>CAVRHH010000033.1:0-354893 GCA_963720945.1 uncultured Actinomycetes bacterium | reverse complement strand
CGCCACAGTTAAACATGTTTATTGCATGCCGCGAGCCCGATAGCGCCAGGTTTCGAGTGCTCTTAAGGACGTCCGGCGAGGAGCCGGTAGGAGGGCTCCGTAACTTGGCGAGCGGAAGTAATCAGTCAGTCGTGAGATCCCCGGTCCACCAGTCTGCGAGATTCGCAGCGTCTTGATCGCCTGCCTAGCGACCAAGGATCGCTAGGAAGGTCAACGGCCGTCTGATGGGGGGCGCCCGCGATTTGTACGGCCCAATGAGAGGCCGTCTCCGCGGGGGCAACGTAGGCATGACTGGTGCGACTTCAGTAGCCAAGCAATCAACCCGTGCCAGAAGAGCCAAACGGTATGCACCCCGGCACGCCCAGGCACGGAACCAGAACTGGCATCGCAACCTGGCGCAGATAATCGCGGCTGTCGGCATGGCCGCCTCGGTTGTGTCGGCCTTTGAATCGATGGCCCTGCACGATCCGCCTGTTCCCGTCATCCATGCCGTCGGCAACGTTCAAGTCAATATCCGTCAGGTGCCCTTCCTGCCGAGTTGTCGAATCCGAGACCCGGTCGTCAGGTTCCAACCTGGACCTCCTGCGGCACGGATGAACCTGCGTGACCGGGCCAAAGCTAAACGCGGTGATCGTCGATGAGCGGCAACCGCCGTTTCCCGGATAGGGGAGTAGCAGGCGGGCCCCGGTGCTGACGGACGCATGGTCAGCGCTTGCGGTTGTCGTTCATCCGCCAGATAACGGCCAGCGCTAGGCCGATAGTGGCGTAGTAGCCGTTCAGCATGTCGCGGACCTCCGATGGCAGAAGCTCCTGGGCGGCCGGCATGACCAGCGCGACCAGCACGAGGAGAATCGCCGCGTACAGGTACGGGTCCACTGTGCCGGAGCGGTCAGAACGGAAGTTCTCCACCACGGTTACCGACGCGGTCTCCGTGGCCGTGCCTACGTCGCCTACCGCGACGATTCTGATCGCCGGCATCTCCAGGCCGCCGCTGGCAACCACGCTGGGCGGCCGGGCTTGCTGCAACACTCCTGCGGTGAGCTGGACGATCCCCGCGTTCAGCGCGAGCGCGACCTGCTCCGTGATGTCCTGCGCGAGCTGATCCGCGACCTGCTGCACGAGCTGAGCGGCAAGCGCCTGGAACGCTTCGGTCACAGGCGCGAGCTGGGCCGCCACTGCCTGTGCCAGCTGGTCCCGTATCGGCTGTAGCCAGCCCGGCGGTTCTCCCTCGCTCTCGTCCATATGTAAGAAGGTAGCGAGATGTAGAAGGTAGGCGAGACCGGAGCGGTCAGCGGACCCGGTGCCGCGCTGTCAGGCCCGTAAGCGTTAAACATCGCCTACAGCCCGTCTGCCTGCGGATACGCGCTCGCCGATAACGCCCGGTAACGCTGCCCTGGCTTGCGGCCTGCGGCGTTATCGCGTTATCGGGCCTGTGGCCGCCCGGATGGAGCGTAGGCAGCGTCAGCGTCCAGCCGCTCACCGTCTCCCGCTAGCGCCTGCGTCTAGTTACAACGCGGCCGCCTGCTGCGTTCCCCACCTCATTTCCGGCCGGCCAAGCGGACAGGTCACGCGAGCATCAGGCGGATCTCGGGGATCGCGGCGATCCTGCCTGGACCTGGGGTGAGCGGGGGATCGTTCAGCCTGCCGGTGTATCCGGTCTCGGCCACTTCCTGGAGGGCGTGGCGGTAGTACGCGCGGCGGCCCGTCTCAGCCAACGGCAGCCAACCGGCTGTATTTCCCCAGGTCAGGCCAAGGATAGGTCGGGTTGTGGCAGGTCGGGGGATGCCGGGCCCTTGCCGGGCAGGCGTTCTGCTTCAACGTGCGATCTAGCACGTACATCCTGGTCACAGCCTCACGCCTTCCCGGCGGTCCGCACAGAGTCCGCACTTCTGCAGTGTTTCGGCCAGCATCGCCGCTGCGGCGGCGCGTGTCCGGTCCTCTGCGGTCGGCCAGAGATGGGCGTACGTGGCCAGGGTGACGGTCGCGCTCTTGTGACCGAGCGCCCGCTGAACGGTCACCACGTCGCAGCCTGCCGCGAAACTGCCGTGGCGTGGAAGTGCCGCAAATCGTGAAGCCTGACCGTGCCGCAGCTCGTGGCGGTGCACGCCTGCCGCCACCAGTAGCCGACCGTGTTCTGATGCGGCGGCTGGGCGGTGCCGAACAGCCAGCGGGCCGGATCGTCGCCGGGGCAATGCTCGGCGACGTGGACGGACAGGATCTCAACCAGGGCGTCGGCGAGGTACACGCTGCGCTCGCTGCCGTACTTCGGCGGCCGGATCTCCACCTTGCCCCACCCGGCGCGCTGCACCTGCCGTGAGACGTTCAGCGTGCGGCGCAGGAAGTCGATATCGCCTGCCTGGACCGCCGCGGCCTCGCCGAGCCGCAGGCCCGCGAACGCGCACAGCGCCACGAACGCCCGCCAGCGGCCCGGCACCGCATCCATGAGCCCTCGCGCTTGCCCGGTTGTGGGCAGCGTCATGGCCGCCTCGGCGCACCGGGCCCGCGGCAGCATGATCCCGTCGCTCGGGTCGGACGCGATGACCCGGTCGCGGACAGCGGCCCGCAGGACGCCGCGGACGTTGTTGAAGCGCGTACGAATGGTGCCCGGCGCGAGGCCCGGCGGCTTGCCCTCGCCGCGCGGAGCCATCTGCATCGCCTTGACCCACCGCTCGACGTGAGAGCGGCGCAGCGACCCGAGCGGCGTCGGACTTCGCACCCGCCCACCGGGACGGCGACCCGCGCGTTGTTGCTGAGGTGCTCCGCGCCCGGCGCCGCCAGCTCGGCCTGACGACGGAGCAGGCCGAGCTGGCGGCCGGGCGCAGCGTGGGCATGTGGTCGCAGCTGGAGAACGCGAAGCGGCGGCCGTCGATCGTCATGGCCGAGGCCATCGCCAACGCGCTCCAGCTCTGCGGCGAGGCCCTCGGCCTGGTCCTCGACGCGGGGCTGACCGGCGTTGGCCGGGATTCTCCATACGGGCTCGCTGGGATGCTCCGCGGCCGTGCCGGTTCATGGTGAAGCCGACGCATCCCGCGCGCGCGTGTGTGAGAGCGCTGGCTGCAAACACCGGCACGTACGTACACTGGCCGTGTGAGTGAGCCTGCGCGGGAACTGCCAGCGGAGCAGCCGAAGCTGCTCGCTGACGCTGTCGGTGATGCACGGCGCGGCGTCATCACCCACGTGACGATCGCAGGTGAGCGTGTCGCCGCCATCGTCCCCGAGTCGGTGCTCGACGCGCTCCGCGCCGCTGAGGACGCCGAGGACGCCGCCGAGGCCGACGCCTCGTGGGACGAGCCCGGCGAGGACATCCCGCTGGAAGAGCTCGAAGCCGAGTTCGGGAACTGAGCCCGCGGTGGCGCCCTACACCGTCGCCACGCGTCCTCGCGTGCGCCGTGCGCTCCGCCAGCTGGACGCCGCCGCCCGCAAGGATGTCCTGGCTACGATGCGCGCCCTTGCCACCGATCCGCGCCCGCCAGGCACCAAGCCCCTCAAGGGACACCGGCCGTATCTGCGGGTGCGCTCCGGCGACTACCGGTTGATCTACGCCGTCGACGACGCCGCCCGGGTGGTCCGGGTCGTGGTGGTCGGTCACCGGCGCGAGGTGTACCGGAACCTGGACCTGTAGGGCTCAGCCCGACGAGTGGCCGTGTAGCGCCAGCCGTGTAGCAGATTCATGGAACCGAATGCTGTGATCCCGCGCTGTGCGTGGCGCGTCCCACGGGCATTGATTCCTCGCAGAAGAGGCATGCTGTGACCTACCCGACTGATCCGGACGACCCATACCATCGACGGGATCGCCGCGGCGGCCCGGGCGTCCGCAGAGTTCCTCGGCGGCCTGTACGACGCGGAGAAGCGGGCGGTCGACGGCGCGGCCGGGGTGACCCAGGTCCGGATCTCCGTGTGCCAATGGGCGCTGCCGCTGCTGCCGCGCCGGCGAGATCGATGCGCTGATGACCGCCGTCGTCAACAGCCCGGGCGCGATCGGAAGGGTCGCCTGATGACCCCGGAGCAGGAGACCCGCGGCGCGGAGCTTTTCGCGCAGGGGAAGTCGGAGCGGCAGGTGGCCACAGAGCTGGGTGTCGGCACCGGAAGCGCTCACCGGCTGCGTATGCGGTTGGCGGCGAAGGCGGAGGCCGGGGGCGACAGTACGGAGCCGGTGCCGGACGTGCCCGTGGACCTCGAGCCGGTCACGCCAGACGACGGGGGCCACGCGGACGCCGATCTGGCCGCGGAGCTGGCTGAACTGGAGACTCAGCGCGGCGAGCTGGACCGTATCGCCGGGGTGCACGAGGAGCGGGCACAGGCCAGCCGTTCGGCTGTGATGGAGCTGGAGGCCGAACGGCTGGCGGCGCTGGAGGCTGGCCGGGACGCTGCCCCGCTCCGCCCGCGGATCGCGTCCGCGTGCGCCGACGCGGACGACTCGGCTACGGCGGCGCAGATGGTCCGTGGCCGCGTGGCCGTCATCGATGAGCGGATCGCGGAGATCAAGGGCTGCCGCGAGCTGGCCGTGCTCCGCGCCGAGCTGGCCGCCGCGGTGGCCGAGCGGGACGAGGTGTGTGCCCGGTCCGGCCAGCGGCAGCGCGCCGCGGTCCTGGCCGTCCGCGAGGTGGCCGAGGAGTTCACCGCCACCTACCGGGAGGAGGAGGCCGCCGGGCGGCGCATGGAGCAGCTGGCGCAGGCGGTGGCCGCGGGGGCGGCCGGGTTCGTGAGCCGCTGCCGGACGTGCCGCCACCGGTCAGCACAGCGCTCGCGGTGCGGGGGGACGCGATGGGGGGCGCCGAGCTGGCGCTCGTGCGCGCCAGCTGGCGGGCCCGAGAGGGCAACGCCGCGGCGGTCGCGGTGCAGCTCGCCGAGGCGTTCGGCTGGCTGCCCCCGTCTCCGGAGGAGCAGGCGGCGGAGTGGGAGCGCCTCCGGCGGCTGCGCGCCCCGCAGCCTGCACCGCAGCGGGGCCAGCCGTGGACCAGGCCGGACGTGTCCTCGGTCGACGTCGGCGAGTACGGCCGCGAGATCTACCAGCCGCGGTACCCGCCGCACCCGCTGGACAGCTACTGGGGTTGGGCATCCCCGGCGCCGGGTCGTACGGGCCGGGCTACCGCACCTGATGAGATCCCGGCCCTGGCTCTTGATGCCGTTCCCTTTCCGTTCCCTGGCGGGCGGCGCGGCTGGGCGGTCAGCCGACAGCCACCGGGAGGCGCGCGTCGGGGTGCGCGGGGACGGTCAGCCGGTCCGGCTTGAGCAGATATAGCCGCAGCTCGTAGGCTTGCTCGGGGCTGACGTCGAAGGACTGCAGGATCTGATCCAGCGGCCAGTTGCGCTGCGGTGCGATCACCTCAATGCCCACGACGCGGCCGTCCACGCCGAGGTCGACCAGGGTGCACGCATCAATCTCTGCGGTACGTGCGACTTTCTCGTCGGTCAGCTGGACGTACAGAGCGTTGGCGTCGAGATCGAAGCTCTGGCGGATCATGGGCAGCTCCTTCACCGGCGGTCCGGCCATGCTGCGGTGATTACTACTGTCTTGTCAACGCTTATGCACACCTTCAATGTTTCTCCCCCCGCAACCGTGCCGTGAATCCAGACCGTACCGGGCTCGCCCGGAGTGCGGCGAATCTCATGCGCCAGCGCCTCGAAGATCTGGGCCTCGCTGATATCACGGGCCTCCATCCGCTCGCGTACGTGCCGGGTCAGATCCGGCCTAGGCATGACCGGGAACGCCAGGCAGCGCGGGCACGGGCACAGCAGCCAGCGTGATGGATTTGACCTGTTCACCATCGACGTACAGCTCAAGCGAATAGTCACCGTAGGCCGGAATCGGCAGCATCACGTTGAACGCCATCGGCACCCCGTACGGCCGGCCCGGCGGCGGAAGCGGCTCCCCTTGGCCCGCCGCCCTCACGCTGGCGTGAAGCTCGATCAGGCGGTGGCCGTCGGCGTCCTGGTAGATCAGCGTGACCTGGTGCTGCTCGCGAGCCTCGGCTACGTCCACCAGGAGACGGAGCCCTATTCCAACCTGGCGGACCGCGGGAACCGAGGGTACGAACAGCACATCGAACCCGGCGGCGATCATGTGCAGCACGCCGGCCTCGGCGCGGACGTAGTCCGCAGTAACCATGAAATCCAGTTCGGGCATTGCCTAGGCTCCCGTGTTCGAAAACGCAAAGACCCCACGGTAGTGGCGTTGCGCCGCACCGTGGGGCCAGATGTCACGACCCCACGCTTCGACAGCTCTCTGCGGTCGCGAGGATCGCGGCCACACAGTCGGCCGCTTCCTGGCTGAGCGGCGGCTCCCCGGCGCTGTTCGCGTCGGCTGCGGCCTCAACCTCGGCGATGGTCCGGCAGACGGTCACTAAGCACCTCGCGCCCAGCGTCGTCCGCCTCCTGAATGGTTCGGCAGATGGGAACGGGCATGGAGTCCTCCACGGTGACGGCTGTTACTGATGAGCCGAAATCATGCCGTTGAGGCTCACGAGCTGGCGAGATACCCACTGCATGGAGATTTACAGCGACCGCTCAAGCTGGGCCGGGATCCCATCCTCTTCGATGACCATGCGGACAGCCTCACGCAGGTCTGCGACAGCCTCCTCCGCTGTGGCGCCGTTGCCGTTGGCGCCTCCGCTGGAGCCCAGCCACGTATGCGCGCACCACACGCCGTCCTCGTCCTGCTCGACGGTGTACGGGACATGCACTGTCGTCATGACACCAATGTACTCAGGCGCTCGCCCGGCTCCGCAAACCCCAGACCCCACGACACGCGCGCGAGGAGCCCAGCGAGGGCCGGAAGCTCCGCAAGGGCCGATACCGCTGCGGCGCCCGCCGCAGCGACGGCGAGCCGTGCCAGGCGCCCGCCCGTCTCAGCCCAACGACAGCCAACAGGCTGTATTCCCAGGTCAGGCCGAGGATAGGTCGGGCTGTGGCAGGTGGGGCGGATGTCCGGCCCGGTCGGCGGACGTTCCGCTTTCAACGTCTGAGCGCTGAGCCGCTCAGGGCCGCCTGGCCAGCCATCCGGCCCGCGCGGCGCGGACGGTGAGGTCGTCGCGCTGCCGGACGCCGTCGGGCCCGTCGCTGCCGATGAGGGTGTCGAGCGTGGCCAGGTCGCCGGCGCTCAGCCGGCCGTCAAGGCTGGGCCGGATACGGTGCAGGGAGGCCTGCGCGTAACGGCCGGTGGCGGGGGGAAGGGGCGGGGTCAGGGCGATGGCGAAGGAGCGTTCGGCCTCAACAGTGAACCCGGCCCGGGACAGGCGAGGGCCCCAGTCCGATCCGAGCTGGGGTACCTCGGCCGCCCGCTGCTCGGCCAGGGCAGCATGGCAGCGTGCTTCGAGCCCGGGGCGGCCGAGGCCGAGGTCGTCGGGCAGGAAGCGCGGGAAGGAATCCATCTCGAGCACCGCCAGCAGCCCGCCGGGACACAGCGCGCCGGACACCTGGGTGAGGACGCGATCGGGATCTGCCAGGTGGTGCAGGGACGAGGACGCGCGGGTCACCACCTGGATGCTGCCGGCGGCCGGGGCCGCACGGCGTCATCGTGGCCAAGATGCGCATCACCAGGCCGGTACCCCGGCCCGGCACCGGTGAGCTGAAGGTCCATCCCGGCCAGGACTGGTTCACCGTGCTATCGGGCACTCTCGTGCTGTTGCTGGGCGAGCGGGCCATTACGGTCGAGGCCGGAGAGGCGGCCGAGTTCTCCACCATGATCCCGCACGCCTTTGGGGCACATGACGGTCCGGCGGAGATCCTGTGTATCTTCGACCATGACGGGCAGCGCACCCATCTCCGGCCGCTGCCGTGAGGCTGGGCGCGGCCCGTCACGGCAGCCGCGGTGGCCATGACGGCGCAGAACGCGGGCCGCCGTTCCGGCCCTCTTGCGGCGGCTTGACATCGAACGTATTATCGATGAACGAGATAGAGTTCGAATATAGGCTCGATCAGCGCAGCAGAAGGTTGGCAGATCTGATTGCGCGTGCGCCAGGTGCCGCGTGCGGCCCTTTTTGTCAGGCCTGCGGCGGCCGTCCTGCCGGGCCAAGACGCCCGTGTCGGCGATCCGGCTAGCAGCCCGGCATTTCCGCAGTTCAGAGGCCATTGTCGTGATCCGGAGGGTCATTCCGTTTCAGTCGGCTGAGGTGAGGTCTTGAGCCAGCGTTTACGCGTGTTGTTGTTTCCGCACATCGCCGTATCCCTGGTTATTTAAGCTATTTCGAGTGCGGGCTAAGACTCGCCAACGGCGTCTCCCCGTGTAAGGCTTTTGTGGCGCACAATGGGCCTTAAGGTCGGCGGGGTGGCGTCAGCCGTAGCGGAGCCCAACGCGGAGTGGGCGGAGGTGTGATGGTTCGCGGTTCGGGCGTAGATGACGCAGCGCGATCGGCTGTGTACGCTGATAGCCCGGAGATGGATATTGGTGCACCGGGGCAATCGGGCGGCGGGCGGCCCCGCCAGTCGCGCTCATGGAGCGGCGGCGGAGGCCGGTGGCTGGTTTGGACCCTCCGGGCGGTGCTGTGGGCTGTCCTGCTCATCATCGGGTACCGGGGTATTTCCGCGATCATCCTCAACGAGACTCCGGCATCACGCTCCGGTGGCTCGGGTTCCTCGCCTGCGGGCAGCGGGAACGGCCAGTTTCCCGTGACGCTGGCCGAGGCGTACGCGATGCAGTTCGGCGCCGTGTACCTGAACTTCAGTGCCGCCACCGCGAACCAGCGTGCCCAGCAGCTGGCGGCCTACCTGCCGAGCTCCCTGAGCAGCGCCGATCCGCAACTTGGCTGGGACGGCTCCGGCACCCTCAAGCTGGACTCCGAACAGGTCTCCGGGATCAGCGTTCAGGACGGCACGCACGCGATCGTCACCTTGCTGGCCAGCGTCAACGGCCAGCTGATGGAGCTGGGCGTGCCGATCTACGCCGCGAACGGCGGCCTGGTCGTGCCCGGCGAGCCTGCCTGGCTGGCGGCGCCGCCGCAGGCGGCCCCGCCCTCGCCGGCCGCTGTGACGTCGGATCCGGCCGCGGAGAGCGCGCTCAGCGCGCAGCTGCCGCCCTTCTTCCAGGCGTACGCGAGCGGGGACGCCGCCACGCTGAATCGTTTCCTCGCTCCCGGTGCCTCGGTTTCCGGGCTGGGCGGTGCCCTGTCGTTTGCGGGGATATCCAATTTGACGGTGCCGTCGGGTGGCGCGACCCGGAACATCACGGCGACCGTCGTATGGCAGCTGTCCGGTGCAGGCGGAAACAGCCCGGGCAAGCTGGAGATGACGTACGACATGACCGTCATCGACACGGGTGGCAAATGGTATGTGCACGATATAGCAGCGTCGGTTCAGGGGAATCAGCAGACGGGGGGAGCATGACAGGCGCCGGCTTCCGCGCCGCTGCTCCCGGATGCGGGGCCCGGGATGGTGAACCATACCGGGCCCATCCGACGTATTTCCTGGGGGAGGACGAGGGGCAGCCCTTGTGCCTGGCCGGCACGGGGTGCCCTAGTGTGAGCGCGGCACGGCTGTCGCCGGCCGCCTGGCAGGTACCGGCCACCGGGCAGGTGCCTGAAGATCCCGGAAGGGAAGAGTTATGGCGTTGCATCTCCTGGCCACGCACCCGGCGGTGGCCCTCAGCACCCAGGGCCTCGTTACCTACCTCCAGGGGCTGTTCGGGCCGTTGTTCCTCGGCATCGTGGGGATCGTCGCGCTCTTCTTCCTCTTCACCCGCGAGATCACCAGGTTCGTCCAGTTCATTGTGCTGGCCGTGCTGATAGCGATCGTTTTCTACACGCCCGGCATCGTGCAGGCATTGGCCACGGGAATTACCAACGCGCTCGGAGTTCACTAGCCACCGTAACGCCGCGATCCCCGTCACGGCCAAAGGAGCGCACTTCGTGGACCTGCCCACATATACGAACATCTGGCGAATTGAGAAGCGCCTCTACAAGCTCTACGATTTCCGCTTGCCGATGCCGCTTCCGATCAGCTGGATTGCCGTTTTTTGTGGCGTCACGATTCCTTATGTTGGTGTGCTCGCGGCTATCGGCGTGCCCTTCAACCACAATCTCTTCTTCCTGTATGTCCTTCCGCCGGGCGTTCTGACCTGGCTCATCACCCGTCCGGTGCTGGAGAATAAGCGGCTGCCGGAATTGCTGGTGTCCCAGCTCCGCTACATTGGCGAGCCCCGTACCTGGTGCCGCCTCAAGCCGTTGTCAGAGAAAGACGGCATCCGGGTCTACGCCCGGGTGTGGCACCGCGCGCCGACCGCGGCCGCTGAAGCCGCCGAGCGGTCCATGGCGCTCGCCCTGGCGGCCCGTGCCGCCGGGGAGCGGGCACCCACGCTGCCCGGCCGCGCCCGACCGGGTGGGACCCCAGGACCGGACCGGGCTCCCGGCGCGGGCCGGAAGGCCTGGCGGGGCGGGCAGGACCGGCCGCCCCTGGCACCGCGGCCGGCCCACGGGCCAGCCGCCTGGCCGGACGCCGGGCTGCCCGCAGAGCAGTTCCGTGCGGGCCCGCGAGGTGTTCAGGTCCGTGACGGCGCGCGGGCCTGCTCCGCCCCCGTCCGGGTCCGGGCTGAACAGGCCGGCCCATACCGGGCTGGCTCCGGCTGGGCCACGCCGGGCCGGCCGGGGTCACCGGCCGAACCGGGGGGCCTTTCCCCGGCCCGGCGCCCGGCGATTCCGGGCCGGGTGCTGCGCGATCCAGCGGACGCCGCTCCCGCGCCGCGAGGCCCGCTGCCGATAACGCCGCCCCCCATCGAGGTGTCGCACGAGACGCAGGGGACGCAGAGTCCCTCGGCCGTTCCGCTCTGGGGCCGGCCCTCTTCCCGGCGGCGCGGCCCGGGCGCCCCCGGTTACCGTGCCGTGCCCGGCGGCCAGCCACACGTCCTGCCGCCGGCCGGCCCATCCGGACCCGCCCGGGAGGAGGCCAGCCCGCCCGGAACCGCCGATGTACCCGCCGCCCCCGCGCCCGCCGCGGCCAGTCCTGCGCCCGCCGGCCCCGCGCCCGCCGCGGCCAGTCCTGCGCCCCCTGCGCCCGCCGGCCCCGCGCCCGCCGCGGCCAGTCCTGCGCCCCCTGCGCCCGCCGGCCCGCCGCGGCCAGTCCTGCGCCCGCCGCGGCCAGTCCTGCGCCCGCCGTGAACGTGCCCGCAGCTGCCGTGGACGTGCCCGCCGTGGACGTGCCCGCGCCTGCCATCCAGGACGCCCTGGCGCCCAGCACGCAGGACGTGCCCCGCGCCGGCATCCCGGACGTGTTCCAGGACGCACCCGCGCCCGGCACCCCTCCCTTGCCCGCAGCCAGCGCCGAGGACGCCCCCGCGCCCCGCGCCCCAGCCGACGCCGAGGACGCCCCCGCGCCCGGCACCCCTCCCGTGCTCCCGGCCAGCGCCGGGAACGCCCCGGCGTCCAGTACGCCGGACATGGCCCCAGCCAGCACGCGGGACCTGCCCGCCGCCGCGATACCGGTTGTGCCGGAGCAGCCGCGGCGCCCGGTCCCGTCGATCGAACGGGCTCTCAGCGGGCCGGCGGCCGACCGGATCGACAGCTGGCAGCGCCGTGTCCGGGTGGTCCCCGGTGGCCAGGGCCCCGGCAAGCGGGACCAGCAGACGCTCGACCGGGACCGGGCGCGGCTCCCGCTGGCCGGCCCGCGCCGCATCGTGTTCCTGGGCTGCACCAGCGGAGCCGGCCAGACCGTGACCGCGCTGATGACGGGCCAGCTGCTGGCCGCGCTGCGCGGCGTTCCCGTGGCCGCCATCGACCTCAACCCCGGGCGCGGGTCGCTGAGCCGGCAGGCGCAGAGCGCGCCCGCGCTGACCGTGGCGGCGTTCCTGGAGGGCTCGGCCCCGCCCGGCCACCCGGAGCCGGCCCCGCCCGGCCACCCGGACCGGCCCCGCCCGGCCACCCGGAGCCGGCCTCGCCCGGTTACCCGGGCCCGGCCGCGAGCGACGCGGATCCGGCCCGGCCGGCCACCGGGGCCAGGTTCGACGTCATCACCTCAGACGCCGATCCGGGGGAGTCCGCGATGGCCGCTGACCGGGGCTATCCCCGCCTCGCTGAGCGCGCCGGGCGGTACTACGCTCTGACGATGCTCGACCCGGGGGCCGCCGAAGTGACACGGGTGCTGGGCATCGCCGATCAGCTCGTTCTCGTCGCCCCGGCCAGCCGGGACGCGCCGAGATCGCTGGCGATGACGCAGGAGTGGCTGGGCGTCAACGGCCACGGCGACCTCGCCGCCCGCGCGGTGACCGTGGTCAATGGGGTGAGCAAGGCGAGCATGGGTGAGGTCGAGCAGGCGGAGGCCGTCGCGCGCGGGCGCTGCCGCGCGATCGTCCGGATTCCCTGGGATGACATCCTGGCTGACGGCGCGCCCGGCGTGTCCGCGCTGCGGCCGCAGGCCCGGCACGCCTACACCGCGCTCGCTGGAGTGCTCGTCGCGGGCCTGGCTGCGGCCCCCGTTCCCCGGAAGGTTCTGCATTGAGCAGTCGGACGAAGGGCAGCAGCCGGCTCGACATCCGGTATTTCGATGACCGGATCCTGCTGACCGACACGCACGCGTGGGCGTACTTCCGGCTGCCGTCCGTTTCTTATGAGTTCACGACGCCGGAGGAACGCGAGGCGCTGGCCACGAACATCACGGTCGCGCTGGCCGCCATCCGGATGCCCGACGCCGAGGTGCACCTGCGGATCGCGCACCGGTCCTACCCGGCCGCGGACTGGGCCACCGGCCTGGATGCCACCTCCGACGGGGGAGCGGGCTGGCGTGAGTATCTGGATGAGTCCTACCAGCACGTCTGGACCAAGGATTTCTGGAGCAAGGAGATCTACCTGGGTGTCCGGCTGGGCCAGCGCGGCATGCGTGCCCAGCTGTCCGGCGGGGTGCTGTCCCAGTTCATCTCCCTGTACCAGAGCGGCGAGCGCAAGCTGGGCATCGAGGACGAGGCCGTCGGGTCCGCCGAGACCACCAAATGGACCGACCAGGCCGAGCGGGTCGGCCGGGCCCTGGCCGCCAGCGCGCTCGCGGCCCGGCACGCGACCTCGGACGAGCTGGCGTGGCTGCTGCGGCACGCCCTGATGGGTTCCCTCGGCGATCCGCCGCCGTCGGCCACCAAGCGGCGGACCTGGGGCGCCGGCGAGATCGAGGGGCTCTTCGAGGGGCAGGTGCACAACGGCCGCACGCTGCTCCAGCTGGAGTACGGCGGCGGTGACTCGTACGCCGCGTACCTGTCCTTCTCCCGGTTCCCCGACGTGATGGCGTTCCCGGACGGGGAACCGTGGCTGCACTTCGCGGACTCGCTGCCGTTCCCGGTCGAGGTCAGCTCGCGGATGCGGCTGATCCCGCCCGCGAAGGCGAGTAAGGACGTCAGCCGCCGCCTGGCTCACGCGCGCGACATGGACGCGCACATCAGGGAGGCCGGAGTGGAGGCGCCGATCGCGCTGGCGGAGCAGATCGCGGCGGCGCGCATGCTGGAGCACGGCATCACCAAGGAACGCCTGCCGTTCGTCTACGGGTGGCATCGCCTCATCGTGACCGCGCCCACCCGGAGCCTGTGCATCCGCCGCGTCGAGGCCGTCGTCGAGCACTACCGGGACATCGGGATCGACATCGTTAACTCGACCGGGGATCAGTTCTCGCTGCTGTGTGAATCGCTGCCCGGCGACCGGATGCGGCTCAGCTCCTACCTGCAGCGGCAGCCGCTGTACACGATCGCGGGCGGCATGCCGACCGCCACCGTGGACCTGGGTGACCGGATCGCCGAAGGAGTCGGCTGGATCGGCCCGTACATCGGCGAGACACTCGGCCGGGCCCGGGCCATCGTGCATTTCGATCCGCTCCTGGCCGTCGCGCGCAACCGGCCGACGGCCATCGCGATCACCGGGGAGCCGGGTGGCGGGAAGACGACGCTCGCCCTGCTGCTCATCTACCAGCTCGCGCTGCGCGGGGCGACGGTCGCGGTGATCGACCCCAAGGGCGACGCGACGTCGCTGGTCCGGCTGCTGCAGGCGCGCGGCCGGCGGGCACGGGTGCTGTCCCTGGGCTCGGCGGCGCCCGGGCTGCTCGATCCCTTCTCCTTCGGCGACGACCTGGCCACGAAGCGGACCATGGCCACGGAGACGCTGCGGCTGCTGCTGCCGAGGATGAGCGAGGAACGCGAGAGCGCGATGATCCAGGCCGTTGGCGCGGTCGCGGCCGGGCCGCGGCCGAGCCTGGGCAAGGTGGTCCGGCACCTGGAACAGGCTGGTGATCCGGCGTCGAAGAACCTCGGCCACGTGATGCGGTCCATCTCCGAGATGCGGCTGGCCCGGCTGTGCTTCGCGCCGTCCGGCAACCAGCAGGTCGACGCGGAGGGCTGGACCACGGTGTTCACGCTCGGCGGCCTGACCCTGCCGGACACCGGGATCAGCCGGGACGACTACTCCTACGAGCAGCGGCTGTCGGTGGCGCTGCTCTACCTGGTGTCGCAGTTCGCGCGCCGGCTGCTGAACGGGATGGACCGGCGGCAGCCCAAGGCGATCTTCCTCGACGAGGCCTGGGCCATCACCGCCACGCCCGAGGGCGCGAAGCTCGTGCCGGAGGTGTCCCGGATGGGCCGGTCCAGGAACACCGCGCTGATCCTTGTCTCGCAGAACGCCAGGGACCTGCTGAACGAGCAGGTCACGAACTGTATCTCCAGCGTCTTCGCGTTCCGTTCGTCGGAACGGACCGAGGTGGAGAGCGTGCTGTCGCTGCTGGGCGTGGAAGCCTCCGAGGAGCATAAGGCGGTCCTGCGCGGGCTCGGCAACGGCGAATCGATCTTCCGTGACCTGGACGGGCGCGCGGGCCGGATAGGCATCGACCTGGCGTCCGACGAGCTGCAGCGCTGGCTGGACACGAACCCGACCCGGTCCCGGCCGGACGAGGCGCCGCGCGCCGGCGACGGCGTCCCGGACGGCGACGGGCCCCCGGCCCCCCCGGCAGGGTCCTCGGGGTCCGTCCCGGCCCCGGGGTCCGCTGCGCCGCCGGCGCCTGGCGGCACGGGGCCAGCCGTCCCCGGGCAGACCGGTCCCGGGCAGGCCGGTCCAGGGCCAGCCGCCCCGGGGCCGGCCGGGCCTGGGCCGGATCCGGAGGACGGCCCCGGATCGCAGGACGCAGCGGACGATGGCGGCCGCCCGGCCCGGGAGACCGCGGGCGAGGCACGTCAGTGACCATACGACGAAGCTCAACAGGAGCCCCCCAGATGGCCAGATCCTCCTTGCGCTGGGCGGCCCGGCTGCTGATCGCGATCGGTGCGATTATGGCCGTCCCCGTCTGGGCCATGGGCGTGCCGGGCTCAGCGGGCGCGGCGGGTTCCGGTCCGACGGCGGTCCAGGTGGCCGTCACGTCCGCCGTCCCCGCCCACACCGTCCCCGCCCGCGCTGTCCTCCCGGGCACCGCCGGTGCCGTCTCCCCGGGCACCGCCGGCCCCGGCGTGCAGGCGGTGCTCACCGCGGCGCACGCTCCCAGCCGCCCGGACGCGCCCGCCGGCGGCGTCTGCTCCGTGCCAGGCATCGGGGACATCGGCGGCCTGCTGGGGCTGTGCTCGGCCGGGTCGAGCGGCATCATCGGCGATCTGAACAACGTCTGCCAGCCGTCCATCCCGCAGCCGGAGGCTGCCACCGGGGGGATCGACGCGCTGATCCAGCCGCCGGCCGGGGTCGCGTCGGGGCAGACCCTGTACGACAATTACGGGGTCGCCGGGCAGTTCTGGGCCGCGCACGGCCTGCAGTGTTCCGACATGACCTCGCTGATCGGCAACAACGTGGCCGGCATGGTCTTCGACGCGGCCAAATCCATCGACCGCGTCACCATCACCGTGTACCAGTCGGCGGCCGGCAACGGCATCCTGAACTGGCTGCAGAGCGTGGTGGACCGGCTGATCAGCGCGCTGGGCAACGCGATCTACTTCCCGTACCTGGCGCCGGTCATCATCCTCGGCGCGATCTGGCTGGCCTGGAACGGGCTCGTGCGCAAACGGGCGACCCGGGCCATCGAAGGCACGCTCTGGATGGTGGTGGCGTGCGCCGCAGCCATCTGGCTGATCGGCCGGCCCGCCGACTTCACCGGCGTGGGCACGACCGTATCCAACGGCGTTACGCAGGTGCTGAACGTCGCCTTCGCCAAGCTGCCCAATCCCGGCGGCAGCAACTGCGTCCCGGTCCAGGGCGGCGACCCGCAGGCGCCCTCCGGCAACTTCGGCTTCACCGCCAGCAACGGGCTCGTCGACAGCAACGCCAACGAACTGTGGGCGGTGCTGGTCTGCAAGCCGTGGCTGGACGGCGAGCTGGGCACGACCCAGTACGCCACCTCGGCGAAGGCACCGCAGACGGTGGTGAACACCTACGGCCGGCAGCTGCTGTGGGCCCAGGCGATCGCGGCCAACGAGCAACCCTCGTCCGACCTCATCCAGGCCAAGCAGGCGACCTACAACGGAATCGCGAACAGCCTGCAGCAGAACAACCCCTCGGTCTACGCGCTCTTCCAGGGCAATCAGTGGACGACACGGCTGGAGATCGGGTTCGCCGCGCTCTTCGCGGCGCTGGTGGCGGGACTGCTCATCCTGCTGATCGCGCTCACCCTGATCATCTTGAAGCTCGGTTTCCTGCTGCTGCTCATCGCGGGCCCGTTCTTCCTGATCATCGGTACCCATCCCGGCTTCGGCCGGATCATCGCAATCCGCTGGTTCGAGATGCTGGTGGGCGTCCTGATGAAACAGGTGGCGGTCGCGCTGGCCCTGAGCGTGCTGCTGTACGCCTATTCGCTCATCATGGGCACCAGCGACGCGGTGCTGCCGTGGGCGCTGAAGATCCTCATGATCGCCCTGGTCACCGTCGCGGTCTTCATTTACCGCAAGCCCTTCCAGCACCTGTTCTCCGCGGTGGGCTACGGCGTCATCGGCTCGCAGGAACGCGCCGACATCAGCCTGCGCCAGGCCAGCACGACCTTCCGGCGAGTGACGCGGGACACCGCGACGGCGACGGTACCCGGTGTCGCGGCCTATCGGGTCGGCCGGTGGGCCCGGCGCAATCCCGGCGAGGCGGCGGCGCTCGCGGCCGGTGTCGTCGGCGCGGCCGGGGCGGTCAGCGCGGGCGCCGCGGCCAGCAAGGTGGCCGCCGCCCAGGCCGCGGGCGCTGGCGCTGGCGCGGGCGCGGGCGCGCAGGGCGGCGTGCCCGACGACGCCGCGGCGCGGGTCCGGGCCGGTGCGGACGGCGCGCCGCCGGACGCCGATCCGGCCGCGCAGGCCAGCCAGGCCCGGCCTGCCACGGCCGAGCGCGCGAAGCGCTCGCCCGGGGACGCCGACGACGGACGGCGCTCGGCGCCGCCGCTGAATCTGCCGCCCCGGGCCGGAGCCGCCGAAGGCGCACCGGCGTCCGGCTGGTCGCGCACCGGTGCGCAGGCGGGTGCGGCGGCACGCAGCGGCGAGGCCCCGCCCCGGCCGGGCTCGGCCGTGCGCGTCACGCCCGCCCCGTCCGCCGGCCAGCCCGCGGCGCCGGCCGGGCGCGCGGGACCCGCGGCCGCGGCGGGAGGCAGCAGCGGCACGTCCCGTTCCGGCGGATCCTGGTGGCCCACGGCGGGAAGATCGGCCGGCGGTGCCCGGCCGTCCCGGCCTGCGGCCTCGTCCGGCCCGGCCCCGGCGGCCCCGCCCCCGGCCTCGCCGCCCACCTTCGGCGGCCGCCCGGCGCCGTCCCGCAACGGTTCCGGCGGGAGCGGTCCCGGCGTGAGCGGTTCCGGCGGGAATGGTTCCGGCGGTAACGGTTCCGGTGGCGGGAGCGGTCCGCGCATCAGCGGTCCGGCCAGTGGTCCATGGTCCGGGGCGACGGCACGCCCGCGCTGGCAGCCCGGCCCGATCCGGCCCTCCGGCGGCTGGGCGGGACGCACCCGTGCCCCCGAGTCACCGGAGAGCCCGGCGGCCCCGGTACGCGGCTCCCGGTCACCGGGTTCGGCCCGCAGCGGAAGCGCCCGAAGCGGAAGCGCCCGCAGCGCGGGCCGGGCGCCGTCCGGCGGTGACCGGGCCCGGGCCCGTGATACGTCGGGATGGTCCGGCCCATCGGCCGGCCGGGTAGGCCCCGGAGGCCCGGGGAGTTCAGGCCCGGCAGGCTCCGGCAACGGGCGCGACGGCGGCGGGGCGGAGCCCCCGGAGGCGCCGCTGCCCTTCTGGCTCCGCCCGGTACGGCGCAGGAAGTAGCACAGCGCTATGGACCTGTCCGCAGGCCAGCAGAAGGCACTGTTCGCCGTGGTCGTCGTGGTGCTGGCCGGGCTCGGCGCGTATCTGATCGCTTCGCCGGGCGGCAATCATCCGGTCACATCCCCCTCGCCGTCGGTCTCGCCGTCCACCAAGGCGCAGGCGGCCGGGTCGCCCTCGGCGGCGCCCGTGCCGTCACCGACGGGTTCCTCCAGTGTCGACATCTACCAGTGGCTGCCGTTCACCGAGCAGGAACTGGCCCAGGCGGCCGCGGTCACCACGCGGGTCGCCACCGACTACAACACCTTCACCTACACCGAGACCGCGGCCGGTTACGTGGCGCCGATGAACGGCCTGATCACCAGCCAGCTCAGCCAGACGCTGAAGAACGGTTTCTCCACCCTGGGCGTCGCCCAGACCAGGACCAGCCAGAAACAGGTCTCCTCGGGCACCGCCACAATCAGCTCGATCCGCACCTTCGGCTCGTCCAGCATCACGTTCGTGGTCGCCACCACCCAGAAGCTCACCGGGACCAACGGCACGGCCACCAGCAGCGCGCAGTACGCGGTCACGGTCAGCGGCCAGGGCAGCTCATGGCAGGTCTACGACATCGAACCTGCCTCGGCAGGCAACAATTGACGGGAGTCGATATATGACCGGCCGCTGGGGCCGGGGGCGGACGGACAGACAGAGCAGAACACAACATGGCCGGCCTGGCGGACGGCCCGCGCGGGACGGCGGCGCCAGCCAGATCGTCGTCATCGGCATTATCGGCGCGGCGGCGCTGCTGTTGATGGGTTTCCTGACCATCCCGATGATCGTGGGCGGCTCCAGCCTGCTGTTCTCCGCAGGTACCGGCGGCTTCGGCTGCTCCGGTTCCGCCCAGCAGGCCAAGAGCGCCCTGCAGTCCAAGGTCAGCGGGCAGGCGAAGAATTCGATCCCGTCCAATTACCTCAGCTGGTATCAGAAGGTCGGCCAGCAGTACGGCGTGCCCTGGGTCATCCTGGCCGGGATCGGCACGGTGGAAAGCGACAACGGCCGCACCACCCTGCCCGGCGTGCACAGCGGGTCCAACGCGTTCGGTGCGGCGGGACCGATGCAGATCGGCATCGGCGGCGCGGCCGGCAACTCCTGGGGCGGCGCGCCCGTGCACCCGGCCAGCGAGGTTGTGAACGGGGTGGCGACCGACGAGGACGGCGACGGGACAGCCAGCGTCTATGATCCCGCCGACGCTATCGCGGGTACCGCGAAGTACCTGCTCGCGCACGGCGTGCTGGCCAGCGCCTCGGCCGCCATCTTCGCCTACAACCACCTGGACTCCTACGTGCAGGCGGTCC
This sequence comes from uncultured Actinomycetes bacterium, assembly GCA_963720945.1. Classification (GTDB taxonomy): domain Bacteria; phylum Actinomycetota; class Actinomycetes; order Streptosporangiales; family Streptosporangiaceae; genus Bog-532. The sequence goes on along the minus strand of CAVRHH010000033.1, from coordinate 335,414 downwards.
AGAACTACGCCAGCAGTTACGCCAGTGGCGGCTTTTCCGTCGCGCCGTCGGTGGGCAGCCCGGCCGCCAGCACGGCGGCGTGCGTCCAGCTGGCCGGCACGGTGATCAGCGGGTCGTCGACAACGGTGCCGAACCAGGTCGTGTCCGCCGCGATCGCCTTCGCCCAGAAGCAGATCGGCAAGCCGTATCTCTGGGGCGGCACCGGCCCCGACGCCTTCGACTGCTCGGGGCTGGTCATGATGGCCTACCAGGCCGCGGGCGTGGACATCCCCCGGACCTCGGAGGACCAGTGGGCCTGGGGACCGAAAGTCCCGGCCAGCCAGGTCGAGCCGGGTGATCTGGTGTTTTTCGCGGGCTCCGACGGGACTCCCACCAGTCCCGGGCACGTGGGGCTGGTGATCGGCGGCGGCAAGATGATCGAGGCCTACGCGACCGGCTTCCCGATCCGGATCTCCACCTACGGCACGCCCTCGTCCGCGGGCGGCCTGTCCCAGGTGGTGGGGTTCACCCGGCCCTGGGCCCACGCCGGCGTCACCCTGCCGGCCGGGTCCGCGTCCCCCTGAGCCGCGTCCCCCTGAGCCGCGTCCCCCTGAGCCGCGTCCCCTGAGCCGCCCCGACCGTCAGCATATGTTGACGAGAGATCGGCCGTCAGCTTATGCTGACGGCCATGGAAACCACTCTGGAAATCGCCGAGGGCGCCGCCAGCAACGATCCGGACGTCGGGTTGCGCGCAGTGGCAGCCCTGCGGGCGCTCACCGAACGGCTGGAGATCCTCCAGGTCGAAAACGCGCGGGAACTGGGCTGGTCCTGGCAGGACATCGCCAGCCGGCTGGGGGTCACCAAGCAGACCGTGCACCGCAAGCACGGCCGGCGGACCGGGAGGCGATGATGTTCGAGCGCTTCACGGACAGTGCCCGCCAGGTCGTCGTCCGGGCCCAGTCGGAGGCCCGCCAGCTCGGCCACGGCTTCATCGGCTGTGAGCACCTGCTGCTGGCCGTGCTCGCCGCCGACGAGCCGGCCGCCGCCGTCCTGCGCGAGCATGATGTAACTCCCGAACGGGCCCGGGCCGAGGTCATCCGGCTGGTCGGGGCGGCGCCGCCCAGCCGTCCCGCTGACCTGCTCAACGTTCTCGATCGTGAGGCGCTGGCCGCCATCGGAATCGACCTGGATATAGTGCGCAGCCGGATCGAGGCGACGTTCGGCCCGGATGCGCTGGCCCGTGCGGTCCCGGGGCGACGGAGCCGCCGGCGGGGCGGCCTGCGGTCCCGGCTCCGGCGGCCCGCCCGCAACGCCCGGCTACTGCCCACCGTCGCGCGTAACGGGGAACTGCTGGACGGGCCCCCCATGCGGCGGGGTCATATCCCGTTCACGCCCCGGGCCAAGAAGAGCCTGGAACTCTCGCTGCGTGAGGCGGTGGCCCTGGGCGACACCTCCATCGGGGTGCAGCACATCGCGCTTGCCCTGCTCAGCATGAATAACGGGGCCGTCCCGGTCATCCTGTCGGCGCTCGGCTCGTCCGCGGCCCCGTTGCGCGCCGCGATCCTCGACCGCTACCGCCAGGCCAGCTGACCCCGCCGCCCGCCCGCGCCGGGGCGGCCCACCCCATTCGGGCAGCGTTCTCAGCGCTATATAGCGTTCTCAGCGTTACATAGGGAGACGCGTCAAACCCAAACACGCATCGTCGCAGGTGGTGCGGTTACCGCCGAGGGCGGGAGCCGAGTGAGCGGCAGCACCGGTTGCTCCGGATGGGTGGGCGGCTAGCGTTCCCGCCGTTCTGGCAGGTCAGTAAGCAGCCGGTCAGCTGTTCTGCAGTTCCTGCCAGATCTCGTCGGCATCGGCAGAAATCAGGCAGTATGGGCTGCCGCCGTCGCGGCTGACCACCTCGAAGCGGGGCGTGCCGCCTGGACGCGTGAGCACGTTGACGGCGTAGCCGGGGAACGCGGCCCGCAGCGCCGCAGCCTGGCGGACGGCGGCGGATGGCGCGGGTGGGATCGGGCCGGCGGTCATGACCGCCTCGGTGAAGCTGATCGCGGAAGTGATGGAGACATGGACCTGACCCGCGCCACCTGGCGCAAGAGCACCTATTCCGCCAACGGCGGCAACACCTGCGTCGAGGTGGGCACCGCCCCCGCGTCGTGGCTGTCCGCGACAGCACCGCCCCCCGGGGCCCGGCGCTGGCGTTCAGCCGCGAAAGCTGGCGGGCGTTCACCCGCACCCTCAAGACCGGAAAAAGTTGAGGTGAACGCTACAGATCAGCGCCCTTCGCGCGGTTGCACTGGCCGCAGAGCAATTGCAGATTCTCGGCCGTAGTCGCCCCGCCCAGGGCAACCGGGATTAGGTGGTCATACTGAAGGTCAAACTGGCTGCCGCACTCTACGCACCGGCCGCCGTCTCGGTCGAAGACGGCTCGGCGAACTTCACGGAGAATGGGCTGCCGCTGCCCGCGTGGAGGTTGCTGTCGGCCTTCATCGATGTTAAGCAGCATGTGAGCTCGGTCCAGGCGCTGAGTGGCTCGGCGCTGACGGTCTCGTACCAGCGCCTTGACGTCCCGCTCTGAATAGCTGCCTGACTCCCAGTAGAAGGAACCTTCGAACCACCACCAGACGCGGGAACCTGACCGGGCAACTGGCACTGGCTGCTGTCCCTGAACCGCTGCGAGCTGGCTGTACTTGGAGCCATCGAGGCGGATAGGCGGGCAGCATGTCCCGGTAAACCAGGTACGCCTGCGGAACAGGAAGCCCCGGTCTTGAAGGAAGTGGGCGTTAGGGTCCTGGCGCAGTTGCACACCGCCAGAGGCGGCTGCGCGCCGGGCAAACGGGGGAGTCGCCGGGGTCTTCGCGAGCGTTAGTGAGAGGCCGGCAATGACGAGGAAGCCGATGACACAGGTAATGATCACGTCGCTGATCGCGGCCATCGACCCTCCAAGCAGTGGCGTTACCGGAACTGAACGCCAGCCCTGGGCACGTATGGTTACAACTTGGCACATTTTAGTGCGTAGTGATGTTCATGGCCACGGTGCCAACGGGATTCGCAGCTTCACTCCAAGACGAGCTTCTCCGCCTTGCCGGACCTGCTTCCCTCGTCAAGGCAAATGACAGGCGACCCTAGACTCGCCATCGAAACCGTGCCCTTCACGTGCCCAATAGGACGGTTACTCGAGGAAACTTACGGTCACTCGCGGAGAAACCCAGACGACCATCTACCCGCGCGGTAGCTTGCCAGGAGCCAGCCGTTCACCACTTCCAAGCTGATAGTGGGAGTTCGATTCCTGTCACCCGCTCTCATCGATGAGGGCGATCTCGGGCGAAGACTAATCGGTCGATTTCTCCAGACATGAGGCGGCCTCCGGCGCTTCCATGCCCATGCTTTGGCGCGGCTTAGCTGGTACGGCGTGTCTACACTTGCTGGCATGAGCGAGCCCGCGCATGACCTTCCGGTCAGCAGCCCCGCCGTCGAGCAGGCCGTCGAACTGGCTCGCCGCGGCGTTATCACCCATCTCACCGTTCACGGTGAGCGCGTGGCCGCCATCGTCCCCGAAGCCGTCCTTGACGCTCTGCGCGCTGCTGAGGACGCCGAGGACGCTGCTGAGGCAGACGCCGCAATGGATGAGCCTGCCGAGTCCATACCCTGGGAACAGGTCAAGGCCGAGCTTGACGTGTAGCAGGTGAACGCGGCTCCGTTCGTTTCCACCGTGCCCGTTACGTTCCCCATAGGTAGAGGACGGTCAGCCCCGTGGCGGGCGCGCCGCCAGCGTCGGCTCAGCTGATCCGGGCCCGGGCCGAGCTGAACCGTTCGTGCCGTACGTGACCCGGCTGGCCGAGGAAGGCCTTGAACTCACCCAGCCGGTAGGCCGTGCCGTCGCGGGACACCGCCGTCTCGACGTGGAAGTCACGCTCGAGATCGGCCAGCCTGCGCAGCACGGCGGGCCGGCTGAGCGCGGCGCCCGGAGTCCCGCGCGCGGCGGCCTCGGCCCGGACGGCCGCCGCGATCTGCGGGGCGGTCAGGAACGTGTCGCGGGCCCGCAGCACCGCGAAGACCGGATCGTGCAGATGCGCGGTGTCGTCGGCTGGGGGGTACGGGTCGCCCTCGTGCCGCAGGGCGCGCCGGATCGCGGCGCCGACCGCTTCGGCGACCGGCGGCGGGAACGCGTTGCCGACCTGCCGGTACCGGGCCGTCTTGCGGCCGGTGAACTCCCAGCCCCATTCGTCCTGCCAGCCCTGCAGGCGTGCGACCATCTCGCAGGTCAGCCGGGGTGTCAGGGCCGGGTCGTCCGCTGGCCCCGGGGGTGCGTCGGCGATACCGAGCCCGTCGACCCCCAGCTCGGCCCAGGCCCGCTTGGCGCGGGTGGGGCCGAGGTCGGCCCCCCCGTGCTTCTTGGATCCGCCGACGATCGTCGGCGCGATGGTGCGGGCGCGGCGGGCCCACCGCGCGGTGCCGGGCCATCCCCGCGCGCCCATCAGGTCGGCGACCGCCTCGCCCACGCTCGCCGGGGGCTGCGCGGAGGGCACGGGCCAGCGGAACCAGGGGGCGTCACCGGGCTGCAGGGCGACCAGCACGGACCGCGGCCGCAGCTGGGGAACCCCGAAGTCGGACGCGTTCAGCAGCGTCCAGCCGGGCACGTAGCCGAGCTCGCGCAGCCGGTCCAGCACGTGCTGGCGGTAGGCGCCGAACCGGCTCATGCTGAGCCCCCGGACGTTCTCCAGCAACAGGGCCCGGGGACGCAGCCGCCCGCACAGTTCCACCGCCCACGCGAACAGGTCGCGCTCGTCGGTGGCGCCGAGCTGCCGGCCCGCCACCGTGAACGGCGGGCACGGAACGCCTCCCGCCAGCAGGTCCACCCCGGCGTAGGCCTCCGGCGCCCAGACCGCCCGGTCCGCGACGTCCCCCTGGGCCACTTTCCAGCCCGGCCGGTTCGCCCGCAGCGTGGCGCAGGCCGACGGGTCGAGTTCGACGGCCAGGGCGTGCTCGAAACCGGCCCGTTCCAGGCCCAGGGCCTGCCCGCCTGCTCCCGCGCAGATCTCGATCACGTCAAGATCCGTCACGCTGGCCTCCTCCGCCCACTGCGCCTGCCCCATATCTTGGCGCAAACGACTCCCCGTCACGGCGAACGGCGCGTGCCGCCGCCGCGTGTCCTGCCCGGGACGTTAGCGCGGTGCAGCGACAATCGTGCCGGGGACGGGCGGAAGAGTTTTATCTCCTGCTCGCCTTGAGCGCGGCAACAGTAACGTCAGAGAGGCGGCGCAGGTAGTCGTCGTCGATCATGCCCTGCGAGATGAGAAGCCGGAAGCCCAGTGGGGCCGCCAGCAGGTCGAGGGCCAGTTCGTGATCGAGGTCGGCGGGCAGCTCACCGCGGTCGATCGCACGGGACAGCATGGCATCGGCGTTCTCGCGTCGTGGCGTGGCGATGACTTCGCGTAGCGCCGCCGACAGTGCGGGGTTACGGGGTGACTCGGCGAGAAAATCAGGTGCTATGCGGCTGACCAGCGGACTGCTGAGCTGGCTGAAGGTGTCCCTGATGTGCGCCTCGACGTCACCGCGGAGCGTGCCGGTGTCAGCCTGGATGAGCGAGTGCTCCCTGACGGCGCGGGCTATCAGGTCGATCAGCATCGCGTCCTTGGAATCCCAGCGGCGGTACAGCGACGCCTTGCCCACGCCAGCCCTGCGGGCCACCGCCTCCATCGACATCCGCGCGTAGCCGGTCTCCGCCAGTTCCTCGAACGCGGCGGCCGTGATGGCGCTGGTGACGTTCTCCTGGAGCACGGCTGCCCCAGAAGGCCGCCTTCTAGCCGGTTCTCCCATGTGCTCAGCATACATCGCGACGGAACGGTTGCGTTCCATCGAAGGAGGTCATATTCTGGTAAGTGGATGGAACGGATCGGTTCCGTCGTGAGAGGAGATGTCGATCATGAAGTTCCTCTTCGACGACGAGTCATTCTCCTTCGAGGCGCTGCGCGCGGCCGGGTATGCCGGCGGGAGCGGCGCTGATCTCGGCGAGGTCCTCGTGACCTGCGCCAACATCCCTGACGGTGATGAGGAAGCGTGGTGCCGCGAGTGGGGCGCCCTCGCCGGCCGGATCCGCGCCATCGGCCTGGCCGCCCTCGCGGCCGGCCACCGGGTCAGTGCGCGGGACGCGCTGCTGCGCGCCTCGAACTACTACCGCACGGCCGACTTCTACCGGCGCAGCGACCCGGGCAACGACGCCGAGTCGGCGCGCCTCGCCCGGTTGTCGCGGGAAACTTTCGCCGCGGCCGCCGAGCTGCTTGACGTGCCCGCGCGCCGGGTCGCGATCCCCTACGAGGGCACGACGCTGCCCGGCTACCTGTTCCGCGCAGACGACTCCGGGACGGCGCGGCCGACCCTGGTCTACCACGGGGGCTTCGACTCCACGCTGGAGGAGAGCTACCTCGCGATCGCGCGAGGCGCGCTCGAGCGCGGGTACAACGTGCTCGCGTTCGACGGTCCAGGGCAGGCGACGGCCCGCCGCCTCCAGGGCCTCGTGTTCCGCCCGGACTGGGAAAAGGTCGTCACCCCGGTCATCGACTACGCGGCAGCCCTGCCCGAGGTCGACGAGCGCCAGATGGTCCTGATGGGGACCAGCTTCGGCGGTTACCTCGCCGCGCGGGCGGCCGCCTTCGAGCACCGGATCGCGGCGCTCGTGCTCAACGACGGGCTGTTCGACTTCGGCGGGGCGGTGCTGCGCGGCCTGCCCCCGGCACTTACCGCCCTGATCGAGGCGGGCCGCGACGCGGACGCCGAGGCCGTCATGGCGCAGGCCGCCGCGCACAGCACGTACCTGCGCTGGTCGGCAGGCAACTCGCGGTGGACCTTCGGCGCGACGAGCGCCGCCGAGGCACTGCGGGAGATGCGCGCCTACACCATGGCGGGCATCGCCGACCGGATCACGTGCCCCACCCTGGTCCTTGATCCGGAGAACGACCAGTTCTTCTGCGGTGAGCCACGCCGGATCTTCGACGCACTGCGCTGCCCGAAGGAGCTGATCACGTTCTCCGCCGCTGAAGGCGCCGGGGAGCACTGCCAGGAAGGCGCGGGCCTCCTGACCGGGCAGCGCGTCTTCGATCGCCTCGACGCACTTCTCCGCTAGGCCTCGCGTGAGCGGCGCGAGGACCGGATCCGGCCGCCTGGTTCCGGCTTGCGTTCCAGTTCCTCGGGCAGCCGCAGCAGTGGGTTCGAGGTGCTGCTGACGACGTCCTCGGCGATGTCGATGACGCGTCTGCCCCGCGTCCGGGCCGCGCTTCTCAGCAGGTCGAAGGCGTCGCGGGTGCGGAGCCGGTGCCGCTCGGCGAGCACCCCGATGGCCTGCTCGACCCGGACCCGCGCGGTCAGCGCGTGCTCGAGCTGGGCCACCGTCACGGCCAGCCGGGCCGCCTCGTCGGCGGCCGCGGCGCCGGTCAGGGGGCGGGCGTGCCGCGGCGCCGGTTTGGGCGCCGGGGATCCGGCAGCGGACACGAGGTCCGCGGCCAGCAGGTCCGCGAGCACCATCGCGCTGGTCAGATCGGAGGCTTCCTGGTCGCCGACGACCCAGCCCCCCGCGGATCTTCGGACTACCGTCTCACCCGGTACCGTCGTGCCCCTCATCTGCCCCTGCCTTCCCTGGCCCCTCTCGTGGTGCCGGCCCGCGCTCCCAGGCGCCTGGCCAATTGCCCGGGGAATTCATTTGTGCCACCCCGTTTGGCATGAGCAAATATATCGGTACGGGCGAGAATTAAAAGCTCACGCGCTGGTCGCGAGCTCCGCCATCCTTTTCTTCACCTGCACGGCCGAGGGATTTACCATCACGCTTCCGTCCGGGAACACGACAGTAGGCACGGTCTGGTTGCCCCCGTTGACGCTCATCACGTACTCGGCGGCGGCCGGGTCACGCTCGATGTCGACCTCGGTCATGATAATTCCGTCCCTGGCCAGCTGGCTCTTCAGGCGCCTGCAGAAGGCGCACCACTGGGTCGTGTACATGGTCAGCGGAGCCGACACCTGCTATCTCCTTCCGTCGCGTGCCCCCGTCTGAGGGGTAGCAACACCGGATGCCCCGCTGCGCTTCCCTTGTTCCCGTGCCGTCTGGTCAGGTGTTGCGGAAGACCGGCTTGCGTTTCTCGGCAAAGGCCCTCAGGCCCTCCAGATAATCGCTGCTGTCGTAGGCCTGCCGGCGCAGCCCCTGAAGGCGCTCGTACACCTGCGCCGCGATGGGCTGGTAGTCCGTCAGGACCCGGAGCTGCTCCTTGATGACCGCCATCGCCATCGGCGACTTCGCCGACATCGTCTCGGCCAGCTCGTAGGTCACCGTCTCGAGTTCGGCCGCCCCCACCAGGTGGTTGATGACCATCCATTCCTTGGCCTGCTGCGCGTCCAGCGGCGCGGCGGTGAAGAACATCTCCTTGACGAGGTTGATGGGCAGCCGCCCGACGAAGTGCAGCAGGCCCGTCGTGTTGTACGGCAGCCCAAGGTTCGCGGGGGTGATGGCGAACGACGCCGTCTCGTCCGCGATGATGAGGTCGCAGCTGAGCACCAGATCGAGCGCCCCGCCCCACACCGTGCCGTGCACCATGGCCAGGACCGGTGCCGGGAAGGAGCGGATCGCGCGGAGCAGTCCTTCCAGCGGGTCGTCGTACCCCAGCGGGTCGCGCCGCCCGCGGGGCAGCTCATCGATGTCGTGCCCGGCCGACCAGACCGACACCCCCGGGGCGGCGCGGATCACCACGGTGCGCGCGTTCTGCGCCCGCAGGCTGTCGAGCGCCGCGATGATGCCGTTGGCCATCCGGGCCCCGATGGCGTTCCGCTTGTGCCGGTCATCCAGTGTGATGACGCCGACCTGGCCGCGGACGGCCGTGCGGACCACGGCATCCTCCGCCGAACTGGTCCCGCCCGTCGCGTCCGTCGCGGCTGTGGCGCCCGCGAGGCTGGTGCCGCGGGGCGCGTCATCAGCAGCCGGCGGGCCCATGGTGGTGGCCGGTGTCCCCACGGTGGCCGGCGGACCTGCGGCGGCCGGCGTGGCCAGGGCGGCCGGTGGGCCCGCGGTGGCCGTCTCGCCGCTGCGCCCGGCCAGCGACACGTAGGCCCGGGCCAGCGCGTCCCGGCCGGCCCCCAGGATCATGTTCACCAGCCGGAGCGTCTCCAGCTGCTGCCCGGCGCCCACGGTCCCGGCCAGATGCCGCCAGAGCACGTCCTCCAGGGCGGCGAACGCCGCCTGGACCTCGGCGAGATCGATACCGGCGGCGAACCGTTCCGCGGCGATCTGCTGGGACGGCGTGATGATCGGCTCGGCGTGCCCCTCGTGCACGCACCGCTGGACCAGCTCGAACAGCTGCTGCACGTCGCGGCGGCGGTCCGCCGGGCTGAACGCGTCACGGCTGGCCTGATCGCGCCGTTCGAGTACGGCCAGCGTCTCACCGACCACCTTGTCCCGGGCGTCAGCGAGCGCGGCCGATATCTCCACGGACATCTCCATCAGCTGGCACCTCCGTCCCTCTTCCCCAGCCTGCCCCGCGCCCGCCGGTTCTGGGAAGAGCCATCTGCCCTGGGCGGATGTTCTGGGCAGACAGGCGGGCTCCGCACGGCCGGCGCGCTGACGCGCCGGGCTAGAGTAACGCGTCAGGCAGCGGGCGGATCCGACGGGCCGCCGGGACAGCGAAGGGCCGCGGGGACAGCAGTGGAGGCGGACGTCAGCCAGACCGGAGCCGCGGCGGTCCTGGACGCGCTGGACCCGGAGCAGCGCGAGGTGGCCCTGGCCGTGCGCGGGCCGGTATGCGTGCTGGCGGGCGCCGGGACCGGCAAGACCCGGGCGATCACCCACCGGATCGCCTACGCCGCGCTGACCGGGGTGGTGGATCCGGCGCGGGTCCTCGCGCTCACCTTCACCGTCCGGGCCGCCGGTGAACTGCGCGGCCGGCTGCGCCTGCTCGGCGGGAGCGGCCTGGGCACCGAAGCGGTGCGCGCGACCACCTTCCATGCCGCCGCGCTGCGGCAGCTCACCTACTTCTGGCCCCGGGTGGTTGGCGGCCGGCCGCCCCGCCTGATCGAATCCAAGCTCCCGCTGATCGGCGAGGCCGCGCGGGTGCTGCGGCTGCGCACTGGTGAGGGAGGCCTTCCCGATATCGCCGCCGAGATCGAATGGGCCAAGGTGACGCAGGTCCGGCCGGACGAGTACGTGGCCGCCGCGGCCCGGGCCGGCCGTGCTCCCGGGCCAGTCGGAGCGGACGGGGTGGCGTCGATCTATGACACCTACGAACGGCTGCGGCGGGAACGTCAGCTGATCGACTTCGAGTCGGTCCTGGAGCTGACGGCGGCGATCGTGGCCGAGAGGCCGGCGGCGGACCAGGTCCGCGCCTCGTTCCGGTACTTCGTGGTGGACGAGTACCAGGACGTCAACCCGCTGCAGAAGCTGCTCCTCGATGTCTGGCTGGGGGATCGTGACGACCTGTGCGTGGTCGGCGACCCGAACCAGACGATCTACTCCTTCACCGGCGCGACGCACCGGTACCTCACCGGGTTCGCCGCCGAGTTCCCGGACGCGACCGTGGTCCGGCTGGTCCGCGACTACCGGTCCACCCCCCAGGTCGTCGCGGTGGCGAACCGGCTGGCCGCCGCGCCCGCAGCCACCCCCCGCGGCCGGCCCGGGACGACGCCGGCCACCCCGCTCGTCGCGCAGCGCCCGTCCGGGCCGGAACCGGTGCTGACCTCTTACGACGACGAGCTCGCCGAGGCCGAGGGCGTCGCGGGCTGCGCGCGGTCGCTGATCGAATCGGGCCTGCCCGCCCGGCAGATCGCCGTGCTGGTCCGGACGAACGCGATGCTGGAGCGGTTCGAGAGCGCGTTCGCCGCGGCTGGTGTCCCGTATCAGGTGCGCGGATCGGAGCGCTTCTACGACCGTCCCGAGGTGCGCCAGGCGGTCATGCTGCTGCGCGGGGCGCTGCGCGGCCGGGCCGACGGCGAGCAGCCCGGGCCGCTCCCGGCCGAGGTGCGCAACGTGCTGTCCGGCCTCGGCCTGACCCCGGCCGAGCCCGCAGGCGGCGGTGCCAGCAGGCAGCGGTGGGAGTCACTGGCGGCCGTCGCCCAGCTCGCCGACGACATGCACGCCGCCCGCCCGGACGCCACGCTGGCGGACTTCGCCGCGGAGCTGACCCGCCGTGCGGCGCTCGGTCACGCGCCCGTCCTGGACGGGGCGACGCTCGCCACGATGCATGCCGCCAAGGGCCTCGAATGGGACGCGGTTCTGCTGCCCGGGCTGGTGGAGGGGGTCATGCCGATCGTCTACGCCCGCACCCCTGAGGCGGCCGAGGAGGAACGGCGGCTGCTCTACGTGGCGGTCACCCGGGCCCGGGATCGACTGTTCCTGTCCTGGCCGGCCGCGCGCGGGCCGGGTGGCCGCCCGGCAGGCCAGCCATCCCGTTACCTGGCGGAACTGCGTCCCGCCGCCGGCCCGGCGCGGTCAGCTCAGCGGACGGGGGCCCGCGCGGCCGCGCCCCGCCGGTAACGGCACGGGCCGGGCTCCGCGATAATGCCACGACAGCAGGCGTCCACGACACGGTTGGTGAACCCGGCAGATGAGTAAGCCACTCGACAAGCTTCTGGAGTTGCTCGACCTGGAGCAGATTGAGCTGGATATCTTCCGTGGCCGCAGCCCGGATGAGGACGTGCAGCGGGTCTTCGGGGGCCAGGTCGCCGGGCAGGCGCTGGTCGCCGCCGGGCGGACCGTGGCCGCCGGCCGGCCGGTGCACTCACTGCACGCCTATTTCATCCGGCCCGGCGATCCGGCCGTGCCGCTCGTCTACACGGTGGACCGGGTGCGGGACGGCCGCTCCTTCACCACCCGCCGGGTCTCAGCGATCCAGCACGGGCGCACGATCTTCACGCTTTCCGCGTCGTTCCACCACCCCGAGCCCGGGCCCACCCACTCCGATGCGATGCCGGACGTGCCGCCGCCGGACGAGATCCCGCGGACCATCGACCGGCTGGAGAAGCTGTTCGGGACGCTGCCCGCGCCGTACCGCGACAGCCCCATCGACGTCCGCTATATCGGCCCGCTGACGTTCGAGGCCGAACGCGATCCCTCGCTGCGCCGCACGGAAAACCTCGTGTGGCTGCGGATCGACGGGGAACTGCCCGATGACCCGCTGCTGCACGTGTGCCTGATGACCTACGCGTCCGACCTGACGCTCCTCGACTCCGTGCTGCTCGGGCACGGCCTGTCCTGGGCCGACGGCAAGACGAGCGGCGCGAGCCTGGATCACGCGATGTGGTTCCATCAGCCGTTCCGCGCCGACCGCTGGCTGCTGTACGCCCAGGAGTCGCCCGTGGCGGCGCACGGCCGGGGCCTCGCGCGTGGTGAGATCTTCACCACGGAGGGGCAGCTGGCCGTCTCGGTCGTCCAGGAAGGCCTTATCCGGACCAAGGTCTAGATCCGGACCAAGGTCTAGATCCGGACCAAGGTCTAGATCCGGACCAAGGTCTAGATCCGGACCAAGGTCTAGATCCGGACCAAGCCCCCTAGCTGGCCGTCCGGGTCTTTGTGACTCCTTGATGATTCAGGCAAAAAAGCACGTCAATAAATGTGTTGCCCATCACGGGCCGCCCTACGTAGGCTGCTTGCATGCGATTGGGACCGTCGCCGATCACCCCGAAGGGAGGTGCCCAGTGAGCAACATCAGCTTCGCCGTCCTGGCTGTCGCGCAGCCCGCCCGTGACGGCGTCTCGCCGCTGAGCGCCGCCCGGCGCGGTGCTGCTGGCGGCGTTAGCCTGCCCGCTTCCCTGCTCGACGTCACCGCCAGCACGAAGCGTCCGCGTCCGGCCGGCAGCTTCGCCGCCCGTTCCTGGCCGCTCGCGCTCACCACCGTGACGAAGCCGGGGCACACGAATATCCGCAACCAGCACACCAACATGACCCGCGTCTACGCCGATGGCGAGGGCGGATCGGGTCCGCAACCCTTGAGGAAACCGGCCTAACAGAGCCGGCCAGAACCCCTCAAGGCCGCGGACCCCACACAGGGTCCGCGGCCTAAGTATTTGGGTCTCGGTCCCTTCGGACGGGCGAGAAATCGCATGACGAGGGACAGCAGACGAGAGGGGTTGGCTCCGATGCAGTGGCCCAATGCCACCGCCGGCACGGCGGACGCGGAGGGGTTCGAGGCAGGTTTGGCCGGGTCCGGGGGCGGCCCGGTGCCGGTGCTGAGCGGGACAGGCGGGATGACCCTGCCCTGCACCGATGACCCGGATTTGTTCTTCGCCGAGTCACCGGCAGACGTCGAGAGCGCCAAGGCGCTCTGCCGCGGCTGCGCGGCGCGGCTGGCCTGCCTATCTGGGGCGATCGAGCGCAAGGAGCCGTGGGGCGTCTGGGGCGGGGAACTTCTCCTGCACGGCACGGTCGTGCCGCGTAAAAGGCCCCGCGGACGTCCCCGCAAGACCGAGGTGGCCGCCTGACTGCGGACCGGCGGCCTGACAGACATTTACGAGGGTCGCGACCAGCATGTATCAGATGGAGAAAATGGCGGCCGAACGACATCGAAGTTCTCTGGAAGAGGCGTCACGGGCGCGGCAGGCACTCCGGCTGCGGGCTCTGCACCGCGCGGCCCGGCGCGCGGAGCGCGCTGAGCGGCGGATGCACCACGCACGCAGGGCCGTCGCGCGGCTGCGCACCGAACTGGAGCTGTAGCCGGGGGTGACACCCTGCGGCCGCCGGCTCCCGCCCGCTGGATGGGCGGTAGCCGGCGGCCGGTAGCCGGTCAGGGCACCGGAAGCGACCGGCGCGCGTCCCCGTCCGGTTCGTCCAGGTAGCCGGGCACCCACCGGAGGACCTCGGCCCGGAACGCGCCTTCGCATTCCAGCTGGCACAGCACGCCGATACCCGAGGTGGAAACCCGGTGAATGAGCACGAAACTCGGCGGCACATTGAACTTACGGGAAATGTTCGACGGGTTCAGATCGGTCACCCGGGCGGCTTCCCCGCGCATCCATTCACGGGTGAACCGGAAACATTCCACCTTTGACGGCTCGGCCAGCGGCGCGAGAAACGCGCGCAGCGCGTCGAGGTCGACCCGGATGCCCTCCTTGAGAAAGCCGTTGGCGCGCAGTTCGTTCTCGACCGCGCCGATGTCCGGATCGTCTTCGTGCATGATGCGCAGCAGCCGGCCGAGGAACGGCGGCAGGCCGCCTGGCAGCCGGTCGACCGCACCGAAATCGAGCACCCCGAGGCGCCCGTCGTCAAGCAGCCGGAAATTTCCGGGATGCGGGTCAGCGTGCAGCAGCCCGGCCCGGGCGGGACCGGAGAACAGGAAGCGCGTGAGCAGGATTCCGGACCGGTTCCGCTGCTCCTGGGTGCCATCAGCGATGATCGTGGCCAGCGGCGTACCGCTCATCCACTCCGAGACGAGCACGTGCCGGGTCCCGGCGACCACGTTCGGCACGGAGATGTCCGGGTCGCCGCGGTAGGCGTCGGCGAAGGCCTGCTGCGCCGCCGCCTCCAGCTCATAATCGAGTTCTTCGGCGACGCGCGCCTTGAGCTCCTCCAGTAGCGGTTTGACGTCCAGCCCCGGCATCAGCACGCCGAACAGCCGTCCGATCCGGCTCAGCTGGTTGAAGTCGTTGATGATCGCGTTGCCCGCGCCCGGATACTGGATCTTCACCGCGACCCGCTGCCCATCGCGCCAGGTCGCGGCGTGCACCTGGCCGATGGAGGCCGCTGCCACCGGCCGGTCGTCGAACTCGGTGAAGTTGTCCCGCCAGTTCTCGCCCAGTTCGCGCTGCAGCACCTGGTGAACGGTCCGGGCGGGCAGCGGCGGGGCGGACTCCTGAAGCTTGGTCAGGGTCGCGCGGTACGGCCCGGCGATTTCCGGCGGGAGCGCGGCCTCGAAGATCGACAGGGCTTGCCCCATCTTCATCGCCCCGCCCTTGAGCTCCCCGAGAACCCGGAAGATCTGTTCGGCGGTGCGCTGCTGAATCTCGGCCGCGACGAGCTCGGCGCTGCGTCCGCCGATTCGCTTGCCCAGGCCCAGGGCCGCGCGGCCCGCGTATCCGATCGGCAGGCCAGCGAGCTTGGCGGTACGCGTCACCGCGCTTTGAGGGACATCGTTCACATGTTCAATTGTCCGTCATGCCAGGAGCCGCTGCTACCTGCGAGGTCGCGGTGCGCCGCGCTGCGCCGGGCCGGCCTGTGTCCCCGGCTGCGCCGGGCCGGCCTGCGGCGCGTCCGGCCGGCCGGCGGCGCCACACGTGCAGCGAGGGTGCGGGAGCCAGGTCCGGCGCCGCCACTGCCAATCGGGCACGGCCAGCTCCAGCGTGCCGTTGCGGACCGCCGCCGCCGGCAGGCCGGTGTCGATGAACAGCAGCGCCTGCGCCGCGGCCAGCGCGGCGACGCCGGCGGCGAGCACGGTGTCGCACGCCTGCGGTTCCAGCCGGGCCCCGGCGACCTGCGCGAGGATCAGCGGCCACGCCGGGTCGCGCTCGGCCCGCGTAAAGTCCAGGCAGCGCAGGCACGCCGACCGGCCCGGGCTGACGAGGGGCCCGACCACGCCGACCGCCTCGGCCGCGGCCGCGGCCAGATGCGGGATCCGCTCCCGGACCAGGGTCGCGCCGGGCTCGGCATCCCGGGCCTCCGTGAGCACCACCAGGTCCGGCCGCGCACCGGTGCCGCCGGTCCGGACCTCAGGCGCGACCCGCCCGATGGCGCGGGCCACGCCCGCCGCTCTCGGCAGCCCGAGCTCGGCCACGCTCAAGCCGCCCGGGACGAGATCCTGCGGCCGGGTGATCTCGCTGTCCACGCAGGTGACCTGCCCGATCCCGGCGGCCGCGAGCAGCCCGGCCACCCCGGAGCCGATCCGCCCCGCGCCGTGCACCCGGATGCAGGCCGCGCGGCGCCGCGCCAGGGTACGGGCCCCGCCATCGCTGTCCCCGTGGGCCACGGAGGCGGTCGCCAGCTCCGCCGCGAGCCGTCCGCGCTGGACCGCGGGCAGCGCGGCGAGCGCCCGTGCCGGTGAGCCGGCCAGCGCTCCCGCGCCCGCCAGTAAGCCGAGCACCCGGTTCGCTGCCTCGGCGGAAACGCCGGCCCGCCCGGCCGCCTCGATGATCGCGGCCCAGTCGCGGCTGCCGTCGAGCAGCGCGACCACGGCGGCCGCCCCGCCGAGCCCCGACAGGGCCACCGCGCGGCGCGGGTTCACACCGATCTGCAGCGTGCCGCGATCCCGCCAGACGGGCAGTAGCCCGGCCCTCAGCGCTGGTCTCATGGCGTCATGGTGGCACCGCGGGCTGACATTCCGGCAGCTTCCCGCCGCACACGAAGATCCCGGATGCGCGGGCTGTCTGAACCGGGACCGCAAGATCGCCCTCGTGAGCCGGCGTCCCCCTTCCCCTGAAGACGGACGGCTCTGCCGAAGTGACCAAGGACCCGCACATCCGGGAACCCTGCTCGCGAACTTAGGATCCGCTCCGCTACCACGTCAACGCAGCCTGTGGATAACCCTGTGGAGGGGATGGGGAGCGCTCGGCGTGTTGCTGGGGAAATCCGCGTCAAAGACCTGTGGATTTCCCCGCATGCAATTGCCGCCAAGCCTTCCTAGCTGGCCGGATGCTCTCCACCGGCTGTGGAGGAAAGAATTCCGGCCGGCCCGGGCGGTCCGTCAGCCCTGCGGGCCCTCCGGGCCCTCCGGCCCCTCTGAGCTGGTAGGCCCCTCCGGTCCCTCCGGCCCCTCAAGGTCAGGGATGTCCAGCTCTTGGTCACCCCGGACGAACGCCTCCGGGGCGTCGAGGTCATCGGCCGTGGGCAGCAGGTCTGGGTGGGCCCACACCGCGTCCCGGCCGTCCACGCCCCGGGCCTCGGTCAGCCCGGCCCAGATCACAGCCGCTTCGCGCAGCCGCCGCGGCCGCAACTCCAGGCCGACCAGCGTCGCGAACGTCCGCTCGGCGGGCCCGCCGGTCGCGCGCCGCCGCCGGATGGCCTCGGCCAGCGAGCTGGCGTGCGGCAGCCGCTCCGCGGCCGCGGCGTCCACCACGGTGGACACCCAGCCCTCCACCAGGGCGAGAGCCGTTTCCAGCCGGGCCAGCGCCACCTTCTGGGCCTCGGTGTTCTCCGGGCGGAACAGCTCGCCGCCGGCCAGCGCGTCGCGCAGCGCCTCCGGATTGCTGATGTCCACCTGCGGCATGGCCTCTTCCAGCCGCGACAGATCGACCGTCATGCCCCGGGCGTACGCCTCCACCGCCCCGAAGAGGTGGCCGGCCAGCCACGGTACGTGCGCGAAGAGCCGGTGATGGGCGGCTTCGCGCAGCGCGAGGTAGAGCCGGACCTCACCCGCGTCCAGGCCGAGCCCCTCGCCGAACGCCGCCACCCCGGACGGCAGCAGCGCGGCCGTCCCCTTCGGCCCGAGCGGCAGCCCGATGTCGAAGGAGCCGACGACCTCGTTGGCCAGCTCGGCCACTGCCGCGCCGGTCTGGCCGCCGATCATCGCCCCGCCGACCTGCTTCATCATCGCGCCCAGGCCGCCGAGGCCACCCAGGCCGCCGCCGAACGCGCCGAACGCGGACTTCAGCTCCTCGGGCACACCCTCCAGTTGCGACGGGTCCACCTGCAGCATGTTGCTCATGCCGTCGACCACCGTGGCGGCGATCGGCTCGCAGAGCTTCGACCAGACCGGGAAGGTCGCCTCCACCCATTCCGACCGGCTCCACGCCTGCACGGTCCGGATGCCGGAGGGGAAGGTGGTGACGTCCTCCAGCCACAGGTCGGCCAGGCGCACCGCCTCCACCACGTCGGCCCGCTGGGTCGCCAGCACGCTGGGGTCCCCGGCCGCCGCGACCGCGTGCCGCGCCACGTTCTTGGCCAGGTCCCAGTTAACCGGGCCACCACGGTAGGACATAAGGTCGGCGAACTGGCGCAGCGCGTCGGCGAACTGCTGGGGGTCACCGAACGGGTTGGCCGCCCCGAACGGGCCGCCCGGTTCGGGCGGCTGGCCACCGCCAGCGCCGGAACCGGAACCGGAACCGCCGGATCCTCCGGGCTCACCCGGCCGCCGCTCTGGGTCGGACGGGCCGAAGCCGAACGGACGATCAGCCATTTGTCCGTCCTCTCGGGCAGGATGGAAGGGTCATGACCGTCACGTTATCTCGGGAGCGCCTTAATTTGAGAAACGTAGAAGGCCAGGTTCGCCCACGGCGCAGTGGCACCGGGCCTGGCCGTCATCCGACGGTCGCGGTCACCGGTGCGGCGCGCGGTATCGGGCGGGCGCTGGTCGCCCAGCTGGCCACGTCGGCCCACGTCCGTAAGGTTATCGCGATCGACGACCACCGCGGCGATGTCCCCGGCGTGACCTGGCGGGTGGCGGACGTCCGCGACCCCGCGCTGGCGAGCCGGCTGGCCGGCGTCGACGTGGTGGTGCACGCGGACCTGGATCTCCGGCCCGATTCGGAGCACCGGGCCCGGCGCGCGTTCAACGTGCGCGGCGCGCAGACCGTGCTGACCTCGGCCGCGGCTGACCGGGTGGGCCGGGTCATCCTGGTCACCAGCGCGATGGTGTACGGCGCGCGGGCCGACAACGCGGTGCCGCTGCCGGAGACTACCCCGCTGGCGGCCGACGTGGACAGCAGCGTGGCCGGTGACCTGCTGGAGATCGAGCAGCTGGCGCGGCGCTCGCCGCGCGCCCACCCCGGCATGGAGCTGACCGTGGTCCGGCCGGCGGCGCTCGTCGGCGACGAGATCGACACGATCGTGACGCGGCATTTCGAGGCCCCGCGGCTGCTGACCGTCAAGGGCTGCGAGCCACGCTGGCAGTTCTGCCACATCGACGACCTCGTCTCGGCGCTGGAGCTCGCGGTGACCGGGGACGTCACCGGGGAGTTCGCGGTCGGCTCCGACGGCTGGCTGGACGCCGAGACGGTCAGCGAGCTCAGCGGCCTGCGCGGCATCGAGCTGCCGGCCGGCCTCACCTTCGGCACCGCGCAGCGCCTGCACCGGGTCGGCGTCACCCCGGCGGAGGCCGCCGACCTGCGCTACGTCGTCTACCCGTGGGTGGTCGACTGCGCCACCCTGCGCGCGGCGGGCTGGCAGGCCAAACACGACAACGCCCAGGCCCTGCAGGTGCTGCTGGAGAGCCGGGGCGGCCGGCACGCGGTCGCCGGGCGGCGGATCACCCGCAAGGAGGCCACGATCACCGCGGCGGGCGCGGCGGCCGGGGCCGGGGCCGTCATCGGGACCGCCGCCATCGTGCGGATCGCGCGCCGCCGGCGCAAGGGCGGCACCGGCTGACCCCGGGAGGTACCGTTGACCGGTGAGTCCCATCCGCCTCATCGCGATCCGCGATACCCCGCTGTCGGTGCCGGAGGTCCAGGCCGCCGTCGCCGCCGGCGAAGCGGGCGGCATCGCGGTGTTCGCCGGGGCCGTGCGTGATCATGACCATGGCAGCGCGGTCACCGGCCTGACCTACGCCGCGCATCCGTCCGCCGAGGCCGGGTTGCACCGGGTCGCGGCGGCGGTCGCGGAGAAGTACCCGGTCGAGGGGATCGCGGCCGTGCACCGCGTCGGCGACCTGGAGATCGGCGACCTGGCGGTGGTCGTGGCCGTGTCCTGCGCGCACCGCGGCGACGCGTTTGATGCCTGCCGCATGCTGATCGACGAGCTGAAGGCGACGGTGCCGATCTGGAAGCACCAGCGCTTCGCGGACGGCGGCAGCGAATGGGTGGGGTGCGCGTAGTCTTCCGGTCATGTCCAGACGCGCCCTGACGCTGTACATCGCGGGAGCCACGGTCATCGCGGCTCTCGTGGCCGCGGTCCTGCTGCCGGTCCCGTACGTCATCCTGGGCCCGGGGCCCACGCTGAACACGCTGGGCCGCGACTCCAGCGGCAAGCCACTGATCACGATCTCGGGGCATCGCGTTTACCCCGGCAGCGGCCACCTCAATATGGTCACCGTCAGCTACCAGGGTGGCCCCGGCGACGAGTTCAACGTCTTCACCGCGCTGCGCGGCTGGCTGAACCACAATGAGGCCGTCGTACCGGAAAGCGAGCTGTTCGCGCCGGGCCAGTCCCAGAAGCAGGTCCAGCAGGCCGACCAGGCGCAGATGACCAGCTCGCAGCAGACGGCCACGGCGGCCGCGCTGCACCAGCTGGGCATCGGCTACAAGACGGTCGCCGGTGTCGTGGCGACCGAGAAGAACATGCCGGCCGCTGCGGTCCTGCGGGCCGGTGACCTGATCACCGCGGTCGACGGCCAGCCGGTCAGCGGCCCGTCCCAGCTCACCTCGCTGATCAAGTCGCACGCGGCTGCGGGGCCACTGCACCTGACGATCTCCCGGAGCGGCGTCACCCGGCAGGTCCAGATCACGCCCAGGCAGGTCAGCGGCCGCCCCGTGCTCGGCGTGATCGTCCAGCAGCAGTTCCTGTTCCCGTTCTCCGTGCAGATCAGCATCGGGAACATCGGCGGCCCCAGCGCCGGGATGATGTTCGCCCTGGGGCTCGTCGAGAAGCTCACCGGGATGAACCTCACCGGCGGCAAGTTCATCGCCGGAACCGGGGAGATCTCTCCCGGCGGGGCGGTGTCGGCGATCGGCGGCATCCAGCAGAAGATGGTCGGCGCGCGGGACGCGGGTGCGACCGTCTTCCTCGCCCCGGCCGGCAACTGCTCCGACACCAAGGGCGCGGTGCCGGCCGGCCTGCGCGTCGTCAAGGTCAGTACCTTGTCCGGCGCCATCGCCGCCCTTCGCGCGGTCAACGCGGGCCAGCCGGCACCTTCCTGCTAGGCCGAAGCTAGGCCGGCGATTTTCCCGCGTACGGGCGGGACATCGCCGGCATGAAGGAAGCTCTCGATGACGCCCAGCAGGCCACCGTCGTCAAGTGAACCCCGCGGCCACCCCGATGAGCGTCCGCACAAGCTCGTTCGGCTGCACATATTCATGTGGTCTAGGCCATAGTCTGGCCTTCATGAAGGTAACGGACGCGGTTGCGTTCGCCGGGCACCAGGTGCACGTATGCCGCTGGCGCGAGGCGGGCACGCTGCTGCGCTGGCTCGGCCCGGACCTGCGTGGCCTGCGCGTCCTGGACGTGGCCGGCGGGGACGGGTACTGGGCCGGGCGCGCCCGGCGGTGCGGGGCCCGCGCGGTGGCGATCGACATCGCCGCCGGGAAGCTGCGGCGCGGCCGCCAGCTGGCCGGCGCGCCGGCCCTCGTCCTCGGGGACGCGCTGCGGCTGCCGTTTCCCGATGCCAGCTTCGACCGGGTCATGTCCATCTGCGCGATCGAGCATTTCGACGACGGCCCGCTGGCCCTCAGCGAGATGGCCCGGGTGCTCGCGCCCGGCGGCGAGCTGGTCATGTCCGCCGACACGCTGAGCCGGGCCGCCGAGTGGCCGCATCTGTACCGGGCCCACTGCGAGCGGTACCACGTGCAGCGCACCTACACCCATCAGCAGCTCACCGGCCTGCTGGCGGACCGCGGCCTGGCCGTCACCGAGTACGCCTACCAGTTCCGTTCGCGCTGGTCTGAGCGCCTCTACCTGACCCTCTCCGCGCACGGCGGCCGGGCCGGATTCAACGCGGCCGCACCGCTCGCCCCGCTGATCGCCGCGGCGGACCGGGGGACACGCGCGGACCGCGGCGCGATCGTGCTGGTCCGCGCGCGGCGCCAGCCGTCCGGCCGCGCGGCGGGTACCCCGGGGAAGGCCGCGACGCAGGCGGCCGCGACATGAGGACGGACGCTGCCTACCGCACCGCCGAAGGCGTAGGCTTCGGTGCTGACGGGACATCCACAGCGTTGCTGACCTCCCAGGTCTTGCACGCGGCACCGTGTGCCCGTGTCCGGGTGGAGAGGAGCAGGTACGGCCGTGGCGCCTCGTGTGCTTGTTGACGCGACAGAGGTACCGGCGGACCGGGGTGCGCTCGGCCGGTACGTCGACGGGCTGCTGACCGCGCTCGGCGTGGCCGGAACCGACATGGCGATCGCCTGCCAGCGCGCCGACGAGGAGCGGTATCACCGGCTCGTGGCCGGCGCCGAAGTCCTGACCGCGCCGCCCACGATCATGCACCGCGCGGCCCGGCTGGCGTGGGAGCAGTCGGGCCTGCCGGTCGTGGCCCAGCAGGTGAACGCCGACGTCATTCACGCCCCGCACTACTCGATGCCGCTGCGGCCCGGGCGTCCCACCGTGGTGACCATCCATGACCTGACGTTCTTCACCGAGCCCGAGCTGCACAGCCCGGTGGCGTCGGTGTTCTACAAGTCGGCCATCCGGACCGCGGTGCGCCGGGCCGCGCGGCTCATCGTGCCGTCCAAGGCGACCCGGGACGAACTGGTCCGCGTGCTGGGCGCCGACCCGACCCGGATCGATGTGGCCTATCACGGCGTCGATCACTCGCTGTTCCACCGGCCGGACCCGCACCAGGTCAGCCAGGTGTCCGACCGGCTGGGCCTGCACGGCAAGCCGTACATCGCCTTCCTGGGCGCCCTGGATCCGCGGAAGAACGTGGCCGCGCTGATCACCGGCTGGGCCGGCGCGGTGGCCGACCTCGACGAGCCGCCCGCCCTGGTGCTGGCCGGCGGGGGCGGCTGGAGCGACGAGGTGGACGCGGCGGTAGCCGCCGTGCCGCCGCACCTGCGCCTGGTGCGTCCCGGTTACCTGCCGTTCTCGATGCTGCCCGGGTTCCTGGGCGGCGCCCTCGTCTACGCCTACCCGAGCCGGGGCGAGGGCTTCGGCCTGCCCGTGCTAGAAGCGATGGCGTGCGGCGCTCCGGTGCTGACCACGCACTGCACGTCGCTGCCCGAGGTGGGCGGCGACGCGGTCGCCTACACCGCGCCGGACGCCGGGAGCATCCAGGTGGCGCTGCGCGGGCTGCTCGATGACCCGGTGGGCCGCGAGGCGCTGGCCCTGGCCGGCTACGCCCGGTCCCAGGAGTTCACCTGGGCCGCGTCGGCCGAGGCGCACCTCGCCTGCTACCGGCGGGCGGCAGACACCGGGGCCAAGCAGCAGAGCGCTGTATAGCGCCCCCCATGCCATCCGCCGGGCGCTGGCCCGCGCCCGAGACGACTGTTGAGGCGACACGAACCTATGCCGCGTGAACCCCTAGAGGCGATCCTGCTGGTCGGCGGGCAGGGCACCAGGCTCCGCCCGCTGACCCTGTCCGCGCCGAAGCCGCTGCTGCCCACGGCGGGCGTGCCGTTCCTGTGCCATCAGTTCGCGCGCGCCGCCGCGGCCGGTGTCACCCACGTGGTGCTGGCCACGTCCTACCGGGCGGAGATGTTCCGCGAGTGCTTCGGTGACGGGGCAGAGTTCGGCCTGTCGCTCGAGTACGTCCACGAGGACACGCCGCTCGGCACGGCCGGCGGCATCCGCAACGCCGCCGCCCGGCTGCGCGGCGGCCCGGACGATCCCGTCGTGGTGCTGAACGGCGACATCCTGTCCGGTCACGACCTCGGCGCTCAGGTCGAGACACACCGCAAGGCCGACGCCGCGGTGACGCTGCACCTGGTGGAGGTGCCCGACCCGGCCCGGTTCGGCTGCGTGCCGACCGACCCGGCCGGACGGGTGACCGCGTTCCTGGAGAAGACGCCGAATCCGGTCACGAACCGCATCAACGCGGGCTGCTACGTCTTCACCCGCCGGGTGATCGACGCGATCCCCGCCGGCCGGCCGGTCTCGGTGGAACGGGAGACGTTCCCCGGCCTGATCGACGCCGGCCAGACCGTCATGGGGTACCCGGAGTCCGCCTACTGGCTGGACGTCGGGACACCGGCCGCCTTCGTGCGCGGATCGTGTGACCTCGTGCTCGGCCGGCTGGCGTCGGCGGCGCTGCCCGGCCCGCGCGGCGCGTCCCTGGTGCTGCCGGGTGCGTCCGTGGCGGACGGCGCCGTGGTGTCCGGCGGCACCGTCGTCGGCCCTGATGCCGAGATCGGCGCCGGCGCCACCGTCGAGGGCAGCGTGCTGTTCGGCGCGGTGCGGGTCGGCCCGGGCGCGGTTGTCCGGGACAGCATCCTGGGGGCCGGGGCGCAGGTCGCCGCGGGCGCTACCGTGGACGGGGTGGTCATCGGTGACGGCGCCGTGGTCGGCACCGGCAACGAGCTCGCCTGCGGCATGCGGGTCTGGCCGGGGGTCCGGCTGGAGCCGACGTCGATCCGGTTCTCCTCGGACGCGTGAGGGACGCGTGAGCGGGCGGCACCCGGGCGGGTGACATGACGGACCTGGCTAGTGCGGTGACCGGGCCGGGCCAGCCCCTGGTCCGGGACTGGCGCGCGCCGTTCCCCATCGATGTGCGTCTGACCCTGTCCGTGCACGGCCGCGGCGGCGGCGACCCGGCCTACCGGGTCGACGGGGCCGGGGCCGTCTGGCGCACCTCGCTCACCCCGGAGGGGCCCGCGACGCTCCGCGTGCTCCCGGCCCGCGCGGAGGTCATCGTGTCCGAGGCCTGGGGCCCGGGTGCGGCGTGGCTGCTGGAGACCGTGCCGGACCTGCTCGGGGCGCGTGACGACCGGGACGGTTTCCGCCCCCGGCACCCGCTGCTGCGCGAGCTGGCCGCCCGGCACGACGGCCTGCGCATCGGGCGCAGCGACCGGGTCATGGAAGCCCTGGTGCCCGCGGTCCTGGAGCAGAAGGTCCTCGGCATCGAGGCGCACCGTGCGTGGCGGATCCTGATGTACCGGTACGGTTCCGCGGCCCCAGGGCCCGCCCCCCGCGGCATGCGGGTCTTCCCGCCCGCCCGCACCTGGGCGCGGATCCCGTCGTGGGAGTGGCACCGGGCGGGCGCAGAAGCGGTGCGCGCCCGGACGATCGCCACCGCGGCCCAGGTCGCCGGGCGGATGGAGGAGAGCGCCACGCTGGCCGCGGCGGAGGCCAGCCGCCGGCTGCGGATCCTGCCCGGCATCGGGGTCTGGACGGCGGCGGAGGTGATGCAGCGGGCCTCCGGCGACCCGGACGCCGTCTCGGTCGGTGACTACAACCTGCCTAAGGCGGTCGGCTGGGCGCTGGCCGGCCGGATCGTCGACGACGACGGCATGCTGGAGCTGCTCGCCCCCTACGCCGGCCATCGTTACCGGGTGACCCGCCTCGTCGAGCTCAGCGGCATCCGCCCGCCGCGCCGGGGCCCCCGCATGCCCGTCCGCGACTACCGCCGTTTCTGACCGCCTCCCCTGGCGGCCGGGTGCCATTTTGCCCCGGCGTAGGGTCGACGGGGGAATTGATCAGCGGCCGCGAACGCTGACGCGGCTGCCGCCCGTGACCGCCGACGAAGGGATAACGCGTGACGTCTTCCGCTGAGCGTCAGCCGGGCCTGCGCCGGGCGCTGGCCCGCGCCCGGGATGGCAAGGCCCTGGACCCCGGCGAGGCCGCGATCCTGCTGCAGAGCCGGGACGACGCGCTGGAGACGCTGCTCAGCTACGCCGGCCGGACCAGGGACGCGGGCCTGGCCGCCGCCGGGCGTCCCGGCGTGATCACGTATTCGCGGAAGGTCTTCATCCCGCTGACCCGGCTGTGCCGCGACCGCTGCGGGTACTGCACGTTCGCGACGGTCCCGCATCGCCTGGACAGCCCCTACCTGAAGCCCGACGAGGTCCTGGCCATCGCCCGCCAGGGCGCCGCGCTGGGCTGCAAGGAAGCCCTGTTCACGCTGGGCGACCGGCCGGAGGACCGCTGGCACCAGGCGCGGGAGTGGCTGGACGCGCGCGGCTACGACGACACCCTGTCCTACGTGCGGGCCATGGCGATCCGCGTGCTGGAGCAGACCGGCCTGCTGCCGCATCTCAATCCGGGCGTCCTGAGCTGGGCGGACTTCCAGCGGCTCAAGCCGGTGGCGCCGTCGATGGGCATGATGCTGGAGACCACGGCGGCGCGGCTGTTCACCGAGAAGGGCGCCCCGCACTACGGCAGCCCGGACAAGGACCCCGCGGTCCGGCTGCGCGTGCTCGAGGACGCCGGGCGCAGCGGCGTGCCGTTCACCACCGGGATCCTCATCGGCATCGGCGAGACGCTCGCCGAGCGGGCCGAATCGATCTTCGCGATCCGCCAGGTCGCCCGCGAGTACGGCGGCATCCAGGAAGTCATCGTGCAGAACTTCCGGGCCAAGCCGGACACCAGGATGCGCGGCGTGCCCGACGCCGAACTGGCGGACCTCGCCGCGACCATCGCCGTCGCCCGGCTGGTGCTCGGCCCGAAGGCCCGGATCCAGGCCCCGCCGAACCTGATCGGTGACCAGTACCGGATGATCCTGGCCGCCGGGATCGACGACTGGGGCGGCGTCTCCCCGCTCACCCCGGATCACGTCAACCCGGAGCGCCCGTGGCCGCAGATCGACGAGCTGGCCGCGCAGACCGCCGCCGGCGGGTTCACCCTGCGCGAGCGCCTGACGATCTACCCGCCCTACCTCCGTGAGCCGTGGCTCGACCCGCGGCTGGCCGGGCACGTGTCCGCGCTGGCCGACCCCGCGACCGGCCTGGCCGCCGACGGGGCAATGCCGGAGGGGCGGCCGTGGCAGGAGCCGGACGGCGGCTGGCAGGAGGCGGGCCGGACCGATCTGCACACCTCGATCGACACGACCGGCCGGACCACCGACCGCCGGGACGACTTCGCCGAGGTCTACGGCGACTGGGCGGAGGTCAGGACGCGCCTCGCGCCGCCGCCAGCCAGCCCGCCGCCGGTCGCCCCCCGGCTGGACACCGACGTCAAGGCCGCGCTCCGCCAGGCCGGGCGGGACCCGGCCGCGCTCACCGACGACCAGGCGCTCGCGCTGCTCGCCGCGGACGGCCCGGCGCTGGAGGCCGTGTGCGGCCTGGCCGACGCGATCCGCCGCGACGTCAACGGCGATGACGTCACCTACGTCGTCAACCGGAACATCAACTTCACCAACGTCTGCTACACCGGCTGCCGGTTCTGCGCCTTCGCTCAGCGCCGTACCGACGCGGACGCCTACACCCTGTCGCTGCAGCAGATCGGCGACCGCGCGCAGGAAGCCTGGGAAGCCGGGGCGACCGAAGTGTGCATGCAGGGCGGCATCCACCCGGACCTGCCCGGCACCGCCTACTTCGATATCGCCGCCGAGGTCAGGCGGCGCTGCCCGGAGATGCACGTGCACGCGTTCTCCCCGATGGAGGTGGTCAACGGGGCGTCCCGCACCGGGCTGCCGATCCGGGAATGGCTCATCCGCGCGAAGGAAGCCGGCCTCAGCTCGATGCCCGGCACCGCCGCGGAGATCCTCGACGACAACGTGCGCTGGATCCTGACCAAGGGCAAGCTGCCCGCCTCGGTGTGGATCGAGGTGATCACCACCGCGCACGAGCTGGGCATCCGCAGCTCCTCCACGATGATGTACGGGCACGTTGACACCCCGGCGCACTGGGTCGCGCACCTGCGGGTCCTGCGCGGCATCCAGGAGCGCACCGGCGGCTTCACCGAGTTCGTGCTGCTGCCGTTCATTCACTCCAGCGCGCCCATCTACCTGGCCGGGCTGGCCCGCCCAGGGCCCACCCGGCGGGAGAACCGGGCCGTGCACGCGGTGTCCCGGCTGCTGCTGCACGGGGCGATCGGCTCGATCCAGTGTTCGTGGGTCAAGCTGGGCGAGGATCTGTGCCGGGACGTTCTGCGCGGTGGCGCCAACGACGTCGGCGGCACCCTGATGGAGGAGACGATCAGCCGGATGGCGGGCGCCGGCAACGGCTCGTTCCGTACCATCAGCCAGCTCGAGGCGATGATCGCGCCCACCGGCCGTCCGCTGCGCCAGCGGACCACCTCCTACGGCGAGGTCCCTGCGGAGCGGCTCGCCGCCGCGGCGGCCAGCGACGGCGTTTGCGCGTCCGTCCGCACGCCGCTGCCCCTGTTCACCAGCTGATCGCCGGGACGACTGAACGGACCTGCCGGCCGCCCGCCCCGGCGGCAGCGGGACGGTCCTGGGGCCAGCCGCCGCCATCCCCGCGGCTACGTTGTCAGCAGTGGCAGCGCCTGCTGGGTGACGTAGAGTTCGGCCCGGAAACGTTGCGCGAGCTGATCATGGGCCGCCTGGATTTCGTCCGTACTGACCGTGCTCTTCGCGCTGAACAGGCTTTCCATCCCGTCCTCCCACCAGGGCATGTTGCGCCGGTCGCCCCAGACGCTGTCGATCGGCGCCCGCACGTGCGCGTCCGCGTCGGTGGTCGCGTACATGGCGAACAGGGTGACCATGAAGAGCTGATAGGAGCCGAAGAACTGATCGGAGAACAGCACCCGGTTGGCGTACATCGTCTCGTCCAGCTTCCGCTTCACCGCGATGGCGTCCCGGGGGCTGATCTCCTTCCAGGCCCCCACGAACGTCGCGAAACAGAGCAGCCGGTTGATCTGCGGCGCTACGTCCTTGAAGATGTCCAGCCGCCGGGCGACCACGGTCTGGTTGGCCCACTGCACCTGCCCGATCCGCCGCCCGGTCCGGGCCACGAAGAAGCCGAGTGCCGCCACCGTCAGCGGCGTCAGCGCGGCCACCACGATCGTGACGATCTGCACGCTGGTCCACCCGGCCATCACGCATCGCTCCCGTCGTCGCTCTTGTCGCCTCCGGCGGCGGCCTTCTGCTCCGCGACCAGCCGTTCCACGGTGCCGAGCGGATCCGGGTCCAGGCCGGGCGGCACCAGCCGGGCGTGCAGCGCCCGCGCCTTCCCGGCCCACCCGTGGTCGATGCCCTCGGCCTCGTCGAGGGCGGCGTGGGCCTCCAGCGCGCCGAGTTCGTGCCAGGCCAGGTGATGCCGGGTGGCGAGCCGCAGCGCGGCGTCGGCCGCGTCCCGGCCCCGGGCCAGCTGATCGCGCGCGTCCGGGCCGCTGGCCTGGCTGGCGGCCTGGCTGGCGCAGATCCGGGCGCGCGCGGCGAGGGCGCCCGACTGGGCGGGCACCATCTTCCGCGGCGCGGCGATGCCGATCGCCTCGGCGGCGTACCGCTGGGCCGCGTCGAGGTCCCCGATGATCCGCGCGTGAGCGGCCTGCTCGGCCAGCGTGACGGCGAGCTCGGTGAGGTAGTCACCAGCCCGGAAGCCCGCCGCCGCCTCGGCCAGGTGCCGGCCGGCTGTGCCGCTGTCCCCGGCGGCCAGGGCGAGCCGGCCCAGCTGCCGCTCGCAATGGGCCGCGCCGGCATTCCAGCCATTCCGCCGGGCGATCTCCAGCCCGCGGTTGGCCAGCGCCAGCGCAGCGCCCGTGCGCCCGCTCCGGGCCAGCCAGCCGGCCCAGCGGCTGCCGGGCAGCGAGTACAGATGATTGTTCCCCGAACCATGGGCGGCCTGCAGCCGGTCGGCCGCGGTGAACTGCTCGTCGGCCTTTGCCGGGTCACCCGCCATCGCGGCCAGCCAGCCGATGGCCGAGTGAGCGATATGGACCTGCCACCATTCTTCTCCGTCGATGCTGGCGGCGCTGAGGGATTCCGTCGCGGCGGCCGCGGCCCCGTCGATGTCGCCCAGAGCTTCGAGGCAGTCACTGAAGTTGATCAAGCTGATAGCGAGGTTACGGCTGTCGCCGGTGCCCCGCTCGAAACTAATGGCCATGCGCATGTATTCACGCGCCGTGATCAGGTCGCCCGCGTACATCGCGCACAGTCCGCCGGCACTGATGTAGTAACCCAGGTCACGAGGCCGCAGGTTGGCTTCGCATGCGGCGCGGCGGGCAGGCGTTCCGACGAAGGCCAATGATGCGCGCTGCCCCAGCCGGGCCGCCGGAAGGTTCAGCCAGACGTCGCCTGACTCAGCCGCTGTGGTGCGGCTGTCATGCAGGTCGTTGGCGGCCTGCCACTGGTCGGCGTCCAGCAGCAGCTCGACGGCCTCGACCACCACGAGCGCGTCGGCCCGGCTGGTCACGTGGCCCGCCGGGATACCGATCAGGGTGGTCTCCACGGCGACCTCGGCCGCGGCCAGGGCCAGCGACCGGAACGCGTCCCGGACCAGGGGGTGCGCGGACACCGTGCCGGCCGGGTGCCAGGAGACCAGGCCGCCGAGCCGCTCCCGCACCGCGGTCTCCACCATCGCTGGTGTCCACCCGTCCAGGCGGCCGCCGAACGCCGGGTGGCCCGTGACGGCCAGCACCGCCGCGGCGCTCACCGGGCGGGCGAACATGGACAGCGCGGCCAGCAGGTACCGGTCCGGCTCGCCCAGCCGGTCCGCGTAGAAGCGCAGCACCCGGCGCACCCGGTCGCTGGTCCGCGCGGCGGCGGCCAGGTCCGCGCGCAGCGCGGTCAGGTCACCGGCCGGCGGCCGGTCGGCCAGCAGGCCGGCCAGCGCCCCGACGGCCAGGGCATGCCCGTCGACCGCGGCCACCAGCATCCGGCGCTCGCCGTCCGGCAGCCAGTCGCCGCCGGCCGCGGCCAGCAGCGCGGCGCCCTCGGCGGGGCTGAACGGCGGCACGTCCAGCATCCGGGCGCTGCCGCCGTCGAAGGTTTCCAGGTCGGCGAACGCGAACCGGCTGGTGAGCAGGATCAGGCTGCCCTGGCGCTGCTGGCAGGCGCCGGACAGCACCTCGCGGAGCGTCCCGTCCAGGAACTGGCCGTAACCGTCCCCGGCCGGGCCTTCCTGCACCACCTCCAGGCCGTCCAGCACCAGTACCAGCGGCACCGTCCGCAGCAGGCCCAGCACCGCGGTCGCCGGCAGGGCGGCCCGTAGCCGCAGGCCCAGCGTGTGGGCCGCCCACTCCAGCAGCCCCTCCACCCAGTGCTCGGCCGAGGGATCGGCGTAGAAACTCCAGCCGAAGACCCCCCGGATGCCCGGCCGCCGGGCCGCGCCGCCCGCGTCCTGGACCCAGTGCGTGACCAGCGCTGTCTTGCCCGCGCCGCCCCAGGCGGTGACGCCGGTCAGCCGCACGTCCGGGTCGGCGGCCCAGCGGTCCAGCCGCGCCAGCTCCTCCGCCCGCCCGGTGAAATGCACGATCGGGTCCGGGGCCGGCACCCACTCCACCGGGATCGCGGGCGGGCCGGGCGCCGGGCCGTCCGCTGGCGCCCGCGCCCGCGCGCCGGTCCGCGCGGGCAGGTCGGCCGCGGCCGGGAACCGCCCGTCGGCCAGGCCGGACAGCAGCGCCGGGAGCGCGGCATGGTCACCGTCTGGCGCGGGGTACAGGATCAGTTTCGCCCCGAAGCTGATCTCCGCGCGGCGGGCCAGGATGCGCGGGTCGTTGCCCGCCGCGGCCGGGTCCCACGGCATGATCGCGATGTGCCGGGGCGCGGGCCCGGGATCGATCCGGGTGCCGGACCCGTTTGCGATCTCGCGCAGGATCGCGGCGATCCGCTGGTCGGCGAAGCTGAACCCGATCCACACCAGGTGCCCGCTGTCGACCAGCCGCCGCAGGACGTGCGGCAGCTTCCCCTCGTACGCGCGCCGGTACTCGGTGCTGGCGAGCACGATGCTGTCCGGCTGGTTGTGCTGGCCGTGCGCGTACAGCACCGGCAGCTCGATCTCGCCAAAGACGTCCCCGGTCCGCCACTCGTCCAGCTCCAGCTCGTCCCGCCAGGTCAGGAAGCCGGTGGCGGACGCGTCAGGCCGGATCCGCATCCGCGCGTCCACGATCCCGGGGTCGTAGTTGGTCGTCACCGCGGCCCTGAACGCGCACCGGCAGATCAGCTCCTGCACCGGCGTCCAGGACCGGCCGGTCTCGGGGTCGGTCCGGACCTTCAGCACCTCCCGCAGCACCCCGTAGTCAGCCGGCCACCCCGAGCTGCTGGCGGACGATCTCCACGACCTCTTCCGGGCTCTCCCGGGCCATGGCCCGGCAGGTCGCCGCCTCGGTGTCGTCCAGCCGGCCCGCCGCCGCGTCGACCAGCTCGCCGATCAGGCCATCCCAGAGCGGATAGAGCGGCCTCGACACCCCGGCCCCCAGGAATGCCACCGCATCACCCGCGGACAGGTATCCCGTCAGGGCCGCCAGCCCGGGTGCGTTCACCCGGTCCAGTGCCGCGCGCTGCGGTTCGGGCAGTCCGGCCAGGTAATCAGCCGGGATGTTCTCGACCATGCCGGGATTCTTCCAGCTATGGGGCCGTTACGCGGCGTTAGCGAACGTTGTCAGGGCAGCTCGCCCAAGCGGGCTGCGTGCGCAAGGCCAGGCGCGCCGCGCCGCGCGCCGTTACCGGGTGAGGATGAAGTGGCCTGGGTCGCGGGGCGGCCGCGCGGCGGGCGCCCCGGCCGGGTGCCCGATGCCGAGCGCGCCCATCGGCTGCCAGCCCGGCGGCAGGCCGAGGGCGCTGCCCGCGACGCCCGGGCAGAAGAGCGTGCTCGAGATGTAGCACGAGCCCAGGCCCTCGGCGGCCAGCGCGATCATGAGGTTCTGCACCGCCGCGCCCATCGAGATCACGAACATGTCGTGCTCGGCCCGGGCGCGCCGCTGGTCGGGGTACGCGTGCAGGCCGTCCGGGAGCAGGCACGGCACCACGATGAGCGGGGCCTGGCGCAGCGGCTCGCCGCGCCGCACCCGGCGGGCGATCTGCTCCTCGGTGAAGCCGTCACCACGCAGGTCCGCGACCCACGCCTGCCGCATCGCGTCGCACAGGCCGTCCCGGCTGCGCGCGGACTCCAGGATCACGAAACGCCACGGCTCGGTGTGGTGCGGCGCCGGGGCGGTTAGCGCGGTGCCGATCGCCCGGCGTAGCACGTCCGGGCTGACCGGCTCGCCGGTGAACTCCCGGACGGTGCGGCGCGCCAGCGGCGCCTCGGCCGCGCCGAACCGGAACATGTCGTCCGCGGCCGGCCGGATCAGCGCGGCCGCTCCCGGGCCGTCCTCCACCGTCACCAGGTCCGCGAGCCCGCGCACCACGGCCACCGGGACGCCGAGCGCCTTGCCCTTGACCAGGTCCGCGGCCGCGGCCACCTCGTCCGCTACCGCGTCCAGCGTGACCTCCAGGGAGTTGCCGAACAGATCCTCGGTACCCCGGTAGTCGATGGCGGGCCGCACGCCCGCGGCGCCGATCGCGGTGTCCGTCTGGCCGATCCGCCAGGCCCGGCCGAGCGTGTCGGTGATGATCACTCCCACGGTGGCGCCGGCCCGGTCGCGCAGCGCCTTGCGGAGCCGGCGTGCGGACCCGTCCGGATCCTCGGGCAGCAGCACCAGGGTGCCCGGCGGGGTGTTGGAGGCGTCGACGCCCGCCGCGGCGAGCACCAGGCCCTGCCGGGTCTCGACGATACGGGCCTCGCCGCGCCGCGCGACCATCCGGACCGTTTCGGCGTCGATCGCTTCGTTGCGGTCGCCGCGCACCACCCGGCCCTCCGCCTTGCTCACGATTTTCGACGTCACGACGATGATGTCGCCGTCCCGGAGCTCACCGGCGGCCCCGGCGATCAGCGCGGCCAGGTCGGCGCCCGGCCCGATTTCCGGGATCCCGGGCACGCCCCGGACGCTGATCTCGCGCGCAGCCTCCGGCGGCGCCCCGTCCGCGGCCATCAGGCGAGCTCCGCGGCCAGGCCGAGCGCCGCGCGCGCGATATCGGCGGTGGCCGCGAGGTCACGCATGTACAGGGGCATGATCCGTACCTCGATCCCGGCCAGCGCGGGGTTCGCCGCGGCCGCCTTGTCCTCGTCGTCCACCAGCCACCCGTCGATGAGCCCGGGCCCGTAGTGCGCCCCGACGGCGGCCGCGGTGGTCGGCACGCCGATCGCGGTCAGGCACGCGTCGGCCATCCCGCGCACCGGGGCGCCCCCGATGATCGGCGAGACGCCGACGGCGGTCTTGGCCGCGACGGCCTCCCGGATGCCCGGCACCGCCAGGATCGTGCCGATGCTCACCACCGGGTTGGACGGCGGGAACAGCACCACGTCGGCGCCGGCGATGGCGTCCAGGACGCCGGGGCCGGCCCGGCGTCGGCCGCCCCGGCCGGCACGATCGCCGACGCCGGGACGCGTGCGTGCATCCGGACCCACCATTCCTGGAAGTGCACGTAATGCCGGCCGTCGCCGTTGTCGATCAGCACGTGCGTCTCGATCTGGTCGTCCGACATGGGCAGCAGCCGGACCCCCGGCTGCCACCTCCGGCACAGCGCTTCGGTCACGGCCGAGAGCGGCTGGCCGGCGGCCAGCATCTGGCTGCGCACGATGTGCGTGCCGAAGTCGCGGTCGCCCAGGGTGAACCAGTCCGGCCCGGCGCCGTAGGCGGCCAGCTCGTCCCGGAGCGCGAACGTTTCCCCGGCCCGCCCCCACCCCTGGTCCTCGTTGATCCCGCCGCCCAGCGTGTACATCACCGTGTCCAGGTCGGGGCAGACCCGCAGGCCGAACAGCGTGATGTCGTCGCCGGTGTTCCCGATCACGGTGATCTCCGCGTCGGGGGCGGCGGCCTTGAGGCCGCGGAGGAAGCGCGCGGCGCCGACGCCGCCGGCCAGCACGGTTATCCGCATAGCCAAAGTCTGGCAGGCGGCACGGCCTGGGTTGACCGCGCCCCGCCCGCGGCCCCGCTACCCTCCTCAGGTCAGCAGCTCTGCCGGGCCAAGGTCGGCAGCTCTGCCGGGCCAAGGTCAGCGACCGCCCGCAGGCCGCGCCGAACCACCGCAAAACCCGGCCAGTTGCGCTCTGTAGCCGCATCGGTTCGCTCCGCTAACGACCCGGCAACGGATAGGCAGCAATCTTGGGGAACTTTTCGCCCACCAGCGGACATTAATACGGCCAATATCACCTAGCCGGCTTGACGGGAAGCAAGACACGCGCGTGTAATTTCATAGTTGTAAGTACGCGTCCCCGGGGGAGGGACGTGAGTCCGGGGGCCCCCGCAAGGGGTAGGAGGTGCGTGTGTCTGAGGTCATCGTCCCACTTGAGCACGGTGTGGAGTGCTCAGACGACGCCGAGGATCTTGGCTGGCAAGACCGGGCCCTGTGTGCCCAGACCGATCCCGAGGCGTTCTTCCCGGAGAAGGGCGGCTCGACCCGGGAGGCCAAGAAGGTCTGCCGGGGATGTGAGGTCAGGGCCGAGTGCCTGGAGTTCGCGCTGGAAAACGATGAGCGATTCGGCATCTGGGGCGGCATGTCCGAGCGGGAACGTCGGCGGCTGAAGCGAGAAGCGGTCTGACCCCCGCCCCGCCGGTGCCGAGCCGGCGGGGCGGGGGGCGTGGCCCAGTGACCCTGGAGGCGCCGTGACCCCCGGAGGCCCAGCGACCCCGGGGGCGCAGTGACCTGGAGGCGCCGTGCGCGCGGACCGGCCTGGGCTCAGTCCCCTTCGGCGTAGCCGGGGTCGATCGTGTCCGGGTCCAGCCCCAGCAGTTCGGCGAACTCCTCGACCACCACGTCGAAGATCAGCTCGCTCAGTTCGTCCTCGTCTTCGGCCCTGGCCAGCAGCGGCCTGCGGTACAGCACGATCCGCGGGGATCGTGCCCCCGCCGCGTCGAGCGGGTCCGCCTCGCCGGGATCGATCCTGGCCAGCGGGACCGGCACGATCTCCTCGCCTACGATCTCCTCGTCCGGCACCTCCTGCACGGCGAACTCGATCCCGGACAGTTCGGCCTCCCACCGCGGCTCGAGCCGCGCGACCGCGTCCAGAACCAGGTCGTCGAACTGCTGCGCGCGGCTTCGGTACAGCGGCACGTCGGTGGGCACCAGCCGGCCCCGCAGGCCGCGCCCATGCCGGTCCCGCCGCCGGATACGCCGGCGGCCGGGCACGGAACTGGTCTCCCCGGCCTGCATAGTTACCGAGCGTATCCCTTTGTGCGGTGCGGCCGGTAGACACCGGGCGGGCCGCCGGGCCTGGCCGGAGACACGATCGTGCGGAGTGCCCCGGGTGGTGGCGTTACGGACCCTGGCCAGCTACCGTCAACGGGTATACGGGACGCACGCCGGGTTATTCCGGACCTGGTCCGGGATAGTGCTGCGGGACCCGGCCCCCGAGGGCGAGAATCTCCCGGGGACGTACCAGCGACCCGGCGAGCCCAGCCGCTGCGATGCGGTCGCGGCCGTACCGGCGGAGTTTGATCACGTGAGTGAGGTGGGTCGGTGAGTTCGCGTTGCTGCTCGCGCACCGCATGCAGACAGCCTCCGGTCTACACGCTCACGTATGTCTACCGTGACTCGACGGCGGTGCTGGGCCCGCTGGCCGCCTACGTCGAGCCGCACTGCTACGACCTGTGCGCGAAGCACGCCGAACGGCTCACCGTGCCCCGCGGCTGGGACGTCGTGCGGCTCCCCGGGGATCCCGTCCAGC
Source organism: uncultured Actinomycetes bacterium (assembly GCA_963720945.1). GTDB lineage: Bacteria > Actinomycetota > Actinomycetes > Streptosporangiales > Streptosporangiaceae > Bog-532. The sequence continues at coordinate 299,354 of CAVRHH010000033.1, read as the reverse complement.
AGAGCGTGGACGACCTCGAGGCCCTGGCCAACGCGGTCCGCGAGGCCTCGCAGCAGCAGCGCCAGCGCCCGCCGGGCCCGCCCGGGCCTGAGCCGGTCGGGCAGGGTGTGGAAGTGGGACGGCGCCGTCATCTGCGGGTGGTCCGCTCCGCCCCGCCGGAGACGGCCCCGTCCGGCGAACCGGTCGGCCGCCAGCCCACGACCTAGCCCTGGCCCTCACCCTCACCCTCGCCCGCTACCGGCAGAGTTTTGGGTTCCATGTGCCCCAGTTTCTCTGCCCGCAGGCGCCGGCCGGGCGCAGCCGGCGCCTGGCCGGCATCACCCGGACCGGCTGGGGCGACGCCCGCAGCCTTAGGCGCGGCGAGGCCGGGCGCCGGGGACGGTAGGCTCTGTCACCTGGTGCCGTAGCCGGATGGCTTCGTAGCGGGCGGGAGACACAGCCCGCCGCTGCGTACGAGGCGCCGCCGCATCGCATCGGGCAGGGGCACAGGAGGCGCGAGCCACAGTGGACTTGGCGAAGATCATCAAGGCGTACGATATCCGCGGTGTCGTACCCGGCGAGCTCGACGAGGGCGTCGCCGAGGCGGTCGGTGCCGCCTTCATCCGGCTGACCGGTGCCGCCGACGTCGTTATCGTGCACGACATGCGGGCGTCCTCCGGGCCGCTGGCTGACGCGTTCGCCCGCGGCGTCACCGCGCAGGGCGCCAGCGTCATCGACGCCGGCCTCGGCTCCACCGACATGCTGTACTACGCGAGCGGCACCCTCGGCATCCCCGGCGCGATGATCACCGCCAGCCACAACCCGCCGCGGTACAACGGCATCAAGCTGTGCCGGGAAGGCGCCAAGCCGGTCGGCCAGCAGACCGGGCTGGCCGAGCTGCGCGCGATGATCGAGGCGGGCGTGCCGGCCAGCGGGGCCGCCCCGGGCCGCCGGACCCGCCAGGACCTGCTGTCCGGCTACGCGGAGCACCTGAAGAAGCTCGTCGACGTGTCCGCCATCAGGCCGCTGAAGGTCGTGGCCGACGCCGGCAACGGGATGGCCGGGTACACCGTGCCGAAGGTGCTCGAGGGGCTCCCCATCGACCTCGTGCCCATGTACTTCGAGCTGGACGGCACCTTCCCCCACCACGAGGCCAACCCGATCGACCCGGAGAACCTGCGCGATCTGCAGCGGGCCGTGACCGAAACCGGGGCCGACATCGGGCTGGCCTTCGACGGTGACGCCGACCGCTGCTTCGTCGTGGACGAGCGGGGCGAGATCGTTTCCCCGTCCGTGCTCACCGCGCTCATCGCCGCGCGGGAACTGGCCCGCGAGCCCGGCGCGACCGTCATCCACAACCTGATCACGTCGCGCGCGGTCCCGGAGATCATCGCGGAGAACGGCGGCATGCCGGTCCGCACCCGGGTGGGGCACTCGTTCATCAAGGCGGAGATGGCGCGTACCAGCGCGATCTTCGGCGGCGAGCACTCCGGCCACTTCTACTTCAGGGACTTCTGGTTCGCCGATTCCGGGATGCTCGCGGCCCTGCACGTGCTGGCGGCGCTGGGGCATCAGGACGCCCCGCTGTCGCAGCTGCTGGACCGCTACTCCCGGTACGTGGCGAGCGGCGAGGTCAACAGCGAGGTGGCGGACCAGGCGGAGGCCACCGCCCGCGTCCACGGTGCCTTCGCCGGGCGCCCGGGGGTCACCACCGACGAGCTCGACGGGCTGACGGTCATGGCCCCCGACTGGTGGTTCAACCTCCGCCCCTCGAACACCGAACCGCTGCTCAGGCTTAACGTAGAGGCCGCGGACGGGGCGACCATGGCCTCGGTGCGCGACGAGGTGCTCGGTATTGTCCGCACCGTCACGCCGTAGCCCCGTCACGCCGTAGCCCCGTCGCGCCGTAGCCCCGACCCGCCGCTGCGGCCCCGCTGAGATCAGCCCACAACGCAGAAGACCGAGGAGAAAGCGTGAAGCTCGACGAGTGGCTGCTGGAGATACTCGCCTGCCCGAACTGCCGTTCGCCGCTGCGCGCGGACGACGAAGCCAGCGAGCTGGTCTGTACGTCCGCCGGGTGCGGCCTGGCCTACCCGGTACGCGATGACATCCCGGTGCTGCTGGTGGACGAGGCGCGCCGTCCTGGGGTGGAGGCGTGACCGACGCCGGGGACCTGGCCGGTCTGGATGCCGAGCTCGCCGCCGACCGGCTCGATGACGCCGAACTGGTCGAGGCCGCTGACCCGGGCGGCATGCTCCGCCAGGTGGCCTCGTCGGCCGCGCAGGTCAGGTCCGCCGTCCGGGCCTGCTCGGAGGTGGATCTCTCTCCGGTGGCCAACCCAGGCCGCCCACGCGCGATCGTGGTGGCGGGCATGGGCGGGTCCGGGATCGCGGGCGACGTGCTCGCCGCGATCTGCGGCACCGGCAATTCCATGCAGGTCGTCACCTCGCATGGCTATCAGCTGCCCGGCTGGGTCGGCGCGGCGGACCTGGTGATCGCGGTGTCCTGCTCCGGGTCCACCGAGGAGACCCTGGCCGTGGCCACCGAGGCCGTGCGGCGGGGCTCGAACCTGGTCGCGGTCGGCGCCGCCGGATCACCGCTGCAGGCCATCGCCACCCAGGCCCGGGCGCCGTTCGTCCCGGTGGTGTCCGCGGGTATGCCCCGCTCGACCCTGTGGGGGCTGTCGATCCCGCTGATCGCCATCGCCGAACGGGCGGGCGTCCTGGAGGTGGGGGAGGACGTCTACGAGGCCACCGCGGCCGCGCTGGAGCAGATCGCGTTCCAGTGCCGCCCGACCAGCGAGTCGTTCGTCAACCCGGGAAAATCGCTCGCGCTCGACCTGTTCGGCTCGCTGCCGATGATCTGGGGCACCTCGCCGCTCAGCGGGGTCGCGGCCAAGCGCTTTGCCGCCCAGCTCAACGAGAACGCCAAGTACCCGGGCATCGCCGGGGAACTGCCGGAAGCCAGCCACAACCAGGTGGTGGCCTTCGACGGCCCGTTCGCGCCCGGGACCCGCCTGGACGCGGAGTCCGGGTACCCGCTGCGGCTCGTGCTGCTCAGTGACCCGGCCGCGCACCCGCAGGTCGCCCGGCGGCAGGCGGCATCGGCCGAACTGGCCACCGCCCGGGGCATCCGGGTCTCGGAGCTGGCCATGGAGGGGGAGCATCCGCTGCCCCGCTTCGCCAGCGTGGTCCAGCTCATCGATTATGCGACGGTGTATCTGGGCATCGCCTCTGGAGTGGATCCCACGCCGATCGAGATCATCCAGGAGCTGAAGGAACGGATCTCTTAGGGCCCCGCCCGGGAGTCCGGGAAAGAAGCCGGTATCAGAGCACAGGATCAGCCGCGGGACGCCCCGCGAGCGGCCTCCGTGGCTCCAGGAGCGGCCTCCGCGGCCCCGGGACGGGCCGCCGGTGCCCCGGGACGGGCCCCCGCGGCCCCGGCGCCCCCGACGGCGGCCACCGCCACAGCCGCCCAGCCGGAACGCCCGGATGAGCCCGGCGGCGAGCCGGCCCGCCCGCGGCCGGGCCGGTCAGGGAGCCTGATCGCAGTCCTGGCCGCCTTCGCGGCCAACCTCGGCATCGCGATCACCAAGCTGATCGCGTACCTGCTCACCGGGTCGGCGTCGATGCTGGCCGAGTTCGTACACTCGCTGGCCGACTGCAGTGACCAGATCCTGCTGCTCGTCGGGCGGAACCGGGCCCAGCGGGAGGAGACCGAGGAGCATCCGTTCGGATTCGGCCGGGAGCGCTATTTCTACGGGTTTCTCGTGGCGGTGGTGCTGTTCTCGGTGGGCGGCGCATACTCCGTATACGACGGCGTCCGCAAGATCCTGCATCCCGAGCCGATCACGAAGCCGTACGTCGCCTTCGGCGTGCTGATCGTCTCGGCCATCCTCGAGGGCTTCTCGCTGCGCACCGCGATCAGGGAGTCCAATCCGCACCGGAAAGGCCGCGGCTGGGGCTCGTTCATCCGCGGGGCCAAGGGCCCGGACCTGATCGTCATCCTGCTGGAGGACTCGGCCGCCCTGGCCGGCCTCGCGTTCGCCTTCGTCGCGGTCGGGCTGGCCACGCTGACCGGGAACGGCTCCTGGGACGGCGGCGGGTCGGTCGCCATCGGACTGCTGCTGGCCGGGGTGGCGGTTGTGGTGGCCCGGGAGACCAAGAGCCTGCTGATCGGGGAGGCCGCGACCGACGAGGCCGAGCGCACGATCGTCACCGCGCTGCAGGACGGACCCGAGGTGGAACGCGTCATCCACATGCGCACGGTGCACCTGAGCCCCGATGCCCTGCTGGTGGCGGCCAAGGTCGCGGTGCGCGGCGAGGACACCGCCGAGACCGTGGTGCGGGGCATCGACGCGGCCGAGCGGCGGGTCCGTGCGGCGCTGCCGATGGCCCAGGTCATCTATCTGGAGCCGGACATCTACCAGGAGTCCAAGGCCGACCTGACCGACCCGGCCATCCGGACCGTCAGCCGCGCCTGGGGCGACTACACCGGGCCGGACGGCCCCCGCGGAACCGGCCCGCAGCCCACCGCCCCCGGGGAGGCCTGCCCGCAGCCCACCGCCCCCGGGGAGGCCGGCCCGCAGCCCACCGCCCCCGGGAATGAACATCCGCAGCCCGCGCCCGCCCCCCAGGATCAGCGCGAGCCGTCGCCCTTACCGGCCCGCGGCCCGGTCACGCCCTACCGCCCCGCGTCCCGCTCACGCCCGCCCCAGCAGCCCCACCAGCCCTAGAGGCCGCAACAGCCCCAGAGGTCCTGACAGGCACAACGGGCCCGCTGCGTCCGGCAGGCCGGCCGAGCAGCCGCAGGGCCCGCTCCTGCTCGAAGTCGAGGGCCCGGCCGGGCTGTTCCGGCAGCCGCCCGAGGCGACGGCTGAGGTCGGCCACCGCCACCCGGACCGCGGGCTCCGACAGCACCCGCAGCCCGAACGCGATGGCGGCCGGGCTGACCTGGTAACGCCGTTCAAGCTGCAGCGCGGCCGTCACCGCCCGCAGGTCGGCGTCCCCGAACTGCCGGTGCCGCGGCCCCCGGGCCGAACTCGCCGCGCGTACCGGCGGGAGCAGACCGAGATCCTCGCGGTAGCGGAGCATCCGGGGTGACATTCCGAGCCGCCGGGCCGCCTCCGAGATACGCATAGCCTGAAGCTTACATTTTTTTGTAAGAAACGGTGTCCCAGGCGTGCGCCTGGCCCTGGCCATCCCGTACGGTCGGTAACGCGCGGCCGCAGTACGCCGGCACCGCCCAGCCGTTACCACGACGCAGCCATGACGAGGAGAACGCATGTCCACCGCACCGCTTCCGTACAAGGTCGCTGATCTGTCGCTCGCGGAGTTCGGGCGCAAGGAGATCGGCCTGGCCGAGCACGAGATGCCGGGCCTGATGGCGGTCCGCGCCGAGTTCGCGGGCTCCCAGCCGCTGCGCGGCGCGCGGATCACCGGGTCGCTGCACATGACGGTGCAGACGGCCGTGCTCATCGAGACCCTCACCGCGCTCGGCGCGCAGGTCCGCTGGGCCAGCTGCAACATCTTCTCCACCCAGGACCACGCGGCCGCCGCGATCGTCGTCGGCCCCGACGGCACCCCGGATGCCCCGAAGGGCGTCCCCGTCTTCGCCTGGAAGGGGGAGAGCCTGCAGGAGTACTGGTGGTGCACCGAGCAGGCTCTGACCTGGCCCGATGGGGACGGCCCGAACATGCTGCTGGACGACGGCGGCGACGCGACCATGCTGGTGCACAAGGGCGCGGAGTACGAGAAGGCGGGCGGGGTCCCGTCCGCGGCCGAGGATGACCCCGAGGAGTGGACCGTCATCCTCGGCGTGCTTCGCGCCTCGCTGGCGGCGTCGCCGGGCAAGTGGACGGCGGTGGGCGGCACCATCGTAGGCGTGACCGAGGAGACCACGACCGGAGTGCACCGGCTGTACGAGATGGCCCGCGCCGGCTCGCTGCTGTTCCCCGCGATCAACGTCAACGACTCTGTGACCAAGTCCAAGTTCGACAACAAGTACGGCTGCCGCCACTCGCTGATCGACGGCATCAACCGCGGCACCGACGTCCTCATCGGCGGCAAGGTGGCCGTGGTCTGCGGGTACGGCGACGTCGGCAAGGGCTGCGCGGAGTCGCTGCGCGGCCAGGGGGCCCGGGTCGTCATCACCGAGATCGACCCGATCTGCGCGCTCCAGGCGGCCATGGACGGCTACCAGGTGACCACGCTGGAGGATGCGGTGGAGACCGCCGACATCTTCGTGAGCGCGACCGGTAACCGCGACATCATCACCGCCGGCCACATGGCGGCCATGAAGCACCAGGCCATTGTCGGCAACATCGGCCACTTCGACAACGAGATCGACATGGCCGGGCTGAGCCGGACTCCCGGTATCCGCCGGATCAACATCAAGCCGCAGGTCGACGAGTGGGTCTTCCCGGACGGCCACGCGGTCATCGTGCTGTCCGAGGGGCGCCTGCTCAACCTGGGCAACGCGACCGGGCACCCGAGCTTCGTCATGTCCAACAGCTTCACCAACCAGGTCATGGCGCAGATCGAGCTGTTCACCCGGGCCAGCGAGTACCCGATCGGCGTCTACACGCTGCCGAAGCACCTGGACGAGAAGGTCGCCCGGCTGCACCTGGACGCCCTCGGCGTCAAGCTCACCCGGCTGACCAAGTCCCAGTCCGACTACATCGGCGTCCCGGTCGACGGGCCCTACAAGTCGGACCAGTACCGGTACTAGCCGATGGCGAACGGCAGGACCGCCGGGCCGCGCACGCCGCGGCCCGGCACCCGGTCACGCTCCGCCGCGTCCCCCGCAGTCCGGTCCGCCGCGGTGCCACGGGACGCCCGGCTGGACGAGGGCGTGCCGGCGGACCCCGCGGGCACGCCGGGGGACGCAGGCGCGCTGGGGGACATCGCGGACCCGTCGCTGGCTGATTCCGGCAGCGCGCGTATCGAATGGGCCGAACGGGCCATGCCGGTCCTTCAGCTGCTGCGCGAGCGCTTCACGGCAGAGCAGCCCTTCGCCGGCCTGGCCATCGCGGCCTGCCTGAACGTGACGGCCGAAACCGCGATCCTGGTACGGGCGCTGCGCGCGGGCGGGGCCAGCGTGTCGCTGGCCGCGTCCAACCCGCTGTCCACCCAGGACGAGGTGGCCGCCGCACTGGCGCTGCGGCATGGGATCGCGGTCTTCGCGCGGGCCGGCGTTGACCGGGCCGCCTATTACGAGCACATCGCCCGCGCGCTGGAGGGTGCGCCCGATCTGGTCATCGACGACGGCTGCGACCTGGTCAACACGCTGCACACGCAGCGGCCGGACCTGCTGCCGGGGGTGCGCGGCGGCTGCGAGTCCACCACCACGGGCGTGATCAGGCTGCGCCGGATGGCGGCCGAGGGCGCGCTGAGGTTCCCGGTCATCGCGGCCAACGACACCGCGAGCAGGCGCCTGGTCGACAGTACGTTCGGTACCGGGCAGTCCGTCCTGGACGGCATCCTGCGCGCGACGAACACCCTGCTGGCCGGGAAGACGGTGGTGGTCGCGGGATTCGGCCCCTCCGGCCGCGGGGTGGCGGACCGGGCCCGCGGGCTCGGCGCCGACGTCATCGTCACCGAGATCGACCCGGTGCGGGCCCTCGACGCGGTACTGCGCGGTTTCCGGGTGCTGCCCATGGCGGACGCGGCGGCCGCCGGGCACGTGTTCATCACGGTGACCGGCTCCACGGAGGTGATCGGCGCTGGCCACCTGGCCGTGATGCGCGACGGGGCCATCCTGGCCAACGCCGGCCACTTCGACGTGGAGATCGACCTGCAGGCCCTGGCCGGCCTGGCGGTCGCGGTCCGCCGGGACCTGCGCCCGCAGGTGGATTGCTACGAACTGGCTGACGGCCGGCGCCTGCTTCTGCTCGCCGAGGGCCGTGTGGTGAACCTGGTCGCCGCCGAGGGGCATCCCGCCCAGGCGATGGACCTGTCGTTCGGTGTGCAGGCGCTCGCCCTGGCCTGGCTGGCCGGCCACGCCGGGGAGCTGACCACCGACGTGCACGAGGTGCCGGCCCCGATTGACGCCGAAGCGGCCCGCCTGGAACTGGCCGCAATCGGAGTCCAGATCGACGCCCTCACCCCGGCCCAGGCGGCGTACCTGGACTCCTGGCGCATCGGCTCCTGACCTCGCCGCGGGTGGGTTAGGGGAGCGCCCAGTCGATAGGCCCGCCGCCTTGCTTCTCCAGCAGTTGGCTGGCCCGGCTGAACGGGCGGGAACCGAAGAATCCACGATCGGCCGAGTACGGACTCGGGTGCGCCGACTCGATCTTGGGGACGTTGTCCATCAGCGGCGCGAGGCTTTGTGCGTCCCTGCCCCACAGGATGGCCACGAGTGGGCCGCCCCGGGCGGCCAGTGCACGGATGGCCTGGTCGGTGACCTTCTCCCAGCCCTTGCCGCGGTGGGAACCCGGCTTACCCGGCTGTACCGTGAGCACCCTGTTCAGCAGCAGCACGCCCCGTTCGGACCACGGGGTGAGGTCGCCATTGGACGGCTCGGGCAGGCCTAGGTCGTTGCGGTACTCGGTGAAGATGTTGACCAGGCTCGGCGGCAGGCGCTTCACCTCCGGCGCCACCGAGAAGCTGAGCCCGACCGGGTTCCCCGGCGTCGGGTAGGGGTCCTGCCCGACGATCAGCACCCGCACATCAGCGAACGGCTGCTTGAAGGCGCGCAGCACGTTCTCGCCGGCGGGCAGGTAACGGCGTCCGGCGGCGAGCTCCGCGCGGAGGAAGTCGCCCATGCCCTTGATCTGCCCGGCCACCGGTTCCAGGGCCTCGGCCCAGCCGGTCTCCATCACGTTCTGCAGCGGCCGGTCCGCCAACCGCCCGGCAACGGCCTCCGCCTCGGGTTCCGCCATGGCGAGCCACTCTACCCGTACGGTCCTCGCGCACACGCGGTCACGCGGGAGGTGTGAACCCGCCGTTACGTGGTGGTTCGCCCGTGCCGGAATGGGCTGCCGGACCTGGTGATGCGTGAGAGGGGTCCGGACTGCCCGCCAGGGCTGTCGGGGGCGCCGGAGGAGGCGGAGGCGTTCGTCACCCCGTCCCCGCTGCCGTCCTGGGCGCGGATCGGCATCGGCGCTGCCGCCGAGGTGACGTTCCTGAGCTATGTGCTGTTCTTCGGCCACCGCGCCGTCGCCGCCGGCCTGACCGCGGACATCGAGGCCCCGCCCGACACGCTCCCCGTTGCCGCCTGAAGTCGGCTGAACCGGCTGAACCCCGCTGGGCCGGTGACTTCGGGCGCTATCCGGAGTCTGTATAGCTGACGGCGTTTGCCGTCAGCTGCGGACAGGCCGGGTGGGGCGATGACGGTCAGCGAGAACTTTGCCAGCATCGGGGACGGCTGCCCTGGCGGCTGACCGGGGCATGCTGGTCCGCGCGGTCCGCTACACGCTGTCCGCCGCGAGGCTGGCTACTCCGCTCCGCATGCCGTGGCCCACGCCCTGTGCCGGGTGGGACCTCCGGGCGCTGCTGGTTCACGTCGGTGACTCCATGGACGTGCTGGCCGCGGCGCTGTCCGCCGGTTCCGTCAGCGCCGGCCCGGCACCGGACGAGGGGACCGCCCGTCGCGGCCCGGATCCGGCCGCGGGGAGCCGCGGCGGGGTCAATCCCGTCGCAGACCTGAGCCAGCGTGCGGCGGCCCTGCTGTGTGCCTGTGCCGTGGCCGGTTCCGGGGAGAAACGGGTGGCCATCGGCGACCGTGAGCTGACCACAAGCCTGGTCGTGATGGCCGGGGCCGTCGAGATCGCGGTCCACGGCTGGGACATCTCGATGGCCTGTGGGGCCACCGAGCCCATCCCTTCCGGCCTGGCCAGCGATCTGCTGCCGATCGCCGCGCTCCTCACGCCCCATGGCGCACGGGCTGGGTTGTTCGCCGACCCCGTTCATGTTTCTGAACGGGCCGATCCGGGAGATCGCCTCGTAGCGTTCCTCGGCCGTCATCCACGCCCGGCCGCCCCCGGCAGCGGCTGACCGGCATCCGCCGCTCTCACTCACTCGCCCGGCACCCCGTCGCACTGGCGCCGTCCGCCCACCCGGCGGGACACGGCCTGGGCCGGCCGCGGCGATTCTGCCGGGTCTGCCTGGTCTACCTCTATAGGCCGCCACGACGTGGCCACGGGTACCCGACCGCCAGGAGCACCTTATGACCACTGCGGATTTCGCCGCCTCGCCCGCCCTCGTCACCGGCGCCAGCCGCGGATTCGGCCGCGCCATCGCCGCCAGCCTCAGCAAGGCCGGCGCCCCCGTCGTCGGCGTGGCCCGCGATCAGGCCGGGCTGCAGGAGCTCCGCGCCGAGCTGGGCGGCTCCTTCACCCCGGTGAGCGCGGACGTCACGGATCCGGTCGCCGCCGGCCAGCTCATCGATTCCTACCGCCCTCGCATCCTGATTCTCAACGCGGGCGCTGCCCCGCTGAGCCGCCCCCTCCAGCAGCATTCCTGGGCGTCGTTCAGCCGCAACTGGGACGTCGACGTCCAGCACGTCTTCCACTGGACACGTGAGGCCCTGCTCGCCCCGCTCGCCCCGGGAAGCACGGTCATCGTGCTCTCCAGTGGTGCCGCCGTGCGCGGTTCACCGCTCAGCGGCGGTTACGCCGGGGCCAAGGCCACGATCAGGTTCATCGCCTCCTACGCGGCCGCCGAGTCTGACCGCGATCGCCTCGGCATCAGGTTCATCTCGGTGCTGCCGCAGCTGACCCCCGCGACCACGCTCGGCGCCGCCGCGGTGGCCGCGTATGCCGCCCGCGAGGGCCTGGACGTGGCCACGTACCTGGACCACTCCGGCCCGTTCCTCACCGCGGGCCAGGTCGGCGACGCCATCGTCCAGCTCACGTCCGATCCCGGCTCCGGCCCGGGCGCCTACCTGCTCACCGCGGGCGGCCTCAGCCTCCTCAGCTGAGACCGCCCGGCGGCCGTAGTACCGAGTGGTCAGCTTTTCGCGTAGTTGCTGGCGCCCCACCAGTCCACGACGACGACGGGCTCGTCGCCGACCACCCAGGCGTCGTGCCCGGACGGCAGCGCCGTCACCTGGCCGGGAACGGCGTCGAAGCTGGTCCCGTCCGCCATCTGAATCCGCAGCGTCCCAGCGACGTGGTACTGGAAGTGCGGTGCCTCGCACAGGTCCGTGCCCGCGATGGGCTTGACGTGCTCGGACCAGCGCCACCCGGGCCTCAGCACCAGGCGGCCGATGTCGCTGCCGCCGATGTGCAGCAGTTCGACCTGCCCGTTGGTGAACTCGCGCACCTCGTCGGCCTGCGCGAAATCCTTGTGCTCTGCGGTCGCCATTGCCTCTCTCCTTTGCTTCCTGATGCTTCCTGACGGGGGTCCGGCCGCCGTTGTGGTGGCCGGCTGCTGATGTGGTGGCCGGCCGCCCTTGTGGTGGCCGGCCGGTCCGGTAAGGGATCAGTCGTCCCAGGCCTGCACGCCGGACTGGCGGGTGATCAGGCCGTCTTTCACGTCCAGGACGGCCACGCACATCACGCGCGCGCCGCCCGGGTACTGGCACACCTCCGCGAACGCCACTCCGCCGTCACCGGCGACGAGGCGCTCGATGGTGTGCGTCATGTCCCGGCCGCAGACGTCGGCGAAGTACGCGCCGATGGCGTCCCGGCCGCGGATGATCTTCGGGTTGCTGGGCTGGTTGCCGCGGTCGACCACCCGCAGTTCGGCGTCCTCCGCGTACAGGCCGAGCAGCGTGTCCGCGTCGCGCTCCTCGATGCCGCGGCGAAACGCCTCGGTGTCGAACGAACGGCTGGTCATCGGGGTCGTGTTCATCTGGGTGCCTCCCTGATCGGCGTTGCTTACCTGAACGGTGCGCACGACGATGCCGGGTGGCCGTCAAACGACCGTCAAGTCGCAGTTCAGGGCGTGTGCCACGGCGAGATTTCCGCGCTGCGGCAGCGCCTTTCGCTGGCCCTTGCCGCACAATGGCTGTGTGCCCCGCACGAGCCGTACCGGCCGCCGTGAGCCGGGGATCCAGGGCGGAACGCGGCCATCGGTCCCGCGTCCGCGGCTGCCGGGATTCCGCTGCCGCCCGGGCGGCGCGCGTACCGTCGGCGGCCGGTGTCATGTGTGAGATTCAGCTGATCGGGGAGCTGCGCGTGCGGCTCGGCGGAACGCAGGCGGAGCTGCCGGCCAGCCGCCGGGCCCGGGCGCTCCTGGCGTGGCTCGCGCTCCACCCGGGCAGGCACCCGCGTTCCCGGCTGGCCGGCCTTTTCTGGCCTGACGTGCTCGACGCCAGCGCGCGGGCCAGCCTGCGCAGCGCGATCTGGGCGCTTCGCTCAGCCCTCGGGCCGGACTTCGCCGGTTATCTCGGCACCGATCGCGACACCGTCACGCTGGCCGGGGCGGACCTGCGGGTGGATCTGTGGGAGGTCCGGCGGCTGATCGCGGACGGCGAGCCGGAGGCGGCGCTCGCCCTGTGCCGCGCTGAGCTGCTGCAGGAACTTGACGACGACTGGGTCGTCGACGCCCGGGAGGAACTTGACCGCGACATGGCGGCTGCGCTGCGTGAGCTGGCGGACCGGGCGCGGGCTGCGGCGGACTGGGCATCTGCGCTCCCCTGGGCGCGCCGCCGCGCCACGCTGTGCCGGCTGGAGGAGTCTGCCACGGCCGACCTCATCCAGATACTCATCGAGGGGGGCGATGCGCCGGCGGCGCTGGAGGAGTTTGCCCGGCTGGAGCAGCGGCTGGGCTCCGAGCTCGGGGTCCGGGTGTCGGCAGCTACGGCGGCACTGGTGGAACCGCTGTCCGTGGCGACGGGCGCACCCCGTGACGGCGGCCCAGGCGTCAGCCGGGACGGCGGGCCGGGCGTCAGCCCGGACAGCGGCCGGGACGGCAGCCCGGACGTCAGCCGGGACGGCGGGCCGGCCCAGCCCACCCGGCACCTCCCCGGCCGGGTGGCCGGATTCGTCGGCCGCGAACAGGAGCTGGCCGGGCTCGTCGCCGCCTGGCGTGCCGCATCCGCCGCCGCCGGACGAGCCGTCCTGCTGGAAGGCGAGGGCGGCATCGGCAAAACCCGTCTCATCGAGGAACTCCAGGCCGCCGCGCGGCAGGCCGCCACGCGGCCAGCCGGCGCACGAGAGGGAGCCTCCGGCCCGGCCGCGAGGATGCCGGCCTGCATCATGGTCAGCGCGGCCGGTCCCGGTCCCGCGGCGCCCTTCGGTATCTGGGCCGACGCTCTCGGCGACCTGGTTGCCGAGACCGGGCCGCCGCCCGCGGACCAGCCGTGGACCGCGACTCTGGCCAGGATCGTCCCGGCGCTGGCCATCCGGGCGGACGGCCGGCCCAGCGGGCGGCTGGCGGCCGACCCGCAGCTGGAACGCGTTCGCCTGTGCGAGGCCGTTGTCCAGTTCCTTATCTGGGCGTCCCGCCCGGCTCCGCTGCTGCTGGCTATGGAGGACCTGCATGCTGCCGACGCCGCGAGCCTCGAGCTGATCGCTTACGCCGGCCGCCGGCTCAGCCGCCTGCCCGTGCTGCTCGTCCTGACCAGGCGCCTGGAACCCGGCCGGCGGGATCTGGACGCCGTCCTCGCCGCCCTGCGTTCCCGCCGTGCCCTCGCCGCCGGTATCTGCCTCGGGCCGCTCACCGACGATGCCGCCCGCGCCCTGATCCGGGAGACGGCAGACGTGCCCGAGACGGTCGTCAAACAGATCGTCCAATGCGCCGCTGGCCGTCCGCTCCTGGCCGTGGAGACCGCCCGCGCTGCCGCGGAAGGCGGCCTGGTCGCGGGCCTGGCCGGCGCCGTCCGGATCGCGGTCAGCAGGCTGCCAGGACCGGCCCGGACGTTCGTCGAGTTCGCCGCCGTCGCGGGCCGCGGGCTGGATCGTGCCGAGGTCGCTTCGCTTCCGCTGCCCAGCCCGGCTCGCGCCGCCACCGAAGCGCTGGGTTCGGGGCTGCTGCAGACGGACGATGACCGGACCGGGTTCCGGCACGCCCTCCTGGCCGACGCCGTTTACCAGGACATCGCCGATCCGGCCCGGGCCCGGCTGCACGGCGCCCTGGCTCAGCTGCTCCGCACGCGCGCCCGGCCCGCCCGAAAGGGCAGCCGCACGGCCCAGGTGGCCGAGATCGCCCGGCACCTCAGGGCCTCCGGCCAGGACGAGCAGGCCGTCAACTACCTGGTCATGGCGGCGCACGGGGCGCGCAACGTCGCCGCGATGGCCGAAGCGGCCGGTTTCCTGACCGAGGCGTTGCAGATCGACCCGGATGATCCGGACCTCCTGATCGAACTGGCCGAAGTCAGCGCCTTCCGCGGCCTGCCCGGCGAATCCGACGAGGCATTCAACCGGGCCCTGGAGCTGATCGCCCCGCAGGACGCCGGCGCCCTGATCAGCGCCTGGCTCAGACGTGGGCGGTGGCTGCGCGGCGGTGTTTGCCATCCGCGTGAGTCGCGCCGCTCCTACCAGAACGCGCTGGACGTACTGGATCGCGATCCCGATGCCGATCTGCCCGCCCGGGCCGAGGCGCTGGCCGGGCTGGCGTGGGCGGAGGCCGTCGCCGGTACACCGGCGGCGGTCGGCGAGCTGCTCGCCGAGGCAGACCGGTCGCTGGGCGGCCGCCGCCCCAGTGACCTGCTGGCGCACGACATCGGGGTGGCCCGCGGGCACGCGCTGATCAGGGCCGGGCAGTTCACCGCCAGCTTCGGCCCGCTGATCGCGGCGAGCGCCGCCGCTGGCCGCGCGGCGCGCCCGGACATGGCCTACAGCTGCCTCAGCAATGCCGCGTGCGCCGCCGCCTGCGCGGGCGAGTTCGGCCGCGCGCTCGACTTCGCTGACCGGTGCCTGCCGCTGGTCGTCCCGAACGGCCTGCTCCGGCTGAGTGTGTACGCGCAGACGGCCCGGTCCGCCATCCTGCGCCGGCTGGACCGGCTGCCGGAAGCGCGGCGGGCGTGTGACGCGGCCGCCGGATACGCCGACCGCACCGGGCTGCCCGAGCTTGACGGCCTCGTGCACGCCGAACGTGGCCAGGTCGCCGTCGCGGCCGCTCAGCCGCGGGCCGCTATAGCCGAGCTCACGAGCGCCCTGGACCTCGGCGCCCCGGTCAGCCGGGCCGCCACCCGGCTGCGCCTCGCCGAGGCCCTGGTCCGGGCCGGGCAGCCGGACGAGGCCGAGGCCGGGCTGCGGGCCGTCACGCTCGAACCGGTCGGCCCGGGTGACTTTCCCGCCGCGCTGGTCGCGCAGATGAGCCGGGTCCAGGGCCTCATCGCCGCCGCCCGCGGCGACGCGGCGCTGGCCGAGCGCTACCTTTCCGAGTCGCTCGCCAGCTGGCACCGGATCGCGGGCACGCCGGACAGCCGGCAGGCGGGCGCCGGATACGTGGCCGGCCTGATCGATCTCGGCCGGCCGCCGGTCAGCAGCCTGGTCGAGCCCGCTCGCGAGCTCGCCGCCGTGCGTATCGAGCTCGAGGCGCTCCGCGCGGGGACGGTAACGGCGCCGGGCGAGCCCGGTGCCGCCGCGACCGCGCCCGCCCGGACCGGCCCGCACCATGGACGGGAGGAGTGACGCATGCTGGCTTTCGACCAGAGCACCGTGACCACAGCAACACCGGAACAGGTATGGAAACTGCTCTATGACCCGTCGCGCTTCCCCGAATGGTGGGCCGGTGTCGGCTCCGTCGAGGCAGGCGGCGACGCCGGCGACTACACGATGTTTCCCGATGGCTACCCTGACTTCCCGATGCCTCAGGCGCTGGAGGTCAGCCAGGACCATGGCGCGGTGAAAATCTCCTGCCTGGTGTCCGACCTGTGTTTCGACTGGCGCCTGCGCCCGTCAGGGACCGGGACAGAGATATCTGTCCACGTCCAGATTCCCGACCAGGAAGCGGCCCGCGTCGCCGTCCAGCGCGACCTCATCCACCAGTCGCTTCTCCGGCTTGCCGGCCTCGCCGCCGCGACGGCCTAGCACCCGCCCAGCCGCTGGGGCCGGATCACGCGGTGATGAGCGCGTCGGTCAGCGGGTCGATGCCGGCCAGCCTGGCCGCCAGGTCGGCGCTGAGATGATGGCGGGCGGCGAGCGCGGCGGGTGCGTAGTAGCTGACTTTCGTCTGCCCCGCGTCATCCCAGACCAGCACCTTGAGCGGCAGATCCAGTGCCGCCAGCGGCGAGGCCGCCATCACCGGCGTGCCCGCGGCCGGGCTGCCGAACAGCACCAGCGTGGTGTCGCGCAACTCCAGTCCTACCTGCTGTGCCGCGGCCCTCTGGTCGATCGCCGCGAACAGCTTCATGCCCTTCGCGGCGATCAGGTCCGTCAGGCGCGCGACGGTATCGGTCACCGGCCGCGGGCTGATCTTGGTAACGACGTCGGGCTCGTTCCAGCTACCGTCTCCGGCCATCGCTCGATCTCCTTCGGTGTGCGTATGGGCCCCGCACCGGACGCCGCCGGGGCCGGTTAACGGTGCCTGACCGCCGCACTCAGGTCATGCTGACGGCGAGGTATACGGCCAGGAACGCGCAGGCCAGGGCGCAGGCAGCGGCCGCGACGACCGTCGGCCATCGAGTGGGCACGGGTGCGCCGGGCGGGGGCTTTTCTTCGATCAGGACGGTCCGGTGCTGGGCGAAACCGATGATCGTGAACAGCAGCCCGACGAGAGTCATGATGATCCCGAGGTATCCAGCGAAATGCACCAGGCCGGGAGTCCGGCCGAACTTGTCAACCGCGAAGCCGAGCCCGGCGAACGAGAGCGCGGTCCGGATCCAGGCCAGCAGCGTACGGTTACTCGCCAGAAGATCCCGCATCCGGGCACTGTCGTCCGCATCCACCGCCTCTCCTCGCTGTCGCCGCGCCGGGGCATGCAGTACTGCGGACACTGGCGTGACGCGCAGTACTGCGGAGACTAACGTGGCGCGCTGGTCGCTGAACAGGTACGGTCAGCGACGGGAACCGCGGACGGCCTGGCCGTAGCTTTCCGCGACGGTGAAGGCCAGATCCAGTGACTGGCTCCGGTTGAGCCGCGGATCGCAGGCGGTCTCGTACCGCTGGTGCAGGTCGTCCTCGGCGATCTCGTGACTGCCCCCCACGCATTCGGTCACATTGTCGCCGGTGAACTCGATGTGGATGCCGCCCGGATGGGTGCCGAGCGCCCGGTGCACCTCGAAGAACCCGTGCACTTCGGCGAGGATGTCGCTGAACCGCCGCGTCTTGTAGCCGCCCGGTGCCTCGAAGGTGTTGCCGTGCATCGGGTCGCAGATCCAGGCGACCGGCGACCGGACCTCGCGGACCGCCCGGATCAGTGGTGGCAGCAGGTCACGGACCCGGGCCGCGCCCATCCGCGTGATGAACGTGAGCCGCCCGGGCACGCCATCCGGGTTGAGCGTCTCGGTCAGCGCGAGGACTTCCGGGGGCGTAGCGGACGGGCCCAGCTTGACCCCGATGGGGTTGTCGATGCCGCGGGCGAACTCGATGTGCGCGTCCCCGCTGGCGCGGGTGCGCTCGCCGATCCACAGAAAGTGCGCGGAGGCGTCATACCGCAGCCCGCTATGGAAGTCCGTCTTGGTCAGGGCGTTCTCGTAATCCAGGAGCAGCGCCTCGTGACTGGAGTACAGCTCCACCGAGCGGAGCTCCTGCGGGTCGGCGCCGCAGGCGCGCATGAACGCGAGGGCACGGTCCATCTCGCCGGCCAGCCGTTCGTAGTTCTGTCCCGAGGGGCTGGTCCGGACGAAGTCCTGGTTCCAGGCGTGCGCCCGGCGCAGGTCCGCGAAACCGCCGATCGTGTAGGCGCGGCACAGGTTGAGCGTGACGGCCGAGCAGTGATAGGCGCGGAGCAGCCGTCCCGGGTCCGGTGTTCTGGCCTCCGGGGTGAAATCGAAGCCGTTCACGGCGTCGCCCCGGTAAGCGGGCAGCTCGACGCCAGCGCGAATCTCGGTCTGGCTGGACCGCGGCTTGGCGAACTGGCCGGCCATCCGGGCGATCTTGACGACGGGCACACTCGCCCCGTAGGTGAGGACCAGCGCCATCTGCAGCAGCGTCTGCAGTTTGGCGCGGACCGCGCCGGCCGTCGCGCCCTCGAACGTCTCCGCGCAGTCACCGCCCTGCAGGACGAACGCCTCGCCCCGCGTCACCGCGGCCAGACGTTCCCGCAGCTGGTCGCATTCGTCGGCGACGATGAGCGGCGGCAGCGCGGCCAGCTCACTGGTGACCGCGTTCAGCCGCTGCCGGTCGGGCCAGTCCGGCTGCTGACGCGCGGTCAGCCCCCGCCAGATCCCCGGTCCGGGGCCTTCCGTCACCGCCGTCACGGCCGCGGCTCCTGCGCCAATGGTGCGGGTCTGATCACGATCTCACCGTACCGGCCCGGCACCGTCCCGTGCCCGGCCCGGCCGGTCCGTCAGAGCCGCCCGGCCGCCTTCAGCGCCAGGTACGCGTCGGCCAGTGCGGGCGGCAGCCGCCCGGGTGGCGCGTCCACCACGATGACCCCGCGCCGCTGCAGTTCCGCGCTGACCCGCGCACGCTCCGCCCGGGCCCGTTCCGCGGCGGCGGCCGCGTACACCAGCGCCGCCTCGCCGCGCGCGCCCACCCCGAGCGTGGCCCGGGGATTACGGCGGATCGCGGTGAACGCGCCGTCGAGGATCTCGCCGGCCCCGATGGGGCGCAGCGGGATCACGCCCGGCTTGGGCGCCGGCGGCCGCCCGTACGGCGGCAGGCCCTTTTCCCCGGGCTCACCCTGGCCAGTTTCTTCGGCCATTGTCGGCTTTCCTTACTGTTGCCCCCACGCGGTGCCGATCATAATGGCACGCCGGGCAGCCTCGAGGAATGCAGGCCGGGCGGGTCAGGAAACGGTGCGCGAGGGCCTCGCGCGGGTGGCCGGCCGGGCCGCCCGCGGCGCCGCTGCGGGCCCGGCATTCGCGCACTGGCCTCTTCATGCCCGATCACGTGGAACTATAGGGCCATGAAAGGACGTGTGCTTGTCGTCGATGACGACGCCGCTCTCGCCGAGATGCTCGGGATCGTGCTCCGTGGCGAAGGCTTCGAGCCGACGTTTGTCTCCGACGGCGACAAGGCGCTGGACGTCTTCCGCGACACCCGGCCGGATCTGGTTCTGCTGGATCTGATGCTGCCGGGTACCGACGGGATCGACGTCTGCCGCCAGATCCGGACCGAGTCCGGGATACCGATCGTCATGCTGACGGCCAAGACGGACACGGTTGACGTGGTCCTGGGTCTCGAGTCCGGCGCGGACGACTACCTCGTCAAGCCGTTCAAGTCCAAGGAACTGGTCGCCCGGATCCGCGCCCGGCTGCGGCGGACCGACGAGCCGGCGCCGGAGATGCTCCAGATCGGGGACATCAGCATCGACGTCGCCGGCCATTCGGTGAAGCGGGACGGCGAGGCGCTGAACCTGACCCCGCTCGAGTTCGACCTCCTCGTGGCCCTGGCCCGCAAGCCGCGCCAGGTCTTCACCCGTGAGGTGCTGCTCGAGCAGGTCTGGGGCTACCGGCACGCTGCCGACACCCGGCTGGTCAACGTTCATGTCCAGCGGCTCCGGGCCAAGATCGAAAGGGACCCCGAGCGGCCGGAGATCGTCGTGACCGTCCGGGGCGTCGGCTATAAGGCCGGTCCGGCCTGACCAGGCGCCCGGTCCCGCGGCGAAGCCCTGGCTGAACCGGCGGCAACGGCTTATGCTGCTCCCGATGGAGGATGACGGGGGTGCCTGCGCCTAGCCCAGCGGCCGACACGCAGCAGGGCCGCAGCGAGCCGGGTGCCGGTGGCGCGGCCCGCCGCCGTAACGCGCCCGCCCGGAAGAAGCGCAAGGGCTGGTACAAGATCGTCCGCCAGTCTCGTCTGGTCAAGCTGGTCGCCCGGCGGCTCCCCGGCCGTGCCAAGCGGGTACTCCGGGCTGCGCGCAAATGGCAGCGCGAGCGGGCGGAGGAGCTGCGCTGCCGGTGGCGCCGGTCGCTCCAGCTCCGCGTCGTCACCACCACGCTGGCCCTGTCGGCTCTGGTGATCGCCGTGCTCGGCTTCTTCCTCACCCAGCAGATCTCCGACGGGCTGCTGCTGAACAAGGAGAAGTCCGCGACCGCCCAGGTGTCGCAGGGCCTGACCGTGGCCGAGAGCAGTCCCGAGTTCAACCGGGCCCCGCTGTCCGCGGCGGTCGCCGACAGCTTCCTTTACCCGACGGCGCAAGCGCTGCAGAACGCCAGCGGCAACAACAGCACCTACGACGTCGTGATCGAGGTGAGCCAGAACCAGGTCGGGTCCCCGGTCTACACCCGGGGCGTGGCCGACGGCGCCGATCCCGTGGCCAGCATCCCGGTCGCCCTGGCGGCGAGCGTGCAGGCGGCGCAGGACCACGGCGGGGCCAGCAAGATGTTCTACGCGCCGACGATGATCGTGTCCACGCTGGGCCGCGCCAACGAGCCGGGCCTCGCGGTCGGCACGCCGCTGGGCAACTACTACCAGCTGTACTATCTGTTCCCGATGCAGCAGGAGCAGCAGACCCTGCAGCTCGTCCAGCGCACCCTTATCGGGGCGGGGCTGGCGCTGATCGTCCTGCTCGCCCTGATCGCCTCCCTGGTGACCCGGTGGGTGGTCATCCCCGTGCGGCACGCCGCACAGGCGGCTCAGCGGCTGACCGCGGGCCGGCTCGAGGAGCGGATGCGGGTCCGGGGCGCCGACGACCTCGCCGCGCTCGCGACGTCCTTCAACGACATGGCGGCCAGCCTGCAGGACAAGCTGCGCGAGCTCGAGGAGCTGTCCAAGCTGCAGCGGCAGTTCGTCTCCGACGTCTCGCACGAGCTGCGGACCCCGCTGACCACGATCAAGATGGCCGCCGAGGTGCTGCTCGAAGCCAAGGACACCTTCGATGTCTCCTCGGCCCGCTCGGCCGAGCTGCTGCAGGGTCAGCTCGAGCGCTTCCAGGAGCTGCTCGAGGACCTGCTCGAGATTCAGCCGGCACGACGCGAACGCCGCCACCCTCGAGGCCGACTCTGTCGACATCAGCGACCTCGCGCGGCGCGCCGCCGACGACGCGCAGCAGCTCGCCGAGCGCCGTGGCTGCCGGATCGAGTTCCGGCTGCCCGCCGAGCCGTGCATGGCCGACGCGGACCGCCGCCGGGTCGAGCGCATCCTGCGCAACCTCCTCGTCAACGCGGTGGAGCACGGTGAGGGCCACGACGTCATCGTGACCGTGGCCGGCGACCGGGACGCGGTCGCGGTCGCGGTGCGCGACCACGGGGTGGGCCTGAAGCCGGGGCAGGACCAGCTCGTCTTTGACCGCTTCTGGCGCGCCGACCCGGCCCGGGCCCGCACGACCGGCGGGACCGGGCTCGGCCTGGCCATCGCGCTGGAGGACGCGCAACTGCACGGCGGATGGCTGCAGGCCTGGGGCATGCCGGGGAAGGGGTCGGTCTTCCGGCTCACCATCCCCCGGGCCGCCGGGCAGAAACTGGTCGGCTCCCCGGTACCGCTGGTTCCCGACGACACCGACGTCGTCCCGAGCCTCGGTGAGGTGGTCTCCGGCGGTCTCGTCCTCGGCGGCGCCGTGGCGCCGCCACGAGCTGTGATCCACGGTGACGAGGCGGGCCCACTCGGCGAAGCCGGGCCCGCCCGGCTGGCCGGGGGGACCGGAGTGGGCACGCGTGGCTAGCAGGCCGCGGCGGGGGATCACGGCACGGCGGGCACCAGCGGCACGGCTGGCCATGCTGGCCACCGCGTGCGTGCTGCTGCTCGCCGGGTGTGTCATCGTGCCCACCAGCGGCCACGTGCAGGCGGTGAACGCCACCCAGGGCGGAGCAGGCGGCGGCCAGTCCTACCTGCAGCCGATCCCGGTTCCGCCCGGGCATGGCTGGACCCCGCAGCAGATCGTGTCGGGTTTCCTCGCCGCCAACGCCAGCTTCGCCAACGGTCACGCGGTGGCCCGCGAGTACCTGCTGCCGTCGGCCCGCCGGGGCTGGCGGCCCGGCTGGGCGGTGACCGTCTTCGCCCAGAACCCCAGCATCGTCTCCCCGCCGCCGGACACCCCGCAGCAGTCCTGGAAGACGGCCAACACCACCGCGGTCGAGGTCAGCGGGACGGTGCTGGGCAACGTTTCCAACAGCGGGCAGTACGCGATCTCCGCGCAGAGCCAGGCCGCGACGCAGGAGGAGAACTTCGGTCTCGTCAAGCAGGGCGGCGAGTGGCGGATCTCCACCCTGCCCAGCGTCGTGCTGCTGACCCAGGCCGACTTCCTGCACGTCTACCAGCCGCGCAACATCTACTTCTTCGACCCCGCCATGCAGGTGCTGCTCCCCGACCCGGTGTACGTGCCGCAGGAAGCCACTCCGGCGGACCTGGTCACCCAGCTGCTGCGGGTCCTGCTGGCCACGCCGTCGGGGTGGCTGCTGGACGCGGCGAAGACGGCTTTCCCGGCAGGTACCAGGCTGCTGGACGTGTCCCTCGACGGTGGCACCGCGATCGTGAACCTCGGCGGGTCGGCGGCCCATGCCAGCGCGGACACGCTGCGGCAGATGTCCGCCCAGCTGGTGTGGACCCTGGCCGGCGCCAGTTCGGATGAGCCGTCGATCCAGTCCGTTGAGCTGGAGGTGAACGGCACGCCGTGGACGCTGCCCGGCTCGGGCAGCCCGGTTCAGCAGATCGTTTCCTACGACGCCTACGTGCCCGCCGCCCCGGCGCACGCCAGCTTCTACTACGCCGACGGCCGGGGTGCGGTGCGGTCGCTGTCCGGCACCGCGCAAGCCAACGCGCCACAGGGCGCAACCGTGCCGGGCCAGGCCGGGATCGGGCAGACGCCGCTCACGCAGGTGGCCGTCTCGCCTGACGGCCGGTACGCGGCCGGGCTCGGCCCTGGCGGCGTCCTTTACACGGCCAGCCTGGCCAGGGGCGCGTCGCTGGCCCAGCGGGCCACCGGCCCGTTCACGTCGCTGAGCTGGGACACCCACGACGATCTGTGGGCGGTGGGCAGCGGCGGGCAGGTATGGATCGTGCCCGCCCGGGAGGGCACGGCCGTCCAGGTCGCCACCACGCTGTCGCCCGGTAAGCAGGTCACCGCGCTGAAGGTGGCCCCCGACGGCGTACGCTGCGCCATGCTCGTCTCGGGGAGCGGCGGCTCACAGCTCATGGTCGCGGCGATCGTGCGGTCCGGGTCGCAGGCCTACCTCGGCCCGGCGCTGCCGATCAGCGCGCAGAGCAGCCACTTCACCGCTTTGACATGGTATGACGCTGACCATGTGATCGCCTTGAGTCAGTCGTCGGGCAACCCGGTCCTCGATGAGATCGCGATGAACGGCGAGACACTCGTCCCGGTCCCCGCCGAGGCGGGCACCGTGTCGATCACCGCCGACGGCTCCTCCAACCCGCTGGTGGCTGGTCTGTCCAACGGCCAGATGAGCACGCTCGCGAGCCTGGGCGGGCTGTGGAGCGGCGTCGTGGGCGCCGGGCACGACCCGGCCTATCCGGGCTGACGGCGTGTCGAGGGCGTTATCGGAAGGTGGCCTGTCCGTTATGGGAAACCAAAGCCCGGTAAGCGACGTTCCGTAAATGACCTGTCACCTTTTGCATACGATTCCCCCCTGACAATCGGCCCGGATAGGGCTAGGTTCGTGTCATGGCATCCGTCCGGGTCCGTGGTTGCGTCTCGCTGGGCCCCTTGGGCTGGACTCAAGGGCAGAACCCGGCGTGGCAAGCCGATGCCAGCCGCAGGCTAAACGGCCCACGTAAGGCGACTTCTCGTCGACCGATCACGGTGCGGCTTAGAAGTAAGTCCTGCCCCGCCAGCGAGCACCGGGTTCGCTGGGCCGGGAGAAGGTCAGTAGTGGCCACAGAGATGCCGCGAACCCCTCAGCAGGCGGATGTGGGGACGAAGACCAGGTCGGCCGGACGGATGCCCCTTCGGTCAGTCGCCAGGAGCGACACTCGCCACCAGAGGGGATCGCAATGGACATCATCTTCAAGAGCCGGCGCACCAACATCCCCGAGCGCTTCCGCGAGCACGCGGTCGGCAAGCTCGTCAAGATCGGGAAACTGGATCAGAAGGCGATCCGGATCGATGTGGAGGTGAGCAAGGAGCGCAATCCGCGCCAGTCCGGTCGCCGGGAGCGAGTCGAGCTTACGATCCAGTCGCGCGGCCCCGTGATTCGCGCGGAAGCGGCCGCTGATGATCGCTACACGGCTCTTGATCTCGCCTTCGCCAAACTCGAGTCCAGGCTGCGGCGGGCCTGCGACCGGCGGAAGGAGCGGCACGGCGACCGCGATCTGGTCCGGGCCGGAAGCGCGGCGGCCGCCCCTGCGGCGCCGGAGGCCGGCCTGCCGGATATGGCCGACGCGGATGTTCCCGTGCTGGTGGACGAGCCGGCCGCGCCGGTGAACGGCCACCGCAACGGTCATCGGATGCCCCGGCCGGCCGACCTGCGGACCCGGGAGTGGCCCGAGGAGTACGGCCTGGATGAGGATCTCGGCGGCGAGGAGTCCGCGTCCGCGCATCTCGTGCCGATCCAGATGGAGGGGGACGGGCCGCTGGTCGTCCGGGAGAAGCTGCACCCGGCCGAGCCGATGACGATCGACCAGGCGCTGCTTGAGATGGAACTCGTCGGGCACGATTTCTATCTCTTCCATGACCGCGAGTGCGACCTGTTCAGCGTCGTATACCGGCGACGGGGCTACGACTACGGTGTGATCCGATTGATGGAAGGCTCCGGGTGAGTAGCTGACGCGGAAACCGGGTAACGGGTACTGGCGGTGCGGTCCATGCGCGGCGCGCCTGATTTGCGCAGTGTGCCATGGCTCGGCCACCATCTGTGGACATGGCCGTCATGTCGGCGGGCCGCGGTGTCCGGTACCCGGCCCGGCGGGCCCGGCCGGTCCTGCGGTCTGGGTGATCGTAGGTGGGAGGAGACAGCGTGAGCGAGGGTGCCGGTGCCCCCGGCGGCGAACGGGTCAGCGGGAAAGCTCCCGACCCGATTCGTGTGCTGATCGCCGATGATCACGCGCTCTTCCGGCGCGGGCTGGAGATGGTCCTCGGCTCCGAGCCCGACATCGAGCTGGTCGGCCAGGCCAGCGACGGTGCCGAGGCGGTGGCGCAAGCGGGTGCGTCCCTTCCGGACGTGGTCCTGATGGACATCCGGATGCCGAAGACCAGCGGCATCGAGGCGGCCCGGGCGATGAAGGAGGCCGCGCCCAGCGCCAAGATCGTGATGCTGACCATCAGCGACGAGGAGGAGGACCTCTTCGAGGCGATCAGGTCAGGAGCCAGCGGCTACCTGCTCAAGGACATCCCGCTCGATGAGGTAGCCGACGCCGTGCGGGCCGTGCACGGCGGCCAGTCGCTCATCAACCCCTCCATGGCGGGCAAGCTGCTCACCGAGTTCGCCACGCTGGCCCGCCGCGACTCCGAGGAGGAGCGCCCGCAGCAGGTTCCCGCGCCCAAGCTCACCGACCGGGAGATGGAGGTCCTCAAGCTGGTCGCGCGGGGCATGAACAACCGGGACATCGCCAAGGAACTGTTCATCTCCGAGAACACCGTGAAGAACCACGTGCGCAACATCCTGGAGAAACTGCAGATCCACTCCCGGATGGAAGCCGTCATGATCGCCGTCCGGGAAAAGCTCATCGAGTTCAGCTGAGTTGCCCGGGGCCGGTATGGCGCCTCGCCGTAACCCCAGCAGGGCGCGCAGCCTGGTAGTGCTGTCCGCTGGCGTGACCCGCTCGACGCCGACCTGATCACAGCCGACCGACTCTGCCGCCTCCCGCAGCGCGCGGGCCATCGGCCCGGCGGCCGACGGCCGGTCCAGGGAAACCTGCCGGGCCACCAGGGTGCTGCCCCGCCGGACCGGATCCACCCGGCCAACCAGGCGGCCCCCGGCCAGCAGCGGCATCACGAAGTAGCCGTGCACGCGCTTGGCCTTCGGCACGTAGGCCTCCAGGCTGTGCTCGAAGCCGAACAGCCGGGCCGTCCGCTTCCGGTCCCAGATGAGCGAGTCGAACGGCGACAGCAGCGTCACCCGGTGGTGCTCCCGGCGGCCGCCGCCCGCGGCGGCGAGCGCGGCCGGGTCGGCCCACGCGGCCAGGTCCCCCCGGGGCCCGGGGATCGTGACTGGCGTCAGGCCAGCCGCCCGGGCCGCGTCATCCAGCGCCGGCGCCCGGGCGCTGCCGCCCGGCAGCCGCCGCTGCAGCCGGTGATAGTCGGTCAGGTCGGCGTGCGTGGCCACGCCCAGCGCCCGGGCGGCCACGCCCACCAGGTGGCTCACGCATTCCTCGTCGGACGGCTCCGCCGCCAGCAGTTCCGCCGGCACCGTGCGCTCGGGCAGGTCATACACGCGCCGCCAGCCCGTCCGCCGGACGCAGGCGAGCTCGCCGATGTCGAGCAGCCACTCGGCGGCGACCTTCACCGCCGACCAGTCCCACCACGGGCCGCCGCCCTTCGCCCCGCCGAGCTGGGTGGCCGTCAGCGGCCCCTCGGCCCGCACCTGGGCCAGGACCTGCTCGCATACCCGGGGGGACACCTCGTGCCAGCGCATCCCGCGGGCCCGGAACCAGCGCCGCCGGAACGCGTAGTACGGCCACTCCTCGATCGGCAGCACGCAGGCGGCGTGCGCCCAGTACTCGAACGCCGACGGATGGGCCGGGTTCCAGTACGCCCGTTCGATCCGCTCCCGGGGGATCGCGCCGAGGCGCGCGTAGGCGACCAGTTCGTGCGACCGGGCCAGCACGCTGATCGTGTCCAGCTGCACCCCGCCGACCCGGCGCAGCATGCCGGGCACGCCGCCCTTGCGGGCCGAGGCCCCGACGAAGCCCTGGGCGCGCAGCGTCATCCGCCGGGCGTCATCCAGGCTGAGGGCGACCGCCGCCGTCAAGGAGATGGGGGAGGCGCCCGCCAGCGCGGCGGAAGAGCCTGCCGAGCCGACGGCTGCGGGAAGATCGGCGGGCGTAACACTCGTCACGGAAACCGAGGGTAACGGGCGGCGGTGACATTCCCGGGCCGAGGTACCGGCCCCGGCCGGGGCGGGTTTAGTACCAGTCCTCGGTGATCTTGGCCACCGCGCCGATGCCCAGGCCGACCACGGCGATCGCGGCCGCGGTCCAGAACAGCCACCAGGTCGGGGTGGGAACCATCGAAAAGCCGCCGATGATGAAGCCGATCGTGATGACCGTGACGGCCACCCACGACACCGGGCGGCCGTGGAAGGAGTCGTGGGCCAGCGCGGCGGCGTGCCCGGCCGGTGATTCCTCCGCGTGCCCGACCATTCCGGGAGCCTGCCCGACCGTGCCGCCGGCGGTCTGCGCCACCATGCCCGATACCGGCTGCTCGGTCATTGCCCTGCTCCTCTCGTCCCGCGCTGGCGCCCTCCCGGGCGCCGGCGCGCACGGCTCGTGCCGTCGCTGCGACACATATTATTGTGGGACAGCAATGCGGGGGCTACTACTGGGTCTTCGTGCACAATGAGCCGTGCCGCCCGCGACGGGACTTCCCGTACGGGCTCGGCTTCGGGCCGTTACTCGCCTACGATGATTTTCGGGCGCGTGTCCCCGCATCTCCACGCCCGCCCGGCCCGGCGAGGACAGGCAGCCCCGGCACGCAGGGCCCCCCGGGTGCCGGTGACCGTCAGCTCAGACAATCCGCGAGGAGCGCGACAAGAAGTGCCAGTCATCATCGACAGCGTCCTTCGGGCTGGCGAAGGAAAGATCCTTCGTAAGCTCAAGCGGATTGCCGAGCAGGTCAACTCGATCGAGGACGACTTCGTCGCGATGAGCGACGAGGAGCTTCGCGGCATGACCGGCGAGCTCAAGGAGCGTTACGCGGATGGCGAGACGCTGGACGACCTGCTGCCGGAGGCCTTCGCCACGGTTCGCGAGGCGGCCAAGCGCACCCTCGGCCAGCGTCACTTCGACGTCCAGCTGATGGGCGGCGCGGCGATGCACATGGGCAACATCGCCGAAATGAGGACCGGTGAAGGCAAGACCCTGACCTCGGTCCTCCCGGCCTACCTGAACGCGCTGACCGGTAACGGCGTGCACATCGTCACGGTCAACGACTACCTGGCCAAGCGCGACGCCGAGTGGATGGGCCGGGTGCACCAGTTCCTCGGCCTCGAGGTCGGCGTGATCCTGTCCGAGATGCAGCCCGAGGAGCGCCGCAAGCAGTACGCGGCCGACGTGACCTACGGCACCAACAACGAGTTCGGTTTCGACTACCTGCGCGACAATATGGCCTGGAGCCTGGACGACTGCGTCCAGCGCGGTCACAATTTCGCGGTCGTGGACGAGGTTGACTCGATCCTCATCGACGAAGCCAGGACGCCGCTGATCATCAGCGGCCCGGCCGAGCAGAGCGCCCGCTGGTACGTCGAGTTCGCCAAGATCGTGCCGCGGCTGCGCCGGGGCGAGGACGGTGAGGGCGACTACGAGGTCGACGAGAAGAAGAAGACCGTCGGCATCCTGGAGTCCGGGGTCGAGAAGGTCGAGGACACGCTCGGCATCGACAACCTCTACGACCCGGTGAACACCCCGCTGGTCAGCTTCCTCAACAACGCCATCAAGGCCAAGGAGCTCTACAAGCGGGACAAGGACTACGTCGTGATGAACGGCGAGGTCCTCATCGTCGACGAGTTCACCGGCCGTATCCTGCACGGCCGGCGCTACAACGAGGGCATGCACCAGGCCATCGAGGCCAAGGAAGGCGTGCAGATCAAGGACGAGAACCAGACGCTCGCCACGATCACGCTGCAGAACTACTTCCGGCTGTACGACAAGCTCGGCGGCATGACCGGTACGGCCATCACCGAGGCCAACGAGTTCCACCAGATTTACAAGCTCGGCGTTGTGCCGATCCCGACGAACAAGCCGATGATCCGGGCCGACGAGTCCGACGTCGTGTACCAGACGCAGACCGCCAAGTTCGAGGCGTGCGTCGAGGACATCGTGCAGCGGCACGGCCACGGCCAGCCCGTCCTGGTCGGCACCACGAGCGTGGCGAAGTCGGAGATCCTCTCGCAGATGCTCAAGCGCCGCGGCATCGCGCACGAGGTACTGAACGCCAAGTACCACGAGCGTGAGGCAACAATCGTGGCCATGGCCGGCCGGAAGGGCGCCGTCACCGTCGCGACCAACATGGCCGGCCGCGGTACCGACATCATGCTCGGCGGTAACCCCGACTTCATCGCCGACCTGGAGCTGCACCAGCGCGGCCTGTCACCGCTGGAGACACCGGAGGACTACGAAGCCGCCTGGCCCGAGGCGGTCGCCAAGGCCAAGCGGGCCGTGGCCGAGGAGCACGAAGAAGTCGTCACGGCTGGCGGCCTGTACGTGCTCGGCACCGAGCGGCACGAGTCACGCCGGATTGACAACCAGCTCCGCGGCCGGTCCGGCCGTCAGGGCGACCCGGGCGAGACCCGGTTCTACCTGTCCCTCGAGGACGACCTGATGCGGATGTTCAACTCCGACCGGGTCGCGGCCATCATGGACCGGCTGAACATCCCCGCCGACGTGCCCGTCGAGTCCAAGGTGGTCACACGCGCCATCAGGTCGGCGCAGACGCAGGTCGAGCAGCAGAACTTCGAGATCCGCAAGGACGTCCTGAAGTACGACGACGTGCTCAACCGGCAGCGCCACGTCATCTACGACGAGCGGCACCGCGTGCTGGAGGGCGCTGACCTGAAGGAGCAGATCCTGCGGATGACCAACGAGGTCATCGTGTCCTACGTCGGCGGGGCCACCAGCGAGGGCTTCCCCGAGGAGTGGGATCTGGACAAGCTGTGGCGCGCGTTCCGCCAGCTGTTCCCGATTACCCTCACCGTGGACGAGATGGAGGAAGAGGCGAACGGCAAAGCCAACCTGTCGTCCGACTTCATCGTCGAGGTCGTCACCGAGAACGCGCACGAGGCTTACGAGCACCGCGAGGAGGAACTGACGCCGGACGTCATGCGGGTACTGGAGCGCCAGGTCGTGCTGTCCGTGCTGGACCGAAAGTGGCGCGAGCACCTGTACGAGATGGACTACCTGCGCGAGGGCATCGGCCTGCGCGCCATGGCACAGCGGGACCCGCTGGTGGAATACCAGCGCGAGGGCTTCGACATGTTCAACGCCATGATGGACGGCATCAAGGAAGAGTCGGTCGGGGCCCTGTTCAACCTGCAGGTCGAAGTGCAGCAGAACCCGATCACCGAGGAAGCCACGGACGCCGGCGCCGTTCCGGGCGCGCTGCCGGGCCGGCCGGTGCGGCGGGCCCGGCGCCTCAACTAGGCGCTGCGGGCGGTGGCGGCGCGGCCACCAAGGCCTCTTCCGGGTCCGCGTCCGGGGCCGGGTCCGCGTCGGGGACCAGGGGCGCGTCCGGGTCCAGGTCCGGGACCAGGAGCACATCCGGGTCCGGGACCAGGTCCGGGACCAGGAGCACGTCCCGGTCCGGGTCCGCGTCCGGGACCAGGAGCACGTCCCGGGGCAAGGCATCCGCCCCCCGGGCTGCGGCGGCGTCCGGGGACAAGGACGGCGCCGCGGCCGGGACCGCGCGACCTGCGGCGGCGGCTGGGGCCGGCGGCCGGCACCGGGGCGGCCCGAAGACTGGCGCCGCGGACGGCGGCGGCGCGGCACCGGTGCTTCCGGCCGGGCTGACCCCGCCGCGCCACAACGGTGCGCTCCAGTACACCGCGCCCTCCGTCGACGGCGGGACGCACGTGGAAAGCCACGTCGAGGGCACCCCGACCGGCGACTTCACCCACGTCGGCCGGAACGACCCCTGTCCCTGCGGTTCGGGCCGCAAGTACAAGCGCTGCCACGGCGACCCACGCAACCGCGCCGATAACTAACCCACGGCGCGAACTGGCCTTGGCCATCTGGGCCGTCCCTGGGAACGGCCCGCCCCGCCCGGGCGGCTGACCCCGCCCCGCCCGGGCGGCTGACCCCGGCCCGTGTCCGTCGGGGGTTCCGGATTCCGGAACATCCGCGCGAAGACCGCCCAGCCAGCCGGTGCACCCAAACCCGGCAAGCTCGCCCCCGGCCGCCCTGGCTTGTCTCCCCGGCGTCGGGTTGGGCAGAGTTTCCCGCAGCATAGGGATGCAGAACAATCCCTACCCAACCCGGCCGGCTCGCCAACTGGTCATCGAGTGGACAGCCCAGCTCCAGGCCAGCAACCCCTAGCGCGGCCAGCGCGGCCAGCGTGACTGGCCGCACGAACTAAGGAAGGCAGGCACCGAGGAAGACATACCACTGGCAGGCCGGGGCCGAGCGCCGCCGCACTCGTCCCGGCCGCGCCCACCAGGCACGGAAACAGCAGCAACATGCTGGCGGCCCGCCCACCCGCCCACCTGGCGCCGGTCCCCGCCACACGGAACACCCGCCGCCGTGCGCGCCCCGGCGCCAGGACAAGCCCCACCACGGCGCCCTCCGGGCACTTTTCACCTAGCGCCTCCAGGCTCAGGCGCTGCATACGAGGCGCGACTATGACCGTGGCCTGCCGCGCCGGGCCGCATCACCCACGGCCCGCCAGGCCCGACTCCACCCGGCTACCCCCCCACCCTGGACACCGCTGCTCACCGACGTACCCGACGGACCCCCTCCCGATGACAGGCCGTCTGCCACCAAGCAAGCACCCAGCGCACAGCCCTCACGTCACCCGCCATGAGTGAGACCCCGCACAGACACGCCGCACAGACCGCGAACTTGACGCCTGAGCGTCAATCACAAGACTCACAGCTCCGGAGACCGTAGGTCACCGGGTCGCCTAGCCGCACCTACTGCCTGTCCACGCAACACTTGGTCCGCGTCTGGTCCTTGGTCGCCGGTAGTTGGTGAACTGCCACTGGTCGTTGCAGGCACCTGGGGCCTTGCTCCGAGACTTCATCTGAGCTGCAATTTTGCCTCTCACCGCTTCTCACTGTTTCGGGCTCTCTCTCGTGCTCATGTGCCTTGGATGTGCCCTGCCGTCGCCTGTCCTGTCCCAGGCATGAGATGAGGGCGCACTGGTTTCGTGACCCCGGTGTGACGCGATAGTGGCAAATTGGACCGGAGCTGAACCTCAAGCCGCCTGGGCGCTGACACCGCTGGAGGGCCCGGGCACGCTGCCGGGCGCGGCGGCTGCACGGCAGTCGCACAGCATGCTGCGGGGACGGAGAAACTCACCCTCGAAGCGGCGTCGGCGGCGACGCGCAATTCAATCTCGACACCGCTGAGGTGGCGTTCGCGCGACTGATGCGCGACAGGAAGGGAAATATGCACAGCACAAAGGTGCTTTACGGGATCGCGGCCGCCGCGGCGGTCACTGCCGCAGCCATCACCGGATGCAGCTCCAGCACGCCGTCGGTCACACCGACCCACACCCCCACGGTGAAGCCGACCCACACCCCGACGGTCAAGCCGACCCACACCCCGACGGTCAAGCCGACCCACACCCCGACGGTCAAGCCGACCCACACCCCGACGGTCAAGCCGACCCACACCCCGACGGTCAAGCCGACCCACACCCCGACGGTCAAGCCGACCCACACCCCGACGGTCAAGCCGTCTTAATCGAGCGCGTTCTAGCCTTCGATTACACGCTTTGCGTCCCGTCCGGGCAGGCTCCGGCCCGGCCCTTGGTTTCTGACCGGAGGGGGTGCAGAGGCTCCGCGGTCAAGCGTGACCGAAGGTCATTTCCGGAGGAAACGCGAAGCGCCCTTGACGGTGGAGGGGCGCCCCTGCCCACTCAGTGGGCCATCCCCGGACCCTGGCTTCAGCACGGCTTTGCATCTTCCCCCGGTTGCGTCGTCGTGCAGCAGGTGGTCACTGCCAAAACGGGGTATGGGCTGTCGCCGCTGGAGACAAGGTGCACGGGGAACCCTTGCCGCCGCCTGCGTAAGGCTACAGGGGGAGTCGCCACGGGGGGATCAGTCCCCCATGGTGTGGGGGTCCGGGGGCGGCGAGCCCCGTGGCTTCCGCGCTGGTGAGTTTGAGGAACACGGCGGCCTGGCCGAAAGTCTCCGTGATGGTGCGGCCCGCCAGGTGGGCCTGGTAGGCCCGGTACCGGGTCATCTCCCATGTCTGGCCGCGCGGCGAAAGCGAGGTGACCACTGGTTCTGGCACTGGCTTCCACGTCCATTCCGTGACGTGCCTTTCGCCTTGGCCCGCGTCGGCCTGGCCGGGCTCGATGAACTCGGCCAGGCTGGCTTGGCCGCCGATGCGGTTCCGGACGAAACGCAGCCCGGCCAGCGTTTCCTCGGTCACCTGGCGTTGCGCCGGGGTCTGGGCTGCCAGCACGCGGTCGTAGGCCTCGAGGTGATGGCGCACCAGCCTGGCGTCGACGATGGTGACCCACCACACCGACTCGCCGATTACCGCTACCGCTCGCGGCCGGTCCCAGGCCTGCACCTGGCGAAGCCGTTCCGTGGTGTCACTCATGGCGGTGACGGACCACTGCAAAGCGCTCTCCCCGGCCTCCGGGTCGGCCAGATGCTCCCGGTTCCATGCGGCGCGGCAGCGAGCCGAGCAGAACCGGTCGTGCTCACGGCGCAGCGCGAACGAGGAGCTGCACTGCTCACAGTTCCGGATATTAGCCGTCACCTTCTTGTCTCCCGCGAGCGCCTGTAGGCTGCGATCGGCGTCACCTGGGCAGCAAAGGTGATCATCATCGTCCCCGCATACCCGGCCTAGGCCCTTGAAACCATCGATTTCACCGTAGTCGGCCCTGGTGAACGGCGGGTGACAGCGTCCCGGGTCTGGGGCAGCGTCGCGGACGCCGCGATACTTATAACCTTAACGTTGCTGAGGAGATGGAGAGGCGGCGGCCTGGCCGTGAGCTGGCGGGCCCCGTGCCGGGAATCTGATGAGGTACCGCATCGTGGTCGGCGTGAGCGGATCGCCGGACAGCGACGCGGCGCTGGTCGCTGGTCGCTGGCCCAGGCCGAGGCCCGCCGCGGCGAGGTCATCGCCGTGTTCGCCTGGCAGGTGCCGTTCATGTCTTTCCCCGGCGCCTTTGACCGGGACGAGCTGGAGCAGGCCGCCAAGCAGTTCATCGTCGATACCGTGAGCCGGATCGTGCCGACGCCCGCGGTCCCGCTGTGGACGCTGGTCGCCGAGGGTGATCCGGCCGCATCGCTGGCCGAGGCATCGAAGCGGGCCAGCCTGCTGGTGCTCGGCACCAGTGGCCGGTCACGGCTGGCCAGGCTGCTGCACGGCTCGGTGAGCAGGCGCTGCGCGAAGGCGGCGGCCCGCCCCTACGTCCTCGTCACCCGGTCCGGCGAGGTGACGGGATACGTGCCCGCCGAGGCGGGGTAGACGGTAGCGGAGGGAGCGGGCGTCTGCACCGGTCCGAGCCTGCGGACCGTCCGTTACCTGCGGGACTAGGGTCGTGCCCGCTACGCTTTGACCATGGTCGAGCACCGGCAGGAATTCCGGCACGAGCTGGAGGCCATCGAAGCCAAGATCATCGAGCTGTTCGCCCTGGTCGCCGAGGACCTACCCGGGGCGACGCAGGCCCTGCTGACCGGCGACAACGAGGTACTCAGGGTGCTGGCCGAACGGCAGAAAGTCATCGACGCCCTGTACCCGGAGATCGAGAAACTGGCCAGCCGGGCGATCTTGCTACAAGCACCCGTCGCTGATGACCTGCGCTTCTTGCTCTCCGTGCTGCGGATCATGCCCGACCTCGACCGCGCCCACCACTCTGTCGTAGAGATCGCCTCGCGGGCCAACCACGTTCTCAATGAGGACCTGTCGCCGCGCTGCCGGGGGCTGGTCGAGCGGATGGGCAACCTCGCCTCGGCCATGTGGCGCCAGGCTACGGACTCCTGGTACCAGCGTGATTGTTCCGCCGCGCATGCATTGAGCGAACGCGATAACGAGATGGACGAGTTGCACGCCAGCTTGATAGCCGAGCTTTCCTCGGGCGGGATGACGCTGCCGGTGATCATGGAGATGACGCTGGTGGCACGCTTTTACAACCGTCTTGCCGACCACGCCGTCAACATCGCCCGCCGGGTGATCTACCTTGCCGGATCTGCCAAAGGCTAGACTGCTCGGTGACCGTGAGATACCCGGGCAGGTCGGCGTCGCCGCGCGCAGGAAACGCCCCGGCCGCGAGCTCGCGAGCTGAGTGATGGCCGCTCCTGGGCAGACGACTGCAACGGCACGCGCCGTATGAGCATGCGAGCTGCGGCCAATTGCGAGCTTGGGCCGGCGCGCCCGGCCGGGCCTTCCAAGGCAGAGGCCGGGGCGCAGGCGCAGGCCCGCGCAGCGCGCCACCTTGAAGCATTTCGTAGAGAAAGTGTCACAGCTCGTGATCGGCAACAGCCAGGCGATCCCTGTCCGGCTCCGCTTGATGCGCGACACCGTGGCCTCACTTGATGCCCGCCCCCGTGCCACCGGACCCGCCGCCTGCCAGCGCGGACGACAGCCAGCCCCCTCAAAAGGGGACCCGCAGCCTGTGGACAAATATTCAGCCCGCCCAGGACATATAGCCCGCCGCAGGTCATAACGGATGGAAACGGCGAGGAGATGATCCCGCTGACCGCCGCCGAGACCCGGCGCCTGTTCAACCTCTACACCCGCGTCACCCGCCCGGAGCAACACCACGAGCGCTGGTCAGACTGGCGCCGCCGCCACCAGGCCCGCGCCCGCCGGTTCCACTACCAGCGCAGGATCCATGATCTCAAGGTGCGGCTGTAGTACCAGTGAGGCTCCGCCTCTGACCGCCGAGATCTGCGGTTCCGGGGGCGCATCAGTGCAGGTGAGCGCATTATGACCGCAACAGGGTCGGTTGCTCTTGGTGGTCAAATGACGCGAATCGTCACAGCAGGGGAACTTCTGGACGGGCATACGGTGCTGGACATCGAGTGCCTGGACCGCGTCTACCTCAACGCTTACGTGCCGGTCCTGCAGTCCAGCGGGCAGGTCGTCGCGTTCATGACGCAGCACCTGGGCAAGCCGATCCCGTCGCCTGCGCTGATGGAGCATATCGGGACCCGGTTCCGCAAGGCCGTGGAGTCGTACGCGTTCTCGAACGGGATCCCGTGGGTGAAGTTCGGCAAGGACGACCGCAAGATCGACGTGATGCAGCCGCACATCGCAGCGCAGGCGGCCACCGGGCGGTCCGGGGTGGCGGCGGTCGGCGTGTCCCAGGAGTTCCAGCGGGTCTGGTCCGCTTACCAGCGGGACACGAAGGCCGCGGCTCCGCAGTACACGTTCGCGAAGGCCGACCGCAGGGTGACCTGCTACTACTTCTACCTGTGGGACGAGGACTTCGGCCCGGCGTTCATCAAGGTCTGCGCCTATTTCCCCTACCCGGCCAAGATCTGGGTCAACGGGCACGAGTGGGCCAAGCGACAGGCGGCCAGGGCCGGGATCGGGTTCACCGAGCTGGCCAACGGGTTCGCGTCCTGCGACGATCCGCCGGGCTGCAGGAGATCTGCGACCGGCTCCAGCCCGGCACCATCGAGGTCTTCGCCCAGCGGTGGCTGCACCGCATCCCGATGCCCTTCGGCCCCGCCGACCGGGACGCCGGGTACTGGTGGGAGTGCTCGATGCGGCAGGTCGAGGTCTCCAGGACTGTCGTCTTCGACGAACCGCACCGGGCCCGGTGCTTCTTCGAGGCGCTGATCGCTGACAACCTGGACCTGGGCCGCCCGGAGAACGTGGAGATCATCTTCGGCCGGCGGGTCCGCTGCGACGCTCCCGGCACCTTCCGCACCGCGATCGGCCGGCCCGTCATCGACCCAGACGACAAGGGCGTCGTGGTGAACATCTTCTACAAGCACTCGCGGGTCAAGCAGTACCTCAAAGAGGGCCGGGCGATGCGCATCGAGACCGTCGTCAACTGCCCCCGCGACCTGGCCTGCAACGCCCGGCTGCCCAACCTGGGCGAACTCCAGGACAAGGCCCGCGCGATCAACCGGCGCATACTGGAAGCAGAGCGCGCCGGCCAGGCAACCGTCCTCGCGAGCCCAGCCTTCGAGCGGATCGCGCACCCGTCCGCCGACGCGGGCGGGCGGAGGACCCCGGCGCTGCGCTTCGGCGATCCTCGGGTCACCGCCCTGGCGGGCGCGCTCGCCTCCACCCTCACCGCGGCAACCGGGATCACCAACAAGAGCCTCCGCGCCTTGATCACCGGACTGCTGAACACCCGCTACACGCCCGGCCAGATGACCTACGACCTGCGCAGGCTCCGCCTCGCGGGACTCATCCGCCGGATCGAGCACACCAACCGGTACGTCCTGACCCCGGACGGGATCAAGTTCGCCGTCTTCTACACCAAGCTCCACAACCGGCTGCTCCGCCCGCTCATGGCCGCCGACCAGGCACAGGCACCACCCGAGCTACGGCAGGCCCTGGACGTCATCAGCCAGCACGTCGATGACTACATCGACCGCGCCCGCCTCGGGAAAGCCGCGTGAAAACTTGACACAAACGTCCAGAAGCTAGGGACCAAGGATCTCTAGGGACCAAGGATCTCTAGGGACCAAGGATCTCTAGGAACCAAGGATCTCTAGGAACCAAGGATCTCTAGACGCCGACAACCCCCCCGCCTCCGCGTCCAACCTGGTCAGCCTGCTGCCCGAAATCACCGCCGCCCTCGCCGCCCTGCCACCCGAGCTGCAAGCCGAACTGCTCGACGTCTTCGACATCCAGATCATCTGGAACCCGCCGATGCGGCAAGCCACCTTCCGCGCGACCATCACCGACACCACCCCCGGCATCATCGCCGCCCTGCTGGCCCGCGCCAGCAACGACCCCAGCCACAACACCAAAGTCTGGCCACCCGACACCCCCGCGAAGACAGCAGCCACCCCCACCAGGGCACACACCACCCCCGCACCTGTGCAGGGATCCATTCACATCCCTATCTGCGGGAAACTCTGCCCAACCTGGTACCGGTGGGGGGCCGCTGACGCCGGTCCCTCCCAGCTAAACGGCAAGTTAAGCCGATCGGGTGCCCGTTCTAGGCCGATTCGACGGCGGTGCAGAGCCAGCGTGCCTGGCGGCCGGGGCGCCCCGGCGTGGCCGCCTGTGGGCTGGCCCGTTCCAGCCGGGCCGCCAGCGCGCGGGTCCGTGGCCCGAAGCCGACGATGACGGTAATCTCCACGACGTCGTCCACGGGACGCGAGGTAAGGACCCGCTGCACCCGGGGCCGCTGCCCGGCCGCGAGCAGCGGGCCGAGGCGGCGGATGTGCGCCCGCGCGCGTTCTGTGGTCCAGGGTGTCATCTGGCTGGCCGGCCGGGCGCCCGCCAGCGCTTCCGCGAGAGCCTGCGCGAACTGGCTTGGCCACCCGCCCGGGCCCTCGCCCTCGCCGTCCCCGTTCCCGTCGCCGTCCCCGTCCCGGTCGCCGTCCCTGTCCCCGTCCCCGTCGGCGTCGGCGTCGGCACCGGAGACCCCCGGCCGGTCACCCCTTGGCTCGCCGCGTCGGCCGGGGGCTTCGCCGTCACCGTGTGCCTCCCCGTCCTGACCCCGGCCGCCGGTTTCCGCCGTCCAGCCGCGGCGTGGCCCGGTTCCGTCGCTGACCGCCCCTTCCTCCGCTGCGTGCCCCTCCGGCCACATCGCCTGCCCAGCGCCGGCGATCGCGACCTCACCGTCGTACGGAGGCCAGGAATCGGGCACCTCGGTGAGGCGAATCGCGATCAGATCGGGCAGCGGCCGGCCCGTGCCCGGGGAATGACACGGTTCCGGCGGAACTTCCCCCGGCCGAAGGCCCCCAGCAGGCGAGTCGTCCATGGTCCCTCCGCACAATGAGTGCGCGCGCCCGCGTGGCAGCCATGCCCCAGCACGCGCCGCCACGCTTCCTGCTCGCACCGCATCGTGCGGTAC
The DNA here is from genome assembly GCA_963720945.1 of uncultured Actinomycetes bacterium. GTDB lineage: Bacteria > Actinomycetota > Actinomycetes > Streptosporangiales > Streptosporangiaceae > Bog-532. The sequence goes on along the minus strand of CAVRHH010000033.1, from coordinate 260,667 downwards.
GTCCCCGTTGTATCGCCTGCCAGTGACATTTCGCCGTACCTGCCCGCCACGACCGCCCGCGATGGCGTGCGGCTGGCTGCTTCGGGTAGGAGCCAGAGGCGGAGGGGTGCCGGAGGCCGGGGGATGCTGGAGGCGGAGAGGAGCCAGAGGGGGAGGGGAGTCGGCGGCCCCGGCGAAAATAGTAAAGTTTCTTGCATACTAGAGACGGTCCCGCCCGGAGAGGAGCCGCACGCCGTTGGCCGAGTTGCTGATCGCGGCCGAACGTATCGTGCCGGCCACTGACGCCCGGGCCGTTGCTACCGGGCCTGGCATCCTCTCCCCGGGGCACGTCCTCTCCCCGGGGTACGTCCTGGTCCGCGACGGCACGATCGCGGCGGTCGGCGAAGGACCGCCCCCGCGCGCCGCCGACGTCCGGCTCGATGCCGGGGTGCTCGTCCCGGGATTCGTGGATCTCCAGGTCAATGGGTACTACGGCGCCGAGCTCGACGCGGTGCGAGCCGGCGAGTGGCGGATGGTCGCCGCCCGGCTACCGGAGACCGGGACAACCGCCTTCATGCCCACGTTCATCACCGCCCCCGTTCCGCGGCTCGCCGCCGCGCTGCGGCAGGCCGCCCGGGTGACCGCTGACCTCGCCGCGGACCGGGCGGCCGGGCGGCCCGCGGGGGCCCGGGTGCTCGGCGTGCATCTAGAGGGCCCGTTCATCTCCCCGCTGCGGGCCGGCGCGCACAATACGGACTGGATGACCGATCCGGCGCCGGCGGCGATCGGTGAATTGCTCGACGCCGGCGACGGGACCCTGAAGATCGTCACGCTGGCTCCCGAGCTTCCCGGCGCCCCCGGCGCCATCGCCCGCCTGGCCGCGGCGGGCGTCCTGGTCAGCGTCGGCCACACCGACGCGCGGGCCAGCCAGGTCGCGGCCGCCGCCGGGGCGGGTGCCCGGATGGTGACGCATCTGTTTAACGCGCAGCGGCCGCTCCATCATAGGGAGCCAGGGGTCCCCGGTCAGGCCCTGGCGGACCCCCGGCTGACCAGCGGGCTGATCGCTGACTTCCAGCACGTCGCGGAGCCGGTCTGCGCGATCGCCTTCTCCGCCGCCCCGGGGCGGATATTCCTGGTCACGGACGCGGCCGCGTGCGCCGGAATGCCGCCGGGCCGGTACATGCTGGGCGGCGCGCCGATCGAGCTGCCGGCCGGGGACGGTACCCCGCCGGTTCGCGCCAGCGGAACCTTGGCCGGCTCGGCCCTGCGGATGGACGTGGCGGTGGCGAACATGGTGCGCGCCGGCGCCGGGCTGCCGCAGGCCGTGGCGGCCGCCACGCGGATCCCGGCGGACCTCATCGGCCTGCCGGACCTGGGCCGGATCATCCCGGGTGCGCGGGCCGACCTCACCTGGCTCGGCGAAAGCCTGCGCACCCAGGCCACGTGGGTAGCTGGCGAGCCGGTTTACCACCATGAGCGAACGGAAAGCGGTGCAACGTGACCCCCTCGTCATCGGTGACCAGGATGCGGACGGAGATCGAGGAGCAGCCCCAGGCGCTGCGGGCCACGCTCGGTGCCCTGCTCCCGCGGGTCGGCGAGATCACCGCCCTGACCCGGCAGACCCGCCAGGTGCTGTTCATCGCCCGCGGGACGTCCGATAATGCTGCCGTTGGACGCGGGCGAACTGCGCGCCGTCCCCGACGAGATCGAGCGCCTGCTCGCTACGCGAAGCGACCTGGAGCCCATCATCAGCGGGCTGGCCGGGGTCGAGGGCGCAGTCGTGTCCGGGCGCGGCTTCGCCTACTCCGCGGCGCTGGAGCTCGCGCTGAAGCTCAAGGAGGCGTGCTACCTGCACGCGATGGGCCTGTCCTTCGCGGACCTGCTGCACGGCCCGATCGCCGTGGTCGGCCGGCGGACCCCCGCGATCATCATGGCCGCCGACGCCGGCCCTACCCTGGACGGTGCGGTCGCGCTGGCGGGACGCGTGCGGCGGGCGGGCGCCACCGCGTACGGCATCGGCGGCGGCGCCCTGGCTGCGGAATGCGCCTACGCGCTGCCCGGGCCACGGCTGCCGGAATGGCTCGCCCCGATCGGCCTCATCAGCGGCGGCCAGCTCCTGACCGAGGCGCTGGCCCGCCGCCTCGGTATCAACCCCGACAGGCCCGCGTGGCCTCAGTAAGGTCACCCAGACCAGCTGAGGCGCCCGCCGCCACGCAGCCGGGCTCAGGCGCGGGCGAGCTGGGGGGAGGGGGCGGTGGGCGCGAGCAGGCCGCGGCGGCGCAGTTCGGGGCGCACCCCCTCGCCGAACCAGTAGGCCTCCTCCAGATGCGGATACCCGGAGAAGATGAACTCCGAAATGCCCAGCGCGGCGTACTCCTCGATCCGGTCTGCCACCTCCGCGTGGCTGCCGACCAGGGCGGTGCCCGCGCCGCCGCGTACCAGCCCGACCCCGGCCCACAGGTTGGGGTAGATCTCCAGATCCGAGGCGTAGCCGTTCTCCCGGTAGTTCTGGTGCAGCGCCCGCATCCGCTGCTGGCCGACCGATTCGCTGCCGGCCAGGACCTGCTGCGCGTGCCCGATCTCGGCCGGGTCGAGATAGCTGAGCAGCTTGTCCGCCTCCGCCCACGCGTCCCGGGCCGAGTCGCGCGTGATGACGTGCAGCCGGATCCCGAACCGCAGCGTACGGCCTTCGGCCGCAGCCAGATCACGGATCCACGCGATCTTCTCGGCCACCTGGGCGGGCGGCTCGCCCCACGTCAGGTACACGTCGGCGTGCTTGGCCGCCACCGGCCCGGCAGCCGGGGACGAGCCGCCGAAGTACACGTCCGGGGGCGGTTCCGGGGGCGCCATCACGGTCGCGCCTTCGACCTGGTAATGCTCCCCGCGGAAGTCGTACGGCACGCCGCTCCACGCGCCACGGACGATCGAGAGGAACTCACCGGTGCGCCGGTAGCGCTCGTCGTGCGGCAGGTGGTCACCGAACCGGCGCTGCTCGTCCGCCTGGCCCCCGGTGACCACGTTGAGCATCAGGCGGCCCCGCGAGATCCGCTGGTAGGTCGCGGCCATCTGTGCGGACAGCGTTGGTGAGGTCACCCCGGGCCGGAACGCGACCAGGAACTTCAGCCGCTGCGTTTCACGGATCAGCGCCGCGGTCGTCAGCCACGCGTCCTCGCAATGGCTGCCGGTGGGGGTGAGCACCCCCTCGAAACCGTTGTGCTCGGCGGCCTGCGCGACCTGAGCTAGGTAGTCGATGTCCGGCGGCCGTATCGCGGTGGCCGCCGCTCCGTCGGCCGCGTGCGGCGCTGGGTGACCATCGGACCCGAGCGGGACGCTGTGCCCCCGGCCGATGATGGCCCGGCCGTCGCCAGACGTAGGCAGGAACCAGTGGAACGTCAGGTTCATGACGACCCACCCGGCACTGTGTCGTTGAACGTGCTCACGATGTAGTTCGACATGTTCACGTTGGTCGGGATCAGGCCTGCCTTGTAGAAGTTGGTCACCAGTTGCTGTTCGTCGGAAACAACGCTGTTGTTGATCGTGGCCGGCTTGGTCGCATCGTCCACCGCAGCCTTGTCCATGACGCTGGCCGGCAGGCCGGTCGCGTCGCCCCAGAGCTTCGCCCACGCCGTGGTGTGGGTGCTCGCCCAGACGTAGGCCTGGTTCAGCAGCTTGAGGTAGTCGCTGATCGCGGTGGCCTTGGCCGGGTTGTTGAGCGCGGAACGGGAGGCCACCTCGAAGGAGTAGTTGCTGCCGAACCCGCTGCCGTTCACGAGCACCTTGGCGTTGTCCTGGCCGACGACCTGCTCGATGTACGGTGACCAGATGTCCCACGCGTCGACGTGGCCGGAGTTGAACGCGGCCAGCGCGTCGGCGGGCTGCAGGTAGTCGAGGGTCACCTGCTTGGTGGTCAGGCCGGCCTTGTTCAGCACGGTGAGCAGGTGGTAGTCGGCCGAACTACCCTGGGCCACAGCGATCTTCTTGCCCTTGAGCTGGGAGATCGAGGTGATCGGGGAGTTCTTGGGTACGACGAGCGCGGCCCCGTTCGGGCCGGCCGTGCGGGCGCCGACGATCGCGACCTGCTCCCCGCCGGACGCGGCGAAGACCGGAGGCGCGTCGCCGACGCCGCCAACGTCGACGGAGCCGGATCCCATGGCCTGCAGCATCGGCGGCCCGGAGGTGAAGTCGGACCAGCTGGCCTTGAACGGGAGCTTGCTGATCAGGCCGGCTGCCTGCAGCACCGCCTCAGCGCCGGTGCCCTTCTGGTCACCGATGTTAAGGGTTACCGACGAGACGTTGGTCGTGCCGCTCGAACTGGAGCCGGACGAGGAACTGGCCGCCGGGCTGGATGACGACGATGAGCACGCGGCCGCCGCGAGCACGGCCGCGGTTCCCGCGACGGCCATCAGGACGCGTGCGTATCTGGGCCGTACCGGAGTAGTCATATGTGTTGTCCCTTATTTCTCAGTTCACGTCTCGGGTAGCCACGCCCAGCTCGGTGAGCAGGCGGATTCGCAGGGCCACGAGGTCGGGATGGTCCCGGTCCCGTGGCCGGTCCAGCGTGATGGTGGCGGAGTGCGCGATCTTGCCGTCGGCCAGCACCAGCACCCGGTCGGCGAGCGCCAGCGCCTCGTCCACGTCGTGCGTGACGAGCAGCACCGCCGGCCGGTGCCGCTCCCACAGCGAGAGGACCAGGGCGTGCATGCTGATCCGGGTCAGCGCGTCGAGCGCGCTGAACGGCTCGTCGAGCAGCAGCAGGCCGGGATCGCGGACCAGGGCGCGGGCCAGCGCGGCCCGCTGGGCCTCGCCGCCGGACAGCGTGAGCGGCCACGCATCGGCGCGCGCCGCGAGCCCGACTTCGTCCAGGGCCGAACGGGCCACGCCGCGAGGATCACTGGCGCGCAGGCCCAGGCTGACGTTGGCCCCGACCCGCTTCCACGGCACCAGCCGCGGCTCCTGGAACACCACCGCCACCGGAGCGTTGACGGTCAGGTCACCGCTCGCATCCCGGTCCAGCCCGGCCAGCGCGCGCAGCAGGGTGGACTTTCCGGTCCCGCTGCGGCCGATCATGGCCACGAACTCGCCGCTCCTGATCTCCAGATCCAGCTCGTCGAGGACGACGTGACCGGCGAACGAACGGCTGAGCCCGCGCGTCTGGGCCACCACTCCGGGGGCCACCACTCCGGGGGCCACCACTCCGGGGGCCACCTCCGGGGGCACTTCCAGTGCGGCGACCGCTCCCGGCTCGGTGCGTTCGGCCGCTAGGTCTCCATGATTCCGCGTCGCCACGTCAGAGCCCTCCTCTCGATCAGCCGCACGATGTAGTCGGTCAGCAGCCCGAGGATCAGGTACACGAACAGGGCCACGAAGATCACGTTCTGCTGGAGGAAGGTCTCGCCCTGGTTGATGATGAAGCCGAGGCCGGCGTTGGCGTTGATCTGCTCGGCCACGACCAGCGCCAGCCAGGCCACGCCCAGGCTCTGCCGCAGCCCCACGAGGATCATCGGCAGCGCGCCGGGCAGCACGATGTCGCGGATCATCTCGCGCCGGCGCAGCCCCAGGACCTGGCCCAGTTCGGCGAGCTTGCCGTCGACGCCGCGGATGCCGGCGAACGTGTTGAGGTAGAGCGGGATAGCAGCGCCGAGCGCGATCAGCGTGATCTTCGGCGTCTCGCCGATCCCGAACCAGACGATGAACACCGGGATCAGCCCGAACAGCGGCAGCGTGCGCAGCGCCTGCATGATCGGGTCCACGGCGTTCTCGCCGAACCGGCTGAGCCCCGCGATGATGGCCAGGATCAGCGCGAAGCCGCCGCCGATCGCGAAGCCGATCGCCACCCGCTCCAGCGAGATGGCCATCGCCCCCTGCAGCGTGCCGTAAGTCGGCGAGGTCGTCGTGATCAGGTGGACCGCGGTGCTCCACAGCGTGCTCAGTGACGGGAGCTTCTGCTGCGACACGATGCCGGTGCTGCTGACGATCTGCCACACCGCGAGGACCGCGACCGGGCTGATCAGCCGGAGCCAGCCTTTCCGCCGGCCGGTGCGGCCACGGGCGCCTCGCGCGGGGGGCGCGGCGGTGACCCCGGTGATCGGCAGGCTGCCCGGGCCGGCCTCGGCCGGGCTGCCTCGCCTGGCCGCACTGGTCCTGGTGGATACCGACACGGTGAAACCCTCTTCCGTGTTCTGGGCTGAATCGGGGCGGCGTCCCCCATCGTCAGCGATTCATCCTATTAAGTCAACTGGAGTTATAGGGAATACGACGCGACCCGCCGCGATCGGTCGCGGCCGGCGGGTTCGCTTACGATCGCTGGTGTGTCATCTGAGCCTCAGCTGCTGCGCGGTGTGATCATCGACTGGGCCGGCGTCCTCACCAATCCGCTTCGCGGGACCGTGCGGGCCTGGGTGGATGCGGAGGGCATCGACTGGGACAGCTACGCCGCGTGCATGCGCTCCTGGCTGGACGACGACGCCTACCTGCCCGGTGCCGTCGGCAACCCGGTGCACGCCCTGGAGCGCGGCGACTGCACCGCCGAGGAGTTCGAGGAAACCCTCGCCGCGCGGCTGATCCGCGTCGACGGCGGCCAGGTCCCGGCCCCCGGCTTGCTGCGGCGGATGTTCGCGGCCAGCCTGACGGTCCCGGTGATGTACGACATGCTGCGGACCCTCCGGGCGGCCGGAATCCGCACCTGCCTGCTGTCGAATTCCTGGGGACCCGGCGGCTACCCGCGCGAGGACTTCCCGGAGCTGTTCGACGCCGTGGTCATCTCGCACGAGGTCGGCATGCGCAAGCCCGAGCCCCGGATCTTCCTGCACGCCGCCGGGCTGATCGGCTTGCCGCCGGAGCAGTGCGTATTCATCGACGACATCGAGGCCAACGTCAACGCCGCCACCGAGTGCGGCATGACCGGCCTCTGGCACACCGAACCGCAGCTCACCGCCGAGCGGCTGTCCGGCCTGCTCGGCATTTCCCTGGCCGCGTAGCACGCCCGGAGCGGCGGGTCTAGCCTAGGGCGCCATGGCGGACCCGAAGGCGCCCAGCTATCCGGCGGCCTCCAGCCCGGGACGTTCGGCCAACATGCGCGCGATCCGGCGGACCGACACCAAGCCCGAGCTCGCGCTGCGCCAGGCGCTGCACCGGATGGGCTACCGCTTCCGCAAGGACTACCGTCTCGACCTCGACGGCGGCGCCCGGGTACGGCCCGACATCGCGTTCACCGCGCGCAAGATCGCGATCTTCGTGGACGGCTGCTTCTGGCACGCCTGCCCGGACCACGGCTCCAAGCCGTCGGTCAACCAGGGCTACTGGACGCCCAAGCTGGCCAGGAACGTGGCCCGCGATCGCGCCGCCGACGCCGCACTGGAGCTGGCGGGCTGGCAGGTGATCAGGCTGTGGGAGCACGTCCCGCTCGGTGACGCGGTAGGCGCCGTCGTCACCGCGCTCGGGCCCCGCCAGTCACCCGGGCCCCCCACGGCGCTCGGGCCCCGCCAGTCACCCGGGCCCCGCCAGTCACCCGGGTCCCCCACGGAGCCTGGCTCGCTGTAACAACTGGCGTAACGGCCACGACGCGGTATGGCTTCAATCCGTGCCCCCGGCCGGCGGACCTGTCACACTCGTGATCAACCGCGAGCCGGCGTTGTCCCGGCGCCATACCGCCGCACCGCGAGGAACCCATGCGTGTATACCTGCCGTCGACACTCCCGGCGCTGACCGCCGCGTTCAAGACCGGGGAGATCGGGCCGGCCCCCATCCTGGGGTTCGCCGTCACCCCTACGCTGCGCGAAGGGTACGCCAGCGGTGACCTGGACGAACTCGAATACGTGGCGCTGACTGAGGCGGCCCGCGCGTCGCTGCGGCAACTGGCCGACGACCCGGGTGCGCCCGCGCGCCGCGTCGTGCTGGCCGCGGAGGTCGCCGAGGATGACATCGGCCGCTCCGGCGATCACGGCCACCCCGCCGCCGTCCAGGTCCTGAGCGCGATTCCGTTCACCGACGTGGCGGCCGGCCACATCGACGGCCTGGACGCGGCCGATGACGTGCGCGCCGCCATCGCCGCGGTCGCCGCCGCGGATGAGGGCGACGAGGACGCCCGCTTCACCGTGGACAGCGCCGAAGGGCACGAGCTGATGTGGTACGCCACCCAGGAACTCGAATTCTTCGACTGATTGTCCTGCCACGGCTTGTCCTGCCACGGCTTGTCCTGCCACGGCTTGTCCTGCCGTGCGGCTTGTCCTGCCGCGTGGCGAATTGCCTGATCGCGCCGGGTGCGCCACGATCTATCGCATGACTGATCACGCCGCGGTGCTGCTGGCCGTTGGTCTCTTAATCGCCTTCCTGCTCGGGATGCTCGGGGCCAAGTTCATGAGATCCCTTCGCAGTATGTACTCGGCCCAGGACCTCGCCAAGGGTGCGACGTCGGGGATGCGGTCAGCCCGGCTCCGGCTGGTGATCCTCGCCGCGGTCATCTTCGCCATCGCCTGGCCGTGGCTGCACGGAAACCACTGAGGCCACGTCCGTCTCGCCGCGTGAGCGCCCGGGCAAAGCGAGGTAGCCTCCCAGCATCCGAATGAACAGCAGGGAGGACGCCGTCATGGACGCCGTCACCAACGTGCCGGTCCCGGCCAACGAGCCGGTCCGGCAGTACCAGCCGGGGAGTCACGAGCGAGCCGCGCTGGAGAAGAAGATCAAGCTGCTCGCCGGTGAGCAGGCCGAACTGGCCATGACCATCGGGGGCCGGGCCCGCATGGGCGGCGGCGACGTGATCGACGTGGTGCAGCCGCACAGCCACCGGCACGTCCTCGGCCGCCTGGGCAATGCCACCGATGAGGACGTGGCCGCCGCGATCGGCGCGGCCCGGGCGGCGGCCCCCGGCTGGCGCGCGCTGTCCTTCGACGACCGCGCCGCCGTCTTCCTGCGCGCCGCCGACCTGCTCGCCGGGCCGTGGCGGGCGACGCTGAACGCGGCCACCATTCTCGGCCAGTCGAAATCGCCGTACCAGGCGGAGATCGACGCCGCCTGTGAGCTCATCGACTTCTTCCGCTTCAACGCCGGCTACGCCCGGCAGATCCTGGCCGAGCAGCCGCAGTCCGCGCCGGGCGCCTGGAACCGGATGGAGTACCGCCCGCTGGAGGGGTTCGTCCTCGCGATCACCCCGTTCAACTTCACCTCGATCGCGGCGAACCTCCCGGCCGCGCCGGCCCTGATGGGCAACGTGGTCGTATGGAAGCCGTCACCGACCCAGCAGCTGGCCGCGCACTACACGATGCGCCTGCTCGAGGCGGCCGGCCTGCCGCCCGGCGTGATCAACATGGTCACCGGGGACGGACAGGCGGTGTCCCGTGTCGCGCTGCCGCACCCCGATCTGGCCGGCGTGCACTTCACCGGCTCGACCGCGACGTTCCAGCACCTGTGGCGCACGGTCGGCGAGAACATCGCCGGTTACCGCGGCTACCCGCGGCTCGTCGGCGAGACCGGCGGCAAGGACTTCGTGGTCGTGCATCCGTCCGCGGACGAGAACGCGCTGGCCACCACGCTGATCCGCGGGTCGTACGAGTACCAGGGCCAGAAGTGCTCGGCGTCGTCCCGCGCGTACGTGCCCCGGTCGATGTGGGAGCGGCACCGGGACGACTTCATCGACCAGGTCGAGTCGCTGACCATGGGCGACGTGTCGGCCGACCTGTCGCTGTTCATGGGGGCGGTCATCGATGCCCGCGCGCTGGCCAGGCACGCCGCGGCCTTCGAGCGGGCCCGCAGCCGTCCCGCGGTCCGCGTGCTGACCGGCGGCCGGACCGACGACCGCGAGGGCTACTTCACGGCGCCGACCGTGCTGGAGTGCACCGACCCGGCGGATGAGGTGTTCAGCACCGAGTATTTCGGCCCGATCCTGGCCGTGTACCCGTACCCGGACGAGGACTACGCCGGCATGCTGGCGCAGGCGGCCGGCGTTGCGCCGTACGCGCTGACCGGGGCGATCCTGGCCCAGGACCGGACCGCGATCGCCGAGGCGGCCGGGCGGCTCAGGTACTCCGCCGGGAACTTCTACATCAACGACAAGCCCACCGGCGCGGTGGTCGGCCAGCAGCCCTTCGGCGGCGCCCGGGCGAGCGGCACCAACGACAAGGCCGGGTCGGTGTTCAATTTGATCCGCTGGGTGAGCCCGCGGTCCATCAAGGAGCTGTTCGTCCCGCCCACCGACTACCGTTATCCGCACATGGGCTGACTTCCGGCACGCATGCTCATATCTGGCACGCGCTCAGCCCGAGCAGGAGCGGAGGCATCCATTCACCGCCTGGTGCTGTGGAACATCGACCTGACGCTGGTCGACGTCACGCGGGTGACGAGGCAGGCGTACGCGGAGGCATTCCGCACGGTGACCGGCCGTCCGCTGGTCCGGCTGCCGCAGATGGCCGGGCGGTCGGAATCGGAGATCTTCTTCGACGCGCTCGCGCTCAATGGGGTGGACGTCAGCGCCGTCGGGCCGTCCGAGCAGCTGCTGGCGCCGTTCGGCAGCGAGCTGGCCACCGCGCTGGCCGCGCGCCGGGACCAGCTGCGCAGCAACGGCCAGGCGATGCCGGGGGCACACGAGGCGCTCGCCGCGGTGGCCAAGCTGGACGGCGTCGTGCAGACCGTGCTGACCGGCACCAGCAAGCCGAACGCGCTGCTCAAACTGCGCACCTTCGGCCTGGAGAGCTTCTTCGACTTCGGCATCGGCGGCTACGGGTCCGAGCCCTACCCGAAGGGTGCCCTGGTCCGGGTGGCCCGGCTCCGCGCCGCCGAGAAGTACCAGGTCAACCTGGGCGAGCACGCCTGCGTCTACATCGCCGACTCGGTGCGTGACGTGGAAGCGGCCAAGATGGGCGGCGCCGCCTCGGCCGCCGTCGCCACCGGGCGCTCGACCAGCGCCGAGCTCCGGGCGGCCGGGGCCGACGCCGTGCTCGCCGACCTCACCGACGCGGACCAGGTCGCGGCCGAAGCCCGCCGCCTCACCAGCCCCCCGCCCTGACCGCCCGGCACACGCAGCCCTGACCGCCCGCACGCGCGGCCCTGACCGTCCGGCCGCGCACGCTGGTCTCCTTGGCCCGCCTGGCGTTACGGCTGATAATCGGCGGGTAGAGGCACCCCCACGCGGGAGCGAAGGGTGGATTCATGGCACAGACTGCAGGCACGACCGGGCCGGGCGGCCAGCAGGAGCGCTCGGCCGGTGAACTGGTCAAGGAGCTGACCGAACTGGTTCCCCGGCTGGTCCGGGACGAGATCAAGCTCGCCCAGGCGGAAATGACCAAGAAGGGCAAGCAGATGGGTATCGGCGCCGGCGCGTTCGCCGGCAGCGGGCTCATCGCGCTGTACGCTGTCGGCTGCCTCCTGGCGTGCGCGATCATCGCGATCAGCGGTGTGGTCGCGGCGTGGCTGGCGGCGCTTATCGTGGGCGCGGCTCTGCTCGCCGTCTCCGGCATCGCCGCCCTGGTTGGGAAGAGCCGCCTGAGCAAGGCCACGCCGCCGGTGCCCAAGGAGGCCATCGGCAGTGTCCAGGCCGATGTCCACGAGGTGAAGGAGAAGGCACACCGATGAGCACGGACAGCCCAGCCGGGGCGGACCCGGGCGCCGTACCCGATGACCCGGAGCAGCTCAGGCTGGAGATCGAGCGCACCCGTGAGCAGCTCGGCGAGACCGTCGAAGCGCTCGTGGCCAAGACCGACGTCAAGGCGCGGGCCAGGGAGCGGGCCGAACAGCTCTCGCAGCGGCTGAAGGGCACGACCGCGCAGGTGAAGGAGCAGGCCGCGGCCCGGACCAGCCAGGCCAGGGCACAGGCGACCGCGCGGGCCGGGCAGGCCCGCAGCCAGCTGGCCGGCAAGACGGCCGACGCGAGGAACGCCGCCGTGGCGACCGGCGGGCCGGCCCGGGACCAGCTTCAGGCCCGCGCCACGGCCGTGGGCGGCGCCGTCCGCGGCAAGACGCCGGAACCGGTGCAGCGGACCGCGCGGCAGGTGGCGCAGCGCACGTCGGCCGTGGCCCGCCAGCCCGCGGCGCTGGCCGCCCTGGCCGCCGCCGGGGTCGTCGTCGTGGGCGTCATCGTGATCCGGCGGAGGAGGCGGAGGTGATCATCTTGAAGATCCTGTACAAGCCGTTCGGCATCGTGGTGAGCGTGCTGGGCGGGATACTGGCCGGCGCCATCTTCAAGCGGGTGTGGAAGCTGGCGTCGCACGAGGACGAGGCCCCGGAGGCGACCGACGAGCAGCGCGGCTGGGGCGAGGTGCTGATCGCCGCCACCCTGCAGGGCGCCATCTTCGCCCTGGTCAAGGCGGCGACCGACCGCGGCGCGGCCACCGTCACCCGCCGGCTCCTCGGCTTCTGGCCGGGCAAAGAGGCCGACGCCGAGGAATAACCGTGTGACGCTTGTGGCGTTGCGCCCGGGACCATCAGGCTCGATGCTGAGGTTATGGCCATCAATGACGACGGCGGTGCGGCGGCGGGCGGGCTGCTGGCGCCGGGGTACGGCGACGTGCTGTGGACGCCCTCCCCGGCGGTCACCGAACGCGCCCGGATCACCGCCTACCTGCGCTGGCTGGCGGCCGAGCGCGATCTGCCCTTCGACGGTTACGACGCGCTCTGGCGCTGGTCGGTCACCGAGCCGGCCAGTTTCTGGGCCTCCATCTGGGACTACTTCGGCGTGCTCGGCGCCCGCGCGCCGGGGCCGGTGCTGGACGGCGGCCCCATGCCCGGCGTGCGCTGGTTCAGCGGCACGACGATCAACTACGCCCGTAACGCGCTGCGGGCCGCACGGACCGATCCCGGCCGCGTCGCGCTGATCTATTGCACCGAACGGGACGATGGCGGGGCCCTCACCTATGGTCAGCTCGCTGCCGAGGTGGCCCGGGTGGCAACCGGCCTGCGGGAGCTGGGAGTGACCCGGGGAGACCGGGTGGCGGGGCTGCTGCCGAACGGCCCGCACGCGATCATCACGCTGCTGGCCACGGCCAGCATCGGGGCCATCTGGTCCTCGTGCTCGCCGGACTTCGGCGCGGCCAGCGTGATCGACCGGTTCGCGCAGATCGAGCCCACCGTGCTCGTCGCGGTGGACGGCTATTCCTACGCCGGCAAGGAGTACCGCCGCGACGACGTGGTCCGGCAGATCGCCGCCGAGTTGCCCGGCCTGGCCGCCCTGGTGCTGGCCGGCGGCCCCGTGCCGGACGCCGCGCCGGCGGGTGGCCGGTCCCCGGACGGCGTCCCGGTGCTGGCCTGGGACCGCCTGGGCGAGGGGGAGACGCGCACCGAGCCGGACTACGAGGAGGTGCCGTTCGATCATCCGCTGTGGGTGCTGTACTCCTCCGGCACCACCGGCCTGCCCAAGCCGATCATGCACGGGCACGGCGGCGTGGTCCTGGAGCACCTCAAGACCCTGTCCTTCCACCAGGACCTGGGGCCCGGCGACGTGTTCTTCTGGTACACCACCACCGGCTGGATGATGTGGAACTTCCTGGCCGGCGGCCTGCTGGTGGGCGCGACGCTGGTGGCCTACGACGGCAGTGCCACCTATCCGGGCACCGACGCGCTGTGGCGGATCACCCAGCGCGAGCGGGTCAGCTACTTCGGCGTCGGCGCGCCCTACCTGCTGGCCTGCGCCAAGGCGGGCCTGTCACCCGGGCGCGACCTGGACATCCCGGCGCTGCGCGGCGTCGGTTCGACCGGGTCGCCGCTGCCGCCCGAGGGGTTCCACTGGGTCTACGAGCACGTCAAGAGCGACCTGCTGCTGGGCTCCTTCTCCGGCGGCACGGACCTGTGCACCGGTTTCGTCGGGCCCTGCCCGCTGCTTCCGGTCCGGTCCGGGGTGATCTCGGGGCGCTGCCTCGGCGCGAAGGTGGAGGCGTTCAGCCCGGTCGGCCAGCCGGTCATCGGCGAGGTGGGCGAGCTGGTGATCACCGAGCCCATGCCGTCGATGCCGGTCGGTTTCTGGAACGACCCGGAAGGTACCCGCTACCGCGACAGCTACTACGCCGACTTCCCCGGCGTGTGGCGGCACGGCGACTGGATCACGATCCTGCCCGACGGCGGGTGCGTCATCTACGGTCGGTCCGACGCCACGCTGAACCGCGGCGGCGTGCGCATGGGGACCAGCGAGTTCTACCGCGTCGTCGAGGCGTTCCCGGAGGTGGCGGACAGCCTGGTGATCGACACCGGCCAACTCGGCCGGGAGGGGCAGCTCGTGCTGTACGTCACGCTCGCCGAGGACCAGGAACTGACCGGCGACCTGACCGGCCGGCTCCGCGCTGAGCTGCGCGCCAAGCTGTCGCCGCGGCACGTGCCGGACGACATTTACGAGGTTCCCGGCATACCTCGCACGCTTTCCGGTAAGAAGCTTGAGGTGCCAGTGCGGAAGATCCTGCAGGGGACGCCGGTCGCCGAGGCCGCCGACCCCGATGCCCTGGTCAACCCCGAGGTGCTGCCGCACTTCGCGCCCCGCGGCGCCGGGTAGCCCCGACCGGGTGGCGCCGCGTAGCCCCGGACCGGGGATAGCCTTGATGGCTGGCAGCGGGCCAGGCTGCTGCCAGCGACCCGCGCACCTAACCGCGCGCGGTTACATAGAGAAACGGATACGTAACTTTTCGGCGCTACGGTGCTCGCCGGGGTGGCCGCAGGCGGCCCCGCCCCGCACCCCCTGCTTGGCGGCCGGTCCCGCGCGAGGTACGAAAGTTACTGATGCGGCTGCATGCCGGGGCGGGCCCCGGCCTGCCGGGCCCGCGGGGCACGTCGGCAGCCGGAAACCCGCGGCCACGCACGGGCCGCGGCGTGTGAATACGTAGGGATAGACAGCGATGTCGGACAATGCGGACGAGGAAAAATACGCTGTGCTCGATGAGGCAGCGCAGTCGATGGCCGGGGCGGGGGAGGCCGGCCCGCCCGGGGAGCACGGGGCCACGGCCCCGCCGTCCGCGTCCGGCCCGCCGCGGGAAGCCGCCGGTGATCTGCGCGAAGCCGTCGGTGATCTGACCGGTTACCTGCACGCCTACTACGGGCACGTCGCCGCCGAGGACCTGGCCGCGTTCGATGCCGGGCGGCTCGCCGCAGTCGCGTCCCAGCACGCGGCCCTGGCCGCCCGGCGGCCGCAGGGGCGGGCCCTGGTCCGGGTCACCGGAACGGCCGCCGGCGCCTCCCGTACGGCGGCCGGCCCGGCGGGCGCGATCGCGGCGTTCGGGCCGGTACGGGCCGTCGCCGACATCGTCACCGACGACATGCCGTTCCTGGTCGATTCGGTGACGATGGAACTGAACCGGCACCACGCGGACATCAACCTGATCGTCCACCCCCGGCTGGTCGTGTACCGGGACGTGACCGGCACGCTGCACGGCGTGTCCGGCAGCGTGAACGGCGCCCGGCCGGCGCCCGGCGACATCACCGAGTCGTGGATCCACGTCGAGATCGCCAGCCTGGGTGACCGCGTGCCGCTGCCCGACCTGGAGACGGCGCTCCGCCGGGTCCTGGACGACGTACGGGTCACCGTCGAGGACCAGCCGAAGATGATCGCGGCCGCCGCCTCCCTGGCCGTCAGCGTGGCCGGGGACGACGCCGGCGCGCCGTTGCCGGGGCGTGCCGGGCCGCCGTCGCCGGACGGCGGGGACACCGAAGCCGGTGAGCTGCTGGCCTGGCTCGCCGACGGGCATTTCCTCTTCCTGGGCTATCGCGAGTACGACCTCGTGCCCGGCGACGACGGCGAGACGCTGCGCGCGGTGCCCGGCACCGGGCTCGGCTTTCTCCGGCACGACCGCCAGGGCTCGGAATCGTTCGCGGCGCTGCCGGCCGACATCCGGGCCAAGGCGCGTGATCCGCACCGGCTGGTGCTGGCGCAGGGCAACTCGCGGTCCACCGTCTACCGCAACAAGTACCTGGACTACGTCTCGGTCAAGAAGCTCGGCCGGGACGGCCGGGTGATCGGTGCGTGGCGCTTCCTCGGCCTGTACACGCACGCCGCCTACACCGAGAGCATCGCCCGGATACCCGTGCTGCGCCGCAAGCTCGCCGACGTGCTGGCCGCGGCCGGGGTCACCCCGGACAGTCACGACGGCAACGACCTCATCGAGATCGTGGAGAACTATCCGCGCGAGGAACTGTTCCAGATCTCCACCAGCCAGCTGACCGAGATCGCCGCGGCCGTGCTGCGCTTGCGCGAGCGCAAGCAGACCCGGCTGTTCCTGCGCCGGGACGCCTACGGGCGCTACATGTCCTGCCTGGTCTACCTGCCCAGGGACCGGTACACGACCGCCGTCCGGCTCCGGGTCCAGGAGATCTTGCGCACCGCGCTGCGCGGCGCCTCGATGGACTACAGCGCGATGGTCGGGGAGTCGGCGCTGGCCCGGCTGCACGTCGTCGTGCGCGCCGAGCGCGGCCGCCCGGTGCCCGCCGTGGACGCCGCGGCGCTGGAGCGCCGGATCGTGGCGGCGGTCCGCACGTGGGAGGAGGACCTCGAAGAGGAGGCGGTGCGTACCCTCGGCGAGCAGCGGGCCCGGCTGGTCCTGGACCAGTTCGCCGCGGCCATCCCGGACACCTACAAGACCGAGGTGACGGCCGCCGACGCCGTCGGTGACCTCAGCCGCATCCTGCTGCTGCGCGAATCGGGGGACTCGTTCGCCGTCCAGCTGCGCGACGATGACGGTCCCGGCAGCGGCCACTGGCGGCTGCGCGTCTACCGGTCGGGATCGCCCATCACCCTGTCTGACGTGCTGCCTCAGCTGCAGCACATGGGCGTCAAGGTGGCCGACGAGCATCCGTACGAGTTCGGCGCCGGCGCGGCCCGCCCGGAGGCGGGCTCCCGGACCGGCCCGTTCTGGATCTACGATTTCGGGCTGCGGGCCGAGACGCCGGCCTGGCGGCAGCGTCCCCGCGGCGACGGCAAGGAGCAGTTCGAGCAGGCACTGTGCGCGCTGTGGCGCGGCGAGATCGAGGACGACGGCTTCAACGCGCTGGTCCTGGACGCCGGGCTGGCCTGGCGCGACGTCGTGGTGCTGCGCGCGTACGCCCGCTACCTGCGCCAGGCCGGGAACCGGTTCAGCCAGGGCTACATCCAGCGGGTGCTGCGCTCCAACACCACGGTGACCCGGCTGCTCGGGCGGCTCTTCGCGTCGCGCTTCGACCCGGCCCGCCACGGCGGGGAAGCCGAGCGCAGCGAGGCCATCGTGGAGGAGATCCGCGGCGAGCTGGACGACGTGGTCAGCCTGGACCACGACCGGATCCTGCAGTCCTACCTCGCGCTGATCGGCGCCACCCTGCGGACGAACCACTACCGCTCGGCGGGCCGCGGCCTCGGCGGCTCAGCCTGCGCCGCGCCGTCCTACGCGCCCTACCTGGTGATCAAGCTCGACCCGGGCCGGGTCGCGAGCCTGCCCAAGCCGCGGCCGAAGTTCGAGATCTTCGTGTACTCGCCCCGGCTGGAGGCGGTGCACCTGCGCTTCGGCCGGGTCGCGCGCGGCGGCCTGCGCTGGTCCGACCGGCTGGAGGACTTCCGCACCGAGGTGCTCGGGCTGGTCAAGGCGCAGGAGGTGAAGAACGCGGTCATCGTCCCGTCCGGGGCCAAGGGCGGCTTCGTGTGCAAGCAACTGCCCGACCCGGCCGACCGCGAGGCCTACCAGGGCGAGGTGCTGGCCTGCTACCGGACGTTCATCAGCGCCATGCTCGACATCACCGACAACGTGGACGGCGAGCGGGTGTGCCCGCCGCGCGACGTGGTCCGGCACGACGGCGACGACCCGTACCTGGTCGTCGCGGCGGACAAGGGCACCGCGACCTTCTCCGACGTGGCCAACGAGATCGCGGCCAGCTACGGGTTCTGGCTGGGCGACGCGTTCGCCTCCGGCGGCTCGGAGGGCTACGACCACAAGAAGATGGGCATCACCGCGCGCGGCGCCTGGGAGTCGGTCAGGAACCACTTCGCCACGCTCGGCATGAACCCGGCCACCGACGAGTTCACCGTGGCCGGCATCGGTGACATGTCCGGGGACGTGTTCGGCAACGGGATGCTGCTGTCGCCGGTGATCAAGCTGGTGGCGGCGTTCGACCACCGGCACGTGTTCCTCGACCCCGACCCCGATCCCGCCGTCAGCTTCGCCGAACGGCAGCGGCTGTTCGCGCTGCCCCGCTCGTCCTGGGCGGACTACGACCGGTCGCTGATCTCGGTCGGGGGCGGCGTCTGGCCGCGCAGCGCCAAGTCTGTGCCGCTGTCGCCGCAGGCCCGGGCGGCCCTCGGCATCGATGACGCCGTGCTGGCCCTGTCGCCGGACGAGCTGATCTCACGGATCCTGACCGCGCCGGTGGACCTGCTGTGGAACGGCGGCGTCGGCACCTACGTCAAGGCCAGCAGCGAGCCGCAGACCGCGTGCGGCGACCGGTCCAACGAGGCGGTCCGGGTGAACGCCTCGCAGCTGCGCGCGCGGGTCATCGCCGAAGGCGGGAACCTGGGCCTCACCCAGGCCGCCCGGATCGAGTTCGCGCTGGCCGGCGGGCTGGTCGACACCGACTTCATCGACAATTCGGCGGGCGTGGACACCTCCGACCACGAGGTCAACATCAAGATCCTGCTGGACCGGGCCGTCCGGGACGGCGAGATCACCCGGGAGGTACGCAACGAACTGCTGCAGGAGATGACCGGCGAGGTCGCCAGCCTCGTGCTGCAGCACAACTACGCGCAGAACATGGCGCTCGCCACCTCGCGGGCCCAGGCCACGAACATGCTGCACGTGCACGTGCGCTACCTGCGCCAGCTGGAGCGGGACAAGCGGCTGCGCCGCGGCCAGGACGCGGTGCCGGGGGAGAAGGAGATCGCCGAGCGCCGGTCGGCGGGAAAGGGCCTGACCAACCCGGAGCTGGCCCTGCTGCTCGCGCACACCAAGATCGCCGCGGCGGAGGAGGTCCTTGCCTCCGGGCTGGCCGACGATCCGTACCTGCGCCGCGAGCTGACCGGGTACTTTCCCGCGCCGCTGCGCGCCAGCCAGTCCGGCCGGATGGGGTCACACCCGCTGCGGCAGGAGATCATCACCACCTCGGTGGTCAACGAGATGGTCGACATGTCCGGCATCACGTTCGCGTTCCGGCTGAACGAGGAGACCGGTGCGTCGGTGCCGGACATCACCCGGGCGTGGCTGGTCGCCCGCGAGGTCTTCGGCATGCGCGACTTCTGGCAGCAGGTCACCGAGCTGGACGGCGTTGACATCGGCACCCAGATCGCCCTGCTGCTGGAGGGGCGCAAGCTGATCGAGCGGGCCTGCCGCTGGCTGCTGTACAACCGGCGGCCGCCGGTCGACATCACCGGCTGCGTGGACTACTTCGGCAGCGGGGTGCAGGCCGTGCGCTCGGGCCTGCCCAAGCTGCTCGTCGGCCGGGACACCGAGACCTTCGAGGAGCGGCGGGACGCGTACATTCTCCGTGAGGTGCCCGCCGGGCTGGCCGAGACCGCGGCCGGCATGGTGCCGTCGTACGCCGCCTTCGACATCGTGGAGAGCGCCGCCGCGACCTCCCGTTCGGTCGAGGAGACCGCGGAGGTCTACTTCGACCTGACCGACCGGCTGCAGATCACCCGGCTGCGCGACCGGATCACCGCGCTGCCCCGGGACGACCGGTGGAGCAGCATGGCGCGCGCCGCCATCCGCGACGACCTGTACAGCGCGAGCGCCGCGCTCACCCGGGACGTGCTGTGCGTCAGCGGGCCAGGTACCCCCGAGGCGCGCCTGGCCACCTGGACGGAGTGGAACGCGGCCGCCGTCCGCCGGGCGACCCGCACCCTGGGCGAGATCTGGGAGAGCGAGCGCTTCACGTTCACCACGCTGTCGGTCGCCCTGCGCGCCATCCGCGCCCTGGTCGCCTCCAGCTCCCTCCCCCAGCAAGGCTGAGCCGTCGGCGCAGTCGCGAGCACCACCTCGGGCTACGGCGAGCCGTCCGTTACCGGCCGGTGCTATCGGCGGGCACCACAGCGGGTACGGCGAAGCGATCGTTACCGGTCAGCGGCCGGTGCTATCGGCGGGCACCACAGCGGGTTACGGCGAAGCGATCGTTACCGGTCAGCGGCCGGTGCTATCGGCGGGCACCACAGCGGGTTACGGCGAAGCGATCGTTACCGGCCAGCGAGCCGGGCTCTCGGGCCCGGCGAGCGCCGGTGTGTCGGCGGGTACCACAGCGCGGGACGGCGAAGCGCATCGGGAGGTCGCGAGGGGCCTCGGGCCCGGCGAGCGCCGGTGTGTCGGCGAGGTACCCCCGCGCGGGCGCGAAGCGCATCGGGGGGTCCGGGGGGTCGCCCCCCCGGGCTAACACCGTCAGCTGCCGTGGGCGTAGGTGGGGGCGCCGCCGCTGCCGATCACGTTGATCGCGGCCGTCTTCGCGCTGGCCGCCGGGTCGAGCGCGACGTAGCTGAGCGTGGAGTTCGCGCTCAGCTGATGCTTGATCGGGGGCTGGGTGGCCGGCAGCAGGCCCTTGAAGGCCGCGGGCACCGGGATCGCCGGCTGCGTGCTGGCGGCAGCGCCCTTGGCCGCCGGGTGAGTGGGCACGGTCGAGGTGCTCAGGGTCATGGTGTAGAAGACCAGCGCGCCGCCGCCGGTCGTGCGCAGCGCGAAGAACGGGTAACTGGTCCCCTCCAGCTCCCAGGTGTACGTGAGCTGGTGCGCCGCGGCCTGGCGGGCGATCGCCGCGTTGACCTGGTACAGGCCGGTGGTCTGCGGGCCGGGCTGGACGATCGGCGCGGCCGCGCTTGACGGCCCGTCGTCCGCGACGGTGGCGTGCGTCGCCCCCACGATGTCCGGCCGCAGCTTCAGCGCCTGGTCCGACGTGGCCAGGGCGGTGGCGTAGCCGGCGCTGTCGGTCGCCACCTGGAGCGGCGGGGCGCCCGGATTGAGCAGCACCGATCCGCTCAGCGCCCAGGTGGCCTCGGCGCTCAGCCGGTCGAACACCAGCAGCGCGGTCCGCGCCGGGCCGCCGCTGGCCGGGCGCTCCGGTACCGCGGCCATGAACCACTGCGGGTACGTGGTCAGCCTCGGCACGTACAGCCTTGGCTGCCCGTATACCGGGCCGCCCGTGGTGCCGCCGGTCGCCGCGGCCGTGGTGTAGGCGGCGCTGGTGATGTTGTACTGCGAGCCGGTCAGCAGCGACAGGGCCAGCAGTTCGTTGTCGTTGGCCAGCGCGACCCGCTCCGCGGTGACGTACGCGTTGAAGATCCGCAGGGCGGCGGCCGGGGTGGGCCCGGTCACCGAGGTCGTGGCCGCCGCGGTCGTGCCGCAGCCCTGCAGGGACAGCAGCAGCCCCAGGGCGGCCAGGGGGCCGAGTACTGCCGTCAGCATCCGCGGGATACGGCCGGAGACGGCCGCGCGCGCCCGCGGAACGCTGAGGAGGTAAGTCGCATGCATGTTCGTATCCGAGTGGCCAGGTAAGAATATCCGGTCGGCCCGGCGTGGGAACGGACCCGCTCGGCAGGATACCCGGCTCACGCCCGCCACCGTGCCGGCATGCGCCAGCCGGGCACCGGCTCGCATAGGCTGTCCGCCATGGCAGCAACAGATCCCGCTGATGAGATCTCGGAACTGTCGTCGAAGCTCGCCAGCGTAGCGGCAGTTCTTGATCCGGACGCCATGAAGTCCGAAGTCGAGAGCCTACGGGAGCAGGCCGCAGACCCGGACCTGTGGGGCGATCAGCAGCACGCACAGTCGGTCACCCGCCGCCTCTCCTACCTGGAGGGCGAACTGGCCAGGCTGGAGAACCTACGGCAGCGGCTCGACGACACCCGGGTGATGTTCGAGCTGGCGGACAGTGAAAACGACGAGCCGACCCGCGCCGAGGCGCAGCGCGACCTCGCGTCCCTGCGCAAGGAGATCGACCAGCTCGAGGTGCGTACCCTCCTGTCCGGGGAGTACGACGAACGCGAGGCCCTCGTCTCGATCAACGCCCAGGCGGGCGGCGCCGACGCCGCCGACTTCGCCCAGAACCTGATGCGGATGTATCAGCGCTGGGCCGAGCGGCACGGCTACCCGACCGAGGTGTACGACATCTCCTACGCCGAAGAGGCCGGCATCAAGTCGACCACGTTCGCGGTCAAGGCGCCCTACGCCTACGGCACGCTCCGCGGCGAGCACGGCACCCACCGGATGGTCCGGATCTCCAAGTACGACAACCAGGGCCGGCGGCAGACCTCCTTCGCCGGCGTGGACGTGGTTCCGGTGGTGGAGCAGACCGATCACATCGAGATCAACGAGGACGAGATCCGCGTCGACGTGTACCGGTCCAGCGGGCCCGGCGGCCAGGGCGTGAACACGACCGACTCGGCGGTGCGCATCACCCACCTGCCGACCGGCATCGTGGTCTCCTGCCAGAACGAGCGCAGCCAGATCCAGAACCGTGCGTCCGCGATGTCGGTGCTCCAGGCGAAGCTGCTCGAACGCCGCCGCCAGGAGGAGGCCGACGAGATGGCCGCGCTGCGCGGCGAGGGGGCCGGAAGCTGGGGCACCCAGATCCGCAACTACGTCCTCTACCCCTACCAGAACGTGAAGGACGTGCGGACGGGCATGGAAACGGGAAACACCACGGCCGTCCTCGACGGCGAGATCGACGACTTCATCGAAGCCGAAATCCGCTGGCTCAGACGAAGCCAGAACGGCGAGAAGGAGTAACCCGGTACGGCGGGACGGTTGTAACCGGCCAGCGAGCCGGGCCCTCGTGGCCCGGCGAGCGCCGGTGTGTCGGCGACGTACCACCGCGGGGGTGCGAAGCACACCGGGGGGTTCCCGGGGGGTCGTCCCCCCGGGCCAGCACAGCGAGCCGGGCCCTCCGGGCCCGGCGAGCGCGGTGTGTCGGCGAGTACGGCGCACGGGTTACGGCGAGCCGCTCATTACCGGCCCAGCGACCCCGGTCGCCAGGCCGGGTGAGCGGCCGGTGTGTCGGCGAAGTACCACCGCGGGGCGCGTAGCGCAGCGGGGGGTTCCGGGGGGTCGTCCCCCCGGGTTACAGGGTCCCGTGTACCGCCAGGACCGCCAGCAGGACGATGAGCAGTGCCGAGGCAACCAGGATGTGCGGGCGGTAGCTGGTGGGGGTGTGGTGCACTTCGTTCTTGGCCAGGCGGCAGGCCGGGCAGCGGCCCTCACTCACTGGACCTCCGCAGCGTGCGCAGATGAGGTGTTCGCAGCTCAATGGGAGTCCTTCCGGGGGCGGTCCTGCCTTGCAGTTGGAGCGTTATAGGGCTCTGCTCGCTAGTTTCCCCCTACACTGTCCAATTGACTAATCCAGGCTACCCCTCTGGTGGCCCGCAGTCGCCGTGTCCACGGCGGGTCACCAGGCTATGTGCCGTTCGCCCGGTCCGGTGGACGCCCGGTGGAACTGTAAAAGACGCCCGTCCCTCGTCCGTCTCCGACATCGCTGTGATGGTCCTGTGATCAATTTCGATAATGTCACCAAGATCTACCCCAGCCAGAGCCGTCCGGCTCTGGAGAACGTCAGCATCTCCGTAGACAAGGGCGAATTCGTTTTCCTGGTCGGCCCCTCCGGGTCGGGCAAGTCCACGTTCCTCCGGCTGGTCCTGAAGGAGGAACGGCCGACGGACGGGCGGATCCGGGTCTCCGGGAGGGACCTGGCCCGCCTGTCCAACTGGCGGGTCCCCATGCTCCGGCGCCGGATCGGCTGTGTGTTCCAGGACTTCCGGCTGCTGCCGAACAAGGACGTCTACCAGAACGTGGCCTTCGCGCTGGAGGTCATCGGCAAGCCCCGCCGGTTCATCCGCAAGGTCGTCCCCGAGGTGATCGACCTGGTCGGCCTGGAGGGCAAGCACGAGCGGATGCCGGACGAGCTGTCCGGCGGCGAGCAGCAGCGGGTGGCCATGGCCCGGGCGTTCGTCAACCGCCCCATGATCCTGCTCGCCGACGAGCCGACCGGGAACATCGACCCGGCCACCTCCATCGGCATCATGAAGGTCCTGGACCGCATCAACCGGACCGGCACCACGGTCGTCATGGCCACCCACGACGCCGCCATCGTCGACTCCATGCGCAAGCGCGTCATCGAACTCGAATACGGCAAGGTGGTCAGGGACCAGTCTCGCGGTGTGTACGGCCAGGCTTACTGAGGTGCCGTAGCCTGTCCGCCAGGCCAACGGCACACCACCCCGCCGGGACCTTGCCACCCGGCCGACGTACTGCGAGGGATCAGCAAGCATGCGTGCACAGTTCGTCCTCCAGGAGATCTGGATCGGCCTGCGCCGGAATCTCACCATGACGATCGCGCTCGTCGTGGTGGTAGCGATCAGCCTGTCCCTGCTGGGCACGGGCTTGCTGTTCGTCAAGCAGGTCGACGCCACCCGCAGCTACTGGCAGGGCAAGGTCGAAGTTTCGATCTACCTGTGCACCGCGCAGAGCGTCAGCGTCCAGTGCAAGCAGAACGGCCCGGCTACGGACTCCGAGCGGCAGCAGATCCAGCAGCAGCTCACCTCGATGCCGCAGGTCGCCAGCGTCGTCTACCAGTCGCAGCAGCAGGCCTACCAGCAGTTCAGGCAGGAGTTCTCCAACAACCCGTCGTTCGTCTCCACCGTCTCCCAGGGCGACATCCCGGACTCGTTCCAGGTCAAGCTGAAGAATCCGCAGGCCGATTACACGGCCGTCGCGAGCGCGGTGACGGGCAAGACCGGCGTGGACTCGGTGATCGATGACCGGTCGATCCTGGCCAAGTTCTACAAGCTGCTCGGCGGCGCGCGGAACGCGGTGGTCATCGTCGCGGTGATCCTGCTGATCGCGGCGACCCTGCTGGTGGCCAACACGATCCGGCTTTCCGCCTTCAACCGCCGCCGGGAAACCGGGATCATGCGCCTGGTCGGGGCGTCCAACTTCTACATCCAGCTGCCGTTCCTGCTGGAGGGAATCATCGCCGGCCTCCTCGGCTGGCTGGTCTCCGTCGGCCTGCTGATTGCCGTTAAGTCGCTTTGGCTGGATACGCTACAGCAGTACTTCACTTTCAATGTGATTCTCAGTGCGGGTGACCTCGTGGAGGTCGTGATCCTCGCGATGTGCGTGGGCGTGCTGCTGTGCGGCGCGACGTCGTTCCTCACGCTGCGCCGTTACCTGCGTGTGTGACGATGATCAGACAGGAGGGACGTGGCTCGGGAGCAAGGGCGGAAAGTGATCGCCCGCAACCGCCGCGCCCGGTACGACTACCGGATCGAGGACACGTACGAGGCAGGGCTGGTGCTGACGGGGACCGAGGTGAAATCGCTCCGGGCCGGGCGCGCGTCGCTCACGGACGGTTTCGCCCAGATCTCCGACGGAGAGGTGTGGCTGCACAACGTGCATATTCCCGAATACACCCAGGGCACCTGGACTAACCACGAGGTACGGCGGACCAGGAAGCTTCTCCTGCACCGTAAGGAGATCGACAAGCTGGCCGCCCGGACCGCCGAGCAGGGGTTGACGCTGGTCCCGCTGGAGTTGTACTTCAAAGACGGGAAGGCCAAGGTCGAACTGGGCCTGGGGCGGGGTAAGCGGACGTACGACAAGCGACAAGACCTGGCCAGCCGGGATGCGGCCAGGGAGGTGGAACGTGCTCTCCGGCGGCGACGGTAGCGGGGAGGGGGTCAGTGTCCGCGCGTGCTCGTGACCGGGGCAGCCACGCCGGCCGTAGCCGTCCGGTGCGGGTCGTCCCGCGTCCGGGCCGGCGGGCCGCATCGCCGGGTCAGCGGCCACCTCTGCCACCCCGGCCAGCGTCGGCGCGCGGGCAGCGGCAGGCCCGCCGCCTGTCCATGCGGGCCCGGCGAATCTGGCTGATCGCGATCCTCGTCACGGTCGGCGTCGTGGTCGGGGGTTTCGTGGACGGCTTCGGCCAGGAACCGTCCCCGGAGGGCACCGTCCAGGCGTTCCTGCTGGCGTGGCAGCAGCATAACTACCGCGCCGCCGCCTCCTACACCACCGGCAGCATGCCCGCGGTGTCCGGGGCCCTGGCCGACGCGTTCACCCAGCTGGACGCGACGGCCATGTTCCTGTCGATGGGCCGGGTCAGCCAGCACGGCAGCTCGGCCCAGGCGCACTTCACCGCCTCGGTGAACCTCGGCGAGGGCGGCCACCAGTGGACCTACACCGGCCGGTTCGCGCTGCGCAAGCTCGGTTCCGGCTGGAAGATCGAGTGGGCGCCCAGCGTCATCAACCCCGAGCTGGGCCCGGGGGAGCGGCTGGCCGTGATCACGCAGGTGCCGGCCCGGGCATCGGTGCTGGACGCCACGGGGCAGCCGCTCGAGGTGCCGTCGGCGGTCTACCAGATCGGGGTCTGGCCCCGGGCGCTGCCCAACCCCACCGAAACGGCGGATGACTTCGCCGAGGTGACCCAGCTCAACGCCGCCCAGGTCCTCGGCCAGATCCAGGCCGCCCCGCCCGGGCAGTTCCTCACCCTGCTGTCGCTCGACCCGGATGACTACGCGCAGATCTCCCCGCAGCTGGCCCGGGTGCCCGGCCTGATCGTGCACCGGGTCAGCCAGCGGCTGTTCTCCTCAGAAGCAAGCGAGATCGTCGGCACCGTCGGCCCGGAGAACTCCGGCATGCTGCGCGACGAAGGCGCCTCCTACCAGCCCGGCACCACGGTCGGCCTGACCGGCCTGCAGGCCGCCTACCAGCGGCTGCTGACGGGCTCGCCGACCACCGAGGTGGTGGCCGAGAACGGCAGCGGGCAGCAGGTCGCGGTGCTGCAGCAGTGGCAGGGCAAAGCCGGCCAGCCGGTGCGGACCACGATCAATGCGGATGTGCAGGCGGCGGCGCTCAACGCGCTGTCCGCCGCGCCCAACGCGACCACGGAGCTCGTCGCCGTGCAGGCCTCCACCGGCAAGATCCTCGCCGTCGCCGGCCGGGGCGCCCCCGGCGGCCAGCTCCTCACCGGCGGCGCCCTCAACGCGCACCTGACGCCCGGGACCGCGTTCACGATCGTGTCGACCGCGGCGCTGCTCGGGACGGGCTTTTCCCCCAGCACCGAGATCCCGTGCACCAGCGTGGCCAACGTCGGCGGCCAGCTGTTCAGCGACCAGCAGCTCGCCTCCAGCCTGGGCGGCGACACCTCGTTCAGCACCGACTTCGCCCAAGGGTGCGGCACCGCGTTCGCGGGACTGTCCCGCCGGCTGACCAGCAGTGCCTTCAAGGACGCGGTGACCGGCTTCGGGATCGGGTCGAAGTGGCAGCTGCCGCTGCAGGCCTTCTCCGGCTCGGTGCCCGCCGCCACCAGCGACGGGCAGCTCGCAGGCGAGACCATCGGCCAGGGCGTCCAGGTGAGCCCGCTCAGCATGGCCCTGATCGCCGCCGAGGTCGACTCCGGATCCTGGCGTTCACCGGTCCTGGTCACCGACCCGCCGGACGGTGCCGCGGCCTCCCGGGCGCCGCTGACCCCGGGGGCCCTCACCTCGCTGCGTGCGCTGATGCGCGAGGCCGTGACGTCCGGCTCGGCCAGGAGCGCCAACGTGGCCGGCGCCCCGGTGTACGGCCAGACCGCGCTCGTCGAGAGTGGCAGCGGCCGCAGTACCCAGTGGCAGAGCTGGTTCGTCGGCTACCGCGGCGACGTGGCGTTCGCGGTCCTCGAGTCCAGCCAGTCGCCCCAGATCTCCGCCTCCATCCTGGCCGGCCAGTTCCTCACCGGCCTCACCAGTCTCTCCGGCTGACCCGCCCCCTCCGAGGCCGTTATCTACTCGTTACAAAACTCTCGGTGACCATAAGCAACCAAGCGACTACTCTCCGACGTCCTAGCTGATGACTGGGTTTCGCTAGGGGGGTTGCGGCCTCAGTCGACGAAAAAAAGACCGGGTCTCATCTCGGGGGAGACCCGGCATCCTGACCGGCTCCGACCCTGCCGGTCGGCCCCCGCGGGCGCATAGGTCACCGCCAGCGCCCGCGGGGGCCATTCTGTGCTGGCCCGGGGGGATGACCCCCCGGAGCCCTCCACGTGTGTTTCGCTGTGCTGGCCCGGGGGGATGACCCCCCGGACCCCCCCCACGTGTGTTTCCCTGTGCTGGCCCGGGGGGATGACCCCCCGGAGCCCCCCACGTGTGCTTCGCACCCCGGTGGCGGTTCTCGCCGTAGCACCGCCACTCGCCGGGGCGCAAGGCCCCGGCTCGCTAGGCGGTCGTCGCTTCGCTCCGCGTCTCGCCGTGACTCGCGTCCAGTGCCCGGCTCGCTGGGCGGCCGAGCCTGCGGCCCGCCAGCCGCCGTAGCCTGGCGCGGGAATCAAGGTTGGCGCAGCGGTGTTATCAGGAGTACGGTCGGGCGAAGCAGGTCATCGCGTGCGGTGCCCGGCTGACAATTCAAGAGGGGGTGAACGGTTTCGACTTCGGTGGTTGATTCAGGGGAAGCGGGCCGAGGGTTGCGATTGTGACCTCGTTAATCACATGATCGCAAACCAATAAGTGCCAACTCAAAGCGCACTGTCGCTCTCGCCGCCTGAGGCGAGTTAGCGTCTGTCAGCCCGGGGATGCCTTCGACCCGGTGCCTGGCATCAGCGAGAAGGATTACCTTCTAGCCCGGTCACGGGACTAGTGCGGGACATCAAACAGTGACTGAGCCCGTCGGCATCTTGCCTGCATGAATGCCGGGGCTGAGAAAAGCAGAGCAGGCTGCGCCCGGAGAAGCCCTGTTGATGCACTGAAGGACGCGGGTTCGATTCCCGCCACCTCCAAGAGCGTTCAGTGGAGACCCTGAACGTTGTTGGAGGTGCCCGTTCCCTCGCGTACCGCGCCCGGTGGCCACATGGCCCCCGGGCTTTTTCCTGCGCCGGTCCATGATCGGCGCAGGAAAACCGCAGATACTGCGGAAAACCAGCGCCGATCATGAAAACGCGAGCGTCAGCTGCCGGTGGGGCTGGGGGCGATCTCGCCGCGGCCGGCCTGCTGGATGTCGGCGGGCAGCAGGTAGCCCACCTGGGCGGCGGCCAGCTGGAGCTGGACGCGCCACTCGATGATGGCCAGCCGCTGCTGGTCCTGGGTGTCCGGCAGGTTGCCGAAGTCGCCGTTCCCGAGGTCTGCGGCCAGCGTGGCCAGGTAGCCGTCCTCGAGCAGGTACGTATGGGCGTACGGCGCGTTGATCCGCGCCAGGGCGGGGTCCGCGGGGGTGATGGCCGTCATCTGCACCAGGTACGCGGCGAAGCGCTGTTCGAGCGCTCCCATCTGCTGGGCCGCCACCGCCGGGGTGATGCGATGCTCGCGGTAGCCGTCGAGGATCGGGTCCGCCTGCTCGAGCAGCTGGTTGACGGGCAGCCGGACCGCCTCGACGGCGTTCACGTAGCTGTTCAGCGCGGCCGCGGAGATGGCGGGTGACGGCCCCGTCGCCGGGCGGCTCGCTCCCACGTTCCCATGCCCCGCCAGCATGAGCACCAGGAATCCCACCAGCCCCACAGCAAGCAGAGACCCCACCCGCCCCCAACGCCCGAATCGAATGTGGCGCACGGTCATTGATACGGCGCAGCTCGCCAAACGGATTGGGTGGCCGTTAACCGGATCGGCCGAGACGGGCCGGGCGATTAGGGCAATAACCGCATAGCGGCATCGCCGGACGTTTCGGGCGGCGGATGTGACCTTTCCCGCGACCACGGAACGTGCCCGGGATGGAGCACAAGAGCGCAGGTCAGGAGGCATTAGGCCGGAAGGGTGAAGGCGATAGTCGGGAAGATCATAGGGACTTATGCGGCCAGAAGGCTGCCGCGCCGGCTGCGTGCTGGTTACGATGACTCGTCAGTTAGCGACATTACGCACTGCGCGGGCGCCATGACTTTCGGTATAGCGCACGTCCGCCGGCAAGAGCCGGGCCCGGGGGGGAATGGGCCCGGATATGGCTGCCTGTAACGCCGTGTGGGGAGTGGTCGAGGATGAGTGACCTGGTTGACCTGACGTCCCGTCTTCTGGAAGACGGTTTCGTGATCTGCTCGGAAAAGACGGGAGACCGTTTCACGGTGCTGCTGCGCCGGACCCGGGCCGAGGGGCGCCGCGTGTTCTGCGGTACCGGGGAAAGTTTCCCGGACGCCCTGGTGGATGCGGCCGAGGAGGCCGAAGTCACCGCCGCCTGATCAATCTCGCGGGCCGTCGCCGGGAACGGCCGCCTCAGGACGGCGGCGCCGCGGCGGGCCCCGGGGTGACGATCCCGTACTCGTGGATCTTCCGGTAGATGGTCGCGCGGGACATGCCGAGCGATTCGGCGGCCTTGACCTTGTTGCCGTCACAGTCGAGCAGGCTCTGCACGATCGCGTCGCGTTCCATCGACTCCAGCGGGCTGAGCAGCCGGCGGCTGACCGTCCAGCACTCGGGGGGCAGGTCGGACGGCTGGATCGAGCCCGCCCGGCGGCGCTGCACGACCCGCTTCAGGACCTGCCACACCTGCCCGGCGTTACCGGGCCAGCTTGACCGGAGCAGCAGCTGCATGGCCTCGGGTGAGCAGACCACCCGCCCGTGCTGGCTCAGCCTGGCCAGGAAGAACGGCACCAGTTCCTGCAGGTCCTCGATGTGGTGGCGCAGCGGCGGAAGCTCCACGGTGGCCGGGAAGAAACGCAGCAGCTTGGTCAGGTCGACGTTCGCGTTCTTCCGGTTCAGCGTGACGGCCACCCGCAGGGTGCTGGCCCGCTGCGCGGCGCGCGCCTCCTGCAGGGCACTGGACAGCGCGTGCAGCTGCTTCGCGTTGAGCTCCTCGACATGCCGGATCACCAGCATGCCCTCGCCGCCCAGCAGTTCGCGGCGCACGGTGACCAGCCAGTCCGCGCTGGCGTCCGACGCGTCGAGGACGTGGAACCGGGCCGCCGGATTGCGCCGCTGGTGGACGGCGCGGGCCAGGGCCATCTTGCCCACGCCCGGCTCCCCCTCCAGGGCCAGCCATTCGGCGGAGTCGTAGGCCAGCTCGGCGTCGCGGCACGCCCGCGTCCACAGCGCCCCCGTGCCGACGAGCCCGGGCAGGAACATCGTGGCCCTGGCGCCCGTCTTCCCGGGCGCCGCCGGGGGCCGCGCGGCGGCGTCCAGCAGCTTGACGTGCACGATGCCGTCGCCGAACGGCGTGGTACCCCCGATGGGGCGGCAGTACATCCGTGCCCTGAGCCCGGTGGGCAGTTCCGCGGTCACCGCGCCGGCGTGCTGCCGGGCCAGCACCTCCGCGGCCTGCCCGATGAGCGCCGCCTGATCGGCCGGATCCAGGATCCGCCGGGCGTAGTCGTTCATCATCACCACGTCGTTGCCGATGGCCAGTACGATCCCGCCGGTCCGACGGCAGGCCCGGACGTACTCCTCCAGCAGGTTGAACTCCCGCCCGCTGCTCCCGCTGAGCAGCGCCTGCGTCACCTGGTCGGCGGTGTTCTTGACCAGCGCCACCAGCAGCGGGTCGGCGTTCTTGCGCCAGCAGGTCAGGTCGATGACGCCGACCGTCTTGCCGGTGATGGGGTGGTGAATGGGCACCCCGGCGCAGGCCAGGCCCTCCAGATGCTCCGCGTAGTGCTCGTGGCCGAAGACGTGCGTCGGCCGCCCGGCCTCCAGCGCCGTGCCGATGCCGTTGGTGCCGACGAGTTCCTCGGAGTAGTTGAAGCCCGGCGCGAGTTTGACGCCGTTGAGATGGCGTTCGAGATCGTGATCGGCGGTCAGCCGGGTCAGCACGAGCCCGTTGGCGTCGGTGAGGATGATGCTGATCGGCTGCCCGTCGAGCTGTTCGTGCAGGTGCCGTAGCACCGGGTCGGCGTGCCGGGCCAGCGCGGTCTCCGGATCGGGATCGCGGGTGTACCGCAGCTCGATCCGGTCCGCCGCTACCCGCCACTCACGTGAGCGGCGCCAGGAGGCGAGAATCGGCTCGCGTACCTCATGCGGGCTCACCGGCTCCGCGGCCAGGAATTTCTCCCGGGCCTTGGCCAGCCGGTTACTGCCGCTCACGGCCTGCAGCGGCACTGCTGCGTGCACCATCGTGCCTCCTGAACCGAACGGACGGATGACTCGGGGCTGGAGGCCTCAGCCTGGGGTAGGGGGCATCGGGGGTTTACGTGGCTGATACCAAGCTAAACGAAACGTTAAACGCCGGGCCCGACCGCGCTGTCTCAAGTTGAGACCCCCGAGGTAGCCAGACCGGCGTTGGCTCGTGCGAAGTCCCATCCGCCCGCGTTCGAGGCGGACCCGGCACCACCCCGCCTCAGCGCGCTCCGTCGATCACGTTGTACGTCGATCATTCGCCAGGAGGTGGCCGTGGAGCCAGCTGAATCTCAGTACGAGACGTTCAACCCGTGGAGCATCGTCAACCTGGTGTTCGACCACCTGGCCCGCGAGGGCCTGCACCCGACGCTGGGTGAGGGCGGCGACCCGGGCGCTCCCGCGGCCGAGCTCCTCAGGTGCATGGGGATCACCCCGGCGGCGGAGGGGAACCGGCATGTCTCCGCCCGGGTCCAGGACCGGCTCGCCGAGCTGAGGGACGCCGTCTTCGGCGACGGTTGAGGCCAGCGGCCGGTGCTGTCGGCGAGCAGCGCAGCAGGTTACGGCGAGGCGCTCGTTACCGGCTCAGCGAGCCGGGGCCTTGCGCCCCGGCGAACGGCCGGTGTGTCGGCGACGTACCACCGCGGGGCGCGGAGCGCACCCAGGGGGCTCCGGGGGGTCGCCCCCCGGGCTAACACTGTCGGCGACGTACCACCGCGGGGCGCGGAGCGCACCCGGGGGGCTCCGGGGGGTCGCCCCCCGGGCTAACACTGTCGGCGACGTACCACCGCGCGGGCGCGGAGCGCAGCGGGGGTCTGGGGGTCGCCCCCAGGCCAACGCAGCGGGGTCTGGGGGTCGCCCCCCAGGCCAACACTGTCTCATTTCGAGAGCTCAGGACCGCGGCTTCCACGGTGTGATCCAGCACACGAGAACTTTTCGTGTGGGCGGACCACGCACCGGCCCGGCGGCAACCTGCGCCGTGGCCGTGCCCGCCCAGGGGCTGCGCGGGAGGGCAGCCGGAGCAGCTCGAGAGGAAAGGGGTGACGATGAGTCGCCAGAGTGTGGCAAAGGCCCACCAGAAGATCCAGGAACTGGCCTGGGAACCGCAGTACCACGAGCCGGTTTCGCAGTACGGCACGGACTACACGTTCCGCAAGGCTCAGAAGAAGGATCCACTCAAGCAGGTCCTGCGCTCCTACTTCCCGATGGAGGAAGAGAAGGACCACCGGGTCTACGGTGCCCAGGACGGCGCCATCCGCGGCAACATGTTCCGGCAGGTGCAGGAGCGATGGCTGGAGTGGCAGAAGCTGTTCCTGTCCATCATCCCGCTCCCGGAGATCTCGGCCGCCCGGGCCATGCCGCTGCTGTTCCGTACGGTGCCGAACCCGGAACTGCACAACGGCCAGGCGATCCAGATGATCGACGAGGTCAGGCACTCGACGATCCAGCAGAACCTCAAGCGCCTGTACATGAACAACTACATTGACCCGGCCGGATTCAACTCCAGCCTCCGCGACTTCCAGAGTGACTACTGCGGGACGATCGGCCGGCAGTTCGCCGAGGGCTTCATCACCGGTGACGCCATCACCGCGGCGAGCATCTACCTGACCATCGTGGCCGAGACGGCGTTCACCAACACGCTGTTCGTCGCCATGCCCGCCGAGGCGGCCGCGAACGGCGACTACCTGCTGCCCACCGTGTTCCACTCGGTGCAGTCGGACGAGTCGCGGCACATCAGCAACGGGTACGCGACCCTGCTGATGGCGCTCTCGGACGAGAGCAACCACCAGCTCCTCGAGCGTGACCTGCGCT
The DNA here is from genome assembly GCA_963720945.1 of uncultured Actinomycetes bacterium. GTDB lineage: Bacteria > Actinomycetota > Actinomycetes > Streptosporangiales > Streptosporangiaceae > Bog-532. The sequence goes on along the minus strand of CAVRHH010000033.1, from coordinate 226,994 downwards.
ACGCGTGGTGGAACAACCACCGCGTGGTGGACGCGGCCATCGGCACGTTCATCGAGTACGGCACCAAGGACCGCCGCAAGGATCGTGAGTCCTACGCGGAGATGTGGCGCCGGTGGATCTACGACGACTACTACCGCAGCTATCTCCTGCCACTGGAGAAGTACGGCCTGGTCATCCCGCACGACCTCATCGAGGAAGCCTGGAACCAGATCTGGAACAAGGGCTACGTGCACGAGGTCGCGCAGTTCTTCGCCACCGGCTGGCTGGCGAACTACTGGCGCATCGACCCGATGACCGACGAGGACTTCGAGTGGTTCGAGTACAAGTACCCGGGCTGGTATGACAAGTACGGCAAGTGGTGGGAGAACTACAACCGCCTGTCCATGCCGAACGGTCACCACCCGATCGTGGCCGAGGACGTCGACTACGTCTACCCGCACCGCTGCTGGACCTGCATGGTCCCGTGCCTGGTGCGCGAGGACATGACCATGGCCGAGGTCGACGGGCAGTGGCGCACGTACTGTCACAAGGAATGCCAGTGGACCGACGAGACGGCCTTCCGGCCGACCTACCAGGGCCGTGAGACCCCGAACATGGGCCAGCTCATCGGCCACCGCGAGTGGGAAACCCTCTACCACGGCTGGAACTGGGCCGATGTGGTGAGCGACATGGGCTTCGTCCGCGACGACGGCAAGACCATGGTCGCCCAGCCGCACCTGAACCTGGACCCGAAGAAGATGTGGACGCTGGACCACCTGCGCCGCATGCCTCCGGTCCAGAGCCCGAACGTGCTGCTCAACGAGATGACCGACGCGCAGCGCGAGGCGTTCCGCGCCGACTACAACAAGCAGGGCCCGGCGGGCAGGCCGGCTCCCGCGGACGCCTGAGCGCGCCTGCCTGAGTACAAATAGCCCGGATGCCGGTGAGGCAGGAGGGCCGAAGGCAAGCCTTTGGCCCTCCTGCTGCACGGCGCAGTCCCACTGGGGCGCAGCACGGATCGTGAGGGTGACCATGGGCGACAAACATCTCGTGCGTTTCGAGCCGGTCGGTATCGAGATCGAGGTCGACGAGGACCAGAACGTCCTTCGGGCCGCGGCCGAGCAGGGGATCATGCTCATGCACGGCTGCAAGGAGGGCCAGTGCTCCTCGTGCAAATCGTTCATCCTGGAGGGCGAGGACATCGAGCACGACCGGTACTCGACCTTCGCGCTGCCGGACTACGAAAAGGAGGAAGGCTACACCCTGCTGTGCCGGGCGCATGTCTATGAAGACGTCACGATCGAGCTGCTGAACTTCGACGAGGACATGATCCGCTCCGGCCTGCCGATCCAGCAGGGCGTGGCGGAGGTGGTGGCCAACGAGCCGGTCACCCACGACATGCGGCATCTCGTCCTGAAGCTGATCGAGCCGGACGAGATCAAGTTCTTCCCCGGCCAGTACATGGACATCACGATTCCCGGCACGGAGACGGTGCGGTCGTTCTCGATGGCCAACACCGCGAGCCGCGACGGCGGACGGCTTGAGTTCGTCATCAAGGTGTATCCGGACGGGAAGTTCTCGCACTTCCTGGACCAGAAGGTTGAAATAGGCGACCGGCTGGACCTGTCCGGGCCATTCGGTGTTTTCACCCTCCGCGAGGGCGGGGGCGACCTGGTCTTCGTGGGCGGCGGCGCCGGCATGGCACCCATCCTGTCCCTGCTCCGGTCCATGGCCGAGCGCGGCATTCAGCGCAAGGCCACGTTCTTCTACGGTGCCCGCGGCCAGCGGGACCTGTGCTTCGAGTCCGAACTGCGCGAGCTCGAGCAGAAACTGCCCAGCTTCCGCTACCTCCCGGCGCTGTCCGAGCCGTCCGACGATGACGGCTGGGACGGCGAGACCGGCCTGATCACGGACGTCGTCAAGCGGCACGCCGCGGACCTGACCGGGGCCCACGCCTATGTGTGCGGGCCGCCGCCGATGGTGGAAGCCGCGGTGCCGCTGCTCGCGACGCTCGGCGTGGAAGAAAAGCGCGTCTACTACGACAAGTTCACGACCACCGGTGAACCCGAGCAATGACGCAGGTAACCCGGAGCCTGAGCTGCGTTCTGAGCCAGACAGAGCGCCCTCTTCCGGTAGCGAATGAGCTGAACTGAAGAAAGAAGGACTCATGACTACTCCGCAAGAGCGCAGCGTACCCAAGCCTGTCTTCACCGACGCCGAGGCCGGGGCCAAGGTATTCCCGGACTCCGACAACCGCAAGTTCACCTACTTCAACCCGGCCAAGCGCAAGCCGTCCCACTACGAGGACGTGACCGTCGAGGTCCAGCCGGACCCCCGGCACTACCTGTCTCAGGGCTGGCTGTACGGCTTCTCCGACGGCCGCGGCGGTTACCCGCTGGACTGGACGGTGCTCAAGGCCTGGGGAAGCGACCGGCCGGAGCCCGAGCGCTTCCCCGGTTCCGGCGGCAAGGGCTACGACTGGCCGGCGACCGGCTGGCACGAGTTCCGCGACCCGAACGAGGAGTGGGAACTCACCATCTACCGCTACAACTCCAACGTGGTGCGCCAGGTCAACCAGAACATCGACAACGCACGCCAGTCCAAGGCGTTCGAGCAGTGGAACCGGAACTGGGTGCGCTTCGTCGAGCGCAACGTCGGCGCGTGGATGCATGTTGACCACGGCCTCGGCCTGTACCTGTACGCCAACGCCAACCGCCGGGCGCCGACCAACATGCACAACAACGCGATCTCGGTGAACAGCATGCACCGGATCCGGGCCGCCCAGGACCTCGCGCTGTACAACCTGACCCTGAGCGAGGAGATCCCGGACTTCGACGGGGCCGCGCACGTCGAGACGTGGAACTCCGACCCGGTTCTGGCAGGGCGTGCGGGAGACCGCCGAGCAGCTCACCGCGATCGACGACTGGTGCGAGGCCATCTTCGCGTCCAACGTCGTCTTCGAGCCGCTGGTCGGCGAGTTGTTCCGGAGCCAGCTCGTGCAGCACGCCGCGCCGCGCAACGGCGACTTCGTGACGCCGACGATAGTCGGCGCGGCCGAGCACGACTTCGCCGAGCGCGACCTGCGCTACACGCGGGCCATGTTCGAGCTGCTCACCAGCGACCGTGAGTTCGCCGACCACAACAAGCAGATCATCCAGCAGTGGCTGTCGACCTGGGTGCCGCGAGCCATCACCGCCGCCCGGACCCTGCAGCCGATCTGGTCGCAGCCGGACTCCAAGCCGCCGCGCTTCGAGGACGGGCTGGACGCCGTCAAGAGCCGTTTCGCCGCACTCGTGACCGAACTGCACCTGGACGTACCGAAGGAGCTGGGCCAGTGACCACGTTCAAAACCTCCGAGAGCCCGTACAAGTCCGATAACACGGCGTCGAACAGGTGCGGTTTCACGCTGATGAACAACCAGGTCGGCGCGGTCGTCGCGCGGGTCATGAAGGACAAGCCAAACGTGACCGTGACGTTCCTGCCGTCCATGATCAGGGTTGACGCGGTCGGCCGGATGGACGTCGACTATGACGAGGTCTCCGACGCGCTCGGCGAGGAGCCTGGCTACTTCGACGCCGCGGAATTCGAGGAGAACATGTCGACGCACTACGGCCGGATGGTCCACCTGGACGACCGGACGATCATGTTTTCCAACCCTGAGGACGCGGCCGAGTACCTCGGCTTCGACCTCACCGACCTCACCCCACACAACTAGGGACCGGCCGCGGACGCACTCGATTCAGCCTGCGAGGAGGCATGGTGTACGAACACAACGGCGAAAAGTACTTCGTAGTCGATAGCCACATGCACTACTGGAATGCGGCCCCGGACAACTGGGTGCCGGGCGCGGAACAATACGCCAAGGGCTGGATCGAGTGCTTCCACGCATACCAGTCGCTCGGGCCGCCCGAGACCCACTGGACCCTGGAGCACTTCGAGAAGTACTCCGAGGACGACCTGATGAAGGACGTCTTCGAGGACGGCCACGTGGACGTGGCCATCTTCCAGCCCACGTACCTGAAGGAGTGGTACACGGAGGGCTTCAACACCACCGAGCAGAACGCCACGATGGGGGAGCGGCACCCCGGGAAGTTCATCTACAACACCCGGTTCGACCCGCGGGACGGCGACGAGGGCCTGAAGACCCTCCGGGCGAACGTCGAGCGTTACGGGTCCAAGGGGCTGAAGCTCTACACCGCGGAGTGGAACAACGGCTCCCGCGGCTACAAGCTCAGCGACCCGGCCTGCTACCGCTACCTCGAAGCCGCCCAGAACCTGGGCATCAAGAACGTGCACGTGCACAAGGGCCCGACGATCTGGCCGCTGGACAAGGACGCCTTCGACGTGTCCGACGTCGACCACGCCGCGACCGATTTCCCGGACCTGAACTTCATCGTCGAGCACGTGGGCCTGCCGCGGATCGAGGACTTCTGCTTCATGGCGACGCAGGAGCCCAACGTCTACGCCGGCCTGTCCGTGGTCATCGGCGGCCTCATGTTCGCCCGGCCCAAGTTCTTCGCCAAGGTCATGGGCGAACTGCTGTTCTGGGTCGGCGAGGACAAGATGACCTTCGGCAGCGACTACGGCATCTGGGAGCCCAAGTGGCAGATCGAGGGCTTCGTCGACTGGGACTACCCCAGTGACGAGTTCTCCGACTACCCGCGGCTCGGCGTGGCCGGCAAGAAGAAGATCCTCGGCCTGAACGCCGCGAAGCTCTACGGCATCGAGGTGCCGGCCGAGTACCAGCTCAAGGACGACACCGGCGGTGCACCGGCCGAGCAGGACGACGCCAAACTGGTGGACGACGCGGCCCCGGTCGCGGGGGCATGACCGCCCCTACCACCGCCTCCGGAGCGGGCCTGAGGGCGCAGTCCCCCGGGCCCGCTCCCGCGGGCAACGCTGGGCCGGGGGGGCGCCCCCCGGCCCTCCCGGGGTGCTCGGCGCGCTGGCGACGGTCCGCGATCCGGAGCTGGATGAGCCGATCACCTCGCTCGGGTTCGTGGCCTCGTGCACCGTCTCCGGCGACGGGGACGCTCAGGTCCGGCTGCGTCTCCCCACCTATTTCTGCGCGCCCAACTTCGCCTTCCTGATGGTCGCGGACGCGTACGACGCGGTGTCCGCGCTGCCCGGGGTACGGCACACCGAGATCGTGCTCGAAGATCATTTCGCTTCGGACGCGATCAACGGCGGCGTGGCCGCACACGCGGGGTTCGCGCAGTCGTTCGATGGGGAGGCGGCCGGCGAGCTGCACGGGCTGCGCGCCGACTTCCTGCGCAAGGCGGTCATGGCCGGCACCGATCAGGTGTGCCGGCCGCTGCTGGCCGCCGGGACCGCCGCCGCGGAGCTGCCGGGCATGGTCCTGGGCGACCTGCCGCCCTCGCGCGCGCTGGACCGGCTCCGGCAGCGCCGGGCCGGCCTGGGCCTGCCCGCCGGCGATGACGCGCCGCTCCTGATCGACCCACGGACCGGGGCGCCGGTCAGCGGCGACGCGATGCCGCTGCACCTGAGGAAGGCGAGGACCACCCGGATCAGCATCGAATCCAACGGCAGCATCTGCCGCGGCATGCTCCAGTACCGCTATGACACGCAGGGACAGGGCGAGGAGGACCAGTGAAGGCCGTCCGCTTGCACGAATTTCACCAGATGCCGGTGATCGACGAGGTACCCGAACCAGCGATCAGCGGCCCGCTCGACGTCATCGTGAAGATCGGCGGGGCCGGGGTCTGCCGCACCGACCTGCACATCATAGAGGGCCAGTGGGACGCGGCGATGGGCACGCCGCTGCCCTACACCCTCGGCCACGAGAACGCCGGCTGGGTGCACGAGGTCGGCTCGGCGGTCACCAACGTGGCCGTCGGCGACACCGTCATCCTGCATCCCACGCCGACCTGCGGGCTGTGCCACGCCTGCCGGGCGGGCGACGACATGCACTGCATCAACAGCACGTTCCCCGGCCTGTCCACCGACGGCGGCATGGCCGAGTACCTGCTGACCTCGGCGCGGGCCTGCGTCAAGCTGGAGCCGCAGACCAGGCCGCAGGACGTCGCCGCGCTCGCCGACGCCGGCATCACCGCCTACCACGCGGTCCGCAAGGCGATCCCGCTGCTGTACCCGGGCACCACGTGCGTGGTCATCGGGGCCGGCGGCCTGGGCCACATCGGCGTCCAGTGCCTGGCCGCGCTGACCGCGACCCGGATCATCGTCGTGGACCGCAACCCGGACGCGCTGAAGCTGGCCGAGCAGCTCGGCGCGCAGTACACGGTGGTCGCCGACGGCCGCCAGGTCGACGCGGTGAAGGACCTGACCGGCGGTAACGGCGCCGAGGTGGTGCTGGACTTCGTGGCCGAGCAGGGCGCCGAGATGGACGGCTGGAACATGACCGCCGCGGGCGGCTCCTACTTCGTGATCGGCTACGGCGGCACGCTGGAGATCCCGACGCTGGACATCATCTCCACCGAGCGCAACATCATCGGCAACATCGTCGGCACCTACAACGAACTGGCCGAGCTGATGGCGCTGGCCCAGGCCGGCAGGGTCACCCTGCACACCCGGGCCTACCCCCTGGACGCCGCGGTCGAAGCGCTCACCGATCTCGACGCTGGGCGCGTCCGCGGCCGGGCCATCCTCGTCCCGTAGCCCGCCATCGCCCATCTGTCTGCCGCATTCCGCACGTCCCGGGAGGACCAATGGCCAAGGAACTGCGTTTCAGTGAGGAAGCCCGGAGCCTGCTGCTGGCCGGAGTCGACCAGCTCGCCGAGGCCGTGAAGTCGACGCTCGGCCCCAAGGGGCGCAACGTCATCCTGGAGAAGATCACCGGGTCGCCGGTCGTCACCAACGACGGCGTGACGATCGCGCGTGAGATCCACCTGAAGAACCAGTTCGAGAACATGGGCGCCCAGCTGGTCAAGGAAGCGGCGATCAAGACCAACGACATCGTCGGCGACGGCACCACCACGGCGACGGTCATCGCCCAGGCGATCGTCCGTGAGGGCATGAAGGCGATTGGCCAGGGCGGCAACCCCGTCCTGGTCAAGCGGGGCATCGACCTCGCCGTGGGCCGCCTGGTCGAGCGCCTGCGCAGCGTCGCGCACCCGGTGAAGACCGAGGAGGACTACGCGCGGGTCGCCGCGATCTCGGCCAACGACGACGACACCGTGGGCAGCGTGATCGCCAGGGCGCTGTACACGGTGGGCGACGGCGGCATCGTCACCGTGGAGGAGTCGCCGGTCCCGGGGATGAGCGTCGACTTCGTGGAGGGCTTCGAGTTCGACAACGGGTACCTGTCGCCGTACATGGTGACCAACCCGGCCGCGCTCGAATCCATCGTCGAGGACCCGTACATCCTGCTGTCAGCCGAGAAGATCACCAAGGTCCAGGAGCTGATGCCGCTGCTGGACAAGATCATGCGCGCCCCGCGGCCGCTGATCATCATCGCGGAGAACGTCGAGGGCAGCGCGCTGAGCATGCTCGTGCACAACCACGTCAACCGGATCTTCCAGTGCGTCGCGGTCCGCGCGCCCGGTTTCGGCGACCGGCGGCTGCACAAATTGGAGGACATTGCCGCCCTGACCGGCGGCGCAGTCTATAGCAAGCACTCTGGGTTTACCCTGGAGACGATGACCACCGAACAGCTCGGCCGGGCCGCACAGGTCAGGGTCAACGCCGACAGCACCACGATCATCGGTGGCGGGGGCTCCCGGGACGCGGTGGAGTTCCGCCTCACTCAGATGCGATCGGAATTGGAGCGCGCCACGTTCGGGATCGACGAGGACGTGCTGAGCGAGCGGATCGGCGCGCTGTCCGGCAAGGTCGCCGTGGTCAACGTCGGCGCGCCGACCAGCGCCGAGCTGAAGGAACTGCAGCACCGGGTCGAGGACGCGCTGTCCGCGACGCGGGCCGCGATGGCGGAGGGCATCGTCGCGGGCGGCGGCGCCGCGCTGCTGCACGCCGAGAGCGCCCTCGATGAGCTGGACGTCAGCGGCGACTACGCCATCGGCGTCAGCATCGTCCGGCGCGCGCTGACCGAGCCCGCCCGCCTGATCGCGGCTAACGCCGGGTACTCCGGCACCGAAGTGGTGGAGACCATCAGGCCGATGGGGCCGGACGAGGGCTTCGACGCTCTGGAGGGCCGCTACGGCAACATGATCGAGATGGGCATCATCGACCCGCTGCGGGTGGCACGGTCGGCCCTGCAGAACGGCGCCTCGGTGGCCGGCCTGCTGCTGACCACCAACACCCTGGTGGCCGAGGAACAGACACCATGGGGCGGCAGCCGGGCCCTGATGACCGAGTTCGGTCCCCTCGATGAGGGCCTGAACCAGCCGTCACCGGACTCCAGCACCCCGCAGTCTCTCGGCCTTGGGCCGTCGGTCGGCTGAACTTGGTCCCGCTGGCCACCGATGCCGCCCTTCCGGCCGCGGAGAGCACTGCCGGTGACCTGACCGGGCTCCGCCTGCTCCGTTCCCGCGGCCGGATTCGCGGGGTGGTCGCGCTGCTCGGCCCCGCGTTCGTCGCGGCCGTCGCCTACGTCGATCCCGGCAACTTCGCGACCAACTTCTCCGCGGGTGCCCAGTTCGGCTACGGCCTGGCCTGGGTCGTCGCGCTGGCCAACCTGATGGCCATGATGGTGCAGTACCTGTCGGCCAAGGTGGGCGTGGCGACCGGCCGTGACCTGCCCGAACTGTGCCGGGAGCGGTTCCCGCGCGCGGTCACCCGGGTCCTGTGGGTCCAGGCCGAGCTCATCGCGATCGCCACCGACCTGGCCGAGTTCGTTGGTGCCGCGATCGGCCTCAACCTGCTCTTCCACGTGCCCCCGCTGGTGGCCGGGCTGATCACCGCGGTGATCGCGTTCGGCATCCTGGCCCTGCACCAGCGCGGCTACCGCCGGTTCGAGCTGGCCATCACCGCCCTGCTCGGCATCGTGTCGCTGGGGTTCGCCTACGACCTGGTCGCCGCGCACGCCGCCCCGGCCAGCATGGCGGCCGGCTTCGTCCCGCACCTGCCGTCGAGCAGCCTGCTGCTGGCCTCCGGCATCATCGGCGCCACCGTGATGCCGCACGTCATCTACCTGCATTCGGCCCTGACGAAATCCCGCGTGCCCTGCACCGACGACGCGGAGCGCCGCGAACTGCTGAGGTTCCAGCGGCTCGACGTGGTCGTCGCGCTCGGTGCCGCCGGGCTCATCAACCTGGCCATGCTCTTCGTGGCCGCCGCGGTGTTCAGCCACACTGGCCAGCAGGCGGCCAACTCGATCCAGGGGGCCCACGCTGGGCTGGGCCATCTGGTCGGCGGCGGCGCCGCGCTCGCGTTCGCCGTGGCCCTGCTCGCGTCCGGGCTGTCGTCCTCCAGCGTCGGCACCTACGCTGGCCAGGTCGTCATGCAGGGCTTCATCCGCCGCCGGATCCCGCTGTTCGCCCGGCGCGCGCTGACCATGCTGCCCGCGCTGGTGGTGCTGGGCCTCAACCTGCCGGCCACCGCGAGCCTGGTGATCTCCCAGGTCGTGCTGTCCTTCGGGATCCCGTTCGCGCTGGTCCCGCTGCTCCTGCTGACCCGCCGCGCCGACGTCATGGGCACGCTGGTGAACCGGCGCCTGACCACCGCCGCGACGGTCGGCATCGCCGCCGTCATCATCGGCCTGAACGTCTATCTCATCTACGTCACCCTCATCGGCTGACCGCCGGGGACCGCCGGTGACGGCGGGGGATGGCCGGTAAACGAGGGCGCGCGGTAACCGGGCCGAGACGGTATGAGACATTGTGCCCATGCCCGATCTCCCATATCCCGCTGACGGCGGCGTCACCCATGGGTATCTGTCCGTACCCGGCGGGCCCGGGGCCGTCCCGCCTCCCGGGCGGTGGCCCGGGGTCGTGGTCATCCACGAGGCGTTCGGCCTGACCGACAGCATCAGGCAGCACGCGGACCGCCTGGCCCGCGCCGGGTACCTCGCGTTCGCGCCCGACCTCTACCTCGGCAAGCCGTGGATGCGCTGCGTGCGCGGGGCGATGCACCAGCTCAAGGCGGAATCGGGCCCGGCCTTCACCACCCTGGAAGCGGCCCGCGCGTGGCTGGCCTCCCGGCCGGACTGCTCCGGGAAGACCGGCGTGATCGGTTTCTGCCTGGGCGGCGGCTTCGCGCTGCTGTGCGCGTCCCGGGACGGTTTCGCCGCCGTGAGCGTCAACTACGGCGAGGTGCCCGACGACGCCGAGGCTGCCCTGGAGGGCGCGTGCCCGGTGGTGGGCAGCTACGGCGGCCGCGACCCGATGGGCATCAAGCCGCCCGAACGGCTGGAGAAAGCGCTGACGGCGCTGGGAGTGCCGCACGACATCAAGATCTACCCCGAGGCGGGACACCGCTTCATGAGCAGGAATCCCCCCGGCCTGGCCCCGCTGGCCCACGCGGCCCGGAGGGACTACCGCCAGGATGCCGCGGCGGACGCCTGGCGTCGCATCCTCGATTTCTTCGGCGAGCATTTGTGTTAGCCCGGGGGGACGACCCCCCGGAACCCCCCGCATGCGCTCCGCGCCCGCGCGGTGGCACTTCGCCGACACACCGGCCGCTCACCGGGCACAACGCCCGGTTCGCTGGGCCGGTAACGGGCGCCTCGCCGTAACCCGTGCGCCGTGCTCGCCGATAGCACCGGCCGCTCACCGGGCCGGAGGCCCGGTTCGTTAGGCCGGTAACGATCGCCTCGCCGTAACCTGTGTGCGGTGCTCGCCGATAGCACCGGCCGCTGCAGGTGGAAGACAATGCAGCGCATCGTGTCCTGATCTGGCGTGTGCGAGGCACTGACCGGCAGCGCCCCGGCTCCCGGAATCCATGATCGGCGTCGCTTTTCCGCAGCATCTGCGGGAAAGCCGCGCCGATCCGTCGGCGCGCTGTTCCGGCTAGTGGCCATGGTAGCGGGGCTTCTCCTTGCGGACGAAAGCCGCCGTGGCGGCGCGGTGGTCGGCGGTCTTGCCTAGCCGGTTCTGCAGTTCCGCCTCCTCCTCCAGTGATTCCGGCAGCCCGTGCGTGGCCGAGTACAGCAGTGCCTCCTTGATCGCCGCGTACGCGGCGGTCGGGCCGTCCGCCAGCCGCCGGGCCAGGTCCAGAGCCGTCTCGCTGAACTCGCCGTCCGCCGCCACCGAGGTGACCAGGCCCAGCTCGTACGCCCGGTCCGCGGGCATCGGCTCGGCCAGCATCAGCAGCTCCGTCGCCCGGGCCACGCCGACGAGCCGCTGCAGCGTCCACGACACGCCCGAGTCGGGGCCCAGGCCGACCAGCGAGAAGGACATCACGAAGCTCGCCGTCCGGGCCGCCACCCGGAAGTCGCATGCGAAGGCCAGGGCCGCGCCCGCGCCCGCGGCCACGCCGTTTACCGCGGCGATCACGGGCTTGGGCATGGTCATGATCTCCAGCACGATCGGGTTGTAATGCGCCCGCACCGTGTCCAGCGCGGTGCCGCCCGATTCCAGCCGCTCCGCGTGCTCCAGTAGGTCCTGGCCTGCGCAGAAACCCCGGCCGTTACCGGTGATGATGACCGCGCGCACCGGGTCCGCGGCGGCGCGGCGCAACGCGGCCAGCAGGCTCTCCTTCGCCTCGGACGTCAGCGCGTTCATCGCCTTGGGCCGGTTCAGGCTGATCACGGCGACGGCACCGGTCGTTCCGTAGAGCACGCTGTCGGCCATGGTGGGTTCCCCTCAGCTCGTTAGGGCAGGCCGCCCGCGGGCCGGCCGACGCGGTTCGCTCGAACGCGATCATTACCATTCTGCGTCCGAACACGGGATAATAGGGCGACTGACAGAGACGGTTGAGGCTGGCCGGTTCCGCCGCAGGCGCCGGACCGCAGGCAAAACGTGGAGCCAGAAGAGTCCGGCGCGGATCGAGGGAGAAGGGGTGCAGGATGGCGGCGATGAAGCCGCGGACAGGCGACGGTCCGCTGGAGGTCACCAAAGAGGGACGGGGCATCGTCATGCGCGTCCCTCTGGAAGGCGGTGGCCGTCTGGTGGTCGAGTTGTCCGCCGATGAGGCTGCCAAGCTGGGCGATGCCCTGAAAACTGTCGTCGGCTGACCGTTGCCCGTCGATATCGGCGTCACCACGGAGGCTGCTTCGGGGCGGTCGCTGGACGGCTATCTCACCGCCCCGGGCGGGACCGGCGGCACCTCCCTCCTCGCGGTTCCGGTCCGGCGCCCGGAGATCGCCGTGGCGGCCGGCCAGCCGGACGGCAGCGCGGCGGCCCCGGATCCCGCCGACTGGGCCGCCCTGACCGGCGTGGACGGCACCGCCCTGGCCTCCGCCACCGGCCTGAGCGCCGCCGAGGCGATTGCGGCGTACGACCTGTCCGGCAAGGCCGGCGAGGTGGCCCGGCTGGCCGCCCGCACCCCGGACGGCGTCATCCGGCTGATCCTGCTCGGGGTCGGCGACGAATCCCCGGCGGAGCTGCGGCGGGCCGGTGCGGCCCTGGCCCGGCAGCTGGAGCGTGGCCAGCGGGCGGTGGCCGTGCTGCCGTCCGCCGCCACCCGCGCGGACGCGGACGCGTTCACCGAGGGCCTGCTGCTGGGCGGCTACACGTTCTCGATGCGGGACGGCGGCCCCGATCCCGTCAGTCCCCGCGCGGTCCGGCTGCTGGTCCCGGACGAGGGCGATCCCGGGTCGGCCGGCGTGATCGCGGCCGCCGTGGCGCTGGCCCGCGACCTGACCAACATGCCGTCGGACGTGAAAACCCCCGGCTGGCTGGCGGATCAGGCCGTGGCCGCCGCGGGGCGGGCCGGCCTCGGCGTGCGGGTCCGGGACGGGGCGGAGCTGGCCGCGGCCGGATTCGGCGGCATCGTGGCCGTCGGGGCCGGTTCGGCGCACCCGCCCCGCCTGATCGAGCTGAGTTACACGCCGGACCGCGCGGATGCGCACGTCGTCCTGGCCGGGAAGGGCATCACGTTCGACAGCGGCGGGCTGTCCCTCAAGCCCAACGAGGGAATGCGGCAGATGAAGTCCGACATGGCCGGCGGCGCCGCGGTGATCGCCGTGCTGTCGGCCCTGCCGGCGCTCGGGGTCCGCGCCCGCGTCACCGGCCTGATCGGCGCGGCGGAGAACATGCCGTCCGGATCGGCGATGCGGCCGGGCGACATCATCACCACCTTCGGCGGCCGGACGGTGGAGGTGCTGAACACCGACGCCGAGGGCCGCCTGGTCCTGGCGGATCTCCTCGCGTACGCCGCCACCCTCGAGCCCGCCGTCACCGTGGACCTCGCCACCCTCACCGGGGCGGCCCGGATCGCGCTCGGCGCCTCGATCGGCGCCCTCTACGCGAGCGACGACGGACTGGCCCAGGCGCTGACCGCGGCCGGATCCGCTGCCGGGGAGCCGCTGTGGCGGATGCCGATGCCGGCCGACTACCGCGACGCGATCACCTCCGCGACCGCCGATCTCGCGCACGTGCCCAGCGCCATCAACGGCGCCAGGAACGGGCAGGCCGGGTCGATCGTGGCGGCGATGTTCCTGCGCGAGTTCACCGGCGGCCGGCGGTGGGCGCACCTGGACATCGCCGCGACCGCGCGGGCCGGAAGTGACGACGGTGAGATCACCAAGGGCGGCACCGGCTTCGGTACCCGCCTGCTGCTCCGCTGGCTGACCGCGGCCGCTTGGTAACCCGAACGGACGGTGGCCAGGCCCCCCGGCCGGCGCCGCACGGTCCAGGTGCCTCAGGAACGCTTCACGGCGGCCAGCATGCCGTCGCCGGCCGGCAGGAACAGCGGAGTCAGCCGCTCGTCGCCGCGTATCACGCCGGCCAGTTCCCGCACCTGCAGGGTGCCGGGGCCCGCCGGGAGGAGGACGTCCGCCCAGCCCGCGGGCGGCCCCGCCTCCGCCAGGTCCCCGTCGGGCACGCCCGCCAGGTCCGGCGGCACGATCACGTCGTCGAACGCCACGATGCCGCCGACCCGCAGCAGCCGCAGCGCGGCCTCCAGGTAATCCGGGTACTCGCGGCTGTCCGCGTCGCAGAACACCAGGTCGTAGGCCCCGTCGGACAGCCGGGGCAGCACGTCCAGCGCACGGCCCAGGATCAGCCGGTACCGGCTCGCGGGGAACCCGGCCTGGGTGAACGCCTTCCGCGCCACCCGCTGGTATTCGGGTTCCACGTCAACGCTGGTCAGCACGGCCTCCGGGCGCATGCCGCGGAGCAGCCAGATGCCCGACGATCCGCAGCCGGTGCCGATCTCCACCACCGTGCGCGCGCCGATCGCCGCCGCGAGGAAGCGGAGCACGGCCCCGGTGACCGGCCGGACCGGCTTGCTGCCGCCCAGGTCTTCGGCGCGGGCGCGGGCCTCCCGCAGCGGCTCATCTTCGGGCAGATAGCCGTCCGCGTAGCCGAGCGCCGCGTGCAGGTTCGCGATGATTTCCTCCCCCGGGAAGAAAAGGATCCGGAACGGAGCCTAGTGCCCGCTGACCGGCTCGGGAACCAAATCGCCCCGGTGAGCCGTTAGCTAAGTCGGCAAGCGGCTGGCCTGATCGGCTGGCACAGGCAGAGAATCGCGGGCACGATGATGGTGACGATAGCGCGGGACAAGGCAAGGGGGTACGCCGTGACGGACGCCGGCTCGCCGCCCGGCCCCGCGTCCTCCTGGACCGCGCCGAGCTGGGATGAGGTCGTCCGTACCCACTCGGCCCGGGTGTACCGCCTCGCGTACCGGCTGACCGGCAACCCGCACGACGCCGAGGATCTCACCCAGGAGGTCTTCGTGCGCGTGTTCCGTTCCCTGTCGACCTACACGCCCGGCACGTTCGAAGGCTGGCTGCACCGCATCACCACCAACCTGTTCCTGGACTCCGCGCGCCGCAAACAGCGGATCCGGTTCGAGGGCCTCGGCCAGGACGTCGCGGGACGGCTGCCGGGCGGTGACCCGACGCCCGCCCAGGTGTTCGACGACCGCCACCTGGACGGTGACATCCAGGCCGCGCTGCGGGATCTGGCCCCCGAGTACCGCGTGGCCGTGGTCCTGTGTGACATCGAGGGCCTGTCGTACGAGGAGATCGCGGTCACCCTCGGGGTCAAGCTCGGCACCGTGCGGAGCCGGATCCATCGCGGCCGGGCGCAGCTCCGGGCCGCGCTCGAGCACCGGCGCCCGCGCAGGCCCCCGGCAGAAAGGGATGCGGCAGAAAGCGATGCGGCAGAAAGGGATGCGGCAGAAAGGGGTGAGGCGCCGTGAGTCACCACCTGGGCGGCCGCCTCTCCGCGCTCATCGACGGCGAGCTCAGCCCCGCCGAACGGGACCGGGCCCACGTCCACCTGGCCGCGTGCGCGGCGTGCCGGGCCGAGGCTAACGCCCTGCGCGAGCTGAAGAAGAGGATGCGCGGGCTTCCGGACGCGCCGGCCGGCGACGCGCTCACCGGCCGCCTGCTGGCCATCGGCGGGCCCGGCGGCCCGGTTCCGCTGCGCGCCAGGCGGCCCCGGCACCGGGGCCGCTACCTGGCCCTCGGCATCGCGTCATGCGCCGTGGCAGGGCTCGGCGTGACCGCGTTCACCATGGGCGGCAGCCAGCCGGCGCCCGGCCCGCGGATCACTCCACCGGTCGAGATGTACAGCGTCGAGCACGCCATCACGACCGGTGAGATCCCCTTCGGCGGCTCCTCGTCGGTCGTCCCCGTGCCGCAGCTCACGGGCCCATCGCAGGAACCGTGACCCGCCGCATGACCTGCCGTAACGGCCTAGCCGGCGTCGCGCGCGGCCTCCTTTCCGGCTCGCTGGCCACGCTCGCGGCGATGATGGCGCTGCTGGCGCCGTGCCTGCTGGTGACCGCCTGTACCCGCGCGGCCGCCCCGGCCGCGGGCTCCAGGGAGCCCGCGCCGTCCGGCTCATCCGGCCCGGCTGGCCTCAAGCCGTCGCCGCCCCGGGACGGCGGCCCCGGCCTGCAGCTGCTGCAGGAGGCGGCGCAGGCCGGCGCGCGCGTCTCCTACCAGGGCGTGGAGATGGTGTCGGCGTGGGGCGTGGACGGGAACACCACGATGATCGCGGACGTCTGGCACCGGAGCGGGGGAGACACCCTCGTCCAGGCGGCTACGGCCGGGACGGTCAGCCAGGGCCGCCAGGCCAGCGTCTCCGACGACACCGACAGCCAGGCGCCCGAGGGCGTGCTCGGCGTCACCTCCCAGCTGGTCGCGCTGCTCGGCGCGAACTACGACCTGGCCTACCTGGGCTCGGGGTCGGCGGACAGCAGGCCCGCGCTGGTGGTCGAGGCCTGGCGCGAGAACGGCACGCTGGCGGCCCGGTACTGGCTGGACCAGGCGACCAAGCTGCCGCTGCGCCGTGAGGTCTTCGACTCCAGCGCCCACCTGATCGGCGAGGACGTCTTCATCGACCTGAAGGTCGGCGTTGCTGCCGCGGCCGCCGCGCCCGCGGTGCCGGCCGCCACGGCACCCGGCACGCGGCTCACCGACGTGGACGTGTCCCAGTGGCGGGCCCGCGGGTGGCCGGTTCCTGGTGCGCTGCCCGGCGGGCTGACCCTGTTCGAGGCGGGCACGGCCGCGACCAGCTCGGGTGACGTCCTCGACCTCGGCTATTCCGACGGCCTGTTCGTGGTGTCGGTGTTCGTGCAGCGCGGTGACCTGCCCGCCCAGCTGTCCGGCTGGCAGAAGATCACCCTGGACGGCCGCGACGTGTACACCGGCCAGCCGGACCAGCGCAGCATCACCTGGGCAGGCCATGGCTTCGTGTTCACGGTCATGGCGGACGCGCCACCGGCCACGCTGGACAAGGCCGTGCACATGCTGCCCTACAACGCACCGCCGGGCTTCTGGGGGCGGCTGTCCCGGGGCCTGCACCGCCTCGCGTCGTGGGTGAACCCGTTCCGCTGACCAGCCCCGCACGTGTGCGGGCCGGACGGATTACAGTGGATCGCGACGGCGGCAACCGCCCGCCCCGCGAACGGCCGATGGAGACTCCGGTGTTTGACCTGTCCCTGCCCAAGCTGCTGGTGCTGGCGGTGATCGCGCTGGTGGTGTTCGGCCCCAACGAGCTGCCGAAGATGGCCGCCAAGGCCGGGAAAGCGCTGCGTGAGCTGCGCCGGATCGCCGACGGCGCCAAGGCCGACCTGCGCGAGGGCCTCGGCCCCGAGTTCGCCGAATTCGACATCAACGACCTGAACCCGCGTCATTTCGTCCAGAAGCACCTGCTCAACGACCTGGACGGCGAGATGAACGGCGAGATGAACGGAAACAACGGATCGCCTGCCGCCAGCCCTCCCCGCGCCGCCACCCTCCTCCCCGGCGAACAACCCCCCTACGACACCGAGGCGACGTAACCCGGTGTTGGCCCGGGGGGACGACTCTCAACCCTGACCGACGTCTAGTCATATGGGGAAGGACCCGGGCGTGATGGGGGTCCGATGGCCAGCACTTCGGATGGGGACAGCCTGCGGCCGGTGATGATGAGTGTCCGGGTCGTGGGGCCGATGAGCACCTGGGCGAGGTGCATACTCTCGATTGACATCACAGATCAACCATGCGAGCTTCTGTTCGCATGGCGCCCAGTGTGTACGACGCCTACCTTGGCGCGGTTGCCACAGCTGCTGCGGCACTCATCGGGCTCTTGTTCGTCGCTGTTTCGGTCCGAGACGACACGATCTTCGGGCCGAGTGCCATACCGGGTGGCGAAGCGCTGGCGATCACCGCCTTCACCGGCCTGGTGAACTCGTTCGTGGTGTCCCTGCTGGGGCTCATTCCTAAGGTCAACATCGGCGAGCCTGCTGTGATCATGGCCGTGATCACTATCGTCGCGACCGTCAACCTCCAGCGTCGGCTGCACACTGGCAGTAACCTGATCGTGATGGCAGTCACGTTGCTTGCCTGCGCGGCTCAGTTCGTATACGGCGTGCTGCTGCTAGTCAATCCACATGACAGTGATGACGTGATCAACCTGTCCTTCATCGTCTTCACTACGCTGATTGTGTCGCTGCAGCGCGCGTGGTCGCTGCTCAAGGGGAAGCACCTAGCTAGCGCACGCGGTACCGTGGCGCCCGGTGATAGCGATCCGCCGCACGGGTCCGACCCGGGACGCTAGCCGATTCCACCTCCGATTTCCGGTCCTTGCAGCCCGATCCTCGCGAGGCGGGCCGACGATGCCCCGGCCTCCGCTCAGGCGCCCCAATGCTTGCCACTAGACCGAAGTTACTTGGCGGTGGCACGCCACTCGCGGCGCTGACCTGGGCCTTCGCGAGCTCCAGGGTCATGTCTTCTGGCTACGTGTCTGACCAGCACAAACTCCCATCATGGTAGCCGGTCGTGGTCGCGGATTATCTGTGCAGAAAAACTTTGGTCTCTTCGGCGTTATCGCAGGTCAGGGCGCAGATATCTACACATAGTGACGGTAACTTCGGACTAGACGAGCGATTCCAAGGGGTCGTACCCGTCCTGGCTGAGCTTGACCACGATGATCCGCGTCGGTCCCCACGCGACCTGTTCGCCGTCCAATTCGATCCATGCCCGCGCCATCGAACAAGCATACGACTGCGTTCGAAACTAGCTCTTTGCCTTGACGAATGAGCCCCATCCGGGCGTGATCTCAATCAGGCCGTCGTCAGCGAGGACTGCCAGCGCGTGCCGCGCGGTGTTGCGCGCGATAGCGAGGAAACCCCGGAAACCTCGTCTTAGAGTTGGCCGGGTCCCTTGGCTCGGCGCGGCCTGAAGAGATCTTGTGCGATAAGTGCTGTGGACACAGCAGTTATCGCACAACTTTGCCGCGGGGTGGGCCCGTTTGCCGCGAGGTGGGCCCGCGCTGGGCGGCGAATTGCTAGCGGGGGGTGAGGGGGAGGGATCGGCCGACGAGGCCGCGGGAGCGGGCGGCCAGGCCGCGGGCAATCGTGATCAGTTCGGCGGCGGCGGGCGTCTCCGGATCGGACAGCACAAGCGGGCGGCCTTGGTCGCTGCCCTCACGCAGGCGGGTGTCGATCGGCACCTGGCCGAGCAGCGGGACCTGTGCCCCGGTAATCCGGGTCAGCCCCGCGGCGACCGCCTCGCCGCCGCCGGAGCCGAAGACGTCGGTGTGCTCCCCGCAGTGCGGGCAGACCAGGTACGACATGTTCTCGATGACCCCGGCGATGCGCTGATGGGTCTGCGTGGACAGGGCGCCGGCCCGCTCGGCGACCTCGGCCGCCGCGAGCTGCGGGGTGGTCACCACCAGCAGCTCGGCGCTGGGCAGCAACTGGGCCACCGAGATGGCGATGTCCCCGGTGCCGGGCGGCAGATCGAGCAGCAGGAAGTCCAGATCGCCCCAGAACACGTCGGCGAGGAACTGCTGCAGGGCACGGTGCAGCATCGGGCCGCGCCAGACCACCGGCGCGTTGCCCTTGGTGAACATCCCGATCGAGATGACCCTCACCCCGTACGCCGACGGCGGCATGATCATTTTTTCCACCTGGGTCGGCGTCCCGGTGACCCCGAGCATCCGGGGCACCGAATGCCCGTAGATGTCGGCGTCCACGACCCCGACCTTCGCCCCGGTGGCGGCCAGGGCGACGGCCAGGTTCACCGTCACCGACGACTTGCCCACACCGCCCTTGCCGCTGGCCACGGCGAAGACCCGGGTCAGCGAGGACGGCTGGGCGAAGGGGATCTCCGGGGCGGCCTGGCCGCCGCGCAGCTGGGTCTGCAGCGCCCGGCGCTGCTCCTCGCTCATCACGTCCAGCTCCACCCGGACCCGGGACACACCCTCGACCGCGCTGACCGCGGCGGTCACCTCGCGGGTGATCGTGTCGCGCAGCGGGCAGCCAGCGACCGTAAGCCAGACATCGACGCGGACGGTCCCGTCCGGCGCGATGTCGATGTTCTTGACCATGCCGAGGTCCGTGATCGGCTGGTGGATCTCGGGGTCGTTCACGGTGGCGAGCGCGCGGGAGACCTGCTCGGCCGTGGGGGAGGACAAGGTGGGGGACGTCATGCCCTCATGCTATGAAGCCGCGGGCGCCAGGCGAAACGGCGGAACGTGTAACACCTGCGCTGTGACCGGCGCTGTACTCTTTGTGACCGTATTTGTGAGGCGCGCCAGGAAGAACAGCTCATGTGACGCTGCTTCCGTGCCTGGGCCGGTGGACGCCGGTCCGTCCCCCCACTCCGGCTGCGCTGACGCCGCCGCGATGCCGCCGCGGTGGCCGGAAACCGGGGCGCCGGCCACCGCGGCGTCGTTGCTGTGGTCGGCCGCCGCCGGCGCGGGGCAGTCCCGTCCGTACGGCCGCCCAGCGGCCGCTGACCCTACAGCACGCCCCAGGACGTGAGCGCCGCGGCCAGGCCGGTCGTCAGCGGCAGCCGGGGCACGTCCGCGGCGGCGACCCAGCGCGCGTCGGCGGCGTCGTCGCTGGCGGCCAGGGTGCCGCCCGTCACCGTGGCCGCGTAGTCGCGGATGTCGAGGATGCTGCCGCCGGGCCCGGGCCGCTGCACGGTGCCGATCAGCGGCCCGGGCCGGACGGTCAGCCCGGTTTCCTCACGCATCTCCCGCACCAGGGCCTCGGTGTCGCTCTCGCCGGGCTCGATCCGGCCGCCGGGCAGCGACCAGAATCCGGCCTCCGGATCGTGCCCGCGCCTGATGAGCAGCAGCCGCCCGGCCCCGTCCCGGACGATGGCACCCACGCAGGGAATGCGCTCACCATTCATCGATTACAAACCCTGTATTCGCGCCGCCAATTTCCCCGTATTGTCCGGGTACGGCCCATTTCCGGCCCACGTTCACAGCGTAACCGGCAAGGCCGCGAAGCGCTCAGCCGGGAGAAAAGGCGAACGGGCCCGGTACCCGGCGGAATATCACCATTTCGGCTACTTAATGTAACTGATTTGGGCCGTCTGTCCGGTTATTACGCAGCGTGCACATGTGACCACTAAACCATGGTTCATGCAGCTCATGTAGGTCACAGTTCGGTCGCGAGCGGTTGCCATCCCGCCCGTCGTGGATACACTCGGTTAGCGATCAGATGCGAACACGATAAAGATCTGATCACGGAGCGCAATAATCTTGCATATGTGTCAACCGCGTTACGCCGTCTTGCGTCTTGCTTATGCGAGGCGTCGAAAGGGCCGGTTAGCCGCCATAGCCGGCCAGCGATGGCCGCCACGGAAAGGCGGCTCTGCCCGGTGACCGCAATTCACCGGGCAGGGCCTTGAATCTCGCCCTGCACAGGAGGGACGGAGACCAGTGCACGATTTTAGCAATGCCGCCTATGTCGCGGCTGCGGCGCTTGTACCGAAATCGCGTCGCTTGGGTAACGCGTCGCTGAACTCGCTGGCGCCGCCCGTTTCGCGGTCCACCGGCTCGCGCCTGGCCTGACCGCCCCCCGCGACCGCAGCCGCCCCGGGCGGTCCGCCCACGTTTCCCGTTTCTGGCCCTGAACCACCCACGAGCTGACGTCAGCACTCTGCGTGATCGATTAGATCCGGAACGCTGCCGCCTGCTGGGGGGTGGTCCCCCTGAAGCCCGTGCCCGAAGCACGGTCCTCGTTCTATTGGGAGGAACCCGAATGTCCTTCAAGGCAAAGATCGCGGCCGGAGCCGCTACGTTCGCGCTGGTCGGCGGCGGCCTTGGCATGGTCGGCACCATGAGCGCCAGCGCGTCGACCCCGAACTGCGGCGGCTGCTCCAACTGGTACACGCAGAAGTACCACCACACCTACGTCCTGGACATCTACCACGGCAGCGCGTCGACCGGGAACCAGGTCATGCTGTTCCAGTCGTCCAACAGCGACCCGGCCGAGGACTTCGTGGTCAACGACCTGGGCACGGTGGGCAGCTTCTACGCCCATGGCCGGGGCCTGATCTCGCCCGGCTTCGACCAGGCCTACCACGCCGAAGAGGCCATCGAGATCCAGTACGAGCCGAACGGCGTGAACAGCAACTTCTGCGTCGGCACCTGGCCGGGCGAGGTCGCGCAGTCCGGCTTCAAGGTCCGCCTGGAGACCTGCGGCCAGACCAGCACGATCTGGGCGATCGACAGCAAGGACGCCAACGGCGGCTACACGCCGCTCATCACCGGGACGGACACCAACTTCTCCAACCCGATGGTGATGAACTACCCGGCCGGCAACCCGACCGACATGCCGCGGCCGTGGATCAACGTGCAGCCGCTGGCCAGCTACAGCGACGGCACCGTGTACGACAACCAGCTGTGGCGCAACACGGACGGC
Organism: uncultured Actinomycetes bacterium; assembly: GCA_963720945.1. Taxonomy (GTDB): domain Bacteria; phylum Actinomycetota; class Actinomycetes; order Streptosporangiales; family Streptosporangiaceae; genus Bog-532. Next base: position 204,881 of record CAVRHH010000033.1, on the reverse strand, counting down.
CTTTAGGCTGACCGCTCGCACGTGACGAGCTAGTCACCGGCCACCTGACGGGCGGCAGGCCTCGTGCCTGCCGCCCGTCTGTGTTTTCCGGATGCCAGGCTTTCCGGTGCCAGTGTGCGGCCGGGGCGCGTGGTGCTGCGTACCATGGGCCGGTGCGCATCGACCTGCACACCCACAGCAGCGCGTCCGACGGGACCGATCCGCCTGCCGAGGTCATGCGCCGGGCCCGGGAACGCGGCGTCGACGTGGTGGCGCTGACCGACCATGACACGGTGGCGGGCCACCCCGGGGCGCGCCGCGCGCTGCCGCCGGGCCTGACCCTGGTGCCCGGTATGGAGCTGTCCTGCCACCTGCACGGGCGGAGCCTGCACCTGCTGGCCTACCTGTTCGACCCGGCCCATCCCGGCCTGGCCGCCGAGGTCAGCGCCATCCGCGGCGACCGGGTACGGCGGGCCCGCGCCATGGTAGCCAAGCTGGCCGCCCTCGGTGCCGGCGTCACCTGGGGCCAGGTGGCCGCGATCGCCGGGGACGGCGTGGTGGGCCGCCCGCACATCGCCCGCGCGCTGGCCGACGCCGACGTGATCGCTGAACCGGCCGAGGCGTTCACCGCGGCGTGGATCGGTGACGGCGGCCGCGCGTACGAGGACAAGTACGCCCTCGACCCGGTGGTGGCGATCGGCCTGATCCGCGCCGCGGGCGGGGTCAGCGTCCTGGCCCACCCCGGCACGCCCGGGTACGAAGTGCCCGGCGACGACATCGCCGCGCTGGCCGCGGCCGGGCTGGCCGGCCTCGAGGTATGGCATCCGGAGCAGCCGGCGGCGGAACGGGCCCGGGCGCACACCCTGGCCACGGACCTGGATCTCGTGCCGTCCGGCGGCAGCGACGACCACGGCGCGCTGACCGGTTACCGGATCGGCTGCGAGACCACGCCGCCTGAGTCCTGGGAGCGCCTGGCCGCGCAGGCGTCCGGCACCCCGGTCAGCTGACTGGTCCCGGGCCTCCTGCACGCACTGATTCGGGAAGTTCGCGGTCACCGTCCGGCCGGACAGCACGGTAACTCCCCGCGGTGGGTCTTTCGACCGGGGCACGCCGATCGTGTAGTCCCCCGGCGCGAGCGGCATCCGGTAACGCCCCGGTTCCGCCTGCTGGCTACCCCCGCCACCTGCGGCGGGTCCCCCGTCCCTGAGCAAGATCCCCCGTAAGGTCTTGCCCGTGAAATTCTTCACAGAAGTATTCGTCACCCTGCTGGTCATCATCGATCCGCCGGGGACGGTGCCGGTGTTCCTCGGGCTGACCCGTGGCCGGTCGGCGCGGGCGCGCAACCGACTGGCGTGGCAGGCCGCGGTCGTCGCGTTCGGCGTGATCGTCGCGTTCGCGCTGTTCGGCCGGACGATCCTCAGCTATCTGGGGGTGGGGCTGCCCGCGCTGGAGGGTGCCGGCGGCCTGCTGCTGCTGCTCGTCTCCCTCGAGCTGCTGACCGGCAAGTCGGACGAGCCGACCTCCGCGCAGCGGGCCAGGGCGAACGTCGCGTTCGTGCCGCTCGGCACGCCGCTGCTCGCCGGGCCGGGTGCGATCGTCGCCACCATGCTGTACGTGCAGCGGATCCACGGCGCGGCCAACGTGCTGGCCCTGGCCCTGGCCATCCTGGCCGTGACCGTCGTCGTGTGGCTGGCCATGCGGTTCTCCACCGTGATCCACCGCATCCTCACCGACAACGGGGTGGAACTGCTGACCCGCATCGCCGGCCTGCTGCTGTCGGCGATCGCTGTCCAGCTCGTCGCGACCGCGGTGCTCGCCTTCGCGCACCAGCGCTGACGCCCCGTTTGTCGGTGGTGGCTGATAGCTTGCGGACGGTAGCAAGGAGGAGAGCATGGGCGCGGCGGAACAGCTCAGCTTCGGCGGGATGCCGCAGCGGCTGTACGCGTGCACGCCGACGCGGCTGACGTCCTGGCTCGACTGCCCGCGCCGCTACCGGATGACCTACCTGGACCGGCCGCCCCCGCCGAAGGGGGCGGCGTGGGCGCACAACAGCGTCGGCGCTAGCGTGCACAACGCGCTGGCCGCCTGGTGGCGGCTGCCGCTGTCCGGGCGCAGCGTGACCGCGGCCGGTGACCTGCTGCAGGCGGGATGGATCACGCAGGGTTTCGCCGATGAGCAGCAGTCCGCGCGGCAGCGCGCCCGCGCCCGCGCGATGGTGGAGTCCTACGTCTCGACGCTGGATCCGGCCGACGAGCCGCTGGGCGTGGAGCGGACGGTGGCTACCCGCACCGGCCGCATCGCGGTCTCCGGGCGCATCGACCGGCTGGACGAGCGGCCGTCCCCAGCGGATGGGGATGGGGCCGCGAACGGCACCGAGCTGGTCGTCGTCGACTACAAGACCGGCCGTCACCTGCTGAGCACGGACGACGCGCGCAGCTCGCTCGCGCTCGCGCTGTACGCGGTGGCGGCGGCACGGTCGCTGCGCCGGCCCTGCCATCGCGTCGAGCTGCATCATCTGCCCAGCGGGAGCGTGCTCGGCTGGGAGCATACGGACGCCACGCTGGCCCGGCAGGTGCGGCGGGCCGAGGAGATCGCCGCCGAGTGCGACGCGGCCGATACGGCCTACCGCGGCGGGCTGGCGCCCACACGGTACGGCGAGGTGTTCCCGCCGCGGCCTGGACCTGGCTGTGGCTGGTGTGACTACCGCCAGCATTGCCCGGAGGGGACCGCCGCGTCGCCCGCACGCCGTCCCTGGGACGCCATCACCGACGACGAGACACGCTAGGGCTAGGGCTAGGGCTAGGGCTAGGGCCGGGCGGCGGTCACAGCTGCCGGGCCCGGGCCGCCCGGCCGCGCCCGTCCGCCACGGCCTCGGCCGCGTGCCAGAACGCGTTGAGCGCGCTGGCGGTCGTCTCCGGCGCGCCGACGGCGGGGGAATGCGCCGCGCCGGGGATGCACACCCGTTCGGCGTTCAGTTCGGCCGCCATCTCTTCCTGCGCGGCCGGTTCCCACTTGTCGTCGTCCTCGCCGTACAGCACGAGGACCGGCGCGTCGGCTTGCGGCGCCAGCTCGGCGGTGCGGTCCGGCGCGGTGAGCAGGTACTGCCCCATGACGAGCAGGCCGACGGGGGAGTTGCGCAGCATCCGCTCCCGCAGGAAGGTCATGATCTCCGGGGCGACGCCCACCGCGGCGGCCTGCGGCGCGAAGGTGGTGTCCCAGATGTGCCGGATCGTGCGCCGCATGACCTCGGGGCTGCCGTCCAGGCTGGCGGTCAGCCAGGCCAGGTCGGCCGCGGCCTGCCCGGTGAGGCGGCCCGGACCAGAGCTCATGAACGTGAGCGACCCGATACCCGAGGCGCCGGCCAGCACGCTCTCCCGCACCACGAGGCCGCCGAAGGAGTGGCCGACCAGGTGCACCAGCCCGCGGCCGGCGTCATCGCCGGGGGCGGTGGCCACCGCGCGGGCGGCCACCGCGTCGATGACCGCGGCGATGTCGAAGCCCAGTTCGGCGATCGTGTAGGCGGCGGGATCGTCCGGGCCGGACGTCTCGTACTGCCCGCGCATGTCGAGCGCCAGGACCCGCCGCCCGGCCGCGGCCAGCTGCTGCAGGATGGCGAGGAAGTCTTCCTTGCTCCCGGTGAAACCGGGAACGAGGATGGCGGGTTGCCGCTCACACACCCGGGAGCTGGGCATGGCTTCGAGCGCCGCGAATGCCCCGCGGCTCGTCTCGATGGCCGTCCGCCGGACGCCGTCAGGCAGGATGAGGGACGTGGGTGTGCTCACCGTGGGAACCCTTACCGAGCACTGCTGATGCCCATGCTGATAGACGTACGGGGAACGTCGCTGGTGCCATTGAATCACGCGGACGGCATCGGAACTACGCGCCGCCTGGCGGCCTGGCGAGCCGGGCGGCGCGACGAGATAGTGCCGGTCAGGCCGCTGGCTGGCCGCCCCGGGTCCGCCTCCGCCGGGACCGGGTACTGCGCGCCGCGGCCCCGTCGGCCGCGGTGTCCCCGGCCGGCTGGCTGCCGCCCTCCTGCGGTTCGTGGAGGTCAAGGGAGGCGTGCGCCGCCTGCGCCCCGGTGGTCTGGGTGTCCCGGCCGCCCCGGGTCCGCCGGCGCACCCGGGTGCGCTCCCGCGGCTGCTCCTCGCCGCCATCCGCCGGCTTCCGGCCGTCCGGCGCGGTGGCTGCGGACCGCCGGCCGCGTGAGCGGCCGCCCCGGCCCGGCGAGTCCTTCGCGCTTGCGACCGCCTTCCGCCCGGTTTCGCCGATGTCCTCGACGGCCTCGGCGTCCAGCCCGGCCCGGCTGCGCAGCGCCCGCGGCAGCGTACCGGTCGCGGACAGCGGGATGCCCAGCTCGGTGAAGAGATGGTCGGACGTGGAGTACGTCTCGGCCGGCTCGGCCCGGGCCAGCCCCAGCGCCTCGTCGATGAGCTTCCACCGGTGCATGTCGCGCCAGTCGACGAACGTCACCGCGACACCGTCCCGCCCCGCGCGGCCGGTCCGGCCGATGCGGTGCAGGTAGGCCTTGTCGTCGTCGGGGCACTCGAAGTTCACCACGTGTGTGACGTCCTCGACGTCGAGCCCGCGGGCGGCCACGTCGGTCGCCACGAGCACGTCTACCTTGCCGCTGCGGAACGCGCGCAGTGCCCGTTCCCGCTGGCCCTGGCCGAGGTCACCGTGCACGGTCGCGACCGCGAATCCCCGGGTGGCCAGGGCACCCGCGACCTGATCGGCCGCGCGCTTGGTCTGGCAGAACACCATCGTCAGGCCCCGGCCCTCGGCCTGCAGCACCCGGGCCAGCACCTCGATCTTGTCCAGGTGGTGGGTGCGGAAAACGTGCTGCCGCGTGGTCGGGACCGGCGCGGGCGCGTCGATGGTCTCGGCGCGCACGTGGGTCGGCCGGCGCAGGTGCCGGCGTGCCAGCGTGACGACCTCACCGGGCATCGTGGCCGAGAACAGCATGGTCTGCCGGTCGGCGGGCGTGAGCTGCAGAATGCGCTCCACGTCCGGCAGGAAGCCCAGGTCGAGCATCTTGTCCGCCTCGTCCAGGACGAGGGTGCGCACGTCGCCCAGGCCCAGGTGACGCTGCCCGACCAGGTTGAGCAGCCGGCCGGGCGTGCTGACGACGACATCGACGCCGGCGCGCAGCGCCTCGATCTGCGGCTCGTAGGCGCGGCCGCCGTAGAGCGTCAGCACGCGCGTGCCCAGGCCGGAGCCGGCCATCCGCAGGTCGCCGGCAACCTGGATCGCCAGTTCCCGGGTGGGCACGACCACCAGGGCGCGCGGCGCCTTGGGGGAGGTGGGCGGGCCGTCCTGCAGCCGCTGCAGCAGCGGGATACCGAAGCCGAGCGTCTTGCCGGTGCCGGTCCGCGCCTGGCCGATGATGTCGTGGCCACCCAGCGCGATCGGCAGGGTCAGGGCCTGGATGGGAAAGGTCGTGTAAATTCCCGCGGCCTCGAGGGCCGCGCAGATCGTGTCCGAAACGCCGAATTCACGGAACGGAACCACGTGCGCGGTGTCCGTGCTCTCCTCGGGGTCGGCGTCGAGCAGGATCGGGCTGCCGGGACTGTCACTGGCGGGGTCCGGATCCTCCGGTGCCCGCTGCCCGGTCAATGTCTCGCTGGTCAGGGGTTTCAGCCTCCATCAATACCCCTCTGCCCGCCCGCCTCTCGGGCCGGCCGGGCGAAGGTCGGTCGTCTGCCACCGCGACGTTGACCGCGCGGTGCCTGTTCGTGCACGGGGGCGTGTCCCGCTGCCTGCGCCAGCATTGGCGCGCTGCGGTCGCCGCGTCCGTACCACGGACAACAACCATCATAGCAGGAGCCTTCCCGGCCAGGCCTGAGGCCCAGGAGAGGCCCGAAAGGAGACAAACGATACCAGCGGTCATGGGCGCCCGCGGTCAGAGGTTGCCGAAGCCGATCGGGCGGCCTTCCGCCCCGATGAACTCCAGGTAGGCGATCTTGTCGGCCGGCACGAACACCTTGCCGCCCTTCTCCACGGCGAGCGTGAAGACGCCGTTGCTGGCCAGGGCGTCCGCCAGCGCCCGCTCGATCTCGGCGGCCGGGGTGCTGGTCTCCACGGCCAGCTCACGGGGGACGGACTGGACACCGATCCTGACTTCCACCGTGCTCCTTCGTTGGGTGAAACGCGTTGTCGCGCTCGTTGGGTGAAACGCGTTGTCGCGCGGGCGGGCCGCCGGTCAGCTGCTCAGCGGCCAGCCGCTGAGTCCGCGCCAGGCCAGCCGGGCCATCAGCTGCTCCGCCTCCTCCTGCGGGATGCGGCCCTCGGAACCCAGCCAGTATCGCGCACTGACCTGCGCCGTCCCGACCAGGCCGACGCCGAGCAGGTGCGCGGCGTCGGCTGGGATGCGGGTGTCTTCCTTGATGACCTCGCTGATCATCTCCGCGCATTCCCTGACCGACCGGTCCAGCCGGGCCCGCACGGCGGGCTCGTTGCTCAGATCCGACTCGAAGACCAGCCGGTACGCGCCGCCCTGCCCGGCAACGAAGCCGAAGTAGGCGCCAAAGGTGGCCGCGACCCGCTGCTTGTTGTCGGTCGTCGAGCTCAGCGCCTTGCGTACCGTGTCGATCAGGGCGTCCACGCTCTCGTCGAGCAGCGCGAGGTAAAGCTCCAGCTTGCTGGGGAAGTGCTGGTAGAGCACGGGCTTGCTGATGCCCGCCCGTTCCGCGATCTCGTCCATCGCGGCGGCATGGTAGCCCTGAGAGACGAAAACCTCCTGGGCCGCCCCTAGCAGCTGCCGACGGCGAGCCTGCCGTGGCAGCCGCGCTCCCCGTGGCCGTGCGTCGGGCGTTGCGGTCACCAGAGTCTCCGGGATCCTTGAGCTGACAGGCGGGCTGTTCGTGCGTTCCCGCCATGTTAAGGCCAAGTTGCGCGGCCAGCCAGATCAGCGGTAATCGTCATCGCCGGTGTCGACCGCTCTTTTCTGCTCCGCGGCATCGGCCTCGTTCACGTCGAAGGGTATGTCAGGACGCTGATCGTCCAGTTCGTCGTCCGTTTCCACCAGGGCACGCTCCTGCTCGAGGGCGTCGTCCGGCGGCTTTTCTATGTCCATGTCGCTCACTCGCGGCACTCCTCGTCTATGCACTCCGTCGCGGCGGCCGCCGCGGCCGGCGGGATCACGGGAACTTGCTGGCCAGTTCCCGGATGGCCGGCTCGAGTGCCTCGCTCCACGTGGGGAAAGCGTGCACCGTATCCGCGAGGATGGCCAGGGGGAGTCCGGCGCGGATGGCCAGCGTCACCTCACCCATCCAGTCCGGCGCGTCCGGCCCGACCGCCGCGGCTCCCAGCAGCAGTCCCGATTCGGGATGAGCGTACAGCTCGACCCGCCCGGCTTCTTCGCCGGTCACCGTGGCCCGCGCCGTGCCTTGCAGCTCAGCGGCCGCCGTCACCAGGGATATCCCCGCCTCCGCGGCGCTGTGCGGGGACACGCCCACCGCGAACACCGACGGCATGGTGTACACCGCGCGCGGGATGGCCCGGTAATCGGCCTCGCGCCGCTCGCCCAGGATGTTCGCGGCGACCACGGCCGCCTGGTACCGGGCCGTATGCGTGTGCGTCCCGAGCCCGGTCACATCGCCCGCGGCCCACACACCCAGCGGCCGCTCCGGCGCCTTCGCCTCCTCGCCGGATTCAGCATCCGCCGCATCCGCCGCCGGGGCCGCCGGACCGGCCGTGGCCACCCGGCAGGTGGCGTCGACCGGGACCGCCATGCCGGGCTTGAGCTCGATCCCGATGGTGTCCAGCCCCAGGCCGGTCAGCCGGGGCCGCCGTCCGGTCGCCAGCAGCACGCGGTCCGCCTCGATCCGCGTCCCGTCCTCCAGCGTCAGCGCCAGTCCCTCGTCCATCCGCTCGGCCTTCGCCGCCGCGGACCCGAGACGGACGTCGACACCAGTCCGGCGGAGCGCGTCGGCCAGGATCTCCCCGGTGAAGGCCGCCTCGGCCGGCAGCAGCACACTTTCCGTCTCGACCAGCGTCACCTGGGAGCCGAACGCTGCGTAGATCTGCGCCAGCTCGCATCCCGTGTAGCCGCCGCCCAGGACGACCAGCCGGCGCGGCAGGTCGGGGCAGCTCAAGGCCTCGGCGCTGGTCCAGGCCGGGATGTCGGACAGGCCCTCGATCGGCGGGGCGACCGGCTCACTGCCGGTGGCCAGGACGAGGTCCGTGTAACGGAGCGCGGGACGGCCGGTGTCGGCCGGGCCATCCACCACCTCGCCCGCCACCGTCACCTCGGCCGTCCCGGGCCCGGTCACCTGCCCCGTGCCGCGCAGCAGCGTGACACCCGCGTCGGCCAGGCGTGCGGCCGCCGCCGTGTCGTCCAGGCAGCTGGCCGCCTCGTCCCGCCGGGCGACCGCGTTCTCCCAGGCCTCACCCCGGCCGGCCGCCTCCAGCAGCGTCTTGGAGGGCAGGCACGCCAGGTACGGGGACTCACCGCCTACCAGGCCCGCCTCGACTAGCGCGACAGCCCGGCCCGCCCGGGCGGCCTGCTCGGCGACGTGCACGCCCGCGGTCCCGCCACCGAGCACGACGACATCGAACTCGGCCATATGCTCACCTTCCCATCGCCCTGCCCGGGGGCCACGCCCAGGTTGCGCAGGTACAGCCATCATCTCAGCCAGGGCCCTTGCTTGCCCGCTCTTTACTGCCCACCCTGGCTGGGTATTACTTCGGCCATGCGCAGTATGTGGGCCGGCACGGTCTCGTTCGGCCTGGTGAGCATCCCCGTCCGGCTGTACCCGGCGACCGCGCCGCGGGACGTGGCCTTCCGCCAGGTCCACACCGACGACGGCGGCCGGATCTCGTTCCGCCGGGTCTGCACGGCCTGCGGCTGTGACGTGCCCTACGCCGGCGTGGCCAGGGGTCTTGAGCTGCCGGACGGCGACCTGGTGGTGCTGAGCGATGAGGACCTGGCCAGCCTGCCGCGGGAGCGCAGCCACCGTATTGATGTGCTGTCCTGCACATCCGGCCGGGACATCGACCCGGTGCTCGCGGACCGCAGTTACTACCTGGAACCGGCGGCCTCCGGCGCCCGGGCCTACCGTGTCTTCGCCGCGGCCCTGCAGCGGGCCGGGAAGGTCGCGGTCGCCACCGTGACGCTGCGGCAGCGGGAGACGCTGGCCCAGCTGCGCGCGCGGGACGGTGTTCTCGTCCTGCAGACCCTGCTGTGGCCCGATGAGGTCCGGGAGGCCGATTTCCCCGTACTGGATCAGGCCCGGGACATCCGCGGCCCGGAGCTGGCCACCGCCGTGTCGCTGATCGACGCGATGACCGCGCCGCTCGACCCGGCCGCGCACCATGACCGCTACCGCGCGGAACTGGCGGACCTGATTCAGGCGAAGGTGTCCGGCCGCGGCCCGGACGAGCCGGTCCTGGCCGGTGACCCGGGTGAATCCGCCAGCCCGGGCGCCGCCGCCGCTGCCCCGGGCGGATCCGCGGCGGCGCCGGAACCGGATCTGGCCGGTGCCCTGCGCACCAGCCTGGAGCTGGCCCGGGCGCGCCGCCGCTCCGCCACCGCCTGACGTCACGACCGCCTGACGTCACGACTTTTCCGCTGTTTCCGGTTACCCGCCGGTTGATTACCCTAAAGACGCAGTAAACACTGCGTTCACCTGGCGGGAGGCGGCAGATGGCACAGCCCATTCCGGTGTGGCCGGGACAGTTCGTCAGCCTGCCTGACGGCGATGTCTTCGTGCGGACCGCACCGGTGCCGCCGCATGCGCGTGAAAACGCCGAGCCCGCGTTGTTCGTGCACGGGTTCGGCGGCTCGTCCACCAACTGGACCGACCTCATGCACCATCTGACCACGCCTGGCGCGGACACAGCCGGGCCGTACGCGTGCGACGCGCTCGACCTGCCCGGCTTCGGCCACTCGCCGCCCAGCGACGCGGGCTGCTCGGTCACCGGCCAGGCGGCCACGGTCGCGGCCCTGATCGAGCGGCGCGGCCGCGGCCCGGTGCACCTGTTCGGCAACTCCCTGGGCGGCGCCGCCTGCACCCGCATCGCGGCGACCCGCCCCGAACTGGTCCGTTCACTCACCCTGGTCTCCCCCGCGATGCCGGACCTATGGCTCCGCCCGGCCACCGCCCGCTTTCCGGCCCTGTGCGTGCCGAAGTTCGGCAGCTGGGTACTGAGCCGGGTGCAGAAGATGTCCCCGCAGGCCCGGGTCGAGGCGTCGATCGCGACGATCTACTTCGATGGCAGCCGCGTGCACCCGGACCGGATCGCCGCCGACATCGCGGAGACCGAGCGCCGGGACCAGCTCGGCTACGGCGCCGCGGTGCTGATCCGCTGCGCGCGCTCCATCGTGGCCGAGTACCTGCGCCGCGGCAGCACCTCGCTCTGGCGTGACGCCGCGCGGGTCAGCGCCCCTTCGCTGATCATCTACGGCAGCCACGACCGGATCGTTGATCCCCGGATGGCCGGCCGCGCGGCGCGAACGTTCCGCCGGGCCCGGGTCGTCGTGCTGCCCCGGACCGGGCACGTCGCCCAGATGGAGCGGCCGGCCGCGGTGGCGGCCGAGTTCCGCCGGATGCTCACCGGGAATGAGCCGCTGTCCGTCCCGGTTGTGTAGGGAAGGCGTCCCCGCGGGGGCGCCGCACGCCCCTACGATCCATTGATCTGGAGAGCACCGTGTCGTTGCCACCCCTGGTCTCACCGGCCGACGAGCTCTCCGTGGACGAGGTGAAGCGCTACTCCCGCCACCTCATCATCCCCGACGTGGGGATGACCGGGCAGAAGCGGCTGAAGAACGCCAAGGTGCTGGTCGTCGGCGCCGGCGGTCTCGGCTCGCCCGCTTTGCTCTACCTGGCCGCCGCAGGCGTCGGGACCCTCGGCATCGTTGACTTCGACGTCGTGGACGAGTCCAACCTGCAGCGCCAGATCATCCACGGAGTGTCGGACATCGGCCACCCCAAGGCGGAGTCCGCCCGGATGAGCATCCGCGAGATCAACCCGTTCGTGAACGTCGTGCTGCACACCGAGCGCCTCGACTCCGACAACGCAATGGCGATCTTTGAGCCGTACGACCTGATCGTCGACGGCACGGACAACTTCGCCACCCGTTACCTGGTCAACGACGCCGCCGTGCTGCTCGGCAAGCCGTACGTGTGGGGCTCGATCTACCGCTTCGACGGGCAGGCCAGCGTGTTCTGGGCCGAGCACGGGCCGTGCTACCGCTGCCTGTACCCCGAGCCGCCGCCGCCCGGGATGGTGCCGTCCTGCGCCGAGGGCGGCGTCCTCGGCGTGCTGTGCGCATCGATCGGCTCGATCCAGGTCAACGAGGCCATCAAGGTCATCACCGGAATCGGCGAGCCGCTCGTCGGCCGGCTGATGATCTACGACGCGCTGGAGATGACCTACCGGTCGGTCCAGGTCCGCAAGGACCCCGAGTGCCCGGTGTGCGGGAAGAACCCGACCATCACCAAGCTGATCGACTACGAGGCGTTTTGCGGCGTGGTCTCCGAGGAGGCCCAGGAGGCCGCCCAGGGCTCGACGATCACTGCGCGCGACCTCAAGGCCATGATGGACGCGGGCGAGAACATCTTCGTCGTGGACGTCCGCGAGCCGAACGAGTACGAGATCGTGTCCATCCCCGGCGCGACGCTGATCCCCAAGGGCGAGTTCCTCTCCGGCGCCGCGCTGGAGAAGCTGCCGCAGGACAAGCGCATCGTGCTGCACTGCAAGAGCGGGGCACGCAGCGCTGAGGCCCTGGCCATCGTGAAGGACGCCGGCTTCTCCGACGCCGTGCACGTCGGCGGCGGCGTGCTGGCCTGGGTCAGCCAGATCGACCCGAGCCTGCCAACCTACTGACCCGAGCCTGCCGACCTACTGATATGTAACGGAAACAGTTCGCCCGCGGTCAGGGCGCGTACCTCCGTGGTGCGCGCCCTGACAACGTCCCGGCTGGCCCTTCGCGCTGGGCCGGCCGGGGAACGATCAGCCTGAAACAGGCGTCAGCCTGCCCAGATCAGGCCGTACCATTCCCTTGTGCCGACCGAGCCGGATGCGTGGAGTGACCGACCGCGCGCACGGGATCATCCTGGTGCCGTCCGCCCGGCACGCCCGGCCAGACGCCGGCGTCGCGCCGGCGCCGGCACCACCGCCGCGTTCGCCGCCGCCATCTTCGGCGGGATCGGCCTGGTCGTCTCGCTCGCCGGGCTGGCCGTCCAGCTGCTGCCGCGGCACTTCAGCGCCGCTCAGCAACGGCAGATCATGGCCTGGGAAGTGAGCAAGCGATGGCGGTCGCTGGCCGCTGGTGACATCTTCGCCCCGTCGGTCCGCTACCAGCTGCCCGCCTCGGCCGTCGCCGACCTGACCGGTGTGGACCTGGAGGCCGCGCGGGTGGGCATCGCCCCGCAGTCGACCTGTGCGGCCGGGACCGACGCGGCCGCGGCCGGCGTCCTGGACGCCCGCGGCTGCCAGGCGCTGCTCCGGGCCACCTACACGGACGAATCCGCCACCTACGTGCTGACCGTCGGGGTGGCCGTGCTGCCCAGCGCGGCCCAGGCGTCCGCCGCCCAGGCGGCGATCGCGGCCGGGGGCAGCGGCTACCTGTATCCGGGGGTGCACGCAGTGCCGTTCGCCGGCACCCCGGCCGGCTCCTTCGGCGACGAGCAGCGCCAGATCTCCCGCAGCCTCACGGCCGGGCCGTACGTCGTCATGTACACCGCCGGGTACGCGGACGGCCGGCCGCGGGTCTCGATCGGTGAGGACGGGTACGCCGCGAGCGAGATGACCAGCGCGGCACGCGGGGTGGCCGGGGCGGTCGCCGCCACCCTGGCGTTGCCGCCCCCCGTTCCTTCCTGTCCCGGGGCGCCTGGATGCTGAGGCTCCGCGTGGCCGCCGCGCTGAGCGCGGCGGCGGCCTGTGCCGGCGCGCTGGGCGCGGTGGGCGTGACCGCGCCGCCGGCCGCCGCGGACAGCGTCCGCGACGGCCAGCAGCAGGTCCTCAGCATGCTGAACGTCCCGGCCGCGTGGACCGTGAGCCGTGGCCAGGGCGTCACCGTGGCCGTGCTGGACAGCGGGGTGGCGCCCACGGTCTCCGACCTGGCCGGCTCGGTCATCCCCGGCCCCGACCTGACCGGGGTCAGCACGCCGCCGGCCAGCCCCGACTGGGGTCAGCACGGTACCTGGATGGCGTCGATCATCGCCGGGCACGGGCACGGTTTCGACGGGGAGGACGGGGTCACCGGCGTCGCTCCGGAAGCGAAGATCCTGTCCATCCGGGTCATCCCGGACCGGAACGACCCCGGCTACAACAATTACGAGCGGGAGCAGGAGGACCGGGTCCAGGACTCGCTGGCCGAGGGGATACGGTACGCCGTCGACCACGGCGCGGACGTGATCAGCATGTCGATCGGCTACGGCTCGCCCAGCGCCGCCGTCCGCTCGGCCCTGCAGTACGCGTACGGGAACGGCGTCGCCGTGGTGGCCTCCTCCGGTAACTCCGGTGACACCTCCAGCGCCAGCCGCGACGGCTACGCGCCGCTCAAGTTCCCCGCCGACTACCCGGGCGTGATCGGCGTGGCCGCCGTCGCCGCCAGCGGGACCGTGGCCGGGTTCTCCAGTGACAACCTGTCCGTCGAGGTCGCCGCGCCCGGTGTCAGCATCTCGGCGCAGGGCCGGGACGGCCAGTACTGGCTGGTCACCGGGACCAGCCCGGCGTGCGCGCTGGTTGCGGGCATCGCGGCCCTGATCAAGGCCCGGTACCCGGGGCTGGCGCCGGACCTGCTGGCCCAGGCGCTCAGCTCCACCACCCAGTTCCGGCCGGCCGGCGGGTACGACCAGCAGGTCGGCTTCGGCACGGTCGACGCGGCCGCCGCCCTCGCCGTGGCCGGCCTGTCCATCCAGCGGGCCGCCCGCACCGGGGTGGCCTCGGCCGTGAACTTCGGCGGCGGCCCGGCGTCGGCCGCCCCCGAGCCGGTCCGGCCCCGGGGCAGCGGGCAGCTCATCCTGTTCGCCGTGCTGGCGCTGACCGCGCTCGTCCTGGTCGTCGCGGCGGTCAGCCGGCTCGCCGTGCTGAAGCGGCTGCGACGGCGCGAGCAGGACACCCCGCCGCCCGCCGTCCCGTTCGCCCAGGCCGCCAGCCGTGGCTACCCCGCCCCCGGTTCCGGCTACCCCGCCCCCGGTCACGGCTACCGCGCCCCCGGTCACGGCTATTCCGCGGCCAATCCCAGCCCCAGCTACCCGGCGGCCACGCCCGGTCACCCCGCTCCCGGACCGGACCGCGCCAGCGCGTCCAGTGACTGACCCGCACACGCGTCCCGGAAATCCCGCGCGCCCCGCCAGCCAGCTCGACGACTTCGCCAGCGACGTGCTGGACACGGTGGAGGCGATCCCGCCCGGCTACGTGATGTCCTACGGGGACATCGCCGAATATCTCGGCCGCGGCGGCCCTCGCCAGGTCGGCCGGGTGCTGGCCACCGGCGGCGGCGCGGTCGCCTGGTGGCGGGTGATCCATGCCGACGGCTCCCTGCTGGCCGGGCACGAGCACGCGGCGCTGGGCCACTACCGCGCCGAGGGCACCCCGTTGCGGCCGCCTGCCGCTGGCGGCGCGTACCGCGTCGACATGCCCCGCGCCCGCTGGCAGGGCGCGCTTCCGCCGGCCCGGCGCTAGCCGGAATTCCCGCGGAATGTCGGTGGGCTCTGCTGGAATGCCGTTGAGATGGAAAGCACCCCAGGGCACGCCGCCCACCCGTACCGGCTGGTCCGCCAGCCGGCCATGGCCGCCGCGCCGCTCCGCCCCGACGCCGCGCAGCAGCTGGTGGTCGGCCATTCCGGCGGCCCGCTGCTGGTGCTGGCCGGCCCTGGCACCGGGAAGACGGCCACCATCGTCGAGACCGTGGCGCACCGGATCGAGCACCGCGGCCTCGACCCCGCCCGGGTCCTGGTGCTGACGTTCAGCCGCAAGGCCGCCGGCGAGCTGCGTGAGCGAATCGCGGCCCGGCTGCACCGCACGATCAGGGAGCCGCTCGCGCTCACCTTCCACAGCTACGCGTACGCGCTCGTCCGCCGGGAGTTCGCGCTGCTGGGGGAGGAGCCGCCGCGGCTGCTGTCCGGGCCCGAGCAGCTGCTGGAGGTCCGCCGGCTGCTGCGCGGCGAGCTGGCCGACGGTGCCGCGCACTGGCCCGGCGCGCTCCGCCCCGCCCTCGCCACCCGCGGGTTCGCCGAGGAACTGCGCGACTTCCTGCTCCGTGCCGCCGAGCGCGGGCTGGACGGCCGCCGCGTCGCCGCCCTCGGCCGCCAGCGCCGCCGCGAGGACTGGGTGGCGGCCGGGCGCTTCCTGGACCGCTACGCGGCGCGCTTCGACCTCGCGCCGGTGGCCGCCTACGACTACGCGGAGATCGTCCGGATCGCCGCCGGCCTGCTGAGCCGGGCGGCGACCCGGCAGCGCGAGCGGGAGGCCTACGACGCGGTCCTGGTGGACGAATACCAGGACAGCGACCCGGCCCAGGAGTCCCTGCTGCAGGCGCTGGCCGGGGACGGCCGCGAGCTGATCGCGGTCGGCGACCCGGACCAGTCGATCTACGCCTTCCGCGGCGCCGACGTGCGGGCCATCACCGAGTTCCCGGAGCGGTTCCGCGCGGCCGACGGCAGCCCCGCCCCGGTCGTCGCGCTCGGTACCAACCGCCGCAGCGGCCCGCTTCTGCTCGCCGCCTCCCGCCGCATCGCGCAGCGCCTGCCCGCCGCGACTGCGGGCCACGCCATGCAGGCCGCGCACCGCGAGCTCGCCAGCGTGCCCGGCGCCACGCCCGGCGAGGTCCGGATCGTCGTCGCGGAGAGCGCGAGCCAGGAGGCCGCGCTCATCGCGGACACGCTGCGCCGCGCGCACCTGGCCGGCGGCGTCCCCTGGTCGTCGATGGCGATCCTGGTGCGCTCCGCGACCCGGCAGGTCCCGCTGCTGCGGCGTGCGCTGAGCGCGTCGGGGGTCCCGGTGTCCGTCGCGGGGGACGAGCTGCCGCTGCCCGAGGAGCCAGGGACCCGGCCGCTGCTGACCCTGCTGCGCTGCGCGCTGGCCCCCGGGACGCTGGACGAGCAGACCGCCGCGGAGCTGCTCACCGGCCCGCTCGGCGGCACCGATGCCCTCGGCCTGCGCCGCCTGCGCCGCTGGCTGCGCACCGTAACCGACGCCGCGGCGGACGGCCCCGTCCCGCGGCGTGATGACGCGGCCGCCGACCCGCTGGCGGCCGCGATCCTGGATCCGCGCGAGCTGACCATGGTGCCGCAGCAGGTCGCCGCGCCCGCGGACCGGCTGGCCCGGCTGCTGTCCGTCGCGCGCGACGAGATCGCCGCCGGTCGCAGCGCCGAGGAGGTGCTCTGGGCCGTATGGGACGCGTCTGGCCTGGCCCCGCCCTGGCAGGCCGCCAGTGCCGCGGGCGGCGCGGCCGGCGCGGCCGCCGACCGGGATCTGGACGCCGTGCTGGCCCTGTTCGACGCGGCCGCGCGGTTCACTGACACACTGCCGCCCGGCGCCCCGGGCCTGTTCATCGACAGCCTGGCCGGGCAGGAGATCGCCGGGAACACGCTGGCCGCCCAGGCCACCCGGGACGAGGCGGTCCGCATCCTGACCGCGCACCGGTCCAAGGGCCTGGAGTGGGACCTGGTTGTGGTGGCCGGCGTCCAGGAGGAGACCTGGCCGGACCTGCGGCTGCGCGGATCGCTGCTGGGGGTGGACGAGCTGGCCGAGGTGGCGTCCGGCCTGGCCGCCGGCCCGGAGGCCGCCGACGCGGCCGCGGCGGCACTGGCGTCCAAGCTGCTGGCCGAGGAGCGCCGCCTGTTCTACGTGGCCGCGACCAGGGCCAAACGCACCCTGGTGGTCACCGCGGTGGGCGGCGACGGCGCCGATACCCGGCCGTCCCGGTTCCTCGCCGAGCTGGCCGGCGACGCCATCGAGGTGGAACGGGCGTGTGAGCCCGGCCACCGGTGGCTGTCGCTGGCCGCGCTCACCGCCGACCTGCGCCGCGCCGCGGCCGACCGCAGCCGCCCGCTCCCGGTCCGCCGGGCGGCGGCCGCCGAGCTCGCCCGGCTGGCCCGGGCCGGTACCCGCGGCGCGCACCCGGCCCACTGGTACGCGCTCATGCCGCTGTCCGATGACGGGCCGATCGCGACCACCGGGGAACAGGTCCGGCTGTCGCCCTCGCAGGTGGAGGCGTTCACCCGGTGCGGGCTGCGCTGGCTGCTCGAATCGGCTGCCGGGGCGGGCCGGTCCGACGTGCTACGGCACCTCGGCACCGTCATCCACGCGGCGGCGGTGCTCGCGGCGGGCGGGGCCTCCGGCCCGGAGATCGACAGCCGGATCGACGACATCTGGCACCATCTGGACTTCGGCAGCGTCTGGTACAGCGCCAAGCAGCGCGAGCAGGCGGAACGGATGGTGCGCAAGTTCCTGGCCTGGCACGCCGCCAACCCGCGCGAGCTCGTCGCCGTCGAGCAGTCCCTTCAGGTCCAGATCGGCCAGGTGCAGATCACCGGCCGGGTCGACCGCCTGGAGCGGGACGAGCGCGACCGGGCCGTGGTCGTGGACCTCAAGACCGGCAGCAGCGCGCCCCGCGAGGAGGATCTTGGCCGCCACCCCCAGCTCGGGGTGTACCAGCTCGCGGTGCTGCTCGGCGCGTTCGAGCGGTTCGGTCTGACCGAGCCGGGCGGCGCGGAGCTCGTCCAGGTCGGCAAGGCGGGGCTCACCGCGCGGGCCCGGATCCAGCCGCAGCGGGCGCTCGGCGACGACGACGATCCGGCCTGGGCCAAGGATCTGGTGGAGACGGTCGCGGCCGGGATGGCCGGCCCGGTCTTCACCGCCCGGGTCAATCCCGGCTGCCGTACCTGCCCGGTGGCGTCGTGCTGCCCCGTCAACGACAGCGGCACCCAGGTCCAGCCGTGACCGGCCCGCGCAGCCCGGAAGACGTCGCGCGCCTGCTGGGCCTGCCGGAGCCGACCCCCGAGCAGGCCTCGGTGATCGCCGCGCCCGCGGAGCCCCTCGCGGTGATCGCGGGCGCCGGCTCGGGCAAGAGCGAGACCATGGCCGCCCGCCTGGTCTGGCTCGTCGCCAACGGGCTGGCCCGGCCCGACCGGGTGCTCGGCCTGACGTTCACCCGCAAGGCCGCCGCCGAGCTCGCGGACCGGGTCCAGTCCCGCCTCGACCGTCTCCGCCACTCGCGCCTGACCCCGGCGCAGCGACCGGATCCTGCCGCGGACACCCCGGCCACGGGCCCGTTCGGTGGCGATCCGGTCATCAGCACTTACCATGCCTACGCGGGCCGGCTGGTCGGCGACCACGCGCTGCGCGAGGGCCTGGAGCCGTCTATGCGGCTGATCACGCCGGCCGAGTCCTGGCAGCTGGCCGCGCGGATCGTCGCCGCCTACGACGGCCCGATGGGGGACATCGGCTGGGGCCCGCCCACGGTCACCGCCGCCGTGCTCGCGCTGGCCGGTGAGCTGAGCGAGCATCTGTGCGACCCGGACGGCGTGCGGTCGGTGGGCGAGTGGCTGGAGGTCCGCCAGGCCGCGCTCGGCGGGAAGCTCCCGGCCTGCGTGCGCAAAATGCAGGACAGCCAGCGCGCCCGTGAGCAGCTGCTGCCGCTGGTGGCCCGGTACACGGCGGCGAAGGCCGCCCGCGAGGTGCTCGACCACGGCGACCAGATGGCGCTGGCCGCCCGGATCGCTTCCCGTCACCCGCAGGTCGGCCTGGCCGAGCGGGGCCGCTACAACGTCGTGCTGCTCGATGAGTACCAGGACACCAGCCATGCGCAGCTGGTGCTGCTGCGTGCGCTGTTCGGCGGCGGCCATCCCGTCACGGCGGTCGGCGACCCCTGCCAGTCGATCTACGGCTGGCGCGGCGCGAGCGCCGGCAACCTGCGGCGCTTCGCCCAGGACTTCCCGGTGCTGCCGCGGCCGTACCGGCCCGGCGTGGCCGGGCGGCCCGCGCCGGTGAAACTGCTGTCCACCAGCTTCCGCAATGCCGGGCGGGTGCTGGAGGCCGCGGCGGTGCTGCAGGAGCAGCTGCGCGCCGAGGCGCCGGACGTGCCCCGCCTGGTGGCCGCGCCGGACCGGGCCGGGCGTGGCCGGGTGACCTGCGCGCTGCTGGACACCATCGCCGCCGAAGCGCACTGGGCCGCGGCGCAGATCGCGGGCCTGCTGGCGCTGCCGCCGGGGACCGCGCCGGACGGCGAGGGGTGGCCGGACGGGCGCGACGCCCCGGTCCGGCCGTCCGACATCGCCGTGCTGTGCCGTAAGCGGTCCCAGTTCCCCGCGCTGCGCCGCGCCCTGGAGGCCCGCGACATCCCCGTCGAGGTCGTCGGCCTGGGCGGGTTGCTCACCGTGCCCGAGGTGCAGGACATCGTGGCAACGCTCCGGGTGCTGGACGACGCCGCCGCCTCCGACGCGCTGGTCCGCCTGCTCACCGGGCCGCGCTGGCGTATCGGGCCGCGGGACCTGGTGGCGCTGGGCCGCCGCGCCCGCGCCCTGGCGCGGTCCGATCGGTCCCGCCAGCCGGATGCCCCCAGCGGCCCCGGTACCCCCGCCGAGGACGCGCTGGCCGAGGCGCTGACCGACCTGACCGCGGAGGCCGGCAGCCTGGTCGAGGCGCTGGATGATCTGGGTGATCCGGCCGCCTACTCACCCGCCGGGCACGTCCGGTTCCGGGCCCTGGGCGGCGAGCTGCGCGCTCTCCGCGGCCAGCTGAGCAGGCCGCTCCCGGACCTGATCGGCGAGGTGGAGCGGACGCTCGGCCTGGACATCGAGGTCGCGTCCCGGCCCGGCGCCGAGCCGCTGTCCGCCCGCGCCGACCTGGACGCCTTCACCGACGCGGCGGACGCGTTCGCCGGGTCGCGGGAGGAGCCGACGCTGGGGGCGTTCCTGGCTTACCTGAGCGCGGCCGAGACCGAGGAGTTCGGCCTGGAGACCGGCCGGGTGGGCGAAACGGACTCGGTCAAGCTGGCCACCGTGCACACCTCCAAGGGCCTGCAGTGGGCCGCGGTCCTGGTGCCGGGGCTCGCCGCGGGGGAGCGGTCGCAGGTCTTCCCGGCGCGGCCGCGGCTGTCGACCCGCTGGACGGACAACCCGCGGCTGCTGCCGTTCGGCCTGCGCGGCGACGCCACCGACCTGCCCGTGCTGCGCGACCTGGACCCGGGCTCGGTCGACACCTTCACCCAGCGGTGCGCCGACCGCGACCTGGCCGAGGAGCGCCGCCTCATGTACGTGGCCGCGACCCGGGCCGCGTTCTGGCTCGGCTGCTCCGGCTTCTGGTGGGGGGACGGCGCCAGCCGGCTCGGCCCGTCACCGTTCCTCACCGAGGTGCGCGCCGCCTGCGAGGCGGGCACCGGTCACGTCGCCGCCTGGGCCCCGCCGCCGGAACCGGACGCCGAGAACCCCGCGCTCGCCGAGCCCCCCGCCGCACAGTGGCCCGCCACCCCCGCCGGCCAGCGTTACGAGGCCGCCCGCGAGGCCGCCGCCATGGTCACCGCGGAGCTGCACGACGGCCACGTGCCCGGCGGCGCGCGGCGGGACGACGCCGGCCTGGCCGCGCTGGACCCGGCCGACCGGGAGCTGGTCGCGGCGTGGCGGCGGGACGCGGACCTGCTGCTCACCGAGCGGGAGCGCCGCCGCGCCGAGGGCGGCCTGCGGGTCACCCTGCCCGGGCACCTGTCGGTGTCGGCGCTGGTGACGCTGGCCCGCGACCCGGCCGAGCTGGCCCGCCAGGTGCGGCGGCCGATGCCCCGGCCGCCGGCCCGTACGCCCGCCGCGGCACGGCCTTCCACCGCTGGCTGGAGGAGCGCTTCGGGCAGCAGCGGCTGATCGACGCGGAGGATCTGTTCGGCGCGGGCGACGACCTGGACGCGGCCACCGGGATGGACGCCGATCTGGCCGGACTGCGCGAGCGGTTCGAAGCCAGCCGCTGGGGCGGCCGGTGGCCCCGTGAGGTGGAGGTGCCGTTCGAGACGCTGATCGGGGACCGGCTGGTCCGCGGGCGGATCGACGCGGTCTTCGGCGACGCCGGTGACGGCACGTTCGACGTGGTGGACTGGAAGACCGGCCAGCCGCCCGCCTCTGCCGCCGAGCGGCACGCCGTCGCCGTCCAGCTGGCCGCCTACCGGCTGGCCTGGGCCGCGCTGGCC
This sequence comes from uncultured Actinomycetes bacterium, assembly GCA_963720945.1. GTDB lineage: Bacteria > Actinomycetota > Actinomycetes > Streptosporangiales > Streptosporangiaceae > Bog-532. The sequence goes on along the minus strand of CAVRHH010000033.1, from coordinate 183,775 downwards.
GGAGTCCCGGTGCAGCAGGTCCGCGCCGCCTTCCACTACGTCCGGCACGACCGCACCGTCCGGCCCGCCGACCTGCTCGACGAGGCGGGCCTCGCCGCCCTGATCGAGGCGGTCCCGGTCGGCGCCTGACCGGCCAGCAGCCGGCCCTACCCGCGGGCCCGGGCCCGCCACAGGACGTGGCGGCGAAGCGGATGGCCTTCCGGGAGCCGGGGATGGTCGAAGTCGCCGGCCGGATCGTGGGTCATGCCGATGCGCCGCATGACCGACCGCGAGCGGACGTTGCCGACGCTGGTGAACGAGACCACCTCGGCCAGCCCGTGATCGGTGAACCCGCTGGCCAGGACGCGCCGCGCGGCTTCGGCCGCGTACCCGTGCCCCCAGCTCCGCCTGCGCAGCCGCCAGCCGATCTCGACGGCCGGGGTGAAGGGGGCGTCGAAGCCCGGCACCGACAGCCCGGTGAAACCGATGAACCCCCCGGTCGCGGTCACTTCCACGGCCCACAGGCCGAATCCGCGAGCCTCGAAGCCCGCCTCGATCCGGTCGATCAGCGTGTCGCTTTCCGCGCGGGTCAGCGCGGCCGGGAAATATTCCATCACCTCCGGATCGGCGTTCATGGCCGCGAACAGGGCCCGGTCGGCCGGGTGCCAGCGCCGCAGCAGCAGCCGTTCGGTCCGCAATCCGGCCGGCTCAGCCATCTGATCGCAGGTAGCGTTCGACTGTCTCGACCTTGCTGGTGAGGGCGTCCGTGACACCCGGGCGCAGGTCGGCCTTGAGCACCAGGCTCACCCGCGGTGCCCGGGCCGCGACCGCGTCCACGGCCCGCTTGACGACGGCCATGGTTTCGTCCCAGTCACCCTCGATGGTGGTGAACATGGCGTCGGTCTGATTGGGCAGGCCGCTTTCGCGCACCACCCGGACCGCCTCCGCGACGATCTCCCCGACGCCCTCGCCGGCGCCGAGCGGTGTGACGGAGAACGCGACGAGCATGAGATACCCCCAGAAGTGGCCGGCCGTCAGGTAACCCGGTGATCGGCAGGCTAGCCCGGTGACGGCCCGGGCTGCCCGGGGGGCCCGGTTCACCCGCCGTCCCGGCCCTCCGCTTGCCTGCTACCCGCTTGCCTGCTACGCACAGTTCCGCGTGCCCGGCTGAGCCAGGGAAGTCCGCGTGCCCGGCTGGGCCGGGCCCCAAAAAGCGGGAGTGCCTGCGCCGGGTGTGCACGAGCGCGTACCATAGCTGACATGTCGCAATGGTATTGGCGCTTTGCGTTGGCTCCAGGTGAAGCCAGCCGCGCCCGCCAGCGCTGATCACCCACCTGGAGCCAGACAGACAGAGGCAGTTGCCTCTGTCTTTTGTCATGAAAGGGCAGACTGGCTCCCGGGGGAACGGGCGTCGGTCCCTGTAACTGAGGAGACATACGATGCCCCATCAGACGAGCGATACGCGCATTCTGGGCTACGAACCCTTGCTGGCGCCCGCGGCGCTGTTGCAGGAGCTTCCGCTGGGACAGGCCCGGGCGAACACCGTTGAGCAGGGCCGGGCCGATGTCCGGGCGGTGCTGGACATGGCCGATGACCGCCTGCTGGTCGTGGTCGGCCCGTGCTCGGTGCACGATCCCGTGGCCGCCATGGACTACGCGCGCCAGCTGGCCGGGCTGCGGCGCTCGCTCGAAGACGATCTGCTGATCGTGATGCGGGTGTACTTCGAGAAGCCGCGCACGGTCACCGGGTGGAAGGGCCTGATCAACGACCCGGGCCTGAACGGCAGCTACGAAGTGCACCGCGGCCTGCGTACCGCGCGGCGCCTGCTGCTGGACGTGGTGGAGCTCGGCCTGCCGGTGGGGTGCGAGTGGCTGGACCCGGTCACCCCGCAGTACATCGCGGACGCGGTGGCCTGGGGCGCGATCGGCGCGCGCACCACGGAGAGCCAGGTACACCGCCAGCTCGCCTCCGGGCTGTCGATGCCGGTGGGCTTCAAGAACGGGACCGACGGGGACGCCCAGGTGGCGATCGACGCGTGCCGGGCGGCGGCGGCGCAGCACACGTTCTTCGGGGTGACGCCGGCCGGGGCGGCGGCCGTGGTGACCACGGCCGGTAACAGCGAATGCCACATCATCCTGCGTGGCGGCCGTTCCGGGCCGAACTACTACCCGGGCGACGTGTCCGACGCCCTCGACGCGGTGACCAAGGCCGGGCTGCCCCGCCGGCTGATGGTGGACACCAGCCACGGCAACAGCGAGAAGGACCACCGCCGCCAGGCCGTGGTCGCGGATTCGCTGGCGGACCAGATCGCCTCGGGTGAGCAGGGCATCGTCGGGGTGATGCTGGAGAGCTTCATCGCCGAGGGCAAGCAGGCGCTCGGCGACCCGGCCGCGCTGGTCTACGGTCAGAGCATCACCGACGCCTGCATGGACATCGGTACCACCGCGGACGTCCTCGGCCGCCTGGCGGAGGCGGTCCGGCGCCGCCGGGACGTGCATCCCGGCGCAGTGCGCCGTCCCTGCGCCACCGCGTCCGCCTGACCGTGATCCGGTCCGGCCTGGCGCCGGGTGGTCCGGCCAGCCCGTACACTGAGCGGACATCATCGCGCCGAGCGGGCGAGTCTCCCCTTCCTGGCAACGGGAGTTCGGCGCGGGTCCTGGCCGCAGCGTGGGGGCCGCTGGTTAGCGGGACAGTTTCCATAACGCTGGTCGGGACCATGCTGACAACGCGTCGGCCTCGGAACCGCCGGCCGGATTCATCCGGAGGTAGCGAATGGGCCTTGGGCCGAGTGAGCAGCGCCTGCTGGGGCAGATCGAACGGGCGCTCCACGGTTCGGACCCGAAGCTGGCGGCCAAGCTTGCCACCTTCAACCGGCTGACGTTCCACGAGGCGATGCCGCTGCGCGAACGGCTGCTGCTGCATTCGCCGTCGCGCGCCGTCCGCTTCGCGCCCGTGGCCATGGCGGCGTTCGTCATGTTCATGCTGCTGATTTCGGTCACCGTGCTGAGCCGCATCGGGCCGTCCAGGGACAGTGGCACCGCCGCGTGCGGGATCGCCTGGGTCCAGGGCTGCCAGGCGGCGGGCGCGTCCCCGCATGCCGCGCACCCGGCGGTCAACATCCGGCGCTGACCGCCCGCCGTCTGGGGCGCGCCAGCGGACGGCCAGGCCAGCCTGGCTAGAGTTGCCTTATGGACGCCCGTACCTACGTCGAGGCCGCCGTGTTCCTGCGCGAGGAGCCCCCGTGCGGCGCGCTCACCTCCGGTGCCGGGCCGCGCCCGTGACGGGCTACCGGGAACTTGGCCGCCTCGCGCTCGCCCGCGAGGCAGTTGACCGGGCCACGTCGCACCGGTTCGACCCGGACTGGCTGGCCGCGGCGTGGCACAGCCCGGCCACCCGCGTCCTGGTGGTCAGCGAGGGCCGGGCGCTGGTGCGGTTCGCGGAGGGCCGTGCCGACCTGGTGTTCGTCTCCCCGGCCGAGGCGCCGCCGGGCGTCCGCTTCCTGCTCGGGGTCGGCCCGGACGGCGTGGCCTACTTCGGCGTCGACGCGCCGCTGGATCAGGCGTCCCCCGATGGGCAGCGCGGGCGGCGCGCCCCGGACGGCGCCACCGTGCGCCCGGCCTCGCTGCGCCAGGTGGGAGCGCTGCTCGGCGACCGGGACGCCGGCCTGCTCACCCACGCGATCGCCCTCGCGAACTGGCACGATACGCACACGCACTGCCCGATCTGCGGCACGCCGACCACGGTCAACCCCGGCGGCCATTCGACCACCTGCCCGCGCGACGGCACCGAGCATTTCCCGCGCACCGATCCCGCGGTGATCATGCTCGTCACCGATCCCGCCGACCGCTGCCTGCTGGCCCATAACAAGGCGTGGCCGCAGCGGCGGGTGTCGATCCTGGCGGGATTCGTCGATCCGGGCGAGTCGGCCGAGCACGCGGTCGTCCGCGAGGTCAGTGAGGAAACCGGCATCACGGTCGGCCGGGTCACCTATCTCGGCAGCCAGCCGTGGCCGATGCCGAGAAGCCTGATGCTCGGCTTCCACGCGCTCGCCGAGGGCGGCCAGCCCATCCGCGTCGACGCCGACGAGATCGGCGAAGCGCACTGGTACAGCCGGGAACAATTGCGTGAAAGCCTGGAGGCGTGCGAGCTGGCCTTGCCGCCGCCGGTGTCGATCGCCCGCCAGATTATCGAAACCTGGTACGGCGGCGAGCTCCCGGACGGCGCGAACTTCGAGTAGCCACGCCAATCCGCCGGGGGTAGACGCCGCGTGCTCCTTTCGAGTAGAACGTCACCGTGGGTCCGGTCACCATGCCCGTGAGTCGGGGATGTGATCGGTTTCTTGATTAAGCAGATCAATTTAGTAGGATAAGAATCGTGACCACCTCGGCGCGTTTGGCCCGGCGCGGCCACGTGGACTTCGTCCGCGTCGCCAGTGCCCAGTGTCCGTGGCTGCGCTGACGCAATCCGGACGCAGGCCACCCGCTGTCGATGTGAAGGAGTCACATGCCATCCACCGTGCTCGCCACCGCGCGAGTCATTCAGACACCGCCGCCCGAACCCGGAAGCTCCCCCGCGAGCCCGGACTGGCAGCCCGTCGACCTGCCGGCGGCGCCGGTGCCCGCCCAGCCGGGCGCTCCGGTCGCCGAGTCGGTCCCGCCCGGGGGGACGCTGCTGGCGGTCGTCCCGATCCCCGGCACCGACAGCTCCCTGGCGATCGTCGGCTACACCGTCCCCGCGGCTGGTTCTGCCCCCGTGCCGCGGCCCGTGGACGGGGGCTTCGTCGTCGACCACGCCCGGCGCTGCGTGTGGCTGAACGGGGACGAGGTTCAGCTCACCTACCAGGAGTTCGAGCTGCTCGCTTTCCTGAGCGCCAGCCCGGCTCATGTCTTCAGCCGCGCCGATCTGCTCAAGCGGGTGTGGGGCCAGGGCCCAAGGTCTACCACCCGGACCGTAGACGTGCACATCAGCCGGCTGCGGCGCAAGCTCGGGCCCGTCTACGGCCCATGCCTCACGACCGAATACCGGGTGGGCTACCGGTTCGATCCCACCCTCAGCGGCGCCGCATAACGAGGTGCCGCATAACGAGGTGTGCTTTTCCAGGTAGTCCAGGTACAGGGGCCGGAGCGCTTCGGCGGTCTTGCCCTCGCCGGAGCCCAGCGCGTCGGTGATCAGCGCGGAGATGCGGTACATGTCGGCGCCGGAGCGCCCCGGGTTCCCCTCGATCGCCTCGGCGGCGGGGATCTCGCTCAGCAGTTTCCACAGGAAACTGACGTCCATGTGATGCAGCGCGCGGCGCATGGCGAGATCATGGAGTTCCCGGGAGGACATGGCCTCCAGCTCACTTCGGGTCGGCACACCGGTCACCCTACCCTCGCCTAGCATGGGCCAGTGCCCGAAGGGACCAAGGCCTGCGTGTTCTGCGCCATCATCAGCGGCGAGGTCAAGGCCGAGATCATCCACGAGACCAGCCACCTGATCTCGTTTCTTGACCACCGGCCGCTGTTCCGCGGCCACACGCTGCTGGTGCCGAAGCTGCACGTCCGGCTGCTCAGCGATCTCCCGGCGGACCGGGTCGGCGAGTTCTTCCTCGAGGCGCAGCGGCTGGAACGCGCGGTGGAGACCGGCCTGGGGGCCGACGGTTCGATGATCCTCATCAACAACGTCGTCAGCCAGTCCGTGCCGCACCTGCATCTGCACGTCATCCCGCGCAACCGCAAGGACGGCCTGCGCTTCTGGCTGGGCCCGCGTCACCCCTACGACGCCAGTCATCCGGCCAGCGTCTACGCCGCCCAGATCAGGGCGGCCCTGCCACCGGTGTGAGCTTCGTCAACGTGGCGGATGATCCCCTCGCGAGCGGGCAGACGGCTGCCATGGAACTGCATACGGAGGGGCCGGGCGAGCACGGCACGGCACCGTCGCAGCAGCCCGCGGTGGGCCGCTAGCCAGGAGTGCCCGGCCCGCTCCGGGGTAAGGGGACAGGTGGTGATCCCGGGCCTCTCCGGCCCGGCCGGGCCCTATGCTGCCCTAGTACCGGCCGCCCGGGCGGCCCGATCGTCAAGGAGCATTTATGCCGCCGTGGCCTGGCTCGTCCTATCCTCTCGGGGCTTCGTACGACGGCGCAGGCACGAACTTCGCACTGTTTTCCGAGGTCGCGGAGTTCGTCGAGCTGTGCCTGTTCGACCGCGACGGCCAGCAGACCCGGGTCCGCCTCAACGAGGTGGACGGCTTCGTGCACCACTGCTACCTGCCCAACATCGTCCCGGGCCAGCGGTACGGCTACCGCGTGCACGGGCCGCACGACCCCGCCCATGGCCTGCGCTGCAACCCGGCCAAACTGCTTCTCGATCCGTACGCCAAGGCCGTTACCGGCGATCTGGACTGGGACGAGTCGCTGTTCGGCTACCGCTTCAGCGAGCCGGGCGAGCGCAACGACGCGGACTCCGCCGCGCACATGTGCAAGGGCGTCGTGGTCAACCCGTTCTTCGACTGGGCCAACGACCGGCCCCCGCGCATCCCGTACAACGAGACCGTTATCTACGAGGCGCACGTCAAGGGGCTGACCTTCCGCCACCCCGGCGTGCCCGGGGAACTGCGCGGCACCTACGCGGGCATCGCGCACCCCGCGATCATCGAGCACCTGACCAGCCTGGGCGTCAACGCCATCGAGCTGATGCCGGTGCACCAGTTCCTCACCGACAAGGTGCTGGACGACCGTGGCCTGCGCAACTACTGGGGCTACAACACCATCGGCTTCTTCGCCCCGCACGCCGCGTACTCCGCCTCCGGTGACGGCAACCAGGTGCAGGAGTTCAAGGCCATGGTGCGCGCGCTGCACGAGGCCAGCATCGAGGTGATCCTCGACGTGGTCTACAACCACACGGCCGAGGGTAACCACCTGGGCCCCACGCTGTCCTTCCGGGGCATCGACAACGCCGCGTACTACCGGCTGGTGGACGACGATCCGCAGTACTACACGGACTACACCGGCACCGGCAACTCGCTGAACGTGCGCCACCCGCATTCGCTGCAGCTCATCATGGACTCGCTGCGTTACTGGGCCACCGAGATGCGGGTCGACGGGTTCCGGTTCGACCTGGCCGCGACGCTGGCGCGGGAATTCTACGACGTGGACCGGCTGGCGGCGTTCTTCGACGTCGTGCAGCAGGATCCGGTGATCAGCCAGTCGAAGCTCATCGCCGAGCCCTGGGACGTCGGCCCGGGCGGTTACCAGGTCGGGCAGTTCCCGCCGTTGTGGACCGAGTGGAACGGCAAGTACCGGGACACGGTCCGCGACTTCTGGCGGGGCGAGCCCGCCACCCTCGGCGAGTTCGCGTCCCGCATCACCGGCTCCTCCGACCTGTACCACCACGACGGCCGGCGGCCGTATGCGTCGATCAACTTCGTCACCGCGCACGACGGCTTCACCCTGTACGACCTGGTCTCCTACAACCACAAGCACAACGACGCCAACGGCGAGGGGAACCGGGACGGCGCGGACGACAACCGGTCGTGGAACTGCGGCGCCGAAGGCGGCACCGACGACCCGGCCGTGCTCGAGCTGCGCCACCGCCAGCAGCGGAACTTCCTGGGCACCCTGCTGCTGTCGCAGGGCGTGCCGATGATCCTGCACGGCGACGAGATCGGCCGCACCCAGCACGGCAACAACAACGCCTATTGCCAGGACAACGAGCTGTCCTGGGTGGACTGGTCACTGGCCGAGCCGAACGCCGAGCTGGCCGCGTTCACCGCGGCCCTGTCGGACTTCCGCCGCATGCACCCGGTGTTCCGGCGGCGGCGGTTCTTCTCCGGCGGTCCCAGCCGGCACGACGACGACCTCGGGGACATCGCCTGGTTCGGGGTCGGCGGGACGGAGATGTCGGACGCGGACTGGGACGCCGGCCTGGCCCGCTGCATGATGGTCTTCCTGAACGGGCAAGCTATCCCCGACGTCGATTCCCGCGGCGAGCGGGTCACCGACAGCTCGTTCCTGATGTGCTTCAACGCTGCCCCCGAGGACGTCGACATGGTGCTGCCCAGCAGTGAATACGGTGAGAAATGGGCGGTCGTGCTGGACACCGCGACCGCCGAGGTGCCCGCCGGGTCTGGCCCTCTCGGGGCGCTGGGCGGCCTGGCCACCCCGGTCGGCACGGTGACGGCCGGGACCGGATTCGACGTGCTGGAGGGCGCCCGGACCGTGGAAGCCAAGGCCACGCTGAAGGTAACCGGCCGTTCCCTGGTCGTGCTCCAGCGCAGCGAGACGGCCGAGTGACGCCCCCGGCCTCCACTTACCGGCTCCAGCTCGGGCCGAACCTCACCTTCTCCGGTGCCGCGGAGCTCATCCCGTACCTGCGTGATCTGGGCGCGGGCGCGATGTACTCCTCGCCGGTGCTGGCCGCCACGCCCGGGTCGGCCCACGGCTACGACGTGGTGGACCCCACCAAGGCCAGCCCGGCCCTGGGCGGCGACGCCGGCTTCGCGGATCTCGCGGCCCGGCTCGGCGACGCCGGCCTTGGCCTGGTCCTCGACATCGTGCCCAACCACATGGGCATCGCGGTACCGGCGGCCAACCCGTGGTGGTGGGACGTGCTCCGGCTGGGCCGTGGCTCACCGTACGCCCGCTTCTTCGACATCGAGTGGGACCGGACACCGATCATGGTGCCGGTCCTGGCGGATGCGGCGGCCGTCTCCGACCTGACCATTACCGACGGCCAGCTCGCCTACCACGACCTGCGCTTCCCCATCGCTCCCGGTACCGGTGACGGCACCCCGCAGCAGGTGCACGAGCGGCAGCACTACCGCCTCACGGACTGGCGCCGCGCGAACGGCGAGCTGAACTACCGCCGGTTCTTCGACATCACCACGCTCGCGGCGGTCCGCGTCGAGGATCCGGAGGTCTTCGCCGCGACGCACGCCACCGTGCTCGGCTGGGTGGCGGAGGGCCAGGTCACCGGGCTGCGCGTGGACCACCCCGACGGACTGGCCGACCCGGGGGCGTACCTGCGGCGGCTGGCGGCCGCCGCGCCCTCGGCGTGGCTGGTGGTGGAGAAGATCCTCGGCCCGGACGAGACGCTGCCGGCCCGCTGGCCGGTGGACGGCACCGTCGGCTACGACGCCCTCCGGCTGGCCTGCGGGCTGTTCGTCGACGGCGCGGGGGAGGCCGCGGTCATCGCGTTCGCCACGGCGGAGTGCGGCCCGCAGGATCTGCGGCAGATGGAATACGACGCCAAGCGCTGGGTGGCCCAGCACCTGCTGCGCGCCGAGGCCCGCCGGATCACCCGGGTCGCGGTGCGGGTGATCCGCGACGAGCAGATTGATCCCGAACGGGCCGAAGCCGGGGTCATCGAGCTCCTGGCCAGCTTCCCCGTTTACCGCTCCTACCTCGCCGACGGTGAAACGAATGCCCTGCAGGAAGCGGCCGCCGCGGCGTCGGGCCGCGAGCCGGGCCTGGCCGGCCCGATCGGGACGCTTGTGCGGCGCATGACCGCCGACCCGGACGGAGAGCTGGCCGAGCGGATCCAGCAGACCGCCGCGATGGTGATGGCCAAGGGCGTGGAGGACACGGTCTTTTACCGGTACAACCGGTTCGTCGCGCTGAACGAGGTCGGCGGGGACCCCGGGCGGTTCGGCGTGCCGCCGGAGGAGTTCCACCGCCGGGCCGGGCGGGCGGCGGAGGAGTACCCGCGGTCGATGACCGCGCTGTCCACCCACGACACCAAGCGGTCGGAGGACGTGCGGGCCCGGCTGGCCGTGCTGTCCGAGCTGCCCGCCGAGTTCGCCGCCGCGGTGCGCCGGTGGTCGGGCCGGGCCCGGCTGCCCGAGCCGACGCTGAACCTGCTCGCCTGGCAGTCGCTGGTCGGCGCGTGGCCGATCACCCCGGAACGGCTGGGCGGGTACCTGGCGAAGGCGTCCCGGGAAGCCAAGATCGCCACCAGCTGGACGGAGCCGAACGCGACGTTCGACGCGGCCGTGGCCGCCTGGCCCGGGGCGGTGCTGGGCGACGCCGCGCTGGCCGCTGACGTCGGGGAGTTCGTGGCCCGGGTGCGGGACGCCGGCTGGTCGAACTCGCTGGGCCAGAAACTGGTCCAGCTCACCATGCCCGGCGTGCCGGACATGTATGAGGGCAGCGAACTGTGGGACCTGTCGCTGGTCGACCCGGACAACCGCCGCCCGGTCGACTTCGGCCGGCGCCGGGAGCTGCTGGCCCGCATCGACGGCGGCTGGCTGCCCAGCGTGGACGAATCCGGCGCGGCCAAGCTGCTGGTGGTGACGCGGGTGCTGCGGCTCCGCCTGGACCAGCCCGCGCTGTTCGGCGGGTACCGCGCGCTGGCCGCCGAGGGCCCCGCCGCCGGCCACGCGGTCGCGTTCGCGCGGGGCGGTGACCGGCTCGTCGCCGTGGCCACCCGCCTTCCCATCGGGCTGCAGCGAGACGGCGGCTGGCGCGGCACCGTACTGCCGCTGCCCGGCGGCGCCGGCTGGACGGACGTCGTCGGCGGCCAGCCCGTCGATGGCCAGGCCCCGCTGCTGGCGGACCTGCTCAGCCGTTACCCCGTCGCTCTTCTCGTGCGAGGTGACCTGTGACCTCCGGCCCGTGGCGTGCCGGCCCGGTATGGGCGCCGGACCCTGGACTGGTCCGGCTGCGCGCAAACGACCAGACCTTCGAGATGACCCGGGACGACCACGCCTGGTGGCACCCGCCCGAGCCGCTCCTGCCGGGTACCGACTACGCCTACCTGCTCGACGATGACGACACCCCGCTGGCGGACCCGCGCTCGCAGTGGCAGCCGGAGGGGGTGTTCGGTCCGTCGCGAAGCTACGATCACTCCGCGTTCCGCTGGACCGACGGCGCCTGGACGGGGCGCGCGCTGCCCGGGTCCGTGCTGTACGAGATGCACATCGGCACGTTCACGCCCGGCCGGACGTTCGACGCGGCCATCGAGCGGCTCGACTACCTGACCGGCCTCGGCGTCGACCTGGTTGAGGTGATGCCGGTCAACGCGTTCGACGGCACCGCCGGCTGGGGGTACGACGGGGTGCTGTGGGGGGCGGTGCACGAGCCCTACGGCGGCGCGGACGGGTTCAAGCGGTTCGTGAACGCCTGCCACGAGCGCGGCCTCGGCGTGGTGCTGGACGTCGTCTACAACCACATCGGCCCGTCCGGCGCGTACCTGTACCGCTTCGGCCCGTACTTCGCCGGCTCGAACCAGTGGGGGGCCGCGCTCAACGTGGACGGCCCCGGCTCCGATGAGGTCCGCCGCTACGTGATCGACAACGCCGTGGGCTGGCTGCGGGACTTCCACGTGGACGGGCTCCGTCTCGATGCGGTGCACGCGATCGAGGACCACCGGGCGCTGCCGCTGCTGGAGGAACTGGCCGCCGACGTTGACGCGCTGGCCGCCGGGGTGCACCGGCCGCTCACCCTGATCGCCGAATCAGATCTGAACGACCCGAGGCTGATCACGTCCCGCGAAGCGGGCGGGTACGGGCTCACCGCCCAGTGGTGCGATGACATCCATCACGCGCTGCACGTCACGCTGACCGGCGAGACGCAGGGCTACTACCGGGACTTCGCCGCACCGGGCGCCCTCGCGGCCACCCTCCGGTCGGCGTACTTCCACGCCGGCACCTGGTCGTCGTTCCGTGGCCGGACGCACGGCCGTCCGGTGGACACGCAACGGATCCCGGGCTACCAGTTCGTCAGCTACCTGCAGAATCACGACCAGATCGGCAACCGGGCCGAGGGCGACCGGCTGTCGGCGACCGTCCGCCCGGGACGGCTCGCCTGCGGCGCGGCGATCCTGCTCTGCTCGCCCTACACGCCGATGCTCTTCATGGGCGAGGAGTGGGCGGCCAGCACCCCGTGGCAGTTCTTCGCGTCCTTCCCCGACCCGGGCCTGGCGGAGGCCGTACGTAACGGGCGCCGGGCGGAGTTCTCCGAGCACGGCTGGGGCGAGCAGGACGTCCCCGACCCGATGTCCCCGGCCACCGTCGAGCGGTCCACCCTGAACTGGAAGGAGCTGTCCGTCCCGGATCACCGGTTCATGCTGGAGCTGTACCGCGGCCTGATCGCGCTGCGGCACGAGTACCCGGAACTGGCCGACCCGAGGCTGGACGCGTTCACCATCGATACCGGCCCCGGCAGCCGGTGGCTGGTGCTGCACCGGGGCGACCTGCGGCTGGCGTGCAACCTGGCCGGTGAGGTCGACAACGTCCGCCTGGACCGGCACGTCGGCGTGGTGCTGCTGGCGTCGGCGGAGGTGACCCACGCGGGGCGGGTGCTGAAGATGCCGCCCGAGTCGTTCGCCATCGTCAGCACGGTTGACCAGGCGCCGTCCGGCGAGCGGCCGTCCCTTATTGAGTAGCTGACGCGTTGAGTAGCTGACGCCGGGCAGCTAGCCGGCCTGGCCCCCGGGCGTCCCGGCTTACCCCCGCCCCCTTCACCACCGGCCTCAAGGCCGGCGCACCAGCGGACAACCTGGTAGCACGCCCAGCCGCCGTGCCCGGCCCGGCGGTGAGCGGTCTAGCTGGCCAGCTCGGTCTCTTCGTCCTCGTCGGTCAGCGCGTCCTCCGCGCGTTCGCTCGTCAGCTCCCGGATCGGCAGCGCCTCCTGCTCGCCGGCCAGCTCGCCGGCCATGTCCTGCAGGCCGTAGCGCTCGACGTGCTCGGGGTCGGTCAGGCTGATCGTGCGCATCCCCTGGGCCACGAGCCGGTCGTTGATCTCGTCGAAGTGGTCGCGGACGAGCTTTTTCTCCGCGTCGGTGGTCTTCCCCTTGTGCGGCTCGCCGGCGTGCTCGAGGGTCGCGTAGTTGACCCGCCCGGTGTTTCCCGCCGGGGCTGAGGCGGCCGCCTTGGCCGGGCGCCGCGCCGGGCGAGCCGGCCGGGCCGTGATGAGCAACTCGCTCATCGGCGTGTCGGTGGCCAGGCCGTCAAAGGCCGCCACGTCGACGACGACCCGGCGTGGCTCGTCCTCGCCGGGAAGATGCAGCTCAACGATGGCCACCCGCAGCGCGGCCTTCTCGATGATGGCGGCCTCGTCGACGAGGGCCTCAATCTCGACCGGGCTGTCCCCGAGCTCGGGGTGGTCGTGCACGACGATGCGCGCCAGCGCGTCGTCCTCGGTGATGAGCTGTCCGCTCAGATCGCTGAATCGGACGGTCTTCTGCCCCACGATCGGCTCCTCCCGGTCTGGCTATCGTTCGATGACGTGATCTCAACCCTGTCGGACATAAGATCACGTGTCAAACATCTGTTCGACGTCGGCGTGGCTGAATTCTCGTGCCGCCGTGCGTCCGGCGCCGGAAGGAGATGTTACCGAGACGACTGACATGATCGCTCTCAGCAGTTAACTGAGTGCGCTACTCGGCCGCGATGGCGGCCAGCACGTCCAGTTTGGCGGCGCGACGGGCGGGCCAGCTGGCGGCGACCAGGCCGAGCAGGGCGGCGAGCACGAGGAAGATCACGAGTCTGGACGCGGGCACGACGGTGCTGGTGATGCCCTGCTGTTTCAGCGAGGAGACCAGCGCGATGCCCATGCCGGTGCCGATGATGATCCCGATGATGGCGCCGAAGATGGCGAGGATGACCGCTTCGGACCGGATCATGACCCGGACCTGGCGCCGCTTCATGCCGACCGCCCGGAGCAGGCCGATCTCGTGGGTGCGCTCGAAGACCGAGAGCATGAGCGTGTTCACGATCCCGATGAGCGCGATGATGACCGCCAGCGCGAGCAGCGCATAGACCAGCCCGAGCACCTGGTTGACGTTAGCGACCTGGGCTTGGTCGAATTGAGCCCTGGTCTGGACCACCACGTTCGGATAGGGGGCCAGGGCGCTGGTGACGTCCTTCGTCACGGTGCCGCGGCCATTGGTGCCCAGCAGCAGCGCAGCCAGCGACGGGTTGCTGTAGTGGGCGGCGAAGAACCCGGCACTGACCAGGTAGCTGCCGATCAGGGCGTTGGCCTCGTATATCCCGCCGATGCGCAGCACGGAAGAACCCGTCTCCGCGAACTTGACCGGGACGGTGCCGCCGACCGACAGGTGCTTCGACTTCGCGGTGGTGGAGTCGATGAGCAGCTCTCCCTGGGCGAGGGCGGCCGGGGTGCCCGCGGTCATGCGCAGGATCAGCGTGTCGGCCAGGTGCGCTGTCGACACCGCGGTGAGCGTGGCCAGCGTATTCCGCAGCTCGAATTGTGACCGGTAGACGGTGGTGGCCGCGGTGACGCCCGGCACGGCCGATGCCGTGGCCGGCACCGAATTGCTGAGTTGCCCCGACCCGCTCGCCGTCACGATGAGGCCGGCGCTGATCGCCTGATCCGCGCTGCTCGTGGCCGATCTGGACACCGAGGCGCCGAACACCGATATCGCCGCGACCAGGGCCAGGCCGACCATGAGCGCCGAGGCCGTCTGGGCGGTGCGCCGGGGACTGCGCATGGAATTCTCCCGCCCGAGCTTGCCTGGTTCCCCGAGCAACCCGGCCAGCGGGCGCCCTATCGCGCTGGCTAGCGGGCGGGCGACTGCGGGGGCAAGCATGGCGACACCGACGAAGATGCACACCGCGCCCACGCCCACGAGCTGGATAGCCGGCTTGGCCAGCCCGATGGCCAGCAGGAGTGCGCCGGCCAGGGTCAGCGCCGTGCCCCAGGCGAACCGGCGCCGGAGCGAGACGCCGCTGTCGGGCGGACGGTCATCCAGAGCGGCGACCGGCGGGATGCGCACGGCGTTGCGGGCTGGGCCGACCGCGGCCACAACCGTCACGCCGGTACCGACGGCCAGCCCCACCAGCACGGTCCGCGGCTCGAACACCAGCGATCCCGGGGGCAGCGTGATCCCGAACCCGCGCAGCAGCGCCTGCAGCCCGAGCGCGGCCAGCACGCCGAGGCCCAGGCCGATCACCGAGGAGACGAGCCCGGTGATGGCCGCCTCGGTGAGCACGGAACCGAACACCTGACGGCGGCTCGCGCCGACGATCCGCAGCAGGGCCAGCTCCCGCGTCCGCTGCCCGACGATGATCGAGAAGGTGTTGAAGATGGTGAACCCGCCCACGAACAGCGAGATAAAAGCGAAGACCAGCAGCGCCGTGGAGAAGAACGACAGCGATTGGTTGACCGAGCTGGTGTTCTCGTTCGCCACGGTCTGCCCGGTGACCACCTCCACCCTGGCCGGGAGGACGCTGGCGATGGCTCGCTGGACCGCGGGCTTGCTGGCGCCGGGGGCGGTCACCACGTTGATGTCATCGAGCCGGCCCACCTCCTGGGCCACGGCCTGCGCGGTCGGCAGCGTAAACGCGGCCAGGGTCGCCCCGGCGAGGTTGTCCGCCGTCCCGAACTGGGCGATGCCGGTGATGGTGAACGTCCGGGGCGGCCCGGCAAAAAGGATGCGGACGCGCTGCCCGACGCTGAAGTCGTACTTCTGGGCCGTCCCGGCGTCCATCACCACGTCAGTGCCGGTCACCGGCGGGCCGCCCGCGACAATGCGCAGGTCGGAGACCTGCTGATCGGGATCGAAGCTTACGCCGAGGGTCGGCGCGCCGCCGGTCTGGATCGCCTTGCCGTCGTGCGCCACGAACTGGGCGTAGCCGTCGGCATCGCCCTCCGCGGCCCCGACGCCGGGCACGCCGCGGATCGTGGCCAGCAGCGACTCGGGCAGTTCATTGCGCATCGCGTTCGCGCCGCTGCCCAGCTGCGCGACGCCGCGGACCTGGAAATCCACTTTCTGGTAGACGTTGCCGAACAGCACGGAGAACGTGTTGTGCAAGGTGTCGGTCAAGACGAACGTCCCGGAGATGAAGGTCACTCCGAGCACGATCGCCAGCGCGGTCAGCGCCAGCCGGAGCTTGTGAGCCAAGAGGCCCTTGATGGTCACGTTCCGCATGTCAGGCCCCCAGGGTCCGCATCCGCTCCAGGACCGAATCGGCGGTCGGCGTCTCCAGCTCACCCACCACGGTCCCGTCGGCCAGGAAAAGGACCCGGTCCGCGTACGCGGCCCCCCGCGGGTCGTGCGTCACCATGACGATCGACTGGCCGAGTTCCTGCACCGACCGCCGGAGGAACGCCAGCAGGTCTGCGGAGGAATTGGAGTCCAGGTTGCCCGTGGGCTCATCGGCGAAGACGAGGTCTGGCCGGTTGATCAGCGCCCGGGCACACGCGACGCGCTGCTGCTGGCCACCCGACAGCTCACCGGGGCGGTGCGTCAGCCGGTCGCCGATCCCCAGCTGTTTCACCAGGTAATCGAGCCACTCCCGGTCGACCTTCGCACTTGCCAGGGCAGCGGGCAGGGTGATGTTCTCGGCTGCGGTCAGCGTCGGGATGAGGTTGAAGGACTGGAAGACGAAGCCGATCCGGTCCCGCCGCAGCCGAGTGAGCCCGGCATCATCCAGGCTCCCGATGTCCAGGTCGCCGACGAACGTCTGCCCCGACGTGGGCCGGTCCAGGCCCGCCATGCAGTGCATGAGCGTTGACTTCCCGGACCCCGACGGGCCCATCACGGCCGTGAACCGGCCCCGCTCGAACGTCACGTTGATGCTGGCCAGGGCCTGCACAGCGGTCTGTCCCGCCCCGTACGTCTTGCACAGATCTATGCAGTGTGCGGCCGGCGTGGCCTTGACGCCGTCATTGAATGTCTCAGATGTGAGCACCATGGATTCCCTCGCAATCCTTAAGGAGCTCCTCAAGCCTCGCCCGGATCGGCGATCGGGGCATCGTCCGTCGGGTTGATTGCGGCGTCACCACCGGCTGATTACAAGTTTGACGTCCTCCCCGTCGTGAACGACGGGGATTCCTCCAGCGCGGTTCACGCCGCCTTCCGGTGGGTTCCTGTTTCAGCGCCGGCTGCCACGGGGGGTGGTGTGACGCCGGCGGTGCGCGGGGACGTCGCGCGGGGGCGTGCCGCGGCCGGGCCTCGTCCCGCCAGCGGAGCGCCCGCTGCCAGGACACCGGCCCGGCGGTCTTTCCAGGAAAACCAACTCGCGATATAACTTGTATCGCGACACTCCTCTCCGTATACTCGTACCCGAATATACGGATCAGGATAACTCCAACCCCGGACGCGAGGCGGAACAGCGATGGCACGGAGGCGCAAGCTCACCAGCCCGCTCGCTCTGGCCGTGCTGGCCATGCTGATGAGCGGGCCGGCGCACCCGTACCAGATCGCGCGGCTGCTCAAGCACCGCGGGAAAGACGACTCCATCAAGATCCGGTACGGCTCGCTCTACACCGTCGTGCAGGACCTGGAGAGCCGCGGCCTGGTCGAGCCGGAGGGCACCGCGCGGGCGGGCCATCGCCCCGAGCGGACCGTCTACCACATCACCGAGGAGGGACAGCGCGAGCTGGAGGATCGGCTCCGTGAGCTGATCAGCGAGCCGGTCAAGGAGTATCCGGTCTTTACCTCGGTGCTCTCGCTGATGGCGGTGATCCATCCGGACGAGCTGGCCGGGCTGCTGGCGGAACGGCTGCAGGCGCTGGAGATCGAGATCGCGGCCACCACCGGGATCATCGACCACGCCGTCAGCCATCGTCTGCCCCGGCTGTTCCTGCTGGAGACCGAGTACGGGCTCGCGATGAAGCGGGCCGAGGGCGAGTGGGTCCGCGGGCTGATGACGGAACTGGCCGACGGCACGTTCCCGGACCTGAAGTTCTGGCGGACCTGGCACGAGACGGGCGAATTCCCCCAGGAGCTGGCCGGTACCGACTGGGCCCGGGCGGACCAGGCCGTTCTGATGCAGCGGGAGGCGCAGCGCCCACGACGATCCGACGGGGAGGTCAATGCACCCGGTAGCAGCCAATAGCAGCCGATAGCAGCAAAAGACACCCCGGCAGGTGCCCCCTCACCGCCAAGATCCGGAGCACCGGGCCGGGGCCGCAACACCGCCAAGCCGATAGCTGGCAATGCGGCATTACCAGGTTACCTGGGATGTCTCCGCCGGCCGGCCGGGCGCAGCCACGAATCAGCGACCGGAGGAGCAGTACTGTCATGCCATCTACCGTGGCCAGCCACGCCGCGTCAGCCGCGGCCAGCCCGGGTAACCCGCCCGGGAGGACCAGCAACGCCATCGAGGCGGACGGCCTCGTCAAGGTCTACCCGGTACGCGGGCGCAAGGGAGGCGTCCGCGCCCTCGACGGGCTCAGCATCGCCGTTCCCCGCGGCTCGGTGTTCGGCCTCCTCGGCCCGAACGGGGCCGGGAAGTCCACCACCATCAAGATCCTCACCACCCTGGCGCGGCCCACCCAGGGGACGGCCGTCGTCGACGGGCTCGACGTGCTCAGCCAGCCAGAGCAGGTGCGCCGGGTGATCGGCGTCGTCGCGCAGAACTCCGGCAGTGACCCCATGGCCACCGGGCGGGAGAACCTCATTCTGCAGGGCCACCTGTTCGGCATGCGCGGCGCGGCCGTCAAGGCCCGCGCCGACGAGTTGCTGGACCGCTTCGACCTGACCGGCGCGGCCGGGCGCCTGGTCAAGACGTACTCCGGCGGTATGCAGCGGCGCCTCGACGTGGCGCTGGGCCTGGTGCACCGCCCGCAAATCCTGTTCCTGGACGAGCCGACAGCCGGCCTCGACCCGGAAGCGCGGACCGCAATGTGGCACGAGATCGCCCGGCTGGCCGGCGGCGAGGGCATGACGGTCCTGCTGACCACGCACTACATGGAAGAGGCCGACCGGCTCGCCGACCGGCTCGCGATCGTCGACCACGGCCGTGTGGTAGCCGAGGGTTCCCCGGACGAGCTGAAGGGTGACCTGCACGGGGACGCCGTGCACCTGGAACTGGCGCCCGGTTCCGATCCGGCGCGCGCCCGCGAGGCCCTGCGCGAGCTGCCGGGGGTCCGGGACTTGCGGGTCTCCGGCCGGAACATCAGCGCCCGCAGCGACGATGGCGCGGCCGCCGTGCCGGGCATCCTCGCCGCCCTGGACCGGGCCGGCGCGCCCGCGGCCTCGGTGACGGTGGCCCGGCCGTCGCTGGACGACGTGTACCTGCGGCACACCGGGCACCGCTACTCATCCGGCCTGCCCGAGATGGAGGCGAACCAGTCATGACCACCACCCAGCTCACCACCGCTCCGGTCCCCGCCGCCGTGCCCGGGACGGACCGGACCGGCCGCCTCGGGACCACGCTGCGGCACACCTGGTACCTGTCCGGGCGCCGGCTGCACGCGGTGCTGCGCCAGCCCGCGTTCATCGCCGTCGGCCTGATCCAGCCGGCGATCTGGCTGTACCTGTTCGGCCAGCTGTTCCGGCAGGTCATCGATATTCCCGGTTTCGGCGCCAGCGGCTCCTACCTGGCCTATCTAATCCCCGGCATCGTCGCGATGAGCGCGATGAACGGCAACATGTGGGCCGGGATGAACGCGATGGAGGAGATCGACCGCGGCACGCTGAACCGCTTCCTGGTCTCGCCCGCCCGCCGGGTCGCGCTGATGAACGCCAACGTGGTCGAGCAGGCGGTGACCACCACCGTCCAGACGGTCATCATCCTGCTGCTGGGCCTGGCCGGCGGGGCGCACTACGCGGGCGGGGCCGGCGGCGCTCTGATCGTGATCGTCGTGTCCATCCTGATCGGCGCGGTCTTCGGGGCGCTGTCGAACACCGTCGGCATGCTGGTCCGCCAGCGTGAGGCGATCATCGGCATCAACGTGTTCTTCATGCTGCCGCTCACGTTCCTGTCGTCGGCGTTCCTGCCGGCCACGCTGATGCCCGGCTGGATGCAGGGCATCGCCCGCTGCAACCCGCTCAACTGGGCGGTGCAGGCGGGCCGGGCGGCGCTGAACGCGAACCCCGACTGGGCCGCGGTGGCCATCCGCGGCGGCGGCCTGCTGGCCCTCGCCGTGGTGTGCGTGGCCATCTCGGTCGCGACGTTCCGCTCCTACCAGAAGAGCGTCTGACGGGGGCCGGTGCCGGGGCTCACCAGGAGCCCCGGCACCGCCGGACGGACTAGGGTCGGACTCGTGCGATTTGCGATCTCGATCCCGCAGGAATGCCCCGATGGGGGCTTCGACCCAGGCGCCTTCGCGGCCTACCTGACGCGCGCCGAGGAACTCGGCTTCGAAAGCGCCTGGACCCAGGAGCAGGTGCTGGGCCCGTCGCCGCGGCTGGGCGCGCTGGAGACGATGACGTTCGCGGCCGCCTGCACCTCCCGGTTGCGGATCGGCTGCTCCGTGTTTGTCAGCCCGCTGCACCAGCCCGTTCAGCTGGCCAAGAGCATCGCCACGCTCGATCAGCTCAGCCGCGGCCGGATCGAGACCGGGTTCGGCACCGGCGGGCACGAGCGGCCGTTCGGCGCATTCGGCATCGGCCCGGACCATCTGGTGACGCGGTTCACCGAAGGCCTTGCGGTCATGAAGGCGTGCTGGACTCAGCCGGAAGCCACCCTGAAGGGGCAGTTCTGGCAGCTGGACCGGGCGACCATGGAACCGAAGCCGTTCCAGAAGCCCTACCCGCCGGTGTGGATCGGCGGCAGCGTGCCGGCCGCGGTGCGCCGGGCGGCCCGGATCGGCGACGGGTTCTTCGGCGCCGGGTCGACGACGACGGCCCGGTTCGCCGAGCAGGTCCTGGTCCTCCGCGCGGCGCTGGCCGAACGCGGCACGGACCCCGACTCGTTCCCGGTGGCCAAGCGCGTCTACGTCACGGTGGACGAGGACGCCGGGCGGGCGCGGGAGCGGATGGCCGCCGCGCTGATCGACGTCTACGGTGAGGCCTTCGGGTCGCGCCTGCTGCCGGTCGCGGTCCTCGGCCCCCCGGAGGCCTGCGTGGCCGGGCTGCGCGAGGTCGCGGCCGCGGGCGCCGGGCTGATCCTGCTCACCGCGCTGTTCGACGAGGCCGCGCAGCTGGAGCGGTTCGCGGCCGAGATCGTGCCGGCGCTGACCTGACCGCCCCGCGCGCCGCGAACGCGCCGCCGGGCTGGCCGGCCGTTCATATCCCCGAACGGGACTGGCCGGGACGGTACCCCGCCCGGAAGGCATCCGGGCCGTGCGAGGAACCATAATGACAAATGCCGGGGTACTCCAGAAGAAAACCACAAACGGTTGCAGGCGCAATATGCTGGTGCTCGCGCGCATGATTTCACCGTTACCATTGCAAAAGAGCAACAAGCCGCGGGGGGCGGGGTGGCCGTGCGGCGAGGGCGGGAACCGGCCGGCCCGGAAACATCAGCTTATACGCAGGCGGCCGGCATTGCTCAGATGTATGAATAACGCATAAATGAGCCGGCCCGGGTAGGCATCTCCCGGGTTACCGAAACACCGCTACCGTCATCTCATCGGGAGTTTCACCGTGACCGACGACCGTCCCGGGCGCGAGGGGCCGACCAGGTTGAAGATCGACACCACCGTGCCGCATTCGGCCCGGATCTGGAACTACTGGCTGGGCGGCAAGGACCACTATCCGGTGGACCGGGAGGCCGGGGACCGGTACCGCGAGATCTACCCCGGCATCGTGGACACCGCGCGTGCCGGGCGGTACTTCATGGCCCGGTCCGTGCGGTACCTGGCCGGCGAGGTGGGTATCCGCCAGTTCCTCGACGTCGGGACCGGCCTCCCGGCCGTCGACAACACGCACGAGATCGCCCAGCGGGTGGCGCCGGAGAGCCGGATCGTCTACGTCGACAACGACCCGCTCGTGCTCGCGCACGCCCGGGCGCTGCTGTCCAGCCGCCCGGAGGGCGCCTGTGATTACGTCGACGCCGACATGCACCATCCGGACGACATCATCAAGGCCGCGGCCCAGACGCTGGATCTGGCCCAGCCGGTGGCTCTGCTGCTGATGGGCGTGCTCGGCCACATCAGCGAGTACGAGGCCGCGCGATCGGTGGTGCGCGGGCTGCTGGGCCCTCTCCCGCCGGGCAGTTACCTGGCGCTCGCCGACAGCGTCCGGGTGGGCGAGGCGCACATCGCGGCGGGGGAGAGCTACGCGAAAACCGGGGCGGTGCCCTACCAGCTGCGGACCCCGGAGCAGATCGCCGGCTTCTTCGACGGCCTGGACCTGGTCCCCCGGGCATCGTCCCGCTGCCGGAATGGCGCCCCGATCCGGCTCCGTTCCCCCCAGTCCACGTCGACACGCTGGGCGGGGTCGCGCGTAAACCGGGGGAGCCGTGAGGGCCAGTTCCCCGGGCCGCGCCAGCCCCATGGGCGGCGACGGGCGGTGGCTCGGCGTCACCCTCGACCCGGCCGACATCGCCGGGCTGCTGATGGAAATGATCGTGCCGAAGCTCTCGGACGGGGGAGCGGCCTTCCTCCTGGAGCGCGGGCACGGCAGTAACAA
Organism: uncultured Actinomycetes bacterium; assembly: GCA_963720945.1. Classification (GTDB taxonomy): domain Bacteria; phylum Actinomycetota; class Actinomycetes; order Streptosporangiales; family Streptosporangiaceae; genus Bog-532. The sequence continues at coordinate 161,555 of CAVRHH010000033.1, read as the reverse complement.
CGGGCAGATCGTGACGCGCAGGCTGGCCAGCCGGTTCGTCCAGTGGGACGGCCACCCGATCGAGACCGTGCTGCCGGCGGGCGAGGTATTCGCCTTCCCGGTGGATTCGCCCTACGGCGCGTGCCTGACCAGCGGCACCCCGCAGCGGTTCGGCGGGCCGGACGCGGTGACGATTAAGCGGGTCCGGCCCGCGGGCCGGGAGCTTCTCTCCCACCACTCCGCGTTCCTCGCGGTGCCGCTCACCGCGGCCGGCGACGTGACCGGAGTGGTGGTGACGTCGCGAAGCAGCGGCCGCGGCCCGTACACCGACGCCGACGTCGCGGCCATCGCCGATCTGGCCGGGCGGGCCGGGACCGGGATCGCGCACGCCGCCGAGTTCGCCCGGCACCGGCGGGACAGCCGGGCGCTGCAGGAGGGTCTGGTCCCTGCGCCGCCGCCGGTTCCCGGCCGGGTCGAGGTCGCCTGGCGTTCCACGCCGGCTCCCGGCGAGGTGGTGGGCGGCGACTGGTGGGACATCGTCACGCTGCCCGGGATGCGGACCGGCCTCGTGGTGGGGGATGTGATGGGGCACGGGTCTGCCGCGGTGATGCTGCTGGCGCAGCTGCGGGCGGCCGCGCACGCGCTGGCCGATCTCGACCTGCCCCCGGCGGAGATGATGGGGCGGCTGGACCGCAGCGCCGCCGCGCTGACCGGTGGCACCTGCGCGACCTGCGTCTACGCGGTCGTCGACCCCGCCGAGGGGTCGTGCACGATGACGCTGGCCGGTCACCTGTCACCGGTGGTGGCGCTGCCGGACGGCCGGACCTACGTCCCGCCGTTGCCGGCCGGCATGCCCGTGGGCCTGGGCGGCGGGCTGTTCGGCCAGGCCCGGATCAAGCTGTCGCCGGGTACGGTCCTGGCGCTGTACACCGACGGGCTGGTGGAGAGCCGGACCCGGTCGTTCGAGCGGGGCATCCTGGCGCTGCGCACGGCTATCTCCGGTGAGCACGGGGCGCTTGCCGACACCTGTGACACGCTGATCGACTCGCTGCGCCACGACGACGACGTCACCGTGATGCTGGCCCGCATTCCCCGCTGAGCCGCTGCTGAGCCCAGCCGGGCCAGCCCAACTCGGCCCGGCCCGCATGGTCAGCCCAGCCCGGCCAGCACGGTGTCCACCACGTCGGCGGTGAACGCCTCGTCCAGCGGCGCGTGGCCGTGCAGCAGCCGGTGGTACAGCGGCCCGTAGAGCAGGTCGAGGACCACCTCGGTCTTGGTGGCCGCCGGGATCTCGCCCCGGTCGATGGCGCGGCGCAGGATCACGCGGGCCTCGGCGCGGCGCGGCTCCACGAACCGGGCCCGGTACTCCTGGCCGAAGGCCGGATCGGTCTGCGCCTGGGTCACCAGCGCGGCGATCAGCCGTCCGTACGGCCGGCTGGTGACCAGCCGGGCCCACGGCTGCAGCAGCGCCAGCAGGTCACCCCGCAACGTGCCGGTGTCGGGCTGGCGGGGCTGGCTGGCCGCCGACTCCTCGAACAGCGCGTCCAGCGCGAGCAGCTCCTTGGAGCGCCACCACCGGTAGATCGTGGCCTTGCTGACCCCGGCCCGCTCGGCCACCGTGTCCATGCTCACCCCGGCCAGGCCGTGCGCCAGCAGCAGGTCCGTGGCCGCCTGCAGGATCGCGGTGCGGGCCTTTTCGCTGCGCGGCCGGCCGGGCCTGGGCGGCTCGGTTGTCAGCTCAGGCCCCCCGTCCAGTCGGGTCGCGGCGCCGGACGGCGCCGCGGCATCGCGGTGTGCGTAGCCTAGCCCGCGATCTCGCGGATCTCCTCGTCGCTGAGGGTCAGGCTCGCGGCCGCGGTGATCAGGCTGGCCTGATCGGGCCGCCGCAGGCCGACGATCGCGCCGTCCACCGCCAGGTTCCGCAGCGTCCAGGCGACCGCCACCGCGCCGGGCGTCGTGCCGTGCCGGCCCGCCACGGCGGTGAGCCGCCCGACCAGCGCGAGGTGCCGGGACAGTTGCGGTCCGGTGAAGCGGGCGTCGTGCTTACGCCAGTCGTCGTCGGGCAGCCCGGCGATCCGCTCGGCCGTCATCGCGCCGGTCAGCAGGCCGGACGCCATCGGGGAGTAGACGATGACACCGATCCCGGCCTCCTCGCAGTACGGCAGGAGTTCGGCCTCCGCGCCGCGGTCGATCAGTGAGTAGGGTGGCTGCAGCGTCTCCACCGGCGCGATCGCGCCGATCCGGCGGAGCTGGGCCACGCTGAAATTCGAGACCCCGATGTGCCGGACGAGGCCCTGTTCCTTCAGCTCGGCGAGGGCCGTCCAGCCTTCCTCGATGTCGGGCTCGGGGTTGGGCCAGTGGATCTGGTATAGGTCGATCGCGTCCGCGCGCAGCCGCTTCAGGCTGGCTTCCGCCTCACGCCAGATCGAGTCCCGCGTCAGGTTGTGGATGACCCGCCGCCCGGGCCCTTCCACCAGCGACGCTTTGGTGAACACGTACGGCCGCTGGTCCACGCCCTCCAGCGCGCGCCCGATGACCTCCTCCGAGCGGCCGAAGCCGTACCCGGCCGCGGTGTCGATCCAGTTGACGCCGAGGTCCAGCGCCCGGTGGATGGCGGCGATGGACTGCCCGTCATCCTGCGGCCCCCAGCCGAACTCCCAGCCGCCGCCGCCGATCGCCCAGGCGCCGAAGCCCGCCCGGGTGATCTCCATTCCGGTCGAGCCGAGTTGTGTGGTCGAAAGCTGTGCCGTGCTCATGACATCTCCTCCGGTCCTCCGGCTTGCCTCTTATAGAAACTAGACGAATAGTTTCCTAATGGCAAAACTGGAGCCCACCCCGGCCGGGCGGATCCCGGCGCTGGGCCCAGTACCCCTCCCGCCTACGAGCAGAGTTTTGGCTATGGGCAGAGTTTTGGGTCACATGTGACAGTTTCTCTGCCAGTAGTTTCTCTGCCAGTAGCGCTGGGGAGGCCAGCCGGAGCCGCTCAGCAAAGCAGCACGGCGCTGGGCGAGCCCGGACGGATACCGGCGCTGGGCGAGCCGGGCGGTGGCCAGCGGAAACCGGCGCTGGGCGAGCCGGGCGGCGGCCAGCGGAAACCGGCGCTGGGCGAGCCGGGCGGCGGCCAGCGGAAACCGGCGCTGGCCCGGCCCCGCGGCCCGGGCCAGCGCCGGCGTCGGCAACGGTCAGGACGACGGGGGCATCAGGACCGTGTTGATGATGTAGACGGTGGCGTTCGCGGTCTGCACGTTCCCGCAGACGACCTGGGCCCCGTTGACCGAGTACGCGCCGCCCATCATGGCCGGCTTGACGGTCCCGCCCTCCAGCGTCTTGATCGCCTTACCGGAGGCGAGGTCGGCGGGCGTGTACCGGCCGGCCGCGACGTGGTAGGTGAGGATCTTGGTGAGCTCGGCCTTGTTGGCCAGCACCGAGTTCAGCGTGCCCGGCGGGATCTTGGCGAAGGCCGAGTTGGCCGGCGCGAACACGGTGATGTTCGACGCGGAGTTGAGCGTGTCCACCAGGCCCGCCTTCTTCACCGCGGCGACCAGCGTGGACAGCACCGGGTTGCTGGAGGCGGCGGTGGCGACCGGCGCCGTGGACATCCCGCTGAAGCTGCCCGCCCCGGACGAGGGCACCGACGCGCAGCCGGAGCCGAAGTCGGTCGCCGAGGCCGGCCCGGACGGCATGGCCGAGGCGCTGGACGAGGCCATCGAGGACGACCCTGACGACGGGGCCGACGAGGATGAGGCCGACGTGCCGCCGGAGCTGCTGCAGGCGGCGGTGCCGAAGGCGAGCCCGGCGGCGACGGCGGATACGGCCAGAATGCGACGATTCACAATGTCTCCCTGAACGGTGTTTCGGTTTACGTGATGTGCTGGATGCGGGCCCGGCGGATATCAGGTCACGGTCACCACCACTGAGTCCTGGCCGGTGGCACCGCTGGGGAACACGCCGGTCCGTCGCGTGGCCTGCGTCGCGCCGGTGCCGTCGGTCGCGCGCACCTGGAGCTGGTGCAGCCCCGGAGTGGCGTCCCAGGGCCACACCCACTGCCGCCAGGTGTCGATGCCGTCGGCGCTGGCCAGCCGGGCGGCCTGCCACCGGCCGCCGTTCACGCTCACCTGCACCGCCTTGATGCCGCGGTGCGGGGCCCAGGCCACCCCGGCCACCGCCACCCGTCCCGCCTTGACCTGGGCGAGCGGCTTCGGCACGTCGATCCGGGATTCGGTCCTGATCGGTGCCACGGCGGCGTACCCGCGCTGCGTCCAGTAGGCGCGCTGCGCCGCGAACGTGGTCACCTCGAGCTTGGTGACCCACTTGGTGGCCGAGGTGTAGCCGTACAGGCCCGGCACGACCATCCGCGCGGGGAACCCGTGCGCGACCGGCAATGGCTGCCCGTTCATGCCGACCGCCAGCAGCGCGTTGCGGCCGTCCATGATGGCGGGCACCGGCGTGGAGATCGTCATGCCGTCCACCGAGGTGCTGAGCACCTGATCGGCGCCCCGCTTGATCCCGGCCCGGCGGAGCAGGGCCGGGAGGCTGGCGCCGAGCCAGCGCGCGTTGCCCGCGTACGGCCCGCCGACCTCGTTGGATACGCAGACTAGCGTGATGTCGGCCTCGGTGAGCGGCAGCCGGAGCAGGTCGGCGAAGGTGAGCTCGACGGGGCGGTCCACCATGCCGCCGATCTGCAGGGTCCACTGATCCGGCGACACCTGCGGCAGCACCAGGTCGGTGTCCACCCGGTAGAAGCTGGCGTTCGGCGTGTAGAACGAGCTGAGCCCGCTGACCTGCAGCTCGGTGCCGGATGAGACCAGCGGGGCGGTCGTGGCCGCGGCGGGCAGCCGCACCTGTGCCCTGGATGCGGTGACGTTGAACCGGCGCAGCAGGAGGTCGCCGATCCCGCCGCCCGCCGCGGCGGCTACGGCGGCCCCCGCGCTGGCCACCAGGAAACGCCGCCGGCCCGCAGCCGTGCCCAGCCGGCCTGCCCGGGCCGGCGGGCCGCCCGGCGTGCCCCGGGCCACGCCGGTGTCTGCGGCCGGGCCGCCCGTGCCCCGCGCCGCGCGGACCAGGATGACCAGCGCGGCCGCGGCGGCGGCCACGCCGGCCAGGGTGGGCAGCACGTCGGCCGCCCCGGCGGTGGGCCGGGTCAGCGCCGCGCTGACGCCGAGCGCGCCGAAGACGACGAGCCCGGCCAGGCCGGCCGCCAGCCAGCGCACGGCGAGCACCCCGATCACGGCCGCGAAGACGGCCAGCAGGACGAGGATGCCGGAGGTGAGCGCGGTCTTGTCGTGCGGGCCGAAATGGGCGATCGCGAAGTCTTTGACGGGGATCGGCGTCATGTCGATGGCCGCGCCCCCGACCGCCACCACGGGACTGCCGGCCGGGCCGGTCAGCCCGGCGATCAGCTCGGCCACACCCAGCGCGACAGCCCCCGCGAGCAGGCCGGATATGCCGCCGGACAGCATCAAGCGCAGCCGGCCGGGCCGCTCGGGCCGCGGGCCCGGGCCGCGTGTGCCCGCATTCGCCGGCCGGCGCCGCGTGCTCGATGTGCTCCGCCTCGTCATCACGATGCAGATTCGGAACCAAGACGGGAGCAGATTGGCGTGTTTTTCTGACCCATCCGATCGCCAATCCGCTTCGAATAGGGGTCATGGATGCACACCGCTTGCGGCAGCCCCGCCCAGGGACTGGTCCCGAGGAGGGGAGGGACCAGTCCCTGGAGGGTCTCCTGGCCCGTGTCGCGCGCGGCGATCACGCCGCGTTCGAGGCCGTCTACGACGAGCTGAGCGCTCCGGTCTTCGGCATCATCAGGAAGGTGCTCCGGGACCCGGCGCAGTCGGAGGAGGTCGCGCAGGAGGTACTGCTGGAGGTGTGGCGCACGGCGTCCAGGTTCGACGCCGGGAAGGGCGGCGCTGTTTCGTGGGTGATGACCATAGCCCACCGCCGCGCGGTTGACCGGGTCCGGTCCGAGGCCTCTGCGACCCAGCGGGAGCAGAAGGCCGCGCCGGATCCGGTCAGCGGTCCCGACGACGTCGCCGACATCGTCGAAGCCAGCCTCGAGGGCCAGCGCGTGCGGCGCTGCCTGGACGGGCTCACCGAGATTCAGCGTGAGTCGGTCCGCCTCGCCTACTACGGCGGCTACAGCTATCCGCAGGTGGCGAAGCTGCTCGGGGTCGCCCTCGGCACCGTGAAAACAAGAATCAGGGACGGCCTGATCCGGATGCGCGACTGCATGGAGGTGAGCTGGTGAGGCTCCAGCGCCACGACCTGCACACCCTGACCGGCAGCTACGCGCTTGACGCGCTGCAGGGTGAGGAGCTCGGCGAGTTCGAGCGTCATCTGAACCACTGCCCATCCTGCCCGGCGGAGGTCCGCGGGCTGCGCGAGACCGCGTCCCGGCTCGCGCTGGCCACCGCGGAACGGCCGCCGGCCGCGATGCGCGAACGGGTCCTGTCCCTGGCGGAGCGCACCCGCCAGATGCCACCGCTCACCGACGAACGCCCCGCGCGGCGGGCGGCCACCCGCCAGGCGCGCCGGGCCCCCCGGGCCTGGATTCCGCGGATCTCGGCGGCCGTCGCCGCGGTCAGCCTGTCGGCAGCCGTGGTCCTGGGCATCGACGTCGCGGGCACCCACAATCAGCTCAGTGACGCGCAGAGCCAGCTCAGCAGCATCCGCAACCAGCTGGCCAGCGCCGAGGCGCACAACCACGACATCACGGCGGTGCTGGCCGCCTCCGATGCCCGCCTCGTGACCAGCCATACCTCCCGCGGCGGCGCCGTCACCGCGATCGTCTCGCTGTCTCAGGCGAAGCTGGTCGTGCTCACCTCCGGGCTGCCCGCGCTGCCCCCGTCCAAGGTCTACGAGCTGTGGCTGCTGGGCAAGTCCGTCGCCAAGCCGTCCGGCCTGCTCAGCAAGCCCGTGAAGGGGCAGACCATCCCGGTTCTCGCGGACGGCCTGGTCCGCGGGTACGAGCTGGGCGTGACCGTCGAGCCGGCCGGTGGCACGCTGACCCCCACCACCGCCCCGATTCTCACGATGCCGTTGCCGGCCTGACCAACCCGGGCCATCCGCCCTCCCGGCCGCTCCGAATCGAGCGGGGGATACCGCAGAGGGCCTGTTCCTGATCAGCGCCGGCGGGTGGATCTCGCTGGCGACGCTGCCCGCGCCGCTGCTGATGACGTACGTGCCGGTCCGCAGGACCGGGCAGAAGCTGACCGATCAGCGGATGGCGGACCGGCCCGGATACGCCGAGTACATGCGGCGGACCAGCGGCTTCTTCCCGTTACCGTCCCGCCGCGCCCACTGAGATCGCCGCGCCCGCCGCCGTCTGGTCCGGCGCCGGCGCCCGGCGCGGCGGCCAGTAGGCGGCGGCGAGCAGGATGAGCAGCGGGCCGCTGTTCGGGTCGGTGGCGTGCCCTGAGAATGCCGCCGAAGTCCTCGCCCGCGACCCAGATGAACAGCGCGAGGACGATGGCCAGGACCAGCGCGGGCCGAGCCGTTGGGCGCGCGTTTGATCTCGCCTCTAGGCCCCAATTCGGAGGCATCATAAGTTCGGATGGCTGGCGCTGTGACCAGGTACGATTACGTTTCGCTAATTTAAATAATTAATTGTAATCAAATTTGCTGGTAGCGCAGCCCGTCCATGAGCAGGTCCAGCATCCGGCGCGCCTGGTCACGTTGCGCGGGCTCGCCGGCGGCCAGCGACACACCGCTCAGGCTGGCCAGGACGTCGCCCGGGTCGACGTCGCCCCGGATGATCCCGGCGGCGGCGCCCGCGCCGAGCAGCGCGGTGATCGCGCCGAGAAGCCGGCCCCGGGTCTGCGCGAACGGATCCCCGCCGGACGCGATGACCGCGCGCAGCGCATCCGCCATGCCGCGTTTGGTGGTCATGTAGTCGATGAACCGGTCCATCCACGTCCGGGTCGCCTCGTCCGGTGGCACCGCCCGGAGCAGGTCTGCCGCCGCGTCACACAGCCGGGCGAGCTCGTTCCGGTACGCCGCCTCGACCAGCGCCTCCCGGGTGGGGAAGTGGCGGTACAGCGTGCCGATGCCCACGCCCGCGTCCCGGGCGATCGATTCGAGTGTCACGTCCGGTCCCTCCTCGGAGAACGCGCGGACGGCCACGGCGAGCAGGCGCCCGCGGTTCCGCTGCGCGTCGGCGCGCAGCGGCCGGCCACCGTCAGCGGGCATCCCGCTCCTTTCCGGCGGTCCGGTCCGGCAGGGCGGACCAAGATCGGAGGGCTCTCCGCTTCATGCTAACGGGGCGGATATCGGGTGGCGCCCGTTCCGACGGCCGTGCGAGGGCGTGACCGCGCTCAGCCCCGGTGATCTTTAGATGATCGTGCCCGCGCGGCCGGACGGGCTGGGATAGTTATTCCCGACCGCCGCTGGGTACAATGACCGTGCGAAGGGGAGTAGCTCCATCGCCGGGACGCCGACAATCTCGGCCCGCCGTACGCGGGCCCGGTGCCCGGGGGCGGTGACGCCTGAGTGAGACCTTCGGCCGCAGCGAGGAAGTGATCAGCTGCCGTGCCGGAGGACCGCCTGATCCCCCGGTCGGCCCGACCGGATAGGGGCGTCGCGGATGAGCCTAGCCGCGATCATCACGTCGTTCCTCATTATCCTGCCGGCTGAGCTGCCGGACAAAACGGTTATTGCGTGCCTCGTCCTGGGCAGCCGGTACCGGCCCGGTTACGTGTTCGCCGGGGCCGCCGCGGCGTTCACCGTGCAGGTCGCGCTGGCCGTGACCGCGGGCGGGCTGCTGACCCTGCTGCCGCACAAGCCCACGCAGATCGTCGTGGCCGTGCTGTTCGTCGCGGGCGCGATCATTCTGCTGCGTCACAAGCGCGTGGACAGCGACGAGTACGTGGCCGAACACCGCGCGCGGCGGACCTTCCTGCCGGTCGCCGCCACCAGTTTCGCCGTCGTCTTCGCCGCCGAGTTCGGTGATCTCACCCAGATCCTGAGCGCCAACCTGGCCGCCAAGTACCACGATCCGCTGTCGGTCGGCGTCGGGGCGGTCGCCGCCCTGTGGGTGGCGGCGACCCTGGCCATCGTCGGGGGCCGCGGCCTGCTGAAGGTGATCCCGGTCAAGTGGCTCAGCCGGGGTGCCGCCGGGGTCATGCTGGCCCTGGCCGGGCTCACCATCGCCGCCCTCTTCTGACCGCCGCCCTCTTCTGGCCGCTGCCCTCTTCTGGCCGCCGTCCCTGTCGCCTGGCGTCCCTGTCGCCGCCGGGCCGGGCGGGCCCGCCCAGCCCGGCGGCGCATTGACGCCGGCGTGACCCGGTCAGGCGGGCATGCCGTAGGGGATCTCCGGAGCTGCGGCGGCGATTTCGATGAGCCGGTTGTACTTGGCGGTCCGCTCGCCGCGCGCGGGCGCCCCGGACTTGAGCTGGCCGCAGCCGGTGCCGACGGTGAGGTCGGCGATGAAGGAGTCCTCGGTCTCGCCGGAGCGGTGCGAGACGAACTGCCGGTAACCGGCCTCCCGGCAGATCGCCATGGCCTGCAGCGTCTCGGTGACGGTGCCGATCTGGTTGAGCTTGATCAGCGCCGCGTTGGCGATGCCGCGGCCGATGGCCGCGGTGATGATGGCGGGGTTGGTGCAGAAGTTGTCGTCGCCGACCAGCTCGACCGTGTGGCCGAGGCGGGCCGTCAGCGCGATCCAGCCCTCGTCGTCGTCCTCACCGAGCCCGTCCTCGATGGAGTGCACCGGGTAGCCCGTCACGATGCCGGCCAGCCGCTCGATCAAGCCGGCGCTGGTCACCAGGTCACCGGCGACCCGGTAGCGGCCGTCCGGCTGGCGGAATTCCGATGCGGCCAGGTCCAGGGCGATCGACACGCCGCTGGGGCCGGCCGCGTACCCGGCGTCGCTGATGGCCTGGACCAGCAGCTGCAGCACTTCTTCGGGGTCGTCGACCTCGGGCGCGAACCCGCCCTCATCGCCCAGGCCAACCGACAGCTTCCGGCTGACCAGCTCGCGGCGCAGCGCGGCGTACACCTCCGCGCCGGCCCGGACCGCCTCGGCCATCGACGGCGCCCCCAGCGGCGCCACCATGAATTCCTGGAAATCCAGCGCGTTCGCCGCGTGCGCACCGCCGTTGAGCACGTTGAAATGCGGCACCGGCATCCGCGGCGCCACCCCCGCCGGGGCCAGCCACCGCCACAGCGGCACCCCGCCGGAGACGGCCAGCGCCCGCGCCAGCGCCATCGAGACACCGACCGTGGCGTTGGCGCCGAGCCGGCTCTTGTTCGCCGTGCCATCCAGATCGATCATCGCCTGATCGGCCTCGGCCAGCGACGACCACGAACGCCCGCGCAGCAGATCGGCGATCTCGGTGTTCACCGCGCCGGCCGCGCCGAGGACCCCCTTGCCTTCGTAACGGGCCTTATCGCCGTCGCGGCGCTCGACCGCCTCACGTGATCCGGTGGAGGCACCAGAGGGCACCCCGGCCCGGGCCGCCGTACCGTCACCGAGCTGGACGGTCACCGCCAGCGTCGGCCGTCCTCGCGAGTCAAGAATTTCCAGTGCCGACAGGTTCGCGACATCAAACGTCATCATCAGCTCCCGTGGTTCGTTCTGCCCTGGTCCGCTCTGCCGTGGCCCGCGGCCGTGCGGGCAGCGGTCCCGTTGCGCATTGTCGTGCCGTGCGCAGCGCCCGGAAAGTGACGTAGTGCCCTTCTTCAGGGTCTTTCTGGATCCGGCCACCCGTGCCCGTCAGCGGCGGGGCGGGCCGGAGCTGCGCTCGATGGTCTCGGCCGCCAGGCAGATCACCGGCCAGTGCGCGGCCACGACGCGGAGCAAGCGTACCTCGCTATCCAGGTCAGCGCCCGCCACGAACTCCCGGTACGCGCGCGGATCACCGCTGCCGGGCCGCGCCTCCCCGCGCAGTTCGGCCCGCCGGGCCAGCTCTAGGCGGGTGGCCGCCGCGACCATGGCCTCGTCGGTAGCCGAGAGCGGCGCCGGCCCGCCGCGGCCCGTACCGTCTGCTCGATGCCGGGCACATCGACGGGATTCAGCGCCATGTACCCGTCGCGGATCTCGATGACCCGCCGGTACAGCCGCATCCGCAGGTCACGGGGGTCAATGCGGTCGGCCCACCCCCGAACCGGATCCAGTGCGATGCCGGGGACCGCCTGGCACAGGCCGGCCCACAGCGGGTAGAGCATACGCAGCGACCGGTAGAGCCATACCTGCCGGACCACCGGCCAGTGCTGTGTCGCGGGCAGCACCCCGCCCGCGGCCACCAGCACGATCAGCGCGCCGAACAGGGCCTGGATGATGCCGGGGGCGGTACGGATGAACGGCCCCTGCACCCCGGCCGCGTGCGCGACGACCACGGCGGTGCCGTAACCCAGGTAGGTGAGCCCGGCCACCATGCCCGCGGCGAGCAGCCGCAGGCCGCCGCCGAGCGGCGAGCGGCCGGCGGTCCGGCCGTAGCGCCAGGCGAGCCGGGCGATGATGACGAAGGTGGTGCCGAGGTAGACCGCGAAGATCGCCCAGTAGGCCAGGACTTCCGGGTGGGCTGCGTACTGCATCGGGAAGTCGGCGTACAGCGCCGTGTTCGTGGGTGTGGTGCGCGCGGGCGAGACAGCGAACAAGCCGGTGAGGCAGCTAACCGTGAACGCGGCGGCGGCCGTGGCCCGGGCCGCCGACCAGCGCGCCCGCTGCTGCTCGCTAGCGACGATCGCCACCGCGCAGTAACAGGCCAGGGTGGCGGCGACGATGCCCAGCACGTGCTGCGCGAGGTCGGCGACGTTCGGCAGCCCGGCGGCGGTGTCCAGCCGGGCGCCGACCGCGGTGAGGTCGAGGGTGCCGATCGCCGCCAGGAGCAGCATCGTGAGCCAGACCGCGTGCCTGATCGGGGCGTGGCGCTGCGAGGGGAACTGGGCGAGGACAGCGATCCAGAGCACCGTGACGGCGATCGTGCTCAGGGTCATGGATCCATCCCCAGCGCCAGGCCGGCCCGCCGCAGGATCCGCGCCTCAGCGTCCGACATGTCCAGGACGGGCATGACGGCGGCGGCCCGCTGGGGCTTGGTGAGGATCAGCGAAGCGAGCAGTTCGGCCTCCCGCTCCTGCTCCGACTGGTAGCTGGCGCGGCTCAGCACCGTCTTGACCATGGCCGGTGACAGGTCCGGGAACAGCCGCCCGATCAGGTCGTTCTCGGGCAGCGCGGCGGCGTCGTGGCCGCAGATCATGTGCGCCAGCTCGTGCAGCACGATGTGCTGGCGATGCAGCGGGCTGGTGTCCTGGTCGACGAAGATCCAGTCGTCGTCATCGGTTGCGATCCAGATCCCGCACGGCCTCGCCCGGGCAGGCGGCCCGGGGAGGCGGCGTACGTGCAGCGGCCGTCCCCGCCGCCAACTCACCGTCTGGCAGAGCTCGGCCAGGTCGAATGGGTCCGGTAGCGTCATCTGCCGGAGCCGGCCCTCGCAGCGCCGCCGGAGCTTATCCATCGCGGTGCCTTCCGGGCCGGTGAACGTCCTGCCCGGCGGGGGCGTCGCCGGTGGCGTGCCCCGCGCGCTGGCCGCCGGGGCCGGTGTCAGCCCCGCGCCCGGCGTCCGGGCCTTCGGGGACGGCATCCGGTTCCAGGCCCTCGAGACGGCGGGCGTGATCGATCACGACCTGAACGGCGGCCAGGCTTTCCACCGACAGCCCGGCCGCCCGCAGGGCCACGCTGCGCACCGACGCGTCGCGCATCGCCGCCAGCAGGCTGAGCTGCGCGTCAACGACCTCTGCGGCGTCGTCGTCGAAGAAGTAGGCCGGGCTGACGCCGAAGAAACGGGCCAGCGCGGCGAGGTGGTTCCTGGTCGGGTTGTCCCGGAGCCCCTTGCGCAGCTGCCAGAGGTAGGTGGCGGAGATCGTGGGGCCGCCTTCGCTGCGGATGGCGTCGGCTACCTCCTGGTAGCTGTACTCGCCGCGGCCTCCCGGGCGGACGGCCTGGAACAGCCGGTCGAGTTTCGTCGCCAGGGACGGTGGCGGCCGCCGCGTTTCACCCGCCCGCATCTGCATTCCTCCCGCTGTCCGCGTTCCGGCTCATGGCGTTCGCGCGCCGTCTGCGGCGCCGGCCATGTGCCCGCATTACCCTCCGGTAGCGTAATCGTTCCGCCCCGGGGCCGGCACCCGATCATCGCACCTGTATCCGGATTGCCCCGGCGCCGCACCGGCGGTCAAGCGGGCCAGGCCCGCCCCGCCGGTAACTGGTTCGTGCTGGCGGCCAGCCGCCAGATCCGCGCTGGTGCCCGTCCGGCCTCCGCTGCGCACCAGCGTGGATTCGGTGGCTACGCTCGTTGGGGGTATGCGAGCCGGACGATATCGTGGCTAACCGGCTCGGCCCCTGGCACGGCTCGTGGTTCCATCCGTACTCGTTCAGCCGCCTCTCTGTGCTGGCCGCGCCGGGTGAGGTGGACGTCACGGAAGAGGAGGACCGGTTCCTGGTGTCGGTGACATTCCGGGTCGCGCCCGGGCTCGGTGTGCCGGTCCAGGCCGAATTCAGCTGCCCCGGCCCGCGGACCGTGGTGACGCGGATCACCGGCGGCGAGGGAGCCGGCAGCGTGGTGGAGACCCACGCCACGCCACGGGGCCGCGGCGCTGACGGGCGGCCCCGTACCGCTGTCATCGAGGCCGTGATCGCCGAATCCGGCCGGCCGGGGTTCGCGTTCGCCCGGGCCACGGCGCCGGCGTTGCGGCCGGTTATCCGGCGCGCCGCCACCCGGCTGCAGCGGGATGACCTCGCCTACGCCGAGCGCCGTTACCAGCTGCGGTCGATGTGAGGCGGCATGGGATCACGATCAGGGTCAGCGTGGACCGCGGGGCAGGTGGCCAAGCACCTCGGCATCGCGGAGTCGACGCTGCGCTCGTGGCACCGCCGGTACGGCATCGGCCCGCAGGGCTCTGAGCCCGGCCGCTACCGCCGCTACGGCGAGGAGGATGTCGCCCGGCTGCGCCGCATGCTGGACCTGATCGGCCTGGGCATGCTCGCATCCGACGCCGCCCGGACCGTTCAGGGCGGCGATACGGAACCCGTAACAGCCGAACGGGACGTGGCCGACGTGGTCGCCGCGGCACGGGCCTCCGACGCCGAACGTTGCCGGATCGTCCTGGACAGTGTGCTGGCCCGCCGGGGCGTCATCGGCGCCTGGGACGAGGTGTGCCGCCCGGCGCTCGCCGCCATCGATGCCGATCAGCACACCGACCCCGACTGCATCGACATCGAGCACGGCCTGTCGTGGGCGGTGCTAGGGGGCCTGCACCGGACCCTGCGGCCGCCCGTCGCGCCGGGCGCGATGCTGGTGCTGCTGGCCTGCGCCGAGGAGGAGCACCATTCGCTCCCGCTTGCGGCGCTGGCCGCGGCGCTCGCCGCCTGCCGGGTACCGGTGCGCATGCTGGGCGCCGCGACGCCGACGGCGAGCCTGGTCCGCGCGGTGCGGGAGACCAGGCCGGCGGCCGTGGTGGTGTGGTCGCAGCGGCCCGACACCGCCGGGACGGACGTCCTGCAGGCCCTGCTGGCGGCTCCGGTCCGGGTGTACACCGCCGGCCCCGGCTGGCCGGCCCGGCCACCCGCGGGCGTCCGGCACCTGGAAAGCCTGCAGGATGCGGTCGACGTGCTCGCCGGGCCGTCACCGGGCACCCCCGCGCCGCACCGGGCCCGGTCCCGTCGGCCGGGGACCGCTTCAGCGGGTGCCGAGCCCGCGCCCGGCGAAGCCCCCGTTCCTGGGCAGGCCTCATCCGGGACCGTCTCTGTACTCCCAGCCAGTGCATCGCCCCCATCTGGTTCCGCCCGGTCACTTCAGTAACATTTTGTGTCCACTAGCTTCTTCTGGGTAACCGCTGGTATAAGAAAAAGCACGCAGTTCGTCACTTTCTGTACCAGACGGCGAGGTGAATGTGCGCGCTTCCCGGATGCTCGCGGGCACGGTGGCCGCCGTGGCCGCTCTGACCGCGGCCGTGGTCACCACGGTGTCGGCCGTGACCGGAACTTCGCCCGCCCGTACGCTCCCGGCGGTCCGGCTGCTGGCCGCGCCCGCGCCCGTCCGGTACGTGGCTCTCGGCGATTCCTATGCGGCCGGTACCGGGGCCGGCGATGAGGGATCGGCGCGGAGCGGCTGCGCGCGCAGCGCGGACGCTTATCCGGCGCAGTGGGCGCGCCACCACGCCACGGCCTCGTTCACCACGGTGACCTGCGACGGCACCACCATCTCCGGGGTCATCAGCGGGCAGCTGGCGGCGCTCAGCACCCGGACCAGCCTCGTCAGCATCACGATCGGCGGCAACGACGCCGGGTTCTCGCACGTGATGAAGACCTGCGTGCTCGAGTTCTGGGACAACGCGTGCCAGGACGCGGTCGCCTCGGCCGACGCGTTCATCGCCGGGACGCTGCCGGCCCGGCTCGACGCCACGCTGCGGGCCATCCGCGCCCGTGCACCGTCGGCCAGGGTCGTGGTCGTGGGTTACCCGGACCTGTACGATCTGTCCCGGTCGGCAGACTGCATCGGCCTGAGCACCGCCAAGCGCACCGCGCTCGACCGGGGAGCCGATGCCCTGGACCTGGCCCTGGCCGCCGCGGCGGCCCGTAACGGCGACGTCTTCGCGGACGTGCGGCCCGACTTCGCCGGGCACGAGATCTGCGACTCCGCCAGCTGGCTGAACTCCGTCACGTTCCCGTTCGGGGACTCCTACCACCCGACCACGGCCGGTCAGGAACGCGGCTACCTGGCCGCCTTCACCGCCGCCGCCGGCTGACCCGGCGCCGCTGGACCGCCGCGTCTGGCTCAGGAGCCGCAGGGGAGCAGGCCGTAGGCCTGCTTGGCTACGAGCACGTGTGCGGCGGCGGCGTTGACCTGGCTGCGGAACGCCGCATTGCTTGCTGCCCGCTGCAGCACGGCGCGGTCCATGTCGGTGGCCACCGGCGCGCTTACCGTGGTGATCAGGTCGCCGCCCGCGCTCAGGAAGCCGATCGCCCGGGCCGACGGGGAGACCCCGGTCACCGCGGTGGCCGCGCCCAAGTCGTCGGAGACGATGACGCCCGCGAAGTGCATCTGCCGCCGCAGCATGGTCTGCATCACCCGGCTGGAGAACACCGCGAGGTTCGCGGGGTCGATACGGGTGTACGTGGCCAGCGAAACCATGACGAACGGCACGCCCGCGTTGATCGCCGCCTGGTAGGACTGCAGGTAGGAATCATGCTGCGTGGTGACGGTGTCCACGACGCCCGGGCTGAAGTCGGTATTGTTGCGGACCCGGCCCAGCCCGGGGAAGTGCTTGGCCGTGGTGGCCACGCCCGCCTGGGCCATCCCGCGCAGGAACGCCACCCCGTGCGCGGCCACGGTGCCGGGGTCGTGGCCGAATTCCCGCTGCAGCGCCCCGATTGGCGCGTTCTGCTGGTCGGTGCCGGGCGGCACGACGTCCATCACCGGGGCCAGGTTCAGGTTGACGCCGGCCTGCCGGAGCACCCGGCCCCAGGCCGCGGCCTGGGCCTGCAGGGTGCCGGGCGCGACCTGGCCCTGATCCAGCGCGGCCGGCATGGCCGGGAAACCGGTGCCCTGCAGCTGCTGGACCTGGCCGCCTTCCTGGTTCGCGGCGACGAAGAACCGGACGCCGGAGGTGGTCTGCGCGGTCGCCAGCGACTGCACGGCGTCCGTGACGGCCCAGGTGCCGGCCACTCCGGCGTAACCGGTCGTCCCGAACAGGACCGACCCGAAGTGACCGGACCGGATGGCGGCGGCCGTGGCCGGGTCGAGCTGATCGGCAGCCAGGCCGACCAGGAAGAGCTGCCCCACCCGCTGCGCCTCGGTCATCCGGGACAGCACCTGCGCCGGGCAGGATGCGGCCGGCCGGGCCGCCGTGGCGTGCCGGGTGGCCGGATGCGCGGCCGGCGCGGTACTCCGCCCCTGGCCAGCGGAGGCGGCGCCGCACCCGGCGACCGCGATCCCCAGCGCCAGGACAACCGCCGGAATGCCGGTCCGCCGACGGCGCAGCGTGCGCCGTCCGTGCCCGCGCGCAGGCGTGGCCATCAGATACTTATCCCCCGTCTCAAAGCTCGGAACCGGCGGTGGGCGATGTACGGGCACCACGCCGAGCAGCCGACGGCGCCAGCGTAGTACCCCCGCGCGCCGGCCGCGCGCCAGCCACGGGTGGCAGCCCGTTACCGGGCCGCGACGCTTCCCGGACCTGTCACCGGTCGCCGACCCGGGCCAGCGGGAGGACCAGCTGCCGCGCGAACGCGTGCAGCTCCGGCCACGGGAAGCCGGGGAGCGCCGTGCGCAGCGTGACCGTCCCGTGCAGCGCGACCCAGACGGCGGTCGCGTCGGTGATCGCGTCCGTGCTGGCCGACGCGCCGGCCGTGGCACATTCCGCGATCGCCTCCACCAGCAGCGCGAACGACTCGGCGCCGAACGCCAGGACGGGGCCCCGGGCACCGAGCTGGACCGGGGCGCAGTACTCCTCCGGGCTCGCCGCGTGCGGGACGAACAGCACGCCGTAGCGCGCCGGGTGCTCCAGCCCGAACGTCAGATAGGCCTCGCACCCCGCGACGAGCCGGTCGACCGGGTCCGGGCCCGCCGCGGCCTGCCCCTTGGTGATCGCCTCGCTCAGCTCGTCGAAGACGCGGACCACGACGGCCATGATGATCGCCTCGCGGTCGTCGAAGTGCGCGTAGATGGACGGTGCGGCGATCCCGATCTCCCGGGCCACCGCGCGCAGCGTGACAGCCTCGTCTGAGCCGGTCCGCTCGATCAGCGCCAGCGCACCCGCCACGATGTCGTCGGCCAGCCGGGCGCCCTGCCCCCGGGCGTTGCGGGCCCGCGCCCGCGTCCGCCCCCCGGCGGCGCCTCCGCGTGCCTGTCCCGCTTCGGCGGTGCTTGCCCGCGCCCGCCCCGGCTCGGGTGCGCCCGCCCGCGCGGGGGTCCGCTCTGTCTGGCCGCCCGCAGCCGGGACGGTCTCCGCAATCTTTTCCACTCCTTCACTTTACACCTGTTAGCTCATCTGCTTATACTCACACTTGTAAGGCAACAGACGTAAGTAATCGTCCGTAAGGAGAACCGGGATGACCACCACCGACAGCCGCCCGGCCTCAGCGCCAGCGGTCACCCTTGACCCGGCACAGCGCGGCGGGCAGGCCGACGCGCGGTGGCCCGAGGGCCATCCGCTCCGCCGCCGCATCCTCCTCGTGCTCTGCCTCAGCCTGCTGATCGTCGTGGTTGACAACACGATCCTGAACACCGCGCTGCCGACGCTGGCCCGCGTGCTGCACGCCGGCACCAGCTCGCTGCAGTGGATCACCGACGCCTACACCCTCTGCTTCGCGGCGCTGCTCATCCCGGCTGGCGCGCTCGGTGACCGCTTCGGGCGCCGCCGCTCCCTCGTCGCCGGCCTGGCCGTCTTCGCGCTGGGCAGCGCCGCGGCCGCCTTCGCCTCCGGTACCGGCATGCTGATCGGCGCGCGGGTCGTGATGGGCCTCGGTGCCACGTTCGTGATGCCGGCCACCCTGTCCATCCTGAACGCCGTCTTCCCGCCCAAGGAGCGCCCGCAGGCCATCGCGGCCTGGTCCGCCGTGGCCGGCGCCGCCGTCGTGATCGGCCCGACGCTGGGCGGCCTGCTGCTGGACCACTTCTGGTGGGGCAGCGTCTTCCTGATCAACGTCCCGCTGGTCGCGCTCGCGCTGGCCGGGGTCGTGCTGACCGTGCCGGAGACCGCTGAGCCGGGCCGCAGCCGCTTCGACATCCCTGGCGTGCTGCTCGTCGCCGGGTCCCTGTTCGCCATCGTCGACGCCATCATCGAGGCGCCGGACCGCGGCTGGACCGCGCCGATGACGCTTGGCATGGCCGTGGCCGGCGTGGCCGGGCTCGCCGCCTTCGTCTGGTGGGAGCTGCGCATCACCGATCCCCTCATCGACCTGCGGGTGTTCAGCTCGCGCGCCTTCTCGGCCGCCGCCGGAGCGGTCACCGTCATCTTTTTCGCCCTCTTCGGCAGCCTGTTCGTGCTCACCCAGTACCTGCAGCTGGTCCAGGGGTACAGCCCGCTGTCCGCCGGGCTCCGGGCCCTGCCGTTCGCCCTGGCCATGGCGGCCGTGTCGCCGGTGTCCCCGCTGATCGCAGCGCGGCTCGGCATCCGGGTCATCATGCCGGCCGGCATGGCGCTGATGGGCCTCGGCCTGCTCGACCTGTCGACCGCGGGCGTGCACACGGCCTACCCGGCGGTTGCCCTCGCCGTCGCGATCATGGGGGCGGGCATGGGCCTGGTGATGGCGCCGGCCAGCACCACCATCATGAACACGGTGCCCGCTCACCAGGCAGGGGCCGGCAGCGCGATCAACGACACCATCCGCGAGGTCGGCGGGGCCCTCGGCGTCGCGATCGTCGGCAGCCTTTCCGCCGCGGTCTACCGGTCCCACCTGGGCACCGCGCTGGCCTCCGCGCACGTGCCCGGTACCGTTACCCACATCGTGACCGGCTCGGTGGCCGCGGCCGACCTCACCGGTGCCCGTATCAGCGGAGCGCACGGCAGCGAACTGGTCGCCGCCGCGCACTCGGCCTTCGTCACCTCGATGTCAGCGGGCATCCGGGTCGCCGCTGGGGTCGCGCTGGTGAGCGCCGTCGGCGCGGTCTACGCCTTCCGCCCGCGCCGCCCGCGCCCGGACGCCGCCCTGGTGAGCCTTCCTGAGGCCACCGTCCCGGTGAGCCTGGCCGAGCACTGACGGTCAGCCCGGACGGGCCGCAGCGGGGGCAGACCCCCGCTGCGGCCCGTCCGGTATTAAAACTCTTTCGCCGGCTCCCCCGGGGCGGTACGCCGTCAGGACGAACTGCCTGCGCCGGCTGCGATCGCGCCGATGCTCAGCAGCTGCACCGCCTTGGCGCACCCCTGGGACTTGTAGCCCAGGTAGATCGGCGTCGTCTGGTCCGGCGGGATGATCTGCAGGTACGTCGTCGTGACCAGCTGGCATTCCGACGGTGGGTAGTTGCCGGCGTCGGTGATCTGCAGCAGCGCGTTGGCCACCGCGCCCGGGGCGAGCCTGATCAGCGTGCGCGGGGTGCTGCTGTTCCGCGCCGCCGCCAGGCCGACCTGCGTGACGGGTGTCCCGCCCGCCAGGGCCACCCCCGGGTAGCCGTAGAGGCTGCACGGCACGTTGCCGATGTTGGCGAAGTCGATCACCTGGTAGACGCTCCCGGCGGTGCCCTGCGAAACCCCCGCCTTGGCCTGCAGGGAGCGGGTAGGGCAGGCGGCTGGGCTGGCCGTGGCGGGGGAGGGGCCGGCCGTCCCCGCGGCAGCGGTCGGGCCCGTACTGGCGGACGGTGCGGCGGTGGCCGGGGAGGTGGCCGTGGTGGCCTGGCCGGCCGTGGCGGAGCTGCCGCAGGCCGCGAGCGGCACCGCCATCGCGCAGAGCGCCAGTACGGCGGCCGCGCGGTGCATCGCCGGAGGGATTCGGGTCATCGTGGGTGTCCTTTACGTGTCGACGGCCCCCGCGGGACCGGCCGACTGCTATGACGCCGCTGATGATGTCCCGGTTGCCGGGCCCGCCGCGGGGTAGGGTCACGTGCCGTCGGCCCGGGTAGCCGGGGCACAGGGGCGAGGAGGGAACCGGATGATCATCCCGGACAGCGAAGGCGGCAGCCCGCTGCTGGCGGAGGCCACCCGCGAACTGGAGGCGGCCATCCACGACGCCCGGGTCGCCTTCGACTGCATCGGCCTCGGTGAGATTGACCGCGCGCATACCAGCGCGGTGACCGCGCGGGCCGAGATCGACGCGGCGGTCACCGCCGTGCAGGCCGCACTGGCCCAGGCCGCCAGCCGGCAGGCCCGGCAGAGCGCGGCCAGCGAGGCCGCGGCCAGCGATGCCGCCGCCAGCGAGGCCGCGGCCCGCCAGGCCGGCGACCGCGAAAGCTGGTGACGAGCGGCAAGAGCGGCGGGGAAGCGGTGCACAAGCCGTTCGCGTTGACCAAGGACAAGCCCGGAGGGTGATCCGGCGCCGCTGCCGTCCCTGTTCCGGGGCCACCACCCGCTGCAGAAGTGAGCTGTGATGCGATACCTCGACGCCGGCACGACGCCGAAGATTTCCAAGATCGGCCTGGGCACCTGGCAGTTCGGGGCCCGGGAGTGGGGGTACGGCGAGAAATACGCCGGCCAGGACGCGCAGCAGATCGTCAGCCGGGCCATCGATCTCGGCGTGACGCTTTTCGACACCGCCGAGATCTACGGCTTCGGGCGGAGCGAGCGGATCCTCGGTGCGGCGTTGGGGGAACGGCGGGCGTCGGTCTTCCTGGCCACCAAGCTGTTCCCGCTCGTGCCGGTCGCGCCCGTGGTCGAGCAGCGTGCGGTGGCCAGCGCGAACCGGCTGGGCACCCGCGTGCTCGACCTCTACCAGGTGCACCAGCCGAACCCGCTGGTCCGCGACGGCACGATCATGCGCGGGATGAACGCGCTGCAGCGCGTCGGGCTGGTCGGCGAGGTCGGCGTCAGCAACTACTCGCTGGCCCGCTGGCAGGCGGCCGAGGAGGCGCTGGGCCACCGGGTGCTGAGCAATCAGGTGCGGTACAGCCTCGCCGACCGCTCACCCGAGGATGAGCTGCTGCCGTTCGCCGCCGGCCGCGGCCGGATCATCATCGCCTACAGCCCGCTGGCGCAGGGCCTGCTGTCCGGCCGGTACGACCGCACCAGCCGCCCGGCCAACCGGGTCCGGGCCGGGAATCCGCTGTTCCTGCCCGAGAACCTGGAGCGGGCCGGCGACCTGATCGGCGTGCTGCGCGAGGTGGCCGGCGCGCACCGGGCCAGCCCGGCGCAGATCGCGCTGGCCTGGGTCATCCGGCACCCGGCGGTGACCGCGATCCCCGGTGCGTCCAGCGTCGCGCAACTGGAGAGCAACGCCGCCGCGGCCGACATCGACCTGGCCGATGATGAGTACGAGGCGCTGCGCGCCGCCTCCGCCCGGTTCCGGCCGGTGACCGGGCGGGCCGCGATCCCGAAGCTGGTCCGGGCCCGGTTCCGCCAGTGAACCACGCTCTCTGGCACAATGAACCACGATGAGTAGCTCCGATTCCCCGCGCTATCCCGTGACCGTCACGCAGTTGCCGGTTACCCGTTGCCAGATCTGCCGGCGCACGGTGGCCTACCGGCCCGGCCAGGCGGGAGCGGCCAGCGCCGCCCTCACCGAGCACTACCGCCGCGCCCACCCCGAAGCGCTCGGCGGCGAATCCGACAAGTGACCCGGCGCCCCGCGCGGGCGCTCGCCCCCTCATGACCGGCGCCGGAAAACCGCAGAGTCTGCGGAAAAGCCACGTCGGCGACGGCTGCTTCCCGGACCGCGCCGTGACCGAGGATGGGGACGTGCGAATCGACGCGGTGCCGTACGACCATCCGGATGCGGTCCGGCTGATCGGAGAGGTTCAGCAGGAGTACGTCATCCGGTACGGCGGCGTGGACCGCAGCCCTATCGACCCGGCCGAGTTCGTGCCGCCGGGCGGCCTGTTCCTGGTGGCCTACGACGGTGGCGCGGCCGCCGGCTGTGGCGGCTGGCGGGCGCACGGCGGCGACGCGGAGATCAAGCGGATGTACGTGACGCCCGCCGCCCGCGGTCGCGGGCTGGCCCGGCGGCATCCGGCCGGACATCACCAGCGGCGACATCATCATCATGGGCGCGCTGCTCTCCCAGCCGCTGCCGTACGCGCCGAATTGGGACCAGACGGCACGCCGGGCGGCCCGGATCTACGTCGCGGGCCTGGCGCCGGGCGTGGCGCCGGAGCTACCGGGAGCCGGGCTGACCCGTGCCGACCTGGAGGCAGGCTTTTCCGGACCCTTGCGCCCCCGACCCGGCTGACCCGCTCTGGCGCCCGGCCCGGCGTCCGCCCTGCGTCCGGCCCGGCGTCAGGCCCGGGTCAGCGGCCCGCGCAGGGGCTCGATCCAGCGCAGGTGGCCGTCCATGACGGCGAGGCTCTCGGCGATGCCACCGGGGGCGCGCAGCAGCAGGGCGACGCCGTGCCGGGCGGGCCGGGGCCGGGGATCCGGGCGCGGGACATCCTCGGCGGACAGCCACCACAGCGGCCCGGTCTCGCCCACGGACCGGATCGCCGCGTCGAAGGCCACCCGGCGGTCGCGCGGCACATGCAGCCGGGTCGCGGTGTGGTAGACCACCCGGGCCTCGCCCGCGGGCAGGTCCCGGGCGAGCCGCGGCAGCACGTCGATAGCGTCACCGGCGCGGACCGGCGGCGGGTCAGCCGCCGCGACGGTGAGCGCCCGGTCCAGCAGGGCCCGCTGGCCGTGGTTCTCCGGCCACACGAGCGCCGCCAGCCATTCGCAGGCGCCGGGGTCGCGCACGTCGACCGGGCTGAGGTCGACGCCCTGCACGCTGCCGATCTCCGGCAGCACGTTCAGGTCCGGCGGCGGCACCGGGCCGTAGACGTCCGCGGTGAGCTGGACCGGTGCGGCGGGGTCCCCGTACCGCCGGCCGTCCAGGCGGTACCCGTACCGGTCGAACCGCAGGTTGAGGCCGGCGCTCGCGCCCACTTCGATCACATGTACCGGCCCGGTCACGGCCGCCGCGATCATGGCCAGCCCCATCCGCAGCCCGAGAGCCCGCTGCACGTGATTGGTCTGGACCAGCCGGGAACTGATGATCTCATCCAGTTCCGTTTCGAACATCTTGCCGAACGAGACCAGGGCCGGGCCGGCCTCGCCGGGGGGCAGCGCCCGGCGGCCGGTGATCGAGGGGTAGTACCGGGCGAGCGGGTGGCCGGCCCCGCGGAGCAGCAGCAGGTGCACCGCGCCGAAGAACAGGAATGTCGGGTACTGGCCCGGGCGGCCGCGGGCGGCCAGATCGAGAAGCTGATCATGAGCCGCGACGGTCCGGCTCAGCGCGCGGTACAGCGGTGAGGTGGTGAACTCAGCCGGGTGCTGGAACGCCTTGCGTACCGTCTCGCGATCGGCCACGAACCGAGCCTAAGGCTGGCTCTGGCCCAATCGGTGCGCGGGTGTTCGGGGGTTGGGGAGAGTTTCACGCGTCACGCAGTATCTGCGGGAAACTCTCCCCGATTGCCTTGGTATCGGTGCGGGGGGCGGGAGTTGGAGCGTGCCGCGCTGGCGGGGTACTCCCGGAAGTCATCTGGCGTCTCGTCCTGGCCTGGGCCGGGTCAGCGGCGGGGCGGGGCCGTGCTCTCCCTGATCACCAGGCTGGTCGACAGTTCGACCCGGTGGCTGAAGCGGCCCGAGTCGCCGTGCAGCAGAGTCCGCATGGCCAGGTCGGCCATCTCGGCGAGCGGCTGGTGCAGCGTGGTCAGCGGCGGTGGCACCCACTGGGCCATCGGGATGTCGTCGAATCCGACGACGCTGAGATCCTCCGGCAACTGCAGGTGATGCTGCCGGGCCGCCTCGTAGACCCCCATGGCCTGTGCGTCGCTCGCGGCAAAAATCGCCGTTGGCGGGTCCGGCAGGTCGAGCATGGCGGACGCGGCCGCCAGCGCGGACTCGTAGTGGAAGTCGCCGTAGGCCACGATGTCCTGGTCGTCGGGGATGCCGGCGCGCTCCAGGGCGGCCCGGTAGCCGGCCAGCCGGGCCTGGCTGCACAGCACGGACGGCCGCCCGGTGATCGTCCCGATTCGCCGGTGCCCCAGGCTGATCAGGTGCTCGGTGGCGGTCAGGCCGCCCGCCCAGTTCGCCGCGCCGATTGACGGCACGGTGGGATCGGGCTGCCCGTCCGGGTCCACGATGACGATCGGGACCTGGAGGGAACTCAGGACCTGGCGGTGCTCCGGCGACAGTGACGTCAGGACCAGGATCACGCCGTCGGTCCGGCCCCGGGCCAGGCTGCTGAGCCAGCGTTCCTCGTCCTGCTCGCTCGGCGTGGCCGTCACCGCCAGCCGCACCCGTTCGGCCAGCGCCGCCCGTTCGGCGCCGCGGATGATCTCTGTCGCCCACGCACTGAACTGCGCGAAGTGTATGCCGAGCCGTTCGCCGCCGCGATCCGGGACGCCGGCCTCGCGTCGATCATGAACTCCTACTCCTCGGTCGACGGCCTGCCGTGCGCCGGCTCGCGGGCCATCCTGACCGACCTGCTGCGCGGTGAGCTCGGCTTCACCGGCACGGTCACCGCCGACTACCGTGCCGTCGCCCAGCTGCACCGGTACCACCGGACCGCGGCCAGCAAGGCCGAAGCGGCCGCGCAGGCGCTCACCGCCGGGCTCGACGTGGAACTGCCCGCGGCCGACTGCTTCGCCGAGCCGCTGGCCGGGGCGGCCCGCCGCGGCGAGGTCCAGATGGAGACCATCGACCTGGCCGTCCGCCGTGTCCTGGCCCAGAAGCTCGCGCTGGGCCTGTTCGAGAACCCCTACGTCGACGAGAATCGCGCGGCGGCCGCCTTCGACACCCCCGCCCAGCGCGCGCTGGCGCGCCGGGCCGCCACCGAGTCCCTCGTGCTGCTCAGCAACGACGGGATTCTGCCGCTGCCGGCTGACCCCGGGACGATCGCGCTGATCGGCCCCGGCGCGGACGACCAGCGGCTGCTCCAGGGCGACTACCACTACCCGGCCCATCAGGAGATCATCGGCGCCGACGACGGGCCCCGCGTGGACGTCGACGACGAGGTGGTTGGCGGCCCGATCCCGGATCCCGGCCGGGACGGCCAATCGCTGCTGCCGGCGGCGGGCCCGCCGCCCAAGAACGGCTGGCACTACACGGCGCACGTCACCCCGCTGGCCGGCCTGCGCGAGGCGCTGGCCGGCCGCCCCGCGGGCCGGGTCGTTTACGAGCGCGGCTGCGACGTCGACGGCACGGACCGCTCCGGCCTGCCGGCCGCGGCGGCGGCCGCGCGCGCCGCCGACGTGGCCGTCGTCGTGGTGGCCGGCCGGTCCGGCCTGCGCACCAGCTCGACCGTGGGAGAGGGCCGTGATGCCACCAGCCTGCGGCTCACCGGTGTGCAGGAGGAACTGGTCACCGAGGTCGCCGCGACCGGGACCCCCACGATCGTGGTCGTGCTCAGCGGCCGGGTGCACACCCTGGAGACGGTGACCGCGGCCGCCCGTGCCGTCATCCAGGCCTGGCCGCCGGGTGAGGAGGGCGGGCACGCGCTGGCCGGCATCCTTCTCGGCCGGGCCGAGCCGTCCGGCCGCCTGCCGGTCACCCTGCCGCGGGCTGTCGGGCAGATCCCGGTATACGCCAGCCCCCGGGCGGGCGGCACCAAGGCCATGTTCCGTGGCTCCTACACCGATGCCCCGGCTACCCCGCTGTTCCCGTTCGGCCACGGGCTCACCTACACCACCTTCGCGTACGGCCCGCTCGCCGTGCAGGCCGGCGGCACCGGCGACGACGTGCTGGCCGCCGTCGACGTGCGCAACGTGGGTGACCGGCCGGGGACCGAAGTGGTCCAGCTCTACGCCAGCGACCGGTTCGCGTCGGTGGCGCGGCCCGGGCGGCAGCTGGTCGGCTTCGCCCGCTGCTGGATCGAGCCGGGCGGGCAGCGCCGGGTCACCTTCCGCATTCATCCCAGCCGGCTGGCCTTCTACGACGCCGCGATGCGCTTCGTCGTGGAGCCGGGTGCGTTCGGCTTCGGCGCCGGCGCGTCCGCGCTCGATATCCGGGCCGAAGCGGTCGCCGAGCTGACCGGGCCGGTCACCGAATACACCCAGCGCGGCGTGGTCGCCACCGCCGTGACCATCGAGAACGCACCGGGCCCGGAAGGCCCGCAGGAGCCGCCGGGCTCCGCGCCACACCATGAGCGAGCAAGGTCAGGAGAGGCACATGCGAGGTAACAGAAGGTCAGCCAGATGGATCCCCCGGCACGCCAGAAACGGGATGGCGGTCGCGGCCGTCGTCGTCGCGGCCGCCCTGGTCAGCGCCTGCGGCGGCGGGACCGCCAAGCTCGGGTCCGCCGGCGGCAGCGGGACCGGCGCGGCGACGACCTCGAACATGAGCCTCTGGCTGGTCAACGGGGGGACCAACCCGCCGCTGCTCGACGCGGCCGCCGCCTTCGACAAGGCCCACCCGGGCATGAAGATCAACATTACGTTCCTGCCGAACAACAACGCCGGCAAGCAGAAGCTCACCATCGCCATGGCCGGGAACCAGCCGCCGACGATGATCGTGTCCTCCGGCGGCGGCACCCTCAAGCAGTACGTGCAGGCCGGCAAGGTGGAGCCGCTGGAGACCGCGCTCAGCGCGTACCCGGGCTGGCAGTCCAAGTTCCTGGCGGCCTCCTTCGGTGACGTGACCGTGAACGGCAAGATCTACGGGATCCCGGTGCCCGGTTCCCAGCCGGCGCTGATGTTCTACAGCAAGCCGATCTTCAGCAAGCTGCACCTCTCCCCGCCGGCGACGTGGGATCAGTTCCTCGCCGACTGCGCCACGATCAAGAAGGCCGGGTACATCCCGCTCGCTCTCGGCAACGCCCAGGGCTGGCCGGGCCTGATCTGGGAGGAGATGCTGGTCGACCGGCTCGGCGGCCCGTCGGTCATGGACAGCATCGTGAACGGCCAGTCCGCGCAGTGGGACAACCCGGCGTTCACCAAGGCCAACACGATGATCCAGCAGCTGGTGAAGGACGGCTACTTCCAGCCGGGCTACAGCGCCGTCGACTACTCCAACGGCGAGCCGAACGCCCTCATGTACACCAATAAGGCCGCGATGCAGCTCCAGCTGAACTTCCTGTACTCGCAGATGCAGACGCAGGACGCGTCCTACATCAGCCAGGGCCAGCTGGGCTGGTTCGCGTTCCCGTCGGTACCCGGCGGCACCGGTAACGTCAACGACGAGGCCGGCAACGTCGGGCAGTACGCGCTGATCACGTCGCAGACCCCGGCCAGCGTCCGGAAGGTGGCCGCCGAGTTCCTGGCCACCATGATGCCGTCGGCGTCCTACACCAAGGCCATGCTCGGCTTCGACGAGGTGCCGCTGACCACCGCGGCCGGGGCCCAGCTCGCGAACACCCCGGACACGTCGTTCACCAAGTTCACCTACAACCTCGTGGCCAAGGCGCCCGCCTACCAGCTGTCCTGGGACGCCGCGCTGCCGCCCAGCGACGCCACTACGCTGCTGGCCAATCTGGAGAACGTGTTCGTGCTGAAGGGCAGCCCGCAGCAGTTCTCCTCGGCCATGCGCGCGGCGGGCTGATGCCGATGTCCGCATCGTGCACAGCGGCACCACGCTCCGTACGCCTCCCACCCCGTCCGGTTCGCCCCGGGCGGGGACGGTGGGCGCCCAGCGTGCCGGGCCGCGCCGCCGCGCCCGGCTCGCCGGCGACGTGGCCGGGGTGGCGCCCGCCGCCCTGCTCTACACGTTCCTGCTCGTGGCGCCGGCAGCCGTCGCCCTGCTGCTCAGCTTCTTCTCCTGGAACGGCGTTTCGGCTTTCCGCTGGGCCGGGCTGGCCAACTGGGACCGGCTGTTCCACGACGGCGGCGCCGCGCACTCGCTCCTGCTCACGATCGTGGTGACCGCCGTCAGCTGGTTCCTGCAGACCGTGCTGTCCATGGCGGCCGGCCTGACCACGGCCCGGCCCACCAAGGTCAACTCGGCCCTGTCGGCGCTGTACGTGCTGCCGCTGCTGATCTCGACGGCCGGGATCGGGCTCATCTGGGAGTCGCTGCTGGCGCCCAGCCTGGGCGGGATGGCATTCCTGGCCGGCACCTTCCATCTGGGCATCCTGAACAAGGACTGGCTGGGCGACCCATCGATCGTGCTGTACGTCATCACGGTCATCGTCGCCTGGCAGTTCGTGCCGTTCTACACGCTGCTCTACCGGACGGCGCGCCAGCAGGTGCCGCGCACCCTGTACGAGGCGGCCGCCATCGACGGCGCCACCGGATTCCAGGCGTTCCGGCACGTCACGCTGCCCCAGCTGCGCAACACCATCGCCTCCTCATCCGTCCTCGTCGTCATCGGCACGCTGACCTACTTCGACATGTTCTTCCTGCTCACCGACGGGGGACCGGGCACATCGTCGCGGGTGCTGTCGCTGGACATGTACAACGAGGCGTTCTCGTCCACCGATTTCGGTTACGCCAGCGTGCTGACCATCGTCCTGGTTCTCATCGGCATCAGCGCCGGGGCCGTGCTGCTCAAGGTGGCCCGGTTCTCGGCGTCAGCCCGCGCGAACGGAGGGGAGTGAGCATGGCCAGCGCGATCGACCGGAGTTCCACCGCGGGCCGCGTCGGGAGGGCCGTCTTCACCGTCATCTGGTCGCTGATGGTGGCCCTGCCGCTGTACTACCTGGTGCTCACCAGCTTCCGCACCCAGGGCGGTTACCTGACCAGCAACCCGTGGCTGCCGACCGGGCAGCTCACCCTCGGCCAGTACCGGTCCGTCATCAGCCAGGGCTTCTTCCGGTACTTTCTCAACAGCGCGATCGTCACGGTCGCGGCGGTGGCCCTGACCCTCACCGTCAGCGTGCTGGCCGCCCACCGGGTGGTGCTGAACCGGACCCGGCTGAGCCGGGCGACGTTCCGCTACCTGCTCATCGGCCTGGCCGTCCCCGTGCAGGCGCTGATGATCCCGGTCTTCGTGGTCATCGACAACGCTCACCTGTACGACACCCTGGCGGCCCTCATCCTCACCGGCGTCGCGTTCTCGATCCCGGTCAGCGTGCTCATCCTCGTCAACTTCCTGCGGGAGGTCCCGGCCGAGCTCACCGAGGCCATGCAGATCGACGGGGCCACCGACCGCCAGGTGCTGCTCCGCCTGGTGCTCCCGCTGTCTAAACCGGCGCTGATCATGCTGGCCGTCTACGACGGCCTGGTCAACTGGAACAACTTCGTCCTGCCACTGGTGCTCACCACGTCCCCGGCGGTGCGCGTGCTGCCGCTGGAACTGTTCAGCTTCGAGACGGAGTTCGGAGTGAACGTCCCGGGCGTCCTGGCGTCGGTGGTGCTGGCCACTCTGCCCATGGTGCTGGCCTTCGTATTTGGTTACCGCTACATCGTGCGCGGCCTCGGGGCCGGCCTCAGCGGCGGCGGGGCCTTCCGGTGACCGGCCCGGCGGCCACCTCCGGCAACGGCCCCGCCAACCGAAAGGAAGAAACCGTGAGTTCGCTGTCTGTCCTGTTCATTGGCGGGACCGGGAAGATCAGCTCGGCGTGCGCGCGCGTCGCGGTCGAGCGCGGCATCAACCTGACTGCGCTGAACCGTGGCCAGACATCCCTGCGCCACATCCCGGCGGACGTGCGCACGCTGACCGCGGACGTCCGCGACAAGGCGTCGGTGCATACCGCGCTGGAGGGCCTGGACTTTGACGCGGTCGTCAACTTCGTCGCCTACAACCCCGACCACGTAGGCGCCGACATCGACCTGTTCACCGGGCGGACCGGCCAGTACGTTTTCATCAGCTCGGCGTCGGCGTACCAGAAGCCGGTCGCCCAGCTGCCGATCCGCGAATCGACGCCACTGCGCAACCCCTACTGGGCATACGCCCGCGACAAGATCGCCAGCGAGGAACGGCTGACCGCCGAATACCGCGAGCACGGGTTCCCGGTGACCATCGTCCGCCCGTCGCACACCTACGACCGCGCCACGATCCCGCTGCTGGGCGGCTGGACCGCGGTCGACCGGATGCGCCGCGGCCTGCCGGTCGTCGTGCCCGGCGACGGGACCTCGCTGTGGACCCTGACCCACCATGCCGACCTCGCGCGCGCCTTCGTTCCGCTGCTCGGCCGCCCCCAGGCGATCGGCGACACCTTCCGCATCACCGGCGATGAGGCCCAGCCGTGGAACCAGATCTTTACCACGCTGGCGCGGGCGGCCGGCGCCGAGCCGTACCTCGTGCACATCAGTTCGGAACAGATCGCCCGAACCGTTCCGGCCTGGGGCCGGCCCTGCTCGGTGACGCCGCCCACTCCGTCGTCTTCGACAACACCAAGATCAAGGAGCATGTACCCGGGTGGCGGCCACGATCTCGTGGGCGGAGGGTGCCCGGGAGATCATCGACTGGTTTGACGCGGATCCGGCGCGCCGCGTCGTCGACCCGGAAGCCGAGGCCCGCATCGACTCGCTGGTCGCCCTCGGCGCCGCGTGACCCGCGGTTCCCTGACACCCGCCGGGAACCGGGCGCCCTGCTGAGGACCAGCCGCGCGGTGCGCCATCCGTACCGGGCCGGGAACCCTGCCGCCGGCCCGCCGGTCAGGCCAGGCCCGCGGCGCTTCGTGCCTCATCCCGGTCCCGGCAGGCCCGCATGGCCGTGATCCGTCCCTGGCGCACCGTGAGAACCATATGGGTGAGCTCCCGGTACGGCGCGCCCGTTTCGCCTGCCACTCCCACCTCAGACGCGTGCCCGCCCGGGGACGTATGGATGACGACCAGCACGTGGTCACCGTGACCGGTGATCTCCCGAATCCGCGACGCCAGTCCCTGCCCGGCCTGCCGCCGCAGTGCCCAGGCCAGTTCCTTCCGCCCGTGGCAGGTCCGGGGTTCGGGGTTCACCATGCTGGGATCGAGATAGGTCCACTCCAGCTCCGGATCGACGAACGTCAGCATCCGGTCCACATCACCCCGGCCGTAGGCCGCGTACGCCTCGCGGACCAGGTCTTCGTTCGGCTGCGACATGAACGCCTCCCGATTGCCTCGCCGGCCAGCTTAGCTCGCACGTTCCTCCGCACGCGGCCCGCTGGCCCCCAGGCTCATCGGGGCCTCGCCGCCAGGTGCTGCCCGATCCGCTTGAGCAGCACGGTTATCTCGTAGGCCACGGCACCGGCGTCGACCCTCTGGTCGGTCAGCACGGCCAGGCACGCTCCGTAACCGGCCGAGGCGATGAACAGGAAGGCCGTGTCCATTTCGATCACGGTCTGCCGGATCTCGCCGCCCTCGAAATGGGCGCCGGCGCCGCGCGCCAGGCTCTGCACCCCGGCCGCCAGGGCGGCCAGATGCTCGGTATCGGCCTGGCTCAGCCCGTGCGAACTGCCCAGCGGCAGCCCGTCGGCGGACAGCACCGCCGCCTGGCGGACGTAGTCCACCCGGGAGGCCAGATCCTCCATCAGCCAGCTCAGCTCACCCAGCACAAGCGCCTGCGGCATTTTTCCCCGCCCGTTAGACAAGGAACAGCTGGTGTGGCCTGCACGGGCCGGCGGACATGGCGGCTCGGATTGCACGGCTCATGGCTCCCATTGTTTCTCGTCAGTAACTAATGCAGCGGCTTTCTGTACCGGGAATAAGGTACATGTCGGCCGCTTAGGGCGGCACGCATTATGGTTATTCCAGTCGCCCGAAAGCGTCAGAATAACCGGAATCGGTACTTTAGGGACGGCGGCCGGGGCCCTGGCTGGCTGGGCTGTGGCCGCCCGGTGAAGTCCATTACCTTGGCCCGGCGCCCGGCGCCCGGCGTCCGGCGTCCGGCGCCCGGCGCCCGGCGCCCGGCGCCCGTGCCAGGTGGCCGTGCCCGCTGGCCGTGCCCGGTCGCCGTGCCCGCTGGCCGTGCCGCGTGCCGGGCGGCGTCGGGCGGTATATTCCAGGTGGCCTGAATGGCGTCTTTACCGGACCGCCAAATATGCTTAGGCCTAGATCATTCGGCGTACGGTAAGCGCGCGTGTGCGCTCATTACCGAATACGGTCCCCGCCGCGTGATCATTGCCCAGAAGGCGCCACGCCCGGAAAGGCACTCGGGCAGTGGCAGACCGTGAGGGAGGTATCCGGAGATGGCGATCCGGCTGGGCAGCACGGTGATCAACTGCGCGGACCTGGACGTCATGACCGCCTTCTGGTCCAGGGCACTGCACCTTTCCCCGTCGTCCGCTGAGCCGGGCGACGAGTTCCGCGTGCTGCGCGGAGAGCACGCCAGCCTCTCCCTGCAGCGGTCGCGCACCCCGGTCAGCGCCCGCGACCAGATGCACCTCGACCTGTATACGGACGACCTGGTAGCCGAAGTCGCCCGGCTCACCGGGCTCCGCGCCAAGGCTGTCCGCCGCCACCGTGAGCCCGGCGACGATTACGTCGTCATGACCGACCCCGAGGGCAACGAGTTCTGCGTCTGCGCCAAACCGGACCTGTGACCACGCCGTCGCGGCCCACCGCGCGCGATGACCCGGCGATGGGTGCGCCCGCCGGCCCCGCTCCGTGAGGCTCGCGGCCGCGTATGGTTCGCTGGCCCCATGGCATCGGCTTCCACCTTCGGCTCCCGGCTCGCCGCCCGCGACACCCTTTACGGCGCCTGGTCGGTGATTCCCTCGCCGCTGAGCGTGCGACTGCTGGCCGCGGCGGGCTTCGACTACGTGGTGATCGACCTGCAGCACGGCGGGGCCACCGAACGCGACCTGCCCGGGATGACGTCCGCGATACGGCTGGCCGGTGCGACTCCCATCGGCCGCGTCCGGCACGCGCACCCCGCCGACATCGGGCGCGCCCTCGACCTCGGCTGCGCCGGGGTGATCACGCCGAACGTCAACTCGGCCGCCCAGGCCCGCGAGGTGGCGGGGGCGGTCCGCTACCCGCCCGCCGGGTACCGTTCCGCGGGCGGCGTGCTGGCCGCCGGCGAGCCTTTCTGCATCGTCATGGTCGAGTCAGCCGAAGCCGTTGCGGAGCTGGAAGCAACGCTGGCGATCGACGGGGTCGATGGCGTCTACGTCGGCCCGCGGGATCTGTCCCTCGCGCTCGGCTGCGCGCTCGACCCGGAGGATCCGGTGCTGCGGTCAGCGTTCAAGCAGATCTGGGCCGCCTGCGACGCCGCCGGGAAGCCCGTGGGCGTGCACGCCACCGAGGGCCGCATTGCCCGCCACTACCGCGACGCCGGCTGTACGCTGATCACGGCCGCCGCCGACGCGGCCGCCCTCACCCGCGGCGTCGCCGCCGAACTCGGAACGGCCCGCCCCTAGAGTTCGCACGGCCCGCGGCGGCGTAACGCCCCGCCAGACCGGGGCGGGCTCGGCGGCTGGCGGGCAGGGGAGTTCCCTGCCCGCCGGTCAGCCCCGCCGGTCAGCCCCGCCGGTCAGCCCCGCCGGTCAGCCCCGCCGGTCAGCCCCGCCGGTCAGCCCCGCCGGTCAGCCCCGCCGGTCAGCCCCGCCGGTCAGCGCAGCGCAACGATGTCGGGGGCACCCAGGCGGGCCGCTTCGGCCGTGTCGTCGTCGGGCTTGGTCTGGGAGTCGCGTTCGGCGCGCACCCGGGCCAGGTAGTGCTCGACCTCCCGTTTGGTCTGCTCCTCGTCCCAGCCCAGCGGGCCGGCCATGAGCTCCGCCACGGTGGGGGCGGCGGCCACCCCGCGGTCCCAGGACTCGATCGAGATCCGGGTCCGCCGGGCCAGCACGTCGTCCAGGTGCTGAGCACCCTCGTGTGTCACCGCGTAGACCGCCTCGACCTGCATGTAGTCATCCGCGCCCGGCAGCGGCTCGGACAGCCCCGGATCCTCGCGGAGCATGGCCAGCAGGTCGTGTACGCAGGAGCCATAGCGGTTGAGCAGATGCTCGACGCGGGCCGGGTGGATCCCGGCCGCGGCGGCCAGTGACCGGCGCTGATTCCACAGGGCCCGGTAACCGTCCGCCCCGAGCAGCGGGACCCGGTCCGTGATCGATTCCGGGACGCGCGCGTCCAGCCCGAAGACCGCTTCGTCGACGGCGTCCTTCCCCATCACCCGGTAGGTGGTGTACTTGCCGCCTGCCACCACGACGAGGCCGGGGACCGGATGGCCGACCAGGTGCTCGCGGGACAGCTTGGAGGTCGACTCAGACTCGCCGGTCAGCAGCGGCCGCAGGCCGGCGTAGACCCCCTCCACGTCCTCCCGGGTGAGTGGTGACCTGAGCACCGAGTTGACGTGCTCGAGCAGGTAGTCGATGTCGGTGGAGCTGGCCGCCGGGTGGGCCTTCTCCAGCGACCAGTCGGTGTCGGTGGTGCCGATGATCCAGTGCCGTCCCCAGGGGATGACGAACAGCACGCTCTTCTCGGTCCGCAGGATGATCCCGGTGTTCGACTGCAGCCGGTCCCGGGGCACCACGAGGTGAATGCCCTTGGACGCGCGCACGTGGAACTGCCCGCGGGTGTCCGCGAGAGCCTGGGTGTCGTCGGTCCAGACTCCGGTGGCGTTGATCACCTGCTTAGCGCGCACCTCGAAGGTCCGGCCGGTTTCCAGGTCGACGAGCGCGGCGCCGGTGACCCGCTCGCCCTGCCGGAGGAAGCCGGTGACCTGGGTATGGCTGGAGGCGAGCGCGCCGTAGGAGACGGCGGTGCGCACCACGGTCAGCGTGTGCCGGGCGTCGTCGACCTGCGCGTCCGAGTACTGGATCGCACCGGTGAGGGCGTCGCTGCGCAGGGCTGGCGCTTCGCGCAGCGCTTGCTTGCGGGTCAGGTGCCGGTGATGTTTCAGCCCGCGGGCCGTGCCGGACGTGAACGCCATCGTGTCGTACAGCGCGATGCCGCTGCCTACGTAGGGCCGTTCCCAGTGTTTCTGCAGCGGGTAAAGGAACCGCACCGGGTGCACGAGATGCGGGGCGATCAGGTCGAGCAGCAGGCCGCGCTCGTGCAGGGCCTCGCGGACCAGCCCGAAATCGAGCATCTCCAGGTAGCGGAGGCCGCCGTGGATCAGCTTGCTTGACCTGCTGGACGTCCCGCTCGCCCAGTCCCGCGCTTCGACGATCGCGGTCGTGAGCCCGCGCGTCACGGCGTCGAGGGCGGCACCCGCCCCCACCACCCCGCCGCCGACAACCAGGATGTCGACCTCGGTCTCCGCCATCCGGTCGATCGTGCTGTCCCGGATCTCCGGGGACAGTTCTGCGGCCACCCCAATCGCCCGCCCTTCCGCGTGTCAGCGCATGCGTCGCTGAGGCCACTTTGCCTCTATGCATAGATAGCCCGTTCTTCGGTCCCCCAAGCCCCCGGCGGCCGGATTACGAGCCGAATCTCATTTCGGCACGGTTATGCCCGGCGCGGTGACGCCGCTGGGCCGGCCGGGCCGTTACGCCGTGTGCACGGGTACCGTGTGCGTGCGCCCGCCGGCGGTGCCGGCAGGCACGGGAGCCAGGTACGGGAGCCAGGCAGGGGAGTGAGGCATGATGACCGCAGCACCGGTCCCGGCCGACCACGACTATCCGCGGATGGCCGCGGAGATCAATCGCGTCGAGCCCGCACCGCGCCGCGTGCGTGCGTTTCTCGGCGGCGAGCTGATCTTCGATACGACCCGCGCGCACTACGTGTGGGAAGTGCCGTATTACCCGCAGTACTACATCCCGGTTGAGGACGTTGACCCGCGCTTCCTCGTTGACGAAAAACACGAGCAGAGCACGAGGCGCGGGACGGCCCGCCGGCACGGCCTGCACGCGGGCAGCGTGCAGCGTCCCGGCGCCGTCCGGGTGTTCGGCGCGGACGCCATCGCCGGGGTGGCCGGGACGGCCCGCTTCGACTGGGGTGCACTGGACGCCTGGTACGAGGAGGACGAGCAGGTCTTCGTCCATCCCCGCAGCCCCTACGTCCGGGTGGACGCGCTGCGCTCGCACCGGCACCTGCGGGTATCCCTGGATGGGACGACGCTGGCCGAGAGCACGACGCCCGTGCTGGTCTTCGAAACGGGCTTGCCGACCCGCTACTACGTCGACCGCACGGACGTCGCGTTCGGTCATCTGGTGCCCAGCGGCACCCAGACCGCGTGCCCATATAAGGGTGTGACCAGCGGTTACTGGTCGGTGAGCGTCGATGGCGCGGTGCCCGGCGACCACCGGGATCTCGCCTGGGCCTACGACTTCCCGACCCGCCAGCTGCTGCCCATCGCCGGGCTGATCGCCTTCTATAACGAGAAGATCGACATCGACCTGGACGGCCAGCGGCTGCCCCGGCCGCGCACCCACTTTTCCAGCTGAGCAGCGTGTGCCTCGTGCCCGGGGACCGGGCCGGCGAGCGCCGGTAGAGCGCCCCGTCCCGGTGCTGGTCCCGGTTCAGGCGGCCGGCCGGTGCTCCCGCGGCCGGTGCTCGCGCGGCCGGTGCTCCTGCGGCCGGTGCCGCGGGCCGGAATGCCGCGCCGTGCAGGTGGCCTGCCGGCGTTCCCGCTTTGCGCCGTCCCACCCGGTGCTGTCTGGCGTGCTACTGGCAGCCGCGCGGACCGGGCGCGGATCGATCCTGAGGTGATCTATGCCCAGTGGCATGAGCATGTCCCGCAGGGCGGGCTCACAGAGCCGGACCCACTGCTGCCACGGGCCCAGCACCGACAGCAGCGACGACTCAGAGGTGAAAGCCAGCCCTATCCGCTGCCCGGACGGCAGGTGCCCGGTCAGCAGGGCCAGCGTGCCGTGCTGGCTCGGGTGAACCGGGACGAAGAAGGGATCGTCCCTGCGCTTGGCGTCCATATCACTCTCCCATGTGTGCCTGCGCACGGCCGTCGCGGCGCCCGGTTCGGGCACCGCGGCGGCGGGCAGCGCCGGGTGATCGCCGGAGTGCCGGTGCGGCCGCTGCGTGATCACATGCCAATGTCGCGCCGCAGCATGTCGCTCTCTGTTTCGCGGCGGATGAGCAGGCGAGCCGCGCCGCCCCGGACGGCGACCACCGGCGGGCGCCCGACGAGGTTGTAGTTGGACGCCATCGAGTGGTGGTAAGCGCCGGTGCCGGGAACGACGAGCAGGTCACCGGGCCGCGTGCCGGCCGGCAGCCGCACATCCCGGGCGAGCACGTCCCCGGCCTCGCAGTGCCGGCCGACCACGGTCACCGTCTGCGCCGGTGCTGCCGGGCCGCGTGGCACGTGCACGGAGTAACGGGCCCCGTAGAGGGCCGGCCGGGGATTATCGCTCATCCCGCCGTCCACCGCGATGAACGTCCGCAGGCCGGCGACGTGCTTGACCGTCAGGACCCGGTACACGGTAACCATGGCCCGGCCGATGATCGCGCGGCCCGGCTCGACGGTGAGCCGCGGCACCGGCAGCCGGAACGAGGCGCACTCGTCGCGGACGGCACGGCGGAGCCGGTCAGCCAGTCCGGTGAGGTCGAGGGGCTGGTCTGTCTCGGTGTACGGAACGGCGTGGCCGCCGCCGAGGTTGAGCTCGGCCAGGGTCACGCCGTGCGTGTCATGCACGGCGGCCATCAGCGTAATCAGCCTTCGCGCGGCGAGCTCGAACGCCGCCGGCTGCGTGATCTGCGAGCCGAGGTGGCAGTGCAGGCCGGCCAGCTCCAGCTCCGGATGGGCCAGCACCCGTTGCACCGCGTCGGCCGCGGCCCCCGAGCTGAGCGAGAACCCGAACTTCTGATCCTCGACCCCCGTGGCCACCGCGCGATGCGCATGAGCGTCGACACCGGGCGTGACGCGGATCAGCACCCGCTGACGCCGCCGCGCCAGCGCGGCGAGACGGACTATCTCCGCGGGTGCGTCAATGACGACCCGCCCCACCCCGTACGCCATCGCCGCCCGCAGGTCAGCGGGCGTTTTCGCATTCCCGTGCAGGATGATCCTCCGCGCCGGGAAATTCACCGCCCGCGCGACCGCCAGCTCACCCGCGGAGCAGACGTCCAGGGCGAAGCCCTCCTGATCGATCCAGCTGGCCATGGCGCGGCACAGGAACGCCTTGCCGGCGTAGGCGATCTCCGCGCCACCAAACGCGTCCCGGTACGTGCGGCACCGGTAACGGACGTCGGCCTCGTCCAGGATGTAGGCGGGCGTGCCATAACGCGTCGCCAGCTTGCCGAGCGTTATGCCGCCGACCGAGACCTCGCCACCGGGCTCGAGGTGCGCGGTTCGGGGCCATATCCCGGCCGCCAGGCCAGCCGGGCTGACGATGCTTCCCGCGGTCGTCACCGGATCCTCCACTCGTTCCCGGCGGCAGGCCCGGACGGCCCGGACGGCCCGGATGGTTCAGCCTCACCCAGCCCTGGAACCTCCCGGAGGACCAGGCCGGTCGATGTCCCCTCGGCCCCGCCGCAGCGGCGCAGGGCGGTCAGCACCGCGTCAAGGTCGGCGATGTCCCGGCACGCAAGCCGCAGCTCATAGTCGACGTCACCGGTTACCTGCCAGGCGGACAGCACGGCCGGCATCGCCCGCAGACACTGCTCGAACCCCTGGCGTGACGCCGCCGGGGCCAGGCGGACGTGGACGATCGCCTGAACGGGGCGGGGCACGCAGGCCAGCTCCGGCCTGGCCCGGCGGCCGGTGCTTCCGGCCAGATCTGGGCGCCGCCGGCGCGGGTGGGTGGTCACCCGGCCCGGGGCCCTGATCAGAGACTCTGCATGTTCATCGTCCGCCACAGTTACGATCCTTGGCCGGCCACCGGGCACCGGCAAGAGGTGCTAACAGCCCCAAAGCGCGGCTGGGCCAAATCCATACGCGCCCCATTCTCCGGCGCGTTCGTGGTCTCCCGGCGGCCCGCCCGCGCAGGCTAGGGGTGCGGGTGCGGCTCGTGGTCCCCGTGAGGTGGCGGTGGCGGGAGGGTGGTGATGTCCGGGGCGCCGTCTGGCCAGACCAGCAGGACCGGGCAGGGGGCATGGTCGACGGCGAAGCGGGTGGCCTTGCCGAGGCTCTTCGGGCCCAGCCGGGAGCGGTCACCATCCCTGGCCATGATGAGCAGGTCGGCGCCGCCGGCCACCGTCACCACTTCTCGTTCGGTCCGGCCCGATCGCATGATCCGTTCGCACGGCCTGCCGAGCCGCTGCGCGGCGGCGTCGATCAGTTCGGCGGCCGAGGCCGCGGAGATGTCCGCGATGCGGGGCCCGGGGTCGCGGCTGGGCCGCCCGCGCCCGAACAGGCCCAGGTAGGCGGCGTGCGCGGTGTCCGGCGGTTCCTCCGGGGTGACATGCAGCAATGTGACGGACGAACCAGCGGGGGCCAGCTGCCGCGCGGCGTCCACGCTGGCCTGCCAGGTCCGCTCGGTTACCCAGATCACGACCCGGTAGAGCCCGGCGCCGGTCATCGTGCCTCAGCCTCCGCCCCGCAGGCGGGTGAGCGTCGCGGCGAACTGCCGGAGGGTCCGCTCCGGCACCGCGCCGCCCAGCCAGCGCTGCAGCTCGTCGTCGAGGGCCGCCCCGGCCTGGGCGAGGATACGCCGGCCCTCGGGCGTCAGCTCCAGCAGTGATGATCGCCGGTCCCCTGGATTCGGCAGCCTCCGGCAGTAGCCATTGGCTTCAATCCGGTCGATGAGCTTGCTCGTGCCACCCGTTGTGATTTTCAGCTCGCTGGCGATGTCGTAGACCCGGCACCCCGGCCGCCGGTCGATCACCGACATGGGCTCGAAGTGCGTCAGCGGCAGGCCGGCCTCGCTCTTCAGCCTGCTGTCCACGGCGTTCCAGAGCTCGATCTCGAAACGCACGATGTCGTTGAACAGCGGCCTCAGGTCCGACACGACCCGGTCCACCTCCCTGCTCCCTGCTCCCTGCTCCCTGCTCCCTGCTCCCTGCCCCCGGCCAGCTTACCGCCCGGAGGGCAACTTCCTGGGAGGCGAATTCCCCGGAAGCGACGGGAGCGCCCCGGTTGCGGCCGGGGTCCGAGGCTGATGCTGTTCGCAGATCTTCTGGGTGCGCCGCTGGGGCCGACGGCCCGACAGGGTATCGGTAGCTTCTGTAGAAGTTATTTTCTGAGCATTAACATCCTGGGAAGTAAAAGC
This sequence comes from uncultured Actinomycetes bacterium, assembly GCA_963720945.1. GTDB lineage: Bacteria > Actinomycetota > Actinomycetes > Streptosporangiales > Streptosporangiaceae > Bog-532. The sequence goes on along the minus strand of CAVRHH010000033.1, from coordinate 121,135 downwards.
GGCGCAGCAGCCATCTTGACGTCGGAACCCCGACTTACGGGCAGACTTTCACCTACCGGCAGAGAAACTGGCAGATAGGCAGCGTCTGTTTTTAAGCTGGCGGTTTCGGGCGTGTGGGGGATGGCGGGCGCCATCAGGGCCGCGCGCAGGTCGGCGGGGTGCCGGGTGGGGGCGTACCAGCTGGCGGAGACCAGGAACGGGTCTGGCCGGGAGGGCTTGAACCAGTGCCGGCCGGTGTCCGGCGCACGGAAGTCCGGGATGGCGGCATGCCTGAGGTCGACCTGGATGACCAGCGCGGCCGTCATGAATGGGGCCCACAGTGTGCCCAGGGCGAGCGTCCCGCCGTCGCGCCGTGCCTTGGCTAGCTCCTTCAGGCGGGTGCGGCCGGTGACCACGTTGATGCGGCGGATCGCCGGCCAGGGGCAGGAGAAGACCTGGGTCCGCTGGGCACTGGCGGGCGGCAGCGATCCGGGATCGCCGGCGTGCTGTCCTTGCCGCCGGTGCTGGCGGTCGACGCCGCCGATGCTGACCCCGCCCGCGGTGACCCGGATGCCGACCGGCCGGTTGATGACCAGGCTGATGATCCCGAACGCGGTGCCGGCCAGCGGGATCAGCGGCAGGAAGGACAGGTCCGGGTCGCCGGTCCCGATGAGGACGATGACGGTGGCGGCGAGCAGGATGGGCCAGAAAACGGCCTGGAAGACCAGCGGCCAGCGCAGGGCGCAGTGATCTTCCGCGTACACCATGGTGCCTTCGGCAGGCGGGGCGGCATCGGTCCTCATGAGCACGCTCCTGTCAGGATTTCGGTGAGCAGGCAGCCAAGGACGTTGTCGTCACAGGCTAGCGGGTAACCGGCCGATAGCTGACTGGAATCACGCTGTACCTGCCAGCCGTTCCCGGTGCGCTGCACAGCGATCCGGTCGGCGGGCAGCCGGCTTCCCGCGCCGGGCAGGTAGATATCGATCAGCTGCGGCGGGCGGTGCCGCTGCCCTGCTGAGCCAGTGGTGACGGCCCACCGGGCCAGCGCGCGGCCGGCCGCAGGGGGGCTGGCCAGCCCGAATTCATAAGCCGGGCCCGCCCATCCAACCTGCCCGGGCCTGGCGTCTTCGATCAGCACGGCACGCAGCCCGCGATGCTGGTCGGCGATCCCGTACATCCGGGTCCGCTCCGGCTCACCGGTGGCGCCCTCCCGGCACACCGCGATGAACGCGGGCCGGGTCCGGCCGGCAACGATCAGGGCGGCGGCCGGCGCGACGCGGACCCGCCCCGGCTCGCCTGGCGTCTCCCGTACGGGCGCACCGGGGGTGATGAGCTGACGGTGGCCCAGAAACCGCCAGGCCGCCTCCCGCAGCGCCGGCCTGCCCGCCCGCGGAGCCGAGGTCCACCAGGACCAGGCGCTCGCATCGATCAGCGAGCTGGCCATCGTGCCGAGGACGCACAGTTCGGCGGCGGTCATCGCGGGCAGCCGCACCGCGCCGCAGGTCACAGCCGTAGCCTGGTCAACCAGGGCCCGCACCGCGTCAGCGTCCGCCTGCCGCGGGTCGCCGCCCGCCGGGAGGCAGCCGGCCCGCACCGCGTCAGCGTCCGCCTGCCGCGGGTCGCCGCCCGCCGGGAGGCAGCCGGCCCGCAGCGCGCCAGCGCCGGCCTGCCGCGGGTCAGCGCCAGGCGCGGGCGCACCCTGGCCAGTGTTAAAAGAAGCTGGTGACATCGTGCCAGGCGTCCTTGGTGGTCGAGGCGACGGCGTGGCCGACGTCGTTGGCCACGTCCCTAAACGGCGTCCAGTGGTGGTAGAGGTAGTCGGCGCCCAGGTACAGCCCGGTGCCGACCAGGGCGACCTCGCCGGCGACCGGCACCTCGAACGTGGTGCCCGCGATCAGGCCGGCGATGGCGTAGCCGCCGTCCAGGCCGGCCGCGGCGCCGTTGACGCCCGCGGCCGAGCGGTCAACCACGGCCATCGCGCCGGAGTCTTCCGGCTTGATCTCGGTGTAGATGTCGCCGCCGATCGCCAGCAGATCCGCCCCCCCGGCGATGCCGCCGAGCAGCCGGCTGTCCGCCAGTGCCGCCGTACCGCCGGCCTTCCACGCCGTGTTCAGTGCGCCGATCGCGTTGTAATCGCCGGTGAATTCCCTCAGCGCGCCAGCCAGTTCGGCTTCGGTCGCCGCGCCTTTGCTCAGCGCGGACATCCACGGCCCGACGAACTCGCTGAACTTTCCCGACATCAGCTCCGGCAGGTCCTTGGCGAACTCCTCGGCCAGTTCCACGCTTTCCCGGCCGTCCGCCGCGGCGGCCAGGTAGCGGCCGAGTACCGCGTCCCCGGCCAGGGAATCCCACGGCACATGCACCCGCTCGATCCAGGCCCGCACCGCACCGTCCGGGCCGAACGGGTCTTCCAGCTGCGTGCTGGCTTCCCGGACCTGCGCGGCGGCCCGGTCCCCGGCGGCCTGCTGCGCCGCGACCGCCGTGGCCGCGTCCTGCCCGGCCAGTTCCGCCGACGCCAGTGACGCGGGGCTGGTCCCGGCGGCCTGAGCGCTGTGGGCCGCCGCGGCGTACGCGGTGACCTTCTGCTGTGCGGCCCGCAGCGAACCGGCGTACTCCCGGACCGCGGCGGCGATCTGGGCCAGCGGCGCCCCGGTCCCGGTCACGCCCTTGGTGAGGTTCCCGGTGAAGGCCGTGTAGCCGTCGGCGGCGTCGCCGGTCCACTCGGCCGCCGACCGCACGCCCGCCGTCACCTGGCCCGTGCTGTCCGCCAGGCTCGCGGCGCCCCGGGCCGCGGTCTCCAGCTGCGCCGCCATCTGCTCCAGCACCGCCGGATCCCCGCCCGGCGTCACGATCGCGCCGCTCACGGCCGCCCGCGCAGGATCTCCTCGGACCTGCTCACCAGATCCTGCTCGGTCTGCGCGTACGTGCTGGCGGCCGAGGTCAGGCCGCTGGCCACGTGCTGGCAGGCGCTCCCCAGGTCCAGGAACGTTTTCGTGCCCTGTTCCGCGGCGCCCCCCAGCGCCGAGGCCAGGCCCGCGTGACCGGCCGCGCCGCCCATCGCCGCGATCGCCTGCACCGCATCGGCGGCGATGGCCTCGCAGCGGCCCAGCAGGCCAGTGACGTCCTGGCTGCCCGCAGCCAGCTTCCGCGCGTTGACCGAGAATCCCTGGCCCACCTGACCTGGCCCCTTCCCCGCAGGCGGCTCAACCGGCCGTTCTGGCCTCCCCTTCGTGGCACGTGCGGACGCGCGCTGGGTTGCCGCTTATTGCCAACACGCAGACACGACCCAGATGGTTCACCCGTGCGGGAGCAGACGGCAAAGAACCGGCCGCCAGGCCCAATGCCTCAGACGTACTCGTCGTGGCGGCGAATCCAGGTCTGGAATGCCGCACCCTCGTCGCGCCCCTTCGGCACCCGGTCCAGGATCGGGTAGTAGCCCATCAGGAACTCGACCCCACGCCCCGCGGTCGCGTAGGTCTGGTAGATCGTGCCGTCCTGGCGCGTGAAGACGCTCACCGCCGGTGATTCCGAGAGGTAGCCGGGGACGTCGGTCCCGGTCGCAGCCGCGTTCTGGGCCACGATGGGCGGCAGCGCGCCCTCGTCGAGGCCCCATGAACGCACCTGCTCCTCGGGGTAGGAGCCGCCGAAGTCGACGTTGAAGTCGGTGTTCGCCGACGAGACCCAGGGAATGCTCCAGCCCATCCGCTGCTTGTACGCCTGAAGCTTCGCCAGCGGGGATTGCGAAACGAGCAGCAGGGTCACGTCGCGCGCATGAAGGTGCGGCAGGAGGCCGTCCAGGCCATCGGCCATCGACGAGTTGACCGGGCATCCCGCCTCGTAGCTCGGCCCGAACATGAAGTGATAGATGAGCAGCTGTGAGCGGCCGTCGAAGAGCTCGGCCAGGGCCCGCGTCCCGTCGTCGGTGTCGAACCGGTATTCCTTCCCGATCGCGACCCAGGGCAGGTCGCGGCGCTGGCGCGCCAGCTCGTCTTCCATCCGGGTGTGCTCCTTCTCGCGCTGAAGCAACTGGCCGCGAGCGGTCTGCCACTCCTCACGGCTGACAACCTGGTGATCTGTCATCGCGTTGTGTCTCCTTTTCCGGGCGCTGGTGGGCGGCGTAGCTCGGCGCCGATGACGAGGGCGCTCTCGGCGCGGGTCAGTCCGCGCGGGTCAGCATGAATACCGGAATCTGCCGCGTGGTCGCGGCCTGGTGTTTGCCGAGCTGAGGAGCCTTCGCGACCAGCGTCGGCCACAGCCCGGCGCGGGCGGTATCGTCCAGCTCCTCCGCCAGTACCGTGAACGCCTGGGTGCCCACTTCGACGTTGATCCTGGGGTGGGCCTTGAGGTTGTAGTACCAGTCAGGGTGGGTTGGCGATCCTCCATTGGAGGCGACGATCACGAAGCGGCCGTCGTCCTGGGGGAAGTAGCCCAGCGGCACAACGCGCTCGATCCCGGACTTCGCACCGATGTGGTGGATGAGAATCAGCGTGCTGCCCGCCCATGGCCCGCCGACGCGTCCCTCGTTCGCCCGGAACTCCTCAATGATTGTGGTGTTGTAATCGTCCGGCGACACGATTGGCGGTGTATTCATTGCGATCCTCCCTGAGTCCTCCAGGTTCCGCGCCGCCTGCTGACGGCCTACTGATATAGACCAGCCGGATGCCTGGAAGTCGCCGCGGGGGTTACGCTGGCGCCGGCCCGGCCGCGGCGGCGCCGTATTCCGGTGGCAGGCCGAACGAGGCGAACAGGCCTGGGTTCTGGAAGGCGACGATCCGCGCGATCCCCGTCGCGGTGACCGTGAGCACCAGCACGGCGTGCGCATGGTAGGCCCCGCCTGGTCCGCGCTGGTAGACCGCGAACGCCGGCTGCCCGTTCGCCGTTACCGGGATCACCCGCAGCTGTCCGGGCCCGGTGAGCAGGTTCGCCGACACGAAGCCCACCACGGCCCGGCGGCCGGTGAACCAGGTCAGCACCGGGGGCATCTCCAGCGCGACATCCTGGCGCAGCAGCTCGGCCAAGGCGCTGGCGTCGGCGTTCTCGACGGCCGCGGCGAACCGGTCCAGCAGCGCCCGCCGGTCCGGCTCGGCGGGCTCGGCCAGCTCATCTTCGGCGGGCAGCGCCTGCGCGAGCTGGGCGCGGGCCCGCCGCAGGCCGCTGTTTACCGCCGTAGTCGTCGTGCCCAGCAGATCCGCCACCTCAGCGGCCGGCCACTCCAGCACGTCCCGCAAGATAAGCATCGCCCGCTGCCGGGCGGACAGGTACTGCAGCGCCGCGACCAGGGCCAGCCGGATACCCGCCCGCGACGCGGCCACCGCAGCCGGATCCCCGCGCTCGGCGGCCAGCGGCGCGCCGGGAAACGGCTGCAGCCACGGCACCTCCGGACCCGTCACCAGCGGCGCCTCCGGGTCCTCCGCCGGGGCGCCCAATCCCGACGGCAGCGGCCGGCGGCCGCTGCGCTCGATCGCGGTCAGGCACACGTTGGTCGCGATCCGGTACAGCCAGGTCCGCACCGACGACCGGCCCTCAAACCCGTCATAGGACCGCCACGCCCGCAGGTACGTCTCCTGAACCAGGTCCTCGGCCTCCTCGGCCGAGCCCAGCATCCGGTAGCAGTGAGCCAGCAGCTCACCCCGGAACCGGCCGGTGCGACTGGTGAAATCCTCGCTGACTGTCATCGTCTGCCCCAAACCCGCCCGTGCGAATGCCAGCGACCCGCTGGCCCCACATATACAGACCCGGCCGCCGGCCCACAATCGCCGCCTGCCCGCCCCCGGGCGCACGGCTGGCCCTGCCCGCACCCCGGGCGCGGCTGGCCCTGCCGGCGCCTTTCCTCCTTCTTCTTCTTCCTCTTCTTCTTCCTCCTCTTCCTCTTCCTCTTCCTCTTCCTCTTCCTCTTCCTCTTCCTCCTCTTCCTGCCCGCCCGCCCGGCAACGCTGTCCGCACCAGCTGGCACATGATCCGAACATTTCAACCATAATTCAGGTCTTGCGAACACTTACAAACATTTGTATGGTGAGGGCGGTTAGAGCAATTCTTCAGCATCCCTACAGCATTCCTTCGGATGGCAATGTGTGCGGGCCTGCCGCGATGCAGGCCCCCAGGTCGCAGCAGCTTATGCGACCCGCCGCGGGAAAGCAGCGGCAGACCCGGTCCTGACCCCGCGGGTCGCGGAGCGGACGGCGCCCCGGCGCTGCCGAACCCGACGCGCTAAATCCCTGAAGGGAGGCCCGTCCGCCCGGGCCAGCGGAAGATACGGCCCGGTCCGTTCAGGGTGCTTAGCCGGCAGGGTCACAATCCGGTATCAAACATTTAGCTATAACACCGAACATCCGGATCATTTGCGCCCATAATCGGCCGAGCTATTCACCAGAGCAACGCAAATACCTACTCCAACCGAGAGGAAAGGCACGTTGCAGGCTAAAAAGCACCACAGCAAGCCGATCCGGCGCCGGGCCCTAGCGATCATCACACCGATTGCGCTCGCAGCCGGAGGAATGCTCGCCGTTACCCCGGCGACCGCCTTGGCGGCCACCCCCGCTGCCGCGCCGGCACCGAACCCCCATTTCGTGTATTCCTGCGGCGATAAGTTCACCCCTGGCACGTTCCACTGCCTGGTGATCAAGAACACCGCCGCCCATCCGACCGCGCAGACCGTGCGGCCCGGCGCGATCCCCGCCGGCAACGGCTACGGACCCGCACAGTTCCAGGCCGCCTACGGCCTGACCGCGGCGTCCGCCGCCGACGGTTCGGGGACGACGGTCGCGCTTGTCGACGCGTACGATGACCCGGCGGCCGCCAGCGACCTTGCCGCGTACCGGTCCGCCGCCGGGCTGCCTGCCCTGACGTCGGGCCAGTTCACCAAGTACAACCAGAAGGGCCAGACCTCGCCGCTGCCCGCTGAGGCACCGGCCAGTGACGACTGGACCCTGGAGGAGTCCCTCGATATCGACATGGTGTCGGCGATATGCCCGCTCTGCAAGATTGACCTGGTTGAGGCCGACAACGACACCGGCAATGGCCTGTACATCGCTGAGCAGACGGCCGCCACCACGCTGGGCGCGAAGTACATCTCCAACAGCTGGGGCGGCAGCGAGGCGTACGCCGATACCAGCTACGACTCCGAGTACTTCGGCGTGCCGGGCGTGGTCTACACCGCATCCGCCGGTGACTCCGCCTACCGCGGCGGCGTGATCTACCCGGCCACCTCCCCGAACGTCGTCTCGGTCGGCGGCACCACGCTGAGCACCTCCGCCAACTCGCGCGGCTGGACCGAGAGCGTCTGGGACACCAGCAGCACGGAGGGCACCGGGTCGGGCTGTTCTGCCTACGAGCCCCAGCCCGCCTGGCAGACGGCCATCTCGATCATTCCGCCTGCCTGCTCCAAGCGCGTCGACAATGACGTCGCAGCCGACGCGGACCCGAACACCGGCGCAGCGGTCTACGACACGTCCAACGGCAACGGCGGATGGACGGAGGTCGGAGGCACCAGCCAGTCGTCACCGATGATCGCCTCGGTGTTCGCGCTGGCCGGCAACAACGGTAACGGCGGCAACAAGGCAGCCGACTCGATCTACACCCACACCGGCGACCTGTATGAGGTCACCGCCAGCGGCGACGGCACCTGCACCCCGCCGGCCGCCGATTCCGTCCTGTGCACCGCTACCGGCGCCGCGAGCACCTACAACGGCCCGACGGGCTGGGGGACCCCGGACGGTATCGCTGCGTTCCAGAGCAACTCCGCAACCGGTAACACGGTCACCGTCACCAACCCCGGTAACCAGACCGGGACGCCCGGCACCGCAGCCAGCCTGCAGATCAAGGCGACCGACTCCGCCTCAGGCCAGACGCTTACCTACAGCGCCACCGGCCTGCCCGCAGGCCTGTCGATCAACTCCTCCACCGGGCTTATCTCCGGCACACCCACCACCGCCGGTTCGAGCAGCGTGACGGTCACCGCCAAGGACACCACCGGAGCTTCCGGCTCGGCGTCCTTCACGTGGACTGTCAGCTCCACAACCGGAACCGGCTGCACAGCGCGGCAGCTGCTCGGTAACCCGGGCTTCGAAAGCGGCTCCATCTCGCCGTGGACGTCCACGGCCAACGTGCTCGCCAGCACCGGCGACGGTGTGCCGGCCCAGGCAGGCAGCTGGCTGGCCTGGCTGGATGGCTATGGCGCTGCCCACACGGACGCGCTCGCCCAGAAGGTCACCATCCCGGCCACCTGCAAGAACGCCATGTTCACCTATTGGTCCGAAGTCAGTTCGACCGTGACGTCCACGGCCAAGAAGGCGCAGAACACCTTGGTCCTTGAGATCCTGAACTCCTCCGGTACGGTCGTCCAGACGGTCCCCGTGGCGACCGCGGCGAACAATGGCACCAGCTACGTCGAGCACAGCACCAGCCTGGCCTCCTATATCGGCCAGGCCATCACCCTCACGTTCATCGGCACGGAAGTCAGTGGCGGGAACACGAGCTTCTTCGAAGACACCAACGCGCTGAACGTCAGCTGACCTGACGCGCACCCGACGGGGTGGCCGGATCCGATCCGGCCACCCCGTCGGCTTGTCTGCGGCTCCCGCCGGCGGGCGCCCCGAAACATCCGTCAGTTGACGTATATAGAACCAAGGCCAGCAAGCGGTGTGGCGATTTCTGCCACTATGGCAACCGGTAACCGGTTGGACCGTTTGCGTGACTTATGCGCGGCGCCGGAATGAAAGGGTCGCCGTGAGCAGCTTCCCGGCACGACAGGCAACCTTTCGGGACGTATTCGCAGTCCGCGAGTTCCGCGCCCTGTGGGCCTCCCAGATCCTGTCGGAGGGCGGGGACCGGCTCGCGCTGGTCGCGCTGACCCTCCTGATCTACGACAAAACCGGCTCACCGCTGCTGTCGGCCATGGCCTACGCGGCGGGCTACATTCCCTGGCTGATCGGCGGCCTGATCTTCTCTGGCCTCGGAGACCGGCTGCCGCGGCGGGAGGTGATGGTCACCTGCGACGTGATCCGGGCACTCGTGGTCGCCGCGATGCTCGTCCCGCGGATACCGGAGGCCGGCCTGGTCGGCCTGCTGTACCTGACCACGCTGGCGCAGGCGCCGTTCGAAGCGGCCAGGTCCGCGATCCTGCCCGACATCCTCCAGGGGGAACGCTACGCTCTGGCCGCGGCGGTGATGCAGACAAGCTTCCGCGTGGCGATTGTGGCCGGAGCGGCCGCCGGGGGAGTCGTGGTCGCCCTCATCGGATCCCGGCCCGCCCTCGGCGTGGATGCCGCCACGTTCGCCGCTTCGGCCGCGCTGGTCCGTTTCGGGACCCGGACCCGGCCAGCCACCGTCGAGCCCGGCCGGGGCGCGCTGGAACAGCTGGGCGAGGGAGTCCGGCTGCTTCTTGGCGACAAGCGGATCCGTACGCTGATGATGCTCGGCTGGCTGATCGCGCTGTACTCGATCCCGGAAGGCATCGCGGCTCCGTACGCCGCACGGCTTAGCGGAGGACCGGTAGCCGCCGGGCTCGTCATCGCCTCCGGGCAGGTCGGCGCCGTCCTGGTCACGCCTATCTTCACCAGGAACATCGGCCCGCTGACGCGGCTGCGCTGGATGGGGCCGATGGCCGTGTGCACCTGCGCCGTGCTGCCGCTGACCGTCTTCCGCCCGGGCCTGGCCGCCTCGATGGCGATCTTCGCGCTGTCGGGCACGTTCGCGATCTACCAGATCGCCGCGAACACCGCGTTCGTTCAATGGGTGCCGAACGAGCGCCGGGCTCAGGCCTTCGGCCTGGCCAACATCGGGACGGTCGTCGGCCAGGGCGCAGCCCTTATGGTGGCGGCCGCCGCCGCCGAGGTGATACCTCCCTCGACGGTCATCGCTCTCGGCGGCGGGCTGGGCGCTCTCACGGCCTGGGGCCTGGCGCTCCGCTGGCGGCACATGTCGCCGGCCGTCGGCCGCCACTCCGCGCGTTATATGCGCGATCCGGCCACGCTTACCAGGTCAGAACGTTGCGAAGCTCGTCCTGCGGGGTCTTGACACCCGGCGCTACCCGGCCGTGGTGCAAAATCCGTCAGCTGACCGATGTCTCTTACTGCAATTTGCAGCAGCATTTGTCATGCAAGCGTATCGAGTAACCCAGTTTTGCCCGGGCCTTCTCCAGAAGCAGTCACGCAGAGTGACCAGCGCCCTCCCGGACCAGTTCAACCGGCTCACTCCAGCTCAACCGGCTCACTAAGGAACCCCATGAACGCGATGGCGCCGACCCGTCCAGCTGAGCTGCTCTGCCGTCGCGTCCGGCTGATCACGGGACCGGCCGCGGCGGCCGAAGCCCGCAGCCAGGTCCGGGCGGCCATGTGTGCCTGGGATGTCCCCGTCGACCCGAGCGTCGCGATCCTGCTCACCAGCGAACTGGTGACCAATGCCATCAGGTACGAGACGGGCGAGACCGTCACGCTTGCCATCAGTTGCCCCGGCGATCAGCTGCGCGTTGAGGTTCACGACACGTCGTGCTTCGTGCCGGTGCCGGTGGACGCCGCGGTCGATGCGGAGACCGGGCGCGGCCTGATGCTGGTCGACACCCTGTCGGCTGAGTGGGGCTGCTACCCCACCCCGGCCGGCAAGGCCGTGTACTTCACGCTCGCCTTCCAGCCCGAATTCGCTGGGGCCGGCGGACGCGGCCAGCAGGGTTTACCCGTGGGGACAGCGAGTCGCAGGCCCCCGGCGGCTCACCGTCCCCTCTCAGCACGCCTGCAATCCGCGTGGCGCGGTCACCTTGACGCGATGGTGCGCCGGGCTGACTCACGGGCGATGTCCGTCCGCGAATGAACGTCGAGCTTCTTCAGGATGTGCGAGACGTGGGTCCCGACGGTCCGCCGGGACAGCAGCAGCCGGCTGGCGATCTCCGGATTGGACAATCCCTCTTCCACGAATGCGGCAATCTTGATCTCGGTCGGCGTGAGGCTGTCCCAGCCACTCCGCGCCCGCCGGTGTTTGACGTGCGGCCCGCGCCGGATGCCGTGGGCGCGGAACATGGCCTGTAGCCGGGCGGCGTCCGCGGCAGCGCCGAGGGAGGTGTAGACCTCAACGGCCCGGGTGAAGGCGGCCCGCGCCTGGTCCCGGTCGCCGCTGCGGACGAACTCTCCAGCCGCCGCCTCCAGCGCCTTCGCCTTTAGCAGCGGCCTGCCGGCGTTGTCATAACACTCCGCAGCCGCGAGGAGCCGGGGGGCATCATGGTCCAGCAGGCCGCGGCAATAGAGCCCGTTCGCCTGCCGGTGCGGGATCTTCGATTCGGTGGCGAGCGCGGCGGCGTGGCCCGCGAGGGCCTGCGCGGTGGTCAGGTCGCCGGTCGCGGCGGCGAGACGGACGGCGTCGGCCAGCAGATCCTCGATCTCCTCGAGTTCTTCCGTATTGCCACCGAACGCCCCGGTCAGCGCGGCAAGAGCCTCCGGTAGTGCGCCCTCATGCTCACAGTCCAGGCTGCGGGCGAGTGCGAATGGGGTGATAAGCCGGTGTCCGATCCGCTTGGCGTGCGGGACGGCAGCCTCGAGGTGACGACGTGCCGCGCCGATCTCGCCGCGATGGAAACAGATCACGGCGGCGATGCCTAGCTCGCCGCAGGCCGCGGCGGGTTCCTTCAGGTCTTCAGGCACGATCGCTATCTCGGCCAGCGCGTCGTCCCATCGCCCCGTTTCGAACAGCAACTGGCCGAGGGCGCCGTGGGCCTGAGCCAGCCGGAATGTCGTGCCGACCTGGTCCGCGAGATGCCGCGCCTGCCCAGCTGCGGTGAAGGCTTGCTCGTACTGGTCGAGGTAGCCGAGCGTGACAGCCTTGTTGATCTGCAGCAGCAGCCGCAGATCGGTCAGCGCCGGATCGGACTGGGTCACGGCCAGCGCCCGGTCGAACAGCGGTAGCGCGTCGGACATGCGCCCTTGCACCGTGGTAACGAGCGTCAGCACGTGCAAAGCCCAGCCCATGGCCCAGTTGTCGCCCGCCTCCGACGCCGCCGAAAGCGCGCTGGTGGCGACCCGGCCAGCCTTGTCGACATCGCCGAGGTAGCTATGTGTCCGCGCGGCGAGCACCAGCAGCCGGGCGCCGTGCCGGGCCGAAATGCCGGGAGAGGCGAGCGCTTGGTCCAGCGTCGCCAGGGACTCCGCGGACAAGCCAGCCAGCATGCGGCATTGCGCCAGCGTCCAGTGCAGGTCCACGAGGACATCGGGCTCGTATGTCTGCTCGAGCTCCCGGTTCACCACCTGCTCGGCCGCTGCCCGGTCACCGATGCGGTAGAGGGCGTCGGCGAGCCGGCTGGCCAGCCAGCCGTGCTGGGCCGAGCCCGCCGGGGAGCTGGCGACGGCCCGCGTGAGGAGTTCTGCCGCCACCCCGGGCGCCTGGCCGACCAGCGCGTCCGCGGTGCGGGCCAGCCAGTTCAGCATCCACTCATCCATCGGTTCGGCCGTGCCCGCACCTCCGCCGACGGCTCGCAGCATCTGCCGTGCAACCCGGTCCGGGGGCGCGCCCGCCTCCGCGAGGGCGCGTCCGACATCGCGGTGCCAGGCGGCGCGCACCGGCGCCGGCATTTCGTCATACAGCGCTGCCCGGATCAGCGGATGCCGGAACCCGAGGCCGTTGCCGGACTCGGCCAGCACGCCGGCGGCACATGCCTCGTCAACCGCCGGGATCAGGTCCGCCACGCTCCGGTCCAGCACGATCGCCAGATCAGGGACCGCGAACTCCATGCCCAGCAGGGCTGCCGCCTTCAGTACCTCGCGTGTCGGCCCGGCCACGAAGCCAAGCCGGTCGGCTATGGCCGCCGACAGGGAGCTTGGCGCGGAACCGCTGGCCAGTTCCGCGGCGCCCGCCTCGGTGATGGTCAGACTGGAGCCGCGGGCCAGCGCGGCGACCAGCTCGGTGACGTAGAGCGGGTTGCCGGCCGCCCCGTCGGCGAGCCGCAGCAGATTGCCGTCCGGCCTGCCGCCGGCCAAGGCTGCTACCAGGTCGGCCACCGCCGTCCCGGTGAGTTCTGTGAGCTGAAGGCGGGCGGCGTCGCCCACCACTCGCCGCAGCGCCAGCAGGTCCTCCCGCAGGGGTACCGGGCGCATCATCCCGATGAGCAGCAGTGGCACCTGCCGCGCCGACCGCGCCAGACGCCCCCACAAGGTGATGCTGGCCGGGTCAGCCCACTGCAGGTCGTCGACCACCAGGATGGTCGGCCGCGTCGTGCACTGCTCGGTCACCAGGGCCAGCAACTGCTCGGCCAGCGCCGCCGGCACGTCCGTGCCGCGGTCGGCGATGCTCTCACCGCGCAAGAGCCGGACGATCGCGTTTCGCCGGGGATTCGTAGAGGGCTCGCGTACCCGCAGCCCGTCCAGGAACGGCAGGAGCGGCAGCGCCTGGCCTAGCTCATCGCCGGCCCCCCAGAAGACCTGGCAGCCGGCATCCGGCGCCCCCGTCACCGCCGCGCGTACCAGCGCGGACTTGCCGATGCCCGGCTCGCCCTCGATCAGCACCGAGTTGCCGCGCCCCGCAGACACCTCGCTTACCAGTCCGGTCACCAGCGCTATCTCGCTGTCGCGGCCGATCAGGAGACTGGCCGGCGTCACCGGAGGCATGGAACGAACCCTACTACCAGAACATTTATCGAACAAGCGGTCATTTTTAGGACACAAATTCGGCATCCGGACGACAATGCCGGACAGTCGTCATTATCCATGCCCTGCCCCGCGGTGCAAATTGCATTGACCCTTGCGTTGCACGGGATGCCGGTAATTTCCCGCGCGGCGACATAACTATTGCGGGTCAACGAAAAATGAAAAACGCGATGAAGTTTTTAGTACTTGAAAAGTCCGGGAAAAGGCTTAGTTTAGTGCATGGAATGGTAGAAAACTGGCTATAACACCACATGACGCAGACGCGCCGTGCTGGCCCGACGAAGCGTTGCGGCAGGCCTCTTACCAGTGTAAACGCCATGGAGAGATCATGCGTATAAGGCGAACCATCATCATTCCTGCCATCATGGCGCTCAGTGCAGCCGGATCGGTTCTGGCCGGCTCGGCGGCAACTCTGGCGGCCACCGCGGCGCCCAGCGCTGCGGTGGCGACGGCCACTCACATGAAACCCGACTTCCTCTATCACGGATGAAGTGACGCGGCGCACGGCTAACGGCCTGCTGTGGATTCATCTAATCCGCGGCAGCCCGATCGTGTGATCACCGCTATGTGTGAAGATTTTGTTGCCTAACCCTGACTGCCTGCCGGGGCCCAGTTAGCCGGCCCGGCTGAGCCGGGAACTTCAGGCTCGTTTCTTCACTGCCGTCTCCCTCGGCATATAGCTGTACAGCAGTCACAGCGCTGAGCATTCCCTCCGCGGCGAGCATTTTCAAGACAGCTGCACCGTGGAGTACCAGTCGCCCCGCTGCGGCGGTGACCGCAATGCCAGGGCGATGCCCGGAATGCCAGGGCGCTGCCGCCGGCCACACCTCGTCGAAGCGAGGGCGGCCGGATTGCTTCCGGAACCGCCCGGAAGCGAATCAGCCCGGCGTCCCCCGGCGTAATCTGGCCGGACGTGCTGAGGCGCCCGGCGCATCACGGAATCCGGCGCCGTCCAGCTGTCGCCCCGCATCCCGGTCCGGGCCAGCAGGCGCTATGCCGCCACCTCCCTATTCAGGCCCTGAATAGGAAGGTTCGTTCGCGCCGGTCAGGGTCAGACTGGTCAGGGTTGAGGCTTTTGGTTGCGGTGGGTGAGGGTACGGTGTACTAAAGGTTGCGCAAATTGTTTCCGTGAAATCTGCGTGACCGCCTACTAGCCCGCCCGCGCGGTATCGAGGAGGGACGCCCGATGATCGCGCCAGGAAGCCCCACGGTGCGGCGGCGCCGGCTGGCCGCTGAGCTGCGCGCGATCAGGGAGAGCAAGGGCAAGAGCGGAGACGCGGTCGCCGCCGCGCTGAAGTGGTCGGCCTCGAAGATCAGCAGGTACGAGCGGGCCAGGACCGGCTTGCTGCCGCGGGAAGTAGAGAGACTGCTCGACTACTACGAGATCACCGGGACCCGCCGCGCACTCCTTCTCGCGCTCGCGGAGGATGCGGCGCAGAAGGGCTGGTGGGAAGAATTCGCCGACAGCCTTTCCGAGGACTACCGGCAATTCATCGGCCTCGAGTATGAAGCAACGTCCATGTCCATATGGCACGTTGATGTGGTCACTGGCCTCCTCCAGACGGAAGCTTATGCCAGGCACATCATCAGCAGCTACAGCCGGGTTGAGCCGGTCCCGCCCGGCATGGTCGGGCGAATGGTCAAGGTCCGGATGCGGCGCCAGCAGGTGCTGGACCGGGAAGGGCTGCAGATATCAGTCGTGCTCGATGAATCGGTCCTGAAGCGCCGGATCGGTGATGAGTCGGTGATGTATGAGCAGCTTCAGCGGCTCGTCCAAGAGGCTGACCGGCCAAACCTGACCTTGCAGATTCTCCCCCTGGCCGCGCAGCACACGGTCTTCGGGGAGTCCTTTGTCATATTCGGCTTTGGCGCAGATAGTGATGCGATGCTGCAAGAGGTGGTGAGCACTGAGCACCTGAAGAGCGGCTTCACCTTGGAGGGGGAGCGGGAAACGTACTTGCACAGGATCGCATTCCAGATGCTCGCCGAAGCGGCCCTCGACCCGGCGGCGTCCAGGGCACTCATACTCGAAACGGCGGAGTCGCATTGGTCAGGTGCCCCGCGGCACGCTAATGCGTGAATACCGCAAGCCGGTTATCCCCATTGTTCTGGTGCTGGGCTTCCGGCATGGCCGTCCCCCGGCTGGCGGCCAGGAAGCCCTGGCTTCTTAACGAAACTGACCAGCGACGCTGGGTGGCCGGGCGTCGCCATGCCTGAGCACGTTGAGGTCCGTGCAAGCCGCTGGTATTACAGACATTCACTGAACTGTAGCGCTATTGAGGCTAGAGAGACGGTGCGTACCAGTGATATCTGCTAATCTCGGAGAAGGGTCGCTACGTTAAGTAACACTTGGCGTACACTCTGTACATCTTTGGGACAAGATACGACAATCGGTGAGGTATATCGTGGGAAGACCCACACTCGGGAATTCACCCGAACGGCCAGGTTCCGGTCCTTACTGGGTTAAGAGCTCTCTGAGTTTCTCCAATGGCAACTGTGTCGAGGTGGCGAGCCTACCCGGTAACACGATCGGCCTGCGCAACAGCAGGGACCCCGAAGGGCCAGTTCTCCGGTTTACACCGGACGAATGGGATGCTTTTCTCGGCGGCGCACGAAACGGAGAATTCGACAGCTTCAGCAGGCGGTGACCGTACCGTCAAGGTGCTTGCCTCCTGCTCATGATAGCTGCCAATCAGAATGGCAGCGGAGGGTCCTGTCGAATGCTGGCGGGGCCCTCCGCTGCTCGATATCGTCGCTCGCTGGCCGTTCGGGGGTTTTGTCCGCGGGGCGTTTCCGGCCGTTTAGCTACGGAACGGGACATAAGTAACTGACCTGTGCGCGTGCCAGTGAAGTGACGCCCGACGACAGTTATGCCTGCCCTGGCCGCGGAGAACTGGGCGCTGCAACGAGCCAGGAAGAGGCGCCCGTCAGCCGGAACCGCGCGTCTGCCTTTTCCGGCCAGCGAGCGGATAAGCCCGCTGGCTGCATCTGCGTTCGACCGCCGCCCCGGCCGCTCTTTCGTGGCCGCCGTTGATGCCAGCGATGGCGGAGCCGGGCTGGACGCAGCCCGGCTTCAGAGATCCGTCAGCTGACGGATGTCTTGCCGTGCAACTTGCATGAGACTTGCCTTGCAAATGACGGCATGATCTGGCGTGCGGCCGGTGAGCCGATCCTCAGGCCGCAGGTCAGCGTGCCGGGATCCGCCAGCTGGCGATGACCTGGCAGTGACGCAGAAAGGCGGGACCGTTGGACGTTGCCCGGCTGCGGGATAGCTTCGCCCATGTCGCGGTGCACGGTGACGAGCTACCACTGTTCTTCTACTCCGACCTGTTCCTGAGGCATCCGGAGGTGCGGGGCATGTTCCCCGTCTCGATGGCGGCGCAGCGCAGCCACCTCGTCGACGCGCTGGTGAAGATTGTTTCCCAGGTGGACAGCGCTGATGATCTGGCCGCGTTCCTTCAGGGCCTGGGCCGTGATCATCGGAAGTTCGGCGTGATCGCCGAGCACTATGACGCTGTGGGCGCCAGCCTGCTGGCGACCCTGGAACATTTCTCCGGGCCGGCCTGGACGCCGGAGCTGGCCGCCGACTGGAAGGCGGCCTATGAGCTCATCGGCTCCGTCATGACGGCGGCGGCGAGCGCGGACGAGCAACTGCGGCCGCCCTGGTGGCGAGGCACGGTCGTCACCCACGAGCCGCGGTCCTTCGATGTCTCCGTGCTGTTCGTCCAGCCGGAGCCGCGAATGGACTACCTGCCGGGGCAGTCCGTGGCGATCGAAACCCCCAGCCGCCCACGGCTGTGGCGCTACTACTCCATGGCGAACGCACCGCGTCAGGACGGGCTGCTGGAGTTCCACATCCGGGTGATCGGCGGCGGCGCCGTGAGTATGGCGCTTACCAGCAGGACGGTCGCTGGCACCGAACTCAGGCTCGGGCCTCCCGTGGGAGTCCTTACGCTGAGTCAGCCCGTCTCCGGCCGGGACCTCTTGCTGGTGGCGGGCAGTACCGGGCTGGCCCCGCTGAAAGCCATTCTCGACCAGGTAGCCACGCTGCCGCGGCCGCCGAAGGTACACCTGTTCTTCGGTGCGCGGACCGCCGACGGACTCTATGACCTGGAGAGCCTGGAGAAGATGGAGGCCCAGTACACGTGGCTGACCATCACGCCCGTTGCGTCGGCCGACCCCAAGTTCGCCGGCGAGACCGGCAGCCTCCCGGATGTAGTGACCCGGTACGGCGATTGGTCAGGCCACGACGCCTACCTGGCCGGCCCGACCAAGATGGTCCAGGACGCCGCCGCTCAGCTGGCCGCAGCGGGCATGGCGCAGGATCACATACACATTGAGGATTTCGGGTGGAGCGAGCCTTGACCACACCATGGTTCGATGAGCAGAACCGGATGACCCCCGAAGAGCTGCAGACCGCGACGTTTCCTACGTCGCGGTTGGGCCGACGTGGCTATGAGGAAGAGCCCGTCCGGGAATTCCTGAGCGCGGTGCACGCCGAGTTCGTCCGTCTGGTGAACGAACGGACGTCACTGTGGCAGGAAGTTCAGCGGCTCCGCCGCCGGATCATCGCCGGAGAGACCGACGGTGACGGGGAGACGGTCCTGTTCGGTGCGGCCGACGCGCACGTACACGCGGTGCGGATACTGTCAACCGCGCAGGTCACCGCCGACAAGTACGTGGCTGATGCGCAGGATTACAGCAGCCGGCTAACCGAGGAGACCAGGCTGCGCCGCGATGAGATCATGCAGGAGGCCCAGCAGTACTCGGACAAGCTCCTGGAAGACGCACACGCGAAGGCCCGCGAGGCCGCGGTTTCCGCGCTGAACGGGGCCGCGGCGCCGCAGTCCGGCGAAGAGCAGCGGGCCGCGCAGGCGGAACTGGCGTACCTGCGCACCTACAGCGACGTCTACCGGGCGCACCTGCGCGCTTACACCGAGGGGATCCTGCGCGGCATCGAGGAATGGGAGCGCAAGGAAACAGCCTCACTGCAGGAAGCAGCACAAGCTGCGTCAACTGCCGGGGCGAAGGCGAGCGGGCCAGCTGCCGGAGCGCCGGCGATTGATGGCCACGCATATCTGCGCCAGTGAAAAGACGCGGACAGCGGCTCCATTTAGTCCAGCCGACCGCAGGCGCGCCCCTAATGCTGACCATTAGGGGCGCGCTTTCGGGTCGGCCGTCAGCTCCCTATAAGGCGCATAGGTGCTGAGCGTGATACTGAGCTACCACATAAAGGCATCAGGCTTGACGCGAACGGAGCTGGTCAGGTAAGCGCTGGCTGCGGGACGATTGGCACCGGCCGCGTGCTGGGCACTGGCCTGGTCGCCGGTGCCGTGGCCTGCGGTTACGGCACCCTCGGCACCGACGCCGCCGAGCACGAGGGCCAGAATGAGAATGCCGCGCGCCGCCCGGCCCGGCGGATCGGTTCGTGTTACTCCCGCCGGGCTCTCGGCCGGGCCGATTCGTGCCTGCATATCGGCAGGCAGTATCCACTTATGAGTCTTCATCGAGGCGATCCCTTATCGGTATAGATACGAGGTCTGCGCAGAGTGTCTCGATAGCGAAACTACCGCATTACGCGCCACTTGATGAGCCATTCGGATGAATCCGCAGCATAATTTTGCCCGGCCGCCTTGGTGCCGTCCTGAGTCCCGCACATGGCCATATGCGCGCACACCATACTAAATGGGTCACTGCGCCGATCCCGGCGAAATTGGTTCGGCGCAATCTGGCATTTTCCCGCCCAGAGATGACCTTCGGGCCGGCCGCGGGCGATCCGGACGGCCTGCAAATGATCATGGAGCCCTAGCAGGAGAAGTCTCACCAGGTGGCAGCCGCCTAGCCGTGAAATTGCCGTGAAAGTTGCATCGCAAGCAAAGGCAGAGGTATGACCATTTCCGTTCCGCTAATCCTCTCTGGATACGGGTGGGGAATGCCCGTAACGGGTATCCCCGAAATGGGTTGCTTCGGCATATCCTGTCCGGGTAACAGCTTCGACCTGCCGGCGGGCGGAAAGAAGATGCAAGGCGATCATGGAATTCCGGGCTCTCGGACCGATTGAGCTCTGGTCGGCCGGACGGCGACACGATCTTGGGCGCGCCCGGGCGCGATCCATCCTGGCCATGCTCATGCTGGCGCCGCGCGTGCTCGTCCCGGTCGAGACTCTCATTGACCGGCTGTGGGATACGCGGCCCCCGCCCAAGGCCAGGGACAGCCTTTCGGTGCACGTCGCCAGGCTCCGGGCCTCGCTCCGGCAGGCCGTGGGTGACAACGTGCAGCTGGTGGGGCGGGCGCAGGGCTACCTGCTCGACGTCGATCCTGAGGCGGTCGACGTGCATCAGTTCCGCCGGCTGCGCCGGCAGGCGGATGCCCTGGCCGCAAGCGGCGATCACGAACAGGCCGCCGGGCTGTTGCGCGAGGCGGACGGGCTCTGGCGCGGTCAGGCGCTGGCCGGGATCCACGGCGACTGGGTAGCGCGGATGCGGGACGCTCTCGAGGAGGAGCGCCGGGCGGCCATTCTGGAGCGAGCCGGGTACGAGCTGGAGCTCGGCCAGCACGCCGATCTGGTCGGTGAACTTCGCCAATTGCTGGTTCAGTACCCATCGGACGAAACGCTCGTCGCCCACCAGATGACCGCGCTCTGCCGGAGCGGAAGGCCAGCCGACGCACTGAGCCTCTACCGGGGAACCCGTAGCCGCCTGATTGAGGAGCAGGGCACCGAACCGGGGGCGATGCTGTCCGAGCTTCATCAGCGCATCCTGGGAAGCGACTCCGGGCTGGCCGCCGCGCCCTCCGGCCGGCGCCCGGCCCAGGCGGCACCGCCCGACACCCTGCCGCCCGAGACGGCGGAATTCGTGGGCCGCGACCGGGAACTCGGCCTGCTCACGGGGGAGCAGGGCGGCATCCCGGGAGTCGCCATCATCGAGGGCATGCCGGGCGTGGGGAAGACCGCGCTGGCGGTTCGCGTGGCCCGCCTGGTCTCCGGGCGGTACCCGGACGGGACGCTCTACCTCAACCTTCATTCCAACGATCCCGGGAGCCCCTCGCTCGACCCAGCCGAGGCGCTGCACCGCCTGCTCGAGATGATGTCCGTTCCGGCCGCGCAGATACCGGAAACCGTCGGCGAGCGCACCGCACTGTGGCGGGCCCAGCTGAGCCGGCGTCGCGCCGTCGTGATCCTGGACGACGCGGCCGGGCATGACCAGATCGGCCCGCTCCTGCCGGTGACGAGCCGGTGCCTGATCTTGATCACCACCCGGCGAAGGCTTCCCGACTTCGGCGGCCGCTCGCTGATCCTCGACGTACTGCCGGCCGGCGAGGCCGTCACGTTGTTCCGGCGGATCATCGGCGAGAGCCGGGCCGCGGACGCCGATCAGATTGCGGCGGCCGTGGAATTGAGCGGGCGGCTGCCGCTCGCGATCCAGCTCACCGCCAGCCGGATCGCCCGCGTTGGCCCGCCGGGCCTCGGCGGCCTGATCGACGAACTGTCGCACTCCCCGGCGCGGCTGGGTGACACCGGTGTGGCGGGCCTCGACACCCCAGAGGTGATAGCGGCCTTCGATCTGTCCTACCGTGCGCTGGAGCCCGACCATCAGCAGTTCTTCCGGCGGCTGGGCATCAGTCCGTGCGCTAGCTTCAGCCTGCTGGCGGCGGCCGCCCTGGGCGGCGGTACCCTCGCCGAGGCGGAGAAGGCGCTCGTCGCCCTGCTGGATTACCACCTGCTGACCCAGACCCCCGGCGGACAGTTCCGCTTCCACGACCTCATCCACGGCTATGCGGCCACGCGCGCCACGGAAGATGACTCCGGGGCCGAGCAGCGGCAGGCCGTGAGCAGGCTCCTCGACTACTACCTGCACACCGCCGACCTCGCCGACCGGGTCCTCCACCCGCTGCGGCGCCGGGGTCCCGCGCCGGTTACTCAGGTGCCGGCGGGCAGCCCGGCCCTGGGTACGCAGGAAGACGCGGCAGGCTGGCTGGAATCGGAGTGGCGCAACATCCTGCAGGCCGCGCGCTACGCGGGCCGGCACGAGTGGAAGCACAAGTGCGCCGACCTCATCGACCTGCTGACTGACTTCATGGAGATCAGGGCGTACTGGGACGAGGCGGCCGCCGCCCATGCCCTTGCCCTGCAAGCCAGCCGGGATATCGCTGCTCCGGCCCGGATCGCCCGGGCGGCGCTGGCCCTCAGCGCGGTGCGCCAGCAGACCGGCCAGCACGAGGCGGCGATCCCGCTGGCCGAGGAAGCCGCGGCCATCTACCGGTCGCTGGCCGACCGGAGCGGCGAGGCCGGGGCCCTGGACCAGATGGGCCAGGCTCACCAGCGCACCGCCCGTTCCCGTGAGGCGCTCGCCTATTTTTCCGAAGCTCGGATGCTGTACCGCGCGGCCGCGGACCCGCGTGGCGTGGCCGATACCTTGAGCCATTCCGGTATCGCCTGCTGGTTTCTGGGCCGTTACCCCGAGGCCAGCGCATCGATGCGGGAGGCGCTGTCGCTCTATCGTGCCGTCGGCGACCGGCGCGGGGAAGCGAAGGCGCACAACAATCTGGGCCCGGTCCATCTGTCCAGCGGTCATCATCGGGACGCGCTCGACGCCTACCAGAAATCTCTGCAGATATTTCGTGAAATAGGCGGACCGCAGAACGAGGCGATCCTGCACCATAACATCGGCGGCGTCCACCGCTACAAGGGCAGCTACGAGGAAGCACTGGCCGCCTGCCGGCGGGCACTCACGATATACCGGGACATCGGCGACCTGCCGCATGAGGCCGAGGTGCTCAATGACATCGGCGCCATCTACCAGAGCGCGGCATGTTACGACGAGGCCCTTGTTCATCATGAGAGAGCGCGCCTGATCGCCGACGATACTGGGAACCTGTCCCAGCAGTTGGTCGCCCTGCGCATGATCGCCGACACATATCGCGGATCGGGACGGTACGCGGAAGCGCTTGATCATTATCACGCCGCTCTCAGGTTGTCGAGAGAGATCGGCGAGCCATACGAGGAAGGCAAGATCCTCGAAGGAATCGCGGAAGCGACGCTGGACACACAGCGGTTCGATGCCGCGCGGATCGCCTTGCGGCAGGCCCTGGACATCTTCGAACGGCTCGGCGTGCCAGAGGCAGAGTCAGCCCGGATACGCCTGGAGACCATTGGGCCCGGCTTCGCCGTCCGGATCTCCTAGCCCGGCGTGCCGCCGCAGATCCCCGGCGTGCGGCGTGTCCCGGAGGGGCAAGGTAAGCGTCAAGGCGACGGCAAGATGAGCGTCCACGCTGGTAGCACACGATGGTGCTGCATTCCCCGGTAGCCGGAGGTCGCTGACCGCCCGCTCTCGAGGGCCGCAGCAAGTCGATGCTACCTGGGAGGTCTCCGTGGGTGTGTGGACTTTGCCGGGCTACGGCCCGTCTGCTCCTGACAGCCTCTTGTTCAGCGCCGAGGAGTTCATCACGCTGTTCCACACCGAGAATCACCTGGGGCCGCCGGACCGGCGGATGTGGCAGGTCCGCCGCGAGATCGAGGCGTCGGGCACGTACTGGCACACTCCGGCCGAGCTGGCCTTTGGCGCGCGTGTTGCCTGGCGGAACAGCGCGCGATGTATCGGGCGGCTGTACTGGCAGAGCCTGCGGGTGCGGGACTGCCGCGACGTCACCGCGGCGCCGGACATCGCCGCCGAGTCGGTGACGCACCTGCGCGACGCGACCAACGGCGGCAAGATCCGGCCGATGATCACTGTGTTCGCGCCGGACATGCCGGACCGGCCCGGGCCGCGGATCCTCAGCTCCCAGCTGGTCCGGTATGCCGGTTACGACATGGTCGGCGGCGGCGTCATCGGGGACCCGGCCAACGCCGGGCTCACCCGGCTGGCCCGCAAACTCGGCTGGCCAGGCGCCCAGCCGGGCCGGTTCGACATACTTCCCCTGCTCGTGCAGGAGGCCGGGGCGCCGGTCACCATGCACGAGATACCCGCCGACGCGGTACTCGAGGTGAACATCGAACATCCGGAGTTCCGCTGGTTCGCCAGCCTCGGGCTGCGGTGGTACGCCGTGCCGGTCATCAGCGACATGTACCTGGACATCGGCGGCGTCCGTTACCCGGCCGCGCCCTTCAATGGCTGGTACATGGGCACCGAGATCGGATCGCGTGACCTCGGCGACAGTGGCCGTTACGACCAGCTGCGGGTGATCGCCGCGCACATGGGCCTTTCCACGGCCAACGACCGGAACCTGTGGAAAGACAAGGCACTGACCGAGCTCAACCTCGCGGTCCTTCATTCGTTCGGTGCCGCCGACGTCGCGATCACCGACCATCACACCGAGTCGGTCCGCTTTCTCCAGCACATCGAGCGGGAAGAGCGGCACGGCCGGGTGTGCCCGGCTGACTGGACCTGGATCGTGCCGCCCGCCGCATCCTCGGCGACCCCGGTCTTCCACCGCTACTACTCCGATTTCGAGCAGACGCCGAACTTCTACCGTCACCCGGCGCCTGCCGATCCGGCATCGGCCAGCTTCCACGATCTTCCCCAGCCCGTCGATGAGATGGCGGCGCTGTGCCCCCACCGAGACGGGGATCATGTCCCGCACCTCCGGATGCTTGAAGGACAGGTCAGAGCAGAAGAGCAGATGTCGTGACTTGCAGGGCAAGTCTCATGCAAATTGCACAGCAAGACATCCGTCAGCTGACGTATGTCGGAAGCCGGTGCGATTGAAGCGTGACGGCGCTCCTGGACTTCGAATGGCCCAGCCATGACCACCGTCCGGTCAAAACAACAGCTAGGATGCGTGGCCATGGCAGGGATTGTGCTACGCGTCCGGCTGACCGACGGCGATCACCTGGACGTCAGGTACGAGGAACCCGGCACGGCCGACGCCGACGAGGTCACCGAGCATGTCATCTCGGCGCTGGCCAGCAACTCTGGCGTGCTTCGCGCCCGCCATGGTGATCGGCTCATCGTGCTGTTCGGCCGGGGCGTTGCCGCCGTTGAGGTGGCGCCTCGCGGCGCGGTCCTCTGACTGGCACCTGCCGTCGGCGCGATGGGACCGGCCAGCGGACCCCGGACCGCCGGCTCTTAGATGGCGGCGACGCCGCCGTAGGCCCAGGCCCGCGCGGCGTTCGGGTCCGGTTCGCCTTCTTCCGGCCGCCAGCGGGAGACCAGGACCAATCCGGGATCAACTAGCTCGCGCCCGTTGAACATGCGCAAGATCGCGTCCCTGCTGCGGGGGATGAGCATGGTGCCGCTGCTGTCGGCCACCTCGGCGTTGGCCTGCATCTTCTCTGGTGAAAACTCATCGGTGGCATGCGAGATGACCAGGTAGCTGCCGGGCGCCAGCGCCGCCAGGTACCGGGCCACGACGCCGGCCGGGTCGCTGGAATCTGGGATGTGATGCAGGCACCCGACGAACAGCAGCCCGACAGGCCGGGTGAAGTCGAGCAGCTTCCCGGCACCGGACAGTACCTCGTCTGTGTCGCGCAGGTCGGCCCAGACCACGTTGGTGCCATCGTTCTTGGCTGTCATCGCCCCGGCATGCGAGTACACGACGGGGTCGTGGTCCACGTACACCACGCGCGCGCCGGTGTTGCCCGCCTGGGCGATCTCATGCACGTTCGGGCTGCTCGGCAGCCCACTGCCGATATCGAGGAACTGGCGGACCCCGGCATCGCGCAGGAATCGCACCGCGCGCACCATGAACTGGCGATTACCGCGCACGGTGTCCAGGATCTCCGGCATCACCTGCAGCACCTGCTCGGCCGCTGCCCTGTCGGCGCCGAAGTTATCTTTGCCGCCCAGCCAGTAGTCATACACCCGGGCTGGGTGAGCGACATCCGTGCGGATGTCCGCCGGAATCCCGTTCCCCGGCCGGCCCGATCCAGTCATGTCGCCTCCTCGAAAAACCCCCGCTGGTCTAGATGATGCCATCCGTGGGGGCGCGGCAGACAGAAAACAATACAGCGGGCATCCAGGGATAAGCCGGCCCGTCAGGTTTCCTTTGGTGCGGCGCCCAGATCAGGCTGTTCCGGCTTAACCACGGCCCATTTTCACGCCTTCATGGCGTCTTTGCGTGCGCCCCTTTCCGGCGGCGGGCCTGGACCAGCGGCCCTACGCGGGATCTTCCACGCGCAGCAGGATGAGCTTGCCATCCGAGCCTCCCGTCGCGACGAGCATCCCGTTCTCGGAGAACGCCACCGACCAGATCCAGTCGGTGTGCCATCGGTGGCTCTGCTTCAGTTCGTCCCACGGCAGCATTTCCTTGCCCTCCCCAGATTGCGCGTCCCACAGCCTGACGGTCTCGTCCCAGCTTGCGCTGGCGACGGTCTCGCCATCGGGGGTAAAGCAGACGGAGCGAATCAAGTACTCGTGGCGATTCAGCCCCGGAGGTCTGGCTGCCGATGCTCTCAGTTCAGCGTGCGGCCGGCGCCCATGGGCCGACGCCGCCGATGCGCTCGACGGAGTAGCGCACGACATAGCCGGGACCCTTCGGCGCGGGGAACTCGGTGTCAGGGGACACGTAGACCTTCGCCAGGCGGTTGAGCACATTCCATGCATCGTCGCTCGGCTGAACGGCGGCCCGCGCCCGCAGCACGGCGTACGGGTTCATGAAGACCCCGGGTGCCCGTGGCGCATCGAAGGACAGCGCGACCCGCGGGTCTCGCTCGATGTTGCGCAGCTTCGCGTACCGCCCCATATGACCACTGACGAGATCATCGCCGTCCAGCCCGACCCAGATGACGCTCACCTGCGGGCTCCCGTCGGCGTTGATGGTGCTCAGGTGAGCCATGGGGCCGGACTCGATCAGGTCCCGCAGCTCGCGCGGCAGACCGCTCATGGCTTGATCACTTCTGTCACGGGACAATCGTACCGATCATCCGGTCGGGCACACGGTGGCCGATCGCCGTATTCCAGTTCCGGCTTTCATGCATACCTCTCATCGCGCAGATTCCCGGTCAGTCCATGAAGGAGGCGTTGAGGTGCAGCTGGCGGGGCTCATCGGCCGGCCGTGCCAACGGCGGCCGGAGGGGACACCCGGCTGGCAGAACCGCCCAGGGTCCCGGCTGGCGGAGAACTGCCCGCCACCCCAGCGCCGTTGGCCGCAGCAGCCTGCGGGATGGGCAGGCGGGCCCCGGCCCTCCAGGTTGGTGCGGCGCAGGAAGTCGGTGATCAGCTGATCCTCCCCCGACGCCCCGCGCAGCGCTTCGTGGCGGCGCAGCGCCTCCTCGTGGGTGTCGGCGATGACCACGACGAGGCCGGGGAGCAGGCGGACGGCGTGGGGGTCGCGCCCGTAGGCGGCGGCCCGGCGCCGGATCTGCGCCCCGTAGGCTGCCGCCGCGTCTTTGCTGTATATGGACGCGTAGACCAGGTTGGCATGCTTGGCCGCCAGGTCGATGCCGGCGTCGGACGCACCGGCCTGGGCGATGACCGGGTGGCCCTGCGGGCCGATCGGCACGTTAAGGGGCCGGCCACGTCGAAGAATTCGCCATGGTGGTCGATGTGGCGGGCCGTGGTCTCGTCCCACAGCGGCCCACCGGTGCGCTCGCCGTCGGGCCGGTCCCAGCTCAGCCACAGCTTCTTCACTACGTTCACGAACTCGTCGGCCCGGTGGTAACGGTCGGCCCGTGGCTGAGCAACTGCACCAGCTACGGCCTGGTCCGCGGCCCTACGATTGAGTGCCATGCCGGCCAACCGGATGAACCGCGACGAGTTCTACACCGCGATGGCGCCGTGCGACGCCGTGCGACGACGCGCGTCTCCGCAAGATCTTGTGGACCCTGTACTGGCGCGGGAGCGCTCAGCTCCGCGAGCGCATCGAGGATGAGCTGCGCCCGCCGGAGCAGCCGAAGGCGAAGCCGAAGAGGGAACTGCCAGACCCGGACACCGTTTTGGACGAGGTGACGACGTTCGTTGAGCTTGCCGAGACTGGCGCCTACATGGCCGGGGACCGCCGGGTGCACCACACCGAGCGGTCGAAATGGCGGCATACGTTCCGTCGGCTGGTGGCCGACGCACTGGCGGCGCTCCAGGCCGACGACCCCGCGTCGGCGCAGCAGGCCGTGGGGAAAATGGTGGACCTGGCCTGCGGCATGCGCAGCTATGACTACTTCCATTCCGACGATCCGGTGGAGGCCGCGAAGTTCGTGGTTTCGGAGGCGGTCGCCGCGCTCTGGGAGTCGGTGCTGCGTCAGGACGGTTTCGCGGCATTCGCCGCCCGCGTGCCAGAGCAACTCGTCCGCTGGGAGGCGGACTACGGCTGGACCCGCCGGGGTTACGGTCAGGTGGCGGAGGAGGAGACGCCCCTGGCCGTTCCGCTTGCGCGTTTGCTGACTACGCCGGACATACCTCAAGGAATGCTCTCACGCACTTGACAGCGACGTCTGGAGCCAGGCGCTTGAGGCTCAGGGCGAGGACATTGGCGTCATTCCAAAGGCGCGCATTCTTTGCGATCCAGGGCTCCCAAGCCAGCGCGGCTCTTACCCCCTGAACCTTATTGGCGGCGATAGAGGTTCCGGTGCCAGTCCAGCACATCACCACGCCATAGTCAGCGTCCCCCTGAACGACCGCCCGGCCGACCTCTTGCGCGAACTCCGGCCAGGCGCCATCGACTACCTGAATTTCAGAGACATTGCGGAGGTGCTCTACGACCGCTCGCGTGCACTCGTTCTGATCATCGGCGCCAAAAGCGATCTTCACGCCCTTCTCCTTCAGTCAGAGTATCGTACCAGTACCAGCGTCCACGGGTAATGATGACTTCGCAGTATTTATTCGGTCATGCTGCGGTTACGGTTCCTTTCTTCTTCAACCGATTCATTAGGCAGAGCACCTCGCCTGAGATTTGGCGATGGCTGCCCATCCGGCGATAACTGGGCCGTCGTAGCTCAGGCCTACCCATCGACCGCTCATGTTTATGCCGTGCCGATGGATGACGGAATACATCGTCCCCTTGGCGCGGACGGCACCTTCCGCGGCGATGTACCAGCCCATCAGTATTTCGTTGTCCCGGGAGGCGTATTCACCTTCCCAGAGGTAGCTGCCCTCTTCATCGGCTTGTGCGCGCGTGACCTGCGGCTTCCCGGCGGCAGGCTGGTGGTCGAGGGGTCCTGCCGTCATGAGAACGGGTTGCTGACGTCACGTCAGCTCGATGTTGACGACATCAAGCCCGGGAACGCGTTCAAAATGGCGGACGTTCGCCGTTGCGACGCGCCAGCCCGCGGCGATGGCCGTGGCGGCAACGATGCGGTCGTGCGCTCCGACGTCCGTGCCGGCCGAGGCGAGCGCTGCCCACAGGCGGGCATACGCGCGGGCCGCAAGGAGATCGAAGGAGATCGGCGGGAACGCCGTGAGAACGGCCTCCACGAACGCTTCGCGCCGGGGGCGGTGTTCCGGCGTTGCCCGGTGGACGCCGTGCAGCAGTTCCGATGCTGTGATGGCGGCGATCCCGACATCCTCAGCGGGACCGAGGATGGCTTCAAGGCGTCGCCCGGCCTCGGCCATCGCGCCGCGCTGGGACAGCGCGCGGACGGCTCGCTCCAGCGTGATGAAGACCGTCGTGTCTAGGATCGTGCCCATGGGTCTTCAGGCACAGGCCCGATATCGGCGCGGACGGCCGCCATGTCCTCAGCGAAATCAGGATCGGGGGCTGGCCCGGCGGCGAGGAGTGCCAGTGCCTCGCGGAGCGGGCGCCCGCGTCGCACGGCATGCGCTCCGGCCGGGTCGTCGTCTGGGTGGACAATGACGAATGCGGGCCGGCCGTGGCTGATCACGAGGACATGCTCATGGCGTGCCACCGCTTCTCGCGCCAGGCGAGGTATCCGGACTTCCTCTGCCCTGATCGTGGTCATAAGACGATTCTATCGTAGCCGTACGGAAACGTACGGAACCGTTCGGCTGTGTACACGCCCCTGCGCCGAGCCGGACCGGGATCGACCCGCGCTCCTTCAGGATCGCATTTCGCGCCGGGTCCGGCTGCTCCTGGGGTGGCGGGCCATGGACGCGCTTTACCTCGGGGAATTTTGTCGGTCTGCAGTTGGGTGTGTGCGGCTGGCCGGTCACCGCGATGCCCGCGGTATAGTCGCATGGGAGCTGGCGGCCGTCCGGGACCGCCATATCGGTGACACGCCATATTTATCCGCGTTTGAGCTCCTGTCTGGGCAGGTCGCCGCGCGGCAACTTGGCAGAGCCAGCCGGATGTGCTCGAATCGCATCGTATTGATCGGTATCGTAGCGGGGTCGGCGCTCGCGGCGACCGTGACGACCTACGGGGATGGCCACTGGTTTCCGCGGCTCTCGCACGCTGGATAGATGAAATAGATGAATAGGCGATGAGATGCAGATCACTTGCCTTGGCCATGCTGGCTTCCACATCGAGAGCCGCTACGGAACGATCTTGTGTGATCCGTGGAAGAATCCCGCTTATTTCGACTCGTGGTTCGTGTTTCCCGACAATAGCGGCCTGGATTGGAATCGTTACAGCCAGGTTGACTTCCTGTATGTGTCGCACCTGCACCGGGATCACTTTGATCCTGCCTTGCTGAGTGAGCATGTCTCACGCGACGCGATCGTGCTGCTGCCTGATTTTCCGGTAAATGACTTGCGCGATCAGCTCGAGCGGCTGGGATTCACGCGGTTCATCGTGATGCCAAGCGGCAAAGTGGTGGAACACGAAGGGCTGCGGCTGATGACGCAAGTGCTGATATCCCCGGCAGACGGGCCGCTCGGGGATTCTGCACTGGCGATCGATGACGGTAGCGCCACGGTCCTCGACCAGAATGATGCACGGCCAGCCGACCTAGACATGCTGCGGTCGTTCGGGCATTACGACGTGCATCTACTCCAGTATTCGGGAGCCATCTGGTGGCCATGGACCTATGAGCTGCCCGCAGCCGCGAAACGTTCCTTCGGCGCGGCAAAACGCGCAAACGGCCTTGACCGTGCGCTGCGCTATGTCAAGGCTATCGGGGCACGGCACGTCGTGCCCTCCGCCGGCCCGGCATGCTTTCTCGATGAGGACCTGTTCGCCCTCAATGATCTGACCCGGGACCCCGCGAATACCTTCCCCGATCAAACGGTCTTCCTGGACTACCTCCGCGAGCACGGCGTCTCCGGGGGCCAGCTACTGACCCCCGGCGCGGTGCTTGAGGTAAATCATGGCCACTGCGAGGTGCGCTGGCCCACCAGTGCCGAGCAGGCGATGGAGCCGTTCACCGACAAGGCGCGTTATCTTCGCGGCTACGCCGCGCGAATGCGGGACCGCATAGCTGCTGCCGAGCGCAGCCGCGCCGCCAGCGGCGTCGATGTGGGCGCCGAGCTGAAGGCCTGGTTCGAACCGCTCCTCGGGCTGGCCAGTCACATCCGGGCGGGGGTGGGCGGCCCGGTCCTGCTGCGGCTCGACGACGACTGCGCGATTGTCATCGACTTCCCGGCTGGCGAAGTTCGTCCTTTCGCCGGGGAGTCATGCCGCTACGAGTTCACCGTCAGCCGCCCGCTGATCGAGTGCCTGATCGCCGACCACGAGACCGACTGGGTCAACAGCCTGTTCCTGAGCATGCGTTTCCGCGCGCGAAGGATCGGCCCGTACAACGAGTACCTGTACACATTCTTCAAGTGCCTGGCGCCCGACCGGCTGATGTATGCCGAAGGCTGGTACGCCGAGCGGAACCACGACGAAGAGGACATCCAGCTTGGCGACTGGATTATCCAGCGCCGCTGCCCGCACTTGGGGGGAGATCTCAGCCGATTCGGCGAGAGCGACGGCACGACGCTTACCTGTACCATGCACGGCTGGCAGTTCGACCTGCCAACTGGACGGTGCCTCGCCACGGATACCGATTCATACCGCCTCCGCAGCCGTCCCGCGCGAGCGGAGGACGGGGAAGCTCAGCGGGAATGCCGGCAGCTCGAAGCGGCAAAGCAGTCCTGACGGCAATATTGCCGTGACGCTCCTGGGCAGGCGGCGGGACGGTACTGGTGGTCACCGTCGCGAATAAGCAGGAGTGTCTGACGAGGGGTTAACTTGCCTGGACGTAGCCCTGGATCGGTCGGATAATTGGCGGCCCTGGCCGCCACCGGGCAACCGCAGTACGCAGACCTTGCTGTGTGCTCAGGGGAGGTGCCGGCGATGGCAGAGCCGCGAGATGAGAAGGCAGCAGACGTAACGGGCCGCGGCCACCTGTGCGCATCCCAAGCCCACCGCGAGCATGTGATCGAGACGCTCAAGGCCGCATTCGCGCAAGGCCGGCTGGCCAGGGACGAGTTTGACGCGCGGATTGGCCAGCATCCAGCCTCGCTGACCTCCCGCACCGTGCCCCTGCCTGCGGGCGCGCAGCCGAAGACCCCAACGGCGACTCCGGCAGAACATCAGTCGCGGATGGGAAAATGCGAACCAGGAGCGGGGCCGGCTGAGCTGCCAGATACCGGAACGGGGCCTCGATCGGCGAAGACTTCCAGTCGCGGAATCGGCCGATTGTGAGACGGTGCCCAGACAGGCCTCGTGACCGTCGTTTCTCGTCTCAGAACTCGTCCAAAAACTTGCTCTGGGCACCAGAAGTTGTGGGCTGGGCTGCTCGCTAATGAGCTGTGTGAATTCGGCCCCTGGTGCGCGCGCAAGCTCGTCCGCTGGTCAGCGTTTCGGCGGTACACCGATCCGGGCCGCGCGGAGATGCGCGCCGAGGAGCTGACCGCCCTCATCAATGACCGGCCCGGCAACCTGTTCAAGCTCATCACCGCGGTCTGCTTCGCCGCCGACGCGATCATTGTCTGCGGCCGTCGCGCCATTGTCCGGGAACCGGATGTCGGCCGGGGGTCCAATCCTGCCGACCTGATCCGCCTCGCGATGGCCGCAAGAAGCCGCGGCCTGTATCGTCACGCTGCGCAGCTCTTCAAGAACGGCGTCGCCCAAGCCGATGCTCACGCTGGTGCTAACCTCATCAACCTCCTGCACGACCTCCACCCCGCCGACCACGAGCCCGCGCAATGGGTCGTCACTCATGTCGCCCTCGATGCCCCGTACGACGTGGACTACCTGCTGGAGGGGCTGCGCAAGGCGGCCGTGATCCGGCCGCCAGCGTCGCCCCCGATGATCCGTATAGGTCGTACGTTGATGTTCTCAGTTGAGGGGACCTCTACCGTACGATGGGGAGGTGACCGGCACTGACGCGGCCGCCGCGGCGCCATCCTCCGCCCGGCCTGGCGCGCTCATCGGGTACGCGCGGTGCTCGGCCGTCGCCCAGGACACCGAAATCCAGCGGGCCGCCCTCGCCGGGTACGGCGTCCCCGCCGGCCGCGTCTACGTCGATGAGGGATTCACCGGGACCGGCACCAGCCGGCCTGGCCTGGACCAGGCGGTCGCCGCCGTGCACGCCGGGGACACACTGATCGTCCCGCGGCTCACCTCCGCGCAGGAACTGGAGGACGCCGAGGACACTGCGGCGCTGCAGGAGTGGAGGGCGCGGGAGGCAGCTGGCCAGACCTCCTGCGTGCCCGCCGATCAGGTATGGCAGCGGCTGGGCTTGACCAGGTGAGCTCCCGGGTTATCTACGAGGAGAAGGCGATCGGCCAGGGGCGGGGTTCCTCGCTGATGATCCCGGCGGTCTCGGCGCAGTGCTGGACGCCGTCGACCGGCTGGCCGGTGATCCCCGCCCGGCCGGGTCGTTCCCGTACGGCTCGCCGGATCTGCGGCGGCTGCGGGTCGGCCGGTATGAGATCAACGGTGACGTGGTGCCGATCTGGCATATCGCCCGAGGGAAAACCAGCGGCTGATCTCCCGCTGACACCGGCACCGGGTATCAGTGCAGCTCAGGGATATCCGGCCAGAATTTCCCCGCGATTACCGGGACCCCTACTTCGCCCCCGGTGACACGCTCGTTACCGGTACCCCTAGCCGGGGGCTCACGGCGTGTCCTCAACGGCAGAAAGGACGAGACAATGGCCCGGACTCTGCCGATCCCGGCCGAGCAGCCGCTGGACGCAACCCGGAAGGCCGCCGGGCAAGTCGTCACGCTTGCCGGCGCCGAGGCGGCGGCCGTCCAGGCGGCAGCCTCCTTCACGCTGGCCGCACTGCTGTGGCCGCTGATCCCAGCAACCCACGCAATGGTTGGCCTGGCCAGCGCGCTGGGCCCATGGCTACCGCTTCGCCCGCTCCCGGAGCAGCAGGTGGTCGTGGTAATGCCCGGATCGGGCGGTGCAGGACGGGCCGTGAAGGTGCCCGGTGGCCGGCGTGGGGCGGTGCGCGCGGCCGATGCGATCACGCTGGGGGTAGAGGAGGAGTTCGTGCTCCTGGACCCGTCCACCGGCGCCGCGGTCCTGGCCGGCCCCGATCTGGTGCGGATGCTCGGCGGGGAGCCGGGCGTGCAGCAAGAGCTGATGCGGTTCCAGGTGGAGACCGGAACCAGGGTGTGCACCGGCCTGGACGACCTCGGCCGCGAGCTGGTCAGGCTCCGGCGGCTCGCCGCGGCCGCCGCGGCGCATCTGGGCTGCCGCCTGGTAGCGTCAGGGGTCGCGCCGTACCGCACGCCTGGGCTGGCCGCCGTGACAGGCCAGCCCCGTTACCAGGAGCTGGCACGCCGGTACGGCCCCGTGGTGGCCGATGCCGGCACCTGCGCCTGCCACGTGCACGTCGGGGTCCCCTCCCGGGACCTGGGCGTCCAGGTGCTGGCGCGGCTGCGGCCCTGGCTTGCGCCGCTGCTCGCCGTTACCGCCAACTCCCCGATCGCCGACGGGCACGATACCGGATGGGCCAGCTGGCGGTACACGATCCAGACACGCTGGCCGACTGCGGTGCCGCCCGCGGCGTGGCCGGACGCGGCTGCCTACGACACGGCAGTCCGCCGCCTCATCGGGCGCGGCGCGGCGCTGGACGAGCGGAGCGTCTACTTCCTGGCCCGGCTTTCCCCGCGCTACCCCACCGTCGAGGTCCGGGTCGCCGACGTCTGCCTCGACGCCGGCACCGCGGTCCTCGCGGCGGGGCTGACCCGCGCCCTGGTCGCCACCGCCCTGGCCGAGGCCCGGCGGGGGACGCCGGTGGCAGCGGCGCCGGCCCAGCAGGTCGCCGCGGCCCTGGCCGCTGCGGCGCGGCGCGGGCTCGCCGGGGCAGGAGTCGACCCGTTCACCGGGCAGGCCGTCGATGCGCCGACGCTCCGCTCCCGCCTCCTTGATCATGTCTACCCCGCGCTCAGCGACCACGGCGACACCGAGACGATCACCACGCTGCTGCATCGGCTCGACCAGCGGGGGACCGGAGCCGGCCGCCAGCGAGCCCTGTTCACCAGCGCCGCATCCACGCCCGCGTTCATCACCGCACTGGCCCGCGCGACGCTGTCCGGCTACAAGCCCGCGCCGCTGGCGCCGGCCTGATGCCCGGGTCCCGGCAGCTGCGCCAGGGCCAGGACTTAGCGGGCGATGACGCATACCGGCGGCGAGAGCGCCACATCAGGGTTCCGCGAGCAGATGAGCGGGCAGCTGCGGGCCGCCCGCGTGCTCACCGGCCTGCTGGAGCGCGGGGACCGCGAGGGCCTGCCCGTGCTGGAGTGGACGATCAGCCACAATGGCGCCCAGGTCAAAGGCCGGTCCTACGCCCAGCCCGGCAGTGCCCGCCGGGCCGCGCTCGCCGCGTGGGCCGCGGCGCTCGGCATCACGCTGGGCGAGGAATATCACCAGGACAGCAGGATGACCACGATCACCGGTACGGCTAAGCGGGAACGCACCCGGCACGGTCCGCGACAATCACGCTCACCGGCGACATCTGGGAGGACTGACCCGCCCGGCGGCGAGGTGGACCTGGCAGGCGAGGTCGTGGCAGGAGGCCCGCTATCGCCGCTGAGCATTCCACGGTTCCCCGGGGCCCGAGTTTTCAGCGTGTCATCCGCTGGGGAATGCCTCGCCCGAAGACACATGATTTCGTATAGAAATGATAACGGAACGTGGCTGAATGTGGCAGAGGATCACGCCCTGGCCCTGGCTACGTCGGCCCATTCGCCGGGATGGACGTTGCGATGACGCCATGCATGGTGCTGGAGGATTGGTGAATCTGAAGCTGGGTCACTACAACAAGGACGGCATCGAGGTCATCGACGTCGGCGGCGAGATCGATATCTACACGGCACCGCGGCTCCGTGAGCTGCTCATCGATCTGGTCAGCAAGGACAACGACCAGCTCATCGTCAACCTGGAGCGGGTTGAGTTCCTCGACTCCACCGGCCTCGGAGTGCTGGTAGGAGGCCTGAAGCGGGTGCGCGCGCACGAGGGCTCGCTGGATCTGGTCTGCACGCAGGAGCGGATACTGAAGATCTTCCGGATCACCGGGCTGACGAAGGTCTTCGGCATCCACAACACAGTGGACGAGGCCATCGCGGCCAAGGGTACGCGCCGGTAAGGAACGTGTCACCGGGGGTGACGTAGCCGAGAGCTTCGGGGCTATCGGCGGGGGGCGCGGTCACACCCCCGGGACTGTGGGAGAAACGGTGCTGGCCCGGTTGCCGGGCACGCCGACTTTGCAACGTCTTTTCCGACAATCACCGGGCGGTGCCCGCCCGGGCCGGGACCCCGCTAGTGATCATGCCGAGAATCGTTCGATTCTCGGCAGCCGGATAAGGCGACCGCCAGTGAATGATCTTGCCGGGGGACCCTGGAAGCATGAGCCCCGGC
This sequence comes from uncultured Actinomycetes bacterium, assembly GCA_963720945.1. GTDB lineage: Bacteria > Actinomycetota > Actinomycetes > Streptosporangiales > Streptosporangiaceae > Bog-532. The sequence continues at coordinate 84,909 of CAVRHH010000033.1, read as the reverse complement.
CTGCCGGAAAGGAACGCGGTACGGGGCGCGGTCCCGGGCGCTGCGGGACGCCTCCGCCGCGCCCGGGTAGCGCAGCTTAGTCCTCAGGCGCCGGGTTACGGCGCGCGCTCACCACCAGCCCCTCGAACTGTTCCCAGGTCTTGCCCCACTCGGCGAGCGGGCCGAGGATCTGCTGCAGCATCGCGAGCTGCTCGTCGAGCACCCGCATCTGAGCTTGCATCGCGGCGATGCCCTGCCGCTGCGATGCGACGCTGCTGGCGAGCAGGTTCAGCTGGGCCGCGGACAGCGCGCCGGGGTGCGGCAGGCCCTGCAGCGACTGTACGGACTGCGACAGGACGGACTCACTGAGCCCGGCCGTGCCGGTCAGTCCCTCGGTGATCCTGTGCAGCTGAATGGTCCACAGCTGGATGAGGCGGGCGAAGCCGGCCGTGGTGTTCTGCGGATCGGTCATCGGGTCGTGTCCTTTCCCGGGCGCTGCAGGAGCAGTTGTCCCTTGTCACGGCGTGATCATTCCCCGCCCGCGCCTGCGGCAACACGCCCGCCGTCACCCGCGCATTACGCATTAGCCCCCTCGGTGGCGGCTGCCTGCTCGCGGGCGGCGGCCTGGGCGGCGGCTGCCTGCTCGCGGGCGTCGCGGAGCGCGGCGGCGGCCTGGGCGGCGGCGGTCTCGGCGGCCTGCTGGACGGCGCGGGCGGCCTGCAGCGCCTCGGCGAGCGCGTCTGCCTCGGCGGTGGCCTGGGCGGCTGCCTCGGCGGTGGCCTGGGCGGCCTGGGCGGCGGCGGTGCCGTCGGCGGCCCGGCGCGGGCCCTGGTCTTCGGGATGACGACCGGTCTGGACTTGTTCAGCGCGCCGGGCATCGTGCGGCGGCGCCGCCAGGAAGCCGGTGATCAGGGGCATGAGCAGGCCCGGGCGGGTCACCAGCTCGACGTGGCCGCCGTGGTAGACGTGCAGCGTCGCGTGCGGGATGCCCGCGGCCAGGATGCGGCCGTTGGCCACCGGGATGATCGGGTCCTCATCACCGGTCAGCACCAGGGTGCGCTGGCGGATGAGCGGCAGCAGCGGCAGCGTGGTGAACCCCAGCGCGGCGGTGTTCTGGTACAGGTAACCCATGCTGAGCGGGCTGATGTGTGCCTTGCGCAGGGCGCGGGTCAGCGCGTCCGGGTCGGTTTTCGCGCTTCCTCCCCACAGGTCGCCATAGCGGCGCAGGACGAGGTTCTTCACCAGCGGCAGCGGGTTGGGCGGCACCATCGTCTGCGGCCCGGTTGCGGTCGCCACCAGGACCAGCCGCCGGCACAGCCGCGGGTTGCACAGCGCGAACTGCTGAGCCAGCCCGCCTCCCCAGGAGATACCCAGCACGTCGGCCTGCTGGTGGCCGAGATTATGCAGCATGTCGCGCAGCAGCAGGGCCAGGGTGGTGAAACGGTACGGCAGATTGGGCAGCTGAGAGCCGCCGACGCCGGGGGCATCGAAGCGGATCACCTCGATGGCCGGGTCGAGTGCATCCACGAACGGCTGCAAGGCTTCCAGCCGCATGCCGATGCCGTTGCACAGCAGCAGCGGAGGCCCCGTCCCGGTGCCCGGCCGGATCACGACGCGCAGCGGCGTCCCGCCCACCTGCATGGTCTGTTCGCGCACGTAGCCATCCCTGACAGGCATGCCCATTCCTCCTCGGACACGCCGCGGCTACCGCCTCTGTGACGGCAGTCACACGGTTACAGGGATAGTAACGACGCTCGGGATAGTACGCAATAGGCGAAATCTAGTTAGCATGACTGGATTCCGGCGGGTGAGCGGGGAGGGGTGGGGGGCTGGTGTTAGCGGGGAGGGGTGGGGGGCTGGTGTTAGCGGGCGGGCTTGTGTCGCTGGCGTCCGATAGGTCCACTGCCCGCGGCGAGCCGATCGCGGTTCGCCGCAGACTTGCTTACCATCCTGAGCAGAGAGCGAAAAGCACAGAATTACGGAGCGACAGTGACTGGTACCTGGAACGCGCAGACGCAATGCCTGGGCGCCTTCATCCGCAATCGGCGTAAGCTCGCCCGCCTGTCACTGCGTCAGCTTGCTGAGATGACGTCTCTCTCCGATCCCTACCTGAGCCAGCTCGAGCGGGGCCTGCACCTGCCATCGGTGCGCGTGCTCAGGCTGCTCTCCGAAGCGCTGAACGTGTCCGCCGAGACGCTGCTTGCCCAGGTGGGCCTGCTCGACTTGGCTTCCTCCGGGGATGGGGCCGCGGCGGCTGACGAGCCTGCAGAATCGTCGGTGGAGTCTGCCATCAGCGCCGACGAGCGCCTGGCCGGCGAGCAGAAGGCCGCGCTGATCGCCGTCTACCGCAGCATGCTCCGCTTCTAGTGCACCTCTCCGCCGCTGCTGCGCTACCTGCCGGAACGCCGGCTGCGGGAACAGATCACCCAAGTCACCAACCGGAACGAGGCCTTCCACGCTTCGCCGACTGGCTGATGATGTCCCGGTCCCTGGCCGACCTGATCCAGATCGTAGGCACTGACCCACGATGCCGACACCAGGACGTCCGATGCTGATGGCCCGCTCAGGTCACACTTCGGTGCGCTTGCGGGCGTCGCGGTCGGCGCCGACGCGGCCGTCAGCGCTTCCCGCCAGCAGGCCCGTGCTCACCAGCACCACACGGTCCAGGGCGTGCCGAGCCTCGGCGATTTGCCGCAGCGTTCGCCGGATGGGACATGGCTTACCTCGGGGCGCCGAGGTGCCGGGTCGCCCTGTATGGTGCATCGGCGCTCAGCCACCGCCTCCTCCTGTGAGTGGTACCTGGGGAAATTCCCCTTCCAGAGCGGGCGGCGGCAGCGTGATCGAGGAAATCACGGAGGACTGGCTGGCTTCGGCGATGCATGCGCCAGACCGCGATCGTCCCTCACCCACTGCGCAGGACGCCGGTAACCGCGTGCGACGGCCATATGCGGCGGATCGTGTCCCTCCGCCAGCTCGCAGTGCAGCAGGGAGTAGACCCAGGCATCGGCGCACCTTCGGCGATTCGCGTCGTCTGGCTGCGGCGTGGAACCAGGCAGTGGCTGGGGCGCGGTTGCTTGCCCGGCGGCCAGGTGCAGCGCCTCTTCGCAGGACCCGGCCTCCACAACGTCGTTATAGAAGCGCCCGGTGCAGGTGTGCTCTCTCACCGTGACGTTGAACAATCGCTGCTTAGAACCAGGCGGCGGCTGGGGCGCGGTTGCTTGCCCGGCGGCCAGGTGCAGCGCCTCTTCGCAGGACCCGGCCTCCACAACGTCGTTATAGAAGCGACCGGTATACGTGTGCTCTCTCACCGTGACGTTCAACAACAGCATAGGCAGTACTTTATTGGGCACTGGTTTCGGGGGAGTTTCGAAAGAACGGCGCGCGGCCCGTCGCCGTGGGCCGGGCGTTAGCGCAGTAAGTAGCTGTTGTTCTTTCCGGGTTGCGTGAAGGAACGTCCTCCTGATGTGGCTGACGGCTTCAGAACCCAAGAGATGCGGGAGGACGTCCGTGGCGCCAGGGGGAGCGGGGTGACGCTGGGGACCGGAACGACCGGATCACCGCGTTGTGTGCCGTGGTCCGCCGGGACCGGGCGGTGCCGGGGTGGATCTGGGCGAGGATAAGCAGGCTGCGGCGCTGGTGATCATGAGGCCGGGTGCTGGCGCGCAAGCCCTATTTGTGGCGGATATGGTCGTAGATGTTCACGTAGTGCTGGCCGGGCCAGGTCCAGGAATGATCCTGCCGCATTCCGTTCAGCATGAGCTGGCGGAACTCGCCGGGATAGGAGTACCAGAGCCCGATGGCCCGCGCCATCGCGGACTCCAGCGCGGGGTTGTCGGGCTGGTGGAATACGTAGCCGTTCCGGTCGTCCGGGTGATGTGCGGAATAATCGCGGTCGAAGACCGTGTCCACCAGACCGCCGGTGGCCCGCACGATGGGGACGGTGCCGTACTTGAGGGCGATCATCTGCGCCAGGCCGCACGGCTCGAACAGGCTGGGCATCACCAGCATGTCGGCGCCGGCGTAGATCAGGTGGGCCAGGCCTTCCTCGAACCCGATTTCCAGGTGACAGTCAGGGTTGTCGTTCAGGTGGTGCTTCAACTGCCAGAAGTCAGCATCGATGGCCGGGTCGGGACAAGAACCCAGCAAGACGAATTGCGCGCCGTGGGCCAGGGCGTAGAAGAGGGCGTGCTGGATGAGATGGGCGCCTTTCTGGCGGTCGATGCGGCCCACGTAAGCGATGACTGGCTTGTATTCATTCCGCAACATCAGCCGGTCGCGCAGGGCATCCTTGTTCGCATATTTCCGCTCGACCGTGCCGGCCGTGTAGTTCGACGGGATCAGGATATCGATCTCCGGGTTCCAGACGTTGCAGTCGATGCCGTTGAGGACACCGCCGAACTTCTCCCGGTGGATGGAGAGCGTGTACCCCAGCCCCATCCCCTGATCGGCGTACGTTGCCTCCCAGGCATGCTGCGGTGACACCGTGGTGATGAAGTTCGAGTAAACGATGCCGGCTTTCATCTGGTTGATCGCGCTGTGGTTAAAGTTATCGCGGAGCCGGTCGTCATCGAAGAAATGCGCGGGGCGGGTGAGGCCCGTCTCCCACAGGACGTGCTCACCGCAGATACCCTGATGCGCGAAATTGTGGATGGTATAGCAAACACGCTGATCGCGCATACCGATGTGCTGGTAGATCTCATACAGCAGCACCGGTACGGCCCCCGTCTGCCAGTCGTGACAATGAATCACCTCGGGCCGTTTGCCGGCCTTCCACATAAACTCCAGGGCCGCCTTCGACAAGAAGGCAAACCTGGTCACGTCGTCGGCTGAACCGTACAAGTGACCCCGGCTGAAGAAGCGGTCCGGAGAGTGCGGCTCGAGGAAGAAGCACCGCCGGCCGTGCACGAACCCGAACCACACCGTGCAGTGCACGGACCCGCTGTACCAGGGCACCCGCAGGTCGGGATAGGCGACCGTGAGCCCGAAGATCTGGTCATAACGCATGCAATCGTATTTCGGCATGATGATCTCGACCGCGTGGCCGCGCAGCTCCAGCTCCCGGCTCAGCCCGAAGACCACCTCTCCCAGCCCGCCCGCCTGCGCCACCGGCGCGCACTCGGACGCAATCATCACCACGAACACGGCCGTCTCCCCAAGAAGCCGGAGGCACCAGTCGCGCGGTGCAGGGAATCAATCACCGCCACGGCACCGCCTCCAGCACCGCCCCGCCTCGCCCGCGCTATCTCGCCGTCCCCTTGGCTGGCTTGCCCGCGGGCGCGGCGGCCTTCTGCGCGGTACGCGTCGGCGCCGCCTCCTTCGCCGCTTCCTTCTTCCCCGGCGTCCTGCTCGCGGCCGGCGGGACCGGCCCGGCCAGCACGGTCAGGTCCACGACCGAGTCATCTCCGCCGAAATCGTTGCGGACATAGGCGTCGGCGGCCCAGTCGTTGTCCCACCGTCGGCCGTCCAGGAGATACCGGAACCGGTAAGCCCGCCCCGTGTCCAGGCTAACTGTCAGGCTGAATCCCCCCTCGGTATCGCGGCGCATCACGCCGGCGCCGTCCGACCAGTCGTTCCACTCCCCGCACACCGCCGCGGTCCGGGCGCCCACCCGGGGATCGACGGTGAACGTGACGCGGGCCTTGCCCTTCGCTCCCCTGGACTTGATCACTTCCGCCTCCGCTCTGCCTGGTCGGGCCCGCCGGCTCGCCGCGCATCGGCCGGGAAGGGCGGTCCAAGCCGACAGGCCGGCCCTTGATCCTTTCCGGCCATCGCATGCTACACCGGCCGTCCGCCCCGGCACGGGGCCCGGCTAGAACTGGCCGGCTCATGCAAGAAGGGGAGCCAGGGCCGGTCGTGCGCGCCGCTCTCGCTCGACGCCTGGAGGTCGGCCGGAACCCGGCACGAAGTCCGCCGGGCGCCTTCGGGCGGGGTGGGGCAGCCCGGCGTCAAAGGGGCTTGGGGCGCGAAGCCGGCGGGCTGCCCCGGCGACCCGGTACGGTGGGCGGTCAGACGTTCGGGCGACCGCCGTCGCTTCCGTCTGTGGCGGCCAGGTTGCCCGGGGCGCGTCCGCTGCCGCGCTGGTCACCTGCGCCGGGCTGGCGGCGGTGACGGCCAGCGCGCTGGCCGTCCAGTCGGCGTGGCCGGCTTCCAGATCCGCGTGCACATCCCAGAACGCCACGCCCCGGCCAGCTTCTCCGGGGTGCCCGAACGGTCATTTGGCTAGTGGGCTGCCTCGTACTCCTTCACCACGGAAGCGGGGATGCGGCCGCGCTCGTTGACCTGAATTCCGTGGTCCTTGGCCCAGGAACGGACGCTGGCGGTCTGGTCGCGGCCGGCCGCTGTACGCCCAGGCCGTCGGCGGCTGCTGTGTGCCGCGCTAGTCTTGCGGGCGTGCGCCACGAAGGGCTCCAGGCCATCGCGGATCTGCTGGGCATGCTTGCCGCACACGTCGACCTCGTAGGCGCTGCCGCCGAGGCTGAACTGCAGCGTTTCGTCTGCGCCCACATTGCCGTCGTCCAGATCGCAGAGCAGCGTTATTTGAACCTTTTGCGCCATGTCATCTCGCGCGCTGCAGCGCTCCTGGTCGTCCGCGCCTTACTGCCGGCACTTCCCGCAGTGCCATCTCGTGGGTGAAGCGCTTGACGAAGACCGAGCGTCTCAGGAAAAATACGTTCACGGCGGCGACCGGCCGCCGAGCTGTGGAAGATCCGCCCCAGTCGGGGTTCCATTGGCAAAGGGGATTCGCCCTCTCGGTCGTCAATGTCACAAGCCATCTTCCAACACCGCGTCGCTGGGGGACGAGGGTGTCAAGGGGAGGCTTGTCCATGACCAAGGACGCCAGCTTCAAAAAGGCTGTCCGGCGCCACGCCGAGGAGACTGGGCAGCGCTACACCGAAGCGCTGACGGATATCGAGGGTCTCGGTGCGCGAATGCGCCACGAGCCCGTTGCCGAGCGGCTTCTCGCCCATCTCCGGGATCGCTACGGTGTTGACCCGGTCGCGGCGACGAAGCTCAGTGTGCACAAGACCTACGTGTTCCGCATCGACCGCAATGACGGCAGCCCGTGGGTCGCCCGCGCGTTTCCTCCCGCTCGGCCGCGCGCCAGTGTTGAGGGCGACGCCGCGATCCTGCGATTCCTGGAGCGGCAGGACTATCCCGCGGAGCGCCTGGCGGCCGGTGATGCGGTATCTGACTTCGATGGCAGGCCAGTCGCGATCAACTGGAAAGCGTCCGGGCGCGGACCGCGCCTCGCCGACTTCGCTTACCTGATCTGGGGCACGGGTTCGTGGAACCCACGTCGGCCGAACCAGGAGTGGATCGACGCTGCCGTCAAGGCCTACCGCCGACATGTCGAGCCGACCGACGACGAACTCGACCGGCTCGAGGCGGTCATGTACATCCGGACGCTCTACCTCGCCTGTTTCGGCTACCGACGCGCCCTCACCAACGGCCGGACATTCCACGAGTGGGGCTTCATCGAACCACCCGAGTACTTCAGCTCCACCGCAGCCGCAACCCGAGCCGCGTTCCGCCGGTAGGTCGTCGGTGCGGCAAGGGAACGACGGCGGTTCGCCAGCGGCGCGCCGGAGTGCTCGCGCGAGCGCGCCCATAGAGGTCCCGGAGGACATCGTCGAGCGGGTCCGCACGCTATGCCTGGCGCTGCCCGAGGTGACGGTGCGGGTCGACGGTTCGCTGACCGGAACGAGATCGACGGCGCACTCGTTCGACATCCGCCAGAGGTCGTTCTGCTTGCTCGTGGCATGGGAGGGCCGGAGCGGCAAGCCCGTCCCGGCAATTCGCCTAGCGGAACGCGTCACCGGATTGGGTCAACCAGCTCCGCCATTCCGAAGTGTCCTTCTCAACTGCGTCACTACAACAACGTCCCGGGCGTCCTTTGAACGACGAGGTGATTCGAGACCTTCGCACGCTGATCCGCAGCTCGCAAAGCGGCCGGAACCACGGTTCAGAACGCGGTCAGTGGTCCAGCACGTGTCCCAGATCACTCGCCCATAACGCTCGGCGTTGCCCCTGGCGCCGCATCCCCGAGATGCCGGTAGGGGGCGGTCGCGAACAGAACGCTGGCACAGAACGACAACCTCATGTGGCGCGGGCCTGCGCCAGGTAACGGCGGATACGTGTGCACCGGGAGACATCGAAGCGTTCACACTTCGTGATGTCGCACTCATGCGGAAGAGTGCGGTCCTGACGGCTTCGCGGAGACGGAGCCACAGTCTCAGTTTGGCGGCGGAGCCTGTTCTTCGGGGAGGACCTCTATTCCGTTCGGAGACCGGACCTTGATAACCCGGTACGTCCAGCCTTCGCGCGGCCGCTCGACGGTCACCTCGAATTGCAGTCCGGCCCGCTGGCAGGCAGTGATCGCGTCGTCGGCATTACGTACACCGAGCTGCCAGGTGGGGCCAAATGCCGCCGGATCCGCGCCTGGCCGCTGGCTGAGCCCGAAATCCACCGCGTCGTTACCGGCCGCAATGAAGCCCGGTCTTCTCGGCCGCCTGTCAGGGCTGGATGTTCTCCAGGTCCTCCAGAAGGCTCGGGTGCGTCGGATCCCAGCCGAGCGCCTCCCGGGTATGGGTACTGGACGAGGGCTGGTCGATCGCGAAGATCGGGCCGAGAGGGCCGTAGGTCTCCTGTGGCACCGCCTCGACTGGCAGACCCAGCCGCCGGCCGATGACGGCGGCGATGTCACGTACTGCGTCGCCCTCGTCGGCCACGGCGTGCCAGGAGGTCCCGGCCGGCGCCAGCTCCAGGGCCAGCCGGAAGAGGACTGCCGCGTCGAGCGCGTGCACGGCCGGCCAGCGCTGGGCGCCGTCGCCGGGGTAGCCGGACACTCTGGTCCGGCGCGCGATCTCGGTCAGCAAACCAGCGAACCCGCCCTTGCCCTCGTTGTGAACCGTGCGCGGCATGCGTACGGCCGTGCTCCGGACTCCTTGCGAGGCCAGGCCCAGGACCGCCATGACCGCGCGGCCGCGGCCGCCGACCGGCCCGTCGGTCGGCAGCGGGTCGGCCTCGGTGGAGACGCTGCCAGGCACGTACGGCGTACCCGAGACCGTGACGAAGGGGCGGTCGCTACCGATGAGCTCCTCGCCCAGGGCTGCCAGGGCGGCACTTTCCTCGGCGACCGCCTGCGCGACGGCGTTGGCGCTGCTGAAGTCGTTGCCGAATGCCAGGTGGATCACCCCGTCGGCCTTAGCAGCGCCGGCGCGGAGGATGTTCAGGTCGGCGAGACCTCCCCGTAGCGTCTCGGCGCCGGCCGCCTTGACGGCCAGCGCGGATGCGTCGGAGCGGGCGAGCGCGAGGACGGTGTGGCCGTTGCCGAGGAGCTCGGCGACGACGGCGGAGCCGATCAGGCCGGTGCCACCGGTGACGAAGACGTGCATGGAACTCCCCTGTAAAGTGATGGGACTCTTGTCTCATGACATTACCACAGTGACGGAACACGAGTCCCATCACCTAGGATGGGCCCATGGCTCGGTGGGAACCAGGGGCACGCGAACGACTTGTCGTGGCTGCCGTCGACCTGTTCACCGAGCGGGGGTACGACGCCACGACGGTCGCGCAGATCGCCAAGCGCGCCAGGGTCACGAAAAGCACTTTCTTCCGGTACTTCCCCGATAAGCGCGAGCTGTTGGTCGCCGGACAAGAGACGCTAAGCCGGCTGCTAGCCGAGGGGATCGCCGAGGCGCCCGTAAGTGCCAGCCCGCTCGAGGCGGTCGCTGCCGGTCTCGAGCGCGCATCGGGCGCGATGGGCCCGATGAACCGTGAGCTCGGCCCCCGCCTGAAGGCGGCCGTCGCCGCCAGCGCCGAACTCCAGGAGCGTGACGCCCTCAAGAGCGTCAGCCTCGCGGCCGCCATGACAACTGCCCTCGTCGCCCGCGGTGTGCCCGGCCCGACCGCGCATCTCGCGGGCGAGCTGGGTGTCCTCGCGTTCAAGCGGGGCTACGCCGAGTGGTCCGAGGGCGACCGTGACGCCGAGGACGAGCTCGCGCAATACACCTTGGCCGCCCTGGACGAACTGCGGACAGCGAGCGCGTCGCTCGGCTGACCAGGCAACCTCACCCGCGTATCATGCATGACCGGGCGTCCCTTCCATGGCCGCAGCTGACGCTACGCCACGTCGCCACAGTAGTGCTTTTCTTCTGGCCGATTCCTGTTGTGCTATGGTTGGTTCTCTTTTTTCTCTTCGGGCTGGAGAGCGCTCCCGTCGAAATCGGTAAATCCGTGAGCCCCGACATAGTATTTCGGATTGATCGCCACGTAGCGATCGCGGCATGGCTTATAACCGGCTTGATACCCGGGCTCATGCTTGGAAGCCTATTTTTCGGAATATTGCGGAGCCCGAGAGAGGGAGTAGCCATTACCCTGTGGATTACGAGATTTTTCGGATTTATCTGCGCCGCGCTGGTCGCCAGATGGCCGTTTTACTGCTTCACTCGCATATGGCTTGCGCTCAGGCGCTGCGTGCCATGGCCGTTTATGAAGTTTCTCGCTGACGCTCATCATCGAGGGGTCTTGAGACAAGCAGGCGCTTTCTACCAGTTCCGCCACATCGAACTGCAGCACCGCCTCGGCGGCTACACCAAGACCATCGGACAACTCGGCTCCGGCGACCTGGATGTGCGGATCGGCGCCATCAACGCACTGGAACGTGTTGCACGCGACTACGCAACAGAACGCCGAAAGGTGGCGGAGGTGCTTGCCGCGTTCGTCCGGCAGCACGCGTCCGGACACTGTTCGCCACCGGGGCCCGGTAGCCAGGAACAGAAAAGGCTAACGCGACCTGACGTCCAGGCTACGATTTCAGTCATCGGACGTCAGCTTCCAAGCGAGACCGGCACCCTCGACCTCACTGGGGCGAACCTCACCAGCGCCGACCTCACCCGCCTGAACCTCACCGGCGCCAACCTAACCGGCGCTGACCTCTCCTACGTGAATCTCACCAGCGCCGACCTCACCCGCCTGAACCTCACCGGCGCCAACCTCACTGGCGCCGACCTCACTTACGCGAACCTCACCAGCGCGATCCTGGCCCGCGCCAACCTCGCTGACGCGAACCTCCACGGCGCGAACCTTTGCCACGCAAACCTGACCGGCGCGAATCTCGCCGGCGCGAACGCGACCGGCGCATACCTCCACGATGCGGACCTGACTGACACCGACTTCACGCACGCCCAGCTCAAGGGGGCACACTGGCCACAGGATGCCGCAGTTCCACAGGACTGGAAACTTAACGTACGCTCGGGCCTGCTGCGGGCGCCGAGTCGTCTCCGGCGCTGACAGCTCGCAGTGCTCGCGATCCCGATATTGCGTCTTTCGATGTGCCGGCTGGCCAACGGTCGCAGAGCTGGCGTCTCTCCCTTTCCGGTCTGCGCTCTGTCCGGCGGCCGACGCGGAAAGAACTACCAGATCTGCACGCTTATACCGGCGATAGCTGAGGACCCGCCAACCGCACAGATAAGGCGGTTCTTGGGCACGATCCTGGGTGTTCGCTGGCGGGTGATCCCGTATGTTGCCGCGGTGCCGGTGCAATATTTTCAGCTCAGCGTGACGGTGCGGCCGGGCCGGCTCATCGTGGCGGGCGGGCAGTACCACGTCATGATGTCCACGGCCAGCCGGCCGGCGCGGACGGCCGGGTCGTCTTCGGCGAGCTGCCGGGACCGCTCCAGCGAGCCGGTCCGGTAAAACGTCAGCCCACGCAGCGACGGGTCGGGCTGTCCGTCGACTGGGCCGTTGGTCACCACGTGGCCGACCTGCCGCAGCCGCTCGTGGTAAGCCACGTGCTCGCGCTGGATGCGCTCAAGCTCTGCCTGCGGGTAGTCCGGGGCGCTGGCTGGCCGGCGCAGCAGCACCAGCTCGAATGCTTCAAGGTCCACGCACCATTATCAGCACCCGCACCGCCTGGGCCATGGCCCCCCAGCATCAGTCACGCAGAGTGCGCACCCTCCAGCCGTCTACGCGACCTCCCTGCCGATTATTCGTGTCGGCGGAGGAGGCAGTTTTTCTGGATTCCGCGGCGCAGATGGCCTGCTTATGTCGTTCGGGTGCAGTAGTGATAGCAGTTGGGCTGCTTGCTATCCGGTTACTGGCCGGGATTCTGGGCGTCGTTATCGCCGGCATCGTCGCCGTTGCCCTTTTCGGCCTTGACAAGCCGTTCGACAGTCGCAAGGGGGTCGGGGTCCAGGCCGGGTGGGACCAGCTGGGCCTGCAACTGCCCGGCCTGAGCAGCCCAGCCGTGGCTGGTGCCTTCGGCATCGTCCAGGCAGGCGTGGGCGGTCAGGGCGTCAAGTTCGTGCCAGGGCAGGTGGTGGCGGACCGCCAGCCGCCGCGCCGCGTCCGCGTCGTCGCGGCCCTGCGCCAGCGCATTGGTGTTCCCGGTGGTGGCCTGGGCGGCGCGCAGCCGGGCCCGGGCCGTCAGCGCAGCAGCGTGGGCGGAGATCAGGCCGCGGGGGGCGGCGATGGTGATCGCTTCGGCCAGGTGGCGCCCGGCGGCCGCTAGGTCCCCGCTAGCGTGGGCGCAGGCGGCCAGGCTGGGCAGGGCCTCGGCGAGGTCGCTGAGGTGGTCCCCGTCGCGGAAACCCGCGACGGCGGCGGTCAGGTGCGTCCCGGCGGTGAGGGTGTCCCCGGCGGCCAGGGCCAGGCCGCCCAGTATCTGGTCACACCGGGCCAGGTTGGCGTTCCAGCCGTTCTCGCGGCTGAGGTCGGCGTTGCGGCGGGTCAAGTCCTGGGCCGGGCCGCTCCGCCCGGTCCGGGCCAGCCACTGGGCCCACAGCACCCCTTCAAACGAGTACAGGTGCTTACCTCCGTCGGCGAGGCGGCTCTGGTCGGCGGCGGTGAAGTGGTCCTCAGCAGCTGCGGTGTCCCCGGCCAGGCCCGCCAGCCACCCCAGATACGCATGCGAGCGCCAGACACCGTCCCGGGCATCGGCGGCGGTTGCGCTGGTGAGGGCTTCGGCGGCGGCCTCCTGGGCCGGGCCGGCCAGCCCCAGAAGGCCCAGGCACTCGGCCAGATTCCGCAAGACGGTCGCCAGGTAGCTCATGTCCCCGGCGTCGCGGTAGTGGCGGACGGCCAGAGTCAGGTAGTCGCGGGCGGTGGCCAGGTCCCCCGCGCTCACCGCGTACAGGCCGGTCTCGTTCAGGTACCAGCTGAGGCGGTCGGGGGTGAGGTGGGTGGCGCAGTCGTCGCGGCGGGCGGCGGTGGCCACGAACGCGGTGGCCGTGCGCTGCCCCAGCCGCGCCGCGGGCAGGTTCTTCCACACCTGGCTGCTGTCGCTGCGGGATCGGTACAGGTCGTCGGCGGGCTGCCACTGGTCGGCGTCCAGCAGGAGTTCGATGGCTTCGGTCACGCGCAGCGCCTGCGCCCGGGAGGTCACCGTTCCCTCGGGCAGCCCGGTCAGGCTGGTCTCCGCGGCGGTGGCGGCAGCGGGCAGGGCGACGGGGCGGAAAGTGTCACGGACCAGGGGATGGGCGGAGATGGTGGCGTCGGGGTGCCAGCTGGCCAGCCCGGCCAGCTGTTCCCGCACCGCATCTTGCACCATCCCCTCCGTCCACCCGGCCAGCCGCTCCCCGAACGCCTCATGCCCGGCCACCACCAGCACCGCGCCCGCGGTAACCGGCCGGGTGAACAGCGACACCGCGGCGAGCAGGTACCGGTCTGCCTCCGCCAGCCGCCCAGCGTAGAAACCCAGCACCTTCCCGACCCGGGCGTCGGTCCGGGCGGCAGAGGCTAGTTCGTCGCGCAGGGCGGCCAGTTCGGCGCTGGGCGGGTGGGCGGCGAGCAGGCCGGCCAGGACGGTGACGGCCAGGGCGTGCCCGTCCACCGCCGCCACCAGCTCCCGCCGCTCCTGCTCGGGCAGCCAGCCGCCGCCCGCGGCCGCCAGCAGCGCCGCACCCTCAGCCGGGGTGAACGCGGGGACCTCGAGCATGCGGGCGGGGCCGCCGTCGAAGGCCTCCAGGTCAGCGAACGGGAACCGGCTGGTCAGCACCACCAGCCCGGCATGGTTCATCTGGCAGGCGCCGGTCAGCACCTCGCGCAGCAGCCCGTCCAGCAGCCGCCCGAACCCCTCCCCAGCCGGGCCTTCCTGCACCACCTCCAGCCCATCGAGGACCAGCAGCACCGGCACTGCCGCCAGCACCCCCAGCACCCGCCCCGCCGGACGCCCGGTAGCCGGGACCGGCACGCCGAGTTCCTGCGCCGCCCATGCCAGGAGCCGGTCGGCCCAGTGCTCGGGGCTGGGGTCGGTGTAGAAGCTCCACCCGAACACCCCCCGCACCCCCGCCCGCCGCCTGATCCCGCCCGCCTCTAGGGCCCAGTGGGTGACCAGGGCGGTCTTGCCCGCCCCACCCCACGCGCTCACCCCCACCAGCCGCACACCCGGATCAGCGGCCCACCGGTCCAGCCGGGCCAGCTCCTCGGCCCGGCCGGTGAAATGCGCCACCGGATCCGGCGACGGCACCCACACCACCACGACATCCCCCCCGCCGCCCGCCGCACCGGGTCCCGGCCCGGCCGCCGCGGGAGCGGGCCGGGCAGGCACCCCCACGGCCGGGAACCGGGGATCGGCCAGCCCCGCCAGCAGGGCCGCCAGCGCGGAATGATCCCCGCCCGGTGCGGGGTAGAGGATGACCTGGGCGCCGTAAGCGATCTCCGCCCGCTGCGCCAGGATCCCCGGGTCGTTAGCCGCAGCGGCGGGGTCCCAGGGCATGACCGCCACATGCGCTGGCGCGGCCCCCGGCTCGTGGCGGGTGCCCGACAGCAGCGGGACTTCCCGCAAGATCGCGGCGAGCCGCTGGTCGGCGAAGCTGAACCCGATCCAGCACAGGTGCCCGCCATCAGCCAGCCGCTCCAGCACCCCGGCCAGCTTCCCCGCATACGCCCGCCGGTAGTCACCGGCGGCCAGCACCACGCTGTCGGGCTGGCTGTGCACCCCATGGGCATACAGCACCGGCAGCTCACTGCCGCCGAACACGCGGCCGGTGCGCCACTCATCCAGGCCCAGCTCATCCTGCCAGGTCATGAACCCCGTCGCCGACGCCCCCGGCCGGACCCGCATCCGGGCATCCACGATGCCCGGGTCATAGTTCGTGGTCACCACGCCGCGGAACGCACACCGGCACACCACCTCCTGCACCCCCGTCCACGACCGGCCGGTGACCGGGTCGGTGCGCACCCGCAGCACCTCACGCAGCACCGCGCGATACGACGGGCCGCCCAGGCTGCGCCGCACGATCTCCACAATCTCCTCCGGCGCGCTGCCCGCCAGCGCCCGGCAGGCCGCCACCTGCTCCCCACTCAGCCGCCCCGCCGCCGCGCCCACCAGCTCACCGATCAGCCCCACCCACAGCGGGTACAGCGGCGCCGAGGCCCCCGCACCCAGGAACGCCACCACATCTCTGGACTCCAGGTAGCCGCGCAGCGCTGTTAACCCCGGGCCGTTCACCCGCTCCAGCCCTGCCCGTTGATCCGCAGGCAGCCCCGCCAGATAACCCGCATCCAGATCCCCGGCCATGCCCTGAATCCTCCCGCACCCACCGCCACCCCGCACCTGCCACGGCAACCCAGCCACAAAAACCACAGCCACCCCGGCGCCGCCCGCAGACGACGTCCGGTCGGCAGCCTGCGAATTCCGGGCTACGATACGGCTGCCTCAACCGGAAGCTGAAACCGGGCGGGACTGTCCTCGATCTCTTGAGAGATCACAGAGCGCCCCCAGTAGGATTCGAACCTACGCACACGGCTCCGGAGGCCAGATTGCTATTCCGGGATGCTATAAAGCCGTGTGATGAGGAACACTGAAGCCATGTGCCGAAGAATTTCATTTCCATTGTCCACCGTAACAAGAAGTGCTTCTGGCGCAGAATGCTGGAAGCCTATGTTTAGCATGCTCCGCTGCTTATGGAGCTAGCCGATGTTGCGTTTAGATAACCGCCAGGAAGGAGGTCCGGCCGATTGCTGGGCGGGAGCCCCGAGCCTGCTGCCGAGAACGCTGAGGAGTTCTGCGCGCGAGCTTACCCCGAGTTTGGGAAACACGCGGTAGAGGTGCGACTCGACCGTACGGGGGGAGAGGTAGAGCCGTTGCGCGATGACGCGGTTGGCGAGCCCTTGCGCGACCATCTGCGCGATCTGCAGTTCCTGGGGGGTGAGTTCGTCGAGCGAGTCATGCTGGCGGCGTTGGCTGCTTTCACCCGCGGCGCGCAGTTCCTGGCGGGCCCGCTCGGCCCAGGCGCTCATGCCGAGCGCGTCGAATGCGTCGCGGGCGGTCCGCAGCGGGGCGCGGGACTCGATCTGCCGGCGGCGCCGCCGCAGCCACTCGCCATAAGCGAGCTTGATGCGCGCCTGGACCACCGGCCACGCGGACAGGTCCCGGCTCAGCGCGTCCTCGAAGACGGGCCCGGCCTCGTCGTCGGTGGCGAGATGCAGGCGGGCGTAAAGCATCTGCAGGCCAAACCAGGGTGACGGCGGCCGGCGCGCCAGGGGCTCGAGGTCCCGCACGAGGGCCAGCGCCTCGTCACGGTGACCACTGCGCACCGCGGCTTCCGTGAAATCGCCGATCATCTGGCGGGTGTTCAGGTAGTGCCACGCGGCGTCGCCTGGTTCATGGATGCGGCGCAGTTGCTCGTAGGCCTCGGCGTGCCGTCCGTAGCCGAGTTCGAGCGTGCCACGGGCGTACTGCACCAGGCTGAGCAGGCCCGGTGCGCCAAGTGGCAGCGCTACGCGGTCGGCTTCAGCGGTGAGCTCCGCTACCGCCGCGCGGTCTCCACGGAGCGCCGCGATCTGAGCCTCCGCGATTTGGGCTGCGGTCTCCCACTCGGGACGCTCGATCTCAGATGCCAGCCGCCGGGACTCCTCGGCGACGGGCATGGCCACGGCGAAGTCGCCCACCTGGACCGCCGCCCAGGCATAGATCGCCAGGACCTGCCCCAGCAGACGCAGGCGCCCTTGCTCACGCAACCGCCGAGCGGACGCGGCCAGTAGCGGCGCCGCGCGATCGTATGCCCCGGCGAGGCATACCGCCATGCCTTGGCGGAAGAGCACCGCGGCGTCCTCCGGCATTTCGGTGCGGTTGAGTTCGCGCAGCACGACCTCGCCGCGTTCAATCGGCGCCGCGAACGCCTGGATGTACAGCATTCGCTGGTCATCGGATACTGCCGCGATCGCGTCGGCGGTGAGCAGCACGTCGCGGCCCTCTGCGCGCAGGTTGCCCCAGTGACAGCGGGAGGCCGCGACTACGAGCAGGTTCAGCGCCAGATCCCGCTCGCCCAGCGCGGCCACTCGGGAAGCCGTTTCCACCAGCTCTCGTACCCGGACGGGATCGCCTGCCGGTCCCGCCCGGAAGCCGTCCTCGAGCAGCATGCACTGCGCCCGCTCGCGCGGGCCGAGGCCGAGGGAGCCGGCTTCCCGCAGCAGGCAGGTCACGGTCTCGCTGCGGCCAAGTTCGCTCGCGGCCGCGGCGGCGCTCAGCAGTAGCCGTCCGCGGCGGGCGACGTCGGGTTCGAGTCCGGCGGCACGCTCGAAGGCGACCGCCGCGGCCGCGACGGCGCCGCGCCGCAGCGCCCGGCGCCCCGCCTCCTCGACTTCAGCGGCGATAACCGCGTCGGGACCGACCGCGGCCGCCCACCGGTGCCAGACGCGCCGGTCGGGATCATCGGCGAGCAGCCCGGCGAGCGCTGTGTGCGCCGCGTGCCGCTCGGCCACGGTGGCCGCCTGGTAGGACGCCGACTGCATGAGCGGGTGGCGGAACCGGACCCGCTGGCCGTCGACTTCGATCAGCCGCGCCCGGATCGCCGGCTCCAGATCCTGGACCGTGCGAGGAGTGCCGTCGATGATCCCGGCGCCCGCCAGGACCGTCGCCAGCGGTCCTTCTTCCGCCGCCGCGACGAGCACCAGCGTGCGGGCCGGGGCCGGCAACTCCGCCGCCCGCGCCGCGAACGCCTCCTCCAGCCGTTGCGTCAAGGGCAGGCGCGGTGACATGGCCGTATCCACTGCTCCTCCGCCGGGGTCGAGCGCGGCCGCGAGTTCGCGCAACGCCAGCGGGTTTCCCTCCGCCTCCGTCAGCACGCGCTGGCGCGTTGCCCGGGGCAGGCCGGGAAATGACTCGTCGAGCAGGCGCGCGGACATTTCGTCAGTCAGCCGGTCCAGATGCAGCTCAGGGAGTCCTGCCCGGGACAGCGGGCTGTCGTAGCCTTCGCGGAGCGCGGCGAGCAGGACGACCGGGTCCGCTTCGATGCGCCGCCCGACAAACCCGAGCGCGTCTGCGGTCGGGCGGTCCAGCCAGTGCGCATCCTCGACGATCAGCAGCAGTGGCCTGCCCGCCGCGGCATTACTGACCAGGCCGAGAACTCCTAGCGCGATCATGAACGGCTCCGGCGCGGTCCCCTCGCCCATGCCGAACGCCGCGCGTATGGCCTCGCGCTGCGGCGCCGGCAACTCCCCGGCCCGGGCCAGGATTGGCCGCAGCAGCCGGTGCAGGGCCGCGAACGGCAGATTCGCCTCCGACGCGACCCCGGCCGTAGCCAGCACCAGCATGTCCCGCTCGCCGGCGATGCGCCGCGCCGCTTCGAGCAGTGTCGTCTTCCCTATCCCCGGGATTCCGGTGAGGACCAGCGCCCCACCATGGTCGCGCACACCGTCAAATAGGCTCGCTAGCAGGCCTGACTCCCGCTCGCGGCCCACGACTGGCGGCGGACGCATGGTCCCATCATGCCGCCGCCCGGTCGCGTCGGCCACCCTGCGGATGGTTGGTGCCGCGCAGTCAGCCACCAGCGTTGCGTCGCGGATCAAGTCAGCTAACCGCGGCGCCCTGCTGGACACTGCCGTGCAGGGCCTTAAGCTGCCGGGCTGTCGTTCGCATGCAGGCGACGCGGGTCGCCCGGGCCTGTGGCTCGATCCATTCGCCGTTCATCAGTTCTCCGCACCGAATCCGTTCCTGCTCGCTCATGCCGCCCCACACCCCGTGCGCCTGACGCGTCCGCAGCGCGAACGAGAGGCATTCGCTACGTACCAGGCACCGCGCGCAAATCTCCTTGGCCCGCGCTACCTGCTCCAGGGACGCGCCCGAGGATGGGATGGGAAGAACAGATCGGGATCGGCCGACTGGCATGCCGCCGCGAACTGCCATTGGTTTCCCGGTGACGGCATGACAGCACCCCCTTGTTCACTCCCGGGCCCCTGTGCGGACTACTGGCCCGGCATCAGTTCCCTGTGATGGTCAGGCGGGCGGGAACGGGCCGAATCGGCCGGCTGCACAGCGCGGGTGAACAGTCCGCTCAGTCAGCGGCGGGCAGGACCCGGTGGAGTTCGCCGCGCGAGCTGATGCCGAGCTTGGCGAACACCTTGCTCAGGTGGTGCTGGACGGTGCGGGGACTGATGAACAGCCGGGTGGCGATCTCCGGGTTGGACAGCCCATCGCGGGCCAGCCGCGCGACCTGGGCCTCCTGCGCGGTGAGCGTCTCCACGGCCGCCGTGCCCGCCCTGATGCCAGGATCGCGGGGGAGGGGAACCACCACGGGCCGGGGGCGGCCGTGTTCGCTGGTCGCCAGCAGTTCCCGCCTGGCTCGTTCGGCGAACGCGTTCATCCCCATCGTCTCCAGCATGCCCTGCGCGATCCGCAGCTGATCCCGTGCTTCACCGCGCCGGCGCTCGCGACGCAACCACTCGCCGTAAAGAAGATGAGCACGAGCCAGTTCCGCTTTCGTGCGAGCGGAGGCGAGCTGGCTGATCGCCTCGCGGTACAGCCGCTCGGCCGTGCCGCCCTCGGTGAGCAGAGCACGGCACCTCGCTTCGATCCCCCGGCCCCACGCGGTGCCTGATGGCTGCGTGGTCACGACGAGCCGCTCCAGCGCGCCGGCGGCCCGGGATGGCTGGCCGCTGCGGACCGCTGCCTCGATCAGCTCGGCCAGGCCCCAGTTGGCGAAGCCGAGTTCCCCGGGATGGCCGCAGAGGAGCTCCGCCCAGCTAAGGGCGTCCTCGTACCGGCCCAGGCCGTTGTAGAGAACGCACGCGCTGTACTGGGCCAGGTTCAGGCCCAGTCCGTGGCCGCGTGCGGTCGTCTCGCTGACGGTGGCGTCGATCAGCTCGGCAGCCTCGCGGCCGCGTCCCTGCCACGCGGCCAACGTCATGGGGTCGTAGTGGGGCAGGCCCTTCCCGGCCGCGTCGTTGATCGCCGCGGACTCGTCGGCGAGCCGCTCGGCCTCGGCCATCTCGCCCGCGCTCAGGTGGGTGCCGATCCGCTGATTGAGGGCGAGCGGCAGCATGGACAGCGCGCCCATGTCGCGGATGAGTTTGACCTGCCAGGCTCGCGAGCAGCTGGCGGTTCTCGTCGTCCCAGGTCAGGTCGGTGCTGCAGATGACCACGAAGAGCCACCGGATTCGCTCGTCTGCGGACACGGCACCGTCGCGGAAGGCCCTGATGGCCCGCCGCACAGCGGGCGTTCCCGCGGTGTACCCGTCCGTAATGAGCGTGGTGAGCCCCTCCAGTAGCAGGTCGGGCGGACGGTTACTGTGCGGCTCAGCCACTGCGCGGCGCGCGGCCGACGCGACCTCACGCAGACCCACAGGACCCGCGAGACGCCCCGTGAACATCGCCGCGTTCAGCGCGTCCAGGTAGGTCTCCCGGGCCAGCCGCGCGTCCAGGGCCTCGAAGCGCGTGGCTGCCTCGAGCAGCAGCGGCGGGGCGCCGGTACTGTCGCTGGAGGCGAACGCCATCTGGCCCCGCAGCAAGCTCATCCTCGCCCGGGCCGGCTCGTCGAGCAGGGCCGTTTCCGCCACGGCCAGCAGGACGGCAGCGGCCTCCGGCGCTCCGGCACGGTGTTTGGCTTCGGCCGCGGCGATGGCACGGGTCGCGCGTCGGCCGGCATCGGCAGTCAGTAGTGTCGCGCGTTCCAGGAACGCGGCAGCGGCCGACAGGCCGCCGCGAGCCTGGGCCCGCCAGGCTGACTGTTCTAGTTTCGCGGCGACGGCTTCGTCCGGGCCCTCCGTCGCCTGCGCGCGGTGCCAGGCCCTGCGGTCAGGGTCGGCCACTGGGTCGGCGGTCGCCGCCAGCGCGGCGTGCACCTGGCGGCGGTCGTCTCGCGACGCTGACCGGTAGGCCGCTGAGCGCGCCAGCGGATGCCGGAAACATATCCGCGTCCCCAACTGCACCAGTCCCGTCCGCACCACAGATTCTGCGGCCTGGGGGGAAATCTCCAGCCGCGCGGCGGCCCGCCAGACCAGCACCGGGTCTCCGGACGGCTCGGCCGCCATCAGCTGCACGAGCCGCTGGGTCTGGGGCGGCAGGGCCTCGAACTGCCGCAGGAAACTCTCCTCCACCCGGCTGGCTGGCGACAGCGCAGCCGGCAATCCGAACCCGCCTGCCAGCTGTTCTTGTGTCAGCCATCGCGGGAGCTCGAGCAGCGCCAGCGGGTTACCGCGCGTTTCGGCGACGATCAAGTCCTTGACCTGTGCATCCAGCGGTCCGGTCAGAACCGACTCCAGCAGTGACCGGCTGTCGTCCTCCTCCAGGCCGCCGACCACGACCTCCGGCAGTCCGGCCAGTTCAGCATCTGGCTGCCGGGCCGCGAACACCAGTCCGACCGGATCGGCGGCCAGTCGGCGTGCGACAAACCCGAGGACCCGCGCTGAGGCCCGATCCAGCCATTGCTGGTCGTCCACCACGCACAGCAAAGGCTCACGGTCGGCCGTCTCCGAAAGCAGGCCGAGAACCGCCAGGGCGATGAGAAAGGTGTCGGGGACCGGTCCGGTGCCGATACCAAACGCAATGTTCAACGCGTCACGCTGCGGTGCGGGGAGCGCGGGCAGCCGGTCGAGCATGGGCGTGCACAGTTGATGCAGCCCGGCGAAGGCCAGCTCCATCTCTGACTGCACGCCGACCGCACGCGTCAGGCGGCATCCCGGCGCGTGCTTGATCAGGTAGTCGAGCAGCGCCGTTTTCCCGACCCCTGGCTCGCCGTGCAGCACCAGGACCCGGCTCTCGCCCGACCGCACGGCGTGGGCAAGCCCGTCGAGTATGCGGCGTTCGCTGAGGCGGCCGGTCAGCCTGGCCGCGCTGCCCCGCGGCCGCAGCTCGGCCCCGGCTATCGTGATCGACGCCGCCATAACGAGCTCATGACCCGGTGCAGCTGGCCACGCGAGCTGATGCCCAGCTTGGTGAACACCTTCCGCAGGTGGTACTGCACCGTGCGCGCGCTGATGAACAGCCGGTTGGCGATCTCAGGGTTCGACAGCCCTTCCCGGGCCAGCCGGGCGATCTCAGCTTCCTGAGTTGTCAGTTCGGCTCGGGTGCTGGCGGTGCGCTTGCCCACGGGCTCGCCGGCCGCCCGCAGCCCGCGTCTGGCCCGCTCGGCGAACCCCTGCATATCCATGGTGCCGAGCATGTCGAGGGCCGTCCGGAGCTGCGATCGCGCGTCGCCCGTCCGGTGCTGAGCAATCAGCCACTCTCCGTAGATCAGGTGGGCGCGGGCGAGCTCAGCCCGGACCCGGGTGCGGCCAAGGCGCTCGATCGCCTCGCGGTATAGGCGGTCGGCCACGTCCCCCGCGCTGAGCATGGCCGCCGAACGCGCCTGGATCCCCAAGGCCCAGTCAGTGCCGCTCGCGCTGGTCATCTCGGCGAGCCGACGGTAAGCACCGACCGCCGCCGCGGGCATCCCGGCCCGCGCGGCGGCCTCGATCTCCTCGGCCAGAGCCCAGTTCGTGAAGCCGAGTTCGAACGGGTTCTCGCTGGCCACCTGGGCCGCGGCCAGTGCCTCGCGGTACCGGCCGAGACCGTTGTTCAGCACCGCGCCCGACCACTGCGCGGCGGAGATCCCGAAGCCGTCACCGTTCCGGGATGCCTCCGCTACCGTGGCTTCGATCTGCGCCGATGTCGCTGAGTCGGTGCCGCGCAGCGCGGCGAGGTGCAGCACGCCGTACGGCCGGGCATTTCCGCCCATCGCCTTCCGGGCCGCTTGCATGCGCTGGATCAGCTCTTCGGCGGCGGTCAGGTTCCCGGTGCAGAAGAGCATGTTCAGCCGCGGGGCGAGGCCGAGCGGGAGGTCGCCGACCGCTCCAGACTCGCGAGCCAGGCGGGCACACCGGTCGGCTATCAGGTCGCAGCGAGCGTCGTCCCACAGGTAAGCAGCGACGCCGTGCGCCAGCGACAGCCAGCGCACACCGCGCTCGCCGGGCAATGCGTCTTCGATGGCTTGCCAGGCGGCACGGACGAGCGGAATTCCCGCCGTGTACCCCTGGCCGAACAGCGTGGCCAGGCCGTCAAGCAGCAGGTCGGCCGCATCCGGCATACCCGGAGGCGGGGGCGCCGAGCGAGCCGCTCGTGCCACCTCCTGAACGCTCGCGCCCGGACTGGCGAAGCGCCCGGCATAGCACGCGGAGAGCAGCGCCTCCAGGTAAGCCGCCCGGCAGAGACCAGCATCGACGGAGGCCAGGCCCTCAGCGGCCCGCAGCAGCTGGAGCGGGGCCGGGCCTGCCCGGTTCGCGGCGAACGCAGCCTGGCTCCGGACGAGTTGCGCGCGGGCCCGCTCGGGTCCGGTGAGCTGTCCCGATTCCGCCACGGCCAGCAGGTCAAGCGCAGTGCCAGGCGCGCCCGCCTGGACCTTGACCTGGGCCGCGGCCACCGCTCGCGCGGCCAGCCTGGCCTTGTCGCCAGTCAGCTGCGCGGCACGCTGGAGGAAGGCGGCCGCCACTGGTAGTTCGCCGCGAGCCCGGGCCTTCTCGGCCGAGCGCTCGAGCTCACCGGCGATGTCCTCGTCGGGGCCGGCGGCACTGTGACCCCGGTGCCACGCTTGCCCATCGGGATGGAGCAGCGGGTCTGTGGCCTCCGCCAGGGCACGGTGCGCCGCTCGTCGGTCCTGCGCCGCTGCCGACCAGTAGGCCGCCGAGCGCAGCCGCGGATTCCGGAACCGTACCCGCGCGCCGAATTCGAGCAGGCCGGCCTCGACCGCTGGCCCCGCAGCCGCGGTGCTGATTCCGGACCGTCCGGCGGCCCGCCAGATCGCCACGGGATCCCCGGTGGGCTCGCAGGCGGCGAGCAGCACCAGGCGCCGGGACTCGGCCGGGAGATACCGGCACTGGTGCTGGAAGCTCTCCTCGGTGAAGTCCGCGCCGTCTACCCACGGGGGCATCGCGTCAGAGAACCCGAATCCGCCGGCGAGCTCGGCGGGGCTCAATCGCCCAGCCAGTTCGAGCAGCGCTCGCGGGTTTCCGCCCGCCTCGGCCAGGATCTGGTCCCGGATCCGGACGTCAAGCGGCCCGGTCGGTGCCGATTCGAGCAGCGCACGCGCTTCGGCCTCGCGCAGGCCTCCGAGCTCAAGCGCTGGCAGCCGGATAAGGTCACCGTCCAGGATGCGGGTGGCGAAGACCAGGCCCACCGGTCCGGCCGGCAGACGCCGCGCGACGAACATGGAAAGCTGTGCCGAGGCGCGGTCAAGCAAGTGTGCGTCGTCGATCAGGCATACCAGTGGGCGTTCCGCCGCCGTCTGGGATAGCAAACCCAGGATGGCCAGACCGACCAGGAACCGTTCCGGCGGCGGTCCCTGGCGAACGCCGAAAGTGATCTGCAGCGCCTCACGCTGGGGCGCCGGGAGAGCCTCCAGTCGGCCCAGCATCGGCTGGCACACGTGGTGCAGCGCGCCGAACGCGAGTTCCTGCTCGGACTGGACGCCCGCGCTCCTCAGCACCTGGCCGTCCGGCACCCGCCTGGCGAGGTACTCAAGCAGCGCGGTCTTGCCGATGCCTGGTTCACCGTGGACGACCAGAGTCCGGCTGTTACCTGCGCGAACGTCCTCCGCGAGCCGGTCGAGCGCATCGCATTCCGCGCGGCGGCCCTTCAGTTCTGCCGCGCGCCGCCGTTCCCGGCCAATCACCGGCGCCTGCATGGTCTTAACTAACCTTCAGGTGCCTCCAGGTATCTACCGTAATTTCACTTAATCAAGAACGGCCGACTTCGCCATCGAGGGCATCCCGGAGCGCCGCGCGGGTGGTGATGCCGAGCTTGCGGAAGACCCGGGACAGGTGATCGCCAACGGTCCGGGGAGACAGGAACAGCCGGGCGCGCGTACGAGACGTTCAGCTCCATGGGCGCGATCGCGTTCGCCGAGCGCGCCCGGACCGCGATCCATGCCACCGGCGGGTGACCGGCCAGTCGGCCCGTGACCGGCCGGTGGGACTGTGCGGTTGGCGGATTTCAGCGGAGCCAGCGCGGGGTGACAGTGGACGCAAGCGATCGCCGCGTCTTGGGGGCAGTGGCGGCATGAAACCGAAGGGAAACCCCGATGGGAATGATCACCACTCGCGATGGCACCGGGATCTACTACAAGGACTGGGGCGCCGGGCAGCCGGTCGTGTTCAGTCACGGCTGGCCGCTTAACGCCGACGCATGGGATGACCAGGCGTTCTTCATGGCCTCGCACGGCTACCGGGCCATCGCGCACGACCGCCGCGGCCACGGCCGTTCCAGCCAGGTCTGGGACGGCAACGACATGGACACCTACGCCGACGACCTGGCCGAGCTGATCGAGGCGCTGGACCTGCACGACGCGGTGCTGGCCGGGCACTCCACCGGCGGCGGGGAGGTCGCCCGGTACATCGGCCGGCACGGCACCTCCCGGGTGGCCAAGGTTGTGCTGGTAGCCGCGGTGCCGCCGCTGATGCTCAGGACCGGCGCCAACCCCGGCGGGCTGCCGATCGGGACCTTCGACGCCATCCGCGACGGCCTGCTCAAGGACCGCTCGCAGTTCTACCAGGACCTCAGCGCCCCGTTCTACGGTGCCAACCGGCCCGGCTCGGCCATCTCCCAGGCCCTGCGGGACTGGTTCTGGCTGCTCAGCATGCAGGTCGGATTCAAGGCCGCCTACGACTGCGTCAAGGCGTTCTCCGAAACCGACTTCACCGAGGACCTCAAGAAGATCGACGTGCCGGTCCTGATCGTCCAGGGGGACGACGACCAGATCGTCCCCCTCGACGACTCCGGGCGCCTGTCGGCCCAGATCCTCAAGGACGCGACGCTGAAGATCTATCCAGGTGCCCCGCACGGCCTGGCCAACACCACGGCGTACAAGGACACCCTCAACGACGACCTGCTGGCCTTCCTGCGCGGCTGAGCGGTCATGCAGGAAACCATCAGCACCGGCGGCCTGGCGCCCGAGCGCCAGGCCGCCGGCACCACCCCGGCCGTCCGTCGCCGCCACCCTCGGCACCCACGAGCCGCTCTGCGGGCAGCTGCGGATCGCGCTGAACTCCGGCGTGACCAGGGAGGAGATCGTCGAGCTCTTCATCCACCTGACCGCCTACGCGGGCGCCGCCCGGGCCTCCGGCTGCTACCAGATCGCTCTCGCGGTGTGCGCCGAGGCCCGCTAATGGGCTGCTGGGCAGCACCCGGTCAAGCTCGCCGCGCGAGCTGATGCCGAGCTTGGTGAACACCTTCTTCAGGTGGTACTGGACGGTGCGTGCGCTGATGAACAGCCGGGCGCCGATCTCCGGGTTGGACAGCCCGTCGCGGGCGAGCCGCGCGACCTGGGCTTCCTGAGCGGTCAATGTGACCTGGGTGGCGACGGTGCGCTTGCGGTCACGGCCGCCGGAAGCCCGTAGCCCGCGCTGGGCCCGTCCGGCGAACCCGTTCATCCCCATCGCCTCGAGCATGTCGTGGGCCGTCCGCAGCTGCGATCGCGCGGCAGCCTGCTGCCCGTTCCCGAGCAGCCATTCCCCATAGAGCAGGTGAGCTCGGGCCAGGTCGGCACGCATACGCGTCCGGCCGAGCCGCTCGATCGAGTCACGGTAGAGACCTTCCGCTGCGTCGTGCTTGCTCAGCAGCGCGCGCGACCGCGCCTGGATGCCGAGGGCCCAGTCGGTGCCGCTCGCATTGGTCATCCCGGCGAGCGTACGAGCGGATGCCGGAACCGCATCCGCTCGCCGAACTCGATCAGACCCGCCTCGACTGCCGGCGTGGCCGCCGCGGCACCTATGCCGAGCTGCCCCGCGGCCCGCCACACTAGTACCGGATCCCCGGACGGGTCGGCCGCGGCGAGCAGCACCAGGATCCGGGCATCGGCCGGCAGGGTCTCGAACCGCCGCCTGAAGCTCTCCTCGGGACTTCCCGGCAGGGGTACTGCGCCGGGCAGCCCGAACCCGCCCGCCAGTTCCGCCGCCGTCAGACCGCGAGGCAGCTCCAGCAGTGCCAGCGGATTGCCGTGCGCCTCGGCGATGATCTGGTCGCGCACCCGCTCATCGAGCGGGGCGGTCAGCGCTGAGCCGAGCAGGGCCCGCGCGTCGGTGTCAGGCAAGCCGCCGAGCGTCAGCTCGGGGAGGGCCGCCAGCTCAGTGGTCCGTACCCGGGCCGCGAACACCAGGCCGACCGACTCCGTCCCCAGACGACGCGCCACGAACGCGAGGATCTGTGCCGATGCCCGGTCCAGCCACTGGGCGTCATCGACCAGGCAGATCAGCAGGCGCGCCGCGGCGACCTCCGACAGCAGGCTCAAAATGGCCAAGCCGACCAGGAAACGGTCCGGGGCCGGTCCCGGGCTGAGGCCGAACGTGGTCCGCAGCACCTCCTGCTGTGGCACCGGGAGGGCCTCGAGGCGGTCCAGGGCTGGCGCGCACAGCTGATGCAATCCGCCGAAGGCCAATTCGATATCCGACTGGTCGCCTGCGGTGCTGAGCACCCGGCAGTCCGCGGCCTCTTCCGTCAGGTACCGCAGCAGGGCCGTCTTGCCGGCGCCAGCCTCGCCCTGTACCACCAGCACCCGGCTCTCACCTGAACGGACAGCCCGCAGCATCCGATCGAGGACGGCGCATTCGGCCCGGCGGCCCACCAGCCGCACCGCACCCCGCCGCACGGGAAGATCATCCGGAAGGGGCACAAGCTGACCATAATCCGCCTCCGAGCGGGCGCGCCAGCCACGGGAGCTGCCATCAGCCAGGACGGCGACTGGTCAGGCGCGCTGGCCAGGTGGCCGATTCGGCCGCAGCCGCGCAGCCATGAGGATGAGGCAGGCGCCGGCGTCGGCGCGTGTGATCGGGAGTGAGTGCGAGATGGCGCTCGAAATCGGGACCGCACTGGTGCCGGTCTTCTTCGTCCTGGCCCTGGGGTACGGCGCGGGCAAGACCGGCCTCATCGCCAACCACGACGTGAGCAGCCTGAACACGCTCGTGATGACGATCGCGCTACCGGTCTCGCTGTTCACCAGCCTGGCGTCGAGCCGCTTCACCCAGATAGCTGCCCGGTGGCCGCTGGTCGTTATCTCCGCCGTCGTCATGGGGGTGGTCTACGCCGGGACGGAGGTGCTGCAGCGCCGGATGTACCGGCTCACTCCCGCCGAGTCCGCCGTTCAGGCGCTCACAGTCGCGTTCCCGAACTGCGCGGCCGTCGGCCTTCCGCTGCTCGGCACGGTCCTCGGTCCCAGCGCCGTGCTCAGCGTCGCCGCGATCCTCGCGGTCGGTTCCGTCACCTTGTCGCCGGTGACGCTCCTGGTCCTGGAACGGGAACACCACCCGTCCCGGCCGGTCTGGCCCACCGTCGCGGCTTCGCTGCGGAAGCCGGTCGTGATCGGGCCCGTGCTCGGCCTGGCCTGGTCGCTGGCCGGGATCCCGCTGCCTCATCTGGTGCAGGCCACGCTCACCGAGATCGGTTCGGTAACTGCCGGGCTCGCGCTCTTCCTCACCGGCCTGGTGCTGTCCGCTCAGAAGATCGAGATCACTGGGAACGCGCTGGTGTCGACGCTGCTAACCGACGTGGCCCGTCCCGTCCTCGCCTTCCTCGGGGTCCGCATCGCCGGCCTGTCCGGCGAACTGGCGGCGGAGACGCTGCTCCTGCTGGCGATTCCAGCGGGCTTCTTCGGGGTGCTGCTCGGCCTGGACTACGGGGTGAGGCCGCCCGTGGCCGGGATGACGCTGCTGCTGTCGACCGTGTTCTCGGTCGTGACCCTTTCCGTCCTCATCGCGTTCGTGCCGCGACTGTGACCGCGCGCGATGACCGGCCAGAGGACTCGCATCGGGTACCTCCTGAATCGGCTACGGTGCAGCGTCCGCCGCGGCGCTCAGCCGGACGGCCTGGACGGCGGTCATGATCAGCTGGGTCACTTCTCCCGGGTGGCTGATCAGCGAGAGGTGGCCGGCCTTGATCTCCACGGTCGTCGCCTCCATCCGCCCGGCCATGAACCGCTGGAACCCTGGCGAGATCGTCCGATCCTGCCGGGAGACCGCGTACCAGGATGGCCGTGACCGCCAGGCCGCTACCGTCGTCCGGTCCTGGAAGCCGCTACCGTCGTCCGGTCCTGGAAGCCGCTACCGTCGTCCGGTCCTGGAAGCCGCTACCGTCGTCCGGTCCTGGAAGCCGCTACCGTCGTCCGGTCCTGGAAGAGGGTGTCCGACACCCGTCCCTGCGCCGCGTAGAGCACCCGCGCCATGGCCGGCTCCACGCCGTTGGCGAAAACGTCGGCAGGGAGGCCATGCACACGGCTATGGCAGCGGCACGATTCCCTGCGCGCCGCGCGGGAACTTCGCGAGGGTCTCTTCGGGAATGTTCAGATGCGCGGAAACGAGCTTGGGAGGCAGGTGGCTGAGCCAGTTGGCCAGCGAGACCTCTTCGTAATGGTCGCTGCGGAACGTTTCGATGAAAATCAGGACGTCGTCGCCGGTGTTCTCGACGTAGTGGCCGCAATTGCGCCGGACCAGGCCGACATCACCGGCCCGGAAGTCGGTGGTGTTGGCGTGCGGGCCCGTGTTGAACACCGTCATCCGCGCGGAACCCTGCATGTAGTACTGCCACTCGTCGGCGTTCGGGTGCCAGTGCAGCTCCCGCATCCCGCCCGGCTCAATCATGACCAAGGCGGCCGCAACCGTCTTGGACGCCGGGAAGTTCGTGCTGTCCGCGATACGGATGCTGCCGCCGCTGTTCTCATGCACCGGCTTCGACTGCGACAGACGGAAGATCACCGGCTCTGGCTCGCCCCATTCGACGCCGGCCGCGACCTGGTCCGCCTCGAGGTCGCCGGGTTCGTCACCGGGGAAGATCCAGAGGTTGTGCAGGGGAATGTCGTCGAATACCTCCTGGGCCACCCGGAAGTTCTTCGCCAGCACATCCGGCGGCGTGTGCGCGAACCAGTCCGTCAGGAGCAGCGTGTTGCTCTCGGACTGGGTACCGCCGTCGAACGCGAGCACGAATTCCGCGCCGTCCGGGCCGAGTCCCTGCAGGGAGTGCGGCAGCCCGGCCGGGAAGAACCACAGGTCTCCCTTGAAGACATCCTCGACGCTCGGCATCCCTTTACGGCTGAGGGTCGTGATCCGGCACTTGCCCTCCGTCATGATCGCCCACTCGGCGGTCTGGTGCCAGTGCAGCTCACGGATGCCGCCCGGCTCGAGGTACATGTTCACCCCGGCGATCTCGTCGGAAATCGCGAAATCGGCCTGCGTGACCTCGCGAGCCCATCCCCCGCGCTGCTGGCGCCGGGGCGAGATGTTGAACGAGGACCAGAAGAACGGCTGAGTGCTGACGTCCGTCGCCGGCGCGGTGATCACGCTGGGGAACTGGCTTTCCAGCACCGGGTTTCGCGGTCCCGTCATCTTCACGCTGGCCGGATCCCCGGTGGTGTTCACCATGCCTTCCTGGGGCAGATCCGGATTCCCGAAGGTGGGGGTCTCGTGATGCGGTGCCGGGTTTTCGTTCGAGCCCATTACGCTTCCTTCCTTCATACCTTAACTCACCGACTTTCCCGCTCCGCGGGGCCGGCTCACATCGGCCAACCGCACAGTCCGACTGGCCGGTCACCGGTCACCGGACCTGCACCTGGCCGATACGAAGGACGACGGCCGTGTCAGCGATCATGAAATT
Source organism: uncultured Actinomycetes bacterium (assembly GCA_963720945.1). Taxonomy (GTDB): domain Bacteria; phylum Actinomycetota; class Actinomycetes; order Streptosporangiales; family Streptosporangiaceae; genus Bog-532. The sequence goes on along the minus strand of CAVRHH010000033.1, from coordinate 54,101 downwards.
GAGCGGTGAGGGCATGCTGGATGGCGGCGCAGCTTGTCCAGGCAGCGGCGGCGGTTTGGCCCGATGCTGCCGACCGGGATGCCCAGCCGGGCGCTGATCTGGGCGTACCGCCCAACGCGTCGCGCGGAAGCCGCCGGCGCGCTGCGGGCGGGGTGAGGCCCGCGTCGCGGTGATCGCGCGGCCGGTGATCTACGCCGCGGCTTGGCGTTCGTCGAGGAACTGCCACCATGCGCGGGCTCCGTCCGCTGCCGCGCTGGTCACCTGCGCGGGGCTGGCGGCGGTGGCGGCCAGCGCGCTGGCCGTCCAGTCGGCGTGGTCGGCTTCCAGGTCCGCGTGCACATCCCAGAACGCCGCACCGGGGCCGTCGATGCCGTAGTGGCGGCGCAACCCGGCGGCTTTGGTCGCGGCGACGGCGGCGGCCTGGGTCTCATAGGCGGCGAGCACGCCGAGCCCCCGGACCGGGTCGCTGGCGGCCGATGACAGCTGCAACGCGGCAAGGGACCGCGTCGCCGGGGCCGGTGGCGCGCCGCACCGGGCCCCGGCCGCCGCAGCAAAGGTGTCGAACAGGTCCAGATGCGGTGCCGGGCGGCCGAGCTCGTCGGACAGGTTGGCGTGCACCGCCGCCCGGGCCGGCCCATCAGGCAGGTTCGACGCGACCCGGCTGAGGACCTCCGGCAACGCCGCCTCGATATGCCGGTACTGCTCGGCGTAGGCAGCCAGCTCGCCGCTGGCCAGCGTCCCCGCCTCCCAGCGGCGGTAAAACGGGTGATCCAGCAAGCGCTTGCCGCCGATCCCCGCCCAGATAAGACCAGCGGCCTCCGCAACACGCAATGCCATGGCCGCAACGCTAGCATCAGCGGCCCCTCGCCGACGAGGGCATCGCCGCGTACGTCGTCGACGTCACCTTCCCTGGACCTGGCACACGGTCTGCGGCGTGGTGAGCCTGCGTGACCTTTTCGCCGCCAGAATCCGCCGCCCAGCACCAGGGCACGCCCCCGCCCCCGGCGCCGGTGACTCGCACAGGTCCGAGGGGCAGGAGCGGGCCGCGGAAGCGCCACGCCCCGGCCAGCTTCTCCGAGGCGTCCGCGAACAGATTCGCCGGCCACTCCAGCGCTCGTACCGTCTGCCCCAGCTATCGCAGGCCACCGTGCACTTCGGGCCACCTTCGGGAGTGCGTATACGCGGGCCGCTCGGCGACGCCCAGAATGGTCAGTGCTTCTACTGCGGCATGCCAATGAAGACTCGCTGGCAGGCCGGTCACTTCCTGCCCTGATCCCGGCATCCCGATAACACCATTGTGCCGGCGGAATCGGCATGGCTCAGAGGCGCGTCCGCCGGTGGCATAGTGCCCGAACGGTCATTTGGCTAGTGGGCTGCCTCGTACTCCTTCACCACGGAAGCGGGGATGCGGCCACGCTCGTTGACCTGAATTCCGTGGTCTTTGGCCCAGGAACGGACGCTAGCCGTCTGGTCGCGGCCGGCCGCTGTCCGCCCAGGCCGCCGGCGGCTGCTGCTGTGTGCCGCGCTGGTCTTGCGGGCGTGCGCCACGAAGGGCTCCAGGCCATCGCGGATCTGCTGGGCATGCTTGCCGCACACGTCGACCTCGTAGGCGCTGCCGCCGAGGCTGAACTGCAGCGTTTCGTCTGCGCCCACATTGCCGTCGTCCAGATCGCAGAGCAGCGTTATTTGAACCTTTTGCGCCATGTCATCTCCTGGTTGCCGGTGTCCTGACTGAAGGACCGCTACTTGGTATTCGCTGTGCTGAGTAATTGCATTAATAACTTTGTATCATTAAATCATGTCAGGCCGCGATCCTGTGGCTAGAAAGAGCTGCCGGTGTAGCGCAACTGCGTAGATAGCGGAATGAGGCCGGCAGGTGCGCTACCGGCAAAGTATCCAGCAGGCATCACCAGGGCCATCGCCCTGTTGCAGGGCGGCCGGCCACAGGACGCCTTATGTCATGGGCTGGTCATCAACGACACCGTGTGGGAGGTGGTCGCTGGTGAAGTGAAGGGATGCGATCGTGTATTGACGGCATGATCCGAGCGGCTCCCGTGTCTTGCCGGCCATCAAATGACCGGTGGCGAGCCGTCAGCTGCCTCGGTCCTTGAACGTGACGATTCTCTGTTCTCTGTCTCGTGCGGCTTCCCTTTCGCGGCGGCCCTAAACGATCCGCCGGATGGCGACCGTGTTCTGCTGCCTGCACCCGGCGAGCGGCGTGATCATGACCGGCTCCCCGGTTTGCGGCGCTTCAATAACGAGCCCGGAGCCGATATACATCCCCACGTGCCCTGGATTCGCCGCGGTCCCGTCGCTCCCCGCGCTGAACAGCAGATCCCCGGGAGCCGCCACGGTGTAGATGATCTGGGCGTCGCCGATCTGGGTGGCATTCAGTGCCGGCCGCCCGTCCGCGCCGACGCCCGGCTTTACCGGTGCCGATCCGCAGGCGGTCAGGGGAGATGCCGCAGCGGGGGCCAGCGCCCCGGAGGCCTCCGCGGCGAGAGCGACCCCGAGCAGAACAACGAACGGCAGCGCCGCGGCCGTCGCCAGCAATGGATCGAACGGCGTGACGCTGCTCCTGGCCTACGCCAAAGTGGGGCGCCCTGATCGCGTGCGCCGGGGCGGCGCTGGCCTCGGGCGGCCCGCCCGGCGGACGGCGCCGTCACCTGGATCTTCGATCACCCGTATATCGCCGAAGTCGTGCGTTTCCGGCGCTAGCGATCATGAATAATCATGCAAGCTGGGTCGGCCGACCTTGATGCCAGGACGGGCAGCGTCAGGCCGTGTGGCCATTGCTGGGTTCCTGTCGGCCCGAGGGCGGTCAGTGCCCTGTTCTCGTTATGTCGTGGTCTGTTCCAGATCATGGCTACTGGCGGCGGCTCGAGGCGCTAGCGAGGGGACGGCTTGCTCCGCCTCGCGATCCCAGTGGTAGATGCGCGCCTGCCGGGCGATGACCCAGGTGAAGGATTGATATTCATACACGGAGTCCTCGAATTCACCGGGGGCGAACACCAGCACGTCGAGTGGGTGCAGGACGTCGAAGAGGAGCCGGCGCACGGCCCGGGGGCGGACCGCCAGCCCTCCGCGGGGTCTGCTGATGATGAATAGGTCGAGGTCGCTGCGGTCGGTGGCGCGGCCGATGGCATAGGAACCGAAGATGCCGGCGGCCAGCGGCCGGTAGGCATCGGCAATGCGGCCTGCGATCCGGCGGATATCGCCTTCGGTCAGCATCTGTCAGCCTATCGAGTAGGTGATGACGAGCAGGACGTCCTCGACCTTGGCGGGGTCGAGGACGGTTTGCCCGTTCACGGTCGTGCTCAGCGCGGCGGGCACGTTTGCGGATGGGATGGTCAGGCTCAGTGTCTGGGGTGTGACGAGCCCGGGCGAGAAGGCAACGGAGGCTGTCAGGGCATCGATCGGCTCGCCGGCCGTGGTTTGCCCGGGCATAGGCGCCAGGGAGATGGGGTTCGCTGAGCCGGTGAAGCCGGCGGCGATCGTGTTGCCCGCGGCCGGCACCGACAAGGCAAGGTAGAGCGCGAGGTTCTGGATCTCCGCCGTGCCGTGCCCCAGGTTCGTGTACGGGAAGACGTTGGCCGTGAGCGGCAGGGTAAGTGCCTGCCCGGTTCCGGCGGTGCCGGGGTTGAAGAAGGCATACAGCGAGTCGGGGAAGGTGTTACGGACGCTGACCAGGATCGTGCGCGGGTCGCTGGGCTTCAGTTGGGCGCGGACGTTGCCGGCCGCGGTCTGGTCGCCCCCGCCGCGCGCCGTGTAGCGGAGGTGCAGGACGACGTCGGTGATGGTGGTGAAATCGATGTTATTGTCGCGCGGATCGAGCACGAGGTTCCAGGTGCTGATGGCGCCTTGCCCCTCGAAGGGTAGCCACCGCTCGTCGTGCAGGTTCACGTCGAACAGCCCGGCATCTGCTTGCCCGCTGCTGGTGGCGATGGTCTGCGTTCCCGCCGCGGCGATCGGGGAGAGCACCACCGTCGGATCGTTGGGTCCGGCGGTGGCGCTTTGCGGCTGGTATGAGGTGCCTGGCGCCTGGGTGCGGACCATGGCACTGGAGAGCGTCAGGGTCGCGTTCACGCCGGTATATGGCCCGGTCACGCAGGGGATCGTGATGGCCACCGATCGGAGGCGGCGGAAGTACTGGCCCGGATGGTCGTACTCGAAGAGGACTTCGTCCAGCGCGATCTGGCACGTCCCCGTCTCGCGCAGGCAGACCAGCGCGGTGGGTGAGGTGAGGGCGAGGGAAATATGCTTCGTCAGCTCGAGTTCGCGGCTGTTCTCGGCGATGTACTGCGCGTCCATGCGCCGCAGGTCGAACAGCAGGCTTTCCCCGGCGGTGAGCCCTTTGTGCTGGCTGTCCCAGTAGCCGAACTGGATGAAGGTGTCCTGGCTGCCGAGCTCGTACTGGTACGCGTTCTGCGCCTGGAGCGCGAGAGAAAAGGCCAGCTGGTAGGCCTGGGTGTAGACGGTGGTCAGCTGGGTGACCATCCAGCTGTAGAGCTGGGCGTTGGTGTACTTGCTGGTCAGGAAGTCGCTGACGGCCTGAGCGTTGGCGATCTGCGCGTTCTGGATGTCCAGTTCCTTCTGGGCGATGCACAAGCGGTCCTGTGCGGCGGTGATCTGGCTGCAGATCTGGGTCAGCTCGGCGCTGGCGAGCTGGCATTGCAGGTTCCACTCGTCCATGCGCCGCTGGTAGCCGCCCATGGTGGCCGCCATCCCGCCGAGTTCGCCGAGGATTCCGGCGAGCCCGCGGGATACCGACGCCGCGGAGGTGGCTGCGTTGCCGACGTTCTCGCCGCCGTACGTTGCGGTCATCATTGGCGAGCCGCCAAAGCCGACCGCGCCGAACTGCAGCGTCGGGATCATGTGCGCCACCCCGGACGTCAGATCGAGGATGACCGCCACGCCGTTGGCGATGACGGCGGCACCCTGGAGTGCTATCGCGGCGATTTCCCAGGCGTTCATGAACGCGATCGTGGAGTAGAAGTTGTATCGGATCTGCACCACGGCCTGCTGATTCTGCAGGGCGGTGATCTGGTCCTGTGCCTCGGTGACCTGCTCGGTCTTGACGTCCAGCAGCCGGGTCTGGATGTCCAGTTCCTGGCCTGCGCGCATGACGGCGAGGGTTTCCGCGTCCTGTTTCTCCAGCGCGGACAGGATCAGCGCGCCGTAGGACCGGACGTCGTCGGTCAGCTGGACCGCCTTCTGCAGGTACACCGCGAAGCGGTAGACCGGCGCGGGTGGCGTGGCAGCGGAGAAGCCCGCCCCCGCGGCCTCCGCCTCGATCAGGGCGAGTGGGTTGATGGGCGGCGCGTACAAGGGCAGGGGCTGCGGTTGTCCCTGCAGGTTCAGGCAGTTGCGTATGTTGTGCAGCCGCTGCGCGACCGTGTCCCAGTAGGCGAGCAGCTGCTCGTTGGGCGGAATGCAGAACAGCAGCGAGTTCTCGGTGCCGGGGAATTGAGGCAGCGACGGCGGCTGAGCCGTGCCCTGGACGACGGACTGTGGCGGTTCGGGGGCGACGATCACGTTCTCGACGCTCACCAGCGCGTTGGAGAACAGGTCGAGGTTCTTCAGGGACGCGTAGGTGACGGTGCCGGTGCCGCTCTGGCTGGCGTCGGGCAGCCGTAGCATCTGCGGCTGAGGGCCGAGGACCATGTCGGCGAGCACGTAGAGCTGCTCGGCGTAACTGACCATCTCGGCGGTGTACTGGCTGTAATACCAGTCCCCCCAGGCGATGATCGTGTTGAGGAACTGCATGACGGTCGCCTTGCCGTAGGCCGAGATGCGGACGCTGGCGACGGCGTGCGGGTCGTAGGGATCGTTCATCCAGTTCTGGATGGTGGTGGCCGTCGCGGTGTCGCTGATCCCCTGCTGGGTGTTGGCGGCCAGGGTGGTGAGCAGGCACTGGACCTGCTGGCCGGCCCAGTCCGCCGCGTTCATGGCGTTGAACGGCGCCATCTCCCAGTAGCGCTGTGGCGCAGGCCCGCCGCTGGAATCCGTGGGGTTGAAGATGTACTCCAGCCAGGTCAGGGCGTCCTGAAACTGGTGGTTCTGCAGCAGGAGCGACGCGATGAACATGGGGGCGTGGTAGAAGACCTCCCAGTTGTACAGGGAGTAGGCACCGGAGTCGCCGACGGCGAAGTCGAGGGCGGTTTCGCCCGGGTCCGGGGCGCCCGCGGCGCCGGGGTAAGGCGTGGCGACCGGCGGGCAAGGACTGTACAGCGACCCGAAGTCGAAGGCTGGGCTCCACCCGCGCACGCCTTGCGGATTCACCTGCAGCTCGCGGGCCATGAGCTGCGGAACCCCGCCGATCTCCAGCTCGCGCAGGAAGGTCCGCGCGTAGGGGTGATAGAAGGTCTCGAAGACGAAACGAGTGGACCACTGGCCGTACAGGGGAAGATTCGGGATCTCTTTGGGTGAGCTCGAGATGGTGTAGTAGGTCGGCTGGACGAGGTAGGTGCGGGTGGGATCGGCGACGAAGAAGGGATCGGTGGAGTCGAAGACCGGCTCCTGCGCCGGAACCACCATGCGCGGGTTGGTGATCGTGGCGAGCAGCGGAAGGGGGTTTGACGGCCCGCCGCGGCTGGTCACGCACAATACGTTCAGGGGCACGGTGCCGGGATCCCCGAGCGTGTAGTTCCCGTACACGAGGTCCTGCCCGGCGAAGCCGTAGCCGGCTGGCGTCGGGAGCGTGCCGGTGAGCGAGGAGGTGGAAATCTTGGTGTACGTCGGATCCTGGCTCAGATCCACGTACTGGCTTCCCGGCAGCAGCAACGGGTGTTCGCAGACGGACAGCGGCGACTCGGGCATCGGAAGTGTCGCTTGCGTGATCAGCCCGGAGGTGCCTGCGGCAGCCGTCGGGGAGGCTGCCGCGACAGCCTCCCCGAGGGCTGCCCCGACGGCTCCCACGTCGATCACAAGGAAATACGTCTGCAGCTGCAGATTGAACGCCGAGTCCTGGCTGCCCCGGAAGGTGAACGCCAGCTGCGGGTCAGCGGTGTCCCAGTACAGCTTCTGGGTCAGGGTCTGCTTGGGCTGCCACTGGCCGGCGCTGAGCTGGCTCATGGCGAACTCCACGGACCAGAATTTCTGCGGCGCTGGCTGAGGGCTTCCTCCGCCGCTGGCCGGGACGGGCTGGGCGCTTTGTTTCTCCGAGATCTGCTTGAAGACCGGCCAGATCAGGTGCAGCCGCTGGTCCCAGATCACCGGCAGGAGATGCTGGGACGCGATGTCGAGGTTGAGCGACTGCCACGCGCTCCAGCTGCCCGCGTCCGGGGTGGACCCGGTGCGGGTGCGGTAGTACCACTGGGGCGGGGTGCCGCTGGTGTGCGCGAAGACGTGCAGGACGTACGTGCCGTCCGGGCGGGTCTCGTTGTAGTGGGCGGCCACCTGCAGGCGGCCCACCCCGACCAGCTTCCGCAGGTAGTTCTGCATGGCCGCTTCGGCCGCGGCCTTGTCGCAGTTGGACTGGCGGAGGTCGTTTTCGAGATCGGTGAAGAACGGCGACGCGTCGGTGCGCAGTTCCGGCAGGACGTAGTTCTCCGGGTAGAGAAAGACCTCGCGGGCGGCCTGCCACAGGCGGTACTGCTGCCGCCACGACCACTCGCTCCACCGCGGATCGGAGGTATCCACCGTGACATCGGCGATGGTCAGGTTCAGGAAGCACTGCTGCACGAACTGCTGGACCGCCAGCGACGCCTGCAGCAGGCGGGTCATCAGCGCGCATGACGACATCTCCGGGTCGATCAGGTAGTAGTTGTAGATGTCGTCGGTGGTCAGCATCGGCGGCACACCGGCACCCGGGCCGGGTCCCAGGAGGTAGGCGACCAGGGCGTCCCGGCGGGTTTCCCGCAGCTTGTCTTCGACGGGCTGGATGGCGCCGAACCAGGCGCTCTGCGCGTACTGCGCCTGCAAAGCCGCCATGGCGGCCGACGCCGTATCCGCGGTGGCTGGGGTCGCCGCGAGCTGCCACAGCGTCGCGCCGCTCATGCTGTACCGCGCGGCGACGTCGAGGGCGCTGGCGATCGCGGCGAGCATCGCCATGTCGGCGAGTGAACCGGGCCGGCTGCCCGCGGTCAGCCCGGGAGCGGTTGCTCCCAGGGCCGACGCGAGCGCGAGGACGTCGTTGACGCTGGCGTTGAGCGCAAAGGCCAGGGCCGACTGGCTGACGGTGCCTCCGCTCGTCCAGGTGCCGTTGCCGGCGGAGCCGTCAAGCGTGAACGACGCAGGGCCGGTCACCGTGACGGTGAACGTTCCGTTCGCCGCGGTGTTGCCGAGGACTCCGCTGATGCTGACCTGTTCGCCGGTCTGCAGGCCGTGCGGTGTCGCGGTGTCGACGGCGATCGGAGTACCGTCGGAGGCGCCGGTGATGGTGAGCGTGGGCCCGGCGACCGCGGTCGTGCAATCCGGCGGGAGCGAGCCGGGCGGTAGCCACTGTGCGAGGATGTCGAACAGCTTGGGGGTGCGTGCTGACTGCCGCTGATCCAGGCGGAAGGCCGTCAGCAGGGCCTCGAACTGGGTGTACGGGCTCGCCGTGACCGGGGCCACCGGCAGGGCGCTGGGATCCAGCCACCCGAAAGACGCCGCGGCCTGCACGGCGAACGCAAACGCGGTCTCGGTGGGATTCAGCGCGGTGAACAGCGCCGCCGCCTTGGCCACGGCGGTGAACGCGCTGACCAGCGCCGGAAACTGGGCCGGGTCGACCCCGGAGGTCTGGGCGATGAGCAGGCCGATGGTGGCGGGATCGAGCGGCAGGACGCCGGTCCGGAGCAGCACCGGCGTGACGACGTTCGCCGTGGTGGACGTCGCGGCCGCGAGCGCCGCCACGAAGATCGTCTGGATGGTGGCCGCGTCGTAGGCATTGACGGTGATGCAGCCGCCGTCGGTCCAGTCCCCGTTCCCGCTGGAGCCGTCCAGGGTGAACGTCGTCGCGCCCGTGACCGTGATGGTGAACGTGCCGTTCGCGGCCGTGTTGCCGAGCACGCCGGTGATGGAAACCTGCGCGCCGGTCTGCAGCCCGTTAGCGAGTGCGGTCGTGATGGTGATGGGTAGGGAGTTGGAGGCGCCGGTAACGGCGATGACCGCGGGGGTGGGCAGCTTGGCGATCGCGTCCCTGATGGCCTGGAGGACGACTGCCGCCTGCGTCTGGGTGAAGGTGAGGGAACTCTGGCTCGCCGACTGGCCGCGCAGCAGGTAGTCCAGGTCGTGCACGGCAAGCCCGGTTCCCTGTAGGACCTGGAGCCGACGGCGGAACTCCAGCGTGTCAGCGGGCGTTCCGCCGAACGGCTGGCCGGCGGTCAGCTGGATCCACAGGATCAAGTCGGAGACATCGAGGGACAGCGCGGATGCGAGCCGCTGGTAGCGCAGCAGCACGTTGAGCGTCGGAAGGGTCAGGGCGGGCGCCGCGCCGGTGAACGCCACGATCGCCGATACGTCGTCGGCGCTGAGCCCGAGCGACGCGGTGATCGCGTTCTGCTCGGGCGTCGGCGGGCCGGACCCGGCGGCGGTGATCGGGTTGCCGGACAGCAGGCCGGTGGCGGTGCCCCCGCTGGTCCAGGTGCCGTTTCCGGCCGAACCGGTCAGGGTGAACGACGTGGGGCTGGTCACCACCGCGATGGTGAACGTGCCGTTCGCGGCGGTGTTCCCGAGCACTCCGGCGATGCTCACCTGCTGGCCGGCCTGGTAACCGTGCGGCTGGGCGGTGGTAATCGCGATGGGGGAAGCGTTCGATGCGCCGGTGATCGCGGCCTGGCCCACCGGGACGAAGATGCCTCCGGCACTGGCCAGCACGGCGGGGTTACGGAACACCTCGGTGTAGGTGGACGGGGTGACGGTGTCCTCGTCGCCGAGGTGATTCGTCACGTCCCGGGTCTCCAGCGGCATCCAGAAGCTCAGGACCTCCTGGAAGGGCAGGCCAAGCCGGCCCTGGACGGCGATCGTGCCCGACAGGAAGACCAGGAAGGCGTCGGTGAGCGCGCCGCTAGCCGCCTCTTCCAGGGCCCAGTCGAGTTCCCACATCTGCAGGCCCGAGGCCGTCCACAGCCGGAGAAAACGGTTGGCGCGGTCGAGGACATCGGCGGTAAGACCGGTAAATATCATGTCGTCGGTGTCCGGGCTGAGCACGTCCAGGCCGGCAACAGTCGTGGTGCCCGCCTGCAGCGTCACGCCTGACTGGGTGACCCAGACGACCTCCAGAAGCTGGTACAGCTGCTGCAGGGTCAGGCCGGTCCGGTTGAGCAGGACCGGCACCTTCGACAACGCCGCGACCCAGTTGGCCGGGTTCGGTGCGTACGGCTCCCGCGTCACCGGGTCGAGGACGCTCGGCGGGTACTGCGGTAGGCCCCAGCGCTCCCAGTCCTGGTGCGGGTCCGTGCCGTTGATCACCGCCTGCATCACGGGATTGATGCCGAGGCTGGCGCCCGCGATCGCCGGCGCGGCGCTGGCCGCGACCGGATTCCCTGCGAACAGCGCCAGCACGGCGGCCCGGGTGGTGCCCAGGGCCGCGATGTAGGCCTGGGCCTGCGCGAAGGCCAGGTCGAAGGGCAGCGAGAGCGGGAAGACCGCCTGCGCGGTCGCAACGTAGGCGGGCTGTGAGATCTGCTGCGGCAGCGCCCGCCGCTCGGCCGAGGTGCCGGTGGTGTCGATGATGGTGACCGGGGTCGCCGGCGGTGCTATCGCGGCTTCCAGGATCTCGTTGACCAGATCGATGTAGGGCAGGGTGGTGTTCGTGTTGCTGCAGTCCAGCGCGACGCACTCGATGTCGGGGCGTCGCTGCAGCAGGGCGTCCCGCGCGTTGGTGACCCCGCCGCCGCTCGCGCTGAACCAGCTCAGATACTGCAGGAGATCGACCAGGTAGGCGGCCGGGCTGTAGACGGACTGGCAGTCGTCGCACTGGAAGTAGTCGAGCGAGCCGAAGAGCGCCTGCAGATCGGGCAGGTTCGCGAGCGTGCCTGTGTCCGGTGCGGCCGGTCCCATGGCAGCGAGGGTGAGGCCGTTGAAGGCGGCGTTGTAGCGGCTGTACGCCATGAGCGCGGTGGCGTAGGTCATCTGGGCGCGGGCGTAGGCCACCTTGGCCAGCGGCGCGCTTCCGAACGGCCCGGTCATCGCCTGCACGAACGCGTCCCGCCCCTGAAAGTAGACGCTCTGCGCGGACTGATGCCCGGCGGCTTTCAGCACGTCGACCGTGGCGTAGTGCGGTGAGATCCGCAAGAGCCGCTGCGCTGTCTTCAGATCGGCGAGGGCATCGGCGGGGATCGTGATGCTGTGGGCGGTGATGAACTGGTCGATGTTTGTCCGGCTGAAGGCGAAGTCCGGGTTGCTCGCCAGGAAGGAGACCAGGTGCTCCTTTGTCGCCGCGAAGGACGAATCGGTCGCTTTGGCTAGGCCGCCGGCGAAGGCCGTGGTCGGGTACCTGCTGCTGAAGCGGCCGGTTAGGGTCTTCGCGAAGCGGGTAATCCGTTCCTGCGGCGTTTCACCGGGCAGTGCCGTTGGGATGCTCGCCGCGTCCGGGTCGACGGCCGTGATGCGGGCCACCCAGTCGCTTTCATCCAGCAGGGCCAGGTTCTGGACGCTGGCGAGCGTGCCTTGCGACATCCGGCTCAGCGTGTCCTTGACCAGCGGGAGATTGCCGGTGAGCAGTTCCCCCAGGCTGAGCGTCGTGTCCAGGGTGGTGAGGTCGGCCGCGGGCAGGGCGGTGTTCGCGCGCAGGGTTTTCCACGTCGGTCCCAGCTGGCCGTTGCTGGCGGAGTATGCGCCGGTGAACGCGGTCTGCACCGCCTGGCTCACATTGCCCGCCGCGAGCAGATCGTTCAGTGATGTTTTGCCGCGGATATATGGTGCGCCGCTCACGTTCTGCGTCCGCAGGGCGTCGAGAAGCGCAAGCTCCGAAGCCTGCACCGCGCTGTACGAGGCGGGCAGGACGTTCGAGCTGGTGGCGTCGGTCAGCACCAGGTTCAGCGAGTCGTGCGAGTGGGCCAGCACGCCGCTCAGCACCTGCCCGGTGAACGTGCCGTCGATACCGGCGTCCGGGAGACTGGCCAGTGCCGCGCCGAGCGAGGCGGGAGCGCCTTCGTAGAAAATCCCGAAAAACGTCTCCTCGCGGATCCCGTTTTGGGTGCCGAGTACCTGCGCAATGTACAGGTACGCGATCTCGTCGAACGCGACGCCGACGGCGTTCGCGAGGAACTGAAGTTCATGCGTTTCGCTGGTTTCCTGCAGGCTGCTCAGCGGGACGCCCTGCAGTTGCATGGTCACTGCCGCGGCGAGGGCCGTGTAGATGGACGGAGTTCGCACCACTCCGTCGGCGGCGGTGGTGAAGCTGATCTGGATTTGCGGCGGCGCGGCAAAGTAGGTCGCGGACTGGGCGATCGCCTTCCCCGTGTCGTCGTAGGCCCGGGCCAGGAGATTGAGGGGGTTCGGGCGGTCGTAGGTGACCATGCACTGGCCCCGCTGTCCCGTGGTGGCGTCACCCAGCTGGCTTTCGCCCCTGACGGCCTGCGCGAACAGCGCCACCCGGGTGCCGGCCATCGGCTCCCCGTCCTCGTCGACCAGCGTGATCTGCGCGGCCCCCCGATGGTCGTCCTGCGCGGGCGGCACCGCCGGACCGGCACCTCCCACATTGATCGTGATGTTCTGCTCGAATGCCACCAGGATCTCGAGCGTTGCCGCGTCGACCTCCTCCGTCGGCGGCAGGCCGTGCCGTGCCTGGAACGCGTGCAGCGCCGACCGGGTCGACGGCCCGAACACCCGGCGCTCGCGCTCGCCCGTTTCGATGACGAGACCTGCGGCCTCCAGCACGTAATGCAACCGCTCGACTTCGCCGCCCTGTGCGGCTGATCTGAGACCGCCACTCGCGGCCACCGACGTGAGCTGAGGCCCGCGATCACCGTCGGGCTCGCGCGCCGGGGAAGCCGTCAGTGAGGTCAACGTGGCCGGGTCAGCGCGCCCACTGGCGGGGAGGGCGTGATCCTGCTGGTATTGCCTGATCGTGGCCCTAGTGCCGGGGCCGAAGAATCGCCGGGTGGCCTCGCCCTGCGGGATCCGGTAGCCGGCCTGGCGCAGGGCGTCGTGCAGGCGGCCGACGGCCTCACCCTGGGCGCCGGCCGCCAGGCCGGGATCGCTCATGCGCCCGCTCCGGTCTCCTGCCGCGTACCCTCGCCGTGGTTTTCAGTCTCCCTGGGATCGGATAGGTACGAGAAATCGAGCCGAACGAACGCCCGGTGGTCGCGGGCGACATATTGGACGCGCTCGAACGTCCGGAAGAAGTACAGGCCGCGGCTTCCCTGGTACGTGGGCTCCGTGAGCGCGTCAGCGCCGATATAAATGGTGGTCGGATCCCCGCCGAGCGCGATCAGCAGGCCGGTGTCGCGCCGCATCGCCCCGGTGCCATAGATTCCCCCGGCCAGCACCGGATTCAGAACCGTATACGCTGGCTCCCCGTTGATAACACTGCCCCAGGTAGCAGCGAAGGCATTCGTGTCCTCGATCAGCGCGAACGGCTGCGCCTGCACCTCTTTTGTCAGTAGAGCGATACCCTCGGCTATGGCCCTCAGGATCTCCCCGCCCGAATTGGTCGGGGCATGCGGGTCGGGGCGGCGGACGGTTATCCTTCGTTCGTGAGCGAGCCCCAGGAGCCCCTCTCCGAGGGCCTCTTCACCCGATTCAATCCGCACACCGCGGGGCAGGTGCGTGTCCCTGCCCTGCAAAAAAACGCCATCCTCGGCGAGCGCCAGCGACTTCGCCGCGAGCTTGGACAGCGTGATCGCGGTGCAGCCGGTGGCATCGTCGTTGACCTGGCCGTTGGTCAGCGGGAACTCCACCGCGAGCTCGACGTACGGCCTGGTCAGGCCCTCGACGATGCTCATCTTCTCGGGGTCGAAGACGTCGGCGGGTACCGAGGTGGTATTGGGGAGCGGCTCGGTGGGGAAGACGTTTTGGGCGACGCGGATCGCTCCCATCGACGCGGTTACGCCGTCGTCAATTGAGGCCCATACCTGGTCGTTCCAGAAGCCTGTGCGATTACTGGGTGTGGTCACTTTCGTCTCCTTCTCCCGATCATTTTTATCTCCCTTCAGAGGGTCCACAGGTAGAACGCACCAGCGACAACTGCCCCCACACCTGCCCCGACGACGGTCCCGACCCCGGGAATGAACGAACCGAGGGCTGCCCCGGTCAGTACCGCGGTTTCGAATCCGACCACATTCGCGGTCTCTTCGCTCGCCCCCAGAGCCGCGGCTCCCATCCTGGCGGCGTGTCCGGCGCCGGCGCCGACAATCCCAACCCCTGCGGCCACCGGCAGGGCCTGTGCGGCGGTGAGCAAGGGTGTCACCAGAGGCGCGGTGAGCGTGGAAGAACTGGCAGCGTACGCGGCGGAGGTAAGGGCGATCTCGCCTTCGGCGACCCCGGGCACGAGCGTTCTTCCCACTGAACCGAGGGCTTCGCTGGGCCCCGCACCGGACGGGGCCGGTAGCCTCGCGCTGCTCTTACCCCGTTCCCAGCGCTTATTCATTTGCTCGAGCGTGCCCCGATTGATCGACCCTGGGTTTCTGATGTGGGGCTGGCCGGCGTCCCTGGCGGCTTCGTTGGCCGCGTGGAAATCAGCGTTGCTCGCGAGGTCGCTCTCTTCGCTGATGTTGACCGCCTGGCCCGCGTTTACCTTTTGCTGAATGGCCGCAGAGCGGGCGTTGTCCTGTCGGGTCTTAGTTAGCGATACCCCTCTGGGCGACCTTACCGTGGGATCTCCCCGGTATTCTGATTCGCCGTAGGCGGGATCCACCGCCGCGTTCTGCGCCCGGGGTGTCACGTGCTCGTTCTCGGTGGTGCGGGTGGATGGATCAGCCGGATCTGTCCTCTCAGCCTTGGGCTGTCCACGCATCGGGGCCACGTAGCCGAACTCGCCTTTCCTGGGAAGTAGCGGCTGGCCGCTCGGGTCCAGCCATTCGGCGTTGAATACGGGGCCCCTCCGGCCGTTCACGGTGGACCAGTCAATCGTGGTTGTCCCGGCCGTAAAAGGCCGGTCAGGATGGGCTTTCGCCATCCACGTTTCGAAATTGGCCTTTGCTTCCGCGTCGCTCAGCCTCGCGCCGCTGCTATTCCGGTATACGCTGGACGGTATCTCCCACGAGACTCCGCCCAAGGGGTTGAGAGGGGCTGTCTGCGTGCCGTGTCTATCCACATTTGAAAGGGGATTGTTCCGGCAGTATCGGAACAGGTTCGATCCATCGCCCAGGCCGTTGGGATCGCAACTGGTCCAACGCGCCAGCCAGGGCGCGTAGTAGCGGGCCCCATAGTAGTACAAGCCCGTTTCCTTATCGTTCTCCTTGCCGGTATAGCGGTAGCGTTTCAAGCTCGCCTCGACCGTGGTGGCCCCGGCTTGATAGGATGTGCTGCCGTAGGGGTAATATTCTTCGTAGGTAATTACTGCGCCGGTTTCATCTAGCTCCAGGCATGCTGTGCCGAGGTGATTGGCAAACTGGTAGCGGATCGCCGTAGAAGGCAGGGTAACTGACGCCGCCTTCGTGTTGACGGTGACGGTTTCGACCAATGCAACGCGTTGCTTGTCGTCCATCACGTGGAGCGTGTGGCGCTCAAGCGAGACAGTCCCCGGGGAGCTATAGCTGCGGTATACCTCGTAGCCGCCTAGATAAAAGGACTCGTGCAGCGTGACGCCACTGCCGGAGACCGTCGTTTTCCGTACACGCTCACCCGCGGCGTTGCAGACGTAATACGTCTGCTGGCCCTGATGAAGCGTTCCCTCGGTGTCGGAAGCGTTCACCGCCTGTCGGCCTGTCATATAGAGGTGATCTTTAAAGTCCCATTGCATCTGCTGCAGCTGCGGCATGGTTGTCATGCTGCCGTGCAGGTCGTAACTGTAGGGCTCGATGAGCGGCTGGTTACCGCTGACCGTGGAACTGCTCAGCCGGTTGCTGACCTGACCGGGGGTCAGCAGGCTGGGCTCGTTATAGGTGTAGGACCGCGACCATCCAGGGTTCGCGGGATCGCTTCCTTTGTGTATCAGGGTGAGAAAATTGCCCACGTTGTCGTACAGATATTGCTCGCAGTAGGTTCCCATCGCGTTGCCATCACCGGGACCGACCAGGCCCACCCGGGGGACGTCGTTGTAGGACGTCGGGGCCGGGGGAAGCTGCGTCCCGCCGTTCAGTCCGAGTTGTTCGCGGCCGCTAGCCTGAATCAGGCGGTAGATCGCGTCATACGTGAAGTCGGTGCTGGGCTCGACACGGCGGTTCCTGAAGAATACGACGTTCTGTATGTCGGCGTCATCCTGAATGTGGGTGATGTTGTCCGCTGGCTCATACGTGTAGGAAAGATCCTGTACCGTTTGCTCGCCGGCGGGGAATCCGGTGCGGGTCGTCGTCAGGTTGGTCAGGCGGAAGGTCAGCGGGTCGTAGCTGTACGCCGTTGTGACGTCGTTGCCGTACTCGATCAGTACCCGCTGGCCCTTGGCGTTGTAGTCGATGTTGGTGACGAATACGGTCGCGGGCGCAGCGCCGAGCAGATTCGCGCTCAGAGTCGCGAGCAGGTTAGCCTCGTTATAGATGGGGCGGAACACGGTCCCGTCCGGTGCGGTCGATGCCGTGACCCGATTCAGTGCGTCGTATTGAGTCGAGACAATAAAGACGTCTGGAAGAAAAGCCGGCGGCGCCTGCGACCAGTTCGGCAGAGATTTTCCGTCTTGCGCGAACTGACGGCTGCTGCCGAGCAAATTGCCCTTGAAATCGTAGGCCGCCTTCAGCTGGGTGGCCGGGTCGGTCGTCATGTTGATCACAACGCCGGCGGTGTCGTGATGCTGGAAGATCCGGGTTCTCAGGTTCAGGAGCTGGTCATTGACCTGGCCCTCCCCGTAATCGATGGACTCGTGGAGAACCTCGCCGGCCAGGGTACGGGGATCCGAGTTGACCGGATCGGTGCCGAGCACATGGAGGCCGAGTGGCCGGCGCAGCGCGTCGTACGCCGTACGGAAATTGTGCCCGCGGCTGTCCCAGCTGCGGATCGCCTTCCCGGTGGCGTCGCCGAGGGTCCACCGCTCGCCCGCTTCCATGCTGGCCTGGTGGATCCGCTCGCCCGGCATGGCATAGTCGTAGGAAACGACCTCACGATTAAGCGCATCAGTCTCAGAACGCTGATTGCCCTGGATATCCAGGGCGACATGCGAAAGATATTTTCCGGGCGCCCCGTTGTCGGCGACGGACAAAAACGAGCGGCCGAGCGTGTCGAAGTATGCCACCGCCGGTGTATTCGCATGCGCGGCCGCTTTCGTGGCGGCCGCCTGCTCGAGCGATCCCAGGCCACCCCCGGTCCGCTGGGAATACCAGGTAGGAGAGTAGTCCCCTGCCGGGAGCCGCTGGAAGAAGTCGCCTACGTCGGGATCAGCGGCCGGATCTGTCTGGAGGATCGTGTCGTCGACGTCCCAGGCCTCCAGGTGCCAGGGATCGAAGACGACTTTCTCATACGTGTGGTTGGGATAGATGGTTGCGACTACCCGTCCAGGCGGGTCGTAGCAAAGGATCGGGCTGACCCCGACCTGCATGCCGAACTCGAACTGGTGCCCGGCTCCCGGGAGCTGGCTGAAGAACGGCTCATATTGCCGAACCGGCTTGCCCTTGTTGTTGAAGATCGTCCAGCCGGATCCGACCCACCGCGGGTCGACCACCGGACCGCCATCGGCCACCGGTCCCGGCTCCGCCTGGGTCTTCTTCTGTATCTCCCGGCTGAAGCCGTCCGAGTAGCTGAAGCCGATTTGCAGGGCGCTCTGCTCGCCCGCGTTCAGGGCGCTGACGTGCGTCTCCCGGACGATGGTGGCGGCGAACGGCGGTCGCCATTTAGTCGGGTCAGCCGGTGCGGCTGCCTTCGAGTTGGAGAACCCGTGAATGTCGTAGATGATCCGCGTCGTGGCGTCGCCGAGCAAAGGCGCGGCGACGGTATGCGGATCTGCAGCTTCGTAGAAGGCGTCGATCTGGGCTTGCGTCAGGTCGGGGGAGAACCCGGTGAGCGCATCACCCAGGTTCTGCCCCGGCTTGCCCATCACCGCTGTCGCCGTTACCAGCCCGAGGACATTGAGGCTGACCGCCGCCTGGTTCCCATTGGCATCCGTGATCAGAACGGGGGCGAGGACCCGGTAGTCGTTGACGGCCGACGCCACATTGGCCACCGCGTCGGTGGTCTGAACCACCAGAAGGTCATCTGAGTCGTAGCTGACCGAGGCCGCATTCCCGAATGGGTCCTCCATCCGGCGGGGCAGGAAGAAATGCTGACACGCCTGGCTCAGCTCCTGCGGTGAAGTGGGCGACGCGGGAAGGTAGTACGTCCGCCCACCCGGAATCCACCAGCAGCCGTCCCCGTCCAGATCGGCGTAGCCGCCCCCGTCCGCCGCTGTACCGCCCAGCACACTGGCCGGAGCCGGCAGGAGCGTGCTCCCGCCGCGCCGGTAGACCTGCGTGATCAGGCCCGGTGTGAAAGCAAGCTTGTAGGCGGCTCCTGGCAGCGCCAGGGATTCCAGGCTTCCCAGCGGCAGCAACGTCCTTGGGTCACCCGCGGCCGCACCGAGATCGTCCGGGCGATAGTAGGTGCGCCTCTGTCCAATGAGCCTTCGGTACGCTTGCGCTGGCGCCAGGCCGCTCGGATCAAGGTCCTCGTAAGGGATGTCGTGCAGGCCGTCAGCCAGACTCGCCAGCGTGGTGTCCAGCTCAGCGAAACCGAAGAGATTGGTCACATCCGGCAGCGCAGCGGCGGGCCGAACCTGGACCAGTTCGTACGTGCAGCTCTGCGCCGCCAGCGGCGTCCTGTGCACGTCGTCCGACTCCACCGCGTTGGTGTAATCGTTCACCAGGTAGGTGCTCAGCGTCGCGGCCTGCGTGGCCTGATCGGCGGGCGCCAGCGCCGGATCGAGGTAGCGGCGTCCATAGCTCACGCTGGCGCTCTGCAGGACATTCCCGTATGGGTCTACGGAGAGCGTGAGCACGTGGCTCACCCTCGGGTCGGCCGCCTCAAGGGCGGGCGGGGCCGCGCCCGGCGCCGCGATCGTGCCGCCTGCCACCGGGTAGAGCCGGCGCTCGTAGCGGAAGTCGACCGTCTCGCGCGGGTGCACGAAGAACACCCCGTACTGGTTCGGGCCCCGGGGCTGCAGCGCTTCTATGGTGTAATTGCGCTCCGACACGCTGTACGGGCGGTCCGCCGCGGTGGTGCCGTCGACCGCATAGACCTCCTGCCGTAGCAGCGACCCGCGCAGCGCGCGGCAGGCCTCCCTGGCTTCTTCGGGTGAGAGCGCATAGGCAAGCCGGGTCCCGTCGGGGAGCATTATGTCGGCGGGGAGAATCGTGTCGTCGAGGAGCAGGTTGCTGAGCTGCGCGCTCGTCAGGCCGGCCACGTCAGTTGACGGATCGCCCTCCGCGTAATATTCACCCTGCATGTAGGCGGAAACCGCGGCCTCGCCGAAATAGGCCCCGGTGTGAAACCACGTCTTCGTCAGGACCGGAGGCACGTCGGACGTGGCGCCCAGGTTGGCGGGCGCCGGCATATCGGGGGAGCTGGTCAGCGTCGCGTACGCTTCCGTGTCCCACTGGTCCACATGGCCGAATCCGCGGAACTCACGTTCCACGCCGTCGTAGTAGCCATCGTGGTAGGCGTAACGGGTGACGAAGAGGTTCCGGCTGACGTAATCGAAGGTTTCGACTCGCTCGACCACCTGGACGGGGAACGGGAGCCGGGTCACCCAGGGTTTGCCCGCCAGCTTGTCGGCTACGTAGAACTTTGTTGACGGGGCATAGTGGATGACGGACGTGGCGCCCAGGTTGTTCGTCTCGGTTACGAGCAGGTGGGGCTTCTGACCCCCCATAAGGTCGATGTAGCGCATCTGCCGCCCCGCGTTTCCCGGCAGGGGGGACGACCAGACGAGGCAGGCCGTCCCGTTGCCGAGAAGGTCAAGGGCGGTGGCGCGTGACGCGCTGTCCACGGGCGGGAAGTGACCCAGCACCCGGGCGGTACCCCAGCCGTTTCCCGATTGATTGAAGTACAGCTGCACGGAGTTGCTGCCGGAATAGATGATGTCGGCCGTGCCCGACCCGTCGATGTCCGCCAGCTGGATGCGGCGCCCGTCGAACAGGTCGGGGCGGTCGAAGAGCGGGGCGCTATCCATGGTTATCTTCGTGCCGAAACGCCCGTATCCCAGATTCGGCCAGTAGCACACCGCGCCGTTGCGTATGCGAACCAGATCTGTTAAGCCATCCCCTGAGAGGTCCGCCAGGAAGATCGATTCGGTGCTATCCGCGAAGATGAGCTTCGGCCCCATTTCCTCGTCCAGGGCTTGCGGTATGCGCTGCCCGCTGGCGAATCCCTGGGTGGAAAGCGACCGGTACCAGTAGAACGCGTCACCGTCGCTGATCAGCAGATCCGGGAACCCGTCTCCGGTCAGGTCGATGAATTTGAGTTGCGGGTCGCGCCAGTCCACCACCGGAAGTGACTCGAAGGCCGTAAACGGCTGCCAGTCCGCATCGTCGGTCCGCTCGTAATATCCGGGTGCGGGACCCTGGAATTCGACCAGATCGAGCTGGCCGTCGCCGGATACGCTGAATAGCTGCTGCCGGCCTTTGCTGAGTGCCGCGGTTGAAGGCTGGCGTGCGACCACTTCCACCGGGGCGAACAGCGGCAGTGTGTAGCGTTCGCCGGAGATGAGCTGCTCGTTAACCGGGCTCAGGTTGGCCTTGTAGAACCAGCTCCCCGCCTGCTCCGTCAGAATCCCGGCCAGGCCTTCCCCGTCCAGATCCGCCCAGCGGTAGTTCGTCCCGTCCAGCCCATAGGGAAGGTTCATCAGGCTTTCCGGCCCGACGTCCCGCACCGTCTCATCGACCGTCGCCTGGGTGTACTCGAACTCAAGCGGGGGCAGCGAATCCGATAGGTAGCCGCTCGCTCCACTGCGGCGATAACTGCTCTGGGTGGCCGACAGCAGGTACGAATAGAGGGGCTGGCTAGGATCGGCGGGGGGCGTCGCCGGAGAGTGTGTCAGGTCCGTAGAGCGAACCAGGCAATCAGTCCCGACGTCTTGGTCCTCCGGGAAATTGTGAAACATCAGCGCACGTCGGCACAGCCGGTAGGTCCGGACCTCGAAAGTTGGCCGGTAACTAGAGAACGGATCCGGCTGGCAGTCCCATGGGATGCCGGTATCCTCCGGGACCGGGTTCAGCGGGTCGTGATCGCCATAGTCGAACACCAGCTCGAAACACCAGTCGGACGGGAGCGGCACCTCGGCCGCCGCGGTCAGATCCGGGAAGTACGGGGTGCGGTTACCGTAAAACACCCGCTTGATGTACCGGTTTACCGACCGGGTTGTGTCGGTCCGGTTCCGTTCGTTGACTTGGGTGAGATCAACGCCTTCTGAATCTTCCGCCTTATACTCGTAACTAACGACGTTGCCTTTGCCGTCATAACTCTCGCAGATAAGCCAGCTGAACACACGAGCCGGGTCTGCCGGATCGGCGATGCGGCTCTCGGCCGTCTTGCCGTACCAGCTGGTGATGTTGTCCTTGGTGATTGATCGCCAGAAGATGTCCCCGGAATCCGCCACATTGACCCAGCGCTCGATCCGGGCCAACAAACTGTCGACGCGTGGGCGATAACGATGAATCGCATAATGACTGACGTAGACGGGTCGCGCCGGCGTGACATCGCGCGTCCATTGCCCGCCGGCCTCCACCAGTGCAGGCATTAGATCCTCGGCCCCGGACAGGATGAAGATATCCGACTCCTGATCATCCTGATATTTCGGCAGGCCCTTGTCGGTCTTTCGGGTAATCGACGGCAGCGCCATCGACCAGCCGAAGCCAAATGGGCCGTTTCCTGCGCCAGAATTATAAGTCAAACTGAGTTGCGGCCCGAATCCGGATCGCCCGGGGCTCACGTTTATAGGGATAGTCATCGTGCCGGTGCCGGTGACAGGATTGGCAGAGAACTTCTCGCCGATCCCGCGAATTGCGCCGCCACCCTTGGGAAGGGTCAGCGCAGGCAGTGAACCGCTAGTCGCCGTACCGCCGGCGCTATCCGGCGTGTGCGCAGTCGATTGCGGCGCAGCCGGCGCGGGTAGCGTATTGGCTGCCAGCCGGTTGCTAGACTGTCCACTATCCTGTTCCATTTATGCCCCTGGTACAGGTAGATTGGCGTGATGCGTCGAACCGTTTCGGTATTAGCGGTAGGAGCGGCCAGCTCGAACCGGGCTATCGGGCTCGTGAACACACGACGTCACCGGTATGCTGAAGGTGGCGTCAGTGGGCCTTCTTGCTCACGAAGGTTGTGACGATGGAATTAAGAGTCATGGACCGTAACGAATCCGCCGGCAGTCACCGTTACCAGAGCGTGACGGCCGCTTTACAAGGCGGTCGTCCAAGATGAGATCAGCAGACTTAAAACAGCCGGTAAAGATCTCCGGCCGGGCCAGGGACGAGACAGTGTCAGGATGCTCCTGCTGCGCAGCGCCGGTCATGCTCAGGGCGTTCAGGTCGTGGATTGTGACCTGCACCGATCGGCCAACTGTGGCGAGGAAACGACGGTGTAAAAGCCTGTCGCCGAGAAAGACGGCCGAGCAGTCGATCGCCATCTTCGGCCGTGCCGACAAGGTTGGATCATACCCCGCTGGACTGAGGGCAAATAGTTGCGACGTGTCCTTACCATTTGCAGACATCGGGGCCCCCGCTCGCCGCATCTCAATCTGCCTACCCATCACACGCTACGCCGAGTCGGTGCTCCTAGGAAGCCCTGAGGATGCCTGGCTTCCCGGAAGCCTCGGTGATGCTGCCCATCGCTCGGCGCCAAAATCATCATGCATGAGTGCGTGTCGCCGTCGCTTCGACCGACGGTTCCGCGACGCCAGGTCGGCCCGATCTGCACGGATCATCTGATAAGCGCTACACGACGGCCGCACGCGCGGCATTCGCAGAACCCGGGGCGCTGGAGCGAACCGTGCACCATCCCCATAGGTGACATCCCGGGGAGTCGTCTGATGACCCAGCTGATAAACGACAGCGTTGTCCACTTGTGGGATCTGGCGACTGCTATCGGCGTGGACCCGGGGCTGGATGAGCAGCTCGTCGAGAACAGTGCGTCGTCCGTTTTCAGATCGTGCGATGGCCTCAGCGTGGACGTGGATTGCTAGGGCGAGAATTCGATGAGCTGATGCTGCGTGGGCGCCCGGTCCCGCGTACGAAAGCCGGACCGGGCGCGAATTGTGATGAGATCGGTCAGCTGCTCAGAGTGGCAGCAGCCGTGGCCGCCGACGCGAAAGAGACCCAGTAGTCGCCGCTGCCGGTGTGGTCGTGGCTGCCGCCAGCAGCGCAGGCCCCCGGCGAGGGATTGCCGGCGAAGGCCAGTACCTGGCATTTGTTGCACCATCGCCAGTTGGATTGTGCTCCCGGTACGGAGACGTTCTGCGTCAGGGCGTAGTCGCCGCTGCCGGTGTGGTCGTGGCTGCCGCCAGCAGCGCAGGCCCCCGGCGAGGGATTGCCGGCGAAGGCCAGTACCTGGCATTTGTTGCACCATCGCCAGTTGGATTGTGCTCCCGGTACGGAGACGTTCTGCATCAGGGCGTAGTCGCCGCTGCCGGTGTGGTCGTGGCTGCCGCCAGCAGCGCAGGCCCCCGGCGAGGGATTGCCGGCGAAGGCCAGTACCTGGCATTTGTTGCACCATCGCCAGTTAGTCTGCTCGGGGCCGCGGATCACCGTAGTGGGCTGCCTGAGCCACGCCTCCTGCGTGATGGCGATCATGGAGGGCACGTCGATGATCCCAATGGAATCCCACGTGAACATCGCATAGCCCGGCTGCGTCCCGTTGATTCCCGCGGGCACCTGGACGCCCAGTTGTTGTGCCAGCCAGGATATGGAACCATAGCCGCACAGCGAGACGCAGTGATCCTCGTTGGTGTCGTCGTGAAATCCCGTTGCGAACCACCCGGATCGACCGCCTGTCGAGTTCCAGGCGGTCTCGATCTGGTCCGCTGCGATGCCGATCTTGACTGGCCCCTGGGAAATGGCACTCTGAAGAGTTCCAGCGTTCGTCCACTCTACAGAATAGTGGGGGCCGTCGTCATAAGTGAGCGGACTGTCAGGAAATCCGTCGTTCTGCATCCACGTCATTACCTCGGCTAGATTGGCGCCCTCGAGTACGCCATGCTTCGTCGCCCACGCAATAACCTGGTCATCCGAGATAAATATCTCAGGATTGTTGCACGCCTTGGCGAACGCTTCTTCCGCTGTGACACAGTCGCCGTGAACGTCGTTCCCCCACATCGAGAGCTGCCGGGGAATCACGATTAAGGTAGGGGGCGCCCCAACGAGAGCGGAGTGGGGCACTGCTGCGGCGAGCACGCTTCGGGGGGTCGGGATGGCTCCACGCTTCGGCATGTGATTCTCCTCGCATTGACTTTAAGTTGACGGGTTTCTCGCTTGGATCGAAACGTCCAGGGCCTTGATCAGCCTTCTTTCTCACCTTCGATGTCCGTTGGCTGATCGGGGTTTCCTTCCGGGTAGTCCTCTTCCTCGCTCACGGCAGGGATATATGGCTTCGCCTTCTCGATTTCCGACTTCGGTGTGGGGAAAGCACCTCTCTTAGGCCTGGAAGGCTTAATCGGTTTCGGTGGATTGTCGGGTGATTTATCGGGATCCGACGTATTGGTCATTTGAACCCGGCCCCTCCTTCTTGGCGGACGGAGCTTCGCCGGCGAAGCGGCGTACCGATGCCTCACGCATTGCGAGAGCCAAGGACACGAGTTGCACCGGCCGTGGGCGACCCGGGACACTTCACCGCGGTCGGAACCACTCGATAACGGGCAGCGAGATGCATAACGGGCAGCGAGATGCTGCCTCAACGAAATTAAGTCTTTCGGGCCCGTTTTCCCCATCGGGCAGAAGGTACATCGCCCAGCCGCCGAGAGTCAAGGGGAGGTTCGGGCTTTTCTCGCAAATGGGACAAATGTGATATTTTAGCGGCGTGTGAACGATGAAACGAGCCGATCACCGCGAAGGTACGGGCGGTACGTCACTCACTATTTCGTCGCAAGACTCCAGGCACTCGTTGCAGATCCTGTCCTGTCCCAGGCCCCTCCCCCGAACCCGATAGCTGCCGGACCTGACAGCAGACGGGTTCTGTCAGGGGGCGGCGGAGCCGATCACGAAGTGACGCCGCAGGCGCCCTTGACAGGTTCCGGCTGTCGTGAACACTCCTACGGCGGGTTCGGGGGAGGACGCCCCCACTCCCACCCGCATGCTCACGACCTACGCATTACGAGGATGTACCGGTGCGTTACTCGCGGGTTCAAAAGCCCGCGCGAGCTTCAAGTACGCAGGTTGCTGCTGATGGCGATCGTTGGCTGCTGATGGTAGCTCGGGGGCACGCGCCCGTAATGCGTAGGTCAGATCCGCGCGACGCGTCCGCACTTGACCCGTCCAGCCCGGTGGCGGGTCTTGTGCTCCTTCCCCCATCGGACTGACTGCTGCCGCCCTATTCGCCGGAGGGAAGGTGCTCAAGGGACGGCTTCGCGTGATGTACGTTAACCAGGCGCCTTCACCTGTGCTCGTTGTCCTACGGGCACAGTGGCCCCTTGACGCCGTACCGGAGGCTTATCACAATTCGGCGGCAGTCTGGTGGGGCCCATGCACCTTCCTCGGTCATGTTGCTCTGAACGGGTGGTCCTCTGGCCCGGGCTTGCTCCCTCTTGGTCCTTGTTCTTGGTCCTTGTTTTCTGACCGGGTGTCCGCAGAGGCTAGCGGACTCTGGATATGAGGGCGTATCTCAGGCTTGACGAGCTAAAGTTTAAAATTGGGTTTTCTTCGGTCCTCCCTGCATGATCGGCTGGGGCGGCTGTTCAGGGGTGACATTTGGCCGGATTGATGAGAAATGATGCCTGTTGAGTCGTTTGTCCCTCGCCAGTACCCGGGCGTGATGGTCTCTAGTACCTTCAGGGACCTGGAACGGCATCGCGCTGCGCTGATCAAAGCCATCGAGGCTCACGGGATGCATGCCGTGGCGATGGAGCAGGACGCGGCCCTGCCCGATGTCACGGTCATCGACTCCTCGCTGAGAAAAGTCCGTGACGCCGCTGCTTATATCGGGCTCATAAGCCATAGATATGGCCAGGTTCCGGACTCCATGGACAGTAACCCCGAGGGCCTTTCCCTAACTGAGCTGGAGTTCCGGGAAGCTCGACGTCTGGAGCGGCCGATACTGATCTTCATCATGGGCACAGACCATGACGTGAAACTAGGTGCGGTGGAACGGGACCCGGAGAAGATCCGGAAACTTGAAGCCTTCCGGGAAGAGGTGAAACGCTCGACCGCGGAATCGCGCGTACAGCGCGTATATAAGGAGTTCAACAGTCTCCGGGAATTCGAGATAGCCGCGATGCAATCTGTTGCCGAGTTGGGCAGATTCCTCGATGCCAGTTTTCGGCCCGCCTCTTCTGAGGCGTCACCCGCCTCTGGAAAATCCGGCGGGGCTGACACAGAGGATATTCCCCGGCCCCCGATGCTCTATGCCGAGCCACGGTACATCGGTTCCCATGCCTTCGTTGGACGGGTCGCCGAGCTGGAAACGCTGTCGGACTGGGCATCGCCATCCGAGCCACATCCCGTGCTGCTTTATGAGGCCATCGGCGGCACGGGCAAAAGCATGCTGACCTGGGAATGGACGATTAACCACGCTAGCGCCGCCCGCACCGACTGGGCCGGGCACTTCTGGTATTCGTTCTATGAAAAGGGTGCGGACATGGCCGACTTCTGCCGGCGCGCCCTCGCCTACATGACCGGTCAGCCACTCGCCGCCCTCAGCAAGCAGAAGCAATCCGAGCTAAGCGGCCGGCTGCTGCTACAGCTGCAGGCCCGGCCATGGCTGCTGGTCCTCGACGGCCTGGAACGCATCCTGGTCGCTTACCATCGTTACGACGCTGCGCAGGTTGCTGACGAGCACGCCGGGCGCACCGACGAGATCGGCCACCGTGATCCCTCCAACGCCATCCGCCCGCGAGACAACGACCTGCTACGCAGTCTAACCGGCGCGGCCCCGTCCAAGATCCTTATTACATCCCGGCTCATGCCGCGCGTACTGCTGAACCCGGCCGGGCAGCCCATCCCCAGCGTCCTGCACCAGCGCCTGGCCGGCCTGCGCCCCGCCGACGCAGAAGCACTGCTTCGCGCGTGCGGCATCCGCGGTGACTCCCAGCTGATCCGTACCTACCTGCAACAACACTGCGACTGCCACCCGCTGGTAACCGGCATCGTGGCGGGCCTGGTCAGCGACTACCTCGCCGACCGTGGCCACTTCGACACATGGGCAGCCGACCCTGGCCACGGCGGCAGGCTTAACCTCGCAGAACTCGACCTGGTCCAAAAACGCAACCACATCCTCAAAGCAGCCGTAGATGCCCTGCCGGACAAGAGCCGCCAGTTCCTGTCCACTCTCGCCCTTCTGTCCGAGGCCGTCGACTATGACACCCTCACCGCGCTGAACCCGTACCTGCCCCCGCAAGCCCAGCCGCCGCCCGAGCCAGAGCGGCCGGAGGATAAATGGGACTGGGACACACTGACCCCGGATGAACAGCGCGAGGCAGAGAAGGAGTACACGACCGATCGTGAGCGTCATGCAAGAGACGAGAGAGCCCATCGGGCCTGGCTAGAGTCCGGGGGGCCGCAGGAGGCGGCTCGTCAACTGGCCCTCACCGTCCGGGATCTGGAACGCCGTGGCCTCCTGCAGTACGACCGGCAAGCCGATCGCTACGATCTGCACCCCGTCGTCCGGGGCTTCGCATCAGGCGGCCTGCGTAGCGAAGACCGTGACCGTCTCGGGCAGCGTGCCGTCGACTACTTCTCCCAGCGGCCCCAAGACCCCTATGAACAGGCTGAAACCCTCGATGACGTCCGGAACAGCCTCCGACTGGTCCGCACCCTGCTCCAAATGGGCAGGACACAGGACGCCTTCGACTTGTATCGAGGTGACTTGTCGACGGCCTTGTTTAATAATTTGGAAGCATACGCCGAGATTCTGTCGCTGTTGCGCCCGTTCTTCGGGAAAGACTGGGCCTCACCAACTGCCGATCTCGACCATCTCGGCACCTCCTACCTCGTAACCGACGCAGCCTGTTCCTTGGCCAGTATCGGCCAGCTGGAGCAATCGCTTTCCGCACATGAGGCCGCTTTGGAGATGGACCTAAGACATAATAACTGGAACTATGCATTCACTGACGTAAGTCATATAGCGGGCATCTACTCTAGGCAGTACCATCTTGCCCGATGCGAGAAAACTACTCTGCTCGGACTGGAAATCGCTGAACTAGTATATAATAAGGAATGTTTGTTCCTAGCCCGTCTTGACCGTTTCAACCAACTTTATCAGATTGGCTGTTGGGCAGACGCCGAGGCCATGTGGCGAGTACTCGATCCGATGGGACGTGACTGGCTGCGCATAAGCTATCGCCCTGGTGATGCCGAGGCGCTTTATGCTGAATCCCGGTTCACGCAGGGATGCCTAAGCGAAGAACTCCTAGCCCATGCCGAAGACCTGGCCCGGTCCGGTCGTAACCGGAAGATGATTCGTTTCCTTCACGCGCTTCGCGGTAGATGGCAGCTTGGGCGCGCCGAGTGGGCACTCGCCGCCGAAAACCTGCACGAGGCGATTCGGATGACTCACGAGGCAGGCACGAGCGATACGGCGCTGGAGGCCTACCTCGCTCTTGCCCAGTTCCAGCTCGGTCGGCTCCCTGAGGCACGTCAGGAGGCTATCCGCCTATCCAGCGAGCCCAACCCCGCGCATCTAGCGCTGGCCGAGCTTTGGCAGGCTATCGGCGACCCCGAACAGGCGGCTGAGCATGCTCTGGTCGCCTACCGGTGGGCCTGGGCCGACGGTACACCTTACGTGAATAGCTACGAACTGGCCTGCGCCACGGCCCTGCTGACGCAGCTCGGCGCGGAGATCCCCGAACTCCCCGCCTACGATCCCGCCAAGGACCAGCCGCTCCCCCTCGAAGACCAGATACGGATCGTCATCCAAAAACGGCGGTCCGGAAAACGGTGATGTCTACGGGTGGCCGTGCACGGCGGCCCGCCGTCCGATGGGGCCGGTATTAGCCAAGAGGCTGCGACCTGGTTGCGCGCCTCGGCCTGCGTGCCGGATGCGCCATGTTCGGCTGGCTCGCGGGGGATCCACTGCCGGCCGCCGATCAGCGCGTGCCCGGTCTTGTCCCGCACGTAGGACAGGTGCACGGTGTTGATCCCGTTGGCCACCCGGCCCGCGCACCCCATGTACTGGCGCTTGACTCCAGCGGTGGCCTCCCCGGCCTTTTCCTGCCCGGTCTCGTCGATCGCGCCGATCACCATCCCGGCCCGCCGCCGCGCCGCCGCGTCCAGGCCCATGGCCGCGAACCGGCGCACCACGCTCATCGCGGCGGAGGTGTCCCAAGACGCGTGGTTCAGCAGCCGCTGTGTCCGGTCCGGCGTCCGGTCCCGGCCATGCCGGGCGATGCTCCACCCGTTCACCCGAGGCAACTCGCTGACCAGCACCGACACATACTTGCCCGCCTGCAGCCATGGCTCTGTCCGGGCAAAGCACGGCCGCAGCAGTCCCGGCAGCTCATTCCGTTTCCGCAGCGCCAGCCCGGCGCCTGACGGCAGCGGCCGCCTCTGATTTTGTACTCGTCACACAGGCATGATCATGAGGCGGCTGCGCTCACATCGGCCCATCCGGTAACAAGGCCACATCAACCACACCAGACCCCTTCGCCCAGCTCACGGCGCCAAGTGCGGCTGCCTTACTGGGCCGGCTTTCATGACGACACAGGCGCGCGGAAGGGTCGCCTGTTCAGTTGGCGACTGTCGTCGCTGGGTTATGAGCCGTACGATGGCTGTCTCTGCCTTCTCGGGCGGTCTCTAATCATCGCGCTGGCCTCGGCAAACCTGCAGCCCGAAGTCGTCTCGGACCTGCTGCGTCTCCCCCATCTCAGCCTGTCCCCGTGTCCGGTTTACATATCGGTTTACACAACTGGTCCTTGACCGTTGGTGCTGCTGTCAGCAGTAAGTGGGCTTATCTGCTGGTTCCCTGTGGGGGTTACGGTCTGGACGCTGAGGGGTGAGAATATGGGTCGGATACGCCGAGGCAGGGAGGCCAGCGCGGATGGATCCGGTCACGCTGATCATGACGGCGCTCGCTGCGGGCGCGGCCTCGGCGCTGCAGGATGGGGCGTCGGCGGCGGTGAAGGACGCGTATACGCGGTTGAAGGCTTTGGTGACGAAGCGGTTCGCTAATCGTCCCAAGGGGGAGCTGGTGCTGGCCGAGCATGAGGCTGCCCCGCAGACGTGGGAAGCGCCGCTGGCTGCTGAGCTATCGGCAGCGGGCGCCGAGGGTGACACTGATCTGGTGGCTGCGGCGCAGGCGCTGATGAGCCTGGTGGATGAGGCAGGGTCACGGTCGGGGAAGTACGTCGTCGCGGTTCGTGACTCTCAGGGCGTGCAGGTCGGTGATCACAACACGCAGACCAACACCTTCGGGCCACGCCCCGCCTGAACCCAGGAAGCCTGGCCGAGATGAGCGACAGCACTGGTGCTGGGGATCCCCCGGCTCGGGTAGAGGTACCGGGCGGGCAAGGTGTTCAGGTCGGCGATCACGGCACCCAGCACAATAAGATCATTCAGACCTACATCGAGACTCAGATAATCCAGCAATCCCCAGTCCCTGTAGCCGGGCAGGTGGTGGCCGGTTCGCGGCTGCCGGGCGGCCCGCCACGGGTGTGGAACGTCCCGGCTCGCAATCCGGGGTTCACCGGCCGGGACGATCTGCTGAAGGCGGTGCGGGAGCGGCTGCTGGCCGGGGATAAGGCGGCGGTGCAGGCGCTGCACGGGACGGGCGGGGTCGGCAAGACCCAGCTGGCGGCCGAGTACGCGCACCGGTTCACCGGGAGCTACGACCTGGCCTGGTGGGTCAACGCCGAGCAGGGCGGGCTGATCGGGGACCAGTTCGCCGCCCTGGGCATCGCGCTGGGATGCGTGCAGGCTGGGGCGGGCACAGAGGCGGTGCGGGCGGTGGTGCTGGGCGAGCTGCGGGAGCGGGGCCGGTGGCTGCTGGTGTTCGACAACGCCGAGAACCCGGCCGACATTACCGGGTGGTTGCCCGGCGGCGGCGGGCATGTGCTGATCACCTCCCGCGAGCTGGGTTGGACTGAGGTCGCCTC
Organism: uncultured Actinomycetes bacterium; assembly: GCA_963720945.1. Taxonomy (GTDB): domain Bacteria; phylum Actinomycetota; class Actinomycetes; order Streptosporangiales; family Streptosporangiaceae; genus Bog-532. Next base: position 22,885 of record CAVRHH010000033.1, on the reverse strand, counting down.
GCCGGTGGAAGTGGACGTGCTGGCCCGGCCGGAGTCGGTGGCGATCTTGCAGGACCGGGTGATCGGGCTCGGTGCGGCTGACGCGGACCGGCTGGCCGCCGAGCTCGGCGACCTGCCCCTGGCTATCGCCCAAGCCGCGGGGTTCATGGCCGAGACCGGCATGGCGGCCGCGGAGTACCTGGGGCTGCTGCGGACCCGGGCTGGGCAGCTGCTGGACCAGGCGGCGCCGGGGTCCTATCCGCGGTCGCTGGCGGCCGCCACCCGGCTGATCGCCGACCGCCTCGCCGGTGAGGACCCGGCCGCCGCCGAGCTGGCTACTGTGTGCGCGTTCTTGGCCCCTGCACTGATCCCCGAGGACCTGTTCACCGGCGCGACCAGCGACCTGCCCGGCGACCTGGCGGCCCGGGTCGCCGACCCGCTGGCCTGGCGGCAGACGCTGGCCCGCCTGGCCCGGCAGTCGCTGGCCCGGATCGATCACCACGGGATCGTGATGCACCGACTCACCCAGGCCATCCTCCGCGACCGGCTCTCCCTCGGCCAGGCCGCCGCCACCCGCAAGCGCACCGAGGCGATCCTGGCCGCCGGCAATCCCCGCGATGCGGATAATCCCGCTACCTGGCCCCGGTGGGCGCGGCTGATGCCGCATCTGCTGGACGCCGGCCTCGCCGCCACCGACAGCCCCGGCCTGCGCCAGCTGGCCTGCGACGCATGCTGGTACCTGCTGGCGTGCGGCGATACCCGCACCGCCTTTGATCTGGCCAGCGATCTGCGCCAGCCATGGCGCGACCGGCTCGGCGAGGACGATGAGTATGTGCTGACGGCGGCATATTTCCTCGCCTGGGCACTCCAGGATATGGGCCGCCCCGCCGAAGCCCGCGACCTGGACCAGGACACCCTGGACCGCCGCCGCGGGGTCCTAGGCGAGGACCACCCCGACACTCTAGTCTCCGCGAATAACCTGGCTATCGACCTGCGCGAGCTGGGCGAGGTGCGGGCCGCCCGCGACCTGGACCAGGACACCCTGAACCGCCGCCGCCGGGTCCTGGGCGAGGACCACCCCAGCACCTTGATCTCCGCGACTAACCTGGCCGCCGACCTGAGCGCTCTGGGCGAGGTGCAGGCCGCCCGTGACCTGGACCAGGACACCCTGGACCGATATCGCCGGGTCCTAGGCGAAAACCACCCCGACACTTTGATCTCCGCGAGCAGCCTGGCTGCCGACTTGCGCGCTCTGGGCGAGGCGCTGGCCGCCCGCGACCTGGACCAGGACACCCTGAACCGCCGCCGCCGGGTCCTGGGCGAGGACCACCCCGACACCTTGCGTTCCGCGAGCAGCCTGGCTGCCGACTTGCGCGCTCTGGGCGAGGCGCTGGCCGCCCGCGACCTGGACCAGGACACCCTGAACCGTTTCCGCTGGGTTCTGGGCGAGGACCACCCCGACACCTTGGCCACCGCGACTAACCTGGCCGCCGACCTGAGCGCCCTAGGGCGTGTTTAAGAAGTCAGTGGGCGGAGCCATTCGGCGATGACGGCTACGTGGAGTGCCGCCTCGTATCTGACGGCGAGCTTGTCATAGCGGGTGGCGACGGCGCGGTTGCGCTTGAGCCGGTTGATCCCGCATTCCACGGCGTGGCGCTGTTTGTATTTCTCCTGGTCGAAGGCGGGCCGGCGTCCTCCTGAGCTGCCCTTCTTCTTCCGGTTCGCGATCTGGTCTTTCTTCTCGGGGATGGTGCAGGCGATCCCGCGGCGGCGCAGCCAGGCGCGGTTGGCCGCGCTGCCGTAGGCCTTGTCGGCCAGGACCCGGTTTGGCCTGGTCCGGGGCCTGCCCTCGCCGGGGCGGGGAACGCTGATCTTCTCCAGCACGGGGATGAACTGCGGGCTGTCCCCGCGCTGGTCGGCGGTCACGATGACCGCCAGGGGCTTCTGCCCCTGCTCGACGGCGAGGTGGAACTTGCTGGTCAGGCCCCCGCGGGACCGGCCCAGCGCGTGGTCGCCCGGCGTGCTGGTGCGCCCGGGCAGTGCCCGAGTCCACGGAAACGTCCCAGGTCACGTGCCCGGCCGCGTCGGCCAGGACCTGCAGCGCCGCGACGAGGAAGGCCCAGGTGCCGTCGAGCTGCCAGCGGCGGAACAGGCCGTAGGCCGACTGCCACGGCCCGTACTCCGGCGGGACGTCCCGCCATGGCGCCCCGGCTCGGACCCGCCACCGGATCCCGTCGATGAGCTGCCGTTTCGTCCACTTCGGCGGCCGTCCCGCCTTCTTCCCCGCTGGCAGCAGGTGCTCCAGCACGCTCCACTCGTCATCGCCCAGGTCGTGACGCCCGGACGCAAGTAGGGCAGGCACGAGGCCTCCGGTATTCAGATGTCTTCTTGGTCGTTGACACCCATACCGGAGGTCTTACCGTGTCACCGCGCAAACCCGAACAGTGACGCCAGGGCGTAACACAGGCCCCACAAAACACCTTTTTAAACACGCCCTAGGCGAGGCGGATGATTGCCCCTGAAAGCCGTTAGCAATACCACAGCGATCACGCAAGACGCGGCAGCGTGAAAAGCGGAAGATCGACAGTTCGATCCTGTCCCTGACCACCATTCACGAATTATTTCTAGTGCCTTGACCAGCACAAATGCTTACCCCAACTTTTCGCGGCTGTAACCGGTCGAGTGACCGCGGCTGCTAGTGCGTCATCGTGATTCGCCGCTCGCTATCGCACGCGGATCGCACGCCGGGCCCTGTGGCAGCCTCTTCGTCCCGAACTAACAGCGGTGCTGGGCGGCTGGCTATCATCCCAGCTAGCTTGGGATGTAAGCACTCGCCGCCGCTGGTGGATGTAAGGGTGTGTTGCTTCACTTCCCCGCTGTATGCCAAGCACTTGCATCTGAGGGAGCCTGACAAGCTGGGCGGATCTAGCCCTGCCATGGCGGCAGTGGGTAGCTCCGCCACGGGGGCAGCGGGCCGCCGACTCTTTCTCGCCGGTCGGCTGCGAAGGCATCGAGCACCTTGTCGATGAAAGTCTCGACGCTGATCATCAGCTCCGTGGCGTACGTCAGCATGTCGCGGCCCTGGGTGAACGTGAACTCCTCCCAAGTCAGAATGCGAGCTGTGACTTGATCGGGCAGGCGGGCGAGGAGCTGGCCATCGGGGAGAATCTCGGCGCTGGGCGAGCCGCCGCCGGGCACGGCGCCTGCATGAAGAGCGTAATTGGCGAGGCGCCTGGCGTCTCTTTGCGCTGCACTCAGCTCACGCAGCGCTGCATCGACGCTGTTGTAGAGCTCACCCGGCGCTAGGGCGGGGAGCAGTCCGGCGGGCTCTCCGCGATCGATGCGGTCGGTGCGGTCGACCGTGGATCGCGCCCAGCTGAGCAGGTTCACAAAACTGTAGGAAGCATCCCGCATGGCGGGGGTGGACACGTGATGACCGAAGACCGGCCACTCCCCGGGCAAGCGGTGAGGATGCTGAGCGACTGCTTCGTCAGCAAATCGCTGTACATCTGCCAGTGCTGCGCGGAGCTGCCAGTATTCCCGCTCAACGCCTCCGGCCGCGTAGATGACCTCCTGCAGCAGGCCGCGGGTCATGCGGTACCCCACATCCGTGTCCACGCCGCGTTCCTCGGCCAGCCGGGACCAGGCAGCGAATTGCGCCGTGGTGCTGAGATCTGTCCAGTGCTCGCCCCAGAAACCGAGCTGCTGCTCGATAACCCGCATCATCCAGCGGTCGTACCGGCTCGGCTGAGTCATCCGTCAACTATGGCAACATGGGCCGTACTGTCGGCGTCGCGTGAATACTGGATCTGGATCTGACCCGCATTTCGTGATGATCACAGGCCCCGGTCAGCTGGCCAGGAGCACGCGCTTGCGGAGCAGGGGAAAGGCCGCCCGGCCGTAGGTCTGGCGCTTGAGCATCTTGAGCCGGTTGACGTTGCCCTCGACGACGCCTGAGCTCCAGGTCATGGTCAGGCCGTTGAGCACGGCGTCGTAGTCGCGCTTGATGCCGCGGACGAAGGAGTGCAGGTCAGGCTGGTCGTCGGCTTCGACCGCGGTGATCCAGCCGTCGAGGCGGTCGCCGTGGCGTCCGGTGAGGATCTTGGCGAACTCGGTGACGTGGCCGGCGAGGGCGTCCAGGTGCGCGCAGCGCTCGCGGGCCTGGGCTAGTTTCGCCTTCTCGTCGTCGTTGAGGTTGTCCGGGTCGGCTGTGATCCATCTTGCCAGGTCACGGGCTTTGGGCGGGCCGGGGACGGCGGGCGGTGCGGCGCCTGCCTCCCGGAACGGGAGCACGTAGTCGCGAACGGTGCCGTAGCTTCCCTTGTATCCGCGTTCTTTCAGCTCGGCGTGCAGCCGGAGGACGTTAGTGCAGCCCTCGTTCCACCGCTGGTGCAGGTAGGGCTTGTGCTCGTCCAGGATCGACGGGCGCCCGTCTTTCACCTTGGCGAGCAGCTCATCGACGCTTTCCGCGTAGTAGAAGCGGCGGACGGTCTCCTTCGCGAGCCCGGTCTCGCGCTTGATCGGCTTGATGCCCTTGCCCTGGGCCTTCAGTGACTGGACCAGGTCGTACCGCTGCCGGGTGCGGTTCGCGAGCGTCGATTCCCCCACGCGGCGGGCGGCGGCATCGATCGCGGCCTGCTGCAGGTCAGGGACTTGCGGTGCCTCGGGGGCAGCGGGCTCTTCCGGTATTTCGGGAGCGGGCTCTTCCAGGCAGGAGCGGTGCCGGGCCGCGGCCTTGTCCACGTGCTCGCACAGGTTGTGGTAAATGTGCCACCGGTCGGCGACCTGGTCCGCGTCCGGTGCGCCCTGCCGTGCGCCGTCGGCGTAGGCGCCTGCCCGGTCGCGGCAGATCACTTTTATCCCGGGATGTTCCTTCAGCCAGTCCGCGACGGTACCGGCCTCGCGGTCGCGGAGCAGGTCAACGGGACGGCCGGTCTCGACGTCGATGAGGATGGTGCCGTAGTCCCGGCCGCGGCGGAACGCGAAGTCATCGATTCCCAAGATGGTCACGGTGCCGGCCTCGGGGTCGGGGAGCGCCATGACCAGGCGCAGCATGCCGGTCCGGCTGGCCGGCAGGTCCAGCCGGGCGGCGAGCCGGGTGCCGGCCCGCCCGGCCAGGGCCACGCCGATCGAGGTCAGCATCCGGGCCAGCGGCGGGGTCCGCCGGGCTCGCGGCGTGGTCAGGCCCTCGAACTGCTCGGCGAATGTAACCGCCTTGCACTCGTTATTGCCGCAGAAGAACCGGCGGACCCCGAGCCAGAGCGCCACCGGGTGCCCGCCGGCCGGCGCGTCGGCCAGCCGCCGCCGGTAAGTACTGTGCACACGCTTCGAGAACTGGCCGCACCGGCGGCAGGCTGCACTGTCCCTGCTGGAATGCGCCCAGATGCGCAGCCTGCCGCCATCCAGGCCGGCGGCTTCCGTGATGACCCCGGCCAAATGCGGCAGCAGCATCTCCAGGCTGATCCCGCACTGGCATGACAAGCACCCGCTGAACTGCGACAATGACAACCCGGACTCCTGGAATGGACGGCTGGCCTAGACAACCGCCGGACTACCAGGAGTCCCTCTTTTCCCTCGCGTAACACGCCGGGCTTGCGTGGTAACGATACGGATCGTTACGGATTGCCGGAGCTGCGGCCCGCAGGGGGCACGTTACCGTCACGAAATGCGGGTCAGATCCAATTTTCGGACGACGTTGACACGTACTTTGTCGTGCTTGACCGGGTCCTCCCTGCACGGCAGCGAACGGCACGCAAACTGCCTGCTTAGGAGGACGTGGGCGGTCCATGCGTGGCCAGTCCGTCCGCAGTTCAGCAAGCATGCGGCTATTCGCGAGTGACCGTGAGTTGCCTATGATGACTGCCCCATCGGGCACGCAACGGGCACGCGACCTTCTAATCCGTAGTTCCATGTGCGGGCATTCGGACCCGTTCAGATCAGTCCGTGACCTCGGTCGCGTCCCTTTCCGTTGTTCATGGCCGTCCGGAATCCCAGGAGTTCGTTCGCCCCGGCGGCTCCCAGCGTGGCTCCCAGTTGCCGAGGACCTGGCCGTCCGGCTCGCCTGCTGCGGACCGTCCGTTTTTCAGGCCGGGCATAAACCGAGTTGGCGCGGATTGTGCGAGCGTCCCGCGCTGTCGCCGGTCGCTGCCGTTAGCTGTTGGTCGCTGCTGTTGCTGTCACCGTTGCTGTCAGCCGCAGCTAACCCTCAGCCCCCGGCTCTGCTGCGGTCGGCCGGGCCCTGGGCCGCGGTCACCAGCTTGCCGGAGCCGTCTCTGCCCCGAGGGCGCTACCGGCGCAGTGCCCGCGAACCGGCAAGGGCGGCCGGGGGAAATGCCTTCGCGCTGCTTCGGCGGTGTGCTGGTGGCCGTGATCGGCCGCAGGAAGCTGCCCTCCCGGACCGTCCGGTGGCAGGCGCGGGAATGCCTGATCGCCCGCGCCAGGCGCTCGCCGCCGCGGCAGCTGCCCGCCGGAACGCTCCTCATGACGCGAGGCGACCATATGCCCTACACATATGGCCAAAATGATCAAGTAGAAGAAAGCGCCCAAGAAGACCAGTTTGACTGCCACAGGGTTATCGCCCCCATTGGGGGAGAGGGCACGTACGCCCACACGCCTGCATACAGCGCGGTCGCCGCCGCGATCACCGGGCCGGGCCGGGCAACCCGCTGCTCGTCCGGCGGCCGGACAGGCGTGGGCGGCTGGGCTGCGGCCAGCCCGGCGGGCAAGTCAGCGATGACGGCGGCCAGGTCCGCGTAGGTCCGCGCCGCGAACGCCTGGCCCACTCGCAGGTCGAATTCGTCCTTGGCCAGCATGCCCTGCACGAACGCCGCCTTGAGGGCGCTGATCACCTGCTCGCGACCGGCATACGACGCCCGCAGGTGACCGCGGCCTCCTGCCCCTGCTGCTATCTCGTCTCCCGGCCCTGCCATCACTGGCACCTCCCCGAACCCGATGTACGGAAAGCGTAGCGCGGCAGAGCTGCGCATTACGAGCGTGTTCCCGTGCGTTGCTCGCGTGGTCAAAGCCCGCGCTACCTTCACGTTCACGAGTTGCTGCTGCTGGCGGGCGTTGGCTGTTGACGGCGGTTCGGGGCATCTCGGGGGCACGCCTGTCATGCGTAGGCCAGGTCCCGCCCGGCCGTGGTCCTGGTGCGCCGCCTCTCTCCCCCATCGGACTGACTGCTGCCGACCTATTCGTCGGAGGGAAGGTGTCAAGGGCTGATTCGCGTGTACGTTAACCAGGCACCCTTACCTGTGTTCGTTGCCCAGCGGTCACATCAGCCCTTGATGCTGTACCGGAGGCGTATCACAATCCGGTGGCAGTCTGGTGGGGGGCCTTTGCGCCTTCCGCCTGCATGCCGCACGCCTGTCTCTCCAGCCTGGACTATCAGCTCGGGAATTGGACCGATAGCGGTAAGTGAGGCTGGTGACCGGCCCACAGGCCCGCGGCAGCCATGTGGGCCGCTCGTGACCCAGGCTAATTAATTACACGTTCACCGCGCGGCGATTGCCAGCCGTCACGGCAAGCAACCCGCGGGGACGCCATCGCCGCGGTGGCCGCGAGCCCGCTTTGGCGGCCGGGGAGGATGGCTCCGCTCAGCTTCGGCGGTGTGCTGGTGTCCGTGACCGGCCGGCGGAAGCTGCCCGCCCGGGTCGGCTGATGGCAGCCGCGGGGATGCCTGACCGCCCGCGCCGGGTGCTGGCCGCCGCGGTGGCCGCCCGCCGGAACGTTTCTCACGCCGCAATTCGACCATATTCACCACACCGAGGAGCAAAACGAAAAGGTACGCGAGGTTGCTCAAGAGGAACAGCACGGGTATCGGCTGCGGGGGATCGCCGTCGGAATTCCCGCTAGGCCAAGGTGGAAGGAACACGAACGCCAGTACGCCTGCATAAAGCGCGGTTGCCACCGCCATCATCCGGCCGGGCCGCTGCATAATCCCGTGCTGCGTCTGGGCGGGCCTGGGCGGCTGGGCTGCGGTCGGCTCAGCGGGGAGGTCGGCGGTGACCGCGGCCAGCTCCGCGTAGGTCTGCGACGCGAACGCCTGGCTTACTCGCAGGTCGAATTCGTCCTTGGACAGCATGCCGTGCACGAACGCGGCCTTGAGGGTGTCGATTACCTGCTCGCGGTCAGCGTGCGACACCCGAAGGCGTCCACGGCCTGCCGCAGCCGCTGCCAGTTCGTCTCCCGCCCCTGTCACCATCGCCGCCTCCAACCAGGACAATCCAGGGAAGCGTAGCGCGGTGCCCGTCCTGGCGTCATCCTCGCAGGTGCCATGATCGGGGGAGCAGGCGGATGTCACAGCTGGCGAAGCCATCACGCGACGCCGCAGGAAGCTTCGCCGCACCGTACCGGCCGGACAACTCGACGGCGGGGAATGCGACACGGACCGGCTTCGGGCAGTGAGGCGTGTGAGCGTTCTTGATCTCACGCTCGTGCGGGCAGTGGCCCGGCGTGCGCCGGGCGGGCCTCCCAAGGCAGAGCCCGGCGCTGACGCCGGGCCAGCGGCGCCGCGCAGCGGGGCCGCCTTGATCCAGTACGGCTCAATTCGGCAGTGGTCGTGCCCGGATCGTGCCCGGAGTCTTGTCCTGTCACGGGAGATGGTTGACGCTCCAGTCCCAGCACATGGCTCACAGGTGGCCGTGATTTGGCTTTTCTCGCTCGCGGCAGCGAGGTCATGTCGGAGGACAGGGTGCTCGAAATGAGCAATCAATCTGCAAGGCAAGGACGCCTATCGTTGACACGCTTGATCACGCCCAATAGGCGCCCTGGCACTCCACGCTGGAATGGGAGCTGCGGTCCCTGCACAAGTTCGCGACCAGGGCCGAGGCGCGGGCCGCGATCGCCGCGTGGATCGAGGACTACAACCACGAGCGCAGGCACTCGGCGCTGGGAATGCGCAGCCCGGTGGATTACGAGCGGTCCCTGGCGGGAAAGGACGCCGCGTGAGCGCGGCGGGCCCGCTGCGCGGGCCGGGAAAAGGAGGCGGCTGCGCCGCCGCTGGCCTTCTTGCGCCCGCTAAGGGTACGGGGCCGCCCCTCCGGCCTCAAGGGTGCTCCGCATCGCCCTGCGGGCGACGGCCCTTGCGGGCCGCCCTTGACCCCGGAGACCACTGCGGCCCCTGGGAGCAGGAAAAGCGGGCAGGCCACGAGCCTGCCCCCGCCCGGGCACGGGCGCAAGAAGGCCAGCCATGCCAGCCATGATCACCACAACCGAAGTCTCCACGGTTTGAGGGGAATCCCGACCAGCCGTCCACACTGTGGCAGGTGCTCCGCAAAGCGCGCCCCAGCGCGTTCACACCGGCTCAAGTAGCATCCCCGCTGGCCAGCAGGCCCTACGACTTCCGCCATGCCGGGGTCTCGTGGCGGCTCAACGCGGGCGCTCCCGGCCCCCAGGTGGCCGAATGGGCCGGTCACAGCGTCGAGATTCTCTACCGGATCTACGCACACTGCATCGACGGCGACGACGAGCGCTGGCACAAACGGATGGAAGATTTCCTTGGCCAGGTGCACGACCGGTAGCGTTTGCCCTGTTTGAGCTCCAGTTGAGCCCGGCCGTTGATGCGGCCCAGCCGGTATGCAAGCCCAGATTGAGCTGATACGTGAATGATCCTCAGCTGTGCAGGCGGCAGCGGACCCCTGCCGGTGATGTGGCTGGGGCCTGCCGGAGGCGGGCGGTCAGGCGGCTGGCTGGAGGGTGACGGTGTGGCCGAGGGCTTCGAGCTTGGCGATGAGCCGGCGGGTCTCCCGTTCGGGGTCCCGGCGGCGGGTGAAGTAGTCGGCGCCGAGTTCGTGGTAGGGCTTTCCGGTGGCCAGGATGTGCCAGATGATGACGGCCAGGGCGTGGGCGACCACGATGATGGCTTTCTTCTTCGCGGTGGCGCTGCGGTAGCCGCCCCATTTCATCACGTGCCGGTGGTAGAGGGATTTGAGGTAGCCGTCGTGGCGGACCGCGGCCCAGGCGCACTCCACCAGCAGGGACTGCAGGTGCTCGTTGCCCTTGCGGCGCTTGCCGGAACGCCGTTTCCCGGCGGATTCGTGATTGCCCGGGCACAGCCCGGTCCAGGAGGCCAGGCGGGCAGCGTCAGGGAAGAACTCGCGGACGTCGGCGCCGATCTCGGAGATGACTGCGGCGGCGGACAGCGGGCCGATGCCGGGAGCCGTGGTCAGCAGGTCCCGGGCGGCGCGAAAGGGGGTCATCATCACCTCGACCTGGGCGTCCAGCCGGGCGAGCATCGCCTCGAGGTGATCGATGTGGTCCAGGTGCAGCCGGCACATCAAGGCGTGATGGTCACCGAACCGGCCCTCCAGCGCCATGGACAGGTCCGGGATCTTCGCGCGCATCTTGCCCCGGGCCAGATCGGCCAGGACCGGGCCGCGGCGTTCCCCGTCGATTAGCGCCTCGATCATCGCCCGCCCGGACTTGGTCGCGATCGAGGACGCGACGGAGTCGATTTTGATCCCGGCGTCCTGCAGGACGTTGCCCAGCCGGGCGATCTCGCTGACCCGCTGCTGGGCCACCTTGCCGCGGTAGCGGAGCACGTCCCGGGCCGCCTTGATCCCGGCCGGGGGGATGAAGCTGCCGGCCAGCAGCCCGCATTCCAGCAAGTGCGCGAGCCACTCCGCGTCGGAGAAATCCGTCTTGCGGCCCGGCACATTCTTGACGTGGCCGGCGTTGCACACCAGCACCTTCTCGAAGCTCCCGTGCTCAAGCAGGGCGTGGTAGACCGGCATGGAATAGATCCCGGTCGCCTCCATCGCCACATGCGTGACACCCAGCCCGGTCAGCCACCGGGCCGCCTCCGCGAGCACCCCGTAGAACGTCTTGAACATCCGCTTGACAGTGGACCGGCCGTCCGGGCCGTCACCGGGCAGCCGGACCGCGACCGCGATGACGTCCTTGCCGACATCGACCGCGGCGCACCGCTGATACACCACCTGCATGCCTGCCTCCTCGGGAAGGGACCACGACACGCGCCGCCCGCGGAATCCGCAGGAAACCAGGAAACTGATACTCGCGTTCGCAACGCAACCGGGAACACCCGAAGACACGGACTCCAGCGTCAATCTAGTGCACGGTCTCACGAAGCCAAGCTCAACCGACGTCGGCGGGCAACGCGCGCACTGCCATTCTCATCCCCGAGGGGGAGCCGCAGGGTCCCTTCATCTAGTGCCGCGACGTCATAAGGGCATCAATCGCTTCGCGCCGCTCCCTGGTGCGCTGAGCCTGAGCGCTTGGGTCGTGGCCGTGACACCTTCCGCAACGGTCGAGGATCAGGCCCGAGGCGGAGCCGGCGGACTCGGCCGCAGCGCCCATATCCAGCACGTTCGAGGTCAGGGCCTGAGGCTTACCTGGGCGAGAGCCGTCGACGTCCCGCAAGCCCCAGTAAATGCTGTGCGTGACGCTGGAGCCGATGTTGTACCAGCTCGGCGAGTCGGGCAGCAGGGACTAGGTTCACGGCCTTGACCGGCTGAGTTGCCGACTCCCTAACCGGATCGCACCATCGCCGCCAGTTCTAGACCGAGCCCCGTCAGAGTGGTATCCATTCCGGCCAGGCTGCCCAGGACCACCCACCAGGGCCAGTCGTCGCCCGCCTGCTCGGCTGCGGCACGGAAGTCGGTTTCGGTCAACAGTTGCCCGTCCGCCCACTGGCGCCCGCCGAACGGTGAGGTTCCCATGAACTCCCCGGGCGTGCATCTGGCGTAGCCAGAGGGCCGGGACTGAAGGTGGTACTGGGTAAGAGCGACGCGGTATTCGTACCGGTCGTTGGCCCACCGGTAATCATCGTCGTCGGGAAGGATGGGCCGCAGGACCTCGCGCAGGTCCGCACGCAGCAGATGGCTTGGCGGGTACAGCCACCGCTGGCCGGACCAGCGCGGGAACGCGTTCACGACGTCCGCACTGGCGACAGTGTAGTCACGGAGCGTATCGACAGCGGGCAGCAGGTCCCTGTACAGCGGATCCCGCCAGGTCGGCTCGGTCAGCAGCCGGAACAGGACGTCATCGCGGCCGACGACCAGACTGGCGATGCCGGCGGCGCGGAGTGCTAGCAGGGCCGGATAGTGCCGCGCGGTGTCGAGTGCGTCCTGGTACCCGCCAGTGATCCGGCCGCGGGAAAGCATGAGCCGGTGGATGGATTTTACCCACAGGTCGGTGTGGTCCCTGACCTGGTCGTGATAGACGCCCTCAATGAGCAAATGCAAGACCGGCGTGACGTCAGACAGCATAGCGGCGTACCGGTCATCGAGCGCCTGGCCGTCAAGACTGCTCAGGTGCGTTGGGTGGGCGGCGGCTTTTCCGGCCGCCGCGCTGATAGCGTCACTGACTAGGTTGTCCAGGTCAATCCGCCGGACCGGGTCCGGCAGGTATCGCTTCAGGCGCGCGACGGCGACTGCGGTCGTCAGCGGCGGTTCCGCGAGCCGGTCCAAAGCGTCTACCCGGTCGACCAGCGCGGTGAACAAGTCATCAGCTGACGCCGCAGGCGTGACGACACCGCTGTGCTGGGCGACCAGTCGCCGGGCTGCCTCTCCTTTGCTGCTGCGGGCATCCCAGTACAGCGGGTAGCGGCGGGACTTGAGCCGTTCCATCGCGGCGACGAGCGCTTTGTCCCAGCCTGCCGACCATCCCGAGATGATTAGTCCGTATTCATCGAGCACTCGGTCCAGCAGAGTGTCCAGCTCGGGAGGGTATGTGCTGAGTTCGTCAATAGTGTTGCGCATCTCCAAGTCGGCGTAGTCACCATGCAGCTTGATCACGGTGACTCCCGCGTGCTGAAGCGGGGTCATTCCCGCCACGCCTTGGGGGCTGGACACCACCTGGGGAGGGATGCCTGCATCTTCCAGGGCTCGTTCCATCAGACGGTCGAAATTCGTCGTGAGAATGACACGGATCAACCTGCGTCTGGCCATGTGGGCGATCGCACGATGAGCTACGCCGGGCACCTTGCGTCCGGCTTCAGCATCCTCTTCGTCCGGTTCGAAGAACCCGGCTAGCAGTGCCTGTCGGCTGGCCGGCGTGGGTGCCAGCGCGGCCAGCAGGTTGGAGTAGCCGAGCGGCTGCCCGTCACCATTTCTGTCCCACCATGCGTCCGGATCGGCAGCGGCGGCTCCGGCTGCCTCGGGGTTATCGGGATCATGGGCTGCGGCAGCTCGCCGGACGAGTTCCTGAACTATTCCCCATCCGGTGGGTATGCCCGCCCCGGTGGAGACGCCCGACCCGAGCAGCAGGGCATACACCCCCGGCTTGGCGTGGACACCGGTAGCGAGCATCACAAGCGGGTCGAACGCGTTCACCGTCGAAGTCACAGCCACTGACCGTAGCGCACGCGCGCCCCCCGTTCGCTGACCCATATGACTCCAGAACAAGCCTATGAGTTAGTGATCAGGGCGGCTGTCGTAGCGGCCACATAGCGGCGCCGTGGAGCGCCGCTTCGGGCCTCCCCAACCAGCCGAACGTTGCCTGGTCGCGGCACTGGCTCCAAGCCCCGGGCTGCGTTCCGGGGCTTCGTCATTTCCGGGGGCCGACCTGGCCCGATGCCGCCAATCTCATTCCGCGTATATTCCGCGAACCCTGACATCGAACGGCTTCTGGCGGCACATAGCTGCACAGCCGTTCAACCGGGTATGAGAGTGTTTGCCCAGATCAGGTGGCGTTTCGCCTGCCCACAAAAAGCGCCCCCAGTAGGATTCGAACCTACGCACACGGCTCCGGAGGCCGCCCTTGCGGACTAGCGAATTTCTGCCGTTGACCTGGCTTAACGCCAGTCCGGTGGGAGATCGGCGCTGAGATCGGGCCGTGCATGTTCCGGATCATGGTCAGTCTCGGTGGCAAGCGCCCGGCGTCCAGAGGCGCCACCGATCGAGGAACGGAAGCAGTCGGGTAGTAGGTATGGTCGCCCGTGGTCGCCCGTGGTCGCCCGCCAGCGGCCTGAGGCGTAGAGCATCGTGCCGTCAGCCGTGACGGCACGGCTGGAGCCCGGGCCGTCTCACTGATCCGGGTGATCGACGGATTATGACACCAGCCCTCACCGCAGTACCCGAGACCGGCATGCCGCGCTTGAGGTCCTATACCTGGCCGTCCGGAACCTCTGAACGCGGAGCCCAAACACGGGGATCCGCAGTTCAGGCTGGGCAAGCACTGCAGGTGTCATCACGATTTACTCCGTGGGACGGATCCCAATACCATAGCCGTCACGATCACTTGCACAGATAGCCAGACAGTCCTCACCGAGCGTGATATCCACCTGAGGCATGCCTGCTGTCGTGTATGTGACTAAGCGTTACTCTAGTAGTGGCGATAGAGGCGGCGGGGGAGATCTCTGGTGCAAGCATGGGAGTTCATTGAGGACGGCAGATGCCTCTTGCGAACCCACTGGGTAGAGGATGCTCACGCCGCCCTCAGCTTTTTTGATAAAGCTTATAGAATCGTGCAGAATGAGACCTCGCTGACCGAGAATGACACTTATCCAGAGCGTAACCTTCACATTCAAAGTTGCTATTGGCGCACCGCTGCGCTTACCCGCCTAGCAAGGTGGGAGGATGCAGAAGAACAAAGTTATCGGTTGGTAGAGATTGCTGGCGACTATGATATGGCGCAGTATGCTTATGGCCGTTACTTCCTGGAAAGAGGCGCGTACTGGGACGCGACTGCGCGTTTCGAGGCAGCGCTACAGATCAATCCGATAAACGAGCATGCTCTTAGGGATCGCATCAAGGCAAGCCGTCGTGGTGGTGTGGATGATGCTGTGGTATTGGCCGAATCTGCCTTGGAGTTGCTGCCGGAGAGCTTCGCGCTCCAATCAGAATTGGTGCTATCACTCCTCAGCTTGCTTGATCTGGCAAATGTCGAACGAGCCAGCTCGATAGCAACTGCTACCTTTGAGCACTTTGGGGGTCACCGCGAGTCGCATATGCTGCTAGCGAGGGTTCTGGCGGCCCGAGGTATGTATGCCGATGCCATGAGGCGCTGCGAGAAAGCGATTTCGTTGGATGATCAGTATTACGACCGCGTTGCTCATGCAGGAGTGGCTGCGCGATCGGATAGCGGAGCCTGCTGAATCTTCGGTGCCTTACGTTCCTACCTTGGTGCAGTTCCCGGAATTCATTGGGAGTTACCCCAAGCCCATTGTCGAATCTCGTTTTGATTCGGCGTTGGTTCTGGAGCAGGCTGAGGAGTACGGCGATAAGCAGAACTATGCCGAGGCTTTGAAACTCTACGATTCCGTTATTGCGCATGATTCAAGTGATTTGCGTGCGCAACACGGCAGGCTGCGAAGCCTGCGATTGCTGCGTGAATATGATGAGGCGGTTGGTACTGCACATGCCTTGGTTACGAGGTTTCCGGCCGACTCGTCATTGCGTGTGGAGCTGGGACGTCTTTATCATGACCAAGCCGAATACGATAAGGCGCTGAGCTGGTTCGATGAAGCCCGGAAGGTGGGACCACAGGAAATCGAAGTCTGCGTGGCACGGTCCCTATCATTGTGTTCCCTGCGAAGGTATGGGGAAGCTCGTCGAAGCGTAAAATTGCTTCTCACCGTGAACCCTAATGACTTTCGGTTGCTAGAGGAAGACGCATGGATCTCCTATCACGAAGCTAAATTGAGTGCTGCGATACATGCCTTTGATCGTTTGCTGCGTAGGGCAGAAGATGACGTTGAGCGAGCGAGGATCAATTACGGTCTAGGGTATGTCGCCTTTGCCCAAGGTAGATATGTTGATGCTCAGAATCATTTCATGCAGGCAATGATCGAGCATGACGTAATTGCATATAGAATCGCATATGCTTGGTCGCTCGCGCGATCGAATGATCCTGATGCATTGCAGGAGGCGCTGGACATATGCCATGATGTTACCGAGGATAACGATGATCCCGCAGCACACATGTGTCTTGGTGTCGTTTTCTTTAAACTCCACTATCTGCGAGATTCGGAGCGACACCTTAAGCGTGCCTTGGAAATTAACCCTGCTCAAGGGAGCCACACTGATCTCGGTGCTCTTTATGCGAAGATGGGATACATTGACGAGGCGGAGGAAGAGCTACGCAAAGCCATCGACCGAGATCTGAATGATGCGTCTGCGCACATTGAACTCGGAGACTTGTTGTTGTCGACTCGCGAGAATGTATCCGCGAGGCAAAGCGGGAATTCCAAAAAGCGAAGGCAGTCGATAGATCTTCGGTATTGGCTGCGATCGGATTGTCTGAATGCTACCGCATTGAAGGTAATGTGGACAAGGCGGAGGATGAATTGGGTCCGCGATCAGGCAAACCGAGGGGGGTGATCGATGGAGATTGCACGCGGCATTGTCGCGTTTGCTTATGCGGCGCGGAGACGATCAGCAAGACTGGAGGCTCTTCGGAGACGCATATGACGCTGCGTGTGATGCTCTCAAAATGGCACCAGACTTGGCTGAGCCCTATTATCTTGCTGGTCTTGCGCGACGCCTGATGAGTGATCATGCAGATATCCCAGGCAGGAGGATCGCATATCAGCGATCCGCTGTTGGGCATTTTCGCGCATGCGTAAGGCGAAATGCAGATCACAAGGAGGCTAATCGCGAGTTGGCCGCTCTCCGTGGACAGCTTGCCGATCGGCGGCGATCTGTTCCCGGGCGTCTCCTTCTAGGGATAATTGCGCTTCATGGCTGGACTGTCCGTCGCGGGCGGGCTGAAGCGTATTCAGTTGTCTCCGGAACTTGTCTCGCTTTTTGCGGTGGCTGGCATTTGTGGGCTAATTATAGCTGTTATGTATGATGATCTTAAGCGGGTCAAAGGACCAGCAGGGCTAGAAATCGAGTTCAATCCTCGCGAGCCGGTGGTGGCCGTCGGCCCGGTTGGCAGGCTGGCGGTTGGTGTAGACCGGATCGATTTGCCCCCTTACCTAGCATCGGGCCAGCCGCGTCGGCAGCTAGTCGTCAAAAGGACTAAAATGGAGGAGCAGCAGATAAGCGTCGATCATGGATATGAGATAAGGAGCAGGGAACAAGGATTCAGAGCAAAATCCGCTAGAACAGGGGAATCGCATGAGTGAACAGGTTCTGCCATTTTACCTCGTTTGCGATGAGTCGTCGTCGATGTCAGGGATGCCTATAGAGGCGATCAACGACTCACTGCCGAAGATGCACGCTGAGATAGGATCAAACCCGGCCGTGGCCGACAAGACTCGGTTTTGCCTTATCGGCTTCAGCAACGATGCAGAGGTGTTGCTGCCATTGGCGGACCTCAGTACGATAACCTCGATTCCCGCCCTCCAAGCCCGGGGCGGCACGAGCTACGGGGCCGCGTTCGACTTCTCTACGACACCATCTCCGCTGATGTCGCCGAGTTGAAGGCTCAAGGCAATATGGTGTATCGACCTGCCGTATTCTTTCTGTCGGACGGACAACCAACCGATAGCTGGGAGGGGGCGTACCAGCGCGTCGCGGACGTGAACTGGGCAGCGCACCCCAATATTCTGGCATTTGGCTTTGGCGCCGTTGATCCGCAGACTCTCCGAGAAGTTGCCACGGTTCGAGCGTTCGTCGCGGATGGCACGATAGGGCCGGAGCAGGCGCTGAGGGAGTTCACGCAGTCGTTGATCCGGTCGATCGTCAATTCCGGCACCCAGTCGGCCAGCGGTGCCGTGACCCTCTCTGTGCCGGACGACGTGCCTGGGTTTACCACGCTGGCGGCGGACGAGATTTGACGCTGGGCTAGGCGAGAGATGGGTGACGAGACGATGGTGAGGTTGCCGCGGCGGCTGAAGCTCGGGGCGGTTGCCACCGTAGGGAGGTCCAGACGACGTGTCTCAGTGGGACGAGGATGAGGCAATCGTCTTCCAGGACCCGATCGGCGAGCCGATCGTCATCGGCAACGAACCGAGGCTGCGCTCAGAACTCAATTGGCTACCGTCGGACAACTTCGCGGTGCCGGACACGGTGCTTGATGGTGCGTACGCGCCTGGGCTAGCGATCCGAGGTGCCTCGGTGCGGGGGGACGAACACCGGTTCTACGGCACCACCCGACAGGACTCTATGGGCATATGGCGGGTGACCGACAGCCATACGGATGCGTTCCTGGTCTGCGTGGCAGACGGCGTGGGCAGCCAGCCGTTGTCCCAACTGGGCTCGGCCAAGGCCTGCCCGCTGCTTCGGACAGAGGTGACGCGCCTGGTCACCCCGCTATTTACGGCGGATGAAGTACCCCAGCTCTGCCAGGGCATGATGCAGCGCGTCGCGCACGGACTCGAGGACGTGGCCAGCAGGGTGAGCGCTGACCCAAAGGAGCTGTCAACGACGCTCGTGGGTGCGGTGATCGAGGCCAGCCCCGTGAGTCCGGAAGAACGACGGTGCGTGGTCTTCGGCGTGGGGGATAGCGGTGCCTTCCTGCTCCGCGACGCGACCTTCCATGCATTGTTCGCGGACCAACATGACGCCATGATCACCAGCACGGGGACCAACGCGTTGCCGACCAGCGTTGGGCGAGCCGTGACATACGCCGGAGTGCTGGTCCCCGGAGATGTGCTGATGATATGCACGGACGGGCTGATCAGCCCGATGCGTAACGGTAAGGTAACGGGGCAGCTGGCGGAATGGTGGGGAAGCGGCAATGTTCCGGGGCTGCCACAGTTCGCCTGGCAGCTGAGCTTCCGGGCCAAGAGCTTCAGCGATGATCGCACTGCCGTGTGTGTCTGGGAGCTGTAATGGCGAGACCGTGGCTGAGTGGCGCGGACATGGAGGAGGAATCTCTCCAGCTTGGCGAGGTGCTCGGCAGCGGTGGCCAGGGACGGGTTCTGCGGGTGGAGGGGCAGCAACTGCCACTGGTGTTCAAGCAGTACATCGTTGCCGGTGCGGATCCGAATGCGCTGCGGAGCCTGGTCGAGTTGCCCGCCTCGCTGCGGTCGTTGGAGCGGGATCGCTTGCTGGAGCAGACGTCGTGGCCGCTCGCGCGGGTCATGCGTCGGGGACACGTGCGCGGGTTCCTGATGCAACTCATCCCGAACCACTTCTTCGGGCGCAACACCGTCGGCGACTCGAAGCTGAGAGAATTGCAGTACCTTCTATACCCGCCCAAGCCGATGTGGGGTCGCATTGTCCCGGGCGAGATAGGCATCGAGACGCGGATCGACGTGGCCACCGAGTTCGCGCGGCTGATGTGGCTGCTGCATGGCAAGTCACTGGTATTCGGCGACGTGTCGATGAGCAACGTGCTCTGGGCAATAGGGAGTCCCGCAAGGATTTTTGTCATCGACTGCGACGGCATCAGGAAGCTCGGGTCGCGCCCGGTGCTCCCGCAGGCCGATACTCCAGACTGGGATGACCCGTATCAGCTGCCGAAGAGCGGTCCAGACTTCGATACCGATCGCTACAAGCTCGCGTTGCTCGTCGGTCGGGTGCTATGTAGGAAGGCATACATCCGTCCCGGCCGGGACCTTGACGTGCTGCCAGGAGTGCCTGACATGGTCGCCGGCAAGATACGCGCACTGTGGCGGCAGGCGGCCGGTCCCCGGGGTACGCGCCCAGATCCCGGGCAGTGGCTGATGGCGTTGGAAGGGCGGGTGGAGATCCCTATCGACCCGCCTCCGGTTCGCATGCCGCCGGCGATCCCATTCGGGAACCGGGAGAGCGCGGGCGAGCGCCCGGTTATCAAGCTCCCGTCCCCTAAGGGACCCAATGGTTAGGGCGTCCTGAACGCCAGGACGGTGGGTTAGGCGTCTTCGCAGCTCAGCACCGTTGTACGGGTATAGCGCGACGTTCGGTCACATGCGGATTGTCCGGGCGCGCGCAACGTGTGGTCCCCAAATGGTCCCCAGGCCGCAAGGGCGGTCGCTGGCCTACGTTGGAGCAGCGACCTACTGCTTACACGCGGCGGCTTTGAAATGCCCGGACCAAGAGCTTCTTCGTTCTTGTTGATCGGTTGTTCTGTTCCCAGCTGCCCCGTTCGCCTCGTACTGTCCGTAGCATCTTCGGCATGGCCCAACCGGAAGCACCCGACGAGCGTGTGGACCAGTTCATCGTGTACGGCGCGTATGGCGAGGTCATGCATCAGTTCCAGGTATTCGAGATGACCCTCTGGGGATTTTTGACCCGGACGATCAAGGACGGCACGAGTCTTGACCAGGCGATGGACAAGGTCTGGAAGTGGGATGGGACGACGTTCGGCAAGCTCGTGCGTGGCCTTAAGAGCCAGGATCATTGGCCGGACGGCATGATCGATTCGCTTGAGGAGGCGGTGCAGACGCGCAACTATCTCGCCCACCACTTCCTTCGCAACTACTTCATGGTGACACCGTCCGAGAAGATCAAGGAGCAGGCGACGAACCAGCTGGCGGAGGTGTCAGCTCGGCTTGAGGATCTACAGGAAGCGCTGGAGGACCACCTGCGCTCACTCGGAGTCGCGGGCGTCGAGGAGCTTGATGAGGAGACAATGGCAGAGATTGACAAGCTTCGACCCACGGAGTGGCTGGGCGAGCCCGCCGAGTAGGCATGGGCTGCGGTAATCCCACGAGTCGCTGTCGTCATGACCTGCTTGGAAGGTGTACCGCATCGTGCGGTCATGCTGGCTGACCTGGGCATTCAGTTGCTTGGGTAGCTGCTGGTTACCGCTGCTCGCCCCAGTTAATGGCACGCCAATGGCACGGTGATCTTGGCCGTGACCCGCAGATTAAGAGACGGGCTTGCCTGCGCGGCAGGTCGTCCGAGTCCGTCCGGTCCTTCGGCATGGCCTGGGGCATTCGCGTTTGCCTTCGTGCGCCGAGATCCGGTGTCGTCCGTTGGTGTTGCTGCTCGCGTTGCTGCTCGGTCGTCCGGGTGGACCACCAGCTTGTAAGGAGCCCAATACGAGGCAGTTATACGTCCTGACCTGCTTATTTGACTGACCGTACGACACCGCAGTTTACCGTTCGATGCCGTGGATAATGGCACACTAATGGCACGGCGACGCCAGCCACTTGCCGTTGCTGTCACCGTTGCTGTCAGTGGGCAGGAGCTTGGGTCGCGCGGCCTATTGCTTGGGAGGGGCGCCTCGAGCGGCCTGTTGACAATCCGATCTCATCAACCAGCCGGAGCGCCTGTGGACTTCCGGCGAGGTGGTGGCTTACGTCCCCTGCCTGGTGGCCTTCGCGCTGGTTGCCTTGGCGCATGTTCATCGGCGCCGGGATCGGGCTGGATGTCGGTTTCAATGCCGCCCAGGCCAGGCTGACAAACCTGGTCCGCGGCGGCCTGCTGCGGCGTGCATCCGGTGGTGCCTACGATGAGTGGCAGGCTGGCCTGGCTCGGGTTGAGCCGCGGGCGGCCGCACTGGGCGTGTCCGAGCTTGTCCAGGTGCGATTCCGCGACGGGGTGAGCCATGGAGACTCCGCCGTCTGGGCGATGCGGTGGGAAGTCATCGGGCCGGGAGGCTGAGTTGTTCCCGGCCCTGGACGCCGACATCGTGCTTAGCCCGGCCGGGGAAGACGCAACTATGCTCGCGGTCTCCGGGGCTTACCGGCCGCCGCTTGGCGCCCTGGGCGCGGGACTGGACCGGGCGATCATGCACCGGGTCGCCGAGGCAACGATCCGGATCTTCACCAATCACATCGGGACAGCCATCATGCACCCGGCCGCTTCGCCCGCAGCAGGACATGGTGGGATACTGCCGGAAGCCTGGCCCGAGCCCCAGAGAGGGTGACCCAGCTGTATCCAGGCTCGTCCAGGTCCGTTGTTAGCATTCGCGTTAGCAAGATCAGCTAGCTACTCAGTTCATAGGGAAGCGGTCGGCTGGGCTGTGGCGCTGTGGCCAGGACTTGGTTGCGGCGGGCGGGTCGCGTCGGCTCGGCGTGTAGTGGCGTTGTCGTCATCGCCTGCCGTGCTGCCTTCCCGATGGACGATCTGCCGTGTGCTCCTGATGTGTGGCCCGTGTGTGGCCCTGCTGCCAATCGAAGATGGTGTTCCGGATGTCCCTGATGGCCTGGTCCAGCTCGTCGATGGCGTGCCAGATTTTGCTGGCCGCGCGGTGATCGCCGATCAGCCCCAGCGCGGCCTGGAGATCCAGCCCCGCGGCGAAGATCCGGCGGACCACGACATCGTTCATGCCCTGGGCAATCCGGTCGTGCTCTTCGGTGAGGTACTGAGTCAGTTCTAGTGAGGCGGCTGCGCCGCCATCTACAGGCGTCAATTCGTCGTTGGCCGGGGAGCCGCGTGTTGGCAGTGGGCTCGGTAGATCGAGTAGCGGGAGGATGGCGGTGGCTGCGGCGGAAGGCGAGCTCAATCGGTCCATCGCTGGGCTCCGTGGTCACTGCGTGGCCAAAGTTTCTCAATGGGAGCGTACGTCCCGATCCTGGTCCCGTACAGACGTAGCGAAGCTCGCGGACCCGTGTATGCCGCCGCCTCTTTTCTCCAGCCTGCACTATCAGCTTGGGAAATTGTGCCCTACGGGCCTGTACATAGCCTGACCTGCGTGGCAGGTAGTCCGCCAGTGACCGTGAGAGACCCCCCGTTACCGGGATTAATGGCCCGCTAATGGCCCGACGATCTTCTGCGGACCTCTTCCTTATCAGGGTGTCGATCCGGCCGCCCAGGAAGCGCTATTGAGCCTCTGAACTGGCGCCTAGCACGGACCGGCCCTAGCGATTCCCCCGCATTCCCCCGTGTTGCCCTGGCCGTCCTAGGGCCAGAGTAGGGCCAGCCCTAGGGCCATGAGATCGGACGCTGGATGTACGTCCATGATGTGGGTGGTTTCAGATCGGGGCTGGCCAGAGCCAAGTTCTGAGGTGCGGAGCAACGCTCAGATCCTCTGGACGTGGACAAGCTGCCCAT
The DNA here is from genome assembly GCA_963720945.1 of uncultured Actinomycetes bacterium. Classification (GTDB taxonomy): domain Bacteria; phylum Actinomycetota; class Actinomycetes; order Streptosporangiales; family Streptosporangiaceae; genus Bog-532. Next base: position 134 of record CAVRHH010000033.1, on the reverse strand, counting down.
GTCGATGCTGGTCAAAGGGCTTCAGCCAACTCTGGTTACCATGTGGTGGGCAACGTGGCCGGTGGACCCGGCGTCGTCTGCATGTAGGCGGGCGGTGCCTGGGGGCGGATGTCGGATCTGAGTGGTAACTCTTT
>CAVRHH010000032.1:0-131509 GCA_963720945.1 uncultured Actinomycetes bacterium | reverse complement strand
AGAAGGGATCGTTGTAGCGACGGCGGACGGTGACTGCGGTCGAGTCTCGCAACTGCCTGAGCAGTGCGCGCCCCAGCCGCGCTCTCGTGGTCTCATCGTTGGGGTCCGCTTGGCCTCTAGATCCTCTAGCATGTCAGCGAACGCACGCTCCCACTCATCGCGAAGGTTGTCCTCAAAACGCGTGAGTTCAGCCAGGCCGACCAGATCGCGGTCGAGCCACTCTGTCGACTGGGCTACAGCTCGGTAGTAGTCAACTATGGCCTTCTTCAGATGGACCTCACTGGTCTGCACCCACCGCATCTGCTGAACGAAGACGCGATCATCGTGTGCTGCGGCGATCTCATCCTGATCGACGTCCGCAAGCTCGATAAGGGTCGGCAGGTCCTCGTCATGAAACTGATTCCGGATGGCCGCGATGGCCGCGCGAGTCTCACCGACGTCGATGCCGTGCCGACGCTGGCGCAGCATGTCAAGACTCACGCCAGCCCACCAACGCCAGACCAGCGCCAGGAACGTTTCTTCCTGCCCGGGCGGAAGGGCAGCCCACAGCAACTGGCGGACCCGGCCATCAAGATCATCGATCGTATGCTCGCCGTCAACTACCGTCATCCGAGAAACGAAGGCTTGCTGATCGGCTGGCCCCAACTGGAGGAACGCGTCCTGATCTTCGAGGTGGCCTGAGTAGTTGAGGTCGCCGCCGCAGCGCGCAGCAAGTCCAGGGCCGCCGCCGGGTCTCGACTGTCAGCGCGAAGAGCATAGGCGGCACTGCCGGGCGCGGCAGTCGATGTGGTCACGAGAGTGAGTGTCGGGCCCTGCAAATCCCCGGATCACCCGCGTTGAGCCACACCTGAATGGTCTTCCACAAGTCGACACTCTGGTCCCCAAGTGAACCAGCCCTGTTCAGGTGATGTTTTAGCTGGAGGAGCTCCGTGGGCGTGCCACCTTCGTCCCATGCCACATCATCAAGCAGCTCAAGGCTAATGGAGGCATCAGGACGGTCAGACCGTGTCTTAGCAGCTCGATAGGCACCAGCTCGTCTGGTACTGGTAGCCGAGCGCGCTAGGCGCAGCACTGTGCTGACCAGAGGCCATGCCTTGAGTCTCCATCAGTTGGAGACCGTATGTCCATGATGGTCACGAGGCCGCAGCTCTTCGGAAACGACTGGGTACCTACGGATCTGCGGGCGGCCTATTTATTAAAGCGGCAACGCGCCGCCGCTGCCCGACTGGAAGGGCCCGTTCTACCGGCTGGAGTCCGAGGGGTTCGAGTGCGTGCTGGCCGATGCCAAGCAGGTCAAGAATCTGCCCGGGCGGCCGAAGCGGGATCCGTCTGATTCCCGTGGCTGGCGGCGTGCTTTAAGCGCGGCGCGGTCACCGCTCCTTCGTGGCCACCCGGAGTTCCGGGTGATCCGGCTGCACACCCGGTACCGGCGGGACCTGACCGAGGAGCGGACCCGGGAGAAGCAGCGGACGGAGAAGCTGCTGGAATCAGCCCAGTTGATCAAGCTGTCGTCGGTGGCCACCGACATCATGGGCGTGTACGGGCGGGCGATGATCGAGGCACTGATCGCCGGGGAGCGTGACCCGAGGTGCTGGCCGGCCTGGCCCGCGGCCGGATGAGGTCAAGCACGCCGCGCTGGTGCAGGCCCTGACCGGCCGTTCGGCGACCACCGCGGCGAGCTGGGCCGGATGCTACTGGACTCCTACGATGCGCTGACCGCCCAGATCGGCAGCTCACCGCCGGATCGAGGAGCTGATCGCCGCCATCCCCCAAGCCCGGGGCGTGACGCCGGCGGGACCACCGGCCCCGGGGCAGGCGAGGGCCCGGACGCGGCGGTCCGCTCGCGATCGCCCGCCTGGATGAGATCCCTGGCGTCGGGCGGCACACCGCGCAGGTGATCCTCGCCGAGACCGGCCTTGATATGGCCAGGTTCCCTACCGCCGCTCACCTGGCCTCGTGGGCGAAGCTATCGCCGCGGACCATCCAGTCCGCCGCCCGCAGCCGCGGCGGCAAGACCGGCAAGGGCAACCCCTACCTCAAGGGCGTCCTCGGTGAGGCCGCCGCCGCCGCGGCGAAGACCGATACCTTCCTCGGCGAACGCTACCGGCGGATTGTCAGCGCCGCGGGCAAGCTCAAGGCCCTGGTCGCGGTCGCCCGCTCCATCCTGGTGATCGTCTGGCACCTTTCGCCGACCCGCCGCCCCTTCCGCGAACTCGGCGCCGCCTACTACGCCAGCCGTACCGACAAAGACAGAAAGACCCGCAACCACGTCCGGCAACTCGAAGCACTCGGCTTCACCGTCACCCTCGCCCAGGCAGCCTGACCGCTAACCCTGACCTTCGATCACTGGTCCTGCGACCACCCCGTATGCCCGGCCATCACTTGCCGGGGTTTGCTGCCGCGCTCTGGCTGGGGTCATTTCCCGGTCAGAAGGTGGACGTTCGGATTTGAACTAGCGAGGAGGACGACCCGTCCGCTTAAGATCACTGAGGCCCTTCTTGAGCGCGCAGTATCTCAAGAACCTTCGGCCAGAGCTCTTCATCCCGGAGAAGCTTTAGTGCGATTGCTTGAGCCAAGTCTTGATCTGCTTTCACGTGCACATCCCAGGAGCGTGCTCCGGCAGCGTATCGGCTAACTTTAATGCCCGCCATGAACTTCTCCTGACGTTCTGGGTCACGGGCTACACTGCTCACTCCCGTTGTAACCACTTTTCCATACGCCACTATTCTTTGTGAAGCGCCAGATGGTTCATCGGCGTAGGCCGCAGCAATCTCTTTTCGGGAACGGCGTTGATCGGGCGTGATTGGTTCACCGCGGCCGGTTATATCGGCGAGACGGTCTGCTTGGCATGCATTCCTTCGAGCCGACCTGAAGCAGCATCGTAAGCATGTTTTATCAAGTCTGGGTCGAGGCTCATGGCGGCCAGAAAGTAATCCAACTCATGGGTACGAAACGTAAACCTAATCCCAGTGGTGGTGGTGTAATCTTGCCAGAGTTGGCTATCGATGAGTTCTTCGAGCTGACGCACCATGTCATCGTATTTGGCGTTTCGGATCCCTGACACGAGTTTTTCGACACGGCTGTAAGTGCTTGTGCTCATCTCTCCTCCGTCCCGTTGCCTCTCTGCAGGAAGGCGAAAAACGCGAGCGGATCTTCTTCCATTGCTTTTTGCAGAGAACTTGCAAACTGCTCGGCGTGCACTTCGTCCAGGCCATCAGCTTTTGCCTGTTCGCGCACGGCAGCTGCCAGTCCTAGGTCGACATCGTGACCATCGACGTTGATGTGAGACAGCTCTGGATCGGTGAGTAGCTCCACTTCCGGCAGGTTTCCCGGCCGGGAGATGCATCTGCAGGGGCTCTGATGGCAGCGACCGCACAGGTTAGCCCACTTCGGGCGGCAGACACACCCAGCTGCAGGCGTGAGTCCGCACCTGTCACAGACACATATGCAGTATCGCCACGGCTGTTGGCACTGCCGACAGATCTTTTCGGGTCGCAGTCGCGGAGCTGGTGGGCATGTGCACAGGTACAGTTCGCGTGAGCAGCGAGGGCACGGTTCCGGCGGGACCTCCAGGACGCGGAGCGATCCAACAAGAATGTCAGCAAAGGCAGCTTTGAGCTCCTTGATGTTCGGAATGATGATCGTCGCTGGAACCGGTGCCTGCAGAGTTCGCTCCCTGTGCGTCACTCGCATGGCTCTGGCGGCCATCTGGGAGATGAAGAGTGGTGCACGCCACATACCCAGGTAGGTCAGGATGCAGACATCAGGACAGTCGAAACCTTCAGTGATCTTTCGGACGGCAACGAGAATACCCTGCTTCTTTGAAGTGCGAAATCCTTCTATTTGTTCCTCGGCGTCACGCACTCGGCATGCGCTATGAACACTTGCCGGATACCTAGTAGTTCTGCGGCTCGTCTGTACACTAGGTCGGCATGCTCTTTGTTGTCGACAACTAGCAGTCCTTTTACGGGAGCCCCGCCGAGAGCTCTCGATGTGTGGCCGAGCCGTGTCGCTGTTTCGCGTATGACGCCGTCAATAAATTTGAGGTCGCGGATCATGGCGGCGCCGATACTGGACTGCAGCTGCCTGTCGCCGTCTAGATCCACCGCGCGAATTGCCCCGCCCGGACTAGTCTCTTTCCTTAGGTCGACCGCCTGTACCCGCATTTTAGCGTCATAAGCGAGGACCTTGATATGGCGCAAATGGCCTTCACGGATTAGCCGTCCCCATCGACCGTGAAGTCGGAATCTACATCTATCCGGCCGTCAGGCGTTTTTACGTAACGGATAGTCTGAATCCGTTCGGATTCCTTAGAACGGAACGGCGTGCCGGACATGTTCAGGACTGGATGGAGAGGTTTGCTGCTTGTCCCTACGATGCGCGATATTCCCCAGGCCCACATCCCTGCCTTACCTTCTTTATCGATGGCGAGATGATGCACCTCGTCAAGGACGAACAGGGTGGGAGTCTCTTCCGCATCACGGATTATCTGTTGCTCTTTACTAGGATCCGACAGCGCGTGATAAGTGAGAATTACGCCATCACGACCACGGCGTTCGCTCACTGCTTCTGTATCCAGATGTATGCCGATGCCTCGCAGCTCTTCCCGGACTTGGCGGCGCAGATTTCGATTGGGAACGAACCATACGACCCGGCAGGCATCTCCGGTGTTGGCGAGCTGAAGAAAAGTCCACCCGGCAAAGAACGTCTTTCCCGCGCCGGGGGCCGCAGCCAGTGTGGCGAATCCTGACTGTCGCAGGATAGGGAGAACTCGAGGCGTACCTTCGCGCTGCCACTCACGCGGAGCGAAGCCAGGCAGCTCCTCGATCGGAGCCCGGTGATGGCAGTCGGGGCAGACAGCCATGCCGTTGTCAGCGCTGGTTGGACCTCGGCGGATCCACGGGATCACGTGGTGGACGTGAAAAGTCTCGGGAAGAGGCTGCTGACAGACACCACATTGCTGATGTTGACGTGCGGCGATAGCCGCACGTTCCGGGCGGGAGAAGAATCTGCGCGGGTCCCGGCCCCCGCTGGAAGTAAGCCCATCGCCCGTGTCCTCATCCTCCGCCACAAGATCCTCCATGGCCGCTTCCGTGGTGACCCGACGGTCTGCCACCACGAGGAAGTGTGACCGATGGATTTAGCGCGCAAATTACGCGCAGGGTTCTCGGTGTGTTGCACACCGTAGTACCCCACCTGGAGGTGCAGCGTTTCACCGTTGACCTGCGGCGTTGGAGAGTAGGATCGAGCAGAATTACGCGCGAATTAACGCGAGGAGGCGCGATGGAGGCCGCGACATCTAGGACGGGTACCGATGACGCTGCGTCGCGCGATATTGAGGTTGAAACTCTAACAGACTACTGTTCAAGGCCTAAATGTCGAAAGGAATTTCGACGGCAAGGAGGACGTGGCCGCCGTCAGGAGTACTGTTCCGATATATGCCGTAGAAAAGCGGAAAGAGAGCTCAGGCAAACTAAGTCGCGGCTTGAGCACTTTGAAGGACTGGTTGAGCAGCTTCGCAATGATGTAAAGGCCTTCGGGAAGACCGAAGACGCCGATACGACGAGCGATCGTCGTGAGCAAGCGCCAGACGCATGGCAGGTGGCGGAGAGCGCGGTGCGCCGCGCTGACGGGGCTCTAGTCTTTACCGACCCAGAAGATCTCGTAGTGCGAGAGCTTCGGCGCCTGCGTGACGCGGTTTCGCCACTAATTTCTGCCCACAGGCCGACAGGGTGAAGTCTCGGGCAGGCTGTGCCCGACGTGCGGCGGTGGTTCAGTCGGCAGAAAGCGTGGCGAACCCGGAGTCCGTCCAACACCGCTAGTGGGCGGCCGTGCCCGTGATGTGCCCGATCGTATGGCGGTCGGTGGTTAATCGCGGTCACTCATCGCAGACAAGCAACAGGGCTTCTCACCTGGGAAAGTCGAGGCCGGGGCACTACGTCAACGATCTTTGCAAGCAGGGGTCAGGGGTTCGAGCCTTGTCTGCGGGAGGAAGCAAGAACCGCAAGGTCAGAAGCACCCTCGTTGTCGTGGAATGATATAGGGGCTCTGGATGCCGACGACGATGAAGGGGCCCCGGTGACGGCTGCGGCTGTTGATCCCAATCGTGCGCGTAAGGTGTTCGTTGTCCATGGGCGCAACGCCGCCGCCCGGGCTGCTATGTTCACCTTCCTGCGGTCGATCGGCCTGGACCCCATCGAGTGGTCCGTTGCCGTGAAGATGACCGGCGAGGGATCGCCGTATATAGGGCAGGTACTCGATAGCGCGTTTGCCGCCGCGCAGGCCGTGGTGGTGTTGTTGACGCCGGACGACGTCGCATATCTGCGTAGCGAATATGCGAGCGGCGAAGGTGACCCGGAGACGGAACCGCTAGCACAGGCCCGGCCGAACGTTCTGTTCGAAGCTGGCATGGCGATGGGGCGGGACGCGAAGCGGACCGTGCTGGTGGAGTTCGGGAAGCTTCGGCCGTTCAGCGACGTCGCAGGCAGGCATGCGGTCCGGATCGACGACACCGCCTCTAAGCGGAAGGACCTGGCCCAGCGGTTGGAAAGCGCTGGCTGTGAAGTCACCCTGGCAGGCGAGCACTGGCTGACTGCGGGGGACTTCACTCTGCCCCGCCTCCTGGAGGCGGTCTGCCGCTAGGCAAGCGCCTTCCCGGGTCCGGGGCTCCGAGGGGAGTACGTTTGGACGCACGATTCCATAAGCGATCCAACGGCGGTCGGCTGGAGATAATCAATCAAGGGTCAGAATTTATCTATGACCTTGACATCGAGCTCCCTGAGGAGCTTCAAGGATTCCGCATCGCGGACCCTGGGTTTCCGGTACCCAAGCTCCCGGCGGGCAAGAGCCTCACGCTTATCTGCTCGCTCACGATGCCTAGGAACGTTTCTTTCTTCGACTTGGCCATTACCGGCCGTACTGCTGCGGGCAACGCGGTGCGTGAAGAAGCCTTCGTTGATCTGGCCGGTTGAGAATGGGCAGTTACTCGGTTCAGCTCCCGCTTGACGATGACGGCTTTCTGCGTCGTGAGTGCCCGCATTGTCTCCAGCAATTCAAGTGGCATCAAGGGCCGACGGCGGACCGGCCTGACGACGAGACAGATCCGCCCGTCTATTACTGCCCCCGCTGCGGCGGCTCCGCCAAGCCCGACCAGTGGTGGACAGAGGCGCAACTGACCTTCATCCAGGAATCCATCGCCGGGCCTGCGCTCGGCGAGCTATCGGACGAGATGGAGAAAGCATTCCAAGGGGTCAAGGGCCTAACTTATGAGCGTGGACAGCTTGATGAACCGGAGCCGCCAACTGCGCTCCAGGAGCCGAACGACATGATCATCCTCGCCCCGCCGTGCCATCCCTGGGAGCCCGTGAAGGTTTCTGAGGAAGCAATTGCCCGGATTCACTGCCTGATATGCGGGGCACCTTTTGCGGCGTAGCCTCTTCGGAGTTCTTCTCGGCCGGTACGGTGTCGGTGAAGGTTGGCGGCGAGATGGCCGTCGGCATCAACCACCGTCAGACGATCGAGCCGAGGCTGCAGGGTCACGACCCCGGCCATGATCGAACTGATAAGGATGGGTCGTCCCAAGCACTTTCCAATCAAGATCACCGTGCCACTGCCCTCACGGACTCGCTGCGAGGGTCCCATCTGCAGCAGCCCCGGGCAGGCAGTGATGTCTCGGTCGATGCGGTTGCATGGATCTCATGACGACAAGTGACGTGAGAGGCCAGGCTGCGGAGCCGCCGCCTGGGCGGTTCTGGATCGTGAAGCGGGTCATGCCGTTTCTCCGGGTCGCGATTCTCGGCTTCCTGCCGTGCCCTGACCTGATCACCAGGTACCGGATGCGCCGGGCGGCTCGTGGCCTCGTCACGCTCCGAACCTGGCCGGGCACCGATGCCAGCAGCGCCGAAGCTGCCCAGCTCGCGATGATGCGGTTGCTCTGGCTCCAGCGGCAAACCCGCCGCGCGGTCAGGGCACGGCAGCGGGAAGCCGCAGTCATGCTCGCCCGGGCCAGCGTCGAAACGCTGTTTCTCGGCCTCTACTGCCGACGCGTGCCTGAGGCTGTCGCGCAGCTGCACGCAAGCAACATCAAGGCGCTCAGCGATGGGTTCGGCTATTTTGAGGACGCCGGAATCGTGCCCACGAGGGTGATCCGTGCGTGCGCGGCGAGGCTCGGCGAGCCCAGCCGTAAGCACTTGGGAGTCTGGGACATGGTCCAGGCTATGACAAGGTCAATGGAAACAAGGCAGCACGCAGCATTTACCGCAGGCTGTACGTTCCGCTCTCTAACTTCACTGTGCACGCTAGCGGCGGAACTCTTCTCCGCCACGTGCACCGCAAGGGCAGGCTCCGCTGGCGGCCCTCCCGTTCCTGGGCGAGGCGGTCACCGGCCAGGGTGGCCGATGCCGCGGTCGGGTTCCTGGCCGCCGATCTCGCGGCGCCTCCTCTAAACGAGAAGTTGCTCGCCTATGCAAACAAGCATATGAGCCGCGCGCTCATGCCGATGGCCGTCATGGCGTTCACCGGCTTGGGCAGCTCAGCCCGGCCCGGCCGCATCCGCAAGAACGTCAGGCAAGCGACGGAGGTATATACCTACCTGTGGACAGGCCCAGCTGCATTGGACTCGGTTGATGTTCGCGCCGCATATGTCCGGGAGCGGTTCGCCTCCATGTTCGATTTTGAGGACTCCGATATTCCAGAAGACGCCCTGGATCCGTTTATCGACTACATCGCGGAGAAACTCGCTCGCGACGTTCCCGGAGTCGCTACGGCAGCCGCGCCTGGTCGTGCCCGGGACGTACGCTCTCAGCTTTAGCGCCGAGCGCCCGATCTCATGGCCCTAGGGCTGGCCCTACTCTGGCCCTAGGACGGCCAGGGCAACACGGGGGAATGCGTGGGAATCGCTAGGGCCGGTCTGTGCTAGACGCCAGGTCAGGGGCTCAATAGCGCTTCCCGGAGGGCGGGATCGGCACCCTGATAAGGAAGAGGTCGATGGTTCAAGTCCATCTACCCCCACCAGGTAGCAGGCCATGAGGACCCATCCAAAGTCATGGTCTTTTGTCGTTGAGTAACCAACTGGGTAACTGAGCATCCGGCGTGTCCCGTTTGGGGAACAGCTGGTCCATGACCTCAGCCCCACCTGTGACCACGCGGCGGATCTGCTTGCGGTAGACGGTTTCCGTCGTTGTTGTCCCGGTGTGGCCGATGAGGCGGGCGATCTTCTCGATGGGCATGCCCGCGTCGGAGAGCAGCGAGACGAAGCTGTGCCGTAGCTCGCGCGGTGTCCAGTCAGCGGCATCGATGCCCGCACAGTGGCGACCAAGCGGAAGGACCGGTGGACGTTGGCCGCGTCAAGCTAAGCGCCAGTACGCGAGGCGAACAGCAGGTCGTTGTCTTGCCACATGTCCCCCGCTTGCCTGCGGATCTGGTCTTGACGTGTGCGGTGGAGCCGGATGGCGCGCACGTCAGCTCATACAGCAACCCAAGCATGTCCCGATTGTCCTGGCAGCCATCGGCAAACACGCGGAGCTGCACCTTTCGATCCCAGCAGGGACACGCCGATAGTTCGCATCAAGCGGTAGGCCCGATCCACACCGACTGGACCACGGCCACATCAGGGGCGGGAATGCCCGCGGCCAGGAACCAGCCGTACAGCTTGCGCCCGGCCGCGTGATCCCCGCCACGACGCTGGAGCACCTCTAGAGGATGGCGGCCCGCACGCCCTGGGCGATCATCCGACTCGACATGCCGTGCGCGGATCTGCGGCGCCCCTGATGGCGACCGCGATCGTCACGCCCATGAAGCGGCGCATGGCGGCTTTCCCGGCCAGGCCTCGCATCGGCCGCGTGCGGCGGCGTCCCGCTGTCACGGGGAGTTGCTAGGCTGCCTCATACTCGCGGAGGCGTACGCCGGCTCCGCAGCGTTATGACGTCTGAGCCGTCGGAGTGGAAGGGTTCCACATCGTGAAGAAGATGCTTGTCCTTGCTGTGCTGGGTTTCGGGGTCTTCGCCGTCTGGCGGAAGGTTCAGGCTGATCGGGCTGAGATCGACCTCTGGACCGAAGCCACCACGGCTGAGCTGAACTAACCCGCACCGGGCCGCCGCCCGGTCGAGGAGGCATGCAGTGAGCGGTACTTTCCCCGTATCGCTGGTGTGCTGTGACCTCGTAGGCACGATCGTCTCCGGCGAGAGCACCCTCGAAAAGGCCTTCGCCGAAGCAATCGCCACCCAGGGAGTCGTGCCCGGTACCGCGGCCTACGCCCGTTCGATGGTCCTTGTGGACCGGTCAGGCGGCCTGCCGCCCCGGGATGTCATGCACGCGCTGTTCGCCGAGAATGACGCCCAGGCGCAGGCCGCCTACCTGTCCTTCGAGCGCTCCTACCGGGCCGTTGTGGACCGGTTCGGCATCACGATTGTGCCTGGCGCGCTGGACGTGGTGGCCAAGCTGTCCGGTTCACGCGTCAAGGTGTGCCTGTTCTCCGGGTTCTCCGGGCCGATGTCGCGGCTGGTGCTGGACCGGCTGGGTGTGAGCCGGTCCAGCGATCTCACGCTCTGCCTGGAGGACGTGCCCCGCGGCTGCCCCTGGCCCGATCTCATCCTCACCGCCGTGATCAGGCTCGGCATCGGAGATGTCACCGAGGTCGCCGTCGTCGGTGACAGCGAGAACGTCATCACGGCCGGGCGCCGCGCCGGGGCCCGCGTGCTGGTCGGCCTGCCCGGAACGCGGTCGGCTCAGCGGCTCCGGTCGGCCGGAGCCACCCACCTGGTTACCTCCATCGCCGAACTGCCCGGCCTGCTCCTGTAACAGGTAACCTTTGGGAAGCATCTGGGGCTATAGCTCAGCTGGAAGAGCATCTGCTTTGCAAGCAGAGGGTCAGGGGTTCGAGTCCCCTTAGCTCCACGCAGACACTTCAAGGGCGCCTGTTCACCGGCGAAAGCGCCATCGCGTAATTCCTGGCGCATATCTGCACGCAGGAGTGGCCGGACCTACTCGTTGCGCCATTCGCCGCCGTGACGTCTGGCGTACCTGCGCTGCTTGCGTGGCGAATGAGCGAACTCGCCGTACATGTCCTGGGCGGTACGGTCAGTCCGGTGCGTCAGATATCGCGTTCTGAATCCCACCATGCTCGCGAAGCCCCAGATTGCCAAGATCACTGCGGCGAAGAAGAGGACGGCCTCCCACCATGGCATTTGGATCACCCTCGATCCCATCTGGACTGCAATGATTCTGGTACCCAGCAGGGCCAGCTGAAACCTGGAAATGCCCCAGGCACCGGGGCCGCAGCGCGGCCAGAGCCGGCTCATGCGGTCGTGAGTAGTCTGGGCCGCGCCGCGCCCGGCTCAGTAGCGGACGTCGCTCTGCAGCAGCGTGGGCACACGGTCGACGTCTCACCGTCGACGGTGTCAGCTCGGAAGGCTGGCCGCCAGGACGTCGCGCATGGCCATCGGCGGCCGGTTGAGCAGGCGTTTCAGGGTGGGATCGACGGCGGCGAACTCACCCTGGCGGCTGGCCGCGAACAGCCCTACGAGGAAGTCCGCCTGCGGTCCGGGCACGCCGTGCGAGACCAGGCCCACCCGGTACTGCTCGTCGGTCACGGTGACGCGCGTGATCGGGCGCCCGGTAAGCTCCGAGGCGATCGCCGCGAGGCCGGCCAGGTCGAGGGCTTCCGGGCCGGTGAGAGGCGAGGTCAGGCCGTCGAGCAGCCCCTCGCTGATCAGCGCGATCGCGGCCACCTCGGCCAGGTCGGCGTGGGCGGTCCACGAGACCGGGCCGTCCTCCGGCGCAACGAGCTCGCCCGTCTCGAGGGCCCGGCCCATGAGCATGACCCCCGACGCGGCGTAGAACCCGTTGCGCAGCGAGGTGAACGCCACCCCCGACGTCTGCAGCGCGGCTTCGGTGGCGGCATGGTCGGGCATGGGCGGGAACGGGGAGGCCGCATTCGCCCCCATGTGGCTGGTGTAGAGGATGCGCCGGGCGCCGGCGGCCCGGGCTGCGTCGATCGCGGTGCGGTGCTGGCGCACGGCGGCCTCGCCGGTGGCGCCGGCGGACACGATGAGGACCTGCGAGGCGCCCTCGAAGGCATGGCGCAGGCTCGCGGCGTCGCCGAAGTCTCCCTGGCGTACCCGGGTACCACGCTCGCTGAGCCAGCGGCCCTTCTCCGGGCTGCGGACGCTGACACCAACCTCGGCGGCGGGAATCCGCTCGAGGAGCCGCTCAGTGATACCCCGGCCAAGCTGGCCGCTGGCTCCGGTAACGATGATCATGTGGACCTCCTGCGGCCGGCGGCAAGGTAGGGCTCCGGGATTGTTAACGCTGATACGTTAAATACGATATCATCGAAAAGCAGCCGATAACAAGAATCTGCTATCGTTGGTACCGTGAACGAACCCCGGGGCGCTGCCGTCGCTGGGGTGGGCAGTGCCCGCGACGAAACGCGGGCCCGCATCGTCGCGGCCGCGGCTGGCCTCCTCACCAGCGGGGGACGCGACGCCCTGACGACCCGGGCGGTCGCGGCCGCAGCCGGTGTCCAGGCACCGGCCATCTACCGGCTCTTCGGCGACAAGAGCGGCCTGCTCGACGCGGTGGCGGAGGACGGATTCACGGCGTACCTGAAGGAGAAGGAGGTCCGCCCGTCCGGTCCCGACCCGGTCGCGGACCTGCGGGCCGGATGGGATCTGCACGTCGGGTTCGGCCTGGCCAACCCGGCTCTCTACGCGCTCATGTACGGCGACCCTCGCCCCGGTGCGCGGCCGCCCGCCGCCGCGGCGGCCCGGCGGATCCTCGGGCAGCACATCCGGCGCCTCGCCGCGGCCGGCCGGCTGCGGGTCAGCGAGGAGAAGGCCGCCGACCTGGTGCACGCCTCAGGGTGCGGCACCGTCCTGACCCTCCTGGCGATGCCCGAAGACCGGCGGGATCCGGATCTGTCCGAGACCGCACGTGAGGCCGTGATCGCCGCGATCACCTCCGCGTCGCCGGTGCTTGACGGTCCCGGTCCGGCCGCGGCCGCGATTGCCCTGCGCGCCGTCCTGCCGGACACCGCCGCCCTCAGCGACGGTGAGCGGCACCTGCTGGAAGAGTGGCTGGACCGCCTCGCCGCGAGCCGCCCGTCGTGAGATGCCCCCGCGGGACTGCCGCCACCCTGCCCGCCTGGGCACCGCCGCGTCGCGGACGGCACTCCCCGGATCGCCTTCCCTAAGCCAGATCGGCGTGACCGGGATCGGCCATCCGTTTCACGGACGGGGGGAGCGGGATGCCCGGCCGGAGGTCGGGCGCGGGAAGGGGTGCCTTCCGTGGCGGGCGGCCAAACGGGATGACGCCGGCCCACGCGGGTCCAGCGACATCGCCGTCGTCATCGGTGGGCCAGCCGCCCGAGACCTTCATCGACCACTCGCCGATAGGCATCCTCAGCACCAGCGTGGCCGCGATTTCGCGAGCGAGCGGCTCGCGTACCTCCGCGGACCGCCCGGGAAGGATCCGCTCGGTCATCGTCCGCAGCGCGGCACGCTTCGCAGACCCGGGTACCGGCGTGAACGCACCGAAGAGGGCGGCGCTGCGATAGCGGAACGATGACTCGAACGCCGACCGGGCCACGATGATCCCGTCCAGAGCGGTAACGGTGAGACAGACAGCCTGCCCGCTCGCTGCGCGCCGCATCCAGCCGGATCCGGTGGAACCGTGAATGAGGACCGAATCGCCGTCGCGTACCAGCGTGGTGGGCACGACCATGACGTCCCCGGCAGCATCGCGCAGGCCGATGTGCGCGATCAGCGTTTCGTCCAGGAGCCGGTCGAGTTCTGAGCGCTCCCTGGTGGCGAGCTCACGCATGCGGGTCAGTGCGGTGCGGTCCATGACAGGGACGTTAGCCCGATTCCGGTCGCGGGCATGCTCACCGGAGCATCGCGGGCAAGTATCGCGTGGCCCCGGGGCACCGTGCGGTGCGGATCGTCAGGAGCGGGATGGACCGCGCCGTTTGCGGGACGGCGGCACCGGGATCGCCGCCATCGCGGTCAGCGGCAGCCGGGATGGTGGCTTGACCTCCGCCAGGCGCAGATAGGTCACCAGCCGCTGCCCACCGCGGGTGGCCAGGCTGGCCAGTACCTCCTGCAGCTCCGCGACGTCGCGGGCCACCACGGTGAGCAGGTAGTCCGTTTCCCCGGCGACGTTGTCCGCCGCGATGATCTGCGGCAGCGCGCGGACCTGATCCTCGAAGATGCGGCTCGACCGGGGGTCGTGACGGGACAGCGCCGCGGTCACGTACAGCTGGAGCGGAAACCCGGCGGCCGCCGGGTCGAGCTGGGCGCTGATGATCCGGATGACCCCGGACTCCTTCAGCCAGCGCACCCGGTGCAGGGTGGCCGCGGGAGACAGCCCGACGAGCCTGGCCAGTTCGACGTTCGTGCAGTCCGCATCGGCCTGTAGCGCGGTGAGGAGTTTGACGTCAATATCGTCAAGTTCAACAGCCATATGGCTAAATATTATTTAGCCAGGATTTCCAACTGGCAAATTATGCTTATGCCGTCGCGATCATAGCGGCATGAACACCAACCGCCGCGCGATCGCTGCCCTGGTTACCGCCGGGCTGCTGTGGGGCACGTCCGTTCCGCTCTCCAAGCTGGCCCTCGAGTGGCTAGCGCCGGGCTGGCTGACCGTCGCGCGCTTCGGCGTGGCCGCCGCGGTTCTGCTACTGGCCGCGCCGCGCGCCAGGCTGCGCGCCGCGTGCCGCCCGCTGGTGCTGGCCTCGGGCGCGTTCGGGTACGGCGGGTCAGTCATCGTGCAGAACGCCGGAATCACCCGGACCAGCGTCACGCACGCCGCCCTGCTGGTGGGCGCCGTGCCCGTGCTGGTCGCCGTCATCGCGGCGCTCTGGCAGCGCAGCGTGGCCCCCCCGGTGGCCTGGGCCGGATTCGCGGTATCGCTGGCTGGCGTCGGCCTGATCACCGGCGGCCGGGGCGGCGGCGCCTCACCCGCCGGCGACGGGCTGGTGCTCGTGTCGCTGCTGCTGTCCGCCACGTTCACCGTCGGGCAGGTTCGCCTGCTGCACGGCCAGGACCCCATCGCGGTCACCGCAGTGCAATTCCTGGGTGCGGCCCTCGCCGTGCTGCCATACTCCGCCGTCGCGGAGGGCCTGCCCGCGGTGCCGCACGGCGCGGGCGCCGTCCTGGCCACGGTGGCTCTCGCCGCGGGCGGCACGCTGCTGCCCTTCACGCTCTTCGCCTACGGGCAGAGCCGGGTGCCCGCGGAGATCGCCGGGGCGTTCGTCAACCTCGAGCCGCTCGTGGGCGCGATGGCCGGGGTGGCCCTCTTCGGGGACCCAGCCGGCCCGCTCCAGGCGGCTGGCGGTGCCGCCATCATCGCGGGCATCGCTCTGAGCAGCCTTCCGCTGCTGCGCCCCCGCCGGCGGCCAGGGCACGCGTGGCTGGGCTACTGTAAGCCCCGTGCGGGTAGCGACGTGGAACGTGAACTCGGTCAAACAGCGGATGCCGCGCCTGCTGCCGTGGCTGGACCAGCGCCAGCCGGATGTGGTCTGCCTGCAGGAAACGAAGCTGGCCGACGAGGCGTTCACCGCGCTGCTGGGCCCCGAACTCGACGCCCGGGGGTACGCCGTCGCCATCTACGGCGAGCCGCGGTGGAACGGGGTGGCCATCCTCTCCAGGGCGGGGCTGGACGGCGTGGTGACCGGGATCCCCGGGGCACCGGGATTTCCCCATCCGGAGGCCCGGGCCGTATCCGCGACGTGCGGCGGAATCAGGGTGCACTCGGTGTACGTCCCGAACGGGCGCACACCGGACTCCGAGCACTATCACTACAAACTCGCGTGGCTGGCGGCGCTGCGGGAAGCGGTCAAGGCCGGTCCGGAGGCCGTGATGGTCTGCGGGGACATGAACATCGCGCCGGCCGACGCGGATGTCTTCGATCCGGATGCGTACGTGGGACAGACGCACGTCACGCCGCCGGAACGGGCCGCGCTGGCCGAGTTGCAGGCGCTGGGCCTGCACGACGTCGTCCGGGACCGCTGGCCGGGCGAGCGGGTGTTCACCTACTGGGACTACCGGGCCGGGATGTTCCACCAGAACCTCGGCATGCGGATCGACCTGGTGCTGGCCAGTTCCCCGGTGGCCGGCCGGGTCAAGGCGGCGTGGGTAGACCGGGAGGCCCGCAAGGGCACCGGTCCCAGCGATCACGCCCCGGTGATCGTGGATCTGGACGAGGCACCGGACGGCGACATCGGCCCGGTGGTCCCGCCTCCGTCGCGGAGCACGCCCCGGCGCGGATCGGTCAAGCTGCCGCAGTCACCGTGACGGAAACGGCCGCGAGCGGTGTTCCCGCTCGCGGCCGCTGTACCGCCTGATGTCATGATCGGGCCGGGGCGCCACCGGGAACTTGCCCACCCGGGCGCCGAGCAGAAGCTCCATGGCCGGAAGCCGGGCCGAACGGGTGTTGACGAGCGACACTACCGTGACGTCGCAGGGCTCCCGCTCCTGCTGAGCGACGAAGTAGTTGAGGGGTTCCAGATCGAACTCTTCGTCCACCGCCAGCAGATCCATATCCAGCACGAGCAGATAGCGTCGCACGGTCATCACTTCCCGGGGGGTTGACCTGGGCTTACCCGTCCTCATCGCCCGAAACGTCGCCGCCGAGGATGTCCGTCGGCTCGATGCGCATCAGGTCGTCGCGACCCCAGTTCCGGTGCGGGTCGGCCGCCAGCCGGTGCGCGTGCCGGAGCCGGGCACGGTCCAGCTCGTTGCGGACGCTGCGCGCGTTGGCGAACCGCGGCTCGTGCATCCGGCGCTTCAGGTAGTCGCTCAGCGCCGCCTCCGCTTCGGCGGAGAGGTAGTAGCTGGACTGGTCCAGCATCACCTGCCCGATGGACAGCAGCTCGCCCAGGTCATAGTCGGCGAAGTCGAGATGGTGAGCGATCCGCGAACGCATCCCCGGATTGGAGGTGAAGAACTGATCCATCCGGTCCTTATAGCCGGCCAGGATCACGACGAGCTTGTCCCGGTCATTCTCCATGACCTGGAGCAGGATGCCGATCGCCTCCTGACCGAAATCCCGGGAGTCCGCCACGTTGAACAGGTAGTACGCCTCGTCGATGAACAGCACGCCGCCCATCGACTGCTCCAGGACCCGTTTCGTCCGCGGTGCCGTCTGCCCGACATACTCGCCGACCAGATCGTTCCGCATCGCGTGCACCAGGTGCCCCCGGTCCAGGTAGCCGAGCCGGTGCAGCATGTCCGCCATGCGCAGCGCCACGGTGGTCTTGCCCGTGCCGGGGGCGCCGGTGAAGCACATGTGCAGGTTCGGCCGCGGCGCCTCCAGGCCGAACCGCTGCCGCGCCCGGTCGACCAGCAGCAGCGATGCGATCTCCAGGACGTGCTGCTTCACCACGACCAGGCCGATCAGCTCCCGGTCCAGGGCGGCCAGGATGTCGTCGATGCGGGCGGCTTTGCGCTCCTGGGCCAGGGTGATGGTGGCATCGGGCCCCAGCTCGCCGCGCTGGCGATCGCTGATCGGGGCCAATCCGGCGGATCCCTGAGAACGGCGGAAGCGTGCTGTCTTCCCGGCGCCAGACGGGCGCCCCCCCGGCGCTGAGCTCACGGCGGGCAGCATCCTGCGACCGTGGACATGTCGACCTTCATGCCCCGATTATCACGGATCCGCCGCACCATCTCGCTGGGAGCCGGTTCGGCCGGCGATGACTTCCGCGTGCGGCCGGGTCCAGCGGGCGCGCAGATGCCTGGTGACCGCCGTTCCCGCGGCGGTGCCGAACCAGCCGGCATGACCCAGCAGGTACCCCTCGTAGGCAAGGTCCGCGTTGGCGGCGGAGTCCACCACGGTGACCAGGACACCGCGTCCCGGTACAGGTCGATGCCGGCCGCGACGTCGTGCACCTCATAGACGAAGCCTCCGCTGCGCACCGCCGAGACGCCGTCCCGCGTGCGGCGGACGGCCGGGACCGGGAAGCCGCGCGCACGCAGATGCGCGATGAACGCATGCTCGGCAGCGAGCTGCGCGGCGCTGCGGACCCGCGGATCGTGCCGCTTCACGAAGACGTCACCGCCGGCCTGGCGAACCAGCCCGGCCGCCGACATCGGCCGCGGGCTGCGCCAGGTGACGGCCGCGCCCGCCACGACGTGCCCCGGCCCCGGCAGGCCGTAGCGAGCGAGCACCGGGACGACCTCGGCGGCGGTGAGCGGCGCCCAGTCCGGCTCGGCCAGCTCCTTCCCCATGCCGTGCACGAGACCGTCCGCTCCGGCTGCCCCGGCCGCTTCCGCCTGGGCCGCCCGGGCGGCCCAGGCCGGGCCGGGGGCGGCCGCGCTCACCCGGCGCCGGCCCGGTGCTCCGCGCCGCGGCGGGCACGCAGCTGCCGGGTCAGCGCGCCGAGCGGGAAGCCGAGCAGGGTGACTACGGCGGCGACGGCGAAGGAGCATATCGAGGCGGACATCCAGCTGGCCGGGGTGAAGCCGATCAGGTGGCCCAGCCTCGTCCACGCCGAGACCCACCAGGAGATGTAGCCGGGGTTGATGAGCTGGTAGGTAACGAAGCCGGCCGCCCACGGCAGCAGCATCAGCCAGCGGGACCGCGCGTGCGCCGACAGGTCCCACCGTCCCCTGGACAGCAGGAAGAAATCGACCGTCAGCACCCCGAACATCGGCACGAACACCGAGCCGAGCAGGGTGAGGAAGTTCTCGTAGTCGGCGATGTTGAGGAACAGCGCGAGCACGGTCACGAGCCCGGTGATCAGCGCGGCGAGAATGCGGCGGTCCCACAGCGGGCGCAGGTTCTGGGTCGACACCGCGGTGGAGTACACGTCGGCGAAGGACTGGTCCAGCTCGCGGGCCGCCAGGATGGCGAAGCTCAGGGCCCCCAGCGGCAGCGCGATGAAGGCGCCGTAGATGTCGTTCGGGGTACGGGCCACCGTGACCAGGGCCAGCAGCCCGATCACGTAGCACAGGATCTGAGTGATGCTGTAGCCGATCATCGCGCCCGCGAACGCCGAGCGTTCCGACCGCGCGTGCCGCATGTAGTCGGCCGCCATCGGCGCGAACGAGATGGCGACCGCGACCACCGTGTCGGTGGCGGCCCAGTACCCCGACCAGCTGCCGCGGGTAAACGGCGGGAGCGGATGGCGGGCCAGCTGGACCAGGAGGTACACGAGAACGGCGAAGACCGCCGCCGTCGCGTACCGGCGCAGCACCCGGATCGCGCCGAGGGGATGGATCGCGAACACGCCGGTGATCACCCCGGCGATGAGCACGTAGCCCCACCTGGGCAGCGCCGGGGCCACGATGTGCGCGGCGGTCGCGATCGTGACCAGCTCGAAGATGCTCCAGCCGAGCAGCTGCAGCATGTTGACCGCCGTGGGCAGATAGGACAGCCCGGCGCCGAACAGGCCGCGCAGCAGCACCATGGCGGGCGCCCCGGTCCTGGTGCCCGGGATCCCGGACACGGCGACCCCGAGGGTCCCGAGCAGCGTGCCGACGACGATCGCGCAGAGGCCGGCCGCCAGCGACAGCTCCGGCGTGCCCGTGCCCCCGGGCTGCAGCACGAACAGCGCGCCGGTGAAGCCCAGCAGGCTCACCCCCAGGTTGCCCCACAGGCCGAGCTGGTCGACGAAGCTGAGCGCGCGGGGTACCGGTTCGGCGAGCGTGCGGGGCGCCTCGGATTTCCCGTCTCCCGGAACGGTGGTGAATTCGCTGGCTCCGTCGGCAGGTGTGATCGCAGCGGACACGTCTCTTCTCCCTACGCCGGCATTACCCGGTCAGGTTCCAACGGTCGGTGGCGCGCAGGCCGTTCGGCCAGCCACCCTCTCAGCCCGGTCCGCCCGAGCTCCCGTGTGGGTGTTTGGCCCTGATTGTACTCCGGCGGCCCTTGAACGAGGTTCACAGCATCAGCCGCCGTCGGGCAGACTCAGATGTATGCCTGAGCTGCCGGAAGTCGAGGCGCTCGCCGCGTTTCTCCGTGAGCGGGCTACGGGGCATGCCGTGGCTCACGCCTACCCGGCGGCGATCTCGGTGCTGAAGACCTACGACCCGCCGCCCACGGCGCTGACCGGCCAGGTGGTCGGTGACGTGCGCAGGCACGGGAAGTTCCTGGACCTTTCCCTCGGGGCGCCGGGCAACGGCGGCGCCCCCCCGCTGCACCTCGTCATCCACCTGGCGCGGGCCTGGCTGCGCTGGCGGGAGCAGATCCCGCCGCAGCCGCCCAGGCCGGGCAAAGGGCCGCTCGCGTTCCGGGTCATCCTGGACGACGAATCGGGCTTCGACCTGACCGAGGCGGGCACGCAGAAGCGGCTCGCCGTCTATCTGGTCCGTGATCCGATGGACGTGCCCGGGATCGCTTCGCTTGGCCCCGACCCGCTGGATCCCTCGTTCACCGCGGAGACGCTGGCTGGCCTGCTGGCCGGGCGGCGCACGCAGATCAAGGGCGTGCTGCGCGACCAGCACATCATCGCGGGCATCGGCAACGCCTACTCCGATGAGGTGCTGCACGCGGCCCGGATGTCGCCGTTCAAGATGGCGTCCAGCCTGACCCCGGATCAGGTGGCGGCCCTGTACGACGCGATCGTGAGCACCCTCACCGATGCGTCAGGGCGTGCCGCCGGACTGGCCGCCGGGGACCTCAAGGCCGAGAAGAAAACCGGGCTGCGAGTGCACGGGAAGGCCGGCCAGCCCTGCCCGGTGTGCGGCGACACCATCCGCGAGGTCTCGTTCGCGGACTCCGCGCTGCAGTACTGCCCCACGTGCCAGACCGGCGGCAAGCCACTCGCCGACCGCCGCTTGTCCCGCCTGCTCAAGTGAGAAAATCTCCCGAACGGGACCGACCGGGGCCCGTCCCGGCGCGGCAGCCCGCGGAAGAGCGCCGAATGGGCCGCCAAGTAGCATCGGCGCATGGGCAGCACAACCGTGTTCGTGACCGGGGCCAGTGCCGGATTCGGCGAGGCCATCGCGCGGCGTTTCGCGGCGGACGGTGCCCGCGTGGTGATCTCCGCGCGCCGGGCCGGCCGGATCGCGGACCTCGCCACGGAACTCGGCGGCAACGTGCTGCCCGTGACCCTCGACGTACGGGACCGCGAGGCGGTCACGGCCGTGGTGGCCGGGCTGCCGCCCGAGTTCGCCGAGATCGACGTCCTCGTCAACAACGCGGGCCTGGCCCTGGGGCTCGAGCCGGCCTACAAAGCCGACCTGGACGACTGGGACGCGATGGTCGAAACCAACTGCAAGGGCGTCGCCTACTGCACCCGGGCCATCCTGCCCGGGATGGTGGAACGCCGCCGGGGTCATGTGATCAGCCTGGGCTCGATCGCCGGGACCTACCCCTATCCCGGCGGCAACGTCTACGGCGCGACCAAGGCGTTCGTTCACCAGTTCAGCCTTGACCTGCGCAGCGACCTGCACGGTACCGGCGTGCGGGTCACCAGCGTCGAGCCGGGCCTGTCCGGCGGTACCGAGTTCTCCGTCGTCCGGTTTGGGGGTGACCAGGCCCGGGCCGGCCAGGTCTACCAGGGTGTGCACCCGCTGGAGGCCGGCGACGTGGCCGAGGCCGTGCACTGGGCCGCGTCCCTGCCGCCGCACGTGAACATCAACGTCATCGAGATGATGCCGGCCGCCCAGAGCTTCGGCCCGCTGCCGGTGGCCCGCGAGGGATCGTAACGCCACGCTCAGGGCCGTTTCACCGTCACCTCGTACTCGTACAGGGCCAGCTTGCTGTTGCGTTTGCGCAGCACCGAGGTCCGCACGTCGGTGAAGCCCGCCGCCGCCAGCAACGCCGCGTACCACCGTTCGGCCGGCACCAGGTGCCCGTAGAAGGTGGAGTTACCGACGATGTAGGTGGCCTGCCCGCCGCTCCTGACATGCCGGAACGCGGCGGCGAAGTGCGCCCGCATGTCGTGGAAGTACTTGGTCACGTACGTGGCGAGCAGCGGGCCGTTCTTGCCGCCGTCGCGGGCGATCAGCGCGCACACCGCGCGCAGTTCACTCTCGATCGGCCCAATCCCCTCCGTGGGGGACCAGTCGCTGAGCCGTGAGGTGGCGATGCCCCATGTCCCGCCGATCGCCGTCCAGTCAAGCTCGCCGGCGTCGCTGGCCCGGTCCAGGAAGCGCAGCCAGTACATGTAGGGCCGTAGTTCCCGGATGTAGGACATCCGGTTGACGTACGGCGGGGAGGTCAGCAGCAGATCGCAGGGCGGCAGGGCGCCGGAGCCGAGATCGCGGGCGTCGCCCTGGACGATCCGGCCCGAGCCGGGCAGCCGGGTTTCGGCGCTGGCCAGCACCTCGGCGGCCTCCGCGCCGAAGCGGCGGATGACATCGGCGCCGTCCGCTCCGGGTCGTTCCGCGGGCGCCCGGAACGACATGCTCTGATGGTTGAACGCCGCGTTGCTGACGGCGATGGCCGTCCGGCAGAAAGCGATGCTCAGCAGGTCCGCCGCCGCCGCCGGCAGAGCGGCCTGATCCAGCGCGCGGCGCAGGCCCTTCAGCGCCGCCAGGGAACCGGGCGACCACCACCGGCCGATGTTGTGCAGGTTCGGGGCCCACAGTTCCGCGGCTTCAGTGGCCCACCGGCCGGCCCGCGCGGTCAGCGCCGGGACCGTCTCGCGGGTGTCCCTCAGCAGCGCGGCCGGGTAACTGGCCGCCTTGGCGTTGCCCAGCCAGACCAGGAAGGGATTGACGTCGACGGCGTGCCCGTCGCAGCCGTGTTCCGCCGCGGCCAGGGCCGTCGTTCCGCTGCCGGAGAACGGGTCCGTGACCACCGCTCCCGCGGGCAGGTGCGCGGTCCGTTCGCGGACCAGCCGTACCGAGTACGCGGGCGTGAGCCGGAGCCAGCCATGACGCCCGGCTCCCGCGTTCGCCTTGTGCGTAAGGTGCGAGTTCTGCCGATCGGGATTCATCTGCTCACTGGAACGCGCTGGCCGGGTGCGGTACGGCGACAGCGTACCGGGCGCCGCGTCCGGGAGCTGCCCGGCCCGGCCGGCCGCGCGCCGGGACGCTTCGCCACGTGCTCCACGGCAAATTCCGGAATGCGGCCGGGAACGCCCAGCCCGATCTGGGCGTTGCATTACCGGATAGGCGGTGCCAGGCGGCCCGCCCACGGGGCTCAGGACACCGAATTTAATGTCGGTATACCGGTTGAGGTGATTGATCCATGTCTCAGGTGCGCCGGCCGTCGGCCGTGCTTCCCCGGCCCAACTGGGGCTGGCAGGATGCTGCCGCGTGCCGCAATGAGGATCTGATCCTCTTCTTCGGGCCCGATGGTGAGCGCCAGCCAGAGCGTGAGATCCGTGAGCAGAAGGCCAAGGCCGTGTGCGTCTCGTGCCCGGTCCGCGCGGACTGCCTGAACTACGCGCTGTCCCGGCCGGAGAAGTACGGCGCCTGGGGCGGCCTGAACGAGGAGGAGCGCGCGGCCGAGCGCCGGCGCCGGATGCGCCGGACCAGCGCGGCCTGAAGCGCGGCGTTTCACCGGCTCAGCGTCAGCCACCGGGTCAGGTCAGCCGGCGGGTCAGGTCAGCCGGCGGGTCCGGTCTCGGCCCGCGTGAGATACCGGTGCGGCCACCGGCATTCCGCGAACTGTTCCAGGTGATCGGCGAGCCGCAGCCCGAAATCGTCGTCCGCGGCCCGGGCACCGATCGCACGTTCCACGGCCGAAGGCGTGACCAGGCCGAACGCGACCCCGCGGGCGCCGTCCACATCCCGCGGAGCCAGGCCGGCCGATTGCCGCGCCGTCTCCTCCTGGTGGGTGTCCTGATACGCGGGCGCGAGCCACTGCCGTTCTTCCGGCAGGCACATCCACATGCCCCGCGCCACCCGGGCCCGCATCGCCGTACCAACGTGGGAGGCGAGAGCCGGCGGGCTCACCCGCGCGCAGATCAGCGGGGCCCGTGACCCGACCGCCGCGTCGACGCCGTGCGACAGCGCACAGTCCCGCAGCCGCGCCGGCAGGGCGCGCAGTACCTCCAGCAGCGGCGGCTGCGGTATCGGCATCGGCCATCCGGTCAGGTGGGACAGCACGCCAAGCTCGGCCCACAGGGCAATCCCGGGATGCTGGCCCAGGGTGCGCTGGGCGGTGCGCATGTCCCGCAGGGTGCATGGCCGCGCGATGCAGTCGGCGCCGCAGGTGCCGCTGCGCGCCGAGGTGACCCTCGCCGGGCTCGCCGTACCGTCCGGGCCGCCGGCGGCCTCCCGTGCCGTCCCGTCCGGCATCATGACGAGCAGCGGATGATCCATCCCGTCGACCGACACGGCGGCCTGACCGGGGGGCAGCGTGACCAGGTACTGCGACTGGGCCCGGCTCAGGTTCATGGTCGCGCCGACCGCCTCGCGGTCGTCGGCCGCCGGCAGCCGGTGGACGATCTTCACGGCCGTGTTCTTGATGACATCCGGGATCAGCTTGGCGGGGATCTGCTCGGCGATCACGATGCCCTCGCCGTAGGCGCGGATCTCCGCCAGCAGGCCGGCGAACAGCTCGACCGCGTGCGCGGCCGCTCCGCCGTCCCGGTCCGGCCGGCGGAGCAGCCGGTGCGCCTCCTCGAAAACGGTGAGGTGCCGCAGGCCCGGTTCGGCGCCCGTCTCGTGCCGGCGGGCCAGCCGCAGGTGCTCCACCAGGCGCAGCAGCACGGTACCCATGAGGAACGCCTTGTCGCGGTCGTCTCCGACGTCTTCGATCTCCAGGACCGCGTTGCTCCGCAGCAGCTTGCCGAAGTCGACCGGGTGGCCGCCCTCCAGGAACCGCCCGGTCGTGCCGAGGCGCAGGCTGGAAAGCCGCACGGTGACGAACCCGTGCACGTCGGCCTTGACGTCCTCGCTGTAGCCGATCTCCCCGACCACCTGCCCGGCCGTCCGCTGAAGATCGGCCAGGCCCGGGTAGCCGGGCCTCACGTCCGCGGTCCGGGTTTCACCCAGGGCCAGGTCCCACCCGGCGTCCTCGTACACCCGCGTCAGCGCCGCGCTGAGCACCTGCGGGAAGGGCTCTTCGGACTGGAAGGCGGCGAGGAAAAGGGCGCGGACGAGGTTGGCGTGGGTCTGCAGGGGGAACCGGTTCCCCGTCTCGTCAGCCGCCGGTTCCAGCGGGTTCAGCCCGGCGGCGACCGCATCCGCCTCTCCGGGCCGGATGCGCACGACCTCGGCTCCCGATCCCGCGAGCCGCGCCGTCATCAGGCGGTATTCAGCCTTGGCGGGCTCAACGACCAGCCATGGCACCCCGGCCTGGCTCGCGGCCTCAAGCAGTCCCCGGACCGTCTGGGACTTCCCGCCGCCGGTCGCCCCGCACACGAACACGTGCCGGTTCAGCGAATCCAGCGGGACGCGCAGCGCCCCGGCCGGATTCCGCTGCCGGTCGAGCACCTGACCCAGCGGCACCCCCGCCATCCGCGGCGACGTTTCCGGGCCGGCGCCGGTCGCGGGGGTTTCCGGGGTGACGTCAAAGTCCGGGCGGAGGGCCAGCCGGATTCCGGGTATTTCCGCTTCCGGGGTCCGGGCCAGCGCCGCCAGCAGCCCGGTGCTGGCGTGAAAAGGGCACCCGCCGCCGTCTTCCGCCTCCGTGGCAGCTGTTCCGGGCGTGTCACCGGCCGGGGTTTCCCCGGCGTCGGGCCCGGCGGCCCCGGCGGGGACGGTCGCGGTGGCCGCGGCGCGGCTGCCGAGCAGATCCCGGAGGGCAGCGGTGCCGGCGCGGGCCGGCGCGAGCGTATAGGGCAGCCGCCGGAGATCGGCCGATGCGCAGACCAGGCCCGCCACCCGGGCGGCCGCCGCCGGGTCGGCGCCGCCCGCCAGCAGGTGAACGCGCCACATCCCGGTCGACAGCCCCTGGCGGAGTTCGGTGTGCCGGTGCCGCAGCCGGCGCGCCTCCACGTCCCGTTCCGGGAAGCGGTCGGCCATCCCGGTGGCCAGCCGTTCCCGGCGCGCGGCCTCGTCGGCGAGCCACTCCACGTCCAGTGCGGACAGCGGTTCCGCCACGACGATCCAGCCGAACGGCCCGGCCCAGGCGGGCAGCAGGCATTCCTCCAGCGAGGGTGCCGCCTCCTGGCGCCCCGGCGGCGGCTCCCCGGTGGACATCAGCAACCCGTCGCTGACCCCGCCGATGGCGCGCCAGCAGGCCAGTGCGGACATGGCCGGCACGAGCGCGCCGCGGCCCAGGGCGTGCCCCCGCGCCCCGCCGGGGAGAGCCAGCACCACGTCGCCGACGCCGTTGCTGCCCGCCAGCGCCGATCCCGCGGCCAGGATCTGGATCGGGCCGCCGGCCCGAAGGCGCATCCACCCGTACGCCACCGCGCCGCCGGCGTGGTAGGCGGCGACCAGCGCGGCGATCCGCCCGGGCCGCCCTGGATCCTGTCCCTGGCCTGGAGCGCCCGGCGCCGTACTGTCCGGCCAGCGCGGGATTTCGGTGATCTGGTACGCATCCAGCCCGCACAGCTCCCGCCACGGGGAGGTCATGTTATTGAGCCCACTTCTGCCGGAACCGCTCCATCAGCGCATCCGCCTCACCCGCACTAATCTCGACAAGTTCCTCACGGCGAGATCGCCGTCTCCCAGTCTACGATTACCGTTTCGTGGACCCCAGGTGAATCCCGCCGAAGGGATTCGTCGACGCGATTCGTCCGGTATAAGCGTCCGGCGATGCGAGGCCCAGAGGGGTTATCGGCACTTCGGACCATCTCCGACGATCTGAGTAGTAGCTGATTTTACTCAAGCCATCATTTACCAGCCTTCCTCTGCGATAATCGTTATCTCCTGCCATCCGGTCGGGCTTCTATCTGTCTAGTGACTCCTGCGGATACGCTGCGCAGCCGTTCTCGAGCTGGCCTGCTCGGGCGTTGTGCTCGGATTGCCGATTTTCTCGTAGGCGTCGTGAGTCTGTCTGCTTAGCTGCCCAGCTCTCTGGGGTGTGAAACTGAACTTCAAAGAACAGGCTCTGTAGCTGGATCGAGCCAGCGGCTGTTAATCCCCTTGTACTCCTCATCGTCCCATGCGGTTTTCAATAGCCTGACAGCTCGAACCCATTGACCGATGTCTATTACATCCGCATGAGCCTTTGACGCCATCGGTGTAGTTGTCGGCTTCAAAGAGAAACGTGTATCGGATGCCATCGTGGATCTCATGTGCATGCTCAGCTGGAGGCTTGTGTCTGGTTCGCGGGTGATCATCTTTGCGAGTTTTTCTTTGAAGCGGGCGGGGGTTTTTAATGCGAACTTTTCCGTGTCCGGGACGAGGGTTCCGTGGTCCAGTTTCGCCTCGACGCGCCGCATGGCGGGCGTGATCCCGCGTCGCCGTACTTTCCGTCGTCACCACGGCCTTCGGCCGAGCGCCGGGCCGACAGCTCCCAATCGGCGGCGCGGTTGGCGTCAGGTTTCAGGCGGAGGCCTTTCCATTCCCAGGCGCCGTCGGGGGTGGTACGCGGGGCGTCGCGGTTTACGGGACGCGGCGGGGAATCGGTTCCGGTATCCGTCGCGCGCAGGGCGGCATGCAGCTCACTCCGGCTGCGCCGCTCTTCCGGGATCGGGCGGTCGCCCGCGCTGCGCTCGCTGCATGGCCCGGCGCGGTGCTCGCCGCCGTGGGTACGGGCGGCCCCGCTGTCGACGGCAGGCTCGTTACCGTCGTGGCGTTCGATAGCCATCAGGTGCAGGCGCTCCCGGGCCCGGGGACGGCAGGGACGAATGCCCGTTGTATCCGGCACTCCTACAACTTCACGGATACCTTAGCCGCGCGGTTCGGAGCCCGGGGAAAAGCGCCGGCTAGACCAGTGGCTGCAGGGCCGGAATTCCGCTGGACGGCAGGCCCGGTCGCGGGCGCCACCAGCCCCACAGGCCTCTCCAGTGGGGGAACAAGCAGAGCAAGACGAACGCCACGGCCGCCGCGAGACGGCCGTACGCCGAGAAGTAGAGCCCTTCGGCGGAGACCACGTGGTTGACCCACGAGGGCGGGTTGCCGGGGATGCCCGGGAAGTACACCGGGGCCGCCAGGATCAGGCGCACCAGTACCAGCCAGTCCAGCCGCGACGCCGGATAGACCGCCAGCAGGCACAAGGCCATCACGTCGTACCAGGGCCGCTGGTAGGACCACATGAACAGCCAGGCGATGCTAAGCGCCAGCGCCGGGCTCAGCGCCGGCAGGCTGGGGGTGGCGTCCGGGAAGCGCAGCAAAGCCAGGATGGCGACGGCACCGAAGGCCACGGCGGCGACCAGCGTCAGATTGGGCGGCATGATGAACGCCGTGAACGTCTGGTAGCCGAGCGGCCGGTAGAAGATCTGGTACATGGTGTCCCAGGTGGTGCCCGGGCCACGGCTGATGAGCGCCGTGATGGCGGGCTGGCCCGCGACCGCGTACACCGGCACGAAGATCGCCGCGAAACCGGCCAGGGAGGCCAGCAGCGCCCTGGGCGACTTGCGCGCGGCCCACATCACCCCCAGGCCGAAGGCCGCGTACGGGATCTTGATGGCCGCGGCGATCCCGATGAACAGGCCAGCGAGCAGGAACCGCCGCAGTGCCGGTCGTTCCCCGTTCGGGCCGGTCGTCAGTACCAGGATCCCCAGCAGGCCGAACGCGGCACTGACCGCGTTGATGTGGCCGCCAGCGACGATCTCCCAAAGGAGCAGCGGATTGACGGTCCACAGCAGGTGCGCGCGGAGCCGGCGCCGCGGATCCGGCCGCAGGACACGGTCCAGCATCAGCGTCACGGCGCCGAACGCGATGGAGGTCATGAGCTTGAGCCAGAACGTCACCCGGGCCACCGACGTCCCGCCCAGTTCCGCTGCGGCCCACTCCTCCGCCGTCGCCACCGGCCCGTAGACGGACACGTCGGTTTGCCACGAAGGCGGGATCCACTGCCCGATCGGGTCGCCGGATTCCTTGAGCTGCAGCGGGGTCATGACGTATGGGCTGTGGCCGGTCGCGGCCATCCGCCCGTTGGCGGCGTAACTGACGACATCGGTGGACCCCCCGGCCGGGAGGACGGTGAGGATCCCGATGATCAGGAAGGAGAACACGATGATGGCCCGCGCCGAGGGCCGCGCGCCGCGCGCCACCGCGAAGAGGCCGGTGAAAATGCCGAGGCCGCCGGCGCCGGCCGCCACCCACAAGGCAAAGGTCACCAGCGGGATTGATGGATTCAGCGAGAACCACCACGGGGGCCCGGCCGCTGGCCTGGGGATATGGACCACGGCCATGCTGGGGCCGGCGATGAGCACCGCGATCATGATGCCGACCGAGATGACGATCAGGACGGCGGCGATCCAGGCCGCGACGAGGCGGAGCCAGTCACGTGGCCGTTCGGTTACGGCCGCCGCCGGCCCGGGCTGGCCAGCAGGCCGCCGAGTGGCATTTTTCGCATGCTGCGGGGCGCCGACCTGGCCGGCGGCGGACCACAGCGGCTGGGCCGAGGCTGGCCGGTGGGTGCCTGAATAAGCCGAACGCGACGGCTCGCTGCCTCGTCCCGAACTGCTCACCATGCCTGCCTGCCGAATCTCAATCCCCAGCAACAGCCTTCCGTGCCAGGCTCGGGCACGGGCAGGTCCTCCCCAAGGTGTCGGCCGCCTGCCCGACAGCGCGTTCGTACCAAAGTTACCGGATGTAGCAGCACAGATGACGCCTGGCCGGGATGGACCAGCGGCAGAGCTGCCGGCGCGGGTCATCCCCTCCATGACCCGCGGCCCCGCCGCCGGCCGGCTCCGTCCGCGACTTTCCGTATACAAAATGAGGTGAGATGCGGATCGTGTCAAGCTGAACGCATAATGTTCCGGGGGGGACGTCTGGGCCCGGAGGTGTCACCGTGCAGCAACGTCCCGCCTATCTCGTTGTTGCCGATGAACTACGCCAGCAGATCCTGGCGGGCCGGTATGCGCCGGGCGCACGGCTGCCCACCATGGGGGAGTTGCGCCGCGCCTACGGCGTATCGGAGATCGTGATCAGGCATGCCGTGTCGCTGCTGCGGCTCGAGGGCCTGGTGGAGACGCGCCGCGGCGGCGGGACCGTGGTCCGGGCCCGGCCGCAGGTCCGCCGGCGGGCGATGGAACGATACGCCGTCGATGCGCGCCAGGCCGCCGAGCAGTACGCGGCCGTCGCTGGCCAGGTCACAGATCCCCGCACGTCGTTCACCGAAGACCACGGCATCGAATGGCAGGAATACCAGCTGACGGCCCGCTACTCCGAGGTCGCGGCGGACGAGGAACTGGCGGCGCTTTTCGGCACCGAACCGGGAACGGCCTTGCTGCGCAGGCATTTTGTGTTCTACGCGCGCGGCGAGCCGGAGCAGCTCAGCACCAACTTCATGCCGCTGGATCTCGTGGCCGGTACCCCCGTCTCCGACCCCGCACGTGAGCCGTGGCCCGGCGGGACCTTCGCCCAGCTGGCCTTTCTCGGCCGTCCCGTGTCACGGGTCGAGGAGTCGGTCAGCGCCCGGATGCCAGCGGAATCGGAGGCGCGGACGCTGCGGGTGGCGCAGGGAGTGCCGGTTTTCGCTATCCTCCGGCGCCTCATATCCGGCGACGCGGTGCTGGAGGTGTGCCGGGACATCGTGATCCCCGCGGACCGCGTTGTCCTCGAATACGGAATCGATGTCAGTACGCCGACGGCGCCGGGCGATTTAGCTGATTTTTGTTCACGTTACGGAGGCCGGGCGCACGCTGGTGACCGGCGCGGCGTCTGCGACGTTCTCCGGGGACGTGGTTCTCTACGCCACGAAGCTCTCCGGCAAGATACTCGGACTGACCCTGGCCCTCACCCCGGGCAACGCGGAATCGACGCTGCTGCAGTTGCTGAACACGCTGACCCCGCTCGTTCCCGTCACGATGACCGCGGTGACCGCTCAGCAGCCGGTCGTCCTCGGGAACGCGGGCACGATCAGCGGGCTGGCCGTCCGGGCCAGCTAGGCCGGCCCTGCCGCCTGCGGCGGTCTGCCCGTGGTGCGGTCAGCCCGGCGGCGGGGAGCACCGCGGGGCGCGGAACGACGGCGTATGGGGCGATACGGGGCGATACCAGCGCGGCGCCCCATACGCCGTCTCCGTACTTCGGCAGCCGACCTGGCGGCGGCCGATCTGGTCAGGGCTGGCGCACGCGGCCGTTCGCCTCGGCGTCCAGGCCTGCCGCCGCCGCGTCCTCGGCTTCCTCACCCGGGTAGGGCGGCGGGGGCTCCGGCTGGCGCTTGCGCAGCACGACCGCCACGGCCGCGCCGGCCGCCGCCACCAGGACGGCGAGCCCGACCGCACCGGGCCAGCCCAGCAGCCGCCGGGTCTTTGCCGGTGCCGGGTCGACCTTCTTCGCGGTCGCCTTGAGAGCCGCCGACACCTTGGGCGCCACCGTCTCGCTGACCGCGGTGGCGGCGTCATCGATCCGTGGTGCCGCCCACTCGCGGGCGTCATGAACGCCCTGTTCCACGCTCTGCGCGGCCGTCGCGCTGACCCGCTTGCTCAGCGGAACGACCTGGGCAGCCGCATCCTTGGCCCGGTCAAGAGCCAGATCGGCGGCGTCGCGGGCCCGGCTGCGGGCGAGGTCGGCGGCGTCCTGCGCACGGCTCCGGGCCACCTCGGCGGCGTCCTGCGCGTGAGCCCGGGCGACGTTAGCGGCCTGGGCGGCCCCGGCCTTCTTTGATTTCGTAAGGGACACAGTTGACCTCCTGCGATGATCTCGACTCAAACACTTCCCGTGACCC
This sequence comes from uncultured Actinomycetes bacterium, assembly GCA_963720945.1. Lineage (GTDB taxonomy): Bacteria > Actinomycetota > Actinomycetes > Streptosporangiales > Streptosporangiaceae > Bog-532. Next base: position 99,883 of record CAVRHH010000032.1, on the reverse strand, counting down.
GCGCTCTCAACCCTCCGCAATTGCCTGACCGCGCCGGCCTCGCGATATTGCTTGTACCGTGGCAGTGTACGGAAACATGTAACTGCCCATTCGGCCGGCAAGGCGTCGGCTGTGCGAGGATGCCCGGCATGACGAATACGCTCACCGCAACGCTCAGCACCACCCAGGGCACCATCAAGGTCAGGCTTTTCCCTGATCAGGCACCCCAGACCGTGCGGAACTTCGTGGAACTGGCCGAGGGCGCCCGTAAGTGGACCGATCCCCGCAGCGGGGCCCAGACCAGCGACCGGCTCTACGACGGGACCGTGTTCCACCGGGTGATTCCCGACTTCATGATTCAGGGCGGCGATCCGCTCGGCACCGGGACCGGCGGCCCAGGATACAAGTTCGGTGACGAAATTCACCCGGATCTCGCCTTCACCCGGCCGTACCTGCTGGCCATGGCGAACGCGGGCCCGGGGACCAACGGCTCCCAATTCTTCATCACGGTGGCCCCCACGCCCTGGCTCAACGGCAAGCACACCATCTTCGGTGAGGTCATCGAGGGGGCTGACGTCGTGCAGGCGATCAGCCAGGCGAAGAGCGACCGCCGGGACCGGCCAGCGCGGGAGATCGTGCTCGAGTCGGTGGTGATCGACCGCGACGGCGGCGCGCCGGGTACAGGGGCATAAGGGCAGGAACGAGTTGGACGCTTCCGCTTCCGGCACTTCGGACAGCCATACGGGTGAGCCCCCCGGGCCTGAGGTGCCGATGTGTTTCCGGCATCCCGGCCGGGAGACGTACGTCTCCTGCTCCCGTTGCGGGCGGCCCGCGTGCCCGGACTGCCTGCGCTCCGCCCCGGTAGGCCAGCAGTGCGTCGATTGCATCCGGGGAAGGAGCCCCGAGGCGGGTCCCCGGCCACGGCAGGCGAGGACGGCGTTCGGCGGCCGCCAGGTGTCGGCACCCGTCGTCACCTGGACCCTGGTCGGCATCAACGTTCTCCTCTACCTGGCCGTCATCGCCCGGCCCAGCATCGCGGACAACCTTGAGATGGTGGGCTACGCCGCGAACGGCCGGGGCGGCGCTATCGGGGTGGGCGCGGGCCAGTGGTATCGCCTGATCACCTCGGCCTTCGTGGCCCCATCCGGCGGCCTCGGCATCACCGACATCGCTTTCAACATGTGGGCCCTGATCGTGGTGGGGCCCCCACTGGAGCGCATGCTGGGGTCCGCCCGCTATCTGGCCGTCTACCTGCTCAGTGCGCTCGGCGGCGGGGTGTTCCTGTACTACCTGGTGCCGCTCAATCAGCCCGCGCTCGGCGCCTCCGGAGCGGTCTTCGGCCTCTTCGGCGCCTGGTTCGTGATATCCCGCCGGCGGGGTCTCGACAGCCGCGGCATCCTCGGGCTGATCGTCATCAACCTCGTGCTCGGCTTCGTGGTGCCGCGTATCGCCTGGCAGGATCACATCGGCGGCCTGATCACCGGAGCGGTGCTGACGGCCGCGTACGCCTACGCCCCGCGCTCACGGCGGTTCCTCATCCAGGGCGCCGCCACGCTTGCGGTCCTCGCCGTGCTGGTGCTCGCCGTGGTCGTGCGCAACGGCCAGATCGGTGTAGCCGGATTCTGACCCGCGCGGCGGTAGGCGCCCGGCCGGTCACGCTGGTGCGCCTACCGCCACCGGGTCGCTAGCACCACGCCGCCGATGATCAGGGCGAAGCCGATCACCATGTTCCAGTCGCCCAGCGCGGACATCCCAGCCAGCGTGCCGTTGGTGATGTAGAACAGGGCGATCCACGCCAGCCCGATCACCAGGCACGCCACCATGGTGGGAGCCAGCCACGCGGGGCTGACCCTGGACCTCACCGACCTCGGCGGCGGGGTGTACACCGCCTTCTTGCGGACGCGGGACTTCGGCACCGTCATCTCCTGGTCTGGGCGGGTGTGTGCGCACCGGCGCCGGGCTCGGGTTGCTGGCGTAATCGTAGTTGGTTATGGCCTCTGGCGCAGACGCCTGCCGCGCCGGCCCGGGGAGTGCGCCCGCGCCGGCCCGTGCGTGGTCCCTGGGATTCCGGACCCCGATATCATCACTAGCCGCTATTATTCAACGACGTTCGGTAATCACCTATCTGATTTGGGCAAACAGTGCGAACTGTCATCCGCGGCTTCGGCGAGCTTCTCGTCACCATCGGGGCCCTGGTGCTCCTCTTCGTCGCGTACCTGGTCTGGGGCACCGCGCTACGGGCCAGCGACGCCCAGCATCACCTCAGCAGCGAACTGAACAACGAATGGTCGGCGGGTACGTCCGCGGGGCGCGACGCGGCCCGGCCGGATCTGACCCACCTGGTGACCGGCCAGCCGTTCGCGTTCATCCGGATTCCGGCTTTCGGCGCGCACTGGCGCTTCACCATTGTCCAGGGCACGGCCCTGGCCCAGCTGAACGTGAGCCCCGGCCACGTCCCGGGTACCCAGCTACCCGGGCAGCTGGGGAACTTCGCCGTGGCCGGGCATCGCGTCACCGCGGGGAATCCGTTCTGGAGCCTGCCGTCCCTGCGGGACGGCGATCTCGTATACATCGACACGAAGGTCAACACTTACACCTACAAGGTGACCGGTCAGCGGACGGTCCTGCCCGCGGACACCGCCGTCCTCGACCCGGTTCCCGGCCACCCCGGGCAGCGGCCGGCGCAGCGGATGATCACGCTGATCACGTGCAACCCGGCCTGGACCGGTACGCACCGCATCATCGTGACGGGCGTCCTCGTCTCGGCGGCGGGCCGGTCATCGGCCTCCGCCGTCCCGGCGGCCGGTTGAGGAGGGAGCATCATGTACGGATGGCTCTGGCAGCGGCTGCCCGGCGGCACGGGCGGCAAGAGCGCGTGGGCGGCGGCGATCGCCGTGGCGGTCGCCGCCGCGCTGTGGTTCGGGGTCTTCCCCTGGCTTCAGCTGCACGTTCCGGTGGACGGCAGCGCGATCAACGGCTGAACACGGAAGCGGTGGCCAGCCCGCAGGCCAGCCACCGCCGAGATCCGTACCGCGCTCAGTTACCGCCACCGCCGTTACCGCCGCCACCGCCGTTCCCGTTCCCGTTTACCGGTCGGTCCGCCGCCGGCCGACGGCGTGGGCGTCGGGCTGGTGGTCGTGGGCGTGGCGCTCGGGGTCGGGCTGGCCGTCGGGCTGGCGCTCTGGGCCGCGATGTAGATCGTCACCGTGGAGCCCTGAGCAGTCGAAGTCTGGCCCCCGGGGTTCTGCTGGAAGACGTCGCCCGGGGTGGAGTTCGCCGGGCCAGCCAGCGTCTTGGGCACGACGGTGAAGCCGTAACCCTGCAGAACCGTCGTCGCTGTTGCCTGCGTGTCACCGATCACGCTGGGTACCGTCACCCCGCCGCCGGAGAAGTAGAGGGTGACCGTGCTGCCCGGGGGCACGCTGGCCGGACCACCCGGCACTTCCCTCGTGACCTGGTTCTTTGGTGCGGTCGACGTCGTGTCCGCCACCTGCTTCACGTTCAGCCCGAGGTTGCTCAGCGTGGTCGCAGCCGTGCTCACCTGCTGGCCGACCACGTTGGGCAAAGACACGGCCTGCGGGCCGCTGGAGACGAACAGCGTGACCAGGGTGTTGGCCTTGACGTTGTTCCCCTGGGCCGGGTTCGTGCTGATCACGTCATTCTGGGCCACACTGCTGCTGGGCTGGTCGCGCACGGTGGACCGCAGGTGCGCGGCGGCGATCTCCTGCTGTGCCTTCGCCACGGGCAGACCCTGCACCAGCGGTACCGCGTACGTCTTCCCGTTGCCGCCGAACATCATGTACGCGAGTGCGCCCACTGCGCCGAGGACGACGAGCAGGCCCAGGATCCACAGCAGCGCCCGGTGATTGCGGCGCGGTGGCCCTCCGTCGGTCTCGTCCTGGCCGTAGTTGTAGGGCGGGACGGCCGTGGTCGGGCTGGCCATCATGGTGGCGCCGCCCATCTGCTGCGTCCCGTAGTTGTCCAGCCGGGTGGGGGCGGCCACGGCCATGCCGTTCATGGCCCGCTGGATGTCCATCCGCATCTCGGCCGCGCTCTGGTACCGGTCGGCCGGGTCCTTGGCCATCGCCTTCAGGACGATGGCGTCCGCCCACGCGGGGATCTCCGGGTCCACCACCGACGGCGGCACCGGGTTCTCCCGGACGTGCTGGTAGGCGATGGCAACCGGGGAGTCGCCGGTGAACGGCGGCCGCCCGGTGAGCAGCTCGTACATCAGGCAGCCGGTGGAGTACAGGTCACTGCGGGCATCGACCCGCTCACCGCGCGCCTGCTCCGGCGAAAGATACTGCGCAGTGCCGATGACCTGCGCGGTCTGGGTCATCGTGGCCTGGTTGTCGCTCATCGACCGGGCGATGCCGAAGTCCATGACCTTGATGTCGCCGTTGCGGGTCACCATGACGTTGCCGGGCTTGATGTCGCGGTGCACGATGCCGGACTGGTGGCTGTAATCCAGCGCGCCGAGCACGCCGTCGATGATCTCCAGCGCGCGCTCGGGCAGCAGCCGGTGATCGGCCTGCAGCAGGTCGCGGACGGTCCGGCCGTCCACGTACTCCATGACGATGTAGGGCACCGGGAGGCCGGTCGCCATGTCCTCGCCGGTGTCGTACACGGCGACGATGGACGGGTGGTTCAGGGATGCCGCCGACTGCGCCTCACGGCGGAAACGGGCCTGGAACGTGGGATCGCGGGCTAGGTCGGTGCGGAGGGTCTTGATGGCGACGGTGCGGTCGAGCCGGATGTCGTGGGCGCGGTACACCTCGGCCATGCCGCCACGCCCGACGACGACGTTGAGTTGGTAGCGCTCACCGAGCAGCCGTGGCTGTGTCATATCTCGCACTGTGCCAAACCATCCCGCGTAGTTGCATCACTGGCCCCCGTTGGGGCTGGTTCACTTCGTCGCCAACGAGTTCGTGCCGCTTGCCGTCGTAGTCGGTGTCGGCCGTACCTTTGTCGGCCGTACCGTCGGCGGTGCCGTTGTCGGCGGTGCCGTCGTTGGCGGTGCCGTTGTCGGTGCTGTCGTCGTTGGTTGCTGGACCGGCGTGGTTTTCACCGGTGCCGGCTTCTTCGTTGGTTTAACGGAGGGCAGGCCCGTTCCGTTGCCGCCACCCGTTCCTGCTACCAGACTAGGCGCAGTAGCCACGATGCCGGCCGGAACCTGTATCTGTGAGGGGCTCACGGTCGCGGATGCGGCCCGGCTGGCCGAGCCGGCCGGGGACGTCGCAGCCGGGCTGACCGGCGAGTTCTCGCTGGTCGTGTTCATCGGGTGACCGGAAAGCATAAAAGCGGCGACCGTGCCGCCGACCGCCGCGATCGCCACGCTCACCGCCGCCGCGAGGAAAGCGGAGCGCCGCCGGTTTCTCCGGTCACCCGTCCCGGGCCTGGGCCCAGGGCCGGTGCCGATGCCGGGCGGGCCGCCGGCCAGTCGTGCGCCCGCGGCGGCCGCGACGCCCAGATCGGCCCTGGTCACCGAGGCACCGGGAGCCGGATCGGTCAGGGCTGCCGGGGACCCCCCCTCATCCATCTCGTCCAGGGCGGCAGCCCCCGCCACCACATCGACGGCCAGGTCCGGCGACGTCGTCAGCTCGCTGCGCAGCTGACGGGCCCGGTCAGCGACCCAGCGCGCACTCTGCGGCCGCTCTTCCGGCTGCTTGCCCAGCATGCCGATAACCAGTTCCGCCACCGCAGGGGGCACGTCGTCCGGCAGCGGCGGCACGGGGCGGTGCATATGCGCCACCGCGATCGCGACCGGAGTTTCTGCGGTGAACGGCGGGGTGCCGGTGAGGCATTCGTACGCCACGACGCCGAGCGAATAGATGTCCGAGGAGGACGTGATGGTGCCGCCGGTGGCCTGCTCGGGCGAGACGTAGCTGGCCGTGCCCATGACCATCCCGGTCTGGGTCAGGTGGGACGCCTGCGCGGCCCACATCGCGCGGGCGATCCCGAAGTCAGTGATCTTCGTCATACCGTCGGTGGTGACGAGGAGGTTGCCCGGCTTGATGTCGCGGTGCACGATGCCCGCCTCGTGCGCCGCGGACAGCGCGTCGGCTGCCTGGCTGATGATGCGCAGGGTGTCGGCCGCCGGCAGCCGCACCTGCCGGGCGATTATCGCCGACAGAGGCTCGCCGACCACCAGCTCCATGACGAGGTACGCGCCGCCGGACGGCAGGTCGGCGGGTGCCTCTTCATCGCCGGATGTCTCACCGTAGTCGAATACCTGGGCGATGTTCGGATGAGAAAGCGATGCCGCATAGCGCGCCTCCGCACGGAATCGTGCGCGGAACGCCTCATCGGCGGCGTGCGCCGCCGAGAGCAGCTTCACGGCGACGGGCCGGTCGAGCAACTCGTCGGTGCCGCGCCACACTTCGCCCATGCCGCCAACCGCTATCCGGCCGCTCAGCCGGTAGCGTCCGCCCAGCAGGTGATCGTTCACCCGTTCTCCAGGTATGCCTTGAGGACATCGACGGCGATCGGAGCGGCCGCCGCGGCGCCGTAACCGCCGCCCTGAATGATGACGCCGACGGCCATGGAACGGTTGCCGTTGGATGCGAAACAAGTGAAGACCGCGTCGTTGAGGCCGCTGTTGTTGACGCCGTTCTGGGCCGTTCCTGTCTTGCCGGCGATCTGCACCCCGGGGATCGCGTTCTTGAACGCGGCCGCGGTGCCGTCCGGGGAGTTGACCACGCTGAGCATCATCTGCCTGATCTGGCCGGCCACGGCCGTGCTCACCGGCTGGCTCAGCGCCGTGGGTGCCGCCGAGTCGACGATGCTCAGGTCAGCCGCCTGGACCTGCTGAACCAGATACGGCTTCATCAGCGTGCCGTTGTTAGCGATGGCCGCGGAGAACATGGCCTCCTGGAGCGGCGTCACCGTGTCGTCTTTCTGGCCGATCGCGGACAGCGCGGTGGTGGCCTTGTCCGGCTCCAGCGGGAAGTTGCTCGCCGCGACCGGCGTCGGGAGCTTGAGGTTCGGGTCGTTCATCCCGTACTTCTCCGCCATGCTCTTCAGCGTGGCCGAGCCGAGCTGCATGCCGATGTTGGCAAAGGCGGTGTTGCAGGACTCGGTGAAGGCGGTAATGATCGTGGCCTTGCCGCCGCCGAGGGTACCGCAGACCTCACCGTCGTTATTGATCAGGTGGGCCGTGCTCTGCGGCAGCTGAAGGCTGACCGGCGCGTCCACCACGGTGTTCGGGTTGTCGTTGCCCTGCGAGAACGCCGCCGAGCTGGTGACGATCTTGAAGGTGGAACCCGGCGGGTAGGTCGCGCTCGTCGCCCGGTTCAGCAGCGGCTGGGCCGGGTCGGTCAGCAGCTTCTTGTCGTTGGCGTTGAGCGTGTTGCCGTCCAGCACCGCGAGCTGGTTCGGGTCGTAGGAGGGGTAGGAGGCCATCGCGAGGATCGCGCCGGTCTGCGGGTTCAGCGCCACCACGGCTCCCGCCTTGCCGCTGGCCTGCAGGGCGGTCCACGCCGCGTTCTGCGCGTTGGAGTCCAGGGTGAGCTGGACGGTGGCGCCCTTCCGGGGCTTGTTCGTGATCATGTCGATCACGTTGCGGACGGCCAGCTTGGAGGAGTTCCCGGTCAGGAAGGAGTTCTCCGCCTGCTCGATGCCGGAGGCGCCGTAGAGCGCGTCATAGCCGGTCGCGGGAGCGTACTCCGGGCCCAGCGGGTATTGCCGCTGGTATTTGTACACGCCGCCGACGTTCTTCGACTGGGCGATGACCTTGCCGTCCGCGGTGGTGATCTCTCCGCGCTGGTACTGGAACTGGGCGGCGAAGGCCCGCGCGTTCCCCGGCTTGCTGGTCAGGCTGCCCGCTTCGAACGCCTGCAGGTAATTCACGTTCGCGAGCAGCAGGACGAACATGACCAGGACGGCGATCGAAATCCGGCGCAGCGCGCGGTTCACGAGAGGTTCACCACCTGGGTCATGCCCTCATCCTGTATCGGCTGCGGCGGTGGCCGCCGGGCGGTGTCACTGAGCCGCATCAGCAGCGCGATGAGGATCCAGCTGGCGACCAGCGAGGAACCGCCCTGGGACAGGAACGGGGTGGTGATACCGGTCAGCGGGATCAGCCGCGTCACCCCGCCCACGATGACGAAGATCTGCAGGGCCAGCATGAACGCGAGGCCGCCGGCCAGGATCTTGGAGAACGGGTCCTTGACGGCGAGCGAGGTGGCCAGCCCGCGCTGCACGATCAGGCCGTACAGCAGCAGGATCGCCATCAGGCCGGTCATGCCCAGTTCCTCGCCGAACGCGGTGACCACGAAGTCGCTCTGCACGAGCGGCGTCAGGTACGGCTGGCCGGCGCCCAGGCCCTTCCCGAGGATTCCTCCCGATCCCATCCCGTAAAGTCCCTGGACAAGCTGGAAGGAGTTGCCGAACGGGTTGTTGCCGGCGAACGGGTGCAGCCAGATCTGGAACCGTTCACCCACGTGCGCGAACAGCTTGCTGGCCGAGTAGGCGCCCGCGACGAACAGCAGGAAACCGATCAGCAGCCACGAGGTCCGCTGGGTCGCGATGTAGAGCATCGCGACGAACAGCCCCATGAACAGGGCCGAGGTGCCGATGTCGCTCTCGAAGACCAGCAGCAGCAGGCTGGCCGCCCAGACGAGCAGCACCGGCCCGAGGTCGCGGGCCCGCGGCAGGTCGATACCCACCAGGCGGCGGCCGGCCAGCGAGAGCACGTCGCGCTTGGCCACGAGATAGCCGGCGAACGACACGGCCAGGGCCAGCTTGGCGAACTCCTCCGGCTGCAGGGTGAAGCCGCCCAGGCTGATCTGGATCTTGGCGCCCTGCACCTCGCTGATGCCGGCCGGGAGCAGCGCCGGCAGGGCCAGCAGGATGATGCCGATGATGCCGAAGGTGTAGGTGTAGCGCTGCAGCACGCGCGGCTCACGGACGAGCGCGAGCACGGCCACGAAGCAGCCGATCCCAATCGCCGTGTAGACGACCTGGATCAGGGTGGCCGACGAGCTCAGCGGCACCGACATGGTGCCGGGATTGCCGTTCCGGCCGACCTCCTGGAGCCGGTACGTCATCACGATGCCCAGGCCGTTCAGGGTGGCGGCGAGCGGCAGCAGCAGCGGATCGGCCCACGGTGCGAGCCACCGGACCGCCAGGTGCGCGCCGGCCAGCAGCACGACGAACGCGATCATGTACTCGGCCATGCCGGACGGCAGCGAGCCCTTCAGGCTCAGGCCGACGTTGGCGTAGGCGAAGGCGACCAGCGCCACCGCGAAGACGAGCATCGCCACTTCGGTGCGCCGCCGGCCCCGGGTCGTGGGCACCGGGGAGCCGGGCATCCCGCCGAGGGCCGCGTTCTCCGACGTCGCGACGCTGCTCACCGGCTGCTCCGCGCCGACGGGCTCGCGCCGCTGTGGCTGGCTGACGATGAGGGTGACGGGGCGGCGCTGGATGGCACCGGCGTGACCCCCAGGGCGGTCGCCGCCGGGCAGTCCGATTGCACCGTCGGCTCGGGAGGCAAGATGGGCTTGGGCGCCTTCGGGTTGGCCTTGCTCTGCGCCGCGAGGGCGGCCTGCTGCCTGATCCAGGAATTGCGCGCCGTGTACGACTGCTTGCACTGCGAGTCCTGGGCGCGCAGATGGCCGACGATCTGCTGCGCGTTATCCAGGCTGGTCGCGGTGATCGTGCCCTGGATCATCTGCAGTTCCTGCGGCGGGACCTGCTGCTCGGTGATACCGGTCCGGGCGTACACGCTGGACAGGCTGACCCCCGCGACGCGCTGGTTGACCCCGCGGAAAATCGTCACCTGCCCGCTGTCGGTGCCGATGTAGTACTGGTGCTGGGTGTAGTACCAGGCGCCGTAACCGCCGCCGATGATGACCGCGGCCAGCACCCCGAGCGCGATGGTGACGATCGGCCAGCGGCGGCGCGAGGAGCGCGATGACCGCCGCTGCCGCTGCGCGCGGTGACCGTTCCGCGGCTGCGGCTGGGTACCGGCCGGCGGCCAGCCGTCCTGGTCGCCCGGACGGGTGGCCGGCTCCGTCCCGGCCCACCCGCCTGGTACCGTGCGCGGCTCATCGAGCATGACGGCGGGCTGCGGCGCGGTGTGGGCGAGCATCTGCGCCCGCCCGGCCGGGCTGTCCGCCCGTTCGAGCAGGCTCAGGTCCCCGGCTGTCCCGTGCGAAGCCGCCCCCGCCATGACCGGGGCCGTGGTGGGGGCCAGTGCGGTCGTGCCGGTGTCGACCACATCGGCCACGATGACCGTGATGTTGTCCGGGCCGCCGCCACGGATCGCCAGCTCGATGAGCTGGACGGTCACGTCGTCCAGATCCGGGACCGTGCTGAGCGTGTGGTGCAGCGTCTCCGCGCTGACCACGTCGGACAAGCCGTCGGAGCAGAGCAGGTACCGGTCACCGGGCATGGCCTTGCGCATGGACAGGTCCGGCTCCGCCTCCCCGCGCCCGTCGAGCGCCCGCAGGATCAGCGACCGCTGCGGATGGGTGGCGGCCTCCTCCTGGCTGAGCCGTCCCTCGTCGACCAGCGACTGCACGAGAGAGTGATCGTGGGTGATCTGGTACAGCTCGCCGTCGCGCAGCATGTAGCCGCGCGAGTCGCCGATATGGCACAGCGCGTACCCCTGGCCCGCCCACAGCATGGCCGTCAGGGTGGTCCCCATGCCCTCCACGGCGGGGTCGGCGGACGCCATCTGGTGCAGCGTGTCGCTGGCCGAGTGGACCGCTTCCTTCAGCGCGCCGAGCAGGTCACCGTTGGGCGTCGTTGATCCGTCGAGCGCGGCCACCGAGGCGATGGCCACGGCACTTGCCACCTCGCCGGCCGCGTGGCCGCCCATGCCGTCCGCGACGGCGAGCAGGCGGGGGCTCGCGTACGCCGAGTCTTCGTTTCCCTCGCGGAGAAGACCGACGTCGGAGCGTACCGCGTAGCGGAGTGCAAGTGTCATCTGCGCAGTTCCAGAACGGTCTTGCCGATACGGATCGGCACGCCCGCCGGTACGGGGGTTGGCCGCGTTACTTTCTGACGATCCAGATATGTGCCGTTGGTTGAGCCGAGATCCTCAACGATCCATTGCCCGTCCTGCGGGAAAATCCGGGCGTGTCGGCTCGAAGCGTAGTCGTCATTGAGGACGAGCGTAGCGTCATTTGCCCGGCCAAGCGTAATTTGCTGCTCGCTGAGATCAATGGTCGTTCCCTTCAGGGAACCAGCCGTCACGACAAGCACATGAGGCTGCCCGCGCCGGGCCCGCTGCGGCTTGGCGGGCTTGGCCGCCCGCGCCGCAAGGGGTGCCTGCGGCTGCCGGCGCGCGGCCCGCGGCCGGGTGCCGGCACTACCCGAGAGATCCGTCCGCACGACGCCGATGGCTGCGATCACGAATAGCCACAGCACGGCTAGGAAGGCCACCCGGATAAGGGTGAGGGTGAGCTCGTTCATCCCAGTGAGATGTTCCTCGCCTCTGGCTTCAGTAACTGCTGTCCCTGCGGAAGACCAGCGTCGTCCGGCCCAAGGTGATCTGCATGCCATCGGTGAGCACCACGTGCTTGATGGGCTGCCCGTTGACGAACGTGCCATTGGTAGAGCCTAGGTCGACAAGGATGACTTCGCCCCCCTCAACCCGCAACTCCGCATGGTGGCGCGACACGCCCGGATCAACGAGCCGTAGGTCACAGTCGGTTCCGCGGCCCAGCAAGGTGGTCGGCGTGACGAGGTCGTAGTTGCGCTGCTGACGGGCGCCGCCGTTCGGGTCTCCCGTAGAGACGATCAGCCGGGGCCGCCCCGCGAAGTCGCTGCCCCTCGGCTGGGGCAGGTCGCTGGCCGGCTGGCGGATCTCGCCACCCTCGACGGTCGACCCGCGGATCACCCCGGACCGGATACGGAACGTGCCCGTCGTCAGGTCGTCTACGCCCTCGAAGCGCATCCGCACCGGGCCGACGAATGAGTAGCCCTGTTCCTTCGCATAGTCCCGGGCCAGGTTGGCCAGCTCCACGCCGAGGCTGTCGGCGTACACGTCAAGACGCTCATGGTCACTCTCGGCCAGCTCGACCACGAAGTCGTTCGGCACCAGTGTCCGGCCCTGCGCCACGATCGCCGCTCTGTCGTCCATCTCCCGCTGCACGGCGCTGGCGACTTCGACCGGCTGTAGCTCAGACTTGAAGGCCCGTGCGAAGGCGCCCTCGACCATGCCCTCGAGCCGTCGCTCGAAGCGCTGCAGAACTCCCACCGTGGCACCTCCCTTCGCTACTCGCATCTGATCGTATCCGGGGTATGAGTGCGCTCGGGGTCGTGCTAGCCTTACTGCCTGCCCGGGGCGGGTGGCGGAACGGCAGACGCGCACGGTTCAGGTCCGTGTGTCCGAAAGGACGTGAGGGTTCAAATCCCTCCTCGCCCACGCGATAGTTCGTGCTGTTCGGTGGTCTACGACCACCTTCCCGATGATCCGCGGTGCTGGTCCGGGGGTGCGACCCCGGAACCCCCCCGCGTGGCGCACTCCTTGGGTCTGGTTCTCGCCGTTGGCCAGGTACCGGCCGTGTTTGGTGGGCCGTGGCCGGGTCTGGTTCTCGCCGTTGGCTAGGTGCTGGCCGTATTTCAGTTCCGGTGGCTGGTTGTGGTTCTCGCCGCTGGGCCGCGTTCTCGCCGTGCTTTTCGTTCCGAACGGGCCTGTAGTGGAGTGATCACCGCCGGTCGCTTTCTCGGAACAGGGCAGGCGGGAACAAGGTGGCGGGAACACGTAAGGCTTTCGTACTTTCGTGTGAGTTAGCTGAGTTCTTCCCGTTCTGTTGCGGAAAGAACATCGAGAGCGCGCAGAAACGCGCGGCGGTCGGCGGCCGGCAGCACGGCCAGCCATTCTTCTTCCTGCTGCTGGATTCGTGCCTGCGCGGACGAGCAGACGCGGTGGCCTTCAGGGGTGACCGAGAGAAGGCGCACGCGCCGGTCCGCCGGGTCGGGGTGGCGCTCGATCAGGCCACGTTCCTGGAGGTCGTCGAGCACGGGAATGAGGCGCGTCTTGTCCGCCCCGATCTGCCCGGCCAGTGCGGCCTGGCTGCGCGCGGGCTGGGCGCCCAGGGTCAGCAGCACGCGATAGCCCCACATGGTCAGGCCGCAGTCCCGCAGAACGGGTTCCTCCGCGCGGGCCAGGGCCCGCCCGAGCGGGACGATCATCGCCGCGAGGTCATGACGGCGTGGCGCGCGCGCCACGTTTTCCGCATCGTCTCCCATCCGCCAGACGATACCGCTGGATAGATGATCAATTCATGCTTATGATAAGTGCACGCTTACTTTTGCGGTCAGGGAGGATCGCCCGCTCGATCGGCGCGGAGCTGCGGCTGGATGAGGCGGTGCTGAACGCCGCCCTGCAGGTCGCCCGCCAGGTCCCGGACATCGCACGGACCCGCCCCGGTGCACCGTTCGGCCCGGCGCTGGACGTGCCCGCGAGCACGCCGCTGATCGACCGGATCGTCGCCGTCCTGGGCCGGCCGCCGGGCTGGTCAGCCGGCCCGGTCGAACGGGATTCCAATTACATATTGTAGCTAGACGACTTCTTGACATATCGAACATGAATTCGATACTGATTAGTCATGCGGGCACAGATTTCCCAGGTCACGGGGCTTTTTCAGGGATTGTCCCCGGATCTGCCGCAGGCTGCGGGTGGCGCCGGAATTGGTAACGCTGCGTTTACCGCAGGGCAGGGACTTCCCCGTACCGCGGTCCTGCCGGTGCTCCCCGCGCTGACGGGACTGCTCCCGGCGGGTGGCCTGGCTGAGGGGTCGGTGATGACGGTAGACCGGTCCGGGCTCCTGTGCCTGGCGCTGATAGCGGGCGCATCGGCGGCCGGGGCGTGGTGCGGCGTGGCCGGCGTACCCGATCTGGGCGTGGTCGCGGCGGCGGGCATGGGGGCGGAACCCGCCCGGATGATGCTGGTGCCCGATCCTGGCCCGGGCTGGCCGCAGGTGGTGGCGTCGATGCTGGAGGCGTGCGAGATCGTGGTGGTGCGGCCACCGGGCCGGCCGCTGGCCCAGGCCCGCCGCCGGCTGGAGGGCGCGGCGCGGCGGGGCGGCGGGGTGCTGATCGCGGCCGGCGAGTGGGAAGGCGCGCCGGTCAGGCTCCGGGTGACCCAGCGGTTCTGGGCCGGGATCGGCCATGGGCACGGGAGCCTGCAGGCCTGCCTTGCCGAGGTGGTGGCCGAGGGCCGGGGCGCGGCGGGCCGGCCGCGGCGGCGGTGGCTGTGGCTGCCCGCCCCCGACGGCACCGTGACCATCAATGAGACGGCGGCCACCGCCCTGCCCGGGGCGGCCGGGGGAGCGGCGGCCCGCGACGGGCGGGCCACCGGCATGGGCACCGCGGTACGGGCCGCCCGGTGAACGCGGGGAGCACGGGCCGCCCGGCCCGGATCCTGGCCGTATGGTGCCCGGACTGGCCGGACGAAGCGGCCGGCCGCAGCGAGACGCGCGCCTTCGGCCGGGTCGTCACGGCGGTGGAAGAGTTCTGCCCAGTCGTTGAGGTGCTGCGGCCGGGGATGTGTGTCCTCGGCGCCCGCGGGCCTGCCGGTATTTCGGCGGCGAGGAAGCGCTCGCGCGGAGGATCGCCGAAGCCGTTTCCGCGCACGGCTTCGGCTGCCACACCGGGGTCGCCGACGGCCAGTTCGCCGCGTGCCTCGCGGCCCGGGCCGCTCGCCCGCAGCACGCGGCTGTCGTGGTCCCGGCGGGTGGCACGCGGCAGTTTCTCGCCCCCTGGCCGGTCCACCTCCTCGCTGGCGCCGGGCTGGCCGGGCCGCTGACCCGGCTGGGCATCAGGACGCTGGGGGACTTTGCCGCCCTTCCGGCCCGGGATGTGGCGAGCCGGTTCGGGGCCGAGGGGACCGCCGCACAGCGGGTAGCCCGTGGGCAGGAAGCCAGGCGGCTGGCCACCGGCACGCCATCGGCCGGCTTTTCCGCCGCGCTCGAATTCGACCCGCCGGCGTACGCCGAGCCCGTGGTGTTCGCGGCGAAGGGGCTCGCTGAGCAGATGCTCGCCAGGCTCGCGGCCCGCGGCTTGTCCTGTGTCCGTGTCCGGGTCGAGGTGACCGGGGCGGACGGCCGGGAAAGCGCCCGGCTGTGGCGTCATGACGGGCTGCTGTCCGCGCTGGCGGTCGCGCAGCGGGTGCGCTGGCAGCTGGACGGCTGGCATCCGGCCGGGGCCGGGGCGGACGGCGGCCCGGCGGAAGAGAGCCCGGGCGGCGTCGCCATGCTGCGCCTGATCCCCGACCAGCTGGTGCCCGACGAGGGGCGCCAGCTCGGCCTGTGGGGTGACGAGCTGGTCAGCGACCGGGTGGAACGTGCCGCCGTCCGGCTGCAGGCCATGCTCGGGCATGAGTCGGTGGCCCATCCGGTGCTGGCGGGCGGCCGGGGGCCGGCCGAGCGGGTGGTGCTCGTCCCGTTCGGCGACGTACGCGACGCGCGCCTCCCGGCGGACCGGCCGTGGCCGGCGCGCATTCCCCCGCCGGCCCCGGCCACGGTGTATCCGGTCCCGCTGCCCGCCCACGTCATCGACGCCGCCGGAACACCGGTGACGGTCTCCGGCCGCGCCGTCATATCCGCCCCTCCCGACGCGCTGGCGACGGGGAACGGCCCGTGGCTGGCCATCACCGCCTGGGCGGGCCCGTGGCCGGTGACCGAGCGGTGGTGGGACGAGCGGCACGCGACCCGGCGGGCCCGGTTCCAGCTGGTCACCGAGGACGGCATCGCCTGGCTGGCCGCCATCGAGCGGGGCCGCTGGCAGATCGAGGCCAGATACGACTGAGGGCCGGGGCGGCCGGTAAATCACGGGAAGGCGACGATCATGGGCTGGGACAACCCGCCGATCACCTGGCGAGAGCTCGAGCGGCGCCTGTCCGGGAACGTGACCCGCCGCCACGGCGGTGATCTCCCGGTGACGGATCTGCGCCGGTTCGCATCCCGGGACACTCCCGGTGGCGCCATGCCCTGGGCGGAGCTGCACTGCCACTCCTCCTACAGCTTCCTCGACGGGGCGTCCAGCCCGGCCGAGCTGGTCGCCGAGGCATGCCGTCAGGGAGTGCAGGCCCTGGCCATCACCGACCACGACGGCATGTACGGGGTGGCCCAGTTTGCCCAGGCCGCCGCGCGCCAGGCGGAGCAGGGGGAAACCCCGCTCAAGACGGTCTTCGGCGCTGAGCTCAGCCTGGGCCTGCCCCGGCAGCAGGGTGGAGTGCCTGATCCGGATGGGGAGCATCTGCTGGTGCTGGCGCGGGATCCGGAGGGGTACCGGCGGCTGTGCACGGTGATCAGCGCGGCTCAGCTCGCGGGCGGGGAAAAGGGCCGGCCGGTCTATGACCGCGATGCGCTCGCGGAGGCCCACGACGGGCACTGGGTGGTGCTGACTGGCTGCCGTAAGGGCGCCGTCCCCGCCGCCCTGGCCGCGGGAGGCCCGGAGGCGGCGCTCGCCGAACTGCGCGCGATGACCGGCATGTTCGGTCCCGGCAACGTCATGGCCGAGCTGACCTTCCATGATCAGCCCGGCGACGACGAACGGAACGAGGCCCTGGCCGGGCTGGCCGGGGCCGCGGGGATCGGCGTGGTGGCCACTGGCAACGTGCACTACGCCTCGCCGGCGCGAGCGCGGCTGGCGGAGGCGCTCGCGGCGGTCCGCGCCCGCCGCAGCCTCTACGAGATGGACGGCTGGCTGGCCGCGTCCGGCGCCGCGTACATCCGGTCCGGCACCGAGATGAGCCACCGCCTGCGGCGTTTCCCCGGGGTCCAGGAGCAGACCGTGGAGCTGGCCCGCTCCTGCGTGTTCGACTTCGGCGTACTCGCGCCAGGCCTGCCCGACTTCGACGTTCCCGCGGGCTACACCGAGATGTCCTGGCTGCGGGCGCTGGTTGCTGAGCAGGCCCCGAAACGCTACGGGCCGCCGGGCGCGGAGTGGGAGCCCGGGGCCTACCGCCAGATCGAGCATGAGCTCAGCGTGATCGGGGGACTCCAGTTCCCGGGGTACTTCCTCCTCGTCCACGACATCGTCCGGTTCTGCGAGAACCGGAACATCCTGTGCCAGGGACGGGGCTCCGCCGCGAATTCGGCGGTCTGCTACGCGCTCGGGATCACCAGCGTGGACGCCGTCCGGCACGGCCTGCTGTTCGAGCGCTTCCTGTCCGCGGGCCGGGACGGGCCGCCCGACATCGACCTGGACATCGAGCACCGGCGCCGCGAGGAGGTGATCCAGCACGTCTATGAGGCCTACGGCCGGGACCGGGCCGCTCAGGTCGCCAACGTGATCTCCTACCGGCCGCGGATGGCGCTGCGGGACGCGGGCCGGGCGCTCGGCCACCCTCCGGAAGAGCTGAATGCGTGGTCCCGGCGGGCCGGTCCCGGGGAGGCCGCGGGGGCGGACGCGGACGTTCCCGGCGACGTGGCGGAGCTGGCCGGGCAGATGCAGCGGCTGCCGCGGCACCTGGGGATCCACTCCGGCGGGATGGTCATCTGCGATCGGCCGGTGGGCGAGGTGTGCCCGGTGGAGTGGGCGCGGATGCCCGGCCGCAGCGTCCTGCAGTGGGACAAGGACGACTGCGCCTACGCCGGGCTGGTCAAGTTCGACCTGCTCGGCCTGGGCATGCTGTCGGCCCTGCACGACTGCTTCGACCTCGTCGGCACCCACTACGGTCATCAGTGGAGCCTGAATTCGATCCCGCAGGAGGACGCCGGCGTCTACGAGATGCTCCAGGCGGCGGACACCGTGGGGGTATTCCAGGTCGAGTCGCGGGCCCAGATGTCCACCTTGCCGCGGTTGCGCCCGGAGAAGTTCTACGACCTCGTTGTGGAGGTCGCGCTGATCAGGCCCGGCCCCATCCAGGGCGGGTCGGTCCATCCCTACCTGCGCCGCCGGGCCGGCACCGAGGAACGGCTGATCCCGCACGAGTCCATGCGGGCTGCGCTCGGCAAGACGTACGGGGTCCCGCTCTTCCAGGAGCAGATGATGCAGCTGGCCATCGACTGCGCGGGTTTCACTCCGGCCGAAGCGGACAGGCTGCGGCAGGCGATGAGCTCCAAACGGGCGCCGGAGCGTATCGAGGAGCTCCGCCAGCGGCTCCTGGACGGCATGGCCCAGCGGGGTATCCCCGGCCCGGTCGCCGAGGACGTCTACGAGAAGATCCTCGCCTTTTCCAGTTACGGGTTCCCCGAGTCCCACGCGATCAGCTTCGCCTACCTCGTGTACGCGAGCGCGTGGCTGAAGCACTACTATCCGGCGGCGTTCACCGCGGCGCTGCTGCGCAACCAGCCCATGGGCTTCTACTCCCCGGCCAGCCTGGTCAGTGACGCCCGCCGGCACGGGGTGGAGGTGCGCGGGGTGGACGTCAACGCCAGCAGCGACCTCGCCACGCTGGAGTCCGGGGGGACGCCGGCGCCGCCGTCCCCGCCGCGTTCCCCGGCGGGGCAGCCGGCGCCGGGCCAGCGTCAGCCGGCTATCAGGCTCGGGCTGCGGGGGGTGCGCAACCTCGGCGCGGACACCGCCGCGGCGGTGGCCGCCGGCCGCCCGTACGCCGGGCTGGAGGATTTCGCCCGCCGGACCCGGCTCCCGGCGGCCGCCCTGGAAGCACTCGCGGCCGCGGGCGCGTTCGGCTGCTTCGGCGTGGGCCGCCGGGAAGCGATGTGGGCCGCGGGCGCCGCGGCGGGTATCCGGCCCGCCCAGCTTCCGGGCACCACCCCCGGCCTGGCCGCCCCGGTGCTGCCGGCCATGACACCGGCCGAGGAGACCGTCGCCGATCTGTGGGCCACGGGTGTTTTCGGCACTCATCCGCTCCGGCACATCCGGCTGGCGCTGGCGGAGCAGGGGGTGGCGGCCGTGGCGGCCCTGGCTACCGTGCCCGCGGGCAGCGCCATCGTGGTGGGTGGCCTGGTCACCCACCGGCAGCGGCCGCCCACGGCCGGCGGTGTGGTGTTCATCAGCCTGGAGGACGAGACCGGGATGGCGAACGTCATCTGCCCGCCGCAGGTGTGGGAGCGCCATCGCCGGGTGGGCGCGGAATCGGGTGCGCTGCTCGTCCACGGCCGCGTCGAGCGCACCGAGGGGGCCACCAACCTGGTCGCCACCCGGCTCCGGCGGCTGCGTGTCGCGGCCGCCCCGCCCAGCCGCGACTTCCGCTGAACGGCGCCGGCCCGGCACGCCAGGACCCGGCCGCGGTATGGCGGTCAGCGCCGCCGGATCAGGGGACGACGATGACGGGGCAGCGAGCGTGCCGGGCGAGCCAGCCCGGAACGGAGCCGGCCATGCGGCGCCAGGTCCGGGACGGTGCGCCGATGACGAGGGCGTCCGCGCCCTGCTCGGCGGCGGCGGCCGCGAGTTCCCGTGCCGGGCTGCCCCGGCGCGTGAGCACGTGCACCTCGAGGCCGGTGGGATCGGTCGCCTGGTCAAGCTCGGACAGCAGCCACTTTTCCAGGTCGCCGGTGTGCGCGGGCAGCCCGATCACCTGGCCGGTCAGCGGCTCGCAGTACATGCCCGTCGGCGACACGTGCACCACGAGCAGGGGACGGCCCAGGCGCCGGGCCACACCGGCCGCGTAGGCGAGCGCGTTGCGGCTGGCCGGTGAGCCGCCGTAGCCCACGACGACCGGATGCTCCAGGCGTTTCCGGGCGTCTTCGGGCCGCCCGCGCCGCCGCTCAGGCTGGCCGGGCGGAGGATACGACTCTGCCTGGTCCAATGTCCGCGTCCTTGCGGGGCCGCACCGCCGGGTGCGGGTGACTCCGCGTGGCAACCTGCTTATTACCGGTACGTATGCCCGGTACGAGGCCGCTCATTCCTGCATTTAGTTTGTTTTGGACAAACAAATATCTTACCAGTGCCGCTACCTGGGGCCCGGTGCCGCCTGGCGGCCTGCTCAACCCGGGGCCCTTCACCTTAGCTTTGGTGACCCGGAGTGCTGATCAGGTGGCACCATGAGGGGGTGGTGACAGAGCCCGCGGACACGATGAGCCTGCCCGCCGACCCCCGGCCGGCCGGCCCGAGCCGGGCGGACGTCCCGGCAGCCGGCCAGAAGGCCGGAACACGGTCGATGCCACCGCCCGCGCCGTCATTGAATGTGCGGCCGACGCGATCGTCGCGTTCGGTACCGACCGGACCATGCTGCTGTGGAACCCGGCCGCGGAGCGGATGTTCGGCTGGGCGGCGGCCGAGGTGATCGGCCTGGAGCCGCCGATCATCCCGGAAGAGCTCAAGGCCGAGCACAATGCCGTGCTGGAACGGCTCCGTGGCGGGGGCCAGATCTCCTTCGCGACCCGCCGGATCCGCAAGGACGGCGGCATGCTGGACGTCCGGATCGACACCAGCGCCCTGCTCGGCGCCGGCGGCGAGGTGACCGGCTGGGTCAATGTCTGCCATCAGGCCGGCGAGGACGACGTGGCACGGCACTACATGGCGGAGCGGGCCCGCGTGGTGCGCAGGCTGGGCGACGTCGTGGCCGACATGAACGCGCAGCGGGACCTGGAAGCGGTACTCGACCGCATCGCGGCCAGCCTGCGCGAGCTGACCGGTGCCGACGCCGGGGGGTTCGTCCTCATCGAGGACGGCATGCTCCGGCTGGTCAGCACCTCGGGATTGCCGGCCCGGCTGCGCGGGCGAACCGCGGTCCTGTCCACCAGCCTGGTCGGCGAGCTCATGCGGTCCGGCAAGACGGTCATGATGACCACCGGCGACTCCGGCGGTTTCGACGACCTGATCTGGTCCGCCCTGCCGGGCCTGCACACCATCGCCCTCAGCCTGTCGCACATGGGTGATCGTCCCTACGGCGCGCTGTACGCCCTCTACAGCCGGCGCAATCTCAGCCACGTGGAACTGGAGCTACTGGAGCTGCTCGCCGGGCACGCCGGTGTCGCACTGACCAACGCGATGGCCTTCGAGGAGGCGCTGCGGCAGCGAGAGCACGAGCGGGCGGTCATCGACGGCAGCGCTGACGGCATCGCCGTACTGGACGGCGAAGGGATGGTCCGGCAGTGGAATCCGGCCGCGCACCGGCTCACCGGGGTGGCGGCCGATGACGCCATGGGCAAGCCGCCGCCGTTCCCGCAGCCGGAACCAGGGGCCAAGCTCACCCACCGGCTGCCGGCTGGCCGATGGCTGGACGTGCTCTGCACCGCGCTGGCCGGCAGTGACGAGCGGGTTATCGACTTCCGCGACGTGACCGCGGCCAAGGAGCTGGAGGAGGCCAAGGACCTCTTCCTCGCCACCACGAGCCATGAGCTGCGTACCCCGATCACCGTGGTCCAGGGGTTCGCCAGCACCCTGGCCCGGCGATGGGACCAGCTGACCGACGCTGACCGGCGCTCGGCGGTGCAGACGATCGCCGAACGGGCGGGCTCGCTCGGCCGGCTGGTTGAGCAGCTGCTGCTCGGCTCGCGGGCCGGGGCCGATCAGCTGCCCGTCCGGAACGGCGCGTTCGACCTGGGCGCGCTGCTGCGGGCCGCCGCGGTCGCGTTCCAGCCGCTGTCGGACACGCACACGCTGGTGGCCGATATCCCCGACGACCTGCCGCTCGCCTACGGCGACACGATGGCCACCGACATTATCGTCGGCCAGCTGCTGGAGAACGCGTTCAAGTACTCGCCCGGCGGGGGCCAGGTCACCGTCCGGGCGCGGGCCCGGGACGGGAAGGTCGAGGTGACCGTGGCAGACCGGGGCATCGGCATCGCCGACGGCGACCACGAGCGGATCTTCGAGCGGTTCTTCCAGGGCGAGGCCGGCGACCGCCGCCGGTTCGGCGGCATCGGCATCGGCCTCTACATTGTCCGCCGGCTCGCCGTGGCCCAGGACGGGCAGGTGAACGCGATGTCACGGCCCGGGGGCGGTACGGTGATGCGGCTCGTGCTCCGGGACGCCCGTCACACGGGCTGACGGCTGCGGCGGTCGCCTCCGGAAGCGTCCAGGTAGGCGTCGATGATGCTGGGGACGTCATCGCCGTCCATGATGATCTCGCCCCGCTCCAGCCAGATGACCCGGTTGCACGTCTCTTCGACCTCGCCGAGGTTGTGAGCCACCAGGAAGACCGTGCCGGCCTCCTGGCGGAGTTCCTCGATGCGCTTGTGGCTCTTGGCCCGGAAAGGCGCATCGCCCGTAGCCAGCGCCTCGTCGATGAGCAGGACATCGTGGCTCTTGGCCGAGGCGATCGCGAAGCGCAGCCGCGATCCCATGCCGCTTGAATAGGTACGCATGGGAAGGTCGATGAAATCACCGACACCGGAAAACTCCACGATGTCGTTGTAGCGGCTCTTGACCTCCTGCGGGCTCATTCCCATCGCCAGGCAGCCAAGGACGACATTCCGCTCACCGGTGAGATCGTCCAGCAATGCGGCGTTGACCCCGAGCAGCGACGCTTCTCCCGTGGTGTACACGGCGCCCTGCTCCGGGGGGAGCAGCCCCGCGATGGCCCGCAGCAGCGTTGACTTGCCCGAGCCGTTGCGCCCGATGATCCCGATGGCGTCGCCGCGGTTGGCGATGAACGAGATCCCGCGGATAGCGTGCACCTCGCGGAGCCCGGGGCGGTTCTGCCGGCGCATCACCCGCATGAGCGCGGTCGCCGCCGTGCCCTTGCTGCCGCCCGCGCCGTAGACGCGGTACACGATGTGCAGATCGTCGACAACGACCATCGGCTGCTCTGCCACGGCCTACCTCGCTTCCGCGTCCCGGGGATATGGGCAAGCCTACGGGCTGGCCGGGACTGGCGCGTTCGGGTTGCCGCGCTGCCTATCCGAATAGCAGCCGTTACTATATGTGGCCTTTATCTGCGCCAGCCAGGAAGACACCGTGGGCCGGCCCGCTTATCGGCTACAAAATGTGACTGTTGCGGTTTCCCGGCCTGTCGCGCGGGGCATTTTTCCGCTCGTACCGGGTTCGTTTGATCGCTTGGGCGGGACGGGTCACAAGGAGGTGGGTAACGCGGCAGTCGTACTGCTTCCGTATACGCCGTCCAGCGTCGCGGTGGCCCGGCGCCGTCTGACGGCCGACCTGGCGTCGGCAGGGATCTACGAATCCGCCGTGGGCGACGCCGCGCTGGTCGTCAGCGAACTGCTGAGCAATGCGATCCGGCATGCGGCGCCGCTGCCGGGCTCGACGGTGCGGGTGGCCTGGACGCTGAACGATGACGCGGTGCGCGTTGCCGTCAGCGACGCGGGCGGCGGCCCGATGCCCCGGGTCACCCAGGCTTCCCCGGCCGCGCCCGGTGGCCGCGGGCTCGGGATCGTGGAAACGCTGTCCGCCCGCTGGGGCGTGCTGCGTGACGAGGGCGAGACGACCGTATGGGCGGTCCTCGCCGCCCCGCATGTGCGGGAGACGGTCGCGCCGCCGGTGATCCCGGTCCCGGACCCGGTTGCCGGTAACGAGCGATCCGTGGCGGACGCGTGACTGACCAGTGCTTTCCCCGCGGCTTTCCCCGGCTGCTGTCCCCGCCGGGAGGATAAGCCGCTGGCAGATCGCACGAGCGCGTCCCGACTGTGTGGCCCCGGCGATCAGATGACGGTATGGTTCGCTCGTGGAACTCAATGTCTCGAGCCGGTCTCAAGGTGATCACACCATTGTGATCGCATCGGGCGAAATTGACCTTTATACCGCGCCCCGGCTGCACCGTGAGCTCGTCGACGTGCTGGCCGACGACCGGCCCGCGCATGTGATCGTTGACATGTCCGGCGTGGTGTTCTGCGACTCCACCGGGATGAACGTCCTGCTCTCCTCGCTCCGGCGGGCCCGTGAGCGGGGCGGCCAGCTTGAGCTCGCCGCCCCCCGGACCGCGGTCCGCAAGATCCTCCAGGTGACCGGCCTCGACTCGGTCTTCACGGTGCTGGACGACTCCGTCGCGGCTTCCGGCCAGTAGCCCCTGACCTCATGCCCTAGGATCTAGCGCATGCTGCCGAAGGGCGACGCACGGCCGGCCGGTGAGATCGCCGTGGTCATTCCCGCCAAGGACGAGGCCGACCGGATCCGGGATACCGTCACGGCGGCCTGCGGGCTGCCCGGCGCCGGCCTGGTCCTCGTCGTGGACGACGGCTCACGGGACGGCACCTTCCGGGCGGCGGAGCTGGCCGGCGCCACCGTCATGCGGCATGCGCGCACCCGGGGCAAGGCCGCCGCCATGGAAACCGGCGCCGAGACGATCCGCCTCCTCGACCAGCGGGAGCACCGCGCCAGCCCGCGTCATCTGCTGTTTCTCGACGCCGACCTGGGCACCAGCGCGGCATTCGCGGGCCCGCTGACCGAACCGGTCACCGGCGGGCGGGCGGACATGACGATCGCCGCCTTCTCTTCCACGGTCAAGCTGGGCGGCCACGGCCTGGTGGTCGGGCTGTCTGCCGCG
Organism: uncultured Actinomycetes bacterium; assembly: GCA_963720945.1. Lineage (GTDB taxonomy): Bacteria > Actinomycetota > Actinomycetes > Streptosporangiales > Streptosporangiaceae > Bog-532. The sequence goes on along the minus strand of CAVRHH010000032.1, from coordinate 75,597 downwards.
GGCATCCGCCGGGCCATCGGATGGGCGCCGGCCCAGCCACTCAATGGACAGCGCTGCCTCACCCGGGCCGCGTTCGAGGCGGCCCGCCCGCTGGCCGCGGGATTCGGCGTGGAAACCGCTCTCACCATCGACCTGGCGCGCAAGGGCCTGCGCATCACCGAGGTCGAGGTCCCGCTGGCGCACCGTGCGACCGGCACCGATCTGCGGTCGCAGCTCCACCGGGCACGGCAGCTGGCCGACGTCGCGAGGGCGCTGGCAACGCGGCGATGAGCCAGCGGCCGGCCTTCGGGCAGCGGCCGGAACGCGCCGGGCGGGCCGGTCTCGCGGCCACCGGCGTCAGTATCGCGCTGACGTTCGTGGTCGCCGTGGCCGGGACCTCCGTCATGGAGCCGCCTTATCCGGGGCGGCCGGGCCAGCCCCCGTGGGCCTTCAGCGCCCACCTTTCCCCCTACCCGGCGGTCGCGCTGACCGGTGCCGCGATCGCGGCCGGAACGATGGGGCTCGCGCTCACCATGAGCGCGATGCGGCGCGGCTGGGTCATCCCCGCCCGGTCCATCCTGCTGGCCGGCCTCATCGCGGCGGCGGCGCTGACCATTGTCCCGCCCTTCGGCTCCTCGGACCCGCTCAGCTACGCCGCCTACGGCCGGATGCTGGTGACCGGGCACAACCCCTACGCCATCGGGCCCGACGTGCTCGCCCGGCTCGGGGACCCCGTGGCCCGCGCCGTCCAGGACTGGTACACCACCCCCTCGGACTACGGGACCGTCGCGACCGGCGGCCAGGCCCTCGCCTCCCTCATCGGCGGCACCTCGGCCCGGCTCACCGTCTTCGTTCTGTCGCTGCTCAACCTGGCCGCCTTCGGCGGCACCGGCCTGCTGCTGCACCGGCTGGGCCGGGGCGACCGGCGCCGCCAGATCCGCGCCGCCCTGCTGTGGACGTGCAACCCGCTCCTGCTCCAGGTCCTCGTGTCCGGTGCGCACGTGGACAGCCAGGCCGTGTTCTTCGGCGTGGCCGCGGTCGCCGTCTTCAGCCCGGTCGTGAGCGCCGCGCCCCGCGCCGGTACCCGGGCCGCCCGCGGGACGGTCTCCCGGATGGCGCTGCGCGCGGCGGCCGCCGGCGCGCTGATCGGGCTCGGGTTCGCGGTCAAGGTGACGATCGCGCTGCTGGGCGCCGGCCTGGCCGTCGCGGCGGTGCAGGCCTGCCGGACGCGGCCGCCGGGAACGCGGTGGCCGTTCCTCGCTGTGGTCGCGGGCGGCCTGGTCACCGGGTTCGCGGTGATCGCCGGGGCAGCGCTCGCCATCGGCGGCCGGGACGGCTTCCGCCAGACCGTACAGGCCAGCAGCATGGTCTCCATCGGCTCACCGTGGCGGATCGTCCGCACTCTCCTGCACCTGGGCGTCGGCGAGGCGACCGCCGACGACGTGGTCAAGACCGCGGCCGTGGTGCTCGCGGCGGTGCTGGCCGTCCTGCTGCTGCGCGGCCTGCCCGGCGCGCCGCCGAGGGGCCCGTGGCGAAGGCCGGTTCGTTACAGCAACCCATCCGGCGGTGACGGTGGCGATGAGGGTGCCGGGTCCGCGGCCGATCCGGCGGCCGCGCCTGCGGGACTGGCCGGCCGGGCGGCACTCGCGTTCGCGCTGGCCTGGCTGCTCGCGTGGCCGTACGTGCTGCCCTGGTACGACGCGCTCGCCTGGTCGCTGCTGCCGCTGGTGGCCGCCTCCAGCCTGGACGGGCTGCTGCTGGCCCGCACCGCGGCGCTCGCCTTCGGCTACCTGCCGGCCCGGGTCGCCGGGGTGGTCATGCCGGCCGGCCTGGGCTGGCTTCAGTCCGTGGTCCGGACGGGAGTGACGCCGGCCGTTCTCGCGGTCGTGACCATCTGGGTGGCGCTGAGCATGCGGCGCGGCCGGGCGGCATCACCTGGCCCGGGCGGGCACGCGGAGCCGGGCGGCGCCGTTGCGTCCGGGCCGCCGTCCCCGCCCTCGGCGCGGCAGCCGGCCGCGGAGCGAGGAAGAGCCGGATGACCAGTGCCTCCGCGGCGCCGCCCGCCGCCGGGCCGGCCCCGCGCCCAGGCCGGCTGGCCGGGCGGGTGGCGGGGCTGCCGCCGTGGCTGACGGTGCTCCTCGCCGTGCTGGCGTGGGCGGCGGCGCTTGCCGCCGTCGCGCCGATCGTCCACGGCTACCTGACCAGCCCGCCCGATCAGCGGCTCGTCGATCTGGACGTCTACCGGACCGGCGGCCTCGCCGTGCTTCGCGGCCAGCCGCTCTACAGCGTGCTCACTCAGCCCCCCCAGCTGCTCCCGTTCACCTATCCACCGCTGGCCGCGATCTTCGCCGTCCCGCTCGCCGTGCTGTCCTGGCCGGCTGCCCAGCTGGTCTGGGTCGCGTTTGTCTACGTGCCGCTCGCGGTCATCATCGGCTACGCGTTCCGCCCGCTGCTGCGCCGGGCCGGTCCCCTCGCGCCGGTCGCGTTCGCCGCGATCTTCTGCGCCGGCGCGTACCTGTTCCCGATGCGGGACGAGATGCGGTTCGGCCAGGTTGACGCGGTGCTGGCGGCCATGGTCGTGGCCGATTGCGCAGCAGCGCGGCCACGCTGGCCACGGGGTGCCCTGATCGGGCTGGCCACCGCCATCAAGCTGGTCCCCGGCGTGTTCATCATCTACCTGTGGGTCAGCGGGCGGCACCGGTCCGCGCGCACCGCCCTGCTGGCCGCGGTGGCCTGGACCGCAGGCGCTTACCTGCTGCTTCCGCGCGACTCGGTGACGTACTGGACGAGCGCGATCTTCGATTCGGGGCGGCTGGGCAACAACGCGGGCACCGAGAACCAGTCGCTGCGAGGGCTTCTGCTCCGGCTCTTCCTGCCCGGCCACCCGCCCGGGGCGGTGTGGGTGGTGCTCGCTCTCGCCGTGGCGATCCCGGGCTTCGCCCTCGCCGGCCGTCTTTCCCGGCAGCATGCCGAGATGGCAGGGATCGCCGTGACCGCCATGCTGGAGGTCCTGATCTCGCCGGTCGCCTGGATTCACTACTTCCTCATGGTGATCATCGCGATCGGCGTCATCGCGGGGGACGGGCGGCTGCCGCGGCGGGCGGCGACGGCGGCCGGGACGGCGGTCTTCTTCTGGCTCACCATTCCCTGGTGGGGCCACTCGCTGCTGTCCCATCCGGGGGTCCCCCGGCTGCTCAGCCGGATCGTCGAGGATGCCTTCGGTATCGCGGCCGCGGTGCTCATCGTCGTCATCGCGCGGATGCGGAAGACCAGCGCTGACTGCTACGCGCCCGGCGACAGGCCCAGCGCAGGCGAGGACGGGACGGCCGCGCTGCTGCCGGGGGAAGGGGATGCCGGGCCCGGCGTCCCGGCTCGCGGCCCGTCAGCTGATGTGAGCACCTAAACAAATAGTAATCGATATAGTGCGGAACGTGATTACGGAGCTGTGTGCGGCGCTGGGCCTGCTCGCCGGGGCCTCCGGGATTCTGCTGGCCGCCAGCGCCCGGCGGCACGCCGCGCGGGCCGTGGCCGAGTGCGCCGGGCTGATCGACGGAAGCGCCGGGTCACGGGGCACGGCCGATCCGCGGGCGATCAGGGATCTGGCCGTCGTCCGCTACGACGCGCTGTACGAGATGTCCGGGCAGCTCTCGTTCTCGGTCGCCCTGCTCAACGCGGCCGGTGACGGGGTGGTGCTCAGCTCCATCAACGGCCGCTCAGAGACGCGGACGTACGCCAAGGTCGTCCTCGCGGGGGCCGGCGCGCAGGAGCTGTCACCGGAAGAGGAGCAGGCGGTCCGTTCCGCGCGGCTGGGCGCGGGCCTGCCCAACGCCCTGGAGGCCGCATCTCCCCACCCGGCGCCTGCCCGTCCCGGCCGGCCCGGCCTGCCCGGAGGACAGCGGACCGCGCCCATCGGCGGTTCTAGATCTCTCTAAGGTGTGGATGGCGCGAATCCTATACAGCCGTATACGAGCACATACCAGGGCTGCGGCGGCACCGGGCTAGCATCAGGGGACTATGGCCGAGCGTTACGCATATCTGGGACCTGAAGGCACCTTCACCGAGGCGGCCTTCCGTGCGCTGGACGCTGCCGAGCATGCGGTGCCGGTGCCCTGCCCGACGATCCAGGCCGCACTGGCCGCGGTCCGGGCCGGGGTGGCCGACCGGGCCGTGGTCCCCATCGAGAGCTCAGTGGAAGGCGTTGTCACCGCCACCCTCGACGATCTGACCGCGGGCGGCGATCTGCTGATCCAGGCCGAGCTGCAGCTGCCCATCGCCTTCGCCCTCCTGGGCAGGCCGGGAACCCGCCTGGCGGACGTCCGTACGGTCGGCGGTCATCCGCAGGCCCAGCCGCAGTGCCGTCGCTGGCTGACCAGTCATCTTCCGGACGCCGAGTGGGTGCCGGCCGCCTCCAACGCGGAGGCGGCCCGCCAGGCCTCCGAAGGGAAGATCGATGCGGCCCTGGCCGGGGCCTTCGCCGCCGCCCGGTACGAGCTCGAGGTGCTGGCCCACGACATCCACGACCGGCACAACGCCGTGACGCGGTTTGTCGTGGTGGGCCCGGCGGCCAGGCTGCCCGCGCCGACCGGCGCGGATCGCACGTCCCTGGCCGCGTTCCTCGCCGCCGATCATGCGGGCGCGCTGACCGAGATCCTCACCGAATTCGTGGTGCGCGGGGTCAATCTGACCACGATCCAGTCGCGGCCGACCGGTGACGGGCTCGGCCGCTATTACTTCTTCATCGATTGCGAGGGGCACGTCGCGGACGCGCGGGTGGGCGAGGCCCTCATGGGCCTGCGGCGGCTCTGCGCCGATGTCAGGTTCCTCGGCAGCTACCCGCGCTGCGACGGCGGGCAGACGCAGATGCCGCGCGGCACATCCGATCCCGAGTTCGCCGCCGCGGCGGAATGGCTCGCCCGTCTCCGCGGCGGCCGCTGACGCGAGCCAGGCCGCCCGGCCCCTACAGGTAGGGCCCGGAAGCGCCGGGCGGGCCAGGCCGTCCGGCGTCCTCACCCGGCATCTGGGAAAGGCCCGGAGGGAGCGCCCGCCGCATCTGCTCGAGCTGTGCCCGCGCGGCCATCTGCTGGGCGAACAGCGTCGTCTGGATGCCGTGGAACAGCCCTTCCAGCCAGCCGACCAGCTGCGCTTGTGCCACCCGCAGCTCGGCCTCGCTGGGCAGCTCGTTCTCGGCGAAGGGCAGGGACAGCCGTTCCAGCTCTTCGACAAGTTCCGGCGCGAGCCCGTCCTCCAGCTCCTTGATGGAGCTTTCGTGAATCTCCCTGAGCCTGGCCCGGCTCTTCTCGTCCAGCGGGGCGGCCCTGACCTCTTCCAGCAGCTGACGGATCATGCTGCCGATCCGCATGACCTTGGCCGGCTGCTCAACCATTTCCGTGACCGGCCGCTCCGAGCTGCCCGTCTGCTCGGCGTCCTCGCCGGCCTCGCCGTACGGGGTAGCCCCGACCGGTGTACCGTCGGGGCCGACCACCACCACGTTGGGACGGTTTCCGGAGTCTGCGTTCATCCAGTCGCTCATCTTTCTAGTCTGGCGCACTGATTCGCCGTCCTGACCGCGGGACCGCCTCGGCGGCCGCTACGGTTCTGGCTCTTCTCATCTCACCAGGAGCAGCTTCCCGGTCTGGCCGCCACCCTCGAGGATCCGGTGTGCTTCGGCGGCGCTGGACATCGGCAGCACCTGGTCGATGACGGGAACCAGCGTGCCCGCGCTGACGAGCGGCCACACATTTTCCCGTACCGCCGAGACGATGGCCGCCTTCTCCGCGAGCGGGCGGGCCCGCAGCGTGGTCGCGTGGATGGCGGCCCGCTTGCTCTGCAGCACGCCCAGGTCGAGCTCGGCACGATTCCCGCCCTGCCTGCCGATGATCACCAGGCGCCCGCCGGTCGCGAGGGCGGACAGGTTGCGGGCCAGGTAACTCGCGCCCATGATGTCGAGAATCACGTCCGCGCCGGCGCCCCCGGTCGCGTCCTTGACGACCTCGACGAAATCCTCGTTGCGGTAGGAGATGGCGACGTCAGCGCCTAGGGCGCGGCAGCGGGCCAGCTTCTCCGCCGTCCCGGCCGTGCATATCACCCGGGCACCGTTCGCCTTGGCCAGCTGGATGGCCACGGTGCCGATCCCGCTCGCGCCGCCGTGCACGAGGAGCGTCTCCCCAGCGGTGAGCCCGCCCACCTGGAACACGTTCGAGTACACGGTGCAGGTGGCCTCGGGCAGCGCCGCCGCGTCCACGACGCTGAGCCCGTCCGGGACGGGCAGCAGCTGCCCGGCCGGGACGGCGGCCTGTTCCGCGTACCCGCCGCCCGCCATCAGAGCGCACACCTCGTCGCCCGGCTTCCATCCGGTCACATCCGCGCCGGTGGCCACGACACGGCCGGAGCATTCCATGCCCGGGTAGGGCGGCACCCCGGGCGGCGGCGGGTACAGGCCCTGACGCTGCAGCAGGTCGGCCCGGTTCAGGCCCGCGGCCGCCACGTCTATCAGGACCTCACCGGGGCCCGGCTCGGGATCCGGTACCTCCTGCCATTCCAGTACCTCTGGCCCACCAGGCTCAGTGACAAGCACGGCCCGCATATTTCACTCCTGTGTGTAATGTCCCGGTATAGGTTGCAACGGCGGGTAATGAATGCCTAGCTCTATGGCAACCGACGCTCTATGGCAACCGACGTCGTTAGCCTAGGCTTCCGCTGTAGGCAACAGACCCTGCCGTACGGGGGTTGACATTTCCCACCTCTGAGAACCGGGGGAGCGACCTGTGGCGACCGATGACCGCGACACGCCTGCCGGGGCGGCCGAAGGCACGCGTGCGGACATGCCTGCCGGGGCACCGGCGACGCAGGCGGAGCACGGAAACCCCGGCGCGGACAGCGGCAGCCCAGGCAGGGCAGCGGCGGCCGCCGGAGAGCAGGCAGACGACCGCCAGGACGACGACTTCGAGCCGTTCCTGCCGCCCGGCCCCAACCCGTTCTCCTCGGTCCACCCGCAGGGACCGCCGCCCTACCGGCCGGCGGCCAACGGAGGTTACCCGGGCGTGTCCGGCGAGCCTGATGCCGCGGCCAGCTCCCGTCCCGCGGACCCCGGTCCCGCCGACCCCGGTCCCGCGGACCCCGGTCCCGCGGACCCCGGTCCCGCGGACCCCGGCGCGGGCCCAGTCCCGGGGCACGATGAGCCTGGCCAGGCCGCCGTGTCCGGCTCCGGCTCCGGCGCAAACGGCCTGGGCGCCGGCGGGCAGCCCCCGGACGTCCCGGAGCCGGGGCGGGCCGGGTACGCGGAACACGGCTACCCGCCAGTGTCGCCCTATCCGCCCGTGCCGGACGACGAGCCCGAAAGCGCCCGTCCCGCCCGCGGCAGTTACGGCGGTGTGTCGCCCTACCCCGTCTACCGGCCCTACGGCCCTGGGGAGGACGACGGCGCGGGGGAGGACGCGCTGACCGATTACGGGCTGCCCTCTCCGCAGGCCTACGGATTCGCGCCGCCGCCGCCTCCGGTCGAGCCGCTCCCCGATCTGGGTACCCCCGGACAGGGCTACCGCAACGAGCCGTACGAGCCGCCCGGGTACCGGGAGGATGCTCCCGGGCAGGAGGAGCGCGGGCCAGCGGCGGCTTCGGCGCCAGGCCGCGGCCGGCCGGGCGGCGGGCACCGCCGGAACGAGGGGATGGCGGGCCAGCACCGGGCCGTGGCCGCGGAGAACGGCCTGCGGAGTACCGGCCTGCGCGGCCCGGACCCCGCGGACGCCTCCCCAGCCAGCCCTCCGCCCGCCAGCCCCCCGCCACTGGGGACGCCGCCCGGCCGGACAGTGCCTGGCCGTGGTTATCCGCCGCCCGGCGCCGCCCCATCCGGCGCGATGGGACCTCTGGGCCCCGTGTCCCCGGGGCCCCCCGGGCCCGCCGGCCCCCCCGGGCCCGGGCAGCCGGGCCGCCCGCATCCAGCCAGTGCCCAGCGCGGCGCACCGGACGGCATGATGCCGGACCGCGACGATGACGGCGAGGACTATCCGCCGCTGGCCGCGGCCGACGCCGAGGGCATGCAGGAGCACGAGACGGCGGACAGCCTGACTGCTGAGGCGCTGCTTCAGGGCAGGCGCCCGGCCCCGGGCGCCGGCTGGCGGCGGACCATCTTCAAGGCCACCGGCGGCCTGGTCCGGGTCGGTGAGTCGGCCAGCTCGCAACGCCGCCGTGAGCTCATCTGGCGCGCCCGGACGCCGGTCGCGGGCGGCCACCACCGGGTCGCGGTGATGAGTCTCAAGGGCGGGGTCGGTAAGACGACGACGACCGTCGGGCTGGGGGCGACGCTCGCCACCCTCCGCGGCGACCGGATCATCGCCGTGGACGCGAACCCCGACCGGGGCACGCTGTCCGACAAGGTCCGGCTGGAGACGTCGGCCACGGTCCGGGATCTGCTGAACGAACGGCAGCAGGTGCACCGGTACGCGGACGTACGGGCCTTCACCTCCCAGGCCTCCAGCCGGCTGGAGGTGCTGGCGTCCGACCGCGATCCTGCCGTGTCCGTCGCGTTCAGCGAGGCGGACTACTGTGACGTGGCCCGCGTGCTGGAGCACTATTACTCGATCTGCATCACGGACTGCGGGACCGGCCTGCTGCATTCCGCGATGACCGGCGTGCTCACCCTGGCCGACCAGATCGTCCTGGTCAGTTCCCCATCCGTCGACGGGGCCCGCTCGGCCAGCGCGACCCTGGACTGGCTGGACGCCCACGACTACGGCGACCTGGTACGGAACGCGGTGGTCGTGCTCTCCACGGTCCGCCCGCGCAGCAAGAGCACCGTGGATCTGGACCGCCTGGAGCAGCACTTCGCCGCCCGCTGCCGCGCCGTCGTCCGCATTCCGTACGATGGCCACCTGGAGGAGGGCGCCGAGGTCGAGCTCGAACAGCTGAGCCCGGCGACAACCGAGGCGTACCTGAGGCTCGCGGCCACCGTTGGCGATGGCTTCGCGTGGCCGCGCCGTGCCCTGCAGCGGCCGGCCCCCGTGCATCCGTGACCTGTCCCGCCCGTCCCCCGATCCCAGCCGCCAGCCTGACGGAGGCTTGCGTGCCGCCCTCGGCATGGCCCGGTGACCGTCCACCCGTACGGACTACGCGGCGCTGGAGGGCGAGCGGGTATGAGAGGCTAAGAGCCGACGCTGGGCTGCCGAGGCGGACCTAGTATCGAGGCTGCGGACCAGCCACGGACCACCGGGCCGCATGGCGGACCCGATCCGGGTGTTGCCGCAGCTAGGAGGGCTCGCCTAGTGGCCGATGGCGGCGGTCTTGAAAACCGCTAGCAGGGGTGACCTTGCTCGTGGGTTCGAATCCCACGCCCTCCGCTTTGTGCATCAGGAACAGTCTGTGGCCTGCGGAAATAACTTCGCGGGTCGCCCTATCAGGTGTCCGGTTGTGTCCAGCCCAGTCCGGACGTCCATGGCTGGTTCCGGGGAATACGCGGAGAAGTTCAGTCAGACGCCTTGTAAGGGCCCGGTGGCGGATGCCTAGGTTCTGGTGATCGCTGACAGATCGGCTTCAGGTGTCGCTTGACGGTTTCTAGGGAGTGCGTATCACATCAGTCGCCGTCGTGGGTGGCTATGGAGAGTCCGGGCGCTTCAGGCGCATCATGTGAGTGCGCAGTCCGGGCAGCGCCAGGCCCGGCATGGAGTGGTCGCATTATCGCAGGGAGGGCACGTGGAGGCCGCACCGAGCAGGACGGCGATGTTCGCGGCGGTGTCGCGGGGATTATTTCGCGTGGAGGAGACGCCGCCGTGGGTGCTGGACGACGCTCTGGCCTTGGTGCTCGTGGGCCCGGTGTGGCAGGAGCTACGCGGCCAGGTAAATCCGCTGTTCCCCGGCCAGGTCGTTCGCGAGTCTCGCGCGGCTGTCTGCGCCCGCAGCCGGTATGCCGAGGACCGGCTGGCTGCTGGCGCCTTCACGCAGTACGTCATCCTGGGCGCGGGGCTTGACTCGTTCGCGTGGCGGCGCCCGGACCTGCTCCGCTCCGTCAGGGTGTTCGAGGTTGATCACCCTGCCTCCCAGGCCTGGAAGCTGGAGCGGGCCGGGGACCTCGCGCTTCCGCTCAGTGACTCGCAGGTGTTCGTCCCGGTTGATTTCGAGGCCGGGCCTCTTCGGGACGCTTTGCGCGCGGCCGGGTTCGGCTGGGGCCAGCCGGCGCTGTTCTCCTGGACCGGCGTTGCCCCCTATCTGACCGCGCAGGCGATCGAGTCGACGTTGCGCACGACTGCGGGGGCTGCCCCTGGCTCGGAGGTGGTGTTCTCCTACCGGGCCGAGGAGTCGGTGCTCGATGGCGTCGGCAGAGAGTTCATCCGGATCTACGCCCCGCTCGCGGCTTCAGTTGGCGAGCCGCTGCAGCCCGGCTGGCCGGTCATCGAGATCGAGCGGCTGATCAGCCGGTGCGGGCTGAAGGTCGTCGACCATCCAGCACGTGCAGACCTCGAACAGCGGTATTTCGCCGGCCGGACCGATGGCTTGCGGCCCTACAACGTGGAGACCCTGGTCACCGCGCGGGTCACCTGAGCGCAACGCACGGGAACGCCCGCCACGGGCGGTGCGACCGTGGCGTGATTGAGGCAGGCGACCTTGGTCACCGGGGCGCCACAGATGACCTCCATGACTACGTGATGGCGGTGCTCCAATGACGCTCAGCTTCACCATGGTCTGCCGATCTGTCTAGCCCATCACGGGGGCGCCAGCGCTTTGCGCGCGTTAGCCGGTCTGGTGCTTTCCCGGATGGCTGCCGGTCAACGCTGGAGCCGGAGCCGGGGTCAGCGTGGAGCGCCCGCAGCGCGCCAGCGCGAGGACGAACGACGGTGACGCCGTGAAGGCCCGGCGTATCCTCGGCTGGCCGGGTCAGCGGTGCAGGCTCCCGGCTGTCACCGTGGCGGGCCGGAGAGGGATTCGCCGTCGCTGCCGCCGAGCAGGGAAATGAACCGGTCCGGGTCCTCGCGCAGCTGGCAGGTGTTGCAGGCCGGGTGGCCGGCGAAGTCTTCCAGCGACGCGCCGGGGCGGCTGGGATCACGGTTCAGCCAGCCGGCGAGGAACTGCAGCATCTCCGCCAGCTCGGCTGCGTCATTGGCGTTCAGGGTTACTGCGGCCATGGAATCGCCGCCTCCGCGGTGCCGCGTGTGCTCATTGCCGGGCTGGTCATCGTGGTTTCCTGCTTCGGAAGGCCTTGAACCGGCTGATCTCACCGGTGCCGTTTCCGGGGGCGGCGGTGATCAGCTCGCCGTGCTGGTCGATGATGCGCAAGCTGGTGTCGCCGGGCTGAATGGTGACAATCTTGCCGGCGTGGGGGAAGCCGGCCTGGATGCGCTGCCTGGCGACCTGGATGCTGCCGCGGCTGGAGACCTTCCGCTGGACGGTCTGGGCCTGTGGCGGGAGTGGTTCTGGCCCGGCGAGGCGGACGCCCTGGAGCTTGTGCCGCTGGCCGGGCGGGATGGGGCACGGCAGGCTGCGCCACAGGACGCCGTCCTGGGTGATGACGTGCATGACCTGCCCGTCCAGGCGGATGCGGGCTCGTTGCCCCGCCATCGGGAAGCCGGCCTGGATGGCCTGGTTGCCGAGGGTGATGATCCCGGCGGCGTTGACGAGCCGCTGCACCTCCACGCAGCTGGTCGCTGCTAGCGGTCCGGGTGCAGGCCCGGCCGGGGGCGGTCCGGCCGGACGGGCACCAGCGTTGCGGAGCCGGGCGAGGCCGACGCAGGACAGGCGGGACGGCACGGTTTTGATCCGCCATCCGCCGATGCTCAGGTGCACAGTGGTGGTGTCGATCCAGAAGCTCACCGTCTGGCCGGTCCGGCTGGTGCCCAGCCAGAATGCCTAGGTTCTGGTGATCGCTGACAGATCGGCTTCAGGTGTCGCTTGACGGTTTCTAGGGAGTGCGATCACATCAGTCGCCGTCGTGGGTGGCTATGGAGAGTCCAGGTGGTACCCGCGAGGTCAGTGGTGCTCATGAGGTCGCTCTTCTGGATTTTTAAAGTGTTTACGCGAATGTCTTTAGGTGATAAAGCGGTGGATGGCCTCGTTGGCGTGGTCCTGGAAGGACGGGTTGGCCAGGTCGGGGAAGATGTCCGCTTGGTCGACCAACGGACCCTTAAGCGTGTTGGCCGCGCTGGCGTAGAACACGCCGCTGGACAGGGTTGGGTCGGTGACGCCGTCGACGAGCCGCTTCGCTCCCACGTCGAGTTTGTGGGCGAGACCTAGGGCGGGCATGACGTACTTGGCGGCTACCCGCATCGGTCGGGGAAGGTCGTTGGGGGCTTGGGTGCCGGTGGTGTTCCCGGGGCTCACGGTGATGAATCGGCGGTCGGGGTGCTGGCGGGCCAGGTAGGCCATCCAGAGGGCCCCGATGTACTTGGCCTGGCCGAACGCTAGGTTGAAGTCAGCTTTTCTGCTGGCGAAGTAGCTGCCGTCGATGACGGTGGCGAGTTCATCGGCTGAGGTTGAGACGAAGGATGGCCCTTTCATCCGCAACTTCGGAACTCCGCGGACTGCTTCACTTCCGGCGAGGACCGCAACCTCGCCAAGCCGGTCATCGGCCAGGAGCCCTTCGAGGAGGACGACGTGGCCAAGGACGTTCGTCGCGAACACGGTGGTGACCCCGTCAGCGGTCAAGTCCATCGTCTTCGGGCCAATGACGCCGGCGTTCATGACCAGCGCGTCGAGGGATCCGTCGATGGCCGCCAGGCCGGCGCGGACCGAACCCAGATCGACAACGTCCATGACAATGATGTCGAAGATGCGCCGGCCGGTCTTCGCTTCGAGCTCGGCCTTCGCCGTTATCGCCCGGTCTTTATTCCGGCACGCCAGGTAGATGCGGGCCATGTCGGGGCGTAGTGCCAGTTGCCGGGCCACGTCCTTGCCGATCCCGGCGTTGGCGCCCGTGATCAGCACGGTCTTTGCAGGGAGTGTGCTCATCGTGATTCCCTCTTCTCTCGCATCACTGCTCGATTGGTGTCGAAGGTGCTCAGAATCTCGGGGCCGGCCAGTAGGGAAAGCGCACCGACTGGGCGCTTCATGGGCATGACCCATCGGCCAGGCGCGGACGGCCGGTGCAGACTCATGCCACTGAACTGTTGGTACTGTCGGTCGCCGCGGCGACTACGGGAACCGTGACGTCGGCCTTGGCGGGTGGGCGTTTGGGGGTGAGCCCGAGGGAGACAACAACGGCGGCGGCGCACAGGGCGACGGCGACCCACCACAGCTCGTAGAAGCGGCTGGGATCCCCGGTGACCTCTGCCTTCCCCAAGACCACGACCAGGATCGACGCGCCGAAGACGCCGCCGAACTGGCGGCCGCTGTTGACCACCGCGCTGCCGGTGGCGCTCTGCTCAGGCGGCAGGTCAACGGTGGCTGACCCGATGATCGTCGGGACGGTGAAGCCCAAGCCGAAGCCGATCACCACCCAGCCAGGCAGGATGGCTGCGGCGTAGTTGCGGGCACCGTGGTGGAGCGTCAGGATCATGAGTACCTGGCCCACAGCGGTGAGGACGAATCCGAAAGCGACCACGGCTCCGATCGGGAACCGCTGGTGCAAGCGCGGGACGATGAGGGACGCTCCGAGTACCGCGGCCGGCCGGGTGCGAGGGCGAGTCCGGTGGTGATGGTTGACCAGTGCCACGACTGCTGGAGGAAGAGGCTGAGGCCGAGGAGCTGTATCCCTAGGATCGCCGCCGCGATGACAATGGCAATGTTCGAAGCGCTGAACACCCGGCTCCGGAACATCTTCAGGTCGATTACGGGTACCGCGGCACGCCTGGTGCTCACGACGAAGGCCACGGCAGCCGCAACGGCCACCACCCAGCTCCCAATGATCTTGGCCGATCCCCATCCCCAGGAGGGCCCGTTGAGCAAACCAAGGGAGATGGCGCCGATGGCAGCGACGATCATGAGGCTCCCGAACAGGTCCGGCATGCGCGTCGTGCGGTCGTGGCGGACGTTGGGGATCATTTTCCAGGTCACGAGGACGGCCGCGATGCCGATGGGGAGGTTGATGATGAAGATCCATCGCCAGCTCAGCGCGGTGAGCAAACCTCCGACTACCGGGCCGATGGAGCCGGCTGCTGCGCCGCTCACTGCCCACACTCGCACGCCGCGTTTGACCCGATCCGGTGGGAGCGTCGTCAGGACGAGACCGAGACTGGCCGGGATGATCATCGCGGCGCCGACCGCCTGCACGCACCGGAACCCTACGAGGACCCACAAGTCGGGGCTTGCCGCACAGGCCAGGCTCGCCACGGTAAAAACGGCCAACCCGAGGATGAAGGTGGCCTTGCGCCCGTACTTGTCGGCGAAGCGGCCGGCGGGGATAAGGAGCGCCCCGAAGAACAGGGCGTAGGCGTTGAGCACCCAGGCAACGTCGGAGAGCGAGGACTGGTAGTGCAGACCCACGCCGATGTCGTGAAGGGCGACGTTGACGACGAAGAGGTCGAGCAGGGCCATCACGTTGGCCAGGGACAGCGTGGCCAGCACGATTCCGGGGTGGCCGTGCTGTGTCTCGATCGACGGGGAATCTGTCAACGCATCTCTCCTTGGAACTCGTGACGTGGGCTGGCCGGCGCACGTTCGCTCGGACCGGCGAGGCAGGAGGTGAAAAGGTCGACCCGGTGGCCTACTTCACCGTGTCTGGCCAGCCCGGAGATCGCCGTCGGCGACCTGGACGTGACGGCGGCGGTGGAGGCCGTCACGTCCGTCATCCTGGTCAGCCCGGCCGTGCCCGCGCAGGAGCTCGGCGTCCCGGCGCCGTCGCGGAGATGAGCGCCCAGGCCTTCACCCTGATCGCGGGCGGCGACGCCGGATGGCTCAGCGACGACGTCCCGTCGATCCTCGGCCGCCCGGCCCGCTCCTACCAGCAGTTCGCCGACTACGCCCGCCGACTGGTGTTACGTTGCGACCCGGCCCCCGTCGACCGCAAGAGTGACGCCGTGGACGAAGCTGGCATCATCACTTGCGAGGAAGACGATCGCCGCAGCAAGTTCCTCGGGCTGAGCTACGCGGCCTGCTGGTGCTAGTGCTGCGAGCTGATTCACCATCTCGTCGGGGACTGCTTCCATCATGCGGGTGCGCGTCGGGCCGGGGGCAACGGCGTTGACCCGGACACCACTCGGGCCGTATTCGGCGGCCCAGGCCTTCGTCAGCAGTTCGAGAGCCGCTCGGCTGGCGCCGTACAGAGCCATGCCGGCCTGTCCGAAGCTGGCGACCATCGTGGAGACGTTGACGATCGAACCCCATCCGCGTTCGGCCATGGCTGGCGCCAGGGACGCGACGAGGAAGAACGGAACCTTGACGTTCAGGGCAAAGCTCTCGTCGAACTCTGCTTCGGTGGCTGCGTTGCTTGGTCCGAGCAAGGCGACGCCAGCGTTGTTGATGAGGATGTCGACGTGACCGTCGCCTGCCTCAGTGGCCCACTCGACCAGCTCCCGGGCCGATTCGAGGTCGCTCAACGTGGTGAGCCGGGACGTTGCGCTGCCTCCGCTGCCTTCGATCTCGGCGACCACGTCTTTGGCTCGTTGCTCGTTGCGTCCCACTACCAGTACGTGAGCGCCGCGGGCGGCCAAGGCGATGGCCGTAGCCTTGCCGATCCCGCTCGTCGAGCCCGTTACCAGTGCTGTCTTGCCCTTTAGGTCAGTCATGCGATGTGTCGTCCTCCCGCTTTAAAATGGGTTGTGCGACTCACTCTGACAGTCCGGTACTGGGTTGTCAAACTCAAAATCTTGCTAACATTGGTGCATGGCCAACGAAACGAGTGACCGGCCGAGGCTCACCGCCAAGGGAGCACGCACCCGGGCACGAATAGTGGAGGAGGCCGCCGTCCTGATCCATGAGCGCGGGGTGGCGGGCACCACCTTGGAAGACGTCAAGGTGGCGGCGGAAGTCAGCGGCTCGCAGATGTACCACTACTTCCCTGACAAGAACGAACTCGTGCAGGCGGTCATCGACTACCAAGCCGACACCATCGTTAAGAACAACCGCCAAGCGCTCGGCAGCGCGAACGGAGTCGAAGCCTGGCGGAACATGGTGATCACTGGGGCGAGGCACACCGAAGCAAAGGGGGGCTGCCCACTTGGCTCGCTCGGTGGTCAACTGGCCGAGAGTGACCCCGAGGCCCGAGCGCTCATCGCGGCCGGGTTCGATCAGTGGGCAGCCGCCATCAGCGATGGACTGCGATCCCTACATGCCGACGGGAAGCTCCCGTCCGGCATCGACCCGGACGACCTCGCCACTACTCTGCTCGCCACGCTCCAAGGAGGGCTTCTGCTCGCCCAGGTGCAACGGAGTACCCGCCCGTTCGAAACCGCGGTCGATACCCTCCTCGCTCTCACCATCGGCAGATGAGCCCAAGCCGGATTCATTCATAGCCATCGCCGAGGTCGGCTCACGGCTTTTGGATAAAAGCAGTTGCGTGAGCACGATGCGCTTGTTGACCCGCTGCCATTAACGGTGCCGGACACCTGGTTGCGCCCGGTGGGTTGCTCCGGGCTGACATTCTGTGAGCTCATCTTGCCGACCCTGACTGCCTGTGCCGCTTGGACATGTGCCGGTCTGGTCCTGCTCGCCTGTGCTGTGACAACTTTCTCCGCAGTTTCAAGGGCGCACCTTCGGTGCGTTATGCCCCTCGGCCTGAATGCGATCCGCAAGGAGCCGGCACTGGGCGAGCTGGGAAGAGCAGCCAGAGTGGCCCCGTCGTCAGCGGCCGGCCCAGAGCCGGGCGGCTCGCATAGGCGGTGCGGCAGCTATCGCACCGCCCTTTGGGCGGAAGCCCGCTCATCTACGAAGGCAGCTAGAGCCGCCGGGTCGATGCGGGCCAGCTCCTTTAGCGGAATGATGCACCAGCTGACCGCCAGTGCACTCGCTATGCACGACCGGGCCTTAGCCGCTCCGGCAACGCTGGCAACCCCCGGCTAGAGCCGATGCCTTCTCGTACGGGTGGGTGATGGACTGAGCGGCCTGTTCAGCGTGGCCGAGATCGCCGCTCAGGGCCGCTGCCTGGGAGGGTCGTGGAGACGGTGATGCTTTCGCGCATGCGGACGGACGCGAAGCAGCATGGATGGACGGACATCGGGCCTCACGTCTGTCGATTTGACGACGTATAAAAGGGCCTAATCAAGGTTGAGCTGGCCGGGTTACAGCAAAATGCGCAGCCGGGTTTCCTTCTACTACTTCAGAAGGCTCTTTCGGCACGAGCCCAGCGCCTATAATCGCGGGAACGCGGGCGATGTAAAGGGGAGTCATGGCAATTATTGTTATTGACGGCATGCGGGTGTGCTCGGCAGCGGAAGATCACCGCTGGCCTGATGACGGACGAGGTCAAGGTTGCGGATTCTGTGCAGGCCACTACGTCTCGTCCACCAATCGGCTATCAACCATCCGCCCCGACGCGGCCGAGAAACTCGATACCGAGCGCTCAGGTGTCACAGCGGATGAGTTGAGCGTGGGTAGCAACCGCGAAGTCTGGTGGAAATGCTCGGTGGACCCCAGCCATCCGTCATTTCCTCGAAAGGTTTTGGGTTACACCGGAGGCCACAAGCGCAGCGGAACAACACAGTGCCCCGAATGTCGTCTCGTTGGTACATCAGCTCAGGAGCTAAGACTGAAAGCCGAACTCGCTACCGTCTTGCATGTCGATCCAGACTGCAGCATTGTTCCAGATGTAAATGGCCGCCCGCAACGTGTCGATACTGTTGTCGTCGATGAATCGGGGAAGCCGTGGCTTGTTCTGGAGTTCGATGGGGTTTGGTGGCATGAAGGGAAAGAGGACAAGGATGCCGATAAGGCCGCGCTGATTCGTTCTGCCGGATTGCATGTAGTGAGAATTCGTGAGAGCAGGCTAGACCGACTGGACCATCACTTCGACGTCGTGGTTGGTTTTCAGGCTTCTGCTGAGGATGTCGCTGCAGACGTGCTAGACCACTTGGCGACGCTCGGACTTGCAGATAGGAAAGCGGCAGATAGCTACCGAGAGCGTGCGTTCGCTGGGCCTCAGAATGCAGATCTAGCGAAGAAGTGGATTACTGAGAAGCTTGGTGCGGTTGCCGTGGGCGCCGAACGAAATTTGCATAAAGAGGCCTGGGCGCGAATGTACGATGCTCGAAATAAAGTCGTCCTTGGAAATCTCGTATTCTTCGGATTCATTTCCCTTGGTATGCATGATGGAAGGCGATATATTGAAGGGCTTGAGAAGAATAAGATACCTTTTCGATTTCAGGCATATCTGAAGGCCGCGCATACCAGTAATGGGCGTAAATTGCCGTTGCGGCAGCAAAGACAAGAAAAATTAACCAGTAAAGCCCGTCCATGCGTCTCTCCTGTCAATCCTGCGATGGCCCGGCTGCATACGTACCCCGTCCCGGGATGGCGTAGACAACCCTGGTGTTCAGCTAAGAGTGGCGATGCACAGGTGGCCAGCAGGCGCGCAGCAAGGCCGGCCTGTCTCTGCGAGAATGGGACAATGGCAGACGGGATCGACCTTGTGCTGCTGCGTCGGCTGGCCAGGGATGCAGCGGGCCTTTCCGGCTATTCGCACGACAAACTCAGCAAGGCCTGCACGGATCTTGGCCTGCCGGAGCCTCCCAGGCGGGATGAAGATCGACCGGACCCAGCGCTAACAAAGTGGCAGCGCATCGAGTGGAGCTTCGCCGCGCTGGCGGACAAAGACCTTCCGGCCGTCGCCGGGCGGATCCTGGACGGAGGGCCGTTGAATGCGGCGGACCGTAACGCGCTCCAGGACGTGCTGTGGGCCGGGCGAGACGCAGTTGAGGTGCCCAGGCGGACCCGCCGCGAGATCGCCCGGGACCTCGACCTTGATGACGTCACGCTCAAGCCTGACAGGTTCATGGCCCTTCTGGACAGCCTGTGGGTTTTGGGAACTGGGTTTGACCCCTGGGCTGGCGATGACCCGCTGCACTGGAGCCTGCATAGGAAAATCGAGCAATGGGTCATCCGTAATCGGGACTGGACTGCCGAGGACCTCTTCGACGCACTCGGCGCTATCGACGAGGCCGGCGACACGCGGTTCGCGCTGTTCCTGGAAGGGCTGGCGTCATCCGGCGTCATTCCTGACGAACCGACGCAGCGGCGCGTCGCGGCCACAGTCAACCGGCACCTGCGCCCGGTGGGAGCCGAACTGCGGGAGACCGGCGAGGATGGCGGCTACCCGGTGTTCAGCGTCGTCTCAACCCGGGCCGGCCGTGCCCGGCAGCCGAAGAACGTCATCTTCGCCTCGCGTGCCAAGCCCGACATCCGGTTCCGTGACGCCATCGACAACGACATCGAGATCGTCGGGAATGCCGACGACGTCCTGGTCTACGACCGCCCCATCGGGGCCGGCGTCCTGTGGGGCGACCTGCTGGCCTGGTGGAGGAACCGGGAAGGGACCGATACCAGCGACAACGAGGCCAGCTCGGCGCTGTTTCAGAGGCTCTACAGCATCCTGCCCGACAACTCGCCCCCGCAGCGGAACCTGTTTTTCCTCTACCACAGCATCTACCGCGACATCCTCCCCGGCCTGCCGGCGCTCCTGCCCGAGGTGTGGCTGCTCTGGGACCCCAAGGCGGCCCGGCTGCGCGGCCCCGACGCCCTGCTGAGACATCGCATGGACTTTCTGCTCCTGCTGCCACACGGCGAGCGGATCGTCCTAGAGGTCGACGGCGAAACCCACTACGCAACCCGCGGGCGCCCGGACCCCCGCCAGTACGCCGACGGCGTCCGTGCCGATCGCGAGCTCAAGCTTGCCGGGTACGAGGTCTTCCGCTTCGGCGCTACCGAGCTCCAGGACCTCGACAGCGCCCGCGCCCCGGTCGACCAGTTCTTCACGGCCCTGTTTCAGCACTACGGCATATCGCCACTTTGAGTGCCTGACCGACGACGATTTCTCCCGGGCTCGGCGAATAGACGGAAAAGTTCGCCTCGCGGCCACGTTGCAGCAGGTTGAGCGGTCGATGGCAGGTGTCTTGAAAACCGCTATGGGTGGTGACACTCATCGTGGGTTCGAATCCCACGCCCTCCGCTCCGTGATCTCTCAAGAGATCGGAATGACCCCGGACCTGCATGAGGTGCGGGGTTGTTTCTTTGCGGGGCCGGGCGGGCGGCCGGTGGGCTGGTAGTCCCTGGTGGGGTCGAGGGTCAGCGGCCAGGATGCTGACGGGGATGCACGGGGTCTGGCGGATCCGGGTGGCCGAGGACTACCGGATCAGTTACACCATCAACGATGACCGGCTTGTGGTCCTGGTCGTGGACGCGGGGCACAGGCGCGAGATTTACCGCTGACATCGCCGGACGGCGGATCGCGCGGCCCGGTCTGGGAACCGCTAGAGTGCGTGCTCATCTGTTGAATCGCACATTTCCCGTTTTGGTGGTACCTCCAGGCACCACTGCGGGATGTCTCAGGAGAGACATGGTGCTGACCCGTCGGCGAGTCCGGGCCGCCGTCGCCGCGGCCGTGGTCCTGCTGCTCGCGGGGTGCGGGACGGCCGGCCGGGCGGCGCCCCGGAAGACTGCCGCAACAGCAAGCGCCACGGCAGGCACCAGGCCGCCGGCGGCACGCTCACCTACTGCTGCAGCACCGTCCCCGGTGGTGTCCGCGTCTCCCCGTCCCCCTGCATCACCCAGCGCCCTGCCGGTCGCGCCGGGAGCGGGGCAGCTGCCGCAGACCAGCGCCCTGCCCAGCACGGCCTCGGCTGCGTTCCAGAACGCGATGGCTGACCTGTGGCTGGCCGTGACCAGGGGCCAGGCAGACTTCGGGCTGCCCGCCTTCTTCCCGCTCGCCGCGTACCAGAAGCTCAAGGACCTCTACGAGCCGACCGAGGATTGGCGCGGCCGGCTGTGGGCGGATTTCACCCTGGATGTCGCGGCCGCGCATCGCCTGCTCCGCGAGGACGGCGGCCAGGCGCAATTCGTCCGGGTCATCGTGCCGGCCAGCTACGCCGCCTGGGTCAGCCCCGGGGTCTGCGCCAACTACATCGGCTACTGGCATGTCCCGGGCGCCCGCCTTGTCTACCGGCAGGACGGCCAGGAGCGCTCGATCGGCATCGCGTCCCTGATCTCGTGGCGGGGCGACTGGTACGTGGTCCATTTCGGCGCTGTGCTGCGCGAGGCAGCCGTCGGGCTCGTCGATGACCCGGAGGCCGGCCCGGGAGTGCCGGGCTCACCGGGCGGCTGCTGAGGTCACCGGCCGCGGCCGGGTCTCCGTTCAGGGGAGCGGCGTGACGCTCATGCCGGCGAGAACGTCATCACAAGGCAGCCGCAGCATGTCCACGATGGCCTGCGCGATCAGGTAATTTGCCAGCCGTCGGTCAGGACGGCGCGGACCAGCTCGCGGAGGGGGCCGACCAGATCGCCTTCGGCCACCTGGGCCACGCGATCACCGGCCGAGATCTCGTACACCGGCTCGCCTGGATGCGGCCGGTAGGGCGGGGGCAGGTCAAGCCTGGCCTGGTCGGCGAGGCGCTCCCAGCGCGCAGCGTCATGACGGCCGGTCGTGTCCACCACCGCGCGGCGGATCGTCCCGTCCCCGTTGACCTGCGTGATCGCGCACTTCATCGCCTTATTTTGCCTGAAATATCTGAAACCGGGCTATCACCGCAGAGTAATCAGCGGACGGCGTTCGGCGCAGCTGCCGCTGGACGCCCAGGGCCCCGATGGCGGGCGCGCGACATCTGGTAACACCGGGCGGCAATCCCATTTGGCCTGGTCTCCGTAGGTAAGGGAAACAAGCAGCACGCTGAGCTATCGCATTAGGAGAATCTTCCCGTGGGTATCCCCGTCCGTTCTCACCTCCGCCCATCGGCGCACCGGCTGCTGGGCGGCAGCCTGCTCCTCGGCGCGGCCATCACCGTGGCCGCCTGCGGATCGTCCGCGACCACGGGCTCGGGCTCCGGATCGAGCCCCAGCGCGGGCAGCACCGCGTCGGCGGGTACATCGTCCTCCTCCGCTGTTTCCCTGAGCACCAAGAGCGTCCCCGGTGTCGGGACGGTCCTCATCGACGGGCAGGGAAGGACCCTGTACCTCCTCACCTCGGAAAAGGGCGGCAAGGTCACCTGCACGCCGAGCAACGGCTGCACGAAGTTCTGGCCGGAAATCACCCTCCCGAAGGGCGCGACGGCAGCGACGGCCGGCACCGGCGTCCAGTCCTCGCTCCTCGGCACGGTCAAGGACGCCAGCGGCAACCTCGAGGTCACCTACAACGGCTGGCCGGTCTACACCTTCGTCGGGGACTCCGGCCCAGGTGTGGCGCACGGCCAGGGGCAGGTCAGCTTCGGCGGGACCTGGTACGTGCTGAACGCTACCGGTGACCCGGTGACCGGCCACGGCGGTGCCCAGCCGGCCACGTCCCCTTCGTCCACCGGCAGCGGGGCCTACGGGTACTGAGCCATGGAGACGCAGATGAGAGGAGCCCCCGGCATGACCGGCACCAATCCGGCCCCGGTGTCCCGCCCAGCCGTTCCCGGCATGACGGCCCGTTTTCCGCGGCGGCTGGCCCGGGCACTGGCCTGGGGCCCGCGCCAGGTTGACCGGGCCGCCGTGCGGTGGACCGTGAACGGAATGACCTGGGCGGGCGCGCTCCTGGTCCTCGCGTCCGCGGTCATTCACCTGCGGCTCTGGGCCGACGGTGGCTACCGGGAGATCGCGGTTATCGGGCCGCTGTTCCTGGCGCAGGGGGTGGTGGGCATCCTGCTGGCCGTCGCCCTGGGGGTGTTCCGTCGGCTGGGCCTCATGCTGGCGGGCAGCGCGATGCTGGCCGCCACTGCGGTGGGCCTGCTGATCAGTGCGAACGTAGGGCTGTTCGGGTACCAGGAAAGCCTGGCTGTGCCGTACGCGGGTATGTCGCTGGTCGTGGAGTTCGCCGGAGCCGCCCTGCTGGGGGCCGCGGCCGCCATCGTCCTGGCCCGCCCGTGGCGGCGCCCGCTCGCACACAGCAGGCGCGTGTGGCCGCCGGAGGCCTGACCATGCCCGCCGACGAAGCAATGAGTGCCTGGGCCGGGATGGCGGTCCCGGCCCAGGCACCCCCCGCCCGGCCCGGGCGCGGCGGGAAAAAACCGGGAAGAGAAAGGACAATCCATCGGAGCCGCCCGCCCGTAAGGGACATTGTGCAGAGCATGGGGATCCCAGCGGACCGGCTGCCGGACGAGACGCTTCTCGCGGGTCTCGGCGCCGCTGACGCCAGCCTGTCGCTCGCTTTCGTCCGGCGTTTCCAGCGCGTCGTCTTCGGCGTCGCGCTTACGGTGATCGGTGATCCGGCCATGGCCGAGGACGTTGCGCAGCAGACCTTCGAACGGGCCTGGCGGCACGCACAGGTCTACGACTCGCGGCGCGGCTCCGTCCGGGCGTGGGTGACAACGATTGCCCATAACCTGGCGGTAGACGTCGTGCGGGCGCGCACCTCGGCGCCCGTTGACCCGCAGGAACTCCCGGCCCTCCTGACCGCGATGACCGACACCCCGGAACGGCTGGCGGTGGCGCACGACAGCGCCGCGGGGCTGCGCCGGGCCCTGGGGGCCCTGCCCCCCGGGCAGGCGCGCGCCGTGGCGATGGCCGGGATCTACGGCATGACGGCGCGGCAGATCGCCGAGGCGGAGGGGATCCCGTTGGGCACGGCGAAGACTCGTATCAGGGACGGCATGGAGAAGCTGCGCTCGGCTTACCTCCGGGAGGATGTAGGCGATGAGTGAGCTGCAAGCGATGAGCTGCGAGGAGTTCGGCGACGTGGCCGCTGAGCTGGCGCTCGGCGTTCTCACCGGGCGGGAGCGGGCGCGGGCGATCGAGCACCTCGATCAGTGCGAGACCTGCCGTGAGCATGTCCGGCAGCTCTCGCTCACCGGCGAGGAAATGCTGGGGCTACTGCCCAGTCATGAGCCCCCGGCCGGCTTCGAGAGCCGGGTGATGGGCCGGCTCGGGCACACGCCCGAGGTCCGGCGTCCCCCGTGGACGCGCCGGTTGCTGACCCTGGCGGCGGTGGCCCTCGTCGCCGTGGCGTGCGGCCTGGGCGGCTGGGGCTTGCGCGGCGCGTTGTCGTCACCGTCGCCGGGAGGCGGCGCCACCGCGCAGGCACCGCTGCGCTCCGCCGCGCTGATGACGGCAAGCCA
This sequence comes from uncultured Actinomycetes bacterium, assembly GCA_963720945.1. Lineage (GTDB taxonomy): Bacteria > Actinomycetota > Actinomycetes > Streptosporangiales > Streptosporangiaceae > Bog-532. Next base: position 51,526 of record CAVRHH010000032.1, on the reverse strand, counting down.
CCAGACGGCCGGGAAGATCTTCCTCTACAACGGCAACCCGCGGTGGCTCTACATGGCCGTGGACGCGGGCGCAGGGACCGGGACAGTCATCTGCCAGCTGGAAGGCCGGGACGGCCGCATCGTCACGGTCGGGTCGTTCCAGCTGAATGGCGGGTACGGCTCCTGGGGCAGCCCGGACCCGCTTGACGCGGGCAGCGTGACCGGGGCCCGGCTGACGTCCCTGGACGGCACCGTCCTGGCTACCGCCAGCTTCGCCGCCACCAGATAGCCGCCCGGCGGCAGCCACGCATGGGCTGCCGCCGCCGGACGAGTAGTCTCGCCGGTATGGGAAGCGAGATGCTCCCGCCGTTCAGCGTGTCCGCGGCGCTCAGCCAGTGGCAATGGGCTCCGGTCGTGACGGCCATCGCCGTGGTGGCGGCCGCCGCCTACCTGTGGGGGGTGCTCCGGGTGGCGCGCCGCCATCCGGCCCGGCCGTGGCCGCGCTGGCGGACCGGGATGTTCCTCGGCGGTCTGTTCGTCATCGTGCTGGCCTCCGAGAGCGGGATCGGCAGTTACGACGACGTGCTGTTCTGGGACCACATGATTCAGCACCTGCTGCTGATCATGGTCGCGCCGGCGCTGCTGATCGCCGGGCGGCCGGTGACCCTGCTGCTGCACGCCAGCCGCAACCCCCTGCACACGTGGGCGAAACGAGTCGTGCGGTCCCGTGCCGCGGCCGCGCTGACCTGGCCGGCGTTCGGTATCGCGGCGTACGCGGCGACGATCGCGGGCACGCATCTCACCAGCTTCATGAACCTGGTCCTGACGAACGACCTGGCGCACAACGCCGAGCACGCGCTCTTCATCGTCGTCGGCTGCCTGTACCTGCTGCCGCTGATCGGCAGTGAGCCGATCCGGTGGCGGCTGTCCTACCCGGTCCGGCTGATCTTCCTGTTCATCGCCATGCCGGTGGACGCCTTCACCGGGCTGGCGCTGGGCTCCTACTCCAGCGACCCGTTCCCGGTGACGTCGGGCATGCGGCAGCGGACCTGGGGGCCGAGCCCCCTCGACGACGTGCATATCGGCGGTGCCGTCATGTGGGTCGGGGGCTCCGCGATCATGTTCGTCCTGATCATGGTGACGTTCCTGGCCTGGACCCGGCAGGGCCAGCGCGCCGACGGCCGGGGCTGGTTCGAAGCTGCCCGCCGGGCCAACCTGGAGCAGCTGACCGGCGCGGATGCCTCGCCTGCGGCCGGCAGTGCCCCGGCCGGTATCGGGGGCCGGCCTGCGGCGGGGGCCCGGCCCGGCCGATCCGTGATCGACGAAGACGACGATCAGCTCGCCGCGTACAACGCCTTCCTGGCCCGGATCAATCAGGGCGCCCACCAGCCCCCGTCTTAACTCAGCGTCAGCCGGGGGAGCGCAGCCAGCCGGTCAGCAGCCGGTTCACTTCGGGGAGCCCCTCCATGATCGCGGCGGCGCCGGCGCGACACGCCGGTAGGGGTGTCTACGGAAATCTAAGGATCTCGCTAGACCACGTCATAGAGTCCGATGCTGTGGACCCGGTACGGAATCCCTATGCCCCTGGCGCCGGCCAGCGGCCGCCCGAGCTCGCCGGGCGGGACCGCGAGATCAGCCAGTTCGAAGTCGTGCTGGAACGGGTGGCGCGAGGACGGCCCGAGCGCAGCATGGTGCTGACAGGTTTGCGCGGGGTCGGCAAAACCGTGCTGCTCAACACGTTCCGGTCGATGGCGATGCAGCGGCTGTGGGGCACCGGGAAGATCGAGGCGCGGCCTGAGCAGTCGATCCGCCGCCCGGTGGCGGCGGCGCTGCACATGGCGGTGCGTGAGCTCGCCCCGCGGCACCGCGCCCCCGACCGGATCGAGCAGTTTCTCTCGGTTCTCAAGGCGTTCGCGCTGCGTGACCCGAAGGCGCCCAAGGGCACCTCGGTGACCACGCAGCTGGGCATTGACGTACCCGCCGCGCGCGGCCGTGCCGATTCGGGGGATCTCGAAATCGACCTGACCGAGCTGTTCGCCGACGCCGCCTCGGTCGCCGCCGACCTGAGCGTCGGGATCGCCCTGTTCATCGACGAGATGCAGGATGTGCCGGCGCCGGACATCTCGGCGTTGTGCGCCGCCTGCCACGAGCTTTCCCAGAACGGTGGGCCGCTCATCGTCGTCGGGGCCGGCCTGCCGCACCTGCCGTCGGTCCTCTCGGCGAGCAAGAGCTACTCGGAACGGCTCTTCCGCTACGTCCGGATCGACCGGCTGGAACGGCCCGCCGCCGATCTGGCGCTGATCGCCCCGGCCCAGCGGGAGGACGTCACCTTCGACCCTGGTGCCCTCGACGCCCTCTACGAGGCGGCCGACGGCTACCCCTACTTCGTGCAGGCCTACGGGAAGGTGACCTGGGACGTGGCGGCCGCGAGCCCGGTGACGGCGAAGGACGTCAGCGTCGCGGCGCCGGAGGCCGAGGGCGAGCTGGCGGTGGGCTTCTTCGGCAGCCGGTACGAGCGCGCCACCCCCGCGGAGCGCGAATATATGCGGGCCATGGCGGCTCTGGGGGACGACCCCGTCCCGACGTCGGCGGTCGCCGAAGAACTCAGCCGCAAGCCTTCCAGCCTGTCGCCCGCCCGCGACGGCCTGATCAAGAAGGGGCTGATCTACAGCTCGGAACGTGGCCTGATCGCGTTTACCGTGCCGCATTTCGGCAAATTCCTGCGCTCCCAGCCGGCCTGACGCGCGATGGCCGGGAGGCGCCCGCGGCCCGTGCCGCCTCTTTCACGTCCCGTTCGGGGACTATCTGCCGGGATCTCCAGAGGCGGCTTCTCGGCATGTATAAGACTGTCTACCTTCACGGCAATATTTGTTTAGAAGGTGACAGAACTGCGGTGCCGGGCGTGCCGGGCCAGCACGTCATCGCCGGCCTCCTGGGCGTGGGCGGCCAGGCCGGCGTGCGGACGGCCCGCGGCACGGGGAAGGCTCACGTCCAGCGGCTGGGTCACGCTGGCCGGCGGCCGCACCCGCAGTGACCGCGTGACGTCCGGTCCGGGCACATCCCCGAACCGGGCCGGCTCGGTCACCAGCCGCCGCAAGCGCTGCGGCTCCGCGGCTTCACGCGGGCGGCCCGGCATGTCGGTGAGCACCTCGTCGGTGGCGGCGTCCAGCACGGCGGCGCGGATCTGGGGGTGCCGCGCCCGGAGATAGACAGCGAAGACGATCTCGACGCTGCGGTCGCCCGTCTCGCCGGTATACAGCACATAGCGCCAGCAGCCCTCGCGCCAGGTGTCGGCGGGAGCGGCCGAGGTGATCATGCCGGCGTAACGGCGCCACGGCGTGCTGCCGGCCAGGGCGGCGAGCGTGCGCTCGACGCTTATCCGCCGGACCTCGCACGGCTCGGAGTACCCCAGGCGGATCATCGCCTCGCCGATTTCCGGTGACAGCGCCGCGAACAACGCGAGTTCGCCGGCGAACAGCCCGATCCGGAGCCCGGCCGCAGAACCGGACGCCGGCATATGCAGGGGAGCCAGGCCGATCGTGGCGATGGCCGCGATGGCGAGCAGGGCGGCGCGGGCGATCGCCCGCGCTCCCACCGGGGTGACGCTCAGGTCCCCGAAGCATCCGCATCCCGCTCCCGGGCGCCGCTCACGCAGTTCGACCAGGGCACCCACGGCGATCAGGAACAGCAGGGCGGTGCCGACACGGGTCAGTGCCGCGGGCAGGCCCGTGCCGAGCCGCCCGGCCGTGACGATGAGCGCGACGCCGAACCCGAACTCGGCTGCACACAGGCCGATCGCGATCGGCCGGCGCAGGCGCAGCGGCATAAGGGCGGTCGGCCCGAGAGCAGCCTTCATCTCCCGCGCCCGTAGCACCCGGAACGCCTTGGCCCCGCATCCGCCGAGCAGCATGGCGGCGAGGAGCGGGATCTGCACCTCCCTGATTGCACTGAGCATCGTCAGCCGCCAATCGTGATCGTCGCGTTGAAACATCCGCGGTCCAGGTCGCCACCGAGATCGACGAACGCGGATATGGTCAGGTCGGCCACCCGGCCGCGCGGAGACGTGCCGCAGGTGACGCAACGGTCGCAGAACAGCCGGGCCGCGGCCCCGCAGCCCGTCACCGGGAGGTCCCGCACGCGCTGCCCGCAGTCGTTGCGGACCCGCAGGACGCTCCCGAGCGACAGGTAGGGCAGGCGGACACAGCCCGGGCCGGCCAGATGCGGGTCAACCGCGTAGCGTTCCGCGTCCCGCAGGTCGCCGCCACAGCGGCCCGCGTGATGACCAGAGGCGGCCGCCACGTACGGCGCTTCACCGAGCACGCCGGAAACGGGCGCGCCGCCGGCCACACGGGTATGCCGCCCGCCGTTCGCGCAAGCCGCCCCAGCCGGGGATGCGGCGGCCTCTCCCGGCCGGGCGCGGTCGTGACCTTCGCAGCCGGTTTCCGGGTCAAGCGCCGGATACGCGACGCCCAGCAGATCCTCTGGCTCTTCGCCGGCCTCGTGCCAGGTCGCGGTGCCGCTGATGGAAGCGGGGATATGGCCGCTGATCATGGGCGGGCTCGGTGGGTGATCGGCACGGTACGGCGGCTGGGACGTGGCGGGAATCAGGCCTTCCACGAAGCCCGGACGGCGCAGCCCGATGACATCGATCAGGTACCCAGGCTGCAGGCGGGGAAAGCGCACCTGGATGCGGCCCACCGCGTAGGGCGGGATGACCAGGATCTTCCGCCCCTTCTCGGTTCCCTCGTCGACGAGCAGCGTGCCGGCGTCCCGTTCCACGATGGTTCCGGTGACCCGGCCAATCTCGGCCCAGATACGGTCAGCGACCGTGGCGCGCGAATAATTGCGCTTAACAATTGCCTTATCGCCTTGCTTCAGCGCTGCCGGAGGGACGGTACCGCCGCGCCAGGCGGCGGTTGATGCCGCGAGCGTCAGCCGCTCCTCCCCGGCTGCGGTCTGCAGAACGAGCACATGGGGACTAACATCTAGCACAGTACCGATAACTGCGTGTGTTACTTCGCTGTTCAAAAGGTTGCCGGATGACATCGGCGGAAGCTGATCACGACCGTTTCCCGGCCCGAACAGAACGGACTTCAGGAGCCGGCGGCGGGCCCAGCGTGCGGGAGTAATAGCGTCCGTGAGAGCATCACTGGACGGGCTCTGGTCGTGCAGACGGCGCACTTGCCCCCCATGGGATTGCATGCCTGTCCTTTGACGATGCTTACTATCAGTGGCCCGCGTCAAGCGGATCCGCAACCTTTCTGGAACGTTCACTCAGAGAGACTTTCCACGCTCCTCGAAATCGTGTCCGAAGCTGGCGGGCGACCGGTACGGATGTGACTGTTCGTGCCGACACCCTCGGGATGATGGTGCACATCCAGTCACTTTGGGTAGCGTAAGCGCATGAGGACCCGGACCGGCCGCGCGGGTGAGCGGGTGCGCCCGGAAGGCGATGACCCCCTGCGGGGGCGGCGCGACGGCGTGGACGGAAACGATGGTGACCAGGACGACGAGGCCGCCTTCTGCGACTACGTCACCGCCCGCGGCCCCGCGTTGCTGCGGATCGCGCTGCTACTGACCGGTAACCGCGCCGACGCCGAGGACCTGCTGCAGGCCGCGCTAGCCAAGACGTACCTGGCCTGGGGCAAGATCCACGATCGTGCCGCCCTCGACGCGTACGTCAAGCGCGCCATGGTCAACACCCAGATTTCCTGGTGGCGGCGCCGGCGCGTCGAGGAGTTCCCGACGGGAGACATCCCGGAACGGGCCGCCGCCGAGCACCTCCCACCCAGCGAGCTGCAGGACACGGTGCGCCGAGCCCTGGACCGGCTGCCGCAGCGGATGCGGGCGGCCGTCGTCCTCCGCTACTACGAGGACATGAGTGAACCAGAGATCGCGGACGCCCTCGGCGTGAGCCGCGGCACCGTCAAGAGCACGGTGTCGCGCGCGGTGGCCAAACTGAGGATCGACGCCGAGCTGGCCGGATGCGTGCCGGGCGAAACGGGACCAGGCGCCCCTGAGCGCTGAGCATGGTGTACCCGGCCGGCCTGTGGGAATATCAGCGCAGACAATTCCGATCGCGCGCCGTGCGCCGGGCCGGCGGGCGAAACCACAAGGCGGTGGTCCGTGCGCAGCACGATGATGGATGTCCCGCTGACGGTCACGTCGATCATGCGATACGGCACTACAGCGTTCCGCGACAAAGAGGTCGTGACGAGTACCGGGGAAGGCACCCGGCGGCAGAGTTTTGCGGACCTCGCCCGCCGGTCCGCCCGGCTGGCCCATGCGCTGCGGCGGCTCGGCATCGACGGCGATCAGCGGGTGGCCACGTTCATGTGGAACAACGCCGAGCACCTCGAGGCCTACCTCGCGGTGCCGTCGATGGGCGCCGTCCTGCACACCCTGAACATCCGGCTCGCCCCCGCCCAGATCGGCTACATCGCCACCCACGCGGAAGACACCGTGGCCATCGTGGACGCCTCGCTCGTCCCGCTTTTCGCGGAGGTGCTGCCGCACGCCACGACGATCCGGCACGTGATCGTCACCGGCACGGCGGCCGGGTCCCCGCTACCGGACGCGGAGCAGCTGGCCGGCCCGGGCCCGGCGGTCCACTCTTATGAGGAACTGCTGGCCGCCGAGCCTGACGCGTTCGGGTGGCCCGAGCTGGATGAGAAGGCCGCCGCCTCGATGTGCTATACGAGCGGCACGACCGGCAACCCGAAAGGCGTGGTCTACAGCCACCGCTCGCTCTATCTGCACGCTATGGGCCCGTGCCTCGGAAACTCGTTCGCCTTTTCCGAACGGGACCGTGTGCTCCCCATCGTCCCGATGTTCCACGTCAACTCGTGGGGGTTCCCGTTCTCCGCGGTGCTGTGCGGGGCGACCATGATCATGCCGGACCGGCACATGCAGCCCGCCGCGATCGTGCGGCTCATCGAGGCCGAGCGTCCCACGGTGGCGGCCGGCGTGCCGACGATCTGGCAGGGCGTGCTGCAGCACGTCCGCGCGGACGGTGGCGACCTGTCGTCGCTGCGCGTCGTGATCGCGGGCGGCTCCGCTGTGCCGCACGCGCTGATCAAGGCGTACGACGACCTCGGCGTGACGCTGGTGCAGGCCTGGGGCATGACGGAAACGTCGCCCCTGGGCAGTGTGGCGAACCCGCCGGCCGGGGCTACCGGTGCCCAGGCGTGGCGCTACCGGGACAGCGCGGGCCGGCTGTTCTGCACGGTGGAGGCGCGGCTGACCGGTAACGGCGGGGCGGTGCTGCCGCTGGACGGCGAGGCGGTCGGCGAGATCGAGGTGCGTGGCCCCTGGGTCACCGGCAGCTATTACAAGGACGACGACCCGCAGAAGTTCCACGACGGATGGCTGCGCACCGGCGACGTCGGCAGCATCGACGAGGGCGGCTTCATCCGGATCAGCGACCGGAGCAAGGACGTCATCAAGTCCGGCGGCGAGTGGATTTCCTCGGTGGAGCTCGAGAACGCCTTGATGGCGCACCCCGACGTGCTGGAGGCGGCGGTCATCGGCGTGCCAGACGACAAGTGGGGGGAACGGCCCTTCGCGGCGGTCGTCATCCGCGACGGCGGGGACATCTCCGCCGAGCATCTGCGCGACCACCTCGCGGCCAGCGTGCCGCGCTGGCAGCTGCCGGAACGCTGGGCGTACATCGACGAGGTGCCGAAGACCAGCGTGGGCAAGTTCTCCAAGCGCATGATGCGGGAGGCGTATGCGCAGGGCGAGTACAAAGTCATCCAGGTTGGATGACGCGGGCTCACCGGATACGCTTGACCCTCGTCAGGGCAGGAGTGCGGTAAGCTGACGCACCGTCCCGGCGGTTGGAGGCTTCGCCTAGTCCGGTCTATGGCGCCGCACTGCTAATGCGGTTTGGGTTTACCGCCCATCCGGGGTTCAAATCCCCGAGCCTCCGCTCCTGAGCAGCGGTTCACCGTGGCCACCAGTGCCGGTGAACCGCTGCTCGTTGTGACGGGGCCGCCGTGGCCGTCAGGGAGCTGCCGCCCAGTGCAGGGTGAAGCTGTCCAGGGTGTAGCCAAACGCGTTGACCGTGGGCTGGATGAAGTTGTTGCGGATCAGCTGGGTGGCCTCCGCCTCGGCCGCGTTGATCAACGGCTGGGTGACCTGCGAGACGTGGTTCACCCGGTAGAAGGCGATGGTCTGCGCCTGGGAGTACAGCACCGACTGGGCGAACTGCGGCCGGATCAAAGCGCCGCAGCCCAGACCCGGGTACGTCCAGCTGTGCTCGGTGTCGAGTGGCTTGGACAGCGTGTTGTCGATGGTTACGTCGTGGGCGCTCTGCGGCAATTGCGGTGGCGGAAGAACCATGGAAACCGCCACGCGGCCGGGACTGCCCGCCTCGGGGCGCCCGAGCACCTGCAACCGGTAGTGCACTGCCGACGCCGTCCACCAGGCCGCCCCCGGGTTGAGGTTGACGGTGGCGGAGGCGTGGCCGACCGCGTAGAACGTGCTGGAATACCAGCACGGCCACGGCCCGATGTTCTTGGACACCTTGTGGGTGAACACGAAGTTGAAGTTCTCCGTGCCGAGCGCCGGTTTGGAGATGCCCTCGATCTTCTGCAGGACCCACGGCCCGATCTGGGTATCGCTCGTGGTCCCCGCGCTGATGATCTGCCAGGGCCACGCGAACCTGATGTGCGGCAGATGCACGTTGAACCCCATGAAATGCAACGATGCGGACAGCGCCATCAGCACCACGGAGCTGATCGCGCGGCGGAAGATCAGGCCTGCCACCAGCACCGCGGCGCTCCACTTGGCCCACCGGGGAATCCGGCGCCGGCGGCGCGGCGGGCCGTCCGGGCGGCGCGGTCCGCCCGCCGTGCCCCAGCCCGGTCCGGCAGCCTGCTCACCGCGGTCCTGAGCAGACCAGGGCGGCACTACCTCGGTCGGCCGGGAACCGTCACCGGCTCCCTCGTACCGCAGCTCCGGACCGGCGGGGCGGGAGACGCCCGGGCCCGCCCACGCTGCCTCCGCCGGGGCCAGCCGCCGTGAACTGAGCGCCCCGAGCAGGAGGATCAGCAAACGGATCATGAGTGTCCTCTTTCCAGCGAGCTAGACGGTGGCCGGGTAGTCCAGGCTCAGCACGACCGGCACCGCACCGAACGGCCGCCGGAATCTGGCGCCCGGCTTGTCCGGGGCGCCCGGCTCGTCGATCCTGGGCCAGCGCATGTTGGTGTGCTGTTCAGTGAGGCCCTGGACCGAGTACGGGAACTCCATGGCCGAGGTGTCGTGCAGCCTGAGCAGGCCGCCCCAGCGGAACGCCGCGAAGACCCTGGCCAGCTCCAGGACGGACAGCTCCACCGCCACGGTCAGATCGATCTCGTAGACGGTGTCCGCGACCGTGATCAGGTCCCGGGCGCACTGTGTCAGCGCCTCGGATTTGGTCCGGAACATGGTGCCGTCGTTGTTGACGGTGCCCAGCTTCTCGCCCCGGACCGGCGAATACCGCGGGTGAGCCTCACACTGCATCCAGTCGCACGCGGCGAGCAGCTTCCACGAAATACCGCAGGTGCCGGCAACGTCGCGGTAGACAAGCTCCGCGCGGGCCAGCGGTTTCCTGGCCGAGGTGAGAAACGCGTTCTTGACCGCGGGCGGCATCTGCGGCTGGTACCGCAGTGCCGCCTTGCGGGCCTTGCCGGCCCCGGCCTTCCGCTTGGCCGTCTTCTTCGGGGCCGCTGTCCCGCGGGCCGGCCGGTCAGCGGACGTCGGGATGCTGTGCTGACCGGCGGACGCGGTGCGGGGCACGCCGTGGTCAGCGGACGCGGCGCGAGCCTGCTGGCCGGCGGAGGTCGCGCGGACCTGGTGGCCAGCGGCTGCCGTGGGCCGGAAGACGGCGGTCAGTTCCGTGACGACCGTGGTGTCAGACGACGACCGGAGCTGAGCCGACGTATGGGCCGGCGTGCTCGCGGGCACCGGACCAACACCCGGGATGGCCGCCTGACCCGCGCTCGGTGCCGCCGCCGCGGACCCACCCGGCGATGCCGATGATGCGGAAGGTGGCGGCGTCGCGAACGGGTGCGGCGGACTGGCCGCCGGGGTGGTTGGGGCGATTGGGGCCGCTTGCGGCTGGGACGCCGCCGGCGCAGGCCGCGTCGCCTTGGGCTGGGCCGCCGAGGGCGTGCGCCGGGCGGCCGTGGGCGAGGAGGGCACCGATGTCCCCGGGGCGGTCGATGCGGGTTTGGCCGCTGGCCGGGGCGTGCTCGTCCGGGCGGACGCGGCTGGCTGGGCCGTCGGCTGAGCGGTCGCTGCCTTGCCGGCCGCATTTGGTGACGGGGCGGCCGATGGCTGGGCCGTCGCTGGCTGGGCGGCCGATGGCTGGGCGGCCGATGGCTGGGCCGTGGCTGAATCGGCGGCCGGAGGCTGGGCCGTCGGTGACTGGGCCGCCGCGGCGGCCTGCGCCCGTGCCGACTGAGCGCCCGGGTCGAAACGGTACAGGTTGTAGCGGCGCATCAGGCCGATCAGGTTGGTGCCGTAATTGGGGTCCGTGGCGTAGACGCCGGTCAGGGCCTGCGCGAAGGTGTTCGGGGCGTTCCGGGCCGCCATCGCCGCCGTGTAGTAGCCGCTGGTGGCCAGCAACTTTCCGTGGTCATTAATGCTCTCCGCGACATCGTTATAGACGCGGAACTGCGCGGTGATCGTCACCCACTGCCCGTTCTGGAACTCCTGCGTGGGCAGCGCGTCGCTGCCCGCCGGCCCGGTTCCCTTGATCCCGAACAGGTTGTTATCCCTGGTCGCCAGCGTGCTCTGACCCCAGCCCGATTCATCGATGGCCTGGGCGATCGTCACCGCGGCCGGGACGCCGTACGTACGCTGCGCGGCGACCGCGCCCGGCGCAACCTGACTGATGAATGCCTGCTGCGCCGCCGTTCCTGGCGCGGCAGAGGCAGCGGCGGAGGCAGCGGCGGAGGCAGCGGCGGAGGCGGAGGCGGACGGCGACGGCTGGCTCCGGCGGTAGCGTGCCGACGGTCCCGCCGCCTGAGGTGCCGATGCCGCGGGCGGCATCCCGGGAATCGTGACCTCGGCCGCCGCGCCCTGGCCCGCCTGCGCCGCACGCGGGCTTCCCGTGCGCGTGACGGTCCCGGGCCGCGCGCCCGGGTTGCCCTGGCCGGCCGGACGCTGCCCCCGGCTGGCGGCCGCTGACGCCGGCCGGCTGGTGCTGGACGTGTCAGACGCGGCGGCCGGCATCCCCGGGATCGCCGGGCTCTCCGCGGTGAGGGTGGCCGTGGCGGTTCCCGCCGTCCCGGCCATGGCGCCCGGCGTGCCCGAACCCATCACCGCACCGCCGCCAGCCAGGCCGGCCGCAGCGCTCGTCCCAGGAATGGCCGCCAGGTTGCCGGTAGCTGCCCCGGAGGTCCCCTTCGCGGTAGCCGGACCGCTCGCGCCGGCCGTGTCCCCGGTCTGGCCGCCCTGGGCCGGCTGGGCGCTGGCCGAGGTGCTCGCCGCCACACCGGTCGCGGGCGGCAGATCGCCGTTGCTGACGAAACCTTCTACTCCCTGGGCGGCCAGCGGACCGGGGTACTGGTGGGCGTTGACCGAGAAGTTGGGTAGCGAGTCGCCGCCAATGGTGGAAAGAACATCGCCGGAGTACTTCGTGACGACCTCCACGTGCCCGTTGAACAGGACCCAGTTGCCAGGCTGTGGCACGTAACCATCGCCCAGCGGATGCCAGCGCTGATGCGCCTGCGCATCCTGGAGAACCGACGTGATGCCGATGGAGGCCGGATTAGGGTCGACGCGGACGTCGGCCCAGTCATGCAGCGGCCAGGGATAGGTCGAGCCGCCGCTAACCCAGCTCTGCCTGCCCACCAGCTGCGCGCCGAGCTCGAGGGTCATGCTCGCGAAGGCCGCGCACGACTCGCCGTGATCAACGCCATCCACGCTGTCCTGTTGCCAGATGAGCGCCTCGACCTCGGCCGGGGTCTTGCTCTGCGCTATCCGGAGGTAGTAGTTCGCGACGCCGACGATGGCCGACCGCACGGCCGACTCGTCGGACGCCGCGGGCCGGGCGGCGTGGTCCAGCGCTGTCAGGGTCACCGGGATGCTGGCAGGTGACGCGATCTGATCGGCTGTACCGGGGACGAAGGCGAGGCCTGTAATCGCCCCGCCGGCACCGAGGCTGACGAGCGCGGTCGCCTGCTGCCACCACGGCTTGCGCGGGGAACTCACAGAATCACCTTCTTCCGCGATTGAGTTGGGGTCTGCGGCCAGGACGGCGCCCGCGCCGCTAGCGGCTGGGCGGAGGACAGCTCACAGGTTGGTCTGGGCCAGGTTCTTGAGGATGGCCTGCACCCTCGGATCGCCGGGATTACCGGCGTTCTCGAAGAGCAGCGCCGCGTCCTGGGCCGGCTGGCCAGTCGGGCCGCCCGCCCACTTCTCGTAGACGTCGGCTACGAGGGCCGCCTGCTGCGCCGTGGTCGTGATGGGCTGGCTGCATACAGTGGGGAAACCGGCGCGTGCGCTGACGGCGGCTGAGCCGGTGTACCGCAGGCAGTTCGCCGGGTCACTTTCGAGGCCGGGCTGAACCGACGGACTGCCGTTGGCGCCGATCGCGGACGCGCCGCCGATGATGTTGTTGATGGCGCGCGCCGCGACCGAAAGGCTGTCGATCGGGTTCACCGGGTTGTACGGGTGATGAAGGTTCAGCGACCAGGCCACCTCGGCACCCTGGGCCGGCGCGATCGGCTCGAGCCCGATCCGGCCGGTCTTGCTGTCCGCGAACTGCGGATTGCCGGAACTGGCCAGGAGCGCGAACACCCACAGGACCTGCTGGGTTCCCTTGGCACAGGCGAAGTTGATCTGACCCGGTTCGGAGACCACGTCAGGGTTCTCGCACGCCGTGGTTATCTCGCCCTGCATGGTGCCCACGCTGGCTGGCCACGAAGCGCCACCCGTGACCATGACGATCACCAGACTGATGACGAGGGCCACAGCGGACGCCGCCGCGGCGTACAGCACCGGCCGCCTGCGGAAGAAGGCCGGGTGGTAGGCGCTGCCCCGGCCACGGTTGACCAGCATCGACGTGCGGTCGTCCGCTGGCCACGGCTCGCCGGTGGCGCCCGGCCAGCCGGCATCGCCCTCGCCGTCGCCGAGGCCCGTACTCCCGCTGCGGGACCGGCCCGGGACCACATGCTCCGGCACGGCGTGGAACGCGCCCGTCCGGGCAGCCGGCACGCGGTCAAGGTCTCCCAGGACCGCATAGCCCGCGTCCCGGGGCGGCCGGGCAGCGTCCTCCCGCGCGAGCACGGAGTAAGCGAGCTTGCGCTCTAGATCCCTGAAGCCCTTCATGACGACCACCTCGAGGGTGCGGTGGCCGGCGCGGCACCGGGGTAGCACGCGTCGGCCGTAGCGGGGGAGCGGACCGCAGCGCGGGTCGCCCGGGCGGCGGTGGGCATGCGTGTCCCGTGTCGCCGGGCGAACCTAGCCAACTCCGGACCAGAGGGCGCACACTGGACAGCGCCCGCTGCGGCGTGCCGGCGCGCAGACGACGTTTGTGACCTGGGCTCTTGCATGCGTTGTGCCTCCCTCATGAAGTTAATTAGAACATAGGTGCGACGAGCGCCGCAACGAAATTGTCGTATCTGCATGGTATGGGAACACTCGTTCGACTTGATGCCATTCCGCTGGACGGATAATTTCTGGCCGCCAGATCGACGGCCGGCCTCCGGTCCAGGTCACGGTGCCTGCAGGCCGGGCTCCCGGGCTCGGGGCGCGGGGCTCCGGCCGGAGCGTGGCCAGGCGGATTGGCTGGGATCGCAGCCTGTGGGTCCTGCCCATCTGCCCGCTGGGCAGGACCGGCTGGCGGGTTTCCGCGATTCCCTGGCGCGCCATGGTCATCGCGCGGTGCCCAGCACGGAAGGTGACTTCACGCTGGCCAGAGGTGAGCGCGCCACCCGGCAGCTGCTGACCGGCCATCCAGCCGTAAAACGGCATTTTCGCGGCCAACGATCTGATGGCGCAGGGTGCCCTGCTGGTCCTCAGCGAGCTTGGCCGGCAGGTGCCCCGCGGTCGCGATTCCCCCGCGGCCGGCGGAGCCGGCCAGCCGCTCGGCCAGGACGCCGTACGTTACGGCCCGGCCCGCAGACCGGCCGGCTAGCTCTTGTCCATGCGCGGGAACGCCACCTCGTGCAGGATCAGCCGGATCGCCGCCGCGACCGGGATCGCGACCAGGGCGCCGACAATGCCCAGCAGGACGCCGCCGATCAGCACGGCAACCAGGCTGACGACGGCGGGCACCTCCACCGTCCGGCCCATGATGCGCGGCACGATCAGGTAGTCCTCCGCCAGGCGGTAGGCGATGTAGAAGATGAGCGTGGCCACCGCCGTGGGCAGCGAAACGGTCAGCGCCACCAGCGTGACGATAAAGCCGCCGATGGTCGACCCGATCACGGGAATGAGGTCGAGGATCGCGACCAGCAGGCCCAGCAGCACGGGGTAGGGGATGCCGAACGCGAGCATCCACAGGAACGTGCCGACACCGGCGATCACCGACGTGAGGAAGTTCCCGAGCACGTAGCCGCCGACCTTGACCATGATCTGGTCCGTGATCAGGATGACCCGCGGCCGGCGGGAGTGCGGGACCATCCGGTACGCGAAGAGCTTGATCGAGGGCAGCCCGGCCAGGAAGTAGATCGTCAGCACGATCACGGCGAGGATCGAGGACGCGGTGGTGAGCACGAGCTCGCCCGCGCCGACTACGCCGCCGATCAGGGCCGAGCCTTTGCTGTTCAGCAGGGTGGTGAGCCGCTGCTGGATGTGGTACTTGATATTCAGCTTGCCCAGCTCCGAGTTGTGGTCCTGAAGCTGGTGAATATAGGTCGGGACCTGCTTGGCGAGGGCGGTGGTCTGCGCGGTGAGCGGCGGGATCGCGGTCGCCAGGAAGATCCCGATCACCCCCACCAGGCCGATCAGGACGATCAGCACAGCCGCCCAGCGCGGCACGCCCCGCCGCGTCAGCCAGCTGACCACCGGGTCCAGGCCGACCGCGATGAACAGGCCCAGCCCGATGATGATCAGGATCGAGCGGGACCGGATGAGCAGCTCCACCAGCCCGTAGGTCACGGCGACCCCGGCCGCGCCGGCCAGCCCGATGTAGAACGGCGAACGGCGGTTCATCCGGGGTCCCGGCTCACCCATGCCGCCCGTCTTTTCCGCGACCTCGTTGGCTGCGTTCACCGCCTGCTGTACGCGGCTCTCCGCCTCGTCAGTCGCCGTGGCCGGCCGGTTCGCGTCCCCCGCCGCCGACGTGCCGAGGTTCGCGGCCTCCTGCGCTGCGGGACCCATGTCAGCGGCCCAGGTGCCACTGGTACGGCCAGGCCGTTCCGCGCTCACGGTGCATCACCCAAAACGTAATCTCCCTTTGCCGGACCGCCGGCTGTTTCGCTGGTTGCATCTGGCTGCGCGGTGGCGCCGTCCGCCGGTGCGGTCCTGACGCCCGCCCGGGTAGCAGCCCCGTCCGCCCGGGTAGCAGCCCCGTAACCGGTGCCCGCGCTGCCGAGGGTCCCGGCCGGGATGACATGCGCCACGGCTGCGGCGGCCAGGTCGATGCGGAACAGCCGCGACAGGCTCGGCCGTCCCTCGGGCTTGAGCAGTGCCCGGGTCAGCAGGCCGTAGCAGAACAGCGACAGGCCCTCGAGGATCACGCCGGCCGCCAGCCAGTAGCCGTTCACGCGGCCGAGCAGGGACAGGTCCTTGCTCGCGCCGGTCAGCTCCGGCACGACCAGGTACTCGATGATCAGCAGGATGATGAAGATGAGGACGCCGCGGCGTAGCGGCTTGGCGATCAGCGGCAGCCAGCCCCGCCAGCCTCGCTGCCGCCCGTCCGGCGCACTCCCGGGACGCCTGCGCCACGGAGGGCGCCGCGCCGGTTGCTGAGCCGGGCCCAGGCCATCCTCATCCGTCGGCACATGACACGTCTACCCCAGATAAGGGACAGAACCCTCAACCGGGCCGCCGTCCCCGGCCAGGGCACAACCATTACGGAACCAGGGTGGCGTAGGCCACCACGTTGTTGAGGTAGTGGCCTGAGGCCGAGTCAAAGGTCCCCCCGCACGTGATCAGGCGCAGCTCCGGATCCGGCGTCGCGCCGTACACCGCCGCAGTAGGGAACGCGTTCTTGGGATAGGTCTGCACTTTTGTGACGCTGAAGACCGCCATGGTGCCATCCGCGCGGCTGACGTAGACCCGGTCACCGGCGCGAAGTGTTGACAGCCAGTAGAAGACGCCGGGCCCGCTCCTGGAGTCCACGTGGCCAGCCAGCAC
The DNA here is from genome assembly GCA_963720945.1 of uncultured Actinomycetes bacterium. Classification (GTDB taxonomy): domain Bacteria; phylum Actinomycetota; class Actinomycetes; order Streptosporangiales; family Streptosporangiaceae; genus Bog-532. The sequence continues at coordinate 35,254 of CAVRHH010000032.1, read as the reverse complement.
CGAGGAGCCAACGGCTCCGGGCTGGGGACTGCCCGTGTACCAGCCGACTACGCCGGTGCTCAACGGCACCTGCAGCGAGCCATTGGGCTGCAGGCCGAGATTGACCACCGAATTGCGGACACCGATCGCCGGGATCGTCAGCTTGACCGGGGCCGCGGGCGTCCGGGCGGCGGACAGGCCGCCCGGCGCCTCCGCTGCCTGGCGTGGTACCGCCACGATCGACGGCTTGCCTACCAGGCGCAGCGCCGCCGGGTGCGGCGGGCCGTGCAACACGAGCCCGGCCGCCGCGGCGCTCACGGCGAGCAATCCGGCCGTGAGCGCCGCTATGGACAGCAGCCGCGTCCGCGGCCTCCTCACAGATGGGCTCCGGCGCGGACGCTCCGGGTCCGGCGCAGCCCGGCGAAGCCGGCCGCGGCCAGCAGCGAGCCGGCCGCCAGGGTCAGCAGCCACGGCTCGGACCCCGAGCCGGAACCGCCGGACGCCATCCCGCCAAAGCCGGTAGCGGCACCGCCCGCCGGCATCGTCTTGCTGCCGGCGGCGTCGGTCAGGTTGTCGACCTTCAGGCCGGACGAGCCGTCCAGCACGACGATCGTGTGCACCGTGTCGGCGCTGAGGGTGACTGGCAGTGACGTGTCGCCGCCCGAAGCGGTGAACGTCACGGTGCCCGTGCCCGGCTGGAGAGCGGTGTAGGACGTGGCCGAGCCGAACGGAAGCTTGTTCGCGAGAACGTCGGACCCGTAGCTCACGGTCACGAGGTGCTCCTTGAGTGAGGCCTGGATGACGCGGACCAGGGTCTTGCCCGCCGGCGCGGAAAGTTCATCCTTGAGGACCTGCAGCTTCAGCCCGGAGGCCGGCCCGACGCCCGCGACCGTGTAGGAGTCGCCGGCGGTCACCGAAAAGCTTGTGGAAAGCACCGGGGCGCTCGAGGCGGGGGCCCGGCCTGGCGCATCGCGACTGTGTACTGGCCGGCGGCCACGGCCATGTAATCCGAGACATTGCCGTAGGACACGTGCCGCAGCACGGTGGGGTTGCTGTCATTGCCGAACGGATACATGTAAACGTCGACGGCGGGGGTGTTCGGCGACAGGTGGGCGCACCGTACCCAGCCGACTTGCGCCGCCGCGGGAGCGTCGGCTGAAGCGGACGCCGCAGGAGAAAAGGCGGCAAAAAGGGCAATGGAGCCCCCGAATACCGTCAATAGGGCAGAAAGTGTGAAAAGTCGCCGAAATGGTCCCATTGGTACTCACCTCTCATTTTATGAAATGCCCGCCCCGAGGAGAGACGCCCTGACGGTGAACTCGTTCACCGTCAGGGCGCTGTGCGTTATGAGGAATTTCCGCCGGATAGCAGTCCCTGCAGGCTCGGTGCACCGAACTCGATGCGCAGAGCCGCCTGGGCCTGGCCCCCCAAGTGGACGATGGTTGCGCTAGCGGGCAGGTAGGGCGTGCGCTGCGCCTGTACCTGGTCGAGATCGGCGGTCAGGTCACCGTCGCCACCGGAGCTGGCGACGGTGACCTGCCGGTACGACGCGGCCGCCCCGGGCCCGGTGTCACCGAAGGACGTCACGGTCACCGCTCGCTGGGACACCAGCGCCGCGAGCGTCACCAGCACGCGCGAGTCCACCTGGCCGGCCCTGATCTGGCCGGCGGCGCGCGCGGAGGCGTGGAAGCGCTGATTGCGCAGCAATTGTGCCCCGGCCGCCTTGCGGGCGGCGAGATCCGACGGCTCGGCCGCGCGGTAGGCGGCGCCGCCCTGGCTGGCGATGGCCCGGATATCGACCCGGGTAGCTCCGGAACCGAAGCTCGCGATCAGCGCGGGCGCGAACACCTCGGTGAGCTGGCTGCCGAATTCGTTACGGACCGACGGTGAGGCCACGATCACGTCGGCGCCGAAGGGGTCCGCGCTGGCAGGCTGCAAGGGGAGCAGCCGTCCGGCCGGCAGGCCCCGCGCCTGCAGCGCCGAGCACATCGCCGGGTCACAGGCGATGATGTCCCCGGTGCTGACCTGCTGAGCGGCCCAGGCCGCGGCCTGGTCCCGGGCGGTGGCCGCGGCCGACAACGATGACGTACCGGCATTGCCGGAGCTGCGGCTGGCGGATCCAGACGTGCTCAGTGCGCCGGAAAGCTGCAGGGCCACCAGGCCCACGACGGCCAGCGCCAGGACCAGCGCCACCAGCGGCCAGCGCCATCCGCTACGCGGCTTGCGGGCGGCCTGCTCGCTGCCGGCGCCGGCGGCCCCTCGACCGGGCGGCCGCCGGCCCAGGCCGATCCGGCGCAGCCGGCGGCTCACCCACAGGCTGATGGTGGTGGCCAGCACCCGGCCCCAGGACGGTTCCGGCGCGCGTGCGGCGGCCCGCGTGACGGCTCGAGACGGCGGTGAACTGCTGGCTGTCCCGGTGGCGGCAGCCGCTGCGCCGCCAGCTGTCCCGGTGGCTCCGGTGGCGGGATCCTGCGCATCGCTGGCTGTCCCGGCGGCGCCAGCCACGGGCGCCGGTGTGGTCCCGGCAGGCTCTGCTCCGCTGCCAGCCGCCACCGAGCTGTCCCCTGATGTCGTCTCGTCCGGCCCTGACGCCCGTGACTGGCCCGGCCGCTCGGGCACGGCGCCCGCGGATGCGCGATCTGCCGCATCATCCACGAGAATGCCGCCGGGCGGCGGCAGGCCACGGTCGTCTTTGCGCATACTTACTACCCCCACCGCCGCAACGAGGCATTGCGGCTAGTTTGGCCAAGCACAGCACACCACCCTTCCGTATATCAACTGATATGACCAATTGCTTACGATCAAGCACGTTACGCAGTAAATGCCCGGCCTGCCCGGTGAAGGGCGGGTATGGCGCCGGGCCCATGACCATGCCCCTTCCGGCCCCCCGCGCGGACGCTGCCTGGCGTTGACGTCAATGTCAATGCTGGCAGAATGGGCGCCATGCCCGCGACACTGTGGTCGGTGCGGACCGGCCGGGACCGGCTCGACAGCCAGACCCGCGCCGCACTCATCGCCGCCGCGAAACTGACCTTTTCCCAGCTGGGATACGCCCGCACGACGGTCGCGGACATAACGGACCGGGCTGAGGTCTCCCGGGCGACGTTCTACGTGTACTTCGCGTCCAAGGACGACGTGTTCCGGGTGCTGACCGGGCAGCTCCGGGACGCGTTCCTGGAGGCCCAGGAGGCGCACGGCGCCGATCAGGACGATCCGGCGGCGGTAGCCGCCGCGTCGGTCACGGCTTTCGTCGATGTCTACGCGCGCAATCTGGCGTTCATCACCGTGCTGGAGCATCAGGCCCTGACCGACGAGGAACTGCGCGCCGTCTGGCAGGGCATCCGGGAACGGCTGCTGAAGCGGATGACGCGCTTCGTCCGCAAGCTGGTGCAGCAAGGCCTCGCGCATCCGGTAGCGCCGCCGGATCTGGTGGCCACCGCGGCGTCCGGCATGGCCGTCCGGTTCGCGCCGCTGATCGCGGCCAGCCCAGCGGACCGCCCGCAGATCATGCGCCACCTGGTGCGCCTGTACCTGCAGACCCTCGGAATCGAGCCGGGGCCGTCCACAGCGGAGACGACGTGAACGTGCGTGGACAGGGCGCCGTGGTGACCGGCGGCGGCAGCGGAATCGGCCGGGCCCTCGCCCGCAAGCTGGCGGCGGCCGGGGCCCGGGTGGTCATCAACGACCGTGATCCGGCCGCGGCCAAAGCCGTAGCCGCCGAGACGGCCGGCTGGGCCGCACCGGCCGACGTGTCAACCGGGGACGGCGTCCTCAGCGTCATCACGGCGGCGCGTGACCATCTCGGCGAGATCGACATCTACTGCTCAAACGCCGGTGTCGCCACCGGCCTCGAGCGGCTGGCCGGCGGCAAGGTGATCGGCAGGCTGACCTTCCTGCCCTGAGGACAGGACGAAGCCGGAGAGCGGAATGACAGAGACAGGAACGGGCCAGCCGGGAGGTCCCCCAGCCGCCGCGGACAGCGGCGACGTCCCCGGCCTTGACCTCGCGGCATTCGGTACGTACTTCACGGCCGCGGCGCCGGGCGCCGTCCGCGGCCCGCTGCGCGCCAGCGTGCTCGCGGGCGGGAAATCCAACATCACCTACGAGGTGACCGACGGCCACGGCCGCTGGGTCGTCCGCCGCCCCCCGCTCGGGCACGTCCTCGCCACCGCGCACGACATGGCCCGGGAATACCGCGTGATCAGCGCGCTGGCCAGCACGAGGGTGCCGGTCCCGGCCACCTACCTGCTGTGTAGCGACCCGGCCGTGATCGGGGCCCCGTTCTACGTGATGGAGAAGGTGGCCGGGACCGCCTACCGGTCCGCCGTCCAGCTCGAAACCATCGGTGCCCCGAGGACCCGGGCGATCGCGACCCGGATGATCGGGACCCTGGCCGATCTGCACGCCGTCGATCCGAGCTCGGTCGGGCTCAGCGACTTTGGCCGGCCACAGGGTTTCCTGGGCCGCCAGGTGCGCCGCTGGAAGAAGCAGCTTGACGCGTCCCGCAGCCGGGACCTGCCCGGCGCCGACGCACTGTACGAGGCGCTCGAAGCCCGGATACCCGCCGAATCCGATGTCGCGATCGTGCACGGGGATTACCGGCTGGACAACCTGCTGATCGGCGGCGACGACGAAGTCACGGCCGTGCTGGACTGGGAGATGGCGACGCTGGGGGACCCCCTGGCCGACGTCGCGCTCCTGCTCGCCTATCAGGCGCTGGCCCACCTGGAGACCGGATACGCGGTCGCGGACGCGGCGACCGCCCCCGGCTTCCCGGATGCGGCGGAAATCACGGCCTCCTACGCCGAGCTCAGCGGGCGTGACCTGTCCATCCTGGGCTTCCATCTCGGCCTGGGGTATTTCAAGATTGCCGTGATCTGCGAGGGGATCTACTACCGCTATACGCATGGCCAGACCCTCGGCGAGGGATTCGGTGACATTGGCGCCGCCCCCGGACCCCTGATCCAGGCCGGGCTCGCCATTATGAAGGAGCACTCCTAATGGATTTCCGCTTCGATGCCACCACAGAGAAGCTGCGCGACACCCTGCTCGGTTTCATGGACGAGAAGGTCTATCCGGCAGAGCCGGTCTTCGCCGGACAGCTGGCCTCGCTCAGTGACCACTGGGCGTGGACCAGGGCCCCCGTCCTCGCCGAACTGCAGGCCGAGGCCCGCGCGCGCGGTCTGTGGAACCTGTTCCTGCCGGGCGAGCACGGCGCCGGGCTCACCAATCTGCAGTACGCGCCACTGGCCGAGATCACCGGGCGCAGTCTGGGGCTGGCTCCCGCGGCACTGAACTGCGCCGCGCCGGACACCGGCAACATGGAAGTACTGGCCATGTTCGGGTCCGAAGAGCAGCGCAAGATGTGGCTCCAGCCGCTCCTGGACGGCGAGATCCGGTCGGCCTTTGCGATGACCGAGCCGGACGTGGCGTCGTCTGACGCGACGAACATCGCCACCCGCATCGACCGCGATGGTGACAGCTATGTGATCAACGGCCGGAAATGGTGGATCACCGGGGCGATGAACCCGGATGCCCGGATCTTCATCGTGATGGGGAAGACCAACCTGGGCGAGCAGCGCCATCGCCAGCAGTCGATGATCCTGGTTCCCCGTGAAACACCGGGGGTGACGGTGCGCCGTGGCATGCAGGTCTTCGGCTATGACGACCACGCGCACGGCGGCCATGCCGAGCTTGAGTTCACCGACGTGCGAGTACCGGCGGCCAATCTGATCGGCGCGGAGGGCGATGGCTTCGCTGTCGCGCAGGCCCGGCTGGGGCCCGGGCGGATCCACCATTGCATGCGCTCGGTCGGTGTGGCGGAGCAGGCTGTTGAGCTCATGTGCCGGCGCGCCCTGGAGCGGAACGCGTTCGGCAAGCCGCTCGCTGACCAGGGCGTCATCCGGAGCTGGATCGCCGAGGCGCGGGTACGGATCGAGCAGCTCCGGCTGCTCGTGCTGAAGACCGCCTGGCTGATGGACACGGTGGGCAACAAAGGCGCGCACACCGAGATCCAGGCCATCAAGATCGCCACGCCCGCTGCGGTGGAATGGATTCTGGATAAGGCGATCCAGGTCCACGGCGCCGGCGGCCTTTCCCAGGATTTCCCGCTCGCCGCCCAGTTCAGCGGTATCCGTACGCTCCGGTTCGCCGACGGCCCGGACGAGGTGCACAAGAATTCGCTGGCCCGCGCCGAGCTGAAGAAATACGCGCCGCGCACAGCGCACTGACGTGGTCGATTCTCGCCCTGCCTGGCTCGGTACGCGCGGCTCTACAATACGCAAATACCGTGATGAGGAGGACTGGATGCCGGGTCAGGACGGATGGGTCGTCGTCGGTGTGGACAACGGCGGCACCGCCAACAACGGCACCGTCCTCGACGCTGAGGGGCACTTCCTCATCGACCGCATGGCCGAGATCCCCAGTTACGTGCGCGAGGGCCCGGACAAGGCGGTGCAGGCGCTGGTTGATTCGGTTGAGAACGTGCTGGGGATTGTCGATCTGCCCAGGTCCGCGGTCCGCGCGGTAGGCCTGGACACGCCGGGTCCGGCCACCGCGGCCGGAGTCCTGTCCTCTCGCGGCGCCACTAACTTCGCAAACCCCGAGTGGTGGGGGTACGACATCCGCAGCGCGCTGGAAGAGCGGCTCGGACTGCCGGTGGTCTACAACAACGACGGCAACGCGGCCGCCCTGTACGCGCACCACACGCAGTACGGCGCCGAGTCGGGCCAGCACAGTTCCGTCGCGGCGATCGTCGGGACGGGCCTCGGCGGCGGGGTCGTCGAGGCCGGGCGCGTCATCGGCGGTGCGGCCGGGATGGCCGGCGAACTCGGGCACGTGCCTATCCCGATGGACGGCCTGCTCGAGCACGGGCAGCCGCTCCCCGCGTGCAACTGCGGCCAGCTGGGCGACGTGGAGAGTGTGGCCTCACTGACCGGCATCGAGAAGAACCTGCTGCCGTACTGGCTGACCCGGTTCGAGGGACATGAACTGGGCCAGGGGGTGCCGCCAGGGAAGGCCGCCAAGATGGTGCGGCGATACGGGGAGGACGCGGACAAACTCGCGCTGAAGATCTTCGAGCAGCAGGCGATGGCTCTCGGCCGGCTGTTCACGATCGCGGCCAACTTCACCGATCCCGGCACCTATTTCGTCGGTGGCGGTGTGGTCGAGGCCGCCCCGCATTTCCGCGACTGGTTCCTGGGCCGCGTCCGCGAGCACTCCACGCTGCGCGCCGAGCAGGCCCAGGTGGCCCGGTTCGCGCTGGTGCCGGATCTCGACATGGCCGGGGCGCGCGGCTCAGCCGTGGCTGCCCGCGACTGGCTGCTCCGTGGTTAGGACTGGCTGGGCGGGATGACCACGACCATGGTCAGCCGGACGGGCCCGGCGCCTTCGTTGCTGTAGCGGTGCGGGCGGCCGCCCGGGAAACGGGCGCACTGGCCGGCCGCCACCTGGTGCCGCTCGCCCGCGACCGACAGGGTGAGCGTGCCCGTTTCGACCCACACCATCTCCCTCGTCGCCGGGGCGTGCGCGTCGCCGCCGAACGACTCACCCGGACGCAGGTCCCAGCGCCAGAGTTCCACCGCCCACGGCGGGTCGGTCGCGCCGAGGATCGTGCCCGTCCCGCCCGATGGGCCGCGCCAGAGGACGCGGCCGCCCGGATCGGAGATATGCACAGCGGGCTCGCCGCTCATGTCGACCAGCCGGGTGACGGGCACGCCGAACGCATCAGCGATCTTCGCCAGGGTGGCCAGGTTCGGGTTTGACCGTCCCTGCTCCAGTGCGACCAGGACGCCCTTGCTCACTCCCGATCGCGCCGCCAGCTGGTCAAGTGACCAGCCACGATCCGCGCGAAGCGCCTGCAGGGTCCGCGCCACGGCGACGGTGATGTCAGGTGGTTCAGTCATGGTCGGGCGTCCCCGGATTGCCAATCGGTCGATATAATGAACTATGTAGGTTACTATTCCGACCGGTCGTCGGTTCGCGCGCGTCAGCCCGGTACGCACCGGCCGCCGTGCCGGGAGGGGATGACACCATGGGGACGATCCTGGCACTGGCCGCTGCCCTGCTGTACGGCACGGCTGATTTCCTGGGCGGGGCGGCCGCCCGGTGCGCACGTCCGCTCGCCGTCCTGGCCATCACGGCGCCCGCCGGCGCGGCCATTATGGTGGTGTCGGCGGTGGTGGCCAGTGCGGCCGGTGTCGGCGGCCACGCAACGGCCGGGCTGGGCGGATCGGCAGGCCTGGCCGGCGTGGCCTGGGGCGCCGCCGCGGGCATCGCCGGTGCGGCTGGCCTCCTGACGTTCTACGCCGGTTTCTCCGTGGCCCCGATGAGCGTGGTGGCGCCCATCTCGGCCCTAGCCTCCGCCTTGCTCCCGCTGGGCGTCGCCATCGCGCAGGGCGAGCGGCCCGGCCCTGCGGTCATCGCGGGCGGCGTGATCTGCCTGGCCGCCGTCGCCCTGGTCAGCCTGGAGCGGAAGACCGAGGCGCGCTCGGCCGCCGACCGTCTCCGGGGGCTGGGCTACGGGCTGGCCTCGGGCATCATGTTCGGCCTGTTCTTCCTGTTCTTCAGGTCCGCCGGGGCCGCTGGCGTGCTCTGGCCGGTGGCGGTGGCGCGGCTGGCGGGGACACTGATCGCGATCGGTGCGTGCCTGGCGCTACGGGTTCGCCCCGCGTGGTCCGGGACGGGACGCGCCGCGCTCCCGATGGCGCTCGCGTCTGGCGTGATCGACGCCTCAGCCAACGTCTGTTACGTGCTCGCGACGCGGAGCGGCCTGTTCGGGATCGCGGTCGTCGTCACCGCGCTGTACCCGGGGATGACCGTCCTGCTCGCGCGGTTCGTGCTCGGCGAAAGAATGCGCTGGGTTCAGCGGATTGGCCTGATCCTCGCCGGGGTGGGCCTGGTTCTTGTCACCATATGAGCGCATTCAGTAACCGACTTGGAGCGGACTCGTGCGGCCGGATGAGTCATCAGGTTCATCCGGCCGCACGAACCCCGGGGAAGGGATAATGGAACGGCCTGGCGGTCAGTCGTCGCCGTCGTCTTTCCTGCCTGGGAAGATCAGCCCGCAGACTTCGAGGTACAGCTGCTCGGGGTAGGGAAGATGGTCCACCACGCGCAGTGCCTGTTCCAGGCCGGCCGATTCCAGGATGAACTCACCATACCCGAGCAGGCGGCCGAGGGACGAGCGCTGGAAGCTCATATCCGTGACCTTGACGAGCGGCATCATGGCCACCTTGCGGGAGATGACCCCGGTGGCCAGCAGCATCCGCCGGGAGGTGACGATGAAGTAGTCCTGCGACCACTCCCAGACCTTGTAAACCAGCCACAGCAGCACAACCGCCCACGCGATCCACACGAAGCCGACGACACCAGAGTTGTGCCGCGCGACGGTCGTGCTGATGACGGCGGCGATGACCAGCCCGGCGAGACTGATCGCGATCGGCCCGATCAGCACGGCCGGATGCTTGCGGACGGTAATTACCTGATGCTCGTGCGGCAAAAGGTATTTGTTGACCGCGTTAGGGACCGTATCGGTACCCGGCACGAGCCGCATAATGCCTCCTGTGCGGGAGCTGAAAGGCGGCTCACAGCGAGGTGAAGAAAGCAGAGATTCCGCGTGCCACCGAGGCAAGGAAGTTGCCGATATTGGTAACGACGTGTGCGGCGCCCGTCGGGTCCTTGATCACGAAAAATAGGATGAAGGCGACGGCTGCATAACCGAGGATCGTCTTCAGCTTCACGGTGCCTCCCTGGACCCGGGCCCAGTCCACTTTTTATCGCCACCATAGCTTAACCCACGGTGCGCCGCCTACCAATGATTACCGAAAGTAACCCTACTGGTTGCCCGGGCGCCGCGACAGGGTGGGGCCCCCGCGGGGCGGAAGCACTATTTTGCCAGAGCCCAGTTTGCCAGAGCCCGGCCGGGTCCGGGCGGATATCGGCCGGGCCGGCGTGGCGTAGCGTGACGGCGGCCGGGGGCCGGGCCCCCGGCGGGCGGCCGGCGATGAGCGCGAGTTGCGCGGATGATCCCGCCGCCAGAAGCTGCCGTTATGCTGAATTGCCAGTTTCCCCGCCCCCGGCCCCGCCATCTGGCAGCATTCCCCCCGTGCACAGGATGTTTACAGAATGACGATGACAGACGTGAGCGCCACCGATTTTGCTGTCATCGCTTACCGGGAGGATGACCGCTGGGAAGCCGACGTCCTCCCCGAAGTGCTGACGGCTGATCTCAGCGGCCTCATTCAGGCGCTGCGCCAGCAGCCGAGCGTGGCCGGAACCTTCGGCTTCGTCGGTGTGGGTGATGATTTTTTCATCGCGGTCCGGGTGGCCGGCGGGGAGATCTCCATCTTCCTGTCCGACGTCACCGCGGCCGCCGACTGGCCGCTGGCCGCGCAGGTCCTCGACTTCCTCGACATACCCGTGCCGGAGGACGACGATCTCGATCAGGTGCTGCCCGCCGGGGACCTGTCGATCTTCGCTGACCTGGGGCTGGAGGAGTGGGAGCTGTGCGCGATCGCCGGCGACCTCGACCTGTTCCCCGATGAGGCGGTGGCCAGCATCGCCGGGCGGCTGAAATTCCGCGAGGCGATGGAACGGGCGCTCGAAGTCGCGCTCGGCCCGTGATCCCTGGACGATGACCACCGGCTACGAGGCCACGTTCGCGCCGGCGATGCGCCTGGCGCTGGCGGCGGCCGCGGCCGCCGCGACCGACCCCGCCGGAGCGGACGTGCCGGTAGGGGCGGTAATTCTGGACGCCGGCGGTGCCGTGGTCGCGCGCGCACGGAACCGGCGTGAGGCGGACGGCGATCCGACGGCGCACGCTGAGATGCTGGCCATCCGGGCCGCGGCGGATATCACGGGTCAGTGGCGGCTGACCGGCTGCACGCTCGTCGTGACCCTGGAGCCGTGCACCATGTGCGCGGGCGCCGTCACCATGGCCCGCATCGGCCGGCTCGTTTACGGCGCCGAGGATCCGAAGGCGGGAGCGGTGGGCTCGCTCTGGGACGTGGTGCGGGATCGCCGTCTCGGGCACCGCCCTGAAGTGATCGGCGGCGTGCTCGCGGCCGAGTGCGCCGAGCTGCTGCGCCAGTTCTTCGCGGCCCGCAGGTAGCCGCCAGCCCGGTCGCCCGCGGCCATGTGCGGCGAACCGCTGGGGTCGGGTAAGCTCACCCGCGGTGGAGTCGCCTAGCGGCCGAGGGCGCACGCCTCGAAAGCGTGTGAGGGGGCAACCCCTCCGTGGGTTCAAATCCCACCTCCACCGCTGGCAGGAATACGGGGGCGTGGCGCAGCCATGGGCGTGCCTGGTGTCCATCTGATCGTCATGATCCGGAAATTCGGAGCCGATCCTGCGAGGTGAGCCAAATGCTGGAACCGCAGGGCACCGCATTTTTCCTGATCTTGATGGTGGTCTTTGCCGGCCTGCTGGCGTGGGCGGTCATTGCCCGGCAGATAGTGTTCCGCGTACTGGCCGCGTGCCTCGCGTTTATCCCCGCCATGCTCTTCGGCGTCGCCGCGGTAAACCGGTATTACGACTACTACCAGACGTGGGGTTCTGTCGTCGCTGACTTCACCAATCAGGGGGTCGCGGCGCTGCCCCAGGTTCCGCACCTGGCCAGTAAGGCGGGGGGGATCGACAAGCTCGGGCTCTCGCCGGCGGCCCGCGCGGAGGCCTCCCAGACCGGTTACCTTTTCGAGACCACGGTGAAGGGCCGGCAGAGCCGGATATCGCGGATCGTATACATCTATCTCCCGCCGCAGTATTTCCTGGCCCGCTACGACACATACCGTTTCCCGGTCATCGAGATGCTGCACGGCTCGCCCGGCAACCCCGAGCAGTGGGTCGATCCGATGAACGTCCTGCCCACCCTGGACGACATGATCGCCTCGCGCCAGGCTGATCCGGTGGTCCTGGTCATGCCGGACACCGACGGCAGTGAGAAGTATTCACTGCAGTGCCTCAACGCCGCCGGGGGCGTGCCGGACGCCACGTACGTGGCGGTGGACGTGCCCGGCTACGTCGCGGCCAACTACCGCGTACAGCCCCCCGGCAAGGCGTGGGGCGTCGCCGGGCTGTCCGAGGGCGGCTTCTGCGCCGCCAACCTCGCTCTCCAGTACCCGTCGCGGTATGGGTACGCGGGCGTCATAAGCGGGTACTTCGCCCCCACCGACAACCTGGTCCCGATCGGCAACAAGCCAGGAGCCCCCGCGATCTACCGGCCGCCGTTCCCCGGCCATACGGCGCTGCTGGAAAAGAACACCCCGGACATCTACATCACCCACCTGCCGCCGGGCACACTGATCCCGCAGTACTTCCTGGCCGTGGGGCAGCAGGATGCGCGGGATGTGCAGGCGGCGCTGAGCTTCCGGCAGGAGTTGCAGCTCTACCAGGCGAACGTTCCGCTGATCCAGGTGCCCAATGCCTCACACGACGCCACCGCGTGGCGGGGCGCGCTGCGCCCGATGTTCAGCTGGATGACCCCGCAACTCGCCCATCAGGCTGATCTCGCGGACAAGGCGCTCGCCGCGAGTGAGCGGGCCAAGGCCAAGGGGCCCACGCCAGCCCCGGCCGCCTCCAGGACGCCGGCCGCGCCACGGAAGTGACGCCCTGCGGGCAGCGCGGGGATGGCGGAGGATAAGGGATTCGAACCCTTGAGGGGTTGCCCCCAACACGCTTTCCAAGCGTGCGCCCTAGGCCACTAGGCGAATCCTCCGCCGGTCAGCTTACCGTCCCGGCGGGCGCGCCGTCGCATCTCCGCGGCCACGGCGCCGCGCCAGCGGAGGCGGATTCAGGCGGACGGGCGAGGGTGGTCCGGGGCATGGCTAGACTGTCCCGAGGTCCCCCGCGCGGCGTGCATCCTGCCAACCCCCCCAGGGCCGGAAGGCAGCAAGGGTACGCGGGCTCTGACGGGTGCGCGGGGGACCCTTTCCCGCTCCAGGGACGCATCTTGGGTATCCCGGCCTGGCGAGGATGGAGTAATGGCACAAGCTCCCCCGGATCCGGCGCAGCCAGAGGCGGCCGGGACGTCCCCGGCAGCCGGATCTCCGGCCACTCCGGCCGGGGCCAGCCTGGCGCTGTACCGGAAGTACCGCCCGGCCACCTTCGCCGAAGTCAAGGGCCAGGAGCAGGTCACCGAACCGCTGCGGCAGGCGCTGCGCAGCGGGCGGATCAACCATGCCTATCTGTTCAGCGGGCCGCGCGGATGCGGCAAGACCTCCAGCGCGCGCATCCTGGCCCGCTCGCTGAACTGCGTGAACGGCCCCACACCCGATCCGTGCGGGGTATGCGATTCGTGTGTGGCGCTGGCGCCGTCCGGGCCCGGCAGCATCGATGTGATCGAGATCGACGCCGCTTCGCACGGCGGTGTCGACGACGCACGGGAACTGCGCGAGCGCGCTTTTTACGCACCGGTCGCCGGGCGCTTCAAGGTCTACATCATCGATGAGGCGCACATGGTGACGCAGCAGGGATTCAACGCCCTGCTCAAGCTGGTGGAAGAACCGCCGCCGCACCTTAAGTTCATCTTCGCCACCACCGAGCCGGAAAAGGTCATCCCGACCATCCGGTCCCGGACCCACCACTACCCGTTCCGCCTGGTGCCGCCGGCCATCCTGCGCCGGCTGCTGGAAGACATCCTCGCCCGCGAAGGCGTCACGTTCGACCCGGATGTGCTGCCGCTGGTGGTGCGGGCCGGCGCAGGCTCGGTCCGGGACTCGCTGTCGGTCCTTGATCAGCTCGTGGCGGGCTCGGACGAGGCCGGGCTGACCTACGAGCGTGCTATCGCGCTGCTCGGTTACACCGATGCGACCCTGCTCGACGAGATCACCGACGCCTTCGCGGCCGCCGACGGCGCCTCGGTTTTCCATGTGGTGAACCGGATCGTCGAAGGGGGCCATGAACCCCGCCGGTTCGCGGCCGACATGCTGGACCATTTCCGTGACCTGATCGTGCTCGCCGCGGTGCCGGACGCGGGCCAGACGGGACTGCTCGACCTGCCGCCCGACCGCCTGGATCTGATGAGCAGGCAGGCGGAACGATTCGGCGCGGCGAGCCTCACCCGGGCGGCCGAGATCATGAGCAACGGCCTGGACCAGATGCGCGGCGCGACCTCGCCGCGGCTGCTGCTCGAGCTGATGTGCGCGCAGGTGCTCCTGCCGTCCGCCAGTACCGACGAGACGGCATTCCTGGCCCGGCTGGAACGGCTGGAACGCGGTGGCGGTCTGGCCAGCGCGCCGCAGCCTGGCCCGCAGCGCGTCCCAGGGCCACCGGCCCCGGCGCCCGGCCGATCCCGCCCGGCGGGCAGCGCAGAGAGCCCGCCCGGCTGGCCGGGTGCGGGACAGGCGCCGGCCCCCGACGCCGTTCCCGCCGCGCGGCCGCCGCATGGCAGCGGACCGAGCACTCCGGCTCCGGGGCGCCCCCGCCCGGCGGGTGATGACGTGGCGAGCGGCCCGGCCCACGCCGCCGCCGCGGAACCCGCCGCGCGGGCGGACAACGAAGACCTCCCTCCGGACGCCAGCCCGGCCGCGGCCGCCGCGGCGTCCGGAGCCGAGCCGGTCAGCCGCAACTGGGACGCGATTCTCGATGCCATCAAGCGTGAGCGCCGGGTCGCCTGGATGCTGCTGAGCAACGCGACCGTCGTTTCTCTCGACGACGGCGTTCTCACGCTGCGGTTCGCGCGGGACGGCGACGTCAAGGGCTTCACGACCAGCGGATGCGACGCGGACCTCAAACGCGTCCTCGCGGCCCAGTTCGGCCTCAGCGTCCGGATCAGGGCGCTGTCCGCGAATGACCCGGCCGCGGGAGGCCGCGAGCCGCGGCCCCGGCTGAACGCGGTCCCCGGCCAGCCGGCTGGCCGCCCCGATGGCAGCGGCAGCCGGGGAAGCGCGGCCGGCCCGGGTCGCCCGGACGCGGCGGGAGCCGGGGAGGACGCCGGGAACATCCCGGGCCAGGACCGCCCGGGCAGCGCGGATGCCGCAAGCCCGGCGCCCAGTGCGGGCCGCGCCGCGGGCGGTCATGACGCGGGCAGTAATGCAGTAAGTACGGGGCCCGACGCCAGCCCGGCGGGTGGCACCCCGGGTGCGCCCGCAGCGAACAGGAGATCAGCGGCCACCGCGAGCCCGGCCGCCGGGGGATCGCCGGCCGGCCAGCCAGCCGGCTCAGGCCCGGCTGGCCCGGGAGCGGGCAGCCGGAGCGCGGGGGGCCAGCCTGCCGGGCGGGCACGCTTCGGGCCAGGCATCGAGGAGGCGATCGACATCCCCGACGCCGAGGACATCGCCTCACCCGGGCAGGCCGAGATCTCCGGCATGGACCTGATCCAGCGCGAGCTCGGCGGCCAGATCATCGGTGAGATCGAGGACTAGCGCGCCCGGCCGGGCCGCGCGGGAGTAGCCATGGGCGTTCAGGGAACACGCCGGGCGGGTGCAGACTAGCCATGCGGCCGCAAACTCACCTGGCCGCATCCCCGCCCGGGGCCCAGCCGCCGGGACCAACCCAACCGCACGCCGACAACACCCATTGGGGGCGAAGTGAACCCTGACGGCCAGCTGGACATGCAGCAGCTGCTCGCCGCGGCGCAGCAGATGCAGGAACAGCTCATGAATGCCCAGCAGGAACTGGCCGACGCCGAGGTGTCCGGAACCGCAGGCGGCGGCCTCGTGACAGCCCGGGTCAACGGCCAGGGCGAGCTGGTGGATCTCAGCATCGCCCCGGAGGCGATCGACCCGGACGACCTCGAGGAGACGGCGCAGACCATCGCCGATCTCGTCCTCGCCGCGGTGCGGGACGCCTACGGGCGTGCCGGTGATCTCCAGCAGGAGAAGATGGGCCCGTTCGCCACCGCTCTCGGTGGCGGCATGCCCGGCCTGCCGGGCGACCTGGGCACACCCGGCGCTTCCGGCCTAGGCGGGCCCGGCCTGCCTGGCACGGGCGGCGAGCCGCACGGCGAGTGACGGTGACCGCCCAGCCGGGCGGCCGGTGATCTAGCGAATCAGGATCTGACGTGTACGAAGGGGTCATCCAGAACCTCATCGACGAGCTCGGCCGGCTTCCCGGTGTCGGGCCGAAAGGGGCGCAGCGGATCGCCTTCCACTTGCTGGCGGCCGACCCGGACGACGCGCGGAAGCTCGCCGCGGCCCTGCTGGAGGTCACGGAGCGCGTGAAGTTCTGCCGCACCTGCGGGAACGTGGCGGAGGAGGATCAGTGCCGGATCTGCCTCGACCCGCGCCGGGATCCCGCCCTCATCTGCGTGGTCGAGGAGCCTAAGGACGTCGCCGCAGTCGAGAAGATCCGGGAGTTCCGGGGGCGCTACCACGTACTCGGCGGGGCGATCAGCCCGATCGACGGAATCGGGCCGGAGGAATTGCGGATCAAGGAGCTGATGACCCGGTTGTCCGACGGGACGGTCACCGAGCTGATCCTCGCGACCGATCCCAATCTGGAGGGGGAAGCGACCGCGACCTACCTCGCCCGGCTGATCAAGCCGATGGGTATCCGGGTGACCCGGCCGGCCAGCGGCCTGCCCGTCGGCGGTGACCTGGAGTACGCCGACGAGGTCACGCTGGGGCGCGCGTTCGAGGGACGGAGATTGCTTGATGTCTGATCCAGCCGGGGGGACGCAGGCAAGTGGGCAGGAAACGCAGCCGCCGGAGGCGGGGGCGCCGGAAGAGCCCGCCACCGCGCTGAGCCCGCTCGCGGACCAGATCGCCGGGAACGTACGGCTGTTCCTGGACGGCGTCGAACGGCTGGCCGCCGGGGACGGCGGCGATGAGGCGGTGCCGCTGCTCCTGCTCGAGGTCTCCCAGATCCTGCTGGCCGGCGCACAGCTCGGGGCCACCACGGACGTGATCCTGTCCGGCAACCTCGAACCAGAGGTGGGTGACGACCCGGATCTGGACGCGCTGCGGGTCGGCCTGGCCCGGCAGCTCCCGGACTGCGACGGTTACGCGGAACTGTTCGACCCCTACGCGGACACCCAGGGGACGCCGTTCAGCCTGTCCGATGACATCGCGGCCGTCGCCGCCGACCTCATCCATGGGCTGAAGCATTATCAGGCCGACCGCAAGCTGGAGGCCCTGTGGTGGTGGCAGTACTCCTACTTCAACCACTGGGGGACGCACGCCGGCGCTGCCCTGCGTGCCCTGCACGCGGTCGTCGCGCACGCCCGCCTCGACGTCGCCGAGGAGAGCACCGTCCTGTAGGCCGGCCCCTTAATGGATTTGTGGGGGCCCGGCCAGGCCTGGATAAACTCTGGGCGTCCCCCTGCCAGCAACCCGTGAGGAGCGTGCTGCACGTGGCCCTTGTCGTGCAGAAATACGGTGGCTCGTCGGTGGCCGACGCCGATGGCATCAAGCGGGTGGCGCAGCGGATCGTCTCGGCGCGCAAGGCGGGCGACCGGGTCGTCGTGGTGGTCTCCGCGATGGGGGACTCAACGGACGAGCTCATCGACCTCGCGAACCAGGTCAGCCCGCTGCCGCCGGGCCGCGAGCTGGACATGCTGCTGACGGCGGGCGAGCGGATCTCGATGGCGCTGCTGGCGATGGCGATCGCCAATCTCGGCCTGGAAGCCCAGTCGTTCACCGGGTCACAGGCGGGCGTCATCACCGACTCGACGCACGGCAAGGCGCGCATTATCGACGTGACGCCGGGCCGGATCGCCACCGCGCTCGACGCCGGGGCGATCCCGATCGTCGCCGGTTTCCAGGGCGTATCGCAGACCAGCAAGGACATCACCACGCTGGGCCGGGGCGGTTCCGACACCACGGCCGTGGCGCTCGCCGCCGCGCTGAATGCGGACGTGTGCGAGATCTACACCGACGTGGACGGCGTCTTCACGGCTGACCCGAGGATCGTCGCCACGGCGCGGAAGATCCCGCGGCTGAGCTACGAAGAGATGCTCGAGATGGCCGCGTGCGGGGCCAAGGTGCTCATGCTCCGCTGCGTCGAGTACGCGCGGCGCTACGACCTTCCGATTCATGTCCGCTCTTCCTTCAGCAACAAGGAAGGAACCTGGGTCAGCGGGCATGCCGGGCATAAGACGGATACGGGCCAACTGAGTACGGCGCTGGCCGGCGCCGGGGAAAACGCGGAGGATTCCGAAGTGGAGCAGGCGATTATCTCCGGTGTTGCGCACGACCGGAGCGAGGCGAAGATCACCGTCGTCGGCGTACCCGACCGGGTCGGCGAGGCCGCGCGGATCTTCCGGGTCATCGCGGACTCCGGCATCAACATCGACATGATCGTGCAGAACGTCTCGGCCGTGGCCACCGGCCGCACCGACATCTCCTTTACGCTGCCGCGCGACGACGGCCAGACCGCCATGTCCGCGCTGCAGCAGCTGAAGGCCACCATCGGCTTCGAGTCGCTGCTCTACGACGACGGGATCGGCAAGGTCTCGCTCATCGGTGCCGGTATGCGCTCCCACCCGGGGGTCACCGCCACGTTCTTCGGCGCACTCGCCGAGGCCGGGGTGAACATCGGGATGATCTCGACGTCGGAGATCCGGATCTCGGTGGTCGTGGACCAGAAGGACGTGGACGAGGCCGTCAAAGCCACGCACAAGGCGTTCGAGCTGGATGCCGACGAGGTGGAAGCGGTCGTGTACGGGGGGACGGGGCGATGACCGCGAAGCCGGCCCTGGCCGTGGTCGGGGCGACCGGTGCCGTCGGTACGGTGATGCTCGGCCTGCTGTCGACGCGCCAGGACGTCTGGGGCGAGATCCGGCTGATCGCGTCGCCGCGTTCGGCCGGGCGCACGCTGCGGGTCCGTGGTCAGGCGATCGAAGTCGTCGCGCTGTCGGAAGAAGCCTTCGACGGGATCGACGTGGCCATGTTCGACGTTCCGGACGAGGTGTCCGCGCGGTGGGCCCCGGTGGCCGCCGCCCGTGGCGCCGTCGCCGTGGACAACTCCGGATCGTTCCGGATGGACCCGGACGTCCCGCTCGTGGTCCCCGAGGTCAATCCCGGGGATGCGGCGAAGCGGCCCAAGGGCATCATCGCCAACCCGAACTGCACGACGCTCTCGCTCATCGTCGCCGTGGCCGCGCTGCACCGCGAGTTCGGCCTGCAGGAGATGGTCGTCGCCTCCTACCAGGCGGCGTCCGGGGCCGGCCAGGCCGGTATCGACACGCTGTACGCGCAGCTGGCCAGGGTCGGCGGAAGCCGGGCGCTCGGGCAGCGCGCCGGCGATGTCCGCGGCGCCGTGGGCGACCTGGGCCCGTTCCCCGCGCCGCTCGCGCTCAACGTGGTGCCGTGGGCCGGATCGGTCAAGGACGACGGGTGGTCCTCGGAAGAGCTGAAGATCCGTAACGAGTCCCGGAAGATCCTCGGCCTGCCGGACCTGCGCGTAACGGCCACCTGTGTCCGGGTCCCGGTGGTGACGACGCACTCGGTCGCGGTGCACGCGGTCTTCAGCCGTGAGGTCGAGCGCGCCGCGGCCCAGCGGGTGCTGCGGGACGCCCCGGGCCTGGTGCTCACCGATGACCCGGAGCGGGGCGAGTTCCCGACCCCGGCGGACGCCGTGGGCACCGACCCGACCTGGGTCGGGCGGGTACGCCGGTCCCTTGACGACCCGTGCGCGCTGGATCTGTTCGTCTGCGGCGACAACTTGCGTAAGGGGGCCGCGCTGAACACCGCGCAGATCGCTGAGCTGGTGGCCGCGGAACCGGTCTCGGCCACCGCCGTTTAGCGGGTCCGGGGCCGTCCCTGGGGGGCTGCGCGCGGGCCGTCCGCGCCCAGCCTGGGCAATTGCCTATTCTCCGGAATCGGCCCGATCAGTGCCTGTATAACGGATGTGGGCGGGGGATACGGAGAAGGAGGAACGTGTCCCCACATCCACGTTCATGCGTGGCATACCTGAGCCCGTCCGGCGGTAAATGGCCACCCGCGGCGAACGCGGCCTCCCGGGCTGGGCGCTTTGCGGCCCCCCGGCTAGGCGCGAACGCGCAGGCTATCTCCTTCACAGCATATGACAGGTCGATCTGTGATCACCGTCACGCAGCTGGCACCGGCAGATCGCCGACGTCATGCACCGGCCACTGGCGGCATGAGCAGCTGCTGCGCCTGGCCCCGGCGGTGCCCCGGACAGAGCGGGCGAAAATAGTTTCACAGGAATTTAATATATCATTTCGTGCCCGAGTTGTGACCAAACCTGCTACGGTATCGAACCGGCTGGCAAAACTGCTATATCGGGCTTTTACGCCGCCCAGTAACCAATGAATCGTGTGCCGCTCTCAGATCTCTCCAGATCCTCGCGATCTCGAGGAGGTATGTCGTGACGACGACCCGCACCCGTTCGCGTGGCCACACGGGTTCCCGTGCCTCGGCCGCGCGCGCGGGCGCAGAACGCAGGCCGGCGATCATCGCCTCCGTAGCTGGCGCCGTGATCCTGCTCGCGTTCGCCGCGCTGGCGACGTCGATCGGGCACGTCGTGCTAGCTGCGACGGATCACTTCATGCTGAAGTACAGCGGTGTCTTCGCGCTCATGCTGCTGACTGGTTCCGCGGTCATGGGGGTGATGGCCACCGACCGGATCATCCTGAACCCGGGGCATCGTGTGATCGCGCAGGCCGTGCACCGTGCCTTCGCGTTCGGGACACTGGCGTTCCTCGTTGTGCACATCGTGCTCGAGATCACGGCGCCGCACCTGGAGGAATCCAAGACCCTTCATGTGCACGTGCTTGACGCGTTCATTCCGTTCCTTTCGCAATATCGCACGTTTTACATGGCTGAGGGAACAATAGCGTCGGACATTATCATTCTGCTGGTTATTACCGGCATATTGCGGCGGCGCTTCACGACGAACGGTAATGCGTGGAAATGGCGCGCCATTCATTACTCGAATTACGCGGCTCTTATCCTCGGGGTCCTGCACGGCCTGCTCGCTGGCCGGAAGGCGATCGGAACGTTCGTGTACTGGAGCTACGGAGTCGTCATTCTGCTCCTCGCGCTGGCCGTCATGGTCCGGTTCCTCGCCACGTCGCTGCGCAACAAGGAAGTGGTTGCCGGAGCGGCGCCGCTAGCCGATAAGGGCGGCACGGTCTCGTCGCAGCCCATGCCGGTGCGCGCCGCCGCGCTGGGCCTGATGAGCCAGATGAACGGCGCGATGCCGCTCGGCGGGGCCACGAGAGCCGTCCCCGCACTCCAGGGCGGGAATCCCGCCGTGCGCGCGCCCTATTCCGCTCCGTACCCGGCGGCTGGAGCGTCGCAGGCCATCGCGGCGCCGCCGGACCGGTCCCAGGCCGGCCTTGGGCCCGCTGCGCCAGGGCAGAGTGGCCGGATGCCGCGTTACGAGCCGGGCTATGACGGGCCACCCCGGTACGAGGGTGCCCCGGCGCCTCGGCCCGGCGATCATCGGTGGCCGGAACCCGGCCACCGAACCGGTCCCCAGCCGGCTTACGGCACCGGCGCACAGCCCACGCACCGGACAGGTCCCCAGCCCGTGTACGGCACCGGGCCCCAGCCCACGCACCGGACGGCCCCGCAGCCCGTCTCCCGCCCCGTGCCGGACACTCGCCGCGGGACCGGGCCGCAGCCCGTCTACCCGGCGGGACCGCCGGCCTCGCGGACGGGCCTGCAGCCCGTGTACGACTCCGGGCCCCGGCCCGGCCGGGACGGCGGTTACCGCCAGGGCCGTCCCTATGACGAGGGCCCTGGGTACGGGCGCCCTTACGAGTCCTACGAGCCAGGTCCCGACGACGGGCGCGGCCCGGGCTACGGATCCGATCCCCGCTACGAGGACGACGGCTACGGGCCAGATCCCCGCTACGGCTCAGGTCCGCGACGGCCGCGCGACGGCTACGGTGGTCCGGCGCCGGGCTACCAGACCGGGGTCCCCCGGTCACAGCCCGGCCGCCGCGTGCGGCCCCAGCCATCAGCGATGCCCCCCGGCGAACGTACGGGCCCGCTCCCCCGGGTTCCTTTCTACGGCGGTGACGAGCGACGATGATCTCCAATTCGGCGATGCAGCCGGGACCCGCGGCCGGCCCGGTCGCCCCGGCCATCATGCGGATCGGGGCGGCCCGGATGACCGCCGGGCTCGACCGGTATCCGCGGCTGGATCTTGAGGCTCACCGGGACCTGTTCGGCAGGCTGCCGAGACTGTCGGACGCCGAGCTGATCTCGATGGCGCAGCAGGTGGACCTGTGTGGTCACGGTGGCGCGGCGTTCCCGGCCGCCCGCAAGCTGCAAGCGGTCGTCGACGCGTCGCGCAAGAGCGGGCAGCCGACGATCGTGGTCGTGAACGCGACCGAGGGCGAACCGGGAAGCTTCAAGGACAAGATGCTCCTGATGAGGTCGCCCTACCTGGTGCTGTCCGGCGCTGCGCTGGCGGCGGAGGCCATCGGGGCCGAGGAGATCATCGTCGGGGTCGCCGGGAACGAGCTCGCCAACCGCTCGCTGGAAGCGGCGATCGCCGCCGAGCCCGGCCTGCGGGATCTGGTGCGGATCGTCGAGGTGCCGGAGCGGTTCATCTCGGGCGAAAGCGGCGCACTCATCCGGGCCATCAACGGGAAAAGCCCCATCCCGCCAGGCCGCAAGACGCTCGCGGCCGAGAGCGGCGTATACGGCCTGCCGACCCTGCTGTCCAACGCCGAGACCTTCGCGCAGCTCGCCGTGCTCGCGCTGCTCGGGCCCGAGCGCTACGCGTCGGTCGGCATGCCCGAGGAACCCGGCACCGTCCTGCTCAGCGTGAGCGGCTCGGCCGCCCGTCCCGCGGTCGTCGAGGTGCCAACCGGCGTGCCGCTCGGTTCCGTGCTCGATATCTGCCAGGCGCCCGCTGGCGACGGCGTGCTCGTCGGGGGCTACCACGGAATGTGGCTGCCGGCCGAGAACGCCTACGTCGTGCCGGTGTCACGCGGTGGCCTCGAAGCGGTCGGCGGGACGCTGGGAGCCGGAATTGTCCTGCCGCTCGGCGACGGCACCTGCCCGCTCGGCGAGGTGTCCCGGATCGCGAGCTATCTCGCCGGGGAATCCGCTGGGCAATGCGGGCCCTGCAAGCTCGGCCTGCCTCGCATCGCGCGGGCGCTGGCCGCGCTGATTGACGGCTCAGGTGGCATCGAGGCCCTGGACGTGGCCCGGCGGTCCGCCGCCTCCGTGTCGGGACGCGGGGCATGTGCCCATCCGGACGGCATGACCCGGTTCGTCCTGTCCGCGCTTGACGTGTTCACCGAGGACCTCGCAGCGCACGTGTTCCACTCCTCCTGCGGCCGCCCGGTGCGCGGCGTCCTGCCGTTGCCCGCGGGGCCGGAAGTGCAGGCCCAGCAGCGTCTGGTCGTCGACTGGACGCGGTGCGAGGGCCACGGTCTATGCGCCCATCTGGTGTCGGAGATCGTCCACCTGGACAGTCACGGCTTCCCGGTGATGCTGGACATCCCGGTGCCCGACTGGCTGCAGAAGGACGCCCAGCAGGCCGTGGACATGTGCCCGGCGCTCGCGCTGCGGCTCACCAACGTGCCGGCCAAGGCGAGCCGGGCCTCGGCGCCGGTACCGCTGCCCATGCCCGTGGGCCGTACCGCGCTGATCGGCGGCGGCCCGGGCGGGCCCGCCGCTTCGGGCGGGCCCCGGCAGATCACCGCTGGCTAAGGAAGGCTCCACTGTGACCGGCCGTCAGGCTAGAGGAGCACGTCGACGCGCAGGTCTGGCTCGCTGCTGGCCTCCAGCACCAGTGTGCCGACGTTCCCGGCGGCGGTGATGTCGCCGCTAACGGCCCGCAATGACTCCAGCGGGCTGGCCGGCCCGTGAATGCGCACGGTGGCAGCCGGGGCGCGCATCGACAGCCGGGCTTCGGACTTAGCCTTGCGGATCGCGCTCATCACAGCGGCCGCTATCGCGAGGAGGCTGGTGTCGGCGTCCGGGGTGCCCACGGCCGCGACCGGCCACGGGCTCGTGTGCACCGGCTCGTCATGCCACCATGACCACGCCTCCTCCGTACAGAACGGCAGGAACGGGGCGAACAGCCGGAGCAGGACCGACAAGGCGGAACGCAGCGACAGCCGGGCCGACTGGGCGGCGATACCGCCCTCGTCGGCATAGGCGCGCTGCTTGACCAGTTCCAGGTAGTCGTCGCAGAACGACCAGAAGAACCGCTCCGTGCTTTCCAGCGCGGCGGTGTACTCGAAGTCCTGGAGTGCCACCGTCGCCTTCGCGGTGACCTCGGCCAGCGCGGCCAGCATGGCCTGATCCAGGGGTTCGGTGGCCGCGGCGGCCGCGTCCGGCTCGGGGAATCCGAGCACGAACCGGCTGGCGTTGAGCAGCTTGGTGGCCAGCCGCCGCCCCACCTTCATCTGGCCCCGGTCGAAGGCGGTGTCCGCACCGGGCCGGCCGCTGGCGGCCCAGTAACGCACGGCGTCCGAGCCGAACTGCTCCAGCAGGTCGATCGGCGTGACCACGTTGCCCTTGGATTTGCTCATCTTCTTCCGGTCGGGATCCAGGATCCATCCCGACAGCGCGACGTTCCGCCACGGCAGGGTGCCCGATTCGAGCTGGGCCCGGAGCACGGTGGCGAACAGCCAGGTCCGGATGATGTCGTGGGCCTGGGGACGCAGATCCATCGGGAAGGTCTGCGCGTAGAGCTCCGGGTCCTCCTCCCACCCGCACACGATCTGCGGCGTCAGCGAGGAGGTGGCCCAGGTGTCCATCACATCGGGATCCGCGGTGAAGCCCCCGGCCTTGTCCCGCTGGTCCTCGGTGTAGCCGGGCGGGACGGCGGAGGAAGGGTCGACCGGCAGTGCGTCCGTGCTGGGCAGGATGGGCGTGTCGTAGCCGGTTTCACCGTTTTCGTCGAGCGGGTACCAGAGCGGGAACGGGACCCCGAAGAAGCGCTGGCGGCTGATCAGCCAGTCCCCGTTGAGACCGCGGACCCAGTTGTCGTAACGGGCCTTCATGTAGGACGGGTGCCAGCGAAGCTCCGCGCCGCGCCGCAGCAACTCGGCCTGGTAGGCGACCGAGTGGATGAACCACTGCCGGCTGGAGACGATCTCCAGCGGCTTGTCGCCCTTCTCGTAGAACTTCACCGGCCGGACGGTCTTCCGTGGCTCGCCGTCCAGTTCCCCGGCCTCGCGCAGCATCGCCGCCACCCGCTCACGGGCCGTGTGCACGGTGGAGCCGGCCAGTTTCCCGTACGCCGCACGCCCGGCGAGGCTGTCCAGCCCGGCCGGCGGATCGGCCAGCACACGCCCGTCCCGGCCGATGATCGTCCGGGCCGGCAGCTTCAGCTCACGCCACCACTGGACGTCCGTGAGGTCGCCGAAGGTACAGCACATCGCGATACCCGCGCCGCGATCCCGTTCGGCCGCCGGGTGAGCCAGGATCGGCACGCCGACCCCGAAGAGGGGGGAGGTCGCGGTGCTGCCGAACAGCGGCTGATAGCGCTCGTCGTCCGGGTGGGCGATCAGGGCCACGCACGCCGGCAGCAGCTCCGGCCGCGTCGTCTCGATGTAGACGGGCTCGCCGTCCGCGCGGCGGAACGCAAGACGGTACCAGGCGCCCGCGTGCTCGCGATCCTCCAGCTCGGCCTGTGCTACGGCGGTGCGGAAACCGACGTCCCAGAGGGTGGGGGCCTCGGCCTGGTAGGCCACGCCGCGCTCCAGCAGGCGCAGGAACGCGAGCTGTGAGACGCGCTGAGCACGCTCGCCGATGGTGGTGTAGGTCATCGACCAGTCCACCGAGAGGCCCAGCCGCCGCCACAGCCGCTCGAAGGCCTTCTCGTCCTCGGCGGTCAGCTGTTCGCACAGCTCGACAAAGTTGCGGCGGGAGACGTCGGCCGGGCGCTGTTCCTTGCCTCTGGCTGGCTCGGGCGCGGTGAAGGCCGGGTCATAGGGCAACGATGGATCACACCGCACGCCGAAGTAGTTCTGCACCCGGCGCTCGGTGGGCAGCCCGTTGTCGTCCCAGCCCATGGGGTAGAACACGTCCTTGCCGGACATCCGCTGGAACCGGGCGATGACGTCGGTGTGCGTGTAGGAGAATACGTGCCCTACGTGCAGCGAGCCACTGACGGTAGGCGGTGGCGTGTCGATCGAGAACACTGCGGCCCGGTCGCCGGCGCCACGGAACCGGTAGATCCCGCGCCGCTCCCATTCCTGCGCCCACTTGATGTCGGTGCCGTCGAGTGACGGGCGCTCGGGCACGTTCGGCGTGGTCTCAGGCACATTTACACAGTAGCGGCCTCGGCGCGGCCGGACCGGACGGCCGCGGCAAGGCGCTCTTGCTTGCGACATCACGAAGAGCCAACGGATCTCGATGCGCAACAATATCTGCGAAGTCCACACTGCGTATCTTGCCGTTACGAGCAAGAGCGAGGGCATCCGCGTGAGACTGATCACCACGGGATTCCGGTTAACCGGATTGAGCACTGGCGCGGTCGTTGGGACATCCTCGGGATCTTCTAACTGGCCCAGGATGGCAGCGTAGGACGTCGCACCTTGGACCCTCTAAGTGCAATTACGCCGAGGCGGCCGGGACGTGCCGGAGGTGTGCGCTGCGGCTGGCCGGGAACATCCGGCACTGGGGGACTGGCCGGGAACATCCGGCACTGGGAGACTGGCCGGGAACATCCGGCACTGGGAGAGAGGTCCCGGACGCCTGGCAGCGCATGGGGAAGGAGCAGGGCGATGCCGACATCAGCGTGGCGGTTCTCCGGCACCGAGGGTGCCGATGACGCGGTGGTCAAGCTCAAGGGCCTGGCTGCCCAGGATCTCATCGAGGTGCAGGATCTAGCGGTGATCCGCTGGCCCCGCTGGGCGGCCGAGCCCATCCTGCAAGAGCACGTTACCGAAGAGGGCGGCAGGGTTTCCGCGCTGGTGGGCAGGCGCAGGCATGCGGTAATCGACAGCTCGATAATCGAGGCGGCCAAAGGCGACATGACGCCAGGAACGTCGGTGATCGTGATGCTGAGCGCCAACGCCGACATCGACGCTGTCGCCGGGACGTTCCAGGGACTGGGACGGGACATCGAGCTGGTCCGGACAGATTTGTCGGTTCCCGAGCAGGATCAGCTGAGGGCGGCCATCAGCCATGCGACCGACCAGGGCCAGAGCCCGCCGCCGCAGGGCACCCAGTAGGCGGGACGGCACCCGGCCCGGCACGCGCGGGCCCGCCGCCCGGCCGCCGGAGGCCACACGCCATCCGGCCCCGGTGCCGATCAGCGCACACACCAGCACTGCGACCCCGATTCCGGTTCCGCGGGAGGATGCTGGTATTACCTTGCGGTTTTCGAGTGCGCTACTGCCGCGCGGATTGCCCCAAACGGATCTCCGGGTGCCCTTGCGGGTGGAGGGGGCGGCCCGGACAATGCGCGGCGTTACGGCCCCACTGTCTGGGACATTCTCCTGGCGATCGGCGCACCTGGTGCGAGGGTGACGGCCCTGGTCGCGCTGCTGGCGGGCGCGGCACGGGAAGGTGCGGCGGGGACCGCGCGCGGCTGATCCCCGCATCAGCGATCGGGGACTACGTTGCCCTTCTCGAAGCCGAGTCGAGGGTGCCTGATGGCCAGCCGACGCAGCCGTGGCGATGGTGGCCTTTCCTGGGGCAGTGCCCGCCAACGCTGGGTTGCGTCCGTCACGATCGGCTACACCCCCAGCGGAAAAACGGATCTTCAAGTGGGCCAGGGGACGGACGAAGACCGAGGCACAGCGAAAGCTGAAAGAAATCATCCGGGACTACGAGGACGGGTTCGTTATCGCGGCGTACGCCCATACCGTCGCTGACGCGGTTCGCGACTGGCTCGCCTTCGGGTTGAATGGCCGTGACCCGGCGACCGTCGAGAAATGCACGATACTGGCCAATACGCAAATCATTCCGGCGCTAACTTAGCTGGTCGGGGTGGCCGGATTTGAACCGGCGGCCTCTTCGTCCCGAACCGGGCTCACCCGCTAACAAGCGCCCTATTGAGAGACGTTTAGGCTGGTCAGGAGACTGCGGCCACCAATGCTGACCGCATCTGACCGCAGGAGCGCGCGTGTCGCCACTCCCGTCCTGCTCCCAGAATCGGACATGCTGGCCAGGTTCCGCACTACTACGTTGTTGCCTGGCGTCCCCCAAAATGGAGGCCAATCGTCCGACCCGCGTGGTACGCCTTCGTCATGGATTCAGCACTGGCCGCGAGGATCGATCCGGGGCATCGGCGTCGGCTTGAATGGTTCGAAGAACATCAGGGGCAGGTCTCCCCGTTCCCTGCGCCGCTAGCGGGTGGTCTGCTGCTCGCGGCTAAGGCGAAGGGGATTTACAAGCCGTGGGAGCTTGAGTATGCGGTGAGCATCAGGATCAACCTTGGCAGTCCTTATGCCGACGGTGTTCCGGTTCCCGTCACTGGTGGCGGCTGGCTGCTGTCCTATCACCAGGAAGGCACCGACCCCGACGCCCGGGACAGGCAGTACACGAACCGGGGCTTGATGCGCTGCATCGATGAGCGGATTCCGGTGGGAGTTCTCCGCGAGCTGGCACCAGCTCGGCACCGGACCCAATACGACGTCCTTGGCTTGGCCGTCCCGGTCAAGTGGTCTGACGGATACTTCTTTCTAGAGAGCCTCGATCCGCTGGCTATGCCGGTCACAGATATCGTCAGCGATGTCCTTGAAGCGACCGCCCGGGCCGAGCTGGACGAGGTGGCCGCGGCCACCGTTCCGGCCGACGACTATGACGCTCGTCTGCGGACCTACCGGCAGATCGTCGCTCGACGGGGCCAATCGGGCTTCCGGGCCGCGCTAATGGACGCCTATCGCGGGCGATGCGCTGTTACCGGGTGCGATGTCCCCGAAGCGCTGGAAGCCGCGCATCTTCGTCCGTACCGTGGCCCTGAATCCAACACGGTCCCTAACGGGCTGCTGCTGCGATCCGACGTTCATACGTTGTTCGATCTTCGGCTACTAGCCCTCGATCCAACGACGAGGCAGATAGTTGTGTCTAAGCGGCTAGCCGGAACGAAGTACGAATCCGTGGCAGGATACCGGGTGGCCGATCCGGCCGCCGACTGGCAACGTCTCAGTCAGGACGCGATCGAGCGGCACTGGCAGGATTTTCTGGAAAGCGAGTCGTGAGAACCGCAGCCCGGGAATGAGCTGGATCAGCAATGCCAAAGTCTCTTCTATCACCCGTGTACGCCAATGTCGGTTATCCAGTAAAGGGAACAAGGAGAAGTTGACGCTATGAGTATTAGAGTCATCCCTCCGGTGGTCGATGTAATAACAGGCACGGATTGGGCATCGATATGGGCAAGCATTGCTACTGGAGTTGCGGCTATAGTTGGGATCGGGGGTACGGCGTATCTTGCTAAGCGTGCATCTAACGATGCTAAGAAAAGCCTACAGGTGGCATCCGATGATGCAAAGGCTAACCGTGCGGCTGCATCCGGCGACCTGCAGGCCAGTATTCAAGCAGCCGCAGAACAGCTAGTTACGAGCATTAATGCCGAAGATAGGCGTGCATACATTGCAGAGAAGCGGCGAATCTACGCATCTGTGCTGGCGGCTTTGAATGAAGTGACGATCGCGGCGACCGCGTACAGAGTAGCGCGCGTCGGCAACGACGATGAGGAGCGTAAAACAGCAGTCGCTAGGCAGACGGCTGCTCAAGAGGGCATGTTTCAAGCTATCGGGGAATTGATGCTCATAGCTCCGCCCGAAGTTGCAGGTAACGCAATAGCGCTGCAAGGTGCCTTGGTCGAGTTCATGAAATCAAGTCATGCTGGAGCGCCATTCGCAGGTCCGGAGCCGCGGGCGATTGCCGGTGTACGTGATGCCCTTCTGCGTAGCATGCGCGTAGATCTTGGTGAGCCCGTAGGCATTCCGGAACAGACAGGGCTAGCTCAAGACCCCCCCATAACTCATAGTCCAGGGTAGGCGGACTAGGCCGCCCCTATGAGGGCGGAGTGCAGACGGCTGCATACGTGGCGCGGCGTAGACCCGGTAACCGACGCCTGGGGCAATCCCGGATGGTTTCTTGTGGTCGGTCAGGCTTCAGAACTTAGGCTCTACCGGCGTGGATAGTTGATCTGCCCATGCGCGTAGAACTTCGCTGGCCCGCGAGCGAAGTGGGCCATCAGCGGATTGTTCCTGCAAGAATCGACGTTCCTGCGGGTAGGCCAATTCTCGGTAAAATTGCAAGTCTTCGAATCCGAAGGCGGCGACATCATGACTTGTTGCCCCGAATACAAGGCGTGGAAGTTTTGCCCAATAGCATGCAGCAAGACACATTGGGCAGGGCTCACTACTGGCGTACATAACAGCATCCTCAAATAGATGCCGCCCAAGCTTGGCACCAGCTTCGCGCAGCGCCATTACCTCCGCGTGGGCCGTTGGGTCGCGCAATTCGACAACGCTGCTGGTGCCTTCGGAGATAACTTCGCCATCAATAACGATTATTGCGCCGAAAGGAGTTTTTCCCTCATCCTCCAGGGCATGCCGCGAAATCTCGATCGCGCGCCCGAGGAACTCTTGATCAACGTTGCTGAGTATGGCAGACATACTACCGGCACCTTCTGTGCGCATGACTGGAATACGGCCCGTTACCTGCGATGGTTTATCGCAGGCCATGGTTTCAGCGGAGTCACGAACTGTAGCTCAGTCCGATCAGCTGGGTAGTCCGCGTCCGAAATTTCGACCGTTCGATTATTCTTATCTATGGAAATTCTGCGACAGAATATGAGCGGAACGCCGTCCGGCAGCCCCCACAATTGGGACTCGACAGTTGTCGGCATTTTGGCGGTAACTTCATCGACGATGCGAGCGACCTCGATTCCGACCGTCGACAACTGATGCATCGTCCCGCCTGGCCACGGTTCGTTATTTTCGTCCAATAGCGCGGGGTTATCTTTCACCAGATATGTCGGGATGTATGAAACGCTATAGGAAAGAAGAAGGCCAGTTTTCCGGTCGGTGGACTCGTAGCGGCGCCGCAGCAGAGAGTCACGCGCATGTATTCCGAAGATCTTGCCTAGCTCCTCACCAGCGAATATTTGATCATAGTGGGCCTCAAACTGTTGCTGATTGATGGACATACCGAGATTTGTCTCAGCCTCACCGATAGCGGCCCTTTCGTTTTCCGGCTTGATCGCTAGGTCTTTCTCCACCTGGTGCCGCTCTGAGGTGCGAATTACTTTCTGAGGTGCGATCCGGACAGTCGGCGCTTTACCCCGGCCAGCCGTGATCAGACCTTGCGCTTTGAGAAGCGCGATGGCGCCGCGAGCTGAGTTCAGTGAGCACGACCAGCGCTCAGCTAGCTCGCCCAGGGTCGGCAGGGCCGCGCCCGGCGCAAGGTCGCCTCGCTCGATCTGCATGCGGATGTCGTCAGCGATCCGCAACTGGATCGGTGCTTGCACGGCAGTCGGTCGTGAGTCCATGGCCCCATCCTCTCAGGTTTGTGGGCAAACCCCTTGCGCAGGGTCGCGGACCGGGGTTACGCTCTCAGAAGTTCGTCCACAAACCTACAAACCTACGAACCTACGAATTGAGCCCCCGGCTCACAACCGCTGCCGGGGGCCCGCCCACATGGGAGGTTCTGTTGAGCACTCTGCATGAGACGAAACCGCAGGCCAGCGCGCTGCCTACGTTGTCGCTGCGCGCCCTGCGGGACGTGGTGCTGGCGGGTGACCCGGGTTGCGTGTGTGACCCGGAGCTGTTCATCGGCCCGGCCGGGATCGAGGCCGAGGATGAGCCGCCAGAGGACCGGGCGGCGCGGGTCAACGTGGCGCGGGAGGTGTGCGCGGCCTGCCCGGTGCGGCTGGCGTGCCTGGCCTACGCGCTGCGGACCCGCCCGGCCGCCGGGGTATGGGCCGGGTTCACCCCGGACGAGATCGCCGCCCTGGTGGCCGCCGCGAACCGCCCGGTTCGGCCCCGCCGCCACACAGCGCTGCGCCCGGCCAGCACCGCCCCGGCCGCGGTTGGCGAGGTGGCGTGATGACCGCCAAGACTTTCACCGCCCCCGGTCCTGGCCCGATCGTGTTCGGCCTGGACGCCCCGGCCGCCTATGTCGAGATCACCGTCAGCCCTGACGCCGCCACGGCAACGGCTGAACTGTCTGGCCGGGCCGAGGTGGTCAGCGCCGCGCGAGTGGCCACCAGCGGTGCCCGGTGGGCGCTGACTCTCCCCCGGACCCCGGTCGCTGACGGGTCCGTGATCGTCCAGTCAGCGGGCAGCGTGATTATCGGCGGGCCCTTCACCGGGGCCGTCAGCATGAGCAGGGGCCGGGTGATCGTCAACGGCGTAGACGTGACCGCCGCCGTCGCCGCTGCGGCACCCGAGCCGGTGCGGCTGGCCGTCACCTTGCCCGCCGGGTCCGCGGTCGCTGCCGAGGTCGGTGCGGGCATGCTGACCGTCCGCGGGGAGCTGCCCGCCGCCGAGGTGACCACCACCTCCGCCGATGTGGACATCGACATCACCGAGGATGCGCGGGTCCGCACCGTCTCCGGCGACATCACCGCCCGCACCGTGGCCAGCTCCGCGGACCTGCGCAGCGTCTCCGGCGACATCGGCATCGACGCCACCGCCGGGCCGGTCACCGCCGGGACCACCAGCGGCGACATCCGCGTCACCGCCGGACCCGGCGTCTGCCCCGACGTGCGGGCACGCTCGGTCTCCGGCCGGGTCCGCACCGGCACCGCCGGGGGCGCGCGATGACCCGCCTGACCATGAGCGCCGCTGACCGCCGGGCGTGGGAAGCCGCGCGGACCCTGGACGACCTCGGCGAGCTGACCGCGCGATGGCTTGAGGGCACGATCGCCTCCCAGCCGGGGTATGAGCCGGGCTGCGGCCCCGACCCCGAAACCGCGGCCCTGATCCCCGTGGTGGCCCGCTGCAACCGGGCCGGGTACGTGACCTGCGGATCGCAGCCCGCCGAGCAGGCACCGGCTACGACGGCGCGCGGTGGGAACAGCGCGCCGCGGTCCAGGGGTTGGCGCCGGCCGGGGTGGCCGGGCGGATCTGGGAGGCGGCTGAGGCGGCCGGGCTGACCGTCATCACCCACGCCCCCGCCACGTCGCCCCGGTACCGCATCCGCTACGGCCACGCCGAGGCGGTCACCGTGCGCGGCGCCGTACACGTACTTGGTGCCCAGCTGCCCCGCCGGCACCTGCGCGACCGCTGGACCGGCTACGGCATCTGCCACCCCAGCGCCGTCACGGCGCTGTGCAGCGCGTGGCAAGTGACCGTCCTTGACCCGCAGTGGGGCCGCAACGACCGGCTCTGGCCCGTCCTGCGGGACGCCCTGGCCCCGGAAGCCGGCGAGGCCGGGCGTCATGCGGCGGCCAGCGACCGGCCCCCGCTGACCATCACGCCCGCCGCACCCGCTGACCCGGCCGCCGCCCTCACCGAACTCGGCGCCATCTCGTAGCCGGATTTTGACGCCTACGCCGGCGCCCAGGGCTCGATGCCCAGCGCCGTCCGGTGCGTCTTGTGCGGGCTCGCGCCGTGCGGCTGCCCCCACCGTTCGGCACCCCCGCCTACCTCGCGCTGGTTGACCGGCTGCATGGCCGCACCCGCGGAGGCGGTGTGTGATGGGCCGCCTGGACGTGCACATCCGGCACGGCGGGGACGGGGCCGGGCCGTGGGCCGCGCTGGCCGTGCTGGTCGTGCTGGCCATCGCTGGTGGCGCGGCCCGGCACGTGATTGGTGACGTGGCGCGCGTGCTGGTGACCGTGCTGGAGGTGATCGGCTGGACGCTGATCGCCAGCGCCAGCGCCGCGGCATGGCCGGCGGCGGGGTGCTGGCCGGGGTGCGGGTCCGCCGTGGTGCGCGCTGCCCGCGCCCCCCGCGCCATGCCCCAGCACCACGCGCCGGTCATCCAGATCACCCCCGAGGGGTATGTCCAGCCGCTGCCCGATCGAGCCCGGCGCGGCCCGGCCCGCGCTCGGCCCCCCACCGCCGCGACAGGCGGGGGCGTGGCCGCTGCCCGGCTGGTGGGAGGAGATCCGTCCGCGGATCGGCGGTGACGGCAATGAGCACCGCCCCCGGTGACCAGCCGGGCAGGCCAGGCCCGGCAGGCGCCGGGCGTGGTGCGGGTCCGGCTGGCCGGTGACCCGCCCGCCCTGGCCGCGCTGGCCAGCGTCCTTGCCGCGCTGCCGTGCATCGAGATCCTGACCGGCCCGGACGGCCCGTACCCGAACCGCCGCGACGCGGGGGCGCGGGTGTACCTGACCGCCCGCATCCACGAACCAGCCACTCCCTCACCGCGCAGGGCGGGCGCGCAGCCGCCACGCAATCCGCCCGCCCCGCCCCCTGCGACCTCACCCCGCTCCCTGCAAGGAGGCACCCGCCATGACCACCCCTAGCCGCCCCGCCGCCGGCGCGGCCCCCGGCATCACCGGCAGGCTCACCGCGCTCGCCGACTGGATGCAACAGCGCCTGGACGATGCGGACTACGACCGCCGCGCCGTCACCGAAAGCGGCATCACCCAGCTGCGCGGACTGGCCGCGCTCGCCCGTGACGCCGCCACAGGCTCGAGGCGGGCGCCGGCCGCCGCGCAGCCCGGCCGCGGTCGCCGGGCGACGGCCGCCACGATCTTGCGGGCCATCGCCAGCCTGATCGAGGAGACCGGCCCCGGCATCGGCCTGCCGAGCATCCGCGTGCACTACATCTTCGGCGCTCATGTCGCCGACGCCGCAGCCATGATCTCTCAGGTCGCCGCGGCGCTGTCGTGCCAGTGGCGCGCCGACATGGACCGTGCGGCCTCCTCCGGGAGGGACTGGCTGGAGCTCGAGGCCCAGACCGGCGCGGACGCCGGCGCGGGGGGTCACCGTGACGATCAGCGCCAAGACCGAGGCGCTGTGCGCGGCGCGCGGCACCAAGACCGTCACCACCACCGTCACCGCGTGGGAACCGCAACCGGCCATCGCCGCGCTGGTCAGCCCGGTGCCGCCGGGAGGTGCCCGGTGAGCAGGGCACGCCTGATCACCGCGATCTCGCTGGCGCTGTTCCTGCGCTGGCTGGCCGTGGGCCATGTGGCCCTGACGGTCGCCGGGGCCAGCATCACCGTGCCCGCCCTGATGGTCCTGGCCGTCACCGTGATCACGGTGACCCCCAGCGCCGCGGCGCTGGCGGTGTACCAGATCCGGGCCGCCGCCGCGGTCGCCCATGGCCCGGAACCGGGGGCCCCGGCATGAGCGCCGCCGCTGTGTGTTCGCGACCGGGGCCGCCGCCCTGATCACCACCGGAGGCGGCCATGCCTGACCGCACCACAGCCGCGGCCATCGCCAAAACCGGGGCCCTGACTATCGCCCGCCGGGCACGCCGCTACGGGCACCAGGCCGACCTCAGCGACCCGTGGGCCGTGCTGGTGGCCTGCCCCCGGTGCGGG
>CAVRHH010000031.1:0-820425 GCA_963720945.1 uncultured Actinomycetes bacterium | reverse complement strand
TCGGCGACCTTCGAGTCCAGGCCCTGGCCGGCGCGATCGCCGCCATGCTGTTCACGGTCACCGGCATCACTAACAGGAGCCTGCGCGCCCTGATGACCGGCCTGCTGCACCGCCCCTACAGCATGAACCAGGCCAGCTACGACCTGTCCCGGCTGGCCCGCAACGGGCTGATCACCCGCGTCCCGGGCCGCAACCGCTACACCCTGACCCGCGACGGGCTGCTGTTCGCCTGCTTCTACACCAGGGTCTACGACCACATCCTGCGCCCGCTGATGGCACCGGACCGGCCCAACGCACCGCCGGAGCTCGCTGCGGCTCTTCATACCCTTGACCAGCTCGCCATCGACCACATCGCCAGGGCCCGCGTCCCCACCGCAGCCTGACATCTCCTCACGGCCCGCGTCCCACAGCCAGGCCGGACTCCCCCCTGCCCGCCAAGCATCCCGCACCATTACCCGCCGTCACACTCAGGACTAACGTCAAAGACGTGGCACCGAAGGTGCCCTAGCGCGCTTGGCGGACCAGAGTGCTCATCGTCCAGGCGGTGGACAGGGGTAGGCCGGCCGGCACGCATCACCTGCACCTGATCGAGCACAATCACCGCAGGCCCACCTGCTGATCGCCCTCGGGAACGCGCTCCGAGCTGAGCCGAGTCTTCGTACCGGGTACACCGATCTCAAGTTACGGCTCGCCCGCCGGCGCTTTCGCGCGGTGAAGGTGGCGCTTGAACCGAGATCGCTCGAGCGCTCGCTGCGAGAACTGGGCTGAGTGATTGGGGTCAAGCCACTGGCTGGCCCGTTCTTCCCAGGGCTCGGCGGACGAGCGGCTAGTGCGCCACGCGGTAGCGGAGGTAGACGACTCTCGAGCTGAAGGTGCGGGTCTCGACGAGTTCGAGATCCACCCGGCGCTCGCGCTGGGGAAAGAACGGAATGCCACCGCCCACCAGCACCGGGTAGACCCTGGCCCGGTACTCGTCGATCAGACCCAGCGCGGCCGCCTCGGCGGCGAGAGTCGCGCCGCCGATCGCGATGTCGCCCTCCGCCGGCTCGGCTCGCAACCGCTCGATCTCCTCCGCCAGGCCGCCGGAGGCCAGGCGGGCATTGCCCTGCACCGCCGGCAGCGTGGTGGAGAACACCACCTTTGGGAGCTGCTTCCAGATCGCGGCCCACTCGAGCATTGAGTCGCCGAGCGATGGATCCTGGTCGGCGGTCTCCCAGTACAGCATCGTCTCGTACAGCCCTCGTCCCAGCAGGTGGACGCCGACCTCTCGTATCTCGTCGGTGACGAAGCGAAAGACCTCCTCGTCGGGCGCCGTCCAGCCGAAGCCGCCGTCCGGCCCGACGATGTAGCCGTCAAGTGAGACGCCCATCGAATAGGTCACGCTGCGCATCAGAAGTCCTCCTCGGTAACGGGTTCGACCCTACGACCGCCGGACGCCGCAGAACTAAGGCAATTAATGGTCTGCGCGAGCAGTTGTCCCATGGTGCGCTGAGCGCGTCCACACACCGTTGCGGCATCGCCAGCGCGCGCCGGGACCGGCGGGGTTATGTGTCTCCCCGGCACGGACCGAGCGCAGCACCGAAATTGACCGCGGGACCGGCGGGGCCGCGTCCCGTTTCCCGGGCAGGTCCACATGGCACCGCCGCATGTGGCCCGCATCAGCCAGGGTCAGCGACCCCCTGGCACAGCACCCGGCGTGAGGACCGGGCTCGCCCGCCTCAATTTCGCTGACCTGCGGAGCATAAACCTATATGCCTGATCTGTACCCGGGGGTAACAGACGTTCGGCGGTAAATGTGGGGCTTTCGGCCCCTGTGGTTCCGGGCAGGCAGATGAGTGTTGACAGGGAAGCTTTCCGGGATTCTCGCCCGCCTGGCTCCGAGTTCCAGCACAGAGTGTGCATGGAGGAGACATCATGGCAAACCCGCAGGAGCAGCCATACACCGAGATGGTCAAGCAGGCTCAGGACGCGTTGCTGACCCTGCTCGACACCTGGACCCGGACCTTTCAGCAGGCGCTGTCGGCCGCTGCGCCAGTGAATCCCGAGCACTTGATCGACCAGACGTTCGACTCCGCCGGCAAGCTGGTGAATGCTCAGCTGAATGCTCAGCGGCAGTTCATCAAGCAGGCGGCGGCGAGCGGCACTGCAGTCGCCGAAACCGTCCGGGCCGGTACCGCGCAGATGACCGAAGCCCTCCGGGGCGGTTCAGTTCTCTGAAGCCGAGACCGCGACTGCCACGCGTACCGCAATCGACGCCGCACTGGCGGCTTGACGGCGGGACCTGCCGTGGCTGGATCTAGATCCGGCTGCTCAGTGACAGTGCCCGCCGGAGGCCGCCGGACATCCGATTGACGCACGGGCGCCCATCCCGGCCGCCTGGCGCCAACCGCCTCCAGGTGGCGTGGCAAGAAGTCAGCTACCGTGGCGCTCCAGGTACCAGACCCACGGCCAGCGACCGCGCGTTCATTCCGCGCTGGGCCAAGAAGGTCCCGAAACTCGCCCGCTGTTCAGCACTGGCCTGTTGCGCCGCATGGAGCCGCCCCGCATCGGCCAGGGTGGGCCGCACCAGGTTGATGGCCCCGCCCAGCTGCGGGTCGGGCTCCGCCTTGAGGCCATCGGCCCGGGCGAGGCGCCGGTTGAACTCATCCTGGGATGGTCCCAAGGCAGGCATAACCCAGAAGGGGCCGTCCACGCCCAGCTGGTAGGAGCAGTAACTGCCACCCCACGGCTGCGCGGCGAAGCGAACGGCACCGGCGAGCCCCGTGCTGTCCGGTTCCACCCTTACGGCGTCGCTGCCAAGCGCAGCACTGAACGCCCACTGACCCTCTGCCATGACGGGAAACCCCTGAAGCGCCGAAGACTCGTGGTTCTCGGTCTCACCGCGTTCCAGATAGAAGGCGTGCAAGTGGGCGTGCTGCACGTCCTGCCGGGGATTCTTGGCGATCGCCACATCGGCGCCGCTGCCGGCCAGGGTCCCGCCCGCGACTTCCACGTCACGCAGGTAGTCGAGGTTGGGTGCGCTGTCATTGGCACCGAACACCACGTGCCCGCCGTCCAAGCCGCGGTACCACGCGGCGACGAGGGTCATCGCAGTATAACGAGCCGCCAATTCCTGAGCCGTGGCCGACGACCATCCGTCACGATGGCTGCGGGGCACCATAAGCACGTGCGGCCTGGCCACCCGGCGGGGCCCGTTAGCCAGCATGAAGGGGTTGCGATCGAGTACCAGATCCACCAGCGCGGTACCGTCAGACGCGGTAACCGTCCCCAGATATGCGGGAAAGCCGGGCACGTCGGCGAACACGTCCACCGGACGGAATCGACGTGAGAATTCCCCCGGCGGAACCATGCCCTGGACGTTCCCGGTCGCCTGGTCGACCAAGGCCCAGCTCCCGGCCCTGCCGGTGCCACCCGGCAACCGGTACCCCTTGGCCGTGAGGACGCCATCACTGTACGTCCACATCCGGCGCATCTCGACCTGGGTGAACGGGACGAGCCAGCGCTCCGGGTGATCGACCACACCCCCATAATCGGCCCCCCGGCAGACAGCGGACAGTGAGCCGGGGACCACGTGGGGACCACACGGCATGCAACGGGCTGAACAACCCGCACGTTGAACACGGAACACACGAACGGCATACACGCCCTGAACAGCGGTAACCTCTAGCCCGCCGTTCTGGGGTCAAGGGGTCGCGGGTTCAGATTCCGCCGTCCCGACTATTTTTCGAACACGTATACGGCAAGTGCAGCCAAAGTACAGTAGCTGGATGGTCCGACAGTCCCTGTGTCGAGTTCTGAAGTGGTACTCGCTCTATCCGGCGGCTGAGTTTCTGGCCGGCGCGGTCTGCAGCGGCGCGGTCGCGGTGGATGCGGCCAGCGACAAGGGGCTGACGAACGTGCTGCCGTCCGGCCCGGCCTGCACGGCCTCGTGCAGCGCGCTGCCCTGCAGGTACTGCGGCCAGCTTAGGAACCATTCGGTCCAGCCGTTGTCCCAGGTGCCGCCCTTCGGGCTGCCCTGGATCGTGATGGGGTCGCCGGGGACGGCGAGGTTGTAGTAGGTCTCGGCGTCGGCGGGTGAGAGGTTGACGCAGCCGTGGCTGACGTTGTTGAAGCCCTGCTCGCCGACGGACCAGTAGGCGTCGTGGTAGTAGTCCCCGCTGAAGGTGAATCGCACGGACCAGGGAACCATCAGGTCGTAGCCCGGCCCCTTCATCTCCACCGGGTTCTCCTTCTCGATGGTGAGGTAGCTGCCGTTCGGGGTGTCGTCGCCAGGCCGGCCGGTGCTGATCGGCCAGTCATAGCGAAGCTTGCCGTCGTAGTAGATCTGCGTGCGGTGCGTCGCCGTGTTCCCCACCGCTATCAGCGACGGGCCGATGCTGAACGTCTGGGTCAGGGTGTGGATGCCGTACATCCCCGGCGCGCCCTGCACGCCGTTCAGGTGGCCGGTGAAGCTCACCGTGGTCC
This sequence comes from uncultured Actinomycetes bacterium, assembly GCA_963720945.1. GTDB lineage: Bacteria > Actinomycetota > Actinomycetes > Streptosporangiales > Streptosporangiaceae > Bog-532. Next base: position 815,961 of record CAVRHH010000031.1, on the reverse strand, counting down.
CGGTCGGCCAGTAGTCCCGGGTCCGGAAGGCCAGGGTCTCGTTGCCGTCCCAGTACCACGCGCCGACGACCGGATTGGAGGTCGTCAGCTGCAGGGACCGCTCGACCGCGGCCTTGTCGGTGATCGGCTGGCTGAACGTGAGGAGGATCGGGATACCCACGCCGTAGGTCTGCTGATAGCCCTCGAATATCTGGGTCCGGAACGTCCGGGCTGGTGTGAGTGTCCGGAACGTGCTCGTTGCGGTGACGGTGCCGTGGCCGCCGTCAGTCCCGGTGGCCGTCACGGTGTAGCTCTGCGAGGCATCAAGGGCCCACTGGCTGTGCCAGACCGTGCCGCCCTGGCTGAGCGCGCCGGGCACGGCGTCGCCCGCGGTGTGCACGGTGACGTTCCTCAGCGTGCCATGCTTCGCCGTGACCGTGATGCCCGCGGATGGGTCGGCGTCCGTGGCGCCGTTAGCCGGCGATATCTTCACCTCCCGGGCGGCCGCCGCGGCCTTAGCCGTGGCGTTGGCCGCGGGCCTGACCTGGCTGGTGCTGTGCCCGCCGCCCGTACATGCCGCCGCCAGCATGGTGAACACCGCGATGGCGGCAATGCCTGCCAGCCGCCTCGGCCGCCGGCCCGGCGCGCCATCCCTGCAACGCATTGTGATCCCCCCTTGTGGCTCTCACCGTCAGCCCGCCATCTACCTGCAGGCTGCGCGGATCACGGGGTGATCACGCCAGGCTCCGCGCCGATGGCCGCCGCGAAGACGGCCGCGCCTGCGAGGTCATCGTTCCCGCTTATTGCTCCTCCAATGCGGACAGCCGATCTCAAAGCTCCGAATCCATGGTCAACGCGGCCGGCAACCGCCGTGCCTGCATTCGCCCTCGGGGTCCCGATGGGACGCTTCCCGGGTGCCTGCAGATCAGCGGCGCGGTCGTCCGTTCAGCGTTCCCGCCTCATCGCCAAGATCCCGGTCGGGGCCAGGCACGGAGTGTGCGTCTTCCCGCAGCCGGGCCGGTATTCGCTCGGCCATACCGGCAACTTCCGCTGATCTTGGGCCCGGGTGGAACCGGTCAGCGGAGGTGGCAAGATAGTGCTCCCCCAGGCACGCCACGAAGCGCACTGGCCGACGGCGATCCGGCCGACGCGGTGATGCCAGTACGTACGTAAGCCCGTCACGCCGGCCCCCGGCAGCCCGCCCGAAAATCCTAGGACACCATGTCCGGAATATCAGGCCCGGAGATAGTCATAACCCCGCCGAAACATGAAAGAAACATGAAATACACCTCACTGAAAAGAGGCAATAGTTCCTTGACCACCGATGCGAACCGGGTGCATAAGCGACGAGCGGTCCCGATCCGACATCCGTGAAGCTCAGGGCAAAGTTTTTGTGACGATTTGCCGGTTCTGATCGCAGCGGCCGGCAAGCCGCCGCTCCGGCTTTTCTGCCAGAATCAGACGATACCGCCGCTGATGGGATGGATTAGGGCTAAAGTATTCCAGGCAGCCTTGGGAGGGGACCTGGGGGGGAGCTAGGGTGCTACTGAAGCTTAATCTGTACGATCTTTTCGTCCTTTCCTTCGTCCAGCTGATCGTGTCGACCGTGCTGGTGCTAAGCCCAGCACGCGAGATCGGCACCCGCTTTCGCTGGACGGGCTCGAGGATCACCGAGGTCCTCGTGGGCAGCGTGGGCGCGGGCGCGATCTCGGCCGTCGCCTGCGTACTCACCCAGGCGTTGTGGGGGCTGCCGATCGGCGGCCTGGAGACGGCCGCCTACCCGCTCGTGGTCGTCTCGATCGTCGTGATCGCCCTGCAGCCGGACCGCAACGTCGTCGGCTGCGTCTTCTACGCCTCCTTCGGCTCTGCGTCGCTCGCCTTCATAATCTGGGCGGCCTACATCGCTGTCATCGCTCCCACCTCGATCGTCGAGACGCTAACAGCTTCCCTGGTGCTCCTGTTCGATCTGGCGGCGTTCCTGGTGTGGATGTCCAACATCAACTACCAGAGCGATGTGTTGTGCCGTTCCCGGCGGGGGCGGCCGCTGCCCAAGGCCGACCCGGGCTACCAGCCCATGGTCTCGCTGCACATCCCGGCCTACAACGAGCCCCCCGAGCTGCTCATCGAGACGATCAAGGCGGCCGAGCGGATCGACTACCCGAACTTCGAGGTGGTCGTCATCGACAACAACACCAAGGACCCGGCCGTCTGGGGCCCGGTAGAGGAATACTGCCGGGACCGGCCACGGGTCAAGTTCGTCCACGTCGCCCCCTGGCCCGGCTACAAGGCCGGCGCCTGCAACCTGGCCCTGCGCCGCTACACCGACCCGCGCGCGGAGATCATCGGCCTGATCGACGCCGACGACATCGTCCAGCCGCACTACCTGCGCGAGACCGCCTCGTATTTCTCCGACCCGAATCTCGGGTTCGTGCAGACCTTCGAGGGCAACCGCGACTTCGAGGGCAGCCGTTACTACACCGCCTGCGTGGACTCCTTCCAGGCCTTCTACCTGTCGGTCATGTCCTCGCGCAACGAGCGCAACACGGTTCCGTTCGTCGGGACGATGGGGCTGTTCCGCCGCAGCGCGCTGACCGCGGTCGGCGGCTGGAACGAATGGTGCATCTGCGAGGATACCGAGGCCTCGCTCCGCGTGTCCAAGGCCGGCTGGTCCGGCCTGTACATTCCGCGGTGCTTCGGCCGCGGCGTGGTGCCGCCCAGCTTCGCTGGGATGCTCACCCAGCGGCACCGCTGGTGCTTCGGCGCCATGCAGATCCTCCGGCTGCACTGGCGCAGCCTGATGCCATGGGACCGCTCCCCGGACAACCATCTCACCGCCGCGCAGCGCCGCGACTACCTGATGGCCTCGGTCGGGTGGTTCCGCGACCTGCTCATGTTCGCCTTCAGCCTGCTGCTGCTGGCGATCACCGGCCTGCTGGCCACCCATTCCGGCTTCGCCGTGGCTCCGCTGGACGGCTCCCGGTCGCTGCTGCCGCTCTCGCTTATCATCATCGCCACGATCTGCATGATGTTCACGCAGCGCCACTGGACCACCTTGTCGTTCCGCCGGGCGCTGCTGTCGATGGTCATCAGCCTCGCGGTCACCTGGGTCATCGCGCGCGGCTGTATCGAGGGGGTAGCCCGGCGGGACGGGGTTTTCCTGCGGACGTCGAAGGCCGGCGGCCGCCGCACCATCTTCACCGCGCTCAAGCTGACCCGGTGGGAGACAGGCCTGGCCGTCGCCTTGTACATCTCGGTCGGGCTGCTGGCCGGCCTGCGGCACAAACCGTGGCTGCTCATCTTCCTCATCTTCCTCCAGGCCACCGTGTATCTCTGCGGCCCGATCGCGTCGGTGTGGAACCTGCGGGCTCAGGGGCTGCAGGGCCAGGAGCACCGGCGTCGCTTCGCCGAGCGCCGCCTGCGTGCCGAGCGTCGCCGGCGGGCCCGCACCCTGGTGCCCCGGCCTGCCGCCGCGGCCCTGACGGCGCTGTGCGTCGGGGGGGTAACGAGCGCCTTCGTGGCCCCCGCGTCGCTGCTGCACGCGGTGACCGTGAAGCGAGGGGCCGTGTCCCCGCAGTCGCTGCTGGCCTCCACGGGCACCGAGGTCTACCTCAAGCTGGGCCCGTCCACCACGGGAGCCGGCCGCGCGTACTACCCGATCACCCCGGTGCACCTGTCGGGTCTGGCGGCGTCCTCACCGGGCAGCTCGGCGCAGGTCGGGCTCAGCTTCGACACGTCCTCGCTGGTGCTGCTCGGCGAGGTTCTCCGGGCGGCCGCGGGCAGCGGGCGGATCTCGCACGTCAGCCTCGCCTTCCGCACCCCGGGCCCGGGCGGCCGGCCGGCCACCGAGCTGGTGGACACGTTCGCCACCGCCGCCCTCACCTCCTTCTCCGAACGCCTGTCCGGCACGCCGGCCGGCAGCGTCTCGCTCCTGCTTGCCGCCGCCAGCGATGTGGCCAGCACGCCGGGCACGCTGCAGTACGTGGGCCCGTTCGCCCCGCTCTCCGGCGCGCCGACGGTGAAGGCGTACGTAACGATGGGCGGAGCAGGCGGGACCTCCGCCGTGACGGGCGTCACGCTCTCCCAGACTGCGCCGCATGCCCCCCTCGGCCTCAGCTTCACCACGTCGTCACCGCAGCTGCTCGAGCAGATCTTCCAAGCCGAAGGCGCCGCGGGTGCCATCCCGGCGCTCACCTTCTCCGTCCGCGCCAGGGCAGGCGGCAGTCTGCTGTGGGACACCTTCTCCGGGCTGAGCGTCAGCTCCTTCGCCGAGAACCTCTCGGGGTCGCTGTCGGGCACCGCCACGCTCGCCATCCGCCCGCGATAGCCGCCCATCCGGAGGGGAGGAGCCAGGGTGCTGCTGAAGCTTAATCTGTACGATCTCTTCGTCCTTTCCTTCGTCCAGCTGATCGTGTCGACCGTGCTGGTACTGAGCCCGGTGCGGGAGATCGGGATCCGCTCCCGCTGGACGGGCTCGAGGATCACCGAGGTCCTCGTGGGCAGCGTGGGCGCGGTAGCCATCTCGGCCATCGCTTGCGTGCTGACCCAGGTACTGTGGGGGCTGCCGATCGGCGGCCTGGAGACGGCCGCCTACCCGCTCGTGATCGTCTCGGTCGTCGTGATCGCCCTCCAGCCCGATCGCAACCTGATCGGCCAGGTCTTCTACGCCTCGTTCGCGTCGGCGTTCTTCGCCTCCGTCTCCTGGGCGGCCTTCATCTCCGTCGTCGCTCCGCACTCGATCGCTGAGACGCTGACGGCTTCCCTGGTACTCCTGCTTGACGTCGGGGCGGCCGTGGTGTGGCTCTCCTACATCAACTACGCGAGCGATGTGTTGTGCCGTTCCCGGCGGGGGCGGCCGCTGCCCAAGGCCGACCCGGGCTACCAGCCCATGGTCTCGCTGCACATCCCGGCCTACAACGAGCCCCCCGAGCTGCTCATCGAGACGATCAAGGCGGCCGAGCGGATCGACTACCCGAACTTCGAGGTGGTCGTCATCGACAACAACACCAAGGACCCGGCCGTCTGGGGCCCGGTAGAGGAATACTGCCGGGACCGGCCACGGGTCAAGTTCGTCCACGTCGCCCCCTGGCCCGGCTACAAGGCCGGCGCCTGCAACCTGGCCCTGCGCCGCTACACCGACCCGCGCGCGGAGATCATCGGCCTGATCGACGCCGACGACATCGTCCAGCCGCACTACCTGCGCGAGACCGCCTCGTATTTCTCCGACCCGAATCTCGGGTTCGTGCAGACCTTCGAGGGCAACCGCGACTTCGAGGGCAGCCGTTACTACACCGCCTGCGTGGACTCCTACCAGGCCTTCTACCTGTCCAATATGTCCTCGCGCAACGAACGCAACACGGTTCCGTTCGTCGGGACGATGGGGCTGTTCCGCCGCAGCGCGCTGACCGCGGTCGGCGGCTGGAACGAATGGTGCATCTGCGAGGATACCGAGGCCTCGCTCCGCGTGTCCAAGGCCGGCTGGTCCGGCCTGTACATTCCGCGGTGCTTCGGCCGCGGCGTGGTGCCGCCCAGCTTCGCTGGGATGCTCACCCAGCGGCACCGCTGGTGCTTCGGCGCCATGCAGATCCTCCGGCTGCACTGGCGCAGCCTGATGCCATGGGACCGCTCCCCGGACAACCATCTCACCGCCGCGCAGCGCCGCGACTACCTGATGGCCTCCCTCTCGTGGTTCCGGGACCTGGTCATGTTCGCCTTCAGCCTGCTGCTGTTCGTGATCACCGGCCTGCTGGTAACAGACTCCGGCTTCGCGGTCGCCCCGCTGAACGGCACCCTGTCGGTCCTCCCGCTGTCATTCATCATCATCGCCACCATCTGCATGATGTCCACGCTGCGCCATTGGACGACCTTGTCGTATCGGCGGGCGCTGCTGTCTTTGGTCATCAGCCTTTCGGTCAGCTTGGTCATCGCGCGCGGCTGTATCGAGGGGGTAGCCCGGCGGGACGGGGTTTTCCTGCGGACGTCGAAGGCCGGCGGCCGCCGCACCATCATCACGGCGCTGCGGCTGACCCGGGTGGAGACGATCCTGGCCGTCGCCCTGTACGGCTGCGCCGGGCTGCTGGCCGGCTTGCGGCACCAGCCGTGGCTGCTCATCTTCCTGGTCCTCGTGCAGGCCACCGTATACCTCTCCGGGCCGATCGCGTCGGTGTGGAACCTGCGCGCCCAGACAGCTCCCGGCCAGGAGCGCCGACGCGGCTCCGCTGAACGCCGCCTGCGCGCCGCGCGCCGTCGGCGGGCCGCCTGGGCCCCTTTCCCCCGCCCTGCCACCGCGGCCCTGACCGCCCTGTGCGTCGGAGGAGTGGCCAGCGCCTTCGTGGCCCCCGTGTCGCTGCTGCACGCGACCACGGCGCAAGGGGCCGTGTCCCAGCAGTCGCTGCGGGGCGCCTCCGCGGGCACTGAGGTCTACCTCAAGCTGGGCCCGTCCACCACGGGAGCCGGCCGCACGTACTACCCCATCACCTCGGCGCACCTGTCCAATTCGACGCTCAGCTTCGACACGTCCTCGATCGCGCTGCTCGGTGAGGTTCTCCGCGCTGCCGCGGATGGCGGGCCGACCTCTCCCGTCAGCCTCGCCTTCCGCAGCCCGGGCCAGGGCGGCCGGCCGGCCACCGAGCGGCTGGAGACGTTCGCCACCGCCGCCCTCACCTCCTTCTCCGAACACCTGTCCGGTGCGGGTGGCGGCAGCGTCTCGCTCATAATCCAGACCGTGAGCGACGTGGCCAGCACGCCGGTCACGCTACGTCACATCGGCCCGTTCGCCACGCTTCCCAGCCCATCCGGTGCGCGGGATGCCACGGCGTACCTGACTCTGGGCGGGGGAACACCCTCTTATGCCGTGACGGCCGTCAGCCTCTCCCAGACTGCGCCGCATGCCCCCCTCGGCCTCACCTTCACCACGTCGGCGCTGCCGCTGCTCAAGGGGATCTTCCAAGGACGGGGCACCGGCCTCCCGGTGCTCACCCTGTCCGTCCGTGCCGGGGCAGGTGGCACTCTGTTGTGGCACACCTTCTCCGGGCTGAGCATCAGCTCTTTCGCCGAGACCCGTTCGAGGTCGCTGTCGGGCACCGCCACGCTCGCCATCCGCCCGCGATAGCTGCCCGTCCTAGCTGACCCTCACCGCAAGCCCTACACGCAGGCGGCGTCCTGCAGCGTGCCCCGCACGTCGAGGCAGTAGGCGGAGATCTGCGCGGAGAAGCGTGATGGGCCCGAGTCCATCGGACCGCCGCTCGCCGGGCCGAACTCGACGCCGAATGACGCCGTGTCGAGCCAGTAGTGATGCCCCAGCTCGGGCCAGCCGTAGTTGTCGTGCAGGAGGAGGCCGGCCGCCGAGAGCACAGCGCTCAGGTCGACGCTCACCGAGCCGTGGCCAACCACGTCAGGCTGGTCGAGGACGAACCAGAGGGTGCCGCCCCACGGCGCCGTCCGCCCGTCCCTGTCAATGTTGCTAGCGTAGATGGACCACTCCGGTGCGGCCGGACGGGCGACCCGATTGACGGCATAGGGGATGTTTGCCGTCCCCACCTGTATGCTGGCCGGCAGGAGCGCTCGTGCGTTGTAATCGGTCCACACCATGATCTCGAGCGTGCCCTCGGACCTGCACGGTTGCTTCGTGCCCGTCCGGTTCAGCCATAGATCGTACGCAATGTCGTAGGTGACCTGCGAGGTCTGGGCGGAATAGGCAGTCACGCCGATCAGGTGAGGCGGGATCGAGTCCAGCCGCATCGGGAACGGCAGCCGTGGCGATTCCGGGGGCGAGGTGTCGGCGTAACACTGGTTGATGCCATACAGCACGTTCGGGTAGCCCCGCACCCAGGTGAATGCGCTCGGCGCGACGCAGGCCGGCTCGGTGCACGGCGCCGTGCGGGCAAAGCGCCCGTCGATCGTGACGGCGCCGCTCGATACCACCGACATGTCGAGGGAGCCTGCGTCCGCAGGACCGCCGAGGTTCCACGCGTCGCCGTTCAGCTGGGCCGAGCCGAGCACCGGGCCTGCCTTCCCGCAGCCTCCGCTCGCAGCGGGGCCGAATGGACACTCGGCCGTCCAGTGCCACACGTGACCCCCCGCCCCCGGAGCCGGCAGCAGCGCGACGTCGGGGCGCGGCCGGCCGGAGCCGCACGCAGCAAGAAGCAGTGTCACGGCCAGCAGGGCCACCGCGGCCGGTGACCGCCTCCGTGCACGCTGGGCGCGCCTCCCAGCCGGCTTCAGGGTCGCAGCGAAACCGGCCATGGCCCAGGACTCGCTACGCGGCCCTTCCCGGCCGTGCCTCACAGCTTCCCGAAGAACACATGGCCGTGGCGGCCGACGATGGCGATTCCCTCGCCGACGACGGACGAGCCCGAGATGGGCCCGAAGACCCGCGAGTCACAGGCGTCAGAGCGGTTGTCGGCCAGCACGAAGTACCGGTCCGGTGCGAGCGTAGTGCTGTGGATTGGCATCGAGCCGACCGGGCCGGAGCTGGGGTCGTACCATCTCCGTTCGAGAAGCGGCCGCCCGTTGACGAAGATCGTATCGCCGACGGACCAGATCGTATCGCCCGGCAGCGCCACCACCCGGAGCACTAGGTCACCGCCGCGGCCTCCGACCACGGTGCAGGGCAGGGACTGCGGCGGATGGAAGACGACGACCTGGCCGCTGTGGATGGGACCCTCGAGGAGACCCGACTTGACGACGAGGATCCGGTCGCCTGCCTGTAGAGTCGGCGCCATCGCATCGCCGGGCACAGCAAAGGGCTGGATGACGAAGGCCTGGAGAAGCAGCACGGCAAGCGCCACCACGGCGAGGAAGACGGCGATCTTAGCCAGGAACGGGCCGCGGCGATGCCGGCGGGTGTCCGTTCGTATCGGCGTGGCGGGAAGGTGGTCCGTCGGCTCGACGCCGAGACCTCGCAGGCGGTAGTCGAGTTCTTGCGGCAACCGGACAGCGGTCGCCCCAGAGGCGGCTTTGCCGTGACCCTGGCGGCCGGGCCCAGCGGCGCTGGACTCCGAGCGGGGCGCCGGGTGGTCTGGGTGACCTCCGGTCAGGACGCCCGGCGTGTCGTCGTTGTCGTTGTCGGCAGGCAACGGGCTCATCGATAACCTCGCCTCCTGCGGACGGCAGTGAGGAACTGCCGCGCCCCTTCGGTCTCGCCGTCGGCCAGCTCCCCGAACACAACGCCGAACTGCGAGCCGGCTTCGCTGCCGCGATACCAGCTGATTCGGCCCGCCACGTCGAGGCAGATCGTCGATGTGGCCACCTCGGCTTCGATCAGGAACGGTCCGCCGAGCGCCGCGTCCGGTCCCACCAGCGGGGACGCCCCGGGCAGGACGCACCGCACCCCTCCCTCGCTCAGATCAACGAGGCCGGCGGACATGGTGATGTGCCCAGATCGGATGTGTGCCCGTCCGTCGACGCGCACCCGCGCATGGCGCCGGCGCTCGGTTGCCGCGCTCCTGGCGCTGCTCGTCGCGTCGGTCACCTGGCTGTGACCATTGGCGGCCGGTCCATCGACGCCCGTGCCGGGGCTTCCTCCCGCCGACGCCAGCGTACCTACTTGCCCTTTCGCCTGGGCGACAGCGGATGACGCAGGGATCTTCGCCTTGAACCAGTGCGGACGGCCGGCGCGGCGAGCGGAGGTGCGCCGGGTCCCGACGTGCTCGAAGCCCCAGGCGCGCCGCTCGGAAGGCGACAGGTCGGACCAATTCGCCGGCATCCGCCGGATATAGGACGGTACGCCTTCGGCTGCCTCGGGGTGGAGTTGCCTGCCCCAGCTCGCCGCCACCGCTACCGCCTGGGAGAAGCTCAGCGCCACGGCGCTCGGGTCGTAGGGCAGATCGAACAGGCCCGGATCGTCGAGCCAGTCGGGGGCGCGGGCGCTGATTGCCTGGGCGACATCAGGCCAGCGCACTCTGGCGAGGAGGTACGGGACGGCGCGGTCAGCAAGCACGACGTACGTCACTTCGCCCGTGCCTGGCATCATTGCCGCCCCCTGCGGGCCACTGACCTCAGCACGAGTGCACGCAACGGTACGCGTCCAGCTGCAACGGCCATCTCCCCACCCCTTGACGCATGCGGCACCGCTCCCTCGATGCCCATGCGATCCCCCACGCTAACAATGGCACCCCGGCGCATCAACCCACTTAATGGCGATTTAACAGAGCTTGTCCTCGTGCGGGCGACCAAGCCCCGCGCGGTGCGGTCTGATGGGGCACAGTGACAGGTATGACACCGACCCCGGACCTGTCCAGCCGGCTGCGACGCCGCCCGATCCTCCTGGTCAGCGCCCTGGTACTGGTTGCCGCCCTCGCGCTCGGCCTCGCCTGGCGGCTGGCGGGCGCGCCGGGCTCGGCCAGCCCGGCGGCCGGACCAGGAAAGCCGGACTTCGGACCGAACGTCTACGTATTCAGCCCGAGCATGCCGCAAAGCCGCATCCAGGCCACGGTCAACTCGATCGCCAGCCAGCAGTCCGGCAACCAGTTCGGCACGCAGCGCTACGCGCTGCTGTTCGAACCGGGCACTTACGGCTCAGCCGCCGATCCGCTATTCCTCCAGGTCGGCTACTACACCAGCGTGGCCGGCCTCGGAACCTCGCCGGGCGACGTGGTCATCAACGGCGCCGTCGATTCGTTCAACCAGTGCCTCCCGCCCACGTCTTCAGGCAGTGCCAACTGCACCGCGCTGGATAACTTCTGGCGCTCGCTGTCGAACCTGACGATCAACTTCCCGGCACCGCCGAAGGGCGCGCCGTGCCAGCAAACGGCTGAATTCTGGGCGGCGTCCCAGGCGTCACCAGTGCGGCGGGTCGAGTTCAACGGGTTCACCTCGCTCATGGATTACTGCTCGAAGCCTGGCTACTCCAGCGGCGGCTTCATCGCTGATTCCAGGTTCTCCGGCCCCGCCGTGCTCAACGGCAGCCAGCAGCAGTTCCTGGTCCGGAACAGCACCCTCGACGGCTGGAGCAACAGCGTCTGGGACCAGGTGTTCTCCGGGGACGTGGGGGCGCCCGCGCAGAAATTCGGCGCCGGCGCGCAGTACACGACCCTGGCGGCCAGTCCGGTCACCAAGGAAGCGCCGTTCCTGCAGGTGAACTCCAGCGGGAACTACAGCGTGTTCGTTCCAGCCGTGCGGTACGGCTCGGTGGGACCGTCTTGGGCCAACGGCCCGACGCCGGGCACCGCCCTTCCCATTCAGCGGTTCTTCATCGCCACCCCCGGCGACCCGGTGTCGGTACTCAACGCGGCGCTGGCCCGGGGGCAGGACCTGATCCTCACCCCCGGCGTCTACAGCCTGGACCAGACCATCGAGGTCACGCAGCCGGACACGGTGGTGCTCGGCCTCGGCTTTCCCACCCTGGTGCCGGCCAACGGTATCGTCGCGATGCGGGTAGCCAGCGTCCGCGGCGTGAAGCTGTCCGGGATGATCTTCGCGGCCGGGGCGGTGAACTCCCCGGTGCTGCTGCAGGTCGGCACCCAGCCCGGCCCCGGGCTCGCGGACCCGGCCGATCCCACCGTGGTACAGGACGTGTTCTTCCGCATCGGCGGCGCCGCGGCGGGCCGGGCGACTACCAGCCTCCTAGTCGACAGCTCCCAGGTGATCCTCGACGATATCTGGGCCTGGCGGGCCGACCATGGCAACGGGATCGGCTGGACCGATAACGCCGCGGACACCGGCGTCGTCGTCGAGGGGGACGACGTAACCGCCTATGGCCTGTTTGTCGAACATTACGAGAAGGATGAGGTGATCTGGAACGGGCGAAACGGCACAGACATCTTCTTCGAGAACGAGATGCCGTATGACCCCCCGAGCCAGCACGCCTGGATGGCCAGTCCCGCGACCGACGGCTACCCCGCGTTCCTGATCACCCGCCGGGCAGCCGGTTTCCAGGGCTACGGGATGGCCAGCTACAGCTTCTTCGACCGGGGCGTGCCGATCTTCGCCACCAGCGCGTTCGAGACCGCCGACCCGCCCGGCAGCGAACTGCACGATCTGCTCACGGTGTTCCTCAGCACGGCCGGGTCCGGCGGCATCGATGACGTAGTGAACAGCACCGGGCGGGCATCGACCGCCGCGAACCCCGATGCCGCGGTGGATGTGGTCAGCTATCCGTGACGCGTCGGCCTTCGGGCTGGCGTCGGCGCCGACAAGCTGCTGGTGGCTGGGGGGTTCCAGAACTTGGCCACCGGTCTTGACCTGGGCTTCTACGCGGCCCGCCGCCTGGATGCCCGCGCTGGCCAGGGAATCAGAAGATCGTGTAGCCGCCGTCGACGACCATGCTGTCCCCGGTATGGAAGATGAGCGAGGGGTCGGCGAGGAACGCCCCGACGGTCTCGAAGTCGTGCGGCGTGCCCCACCGGCGGACCGGCGTCCGGCCGATCGTGGCGGTCACGAACTTCTCGTGTGTCTTGGCCTCGGCCAGCAGTTCGGTGTCGGTCCAGCCGGGGAGGAGGCTGTTGCACCGCACCTGGTGCCGGGCCAGCTCGACGGCCAGGGCGCGCATCACCGCGAGCAACGCCGTCTTGCTGGCAGCGTAGTGCTGCTGGCCGGGAGCCCCGTCGATCGCGCTGGTCGACGACACGCCCACCAGCGACCCGCCCTGCCCTTGCCCGACCAGCACGCGGGCCGCCTCCCGCAAGCAGAGGAAGGCGCCGTCCAGGTTGACCTGCAGCACGCGGTGCCACTCGCCGAGTGACATGTCGGTGAACGACTGCTTGCCGGTCGTCCCGGCGTTGGCGACCAGGCAATCGAGGCGGCCGAACCGGTCCAGCGTCTCCCGCATGGCGCCGGCCACATTGTCCTCGTCGCTGACGTCGCACCGCACGCCGATGGCCGTGGCGCCCAGCCTTTCCAGCTCGGCGACCGCCTCGGCGTTGCGCTCCTCGCGACGCGACCAGACGGCGACGGACGCGCCGGCCCGGGCGACGCCGCGGGCGATGCCGAGTCCGATGCCGCTGTTGCCGCCCGTGACGATGACGACGCGGCCGGAAAGATCGATCACAGGAACAACCTCCGAACGGGATGTCTGGCCGGGCGCCGCGGCTAGCCCCACTCGCAGCTTACGTGTGTGCCTGAGACCTGCTCGCGGGGCTGCACCGCGATGCGGCGTACGGCGATGTCGTCCGGGCCCGCCCCTCCCGCCTGCACGATCTCGCTGCGGACGGTCTGGCGTGGGTGACCGGCCTGGAGTTGTGCCGGTTTTCCTGCGGCAATCCGTGCGAGTGGTCAGTAGTGGTGACCGAAGTCTCGCCAGCCTGGGGACTTGCGTCCTATGGACACCTGTCCGGCATTTCATAGGTTCGCACCTATCACGGGGCTCGGCCGCGTTGGGCACGCGGTACTGGCCAAGGATCCGGAGCGGGCGGTCCAGGGTGCAGAGCGGCTGGGCTCGGAAGGGATGGCGAGATGGGCCGGGTAGACGGCAAGGTTGCGGTGGTCACCGGAGCTGCGTACGGGATTGGCCGCGCGGCCGCCGGTCTGCTCGCACGAGAAGGGGCACAGGTCGCGGTCACCGACATCCAGTCGGAGGCGTTCGTCGCCCTCATGGGGGCCACGCAGCCCGCGCACGCGCGTCAACGCCAGGACGTCCCGTAGATCATGGAACCGGGTCGCGGAGCCAGAGGCGACGTCGCTCCGCGGGGACAGACGGTGTGCCGGTGTCCTGGGCGGTCCCCCAAGGGCCTGCCGGAGAATCCGGCAACCAGTCAGCCCTGGACGACCTGAGCCCGGGTGGCCACCACATCACCCTCAGCACGCCCGAGGACCTGCCCGATGTCATCGCCGACGCGGAGTTCCTCACAATGGGCGACACGCTCCGTTGCGAGGAGACCCGTAGCGACCGCACCGTGCACAAACTGTGGATGACTTGTGCAGAAAATCCCCGGAGCTGAGTGCACACGCCGAAATGCTGGGGATTCCGGCGGCAGGCCCCGCCCATAAGAGGGCGTTCAACTGCAAGAACACTATCCACACCCTGTGGGCGGGAAGAAATTGAGATTGTCCACATGCCACGCCGCAACAGCCCATAAATGAACTGAATGTCTACCGTAAGTTTATCGGGCTGTGATCCAGATTCAGGACCGTAAGAAATTCACACCTAGACGGTGAGCCCGGACCCTTTGAAGGGAGGACAAGGGGTAACGGCGCACATGCGCACCGGGGCAGACCAGCGCTCGCTGACGGCAGGCCGCGTTCCCGGTGCCGGCTAATGACAGCGGCCGTCCCCGGCGAAAGGCAGCACGCAGGTGCACGCGCCTGCTTCCCCTGGGGTTCCCCCGGCCTCTCGGGAGAGCTAGTTATCTGGCTCCAGCCGGGTCTGGCTGGATGGTACCGGGGCTCTGGCTGACCTTGCTTGCTCCCGTGCCTACCGGACGGCGATGGCAGTACAGCCATCACACCTGGCGGGCAGCACCGGCTGCGACGGGCTGGCGCCCTGCCCCGCCCAGCACGCCCCTGCGCACGGCCGGACTCAAACAGCCTTGCCCGGTTGGAACGGGCTGCTTGAAACTGGTCAGGTCATTTGGCCGCATTCGGCCACGCTGTCGATGCGCGGAATTGAGCCGACACGCCGATAGGCGGAATGCGGCGGTAACCGGCCCTTGGCCCATAGTGTCCAGGTGTGCCCGTTAATCAAGGCCCGTCACCGTATGAGCTGCCGGCCACGCCGGCCGGTTCGCTGCGCCAGCATGAAAGCCGGTCACTTCAACGCCGGCGCGTGAAAAATGCACCCAGGGAACTCCCGGCTAGCGACATGCCTGCCGCCTTGCCGGGGACATCCAGCGAAGAGGACACTCCTGTGTACTGGCAGACCCTTCAAGCAATGGTTTCCGCTAGTTGGCGGCCGGACCGGTAATACCCCCAGATACCAGTCCGGCCATACACATCGCCCACTCCATGCTCAATCCCCACCGGGCGGCTTGCTGTCACCAGTGGTAGCTGAGTCAAGGGACATCGGGACTTTCTCATGGCCACGGATACCGCCGTGACTGCTTCGCGCCCTCCCATAGCAAGGGACACGGGGGCCTCGCGGGGCTCGCCTGTGGATACCGCGTATCGCCCTGTGGATCGCGGACGGCCTGCGACCTGGCAGGACCCTGTGTCGCACCGGTTATCCACTTTGTGTCGCACCGGTTATCCACTTTTCCACAGCAACAGTCGTCCACAGCTATGGAGCGGTTGACCAGCGTATTTACGTAAATCATCCACAGGCCTATACACAGGACGTTACGCTGGCAGGCCCCGGGGCTGGCGTGATAGGAGCAAGCTCTCACGCTGGCCCTGGGTTCCTTTGCGCGCATTCTGGGCAGCGTCGCCCTTGCCCTGACCGCACGTTGATCATGCCCAGGACGCATAGCAGAACGATTCGCGTAGTTTCCGCCTTCCGAGTGCAGGCAAGATATGCGCCTTAGCCAGCGTGGTGTAGTTGGAGACGGGGCGCGGCCGCGCTGCACAGCACCGTCTTCACCGGCCACGGGCGCCACCTTGCCGGGGATGTCGGCGGGGACGGGCCTGCCCATTGAGTGAATGACACCAGGCCCACGGAGACATGCCCTGGCCGAACCGCGATCCCTCGTCACAGGGGCACCTTCATGCCTGGGCTCAGCGGTGGGCGACAGGGTGACTGTGCTGTATATCACGCGCGACGGGTCTAAGGCCTCTAAGGCCAGAGCTTCCGGAGATGTATACGGGAAGCAGATGGAAGGGAGGTCGAGATGGACCTTCATCCGCACATGCCGCACATGCCGCACAGGCCGCACAGGCCGCACGGGCCGCACGGGCCGCACGTTCTCAGTCACCTCTTGGAGCGGTGGCACCGCTGGTCGCCGTACGCATAGCCACAGTCGTGCGGGAGGGGAGGCGAGAGCCCATCGACCTTGAGACCCGAATCTTGATCCGCGGTAAGAGTGCCTCGGTAACCTCACGGGCCGGGGCACTCGCTTGTCTGGAGGATTCCTGAGACACGAGTGCGGCTGTGCCGATGTTGCAGGGCAGAGTTCGCAAGGCCCAGCGGGTTCGCTGCCCGGGTTGCAGCCGGCGCGTTCCGGGCGGAATGGCCCCTTTCCATGGGACCAATGCGCCTGCTCCGCTCTCGCCGCGGACGGAACCTTGCAGACAGCTTGTCCGGCCTGTCACAATCCGGGTTCCAGCCCGGCCGGGCGGGAACCGGAAGGAGGCGACGATTTGCCTCACATGGAGGGATGGATCAGCGCCCCTGCTTGCGGTCGCCGCAGCCCCCGTGTACGCGTCATGGGTGACGGGCACAGCGATTGCGAGCGCAACCACCACAGTGATCGCGGCGGCCGTTTCGGGCTGGGCTGAGCAGCCTGCGTCACCGACCAGCGCGAGAAGCAGATCGGGTATGCGGCGGACCAGCATCCACGGCCGCACATCGTTTACATCATGCTCATTTGGCAGAGCGGAGAGCAAAAAAGATGAACAAGTCCCGGAAAGGGAAAGGCAAGGCCAGCGTCACGTTCATACTCGATCCCGGCGTAGGTGCCCAGACCGCGGCGGTGTGCGGGGAATGGAACGACTGGTCGGCCGGCGCCGATGTGATGCGCCGCGACGCCGAGGGCGGGTTCAGCCTGACCGTTGACCTCGACGCGGGACGGGCTTACCGGTTCCGGTACCTCCTCGATGGCGAGCGGTGGGAAAACGACTGGGCCGCCGACGCCTACCTGCCCAATAGCTTCGGCGGGGACGACTCGGTCATCGACCTGACGGCGCTGGACCAGGCCGCCCCGCCGGCCGCGAAGAAGGCACCGGCCGAGAAGGCACCGGCCGAGAAGGCACCGGCCGAGAAGGCACCCGCCGAGAAGGCACCCGCCGAGAAGGCACCCGCCGAGAAGGCACCCGCCGAGAAGGCACCCGCCGAGAAGGCACCCGCCGAGAAGGCACCGGCGAAGACCACGGGGAAAGCCGCCGCGGCCGCGACGAGGCCAGCTAGGAAGCCAGCTAGGAAGCCGAAGGAATGAAACGGTGAGGGGGCCACGGCGAGCACTTCGGCCCACCGGCGCCGGGGATCAGAGGCGCCGGGGGTCAGATAGGAGAGTTCGGGCGGCGACCTTCAGGGCCGGCTACCGCATGGGAGTGGACGGGCACGGGCTCGATGTGCCAGATGTCGCGGCAGTAGCCGCGGACCGTCCGGTCGGAGGAGAAGAAACCCGAACGTGCCGTGTTCAGGATTGACATCCGGCTCCACCGTTCCTGGTCGGCCCAGGCCGGCCCGGCGGCCCGGTCGTGGCAGTCGACGTAGGGCCGGTAGTCGGCCAGGACCATGTACTCGTCCCATTTGAGGAGCGAGTCGATGACCGGCCCGACGGCGTCGCGGTCCCCGCCGGTGAAGGCACCGGAGGCGAGGGCGTCGACGGCTGCCCGGAGCTCGGCGTCGTCATGGTAATAGGCGCGGGGGTCATAGCCGCGTTGCCGGAGGGCGGTGACCTGGTTGGCTGTGAGGCCGAAGAGGAAGAAATTGTCGGCTCCGACCAGGTTGCGGATCTCGATGTTGGCGCCGTCGAGGGTGCCGACGGTGACGGCCCCGTTGAGGGCCAGTTTCATGTTGCCGGTTCCGGACGCCTCCTTGCCGGCCAGCGAGATCTGCTCCGAGATATCGCCGGCGGGCACTACGAGTTCGCTGATCGTGACGTTGTAGTTGGGGAGGAAGACGACCTTGATCCGGCCGGCGACATCAGGGTCGGCGTTGACCACGGCAGCGACCGAGTTGATCAGCTTGATGACGCGTTTGGCCTGCTGGTAGTTCGGTGCCGCCTTCGCGCCGAAGATCACCGTGTAGGGCACCGTACCGGCGGCCGGATCCGCCTTGATCCGGTTGTACAGGGTGACGATGTGCAGCAGTTTGAGAACCTGGCGCTTGTACTCGTGCAGCCGCTTGACCATCACGTCGAAAATCGAGTCGGGATCGATGGTGATGCCGGTCGTGGCGAGCGCGTGGGCGGCCAGGTCGAGCTTGTTCAGCCGCTTCACCTCGCGCCACTCCGCCCGGAACTTCGGATCGTCGGCAGCGGCCTCAAGCTCCCGCAGCCGTTCCAGGTCGGTCAGCCACCGCTCGTCGCCCAGCCGCGCGGTGATCAGGCCGGATAGGCGCGGGTTGGCCAGGAGGAGGAACCGGCGGGGACTGACGCCGTTCGTCTGATTCAGGAACTTTTCCGGCCACAGGTCCGCGAAGTCCCGCAACGTCGTCTGGGCGAGCAGCCGCGACTGCAGCCCGGCCACGCCGTTGACCGCGAAGGTGCCGACGACGGCCAGGTTGGCCATCCGTACCCGGCGCTCCGGCTCCTCCTGGATCAGGGACATCCGGGCGATGCGCCCATCGTCGCCCGGGTACCGGGCACGCACGTCTTCGAGAAAGAACTGATTGAGGGCGTAGATAATCTCCAGGTGGCGCGGCAGCAGCCGCTCGAACATCTCGACCGGCCACGTCTCCAGAGCCTCGGGCAGCAGCGTGTGGCAGGTGTAGGCGAACGTGCGGCGCGTGATGGACCATGCCTGCTCCCAGCCCACCCCGTTTTCGTCGACCAGCAGGTGCATGAGCTCGGGTATGGCCAGCACCGGGTGGGTGTCGTTGAGCTGGATGACGACCTGGTTGGGAAAGGCCTCCCAGTCCTGGTTGCGGAACCGGAACCGGCGGATGATGTCCCGCAGCGAGCAGGAGACCAGGAAGTACTGCTGCTTGAGCCGCAGCTCGCGGCCGGCCGGCGTGCTGTCGCTCGGGTACAGCACCTTCGTGAGGTTCTCCGAGCGCATCCGCGCCTCGACGGCCTCGGCGTAAAGGCCGGCGTTGAACAGAGTCAGGTCGAGCGACTCCCGGTCGGCCCGGGCCTGCCACAGCCGGATGATGTTGACGGTCTCGGTGCCGTAGCCGGGGACCAGCATGTGGCTGGGTTCGCCGAGCACGGTCTCCCCCGGCACCCAGCGGGCCCGCAGCCCGCCCTGATCGTCGTCCACCGCCTCGGTATGGCCGTAGAACCCCACGACCTGGCGGTCGTCGGGGGCGGGAAATTCCCACGGGTTGCCGTAGAAGGCCCAGTCGTCGGGGTGCTCGACCTGATAACCATTCTCGAAGGCCTGCTTGAAGATCCCGTACTCGTAGCGGATGCCGTAGCCCACGGCCGGCATGTCGAGGGTGGCCAGCGAGTCCAGCAGGCAGGCGGCCAGCCGGCCGAGCCCGCCGTTGCCCAGCCCGGGCTCAACGTCGAGGGCCTCGATGTCTCCGGCGGAGACGCCGGAGCCGGCCACGGCCTGGCGGGCGAGGTCGGCGGTGCCGGTATAGGCGGCGTTCTGGGGGAGCTGGCGTCCCAGCATGTACTCCGCCGACAGGTAGTAGACAAACTTGGGGTTGGCCTCGTAGTTCGCCTGGGCTGTCCTGGTCCGCCGGTCAGCCAGCCGGTCACGTATGGTGATGGCCAGCGTCCAATAGGCGTCCTGAGCGCTCGCCGACTCCGCCGTCGTCCCCCGCTCGTAACACAGATTGTCAGCCAGGCCCCGTTCGAAATCGGCCAGCGTGTTCCCCACCCACCGGTCCTGCAGCGCGCGTCTGATAGACATGCGCCGAATCTAAGCCATAGCATCCGACGACGACAGGCCCGGCTCATCACCGCGGTCAACCGTGCTGAAAGCGGACCCACCCCATCTTCCTCTCCGGGGAGTCTTCGCTGATACTGTTGCCCCGTTTGCCGTGACCTGGCGGAATTGAAACCCAGCTGCTGACGGCGGCACGACATACGACAGGAACGGTGAGGAAGCCGTGTTCGTGATGATGGTTGCGTCGGAATGTGCCCCGGTGGCGCAGGCGGGCGGGCTGGGAGAGGTCGTCTTCGGGCTCAGCCGCGAGCTGGAGCTGCGGGGCCACGCCGTCGAGATAATCATGCCGAAATACGATTGCATGCGCTACGACCAGATCTTCGGGCTTTCGGTCAGCTATCAGGACCTGTGGGTGCCCTGGTATGACGGGTTCGTGCGCTGCACGGTGTGGTTCGGGTTCGTGCATGGCAGGCGGTGCTATTTCCTCGAGCCGCACTCACCGGACCAGTTTTTCAACCGGGGTCACTTGTATGGTTCAGTCGACGATGCGACCCGGTTTGCCTTCTTGTCGAGGGCCGCCCTGGAGTTCATGTGGAAGACCGGCAAGCGGCCCGACGTGATCCATTGTCACGACTGGCAGACGGCGGCGGTGCCGGTGCTGCTCTACGAGATCTACCAGCATATTGGCATGAGCAATCAGCGCGTTTGCTACACCATCCACAATTTCGCGCACCAGGGTATCTGCGGTGAGTACATCCTGTGGGCGACGGGCCTTGCCCGGCCCGCGCATTTCTTCGATTACAATCGGCTCCGCGACAATTTCAACCACGCTGCGATCAACCTGATGAAAGGCGGCATCGTTTACTCGAATTTCATCACCACGGTGTCACCGCAGCATGCCTGGGAGGCAACGTACGCCGATCAGGGGATGGGACTGGGGCACACGCTCTTCGTCCACCGGGAGAAGTTCGGCGGCGTCCTCAACGGCATCGACTATAATGTCTGGAACCCGGAGATCGACATATTGGTCTCGTCGAACTACTCGGCCAGGACGGTAGAGCGGAAATATCCGAACAAGGATGCTCTGCGTGACCGGTTGCTGCTGCGGAAGGAGTATAAGCCGATCATCGCCTACGTCGGCCGGGTCGACCGCCAGAAAGGCATCCATCTCATTGAGCACGCCATTTTCTACGCGCTGGAACACGGCGCGCAATTCGTCTTGCTGGGTTCTTCTCCTGACCCGGCTGTCAATGCTCACATCTGGCAGTTGAAGGCCCACCTGAATGACAGCCCGGACTGTCACCTGGAAATCGGGTTCGACGAAGGGCTGGCCCATCTGATCTACGCCGGCGCCGACATGGTGGTGATGCCGAGCCTGTTCGAGCCGTGCGGCCTGGCCCAGATGATGGCGCTCAAGTACGGCACCGTCCCGATCGTGCGGGCCGTCGGCGGCCTGGTGGACACGATCTTCGATCGCGATTACTCCGGGCGTCCCCTGCACGACCGGAACGGCTATGTGTTCCACCAGCTCGACTACCCGGCGCTGGAGTCCGCGATGCTACGGGCCATCGGGCTTTGGTACTCATACCCAGGCGACTTCCGCGAGCTTATGCTGAACGGAATGCGGCAGGACCACTCCTGGGCCGGGCCCGGCCAGCACTACGAAAATATCTATGACCATATCCGCCACAAGTAAGACCCGCGCACATATCAACAAAGGAGCGGGAACAATGGGCGACCTGCCCGAGTACATTGACGGCCTTCCCAACATCTGCGGCTCTGAGCAGCGCATCGACGAGGCGATCCGTGCCCGGGGCGCCGATCCCGTCTTCCTGCCCCCGGGGGCCACCGGGTTCGCCGACGTGAACAGTGCCTTCGCGAGCGCCCTGCACATGCACCAGCCGCTCATTCCGGCGGGCGGCCCTGATCTGCGCACGGCGCCGATCATCGGCAACCTGCAGTGGATGATGGAAAACCCCAGCATCGGTGATAACCACAATGCCCCGGTATTCCTCAACTGCTACAAGCGGATGGGAGAATTCGTCCCCCAGCTGCTCGACGAGGGGGCCGCGCCCCGGATCATGCTCGAATACTCGGGCACGTTGCTGCACGGCCTGCGGCAGATGGGCGCCCACGACGTGCTCGACAGCCTGGCCGGCATCACGGCCGACGCACGGAACCGGCAGGCGGTGGAGTGGCTCGGCTGCCCGTGGGGGCATGCCGTGGCGCCCTCCACGCCGGTCCAGGACTTCCGGCTGCACGTTCGGGCCTGGCAGCATCATTTCGCCGCTCTTTTCGGCCTGGACGCCCTCAGCCGGGTCCGCGGCTTCTCCCCCGCGGAGATGGCCCTGCCCAACCACCCGGATGTCGCCTACGAGTTCGTGAAGACCCTCAGAGACTGCGGCTACGAGTGGGTCCTGGTCCAGGAACACACGGTAGAGGAACCCGATGGGGGAGGACTCCAGCGGCAGCACCTGCCTCGCCGCCTGGTCTGCACCAATTCCAGTGGCGAGGTCGCCAGCATCACCGCCGTGGTCAAGACCCAGGGCAGCGACACCAAACTGGTCGCCCAGATGCAGCCGTACTACGAGGCCAAGGGCCTTTCACGCTGGGACCTTGCCGGAAGCCGCGTGCCGCCACTGGTTACACAGGTCGCTGACGGGGAAAACGGCGGGGTAATGATGAACGAATTCCCGTCCAAGTATTTCGACGTGATGCGGGAGTGCTCGGGTACCCAGACCCCGGCCATGAACGTCACCGAGTACCTTGAACGGCTCCACTCGGCCGGTGTCGGCCCCGACGATCTGCCCGTCATCCAGCCTCTCTTCCAGTCCAGGATCTGGGGCCGGATGGCACCTGGCGACGGGCCGGACCGGCTGGCCGAGGTGATCGAGCAGCTCAAGGGCGAGGATGGGCGCTTCAGCATGGAAGGCGGCAGCTGGACCAACGACATCTCCTGGGTACGCGGCTACGACCGGGTGCTGGCCCCGATGGACGAAGCCAGCTCGCTGTTCCACGAGCGGGTCCTGGCCAAAGCCGTCCCCACCGATGACCCCCGCTACCGCAACGCCCTGTTCCACCTGCTTACCACCGAGACGAGCTGCTACCGCTACTGGGGCGAGGGTATCTGGACTGACTATGGCGCCGAACTGGCCCGGCGCACCATCGACATCGTGACCTACGACTTGTAACCGCCAAGGAGCCCCCGGTGGCCGACGTAGCCTTCGCCCTGGTCCTCAACTTGCATCAGCCCGCCCACAACCTTGAGGACCTCCTCGAGCAGCGCGAGTGGGAGGCCAGGGAGATTTTGTGGGCCATGGACCGTATCCCCCGGTCGCTGTGGGCCTACGAGGATGTCGGCCGGGTGCACCTGTCGCTTTCCGGCACGCTGCTCGAGACCCTGGCCAGTCCCGGCTTCCAGCGCCGGGTCTACGGGATCGTCGACTGCGGATCGCTGCTGTGGTACCTGCAGAACAGCAAGATCATCCAGATCCTGGGTACCGGCTACTACCATCCCGTCCTGCCCCTCACCCCCCGGGCGGACTGGGACGAGCAGATCGAGCGCTGGAAAGGGATCGGCCAGTATCTTTTCTCGCGGACCAGCTTCCCCGGGTTCTGGGCCCCGGAGATGGGTTTTTGCATGGAGCTCATCCCCACCCTCAAACGCCAGGGCTACCGCTACGTGCTCGTCGACAGCGAACACGTCGAAGCGGTCACCCCCATGAGCTGGGACGAGCTCCGCTACCGCCCGCACGTCGCGCGGTTCGGTGACGAGGAAATCATCGTCGTGGTCCGGGACCGGGAGCTCTCCGACGCCCAGGAGTCAGGGATGGAGCCCGGCTGGTTCATTCACGAGGTGTCCCAGCGGACCAGGCACAGCCACTTCCCTCCCCTCGTGACCACCTGCACGGATGGGGACAACGGCGGCTGGTTCCGCAACACCTCGCCGGACGCCGGCTTCTGGCACCTTTTCTACGAAGACCTGCTGCAGCGGGCGCGGGACAACAAAAGCAAAGGCATCCGCCCCTGCTTTATCGACGAGTACCTCGACCGCCATGGTTGCCATGGCGAGGTCACCGTACGCCCGGGCGCGTGGAACACCGGCTGGCACGACGGCTCCGGTTTTACCCAGTGGACCGGCTCGGTGGCCCAGCAGGAGGCCCTGACCCGTCTCGACGAGATCAGCCAGGCCATCCACGCCGCCCGCCGCAACGCCATCGGCATCTCAGTCCGTGACCCCGACGTGTACCGGCTGCTCGAGGAAGCCCACTGGCGGGTCCTCCGGGCCGAGACCAGCTGCAACTTCTTCTGGGGCGAAGCGTGGCTGCAGCGCTGCCACGACGACCTCAACCAGGCCGTTCACTTCCTGAACCAGGCGGGCTCGCGTTTGGTCTGATCTCAGCAGGCGCGCAGCCTCGGGGGCCAGATCATCGTCGCGCCCCTGAGTCGTCCCGGGGCGGCCTGCCCGGCCTAATCGGATCAAACCCGCGCCTGGCCGGCCACGGGGCCAGGGCTTGTGACCAAGGTCCCCACTGATCGTGACATCTGGCCGTGATGAACTCTGCGAATGCGCAATACTCCCCGGCTAACGACCATGAGAGGGGGCTGAGGACATGACACGCAGCGACATGCATCGTGATGCCATGCTTCATCGCCTCGGGGCTGCATCGTACGAGTCGCGCCCCGACAAGCCTACGGGGTCGGACCGCACGTCGCGTCCCCCAGCAAAGCAGGCTACCACAGCCTCATCCTCCGCCGCCGATCCGCATGCCCGCGGCGAGGAAAAGCAGCAGCACGCGCGATGGCACCATCGGGTCAGGGACGTCATGACGACGTTTGTGGTAACTGTCGACCGGATGACCCCCTATAAGGAGATCGCCGTCCGGATGGCCGAGCACAAGATCAGCGCCGTGCCGGTACTGACCTTGGGCCGTCATGTCACCGGGGTGGTGTCCGAGGCTGACCTGCTTAGCGTCATCGGCAGGCGCGCGCAGGCCGCGCAGCTCGAATCGGGCGGCCGCCTCCACCGGCACGCCGGCGATAAGAAGCACTTGGACCTCACGGCGGGTGAACTGATGACCTCGCCGGCCATCACTATCCACGCGGACGCAACGGTGCCGGCCGCCGCAAGGCTGATGAGCGGCCGCCACCTCAAGCGGCTGCCCGTGGTCGACTCCGGCACGGTGTTCGGAGGCGGTGTCGGCGGCAACCTTATCGGGATCGTGAGCCGCTGTGACCTGCTGAGCGTCTTCCTCCGTCCAGACGAGGACATCGCCTGGGAGGTCCGCCGGATGCTCACCGAGATCCTGCTCGCGGACCCGGCAAGCCTCACCGTACAAGTGCGGAACGGCATCGTCACCCTGGCAGGCCAGCTCGGGTCCGCCGAGCAGCATGACCTGATCCGGATAGCGGTCCGGCTGACCTGGGACATCGACGGCGTGGTAGATGTGGTGAACAAGCTCGGCGCATCGATCACACCGTCCATCCCAGCGCCCAGCCTCCCGTACAGCGACCCGCTGCTCAATCCCCAGGAGCTCGTGGCCAATGCCTATGACTTCACCGAGCAGCTGCTCACCTCCCAGCGGAGGTTCGCAGAGAAGATGGTCATGGCAACCAAGCCGCTGTTCGGCATCAAGCAAGATGCTGCGGCGAAGGAGGACGACACCAAGTAGCATCCCGCATACGTGGCCTCCCGGGATTTCCACCGCTCACCGGGAGACCGCGTGATCCGGCCCGGAAGGACGCGCCGCCAACGCTAGGTGCGGCCGGGGTGCGAGACGGCGGACCAGGCCATCACCGGGCTGTGCACTTCGAGGCCGACCCGGTCACCGGGGGCGGGAACGTCGGAGCCGGTGATCCGGACGTGCAGCACTCCGTCCGGCCCTGCCCTCCCGGGCCTGAAACCGTCCGGCCCTGCCCCGCCGGGCCCGAAACCCCCCGGCTCCTCAGGCCGGACCGTGACGAGGGCGTCGTGGCCGTGGTAGCGGGCCGCGGAGACCAGGGCCGCGCTGGCACCGGGCCGCGGCGGGATGAGGCGGATCTGCTCCGGGCGGATCAGCACCGTCAGGCCAGCCGGAGACCGGGCAGGCGGGCCCGGCCGGCCCGGTGCCCGCTGCAGCCGGTGGCAGCCGAGCACGGTCCGCACCGTACCGTCGCCGGCAGGCTGGCCGGGAAGCAGGTTGGCGGTTCCGACGAACGTGGCGGTCCACGGATCGGCAGGGCACTCGTAGATCTCACGGGGCGTGCCGGCCTGTGTGACGAGCCCGTCGCGCATGACCGCGACGTAGTTGGCGGCGGACAGTGCCTCGTCCTGGTCGTGGGTGACCAGGATCGCGGTGGTCCCCGTCGAACGGAGCACGCTGAGGACGTCCGCCCGGACCGTCGTGCGGAGCGCCGCGTCCAGCGAGGCGAACGGCTCGTCGAGCAGAACCAGCCCCGGGCGGCTGGCCAGCGCCCGGGCGATAGCGACGCGCTGCTGCTGGCCGCCGGACAGCTGGTGCGGGAAGCGGTGGCCGAACCCGGCCAGGCCGACGAGGTTGAGGATCTCGTCGGCCCGCGGCCCCCGGCGCTCACGGCGAGGCAGTGAGAAGGCCGCGTTCGCCCGCACATTCAGGTGGGGGAACAGCGCACCGTCCTGGGGCACGTAGCCGATGTGGCGCCGTTCCGGGGGCAACCTGCGCTTCCCGTCGTCGACGACGGTGCCGTCCAGGTTCACCGTGCCCTGGTCGGCAGGCTCGAACCCGGCGATGACCCGGAGAAGCGTGGTCTTGCCCGTCCCCGAGGCGCCGAGGATCGCGGTCAGCATGCCCGGCTCGACGGTGAGGTCGATACCGCGCAGCACCAGGGTGTCGCGGAAGGACTTCGTGAGGCCCTCGATCACCAGCTTGGTCACGACGTCCCCCGGCGGCCGCGGAGGCGGAGCCGGCCCGCGGGCCGCCCGGAATCGAGCCAGCGCTGCAGGAAGACACCGGGGATGATGGCGATCGCCACAATCAACGCAGCGTACCTGCTGGCGGCGGCGTACGACACATCCGACTGGTAGGCCCAGAACGCGGTGGCGAGGGTGTTCGCGCCGGTCGGGACGAGGACCAGGGTGGCGGTCAGCTCGGTCACCGCCGACAGGAAGACCAGCGCCACGCTGGCGGCGATGCCGGGTGCCGCCAGCGGCAACGTGACGCGCAGCATCGCGCCCAGCGGGCGGCAGCCGAGGGAGCGCGCCAGCTCGCCCAGGCGCGGCGGCGCCTGGGCCAGGCTCACCCGCAGGCTCACCAGGGCGAGCGGGAAGAACATCACCGCATACGCGATGACCAGCAGTGCCGGGCTCTGGTACAGCGGGTAGGCGGCGTGGATGGCGAAGAACACCAGCGAGAGGGCGATCACCAGGCCCGGCAGGCCCTGCACGAGATATCCGGCCCGCTCCAGCGCCAGCGACAGCCGGCCCGGCAGGCGCACCGCCAGGTACGCCACCGGCAGCGCCGCCGCCGTGGCCAGCACGGCTGCGCCGGTACTGAAGGCCAGCGTATGGGCCAGCGCCCCGTCCAGCGGTATCGGCGGCAGCGTGGAGTTGGTGGGCTGGGTCAGCCAGTAGACCAGAGTGCTGACCGGGACGCCGACGGCCAGGCCGGCCAGGGCGGTGAAGCCGGCCAGCGCCGGCAGGGCGCCCCAGCCCAGGTGGTACCGGCGGTGCCCGGTGGACCGGACCGGCGCGGCGCCCGCGGCCGCCGGCGATCGCACCGCGGCCCGCTCGCCGGCCAGCACGAGGAGGCCCAGGACGACCAGCAGCAGTGACAGCGCGCTCGCCGCCGAGGTGTTGAAGCCCAGACTGAACTCGGTGAAGATCTCGGTGGTGAAGGTCTGGAACCGCAGGATCTCGAAGGCGCCATACTCGGCGAGGATGCCCAGCGCGACCAGCATGCTCCCGCCGAGCACCGCCGCACGGATCTGCGGCATGACCACCCGCCGGAACGCCGCGGCGCGCCCGGACCCCGTGCTCCGCGCGACCTCGTACACGCTGGTGTCGGCCCGCCGGAGCGCGGCCGCGACCGGCAGGTAGGCCAGCGGATACAGGCCGAGCGTCATGACCAGGATCGCGCCGCCGAGACCGTGCACGGCCGGGCTCAGCGACGACCACGTGTACCCGACCACGAAATCGGGGATCGCCAGCGGGACCATGAGCACCGCACGCCACAGCCGGCGGCCGGGCAGATCGGTGCGCTCGACGCACCAGGCGGCCGCCACCGAGATCACGGCCGCGCACGCCGTCACGGCGACCGTCAGCTCCACCGTGTTGACGAGCAAGGTCACCGTGAGACGGCGTAGCAGGAGCCGGCCGATCAGAGCCCAGCCCGCCTGGCTCGCCTGCCAGACGAGGAATGCCACGGGCAGCAGGACCGCCGTGACCACCAGCGCGGACACCGTTGTCAGCGGCCACCCCCGGCCGCGCCGCGTCCGGCTGCTCAGGAAGAGGACGCGGCCGCCGCGGCCCGCACCGGCGTCAGCCGGATCCGGGCCGCCGGTGGCCGGGCCGGCGCGGTCCCGCTCACCGTGACCGTCCCTCAGCCGAGCTGGGCCTGCTGGAGCAGGCTGAGCGCGCCGGAGCCGTCACCGAGATTGGCCAGGCTGTCGGACGTGTCCGGCCGGAGCTGAGCCAGCGGGGTCAGGCCGGGGTGCGCGGCCACGCCCGGGCGCAGCGGGTACTCGAAGCTGTCGGACTGCGCGATGATCCGCTGCCCCGCCGCGCTGACCAGGAAGGCGAGGAACTTCTGCGCGGCGGCCTGGTGCGTGCTCGACGCGAGGACCCCGGCCCCGGAAACGTCCACGACGTAGCCGGGATCGCCGGGCGCGAAGTAGTGCAGCGCGGAGTGCATCCCGGCCGCCCCGATCTGGGCGCGGAGGCGGTACCAGTAGTAATGGTTAATGATTCCGATCTCCACCTGGCCCGAGTTGACCTTCGACGTGAGGGTCTCATTATCGGGGTAGACGTCGCTGCCCGCGTTGGCCTTGACCGCCTTGAGCCAGGCCAGTGCGGCGGCCGTGCCGTGAGCCCTGGCGATGGACGTGATGATGGGCTGGAAGTCCGTCTCCTGGGGGGCCAGACCGAGCTTGCCTTTCCACTGGGGGCTGGCCAGCTGCATCACGGAAGTGGGCAGCTGGCCGGGGCTCAGCTTCGCGGTGTTGTAGACGAGAACCGACACCCGGCCGGACACTCCCACCCAGTCCCCGGATGGCGAACTGTCCCGGGACGGCACCGCCCCGAGCGTCCCCGTCTCCACCGGCGCGAGCAGGTGACTTTCCTGGAGGCGTTCGAGGGCCGGGGAGTTCTCGGTGCAGATGACATCAGCCGGAGACCGCGCCCCCTCCTGCTCGATCTGCTGCACGAGCACGTCCTCGTCGTCGGAGCGGATCGTCACCTTGATCCCCGTCTGCTTCTCGAACCCGCTGACCAGGGCCTGTGTCGTCTGTTCGTGCTGCCCGTTATAGAGAGTCAGCTCATTGGATGAATTAACGGAACCGCTGGCCCCAGCCGGAGCGCCACAGGCAGCCAGAGACGCGGCCAGCAGCCCGGCACCGATGACCGCCGGCGCCGCCTTCCGTACCGCCCGGATTCCTGTCAGCACAATGAGCCGCCTCTCCGTGTTCCGCCGGTCGCGTGATCCGGCGTGTGCCGGCCCGCGTCAAAGTAAGGTTAGGCATACCTTAGCCATGAGCGCGGGCGGTGGCCATCCGGGGCCGGCTGGCGGCTCGGATGAGCATAAAGGCGACGGGGATGGCGGCGAGACCGGTTAGTCCGCACACCCACAGAGCCAACTGGAACCCGCCGGTGAGCGCCGCAGATGGAGCACCGAGCCTGCCCGCGGCCACCGACCGGGTCACCTTCCAGGCCGAACTGGACCGGCTGCGGGCCCGGGAGAAGGCGCCCGCTTGGCCACCAGTGCCAGTGCGGCCGGGCGGGCGCCCCATCGCCCAGTGGCCGCGCCGGGAAGCCGGACACTCTGACGACCTCGCCTAGGAGGGCGCTGAATAACCCTGTTCGTGATCAAGTCGCAGGTCGCTGACCTGCAGTTTTACGAACGTGATCACGCAAATTTAGGCCTTATTCAGCAGGCTCCTGGGCGGGCTGTATGCCTAGGCGACGAGGCATCCGGGATGCTGCGGAGCGTGGCGGCCGCCGGCTGGGAAGGCAGCCGCGAGCGCCTGGGCGATCAGATGCGCACGGGCCGCGTAACCGGCTGAGGTGTAGTGAATGCCGTCGGCGATGAACCAGCTGCTCTGCGCGTCCGCAGCCCAGTCGTAGACCCGCATGCCCGGATACCGCGCGCAGGCCTGGATCAGGGCGCTGTTCCAGAGCTGCATCTGGCTTTCTGCGTATGGCCCGCTGCTCAGCAGCGACTTGACGTTCACCCACATGACCGGCTGGTTGCCGATCAGCGACATCATCCGCTGGATCCGGGTCGCCTGGCTGACCGCCGAGCCTACGTAGACGTCGGCGGTGTCATTGGTCCCGAGGGCGAGCACCCAGCAGCCCCGGTAGCCGTCCCGCACGAGCTGCTGCGCGACGGCGTACGCGTTCGGCTGCCCGTCGATGGTCTCGACGATCGACCGGCCACCGGAAATCTCCGTGATCAGCCTGGTCGCGCCCACCTGCGCGTACTGCGCAGCGAGACGCTGCTGCGGGTCGGGCAGGTAGTCCGGTGAGATGAGGCCGTCGGAGGTGGAGTCCCCGATGTGCACGACGCTCCGGCAGGACGAGCGGGCCCGCCGGCTGCGGCCGGCGCGGAGGTCTTGCCAGGTGCGGCCCGTGTGCTGCCCGGGACTGTGCTGCCCGGGACTGTGCTGCCCGGGACTGTGCTGCCCGGGACTGTGCTGCCCGGGACAGGGCGCGGCGTACTGCTGGCCGCAGCCGATCTCAGCGGCACGGCTCCGGTCAGGCCCGCGCCGGCGAGGACGCATACCACCGCGGCGCCTGCCGCCGGAATCCACACGCGCCGCCCGGCCGCCTGCAGGTCCCATTGCGCGGACCGTGCCCGGGCCAGGCACCGGCCGATGGCTCCGTGGCGGATAGGTTCCTCGATGTACCGCCATGACAGTTCCGCCACGCCGATGCTGGCCGCCACCTGCAAGGCGCCGCGCGCCACCGTGTCCCGGCCGCTGGCTGGCGTTGTCAGCACGATGATGGGGTAGTGCCACAGGTAGATGCCATATGACCGGACTCCGAGCCAGCGCAGCGGACTCCAGCCCAGGGCCCGGCCGATCCTGCTCGCCGGAGACGCCGCCGTTCCCACCACCAGGGCCGTGGCCACGGAAAGCAGGACCATTCCGCCCCGGTAGAGAAACGCCGAATAGTCATTGGTGCAGCAGACCAGCACCACGATGACCGCGAGGCCGGTGACCCCGGCGCCGTCCAGAATCCGGCGCGCCCCGCTTGTGATGCCGCCACGGAGGTGACGGCTGGGCCATACGAACGCCAGCGCGGCGCCGATCAGCAGCGCGAAGGCCCGGGTATCGCTGCCGTCGTAAATCCGGGTTGGATCGTAGCCGGGCCGGTAGAGCATCGCCATCTCGATCGCGGAAAGGCTCGCCAGCAGCAAGGTCGCCGCGGCGAGCCGCATGCGGGTCCCGGGCCGGCCGCGGGACCAGCGCAGCCCGAGCCACAGCAGCCAGGGCCAGACCAGGTAAAACTGATCCTCCACCGCCAGCGACCACAGATGACCGAGCGGTGACGGCGGCCCGAACTGGGCGAAATAGGAACTGTGCTGGGCGATCAGCCACCAGTTGGTGACACTGCCCACGGCGGCGAGGTCGACTCCGCGCAGCGCTGAAAGCTCCGGCCTGTCCAGCAGCGTCACCCACGCCGCGATGACCACCAGCAGGACGGACAGCGCGGGCAGCAGCCGCCGGGCCCGGCGGCGCCAGAAGTCCGCCAGCCGGAGTCTCCCCGTCGCTTCGTGCTGGCCCAGGAGCAGGTCGGTGATGAGGTAGCCACTCAGCGTAAAAAACACGCCTACCCCGAGCATTCCGCCCGGAGCCCAGCCCAGCCGCAAGTGATATGCGATAACGGCCAGTACGGCAAGGGCCCGCAGCCCATCAAGTCCCGGCAGATATCGCTGACCGCCATGAATTGGCTTAGGCAACTATTCCCCCCTTGCCGCCTGCCCCTGCCCGTACGGCCGCTCGCCGACGGGCTACCAGAAAAGACGCGTAAATTCAGCCGGTGCCCAGCGTGCCGACTGAGCTGACCAGCGAAAATAAGACGGTCACACACCCGGGCCGCTTTGCGACGCTAATACGCGAAATTCACGCTGTCACGCATGCACGCGGCGTGTCCGGGCATTAGGTGGCCCGATTTTCAGGCCGCTCGCCGCGCGCCGAAGCCAGGCATTCCGTGCCCGGGCCCGGCACACACTCACCCGGGCCCGGGTCCGCGCCATGCCGCACCGGGACAAGGCGCCAGCCTCCCGCCGGCTACGGGGGTGCCTTATCAAGGGTTATGGTGAGGAAAATGCTGCCTGCGATTGCTGCGACGGTCATCGCGGTCATGGGCCATGAGCACGTGCTGGCAGCGGATGACCCCGCAGCGTGGCGGGCCGGCGGAGAGCGGCTGCTCGCGGCCGGCTCCGGCACGCCGCCCGCATGCCGGCCATCAGGCTGAGCATTTCTGGGGGGGACGCGTGGCTATCTCATTTAATGGCGTGCTGATAATCGCGGCCGTGGCGGTGGCCGTTCCGGTCGTGCTGGGCTTGCTGCCAGCCGTGCCGGTGCCCGGCGCCGTGCTGGAAGTGATCGCCGGAATCGTGATCGGCCCGTCGGTGCTGGGCTGGGTGCATATCGATGCGCCGATTGCGGTGCTGAGCGATCTGGGGCTAGGGATGCTCTTGTTCCTGGCTGGCCTGGAGATCGACGTGGACCGCCTGCGGGGGACGCTTGGGCGGCTGGCCGCTTACGCCTTCATCGGTTCGGCCGCGCTGGGCGTGGCGTGCGCTTATGCGCTGAGCGCGATCAACGGGGCCAGCCGGCCTTTGTTTCTGGCCATCGTGCTGATGTCGACCTCGGCAGGACTGCTGCTGCCGTTGCTGAAGGACGCCGGGCAGGAGAACACACGGTTCGGCCAGCTCGTGATGACGGCGGCCGCCCTAGCCGAAGTGGTGACGATCATGCTGCTGTCACTGCTGTTCTCGGCCGCCTCGACGACCTCAGCAGACCGGCTGGCCTCGCTCGCGATCTTCCTGGTGCTGGTGGCCGTGTTCGGGCTCGCGCTGGCGCGGGTGCGCCGGCTGACGGCCCTGGAGCGGCTGCTGGACCGGCTCGAAGACCGCAGCGCGCAGCTGCGCGTACGGGCCACCCTGACCCTGGCGCTGGCCTTCGGCGTCCTGGCCTACCGGTTCGGCTTCGCCTCCATCCTGGGCGCATTCGCCGCTGGGCTGCTGGTCCGGATGATCGACCTGACCGGCCAGGCTCCCCACCCGCAGTTCGAGATCAAGCTGCAGGGCATTGGCTTCGGCTTCCTGATCCCCATCTTCTTTATCGCCACCGGCGTCCAGTTCGATCTGAAGGCCCTGCTCGCTCATCCGGCCGCGATAGCGGAGGTACCGCTGTTCCTGGCCGCCCTGCTGATCGCGCGTGGCCTGCCGGCGCTGCTGTATGCGCGCCTCATCGGCCTCCGGCAGGCATCCGTCGCCGGCTTGATGCAGGCCACCACGCTCACGTTCGTCATCGTGGCCACGCAGATCGGGCTCGCCGCCAGGCTGATCTCCGGTACCACCAGTTCGTCCCTGCTCGCCGCCGGGCTGCTCTCCGCCGCCCTGTTCCCCGGCCTGGCGTTGCGGCTCCTGGCCGGGCATGCGCCCCTGCCCACGCCGGTCCGGCTGGAAGATACCGGCTGACATGGGCAGCTTGAACGAGAGCCCGTCGCCGACGCTAACCACGGCCCAGGTGCCGGTAGAGCTCGATGCAGGTTTCCGTTCCGCGGAACAGATTTGGCAGGTAGAAGCGCTCGTTCGGGGCGTGAATCGCATCGCCGGGCAGACCGAATCCGATGAGGGCCACGTCGATGCGGTACGCGCCGGCGAGGGCGCTGACAAAGGGGATGGAGCCCCCCGACGGCAGCAGGACGGGCTCACGGCCGAACACGGTCCGGCACGCCGACCGTACCGCCCCCGCCACCGGTGCCCGCGGATTCAGGGTGTAGGGCGGGCAACTGCCCCGGACGAGCAGCCGGCCGCGCATCCCGGGTGGCATGCGCGTCCGGAAATGCCGTCGTAGTGCCTCAGCGACCTTCCCCGGCTGCTGGCCGGCGGCCAGCCGGACGCTGAGGTCGGCGGCCGCCCAGGCGGGTACGACCGTACGGCCCCCGCCCGAGGTGCGCAGGTCCGTCACGACCAGGGCGGGCCGGCGGACGGCTCGCTCGAAAGCCGAGGTGCCCGCCGCCGTCCCGGACGATGTCGAGATGATCTTGATAAACCTCGTGGGCAAACTTTTAGCATTTTTCGCCCGAGCACGGGGAAACGTGTGACGATTTCAGCGGTGACGTGACGGTTCTGCTCGACGCCGAAGTCGATGGCGTCCGGTTGCTGGCGCTGCGCCGGGAAAACCCGAGCCCCATCTCGCTACTGAGCCCGCGCGAGCAGGAAATTGCGCGGATGGTCGCCTCCGGGTATCCAAATAAGACAATCGCCTCGGTTCTGGAGATCAGCTCATGGACCGTGGCCTCGCACCTGCGCCGGATCTTTATGAAACTCAAGGTATCATCTCGTGCGGCCATGGCTGCACGCCTGACAGGATCAGCTCTGAGTGAGATGTCGCTGTCAAATACTGATCCGCATGAGCCGGTTTTCCCAGCGGCGGGTCCGCGCGGGGGAATCGGAACATAAGCAGGCAATTCTCGGCATTCAGGGACTGCCGGCGTGTTCCGCCCGGCCCCGCCGCCCGCGGTGACGGATCACCCAGCCGCCATTATGTCGTTAATGCCGACGGCGGCCAGTTCGCGGCGAAGCCGCTGGAGGCTGCGCGCCCGGGTCGGCCCAATGCTGCCGACCGGCATGCCCAGCCTGGCGGACGCGTCTGCATAACTGCAGCGCGCCGAGATCATCAGGCAGGCGAGCAGTCGCCGATCCTTTACGGGCAGCCGGTGAAAAGCCGCTCTTACCCGCGCGTCCCGGTCCCGTGCCACTACCTCGCCCTCGGGCGAGTGATCATTGTCCAGCGGGTAAAGTTCGTCAGCTTGTTCGACCGGAAGCTCTCGCTGACGGTTCCTGACGAGCAAGAGGCACTGCCTGCGGACGGTCGTAGCCAGCCAGCCGCTCACCGCGCTTGGCTCACGCAACGTGCCGAGGTGCTCAACCAGGCGTAGCCAGGTCGTCTGCACGACATCTCCGCTGGCCGCCGGGTCCAGCCCATAGGATCGGGCGATCGCGTGCAGCATCCCGGTGTACCGGCCAACGAGTTCCTCCCACGCTTGGCGGTCTCCGCCCGCCACACCGAGCATGAGGTCCGCCGTCGCCGTCGCCGCCTCTGACTGCCTGGACTTCACCGTGCTTGTCATCCCAAACACCTCGACCCGGACCTGGCACTTGGCAGCGCCACCACTGTTTCGCCGGGGCGTGTTCGGATCACCGCGGAGCAGGCGATGCCGTCACGACCAGCCGGGTAGCAGGAGCATGCGGGAAGGCGGCCGCGGCGACATCGGAAGAAATCACTAATTTCGCCAGGCTTCTGCCTTAGCTGGGTGTCTCAGGACCAGCGATACGCGGGACTGTCACGCAAAACGTTATGAAAACGTAAAATGAGGACAGATCTTGACACGGGCCTGTTTCATTCTCGGCAGGCCCATAGATGGCGTCACCCTCATTTGGCGCGCCAGGCATACTGCACGCTTGCCGTCACGCCAGCCCCAGTAAGCCCACGCCGGGCTGACACATGTGGGTGGCAGCGACGATACCTGTTCTGTTCGGGTGCTAACTCTGCGGCCGGTCTCACAACGGGTGGTCACCCGCTGACGAAATGAAATGCATTGGACCCTTGGTGCGGCCTGCTCTACGCTCGCTGCATGGGCGAATCGGGGGATTTCCTGCGCCTTGTCGGGCGTGCTAACGAGATGAACTTCCTAACGGCGGCTTTCGAAGATGCTCGCCACGGAAGGACCGTTGCGGTGTTCGTCGGCGGCGAAAGCGGCGTGGGCAAGACGCGCCTGGTCACCGAATTTACGTCCACGGTGGCAGGCGACGACGCCATTGTGCTGTCGGGGGCGGCTGTCGACCTCGCCGATGCGCCGCCGTTTTGGCCGGTGACCGACGCCATGCGCAAGCTGCTGCGCGGACCGGCCCGGGATTGGGCGGGAGAGTTCTTCGCCGGCTGGGGTGAGCAGCTGGACCGGATACTCATGCGCCCGGGGCCGGCAGCCAGGAATGAGGGCGATGTTACTGGCTTGCCTGCCTTAGAGCTTTTGTTTCAGGTGGTGGCACGGCTGGCAGCCCGGGCACCATTGGTCCTGGTGATAGAGGATCTGCAATGGGCAGATCGCTCGACCCGCGACCTGATCGTATATCTGCTGGCTAACGTGATCGATGAACCCATCCTGGTATTGGTCACCTATCGCAGCGACACCCTGGCGGCGGGGCATCCACTGCGTGCACTGCTGCCTGAATTCCGGCGTGATCGCAGGGCCCGCTTCCTGGATGTGATGCCACTTGACCGCACCGCGGTCGCCGCGATGGTGGTCGACGCGTTCGGCCGCCAAGCGGATCCTGAGCTCATTGAGCTGATATGGAGCCGGTGTGAGGGCAACGCATTCGCCGCCGAGGAAGCGGTCCACGCCGTCCAGAGCGGCGACGGCGCCGCCTTGCCCCTTACGCTGCGCCAGCTCGTTCTGAGCCGCGTGGAGGCGCTCCCCGCCGGCGCTGGCCAGGTCGTGCGCGCGGTGGCGGTCAGCGGCGAGCCCATGAGCCACCGGCTTCTCGCCGCCGTCGTTGACCTCGTGGAGACGGCGCTGATCGATGGCGTGCGAGCGGCAATCGAGGCGTCCGTGCTTGCGGTCGATCCGGCCCGTCAGGGTTACATGCTCCGGCACAGCCTGATAAAGGAGGTGGTCGCCGATGACCTGCTGCCCGGCGAGCGCATCCGGCTACACCGGCGGATCGCCGGCGCGCTGTCCCGGTGCAGCGAGATCAGCGACGAGCACGTCGTCGCCCGGCAGGCGCACCACTGGGACCAGGCAGGTGATTACCCCCGGGCTTTGGCGGCGGCGGTCGCGGCGGCCACGGAGGCGGAGCGGGTATTCGGGTTCGCGGAAGCCCACCGGCTCTGGTGCCGCGCGCTGGAACTGCACGGCCGGCTAGGGGCAGCGGCCGCCGGGCCGGACCGGGCTGAGCTGCTTAAGCGGGCTGCCGAGGCAGCGCATCTGTCCGGAGAGCAGGATGAGGCCGCGCAATGCATGAAGGAATTGCTGGAGCAATCGCCGGCGCACGGGGCGCTTGAGACGGCTTCGCTTTACCAGCGCCTTGGGCGTTATCTGCTGGCGGGCGGCCATGGCCGCGAGGCAGTCACGGCGTACGGGCGGGCAGCCGCTGTCCTCCCCCGTGACGCCGCGGCCGCCGACCGGGCCGGGCAGATGGCTGGTCACGCGCACGCGCTGCTGCTGGCGGGCGAGTACGGCAGGTCCAAGGCCGAGGCCGAACGTGCGCTTGATCTCGCCCGCAGTGCCGGAGCCAGCCATGTGCAGGCACCGCTGCTCGCCACGCTCGGGTTCAGCCTGGCTTACCTGGAAAGCCCGGCCGCCGGGCTGGACGCGATGAACCAGGGCCTTCGCCTCGCCGAACAGTCCGGTCAACCCGGTGATATCGGGCAGGCATTCGTCCACCTGGCGTCGCTGCTGTCCGGGCCGCTGAACGAACTCGCCGAGGGCGTGGAATGGTGCCGCCGGGGGGCACAGCGGATGAATGCGCTCGGGCTGGGCCGGACGTACGGCGTGACGCTGCTCACTCTGGCCGCCAATGGGCTGTTCCGCCTGGGAAAGTGGGACGACGCCGAACTGGCCGTCGCTGAGGCGATGTCGCTGCGGCCGACCGGTACCCAGAGCATCGAGCTGCGGCTGGCCCGCTCCCGCCTGCTCGTTGGGCGCGGCGATTTCGATCAGGCCGAGCGCGACCTCGAGGCCATTGACCTGCTATCGGCCGAGACAGCCGGTTCACGCTATCGCGTCCCGCTCCTGACGCTGCGGGCCGGGCTGGACATGTTCCGGGGCAGACCTGATCTTGCCCGCGGGACGGTCAGCGCCGGGCTGCGCACCGCGGCCGCGGGGTCGGACGATGTTCTGGGTCATCGCGCCACTGGTCTGGCATGGGATGCACGCGGAAGCCGACGTGGCTGAACGCAATGCCACCAGGGCCACGCAATCCCCGGAGCTGCGCCAGCTCCGCGACAGCAGGCGGCGCCTCACCGAGCAAGCCGCGAAGGCGGCACCCGCTATCCAGAACGCGGTCGCGGGATACCTTGCGCTCTGCACAGCCGAGGAAAGCCGGCTGGCGGGCACGCCCGATCCCGATGCGTGGAGCGCCAGCGTCGCCGCCTGGGAGCGTCACGGGCACCCTTACCCGGCGGCCTACGCCCGGTTCCGATTGGCCGATGCCCTGCTCTCACGCCGGAGCCGTGCGGCCGGCGCGGCCACTGCGCTGGCCCAGGCCCACGAGGCCGCGCGTCGCCTCGGCGCGCGTCCGCTCCTCAGCCAGATCGAAGACCTGGCCGCCCGGGCCCGGATCACGCTGCCCAGCCATGATGCGGCGGCCCACCCAGGTGTGCAGGCGGTAAACCCGGCGGCCGGCCAGCGTGCGATCGGCGTGACGGCAGCAGTGGCGGAATCAGGTCCCCTGTCCTTCCCGCTGCCCGCCCTCACGGCGCGCGAACTCGACGTGCTCACCGAGCTTGCCGAAGGGCTGACCACCCGGCAGATCGCTCACCGCCTCTTTATCAGCGAGAAGACGGTGAGCGTCCACATCTCACACATCCTGGCCAAGCTTGGGGTGCGAAGCAGGGTACAGGCCATCGCCGCGCTGCACCGCTCGCGCACCGCGGTCGGCTAGGCGGCTAGGCGGCTAGCCGCAGCGCACCCATAGCACGGCTCCCAGTCCCCCGATGAGAGGACGTCAGATGACAACAGCACAAGACGCCAGTGACGCATGCGCCAGGGTGGCCGCCGTCGTCGGAAAACTTGAGGACGTCCAGAAGGAAGCGGAGAAAAACATGCCGCCGCCCGAGTCAGATGGTGTCGCCTCATTCAATTTTCTGTACACGACAATCACCACGGCCATACTGACCAGGCTGCAGAACGGCGCCTTCGAAGATCCCCCATTTCTGTCCGAGCTGGACGTGCAGTTCGCCGAGCGCTACCTGAACGCCCTCGCCGCGTTCCAGCAGCGGCCCGAATCTGCGCCACGCGCCTGGCGCGTGCTTTTTGAGCGGCGGAGCGACCCCCACATCACGCGCATGCAATTCGCCGTCGCCGGGGTGAACGCGCACGTCAACTTTGACCTGGCCCTCGCCCTGGTCGCCACCTGGGAGCTGACGGGGCCGCCCGTGAGCACCGGCCCGCAGCATGATGACTATCTGGCCATCAACACGGTCTTCAAGGACGAGATGGCCGGCCTGCGTCACTACTTCGAGGATCCTTTCCTGCAGAGCCTGGATACCTCCACCGCCGACCGGATCAATAATCACTTCGATGACATGCTGGTGGTTGTCCTCCGTAACAGCGCATGGCACGTCGCGGAGCACCTGTGGCGGCTGAAGCACGAATCAGCCGAATGGTTCAGGCTCAAATCAGCTTCGATGGACTTCATGACGGCACTTGCCGGCGACGCCGTGCTGACCCCCGTCGACGCCGGCACGTTACCGTGATGGCGGCGGCGCACGGATGTAGACGAGCTGATCTTCGGTTGGCAGCATGGAAGGTGGCCTCTGCGCGACCCGAGTGGCCGGCATCGAGTCCATACACGCATTCGAGGTACCCAAACGCCCCGGGCCCTCATCGTTGGCCGGGGCATCACGGAGCGCCGGCGCATCGCTGACCGCCCCGGCAGGAGGGTTCGCTCGGATCGCTTCAGGAGGAGCATCAATGCGGATCCCCGCGGAAGATCTGTCCGGCACTTCGGTGCGGGACAAGATCGTCACCGCCGCCGAGGCGGTACGGCTTATTCATGACGGCGACTCGGTCGTGGTCGAAGGGTTTATGGGGCAGTGCTTCGCCGAGGAGCTGACGCTGGCGCTGGAGCAGCGGTTCCTGCTGACGGGTGCTCCCCGCGACCTCGGGCTGGTGTTTACCATGGCCGCGGGGAACCGGCTCGGCCGGGGGCTGGACCGGCTGGCCCATAAGGGCCTGCTGAAGCAGGCCGTGGGCGGTCATTGGGGCATGGCGCCAGAGCTGGGGAAGCTGGCGGTGGGCAACGATATCGAGGCGCACAATCTGCCGCAGGGCGTTATCTCGCAGCTGTTCCGGGACACCGCCGCCGGCAAGCCCGGCTTGCTGACCCGGGTTGGGCTGGGTACTTTCGTTGACCCCCGGCAGGGCGGCGGGAAGATCAACGGGCGGACAACCGAGGACCGCGTGGAGCTGATCACCCTCGGTGGCGCGGAGTACCTGTTCTACAAGGCGTTGCCGCTCGACGTGGCGTTCCTGCGCGGTACCACCGCCGATCCCGGGGGAAACGTCACCATGGAGCGCGAGGCGCTGACCATGGAGGCGCTCGCCGTGGCCACCGCGGTGCACAACGCCAACGGCCTGGTCATCGTCCAGGTGGAGCGGGTTGCCGAAAACGGCAGCTTGAGCCCGCGCGACGTGAAGATCCCCGGCATTCTGGTCGACTGCGTTGTCGTTTCGCGGCCCGAGCACCATTGGCAGACCTTCGGCACGCCGTACTCCGCGGCGCTGAGCGGAGAGCTGCGGCGGGTCCGCAACTCGGTCCCGCCGCTGGAGCTGACCGAGCGGAAGGTCATCGCCCGCCGGGCGGCGATGGAGCTTCAACCAGGCAGCGTGGTGAATCTCGGTATCGGCATACCGGAAGGCGTCGCCAATGTGGCGGCCGAAGAGCACATCCTGGACTACCTCACGCTGACCGCCGAACCCGGCGCGATGGGCGGCATGCCGACCGGAGGGCTGGATTTCGGCTCGGCGGTGAACGCGCAAGCCATCCTCGATCAGCCGTCCCAGTTCGACTTCTATGACGGCGGCGGTCTCGACATCGCGTTCCTGGGCATGGCCCAGGCGGACCGGCTGGGCAATGTCAACGTCAGCCGGTTCGGGGCGAAGCTGGCGGGCTCGGGGGGATTCATCAACATCAGCCAGAACGCCAAACGGCTGGTGTTCGCCGGGACCTTCGTCGTGCCGGGCCGCTGCCGGGTGCAGGATGGCCGGCTGGTCATCGCCGACGGTGCCGTGGCGCCCAAGTTTCTCGCCGAGGTGGAGCAGCGGACTTTTGGCGGCGAGTACGCGGCCGCCGCCGGCCAGCCGGTGCTGTACGTGACCGAGCGGTGCGTCTTCCAGCTCACCCCCGGCGGCCTGGAGCTCATCGAGATCGCCCCGGGAGTGGATCTCGAAAAGGACGTCCTTGCCCACATCGGATTCGAGCCCATCATCCGCGGCGAGCCGAAGCTGATGGACGCGCGGATCTTCGGCGCCGGGCCCATGGGCCTGAAGGACGATCTGATGGCCATGCCACTCGAGGCGCGGTTCGCCTACGACGCCGAACGCAACATGTTCTTCCTGAACATGGAGGGCATGTCGCTGGTCACCGCGGACGACGCCGCGGCAATCGGGATCGCGGTCCGCAAGCGCCTGGCCGCCATCGGCAAGAAGGTGCAGATGGTCGTCAACTATGACAACTTCTACCTGGACCCGGCCCTGACCGACGACTACATCGCCGGGGTCCGCCAGCTGGCCGAGCGCTACTACGCCAGCGTGACCAGGTACACGACCAGCTCGTTCATGCGGCTCAAGCTCACCAGGCAGCTGCACCGCCGGGACCTGGCGCCGCACATCTACGAAAGCCGTGAAGAAGCCCTGAACTGGCTCGAGAACCGTGCAGCGAGATCGTCAGTCCAGAACCAGCGACCCGACCCAGCGGCAGCACGCCAATGAGTGCGGGCCATAGCCAGCTGAGGGTGTCTCACGCCGGCCTGCCCGCCGGGGCTGGTTAGCTAGAGATCGAGCGTGACCTCGCCGGCGGGCTGGGAGCAGCAAATGAGCGCGCTGCCTGGCTCGGGTGGCTCGAGCGGGTCGGGCCGGTAGCTGACCTCGCCGCTGACCAGCCCGGTCTCGCACGTGTGGCAGACGCCGCTCCGGCAGCTGAACCTGACGGGGACGTCGCAGGCCTCGGCGAGCTCGAGGAGGCTGGCGAAGGCCGGGTCCCACGCGACCGACAGGTTGCTGCGGCTGAATGAGATCACCGGCCCATGGCCCGGCTCGCCGGCCGGCGGATGCGGAGCGCGCTCAGGTGCAGCGACGACACCGGGCGTTATCGGGTCGGCAGGCCCGAAGATCTCTTGGCGGACGCGGTCGGGGGTGGCACCTCGCGCGGTCAGCGCGGCGGCGATGTCGTGCATGAACTGGGCGGGACCGCAGAGATAGAAATCGGCTCCGGCCGGGACACCGGCCTTGTCGAGCACGCCGGCGGTGACCCGCCCGGTGACGTCGAAGTTGCGGTCTTCTGGCCTGGGGTGGCTGTAGCAGACGATGCGATGGGCGTCGGGTAGCTGGCCGAGCAGGGCACGGGCCTCTTGCTCAAACGGGTGCTCGGAGCCGTTGCGGGCTCCGTACAGGCACCACACGGGACGCGCCGAACGCTCGGCCGCCAGGACGTGCAGCATCGCGAGAACGGGCGTCGCGCCGACCCCCGCGCTGATCAGCACCACCGGGCGATCTCCAGGTCGTAGCACGAACGAGCCGCGCGGCGCGCCCGCCTCGATCACGTCCCCCACGCGCAGCCGGGTGTGCAGGTAGCCGCTCGCCGCGCCGTGCGGTTCGCGTTTGACGCTGATGCGGTAGCTCTCGGCGTTCGGCGCGCCGGACAGTGAATAGGTGCGCAGCAGCGGCGGCGCCCCGGGGTCCGGGCGCAGGCGTACGGTCAGGAACTGGCCCGGCTGCGCGGGCGTGGCCGGCGTGCCGTCGGCCGGCACCAGCCGTATCGAGATCACGCTGTCGCTCTCGCGGTCGATCGCCGTGACGCGCAGCCGCCGCCATCCTGGCCAGGCCAGCTCCGGAACGCCGCCGGCTGGCGCCTGCTCGAGCAGTTCGCGGAAGGATCCCTGCCAGCCTTCGCTCAGCGCCGGGATCCGCAGCGCACGGGTCAGCTCGCGGCGGGATCGCTTCGGCAGGTACAGCAGGCCGTCGATCTCCGCTACCGTCATCGCCTCCGGGCCGCGTTCGACGCGCTCGATCGTGTCGCCGGCCTCGACCACGCCTTCCTCGAGAACCCGGAGGTAGAAGCCGGGACGGTGGTGCGCGACCAGCAGCGACGGCATCTGGGGCTCGCGCATGCGGATGCCGACGCGGTAGCACGTGACCCGCGGCTGGCTGACCTCGAACAGTGCCGAGCCGATGCGGTAGCGGTCGCCGATGCAAACCTCGTCATCGCCGAGTCCTTCGACCGTGAAGTTCTCACCGAACTGCCCGTAGGTGAAATCGTCGCGGTTGAGAAACTTCCGCCAGTAGCGGTGGGACTCGATCTGGTAAACGAACACGGCGCGATTGACGCCGCCGTGCCCGTTCAGATCGCCCT
Organism: uncultured Actinomycetes bacterium; assembly: GCA_963720945.1. Classification (GTDB taxonomy): domain Bacteria; phylum Actinomycetota; class Actinomycetes; order Streptosporangiales; family Streptosporangiaceae; genus Bog-532. The sequence continues at coordinate 772,699 of CAVRHH010000031.1, read as the reverse complement.
GCCCGTCACCGTCGACGTTCAGGCGGCGAACCATCCGCTGGCCCGCCACGGGAGACTTCCAGATAGCCGTGCGGACCGTTCGCCCCTCCCACTCCACATCCCGCGGCATGCCGACGTTGACGGACAGGAGCCGACCAGCATTAATAGTCACGGTCACAGTCCCTAGCTTGACACCCAGCGCAGGCCTGGTGGCAGGCTAGTCACAGATCGCTCGGTGACCTAGACGGTCCGGCCGGAGACGGAGGATCCCGTGACCGGACCGCGGCTGGCCGCTGCCTCGGCGGTGAGCGGAATGCCCGCGACCAGGGCGATCCCGAGCGGCAGGGCCAGCGGCAGCGCGGCGCCGGGCACGGCGATGCCCGAGTCGTCGGCGAACCAGCCGAGCACGCAGACCAGCCACATCATGGCCAGGGTCATCGCGAGCAGCGGTTCGGCCGCATAACCGCGGGGCAGCGCCCTGACCGCGAACCAGGAGGGTTTCAGCAGGATCAGCCCGACCAGGATGATGATGGGCAGGACCGCCGGGCTCAGCCCGATGGAGCCGAGCATGGAGGTCAGCTTGCGCGTCAGCAGGCTTCCGGCGTGGCCGTGGATCAGGTTCCCGGCGAAGGCGCCGATGTCGGAGGTCCCGGTGGCCGGGATGAGGTAGTTGATGAGCGCGAACACGGCGAACAGGGCCACCCCGGTGCCCAGCACGACCGCGGCCCGCCGGGCCGTGATCTTGATCCCGGCCAGGGCCAGGAGCAGCAGCAGGGCGCACGGGACGAGGGCGATGGTGCCGCCGGCCTTGGCGCCGAACTGCGGCCAGCCGCACGCGATCACCGCGAACGCCGCGACCGCGGCCGCGGCGGCGGCCGCCCGGCCCCGGCTGCGCGCCTGCAGCAGCGTGTTACCCACCCAGGCGATGGCGATCAGGGCGCAGACGGCGTACAGGCCGACCGCTTCCCCGCCGATGCCGTAGAACCGGCCGCCTTCCAGCACCGACAGGCCGAACGGGGCACCCAGCTGCAGCCGGGACCCGGTCATCACGTCCAGCCCGATGATCAGCACCGTCGCCAGCGCCACCACCCCCGGCGGCCCGAACGGGTCCCGGCGCCACGGCCCGGCCAGCGCGATCCCGGCGACCAGCGCCGTCCCGGCCACGGTCAGCCCGTACTGCCAGATCGCCGGATGCCCCAGCAGCCACCACGGCACCACATTGGCCAGGAACGACCCGGCCGGCACCGCCCCGGCGATCGTGCCCGCCACCCGCCAGCACGCCGCCCGCCGCGCCCGCGCGCCCGGCCCGGCCCCCCGGAAGATCAGCCCGATCCCGGCGAACACGGCCAGATCCGCCAGCGCATACGCCCAGAAAAACACGGCGTGCGTGCCCGCCCACACCTGCGCGGCCGTGTCCTGCCCGATCAGCCCGCCCACCACGGACGACAGCGGGCCGCGGGCCGCGGCGGTGACCGGCGCGCCGGGCAGCCCGCCCGGCCGGCCCTGCCCACGCCAGCCCAGCACCGTGGCCGTCAGGTCGGTCAGCACCACCATCCCGCCCTGCCGCGTCGAGGACGCCCCCAGCAGCCCCGCCCGATACCCCGGCCCGCTGATCATGACCGCCTGCAGATGCGCCGGCAGCCCCCCCGATCCCAGCCCCGCCACCAGCAGCACCGTACCCGCCGGCAACTCCGCGGCCAGCCCCGCCACCTGCGCGTCCGCACGCCGCACCGCCGCCACCCGGCCGCCGCCCGCCGCCGGCAGCGACCCCAGATCAGCCACCGTCAGCGGGCACCGCGCCAGCACCGCCACGCTCACCGCCGAGACGGCCGGCAGATACGAGCCGACCGCACCGCCCGGCCCGGCCAGCGCCAGCGCCGCCCCCGGCCCCACCGCCGTCGCGCACCCCCCCGGCCCCGCCGCCGACGCCAGCAGCCCCCACCGCGGGCCATACTTCAGCCCCCGCTCATACGACACCAAAGACGGCATCGCCGCCACCCGCGCCGGACCCGCCACCCCCACCCGCCCAGACCCCCCGCTCACCGCCGGCAACGCCGGGCACCCCCCCGTACCGCCATGCGGCACCTGCGCCCGATCCCCCCCATTCAGCGTCAGCCACGCATCCGCCGGGCACGTATCCGGACCCACCGCAAAATCAACCAGCGACCCAACCGAGCCCAACCCAGCCACGTTCCACAACGCAGGCGTCGTAGCCGGGGAGATATCAGTCCACCGCAACCCCGAAATCCCCACCACGACCACATGAGCCGGAACAGCCGCCACGGGTTTGCCGGCCGCCCGGGCCGGGCCGGAGCCCATGCCGGTCAGGGCGGCCACCAGGGCCGCGCCCACGGCGAGGGCACCGAACAGCATCCGGCGCACCAGCGTCCCCTTCACGGGGTCAGGGTATAGATACTGCCGGCCCTTCAGGTCCCGTTCGCGGCGAGGGCGCCTGCGGCGTTCAGCGCGTCCAGGGCCGAACTTTGCCGGCTGGCATCTGCCTGATCGAAGGGGCCGCCCCAGCTCAGCCCGAACTGATTGTCCCCATTTCGGGCGTTGTCCCAGATAGAGCGGGCATTGGCGAGGATGAACGAGCGGTAGGCCGGGCGGGGGCTCGGCCGGCAGAAATCGCAGAGGTAGCGGACGAAGATTCCCTTGAACTGCGTATGGTCCCCGGTGGGAGCGAGAGTGGCTTCGCCGGGCTCGGCGAGGATGCCGGGCGGGCTTGCCGACGGCGGGCTGGCCAGCTGGGCCAGCGCTGCGCCGGCGATCGATTCTCCCTGCTCCAGATAGCCGGGGTCACCGCTGATCTCATGCAGTGCGGCCAGTCCCCCGAGAATCACGCCCTGATTGTAGGTCCAGGTCTTGCCGCCGTTGTTCTCACAGGCCGGGGTGAGCCCGTCATTGACCAGGCCGCCGGGGCCGATCATGCCGCTGGCGCGCAGCCACTCCCACTCACGCAGTGCCCATGTGCGGTAGCTGCCGCCGGCGTCCGGGGCGCGCTGATGCAAGCGGGCCGCTAGCGTGAGGAACAGCTCGTTGGTGATCGCGTTCTTGTATTTCCGGTCCCGGTTCCACCACAGGCCGCCGCGGCACGTGTCATCCCAGCCTGCCGTGTTGCGGTCGAAGATCGATCGGGCTGCGTCGAGATAACGGCGGTCGCGGGTCAGGTCGTACGCCGCCACCCAGGCCAGCGCCCACCACCCGTTGTCGTCGTAGTAGCTGTTGGTGAAGCCCCGGTGCCAGCGCCGGGCGGCCTTGAACGTCGTCTCGATGACCCCGGCATAGCTATGGTCCCCGGTCCAGTGCGTGTATCCGATGACGGCCGTCAGCGCGTTAGCGGCATTCCACCACCCGGTGGACGCCCACATCCCTCGCCAGGGCCGGTACCACTGCTGCAGTGCTGCGATCCCGGCGGCGGCATAGGTACGGTAGTTGGGCTCCGCCACGTCATCACCCCTCGGCGGCCGTCGGTCTTACAAGCCCTCCGGTTGCCGCCCTAGACTAAGCCAAGATCTGCACGGCGGCAGGTCCAGTCGCGGAGCGACGAGGGCACCTGGTGCCTAAAACGGGGTGGCGCGGGGAGACCAGTGCCGAAAGTGATTGCTCAGGTCCGCCGATGGAGGAATGGCCCACGTGACACAGGCGTCCGTCAATCCGGCCGGGCTGACCGGAACGGCCGGTCCCGTCGACGAATACGGATCGGCGGGCCCGGTCGGGCGGTTCATGAGTGCGGTCATCCGCACGCTGGCCTGGAGCAGGCTCTCCAAGCCGAAGGTCGCCATCACGCTGTCCGGAGCCGGCCTGCTGCTCGGCATCGCCGTCGGGGCGACAGCGCCGAACGCCGAGACGGTGCCGGTCACGCTGCCGCTGTCGTCGCTGCTGCCCTCGCTGGACCACACGGTCATCATCCCCACGGCGCTGCTCTATTCGGGGGTCATCCTCTCCTGCCTGGGGCTCGCCGGGATGCTATGGGCACATAGCCAGGGGTGGCGGCCCAATCCGCGTTACCTGCTCATGGCGAGTACGGTCGTCGTCGCGATCATGGTCAACCTCACCCCGGTCGGCTCATCGGATACCGGAAGCTACGCGGCGTACGGCCGCATCGCGGCACAGGGCGGGAACCCGTACACGACCAATCCACAGGCATGGGGCGACTCCGCGTACAGCTATGCCGTCGGCTCGCTGTGGAAGAGGCAACCATCCGTATACGGCCCGGTCGCCACCGCCATCCAGAGGTTCGCGGCATCGATCGGCGGCGCGAACGTCGCCACCACCATCTGGATCCTGATGATCATCAACGGCGCCGTGTTCATCGGTGTCGGCTTGCTGCTCCTGAAGACCTCTGACGATCCCGTCCGGGCGACGCTGTTCTGGACCGCGAACGCCGTGCTCATCCAGCAGCTGGTGGGCGGCGGTCATCTGGATACGTTCGTGGCGGCGGCGGCGATCTGCTCGATCCAGCTGGCGCGTCGCGCCTCGAGCTGGCGCGGGGACATACTGATCGGCGTATTGATCGGGCTTGCCTGCGGCATAAAGATCTATGCGGTGCTGATCGGGGTCGGGCTCGCGTGGCCACTGCTCCGCCGGCACGAATGGGGGCGTGTCATCCGGGTCGCGGTGGTGTCCCTGGTGACGCTCGTGCTGGAATACAGCTTCTATGGGCTCAGTGCGCTGAAGCCGCTTGTCGGCGGGCTGAAGCTGGTCACCCTGCCATCGCCCTGGTGGTCCGTGCAGAAAATCGGGCTCGCGCTCGATGTCAGCAAGAACAGCATGTCCACGGTCATCAGCTGCCTCTGGCCGATCGCGTTGATCGTGGTGGCATGGTTCATCCACCGGCGGATCTCTTCCGATCAGCCACGGGAAGTCGTGTGGCCATTCGCGGTGACATTTGCCTGGGTCCTCGTCGCGCCATGGGTGTTCGCGTGGTACACAGCGGTCGCGTGGGCCGCGCTCACCCAGATCCCGCGCAACCGGATGACCCGGTGGCTGGCGATTGTCACGGTTCTGCTTGCCCTCTTTCTTTCCAGCGGCGGCCAGGCCGCGCTCGGACAATGAGAACGGCGGCCGGGTTCATAGATCGTCTTCCCGGCTGCCCGGTCCATTCGGGTCGAAGAACTTGTCGTCCTCCTCGATCCGGGCATCGTCCGCGGCGGCGGCCCTCTTGATCTCGTCCGCCCTGGGGTCATCGTGTCCACTGGGGCGCAGCCATGAGTTCAGCGGCTGAAAATTACGGGAACCGCCTGCCGCCATGGGCAACAGCAGGCCGACGAGGCCGACCAGCAGCAGGATCACTCCCACAATGTTCACGTTCACGCCGGGGATGGCGCTTCCCGAGACGGCGAGCCACAAGATCGCGCCCACCGCGATCAGGGTGAGGGCCGTGCCCGTACTCATCGCGCGCCGCCGGGACGTCGGCCCCCGGCCGGGCGGCCCCGGCCGGCCAAGCGTGCTCACCGGTTCGCCCCGGCAATGTGGCCCATGACCGACTCCTCACACAGCAACGAATCTGGCGCAGCCTCTGGCCGGCCCACCGCCGGGGTCTGGAGCGGCGTTTTTAGCCTATGCTCCGCCGGCCCTCGCGACGACGGGTGCCAGGTCACCGGACGCCGCGTTGCGGTCCCCAGGCCGGCGGGCGGCCCGCGGATGCGAACTTCCTGCGCGGCCGACCGTCCGTTACCCTGGCGAGAGTGGCCTTTTCGCTCGCTTTAGGCCGCTTATGGAGGCGTCGATAAGGGTGGCCGGAACGCTGGCGCCGGGCCGGTTCACCGTGCCAACGCCGCGGCCACGATTGCAGCCAGGGCCACGGCAACTGCAACTGCCACAGTGGGACCGTCACTGACACCAGGGACACGGACGTGGCGTTATGCAGGCGCAGGACCAATGGCCACCCGCCCGTCCCCACGGGCACGCCGGAGAGTTGCGGGGCCGGCGCAGCGAATGCCGCATGCTCGACCGGCTCATCGAATCGGTCCGGGCCGGTGAGAGCCGGACGCTGGTGGTGCGCGGCGAGCCTGGCATGGGCAAGACGGCGCTGCTGGACTACGCGGCCGGGCAGGCGCGGGGCTGCCAGGTCGTGCGCGCCGTCGGCGTGCAGTCGGAGATGGAGCTCGCGTTCGCGGCCGTGCATCAGCTGTGCACGCCGACGCTGAACCGCCTGGAGCGCCTGCCGGAACCACAGCGCGATGCGCTGCGGACGGCGTTCGGCGTCAGCGCGGGTCCCGCGCCGGACCGTTTCCTGGTCGCGCTGGCCGTGCTGAGCCTGCTGTCGGACGCGGCCGGGAAGCGGCCGCTGATCTGCCTCGTCGATGACCAGCAGTGGCTCGATCGCGCCTCGGCGCAGGTTCTCGCATTCGTGGCGCGCCGCCTGGCCGCGGAGCCGGTCGGCCTGATCTTCGCGGCCCGGTTCCCCGGTGACGAACTGGCCGGATTGCCGCTGCTGACGGTGGAAGGACTGCGGGAGGGTGACGCGCGGGCGCTGCTGGATTCGGTCCTGACCGGGCCACTGGATGTGCGCGTCCGCGACCAGATCGTGGCGGAGACGCGGGGCAATCCGCTGGCGTTGCTGGAGCTGCCGCGCGGGGTGTCACCCGCGCAGCTGGCGGGCGGATTCGGGCTGCCCGGGGTGGTGCCGCTGACCGGGCGGATCGAGGAGAGCTTCCGGCGGCAGCTCGACGTCCTGCCGGTAGCGACCCAGCGCCTGCTGCAGCTCGCCGCGGCCGATCCGGCCGGCCAGCCCCTGGTGGTCTGGCGCGCCGCTGAACAGCTCGGCATCCACGCGGAGGCGGCGACGCCCGCGATCGAAGCCGGACTGGTCGAGTTCGGCGCCCACGTGCGGTTCCGGCACCCGCTGGTACGGTCGGCGGCCTACCGGTCCGCGTCGCTGCGGGACCGGCAGGCCGTGCACCGTGCGCTGGCCGAGGTCACCGATCTGCAGATCGATCCCGACCGCCGGGCCTGGCACCGGGCCCAGGCCGCGTCCGGGCCGGACGAGGACGTCGCCGCCGAGCTGGAGCGGTCGGCCAGCCGGGCCCAGGCCCGCGGCGGCCTGGCCGCCGCGGCCGCGTTCCTGGAGCGCGCGGCGATGCTGACCCCCGAACCCGGCCGCCGGGCGCAGCGGCTGCTCGCGGCGGCCCGGGCCAAGCGGGACGCCGGCGCACTGGACGCGGCCCTGGGGCTGCTGGTCGCGGTCGAGGCCGGCCCGCTGGACGCATTGCCGGCCGCGGAGGTGCAGCACCTGCGCGGGGAGATCGCATTTGACCAGCGCCGCGGCACCGACGCGGCGCAGCTGCTGCTCGGCGCCGCCCGGCAGCTGGAGCCGCTCAACGCCGGCTTGGCGCGCGAGACGCACCTGGAGTCGCTCATCGCGGCGATGTGGGCCGGCGACCTGGACACCCCGGGCGGCGTGGCGACCGCGGCCGCGGCGGCACGGGCCGCACCGCCCGGTCCCCGGCCGCCGGCCGCGGTGGATGTCCTGCTCGAGGCGGTCTTGCTGCGGCTGACCGAGGGATACGCGGCGGCCGCACCGGCGCTGACCCGGGCCCTCGAGCAGCTGCTCGCCCTGAACGGCAACGAGCTCGAGGCCGGCGACTGGCTGGCCAGATCCAGGGACAGCGGCATCATCGCCCTTGAGCTGTGGGACTTCGGCTCCTGGCATGAACTGGCCGTCGGCCAGGTCCGGTTCGCGCGTGAAACCGGCGCCCTGGTGCACCTGCAGTCCGCCCTCACCTATCTCGGCTGGACCCACGTCGTCGCCGGTGAGATGGTCACGGCGGCCCAGCTCATCGAGGAAGGCCGGCTGATCGCCGAGGCGACAGGGAACTCGCCCATCGAGTACACGGAGATGATGTTCGCGGCCTGGCAGGGCCGGGAGGCACCGGCCACCGAGCTGATCGAGGCCACCGCGCAGGAAGCCACCGCACGAGGCCTGGGCCGGCTGGTCAGCTTCGCGGCCTACGCACGTTCGGTGCTCAGCAACGGCCTCGGGCGCCACGACAGCGCACGCGACGCCGCACGATGGGCGTTCGAGCGGGATCCGGTGGGATACGGGCCCTTGGTCGTGCCCGAACTGGCCGAGGCGGCGTCGCGGACCGGCGACGCCGCCCAGGTCAGGGAGGCACGTGAGTGGCTGTCCGAGCGCACGCGGGTGACACCCACCCAGTGGGCGCTGGGGATGGACGCCCGCGTGCACGCCCTGCTCAGCGAGGGCGACGAAGCCGAGGGCTGCTACCGCGAGTCGATCGGCCACCTCCGCCGGACCCGTGTCCGCGCCGAACTCGCCCGTGCCCACCTGCTCTACGGGGAATGGCTGCGGCGCGAGCGCCGCCGCGGTGACGCGCGCGAGCAGCTGCGCACCGCCCACGAAATGCTGACCGCGATGGGGATCGAGGCTTTCGCCGAACGCGCCCAGCGGGAGCTGCTCGCCACCGGCGAGACCGCCCGCAAACGCACCGCCGAGACCACGGCCGAGCTGACCAGCCAGGAGGCCCAGATCGCCCGGCTGGCCCGCGACGGCCTGTCGAACCCGCAGATCGCCAGCCGGCTGTTCATCAGCTCGCGCACGGTGCAGTACCACCTGAGCAAGGTCTTCACCAAGCTGGACATCAGCTCACGCAGCCAGCTCGACCGGGTCCTGCCCGGCGGCCCGGACACCGTCCCGCCGCGCTAGCCGAGGTGCTGGGAGCGATCGGGGGGCCGGTGACCGGCTACCAGCCACTGGCCAGTGGCACTGTGCACTGGCGGATGCGAACACGGGCCGGCGCGAATGACGGTGACAGCGATACAAGCACTGATCGCGCACGACCACCACCAAGGAGAGCGGTACCGTGCCTTGGCTGAACGACCTCTTTCAGATACGGTTCCGGGTCATCGAGGGGCTGTCCATCCGGTTCGCCCAAAGCGAGGACCGCGACGATCACGCCCTGCTGCTCAGCCCGTGGCCGGAAAGCCTGCTCGCCTTCGAGCCCACGTGGCCGCGGCTGGCCGAACACACCCACCTGGTGGCCATCGACCTGCCCGGGTTCGGTCATTCGCAGCGCCGCGACTCGCTGCTGTCGCCGCGCGCAATGAGCGAATTCCTCATCCGCGCCGCGGACAGCTTCGACCTGGACCACCCGCACGTCATCGGCCCGGACATCGGCACCGCGGCCGCCCTGTTCGCCGCGGCCCGGTATCCGGGCCGGCTGCGCAGCCTCGTCGTCGGCAGCGGCGGCGCCGCGGTTCCGCTCCAGTTCGGCGGCGTGCTGAAAGACTGGGTCGAATCTCCTGACATCGAGCGGTTCCGCCGCGGCGACCCGCGCCAGATCGTCGCCGGGGCGCTGGCCGGCATCAGGCGGTACCCGCTGCCCGAGTCCGTCCGCGAGGACTATCTGTCCTCCTACCAGGGGGACCGTTTCGCCGAGTCGATGCGCTACGTGCGCAGCTATCCGGCCGAGCTTCCGGCCCTGCGCGACCTGCTGCCGCGCATCGAAACGCCCGTGCAGATCATCGCCGGCGCGCGGGACACGGCCGTGCCACCGGCCAACGCCGAGTTCCTCCACCAGCGGCTCCCCCACGCCGCCCTCAGCATTATCGACGCGGGCCATTTCACCTGGGAAGACGCCGCAGTCGAATACGCGGCGCTGGTCACCAGCTGGTGGGCCGGGGGCTACGCGGCCACCGGATCAGCGGCCGGATCGCGGCCGCGCACACCTGAACCAGGCGCGTTTCGGCCAGCGGCAAGATCGAAGGAGTGAACGCGCATGCACGCCACCCGTCGCGCGGATCCACCGCCCGTGCTGCCGCAGGAGGAAGCGGATCCACCGCTCCTGCTGCCGAAGGAGGCAGCTGAGGGCCGGCTTCGCGGCCGGCGCCGCGAGTGTGAGGCGCTGAACGGACTGGTGGCGGAGGTGCGGACGGGCCAGAGCCGGACGCTGGTCCTGCACGGCGAGGCGGGCGCCGGCAAGACCGCGCTGCTGGCATACCTGCTGGAGCAGGCGGCCGGATGCCGTATCGCGCGGGCGGTGGGCCTTGAGTCCGAGACCGGGCTCGCGTTCGCGGGGCTGCATCAGCTGTGCGCGCCGTTCCTGGACCGGCTGGAGCGCGTGCCCGGCCCGCAGCGCGACGCGCTCCGCACGGCGTTCAGCATGCGTCAGGGCGACACCCCGGACCGTTTCGCGGTCGGCCTGGCGGTGCTGAGCCTGCTGTCGGAGGTGGCCGGGGAACGGCCGCTGGTGTGCGTCGCGGACAACGCGCATTGGCTGGACCGGGCCTCGGGGCAGGCGCTCGCGTTCGTGGCCCGCCATCTCCGGGCCACGCCGGTCGCGATGGTCTTCGCGGTGCGCCAGCCCGTGCACCGCGACCTGACCGGCCTGCCGGAGCTCGTGGTGCACGGGCTGGCCGAGCGCGATGCGCGGGCGCTGCTGACGTCGGTTGTCGCAGGCCCGCTCGACGAGCAGGTCCGCGACCGGATCGTGGCCGAGACGCGGGGCAACCCGGGGGCGCTGCTGGAACTGGCGAGCGGGCTGACCCCGGACGGGCTGGCGGGCGGGTTCGGGCTGCCGGACGCTTCGGCCTGGCCGGACCGGGCCGAGGAAGGCTTCCGGTCGCGGCTCGGCGCTCTTCCGGCCAGAGCACGGCGGCTGCTGCTGATCGCCGCGGCCGAGCCGGTCGGGGACCCGCTGCTGGTGTGGCGGGCGGCCGCCCGGATCGGCATCACCATCGAGGCCACCACCCCGGCTGCCGAAGCGGGGCTGATCGAGCCCGGCGAGCAGGTTCAGTTCCGTCATCCGCTGATCCGGTCCGCGGTCTACCGCTTGGCCTCAGCACAGGACCGTCAGGACGTCCACCGCGCCCTCGCGGCGGCCACCGTCTTCGGCGCCGATCCCGATCGCCGCGCCTGGCACCGCGCGCACGCGACAGCCGGGCCCGACGAGAACGTCGCCGCTGAACTCGAGCGCTCGGCCGACCGGGCGCAGGCCCGTGGCGGCCTGGCCGCGGCCGCGGCCTTCTACGCGCGCGCCGCCGACCTGACGGCCGATCCGGCCCGCCAGGCCGGGCGGGCCCTGACCGCCGCGCAGGCCAAACACGAGGCCGGTGCGCCCGACACGGCGCTGCGGCTGCTGGCCAGGGCGTGCGCGGGGCCGCTGGACGAGCTGGGGCGCGCGCGTGCGGAACTGCTCCGCGCGCAGGCCGGAGCCGACCCGGGTAGCTGCCGGGACGCAGCGCCGCGGCTGCTCACGGCGGCCAGACGCCTGGAAACGCTGCACACCGCGCTTGCGCGCGAGGCTTACCGCGACGCGTTCCAGGCGGCGCTGATCTGCGGCCGCCTGGCGACCAGCGCCGGAATGCTGGAGGTCGCCAAGGCCGCCCGGGCGGCGCCGGCCCCGCAACCGCCGCACGCCAGCGATCTGCTGCTGGATGGACTGGCGGTGCTGACCGTGGAGGGGTACGACGCGGGGACGCCGATGCTGCAGCGGGCGCTCAGCGCATTCCGCGAGCGCGACGGCTCCGGGCCGGGCCTGCGCTGGCTGCCGCTCGCGTGCCGGATGACGCGTGATGTGTGGGATGACGAGAGCTGGTACGCGCTCTCGGCCCGGCTGATCGAGGTGACCCGCGCCACCGGTGCGCTGGCCATGCTGCCGGCCGCCTTGTTCGACGGCGTGACGATGCGGCTGCTCACCGGCGAGATGGACATGGCCGTCTCGATGGCCGCGGAGGCTGAGGCGATCGCGGGGGCGACGGACAACTCCGTAGCGCCCTACGGCCCGATGCTGCTGGCCGCCTGGCAGGGGCGGGGCCCCGAGACATTCCAGCTGATCGCGGGGGCCATCAGGGAGATGGCCACGCGCGGGGAAGGACAGTGGCTGACCACCGCGCACTGGGCGACCGCCGTGCTGTGCAACGGCCTTGGCCGTTATGACGAGGCGCTGGCCGCGGCCGGGCAGGGCAGCGCCTACCCCGACGAGCTGGGGCTGGCCACCTGGTCGATGGCCGAGCTGATCGAGGCGGCCGCCCGGACCGGGGCACCCGAACGGGCGGGTACCGCCCTGCGGCGTCTTTCGGAGACCACCAGGGCCAGTGGCACCGACTGGGCGCTCGGTGCCGAGGCACGCGCGCGGGCGCTGCTGAGCCAGGACGAGGCCGCGGAGCCCCTGTACCGTGAGGCCATCGAACGGCTCGGCCGCACCCGCATCCGTGCCGAGCTGGCCCGCACACGCCTGCTCTACGGCGAATGGCTACGCCGCCAGAACCGCCGGGTGGACGCGCGGGAGCAGCTCCGGGCCGCCTACGAGATGCTGGCCGCGATGAGGATCCGGGGGTTCGCCGCCCGCGCCCGGCGCGAGCTGCTGGCCACCGGCGAGACCGTGCGCAAGCGGACGGCCGAGACGGCCGCCGAACTCACCCCGCAGGAGATGCAGATCGCTCGGCTGGCCGGCGACGGGCGGACGAACCCGGAGATCGGCGTCCAGTTGTTCATCAGCGCGCGCACGGTCGAGTGGCACCTGCGCAAGATCTTCACCAAACTCGCCATCAGCTCCCGGCGGGAGCTCCGCGCGGCTCTGCCGGGAGCTGATAGGGACCGCCCGCGCACGGCGAAATTACTGGCGGGATTGGTGCGCCCGCGCCTGGTATTCCAGGGCGGCCCACCCGCACGGCGGCAACGGCTGCCATTCCTGCGCACCGGCCCCAGTGCGCAGGAAAGCGCGACGATGGCGCCGAGATCCGGCCGGAGCCGTCGGGACGACGGCTGCCCGGCTGAGCGTGAACGCGGTGGACGGTGGCCCATTACGCCCGGACGGCACGCCGCACGGCAGAACGCTGAAGACGGTGTACAACGCGCCAACATCAATCACGCGGCGAGCGTGGTTCGGAAGCCTCACTGTTGCTAACCGCACGAATTAAGCACGGGCCGGTGATCGCCTTCATCACCTGGTAAAGATCAGCCATCAGCCACAGATCATTGCGGTCACATTCGGTAGCCGGGACACGCCACGGTGTTGACCGGCAACCCCGGCTGGTGCGCGAAACGCCAGCTCGGACGGCCGCCAGCCGCCCGGACCGGAAACGGATACCCGCGTACACAATCCGTTAACATTTGAAGTATCAAAGGCTCGCTAGAGTGGCCTGGCGACTTCTTCGACCCGACCGGGCAACCTGACATCGATGGACACAATGCATGGTCAAGGATGACAACGATTGCCCTTGGCTTCAGCACTCTCCACCGCATGCCACAAGGCCGGAAAAGAGGACCCACACCAATGAGGCCTAAATGATAATTGGGGCCACTGTTGCTTAGATACCAATAGATCGCGAACAGAATTCTCATATACCTTCTCTTTGGGTGCAGCCGCCCCTTGATTGGGCAACAAATGTCCGTTACGGTGCGGCCAGGGTTAAATGACCCCAGGGGAGGGGGAATTATCGCATGCGCAAGGTCATCATTACGCTCGTATCTGTGGCAATGGGCGCGATCGGCCTGGTAGCAGGGGCCGGGACCGCGCTGGCCGCGGGCGGCGGGACCGTCATCACGGTGGCGAACACCCCGTTCGGCAAGGCGCTCGTGGTCGGCAGCGGGACGTACAAGGGCTACTCCCTGTACGACATCACCTCCGACCACCCGCCGTCGTACGGCTGCACCACCACGCCCGTGACGCTGCCCGGTCTCCCGCCGGGGTTCCAGTGCACGGGCCCGAGCAACGACAAGAACGCAGAGTGGCCGGCCATCACCACGAACGGCGCGCCGGTGGCCGGGCCGGGGGTCAAGGCGTCACTCCTCGGCTCAGTGGTCCGGAAGGGCGTCGGCCGCCAGATCACCTACAACGGCATGCCGCTGTACCTGTTCGACCAGCAGCCGGCCGCGGTCACCGGCGAGGGATGGGACGAGCCCAGCCTGCCCCCGTGGCACGGAGTGTGGTTCCTGGTCAAGCCGAACGGCAACCAGCTCCCGTGGACGAGCAACCTGACCACGGTCACCATCAAGGGTCACCGCTATCTGGCGACTCCCATGCAGACGGGGGTCGGCTGGATCAACTTCCCGGTCTACGAGCGCTCCAGCGCGTGCCCGCCCGGATCATGTGCCAGGGCGTGGCCGTACGTGCTCACCGCGGGCCACCCCGGGACCTCAGGTGGCGCGCACGCACGGGACGTGGGCACCCGCTGGACCGGTCTCGGGACGCAGGTCACGTACAAGGGGCATCCGCTGTACCTGTTCTCCAATGAGGGACTGAACCCCACGGCCCTCACGGCGACCGGCAACGGGAATGGGGTGGCAGGCTTCTCGCTGGTCAGCCCGTAACCTCAGCAGCCCGCGATTCGGGGGGCCAGCGTCGCCGCAAGTGCGGGTGACGCTGGCCCCTCCTCGTGCATGCTCATGGCCGGTCACCGGCGATCATCTGCCCGCGGTCACGGCCTTGAGCGCGTCGAGCGACTCCCGGATGAGCTGCGAAGGGGCCGACAGCCCGGCCTCCAGCGAGCTGACCCGCGAGCTGATGGGATGGCTGCCGACGCATCCCGGGCTGATCGAGGATCTGGACAAGGGCCACTACTTCGACAGCCCAGCCGCCTGATCAGCCGGGCCTAGCGGCGCCGCCCGGTAATCCAGGCCGCCACGAGGCAGATCACGCCCACGGCGAGGGCGGCCCAGCCACGTGCGCTACGGTGCGCATTGGCCCGGGACGCCGGCTCGGTAATGGTGCCGAGGATGCTGGGCAGCGACTTCGCTGGCTCCGTGAGGTAGATGATGCCGGCGATGATCGCCAGCACGCCGATGATTACCAGGACGACCACCGCGATCACCTGGCCGGAGGACCGGCTGCGCGCTCTGCGTCCATGCATCCCTGAGTCCTCCTCCGCTGCGCCCGGGCGTGCTCCGCGCTTCCGGGTCAGCACCATCCGACCACGGTTGCCGTCGCCACGGCAGACCCGGGTCGTCACTCGGTGGCACGCACGGGGGTCACTCCTGCCTCGCGGCGAACTCGCTCAGGGCGCGGGCCGACGGCTCGCGGCGCGTCACCGCGGATTTTCCGGCTTTCGCGGTCGCTGCCAGATGGCGAGCAAGGTCCGGTCATCGTCAAAAGTGTCGCGGGAAAAGTCGAGCAGATGAGCAAGTCCCCGGGCGGGCGGCGGCATGCTCAGGTGGCCGGCGAACAGCTGGCCCACCTGGCCATCGCCGTCCCCGAGGGGGTCACCGAAGCCGTCGGTACCGACGAGCAGCACGGCATCGGGCGGCAACCCGTATTCGGCCGGGATGATCCGGTCCGGCAGACGTGGCAGCGGGGATACGGCGGACGAGATGATCTGCGCGTCCGGATCGTTCTTGCGTTCCAGCAGCGGGTAATAGTGGCCGTCCTTCAGGACCCATGCACCGGAGTCGCCGATCTGCACCAGAACCGCGACGGCGCCTTGCGGATCCGGTGCGATATACCCGGCGATCAAGGTGGTCGCGAGAAGGCTTTCCACGGCCTCCGGTTCCGGCTGCTCCTGTCTCAACAGGTACGCGGCGTGGTCGGTCATCCGCGAGGCAGCCTTCTGCACGGCACGGGGCAGGTCGATGGCGTGTTCTTTATCCAGCATCCACCGCTGGAGCTCAACGAGGGTGCTGCACGCGATCGCCGCTCCGATGTGCGATTGGCCGGCGCTGGACACTCCGTCGGCGACCGCGAACAGCACGACACCCGATTCGGGGTCGAACCCGACCGCGACGTCGTCCTGACGGGGGAACCCGTTGTACCGGTGTGAATAGCCGCGGACCGACGCGAGGCGGATCGTAAAGTCGGGCGTGGACCAGCCGTCGTGGACGGTGTCCGCCCGGTAGTCGGACACCGCTGACGGCGGCTTGGGCTCAAAATCGAAGATTGGCTCGTCGACGACGATCGGCGCCCACATCTCTCCCTCGCCCGGCCCGCTGGGACGATGCGGCTCACTGGGCCCGCCGGCCCGCGTCGCCGCAACGGGTACCGGCGGCCCGTTATGCACCGGCGGGCCGCCGGCCGCCCCAGGCGGCTCGGTGGCAGGGCGGGATCCGGGATCGGCAGGGCGGTCCCCGGAAAGCACCGGCGGTGCGGGCGGCTGCTGCTGATCCCGCGCCCGCCGGCCGTTGCCCTGCGGCAATATTCTCACTTTCCTCATGATCAGACGACGTTGATCGCCATGTGAAAGCCCTCGGGCTTTTCCACCACCAGCTCAGGATTGGCCGAGGTCAGCGAGCGCCCGGACTGTACAACACTCGCCGTCAGCGCGATGAAGAATTTAGCGATCGCTTTTCCGATATCCGTGCCTGGCACGGACACGAAGGCGAACTCTTCCTTGGTGGCGACTTGCAGAATGGTGTCCGGCTGGACCGAGCCCACCCCGCACGCGATGATATTGGGCGCCGCCGGGGTAACCGACTTATCCGTGAGGCGCTGATGCGGCTGATGCCAGTTATCATCGCTCGGCTGGCCGTCGCTGAGGAAGAAAACGGCCGGCCGGTGGACCAGATAACCGCCCCCCTTGAGGGTGCCGATGTCTTGCGGGATTCGCGTGAGCAGGTCCTGGAAGGCAGCCTGGTAGTTGGTGATGTTCCGCATTCTCAGTTCCGGCAGGCCCTCCTGGCTGCGCAGGTCCGCCAATGCCATCCTGACGGCCACATCATCGGAGAATCCCAGCACTGACAGGCGCACCTTGGAGGCGATCATCGGCTCAGCCCGGAGCGCCTCGTACAGCGAAATCAGGCCGTCGTTCAGCTCCCTGGCGTAGCTGGTCATCGACGCCGACTCATCAGCCAGGACATATACCGGCAGCAGGTGACCCTTGGTATCAGGCACGGATTGTTCTCCCCCCTCGTCGCCGCGGCTCTTGCGCCGCAGGTTGTCATAGGAACTGTTAAACGGGACCGTCGGCCGGCCGGAAGCCGTCCGGCGCTTCCCAGATGGCATCCGGGCTGCCGGTGACGTGCGCACGTCCCAGCGCGGCTATGCTGCGCCGGACGAACGCCGCGTAACGGGCGGCCGCCTCACTGATCGGCATATCCGGGTCAGCCACCCACCCGCTGGATTGCGGCTGGCCGGTGATGGCTTTGATGACGCCCGGGTCCGTCCGCCCGATACCGCAGGCCACGATGTTCGGGGCCGCCGGGAAGCCGGTCCGGTCGGTCAGATTCTGGTAGGGCGTCTGCCACCCGGGCCCGTCAGCGGGGGTCGACGCGCACAGCAGGTAGATGACGGGCCGTCCCACCGCCAGCCCGCGGGCTTTACTCCTGGCGACATCCTCGGCGATGCGCTCTTGCAGGTACTGGAAGACGATCCCGAGACGGTTGCCAGGGTGCGGCGCCAGTTCCGGGACGAAACTCTCCGCGGCCACGGCGTTCAGCGGCATGCGGACGTCCACGTCGCTGGCGTAGCCCACGACGGCGAGACGCATGGCGCTGAGGACCTCGGTGTGGGCCGCCAGGTCCGCCGGCAGCGTGCGGATGATGCGGTTCAGGGCGTCGAAGTAGCCCGGATCCTCGGGTGACTCGTCAACGATGAGGTAGACCGGGACCATTCTGGTGGGCTCAGCCGCCGGCCCGGGGGGATCGTCCCCGGCCAGGAAAGGCTCAGGCGCCAGGCTGAGTGCCGGCGGTGAGCTGCCCGGGAGCGGGTCATCCCAGGAGCCGCTCCCGGCGGGGGATCCGCTCCCGGCGGGCAGCTCGGCCGGGCGAGCGGGCGGAGCGATCCGCTGGGGGGCAGGGGACGTGATCTCCTGGACGCGGCCAACGGCCTGGTTGCGCAGGAACTGGATGTCGACCGCCTGGATCAGGCCCTGCTCGATCATGTACCGGACGAGATCCATCGACCGTTTGTCGTTGATGTCCTGCTGGGCGGCCTGGGCCTGCTCATGACGCGACAGCATCTCCAGCGCGTAGGCCGTCTGATCAGGATGCTTGGCCAGATGAGCCTGGATCAGGCCGGCCACGTCGATCGGGCGGCCGGCCATCGCCTTATGCTCGCGGCTTTCCGCCTCCAGCCGGGCCTGCTGATCCAGGCCCGCGAGTTCATGCTGACGGTAGGCAGCGGCCACGTCCGCTGCGTGCTGGGCGCCGCCGGCCGTGACGGAGCGATTTGCCGCGGTGATCGTGCGCAGGTGCTCCTGAGCCGCCTGGTCAGGCAGCAGCCGCACGCTGCAGCGGTAGATGGTGATGCCTTCGTCGAGCGTGGCCGGCTGCAGGAACAAGGCGTTGAGGGCCGCTTCGGCCCGCGGCGCCTGGTCAATCTCGTACGTACGGGTGACCGGCCAGAAGGCACTGATCAGGTAGCCGTAGACGACCGCCAGTGCGTCCGACACATTGCGCCGGACGATCGCCTCCGGGTTGGTGACGCGGAATCCGACGTCGACCACGCTGCGGAAGAAGTAAGCGTCACCACGTGAGGGCAGCGGGGAGCTGTCCAGCTGTGCTTTCCGGCGGTGATCGCTCAGATCGACCTCGTACCTGGTCCGGAATATCCGCTTCGCTTCCCTGCGGGTCAGCAGCCGGTCCCGGAAGTACTGAACGTTCCCGTTGATATCGGCGTAAACAACAGCGACGTAGGGCCTGGCCACCTTGGACCGGGTCTCTTTCGCCACCGGCTCCGCACTGAGGATGAGCGGCAGGGTACCGGTCATCTGGCCTCCTTCTCGGCACTGAGGACGGTCTGCAGGGCGGCGCTGACGACAGGAAGCGGGCTGAGGTTGCCGGTACTGGCCCACGTGGCGCAGTAACGCTCCAGGATCAGCAGGGAACGCTGGTCACCGCGGGCGATCGCCCGGGCCAGGCGCAGAAATGCTTCCCGCACGGCCGCGTCACCCTCGGCGGCTCTGGCCCAGCGAGTCATGACCTGCTCGGCCTCCTCGTGGAACAGCGCCTCATTGAGCACGTATCGCCACAAGCTCACGATCGCGGACCGGATCCCGGCCAGCCGTGTCGTCATGCGGAGCAACGAAGGCCAGGACGCCGGATTCGCGCCCTCAGCATCCTCTGCCAGGTCGACCAGGCCATCAGCAATGATCAGGAAAACCAGCTGCACCGTGGCGCTGCGCGCTGGCTCGTAGATGGATTCCGCGAGCCGGGACAGCACTGAGCCGGCGAACTCGTCGCTGCCCGCCTCGAGCAGGTCAGCGACGCTGTCCCCGATAGCGGTCGCGACCCTGATGTCATCGACTTCAGCGAGGCGGTCCAATTGCCTGAACGCCTCGGCCGGGTCGATCGGCCCGTAGGCCACACCGTAGGCTCGCGCGGCCGTCGCCTGGGCGAGGGGACGGCTGGAGTTGCCGTACCAGGCCGACATCAGCTGGCGCACATTGCCGCGCAACCGCGGACTCGCGGCGACCACCCGCAGCGCGTAGGCCACCGCCTCGCGCTGCTCTTTGATCGTGCCGTTCGCCCATGG
Source organism: uncultured Actinomycetes bacterium (assembly GCA_963720945.1). Classification (GTDB taxonomy): domain Bacteria; phylum Actinomycetota; class Actinomycetes; order Streptosporangiales; family Streptosporangiaceae; genus Bog-532. The sequence continues at coordinate 753,356 of CAVRHH010000031.1, read as the reverse complement.
TCCGAGCACGTTGCAGCTGAGGAAGTCGAACGAGGAGAGCGCCAGGCGCCCGAGCGCCATGCCGGCCCGGATTCTCACCTGATCCGTGGCATCTTTGGCCAGTTGCCCGAGCCAGCCGATCAGGTCGTCCTGGACCTCGTAGTCGGACCACGCACGGCGGATGACCTTGAGCGCGTAATCGGCGTCCCGGTATTCCACCGTCTCGGCGACACTGTGCCCGTACACGCCCTGGATCTCAGCCTCTCTGATCTTGGCATGCAGTTTCTGCAGCCACTCGTGGCGTGACATCCGGAACGGGCGCAGCCCCTCAGGCCGCACGTCTTCCGCGGACGCCATCACCATGTACGGTGGCCGCTCGAACGCCCGGTAGAGGGCCCGGGCGGCCCCGGCGACGGCGTTGTACGGAAGGCCGTTCAGCACGGCCAGCGCGACCGCAAAACTGCGCGTGCGGGTGTCGCCCAGGCCGGCGAACCAGGTGTCGAAGCTCTCAGCACCGCGCCATTCATTCCAGGTCTTGAGCTTTTCGATATCGAAGCCGTCCTCGTCATCCGACGCATCGGCCGCGCCGGTGATCGCCTCCGCCAGCTCGGCAGCCAGCTTGCACGATGCATCGGTAGCCAGCCGCGCGTCGATGAACTCCCGCACGTCGGCCCGGGCGAGCAACAGCCCGGCCTGATCCGGGGACAGCAGGAACCCGCAATGACTTTCGACGATTTCCCGGTACTTGGGGACCGAACGGACATCGACGATGTAGTCAAACAAATCGTGATCGGGCACGGGGGCATCCGAGCCGATCGTCAGGACCAGGCGCGCGTCGGCCAGGTCGAGCGCATCGTCGAGGCTCTGCAGGACAGATCCATAGAGGCCGGCGAACCTGCCCGGCTGATTGAGCAGGAAACCGGCGCCTTGCTCGATACGGTCCCGTCCCTTGAGATCCGTCTCGATCAATTCGGCCAGCTGGGCGAGGTCGACCGCACTGTCCAGCTGAAAGAACTTCCCGGGGCAGAGGTCGATGAGCATGCGGATAGCGATTGCCTGCTTGCCATAGCCAGCGGGGCCGCGCAAGATAACGGTGCGCTTCTTCCCGAATGCGGTGCGAATATCATCGAACCCGTCCGGGGGGATGAACGCGTCACGCACCGGCTCTATCTGGCGCCTGGACAAGGGACGAAGCCGTACTCGTTGCGCCCCGCCGATCAGGAAAACGTTCTTATCGCGCCCGACCGCGTCACCCTCTACGGTCAGGCGCTCAGCTTCCCGCAGGTATTCATTGCGCAGCGAGCCCTGGCCGGGACGTGAGGTCGCCTCCGCCGCGGCGTCACCGGAGCCGACACCGTGGTCTTCCGGCTGCGGCTGCGGCTGCGCGCCATCGCCAGCACCGCCCTGTTCTCCCGCGCCCGCAGGGGACTCTGCCGGAGGCGCACCGGGAGAGTCGCCGGGCGGCGGGGCCGGCGTGGGCCCCGCCGCGGGCTGCGGACCCGCCGGGGCCGGCCCCGGGGCCGGTGGTGTCGTCATGGCACCGGCCGCCCGCGGCATGTGCCGTCCACGACAGGAGCGGGCACCGCGCCCTGCCCCGTGTCACCGGCCCGGCTGACGTCCGTTAACCCAGGGACCAAATGCCGGTGCCCGGCGTTCGCGGTACAGCGAAAAGGAGCCGGAAAACCCCCCACGACAACCTCTCCCCCACGGAAACGGGCGGCCCCTATGCCCACGGCAGGTCTATCCGTGAGGGCTGTCCCGCCCGACAGCGTTGCTCGATAGCTACGATACCTGGCAATTGGCACAGGTCGCCTTCTTTATCAATATGCAATGATCCCGGAACGGTCCAGCACGGGTCAATACGGGTGATACCGGCTGCTGCCGGGCGGCTGATAACTGCCGCCGATCCGGGTTCCGCCGGCAAAACCCGTTCTGCCGAATGGCGGGTTACCGGCGGCCCGCGAAAGTTGATCTTGAGTTGACGTGCTAAAGGCCAGTACTGATAGGCCGGCGGACGGCGGAGTTCGCGGGACTTTGCTGCTTGACTGGCTCCTGCGAAAGTGTGGGATCGTTCTGCCGTGACGACAGGTGAGCCAGCAATGGCGACCCGCCCCGCGAACGTGATCGAGGTGGCCATCGACCGGGAACGAAACGCGCTCCGGGCCAAGGTGGTGCGATCACCCGGGGGTGAGGCGGCGGCGGCTACGGACCTGGATGTGGAAGCCCTGACGGCGCGGCACGGGGACCTTCAGCGGGCGGTCCTGCTCTCCGCGGCGCCCGGCAGGCAGGCGCGGCCGGAGAGCGAGCGGCCGCTGCGGGAAGTCGGGCAGCAGCTGTTCGCCGCGCTGCTCGGCCAGGGGGAAGTGGCGGGATGTTACCGGGCCAGTGCGGCGCTGGCGGCGGCGAGTGAGCAGGAACTGCGGGTGGTCGTGCGCATAGGCGACCCGGTCCTGGCCGGGCTGCCCTGGGAAGCGATGTACGACGCGGCGAATGGCGCGTACGTGTGCCGGCGCGGCCAGCTGGTCCGCCATGTGGACGTCCCGTCGGCGGCCACGCCCCTCATGGTGAATCCCCCGCTGCGGATCCTCGCGGTGGTCTCTTCGCCCCGGGGATCCGCGGCGCTGGACGTAGCCGCAGAAAGGCGGCAGCTGGACGGCGCGCTGTCCCCGCTGACGCAAGCACGGCGGGCAGAACTGGTGTGGGCGCCGTCAGCCGGCTGGGCCGACCTGCAGGAAACGCTGCTGCGCGGGCCCTGGCACGTCCTGCATTTTGTCGGGCACGGGGCCTTCGATCCCGTTCACCAGGAGGGTGTGCTGACGCTCACCCGGGAGGACGGCGAAGCAGACCCGGTGCGGGCGAGCCGGCTGGTGGATCTGCTGCGCCAGGCCCGGCCGGCCCCCCGGCTGGTCGTCCTTAACTCATGCTCCGGCGCGACGACGGGGACGAGGGACCTGTTCTCGGGCACGGCCGCGGCGCTGGTGCGGGGCGGGGTCAGTGCGGTCACCGCCATGCAGTACGCCATTTCCGATGGTGCCGCGGTCGCTTTCGCCCGGGGTTTCTACGGCGCACTCGCCCACGGGCGAGGAGTGGATGAGGCGGTCTCGAGCGGCAGGGTCTCGATCGTCGGCCTCAACAGCACGACCCTGGAATGGGTCACACCGGTGCTGTATCTGCGCGGACCCGAAACTCGCCTATTCACCATTCCGGCACCCGCCACCGGCCCACGCCCGCGGGCGTCCGGGCCCGCCCGGCCGCTGCGGACCCTCGCCGGTCACACCGGCGGAGTGCGCTGCCTGGCGTTCAGTCCCGGTGCGACCCTGCTGGCCTCCGGCGGAGACGACGCCGGGGTGCGGTTGTGGCAGCTTCCCGCGGGAACGAATATCCGCACCGTCCCCGTACGCAGCCGTCCGGTCAGCGACGTGGCGTTCAGCCCGGACGGGCAGCTGATCGCCTCCGCCGGCGTGGGCGCCCGGTTCGTACGGCTGTGGGAGACGGCGACCGGGATGCAGGTGCGGCGGCTGGCCGGGCACACCGCCGGTGTGCCCGGCGTCTCGTTCAGCCCGGACGGGCACCTGCTGGCCTCCGCGGGTTCGGATCAGACCGTGCGCCTGTGGGAGCTGCCGCCTGGCACCGGTAGCCGTGCCCTGGCCGGGCATACCGGGGCAGTGCGGTGTGTCGCGTTCAGCCCTGACGGGCACCTGCTGGCTTCGGCTGGTGCGGACCTGACCGTGCGGCTGTGGGAGATGCCGTCGGGTGGCAGCGTGCGGGCCCTGACGGGGCATGCCCATCCGGTAACCTCGCTGGCGTTCAGTCCCGGCGAGGCCGTGCTCGCCTACGCGGCCGGGCAGACAGTGCATCTGCGAGACCTCGCCACCGGTGCCGCCATCGGCGCACTGAACGGTCACACGGAGCTTGTCTACAGCGTGGCGTTCAGCCCGGACGGGCGCCTGCTGGCCTCCGCGGGAGGAGACAGGACCGTGCGGCTGTGGGACACGAGCACCGGGGCGGAAGTGCAGCGGATCGCCGGACACGAAGCCGCCGTTACGGCCGTGGCCGTCAGCCCGGATGGACGCCTGATGGCAAGCTCGGGAACTGATCGCACCGTGCGGTTGTGGGAACTGGCCACGGCCTGACACCGCAGGATCAGCAGGCCGAGTCGCTGCTGGTGCTGACGTTGTTTATCAGGTAATTGCCGGACGAACCCTGGCTCAACGTATACGTCACGTCCCAATTGGTGCAGGTGCCGCTCGGATCATCCTGCGGCCCGTAGCCGGCCTGCTGATGGCTGGTGAACTGAACTTCGGCCGTCTGCACTGGGCTGCCATCGGAAGGCGCGATATTGACGAGTGTCACCGCCGAATCGTTGGTCGTGCTGACGCCCTGTGCGAATTGCTGCACCTGACTGCTGCTATTTGGGTCGATGACGCCACTCGGATCAAAAACAGAAAGTGCCTGCTGGTAGTCGTGGCCGTTTATGCCGGAAAAGTACGTGTTGAAGATCCCGGCAACCGCTGTCGCGGCAGAATTCCCGGCGACGCCATTGCCGATACCGACCATTCCTACATTGGTCGGCTGAGCCGACGGGGCTGACTGCGAACTGGGGGAATCGGAAACGGAACTGCCCGAGTTCGTGCCCGAGCTGAAGCTGCCGGCATTATTCTTGGAAGCGTTCAGCCCGACGATGATGGCTACCAGCACGACAAGGCCCAGACCTGACAGGGCCAGTGCCCTGATCCCGTTTCCGCGCTTGCGCGGTGATGGCACCGGAGCAGGCCGCACCCCTGGCGCGGGCTGGTACACCGGCTGGGGTCCCCGGTAGGCGGGGTGTGGCTGATATCCCTGGGCCGGCCCCTGGTTCGGCTGACCCGCGAACGTCTGGGTGGCGGGCGCGGACGAAGCCGACGATGCGGCTGACTGTATCGCCGGGACCCAGGAACCGGGTGCGGGGCGGCCGAGCGGGTTGGGGTCTTGGCTCAGCGATGCGAGTCTTCCCAGTTCGGGTGACAGAGCCGAAACCGCGGACGTATCCCGCGCCGACTGGTCTCTGCCGAACAAGCGTATGGCCAGCAGCCCGAATTTGTAAGAATCGCTGGCTTCAGTTCCCCTCGCTTCGCCCGGCGGCACTTCCCACTCAGGCGTGTCAACCTGCTCGAGGGCGCTGTCGCCACGCAGGACGATCGCATCGCAGTCGATCAGGTAACAGCCGGCATACGAGTTCAGGTTGAAAAGCAGATTCTTGGGCGAGACATCCCCGATGACGACACCCAGCGCATGCAATCGCGACATCGATTCAGCCAGGGCGCCGAGCAGATTGAGCCGGTCTCTTTCGCTGATCGATATACCGGATCTGCTGACATAATCATCCGGGTTGAGCAGGAACTCGACGGTGGACAGCATCGCTTTACTACCCTTGGTGACCGTCATAAAGTTGAAACGGTAAACATCGGGGACGACGCGCATCAGGAACCCGCGTACGGCACCGTTTTCCGTGGCAACGGCCCAGGGCCACGAACTGACCCCCAGCAGCCAGTCCCTGTCGTTGCGGTGCAGCCCATCAGGAAAAGCCACGATCTTTTCCAGCCCAGCGGCGTTGAGATTAACTCCCCCGCTGTAAGTCTTCAGCGCAGCCGGCCATCTGCCGTCGATGAGATAGTTTTCTACAGCGACAACTCGCCCCTGGCCCCCCGAACCCAGCTCCGCACCCAATTGCAGGCTGCCGATTTCAACACGCCGCACCGTATCCGCCGTCAACACGAACCCCCCTGCTGCTCAGGCCAGCCGAACTGACTGTGCACATCCGCCGTTCCCGGATCTATGCGGGGCAGCTAAAGCACATGATCGCGAGCGGCGGCAGAGGTACGTAACTGCGAAGAACCTCGCACCAGCCGGACGTACTAAATGCTGGCACCGGCCCAGGCGCATGGCATGGTGACCCATAGCGCATCCCGGCATTGTTATCCCCCCTCGAACGCGGCGCGCGCGGCCTTGCCCCGGCCGCCACCGAGCCGGCAGTGACGCGGGCCGCCTGCCGAAGTCGCTGCTGTCAGTATGACGCCTGAGGCATATGCCAGGGTGACAAGGTTGTAAACATTCAGCCTTTCGGCCGAGGTCAATGCCGGTGTGAGCCGGATCGAGTTAGTCGGGACCTTGTCAGGCTTGCTGGCACCGGATGCGTGGCTCGACCTGAGTTCGGTTTCCTGCGATAGTTCTCATACCCAGTGATCACCTGGCTTCCGGAAATCATGGGCCGGCCGGGCGGCGCACGCCGTCCGCCATCCGACCTTGCCCCTGGGACAGCTGGCATCATGCTTGCCATGACCATCCAAGCGGTTGTGTTCGACATCGGCGGCGTCCTGGAGATCACCCCTGACCTGGGCGTGACCGGGATGTGGGAGTCCCGGCTCGGCCTGGGCCCGGGCGAGCTGGACAAGCGCATGTACGACGTCTGGCGTGGCGGCAGCATTGGAACGGTCAGCGAGCGCGACGTGCATCAGGCGGTCTCGGAAATCCTCGGCCTCGATAGATGGCAGCTCGCGGAGTTCATGGCCGATATCTGGCGCGAGTACCTCGGGACCGCCAACACAGAACTGATCGAGTACGCTCGCCGGCTGCGTCCGCGATACCGCACGGGGATCTTGAGTAACAGTTTCGTCGGCGCCAGGGAACGAGAACAGGCCGCTTACGGGTTTGAGGACCTCGTCGACGAGATCATCTACTCCCACGAGTGCGGGATGAGCAAGCCCGACCCCGGGATCTACGCCCTGGCTTGCGAGCGGCTCCGGGTCGAGCCGGCACAGATGGTGTTCCTCGACGACTCCGGGCCGTGTGTCGAAGGAGCACGCCAGGCGGGTATCCACGCGGTGCTGTACCAAGACTCGCACCAGGTCACCGACCTGCCCGAGGCGCGGGCGGAGACCACCCAGTACGACCGGCACGAGGTGGAATGTCCCTGCGCCCGTCGGCATGTCGCTGATGCCCCGCCGCAGGCGGGCGCGCCGGGCACGGTCACCTACGGCCTGAACTTCCAGGCCTGGTGCGTGTTCTTGCTGGTCATGCACCACGTCCCAGTGGAACGCTGCGCGGGCATCCTCGAATCGATGTCCGGCACCAGCCCTAGCGACGGGTGGGTGCACGCACTGCTGGACCGCGCCGCGAAGGCGGTCGCGGCGGCGAATAAGACGATCCGGGCGCTGATCCTCCTCGCCCGCGTCATCTGCGGCGACGAGACTCCCGTCCGGGTCGGCCCCGGGCCGAAGACACGCAAGAAATACCTGCAGGTCGCCTGCACGAACCTGCTCACCTATTACTTCCTCGGCGACCGGGACCTGGCCTCGTTCAGGGACTTCGTCTACAGCGACCTGCACGGCACCGTGGTCGTGCACGACCGGTACGTCAACTACGACGCCTTTCCCGAGATCAGTCACCAGTTGTGCTGTCAGCACCTGCTCCGGGACCTTGAAGACGCCGCCCAGTCCTACCCGGACGCGATCTGGCCCGGCCAGATCGCCGGCGCCCTGCGCGCCCTCATCCACGCCGCCAACGTGGCCCGCGACCAAGGCCTGGCCGCCGTCCACGGCGAGATGACCGCGGAGCATCTGAAGCTGTTCCGCCGCGGCGTCGCCGTCGGGCTGTCCGAGGTCCCCCCGCGTCCCCCGCGGCAAGCAGCCCCCGCCCGGATGCTGCTGGAATGCCTGCGCCACCGCGAAGGCGACGTGCTGCGGTTCCTGACCGACACCGCCATCCCCCCGACCAGCAACCAGGCCGAACGCGACCTGCGGCCCTCGAAAACCCAGCAGAAGATCAGCGGCCGGCTCCGCTCGGAGAAAACAACCCGCGACCGGTACGCGATCCGCGGCTACGCATCGACCGCCGTCAAGTACGGGATCGCCGTCTTCACCGCCATCCGCGACGCCCTCGCCGGAAACCCCTGGATACCACCCATCCCAGAAACCGCCTGAACTCGCCCAAAAGCAATCACGCAACGCAGCTCACTGGTAACTCAAGCCAAGACCTGAATGTCTACACAAGGTTTGCCTGGAGATCTGCCGACAGGCCGGCCGACCGGGCAGATGATCTATGCCCGGCGTCGCATTGCCGGCAGCGTCGCCGTTGTCGCGCGATAATGCCTGACGTGAAAGAAACGACTGATCGGCACCCTGTCATCGTCGCGGTTCCGGTCGATGCGGTGGCCGAACTGGCACGCGAGGGACTGGCGGATCCACTGCCCGTTTTCCGCGGCGCTGCTCTGGATGCGGCGGTGACGGTCGGCACGGACGCCGCCGCACTTGTCACACTGCTCCAGGCACCGGACTCCATCCGGGCCTTTGCGGCCTGGGTACGCGGCCGCTGGACACGATCCGGCGACTCCATTGAGCTGAGCGTCACGCGCGGGAACCGGCGGGTGCATCTCACCGTAGACGGCGACGTAGATATCGAGGCGGTGGCAGGCTTTCTTGCCGCGGCCTTCACAGACGGTGACGCTCAGGCCTAGAGCCTGTTCGGCAGCATTGTCACGGTCAGGAAGTGACGGCCGTCCCCGGCGGTCGCGGCACGGGCCGGTGCCAGTTGTCCAGGCGGGGCGGCCTTTCCCCTGCTGACGGGACAGTCCGTCCACCTGCAAGACCTGCTGGTTTTAATTGGTCTTGATATTTTCCCGGATACTAGATGTTCGGCTGGAAGTGTCCCAGGATTGCCGCTAGGTGTCTTCCGCGTGATCGGAGTACCCGTGGCATCGATGACTGTGGTTCCCGAAATCTCCCGCCACTCTTGGTCACTCGCGCTGCTGCCGAGCGACACTCCGCTGGCCCTGCTGGACGCGGACGGCCAGGCCGTGCCGTGCGGCGAGCTTGATATGCCCGGCGCCGGCATCCTCCTCGAACTTCACCGCCGGATGGTGCTGGCCCGGCGTTTCGACACGCAGGCGACGGCCCTGACCAAGCAGGGGCGGCTGGCCGTCTACCCGTCAGCGCACGGGCAGGAGGCGGCCGAGATCGGCGCGGTGCTGGCGCTGCGCGACCAGGACTGGCTGTTCCCGACCTACCGCGACACGATGGCCGTGGTCTCCCGGGGCCTCGATCCCGCCGAGGTGCTGACCCTGCTGCGCGGCGACTGGCACTGCGGCTACGACCCGTACGAGCACCGCGTCGCGCCCCAGTGCACGCCGCTCGCGACCAGTGCCCTGCACGCGGTCGGGGTGGCGCACGCGGCCCGCGTCAAGCACGAGGACGCGGTCGCCCTGGCCATGCTCGGTGACGGGGCGACCAGCGAGGGCGATACCCACGTCGCGCTGAACTTCGCCGCGGTCTGGAAGGCGCCGGTGGTGTTCTTCGTGCAGAACAACGGCTACGCGATCAGCGTCCCGCTGGCCAAGCAGACCGCGGCCCCCTCGCTGGCGCACAAGGGCATCGGCTACGGCATCCCGGCCATGCTGGTCGACGGCAACGACGCCGCCGCCGTCTACGCCGCGGTGCGGCGCGCGGTGGCCTCCGCCGCGGCCGGCGCCGGGCCGGTGCTGATCGAGGCGCTCACCTACCGGGTCGAGCCGCACACCAACGCCGACGACGCGACGCGGTACCGGACCGCGGAGGAGGTGGCGCACTGGGTCGCGCGGGATCCGCTGGTCCGGATCCGCCGCTACCTGACCGCCCGCGGGCTGCTCGGTGAGCGGGCCGTCGCGGCCCTCGACGCCGAGGCCGAGGACGCCGCGGCCGCACTGCGGGACCGGATGAACGCCGAGACCAGGCACGATCCGGCTGAGTTGTTCCGGCACGTCTACGCCGAGCCGACACCGGCCCTGCGCGCGCAGGAAGCCCAGCTCGCCTGGGAACGGGCGGAGGGCGGGGAGGATGCGCGATGACGGCGATCGCTGAACGCCGCGCCGCGCCGCGCGCGGCGGAAGGCACCGTGACGATGGCGGCGGCGCTCAACCAGGCCCTCGCCGACGCGCTCGCCGCGGACGGAACGGTGCTGGTGTTCGGCGAGGACGTCGGGACGCTGGGCGGTGTCTTCCGGGTGACCGACGGGCTGGCGGCCCGGTTCGGGGAGGCGCGGGTCTTCGATACGCCGCTGGCGGAGTCGGGCATCGTCGGAACGGCCATCGGCATGGCGATGAACGGCCTGCGGCCGGTGGTGGAAATGCAGTTCGACGCGTTCGCCTATCCGGCCTTCGAGCAGATCATCAGCCACCTGGCCAAGCTGCGCAACCGGACCAGCGGCCGGGTCGCCCTGCCCGTGACGATCCGGATTCCCTACGGCGGCGGCATCGGCGGTGTCGAGCACCACAGCGATTCCTCCGAGGCCTACTACGCCCATACGGCCGGCCTGCGGGTGGTGACGCCGGGCACCCCCGGGGACGCGTACACGCTGCTGCGCCAGGCGATCGAGTCGCCGGACCCGGTTATCTTCCTGGAACCCAAACGGCGTTACTGGGCCAAGGAGACGACGGTCCTCGGCCGCACCGGCGCCGCCCTGGACCGCGCCGTCGTGCGGCGGCCAGGCTCGGACGTGACGCTGATCGCCTACGGCGCGATGACCGGCACCGCGCTGGAGGCGGCCGAAGCGGCCAGGCAGGAGGGCCGCAGCGTCGAGGTCATCGACCTGCGGAGCCTGTCCCCGTTCGACGACGAGACGGTGACCGCCTCGGTGCGGCGTACCGGGCGGGCCGTCGTCGCGCACGAGGCGAGCCGGTTCTGCGGATACGGCGCCGAGGTGGCCGCGCGCGTCACCGAGCAATGCTTCCACTACCTCGAGGCCCCGGTGCGGCGGGTCGCCGGGTTCGACATCCCGTACCCGCCGCCGCACCTGGAGGAGTACCACCTGCCCAGCGTGGACCGGATCCTCGATGCGATCGACAGCCTGCAATGGCAGGAGACCCGCAGCGACGCGGAAGCGGGCGGTTAGATGCCGGCGTTCCTGCTGCCCGACCTGGGCGAGGGCCTGACCGAGGCCGAGATCGTGGCCTGGCACGTGCGCGCCGGGGACACGGTCACGGTCGACCAGCGCGTCGCCGAGGTCGAGACGGCCAAGGCGGTGGTCGAGGTGCCGGTGCCGTTCGCCGGCCGGGTGACCGAACTGCACGGCACGGTCGGGGACGTCGTCCCCGTCGGGGCACCGCTGATCACGGTCGAGGCCGCGCCGGCCGCGTCCCCGCGCGCCGGGAGAACGCCTGAGGTGCGAGGGACGCCTGAAGCGCGAGGAACGGGGAGAACGCCTGAGGTGCGAGGGACGCCTGAAGCGCAGGGAACAGAGAGGACGCCCGAGGTGCGAGGGACGCCTGAAGCGCGAGGAACGGGGGGAACGCCTGAGCCGGGAGGGACGTTTGAGGCGCGGGGAACGGGGGGAACGCCTGAGCCGGGAGGGACGTTTGAGGCGCGGGGAACGGGGGGAACGCCTGAGGCGCGGGGAACGCCCGAGGCGGAGGAAAGTGGCAACGTCCTCATCGGGTACGGCACCTCTCGCGCCCGCAGCCGCCGGCGCCGCGCGGGCGGCACCTCTCCCCCGCCCGGCGGCCGGGTCGCCGTCGCGTCGCCGCTCATCAGGCGGCTCGCCCGGAACGCCGGCGTCGATCTGACGGCGATCCGCGGCTCCGGCCGGGACGGCCTTATCACCCGCCGCGACGTGGACGCGGCCATCAAAGCCAGCCGGCCCGCGCCGTCGTCCGCACCCGCCGCCGGGCCACTGGCCGCCGGGCCACTGGCCGCCGGGCCCGCGGCGGAGCCAGCCGGCCTGGTCCGCATCCCACTGCGGGGCCCGCGCAAGGCGGCGGCGGACAAGCTGAGCCGGTCGCGGCGGGAAATCCCGGAGGCGACCGTCTGGGTCGACGTGGACGCCACCGCCCTGACCGGGCTGCGGGCGACGCTGAACGCCGGGCCGTCCGCGCCGCCGATCAGCCTGCTGGCGTTGCTGGCGCGGTTCACGATCCTGGGGCTGCGGCGTAACCCGGAACTCAACGCCCAGATCGACGGCGACGAGATCGTCCTGAACCCGTCCGTGCACCTGGGTTTCGCCGCCCAGACCGGGCGCGGGCTGCTCGTCCCGGTCGTGCCGGATGCCCAGGCGCTGACGCTCGAACAGCTGTCCGTAGCGCTCGCCGAGCGCACCCAGCGCGCCCGGGCGGGCAGCCTCGGTCCCGGCGAACTGACCGGCGGGACGTTCACCGTCAACAACTACGGCGTGTTCGGCGTGGACGGCTCGGCGGCGATCATCAACTACCCCGAAGCAGCGATCCTGGGGATGGGCCGGATCATCGAGCGGCCCTGGGTGGTCGGCGGCGCCGTCGTCCCCCGCCAGATGACGGAACTCACGCTGGCCTTCGACCACCGGGTCTGCGACGGCGGGACGGCGGGCGGCTTCCTCCGGTTCGTGGCCGACTGCATCGAGTCCCCGGCGAGCGCGCTCAGGCACCTGTAACGGCGCGGTCAGGGGCGGCACGATTACGGCCTGCGCGCTCCCGGGCGGGGCGGCGGCAGGCGGGACGGCCGGCCCGTGCCCCAGTTCATCGAAGATCAGCACCGTCTGCGTCGAGATCACCTCCGGCATGCTCTGGAACCGGTTGAGGACCAGTTCCCGCAGCGCGGCGATGTCGTGGGTCCGGACGAGCAGCACGATGTCGGTGTCCCCCGACACCAGGGACGCGTGCTCGACCTCCCGGATCGCGATCAGCTTGGTCAGCAGCCCCCGCCAGGCGGGCTGGGCGATGTGCAGGTACACGTACGCCGACAGCCCCAGGCCGTACCGCTGCGGATCCACCCGGGCGGTGTAGCCGGTGATCACCCTGGCGGCCTCCAGCCGCTGGACCCGTACGTACGCGCTGGCCCGGGAGATGTGCAGCCGGGCGGCCAGCGCCCGCATGGACAGCCGCCCGTCCTCGCACAGCGCACCCACGATGGCCCGGTCGACGTCATCGAGCGACGGCGGCGGCGCCGCACCGTCGCCGGGCCCAGATGTCATGCCATTTCCGTCCGCCGGAGCCATTTGCCTGCCATCGAGGTCCATTAACCGGCAACTGGCCCGCCAGCGCAAGACTTCAGGGCCGGGGCGCTTCAGCATCATCGGGGTGTTCATCCCGGCCACGCGGCAGAATGGATCCGTGATCGTCGGTTCACAAGATCATCATCGAGTGCTGACCCGTGCCCGCTGATTCAGGCTCCCCGGCCTGTGCCCTGGGCATCGACCTCGGCACCAGTTCGGCCAAGGCGGTCGTGGCCGGCGCGGACGGCGCGGTTCTCGCGCAGGCGTCCGCCGGTTACGCGGTGACCTCGGCGGTGGCCGGCTACGCCGAGAGCGAGCCCCGGGACTGGTGGAACGCGGTGACCGCCTGCGTGCGGGAGGCCGTCGCGGCGGCGGGCGCACGGCCCTCGGCGATCGGGCTGTCGGGGCAGATGCACGGCCTGGTGCTGGCGTCCCGGGACGGCCGCGAGCTGCGCCCGGCCCTGCTGTGGGCCGACAGCCGGGCCACCGGGTGCCTTCGCGCCTACCAGACGCTCGGCGCGCCCGTGCTGGCCCGGCTGGCCAACCCGCTGACCCCCGGCATGGCCGGGCCGATGCTCACCTGGATCGCCGCCCACGAACCGCGCACCTACCGGGACGCACGCTGGGCGCTGCAGCCCAAAGACTGGCTACGGGCCCGCCTCACCGGCGAGTTCCACGCCGAGCCCAGTGATGCCTCCGCCACGCTGCTCTACGATCTCGTAGGCGACCGCTGGGATCTTGAGGTGGTGACCGCCCTGGGCCTGGATCCCGGGATGCTGGCGCCGCTGCTGCCCTCGGCCGGAGCACTGGCCGGGACGCTCACCCCGGAGGCCGGGACGGAGCTGGGGCTGCCGGCGGCCTTCCGGTGGCGGCCGGCGCCGGTGACACGGCGGCGGCGGCTCTCGGCAGCGGGGTGGTCAGCCGCGATGACGTGCAGCTGACGGTGGGCACCGGCGCGCAGGTCATCCGGCCGCGCACCGCGCCGGTCAGCCGGGCGGACGCCGGGGTCCACCTCTACCGGACGGCGACCCCGCACGGCTGGTACCACATGGGAGCCTCTATCAATGCGGGGATCAGCCTCAACTGGGTGCGGGAGGTCATGCACGCGAGCTGGCCGGAACTGTACGCGAGCGCCGATCACCCGGGCCAGGCGCAGGATCCGGTCTTCGTCCCGCACCTGTCGGGGGAACGGACGCCGTACGTCGATCCGGCGCTGCGTGGATCCTGGACCGGGCTGTCGCTGGCGGATGACCGCGGATCCCTGCTGCGCTCCGCGCTGGAAGGCGTGGCGTTTTCGATCCGCGACGCGCTCGACGCCCTGCTCGGGAACGACCGCCCGCCGCACCTGCGGCTGGCCGGCGGCGGGACCCTGGCGGCCGGCTGGCGGCGGCTGCTGGCGAATGTGCTGGAGCTGCCGCTGTACGCCGTGGACGTGCCCGCGGCGTCGGGCCGGGGCGCGGCGCTGCTCGGGGCCAGGGCCGCCGGGCTGCTCAGTTTCGACGAGATCCAGGGGCCGCTGGCGCCGCGAGCGGGCCTGGTGGCCGAACCGGACCCGGCGATGTCCGCCCGCTACGCGGAACGGCACGCCCGGTTCCGGCGCATCGTCGCAGCACTCGGTCCCAGCCCCAGTCCGCGGACATCCCGGCCCCCGGCCCGGGCGAAGCCCTGATCCGCACGCTGGTCGCGGGCGTGTGCGGAATCCGACGTGCACGCCGCCCACGGGCGGCACCCGTTTGCTGCGCGAGGTTGACGACGGCGAGAAAGACCCACGGCAGCGCAAAGCCCGGCACGACCGTGCCCACCACGTCGCCGCCGTCCCCGTCATCCGCTGCGGGTGATGTAACCGGGCGGCGGCAGCGGGAGGGTGAAGGACAGGCGGCAAGGACCCAGCCGGTCAAGGCCGCGTGAGAGGAGCCACGATGAGTGAGGCCACCGAGCGGCAGCTTGAGGACATGGAGGCACTGTTCGTCCAGACCGCGGCGAGCATGACCAGCGACCGGGGAACCATCACGTTGCATGGCTTGTCGCCGTCGACGCTTTACTTCGCCGACCGCCCCCAGCGCGAGGTCGGGCACATGCTGTCCCGTCACTTCGTCGCCAACTGGACGGCAGGGGACAACAGCTTCGCGGACAACCCCCCGAACGCCGTCCTGTCGTACGCCGAGCCCGGCGACAGGCTTCCCGAGGACGCGGTCGTGGTCATCCAGGATCCGCGCCTGGACGGAGACGCACTCAGCTACAGCATCAAGCTCCTCGACGGCACCGTGCCAACCGCCACCGGGCCATGTGCGCTGTTCATTGACCCATTCGGGCGCCCCTTGTCTCCGGTCTCCGCAGCCGGGATGCACCGGCGTGAACGTCGTCGTCGGCGCTGACCTAAGCCAGGTTCCCGGGTGTCGTAAGTCTTGACGCTCAAGTGTCAAAGCGGGCCAACTCGCGGCGCTCATCTCGCCACGACTTATCCCCCTCGGCCGGAGGGCCCGGTGCCAGTGGCGGAGGGCTTAGTGCCGGCACTGGGGAGCTCGGTACCGGTCGTGCTGCCAGGCAGCGCAGTGCCAGCGGCGGAGGGAGGCAGCACGTCGTAGGCACTGTGTACCAGTCCCACCTGCTCGGTGGTGTACGTCCGTTCCCGGCGCACGTCACGGACAAAGGCGGGCCACCAGCTCACCAGCGCGCCGAGGCGGTTGCGGAAGCCGGTCAGGAAGCCGATGTGGATGAACAGCCAGACGACCCAGGCGGGAAAGCCGGACAGGTGCACGCGTCCCACCGAAACGACCGCACGGCCGCGGGAGAGGTAAGCAGCCGACCCCAGGTCATGGTAGCGGAACGGCTTGGTGGGCATGTGCCCGGTGACCTCGTGCTTGATGCGTTCCCCGGCGTATATGCCGGTCTGCATGGCGACCTCGCACACACCGGGGAGCTTGTTCAGGCTCATCACGTCCCCGGTCACGAAGATCTCGGGGTGGTCGGGAATGGTGCAGTCGCCGTTGACCATGATGCGCCCGGCCCGGTCCTGCTTGGCACCGGTGGCCGCCGCGATGGCCGCCGCGACCGGCGGCGCTGCCACCCCGGCGGTCCACAGCACGGTGGCCGCCTCATGGCGGGTCACCGTGCCGTCCTGAGCGCGGACGCTCAGCCCGGTGCCGTCTATGTTGGTCACGATCGAGTGCATGTGCTGCTCGACGCCGAGCTTGGCCAGGGTGCGTGCCGCCTTGGCCGACAGCTCCGGGCCGAACGGGGCGAGCGGGGCGTCCCCGCCATCGAACAGCAGCACCCGGGCGTCCTCGGGCTTGATGTGCCGGTACTCATCGCGCAGCGTCTTGGTGGCCACCTCGCGGATCTGCCCGGCCAGCTCCACGCCGGTCGGCCCGGCGCCGACAAGCGCGAAGGTGAGCCAGCGGCTGCGTTCGGCCGGGTCGGCCGCGGTATCGGCCATCTCGAACGCGCCGAAGACGCGGCGCCGGATGACCAGGGCATGCTCGATGGTCTTCATGCCGGGCGCCCACTGCGCATACTCGTCGTGCCCGAAATACGATTGCTGCACCCCGGCCCCCACGATCAGGTAGTCGTAGCCGAACTCCAGCTGGTCCCCGAGCGGCCGCGTCGCCAGCACCCGGCGCCCCTCGGCGTCGATGCCGGTCACCTCGGCCAGCACGAAGTCCGCGTTCTTCTGCTTACGGAGCAGATCCCGCAGCGGGACGGCGATCTTCCCCTCGGACAAGATCCCGGTCGAGCACTGGTACAGCAGAGGCTGGAACAGGTGGTGCGGGCGTCTGTCGATCAGGGTCACCCGGACCGGGGCGCGGCGCAGCACCCGGGCCGCGAACAGCCCGGCGAATCCGCCGCCGATGATCACCACACGGCGGCGGCTATCCTGGTCGTTCATGGCGCGTCCCCGATCCCGGTTGTCCTTTATTTCTGTGTGCGGCTCAGCCTGCCGGGTCGTACCAGGTGTCCCGGTCGGTCAGTAGCCGTTCTGTCTCCTTGGGACCCCAGCTGCCCCTGGCGTAGGGGTGCACCGGAACGACATCGCCGAGTACGGGGTCGACGATCTCCCACGCGGCTTCCACGGTGTCCTGCCGCGCGAACAGCCAGCGGTCTCCGTCCAGCGCCGCGCCGATGAGCCGGTCGTAGGGGCGGATGTCCGACCCGGGCTGCTGCGCGAATCCAAGCTCCTCCGCCTGCGGCTCCCAGCCGGCACCGGGCTTCTTCCCGTGCAGGGTGAGGCCGACCGCCGTCTCCGGCCAGATCCGGAACCTCAGCATGTCCGCGGGCCTGGCGGGCTCGATCCCGAACACGTCGTGCGGCACCGGCTTGAACGTGATAGTGATCTCGGTGGCGGTGACCGGCATGGTCTTGCCCGCCCGGATCAAGATCGGCACCCCGGCCCAGCGCCAGGTATCGGCGGTGAGCCGGACCGCGACGAACGTCTCCACGGTCGAATTCGGGTCCACGCCGTCCACCTGGCGGTAGCCCTCGTACTGGCCGCGCACCGTGTTCTCCGGGCTCAGCGGGCTCAGCGCGTTCACCACCTGCTGCTTGGCGTCCCGCCAGCCGGAAAGATTGTGCGTGCTAGGCGGTTCGGCCAAGATGGTCGCCAGCACCTGCAGCATGTGGTTTTGCAGTACGTCCCTGATCGCACCGGTCCGGTCGTAGAACCGGCCGCGGTCCGAGACGTCGAACGCCTCGGCCATGGTGATCTGGATGCTCTCCACGTAGGTCCGGTTGAGCAGCGGCTCGATCACCGAGTTCGCGAACCGGACGAACAGCACGTTCTCCACCGGGTCAAAAGCCAGCCAGTCGTCGACCCGGAAGATTGCCTCTTCCGGGAAGTACTGGTGCATCGTGTCGTTGAGCTGCCGCGAACTGGCCAGGTCGATGCCGAACGGCTTCTCCACCATCACCCGCGCGTCCTTCGTGCGGCCGGCCGTGGCTATTCCCTGCGCGATCCGCCCGAACAGCTGGGCCGGCACCTCCATGTAGTACAGGATCTTCTGGCCCGCGCCGATCTGATCCGACATGGCCTTGTAGGTGGCCTCGTCGCCGAGGTCTCCGTCGACGTACCGCAGCAGCCCGAGCATCTTCCGCGCCGCGTCGCTGTCCGGGTCCATGTTGTTCAGCCGCAGCGAGGCCACCGCGTAGTCACGGAACTGCTCCAGTCCCCAGCCGCTCTTCGCCACCCCGATGACCGGCACGTCGAGCACCCGGCGCTGGACCAGCCCCACCAGCGCCGGGAAGGTCTCAATCTTCGCCAGGTCACCCGTCGCGCCGAAGATCACCAGCGCGTCCACCTCGTTAGTCGCCATATCAGCTCCTCTGCCGGGCTATCCGACCGCTGTACTCATCAGATCGCGGCCACGGGCCTGCCGACATCACTCCGAAGGGGTGATACGGACTGCCGGTGACGTGGCGCTGAGCATCACACCGTAGAAGGTGTTCGCCTCCGCGACACAGGGCCCAGCAGCACCCGGGCCCGTGAGGTGCCCGGCCTGGCTCACGCGGGCCGCAGCGACGGCGCGTCCCTTAGCTGCCAGTAGCGGCCGCCGGCCCGCATGAGCTCGGCGTGCGTGCCGCGCTCGGTGACCTTCCCCTGGTCCAGCAGGATGATCTCGTCGACCTGCTCGAGTCCGTCCAGCTCGTGGGTGATGAGCAGAGTGGCGCGGCCCGAGGTGAGGACCAGCAGGTCGGCGGTGAGGGCGGCGCGCGCTTCGGGGTCCAGATGGGCGGTGGGCTCGTCGAGGACCAGCACGGCCGGGCCGGCGAGCAGGGCCCGGGCCAGGGCGAGCCGCTGCCGTTCCCCGCCGGACATGGCGGCCCCGTGCGCGCCGACCGGGGTGTCCCAGCCCCGCGGCAGGGAATCGATCCAGGGCATCAGCCGGGCCCGCGCCGCGGCCGCCGCCAGCTCGTCGTCGCTGGCCCCGGCACGGCCCAGGCGCACGTTATCCCGGACGGTGGCGTCGAAGATGTGCGGATCCTGGGGACAGCCGCTAATCACCGCCCGCACGTCATCGGCGGCGTAGCTGGCCAGGTCGGCGCCGTTCAGAGTGACGCTGCCGCCGGACGGCTCGCGGAAACGCAGGAGGACAGCGGCCGCGGTGGACTTTCCGGCGCCGCTGGGGCCGATGAGCGCGACCCGGCGGCCCCCGGACAGGTCCAGGTCGAGCCCGTCCAGCGCGAGCGGCCCGTCCGGCTCGTACCGGACCTGGACTCCCGACAGCCGTACGGACACGGGCCCGGCGCCTAGCGGCCGGGGGGCAGCCGGCTCGGTGACCGGGTCCGGCGCATTGAGGATCGTGCCGATGCGGCGGGCGGAGGCGCGCGCGGCGCCAAGCTGCAGCGCCGCCGCCGGCATGACAGCGACCGCCTCGAAGGCGGCCAGCGCTGTGAGGGTCAGCACCGCCAGCGGCACCCGGGTCAGTGTGCCGTGCCCGACGGCCGCCACCCCCAGCAGAAGGACCGCCCACACGGTGAGCCCGGTGAGTCCGGTGACCAGCCCGCTGCCCAGTCCCGTCGCGGCGGCGGAGCGCCTGGACAGCGCGGTCAGCTTGGCGTCCGCCTCGGTGGCGGCGGCCAGCGCGGTGTCCTGCGCGCCGAACGCGTGCAGCTCCGCCGCGCCCGACAGCAGGTCGGTGACCGTCGCGCTGAGCTCGCCGCGAGCCGGTGCGGTGGCCCGGGCTGCCCGCCGCGAAGCCGCCACGGCCAACGGCGGAGCGGCGACCCCGGCGGCCAGGAGCCCGAGGGCCAGCAGGCCGCCGGCCGGCGCCAGGATCAGCAGGCAAACGGTCACGGCGCCCGCGCCGACCAGGGCCGCGGCGAGCGGCGGCCCGATGCCTCGGATGAACAGGTCCTGGGTGGCGTCCACGTCGCTGATCAGGGCGGCCAGCAGATCACCGGACCGGAAGGCGGCCAGCCCGGCGGGCGCGAGCCGCTCCAGCCGCCGGTAGATGGCTACCCGGATGTCACGCAGCACGCGGAACGCGACGTCGTGCGAGGTCAGGCGCTCGAAGTAGCGGGACACTCCGCGGCCCACGCTGAACGCGCGGACCGCGACCACCGCGACGGATATGGCCAGGATGCTCGGATGCTGAGATGCGCGGGCCAGCATGAAGCCGGATGTGGCCAGCAGGGCCACGCCGAAACCGGTGGCGGCCGCGCCCGCCAGGACCGACAGCGCCAGCCGTCCGCGCAGCGGCCCGGCCAGCCAGAGCAGCCGCAGCAGCGGCCGGCGCCCCGCTGGCCCGTTCCGGGTGTCACGCCCGCGCCTGGCTGGCCCGTTTTCGCTGGCACGCCCGTTCCCGGTCGCACGCACCCTCACGAGGCCGGCGGTCATGTGGTCACCGCCGCAGCCGCGGCCCGCCCGGATCGGGCCGGTGATACCAGCCCGTGCTGCACGCTGATGACCCGGCCACCGCCCCCGGCGGACCAGCCCTGGCCATGGCTGATGAGGATGACGGTGCGGTCAGCCAATTCCGTGTCCAGAGCGGAGGCGATCAGGCGGGCGCCGGCCGGATCCAGATGAGCGGTGGGCTCATCGAGGAGCAGCAGGGGAGCGTCCCGCAGGAACGCGCGGGCGAGCGCGATCCGCTGACGCTGGCCGGCGGACAGCCGCAGGCCGCGCTCCCCGAGCGGCGTGTCGTAGCCCGACGGCAGCGCGTCGATGAACTCGGCGGCACCGGCCAGCCCGGCGGCCCGGACGATGGCGTCGCGGCTCATATCGGGCTCGCCGAGCGCGATGTTGTCGGCCGCGCTTCCGCTGAACAGGTACGGCTGCTGCGGTACCCACGCGATCTGCCGCCGCCACTGCCCCAGATCCATCGCGGCCACGTCGACGCCGCCCGCCTCGATGATGCCGGCCGCCGGGATCAGGAAGCGGAGCAGCAGGGCCAGCAGCGTGCTCTTGCCCGCGCCGCTCGGCCCGGTCAGCACGATCCGCTCGCCCGGCGCAACGGTGAGGCTGACCCTGTCCAGAGCGGGCCGGGGCCGGCCCGGATAGGTCACGGTGATCCCGGCCAGCCTGATCTCATCGATCCGCAGGTCCGCCGTCATCGTGGGCGCAGCCCGCTGGGCCGGCCGGGCGCCCTTCAGCCGGCGTGCCCCCGTTAACCGCCAGGTCCTGCGGCCCGCCCGAAACCGGGGTGTCCAGGATCTCGAACACGCGCCCGGCCGCCGCCGCCCCTTCCATGCTCGCGTGGAACTGGGCGCCGACCGCGCGCAGCGGCAGAAATGCCTCCGGGGTGAGGAGCAGCACCAGGAGGGCCGTCTCGTAGCCCAGGTGGCCGTACAGCAGGCGGAGCCCGACCTCCACCGCGACGAGCGCGGTCGCGACCGCGGCGGCCAGCTCCAGGACGAGCGCGGACAGAAACGCTACCCGCAACGTCGCCATGGTCGTTTTCCGGTAGTCGTCCGTGACCTTGGCGATCACCTCTTCCTGGGCTCGGGCCCGGCCGAACACCTTGAGCGTGGGCAGGCCCTCCACCACATCGAGGAAGTGGCCGCCGAGGATGGCCAGCGTCCGCCATTGCCGCCGCGTCTGCGCCTTGGTGTGCCAGCCGACCAGCACCGCGAAGACGGGGATCAGCGGCAGCGTCACGGCGATGACCACCGCGGAGATCCAGTCGGCGACCGCCACCCGGGCCACTACGGCGATGGGCACCAGGACCCCCAGCACGAGCTGCGGCAGGTAGCGGGCGAAATAGGAGTCCAGCCCGTCCAGGCCCCGGGTGCTCAGGGTGGCGATCTCACCCGCCCGCTGGCCACCCAGCCACCCAGGACCGAGCCGCAGCGCCCGGGCGGTGAGCGCGCCGCGCAGCTGCGATTTGACGGTCGCGGCCGCGCGGAGCGCGGTCACCTCCCCGCCGTAGTTCACCGCCGTCCGCAGCCCCACCACGATGAGCAGCGCTACGAGGGTGCCCGCCAGCGCGGCCGCGACGTCGCCGCGGGCGGCGGTGGCCAGAGCGTGGGCGAGCAGGCCGGCCTGGGCCAGTATCAGCGCTGTCCCGGCCAGTCCGAGGGCCACGGTCAGGACCAGGTAGCCGCGGGCGGCCCGGGCGTAACGCAGCAGCCGCGGATCAACCGGCCCGTGATTCTTCCTGGGCTCCGCCGGGCGGGCAGTCAGCGCCGTGCTCCCGCCGATGCTCATACAGCCGATGATGCGGTCCTATCGCAGCGGACAACTCACCCTGGCCGGGTGAAGCGCGCCACGGCCAGGTGCGAGATGGTGAGCGAATCGAGCCATCAAACGCCTGGCGTACCGCCGCGATCGGCGGCGGGAGCCGGGAGCGCATTCGGCCGGGAGGATGACCGTTGTCTGACGTCGACCACGGAACAGCTCCTGCCTCCGCAGGGTCAGGTCTCGGCCCGGATGAGCGCGCCGAACGGGCCCGGCGCAAGCACGGCTACTTTAGCTGGCGGCCGACGGTGGCCACGATCCTCGTCGTGATCGGCTGCCTGCTGGCGCCGGTATCGGTGCTCGTGATCGAACTGATCGAACTGATCGGCGCCCGGCTGCCCACCCCGCCCGCTCCACCCAGTCCGCCCGCCCCGCCCGCTCAGCCGGGGATGGCGGGCGGCCTGTGATCCTGCAGGCGGCCGGGCTCGCGCTGCTGGCCGCGCTGTCCCCGACGACCCTGCTGGTGTCCGCCGTCTACCTCGGCTCCGCCCGGCCCCGGCTGGTCGGCGCGGCCTACCTCGTCGGCGCGATCGTCATGAGCCTGATAATGGGCCTGGTGGTGATCGCGATTCTGCGCAACACCGGTCTGGATCATCACAGTCAGCGCACGCCCCGCTATGGTCTGCGGCTCGGCCTCGGCCTGCTGATGCTCGCGGCGGGTGCCGTCCTCGCCCGGCGGAAACCGAAACAGCCCGATCCCGACAACGCCAAGCAGGGGCTCGTCTCGAGGATGATCGCCAATCCCGCCCCGGGCAGCGCGTTTGCCGTCGGTCTGCTCCTGTTCGCGCCGGGTATCACGTTCATCGCGGCGGTTCAGGTGATCGCCACGGCCAACGCCGACGTCGAACTCACCACGGTGGCCATCATCGTCGTCGTCGTGATCAATGCGGCGCTCGTGTGGCTGCCTTTGCTGGTGCACATTTTCGCGCCCGGCGTGACGACGCGTTACCTGACGGCCTTCAACGGCTGGCTGCGCGCGAACGGCAACAAGATACTCATCGCCGTCCTGCTCGTGGGCGGCCTGATCGTAGCCATCAACGGCATCCTCGGCCTCGTGAGTGGCTGACCAGGCCGGCCCGGATCATTCGCTGCGGGTGAAGCGCTGCCTGCGAGTCAGGGTGACAGTTAGGCCGTGGTGATGGCCCGAGTGAGCCACTCGCTCAGCGTTCGGAGACCGAAGGAGTCTGATCATGACAATGCCCGTCAAGGCCGAAGTCGATGCCGCGACTGTCGACATACTGACCGCCCTGGCCGTCGGCGACCAGGCAGTCCTGGGGGAGGTTCTGGCGTACCGGGAGAGCGAGCAGGCCAGCACCGGCCTGGATGCCCGCACCTTCTCGCTCGTCAAGATCGCCGCCCTCATCGCGCTCGACGCCCCGCCCGCCTCGTACGTGTGGCAGGTCGCCAACGCGCTGGCCGCGGGCGCCACGCCGGAGGACCTGATGGGCGTGCTGCGCGCGATCCTGCCTCAGGTGGGCGGGCCCAGGGCCATGGCCGCCGCCCCCGAACTCATGCTGGCCCTCGGCCTCGAGCTGCCCGACGACGTATAGGACCCTGTTAGACCGCAGGTTGATTTGATTCCCAGGAGGAGGCAGCAATGCTCAGACGGCGCCCGCTCTTGCGCGCGGCGGTAGTTGGTGGCGGCGCGTACGCCGTCGGCCGCAGCTCCGCAAACAAAGCAGCGAACCAGGCCCAGCAAGAGGCCGACCAGAACGCCCGGCTCAACGACCTTGAACAGCAGCAGACCCCAGTTCAGCAGGCGCCTCCTCAGCAGGCGTACGGGCCGCAGGAGCCCGCCCCGGCCGCGGGGCCCTCGCTGCTCGACCAGCTGAACCAGCTCGACGCCCTGCACCAGCAGGGCGCGCTGACCGACAACGAATTCACGGCCGCCAAGGCCAAGCTCCTCGGCGGCTGATTCAGCGACCGCGTGCTGCGGTCCATTCGCGATTCCGTGGCGGTGCACCCAGCTAGCATCGGCACCGCCACGCGCCGTCCAGGGAGGAAGCCCGGTGAGCAGCCCGCCCGATCCGCTGGCGCTACTGCGGTCCCGCAGCTATATCGTCCTGCTGGTCGTGGCCGCGATCATCGGCGCGCCGGTCTCCACGGTGGCCTACTTCTTCCTCGCGCTGGTCAGCAAGATGCAGGGCTGGATCTTCACTGACCTGC
Source organism: uncultured Actinomycetes bacterium (assembly GCA_963720945.1). GTDB lineage: Bacteria > Actinomycetota > Actinomycetes > Streptosporangiales > Streptosporangiaceae > Bog-532. The sequence continues at coordinate 729,073 of CAVRHH010000031.1, read as the reverse complement.
CCAAGGGCGTGGGCTTCCACGCCGAGCCGCTGTGGTGGCCCATTCTGCCGCTGCTGCTGGCCGGGGTGCTGGTGGCCTTGACCATCAAGTACCTGCCCGGCAAGGGCGGCCACTCGCCCGCCGACGGGTTCAAGGCCGGCGCGGGGCCGCCGTCCCTCCGGGAGCTTCCGGGCATCGTGCTGGCCGCGTTCGCGACGTTGAGCCTGGGCGTGGTGCTCGGCCCCGAGGGACCCCTGATCGCCCTGGGCGGCGGCCTCGGCGTCCTCGCGGTCAAGCTTGTGAAGCGGGACGCTCCAGCCCGGACCCAGGCGGCGGTTGCCGCGGCCGGCAGTTTCGCCGCCATCAGCACGCTGCTCGGGTCGCCGCTGACCGGGGCGTTCCTCCTGATGGAGGCCTCGGGCCTCGGCGGGGCGATGATGCAGGTGGTGCTGGTCCCGGGCCTGCTGGCCGCCGGGGTCGGCTCGCTCGTGTTCGTCGGCCTGGACGCCTGGACTGGGCTGGGCACGTTTTCGCTGGCCATCCCCGGCCTTCCGCACGTCGGGGCGCCCACGATCGGGGAGTTCCTCTGGGCCCTGGCCATCGGGGTGCTGGCGGTTCCGCTCGGCCTCGCGATCCGCTGGCTCGGCCTGTTCCTGCGGCCTTACGTCGAGCGGCGGATCCTCCTCATCACGCCGATGGTGGGCCTGGCCGTCGCGGGCCTGGCCATCGCGTTCGCCGCCGGCACCGGAAAAGGCTCCTCCGAGGTGCTGTTCTCCGGGCAGTCCGCCCTCGGCCCGTTCATCGCCCATAGCGCCAGCTACACCGTGGGCGCGCTGCTGCTGCTCCTGGCCTGCAAGGGGCTGGCCTATGGGGTCTCGCTGAGCAGCTTCCGCGGCGGACCGACGTTCCCGGCCCTGTTCCTGGGGGCGGCGGGCGGGGTTGCACTGTCGCACCTGCCGGGGCTGCCGCTCGTCGACGGCGTTGCCATGGGGATCGCCGCGATGTCCGTCGTCATGCTCAGGCTGCCGCTGACCTCCGTCCTGCTGGCCTCCCTGCTGCTGGCCTCGGACGGCCTGGCCGTCATGCCGCTGGTGATCGTGGCCGTTGTGGTGGCTTACGTCCTCTCCGCCCGGCTCACCCCCAATCCGGCCCCTGACCGGGCTGCCGCAGGCGGACCGGAGCCCGCCAGCCCGGCCGCCGCTGCAGGCTCACAGACCGCCGACCCGGCCGTTACGGCGGTCCCGCAAGCCGCTGCCGATGTGCCCGCCACGGCGGCCCCCCAGCCCGCGGCGGACCCGGCCTCGGCCGACTCGGACCGTTCCCCCGGCCTCCCCGCGAAGTCACCCCCGTCGTGAGGAAGTCACCCGCCATGAGTGGCGCGCAGCGGGCCGTGCCGCCCCACTATGGAGACCGACGGGCACCGCCACTTCCGATCGATTGGGGGCCCGGGTGACATCCTCCTCGTACGAGATTCGCATCACTGGCATCCTGCCGCCCGAAGCCCTGCTCGACTTCGAGAACCTGATCGCCTCAGTCGAACCGGTGGCGACCGTGGTGCACGGCCGGCTGCCCGATCAGGCGGCCCTGCATGGGCTGCTGGCCCGGCTCGAGGTGCTCGGCGTACAGGTCCTGGAGGTACGCCGTTTGCACGAGCAGGCCCTGCCGGGTTCGCCGGACCATCAGGCCCGGTCCGCTCCGGACCAAACGAAAGGGACACGGAGACCCTTAGTGGATTACAGGATCACCCGGCACAGGTGATGCCGGCCTCATCCGGCTCAGGGCAATCACCACCTTGCGGGTGTGGCCCCTGAGCTTGCGCAGATCGAGGCCCAGGCCCTCGTCGTAAAGGATGATCGCCACCGCCAGGGACACCAGCGGCTGGAACGCCGCGCCAAGCAGCTTCTGCGGGTCGACGTCCTGGTCAGCGCGCCCGCGGTGAAACCGGCCGGTAGTAGCACGATGAGCCCGGGGATGCGCAGCCGGCTGGCCACCACCTGAGAGCCGACCGCCAGCAGGATAATCAGGCCGAATCCGGTCAGGATCTGTGCTGTCGTCACGCCAGCCTCCGGTCGCCGGTCGGCCGTCGTTGGTCAACGGTTCATGTGCCGCTAGCTCACATCCTCAATGTGGGCCGAGCCGGAGGCCGGAATCATCACCCGCAATAGGTGATGAGCTAATGCGGCCCACCCACCTAGAAAGACATTGGGACCGGCCATGAACGTCAGTTCGCCACGACCACGTCTGTTCCTGAGGCCGGCACCACACGAATTTCCGTACATCGAGGCGAAGGGGTCGGCGGTGGGTGCTGAGCGGGATCGGGTGGCTGGGTTTGGGCGGCTGGAGGATGGGCTGCGGGAGGAGGGTACGGAGTGGTACCGGTGGGGGCCGTATGTGAGTGAGCGGCAGTGGGGGACGGTGCGGGAGGATTACAGTGCCGACGGGAACGCGTGGGATCATCTGCCGCATGATCAGGCGCGGTCGCGGGCGTACCGGTGGGGGGAGGATGGGCTGGCCGGGTTCTGTGATATCGAGCAGCGGCTGTGCCTTTCGCTGGCGTTGTGGAATGGGCGGGATCCGATCTTGAAGGAGCGCCCGTTCGGGCTGACCGGCCCGCAGGGCAATCACGGCGAGGACGTGAAGGAGTACTGGTGGTATCTGGATGCGGTGCCCAGCCATGCCTGGAACCGGTGGCGTTACCACTATCCGCAAGGCCCGTACCCTTATCAGGACCTGATCGACACCAATGCTCGCCGGGGCCGGTATGAGCCGGAGTATGAGCTGCTGGATACCGGCGTGTTCGGCGGTGACCGGTACTGGGTCACCGAGGTGCATTACGCCAAGGCCAGCCCGGATGACCTGCTGATGGCGGTCCAGGTCACCAACGCCGGGCCGGAGGCCAGCACGCTGCATGTGCTGCCGACGGCGTGGTTCCGCAACACCTGGTCGTGGGGGGATGACGAGCCGCGGCCGGAGCTGCGGGCCTCCGGTGACCGGTCGGTGGCGATCGATCATCCGTTCGCGGGCGCGATGGAGCTGCTCGCCGCGGCCGGCCCGGATGGGGCCGGCCCGCAGCTTTTGTTCTGCGAGAACGAGACCAATTTCGCCGGGCTGTACGGCGGTGAGCCGGTCACGCCGTATCCCAAGGACGGTATCAACGATCACGTGGTGCACGGCGCGGCCACGGTCAACCCGGTCGGCACCGGCACCAAATGCGCGTTCTGGTACCAGGTCAGTGTGCCGGCCGGGCAGACCGCCGAGCTGCGGCTGCGGCTGCGGCCGGCCGCCGCGGGCGGGAAGCAGCGTGCCAGGGCGCAGGCGGACCCGCTGGGCAAGGACTTCGATCAGGTGATGGCCCAGCGCAAGGCGGAGGCCGATGAGTTCTACGCCGGGCTGACGCCGGCCAGCGCGAGCGCGGATGAGGCGCTGGTGCTGCGGCAGGCGTCCGCGGGCATGCTGTGGAGCAAGCAGCTGTTCTACTACGACGTTGCCCGCTGGCTGGACGGGGACCCGGGCCAGCCGGCCCCGCCGGAGGTGCGCAAGGGCGGGCGGAACTCCCGGTGGCGCAACTTTGACGGGTTCGACATCATCTCGATGCCGGATAAGTGGGAGTATCCCTGGTTCGCCGCCTGGGACCTGGCCTTCCACACGGTCACGCTGGCGCACCTGGACCCGGCGTTCGCCAAGTACCAGCTGATCTTGATCTGCCGGGAGTGGTTCCAGCACCCGCAGGGGGCGCTGCCGGCGTATGAGTGGGATTTCGGGGATGTCAACCCGCCGGTGCACGTGTGGGCGGCGCTGCAGGTCTGGGCCATCGACGGCGCCCGCGACCTCGGTTTTCTGTCCCGGGTCTTCGCCAAGCTGCTGGTCAACTTCACCTGGTGGGTGAACCGGGAGGACGCCAACGGCAACAACGTGTTCGAGGGCGGCTTCCTCGGCCTGGACAACATCGGCCCGATCGACCGGTCCCACCTGCCCGCCGGCTACATCCTGGAACAGTCCGACGCCACCGGCTGGATGGGCGCCTACGCGCTGGCGCTGGGCACGATCGCGGCCGTGCTGAACCGGTCCGGCCAGCAGCAGCAGCTAGGGCAGGACCTGGTACTGAAGTTCATGGAGCATTTCGCCGGCATCCGCACCGCGCTGGACGAACAAGGCCTGTGGGACGAGACCGACGGGCTGTTCTATGACCGGCTGGTCACCCCGTCCGGCTACACCGTCCCGGTCAAGACCCATTCCATGGTCGGGATCATCCCGGCGCTGGCCGCCGCGGTCCTCGACGGCGACATGCTGCACCAGACGCTGACCATGAACAAGAACTTCTCGCGGTTCCTGCAGAAGCAGGCCGGAGGGGACATCCAGAAACTGGCCGAGACCCCCCAGCTGCGCGGCGAGGGGGCCGCCCAGCGGCTGCTGCTGTCGGTGGCCCGGCCCGCCCAGCTGGAACGGCTATTCGCCAAGCTGTTCGACGAAGCCGAGTTCCTGTCCCCGCACGGGCTGCGGGCGCTGTCGGCCTACCACCGCGATCACCCCTACCAGTTCGACGCCCAGGGCTACCAGTCCTCCATCGACTATGAGCCGGCCGAGTCGACCACCTCCATGTTCGGCGGCAACTCCAACTGGCGCGGCCCGATCTGGATGCCGGTCAACTACCTGGTAGTCGAATCCCTCGAGCGCTACTACCGGTTCTACGGCGATGACTTCGAGATCGAATACCCGACCGGCTCAGGCAAACGGCTCACCCTGGACCTGATCATCGCCGACCTGCAGGACCGGCTGATCTCGCTATTCACCAAAGACCCGGACGGGCGCCGGGCCTGCTTCGGCGGGACCGAGAAAATGCAGACCGACCCGGCCTGGAAAGACAACCTGATCTTCAGCGAATACTTCCACGGCGACAACGGCGCCGCGATCGGCGCCTTCCACCAAACCGGCTGGACCGGCCTGATCGCCGACCTGATCCTGCGCCGCCACGGCGCCGTCCGCCCCCTCGGCGACGTCCTGCGCGACGCGGTAGGCAAGACCCAGCCATGACCAGCAACCAAGCCACCACCACCGCGGCCCGGGCCGCCCCGGATGCCCGCGCCACCGTCGCCCTCCCCGGCAACATCCACCCGCTGGGCCGCACGCCCGCGAACAGCTCGGCAAGGTGGGCACGTGCTATCCGACCCGCGTTCCCCGCACCCCCAGCGACAATTCCTTGCCCGCCAGTCCCACAGGTTACTTAGTAGTAAGGTACAGGTTACCGACGGGTTTCTTTAAGCCAACGGTCAGTCTCGTAACCGATTCTTGTGGTGGCCCTTTCCGGCCACGGTAGTGACACCCACCCGGAAAGGGCCCCACAGCGCGCCCCGCTCGCCGTGCCCGATCAAGAAGGCCGACGGCAGCCCGTTACAGGTGGCTGAACCCGCTCGATTCTTCTTTCGACATGGGCACGGTGACGGGGTGCTTGGACCTTGTCCACTCAGCTACGCTCCTGCCTCCCGGTTCACCGCAGTTCACCACGGTTCACCCCGGGAGGGTGATTCAGCCGCCCGGGCGGCTGAGACACCGTGTACCCAGGGACGACGGCGCAGGCGCCGGTCCGGAGCAGATGGGGCCCGCGATGTCCGTGCAGGACCGGGAAGACCGGCGGGGCCGCGTCGGCCCGTTCGTGACGTTCGTCGATCACGTCCGCCCGGACGGTGTGGTCGCTCGCTGGGATTCGCGGCGTCACCGCAAGCACTTGCGCGCCTCCGGCGTCGGCTCGACGTGGTGGGCCCCCCAGGCCCGGGGCTGGTGGATCGCTGTCCTGTTCGCGGTGGGGTCGCTGCTGTTCGCCGTCGGCGCCCTCCCCGGCTACGCCAGCGCCGTCGGGGCCCGCTGGGACGCGGTGACCTTCTTCATCGGCTCACTGTTCTTCACCGCGGCGGGATTTCTGACCTACCGGGAAGCCGTGGACGCTAGTCAGCAGCCGCCCGCGACCCGGCGGCGCTTCTTCGTTTTCCAGCCCCGCCGGATCGACTGGTGGGCGTCCGCGGTGCAGCTGGCCGGGACCCTGCTCTTCAACGTCAGCACCGGGAACGCGGTGCGGGTCGACCTGACCGCCACCGCCGCCCACCAGCACGTATGGCGGCCCGACGCCATTGGCTCCGTCTGCTTTCTGGTAGCCAGCGCCCTGGCCTGGTTCGAGGTCTGCCACGGCTGGACGGCCTGGGACCCCCGGTCGTGGTCCTGGTGGATCACGCTGCTCAACCTGGTCGGCTCCGCCGCCTTCGGCGTGTCCGCGGTCGCCGGCTACATCGACCCGGCGACCGGCCAGTTGCGCAACGCCGAGCGGTCGAATCTGGGCACCTTTATCGGTGCGCTGTGCTTCCTCGCCGGCGCGCTGCTGCTCCTGCCCGAGCGCACCGAGGAAACTACCGCCCTGATCACGACGCCCGGCACCCGCCCCACGGCACCCGGCACCAGCCCCACCTGACCGAGCGGTTGGGGCTGGTGCCGGGTTTCGCCTCTATATAACGGGGGGCGGGTTGTATGAAGGGCCGGTGTTGCCTGCGTGGTCGGACTCGATGAGCAGCGATACGGCCTCGATCAGCGCCAGGTGCGTGAACGCCTGCGGGAAATTGCCGAGGTGCTGGCCGGTCGTCGCGTCGATCTCTTCGGCGTAAAGCATCAGCGGCCCGGCGAACGACAGCAGCTTCTGGCACAGGGCGTGCGCGCGCTCGGTCTCGCCGATCATGGTCAGCGCGGTCACCAGCCAGAAGGAGCAGATCGTGAAGGTGCCTTCCGCACCCTCGAACCCGGTGTCGGTTCCCTCTACCTTGTACCGCAAGACCAGGCCGTCCTGGGTCAGCTCGTCGGCGATGGCCAGCACGGTCGAGGCGATGCGCTTGTCGTCGGGGGGCAGGAATCCCATGATGGGCAGCAGCAGCAGTGAGGCGTCGAGATCGTCGGTCTCGTAGTGCTGCCGGAACACGCCCCGGTCGGACACTCCCTTGTCCAGGATCTCGGCCTTCATCTCGTCCGCGCCTGCCCGCCAGCGCTTGGCGCGGTCGGCCGCGCCCCGCTGCTCGGCGAGATCGGCGCCGCGCGAGGCCGCCACCCAGCACATCACCTTCGACGCGGTGAAGTGCTTCGGGTCGCCGCGGACCTCCCAGATGCCCTGGTCCGGCTCACGCCAGTGCTGCAGGGCGGCGTCCACGAAGGTGGCGAGTCCTTCCCACACCGGCGCCGCGATCTGGGAGGCCGCCCGGTGGAACTGGATGTCGAGGGCGTCGATGATCATGCCCCACACGTCGTGCTGCTGCTGATTCCAGGCGCCGTTGCCGACCCGGACCGGCCGGGCCCCGCGCCACCCGGACAGGTGGTCCAGCGTGTGTTCGGTCAGGTCGCGTTCCCCGGCGATGCCGTACATGATCTGCAGCTCGGGCCGGCGGTTGAGATCCCCCGCGGTAACCGCGTCCAGGACGAACCCCCAGTACTCGACCGCCTCCCAGTCGAAGCCCAGGTGATACAGCGAGCGGAGCATGAACGACGAGTCCCGGATCCAGGTGAAGCGGTAGTCCCAGTTGCGCGCCCCGCCGGGCGTTTCCGGCAGCGAGGTCGTCGCCGCGGCCATGATGGCGCCGGTGGGGGCGTAGCTGAGCCCCTTGAGGGTCAGGGCGCTGCGATCGAGGTAGGGCTTCCACGGATGGTCGGGAACCTTGGCCGAGCTCAGCCAGTCACGCCAGTAGTCGACCGTGGTCTTCAGCGCGCTGAACGCCTCGTCCTGGTTCGCCGGGACCCGGGCGTCTCCCCAGGACAAGGCGACGAATGCCGACTGGCCCTGGGTGAGCGTCGTGCGGCCGTAACAGCGGGCGCCCAGCACGCCGAGCGGGATGGTGCCGGCCAGGTCAAGCTGCACGTCCCCCTCCGCGGGGACGATGGTCATCGCGTCGTACCCGCTACCGGAATAGCTCCATGTGCCGCCGACGGTCCCGTAGTTAAAGAGCGGGCCGCAGTTCACGATGACCTCGACCCGGCCGCTGATGCACGTCGCGATCCGGACCAGCGCGCCCACGGCGCCGAAATCAGCCGGAGCCCGATGGTAGTCCGGCCGCCGTCCCTCGTGCTGGACCGGGCCGATGGCCAGGAAGTCCTGGACGGTCATCCAGCCCGTCGGGGTCTGCCAGGTCGTTTCCAGCACCATCGTCCCGGGCACGTACCGGCGATGCTGCGGAACCTGCGTAGTGGTGGGACCGAAGCGGAACATGCCCGCGGTCCGGTCCAGCAGCGCGCCGAAGACACTCGGGGCATCCGGGCGCGGCAGGCACAGCCATTCGACCGCACCGTTCGGCGCGATCAGGCAGCTCTGCTCGCAGTTCGACAGGAATGCGTAATCGGCGATCGGCGGGAACAGGCTCATCTGGGCCTGCCCCATTGCGGTCTGGACAGGAACGTCAGGCATTTGCCCTCATTTCGTCGTCGATGACCCAGGCGCTCAGGCCATCCGGCTCAGCAGCTGGTCGCCGACGCGGATCGCGTTCGCCATGGCTGTGAGCGCGGGGTTCATGACTCCGATGCTGGGGAAGAGGCTCGTGTCCACGACGTAGAGCTTGTCGGCCTCGTGCCCGGACGATCACCTCATTGCGTTCGCTCACGTGCCCAATCTGGCGGTAGCGGCTCCCGGTTTCTTCACCCCCGCTGGGTGATCTGCGCGCGGCCACGGGGCCGGGTGGATCGCTGGGGCCGGCTGGACCGCGGCGGGGGTAATCACCCAGGCAGGGTGATGCCAGGCCGCGCCGCCACGGCCAAAGTGATGGTCATTGTCCTGCGGCCAGGATGGGTTTCCTGACCGGCGGCTGCCGTTTCACGCGCGGCCAACCGCTCCGAAGCTTTAGCGACCGGAGGAGGTACGGATGGCGCTCGACCTTGCGCGGTGGCAGTTCGCGTTTACGTCGATCAACCATTTCTTTTTCGTTCCGGTGACGATCGGGCTGGCCTTTCTGACCGCGTTGCTGCAGACGGCGTGGTACCGGACCAAGCGCGACGAGTACCTGCGGCTGACCAAGTTCTTCGGCACGCTGCTGGTCATCAACGTCGCGATCGGCGTGGTGACCGGCCTCGTGCAGGAGTTCGAGTTCGGGATGAACTGGGGCGCGTACTCGCGCCTGGTCGGGAACATCTTCGGCGCCCCGCTGGCCATGGAGGGACTGGCCGCTTTCTTCCTGGAGTCGACGTTCCTCGGGCTGTGGCTATTCGGCTGGGACAAGCTGTCCCGGCGGCTTCACCTGGCCACGATCTGGCTGGTCACGCTGGGCAGCATGCTGTCGGCGGCGTTCATCCTGGCGGCCAACTCCTGGATGCAGCACCCGGTTGGCTACAAGATGGTCAGCGGGAAGCCCCAGCTGGACGACCTCTGGGCGGTGTTCACCAACCCGGTGTTCGTGTGGGGATACTCGAAGGTCATCTTCGTGTCGCTGGTCACCGGCGCCGTCATCATGCTGGCGGTCTCCGCGTGGCAGCTCAGGCACGGCGGCGACCGGGAGGTGTTCACCCGGTCGGCGCGGCTGGCGCTTATCGTCCTGGTCCCGGCCATGCTGTTCACCTTGCTGGTCGGCGACGAGCTCGGGGTGATCGAGGGCCGGTACCAGCCGATGAAGATTGCGGCCGCCGAGGCGCAGTGGACCACCTGCCAGCCATGCTCGTTCTCGCTGTTCCAGATCGGCGGCGGCAACCAGGACCAGACCCCGACCCAGATCATCGAGATCCCGCACCTGCTGTCCCTGCTGGCCACCAACCACTGGAACGGCAAGGTGGTCGGCCTCAACCCGCTTCAGTCGCAGTACAGCAAGCAGTTCGGGCCCGGCTACTACGTGCCGGACGTGTTCATCCAGTACTGGTCCATGCGGGTCATGGCCTATCTCGGTGCCCTGGTCTTGCTGATCGCCCTGTGGGGGCTCTGGCTGCTCCGGCGCGAGAAACTCGCGACATCCCGGTGGTTCCTGTGGGTGGCGGTATGGGCTGCGGTGCTGCCGTTCCTGATGAACACCGCGGGCTGGCTGCTGACCGAGAGCGGCCGGCAGCCCTGGATCGTGCAGGGCATCATGCTCACCAAGAACGGGATCTCGCCGACCGTGAGCACCACCTGGCTGTGGATCAGCGTGGTGGGATTCGTCCTGCTGTACGGCACGCTCGGCACCGTCGACCTGTTGCTCATGCTGCGCTACTCACGCGACCAGCTCCCGCCCCCGCGCGCCGAAGCCGAGGCCGACGCGCCCGTACCAGCCGTTCAGTACTGAGGTCATCATGGTGCCGTTCTGGTTCATCGTCATCGCGATCCTGTGGACCGGGTTTTTCATCCTCGAGGGGTTCGACTTCGGCGTCGGCATGCTGCACAGCCTGGTCGGCCAGGATGAGGCCGGCCGCCGGGCCGCCATCAACACCATCGGGCCGCTGTGGGACGGCAACGAGGTCTGGCTGATCGTGGCCGGGGCGGCCATGTTCGCGGCGTTTCCCGGCTGGTACGCGACCATGTTTTCCGCGCTCTACCTCGCGCTGGTCCTGCTGCTGGCGTCACTGATTATCCGCGGCGTGGCCTTCGAGTACCGCGGCAAGCGCGACGCGGCCCGCTGGCGGCGCACCTGGGACGTGCTGCTGATCGTGGGCAGCCTGCTGGCCCCGCTGCTGATCGGCGTCGGCCTCGGCGACCTGCTGCACGGACTGCCCATCAATTCCGCCCAGAACTACACCGGGTCGTTCTGGACCCTGCTGCAGCCTTACGCGCTGTTCACCGGGGTCACCCTGGTGCTGATCTGCCTGCTGCACGGCGCGACGTTCCTGTCCCTCAAAACCACCGGCGACATGCACGAACGTTCCCGGCGGATCGCCCGCACGGTGGCTCCGTTCACCGCTGCCGCGGTCACGGGCTTCGCCATCTGGACGCACGTGACGTCCAGCACCACCTTCTTTCTCCGGCCGCTTGAGCTGCTCGCCATCATCGCCGTCCTGGCCGCGGTCTGGCTGGTCTACGCGTGCCGCGACGGCTTCGCCTTCACCGCGACCACGATCACGATGGCGGCCTGCGTCGTCTCGATCTTCGTCGGCCTGTACCCCAACGTGATGGTGTCGAGCACCAGCCCGGCCGACAACCTCACCGTGCATAACACGGCGTCCAACCCCTATTCGCTCAAGGCGATGACCGTGGTCGTCATCATCTTCCTGCCGCTGGTACTCGCCTATCAGAGCTGGACCTACTACGTATTCCGCCGGCGCGTCAGCCGGGACCAGTTCGTGACGGGACCTCCGCCCGCCGCGTCCCCGCCGGCCGCGCCGGGCCCGACGGGCGACATCACGCCTGGCACCCCGGCGCCCATCGCCTCCCCGCCCGGAAAGAGCTAAGACATGAGTGAGCATTACGACGTCATCGTGATCGGAACCGGGGCGGGCGGCGGCACGCTCGCCCGCCACCTCGCCCCGTCAGGCAAGCGCATCCTGCTGCTCGAGCGCGGCGACTGGCTGCCCCGCGAGCCGGCCAACTGGTCGACCGAGGACGTGTTCGTCAAAGGCCGTTACATCTCGCCCGACAGCTGGTACGACGCGAAGGGCAAGGCCTTCTTCCAGCCGCAGGTGCATTACTTCGTCGGCGGCGCCACCAAGCTGTACGGCGCCGCGCTCTACCGGATGCGCGAGCAGGACTTCGGTGAAATTCACCACCACGACGGCCTGTCGCCGGCCTGGCCCATCTCGTATGCGGACATGGAGCCGTACTACACCGCCGCCGAGACGATGTACCAGGTGCACGGCGCGCGCGGCGAGGACCCGACTGAGCCGCCGGCCAGCGCACCCTACCCGTACCCCGCGGTCTCCCATGAGCCCCGGATTCAGCAGCTCTCCGACGACCTGGCCAAGGCGGGATATCACCCGTTCCACGCGCCGTGCGGCATCTTGGTCAACGAGGCGAACCTGCCGTTCAGCATCTGTGTGCGCTGCGCGGACTGCGACGGCTTCCCGTGCCCGCTGCACGCCAAGTCCGACGCCGAGGTGCTCGGCGTCCGCCCCGCCCTCGAGCACGCCAACGTCACGCTGCTGCGGAACGCGCGGGCGGTGAAGCTGGAAACCAACCCGGCCGGCACCGCGGTCACCGAGGTGGTGGTCGAGCGGGATGGCGAGACGCAAGCGTACGCCGGCGACATCGTGGTCGTCTCCTGCGGTGCGGCGAACTCCGCCAAGCTGCTGCTGGCCTCGGCCAACGACAAGCATCCCCAGGGGCTGGCCAACAGCTCCGATCAGGTCGGCCGCAACTTCATGTACCACGACAGCCAGGCGGTGCTCGCCCTGTCCAAGGACCCGAACCCGACCGTGTTCCAGAAGACCCTCGGCGTCAACGACTTCTACTTCAGCGGCCCGGACTTCGACTATCCGATGGGCAACATCCAGATGATCGGCAAGTCGCAGGCGGCGATGTTCCGCGGCGAGAAGCCCCTCGAGACCAAGTTCGCGCCCAGCTGGGCGCTGCGCGACGTCGCCGAGCACGCCGTGGACTTCTGGCTGTCCACCGAGGACCTGCCGCAGCCAGACAACCGGGTCACCCTCGGCCCGGACGGCAACGTCCATATCCTGTACACGCCGAGTAACCCCACCGCGGCCAAGCGGCTGTACCACCAGCTCAAGTCGATGCTCGGCTCACTCGGCATGCACGAAAATCACATGGCCCACCGGTTCGCGTACATGAAAACCGACATCCCCGTCGCCGGCTGCGCGCACCAGGCCGGGACCGTGCGCTTCGGCGCCGACCCGGCGACGTCCGTGCTCGACCCCAACTGCCGGGCCCATGAACTCGACAACCTCTACGTGGCTGACACCAGTATCTTCCCGAGCATCAGCGCGGTGAACCCCGCCCTTACCGCGATGGCCAACGCCATCAGGGTCGGCGACCATATCCTCGAGCGGCTCGGCTGAAGTAATCCAGGCACGGAGATCACACGGTCGGGGCGATACGGGGACGCCATCCCCAGCGGTCCGCAGCCCGGGTTTGGCCGTTGCCAATGCTGTTCACGTGGTGCATCGGGGGCCCCCGCCCGCCCCCACCGGACGAGGAAGCCCCGCGTTAGGGGCGGCGGGGGAAGCGGGCGAAGTCGGGGGCGCGCTTGGCCTTGAAGGCTTCCCGGCCTTCTTTGGCTTCCTCGGAGCCGTAGAACAGCAGGTTGGCGTCGTGGGCCAGCTGCTGGATGCCCGCGTAGCCGTCCTCGGCCGCGTGGAAGCTCGCCTTCATCAGGCGCAGCGCGAACGGGGAGAGCGCCAGCATCTCGCGGCACCACTTCACGGTCTCCTGCTCCAGGCCGGCTAGCGGGACCACCGTGTTGACCAGGCCCATGTCGAGCGCCTGCTGCGCGTCGTACTGGCGGCACAGGAACCAGATCTCCTTGGCCTTGCGCGCGCCCACCAGCTGCGTGAGCAGCGAGGCCCCGAACCCGCCATCGAACGACCCCACCCTGGGCCCGACCTGCCCAAATCTGGCGTTGTCCGCGGCGATGGCCAGGTCGCACACCAGCTGCAGGACGTGCCCCCCGCCGATCGCCCAGCCGGCCACCATGGCCACGATCGGCTTGGGCGTGCGCCGCATCTGCACGTGCAGGTCGGTGACGTGGAAGCGGCCCGTGCTGTTCTCATCGGCCTGGTAACCGCTGTCGCCGCGCACCCGCTGGTCGCCGCCGGAGCAGAAGGCCTTGCCGCCCTCGCCGGTCAGGATGATGACGCCGATGGACTCGTCCTCGCGCGCCTCGTTCAGGGCGTGCGAGATCTCGATCAGGGTCTGCGGCCGGAACGCGTTATGCACCTCGGGACGGCAGATCGTGATCTTCGCGATGCCGTCGTCGGTGGTCTCGTACCGGATGTCCTCGTACTTGCCGGACTCGTGCCAGGCAATCTCCGCAGGCGGGCTCGTGGGCTCAGTCATGCTGTCCATTCTGCACGTGGGCTCGCGGTGGCGATTCCGGGGCCGCCCGAGGCGGTCCCGAGGCCGGCCTGGCCCCGGCTCAGGCGGGCTCGATATCCGGCGGGAATGGCAGCGTATTGGCCGACGGCACGATTAGCCGCCACATATATAACACCGGCGACAACGACCGTCCTGAGCTATTCGCCGATTTGCCAGCCTGCTTTATGCTCAGGCCGGAACTCCGCCGTGGGCGTAGGATAACTTAGGGATCAGTGTCGGGCTCGCATCGGAGTGCGCCGTGGGGGGGTGCCAGTGACGGTTGATTTCGAGATTGATGTCGCCGCGTCAGGGGAACGCGGCTATCCGGTGACCGTCCGGTCGCCAAGTGGGGGTGAAGCGACCGCATTAATGCGCCTGGAAACGGAAATGAGGGTGCTCGCGGCGCGCGTCCCCGAGGCGGTGGTCGCCTCCTCAGCGGCCGTGCGGCGTGGCCTTTCCGGGCAGGAGCAGCCGGTACGGGAGCTGGGCAGCCGGATGTACCGGGCGCTGGTCACCGAGGATGTGCACAGCCTGCTGCTGACGTCGCGCCAGCAGGCAGCGATGACCGGCGAGCAGCTCCGGATCGTGCTGCGGATCGCCCCCGCCGAGCTCGCCTGCCTGCCGTGGGAGTTCCTGTTCGACCCGGGCGACGACGACTACGTGTGCCTGAGCACGCCTCTAGTTCGCCGTCCCCAGCTGCTGCAGCCGGTGCGGGCACTGGGCATACCCGGCCCGCTCCGCGTCCTCGGGATGGTGGCGAGCCCAGCTGACCAGCAGGAACTGTCCGCCGACAACGAACGGCGCCGCCTCACGGAAGCCATCCGGGCCCTTACCGGGAGGGTCGACCTGGCCTGGGCCGACGGTCAGGGCTGGCGGGACCTCAAGATCGCTTTGCGGCACGGAGGCCCGTGGCACGTTTTGCATTTTATCGGGCACGGCGGCTTCGACACCGTTGCCGGCGAGGGTGTGCTGTTGCTGGCGGGTGAGGATGGCCGGTCGCATGCGCTTCCGGCCAGTGACCTTGCCTTGCTGGTCGAGAAACACCAGTCACTTCGGCTTGTTGTGCTGAATGCGTGCGACACGGGCCGGGCCAGTGAACTGGACGCATTCTCCAGCGTCGCCGGAGCGTTGCTGCGCCGCGGAATTCCCGCCGTTCTGGCTATGCAGTTTCCCATCACCGACCGGGCGGCCGTCGAGTTCAGCCGCACATTCTATGAGGGATTGGCTGACCGCCTCCCCGTGGACACCGCGGTGACGGACGCACGGCACGCCGTGCGGATCACCTTGCCGGGCACCCTGGAGTGGGGCACACCGGTGTTGTATCTCCGCTCAGCGGATGGCGCCCTGTTCGGCATCCCCGCCGGGCCGCCGGACAGCCCCAAGCCAGGGCCGGACGGGCTCGACCAGCTGTACACCGAGGGGCTGGCGGCGTATCACATCGAGCACTGGGACGAGGCGGTCGAGGCATTCGAAGCCGTCGCCGCGCGCGACCGCGACTACCGGGACACCGGCCAGAAACTGCCTCAGGCCCGCCGCCAGCAGCGGATCGCGGCCACGTACGCCGCCGCCGTGGCCGCCGCCGACGAGGGCCGATGGGATGAGGCGATCAGCAGTTTCACCTCGCTGCTCGCCGCCGCGCCCGACTACCGCGATGCGAGGCGCCGCTTGGACGATGCCCAGCGGCAGCGGGAGATCACGGGGCTGGCGGCGGAGGCGCGCAGGCTGTCCGGGGCCGGGAAATGGGCGGCGGTCATGGCGATCGGCGCGAAGATCGCGGCCCTTGATCCGGGGTTCGACGACCCGGACGGGGTGATCGCGGCGGCACGGGCCCGGCTGGCCGGCCTGCAGCAGCCGCACATCCGCCGTGGCCGGATGCCGGCCACCGAGAAGCTGCTGCACACGATCCCGATCGCCGAGCACGCGGGGTACATCGCCTTCAGCCCGGACAGCACCCTGCTGGCCGTTGCGTGCGGAACGACGGCCAGGCTCATCGACGTCGCCACCGGCCGCACGCAGATCACCCTGGTGCACACCGGGTTCATGATCCGGGGGGTCGCGTTCAGCCCGGATGGGCGCCGGGTAGCCATTGGCAGCAGCGACGGGACCGCCAGCGTCTGCGACGCGGCCACCGGCAATAGGTGCTTCAGGATCCACGCGAACTGGTCGTCGACCCAGTTGCAAGACCTCGACTTCAGCCCCGACGGGCGGCGGCTGGTCACCGCGAGCGAAGACACAACCGCTCGGGTGTGGGACACCGCCAGTGGACGGCGGCTGCACACGCTGCCGCACAACGGGGTGGTGTATGACCTGGCGATCAGCCCGGACGGGCGGCGGCTGGCCACCGCGAGCTTCGACGGCGCGGCCCGCGTCTGGGAAACGGCGACCGGGCGCCCGCTGCTCACTCTGCGACACGACCGTGAGGTCTACGGCGTCGCCTTCAGCCCGGACGGGAGCCTGCTGGCCACCGCCAGCAGGGATAAGCACGCGCGGGTGTGGGAGGTGACCAGCGGCCGGGCGGTGCACGCGATCGCCCACGGCGATGCGGTGCTGGGTGTTGCCTTCAGTCCGGCCGGGCTGCTGGCCACCGCCTGCGCGGACCGGACGGCACGGGTGTGGGACAGCGGCACCGGCGAACAGTATCTCGTCGTGCCGCACGACGGCATCGTGGACCGGGCGCTGTTCAGCCCCGATGGCCGCCAACTCGCGACGATCACCCGTCACTATTGTGCCCAGGTGTGGCAGCTTGAGGACCCCGCCGATGGATGACCACTCCGCTGTGCCGTCCGCAGCCGGTTCGGGTGGGCCGCCGGCCCTCGCCGCGGAAGTGCTCCATGATGGCCGGGTTACCGAAGACGACGAGGAACTCATCCTGGCCGCGCTGACCGAATGCGGAGTTGCCGCCCAGGTGAAGATCGTTCCTGCCCGCCGGGACGCGCAAACTCTCAGCTGGCTGCTGCTCATCTCCGTGCCCCTGCAAGGTTTTCTCTCCTCGATGAGCCAGAAGCTCGCGGAGGACACTTATCGCACGTTTACCAGGGTGGTGGGGCGGCTCCTGGGCCGCTATCAGCCGCCCGCGGGCACGCCTGCCAGGAAGCCACCCGTGCTGATACTGCAGGACCCGGCCACCGGTTTGCGTATCGCCCTCGAGCCGGATCTGCCTACCGAAGCCCACAAGCAGCTCTGCGCTCTCGACCTGTCCAGCTACCGGCTGGGCCCGCTGCATTACGATCGCGCGCTGCACCGCTGGCGATCAGAACTGGACGAGGCGGAATCCGCGCCGTCATAGCTGCGAGCTATCCTGTCCCGCACCGCGACCGGGCGCGCACAGGAGATCCGGTGCGGCGTCCTGCAGCACGATCCGGCCGCGCGCGACCCGGAAGTCGATGTCCATCGGCCGGACCGCCAGCCGCTGACCGGGTGCGACAACCTTGGGCTCTTCCCTGTCCGGTACCACCAGCCATGATGTCTGCGACAGGTTCCGCAGCACGACGCCCGCGGCCGGGTCCGGGTGCGATTCCACCGCCGCCTCCGCGGTGCGGTAGTCGCGGTCCCGGTAGAGGTGATGTCGTGTGACGACGGCCCCCTCGGCAAGGACCAAAGTGGTGCCGGGAAGGGTGAGCCGGGGCGGGACGGGAAGGGCCGCCTGGCAGTCCCAGCAGCGCTGAGCGGACTGCTCGCAGTCGTAGAGCAACGCCGCCTGGCACTGCGGGCACGTCCACACGGAGTCGTTGAGGCGGAGCAGAGCTCGCCGCCAGGTTCCCTCGGTCACCCGGCCGTGCAACGATGCGTCATGCAACCCGGTGGTGAAGGCGTGCGTGAACACCCGCCGGAAATGTTCCGGGTAGAGAGGCCACCAGACGTTCATCGGGTCGCCGGGCAGCGGTGAGTTCGACGGATTCTCAGGGTCGAACACGAACAGCGGGTTCAGGCCGAAATTGTGGACCAGCAACTCGGTTTCCGACACGTGGGCACCGTCCCAGCTGTAGGACGAGTCGGCGCGCGCGCCCATCAGCGGGTGACCGTGCATGAACAGGTAGAACAGCAGTACCGCGAGAGAGTGCAGATCGGTGACCGTGGATGGGAGCGCTTCATCACGCAGGATCTCGGGTGCCATGAACGGCCCGGTACCCTTCACCAGGGCAGGCGCCCCATCGACGCCGACATTGTTGACGTCGATGATGGCTACCTCGCGTGCTCGCGGATCGGCGCGCAGGTTGCCGAAGCTGATGTCCCGGTAGCAGAGCCCGGCGGCGTGCAGCGCGGCGAACGCGTCGACCAGGTTCAGGCCGAGATGTGTCATCGCGCTGAACGACGGCGGGGGTTCCACGTCAAGCAGGTGCGCGAGCGAGATGAAGCGCGCATCGAGCAGCGGCATCACGTAGCCGAAGCCCGGTAGCCGACTGCACGTGACCAGGTTGATGGGCCAGACGAAGGCGGGGTGCGGGGGCCTGCCCCGTTCGATCAGCGCACTGATCGCCTTACGTGAGCCCACGTTGCCAGGGCCTTCGCGGTACCACTTCACCGCGAACGGCACCCCGTTGAGCCTGGCGCGATGGACAACACCCTGGCCACCTTCGCCTATCCGGTCCCCCACGATCAACGAGGCACCGGCGCGTTCCATCTGCAGCATCTGCCCCGGTCGCAACGGCACCGTCCTCACGCTCCTTCCGTCACATGGTGATCGTCGCCGGGGCTTCCCGCGGTATCACCGCGCTGAAGGCCCGGCGCCCTGCCGGCCAGCGCGACCGCGCCGAGATTGAGCAGCAGGACGACTGTTGTGTCATCGCCGCTGCCCTGGGCGGACGCGCAGCGCTCCGCCCACTGCGGTACCTGAGTGTCGAACCAGTGATGGTCGTATTCGGCGGCCCACTGGGCCAGATCCTGGCCAACGCCGGGCTGCCAGGGCTCCGCCGCCTGGGCGTTGCTGAAGCCATCGGTGGCGAGAAGCAGCGCGAGCAGGGGAACCTCGCCGAGGTCGTGCACGCTGACCCGGAACGCGCCGATGGCATCCTCCTGGCAGAGGCTCGTGGTACGCACTCCGTCAAGCCGATCGTCACCCGGCACCGGGACGGCTGACTTCCCGTCGGGATAGACGGCCAGGAAATCACCGTCACCAATCTGCGCACACGCCAGCCAGCGCGGGGAAACGACGGCTAGCAGCAGCGTCGACCCGTAGGGCACCTCGGCTCTGTCCCCCGCGTTATCCAGTGCGGCCTGGTCCTCGGCGGTATACGGCCGGGTGGCCAGGTGCCCCGCGACTGCTGCCTGCCACTCCCCCACCAGGGCAGCCACCTTGGCACGCACGGCCGCTTCAGCATGGGCCCGGTCCATCGGCCTGGCCAGGTCGCCGGCCAGCCGCGAACCCACCCGGCATCCCACTTCCACGGCAAACCCGGATCCGTCGGCACTGCGGAAATGCCGCCGGTGGCCGTGCCCGTCCGCGACCGCCGCGACGATCCCGCCGCCGCCTGCGGCCTGGGTCCACCGGGCCACCGAGTCCTGATTCGGGAGCCCAGTGGCCCGGTGGGCCGCTCCGCGGGCGCTTCCAGCGCAGATGTGCCACCCGGCGGGGCCGCCGGCGACGGCCCGGGGGACGGCCGGACCAGGCGCGGAATCGCCCCCGGCGTGGTCAGATGATCGTGTCCTGGTCATAGATTCCCCGTTGCAGGTTTTCGGGGGCCAGCAGCCTCCCAGCCAGCGCGCTGCGGTCGGCACCGACCTCCGACATCCGCGACAACGCCAGGGATGCGGCCACCAGACGGTCGGCGATGTCCTCGGTGTTGTCGGCCACCAGCACCGGCACGTCAGGGTCACCGATGAAGTCCCTGAGTGCGTCAGACTGCGCGTCCCGGCCGATGGCCACGGCAAGCCGGAGTGCTGCCCGCCCGGCCGGCTGGGACATCAGGGCCTCCAGTCCGGCGGCCAGACGGCCGGGCGGGTCGGTGGACATCCCGTCGGTGATGAGGAGCAGGACCGGCCGCAGGGCGCGGCGCTCGAGCTGCCCAGGGGCGAGCGCGTCCGCGACCATGGCGAACGCGGCCCCCATGTTGGTCAGGCCCTTTGCCACCGGCTGCAGTGGCTTCCAGCGGATCTTGGTCACCGGCATTGGTTCCCGGATGTGCCAGCGCGGCTCGGTGGCGAAGGCCACCGCCCGCACGAGCACCTGCGCCTGCTCCTGGTCGCGTTCCCAGGCGGCCAGGTGCGGCATCATGTCGGCGATGGCGAAATTGAGCGCCTGGATCTTCTCCCCCTTCATCCCTCCCGAGCAGTCCGCCAGGATGATGAAGTGCAGGGGGCGCCTGGAGACGCCCCCTCCGGGCATGCGTGACGGCGGCGCTGCCGCCGTCATCGGCGGGTTACTCATGGCGTGCTCATCCTTATCCAGCGGGCCGGTCATCTGGACGATCACGAGTTCGAGGGACTGGGGGATGCCGCTGGGTCGGAGTCGTTCTTCCACCAGTTGTCCAGGCTGGAAATGGCAGATCCCTGCGCGCCTAGGGCATAAAGGAAGGTGTCCTCGGTCGGGAGCGCCCACGCATAGGCGGGCGTGTCGCTGTTGGCGCCGACCCACCCGCACTCAACCACCTGGTTGTCGGTGGACGGGAAGTTCGGGCTGTCCCAGCCGTACGTCCCTTGCCCGCCGCTGCTGGATGGCGGGCAGGTGTTCCCGGCGCTGGCGCGGTCAAAGCCCCACCAGGTGTCAAAGTTCTGCCAGCCGGTCAGGAAGTCGGCCGAGCTGTCCATCTGGAAGGCGTAGACCGCCCCGCCCGGAAGGTTCGGGTCAGCACAGTTAAACGCCTGGACCAGGCCGGGCATCTTAAAGGGATAGGGCGGCTTCTGGGCCTGGCATTGGCTCGCTGTGCTGCCGAGATCACCCGGCAGCAGTTGCGTGAGAGGGACGACATTGGCCGCCAGTGACGGGCTGGGCGACGGTGTCGGGCTGTGCGGCTTTACCGCAGGGTGCGTAACGTTCGGCTGGGTCGCCGCCACGGTGGTGTGCGTGGAGAAGGGGGGAAGGTGCGCGGCAGCGGCAGCGATCACGTAGATGATGAGGACCCCGGCGACGCCAGCGGCGGTGGCGAGAAGGGCGCGATTGCGCCTCTTGTTGTCTCCGCCGGGCGGCTTCGGCGGCCCACCTGGAATGGTGGGTCCGCCCGGTCCCGGCCATGTTCCCGGCGCCGTGCCGCCACCGTATCCCCCGCCGCCGTACGGCGGTGCCGGCGATCCGGGCAATGATGGCGCATACGGCTGGCCGGGCTGCGCCGCATACGGCTGCCCAGGCTGCTGTGCCGGATACAGCTGGCCGGGCTGCCCCGCCGACGGCGGCACGGACGGCGGCACGGACGGCGGCACCGACGGGGGCACAGACGGCGGCACAGACGGTGACGGCGGCACAGACGGCGGTGGCACGGAGCCCGGCGCCCACCCCTGGTCAGGCCCTGGCACGGGCGGCGGCACCGGCGGCGGTGCGGACGCGGGAACGGACTGCGGCACGTAGGCCGGAACGGGGTAGCCCATGGCCCGCGCGTACTCGGTGGTGACCCACATGCTGGAGTCCGCATCGATCGACTTTTTGCCGGACAGCGCGTGCGCCGCCAGCTGAACGGCGGTGCTTGAGTCGAGGTTCTGGTCCCGGACATGCTGGCTCAGATCGGCCGCGACACCGGCTTCGGCGGCGGCGATGAGCAGGTTCTGCTCCCGGGAAAGATCCGGCAGGAGGTCGGTGACCACGTTACGGAGCACCTGGGGGTTCTCCAGGATGCGCGGGCCGTAGCTGGCGACCGCCGAGTTCAGAGCTTCGTGGGCCTCGCCTTGTTCGTCAAGGGGCGGCTGCGGCTGGCTCATGATGGTTGTCCTTTCTGGTGGGGCTAAAACGCCGCTCCGTGGGCTGGTTGGGTTGTTAGGGCGATGTCGGGACAGGTGACGCTGGTGGCTGCGCCGGACCGCCCACGCTGACGTTGGCGGGGTCGCCGAGCGGGGCCAGATCCGGGCCAGCCAGCAGCTGGAGCTGGTACGTGCCAGTGGGCAGGGAAGCCAGGCCGAGCTCGGTCGCGGACAGGGTGTAGGTGAAGCAGCCGCTGCTGGCGGTGGCCGTGGTCTGCGGGACACCGCCGAACTGGCCGGGCACGACGGTTCCGTCCGGCAGCCGGATGACGATCGCGAGGTCGAGATCGCGGGGAACCCCGGCGTAGCTGATCCCGGCATTCACGAAGGGCGGTGCCGATGCGGCCATCGCCGGGGTACCCGAGCACGCCTGCGCCGCGGTGGTCCCGATGCCCGCCGCGACCACACGTTCCGCGCCGGTCGGCTGGACCAGCAGCGTGCTCCGGTAGGCGGTGCCGCTCCGGGCCGCAGCGATGAGCGGCTTGGCCTCGGCGACCGAACGCAGCCGCCAGGACACGTCACTGCCTTCCCCGGGAACCGCCAGGCTGGGCACGCCGATCAGCCGACCGGAGTTGTCGATCGCCGCACCGCCGGAATTGCCGTGTGCGACCCGGGCGGTGGTCTCCAGCTCGAACCGCTGATCGGCAACGTGCCCGAGCGGGTCAGGGACGAGGGTAGAGATCACCCCGCTGGTCACCGTGATCGAGTTGGACCCGGAGACGCCAGGGAAGCCGAGGACGGTGACCGGCTCATCAAGCTGGACCGAGCCAGGGGCACCCACCATCAAATAGGGCAGGTGCAGGGAAGCCGGGCTGACCGGCTGCCCGCTGCCGGTGGCGTAGATACGCAGGACCGCCAGGTCCAGATATCCGTCAACCGCCACCGGCCGGGCCCGGTAGCGGGCGATGGCGACCGCGTTCTGCCCCGTGGTCAGCTCCACGGTAAGGAACGGCGGATTCGGCGGGAGCTGGCTGCCGGGCAGTCCCGCCGCGACCGCGGCACCGGCCGCTTGCGGCTCGGCCACGTGCGCGTTGGTCAGGATCATCCCGTTGGAGCTGATCAAGGTACCGGAGCCCCAGCCGGTGTAGGTGCTCTGCGAACCGATGAGCAACCGGACGGTCGCCGCTTCGGCGTGCCGCAGCACCGCAGCGCGCAAGCCGATCGCCGGCGGGGCTACCGGGCGGTTGGCCAGCAGCAGGCCCACGGTCAGCGCCACCAGGGCCACGGCCGCGGCCGCGGCCGCGGCTATCCGGCCGTTCAGGAGCTTCCTGCGCCGGTTACGCGCGATCTGGCCGCTGGTCAGCGGCGGTGTGATGCCAAGTTCCTCGCCGGTGGCCGGATCCCCGAGGCGCACGATCACCGAATGGGTGATCCGGAGCGGCCGGTGCAGCCGCTTGCCGTTCACGAAACTGCCGCGCCGAGACTGATCGGTGTAGGTGGCACCGTGCTCGTCCGAGACGATTACGGCGTGCTGCCGGGACACCAGCGGGTTAACCGACGCAAGTTCGGCCGACGGATCGCGGCCGATCCGGATGGTCGTGCCCATCGGGAAAACGCGCTGCTGGCCACCCATCCGCGTCACCATGACGGATACGCGCGGACCGCCCGCAGCCTGTCCATCCGATGGAGTGGCGCGCGCCGCCCCGGTGTCTTCTGGAGCCGGGGGGGCGACAACGGCCTGCGGGCTGTTCCCCGGACCAATCCGGCTCGTCCGGGCCGAGCTTAACCAGCGGCTTCCTCTTGACGAAAGAGCCCGCTCGCCCCGATAACGATCGCCAGAATTACCCACCGTGCGCCTCCCCCCGGGCTCGCTCGCGCTCCACAGTCACAATGGCGACGGCCCCTGACACCCGCCGTCTACACAGCAGAGAGCCCGGGATCAAAAAAAATACACGCATGTGCGTGGCCACTAGGGACCTTGGTCCCGGTTTGGCGCTTGAATAGCCGGTTTAGCGGTCTGACGTGCAGAAACGCGCGAAACTTCGGGCCGCGGTGACTACGTTGTACGGCTGGATCCAGGCGAGCCGCTGCTCACCCCACCGCGAACAGGGGGGACTGCCAGGGCTCCAGCCGCAGCATCCCGCCTTACCTGCATTTCGCCCGTCACCGCAAAGGGTTCGATGTGGGCTTGTGCGAATTGCCTATGCGGTCAATCCTGACGCACGTCTGAGCTGAGGAGGTCTCCCAGCACCTTGGCCGCGACCTCAGCTCAGTCCGGCCCGATGCACGTCATCTAATTTTAGTTCGTGATACCACTCATTTGAGACGGGTTACCGCCCCGGTCACCGTGGAGAATCAGCATGCGCGCAGCGGTCGTCACCTCGTTCGGCACGCCACCGGCCTGCCAGGACTTCCCGGTGCCGGAACCACGGGCACCCGGCGAGGCCTGCGTCGACGTCATCGCCGCGGGACTGCATCCCCGGGTGCGATCCCAGGCCGACGGCTCGCACTACACCAGCTCCGGCGAGCTTCCCCTGGTCCCCGGCATCGACGGCGTGGGCCGTGCCCCCGACGGCACGCTGCGCTACTTCATCCTGCCCGACACGCGCGTGGGGGCGATGGCCGAGCAGACCGTCATCGACCTGCGCCGCAGCGTCGTCCTGCCCGAGGACAGCGACCCGGTGCACATCGCCGCGGCGATGAACCCCGCCATGTCCTCCTGGATCGCCCTGCGCCGGCGCATCACCTTCCGCCCCGGCCAGCAGGTCCTGGTCCTCGGGGCCACCGGCAACGCCGGGCGGATGGCCGTCCAGGTCGCCAGGCACCTCGGCGCCAGCCGCGTCATCGGCGCCGGGCGCCATCCCGGGCGGCTCGCCGCCCTCACCGATCTCGGCGCCGACGCGACCGTGTCTCTCGACGGCTCACCGGACGATGCCGCCCGGCGCCTCGGTCAGGCCGCCCGCGAGGCCGACGTCGTGCTCGACTACCTCTGGGGCCAGCCCACCGCCGACGCGATGCTCGCCGTGGTCATGCACCGCACCGACCGGGGGCAGCCGCTGACCTGGATCGAGGTTGGCTCGGTGGCCGGGCCCACCGCCGCCGTCCCGTCCGCCGCGCTCCGGGCCGCGCGCCTGCAGATCGCCGGCAGCGGGCAAGGCTCGGTCCCGGCCCGCGACATCGTGGCCGAACTCCCCGGGCTGGCCGCCGAGATCACCAGCGGGACGTTCCAGATCGAGGCGCGCGCCGTCCCGCTGGCGGACGTCGAGACGGCCTGGAAAGACACCGACGGCCGCCAGCGCATCGTCATCACGCCGCGGGCGGCCAGCTCCAGATCACCCCACCGCGAACAGGTGGGACTGCCAGGGCTCCAGGCCGACGAACAGCCCGGGATCGGCTAGCTCATCGCCATCCCGGTCGAGCACGCGGCCGGCCAGCAGGTCGGCCAGGTGCCATTGGCGCCCGGGCAGGTCCGGCCAGGGCAGCGGGACCCGCCCCTGGGCCGGCTGCCCGGAAAAGTTGACGACGACCACGTGCCGTTCCTCTCCCCCGGTCCAGGACCAGGCGAGAAGATGGCGGCAGGACTGGTTGTCGGGCCAGCCGCTGGCCTCGAGGAGCCGCCAGGCGCCCGCGCGCACCCGGTCGCCGGCGACGACCGCCAGCAGGTGCCGGTACCAGCCGGCCAGGCCGGGATCGAGCGGCTCGTCCGGGCGCCGGGACAGGAACACCGGGGGGTGCACGCGGCGCCCCTCGAACTGTCCTTCGTGCCACAGGGTCGCGCCCGGCAGCGTGGCGACGGCGACCGCGGCGGCGCGCTCGGCATCGCCCGTCAGGCGGCTGGCGATGCGGGGCTCGTCGTGATTCTCCAGGAAGCGCAGCAGCCGGGACTGGTAGCTCAGGCAGGCCCCCAGGTGGTCGCGGACCGGGCCCGCGTCGCCGTCGACGATCCGGTCGTAGAGCCGCTTGTCGTAGCAGAAGTCAAAGCCCTGCTGCTGCAGGTCCCACTCCATGTCCCAGTAGGCCTCGGCGATCAGCACGGTCTCCGGGTGCTGGCCGCGCAGGCCCGCGATGACGGCCGGCCAGAACTCCTCCCCGGGCGCGGGGCCGGCCCGGCCGCCCCACGTCCTGGCGAAGACATCGTTGATCATCAGCATGGCCATGTCGCAGCGGATCCCGTCGCACTGACGGGCGATGCCGGCGAGGGTCTCGGCGGTCGCCGCGCGCAGGGCGGGCGAGAACGCGTCCAGCTGTACGACGTCGGGCCAGGGCGGGAAGTACGGGTCGCGGCCGTGCGCCAGCACATGGCCGCCGGCTGCGACCCAGCCCGCTGGATCCGCCTCGAGGTCGTGTTCGTCGCCCTGGATGAACAGCTCCGGGCGGCTCGTCACCCAGGGGTGGTCGGGCGCGACATGGTTGGGCACGTAGTCCAGCAGCAGCCGGATGCCGCGTGCGGCCAGCACGGCCCGCGCCGCGGCCAGCCCCTCCGGGCCGCCAAACGAGGCGTCGGCGGCGTACCGGCGGACACAGTACGGCGATCCGATCACGTCACGGCGCCGCAGGCCGGGCAGCGTGTCCCGGAACGACGCCTGCAGCCCGGCGTTCGCGTTCGCCAGCGCGAGGCCGGCCGGGCTGCGCTCCCACACGCCCATCAGCCAGACCGCGTTGATGCCGGGCGGCGTCACCGCGTCCCAGCCGGAGGCCGGCACGTCGGCCAGCGTCACCGGGTGCCCGGCGGCCCGGGCCAGGTCACCGAGCCAGATCGCGGTGTTGACCTCGTAGATCACCGGCTTGTCCGGCCACCCAATCATCGGGGCCCCCTGGCGCCGCGCGTGTCCGCCTCGTCCAGTCGCTGCCGCTCTGCGTTCACCATTGCTATCCCGCTTTCCTGAGCCGTTGCGTGACGCGCCACCTCGACAGCCCGGCCCTGATCGCCAGTCCCAGGGCGACGATCACGAGGACACCGAGCACCACCTTGGTGCCGGCCTTCTCCCGCCAGCGTGCCCGCCGCGATCAGCGACGCGTCACCCGGGCCCGGGAGACCGGCTCCCATGATCGTGACGAAGACGAACAAGACGATGTATTCGGACAGGCTCACGGTTGCGGTCCAGGAGGGATCGCGGGCTCCCGCCGAGGCCCATCGCAGACATGAGGGCCATGCACAACGCCTGACGGTAGTGACCAGGCGCCGGATTCGTCCTCACCCGTTACGGGGGAGGCAGCGTGTGCGTGTGTGCCGCACAATCGCAGCATGCTCATCGCGCTACTGGCGGTACTGGGGGTCGATCTTGTCGCAATTGCCTGCCTGGTCGCCATCCTGCTCAGCCGCCGGGCCTGGGTGAGCCGCCAGCCCGGCGCCGTCAAGGGAGCGGTCCGCGTCACGGACGGCGAGGTGCCGGGGTTTCGCCGGAAATGGAAACGCGGCTTCGGCCGGTGGGTGGGCGGCGTGCTGGTCTGGGCCAAAGCGCCGTCGTTGCTTTGGAACGAGCTGGTCGAAGCCGACCCGATCGCTGCCGGGGCGCGAGAGACGGTGCCGGGCGACAAGGTAAAGCGGCTGGGGAGCAAGCCGGTGATCGTGACCGTGGGCACTGCCGGCGGCGGTCGCATCGAGATCGCCACCGCGGCGGGCCGCCGGGACCGGGAGCTCGGGATGCCGGCCAAAGCCGCGGGCACCCCGGCCGGCGGCCGACATGCGGCCGCGCCACGCGCTGGCCTCGAACCCGGCCGGACGGCGTGAGCGATCACCCGCGGCGGATGATGTCCGTTTCCCAGGTACAGCTAAACCGCACTGTCCCACGCAAGACTGTCCCGACGTAAAGGAGAAGGAATGGATCTCGCGGCTGGATCGTCGTCATATCCGCTGTTGAACGTTTTCTGGACGATTTTCGAGTTTTTCCTGTGGGTGGCCTGGTTCTGGGTCCTGATCACGGTGTTCATCGACATCTTCCGCAGTAGTGATCTGTCCGGCTGGGGCAAGGCCTTCTGGTTCGTCTTCGTCCTGCTCATCCCGCTGATCGGTGTGCTGGTCTATCTGATTGCCCGCGGCGGCAAAATGCATGAGCGGGCGGAGCAGCAGGCGCGGCGCCAGGATCAGGCGTTCCGCAGCTACGTACAGGAGTCCGCCGGGACCAGTCCCGCCGACCAGCTGGCGAAGCTGGCTGACCTGCGTGACAAGGGAGCCATCACCCCCGAAGAGTTCGCGCGGGAGAAGGCCAAGATCCTGGCCTGAGGCAGGCCAGCAGCCGGTGCCGGGGTTCTCCCCGGCACCGGCTGCGTGCTGTCCTCATGCGGCGTGCAGGCCTCCCCGGCGTCACCGCCGCCCGGCGCGGTGGCACGGGATCGGGTCAATCGCCGGGATGGCCGCCGGTCGCGGGCGGATCGTGATGGAAGCGGCGTATTTCCATGACCTCGACACCGAACGTCTCGAGCCGGGCGAGCAGCCCGTGCAGGGCGGCCTGATCCCGAAGCGGGCCGTGCAGCACGGTTTCGACCGGCTCAATCGAGGCGGTGAGCCGTTCGAAGTCGAGCAGAGCTTCGGGCGGTACGACCCCGACCACGCGGATCTCGTAGTAGGACGATGGCACCGCGGCTCCCCAGCTGGTCGGAATGCGTAATGCCCAAGCTCCTACGGTCCTGCTTCGCGGCGCAGCGCGCCCCACTCACCACGGGTGAATTCGTCACCTAGGTGAGATCACTGGAGGGTGATGACAGATCACCCTCTGGTGCGCGAGAAAGGAGTAGGCAGATGGGCTAGCCCGAACTACCCGGGCCGTGCCGCAGGTGCGGGCACGGCAGACGGATAGGCAGTCGTCGGCCAGAAGAGGTGCTCTGATGGGGACAGGTACCGAGGTGCGCGCTACGGTGCGTGCACGTGGGCGAGACGGTTTTGGCGATCCCGTCCTGATGTCTAAGATCACCGTGCCCGGGCTGCCGGGCTGGGCGGTCGAGCGCTCGCGGATCGACGAGCTCATCGCCGCGGGTGCCCGCGGGCCATTGACCACCGTCACCGGGCCGCCCGGCGCCGGCAAGACCATGGCCATCGCGCTGTGGGCGGCCGCCCGCAGCTGTCCCGGCACCCTGGTGTGGATCACCCTCGACGACTACGACAACCAGCCGCGGGCTTTCTGGTCCTACGTCGTGGCCGCGCTGCGGCAGGCGGGCATCACGGTGCCGCCGGGCTGCCCGGCGGGGACCCGGGCCAGCGTCGGCCATGACTTCCTGCTGCGGCTGGCCTCGGTGCTGGCTGCGCAGGACCCGCCGGTGGTGATGGTCCTCGACGACCTCCACCGGCTGACCGAACCGGCCGTCCTGGATGGGCTCGACTATGTGCTCAGGAACGCGGGAGCGGGCCTGCGTCTCGTGGTCTCCTCGCGGGTGGACCCGATCCTGCCGCTGCACCGGTACCGGCTGGCCGGGGAACTGGCCGAAATCCGGGCCGATGACCTCGCCTTCAGCGCTCCCGAATCCGGCTTGCTGCTGGCGCACCACGGGATCAAGCTGTCCGACCGGGGGCTCGCGTGCCTGACCGGGCGCACGGAAGGCTGGGCCGCAGGAGTGCGCCTGGCGGCACTGTCCCTGGACGGGCACCCGGACCCTGAGCAGTTCGTGAAGGAACTGGATGCGGAAGACAGCGCCATCACCGGCTATCTGGTGGCGGAAGTACTCAACGCCCAGCCCTCATCCGTGCGCGACCTGCTGCTGCGGACGAGCATCCTGGACTGTGTCAGCACAGAGCTGGCGGGCGAGCTGGCCGATGATCCGCAGGCGGCCCGTGCGCTGCCCATCATGGCGCGGGCTAACGCATTCGTGCGGCCGCTCGGGCACGGCTGGTACCGTTACCACTCGATGTTCGCCGCGGTCCTGCGCCTCAAACTGCGGAGCGAATACGCTGATCAGCTGCCTGAGCTGCACCGGCGGGCCGCCCAGTGGTACCAGCGGAACGGGTGGGTGGCCGAGGCCGTGCGGCACGCCACGGAATCGGGTGACTGGCAGCTGGCGGCCGGAATAGTCTGCGATGAGTTCGCGGTCAGCCAGCTCATCGAGCCACGGGGCCATTACTCACTCGCCGAAGGGTTCCGGCGCATTCCGCTGGGCCTGACGTGGACGCAGCCGGAGCCGCTGCTCGTGATCGCGGCGCTGGAGCTATCCGGTGCCGCGAGCCAGCACGATGCTCCCTCGCTCACCGCCGCGGAAGACATTCTTGAGCGGCTGCCCGCCGACGATGGCATCCCGGCCCGGCTGGCCGCCGCCCTGATCCGGGTGGCCTTGTCCCGCCGCACCGGAGATCTCCATGACATGGCGGCCGCGGCCGGTCACGCGGAGGCCCTGGCCGGGAAACTGCCCGAAGACCTGCTGGCCCGGCATCCCGGGATCCGGGCGCAGGTGCTGTCGGCGCGCGGAGCCGCGGAACTGCGCGCCGGGCGTCTCGATGAGGCGGTGACCACGTTCAAGGCGGCCGCCACCGCCGCCTCCGGGCCGGAGACCGGCTATGAGCACGCTGACGGCCTCGGGTATCTCGCGCTCGTGGAGGCCCTGCGCGGCCGGCTGAGCCGGGCCATGGAGCTTCTGGGCGACGTCGAAGAGGCGGCCCGAAGCGGCAGCGATGGACTGCCCGGGCACGTCACCCCGGCCGCGAGCGTCGCGCTCGCCGCCGTGCATCTGGAACGTAACGAACTGCGGCAGGCCCATGGGCATCTGAAGCAAGCCGATGCCGCCCTGCGGGACAGCCCGGACAAGCTGATTATCGCGGTGGCCTGCCTGGTCGCGGCGCGGTGCCGGCTGACCGAAGGGCGCGCAGGAGCAGCCGCGGAGCTGATCCGCCGCGCACGACGGGGCTGGTCAGCCCCCGGCTGGCTGGAACACCGGCTGTCATTCCTCGAATCGAGGGTGTACGCGGCTGAGGGAGACATCCGGGACGCCCTGGCCGCCCTTGAGTGCGCCGGCCCGCCGCCCACGCAGGACACCGCGGTCGCGCTCGCTCAGGTGTGGCTGGCCGCAGGCGATCATGAAGCCGCCCGGCGCGCGCTCGATTCCGTCCCGGACGATTCCAGTACGGCGGCAGAGGAGGTACGCCTGGAGGGATGGCTGGTCGATGCCCGGCTCCGCTACGAGACCGGTGACACCGCGCGCGGCCGTCGGTCGCTGGAGCACGCCCTGCTGCTCGGCAAGCCAGAACAGCTCCGGCTGCCCTTCGCCCTGGAGCAGGCCTGGATCCGGCCGGTGCTGCGACACGACCCTGACCTGGCCCGCACCTACCGGCACCTGCTCGAGCCCGGTCTGGAGAGTGCCGCGGTGGCCGTCGCCCCGGCCCCGCAGGCCGTGCCGATTCTGGGGGCGCCCGTGGTCGTGGAACGGCTCAGCGAACGCGAGCAGGAGGTGCTCCGCCACCTCTCGCGGATGCTCAGTACCGCGGAGATCGCCGCCGAGATGTATATCTCGGTGAACACCGTCAAGACTCATCTCCGGAGCATTTACCGCAAGCTGTCGGCGGGCCGCCGCAGCGAGGCGGTCCGCCGCGCGAGGCAGCTCGAGCTGATCTGACCGGGCTGATCTGACCGGGCTGATCTGACCGGGCTGATCTGACCGGGCGGTGGCGGGGCCCTCACAGGAGGCCGGCCTGCCGGCCTTTCTCGACGGCGTCACTCCGGGTTGAGACGCCCAGCTTGCGGTAGACCGCCTGGGTATGGGTCTTGATCGTGTTGGCAGACAGGTGCAGCTCCTGCCCGATCTCGCGCAGCGAGAGGGTGCCCTGGAGCAGGTTCAGCACCGCCACCTCACGCTCGGTCAGCGGATCGGCCAGTGACGCCGGCCGCCGGCCCGCGGCGTCCTGTTCCAGCCGCCCCAGCCGGGCCAGCAGGGCCTCTGGGGGATCCGGCATAGAAACCAGCGCGAGCCGCGCCTCATCGATGACCGCGGCGGCGCCGGGCCGGTCCCCCATCCCGAGCAGCACCTGTGCCAGCATGACCATGATCTGGACCGTGACCCAGGAGCTGATCCCGGGCACCCGCTGGCGGAACTGGAGGGCACGCTCAAGCTCGGTGCGGGCTTCCTGGAGCTGCCCCTGGGCCGCGTACACCCCGCCGGCCGCCATGTAGGCGACGGCACTGGGCGGCGTCTCATGCCTACCTCCGCGCGTGCTGAGGCTGAGGGCCGCCTGGGCCAGCTCCTCCGCTCGCGCCAGTTTGCCCAGATCGATTGCGGTTAGCGAGAGAAAGGACAAGCCGAGCATCCGCACCAGCGGGATCGCCGCCTCGCTCGCCACGGCCTGTTCCAGCGGGCCCTCCGCCGCCTGGGGCTCGCCGGACAGATAGAGGCTGAAGCCAAGCGCGACCCTCGCCAGGGCGTACCACGGCGATGCCGGGTCGGTCTCCAGCTCGACGGCGAGGGCCGCCGACTCACGCATTACCCGGTAGCCGTCGAATCCATAGACGCTCCGCAGCAGCGCGACGGATGACCGCAGCGACCGGATCCCGTCCGGAAGCGGCTCCGTGCGCTTCCCGGCCTCGATGACCGGGATCCAGTGCCGCGCGGATGGCCGGTCGCCGGCCAGGGCCGCCGCCCACGCGGCGCAGTGGGCGGCCACCGGTTCGGCGCTGATCGCGTTGTCACCGAGCAAGCTGATCCATCGGCCAACCGTCGCCAGCCGGCCGGAATCAACGAAGGCGTACCAGTGCGCCGCGATCAGGTCGATGGCCCCGGCGTGATCACCGGCGGCCAGCGCGTGGCCGATCGCCTCGTCCACCGCCCCCGACCGCCGGTGCCAGGCGCTTGCGCGCTCGTGCAGGACGGGAACCACGTCAGGGTCGGTCCGCGCGAGGTAATCGCGGAGCACCTGCGCGAACAGACTGTGGTAGCGGAACCACTGGCGGGTCTGGTCCAGCGGCACGATGAACAGGTTTTCCCGGTCCAGGACGTCGATGGTCTCCGCCGCATGGGCTGTACCGACCACGGCCGCGCACAGCGGCGCACAGAACCGGCGGAGAACGGACGTCCGCGCGAGGAACTGCCGGATCCCGGCCGGCTGGCGGCTGAGCACCTCCTCGACCAGGAAGTCGGCGATGAACCGGTTGTCGCCGCCGAAC
Source organism: uncultured Actinomycetes bacterium (assembly GCA_963720945.1). Classification (GTDB taxonomy): domain Bacteria; phylum Actinomycetota; class Actinomycetes; order Streptosporangiales; family Streptosporangiaceae; genus Bog-532. Next base: position 696,262 of record CAVRHH010000031.1, on the reverse strand, counting down.
TGGCGGACGAAGGCGCCCGGTGAGGGATGGCCGCGTAGCGAGAGCGCCGCGAGGTAGAGTCCGGCTGGCCATCCCTCGGTCCGCTCGACGAGTACGTCGAGGTCGGCCTTGCTGAGGCTGACGGCGGAGGTGGCGCGGACCAGGAGAGCCGCCTCGGCCGCGGCAAAGCGCAGTTCGGGCGCCCGGAGCTCGACCAGGTTGCCGGCCGCACGCAGCCCGGCGAGCGGCACCGGCGGATCCGTCCGCGTGATGAGCACGATCTGCACGGACGGCGGCAGGTGCAGCAGCAGGAACGCGATCTGCTCGTGGCAGCTGGGCTCGGTGATGGCCTGGTAGTCGTCCAGCACGAGGACCACCGGTGCGGCGAGCGCGGCGAGCGCATTGACCAGGTTCGGGAGCAGGATTCCAGCGATCTCGCGGACCCGGTTGGGACGCTCCCCCAGCAGCGCCTCGCGGCCAAGCTCGGGGCACGCCCGGCGGAGCGCGCGCGCGATGTACCACCAGAGCCTGGCCGGATCGTTGTCGCCGCGGTCGAGCGAGATCCACGCGAACGGCCGGCGCTCCGTCGTGCTGGCCCGCCACTGCGCGACGAGCGTCGTCTTCCCGAAGCCCGCGGGTGCGGCAACCAGGATCAGCTTGGCGGTGGTATCGTCCAGGCACCGGACGAGCTTGGCGCGCCCGACCCACTCCTGGCGCAGGCCCGGTGCGTCGAGCTTGGTCTCCACTGGCACATCGAGAACGACGCGGCCTGCGTCCGGGACGTGCAGCGCCCGCAGGGAACGTTCCGGCCACGTTGTTGCTCTGCCCGGCGATCGCCCCGGGCCAGTCTCTTCGGCCACGGCTTGAGCAACGTTACCACCGTTAACTCAGCTTGAGAATCGGCGGAAAAGGCGCAATGGATTGCAGAAAAGGCTTTCCAGGCTGGAAATTTTTCTTCTGCCCGCGTATTCACTGCCCGCGCCGCCGAGCCGGATTCACCCGTGGCGGGTGGGGCGCGGTGTGCGCCGGGCTTGATGGAGTGGCCTGTACCTCCACCTCCATCAGCGCACCAAGATCGGAAAGGGAAGATCATGGCTGATCTGATCGCGATCGGATATCCAGACCAGGCCACCGCGGAGGCCGCGGCCGACGAGGCGCGCCGGCTGGCCAGGGACCTCATCATCGAGCCGGACGCCATCGCGGTGATCGTGCGGGACGCTGACGGCGCCTACCACGTGCACACGCAGCACCACATCGTCGGCCGCGGCGCGACCTGGGGCATGTTCTGGGGACTGCTGTTCGGGGTTTTGTTCTTCATCCCGGTCTTCGGGATCGCCATCGGCGCCGGGCTGGGCGCGCTGATGGGCAAGATCACCAAGTCCGGCATCGACAAGCAATTCCAGGACCAGGTCCGCGACATGCTGAAGCCGGGCACCTCCGCGCTGTTCCTCATGGTGGAGAAGGTCACCCCGGACAAGGCCGTCGAGGCGATGAGCAAGTACGGCGGCACCGTGCTGAAGACGTCCCTGTCCAAGGAAGGCGAGCAGCAGCTCCAGGAGGCCCTGCACGGCACCGGCGCCAGCGCCGGCGGCGACGCCTAGCACCCAGCCGTTCATAGACCGCCGGCCCGACCATAGGCAGATAGAGGGCCTTGACACAGGCGGCGCCTGGCCGGTGGCGGCCAGGCGCCGCGGCCGTAACGGCCCGCCGGAGCCCGGCGGGCCGTTACGGCTTGCTGCTGCTCGCATTGATCACGAGCTACCTGCCGTCCGCGTTCAACGGCAGCCGGCTGGGCACCGACCCGCCCCTGGTCAGGTGACCAGCAGATAGATGCTCTTGCCCGCTAGCCAGAAGCCCAGCAGCAGCGATACCACGATGATCACCTGGTCCTGGTGGGCGTCCAGCCAGGCCCGCAGCCGCTCCAGGCGGCCGCTGGCCGCCGCGGGCGCGAAGGCCGCGTACAGCTCCAGGTACAGGAAGCTCGCCGTGGCCAGCAGGCAGAACAGCACCAGCGCGAGGTAGCTGCCCACGGTGGCCAGCTTGGCCTGGGCAACCGTCGCGGCGCCGGCCGCCACCAGCACCCAGGGCTGCAGGAACGCGGCGAGCCCGGCTGCGCTCCACAGCGGGAGCCGGTCCAGCCCGGCCATCCAGGCCGGGGGCTTGCGGGGGCGGCCCATCCGGCGCCACTGACGCAGCGCGATCAGGATCAGGACGACGCCGAGGGCCAGCTTGATGGCCAGGACGGCGGTCGACTGAGCGGTCTGCGGCTTGGGCGGCTCGCCCCCCGTCACGAGGATGACGGCGCCGATCACCACGACCAGGCACGCCAGCCAGCCCAGGATGAACGCCAGGCCCTTCCGGGTGCCCCTGTCCGCGCTCAGGATCAGGATGAACGCGATCAGCGGGAACGGCTCGAGCGTGATGACCAGCCCGGTGAGCAGAAGGTCAAGTACCACGCCGCCGCCCGCCCCGGGTCAGCCGGCCGTCATACGTCGTGCTCGGCGATGATCCGCCCGGACGCGACCGCGTTGAGGAGCGACTGGTAGTCGCGCTCGTTCTGGTCGGCGTAGGCGGCCGCGAACTGGGTGATGGCCTTGTCGAAGACGTCGGAGCCGCCGAGGTAGGCGGCGATGGCGATCCGGTCCCCGGAGCGAGCGTGCGCCCGGGCCAGGGTCCAGCCGCAGAGCGCCCCGTACAGCCGCAAGCCGGCCGGCACCATGGTCTCGATTTCCACCGAGAACTTCCAGTCCCGCAGCTGCCGGACGTAGAAGTCCCTGGGCTGCCCGTCCAGCCCCGCCTCGATCCGCTGCCAGCCCAGGAAAATGTCACTGCTCGCCTGCATCAGCCGCTGGCCGGCGACCACCCGCTGGCCCTGATTGGTGTACTTGCTGGCGCCCACGAAACGGCTGAGGACCGATGTCTCCGCCTCCTTCACCTGCAGGAACAGCGGATCGGTGTCGTCGCGGCCGAGCATCAGGACGATCCAGCAGCGGGTCCCGACGCTGCCGACGCCGACCACCTTGCGGGCCATGTCGCAGAATTCGAACTGCTCCAGCAGGTAGCGGCGATCGGTTTCCAGCGTGCGCCGGTACCCGGCGATCAGGCGGCGCAGCTGCCCTTCGATGGTCGCCCGGTCCGTGTCCGCCGGCATCAGCTCATCGATCGGCACGACCAGCGGCGGGTCGGAGATGATCCGCGGCCGGCCGTCCACGGTGCGGGTCAGCTTGGCCACCGCCTGCATGCTGTCCTTGGTCCGCGCCGTGGCCAGGCCCTTATCCACCAGCTTGCGCTGCCGCGCCTTCAGCTGGGATTCAAACTGCGCCCGCAACTGGTCCATGTCCACGTGCGCGTACCAGACATCCAGGCTGGTCATCCCGGCGAAGTCGCGCATCGCCTGCCGGTAGCGGCCGACCGCGGCCAGGATGATCTCGCGGCGCTGCTTGGCGGAGAACCCGTTGCCGCGGGCCGCCACTTCCAGGCTGGCCGCGAGCCGCTTGACGTCCCATTCCCACGGGCCGGGCAGCGTCTCGTCGAAGTCGTTGACATCGAACACCAGGCGGCGCTCGGCCGAGCCGAAGATGCCGAAGTTGGACAGGTGCGCGTCGCCGCACGCCTGCACCGCCAGCCCGGACACCGGGGTGGCGGCCAGATCGCTGGCCATCGGCAGGGCAGCGCCACGGAAGTACGTGAACGGGGACACGGACATCCGGCCCCACCGGACGGGTACCAGCTCCGGCACCCGGGTCTTCGCCTGCTGTTCCAGCAGGCCGATCGGGTCGGGCCGGTCCGGCGGCGGCTCGAACGCCGTGTGGCTGTCGCGCGGTACCTCGGCCCGGGCCGCCTTGCCCCGTGCCGCGCGGTCGGCGGGCGTCAGCCTCCCCACGTCCGAATCGAGCTGGTACTTCGCCACGCGGCGGGGCGGCGCCTCGGCTGTCAGCGCATTCATACACGGCACGATGCCACGCCGGGCGGCGCGTTGCCTCATCCGGCGCGGGTGAAGAGGCAGGCCATCGGGCCGTGGCTTGCTCATACGGCACATAAAGCACCGGGGCATCGATAGCCGCCAGGTCTGAGGCCGAGGTCATGGAGTTCGAGCCAGTCGACGCCGCGGCGCTGGCCGTCCAGCTTGTGCTCAACGGGCTCACCGACGTCGGCGTGATCCACCTGACCCAGCATTGAGTGCGAGCTGAGCCCTGTCTCGCCTCATCCGTGGCGGGTGACGCGCCGTTATACGGGCGTCGTCTCCCTGGTGCCGAGATCGTGGCGGAGTGCCCGCCGGAGCACGAATCCCCCGGCGATCTCGAAGACGCCCATGATGACGAACCAGATACCGAGCAGCGTGGCCAGCACGTTGACCGACGAGGCGGGAGTGGCCGCGACCACGATCCCGGCGATAACGCTCACCGCCCCGAAGACGATCAGCCAGGCCCTTCCCGTACGGGTACCGGAGACCCCGGCGATGAGCGCGGCCAGGCCCTGGACGATCCAGGTGATGCCGATGAACAAGCCGATGAGCGCCCGGGTCAGGTGCAGATGCCGGATCAGGACGACGCCGATGACGATGAACAGCAGGCCGGCGATGCCGTCCCAGACCCGGTGCAGCTCGTCAGCGTCGAACACCCGGACCAGGTGGAAGAGCCCCGACAGGATCATCAGGACGCCGAGCAGGACCGCGACGACGTTCAGCGATGCCGTCGGATGGAGGCTCACGATGACCCCGAGGATCAGCGTCAGCGCGCCCAGAAACAGCATCGCCTGCCATGAGCCCGTCATCCCCCAGGGGGGAGACGACGGCGGTACCTCGTCCGTATCAGCTGCCATGAGTGCTTCTCCGTTTCTGGGCTCCGTTTCTGGGCTGATCGTGCTCAGGTGCCGAGGAGCTTGGCCTTAGCGGCGGCGAATTCGTCGTCGGTCAGGGCGCCTTGCTCGTGCAGAGCCGCGAGCTGCGTCCGGTGCCAGGCCCGGGCCCCGCCGCTAGTCCGGCAGGGTCAGGCCGAGGGCGACCATGAGCTCAGGCGCGGCGGCCATCAGCTTCGGCCCGCCGACCTGCGGCGCCACGGCGACCAGCACGCCCATGAGGTCCGCCGCCGAAGCCCCGGCATCGATCGCGTTGCCTACCTGCCAGAGGTAGGAGGCCGGGGGGGCATCGAGAGCTATCAGCGCTGCGATCTTGACGAGAGCGAAGGTACGATCGTCGAGGCCGCTCCTGGCTTGCCACTCCCTGCGCATCTCCAGGCCCTGCCCAATCAGGTCCAGGTCGCCCGTGGCCAGCCCGGTCAGCGCCTCCCTCGTTACGTCGTCGACATCGGCCGCTGGCTGGCTCATGATCGGAATCCCTTCGTCGCTGCGCTGCCGAGGGGCAACGGCACCACCGGTCAACGGTCGCGTGCTGCAAGCAGCCGCGGCGTCACCCGCAGCGGATGGTCTCGCGCCGAATCCGGCCTCGCGGCCAGCAACTCGCGGGCCAGGAACCGGAGCCGGTCCACTCGCGCCGCAGGCATAAAGATGCGGAAATCATCCAGACCAGGTGAGGTACGCGGCCACCCGGCCGGGCAAAGTCGGGTACGCGACGTCCACATCGCACGGTGCGGTACGCGGGACGCTGGCGCGGAGCCGGAAGAGGTGAACGATGAGCCTTCCTCACCGTCAGCGACGGCTGCTGCGCCGCATGGACCGGGCGCTTTGCCGGTCAGACCCTGACCTCGCCGCGTTGCTGTCGCTCTTCGCCCTGCTGAGCGCCGGAGAGACGCTGCCCTGCCGGGAACAGCTGCCCTGCCGGGAACAGCTGGCCCGCAGGCAACAACTGCGTCTTCCGCAGGCACGGGCGTGGCGCCTGCTGCTATGGCCGGCAGCGGGCGCCGCCTTCCTGGTGGTCTGCGTCGCGGGTGGCGGTCTTGCCGCCACACGCCGTGCTGCCAGCGCGTACAACGCGGCGTCAATGCGCCTTATCGACGGGTTCCGCGGGTTTGGCCGCACCGTCGGCCAGCACCGCGCCTGCGCGCCGTATTCAGCGACCTGGCTGGTCCGCCACTGGAACGGATAGGCGCGCCCGCCGTGACGGGGACCAGCGATGTTCCGGACGGACGGCGCGCACAGCTCAGGCGGCTCATTGTGGCCATCAGGGACAGTGACCGTGCCGTCGTGGACGAGGCCGTCCTGCGGCTGAGCCGCTCCCACCGGTGGCTTGCTCCGCTCGCCCTGGCCGTCGGTGCGCTGGCCATGCTCCTGGAGGGAGTGAAGCTGCTGTTCACCAACTGGCGGCTGACCCTGATCCAGGTACTGCCCGCGGTGTGGATCTGGGCCGCCATGATCGACCTGAAGGCTCATGTCCTGCACGGGAAGTCGTTTCACGCGCTGACGGGGCCGGTCGTGATCCCGCTGGTGCTCGCCGTGGCCGCGATCACCGCAGCTGGCTTCTTCCTGAACGCCGTGTTCGCGTTCGCGATCGCCCAGCCGGGGGCGCCGCTGATCCGGCCCGCGTTCACCCTGGCCCGATCGCACCTGGCTGTCGTCCTGGGATCGGGGGCCGCCGTGGGCGTCTGTCTCGGCCTGGCCACGATCGTCTTCACCCGCTGGGGAAAATTGTGGTTCGCCCTCTCGCTGAGCATCGTCGTCGCCGTGATGATGGTCAGCTATGTGGCCGTTCCGGCCCGGCTGATCGGCATGAAGACCACCTACTCGAAACGCGACAAGCTGACCGCCACCGCGGTGGGAGGGGCCGTGGGAGCGGTCGTGTGCACTCCCCCGTACGTCCTGGCCCGCATCGGCCTGCTCATGCTCGGGTCGCACACCCTCTTCATCCTCGGCATCATCCTCCTCGCCGTCGGGCTGACGCTGCAGGCAGGCGCCACCAGCGCGGTGAAGGCAATCAAAATGAGCGCCAAGCTCGTCTCCGGCCAGCAGCGTGCCCGTGACGATCAGGTAACCAGCTCCGCGGACTACCCGCGCACGGCACAAGGCGGCCCCAGTGACAATGCCGCCTGATCCGCTGGCGCCCCCTGATCGCGCTCGGCGGCGGGATGGGCGTCCTTGCGATCCGGCTCGCCAAGCGCGACGCAGCCGCGCGGCACGTTCTCGCGTCAGACGGGCTACCCGGCGGTGGCAGCTCATCCCTGGTGGGTGATTTGCCACATCGGCCGCCGCCGCCAGCATGGGCATCAGCCAGGCCGCATCCCTGCCGAAGAAGCCGGGCGCAGCAATCCCGGGCGCAGGCCGAAGCGGAGCCGTCCCGATCAGGGAGATGCTGATCATGCCTCTGCACGACCGCGAGACCGTCCGTGACGCGCTTGGCGACTGCGTATTCGCCGATCGGGATCTGACCAGGCCGGTCGCCAAGTACCGGTTCCCTCCGGAAGGGACGCTGCCCCGGGATGCGTTCCAGCTGGTGTCGGACGAGCTGATGCTCGATGGGAACGCGCGGCAGAACCTGGCCACGTTCTGCCAGACGTGGGAGGAACCCGAGGTTCTTGGCCTGATGGCTCTGTCGATCAATAAGAACATGATCGACCGGGACGAGTACCCGCAGACCGCCGAGATCGAGCGGCGGTGCGTGCATATGATGGCTGACCTGTGGAATGCGCCCGAGGCGGCCAATACCGTGGGCACCTCGGCCGTCGGCTCCTCCGAGGCGTGCATGCTGGCGGGGATGGCGGCCAAGTGGCGGTGGCGGGCCAAGCGCCGGGCCGAGGGCAAGCCGGCCGACCGGCCCAACATGGTGTGCGGCCCGGTCCAGGTGGTGTGGCATAAGTTCGCCCGCTACTGGGATATCGAGATGCGCGAGGTCCCGATGTCCCATGGCCACTACATGATGGATGCCGCTTCGATGCTCGAGCGGGTGGATGAGAACACCATCATGGTCGTGCCGACCCTTGGCGTCACCTACACCGGCGCGTACGAGCCGGTGGAGGAGATGTCGAAGGCGCTCGACAAGCTGCAGGCGGACACCGGCCTGGACATCGACATTCACGTGGACGGCGCCAGCGGCGGTTTCCTCGCCCCGTTCTGCGCGCCCGAGGTTGTCTTCGACTTCCGGCTTCCCCGGGTCAAGTCGATCAGCGCCTCGGGCCACAAGTTCGGGCTTGCCCCGCTGGGTGTTGGCTGGGTCGTCTTCCGGGACAGCAGCGACCTGCCCGAGGACCTCATCTTCCACGTCAACTACCTGGGCGGTGACATGCCGGTGTTCCAGATCAACTTCTCCCGCCCGGCCGGCCAGATCGTCGCCAGCTACTACAACTTCCTGCGGCTCGGTCACGAGGGCTACCGCCGCATCCACCAGGCGTCCTATGACATTGGCCAGTACCTCGCGGCCGAGATCGTCAAGCTGGGTCCCTTCGAACTGCTGTGTGACAGCAACCCCCATACCGGGATCCCGACGGTCACCTGGCGGATCCGCGAGGGCGAAAACCCCGGCTACACGCTGTTCGACCTGGCCGACCGGCTACGTGCTCAGGGGTGGCAGGTGCCTGCCTACACCCTGACCGGAACGGCGTCTGACATCGCCGTGCAGCGCATCCTGGTCCGGCTCGGAGTCAGCCGGGACATGGCCGCCTTGCTCCTCGACGACTTCCGCGACGCGGTAGCTCATTTCGGCAAGCACCCGGTCACCGTGCCCATGACCAAAGAAGAATCGAGCGGATTCAGCCACCTGTAGCGCGGCTCCGGCACCTCGCCGTGACCAGTGACCGGACTATCTCGATCCTGTTCATGATCGGATCGGCCTGCTTCGCCGTCGGGGCCGTGCCGGGTTACGCCGACGCGGCCGGGACGACGGCAGACGGGGTCACGTTCTTCGCCGGGTCGCTCTTTTCACCGCAGCCCCTCGCCGTCGGCGGCGCTCACCCAGCCAGCTGAGATCCGCCCCGATAGGTCCTCACCCGCCGTGGATGATTACGACCTCGCCAGCTCCGCTGCACCATGAACCGCAGACGGGTAAAAGCGTGAGCGCGGGAGGGGTGGCATGCGAGGACCAGCTAAGGCGCTGGCCTTCGGTGCGGCGATCCTCGCGGCCGCGTGCCTCACGGTGGGATGCGGGCACAACGGCACGGGCCCGACATGACGGCATCATCCGTGCGGACGCTGGACCGGGCGCTACGACGCCATCTGATCTGGCACGCGGTGCTTCGGCCACTGGCGACGACGGTCCTTTTCGTCGGCCTGTACTACCTGCTGCCCTTGGACCGCGTCCGGGTGCATCTGGCCGTCATCCTGGTAACGGGGATACTGATCGTGCTGGCCGTCAGCGCCTGGCAGCTACGCGCGATCACCAGGTCCAAGTACCCGGCCGTGCGGGCTATCGATGCCCTGGCCACCACGGCACCGCTGTTCCTGCTCCTCTTCGCTGCGACGTACTACCTGATGGCACGGACCATCCCAGCCAGCTTCAACCCTGATCACCTCACCCGCACTGACACGCTTTACTTCACTGTCACCACGTTCAGCACCGTCGGCTTCGGAGACATCACGGCGGCAAGTCAGGCCGCCAGGCTGGTGGTTACTATCCAGATGCTCCTCGACCTGCTGGTCCTGGGCCTTGGCATCCGCGCGTTCGTTACGGCGGTGCGCATGGGCCGGGCGCGGCCGTCAGCGGACCCGGACGCGCCGGCCGATCCGGCCACGTCACAGAACCCGGGCGCGCCCTAGCGAGGCCGGCTCTGGCCCGCAACTGGCCAATCTCGCGGCCTCAGGGCAGCGGTGGGCCGTCGGCTCGTCCCGTCATCTGCTGGCTGGCCGCGGCCGGACCGTACGGTGGTGTGTTGTCCACGGCTGACCGGCTGGCCCGTGCCGCGACCGCTGCGCGAACCGCCGCGGCCATGGCCTCGAACGCCCCGCACGTCCAGGTCATCACCTCGGTAAATTTCACCGCATCAGCCGCCGCTTCGCCCCTTCGCTCCCCGATGTGAGTCATGCCGTTCTGTGGCGCTAGCGGCAGGCGGCCCGCGCCTCACTCACCCCACACGGGTGACGTGAGCCCGGTGATCCCCGGCCAGGGTGGATAGATGCGGGATAGAGCATCAACCGGTGCGGCGGCCGCCAGGCCGACGGCCGCATTGAGCCCTTGAGCCGCCCGGGAGGTAAGCCTTGTCTGACGTGGGTAGCGAGCCGGCGGCTGCGGCCCCGGACGGGGAGCTCAGCCAGGACGAGCGCGCTGAGCTGGAACGCCTGCGCGCCATAGCGGCCGAGGCGGAAAGCCAGGGGACGGGCAAAGCTCGCCGGCGGCGCATGAGCTGGCGGACACCCGTGGCCATCGTGCTCATCTTTCTCGGCTGCGTGCTCGCTCCGGTATCAGTTCTCGGCGTCTGGGCAGCCAACCAGGTGTCCGACACTGGGCGGTACGTGGCGAACGTGGAGCCGCTGATCCATGACCCGGCGATCCAGAACGCGCTGACCGACAAGATCACGAACCAGATCACCAGCCGGCTCAACGTGACCGGGGTCGTCAATCAGGCCTCCGCCCAGCTCAACAGCAGGGGGCTGACGCGGATCAGTTCACTGCTGAAGACGTTCGGCCCGCAGATCTCCAGCTCGGTGACCGGCTTCGTCCACAGCACCGTGCACTCGGTCGTAGCCAGCCAGGCCTTCGCCAACGCCTGGGTGCAGGTCAATACCGTCGCGCACGCGCAGGTGGTGAAGGTGCTCTCCGGGCAGGGCAACTCCTCGATCAGCGTCAAGAACGGCCAGGTCGTTATCAGCCTTGGCCCCTTCATCGACATCGTGAAAAAGGACCTGGTCGCGCGCGGGTTCACCCTGGCGAACAGCATCCCGGCGATCAACCCGACCGTGACGCTGTTCGAGGCGCGGAACCTCGAGAAGGCGCAGACCGGCTACCGGCTGATCAACGACCTGAAGATCGTGCTGCCGATCCTGGCGCTGCTCCTGCTCGGCGCCGGGGTGTACATCGCGCGAAGCCACCGGCGTGCCCTGATCGGAGCCGGGCTCGGTTTCGCGTTCGCCATGCTGGTCCTCGGGGCCGGCTTGGAGATCTTCCGTAGCATCTACCTCAACAGCGTCCCCAGCAGCACGCTGCCCAGCGATGCCGCCGCCGCCCTCTTCGACACGTTTGTCCGCTTCATCAAGGATGCGCTCCGTGCCCTGCTGGTGCTGGGGCTGATCGTCGCCGCCGCGGCGTTCTTCACCGGGCCCTCGGTCACGGCGGTCCGGACCCGTTCGGCGATCGGGTCGGGGCTGGACTGGATCCGGCACTTCAGCGACCGCACCGGAGTATCCGGCGGCCCGGTCGGCCAGTGGACCTACGCGCACCGCAAGGGCCTCCGGGTCGGGGCGGTGGCCCTGGCCGCCTTGATCTTCGTCTTCCTGGGCCAGCCCACGGCCGTCGCCGTCATTGTCATCGTGGTCGTTCTGCTGGTGGTGCTCGGGCTGATCGAGCTGGTCGGCAGGGCGCCAGCCAGGGCGGAGATCGTCGATGCCCCGTGACCACGGCCGCGGCCAGCCGGCTGCGGCCGCCCCTGCGGCCCGCTGCCCGGCGGGGCCGCGCCGGCGATCGCGGAGGCGGCCGGGCTGGCGCTGCTGGCCGCGATGTCCCCGACCGCGCTGCTGGTCGCCGCCATCTACCTCGGACCGGGCCACCGCGGACCTCGCGCTGGCCAGCCCGGCTCACCCGGGCCGGGTGAGGCTGCGGGGATCGCGGGCGGGAGAACATCGGTTGTGCTCCGGCCGGAAGTGAGGCACGATGACCGCCGACACCGAACCGACGCGCCAGCCGCGGCCGGCGAACCGCAAGCGGCGCGCGGTCATCATCGCGATCGGCCTCGCCACCCTCGGACGTCTTTCCCGCGACCCCGGCTTCCAGCGGGACGTGATCCTGGCCGCGATTGTGCTGGCCGCGGTGATAGGTATGGCGCGCAATGGCAGGAATGCCTCGTTAGCGCGCCGCTGTTTGTCTGCTCCGGTCAGTGCAGGTGGATCAGGACGAGGTCTTTGAGCGCGACCATCACCAGTCCCAGCGCCACCGCCACCGAGGTGACGGCCAGGAGCTGACGGCCGTGCAGCTGAGCCGATCGCCCGGCCCACCAGCCGTGCACCGTGAGCAGCACGATCGCCACGGCCAGCCCCGTGTTGGCGGCGGTGAGGGCGGAGGCCCCCGCCAGCCGGGCCAGCACCAGGGCCAGCAGCGGCGCGTAGGACGCGCTGATCATCGGCCAGGTCGTGGCCAGTGCGCCCCGGATATGCGCCCAGCTGGGCAGCTGCCCCCCGGCCACCTGCTCGCCCAGCAGCTCGGCGTACTCTTCGGCGAGCCAGTACACCAGCAAGGTGACGACGACCGAGACCACCAGCGCGGTAGTGGACAGCCGGCCCCCCGCCGTGTCCAGGATCGCCGCGGTGATGATGGCGCCGTATATCCCGGCGGCGCGGCGGCGCCCGGGACTGCCTGCCGCAGGCTCCAGCCCGGCTTCACGACTCGCCGCGGTGCCCGCCATGGCCGCCCCCTCCTGGTGCATCGCGTCGACGTTAGCTCACCGGCCGCAGCCGGCGGTCATCGGCCGGCGGCCCACGTCGCGGGCACGTCGGCGCCGCCCTCCTCGCTGATCCGTGCGCCGAAACGCAGCAGCGCGGGCTGCGGCGAGATCCGCCCGGCGATCAGCGCCTCGCCCTGGCGGAAGATGACCGAGCGCTCGATCAGGCTCGGTGGCACGAAGGAGAACGCCGCCGCGGTGAACGCCGCGTCCGCGAGCGAGTTCAGCCGCATGAGCACGAGGTTGTCCGCCTGGGAAAGGACGTTCCCGGCGATCTTCTGCGGGCGCTGCGTCGACACCAGGAGATAAAGCCCGAACTTACGGCCCTCCGCGGCGATCCGGATGGCGTGTTCGGCCGCCACCGCGACCAGCTGGTCCGGTGGCTCGGCGGGGCAGACGTTGTGCGCCTCGTCGATCACGACGAGGACCGGCTTGCGCTCCTGCCGCCGCCGCCACAGGTCGCCCAGCACCGCCGCGGCCACGAGGGACTGCTCCTCCCGCGTCGGCAGCGAGCCCAGGTCGATGACGACGCACCGGACGTCCTGATCATGGACCGCGTTGAGGACGGAACCGGGCTCCTCGCGCGCCCACACCCCGAAGCGGTCGACGCCCAGGTTGCGCAGGCGCAGGCCCAGGCGGCGCGCCTGGGGACTGTCGCTTTCGGCCAGTGTCTCCAGCCTGAGCTGGTTTCCGCTGGCGAGGAAGCCGGCCAGCTCGGCGTACTCTTCGCGGTCCTCGATCGGGTCCAGGCGGAGCGCGGCGGCTTGCGTCGCCGGATCGATGTCGGCCGCGTGCAGCCGCAGCCGGCGCCGGCCCGCGGCGTCGGCGTCGGCGTCGGCGTCGGCGGAGTAGACGGCAATTCCGCGCGCCGCGTCCTGATAACGCCGGGCCAGGGCCGGATCCACGCCGCCGCGTACCTGGCCAAGGCGCACGAAGTCGGAGTTCGGATCAAGGATCACCAGGCGCAGGTCCGTCTCGGTCAGCAACTGCTCCAGGATCACCCCGAGCGAATAGGTCTTGCCCGACCCCGATTGGCCGCACAGGAACGTGTGCCGGTTGAAGCCGCCGGCGTCCGCGAAGCACGGCACGCCAGCGGCCAGCGCCAGCTCGCCCAGCGGCAGCTGCGCGTAGCGCCCCGCGCTGCGCCGGAGCCAGGCGTGCACCTCCGGCCCGGTGGCGGCGCGAACCAGCGCATCATGGAAGGGCGCGGAGTCGCCGTCCAGGATCGTGCCTTCGCCGCGCGCGAACCGGACCGGGACCTGCGTCCGGTTCTCCGGGGTGCCGCCCGGGTGGGCGGGCAGCATCAGTTCGCTGCTCAGCTGGCCAAGCTCGAGGGTGAGGACCTGGCCCAGCCGCGACGGGCCCGCACCCTCCAGCACCACGTAGCCGCCGATCTGCAGGGGCAGGCCGTGCAGCGAGGCCTGGAAGGAGAACCGGCGCCCGTCAACCGACGTGGCGAGCGGGAGGACGGACGCTTCGAGTTCCCGGCGCGCATCGCGGAAGCTCTCCACCAGCGGGCCCAGCCCCGTCTCCGGGCTCACCATGCCGGCGCCGTGGCGAGGGCGCCCCGCCGTCCCAGGCCGGCGGGGCGCGCTCGTGAGCACATCCCCGTACGCCCCACGGAAGCGCGGTACCGGTCTGCGCAGTTCCGATAATGGGTCACGAACCTGGCCTTCCACTGAGGGTTACCAGTAGGTAACCTTGACATTTTCTCTGATTCCGAACGGACGGTGACCGCTTCTTCTCAGATCCGGTGGGCCGCCGACGGCAGCAGCATGGCCTGCAGCACCGCGGGGTCCAGCCGGCTCAGGGAGTCGGCCGCGGCCAGCTTGTACCCGTAGGAGTAGGTGGGGGTGTTATAGACCATCCGGGCGACGTCCTCGACGGCCGCCTCGGTGTGCAGCGGCCGCCCATGTCGCCACTATCGGAAGGCATCCCTGATCTCCGTCCGGCCGCGGGCACATCTGCCCGCCATCCTGCGGGCGGCGACGGCGGCGAGCATCATCCCCGCCGGGTGATGTTCACCGCGGGCGGAGGCCGCAGAGTCGTCTCCGGGAGTGGCAGCGGGCTCTCCCGCGGGCCTTGTTCCGGGAGGGCACATGAAGGCCGTGACGGTGGCGCCCGGGACCGCGGGGTCGCCGCGGCTGGAGGAGGTCCCCGAACCAGACCCCGCCCTCGGGTCGATGGTGGTCGAGGCGCTCGGCGTCGGGATCTGCGGCACCGACGCCGAGATCGCCAGCGGCAGCTACGGATGGCCGCCGCCCGGGCGGGACCGGCTGATCCTCGGCCACGAGTCACTCGGCCGGGTGGTGGACCCGGGCGCGAGCGGGTTCACGGCCGGTGAGCACGTCGTGGGCATCGTCCGCCGGCCCGACCCGGCGCCCTGCCCGAACTGCGCCGTGGGCGAGTGGGACATGTGCTCCAACGGGCGTTACACCGAACGCGGCATCAAGCAGGCCGACGGGTTCATGGCGGAGCGCTGGCGGATCGAGCCGGACTACGCGGTCCGGGTGGACCAGGGCCTGGGGTCCCTCGGCGTCCTGCTGGAACCCGCCACCGTCGTGGCCAAGGCGTGGGAGCACATCGCCGCCATCGGCCGGCGTACCTTCTGGGATCCGCGGACGGTCCTGGTGGTCGGGGCGGGGCCCATCGGGCTGCTGGCCGCGCTGATCGGGGTGCAGCAGGGCGCCGACGTGCACGTCGTGGACCGGGTCACGTCCGGCCCGAAACCGGCCCTGGTCAAGCAACTGGGCGCGACGTACCACTCGGGACCGGTCGGCGGCCTGGGCCTGCGGCCGGACATCGTGGTGGAGTGCACCGGCGTCATCGAGCCGATCCGGCAGGCGCTGGAGACGGTCTCGCCGGGCGGTATCGTCTGCCTCACCGGGGTCGGCTCCGGCGGGCCCCCGGCCACGATGTCCACCGCTGAGCTGGCGACGGACCTGGTCCTCAAGAACATCGTGGGGTTCGGCTCGGTGAACGCCAACCGGCGGCATTACTACCGCGCGGCGAAGGTGCTCGCGGCGGCGGACCGGTCGTGGCTCGAACAGCTGGTCACCCGGCGGGTCCGCCCGGACCAGGTTGGGCAGGCGCTGCAGCGGGAGCCGGACGACATCAAGGTCGTCGTGGAGTTCGCGCAGCCGTGAGCAGAGAGCTTCGGTGATCGCCGTCCGCCGGGTGCGTGGCCGTCGTGACGTCCCGCGCGATAACTCGCCCGCGCCAACCCGGCCCGGCCGGGTGGGGTTGGCGCGGGCGAATAACGGTAATGAGGAAACCGTGCGGCTCTCCGGCGCGACGGTGCTGCTGACGGGTGGATCCTCCGGTATTGGCGCGGCGACGGCGAGGATGCTGGCCGCCGCGGGTGCCAGGATCCTGCTGGCGGGACGGAACGCGGCACGCCTGCAGGCGGTGGCCGCGGAGACGGGCGGAATCGCGCTGGTGGCCGATCTCGCCGTACCGGACGGCCCCGCCAAGCTCGCTGAGGCGGCCATCCGGGCCGCCGCCTGGGACTGCGGCGGGTGCGAGGCCGTCGCGGCCGGGAACGGCATCGACATCCTGATCAACAACGCGGGCGTCGGCTGGGCCGGCCCGCTGACCGAGATGAGCGCCGCGGCCGTCGCCCACGTGATCGCCGTGAACCTGACGGCGCCGATCGAGCTGACCAGGCTGCTGACGCCCGCGCTCGGCGCCGGGGGGCGGGGCCGGGTAGTCTTCATCTCCTCGATCGCGGGCACGACCGGGGTGACGCACGAGGCGGTCTACGCGGCGACGAAAGCGGGGCTCGGGTGCTTCGCCGAGAGCCTCTGGTACGAGCTGGCGGGCACGGACGTCGGGGTGTCGGTGGTCGTCCCCGGTGCCGTCGACACGCCGTTCTTCGCCCGGCGGGGGCACCCCTACGGCCGCACGAGACCCGTCCCGGTATCCGCGCAGCGGGTGGCGCGGGCGGTGCTGATCGCCATCGAGCGCGAGCAGGCGATGACGTTCGTGCCGCGCTGGTTCGGTTTCCCGGCGTGGCTGCACGGCGCCGCGCCCGGGACGTTCCGGGCGCTCGCCGCCCGTTTCGGTTAAGCCGGCCGCTCGCCGCCGCGGTGCCGCAGGAAGCGGACGAACTCGGCGCCCTCGCGCAGCCGCCGCTTCATCATCTCCGGGCTGCGCAGCATTTCCGCCGACATTTCCGCGATCTTGCCGGCCCGGAAATAGAACTGCTTGTAGAACTCCCCGACGGACTCGTACATCTCGGTTTGGCTGAGGCCGGGGTAGCTGAGCGCGGCGGCCTGGACACCGCGGGAGTCGGTTAGCGCGGCGCCGTCCTCGGGCAGCCAGCCGTTTTCCCGCGCCTGCCGGTACAGGGCGGTTCCCGGGTAGGGAGCGGCGATGGAGACCTGCAGCGAATGCGGGTTGATGTCCTTGGCGAAGCGGATGGTGTCCCTGATGGTCTGCGCGGTCTCCCCCGGGAGGCCGACGATGAACGTGCCGTGAATGGTGATGCCGAGATCACGGCAGTCCTTCGTGAACTGGCGCGCCCGCTCGACCCGGACACCTTTTTTAATATTAATAAGAATCTGCTGATCCCCCGACTCGTAGCCCACCAGCAGCAGGCGCAGGCCGTTCTCCCGCAGCACCTTGAGCGTTTCGTAGGGCACGTTCGCTTTCGCGTTGCAGGACCAGGTCAGGCCGAGCCGGCCCATGCCGCGGGCGATCTCCTCCGCGCGCCGCCGGTCGTCGGTAAAGGTGTCGTCGTCAAAGAACACCTCCTTGACCGCGGGGAACAGCCCGGTGATGCGCGCCATCTCGCCCAGCACGTGCCCGGCGCTCCTGGTGCGGTAACGGTGACCGCCCACGGTTTGCGGCCACAGGCAGAACGTGCACCGCGAACGGCAGCCCCGCCCGGTGTACAGCGACACGTACGGGTGCTTGAGGTAACCGATGAAGTAGTCGTTCACGTTCAGGTCGCGGTGGTAAACGTCGGTGACGTACGGCAGCCGGTCCATGTCCGCCAGGACCGGCCGGTCCGGCGTGTGCACGACCGTGCCGCCGGGCTCCCGGTAGGTCACGCCGTTCACCTCGGCCAGCGGGCGCCCTTCGGCGATCTCCGCGATCGTGAAGTCGAACTCCTCACGGGCGACGAAGTCGATCGCCTCCGACGCGAGCAGGGAGACCTCCGGCTCGACCGCCACCTTGGCGCCGACGAACCCGACCGCCAGCGCCGGGTTCGCCCGTTTCAGCGCCTCCGCCACCTGCACGTCCCCGGCGAAGGACGGGGAACTCGTATGCAGCACCGCCAGCTCGTACTGGCGTGCCAGCGGTACCACGTCGTCCAGGGTGAGGCCTGCCGCGGGCGCGTCGACCAGCCTGCTGCCGGGCACGATCGCCGCGACCTGAGCCAGCCACGTCGGGTACCAGAAGGACCGGATTTCCCGCTTCGCCTGGTACCGCGAGCCTGCCCCGCCGTCGAACCCCTCGTAGGAGGGAGGGTGCAGGCATAGCGTACGCATCATGTGGGCCCGCCTCCTTAGGTTCCGCCCCGGCCGCCGGCCGCCTTCTACCCCCGTCTCCCGCGCGCGGGGACCTCAAACCCGGCTGCCCCCTTCCTGCCCGAGCTGGCCCGAGTGGTGCGTCTGCTCCTTTAAGGTGATGGCGATCACGACCGGCTCAAGGTATGGGTCACACGAGGGTGCCGAAGCATGAGCGACGATTGGCCAGACGGCTGGTACCGGCCTGACACCGGGCAGCCCGGGGGACGCCAGGGATCGTACGCCGCGCCGGGCAGCCGGCCCGGCGGATGGCACGGCGGATGGCCCGAGCAGCAGCCCGGGCACGGGGCACCGGGCGGGCCCGCGCGGGAGCGCCCCGGCCCGGCCCGGCCGGTAATCCGGCGGCGGCGGAGATTCTGGGGCCAGCCGGGCCGCCACGGCCGGCGGATCGCACTGATCGCGGGCCTGGTCGTGGTGATCCTGCTGGTGGCCCTGGCCGGCTCGTACGTCTACCTGGACGGCAAGCTGAACCGGTCGGTGGCGCTGCCGGCCTTCTCCGGCCAGTCCGCGGGGCAGAACTGGCTGATCGCCGGCTCGGACAGCCGCCAGGGCCTCTCCCAGCAGCAGATAGACACCCTGCACGTGGGGGACGACTTCGGCACCGCGAACTCCGACTCCCTGATGCTGCTGCACACCGGCGGCGGCCGGCCGGTGCTGGTCAGCATCCCGCGTGACTCGTACGTGCCGATCCCCGGCCACGGCACCAACAAGATCAATGCGGCGCTCGGGTTCGGCGGTCCCGAGCTGCTCATCCAGACCGTGGAGAACGTCACCGGGCTGCGCATCAACCATTACATGGGGATCGGGTTCGGCGGGCTGGTCAGTGTGGTGAACGGGGTAGGCGGGGTGCGGATCTGCCTCCCGGCGCCGCTGCACGACGAGGACTCCGGCGCCAACCTCCCCGCGGGCTGCCAGAACCTCAACGGCGCGCAGGCGCTGGCTTTCGTCCGGGACCGGCACTCCTTCGCCAACGAGGACCTGCAACGGGAACAGGATCAGCGGGCGTTCCTGAAGGCCCTGCTCGGCAAGGCCACGAGCCCCAGCGTGTACCTCAACCCGTTCACCGCGCTGCCGTTCGGCTCCGCCGCCGCCAGCTCGATCTCGGTCGACCAGGGCACCCACCTGTACAACCTGTTCTCGGCGGCGCTGGCGCTGCGTAACCCGCAGACCGGCACGGTCCCGATCGCCAACGCCAACTACCCCACGGTGAACGCGGGCGACGCGGTGCTGTGGAATCAGAGCCAGGCCCTGCAGCTCTTCAACGCGCTGAAGAACGACCAGCAGGTACCGGCGAGCCTGCTGAGCGGGACGACCGTCGGCTGACCGGCCCGCGCGCGGGCAGCACGTCGCGAAGGAGAGCCGGCATGGCCGATATAGGCGGACCACGCCTGCTGCTGGTCAACGACGACGGTGCCGGGGCGACCGGCCTGCAGAAGCTGAAGGCCGCGGCCGATACGGTCAGCGACGATGTGTGGATCGTCGCGCCGGCCACCGAGCGCTCCGGCGCCTCGCACGCCATCTCCCTGACCCAGCCCATCCGGGCCCGCGCCCTCGGGACGCGTGAGTTCGCGGTCAACGGGAGCCCGGTCGACTGCGTTGCGCTGGCCCTGAGCGCGCTGCTCGATCGCCCGCCGGATCTCGTCCTTTCCGGGGTGAACCGCGGCCCGAACCTGGCCGGCGACATCCTCTACTCGGGGACGTGCGGTGCGGCCCGGGAGGCGGCGCTGCGCGGCATCCCGGGCGCCGCGCTCAGCGTGGCCGCCGTCCCCGGGAAAGCCGACGAATGGGGCGGCGTCGACGGCTACCTCGCTCCCCTGCTGGCTCAGCTCGCCCGCGCGCGGGTCGCCGCGTTCCTCAACATCAACTTCCCGGCCCTGCCCGCCCGGGCCATCGCCGGCACGCAGGTGACCCGCGCGGGGTCGTACCCGGCGGACCGGTTCACCGCCCGTCCGGGCCGGGACCCGCGCGGCCTGCCCTACTGGTGGCTGGAACTGCGTCACCCCCTCAGCCCGGGCCAGCCCGGGACCGACATCACCGCGGTGCACGACGGCTTCATCTCCATCACGCCGCTCCGCACGGACATGACGGACGACGTGTGGCTCACCGATCTCGCCGGCGTCCTGGCGGGGAAGCCCGGCGAGTAGCCCGGCTGGGCGGCGGGGCAGCACCCCGGTCGTCAGCCCCTCGCGGTAGGGCCGTCCGCCGTCTCAGCGGGGCAGTGCAGGTCGCCCAGCCATTTCGTGCTGAGCGGCGGATGCCGCCACACCGCCGTGGCGGTACGGGCCGGCAGCGAGCAGGTGATGTCCATCCGGTGCGGGGTTTCCAGGAAAATGATCTCGGCGCGCAGGGTGCGGTCGTCGAGCCAGCCGCCGGAGGCGGCCACCGGGATGATGTCGCCGTGCTCGTCGGCGGGCTCGGACACGGCCCACGTCCCGGCACCGACGGGAAAGGTCACGCTGTTCGCCGGTTCGGTGAGGGTGATCTGCCAGCCGCCGGCCTCCGGCGTCACGCTGGCCGAGGTCAGGGTGGGGTGTACGGGGCCGCCGGGGCCGCCGGGGCTGATGGTGAACGGCTCACCGGTCCACGCGGCCCCGTCCGCGGGAGCCGGAGCGGCGGGGCAGGCGGGCAGCGCAAGGCGGCCGAGCCGTTCGCTGAGCTGGCCGCACGCCGAGCCGCCGCCGGGCGTGGCCACGCCGAGGCCGGGCAGCAGGTGCGCCCACATCGCGTCGAGCACCGCCTGCATCTCGAGCGTGTAGGCGGTGGTGACGACGACCGTCTCGTGCTCGGGCAGGATCACGCAGAACTGCCCGAACGCCCCGTCGCCGCGATATCCGTGCTGGGCCATCCAGAACTGGAAGCCGTAGCCCTGCCGCCAGTCGGGATCCCACCCATCAGGGTTGGCGACCTGCGTGGAGGTCGCCTCGGCGACCCACCGCCCGGGGACCAGCTGGGATCCGTTCCAGCGGCCCCGCTGCAGGTAGAGCTGCCCGAGCTTGGCGATGTCCTCGGTGCGGGCGTGCAGGCCGCTGAAACCCTGCTCCCGCCCGGGCGGGAAGGTGTGCCAGCCAACCGGCCCGATACCGAGCGGGTCGAACAGGCGGGGCCGCAGGTACCGGGTCAGCGGCATCCCCGCGTTGCGCTGGATGATGCTGGCCAGCGTGTACGTGCAGGGCTGGCTGTAGGCGAACACCGTGCCCGGCTCGTGGTCGGGCGGGATGAGCAGGAACCCGCGGACCGGCTCGGCCGGATCACGCGCGAGCGCCTCGCCCAGCATTTCCCGGTTGTGGCCGCTGGCCATCGCGGCGACATGCCGGATCTTCAACGACCGGCTGCGTGGATCGGTGACGTCGGCGGCGAACTCGCCGAAATGGGAGACGACCGTATCGTCGAGCTCGAGCAGGCCCTCGGCCTGCGCGAACGCCGCGGCGGTGGAGGTGAACATCTTGCTCAGCGAGTACAGCAGCTGCGGCCGTCCGGCACTGTACGGCGCCCACCAGCCCTCCGCGACCACGTGCCCGTGCCGCACCACCATCAGGCTGTGCATCTCGACGCCGGGATGATCCTCGACGGCATCGAGGAAGCGGAGGATCGAGCCCGGGTCGACCTGCTGATCAGCCGGCGTGCTGCGCGGCAGTGCCCTCGCCATGACGCGAGCCTAGAGCATGCCGCTACGACCGGCCGGCGGCCCGGCAGCCGGCAAGGCCCGGCGGCCGGCGGCCGGCGGAGCAGCCGGCAAGGATAGGGCGATGACCAGTCCCCGGGACACCGCGCTCGACCTCATCAGCTTCATCGACGCGTCGCCGTCGCCGTATCACGCCGCCGCCGAGGCCGCGGGCCGGCTGACCGCGGCCGGCTTCACCGAAGTGGCTCAGGCGCGGCCCTGGCCATCCGGTCCGGGCCGGTACGTGGCGGCCGACGGCGGTTCCCTGTTCGCCTGGGTCGTCCCGGAGGGCGCGCCGCCGGACGCCCGCTTCCGGCTGCTCGGCGCGCATACCGACAGCCCGACGCTGCGGGTCAAGCCCCGCCCGGATACCGGCCGGGCCGGTCTCCGGCAGCTCGGCGTCGAGGTCTACGGCGGCCCGCTGCTCAATTCGTGGCTGGACCGCGACCTGGGGCTCGCCGGCCGGGTGGTGGTGCGCACGCCCGGCGGTCTCCAGGTGCGGCTGGTGCGGGTGCACCGGCCCGTCCTGCGCGTCCCGCAGCTCGCGATCCACCTGGACGCCGCGCTGCGCGCGGACGGCCTGAAGCTCGACGCCCAGCAGCACGTCGTGCCCATCTGGTCGATCGGCAACCCGGATCCGGGCGGCTTCACCCGCTTCCTGGCCGCGGAGCTGGAGGTACCGCCCGTCGACGTGATGAGCCACGACGTGATGACCTACGACCTCACCGGCGGCACCCTGGCCGGGGCCGGCGAAGAGTTCGTCAGCGCGGCCCGGCAGGACGACCTCGCCTGCTCGCACGCGTGCGTGACCGCGCTGTGCGCGGTCACCGCGGAGCCCGCCGCCCCGCACATCAGTGCGGTCGTGCTGTTCGACAACGAGGAGATCGGCAGCCAGTCGGCCACCGGCGCCCGCGGCGCCTGGCTGGGCCGGCAGCTGGAACGCAGCGTGCTCGCCCGCGGCGGCGGCCGCGACGACTTCCTGCGGGCCGTCGCGGACTCGCTGCACGTCTCGGCGGACATGGCCCACGCCACGCATCCGAACTACACCGAACGGCACGAGCCCGGGCACTGGATCGCGCTCGGCGGCGGCCCGGTGGTGAAGATCAGCGCCAACGTCTTCTACAGCACGACGGCACCCACCCACGCGGCGTTCCTGCTCGCGGCCGAGCAGGCCGGCGTCCCGGTCCAGTACTTCGTCAACCGCAGCGGGGTACGCAGCGGGTCGACGATCGGGCCCATCGTGGCCGCGGGCCTGGCCATGCCGACGCTCGACGTCGGCAACCCGACGCTGGCCATGCATTCGGCGCGGGAACTGTCCGGGACGGCGGACGCCGCGATGATGGTCGCCGCGATGACCGCCTTCCTCCGCCCCGCCTGACCCGTGTGCGCGGTTCGGGCAGAGTTCCCCGCAGCATAGGGATGCAGAAACATCCCTGCCCAGTCCGGCCCGCTCGCCAGCTGGTCATCGAATGGACGGCTCAACTCGAAGGCACCAGACGGACGCGGGCAGCGTGACCGGCCGCCCGGGCTGAGGAAGGCAGGCACCGAGGAAGGCACACCGCGCGCAGGCCGGGGCGAGCGCCGCCGCACTCGTGCCCGGCCGCGCGCACCGGGCACGGAAACAGCAGCGGCAAGGAAGGGCGGCCCGCCCGCGCGGCCCCGCACCCGGACGCCGCACCGCCGTACGCCGCGCACCCGCCGTCCCAGGACCTCACTCGTCTCCTCGCAAACGAGGTACGACAGGAGCACGGGGAGAGTCCCGCCGCGTTGCGGAAGAACGTCTCCGGCGGCGGCTGAACCGGAGCGGAACACGTTCAGGCTGGTTCTGCGGCTTGTTGTGGCGATGCTTTGGCGCGGCGCCTGGCGAGCAGGCCTGCGAGGAGCATGACGAGCACACCGATTCCCACGCCGCACAGCGTCCACAGCACCCGGTAGCCCTCGGCGCTGTAGTTGGAGGGCTGCGGAAGGTCCACCAGGATCAGCACGCCCGCGGCGATGGCCCCACAATAGAGCGCGTAGTTCCAGAAGCGGATCGCCGCCCCGTGCATCAACAGGACGAGCGCAACCACTTCCAGTCCACGGTCGATCGCGAACAGTCTCAGTCCGTGTTCACTGGCGGGTATCAGCAGCAGCAGCGCGGCCGCGGCGGCGCCGATCAGCGCGCCGGCCAGGCGCTGGACGGCCACGAGCGTGCTCTGCTCCAAGCTCGGCTTCATCGCGACAATGGCCGCGATCGGCATCCAATAGCCGTGCGACAGGTTCAGCCCGAACGCAAGCGCGACGGTACCGGCCATGACGACAGCGCGGATCACCGCGAACATGATCAGCGGCCGGGTCAGCTTCCGCCGCGAGGTGTCACCGGGCAGCTCCGCGACCGGCTGGGGCCGGTCCTCGCGCCCGCGGATCAGCCACCCGATGAACGTCACCACGATCCATAGCGCCGACCCCCCGGCCCAGGCGAGCACCTGAGCCCAGGTGTAGCTGGTGATATGGGCGTGATGATGGAAGCTGCCGAGGCTCTGGCCACCACGGTGCCGTTGTTCCTGCTGCTGTTCGCCTCGGCCTACTTCGTCATGGCCCGGGCCAGCCCGGCCAACTTCAGCACTCACCCTCTCACCCGCACCGATTCGCTGTACTTCACCATCACCACCTTCAGCACCGTCGGGTACGGAGACATCACAGCGGCCAGCCAAGCCGCCCGGCTCGTGGTGACCGCCCAGATCATCCTCGACCTGCTGGCCCTGGGCCTGGGTATCCGGGTGTTCATCGGGACCGTGCAGCGCGCCCGGCAGGAGCAACCGGAGGCCGCCGACCCGGCTGCATCCCCAGAACAGCCACGGCAGTGACCGGAATAGAGGAAAACCCTGACGGACCCAGGCTGATCTTCACCCGGACGAGTGGCGAGCGTTCACTAAGGGGCTCAAGCTCAGCGAACCCACGTAACTTAACAACCCCGGCCCCGGCGATCAAAGGCCGCCTTCACGCCAGCCAGATGAAGGCGGCCTTCGCTGTATCCGCGACCCAGCAGAGCTGCTGGGCAGCCGGGACAGCGGCTGCCCAGCAGTGGGTAATCATCCGCGACAGGTCTGTTGCATCACTGCGCGCCGCCCTCACCTGGACCGGGTATATCCCGTGACCGGCCAGCTTTCGGCCGTACTCCGGTTGCCCGCTCCGGTCCCCGGCCGCCGATCCCGCACCGGTTGCCGAAAATGCCGGGGGCTGCCGAAGAATGACCGTTCCGGCCCGGCCGCGATGGGCACTGGGATAAACGTGGTCTCATGCCGCCCGCCCCTGCCCGGCGGTCCGACGCCAGGATGGTCAAGCTCACCGGCCGGGACATCACCACGTTCAGCCCGCTCGGGAACGCCAGGGCCACGGTCGCCATCTCCGGCGACGGCCGCGATGGGAACCCGTGGACCGCGTTCGTGACTGGCGCCTACCAGGGCCGCTGCTGACAAGTCTGCTGCAGGCCTGCGGTTTTCCGCGCGACCGGCGATTTCCGCGATGCCGGGCGGCACTTGCCTGCTGCCATCCCGCGCGGCAAGGGCCCATGCGCGGCGCCCGGCGGGCGTTAGGCTCTACGGGACGATCGCCGCCAAATTTGGCGGGCGCGCGGCGGATCACGCTAATCCGGGAAGGACGGCAGGTCATGGCTGAGGACCGGTTGGAGGGCGGGGATTCTGGCCGGGACGACGATCCGGTGGCCAGCTTCGACACCAGGACGCCGCATCCCGCCCGGGTGTATGACTACTGGCTCGGCGGGAAGGACAACTTTGCCGCCGACCGGGAGGCGGCCGAGAAGGTGATCGCCGCTAACCCGACCGTGCTGGCCGGGGTGCGGGCAAACCGGGCCTTCCTCGCCCGTGCGGTGCGCTACCTGGCGGGCGAGGCGGGGATCCGGCAGTTCCTCGATCTAGGCACGGGGCTGCCGACCGCGGAGAACACCCACCAGGTGGCCCAGGCCATCGCGCCGGAGGCGCGGATCGTCTACGTCGACAACGACCCGATCGTGCTCTCGCACGCCCGGGCTCTGCTGGCCAGCGGCCCCGAGGGCGTGACCGCCTACGTGCAGGCCGATATCCGGGACACGGGGAAGGTACTGGCGGCCGCGGCGGAAACCCTGGACTTCGGCCGGCCGGTCGCGGTCATGGCGCTGATGATCCTGCAGTACATCCCGGACGCGGACGACCCGTGGGCGATTACCCGGCAGGTGCTCGAGCCGCTGGCTCCCGGCAGCTACCTGACGGTCTCGGACACAACAGGCGACATCGACGCCGCCCGGGTGACCGAGGGCACGGCCCGGCTGAACGAGCGCATGCCTACGAGACTGAACCTGCGGTCGCGGCCTGAGTTCGAGCGGTTCTTCGCCGGCCTGGAGATGGTGGAGCCCGGTGTCGTCCCGCTGCCCGAATGGCGGGCAATCGGGTCGGTTCACCCGATCCCCTGCTATGCCGGGATGGGCCGCAAGCCAGCCGTCGGCTGAGCGGCTGCCCGGGCGGGCCGCGGCGTGGCCTTCGCTCGCCCGGGCCGCGGCCCGGGCGGCCGGGGACGGCGAGCGGGACCGGACAGCAGCCCGGGCTGCAGGAGAACTCCAGGGAACTCAACTGCCACCTCCCGCCGAGTGCGCCGACGGCCGTGATGAGGAAGGGTGCGGATCTCCGCCAGTCCAGCCGCGCAGCCCTACGTGCCCGCCCCGGCCACGCCGCCAGCCTCACCGGGTGCCCGCCTCGCCCGCGCGGCCCGGCTGGTCCCGGCCCGGATCCGGCACGGCCGGCCGTGGCATCTGCTGGCCCGCGCCCTCGCCGCCGCGCTCACCTCGCTGCTGGTGGTCGATCTGCTGCCGGGCCAGCCAGCCGGCCCCGCCGTGGTGACGGGCCGGGTCATCTGGTTCATCTTCACCGGGCGCGGGGACCTGGCCCCGCCACCGGGCGATAGGAGGTGTCCTGGTGCGCGGCGGGTGATTTTTTAGCCACCTCCCGGCTCCGGGCATCGCGCGGGGCCCCCTGCGGCAGGCCCGACAAGGAGGAGCGGATCATCGCCCGCCGCCTGGCCGAGCACCAGGCGAACATGCGGCGCTGCGTGACAGGGATCAAGGAACTGGCCGAACGGCCCGCGGGATGAGGCCCAGCCCGGTGCGCGGCACGCCGGCCACACCGGGCCGTCCCCTCCGCCTCGCGGTCGAGGCCTCCGCCGCATCCACGGACGCCGTGGACGGCAGCCCCTGATCACTTTGGTGCGAGGATGGCGGCATGACCGCGCGGCTCGCCAGCAGATGGCTGCCGCTGACGGCCATGGCCGGCCTCATCGTGGTCGGGATCGTGACCTCGACCTGGGGTGTGGCCGTGTTCGGCCGGGCGGACTGGGCGCTGCCCGATGATCTGTGGCGGACGCTGATCGCGGCACAGCGGCTGCTGCACGGTGACCTGAGCGGCCTGTACACCCCGCCGACCGAGCTGGTCAGCTTCCCGGGCGCGGCGGTGATCCTGGTCCCGGCCGTGGCCGTCATCGACGCGGCCGGCCTTTCGCTGCAGCTGCCCGGCCCGCAGAACCCGGATCCCGGCGCCTGGCTGCTGGCCGGGCCCTACGAGATAGCGGTCGCGTCACTGGCCCTGTTCGCCGCGGACGCGATCGCTGCGCAGCTGGGCGCGGCCTGGCCGAAGCGGGCTGTGCTCGCCGTTGCGGGCGCCGTGGCCCTGTGGGGGGTCACGCTGCGTTTCGGCCATCCCGAGGACGCCGTGGCGGTGGGGCTGTTCCTGTACGGCGTCCTGGCCCTGGCGCAGCAGCGAGCCGGCCGGTCCGGCTGGCTCACCGGCGCGGCGGTGGCGGTGCAGCCGCTGGTCCTGCTCGCGCTGCCGGTGCTGCTCGCGGTGATCGAGCCGAGGCGGCGGCCCGGTTTCCTGGCCCGGGCAGCGGCCCCGGCGGCGGTGCTGCTGGGGATCGCGGCCGCGGCGAACTGGCGGGCCACCGTCACCGCGGTCACCAGCCAGCCCAACTCACCGGCGGTCAATCACCCCACGCCGTGGACCTCGCTGGCCGGTCACCTGGGCGGACACTTGGGCGGCGGCATGGTGGCGGCCGGGCCGGCCCGGGCGCTGGCCATCCTGGCGGCGTGCGGATGCGCCGTCGCCGCCGGGCGGCGCGGGCGGGCGGCGGTGCGGACGGCCGGCTGGAGCCCGGAAGCGCTCGCCGGGCTGCTGTGGTGGATCGCGGTGGCACTGGCCCTGCGCTCGGTGTTCGAGCCGGTCATGGTGGCCTACTACCTGTGGCCCGTGTTCGCGGTGGCCCCGATCCCGGCGGCACGGAGCTGGCCGCGTCTCGCCGCGACGTCCGCCGCCGTCATCGGCCTCACGATCGCGGCGCAGGCGCCGTGGCGGGACCCGTGGGGCTGGTGGGTGCCGATGATCACAGGCCTGGCCCTCGTCCTGTGGCTCGCCCACCTCCCCCGGGCCCCCGTCGCTGACCAGCAGCCCCGGGCCGCACAGGCCGCCGCCCGGCCCTGACGGGCCGCCGCCGCCCGGTCCCGACGCCCGGTCCCGACGGGCGGTCCTGACGGGCGGTCCTGACGGGCGGTCCTGACGGGCGGTCCTGACGGGCGGTCCTGACGGGCGGTCCTGACGGGCGGTCCTGACGGGCGGCGCCGCCCGGTCCCGATGGGACCGCGCGGGCATGGCCGGCCCGCGCCGGGCGAACTATGCTCGGACCGCAGGAGCATCCCGGGGGAGGCGCCCATCATGGCAGGGCCGGGAGACGAGATCGCGTCAGGGGCGGCGGGCCGCGGCCACCTCAGGGCCGCCCGCACCGACCGCGAGCGCGTGATCGGGGTGCTGAAGACCGCGTTCGTGCAGGGCATGCTGGACAAGGATGAGCTCGGCCAGCGGGTCGGCCGGACCCTGGCGTCGCGGACGTACGCGGAACTGACCGCGGTCACCGCCGACCTGCCCACCCTGCTCGTCCCGGCGCTTCCGCCGCGGGCGCCCGCCCCGGCGCGCGCGCCGATGAGCAAGCCCGCGGAGGCGGCCATCTTCGGCGCCGCCACCGCCATTCTGGCCGCCAGCGTCTTCATGGGCCCGGCCATGGTCCTGCAGGTTCTGGTCTTTTACCTGCTAGGC
Source organism: uncultured Actinomycetes bacterium (assembly GCA_963720945.1). Classification (GTDB taxonomy): domain Bacteria; phylum Actinomycetota; class Actinomycetes; order Streptosporangiales; family Streptosporangiaceae; genus Bog-532. The sequence goes on along the minus strand of CAVRHH010000031.1, from coordinate 667,509 downwards.
GCCTTCGTCGCCGTGGCCGAGATCCTCTCCGCCCGGCACGACAAGCGCGCCCGGCGCCAGTCAATGCCTTAAGCACCCTTCTGCGCCCCCCGCCTTAAGGATCTTTTAGTCCGGGATGCACTGCTTCAATGCGGCCGCGCTTCAGTGCGGCTGCGGCGTTGGCCAGTAGGTGCCGGGCCAGGTCGGGGTCGTCGACTGCTCGCGCGATGGAGATCGCGCCGACGAGGACACTGAGGGTGAGAACCGCTTCGCGCTCTCCGGCCTGGCGGTCAGGGTCGTCGATGAGGTCAGCCAGCACGGCCAGGCATTCCTTCACCTGACGGGTATAGCTGGCCCGGGCCGGGCCGCCGGTTCGGGCGGCATCCGCGGCGACGCCGGCCACGCCGCAGCCGGACTCGGGATGATCCCGGTGCCAGGTGCTGAGGTAACCGTCGACGAGCGCGGCGTATCCCCGCTCCCCGCCGAGCCTGGCGGCCGCCATCGTCCAGGCGCTGCCCTGGCTCAGGGCCCGCTGCGCGGCCTCGGCGACGAGCTGCTCTCGTGAGCCGAAGTGCCGGTAGAAACCGCCGTGGGTCAGCCCGGCTTCCTTCATGATCTCGGCGACGGCCAGGCCGTCGATGCCGTCCCGGCGGATCCGCGCCGCGGCGATGTCCAGGATGCGGTCATGGCTGGCCGCCTTCGCCGCTCGAGACGTGCCCACGATGATCCTCCAGCTGCCGGCGTGCTTGACCAGCAAGATGATATCCGTCATCCTCTTTCATTGTGGATGATGAGCATCATCCTGAAGCGAGCCCGCAGGACGGGCTGGCCGGCGCCCAGCGGCCGCTCACCCTCCAGACAGGCGGAAATCATGACATCCGACGACACCGCGCACGCCCCGGCCGACCTCACGATCGAGGTCTACACGACCCCGGGCCGGCCGTTCGCCAGTGCCGCCACGCCCGAAGGCCCGGGTGATCTGCCGACCTGGTCCCCCTCGTCAGCGACCCTGATCTACGGCGACCACGACGCGATTCTCGTCGACACGCTGATCACCTATGACCAGGTAGACGCGCTGGCCGACTGGATCGAGGCGCTGGGGCGGCGGCCCTCGCGGATCTACATCACCCACGGCCACGGCGACCACTGGCTCGGGCTGGCCCGGCTGATCCAGCGCTTTCCCGGAGCCACCGGCCTGGCCACGGCCGAGGTCCTCGCCCAGGCGGCTGACCCCGCCATGGCCGGGTACTGGGAAGCGCTCTTCCCCGGCGAGATTCCCGGGGCCGGAGAAAAGGTGCTGCCGCAGCTCCTGACGGCCGGCACGCTCGACCTGGAAGGCAACGAACTGCGGGTCATCCGGATCGGCCAGGCCGACACCGCGCAATCCACCGTCCTTCATGTCCCGTCGCTGGCCGCCGTCGTCACCGGAGACCTCGCCTACAACGGGGTGCACATGATGACCGCCGAGACCGGTGAGCCCGAACGGGCCCAGTGGATCGCCAACCTGGACACAGTCGCCGCGCTCGAACCCGCCGTCGTCGTCGCCGGCCACAAGAAGGTCAGCAACGGCAACGACCCGAAGATCATCGCGGAATCCCAGCAATATCTGCGGGACTTCACCCGGATCGCAGGCGAGGAGACCGCTACGGCCGGCATCGTCGCCCGGATGGCCGAGCTCTATCCCGACTGGGAGAACCTCCGCACGCTCTGGTACTCCGCCAAAGCAGCCATCGCGCGCAAGAACGGCTAGCCGGTCCAAGCGGGCCTCGTGCCGGCGTCGCCGGTCCAGCCAGCGGCAGGCGTACGATGGCCGAGGCGGAACGCGCGGGACGCCGCGTACGCACCATTCACGCGGCGCTCACCGGAACCGACCCCGACGGCACGCGGTAACCGGGTGGACGAGCCCGAGTTGCTGCTGTGGGTGCATTGCGGCGAGGTCGCCTCCTGCGCCGACATCGCCCGGCGCAGCCGGCTGCCGTTCTCCGCCGCGGAGCTCGACGCCCCAGCCCGCCTTGCCGCGGGCCGACGGCGGTGCCCCCGATAGGCACCTGGCCCTGATAGACACTAGGTCGCATGCTGGAGCTCCTGGCGCTCGGCCTGGCCGCGGTCGCGGTCATCGTCGCGCTGCAGACGCTGGCGGACCGGACCGGGCTGCCGGCGGCGGCCCTGCTCACCCTGGCCGGCCTGATCTACGCCGAACTGCCCGGCCCGAACGTCCGGCTGAACCCGGACGTGATCCTCACCCTGGTCATCCCGCCGCTCATCTACAGCGCCGCGCTCAACTCCTCGCTGCTGGCCATCCGCAGGAACCTGCGCGTGGTCATCAGCCTGTCCATCGGGCTGGTGCTGGTCAGCTCGCTGGCCGTCGGCCTGGGCATCGACCTGGTCGTGCCCGGCGCCGGCCTGGCGGCCGGAGTCGCGCTGGGCGCGGCCGTCTCCCCCACCGACCCGGTGGCGGCGCTGGCCGTCGGCGGCCGCGCGGGGCTGCCCGCCCGGCTGATCACCATCATCGAGGGCGAGGGCCTGCTCAACGACGCCACCGCGCTGACCACCCTGACGGTCGCGGTGACCGCCGCGACGAGCGGCGGTTTCTCCCTGGGTGACGCCGTGCTGCGGTTCGTGGTCGCCGCGGCGGGCGGCCTGCTGGCCGGCGTCGCGGTCGCGCTGGCCGTACGGCTGCTGCGCTCCGCCGTCCGCGATCCGCTGCTGGTCAACTGCATCTCGCTGGCGACCCCGTTCGCCGCCTACCTGCTGGGCGAGGAACTGCACGTGTCCGGGGTGCTGGCGGTGGCGGTGGCCGGACTGATGATCGGGCACGACACGCCCCGCTTCACTACCGGCGCGAGCCGCCTGCAGGCCACCGCGGTCTGGCACCTGGCCGACTTTCTGCTGCAGGGGTTCGTCTTCCTGCTGATCGGGCAGCAGATCCTGCCCGTCGTCCGCGGGCTGAAGGCGTACCCGGCAGCCACGATCGTCTCCGCCGTGCTGCTCACGCTGGCCGTGGTCCTGCTGCTCCGGCCGCTGTGGCTGCTGCTCACCCAGTCGCTGCCCAGCGCCCTGCACACCCGCCTGGGCGGCAGCGCGCCCCGGGCCAGCCGCCGCCTGACCGGCCGCGAGATCGTCGTGCTGAGCTGGGCCGGTACCCGGGGCGTGATCAGCCTGGCGGCGATCTTCACGCTACCGCTGACGACATCCGCCGGGAAACCCTTCCCCGCGCGGGACCTGCTCCTGTTCTGCACCTACGTGGTCGTGGTGGTGACCCTGGTCGGCCAGGGGGTGACGTTCGCGCCGATCGTCCGGGCGCTGGGGGTGCGCGCCGACCCGGCCGACGCGGCGTCGCTCCGCAATGAGGCCCGCGCCGCGTCGGTCCAGGCGGGCCTGGCCCGGCTGGACCAGTTCGCCGCCGATCCCGGCCTGCCGGATCAGGAACTGGCCGGGCTGCGGGCCAGCCTGGACCGCCGGCTGCGGCGTTACCAGGTCCCCGAGGAGCCCGGTGGCGCCGGGGACGGGACGGCGCCGGGGTCAGCGGGGTCAGCGGGACGCGAGGCCGGCTCGGCGGGACGCGAGGCCGCGCTGGAGGCCCGCCGGGCCGTCATCGACGCGCAGCGCGAGGAACTGCTGCGCTGGCGTGACGCCGGCCGCCTGCCGGACGCGAGCCTGCGCGTCCTCGAACGCGAGCTGGACCACGAGGAACGGATCGTCCCCGGCCCGGGCGGGCAGTGACGGCCTCCCCCACCATCAGAACTCATGACTGGGAGGAATGGGTTGAGCGCGTATTTTTCATTAGACGCATGGGTTGCCCGGCACGCACACTGAACGCGGGCGATGCCCCGGCGCCGCACAGGCGTCCGACAGGGAGGGAAACGCATGGAGCTCATCTCCAAGGACCGCGGCGTGCGGCGGATCGCGCTCGTCGCGCACGACAACTGCAAGCAGGACATGCTCGAATGGGCCGCGTACAACCGCGCGGTCCTGGCCCGGCACGACCTCATCGCGACCGCCACCACCGGGACGATGCTCGCCGATGAGCTCGGCCTGCCGGTGACCCGGCTGCGCAGCGGGCCGCTGGGCGGTGACCAGCAGATGGGCGCGCGGATCGTGGACGGGCTCATCGACCTGCTGGTCTTCCTGTGGGATCCGATGGCCCCGCACCCGCACGACCCTGACGTTAAGGCGCTGCTGCGGGTCGCGGTGGTGTGGAACGTGCCGGTGGCCTGCAACCGGGCCACCGCCGACTTCCTGATCTCCTCCCCGCTGCTGGCCGGCACCGCGGACGCCCCAGACACCTCGGCCAGCGCCGCCTAGCGCACGTCACCGGCGTCGTCCGTGGTGAGCTCCCCGCTGGGGTGCGGCTGATCCCAAGGCCGTTAAGAATTTATCTCCACGGCGGTCACCCGGACGCCACGATCTGCGGCGACACGACAGCAACCGTCGCCGCTGCTCTAGTCGCGGGCAGTTTTCTCCGCTAGACCTGGGTAGCAGGGTGAACGATCACTGCCCGGCGACCGAGGAGGATGGCGATGGCCAGCGACCTGGATCCGGCCGAGACCCGGGAATGGCTCGATTCCCTGAACGCGGTGCTCGAGTTCGACGGCCCGGACCGGGCGTATTTCCTGCTGGACGAGCTGATCGAGGAAGCGCGCCGGAACGGCGCACCGGTGCCGTATTCGGCGAACACCCCGTACCTGAATACGATCCCGCCGCAGAAGGAACAGCGGACTCCGGGCGACCAGGACCTCGAGCACGCCATCCGGGCCATGATCCGGTGGAACGCGGTCGCGATCGTGCTGCGGGCCAACAAGGAATCCTCCGAGCTGGGCGGGCACATCGCCAGCTTCCAGTCCGCCGCGACGCTGTACGACGTCGGCTTCAACCACTTCTGGCACGCGCCGTCCGAAGGCCACGGCGGGGACCTGGTGTACATGCAGGGCCACTCGGCCCCGGGCATCTACGCGCGGGCGTTCGTGGAAGGACGGCTGACCGAAGACCAGCTCGACCATTTCCGGCAGGAGACCGGCGGGCACGGGCTGTCCTCGTACCCGCATCCGTGGCTGATGCCGGAGTTCTGGCAGTTCCCGACGGTGTCCATGGGGCTCGGGCCGCTGATGGCCATCTACCAGGCCCGGTTCCTGAAGTATCTGTCCAACCGGGAGCTGGCCCCCGGCGGTGACCGGCATGTGTGGGCGTTCCTGGGCGACGGCGAGATGGACGAGCCGGAATCGCTGGGCGCGATCTCGCTGGCCGGGCGGGAGCGGCTGGACAACCTCATCTTCGTGGTCAACTGCAACCTGCAGCGGCTGGACGGGCCGGTCCGGGGCAACGGCAAGATCATCCAGGAGCTGGAGGCGCTGTTCCGCGGGGCCGGCTGGAACGTGCTGAAGGTGATCTGGGGCAGCAACTGGGATCCGCTGATCGCCAAGGACACCAGCGGCATCCTGCTGAAGCGGATGGAAGAGGCCGTCGACGGGGAATACCAGGACTTCAAGTCCAAGAACGGGGCTTACGTCCGGCAGCACTTCTTCGGCCGCTACCCGGAACTGCTGGACATGGTGGCCGACATGTCCGACGACGAGATATGGGCGCTGGCCCGCGGCGGGCACGACCCGGTCAAGGTGTACGCCGCCTACGCGGCGGCCGTCCAGCATACCGGGCAGCCGACGGTCATCCTGGCCAAGACGGTCAAGGGCTACGGCATGGGTGAGGCCGGGGAGGGCCAGAACATCACCCATCAGCAGAAGAAGATGGCCGAGAACACGCTGCGGGCGTTCCGGGACCGGTTCGGCATCAACGTGCCGGACGACCAGATCGCCGCGCTGCCTTACCTGCGGCCGGCCGAGGACTCCCCGGAGATGCGCTACCTGCGCGAGCAGCGCCAGGCGCTCGGCGGCTACCTGCCGGCCCGGCGCACGAAGTCCCAGCCGCTGGAGGTGCCGCCGCTGTCGGCGTTCGACAGCCAGCTCAAGGGCACCGGCGAGCGGACGATCTCCACGACGATGGTGTTCGTCCGGGTGCTGAACGCCCTGCTGCGGGACAAGAAGATCGGCCGCCGCGTGGTGCCGATCGTGGCGGACGAGTCGCGCACGTTCGGCATGGAGGGGATGTTCCGGCAGTTCGGCATCTTCTCCCAGAGCGGCCAGCTGTACCAGCCGGAGGACGCCAACCAGCTGATGTTCTACCGGGAGGACCGGACCGGCCAGATGCTCCAGGAGGGCATCACCGAGCCCGGCGCGATATCGTCCTGGATCGCCGCGGCGACCTCCTACAGCACGTCGGACACGCCGATGATCCCGTTCTACATCTACTACTCGATGTTCGGCTTCCAGCGGATCGGCGACCTGGCCTGGGCGGCCGGGGACAGCCGGGCCCGCGGGTTCCTGATCGGCGGCACCGCCGGGCGCACCACGCTCAACGGGGAAGGGCTGCAGCACGAGGACGGCCACAGCCACATCATCTCGGCGACGATCCCCAACTGCGTGTCCTACGACCCGACGTTCGGTTACGAGGTCGCGGTCATCGTGCAGGACGGCCTGCGGCGGATGTACGCCGAGCAGGAGGACGTCTACTACTACGTGACCGTGATGAACGAGAACTACCAGCACCCCCCGATGCCGGACGGCACGGAAGAGGGCATCCTGCGCGGCATGTACCTGCTGCGGGAGGGGCGTCCGGGCGAGCCCCGGGTGCAGCTGATGGGCAGCGGGACCATCCTGCGCGAGGTGATCGCCGCCGCCGAGCTGCTGGACGCCGACTTCGGGGTGACGGCCGACGTGTGGAGCGCGCCGAGCTTCACCGAGCTGCGCCGGGACGGGCTGGCCGCCGAACGCTGGAACATGCTCCACCCGACCGAGCCGCCGCGGCGCAGTTACGTCGAGACCTGCCTGAACAGCCGGCCCGCCGGGCCGGTGGTCGCCTCGACCGACTACATGAAGGCCTTCGCCGACCAGATCCGGCCGTTCGTGCCGCGCCGCTACCGGGTGCTGGGCACCGACGGGTTCGGCCGCTCGGACTACCGGCGCAAGCTGCGCGCCTTCTTCGAGGTCGACCGGCACTACGTCGCCGTCGCCGCGCTGCACAGCCTGGCCGCCGACGGGGCCGTGCCGGCGGCCACGGTCGCCGATGCCATCGCGCGGTACGGCATTGACCCCGCCAAGCCGAATCCGCCTGAGGTATAGCGCCGAGTCCGCCCGAGGTCCTGAGGTATAGCAAAGGGAGTCCCCATGACGACGACCGCGACCGAGGTCACCGTGCCCGACATTGGCGCGTTCGAGAACGTGCCGATCATCGAGGTGCACGTGAAGGCGGGCGATCAGGTCAACGAGGAAGACCCGCTGATCACGCTGGAATCGGACAAGGCCACGATGGACGTGCCTGCCCCGCTGGCCGGCCAGGTGCTGGACATCCTGGTCAAGATCGGGGATGAGGTCAGCACGGGGTCGCCGATCCTGACCATCGGCGCGGGTGACGGCGCGGTCGCACCGCCGCCGACGCTGGTGGAGCAGCAGGAGCCCGATGTGGCCGAGCCGCCGGCGGCCGCTCCCCCGGCCCGGGCAGCGGAAACGGCCATGACGCCGCGGGAGGACGTGCGGGCGGCGGTGCCGGTCCACGCCGGGGAGCCGCAGCGCCCGCCCGGCCCGGCGCGGGACTTCACCGGGGTGCACGCCAGCCCCAGCGTCCGGCGGACCGCGCGTGAGCTGGGCGTGGACCTGACCGCGGTGACCGGCACCGGGCCCAAGGGCCGGATCACCAAGGACGACCTGCTCGCCTTCCTCAGCGGGCCCTCCCCCGCTACCGTGGCGCCCGCGGCGGCGGTGACCGGAACCGGGACCGGGATCCCGGAGATCCCCGCACAGGATTTCGCCCAATTCGGTCCCGTTGAGACGCGTCCGCTGTCGCGCATCAAGAGGCTGTCCGGCCCGCACCTGCACCGGTCCTGGCTGAACGTTCCGCACGTGACGCACAACGACGACGCGGACATCACGGTGCTGGACGCCTACCGCCGCGAGCTCGACGCCGCAGCCCGGCCCGACGGCTACCGGGTCACCCTGCTGGCGTTCCTGATGAAGGCGTCCGTGTCCGGGCTCAAGCAGTTCCCCGAGTTCAACAGCTCGCTGTCGCCGGAGAAGGACAGCCTGATCCTCAAGAGCTACTACAACATCGGCGTCGCCGTGGACACTCCGGACGGGCTGGTCGTCCCGGTCATCCGGGACGTGGACCGCAAGGGCATCATCGAGCTGAGCCGGGAACTCGGCGCGGTCTCGGCCCGGGCCCGGGACGGCAAGCTGGCGGTGGCCGACCTGCAGGGCGGCACGTTCACGATCTCCAGCCTCGGCGGCATCGGCGGCACCGCGTTCACCCCGATCGTCAACGCCCCCGAGGTGGCGATCCTCGGCGTGGTCCGGTCGGCCACCAAACCGGTGTGGGACGGCGGGGAGTTCGTGCCCCGGCTGCTGCTGCCCCTCTCGCTGTCCTACGACCACCGGGTCATTGATGGCGCGCTCGCGGCCAGGTTCGTCCGGCATCTGTGCCATGTGCTCGAAGACCCCCGCCGCCTCATCCTTTAGGAACGTCATGGCTGAGATCGAGGTCCGGATCCCCGACATCGGCGACTTCGCCGATGTTCCCGTCATAGAGATTCACGTCGCGCCGGGTGACACGGTAGCGGCAGAAGACCCCCTGGTCACCCTCGAATCAGACAAGGCCACACTGGACGTGCCCGCGCCGTCCGCGGGGACGGTCGGCTCGCTGCTGGTCAGCGTGGGCGACACGGTTCTCCGAGGGCACGCCGATCCTGGTGCTGCAGGCCGAGGGCGCGGACGGGGCACCGGGCGCACCGGACGCACCGGGTGACCTGGGCGCCCGGGGCGCACCCGGCCGGGAAACGGTGCACGAGGAGGCGCGGCCGACGTCCGGCGAGCCGGCCGGGTACGGCTCACCGGCCGGGGTGTACGAGCGGATCGAGGTCACCGTCCCCGACATCGGCGACTTCGCCGACGTGCCGGTCATCGAGGTACACGTGGCCGCCGGCGACACGGTCGCGGCCGAGGACCCGCTGATCACGCTGGAATCCGACAAGGCCACCATGGACATCCCGGCGCCCTCGGCCGGGACGGTCAGCGCGGTCCGGGTTTCCGTGGGCGACACCGTCTCCGCGGGCCATCCGATCGCCGACCTGGAGACCGGGCAGAAACTCATCCCGGCACCGCCGCCCGCCGCCGCGCCGGCGGCCCGGCGGCCCTCCGTGGCGAGCGACGTGCACGCCGGAGTCCTCGTGCTGGGAGGCGGACCGGGCGGGTACACCGCCGCGTTCCGCGCCGCCGACCTGGGCCAGCAGGTGGTGCTGGTGGACCAGCGGCCGGCGCTGGGCGGGGTGTGCCTGAACGTGGGCTGCATCCCGTCGAAGGCGCTGCTGCACGCCGCCCGGGTCATCGCGGAGACGCGGGAGATGGCCTCACACGGGGTGCGGTTCGGCGACCCGGACATCGACCTGGACGCCCTGCGGGGCTGGAAGGACGGGGTTGTCTCCCGGCTGACCGGGGGCCTGGGCGGGCTGGCGCGGCAGCGCAAGGTCACCACGGTGCGGGGGACCGGCCAGTTCCTGTCGCGCAACCACGTCGAGGTGACCGCCGGCGACGGCACCGTCACCATCGTCAGCTTTGATCAGGCCATCATCGCGGCCGGGTCGGAGCCAGTGCGGCTGCCGTTCCTCTCCGCGGACGATCCCCGGGTCATCGACTCCACCGGGGCGCTCGACCTGGCGGTCGTTCCCCGGCGGCTGCTGGTGATCGGCGGCGGGATCATCGGGCTGGAGATGGCGTGCGTCTACCACGAGCTCGGCGCCCAGATCACCGTGGTCGAGCTGATGGACCAGCTCATCCCCGGGGCCGACCGGGACATCGTCGCGCCGCTGGCCAAACGGATCCGCCCCCGGTACGAGAGCATCTACCTGAAGACCATGGTGACCGGGGCCTCGCCGGAAGCGGACGGGCTGCGGGTCACGCTGGACGGCCCGGACGCCCCCGGCAGTGAGGTGTTCGACCAGGTACTCGTGGCCGTCGGCCGGGTACCGAACGGCCGGCAGATCGGCGCGGATAACGCGGGCGTGCTGGTCGACGACCGCGGCTTCATCCCGGCCGACAAGCAGCAGCGCACCAACGTGCCGCACATCTTCGCCATCGGCGACATCGTCGGGCCGCCGATGCTCGCGCACAAGGCCACACACGAGGGCCGGGTCGCCGCCGAGGTGGCCGCCGGGAAGCGGAGCTACTTCGACGCGCGGGTGATTCCGTCGGTGGCCTACACCGATCCCGAGGTCGCCTGGGCCGGAGTCACCGAAACCGAGGCCAAGGCGGCGGGCGTCCCGTACGGAAAGGGAGTGTTCCCGTGGGCGGCCAGCGGCCGGGCGCTGTCCCTGGCCCGCGACGAGGGTCTGACGAAGCTGCTGTTCGACCCGGTCAGCGAGCGGCTGATCGGCGCCGGCCTGGTCGGCCCCAACGCCGGTGAGCTGATCGCCGAGATCGCGCACGCGATCGAGATGGGCTCGGACGCCGCCGACATCGCGCTCACCATCCACCCGCACCCCACGCTGTCGGAGACCGTCGGCATGTCGGCCGAGGCGTTCGAGGGCACGATCACCGACCTGTACCTGCCGAAGAAGCCGGCGAAGAGGTAAAGCGGGCCTGGTCTGGCACACGGCGGGCCCGGGTTCGGCACACGGCGGCCCGGTCCGGCACACGACGGGCCCGGTCCGGCACACGGCGGCCCGGTCCGGCACACGACGGGCCCGGTCCGGCACACGGCGGCCCGGTCCGGCACACGGCGGCCCGGTCCGGGAAACTAGGAGGATGCCTGATCTTCCGGTGCAGTATTTCCTTGGCCGCGACGGCACCCAGCTGGCCTACCGCGAGCTGGGGCACGGCCGGCCCGTGGTGCTGATCCACGGCTATTTCTCCAACGGCCTGGTCAACTGGGTCAAGTACGGGCACGCCGCGGCGATCGCCGCCCGGGGGTTCCGCGTCATCATGCCGGACCTGCGCGGCCACGGCGACAGCGCCAAGCCGCACGACCCGGCCGCCTACCCGCCCGACGTACTGGCCGACGACGGCTTCGCCCTGATCGACGAGCTCGGGCTCACCGAGTACGCGCTGGGCGGCTACTCGCTGGGCGGCCGGACCGTGCTGCGCATGCTGGCCCGCGACGCGACGCCGGACCGGGCGGTCGTGGCGGGGATGGGCCTGGACGGGGTGCTGCACGCGACCGGCCGCAACGACCACTTCCGCCACATCCTGGAGAATCTCGGCACCTTCGAGCGGCGCTCCCCGGAGGGGAAGGCGGAGGCCTTCCTGAAGAGCACCGGCACCGACTCGGCCGCGGTACTGCTCCTGCTGGACGCCAACGTCGATACGTCACGGGAGAAGCTCGCGGCTATCGACACGCCGATCCTGATCCTGGCCGGCACCGAGGACGACGACAACGGGCCGGCCGAGGCCCTGGCCGCGGCCCTGCCACGCGGGCAGGCCGCCCGGGTGCCCGGCAACCACATGAGCGTGGTCGCCCAGCCGGCGCTGGGCCTGGCGATCGCGGACTTCCTGGCCGGAACGTAGCCGCCGGAGGGCAGCCGACGCCCCGCGGTGCCGGCACTGTGGCACTGGCGCGGGCGGCGGCTATCGTTGATGATGACCGGTTCGCTAACCGGAAGGCAGGCCTGTGACCGTAAACACGAGCCCTCCGGTGGATGGCGGAACGGTACTGGTGACGGGCGCTTCCTCGGGCATCGGCCGTGAGCTTGCCCGCCAGCTCGCGCCGCGGGCGAGGACGCTGGTGCTGCTCGCCCGCCGTGCCGGGCACCTCGAAGCACTACGGGCCGACCTGCGGGCGCAGCACCCGCACCTGCAGGTCGTGGCGCTGCCGGCCGACCTGTCCGATGAGGGCGACGTGCAGCGGGTCCTCACTGAGGCGCAGGAGCAGGCCGGCCCTGTCGACGTGCTGATCAACAACGCCGGCGTCGGTGACCAGGCGTTGTTCGACCAGGCGGACTGGGCCCGTACCCGGCAACTGCTGCTCACCAACGTGCTCGCCCCCGTTCAGCTGTGCTCGGCGCTGGTGCCCGCGATGGTCAGCCGGGGCCGGGGCGGGGTGCTCAACATCGGTTCGGGAGCCGGGCTGACGGTGATGCCCGCCGCCGCGGCGTACGCGGCCAGCAAGCGTTTCGTCGACGGCTTCAGCGAGGCGCTTCGCGCTGATCTGGCCGGCACGGGGGTCGTCGTGACCCAGGTGTGCCCGGGCCCGGTGGACAGCGAGTTCGACGCCGTGGCCGGGTCGGAGGGTGGCATGACGAGTGCCCCGCCGCAGTTCATGCGGATCAGCGCGGCCCGCTGCGCCGCCGAGGCACTGGCCGGCTTCGACCGGGGCGCGCCGATGGTCTTCCCGGGCCGGGCTTACCGGGTCGCGATGCGGGCGCTCCCGCTGGTCCCCCGCGGGATGCTACGCCGCCAGGCGGCTCAATCCGCGGCACGCGTTCGCCGCACCGCTCCGGGCGCGACCACCAGCCGTCAGCCCGGCCAGAGCCATCCGGACGAGCCGGCAGGCTGACCGGGGCCGCGGCCGACATCCGGTCCTGGTGCGGTGCGCCCGCCGACGCCGATTCCCCGGGCGACGGATAGGTACGCAACAAAGGAGTGCCAGGATTGCCCAGCGGCCGTCTTATTCACGTCATCCCGTGGCGATACCAGGGACAAGATCATCGGACCCGCTGGTAATTTGCTTATCTCGTGGACGCCATCTCGCCGCTCGTCACAGCCGCCACTAGCAGGGCCCGCCACGCGGGCTTCCCGTTCTCGTGTGATCCTGACGTCGGCCGGCTCCTGGCCGTGCTCGCTGCACACCTGCCCGCCGGAGCCCGGTAACCAAAGCTGACGCACCGCGCGCCGCCCACAGACCACCCCGGCCCTGGACCCTGGACCCTGGACCCTGGACCCGGCCCTGGACCCGGACCCCGGCCCCGGACTCCGGTCGCCCCGACGCCGGTCCTGGGCCCCAGAACCTTGGGCCGGTGGGTGGCGAGGATTTTCTTTCGTTCTTTCCGGCCCGGGCCGTGCGGGCCCCGGAACTGTCGGAGGGTCTCGTTATTATCGAACTAGTAATCGAGTAACGAACCGTTCCTGCCCCCGCGGGGAGGTGACCCGCCCCATGTGCACCGCCACCGAGCCCGCCGCGCCGTCCAGTACGGGCCAGGCGCTGGCGATGGTGCGCGCCGGGCTCGGCTACCTCGCGAGCTGTGACGCAGGCAGCCTCCCGACAGCGGCGCAGGCCGAGGCGCTGATCGGGCTGGAGCACGCCGAAGCCCAGCACACCGCGGCGCGGGCGCGGATCCTTGCGGTGTTCACTGGCCAGCAGGGGTACGAGGCGGACGGGTATTACGGGCCCGGGTCCTGGCTGCGCGCGATCACCCGCATCACCAAGGGCGCCGCCGCCGCGGCGGCCGGGTGGGCGCGGCGGCTGGCCGCGCATCCCGTCATCGCCGCCGCGCTGGCGGCGGGCCAGCTTCCCGTCTCGCTGGCCCGGCTGATCTGTGACTGGACCGGCAAGCTCCCGGAGGACTACCGGGAGGACGCGGACGGGATCTTGCTGGCGGCGGTGCTGGGCGGCGCGGATCAGCATGATCTGGCGCGGCTGGCCCGGGAGATGCTCGACCGCGCCCAGGCCCGCCCGGACCGGGACACCGGCCGGTTTGAGGAACGCGCGCTGTGGCTGGGCACCACGTTCGGCGGCGCCGGCCGGCTGCACGCGGACCTGACCCCCGCCTGCGCGGCCGCCCTGACCGTGGTGCTGGAGGCGCTCGGGCAGAAGGCGGGCCCGGAAGATACCCGTACCGCCGCGCAGCGCCGCCACGACGCGATCGAGGAAGCCTGCCGGCGGCTGATCGGCGGGCAGATGATCGGCGGCCGGGATGGGCAGCCCCCGCACCTGAGCGTGCACATCGACCTGACCGACCTGACCGGCCTGCGCGGCGGCTCCGCCCTCGAACGGTCCTGGACCCCCGCCAAGGCGGCCGCCGGGCCGGGATCGGCGTACCTGACCGGCCCGGCCGCCGAAGCGGCCGCGTGTGATGCGGTGCTGACCACGATCGTGACCGGCCAGATCGACTGGCAGGTCCTGGACCAGCTCACCACCGTCTGGCTCACCACCCACGGCCACCGCCACGGCCACGCGGACGGCGACGGGCAGGCCCCCGCCGACAGCCACGCCAGTGACTTCGACGGCCACGCCCCCGGCGACGGCCAGACCCCCGGCACTGGCCACAGCCCGCGCCCCGGCGCCACCACGGATGGCCACGACTGCGCGATATCCGGCTGCCTCGAGGCCACCCGGCAACGCCTGCACGCCACCATCCTGCGCTGGAGCCTGGACCTGCTATCCGGGCCCGGCGGGCTCGCGGGCCACCTGCGCGGCACCCTGCTCGGCGCCCCCTTCAACACCCCCAGCCAGCCACTAGACCTCGGCCGCACCACCCGCACCATCCCACCCCACCTGCGCACCGCCGTCATCCAGCGCGACAAACACTGCGTCTTCCCCGGCTGCACCCAGCCACCGTCCGTGTGCGAGGTGCACCACCTGATCCCCTGGGCCAAAGGCGGCCCCACCAGCCTGGGAAACCTCCGGTTGCTCTGCCGGTTCCACCACCAAATCGCGATACACCAGTGGGGCTGGACGATCACCTGCCACCCCGACGGCACCCGCACCGCCACCGGGCCCGACGGCCGCACCCTGCACTCCCACGGACCACCCCAGCAGGCCGCCTGACCGGCGGCCGAAGCCCCCAGCGGGCCGACCGCCCGCCGTTGCGCACCTCATGGCCATCGTCGACACCCGCTAGGCCAGCCGAGGAACGCAGGCATGATCGGCGCCGATCAGGGAGCCTGGCGGGCGAGGACCGCCTGTTCCTGCTCCGGGGACTGGCGGGCGAGGACCGCCTGTTCCTGCTCCGGGGAGAGGCCACCGCTCAGCGGGGGCTCACCACGGCTGCGATCCCAGGCCAGCACGTCGGCGACGGTCACGGCCAGCGGCGTGGCGGGCATGCCCGCGGCACGGGCCCGCGCTGGGCTGCGCTGCTGCGACGGCCAGTACGGCCGGACCAGCGAGAACAGCGGCGGTGCTGTTTCTGGAGGCACCGGAACGATCTCGACCTGGGGTGGCCCCGGCACCGTACCGCGCCAGCACGTCGTCTTCACAGGCGACCTTGAGCGGGCCGTAGGTGACATCGTCGAGTTCCTCGGTGTCCCGGACCGGCGGACGGCAGGGAGCGTCCTCGTCCGAACCCGGCGCTAGGCCCTCGTGCCGGTAGACCGCGTGGCTGGAGATGAACAGGTACCGGCCCACCCAGTCGCCCAGCGCGTCCATGGCCTGGCCGACGTGCCGGGGCACGTACCCGCTGACGTCAGCGACCGCATCCCATCGCCCGCCGCTCAGCGCCGCGTAGTCACCAGTGTCCCGGTCACCGATCAGCCTGGGCACGCCCGGGAACAGATCCGTCCCGGTCCGGCCCCGGCCGAACACGGTCACCTCGGCCCCGGTGCGCAGCGCCTCCTCGACGATCGCGCGGCCCACGAACGACGTCCCGCCCAGCACGAGGATCCGCATGGCCTCCCAATCTAACGGCAGGGCCGGCGGCCGCCCGAGGCCCTTATCGTCCCAGCGTCCCCTCCGCCAGGGGACCTTCGTCTCTACTGGCACATTCGAGGTCCCCGCGATTCTTAGTCGATCCGCTGACCCTGACTTGCCGGGAGTTTCCCTGAGCGCTGAAGTGACCGCGTGATGAGCCACGGAACGTCGCGCCAGCTGAGCGCCCTGGCCTCACTCGGCCGGATGGCCGCCGCGAACAATATCGCCATGGTGACCTCGACGCTCGACGGGATCCGGGAAGCCAACCACGCGTTCTTGCGCCTGGCCGGATACACCCGGAGGACCTGACCGCTGGCCGCGTCCACTGGAGGCTGCTCACCGCACCGGAGTGGACGTCTCTGGACGACAGTGCCGTCGCGGAGCTGAGAGCGACCGGCAGCTATGGGCCGCACCTCAAGGAGTACCAGCGCAGCGACGGAACCCGGCTGACGGTCGAGGTCACCGGGGCCATGCTCAGCCAGGAGCCGCTCACCTGGGTGACGTTCATCAGGGATACCGCAGCCCAGCCGACGATGAAACGCTGACCGACAGCGCCGAGCGCCTGGCCGCGCTCGCCGCGGAGCTGGCC
This sequence comes from uncultured Actinomycetes bacterium, assembly GCA_963720945.1. Taxonomy (GTDB): domain Bacteria; phylum Actinomycetota; class Actinomycetes; order Streptosporangiales; family Streptosporangiaceae; genus Bog-532. Next base: position 651,284 of record CAVRHH010000031.1, on the reverse strand, counting down.
CGTGACGTGACGGTCAGCGACGTAGCCCGGACGCTGACCAGGCACGTCCGGCAGTCGATGGGCGCGATCGGGGCAACGATCGGGCGTGCCCGGCGCTCACCGGGACGGACTTCGCCACCGTCGCCTACGCCGAATACGATCGGGCCGGGCCGGCCTGACGTATGCGTGCGCTGGTCACGCGCCGCCGTTGCTGGCCGACGGCCACACCGTCAGGTACCTGGACGAGGCGAGGTCGGGGCCGCTGGGCTTCGGCGGCGCCCGGCCGCAGGCCGTCATCACCGTGCCGCCCGCCGCCCGGCTCGTCCTTTACACCGACGGGCTGGTCGAGCGGCGGGGACGGTCCATCGACGATGGTTTCGGCCGGCTGGCGCGGGTCGTCGGTGAACTCCCGGCCGGTGACGCCGCCGCCGCGTGCGACCGCCTGGTGATCCTCATGACCTACGGGCACACCCTCAGCGACGACGTCGCCGTCATCTGCATCGACCTGAACGGCCCGGCCGCCCGGCCATCATCCCCCGACGCCGGCGTTGGATGAGGCCACAGGCGCCGCGCGGCCGAGCACGGCGTTGCCGGTGACCAGCAGGACCGCCAGGACGGTGAGGGACGGCCCGAGGACGGCCAGGCCGGCGGCCCCGATCAGCAGGCCGATGAGCGCGGACAGGCCGGAACCGCCGGCTGCGGCCGCGCCGACCTGCCAGGCGATCACGTGCTGGGCCCGGGCGCGGCCGATCCGGTCCGGTGTCAGCGCGATCAGGGCCGGGAACACGCCGGCCAGCGCGGCGCCGAGCACCACGAAGCCGGCCAGGGTCACGGCGGTGCCCGGCTGCCACCAGATCACGGCCGCGGCCACGGCGCCGATCCCGCTCCCCCAGCGGACGACCGCGGGCGGCGGGACGGGCCGGGGCAGCAGCGCCAGGATGATCCGCACGCCGGTGAGCGCGCCCCAGTAGCCGAACGTGGCGATTCCGGCCGCTGCGGCGGACAGGCCGAGGTGCCCGCGGCAGAAACTCGCCTCCCACTGGCCCGCGGCCACCTCCACCCCGGTGTAGACGAAGAAGATCGCCATCCCGGCCGTGACCACGAACGCGGACCGGCGCGGGGACCAGGACGGGTGCCCGGTGACGGCGGCCGGATGATCCGCCGCGGGTGCGACATGCGGGGGTGCGGCGTCCGGGGCCGCGCCGCCCGCCGGCGGGGGCCCTCCGGACCTGGCCCGTTCGGCTCGCTGCTGCCTCAGCCACAACGCGGCGATCACCAGATCGAGGACGGCCAGGACAACATACGCCGGCCGCCAGGACGAGACGAGGATGGCCGCGGTGATCAGCAGCGGCCCGATGGTCGTCCCCACCCCGTACGCGGCGTGCAGCAGATTCAGCAGGCGCGGCCGCCCGGACAGCCCGATGGCGGTGTTCAGGCCGCCGTCCATCAGCCCGGCCGCCACGCCGAGCAGCGCGGAGACGGCGAAGATCAGCCATATGCCCGGAGCCACCGCGAAGCCGACCCCGCCCAGCGCCGCGCAGGAACCGGAGGCGGTGAGCAGCGCCGGCACGCCAAACCGGCGGATCAGGGCGCCGACGAAGGCGCTCACCGCGACCGAGCCGGCCGTGATGACCAGCAGAATCAGGCCCAGGTCGGCGATCGGCACCCCGAAGCTCTGGCGCATGGACGGCCACGCGGTGCCGAGCATGCCGTCCGGCAGGCCGAGGACGACGAAGCTGCCCAGGCTCAGCACGTCCAGACCGCGCCCGGTCCTCATCGCCACATCGGCACCCCATGCCAGATCAGCCCCATGAGGGACGGTCGCACGGGGATGTCAGGCCAGGTTACGGGGTGAGCTTGCCGGGCCAGCGGTGCCGGTGGGCTTGCAGGACGGCGGCGCACTTCGGGTCGCTGCCGGGCAGCGCCGTGATGATACGGTCCGCTTCTTCCGCGATGCGGCAGTGGCCGGTGCTGATCAGCGCGCAGGTGCGCCCGCTCCGCTCGTCCGGGCCGCTGCACTGGCGGATCTCGTGCCCGGCGTCCCGGAGGGCGGCGATCCGGCCGTCGTCGAACCAGCTCCGCCGTTCCACCAGAATCCGTTCCCCGCTGACGGTGCGGGGCCAGCCCGGCATGCCGCCGATCACGGAGATCTCCAGCGAAGCCACCGCGCATTCGTCGGTGGGCTCGGCCAGGGTCCACCCGTACCTCATGAGCAGGCGCAGCATCGGGCCGTTGGAGAGGCTCACGACCGCGCGCAGCCGCTCCATCCCGGCGTCCCGGGCGCGCTCGATCAGCGCATCCAGCATGAGCTGGCCCACGCCAGCCCGCTGGTGCCGGTCCAGCACGGTGACCGCCAGCTCCCCCGCGTGCCCGCTGATCGGGACGTAGCGGGCTTCGGCGATCAGATGCTGCGGCGCACGCGGCCAGGCGGCCACGACGCAGACGGCACCGGGCCGGTCGAACCGGGCGAGCCTGGCCACCAGCGCGGGAGTCGCCTGCCCACCCTGGAAACGGGCGCGGAACGCCTCGGGTGACAGCTCAGCGAGCAGCCGGGCGATGTCCGGGACATCCCCTGACGTCGCCGGGCGGACCAGGATCTCCCGGCCGTCCGGCAGCTGCACCTTGCCCATCACCACGCTCTGCACGGTAGATACCGCCGGCGAACCGGTACAGGGACGAAAGCCCTGTTTGAACGGGCAACTAAAACGGGCAACTAACCGGGACCCGGGTGCTACCTTTGATCGAGGAGCAGGCGCCGGTTTCCCCATCATCGATTTTATGTTTGAATAATCCTGAGGAACAGCTCTTGCTCTGACCGGGAGACGCCATGCTTGCATCCGTAACCGCCAGTGCGGGGCATCCCGTGGTCGCTGCCCTGCTGGGGCTGGGCGCGGCGGGTCTCGCGGGTGCCGTCGTGGCCATGGCGTGGAGCGTGCACATACACCAGTTCCGGCTGGCTGAACTGCTGGCCCGCCGCCAGTTCGCCCCGGCCGCGGGAACCGGCCCGGCCGCGGGAACCGGCCCGGCCGCGCCCCCGGCGCCGGTGGACGGCGGCGCGGAAGCCCTCGACGGCGCCCGGCTCACGGGGGCCGCCGGGCCGGCCGCGGGCACCACGCCCGGCGGAGCTGCCGGGCCTGCGGCCGCGGAGGCGGCATCCCCGGTCGTGATCGACGGACCGGACACGGTGATCACCGGCGCGCAGGCGCGCTACCGCGCGCGGCTGTCCGGCGGCGGCACGGTGGTGTCGTGGGCCGTCGGCGGCGGTTCGGTGTCCCAGTCCCCGGATCCGGATCATCCCGACGAACTGCTCCTGATCGCGGACCAGCCGGGCAGCCTGACGGTCATGGTGCGGGTCCGGAAGGGACTGGCGGAGCGCCGCGCGACCAAGACGGTCGCCGCCGAGGCGGATGTACCCGACCCCGCGCCGCCCTTCACGCTCCGGCTGTTCCTGCACGGATGGTCGCTGGTCGTCGTGGCGGTCCTGGTGATCGGGCTGGCCGGCGCGCTGGTGGCGCTGGGCAGTTTCACCTCTGCCGACTTCATCGCGCTGGCCGTACCGCTGATCGCGCTGCTCGGCATGGCCGCGGTCATCCGCGGGGTGGGCGAGGAACCGGTCCGTCCCCGCCGCGGCCGGGCACCGGCCAGCCGGGCGGCCGAGAGCCCATGGGCCGTTCCGGCGAGCCCGCCGTACGCGCCCGCGCACACCGGCGAAACGGTCAACCACAACTAATTTAAACGGGCCAGGGCCGACGGGGCACGCGGCACCGTAAGAAATCCCGGTACGGCACGCTTAAATTCAGGGGCCTGTTATTTTCCCCTGGTTTCTGCAATATGTGCCGATCCTTAAATGGCTCACCGCATTCAGGACACCATCCCTGACCTGCCGGTCCGGCAGTATCCCGGTTGCACGGTATTAGCCGCATTTGCCGGCTTCGCCGGCTTTACCCGATGTGCCTTTTTCAGGACGGACGGTTCCCTGCTAAAGGACCTCCCGGCCCTAATCTCCAGGCTCCGAGCGGAGGAGCGTTTACCGCGACGGAAGACCGCCAAACCGGGGAGGAAAAATGGCGGGGAAAGCGAGTACAGCGGGCCGGCGGCCAGTACGGGCGGCCTGGCCGCCGGCCGCCAGCGGGGGGAGCATCGCGCTCCGGTGCCGGGTGACCGCGAAAGGCCGCACCGTGGTGAGCGTGCGCGGGCATCTTGGCGAGGCCAGCGAGCAGTGTGTCTATGAGTATCTTGCCGGCGTGATCGAGCAGGGCCGCCAGCCGGTCATCGTGCAGCTGTCCCGGGCATCGTCCTGCGACGCCTACGGTGTCCGCGCGCTGGCCCGGGCCGCCTGCCTGGCCAGCCAGGCCAACCGGGCGTTCCGGCTCAGCGGGCCTGCCCCGGCCCTGATGCAGATCATGCGGGCCGCCGGCTCCGGCTACGCGCTGGTGAGATGGCCCTTAGGGGGCCGGCTGGAATGGGCCGACCCGGAGGCCGCCGCGGGCGGGCTAGCGTGCCTCGATCGGCCCCAGTCCGCGACGCAGAGGTGATCGCTGCGGCCGCCCCCGCGCACGGGGGCGGGCGTTACGGGCAGCCGGCCAGTGACCGGGGACGGTGCTCCTCCCCGGCCGGGGGCCGGGCGGGGCGGGGGCGCGAGGCCGGGACGGTCCAGAAGCTGATGTTCCCGGCGGCCGGCACGCACGCGCCGGCCAGGAACTGCCGGGCCCGCGGGCCGACGTGACCGGGCCGGGCGGGCTCCCGGAACGGCCCGGCGGGCTCCCGGAACGGCCCGGCGGGCTCCCGGAACGGCCCGGCGGGCTCCCGGAACGGCCCGGCGGGCTCCCGGAGCGGCCGGGCGGGCGCGGAGCTCGCGACGGCCGGGTCCTGGTGGGCCGCGCGCCGGGCCAGCACGGTGAGGCCGGTGGCGGTCAGGAGCACCGCGCCGGCGACGGCAGCGGCGGTGGCCACGCTCAGCCGGGTGGTCTCGCCGAGCAGCCCGGTCCCGACGGCCAGGCTGGCCATCGGGGTGACCACGGTGACCACCGGCAACGTGATCATGGGGCGGCCCGCCTGGTACGCGGTCTGCGTCAGCAGCAGCGAGCAGGGACCGCCGAACATCAGTGCGTAGGTCGCCCAGGAGGTGACGATCCCGCCCAGCCCATGGCCGAGGGCGTGCGTGAACGCCATGGTGGTCACGGCGATGCCGGCGTCGGCCAGACCGGCCCCCACGGCGAGCAGGATCGCCCGGCGGCGCCCGGCCGCGGCCAGGCCGGTGACGGCGAACGGCGCCGCGCCGATGGCGAGGCAGATGGCGGCCAGCCCGGCGTGCTGCGGCAGGCGGTGCCCGCCGGACAGGCCAGGCGAGGTGAGCGCGACGAACGCGCCGATGCCGGCCACCACGGCGAGACAGGCGGCCCAGGTCAGCGCGCCGAGCCGGCGGCGCGACCACACCCGCACGGTGGCCACGCTGAAGATGAGCGACGACGCCATCAGCATCTGCACGATCGTCAGCGGGCCGGAACGCAGCGCGACGGCGTGCGTCGCGAACCCGCCGAACTCACCGACGATGCCGAGCAGCCACCAGGGCCGGCGGACGAGCAGCAGAAGCAGCGATGGCCGGCCCGCCGACGCGTCCGGCGCCGACGCGGCCTGGTGCTGCTGCAGCGCGGCACCGGTGCCATAGAGCATCGCGGCGATCAGGGCCGCCAGGATCGCTGTCACTGAAGTCCCCCGTTCCGGCACTCGCGCAACACCAGGCCCGCAGGCCGGTATTCCGCGGGCCCCCAGGCGCCACGGAACCCGTTCTCCAGGAGGCGGATAACCGCCCGGGCCAGGACCACGCGATCGACGCTACGCCGGGGTACTGACACCGGCCATGGGAGTGCCACCCGTCTTGCAGAGGGGGTTAACCCCCCTTTTGATGCCGTCCGGGGCAAGAAAATAGCCTGCTCCCCGGGGGTCGCTTATCGTCAGGTGCGTGAGCGTCGGCACAAGCGCCGCCAGCGGCTCGTCCTGGGCCGGGCGCTGGCATGCCTTCTTCCGTTTCGAGGCCTTCCTCTCGGCGGCTATCGGGGTCGCTGTCGGCCTCGGCTGGGCGACGACCGGGGGCGGCCGCTTCTGGCCCGCCTGGGTGTGGTTCGGGCTGGCGGTTCCGCTCGGGCTGCAAGCCGCGGTGCGCTGGGGCCTGCGCGCGCCGAAGGGCCGGCGCTTCCTGAGCCTGCACGCGTCGGTGTCGTTCACGGTCGGGGTCATGCTGCTGGTCATCTGGCTGTTCTCCGGAGCCGGGTACTTCTGGCCGGTGTGGCCGGTCGTGAGCCTGGCGATCGTGTTCGCCGTGCACGTCTGGTTCGTGCGGCACCAGGCGGACGCGCGGGAGCAGGCGCTGGCCAGCCGGGTCGACGTGCTGACCCGCACCCGGCGCGGCGCCCTCGACACGCAGGCCGCGGAGCTGCGGCGGATCGAACGTGACCTGCACGACGGCGCCCAGGCCCGGCTGGTGTCGGTGGCGATGAGCCTCGGGCTGGCCGAGACACTACTCGAGACCGATCCGGACCTGCTGGCTCAGCTGCTGGCCGAAGCACGGTCGACGGCGCTGGCCGCGCTGGACGACCTGCGCACGGTGATGCAGGGCATCCAGCCGCCCGTGCTGGCCGACCGGGGGCTGGAAGGAGCGGTCCGGGCGCTGGCGCTCGACGTCGCCGTGCCGGTGACGGTCTCCGGCGGCCTGACCGGGCGGGCGCCGGCCCCGGTGGAATCGGCCGCCTACTTCACCGCCGCCGAGTGCCTGGCCAACGTGATCAAGCACAGCGACGCGACCTCGGCCTGGGTGGACCTGCGGCACCGGGACGGCGTGCTGTCCGTCGTCGTGGGCGACAACGGGTGCGGCGGGGCCCGCGTCGGCGGCGGTACCGGGCTGCGCGGCGTGATCCGGCGGCTGGAATCCTTCGACGGCACCGTCACGGTCAGCAGTCCGGCCGGCGGCCCCACGACGGTCACGATGGAGGTGCCGTGCGAGTTGTCATCGCCGAAGACCTAGCACTGCTGCGCGACGGCCTGAGCCGGCTGCTGCGGGCGCACGGCTTCGATGTCGTGGCCGAGGTCGGTGACGCGGCCACGCTGGCCACGGTCCTGGCGGAGCAGCCGGTCGACGTGGCCATCATGGACGTCCGGATGCCGCCCACGTTCACCAACGAGGGGCTGGTGGCCGCGATCGAGGCCCGGGCCAGGCGGCCGGGCATGCCGGTCGTGGTGCTCAGCCAGTACGTGGAGCAGCTGTACGCGCGGGAGCTGATGCTCTCCGGCTCCGACGGCGTCGGCTATCTGCTCAAGGACCGGGTCGCCGACGTGATGACCTTCGTGGACGCGGTCCGGCGGGTCGCGGCCGGCGGGACCGTGCTCGATCCCAAGGTGGTGGCCGCGCTGCTGTCCCAGCACGGGCGGCGGGGACCGATGGGACGGCTGACCGCGCGGGAACGCGAGGTGCTGGGGCTGATGGCCGAGGGACGGTCCAACGCGGGTATCGCCGCCAAGCTCTTCGTGACCGACAAGGCCATCGACAAGCACATCGCCAACATCTTCACGAAACTCGACCTGCCGATGGACCACGACGACAACCGCCGTGTGCTGGCCGTGCTCCGCTATCTCCAGGACACCGCGCCGGCCTCCTGACGGGGACCCGGGTCAGCGGGCCCCGGTCAGCGGGAAGCGGCCGGCGTGCCGGTCAGAGGGTGATCCATCCGGTCACGACGGTCGCTCCCCCGGTCAGCTGGCAGTGCAGGCGGAACGGGCCGGCCGGGACGGGACGGACGGAGAAGCAGCCCATCTCGTCGACCGCGATCCGGATGCTCTCCCCCGCGCGGGTCTGCAGCTCGACCGTCCCCTCGTCGGTCGGGACCAGCTGGCAGAGCAGTGAGTCCTCGTTGACCTCGATCTCTATGCTGAGATGGTCGGAGGTGAAGGTCAGGGCACGGATCGACGCGGTCTCCGACCGGACGCCGACGGGCTCGGCCGCCTCGGCCAGCGAGTCGTACGTGAGCTGGGCCAGCTCGGCGTCGATGTTGTGCCAGGCGAAGGCGTTGCGGCCCGCCTCGCTGAATTCGGCCGGTACCTCCCGCTGGGCCAGCAGGGATTCCTTCAGTACGGCCAGCAGCTGCTCATCGTCCCAGAGGTCAGGCATCCCGCCGCCCTCCCATCTTGTGTGCGCCGGCGGTGAGGCCCTTAGCTGACGGTGTGTCGCAGAAGGCGGCCAGGGCCGGGGAGCGGCGCAGCCGGTTCAGGCAGCGCGCACGCTGCGGGCCGATGCTCCCGACACGGACCGACAAAGCGGCACTGATTTCAGCATAAGGCAGCGGGGGGTCACTGATCAGCATCGACAGCAGCCGCCGGCAGTGATCCGGCAGCTCGGCGAACGCCGCGCGGACCGCGGCGCTCAGTTCGGCCGCGATGACCTGCTGCTCGATCATCTCGGGTGGCTGATCTGCGGACATCTGGCTGGCCTCCGGCAGCTCGGCGTCGTCATAGCGGCTGGCGGCCCGGAGGACGCGCAGGCATTCCCGCTGGGTGGTGGTGGCCAGCCAGCCCGGCAGCGCGGCAGGCTGCCTGAGGTTGCCCAGCTGCTCGACCAGCAGGAGCCAGACCGTCTGGCCGATATCGTCGATGTCGGCCCGGCTCAGCCGGTAACGCTGGCAGATGAACCACACCAGCGGGGCGTACCGGTCGATGATTTCGTCCCAGGCGCCGTGATCGCCGTCACGGGCCCGGGCGACGAGGGCGATGACCGCCGGATCGTCACGCATAGCTGTCCTTTGCGGGCCCGCCGGTGCGGGCCATGCCGGGATCATTCACCGCGGCGGGGCGCTGGGCAAGGGCGGGGCGCTGGGCAAGACAGCGTGGGCGGCGGTGCTGCAGGGATCGGGATGCAGCAGCCCGCCGAGGACGTCGCGGGCGGACCGCCGGCCCGGTATGACCCCGGCCGCGATGACCCCCGTGACGACACCGGCCGCGAAGGAGCATCCCGCCCAGTTGGCGGTGCCGTCGAACACCTCTTCCCGGGTGCGCGGCGTGCCGTTTGGGTTCTGCTCGGTGGTCGCGACCGCGACCGTGCCACGCAGGTACGCGCCGTTGAGGTCGGTACCGCGGGCGTACAGCGAAATCCACGGTGCCGGACGCGGGGTGAAGGGCGCGAGGTACCCGTCCGCGTCCATCGCGCCGACGCTGATGACGTTCGCGAGCGCGGCGGGATAGGCCTTGGTGGCCGGGGTGACGCCCGGGGACAGCCGGCCGGGCGGGAGCTGGTCCGCGTCGCCGTTGTTCCCGGCCGCCGCGACGACGACCGTCTCGGGCCCGAACCGCCGCACCGCGGCTTCCAGCACCATGGGGGCCGTGTTGTCGTCGGTCATGAACTCCCCGAACGACAGGTTGACCACGTCCAGGCCGGACTGCGCCATGTCGGCGATCGCGACCGCCGCGTCCCAGGCCGACCCGTCGCCGAGGCTGTCCAGCACGTGCCGCAGGTAGAGCTGGGCGTCCGGCGCCTGCTGCAGGATGCATGAGGCAACGAAGGCGCAGTGCCCGTCGAATTCGGTGAAGTCATGCTTCCCGGCGCGGAGCAGGTCCTCCTCGCGGCCGACGTAATGGTCGGCGAGGCGCTCGTGGCGGAACAGTTTCGTGTCCAGCAGGCCGACCCGCACGCCCCGGCCGGGCTGCGGGTTGTGGTGGGCGACGTCGGCGGCCTTCGTGAAGTCCTCGCTGGTGGGGGTGGGTGCCCCCTCGCCCCCGCCGATATGCGGGTACCCCTCGACCAGGGACGGCCGGTAGTTCTTGCCGATCCTGATCTGCCAGCCGGGGTAACGCTCGGCGAACCGGAGCTGGATGCCCTTGATCAGCAGGGCCAGGCTGGAGACCTCGCAGTACTCGCCGTGCGCGTTTGCGCGCTCGTCCCGGTGGCGGCAGAGGTCCGGCGCGATGCGCGGATCATCGAGCAGCGCGGTCACGGCGTCGTCCACGCCGGCCAGGCCCGTGATACGGGCCAGTTCCAGGGCCGGGCTGGCGTCGACCGAGGCCCAGGCGACGTGCAGCTCACGCAGCATCCGCTGCAGAATGCCGAGCTCTGACCCGGCGACAACGAGCTGATCACTGTGGAATTTCTCCACCCATCCATGCGTGATGTCCATTGTTCCTCCGCGTCCTGCGGTCAGCGACGGCACCTTCTGCAGTACAGAGGAGGCTGGCGGCCCGGTGATACACCGGCGCGGGAAAAAGGTTCTTGACGCTGACCGGGATGGCCGTGCCTACAATCGGCTGTGGGAGCGGCTGTGGGAGCGGAGCTGGCGGAGCAGGCGCGTGAAGCGCTCCGGCTCGCCGAGGCACATCCGGCCGAGTCCGCGGCCCGGTCCGGCCGCATCGCCCGCCAGGCGCGCCGGGATCACGACCTGGCCGCCTTGTCGATCGCCGAACGGGCCCTGGGTGTAGCCGCCCTGCAGCTGGCGGACCCGGACGCGGCGCTGCGGCACCTGCGCGCCGCGATGCGGCTGGGGCGGCGGGCAGGCTCGGCGGAGCTCGCGGCCGAGGCCCAGCTGAGGCTGGCCTTCGCTTTAAACGTACGCGGGCACGGACGCCAGGCACTCCGGGAGATCGAGACGGCGCTGGCGTCCCTGACGGGCGTGGCCCGGGCCCGGGCACAGGCGCAGCGCGCCGCGATCCTCAACCAGCTCGGCCGGCTCGACGAAGCGCTCCCCGACTACCAGGCCGCGCTGGCGGTGCTGCGGCGGGCCAATGACCATGTGTGGGTCCAGCGGGTGCTGTACAGCCGGGCGGTGCTGTACGGCTACCGGCAGGAGTTCACCGCGGCCGAGAACGACCTGTACGAGGCGGCCGAGCTGTGCACGAAGTTCGAGCTGGACCTGTCGCTGGGGTTCGTGCACCAGAACCTCGGCTGGATCAGCGGGCTGCGCGGCGACGTGCCGGCCGCCCTGCATTACCTCGATCTCGCCGAACAGCGGCTGCGGGCGCACGGCGCCCCGGTCGGCGAGTTGCTGGCCGACCGGTCCGAGCTCCTGCTGTCGGTGCGGCTGCTGCCCGAGGCGCTGCAGGCGGCCGGGGAAGCCGTCCGCGAATTCGAGGAGCAGCACCGGCACATCGTGCTGCCGGAGGCGCGGCTGCTGCTGGCTCAGGCGGCCATCCTCGACGGGCAGCCCGGCGACGGGCTCAGCCAGGCGCTCGCCGCGGTGCGGGAGTTCGGTCAGCAGGGGCGGCCGCGCTGGGCGGCGCTGGCCCGCTTCACGGTGCTCCGGGCGCGGCTGGCCGCCGGCGCGGGCACGAGTGGCAAGTCCACCGTGAGCGTGCGGTCACTGGAGCGGGCCGCTGACGATCTGGCCGGGGCGGGCTGGGCGTCGTCGGCTCTGGCGGCCCGGCTGCTGGCCGGCCAGCTGGCCGCCCAGCGGGGCTGGACCAGCCGCGCCCGCGCGCAATTCGAGCTGGCGGCCCGGCGGCGCGGCCGCGGCCCGGCCATACAGCGGGCTCAGGCCTGGCACGCCGAGGCGCGGCGGCGGTGGATCAACGGTGACGGCAGCGGCGCGCGGGCCGCCGTCCGCGCCGCGCTGCGCGTGATGGACGAGCACCGGGACGGCCTGGGCGCCACCGACCTGCGCGCGCATGCGTCCGGCCACCGCGCCGAGGTCGCCACGTTCGGGCTGCGGATGGCGTTCGACAGTGGCCAGCCGGCCCGGGTGCTGGAATGGGCCGAGCAGGGCCGGGCCAGCCACCTGACGCTGCGGCCGGTCCGGCCGCCCAGCGACCCCGGGCTCGCCGCCGCGCTGTCGGAACTACGGGCCACCGTGAGCGAGATCTTCCGGCTGCGCGGATCGGGCGGCAATACCGCCGCCCTAGCCCGGCGTCAGCTGGAGCTGGAGCGGTGGATCCGCGACCATCACCGCAAGCTGCCCGCCGGCCGGGCCGACGCGCCGTCCCGGGCCCGGCTGGTACCCGCGCTCCCCGGCGCGCTGCGCGAGGCCGCACTGCTGGAGTTCGTCGAGCTGGACGGCATGCTGTACGCGGTGACCGTAGCCGGCGGCCGGATCCGGCTCTGCCCGCTCGGCCCGGCGGCACGGGCCGCCGATTTCATCGACCGGGCCCGGTTCGCGCTGCACCGGCTGGCCCGTCACCAGCCCAGCGAGGCCAGCAAGGACGCGGCGCGCGTGCTGCTCACCGACGCCGCAAAACGGCTCGATGACCTCCTGCTGGGGCCGGTGGCGCGGGAGACCGCCGGCCGGCCGCTGGTGGTGGTGCCCACCGGCGCGCTGCAGTCGCTGCCCTGGTCGATCCTGCCGTCCTGCCGCGGGCGGCCCGTCACGGTGACACCCTCGGCCGCCTTGTGGAGTGGCGGGCGGCCGGATCCGGCCGGGCCAGGCGGCGGCCCTGTCGTGGTCGCGGCCGGCCCCGGGCTGCCCGGAGCGGAAGCGGAAGTGCGGGCGGTCTCGGCGCTGCACCAGGTGACGGCGCTGGCCGGGGCGGCCGCGACCGTGGACGTGGTGACCGCCCGGCTGAACGGCGCGAGCCTCGCGCACCTGGCGGCGCACGGGCGCATCCACCCGAACAACCCGCTGTTCACCTCGCTGACGTTCGCCGACGGCCCGCTGACCGTCTATGACGTCGAGCAGATCAGCCGGGCCCCGCAGGTGGTCGTGCTCTCCGCCTGCGACGTCGGCCGGTCGGCGGTACGGGCCGGTGACGAGATTATGGGCCTCAGCGCCACGTTCCTGGCCCTGGGGGCCCGGCACGTCGTCGCCTCGGTCGTCCCCGTACCGGACGCCGAGACAGTGCCCCTGATGATCGCGTTCCACCAGCGCCTGGCCGGCGGCCAGCCCCCGATGTCCGCCCTGGCCGGGGCGCAGCAGCAGCTGGGGGACGGCGAGCCGGCCGCGATGGCCGCCGCGGCCGGTTTCGTGAGCATCGGCACCAGCGTGGCCGCTCCCCCGGCAGCCTAGCCCGGCGGAATCGGCCGGCCTGCGCTGTATCAGTTCGCCGCGTCGGCCCTCCTCCATGGGCAAGGGCACACGACCGGCCCGCCAGCTACCGGGGCATCGAGCTGCACGGCACCGCGCAGAACGTGATCCATCCGCTCTGGCGGCGCCGGCGGACGATGGGGGGGCGGGAGCCGCGGAGGGGACGGCTCCGGCCCTTCATGGGCGCCCTCCCGCGCAGCGGCGTGCGCCCCACTGACCCGCCGGGTGCGGCGCGATATGACTGGCGGTGCCAGCGTGGCGATTGACGGCATTTCGGGCCGGGTTACCCGATGGGCTTTTGGCGGTAGCGGGCGGGACGTTGGTCCCTGAGTCAATGGCCGGCAGAGAGGGCATTGTTGGCACGTGTTCGCCGTTCATGAGGTCACCGTGGCCGCGCGGTTCGAGGTGGCGGCCGGGCGGCTGGCCCACTTCGTCAACCACGGCGCGCTGAACAGCGCGTCCGAGGCTGCGTACGAGGGCGGCCTGGACGTGGGGCTGCGGGTCGGGCCGTTCGGCGGGATCCGAGGGGTGTCGAAGCTGGTGCACGTGCGTTTCGCCGACCCGATCACCAGGAACGGCTCACTGACGGTGGCGGTGCGGTGGGAGGCGGCCGGAACGGCGGGTGAGCTGTTCCCGGTGCTGGACGCGGACCTGACCCTCACGGGTGACGGTGATGAGCGGACGCGGCTGCGGCTGGACGGCTCCTACCGGCCGCCCCTCGGCCGGGCCGGAGCGGCCCTGGACCGGGTCGTGATGGGCCGGATCGCGGTGGCGACGATCCGCTCGCTGACGGAAAGCGTGGCGGACGCCATCGCCGACCCGGTGCCGGAACCGCACTCCAACGGGGAGCCGGCCGCGCGATGGTGGCCGGTGTCCGAGGCCGGGGAATTCTGAGCGGGCCTGCGCCGCGGCTCACCGGGCGGCGACGTCGATCTGGACGGGGTAGCCGGCCCGCAGCGCGGCGATGGTGGCCGGCGGGGTAATGGCGCAGGCGTCACCGCGGCCCGCGTGGATGATCCAGCGGTTGCCGGTCCACGCGCCGCGCAGCGGGATGGCCACGACGTCACCCATCGGGGTAACCCGGTTCTGTTCCGGCATCTCGCCTCCCGCCGGCAGGGTACGCCGGGCGCGGCGGACAGGAAAACCGGCCGGGCCCCGCCGTGCCGCGGGCCCCGGGTAGCACCGGCCCGGGCGGCCGCCCGGGGCCCGGGCGACGGGGCAGCCGCGTGTTATCTTTTAATGATGATTAGAAGATTTCCTGCCCGGGGGGACGCCGGTGGCTGATTGGCTGACGAACTTCGCCATGTTGACCGCTTCGGCGCGCTGTCGCCGACGTCCGCCAGCTCGGCGGCGCGCGCGGTCAGCAGCCGGGCCTGGGTGACCGCGACGGCGGCAATGGGCTGTCGCGCGAGTACGGCCTGGCCGACCTGTGGTTCCTGGCCCGGATGCTGCGCACCGCGCCGACCAGCCGGGAGATGATGCTGAACTTCGTGGCCCAGCACAAGCTCGGCCTGCCCGAGTCGTACTGAAGGAGAAGCCGTGGCCCTGTCGCAGGACGAGCAGGACATCGTCCGGGTCGTCCGGGAGTTCGTCGACCGCGAGGTGCGCCCGGTCGCCCGCGACCTGGAGCACGCCGGCGAATACCCCGGCAAGCTCATCGACGAGATGAAGGAGCTGGGGATCTTCGGCCTGGCCATCCCGGAGCCGTACGGGGACGTGCAGGTGTCCATGCCGTGCTACGCGATGATCACCGAGGAGCTGGCGCGCGGCTGGATGAGCCTGGCCGGGGCGATGGGCGGCCACACGGTCGTGGCCAAGCTGCTGGTCATGTTCGGCACCGGGGAGCAGAAGCAGCGGTACCTGCCCCGGATGGCCACCGGCGAGCTGCGCGCGACGATGGCGCTCACCGAACCCGGCGGCGGCTCGGACCTGCAGGCCATGCAGACGACCGCGACCCTGGACGGCGAGCGGTACACGGTCAGCGGGTCCAAGATGTGGATCACGAACGCGCGGCGGTCCGGGCTGATCGCGCTGCTGTGCAAGACCGATCCGGCCGCGCGGCCCCGGCACACCGGCATCAGCATCCTGCTCGCCGAGCCGGGCGAGGGCCTCACCGTGTCGCGGGACCTCGGCAAGCTCGGGTACAAGGGCGTGGAAACGTGCGAGCTGGTCTTCGACGGCTACCGCGCGCCGCGGGACGCGATCCTGGGCGGAGCCGAGGGGGCCGGGTTCGCGCAGATGATGAAGGGCCTGGAGACCGGGCGCATCCAGGTCGCCTCGCGCGCGCTGGGCGTGGCCGCGGCCGCGTTCGAGGACTCGCTGGCGTACGCGCAGCAGCGCGAGGCGTTCGGCAAGCCGATCTGGCAGCACCAGTCGATCGGGAACTACCTGGCCGACATGGCCACTCAGCTGACCGCGGCGCGGCAGCTGGTGCGGTTCGCGGCGGAGCGTTCCGACGCGGGCGAGCGGTGCGACCTGGAGGCCGGCATGGCCAAGCTGTTCGCGTCGGAGGCCGCGATGCAGATCACGCTGAACGCGGTCCGGATCCACGGCGGCTACGGCTACTCGACCGAGTTCGACGTCGAGCGGTACTTCCGGGATGCGCCGCTGATGATCGTCGGCGAGGGCACCAACGAGATCCAGCGCAACGTCATCGTCTCGCAGCTGATCAGCCGGGGCGGCGTGGGTGGCCCGGGCGGCAGCTCCGGGCCGAAGCGCCCGTCCCGGTAGGGTGACCCGGTGCCGGCGCCGAAGACAGAACCGACGAAATCCGAACGGACCCGGGAGCGGCTGCTGCACGCCGCGGCGAGCACGCTGAGCCGCCTCGGGTACGCCGGGATGCGGCTCGTCGACGTGGGTGAGGAGGCGGGGGTGCAGGCCCCGGCCATTTACTACTACTGGCCGTCCCGCGATCAGCTGATCGAGGAGGTCGTGACCGTCGGGACGGTCCGGCTGCGCGAGTACGTGGCCGCGGCGCTGGCCGCCGCGCCGCCGGGCGCGACCGCCCTGGACCGGCTGGACGTCGCCATCGACGCGCACCTGCGCCAGCTGATGTCGGAGTCCGCGTTCGCGCACGCGGTGATCCGCAACATCGGGCAGCTGCCCGAGGGAATCCGGGCCCGGCAGGTCGTCGAAGAGCGCCAGTACGCGGCGATCTGGCGCGGGCTGTTCACCGACGCGGTGGCCTCGGGTGAGCTGCGTTCCGGCCTCGACCCGGACCTGGCCCAGCCGCTGATCATCGGCATCCTGAACTGGGCCGCCGAGTGGTGGTCCCCCAAGCGCGGCTCCATCGACGCGGTGGTGGCGACCGCCCAGTCCATCGTCCGGCACGGCATCGCCGCCCGGTAGGCCCACATGCCGCCTCCGAAGCTACGCCGGTCCGGGGGGCTCTGCCATGATCGGCGTTAGTTTTCCGCAGCATCCGCGGAATATCGACGCCGATCATGACGAGGAGGTACCGGCCCGATGACTGACCCCCTCGACCTGGCCCGTTACCTGCGCCCCGGGGACCGGGTGGTGTGGGGCCAGGGGTGCGCCGAGCCGCAGACCCTGACCGCGCTGCTGGTCGGGCAGCGGCACCGGCTGGGCGGCATCACGTGCTTCGTGGGGCTCCCGGCGGCCGGCGTGATCCGCCCCGAGCACACCGACGCGCTGGCGATCGAGTCCTACTGCGGCACGGGCAGCAACCAGCGGCTGCACGAGACCGGGCGGCTGGCGATCGTCCCGGTGCACTACGCGGCGCTGCCCGGGCTGCTCGCGGGCGGCCCGCTGGCCGCCGACGCGGTGTTCGTCCAGGTGTCCGCGCCCGACGAGCACGGGCGGCACAGTCTCGGCCTGGCCGACGACTACTTCTCCGCCGCCCTGGACACCGCGCGGGTGGTGATCGCCGAGGTCAACGAGCAGGTCCCGTTCAGCTACGGCGCGCGCACCCTGTCCGCGGCGGACTGGACCGCCTGCGTCGCCGCGTCCCGGCCACCCGCCGAGCTGCCGGCCGGGCCGGCCTCCCCGCCGCGGCGGCCGTGGCCGCGCGGGTCGCCGGGCTGGTCGAGGACGGGGCCACCGTGCAGTTCGGCATCGGCGCGCTGCCCGAGGCGTGCCTGGACGCCCTGGCCGGGCACCGGGATCTGGGCATCCATTCCGGCCTGCTGAACGACGCGGCGATGCGCCTGATCCAGGCCGGCGTGGCCACCGGGACGCGCAAGACCGTGGACCCGGGCGTGGCGGTGGGCGGTTTCCTGGGCGGTTCGGCCGCGCTGTTCCGGTTCGCGCACCGTAACGTGGCGGTCCGGCTGCGCGGCACCGGCTACACCCACGATCCGGCCGTGCTGGCCGCGCAGCGGCGGCTGGTGGCGATCAACTCCGCGTGCGAGGTCGACCTGTCCGGGCAGGTCAACGCGGAGGTCGCGCGGGGCCGTTACGTGGGCTCGGTCGGCGGGGCCAGCGACTTCCTGCGCGGCGCGGCCCGGTCGCCCGGCGGCGTTCCCGTCATCGCGCTGCCGTCGACCGCGGGCGCGGCCAGCCGGATCGTCGTGCACCTGAACGGGCCCGTCAGCACCCCACGCAGCGACGCAGGGGTCATCGTCACGGAATACGGGGTCGCGGACCTGCGCGGCGCGCCGGTTACCGTTCGGTATGAGCGGATGCTCGCCGTCGCCCACCCCGATCACCGCGCCGCACTGGCCGCGGAACTGGAGGAAGACCTGATGAACGGAGCATCCGCATGACCCGGGCCGCGATCGTCGCACCCGTCCGCACGGCGGTGGGCCGGTTCGGCGGGACATTGCGCGCGGTGCCGGCCGAGAAGCTGGCCGCGACCGTGATCCGGGCCGTGGCGGCGCGGTCCGGGATCGACCCGGAGCGGATCGAGGACGTCGTGATGGCGCAGTCCTACGCCAGCTCCGAGGCCCCCTGCATCGGGCGGGCATCTCGCTGGGGCACCCGATCGGGGCGACCGGGGCCCGGATCCTGACCACGATGCTGCACGAACTTGCGCGCCGCGGCGGCCGGTACGCGCTGGAGACGATGTGCGTGGGCGGTGGCCAGGGCGTCGCGGCCGTGTTCGAAGCCCCGTGAGCACGCTGCTGAGCTGCGGGGTCTACGCCGGCCTAACCGCAGGTGCGGACGCTGCTGGTGGTCTGGCGAGCTCCTGGCGCAATTTCATTCGGCACATATGCTTTTTGCCGTGTCTAGTGAAACCGCCGCGCCGGCCATCGCGGAGACCGGTGGATCGAAGTCCGCGAGGACCCGGGAACGGATCCTGACCGCCGCGGCGCACGTGCTCAGCCGCAAGGGGTACGCGGGCACCCGGCTGGCCGACGTCGCCGACGAGGCGAAGGTCCAGGCTCCGGCGATCTACTACTACTTCCCGTCCCGCGAAGCCCTGGTCGAAGAGGTGATGTGGACCGGGATCGCGCTCATGCGCGACCACGCCGGGCAGGTCCTCGCCGCGCTGCCGGCCGGCACCGGCCCGATGGAGCGCATCGACGCCGTGGTCGCGGCGCACCTGCGCTACTCGCTCGGCATCTCCGACTACACGACGGCCGCGATCCGCAACGCCGGGCAGGTCCCGGACTACATCCGCATCCGCTACTCGGCCGAGGCGGCGAAGTACGGCGAGGTCTGGCGCAGGCTGCTGCAGGACGCTGCGCACGCCGGGCTGCTGCGTCCCGGCCTGGAACCGCTGGCGGCCCGGATGCTGGTGCTCGGCGCGCTCAACTGGGCGGCCGAATGGTGGGACCCGCGCCGCGGCTCGCTGGACACGCTGGTCCGGACCGCGCAGTCACTGGTCCGCGGCGGCCTGTCGGCGGGCCCGCTGGGGTAAGACGGGACGCCGCTGAGCGGCCTTCACCCGCTGCGGGTGATGGCGCCGCGCGGCCGCGCTTCCTAGGGTCTGACGTGCAGGCGACACCCGCATCCGGGCCAGCGGGCGGCTGCCGGCCTGCGCACCAGGAGGGACAATCGGTGATGCGCGAGGGATCGGCCTCAGGCCGGCGGGCCGCGGGCCAGCGGCCGGCCAAGGACATGGTGTGGGTGCCCGGGGGCAGCTTCCTGATGGGGTCACGGGATTTCTATCCAGAAGAGCGCCCGGTGCGCCAGGTTGAGGTCGACGGGTTCTGGATGGACAAGCACCTGGTGACGGTGGCCGAGTTCCGCAGGTTCGTGCGGGCGACCGGATACGTGACCGTCGCTGAGCGCCCGCCCGATCCCGGGCAGTATCCCGATGCGGACCCGGGGCTGCTGCACCCCGGATCACTGCTCTTTCACCAGCCCAGCGGGCCGGTGGACCTGCGCGACGTGACGCAGTGGTGGCGCTATACCCCCGGTGCGGACTGGCGCCATCCGGGCGGGCCGGGCAGCACGGTGGGCGGCCTGGACCGGCATCCCGTCACCCACGTGGCCGCCGAGGACGCCGACGCCTACGCGACCTGGGCAGGCAAGGAGCTGCCCACCGAGGCTGAATGGGAGTTCGCCGCCCGCGGCGCCCTGGAAGGCACCGCCTTCACCTGGGGAGACGACCCCGAGCCGCACGGCAAGACGATGGCCAATACCTGGCAGGGCGAGTTTCCCTGGCAGAACCTGAAGACCGGCCGGTGGCGCGGCACGTGCCCGGTCGAAAGCTTCCCTGGCAACGGTTACGGGCTTTACGACATGGCGGGCAACGTGTGGGAGTGGACCAGCGACTACTTCAGCGCTGGCCAGCTGGCACAGAACCGGCCCGCCTGCTGCACCCCGCGCAACCCGCGGGTCACCTCGGCCGAGGCGAGCCTGGTGCGCGGCGAGCCGGGAGCGCACATCCCACGCCGGGTCATCAAGGGCGGCTCCCACCTGTGCGCCCCGAACTACTGCCTGCGCTACCGCCCCGCGGCGCGCCAGGGCGAGGCAGTCGACACCTCAACCTCCCATCTGGGCTTCCGCTGCATCATCCGGGTCACCGGCAGCACGCCCGGATGAACGAGGAACCCACGGGGATACCGAACGGTCTAGAACTGGAGGCCCCTCGCACCGTCGCTGGGGGTGTTCGCGGGCGGCATGATGGCATTCGCGCTACGGCCAGCCCGGTCCCCAGCGCCGTGTGCCGGCGGCGGGCATGACCGGCGGGGGCGCGCACGTACCGGGCGGTGGCGAACAGGCCGATGAGCCCGATAGGGACGTTGATGAAGAACACAGGACGGCAGCCGGGCCGTGCACGTCACCGGCAAAGGCCAGGCCGGCCTGGCCGCCGCCTTCGGCATCGGGGCGCCGTGATCATTACCGGCGCCCCGATGCCTGAAGGGCAGGTCAGAAGAGCTGGGTGGTGACGGCCTTGACCTCCGTGTAGGCCTCCAGGACCTCGTGGCCCATTTCCCGGCCCCAGCCGGACTGCTTGTAACCGCCGAACGGCAGGGCGGCGTCGAAAACGTTGTAGCAGTTGATCCAGACGGTGCCGGCCCTGAGCTTCTTGGCCAGCGCGTGGGCCTTGGAGATGTCCTTGGTCCAGATACCCGCGCCGAGGCCGTACTCGCTGTCGTTGGCCTGGGCCGCGATATCGTCCAGGTCGCTGAACGGCGCCGCGACCAGGACCGGGCCGAAGATCTCCTCGCGGACCACCTTCATGTTGCCGTGGGTGTTGATCAGCACGGTGGGCTCGATGAAGAAGCCGCGGTCGCCGAACCGGCCGCCGCCCGACAGCGCGGTGGCCCCTTCGGCCTTGCCGGACTCCAGGTAGCCGCTGACCCGCGTCAGCTGCTCCTCCGACACCAGCGGGCCCATCTGCGTCCCGGCTTCCATCCCGGAGCCCAGCTTGATCGACTTCGCGATCTCCGCGACCCCGTTGACCACTTCGTCGAAGCGGCTCTGGTGCACGTACAGCCGCGACCCGGCTACGCAGCACTGCCCGTGGTTGAAGAAGATGGCGTTGGCAGCGCCCTCGATCGCGCCGTCCACCGCGTCGTCGAAGACGATGTTGGGGCTCTTGCCGCCCAGCTCCAGCGAGACCTTCTTCAGGTTGCCGGCGGCGGCCCGGAGGATGATCTTGCCTACCTCGGTCGAGCCGGTGAAGGCCACCTTGTCCACGTCGGGGTGGGCCGCGAGCGCGCCACCGGCGGTTTCCCCGTAGCCGGGGATGACGTTGACCACGCCTTCGGGTACGCCCGCCTCGGCGATCAGCTGGGCCAGCATCAGCGCGGTCAGCGGGGTCTGCTCCGCGGGCTTGAGTATCACGCAGTTCCCGGTGGCCAGGGCCGGGGCGACCTTCCACGCGGCCATCAGGAGCGGGAAGTTCCACGGGATGATCTGGGCGCACACGCCGACCGGCTCACGCAGCGTGTAGGAGTGCCAGTTGGCGCCGGGCATGTACGGCACCGAGATGTTGATGCTGTTGCCATCGAGCTTGGTGGCCCAGCCGGCCATGTAATGGAACATGTCGGCCGCGAGCGGCACGTCGGCGGCGGCCGCGACCGCGAACGGCTTCCCGTTGTCCAGGGATTCGAGCTGCGCCAGCTCGTCGTTGTGCTCAGTGATCAGGTCGCCGATCCGCCAGACAATGCGGCCGCGCTCGGACGGCGTCATCTTGCCCCACGGGCCCTCTTCGAAGGCACGGCGCGCCGCGCGGACGGCCCGGTCGACGTCCTCGGCATCCCCCTCAGCGATCCGGGCGAGTGTCTCGCCGGTGGCCGGATTGGGCGTTTCGAACGTCTTACCGGACGCCGCGTCGACCCACTGCCCGTTGATGAACAGCTGATGAGGGGAGTCGAGGAATTGCTCCACATTGCGGTCGAGGGTCACGGTCATGGCATCTCCAAGGCATCGTTGCCGTGCCGCAGCTGGCAGATCCGGACCCGCCCAGAAAGCCGCAGCATCTATAGGTAGTTGCAATGAGACTACGAAGGACGGGCGGGCACAAGGCCCTGGGTGGCCTGACCTGGTCTCAGCCGACCGGCTGGGCGCCGAGCATGTCGAGGAACCGGAGCGTGGCCGAGACAGTTTCCCACCGCCACGCGGCGATGGCGCGCTCGAATCCTCCCGCTCCGGCCAGCCGCTCCTGCAGGGCCGCGGCGACGGGCACGAGCTGCTCGCGCTGCGCGTCCACCAGCGGGCGCGGGTCGGCCCCGGCGCGGTCCAGGAGGGCCAGCTTGGCCAGCAGCTCGGATCGCACATCACGGTTGCGGCTGACCGGCTGGGCCAGCCAGGCCGACGCCGCGTCCCGGCCGGCCGGGGTCGCCTCGACGAGCGACCGGACCGGGCCCTCGCTGGAGGTCTCCACCCCGGCCGTCCGCACGAAACCACACTGCACGAGCCGCTGCAGGGAGCGGTAGACGACGGGCTTGGGCACCCGCCAGACCTGCCCGAGGGGGCCGCCCGCGCCAAGCAGCCGGGCGATGGCGAACCCGTGCCGGGCCTCTTCGCACACCAGGCAGAGCACGAGCCACTCGGACAGCGACAGCGAAGGCGCGGCGGGCTGCGGCATACCCCCAGGCTGAGGAGGGATGGGTTCAGCCGCCGGCTTCGGCGCGCAGCCGGCCCGCGGCGGCGGTCATCGCGGCCAGCTTGCCGAAGGCCGCGTCCCGGGGCAGGTACTTCATCCCGCAGTCCGGGGCCAGCACCACGCGCGCGGCCGGCACGTAGTCCAGCGCCCGGTACGCCCGGCGGACGACCTCATCGGGGCTCTCGACCGTCTCGTCGCCCAGGTTGAGGACGCCCAGAATGATCGTCTTGCCGTCCAGCTCGGACAGGATCCGGCAGTCCAGGCCGGACTGGGCCGTCTCGATCGAGACCTGGTCACAGGTGCACGCGGCCAGTTCCGGAAGGAACGAATAGCCGCCGGGGCGGTCGTGAATGATCGCGGCGTACCCGAAGCACAGGTGGACCGCGGTGGTGCCGGTGATGCCGTCCAGCGCGCGGTTGATCACCTTCACCCCGTACCGGCGGGCCTCCGCCGGCCGGGCCTGGAGGTACGGCTCGTCGAGCTGCACGATGTCCGCACCCGCCGCGAACAGGTCGGCGACCTCCGCATTGACCGCCTCGGCGTATCCGAGGGCGAGGTCCTCGGTGCTGGCGTAGTAGTCGTTCTGCGCCTGCTGGGCCATGGTGAACGGGCCCGGCACGGTCATCTTGACCGTCCGCCGCGTGCTGGCCCGCAGGAACGCCGCGTCCGCGGCCTCGACCGGATGCCGGCGCCGGATCGGGCCGGTGACCCGCGGTACCGGATTCGGCGATCCGCTGCGGTCCAGCGCCGTCCCCGGGTGGTCGATGTCCACGCCGTCGAGCGCGGTGGCGAACCGGTTGGAGTAGCTCTCCCGGCACATCTCGCCGTCGGTCAGGATGTCCAGGCCGGCCCGCTCCTGCGCGCTGATGGCCAGCAGCGTCGCATCACGTTGTGCCTGCTCCAGATACGCGGGCTCCACCCGCCACAGTTCCCGGGCCCGGACCCGGGGCGGGAACCGGTGCCGCAGCCGGTCCCGGTCGATGAGCCAGTCCGGCTGCGGGTAACTGCCAACCAGTGAGGTGGGAAAGAGCATGATCGCCACGATCTCATACCCGGGCGGGCAGCGGGGTGCCGGTCAGGCCGGCGCAGTAGGCCAGCAGGGCGTCCTGCGCGGTGGTGTCGCGGGCGGCGGGGTTCGGCTCGCGGGGTTTCTGGTGGTAGAAGTAGCCGCCGGTGACGGTGGCCGCGGCGTCGTCGCTGACCGCGAGCCAGGCCTGGGTGACCGGCGCCAGGGACAGGTCGTCCGGCGCGCCGGGCCCGCCCATCCTGGTTGGCGCCCAGCCCGGCTCCACGGCGTTGGACAGCACTCCCGGCCAGTGCCGGGCCACCGCGAACGCCAGCATGGTGTCGTACAGCTTGCTGTCGCTGTAGGCCTGCGCCCCGTTCCAGGCGCGATGGGCCCACAGCGGGTCATCCAGGAGGGGATCACCGCCGCGGTGCATGCCCGAGCTGAGGTAGACGAGCCGGGCGGGCGGCGTGATCAGCGCGGTGAGCAGATAGGGCGCGAGCACGTTGACCGCGAACACGTTGGCCAGCCCGTCGGCGGTCTCGATCCGGCGGGGCTGCCGGTAGCCGACGCCGGCGTTGTGGATCACGGCGTCGTAGCCGCCCCGGTCGTTGGCCTGGCCGGCCACCGACCGCATCCCGGCGATGCTGGCCAGGTCGCCGATGACCAGCGACGTGGCGCGGGGCTCGGCCCGGCGGATGTCATCGGCCCGGGCCGGCGAACGGGCGTGCAGCGTGACATCGTGGCCGTCATCGAGCAGCAGCCGGGCGGCCATCAGCCCCAGCCCATCGGCCGAGCCGGTAATCAGGACGTGAGCCATGACTGCGATGCTAGGCGGCTGCGGCACGGCCCGCGCCTCATTAGGCTGCTGCAATGAAGCCGTTCCTGCTGCTCAGCATCCGCGCCGACGATGCCGCGGCGGACAACGAATACCTGTCGTTCCTGGACTTCTCCGGCCTCCGGGAACGCGAGATGCGCCGGTTCCGGCTGGACCAGCAGCCGCTGGGCGCGGTCGACCTGCGGGACTGGTCGGGCATCCTGCTCGGCGGCGGACCCTTCAACTACACCGACCGCCGGAAGCCGCCGGTGCAGCAACGCGTCGAGGCGGACCTGAACGGCCTGCTCGACGCGGTGGTCGCCGCGGACTTCCCGTTCCTCGGCGCCTGCTACGGCATCGGCGCGCTCGGCAGCCACCAGGGGGCGGTCGTCGACGGCCGGTACGCCGAACCGGTCGGGTCCGTGCGGGTCACCCTGACCGAGGATGGCCGGAATGACCCGCTGCTGCGCGATCTGCCGCACACGTTCGACGCCTTCACCGGGCACAAGGAGGCGATCAGCAAGCTGCCGGCGCACGCCACCCTGCTGGCCAGCTCGGCCGACTGCCCGGTGCAGGCGTTCCGGGTCGGCGCCAACGTGTACGCGACACAGTTCCACCCCGAGCTGGACGTGGACGGCATATGCACCCGGATCGACGTGTACCGGCACGCCGGGTACTTCGAGCCGCACGAGGCCGACGACGTCAAGGCGCGCGCGGCGGCCAGCAGCGTCATGCACCCGCCCGCCATCCTGCGCCAGTTCGCCAGGCGTTACGGCACCGGCTACGGCACGGGCGCCTAGGCGGGCGGCGCTCAACGAAGCTCAGTCGATCGCGAGCATGATCCTCTCCGTTATCCACTTACTATCGGTGGCACGCCGCTCGATCACGATGGCACCCGCCGCGATCGACCGGAATTCCCTGCCCAGATCGCCGTGGTCGCCCTCCTGGTGGATGGCGCGGGTGACCCTGTCCGCCTCAGCCGCCAGGCAGAGAGCCGCCAGCCGGATTGACCTGGCGACGCCGGGGGTGGTGGGCTGGCTCCCGCTGAATGCCGCCTCGGCGTTGTCGCACAGCCGACCCCCGATTACGGTCATCCAGGCATGGGACGCCAGCACCTTTTCCGGCGCATCCCGGACGGCCGGCGCCAGGGCCGCGACCGCCTGCGTGGCGGACTCCAGCATGCTGGGCAGGAGGTGCGGCGGCACCATCCAGCCCCCATTGCCCACCCCCGCCTGCTTGGCGAAAGACTCCGCAAAACGCGAGGCCGACGCAATTGAAGCGGATGAGCTCCGCGGAATTCCCGAGGTGGATGCCCTGAGCGCTTGCGCCAAGGCCACGCTCACGTACTGCGCGCTGTCGAGGCCCAGGGAGTACGCCAATGCGTCGCTGCATCCGGTGTCGTCCCTGAGAGCCACGTCAAGCTCGTCGGCAAGTCGCGCCGCGCGCACGTAAGCACGCCGGAGGTATCCGGCGCGGGTGCGAGCCGGCTCGACTTCGAGGGAGTAAATCGGCGCTTCTTCGTCATCAAGGGCCGCGGACAATTCCTCGCTGAGCGCGGCCGCCGCCGGCAGATAGGGACCGAAATCGCTATCCCGCTCAGCGAGCGCGTTTATCAGGCCCCAATCCCGGCGTAGGCCGAAAAGTGCATCATCGCGGCCAGGGAGTGTATCAGTAGGCTGGCTGGCGAACAAACGGCTGACTTTGTCGGTCTCTCTGGCGAGCCGGCGGATGACGGGCACGGACTGCAGCAGAAGGAGCCGGGTGAGAGCGGGAATCGATCCTTCGAAGTCCCTTCGCAGAAAGGCCCAAAATTCCTCGCTGTCAACTGAGTACGGATGCGGGGTACCGGACGGCACCCAGAGCTCAGGAAGATTGTCTGCCGACAGCAGCCATAGACTCTGCCGGACCGATCCGGCGCGCTGCCGCCGGGCAATCTCAGTAAGTTCCCTGCCGCGGGGCAGCCGGTAGATGGCGCCACTGCCGCTTATGCTGTTCACCCATTTGACAAAGGACATGGCTTCCGGGGCGCGCACACCGACGACCGCATCCTGCCCGGCCTCGTTCTCGATGGGGCTATCCGGGCCCGAGCAGGAGCCTTCCTCCAGAAATTTCCGGTACAGGGCGACGGTGACCGGAGAGGTGCAGATGCGGCCACCGCCACGGGTGCGGACCTGCTCGTGCACCAGCTGGGCCAGCAGGACACCGGCGATGAGTTGGCTGCGCTCGGCGTCCGTGCCCGGGTGCTCGATGAGCTCGTCCAGCCGACGCCGCAGGTCAGCGTCGAGGTGCCGGTCATTGGCAGCACAATCCATGGCCAGTGTGATCGCGCTGACGCTCGATGATGTCAGGCACGCTTCGACGATCGGGCCGACATCGCCCCGGGCGGCGTAGAGCAGAGTTGTCTCCCGCCACCAGGGGTCATCAACTTTTTCGGCCAGCACCTCGGCTAGTTTCGCATCACGGATATGCGCCGCGGCAAGATATTCCTGGAAGGTGTGATGGGCGAAACAATATTGACCGCTCTCCCGTTCGACCAGCAGGCCATTAGAGCCGATATCTGCCAGGAATTCTTCCGCGGTTACCTTGCCTGACACACGTTCAAGCGGAAGCTCTATCTCCGCAAGAACGTCATCTCTCCCCAGTTCGCGAAGCTGCCGCCGCATCATGGCGTACGCCAGACTGCGCAGCACCGCTTCTTTTGCGGCCCCGTCCAGTCTCGTGGCGAGCCTTTTAGCCTCCTGCCTGCGCCAGAGCACAACCTGGCAGATCTCGCCGTAGAGTTCGGCGCGATTCTCGGGCAGTTTGCTGCCGCCATCACGGTGCACGTTCACGATCATCGTGAGCAGGAGCGGATTGACCGTAAGGTCATGCAGCGCAGGCAGCCCGGCCAGTCGCCGGAGCAGATCGTCAGCGGCCAGCCGCGCCTTTTCCTGACGTTCCGCCAGTGGCGCCGCCGCGCTTTCATGCCTGGCGACCGCCTGATACCAGCCGCGGACGAACTGGGTCACCTGTTCAGGGGTGAAGTCGCGGACCTGCAGTACGCTGGCACCCTCGATGCGGGCATTCCGGTAGCCGGAGGGCCGCGAGGTGATGACGAAGTCGTTTTTCGGGTACAGGCTGATCTGGTTCTCCACCCAGGCCGCGACCTTCACCCGGTCGCCGGAATCAGCGACCTCGTCCAGTCCGTCCAGCAGCACGAGACAGTCGCCCTGGCTCAGCCGCTGCTCGAACCAGCCCTTCGGTTCGCTGGCTGCCTTCTGCCCCAGAGTGCCACGCAGCAGATCTGCGATGCCGGCACCGGGACGGGCGACAATGCTGGCCACATGGTCCCGCAGGTACAGCAGCATCGGCACCCTGCGCCGGCGCTTGCGCCCGCCGAGACAGGCTTGCCGGGCGGTGTGCCGCAGCAACGTGGTCTTCCCGCTGCCAGGCGCACCGACCACGGCGAGTACGTCGGCCGCCGGGCGGTCAACGAACTCGGTGAGCGAGTGACGCTCGGTAATAGCGTCCGGCCCAATTTCCTCGTCCGACGGATCGCTCAGCAAGCCCGCCGGTACTTTGTGCGGCGCGCGGAAAGCCAGGCTGACATCGACGAAAACGTCCTCCAGTTCGGGCGTGAAGTAGCCAACCGTGGCGAGGCCCTTAAGGTCAATGAACCGCATGTTCGCCAGCACAAACTCACGGTACTCATGATCAAAATGAGAAGCTTGGCGCTGCAGTAGTGTGTCGATGCGCTCAACCAGACGCGCACGCCAGCGTGCAGCGAGATCCCCTGCGACGCCACCGGCGAACTTCACGCCGGCAAAGGCGGCCGCGTAGCCGAGGCCGGTGAGGATGGCGGTCACCCGGTGAGTGGCTACCGCATGCCGCAGCACCACGGCGACGATGGCTAGGGGGCCAAGAAATACAGCTGCCCATATGGCACGCGCCGTCAGCCCTTCCCTGCTTGCCATCGGACTAGAATCCCGTGCAGCACGCGAAGGCACAAGCCTGACTTCTCTCCCTCCTTACCCGGAATCCGGCGGCCGCGCGTGCATGAGGGATAATCCGTGCCAAAACCGCCCATATCTAACATATTGAAGAGAGCGGCATCGACGTATGCCGCCTGGTTCCCGTGGGTATTAGGCGCAAATTATCAATCCTAAAGCGGCGGCAGCGTGGCGATGTGCTCGCCGCAGCAGGCCGGGTCGTAGCCGGGCAGGCTGGCCAGCTGGTCCAGCAGCCAGCGGGAGGACAGCACCTTGAGCAGGCCGGCCACCTCGCGGGACCCCGCCTGGCCGGCCGGGATCACCAGGTCGAACCGTTCGGCAGCGAGCGGGAGGAACGCCAGGCCGTAGGCCAGGGCGGCGGGCTCGCTGGCCACGCCCACGTCGGCGAGCCCGGCGGCGACGGCCGACGCGACGTGCAGGTGCCCGGTGGCCTGGCTGTCGTAGCCGGGCAGCTGGGCGGGGTCGGCCCCGGCCGCGGCCAGCTCCCGGTCCAGCAGCAGCCGCGCCTCCGATCCCGGTTCCCGGTTGACCAGCCGCAGCCCGGCCTTGATGACATCGG
The DNA here is from genome assembly GCA_963720945.1 of uncultured Actinomycetes bacterium. Classification (GTDB taxonomy): domain Bacteria; phylum Actinomycetota; class Actinomycetes; order Streptosporangiales; family Streptosporangiaceae; genus Bog-532. The sequence continues at coordinate 622,485 of CAVRHH010000031.1, read as the reverse complement.
TAATGCCGGACACGGCCTGGCCGGGCCGCAGCACGAGACCCTCGCGCCAGGCGCAGAACCCGATCACCTCGGCGCCCTGCCGCAGCACCGTTCGGGCCGAGCCGACGTTATATTCCCCCGAACGGCTGCGCAGATGGGCCCCGGCGGCGTGCACGAGCCCGCGCGCGGCCAGCTCCAGCGCCGGACCGCTCGCGCACTGCCACCACGCGAACGACACCGGCGGGTCGAGCAGGCCGAGCGGCGCCTCCAGCAGCGGAATGGCCGGATCGCAGCCGGCCACGACCAGCGTCGGGCGCGGCGGGCTCAGCGGCCGGACCGGGCGGGCCGCGCCGGGTGTGCCAGCCGGGCCCGGCGGCCCGGCCAGGCCGTCGGCGGGCACGAAGCCGGCCTTGCTCACCGCGGCGCCGGCCAGCGGCAGCGCGACGAAATGGTCACCGATGGCCGCCAGCGTGACCCGGGCGCCGCCGTCGCCCAGCGGCGCCAGCGGCTGCGCGTCCACCTGCGGCGCCGGCGTCCGCGGGCCGAACATCTCCTCCACCGTCAGGCCCAGCGCGCGGGCCAGCGCCAGCGCCACCCGCAGGGACGGGTCGCTCGCGCCGGCCTCCACCGCCGAGACCGCCTGCCGGGACACCCCGGCCATCCCGGCCAGCTGCTGCTGGGAGAACCCGCGGGCCTGCCGGGCGAGCCGCAGCCGCGTGCCGTTCGGCTCGGCCGCTCCGGCGGGGACGCCGGCGCCGACCGGGGCCGGGGTGGCAGGACCGGACATCAGCCGGGTACCTGCTGGCGGGGCGGCGCGGGCACGGCGGTGCCGTCCGGGCCGAAGCAGGGCGGGTCCAGCGCGGTCACGGCGAACGCACCGCCCGGTGGCCGGTCCGGCAGGCGGCAGGTGATCACGGTATCGCTCACGCGCACATCGGCCTCCCATCCGGCCCCGGCGGGCCGGCACGCGGTGACGGCTCCGTTCAGGACCACGCCGCGGTCCGGGTAGGCCCCGGCCATGGCCCGTTCGGGATGAATCCCGGCCACGACCGGCGCGGCACCCGGCGGCAGATCAGCAACCGGCACGAAGCCAAGGTAGCCGACCAGCTCGGCGGCGCGCCGGGAGGCCGGGCGCAGCACCACCTCGTCGGGCGCGCCGACCTGCAGCAGCTGGCCGCGGTCCAGGATCGCGAGCCGGTCCGCGAAGGCCTGCGCGTCGGCGAGCTCGTGCGCGACCAGCACGGCCGGCACGTCCCGCGCGACCACCAGCGCGACCACCAGGTCGGTCAGGGCGCGGCGCAGCTGCGCGTCCAGGCCGGTGTAGGGCTCGTCGAGGAGCAGCGCGTCGCAGCGGGCGAGCAGCAGGCGGCCGAGTGCCACCCGGTGCGCCTGCCCGCCGGACAGCCGGGCCGGCATCACGGGCAGCAGGTCGCCGATCCCGAGCATCCCGGCCAGCTCGGTCAGGTCATCCGCCCCGGCCCCGGTCCCGGCCCCGGCGGCACGGCCGTAGGCCAGGTTGGCGCGTACGGACAGGTGCGGGAACAAGCCGGGATCCTGGCGCAGCAGCCCGACCCGGCGCTGCCACGGCGGCACCGCGGCCCGTGGCGGCGGGGTGGACGTCAGCACCCGCCCGCCGAGCACGACGCGGCCGCGCCGCGGGGCGACGAGGCCCGCGATGACCTCCAGGATCGTCGTCTTGCCGGCCCCGGACGGGCCGAACAGGGCCAGCCGCTCCCCGGGCGCGACGCGCAGCGCGGCGCGCACCGTGAAGTCGCGGCGGTCAACCTCGACGTCGGCGTCCAGCACGCGCGCTCCAGATGTAGGCGGCCAGCGGCAGCGGGAGCGCCACCACCAGCAGGACCAGGGCGAACGGGAGCGCCGAGGCCAGGCCGGTCTCCTGCAGCGTTGTGTAGATCTGCAGCGGGAGGCCGAACGGATGGTAGGCGATGATGATCACCGCGCCGAACGCGCCCATCGCCCGCGCCCACGCCACCGACAGGGCCATGGCCAGCCCCGGCGTGGCCAGCGGCAGTGTGACCCGGCGGAAAACCCGGGCCGGCCGGTCGCCCAGCAGCTGGGCCTGCTGTTCCAGCCGCGGGTCCACGCTGGTGAACGCGGTCTGCGCGCCCAGCACGTAGTACGGCGCCGATTCGTAGACCTCGGCGATGCACAGGGCCAGGAAGGTGTTGGACGCCGACAGGTTCAGGTGACTGAGCAGCTCGCCGATCGGCGTGTACGGGCCGACCATGAAGATCAGCAGCAGGCCGATGACCAGCGGCGGCAGCAGCAGGCTGCACAGCAGGCCCGCCTCCCAGACCCGCGGGAACGGCAGCCGGCCGCGGGCCAGCAGCCACGACAGCGGCGTGCAGATCACGAACAGCACGCCGAGCGTGACGGCGCCGGACTCGAGCGAGACGACCAGCGGGTCCAGCGCGCCCGGCGCGGTCAGCGAGCTGGCGATGGCGTGCCAGGACAGGTGGGCGAGCAGCGCGATCACCGGGCCGAGCAGCGCGATCCAGATGACCGCCGCCCCGATGACCGAGACATAGCCGGAAACGGAACGGACCGTGCGGGGGGTGTTCCCCGGCTTGCCCGGCGGGGCCGGGGGAACGGAGGGGCCGGACGGCCCGGGGGCCTGCTCCCCCGGGACCGTCCCGCTCGCGGCGGTGGCCGCCCTAGCTGCCCAGCTCACTCTTGATGGCGGCCGGCACGGCGGAGGAATCACCGAACACCGTGGGCGTCAGCACCGTGAAGCCGCCCGCCTTGTACTGGGCCAGGCCCGTGGGCGACAGCGTGTACTTCACGAAGGCGATTCCGGCCGGGGTGGGCGTGCCGATGGTGGTGATGTCGATGACCTGCGGGCTGCCCGACTTGACCGTGCCGTTTTCGAGCTTAACGGTGGCCTTCTTGTAGGCCGCGGCGTCCGCGAAGCTGCCCAGGTTGATGGCGTCCGGCAGCTTGATGTAGGACAGGTGCAGCTCGACCGCCTGGGTGACGAACGCGCTGGCCGCGTCGAGCTGGCCGGCCTGCAGCGTCGAGTCCAGCGAGGACTCGGCGTAGATCTGCGAGGACGACGCCGTGCCGAAGTCGGAGGTGCCCAGGATCTTGGCCACGGTGTCCGACGGCAGGTGGCAGTAGGACTGGGCCAGCTCCAGCATGTAGATGAAGTCCCGGCCCTGCGGGTCGACGTTCGGGTCGGTGCGGCCGAGCTTCAGGCCGGGGGTCTGCAGCGCGCTGCTGAACAGGGTGCAGATCGGCTTGCTGCCGTCGGCGATCGCCTTGAACTCGGCGGCGTGCGGCCCGCTGGGGTTGTAGGCGACCACGATCGAAGTGCCCGCGTACTGCACGTACCACTTGGTGAACTTGGGCTGCAGCGGCGTGATGTTGTCACCGCCGACGCTCTCGAAGACGTTCGGGCTGATCTCCCCGCCCGCGATGTCCGCCTCCAGGTCGCCGGAGGCCGCGCCGCGGCCGGAGAACTTATAGCCCTCGGCACTGGTGAACGCGGGCGACACGACCTTCTCGTTCAGGAACTGCAGCGAGGAGGCGTAGGCCACGTTGACGGTGCCCGTCGGCTTGGCGGACGCGCTGGCGCTGGCGGAGCTCCCGCCCGACGCTGGGGTGGACGAAGAGCTGCTGCAGCCCGCCGCGGCGAGCCCGAAACACGCTATACCGGCAAGCGCCGCGATGCGGACGCCTCGTTTTGACTGATAATCGGCCATTTACCTGACAATAGCCAGCGCTGCTTGCGCTGGGCAAGAAAGTCAACCCTGTCGTCACATTGTTACTACCGGGCGGTGACCTATGGCCGTGCAGGCCACGGCGCCGGAGGGCGCCGTGACCATCACCTGAGCGGCGGGCGGCAGCGGCCGGCCCGGGTGGCCTGCGTCCGGAACGCCTCGTCGGCACCGGCGAAGTCCGGGCTGCCCTCGGTGACGTGCGCGCCCAGCGCGGCGAACACCTGCGCCGTGTCGCGGACCGCCGCCGCGACCTCGGGCTCGACCGGGACGGCGCCGCCCAGGTCCGGGTTGATCCGCTCGATCTGGTCCAGGTGCGCCTGCAGCACCTCGCGCGCGGACAGCTCACGGCGGCCCAGTGCCGCCCGCAGTTCCCGGGCCGTCATGAAGCAAAGGTCCGTCATCGTGCCTCCCGTTAATATCGTGCCTCCCGATAACGAGGTGTACAGTCCCCTAGACGTGGTTTAGCCGCGATTTCCCGCTGCCACATTCCCGCCGCCGAAGCCATATTCCGGCAAAGAGGGACAAATGCGAAAAGCAGTTCTCGGCGTCTACGCGCAGTACGTGGACCAGATCGCGGTGGCGATCCACCGGGCGGTGTCGAACGACGCCGATGGCGTGCCGATCCAGGAACCCGGCCAGCAGAACGCGGCCGGCTACGCCGCCGCCTGGGGCTGCATCACCGGGAACCCCAGGGTCTGCCCCTATGCCTGCGACGGCCAGGGCAACGCGGGCATCCAGACCGAATCGTTCCGTGTGGCGCCGCCGCCGGTCTGCGGGACCGACGGGAACGTGGCGGACGTCAACGTCACCGGCTCCGGGCGCTACGTCCGCTTCTGCGGCACCGCGCGCGGCACCTCCTACGGATGCTCGCGGCACGAGTTCGGCGTCTACCAGCCGCAAGTGGTGAAGCCTCTTGAGGTGTCACACCCTCATGATGAGGCAAGCGAAGAAAGCGCGGCGACTTACGGCCACTTAACACGCGCACCGATACCGTCGACTGGCGCGACATCAAATGGGCAGACGCCGTGCGCACCGACCCGACTCTGCTAGCCTCTGTGGGCATAGTGAGGGTCTGCAGGCATGGGGTGGGAGGGTAGCGCATGAGTTCAACCGCTGCCCACTTTGATGAATTCCCGTTCGCCCGGGTCGCATCCTGGCTGGCCGAAGGCGAGATTATTCCCTTCATTGGGGCCGGCGCCTCTTGCGATCTAAGTAACACCGCCAGCGGTATTCCTGATGGCCGTACCCTGGCCAAGGAGCTGGCCGGGCAAATGCCTGGCCTTGGCCACTATGCGAGCGACAACCTGGCGAAGGTTGCGCAATTCTATCAGAATACAGTCTTCGACCGGCCAGCGCTCTACGAGTACCTGCATCGTCGGCTGGAAGCAGAGCAAGCGAAGACTCCGCCCAGTTCTGTCGCGCGCATGCTGGCGAGCATACCAAACCTTTCAGTCCCGCTTTTCATCATCACCACAAACTATGACACCTTCATTGAGCGCGCATTCTCTGAGGTCAATAAACCGCTATGTGTCATTACCCAGAACATGCGGGATCCCGAGGTTGGCACATCCACGATCAATCTGGTATACCCGGACGGCAAAGCCCGTCAGGAAAACAGTTCCGAGTTTCAGTGGAACGATCCGGTCTTCCCTCCGGGAACTGCGTTTTTGTTCAAGATGCACGGTTCGGTTCAGCAAGCAACTCCGGTCGGCGCAGACGACATAATTATCACGGAAGACGACTACGTTGATTTCATGGTCAATTCCGGCGGTAATTTGTCATCCTCTTTCCCGCCATCTTCACTTACCGCCGCCTATAAAAAACGGCGTTTCCTCTTCCTGGGCTACTCTTTGCAGGACTGGAACTTTCGCGCTTTCCTGCGCATGCTGGCGATTAGAAATGCTCTTTCAGGACGGGAATCAAAGCGCCACTATGCTGTTCAGTTGCAGCCCGAACGGATAGAGGTCGAACTTTGGAAACAGCGAAACGTAAATGTATACGATGGCGACCTTAGCGACTTCTGCAGCCGGACCATAGCCAGCCTGGCAGGCGCAAAATGAAGAACCCTTTTGTCGGCCTCAGGCCGTTTGAGCTATCGGAAGGCCATCTGTTTTTCGGTCGCCAAAAAGAAGTTGGCGTCCTGATCAATCATATTCTCACACTTCCGGTACTCATTGTCTACGCGCGCAGCGGCACCGGAAAATCTTCGCTGCTTAATGCGGGCATAGGGCCACATCTGGCCAAAGACGACAGTCAGGTACCGATCTACATCGAAACGACGCAGAGCGACGTTACGGCAGCAGTGCGGGAAGGATTGAGACGGTCTGGCTGGCGAGGCCAGAAAGATCTTTCCCTGCGGGGCATGCTGAACCAGCACTGGCTGGAGACTGACAAACGCGCGGTCGTTATTATCGACCAATTTGAAGAACGCCTCAACAACGGCATGGATCATACCGATCTCTACTCGGCCATCAGCCGCATGGTGAACGAGAACAGCGATGCCGCGTGCATTGTCGTCAGTATCCGGGAAGACTACCTTGGTATGCTTGAACCGCTCATGCGCCGGGTGCCTGGTTTGCTGACGGCCAGCTACCGCATACCGCCGCTGTCCCGTGAGGCCCTCGAGCAAGCCATCTACGGCCCGGTTGGCTCTGAGAGCAGTGTCGCCGTTGATCCCGGCCTGGTCGCGGCCACGCTGGAGGATCTGCACCAGAGCGAGAACTCGTCAGGAATTCCCGGTCAGCAAGTATTCGAGCCAGGGTATTTTCAGATTGTCTGGTCTACGCTCTGGGAGAAGGGCCGTCAGTCAGGCCGCACCAAGCTGACCGTCAAACTCTACCGGCAGCTCGGCGGCGCATCTGAAATTCTCAAGAACTTTACTACTGAACGGCTCGGCGCATTGGAACCGGCGGAAGCTCATATGTTCTGGGCCATGTCTCGCTATCTTGTGCTTCCGACGGGCGCCAAGGTGGCGCTGACGGTCGAAGACCTCATGCTGCTGCAGAAAAAAACGGACTACCTGACTATAAGCATAGCCGAAGACTACGGTGGCGAAAGAGAGGGCAACGTATGGATAGCGGATCTGCCCACGGAGAACCTCACCAAACTTGCCCGGAAGGTGCTGCGAACTCTCACCTCCAGCAGGACACCCCTGTTCCAGCGAGTCATACGGGACGGCCGGGAAGAGTTCGAGCTGCTGCATGATGTACTGGCGTCAATCCTGCTGCAATGGCGCACCGACTTCGAGCACGCGTTCCGGGAAGAGTCTGCTAAGCAGCTGAGGAGCTACCGCACGAGGGCGATCAATCTAGAGAGAAGTTTGCGACGTTCCGCGGTTCGCGATTTCACCGGGCCGGCGGACGACGACGAAGCTGCCGAAGCGTTTAATATCCCCGAGGTCGGTCCCTCACTTCATCGTGCACAAAGCCAGGAAGAAACCGTAGCAATCAGGCGATTCATCAAGGAATCTACCGCTGATGCCTCGCGCCTCACGCGGCAACTTCCGCATATCGGCTCTCCTGCTGGCCTGCAAAAGGCTATCAAGGAAGGCGAGTCACTGCTTGTTGCCGGTGCTCTCATTAGAAACTGGAGCCGATATGACGAAATTCAGATTACCAAATCACACTGGGAAAAGGAAAAGAAAGCGCTAGCGGCCAAGATCGAAAGAACCGCCCTTGAGCATTCGTCGGCTGATGTGCGGCGCGCGTTCCAGGATCAAATGCTGTTCTGGGCGAGCGGTACTCCGTCGTTCAGGGCCCGCTTGAAACGAGACCGGTCGCTTCTGGCAGCTGCATCCGAGGTAATCCTGGCAATAGTCCTGGCGATACCTCTGTCATGCGTGCCCCTTTTTCTGGGAAATTGGCTCACCCTGTGGCTGCTCCGGCCACTGGCCCTGCAATATACCTGGCTATCTGTAGGAATAGGCAGCTTGGTAATACTCGCGATTTATGCAGTTCTGGTCTCAGAAAAAAACCAATCGCCAAGAGCGTATCTCACCGTCTACTTTCCCACTTTTTCCGCGACCGACAGAGAGCGCCGCTCGTGGGCATTTCTGGGCTCGTGGCCGCTGCCCACGGCGGTGTCGACTGGGCTCAGTATGGCCGGCGCGCTGCTCTTCCACGGGCTGGGCTTCGCGGCCACCGCGGGATTCAACGTCGGTTTGCTCGTCGGCGTCATCGTGAGCACAACCATCATCGCCCTGTGTCAGGACTTCTGACCTTCGGCCGGGGAAGAGCGTGCCCGCACAGCCGCCCGGCGAGGCTGGTTGCGGGCCCCAGAATGTCAGGGGGTGCCCGTACGATCCGGGCATGGACTGGAAACTTGAGCTTGTCTTCGTGCCGGTATCCGACGTGGATCGCGCGAAGGCGTTCTACGTCGACCAGGTTGGCTTCCACGCCGACCACGACCAGCGGGTCAGCGAGGAGCTGCGGTTCGTCCAGCTGACCCCGCCCGGGTCGGCCTGCTCGATCGCGTTCGGCACCGGCCTGGGCGTCGACATGGCACCGGGTTCGCTGCGCAACCTGCAGGTGGTGGTGGAGGACGTTGCGGCGGCCCGCGCACAGCTCACCGAGCACGGGGTGGCGGCCAGCGAGGTGGACGTGCAGGCGTGGGGCTCGTTCGTGACCTTCGCCGACCCGGACGGCAACACCTGGGCGCTGCAGCAGCTCCCGGCGCGCCCGGCGGGATAATAGTTCACGATCAGGCGCTGGACTGGGTGCCGGGAGCGGCCGGGCAGCACCTGTTCAGCGCGGACACAGCCAGCTGACGGCGCAGCCATCGTGTCCAGCGGTCAGCGGTTGGCGACCGCGTTCCCGAGCTGGCGGACGATCTGGGTCAGGATCGGGCGCGGGGTCGCGAAGTTGAGCCGCACGTGCCCCTGGCCCGCCTCGCCGAAGGCCGGGCCGTCGTTGACCAGCACCTGCGCCTTGTCCAGGAAGAACTCCCCGGGGCTGGCGCCCAGGCCCAGGGCGCGGCAGTCCAGCCAGGCCAGGTAGGTGCCTTCCGGCGGCCGGTAGCGGACCCCGGGCAGGCACTCGCCGATCAGGTCGGCCAGCAGCATCCGGTTGCCGTCCAGATAGCTCAGCACCTCCGCGAGCCAGTCACCGCCGGCCGTGAACGCCGCCGTGTTGGCGCGGACCCCGAGGGTGCTGGCGCCGTGCTCGGCCAGGCGCCCGGCCGCGGCCCAGGTCTCCGCGTCGGCGTCGCTGGTGAGGATCAGCTGGGCGCATTTCAGGCCGGGCAGGTTCCAGCCCTTGGACGCCGAGATGGACGTGATGCTGTGCCGGGCGGCCTCGGCGGACGTCTTCGCGTACGGCGTGTGCCGGTGGCCCGGGTAGACCAGCGGTGCGTGGATCTCGTCGGCGAACACCCGGCCGCCGTGCCGGGCCACCACCTCGGTGACCGCCGCCAGCTCGGCCGGGGTGTACACCCGGCCGGCCGGGTTGCTGGGGCTGCACAGGATCAGCAGGTGGCCGCCCGCGCGGAACGCCGCCGCGATCCCGTCCAGGTCCAGGGCCAGCCGTCCGCCGCGGGTGACCATCGGGACCTCGATGATCTCCCGGCCCAGCTGCGGCGGCACGGTCAGGAACGGCATGTAGGCGGGGGTCGGCAGGATCACCGGGCTGCCCGGCCGGGAGAAGATCGTGATCGCCGCCTCCAGGCCCCTGAGCACGTCGGGCAGCGCGCGGATCCGGGCCGGGTCGACGGCCCAGTCCTGCTGCCGGGCTAGCCACGCGGCGACCGCCTCGGTCATCTCGCGCACCGCCGCCGGGGTCAGGTAGCCGAAGTCGCGCCGGCCGATGGCGTCCCGCAGGGCGGCTTCCACGGCCGGGGACGTCCCGAAATCCATCTCCGCGACGAACGCGCCGAGCACGTCCGGGCCGGCGTAGGTCCATTTCAGCCCGCCACGGCGGCGCAGCTCAGTGACGGTTATCCGGTCGAAGTCCGTCATGCGGGGCCCTGCCTGGCGGGTCCGGCCATGGCCGGCCCATACCCGCCGCGGGCCGCGTGCACCCCGGCGGCGGCGATCCGGGGTCCGTCGATGAGCACGCCGCCGTCACGGACGACCTCAGCGCTCGCGCTCGGCAGGAGCGCGGCCGCCGTGCAAAGGCGCATACACGGCTCCTTCGGGGCCCAGCAAAGGCGGCAGATAATTGAGGCCTAAATCATGCGCCGCCAAGCCTGACGCTAGGACCGGCCACGATGGCCGTCAATGGGTGCCGCGAGATGGTGGCGTCAGCGGGTGGCGGCGGCCAGCGCCCGGCGGATCGTGCCCTCACCCGCGGGCCGCCCGCCTTCGTCCTCCATCGGGCCGTAGGGGGCGCCGTAGACCGGCTCACCAGGCTGCTGACGCCAGCTTTCGCCGAGCGGGCCGGCGTTGACGGCTCCGTAGCCGATCGAATCGAGGAACGCGGTCACCTCCGCCTTGGCCCCGGCGTCGTCTCCCGCGATGGGCAGGTAGCTGCGATCGCCCGCGCCGGACGGCCGGGCCAGCGACGCCAGGTGCCGGAAGTAGATGTTGTTGAAGGCCTTCACCACCGACGACGACCGCAGGTGGCGCTGGAGCAGCTCACTGCTGGTCAGCCGCTTGGCGTCCAGGTCGGCGATCTGCCCGTCCCGCTGCGGGTAGTAGTTGTTCGCGTCCATGACGGTCTTGCTGACCAGCCGGCGGACGGGAACGCTGCGGTAGGCCCGCAGCGGGATCGCGACCAGCACGATGTCCGCGTCGGCGGCGTCCTCCCCGCTCGCGGCGCGGGCCAGCGGGCCCAGTTCGCTGACGAGATCCTTGAGGGTGTCAGGCCCCCGCGAATTGCTCAGCACGACCGCATGCCCGGCCGCCACGCTGAGCCGGGCCACCGTGCTGCCGATCATCCCGCTGCCGATAAATCCCACCGTCGTCATACTTGGCCCGAACTCAGCGGCGGCCGGGATCATTCCGTGGCCCGCGGGCCTCAGGCGCCGCCGGCCGGCGGGACGTCAGGGCCGGCGGCCGCCGGGATGTCGGCGTCCACCAGCGCGCTCGACCCCGCGGCCCGGGTGGCCGTGTTCTCGCTGCGCTCCCGCAGCCGCCCCAGCGTTTCGCTGTCCCCGAGCGGCAGTGCGGCCTCCAGCCGCGCGCTCTCCTGCACCTCCGGCAGGTCCATCACCGCGTCGACGAGGCTGGCGCGGTGTCCCGGCGGGACATGCCCCGGCGCGGCGCGCAGCGACGCCTGCGCGGTGCCCTCGCTCTCGGGAGGGATGGTCACGTCCGCAGCGGCCACGGTCTCGTCGCCGTCCTTGATCTCCACATGGTGGTGCACGCCAGGATCGGTCATCGGATACCTCCTGGGAAATTGGCTGTCTCAGTGCCTGCCCGGCGCAACAGCACCGTCGCTGCCGCAAGCCTCGGTACCTGCCGTGCCCGGACATCCCGGCGCCAAACAGCCTTCCGCCGTCCCGCTGGCCTTGCGACACCCAGAACGCCTATCGTTACATTGCGTAATGGCAGCTAGGCAGGACGCGGGCCGCAGCGGTAAAATTCCGGCCAGTCGACGCCGGAGAATGTCACGCGATGGGATCACGAACCGAATCCGCGCTCCTGTCCGGGACTTCCGTTCCCCCTGGTAGGAATGCGGGCTCACCGTTCCGGGGAACTGGGCTGTGGGCCCGGGTGGCCCCGTTCGCCATCGTCGCGGTGCTGGCCGAGGCCAGCCTGGCCCTGCCGTCACCGGACCAGGCGCCGTCCTGGCCCGCGGTGCTGGCCAGCGTGCTGCTGCTGCTCGCGACGGCGGCGGCCTTCCTGCTTCCATGGCCGCGGCTGCCCGGGTGGATGACGGTGCTCGTCCCGCTCACCTACACCGGCTCCGTGCTGGCCCTCGACCTGGCGGCCGGCTCCACCTCCGGTGTCGGCATCGTGATCCTGATCCCGCTGGTGTGGACGGCGCTGTTTCACCGCCGGTGGGAATCCATCTGCGTCGTGGCCGCGATCGTCGCCGTCGAGGTGATCATCTCGCTGACGCCGGTCGCCGCCGCGGACGCGGTGATTGCCCGCCGGGCCATCTTCTGGGCCTCCCTGGGCGCCCTCATCTCCGTGGCCACGCACGGGCTGCGGGACCGGATCCGCCGTTCGCAGGAACGCAGCGAGCAACTGCAGAGCCGCCTGCGCGAGCTGACCGTGCTGGCCGACCGGGACCGCATCGCCGCCGACCTGAGGGACACGGTCATCCAGCGGATCTTCTCGGCCGGGCTCCGGCTGCAGAGCGCGGCGTCGCAGACCCGCAGCGCCGAGGTGCGGGACAAGATCGGGACGTCCATCGAGGACCTCGACCAGACGGTCAGGATGCTCCGGGACGCCATCTTCGGGCTGGAGCAGCGGCCCAGGGACCGGGGTCTGCGGCAGGAGATCACGGACCTGTGCGCGCAGCTGTCCCCGACGCCGGAGATCAGCTTCAGCGGCCCGGTCGACGCCGTGGCGGCCGGGACCAGGGGGCAGCTGATCACGATGCTGGCGGAGGCGCTCGGCCCGGTCCAGGAGAGCGCGGTCGAGGCACGGATCGGCATCGCCGCCAGTGACGGTTCCTGCCTGACGGTGATCGAGGCCACCCCGCTGGCCACCCCGCTGGACGGCCCGCTGGACGGCCCGCGGGAAAAGGCGAACGGCCTGCGCGCGGCTGATTTCGCCGTCTTCCGTGACCGGGGCACCGAGGCGGGCATCCCGGTCGACGTCAAGGCCATCCCGGGGGGCGTGCGGGTGGCCTGGCAGGTCCCGCGGGAGCAGCCCCTGCCGGCGGCCGGAAGGTAGCCCGGTCAGCGGCGGTCCAGCGCCCGGTCCAGGTTCACCGCCGCGCTGATCAGGGCCAGGTGGGTGAGCGCCTGCGGGAAGTTGCCCAGCGCCTCACCCGAGGCACCGATCTGCTCGGCGTACAGCCCCAGGTGGTTGGCGTAGGTGAGCATCTTCTCGAAGATGGTCCGGGCCTCCCTGCAGGCCCGCCCGGGTGAGCGCCTCGACGTACCAGAACGAGCACAGGTTGAAGGTGCCCTCGCCGTCGACGATCCCGTCGTGCCCGGTGATCGCGTACCGGGAGACCAGGCTGTCGGAGGTGAGCTCGGCACCGATCCGGTCGAGCGTCGACAGGAACCGCGGGTCGGTGGGCCCGGCGAACTTCACTAGCGGCATGACCAGGACCGACGCGTCGAGAAGCCGGCTGCCGGGATGCATCACGTAGGTGCGCAGCCCGGGATCCCAGCAGGCCTCCTGCACGTAGCGGTGCGCGGACGCGGCGAGCTTCCGCCAGCGCTCGACGGGGCCGGGCAGGCCGCGGTCCCGGGCCAGGCGCGCGGCCCGGTCGTAGGCGACCCAGGTCATCAGGGCCGAGTAAGTGAAGCGCTGCCGGGGGCCGCGGATCTCCCAGATGCCCTCGTCGGGTTCCTCCCAGTGCCGGGACAGCCAGTCGAGCCGCTTGGACAGCGCCACCCACAGGTCGTAGGAGATCGGCACCTCGCGGTTGTAGAGGTAGACCGAATCCATCAGCTCGCCGTACACGTCGATCTGCCGCTGGCGGACCGCGTTGTTGCCGATGCGGACCGGCCCCGAGCCGCGGTAGCCCACCAGATGGGACAGGACGGTCTCGTCGATGTCCTCGCGCCCGTCGACCGTGTACATGATCATGATGTCGCGCTCGCGGGTGGCGGACTCACAGCGGCGCTCGACCCATTCCATGAAGGAGGCGGCCTCCTCCAGGAAGCCGAGCGTCATCAGCGCGTAGACGGTGAACGCGGCGTCGCGCAGCCAGCTGAACCGGTAGTCCCAGTTCCGGCCGCCGCCTATCTCCTCCGGCAGGGACGTAGTGGGCGCCGCCACCAAGGCCCCGGTCGGGTGGTAGACGAGCAGCTTCAGCACGAGCGCCGACCGCTGGACCGTCTCCCGCCACCGGCCCCGGTAGCGGGACTGGCTGACCCAGCTCTGCCAGAAGTCCGAGGTCAGGGTGAACAGGCGCTCGGTCTCCCCGTCGGCCAGCGGCCGCACCTCACCCGCCCACTCCAGTTCGATGTCGACCGTCTCCCCCTCCTCCAAGGTGAAGGTCGCGGCGACCCCGGTGTCCTCAACCTTCAGCGCCACGCTGGTGCGCAGGACGCAGCGGCCGCGCGGCGACTCGAAGACGGCACCGGTCCCGGGGACGAGCTCGACGGTGTGCGGGACGCGCCCGTAGTCGAACGCCGGGTGGCAGGCCAGCTCAAAGGTGGCCCGGCCGCGGACCGCGCGGGCCTGCCGGACGAGCAGATCACGGGACTTCCCGCTGCCGCTCGTATCCGGCACCATGAAGTCGATCACCTCGCCGACGGCCTCGACCCCGTGGAATCTGGTCAGCAGGATGTTGGTGTCGGGCAGGTATAGCTGCTTGGGACGGCCGCTGCTACGGCTCGACAAGGAGAAGTAGCCGCCCTTGCGGGCGTCGAGGAGCGCGCCGAACAGCGACGGGGCGTCGAAGCGGGCGGGGCAGTACCAGTCGACGGTGCCGTCCGTGCCGACGAGCGCCACGGTGCGCAGATCCCCGACGATCCCGTGTTCCTCGATCGGCAGGTAACCCGTCGGCGGTGTTTCCGAACGATGGCCGTTGCCGACGGCGAGATATCCCATACTTCCATGATCCGGCGCTGTATTACACGCACGTTTCCGCTGTAACGCAGTCCCGGACACGGGCTGCGCCACGCTCGCCGCAGGGGCGCCGCAGGACGGGGCGCAGCGGCGTGTAATGCCTTCCCAGCCTTCCCAGCCTCGCCGACGGAGGACGGCGGCGGCCTGAGCGGCGACCGCGCACGGCGCGGGGGGCGCGGGGGGCGGGGGCGGGGGTTAGCGCCAGGTGTGGACGGGGGCGTTGGTGTGCATGTGCTCGATGTAGCGCTGGGTCATCAGGCGGAGCGCCTCCGCGCGGTCGGCTTCGCCGTGGCTGCTCAGCGCGCGCACGGTGCCGCTCTGCCACGCGGCGCCGGTCTGGCCGGTGAGGCAGCGCTGCTCGATGATGTCCAGCATGCGGTCGGCGTGGTCGGTCGCGACCCCCCAGCGGGCCAGGCCCTCACGGGCCAGCGGCAGCAGCCGCCGGAGCACGAGCTCGGCTGCGGGCGCTTCGCCCAGACCGGGCCAGTACAGCCGCGCGTCCATGCCGTGCCGCGCCGCCTCGTGCAGGTTTTCCGCCGCCGTGGCGAACGAGAGCTGGGTCCAGATGGGGCGCTGCGCCTCGGCGAGGGCCCGCAGCAGGCCGTAGTAGAACGCCGCGTTCGCCATGACGTCCGCCACCGTCGGCCCGGCGGGCAGCACCCGGTTTTCCACCCGCAGGTGCGGCACGCCGTCCGCGACCGCGTAGACGGGGCGGTTCCAGCGGTAGACGGTCCCGTTGTGCAGGCTCATCTCGGCCAGCTGGGGGCAGCCGCCGCGGTCCAGGACGACGACGGGATCTTCGTCGTCGCAGACCGGCAGCAGCGCGGGGAAGTACCGGATGTTCTCCTCGAACAGGTCGAACACCGAGGTGATCCACCGCTCGCCGAACCACACCCGGGGGCGCACGCCCTGGTGCTTCAGCTCGTCGGGACGGGTGTCGGTGGCCTGCTCGAACAGCGTGATCCGGGTCTCGTCCCACAGCCGCCGGCCGAACAGGTACGGGGAGTTGGCGGCCACCGCGACCTGGACGCCCGCGATGGCCTGGGCCGCGTTCCAGTAGTTCGCGAACTGCTCCGGGCCGACCTGCACGTGCAGCTGGACGCTGGTGCAGGCCGCCTCCGGGGTGATGCTGCCGGCGTGGGTGAGCAGCCGTTCCGGCCCGTCGATCGCGATCCGCATGTCCTCGCCGCGGGCCGCGAAGATCTGCTCGTTCAGCACCCGGTAGCGGGCGTTGGCCGAGATCGTGTCCTCGTGCATGTGCTCTTCGCGCAGGGTGGGGAGGATACCGACCATGACCAGGCGGCTGCCGGTGCTGCAGGCCCGCTCGTCGGCGCGGTTGAGGCTGTCCCGGATCTCCTTCTCCAGGTCCGCCACGGCGTCCCCGGCCAGCTCGCGCGGCGGGACGTTGATCTCCAGGTTGAACTGCCCGAGCTCGGTCGCCCAGGCCGGATCGGCGATGGCGTCGAGCACGTCGGCGTTGCGCATGGACGGCTCCCCCTGGCCGTCCACCAGGTTCAGCTCGATCTCCACGCCCACCTGCGCTGGCTCGCCCTCGAACCGGTGCTCGCGCAGCATGCGGGCGAACACGTCCAGCGAGCGCCGCACCTTGTCGCGGTACCGGCGGCGGTCTTCCCCGGTGATTGTGATCGCGTCAATATCGCGGCCCATAGGGCCTCCGCTCACCTAGCTGGGGAGACCTGAGAGTGCTCCGCATACCTTTTCTTTACCCTCACACGCCGTCGTGTCCCACACCAGCCGGCTGGGCGTCGCGGATCGCGGCGGCGAACTCGCCGGGGTACTCCAGCGGGGCGAAATGGCCGGCGCCATCAATGAAACGGATGGTGATGGCGCTGAAGAACTCCTCCACCCGGTCCGCCCAGGCGCGCGGGAACAGCGGGTCGTACTCCGGCCACAGCACGGTGGCCGGGACGGCGATCCGGTCGTCCGGCGCGGGTGCCTCTTCGGCCAGCGACCGGGCCACCGAGCCCGCACCGGAGCGATACCAGGCGATCGACGCGGTGAACGCGCCCGGCATGCCGTACACGGCGGCGAGATGGTCCAGGTCGGCTGGGCTGGGCGTGAACGAGGGACCGGACCAGTGCGACCAGAAGTGTGACAAGTAGGCCCGCACCGCCCCCGGTGCCCCGTCGATCAGATCGGCGGCCAGCGGGAGCCGGTGGAACGACTGGTACCAGAACTCGCGCTGCGGCTCCGGGTCGAGTATCCGCTTCCCGATGCCCGGCAGCGGCGGCGCGATGACCAGCGCCCGGACCTGGTCCGGGTGCTGCTGCGCGACCGTCTGCGCGATCCGGCTGCCGATGTCGTACCCGGCCAGGATCGGCCGCTCCAGGCCAAGTTCGCGGATCAGCCCGAGCACGCTGCGCGCCTGCGCCGCGGCGCTGTACTGCTCGGCAGGGTCGGCCGGGTGCTTATCCGACTCGCCGAATCCCCGCAGGTCCGGGACGACGACGTTGAAGGAGGCGGCCAGATCGGGCGCGAGGACGCGGTAGTCGGTACGGTCACCGGGCCAGCCGTGCAGCAGGACCACCGGCTCACCGGAGCCGGAGCGGTCGTAGCCGAGCTGGAAACCGTCGACCGGCTCGCTGCGGGGCATCGGCACCTCCGGGTCTGGACACTTCCAGCCCCGTCAAATTACATCCGGGAACCGCCCCGCGCCAGCCGCGCGGTAAGGCGGGGGAGGCGGGGAAATGGCCCCGGTAAGCGGCGACGGGCAGTGCGGTCCGCCTCCGCCTGCCCGCCGCTGGTGGAAACGGTGAAGAGAAACGGGCCCTCCTCCCTCCCCTCAGGAAGGAGGGCCCTGGCTCTCCGCACCGTCAGCCGAAAGCGAGGCACTGGACACCGGATTACCGGAATCCCGGACCGCGCCACCGTCACAAGCCCGGCGTCACGCCCCCACCCTGGCCGTGCCCCGCGCCGACTGGGCCCCCCCTGCCATCAGGCAAACACCGCCCTGCGGCGAAGATCCCGGCCCGCCGGCGCCCAGCGCCTCACCTCGGCTGCTCACAGCTAACCGGGTAATTGCGTGGCGGCCAATCCCCGAATCCGGGGATGAGGCGGCCCGGCCGGCCCGGCCTACACTCCATACGGCAGGGCTTGTGCCTGCCGTCAGGTCATGGCCCAGCTCACCCGGACTCCGCCGACAGAGGACATCCGATGACGATCCAGCCCTCCACATCGCTGATGGCGCACGTCAGTACGCCATCCGGGCTGGTCGTAAAGATTCCGGAAGGCAGCCGGCTGGTCTTCGGGCGGGGGGCGGACGCCGACCTGACCATCGCCGTCGGGCGCGGGCTTTCCCGCCGGGCCGGGGTGATCAGCGTGCTGTCCGACGGCGCCTGGATCGCCAACATCAGCCGCACCCACGCGCTCTACACCGAGGGGGACGGATACCGGATCCGGCTGCCGCGGATGGAAGAGGAGGGAGAACCGTCCGGCGGCTGGTTCATCCGCAGCGGGACGACGCTGGTCGGCTCGCGCGCCATGCTGGACGAAGGGCAGCCGCTCGCGGTGACCGTCAGCGGGCACGCCCGCGGCTGGGACGCGCTGGGCGCGGACGACAGCCGGATCCGCGACGGCGTGGACTCGACCCTGCTGCCGCTGTACCTGGACCCGATGACCAAGATCTTCCTCGTCGCGCTGATGTGGTGCCGGCCGTGGCTGCTGGATCCGGCCGCGACCACCCCGCTGCCCCGGACACCGGAGATCGCCCGCGCGGCCCTGGAGGCGACCGGCGCGTACCACGAACTGGACCGTTTCGATCGCGACGCGGACTTCCGCGACCGGCTGGCCGGGCGCGTCGCCGAGCACATCAAGGTGCTCCGGCGCAAGATCGCCGAACGCGGCCTGACCGGGCCGGACATGCGGCTGTCGGACGAGGTCGTGGTCCGCATCCTGATCGAGCACGGCATCATCACGCGGGGCGACCTCGGCCGGCTGAACGATCCGGCCTGGTGCTCACGGCAGGAGGACCTGTGGTGGACGCAGGTGCCTTAGAAGGCCAGGGAGCCGTGCGAGGGGCCGGGCGGGCCGCCCAGGCCCTGCGGCGGCGGCACGTTGCCGGGCGGCGGCGACCCGGCGGGCCGGGGCGGCGGGGATCCCGAGGGCGGGGGCTGCACGGTGAACTTCTGGGTGGCCTGCTGGCCGCTGGCGGCGTCCTTGGCCGTGACGTGGTACACGCCGACCGGGATGACACCACCCGGGAAGAAGATGTGCTGCTGGTCGATCGTGTAGTTGAAGGTCCCCTTGGGGTCGACGTACGGGTCGTACTCCGGCGGGATCGTCCCGCCGGAGTGCAGCCCGAGCACGGACAGCGCAACGCGGGTGGACGGGACGAACCCGCTGCCGTGGACCTGGAACGTGGTGTACGGGTCGCCGAGGGGCTGGCCCATGGTCAGCTCCGGCTTGCCGCTGATGCCGTTCTGCGGCGTCCTGGGCGGGTCCGCGCCCGGCGGCGGGACGGGTACGTTGTCGCTGGCCGGAGACCCGGCCAGGGAGGGGTCGATCTTCGAGCCGGCGTAGGCGCCGCCGATGGCCAGGATCGCGGCCCCGGCGACTACCCCGGTCGCGATCAGCGCGACCCGGACCCGGGGCCGCTGCGGCCCGCGCGGCGTTCCCGCGGGTTCGCCCGGCTTGCGGCGGCGGCGCGGCTGCCGGTGACTGCCGGCGGGGTACGCCGCCGGGAGCGCCGTGTGCGAGGCCGAGGTGGGGTCCTCGCTGGGCGGCTCGGCGTCGTTGCGGTAGACCTCGACCTCGGTCCGCCGCGCCACGGCGGGCTGCGGGCTGCGGGCGTACTCGGCGATCAGCGCCATCGCCGAGCCAGGCAGGTAGGTGTGGCCGTCCGCCGGGTCGGCGGAGGCTTCCACGAACGGCCCGAGCCCGGTCAGCAGGGCCGCCGACGTCGGCCGCATCCGCGGGCTGCGCTCCAGGCAGGCCATGATCAGCCCGGCCAGGTCCGGCGGCATGCCGGACAGGTCTGGGTGCTCGGTGGCCAGTTTCACCAGCACGTCCATGACCGTTTCGCCCTGGTAGGGCCCGTGCCCGGTCGCGGCGAACAGCAGGGTGGCGCCGAGGGAGTAGACGTCGCTGGCCGGCGAGGCGTGCTGGGAGTCGCGGGCCTGCTCCGGCGCCATGTAGGCGGGCGTGCCGACGGCGCCGCGGGTGACGGTCAGCTGGATGCGCTCGGCGGCCCGCGCCACGCCGAAGTCGATGACCCGGGGGCCGTCCGGTGCCACCAGCACGTTGGACGGCTTGAGGTCGCGGTGCACCAGGCCCGCGAGGTGAATGGACTCCAGCGCCTCCGCGCACCCGGCGGCCAGCCAGCGGACCGCCGGCACCGGCAGCGGGCCGCAGGCCTTCACCAGCCGGCTGAGCGTCGGGGCGGGCACGTAGGCGGTCGCCAGCCAGGGGAGCTCGGCCTCGGAGTCGGCCGCCACCACGGCCGCGGTGAACACGCCGCTGACCCGGCGGGCGGCGGCGACTTCCCGGCCGAAGCGGGCCCGGAAGCCGGGTTCCTCGGCCAGCTCAATCTTGATCGTCTTGACCGCCACCAGCCGCCCCGCCGTGGAACGGCCCAGGTACACCTGGCCCATGGCCCCGGCCCCCAGGCGGCCGAGTAGCGTAAACGGCCCAATCTGATCGGGATCCCACCGGCGCAGCGACTCCAGCGTGGGCTGCGACACTATCATTGGCCTCCCCGGGCCCGGCGACTAAGCACTATGATGCCGAATTTAGCCACGTTCGTGTCTGATTCCGAGATTGTGAATTGGGCCCGGCCGGGGGCGATGCCGGATATGCGCCCGGCGGCGCCGTGCGCGCGGCCGCCCGCTGCGGCAGGCGATCCGGGCCCGCGAGGCAATGCGCCGCACTCCAGCGGATGCCAATTACATTCTGACCAGCAGAAATGAACGGCGGCTGATTCAGCCCGCTGATGATCCCGGGCCGTCCGGCCCGATTTGGCACACCGCACCGGACCATCACGGGGGCGCGCCAAATCGTCATAACTTTCCGGTGCCGCGGCGGACGGAATTCCCCTTCTTGATCACGTTTCCGTCAGGCCCGCTCGCCGCGGAGCCCGGCGAACAGGTCGTCCTCGGGCACCGGGGCACCGGTGCGGTCGGCGACCCGGATGAAGTGCTCGAAGCCGAAGACGCTCGCGGCGAGCTCCGGCGGGATCTGGTTCATCCAGGACTCCTGGATCTGGCTCGCGTGCGAGAGCAGGGCGTCCCGCTTGCGGGAGAGCACCGGGCGGATGTCGACGGTGGTCGTGACGCGGGCCTCGGTCTCGGCGGCCTGCTGGCGCTGCTCCGGGGTCAGCGTCATCTCCGGCATGTCGGCGCCGGCTGCGCGCATCGCGTCCCGGACCTTCTGCCAGTCGCTGCCGCGCATCGCGATCAGGTACAGCTTGGCCGGGATGCCGGTCTGCGCCACCGCGGCCTGCGCGGTCTGGCTCGCGTACACGTGGTCGGGATGCTGGTAGAGGCCCTTGTCGTCGTAGGTGACCACGACCTGCGGCCGGTACCGCTCGATCAGCGCGCTGATCCGCCCGACCACTTCACCGAACGGGACATTGCAGAAGGCCTCCGGCCGCGTCTTGTAGTCCCATTCGGGCATCCCGGAGTCGTGGTACCCGAGCAGCTCCAGATGGGTGACGCCGAGAGTCTTGGCGGACTGCCGGAGCTCGGCCAGCCGGAGCCCGGACACCGCCCCGGTATCGTGGCCGTCCTCACCGGGCTTGACGCCGCCTGGCGCGTCGCCGAACTCGCCGTTGGTGCACGTGACCACGACGGTCTGGATACCGTCGGCCGCGTACGCCGCCAGCACGCCGCCGGTGCTCGACGCTTCGTCATCGGGATGAGCGTGCACGACCATCAGGGTCAGCGTGTCTGCCATGATCCCCAGACTGCCCGAAAAACCCGCGCAGCGTGAAACTGGCGCGCGGACGCGGCCGGTCAGCCGGGGGGCGCACGCGGGCGGCCGGTCAGCCGGGGGCCACGCGGGCGGCCGGTCAGCCGGGGGCCACGCGGGCGGCCGGTCAGCCGGGGGCCACGCGGGCGGCCGGTCAGCCGGGCGTACGCGCCCGGAGCCGGCCGAGGACGCGGCGGGCATCCCGTAGCGCGCCGGCGGCCGCACGGGACGCGCGTTTCGCCGCGGCGAGATCGTCGCGGGCCGCGTCCAGTTGCTGCTCGCGCTGCCGGACGGCGCCTGCCCGGTCCCGTTCCGTGGCCTGGGCCGCGTCCGCCGCCCGTTCCGCGTCGCGGACGGCCTGCTCCGCGGCGGCGATGGCCTGACGCTGCCGGTTGCGTTCGGCGAGCTGCCGTTCGGTTTGCTCCCGCTCGGCCCGTTCTCGTTCCGCTTGCTCCTGCTCGGCCCGTTCGCGCGCGGCGCGCTGGCGCTCGGCGCGGTCCCGGGGGGCACTAGGCCGCGTCCGTCCGGCCGACCGCGCCGCGGGCGACGGCACGGGCCGTTCTCCCGTCCCGGCGGGCGCCTCAGTGGGCGCCCCGAAGCCGAAGCCGGCCCGCTCGACCGGGCGGACCAGGGCGCCGGCGGCCAGTTCCGCCGCGACCGCCGGATCGGTGACCCCGGCGCTGAGGGTGGCGGCCACCTCCTCCTGCAGCGCCGCAGGCGCGTCCCGCAGGCCGGCGCCGGCCAGCGCCTGCCGGGTCAGCGTCGCGATCAGCTCGCGGCGCTGCCCGGACAGCTCGCGCAGTTTCCGGCCGTCCAGGGCGCGGCCGGCCTCCTGCAGCCCGGCGCCGAGCTCAGCCAGCTGGGCGGCGGCACCCGGGTCGTCGCGGACCAGCCGGTTGACGACCCACGCCGAGCGGGTCGGCTTGCGCAGGCCGGCGATCGCCCGGGCCGCCACCGCGTCGCCGGACGCGCGGGCCCCGGCCGCGAGCGCCCCGCGGCGCTGGATGAATTCCGCGGGATCGCCCGCGTACAGTTCCGCGGCGGCCTCGCGGGCCAGCCCGGCGTCGCCGGCGTTGCCGGCATGGTCAGCGGCCACTCCCCCATCGTTCCCCGCGCGGTGTGATTCAAAGTGAGAAGACCGGCAGGTCATGCGCGAGGTACGGATGCCATAAGCCCGCCGTCGCGCGGGGATGGATGTGTGCAGGGAGGCGCCATGGCAGGCCCCAGCGAATCCGGGAAGTCCCTCGCGGAAGAGGCCAAAGAGGCCGTCGCGGCGGAGGTCGATGTTACCGGCGGCCCGCTCATCGGTGACCCGATGGCGCTGGGGCTGCCCACCTTCATCGTCGGCTCGGTGGCCCTTGGCCTGGTGCTCGTCGGCGTGGTGCCGGCCACCGCGACCGGCGCCTCGCTGCCGATCATCCTGTCCGCCACCGCGGCCGGCCTGTTCCTGGCCACCATCTGGGCCGCGATGCTGGGCCAGTCCGCGGTGGCCAGCGTGTTCGGCATCTTCGCGGGCTTCTGGCTGAGCTACGCGGTGCTGGTGCTGGGGCTCACCCACAACTGGTTCGGGATCACGGCGGCGGCCGCGCAATCGACCCAGGAGCTGTTCCTGGCGTCCTGGCTGGTGGTGGTGGTCATGCTGACGCTGGCCACGCTGCGGCTGCCGGTGGTCTACACCGCGCTGTTCGGCCTCGTGGACCTGGCCCTGCTGCTGGTCTTCCTGGGCGTCAACGAGGCCTCGACGGGGCTGCTGAAGGCCGGCGGCTACGTGGTGCTGGTGTTCGCCGCGCTCGGCGTGTACCTGTTCTTCAACATGGCCGCGCTGGCGACCGGCGGGCCCGGGATGCCGCTGGGCAAGCCGCTGCTCAGCGGCTGAGCGCTGCCGCGGGCCCGGCCCAGGCCGGGCCCGCGGCTGGCATGATCGGTGTCATGACCGTCGTAAAGATCAACGCGATTACCGTCCCGGCGGACAGCGGGGACGAATTGGCCCGCCGCTTCGCCGCGCGGGCCGGCGCCGTCGACGACCAGGACGGCTTCGAGGGCTTCGAACTGCTCAAGCCGGCCGATGAGCGCACCACCTGGCTGGTCGTGACGCGGTGGCGCGACGAGGCCGCGTTCCAGGCCTGGCTGCACTCGCCCGCGTTCGGGCACGGGCACCGGTCCGCCGCCGAACGGGCCGGCGGTGCGGCGCCACCCCCGGTCGGGATCAGCAGCGAGCTGTGGTCGTACGAGATCGCGGGCGGTTCCGGCGGCTGAGCGGCGGCGGCTCACCCGTTGAGGACCAGGCCGGACCGCCGGAACCGTCGCCGGCCAGGCCGACGCCGCGGAACGGCGGGCCCCGGCCACCCAGCGGGCCAGCCCCTCGTCGGCCACCGCGGCTGCGGCGCGGGAATCCGTGCGCCCGCCAGGGAACATGTGATGTATTCAACCCATCGTGCCGTGCGGGGTGGCTGGCCAAGTCGCCACTTCGTGCGTACTAATAGTTGTCGCGCGAAGGGGTGATCGAGGTGGAACCAGGGCATCGGCCTGAATGGCGGCCGCTGAAACGGCACGAAAGTCATGAGGCAGAAGAAATGGTGGAGCGGGCGGCCGAGCTCGCCAAGGACTCCCACGCCCGGACCCGGCACGCCGCCGTCCTGGTCAAGGACGGCAGCATGGTCGCCTGGGGCACCAACGGCGTGCCGTTTCCCGGTGAAGATCACTGTTACTGCAAATACGCCGAGTTCGGCGTGCACGACAACTGCCGGACGCACGCCGAGCAGCGCGCGATCGGCCTCGCCCGGGACGGCGACGGCTGGAAGATGCTGCAGGGGGCCAAGCTCATCTACGTCCGGCTCGAGGCCGACGACTCGGTCCGGCTGCAGGACCCGCACTTCTGTGCCCGCTGCAGCCGCCTGGCGCTGTCCCTCGGGGTGGCGGAATGGATCTTCGCGCTCTCGGACGGCCTGGTCGGGTACTCCGCCGCCGACTACGACACCATCGCCCAGCTCCGCTGGTAGGCGGCGCGCTGGTCAGGAACAACCACACCCCGCGCCATCCGGCGGGTAGGTTGCGTCGCACAGTCCGGCGAAGGAGCGTGAACCCGTGCCATCCAGCGACGCAATCATCGACACCGAACTCCCCCCTGACCCGCCCGGCAGCAGCATGGTCGGGTCGACCGTCGACCTCGCGACCGATGACCCCAAATCCGTGCTGGACAAGGCGCTGCAGTGGGTGCCGCGCGTCCTGTCCAGCAAGCCGCACGTGATCGTGCTGATGGGCCTGGGCATCTACCTGATCGTCCTGCCGCTGGTCGGGGTCAACGTGAGCGCCAAGTCCGAACTGATCGGCGGCAACTACACCAACGTCACCAGCGACATCGGCGCGTGCATCGCGGCCGGCGGCACGCTGCATCTGATCAGCCAGAACCGCAAGCGCCGCCGGGTCGAGGACGAGCGTCTGCGGCTCGCGCAGGAGACGCACCGGCTGCTGCACTACGTCTGCCACGACGCGGCGCTGGAACTGGGCCACATGACGATGAGCGCGGCCAGCGGGGTGAGGCCCCGGCCGTTCCCGGCCGACGCGGACCGGCCGGCGATCGGCGAGGACCCGGAGTAGGCGGCAGGCAGGAGGTTCCCTGGTGACGACAGCATTCGTGCTCGGCGGCGGCGGCGTGCTGGGCGCGCACGAGGTGGGCATGCTGCGGGCCCTGGCCGAAGCCGGAATCCGGCCGGACCTGGTGGTCGGCACGTCGGTGGGCGCGATCAACGGCGCGTTCGTCGCCGCGGACCCGGCGGCCGCCGCGGAACGGCTCCGGCAGCTCTGGGAGGGCGCTCACCTGCAGCGCGCGTTCAGCGGGACACTGCTGGGCCGGGCCGCGCGGCTGGCCCGCTCGGGCACGCACCTGCACTCGATCGAGCCGCTGCGCCAGATGCTCGAGGACGCGCTGCCGGCCAAGGACTTCGCCGACCTGGCCCTGCCGTTCAACTGTGTCGCGGCGAGCATCGAGCTTGCCAGTGCCCGCTGGTTCACCGGCGGGCCGCTGGTGCCCGCCGTGCTGGCGTCGTGTGCGGTGCCGGGCCTGCTGCCGCCGGTGGAGATCGACGGCGAGCACTACTTCGACGGCGGCCTGGTCCATTCGATCCCGGTCGGCCGCGCCGTCGAGCTGGGCGCCCGCACGGTCTACGTGCTGCACGTCGGGCGGATAGAGCGGCCGCTGGCCCCGCCGGAACGGCTCTGGGAGGTCGGGCTGGTCGCCTTCGAGATCGCCCGCCGGCACCGTTTCCACGAGGAGATGTCGGCGCTGCCGGGCGACGTGACCGTGCACGTGCTGCCCACCGGGGGTACCCAGCGCCCGCCCGACCTGGCCCAGCTCCGCTATCGCAAGAAAACGGACGTGGATGCGAATATTGACCGGGCGTACCAGGCGTCCGCGGCCTACCTCGCCGCGCAGGCCTGACCGCCGCGACGAAGGGCCCGATGATGCTGCCGCCCCCGCTGATCCGCCGCCTGGTGCTGGCGCCGCTGGTGGTCGTCATCGCCGTCGGCATGGTCGTGCTGTTCCCCGTGCTGGCCGTGGTGACCGGGGTGTTCGGGCTGGCTGCCCGGTTCGCGCGGCACGGCCGGATGCGGAGCCTGCGGCTGCTGCTGTTCGCGGTCGGCTGGCTCGCCGCCGAGACCGTGGCGCTCTTCATGTCGGCCGGCCTGTGGATCGCCAGCGGGTTCGGCGGCCGGCTGCGGACCGAGCCGTACCAGGACCGCAGCTACGCGACCATGCGGTGGTTCCTGTCCCGCGTGTACCGCGCCGCGACGCGCACGTACGGGCTGCGGGTGGAGGTCGAGGAGCCGGATCTGACCCCGGAGGAGCGGCGGGCGCGGCTGGCGCGACCGGTGATCGTGCTGAGCCGGCACGCGGGGCCGGGTGACTCGGTGCTGCTCGTGCACCACCTGCTCAGCGTGTACGGCCGGCGCCCGCGGGTGGTGATGAAGGCCACGCTGCAGCTCGATCCGGTGGTCGACGTGCTCGGCAACCGCGTGCCCAACGTGTTCATCCGGCGGCACGAGAGCGGGCGGCACCGGTACACGCAGGAGATCGAGCGACTGGCGCGCGGCCTGGATTCCGGCGGCGCCCTGGTGATCTTCCCGGAGGGCGGGAACTGGACGCCCGGGCGGTGGCGCCGCGGCATCCAGGGGCTGGAGCGCCGCGGCCGGCGCGACCTCGCGTCCCGGGCCCGGGAGATGCCGAACCTGCTGCCGCCGCAGCCGGGCGGAGTGCTCGCCGCGATCACCGCGCGCCCGGACGCGGACGTGATCTTCGTGGCGCACGCCGGCCTGGACGGCCTGGTCACCGTGGCCGACGTGTGGCGTGACTTGCCGATCAACCAGACCGTGCTGGCCCAGTGGTGGCGCGTCCCGTTCGATCAGGTGCCACGGTCAGCGGACCACGAAGCCCAGGTCAAGTGGCTCTATGACTGGTGGGAACGGATCGACGCGTGGATCACGGAGAACCGTCCCGCCAATGCGCAGGACCCGTCAGCGCCGGCGGCAGCAGCGTCCTGACGTCACCGCGGGCCGCGTCGATCTGGGCCTGGGTGAGGAACAGCGCCCCGCCCAGATCGGCGCCGTGCAGCCGGGCGCCCCGCAGGTCGGCGCCGGTGAAGTCGGCGCCATTCAGATCGGCCCCGGTCAGGTCGGCGCCGATCAGGAGGGTGCCCCGCAGACTGGCCCGGCTTAGGCGTGCACCGCGGAGATCCCCGCCGATGAGGTCGGCCCCGGTCACGTCCCGTTCGGGAGAAATATCACCACGGGCCAGCCGGCTCGCGTCCCGCAGCAGCGGGGTGACATCCCGGCGGATCTGCGCCACGTCCAGGGCGGCCAGTTCGGCGGGGCTGCCGCCGGCCAGCCGGATCAGCTCGCGCCGCGCGGCGGCCAGGCGGGCGTGCAGCGGCCGGGCCGCGTCCAGCGAGCCGGCTTCGGTCAGGTACCAGAGCAGTTCGTGCAGCGGGCGCATGACCGCGAACGCGGCGAACATGCCCGCCTTGATCGCGGGCGCCTGCCGCCAGTCCAGGCCGCCGAACGTGCCCTGGCTGACATGCTGCCCCGCCCCGAAGCAGTCGTAGCTGGCGCAGCCCGGGAATCCTCTCGGCCTCAGCTCGCCGTGAATGGAGCAGCGGAAGGCCCCGCGCAGGTGCGGGCACGGCTGGCCGGGGGGCTTGTCAATGGCGAAGTCGGCGGAGGCGGAGAAGGCCGGCGCGACACAGCACAGCGCGGCGCACCGGGTGCAGTCCGCGGCCAGCGCCGGGTCGCTCAATCCAGCACCCGGGCCGTCAGCGCGGCCGGCGCGGCCAGCGGCGCGGCCAGCGTCCCGGTCAGGCCGTGGCGGCCGGCGAGCCACGCCGGGTCGAGGTAGCTCATCCACACCGTCCCGTCCTCGTCCGCCCACACCAGGATCTTCAGCGGCAGGTCCAGGGCGGCCAGCGGGGACGCCACCATCACCGGCGTGCCCGCCGACGGATTGCCGAAGATCACCAGCTTGGTCTCGCGCAGCGCCAGCCCGGCCTGCTCGGCCTCGGCGCTCTGGTCGATCACCCCGAACAGGGTGGCGCCGGCCGCGCCGATCAGCGTGGACAGCCGCTCGGCCGTGTCCCGCACCGACAGCGGGCTCGGCGTATTGACAATCCCGTCGACCGGAACGGTCCCGGCTGGCGTTTCGGTCATGGTTCCTCTCCGGCGTTGCCCGGCTGCCGGCGAGCTGGCCTGTACAAGTTCTATCCTGCCCGGACGCGATCCAGGCGCGCACGGGTCCGGCCGATACCGTACGAAGGTGACTGCTGCAGCTGGGCCGGCCGCGCCGGCCGGGGACGCCGAGGTGGCCGCGTTCGGGCAGGCGCTGGGACGCCCGGGGCTAGCCGATATCCACGTGCACTTCCTGCCGCCGCGGATGCTCCGCCGGGTGTGGGCGTACTTCGACGAGGGCGGCCCGCTGCTCGGGGTCACCTGGCCGATCCGCTACAAGTGGCCGGACGCCGACCGGGTGGCGCACCTGGGGTCGATGGGCGTGCGCCTGTTCAGCGCGCTGGCCTACGCGCACCGCCCGGGCATGGCCGAGGACCTGAACGACTGGACGATGGCGTTCGCCAAGGCGACGCCCGGCTGCCTGCCGTCCGCGACGTTCTACCCCGAGCCCGGCGTGCTCGGCTACGTCCAGCGGGCCGTCGACGACGGGGCCGCCATCTTCAAGATCCACCTCCAGGTCGGCGGCTTCCCGCCCGGCGCGCCGGAGCTGGACCCGGTGTGGGGGCTACTCGCGGACGCGGGCATCCCGGTCGTGATCCACGCCGGGCACGCGCCGGTCGCGGCCGCCTACACCGGCCCGGGCGCGTTCACGCCGCTGCTGGCCCGGCACCCCCGGCTGACCGCGATCATCGCGCACATGGGCGCGCCGGACTACGCGGATTTCGTCCGGCTGGCCGAGTCGCACGACCACGTGGCCCTGGATACCACCATGGCGTTCACCGGCTTCTTCGACGAGCTCGCCCCCTTCCCGGCCGCCCTGCTGCCCCGGGTGCGCGACCTGGGGCTGGCCGGGAAGGTCCTGCTCGGCACCGACTTCCCGAACATCCCCTACCCCTACGCCGAGCAGCTCGCCGCGCTGACCCGGCTGGACCTGGGGCCGGACTGGCTGGCCGCGGTCTGCTGGGACAACCCGGTCCGCCTCTTCGGCGAGGCCCACCTGGCCCCCGGCGACGGCGACGGCGACGGCACAGCAGGCTGAGGGCAAGCCTGGGAAACGATGCAGAGCGGCTCAGGGTTTGCACACCTGGGGCACATGACGTTCCCATCGCGGGTGCCTAGAGCCGGCATGGCAGCGCTCAGGGCGCAGGCGGCAGGATCTCGAAGGGGCACGTGGGCCCCGGCGCCCGGCTGAGGCGCAGGTCGCCGGTGAGGAGCGTGACGCCCAGCGCCTCGGCAAGTGCGATGTAGGCAGCGTCGTAGATGGTGAGGTTGTCGCGTAGTGCCCAGCAGCGGGCCAGCAGCGAACGGTGTGGGGCGCGGCGGGCGGGAAGTGCGGCGAGATCGTCCAGAGCGAGCCGGGCGCGCCGGGCATCAATGGCACCGGCGGCCAGCTGGCGGCGGAGCACGGATGCCACCTCCAGGTCAGCGAGCTCTGGTACGGCCAGGCGCTCGCCGCGCAGCCGGCTGCGGGCGTGGTCTCCGTCGGGCCCGTCGTCGGCCAGCGCGACGACCAGGACGCTGGCGTCAGCGACGAGCACGGTCGTCGCTGATGGCCGCCACGGCATCCTCAAGCGGGACGGATCCGCCCGACCGCCCACCCGCGCGGTCCAGGATTTCCTCTAGCGTGGGCTGGTCAGCGTCTTCAATGAGCTTGGCGCGCAGGTACTCCTGCAAGGACTGGTGGGCCGCAGCAGCGCGCTGGCGCAGCACGGCATGGGTCCGCTCGGGGACGTCCTTGATCTGAATACTCGTCATGGCGCCATTATGGCGCCAGAAGCGCCAAAGTACAATTACAGACCCGGATTCCCATGCTCTCGCGTTGGCCGTAGCAGCCGGTTTACACTCCGCGCTGAGGGGTGATTCCATGGATGACGCCGCCGGCCATTTCCTCGACGTGATGCACCGCCTTGAGGACCTCAGGGATGCGATGACGCCCGAGCGCGCTCACGCCGAGTTCGACGAGACGACGCTCCAGGTCTTCTGGATGAAATGGCCTGGCCTGTCGGCGTGGGCCGGATCGCTGTGGAGGATGCTGTCGGAGGAGCTGGCCGGGCCAGCGACCCCGCACGGCGACGACCTGGATGAGGTCGGCGGCAGTGACTGAGAGTTCGGAACGGCCCCGGGCGACCGCCGTGCGGGTCCTGGGGGATCTTATGCACACCTACGTGGCCACGACCACGCCGGCCACGCCGGTGGCCGAGGCGGCCGCGGGCATGGTGGCGGCGAAGGTGGGCTCCGCCGTCGTCATGCAGGGACCATTCCTCGCCGGTATCCTCACCGAGCGCGATGTGCTCCGGGCCGCCGCTTCGGGTGAGGACCTGTCGGCGTCCACGGTATCGGCGTGGATGACGCCGGACCCCCAGTCGGCCAGCCCGGAAACGGCCGTTGAGGACGCGGCCCAGATCATGCTCCTCAACGGGTTCCGCCACCTGCCGGTCGTGGACGGGCGCACGGTCTGCGGCGTGGTGAGCCTGCGTGACCTGTTCGCCGCCAGAATCCGCCGCCCGCTGACGAGCTGAACGGCCGGCGCCCGGCGGCGGCGGGCGCTGGGGCCGGCGGCGGGCGCTAGGGCCGGCGGGGGCGGAGGAGGCGGCGCCACCGGCCGCGCGAGGGCGGCGCCGAATCCGCCGTCTCGCGGTCAGCGTCCGCCGGGGATGAAGCCGGCTCCGCGGGATGCGCGGTCCGCCAGCGGCGGACCATTTCTTCCCCGTCCACCAGGGGCACGAATATCGGCGGGCCGACCGAATTGCGGCGCCATTCCATGATCCGCCGGTTGAGGTCTGCCACGACCGCCCGGACGTGCGGTTCGGAGGGCAGGCCCGGCACGGCCGCGGCCATCCGTTCGGTTTCCTTGCGCAGCTTCAGCGGGGCCGGGAGAAGCTCCTCCGTCGGCACGCCCTCCCGGTGCAGGTAGTCCCGCAGCCAGGCCTGGCCGTAATCCGTTTCTTCGGTGCGCGGGATCGGCTTGCCCGTGCCGGGCAGATGGTCGAACACGCCTCGTTTTTCCGCGTCGATGATCTGCTGGTCGACCCACGAGGTAAAGCTGATCTCCGGTGGCTTACGCTCGGTCATCCTGCCGCCGTCCTCATCCGGCGCGCGCTCTGTCCGCGGCTCCCTTCCGGCTTACCCCCTCGAACTCACCATCCCGTCTCCGCATTCCCCGCAGAAGGCCCGCGGCACGGCGGTGCCAGGGCAGCGGTGCCAGCAGCGGTGCTAGAGCAAGGGCCCGAGGACGTCAGGCCAGTCCTCCCAGCAGGACAGCCGGGGGCCGTCCTCGTGCTGGTTGTACGCGGCATGGAACAGAACGTGCGTCCAGAGCGGCTCGGCCAGCCCGGTGATCTCGGGCCGGTCGTCCACGAGGACGCACGGCAGGTGCCGCGCCCCGATCAGGGTCTTGTCCCGGGTGATGATGATCCGGGGCAGCCATTCCGGGCCGAGGTGCGCCATGACCCAGCCGACCTTTTCCGGGATACACCAGGGTGAGTCCTTCAGCGGCGCGGTGCACAGGAACACCTCATGGCCAGCCTCGGCCATCTGATGGAGAGCCTTCTTCGCGCCGGGGATCTCCGGCAGCCCTGCGTAGAAGCCCTCGGCATGCATGATCGCGTCGACTTCGTCGTGCCACGGCGGGAATTCCTGCTCGTACTGCTCGCGGGCGGAGAATATCCGCCGGTCGGCGATCTCGATGCGCGGGGCGCGGCCATCCCTCTCACTGAGCTCGTCCAGCAGCCCCCGCTCGAAATCAGCCACGACCCCGTCCTGGTCGATCAGCGCCAGTCCCACCGCACTCCCCTCGCCGCCGGCATTCCACAGAGTTATACGCCGATATCGTTACGTATATGATCCCTTTCCCCGCATCCCGCGGAGAGGCGGTTATCCGGCCGCCTCACCGCCCGGCGGGGCCCTAGCGAATGCGGCGCCTTCCGGGTCATGCTGATCGCACTGATTCCCGTGGGAGGGGAGGGGCCGTGGAGGTCCAGCGAGGTCGTTACACGGCGGACATCGACGGCGATTTCGTCGTTTTCCTGATCGGCATGCGGCTCAACCATCCCCTGCGTATCCGCAAATGGTGGCCGGTGGCGACGGCCATGCCCCGGATGCTGAAGGTACTGAGCCAGCATCCGGAACTGGGCTGCCTGGGATTTCAGCAGTGGTTCGGGCGGACCACGCTGATCGTCCAGTACTGGCGCGACTTTGATTCGCTGGACCGGTTCGCCCGGGACCGGGACCTGCCGCACCTGGAACCGTGGCGGCAGTTCAACCGCGCCGTCCGGGCCTCCGGCGACGTCGGGATCTGGCACGAGACGTACCAGGTCCGGGCCGGCGAGTACGAGGCCGTCTACGGCAACATGCCGGTGTTCGGCCTCGCGGCGGCCGCCCGGCATCTGCCCGCCGGCCGCAAGGCGGACACGGCCGCCGCGCGCATCGGGGCCACCACCACCGACGAGCCGGTCGTCGAGCCCTACTGAACCTGGGGCCCGACCTGGGGCCGCCCGCTCAGCTCAGAAGCCCGCCCGCTCGGCTCAGGGGACCGCCCGCTCAGCTCAGAAGCCCGCCCGCTCGGCTCAGGGGACCGCCCGCTCAGCTCAGGGACAAGGCGGCCAGGGCGGCGTTGACGATCGAGCCGGGCAGCAGATCATGCAGCTCGTACAGCTCAGCGACGCTGCCGGACTGGCCGAACTGGTCCACCCCGAGCGGTACGCACGGGACGCCGAGCGCCGAGCCGAGCCAGGCCATCGCGTGCGAGGCCGCGTCGTGCACGGTGACGACCGGCGCGCGGCCGGGGAACGCGGCCCGCAGCGCGCCGGGGATGGACGGGGTTGCCGCGGTGCGGATGCCGTGCCGGAGCGTGCGCTGCCACGCGGTGTGCAGCCGGTCCAGGGAGGTGACGTCGACGACGTGCGCGGCGATGCCCTCGTCGGCGAGCTCGGCGGCGGCGGTGAGCACCTCCGGCAGCACGGCGCCCGACGCGGCCAGGTGCACCTGCGGCGCGCCGCCGGCGGCCAGGGCCGACGCATCGACCAGGCGGTACGCCCCGGCCAGCACCTGGCGGCGCAGCACGGCCTCGCCGATCCGGGTCAGCGCGGCCGCGAACGGGGCCTGGTCCAGCGGCCGGGTACTCAGCCGGATGTAGTACGCGCCGTTCTCGGCGGGCACGGCCGTGGTGGTCTCCGCCGGGCCGGACGCGATCCGGCCGAGGGCGTCACAGACCAGCCAGTCGACCGCGGTGGCGTAGGCGGGCTCCAGGAACGTCACGTTCGGGAGTTCGAGACCGATGGACGGCGTGATCGTCGACTGGTGCGCGCCACCTTCGGGGGCGAGCGTGACCCCGGACGGTGTGCCGGCGATGAGGAACCGGGCGCCGGAATACACCGAATAGATGAAGGCGTCGAGCCCGCGGCAGACGAACGGGTCGTACACCGTGCCGACCGCCAGCAGTGGCTGGCCGGACAGGTCCCAGGCCAGGCCGAGCTGGCCGAGCAGCAGGAACAGGTTCATCTCCGAGATGCCGAGCTCGATGTGCTGCCCTTTCGGCCCCTCGGACCAGCGCAGCACGGGATCGTCACGCCATGAGCGCCGTTCGGCGGGCGCGAACACCCCGACCCGGTTGATGAAGCCGGCCAGGTTCGTCGAGGTGGCCACGTCCGGCGCGGACATGACCAGGTAGGGGGCCAGCGCCTCGTCGCGGGACAGGCTGACCAGGGTCCGGCCGAACGTCTCCTGCGTGGAGACCGGCCGGGTGCCGGGCGAGCCGGTGGCGGCCGGCACGGTGACCGGCGCGGCCGGGGTGCGCGGCTCGCGGCGCAGCGCCTCGCGGCGCTGGCTGCACAGGATGCCCGCCGCAGTGGACGCGTCGAACCGGTCCCATTCGGTCTGCTCGGTCAGGCCGAGGCTCTCCCGGAACTCACCGATCTGCGTGGGCAGCAGCAGCGCGGAATGGTTCCGCGGGTTGCCCGCGATCGGCAGCCCCCAGCCCTTGACCGTGTAGGCGAAGATCACGCTGGGCCGGTCGTGCACCGCGTCGCAGGCGGCGTAGGCGGCCAGCATGCTGGCCAGGTCGTGCCCGCCCAGGTCGGTAACCAGCGAGGCCAGCTGGGTATCGGGCACGTCGCTGAGCACCCGGTCCACGCCCGGCGGCGCGCCGTCCAGGAACCGCTCGCGCAGCTGCCCGCCGGACAGGCCGAACAGCGACTGGTAATGCTCGTTCGGCATGGTGGTGATCCAGGCCCGCAGCGCCTCCCCGCCCGGCTCCGCGAACGTGGCCTGGAGCCGGCGGCCGTACTTGGCCTCCACCACATGCCAGCCGGCCGCCTCGAACTGGCCGCGCCAGTGCGCGATGCGGACGCCCGGGACCACGCGGTCCAGGGACTGGCGGTTGAAGTCGACCACCCACATGACGTTGCCGAGGCCGTGCGTGACCGGGTCGAAGACCGCCTCCCAGACGTTGCCCTCGTCCAGCTCGGCGTCGCCCAGCAGCGCGATGAACCGGGACCGCGGGCGCTCGCCGAAGTGCGCGTCGACATACCGGCGGGCCACCGCCGCGAACAGCGGGGCGACCGCGCCGAGGCCCACCGAGCCGGTCGAGAAGTCGACATCGTCCGGGTCCTTGGTCCGCGATGGGTAGGCCTGCAGGCCGCCGCGGGCACGCAGCGCCGTCAGGTACTTCCGGTCCAGGTTGCCGAGCAGGTACTGGACGGCGTGGAAGACGGGCGAGGCGTGCGGCTTGACGCTCACCCGGTCCTCGGCGTTCAGGTACGCGAACCACAGCGCGGTCATCACGGTGACCAGGGAGGCACTGGAGGCCTGGTGGCCGCCCACCTTGACCCCGTCCCCGGTGCTGCGCCCGTGGTTGGCGGCGTCGACCATGCGGACCGCGAGCCAGAGCACGCGCCGCTGGATCGCCGCCAGCACGTCCAGGTCCACGGCCGTGCTCGCGGTCACGGCGGTCCCGGGACGCAGATCCAGCTCAGCCACGTTCCACCCCCACGGCGATCATCGGACGGCGCTTCGAGTATCCCCCGCATCGCCGCGCCGGGACAGGCCGGTTCGCAGCGGGCCTGGCTGCGGTTCCGCCGTTCAGATCGACCGAACGGGACTTGGCGACGGTTTTCCCGGCCGCCGGAGCATCTTCCGTGGATCACCCCAGCCGCGGAGCGTGCCGGCCGAGAAGCCGGACAGGACCGAGGCGACGCTCCAGATCGAGCCGATCGAAAACGCCGATGCGAAGCTGCCCAGGCACCCGAAAGAGCCGATCGAGGCGAACGATCCGGCCGAGCCGATGGACAGGATGGAGCCGGCCGAGCCGATGGACAGGATCGACCCGGTGGAACCGATGGACAGGATGGACCCGTTCGCGCCGATGGACAGAATCGAGCTGCCCTCGCCACCCGGACCCGGTGAGCCGCCAGTTGCCATGATCACATTGTGGCACCCGCACCCGCACGCCGACAGGTGTGAACCTCGGCCGCGTGGGCGGCGGCGATCAGGGACGGCCGGGCGGGAGCTCGAAGGGGGACTGGGCGGGCGGGAGCTCCCAGGGTGCCCGGGAGCGGGGGCGGCGCAGGAGCCAGTCCCGGAATGACCGCCGCGGTGGCCGGGGCGGCCGGGCGGTGATGCTGCCGCTACCGATCTTGCCGGACACGTCGATCCGGAACGTGGCGGGCACGTCGGCGCCCCAGGGTGCCTTGACCGTGACGGTCCCATTGCGCACGGATACATCATCGGTGTCGACCACAATGCCCGGTTTCGTCAGCAGCCGGAGCGACCCGCTGTGCACCTCGGCGTCGATCTGCAGGGTCGGCCAGGTGACCTGCGCCTGAGTGAAGTCCAGGGTCACCGAGCCGCTGCGGACCCGTATCTCCATCCGCTGCGGGACGGCCCAGCGGCCGTCGCGCGTCGTGGAACTGCTGCCGCACTCGATGCGGACCAGTTCCTTCGGTTTGGCGGGGGCCACCGCGGCGACCGCTCCCGGCGCGGCGGGCAGATCCAGGATCAGCGCCTCGAGCTCGCCGTACGTGCGCGCGGTCAGCGCCGCCTCGACCCGTTCGTCGAGTTCCTCGATGCTGAGCCGGCCATCCCCCGCGGACGTCCGCAGCAGCTCCACGATCCGGTCCCGGTCCTCGTGCGACGCCCGCATGTCGCGCCGGGATACGGCGGCGCCGGAACGCGCCGGAGGCGCGGCGTCATCTGCCATGGGAAAACCTTACGGGCCCGGCCTCGTCTGCCGCACTCCCCCGAAGCGCCGCCGATCCCCGTCGCGACGCGCCCGTCCCGTCCCGGTGCGCCCGTCCCGACGCGATGCGCCCGTCCCGTCCCGGCGCGCCCGTCCCGTCCCGGCGCCCCGTCCCGTCCCGGCGCGCCCGGCCACCCGGCATTGGGCCCTGCCGCCACGGGCTGGCGCTAGTACACTTTCCGATATACGCTTATTGGAGATAGTGAGGGGGGCGCATGACCAGGGAATCGATCCGCGGGTCGTCGGACCGCAGCGTGCTGATCCTGACCAGCCTGGCCGGCTCGCCGAAACACGGGTACGCGCTCGTCAAGGACATCGAGGAGTTCGCCGGGGTCACACTCGGCGCCGGGACGCTCTACAGCGCCCTGGCCAAACTGGAGCAGGCAGGCCTGGTCGCGGCGCTGCCGGAGCAGGACCGCAGGCGTCCCTACGAGATCACCCCGGCCGGCCGGGAGCAACTGCGCGAGCGGCTGTCCGAGTCGGCCCGCATCGCGGCGGTCGGGCTGCGGCGCATCGCGGGCGCGTCGTCATGAGCCGCCGGATGCGCTGGCTGCTGGCGCTGTACCCGCGCGCCTGGCGAGACCGGTATGGCCCGGAGGTCGCCGCCCTCACCGAAGACCTCATCGGCGCGGCTAAGACCACCCCGCTGCGGGCCGGGCTCAACCTGGCCGCCACCGCGGCGGTGGAGCGAGCACGCGCCGCGGCCCGCGTCACCCACGCCCGCACGCTGAGCCTCGTCGCCCGCAACCTCATGTTCACCATCGTGGTGCCGGGGCTGGGCGGAGCCTGGATGCCCTGGTGGATCCTGACGCGCGGCGGGCACAGCGTCACGGCGGCCGCCTGGGAGGCGGTCCCGGTCATCGCGGCCGGGGCGGCCCTGTACGGGTGGTGCATCTGGAACTTCGCGGCGGTGGGACGGGGCACGCCCGGCCCGTGGGACGCACCGTTGCGCGTGGTCGCGGCCGGTCCCTACCGCTGGGTCCGCAACCCGATCTACATTGCCGCGCTGCTGGTAGTCCTGGGCCAGGCGTGGCTGTTCATGTCGCTGCCGCTGCTGGCCTACGCGGGCGCCATGGCGGTCGTCTTCCACCTGTTCGTCACCGGCTACGAAGAACGCACGCTGAGCCACCGCTTCGGCCGTTCGTACCTGGAGTACCGGCACACGGTCCCGCGCTGGATTCTCCGCCCGCCGCACCGCGGCTAAGTGGCCCGTCGGCCGCCGAGCGCCTCGCTCCAGGGAATTTGTGGTGCACGTAGGCGGTACGCGCCAGCGATACCAGAGGCTCACTTTGCTACTCGGTTGTTCGCGGGCCGGTGCCGAACGACCGATCGGTCAGACCACCTCGATGCAAACTACCGGCGCGTACCAGGTCCGGGCGAGCTCAGCAGCTAGTAACGGGCGTTGTCTACGGTCGTGCATGCGGGCGGTGTGCGCCCCCGTCGCTGTACTCCCTGCTGTACGAAGCTGGCGCTTAATTGATTCCACCCGAGGTGCTGGGGGCCGCGCTTTCGCGTCTCAGGAAAATGACACTGCTCACGAGGACAAAGATCGGGAAGAGCACGAACCCGATGCCGTCCAGGACGAGCCCAAACGTGGCGATGACGCCGCCGAGGCCGAAGCCCTGAAGGAAGAACAGGATCCCGACAAGGATCGCAACCCAGCCGAGCCAGCGCGGCAGGACACCGCTCCCTATCACGAGCAGGCCTGCTGCGAAAGCAAAGAGACTGCCGAAGACGTCTCCCACGCTGTCCAGGGCAAAGGTCATCAGGTACAGCGTGTAGCTCACGCCCTGATCATGCTGAGACCCGAACGACGCGAGTTTCGCGCCGACCAGGCCGGTGATCCCGACGTCGCTGACGGCATGCAGGGCAACAAAGAGCATTCCGCCAGCCAGCACCAGCGAGCCAAGAACCCGGGTCCGAGCGGTGTCCCCGCGCAGCAGGTTGTACAGCCTGCTCAGGTAGATCGGAAACATGGCGGCATAGACGACGGACAGGTATGCGATCACCAGCAGCCGCTCGCGGTGGACGTAGAGCGCATTCGCGATCTTCGCCGCCGAGTCGTCCTGGTTGACTCCCACTCCGAATGCGACCACGGTCTCCGCCACCAGCGCGACGACGAACAGGATGCCCGCCACCCAGGCATACCGATCCCATGCGCTAGAGGGCCGCATCGCTACCACCGTGCCATCCTCCCCTTGTGCGGCGCGAGAGGAAATCGGGAAAAACAAGGTCGCCTCATTTTTTCCTTGCCCCCATGACATCCCCGCCGGGACCGAAAGGATTCCTGATGGGTTGCACTCTATCGGTCAGCCGGTCACGGGCGATCCCCTCTGTGTCAGGCCGGAACGACGACGGTGCGACCACCTACCGCCAGCGGGCCATCTTCCAGCCGCGTGGGCTGGCCGGGCATGCCTACTGGCGGTCGATCGCGCCGTTCCACGGCATCGTGTTCGGCGGGATGCTCCGCAACATCACGGCCGCCGCCGAGCAGCAGGCCGGACGGCCGGTGCCCGCGGCGGTGCCCGGGGCACCATGACGGTCAGCCGGACTCGGCGGCCTTCTTGATCGCGGCCAGCGTCTCCGGGATGCCGCGGCGCGCCGCCGCGGAGCGATTGGCGATCTGGTTTTCTGCGTCGTCGCCGTATTTCTGCTGGAAACCGGCGACGCCGACGGGCAGGAAGTGCCAGGACTCGGTCAGCTCCGTGCCGCCGTCCACCGGGGCGAAGCGATAGCTCCAGCGCACCCATCCGTTATTTACCTCGAAGGTGAACTCCCGGCCGCGCTCGGCGGTCACGACCTGGGACCGGGTCTCCCAGACGCGCCCCGGCACCTCGTTGCGCCCGGTGAACCAGGCGCCCGCGCGCGGGCCTTGTCCCTCGTCCCACCAGCAGGCCCGGCAGATCGGGCTCCACTCCCCCATCCGGGTCACGTCGGAGACCATGTCGTAGAGGGTGTCCGGCGGGCAGGCGACGACGGCCGATTCCGTATAGCGCAGATCGCTCATGACCCCAGTATTTCGCCGCGGCGGCCCGCCTCACACCTTCTTCGGCGGCCGTCCGGGCGCCGGGCGGATCGGGGCGATGGGCTCGATGGGGTGCATGCGCGGGCCCGACCAGAGAGCGGGCACGGCGTCCAGGGCGTACGCGACCTTGTACGCCGTCTGCTCGTAGTTGACGCGCCAGCCAACGAAGTCCCGCCAGGCGTCGGCGGGATCACGCTCGATCGGGAAGTCGACCTTCCGCATCCGCTCCACCGCGTCGAGGAACTCCTCGTAGGTGAGGCTGATCCCGGCGTCTGGGTCGGGCTCCTCAGGGACCTGCAGGCTCATGGCCCGGGCGACCCGGGTGAAGCACTGGAAACCGCTGCGCACGCAGAGCCGCGCGGGCACCACGGGCGCGGCTTTCGGCGACAGCGAGAGGAACAGCGCGGCGGAGTCCAGCACGGCCAGCAGCGCGGTGACCCAGGACGACAGCGGCTGGGGGGAACGGAACCGGACCAGCGGCAGGTACGTGGTGTGGCTTTCCGCGACGTCCGCGGCCCAGCGTTCCCACTGGGCGTACAGCGCCGGCATCGTGTCGATGGTCGACACGCCCGACCCGAGTCCGTAGTGCGTGCGGGCGAGCAGTTCCGGCCCCCAGGAGGGGACACCGGCCCGCGCGTTCAGCAGCGCGACCTCGGTTTCCCGCCGGTTGAACGCCGCGTACAGAGTGGGCAGGTAGGCGATCTGCAGGGTGAGGATGGTGAGCCCGGTCGCGGCGCCGGCGAAAACCATCACCGCGGGCGTGGTCCCGGGCGGCACGTCGAAGCCAAGCGTGAACAGCGAGGATCCGGCCGCCGCGAAGGCGCCCGCCAGGTCGTGCTCGAACGGCCAGAGCAGCAGCGTGAACCCGACGAAGGCGGTACCGAGCCAGGCGGCCAGCTGCGCGACCAGGATCGCCGCCGCCTGGAAAGACATCACCCGGTCCCGCCGGCGGTAGTCAGGGAGGTGCTCGTTGAGCATCCGGAACGCGATGGTCACGATCTTGTCGGCCATCCGCGTCAGCCGGCTGCCCACCGCGCGCGTCACCACCAGCGCGCCGATGGCGCTGGACCACACCGCCAGCACCAGCAGGCCGCCGGCCACCGCGGCGATATCGCGCCCGTAGAGCGGCACCAGCATGAGGTCTCCTTGGCAGTCGTCCCGGCGCGCCGATCGCGATGTACGAGGATAGAGTGCCATGGACCCGAATGAACCCCGCGCGCGGCCGGTGGCTGGCCACCCCGCCGGGCGTGACGGCGCCCGGCTGCGGGAAGCGCGTTCCTACCTCCGTCGCGCCGACCCGGTGCTGGCCCGGCTCATCGATGAGCGGCCAGACTTCGACCCGCGCGGGTGGATGGCCGAGCTGCCGGCCATGGACCTGTACGGCGCGCTCGTGTTCCAGGTCGCCGGGCAGCAGCTGTCGGTGGCCTCCACCCGGCGCATCCTGGCACGGATCCAGGCGCTGTTCGGCGGTCACCTGCCCTCAGCGGAGGAGCTGCTGCGGGCAGATCCCGCTGAGATCCGCCGCGCCGGCCTGTCCGGCCGGAAGGTTGCCACGCTACGCGACCTCGCGGAACGGATATCCGACGGCCGGCTGAACCTCGCCGTGCTCAGCGGCCTGCCGGATGAGGAGATCATGGCGCAGCTCACCGCGATCCCGGGGATCGGACCGTGGACCGTGCAGGGCGCGCTGATCCTGGCGCTGGACCGGGAGGACGTGGTGCTGCCCGGTGACCTGGCCCTGCGCAAGGCGGTCCGGGCCGCGTACCAGCTCGATCACCTGCCCCTCCCGGCCGAGGTGACCGCGATCGCCGAGCCATGGCGGCCCTACCGCAGCCTGGCCACCAGCTACCTGTTCTCCGCCGCCTTCGCGCCGGGCGACGGGGCTCCGGTGACGCTGGGCTGACCAGGCGTCAGGACGCGGGCCGGGCGGCCGGGCTGGCCTGCAGGATCACCCGCCATGGGCGCACCGTGACGGTGAAGAATCCGCAGGCGACGCTGGGGTCGTTCTCCGTCGCGAGCCGGACGGCCGTCTGACCAGGCGTCAGGACGCCGGCCGGGCGGCCGGGCTGGCCTGCAGGATCACCCGCCATGGGCGCACCGTGACGGTGAAGAATCCGCAGGCGACGCTGGGGTCGTTCTCCGTCGCGAGCCGGACGGCCGTCTCGAACTGGCCCTCCCCGGGCAGCCGGAGGATCGCCAGTCCCGCTCCTGGCTCGTCGGCCAGCGGCCCGGCCGCCACCAGGTAACCGGCCTCCTGCATCCGGCTGAGGAACTGTACGTGCGCACCGAACCGCGGGTCGGCAAACAGGCTCCCGTCCTGGGGGGCGGCCGGCCCCGGGCGGTGCAGCAGCGCCACCCAGGTCTCGCCGGTTTCCGGGGCGCGCGCCTCGCCGGGCGCCTGGTCGTGCGCCTCGCTGGCCTCCGGGGCGCGCGCCTCGCCGGGCGCCGGGTCGTGCGCCGGGTCGTGCGCCTCGCTGGTGGCGTCAGCGTGGCCGGGGTCCTCGATGCGCGGGACAGTACTCATGAGCCGCTCCCTGACGGAGGTTGCCGTGATCCATAACGCCGCGCCACTCCGGGCCCG
The DNA here is from genome assembly GCA_963720945.1 of uncultured Actinomycetes bacterium. GTDB lineage: Bacteria > Actinomycetota > Actinomycetes > Streptosporangiales > Streptosporangiaceae > Bog-532. The sequence continues at coordinate 580,656 of CAVRHH010000031.1, read as the reverse complement.
GTAACGTGGCTGCCGCCGGTCCAGGTGGCGCCGGTCCGGGTCACGGCGCCGGGCGCTGGTCCACGAGAGCCACGCTACCCCTGTGGCAAACGTGCCGGTGGTGCGAGCATGGCACGGTGACAGGCACGATGCAGGGCAGCATCAGGCGGATCAAGGTGTGCGCCAACGGCGGCCGGGCCTGGAGCTGTGCGCGAGGTCCGGCCCCTGCTAATCGTGCGCCCGGCAGATTCCCGGCGGCCGGCGGTCAGCCGTCCCGGCCCTGCCAGGTGCAGATGCAGGCTTCGTTACCTTCGGGGTCGGCGAGCACCCAGAAGGCGGGGGCTTCAGCGTCGTAAACGAGAGTTCCGCCTGCCGCCAGCGTGGCCTGCATCCGGTTGTCCACCTCATCGTGCGGGACCACCACATCGACGTGGATGCGGTTGCGCTGCGGCCGGGGCCCGTCCATCTGCTGAAACCAGATCGACGGGTACTGGGCGAACGGGTCAGCCAGCCCGGCGCCGGGGCCTGGAGCGCCGCCGGGTTCGTCGTCGTATCCCATGACGGCCTTCCAGAACGGCCGGATCGCGCCGATGTCGACCGCGTCGATCGCTATCTCGACCACCTGAACCGAGCGGGGTGCGCCGGTGCCGACTTCGGCTTCGGTCGCGAGCCCGCGGTCCGCGACGGCCGCCGAGATCCGCTCGGCCAGTTCGATCTCGCGCTGGGTGACCCAGCCCTCGTCCCGCGACTGCAGGGTGAGGATGACGCGATCGGGACGGAGATCAGCTGACAGGCTGCCGTCGGCGCTGTCGCCGGCCAGGGCGGTAACGGCCTGGGCGACCTCGGCCGCCTGGGCGAACGATCCGACCCGGATGGAGGTGCGGACCAGCCCGAGGTTGTACCGCCAGCCGAGCCTGGTTACGTCGTCGGAGATCTCCTGACGGCTGAGCTTGCGGCCAACGCATGACGCTTGTTCTGCCATGACGGCATTTTCCCACCCATTGACCGCGCTGCGTTACCGCCGCGTTAACTCGCGCTGTATGAGTGGTCACATTCGTGCTGGCCGCGCCCCTACCCGGGCTTGACCAGCTGGACGGTGATGACCTCGGTCCGGGCAATGGCCCGGTCCCGTTCGTCGGTGAGCAGCGTCCGTCGGCCGTCGGCCATGTAGTCGTCGACGGCCGCCGCGGACGGGAACTCCAGCAGCTGGATCTCGAGCGGGTCGCCGCTGGAGCCGGCGCTTCGCGCGCGCTGCAGGACGCGGCCGCCGTGCTCGGCCACGAAGCCGAGCACCTCGTCCTCGTGGGCGATCAGGGCATCCTCGGCGTCGGGATGCGCCCACAGCAGCACACACAGGGTCAGGCTCATGCGGACCAGGATGGCGTCGATAGGCCCGGATGGCCAGTCCTGGTCCGCACACCTCCCAGCGCCGTCAGATCCCGGCGCCGTCAGATCCCGGTGTAGGACGCGACCTGGTCACCTTCGGGGACCACCAGGCGGGTGCCGGACGCGGCCGGGGACGGGAAGCTGGTCTGCGGGGATGGCGTCTGGGCGGTGAAGACGGAACGGCCATCGGAGAGGCGGTAGCCGCCCAGGCCGCCCTTGCCGCTGATGTCCCAGACCACACCGCCGGCGATGATCGGCGGCCCCGGATTGGCGCCGGACGCGGTCCACAGCACGCGCAGGCGGGGCACGGCTCCGCTGGCACCCGGCGTGATCTGGGCGGCGCGCAGGCTGCCGTAGCAGGAGAACACGACGGTGCTGCCGTCCACGGCGTCGCCCCCGAAACCGCCCTCGCACACCGTAGCGGACGTCAGTTCCCCGCCGGTCCCGCCGAGGCGGGCGCCGTTCAGGACGTAACCAATCCCCTGCTTGCCGACCTGGAAGACCAGGCCGTCCGGCAGCAGCGCCGGCGCCGTCGAACCGAGGTCCTGGTCACCGGCGGACAGGGCCTGGAAATTGGACGGGGTGAAACGGTCCTCGGCCTGCAGGGACGGGCTGAGCCGCAGCACGCTGTCGGAGTCGTCGACCTGGTCCACCGGCATGCCGTTGCCGGTGGCCACGTAGATGCTGTTGCCGCGCACGGATTCCCCGGCCGGGGCCCAGATGCCCGCCTGCCGGTCGTTGGCGGTGGTGAAGCTGACCAGCGGGCCGGAACCGGACGTGGGCGCGCCGACCACGCGGCCCTTGTAGTCGGAGCAGTCGCCGTAGAGGCCGCCGAACGGCACGTACACCCGGGAGCCGAGCAGGGTGAGGGCACCGCGCTGCTGCTGGGCCCGGGGATCGCTGCCGCTTACGTCGACCGGCCGCTGGGACACCGTCGTGCCGGTGGCCAGGCTGAGCGCCCAGAGGGTGTGCCGGTAGGCCGGCTGGCTGGTGAACGTGACGACCCAGAGCCGGTCCCCGGCCACGTCGGCCACGGGCGTGCCGGTGATGCCCGACGGATCGATGTTGCCGCACGGCAGCCCGGACGGGACCGGGGACGCCAGATGCCGCGACCAGCGCACCGCGCCGGTCGACGCGTCGAGCGCGTAGACGGTGTTGTTCTCGGTGGCCACGATCACCTCGGAGCCCACGATCAGCGGCTGGGCGTACACCGCGCCATCCACGGCAGCCGTCCACGCCCGCCGCACCTGACCCGGGGCCGGTGAGCTGACGGAGATCCCGCTGCGGGCGGCGGTCCGGCCGTAGGTCGGCCAGTCGGCGTCCTGGGCCGCCGGCCCGGACGATGTGGGGGCGGCCGCCGGTGAGGTCCCGGCGGACGCGGGCGGCGGCGTGCTGGCGGGTGCCGGGGCGGGAGATGACGATGACGTGCAGCCCGCCATGACCAGTGCGGGCACGAGGCCGGCCGCGGCGCTGAGCCACCCCCGGCACCGCATCGGCCGGCGGCGTCCGGTCATGCGCACCACCATTCTCATCCTGGGGAGCGGCCCGCAGGGCCCATCGAAATCTTATGGGCAGACCTCCCAGGCCGACACGTGACCGTCGCTCGCGGAGGTGAACACCTCGCCCTGCCATCCGGCCCACCGGCGGGCCGGCCGCATCCTGGCCAGCCGCGCCATCAGGACGAGCTTCGCGGGCCAGGCGTAACGCATGTGCGCGGCAACGCTAGCAGGCACTGGCGGAGGCGATGAGTTCGGGCCGTCCCGGCCGTCACTACCGGTGCAGGGCGAACCGCGATGAGAGGAGCCCGCCATGCCGGAGAGCACCAGCCAGGCCGGGCGCACCGGCAACCGGCACAATGGGACGGTGGACGAGGCCGTGCAGAGCTACATCGACGCGATCGCGCCGGGCAACCGGCCGCTGTTCGACCGGCTGAACGGGCTGATTCTGGGCGCCTACCCGGACGTGGCGGTCGCCTTGTCGTACGGGATGCCGTCCTATGCGGTGGGCGGGCGGCGGCTGTACGTCGGGGCGTGGAAGCACGGCGTGTCGGTGTACGGCTGGGGGCAGGGCCGGGAGGCCGGCTTCACCGCGCGGCATCCGGGGGTGAAGACGAGCAAGGGAACCATCCAGTTGCGGCCCGCCGACGCGGACGGCATCGGGGACGACGAGCTGCTCGAACTGGTGCGGGCCGCCCTGGACGCCTGACCCGCGGGTGCCGCAGGTCAGGCGCGCTTGACTGCCTGCAGGGTGTAGGTGAGCGGGAGGCGCCACGGCTCCTCGGACAGCCGCCACTCGCCGTCGCCGGCCCGCTCCATCTGGCCGGGGAAGGCCTGCCACGGCGCGCTGTCGTGCTCGGTCAGCTCGGTGAGCTGCAGCCCAGCGTCCATCAGCGCCGTCACGATCTCGCCGAGGCCGTGGTTCCACGAGTGCGAGACGGTGTGCTGGAAGACCACGTTGGTTTCGACGTAGGTGCCCTCTTCCTCGAGGGTCAGCGGCTCCTTCCGCTCGAAGTACGGGTACCGCACCACCAGCAGGCCGTCGTCGCGGAATTCATCCAGCGCCCACATCATCGGGTGCCCCTCACGGAGGAACAGCCGGCCGCCGGGCCGCAGCAACGCGGCGACCACCGCCGCCCAGCGGCGGACGCCGGGCAGCCAGCACAGCGCGCCGATGCCCGTGAACACCAGATCGAAGGCGCCGCGGCCGAGCACGGCGGGCGCGTCGTAGACGTCCGCCTGCACGAAGCGCGCGTCGGCACCGGCCTGGGCGGCCAGGTGCCGGGCCGCCGCCACGGCCGGCGCGGAGAAGTCCAGGCCGGTCATGGACGCGCCCAGGCGGGCCAGCGAGACCGTGTTGGTGCCGATGTGGCACTGCAGATGAAGGCCGCGCAGCCCGGAGATGTCGCCGAGCCGGGGCACGTCGAACCGGACGACGTGGCTGAGGAAGCCGTGATCTTCGGCGAACCGGCCGACCTGGTAATCGGGCGAGGCGAGATGAGCGGGGACGCGCTCGTCCCAGTTCTCCCGGTTGTCGGCCTGGTAATCCTGCACCCGCGTACCGTCTCACGCCTCGCGCGGTCAGCGGAAACGATTTCTCCGCGGGTGGTTCGGCGCGTACGGCGCGGCGGGTGCGGCGCCCGGCCGGCGCGGGGTCTCTAGCATGGTGGGGTGGGTACCGCGCTTCCGGGCTCGTTCGTGCGCTCCCTGGCCGCCCTGGTGGGGCCGTCCCACGTGCTCACGGGTGACGCGGCGGCGGGATTCGCGGTCGACTGGACGGGACGTTTCCGTGGCCATACGCCGGCGGCCGTGCGGCCTCGCGACACCGCCGAAGTCGCCGCCGTCCTGGCCCTGTGCAGCGAAGCCGGGCTCGCGGTGGTGCCGCAGGGCGGTAACACCGGCCTGGTCGGAGGCGGCGTGCCGCGGCACGGCGAGGTGGTCCTCAGCCTGACCCGGCTCAGCCAGATGACCCCGGTGGACCGGGACGCGGCGCAGGTGACCGCGGGCGCCGGCGTGACCCTCCAGCAGGTCGCGGACGCCGACCCGGACCTCGACCTCGGCATTGTCATCGCCAGCCGGGCCACCGCGACCGTCGGCGGCGCCGTGGCCACCAACGCGGGCGGGCTGCGCGTGCTGCGCTACGGGCCGATGCGCGCCCAGCTGCGCGGCATCGAGGCCGTGCTCTCCGACGGCACCGTGCTGTCGCACCTGGCCGGGCTGGTCAAGGACAACACCGGTTACGACTACCCGTCGGTGCTGGCCGGTTCCGAGGGCACCCTGGCCGTCATCACCCAGGCGCGGCTGAAGCTGGTGCCCCGCACCCGCGACGCCGTGACCGTCATCGCGGGGTTCGGCAGCCTCGGCGACCTGCACGGCTTCACCCGCCGGGCCGTCCGCGACGTGCCTGGCCTGCTGTCGGCCGAGTTCTTCACGCAGCCTGGCCTCAGCGTCCTCATCGAGCACGCCGGCCTGACGCCCCCGCTGCCGGCACCCACGGCGGCGTACCTGCTGCTGGAGGCGGGCGGCCCGGACGCGCTCGGCGCGCTCGGCGCGATCTTCGCTGGGGACCCCGGACGCCCCGTCGCCGTGGCCGAATCCGCCGCCGACCGGGCCCGGCTGTGGGCCTACCGCGAGCGCCAGCCGGAGGCAGCCGGATTCCTCGGGATCCCCATCAAGCTCGACGTCTCCGTCCCGGCCGGGCAATGGGTGCGCCTGGCCTCCGCGGCCCGCCAGGCCGTCACCGACGTCGATCCGGGGGCCACGGTCATTACGTTCGGCCACGTCGCGGACGGCAATGTGCACGTCAACATCGTCCCCGCGGCACTGGCGGACGGCCGTCACGAAGACGCCGTGTTCTCCCTGGCCGCATCGCTGGGCGGCTCGATCTCGGCCGAGCATGGCATCGGCGCGCTGAAGGCGCCGTGGCTGCCGCTGGCCCGTTCGGACACGGAGCGGGCGCTGTTCGCCCGGATCCGGGCCGCTTTCGACCCGTCCGGCACGCTGAACCCGCACGTGTTCCCGCGCGGCGGATAACCGGGCCGCTGAGAAACGGTCCGGCCGGTACGGGGTGAGCTCGGGCTGGGCCACGCCGCCGGCGATCTCGGCGGCGATGAGCTGGCCCAGGTACGCACCGAGGGTGACGCCGCTGTGCGTCACCGCCACGTACACGCCGGGGGCGCCGGGCAGCCACCCGACGATCGACTGGCCATCGGCGGGCATCGGGCGCACGCACACCCGGTAGCCGGTGACCTCGGCCTCGTCCAGTCCGCGGATGACCCGGCGGGCGCGCCGCAGCAGCTCGTCCGCCCAGCGCCGCAGCTCCGCGTCGGGCGTATGCAGGTCGACGGGCGCGTCGGGGGCTTCCAGATGGATCGAGCCGTCCCGATCGGGCCGCAGGTGCACGTCGGGTGCGTGCACCATCCGGGTCAGGCCGGACACCGGCGCGGCGCGGACGACGAGCCCCGGCGCTTCGGCCCCGGGCGTCTGCCACGGCACGAGCGGCACCGGGCTGGTCGCACCCGCCAGCCGGGCCAGCTCCGGAACCTCGCGCCCGGCACAGCACACGACCACCTCCGCCGGGATCAGCGCGCCTGCCGCCGTGTGCACGTCGCGTGCCGCGCCCGCCGGCCGGCCCGGCCGGCGCGGCCCACACCGGTCACCCGTCCCGCCTCGCCCGCCATCAGGCAGACCCCGGCGCCGGCGGCGGCCCCGGTCAGGTAGCCGACCGCGGGCCCGGTCAGCAGGTAGCTCTCCCCGGGAAACCAGGCGACCTCCACCGTCGGCGCCGACGGCTGCAGCGCCGGTTCCAGCTCGGCCGCCGAGGCGGCATCGAGAAAGCCGGCCGGGTATCCCCACCCGGTCAGGCGGCGTACCCGCGCCGCGAGCTCCGCATGCCCGCGGGCGTCCGGCGCCCACTCGAGGTTCCCGGACGCCTGGTACCAGGCCGCCTGGCCGGCTCCGCCGCGAGGCCGGCCCAGGCCCGCATGCCCGCATGGTTGAGGTCGTGGTAGGCCCGGGGGATCTTGCTGTTGGCGTTCAGCCAGGCGAAACTCGACCGGGTCGCGCCGCAGCCCGGCTCGTCCCGCTCCAGCAGGGTGACCGTAGCCCCCGCCTCGGCCAGCCGCACCGCCACGCACAGCCCGACAACGCCGGCCCCGATCACGGCGCAGCGGAGCGCTGGCATCGCCCTTACCGGTCCCGGTGGCCGATGGTGACCGGCGGCAGGTCCCCGATGTCCTGCTTGGTGATGTTCAGGTGGATGCCGTCCTCGGCGGCCTCCTTCACCGCGCCGACCGGGATCGCCACCTCCTTGCGGCCCCACACGTGGCCTTCCTTGAGCAGCACGTGGGTGACCTGCTGGCTGGCGGGGTCGACGACCAGGCCGGCCACCTCGCCGATGTCACCGTCGGCGGCGTGGGCGCGGGTGCGGTGCACCGCCACCTCGCTGTCACCGGGCAGCGGCGCGTCGGTGGTGACGGCCTGCGACGTGCTCGGCAGGTCACCATGCACGGACGGTTCCCCGGTGTAGTAGGGCCGCGCGATGATCTGCGCCGGGCCGTAGCTGGTGTAGGCGCCGCTGGGCGGCACGAATTCCGTCACCTCGGCGGAGTCGAGCCGCTCGAACTGCTCCGTGGTGCAGTCGAGGGTGACCGTGCCGGACGTCTCGTCGACGCTCGCGACGCGATCGAGGGGAACGAAACGGCCGAGCCCCACCCGGTGCGGCGGTTCGACCACGAGATCAGTGATCACCCAGGGGGCGGCGCTGCGGTCCACCACAACCCAGACCAGCCGGCCGCACACTCCGTCCGAGCCGTTGACGTCGGCGCCGATCGTGAACTGCATCTCTGCTGCCATGGCCCCTTCTTACCACGGGGCCACGCCCCGGCCGGGCAGGTCCGGGCGCCGGCCGGGGAGGCAGCAGAGCCCGGCGGGAATGACCCGGGTCCTGCCCGTGGCCATCCCGCCGGGGTGCGGTCACTGCCCGGCCGGCCCGCCTGCACCCGGAAGGACCCGGGTGTGCTCGATCTGTACCGCCTGGAGCTGCCCGGGGTTCAGGCCGAGCAGCGCCAGGATGGTCGGGGCGATCTGGGTCGTCTCGACCGGAGCCCCGATGGAGGCGCCGTGCGGCAGGCTCGGCGACACCACGAGGATGGGCACGTCGCGGTCCTGCGGGTCGTCCCCGCCGTGCTCGGCGATCTTGCTCTTCCCGCCGGTGTAGACGACGCCGTGCTGGGCGATGCCGGTGATGTCCGGGTGCCGGGGATCGCTGGCCGGGACGCCGTAGAACGCCGCCGAGGCGGCGCCCGCGTAGACCGCCTTCAGGCCGGACGCGGACACCGTCACGGGGTTACCGCTGACGTTGTTCCCGGCCGCCGGATGCGTGAGCAGATAGTTCTTAACGAAATCGGCTGCCGCCTGCGAGCGGTCGCTCAGCCACAGCAGCATGCCGTCATCGTCGGTGGAGAAGATCACGAGCGCCTTCGCGCCCGGGTGGGCGGCCGTCCACGCCGCGTTGATCGCGCTGATGATCGGCGAGTCCGGCACCCGGGCCAGGGCGGTCGGGTCGGTCGGGGACTGGCCGTGCTTGGCGGAGATGATGAGGGCGGTGCTGCCGGCCAGGCCCTGGGCCTGGATCCGGGCCACCATCGCGCCGACCTCGGTGTTGATGTAGTTCAGCGCGCGGACCAGCAGCGGGCCGGGGACCGTGCCGCCGGGCAGGTACCCGCCCGTCAGCCCGTCCGAGGTCGGCAGCTTCTGCGCGGTGGAGACGGTCTGGAAGTTCATCCCGAAGATCCCGGGCACGCCCACATGGTGCGTTCCGCTGTGGTCGTAGCCGTCGATCTCGTTGAGGATCGCCTGCACCTTGTAGGAGTCGTACTGCATGGTGGCGGCGTTGTCGCTGGTCCAGTCGTCGCCCGCGGGGTAGCCGGCGGCCTGGCTGTTGATCTCGGGCGTGAAGAAGTCCTGGACGCCGGTGCCCGACGGCCCGTCGAACATCTGGTACGCGGGATGCTTGTCCGACCAGGCGGTACGCAGCCCGGCCGCGCGGGCCACGTTGAAGATCGTGTTGACCTTCAGGTACTGGTTCGGGTAGATCGGCTTGCAGGTCTTGGGGTCGACCGGCAGGTTCTTGGGGTCGATCACCTGCAGCGGGTTGCCGGTCATCTGCAGGATGCTGCCCGGCAGGCCGGCCAGGCCCTGGCCCGCGTCGAGCGCGTTCGAGTTGATGTCGATGGCCTCCTCGTAGGCGGCCTCGGCACCCGGCACGGGCCCGGAGCAGTTCGTCGTGCCCGCCGGGAACAGGTCGTGATTGAACGTGTCGTCGTAGTAGATCCCGGTCGAACGCGGGCTGCCGCCCGTCACCTGAGCGGTCATGCCGGGGGAGGAGTCGGACGGGAAGGGCGTCTCAGCGTTGCTGTACTCCAGGCCACGATGGTCGAGGGCGGCCAGCACCGAGTTCGGGTACGCGTGCACGTACCACGCGAGATCCTGCTGGTGCAGTCCGTCCACCGAGATCAGCAGCACGTGCTGAATGCGGGTGCCGTCGCCCCGCGCGGGCTGGCCGGCCGCCGCCGAGGCGAACGCGGTGCCGCCGAGCATGACCGCGGCGCTCGCCATCACGGCCGCAGCGGTGCGGGCGGGTCTGACGTGTGCGAGCCGGATCGGTTTCAGCTTCATGATGGTTCTCCTCCTGGGCGCGGTCGCTCGCCAGCGCCCAACTGCCACCCGTACCGCACGAAAACCAGGCCCGATTGACGACCGTCTGAACGGAAAGTGACGCGTTGGCACGCCGTACCGGGAGAAACCCTCCCCGACGGGCCAGGCCGGGGGTCCCCCGGCCTGGCCGTCGCCGGCCGGGACCCGCCCGTGGCGCCGGCGCGGCCCAGCGCCCTGCTGCTGCAGTCGCTGTAGCCGCTGGCGATGGCCGCAGTGGCCGGGCACTCCGGTTACCAGGGTGACCCGTGGGGCCGCCTGCAGCGGACGAGCTACTTCCTGGCCGTCACGACCTTCGGCCGGGCCACCGGCGCGCAGGACACCATCCAGCGGGTCCGGTCGATCCACCAGCGGGTCACCGGCACCGCACCGGACGGACGCCGGTACGCGGCGTCCGCTGCGCCTCCCGCACCTGCCGGGCGCGGAAGCCGCGGTGATCCGCCCGGCGGGGCAAGCCATGGTGCAGGCGATTCGCTGGGCCACCGCCGCGCGGCCGGCCGCCGAAGCCAGCTGACCTGCGCGGCCCTCCCGAACGGTCCACGCGGGGCGGCTCTCATGATCGGCGTTGCTTTACCGCAGGATCTGCGGAGAATCAACGCCGATCATGGACGGAGCGGGTTACGCGGGGGCCTCGGCGGGAGCGGGGGCGGGCTGGCCGGCGACGCCGTCCGGGGTGAGGACGTAGCCGTCGAAGGGGACGGTTTCGACCGGCCGGGCCGGTTCACGTACCACCGGGCGGGGGGCCAGGGGCCAGGGCTGGCGGGCGGGAACGGCGGCAGGGGGGACGGCCGGCGGTTGCGGCGCGGCGGGGGATGCTCCGGCTGGGACAGCGGGACGGGCAGCAGCGGAGGCCGGGCGGGACATCGCAGGAGCGGGCTGAGGGGCCCGGCGAGGGGCCGGGGACGCGGCGGGGGCCGCCAGGGCGGGGCGGGCGCGGCGGCTGAGCAGGGGACGGAGCCGGGGACTGAGCAGGGGGGCGGCGGGGTGGCAGGTCAGAGCGGCGCGGCGGGCCACGGCCGGCGGGGTGACGCGGCGGTCGACCCGGTTGACGAGCAGGTTGGGACGGGCCTTGAGCGCTTCCTGGCAGCGGAACCGGCAGGTCGTGCACGCGCCCGCCTGCGCCCGGCGGCGCCGGATCATGCGCGCGGCCCAGACGAGGGCGAACGCGGCGAGGGCTGCCGCGCCGAGCAGCAGGATGATTTCCATTGTCGTTCCGGCCATGCTGAAGAAATGAAGGATCGCCTTATGCCAGACGAGGTAGACGGCAAAGCCGATCACGGCAAGCGTGCCGGTTCCGGGGGCGTAGCAGACCATGAATTGCTCTCTTCCTGCTGGCGCGCAGCCGTGGCAGAAGTCGGTGACACCGGGATCCGGCGTCAGGCGGGAGAATTCAGACGATGGTCACGGCGCTGGGACCATGGCCGGGAAACGGATCCCGGCGCAGGAAAGGGCAGCGGAAACGATCCGGCGCGGTGAGGTGCGGGCAGGGCCTGGCCCGGCATAAACCGCCGGTAACCGGACGGTCTGCCTGTCCAGCGGCTGGCCTGGCGGGTGCGCCAGGAGCCCTGTTGCCGATTGACCGCTGCCGTCGCCCATGGTAACCACCTGCCATTGCGGAGACACCCAGCGCAATTGTCTCTCGCAATTCGCCGACTGTAAACAACTCATTGCGTTACAAACCCGCGCATATGAATCACGCATGTTCCGCTGCGCGCGGATCAGCGGTTACTGACCGTTCAGTTCCTTCCGCGCAGCGAAGTCATCCGCCTCGGCCTTCCAGCGCTGCTTGGCGTCCTCGGGGGCGAAGCAGGCGTCGAAGGAGTTCCGCGCGAGCGTGGCCAGCTGCGCATCGGTCAGGCCGAGTTCGCGGCGCACGGCCTCGAGGTTGTCGTCGATGTAGCCGCCGAAGTAGGCGGGATCGTCGCTGCTGAGGCAGACGCGCAGGCCTTCGTCCAGCATGGCCGGGAGTACGTGTGCGTCCAGGGCGTCCACGACCCGCAGGGCCACGTTGGACAGCGGGCAGACGGTGAGCGGTACCTGGTCATCGCGCAGCCGGCTCACCAGCCGGAGATCCTCCATGGCCCGGATGCCGTGATCGATGCGCTCGGCGGCGAGCAGGTCGAGGGCTTCCCAGAACATAGTTGGGGCCGCCCTCCTCCCCGGCGTGCGCGACGAGCCGGAGCATTTCGGGCTCGAGCGTGCCCTCGATGTGCACGTGCAGCTCCACGGTCGGCAGCACCGGCCGGGCGTCCGGCGGCATGGGCACCCCTTCCGTCAGGGGCGGCCAGCCTGCCAGTACGCGGCCAGCCGCCGGGCGAGTTCGTCCCGTTCCCGGGTCACCTCGGCGAGCTGCTGCTCGAGTTCGATGATGCGGCGGATCGCGGGCAGCGTCATTCCCTCGCCCATCATGATCACCACCCGCTGGACGCGGACGATGTTGTGACGGCTGTACCGGCGCTGGCCGCCCGGTGAACGCTGCGGGATGACCACCTGCTGATCGTCGATGCGGCGCAGGAACGCCTGCTGCACCGCCAGCATCGCCGCGACCTGCCCCACCGTGTAGAAGGCGGCGTGCTCGTCATCCAGCATGGGCAGCCGCATCCCGGTCACTCCCTTCCTTCTTTCTCAGAAGATAAAGCCTGGCCGGTGAACATATGCTCACCGGCCAGGCGGTGTCCTCCCGCAGCCGGGATCCGCTCGCGGCTCAGCTGCTGAGCGCGTGCTCGTGCTCTGGCGCGTGTGCCGTGGTGCCGGCCTGCTGAATCTCGATCTTGCGGGGCTTGGCCTTCTCCACCACCGGGATGCGCACCGCGAGAACGCCGTGGTTGTACGCGGCCTCGATCGCGCCGGTGTCCAGGTGGTCCGACAGGTACACCCGGCGGGTGAAGGCACCCATGGCCCGCTCGCGGATGAACAGCTGCTCGTCCTCGCCGTACTTCTCGTCGCGGGTCGCACTCACCGACAGGACCCCGCGATCCACGGTCAGCTCGATGGAGTCCGGGTCGATGCCCGGCAGGTCGAACCGCAGCACGACCTCCCCCGGCCGCCGGATGCCGTCCATCGGCATGCCAGCCCCGTTGCCGTGACCGAACGGCCGCTGCGCGAGCCGGTCAAACTGCCGCTCGATCTCCTGGACAAACGGATCAATCGACGTCAGCACCATGATCCTGCACCTCCGGATAACTCGTAATCATTGCTCGTTGTTCGGTAAAGAACCTGCAACCTCAGTTGTAAGTTACTTGCTGCCCGATGTCAACCTCAGGTGCTCTCCGTGGAGGAGACCGGCGCGTTCCGGGGACGGGATCTGGAGGGCGGGCGCGGCAGCAAGGCGCCGGCCGTCCCAGGGAGAGGGACGGCCGGCGCCGGGGGATGCGGGCGGGTCAGCCGCTGGCGTGGCGCAGCAGCGCGGGAAGGAAACCGAAGGCACAGATATCCGAGGTGTCTAGGGCCAGGCAGCGGGAATGCCGGGTCCGCGGCGCGGTCAGGCGCGAGGGGCGGGCTTACCTCACAGGGCCATGCCGCCGTCGACGGGGACGATCGCGCCGGTCATGCCGCTGGCGCCGTCGCCGGCCAGGAACGTCAGCACGGCGGCGACTTCGCCGGCAGCCAGCAGCCGCTCGTGCGCCCCCTGGGACGCGAACGAATGGGCCGAGGGCAGCCCGTACAGGCGGGCACTCTCATCCAGGATGCGCGTCTCGGTGGCACCGGGGCTGACCGCGTTCGCCGTGACCCCGGTGCCCCGCAAATCCGTGGCGAGAGCGCGGATGAAACCGGACACCCCCGCCTTGGCCGCGCAGTAGGCGGCCAGCAGGGGCAGGCCGCGGGTCGCGGCGGCGGAGGAGACGGCGAGGAAGCGCCCGTGCCGCGGCTCGGGGCGGCGGAGCAGCGCGGGCACCGCGACCCGGGCGAGGTTCAGTACCCCGCCGAGGTCGATGTCGAGCACGGCCTGTTGCTGATCGGCGGGCATCTCCCAGGCGGGGACGCCGCCGGCGATCACCCCGGCGACCGCGATGGCGGCGTCGAGCCCGCCCCAGGTCCGTTCGGTTTGCCTGACCGCCGCGGCCAATGCGCGCACGTCACGGGTATCCGCCTCGGCGATGGCCACGGCGGGGCCCGCGTCCGCCGCCACCTTCTCCAGGTCGTCGCGGTGACTGAGCGGGTACGGCACGGCCGGGTCGTGCGCGCAGCGGTCGACGGCCATGACGTGCCAGCCGGCCGCCGCCAGCGCGGCGACGGTGGCGGCCCCGATCCCCCGGGCCGCGCCGGTCACCAGGGCGACGCGGGGCCCGGAGTCACGCTCCGGCGCCGGCGTGATCACCGGCTCCGCCTGCGGGACGGCGGGCGGCCCGGCCGGCGGCCCGCTCAGCGGCTCAGCCTGCGGCCGCCTACGTTGCTCAGTCACTGCACCACGCTCCCACGGAGGTGACCAGGTCCGCCAGCAGGGCGCCGAGCACGGCCTCCCCCTCCGCCGCGGTCGCCCCGGCCGGGTCGCCGAGCACCCCGTTGGGGCTGACGGCCCGCACGGCCGACGCGCGCAACGCGGGCATCAGCTCGGCGATCGGCGTCGTATTGCCCTTCCGGGCGCGGCTGATCCGGACGGCCTGCGGAGCCAGCGCCAGCTGCAGGGATGTCTCGGTACGCCCGGCGTGCGCGTCGCCGTGCCAGCGCGGCAGCCAGGCGTACACGTCACGGGATTCGCTGCGCAGCCGCTGCTCGGCGCGGCGTACCGCCTCGGCGTTGCCGCCGTGGGTGGAAACGAGCAGTACCCGCCGGAAGGTCAGCGTGGCCGAGCGGCACAGCTCGACGAGCACCAGCTCGGCCGCCTCCTGGCCGATGGAGATCGTCCCGGCGAAGCCCTCATGCTCCCCGCTCGACCCGTAGGCCAGCGGCGGCGCGACGACGACGTCCGGCCGGGCGGCGGCCAGCCGCGCGCACAGCGCCACCGCCAGGTCGGTGTCGGTAGACAGCGGCAGGTGCGGGCCGTGCTGCTCGGTGGCGGCGACGGGCACCGCGAGCAGCGCACCCTCGTCGGCCAGGTGGGCCGCCTCCGGCGAGGTCAGCGCGGCCAGGTCGGTCAAAGTGCCCCCTTGGCGGGGCCCCCGGCCGGCACCGGCTGCAGGTACACGACGTCGAGGCCGCCCACGACCGGCGTGACGGTGGCGACGATGATGACGATGATGACGGGCATTGCTCCTCCTAGAGTGGGCGGGCCCGGTCCGGCGCCCCGCGCTGGCGGCCCGGGCTAAGCCGGTGAACAGGGTGGCGAGCGCGGGCGCGATGTCCCGGTACGTATGGGCCAGCAGCATCCGGCCGTTTCCCAGCCGGGCCAGGTCCCGGGCCAGGTCGGCGTCCTGCTCGCCGGAGGTGTCCAGCAGCACGTCGAGCCGCGGCAGCCGGGCCGCGAACGGGCGCGGGTCGGGGCCGGCGTTGTGCACGCAGTCGGACAGCAACAGCACCCGCGCGTCCCGGGCCGGTACCCGGGCCAGCTCACGCGCCGCGACCTGGAGCGGGAAGGCGATGTTGGTGAGGCCTTTGGCCGGGATCCGCAGCATCGTGTCGAGCAGCTGCTGCGGCGGGAGGCGCTGGCCCAGATGGCTGAGCACCGCGGCGTCGGACCAGAACGCGATCACCGCGAGATCATCGCGGGCCAGCTCGCTGGCCAGCACGCCAACGGTGGCCGCCGCGGTGCGCACCCGCTCGCCACGCATCGACCCGGACACGTCGGCCAGCAGCACCACGCTGCGGCGGGTGCGCACCCGCTCCCGGACGATGATGTCGTCCTCCTCGGGCACCGGGTGCTCGACTAGCTGCTCGATGGTCCGGTCGAGGTCGATGTCGTCGGAACCGCCCCGGAAGCGGACGCTAGCCAGCTCACCGGCGCCGCGCCGGGCGGTGAGATCGCGCCGGGGACGGGGCATCGCGAGCCGCGCCGCGATCTGCCGGGCGCGGCGCAGGACCTCCGGGTCGGGGCTGGCGTCGTCGGGCGGCGCGGCGAGCAGCGTCCCCTGTTCCCCGGTCATCCCCGGTGCCCCGCTGCCGGGCCGCTTGGGTACGCGGCCCGGCGGCCTGCGATGGCCGGCGGGCAGGATGAGGCCGCCGGCGCCGCCCCGGGCGGCCTCGTGCAGGGCAGGCTGGTCATCCAGCACCTTGGGGCGGCGCCGCAGCGGCTTGAGCCGCTCGCCGCGCCCGGCCGGCTGGTGGATCGGGGTGTCCGCCGGGACGGCTCTTCAACCCGGGTCCGCGGCGGCCGGGGCCAGGATGAAATGGTCCTCCCAGATCTGCCGGAGCACGGCTTCCGGGGTGGCGTCGACCGTTTCGTCCAGGAAGATACGCCCGGACAGCGCGACCACCATGGCGTCGAACACGACGCCCGCGTAGCGTTCCCCCGGCCCGCCCGGAGCCGCGCCGTCCCCGGTCAGGCCGTCCCCGGTCGCGCCGTCCCCGGTCAGGCTGCCCCCGGTCAGGCTGCCCCCGGTCAGGCTGCCCCCGGTCAGGCTGGCCAGGTCGAGCAGCTGCCCGGCGACGAGCGTGAGGTCGATGGCCCCGCGCACGCTGCTGCCCTGGCGGATGTCCTCGTGCTCGCGGGTGGCCCGGGTCACGGCCACGGCGTCCGCGACGAGCCGGTCCCGCAGCGCGGGCGGCATGTCGGGCAGCGGGGCGCGCAGGGTCACGATGCCACGCTCCGCCGCCGCGTCCTGGTAGCTGATGGCCAGCCGGCACATCCGGTCGTGCACCGACGTCGACAGCCGGGTGGTGCCCACGTTGTCGTAGGGATTCATCGAGGCGATCACCCGGAACGTGGGCTTGGCCAGCACCGTGTCGGCCCGCGGCACCGCGATCTGCCGTTCGGCCATCGCGGTGAGCAGGGTGTTGAGGGTGTCCTCGGGGGCCCGGTTGAACTCCTCGATGTACAGGAAGCCGCCGGATCGCATCGCCTCCAGCAGCGGCCCGTCGACGAAGTTCTCGGCGCTATAGTCCTCCCGCAGCACGCGGGCCGGGTTGTGGTGCCCGACCAGCTTGGCCGGGGTCAGGTCGGCGTTGCCCTCGACGAACACCAGCGGGATGCCCCACTCGGCGGTGATCCCGCGCAGCAGCGTGCTCTTGCTGGTGCCCGGCGGCCCCTCCAGGACGATGTCGCGCCCGGCGGCCACGGCCGCGAGCACGAGATCGAGCTCGCGCTCGCGGCCGACCAGGCGCCCGCGGACCCGGTCCCGGACCGCCGTGATGTGCATCGCATCGGGCGCTGCCGTCACCTGTGCTCCCCTCGGCGGGCGGCGGGCCCGGTACGCGGGCCCGCCTTTGACCTCATTGTGTAGCCAGCGCCGATCTTCAGTCACTTGGTAACGGAACCGGCGTCGACCGGCAGCGTCACCCCGGTGATGTAGCGGGCCTCGTCGGAGGCCAGGAACAGCACCGCGTTGGAGATGTCCCGTGCCTCCACCCACGGGACAGGCAGCGCGTTCAGCGCCTGGAACCGCTCGCCCAGGACCTCCTTGGTGCGGCCGGCTTCCGGCAGGTCGGGAGCGAACAGCTCGTACGTCGCCTCGTTGTGGATCATTTCGGTGCTGACGCTGGTGGGGTGCACCGAGTTGACCCGGATGAAGTCCGGCGCGAGCTCCAGGGCCAGCGTCCGCATGAGCCCGACGACGCCATGCTTGGCCGCGGTGTAGTGGGCCATGTTCTCGAAGGGCATGAGGCCCGCCGTGGAGCTGGTCAGGACGATCGAGCCGCCGTGGCCGCCCGCCCTGATGTGCGGGATCGCCGCCTTGGCGGCGTGCCAGACGCCGGTCAGGTTGATGTCGATCATGTCCCGCCAGTTCTGCTCGGACAGCTCCTCGGCCCGCCCGAAGCTGCAGATGCCGGCGTTGGCGGCCACGATGTCCAGCCCGCCGAGCTGGGCCACGCCGTCGTCGAGCGCGGCCTTCAGCGCGCCGTAGTCGCGGACGTCGGCCTGGGCGGCGACGATCCGCCGGTCCAGCGCCTCGACCTCCTTGACCGTCTGATCGAGATCGTCCGGGGTGGCCATGGGGTAAGGCACCGAGCCGACCTGCGCCGCGATGTCGACCGCAATGATGTCGGCCCCCTCCTCGGCGAGCCGGATCGCGTGGCTGCGGCCCTGACCGCGCGCCGCGCCGGTGACGAGGGCGACCTTGCCTGCTACTCGGCCTGGCATGTACCTGTCCTTTCGTGTCGTTGATGCACGGCGCTACTTGATGAGTTCGCCGGCGTCGATGGGCAGTGTGACGCCGGTGACGTAGCGCGCCTCGTCGGAGGCGAGCCACAGCAGCGCGTTGGAGATGTCGATGGGCTCGACGTACGGGATCGGCAGCGCGTTGATCGTCTGGAAGCGCTCCGCCACCACCCGAGGGGTCCGCTCGGCCTCCGGCAGGTCGCCCGCGACCAGCGCGTAGGTCGCGGCGTTCTGGACCATGTTGGTGTTCACCGTGGTCGGGTGCAGGCTGTTGACCCGGATCATGTCCGGGGCCAGTTCCAGGGCCAGCGTGCGCATCAGGCCGACCACGCCGTGCTTGGCGGCCACGTAGTGCCCGGCGTTCGGCATGCCCTCCAGCCCGAGCGCGGAGCTGGTCAGGATGATCGCCCCGCCGCCCGCGGCCCGCAGGTGCGGGATGGCGGCCTTGGCCGCGTGCCAGACGCCGGTCAGGTTGGTGTCGATCATGTCCTGCCACGCGGTCTCGCTGAGCTCGTCCAGCGTGCCGAAGCTGAAGATGCCGGCGTTGGCGGAGACGATGTCCAGCCTGCCGAGCTGGGCCACGCCGTCGTCCAGCGCGGCCTTCAGCGCGCCGTAGTCGCGGACGTCGGCCTGGGCGGCGACGATCCGCCGGTCGAGGGCCTCGACCTCTTTAACCGTCTCGGCCAGGTCATCGGGCGTCGACATCGGGTAGGGCACGGTGTCGAGCTGCCGGCAGATGTCGACGGCGATGATGTTCGCGCCTTCCTGGGCGAGCCGGATCGCGTGGCTGCGGCCCTGGCCGCGGGCGGCTCCGGTGATGAAGGCCACCTTGCCTTCGAGCTTTCCCAACGTGAATTCCTCTCTCAAGAAACTTCTTCTGACCTGCGGGCGCCTGGAGCAGGCGCCAGCGCCGGTGCGGGGCACCGGTAGGGGCGGGCGGTTCGGGGGTACCGGCGAGGGGCGGCCCTCCGGATTCTTGTGCGATTTCTGCGGTGCTTACAGCAGGCGGTGCTTACAGCAGAAGCTGCACAAGTTCCGGGAGGGGGCGGGACCGGGAGGGGGCGGGAGGGGACGGGACCGGGAGGGGGCGGGGGGAGGGCGGGGCGACCCGGGAGCGGGCACACGGAAGCAACCCGGGGACGCCAGCGTCACCGCGGAAGGCGCCGGCGCACCCGGGCGGGGGCGGCGGTGGCGGTGGCTAGGCCGGGCCGGGAGGCGGCCTGCGCTAGGCGGGGCCGGGAGGCGGGCCCGAGTGAGACGCTACGCTCTTAAAGGCGCTCCGGGCATGAAGCCAGCCAGCGGGTTCTCGTCGCAGGCGCGGTCCGGCGGGCGGCGGCCGATGGAGACCGGCACGGGCCCGGACGGGGCGGCGCGCTGAGCCCTCGGGACACGCTCGGCCCGGTGCGAGTGATCACCGGACGGGCGCGGCGCGGGCGCACCGGCGTGCGCCAGCAGCGCCTGCTCGCCGTGGCCCTTGACGCATTCGGGGTCGGGGCCATCCAGCGGCAGGCCGGTGAAGAACTTGGCCGCCATGCAGCCGCCGCGGCACGCGTCGTAGGCGGAGCAGGACGTGCACGCGCCGCCGCCCTGGGGCTGGCGCAGCTCGGCGAACAGCGGCGCCTGCCGCCAGACGGCGGCGAACCCGCCGGGGCCGCGGATGTTGCCGGCCAGGAAGTTGTCGTGAATGGCGAACGGGCAGGCGTAGACGTCGCCGATGGGGTCGATCAGGCAGACCACCCGCCCGGCGCCGCAGAGGTTCAGGCCGGGCAGGGCCGAGCCGAACGCGGCCAGGTGGAAGAACGAGTCGCCGGTCAGCACCTGCTCACCGCGCGCGACCAGCCAGTCGTACAGCTCACGCTGCTGCTGCGCGGTCGGGTGCAGCTCGTCCCAGACGTCGGCGCCACGGCCGGACGGGCGCAGCCGGGTGAGCCGCAGCTGAGCGCCGAACCGGTCGGCGAGCGCCTTGAAGTCGTCGAGCTGGCCGGCGTTCTGCCGGGTGACGACGACGGAGATCTTGAACCCGGCGAAGCCCGCCTCGGCGAGGTTGCGCATCGCGGCCAGCGCGATCGCGTAGGACCCCATGCCGCGCACCGCGTCGTTGACCTCGGCCGTCGAACCGTCCAGGGAGATCTGCACGTCGACGTAGTTGCTGGCCGCGAGCTGCCGGGCTACTTCCGGGGTGATCCTGACACCGTTGGTGGAGAATTTGACGCCGACGTGGTGCGCGGTGGCGTAGTCGACGAGCTCCCAGAAGTCCGGGCGGACGGTCGGCTCCCCGCCGCCGATGTTGACGTAGAAGACCTGCATGCGCTCCAGCTCGTCGATGACCGCCTTACATTCGGCGGTCGACAGCTCGCGCGGATCCCGGCGGCCGGAGCTGGACAGGCAGTGGCGGCAGGCCAGGTTGCACGCGTAGGTAAGCTCCCAGGTCAGGCAGATCGGAGCGTCGAGGCCAAACTGGAACTGCTCGACCAGGGGCAGCGGCGCCGCTGTACTAGTAGACACCGCACATGCCGTCGATCGAGATCTCCTCAATCAGCAGTTCCTCGGCGTCGGTCTCGGCGTCCGGGGCCGGCCCCCGGGTATCGGTACGGGGCTCGGATACCGTGGGCTGCTTGCTCATGCCAGCTCCTCTACGTGCGGAAACGAGAGTGTTTTATTTCGGCACAGCGTGACGAATATTTTTTACGTTAACGTCACACGGTGCCGCAATCAAGAGGCCGGATTAGACTTGAAGTGAATTCATGGACGATCTTCAGCAAGCAGAAGAGGGGGCGGCGCGCCGCGGCAGGCCTCCGGGTACCAGCCGGCGGACGCTGGAAGTGATCGCGCTCCGGCTGTTCACCGAGCAGGGCTTCGACGAGACCCCGATCGAGCAGATCGCGGCCGAGGCCGGGGTGAGCCGGCGGACGTTTTTCCGCTACTTCGACTCCAAGGCCAGCGTGCTGTGGGGCGAGTTCGACTCCGAGGTCAGCGTGATCAGGGAGGCCCTGGCCCAGGTGCCGGAGTCGGTGCCGATGATGGACGCGATCCGGCAGGCCGTGGTGGCCGCGAACCACTACCGCGCGGATGACGCCCGGGAACTGCGCGCCCGGATGAACCTGATCGGATCGCTGCCCGCCCTGCAGGCCAGCGCGGCCGTGCACTACGACGCCTGGGAGCGCGTGATCAGCGAGTTCGTCTCGTCCCGCACCGGGCAGCCGCCCGGGTCGCTGTACCCGCTGACCGTCGGCCGGTCCACGCTGGCCGCCTGCCGCGCCGCCTATGACCGGTGGAGCGCGCACGGCGACGGCGACCTGACCGTCTACCTGGACGCGGCGCTGGCCGCGCTGGCGGCGGGCTTCGCCCCCGACGCGATGACGTTCGCCGAGCAGCGGATGGACCGGATGGCCGTGCCCGGCAGCTAGCCCGTAGTTCCCCCGGTGGCGAACCGATAGGGCGCTGACCAGGTGAAACAGCCTCAGCTCATGACTACGCAGTCATGTAATTTCCGTGATCAAGGGCTCTACCACCTGGTCAAACGCGTTGACCAATCGGCTTGGGGGAACTTCGGGCTGGCCGCCGCCGGCGCCCGGGCTCGTGCGGGCAGGGGGCAGCCGGGCGGTCACCGGGCGCCGTTGCCGGACCCGAGGTGCGCCCAGAACATCGGGTGGACCCGGAAGTTCCGGGCGGCAGCGATGTTGAGGTGCGGCACCTGATGGACTCCCAGGAACGCCTCGCTGCCCGCCCGGCGCCGGCCGTTGCTCCGGACCCCCTCGGCCAGCAGGAACCCGACGTTCCACAGGATCTCGATGAGGCCGTCGGGGGTACAGCCGTCCAGCCAGTCCTGCGTATCGCGGGACGGGATCTCCCGGGTGATGAGCTCCAGGCACAGGAATTCCAGGTCGTCGCGCTCCAGCTCGCGCGCGGCTTTGCCGCGGAACGCGTCGAAGACGTTCAGCAGGCCGGGGTACTGGAACCGGAATTCGGCGGCGATGTCCCGGGCCCGCTCGCTGGAGTAGGTGACCTCGGCTTCCCGGACCGCGGCGTACCGGAGCGGCACCCGGCCGCCGAGATCGCGGGCCTGCTCCGCGGACTGGCTGCAGAACTGGATGATCTCCCGCGGCCGGTAGAGCGTCCGGTTGATCATGTATTGGAACGAGCTGTTGTCGCGCGGTCCGGGGACGCTGGCGAACAGCGACTCCCAGGCCGTCCGGTCGTCGCTGTCGCCCAGCGCGGCCAGCGAGTGCCGGATCCGCTTGGCCATCAGCTTCAGCAGGGACGCCTCGCTCCACTGGATCGTCTCGATGAGGTCGCGGTATTTCTGCGCGTCGTCGTAGAGCTCCGGGATCTCGTCGTAGAGCTCCTGCCGCAGGGACATGTACACCCGCAGGTTCTTGTGGATCATGTTGACCGAGATGCACGCCTGGAAGAGGCCCGCGACAAACGCCCGGGCGTCCTCGGAGGAATCCCAGCCCCGGTCCAGCTCGTCGACGAGCACCACGATCCGCTTGTGGCTGGCGATCTCCCGGAGCGACGGCACCAGGGCGTGTATCTCCTCGAGCTTGTAGAGCTTCTCCAGTTCGCGGGCCCGGATACTCGCCTCGTACTTCCCGAGCTTGATGCCTTCCATCCGCTTCAGATAGGAGACCAGGGCGGACAGTTTGCTGGCCTGCTGATTGGAGTGATTGTCCCGGACGTATTTGTAAATGTCGTTTCCGGCGCCCTTCTTGACCGCCGACCGCTTTTTCGAGATCTCCTTCATGAGCAGGACGTAGATCAGGTACTTCCAGGCCACCGCGTACGCGCCGAGCTTGGCCCAGGAGCCGTTCTGCTCGGCGGTCATCGTCTGGCTGAGCAGTTCGTAGGAGTAGTCCTCCGGCGTGAGCTCGATGACGAAACTGCCCGCATCCCGCTCGCGCTGCGCCAGTACCTGGAAAATCGCGCTCTTCCCGATTCCCCGGCTGCCGATCACGATGCGCTTCGCGCCGCTGCGGACCCGTTCATAGGCTTCGGATTCGACGAAATATTCGCCGAGGCCACGCTCGATATCACGCTCGGCCGACGGTGCCCCGAAGTCGACCCGGGAAAGCGAGGTGGCGGGCAGGGTGATGCGTGCCATGGTCCCTCCCCCGGCGCGGCGCCCTTTGCCCGAGCATAAGCGGGTCCGCATTCGGGATAAAGAGCCTGCTAAGTGAGCTTCCGGGCTGGCGCTGCGCATCGAGGCGCTCAACTGCGCGCTGCGCGGGCTGCCCGGCTGGTCGGGCGGGAGAACGTTATCGCCGACGGCGACAACGGCACGCTCATGTACGACTGGTGGACGAAATGGTGTTACGTCAACGGCGGGGGCTCACCCCGGCCATTTCTTCAGCCTGGCGTCGTCAGCCATCTGCGGCCGGACGCCACTCGTCCGCTAGTCGGCGGTGGCCAGCAGGTCGGCCAGCTGGCGCGCATTGACCTGGGCGTCATCGGCGTAGCAGTTGTTGAACAGGACCTGGGTGGTGTCCGCGTCCTCGGCGAGCTGGCGGACCTTGGGCGCCCACTCCTTCAGCTCGTTTTCCGAATACCGGTAACGGAACTTCTCCTGGATGTCGTGGCTGTCCCACTTCTCGGAATGCCCGTGCATGCGGACTACGGCCAGCGGCGCGGTGGCGGCCACCACCGGCGGGACGGAGCTGGGATAGCCCTGCGGCTCGTCCACGCACACGTAGGGCAGCTGGTGATCGGCCAGGAACGCCAGCGTCTCCGCGCGGTTGTCCTCGCTCATCCAGGTCTTGTTCCGGAACTCGATGCAGACCTGGCGCGGGGCGACCCGCTCGGCGATCGACAGGACGTAGTCCTTGCGGGCCCGGCCGATCACGAACCACTGCGGGAACTGGAAGAGGATCGCGCCGAGCCGCCCGGTCTGCCGCAGCGGCTCCAGCGCGGCCAGGAAACGCTCCCAGGCCTGCTCGGTGAGCTCCGGGTCGGCGTCCTTGAGGTAGACGTTCGGCTTGCCCTTGGCGGCCCTCTCCGCGGCGGGCCGCAGGTCCTTGGGCAGCGCGGCGATCCGCGTCGGGTGCTGGGTGAACAGGCTGAACGCCTTGATGTTGAAGGTGAACCCCTTCGGGGACCGCTGCGCCCAGGCGGCTGCGGTCTGCTCCGCGGGCAGCGCGTAGTAGGTGGAGTCCACCTCCACCAGCGGGAACTGTCGGGTGTAGTAGCGCAGGCGTTTCTCCGCGTTGTTCGCCTCCGGCGGGTACCACCCCGACTCGATCAGGGTCTTGTCCGTCCACGACGCCGTGCCGACCCGGATATCAGCCATGCCGCCAGCCTAAGCGCGCGGGGCGGCCGGGCTCCCGCGCAGGTAGGCCGCCGGCCAACCGCCCGTTATCAAACTGAGACATCTCGAGCCCTTGGAAACGGTATGACATTATGCCAACTTGATGTTGATCCGGCGCACAGCCCAGGGAGCCCGAACATGACCGTGCGGAAGAACCTGCTGCTCGGCGCCTACACGGGCGCGAAGGCGGCGGCGCCGCGGCTGGACGAGGTGCTGGGCGTCTTCGCCGAGCTGTCGGCCAAGATCGGCGCGTACGCCGGATCACTGTCCGGCGGCCAGCAGCGAATGATGGCGATCAGCTGGGGCCTGATGTCGGACCCGCGGCCAGGAGAGGAGCACCGTGCCCGACCAACAGCCGCCTGCCCCCGCGGCGCAGCCCGTCCACGTCGGCGTGCTGGGCGCGGGCCGGATGGGCCTGCCCATCATCGGGCACCTGGCCCGGGCCGGGTTCCCGGTGACGGTCTACGACCCGGACGAGGGGAAGCGGGCGCCCGCCGAGGCGCGGGGCGGCCGCTTCACCCGCGACGTGGCGGAGATCGCCGACCGCTGCGCGGTCGTCCTGGTGTGCGTGGGTTACGAGGACCAGGTCGGCGCGCTGGTGTCGGGTGAGGCGGCGCTGCTGGGCCGGATGAAGCCCGGCACGATCGTGGCCGTCCTGAGCACCATCTCGCCGGAACGGATGATCAGCTTCGCCCGCGATGCGGAGGCGTCCGGCGTGCACCTGATCGACGCGACGGTCTGCCGCGGCGGCGACGCGGCGGACCGGGGAGAGCTCCTGTCGTTCGCCGGCGGCCCGGTCGCGGTCATCGAGGCCGTGACGCCGGTGCTGCGCGCCTACTCCTCCGACGTGGTGCGGACCGGGGAGGTCGGCACGGCGCAGGCGGCCAAGGCCGTGAACAACATGATCCTCTGGGCGTGCCTGGTTGCCGACCACGAGGGCCTGGCCCTGGCCGCGCACTATGGCGTGGACCTGGACGCGCTCCGCGCGGCCCTGATGCCGGCATCGGGGTGGTCGACACCGGGATCCGGCTCAACTTCCCCAACCGCCATCCGCTGTCCGTCACCGGGACCGACGTACTGGAAAGCGCCGACTGTGTGCTGTTCCTCGACGTCAAGGACATGGGCAAGCCCACCCAGCGGCTCGACTCGACCAGCCGGACCATCACCTCCCGGCTCGCGCCGGGTACCACCGTGCTCGATCTCGGCTTCAACGACCTGAGCCTGTCCTCGTGGAGCGAGGATTACGCCGCGCTGGTGGAAACCGACGTCCAGGTCACCGCGGACACGGCCGTGGCGCTGCCGATGCTGCTGGAGGCGTGCCGCCGGATCGTCGCCGGGGACTGTCCGGACCGCGCCGCGCAGCGCCGGGCCTACGCCGCCGAACTCGGCCGGCGGCACGATCGAGTACGCCAACCTCGACACCCAGGCGGCGGTCGAGGAGGCGCTGGCCCAGGGCATCGAGCCGTTCGTGCTCACCGTGGACGCCGCGGGCAACGAGTACCTCGGCGAGGTCTTCGAGCGGGGCGGCGGCTATGAGGTCGTGGCCGACATCGACGACCTGCGCGGCGCCCTGGTCCGGGCCTACGCGCGGGTCCGGGCCGGGGCGACGCGGGCCCGCCGCGCCCGCGTGCGCCGGCCGCGCGCGGTCTGAGGGCCCGCAGCGGGAAGGACCACGCCGGCCCACGGAGGCGGGCGCAGCAGCAGCTGACAGAGAGAGAGGACGAGCGCGATGACGACGGACGTCACGACACCGGCCACCGGTCCCGCGGGCGCGGAGAGCCCAGCGGACGCGGCGGACCTGCTGGCCCGGCCCCCGGTACTGCCGGGCCTCACGGCGGAGACGGTGGTGTTCATCACCGGCGGCAGCGGCGCCATCGGGCTGCGCACCGCGGCCGTGCTGTCCAGGATCGGCGCCCGGGTCGCCATCATGGTCCGGTCACCGGAACGCGTCGGGCAGGCCGCCGCCGACGCGGCCCACGAGGGGCAGGTGCTGGGGGTGGCCGGCGACATCGGCCTCCCGGACGACATCTCGCGTGCGGTCACCGCCACGGTGGGGACGTTCGGCCGGCTGGACGCGCTGGTCAACCTGGCCGCGGTGGGAGACTCCGGCGGGGCGCTGGACGACCTGACCGTCGACGAGATCGACACCGTCCTGCGGACCAACCTGCGCGGCGCGCTGCTGCTGGCCCAGGAGTGCGCCCGGCCGACGCGGGCCCGGGGCGGCAGCATCATCAACGTCGCGTCGATCGGCGGGCACCGGGTGACGCCCGGCCGGCTGGTCTACGGCCCGAGCAAGGCGGCACTGATCTACCTGACCCGCCAGCTCGCGGCCGAACTGGGGCCGGACGGGATCCGGGCCAACTCGATCAGCCCGGGGCAGACCCCGACCGCGCTGCGCAAGTTCAGCGACCCGGCCGGCGGGGACAACGCGGCGTCGGCCGGGCGCCCGGACCGGCCGACCAAGACCGGCCGCATCCCGCTGGGCCGCCGGGGGACGCTCGACGACTACGTCGGGGCGATCCTGTTCCTGATTTCTGGCCTATCGGCGTACGTAACGGGCACTGACCTGCTAGTCGACGGCGGGGCCGCTATTCTGCGCTGATATTGGCGGCTGGAACAGTGTGATGTGTCACAGCGTTTAGTGACAGGCGATCAGCGTACGACTACCGGGTGCGGCCAGGCCGAAACGCCGCTATGCCGCATATGCGTGCCGTAGTGTGCGCGTGCGCACCGGGCCATCAATGCGGCCGCAGCATACCGTTTGACGTGCCGAAACATGCAAAAGCATGAGCCGAATCGGGCGAGACGGGTACCGTGATTTCCGGCCGGGACAAGTACCGCAATGCACACCTGACGGTTTGTTACAAATTGATGACATGGCCGAGTCTGGCCGGTAAAGAGGCGCTGTATTCAGAAAATCCTGAGAAATAGAAACTCAGGAAATAACGCTATCCTGATTATGCCGTACCACTGCGAGCGGGAGACACGCAAGACAAAGGAGATTGGTGTCAGCGACATGACCGGGATTACCGCGCAAGAGATCAGGGAGACGCCGGGCGCTGCCCGCCAGGCGCCTGGCACCGCGCTCCCCGGCGAGTTCGTGCTGCGAGACGGCACGCCCGCGCTGATCTGGCCGCTGCTGCCCACGGACGCCGGGACGCTGCACGACATGTTCCGCCGCCTGTCGCCCGAGTCGCGCCGCCACCGGTTCCTCCAGACGCTCGATCAGCTCGATGAGCCGATGATCCGGCGGCTCGTCGACAGCGTTGACGGGGAGCAGCACATCGCGCTGCTGCTGATCGTGCTGCCGGCCGGGGGCCAAGAGGAGCCGGTCGCGGTCGCACGCCTCTTGCAGCACTCGGATGATCCGGCCGCCGCCGACGTCGCCGTCACCGTCGTCGACGAATGGCAACGACGCGGCGCCGGCGCCGCGCTCGCCACGGCGCTGATGGAGCGGCGCCCGGCGGCGGTCACGCGGCTGCACACGGTCGTCGAGGCCGACAACCACGGGTCGCTGACCCTGCTCTCCAGGCTTGGGCAGATGTCCTCGGACCTGCCCAACCAGGGGGTCCGGGAGGTAACCGTCGAGCTCCCCCGGGTGAACCGGGAGCGCACCGCGGCGGAGACGGTCGCCTTGATGTGGGCCCAGGCGGCCGGGAAGCTCATCAGCGAGAGCCCGCTGGTCCGCTGGCGGCGTTCGGCCGGTCTGATCCCGACCGCGACAAGCTGTGTCGAGTTCGTGCAGCGGATGGCCGAGATCAACCGTGAGCTCACCGTCAAGTGGGCTGAGACGGCGGCGAGCGCGCGCTTCGGCGTGGTCTCCGACCAGTCCCCCGCCAAGGCGCCCGCCGACGCGAACGCATAAGCCGGATCCGGGCAGCGTTCTCAGTGAGTAACCGTGACGACGCTGCCCGCATCGGGGCGAGGCCGGTTGGTGTCCTGCGCCGGAATGCGCTGTCACCCGTCTATAGGCAGAGTTTTGGGTCGTATGCCAGTTTCTCTGCCCGGTCGGCAGGACTTGCTGGTGCCGCCGCCCGATTTCTGGGTGTTGGCCGTCAGCGAGTTGGCTGGTGCCGGCGCGAGCTCGCGTAGCCCTGGGGCGACCGGGTGGGGGCCTCGGGCCGGGTTTGGGCCTCGGGCCGGGTTTGGGCCTCGGGCCGGGTTTGGGCCTCGGGCCGGGCCAACCGGGTCGCGGGCTCAGCTACCGGGCGCAGGACTGCGCTGCCCAGCCACTGGCTGGCCAGCAAGGCCAATTCGATGTGCAGGCGGCCCTGGCTGATCGGCCGTTTCAGCCCTTCCTCGGCCTTGCGCAACCGGTACTGGACCGTGTTCTTGTGCAGCATAAGACGTTCGGCCGTGCTCTTGTAGCTGCCGTTTTCCTGCAAGAAGACCCGCAACGTGTCACGCAGCCGGGCGTTGTGCTCGTCGTTATCGGCTAGGGCCCCGAGCGTCTCGGCAACCCAAACCCGCAGCAGCTCAATCGAGCCTGACATCAGGGCTAGCGGCGCGACCTCGCCGAAGCCGGTCACGACGTGGCCCGACGGTCCCGCCGCCAGCGCAACGGCCTGGGCGCCCAACGCCTGCCGATGGGTGCGGCGGAAACCTGCCAACCCAGACGCGGGCTCACCGAAAGCGAACCGGATGCTGTCACCGCCCTTGGCGTCGATGGCTGGGACAGCGATATCGTGCCGGCCGCCGAGGGGCAGCCAGGCCCACGCGCAGAATTCGTCCTGCGGGATGAACATGGGCCGCCCGTCACAGTGGGCGTCGGCCGCCATCGCCAGGGTGGCGCGCTCCAGCAGCCCGAGCGCATCGCCGCCCGCTGACGAATCGGTGGCCCAGGTCACAGCGCCAAGGTGATATTGCCTCAGCCGGTAGCCCAGGATGGCCTCGGAGGATTTGATGTCCACCTGCTCGTTCCTCAGCAGGGCCCGGACGCGCGCCGCTCTGGCCACACTCTGGTTCCTGAGCCAGTTCTCCTTCTCGGCTTCGTAGGCGGAAACCACCTCTTCTGAGACTTGGTCGATGTAGGCAGCCAGGATTCCGGCGATGCGCAGGCCGGCCGCGCTGATGACCGCCGCGTTGTCGCTCCGCCGTCCGAGTTCCTGCAGGCACCAGTCCTGAAATTGGGTCGATCCGATGCGGTAGGCGCGCAGCAGCGCGGCCATGGGGACGCCACGCTGCGCCAGCCGGCGCGCGTACTCCTCCGCCGCCGCCGGGACGTGCACCTTCTCCAGGTCAATGCCGTGCTGGAGGATGTGCAGCACGGTGGCCACGTTCTCCGCGACGCTGGCTTCCAGCAGCGCCAGCACCCGCGTATCGTTGCCCAGCTCGGGAATCTCCCGCACGATCAGGTGGTAAATATCCGCCGACATTTCGTCGGTACGCGGAGTAAGAGCGGCGGTAACCTCCGAAGCGCTCTCCGCAGCAGACGGGCTCGGCCCGTCCATCGACCGGTGGTACGTCTCCACCGACGGATCGTACGTCGCGGGCGAAACTTTGTCTCCCCTGCATATCCACGCGAGGTCCAGGCCGATCAGGTCAGGGCTCGGACCTGCTTCATCACGACCTCCGCGCCGCCCCGGAACCCGAATCACACGGGCCAGTCTGGTAGGAGTCGTGGCGACATCCGGCCAGCGAGGATGTGCCAGAGCTGCACCGTGGCGCAGCTCGCGCTGGCCTGGGTGCTGTCCCGGGGCCCGGACGTGGTGCCGATCCCGGGCACCAAGCGGATCCGCTACGTGGACGAGAACGTGGCGGCCGCAGCCGTGGAGCTGACCGGCGAGGAACGGGCGTTCCTGGACGGCTGCTCGCCGGAGACCGCCTGGGCCGGGCAGCGGTCATCGGGAAAGCTCACGCAGGGTTTCGGCGACCGCCCCGAACTGCCCTGACGTCGGCCGGAGGAGGCCCGTTCATGCTCGTGCTCGACGAAGCCGATATCGCGAAACTGCTGGACATGGACGCGGCGCTGGCCGCGGTGCGGACCGCGTTGCTGGACGTGTACCAGGGCACGGCCCGGAACCTCGCCAAGGAACGCGCGTCACTGGACGGGCAGACGCTGCACTCCACCGGGGCCGTGCTGCGCACGTGGCCCGTGGGGCTGGCGGGTGGCGTGGGGCGAGAGGGGGCGGCCGTGGGGAGCCCGGCGGGCGCGGAGGGCCCGGCGGGCGCGGTCGGCGGCGACGACGACGCCGTGCGGACCTGGCACGGGGCGACCGTCTACGTGTCCGGCAGCGTGCGCGCGCACTGGACGCTGGTGTTCAGCTGGGACGAGGGGCTGCGCGCGGTGGTGGCGGGCAAGACGCTGGCCCGGCTGCGCACTGGCGCGGCCAGCGGCGTGTCGGCCGATGCGCTGGCCCGGCCGGGGCCCATCACCCTGGCGTGTATCGGCGCCGGGTACCAGGCCTGGACCCAGGTGGAGGCGGTGTCGCGGGTCCGGCCGATCGGCCAGCTGCTGGTGTGGAGCCGGACACGCGAGCGCGCGGAAGGCTTCGCGGCCCGGGTCCGCGACGGCCTGGGCCTGCCCGCGACACCGGTCGCCGCGGTCGCGGACGCGGTGGCCGGGGCGGACGTGGTGACCGCGGCGACCAAGGCCCGTGACCCGGTCATCCGGGGCGCCGGCATCCGGCCGGGCACGCACGTCGTGCTGGCCGGCTCGAGCCACGCCGACCGCCGGGAAGCGGACACCGACCTGTTCGCCCGGGCCGCCGCGGTCTTCACCGACGACCTCGACCTGGCCCGCACGCACAGCGGCGACCTGCGGGCCGCCGTCGCCGACGGCGCTCTGGCCTGGGACGATGTCCGGCACCTGGGGGCGGCCCTGGACGGCCCGGCAGCGCAGCCAGAGGCGCGGCCGGAGGCGCGGCCGGAGGCGCGGCCGGACTCGGGGGCGATTACCGTGTTCTGCTCGCACGGCGTCGGCAGCTGGGACCTGGAACTGGCCAGGACCGCCCTGGAGCGGGCGGAAGCGGCCGGCGCGGGGCACCGTCTGGACCTCGCCATGGGCCAATGGCGTGACGGGACGTAGGACAGCGGCCCCCGGAACGGTCCTCAGCCGGAACGGGACCGGTTACAGGCCCTCGCGTTCGGCTTTAGCGCAGTAGTAGCGCCACACGGCCAGGTCGTTGAAGGCGGAGCCCAGGTCGGGCAGCTCGGCGATGTCCTCGGCCGGGATGTCCGGCGCCGGGTGCCCGCCCGAGGCGGCGGCGAGGGTGACGGCGGCCAGCGCTTCGATGTTGAGGGTCCGGACCACGGCCTGCTCCAGCGTCTCGCCGGTCACGGTGACGCCGTGGCCGCGCAGCACGCACGCGGGCCGGTCCCCCATGCAGGCGAGCATGTCCCGGGCCAGCTGGGGGGTGCGGATCAGCACCGAGCGCGGGTAGACGGGGATGCCGCCGGCCGCCAGCCGCATGGCCGGGATGTTGTACGCGCCGACGATGGGGCGCAGGTACAGCCCGGCGATGCCGCAGGCCGCCGCGGCGGGCGGATGCGCGTGCACGACCGCGTTGACCTGCGGGCGGGCGCGGAAGGTCTCGCCGTGGATGGGCAGTTCGTTCGCCATCGAGTAACCGGCCGCCGGGTCGTCGCCGGCGCCGCTGAAGTCGACCAGGCGGATGTCGTCGATGGTCGTGAACAGCAGGCCGTGCTCGCCCGGGCCGCGCCCCCGGATCAGCATCCGGCGCTCCCCGATGCGCACCGAGACGTGCCCGAGCACGCCGTCGGCAACCCCTTCCATGGCCAGGATGCGGCAGGCCCGGGCGACGGCATCGCGCAGCGCCGGGATCTGGCTCTCGTCAGGCACCGTGACCGTCCCCGGTACCCGGCAGGCGGGCGGCCAGGTGCGGGTAGACCCGGCGCGCGTTGAGCTCGAACACCTGGCGGAGGCCCGCCTCGCTCAGGCCCGCCTTGTCCACGTACTTCCTGGTGTCGTCCCAGGCGGAGCCGGAGTCGGGGTTGATGCCGCGGACCGCGCCGAGCATCTCGGCGGCGAGGCGTTCCCGCATCGCGCTCACGTCGAGGCTGAGTTCCCCGGCGGCGTACCGCGCGCGGCTGCGCTCCTCGTTGTCCGCCCGCGCCTGGCAGGCCTTCAGCACGCCGGCGGCGTCCCGGCGGGGAACCACGGCCACCCCGTCGTCGTCGGCCACGATCACGTCGCCGGGCCGGATCAGCTGCCCGGCGCAGACGATGGGCAGGTTGACGTCGCCCAGCATTTCCTTGACCGTCCCGGCCGCCGAGACGCAGCGGGACCAGACCGGGAACTGCATCCCGGCCAGCTCGCGCACGTCGCGGCAGCCCGCCTCGATGACCAGGCCGCGCACGCCCCGCGCCTGCAGCGCGGTGGCCAGCAGCTCACCGAAGTAGCCGTCGTCGCAGCGGGACGTCGGCACGACGACCAGCACGTCGCCGTCCTGGCACTGCTCGACGGCCACGTGGATCATCCAGTTGTCACCTGGCGGCACGCTCACGGTGACCGCGGTCCCGGAGATCCGGGCCCCGGGATAGATAGGGGTCAGGCACGGCGCCAGCAGGCCGGTGCGGCCCTGCGCTTCGTGCGTCGTGGCCACGCCGAATTCAGCGAACGCGTCCGTGACCGCACGGCCGGCCCGGGGAATGTTGCGCACGACGGTTGGCATTTCAGTCCTCCCACGGCAGCAGCGATACGTGCACCACATCTTCCCCGGCTTCGCCGCCGACCGCACGGATAGCCTGATCGGCGTGGCCCAGCCCGAACCGGTGGGTGGCCAGTTCCTGCAGCGGGAAGCGCCCGGACGCCAGCTGGCGGACGGCCAGCTCGCAGGCGCGGAAACTGTGCCCGCGGGCGCTCT
This sequence comes from uncultured Actinomycetes bacterium, assembly GCA_963720945.1. Taxonomy (GTDB): domain Bacteria; phylum Actinomycetota; class Actinomycetes; order Streptosporangiales; family Streptosporangiaceae; genus Bog-532. The sequence continues at coordinate 547,764 of CAVRHH010000031.1, read as the reverse complement.
TGATCGTGATCGCCTTCTCCGTGATCTTCTTCACCGGGAAGCCGGGGAAGGCGGCCAGCTCACCCTGGATCAGCAGGGTGCCCTCGCGCCGCTTCAGCGCGTCGATGCCGAGCAGCACCGGCCCGGTGCCGGCCCCGGCGGTGCAGTCGAGCACGATATCGACGCCTCGGCCGGCGGTGATGGCCATGATCCGGGTGAGCGCGTCCTCGGCCTGGACGTCGATCACCTCGAGCAGGCCGGTTACGACGCCCTGCGCCAGCACGGCCTCTACCCCATCAACCACCTGGTGGTGGTGAAGGATTCGCTGCTGGCCGCGCACCCGGGGCTGGCGGAGGACCTGTTCGCCGCGTACGCGGAGGCCAAGAACCAGTACGTCGCGCGGCTGCGCGCGGGCGGCATCGCCGATCCCGGCCCCGCCGACCGGATGTACGCGCGGGTCATGGAGCTGACCGGCGCGGACCCGCTGCCCTACGGCATCACGCCGAACCGGGCCATGATCGACCAGCTTGTCCGGCACACGGTCAGCCAGCACATCCTGGACAAGCCGTGGACCGCGGAAGAGCTGTTCCCGGAGAGCACCCACGACCTGACGGCCTGACCGGCCCGGGGCGCTGGCCCCGCTGGCCGGGCGGCCGCACCGGCGAAAGGACAGGCACCGTGCGGATCGCGATCGCCGCCGACCATAACGGCGTCCCGCTCAAGTCGCAGCTCGCGGCGTGGCTGACCGAGCGCGGTCACGACGTCGACGACCGGGGCACGAATGGCGCCGCTACCGTCGACTACCCGCCGCTGTGCGCCGACGTCGGCTATCGGGTGGCCGGGGGGCACGCCGACCGGGGCATCATCATCGGCGGGTCCGGGTCCGGCGAGCAGATGGCGTGCAACAAGGTCCGCGGGGTGCGGGCCGGCGTGTGCCACGACCTGCTCACCACGCAGATCGCCCGCGCCCACAACGACGCGAACGTGCTCATCATCGGGGCCAAGATCGTCGCGCCCCCGCTGGCCGAGATGATCACCGAACTGTGGCTGGCCACCCCGTTCAAGGGCGGCCCGCACCAGCGGCGGCTGGACCAGATCGCGGCGCTGGAACGCGGCGAGCCGCTCAGCTGAGGCAGGCAGCAGGCTGCCCGCCGCTAGCACTAGGGAGGTCCCGTCGGGCGGACTATTATGCCAGGGCCAGGGTAATGGCGTGCAAGGCCAGTCCCACGCCTGCCCCTACCACCGTGCCGTTGATGCGGATGAACTGCAGATCGCGCCCGAGGAGCAGCTCCAGCTGGCTCGACGTCTCCGCGGCGTCCCACCGCTGGATGGTCCCCGTGACAAGGTCAGCGAGCTCGTCGTGGAACTGATCGGCCAGGGCCCTGGCTCCTGATTCGACCATACGCTCGACGCCCTCCTGGAGCTGGAGGTCTGACCCGAGCCGCCGGCCGGCCGCCGCCAGCACATCGGCCAGCCGGCGGCGCAGCTCGGACTCCGGGTCGGCCGCCTGGGTCCGCAGGGTCTCCTTGGCCTTCTTCCACAGCGACGAGGACCAGTCCCGCAGCCCGGCGCTGCCCAGCACATCGCGCTTGAGCTGCTCCCCGCGCTCGCGCAGCTCCGGGGATGTCTCAAGGCGGTGAGGGAGCCCGGCGATCCATGCCTCGAACTGACGCCGGGCCCCGTCGTCGGGATCGGCGGTCATCGCCACCAGCCGGTGGCGCAGGCGGGTGTACAGCCGGTCGAAGAGGCGCCGGTAAACCCCACCGGGCATCCAGCGGGGTGACTCGGACTCAAACTGCTGACGAATCTCCGCGTAATGATCGCCGAGATAGCGGTCGGCGCCGGCCACCATGGCGTTGAACAGCTCGGCGTGGTGGCCGCCCGCGATGATGACTCGCAGGGCCCGCCCGGCCAGCGGCGCCACCTCAACGGCGTCCACCGCCCGGGTCATTTCGGCGGTGAGCACGCGCTCGACGTCCTCATCGCGGAGAGCCTCGGCCAGCGTGACCACCAGATCCGCGGCGTGACCGGCGAAGCGGGCGGCGTTGGCCTGGTCGGCCAGCCAGGCGGCCAGCCGGGGAACGAGCCGGCCGGAGCGGATCCGATCGGCCAGAACATCAGCGTTGAGGAAGTTCTCCTGGACGAACTGGCCGAGAGTGGCGGCGAACTGGTCCTTGCGCTCGACGATCAGCGCGGTGTGCGGTATCGGCAGGCCCAGGGGACGGCGGAACAGAGCCGTCACCGCGAACCAGTCCGCGACGCCGCCGACCATGGCCGCCTCGGCGCCGGCCTGCACGTAGTCAAGGAAAGTCCCGTGGGCGCCGGCCACCGTCACGGCCACGAACACAGCCGTCACCGCGGCGAGGAAAGCGGTCGCCCGGCGGCGCGCGGCGGCCAGGCGGCGCGCCCGCAATTCCACCGACTCGCGCTCAAGCGTGGATGCCGGTGCAGCGGACGTCGTCGCGGCAGGTTCCATCTGGCAGCCCCCGGTCAGCCCGCGGCGCGGCCGCGTTGGTCGAGTGGTTCGGCACGTCAGCCTCAGTCTCGCAGGATCTGCATCATCACTTCCGCACCCGCCTGGTAACAGGGCCCCCGCGCCCGCCAAGCCGCCCGGCTCTCGCGGCCGGCGCTGACGGGCAGAGTTTCTCTGGCACATGCGACCCAGGAGTCTGCCCATAGGGGGGCGAGGGCGGGGCGGAATGGCCCGGCTTCCGGGGGCATGTCATAGTTGATAACGGCAGCCGCCGGGGCTCGTCCGAGCCGCCTCAGCAGGGACGAGTGCCGGACGGCATGGCCGCGGGAGCCAAAGACGCACCGGAGAAGTACATGAGCCTGCCTGAGCGCCAGCAACAGGTTCTCGACCAGATCGAGCAGGCCCTGCAGAAGGCGGATCCGGGACTGAAATCGATGTTCGCGGCCTTCGGCCAGCTGGCGTCGCGGGAGGCCGGGCCGGCGATGGAGGTCATCTCCAGCAGGCGGGCGAAGATCATCTCCATCGTGGCGCTCAGCGTGCTGGGCGCGCTCTGGCTCATGGTCACGGTCGTCGCCACCGGTAACGCCTGCCCGGGCCTGCCGTCGGACCAGGCCGTCGTCAGCGCCTCGGTGCGGTACGCCGCCTGCAGCCACAGCACGGCCGCCTGGAGCAGGGGCGGCCGCTGAGCCGCCGCCGCTGAGCCGTCACCATCAGCCCTGCCTGGGCCCGGGCCGGCCGCAACGGGCGCGGGCGGCCGGGGGCAGCCTCAGGCTGAGCGGGCCGAGGCGAGGAACCGAAGGATCCGGGCCGGGGCCGTCTGCACGGTCTGCTCGCTGACCGGGACGTCCCAGTACTCGGCCCGGGGCAGGCACTCTTCGAGATACCGGGCGGCGGAGGTGGCGTGCGAGGCGTCCTGGCCGGGAACGACCAGCGCGGGAATGCCGAGGCCCAGCAGGTCTTCCGGCTCGGGACCGGGCACGGTGTCGCGGTCGAACAGCAGGCGGGCCATCCCGGCCACGATCGTGGCGTACCGGCCGGCGTCCAGGCCCGCGTATTCCTTCGCGAACGCGGGATCGGAGCGGATGACCGTCACCCACGGGCCGACCCGCGGGTCCTGGGTGAAGCTATCCGGGCCGGCCTTGGCCAGGGCGGCGACCGAAGACAAGTCCCGTTCGGCAGCAAAGGCCAGATGCTGCGAGAACCTCGCGTGCTGGCGGATTTGGTACCGGGCTCCCCCGGCCGGCGAATACAGCACCATGGAGGCGGCCGCCTCCGGGTAGGCCACCGCGAACACGGCGGCCACCGAGCATCCGGCGCAGCCGCCCATCAGGTGCGCCCGGCCGATGCCCAGGTGGTCGAGCAGGCCCTTGCCCTGGGCGGCGTAATCCCGCCAGGTGATCCGCTCCACCCGGCCGCCCGACGCGCCCGATTCCCGCCGGTCGAACGTGATGCAGGTGTAGCTCCGGGTCAGCTGGTCCAGCAGCCGGAGCCGCTGATAGAGGCCGAACGTGGCCCAGTTCTCCGCCGCGGCGCTGAAGCCGCCCGGGGAGAACATGAGCAGTGGCGGGCCGGATCCGGCCACCTCGTACCGGGTGGCGATCCCGCCGATGTCGGCGACAGGCACGTGCTCACCTCCTGGATGACGGCTGGCCTCAGCGCGGGCGGCATGCGTCGCCCCGGATGTGCTGGGCGCCGCGTACGTCCCCGGCGTAGGAGGAGAGCGCGTCCAGCGTGTGGTAGTCGTAGCTGAACACCCAGCAGTTCTCGTCGTCGATGGGGATCCAGAAGTGGCCGTGCACGGGGTGGTCCCCGCGCGGCGGGATCATCGTGAAGCTGGGCATCACCCAGGGCGTGATCCGCCAGTAGTAGTGGTCGTCATCGGCGTTGCGGCGGACCCCGATGAACAAGCCGCCGTCGGACTCGACCACCTCGAAGAACGGCTTGCGGTCAGCCAGGTTGTACTTGTTGCCGCGGGCCCCCTTGAACAGCGGGTCGCTTTTCAGCCCGCCGGAGTGCAGCCAGGAGACGTGGCTGGAGTCGATGCCGCCCTCGAGCGCCTGCAGCCAGTTGCACTCCTGCCAGCGCTTGGAGGTGAAGGTCTGGTCGTCGGGCACCCGCACGAACTCCCACTGGGGCAGGTCCGGGGTGGTGTCCGGGTCACCCATGTACGTCCACAGGACGTCCCCGATCTTGACCAGCGGATAGCTCCTCAGCTTGATCTTCCGGCAGAGGCTGCTCTGCCGCTCGTCCGGTTCGGACGGAATCTCGACGCACTGCCCGTTCACGTCGTACTTCCAGCCGTGGTACGTGCACCGCAGCCCGGACTCCTCGTTGCGGCCGAACCACAGGGACACGCCCCGGTGCGCGCAGAACTCGTCCATCAGGCCGTATCGCCCCTCGGTGTCCCGGAAGGCGATCAGCCGTTCAGACAGCAGCTTGACCCGGACCGGCGGGCAGTCGTTCTCGGCCAGTTCCGCGGCAAGCAGCGCGGGAATCCAGTACTGGCGGAACAGGTCGCCCATCGGCGTACCCGGGCCCGTCTGGGTGAGCAGCTCGTTGATTTCCTGCTTCAGCATCGCTGTCCTGTCTTCCCTGTCAGCCGGCTTCCCCGTCATCCGGCTTCCCCGTCATCCGGAGCCGGCGCTGCGGGCCGTAGGGCTCGTTCAGGAGTCCTTGCGGCCCATGAACAAGCAGGTGAAGAAGGCCCGCCAGGCCACTTCGACGTCGCTGAACCCCGCCGCCGCGAAGGCCTGCAGGTGATCGCCGACGCCGGTCAGCGGGTAGGTGTGGTGGTGCTTGATGCCGCCGGGAACGACACCGAACTGTTTCCGCGCCGCCCGCAGCCGCTTGTCCCACACTCGAGGCCCCATGACTCCAGCGCGCTGATGTCCGCGGTGAAGCCCAGCGCGGCGATGACCGCCTGCGCGGTGAGCTGGCTGGCCGACTTGCTCTTCTTGTCCAGGACGTCGACCGCCTCGATCCGGCCCGCCCGCTCGCGGGCCGCGACGACCTCCGCGTTGGTGACCACCGGCACCGGCAGGTCGAGGACCTGCCGGACCAGTCCCTCGTGCGCGCGGAACGCGGCACGCCGATGCACCACGGTGACGGAACGGGCCACCGGGGACAGCGTGAGCGCCCAGTCGAAGGCACTGTCACCCCCACCGACGATCACCACGTCCCGGCCCCGGTATTCCTCCGGCTCTGGCACGAAGTAGGCCAGGCCCCGGTCCTCGAATCCGGCCAGCGCCGGCAACGGCCGGGGCGTGAACGTGCCGATCCCCCCGGTCACGACGACGAACCGGGCCCGCACCCGCAGCCCGGACGAGGTGGTGACGACCGGCTGGCCGGCGGCGTAGTCGAGGTAGCGGGCCTCCTCGCCGAGGATGTAGCGCGGGGCGTACGGAGCGGCCTGATCGGCCAGCCGCGCGATCAGGTCACGCCCGCGTACCGCCGGGAAGCCGGCGACGTCGTAGATCAGCTTTTCCGGGTACATCGCGGAGACCTGGCCGCCGATCTCCGGCAGAGAATCCAGCACACCCACGGAAAGGCCGCGGAAACCGACGTAATAGGCGGCGTACAGCCCTACGGGACCGGCACCCACGATAAGCGCGTCAACGTTGTCGGCGGCGTGGCCGGCAGCGGGGGCCGACCCGCCGGGAGCGGGAGCGGGGGCCGGACCGCCGGGTACGGGGGCGGGGGCGCCGGGCTGCGGATGCGTCACCAGCTTCTCCTGTCGAGTCCCGTCGAGGACTAAGGTCATACCATTATGCGGGAGAGGGTTAGCGATACGCAAGAGAAGTCCGCGCGCGGTACTGGTCAGGCGACGGCTGCCACTGGCAGGGCAGCGGCCCTGGAACTCAGCGGCCCTGGGACTAAGCGTGTGTCAGAAGTGGGTGAGCTGCGGGCTTTGCCCCCGCCCGGTGTGAGGGCGGGCGCGGGCCCCGGCCCGCGCCGTGCTGCCTCCGGAGGCCGCCCGCGCCGTGGACGTGGCCGCCGCCGCCCCCTCGTCTCCCCGGTGCCGGGTTGGGCAGAGTTCCCCGCAGTATCCCTTCGCGTGCTCGATGCATTGAACCGTGTCGCTCAGCGTTTCACGCGGCTGCGGAGAGCGAGCACGGCCAGGGCGAGCAGTACAGGGCCGGTGAGGCGCAGGACGCCTTGCAGCAGGTCGCCCCATGCGGTCAGCGTGACCGCGTTGTCGGTGAGGGACAAGGTGGCGTGGAACGCATACAGCAGGCTCGTCCAGTACGAGACCGGACGTGGCGGGACGGCGAAGCCGACCAGGTGAAACGCGACCGCGAAAAGCGCGGTCACTACAGCAAGCCAGGCCACCGCCCGCCACGCACGCAGGCCATAGCCGGATACCAGCCAGTAAGCCGTCAAGATGCCGCGCTCCACCCGCCCCCGCGCGGTCACGCCGGACTGACCAGCGGGGTTACTGCCGCTACTCGGACGGGCGCGGCGCATCTCCATCTCGCCGTAGTAATAGTCGGCGGCGCCCGGCTCGTCCTTGGCCTCCTCGCGTCCCTTGCGTAGTGCCCGGTACAGCCCGGCGATCTGCCTGGGGTCCAGCGCCTCGGGGCGAGGGTCGTCCAGCCAGCTCGGCCACGGCGGGTCGTCCCAGTGGTCGTGGTTGTTCGGGTTGCGGCGATGGTCCGCAGGCACGTCCTGGGCGACTCTGAGCGCTCCGCCTGGATCGTCGTCGGCCCGGTCGTGCGCTACGCGCTGAGCCCTGACCGGCGCTGAATGCTCGTCTTGAGACGACCGGCGATGGCGGCGAGACCGTTTAGCACGCCAGGTCCGTTCCTCGGCGATCACTTCTCGCCCGCCCCACCTCCGCCTGCCCAGACCCACTGGCACCGGGGCGGTTGCGAAGCTAACGTCGGACTCCAGGCGCAGCTTGTCCAGGTTGTGCGCGCCGGCGAACCGGCAGTTGGCCGCCGAGACGTTGCTCAGTCCGAGCCCGGCCACGTCGGCCCGCCGCAACGACACCAGCTGCGGTCGCTCGGAGATCTCGCCTTCCAGCGACTGCTCCAAGGCTCCGGCGGGGTCCTCCACACGCCAGGCCAGGCTCTTGCCGGAGCCAGGCCAAGCCAGCTCCGATCTGGCAGGCCAGGCCAGCTCCGATTTGGACGGGCGCGGAATACCGGCCAGGATCGACGGTGCGGCAAGGTCAGTGTCGTCCAGCACCACGCGGGCCCACCGCAACCGGAAGTGCACGCCGCCAGGGAACTGCGCGCGGCGGCAGCACACACCGGTCGAGGTGACCTCGATCTGAACCGGCTGCGCGAACTGAACTTCATCCAGTACCAGGTTCCTGTGGGCTTGCAGGGGGCCGAACTGGCGCGCTTGCTCGAACCTCGCCCTGTCGAACCTGGCGGCGTCGTTGAAGGTCGCGCCATTGAAATCGGCGCTGCTTGTGAACCTCGCCTCGCGGAACCTGGCGTCGCCGCCGAAGGTTGTCTGACCGAACCCGGCGTCGCTGGTGAACCTCACCCTGTCGAAATCGGCGCCGCGGGTGAACCTCGACCTGTCGAACCCGGTGGCGCCGTCGAACCTCGCCTCGGCGAAATCGGCGCCGCCGTCGAACCTCACCTCGGCGAAATCGGCGCTGCCGTTGAACCTCACCTTGGCGAAATCGGCGCTGCCGACGAACCGCGCCCAGTGGAACCCGGCGCTGCGGCTGAAGGTCGCCCCACTGAAAGCGGCGCCGCTGGTGAACCTTGCCTCACTGAACCCGGTGTCGCCGGTGAATTTCGCCTGGTCGAACTCGGCGTTGTCGCTGAAGGTCGCCTGGTCGAACTCGGCGTTGTCGTTGAAGGTCGCCCCGCGGAACCCGGCGCTGCGGCTGAAGGTCGCCCCGCGGAACCCCGCGTGGCGGTTGAAGGTCGCCCCGCCGAACCCGGCGTCGCCGGTGAATTTCGCGTGGTCGAACGCTGCGCTGTCGCTGAAGGTCGCCCCGCTGAACCAGGCGTCGCCGCTGAAGATCACCCCGGTGAACCAGACGCCGCGGCCGAAGACCGCCTTATCGAACTTGCAGCCTTTGATTACCGGCTCGCTGTTGTCCCCACACGGGGCAGCCTTGAGGATCTGTTTGAGGACATCATGCGTGATGTGTACCCCGCGTGCGTCGATAACGCCGGTTCCGACCATCCGCAGCGCGGCGGCACGCTCCTCCGTGCTGGCATCGGGGGCCAGGGCATGGGCCAGGCAAATCCTAGCCCGATTGAGGCGTATGCCGATGCATCCGGCCTCTTCACACCTCTTCCGCTTCCACTCGTCGTCGGGTTGCTCCGTCATTCGCCATCCGTGTCCGCGCGTATGCGCATATGTAAGGTGTCCAGGTCTTCAGCTTCATATCTTTGCGTGCTGCCAGCTCATGCCCTGCCGATACCGGGAGATCCCGCGCTCCACGGTGGGTGCGGTTCCTGGTTAATACGCCTCAGGGACGAGGCGCGAACGCCATCCGGCTGCCTGGAGTCGGTGCCGCGGGCCAGGCCAGATTTGGGCGCTGTTGCCCTGGGTCCGGTAGGGGACCGGCGTTGTTGCTGGCTGGATGGCCGGTGCCGGGGGCGCGCGGCGTTCATGTTTAGCAGCCTGGCGCGCCGGAGGGTATGCCGGGAATCCCGGGGACGGATGTCCGGCATGGTGGCGTGGTGCCGTCAGGCGCCGCATTAGAAGATAGGGCCCGCAGGGCGCTATGACGGTCTTCTGCGGGGCCCGGCTGGGTATGGGGGTCCGTGCGGCCGGAGCCGGTGGGGGTGGGCGGGCGGGCCGTCCTCCTGGTTGCTGCTGCTTCCGTGCCCTGTGGGCGCGGCCGGGGACGAGTGCGGCCGCGATCGGCCCCGGCCTGCGGGCGGTGTGCCTTCCTCGGTGCCTGCCTTCCTTAGCTGGGGTGGTCGGTCACGCTGTCCGCGTCCACCTGGTGCCTTCGAGTCGAGCCGTCCACTCGATGACCAGCCGACGAGTCGGCCGGGCTGGGCAGGGATTGTTCTGCATCCCTATGGACGCGTCGGTTATTTACCTGACATTGCGGGATCTGGCGGCCATGATTGTGGTATGGGTCCTGGCGAGGCGGCGGTCGCGGTGCTGGCGGGCAAGTTCGCGGAGGTCCGGCCGCATATGGATGAGCGGACGTGGCGGCTGTACCTGGGGTCGGAGGCCCGGGCGTACGCGGCTGGCGAGGGGTGCGGGCTGGCGGCTGCGGTGGCCGTGATCGCGGGAGCGGCCGGGGTGTCGCGGGCGACGGTGATGGCCGGCGCGGGAGAGCTGGCCGGCGGCGCGGAGCCGGTGCCGGGGCGGGCGCGGCGGCCGGGCGCTGGCCGGAAGAAGGCGGAGGAGGCGCAGCCGAGGTTAAGCGAGGCGCTGCGGGGCCTGCTGGAAGAGGCCACGCGCGGGGACCCGGTAGCGGAGATCACGTGGTGCTCGCTGTCGCTGCGGGAGCTGGAGCAGCAGATGGCCGTGCGGGGCTTGCGGTGCAAGAAGGACGCGCTGGCGCGGATGATGCGCGAGGACGGCTACAGCCTGCAGGGAATGGCGAAGGTCCTGGAGGGGAAGCAGCATCCGGACCGGGACGCCCAGTTCCGCCACATCAACGCCATGATCGCGGAGTTCCGGGCCGCCGGGGACCCGGTGGTGTCGGTGGATGCGAAGAAGAAGGAGGAGCTGATCGGCCCGTTCGGCCGGGCGGGCCGGACCTGGCGGCGCAAGGGCGACCCGGTGAAGGTCCGCGGCCATGACTTCCCCGATGAGGAGCTGGGGAAGATCACTCCGTACGGGGTGTACGACATCGCCGCCAATCGCGGGTTCGCGTCCGTCGGCACCAGCCATGACACCGCCGCGTTCGCGGTGAGCGCGCTGCGGCTGTGGTGGCAGCGCGAGGGGAGCCTGCGCTACCGGGGGGCGCGGCGGCTGCTGGTCACCGCTGATGCCGGCGGATCCAATGGCTACCGGTGCCGCCTGTGGAAGGACGAGCTGGCCAGGCTCGCGGAACAGGCCGGGCTGGAGATCTGGGTGTGCCATTTCCCGCCCGGCACCTCCAAGTGGAACCAGATCGAGCACCGGCTGTTCTGCCACATCACCCGCACCTGGCGCGCCCGGCCCCTGATGACCCCCGAAGACGCGGTGGCCGGCATCGCCGCCACCATCACCGGTGAGGGCCTGAAATGCACCGCCGTCCTGGATGAGAACCAATACCCCGGCGGGATCAAGATCAGCGACGAGCGGATGAGATACCTCGAAGACCGCATCCTGGGCCGGCAGGACACGCACGGGGAATGGAACTACACGGTCCTGCCCGCCCCCCGGCCCGCCCCCGGGCCGGAGCCGGAGCCGGACCCCGCCGGCCCGGACCCCGCCCTGCTGGCAGCGCTGGCCGCCCTGGCCGGCGTCACCGACTTCCCCGCCCTGCTCGCCGCCGTGGCCGTGCCCTGGCAGGCCGCCCGCGAGCAGCGCCTGCACCTGGCCCGCGGCGCGCGCCGCACCAAGACCAGCGGCGGCCTTCCCTGGAAGCTCCCGTTCGAGGCCGTCGTGGCCGCCGCCGCCTGCCGCCAGCGGCTGGGCATCACCTGGGACACGCTCAGCCAGGTCCTCGGCGCCGACCGCACCACCATCAGCGAGGCCGCCCGCCGCGCCATCCCCCTTCTGGAAGAACACGGCATCACCGCCCGCGCCGGCACTCCCCGGATCTCCGCTGATCGCTTCCGGGAACTCGCCGCCGCCCGCGGCATCATCATCACCGGCATAACAGGGCGCACCGGCATAACAGGGCGCGAAAACAGGGACCACGACGACACGCCCGAGACTGCCAACTAAAAAAACGACGAGGCCAATCTGCGGGAAACTCTGCCCAACCTCGTACCGGTGCGGGGGCGCGGCGCGGGCGTGAACACTGGGGCGGGCTGCCCGCCGGTGCCGGTCCCCTTCCCGGGGAGGTGAGCCGGTCCGTGACGGCGCCGGGCCTATGTGCGCCGGAGGCGGGGCGGGTTCGGGAGCGTTCTGGTGCGCTGGAGCCACGGGCGGCCGGAACGGGGGCGGACGTTCGGCGGAAGGCAGGGATCCGGGCGCGAGGAACACGGGAGAACGCGGAAGTGTTCAGCGGAAACCCGCATTGATTGGCCGAACCATAATCCCTAACATAAAGTGAGCGCTTTAACTGTGTCCGTAAAGCCGCGTCGCTTGACGCGGGTATCGTGCCACAACTCGCGAACGTCACATAGCACTCATCCCTAAGGAGGAAGGCGGATGGCCGGGTCGCGCGAAACCGTGCAGCCCAGGGAGGCCGCTGTCCCCTCCCCGGCTGCCACCCCGCCCGCGCGGGTCTCCCCTCCCGTGCAGGTCCCCGAACCGGCTCAGGCGGGCCTGTTCAGCCGGGTCAGCGTGGGCCGGATCTCCGAGATCATCGTCGAGCAGATCCGGCTGCTCATGCGGCAGGGGCAGCTCAAGCCGGGCGACCGGCTGCCGCCCGAACGGGATCTGTGTGAGCGCTTCGGCGTCAGCCGGGTCACCGTACGTGAGGCGCTGCGGATGCTCGAATCCAGCGGGCTGGTCGAGATCCGGGTGGGCGCCCGGGGCGGGGCGTTCGTCACCGTGCCGTCCAGCGACCGGGTGGGGGAAGGCCTCGCCGACCTGCTGACGCTGTCCGTGATCAGCGCGGCCGACGTGACCGAGGTCCGGATGATCCTCGAGACCGGCATCGTCCCGCTGGTGTGCGAGCGGGCTACCGAGGAAGACCTGGCCGACCTGGAAGGCATTTGCGCGCGGTCGGAGGCGGCCATCACGGCCGGCGATTATTCGATGGACATGTCGCTGGAGTTCCACATCCGGGTGGCGCAGGCCACGCACAACCCGGCCGTGGTGATGATGATCGAGTCGTTCCGCGGGCCGCTGCTGATGTCGCTGCAGCGGGCCCGGGACGCCGCCCCGGAAATGGGCATCCTCGGCACCCAGGAACACGAGAGGTTCATCGAGGCTGTGCGCCGCCGTGACACGTCCGCCGCGTCGACGATCATGCGCGAGCACCTGGAACGGACCGCGCACCGGCTGGGCCGCTGAACGCGCTGAGCGCTGCCCGGCCCGGGAGAACCGGACCGGGCAGCGCTCAGGACCCCGCGGTCGTTTCGGCCAGCGGAACGCCCGGATCTGCGAGCCGGCCCGGATCAACGGGCCGTCCGTCGCGGATGAGCTGCCCGATCTGGTCGGTGACGTCCCAGACGTTGACGTTCATGCCGGCCAGCACACGCCCGCCGGACAGCCAGAACGCGATGAACTCGCGCTTGCCGACGTCGCCGCGGAACACCACCTGGTCGTAACCGCCCCGCGGCACGTACCCCGTGTACTCCATGCCGAGGTCGTACTGGTCGCTGTAGAAGTACGGCAACCGGTCGTAGGCCACCTCCTGGCCCAGCATCGAGCGCGCCGCGGCGACGGGCTGGTGCCGCGCGTTGGACCAGTGCTCCACGCGCAGGTGCGTGCCGAACAGCGGATGGTAGGCCAGCGCGGCGTCACCGGCCGCGTGGATGGCCGGGTCCGAGGTGCGCAGCGCCGCGTCGGTGACGATCCCGTCCCGCACGTCGAGCCCGGCCGCGCCGGCCAGCCCGGTGACGGGCCTTACGCCGATCCCGGCGATCACCGCGTCGGCGCCGATCGAGGTACCGTCGGGCAGCCGGACCCCGGTGGCCCCGTCCGCGCTGACCTGGATCTCGGTCACCTGCGCGCTGGGGCGGAAGTCCACGTCGTGCTCACGGTGCAGGTCCAGGAAGATCCGGGCCGCCTCCGGGCCGAGCACCCCCAGCAGCGGAAGTTCCGCTGCTTCGATGACGGTCACGGCCACCCCGGCGTTCCGGGCTGCGGCGGCGACCTCCAGCCCGATCCAGCCGGCGCCCACGACCGCGACGCGCGACGCGGCCGCCAGCGTCTCGCGCAGCCGGTCACTGTCGTCCACCGTCCGCAGGTACATGACCCCGTTCGCGTCCGCGCCAGGGACCGGCAGCCGGACCGGCTGCGCGCCGGTGGTCAGCAGCAGCTTGTCGTAGCCGATGGTTTCCCCGCTGACCAACCCGACCTGGCGCAGGTCCCGGTCGATACCCGTCACCGAGGTGCCGAGCCGCAGGTCGATCGCGTTGGCCGCGTACCAGTCGTCGTCGTGGACGAAGATCGACTTCCGCTCGTCGCTGCCCTGGAGGTAGCCCTTGGACAGCGGCGGCCGCTCGTATGGGTAGTGCTCCTCGGCGCCGATGAGCACGATCTGGCCCTCGAAGCCGCCGTCCCGCAGCGCCTCCGCCGCCCTGGCTCCGCCGAGTGAGGCGCCGACGATTACAAAGGTGGGTCCTGAGGGCATCGCACTCGCCTCCGTTGGCTGCGGAATCACCGGGCGCGCTTCGAACGGGGATCGCCGGGTAGCGCCATCTTAAGACGGTCCTCGCCGGCAGCAGCCTCCGTTCGGCGTCCGCCAGCGCCAGTTCCACCGCGCCCAGCGTCACCGCCTCGTCGCCCAGCCGGGACAGTTCCAGGCGCGGCCGGATCAGGGTCAGCGGGCCCACGCTGGCCCCGATCGCCTGCAGCAGCGCAGATCCGGCCCGGGGGACCCCGGCGCCGATGACGACCAGATCGGGGTCGAGCACGAGCAGGACCGGGGCCAGCCCCCGGGCGAACCGGGCCGCGATCGCGTGCACGGTCTCCACCGCGGCGGTGTCCCCGCGTGCCGCCGCAGCGAACACCGCCTCCGGGGTGGGACGCCACGGCCGCTGCGCCGGAGCCGGCCGGAGCGGCGGACGCCCGGCCTCGCTGGCCGGTTACAACCGTCTCGCCATAGGTAGCGGCGGAATCTTGACGTGAAGGTCTAACCATATTACGTTCCGACTAACTAACCGATGTCCCTCTGGGAGGGACGCGCCTCCCGGAATGGCTATCGCCAGCGCAGCGGCTTCATTTCGAGGAAGGAAACGGCATGTCGTCGACCCTGCAGGCAGTCAAGATCTCCCCGCTTACGCCGTCGTTCGGCGCCCGGGTCGATGGCCTCAACGCCCGGGACCCGCTGGACGACGACGTGGTCGATCAGCTCAGCAAGGCCATCCTGGAATACAAGGTGCTGTTCCTGACCGGCCAGCACCTGGACGAGGACCAGCACGCGCGGCTGGCGTCGTACTTCGGCGCTCCGTTCCAGGGCCCGAACCGGTTCGACCACGAGTACGAGCAGAGCGGCCTGACCGACATCAAGGTCGTCTCGCACTTCCACAGCGACCTCATGTACCGGGAAGACCAGCCCTCCTTCGCGATGCTTCAGATGCTCGAGCTGCCCAGCGTGGGCGGTGACACCATGTGGGCGGACCTCGTGGCGAGCTATGAGGCGCTGAGCGAGCCGGTCAAGACGCTGCTCGAGGGCCTGTACGCCTACCACGTGCACCCGGACTATTACCTCGGCGACGAGGAGCGGTCCCGGCGGTACGAGGCAACCTTCGGCCGCCCGCTGAGCGCGGCGGAGCTAGCGGACCAGAAGAAACAGCTGTCGCCGCACATCCACCCCCTGGTCCGCCGGCTTGCCGATACGGGCCGGGCGTACTACTGGGCGAGCGCGCAGCACACCCTGCGCATTCAGGGCCTGTCCAAGGACGAGAGCGACGCGGTCCTGGGCCTCATCTTCCGGCAGCAGCTCAAGCCGGAATTCGTCATCCGGTGGAACTGGACGCTCGGCGACATCGCGTTCTGGGATCACCGGACGACGCTGCACGCCGGCGTGCACGACTACGGAAAGTCGCAGTCGCGCCGTGGATCGCCATTCAGAGCAGCTCCGATGTCGAGGCGCTGGCGCACGGCGAGATTGCCGGGTACTTCGAGGACGTCCCCATCCCGCAGGAGTCGCTCGCCGACCATTCCGGCGTGATCGCGTTCGACACCTCGGCGCAGCCGGAGCTGGCCAACATCCAGTACGACGTGCTGGCCACGTCGGAAAGCTACGCCAGCTCCCATCCGGCCGCCGTGCGGCAGTTCCTGCAGGCCGTCGAGTCCGGGCAGGCCGCGCTGAGCCAGAAACAGCCGGCCGCCCTGAAGGACATCGCGAACATCTACAGCAGCGGCCTGAGCCCGTCGGTGATCGACGACTCGGCGACGGCCGGGGTGGACACCGGCTGCAGCATGCCGGCCGCGGACTGGCAGGCGGCCGCGGCCATCACGAACAAGTGGGGGCTGGCCCCGACGCACATCACCGCCTCGGACGTCAGCGCCGCCTACAAGACCGGCCTGGGCTAGCCGCCCGCCCCCGTCCCCCCGGGGGCCCGCCGACGACGACGATGGCGCCACCGTGGACGTTATAGCGGTGGCGCCATCGTGGCGCAGTTGCGGGGCTGATGACCCGGCGGGCCCTACTTCTGGAGGACGCCCTCGATCTCGAGGTCCAGGGAGACCTTGTCGCTGACCACGGCGCCGTTGGTGCCGGGGATCACGCCGTTGAAGTTCACACCGAAGTCCTTGCGGCTGATCTCACCCTTGGCGGAGAAGCCGGCCCGCGTGCCGCCGAAGGGGTCCGGGCCGAAGCCGTTGATCTCCAGCTTGAGCGTGACCGGGCGGGTGACCTCCTTGATCGTGAGGTTCCCGTCGAGCAGGAAGTCGTCGCCGTCCTGGCGCACGCCGGTGGACTGGAAGGTGATGGTGGGGTGCTTCTCGACGTGCAGGAAGTCCTCGCTGCGGACGTGGTTGTCGCGGTCGTTGTGGCTGGTGGTGATCGAGGAGGCGTCGATGGTGGCGGTCACGGTGGACTGCAGCGGGTCGGGCCCGGTGGTGAAGCTGCCCTCCACCTTCTCGAACTTGCCGCGGACCTTGCTGACCATCATGTGCCGGGCGCTGAAGCCGACCTCGGAGTGGATGGGGTCGATCGCCCACGTGCCGGCGACGTAACCGGGGATCTCAGTAGCGGCGGTGCTCATGGCCTCTCCTATCGTTTCGTTCTCTGCTCGCGTAGTTCTCGGCTGTGCTTAGGTTCTTTATAGTAACCACTAACTATTTGAAGCGTCAAGTTTTCGGTTGAAGATTCAAGTTTCGGCGGATCGGCTGTATCCTAGTTACATGGCAGTAACCGACATCAACGGGACACCGCAGGTGGGCGAGGGTGCGTCCCGCCCACGCTCGGCGCGGCCGCCGCTGTCGGGCTGCCGGGCGCGCGAGGTGCTGCACCGGGTTGGCGACAAGTGGTCCGTCATGGTGATCGACCGGCTGGGCCAGGGCAGCCACCGGTTCAGTGAGCTGCGCCGCAGTATCGAGGGGATTACCGGCAGGATGCTAACCGTCACCCTGCGCGGGCTGGAACGCGACGGGCTGGTCCGGCGCACCATTCACCCGGTGATCCCGCCGCGGGTCGATTACGAGCTTACGCCGATGGGCGCCACGCTACTTCACACGATCGAGCAGCTCATCGACTGGGCCGACGGCCACGTCGCCGACATCCACGCCGCGCAGGCGGCCTACGACGCCAGGCACGCGCCCGGCGCGGGCCCCGACGACCCCGAGATCGCCGCATGCGAGGCCGCCGACCAGGGCTGCGGCGAGGCCGCTCCCGCCACCGGCGACTGACCCAGCGCAGCCCGGGACGTCCCGGGCCGCGCTGTCGCCCGTGAGACAGTTGCGGCAGGAGACGCCGACGAGGAGGCAGGCCGATGAAACCGCTGCCGGAAGACTGGGACCGGGCCGTCGCCGTGGTGGCGCACCCCGACGACCTGGAGTACGGGGTGGCGTCGGCCATCGCGCGGTGGACCGGGCAGGGCAAGACGGTGACCTACCTGCTGGCGACGCGGGGCGAGGCCGGCATCG
The DNA here is from genome assembly GCA_963720945.1 of uncultured Actinomycetes bacterium. Taxonomy (GTDB): domain Bacteria; phylum Actinomycetota; class Actinomycetes; order Streptosporangiales; family Streptosporangiaceae; genus Bog-532. The sequence goes on along the minus strand of CAVRHH010000031.1, from coordinate 530,516 downwards.
CGGGGATGCACCCGGATGAGGTGGGCCCGCTGCGGGTCGAGGAGGAACGCCGCAGCGCCGCCGTGGTCGGCGTCAGCGAGGTCGAGTTCCTCGATCACCGGGACGGCGTGCTGGAGTACGGGCTGCCGCTGCGCCGCGACCTGGCCGCCGCGTTCCGGCGGCTGAAGCCCGAGGTCGTCATCACAATGAGCTTCGACCTCACCTGGGGTGAGGAGGGGCCGGTCAACCATGCGGACCACCGGGCCGCCGGGCTGGCGGTGCTGGACGCCTGCCGGGACACAGCCAACGGCTGGGTGTTCACCGGGGACGGGGCGCCCTGGACCGGCATCCGCGACGCGTACGTGGCCTCGCCCGGGGACCCGAACTACTTCACCGACGTCACCGCGACCATCGACGCGGGCGTCGCGTCGCTGCGCGAGCACCGCGCCTACATCGAGGGCCTGGGCCAGGAGTTCGACCCGGACGAGTTCCTGAAGAACATGGCCGGGTTCACCGGGCTGGCCGCCGGGTGCGAGTACGCCGTCGGCTTCCGCCGGTACCCGATGAGGTAGCCGCCGGGGCCTTAGTTCCCGCCCCCGAACGGCGTAGGCTGCGGGCGGGAGGCTGCCATGGGGTATGAGCACATCCTGGTCGGGCGTTCGGGTGACTTCGCGACCATCACGATGAACCGGCCGCAGCGCCGCAACGCCCTGTCGCTGGCGCACATGCGCGAGCTGATCAGCGCGTTCCGCGACATCGGCGGCAGCGACACGCTGGGCATCATCCTGGCGGGCAACGGCCCGGTGTTCAGCGCGGGGCATGACTTCGCCGATGTCGCGGGCAGCGACCTGGCCGGCGTCCGCTCGCTGCTGGTGACCTGCACCGAGCTGATGACGCTGATGCAGCAGGTGCCGCAGCCAGTGGTGGCGCGGGTGCACGGGCTGGCCACGGCGGCCGGCTGCCAGCTGGTGGCCAGCGCCGATCTGGCCGTGGCCAGCGAGGACGCCGGCTTCGCCGCGCCCGGTGGCAAGGGCGGCTGGTTCTGCCACACCCCGATGGTGGCGGTAGCCCGGAACGTGGGCCGCAAGCGCGCCGCGGAGATGGCCCTGTCCGGCGACGTCATCGACGCCCGGACCGCGCTGGACTGGGGCCTGGTCAACCAGGTGGTGCCCGCCGCGCAGCTCGATTCGGCGGTGCAGGACCTGCTGGACCGGGTGACCCGGGGATCCGCGGAAAGCAAGGGCATCGGCAAGCAGGCCCTCTACGCGCAGATCGATCTGGACCAGCCGAAGGCCTACGCCTACGCCATCGAGGTCATGGCCGCCACCAGCCAGCTGCCGGACGCCCGCGAGGGCATGCGGTCGTTCCTGGAGAAGCGCAAGCCCCGCTGGCGCCGCGGCCGCTGACCTGACCGGCCGCGCGGCCGTCCCCCGATCCGGGTCGCCCGGCGGCCCCCGCTCTTGATCGGCGCCGGTTTCCCGCCGGATGTGCGGGAAAGCCACGCCGATCATGGAATGAATCGGCGTCCGGGCGCGCTCGTCTCCGGAGACGTTCACTATCCGTCTCGCCTCCTGAGGACATCCATGAGCCAGCCGAACAACTTCAACGAGCAGGTCATCAGCGAGTTCCGCGCGAACCACGGCAAGGTGGGCGGGTACTTCGAGGGTGCGCCGTTGCTGCTGCTGCACACGACCGGCGCGCGCAGCGGCCAGCCGCGGGTCAGCCCGCTGATGTACCTGCCGGAAGGGAACCGGTACATCGTGTTCGCCTCGAAGGCGGGGGCCGACACCAATCCCGACTGGTACCACAACCTCCGGGCCCACCCGGAGGCCCGGATCGAGGTGGGCGACCAGGCGCTCGACGTCGAGGCCAGCGAGGTCCAGGGCGCGGAGCGCGACACGCTGTACGCGCGCCAGGCCGAGCGTTACCCCGGGTTCGCCGATTACCAGCGCAAGACCACGCGGGTCATCCCGGTCGTGGCCCTCACCGAGCGCGACGCCCAGGACGGCTGACCGGGACGCCGCGCACCCGGTCAGCGGCGTTCGTGGCGATCCGGTATAGCCACGCCCGCAGGTTGCTGCCGGGCTGACGGCGGTCCCGGCTCCGCCAGGCCCGCAGGAACGTCTCCTGCACGAGGTCCTCGGCGTCGGTGTACGAGCCGAGCATCCGGTAGCAGTGTACGTGCAGTTCACGGCGGTGGCGCTCCAGCAGCTGGTCGAAGCCCGGCTCCCTCATCGGCCTTCCCTCCGGGTGCGTCGGCGGCTGCGTTCCGGTCGCTGGGTACACGTCGGTGACGGTCATGCCCCATGTAACGAGGCGGGTCACCTTCTTTCATCGGTCTTCCGGTAACGGAATCGCTATGACAGGGTGATCGTCAGTTGTGCAGTGCGCCGCATGGAGGGACGACAACATGCCTCGGTTCATGGACTTCCACGAGGACCTGAAGCTGCCCGGCGAAGCCATCGAGCAGATCGCCCAGGGAACGCGGGACGGCGCGACCGACCAGTTCGGCGTCCGGCAGGTCGAGCTGTACCACAACGCCGACGGGAAGGTCTACTGCCTGCTGGAGGGCCCGGACGAGGACGCGATCCGCAAGCACCACGAGGCGATCGGCGTCTCCTGCGGCGAGGTCCACCGGGTCGACGGGGTCCTGTGACGCCAGCGCTCCCCGGCCCGGGAAGGGCCGGGGAGCGCTGGGCCATCCGGTGAACTGGCCCCGGGTCAGACGTCAGAAGCGGGCCGCGGGGCGGGCACCGGATGGGCGGGCGGGTGAGTTCCGGTAAAGCCTCCTTCGTTATGGCTGGCGGCGACGCGCAGGGCCCGTTCGGCTGTTCCGGTCACCGGGTCGGGCCGGCGCTGCTCGGCAGATCTCCGGCCCAGCGCGGCGATCGTGGCCTCGCTGAGCGGGCCGGCGCTGCGATGGATAGCCCGGGCGGTCGTGACGATCTCGTCCGCGATCATGGATGGCCGTTCGGCCCGGGCCCGGCCGGCTGCCTCCACCCGCTGGGCGTTCCGGACGCGGACCGCGATGCGGTGTTCCAGGCGGGCGGCGCGCCGCCGCATCCGGTCCGCCCGGATGGCCGGGCGGCGGACCGCGGCACCGAACGCCTCGAGCCGGTCGGTCTCCTCGGACCCGTCCAGCGCGTGCACCGCGATGACCAGGACGTTCGCGAGGATGCTCACCGCGGTAACGGCCGCGGCCACGCTGACCGCGGTGGTCGTGGCGCCGTTGCCCAGGGCGAGCAGAACCTCTGACCACATCCGGGAGAACATCAGCAGCCCGATAACGACGATGCCCACCGAGCAGGCGATGACGATGAGCCTGGTCAGCCAGTCCAGGCTGGCCAGCGGAATCCGGCCCGAGTGGTCCTTGTGGGCCCGGAGGCGGTCACCGGCGAAGGCGAAGCAGCCGTAGGAGACGAGCGTGATCATCGCGGCCAGGCCGGCCGCGAATGCCAGCTGCGGCGATTCCGGATTGCCCCAGTCGACATCGGTGATGCCGGACAGGAAGTAGAGCAGCAGCAGGAAGTCGAAGACCAGCACCACGCGTGGCAGGCGGCGGAACCAGCGGGGCAGGCGATTGTGCTTGCGGGAGTTCTGGCTCCGCTCCCGGTCCACCCGGGCGGCCAGGGCGTCCCGGTCGGCCTCGGTCTGCGCGACCGTGCGGTGGATGCCGTCGGGATGCGCGACGTGCTCGCCGGGGAGCAGGGCGATCCGGGCGTGCAGCGTCGCCCGCCGGGCCCGGAGACGATCGGTCCGCCGGAGCATCCGGCTCAGCCGGCGGAAGGTCGCGTGCAGCACGCCGCCGGCCCGGCGCCGCGCGATGCTGTGCACGACCTCCTCGCCGTGCGTGGCGCGCTCGGGATCGGGCGGCGTGAACGCGCCGTCCTGCTCGGCGACGAGAGCCCGGACGCCACGGCGGGTCATCCGCGGCCATCTCCGGGCGCCGATCCGCAGCCGGGTCAGCGGCAGCAGGCCACGCGGGCGCCGGCGGGCGATCCGGTCAGTCTCGGCCAGGTCCTGGCCGAGACCGGCCGGGCCGGCGGTATCCGGCGGCTCGGGTCCGGCGGGCCTGACGATGGTGAGGTCAGAAGGGCCGTCAGGGGGTTGCTGTCCGGCCGGGAAGCCTGATCCCATGGTGATTGCTCCGTCCTTCTCTGGTTACGCGGCAGCGGCGGTGGGGGAAAGCGTGATCACGACGCGGCGGAGCTGGGCGCATTGAGCCTCGTCCAGCGTCCCGTTGACGGTGCAGGATTGGCCTGCGGTGCCGATTCCGTTGACGTGCGTGATCTGCCGGGCCGGCAGGCCCAGCGTGATCAGGCGGCGTTGTACCGCCTGGGCCCGCGACACTGAGAGCCGGAGATTGTAGGAGGCGCTCCCGCCGTCGGGAGACGCCTGGCCGGTGATGGAGACCGAGAAGCGCCCGGCACCGGCCCGGGTGGCGACCGGGGCCAGGTAGCTGTTCGCGCCGGGCAGCAGGGTGGCGCTGTTGAAGGCGAAGAGCAGGTCCGCGGGAACGATCGACTTCTCCTGCCCGTGTGGCCCGGTGATGCTCTGCACGGCCGGGACCGGTACGACCGGCACCGGCACCGTGCTGCGCGAGCCGTGCACCGGCCGCAGGGTGTTGTCGACGCGGCAGGCGGCGGCGCCCGCGGCGTGACAGATGGCCAGCCAGTAGGAAGCCAGCGTCGTCTGCTGCGGCAGCGGCAGGGCCGGCTGGCGGCCCGCCGTCTCGCCCAGGCCAGCGAAGATGACCGTCCACCCGGCGAGGTCGGGCAGCAGGCCGCGCTGCTTCAGGTCGGCGGCGGCCGTGGCGGGCGGCTCCGCCCAGCCGACCTTGCGCAGGTCGAATCCGCCGGCGGTGGTCACGCCCGAGGTCAGGAGCAGCATCGTCGCCGGGGACGAGGTGACCCTGGAGGCCGTGAGGATGGTGCTCAGGAGGTCAAACGGGCCCATCGCGGCCTCCCTGCCGAGCTGGGCTGCGATGCGCGAGATGTTCTGCGCGAGCAGCTGAGACCGGCGTGGCCCGTACTCGACCTGCCCGTCCGGCCGGCGGGGGGTGAGCGGGAACTGGGCGGCCTGGCCAGTGGCCGGGTTGAGGACGAACGCAACCGCCGGGGCACGGGACTCACCGGCCGTTTGCAGCAGCCCGGCATTGGCCGTGGACAGGGCGGGAGCCGGTTCGTTCGCGGTCGCAGTGGCCGCGATGACGATCGCATCGGCCGTGTCGGCCTTGGACACGGCCGTCATGCAGCCCGCCAGCCCCAGCAGGACCGCTGCGGCGGCCAGCCCAGCCGCCATCACGCGGGCCAGGCTCGTGGTGATGCGGGCCAGGCTCGTGGTGATGCGGGGCATGCTCGTGGTGATGCGGGGCATGCTCATGCTCATGGTGATGCGGAAGAGCGGGAAGACTCGGCGCTGAATCCCAGCGGAGGAGGCCTGGACCAGAGTAAATTCCCTGCAGGCCCCCGGGTGTCCGGCCGGGCGAACGCCCTGCGCCGGCGCGACGAGATGACGTGGAACTCGCGACCTTCGGCTGATCTTGAATGCGATGCCCACCATGCAACTCCCTCGTGCAAACTCTACGTTTGGGATTCCCATGGCGGGAAAAAACAAACGGGATTGCATTACGGGTCGCCCAGGGTTAAACTTCCGCAGTGCGCTACGGCACGGACAGGGCTCCGCACCCGGAGCCGCACCGCCACGACGGTCGCTTATGAGGCCCCGCCGCCACGGTCAGCCCAGGTCGGCCGCGCACGCCGTGGTCACGGCCCGTTCCTCTCGCGGGCGCGCGGCGTTGCTGCTCAGGAAGCCGCCGCTGCGGCACGACACGCAGACCGGGCTGAGTGCAGCATGGGTCGTCGGGGAGTACGGTTGCGTCATGGGATTCCCAGGTTGCGGTTCGCCCGGAGCGTCCGGCAGTAATGACCTCGATGCGCCTGGCCCGCCCGGCCGTGGCGTCCCGGCCGGGTACTGACCCATGCCACCACAGGTCAGCGGCCCGCTCGGCCCCCGGCGGAAGATCGCCACCATCCTGAAGCAGTGGCGGGATAAGTCCGGCAAAAGCCTCAACGAGGTGGCCGACGCGCTGCTGATCAGCACCTCCAAGCTGTCCCGGCTGGAGAATGCCGAGGGCAAGCCCCGGCTGCGTGACGTACGCGACCTGGTCCGGTTCTACGGCAAAGAGAACACGCACATGGCCACCCAGATGGAGCGGTGGGTCAAGGCCGCCGAGGCGACCGGCTGGTGGACCGGTTACAACGACGACGTGCTCCGGGAAGGTCTCCGCCTGGACACCCACCTGGCGTACGAGGCGGACGCCGCCGTCGAGCGGGTCTACACCCTGCCCTTCATACCCGCACTGCTGCAGACGGACGCCTATACCAGGTCCGTCTACCGCGATATGGAACGCAGGCCGGACGACCAGATCCCCGAATTGCTGGAAATACGCAGAAAACGCAAAGAAGCGCTGAAGTATCGCGATGGCCTGGCGCCGCTCAAGCTGGTCGCGGTGACGCACGAATGCACGCTGCGGCAGACCGTGGGGTCGCCCGGGATTCTCCGCGAGCAGCTCGACGAGCTGCTGATCCGGTCACACGAGGAAAATGTCAGCCTGTACGTCTTTCCGTTCACGGCCAGGCCGGCGCTAACCATGACATGTATGTACGCGTATTTCCAGTACGAGGATCCGGAGGATCTCGAACAGGACCTCGTCCATATTGAAACACAGGCCGGTTTCTGGACCGTCAGCGATGCGGAAGAGGTCGCCGGGTACCGCAAAGCACACGACGACCTCATTGCCGCGTCATTGAGCAAAGAGGATTCCCGCGCGCTCATCCGGGACATCAGGGATAGCCTGCCCGTATCGCAGGCCGAGCTGTGACCATTTTGATGCTTTGGCCGTGATGATACCCCGGGCCGCAATACAGATTTAACGAAACGCCGCGCGATTCAACAGGTGCGGCGAGCTGGGACCCACTAGAGTATTCCTGTCCTGCTCCGCCCCAGGCTACAGCTCGTAGGCTGGGTTTGCCTAGCCGAGCGAGCTTTCAAATGGCCGATGGATTGTATCCGGACCCGTCCGCAGAGATGCGCAGAGTTCACAGAGACGTAACTCAGCACGGCTACGCTGTTACCAATGAGTGGGACATCGGCCTGCCGGAAAAATGCGGATGGAATCTCCGCGAGGAATACTTCAACGGTGGCCAGCTACGGCACGATCCGGGCGACCTCCCGGTCGACCGCGAACGCGCGCGGGATGTCGTCCTCTACACGTGGCACAACGGCGAACTGATCCTGGACGAATACGAGACCATCGCGATCCGTGACCGCTCCGGCATCAAGGGCGAACGTATCCATAAGCGGATCGAACTGCTCAAAGACCGGCAGGCCAGAAAACTCATTGAGACGTTCCTCAGCCTCGTGCCGGAGGGCAGAAGACAGGCCAGGGGAACGTTCGGCATCAACCTGTTCCGGACACACACGGACGTGGTGACGAAACCGCATCAGGACAAGGAGGAGTTCATCGTCCTCTACGTCCTGGACCGGGACGGCGACGGCGCGGAATCGTATCTGTACGACAATGACGGGCAGGGGCCCGGCGTCCCGGATGGCACCGAGCCCGTTTTCCAGCAGCAGCTCAACCCCGGCGACCTGATGATTTTTGAGGACGAAAAGTTCAAGCACGGGGCCACCCCGCTCACTCCGCCGCCCGGCGGCCGGGCCAAGCGTGACGTCCTCGTGTGCACCGTGGACTACCCCACGACCTATCTTGAGCCCGCCGGATCCTTAACCGCCGCCGGGCGGGCGCGCCCGCACTGCGTCCGAAATGTGATACCGGTCACGTCACGGATGTGTGGCCATAGTTAGTAGCGGTAATACTTTTTATTCTTGTTACAGAGGGTTTATTTACTGCCTCAAACTACTTGTGGGTGCTGTGCTGGCCATACGGCCCCCGTTTTCCCTGGTTAGCCCAGGGAGGCCACAAACTTTACCTCGCCGTGGCGGAAGCCGCTGGTCCGTGAGCTATCCGCCGGCCGGTGGTCGAATCATCCGGCGCAGCCAGACGAACGTGCCCATTGATTGACGTCCGGTGTGTCCGTATGGTGCAAGGATGGTGGGTGATGAAACCGAATACGGGCGGGGATACGGGCGGCGGCTGACACGGAACGTCGAGGGCACGACTGGTACCAGTGGCTCGCGGTAGGTCCGGTCCGGACGACATTCGGCTGGCGGCCGAATCGGTATTCGGGGACGTTCGAAAGGGCCTGGAACGGCTCGTATCCGTACCGTCGGTAAGCGCGGCAGGCTACGAAGGCTATAACGAAGATGAAGTGCGCCGATCCGCCGAGGAAACGGGCGCATGGCTGGAGCGGTCAGGCCTTCAGGGTGTCCGGCTGCTGGAAGTGGACGGCGCGCATCCAGCCGTTTTCGGGCAGACATCTGGCCCGGCCGGGTCGCCCACGATTCTGCTCTACGCCCATCACGATGTCCAGCCACCCGGGGCGATGGATCTGTGGGTGTCGAGCCCTTTCGAAGCCACCGAATGCGACGGGCGGCTGTTTGGCCGCGGGACCGCCGATGACAAGGCCGGAATTGCCGCCCATGCCGCCGCTTTGCGAGCCTGGGACGGTACGCCGCCGGTAACCGTTTCGGTGTTTATCGAAGGTGAAGAGGAAATCGCCTCACCGAACCTGGGAAAATTTCTGGAAAAGTACGAGAACCTGCTGCGGGCCGACGTTATCGTGCTGGCCGATTGCTCCAACTGGACGCTCGGCACACCTGCTCTCACAACGTCGCTTCGGGGAATTATCGACTTCATTGTCGAGGTACGGACATTGGACCACGCCGTGCACAGTGGCACGTACGGCGGCCCCGTCCCCGACGCCCTGACGGCGCTGTCCCGGCTGATCACGTCGCTGCATGATGACCGCGGAAACGTCATTATCGAAGGCCTGCATTCGGGGCCGCCTTATGACATTGAGGTCAGTGAAACGGATATCCGCCGGTTCGCCAGCGTACGGCCCGGCGTCTCGCTGCTGGGCACCGGCACGCTCGCGCACCGGCTATGGGGCCGCCCGGCCGTGGCCGTCCTCGGCATTGACGCCCCGCCCACCACCGACGCGGCGAACAAGCTCGTTCCGGTCGCCCGCGCGAAAATCAGCATCCGGCTGGCCCCCGGCGACGACACCGCCAAGGCCAGAACCGCCATCGAAGAACATTTCGTCAGCCGGGCCCGGGCCCCCTGGGGAGCGGACGTCACGGTCACGTTCGTGAATGCAGGTAACCCGCATCTGATCGACGCGTCGGGCGGCGCTTTCGACGCTTTCCGGGCGGCGTGCGCACATACCTGGGGGTGTTCCCCGGTGGCCGCGGGCAGCGGTGGCTCGCTCCCCTTGGTGGCGGCGCTGGCCGACACCTTCCCGCACGCGGAAATGCTGCTCACCGGAGTATCGGATCCGGAAAGCCGGGCGCACAGCGAAAACGAGAGCGTGCATCTGGCCGAGCTCAGTAATTGCTGCGTCAACGAGGCAATCCTGCTCGGCGAGCTGGCCCGGGAATAAGCGGCATAACGCGGGCAGCTCGCCGGGGAGCTGGGCGCGCTGCTGGTGGCGCGGGGCGGCCGGCAGTCCTGCCCGGCGCTCGACGACCTGCTGCGCGGCTGGGACGGCACGATGACCGTGCTGATGCGCAAGCGGATCAGCCGTCACATCGACCGCTGCGAGGTGTGCGGCAAGCGGAAGCGCCTCGAGCTATGGCCCGCCATGCTCCTCGGCCCGGCCGCGCCGGTGGCCATGCTCCCGTCCGGGCTGCGGACCCAGGTGCTCTCGCTCTGCATGGACGGCACGCCGGAGGCGCTGACGCGGCGTACCGGCATCGTGCACCGTGCGGCATCGTTCGGCAGCACGGGCTTCCCGGCACCGCGCCTCGGGATCGATCGGAGCCGGCCAGAGTATCCAGGTCACCGTGACGCTCAGCGGCCTGCTGTCCGTCGACACCACGACCACGGTGAACCCTGGTGGCCATTCCGTTCAGGTGCTGCTCGCCGCCAGCCTGGCCGCTCGTTGACGGCACTCTGGCCGTTGGATATCGTGCGTGATCCGCAATCATCCCGAGGATCTGAGGGACCTGGGCCGGTGACGGTCCGGCAACCTGCGCTCGCCGCAAGGTGCCAATGCCAGGATCGATGAGGCTCGCCATGACCTTTCTGCCTGATGTTCCGGTCCTGCACGGATCCCTGGTCCGGTTGGAACCGCTATCGATGCGCCATGCTGCCGACCTGGCGGCCGCCGCGGAGGAAGACCGCGGCGCGTTCGCGTACACGCGCGTGCCGCGCGGGCCAGAGGTGGCGGGGTACCTCGCCGACCAGGCCGAACGGGCCGAGCGGGGCACGCTGGTCCCGTTCGCCCAGATCCGGCTGGCCGACGGGCGGGCGGTCGGGTGCACGGCCTACTGGGATCCCCGGTTCTGGCCCGGCCGTGCCGAGTTGTGCGCCGTTGAGATCGGCTGGACCTGGCTGGCCGCCTCGGCGCAGCGGACGGGCCTCAACGTCGAGGCCAAGCTCCTGCTCATGGAGTACGCGTTCGAGACCCTGGGCGTGGTCAGGGTCGACTTCAAGACCGACGCGCGCAATGAGCGGTCCCGCCGCGCCATCGCGCGCCTCGGGGCGAACTTCGAAGGCGTCCTGCGGCACTGGTCGCCGTCGCACGCGCCGGGCGAGGAGGGCCTGCTCCGCGACTCCGCGATGTTCTCGGTCATCGCCGCCGAATGGCCGGCCACGAAGGCCGCCCTGTGCGGCCGCTTCCGCACGCCTGGCGGGTGACACGCCCCGAATCTGCCCCAGCCTTTGCGGAGCGCCACCTGGCTATCCGGCCCTTGGCGGCTGGTCTAGCTCGATCCCGGCAACGCGGGCGACGCGATCGAGATCAGCATCGCAGGCAAGAATGGCCGCCTGCTGCCGCCAGGCGACGGCAGCGATCATGCAGTCGATCAGGCCGCGGGGGGTGATGCCGGCTTGCCGGCACCGGCGGTAAATGTGCACGGCGCCGTCGAAGTCGGCGACCGCATCGAAGCGGTACAGGTGGAACCGCAGCAGAAGACGGCGCAGATCAGCCTCGCGGGCATCGCTGCGTGCCCCGGCGAGCACTTCCATGATCACCGGCTCGGTGACGGCGACCGGGCCATCGGCCGCGATGAGTTCCGTGAGGCGCCGGTCGGTCGCGCTCCCGGTGGCCCGGTCGTATTCGACCCAGGCCGAGGTGTCTGCCAGGATCACGCGCTCCCCTTGGGGCGGGTGTCTTCGGGGATCTCCGCGATGGCCTGGGCGCCCCGCATCGCCAGGGCCTCCTCCCGCGTCATAGGCTGCCCAGCCAGATGCCGCAGGGCAAACTCCACGGCCTCCGTCTTGGTACGCAGCCCATAACGGTCCATGACGACCTGCAGGTAGGTGTCCTCGATCTCGATGTTCGTGCGCGTCCTGCTCATACACCTATTGTACACCTTGTATGTATAGAGCGTGTACCGCGTTTAACCCCGCGATATATCTCGCGAATCCGGGAACGCGATGTCAGCGCCACGCCCTGTTCCGCCGGGCAGGCAGGCGAGCCACGACGGCCGACTGGCATGCTTGTGAATGTGTCCGCTCGCAGGGTCAGCCCGGTGCTTGTCGGCCGTGAGGCCGAGGCTGGCGTGCTGGCGGGTGCGCTGGAGGTTGCGGCTGGCGGGATGCCGCAGGTGGTGCTGGTCGGGGCGGAGGCCGGCGGCGGTAAATCTCGGCTGGTTAGCGAGTTCACCGCCCAGGTGAGGGACCGGGCGCTGGTGCTGGCCGGGGGGTGCGTGGTCTTGGGCGCGGCGGGCTTGCCGTACGCGCCGATCACCGCGGCGCTGCGAGAGCTGGTCCGGGAACGAGGGGTGGACGGGACGACGGGGCTGCTGCCTGGCGGCGACGCCGGCGAGCTGGCGGCCTTGGTGCCGGAACTCGGATCACTGTCTTCCGGTGGTGATCCGGAGATGGCGCGGGGGAGGTTGTTCGGCCTGGTGCTTGTCCTGCTGGAGCAGCTTGCCGCGAAGCAGCCGCTGGTGCTGGTGATCGAGGATCTGCACTGGGCCGACCGGTCGACCGGGGAGCTGCTGGCGTTCCTGGTTCGCAACCTGCGGCAGGCGGCTGTGCTGCTGGTGGCGACGTTCCGCTCTGATGAGCTGGGCCAGGCCGGGCCGGTGCGGCGGCTGCTGGCCGAGCTGGGCCGTCTGGACGGGGTGACCCGGCTGGAGCTGGACCGGCTTTCCCGCGGCCAGGTCGCCGCTCAGCTGGAGGCAATCCTGGGCCGACCGCCGGATCCGGCGGTCGCCACCGCGGTCTATGAGCGCGGCGGCGGGAACCCGTTGTTCACCGAGGTTCTGCTGAACGCCGACGGCATGCTCACGCCGGGCCTGCCCCGTCCGGCGCGGGACCTGCTGCTCGGCGCGGTGGCCGAGTTGCCAGCAGACTGTCAGCGGGTGCTGCGGGCCGCTGCGGTAGGCGGCACCCGCATCGGGCACGGGCTACTGACCGTGGTGACCAGGCAGGAGGGCGAGTTGCTCGACGACGCGCTCCGCCCCGCTGTCGCGGCCGGTGTGCTGGTGGCCGGGGAGACTGACTACGCGTTCCGTCACGAGCTGTTCCGCGAGGCGGTGCTGTGGGACCTGCTGCCGGGCGAGCGGACCGGGATTCACCGGGCATTCGCCGAGGCCCTGCAGGCCGACCCGTCGCTCAGCCTCGATTACCTGCCGTCGATCGCTCAGGCGCTGCACTGGCGCGGTGCGGGCGAGTACCGGCGAGCGCTGCGGGCGGCGTGGGCCGCTGCCGGGGCCGCCTGTGCAGTATTCGCTTATGCGGAGCAGCTGCAGATGCTGGAACTGGTGCTCGACTTGTGGGAGGGGACGCCAGACGCGGCCGATCATGTCGCCACGGACCGGGTGGGGGTGATAGAGATCGCGGCCGAGGCCGCGCGGCTCGCCGGTGAACCGGAACGCGGCCTGCCGCTGGTGGAGGCGGCCCTCAGCGGCCTCGATGACGCCTGCGACCCGGAGCTGGCCGCGTCGCTCCTGCGGCTGCGGGCAGCGCTGCGGCAGCAGCTGCTGTTGCCGGGGCAGGTCGATGACCTGGGGGCGGCGCTGCGCCTGGCGCAGCGTCACGCCCAGGTGCGGGCCCGGATCCTCGGACAGCTCACCCGGGCCTTGATGATGCGGGACCGGTATGCGGAGGCAAGGCCGCTTGCTGCTGAATTGCAGGCACTCGCAGTGCGGCTTGGAGATCAGGGATACCAGATCGAGGCGCAGATCTGCCTGGCCCAGCTGGGCAGGCACGACGGTGACATCATCCCGGACCTGCAGGACGCAACCGGGGCGGCGCGGCGGATCGGGTCCGGCCCGCTGGAGATGCTCGCCCGGTGTGAAATCATCAACACGCTGGAGGCCCGCGGCGAGCACGAAACCGCGATCGAGGCGGGGCGGGAAGCTCTCGGCCGGGCTGGCCAGCTTGGCCTGGCGCGGTACGTGACCGCGCCGATCGCCGGGAACCTTGCCGAGTCGCTGGTCTCAGCGGGCCGCTGGGGTGAGGCCCTGGAGATCATTGACGATGGCCTGAGCCGGGACCTGGCGCCCTTCGAGCGCGAATGCATGCTGACCTGCCGCGGGCAGATCGCCGCCGCAAGGGGAGACCAGGAAACCGCGGTCCGGATGGTCGAGGAGCTGCACTCGCTGCCCGCCACCGAGGCCGAGACGCACCGGGCCTTCCCGCTGACCCGGCTGGACATCGAGGTCCGGCTCGCCGGGGGCGATCTCGACGGCGCCCTGGCCGTGGCCGGCACGGTCCCGAGCGTGCGCGGCGAAAGCGACCCGCGCTACCTGTGGCCGCTGCTGGCCGCGGCGATGCGGGCCTGCGGCGACGCGGCGGCTACCGGCCAGGCCGGGCGGACCGGCGATCTGGCCGCCCTCCGGGATGGCCTTGAACAGCGGGCGGCAGGTACCATCCAGCCGGGCCCGGTTGAGCGGGCGCATGCGGCGGTCTTCATCGCCGAGGCCGCCCGGGCCGCAGGCCAGCCGGACCTGGCGGCCTGGGATGCCGCTGCCGCGGCCTGGGACGCCATCGGGCAGCCCTACCCGCTGGCCTATGCGCTGCTCCAAGCCGCGCGCGCCGCAGCTGGCGAAGGTGACAGGGCCGCGGCTGCCGGCCGGCTGCCCCAGGCGGCGGAACTGGCGGCACGGCTGGGTGCCCGGCCGCTGCAACAGGAGATCACCCGCCTCGCCCGGCGGGCGCGGATCGACCTGCCGCACGCCGCAGGCCAGGCCGGACCGGCTGCACCGTTCGGGCTGACCGCCCGCGAGCTGGAGGTACTGCGGCTGGTCGCGGCCGGCCGGAGTAACCAGCAGATCGCCGCCGAGCTGTTTATCTCTCCCAAGACCGCCAGCGTGCACGTGTCCAACATCCTCGGCAAGCTCGGCGTCACCTCCCGGGTCGAGGTGGCCGCCACGGCGCACCGGCTGCACCTGCTCGACCCGGGCTAGCCGGCTGCCCGGGGCATTAGCCTGGCGACCTGGCTAAGGGTGGCTAAGCGTTTTCCTGCCGGGCGGGTCTAAGGCTGGGCGTCGGGGTTAGGTCCGCTGCCCGATGCGGCACCCGCGTTCTTACCGCGAGTCTTGGTGGTGTGAGTCTCGGTGGTGTCCCCCTTGGATAGGGACACCACAGAAGGAGGAGATGACAGTGGACTACGAGCTGGAACTGGTGCTCATCCCAGTTTCCGACCCCGACCGGGCGAAGAGGTTCTATGTGGAGCAGGCGGGCTTCGACCTGCTCGTGGACACCCCGACCGGCCTGCCGGGGCAGCGGGTGGTGCAGGTGACCCCGCCCGGGTCGGCGTGCTCGATCGGGTTCGGCACCGGCATCACCGTCGCCGAGCCGGGCTCGCAGCAGGGTCTGCACCTCGTGGTTGCCGACATTGCTGCTGCCCGCGACGAGCTGACCAGCCGGGGCGTCGAGGTTGGCGAGATACGCCACATCGCCAGCGGTGCGTGGCGGCCCGGCCCGGACCCGGATCGCGCGAACTACATGTCGTTCGCCGAGTTCACCGACCCCGACGGCAACCTGTGGCTGCTCCAAGAGGTCCGCCGTGACCCGCAAGGACAGGAAGGAGACGACCGGTGATGGAGCTGCCAGCCGATGTCCGCGCCCTGTTCGAGGCGCCCAACTACGCGCACCTGGCCACCATCCTGCCCGGTGGCGCCCCGACCGCATCTCGCGCAAGTACACCGGCCAGCCCTACCCGCTGCGCGCGGCGCTGAGCTCGGGCCCGGCACGCGAGGCTGGCAGACTGTCGTACGCGCAGCAACCGCGACACCCCCAGGTCGAGATCGGAGCGAATGGTGAAAGCAGCCCGCTACAGCCAGTTCGGGGGGCCGGAGGTCCTCGAGATCGTGGATCTCCCCGATCCGCATCCGGGCCCCGGCCAGGTCCGGATTGCGGTGCGCGCGGCCGGCGTCAACCCGAGCGACTGGAAGAAGCGCACGGGCCTGATGGATGGAGGGCTCCCGCAGACCATGGGCCACGAGGCGGCGGGCGTCGTCGACGAGCTCGGCGAGGGCGTTGCGGACGTGGCCGTCGGCGATCGCGTGTTCGGCTTCTCCGCCGAGGGGGCGGCCCAGGCCGAGCTGGCGGTGCTGTCCTGCTATGCGCCGATCCCGCCGTCACTTGACTTCCCCGGCGCTGCCGCGCTGCCGGCCGCCATCGAGACGGCCACGCGCACGCTCGACCGGCTCGGCGTCGGGAGCGGCAGCACGCTGCTCATCAACGGCGCCTCCGGAAGCGTCGGCAGCGCCGCGGTTCAGCTTGCCGTGCTGTGCGGTGCGCGCGTGATCGGCACCGCCAGTCCGGCAAACCAGGAATACCTTCGCTCGCTGGGGGCCGAGCCCGTCGCCTACGGCGAGGGCCTCGCCGGGCGGGTTCGCGCGCTCGCGCCTGCCGGCGTCGACGCCGCGCTCGACGTCGCCGGGAGCGGCGTCCTGCCCGAGCTCATCGAGCTCGCGGGCGGCCCGGAGCACGTCGTGACGATCGCCGACTTCGGTGGCGCGCAGGAGCACGGGGTGACGTTCAGCAGCGGGGACGCTGGCCGCGCGGTCCACGCGCTCGCCGAGATCGGCGAGCTGATCGAGTCCGGGCGCTTCTCGCTCCCGGTCGCGCAGACCTTCCCGCTCGCCGAGATCGCGGAGGCGCACCGCGTCAGCGAGGACGGTCACGTGCGCGGGAAGCTCGTGCTGGTGGTCGGCCGCCACGTCACAGATATGGGAGATACGCTCTAGTCGCCGACGGCCGCCGGGTCGTCGAGGGCCTGCTCGAGCCCGTTCATCTGGAACCAGGCAGCACCCAGTGGCCCGGCCGCCATGTCCAGCCGGGCGATGCGCAGGTTCGCGTCACTGAGCGGGATGGCGCACTGATCGCGCTGACGCCCGTACTCGGCCAGCGCCGCCTCCAGGTCGCCGTGCCAGCCGTCAACGACGGCCGAGGCCACCAGGTCCGCGTCGCGGAAGGCATCGGCGATCCCGCGGGCGATGACGGGGTCCTTGTGATGGCCGGCGTCACCGACCAGCGCCCAGCCGGGCCCCGATGATATCCGGAAGAATGTCGGCAGGGCTGCCGTACCGCGCAGCCGTTCGGCGATGACCGCGTTTCCGAGCAGGCCGGCCAGCGCGGGACGCGACCGCAGCTCGCTGACGTATGCCGTGAGAGGGTCGCCGCGGAACATGGGGTACTCACCACGTGGTCCTTGCACGAAGGCGAGCGCGAGCCCGGCCCCGACCGGGAAGATGCCGAAGAACCGGCCGGGTTCGAGCCAGGCGTGCACGCCCGTGATCGGGCAGCCGCGCCAGTAGGTGTAGTAGGCGAACGTTACCGGCGGGTGGTCATGGTAGGTCTTTGCCCCGGCCAGCCGGGCGATCCGGGAGTTGCGGCCGTCCGCGCCGATCACCAGGCGGGCGCGGCGTTCCCCCGCCGAGGTCGTGACTCCGGTGACTCGGCCGCCCTCGCGGAGCAGGCCGTGCACGGACACCCCCATCTCGACTTCGGCCCCCGCTTGCGCGGCCGCGGTCAGCAGGATCGGGTCAAGCACCGTCCGGCGCGGTGCAATCGGGCCGGTGCCCGGTTCGGGCGCCGGCGGGCGCTGGGGCTGGCCGCCCAGCCACAGCACCCGGTCGTCGAGCGGGGGGCAGCCGGTGGCGAGCACCGCGTCCAGCACTTTCCACCGGCGCAGCCGGGCAACTCCCGCCGGCTTGATCAGATGACCGGAAACTACGTCGCCCAGGCGCACAGATCGCTCCAGGAGCCGTACGGAGAGCCCGGCGCGAGCCAGCAGCATGGCGGCCGATGCTCCCGCGCACCGGCCGCCGACCACCACGATGTCGTCGGTCATGCGGTCCATGCCTGGAACTTTGCCGGCCTGGGGATGGGCCAGCATCCCTGAGTTCAGGTATTTCGCGGGGCCAGGGCGGCAAGCTCGGCGCGAGACGACACGCCCAGCTTGGCGAACACGTGCTTCAGGTGAGTCTCCACCGTGTACCGGGACAGGTAGAGGCGCTCTGCCACCTCGCGGTTGGCCAGGCCCCCGGCCACCAGCTGCGCCACCCGCCGCTCCGCGCCGGTCAGCGCCTCCCAGCCAGTCGCGGGGCGCCGCGTCCGGGCCGCCGGCACCGCCGCCACCCGCTCTCCCGTGCGTCCGGCGACTTCACCGGCGAATTCGGCAATGGGAGACAGGACGCTGCCGGCGTCACCGGCCCAGGGGAGATGGTCGCTGCCCTCCAGCTCCACGAACCGCGCTCCCCTGATGCCCCTGGCCATGAGCTTGGCATCGGAGAACGGCACGAAATCCGATCGCCGGTGCAGCACAAGGGCGGGCACGGCAACCTCAGCCAGGCGGCTCCTGACATCGGTGACGGTCAGCGACTCGACCAGGGCCCTGATCATGGCGGGGCTCGCCGAGGCCCGTTCGAAGACGGCCCGGTCGTGGCGTGCCAGTTCGCCGGCCAGCGTCGGGGTGAACATCCCCAGCGAGTCGCCCTGACCCCACTGCCGCGCCATCAGCCGCAGCTGCCGCATCGCCCAGCTGGGCGGGCGGCGCGGCGAGGTGCCATAAAGGATCAGCGCCCGGACCGATCGCCGGTGAGCGGCGGCCAGGGTAATGGCTATCGGTCCCCCGTCGGAGAAGCCCAGCACGATCGGCCGCCGGCAGTTCGTGGCGGAGATGACCGCCCTCAGGTCGGCCACCCGCTGATCCAGCGTCGGCGGCCCGGCCACCGGGTCAGATAGCCCGGTCCCAGGCTTGTCGAACCGCACCAGCCGGCAGAACGAAGACAAGGAGCGCACGAAGCGGCGGTAGCTGGGGTCCCGCCACTGGATCTCCAAGTGCGAGGTCAGCCCCGGGACCATCACCAGATCGGGCCCCGCACCGATCACCTGGTAGGCAATGCGAAGGCCCCCCGACTTGGCGTACTGCGTCCCGGGTTCCATCTATGAGTGATTCTCGCCCCGCCCGCAAGAAAGCGCGACCGTGCGCACATGTGGACCGCGACGCGTGCGGGACCATGGCCTGCCCCCAGGCGAAGTACCGGCGCGGGGCGCCCGCACCGCCCAGGTACAGCCGGGCGGCCAGGCCGGCCACGCTGGCGATCTCCGGCCAGCTGGGCCGGCAGCCGCCGGCCAGCGCGGTGAGCACGAAGAACGCCTGCCCCGTCATGGGCTTGCCAGCCATGCGGCCGGCGACGGGATGATGGTCGCTTGTTTCGTCGCACTCAGTTAGCGGTTGTGCGGCGACTTGGCGGCGCGCTACGAGCGAGCGTGCGGTGCGCCGTGCAGGGCCTGGCGCGCGTGGCACGCAGTTGCCGGGGCTGCTCAGGACCGGGGCCGTAGCTTAGCCTGATCCCATGTCAGCATCTGATGCCGAGCCAGGATCACCGTCAGCCGGGCCATGGCCGGGGAAGGCGTACCAGGGCAGCGAGATCACTGTGCACTTCGACGCGCAGCGATGCCGGCATTCCGCCGAGTGCCTCCGCGGGCTTCCCGAGGTATTCAATGGCAAGCAGCGGCCCTGGATCGCCCCGGACGCCGCGAGCGCGGCGCTGGTCGCCGAGGTCATCGGCCGCTGCCCGTCCGGGGCCCTGCACTACCAAGCACCGGGTATTGCCGATGAGCAGCCCGATGTCCCGGCCACTATCCGCGCCGTCGAGCGCGGCCCTTTCCTCCTCCGCGGTGATCTGCGGATACAGGCAGCCGGCGGCTGGGTGACCGATACCCGGGCGGCGCTGTGCCGGTGCACTCGCAGCGCCCGCCAGCCCTTCTGCGATGCTGCGTGCGACGCCCCCGAACCGCCGGGCCCGCCCGATCGCCCAGAAGAACAAAGACCGTGATCCGCCAGGACCGATGCGCACAAGTAACCGATCGGTACGCCGACGAGAGCATGACGGCATAGCCCGCGCTGCTGCTGATTCCTGCCAGCGGCCGGCGCGCCGGCCGCCGGTTACGGGTCCTTCTGTGTAGGTTTCTGCCATGGCGAGGGGGGATTACCGGCTGACCGCCGTCTTGGCCTTCCTGCTTGTCGCGGGCACTACGGCGGCCGGCTGGCAGGGTGGCCGTCCGGCAGATAACGCGGCGTCCCGGGCGGTGCGGCCATCCCTCACTGGAGGGGCTGCGGCTACCGAGATGCCGTCGTCGCCGAACCCGCGCGCGACGCCGGATGCCGCGGCCGCAGGGCCCCCGGCGCTCGGTCCCAGGGGCCGCAGTTCCTGCCCGGCCGCGGCGTCCGCCTGCGTGGACCTCAGCGACCACCTAACCTGGCTGCAGTCTGACGGCCGGATCACCTACGGACCGGTGCACATGGAACCCGGGGCGCCCGGCACGCAGCGAGCGACCCCGCGCGGCACCTTCCACGTCCAGTGGAAGGCCGGCCCGAACTACATCAGCACCGAGTACGACGAGCCGATGCCGTACGCCGTGTTCTTCGCCCCCGGCGGGATCGCCTTCCACGGCGGCAGCCTCACCACGCCCTCGCATGGCTGCGTCCACCTGGATATTGGCAGCGCCCGCTACTACCACGACCACCTGCCGATCGGAGCCGAGGTCGTGGCCTTCTGAAGCTGCCCGTCGTAGATCCGCGCCGAAATCCCCGCCGTCACGACTATGCCGACTGCTTCGGCAAGCTCGCCCTGGTAATCGGCGGGGTCAGCCCAGACCAGCGCCGAATTGGGCCGGGCGAGGCCGGTCATCTCCAGGCCCATCAGCGCGACCTGAGGGACGAAAGGCAGGTTCCGCACGATGAACGTTGCCAGGCCGGCGAGCACGGGAACCGTATCCGCCTTCCTCGCGATAGCGGTCGCCCCCGTGCTCGCGGCCAGGGGACATCCGGGGGCAAAGCACGGCCCGCGGTCGCGGTGTCTTTCCCTGCCGGGGTTAGCCCGTCGAAGAGCAGCGCTGCCGAAGGCCGGGCAGGCTGAATGTCAATTACGATGGCCCGGTGCACCCCAGATTGCGCAGTCGGCAACCCCAGGTTGACGTGCTGCAGGGGCAGCTAAACGCGCTCGGCGCCGGGCGTGGCAGCGTCGTGCTCGTCACCGGGCCCGCGGGCTGGGGGAAAACCACGCTGCTGGCCGAGGCCGCAAGCCTGGCCGCGGACAGCGGGATCCTGGTGTTCTGCGGCGGCGGGGATCCCGCGGCTCGGGCGGTGCCGCTCGGGGCGATCCTGGACGCCCTCGTCTCCACGGATGAGCCGCCCGTCGATCCCGCGCGGCTCCACGAACTCAGCCAGTCTCCTGACCAGCGGTTCTGGCTGCTGCGCGAGCTGCAGGAATCACTCGAGAAAGCCGCGCACCGCTGCTGGTTGTCGTCGATGACCTGCAATGGGCCGACGTCGCCACCGCCAGCGCCCTGGTCACGCTGTCCAGGCGGCTGGCCACACACCCGATCAGCTGGTTGCTGGCGCTGCGCCGCGGGGAGCTGGCAGACGCTGCGCAGGACGCGGTCGACCGGCTGGAGGCGGCGGGTGCGTCCGAGATCCGGCTAGGCCCCCTGGACGAGACCGCGGTCGCGCAGGTCGCCCGTGACATGCTCGGCGGCGAGCCCGATGAGGCGCTGCGGGACGTACTCAGCCGGGCGGACGGCCAGCCGTTCCTGCTGACCGAGCTGCTGCGCGGGCTGCGCACGGAAAACCTCGTGACCGTCGACGGCCGCACGGCCAAACTGGCCGCGGGCGCGCGCCTGCCGCGCCGGTGAACTCGCACCTGCGCCACGTTTTCGCCAAGCTCGGTATCCGGTCCCGGCTCGAGCTGGCGCGCCGGGCCGGCGAGCGCCAGGCGGCGGAGTTACGGATGTAGTTCGCGAACTTCATGTTTCGTCTCCGTCATTGCGCGGTGAGTGCCAGTCTCGGCGTCCGCCGCGGTGCGGCGCATCACTCATCCCGGCCATCCCCCGCCACATCGAGTCCGGGCAGCGGTTAATCACTTGATCGAGTCATGCGCCGCGTGCGCGCCGCGCGGCACGCTTGGCGGCATGCCCCATGTCACCGTCGGGTTGGAGAACACGGGTCTTGTCGAGATCCACCACAAGACCACGGCCCGGGCATGTCTGGCAACGCCTGGAGGCGCACATGACTGCACCACCCATCCCCGTCGTCTTCATCCACGGCCTGTGGGATCCACTCCGATGCCCGGCAGCCCTGGGTCGAGCTGTATCGCTCGGCCGGCTACAACGCGATGGCACCCGGCTGGCCCGGTGACTCGGCCAGCGTGGACGGCCAGCCAGGCAGCCGAACTCGCCGCTACCCAGCGGCCGATCGCGGCCAGCGCGCTGACCGAGGTGTCAGGCCCGCCGGCCTGGGCGAGCATCCCCAGCTGGGCGGTGATCGGAACGGCCGACCACGCGATCCCGCCGGCGGCGCAGGAGTTCATGGCCGACCGTGCGCACTCCTCGGTGACGAAGATCCCGTTCGAGTACGACTTCCAGGGAATCGTAGGTCTGACCGGTCTGCTCAGCCCCGATACCCAGTGACGCCACGAACCGGGATAGCTCACCCTGCACGGCCTCACCGGGCACGTCGCCGGGCACCATGCGCTCCACTTCGAGGAACACGCCCAGGCCGTCCGGCTCATCCACGCACACCACCAGGTCACCGAAGGTCGCGGTACGCCGCGTCTATCCGTCCCGCTGACCCGGGCAAGACCGTCGCATCGGTCGCGCTCCCGGCGATCAGCAACGGCGTCGGCGACAGCCTGAACGCGATGCACATCTTCACGACGGGCTGGCCGGATGACAGTACCCAGGGGGTAGCTGGCGGCTCCAGCGTGCTGCGCCAGCCCGCTACGCCGCCGTGCTACGCCAGCCCGCTACGCCGCCGTGCTACGCCAGCGGAAACCGCGGCCGGGCGGCGCCGCGCAGCACGGCGGTGACCTGATCCCCGGGCACCGCCGTGGCGAAATACCAGCCCTGCGCGGTGTCACAGCCGAGCGCGGCCAGCCGGCGGGCCTGCTCGCTGGTCTCGACACCCTCCACGGTCACGTCCAGGCCCAGGGTGTGCGCCAGGCCGGTCAAGGCGGTGATGATCGGCTCGTCGGCGGGGCCGTCCGGCCAGACCTCCCGGATGAACGAGGCGGACAGCTTCAGCGCGTCGACCGGGAGGCGGCGCAGGTAGGCCAGGTTGGAATAGCCCGAGCCGAAGTCGTCGGCGGCGATCCGCACGCCCATCGCGGACAGCTTCTGCAGGGTCTCCAGCGGGCGGCTGTCCGCATCGACGAGCGCGCTCTCGGTGAGCTCCAGCTGCAGCAGATCCGGCGGCAGCCCGGTCTCGGCGAGGACCCGCGCCACGTCACCGACGAAACCGGGGTCCTGGGCCTGCTGCGGGGAGAGATTGACGCTGATGAACGGCGCGGAGCCGGGGCGCACCCGCTGCCATTCGCCGGCCTGCCGGCACGCGGTGCGCATCACCCACCGGCCGAGCGGCGTGATCACCCCGCTCTCCTCGGCGAGCGCGATGAACGCCTCCGGCGAAAGCATGCCCAGGGTCGGGTGGTGCCAGCGCAGCAGCGCCTCGAGGCCGCGCAGTTCACCGGACGGCAGCTGGACGATCGGCTGGTAGACCACGCTGAACTGGCCCGCATCGAGCGCGGACCGCATCGAGGCGGTCAGCGCCAGCCGGGCGGAGTCACCGTCCTGCCGGGCCGGGTCGTAGACGGCCCAGCGCCCCGGTCCCTCGGCCCGCGCCCAGTGCAGCGCACGCCCGGCGTCCCGGACCACGTCGGCCCCGGTGGTCCCGGCGGCGGGCCGCTCGGCGATCCCGATGCTCGCGGTGATGCACAGGCGGTGGCCGCCCACGGTGAACGGCTGCTCGATCCGGGCCAGGATCTCGCGGGCCAGCGCCACCAGGGCATCGGTCCCGCCGGAATCCGTCACCAGCAGGGCGAATTCGTCACCACCGGTCCGGGCCAGGGTCGCGGCCGGCCCGGCGGCCGCCCCCGCGGCGGCCGGCCCGGCGGCGAGCACCGCGAGCCGCCGCGCGACCGCGACCAGCAGCTCGTCGCCGACGGCGTGCCCCAGGGTGTCGTTGATGGGCTTGAACCCATCCAGGTCGAGGCAGCAGACGCCGATCCGCCGGGCGGGCGCGGCGGACAGCGCTGCGGCGAGGTTACCCAGGAACTGCGCCCGGTTGGCCAGCCCGGTCAGCGGATCGTGCCGCCGCTGATACGCCACCAGAGCCCGGACGTACCCGCCGGCCAGTGCTTCCAGCACCGCGCTGACCCGGGTGCTGCCGGGGGTCTCGCCCGCCCGGGCCAGATGGCGGCCGATGACGGTAAGGGTGCGGCCGAGCGCCTCGCTGCCGGTGACGTTCGCCTTGACCAGCGCCGCGCCGATCCCGTCGGCGCGCTGCGGCTGGAACGGAATGCCCGCCGCGATGTCCAGCACGCAGGCGGCCAGCGGGCGCAGGACGCCGGCCAGCTCCGGGGAACCCGCGGCTCCGGGGCCGGCGCCGGTGGCCGAGAGCGCCGAGGCCCATTCGCCCGTGAGCTCCGCGCACGGGTCCGGGCGCGGGGTCACGATGCCGTGCCGCCGCCGGTCGCCGTCCCGGACCTGCTCGTTCATGTCGGGCTCCTGCCGCACCGGGGTCGCGGGGACCCGTCCGGCCAGATCACCGTCCGGATACCCACGCCACCCGATCGCATGCGGCTTATTACTCATTGCTGCCATTACGGCACTTTTCGTACCGACGGGCTGAGCACATGCTGCCCATCGGATACGGATGTCCATTTCTCCCCTTCACGCTAAGCGCTGCGAAGGCAGGAGCGTGCAGCATCCGCGAACCTGGTCGCGCCGGGGAGCCGGTAGGCTCCGCAGCGTGCTCCGGATCACCACGCGGAACGCCCGCTTCCAGGAGTGGCAGGCGCTGCTGGCCAATCGGAGGAAACGGCAGCGAGCCGGGGAGTTCGTCGTGCAGGGCGTCCGCCCGGTCACGCTCGCGGTCCGGCACGGCTGGCCCATCCGGGCGCTGATCTACGACGCGGACCGGCCGCTGTCCGCATGGGCCCAGTCGATCCAGGCGGCCACCCCGGGCACGGTGCACGTCGCCATGGCCGGGGAGCTACTCGGCGAACTGGGCGGGAAAGCCAACGGCGTCCCGGAACTGATCGCCGTGGTGGCGATGCCCGCCGACGACTACGCGCGCATCGCCGTGCCCCCGGACTTCCTCGGCGTGGCCCTGGACCGGCCGTCCAGCCCCGGCAACATCGGCACCGTGGTCCGGTCGGCTGACGCGTTCGGGGCGTCGGGGGTCATCGTCACCGGGCACAGCGCCGATCCGTATGACCCCCAGTCGGTCCGGGCCAGCACCGGCTCGCTGTTCGCGGTGCCGGTGGTCCGGGACGAGTCCCCGGCCGGCGTGCTGGCCTGGGTGCACGCCCAGCGCAACGCCGGCCTGCCGCTGACGGTGCTGGCCGCCGACGAGAAGGGCGACGTGGACGTGGCGGACCAGGACCTGACCGGGCCCGCGCTCATCGTGATCGGGAACGAGGCGAGCGGGCTTAGCGAGGCCTGGCGAGCCGTCTGCGACCGGATCACCCGGATCCCGATCACGGGCTCGGCCAGCTCGCTGAACGCCGCCAGCGCCGCGACCGTGCTGCTGTACGAGGCGGCCCGGCAGCGTGCCCGGGGCGGCTAAGGCGGCCTAGTTTCCCGGCACCGCCATCTCGCCGAGCTCGGACCAGCCGTCCTGCTCGACCGTCACGTTGACGATCTTGGGTGTGGCGGCCAGGTGCGGCGGCAGCGTCTTCTGCGCCTCCTTGAAGTGCGCCGACGTCACGTGCGCGACCCCCGCGTCCTGGTCACGGAACGCTTCGACCAGCACGTACTCCGCGGGATTGGCCAGGCTCCGGGACCAGTCGAACCACATGCAGCCAGGCTCACTCCGCGTCGCCTCGGTGAAATCACGGGAGATCTCGGGCCAGCGGTCGGCATCCTCGGGACGCACCAGGAACTTGGCGGTGATGAAGATCATTGGTCCTCCTCGTCCAGTACCGGCCCGGTCCGCGGCCGGCTGGCCGGCCCGGGCGCCACCATGATCGCCCACGGCGGCCCCGGATGTTAAGCGGGCGGCCCGGTCCGGCACATATTGAGACGGGCTGCTGTTGCACCGGAAAAGAACCGAACGGAACGGAAGGGACCTGATGGGTCTGAAGACCTGGTTTATCACCGGTACCTCACGGGGCTTCGGCCGGGAATGGGCGATCGCGGCCCTGGACCGCGGGGACAAGGTTGCGGCCACCGCCCGGGACACCTCCACCCTGGACGACCTGGTAGCCGCGTATGGCGAGGCCGTGCTGCCGATCCAGCTGGACGTGACCGACCGCGAGGCCGATTTCGCCGCTGTGCGCCAGGCGCACGAGCACTTCGGCCGGCTCGACGTTGTGGTCAACAACGCGGGATACGGGCACTTCGGCATGGTGGAGGAGCTCAGCGAGCAGGACATCCGGGCCCAGCTCGAGACCAATCTGCTCGGCGCGCTGTGGGTGACCCAGGCGGCGCTGCCGTACCTGCGGGAGCAGGGAAGCGGGCACATCATCCAGGTGTCGTCGATCGGCGGGATCTCCGCGTTCCTGACGACCGGGGCTTACCACGCCTCGAAGTGGGCGCTGGAAGGGCTGAGCCAGAGCCTGGCTCAGGAGGTGGCCGGGTTCGGCGTGCACGTCACGCTGATCGAGCCCGGCGGTTACGCGACGGACTGGGCCGGCCCGTCGGCCAGGCACTCGGCCGAACTGCCCGCCTACGACGTGGTGCGCAAGCAGGCCGCCGAGGCCCGGGCCAGGCGCTTCGCGGCGCCGGGTGTTCCGGTCGCGACGCGCGAGGCCATCCTGCGGGTCGTCGACGCGGCGAACCCGCCGCTGCGGGTCTTCTTCGGCGAGGCGCCGCTCGGCATCGCGACCGCCGACTACGAGTCGCGGCTGGCTACCTGGCGGGAGTGGCAGCCGGTCGCCGTCGAGGCGCAGGGCACGGCGTAGCTTCCCGGCCTGGGCGAGGTGCGTCAGACCTCGTCCAGGCCGATCCACTTCTCGGCGTGGGGCGCGTTCCTGGCCCCCCGGATGCCAGGGCTGGCGCTGGACGGCCCGGCCCAGCTGGGTGGCGTGGAGGGCATCTACGGGATCGGCGCACTGCCGCTGCGCTGGGACTGAATCCCGGGGCCGGCCCGCGGGCCCCGAGGGACAGCGCGCGGGCCCCGGCGGACGGCGCGCGGGCGGCGCACGGCATGCTTGAGCTGGTATGACCCTCACTCACGCGCTCGTGCTGCTGGCGGCGGGCATCGCGGCCGGAATCGTGAGCACCGTGATGAGCCTGGCGTCGCTGGTGTCCTACCCGGTCCTGCTCGCGCTCGGCCTGCCACCGCTGGTGGCGAACGTGACCAACACGGTGTCCCTGGTGCTGACCGGGGCGGGGTCGGCGGCCGGCTCGCGGCCCGAGCTGGCCGGGCAGGGCGCCCGGATCCGCCGGTTCGGCACGCTGACGGCGCTGGGCGGCGCGACGGGCGCGGCGATCCTGCTGCTGGCCCCGGCGCAGACGTTCCAGCTCGTCGTGCCGTTCCTGATCGCGGGCGCGTCCGTGCTGCTCGCCATCCAG
Organism: uncultured Actinomycetes bacterium; assembly: GCA_963720945.1. GTDB lineage: Bacteria > Actinomycetota > Actinomycetes > Streptosporangiales > Streptosporangiaceae > Bog-532. Next base: position 503,371 of record CAVRHH010000031.1, on the reverse strand, counting down.
CCGCGGATCAAGCGGCTCTCGCCCCGGCCAGACGGTGAGCGGAGCATCGCGGGAAACGTGGCCCTGTTCGGGGCGGCGATCTACGTGGGGTACTTCGGCGCCGGGGGCGGCGTGCTGCTGCTCGCCGTGCTCGGCATGATGGTGGAAGAGACCCTGGCCCGGGTCAACGCGATCAAGAACGTCGTCAGCGGGCTCGCCAATTTCGTCGCCGCGGCCGGCTTCGCCATCTTCGCGCCGGTGCGGTGGGCCTTCGTCGTCCCGCTGGCGGCGGGTTTCCTTATTGGCGGCTGGACCGGGCCGAAAATCGTCCGCCGGATGCCCCCCGCTGGGCTGCGGACTGTGGTGGCCGTGGCCGGCCTCGCGCTCGCCGTCAAGCTGGCGCTTAGTGCGTACCGGTAGAAGCGGCCCGGCGGCCGCCGCTTAGCCGCGGGCCGCCGGTTACCGGGTTACCCCGTTACCCGGGCACCCAATGCGGCGGTTACGGCAATTGCGCCCGACTTATCTAAATAAATCGCTCTCATTTGAGATTGCACGGGTCTACCCTGTCTACATCAATATACGGGGCATGCACGACCGGGCCGGCCTGGCGGGGCCGGCTCGCGGTTACACGCCACTCCACCTTGTCTGCCGCTGCCGGTGGCCCGGCATACCGGACGCGCAGCAGATGGGAGCAACACGCATGGCAACGCTCATCGTCATTGCCCTCATCGCGGGGGCCGGCTACCTCATTTCCTTGCGCATTCACCCGCTCAAGCGCTGTCCCGTGTGCAAGATGACGGGCCGGCACTTCGGCGCCATTTACACCTACGGGTATCGTCGCTGCCGCGCCTGTGGCGGCACCGGACGGAAGGACCGGCTCGGCGCGAAGATCTTCTTCGGCGGAACCGGAAAATAGGGGAATTTACCGCCTCGCGCAATTATCCGGGCATAACGAATACCTTGCCCACGGCGCCGTTCTCGACGGCCTCGTGCGCGGCGGCGACCTCGTCGAGCGGGAAGCGGTGCGCAGGCAGCGGGGTCAGGTCGCCCGCGGCCAGCGCGGCCGTGATATCGGCGACCGCCTCGTCCACGGCCGCCGCCGGAACGCCGAACAGCAGGACGAACCGGAGCGTGACGTTCACGCTCATGCAGGCGCGCACCGGCAGCACCGGATCCGGGGGCGTGGCCGCGTACGTGACGACCACCGTCTGCGGGCCGCTCAGGGCGAGATCCGTCTCCAGGTTGGCGGCCAGCGCGACCTCGATAACGCGGTCCACCGGGCCGCCGGCGAACGACCGGACCTGCCCGGCCACGTCCTGCTCGCGGTAGTTCAGCACCAGGTCCGCGCCGGCCGCCCGGGCCAGTTCCGCTTTCCCCGGCCCGCTTACCGTGGTGACAACGCGCGCCCCGGCTCGCTTGGCCAGCTCGATCGCGAAGTGGCCGACCGCACCGGCGCCGCCCGCGACGAGCACGGTCTTGCCGGTCACCGGGCCATCCGCGAACACGCAGCGGTGCGCGGTGATGGCCGGCACCCCCAGGCTCGCGCCCAGCTCCAGGCTGACTCCGCCCGGCAGCGGCACCGCCTGGCGTTCCGGCACCACGGTCCACTCGGCCGCGGTGCCCCACTTGCGGCCGGCCGCGGCCAGGAACAGCCACACTCGCTGGCCGATCCGGGCTGGGTCCACCCCGGCGCCCACCGCGTCGATCACGCCGGCCCCGTCCTGATCCGGGACCTGGAACCCGTCGATCGGGCGCGGGGTCGCCCCGCTGCGGGACTTGACGTCGGTCGGGTTGATCCCCGACACCTCGACGCGGACCCGGACCTCGCCCGGGCCAGGCTCAGGCCGCTCCGCCTCGGTCACCTTCAGCACGTCCCGGGCCGACCCGGTGGAGTCGTAGAGCGCGGCCTTCATCGTGTGTCCTCCTTGACTGCGGCTGGGGTACACGACTCATCTTTCCACCGCGCCTTCTCACCGGCCGGTCAGCTAGGATCGCGAGTCGTGGAGCAGCGGGTACTTGGCAGGACAGGCAGGCCGGTCTCGGTCGTCGGGCTCGGCACGTGGCAGCTCGGCGCGGACTGGGGCAACGTGAGCGACGACGACGCGCTGGCCGTGCTGCACGCGGCCGTCGAGTCCGGGGTCACCTTCCTCGACACCGCCGACGTCTACGGGGACGGGCGCAGCGAGCGCGTCATCGGCCGGTTCATCGCCGGCAACGCCGGCGGGGGCGTCACGGTAGCCACGAAGATGGGCCGGCGTGTCGACCAGGTACCGGAGAACTACACGCTGGACAACTTCCGCGCGTGGACCGACCGTTCCCGCGTCAACCTGGGCGTGGACACGCTCGACCTGGTCCAGCTGCACTGCCCGCCCACCCCGGTGTACTCCTCCGGTGCGGTCTTCGACGCGCTCGACACGCTGGTCGCCGAGGAGCGCATCGCCGCCTACGGGGTGAGCGTGGAGACGTGTGCGGAGGCGCTGACCGCCATCGCGCGCCCGGGCACCGCAACCGTGCAGATCATCCTGAACGCGTTCCGGCGCAAGCCGCTGGACGAGGTATTGCCGGCCGCGGCCGCTGCCGGGGTCGGCATCATCGCCCGGGTACCGCTCGCTTCCGGGCTGCTGTCCGGCGGGTATACCCGGGACACCGCCTTCGCGGCGGATGACCACCGGTCCTACAACCGGCACGGCGAGGCGTTCGACGTCGGGGAGACGTTCTCCGGCGTTGACTACGAGGCCGGCGTCGACGCCGCCCACGAGTTCGCCGCGCTGGCCCTGCCGGGGGCGACGCCCGCGCAGACGGCGCTGCGGTGGGTGATCCAGCAGCCCGGGGTGACGACCGTCATCCCGGGAGCGCGCAACGCCGATCAGGCCCGGCAGAACTCCGCGGCGGCCGGCCTGCCGCCGCTGAGCCAGCCGGCGCTGGACGCGATCGAGAACCTGTACGACAAGTATTTCCGCGCCCAGGTGCACAGCCGCTGGTGACCGCCGCCGATTGGGCGACGGTAGCCAGCCTCGCCACCGCCCTGGGCACACTCGTGCTGGCCGTGGCGACGTTCTCCGCGGTCCGTTCGGGCAACCGGACGGCCCGCGCGGCCGAACTGTCGCTGCTGACTACCCTGCGGCCGCTGCTCACGCCCTCCCGGCGGACCGACAGCGCGCTCAAGGTGAACTTCGGCGACGACAAATGGCTGCGCGTGCCCGGCGGCAGCGGCGTGGCCGAGATGGGCGGGGGCGACGGGACGATGGGCCCGGCCGACGCCGTCCTGTACTTCGCCTTGTCACTGCGCAACGTCGGCAACGGGATCGCCGTGCTGCACGGATGGCGCCTCCGCATCGAGCGGCCGTCGGCGGCCGGGCAGCAGCCGCCGCCGCTGAGCGAGTTCCGCATGCAGACCCGCGACATGTACATCCCGCCCGGCGACATCGGCTTCTGGCAGGGCGCACTGCGCAACCCCGACGACCCGCAGTACGAGATGGGCCGCAAGGTGATCGAGGGGCATGGCGAGTGGGTCGTGGACCTGCTGTACGGCGACGAGGATGGCGGCCAGCGTGTGATCGGCCGGTTCCGGTGCCAGCCGACGCCATGGACCGGTTCCGGGGATACCCCGGAGACGGCGGAACCGCAGGGCGTGGCGGGCCCGCGGGAGACGCCCGGCCCGCGCGGGGCGCCGGACCCGCGCGACCCGCACGGCTCCGCCAGCCCGGCGGCCGGCGACCCGGAGCATCCCGTCTGGATGCTGACGGTCGCCCGGCACTGGAACATCGACCGGCCCGACCCCCGGCAAGCCGACCGGCCCTCGGGTTAGCCCTGGTATCCCGGCCTGGCCTAAGCCAGCCAGCCAGCCAGCCAGCCAGCCAGCCAGCCAGCCAAGTGTCACCTGCTTGTTTGCTTATTTCACGAGTTATAACGAAGTTCTTATCGCATCGTGCCGAATTAACCGCGGATGTTACTCATCAGCGCACAATCGGCGTGTGGACGAAAGTTCCTGCGTACCTAGGGGACGACGATGATCCGCACGCCGGCCGCCACGGCGGCACCGTTACATGGGCGGCCACTTCCCGGCTCCCCGGGCGACCCGGCACCGGCCGGCCTGGCATACCAGCCTGGTCGGCGGCCCGGACGACGAGCCAGCCCGGTGGCCGACCGACCCGGTCTCCCCGGGCACCCGGGTGCACATCCGCGGCGAGAACGGGGCCGGCGCCTGGTACAGCCCCTCCCCGGCCGCCCCGGCGGCCCTGGCGGCGCCGCCCGATGAGCCGGGCAGCCGCGGTGCCGACACGGTGGTCATCGGTGACCTCGGGCTGCTGCGCGGACCGCGGCGCACCGCGCGCACCTGGCCGCAGATAGGCGTCAACCGCGAGCCGCCGCCCCGGCCGTGGTACCACCACCGGAACCGGCTCACCGTCGCGGCCGCCGGGCTGGCGGTCGTCGGGTTCGCGGGCTTCCTGGGCGTACCCGCCCTGCTGGGCGCGCTCGGCGTGGGCCCCGGCGCGCAGGGCGGGTTCTGCCCGCAGTGCCAGTTCCCCATCCCCAGCTCCGCCGCGGTCCCGCCCGGCACCGTCACCTCACCAACGGCACCCGCCACGGCACCGCCGGCCCACCAGCACGCCCGGGCCACCGGCGCCGCGTCAGCCCCTCCCCTGGCCGCCGCCGCGCCGCAGCCGCGCACCACGCCTGCGGCCCAGGCCACGTCGCCGTTCACCGCCACCTACAGCGCCACACCCGGGTCCGGCGGCCAGTTCACCGGCCAGGTGACGGTGGTCAACCACAGCAGCACCGCGATCACCAACTGGCAGCTCGTGGTCGCGCTGCCGTACGACACCGTCTCCGCCGTGCAGAACGCCGAGATCTCTGATCAAAACGACGTGCTGTTCCTCAGCCCGGCGCCCGACGACCTGTCCATCGCCCCCGGCGGCATGGTCGACGTGACGATCTTCGGATCGGGCCCGACGACCACCCCGGCCGAGTGCTCGTTCGACAACGTGGCCTGCGGCTGACCCACCCCCGGCCCGGCACCGCTGGGCCCACGCGGTGACACGCCGTGAGCAGACGCTGACGCACTGGCGGCTCATGGGGCGCTACCCTGCGCAGATCACGCAGATGTTCGCCCGGCTGGAGGAGTCCCGCACGGTGCTGGCGCGGGCCGTCGCGGCCCGCACGGGGGCAGGGCCGGGTACGAGGAGGAACGAGTTGAGCGAGGCAGCATCGCGGAATCACGCTGCGCCGGCACACGAGCACCGGGAGCCGCCCGGGGGGCGGCCGGTCACGAACAATGTGACCGTCATCTTCGTCGCGCTGATGCTGGCGGTGTTTCTCGCCGCGCTGGACCAGACGATCGTGGCCACCGCGCTCCCGACCATCGTCGGGGACCTGCACGGGGTCGGCCAGCTGACCTGGGTAACGACCGCCTACCTGCTGACGTCGACGATCGGGCTGCCGATCTACGGCAAGCTGGGGGACCTGTTCGGCCGCAAGGGCCTGTTCATCTTCGCGATCGGCATCTTCCTGGCCGGCTCGGTGCTGTCCGGCCTGGCCCAGAACATGGACGAGCTGATCGCCTTCCGCGCGCTGCAGGGCGTGGGCGCCGGCGGCCTGATGATCGGGGCGCAGGCGATCATCGGGGACGTGGTGCCGCCGCGTGAGCGGGGCAAGTATATGGGCCTCATCGGCGCCGTATTCGGCATCGCGACCGTCGCGGGCCCGCTGATCGGCGGCTACCTGACCGACGACGTGAGCTGGCGCTGGGTCTTCTATGTCAACGTCCCGATCGGGATCATCGCGCTGGCCGTGGTCATCTTCACGCTGCACCTGGCCCGGCACGACCACCGCCCCCGGCTCGACATCCTCGGCATGCTCCTGCTGGCCGCCGCATCGGCCTGCATCGTGCTGTTCAGCGTCTGGGGCGGCACCACCTACGCCTGGCTCTCGCCCGTCATTATCGGCCTCGGGGCCGGCTTCGTCGTCCTGGCAGCGCTGTTCCTGCTCGCCGAGCGGCACGCGGCCGAGCCGATCATCCCGCTGCACCTGTTCCGCAGCCGCATCTTCAACATCGCGGGCCTGATCGGGCTGATCGTCGGGGTCGCGCTGTTCGGCGCGGTCTCCTACCTCGGCTTCTTCCTGCAGACGGTCGACCACGTGAGCGCGACCGTGTCCGGCCTGCTCATGCTCCCGTTCGTCGGCGGGCTGCTGGTCTCGTCGATCGCCTCCGGTCGCATCGTGTCCGCCACCGGCCGCTACAAGCTCTTCCCGATCGCCGGCACGGCCATCGCCACAGCCGGCATGGGCCTGCTGTCGCGGCTGAGCACCACCTCGACCCGGGTCGAGAACGGCATCTACATGGCCGTGCTCGGCTTCGGCATCGGCCTGGTCATGCAGATCCTGGTGCTGGTGGTGCAGAACGCCGCCGCCCCGCGCGACCTGGGCGCCGCCACCGCCGCCAACACCTACTTCCGGCAGATCGGCGGCACGGTCGGCAGCGGGATCGTCGGCGCGCTGTTCGCCTCCCGGCTGACCAGCAAGATCTCGCACCTGCTACCGCCCGGTTCCGGCGCCCGCCTGCCGAACGTTCAGGCCCTGACGCCCAAGGAACTCGGCTCGCTCCCGGCCGCGGTGCACTACGCGCTGGTCGCCGCCTACGCCTACGCGCTGCCGCCGATCTTCCTGTACCTGGTCCCGGTGCTGGCGGCCGCCTTGGTGCTGTCGTTCTTCCTGCCGGAAAAGCGGCTGCGGACCACCGTCGGCCCCGAGGAGGCAGCCGCAGAGACAGCCGCAGAGACAGCCGCAGAGACAGCCGCAGAGACAGCCGCAGAGACAGCCGCGGAGGCAGCGGCAGAGACAGCGGCAGCGGCGAAGGCCGAGGCAGCGGCAGCGGCGAAGGCGGAGGCAGCGGCAGCGGCGAAGGCGGAGGCGGAGGCGGAGGCAGCGGCAGGGGCAGCGGCAGGGGCAGCGGCAGGCGGCAGCGGCAGGCGGCAGCGGCAGGGGCAGGGGCAGCGGCAGCGGCAGCGGCGGAGGCGGAGGCGGAGGCAGCAGCGGGGGCAGCGGCGGGGGTGCCAACCGGAGCCAACGGGTCGAGCCACGCGGCCCCCCTCCTGCTCCAGGCGCCCGTCCCCGGGGCCCCGCTCCCGCAGGACGGCGGCACCGGGCCGGCGCTGGCGGGCGTGGGCGCCGCGGCGCGCGCGGACCGCAACGGGCACGCATCGGGCGGGACGGAACGGGCCCCGGCGACGGCCACCGCGGCGAGGGCGGTTCCCGCGAGGGCCGCCGGCCTGGCTGCGGCGGGGGCGGTTCCCGCGAGGGCCGCCGACCTGGCCGCGCTGGCGCCGGCGCCGGCGTCGGCCAGTGACATCGAGGCCGCAGCCGCAGGCCCGGGAAGCCCGCCTGCCGGGCCGCCGGTCCGCGGTCATGTCCGGCAGCCGGGCGGGACGCCGCTGCCCGGGGCCACGATCACGCTGATCGACCCCAGCGGACGGCAGGCGGCCCGCGCCCGGACCGGCACGGACGGGTCCTTCCAGATCCCGGCGCCTGCCGCGGGTGCCTACACGCTCATCGCGATGGCCGGCGCGCATCAGCCGCATGCGTCGGCCGTGCGGATCGGCACCGAGCCGGTGGAACTCGACGTGCTGCTGCCCGGCGCCTCCCGGCTGACCGGAACCGTCCGCGCGGCGCGGACCGCGCTGGCGGTGCCGGGGGCGACGGTCACCCTGTACGACGCGCGCGGCGAGGTCGTCGCGTCGTACAGCACCGGCCCCGACGGGCGCTACGTCATCGAGGACCTGACCCCGGGCCGGTATACGCTCGCCGTGACCGCGCCGTCCTGCCGGCCCACGGCGCTGGGCGTGACCGTGACCGACAGCGACGAGACCACGCAGGACGCCGAGCTGCGTTCCGGGGCGACGGTCGCGGGGACCGCGCGCACGGCCACCGGCGGCGTGATCCCGGACGCCCGGGTCATGCTGCTGGACGCGGACGGCAACGTGGCCGCGGTGACGGCCACCGGCCCGGACGGGAGCTACGCGGTCGGCAACCTGCCCGAGGACGACTACACGGTGATCGCCAGCGGGTACCCGCCCGCCGCGAGCAGGCTGCGGGTCACCTCCGGTAACCCGCACACCCACGACGTCGAGCTCGGCCATCCGGAGGCATAAGGCACTGAGTCCGGAACCGCGACCGCGGGACAGCACCCATCGGGGGACGCCCGAGGGCGGCATCCACAGGAAGCTCTGAGCATTCTCACAGGTGTTTCGCCTGGCTCCCGCTGGATCTGTCCGCCAGAATAAGAGATCATTACGATTCGGCATCGATGCCGGTGGATAGGGAACCAAACGGACAGGCCCGGGGTCGGGCCGGTGAGCCAGGACGGCACAGAGAGGGAGGTCATGCGTCCGGAGAACCGCGGGTCTCCCAGGTTCCGCTGGCTGGGCATGCGATCCTTTCGCTTTATCAGCACGACCGTGCTCGCCATGCTCGCCATCGTGGTCGCCACCCCGGCCGACGGCGGCACCGGCACCCTGGTCGCGCGGCTGGCGCACGTGGTCGGGCTCGCCCCGTCGCCGTCGCACGACGGGAAGCCGTTCGGCGGCACCCCCGCCATCGGCGCACTATTCACGTTCAGTAACGGCAAGCTCGGGACCCACTTCTGCACGGCCAGCGTGATCCAGAGCCCGCACGGCAACCTGCTCGTCACGGCGGCGCACTGCGTGACCGGCACGACGGGGGCCATCGCGTTCGTACCGGGCTACGTGAACGGCGATGCGCCTTACGGCATCTGGCCCGTCACGCGGGTGTTCACCGACCAGGCCTGGGACACTTCGGCCAGCCAGGACGATGACGTCGCCTTCCTTGAGGTCAGCGACAACGACACGAGTACCCCGATCGAGGACGAGACCGGCGCGGAGCAGCTCGGCATCGGCCTTCCGCCCGTGGAGCTGGCGGAGGTCATCGGCTACCCGAACGGCGCCAATGAGCCAGTGATCTGCCAGAACTGGACCAAGTCGTTCAGCGCCGCGCAGCTGGAGTTCGACTGCGGCGGCTACCCGGACGGGACCAGCGGCGGCCCGTTCCTGGTCCGGGTGGACCAGGCCACCGGCCAGGGCACCGTGATGGCGGTCATCGGCGGCTACGAGCAAGGCGGCGACTACTCAGACGTCTCCTATTCGGCGGCGTTCGGCCCCGCGGTCAGGGCGCTGTACCAGCACGCCGTGGCGGGCAGCAGCTAGGGCCCGCTCCCGGGCGTCTCCATGATCGCCGTTGGTTTTCCGCAGCCGCTGCGGAAAACCAACGCCGTTCCCGGGCAGGTCAAGCAGGAAACCATTTCCATGCGCCCCGCCAGCCAAATTAGCTCCGGCACAGCCCACATACGACCAGAAGTCTGCCGGTCAGCGCCGGGCAGCCGGGCCGGGCCGGGCGGCGAGCCGGGGCGGCCGGCGAGCCGGGGCGGGGCGGGCGGCGCGGGCGGGCAGCCGGGGCGGGCGGGCGCTCAGTAATCCTCTTCCGGTAGCGGGACGATACCGTTCAGCACGGCCAGCTGCCCGGCGGACGGGATCCAGTCGCCGGCCTGCGCGTTGGCCTTCACCTGCTCCGGGCTCATGGCCCCGGCGATCACCGAGGCGCAGCCCGGGATCGCGGCCAGGCCGCCGATGGCCACGTCCAGGAGGCTGACCCCTTGCGCCTGGGCCCAGCTGATCAGCGCCTCGACCCGGTCGAGTTTCTCCTCGGTGATGTAGCCCTGCCGGTCGGCCAGCCGGGTCCCGCGGGGGGGCTCCTGCCCGCGCCGGACCTTGCCGGTGAGCAGCCCGTTGGCCAGCGGGTAGTAGGGCAGCACGCCGACCCCGAAGCGCCGGGCCGCGGGCACGACCTCGGCCTCGGCGCCCCGCTCCAGCAATGACCAGTGGTTCTGCGCCGAGATGAACCGGGTCCGGCCCAGCTCACGGGCCACGTGCTCGGCGTCGGCGAGCATCCAGCCGGAGAAGTTGGAGTGACCGGCGTAGCGGATTTTGCCCTCGGTGACCAGCTCGTCCAGCGCGGTGATGGTCTCATCGATGGGGGTCACCGGATCGGGCGTGTGAATCTGGTACAGGTCGATGTAATCGGTCCGGAGCCGGCGCAGCGATTCGGTCACCGCGCGCTTGATGTACGCGCGGCCGCCTTTCGCGCCCGCCGCGGGGCCGTAGCCCATGTCGACCTTGCGGTGCCCGAACTTGGTGGCGAGCACGATCTGGTCGCGGCGGGCCCCCAGGACCTCGCCCAGCAGGGTCTCCGACGCGCCGTCGCCGCCGTAGATGTCGGCCGTGTCGAACAGCGTGATGCCGGCGTCAATGGCGGCGTCGACCACCGCCCGCGTCCCGTCCACGTCGAGCCTGCGGCCGAAGTTGTTACAGCCGAGCCCGACCACGGACACCAGCAATCCGGACGATCCAAGCGACTGGTAGCGCATACTCTCCCGCCTCGCTGACGTTTGCTCCGGAGAGATCTTATGCGCAGGCCGGCGAGGGCTTGCGGGCCACCAGGGCGTAGAAATACGCCTCCGCCGGGTTGGGCGGCGGCTCGCTGCCGGGGTCGGGCCGCCATTCGGGCAGCCAGACGATCCCGGGCCGCACCAGGTCGAGGCCCTCGACCAGCCGCAGCAGGTCATCCCGGCTGCGGACGTGCGCGGACGTCGTGGCCTGGTCGTAGACCTCGGCCGCCTCGCTGACCTCCGGCACCGCGTCGGCGGTGCCGTGCGACACGACCAGGTAGCTGCCGGCCGGGAACGGCTCGAGCAGCTTCCTGATAATGCCGGCCGGGTCGTCCTCGTCGGGGATGAAGTGCAGCACGGCCACCAGCAGCACGGCGACCGGCTCCTCGAAATCGATGAGCGTGCGGAAGCCCGGGTCTGCGAGGATCTCGTCCGGCTGACGCAGGTCGTGCTCCAGGATCGTGGTGCCCGCCAGGCCGTGCAGCAGGTGCCGGCCGTGGGCCAGGACCACCGGGTCGTTGTCCATGTAGACCACGCGATTGCCGGGCGCCGCGTCGCGAGCCACCTCGTGCACGTTGCGGACGGTCGGGAGCCCGGTACCGATGTCGATGAACTGCCGGATACCGTGCTCGGCGGCGAGGAAGCGGACGGCCCGGCCCAGGAACGCGCGGTTCCACTGGCATGCGGTGCGCACGTTCGGCAGGACCTGGGCGATCTGCTCGGCCGCCGCCCGGTCGGCCGGGTAATTGTCCTTCCCGCCCAGCAGGTAGTCGTAAATGCGCGCTGTGCTCGGGATGTCGGGCCTGAATTTCTTTCTCCAGCCCTCGTTTTCGGTCACCGTATTACTCCGTGAAAGCCGTGATAAGGAAAGTGCGCAGAACACGTGCATTGCGGCCATGCCGGTCCGCACATAAATGGAGCAGTTATCACGGCGCGCCGAGGGGAGTGCGGCGCCGCATTCGGCTGAAGCGGCTGGACGGGCCTTGTCGGTTCAGGCCCGGCCATGCTGACCGCCACGCTAGCCGGCCAGGGCCCGGCCACCGGGGCGATGCCGAGCGGCGGGCCCGGGCGCCGGGCCGGCCGGGCGCCGGCCCGCGGCCCGGGCGGCCCGCGGGGTTTCGGTTACCCGCGGCCCGCGGGTAACCGCCCGGCCGCCGCGCGAACGGGACCCGCGCACAGCGCCGTCCACACCAGCGCGCGGACGTGCACAGAAGTATCGGCACCAGCACGCGGGGCGGCCGGGCATCCGGCCGGGCCGGCCCCGCCGGGCCAGGCCGGCGCCGCGCAGGCCGACCTGGTCTGTGACGGAGCAGACACGCAGTGTCCAGCCAGGATGCCCATGTCGCGGCGCCGCGGCGACCACTGGAAGCGAGCCCGGCCGCCGCCCCGGGAGGGTCCAGGCGGCCCGGACGTGCGGGAATCCACGGACACCAATGAGCGAAAACGCACTTAATGGATTCACAAGTTGCGTGACGCAACCTTCCAGCCAGGGGCCTGAGGGCATGGCATGAAATCCCATCTGCGTTATCATTGCTTTGGCACAGCGGAGTGCTAAAGGGCGGAACGCAATTGCGCCAACGATGTGCATGGGCGGGACACTTCTGGATGACAGTTTTGTCTTAGCTATTCGCGACACGTTTGTCCGGACGTCAGTGTAGCTGGTTACGACAGAACTGTCCTGCCAGTCCGGCATCCGGGGCCCCGCATCCGTGGTGACCGGCCACGCGGACCGCTGTACGGCGATCCGGGAAGGACAGGTGAGTCTGATGATGACGGAGGCGGCACACGGACCGACCGTCCTTCGCATCCTCCTCGGTGCGCACTTGCGCCGATTGCGGGAAAGCAGAGGGATCTCCGCCCAGCAGGCCGCGAAGGTCATTCGCGGATCAGAATCCAAGATCAGCCGGATCGAGCTGGGCCGGAACGCGATCAGGGAAATCGACATCCTGGACCTGCTGACCTACTACGGCGTCGAGCGCGACGAGCGGGAGCAGTTGCTGACGCTGGCCGAGCAGGCGAACCGCCCGGGCTGGTGGCACCGGCACACCGACATCCTGCCCGAATGGTTCCAGACCTACGTTGGGATGGAGGAGTCGGCGGCGTCCATCCGGCTCTATGAACCACAGTTCGTGCCCGGCCTGCTGCAGACGGAGCAGTACGCCGCCGCGGTCCTGGCCCTGGGCGACTTCTCCCCCGAGGACGCCGAGCGGCACGTGCTGATCCGCAAGGAGCGGCAGCGTCGCTTCGCCCGCGGTGACCTGAAGCTGTGGGTGATCATCGAGGAGCCGGCGCTGCGGCGCCCGGTCAGCGACACCCGGATCCAGCGGGACCAGATCCGTTACCTGCTGGAGGCGAGCGAACGGCCGAACCTCACGCTCCAGGTGGTGCCGTACGGCGTCGGGGGGCATGCGGTGCCCAGCGGCTTCAGCGTGCTGCGCTTCGGCGACCGGGAGCTGCCCGACATCGTGTACGTCGAGCACCTGACGAGCGCCCTGTATCTGGACAAGCAATCCGATGTCGATCAGTACATGCTGGCGATGGAGCGGCTGAGTATCGTCAGCGCGCCGCCGTCCGCGACCCCGGACATCCTGAAGTCGATCATCAGCGAACTGGCGGGAGAGTGATGAGCCGCATCCGCAACGGTATGCGCGCGAGCGACCTTCAGGGCAGCGACCTTCGGGGCAGCGGCTGGAGAAAAAGCAGCTGGAGCGGTCCGACCGGCGGCAACTGCGTGGAAAGCGCGGCCCTGCCGGGCGGTGCGGTCGCCGTGCGGAACTCCCGGCATCCCGGCGGGCCCGCGCTCATTTTCACCGCGGCGCGCTGGGACGCATTCGTCAGCGGACTCAAACCCCGGGCGTGACGGGCTCCCCGAGACCCTCACCGGAAAATGTGTGGCGGGTCCCGCTACCCCTCAGCGGGACCCGCCACTCCCCCCCAAACGCCCGGAACGGAGCCCGGGACGCGATCAGGCCGGAGGCCCTGCCAGCAGGGCCTGCCGCCTGCTAGCCAGGTAGGTCGAACTCACCGTTCTTGGCACCGGTGAGGAAGCATTCCCATTCGTGCCGGTTGAAGATGTGCGGCGTCTTGGCCCGGTCCTTGGTGTCACGGACCGCCACGCCGCCATCAGGCAGATGTGCTATCTCCACGCACCCGCCGGTGCTGCTTGCGCTGCTCTTGAACCAGCGCACCCCATCGAGGTCGGTGTTCATCCGCCTCTCCTTCCAATGTTTACCGCTTGTGATCTGCATGAATGAGCAGCGGACAAGCGCGCCCCCAGCGGGGGCAGACCACTGCCTGGCCTGGTGAGCCGGTCACGTGAGATCGTCCGCAGCCCTGGAGATCAGCTCCGCCGAATCGCCCGGCGACAGGGCTGCCGCCCGGAGCCGGTCGAATGCTTCCGCGCAGATCCGCACTTCGCGGTCTTTCTCCAGGTAGATGATCCCGGCGACAGACTCAACGTACGCGACGTCGGCGTCGGCGCGTTCGGGAAACTCGAGGATGGAAAATGAGCCCCTCAGCCCCGCGTGCGAACCGCTGGCGAACGGCAGCACCTGGAGCGTGACATTCGGCATCTTGCTCGCTTCGGTCAGCCGTTCGAGCTGACCGCGCATGACCGCGGGGCCGCCAATGGTCCGGCGGATCACGGCCTCGTCCAGGATCAGCCAGACATCCAGCGGCGGATTCCGGTCCAGCGCCTCCTGGCGCTTCATCCGCAGGTCGACCAGTCGCTCGACCTGCTCATCGGTGTCCCGGTTCTGTACCTCCCGCAGGATGGCCCGGGCGTAGTCCGGCGTCTGGAACAGGCCCTGTACCGCCTCGGCCTCGAAGCTGCGCAGTCCCGCAGCCTCGGCCTCCAGCCCGACATAGATGCCGAACCCGGTCGGCAGCACGTCGTCGTAGACCGACCACCAGCCCTTGCGGTGGCCTTCGCGGGCCATGTCGATGAGTACCTGGCGCTGCGCGGGATCACTGACGCCGTACATCTCCAGCATGGCGCTGAGGTACACCGACTTGGTCGGGGCCTTGCCCGTCTCGATGCGCGAAAGAGTCGAGGCGGCCACGCCCAGGCGCTCCGCCACTTCCTCCAGCTTGATGGAGTGTGCCTCACGCAAACGGCGCAACTCGGAGCCGAGCCTCCGGCGGCGTACGGTCGGTCCCATCGTCATCGGTGACTCACCCCCTCGAGCCATCCGGCCGAGCCCGCCGGGCTCCGGAGAGCCCCGCATTTGCTGCCAGATTACCGATCATCTGATGCCATACGGTAACGAGCTCACTTCGTACCGTTCGTTGACAAGCATGACGATACAACACCATCGCCCACGATGAAATCCCATCCGGGATTTCATATGAGAAACTTGTTCTATGCACTTGCGCCGCACCACCGATCCGGACCATCATCGTTTCTAACGCAGGGTAATGACATTATTACCATTTGCGTCTCAATATCGCCCGGAACGCGTGATCTGGACCGCCGGGAAATCCGGGCATAAACGGACATATGGGGAGGGACGTGTCATGGAACGTGCGTCATCGGGTGATGACCAGCCCCGCCAGCCATGACGCCGGAAGCGGTCGTTCTCGGCAGCCTGACCATTCCGGGATGCCCGGAGCACGTGGCGAGAGCCAGAGCGTTCGTGGCCCGGCTGGCCGGGGCGGCGGCGGAAACGGCCGTCCTGCTGACGTCGGAACTGGTTACGAACGCCGTGCTGCACACCCGGTCAGGCTGGGACGGCGGCGCGGTGACGGTGGTCGTGATCGACCTGCCGGACGGCCTGCTGGTGGAGGTGGCCGACGACGGATCACCGGACCGCGGCCCCGAGGTGAGCGAGGACCGGTACGCCGCGTGCGGGCATGGGCTCTTCCTGGTCGAGCAGTTCGCGGCGCGATGGGGTTACCGGCAGGACGGCGCGGGGACGACCGTCTGGTTCCAGGTAAGCACGGCGGACAGCACGGGATAACCGTCCGGTCACCCGGCGGACGCGGCGGCGATGACGCCGGCACAGATCCGCGCCAGGTCACCGTCGCCGGTCACGTACGGCGGCATGGTGTAGACGAGATCGCGGAACGGGCGCAGCCAGACCCCCGCCTCGACGGCGGCCTTCGTGGCCGCGGCCATGTCCACGTCGTGATCGAGCTGCACCACGCCGATCGCGCCGAGCACCCGGACGTCGGTGACCCGGGGCAGGGCGCGCGCGGGAGCAAGCCCGGCGCGCAGGCCGGCCTTGATCCGGCGCACCTGCGCCTGCCAGCCGCCGGGATACCCGGTCAGCAGCACGTCCAGCGACGCGTTCGCGACCGCGCAGGCCAGCGGGTTGCCCATGAACGTCGGGCCGTGCGCCAGCACGGGCACCTCGCCGCCGGAAATGCCGGCCGCGACCTCCGGGCGGCACAGCGCGGCGGCCAGCGTCAGGTAACCGCCGGTGAGCGCCTTGCCCAGGCACATCACGTCCGGGCTCACGCCCGCGTGGCCGGCCGCGAACAGCGCGCCGCTGCGTCCGAAGCCGGTGGCGATCTCGTCGAAGATCAGCAGCACGCCGTGCTCATCGCAGGCGGCACGCAGCACGCGCAGGTAGCCGGGATCGTGAAAGCGCATGCCCCCGGCCCCCTGTACAACCGGCTCGACGATCACCGCGGCCAGTTCCCCGGCGTGCCGGGCGATCAGCCCGGTGAGCTCGGCGGCGTACGCGGGGTCGACGCCGGCGCCGACGCCGGCCGGCGGCAGCCCGGCGAACACCTGCCGGGGCAGCACCCCGTCCCACAGCCGGTGCATGCCGCCGTCGGGGTCGCACACCGACATCGCCCAGAACGTGTCGCCGTGGTAGCCCCCCCGCCAGGTGAGCAGCGTGCGCTTGGCCGGCTGCCCGCGCGAGCGCCAGTACTGCAGGCACATCTTGATCCCGACCTCGACCGCGACCGAGCCGGAATCACAGAGGAAGACGTGCTCCAGGCCGTCCGGCGTGATCGTGGCCAGCCGGTCACACAGCCGCACGGCTCCCTCATGGGTCAGCCCGCCGAACATCACGTGGCTCATCCGCTCCAGCTGGCGGCGGGCCGCCTCGTCCAGGTCCGGGTGCCGGTACCCGTGGATGGCCGCCCACCACGACGACATCCCGTCTATCAGCTCGGGGCCGCCGGGCCCCGCCAGCCGGAGCCGGACGCCCGACGCCGATTCCACCGGCAGCGGCGGATGGATGCCCGGCATCGGCGCGTACGGGTGCCAGACACGCATCCGGTCGATCTCAAGGAGCTGAGTGGTCCGCATCCGCCCAGGCTACGGCGAGGGGCCGGTGCTGCCGGCGGGAACCGCAGCGGGCCACGGCGAGACGATCGTTACCGGCCAGCGAGCCGGGCCCTCGTGGCCCGGCAAGGGGCAGGTGCTGCCAGCGGGAACCGCAGCGGGCCACGGCGAGACGATCGTTACCGGCCAGCGAGCCGGGCCCTCGTGGCCCGGCGAGGGGCAGGTGCTGCCAGCGGGAACCGCAGCGGGCCACGGCGAGACGATCGTTACCGGCCAGCGAGCCGGGCCCTCGTGGCCCGGCGAGCGCCGGTGTGTCGGCGAAGTACCACCGCGCAGGCGCGGAGCGCATCCGGGGGGTCCGGGGGTCGCCCCCCCGGGCCAGCACAGCGCATCCGGGGGGTCCGGGGGGTCGCCCCCCGGGCCAGCACAGGCTATCTTCGGCTGCTGCTGCGGCCCCGGGACGAATTCCCCCGCCCGCGCTTTTCCCGCAGCCGCATGGACACCTTCAGCGGGCTGCCGTCGAAGCCGAACTCCTCGCGCAGCTTGCGCTCCACGAACCGGCGGTAGGCCGCCTCCAGGAATCCTGTGGTGAACAGCACCACGTGCGGGGGCCGGATGCCCGCCTGGGTCGCGAAGAGGACCTTCGGCTGGCGGCCGCCGCGCACCGGCGGCGGGGTCGCCGCGATCAGGCCGGTCAGCCAGGCGTTGAGGCGGCCGGTCGGTACCCGGGTCTCCCAGCCCGCCAGCGCCGTCTCGATGGCCGGGACGAGCCGGTCCACGTGCCGCCCGGTGGTGGCGGAAATGTTCACCCGCGGCGCCCACCGTGCGTTGTACAGCTGCCGGTCGATCTCACGGGTCAGGTAGTGCTGCCGTTCCTCGTCGACCTTGTCCCACTTGTTGAACGCGATGACCAGGGCCCGGCCGGCCTCGATGACCATCGAGATGATCCGCAGATCCTGCTCGGTCAGCGGTTCGCTCGCGTCCACGAGGACCACGGCGACCTCGGCGACCTCGAGCGCGCCCGCGGTCCGCAGCGCGGCGTAGTAGTCGGCACCCTGGCTTTCCCGGAACCGCCGCCGGATGCCGGCCGTGTCCACGAACCGCCAGGTCTTACCGCCCAGCTCGATCAGCTCATCGACCGGGTCCCGGGTGGTGCCGGCCTCGGCGTCGACGAGCACCCGCTGTTCGCCGGCCAGCTTGTTCAGCAGGCTGGACTTGCCCACGTTGGGCCGGCCGATGAGCGCCACCCGGCGCGGCCCGGACGGCTGGCCGCGCGGCTGCGGGGGGGCCTCGGGCAGCGCCTCCAGCACGGCGTCGAGCAGGTCACCGCTGCCGCGCCCGTGCAGCGCGCTCACCGGGTACGGCTCGCCGAGCCCCAGCGACCACAGCGCCGAGGCGGTCAGCTCGGTGGCGGCGTTGTCGACCTTGTTGGCCGCGACCACCACCGGCACGCCGGAGCGGCGCAGCACATCCGCGACGGCGTTGTCGGCGTCGGTCGCGCCGACGGTGGCGTCCACCACGAACAGCACGGCGTCGGCCGTGTTCGCGGCGATCCGCGCCTGCCCGGCGATCCGTGCGGCCAGCGACCCGGTCTTCTCCTCCGACGGCTCCCAGCCGCCGGTGTCCACCAGGGTGAACAGCCGCCCGCGCCAGTTCGCGTCGTAGGCCACCCGGTCGCGGGTGACCCCGGGGGTGTCCTCCACGACCGCCAGGCGGCTGCCGAGGATCCGGTTCACCAGCGTCGACTTTCCGACGTTGGGACGGCCGACCACGGCCACCACGGGCCGTTCGCCGACGCGCGCGTCCTCGTCCGCGCGGTCCTCCGCGAGGTAGTCGCCGTCCGCGTAGTCCCCGTCCGCGAGGTCCCCGCCCGCCGCCGGGTCCTCGTCATCCGGGGAGTAGTCCTCGTCCACCCCGGGCACGAACTCGCCGATTCCCGGCACGAACTCGTCGTCGGTGCTGAACCCGGCGGTTTCGTCGTCCGGGCTCACCGGGTCGTCCTCGCCGCGTCGGGCAGCTTGGCCCGCTGCCGGGCCAGGCCGGTGATCATCTCGATCACGTCGTCGAGGCCGAACATGGTCGAGTCGATGTCCACCGCGTCCGGGGCCCGCGCCATCTGCGCCGCGTCCATCCGGTCGCGGCGGGCCTGTTCGGCCTGGGTCGCGGTGACGGTCAGCGTCGGGTCGGCGGCCAGATCGGCGGTGCGGCGGGTCGCCCGGGCCGTTTCACTGGCGGTCAGGAAGATCTTGACCACCGCGTCCGGGGCGACCACCGTGCCGATGTCACGGCCCTCGGCGACGATTCCCCGCCCTTCCGCCCGGGCCCGGGCGATGATCTCCCGCTGCTGGGCGATCAGCCGCGCGCGGACCTGCGGAACCCGGGCGACGGCGGACACCGCGCCGGACACCTCACGGGAGCGGATCGCGGCGGACACGTCCTGGCCGTCGACCGTCACCCACGGATCGTCCGGGTCGGTACCCACCTCAATGACCGGGCCGTCCGCGTACCGCGCCACCGCGTCCGCGTCATCCACCGGGACGCCGCGGGCCAGCAGCCACCAGGTCAGGGCGCGGTACATGGCGCCGGTGTCGAGATAACGGAGGCCGAGGGCGCGCGCCGTCCCGCGCGAGGTGCTCGATTTGCCGGACGCCGACGGGCCGTCGACGGCGATGACGATTCCGCTGCCCGATGATTCGCCGTGACCGCCCGCAGAAATGCTCACACCCGCAAGGCTACCGGCGAACGGGCCATCCGCCGGCCGCAAGGGCCGCAATGAGCGTCCCGGCCGA
Source organism: uncultured Actinomycetes bacterium (assembly GCA_963720945.1). Lineage (GTDB taxonomy): Bacteria > Actinomycetota > Actinomycetes > Streptosporangiales > Streptosporangiaceae > Bog-532. The sequence continues at coordinate 483,909 of CAVRHH010000031.1, read as the reverse complement.
CTCCGGCCGGACCGACAGCTCGGCCACGCCGACCGGCTGGCCGGGCGAGTGCTCGATGCCGACGTCCTCGATGTTGACCCCGGCCTCGGCGGCCGCGGTGAACAGCCGCGCCAGCTCACCGGGCCGGTCGCTGATGACCACCTGCACGGCGGTGAACGCGCGGGCCTGCGCCGTGCTTGCCCGGGATCCGGGCCACGCCGGCGCGCCCCTGCTCGAGGAGGAGGGCCAGGTGCTTGCGGGCCTCCGGTGCGGCCGCGCCGGGCGATCCGCTGTCCCCGATCCCGGCCAGCACGCGGCTGGCGTCCGCGAGGCCGGCGGCCACCTCGGCCAGCACCGCCGCGACGGGGGCGGCGTTCCCGGTCAGGATCTGCGTCCACAGGTCCACATCGCCCACGGCGATCCGGGTGGCGTCCCGCAGGCCCTGCCCGGCCAGGGCCAGCGCCTCCGACGGCACGGACGGGCGGCCCAGCTGGGCGGCCATGGCCGCGGCGACCACGTGCGGGGCGTGCGAGACGAGCGCGACCCAGCGGTCGTGGGTATCAGCGTCCGTGATCACTGGCTCGGCCCCGCACGCCGTCACCATCGCCGTGACCGCGGCGACGGCCGCCGCCGACGTCTCCGGCGCCGGGCACAGCGCCCAGGCGCGGCCCAGGAAAAGGTCGGCCCGGGCCGCCGCCGGGCCGGAGCGCTCCCGGCCGGCCAGCGGATGCCCCGGCACGTACCGGGAGATGTCACAGCCGGCTTCCCGGGCGAGGGCCAGCGGCAGCGCCTTCACGCTGGCCACGTCGGTGTACCAGCGGGCCAGGCCCGCCCGCTGGGCCCTGGCCAGCACGGCGGCCACCTCGGCGGGCGGCACGGCGAGCAGCGCCAGGCCGGGAGGATCGGGGGCCGGGCCATCCTGGGTGTCCAGGACCTGCCCGGCGCCGAGGTCGGCCGCGAGCGCGGCGGCGGCCGGATCCCGGTCCCAGAGCCAGACGCCGGTGCCGCCGCGCCGCAGGGCGAGCGCCGCTGACGTCCCGATCAGGCCGGCGCCGATGACGACGACCTGCCGGGGGCACGGCGCTTCGGTCACTGCGCGATGTCCAGCCGGAGCGCCGCCGCGCCGCGCAGGTAGACGTGCTGGACCTCGCCGCGGGGACGGCCGGTCTCCACGTGCATCATGAGCCGGACCACGCGCGGGAGCGCGCCCGGGACTGGTATCTCGGTCGCGCACAGCAGCGGCACATCGTGGAAGCCAAGCTTCCGCGCGGCCAGGGCGGGGAACTCGGCGGTCAGGTCGGGGGTGACCGTGAACAGGACGCTGATCACGTCGTCGGGAACCAGGTCGTTGCGCGCCATCACCTCACTGACGAGTTCGGCGGTCCCCTCCAGGATCGCCTCCCGGTCATCGGCTTCGACCTGCACAGCGCCCCGGATCGCTCTGACCGGCACGTTCGCACCTCCTCGGTATCGGCCGGCGGCCCATTCCAGGCTGACGTCACCAGGCTATAGGCCTACCGAGGCGTACAGTTCGCCGATCTCACGCGTCGTGAGCTCGCGGACCGCGCCCGGCTTGAGGTGCCCCAGCCGGATCGGGCCGACATCGGTGCGTACCAGCCTGAGCACCGGGTAGCCGGCCTCGGCGAGCATCCGCCGCACGATGCGCTTGCGCCCCTCGTGCAGGGTGATCTCGACGAGCACGCGTGCCCCGGACCGCTCGACGACCCGGAACCGGTCGGCGGCGGCCACGCCGTCCTCCAGCTCGATCCCGGTCATGAGCTTGCGGCCGAGATCCTTCGGCACCGGGCCCTGCACCTCGGCCAGGTAGGTCTTGAGCACGCCGTACCGGGGGTGGGCGAGGCGGTGCGCGAGCTCCCCGTCGTTCGTCAGCAGCATGAGGCCCTCGGTGTCGTAGTCGAGGCGGCCCACGTGAAACAGCCGCTCGGCCCGGTCGCCGAGGAAGTCGGTGATGGTGGCGCGGCCGCGCGGATCGGACATCGCGGTCAGCACGCCGGGGGGCTTGTTGAAGGCCAGGTAGGCGAGATCCTGCCGGGACGGGATGCGTTTCCCGTCCAGCCGGATGACCTGATGCTCGGGATCGACCCGGGCGCCGAACCGGCGCACGGTCTCGCCGTCGACCTCGACCCGGCCGGCCCCGATCAGCTCCTCACAGTGCCGGCGGCTGCCCACTCCCGCCGCGGCCAGCACCTTCTGCAGCCGCACGCCGCCCGGGACGTCGATGAGGCTGTCGCGCTCCTCGCCGAAATCGTCGCCAAAGTCGTCGTCGTCATCGTCCGCGTCCATGGGCAGCGGGACGGCGGCCCCGGGCGGGCGCCCGCGGGCGGGGGCACCCCGGCCACCGGGGGCACCCCGGCCACCGGCGGAGGCGCCCCCGCCGCGGCCGGGCGCGTCCCGGCCACCGCCGCGCGGGTTACGGCCGGGCGCGCTCATGGCCCACATCCATGGTCTCGTCGACGTCCTCGACGCTGTCCGGCAAGAACGGCGCGAGATCGGGCAGCTCGGCCAGGCTGGCCAGGCCGAGCCGCTCCAGGAAGTAACCGGTGGTGCGGTACAGGATCGCCCCGGTCTCCGGGTCGGTCCCGGCGTCCTCCACCAGCCCGCGCAGCGTCAGCGTCCGCATCACGCCGTCGCAGTTCACGCCGCGGACGGCGGACACCCGGGCGCGGCTGACCGGCTGCCGGTACGCGACCACCGCCAGCGTCTCCAGCGCCGCCTGGGTGAGCCGGACCTCCTGGCCCTCGCTGACGAACCGTTCCACGACGGGCGCGCACTCCTCGCGGGTGTAGAACCGCCAGCCGCCGGCGATCTCGCGCAGGTCGAACCCGCGGCTTTCGGCGGCGTACGCGGCGGCGGTGCCCCGCAGCAGCGCCGAGACCTCCTCCGTCGGGCGCTCCAGCACCTGCGCCAGTACGACGGCGGGCACCGGCTCGTCCGCGACCAGCAGGATGGCCTCGAGGCTCGCGCGCAGCGATGGGCCGGCAGGATCGCCGGGATCGCCGGGATCGCCGGGATCGCCTGGGGTATCCGGAATGCCAGGGTCGCCGGGGGCACTGGGGACGCCGGGGTCGCCAAGGATGCCCGGATCCCCCGGGTCGCCGGGGACCTCGGGAACCCCCGGGTCGCCGGGAATCTCAGGAACCCCCGGGTCGCCGGGAATCTCAGGATCTCCCGGGTCGCCCGGGATGCCCGGATCCCCCGGGTCGCCGGGGACCTCGGGAACCCCCGGGTCGCCGGGAATCTCAGGAACCCCCGGGTCGCCCGAGATGCCCGGATCCCCCGGGTCGCCGGGGACCTCGGGAACCCCCGGGTCGCCGGGGACCTCGGGAACCCCCGGGTCGCCGGGAATCTCAGGAACCCCCGGGTCGCCCGGGATGCCCGGATCCCCCGGGTCGCCGGGTGCGGTGAAATCCCCGGGGCCGCCTGAGTGGTCCCGGTGGTCGTCGTGTCCGTTCATATCTCTCATGTCTGGGGGTCGTCCTCATATCCATATCCGTCGCGCGGGTCGTCCTCGTCCACGTCGGCGGCCACGTCGTCGTCATCGTCCGCGCCGGCGGCGTTCCAGGTCACGTAGATGTCCCCGAGCGGCGTGACCTGCTCCAGGACGATCCGGTCCTCCCGGTACAGCTCGAGCAGCGCGAGGAAGCTCGCCACGATCTCATACGTGGCCTCGCAGTCCGCGGTGAGCTGCCGGAAGCTGGCCCGGCGAAGCGCGCGCAGCTTGGCGGCCAGCCGGCGCGCGTGCTCGCGGACGCTCACGAACGGGGCGTGAATGTGGTCGGTGGACACCGTCGGCGGCCGCCGCGGGGTGAGCGCGCGCGCCGCGATCCGGGCAAATTCTACCGGGCCGAGGCCGAGCAGCACCTCGGGGAACAACTGCGCGAACCGTGGCTCCAGCGGGACCCGGCGCGGGAACCGGCGGGCGGCCACGGCCATCCGGCCCGCGAAGATCGCGGCGGCCTCCTTGTACGCGCGGTACTGCAGCAGCCGGGCGAACAGCAGGTCCCGCGCCTCCAGCAGCGCGAGATCTTCCTCGTCCTCCACCTCACCCGAGGGCAGCAGCCGCGCGGCCTTCAGGTCCAGCAAGGTCGCCGCGACGACCAGGAAATAGCTGACCTGGTCCAGGTCCCAGCCGCCGGAGCGCTCCCGGATGTAGCCGATGAACTCGTCGGTCACCTGCGAGAGCGCAACCTCGGTGATGTCGAGCTTGTGCTTGGAAATCAGCGCCAGCAGCAGGTCGAACGGCCCCTCGAACACGTCGAGGTGGACCTCGAAGCCACCCGCCCCGCGGACCTCGCCCTCGCCCGCGAGGGTGGCCGGGCCCGGCGGCCCCGCCGGGCCGGCGTCCTGCGGCTGGCCGTCAGCGGTGGCCGCCACCGGCACCGCCACTGAACCCGCCGGGACGGCCGCCGCCGGCGGCGGTGAGCGCGGTTGCCATGCCGATCACATCCCTACTGTCGCGTCCCCGGGTTCACGTGCTCCCGCACGTACCTCCGGTCCGCGAGATCTTAAGCCATCGGCACTGCTGCCGGTACCGGTGCCGTTCGGCGGCGGCGGCGCGATCCGCCGCGCGAGCACGCTCGTCTCTCCCCGCGCGTCCAGGTCGGCCAGCACTACGGCGATCGCTTCGCGGACGAGACGGCCCCGGTCGGTGGTGATGCCGTACCGCCGCAAGGTCAGCCGGGCGTGCTCCAGGTCGATCAGTTCGTCCGCGGAAAGGTAGACGGTGATCTTATGCGTGTGCTGCTCCCGGCCACTCGCCGGACGGTGCGCAGCCTCGTCCGGAACGGGCGTGGCGGGACGAAGCAGCTCCGCTATGCCCGGCAGGCTTACCCTTCGTGACCGTCCCCTGCTTGCCGCCACCGCTCCAGTACCTCCTTGGCGAGTTCACGGTAGGAACTCGCCCCCATCGACCCAGAGTCGAACCTGGTGATGGGCTCCCCTGCAACGGTAGCGTCTGGGAACCGTACGGTGCGGTTGATCACGGTGTGAAAGACCTTGGGGCCGAAGCCATTGACGATGTTCGACAGCACCTCGCGGGTGTGCAGCGTCCGCGAATCGTACATCGTGGCGAGAAGGCCGTCGATCGCCAGATTCGGGTTGAGACGGCGCGAAACCTTGTCGATCGTCTCCATCAGCAGGGCGACCCCGCGCATGGCGAAATACTCGCACTCCAGCGGGATGAGCACGCCCTGCGCGCAGGCCAGCGCGTTGATCGTCAGCAGCCCCAGGGACGGCTGGCAGTCGATCATGATGACGTCGTAGTCCTGGATCACCGGCTCCAGGGCACTGCCGAGGACGTACTCGCGGCCGACCTCGTGCACCAGCTGGACTTCGGCGCCGGACAGGTCGATGTTGCTCGGCATCAGGTCCATCCCGTGGACCTGCGTCTTGATCAGGACATCGTGCGCCGTGGTCCCCCGCTCCATAAGCAGGTTGTACACGGTGGCCTCGATGTCGTGCGGCTGGATGCCAAGCCCGACCGACAGCGCACCCTGCGGGTCGAAGTCCACCAGCAGGACCCGCCGTCCCTGCTCGGCCAGCGCCGCCCCGAGGTTGATGGTGGTCGTCGTCTTGCCTACGCCACCCTTTTGGTTACAGACAGCAATGATCCGGGCGGGGCCGTGAACCTCAAGCGGCTCGGGGTCAGGGAAAGCCGCCAGGGGACGCCCCGTCGGACCCAGCTCTGCGGCCGATGTCTCTAGCGTTCGAGTTGCCACAAGCTGCTGAACCTCCCGTGGATGTTTTCCTGAAGCGTGGCTGGCTACCGCCAACCGTGCTGGCACGGTGCCCGCGAAACCTCCACTGGTTCCCGGACTCTAGAGCGTGGGCGCGGCCCCGTTCAAGCTGACGCGCCGTGAAGCACCGGATATGGGAGAAAGGCCCGCCTGGGGCAAGCCCGCTAGCCCAGCGCCCGGGGGTGGGCCGCCGCGTACACCTCACGCAGTTTCTCCACGGTGACCAGGGTGTAGATCTGGGTGGTCGTGACCGATGCGTGCCCGAGCAGTTCCTGTACCACCCGGATATCGGCACCGCCGTCGAGCATATGCGTCGCAAAGGAATGCCGGAGGGTATGCGGGGATACGTGGGGCAGATGGGATCTTTCCGCCGCGGCCCGCAGCACCGCCCAGGCCCCCTGGCGGGTGAGGCGGCCGCCGCGGGCGTTCAGGAAGACGGCGGGCGCGACGGATCCGGTGCGGCGGCCGGGCCGCCCCCGGCCGCGGGCCGCGCCGGCGGCCAGCGCGGGCCGGGCCCGGACCAGGTAAGCATCCAGTGCCGCGGCCGCGTACCGGCCGAGGGGCACGATCCGCTGCTTGCCGCCCTTGCCGTCGAGCAGCACGGCCGGCTCACCGTCCAGCGTGAGGTCGTCCACGTCCAGGGCGGTCGCCTCGGAGATCCGGGCCCCGGTGGCGTAGAGGAACTCCAGCAGGGCGCGATCGCGGATCGGCCGCGGGTCGCCGGCTCCCGTGGCCCCGGCTCCCGTGCCCCCGGCCCCGGTACCGCCGGCGGCCTGGTCCGCCTGCCCGGGTCCGGCCTGCCCGGGTCCGGCCTGCCCGGGTCCGGCCTGCCCGGGTCCGGGCGGGCCGGGCGGAGCGGGGGCGGCGCCCGCCGCGTCCAGCAGGCGTTCGACCTCGTCCACCGAGATGGCCTTGGGCAGCCGCCGCGGCGGCGCGGGCGGGGCAACCGGCCGGGCCGGGTCCGCGGCCGTCAGGCCCTGCGCGCACGCGAACGCGTGCAGGCCGCGCACCGCGGCCATGGCCCGGCCGGCCGAGCTGGCGGCCAGCGGCGGGTGATCGGCGTCGCCCTCCCGCAGGCCGGCCAGGTAGGACGCGATGTCAGCGCTGGTTACCGCGCCGATCTCGGTGCGCCCGGCGGCGGCCATCACCTGCTGGTAGCGGGCCAGATCCCGGCGGTAGGACACCAGCGTGTTGGCGGCCAGCCCACGTTCCACCAGCAGGTGATCGAGATAGCCCCTGATCGCCTGGAAAATACTGGCCGCCTGCGCGGTGCTCGTCAGCCGAGGACCTCCTCGGCCGGGGTGAACGGCAGCCCGTGCGCGTCCGCGACCGGGCGGCAGGTGACGGCCCCGTCGTGGGTGGACAGCCCGAGCGCGAGCGCGGGGTCGGCCTTGAGCGCATCCCGCCAGCCGCGGTTCGCGATCTGGACGATGTACGGCAACGTCACGTTGGTCAGCGCGTAGGTGGACGTGTGCGGCACTGCGCCGGGCATGTTGGCGACGCAGTAGAACACCGAATCGTGGACCCGGTAGGTCGGCTCGTCGTGCGTGGTGGGCCGGGAGTCCTCGAAGCAGCCGCCCTGGTCGATGGCGATGTCCACCAGCACCGAGCCCGGCTTCATCCGCGCGACCAGGTCGTTGCTGATGAGTTTGGGCGCGCGGGCGCCCGGCACCAGAACGGCCCCGATGACCAGGTTGGCGTCGATGACGGCGCGCTCGATCTCGTAGGCGTTGGACGCCACCGTCTGGCAGTGGCCCTGGTAGATCGCGTCCGCGGCCCGGAGCCGGGCGATGTTCAGGTCAACGAGCAGCACCTCGGCCTGCATGCCCAGGGCGATGGCCGCGGCGTTCATGCCGGAGACGCCGGCGCCGAGAACCACCACCTTGGCCGCGTACACGCCGGAGACGCCGCCCATGAGCACGCCGCGGCCGCCGCCGTCACGCTGCAGGTGATGCGCGCCGACCTGCGGCGCCATCCGGCCCGCCACCTCGGACATGGGCGCGAGCAGCGGCAGCGACCGGTCGGGCAGCTGCACGGTCTCGTACGCGATGGAGGTGATTCCCGCTTTCATCAACGCGTCGGTGCACGGCCGGGAGGCGGCCAGGTGCAGGTAGGTGAAGAGCACCTGCCCCGGGCGCATCCGGTGATATTCCGCGGCCACCGGTTCCTTGACCTTGAGCACCAGCTCGGCGGTCTGCCACACGTCGTCCGCTGAGGTGAGGATCTTCGCCCCGGCGGAGGTGAAGTCCTCGTCCGGGAGGGAGGAGCCGGCCCCGGCCCCGGCCTCGATCACCACCTCGTGACCGTTACGGATGAGCTCGTGTACTCCGGACGGGGTGATCGCCACGCGGTACTCGTGGTTCTTGACCTCCCGCGGAACGCCAACTTTCATCGTGTTTCCTTTCTGGCCCGGGCGCCGTTGCCCGGGGCCACCTGTGCGGGTCACGCCTCCGGCACGTCTGCGTCCCGCAGCCCGCCGAAGCCGTCCTCGTTCGCCACGCGCGCGGCCAAGATCCCGGCCACGGCAACGCCATTATGCAGTTCACCAGCGAAAATGAGGGAGACCGCACGCTCCAGCGGCACCCAGTCGACCAGCAGGTAGGCTTCCTCGTTCACCGGCACGAAGTCACGGTCGGCTTCCGGCACGAGCTCCAGGCCGCGGGCCAGGAAGACCCGCAGCCGCTCGGTGATGATGCCGGGTGAGCTGAAGTAATCCACGAGCACCTGCCACCGCGCGGCGCGGTAGCCCGTCTCCTCCAGCAGTTCGCGCCGCGCCGCGTGCAGCGGCGGCTCACCGGTGACGTCCCGCAGGCCGGCCGGCAGTTCCCACAGCAGCCGGCCGACGGCGTGCCGGTACTGCCTGATCATCAGGACCCGGTTCGACTTATCGAGCGCGACCACCCCCACCGCGCCCGGGTGCCGCACCACCTCCCGTTCAGCGGTGTTCCCGTCCGGGGAGCGGATCGTGTCGTTCCGCACGTCGATAATGGCGCCGTGGTAGATCTCCGCCGACGAGACCACGGGCCACTGCGCCGCGGTGTCGGCGATCGGGCTCTCCGGCCGGGCCGGGCTCGTCATGCGCTGGCCGCCGCGGGGGCTTCGGCGGCCAGGCCGCGCGCGCGGGAACGCTGGAGGGCGGCGGCGATGAGCCCGCCGAACAGCGGGTGCGGCCGGGTCGGCCGGGACAGGAATTCCGGGTGCGCCTGGGTGCCGACGAAGAACGGGTGCAGGTCCCTGCGCAGTTCGGCGAACTCCACCAGGCGCCCGTCGGGCGACAGCCCGGAGAACACGACGCCGGCCTGCTCCAGCCGCCCGCGGTAGGCGTTGTTGACCTCGTAGCGGTGCCGGTGCCGCTCCTCCACCGGGCTTTCCCCGTACAGTTCGCGGACCAGCGTCCCCTCGCCGAGCACGGCCCGGTACAGGCCCAGCCGCATGGTGCCGCCCATGTCCCGCTCCCCCGCCACCACGTCCTCCTGATCCACCATGGTGGCGATCACCGGGTACGGGGTGGCCGGGTCGAACTCCGTGCTGTCCGCGCCCTCCAGCCCGGCCAGGTGCCGCGCCGCCTCGATGACCAGGCACTGCAGTCCCAGGCAGAGGCCGAGCAGCGGGATGCCGTGGGTGCGGGCGTACTCGATCGCGCCGATCTTGCCCTCGATGCCGCGCACCCCGAAGCCGCCGGGAATCAGCACGCCGTCCACGTCTTCGAGTTCCTGCTGGGCGCCTTCGGGGGTCCGGCAGTGGTCGCTGGGCACCCAGCGGATGTTCACCCGGGCGTCGTTGGTGAACCCGCCCGCGCGCAGCGCCTCGGCCGGTGACAGGTAGGCGTCGGGCAGGTCCACGTACTTGCCGACCATGGCGATCGTGATGCTGCGGGCCGGCCGGTGCACCCGGCGCAGCAGGTCGTCCCATTCGCTCCAGTCGACGTCGCGGAACGGCAGGCCGAGCCGGCGCACCACGTAGGCGTCCAGGCCCTCGGCGTGCAGCACCTTGGGGATGTCGTAGATGGACGGCGCGTCCGGCGCGGAGACGACCGCTTCCTCGTCCACGTCGCACATCAGGCTGACCTTGCGCTTGATGCCGTCGCTGATCGGCCGGTCGGACCGGCACACGATCGCGTCCGGCTGGATGCCGATGCTGCGCAGCGCGGCCACCGAATGCTGCGTCGGCTTGGTCTTCAGCTCCCCCGACGGCCCGATGTAGGGCAGCAGCGACACGTGCAGGAAGAAGCACCGGTCCCGGCCGATCTCATGCCGGATCTGCCGGATCGCCTCCAGGAACGGCTGCGACTCGATGTCGCCGACCGTGCCGCCGACCTCGGTGATGACCACGTCGACGTCGGGGCCGCCCATCTCCAGGATCCGCGACTTGATCTCGTTGGTGATGTGCGGGATGACCTGAACGGTGTCGCCCAGGTAGTCACCGCGGCGTTCCTTGGCGATCACATCCGAGTAGATCTGCCCGGTGGTGACGTTGGCCGAGCCCTTCAGCTCGGTGTCGAGGAACCGCTCGTAGTGCCCGACGTCCAGGTCGGTCTCGGTTCCGTCGTCGGTGACGAACACCTCGCCGTGCTGGAAGGGGTTCATCGTGCCGGGATCGACGTTGAGGTAGGGATCAAGCTTCTGCATCGTGACGTTCAGCCCGCGGAGCTTGAGCAGCCGCCCGAGACTGGAGGCGGTGAGGCCCTTGCCCAGGCTGGACGCGACCCCTCCGGTAACGAAAAGATGCCGCGTAGAAACCGGCCGTGTCCGGTGCGTTATTGCAGCCAAGATAGGGCTCCCGTGGTCGTTGATACGGCGGGCATTCCGCCTGTCCACGGGCCACCAGGATAACAGGCAGCAGGCCCCGGAGCTGCATTGGCCGCGCTGGCCCGTGCGTCCGTACGCCCGCGGCCTAGGCGCTGGCCTTGCCCGCCATCTGCGCGACCGGCTCGCCGCCCGGGCCGCGCGGCCGGCCGTTCTCGTCCGCCTCACCGAACCGGGCCAGCGCGACCGCGCAGCACACCGCGAGGACGAAGCCCGCGATGGCCACCCCGCCGAGGCCCGGGCGGGTGCGGTCGCCGAGGAACACCACGCCGACGGCGGCGGGCGGCAGGGTCTCGGCCAGCACCACGCCGGCGGTGGCCACCGTGACGCTGCCGCCCTCCAGCGCGGACGCGTAGAACACGAACGACACGATGCCCGCGGCGATCAGCGCGTAGGTGGCCGGATCCCGGATCAGCGTCAGCGGGTCGAAGCCGTTGAGGACGCGCGCGGCCACCGCGAGCACGCCGTATCCGGTGCCGGCGATCACCCCGAGGACCGGGGTGCGCAGCCGGTCCGGCAGCAGGCCGGCCGCCATCCCGACCAGGCCGAGGCCCGCGACCGCGACGATCAGGGCCAGCTTGAACACCACGCCCGCCTGGGACGCCCCCTCCGGGCCGGCCGACGTGCCGAGCAGGCCCACCCCGGTCACGACCCCGCCGACGGCCACCCATTCCCGCCAGCGCAGCACGGCCCCGATCAGCCACGTCGCGCAGACCGCGGTCACGGCCAGGTTCGCGGCGATCATCGCCTGGACGGCGAACAGCGGCAGCCGGTGCAGCGCGACCAGCTGGGCGAGGAAACCCACCGTATCCAGCCCGAGGCTGGCCACGAACCGCCACTGGTGCAGCATCCGCACGATCAGTCCCGGGTCCACCCCGGGCGGCCCGGCCGCCGCGCCGTTGTGCCTGGCCGCCGCGCCGTCCGGCCCGGCCGTGGCGCTGTCGGGCCCAGGGGCCGCGCCGTCGCGCCCGGGGGCCGCACCGGTGCGCCCGGCCGCCGGGCGATGGGTCGCCGCGCGCACGGCAATCGCCTGCATCACCGAGGCGACGCCATAGCACACGGCCGCGACCACGGCAGCCACCAGGCTAGCTACCACAACTCACGACCTTACGCCTTGTCTGCGGACCCACCGAAGCGGATTACCGGTGCCCTCGCGCCCAGGGCCCCTATCTGGGCGAACATTCAGCTCCCGGCCCGCATTCCGGTGCGGGCCGGCCCCGGCCCGCGCGGGTACGGCCGTCCGGGAACTCATACCCCGGCGGCCTGCATGCCTCTCAGCTCGTGCTTCAGCTCCCGGATCTCGTCCCGCAGCCGGGCCGCCACCTCGAACTGCAGCTCCGCCGCGGCCGCGTGCATCTGCTCGGTGAGCTGTTTGATCAGCTCGATCAGGTCGTCACGGGCCGGGCCGCCGCTGCCCTCGCCGGGCAGCGCCTCGCCGCCGCCCGCCACGCCGGCCATCCCGGCGGCGCGCGCCGCCGCCCGGGCCCGGGACGACAGCCCCGGCACCGGCGACTTGCCGCGGCTCTGCTGCCGGCCCGCGCCGCCGATCAGCTCGTCCGTGTCGGCGTCCTCGCGAACCAGCTGGTCCAGGATGTCCGCGATCCGCTTGCGCAGCGGCTGCGGGTCGATGCCCCGTTCCCGGTTGTAGGCGATCTGCTTGTCGCGCCGCCGGTTCGTCTCGTCGATGGCGCGCTGCATGGACGGCGTGACCTGGTCGGCGTACATGTGCACCTGGCCGGACACGTTGCGCGCGGCCCGGCCGATGGTCTGGATCAGCGAGGTGCCCGAGCGCAGGAATCCTTCCTTGTCCGCGTCCAGGATCGCGACCAGCGACACCTCCGGCAGGTCCAGGCCTTCCCGGAGCAGGTTGATGCCGACCAGCACGTCGAACTCGCCGAGCCGCAGCTCGCGCAGCAGCTCCACCCGGCGCAGCGTGTCCACCTCGCTGTGCAGGTAGCGGGCCCGCACGCCGTTCTCCAGCAGGTAGTCGGTCAGGTCCTCGGCCATCTTCTTGGTCAGCGTGGTGACCAGGACGCGCTCGTCCCGCTCGGCGCGCTGCCGGATCTCGTCCAGCAGGTCGTCGATCTGCCCCTTGGTCGGCTTGATCAGGACCTGCGGGTCGACCAGCCCGGTCGGCCGGATAACCTGCTCCACCACGTCGCCGCCGACCCGCTGCAGCTCGTACGGCCCCGGGGTGGCGGACAGGTAGATCGTCTGGCCGATCCGCTCGGTGAACTCCTCCCAGGTCAGCGGGCGGTTGTCAACGGCGCTCGGCAGCCGGAAGCCGTGCTCGACCAGGTTCCGCTTGCGGGAGACGTCCCCTTCGTACATCGCGCCGATCTGCGGCACGGTGCCGTGCGACTCGTCGATGACCAGGACAAAGTCCTCGGGGAAGTAATCGAGCAGCGTGTTGGGCGGGCTGCCCGCCTCGCGGCCGTCGATGTGCCGGGAGTAGTTCTCGATGCCCGCGCAGCTGCCGACCTGGCGCATCATCTCGATGTCGTAGGTGGTCCGCATGCGCAGCCGCTGCGCCTCCAGCAGCTTGCCGCTGCGCTCCAGCTCGGCGAGCCGTTCGGCCAGCTCGGCCTCGATGCCGGCGATGGCCCGCTCCATCCGCTCGGCGCCCGCCACGTAGTGCGAGGCCGGGAAGATGTACAGCTCCTCGTCCTCGCTGATCACCTCGCCGGTCAGCGGGTGCAGCGTCATCAGCCGCTCGATCTCGTCGCCGAACATCTCGATCCGGACCGCGAGCTCCTCGTACTGCGGGATGACCTCGATGGTGTCGCCGCGGACCCGGAACGTCCCGCGGGTGAAGGCCAGGTCGTTGCGGGCGTACTGCATGCCGACCAGCTGCCGCAGCATCGCGTCCCGCTCGATCGTGTCGCCCACCTTGAGGGTGAGCATCCGGTCCACGTACTCCTGCGGCGTGCCCAGGCCGTAGATGCACGACACGGACGCGACCACGATCGTGTCCCGGCGGGTCAGCAGGGAGTTGGTGGCCGAGTGCCGCAGCCGCTCCACCTCATCGTTGATCGAGGAGTCCTTCTCGATGTAGGTGTCGGTCTGCGGGATGTACGCCTCGGGCTGGTAGTAGTCGTAGTAGGAGACGAAGTACTCGACCGCGTTGTCCGGCAGCATCTCCCGCAGCTCGTTGGCGAACTGGGCGGCGAGCGTCTTGTTCGGCAGCATGACCAGGGTCGGGCGCTGCAGCCGCTCGGTCAGCCAGGCGACGGTGGCCGTCTTGCCGGTGCCCGTCGCGCCGAGCAGCACGGTGTCCCGCTCGCCGGCCTTGACCCGCCGCTCGATCTCGGCGATCGCGGTCGGCTGGTCACCGCTCGGCACCATGTCGGTGACCACGCGGAAGGGCGCGACCTTCCGCTTCAGATCGGTCACGGGACGCACGCTGCCACCTCCTGGGAAATCCGGGTCACCGGACGCATGGTTCAACTGTAGGAGGGGGGTCTGACATTCCGGGGCCGCCCGCCGGGAGCTACCCGCGGGACCGTGCGCCGGCCCGGTCGCGCAGCACGGCCCAGACCTCGCCGACGCGCCGGTCCAGGTCCTCCAGGGTCCCCGAGTTGTCGATCACGATGTCGGCGATCGCGAGCCGCTGATCGCGGCTGGCCTGGGCCGCCATCCGGTCCCGTACGTGCCCGGCGGACATCCCGCGCTCCGTCATCAGCCGCTGGATCTGCTGGTCTTCGGGGGTGTCGACGACCACGACCGCGTCGAACCCGCTGGCCAGGCCGTTCTCGGCCAGCAGCGGGACGTCGTGGACAACGATCCCGGCCGGCCCGGCGACGGCCATGGCGCCGGCGTCCAGCTGGCGCATCCGCTCGTGTACCAGGGGATGCACGATGGCGTTCAGCTTCGCACGCAGGGCGGGCTCGGTGAAGATCAGCTCGCCCAGGCGGTCTCGGTCCAGGCGGCCGTCCGGCCGGATCACCTCCGGGCCGAACACCGCGGCGATCTGGCCGAGCCCGGGAGTGCCGGGCTCCACCACCTCGCGGGCGGCCTGGTCCGCGTCCACGATCGCGGCCCCGCGCGCGGCGAGCCGCCGCGACACCTCGCTCTTGCCGGAACCGATCCCGCCGGTGAGCCCGACCCGAAGCACCCGAACCTCACTCCCATCGCAGCGCCGAACGGGCCGGGTTCCGCGTCAGCTGCGGAAACCCGGCCCGTTCCTGGTCTGGCCGCGGGGCCAGGGACTCAGCCCTGGCCTCCGGACAGCTTGTCGCGCAGCGCCGCGAGGGCCTCGTCGGAGGCCAGCGCGCCACCGCCGCCGCCCGAGTCACCCGAGCGGGAACCGCTATGCGGCGCGCTGGGCGAGCTGGAAGACGTCGCCGGCGAGCTGACGGACGTCGTCGTGACCGCCGCACCGTCTTCGCCGGCCTCGGCCGCGTCGGAGTCGGCCTTGCGGGCCTCCTCGATCTGCCGCCGGTGCGCCTCGTAGCGGGTACGCGCCTCGGCGTACTGGCGCTCCCACTCCTCACGCTGGGCGTCGAAGCCCTCGAGCCACTCGCCGGTCTCGGCGTCGAAGCCCTCGGGGTACTCGTAGTTGCCCTGGTCGTCGTAGGAGGCGGGCATGCCGTAGAGGGTCGGGTCGAAGTCGTCGCCGACCGCCTCGCCGATCGTCCCCTCGTTGGCCTGCTTGAGCGACAGCGAGATCCGGCGCCGGTCGAGGTCGATGTCGATGATCTTCACGAAGATCTCGTCGCCGACCTGGACGACCTGCTCGGGAATCTCCACGTGCCGGTCCGCCAGCTCGGAGATGTGCACCAGGCCCTCGATGCCCTCCTCGACCCGGACGAACGCGCCGAACGGCACCAGCTTGGTGACCCGGCCGGGCACGACCTGGCCGATCTGGTGCGTGCGGGCGAACTGCTGCCACGGGTCTTCCTGGGTGGACTTCAGCGACAGCGAGACGCGCTCGCGGTCCATGTCCACGTCCAGCACCTCGACCGTGACCTCCTGGCCGACCTCGACAACCTCGCCGGGGTGGTCGATGTGCTTCCAGGACAGCTCCGACACGTGCACCAGGCCGTCCACGCCGCCCAGATCGACGAACGCGCCGAAGTTAACGATGGACGACACGACGCCCTTGCGGATCTGGCCCTTCTGCAGGGTGTTGAGGAACGTGTGCCGGACCTCGGATTGGGTCTGCTCCAGCCAGGCGCGCCGGGACAGCACCACGTTGTTGCGGTTCTTGTCCAGCTCGATGATCTTCGCCTCGAGCTCGCGGCCGACGTACGGCTGCAGGTCGCGGACGCGGCGCATCTCCACCAGCGAGGCGGGCAGGAAGCCGCGCAGGCCGATGTCGAGGATGAGGCCGCCCTTGACGACCTCGATGACGGTGCCCGTGACGACGCCGTCCTCTTCCTTGATCTTCTCGATCGTGCCCCAGGCCCGCTCGTACTGCGCGCGCTTCTTGGACAGGATCAGGCGCCCCTCCTTGTCCTCCTTCTGCAGGACAAGGGCTTCGATGTGCTCACCTACCTTGACCACATCGTGGGGATCGACATCATGCTTGATCGACAGCTCACGAGAGGGAATCACGCCCTCTGTCTTGTAGCCGATGTCGAGCAAGACCTCGTCTCGATCGACCTTGACGACGGTTCCTTCAACAATGTCGCCGTCATTGAAGTACTTGATGGTCTCATCGATCGCGGCGAGGAATGCCTCCTCGGACCCGATGTCGTTGACCGCTACCTTAGGGGTCGAGTTGGCTTCTGTACTGCTCGTCATGTGTGGGTTGGCTCCGGATGCGGACAGGATTATGAGGGCGCGCCACATCCCGCGGAACCCGCCGGAAGGACCAGAATCGCGAAACCCTGCCGGAACCGGCCTAGGCCGGCCCACGGGGCGGCTGGTGAGCCGCCGGTGAGGTCAAGTGACAAACGGACCACACGAAACACAGCGCAGCGTTCAGGATATGAGAGCCACGCCACGTGGTCAATCGGAGGAGCGTTTACGGCGCGCCGTTTACCCCGCCTTGGCCCGCCGGTGACGATCAGTGCGCGGCGTCCCACCAGCTGGCGCCGGAGCCGACCGAGACCTCCAGCGGCACCCGCAGGCCGGCCGCGGCGGCCATCTCGGCGCGGACCAGATCCCGCAGCGCCCCGAACTCACCGGGCGCCACTTCGAAGATCAGCTCGTCGTGCACCTGCAGCAGCATCCGGGACTTCAGGTCCCGGTCGCGGATGGCCCGGTCCACGGCCAGCATCGCCACCTTGATGATGTCCGCGGCGGAGCCCTGGATCGGGGCGTTCAGCGCCATCCGCTCGGCCATCTCCCGGCGCTGCCGGTTGTCGGAGGTCAGGTCGGGCAGGTACCGGCGGCGGCCGAACATGGTCTCCGTGTACCCCTCCTGGCGGGCGCGTGCCACCACGTCCCGGAGGTAGTCCCGGACCCCGCCGAACTCGGTGAAGTACCCGTCCATCAGCGTGCGCGCCTCGTCAGCAGGGATGTGCAGCTGCGAGGACAGGCCGAACGCGGACAGCCCGTAGGCCAGCCCGTAGTTCATCACCTTGATCCGGTTCCGCAGCTCACCGCTGATCTGCTCCGGCGGCAGGCCGAAGACCCGCGACGCGGTCGCCGCGTGGAAGTCGTGCCCGGACTCGAACGCCGCGATCAGCGCCTCGTCCCCGGACAGGTGCGCCATGATCCGCAGCTCGATCTGGCTGTAGTCCGCAGTCAGCAGCGTCTCGTACCCCGCGCCGACGACGAACGCGCGCCGGATCCCGCGGCCCTCCTCGGTCCGGATCGGGATGTTCTGCAGGTTCGGGTCGGTCGACGACAGCCGGCCGGTCGCCGCGATCATCTGGTTGAACGTGGTGTGGATCCGGCCGTCCTCGCCGGCCATCGGGATCAGCGAATCGACGATGCTCTTCAGCTTGGCCACGTCGCGGTAGCGCAGCAGGTGCTCCAGCACCGGGTGCCCGGTCTGGGCGAGCAGGGTGGTCAGGGCGTCGGAGTCGGTGGTGTACCCGGTCTTGATGCGCTTGGTCTTGGGCAGCCCCAGCTCGGTGAACAGCACTTCCTGCAGCTGCTTGGGCGAGCCGAGGTTGAACTCGTGCCCGGTGACCGCGAACGCGGCCTGCTCGGCCGCCTTGACCTCACCGTGCAGCGTCGCCGACATGGCGGCCAGGTGATCGGTGTCCGCGGCGATCCCGGTGCGCTCCATCCGCGCCAGCACCCCGACCAGCGGCAGCTCGACGTCCTGCAGCAGGGTGGCGGCCCCGCGGCGGTCCAGGTCGGCGTCGAGGGCGTCGGCCAGCTCCGCGGTCGCGCGGGCGTGCAGCACCAGGTTGGCCGCGGCGTCTTCCTCACCGGAACCGTCCAGGGTGAGCTGTTCCGGGACGCTGGCGTCGCGTAGTTCCTTGCCCAGGTACCGCAGGGTCAGGTCGCCCAGGTCGAACGAGCGCTGGCCGGGCAGGGCCAGGTAGGCGGCCAGCGCGGTGTCGCTGGTCAGCCCGGCCAGCTCGAAGCCGTGCGCGGCGAACGCGTGCATCGGGCCCTTGGCGTCGTGCAGGGCCTTGGGCAGGTCCGGGTCGGCGAGCCAGCCCGCCAGCGCGTCCGAGTCGGACTCGGTCAGCGCAGCCGGGTCGAGGTAGGCGCCGTGCCCGTCCGGCGCCGCGATCGCGATCCCGCTCAGCGTCCCGGTGCCGCGGCCCCAGGTGCCGCTGACCGCGAGCCCGGTGCGGGTCATCTGGGTGCCGCCGTCGCCGGCGGCGTCCCCGGCGGGTCCGGCCGTGGCGTCCCCGGCCATCGCGGGCACGGCTGTGGCAGGCACGGTGGCGGCGTGGTCGGCGATCCACTCGGCCACCTCGTCCGGGCCGAGCAGCCGCACCTCGACGTCGAACCCGGCGGCCGGCTTGGCCCCCGCCGTCTCGCCCGCCGCGACGCCGCAGATGCCGTCGGGCAGCGTGGCGTAAAGGCGCTCGCGGAGCACGCGGAACTGCAGGGTGTCGAACAGCTGGTGGATCTGCTCCCGGTCCCAGACGCGCGGGACCAGCTCGTCCGGCCCGGCACCGATGTCGGTCAGCGGGACGTCCCGGACCAGCGCGGTCATCTGCCGGTTGCGCAGCACGTCGCCGAGGTGCTCGCGCAGCGCGTCACCGGCCTTGCCCTTGATCTCATCGACCCGGTTGACGAGCTCTTCCAGCGAGCCGAACTCCCTGACCCACTTGGTCGCGGTCTTCTCCCCCACCCCGGGGATGCCGGGCAGGTTGTCGCTCGGGTCGCCCCGGATCGCGGCGAAGTCGGGGTACTGCTGCGGCGTCAGCCCGTACTTCTCCTCGACCGTCGCCGGGGTGAAGCGCGACATCTCGGTGATGCCCCGGCGGGTCATCAGGACCGTTACATGATCGTCGACCAGCTGCAGCGCGTCCCGGTCGCCGGTGACGATCAGCACGTCCATGCCGTCGCGGGTGGCCCGGGTGGCCAGCGTGGCGATGACGTCGTCGGCCTCGAACCCCGCCGCGCTCAGCCGGGTGATGCCCAGCGCGTCCAGCACCTCGAAGATCAGGCTGAGCTGGCTGCGGAAGTCCTCGGGGGTCTCCCGCCGGTTCGCCTTGTACTCGACGTACTGCTCGTGCCGGAACGTCGGCTCGCTGCGGTCGAACGCCACCGCGACGTGCGTGGGCTGCTCGTCACGCAGCACGTTGATGAGCATGGCCGTGAAGCCGTACACGGCGTTGGTCGGCTGCCCCGTGGTGGTCGAGAAGTTCTCGGCCGGCAGCGCGAAAAACGCCCGGTAGGCCAGCGAGTGCCCGTCGAGCAGCAGCAGCCGGCCCCGGGTCGCGGCCGGGGCCTGAGCCCCGGCATCCTGGCCGCCCGGCGCGGCCGCAGTCTTCGTCGCCACGGTCAAATCCTATGGTCACGCGGGCGGCCGGAGGACGCGATGACACCGGTTCCGTGCGGAAAGAACGGGGCCCGGCGGCTGTGCCGCCGGGCCCCGCGATGAGGGCTGGCCGAGATCAGGCCAGGAAAAACTGGTTAGGAGCTGAACGCGAAGATGGTCGTCGAGTTGAACGTCTTGCCCGCGCCGAGGACCGTGCTGGGGAAGTTCGGCTGGTTCGGCGAGTTCGGGAAGTGCTGGGTCTCGAACGTGTAGCCGGCGCCCTGGCGGTAGGTCTTGCCGCTGATGCCCACCAGCGTGCCGTTGAGGAAGTTGCCGCTGTAGAACTGAACACCCGGCTGGTCGGTCCAGACGGTCAGCTCACGGCCGCTGGCCGGGTCCCAGGCGTGCGCAGCGAGGTTCAGCCCGTCCGGGCCGGTGGTCGCCTTGGTCTGCTTGTTCAGCACCCAGTTGTGGTCGTAGCCCTGGGCGATGAGCAGCTGGTTGTACTGCGCTGGCGCGTTGTCCGGGGCGCTGACGTCGTCGATCCGCGAGCCGATGGGGTACGGCTTGGTGAAGTCGAACGGCGTGCCCGCGACGGGAACGTTGTAGCCGAGCGGGATCTGGGTGGTGTCGGTCGGCGTGTAGTTGTCCGCGTTGATCTGGACGTCCTGGCCGTAGGCCGAGCCGGCCGCCGAGCCCTCGCCGGCCAGGTTGAAGTAGCTGTGGTTGGTCAGGTTGAGCACGGTCGCCAGCGTCGTGGACTCGTTGGTGGCGGTGTAGTGGATGCCGAGCTGGCCCGCGTTGTTGATCGTGTAGGTGACGACGACCTTGAGCGTGGCCGGGTAGCCCTGGTCACCGTCCGGGCTGACCAGCGTGAGCTGCACGCCGGCGGTGCCCTTGGCGTGCACCTCCTGCGCCGCCCAGATGTGGTTGCCGAAACCGACCAGGCCGCCGTGCAGCGAGTTGCCGTTGTTGTTGATCGGCACGTGGTATGTCGTGCCGTTCAGGTTGAAGGTGCCCTTGGCGATGCGGTTGCCGTAACGCCCGATGAGCTCGCCGAAGTACGGGCCGCCGTTCGCGGTGACGGGCGGGCTGTCGTAGGTCACGTAGTCAGCAAGGGTCTTGAAGCCGAGCACAACGTCGGTGTCCTTGCCAAAGCGGTTGGGCGCGTTGATCTCCTGGACGATGCCGCCGAAGCTGAGGATCTTGACGCTCATCCCGTGGCAGTTGCTCAGGGTGTAGCGGTAGACGGGTGTGTTCTTCCCCGTGTACGGCTCCACCGTGCTGCCGAAGTACTGGCTGCTGACAGTCGGGCTGCAGTTACCCCCCGCGGGCCGGGCGGGCGCCGCGGAGGCGGCGGTCGCGCCGAACGCTCCCGCGGCCGCCGCGATAGCGGTGACGGCCGACACCGCGCTGATCCGGGCACGCCGCCCGAATCTCCGGTGTCTCGTTTCGTCAGACAATGAAGGCTCCCTTCGTTGGGTTCCTCGTAGGTACGGTTTTCGGCCGATTCCAGAAGGCATTGTGATCGCTAACAACGCGGAAGTCACGCCGTTTCACACAAGAAGATACGAAACTGCCCGGTAACCTCACCTACCGTGACAGTGCCGACCATGACAGTGACAATGCCGACCATGACAGTGACAGTGCCGACCATGACAAAACAGAAACAAGCCACCGAACGGGACTGAACGGACGCCCGCCCGGCGCGGAAGCCGGCCGGACAGGGGTCCGGGGCGGGCACGCGGACCGGGGCCGGCACGGCGCGGGAGGGCCGCGCGGCCGGATCGCGGGCGGACCGCGGGCGGGGCAGCAATGAGATTGTTATGTTCGGCGGCCCGTACCGGCGGGCTACGCGCAGCGCCGTCCGGGCGGTAAGCCTGCGCGGGCCGCGGCGGAGCCGCAGGTGGGCGGGGCACCGGGCACCGGGATGCGGGCCCGGCGGCCGCGCGAAGTCCGGCGTGGCCCGGCACGGCAGCGGAATACGGTCACGTTCAGTGACCGGAAAAGGCGCCGGCCAAGGCGGCAGGCGACCGCCTCAGCCGGCTCGGGTGTCACACAGTGCTCACGTCTTATCAGCGCAGCGGAGCCGGCAGTTTGCGACGGGCGTGCAACGGTAAACATCCGGCAACAAGATGACGGCCGGCCGCCGTCCGTGCGATGGCCCGCCTTTGCGCTGCACGGTGAAAGCTCGCTAACGTGGTGCGGGAGAGCCCGGGGGGCTCAGTAGAGAACGTGTCCGACCGGGGAAGGCGGATACGGCACCAAAGGCGCCCCGGGCTCCCCCATGTCCGGATATGTGCGCCGGAACCGGTCAGGACGAGGACGATTCGGTCGGCTCCGAGGCCGACATCGTGCCCTCGATCACCGCCTCGGCGACCTTACGCATCGTGAGCCGGCGGTCCATGGACGTCTTCTGAATCCACCGGAACGCCTCCGGCTCGGTCAGCCCGTGCTCGGCCTGCAGCAGGCCCTTGGCGCGGTCGAGGACCTTGCGGAGCTCGAGCCGCTCGCGCAGGTTGCCGACCTCGGATTCGAGCGAGGCGATCTCCTGGAAGCGGCTGACCGCCATCTCGATGGCTGGCACCAGATCGGCCTTGGTGAACGGCTTGACCAGGTAAGCCATGGCGCCCGCGTCGCGGGCCCGCTCGACGAGCTCGCGCTGGGAGAAGGCGGTCAGGATGACCACGGGCGCCAGCCGCTCGGCGGCGATCCGCTCCGCGGCCGAGATGCCGTCCAGCACCGGCATCTTCACGTCGAGGATGGCGAGGTCGGGGCGCAGGGCGGTGACTCGTTCGACGGCCGCCTCGCCGTCCCCCACTTCGGCCACGACGGCGTAGCCCTCTTCCTCCAGCATTTCCTTGAGGTCCAGGCGGATCAGCGCCTCATCCTCGGCGATAACGACTCGTAGCTGCTTCTGGCTCACGCTGACGAGCGTACAGGCAGCGGGTAGATTTAGCCCTGGCCGGTCCCCATAACGGCCGCTGCCCCGGTAGACCAACGGCAGAGTCCGCGGATTCAAAATCCGTGCAGTGTGGGTTCGAGTCCCACCCGGGGTACCTTGCCCGGCATCAACCGCGCCTTTCCCGCGCGTACCAGCCGGTGTTTTGTCGGTGGCCGGTGGGACGCTTCCGGTATGTACGGTTGTGACGCTCGTGAACGGGCACTCGCACTCATCGGGAGCGGATCCAGCCTGCGTGCGGTGAGCGCCTCGACCGGCATTTCCCGCTCCACTTTGCGGGATTGGCGGGACCATCCGGAGAAGACCGGCCAGCGCGCATCCTGCCCGCGGTGTGCCACGCCGCCAGGGCTTCCGGGGCCGGCCCGTGACTACGCCTATTTACTCGGGCTGTATCTGGGCGACGGCTGCATAAGCGCCGGCGGCGACCCGGCGAAAGGGGTCTGGGCACTCAGGATCGCGTGCGCTGACGCCTGGCCGGGCCTGATTGAGGAATGCAGGAAAGCGATGGGCGCGATACGCCCCGGTAACAAGGTAGCCAGCCAGCAACGAGTCGGCTGCACGGAGGTAATCGCGTATTCACGGCATTGGCCGTGCCTGTTTCCCCAGCACGGGCCGGGACGTAAGCACAAACGCACAATCGAGCTCGCGACGTGGCAGCAGATCATTGTCGGCGAGCGGCCGGGCGATTTCGCCCGGGGCCTGTTCCACTCGGACGGCTGCCGGTTCCTCTCCCGGGTGCGCCGGCCGCTGCCAGGCGGCGACCGCTGGTACGCCTACCCGCGTTACATGTTCACCAACGAGTCGCAGGACATCCTCACGCTGCGCGGCGAGACCCTGGACCGGCTCGGCGTCGCCTGGCGGTTCTCCCGGCGCAACACGATCTCCGTCGCGCGGCGGGAGGCGGTGGCGCGGCTGGATGAGTTCGTGGGGCCGAAGTACTGAGGGGGTGGGCCGGGCTGGCGTTCCCCGCTCAGACGAACAACGGCTCGGCCTGTGCACGGCGTGCCAGCTCGCTCATGGCCGTATCGTCCGGCGCCCCGGCGAAACGGCTGGCCGCATCGAGCACCTTGGGGAGCAGGCCGACGTCCCCCACGCTGTCAAGGAACACCCCCGGCCGGCCCAGTGCCCACCACACGGCAAGGTCGATGTCACCTTGCTGTTCGAGCGGCTCGTACCAGGTTGCCCGGGTGTGCGGCCGGCCTAGCCAGGGGCGCAAGGCGATGGACTTAATGGTCTGCATCGCGATCCGCCGCTCGCGGCACCGCTGGTAAAGCGCCTCGAAGTTGGCGGCGTAGTACGGGTTCTGCATGGTGACGAAGTTGTACGGGAGGAGCACCGAGTCGAAGTCAAACCGATCGAGGCTGCGCCGGTGCGTCGCGGCGATCTGGGAACCGTGGCCGGTCACCCCTATCCAGCGGATGAGACCCTGTTCCCGGGCCTCGACGGCCGCCTCGATGGCGCCGCCGGGACTCAGGGCGACATCCCATTCGATCGGATCGGCGAGGGCGTGCAGCTGCCACAGGTCGACGTGGTCGACACCCAGCCGGTCCAGGGACCGGTGCAGCTCCTCGCGCGCTCCGGCCGCGGTGCGCTCGTCACCCTTGGTCGCCAGGAAGAACCGGCCCGGCTCGCGCCGCAGCCATGGCCGGATGCGCACCTCCGCCTCGCCGTAGGACGAGGCGACGTCCAGGTGGTTCACCCCGTAGGCGAGCAGGACGTCCAGCGTCTCGTCGGCGACCCGCTGGGAGGTCTCCGCGAGAGCCGCCGCACCGAAGATCACCCGCGTGCTCTGGTGGCCGGTGCGGCCGAACTCGGCCGTCTCGATGGGCATCGGGCCTCCTTGGTGCCGCGCGAATAGGCCAGAGACCACGATAGCGCCCGCGCCCGCGTGACCCCCGTTACCTACAGCTGTATCTGCGGGTAGAGGGGGTGGCGGGCGAGCAGGTCGGCGCAGCGGGCGCGGCACGCGCCGGCCACGGCCGGGTCGATCATGTGCTTGGCCTTCGCCGGCCTGCGGGGTGGTCGCGGTCAGCGCGGCCGTCATAATGTCCGCGACCTCATCCAGGTCCTGGGGGCCCAGCCCGAGGGTGGTCAGGGCGGGGGTACCGAGCCGGATGCCCGAGGTGTACCAGGCGCCGTTCGGGTCCCGCGGGACCGAATTGCGGTTGGTGACGACGCCGGCCTCGAGCAGGGCCGCCTCCGCCTGGCGGCCGGTCAGGCCGTAGCTGGCGGCGACGTCGGCCAGCACGAGGTGGTTGTCGGTGCCACCGGTGACCAGGCGCACGCCGCGGCGCAGCAGCCCGCCGGCCAGGGCCTGGGCGTTGCGCACGATGCGCGCCGCGTAGTCGGCGAACGCGGGCTGGCGGGCCTCGGCGAGGGCCACCGCCTTGGCCGCGATCACGTGCGGGAGCGGGCCGCCGAGGACCAGCGGGCAGCCCCGGTCGACGTAGGGCGCGAAGTCCGGGGTGCACAGCACCAGGCCGCCGCGCGGGCCGCGCAGTGACTTGTGCGTCGTGCTGGTGACGACCTCGGCGTGCGGCACCGGGTTGAGGTTCCCGGTCAGCACGCCCCCGGCGACCAGGCCCGCGAAGTGCGCCATGTCCACCATGAACGTGGCGCCGACCTCGTCGGCGATCTCGCGCAGCCGCGCGAAGTCCGGGTTGCGCGGGTAGGCCGAGTACCCGGCGACCAGGATCAGCGGCCGGAACTCGCGGGCCTGGGCGGCGATCGCGTCGTAGTCCAGCAGCCCGGTGTCCGGGTCGGTGCCGTAGCTGGCCTGCTCGAACATCTTGCCGGAGATGTTGTTGCGGAAGCCGTGGGTCAGGTGGCCGCCGGCGTCCAGCGCCATGCCCATCATCCGCTGGGCGCCGAACTCACCCCGCAGCCGCTGCCACGCCGCCGGGTCCAGGGCATCGACGTTCTTCGCGCCCTGGCCGTCCAGGAAGGGCCGCTCGATCCGGCGGGCGAGGATGGCCCAGTAGGCGACGAGGTTCGCGTCGATGCCGGAGTGCGGCTGGACGTAGGCGTGGTCCGCGCCGAACAGCGCGCTGGCGTGGCCGGCGGCCAGCGCTTCGACCTGGTCCACGACCTCGCAGCCGGCGTAGAAACGGTGCCCGACGGTGCCTTCGGCGTACTTGTCCGACAGCCAGGTGCCCATGGCCATCAGGACAGCGGGCGAGGCGTAGTTCTCCGACGCGATGAGCTTGAGCTGACGGCGCTGGTTCGCCAGTTCGTCGGCGATGGCGCGGGCCACGGCGGGCTCGGCGCCGGCGATCACCTCGAGCATCGCGCTGTAGCCGGTGGAGACGGCGGAATCCGTGCCCGCGCTGGGCGTGGCGGCAGGTACCGAAGGGGCGGCGGCGATTCCGGTCTCGGCCATGGCTTCTTCTCCCGGGCGTGTCGGTATGAGGTGTGCCCAG
Source organism: uncultured Actinomycetes bacterium (assembly GCA_963720945.1). Taxonomy (GTDB): domain Bacteria; phylum Actinomycetota; class Actinomycetes; order Streptosporangiales; family Streptosporangiaceae; genus Bog-532. Next base: position 458,146 of record CAVRHH010000031.1, on the reverse strand, counting down.
GCGCGCGGCTGGCCGGCGGACGGCGGGCCGCTCCCCGGTGGTACTCCACCTCAGCGCCAGTCACGGCCCGGGGGTGACTCTACCAGGGGAACACGGCCGCCCGGGAGACCGTCAGCCGAGGGCGAGGGGGTCACCGATGCGGTGCACCCGCAGGGAGTTCGTCTTGCCCGGGCTGCCGAGCGGGGAGCCGTTCACGATCACCAGGGTGTCGCCCTTCTCGCAGCGCCCGATATCGAGCAGTGCCGCCTCCACCTGGTGCACCATCTCGTTGGTGTGATCCACCATCGGGACGATGAACGTCTCCACGCCCCATATCAGCGCGAGCTGGCTGCGGGTGGCCGAGGTGGACGTGAACGCGAGCAGCGGGATCGGCGACCGGTACCGGGCCAGCCGGCGCGCGGTCTCCCCGGTCATCGTGAAGGCCACCAGCGCGCGGGCCCCCACGATCGCGCCGACCTCGACGGCGGCACGGGCGATGGCCCCGCCGGTGGTGGTCGGGATCCGGGTCAGCGAGGACACCGGGCGCAGGCTCTCCTCCTCCGCGGCGCAGACCACCCGGGACATGGTGGCCACGGCCTCGACCGGGTACTCCCCCACGCTGGTCTCCGCCGACAGCATGACCGCGTCCGCGCCTTCGTCCACGGCCGTGGCCACGTCGGAGACCTCGGCCCGGGTGGGGCGGGGCGCGGAGATCATCGACTCCAGCATCTGGGTGGCCACGATGACCGGGCGGGCCTTCTCCTTGGCCAGGCCGATCGCGCGCTTCTGGACCAGCGGGACCTGCTCCAGCGGCAGTTCGACGCCGAGGTCGCCGCGGGCCACCATGATTCCGTCGAACGCGGCCACGATCTCGGGGAGCGCCGCGACCGCTTCGGGCTTCTCGATCTTCGCGATCAGCGGCAGCCGGGTGCCGCACTCGGTCATGATGTCCCGGACCGCGTTGGCGTCGGCCGGGCTGCGGACGAAGGACAGCGCGATCATGTCCACGCCCACGCTGAGCGCCCAGCGCAGGTCGGCCTCGTCCTTCGGGGTCAGCGCGGGCGCGCTGACCGCGACCCCCGGCAGGTTGATGCCCTTGTGGTCGGAGATCGTGCCGCCGACCAGGACCCTGGTGCGGACCCGGGGGCCGTCTACCCCGGTCACCTCGAGCAGGACGCGGCCGTCGTCGATGAGGATGCGGTTGCCCGGCCGCGCGTCGCCGGACAGGCCCTGATAGGTCGTCGACGCCTGTGTGCGGTCGCCGGGCACGTCCTCAGTCGTGATCGTGAACTCGTCGCCCTGGTTGAGGCGGACCGGGCCGCCGGGGAACGTCCCGAGGCGGATCTTCGGGCCCTGCAGGTCCGCCAGGATGCCGACGCCGTGCCCGGAGGCGCCGGACGCGGCGCGGACCCGCTCAAAGGCCAGCCGATGGTCGGCGTGGCTGCCGTGGCTGAGGTTGAGCCGGGCGACGTCCATCCCGGCGTCGACGAGCCGGGCGATCTGTTCCGCGCTGGAGGTCGCGGGCCCGAGCGTGCAGACGATCTTCGCGCGGCGGCTCATAGGTCAGTCCTCTGCTCGCGCCCTGTGGTCTATACCACGGTAGGCCCTGGGGTGGCCCACGCCGAGAGACGTAACGCAGCTTTAAATAACTGTTTGCTGTATACCCCGGGGGGGCGACCCCCCGGACTCCCCGATGCGCTCCGCGCCCGCGCGGTGGTACGTCGCCGACACACCGGCGCTCGCCGGGCCCGGAGGGCCCGGCTCGCTGGCCGGTAACGATCGCCTCACCGCAACCCGTAGTGGTCCCCGCCGATACACACCGGCCGGTTAAGCGCGGCGGCGTCAGGCGATGGGGCGGGCGGTGGGGGGAATGGGGGTGGGCAGGACGGTGTCGCCGCTGAGGTAGGTGTCCAGGCCGGCGGCGGCGCTGCGGCCTTCGGCGATGGCCCACACGATCAGGGACTGGCCGCGGCCCATGTCCCCGGCGACGAACACCCCCGGTACCGAGGTGGCGTAGTTGCTGTCGCGCGCCACGTTCCCCCGCGCGTCGAACTCCACGCCGAGGTCGGCCATCAGCGGGCCCCGTTCGGCCCCGGTGAATCCCATCGCGAGCAGCACCAGGTCAGCAGGCAGATCCCGCTCGGTGCCCGGCACCGGCTCGAGACGGCCACCCGAGAATTCCACCTCGACCAGCCGCAGCGCGCGCACGTGCCCGGCCTCGTCGGTGACGAACTCCTGGGTCGAGACGGCGTAGACGCGGTTGCCGCCCTCCTCGTGGGCGCTGGAGACCCGGTAGGTCATCGGGTAGGTAGGCCAGGGCTGGTGCACCGGGCGCAGCTCCGGCGGGCGCGGCAGGATCTCCAGCTGGGTCACGGACGCGGCTCCCTGGCGGTGCGCCGTGCCGAGGCAGTCCGCGCCGGTGTCGCCGCCGCCGATGATCACGACGTGCTGGCCCCGCGCGCTGATCGCGGGGTCGGCGACCGGGCCCGAGGCGCCGGCCGCGCTGACCGCGCGGTTGGACAGCGGCAGGTATTCCATGGCCTGGTGGACGCCGTCGGCGCCGGCGCCGGGGACCGGCAGGCCGCGCGCGACGGTGGCGCCACCGGCCAGCATGATCGCGTCGAACTCGTCGCGCAGCTCGTCGGCGGTCACGTCGGTGCCGACGCTCACGTTGCAGCGGAACTCGGTGCCCTCGGCGCGCATCTGCGCCAGCCGGCGATCCAGGTGGCGCTTTTCCATCTTGAACTCGGGGATGCCGTAACGCAGCAGGCCACCGGGCGCGTCGGCGCGCTCGAACACGGTCACGTCGTGGCCGGCCCGGGTCAGCTGCTGCGCGGCGGCCAGGCCGGACGGCCCGGACCCGATCACGGCGATCTTCTTGCCGGTGCGGACCGGTGCGGAGCCGGCTGTACCCAGCCCTCGGCCCAGGCCCGGTCGATGATCTCCACCTCGACCTGCTTGATGGTCACCGGGTCGGAGTTGATGCCGAGCACGCACGCGGTCTCGCACGGCGCCGGGCAGAGCCGCCCGGTGAATTCCGGGAAGTTGTTGGTGGCGTGCAGCCGTTCCGACGCCTCGTACCAGTCGTGCCGCCAGAACCAGGTCGTTCCACTCGGGGATGAGGTTGCCGAGCGGGCAGCCGGTGTGGCAGAACGGGATGCCGCAGTCCATGCAGCGCCCGGCCTGGCGTTCCAGCCGGCCGGCCGGGAAATCGGTGTATACCTCACGCCAGTCCCGTATGCGCACGTCCACGGGGCGCCGGGTCGGCGTCTCACGCGGTGTGGTCATGAATCCCTTGGGATCGGCCATCGGGCGGTCGTCCTTCTCTGTGGTCGGTGCTCGTGTGCGGGCTGTGGCGGGGGTGGGCTGGGGGACCCGGCGCCGTTGGCGGGTCCCGCCACCTGGGCGGCAGCCCATCAGGGCCACTGCCCAAGCTGGAGGGGCCGGCTCAGCCGTGCGACGCGGCCATGACGGCCTCGTTGACGTCACGGCCTTCGCGTTCGGCCATCTGGGTGGCGCTCAGCACCCGCTTGTAGTCCTTCGGCATGATCTTCCCGAACCGGGCCAGGGTGGCGTCCCAGTCCGCCAGCAGGCCGGCCGCCACCGGCGAGCCGGTTTCCGCCGCGTAGCTGCGCACCGCGTCGTTCAGGAAGGCGGCATCGTCGGCGTCCAGCGGGTCCAGGTCGACCATCTCGGTGTTCACCCGGTGCGCGGGCAGGTCGAGGACGTAGGCGATCCCGCCGGACATGCCGGCCGCGAAGTTCCGGCCGATGGACCCGAGCACGACCACCCGGCCGCCGGTCATGTACTCGCAGCCGTGGTCGCCGACGCCCTCGGCGATGGCCAGCGCGCCGGAGTTGCGCACGCAGAACCGCTCGCCGACGATCCCGCGCAGGAAGATCTCCCCGCCGGTGGCGCCGTAGCCGATGACGTTCCCGGCGATGATCTGCTCATCGGCCGCGAACGCGGCCTCGGGGTCGGGCGCCACGATGATCCGGCCGCCGGACAGGCCCTTGGCCACGTAGTCGTTGGCGTCCCCGGCGAGCCGCAGCGTGATGCCGCGGGGCAGGAACGCGCCGAACGACTGCCCGGCGGAGCCGCGGAACGAGATGTCAATGGTGTTGTCCGGGAGCCCTTCGGCACCCCAGCGCCTGGTCACCTCGTAGCCGAGCATGGTGCCGACGGTGCGGTTGACGTTGCGCACCGGCAGTTCGAGGCGCAGCGGCGTGCCGTCCTGCAGGGCCCCCTCGGCCAGCTGGATCAGCGTGTTGTCGAGCGCCCGGTCGATGCCGTGGTCCTGCCGGATGGTGTTGCGGCGCGCCGCGTCCTGCGGCAGTTCCGGCTGGTACAGCACCGGCGCCAGGTCGAGCCCGTGCGCCTTCCAGTGACCGATGGCTTCCGTGGACTCCAGGTGGTCGGCTTGGCCGACCGCCTCGGCCAGGGTGCGGAAGCCCATCTGGGCGAGGTACTCGCGCACCTCCTGGGCGATGAACTCGAAGAAGCTGACCACGAACTCCGGCTGGCCGGTGAACCGCTTGCGCAGCTCCGGGTTCTGGGTGGCGATGCCGACCGGGCAGGTGTCCAGGTGGCAGACCCGCATCATGATGCAGCCGGACACGACCAGCGGCGCGCTCGCGAAGCCGAACTCCTCCGCCCCGAGCAGGGCGGCGACGACCACGTCGCGGCCGGTCTTGAGCTGGCCATCGGCCTGGACCACAATCCGGTCGCGCAGCTTGTTGAGCAGCAGCGTCTGCTGAGTCTCGGCCAGCCCCAGCTCCCACGGCGTCCCGGCGTGCTTGAGGCTGGTCAGCGGGGCCGCCCCGGTGCCGCCGTCGTGGCCGGAGATGAGCACCACATCGGCGTGTGCCTTGGACACGCCCGCCGCGACCGTGCCCACCCCGACCTCGGAGACCAGCTTGACGTGCACCCGCGCGGACGGGTTGGCGTTCTTCAGGTCATGGATCAGCTGGGCCAGATCCTCGATGGAGTAGATGTCATGGTGCGGCGGCGGGGAGATCAGCCCGACACCGGGCGTGGAATGCCGGGTCTTGGCGATCCACGGGTACACCTTGTGGCCGGGCAGCTGGCCGCCCTCGCCGGGCTTGGCGCCCTGCGCCATCTTGATCTGCACGTCGTCGGCGTTGGCCAGGTAGTGGCTGGTGACGCCGAACCGGCCGCTCGCCACCTGCTTGACCGCGGAACGGCGCAGGTCACCGTTGGCGTCGCGGGTGAAGCGCCGCGCGTCCTCGCCGCCCTCGCCGGTGTTGGACCGGCCGCCGATCCGGTTCATCGCGATGGCGAGCGTCTCGTGCGCCTCGGCGGAGATCGACCCGTACGACATCGCGCCGGTGGAGAACCGCCGGACGATGGCCGAGACCGGCTCCACCTCCTCGACCGGGATCGGGGGCCGCGCACCCGGCGCGTCCACGCCCCTGATCCGCATCAGCCCGCGCAGCGTCATGAGCTGGGCCGACTGGTCGTCGACCAGGGACGTGTACTCCTTGAAGATCTCGTACCGGCGGCTCCGCGTGGCGTGCTGCAGCTTGAACACGGTCTGCGGGTTGAACAGGTGCGGCTCGCCCTCACGGCGCCACTGGTACTCGCCGCCCGTCTCCAGCCGCCGGTGCGCGGGCTGCACGCCGCCGGGCGGGAAGGCCCGCGCCAGCCGCCGGCTGGTCTCCGCGGCCAGCACGTCGAAGCCAACCCCGCCGAGCCGGGAGGTGGTGCCGTCGAAACACGTGCTGATGACCTCTTCGCCGAGGCCGACCGCCTCGAAGATCTGCGCGCCGGTGTAGGAGGCGACGGTGGACACGCCCATCTTGGACATGATCTTCAGCACGCCCTTGCCGAACGCCTTGATCAGGCTCGCGGCGGCCTTGTCCTCGGTGACGCCCTCCAGGATGCCGCGGCGGGCCATGTCACGGACCGTCTCGACGGCCAGGTACGGGGCGACCGCGGAGGCGCCGTACCCGATGAGCAGGGCTACGTGGTGACACTCCCTGGCGTCGCCGGCCTCCACGATCAGGCCCACCTTGGTGCGGGTCTTCTGCCTGATCAGGTGATGGTGCACCGCCCCGGTGAGCAGCAGCGACGGGATCGGCGCGGTGCCCGCCCCGTGCGCAGGCCCCGCCGGGTCTCCCGGCCTGGGGAGAGGATCGGCATGGTCGTACCGCACGCCGCGATCGGACAGCACGATGATCCGCGCGCCCTCGTTGATCGCCTCGGACACTTCCCAGCAGAGCTCGGTGAGGCGCTGCCGCAGCGCCTCTCCCCCGCCGGTCGCGTCGTACCGCCCGTCGATCACGTACGCCGCGAAGCCGGGCAGGTCCCCGTCGGAGTTAATATGCACGATCTTGGCCAGGTCGCTGTCGCTGAGCACCGGGAACGGCAGCACCACCTGGCGGCAGGAGGCCGGCGACGGGTCGAATAGGTTGCGCTCCGGGCCGGTCGTACTGGCCAGCGAGGTGATCAGTTCTTCCCGGATGGCGTCCAGCGGCGGGTTGGTCACCTGGGCGAACATCTCGGCGAAGTAGTCGAAGACGAGGCGTGGCCGGCCGGACAGCACCGCGATCGGGGTGTCGGTGCCCATCGACCCGATCTGCTCGGCGCCGCTGCGGGCCATCGGGCCGAGGATGATGCGCAGTTCCTCTTCGGTGTAGCCGAACACCTGCTGCCGCGTCACCAGGCCGGCCGCCCCGGCCAGCGGGCGCTCGCGGGGCGGCAGGTCGTTCAGGTGGACCTGGCCCGCGTGCAGCAGTTCCTCGTACGGGTGCTCCTCGGCCAGCGCCGCCTTGACCTCTTCGTCCTCGACGATCCGGCCGGTGCCGGTGTCGGCGAGGAAGATCCGGCCCGGCTGGAGCAGGCCCTTGCGCACCACGGTGGCCGGGTCGATGTCCAGCACGCCGACCTCACTGGCCAGGATGACCAGGCCGTCGCGGGTGATCCAGTACCGCCCCGGGCGCAGCCCGTTGCGGTCCAGCACCGCGCCGATCACCGTCCCGTCGGTGAACGCGATCAGGGCGGGGCCGTCCCACGGCTCCATCATCGACGCGTGGAACTCATAGAAGGCCCGGCGCGCCGGGTCCATCTCCTCGTGGTTCTCCCACGGCTCGGGGATCATCATCAGCACCGCGTGCGGCAGTGACCGGCCGCCCATGTGCAGCAGTTCGAGGCACTCATCGAAACTGGCCGAGTCGCTGCCGTCCGGGTCGAGCACCGGGAAGATCCGGTCGATGCCGCGCCCGTCGGCGGAGTCGGGGAGCAGGCTGCTGGCCAGCATCGCCTCGCGGGCCCGCATCCAGTTCCGGTTACCCCGGACCGTATTGATCTCGCCGTTGTGCGCGATGTACCGGTACGGGTGCGCGAGCTGCCAGGACGGGAACGTGTTGGTGGAGAACCGGGAGTGCACCAGGGCCAGCGCGGAGCGGTACCGCTCATCGGACAGGTCCGGGAAGAACGCCCGCACCTGAGGCGCGGACAGCATTCCCTTGTACACGATGGTCCGCGGGGACAGGCTCGCGAAATACACGCCGATCTCCCGGCGGGCCCGCTTGCGCAGGCAGAACGCCATCCGCTCCAGATCGATGCCGCGCTGCCGGCCCACGCCGGCCAGGAACAGCTGCACCAGGTGCGGCGCCGCGGCCCGCGCGCCGCGGCCGCAGACTTCCGGATTGTTCGGGACGTCGCGCCAGCCGAGAACGATCAGGTTCTCGGCCTCGGCCAGCTGGGTGATCGCCATCTTCGCGATGTCCTGCCCGGCCAGCGCGGCCGCGTCCCGCTCGTGATCCGGCTCCTCGCCGCGATCGGCCGACGTGGCCGGGAGGAAGACCAGCCCGGCCACGTACGAGCCGGCCGGCGGCAGGTCGAAGTCACAGACCTCGCGGAAGAAGGCGTCCGGGATCTGGGTCAGGATGCCCGCGCCGTCCCCCGTTCCCGGGTCACCGCCCTCGGCGCCGCGGTGCTCCAGGTTGCAGAGGGCGGTGAGCGCTTTGGACACCACATCGTGCCCGGGCCGGCCGGTCAGATCGGCGATAAAGCCGACGCCGCATGCGTCGTGCTCGAAACGGCTGTCATACAGCCCCGGGGTAGGTGCGCTGCCGGCAGGCGCCATCAAAACTCCTGTCGTCGTCGTCTCGTCTGCGTTCTGCTGCTGCGGTCGGGACGGCGCTGGCCCTGCCGCGAAGGCCGCCGGGGCGGCTCGCTGGCTACGCGAAAGTTACGCCCACATTACATCACCGGACGAATCCGGCCCAAGATCTGACGGGCACTGATCTTTTCCCGCCTCCTTCCCCGCCCTGGGCGAGCCGTGGCCGGGCCGCCCGGAGGGCGAATCCCCAGGCTACCTGGGGTTACCGGGGCTGCGGAAGCTCCGGTGTCCCGGCCGCCGCCATCGGGACGGCCGGCGCGATGACGTCCGGACCGCGCCGGTGCCTGGTCCGGTAGAGGCCGGCGATCGCGCCGGCCACCGTGACGGCCTCCGCCCACTGATCGGCCCGCAGCCCCCCGAGCTGCGGACTGGGCGCTATGAGCAGCCATTCCACCGCGCACAGCCCGCCGAAGGTCAGCGCCAGCAGCAGCGCGAAGGCACGTTCACCGGGCAGTGTGCACCGGCGGGTTACCCACGCCGCGACGCATCCCGCGGCCACGCACCACAGCGCCGCGTACAGAAAGACCGGCTCAAACGTGGCAAAGTTCTCAAAACCCGGTATCCGGTACACGGGCCCGATCTGCACCGCCCAGGGGAGGCCGGACGGGCGCCCGTACGCGGACTGGCTGAACCAGCCGCCCAGGTAGGCGACGGCCGCGCCGAACGCGATGCCCGGCACGGCGGCGCCGGCCACGGGCCCCAGCCGGAGGCCGGCCCGGCGGCAGGCGATCCAGGCGCCGAGGGCGCCGAGGCCCACCGCACCCGGCACGCCGATGGCGCCGTCCCAGGCCCGTGCCGCGGACCACAGGCCGGGCCGGGAAGGGAAAAGGTGCGCGCCTTCGCGCACGACCGCGCCCACGGCCGCGCCGATCAAGCCGAACGGGACCGCCCAGGCGGCTACGTCCAGGATCACGTCACCCCGGCCGCCCGCCTTCGCGTACCGGCTCGCGGTCAGCCGCACCGCGATGACGACCCCGATAACGATGCAGAGCGCGTACCCGCGTACCGGCAGCGGCCCGAGGTGCCAGACGCCCCGGGCGGGGCTGGGGAGGTACGCGACCGGCGAGCTCGGCAGGGTCAGCTCCAGGGGGACGGTGCGGGCGTGCCCCGTACGCCGCCGGCCAGGCTGGCGGCCAGATCACGGACCGCGGCCACACCGGCGGCGAGATCCGGGGCGTCCAGCAGGCGCTGCACGAACGCGGAACCGACGATCACGCCGTCGGCGAACTTCGCCACCTCGGCGGCCTGGGCCCCGTCCCGGACGCCGAGGCCGACCGCGACCGGCAGGGGGGTGTGCGCGCGGACGGTGCTGACCAGCCCGGCGGCCAGCCCGCTAACCGCGTCCCGGGCCCCGGTGATGCCCATCAGCGACGCCGCGTAGACGAAGCCGCGGCAGGCGGCGGTCACGGTCGCGATCCGCGGCCCGGACGAACTCGGCGCCACCAGGAAGACCCGGTCCAGCCCGTAGGCGTCGGAGGCCGCCAGCCAGGGCCCGGCTTCCTCCGGCGTCAGGTCCGGGGTGATCAGGCCGGAGCCGCCGGCCGCGGCGAGATCGCGGGCGAACGCGGTGACGCCGTAGTGATCGATGGGGTTCCAGTACGTCATGACGAGGGCGGGCACACCCGCCGCGGCGATCGCCTGCACCGTCCGCAGCGTGTCGGTGACCTTGGTGCCGTTGGCCAGCGCCGCGCGCACGGCCTCCTGGATGACCGGCCCGTCGATCAGCGGATCGGAGTACGGCAGGCCGACCTCGATGATGTCGGCCCCGGCCTCGGCCATGGCCACGGCGGCGGTGATCGCGCCATCGACGCTGGGGAAGCCCGCCGGGAGGTAGCCGATCAGCGCGGCCCGGTTCTCGGCGGCGGCCTTCTCGAAGGCGCGGGTGACCGCGCTCGGCCGGCCCCCGGCGGGGGCGCCGGGGCTGGCGGGGGCGCCGGGGCTGGCCGCAGTGGAGGTGGCCGCGGCGGGCAGGTCGGTGCTCACAGGCCGAGCCGTTCGGAGACGGTGGCCACGTCCTTGTCACCGCGGCCGGACAGGTTGACCAGCAGCACGCCGTCCGGGCCGAATTCCCGGCCGATCTGCAGGGCACCGGCCAGCGCGTGCGCGGATTCCAGCGCGGGGATGATTCCCTCGGTGCGGCACAGCACGCCGAAGGCGTCCAGGGCCTGCTCGTCGGTGACCGCGCGGTAGGAGGCGCGCCCGGTCTCGCGCAGCCAGACGTGCTCCGGGCCGACACCCGGGTAGTCCAGGCCGGCCGAGATCGAGTGCGTCGGCAGCGTCTGGCCCTCGTCGTCCTGCAGGAGATAAGTACGCATGCCGTGCAGCACGCCCGCCGACCCGGCGGTGAGCGTGGCGGCGTTCCGCCCGGGTTCGGGCCCCTCGCCGCCGGCCTCGCACCCGATGAGCCGGACGGAGGTGTCGGGGATGAAGGCGTGGAAGATGCCGATGGCGTTGGAGCCGCCACCCACGCAGGCCACCACGGCATCCGGCAGGCGGCCGGTCATCGCCAGCACCTGCTCCCGGGCCTCCACCCCGATGATCCGCTGGAAGTTACGCACCATCAGCGGGAACGGATGCGGGCCGCCGACGGAGCCGATGCAGTAGTGGGTGGTCTGCACCGTGGCGACCCAGTCCCGGAACGCCTCGTTCATCGCGTCTTTCAGCGTCCGGCTGCCGGAGGCGACCGGGATGACCTCCGCGCCCAGCATGCGCATCCGGGAGACGTTCAGCGCCTGCCTGCGGGTGTCCTCCTCGCCCATGTAGACCACGCAGTCCAGGCCGAACAGGGCGCAGGCCGTCGCGGTGGCCACCCCGTGCTGGCCGGCCCCGGTCTCGGCGATGACCCTGGTCTTGCCCATCCGCCGGGCGAGCAGCGCCTGGCCGAGCACGTTGTTGATCTTGTGGGACCCGGTGTGCGTCAGGTCCTCACGCTTGAGCAGGACGCGGCAGCCGGCCTGGGCGCCGAACCGGGGGACTTCGGTGACCAGCGTCGGCCGGCCCGCGTAGTCGTGCAGCAGCCGGCCCAGCTCGGCCTGGAAGTCCGGGTCGGCCTGGGCCGCGGTGTACTGCGCGGTCAGTTCGTCCAGGGCCGCGGTCAGCGCCTCCGGCGCGAAGCTCCCGCCGTAGATGCCGAAGTGGCCCGACGCGTCGGGCACGCCGGGCGGGCTCGCGGGAGCCGTCCCCGGGCGGGTCTCGGTGTCACTGGTCATCTGTGTTCTCCGGTCAGGAACTCTCCGGTCAGGGGGCGCTCCAGTCAGGGGGTCCGCTCGGGACCGCTCAGCGGTCCCCGCGCAGGGCGGGGTGGGAGGCCGCCGTCACCAGGTCCGCGACCGCGGCCCGCGGATCCTTCCCGGTCACCAGGCTTTCCCCGACCAGCACAGCGTCCGCGCCGGCGGCGGCGTAGGCGAGCAGGTCGTGCGTGCCACGGACACCGGACTCCGCGATCTTGATGATGCCGTCCGGGATCCTCGGCAGAATCGAGGATACGGTGCGGCGGTCCAGCCGCAGCGTGGTCAGGTCACGCGCGTTGACCCCGATCACCCGGGCGCCCGCGTCCACGGCCCGCTCGAGCTCGTCTTCGGCGTGGATCTCCACCAGCGGGACCAGGCCGATCGAGGTCGCCCGCTCCACCAGGGACACCAGCGCGCTCTGCTCGAGCGCGGCCACGATCAGCAGCACCAGGTCGGCGCCGTGCGCCCGGGCCTCCCACAGCTGGTAGGAGCTGACCACGAAATCCTTGCGCAGCACCGGGATCTGCACGGCCTTGCGTACCGCGGTCAGGTCGGCGAGGGTGCCGCCGAACCGCCGCTGTTCGGTGAGCACGCTGATGACCCGGGCCCCGCCGGCCTGGTAGGCGGCGGCCAGGGCGGCCGGGTCGGCGATTTCCGCCATCGCGCCCCGCGACGGGCTCGCCCGTTTGACTTCGGCGATGACGCTGACGCCCTCCGACTTGAGCGCGGCGGCCGCGTCGAGCGGGGACCGGGCGCCGGCCGCCATCTCCTTGAGCTGGTCAAGAGAGACACGCCGCTGCCGTTCGGCGAGATCGGCGCGCACGCCGTCGAGGATCTCGTCGAGCACTGTCACGCGGTCCGCAGTCCCCTCAGGATCGGTTATGTGGTGCGTCCCCGATGCTAGCGGGACGCCGTGGCGGCCCCGGCAGGCACCCCTGGGGTTCGCCGGGATGTTCAGCGCATGTTACCCGTCCGGGGATCTCCGGGCGCTTCGCGGGGCTCGTCCAGGATGTAGCCGACGCCACGTACCGTGCGGATCGGCCCGGGTCCGGGCAGCTTCGCACGGAGCTGGGCGACGTGCACATCCACCGCCCGGCCTGAGCTGGGGCGGCGCATCGCGGCCTGCAGCTGGTCCCGGGTCAGCACCCGGCCGGCGTGTGCGGCGAGGGCGGACAGCAGGGCGAACTCGGCCGGGGTGAGCGTGATGTCCCGGCCGCCGGTCCGGACCCGGCGGGTGACCGGATCCAGGGCCAGGCCCGGGCCGGCGGCGGTTCCGGATCCAGGGCCAGGCCCGGGCCGGCGGCGGTTCCGGGGCCAGGCCCGGGCCCGGGGCCGGCGGCGGTTCCGGGGCCGGGACGGCCGACGGTATGGCCGGCGGCCCGGAGCCCAGAGATCGGCGTGGGTTTTCCGCACGATCTGCCGGAAACCCGCGCCGATCATGACGGCTCGTGGCTGGGGCTGGCAGGGGCGGCGGGAGAACGGACAGCACGCCGGCGACGAGAAGGCGGGGGCTGAACGGGCGGTACAGGCAACGGTCGGCGCTGGCCCGCACGTCACGCGGGCGCATGCTGCCGCCGAGCAGGTAGATGGCCGGCACCGGGGCGGCCGCCGCGGGCGTCTCACGGGGGGCCAGCAGGCGGCGGAGCCGGCGGGCGTCCAGGCCGCGCATGGTCAGGTCGAGGACGGCGACGGCGGGAGCCGCCGGGCGCTCGCAGAGCGCCGCGATGGTCTCCTGCGGGGTGGCGGCCATGATGACCCGGAGGCCCGCACGGGCCAGGTAGCGCCGCGCGAGCTCGGCGACCTCCGGCTCGTGCTCGGCGAGCAGCACGGCCGGGTGGCGGGCGGACGGCTCAGCCGGCGGGACCACGCGGGGACCTGGTGGGCGAACCCACCGTGGGGTCGTCGCCGCGGCTGATCGAATCCCACAGTGCGGCCGGATCGAGGGCCGCCGGATCGAGGGCCGCCGGATCGAGGGCCGCCGGATCGAGGGCCGCCGGATCGAGGGCCGCGGGGCCGGTGGCGGCCCGATCGGCGGCCGCGGGGCCGGTGGCGGCCCGATCGGCGGCCGCGGGGCCGGTGGCGGCCGGATCGAGGGCCGCGGGGCCGGTGGCGGCCCGATCGGCGGCCGCGGGTGCTGGGCCGTCGGCGCCGGCGGTGCGCGGCGGCTGGGGTATCGGCGGCTGGGGTATCGGCGGCTGCGGGAACCGCCGGCCCGGCGGTTCCGGCCTCCGGCGCGGCAGGCCCTGGCGGCCTGGGCCGGGCTGGGGACGCCTGCGCCGTACGCTCGTAACGGCCCGACATGACCGGCCACCGGGTACCGCGCCAGGCCGTGAGGGCCCCGGCCGCGATGATCGCGGCCGCGCCGGCGAACACCGCCACCCGCCACGGGACCCCCAGCAGCAGGGCGTGCGCGGACGCCCCGCCCGTCACTACCGCGCCGCCCGCCGAGGAGGTCCCGCCGGTGGTCGACCCCACACCGCCGGACGCGACCGACGCCGAAGAGCTCACTTTGGTAGCCGCGACCGCGATGACGCGGGCGGTGCTGAGCGATCCGCTCGCGGCCACGGCGGTCCCGGCGCCGCACAGGGCGAGCACCACGCCCGCGGCACGGCGGGCCACCCCGCGGGTCGCGATGACGGCGGCCAGGCAGGCCAGCCCGGCCAGGGCCAGCGCACCCGCGGCCGGGGCCAGGTCCTGGCCGGTCACGGTCACGCTCTGGGAGGGCAGCGGGCGGGGCGCCGCGTAGACGGCGCGGGCCCAGCCCTGCCGGACGGCCAGCAGCGCCAGGCCGGCCCCGGCCGCGCCGAGCAGCAGCGTCAGCACGAACTGCCGGCGCAACGCCGCCGGGCCCGCGGGACTGGCGGGGCTCGCGGGACTGGCGGGGCTCGCGAAACTGGCGGGACCCGCGGAACTGGCGGGACCCGCGGGGGTGGCGGGGCTCGCGGGGGTGGCGGGAGCCGCGGGACTAGCGGGGTCAGCGGAACTGGCGGGACCTGCAGAACTGGCGGGAGCCGCGGAACTGGCGGGACCTGCAGAACTGGCGGGGCTCGCGGGACTAGCGGGGTCAGCGGGGGTGGCGGGGCCGGGAGGAACGGCGGCAGCCGGCGTGCCGCCGGTCGGGCCGGGCACGGCGGTCAGGCCTCCTCGGGGCGCCCCGCAGCGACCGGCTCGGGGCGTTCCCCCACGACCGCGTCCAGCTGCCCGCCAGTGTCGAAGCAGGTGCGCTCGCCGGTGTGGCACGCGGCACCGACCTGGTCCACCTTGACGAGGACCGCGTTGCCGTCGCAGTCGAGCGCGACCGACTTGACCCACTGCTGGTGGCCGGACGTGTCACCCTTGACCCAGTACTCCTGGCGGCTGCGTGACCAGTAGGTGCAGCGGCCCGTGGTGAGCGTCCGGTGCAGCGCCTCGTCGTCCATCCAGCCGACCATCAGCACCTCACCGGTGTCATGCTGCTGGGCGATCGCCACGAAGAGCCCCGCGGTGTCCCGCTTCAGCCGCTGCGCGATGTCCGGATCCAGCCGCGAAGGGCGGGCGGCACTGCTCATCGTCCCCTCATTCCTGTGCGTCACGTCCCGCCGCGGGACGCCGTTGACCAGCCTAGCCGGGACCGCGCTACCGTCCGGCCGGAGATCACCCCTACGATTCCCTGATGGGATATTCGCGGGATGAGCGCCTCGCGCTGTGCGCCGCGCTGGAGGAGGCCGGGCCGGACGCACCCACGCTGTGTGCGGGCTGGACCACGCGGGATCTGGCGGCGCATCTGGTGCTGCGCGAGCGACGCCCGGACGCCAGCGCGGGCATTCCCGGCGGGCCGCTGGCCCGTCATACCGCCCGGGTGCAGGAGCAGATCGCGCGCAGGCCGTTCCCGGCCCTGGTCGCGACGATCCGGAGCGGGCCGCCCCGGCTGTCCCCGTGGTCCATTTCCGCGCTCGACGAGCTGGCCAACACGGTCGAGTTCTTCGTGCACCACGAGGACGTCCGCCGCGCCGCCCCGGGCTGGAAGCCGCGCGAGATCAGCCAGGGCCTGTCGGACACGCTGTGGGACCGGCTGCGGATGGCCAGGTTCACCCTGCGGAAGGTGCCGGTCGGGGTGGAGTTCGCGCGGAACGATGACGGCGCGGACGGCGGGCCGGGCGACGCCCCCGAATTCCGGATGATGGCCCGGCGCGGGACACCCGTCGTCACCGTCACCGGCGCCCCGGCGGAACTCACCCTGTGGGCCACCGGCCGCACCGGCGCGGCAAAGGTCAGGCTGGACGGCACCGAGAGCGCCACGGCGACGGTGTCCCAGTCGCGCTGGCGGCTCTGAGGCCAGGCCCCGCCTCGCCCCAACGCCGGGTTCGGGCAGAGTTTCCTGCAAATGCTGCGGGTCTCCCTGCCCAAACTGGTACCGGTGCGGGGGCGGGCTAGGGAGCGCCCATCTCGCGCTTGAGCCGGGCCAGATCCGCTTCCACGTCGTGCTGGGGTGCCGTCACGGCCGGGGGCGTCCACTCCGGCGCCGCGACAACCTCGGCGGCCGGGCGCTGGTTCCGGTCGGTGACCCGCGCCTTGCGTTCGGCCTTCTCTTCACGGACCTGAGCCCGGTGTTCCCGGGCGAGGCGATACTGGCTGTGCGCCTTGACCGCGATCGCGATGATCACGCCGATGACGAGGGCGATAACGGCCCACTCCAGCAGGCGGAACACCGATTCGAGGACGATGAAGGCGATCAGGGCGCCGATTGCAATCAAGACGACCTTGGCCCAGCGCATCAGCCGCCCCCTTTCCGCGGCTACACACGCCCTGATGGGGCATGTACTGCTCAAGAGCTTACCTGGGAGTACGGAATACTGGGCAGCGTCGGCCAGCCTCCTGGCCCCGGCCGTCGCGGGAGGGAGAGGAGTAACCATGCACGCACTGGGCATCGATATCGGCGGTACCGGGATGAAGGCGGCACCCGTGGACCTGGATACCGGCAGGTTCCTGGCCGACCGGGTGAAGATCGCGACGCCGCGCCCGGCGATCCCCGACGCCGTAGCCGAGGTCGTGCAGAAACTCGCGGAAACCTTCTCCTGGTCCGGGCCCATCGGGATCACCTTCCCGGGCGTGGTCATGAACGGCGTCACCCGCACGGCGGCCAACCTGGACAAGGCGTGGATCGGCCTGGACGCCCGCGCGCTGCTGTCCAAGGCGGCCGGGCAGGACGTCCGGCTGCTCAACGACGCGGACGCGGCGGGCGTCGCGGAGATGACGTTCGGTGCCGGGAAAGGCGAACCGGGCACGGTGTTCATGGTGACGTTCGGCACCGGGATCGGCAGCGCGCTGTTCGTGGACGGCGTCCTCGTGCCGAACACCGAGTTCGGCCACCTGGAGATCCGCGGCAAGGACGCGGAGGAGCGGGCCTCCGAGCGGGCCAAGACCGCCCATGACATGAACTGGAAGCAGTGGGCGAAGAACGTCAACGAGTACCTGGAGCACATCGAGGCGCTGGTGTACCCGCAGCTCATCATCGTCGGCGGCGGGATCAGCAAGCAGTCGGAGAAGTTCCTTCCGCTGCTGACCGGGCTGCACGCGCGGGTCGTGCCGGCCGGGATGCACAACGACGCCGGCATCGCCGGCGCCGCGATGGCCGCGCACCCCGGCTCGGCCGCCCCGGTCCGGGTCGGCGCGGGCGCCACCGCCAACCCGAGCCTGGGCGCCACGATCGGGGTCACCACCAGCACCGCCGGCGATCAGGGCCTGCCCGGGTTCCCCAGCCCGGGACTGCCCGAGTAACCAGTAACTAGTAACGGGTTCAGCGGGCCGGCGAGCCGGGTGCCCAGCCCGGGACGCCGGGGCAACGGGTTCAGCGGACGGGCGGGCCGGCCGGGTGCCCAGCCCGGGACGCCCGGGTAACCGGGTCAGCGGACGGGCAAGCCGGGTGCCCAGCCCGGGGCGCCCAGGTAACGGGGTCAGCGGACGGGCGGGCCGGGTGCCGAGGCGGGGGCGCCAGGCAACGGGTTCAGCGGACGGGGCGGCCGGCCGCGCGGAGTGCTTCCTTGACCTCGGCGATGCGCAGCTTCCCGAAATGGAACACGCTGGCCGCGAGCACCGCGTCGGCTCCGGCGTCGATGGCGGGCGCGAAATGGGCCACCCTCCCCGCGCCGCCGCTGGCAATCACCGGCACGCTTACGGCGTCGCGCACCGCGGCGATCAGTTCCAGGTCGAAGCCGGCCCCGGTGCCGTCGGCGTCCATCGAGTTGAGCAGGATCTCGCCCGCGCCCAGGTCGGCGCCGCGGCGCGCCCAGGCCACCGCGTCGATGCCGGTGCCGCGCCGGCCCCCGTGCGTGGTGACCTCGAACCCGCTCGGCGGCGGCTCCGGGGCACCGCCCGGGCTGGCCGGGGGATGGAAGCGGCGCGCGTCCACGGACAGCACCACGCACTGCGAACCGAACCGCCGGGCGGCCTCGGCCAGCAGGTCCGGGCGGGCGATGGCCGCGGTGTTCAGCGAGACCTTGTCCGCGCCGGCCCGGAGCAGCCGGTCGACGTCTCCCTCGCTGCGGACGCCGCCGCCGACGGTCAGCGGGATGAACACCTGCTCGGCGGTGCGGCGGACGACGTTGTACGTGGTCTCGCGGCCCCCGCTGGACGCGGTGATGTCGAGGAACGTCAGCTCGTCGGCGCCTTCCGCGTCGTAGGCGGCGGCCAGCTCCACCGGGTCGCCCGCGTCGCGCAGGTCACGGAAGTTGACGCCCTTGACGACCCGGCCGCCGTCCACGTCGAGGCACG
This sequence comes from uncultured Actinomycetes bacterium, assembly GCA_963720945.1. GTDB lineage: Bacteria > Actinomycetota > Actinomycetes > Streptosporangiales > Streptosporangiaceae > Bog-532. Next base: position 440,041 of record CAVRHH010000031.1, on the reverse strand, counting down.
GGATGACCCGGACCGCGACGGTCACCGTGCTCCTTCCAGACGTTCGCGCCGCCGCCAGGTACGAACGCCACCGGCCGCTCGCGGGGCCCCGGGGGCCCCACTCGCTAGCCGGTTGGCGGCGGCGCTCACGGGGCCACCGCCTGCAGCGCCTGTTCCAGCGTGAATGCGCCCGCGTAGAGCGCCTTGCCGACGATGGCGCCCTCCACGCCGAGCGGCACCAGCGCGGCGATCGCGCGGAGGTCGTCCAGGCTGGACACTCCCCCGCTGGCCACCACGGGACGGCTGGTCCGCGCGCAGACGTCGCACAGCAGGTCCAGGCTGGGGCCGCGCAGGGTGCCGTCCTTGGTCACGTCGGTGACCACGTACCGCGCGCAGCCGTCGGCGTCCAGCCGGTCCAGCGTCTGGTGCAGGTCACCGCCTTCGGAGGTCCAGCCGCGGGCGGCCAGCCGGGTGCCGCGCACGTCGAGCCCGACCGCGATCCGGTCGCCGTGCCGGGCGATGACCGAACGGACCCAGTCCGGGTTCTCCAGTGCCGCCGTGCCGATGTTGACCCGGGCGCAGCCGGTGGCGAGCGCGGCCGCCAGCGAGGCGTCGTCGCGGATGCCGCCGGACAGCTCCACGCTGATGTCGAGCCGGCCCGTCACCTCGGCGAGCAGCGTGGCGTTCGAGCCACGGCCGAAGGCCGCGTCCAGGTCCACCAGGTGGATCCATTCCGCGCCGGATCGCTGCCAGGCCAGCGCGGCCTCCAGCGGGTCGCCGTAACCGGTTTCGGTGCCGGCCGCGCCCTGGACCAGCCGGACGGCCTGGCCGCCGGCGACGTCAACCGCGGGCAGCAGGGTCAGGCGCCCGGGCGCGGTGGCCGCGCTTCCCGGGGATGCCTCCTCGGCGGGCGTGCTCATCGGATCTTCTCCAGCCAGTTCGACAGCAGGACGGCGCCGGCGTCACCGGACTTTTCCGGGTGGAACTGCGTCGCGGCCAGCGCGCCCTTCTCCACCGCGGCGGCGAACGGCTCGCCGTGCGTGGCCCAGGTGACCAGCGCGCCTGACTCACGCAGCAGCCCGGCGCGGGCGTACCGCAGCGCGTAGGAGTGCACGAAGTAGAACCGCGCGTCCGGCCCGATCCCGGCGAACAGGGACGATCCCGCGGGCGGGGAGACCGTGTTCCAGCCCATGTGCGGCAGCACCGGGGCGTCCAGCCGCTCCACCGTGCCGGGCAGCAGGCCGCAGCCCTCGGTGTGCAGGCCGTGCTCCACGCCGGCCGAGAACAGCACCTGCATCCCGACGCAGATGCCCAGCACCGGCCGGCCGGCGGCGAGCCGCTGGGCGATCAGCTTGTCCCCGCGCACGGCACGCACACCCGCCATGCAGGCGGCGAACGCCCCTACCCCGGGGACCGCCAGCCCGTCGGCGTCCAGGATGGTGTCCGGATCGGCGGTCACCTCGGCGGCGGCGCCGACCCTGACCAGGGCCCGTTCGGCGGACCGGAGATTTCCCGACCCGTAGTCGAGCACCGCGACGGTGGGTTTCGCGCTCACAGGACGCCCTTGGTGCTCGGCACCCCGCCGGTCCGCGGGTCCACCGCGACGGCGGTACGCAGCGCCCGCGCGACGGCCTTGAACTGGGCTTCCACGATGTGGTGCGGGTTCCGGCCGGACAGCACGCGCACGTGCAGGCAGATGCCCGCGGACGCGGCCAGCGATTCGAAGATGTGCCGGGTCAGCGTGGTGTCGTAGCTGCCGATCAGCGGGGCCATCAGATCCGGTTCCTCGTGCACCACGTACGGCCGCCCGGACAGGTCCACGGCCGCCATGACCAGCGTCTCGTCCAGCGGCACGAGCGCGTCGCCGAACCGGGTGATGCCGGACTTGTCGCCCAGCGCCTCACGCAGCGCCTGGCCCAGCGCGATCGCCGTGTCCTCCACCGTGTGGTGCGCGTCGATCTCCACGTCGCCCTTGGCCCGGACCATCAGGTCGAGGCCGCCGTGCTTGCCGAGCTGGGCCAGCATGTGGTCGAAGAACGGGACGCCGGTGGATACCTCCACCACGCCGATGCCGTCCAGGTCGAGCTCGACGAGGATCTGGGTCTCGTGGGTGAGGCGCTCGACGCGCGCCTTCCGGTCCCGGTGGTTCACGCGTCCGTCACCTCAGTGCTTTCCGGAGCGCGCGCGTCGGACAAGCCGCCGCGCGGCCGCTCAGTGCTTGCCGGAGCGCGCGCGTCGGGCAAGCCGCCGCGCGGCCGCTCAGTCGTGTCCGTGGCCCCGCTGATGCCCGCCGGCCCGCTCGTGCCCGGGGCCCCGGTCGTGGCCGTGACCTGGGCCAGGGCTAGGGCCAGGGCGTCCCGGAACGCCGCCATCTCGGCCGGTGTGCCGATCGTGACCCGCAGCCAGCCGGCCGGCCCGGTCTCGCGGACGAGCACGCCGTGGTCCAGCAGGCCCTGCCAGACCGCGTGCCGGTCCGCGAACCGGCCGAACAGGACGAAGTTGGCGTCGGAGTCGGCCACGCTGAGGCCGCGGCCGCGCAGCCAGGCCACGGTGGCGTCACGTTCGGCCCGCAGCGCGGCCACGCTGGCCAGCGGCTCGGCGGCGCAGGCCAGGGCGGCGCGCGCGACGGCCTGGGTGACCGCGGACAGGTGGTAGGGCAGCCGGACGATCAGCAGCCCGGCGATCAGCTCGGGGCTGCCCGCCAGGTACCCGACGCGCGCGCCGGCCATGGCGAACGCCTTGGACATGGTGCGCGTCACCACCAGCCGGGGGAACCTCGGCAGCAGCGTCAGCGCGCTCGGGGTGCCCGCGCGGGCGAATTCGGCGTACGCCTCGTCGACGACGACGATGCCGGGCGCGGCCTGGCACACCGCCTCGATGACGCCGAGCGGCAGCGCGGTCCCGGTCGGGTTGTTCGGGGAGGTGAGGAAGACCACCGACGGGCGGGCGTCCCGGATCAGGGGGCCGGCCCGGTCCGGGTCGATGCTGAAGTCCGCCTCCCGGCACGCGGCCAGCCAGCCGGTGCAGGTGACCTTGGCGATCAGCGGGTGCATGGAGTAGGACGGCTCGAAGCCGAGCGCGGTCCGGCCCGGGCCGCCGAAGGCCTGCAGCAGCTGCTGGATGATCTCGTTGGAGCCGTTGGCCGCCCAGACCTGCCGCCCGGTCAGCCCGTGGCCCAGGTAGTCGGCGAGGTCCTTGCGCAGCTCGACCGCGTCCCGGTCGGGGTACCGGTTGAGGCCGCCGGCCACCGCCGCCACCGCGTCGGCCACGGCTCCGGCCAGCCGCGCCGACGGCGGGTACGGGTTCTCGTTCGTGTTCAGCCGGACGGGCACGTCGAGCTGCGGCGCGCCGTACGGCTCGAGCCCCGCCAGGTCCTCGCGGATGGGCAGCTCGGCGGTACCGCCCGGGGGCAGCTGGCCGGTCACCGGGGCACCCGGACCCGGACGGCGGCGACGTGCGCGGCAAGTTCCTCGGCGCCGCCCAGCGCGTCGATGTGCGGAGCCGCGGCGGCCAGCGCCTCGCGGGAGCATTCGACCACGTTGATGAGCCGCAGGAACGGGAGCACGGTCAGCCCCGCGGCGTGCCGGGCGGTCCCCCCGGTGGGCAGCACGTGGTTGGAGCCGGCCAGGTAGTCGCCCAGGGAGACCGGCGAGTACGGCCCGGCGAAGATGGCGCCCGCGTTCCTGACCCGCGCCGCGACCTTGGGCGCGTCCTCGGTCTGCACCTCCAGGTGCTCGGGGGCCCAGACGTCGGAGACGGCCAGCGCGGCGTCCACGTCGGCCACGAGCACGTACGCGGACTGGCCGGCGAGGGCGCGGGCGATGCGGTCCCGGTTCGGCGCGGCCGGCAGCTGGACGGCCAGCTCGGCATCGGTCCGGGCGGGCAGGTCCGGGTCGGAGGTGATAAGCAGGCAGGCAGCCAGCGGGTCGTGCTCGGCCTGGGCGATCAGGTCGGCGGCGACGTAGCCGGGGTCGGCCGTGTGGTCGGCGATGATCGCGATTTCGGTCGGCCCGTTCTCGCCGTCGGTGCCCACGATCCCGCCGAGCAGCCGCTTGGCCGCGGCGACGTAGACGTTGCCCGGGCCGGTGAGCACGTCGGCGGGCGCGCAGTCCTCGGTGCCGTACGCGAACATGGCCAGGGCCTGGGCGCCGCCGACCGCGTGCACCTCGTCCACGCCGAGCAGCGCGCACGCGGCGAGCACGGCCGGGTGCGGCAGGCCCCCGTTGTCCGCCTGCGGCGGCGAGGCGACCGCGACCGAGGACACCCCCGCGACCTGCGCGGGCACGACGTTCATGACGACCGAGGAGGGATAGGCCACCAGGCCGCCGGGCACGTAGACACCGGCCCGGCTGACCGGCACGTACCGCCCGGCCACGGTGAGGCCGCTGGCCGGCGTCACCACGGTCTCGGCGGGCGGGAGCTGGGCCTGATGCACGAGCCGGGTCCGGCGGGCGGCCTCCTCGAGCGCCGCGGCGACCGCCGGGTCGAGGTCCTCCAGCGCGTTGCGGAGGGCCTCGGCGGGTACGCGCGTGCTGGCCAGGTCGACGCCGTCGAACCGGGCGGTGTACTCGCGCACCGCCGCGGCGCCCCGGCGGCGGACGTCCTCGCACACCGGCCGGACCTGCTCGGCGGCGGCCGCGACGTCGAGGGTGGCACGCGGCAGCACGCCGGACAGGCTCGCGCGGGTGAGGGTGGCGGCATCGCGGGCACGCAGGTCGATACGGGATATCACCCGCACAGTCTACGGAGCGTGCCCAGTGGACGCCCGGGGTTAACGCGGCCACCCGCTAGGCTCGGCCATAATCATGGACGCTCTCACCGCTATGCACGCGCGCCGGTCCCGCCCGGTGCTCACCGATCCCGCCCCCAGCGACGAGGACCTGCGGGTCATGCTGGCCGCGGCCGTGGCCGCGCCCGACCATGGCCGGCACCGCCCGTGGCGTTTCGTGGTGATCAGGGGCGCGGGCCGCAAGGCGTTCGGGGAGGTGCTCGCGGAGGCGCTCCGGCGGTCCGGCCGGCAGCGCGGGGCCGAGCCGGACGCCGCGGCCGAGGACCGGGAGCGGGCCAAGCCAATGCGGGCGCCGGTCATCATCGCGGTGGCGTGCCCGGCCGGCGGCGACGAGAAGGTGCCGCACGCGGAGCGCCTGGCGGCCACGGCGGCGGCCACCGAGAACCTGCTGCTGGCCGCGACCGCGCTGGGCTACGGCGCGATGTGGCGGACCGGGGCGCCGGCCCGGGACGCGTTCGTGCGCGAAGCGCTAGGGTTCGCCGACGGCGAGGAGATTACCGGTTTCGTCTACCTGGGCACCGTGCCGGACGGCCAGGAACTGCCCCCGGCGCACCGGGAGCTGGATTCCCTCGTCCGCGAGTGGCCTTAGCGCGGCGGATTCCGCCGTCCGGCCCGCCGTTCGCCGCCCGTTACAGATCTTGGTCATTTTCTGCGGTGCGCACAGCAGAAGGTGCACAAGTTGGCGGCGGGCGTCAGCGGCGGGCGGGGGTTTCGGGCCGGCGGTTCGGGGCGGCGGGGTGCGCGCCAGCGGACGGCGACCTCGATCACGACGATGGTGAGCGCGGTCGCCAGCGGCCAGAAGGTCAGGCCACTCGTGGCGCCGAGCATGAGCGGCTCGTGCAGGCGCGTGCCGATGGCGCCGGGGATCCCGGCCCCGGAGATCGGGTACGCCGCCACAGGTCAATTCTGGGGCACGGCTGATGGTGCCGGGCGCCCGGTCAGGCCAGGGTGTCCGGCACGTAATGCCGGCTGCCGTCGGCCGGATCGGTCCACACGCGCATGATCGTCCCGCTGGAGGGGTCGCGGAACCGCTCCGGTGTGGGGACCCAGCCGGGCTGGGGTTCGGCCGCCTGACCGTGCCGGCGGCGCGATCGTGACCGCGCGCGGCCAGCGGCCGCTCCCCCGGCCCCGCCCGGCCCAGCCGGGCCGCCGGTCCCGGCCGCCGCGGCGGATGCGACCGGCGGCAGTTCGGCCAGGGCCACCGCGGCCTCGTCGGCGTACGCGGCGGCGAGGACGATACCCACCCGGCGGCGAAGTTCGTCGAGGCTGATCCGGCCGGCCGCGTAATGCTCGCGCAGCAGCGTGGTCAGCCGCTCGCGGTCGGCGTCCCCGATCAGGGAGCGCGGCGGTCCCGGCGGGCGTTCCGGTCCCGGCGGGCGTTCCGGTCCCGGCGGGCGTTCCGGTCCCGGCGGGTCCCCGGGGCCGCCGGCAGGCCCGGGCACGTCAGGCCGACGGGGTGGCGACCACGGCCGTCCCGTAGGCCACGATCTCGGTCAGCTGCTGACCGATCTCGGAGGAGTCGAACCGCATCGCAACGACGGCGTTGGCGCCGAGCAGCCGCGCGTTCTCGATCATGCGGTCGATGGCGTGCCGCCGGCTGTCCTCCAGCAGCTGGGTGTACTCCGACACCTCGCCCTGGCGCAGCGCCTTGAACCCGGCGCTGATCGACTTGACCGCGCCCATACTCCGCACCACCAGGCCGAACGTGACGCCGAGGTCCCGTTCGATCGTCATGCCCGGCACGGTGAACCCGGTCGTGACCGGGATGGCTGACGTCCCCATTGATTGCGTCATGCTGGGCAGTACACAGGGCGGCCGGGACGGGTGTCAACGCGGCACGCCCCTGCCGCCCGGCGGGCCGGGGCGCGGGTGTCAACGCGGCGGGCCGGACCGTGATCATCCGGGCCCTGCGGGACATCCGGCGCAACCTGCGGACCTAGCTGACGCACGCCGGGCCCAGCAACTGCTTCAGGTCGCCCAGCAGCGCCGGCGAGTTGGCGACGCGCAGTTTGTCATCGAGCCGGACCACCGTCGTCCGCTGGGCGCCGCGGAGCCGGAGGTGCACCTCCGTCGGCCCCGGGTGGGTCATCAGCACGTCCTTGAGCTGCTCGACCACGGCCGCGACGCACCGCGTCACCGGCATCGACACGACGAAAGGGCCGCCGTCGCCTATCGTCATATCCGGGACGGTCACGTCCATCGCGATCAGCTTGGGTACGTCATCGCGGCGGTCGATCCGCCCCTTGACCACGATGATCGCGTCCTCGGCGATGGAGGTCGCGTACAGCTGGTAGGTCGCGGGGAAGAACAGCACCTCGATGGCACCGGCCAGGTCCTCCAGCGTGGCCGCCGCCCATGGGTTGCCCTGCTTGGTGACTTTCCGCTGGACCCCGGACAGAATGCCCGCTACCTTGACGACCCCGCCGCCGTCGTTACGCTCCCCACGACCCCGTTCGGCAGGTTCTTCACCGGATGTGAGCAGGTCGGCCAGCGAAATATCGGCCTCCCGGGCGAGCAGGTGCTCGACCCCGAGCAGCGGGTGGTCGGAAACATAGAGGCCGAGCATCTCGCGCTCGAAGCTGAGGCGGACCGTCTTGTCCCAGTCGCCGTCGGCGGGGATCGGCACGTCGAAGAACGCCTCGGTCTCGGCGTCCCCGCCAAACAGCGAATCCTGCCCGATCGCCTCGTTCCGCTTGATGTCGATCACCGCGTCGACGGCCTGCTCGTGCACCATCACCAGGCCCTTGCGCGGATGGCCGAACGAGTCGAACGCGCCCGCCTTGATCAGCGACTCGATGACGCGCTTGTTGCACACCACCACCGGGACCTTGCGCAGGAAGTCGGGGAAGCTGGTGAACTCGCCCTTCGACTTGCGCGCGGCCACGATGGCATCGACCACGTTGGTGCCGACGTTGCGGATCGCGGCCAGCCCGAACCGGACATCGCGGCCGACCGCGGTGAACGTCGCCACGGACGAGTTGACGTCGGGCGGGAGCACCTTGATGCCCATCCGGCGGCACTCGCTCAGGTACAGCGCGGACTTGTCCTTGTCGTCCCCGACCGAGGTGAGCAGCGCGGCCATGTATTCGGCCGGGTAGTTGGCCTTGAGGTAGGCGGTCCAGTAGGACACCAGGCCGTACGCGGCGGAATGTGCCTTGTTGAAGGCGTAGCCGGCGAACGGCACCAGGACGTCCCACACCGCCTGGATGGCCTTGTCGGAGTAGCCGCGCTCCCGGCAGCCCTGCCGGAACGGGACGAACTCCTTGTCCAGGATCTCCTTCTTCTTCTTGCCCATGGCCCGGCGGAGCAGGTCGGCCTGTCCGAGCGTGTACCCGGCGAGGATCTGGGCGGCCTTCTGCACCTGCTCCTGGTAGACGATCAGGCCGTAGGTGGGCTGGAGGATCTCCCGGAGCGGCTCTTCGAGCTCGGGATGGATCGGCGTGATCTCCTGCAGCCCGTTCTTGCGCAGCGCGTAGTTGGTGTGCGAGTTCACGCCCATCGGGCCGGGCCGGTAGAGCGCGCCGACGGCGGAGATGTCCTCGAAGTTGTCCGGCTTCATCGTCCGCAGCAGCGAGCGCATCGGGCCGCCGTCGAACTGGAAGACGCCGAGCGTGTCACCGCGGCCGAGCAGTTCGTAGGTGGGCTTGTCGTCCAGCGGGAGGCTGAGCAGGTCGATGCTGATGCCCTGGTTCTTCTCGATCGCAGCGACCGCGTTGGCCATGATCGTGAGGTTCCGCAGGCCGAGGAAGTCCATCTTCAGCAGGCCGAGGCCCTCGCAGGTCGGGTAGTCGAACTGCGTGATCACGGCGCCGTCGGAGTGCCGGGTCCACACGGGGATGTGGTCGGTGATCGTCTCCGCGCTCATGATCACGCCGGCGGCGTGCACGCCGGGCTGCCGGATCAGCCCCTCGATGCCCTTGGCCGTGTCGATGACCTGCTTGATCTCGGCTTCCGCCTCGTACAGCTGGCGGAGCTCGCCTGCCTCGCTGTACCGCGGGTGGCCGCTGTCGAAGATGCCGGACAGCGGGATGTCCTTGCCCATCACGGCGGGCGGGAACGCCTTGGTGATCCGGTCACCGAGCGCGTACGGGAAGCCGAGGACGCGGGTGGAGTCCTTGATCGCCGCCTTGGCCTTGATCGTGCCGTAGGTGACGATCTGCGCGACCTTGTCCGAGCCCCACTTCTCGGTGACGTAACGGATGACATCGGCCCGGCCACGTTCGTCGAAGTCCACGTCGATGTCGGGCATGGACACGCGCTCGGGATTCAGGAAACGCTCGAAGATCAGGCCGTGGACCAGCGGGTCCAGGTCGGTGATGCCCAGGGCGTAAGCGACGATCGAGCCGGCCGCGGACCCGCGGCCCGGGCCGACCGCCACGCCGTGGTTCTTGGCCCACATGATGAAGTCGGCCACGACGAGGAAATACGCCGGGAACCCCATCTGGCAGATGATGTCGATCTCGTACGCGGCCTGCTTCTTGCGGTCCTCGTCGAAGCCGTCCGGGTAGCGGCGGTCCATGCCCTTCCACACCTCGGCGCGGAAGAGCTCCTCCTCTGATTCGTAACCTTCCGGGATGGGGAACCGCGGCATGAGGTTGACGAACTCGAACATGCCGGCGGGCTCCACCCGGTCGGCGATCAGGAGCTGGCTGTTCCGGCAGCCCTCCTGCCACACGTCGGAGGTGTCGGTGGCGTACATCTCGTCCGCGGACTTGATGTAGTAGCCGCTGCCGTCGAAGCGGAACCGGTCCGCGTCGGCCAGCGACTTGCCGGTCTGGATACAAAGCAGCAGGTCGTGTGAGGTGGCGTCGGCTTCCCGGGTGTAGTGGGAGTCGTTGGTGACGACCGGCGGGATGCCCAGCTTCCTGCCGATGTCCACGAGCCCGTCGCGCACCCGGCGCTCGATGTCCAGGCCGTGGTCCATCAGCTCGAGGAAGTAGTTCTCCTTGCCGAAGATCTCCTGGTACTCGGCCGCGGACCGCAGGGCCTCGTCGAACTGCCCGAGCCGGAGCCTGGTCTGCAGCTCGCCGGACGGGCAGCCGGTGGACGCCATCAGCCCGCCGGCGTGCTCGGCCAGGATCTCCTTGTCCATCCGCGGCCACTTGACCAGGAAGCCCTCGGCGTAGGACCGGGAGGACAGCTTGAACAGGTTGTGCAGGCCTTCCCGGTTGCGGGCCCAGATGGTCTTGTGCAGGTACGCGCCGCTGGCCGAGACGTCATCCTTTTTCTGATGCGGCTGGCCCCACAGGATGCGCTTGGTGTTGGACCGGTGCTCCGGGGCGACGTAGGCCTCGATGCCGATCACCGGCGTGATGCCGGCCTCCGTGGCCTGGCGGTGGAACTCGGCGGCACCGTACATGTTGCCGTGGTCGGTCATCGCGACATGGGTCATTCCCTGCTGCGCGACCTCCTTGAACAGTTCCTTGAGGCGGGCGGCGCCGTCCAGCATCGAGTATTCGGTATGCACGTGAAGGTGCGCGAAAGGCTGGCGGGTCCGCCGGCCGGTGCCCTCACGCTGGCCGGCGGTGTCCTCAGGCTGGCCGGCGGTGTCCTCAGACTGGCCGGCGGTGTCCTCAGACTGGCCGGATTGACGGGCCGCGGGTTCCGCCATGGACTGAGCCGCCTCCTTCGGGCATGCTTCGCGAGCCCCTGAGCGCTTCAGATCCGGCTCGGGCTATGCGCGCACGCGTCATCGTTACCGAACAGTTCCGGGGGGAAGGCGACGCATGCCGCACCCGTGCGCGTGAGGCTTGACTGCCCCTCCGCAGCAGGCCTCCGTGCTGGCGATCTTTGCCTGGGGGGACCGCGCCGACCCGGTAATCCGAGCCTACATCGCCGCCCCCGTTTCCCGGCCCCGCACACGCCGGACGGGGTTGAAAGCGGGGACTTTCCGCCCGGATTGCCCGGTGCCGAACGCGCCTCCGGACACGTCCGCTACGCCCGTCCAGGGGGCGCGTCCAACGGGCAGTTCCGGGCGGGCGGCCTGGGTAGGCCTGCCGGGGAGGTCGCCTGAGCCTGCGCGCGAACTGGCCGGCGTATCCCGTGTCGCGACCTCCTCTCTCACCGAATCCCAATCGAACTAAATATCGATAGTTCTAGACTACGCTAGCTTTCCCTGGTTAGCCTATTCGAAACTCTAGACGAATTTCCTCGTCGATGAGGCAGCACGTGATGGTCGCCGTGACCTCGCTAGCGCTAGCTGGCGGGTGGTGATGCGGGAAGGTCGCGTGGCGGGCTAGTTTTGGCGGTTTGGCCTAGTCTCGCCGGGTCATTGGTGGCCTGGTCGGCGGCGGTCCATTCGGCGCCGGTCTCGTGGCGGAAGGCGGCGACGGCGGATTCCAGGGTGGGGAAGAAGTGGCGCGGGTCGATCGTGCGGGTAAGTCCGTAGCGTTCGATCTTGGCCCGTACGGGGTCCTTGAGTTCGGCGAATACCAGGCTTATGCCCTGGGCGTTCAGATCAGGTCGGCGATAAAGCCGAGCTTCGCCACGGCCCCCACGATCATGATCGCCGCGACCATGACCTGCACTTCTCCCTGGCCGAGAGCGGCAGCCTGCTGGCCAACTTCGGCGTCGAGATCGGTGCTGCCGAGCTTGCGCTGCTTCATCACCGCAGCGAGGGCTGGGCCGCGGCGCTGCAGATGGCGGCGCTGTCGCTGCGTGGCACCACCGACCCGGCGCGGGCCGCGCGGGCGCTGGAGATCCGCAGCCACACGATCGCCGAGTACTTCGTCTCCGAAGTCCTTGATCAGCAGCCGCCCGAGATCGTCTGGTTCATGCTCGACACGTCCGTCCTGGGGGAGCTGACCGCGGACGCGTGCGCCGCCGTCACCGCGAGGCCGGATGCGGCGGCGCTGCTGCACGGCATTGACGAGGCCCACCTGTTCCTGGTGGCCCTCGATGACGAGCGGGCCAGCTTCCGGTACCACCATCTGGTGCGCCAGGTGCTGCGGCTGAGCTGCGGGCCAGGGACCGGACCCGCGAGCAGGCGGTCCAGCTGCGGGCAGCGGAATGGTTCGAGGCCACCGGCGACACACGGTGCGCGGGCGCTGGCCTGGTTCGAGGCCGGCCGCCTGCCCGAGGCCGCTGATGCCGCCGGGGCCGCTCATGCGGATGCCCGGCGGCTAGGGTTCGACCAGCACTTTTTCGCCGTGGACAGCCTGCGCGTGCTCGCCGGCATAGCGCTCGAGCGGCGGGACCTCGACACCGCGGAACAGCTCACCGAGCAGGCGCTGTCGATAACGGAACAGCGGCGGCCCATCTTCGAGTTCCTGGCGCTGCTGGACCGGGCCGGGATCTGGGCTGCCCGCGGGCAGGCCCGCGAAGCGCTGGCCACCGTCGAGGCAGCGCGTCTCGTCCTGGCCGCGGCCGGGCCGGAGCTGCTGGCGCGGGCTGATGAGCTGGAAGCATCGCTGCGGCTGTCGCTCGGGGACCTGCGCGCTCCCGCCGAGCTGGCCAGCAGGCTGCCGGCCGCCCGCCGCGGCCCGCTGCTGGCCAGGATCGCGCTCGCCGCCGGCGACCACCACACCGCCCAAGACCATCTGCAGGTCCCGGCGCTGGGTCACCTGACGCCGCGGCGCGCGCTGATGCGCCAGGTGCTCCTGGCCGCCGCCGCGATCGAGCGCGGTGACCCGATGGCCGCAAGCATCCTGGGCGGTGCCCTCCAGACAGCACGCCGCAGCAGGTTCGTCAACACGGTCGTCACGGCCGCACCCCAGGTGACCAGCTACCTGATTACGGATTCCGCGCAGGCGCGGGCGGACCCGTTCACCGAGCAGCTGCTCGCCGCGGCCCTGGAGGCACACGCCGCACACCCGGCCATCTCCCGGTCCCATCGCATGCTCGTCGAACCCTTGACCGCTGCCGAGCTGCGCGTCGTCAAGCTCCTGCCCACCAGCAGCTACGCACAGATCGCCGCCACTCTTTACGTTTCCCGCAACACGGTGAAAACCCACCTCCCGGTCTATCTACCAGAAGCTCGAGGTAGCGTCCCGCTCCGAGGCCCTCCAGCGGGCAGCCGACCTGCGTCTGCTCTGAGACCGCCCTGCGGTGCACACCGCGAGAGCCCGCAGCGGGCGGCGCTGCCAGGACGGCTGGAAGGCGCCGGCAATGAGCCGGGATCACCCCAGGCAGGGTGACGAGATTTCCAAGACCGCTCCAACAGGCTAGAAGAGTCGACCGTCTCACGACTCTGACCTGGAGGTGCACCGCGAGAACCTGGCGGCTTAGCGCCGCGATGAGCGACCGGCCGCAACTGACCGGGATCGTCGACGATCCTTCGCGACGGTCCGAACAGGATATGTAAGCGGTCTCGGACAGGGGCAGGGAACGCAGCAAGCCGAGCCACAAACGGGCCGGAACTCACCCGGGCAGGGTGAGGAATCGAGGGCGCGCGGACAGCAGGATTGGCGCATGTCCCACGCTCTCAACAGCACAGGACAGAACGCCAGACTCGCCCGGGCAGATCACAGAGCAAGACGGACGACGCATGAAAGGGGAACGCCATGGCTGATCTGATCGCCATCGGGTATCCGGATGAGGCAACCGCGGAGGCCGCTGCCAACGAGGCACGCCGTCTGGCGAGGGACCTGATCATCCAGCCAGACGCCATCGCGGTAATCGTGCGGGACAAAGACGGCAGCTATCACGTCCACACCAGCCACCACACGGTCGGCGGCGGAGCGACCTGGGGCATGTTCTGGGGGTTCCTGTTCGGCCTGCTGTTCTTCATCCCGGTCTTCGGGATGGCCATCGGTGCCGGAATGGGCGCCCTGATGGGCAAGCTGGCCAAGACCAGCATCGACAAGCAGTTCCAGGAGCAGGTCCGCGACATGCTCCAGCCGGGCACCTCGGCGCTGTTCTTGATGCTGGAGAAGGTGACTCCTGACAAGGCTGTCGAGGCGATGAGCAAGTACCGCGGCACCGTCTTGAAGACCTCCCTGTCCAAGGCAGACGAGCAGGAGCTCCAGGACGCCCTGCACGGCCAGGCGGCCGCGCAGTAGTACGCATGTGCCCACAGAGCGGCCGGCTCCTGTCTCCAGGGCGCCCCCGGGTTTTGCTACGGGCGTCGCGGCATATGGAGCACACGTGAACCGATACCACAGGGCAGCAGCCGACCACCAGCCGGGCCAGCCAGCGCGCGACGCCGGCGGAGGCTCAGCCCGCGCTGACCAGGGGTGAGGGCCGTAATGACTGACACGAGCGCGCCTAAGGCGGCAGCCGCGGCCCGGGCGATGATCTTGCCGCTGGCGCTGGCCCAGTTCATCGCCAGCTACGCGGCGACGAACATGAACGTGGCGATCAGCGCGATCGCCCAGGACCTGGGCACGACGGTGGCCGGGGTACAGACGGCGATTACGCTGTTCACCCTCACGATGGCGGCGCTGATGATCCCGGGCAGCAAGCTGACCGACATCTGGGGCCGCAAGCGGTGCTTCGTGATCGGCCTGGCCGTCTACGCCGTAGGGGGGCTGCTGGCGGCGCTGTCGCAGGGACTGCCGCTGCTGATCATCGGGTACTCGCTGCTGGAGGGCGTGGGCTCGGCGCTGATGATCCCGCCCATCTACATCCTGGTCACGGTGGCCTTCCCGGACGTCAAGTCGCGGGCCAAGTACTTCGGCGTGGTCAGCGGCGCGGGCGGCCTGGGCGCCGCCGCCGGGCCGCTGATCGGCGGGCTGGTGACCAGCGCAATCAGCTGGCGTGCCTCGTTCGGCCTGCAGGTCCTGGTGGTGGCCTGGATCATCCTCCTCGCCCGCAAGATTTCCGACCCGGCCCGGCCCGGCCCGGCGCCGCGTTTTGACCTGACCGGGGCGGTGCTGTCCGCCGCGGGCCTGTTCTTCGTGGTGCTCGGGTTCCTGCAGTCGCGGACCTATGGCTTCGGTAAGTCGCGGCAGGATTTCACCATCGGCAGCACGGTGGTGATACCGAAGGGCTCGATTTCCCCGGTGTGGCTGTTCGTGGCCATCGGCGCGCTGTTCCTGCTGTGGTTCTTCCTGCATGTCCGGGCTAGGGAGAAGAAGGGCCGCGACGTGCTGCTGCCGCTGCGGCTGTTCCGCAACAAGATCGCCAACCTGGGGCTGGGCACCCAGGCCATCCAGTGGCTGATCCTGCAGGGGTCCTTCTTCGCCGTCTCGGTCTACCTGCAGGAGGTCAACCACTACAGCGCGATCCAGACCGGCCTGATGCTCACCCCGGCCACGATCGGGATCCTGGCCGCCTCCGCCGCCGCCGGCCGGTTCGCCCGGCGGCACCCGCAACGGTGGCTGATCATCGCCGGGTTCCTGGTCACCGTCGTCGGCATGATCTTGCTGCTGGTGCTGGTCCGGGCGCACGCCGGCATCTGGCGGTGGATACCCGGGCTGCTGCTCTTCGGCGCCGGAGTCGGGACCATGCTGACCTCCTCTGTCAACGTGGTCCAGTCCAGTTTCCCCGACCAAGACCAGGGTGAGATCTCCGGCCTGTCCCGCAGCGTCTCCAACCTCGGATCCTCACTGGGCACCGCGCTGGTCGGCTCGGTCCTGGTCGCGGTCAAGCTCCCCGAGGGAAGACCCTTCGCCGTCGCTCTCACCATCATGCTCGTGGTCGCCCTCATCGGCCTGGTCCTCGCCGTCCTCATCCCCCGCAAGCCAATCGGGGCCACGGAACCGGCAAGTCCAGGCGCGGCACCTGCGGCCTCGCAACCGACACCGTGATGCCGTTGTAAGTGTCCGACAAGTCCGTCACTGGTCAAGGTCATGCCGATCACCGGCCTGAATCCCAGGTTCCTGGCGCCAGGTGACGCGATCACCCGGGCCGACCCGACCACTCCGCCGGCCAGCCGACGGGCCTCAGCACCGCTAGCGTCCATGCGCGGGCCTTCCCTGCTGCGGCGCGCGCCCACGCGGCACGGCATGCTCATATGGACACGCCGATCTGCTACGTCACGACCGCCTGCCGGCCTTCCCGCACCGGGTAGCCGTCCTGGGCACGGCCGCGACCTCAGTCATCGGGTGGCGGCGCCACCAGGTGCATGTCGATTACCTTAAGCCCGAGGCCGGTGATCCGCAGTACCAGCCCGGACAGGGCTGCCTGGTCAGGCAGCTCGGCGCGAAGGGTTGTTGTGGCCGGGCCTACGGTGACCTCGCAGTCATCGAATTCCGCACGCAGGGTGGAGCCCGCTCGGCCGGTGAACGTGATCTCATATGTCTGTAGTCGCACCAGGGTTACCCCTCGTGATCTTGATGGTTTAGCCTGCCGCCAGCGTGGCTGCCGACTGAGGTCGCGTCATCACCCACCCCAGGGTGGCCCGGGGATCATTTCGCCCTCGATCTCGGGCTGAACCGTGAGGACCCGTCGACGTGCCTGGGCGCTTTGTCCGACGGTGTGGAGCTGCAGGCCGATCTCGGGATGATCAATGGCCAGGTCTTCGTCAACAACGCGTCGTCTCGACAATCCCCGCGTACGCGGGGATTGTCGAGACTCCGGCCTACCGGGGCGACAAGCTCAAGACGACGGTCACGCCGCGCACATCACCCGGACACGGGTGATACCTGCACTGTCCACGCGGCCCCAGCGCAGGGCCTGTGCCGCCGCCGGCACCCCGTGCGGTCTCAGTCGTCGTCCCGGAGGACGTCCAGGGCGTGCGCGAGGTCGGGCGGGTAGTCGCTGCGGAATTCGACCCACCGGCCGCCGGCGGGATGATCGAAGGCGAGGCGCACCGCGTGCAGCCACTGCCGGTGCAAGCCCAGCCGCTCGGCCAGGACCGGATCCGCACCGTAGAGGACGTCACCCACGCAGGGGTGCCGGATCGCGGACATGTGGACCCGGATCTGATGCGTTCGGCCGGTTTCCAGCCCAACGTCGGTCAGGCTGGCGCCGCGGAACGCCTCGATGGTGTCGTAGTGCGTCACACTGGGGCGGCCGCCCGCCACCACGGCGAACCGGCCGTCGCCTGATGGGTGCCTGCCAATGGGGGCGTCGATCGTCCCGCGCAGCGGATCCGGATGACCCTGGACGAGCGCGTGGTAGCGCTTCTCCACCTCGCGCTCGCGGAACGCCCTCTTCAGCGCGCTGTAGGCGGGCTCGCTCTTGGCCACGACCATCAGGCCGGTGGTGTTCGCATCCAGCCGGTGCACGATGCCCTGGCGTTCGGCGGCGCCGCTGGTGGCGATCGTGTGGCCGCTGGCGAGCAGGCCACCAATGACGGTCGGGCCGGTCCAGCCGGGCGCAGGATGCGCGGCCACGCCGATTGGCTTGTCCACCACCACGATGTCGTCATCCTCATAGACGACGTTCAGGCCCGGCACCGCACGCGGCGGCTCCACCGGGCGCGGAACGGGCAGCGTCACCTCCAGCGGCTCACCCGCCGCGACCCGGTCCGACTTGGCCGCGGGCTGCCCGTCCACCAGCACCATGCCGTCGCTGATCAATTCCGCGGCCCGTGACCGGGACAGGCCAAACATCCGGGCCAGCGCGGCATCTAGCCGCTCACCGTCCAGGCCCTCGGGAACCGGCATATAACGCTGGCCGGGCGCCGTCATCGCCGCCCTCCGTTGCTGACGTAGCCCGCGTAGTCCCTGTGCCGGGCGTGTGGTCCGTGGGGCCGGCGGGGTCGGTGGTACGCGTAGGGCCAGCGGCCTGATCTGCGGGTTCCGCGTCGTCGTCCGCCGCACCTTCGCGGCTGCCGTCCAGGTGGATGCCGCGCAGCGCCAGCAGGACCGCCAGCACGCCGCCGCACACGATGGCCGAGTCGGCGAGGTTGAACACGGGCCAGTGCGGCAACTCGATCCAGTCCACGACATCGCCGCGGAACAGCCCCGGCGAGCGGAAGACGCGGTCAGCGAGGTTCCCGGTCGCACCGCCCAGGAGCAGCCCGAGCGTGATCGCCCACGGCAGGCTGCGCAGCTTGCGGGCGGCCCGGAGAATGTAGATGATCACCGCGGCGGCGATCGCGGTGAACACGATCGTCATCGAGGTCCCGATGCTGAACGCGGCGCCGCTGTTGCGCAGCAGCTGGAGCGTCAGGAAGCCGTCCAGCAACCGGATCGGCGGCCGGTTCGATAGCGCATGAACCACGATCAGCTTGGAGATCAGGTCGAGGGCGAGCACGCATACAGCCACCCCAATGACGACGGGCAGCTTGCGCCGCCGCACTGTGGCTGGTGCCTCGTCTGTGCCTGGTACCTCGCCCGTGCCTGGTACCTCGCCCGTGACCGGTGGGTCGGCTGTGGCCGCTGGTTCGCCCGTGACCGGTGGGTCGGCTGTGGTGGCCGCTGGGTCGCCTGGCGCCCGCTGCTCCCCCGGCGCCGTCAGCGGCGTTCTTCGCGCTGCTTGCACGTCACGCACAGTACCGCGCGCGGGAACGCCATCAGCCGTGCCTTGCCTATTGGCTGGCCGCAGGATTCGCACGCTCCATATGTTCCCGCATCGATCCGGCCGAGAGCCCGCTCGGTCTGCTCCAGCAGATGGCGGGCGTTGCTGGTCATCGCGAACTCGTGCTCCCGCTCGAACGTCTTGGCCCCGGCGTCTGCCTCGTCGTCCCCGGCATCCCGGATTCCGTCCTCGAGCCGGTCGGCGATCTGTGACTCGGCCTGCTCAATGTCACGGCACAGCCCGGCGGCGTCCGTCTCGAGCGTTTCGCGCACTTCGGCGAGCTCAGAGCCGGTCCACGGCTCCTCTCCCGGCCGTACCGGAAGAGTTGGGGCATCGGACCGCTGGGCTGAGGCCATCTCGCACCTCCCACGACGAGTTATAGATGATCATGAATATGAACGGTCAACGGAGAATAAGTCACATCGCGTTTCTCCGCAAATAAGTTTGCGGTCCCCTCACGCGTGGCGTGCGGCACGCTGACCGGCTGAACCTCCGGCCCGGCTCACGCCGGCGTCGCGTCCGGCCCAAGCGGACCACTGACCCCCGGCCCCGGCTCACGCCGGTATCGCGCCGGCTCACGCGGGTATCGCGGCCGGCCCGCGCCGACAGCACGTCCGGCTCCCCGGTCACTACGTTCGGCCCGCCGGGCCGGGTCGGATACCCTGGATGTCTGCACGGCATTGATGGGGACAGCTGACGCTGACAGCGGCCAGGAGCGATCCGGGGACGGTGCGAGCCCGGAGGCAGGCCCAGCGAACCAGATCACCCCGGAGCCGCCGGAAGAACGGCCGCCGGCCGCCGCTCCCGTCACGTACCCAGATCTCGCATCGGCCCGATCTGTGTACCCGGTCGCGGCGCCGCGCCCAGTAGAACCGGCCGCAGGGATCCTCGAGAGGGTCGCACGCCAGCTGGCGTTTCCCGGCCACGGGAGCGCTGGCCTCCGGCCGCGGCCAAGGAGGGTGGTACCGCGGGAACACCGCACGGTGGACTCGTCCCTCCAGCAACGTTTCTTCTGTCATTGCTGGAGGCCGCACCATCATGCCGCAGGTACCCGACGGCAGCACGCCACGCTTCCCCGCCCTGCCGGCCCAGATCGACCTGCCCGCGATCGAGCGCGAAATGCTGGTCCGCTGGCACGATGCCGACGTCTTCGCGCAATCGCTGAAGCAGACCGAGGGCGGCCTGCCCTGGACGTTCTACGAGGGGCCGCCGACCGCTAACGGCATGCCCGGCGTGCATCACGTCGAGGCGCGCGTCTTCAAGGACGTCTTCCCCCGGTTCAAGACCATGCAGGGCTTCTACGTACCGCGGCAGGCCGGCTGGGACTGCCACGGCCTGCCCGTCGAGGTAGCCGTCGAGCGCGAGCTGGGCATCTCCGGCAAGAAGGACATCGAGGCGTACGGCATCACCCAGTTCAACGAGCGCTGCCGCGAGTCGGTGCTCCGGCACGTGGACGCGTTCACCGACCTGACCGAACGGATGGGTTACTGGATCGACCTGTCCAAGGCGTACCGGACGATGGACCCCGACTACATCGAGTCGGTCTGGTGGTCACTGAAGGACATCTACTCCAAGGGCCTGCTGGTCCGCGACTTCCGGATCAGCCCGTACTGCCCGCGCTGCGGCACGCCGCTGTCCGACCACGAGATGGGCCAGCCCGGCGTCTACCAGACGGTCACCGATCCGTCGGTCACGGTGCGCTTCCCGCTCACGAGCGTGCCGGAGAGCGCGCCCCCGGAACTGGCCGGCGCGGACCTGCTGGTCTGGACGACGACGCCGTGGACGCTGGTCTCCAATACCGCCGTGGCGGTGCACCCCGAGGTCACGTACGTGGTGGCGCGCCGCGACGACGGTGACCGCGTTGTCGTGGCCGAGGCATTGATGCCGAACGTTCTTGACGAAGGCTGGCACATCACGGCGCGGTTCCCCGGCCGGGAGCTGCTCGGCGCCACCTATGACCGGCCTTTCCACCTGATCGAGATCCCGGATGCGCACATCGTCGTGCCCGGAACGTTCGTGACCACGGAAGACGGCACGGGCCTGGTGCACATGGCACCCGCCTTCGGCGCGGACGACATGCAGACCTCCCGGCTGCACGGGCTGCCTGTGGTCAACCCGATCCGTCCTGACGGCCGTTTCGAGGACAGCATCCCCATGGTGGGCGGCATGTTCTTCAAGGACGCCGACCCCCGGCTGATCCAGGACCTCGCCGACCGTGGCCTGCTCTTCAGGTCCGAGCCGTACGAGCACAGCTACCCGCACTGCTGGCGGTGTCACACGCTGCTGATCTACTACGCGCTGCCGTCCTGGTACATCCGCACCACGGCCGTGAAGGACCAGCTGCTCGCAGAGAACGAGAAGACCAACTGGTACCCGCCGAATATCAAGCACGGCCGCTACGGCGAATGGCTGCGCAACAACGTGGACTGGGCGCTGTCACGGACCCGGTACTGGGGCACGCCGCTGCCCCTATGGGAGTGCGAGAACGGCCACACCACCTGCGTCGGCTCGCGGGCGGAACTGTCCGAGCTGACCGGCCGTGACCTGTCCGGGCTGGACCCGCACCGGCCGTTCGTCGATGAGGTCACGTTCGGCTGCCCGGACTGCGGGGCGCGGGCCCGGCGGGTGCCCGACGTCATCGATGCCTGGTACGACTCCGGCTCGATGCCGTTCGCGCGGCTCGGCGCCCCGTGGCACAACCAGGCCGAGTTCGAGGATGCCTTCCCCGCGCAGTTCATCTGCGAGGCGATCGACCAGACCCGGGGCTGGTTCTATTCGCTGATGGCGGTGAGCACGACCGTGTTCGGCCGGTCGTCGTACGAGAACGTCGTGTGCCTCGGCCTGGTCGTGGACGAGGACGGCCGCAAGATGAGCAAGCACCTCGGCAACGTCCTGGAGCCGCTGCCGCTGATGGATGCGCACGGCGCGGACGCGCTGCGCTGGTTCTTCGCGGCGTCCGGCTCGCCGTGGGTGACGCGGCGGGTGGGGCACGCGGCGCTGGAGGAGATTGTCCGCAAGGTCCTGCTCACCTACTGGAACACGGTCTCGTTCCTGGCCCTGTACGCCAACGCGGCCGCCGCCGACGGCAACGCCTGGGGACCCGAACGGCTCAATGAGGCGCCCGCGCCCGCGGACCGCCCGGTCCTCGACCGGTGGATCCTCAGCGAGCTGCACGCACTGGTCCGGGACGTCACCGCGGCGCTGGAAGGCTTCGATACGGCCGGCGCGGGACGGCGCATCGCAGGCTTCACCGACGACCTGTCCAACTGGTATGTGCGCAGGTCACGCCGTAGGTTCTGGGAAGGCCCACGGACCCCGGAGTCCGCATCGGCGTTCGCCACGCTGTACGAGTGCCTGGAGACGGTCACCCGGCTGATGGCGCCGATCACGCCATTCCTCACCGACTACGTGTGGAGCGCACTGCGCGGTCCCGGCGCCCCGGAATCGGTGCACCTGGCCGCGTGGCCGGCAGCTGACGCGGCGCTCATCGACCCTGAGCTGTCCGCGGACATGGCGCTGACCAGGCGGCTCGTCGAGCTGGGCCGTTCGGCCCGGGCCGCCGCCACGGTGAAGACCCGGCAGCCGCTGGCCCGCGCGCTGGTCGGCGCGACCGGTTTCGCGTCGCTGCCGGCCGAACTGCGCGCGCAGGTCGCCGAGGAACTGAACGTGCACGCGCTGGAGACGCTGGCCGGTGTCGACGTCGAGCTGGTCGACTACACCGTCAAGCCGAACTTCCGCGCGCTGGGCGGCCGGTTCGGCAAGCGCACCCCGGTGGTCGCGAAGGCGATCACGTCGGCGGACCCGGCGGCGCTGGCCGCCGAACTGCGCACGGCCGGGACGGCGGTCGTCACCGTGGACGGGGAGGCCGTCCCGGTGAGCCCGGACGAGGTCATCGTGACCCAGACACCCAAGGCGGGCTGGACCGTCGCCGCGGACGGGGGCGAGACGGTGGCGCTGGAGGTGACGCTCACCCCCGGACTCCGGCGCGAGGGCCTGGCCCGGGAGGCGGTCCGCCTCATCCAGGAAGCGCGGAAGAGCGATGGGCTCGATGTCACCGACCGGATCTCGCTGTGGTGGGAGGCGAGCGACCCGGACCTGGCGGCCGCGCTGACCGAGCAGGGCCCGGTGATTGCCGCCGAGGTACTGGCCACCAGCTACCAGCCCGGCCAGCCGTCCCCGGAGAACGGCAACGCCGGGTTTGCCGAGCACATCGACGATCTGCTCGGCCTGCGGTTCTGGCTGCGGCGGGCGTAACGGGCGCGGCCGGTCCGTCCCGGGCGCGCGAGACGCCCCGGGATGCGCGGGCGCGTCAGTCGGCGTCCTCGCCGTCCGGCTGGCAGGCGCGGCAGGGCGTGCACCCGGCCTCTCTCGCCGCCTCGGCCGGCATCTTCTGCAGGTCGTTGTCGCCCATGAAGCGGATGAGAATGCAGTCGCTCCGGTGGTAGCGGGGCACGCCAGGGACCACGGTGACGGCCTGGTCGGCCGGCTCCGCTTCCGCGCGTACCGGCTCGCCGGATCCCCGTTCCCCGGGTTCCGGCTTCGCGGACTCGGGTTCCCCGGGCCCGGGTTCTGCGGGCTCCGGCTCTGCGGGCCGGGATTCCGCGGGCCGGGATTCCGCGGGCCGGGATTCCGCGGGCCGGGCCGCGGCCATCTGCTGCGTCGGGGCCGCGGCGGTATCCGTGTTCTCCGGCGGCCCGGCGGCCGCCGGATTGTCCGGGGACTCGGCGCGTGGCTTTGCGGGCGCCCCGGGCAGCGGCGACCTGGACGCCCCGGCCCGGGGTTTTTCTGACGCCTTGGCCCGCAGCTCTCTGATCGCGTCCGCCAGCGGCGCCTTCATCGCGTCGGCCAGCGGCGGCTTGATCGCCTCGGTCCGGGGCCCAGCGAGCGCCTCGGTTTCCGGGCCGGCGGACGCCGCGGGCTGCGGTTCCGGGATCGCCTCGGTTTCCGGGCCGGCGGACGGCCGTTCCCGGGGCCGGCGCTGATCCGCCGGGCCCTCCTGCCGGGGACGCGGCTCCGCCGGGCCCCGGCCTGCGGACCAGTCCTGAGCCGGCCAGGGGGCGTGCAGCTGGATTTCGTCCGGCAGTCGCTTGCCTGGCCACTGCTCCTCGGGACCGCCGCCATGGCCGCCGGGCTCGCTCGGCCCGCCGGGCCCAGCGGGTGCACTGGGCCGGTCGCGCCAGTCGCCGGGCCACGGAACGTCCGGGCGGTGCCGGTCGGCGATGCGCTCGAAGGCAGCCCACCGATCGGGTCCGGCGGGCGGAGGTGAATCGGGCCAGGGCGGTTTCCCGGTGCCCGCTGCCGAGGCCGTGTCCTTGGCCGTAGCCCCGCCGCCGCCGGCGGCCCGGGCCCGGCCGGCCAGAGCACCGCTGGCAGACGCCGCGCCGGCGAGGGCAGGAGCCTCGGTCTCGGCGTCCTGCGCATCTCCCCCGGCCGCGGTTCCGGCGGTCTCCCCGGACGGCCGGGCGCGGAACTCCCCCCGGTGGAGGATGGCGCCGATGATAAGAAAAATCAGCGCGACCACGCTGAGCGCAATCGCGACATACACAAGCAGCAGCTTGCTGGTGACGCCTCCCGCGACGAGCAACCCCATCGCGATGACAACCAGGGAAGCGCTGAACCTGATCACAAGCGTTCTCCCAGAACGCGCGGCCACCCCAGCCGCCGGTCTTCGCGGCGCCCCCGCCGGGGTGCCCACCCCGCGGCTGCGCCGCCCCGCTCAAGCAAAAACCCCGCGGCCTGGGCCCCAACCAACAAGCCCAGACCGCGGGGGTGGTTCTGCTACCGCCGTTCGTGCGCGGGCGCGCCCTCGCTCCCGTGGAAGCTGCCCGCGTGCTGCACAACCTCGGGCACCTGGTACTGCCCGGTCGACGGGGCACCGTTACGGTTGCCCTGCCCCAGGCCCGCCGGGACCGACGGCTGCGGCGCGGACCCCATGGTGGGGAAGGCACCGCTGTCGGTGACCCCGGCCTCCAGGTCGCGGAGCTGGCCTTCCAGGTACGCCTTAAGCCTGCTGCGGTACTCGCGCTCGAAGGCCCGCAGGTCGTCCACGCGGCGCTCGAGCTCCTCGCGCTGCTGAACCAGAGAGCCCATGGCCTGGCGGTGACGCTCCTGGGCGTCGCGCTCGAGGCTCTCGGCCCGCGCCCGGGCGTCGCCGGTGATCTGCTCGGCCTGACGGCGCGCCTTGGTCAGCACCTCGTCGGCCTCGCGGCGGGCGCGTCCCAGCGTCTCGTCGGCCTCGCGGCGCGCGTCGGCGATAGCCTGGTCGGCGGTCTGCTGGGCCAGGGACAGGACCCGCGCGGCGGTGTCCATGTTGTCCTCGGCCGGCGCCATCGAGCCCATCATGACCGGCTCGGGCTGCCTGCGCTCCGGCTCGGCACGCGGCGGCTCCGGCTGCATCATGTCCATCTTGGACTCAGCCAGCGGCGAGCTCAATGCGGGAACCGACGACTTACCCCCTCGCAGGCTCTCTGCCAGCTTCGCCCGGAGCTCTTCGTTCTCCTGGATCAGCCGGTCGAGCTCGGACTCGACCTCGTCGAGGAAGGCGTCAACCTCTTCCTCGTCGTAGCCGGGCCGGAGCCTCGTCGTACTGAACTGCTTATTCCGCACATCCGCGGGCGTCAGCGGCATCTTGTCTCCTCGGCGCGCTTGGCTGTGGTCCTCAGACGGTACGCCATCAGATCCGTGGCACGACTTCGTTGAGCAGAACCAAGATCACGATGAACAGGACCATGAAACTGAGATCCATGGCTACTGTACCGATGCGGAGGGGGCGTATGTAGCGACGTAGAAATTTTAGTGGAGGATCGGTCACCGTGTAGATGCTCTCGGCGATGACCAGGAGTATCCCCGTGGGCACCCACTGCCGCGCGAACATCTGGATCCAGGAAAAAATCATCCGCCCGACGAGAATGATCAGGTAGATCGTCAGGATGTAGGTCAGGACAACCTTAAGGATGCCCATGGCCAACTCCTCGGCCGGTTCTGGCCTCGCAAGCAGCAGCTTCGCTGGTCCGCATCACACCGTCACTGGTTAGTCCGCTAGCTCTGGTTGAAGAAGCCTCTCTCCGCGATGCGAGCCTTGTCCTCCGCCGCCACCTCGACGTTCGCGGGAGAGAGCAGGAAGACCTTGTTGGTCACCCGCTCGATGCTCCCGTGCAGGCCGAAGATCAGCCCGGCCGCGAAGTCGACCAGACGCTTGGCGTCGCTGTCGACCATCTCGGTCAGGTTCATGATGACGGGGATCCCCTCGCGGAAGTGCTCCCCAATGGTACGTGCTTCATTGTAGGTGCGAGGGTGCAGCGTTGTGATCCGCGCGAGGTCAGTCATCTGGCGGGCGCCGTCCTGGCGCACCGGCGCCGACACGTACGCGCCGTCGGCCGGACGCGCGCCCGGATCGTCCGGGCCATCCAGCTGGTCCGCCTGCTCGCCGTACTCCTCGTACTCGTCGTAGGATTCGTACCCGTCCTGGTAGCGGTGATCGTCCTCCACGAGGCCGAGGTAGACCGCCATCTTGCGCATTGCGCTGGCCATCCGTCAGTCCTCCGTCGTGCCTATCTGGCAGCCCCCCGCGCTAGCCCGGAAGATGATCTCCCGGAACCCCCCGCAACTTCGACTGCGAACCACATTCACGCTGCCGCGAACCCATTAGGGGCCCACGCGAGGGACATTACATGACAGGGGGCCTTCGATCGCCGAGCAACGCCGTACCAATTCGCGGGTGTGTCGCGCCTGCTGCCACCGCCTCTTCCAGGTCACCGCTCATGCCGGCGGAAATGATGGCCGCGGCGGGCCGGACCGCGCGGACCGCGGCCGAGGCGGGGGCGAGCCCGGCGAAGGCGGCCGCGGCCGGCACGCCGAGCGGTGCGACGGCCATGATGCCGCCCAGGACGAGGCCCGGCTCGGCCGCGACGGCCTCGGCGAGGGCGGGCACCTGCGGGAGCGGCGCGCCGCCGCGCTCGCTGTCCCCGTTCCCCAGATCAACCTGGATCAGGCAGGTGAGGAGGCGGTCCTCGCGGCGCGCGGCGTTCCCGAGGGCCCGCACCAGGCGGAGCCGGTCGACCGAGTGGATGATGTCGGCGTAGCTCGCCACGCTGGCCGCCTTGTTGGTCTGCAGCTGGCCGACGAAATGCCAGGTGATCGGCAGGCCCGCGCATTGTGCCGCCTTCGGCGCGGCCTCCTGGTCACGGTTTTCGCCGAAGTCCCGCTGGCCGAGCTCGTACAGCAGCCGGACGTCGGAGGCCGGCCAGGTCTTCGTGATGGCCACGAGCGTGATGCCGGCGGCGTCGCGGCCCGCCGCGGCGCACGCGGCGGCAATGCGCGCCCGGACCCGGCGCAGCCGCGCCTCCAGCTCGGCCCGGCGCGCCGGATCCAGTTCAGCGTGGCGCGCCGGGTCCACCCGGCCCGACTCCCCCGGGCGCTGGCTCACTTGAGGAAGTCGGGAATGTCCAGGTCGTCGTCTTCCTCGAAAATGACGGGGCGGCGCCGCGTGGCGGCCACGTCGAAGACGCGCGCGGCCGCTCCGGCGGGCGGCGCATCCGCGGATGCCGCGGCCGCCGGCTCGCTGGCCTGGGCGGCTGAGACCTCCCAGGGAGCCGTGTCAATGGGATCGGCGGCGGGCGCGTCGGCGGGCGCGGGCGCACCCGGGCCGGGTGAACCGCTGCCCGGCCCGGCCACGGCCGTGCCGTCCGCCGGGCCGCTCACGCCGGCCGCAGGCTCCCCGGCCGCGTCGGTGCTGTTCTCGCCGGTGGGAACCTCGGCCGCCAGCAGAGCGGCCACGTCGGCGCTGACCTCGCTGCCCGCCCCGGCTGCCGGGCCTGATGAGCCCACAGGGGCCGCCGGGGCCTGGTCATTTCCCGTGCCCGCGCCCTCCTCGCCGTACCACGGGCGGGCACTAGAGGCCGACGATGCGGCGGACATGGAGGCCGTGTGCGGCAGGGCCGCCGAGCCCGGCCCCAGGGACCCGGGCCCGCTGCGGGGGGCAGGCACCTCGCGCGGGGGGGGCGCAGGGGGCGGGCTCGCCGCCGCGTTGAGTTCCCCGGCGCCGTGCGCGGTCCGGCCCATCTGGTTCTCGTCAAACCCGGCCGCGATCACCGTCACGCGCACCTCGTCCCCGAGGGCGTCGTCGATGACCGCGCCGAAGATGATGTTGGCGTCCACGGCCGCCGAGTTGGACACCAGCTGGGCGGCCTCGTTGATCTCGAACAGGCCCAGGTCGGAACCGCCCTGGATGGACAGCAGCACGCCGTGGGCGCCGTCGATGCTGGCCTCGAGCAGCGGGCTGGAGATGGCCATCTCCGCGGCGGCGACCGCGCGGTCCTCGCCGCGGGACGAGCCGATCCCCATCAGCGCCGAGCCCGCGCCCGACATCACCGACTTCACGTCGGCGAAGTCCAGGTTGATCAGGCCCGGCGTGGTGATCAGGTCGGTGATGCCCTGAACACCGGAAAGGAGCACCTGGTCGGCGGCCTTGAAAGCGTCGAGCACGCTCACCTGGCGGTCGGAGATGGACAGCAGGCGGTCATTCGGGATGACGATGAGGGTGTCGACCTCGCTGCGCAGCCGCTCGATCCCGGCCTCGGCCTGAATGGCGCGGCGCTTGCCCTCGAAACCGAACGGGCGGGTCACGACGCCGATGGTCAGCGCACCCAGCGAGCGCGCGACGTTCGCCACCACCGGGGCGCCGCCGGTGCCGGTGCCGCCACCTTCGCCGGCCGTGACGAAGACCATATCGGCGCCCTTGAGCACCTCTTCGATCTCTTCGCGGTGATCCTCGGCCGCCCGGCAGCCGACGTCAGGGTTGGCTCCGGCGCCCAGGCCGCGGGTGAGCTCGCGGCCGACGTCGAGCTTGACGTCGGCGTCGCTCATCAGCAGCGCCTGTGCATCGGTGTTGATCGCGATGAACTCGACGCCCTTGAGCCCCTCTTCGATCATTCTATTAACGGCATTAACGCCACCGCCGCCGATTCCGACGACCTTGATGACCGCCAGGTAGTTCTGCGGTGCTGCCACGAGGAGGGTACCTTTCCGCTCGTTTTAACTCGTCCGTGTCCCCCGGCCGCCAATTCCGGCCGATGAGGGCGCTGGGCTTGGGAAACCCTGGCCGCGAAGCGGAATTCAACGCCATTGGCAATGGCCGTGCCCCGGCCTCACCATCAGGGTTTCACCTTCAGGTAGAGATTTAGAGTTTTGTCTGCCTGGCAATTGCTAGGGACAGTAGGGTGGCAGGTCACCAGGGTCAACTAACCACGCCCAACGCCCGCGGCGTGTCGCCTGGAGAATCACCGCGTCACCGCGGTTCCGGGCGCGCTGACGTCGTAGTAGTGCACGTGGGTGCGCATGAGCGCGGCCAGTTCGGTGGCTTTCTCGGCGGCGCGGGTGGTGTCGCCCCAGACGATCGTGATGCCGTCCGACAGCCCGAGCGTCACGTTCTGCGGGCTGGACGCCGAGACCACCGAGACCAGCCGGGCGATCGAGGCGGGCAGTTCGTGCAGGACGGTGACCACCGCGGCCACCGACGGGCTGCCACGCAGCGCCCCCGATCCGGCCGCCGGCCAGTACACGGGCAGGCCGGCCGGCTTGGCCGTTACCGACCGGACGACGACGCCGGAGGCGTCGATGAGGTCGTACCCGGCGACCGTGCCGCTGCTGCCGCTGGAGGCGCCACCGGCGGCCGGCACGGCCACGGCCAGGGCGGGGGTCCGCTCCCGCACGGTGATCACGATCCGGTCCGGCCAGGACTTGCTGACCTGCGCCGACTGGACCTGGGTGATGGCCTCGACGCGGCGGGCCGCGGCGGCGGTGTCCACCCGGATCATGGGCTGGTCCGACGGGATGGCGGCGGCGGCGCGTACCTGGGCGGCCGGCACCAGGTGGGTCCCGGTGACCACGACGGACCTGACGACGAGCAGCTTCGACCCGAGCAGCGCCCAGCCGACGCCGACCAGCAGGCCGACTCCGGCGAGCGCGAAGAACGCGGTGCGCCACGGACTGCGGCCCCGGGCGCGGCCACGGGCGCGGCCATGGCCGCGGCCACGAGTCCGGGCACGGCCTGGGCCAGGGCCAGGGCCAGGGGCGCGGGCGGCCGCCGGGAGGGGCCGTCCCCGCCGCCGCCCGGTGCGTCCGCCGGGTGCGGCGTCGTCGTGACCCCCGGGCCATCATGTGGCTCCGGCCTGGTCATCCGCTCGTCTCCCTGGTCCGTCACCCGGACGCCTCCCGGTCCCGCAACGCCGCGACGATCACCGGCCCGAGTCTGGTCACGTCCCCGGCGCCCATCGTCAGCACGAGGTCCCCCGGCTTGGCGATCTCCCTGATCACCGCCGGGACCTGGGCCGCGTCCGGCACGTAGCGCGCCCGGCCGGCCGGGACGGCATCGGCCACGAGGCGGCCGGTGACACCCGGCTCCGGATCCTCCCGCGCCGCGTAGACGTCCAGGATGACCGCCTCGTCGGCGAGGCCCAGCGCGGCCCCGAAGTCCGCGGCGAAGATCCGGGTCCGGCTGAACAGGTGCGGCTGGAAGACGGCGATGACCCGGCCGCCGTCGGCGAGATCACGCGCCGCGCCCAGATCGGCCGCGACCTCGGTCGGGTGGTGCGCGTAACTGTCCAGTACGCGGACTCCATCTTCGGTCCCCTTGGGCTCCATCCGCCGCTGCGCGCCGCGGTAAGCCGATAGCGCCGTCGCGGCCTGCGCGGCGGGAATGCCGAGTTCGGTGGCCGCGGCGAACGCGGCGGCCGCGTTGAGCACGTTGTGCCGGCCGGGGACCGTGATGGTGACGGGGCCAGCGAACTGACCTGCAGCGGTCATCGTGAAGGTGCTGCCCATGCCGCGGGCGGTGATCCCGGACAGCCGGTAATCGGCGGACGGCGCGGCGCCGTAGCTGCGGAGCTGGATCGGCAGCCCACGGGAGGCGTCCGCCACGGCGCGGGCGCCGGCGTCATCGGCGCAGGTGATCAGGATTCCGCCGGGGGTGATCCGGCGGGCGAAGGCGGCAAACGCGGCCTGGATCTCGGCCAGGCCTGCGTAGTTGTCGAGGTGGTCGGCCTCGACGTTGGTGATCACCGCGACCTGCGGCGACAGCATGAGGAAGGAACCGTCGCTCTCGTCGGCCTCGACCACCAGATCCTGGCCGCCGCCGTCCTCCGCTCCCCGGCCGGTCTGGGCGAGCACGCCCCCGATGACGTAGCCGGGATCGGCGCCGCACTCACGCAGGATGGTGGTGATCATCGAAGTCGTCGTGGTCTTGCCGTGCGTGCCGGCGACGGCCGTGGCGCGCCGGCCAGTCATGAGCGAGGCGAGCGCGGCGGCGCGGTGCAGGACCCGCAGCCCGCGGCGGCGCGCCTCGGCCAGCTCGGGGTTATCCGGCCGGATCGCGCTGGACACCACGACCGTGCCGGCGGCGCCGAGGTGTTCCGCGGCGTGACCGGTGTACACGCGGGCGCCGAGGGCGGCCAGCTCGCTCAGCATCGCGGGCGAACCGGAGTCGCTGCCCGACACGGTTACCCCCCGCGCCAGCATGACGCGCGCGATCCCGGACATGCCCGCGCCGCCGATGCCGACGAAGTGCACGCGGCCGAGCTGGTCCAGCGGCACGGTGTCCACCGGGGTCACCAGGGCCATCGGGGTGTCCTCCTGCACGTGTTTGCTGCGTTGCGGGTGCGGCCCGCGTGCCTCAGGCGCCCCGGCGCGGGCGGCCGTGCCGGGGCTGCCCGCGGCGGGACGATGCGGCCCGGCGGGACGGGGGGTCGGGCTGGGGCTCGGCCGCCGGCCAGGGCGGCCCGGCCGCCTGCCCGGGAGGAGCGTCGCGCCGGGGGCCGGAGCCGAACCACGGGTCGGTGCCTCCCGCGGGGCCACCGGGGCCATTGGGGCCATTGGGGCCGGCGTCGCGCCGGGGGCCGGGCGGCTGGGCCGGCGTCGGCGCGCGGCCCGGCGGGGGCAGGCGCCGCGGCATCGGCGGTTCGCCCGGCATGCCCTGGCCCGCCGGCCCGCGCTGGCGCCCCGGCATCGGCGGTTCGCCCGGCATGCCCTGGCCCGCCGGCCCGCGCTGGCGCCCCGGCATCGGCGGTTCGCCCGGCATGCCCTGGCCCGCCGGCCCGCGCTGGCGCCCCGGCATCGGCGGTTCGCCCGGCATGCCCTGGCCCTCCGGCCCGCGCTGGCGCCGCGAGCCGGGATCGAACCAGTGACCGGCGTTCCCGGCCAGGACGGGCGGGCCCTCGGCCCCGGGGCCGGCGGCTTCCCCGGGCGCGTGTCCCTGGATGACGTCGATGACCGCCCGGGCCAGTTCGCGGTCCGCGTCGGCGCGGCCGAGGGCGGCGGCGGCCTCCGACATGCTCGCCACCCGGTCGATGTCGAGCAGCACGGGCAGCAAGGTGTCGCGGATCCATTCCGGCGTGAGGTCGGCGTCCTCGACGAGCAGGCCGCCGCCGCCGGCCACGATGGGCTGGGCGTTGAGCCGCTGCTCGCCGTTCCCGTGCGGCAGCGGGACGAATGCGCCGGGCAGCCCGACCGCGGTGAGCTCGGCGCAGGTCATGGCGCCGGCCCGGCAGAGCGCGAAGTCGGCGGCGGCGTAGGCCAGGTCCATCCGGTCCACGTAGGGCACCGCGACGTAGGCCGCCCCGCCGGAATTGGCCGGGACCTCGGCCGCGTTGCGCGGGCCGGTCACGTGCAGGACCTGCACCCCGGCGGAACGCAGCCAGCCGATCGCCCCGCTCGCGGCGCGGTTCAGCGACTGGGCCCCCTGCGAGCCCCCGGTCACGAGCAGCACGGGCAGATCGGGGCGCAGGCCGAAGTGCGCCCGTGCCTTGTCGCCCAGCGCGAGCCGGTCCAGCTCGGCGATCTCGCGCCGGATGGGGATGCCCAGGAAGGTGGCGTGCGCCAGCTCGGTGCTGGGGTTACCGGTGAAGACATGCTCGGTGAACCGGGCGCCGAGCTTGTTGGCCAGGCCGGGCCGCGGGTTCGCCTCGTGCACCACGATCGGGACGTGCCGGCGGCGGGCCGCCAGGTACGCCGGCGTCGCCACGTAGCCGCCGAAGCCGACCAGCACCTCCGCCTTCACCCGGTCGAGCACCCCCGCGGCCGCGCTGACGGCGCCGGCCAGCCGCCCGGGCATCGTGAGCAGCCGGGGAGTGAGCGAGCGCGGCATGGGCACGGCCGGGATCAGCGCGAGTTCGTACCCGCGCATCGGCACGAGCCGGGTCTCCAGGCCACGCTCGGTGCCCAGGCAGACCACCACAGCGCGTGGGTCCGCCTGGCAGAGCGCATCAGCCAGCGCAAGCGCAGGTTCAATATGTCCGGCGGTTCCGCCACCGGCTAGCACAACCCTCATCGCGGGGCCTTCCTTTTCGCCACTGATGCCGTTCCGGCTCCGCGCCACCGGGTAACCCCCCCGGGCCGCGAGGCGGCGGCATGGGCCTCACTCGCTTCGCTGCGTCAGGCCAAGCCAGCTTAGAACGCGCAGCGGCAGCGCGGGGCCGCGAGCGGCGAGAGCGTCGTGAGCGCCGGGCTCGCGCCGGGCGAACGACATGAGCATGCCCAGGGCCAGCATCGTGACCAGGAGCGAAGACAGGCCCGCGGAAACCAGCGGGAGCGGCACGCCGGTGATCGGCAGCACGCCGATCACCGCGCCGATATTCACCACCGCCTGCATGACGATCCACGCGGTGATCGCGGCCGCGGCCAGCCGGCTGAAGGTGTCCTGGACCCGCCGGGCCACCCGCAGCCCGGCGAAGGCCAGGCCGCCGTACAGGAAGCACACGCACAAGGTACCGACCAGCCCGAGTTCCTCACCGATGATGGCGAAGATGAAGTCGCTGGTGGACTCCGGAACCCAGCCCCATTTTTCCCGGCTGGCGCCGAGGCCCACGCCGAACAGCCCACCCGACCCGACGGCGTACTTGCCCTGGATGCCCTGCATGTTGGGGCCCAGCGGGCCGCCCTGCGGGTTCACGAAGCCGGTCAGGCGGCGCAGCCGGTACTCCGAGGTCACCGCCAGCAGCAGCAAGACCAGGCACATCAGCGCCATCATGCCGGCGAAGACCCGCCCGGGGGTGCCGATGACCCACAGCAGCGTGATGAAGATGACCAGCAGGACGAACGTGGTACCCAGGTCGTCGCCGGCCATGACCAGCATGCAGAGCAGCCCGGCGCCGGGCAGCAGCGGGACCAGCAGGTGCCGCCAGTCCTCCAGCTGCCGGAGCCGCTCCTTACGGGCCAGCAGGTCGGCGCCCCACAGCACCAGGGCGATCTTGGCCAGCTCGGACGGCTGGGCCGGGAAGGGGCCGAGCTGGATCCAGCGCGCGGCGCCGTTCTGCGACACCGCGACCCCCGGGATGAGGGTGAGCCCGAGGCCGATGACCGACGCGCCGAGCAGCGGGTACGCCGCGGCCCGGAACACCCGCGGTGAGGAACGGGCCGCGATGTACATGACCGGCAGCCCGATCGCGGCGCCGAGCAGCTGCTTCTTGAAGTCGGAATACGCGGGCAGGCCCTCGCTCAGGTCCTGCACCGACGAGGTGGACAGCACCATCACGAGCCCGAGCCCGAGCAGCAGCGCGGTGATGCCGACGATCAGGTAGTAGGACGTGAGCGGCCGGTCGAGCAGCACGAGCCAGGAGGCGAGCCGTTCCCGGAGGGGAGGCGCGGGGGCGGCGCCGACCGCCTCGGCCAGCTCGGCGTCGCCGGTCGGTCCCGCCGCCTGGCCCGCCGCCTGGGCATCCACCACGCGCTCCATGGACCCAGTCTCGGCGGGGGCGCGGCGGATACCGGGGAGATCCGGCGCGTGTCGCGCACAAGGCGGCGAATTCGGGGCACGGATCACCCGGCGTAACGGCCGGGCTGCGTTACTTCGGGAACCAGCCGACGTAGAAGACGCCCAGGCCGAGCGCGATGAACATGCCGGAGATGACCCAGAATCTGACCACGATCGTCGTCTCGGCCCAGCCCAGCAGCTCGAAATGATGCTGCAGGGGGGCCATCCGGAACACCCGTTTACCGGTGAGCTTGAACGAGCCGACCTGGATGATCACCGACAGCGTGACGATCACGAACAGGCCGCCGAGGATGCCCAGCAGCAGCTCGGTCCGGGTGGTGATGGCCAGGCCGGCCAGCGCGCCGCCCAGCGCGAGCGAGCCGGTGTCCCCCATGAAGATGCGGGCCGGGGGCGCGTTCCACCACAGGAAGCCGACGCACGCGGCCATCAGCGCGGCGGCGACCACGGCCAGGTCCAGCGGGTCGCGGACGTCGTAGCAGTTCGGCGCCAGCCCCGTCGTGCAGTCGTTGCGGAGCTGCCAGTTGCCGATGATGACGTACGCGGCCAGCACCAGGATCGCCGCGCCGGTGGCCAGCCCGTCCAGCCCGTCGGTGAGGTTCACCGCGTTGGAGGTCCCGGCGACCATGGCCACGACCAGGACCACGAAGAAGATGGGCCCGATCGAGATGCCGAAGTCGGCCAGGAACGACAGGTGCGTGGAGGCGGGGGTGAGGTCGTACCCGTCGGGGAAGTGCAGGGCCAGCACGGCGAACACGGCGCCGACCACCACCTGCCCGGTGAGCTTGGCCCCGCTGCGCAGGCCGAGGCTGCGCTGCTTGTACAGCTTGATGAAGTCGTCGGCGAACCCGACCGCGCCGAGGCCGGTCATCAGGAACAGCACGAGCAGCCCGGACACCGAGAGCGGCTCGCCGGTGGCGAGGTGGCCTACGAAGTACCCGACCAGCGTCGCGATGATCATCACGGTGCCGCCCATCGTGGGCGTGCCGCGCTTGTCGGCGTCGGCCGGCCCCTCCTCCCGGATGGGCTGGCCGTACCCGTGCCGGGAGAATACCCGGATGGCTACCGGCGTGCCGAGCAGCGCCACGGTCAGCGAGACCGCGGCGGAGATGAGGAGGGCCTTCACTGGGCCGTCTCCTTCACGAGATCAGGCCCGGCCAGCAGGGCGGCGGCGACGCTTTCCAGCCCGGCGGCGCGGGAGGCCTTGACGAGCACGACGTCACCCTCGGCCAGCCGGCCGCGGAGCGCGGCGACGGCGCCCGGGCCATCTGGCACGCCGATCACCTCGCCGCGCCATCCATCTGC
Organism: uncultured Actinomycetes bacterium; assembly: GCA_963720945.1. Classification (GTDB taxonomy): domain Bacteria; phylum Actinomycetota; class Actinomycetes; order Streptosporangiales; family Streptosporangiaceae; genus Bog-532. Next base: position 404,861 of record CAVRHH010000031.1, on the reverse strand, counting down.
GGCCAGGGCCCCGTCGATGATGGGTTCTGCTTCTGCTCCGACAACGATCAAACCGGTCACCCCGGTTCCGGCGGCCAGCGCGCCGGCCTCCTCGTGGCTCGCCCGGGACTCCTCGCCCAGCTCGGCCATCTGGCCCAGGACGGCGAACGCGCGCCGCCCACGGGCCATGTGCCGCAGGGCTTCCAGCGCGGCCCGGACGGATTCGGGGTTGGCGTTGTAGGCGTCGTTGACGACGGTCAGCCCGCCCGGGGCCTGGCGGACCTCCATCCGCCACTTGCTGCGCGCGGTGGCCGCGGACAGGCCGGCGGCGATATCCGCCAGGCCGAGGCCCAGTTCGGCGGCGATGGCCGCGGCGGCCAGGGCGTTCGGCACGTGGTGCGCGCCGTGCAGGCCCAGCCGCACCGGGGCCGTCCCGGCCGGGGTAACCAGGGTGAAACGCGGGCGCCCGAGGTCGTCGAGGCGCACGTCGGTGGCGGTGACGCTGGCGGTGGCTCCGAGACCGAAGGTCACCACCCGGGCTTCGGTACGCTCCGCCATGGCCATCACCCGCGCGTCGTCGGCGTTCAGGATCGCGACGCCGCCGGCCCCGGCCGCGGGCAGCGCCGCGGGCAGTTCCCCCTTGGCCCGGGCGACCTGCTCGATGCCGCCGAACTCGCCGGTGTGCGCGTGCCCCACGTTCAGCACGGCGCCGACGCGCGGCGGCGCGATCTCACACAGGCTGGCGATGTGGCCTACGCCGCGGGCGGCCATCTCCAGCACCATGTAACGGGTGCGCTCGTCCGCGCGCAGCACGGTCAGCGGGAAGCCGAACTCGTTGTTGTAGGAACCTTCCGGCGCGACCGTGGGCCCGAGGCGCTCGACCAGCTGGGCGGTCAGGTCCTTGGTCGAGGTCTTGCCGGAGGAACCGGTGATCCCCGCGATGGCGACCTGCGGCAGCCGGGCCACGACCTCCTGGGCCAGCCGGGCCAGCGCCACCGGGACGCTGCCGGTGATCAGCGCGGGGCCGCCGCACGGGCGGGTGCCGAGCACGGCGGCCGCCCCGGCGGCGAAGGCGGCCCCGGCGAAGTCGTGCCCGTCGGCCCGCTCCCCCTCGACCGCGGCGAACAGGCTCCCCGGGGCGGCCCGGCGCGAGTCGATGACCACCGGCCCGAAGACGACAGCGGACGGGTCGGTCCCCCCGTCCAGCCGGGCTCCGGTGATCCGGGCGATCTCCTCCAGCGAGAGCGGGATCACAGTTCTCCCTTCGGCGCAGGTGCCCCGGCCCGGCGCCGCAGGGCCTCGGCGGTGACCTCGCGGTCGTCGAACGGCAGGACGCTGCCCGCGACGTACTGGCCGCGTTCGTGGCCCTTGCCGGCCACCAGGATCACATCGCCCTTGGCGGCGGAGGAGATGGCGAGGCCGATCGCGGCGGCCCGGTCCGGTTCCACGGTCACGTGCGCCCGGCGCCGCTGCGGCACGCCGAGCGCGCCGTCCAGCATGGCCGCGAGGATGGCCAGGGGATCTTCGGATCGCGGGTTGTCGCTGGTGAAGATGGCCACGTCGGCGAGGCTCGCCGCCGCGGCGCCCATCAGCGGGCGCTTGGCCCGGTCCCGGTCACCGCCGCAGCCGAGCACGATGATCAGGCTGCCCTGGGTGACCGGGCGGAGCGCGCCCAGCACGGCCTCGACCGCGCCGGGCTTGTGCGAGTAGTCGACGAGCACGGTCAGGTCGGGCGCGGCACCGCCGGCGTCGACCCGTTCCAGCCGCCCGGGCACGCCGGGGCAGGATCCCACGCCGGCCACCGCGTCCTCCAGGCCGGTGCCCGCCTCCACCAGGGCCACGATCGCCCCGAGCGCGTTGGCCACGTTGAACGGGCCGACGAGGGCCAGCGAGGCATCGGCCTCCACCCCGCCGGGCCCGATGACCCGGAACGTGCTGCCGTCCGCCCCCACCCGGACGTTCTCGGCCCGCCAGTCCGCCTCCCTCCTCCCGGCCGCGGAGAACGTGACGATGGGGATGGGCGCTGTCTCCGCGAGCCGCCGCCCGTAGGTGTCGTCCAGGTTGACCACCCCGGCACCGGCGTATTCCGGGGTGAACAGGGTGGCCTTGGCCGCGAAGTAGTCCTCGAGGCCGGCGTGGAAGTCGAGGTGGTCCTGGGACAGGTTGGTGAAGATGGCGACGTCGTAGTGGGTGCCCGCGACCCGGCCGAGCGCGAGGGCGTGGCTGGAGACCTCCATCGCGGCCGCGGTGACCCCGCGCTCGGCCATGGTGGCCAGCAGCGCCTGCAGGTCGGTGGCCTCGGGCGTGGTGAGCTCGCTGGCGGCCACGTCCGCGCCGATCCGGGTTTCCACCCCGCCGATCAGCCCTGTCACATGCCCGGCGCGGCGCAGCCCGGCCTCGATGAGATAGCTCGTGGTGGTCTTGCCGCTGGTGCCGGTCACGCCGATCAGCCCCAGCCGCCGGGAGGGATCCCCATACACCCAGCAGGCGATCTCGCCGAGCCGGACCCGGGGGTCGGCGATCACGAAGACGGGTACCCCGGCGGCGGCGGCCCGGTCCCGGCCGGCCGGATCGGTGAGGATGGCCGTGGCGCCGGCCGCCACCGCGGCGGCGCTGAACTCGGCCCCGTGCACGCGGGTACCCGGCAGCGCGGCGTAGAGATCCCCGGGGCGCACCATACGGGAGTCGTGGGTGACCCCCGAGATGGCTGGCTCCCGGTCAGTCCCGTTCGGTGTCCTCGGCGTAAGCGGGGCGGCGGGCACCGCGCCGCCGGCGCGCTGTGTCACGCCGAGCAGCGCGCCCAGGCCGGACAGGGGGCGGCGCACAGTTCGGGTGGGACGGATGGCCACGGGCACGCGCAGAGGTTACCCCCAATCAGGGCCCGGTGAGCGGCACGTCCGCAGGCTTGGCCCCGTCCGGCGGAATCTTCATGGTCTGCAGCGCGAACTTCATCACCTGATAGAAGACCGGCCCGGCCACGACGGCACCGAAGTAGCCGTTCTTCGTGGGATTCTGCACGTTGACCGACACCACGAGCTGGGGGTTGTCGCCGGGCGCCATCCCGATCCAGCTGGATCCGTACTTGCACAGGCATTTGCGGGTGGCGTCCCATTCCTGGGACGTGCCGGTCTTCGCGGCGACCGCGTAGCCCGGGATGACGCCCCACGGCTGGCCGCCCGCCAGGTCGACCCCGGGTACCTGCTGCAGCGCCCCGATCAGGCTCCGGGCCGTGCTCGCCTGGATGACCCGGCGGGACGTGGGCGCGGCGGCCGGGGTGTAGGTGCCGGCGCTGCCGGTGGTGCCGGCCACCAGGGTCGGCTGGACGCGCACGCCGCCGTTCGCGATCGTCGCGTACACGCTGGCCATCTGCAGCGCGTTCACGTCGACGCCCTGGCCGAAGGACAGCGTGTACCGCTCGTTGCCCCACCATGCCGAGGGCGCGGGGAGCAGGCCGGGCGTCTCGCCGGGCAGGTTCAGGCCGGTGGGCTCGTCGAGGCCGAACGCCTTGAGGTAGTCGTACTGCGTCTGCGGCGGCACGTGCCGGACCACCTGGACCATGCCGTCGTTGCTGGAGTTGGCCAGGATGCCGGCGATCGTCCAGCGCTCCACCGGGTGGTACTCGGCGTCATGGAACGTGAAGCCGCCCTCGTCGATCACGTCGGGGACGGTATAGGTGCTCGTGATCGTCTGGCCGCCCTTTTCCATCGCCGCGGCGGCGGTGATCACCTTGGCGGTGCTGCCCGGTTCGAAGATGTCCTGGACGGCCAGATTGGACGTGGCCTCGGGATTGGACGAGGCGGGATCGTAGGCCGGCCACTGCGCCATGGCCAGGATCTTGCCGGTGCCGGGCTGCATGACCACCACCGTGCAATTCTCCGCGTGGCTCTTCTGGACTTCCTGCTGGCAGGCCTGCTGGGCCTCCCACTGCAGGGCGGGGATGATCGTCAGGCGCAGCCCGCTGCCGTTGACCGCGGGGGTGTTCTTGTTCGCGGCCAGCGGGATCTGCTGGCCGTCGTAGCCGAACTGGAACTGCTCGCTGCCGGTCTTCCCGGCCAGCAGCGCGTTGTCGGAGTACTCCAGGCCGGCCACGCCGGACAGGTTGCCGCTGATGGTCGTATGGGTGAAGCCGAGCAGGTTCGAGGTCACGTTCCCGTCGGGGTACACGCGCTTGTAGCTGGCCTGCATCTGGATGCCGGGCAGCCCGCTGCCGGTGGTGGTGGTTCCGGTGCCGGTGACGGCCCCGGTGCCGACCACGCCGGGCAGCGAGAGGCCCTTGATCTGATCGGCGGCCGCCTGCGACACCCCGCTCTTGAGCACCACGTACTGCGGCGAGGTCGGGTGCTGCAGCAGGCTGAGGATGTCCGCCTGGGCCATGCCGAGCGGCCCGGCCAGATCCGCGGCGATCTGCGTCATCTGCGCCGCGGTCATCATCACCGGGTCCGCGTAAACCAGGTACGTCTGCACGGTGATGGCCAGCGCCTGGCCGTTCGCGGCGGTGATGTCACCGCGCGCGGCCGGCAGGCTCACGGTCTCCAGCCGCTGGTCCTGGGCGATCCGCACGTACGTGCCGGATTCGAAGCCCTGGAGCTGGATCAGCCGCCCGGCGAACAGCGACATCACGACCGCGATGCTTAGCAGCGCGGCCCCCAGCCGCCGCCCCGGGTCGGCCCGCGTCCGCAGCATGCGGAGACGCGGCGCGCGGCGGCGCGGCGGCCGGCCGTTCCTGGTAAGGCCCGGCCGGGCGGCCGGCTCAAAGCTCGCGGCCCGGGGGGTGGCGTACCCGCCGCCCCGCGATGACGGGCGTCGCGCGGCACCGTTCGCCGGGCCGCGCCGGTCGTCGCCGCCCCGGACACGCCGGTCACGCCGGTCGTCGTCGCCGGGGCGCCGGGCCCCGCGCATCGGGCCGGTACGGCCCGGCCCGGGGGCGCCCCGCCCCATGCCTGCTCCCCCACGTGCGTCGCGCCCGCCACCGCGCGGCTCACGTCCCCCGCCGCGCACGGTCATGGGGTATAGCCGGGAACCTGGAGGGTGGCGGCGGCGCCGGTCGCGGCGTCGCTGGAGATCTGGCCGGTCTTCACGTTGAGGAACTGCAGCTGGCCGGCCGGCTTCATGCCGAGCTGTTCGGCTCGCTGGGCGATCACGCTGGGCGCCTGATCCTGCGCCACCTCCTGCTGCAGTTGCTGCTGCTGCTTGGCCATGGCCTGGTTCTGCTGCTGCAGGTTGGTGATCTGGAACGAGCCGGCGGCGAGCGTCGTGCTGATCACCAGGAGGCAGACCAGCGCACCGCACAGCATGCCGACGATCAGCAGCAGGAACGGCATCCGGCGGCGGCCCGCGCTCTCGGCCGGTCCGGTGCGGGGGGATGTACGGGGCGGGGCCGCAGGCGCGCTCTGCCGCGGGGGTGCCGTGGTCACGCGCAGGGCCGGCCCGGTCCGGCGTTCAGGCCCGGTCTTCGGCGCGGGCCCGGTCTTCGGCGCGGGCCGGGGCGCGGAGACGAGCCGGGGACCGGCCTTGCCCCGGGATGGGGTGGCCGGGCGCGGGCGGCTGTTTCCCCCGGCTGGGCCCGGCTGGCCGCCCCGGGTGACGCCGGGCGGGTTGCCGCGGCTTACACCGGGCGGGTTCCCCGGGTTCCCCCGGTTGCCCCTGGTCCGCGGGGGCGCCGGGTCGGTTATTCGGGTCGCCATGTCATCCGCCCCTTCATGCCCGTCACGCCGCCTTCCGTATTCGCTCCGCGGCCCGCAGCCGCGCTGATGCCGCACGAGGGTTGGCGGCGACTTCTTCCGCGGACGGCCGCAGCGCGCCCCGGGTCAGCAGGCGGAACCGCGGCCCGCTCCCGGGCAGCGGCACCGGCAGGCCGGGCGGGGTGGTGTCGGCGGCGGCCGCGGTGAGCACGCGCTTGACCGCGCGGTCCTCGAGCGAGTGGTAGGCGAGGACGACGATCCGCCCGCCCACCGACAGCAGGTCCAGGGCGGCGGGCAGGGCGCGCCCCAGCACGGCCAGCTCGCCGTTCACCTCGATGCGCAGGGCCTGGAACGTGCGCTTGGCGGGATGACCGCCGGTCCGCCGCGCGGCCGCCGGTATCGCGTCGCGGACGATCTCGCTCAGCCGCCCGGTGGAGGTCACCGGCGACCGGGCCCGCTCCCGGACCAGCGCGTCCGCGATCCGCCGGGCGAACCGCTCCTCGCCGTAGTCGCGGAGCACCCGGGCCAGTTCCCCGGCCGGGTAGTGGTTGACGATCTCGGCCGCGGTGAGCTCGCGGGTCTGGTCCATCCGCATGTCCAGGGGCGCGTCATAGGAGTACGCGAAGCCACGTTCGGGATCGTCCAGCTGCGGGGACGACACCCCGAGGTCGAAGAGGATGCCCTGCACGCTGTCGAGGCCCGCGGCGGCGGCAATGGCCGGGATCTCGTCGTAGAAGGAGTGCACGAGCGTCACCCGGCCCTCGTCGGCGGACAGCACGGCACGGGACCGCTCGATCGCGGTCACGTCGGCGTCGACGCCGATCAGGATGAGGCCGGGGTAGGCGGCGAGCAACGCCCGGGCGTGGCCGGCCCGGCCGAGCGTCGCGTCGAGAAGGACAGCGCCGTCCGCCGCCAGGGCGGGCGCGAGCAGGACGGCCACGGCGTCGGCCATGACCGGCACGTGGCCGGCGGCTGACTCGCCCATCAGACCCCCAAAGTTCTCGCTGGCTGGCCGCATCGCGGCTACTGGCCACGGCTGGTGCCCCGGCCGGGCCCCCATCCGCGCCGCGCGGGCCGCCAGGCGCCTGGCACCGGGGAAGTGATGCCAGCCGGCCGGCGGCCCAGCGCGGGTGGAGACCTCGCCGGGCATCTGGTACCGGGCGCACGCCCGGCACCGCGTCACAAGATCCCGGGTAGCACCTCCTCGGACGCGTCAGAGAAGGCCTCTTCCTGGCTGGCCAGGTAGCTCTCCCAGGCCGCGGCGTCCCAGATCTCCATCCGGGTGTTGGCGCCGATCACGACGCAGTCCCGGTCGAGCCCGGCGTAACTCCGCAGCGCAGGCGGCACGGTGATGCGGCCCTGCCTGTCCGGGACCTCATCCGAGGCGCTGGCGAACAGCACCCGGCTGTAGTCCCGCAGGCCCTTGGGTGTGACCGGCGCGGTGCTCATGGCCTCGGTCACGCGGGTGAACTCCGCGGCCGGGAAGACGTAAAGGCAGCGCTCCTGGCCTTTTGTGATCACCACACCCTCGGCAAGCTCGTCGCGGTACTTGGCGGGCAGAATCAGGCGCCCTTTCTCGTCGAGCCGAGGCGTGTGAGTGCCGAGGAACATCGCACCCACCTCCCCAGTCCCGCGAGTAACGCTGTACGGCTATTTCTGCCCCATGGCGCTCCACTGTACTCCACATTCCTCCACCGTCAACGGCCGGCGCGGCGTTTTTCGGCCCATCTCGACGATAAAAGCCCAGCTCAGGATCGGTGGAGCAAAGTGGGGGGCATCAGCGAGAGACCTGGGCGCGGCGCCCCGGGGACCGCGGGGCAGGCCGGGAATCGGCCGGGCTGAAGCCCCGCGGAGCCCCGGAATGGCGGGGCGGCCGCCCGGCGGAGCACCGGAATGGCGGGGCAACCGCCCGGCCCCGGCGTGCGGTGGAAGGAAGTGGAGGACGGGCCGGATACCGGGACCGGCGAGCCGGAAGCCGGTTCCGCCCGTAGTAACAAGCCGGAAGCCGGTTCCGCCCGTAGTAACAAGCCGGAAGCCGGTTCCGCCCGTAGTAAAGGGAGCATGCGGGACAGATCACGCAATAAACATGCGGGACAGATCACGCAATAAAAGGGTGCTGCCGGGGCATGTTCCGGTAGCCAGTACTGCCTGCTCCCCGGACCGGGACGGCCTGCTTTCCGGACCGGCGAAGCGTCGCGCATCGGCTGAGGTAGGACGTACTGTCGTTATGAAGCAGCACGCGGCGTGGGGGTGCTGCGCCGCTGGCGGCCGGTGTGGCGTCAGGCCATCGAGGAGGCCAGGTGGTAGTGGAGATGGGGCGCGACCCAGCCAGCGCGCTCGATGACCTCGTGGCCGTGGCCGGCCGTATCAGTGCGGCCGTCGAATCGGTGATCGACGGGAAGTCGAACGCGGTCCGCCTCACCCTGGCCGTGCTGCTCGCCGAGGGGCATCTACTCATCGAGGACGTCCCCGGGGTCGGCAAGACGATGCTGGCCAAGGCGCTCGCCCGGTCGATCGACTGCACGGTCCGCCGGATCCAGTTCACCCCCGACCTGCTGCCGAGCGACGTCACCGGGGTCAGCGCGTTCAATCAGGAACGACGGGAATTCGAGTTCAAGCCGGGGCCGGTATTCGCCAACATCGTCGTCGGCGACGAGATCAACCGGGCCTCCCCCAAGACCCAGTCCGCGCTTCTGGAAAGCATGGAGGAGGGGCAGGTCACGGTGGACGGGACCACCTTCCCGCTGGAATCGCCGTTCATGGTGATCGCCACCCAGAACCCGGTGGAGATGGAAGGGACGTACCCGCTCCCCGAGGCCCAGCGCGACCGCTTCACCGCGCGCATCTCCATCGGCTACCCGACGGCGGCCGCCGAGCTGGAGATGATCGATACCCACGGGTCGGCGTCCCCGCTGGAGGACGTCAAGCCGGTGGCGCACGCCAACGACGTGCGCGACCTGGCCGCGGCGGTCCGCGGCGTGATGGTCTCCGACCTGCTCAAGCAGTACGTGATCACCCTGGTCAACGCCACCCGGTCGCATGAGGACCTGCGCCTCGGGGCGTCCCCGCGGGCGACGCTCCACCTGCTGCGCGCCAGCCGCGCCTGGGCCGCGCTCGACGGCCGCGACTACGTGATACCGGACGACGTGCAGGCCCTGGCCGTCCCGGTGCTCGCGCACCGCTTGCTGCCCACCCCGGAGGCCCTCGTCGCGGGCCAGCTGCCCGAACAGGTGCTGGCCGGCATCGTGGCGCGGCTGCCGTTGCCAGCGCGGCGCTGACCGGCGGGCCACCGCGACCGGGCGAGGATGCGAAGGATCGCCATGCGGGCACTGATCAGCGCGCTGACCACCAGGGGCAAGACCTTCCTGGCCGTGGGGTGCGCGGCGGTCGTGGCTGGTTTCGGCCTGGACGAGGCCGACGTGCTGCGCATCGGTGTCCTGCTGATGATGCTCCCGCTGCTGTCCGCGCTGGTCGCCACGCGGGCGCGGTACCGGCTGTCCTGCACCCGGCAGGTCCAGCCGCGCCGGGTGCCGGCCGGGCGGCCGGCCGAGGTGCTCATCCGGCTGTCGAACGTCTCCCGGCTGCGTACCGGGCTGCTGCTGGCCGAGGATCTCGGCCAGCACTCCGGGATCGGGCGGCCACGTTTCGTACTGGGGGCGATCGAGGCGGGCGGCAGCCGCGACCTGACCCACCAGGTCCAGATGGACAAGCGGGGCAGATACACGATCGGCCCACTGCAGATCCGGGTGGCGGACGCGTTCGGCCTGGTGTCGATCGGCCGCTCGTTCGCGACCAAGAGCACGCTGGTGGTCACGCCGGACATCGCGCCGCTGCCCCGGGTCGCGATTCCCGGCAGCCGGCTCGGCGACGGCGAAAGCGGCATGCGCACGGTCGCCGCGGCCGGCGAGGACGACATCGCCCCGCGGGCCTACCGGGACGGCGACGAGCTGCGCCGGGTGCACTGGCGGTCCACCGCGCGGTACGGGGAACTGATGGTGCGCCGCGAGGAGCAGCAGTGGCACAACCGGGCGCTGCTGCTCATCGACACGCGGCGGGCGGCGTACGTGGGCGCCGGGCCCGGGTCGCCGTTCGAGACCGCGGTCAGCGCGGCGGCCTCGATCGGCGCCCACCTGGCCGGCCAGGGCATCGACACGCGGCTGGTCACCGACTCCGGTGAGGTGACGCCCGCCGGGCCGGCCGCGGAATCGCTGATGGAAAGGCTGGCCGTGATCCAGCCGTCCCGCAACGTCGACCTCCGCCGGGGGGTGGCCACGCTGCGCGCCAGCAGCCGCGGGCAGATCATCGCGGTGTGCGGGATGATGTCCCCCGCCCAGGCCCGGCTGCTCGCCGCGTGTCACCAGGGCACGACCCCGGCCATGGCGCTGCTGTTCGACGGGGCGCACTGGAAGGCGGGGCGGCCCGCGCGCGGCGGCTCCGCGAGCGCCCTGGCCGCGCCGGACATCCTCATCGCGGCGGGGTGGCGGGTCGCGGTCGTCACCGCCGGCACATCGCTGGCCGACGCGTGGCGGGAACTGCACAGCCCGGCGGCGGCCGGCTTGTTCCGCCGCATGGTCAGCGCCGAGGCCCCCCCGGTGCCCCCGGCCGGTGCCGCCGGCCGGCCCGCCGCGCACCCGGAGGCGACGGGGTGAGCTACCGGCTGACGCTGGCCGCGGCCACGGGCACGGCCCTCGCCTCGACCTCCCTGTACGCGCTGTTTGAAAGCCCGCAGTGGTTCTGGGCCGGGCTCGGCGCCATCGCCGTGGTGGCGGCCATCGGCCTGGCGGCCCAGTGGCGCCGGCCGCCGCTCATCGTCAGCCTCGCTGCCAGCCTGGCCGGCCTGCTGATCTACCTCAACGTGGTGTTCGCGGCCGCGCGCTCCTGGATGCTGGTGGTGCCCACCCCCGCCTCGCTGAGCTACCTGTGGCAGCTGGGCCTGCAGGGCATGGCCGACGCGGACCGGTTCTCACCGCCGGTACCGCCGACGCCGGGCCTGCTGCTGCTGTCGACGGCCGGAATCGCACTGGCCGCGCTGGCCACCGACACGCTGGCGGTACGGCTGCGCAGCTCGGCGGTCGCCGGCCTGCCGCTGCTGGCGCTGTTCATCGTGCCCACGACGACGCCGGCCACGCGCAACGGGTTCGGCACGACGGTCGTCTTCTGCGCGGGCACGGCCGGATACCTGCTCATCCTGGCCGCCGACGGCCGGGAGCGGCTCCGGCTGTGGGGGCGGACGGTCGGTCTCTGGCGCGCCGACGGCGCCGTCCGGCCGGGATCGCCGGGGACACCGGGATCGCCGGGGACACCGGGATCGCCGGGGACACCGGGATCGCCGGGGACGGCCCGGGCACCGGACGCCCGGTCACTGACGATGGCGGGCCGGCGGATCGGGACGGCCTCCATCGTGGTCGCGCTATGCGTGCCGCTCTTCGTGCCCGGTCTCCGCGTCAACCGCATGTTCCCCGCGCACGTCAACATCTTCGGATCGACCGGGACGGCGCCGGGCGCCGGGAACGGGACGGCCGTGCCGAACCCGCTCGCGGCGATGACCCAGGACCTGAAGGAAGGCCAGGCGTCGACGGTCCTGACCTACCGGACGACCGACCCCGTCCCGCAGTACCTGCAGATGTACGTGCTGGGCAACCTGTCCACCACGCAGTGGTCGATGGGCGGCGGCGGGGGGCCGGCCGCTTCGGTGGCGGGAAAGCTGCCGTCGCCGCAGGGCCTGACCGAGGCGGATCACTCCGGTGTGACCACGCACGTCACCATCCGGCGCGGGACGGCGAGCTCGACCTCGGGGGTCAGCTTCCTGCCCGTGCCGTACCCGGCCACCCGGATCAGCGTCCCGGGACACTGGGTGGAGGATGTCGGCACGGCCATGGTGCTCGGCTTCGGGACCTCGCTGTCCGGCCTGTCGTACACGGTGACCAGCGACGAGATCTCCCCCACCGTGGCGCAGCTGAACAAGGCGCCGGCGCCGCCGGCCGCGATCGCCGACCAGTACCTGAACGTCCCGGCGGCGTTCCGGCCGCTGACCGCGCTCGCCAGGAAGGTCACCGCCAGCGCGGACACCCCCTACGGCAAGGCCATCGCGCTGCAGCAGTGGTTCACCCAGCGGGGCGGCTTCAGCTACAGCCTGAACGCCACCGAGCCGGCGAACGCATCGGGCCTCAGCCATTTCCTCACCGTCAGCAAGCGCGGCTACTGCCAGCAGTTCGCGTTCGCGATGGCCGTGCTGGCCCGTCTGCTCGGTATCCCCTCCCGGGTGGCGGTGGGCTTCACGTCCGGCACGTCGACGGGGATCGGCACCTGGACGGTCCGGACCAGCGACGCGCACGCGTGGCCGGAGCTGTACTTCCAGGGGGCGGGCTGGCTGCGGTTCGAGCCCACGCCGGCGGGCAGCGGCGGCCAGGGCACCGCGGTCCCGCCCCCCTACAGCGTCCCGCAGGCGGCGGGCGGCGGCACCAGCCAGGCCTTGACCCCGCTGCACAGCCAGGCGAACACCGGATCCACCGGGTCGAACGGCTCGTCGAGCCTCAACCCGCACGCCCGCGGGCTGACCGGGAACGGTTCCGGCTCGACCGGGGTCACCGCCACCGGCGGGTTCCCGGCGGAGCCGGTGGGCATCGGGGTGCTCGCCGTGGCGGCCGCCGCGGCGATCGTGCCGTGGGCCAGCCGGTCCCTGCGGCGGCGGAGCCGGCTGCGCCGGACCGGTGACGCCGAGCGGGCCCACGCGGCCTGGCATGAGGTGCTCGACGATCTGGCCGACTACCGCGTCCGGCGACGGCCCAGCGAGTCGCCGCGCGCGGCCGCGCAGCGGATCGCGGCGCAGTGCGGTCTGCCGCCCGCCGCGGCCGCGGCGCTGCGCCGGGTGGCCCTCGCGGAAGAGCGCGCCAGCTACGCGGGGACCCCGAGCACGGTCGCGCCCACGCACGCCGACCTCGACCTGGTCCGGCGCGGGCTGGCGGCGTCGGTGGATCGCCGGGCCCGCTGGCGGGCGCGGCTGTTCCCCACGTCCGCGCTCGGGCCGGCCTCGGCCGGGGCCGCGCAGCTGGCCGGGGCGGCCAGCCGGGCCCAGTCCGCCGTGTGGCGGCTCAGAGCCCGGCGGCCGGCGCAGAGCCCTACCTCGGCTGGTTGAACCGCAGCATGTTGCCGGCCGGTTCACGGAACGCGCAGTCGCACCGGGCGGGTATGGATCTTGGCGAGGCAGGCCGGGATCGCCGCGCCCGGGTCGTGGCCGCGGGCCCGGTACGAACTCGGGCTCTCGCCGACCAGTTCGGTGAACCGTGAGCTGAACGAGCCGAGTGAGGTACAGCCCACCGCGAAGCAGACCTCGGTCACGGTGAGGTCGCCGCGGCGCAGCAGCGCCTTGGCGCGCTCGATCCGCCGGGTCATCAGATAGCTGTAGGGCGTCTCGCCGAAGGCGGCGCGGAAGCTGCGGGAAAAGTGCCCGGGCGACATCAGGGCCGTGCGCGCCAGCGCCGCGACGTCGAGCGGTTCGGGGTAGTCACGGTCGATCCGGTCGCGTACCTGCCGCAGCCGGATGAGGTCCGCATGGATCACCGGGCGCCGCCCAGCCGGCGGATGCCGCGGGTCAGCCGCCCTCCTGGCGGCGCCGCCACCGCTCCTCCAGACGTTCCATCATGCCCGGGCTGGCCACCCGGGCCCCCCGGCCGCCCGCGCGGCGTTGCTGGCGGCGCCGGCGGCGGGAGGCGGCTTTCGGCCGGGCCGGGCCGAGCGCCCCCGCCGACAACGCGTTGATGTGCCGCCAGCTGGTCAGCCACCACATACAGCAGACGAGCATGACCACGAAGCCCGCGACGCCTACCCAGATGAACTGGGATATGACCCCGCCGAGCAGCAGTCCGACACCCAGCACGAATCCGGCCGCGGCCTGATAGGCCCGGCGCTTGTAATGCACGCGCGGGTCGCTGGAGCGAACCGCATGCACAAATTTCGGATCCTCGCTGTAGAGCGCCTGCTCGATCTGCTCGAGCTGACGCTGCTCATGCTCAGAGAGCGGCACGACGCCTCCCATGGAACCTTGCATGCAGGATCAGGGGTTCGGTGACAGCCACCGGTCTTCCCCGACCCACCTCCAGAATACGAGCCGGGACGGGCGCGGTGGAAGGGTGGCCGGGACTGCACGCACACGCGGGTTTTCCTGCGCCGTTCACATGGTCCCCTCTGGTGGTCAAAGCGCCTCCCGGGATGGGATCAGCGGTCCTGATCCGGGCCCTGGCGGCCGCCGGGATCGGTAACCAGCGCCGCGGGGCGGACGGCCCCGGTGCCGAACCGTTGCGCGATCTGGTCCATCGCCCGTTCCGCCTCCCGCCAGCCGGACGGCCGCTCGCCGAACGCCAGCTGGGTGGCGGCGGACGAGGCGGCTGCCAGCCCGGTCGCCCGCACGCCCACCAGCCGCAGCGGAGCGTTCCGGTCCAGGCCGGAGCCCTCATGCAGGGCGCACGCGGTGGCGTAGATCTTACGGGCCAGATCGGTCGGCTCGGCCAGGGTCCGGGACCGCGTAATCGTCGTGAAATTCGCCAGCCGCAGCTTCACCGTCACCGTCCGGGCCGCACAGCCGGATTCACGCAGGCTGCGGGCGGTCCGCTCGGACAGCCGGAGCAGCTCACGGCGGACCACATCCGGATCGCTGATGTCGGTCGGGAACGTCTCCTCGGCGCCGATGCTCTTGTCCGGGGCGTGCGGGGTCACCGGGCGGCTGTCCCGGCCCCAGGCCAGCGCGGCGAGATGGGAGCCAACGGCCGCGCCCAGGGCCTGCTGCAGCGTGGCCAGCGGAGCATGAGCAATGTCACCCACCGTGCGCAGCCCGAGCCGGGCGAGGGTCTCCCCGGTGCGCGCGCCCACCCCCCACAGCGCCGAGACGGGCAGCGGGTGCAGGAAGCTGAGCACGCCGTCGCACGGCACGACCAGCAGGCCGTCCGGCTTGCAGTGCACGGACGCGATCTTGGCGACGAACTTGCACGGCGCGATGCCCACCGAGCAGGTGAGACCCTGCTCGGCCTCGACCTGCCGCCGGATCGCGGCGCCGATCCAGGCCGGCGAGCCGAGCAGCCGCTGCGCGCCGGAGACGTCGAGGAACGCCTCGTCCAGGGCCAGCGGCTCCACCAGCGGGGTGACCGAGCGGAATACCGTCATGACCTGCTTGGAGACCGCGCTGTACACGGAATGCCGGGGCGGGATGAAGATCGCCTGCGGGCACAGCCGCCTGGCCCGGACGGCCGGCATCGCGGAACGCACCCCGAACTTCCGCGCCTCGTAGGACGCGGACAGCACGACGCTGCGCCCGCTCGGGGAGCCGACGATCACCGGCTGGCCGGCCAGGTCGGGCCGCTCTCTTATTTCCACACTGGCGTAGAAGGCGTCCATGTCGACGTGCAGGATGTGGCATCCCGTGTCGTCGGCCGGCTCGCCTCCGGTGGGCCCGGGCCCGCTCATGGCCTACCGGCGTCCCAGCACGTGCAGTTTGGCGGCGATGTCACGCAGCGGCGGGTACGTCGCGGCCGCCGTCTCCAGCGCGCGCAGCGCCTCCGCGGCCCCGGGATCGGCGTCCACGAGGACGCTGGGCACGAGATCCGCGAAGACCGAGACGCCGTGCGCGGCGCCGGGCTGCAGCCCCGCCGCCTCGATCAGCGCGGTCAGGCCGGGCAGCGTGAAGTAGCGCGGGACGGCCGCGCCGGGCCGGTCCCCCGGTCCGGCCGCGGTGTCCAGCAGCGCGCGGGCGTCGGCGAACCGGCCCGAGACCGCCCGGTGCAGGATGGCGGCGGCGACGCTGGCGGCCAGCACGCTCACGGTGGCTCCGGGCCGCAGCACGCGGGAGATGGCGGCCAGCGCGTCGGCCGGCGAGTCGACGTACTCGAGGACGCTGTGGCAGATCACGAGGTCGGCGGCGCCCTCCCCGACCACGCTGTCCAGGCCCGCGGCGTCCCCCTGGACGGCGCTGATCCGCACGTCCGCCTCGGCGGCGCGGCGCTGCGCGGCCGCCAGCGAGTCCGGGCTCGGGTCCACCACCGTGACCGAATGCCCCAGGGCGGCCAGCGGCACGGCGAAGCCGCCGGTCCCGCCGCCGGCGTCGATGACGTCCAGCCGGTCCCGGCCGATGCCGGCCGCCCGCGCCGTGAGCACGCCGCGCAGCACGTCCCAGACGACGGACGGACGCGCGCCGTCACGCCGGCCTACCGCCACGCGCTCGTCACCGCCCACGGCCCCGCCTCCTCGCGACATGGCTTCAATGTAGTGCCGCCCACCGACAATGTCGGGAGGTCGCGAGGGCCAATGTCGGGAGGTCGCGAGGGCCGGCGTGACACGACACGCCCGGGAGATGCCCGGCACGCCCGGGCGGCAGGGCCGCGAAACGGGGCCGTACATACCAGCACACGGCGGCCGACACGCCCCGGAAGCCAAAGCCCGGAGGGTTTCCCGAGGCCGGCCGCCTATTTCTAACGGACTGCGGACACCTTCATGAGATATGGGGGTTGCCTTCAGTCTCAGCACGTATCCTCTTCGCCATGGCTGAGAACCTCGAGCTGCCGCGCCCCGGCCGGCTCCTGCGGACGGTGCTCTGGAACCTCACCGAGTCGGTGGGGCTGCCGGGCATCGGCTACGTCATCGGCCAGGAACTCTCCGGGCGGAACGGCGCCATGATCGGCGCGGCAGCGGTGCTGTGGCTGGTCGCCATCGTCCGCAAGGTGGTCACCGGCAGCATTCCCGGGCTGGTCACGATCTCGGCCCTGGTGATGACCGTGCAGGCCGCCATGGTGGTCAGTACCGGCAACGTGTTCTTCTTCCTGCTGCAGTTCCCGCTGGCCAACCTGGCCATGGCGGTGCTGTTCGCGCGGACCGCCCCGACCCGCAAGCCGCTGATCGCGCGGCTGGCCGCGGAGGTCGTGGCGCTCCGCCAGCCGTCCACGCACCACCCCGCGCTGCACCGGTTCTTCCAGGGCGCCACGTGGCTGTGGGCGGGACTGTTCTTCCTGCTGACGGTCGGGTTCTCGGTCATGATGGTGACCGAGCCGATGACCTTGTTCCTGCTGCTGACCACGGCCGTCACCGTCGCCGCCGTGGTCGTCGGCGCGGGCCTGTCGGCGCTGTGGTTCTACTCGGTGGTCCGTAAGTGCGGGCTGCGGGTCCGGTTCGCCCCGTCCTGACGCACCCGCAGCCGACGCCGGGAACGGGCCTAAGTCACAGGGTGAGGGTCGGCTTCAGGTCCAGCAGCCGGGCGAGCAGGCCGTTGACGAACGACGGGGACGCGTCGGTGGACAGTTCGCGGGCGAGCTGAACCGCCTCGCTGATCGCCACGCCGTCGGGCACGTCATCCGCCCAGAGCAGCTCGTAGGTGCCGATCCGCAGGATGTTGCGATCCACGGCCGGCATCCGGTCCAGCGTCCAGCCCACCGCATGCGAGCCGAGCAGCTCGTCGATCCGCTCCCGGTGCGCCTGCACGCCGCGTACCAGCTCGGCCGCGTACTCCGGGACGGGCGGGCCAAAGCTCGACGATTCTTCGCGCTGCTGCATGAGATCCAGCACCGGCTCGCCCCGCAGTTCGGCCTCGAACAGCAGGTCCAGGGCGCGCTTGCGGGCCTTACTCCGAGCAGGCACCGCGCTCCTCACCCGCGCTCCCGCCGAGGGGCATGACGTCCCGGGCCATCAGGCGCGGCCGAGGTACTGGCCAGTGCGCGTGTCGACCTTGATCTTCTCGCCGGTGGAGATGAACAGCGGTACCTGGACCTCTGCGCCGGTCTCCAGCTTGGCGGGCTTGGTGCCGCCGGTGGAGCGGTCGCCCTGCAGGCCGGGCTCGGTGGCGCTGACCGTCAGCTCGACGGCGGCGGGCAGGTCGACGTAGAGCGGCACGCCGTCGTTGAACGCGACCGTCACCATCTGCTCCTCAAGCAGGTAGTTGGCGGCGTCACCGACGGTGGCGGCGGGCACCCGGGGCTGGTCGTAGTCCTGGGTGTCCATGAAGACGAAATCCTCGCCCTCGCGGTAGAGGTACTGCATCTCGCGCTTGTCGACGTTGGCGACGTCCACCTTCACGCCGGCGTTGAAGGTCCGGTCGACCACCTTGCCGGTCAGCACGTTCTTCAGCTTGGTGCGCACGAAAGCACCGCCCTTGCCGGGCTTCACGTGCTGGAACTCGACGACGGTCCACAGGTTGCCGTCGAGGTTCAGGGTTATGCCGTTCTTCAGGTCGTTCGTGGTCGCCACGTCTGCCGTCTCCTGCTGCCCGCTACAACGCGAGCAGTTCCCTAGTGGTCGTCGTAAGAATCTGAGCCGTCGGCGGCTTCTGCCCGGCCTTCTGCCCGCGATCGGCCGCGCCGGCCCCAACGATAAGGACATCCTCGATCCGGACACCGCCCCGGCCGGGTAGGTAGACACCGGGCTCGACGGTTACCGGAACACAATCATCGAGCTTACCCGTACTTCCGTACCCGATCAGCGGTGCCTCGTGGACTTCCAGCCCGACTCCGTGGCCGAGCCCGTGCCGGAAATGCTCGCCGTGCCCGGCCGCGGCAATAAGGTCCCGGGCGGCCGCGTCCACGTCGCGCAGGCCGGCACCCGGCCGCGCCGCCGCGCAGCCCGCCCGCTGGGCCGCCGCGACCAGCTCGTAGATCTCGCGCTGCCAGCCGGGCTCGCCCAGCGCGACGGTACGGGTCATGTCGGCGTGATAGCCGGCGTAACAGGCGCCGAAGTCCATCGTGATCAGGTCCCCCCGGCGCAACGGCCGGCCGGGGCGTGGTGCGGGATCGCCCCGTTCGGGCCGCTGGCGACGATCGTGTCGAAGGCGGGCCGTTCCGCGCCCAGCTCGGCCATCCGGTGGTCCAGCTCCCCGGCCAGGGCCCGCTCGGACAGGCCCGGCCGGATCCGCGGCAGCACGTCCGCGAAGGCCTGGACGGTGATCCGGCAGGCGGCGGCGAGCAGCTCCAGCTCCGTGGCGTCCTTGACCATCCGCAGGTCCTCGACGCCGTGCCCGAACGGGACCAGGGTGACGCCCACGGCGCTGGCCGCGACGTCCCGATGGCGTTCGACCGTCATCTCGTGGGCCTCGAACGCGACCATGCGCATCCCGCGGCGGGTCATCTCCCCGGTCAGCAGCTGCTCGATGGACCGCCCGATCACCAGGTCCAGGTCGGGGCAGTCGCGCCGGGCGGCCAGCTCGTACCGGGAGTCGGTGGCCAGCACGCCCCGGCCGCCGGCCGGCAGCAGCAGCGCCGCGTTCGAGCTGGCCAGCCCGGTGAGGTAGCGGACGTTCGGCGGCGAGGTGACGAGGACCGCGTTGGCGTCCAGCGCCGCGACCTTGGCTTGCGCGCGGGCCCGGCGGGCGGCGTGGATTTCCGGCATGTCCCGACTGTAGAGGAGCCGCCGTCCCGCCCCCCCGCCTTGCCTGCCCGGCACTCCGGGCAGAGAAACTGTCGCATAGGCAGCGTCGGTTTTTTATCTGACATTGCGCGATTTGGGTGGCAGGATCGCGCAATGGGTACTGATGATGCGCTGGTGGCGGTGCTGCCCGGAAAACCGGCACACCATGCCAGCACACTTCAACCACGCCCGCGAGGACCCGCGACACGCCCGAGACCGCCAACTTAGAAAAACAGACGCTGCCAGGGAACCCAGAACTCTGCCCGTGAGCGAAACTCTGCCCGTGAGCGAAACTCTGCCCGTGAGCGAAACTCTGCCCATGAGCCGGCGAGGGCGCTAGGCCGCGAGGTCGGCGGCGCGCTCGATCAGGCGGACCCGGTCCGCGTGCGTGGACGCCAGCGGGGTGACGGTCAGCGTGGTAGCCCCGGCCTCGCGGAACGCGGCGAGCCGCTCGCGGACGTAGCCTTCCGGGCCGATCAGCGAGGTCAGCTCCAGCAGCTCGGCCGGGACTAGGGCCGCCGCCTCCTCCTTCCGGCCGTCCAGGTAGGCGTCCTGGATCTGCCCGGCCTCGGCCTCGTAGCCCAGGCGCCGGGCCAGGGTGTTGTAGAAGTTCTTGCCGCGCGCGCCCATCCCGCCGATGTACAGCGCGAAGAACGGCCGGGCCAGGTCGCGGTAGGCGGCCACGTCGTCGCCGATCATCAGCGGGGCCTGGGCGACCAGGTCCAGCGGGCCGAGCGCCGGATCCCGCTTGGCCATCCCCTCGGCCACCGGGCCGCCCCACACCTCGCCGGCCTTCTCGGGCAGGTAGAAGAACGGCTGCCAGCCCTCGGCCAGCTCGGCGGTGAGCGCCACGTTCTTCGGGCCGACGGCGGCGACCATGATCGGGATGCGCTCGCGCACCGGGTGATTGATCAGCTTGAGCGGCTTGCCGAGCCCGGTGCCCGCCGCAGCAGGCAGCGGGAGCTGGTAGTACGTCCCGTCGTAGCTGAGCTGCTCCCGGCGCCAGACCATCCGGCAGATCTCGATGAGCTCGCGGGTCCGGCCCACCGGGGCGTCGTAGGGCACACCGTGCCAGCCCTCGATCACCTGCGGGCCGGACGCGCCGATGCCGAGGGTGAACCGGCCGTTCGACACGTAGTCCAGCCCGGCCGCGGTCATCGCGGTCAGCGCCGGGGTGCGCGAGTACAGCTGAAAGATCCCGGAGGCGATCTCCAGCCGCTGCGTCATGGCTGCGATGTAGCCGAGCTGGCTGACCGCGTTGAAGCTGTAGGCCTCCGGGACGAAGACGATACCGAGGCCGGCCTTCTCGTAGTCGGCCAGTTCGGTGACCGTCCCGGCGAAGCCGCCGGCGTAGTTGAGCGACATCCCGATCCGCATGCCTGCGCCTTCCGTCCGACTCCCGCCGAGTCCCGTTCGGTTAATAAATGAACGTTAACCGGTGCGGCGCGGCACCGCTGCGCCCAGCGCCAGCGCGATGTCGCGGCAGACGTCGGCGGGCTCGCGGCCATCGGTGGGCACGGTGTGCGTCGCGACCGCCTCGTAGGCGGCTAGCCGGCGCTGGTAGACGGCGGCCAGGTCGGGCCGGCGCAGCATCGGGCGCCCGGCGTCGCCGCCCACCCGGGCCATCGCGGCGGCGTACGGGACGTACAGGTACACCACGTTCGCGGCGAGCAGCAGGCGGCAGGTCCCGGGGTGCTCGACCGCGCCGCCGCCGAGCGCGAGCACGGCGTCCGGGCCGCCCAGCAGCCCGGCGATGGTCTCGTGCTCCAGGGCACGGAACGCCGGCTCGCCGCGGCCGGCGAAGATCTGCGGCACCGGGCAGCCGGCCCGCTCCTCGATCACCGTATCGGCGTCGAGAAACGGCAGCCCGAGCTGGCCCGCGAGCAGCTGGCCCACGGTGGTCTTGCCCGCCCCCATGAACCCCACGAGAACGATCACGGCTCGCTGCCCGCGGGCACCGGCGTGATCACGGGCATACCTCCAGGTACGCCTGCTCGAGCAGTTCCTCGGCCGGCCCCGCGAGCACGGCCGGGCGGCCTACCTCCTCAAGGATCACAAACCGCAGCTGGGCGCCCCGCGCCTTCTTGTCGACCGCCATCGCGGCGCGCAGGTCCGGCCACACATCGGGCCGGTAGGCGGTGGGCAGCCCGACCGAGGTGAGCACGCTGCGGTGCCGGCCCGCGGCCTTGCCGTCGAGGCGGCCCGCCAGCCGGCTCAGCTCGGCGGCGTAGACCATCCCGATCGCGACCGCGTCGCCGTGCCGGAACCGGTACTCCTCGGCGCGCTCGATCGCGTGGCCGAGGGTGTGGCCGTAGTTCAGCGTCTCGCGCAGCCCGGCCTCGCGGAAATCGGCCGCCACCACCTGCCCCTTGAACCGGATGGCCCGCTCGATCAGCTCCCGGGTGTGCCGCCCGTGCGGCACGGTGGCCCCCTCCGGGTCGTCCTCGACCAGGTCCAGGATGACCGGGTCGGCGACGAAACCCGCCTTGATGATCTCGGCCAGCCCAGCCACGTAGTCGGCGCGCGGCACCGTCTCGAGCGCGGTCAGGTCAGCCAGCACGCCGGCGGGCGCGTGGAACGCCCCGACCAGGTTCTTCCCCTCCGGGATGTCGATCGCGGTCTTGCCGCCGATCGCGGCGTCGACCATGCCGAGCAGGGTGGTGGGAACGAGCACGGTCCGGACCCCGCGCAGCCAGGTCGCCCCCACGAACCCGGCCAGGTCGGTCACGGCGCCCCCGCCGATCCCGACGATGACGTCGGCCCGGCCGGCGCGCGCGGCGGCCAGCCGGGACCACAGCGTGGCCGCGACCGTGATCTGCTTGGCCGCCTCGCCGTCCGGCACCTGCTCGCCGAGCACGCGGTAGCCGGCGTCCTCCAGCGCGCGGCAGGCCGGGCCGGCGATGTGGCTGACGCTGCTCGCGTAGATCACGACAACGGTGCCGGCTTTCTCCCCGACCAGGCCGGGCAGTTCGCCCAGCACGCCGGCACCGACCACGGCCTCGTAGGGCTGCCCGCCGCCGATGGGGATGTGCGTGACCGTCATTCCGGCGCTCCGTCCGGGCCCGCGTCGTGCTCCCCCAGCCAGGCGGCGATCTCCTCGGTGATCTCCTCCGGGGCGAGGTCGTCGGCCGGGACGGTGAACGCGGCCAGCCGCTCGTAGACGGGGCGGCGTTCCTCCAGCATGGTGCGGAGGCGGCCGCGCGGGTTGCCGGGGAGGATGACGCGCGGCCGGTCCAGGCCGAGGCGGCGCGCGATCGCCGGGAAGCCGGCCGACAGGTAGGCCACGGCCTGCCCCCGCAGGAGGGCCTGCACGGCCGGGTCGAGGACCGCGCCGCTGCCCAGGGCGACCACCGCGCCGCCGGCGGCGAGAGCCCGCTCGGCGGCGGCGCGCTCCAGTCCCCGGAACGCCGGCTCGCCGTCGTCGACGAAGATGTCACCGACGGGCTTGCCCGCCGCCGCCGCGATGTCGGCATCGGTGTCGACGAACGCGGCTCCCAGCCGGCCCGACAGCATCTGCCCCACCACCGTCTTGCCCGACGCGGGCGGCCCCATCAGCACCACGAGCGGGCGCCCGGGGCCCGTTGCCGTCACGCGATCACCAGCGCGTCTACGTAGGCGCGGGCGTTCCGCCGGATCTCCGTGACCGAGTCGCCGCCGAACTTCTCGGCCACCGCGTCGGCCAGCACCAGGGCGATCATCGCCTCGGCCACCACGCCGGCCGCGGGCACGGCGGTCGCGTCGCTGCGCTGGCTGATCGCCTTGGCGGGCTCGCCGGTCTGCACGTCGATCGTGTCGAGCGCACGGGGCACGGTGGAGATGGGCTTCATCGCGGCGCGGACCCGGAGCACTTCACCGTTGCTCATGCCGCCCTCGACACCGCCCGCGCGGTTAGTCCGCCGGCGGACCCCATCCGGGCCCGTTTCGATCTCATCATGAGCCTGCGAGCCGCGGCGGCGCGCGGTGGTGAAGCCGTCGCCGATCTCGACACCCTTCATCGCCTGAATGCCCATCACGGCGGCGGCCAGCCGGGCGTCCAGCCGGCGGTCCCAGTGCGTGAAGCTGCCCAGGCCGGGCGGCAGGTGATAGGCCAGAACCTCGACCACCCCGCCGAGGGTGTCGCCGTCCGTGCGGGCCGCGTCGATCTCCTCCACCATAGCGGCGCTCGTCTTCGGGTCGGCGCAGCGGACGGGATCCGCGTCGATGCGCGCCGCCTCGTCCGGGGCGGGCAGCAGCCCGTCCGGCGCGGCGATGGCGCCCAGCGCCACCACGTGGCTGAGCACCTCCGCGCCGAGCGCCTGGCGCAGCAGCAGCCGCGCGACCTCGCCCAGCGCGACCCGGGCCGCGGTCTCCCGCGCACTGGCGCGCTCCAGCACCGGCCGCGCGTCGTCGTGGCCGTATTTCTGCATGCCTGCCAGGTCCGCGTGCCCCGGCCGGGGCCGGGTCAGCGGGGCATTGCGGGCCAGGTCCGCGATCTCCCCGGGGCTGACCGGATCCGGGGACATGACCGTCTGCCACTTCGGCCATTCGGTGTTGCCGATCCGGATGGCGACGGGCCCGCCGAGCGTGACCCCGTGCCTGATCCCGCCGGTGAGCTCGACCTCGTCCTGCTCGAACTTCATCCGGGCACCCCGGCCGTAGCCGGCCCGGCGGCGGGCCAGCGCAGCGGTGATGTCGTCGGTGCTCACCCGCACTCCGGCGGGTACTCCCTCGCAGATGGCCACGAGCGCGCGCCCGTGCGATTCACCCGCGGTCAGCCAGCGAAGCATGCCCCTGATCCTATGGCCCCGCAGGACGCCACCCGATATGAACAGCGGCGCCCGGCATGAACAGGGTGGCCACCCGGCCCGTTCCCCAGGATGTATGGCAGGCCCAGGACAGGCGCTGCGTACCAGCCACAGACGGGTCCCGGCCATGGTCTACGGGTTCATCCCGGCAGGGTGCGGGCACGCTGCTCGACGCCCAGCTCGCCATAGAGATAGTCGGCGGGGTGCGGGTCGCTGGCGGCGTCGAGCGTGGCGGTCTGGGCGGCGGTGGACGCGAAGCACCCCGGTCAGGGTCAGGGCGTTCTTCCCTGCTGCTCGAGCACGCGGGTCACGATGGTCAGGTCCTGCTCGCCGAGCCCTTGATCAACGGCCTGCTGCCATTCGTCAGCCAGGCAGGCGAGGGCGGCGAACCGGTCGTCGCCGGCCGCTTGCAGCGCGAGGTGCACGTCCTTGAGCGCGAGCGACAGCGCGAATTGGGCCGAGAACTCGCCCTCGGCGATCCGTTGCAGCTTGGCAGCCTGCCATGGCGACACGAGCGTGCCGCCGCCAAGCGCATCCACCACCATCCCGGTCTCAAGACCCAGCCGGCGAGCAAGAGCCACGGACGCGGCAACCGCCTCCGCCGCGAACGCCAGCCAGGTGTTGTTCACCAGCTTCAGCCGCGTCCCGGCCCCGGCCTCGCCGGCCCAGATCGTGCGCTGGCCCAGCGCGTCGAACAGCGGAGTCACACGCGAACGCGCCCCGCCGGGTCCCGACGCGAAGATCGTCAGCTGGCCGCGTTCTGCCGGATCCTTGCTTCCCGACACCGGCGCGTCCAGGAGCATCACGTCCGGACGCTCGCCACCGGCCATGGCCGCGACGCGCTCGGTCCCCGCCACGCCGATCGTGCTCATCTGGGCCCAGATCGCGCCCGGGGCCAGCGCGGCAAGCATCCCCTGGTCCCGGGCGACCGACATGACGGCATCGGCGTCGGTTACCATCGTGACCACGATGGCGGCTCGCCGCGCCGCCCCGGCGGCGGTCCCGGCGACCTCTGCGCCGAGCTCAGCCAGGTCCCGGGTCGCCTCCATCGTGCGGTTCCAGACGATCGTCGGGATGCCAGCGCGCAAAGCACTGGCCGCCATCCCATGGCCCATCGCTCCAATGCCGAGCACCGCAACCGGCTCGTGCGTCCGTGCCATCGGTCTCTCCCTTGCCGGGTGATTGCCGGGTGACGACTCCTACCAGCATCGCGCCGACCGGGCCCCATGCGTACCCTGGGCCAAGTTCCCCCCAAGCCGATAGGCCAGCGTTTTGACCAGCTGGTAGTGCCCTCGATCATGGAAATTACATTGTCTACGCAGTCATGAGCACCTGACCGGGCAGGCCCCTGTCGCAGGCGACGTGGCAGGGTTCGCCGTGCCGCCGTCCCGCGCCGCAGACGCCGTTCATACGAACCCTGCGGCAGTATGAGCAGGACCGGCTGGCGGCCGTGCGGCAGCTGGTGTCATCGGGGGAGATGCTGCGTGCCGCCGACCGGCTGGATCACCACGCGCATCTGCTGCGCAGGCTTCATGACGGCGAATTCGGCCGGCACTGGCGTCACGAGAGCACGCGGGATGCAGCCGGCGGCTCCTGACCGGTACCCGGTCAGGATCTAGGCGGCAGCGGCGTCAGCGGCCGCCGGGTGGGGGCATGAGATCGTGCCACGACTTCTCGGTCATGTGGGCATCGAAGTAGGACGCGGCGAGGCGGATGTTTTCGAAGGCGAGCGCACGGTCAGCGTCGCTCACGTCGGTGACCTGGCCGAAGCGGCTCAGCGCGCTCCGCACATGGCTTGCCGAGTTCAGCGGTTCCTTGCGCTGCCGTGGGAAGGCATAGGCCGAGTCGGGCAGGTCGCGCCGCTCAGCGGCGTCCAGGTCACCGCCGAACTGCTCGGAGTCAGGTGGCGGCTGCCATGTTGGTGCGGGACTGGGGGACTCGTCAGGCATCGTGGTTCTCCTTCCGCGGCGCGGGGCGCCGAGCTAGTTGATCGGTGGTGCAGGCCGGGCGAGCCGGTGTCGTCACGAGCCGGTGTCGTCAACGGTAACGGTCACGGGCCCAGCCTCGCCGCTGCGTGTGCCAGGTAGTCGGCCGTGGCCCGCTCGCTGACCGCGACGTGCTGAGCGGCCGGGCCGAGCCGCAATTCCTGGTACCGGCCGAGTGCGCCGGGTATCTCGCTGGGCGAGGTGATCGCGGTCGCCGTCCGGGCCAGCGCAGCTACGTCGTACAGTCCCTGCCGGAATCCGCCCCCAACCGCCTCAGCCAGGTCTCGTCCACCCTGGCCGGCACCCAGGGGCCGGCGGGATCCCGTGATGACCGCTGACCTACGGGCCCAGGGAAGCGATCACCGCGATCGCGCCGGCCAGCATGAACGGGCCGAACGCGATCTGGGACCTGCGGGTGGCCCGGCCCGCCACGATGAGCCCGACGCCCGCCACGGCGGCCAGCACGAACCCGCCGGCCACGCCGAGGATGAGCGCGGCGGGCCCGATCCAGCCGAGGTACAGGCCGAGCAGCCCGGACAGCTTGACGTCGCCCCAGCCGATGCCGGCCGGGTAGACCAGCGTGAGGATCAGGTAGAAGGCCGATGCGCAGGCCAGCCCGATGCACGCGTGAATGAGGTGGCTGGCGCCGTGCCGGGTGAACGGGGTGGCCACGCCCAGCAACGCGAACGCCACCAGGTAGGACGGCAGCGTGAGCATGTCGGGCAGCCGCCGGTGCGCGACGTCGATGAAGGCGAGCGCGACGGCGACCGCGGCCAGGTAGAGATAAGCGGGCAGCGCCGGGCTGACGCCGAAGCGCAGCCCCAGCAGGGCAAAGAGGAACGCGGCAAGCAGTTCGGCGGCCGGGTGCCAGGCCCCGTACGCCTCGCCGCAGTGCCGGCAGGCGCCGCCCGTCCGGGCCCACCCGAGCAGCGGGACGATGTCCGCGGCGCCTAGCGCGGCGGCGCAGTGCGGGCACTCCCCCAGCGGGTGCCGGGTCAGCTCGCCGAAGGAGCCGGAGATCGTCCGCGACGCGGGGACCCGCTCGATGAGCACGGTGACGTAACCGCCGATCAGCAGCCCGGCGGCGCCCGCGATGACCACCCCGGGCCAGGAGGTCATCCGGGCGTGCCCGCAGCCCGGGCGGGCACCGCCGAGACCTCGATCCCCCGGCGCAGCCGCCCGGCGAGCCGGGTCGCGATCGCCTCGGCCACGCTCTGCACCGGCGGTGACGTACCACCCGGGCGGAACTCGAGACGGACGGCGAGGTCGGTACCTTCGGTTCCCCCCGCCAGCCGCACGCCGACGATGGCGGGCTGGGCGGCGAGGACGTCGGCGACCTGGGCCCGCACGTCGGGATCGTCCTGCGGAGCGGGCGGCGGTTCGCCGTTCGCCAGGGCGTGCAGCCGGGCGCCGTCGACGGCGAGCGGGACCGGCCCCGCCACGTCGATCACCACGGCGCACTGGCTGCCGGTGGCCGTGCCCCACACCTGCGCGGCCGGGGCCGGGACGGGACGCGCGTCAGGCCGCCAGCGGATCAGGGCGTCCAGCGAGGTGAAGGCGAGCAGCGCCGCGCGGCCGTCCCGCCCGATAAGGGTCGGGAAGGCCATCTCCTTAGAGGCGGCACAGGCCCCGTGTTCCGGGTGATCGTGTTCCGGGTGCCCAGCGTTCTCCGGGTGGCCGTGTTCCCGGTGGCCGGCGTTCTCCGGGCCGGCGTTCTCCGGGCTGGCGCCCGGTCCGGTGTCCGCGAGTTCGCCGGCCTCGCGCTCGACCAGCGGAACCAGCAGCCGCGCGGCGGACAGGGCGGCCAGCACGGTGCCTTCGGGTTCCTGGCCGGCCGCGTAGGCGGCGAGGAGGGCCGCGAGACGCGGATCCGCCCTCCCATCGTCCCCGGCGACGCGCTGGCCGCCGGAGTTCAGCCCAGCCACGGCTCTGACCTTACGCGGTGCGCCGGTTACGCGCCGCCCGCGCCGCCCGGACCGCCCGCGCCGCCTGGGGCGCCCGCGCCGCCCGGACCGCCCGGGCCGCCTGTGGCGCGCAGTCGGCCAGCCCGCGAACCGCCCAGGTGTACCCATACGGTACGGATGCGGTCAAAGGCTATTTTTCCTCGCTCGATGGCGGCGCACTTCCGAAATTGTGCACACCGTGTGCCCTATCACAAGATCGTCGCTAACGGCGCACCGGAAGAGGGCGCTGCCCGGTAAATTTCGTTCGCTGGTCAATTAGCTTCTTGTAACCAGACGGCTTCAGGTAGTAATAGAGCGCTTGTTATTACGGTCCTGACCAGGATGAGTGTCACGTGATTGGCCGAATCAGTTGAGAGCGCATAGGGGATATGGGACTCTCATGAACGGCACAGCACTGCACCGGGGAAGAGATTGGCCTCTTCCCAGGCGTGAAGGTCGGGGATTTGGCCGGGGTACGCGGAGAGGAGCTTCAAGTGAGGTTCGCGGTTGGGTGGCGGGCCGTCGCGTACCCTCCCCGCGGCGCCGCGGGGAGCGGACAGGACCGCCTTGGCCCCGCACGCCCCGCACGCCGTGTGCGCCCCGTACGCCGCGTGCGCCGCACGCGTCGCTTCCCTGACCGGCCGACTCTTGTGTCGGCGGCATGGTAACCCGGACCGAGCAGCCGAGCATGAGCATCGCGCCGGGCACGCCAATGCGGAAGGTCATACCGCCGCGCCTGGTGGGTCCGTATCTCAATGGCCAGCGCTCCGTCATCGCCGGATTCGTCTACCGTGGTCACGACGTCGCTTTCCGTGATCCAGCGGAATGTTTCGTTGCGCTCGGGCTCGGCTACGAGGGCTCCGAATTCACCGCCGACGTGCCGGAGGTGTACTTCCTGTCCTGGCTGGCCCGGGAGATGGACACCTACGTCGCGGCCTCGGGGCCCGGCGAGCCGGGCGGCGGCTGGCAGGAGCTGTCCCCGTCGGCGCGCGCCACGATGGCAACCTCGCACGTCCGGGTCATTCCGGAGTTCTACACCGATCCCATGCCCATCCCGGTAGGCGCCTCGATATCCCGGCTCACCGCGCGCGGCGATGACCTCATCGCCCGGTTTGACGGCCTGGCCTGGCGACGGCCGACGAGGGAGGTCTGAGCATGCGATACCGGCTCATGGCGAGCTTCCAGGGCGCGTCCTACCAAGCAGGCGTCGGGCCGTCGGACGAAGAAGTGACCCTGTTTGCGGCCTGCCCGCCGCCCGAGAACCTGGGTTTCCGTTCCTCGTCGGGCCACTGGCGCAAGCGCGTCAGCGTGGAGGAGATCGACGCCCTGTGGGAATCGCGCCCCATCGGGCGGTACCGCGGCGAGCGCTGCATGGTGCTCGATGACCTGGGCGACCGGGTGCACATCGCCTACCTCGGCCGCGACCTGTACCTGGCGCGGCGGCTCGGCTTCTGGGAAGTGGACCGCGGCGTGTTCGAGGTCGTGGTGCCGCGGCAGGAGATCCAGGAACTACGCGAAGAGCGGGGCGAATACGAGCTCGCCATCCTGGACGATGGCAGCCCGCCCGGCTCCTGGGACGCGGGCCCCCGCGAGACCTGGGCGTCCAATCCGCGCGAATACGGCGACGCGCCCGACACCGGCCCCCTGCGTGCCGTCGGGGCGCCACGGGAACTCGTGGACACCGGGCCGTCGTGGGCGCCCGGGGCACGGGGACCGCGTGAGCCGGGCGGCTGGAACGGCGGCGGCTGGGACCTGCGTGACGAGCAGGCCCAGGATCCCCGTGACACCGGCACCTGGGCGGCCATGCGCGACGTGGACCCGCTAGACCTGCCGGAGCCCGACGGGCCGTTCCCGCGTGGCCGGGGCGGCTGGCGCGCCCGGGACACCGGGGGCTGGGAAGCACCCGACACCGGCGCGTGGGATGCGCGTGAAGTAGCCGAACGGGCCGCACGGGAAGCCAGCCACGCCCGGGGGGCGCTGCCGGCGCGGCGGAACACCGGAAGCTGGAACGCCGCGGACGTTGCCGAGGCCGCGGCGCGCAACAGCGGCGGCTGGAACGCCGCCGACGCCCAGGCGGCGGGCCGCAACAGCGGCGGCTGGAACGCTGCCGACGCCCAGGCGGCGGGCCGTAACGGCGGCGGCTGGAGCGCCGCGGAGATCGCCGACGCGGCGGCCCGCGATGTGCGGAATGCCCGCGACCTCCACGATGGGCGGGACACCCGGGACGCGGCTGACGGCTGGGACATGCGCGAGGTGGCACCGGCCGGGCGGCGGGAGGTTGAGCGCTGGGAACCGGCAGACCGCTGGGATCCGCAGGACACGGTCGCCTGGAACCCGCAGAGTTCCGGGGAATGGGACGCACCGGTGGTCCCGTGGGGCCAGCGCCCGGCACGCCCGATGCACGCGCGGTCCGCCGAGGTGGACCCCCGCGAGCCGGCGGACTGGGAACCGAACGAGGTGCTGCGCCCCGGCAGCCACCAGCGGACCCCGGACGCGGCCGCGGTCTGGCACGGTTCCCCCACCCCCCAGGACTCGGGCCGCTGGAGCGCGCCGGCCAGCGCCAACGGCTATAACGCGCCGCCGCGGCTCGCCATCGACAGCGGGCTGCCCCCCAGTGACCTGGCCACCAGCGGGCCGGCCAGTGGCCCGCAGCCCTTCAGCCACCGGAAGAACGGCTACGACGATCCGCCGCTGGCGCGCGAAACGGCCGCCATGAACGGGTCGTACGGCGCAGCCGTGAGCACGCCGGAAGCGGTGAGCCCTGCGGGTGCCGGGGGCGCTCCGGGCGCTCCGGCGGTGGCGCAGGCGGGCCGGCACGGCGGCCGGCGGTCGGGCCGCCGGACGCGGGTGACCGCGCAGGCGGTCTTCTCCCAGCTCCTGGACCAGGCCTCCATTCCGCAGTCGTCGTACGCGGTGGACACCGAGGTCGACGGTGCCATGTGCCTGGTGCACGCCAGGGGCGGCTACGAGGTATTCAGTTCGGCCGACCGGACGCGGCACGAGGTTCGTTTCTTCGAGGACGAGGAGGCGGCGTACTTCTACCTCTTCGGCATTCTGGCGGCCGAGGCCATCCGCAGCGGCCACCTCGGGCCGCAGACCGCTCCCCCGGGCCACCGCAGCAGGTCGGCGCAGCCCGGCTACCCGTCATCAGGCCACTGACAACCGACACGGGTTCCCGGTCTTCTGGCGTGGGCTGCCGGCCTGTCACTTATCTCCCGGCGTCCTGGTCACTGCGGCTTGCCGCAATCACTCGGATGTTTCTTCGGCAACAGGGCACAGCGACCGCAAAAGCACTCAGTATGATCACTGAACGAAACTATGTCAGAAATCTTACATGGTTTATCAATGGGCTCCGCTCCGGCGGCCGGGACGGCTAGGGTTCAATTGTCGGCGGGGCTGACGGTCCCCCGCTCCCCAAGCAGCCCCGCCGGCCCAGTCCGCTTGCCCGTTAGCCACCGCGGACCGGGAATTGATTATCAGCGGCTGAGAGTGGTCTCGCGGCGCAGCTGAGATGCCGCAAAAAGGATCGTTTCTTATTTCCTCCGGGCCCGGTGGATACTACCGGCGCTATTCTCGCTATTGCGGATTCTGC
Source organism: uncultured Actinomycetes bacterium (assembly GCA_963720945.1). Classification (GTDB taxonomy): domain Bacteria; phylum Actinomycetota; class Actinomycetes; order Streptosporangiales; family Streptosporangiaceae; genus Bog-532. The sequence goes on along the minus strand of CAVRHH010000031.1, from coordinate 373,523 downwards.
CGGGACTATTTTTATCTTTTGCCGAACGGCGCCGCGCTATGAATGGCCCGTCACGGGTTCTCTGCTGCCATGCTCCGGGCTTTCCCGGCCGGTACGGTGGACGACAGGGCGTACATCGGGAAAGGGGGTCACACATGGCTTATTCGCGAATCCCGCCGGCTTCTGTGCTGAGCGAGCCAGCGATAGCGCCACGGACCCCGCCCGCCAGACCACTGCCGCGCGCCGTGCCGGGTGTGGCGAGCCTGGCGTTGCACCGCCTGCTGCGTTCGCCGCTCCAGCCCGGCCGCGTCATCGCGGCGCTGACTGATGTCATCTACGTGGGCTTCGGTGCGCACGCTGGTGAGCCGCAGGTCATCGCGCTGACCGCACCCGGCGCGATCTGCCTGCCGAACGCGATCACCCTGAAGCTTCCGGCCCAGGAGGCAGCCGCGGAGCCGGGCGGCCTGGCGGCGTACGGCCTGGTGGGCGAGGGGGATGAAGCGTGGGCGGGCAACGACCGGGTTCTGGTCGGCGGAATGGACGTCCAGGTCCGCCGCTGGTGGGATCCGTGTCCCGTGTTCGGCCCGCTGTCCCGGGGGCGCCTGGAGCACGGGCTGGCTACCCTGGCCCGGGTGTATTCGGCGGCCGGCGGCCGGCCCGGCCTGGAGGGCCATGACGGGCCCGCCGCCCTCGCCGCCTGCTGCGCCGCCGGTGACCTCGCCGGCGCGGTCGAGCTGGCCGAAAGCCTGGTGGGCCTCGGCCCCGGGCTGATGCCGAGCGGGGACAGCATGATCAGTGGCCTGCTGCTGGCGCTCCGTCTGCTGGGCGGCGCCACGGCCGGCGGAATGCGGGCGGTATGGCTCGCCGACTGGCTCGGTGCGGCGGTCACGTGTTACGCCGAGCAGCGGACCACCGTCCTGGCCGCCGCGCTGCTGCACTGCGCCGCGCGCGGCCAGGCCGCGGAGGAGGTGTCGGCGGTGCTGCACGGTTTCGCGGGAGAGGAACCGGCCGAGCCCGCGGCGCGGCGCCTGCTGACCGCGGGGCGGGCCGCGGGAGCCGACCTGACCTGGGGTCTCATGGCTGGATGCGGCGCGGCGCTCACCCTTTCCGTACCCTGACGCGTTTCTGTGCCTGACCCGTCCGGTGCCCTGCCCCCGTCCGGTGCCCTGGCGCGCGCCAGCGGCGCACTGCCAGGATGACACCCATGACGCCGCACACTCCGCCCATGGCCCCCCACGCGTCCGGCACCACGGCCGGCCCGGCAGCCCCGGAGCCAGGCCAGGAGCCAGGCCCGGAACCACGTGTCCCGGTCACGGGTGAGCAGTACGAGCTGTCCGCCGGGACGTACCGGGCCGTGGTGACCGGACTGGGCGCCGGGCTGCGCGAGCTCAGCCAGGACGGCACCCCCGTGCTGCTGGGTTACCCGCCGGACGAGCTGCCGCCCTTCGCCGACGGGCAGCTGCTCACGCCGTGGCCCAACCGCGTCGACCACGGGCGCTACCACTTCCGGGGCGCCGACTACCAGCTGGACATCAGCGAAATCGGCAACGGCAACGCGATTCACGGGCTCACCCGGTTCGCCGCCTGGGCGCTGACGCGGCACGAACCGGACCGGGTGGTGCTGACACATGTCCCGCACGGCTACGCCGGATACCCGTTCAGCCTGGAAATCGCCGCCGAGTACCGGCTCACGGCCGCCGCGGGCCTGCAGGTCACGATCTCGGCCGCCAATCGCGGCACGCGGGCCGCGCCGTACGGCTTCGGGCAGCATCCTTACCTGACCGCCGGCTCCGCGGCGCTGGACGAGTGGGAGCTGACGCTGCCCGCCACGCAGTGGCTGCCGCTGGATCAGCGCGGGATCCCTTCCGGGCCGGTCCAGGACATCGCGGGCACCGGCGGCGATTTCCGGCAGCCACGGGCGATCGGCGGCACACGGCTGGACCACGCCTTCACCGGCCTGCTGCGGGAGAGCGACGGCCACGCATGGGCGCACCTGCGCTCGGGCGGATCGCGGGTATCGCTGTGGGCCGGCCCGGGCTGCCGGTGGCTTCAGGTGTTCACCAGCGACCCGTTCGGCGGCGAGCGCCACCGGAAAGCGATCTCGATCGAGCCGATGACATGCCCGCCCAACGCCTTCGTCAGCGGCGACGACCTGATCGTGCTCGAGCCGGGCGAGACGGTCTCCCACTCCTGGGGTATCCAGGCCAGCCTGGTGTGAGGGCCCGGCGGGAGGCCCTCTGGCGGAGGGCAGCCGCATCCTGCGCCAGGCCGCCGACGCCTACGACCGCGCTGCCCGCTCACCTTATGCCCGCGTCCCTCAGCCCACCCCCGCCGGGAACCAGCTCCGCCAGGCCGCCCGGCTGCTGTCCGCGTTCGCCTACCTGACCGGCGACCGCTCCATGGCCCCGATCGTGCTCATCACGCGGCTGGCCGCGCTCGCCGAAGCCGTCGCCGAACTCCGCGACGCCCAGCAGCACGCCGCCCAGGCCGCCGCGGCCCGCGTCGCCGCCGAACAGCTGCACGCCGCCAAATACCCAGCATCGCCCGCACAGCCGCGCCCGGCCCAGCGCGCTAGCACCGCCGCCCGGCTCGCCGGGCTGTCTTTCCCCCCGTCGCCCGGCCAGCGACACCAGGACAGCCTGGTCTGGCTCAAGGCGGACCGCCACCAGCGCGACGGCCGCCACCACCAAGGGCACGCGGCCCCACCCGCTGACGATGCACCGGCGGCCACCGCGAGTACCAGCACCGCGCCGCCCAGCACCCACCAGTGCAGAGGGGGAACCCAACTTCTCCGCCGCGCGACGCGCCAAAAGCGTTCGGGAATGTCGGTGGGGTCGGTGACACTGGCCATGTGAAGCTCGACGACTGCCTGGACTCGTTCCAGCAGGTGCTGGACCACCCGCGGCACCGCGCTGCCCAGGAGACCCTGGTGGAGCTGATCCGGCAATTGCGCGCCTGCACCGACGTGGATGAGGGTTATGAGTTCCAGCAGGCGCTGCTTGCTCAGGTCCTGGCGGTGGAAGAGGACCACCACGCCTTCAACCGGGCTGTCAAGCGGATGGCCAACGGAAAGTCTCCGCAGGTCGGAGCGCCCGAACCGCAGTCAGGGCTGGATCCCTCCCTGCTGTCGACCTGGCAGCTGGAGCTCGACATCTGCGAGCGGGTCGCGCGGCAGCTCCGCTGCGTCGGCGATGCGCTGGCCTGGCGGGTGTTCGGCTTCGAGCGCCAGTACATTACCGCGCTGGCCCGCAACCAGTCACCGGGGATGATGGCCGGGAAACTGGGGCTCGCCGCCGAGCGCGCGCGTGTCGAGCAGGCGCGGAGAGAATACGGTCAGTTCGCGCTCATGTACGCCCTGACGAACTGCCTGCGGATCGGCGACATCACCGCGTTCACGGACGAGGGACCAGTGCAGATCGAGGTCAAGACCAACGGCATCCGTTCCCGGCGGGAGCTGGCGAACGCACTGCCCGGCCCCGACTCCCTGCTGGCCCCGGCCTGATCTCAGGCGCCGGGAGGCGCCTCGACGACTCGCCGCCCGACGGACCTTCAGCACTAACACGATCGGCCGGAACGAGGCGCCGATAGTGGCCGCGCGTTCCACCAATAGGTCATGTTTCGCCTTCCATAGACCCGCGCGTGACGCTGCGATAAGAACCCACGGAGCGCTACCCCAGGGGCAACCCAGTGGGCAACCCAGGCACCAGACCCAGGGTCTGCCACGGGCGCGGAGCAGAGGCGGGGCGAGCAGGCTTCGTATCGTAGTCACCCCTCTGGGGAAAGGAGCCCCCCCATGTCTGCCACGACCGAAACCTCCGCTGGCGCTGCGGCGGTCCAGCCGTTCACGATCCCGGTCGCCTCCGAGGCGGAACTCGAGACGCTGCGCGCCCGCATCAGGGCCACTCGCTGGCCCGACCCGGAGCTCGTCGCCGACTTCTCCCAAGGCGTGCAGCAGGCGGTGACCCAGGAACTCGCCCGCTACTGGGCCACCGAGTACGACATGCACCGCTGCGAGGCCCGGCTGGGCGCCCTGCCGAACTTCGTCACCGAGATCGACGGGCTGGACATTCACTTCATCCACGTCCGCTCGCCGCACGAGAACGCGCTGCCGGTCATCATCACCCACGGGTGGCCCGGCTCGGTCATCGAACTGCTGAACGTCATCGACCCGCTCGTCAACCCCACCGCGCACGGCGCGAGCGCGGCCGACGCCTTCGACGTGGTCATCCCCTCGATGCCGGGCTACGGGTACTCCGGCAAGCCGCGGGACCTCGGCTGGGGCCCCGTCCGGATCGCTCAGGCCTGGGACACGCTGATGAAGCGCCTGGGCTACCAGAGCTACGTGGCGCAAGGCGGCGACTGGGGCGCGATCATCACCGACCTGATGGGCGTGCAGGCACCTGCGGGGCTGGCCGGCATCCACACCAACATGGCCGGCGCCGTCCCGGCGGATGCCTGGCTGGTGCTGGTGCGCAACGTGTTCGGGGCGGGCGGCCCGCCGCCATCAGGCCTGTCGGAGGAGGAAAGCCGCTCGTTCGAGCAGCTGAACTTCTTCTTCACCACGGGTGTCGGGTACGGGGTGCAGATGGGGACGAAGCCGCAGACCCTGTACGGCCTGGCGGACTCGCCCGTCACCCTGGCGGCCTGGATGATCAACCACGACGCATCCAGCTACTCCGACATCGCCGGTGCCTTCGCCGGGCACCCCGTCGGCAACCTGACCCGGGACGAGGTCCTGGACAACGTCACGTTCTACTGGCTGACGAACACCGGGGTTTCCTCGACCCGGCTGTACTGGGAGAACACGGTCGGCTTCTTCGACGTCAAGGGCGTCTCGATCCCGGCCGCGGTGAGCACCTTCGCGCACGAGATCTACAAGGTCCCCCGCAGCTGGGCCGAGCGGGCCTACCCCAAGCTCATCTACTTCAACGAGCTTGACCGGGGCAACCACTTCGCGGCCTGGCAGGAGCCAGGGCTGTTCTCGGCCGAGCTCCGCGCCGCGTTCCGGTCCCTGCGCTAGCCGATTGTCATCCGGACGTCGGTACATCCCTTTCCCGGCGAGACCGGATGGCTGCATTCCAGGCCACCGGGTCCGCCGGGAAACGCCACATTGTCCTAGCAAAGCCGCGTGGTCACTTTAAGGATCTGTCATGACACCACATTGGCGAACACCTGCCGGCCTGCACACGTCACCGGCGCGGCTGCCCGTCGAGGGCAGGCTGCCGTCTTTCGACGGCGCGACCGGGTGGCTCAACTCACCGCCGCTGACAACGGCCGACCTGCAGGGAAAGGTCACGCTCGTCAACTTCTGGACTTACACCTGCATCAACTGGCTCCGCCAGCTCCCCTACCTCCGCGCCTGGGCCGGGAAGTACGCCGATCACAGCCTGGCCGTGATCGGGGTGCACACCCCCGAGTTCGGCTTCGAGGACGAACTCGCCAACGTCCGCCGCGCTGTGCACGACATGCGGATCGATTATCCGGTCGCGCTCGACAACGACTACGCGGTATGGAGCGCCTTCGACAATCACTACTGGCCCGCCCTGTACTTCGCCGACGCGCAGGGGCGCATCCGGCACCACCACACTTCGGCGAAGGCGAATACCAGCAGTCGGAAATGGTCATCCAGCAGCTGCTGACCGAGGCGGGAACGACCGACAATGATCATGAGCTTGTGTCGGTCGAGGCCCGGGGGGCAGAAGCCCCGGCCGACTGGGCCACGCTGAGATCATCGGAGAACTACACCGGCTACGAGCGCACGGAGAACCGCGCTCCCCCCGGCGGCATCCTGCCGGGCCAGCCTCACCACTACACCCCCCGGCGGAGCTAAGGCTCAACCACTGGGCCCTGGCGGGCGACTGGACGATCCAGGAGGAGGCCGCCAGGCTCGACACGGCCGACGGGCGGATCGCCTGCCGGTTCCAGGCGCGCGACCTCAACCTGGTCATGGGACCGGCCGCGCCGGGAACGCCGACGCGGTTCCGGCTGCTCCTCGACGGGCAGCCGCCCGGCCCCGATCACGGAACCGACGTGGACGACCACGGCTCCGGCACCCTCGCCGAGCAGCGACTGTACCAGCTCGTCCGGCAGCACGGGCCCGTCACCGAGCGCACCTTCCAGATCACGTTCCCCGACCCCGGCGCCGAAGCTTACGCCTTCACCTTCGGGTAGATCAGGGACGCCCGGCCATGAGGTTCTCGCCATGCCGCACCCCCAGCACAACGCACCCTCGATTCCGGGACACGAGATTCTGCCAGAGCGGAACGCGACTGACGCGACAGAACCTCCCACGCTCTCACGCAACTGCGCGGGTACAGGGCTTCCCGAGGGTTGAGTTCAGGCGGTGATCACCCGGAGCTCGACAGCGCGTGCGTCAGCTCCCGGCGCGACTGGATCCCGAGCTTGGTGAACGCGTTGCGCAGATGCCACTCCACGGTGCGCGGGCTGAGGAAGAGCCGGGTACCGATGTCCGGATTCGATAGGCCCTCGCGGGCCAGGCGCGCGATCTGCCGCTCCTGGGCGGTGAGAACGTCGCGCGTCGCGACGGTCCGCTTGCGCACTTTTTCCCCCGTCGCAAGCAGCTCACCCCTGGCCCGCTCGGCGAATGCCTCCATCCCGATCGACGCGAACTGGTCGTGGGCGGCACGAAGCTGGACGCGTGCGTCGACCCGGCGATTCTCGCGGCGCAACCACTCCCCGTAGAGCAGATGAGCCCGGGCGAGCTCGGGACGCCGCCGGGTCCTTGCCAGTCTCTCGATCGCCTCGCGATACAGGCGCTCGGCACTCTCACCCTCGCTCAAGAGTGCCCGGCAGCGCGCTTCCATTCCCCTGCCCCAGTCGGTGCTGGAGGGCGCGGTGGCCGCCATCACGCGTTCGAGCGCACCGGCCGCGAGGTCGGCCCTCGCGGTGCGGACCGCCGCTTCAATCAGCTCAGTCAGTGCCCAGGGGGTGACGTGGAGCTGCGGTGTCTCCTCGGCCGCTCGTTGGGCCGAGGCGAGCCCCCGGTCGTAGCGGCCAAGCCCGTTGAAAAGGATTGCGCTCACCCACTCGGCCCACTGGACGCTAAGCCCCTGACCGCCTGTTCCGGCGTCACGGATCGTGGACTCGATCAATGGCAAGGCGTCCCTTTGGCCTCGGAGCGCGGCGAGCAACAGCTGGGCATAGGGTGCAATGTGGGTCCCAGTCGCCTTTGTGATCGCTTCGGCCTCGGCGATCGCGACGGCAGCAGCGCCAAAGTCGCCGGACCACGCGACGAAGATTCCCCAGTCGGCCAGGTCGATCGGCAGTCGGGCCAGCGCGCCCGCGTCGCGGGCCTCCTTGAGATTGCGCGCGCTGATGGCATGCCAGCTGTCCTCATCCCAGAGGATATTGGGCGGGATTGTCGTCATCCAGCCCCAGCGGAAGTTCTCCTGGCCCGGAGACGCTTCGTCCGCAAACGCGGCCGTTGCCCGCCTCAGCAGTGGCGCCGCCGCGGCATGTCCTTCCGTGACGAAGGTGGTGAGGCCATCGAGCAGCAGATCGGATGGACGGAGCGGGCGGGTCGGCCGCGGAGCCGATGTGGCGGCACGGGATACCTCGACCAGGCTGCCGGCGGAGGCCAAGCGACCGGCGAACAGCGCAGCTCCCCACGCGTCGAGGTAGGTCTCGCGCGCGAGCTCGGGGTCGAGCCGCTCAAGGCGTTGGGCAGCTTTCAAGAGCAGTGTCGGCGCAGTGGTCCCCATGCTCGACGCGAACGCGATCTGACCCCTGAGCAACTCCACATGCGCCATCTGCAGCTCGTCTGGCGTCGAGGCCTCGGCCAACGCCAGAAGCTCGAGCGCGCCCTGAATGATGCCGGCATGCAAGCTTGCTTGGGCAGCGGCAAGCCCACGCCGCACCCGCTGCTTGGGATCGCCCGACAGAACGACAGAGCGATGCAGGAACGCGGCTGCCGCGGCCAGGCCGCCGCGCGCCTGCGCGCGGCTGGCGGACTGCTCGAGCGCCGCGGCGACCGGCTCGTTGGGCCCCGCTGCGGCTGTGGCCAGATGCCACGCGCGACGGTCGGGGTCGACGCTGCGGTCGGTCGCCTCTGCCAGGGCCAGATGGATCTCCCGGCGTTGCTCTCTGGTCGCTGTTCGGTATACGGCGGAGCGCACCAGCGGATGGCGGAAGGTCACGCGCGGGCTCAGGGCCAGGAGCCCGTCGGTTTCCGCATCAATCGCCGAGACCGCGATGCCGAGTTGCTCAGAAGCGCGCAGCAGAAGCAGCGGATCACCGATGGGGTCTGCCGCCGCAAGCAGCAACAGACGCCGCGCATCGTCGGAGACCGCGCTGACACGTCGTACGAAGCTCTCCTGGATCCGCCCCGACATTGCTTGCGCCTCTGGCAGCCCGAAGCCTCCAGCCAGCTGCGTCGCCGTCAATCCGCGTGGCAACTCGAGCAACGCCAACGGATTTCCGCGCGTCTCCGCGATGATCCGGTCAAGGACGCGCTCATCCAGCTTGAACCGCAGCGTCGAGCGCAGCAGTGCACGGGCATCACCGTTGCGCAAGCCGCGCACATCTAGCCCGTCCACGTGCTGGAGCTCCAAGCCCGGTTCACGCGCCGCGAACACGAACCCCACCCGCTCAGCGAGCAGGCGGCGAGCGACAAAGGCCAGCGTCAACGCCGAAGCCCGATCCAGCCACTGTGCATCATCGACGACACACAGCAGCGGACGCTGCTCCGCCTCTGCCGCGAACAAACTCAGCACCGCCAACCCGACGAGAAATCGGTCCGGCGCGGTCCCGTCGCTCAGCCCGAACACGGTCTCCAGCGCGCGACGCTGCGGAGCCGGCAGCTCCTCGATGCGATCGAGCAACGGTGCGCACAACTGATGCAAGCTGGCGAACGCGAGCTCCATCTCCGACTCCACCCCCACCGCCCGTACGACCCTCAGATCTGACGCCGACGTGACGAGATACTCCAACAGCGCCGTCTTCCCAATCCCAGCCTCGCCCCGTAGCACCACCGATCGGCTCTCGCCACGGCGGATCGCCGAGACGAAGTCATCCAGCAACGCGCACTCACTCGTCCGCCCGCGCAAACCACCCGGCGGGCCTGGTACGTGGAGACCGCTCTCCATCAGCAGCGCCTCGGTGAGGTCGGCCTGGCGCGACTACCGTCAGCGCCGCGTTCGCTGCCGCCTCGGTGTTCATCACGCTGCCATCGGACACGAATAGGTTCGGCACATCCGGCGCGCGGCCGAACTCGTTTCCGATGCCTGTCCTCCGGCCGCGCGCGCATGCGAGCGGTATCGAGGTTGTGACCAGCGGGATATGGCGCGGACCCGGAACGTGCGCCTCGCATCGCGGCGTCGTAGACCGACCCGCCCGCGGCGTAGGGGTGTTCGCGCATCGCCAAGTAGTTCTGGTGGTCGTTGAAATGCACGTTCGGAACCCGCAGGCCGAACCGGTCGCGCACGTCGCGCTTGAGCGTGATCCGGTTGCTCTCTTGCGGCATGGCTTCGCCCATCAGCCACCTTCCGACCACGTGGTCCTACTCTCGATGATCTCAGCGAAGTCGCGTCTCCGGGCCCCCGGGATCAAGAAATTGGCGAGGGATGCGCGCCCGAGCGAGTGCAGCTGTATGTAATAGCCGCCGACGAAGCCCTCCAGCACCTGGAGCTGCTCGTCCGGCGAGAGAACGGACGGACGGCCGTCATTGGGGGCTGAAGCGCCCTCCTCGATCGTCCGCGCGGCCACGGGAACCTCGCGCCCGACCTCGGCTACCTTTTCGCGGTCCCGCACGTAGACGTCGCCGGGCAACGCGTCGAGCGGGTACATCGTGGGAGCGGCAACGGTGATCGTCGCGATCGTTCGACCGCTAAGCATCGCTGTCTCGGATGTATCCGCGCTCGCCCCGTCCACTCGAGCTATGGCTATGGCGCCACCTGCCAGGCAAGACTGACGACGGCCCCTTGGAGCAGCATGATGTGTTTCGTTGGATTTCTAACACTCGGCACCCCTCGAGGGCGCCTGCCGCCCAGCCGCGCAATCGCCCGATATCGCCTCTGGAACGACGGCGCCTTGCCGGCAGGGTGCCGCTCGCCCCTGTATTGCGAGAGGGCGCCGACCGAGCCGCTTGCCGGCTCGACAGTCCGCAGCTAACTGCACGCCCTTAGCTGGGCACTCGGTCCGCACCGGTTCTTCAAGCGACGGCCTCAAGTAATCGCGCTGGCCACGTCCGCAGCCGGGCTTCCCGGGAGACTTGTCCAGTCCGGTGGTGGTGCTGCCAGGCTGGCGAGTCGATGCACTCACAGATACACCCATGACCTGGAAGAACAGCGCCTGCCGAGTATGGCTGGTTCGGCCGTTGTCACCTTCATGGCCGCAACGCGCACAGATACAGCTCTTCTGCGCGACTGCGAACATGTCCAGCCGCAACGCCAACAGATGCGCCAGGTGCCAAGCTGGGGGTTCAGTACACTGCGCGACCATCTGTGCAGCGTAATGTGGTGCCCGCGGCACGCGTCCTGGCGCCGCCGCGCCGCTGCTTCCGCCGGGTGTTCTCCCGCAAGCCGGTCGGCTGGCCGAGGCAAGCTCACGACGTGGCTGTGGCTGGAGGCGGCGCGACAGTGTTCGCCCATGGGCACGAGTGGCTCGCCCGCTCGCTGTGTCGGCCTCCTCGGGTCCCGTGGACTCTCCCGGTCCATGCCGGAGGCGGGACTGTAACTTTTGGGAACCGTTGGATCTGCGAGGGCGGCCAGCGGCGCTGAGCGACATGGGAGGTGCGCGGGAACGCCGATGTGGATTGGTTTGCTTGGGTCTCTGCAGGTGCGGGTGGACGGGGCAGCCATGGCGGTCCCGGCGGCCCGGCAGCGGACGGTCCTGGCGGTCCTGGCGGTGCGGGCCGGGGAGCTGGTACCCACAGATGAGCTAGCCGAGATCGTCTGGGACGGGAAGCCGCCGGACCGGGCAGCGGCCACGATCCGCAACTACGTGAAACGCCTGCGGTTCCGGCTGGGATCCGCGGGGTGGCAGATCGTCACCTGCCGGCCGGGGTACCGACTGGAGGTCGCCGACGATGAGCTGGACCTGCGGCTTTTCACCCGGCTGTGCCGCGACGGCGGGGCGGCGGTGCGGGGCGGGGACTGGGCGGCGGCGTTCGGGGGGCTGGGGCGGGCGCTTGGGTTGTGGCGGGGGACGCCGTTCGCCGACGCCGGTTGCGAGCGGCTGGCGCGGGAGCAGGTCCCGCCGTTTTCTGAACTGCGGTTGCAGGCGGCGGAGTGGCGCGCCGAGGCTGGCCTGGCGCTGGGCAGGCACGCGGAGCTGGTGGGTGAGCTGGCGGGGTGGTGCGCTGCGGAGCCGCTGCGGGAGCGGTTCACGGTGCTGCGGATGCTGGCCCTGTACCGCAGTGGCCGTCAGGCCGACGCGCTGGCCGCCTTCCAGCAGGCTCGCCGGATGCTGGTGGATGAGCTTGGCGTGGAGCCCGGGGAGGAGCTGGGGCGGCTGCATCAGCAGGTCCTCGCCCGCGATCCCGCCCTGGCAGTACCAGCGGAGTGGGACGCGGCGGCAGCAGCCGGAGGGCTCGATGCGGCGAGGGTGGTGCCGCGGCAGTTGCCCGCGGCGGTGGCACGTTTTGCTGGGCGATCCGATGAGCTGGGGGTGCTGGCTGGCCTGGCGGAGCAGGTTGCCAGCGGGGCGGGTGGCACGGTGGTGATCTCGGCGATCGGGGGGATGGCCGGGGTGGGCAAGACCGCGCTGGCAGTGCTCTTCGCGCACCGGGTGGCCGACCTGTTCCCGGATGGGCAGCTGTACGCCGACCTGCGCGGGTTCGGCCCGTCCGGCGACCCGGTTCCCCCGGCGCGGGTGGTGCGGGAGTTCCTGGGCGCCCTGGGGGTGGCGCCGCAGGCCATCCCAGCCGACGTTGATGCCCAGGCAGGGCTCTACCGCAGCGTGCTGGCGGGAAAGCGGGTACTGGTGGTGCTCGACAACGCGCGCGATGCGGTGCAGGTGCGGCCGTTGTTGCCGGGCTCGGCCGGCTGCCAGGTGCTGGTCACCAGCCGCAGCCAGCTCGCCGGGCTGGCCGCCGTCGAGGGGGCCCGGCTGCTTCCCCTTGGCCTGCTCACCGAGCAGGAGGCCCGCGAGCTGCTGGCCGGGCGGCTTGGCGCCGGGCGGGTCGAGGCCGAGCCGGAAGCCGTGACTGAGCTCATCAGGCTGTGCGCACGGCTGCCGCTGGCGTTGGCCATTACCGCCGCGCGGGCCGCCGCCCGCCCGGACCACCCGCTTGCGGCCCTGGCCGCGGAGCTGCGAGCGGCCGGCGGGCCGCTGGACGCGCTGGATGCCGGCGAGCCGACCGCCAGCGTCCGGGCGGTGTTCTCCTGGTCTTATCGGCAGCTCAGCCCGGCGGCGGCGCGGCTGTTCCCGCTGCTGGGCATTCACCCCGGCCCGGACATCTCGGCGCCGGCCGCCGCCAGCCTGGCCGGCGTGGAGCCGGCGCAGGCGCGTCAACTGCTGGCGGAACTTGGCCGCGCGCACATGATCGCCGAGCACACCCCCTGCCGTTATGCCTTCCACGACCTGCTGCGCGCCTACGCCGCCGAGCAGGCTCACGCCCTCGACGGCGATGCCGCCCGGCGGGCGGCCGTCGGCCGGGTGCTCGGCCACTACCTGCACACCGCGCACGCCGCCGCCGTGCTGGTCAATCCGTCGCGTACGTCGCTGCGCATCGCCCCGCCGGACCCTGGTGTCACGAGCGAGGGGCTGACCGGCCAGCGGCAGGCCCTGGCCTGGTTCGAGGCCGAACATCACGTCCTGCTCGCCGCCGCCACCCTGGCTGCCGAGACCGGATTCGATCGCCACGCCTGGCAGCTCCCCCTGGTCATCGCGGACTATCTGGACGCCAGCGGGCACTGGCGGGAGCTGGCCGCCGTCGCGCGCAGCGCGCTGGACGCGGCGACGCGCCTAGGCGAGGTCGGCGGCCAGGCTGCCGCCCACCGCGTCCTTGCCGGGGCCCACGCGCAGCTTGCCAGGTACGACCTGGCACGTGCTCACCTGGCGGACAGCCTCGAGCTGTACCGTCGGCTCGGCGACCGGGCCGGGCAGGCCGCCGTCCACCGGACTGTGGGCTGGGTATCCGATCTCCAGGAACGCTACGCCGAGACGCTCGGCCACTGCGAGCGGGCCCTGGTCCTGTTCCAGGCCGTTGGTGACCAGGTGGAGCAGGCCAGGACCCTCGCCACTATCGGCTGGTGCCATGCCCACCTCGGCGGCCACCGGGAGGCCCGGGAGTTCTGCCAGCGGGCCCTGGCTTTGCTGCGGGAACGTGGCCATCGCCTCTATGAGGCGGGGATCTGGGACAACCTGGGCTACGTCGAGCACCAGTCCGGCGATCATGCCGCGGCCGTGGCGTGCTACCAGCGTGCGCTCGGGCTGTTCCGGGAGTTCGGCGACCGCTACTGTCAGGCAACGGTCCTCACCCACCTCGGCGACACGAGGCACGCGGCCGGGCAAAACGACCTGGCGCGCGGGGCCTGGCGCGAGGCCGTGGCCATTCTCGACGCCCTGCACCACCCCTACGCGGGCACGGTCCGCGCCAGGCCCCGGCAGGACGCGGAGCCTCCCCTGGCGCGCCGGCTGCAGGGCTAGCTGGGCATATCCGCGTGACCGGTGCGCGCTACGGGCGCGCTACGGCTGCTGGCAAGACTCTCGTTTGCGCTTATGCCGCGCCCGTTGGACGAGCCGCTGGCGCGCGGCGACTTCGGGGGATCCGGCTGGTCTATATCGGCAGACGCCCACACGGACGGTACGGAAACCCTCCGAACCAAGGAGCAGACATGACAATCGCAGGCAGGACAGTCCTGGTGACCGGCGCCAGCCGCGGCATCGGGCGGGCGCTGGTCGAGGAGGCTCTCGCAAGGGGCGCGGCGCGGGTGTACGCCGGCACGCGCCAGCCGCTGGAGCACCCCGACGGGCGCGTCACGCCGCTGATCCTGGACATCACCAGTCCGGAGCAGATACAGGAAGCCGCAGGCCAGGTCGAATCGCTGGACATCCTCATCAACAACGCCGGCGTGTTCCTGTACGACGACCTGAGTGATCGTGCCGCACTCGAACGGCACCTTGCCGTCAACTTCTACGGCACCTACGACGTAATCCAGGCATTTCTTCCGGCCCTGACTCGTTCCAGGGGAGCTATCGTCACCATCGGGTCGGTCGCGGCCCTGGCCCCGATCCCGCTCACCCCGGCCTACTCGGTCTCGAAGGCGGCTGCGTTCAACCTGGCCCAGTCGCTGCGCATCCTGCTGGCCCGGCGGGGGGTGCGGGTGCACTCCGTCCTCAGCGGCCCGGTCGATACCGACATGGTCCGGGACCTCGACATCCCCAAGTCCTCCCCGGAATCGGTCGCCCGGGCCATCTTCGACGGGATCGACGACGGCGAGGAGGACATCTTCCCCGACCCCTTCTCCCAGGCGCTGGCCGAAGGCTGGCGCACCGGCGTCGCCAAGGCACTCGAACGCCAAAACGCGGCGCTCCTGGACGCGGCGTCCGTCGCCGAGTAAGCACCGGGAGGGATGACGGTGAACGCCGGGCCAGGGGGCAGGCTTCCCGGGTGGGGACAGTGGCGCCGTCAGGCTACCGGCAGCCGGGAGGATGCGGCGCTGGCTTCCCATTCGGCTGACACGCCGGGCGCCCGGGCAGCCGTGACGGTGGCCGCGCTGGCGGCGACGCTGGAGCTGGCCGCCGTGTGCTGGGTGGTCGCGGTCCGGCAGATGAACGGGATGGACATGAGGTTGCCACCCGGCGTGGTTCGTTCGGAGTATTTGCAGGCGTGTGGGTGGCGATGATGGCCACGATGATGCTGCCGGGCGCGGTCCCTGAGGTGCGGCGCGCTCATGTCAGCGGCCGGGTGCGGGCGGTGCCGTTGTTCGTCGGGTCGTACCTGGCGGTGTGGGCATTGGTGGGCGTCGCGGTGTACGGGTTGTACCCATCAGCGTCGCCATCAGCCCGATGCTCGAACCGACGCAGCAGACCCCGACGCCACCAATGTGAGGTCACATCGGTGGCTCCGTCCATCTCGAACGATGCGGGACATACAAACGATGCGGGACATACAAACGATGCGGGACATACAAGGGAGACAGCACAATGACCAGTCACCGGATCGGAACGCGTCTACCACGGCTACTCCTGCTACGCCCGCGGCACGGAGTTCCTGATGGGCTACTACGCGATCCTTGACCGCGCGCCCAAAGGCCGCGACGAAGGCGATCAGCCCATGAGCTGGCCGCGCCGCCATGACGAATACCACAACCAGTGACGCGTACCGGAGGAGATCATGGCGAACTTGGCTGCGGGCGGGGCCAGTGACTATAACACCGAGATCATCAAAGAGTTCCGGGCGAACCACGGACGCGTCGGCGGGCCCTGGGCGGGCATCACGCTGATCCTCATCCACCACATCGGCGCCAGGTCCGGGATCGAGCGCGTCACCCCGGTGGCCTATCACCCCCAGCCAGGCGGCCGGTTCGCGATCTGGGCCGCCAACGGGGGATCGCCCACCCACCCGAACTGGTACTACAACCTCAAATCCCACCCGGAGATTACCGCCGAGGCCGGTGCCCAGGCGTTCACGGTCCTGGCGGAAGAGCTGGACGACACCGCCCGCGCCGAGCTGTGGCCGAAGCTGGTCTCGGCATACCCCCAGCTCGCCGACGCCCAGGCCAGGACCATGCGGCAGTTTCCGGTGTTCCTGCTGACCCGCCAGGACTTACCCGCGACGAGAACCCGGCTTGCGCCTGGCCCGCCCCAGGCAACGGGCCTGAACGCTCAGCTCAACAGGAGACAGCCATGAGCGCACCATCCCCGGACCTGCCCATCACGGCTGACACGGTGCCAGGCAGGCGCGATGCCCTGACAGCCAGCCCGTCCCAGACCGTGCCCGCGACTAATAGTCCTGCCGGCGGGAGGCTGCCGCTGTCGGCGACCGAGCGGACCCGGCACCGCAGGTTCCGGCACCTGGGGCAGGTAGACCGGGACTGTTTGTATGCGGTGCTGGACGCCGGGCTGGTCGCCCACCTCGGGGTGATCACCGGCGGGTGGCCGATGGTGGTCCCCACCGTGTACGGGTTCGCGGCGGACACCTTGTACCTGCACGGGTCGGTCGCCAGCCAGAGCCTGAACACTGCCGGAGCCCCGGTATGCGTCACCATCACCCTCACCGACGGCCTCGTGCTGGCCCGGTCGGTGTTCGAGCATACCATCAACTACCGCAGCGCCATGATCTACGGGCAGCCCCGGCTGGTCACCGACCCCGCCGGACGGCTCACCGGGCTGCGCTGCATCACCGAGCACGTCGCGCCCGGCCAGTGGGACTACGCCCGCCGGCCCAGCCGCAAGGAACTCGCCGCGGTCCGGCTGCTGGCGCTCTCGCTGGACGAGGCCTCGGTGAAGATCCGCACCGGCCCGCCCGACGACGGCGACAGCCCCGATGCTGCGCTGGGCCTGTGGGCGGGCGAACTGCCGCTGGCCACCACCTGGCAGCAACCCATCCCCGATCCGGCCCTCCCGCCCGGCATCCCAGTCCCTGCCCACATCAGCTCCCGCGCCGGTACCCGGGCAGGGCACCAGCAGCACGCCAGGATCGCGAACGGACAAACGGAGTGAAGGTAACACCAGGGCCGCCCGACGGGCATTGTCGCCGGACCAATAAGAGGAGACAGTCATGACGGATGAATCAACGAGCCCCGGCGGGCCCGCCGCCAGCGCGCCGAGCCTGCCCGCGGCCGTCGACCGGGCCACCTTCCAGGCCGGACTGGACAGGCTGCGGGTCCGGGAGAAGGCGCACACCCGGGAAGGCGACGCGATCGCCGCGGCCCGGCGGCGCCTGCCCATGGTCGAGGTAGACGCCAGCCTCACGCTGACCGGCCCGCAGGGGCCGCTCACCCTGCTGGAGGCGTTCGAAGGGCGCCGGCAGCTCATCGCCTATTACTTCATGTGGTGGGCCGACCAACCCGCGGCCGAGCAATGCGAAGGCTGCACGTGGGTTACCACTCAGGTCGCGGAGCTGTCCTACCTGTATTCCCGCGACATCACCTACGCGGTCTTCTGCCAGGGACCCTACGACGAAAGCATCCGCTACCACGACTTCATGGGCTGGGACCTGCCGTGGTACTCAGCACAGGCCTCCCTCGACACGCTCCTCGCCGGGCGCCGCATTGGCATGATGCACCTCGTGTGCTACGTGCGGGACGGCGACCGCGTCTTCGAGACCTACTGGACGACCGGCCGCGGCGTCGAGGCAGTTGACTACAACTACGCGCTCATGGACCTCACCGTGTACGGGCGTCAGGAGAGCTGGGAGGACTCGCCCCCCGGCTGGCCACAACAGTGCACCTACACGCGGACTAGCAGCGGCTCGCCCACCTGGCAGCCAGAGTGGCCGGGCGGGCGCCCCATCGCCCAGTGGCCGCGCCTCGAAGCCGGACGCTCCGACGACCTCACCATTGGGACCTGATCGGTGGAGTGCAGTGTTCGTCGTCGGTGACGCGAGTCCAGATCCATACGCAAGCTCTGGCAGCTGCCCTGACCATCAGACGTTGAACTCAGCCAATCGAAGGAATGCCCCGAATGAGTATGACCCTTGTTCTGGCCGGCGGCGGTCCCGCCGCCCTCGCGTGGGAGCTCGGAGTGCTGCGCGGACTGGCCGATGCGGACGCCGGACTGGCCCAGAAGATCATCGGCGCCGACACCGTGATCGGCACCTCCGCCGGCTCCAGCGTGGCCGCCCAGATCACCAGCGGCACACCGCTGGACGAATTGTATGACGCGCAGCTTTCCGCCGACACCGCCGAAATCGAGGTCAAGCTCGACCTGACCGAGTTCACGAGCCGTTTCGGCGCCGCGGTCGCCGGCGCGGTCGATGAGATGGACCGGCGCCGGCGCGTGGGTGCCTTCGCGCTGGCCGCGTCCACGGTGCCCGAGACCAAGCGGCGCGCAGTGATCGCCGCGCGGCTGCCAGCCGCCGGCTGGCCCGAGCGAGACCTGCGGATCCCCGCCGTCGACGCAGTCACCGGCGAGGTCGTCATCTTCACCCGCGACAGCGGCGTCAGGCTGGTTGACGCGGTCGCCGCCAGCTGCGCCGTTCCCGGTATCTGGCCCCCCGCCAGTATCGGCGACCACCGCTACGTCGACGGCGGTGTCCGCTCCAGCACTAACGCCGACCTGGCAGCCGGCGCCGATCAGATCCTGCTCATCACCCCGACCCTGGCTGACACCCCGGGTCGGAGTCTGGGAGGCGATCTGCGAGCCGAACTCGACACACTGAGCAACTCACACGTCGAGGTCGTCTACGCCGACCAGCACTCCATGTCAGCGCTCGCCAACCCGCTCGCCGTCGACACCCGCGCCCCGGCCGCCCGAGCCGGCCGCACCGTCGGCCGGACCGCCGCCACCAGGGTGGCCCAGCTCTTCGACTGACCAGCCCGTCGACACCCGCCGCTTGACCTCGACCCTGACTTCCCCCCCCGCTTTGTTGGAGCGGCTGATGTTCCCCGGGTTTGGTGGAGTCGTCGTGGTGGGTTCATGCCACGGATAGGGATATCGAGTGGACTCCCTCAGAGTCCGCGATGACTCTGTCGTGACGCCCGTGCCGTACGTGAAAATCGGGATCGCCACCCGCCGACGTCCTGATGGCTTGGTGCTCCGAACTCGTCTAACGACCTTGCGGTCAATAGTGGTGTATTGATGCGATGCCGCGTGGCGGCTTGATCGAGAAGTCGAAGGGCTGCACGGTCTGCTGATTGTGTGGATCAAGAAGGCCCTGCGGCCCTGTCTCATCCTGCCTTCACCGGGATCTCCCGCAACCATCTGGACCGGCTCGTCGCTGAACTGGCCGATCCGTTCGTAAGCAAATTCGAGGCCGACACGCCCGCGCCTGATGTAGTAGAGGTTACGGCTGGCTGTGCCGCGCGGAGCGCGCCGGCCGTCGCGAAGGACGGCCAGCTCCCGGACCTCGATGCAGACGTACCATTCGTCGGGGCCGCACTGCTCCACAATTGTTCCAGCTAGCCACGGCCAGTGCTCGCGGTCGCCCTGCTCCTCCTGCTTGCTGCGGGGGTAGCGGATCTCGACCGGGCTCTCGTCGGGGAACCTGCCGTCATTGTCCTCGTCGTAGTCGTGCATGCCGGCTCCTTCTTGGAGCCGGGCGGACAATGTGTGTCATTATCGTTTGCATCATGGATTGCGGCTGCATACGCAGATATGTGCTCTGAGCTGCCGAAACAGCTTACGGGTACTGCCTCGGACTCGAGGCTTTGCCGGGCTGGAGATGGGCGGCGGTGCGAGGCGCTGAGAGCATGCATATCCGCGGGGACCTGGCCGCACTTATCGGCGCGCAGTCAAGGGGCAGTTGGATCTTGGCCGTAATCATGACGAGCACCTGGCCCGCCTTGACGTTTCACAGAGCCAGATCCGTGGGATCAGCGACTGCGGCGTTTCGGCCGCCGGGGACCTCGCGCGGAGGCGTTCGGGGCGGCGCGCAGCGTGGGCGGCGCGCTGAGGATCGGCTCGGCGACCAGGACCCGGAAGTCGTCTAGCGTTCCGCGTACGGGATAGCTGGAGTCGCACACGGCGCGGACCACATCCGCCCGCTGGGGGCGGGGCAGCTCTTCGAGCTGTGCCCGTACCGTATCCGGGCCCCCGATCTCCAGCAGTTCCAGGATGCTCCCGGCCATCAGCCACGCGGCTTCCTCCGGGCTTACCTCATCGGGGTTGCGATCCCGTTTCTGCACGAGCAGGACAACCAGGCCCAGCTCCGGGTCGCGCAGCAGGCTGGCCAGCAGTTCGTCTCCCTCCGGTATACCGCCGGCGAGAACGTCCAGCATCGCGGCCTTCCGGCAGAGGAACGGGCAGTCGCGGATCGCCCGGACGAGCGGATCCAGCGAGCCGCCACGGGCGGCCCGCCAGACTGCGATCTCCTCCGCTGCGGTCGCTGGCGTGTAATGCTGAGCCACCGTGCCGAGCAACTCGGCTGGCGAGGCGTTCGCGAGTTCACCCACGAGCCCCGCCTCCCTGCCTTCCGCGAGCATACGCTGCCGCATCGCGCGGGTGCCGAGCGGTGTGAGGCTCACCAGGCGTCCCGGTGCCGTCAACTGCTCCCGCAGGGCGGCGGCCCGCTCACCGGCGAACGGCACTACGGCCCCGGACGGCATCGTGACGCCCTCGTCCAGGTCTTCAGAGAACACCTCGCCAGCCAGGTCATGGACCGAGGCCACCGCGCCGAGAGCTTGGAATACGTCGAAGATATGCTCCAGGTCGTCATCAACGCGCATCCGCAGGCCAATCTGCGTGATCGGGCTGAGGGAGTCCACGTCGAAGTGAGCCCGGACCGAGTCCCAGACCGACTCCGCGAGCCGGGCCACCGGAACCGGCTCTTCCATGCTGTAGATCGTGGCCATCACGTCGGGCACTACCACGTCGTAGAGGAGCCGTAGCGGCGAGGGCGGCTCATCCGCCCAGAGTGGACGGCAAACAGCGTCGCCGAGATCAAACGCCGCCTCGAACGCGGCATGCCAGAGGGCATCCGCGTCGGCGAGCACCGGCCGCGCCTTTGCCACTGGCACCAGACGCGGGCCCTGCCGGCGGACCAGACGCGCCGTCTTCGCCCAGTTCACGACCAGGTCCAGGCCCGGGAGATCGGAGGCGCTGCGGAAGGCCAGGCCCTCATCGCCGGTTCCGAGCAGCGATATCAGCTCCTTGGCGTCTGCGGGCCTGATGTTCCCGGCCGCTGTGAGCGTGCGGCCCTTCGGCCCCAGCCACTCGCGAAAGCACGCAACTGGCCCAGGACCTTACTGCATCCGGCCGCTGCGGTGAGCTCCTCCGGGGCTGGGAGCTTCACCGGCAGCTGAGCGAATTTCCGCTCCTGGGCCGGTGAGGGGAGGCCGAGTTGCCGCTCCAGCACACGCCCCACCAGGTCCTCGTCAAGCACTGCCTGGCCTGCCTGGACATCGTTGAGGAAGCCGACCAGGGTCATGGGATCGCCGATGTCCACGCCCTGGGCCTGGGCGGCCAGCGTCACCGTTTTCGCCATCCCGTACCGCTGCTGGTCGCCGATCGCGTCGACGCCGCCAGCGACAGACCAGATCTGCACCGGACCGCGGATGTAGTGATTCCATACCGGGTCCAGATACGACCGCCAGAAGTACATGAAGCCGCCCTTGCTCAGCCGTAGCTCGTTTGCCAGCCAGTCAGTGCCATCGGGGTTGGATTCCCACGGGACTTCCTCAGGAGGCAGGTTGATCGCGACCGCGACCTGAACGGCGTGCTCTTTCAGAGGGCACGTCCCTGGGACGGAGTGTGAGATGGGCACCGTTCGCTACCCTGTCTTTGTGAATTACCAGCCGATAAGCCTCGCTGAGCTTGCCCGCTTGGTCGCGGTTGAGCCAGACTTCGACACGCGATGGCGGCTGGTGGTCGAGTTCCTGAAGGAATATCACCAGGAGCCGATACAGACGCGTTACCGGCTGCTCGCAGATGCGCCGGGAGCGACCGGCGATGAGCGCTGGGATGTGCTCTTTGCAGGACTGGCCGAACACCTGGCCATGCGAGACGGCGAGGACGCGCCTGGGTGGTCGGCATCTCGCGGGCTGCGGCGCTTCTGGTTCCCGTTCGATACGCCGGGCGCGCGCGCAGGCGCTCGTGCATGCCCCGGCCGCGCTCCGCAGGCGGGGCGTGTTCGTCGCCGACTACGAGATCGACGCGGCGTGAGCGATCCCTCTCCACTGCTTGACCGCGCGGGCATCGAGGAGGCCTTCCGCCGCCTCGGCGACCGGCTTGCCAGGCGCGGCGTGGTGGCAGACATCTACATATTCGGCGGCGCTGCGATGGCCCTCGCATACGACTCGCAGGGCTACCCGGGACGTTGATGCCCTCTTCAAACCGCACGGCATCGTCCTTGAGGAAGCACTGGCCGTAGCCGCCGAGCTCGGCCTGCCCCGCTGGTGGCTGAACGAGCAGGCCAGTTCCTATGTCGCACCTGACGGAGACTCGGCGGCCTCCCGGGTGTTCGACCACCCGGGCCTTCGCGTCTTCGCCGCCTCGCCCGAACATCTGCTGGCCATGAAGGCGCTCGCAGCCAGACCTCGGGACGCGGAAGACATCCGGCAACTCGTGCAGGTGCTCGGCCTGCACACTGTCGATGAAGTCCTCGCCTCGGTATGCGAGATCTTTCCCGAAGAGGCACCACCAGCCCGGCTCAGGCTCCTCCTGGAGGACATCTTCCCCGTTCAGGGCGGGCGACCACAGAACCTGGTTTAGCCGAAACGAAATGTGTTGTTATGACAGACACAGCGGACCAAGGTTGCATTGGCATATGGAGGCGATGAACTGGGGGAACAGAGGCGGGAGTGAACGGCAGGCCCAGCTTCCCGGCCAGGTGGTGGCCGCTGCGACGATTATTTCGGTGTCCTTGTCGCTGTTCGGGCGGGGTTGGCCGCGGTCGCGCTGACGGGCGAGTGACCCTGGCCTGGTCATACAGCCTCGGCGAGGGTTCTTTCGTGGTTCTCGTGGGCGGCGTGAGGCAGCAGCCGGCGGGTCGTCAATCGTTGTAGATGTCGTGATTGCCAACCCGAAGCCAGATAACAACAGGTTCGCCTGCCACTTCTGCCAGCCGGAACAGCGCCCGGCCGTCGGGGCCGGCAAAGCTCCACGTCATCGAGTAATCCCTGCCGATCCTGTGGACGCGGAGGGCCCTGGGCCATGGTGCAGCGCCGGTGTGCGCTCCAGCGTCCAGCGCGGGACGCAGCAGTTCGTGGACTGCGCGGGTGAACATCTTGCGGTGCTCGTCGGGAAGGCGCCGGATGTCCGCCAGGAAGCCAGGCGTCCGGACGTACTTCATTCCTCCGAACCGAGGTCGGCGATGAGCGCATCCATCGAGTCGTATACTTTCCCGTCGGGCACATCATCGCCGGGACGGGACGGGTATCTCGCCTGGTGAACGGACCAGTACAGCTCGGCCTCTCGCTGCTCCAGTGCCTTCAGCGCGCGATACTCCTCCAGTGGGACCACGACCGCTTCGACCTGGCCTCCGCGGATGATCACCTGATGATCGGTAACTTCTTCGCCGAAGGTCACGGGCCTCTCGCTCATATTCAGAGCCTACCCCGACAACCGGCAGAAGGGCCGACGGCATTGTCCGCATGGCCCGCCACGGGCCCGGACACGCCCGGCCAGACAACGGTGCCCCGGGGACCCTGAGCTGAGTTAGCACCGCATTGAACAGGGGCAGTGCAGGGTTGGGCCGCGACGGACGGTGAACGCCCGCGGCAGGCCGCCCAGCAGGAAGTCCCTCAGACCCTTTGCGCCTTGCCTGCCGCCCGAATATGCGTTCAGGAGCGCATCCATATCCTTGATTGGCAAGACGGAGCTTGATGATTATTGACTACAGGACCGCCACAGCCCCGGCAAGGCTGTCAGGATTGGTGAGGGAGGCCAGGTCGCTGACTGCCTTAGTGGCTGCGGCGGCGGACTGGTCGGTCAGGCGCAGCACGACAATGCCGGCATGACTGCCGGGCGGGTAGGTGCGGATGTCGCCCAGCCCGCGGTCCAGGGAGATCAGGATCCGTCCCGCCGCAGTGGCTGCGGTGACAACGTCCCGGTCCGGCGCGCCGATCAGGCCCTCTTGAGTGACGGTATCGACATCGTGACCGGCGCTGGTCAAGATCGCGGTAGACGAGACGGGCAGGTTCTCGTCGAGCTTGAACTTCACCGTGACTGCGGCAGCGGGAGCAGTTCTTCGCGTGCCAGCGCGGCACCATAGGCGGCGGCAGCACGTACGCCCGCCACGGTGACCGTCGGGTACTCGGTGGTGATCTCCTCGGCCGTCATGCCGGCGGCCAGGCAGTCCAAGATCACGCTGACCGGCACGCGGGTTCCGGCGATCACGGCCTGGCCGTGCATCACCCCCGGGTTAGTGGAGATCATCTCCAGCTGGTCAGCGGTCACGATTCAAGTGTGCCTTGCCGGAAGGAGGAACGCGACACCATCGCCGGTCGCGCCGCGTCGGAGCTCGAATCGATTCGAGGTCCTGGGCTGGCCCGCCTTGCTACCGGGCGGCCGAGGCGACGAAGGCGGTCATGTCGCGGGCGGCGTGCAATCAAGGAATGCTGCAACAGTCGTGATCGGTGGTCGGCATGCGAGCTCATCCCAGATCCGGCGCTGTTGGAGGAAGGCCAGCCCGAGGGTAAGTCCGACAGTCGCGGCGCCCCCGGCTCGGCCCAGCCGGGCGATGAACCTTGTAAGCGATTCCCCAAGGGGCCTTATCGAATCGGTTTGCGCGGCATCATGCAGGCGAGGATCAGCGCCGCGGGCCACCCGACCGGGATCGCGTTCAAACAGATGACCAGACTCAGGCATTCCACCTGGCGGGCGATGCCGATCACGGTGGGCAGGATGTAGACCGCGGCCAGCCCGTCGATGATCGCAGCCAGAACAGCGAACTGTCCGCCACCGCCGCCGGGATCACCGGTCCTCCCCATCGGTGGCGCGCCGGATCTCGCTGGCGTCCCGGAAACAGCACGGGTAGAGCAGTTCCCCATCCGCCGTCCCGGCCGGCACCGGGCTGCCGTCGTCCAGCGTGGCCAGCTCGCGGGCCTCCACGCACACGTCCCACTCGTCCGGCCCGCACTGGCTTAGAATCGACCCCGGTAGCCACGGCCACGCCGACCGGTCGCCCTGCTCCTCCTGCTTGTTTCGCGGGGTAGCGGACCTTCACCGGCTGTCGTCGGGGAACCTGCCGTCGTTGTCCTCGTCCATGTCGGCTCCTTCGAGGAGCCGCCTGCACAACGTGTGTCGTTATCACAACCTCGGTGGAGCGTGGCTTCATCCGCACATAGACCGTTGAGCAGCGAAGATAACCCTGAGTCACTGCCGATGATTAGTCTTTGCCGTGGGTCGAGGATGATTGCCACTTGTCTGCATTTGTTGAGCATGCCGATCGCAGGAACGGTCCTGCTTTGCAGCAGAACCCGATCGTGGACGCGGCTGTTGTCGGTGCATGCCGCGTGTCAGCGCGTTTTACGCGGTCGTGATCAACATGTACTGGAACGAGCGGGATCACCCAGTGGCACACTTTCACGCCTACCACGCCGGCCGCCGCGCCTCGAGGCGCGCTGCGCCTCGGTCACCTGCATAATGCCGCGTAGCGGACTATGGACTGGCGGCCGACGGCGGTGCCGGTTCGCGTGCGACGCTGACGGTAAGGAGCTCAGCCCCGGGCCGCGACCACCGTGCCTTGACGGATATACCCGGTGGTTCCGCCTCAGCCTGTTCGGGGTTCCCAGCGGAAGAAGCGGATCGCGAAGAGGAGCCCGGCAACGCCCCAGGCAGCCACCACCAGGACGTCGGTCCAGTTGAACGTGGCGCCGAGGAATCCGGCCTGCATCCCGCTGAGGAAATGCCTGACCGGGAAGATCCGGCCGATCCAGAGCATCCAGGCGGGCGGGTTGTTCCCGAGCGGGATGAAGACCCCGGACAGGAAAAGCAGGGGCAGAATGACGGCGTTGACGATTGGCAGCGAGGCGTCGGCGTTCGGGATGACCGCCGAGATCGCGAACCCGAGCGCACAGAACGCGGCCGCGCCGACAGCGAGCATGACCAGCATCCTCAGCAAGGTGACCCCGGTGGGGATCTCAGCGCTGTAGAACGCGCGCCCGAACGCGGCGGTGACTATCACCAGTAGTGCCGACACGAGCACCGCGTGCAGTATCCGGGCGCCAAAGAACGATGCGCTGGGCAGGGGGGTCCCGTTGATGCGCTTGAGCACCCCGGAATCCCGCTGGAACGTGACCGCGACCGCAATGTTGTTGAAGCAGACCGTGATCACCGCCAGTGCCACCATGGCAGGCACGTAAAACGTGGCCTCGTTCAGCTGCCTCGTACCGAACTGAACCGTGGAGTTACGGAATATCGATGTGAAGATCACCAGGAACATGAGCGGGTACACCAGGGCGAAGAACGCCGAGGCGGGACTGCGCCAGTAGGCCTTGTTCACGTAACGCAGCTGGGAGAAAGTGAGCGCCGCCGCGTTCATGCCGTGCGCCCGGTCTGCTTTCCGGCGGAGGCAGGCTGCCTGCCCGGGCCGGGTGACGGGCCGGTGAGCGAGAGATAGATGTCCTCCAGCGACGGCCTTATCACCTGCAGGCCGTCGAGGCGGGCCCGGTGATCGATGGCCCACCCAGTGAGCTGGTGCAGGGCCTGGACGACGTCATCAGGTGTGATCTCGGTGTAGCCATCCGGTCCCGGAGGGGCGAACAGCCTGTCCGGGACAGTCGCGCCAGCCGGGGGCCGGTAGCGGATCCGCGCCGTGGCCAGCTCACGGTCACCAAGCGTGGCAGGCGTCCCTTCGGCCACGATCCGGCCGGCCGCGATCACCGCGACCCGGTCGGCGAGGAACTGTGCCTCGTCCATGTAGTGCGTGGTGAGCAGCACTGTCATGCCCAGCGTCGCCATGTTCTTGATCACTTCCCATGCCTCGTGCCGGGCCGAGGGGTCGAAGCCGGTGGTCGGCTCGTCGAGGAACAGCAACTCTGGATTGCCGACCAGGGCAACCGCCACGTCCAGCCGGCGCTGCTGCCCCCCGGAGAGCTTGAGCACCCGGACATTGCGCTTCTCCTGGAGGCCGACCAGGTGGATCACCTCATCCACCGGCCGCGGGCGGGGGTAGAAGGTGGCATACATGGCGATCGTCTCGCGCACGGTGAGATACCGGTCGATGCCCGTGGACTGCAGCACGATCCCTATGCGGCTCTTCAGCCTGGCCCGGTGACGCCCGGGATCCACGCCAAGGACGCTGACCTCGCCGCGGTCCCGGGTCCGGTAACCCTCGAGTATCTCGACCGTGGTCGTCTTGCCCGCCCCGTTCGGGCCGAGCAGCGCGAACACCTCGCCTGCCCGGATCGCCAGGTCGACACCCCTGACAGCCTGCATGCCCGAATAGGACTTCTCCAGACCACGAACACTCACCGCGAGCGTGCCCGCATGACCGGCCTCAGCCGGACCGGGGAGAGAGGCACCCGAACGGACCTCCGGCGATGCCATCCTGCCGCCACCTCCGGCCGGTCAATTCCAGCAGCCCGATGGATTATCCCCGCAACCATCCTGATCGCTCAGGGCATGGCCGGGAAGGGACCTAAGCCCCGGCTTGCGAGTGGCTGCCCAACCTTCGCGGCATATTCGGCTGCTGAATTATTCAGGGCCGCCCGGGGATCACGAACGACGCCGCGAATGCCACCAGCGTGAAGACAGCGGCGAGGGCGAAGGCCCGGGAGTGACCGTCGTCGACGGCGCTGCGTCCGCGTATCCCCGGGAACGGCGGCCCGCCCGAACCCGCCGCCCGGCCAGTAGAATCTGGGCACACCTCGGGCGCCGGGAGGCACGTTATGGCCAGTTCTGCGGCACAGCGCGTTGAGCACGTATTCGTGCTTATGCTCGAGAACCGTTCCTTCGATCACATGCTCGGCTTCTCCGGTATCACGGGGAAGGATGCGGAAACAGGCCAGCCAACGGCGATCAGCGGATTAAGCGGCAGCGAGTCCAACGTATATAACGGCCGGACGTACACCGTCAGCCAGCCGGCCGACTGGACGATGCCTCTCGATCCCGGCCACGAGTTCACCAACGTGCTTGCCCAGCTCTGCGGCCCCGGTGCCATCTATCCCTCTGGCGGGGCGTATCCGCCGGTCAATAACGCCGGGTACGTTGACGATTACGCCGGCTCCGGCGGTGCGGGCAACCCCGGCGAGATCATGAAGTGCTTCAGCCCGGCGCAGCTTCCCGTGCTGACTGGGCTGGCCCAGGAATTCGCCGTCTGTGATGGCTGGCGGGCCTCCATGCCCGGGCCGACCTGGCCCAATCGATTCTTCATGATGGCCGCCTCATCCGGCGGGCTGGACCACAGCCCGGACGTCGCGCAGATAGCCGAGTGGATGACCGTCGACGGATTCGGCTTTGAGCACGGGAGCCTGTTCGACGCGCTGTCCCGCGCCCGGCAGACCTGGCGCATTTACTACGGAGATCAGGGACCGCTCAGCGGAAGCTTCCCCATTGCGGCCGCCCTCAAAGGAATCACGCCCTGGGATCCCCATCCGTACAGCAAGTTCGCGGCCGACATCGGGGCAGCCAGCTATCCGGCGGAATTCACCCTCATCGAGCCGAACTACGGGGATGTGGCCAGCGACACCTACCGTGGCGGACAGTCCCAGCATCCGCTCGACGACGTGCGGTCCGGTGAGACGCTGATCAAATCGGCCTACGAGGCGCTCCGGAGTTCTCCGTTGTGGAACACGAGCCTTCTCATCGTGACCTGGGATGAGCACGGTGGCTTCTACGATCACGCGGGAGCGGTACCCGGCGGTGCGCCATCCCCGGGTGACAAGGTGGTCACCCCGGGCGATGTGAACAAGTATGGATTCAGCTTCCAGCAGTACGGCCCACGCGTCCCGGCGGTGATCGTGTCGCCGCACATCCCGCAGAACCTGATCGACCACCGGACATACGATCACGCCTCCATTCCGGCGACGGCCGGGAAAATATTCGGGTTCCCGGCATTGACCCAGCGCGATCTGCGCGTCCACGACGTGACGACGCTGATTTCCCTGCCAGAACCCCGGCCCGCACCCGCGACCCTGCCGGAGCCGGCACCAGCGCCCCGCGCCACGCCCGTGATAGCGCAGCCCGCCGCGGAAACAGGTGACGACGGACCGGTCGACAACGGAACCCTGCCCGGATTCCTGCACATCGCCCAGCGGTACGACCTGGCCCTCTCCCCGCCGCAGCAGCATCCCGCGATCATGGCGCGGGTCGCGAGCATCACCACGCGCGGCCAGGCACGGCAATACCTGGAGGACGTAGCAGCCAAGACAGCCGCGGCCAGGCAGGCCCGCGGCCTGTAGCGCCCGGCAGCACCACGCAGCCGCGCCGCCTGGATTGCACTGCTGATCTCCGCTGCTCATCGCTGCGGGCCGGCCGGCATTCGATGAGGGCTGGCTCGGTGAACTCAGGCCTCGTCACCCTGGGACAGAACCTTCGCGACGCGCGCGAGGTCGTCAGGTGTGTCAATGTCGTCGGGGCTCCCCGTGTCGCCGGACTCGACCAGCGTGAGGAGGTCCGCGTGGGCACGAAGGAACGGGCGGGCGCCGGCGTCCCCGTGCGCCATGGCGAGAACCTCGTCCCAGTACTCACGGGCGATGAGAACCGGGTTGCGGGGCCGGCCGTCGTAGGCGGCAACCGCGATACGCGCACCGCCGGTGTGCGCGGCGATGAGCCGGCGCACCGACTCGGGGCCGACGAGGGGCTGGTCGGCCAGGGCGATCACGGCGGCGCTGCATACATCCCGGGGAAGCGAACGCAGGGCCGTCAGCCCAGCGGTCAGGGATGAGCCCATGCCGGTGGACCAGGCGGGGTTGTGCACGACGACCGTTCCGGGCACATCAACCGCCGCGGCTCCGGTCACCAGGACCACGGGAGCCGCTCCCCCGGCGCGAAGCAGCGCAACGCCGCGGTCGGCCAGTCGCTGGCCGCCGATCTCGACCAGGGCTTTCGGCTGGCCGAGGCGGCTGCCCTCCCCCGCGGCCAGCAGAACCCCGGCGACGCGCGGCTGCATGCGGTCAAGGCTACCGACGGGCCGGCGGCCCGGCTGGGCAGGCTGAGGCTACTCGCGGGCGGCGGTTACCGGGTGGATGCGGCCGCCGGTGCTGGTGAGGGGGCGGCCCGATCCGCCCCAGCGGAGCTGGATGAGCTCGGCGGCGATCGAGACGGCGGTCTCCTCGGGGGTCCGGGCACCCAGGTCCAGGCCGATCGGGGAGTGCAGCCGGGACAGTTCCGCGCCGGTGAGGCCGGCCTCGCGGAGCCGGGCCAGCCGGTCCTCGTGGGTCCGGCGGCTGCCCATCGCGCCGATGTAGCCGGCCGGGGTGCGCAGCGCCACCTCCAGCAACGGCACGTCGAACTTGGGATCATGCGTCAGCACGCAGATCACGGTGCGCTCGTCGACGTCCGCGTCGGCCAGATAGCGGTGCGGCCACTCCACGATGACCTCATCCGCGTCACGGAACCGCGCCGCGGTGGCGAAGACGCTCCGTGCGTCGCATACCGTCACGCGGTAGCCGAGGAACTTCCCGATCCGGGCCACGGCCGCCGCGAAATCGATCGCGCCGAACACCATCATCCGCGGCGGCGGCGCGAACGAGTTAACGAACACGCCTAGCTCATCGTGACGGCGCTCGCCGCGCGTGCCGTACCGCCGGATAGCGGTCTGGCCCTGGGCCAGCATGCCGCGGGCATCGTCGTCGACCGCGTTGTCCAGGCGGTCGCCCGCGCCGAGCGTGCCGGACGTGGTCCCGTCCGCGTAGATCACACGGCGCGCACCGACCTCACCGGGCCCGCTGATCACGGTGGCAACCGCGACTGGCTCCTCGCGCTGCACAGCGGCGGCCAGGTCACCGAGTTCGGGGAAGAGTTCGCGGCTGACCGGCTCGACGAACACGTCGAGGATGCCACCGCAGGTCAGGCCGACCGCGAAGGCATCGTCGTCGCTCACGCCGTACGTCTGCAGGACCGGCCGGCCACTGCTGATGACCTCGCTGCACAGCTCATACACGGCGCCCTCGACGCAGCCGCCGGAGACGCTGCCGACCACCTCGCCGTCGGTGGACACGGCCAGCGCGGCGCCGGGCTCGCGGGGAGCGCTGCGGAACGTGCGGACCACCGTTGCCAGCCCGAACGTCTCGCCCGCGTCCCAGCACTTCATGATGTCGTTCAGGACATCGCGCACGTGACCACCTCAAGCGTTGGCAATGGCTACAACAACGCTACCTGGGCTTTGATTATTTAACGATCAGGCAGAGGGGATCTTGAGGGCGGTGCGGGCGGGTGGATTCGGGGCCGCGTGGTGAAGGAGGGAACGATCGGTGAGCCTGGGGCTCATGGTGAAGAAGGGGCCACCGGTGGGTTTGGGGTCAGCGGTGAAGGAGGGACAGCGGGCCCAGACCGCCGAACCCCAGAGTTACTCCACGATCTTGGAAATCGGGATTTCCAGGATGTCCTGCGCGCCGGCCGCCTTGAGCGCGGGAATCAGCGTGTTGACGCCGCGCTTGGGCACCACGGTCTCGACCGCGTTCATGTTGCCGCGCGCGAGCGACAGGATCGTCGGGGAGGACAGCGCGGGCAGCATCTCGGTCACCGCGGGAAGCTTGTCCGCGGGGACGTTCAGCTTGAGCAGCACGTTGCCGCGGGCCTGGATCGCGCCGCGGAGCAGCAGCGCGATGTCCTCCATGGCCGCGCGCTTGGCCTGGTCCGCGTAGGCCGCGGCGCTGGCCACCAGCTCGGTGTAGCTGGACAGCAGGGTGTCGAGGATCCGCAGGCCGTTCTTGCGCAGCGAGGAGCCGGTCTCGGTGAGGTCGACGATCGCGTCCACGATGTCCGGGACCTTGGCCTCGGTGGCCCCGTAGGACGGGATGATCACGGCCTTGACCCCGTGCGCCTCCAGGAACCGCTTGGTCAGGGACGGGAACTCGGTGCTGATCCGGACCCCTTCCGGCAGGTCGGCCGGGGTCTGCCAGGGGGCGTTCTCCGGCACGGCGAGGACCACGCGCACCGGCTGCGAGGTGGCCTTGGAGTACTGCAGCTCGCCGAGCGACACCACGTCGGCCTGGGTCTCGGAGATCCAGTCGCGGCCGGTGATGCCGAGGTCGAACAGGCCCCGCTCGATGTAGGAGGGGATCTCCTGCGGGCGGAGGAACCGGACCCGCTCGATCCGCGGGTCATCGATCGAGGCGTGGTAGTCACGGTCCGAGGAGCGCCGGACGGTCAGGTCGGCGGCGTCGAACAGCTCCAGGGTGGCCCGTTCCAGCGAGCCCTTCGGCAGGACGAGGGAGAGCATGGGGAGGGGCGTACCTTTCTGGATCTTTGCTTAGCTGGACGAAGCGGGGACGCGGCCATTCCTCAGCGCCGGGGCGAGCCCCCGGCGGCGTAACCACGCGGCTTGAGCGGGGAGGGACGCCGGTCCGGGCCGGAACAGCGGATGGAACGCAGCAGCAGCGCGGTATCCAGCGCGGCCACGACCGCCTCCCACCCCTTGTCCTCGCGGCTGCCCGGCAGGCCGCACCGGTCACGGGCGTCCTCTATGGTGTCACACGTCAGGACCCCGTTGCCGACCGGCGTTCCGGCGTCCAGGGCCACCCGGGTCAGGCCCGCGGTCACCGCGTCGCAGACGTACTCGAAGTGCGGGGTGCCGCCGCGGATCACCGCGCCGACGCACACCACGGCGTCGTTGTAGCGGGCCAGCTCGGCCGCCACCACCGGCAGCTCGACCGCCCCGGCGACCCGCAGCACCAGCGGATCGTCGATGCCGCAGGCGACCGCGGCGGCGGCGGCCCGTTCCACCAGGGCATCGGTGACCTCTGCGTGCCAGCGGGTGCCGAGAATGGCCAGGGTGAGCTCGGTGGCGTCGACCGTATCCAGGACGGGACGCCCCTCGCCGCTCACGCTGACTCCATGATGGGCGCGGCCCCCGGCTCTGAGTCGGACGTCGACACCGTCCCGTTCGGCGGGAGGTTGTCTATCGTGTGGCCGAGCCGGTCTCGTTTGGCGGCGAGATATCGCAGGTTGTGCACGGTGACCGGCACGGGCAGCGGGACGGGCGTGACGTCGACCCCGAAGTCGGTGAGGCCCTCGACCTTGGCCGGGTTGTTGGTCAGCAGCCGGACCGACCGGACGCCGAGGTCGCTGAGGATCTGCGCGCCGGTGGAGTAGTCGCGCGCGTCGACCGGCAGCCCGAGTTCCAGGTTGGCGTCGACCGTGTCCGAGCCCTGGTCCTGCAGCTGGTAGGCGCGCAGCTTGCTGATCAGGCCGATGCCCCGGCCTTCGTGCCCGCGCAGGTAGAGCACCACGCCGCGGCCTTCCGCCGCGATCAGCGACATCGCCGCCTCCAGCTGGGCGCCGCAGTCGCAGCGGAGCGAGTGGAACACGTCGCCGGTCAGGCATTCGGAATGCACCCGGGCCAGGACGCCCTCGCCGTCGCCGAGGTCGCCCAGCGCCAGGGCCATGTGCTCGGTTCCGTCGACGGTACTCACGTAGCCATAGGCCTGCCATTCGCCGTACGCGTTCGGCAGCCGGGTGCGGGCCATCTGGGTGACCGTCGGCTCGGTGCGGCGCCGGTAGGCGATGAGCTGCTCGATGGAGATGAGCGTGAGCCCGTGCTCGTCGGCGAACTCGCGCAGGCGGGGCAGCCGGGCCATCGTGCCGTCCTCGTTGACGACTTCGGTGACGACCCCTGCGGGCGGCAGCCCGGCCAGCCGGGCCAGGTCGACCGCGGCCTCGGTGTGCCCGGCGCGGCGCAGCACGCCGCCCCGGGTGTAGCGCAGCGGGAAGAGGTGGCCGGGCCGGACCAGGTCGCTGGCCTGGGCATCCGGGCTGGCCAGCAGCTGGATGGTGCGGGCCCGGTCGGCGGCGGAGATCCCGGTCGTGATCCCGGTGCGCGCGTCCACGCTGATCGTGAACGCGGTGCCCATGTGCTCCTGGTTGTCACTGGTCATCTGGGGCAGGTGCAGCCGGTCGAGGTCCTCGCCGAGCATCGGCACGCAGATCAGGCCGCGGGCGTGCCG
This sequence comes from uncultured Actinomycetes bacterium, assembly GCA_963720945.1. GTDB lineage: Bacteria > Actinomycetota > Actinomycetes > Streptosporangiales > Streptosporangiaceae > Bog-532. The sequence continues at coordinate 339,930 of CAVRHH010000031.1, read as the reverse complement.
GATCGTGAAGGCGAGCAGCTCGGGCGTGGCCTTGCTCGCCGCGAACACCAGGTCGCCCTCGTTCTCCCGGTCCGCGTCGTCGACCACGATGATCGGGCGCCCCGCGGCGATATCCGCGATGGCCTCCTCGACGGTGTCCAGGACCTGGGTCCGGCAGCGCAGCCGGGCGCTCATGACTGCTCCTGAGCGCTGCGCGCGCCGAGCAGTTTCTCCACGTACTTGGCGATCACGTCGACCTCCAGGTTGACCGTCTCCCCCGGCTGCTTGACGCCGAGCGTGGTCCGCTTGAGCGTCTCCGGGATGAGGCTGACCTCGAACCAGCGGCCGGCGTCATCGACGGAGACCACGGTCAGGCTGATGCCATCGACCGCGATAGAGCCTTTTTCCACGACGTAACGGGACAGGCCGGGCGGCAACCCGACGCGGACCACATCCCAGTGCTCGGCCGGGGACCGGGCCACGATCGTGCCCGTGCCGTCGACGTGGCCCTGGACGAGATGGCCGCCGAGGCGATCTTCCAGCCGGACCGAACGTTCCAGATTGACCGCGGCCCCGGGCGTCAGCGCACCAAGACTGGAGCGGGTCAGGGTCTCGCGCATCACGTCGGCGGTGAACGTGCCGCCGGCGTGCCCGGAAACGGTGAGACAGACACCGTTGACCGCGATGGAGTCGCCGCCCGCCACGTCGCCGGTCACCTGGGGACCGCGCACGGTCAGCCGCGCCGCGTCACCCAGATCATCGACGGCGACGACCTCGCCGAGCTCTTCCACGATGCCGGTGAACATCCGCGTTTCCTCCTCGGAGCTCTGGCTCCGGGGGATGCGCGGGCGGAAACGCGCGTCAGGCGCGGCAGGCTGATGCCGGCCGCGCGCGTGCTGCCTCCCATCCGGACTTTAACCGTCGGTCCCGGAGTTCCACCGGATCAGCCAAATCCCCTGACGGGTCTCTGGGTCGCGGACTGTCACCGCCGGTTCGGAGTTTCACCGACCCCGGAGCACGCTTTGTACTGTCTAACATTCTGCCACACCAGCTATTCCGCCGCGATTGCGCCGTAGGTCACATCAGCACGGGCCAGAGGTCATAAAGCGGGCAGCGTGGACGGCGCGACGTCGCTGGACATGCGGGTGATCTCGCGCATCTTGTTGGTCGCGTCCAGCGCGGCGACCTTGTAGGACTCGGCCAGCGTGGGGTAGTTGAACACCGCGTCGACCAGGTAGTCGATCGTGCCGCCGCAGCCCATCACCGCCTGGCCGATGTGCACCAGCTCGGTGGCGCCGGTGCCGAACACGTGCACGCCGAGCAGCTTGCGGCTGTCCGGTGAGACGAGCAGTTTCAGCATGCCGTAGGAATCGCCGATGATCTGCCCGCGGGCCAGCTCGCGGTAGCGGGACACGCCCACCTCGAACGGCACGCACTCCTCGGTGAGCTGGTCCTCGGTCTGCCCGACGAAGCTGATCTCCGGGATGCTGTAGATCCCGATCGGCTGGATGGTGTGCGCCGTGGGCACGGGCTCCCCGCAGGCGTGGTGCGCGGCCAGCCGGCCCTGCTCCATCGAGGTGGCGGCCAGCGCCGGGAAGCCGATGACGTCACCGACGGCGTAGATGTGCGGCACCTCGGTCTGGAAGAACTCGTTGACCTTGATCCGGCCGCGCTTGTCCGCGGACAGGCCGGCCGCGTCCAGGTTGAGCATGTCGGTCATGCCCTGCCGGCCCGCGGAGTACAGCACGGTCTCGGCGGGGATCTTCTTCCCGCTGGCCAGGTACGCGATCGCGCCCTCGGGGTGGGCCTCGACCGCGGAGACGGTCTCGCCGAAGCGGAACGTCACGGCGAGGTCGCGCAGGTGGTACTTGAGCGCCTCGACGACTTCCAGGTCGCAGAACTCCAGCATCCGCTCCCGCTGCTCGACCACGGTGACCTTGGTGCCCAGCGCGGCGAACATGGAGGCGTACTCGATCCCGATCACCCCGGCGCCGGCCACGACCATGGACCGCGGGACCCGCCGCAGATGGATGATCCCGTCGGAGTCGAGGACGGTCCGCTCGTCGAAGGCGACGCTGGCCGGGCGGGCCGGGCTCGTCCCGGTCGCGATCACGATGTTGGCCGCGCTGACCCGGCGGTCCAGGCCCTCGTTGCGGTCGATCTCGAGCACGTGCGGCTCGGTGAAGCGCGCCAGGCCGGGCAGGATCGTGACCCGGTTGCGGGTCAGCTGGCTGCGCACCACGTCGTTTTCCCGGCTCACCACGTGCTGGGTGCGCGCCATCAGGTCGCCGATGGTGATCTCTTCCTTGACCCGGTAGCTCTGGCCGTACATCTCGCGCTGGTCGAGCCCGGTCAGGTAGAGGATCGCCTCCCGCATCGTCTTGGACGGGATCGTGCCGGTGTTGAGGCACACCCCGCCGATCATTTCCGGCCGTTCCACGAGCGCGACCCGGCGGTCGAGTTTGGCCGCCGCGATGGCGGCCTTCTGCCCGCTGGGACCCGAGCCGATCACCAGAAGATCGAAATCATGCACGTTTACCAGTGTGACGACCCCCCGGGGGAAAGAGAAGGCAGGAGCCGTATCGATGGGCTTCTAGGATGTTAAATGTGGCGATACGGGCGGTGATCTTCGACTGGGGCGGGACGCTGACCCCGTGGCACACCGTCGACCATGAGGCGCTGTGGCGATCCGTGTGCGCGCCGCACTTCCCCGAGGGCGAGGCGGCGCGGGTGGCCGCCACCATCTGTGCCGCGGAGCACGAGCTGTGGCTGTCCGCCGCGGCCGACCACGTCAGCGCCACGCTGGACCAGGTCATGGAGCGGGCCGGGGTCGAGCCGACGGACGCCCTGCTGGCCGGGTATTTCGAGACCTGGGACCCGCATACGCTGACCGACCCGGAGGCGCCCCCGCTGCTGCGCGAACTGCGCCGCCGGGGCATCAAGGTGGGCGTGCTGTCGAACACGATGTGGCCACGCAGCGCGCACGAGCGGGTGTTCCTCCGCGATGAGGTGCTCGACCTGATCGACGCGGCCGTCTACACCAGCGAGATCGCCTGGTCCAAGCCGCACCCGGAGGCGTTCCGTGCCGTGATGGCGGCGGTGGGCGTGGACGACCCGGCCGCGTGCGTGTTCGTCGGCGACCGCCCGTACGACGACATCCACGGGGCCAAGAGCATCGGGATGCGCGCCGTGCTCATCCCGCACAGCGAGGTGCCGCGGTTCGAGGGGGCCGTCCCGGACGCGGTGATCACCCGTCTGTCGGAGCTTCTGCCGCTCCTCGATCGGTGGTGACGGCCCAGCCCGGATTCAGTTCGCCGGCCGGGGCGGGCAGTAAGTGTCATGGCGTCCCCGGGCAGGTGCCGGGCCGCACGGGACGGCGGCCGTCCGCCCCGTGCCCCGGGTGCCCGGCACCTGCGCTGGCCCGCGCGGGCGGCAGGACGGCTACCCGCGCGGAGTTTGGGTGATCATCCGTTGCGCAGGGCGTCCCATATCTCCCGCGCATCGTCGCTGATCAGGCAGTAAGGGTCGCCGCCGTCCCGGCTGACAACCTCGAACCGGGGCTTGTCGTTCCATCGGGTGACCACGCTAACGGCGTACTGCGGGAAGGCGGCGCGCAGCGCGGCGGCCTGCACGTGCACGGCCGGCGTGGGCGACGTGGCCGGCGTGGCCAGCGTGGCCGGCGTGGCCAGCGTGGCCGGCGTGGCCGCTCAGAGACCACCTCAAGAGCGGGTCTTTCCCCGGCTGGTTTGATCGCTGGCTGGATGCCGAGGCCAGGGCCAAGGCTTTGCGCACGTTCGAGCTCGTGGCCGTGCCCGGCCTGCTCCAGACCGAGGAATACGCGCGGGCCATGCTGAGCACCCAGCTCATGGCCACGGCCGACGAGATTGAGGAGATGGTCACTGCGCGCCTGGCACGGCAGGCCATTCTGGACCGGGAAAGGCCGCCCATGTTGTGGGTCATCCTGGATGAGGGCGTGCTGCGCCGCCCGATCGGCGGTCCCAAGGTCATGGGCGAGCAGCTCCAGCACGTCGCGGACGCGACCCGGCGGCCTAACATCGTGCTCCAGGTCATCCCGCTGTCGGCCGGTGCCCACCAGGGCATGAGCGGCAACTTCGTCATCGCGGAGTTTGAGAAGGCCGCGCCCGTCGTCTACCAGGACACAGCGTCGCGCGGACAGATTATCGAAGACGCCGACGACATCGAGGCCGTCAGCATCATGTGGGATACGCTGACGGCGGAGGCGCTGCCCCGGAACGCCTCCCGTGAGCTGGTAGAGGAAGTAGCCAAGACATGGACCTGAACCGCATCGCCTGGCGCAAGGCCAGCTACAGCACCGGCAACGGCGGGAACTGCGTTGAGGTGGGCAGCGCCCCCCGCGCGGTCGCCGTACGCGACAGCAAGAACCCGGACGGACCGAAGCTCGCGTTCAGCCGCGAGGGCTGGCAGGAGTTCACCCGCCGGGTTAAGACGGGCGCCTGAGACCTGCCACTGACCGATAGCCAAGGGCCGATCCCGTGTGGTGAGCGCCCCTTGGCGCGTCCGGCACCTAACCGCTGGCCGTGGGATGTTCGTAAACCCGATAAGTAGCCGTGCTTCCTGCTCCGGGCGCCGTTAATTTAGTGTTGTTGTTACAACCATCGCCTCACCGAGCGACGTGGCCGCCTCCCGGCCGGACGGCAGGCGGGAATGCGCTCCTGAAGCGATCCTTTGGATCGCTAGGCTCCAGAACCGTGGGCCGACGGTGGCGAGGATTTTCTTTCCTTCTTTTTCCGGCTTTTTCCGGCCCGGGCCGTGCGGCCCCCGGAACTGTCGGACCCTCTCGGTACTATCGAACTAGTAATCGAGTAACGGACCGTTCCTGCCCCCCGGGGAGGTGACCCGCCCCATGTGCACCGCCACCGAGCCCGCCGCGCCGTCCAGTACCGGCCAGGCGCTGGCGATGGTGCGGGCCGGGCTGGGCTACCTCGCCGGCTGTGACGCGGGCAGCCTCGCCACGGCCGCGCAGGCGGAGGCGCTGATCGGGCTGGAGCACGCCGAAGCCCAGCACACCGCGGCGCGGGCGCGGATCCTGTCGGTGTTTACCGCCCAGCGGGGGTATGAGGCGGACGGGTATTACGGGCCCGGGTCCTGGCTGCGCGCGATCACCCGCGTCACCAGGGGCGCCGCCGCCGCGGCGGCGGGGTGGGCGCGGCGGCTGGGCGCGCATCCGGTGATCGCGGCCGCGCTCGCGCAGGGCCAGCTTCCCGTCTCGCTGGCCCGGCTGATCTGCGACTGGACGGACAAGCTCCCCGAAGCTCTGCGCGAGGACGCGGACGGGATCTTGCTGGCGGCGCTGCTGGGCGGGGCGGATCAGCATGATCTGGCGCGGCTGGCGCGGGAGATGCTCGAACGCGCCCAGACCTCCCCGGACCGGGACCACGACGGGTTCGAGGAACGGGCGCTGTGGCTGGACACCACGTTCGGCGGCGCCGGGCGCATCCAGGGGGACCTGACCCCCGCGTGCGCGGCCGCGTTGACGGTGGTGCTGGACGCGCTGGGGCAGCGGGCGGGGCCGGAAGATACCCGCACCGCCGCGCAGCGCCGCCACGACGCGATCGAAGAAGCCTGCCGGCGGCTGATCAGCGGGCACGTGATCCCCGGCCGGGACGGCCAGCCCCCGCACCTGAACCTCCACATCGACCTGAACGACCTGCGCGGCGGGTCGGTGCTGGAACGCGCCTGGACCCCCGCGCGGGCGGCGGCCGGGCCCGGATCGGCGTACCTGACCGGCCCGGCCGCCGAGGCCGCCGCCTGCGACGCGGTGCTCACCACCATCGTGACCGGGCAGATCAACTGGACCGTGCTGGACCAGCTCACGACCGTGTGGCTCACCACCCACGGCCACACCGGCGGCCCGCAGGAAAACCACGCCGACGGCCGGCCGGAAAGCCAGGCGGACGGCCGGCCGGAAAGCCAGGCGGACGGCCGGCCGGAAAGCCAGGCGGACGGCCGGCCGGAAAGCCACACCGATGTGCCGCAGGAAGACCATGCCGCCGGGCCGCAAGAAGACCACGCGGACGGGCCGCGGGAAAGCCACGAGGCGAACCGGCCAGCCGCCAGCCCCGGCCACCCCCCGTTCCCCGGCTCCGTCCCGGGCTCCGGCTCCGGCCACGCTCCGGGCCCCGGCTACGTCCCGTTCCCCGGCACCGGTCACCCCCCGGGCCCCGGCGGTGCCCCCGCCACAGCGGATGAGCATGACTGCGGGATATCCGGCTGCCTGGAGGCCACCCGGCAACGGCTGCAAGCCACGATGCTGCGCTGGAGCCTCGACCTTTTGTCCGGGCCCGGCGGGCTCGCCTCCCACCTACGCGGCACCGTCCTCGGCGCCCCCTTCAACACCCCCAGCCAGCCACTGGACCTCGGCCGCACCACCCGCACCATCCCACCCCACCTGCGTACCGCCGTCATCCAGCGGGATAAGCACTGTCAGTTTCCGGGCTGCGCCCAGCCGCCCTCCGTGTGCGAGGTGCATCACCTGATCCCGTGGGCCAAGGGTGGTCCCACCAGCCTGGGAAACCTCCGATTGATGTGCCGATTTCACCACCTCATCGCGATCCATCGATGGGGCTGGACGATCGCCTGTCACCCCGACGGCACCCGCACCGCCACCGCACCCGACGGACGCACCCTGCACTCCCACGGGCCACCCCGGCAAACCGCCTGACCGGCGGCCGGCCCCAGCAGGGGGCCGCCCGCCCCGCGGTCACAGCCGTCGCCTCCTGCTCACAGCGTTGCTGCTGGTCCAGCACCTGCGGCGAACCTGTGGCCAGATCACCCGCGCGCACCGAAAACCCGCCGGCACCGCCCTCGCCGACTCCATATGCGCCACAACCCGCCACGATAAACACGCACCTCCATATTCGTTACGGAATTGGTGGCAATGCGGTTCTACGCCGCAGGCAGGCAGCGCATTTCCCGCCCTCGTTAATGTGGCGGCGTGTCCGCGGTTCCGAGCGATGTTGCGATAGCGGCGAACTGTTCCAGGGCCGCCTGGAGGTCATCGACGATTTCCGCCAGCCTTCACGACCCGCCCGTACTCTCCAGCGCGCGGCCGAACTGAGACAGGGTGAGCTTCGTCCAGACGCCCTCCGGCGGGAGCACCTCGGGCCCTCGGACGCTGTAGCGGACCTGTACGCCCTGGATGGTGGCGTAGGCCCGTTTGCAAGTCCCCACCTCACTCTCAAACTCCTCGCATGCCGTCCAGTCAGTCGGCTGGGTCTCGTGAGCGAGGACGTGCTCTACCTCACGTATGGCGGTGGCAATCAGACTCTGCCGCTGGCGGTCTTGCTCTTCAGCTGCGGCGCGCGCGCCGACTGACCGCTCTGCGGCTTCTTGTGCGGCTGCCGCACGAGCACGGTCTTCCAATGAGCCAGCGCTAGGGTCTGGCTCCTTCATTGCCTTCGCCGCTGGCTCCGTCCGGTGCTTGCGGAACAGTCCCAATTTCTTAACTCCGGCTCTTGATCTTGGGCACGAGGTTTGCCTCGGTGATCCGATCCTATGAGCAGCCGGACGGCGACACGGTCGGCCTGGCCGGGCTTCCTAGAGGATTGTCGGAGCCACCACGCTTGGAGGCCGGGCACGGTAACCGTCAGTTGGAGGCTTGTGACTACCCAGTCGCCGAAACATCGCGCGGCGGACACGTCGAGATGGCATGCGACACGCTCGGCTGTTCAGAGGTGTGGCATAGAGCTGGTTCGCACGGTTGAATTGTCAACTTTCAAGCGCACGGCTTTGGCGCGGTCATCGCATGTGGTTGCCGAGTCTGGCCAAGGGCCTGTAAAGGTTGTGCCCCGCAGGGGCGCCATCCGCTTTTTGCCCTGACGCCGGGGCCCGGTGCGGCGCGGGGCGTTGGCCGCCGGCGGGGCCGACGCCAGGTTGGTGGGCGGCCGGGCCACCACCCGTCGTTGCTGCCGCTTCCTTGGGCGCGGGGCGGCCGGGGACGAGTGGGCCGGTGGTAGGCCCCGGCTTCCGGGTGCTGCTCCTTCGGTGCCTCCCTTGCTTAGTCTGGGCAGTCGGGTCTGGTGCCGGTGTCCGGCTCGTGTTCTGTTAGAGCTGGGTGGTCCGCGTGGTCACTAGGCATCGTCCTGGGTTGAGGTTTTGCCATTTGGCATCGGACACCCCAGCGACTGCGATGGCGCCATGGGCGTCGCCTCGGCGTCGTGCAGGGGACGCTGCCGTGATGGCCGTGCCGGGCATAAGGCCTCCGTATGCGGCGGCCGGGCGTAAGGCCTCCGCATGCGGCCGGAGATCCTGCCCATAGTGCTTGTTCTCTACTTAGGGGCTTGGTAGAGTTCCAGCATGCCAAACAGGAGGCTGCGGGGGCCGCGGATGACGATCCCGACCCAGATGGTGCTGCGGGCACTGCTGGCCGAGCCCACCCAGGAGATGTATGGGCTGCAGATCTGTACCGCTGCCGGGCTGCCGTCGGGGACGATCCACCCGATTCTAGCCCGGCTGGAGCGGGAGTTCGGCTGGCTGACCTCCCGGTGGGAGGACGCCGTCCCCCAGGAGGCAGGACGGCCGCGCCGCCGCTACTACAAACTGACTGAGGACGGCGCCGAGCGGGCTCGCATCGCGCTGGCCCAGGCCGCCACTTCCACCGCCGCCCTGCGCCTGCAGCCTCGCCCGGCCGGTGGCCCCGCATGAGCATTCCCAGCGCCTTCGCCGTCGCCAACGATCGCGCGGGTGCCCTCGCCAGCCACCTCGACCGCGTTGGCGTCAGCGCCCGCGCCATTGCCAGCGCCAGCGTCAGCGCACGCACTCTCGCCAGAGCCAGGGATTTCAATCGTGCACTCGACGGCGCCCGCGCCAGCGCCAGCGACTTCCACCGCGCCCTCGACTGTGCTCGCGACCTCGTGAGTGCCCTCGACCGCACCCACGTCACCATCGATCATGCCATCCTCCACCGCGACCGCGCCCTCGCCGCCCTCGACCGCGCCCGTGAGACTTTCGTTACCCTCGCCCGCGCCCTCGACAGCGCCGATGCCGGCGACTTCGACCGCGATGTCGCCCGCAGCCTCGTCCGCGCCCGCAGCCTCGCCCGTGACCTCACCCGCGCCCTCGCCCGCGACCTTGATGCCGCCAGCCACATAGTGAGTGAGCATGCTGGTCACTCTGCTGCCCGGCGGCGAGCGGGGCGGGGTGGGGCCAGGGTAGCGCCGATGGCTGTCCGGCTGCTGAAGGTGGTAGGCCGGCTGCTGCCGCCCGCTGACCGGCTGCGATATGCCGGCGAGTTCCGGTCTGAGCTGTGGGATCTGGCCCATGCCGGGGCCGGCCGGTGGACGCAGATGGCTTATGCCGGGCGGCAGGCCGGGTCGGTGCTGCGTCTGCGCACAGCGCTCCGGGCCCCGGCGCGGCGGCGGGCGGTGCAGTAATGGCCGTGCTGCGGGGGGTAGGCAAAGCGGCCGGAGGGGCGGTGCCGGTGGCGCAGCTGGCCCGGCTGGGGCTGCCCGCGCTCGTCACCGGGGGGGTTCTGGCCGTGCTGGTGCTGGGGGCCGTGTGCTGGATTCTCACCAGTGATGCCCGGGCCGGGCGGCTGGCCCGGGTACTGGGCGCCTGGCGCGGGACCGCCGTTATCCCGGAGACGTCAGCCGCAGTCTTTCCCGCGGCAAGGCGGGGCCGCAGGTGGCCGTCGTGGCGGCGGCCGTGACCAGGTGCCAGTGTGGGATGGCGCTGATGCGCCGAGGGGCCGCACGTCGATCCCCGGCGGCCCGAGTTCTGACATGGTCGAGTTGACCCGCTGGGCTGCCAGTCGCGCTAGGGCGTCCTAGTTTCGGTGGCCGGGGTGTGGGTTGCACGCCGGGAGTCACAGTTGTCCGGCCCACTCGATCACCAGCCGCCGGGCGGGTAGCGTTGGGGCGGGTTTATTTCGTCTCCCTATTCACCTTGTACGCCGCGTTGTTCTCGGCCGCGCCCTTGATGGCGTCGGCGAGCTTGTCGCCGAAGTCGTCCGCGGCCGGGTCGAGCCTGGATACGGCGTCCATGAAGCACCGGGAGTCGAGCAGGGCGAGCCCGTTGGCTTCGAGGTTCGGGGCTGCCATGAGGACGGCCCGTTCTCGCTGCGCCTGGGCCAGCACCGCCTGCCGGAGCATGCCCGGACCAGTCCGGGCATGAAAAACCCGCCTCAATGGGCGGGGGGTCAGTGGGTGTGTCGGCGGTTGGTGCGGCCCGGCGCGAACCGCGCCCGGGGTTGGGTGAAGTTGCGCTCATAAGGCGGTGCGCTTCGGCGCGGAACCGCCTGCGTGCGACCGGAGACCGTGTTCTGCGGCCGGTCGCCGCCGGGTCAAGGTCGGCAGCGCGGATGAACAGGAAGATGAAACCAATGGCGTGCCAACGGCTTCATCGTGCCCTCACTTCCTCTGGCCCGCGATTTGAGGGCCGAACCGAGGAAGATCATCCGTGTCATCCGACAACAACAGATGGACGGCCGTCATCGACGCCATCACCGACCTGCTCAAGTACGCCATCGACGGCCCCGGCCGGTGGTGGAAGCTCGCCATCATCGCGCTTGCCTGCACCGTCATTTGGTGGATCGTCGGTGGAGGCGGCGCGCAGATCCTCGATCACGTGCTCAGCGGAACGGGGCCGCGAAAGCGCTTACTGCCCCTCAGGGCTGGACGGGCGCCGGCGTGGTCTTGGGGCGGGGCCGGCGGGCGAGGCGGCCGACGGTGTGCAGATGACGCAGGGCCTGGGCGTAGGAGCCGAACAGCGAGGCCTCGGTGTACGGCAGGCCGTGCTCGGTACAGAACGCGGCGATCAGCGGCTGGGAACGGCGCAAGTTGGGGCGGGGCATGGACGGGAACAGGTGGTGCTCGATCTGGTAGTTGAGCCCGCCGAGGGCGAAGTCGGTGAGCCAGCCACCGCGAACGTTGCGTGAGGTGAGGACCTGGCGGTCCAGGAAGCCGGTCCGGTCGGCGGCGCTGAGCACCGGCATCCCCTTGTGGTTGGGCGCGAACGAGCAGCCCAGGTAGAAACCGAACAGGCCCTGCTGGATGACGATGAACACCACGGCCTTGACCGGCGAGAGCACCAGGAACACCACGGCCAGGTAGCTGGCGACGTGCACGGCGAGCAATCCCGCCTCCCAGCCCCAGCTCTTGCGCTGGCGCAGTCGCTGGGTCAGCGCGCGGATGCTCGAGGTGTGCAGGGCGATGGCCTCGAAGAACAGCAGGGGGATCAGCAGGTAGCCCTGGTAGCGGAAGGCCAGCCGCTGCAGGCCGGAACTGGCCCGGGCGCGGCCGCCGGAGAAGGCGAGCACGCCGATCATGACGTCGGGATCCTCGCCCTCGGTGTTCGGGTGCGCGTGGTGCCGGTTGTGCTTGCTGACCCACCACCCGTAGCTCAGCCCGACGGCGAGGTTGCCGCACAGCACGCCGAGGATGTAGTTGGACTTCCGGGTCGCGAAGATCTGCCGGTGCCCGGCGTCATGGCCGAGGAAACCGAGCTGGCCGAAGACCACGGCCAGGAACACCGCCACGGCGATCTGCCACCACGAGTCGCCGACGAGCACGAACGCTGCCCACCCGGCCACCAGCGCCACGGCGGTGAGGGCGACCTTGACGATGTAGTAGCGGGGACGGCGGTCCAGCAGGCCGGCCTGGCGGACCTGCCGGGACAGTTCGGCATACTCAGTGCCGCGCGGCGTGGGAGAAATGGGACGCGATCGCACCGGGCGGCTCCTGGGGTGGGGGACTACTGCCACACTAAGCGTCTCACCTAACCAGGGCGAAAAGGACATCACACGAGCGGCCGACGGCCAGATGACCAACTCCAGCACCTTCTGGCCCCTCCCCCCGTGACCCCCTGGCGCCCCCCGGAGAGCGAAAAGGAATTCCGGAGCGACGCCCCGGCCTCCTATCGTGGCGGCTATGACACGCGTGAAGGTACTGGTCACGGGGAGCGCCGGGCACCTGGGTGAGGCGCCGGCCCGGGTCCTGCGCGGCCAGGACTACGAGGTCGTCGGACTGGACCTGCTGGAGCCGCCCAGCACGACGGTGGTGGGATCTATCACCGAACGGGCCCTGGTCCGGGACTGCCTGTCCGACGTCACCGCTGGCCCGTTCCGTCGGTGCCAAGGGCTACCACGCCGAAACGACCGGCGTCTATACGGTCCGCTGACCCGCAGTAACGTGGTAGCCGCGGCGCTATCCGCCGGCTCCGCGGCCAGAAAGCCCTGCACCACTGGTGCCAGCTCGGCTGCCTCGGCGACCAGGCCGAGATGGCCGCCATGGAAAACGTGCAGGCGCGAACCGCGGATCAGCCGGTGCATCATCTTGGCATTGGACAGCCGGATGATCGGGTCGTCGTCACCGGACATGATGAGGGTCGGCTGTCGCAGCCGCGGCAGGAACGGCGCGCTCGACCAGGCAAAGGATGCCGCGAGCTGATAGGCGTAGCCGCGGGAGGACCCGACGAGGTTGTTTTCGTGCATAGCCTGGCTCGCCCGCCCGGGCTCGGCTCGCGCTGATCCGCCGTACAGGTCGGGGGCGACGCGGGCGAGATGCCCGTTGTCCACGTAACGCTGCCGCTTGGCCATCTGCAGCAGCACGCGGGGCTTGGCCGGCACCATCGTCGCACCGGTTCCCGTGCTGACCAGCACCAGACGCCGGCAGCGCGACCGCTGAAACATTGCGAAATGCTGCGCGACCGCGCCGCCCCAGGAGATGCCGAGCACGTCGACCTGGTCGTACCCGAGCGCAGACAGCATGGCGGCGATCAGCCGGCACAGCCCGCCGAAGCGGTACGGGCGCCTGGGCATGGGCGACCCGCCGACGCCGGGGACGTCGAACCTGATCACATCTCCTGACTGAGCAGGATCAAGCGCATCGACGAACGGCTGCGTCAGTTCCAGGCTGGCGCCGATTCCGTTGATGATCAGCAGCGGGGTCGCCCCGGCCTGGCCAGCGCGGATGGCCACGCGCAGGTCCTGGCCCTCGACATTGAGGAGGCGCTCCGTCACCGCAGTCATCGGGCGTCCTGCGGAAACTTGACCTCGCGGCGCAGGATCTTGCCGGTCGGGCCCTTGGGCAGGCCTGGCACCATCCAGATATACCGCGGGTACTTGTAGGGCGCTATCCGGTCTCTGATGAAAGCGATCAGTTCCTCAGCGGTGACGGTCCCGTCCGCCTTGAGCGTGACGGCCGCGCCGATCTCCTCGCCGAGTTCGTCATCCGGGATCCCGACGACCGCAGCCTCCGCCACCGCCGGGTGCTCGTACAGGACCTCCTCGACTTCCCGCGGGTAGACGTTGAAACCGCCGCGGATGATCAGGTCCTTCTTCCTGTCCACGATGTAGAAGTAGCCGTCCTCGTCGGCCCTGGCCAGGTCACCCGTCCGGAACCAGCCCCCACCCGCCTCCCCTTCCCCCTTCATCATCGCCTCGGCGGTGGCCTCCGGGTTGCGCCAGTACCCCTTCATGATGTTGTGACCGGCGATGACGATCTCGCCGACCTCGCCGACGGGCAGGTCCGTGCCCTCGGCATCGACCACACGCATGCGGACGCCGACGATCGGCACGCCGATCGAGCCGGGCTTGCGTACCTTGTCCGGGTGGTTGAAGGACGCCACCGGCGATGTCTCAGACAGCCCGTAGCCCTCGAGGATTATGCAGTGGAACTTTTCCTCGAACCCGCGCAGTATCTCCACCGGCAGGGCCGCGCCGCCTGAGATGCACACCCGCAGAGACGAGACGTCCGCCTGTGCGCTGCCTGGATCGTGCAGCATCGCCGCGTACATGGTCGGCACGCCCTCGAAGATCGTCACCTTATCCCGGCCGATGATCTGCAGGGCCTGGCCAGGGTCAAACCTGGGCAGCAGCGTCAGGCTCGAGCCGGCGAACACCGCCGCGTTCAGCGCACAGGTCAGCCCGAAAACGTGGAAGAGCGGCAGACAGCCCATCAGGACGTCACCGGGACCGTTGTGCAGCAAAGTGACCGCGGTCAGCTCGGCGTTCCGGTACAGGTTCGCGTGGGTCAGTTCGGCGCCCTTGGGCTGGCCGGTGGTGCCGGAGGTGTAAAGGATCACGGCATCGTCCTCGGCCGCCGGCGCTGCGATCTGCGCCGCCGGAACCTGGTCGGCCAGCAGCGTGCCAAGGTCCGGCTCGGGCACGTCGATGACCTGCACGCCGGTCTCCGCGGCTCCCTTCGCCGCCTCGCCGGCCGCCGCGTGCCAGGCGAAGAGGACCTTAGCGCCCGAATTGCTGAGATAGTAGGCGATCTCACGGCTCTTGAGCAGCGGGTTCATCGGCACCACGACCGCCCCGGCACCGAGCGCGCCGAAGAAGACGATCGGGAAGGCCGGCACGTTGGGCAGCATGGCAGCCACCCGGTCGCCCGCCGACACCCCGAGGGTTTTCAGCAAGGATGTCAGGCGGCCTGCCGCGTCGTGCAGCTGTGCGTAGGACAGGACGAGGCCGTCCAGGCGGATGGCCGGACGCTCGCCGTGATCGGCTACCGTCCGCGCAAACATGGAGTTCAGATCGGCCATCGTGCCCTCCAGGGTGAGCGCATGGATACTGCTATACCCGGACTCACATCGATCCCGGTGAATCGATAGCACTGCACCGAATCCGGGCCCGATGCTGGGCCCTAGTGACACGCTCGCGCACCGGGATACCGCCGATAACGGCGAAAGGCCCTCAATACCGTGACTTATGGGCAGACTTTCCGGGAATACGACCGGAAAGTCTGCCCATGGCGCGCCGATCAGGGGCGGGTTACCAGGGGACGGGGCCGTGACGGTCGAAGTAGCCGCCGGTGGGGCCGTCGGGGCCGATCCGGGCCATCCGGACGATGATCTCGGCGCCGTCGGCGATGGTGAGCGCCGGGGGCTCTCACCAGGTGAGCGTCGGGCCCGGCCGGGGGACGCCCTGGCCGGGCCCGTTCCGTTAATTAAATAATTTCAGGATGCGCCGGGCAGGTGCTCGGCGGCGCTGATGATGGCCTGGCAGGCAACGGTCTGCAGGCCTGCCCACGTTGGCGCCGGCTTCGTGGTCACCCTCGTCCGAGCTGAGCAGAAACTCCGTGTTCTGCGGGGTGATGCCCGCCGCGGCCAGGCGCTTGAAGAAGGTGCCGAAAGCCTGGTTGTGTAGTACTGCGCCTGGGCGATGTAGCAGGCACTGCCGCTGCCGAGCGCCGCCGGGGCGTTCTTGCTTCCCCCCGGCCGACACCGCCGGGCACTCCCCGATCTTTGAGCCGGAACGGTAACCGGCGGCCCACAAAAAGGAGACGGCCAAGCCAACATTATGGGCGTGTCTTCCCACGCCGAACCGTGCGTTTATGTTTGTCTCAGGGGCGAGCTTTGGCCCAGGAGGCGTGGGCGGTGGCGCGTTCGGCCTGGGCGCGGAGGGCCTGCACGGCGCGGCCCGGGTCGTCCGCGGAGTAGACCGCCGAGCCGGCCACGAAGACGTCCGCGCCCGCGTCGGCGCACCGCCCGATGGTCTCCTCGCTGACGCCGCCGTCGACCTGCAGCCACACCGAACCGCCGTGCGCCGCGATCAGGGCGCGGGCGCGGCGCAGTTTCGGCAGCACGAGGTCCAGGAACCGCTGCCCGCCGAAGCCGGGCTCGACGGTCATGAGCAGCAGCATGTCGACTTCGGGCAGCAGATCGGCATACGGCTCCACCGCCGTGCCCGGGTTGACCGCGAGCCCAGCGCGGGAACCGGCGTGCCGGATCTCCCGCAGCGTCCGGACCGGGGCCTTCACCACCTCGGCGTGGATCGTGACGTTCCGCGCGCCAGCCTCGGCGTAGGCGGGGGCCCAGCGGTCGGGGTCTTCGATCATCAGGTGGCAGTCCACCGGCAGGCTGGTGTGCTTGAGGAGGGATTGCACCACCGGCAGGCCGAGGGTGAGGTTCGGCACGAAGTGATAGTCCATGACGTCCACGTGCAGCCAGTCCGCGGCGGGCGTGACCGCTTCGGCCTCGTCGGCCAGCCGGGCGAAGTCCGCGGACAGGATGCTGGGTGAAATCTGAACGGCCATAGGTGTCATTCTGCCGGGCGGCCGCGGACTGTCATCCCCGGTGGGTAGCGTTCGGGGGGTGAGTAACGCTGAACCGTCCGGCACGCTGCTGGAGCGCGTACGGAAACTGCTGGCCATGGCGGAAGGCGACGGGGTCACCCAGGCCGAGGCCGAGGCGTTCACCGAGAAGGCCGCCGGGCTGATGGCCCGGTACGGCATCGACCGGGCGCTGCTGGCGGCGGCGCGCCCGGACACCGACAAGCCGACCAACCGGATGATCGACGTGCCCAATCCGTGGGCGGACGTCCGGGCGCATCTGCTGGCCGGGCTGGTCACCGCGATGCGCTGCCAGTGCGTGCTGCTGCCCGTGGCCAGCGGTAAGCGGATGCACGTGTTCGGCTTCGAGTCGGACCTGGAACGCGCCGAGATGCTGTACACGTCGCTGCTCATCCAGATGGCGCACGGGCTGGCCGCGGCGCCGGTGCCGCCCACCGCGCGGAGCGTGCGGGCGTGGCGGCGGAGCTGGCTGCTGGGATACGCCTCGGCGGTGGTCGCGCGCGTCCAGACGGCTGAGCAGCGGGCCGCCAGCGAGACCCGGCAGACGGGTAACGGCGACGGGCCGAGCACGGCGGTGGTCCTGGCGGACCGGTCGCTGGAGGTACGCCGGCAGTACGCGGAGGCCTACCCGGTTACCCGCAAGCTGCGGATGACCTATACCGGCGGCGGCTACGGCTCTGGCTTCGCCGAGGGCCAGCGCGCCGACATCGGGGCCAAGCGCCTGCACGGCCGGCGCGTCCTCCCCGCTGAGCTCGCGCCAGGCCCGCCCCGCGGGCGGCGCCGGGAGTGGATTTCAGCTGGCTCCGGGGGCGCGGCGGAGGAGGGCGAGGAAGATGGCGTCGGTGCCGTGGCGGTGCGGCCAGAACTGGGCGTAGGGGCCCCCGGGGGCGGGGCTGCGCAGGCCGGGGATGTCGCCGGGGACCTCGGCGGCGACCTCGCCGGGGATCCCGGCGGCGACCTCGCCGGGGATCCCAGCGGCGACCTGATCGGGGACCTCGCCGGGGGCTGAGGCTTCGTGCAGGGCGTCGGTGAGGAGCGTGGGCGCGTCGAGGACGGTGACATCGGCACGGCTAGCCAGGACGTCGCGGAGCACGTCCTGGGTCTCGGCGCGGTGCGGGGAGCAGGTCACGTAGGCGATTACGCCGCCGGGGCGGGCCGCGTCGATGGCCGCGTTGAGCAGGGCGCGCTGGAGGGCGCCGAGGTTCTCGACGTCTTCGGGTGACTTGCGCCAGCGGGCCTCCGGCCGACGGCGCAGCGCCCCGAGACCGGAACACGGTACGTCGGCGAGCACCCGGTCGAAGGTGCCGGGCCGCCAGGCGCCGGCCCGGCCGTCGGCGGCGACCACGGCGGCGCCCGGCAGGTTGCGCAGGTGGGCCCGGGTGAGTTCGGCGCGGTGCGGGCGGACGTCGGAGGCGAGCAGGTGGATCTCCGCCGCGGCCTTCGGGGCTGCTGGGGTTGGTAGGTCCGCTGGGGTGCTTGAGATCGATGAGGCGCTTGGGGCCGCTGGGATCGCTGGGGCTGTCGGGACGTTTGATGTCTTTGGGACGATTGGGGCGTTTGGGGCTGTTGGGGCGTTTGAGGCTGTTAGGGCGTTTGAGGCTGTTAGGGCGTTTAGGGCTGTTGGGGCGTCTCGGGTCGTTAGGGCGCTTGGGGGCGCGCTCGTGTGGGCAACGGCCGCGAGCACGGCGGACTTGCCGCCGGGGCCGGCGCACAGATCGAGCCAGGCCCCGGTGGCCGTGTCCGCTGGGCCGGCCAGCGGGGCGTGCGCCAGGGCCAGCGCGGCCAGCTGGCTCGCCTCGTCCTGGACGAAGGCGCGGCCCTCGGCCACCGCCGGGATCGCGGCGGGGTCGCCGCCCGAGAGGATGACGCCGAACGGGGACCAGGGCGCGGGCTCGGCGCCGGGGGCGCCCGGGTCCTGCCCGGCGGCCGCGGTCTTGCCCGCGGGACCCTCCGCGGCCGGCGCGGGCACTCCGCCCAGGAGTTCCTGGCGGTCGGCCAGGCCGCCGACGGCGGCCAGGGTGATCTTCGGCCGGGTGTTACCGGCCGCCAGGGCCTCTTCCGTCTCGGGCAGGCCGCCGGCCGCATCCTCGCCGAGCGCGCCGCGGAAGGCCTCGACGATCCAGCGCGGGTAGCCGTAGGTGGCGGCCAGGAAGCCGGCCGGGTCCGCGCCGCGGTCCGGGGCGATGATGCGGAGCCATTCGGCCTGGTCGCGGGTGCCGACCCGGCGCAGGACCGCGTTGACGAACCCCGCGGGCCGCATGCCCGCCACGTCCTTGGCCAGGTCCACGGAGGTGGCGACGGCCGCGTGGCTGGCCACCCGGGTCGCGAGCAGCTGGTGGGCGCCGAGCCGCAGTACCTCACGGACCGGCGGGTCGATCTGGCCGGGCGAACGGTCGCTGCACAGGTCCAGGATCGCGTCGTAGGTCTGCAGGCCGCGCAGTGTCCCGTAGGTCAGCTCGGTGGCGAAGGCGGCGTCCCGGCCCTCGATGCCGCGCTCGCGCAGCAACGTGGGCAGCAGCAGGTTGGCGTAGGCGTCCCGCTGGTCCACGGCCCACAGCACGTCGTAGGCCACCCGCCGGACCGGATCCGCACGCCGGCGGTGGCTAGCCGCCGGACGTCCCTGGCGTCGGCGTCCCTGGCCGCGCTTCTCGCTCTGGGCCATCTCAGCCGAGCTTCGGGCCGGCCTGATGCAGGCCGCGGGCCCAGGCGGCGGCCGGCATGGGGCGCTTGCCCGGTGGCTGGACCTCACCGAGGCGGACCGGTTCCGTGGCCGTCCCGGCCAGTACGGCGTGGCGGCTGACCGACAGCTCGCCGGGCGCGAGGGCGGGGGCGCCGCCCGGCGGCAGCGGCTCGACCGGACCTAGCTTCAGCCGGGCGCCCGCGACGGTGGTCCACGCGCCCGGCTCCGGGGTGCACGCGCGGATCAGCCGGTCGATGGCCACGGCGGGCAGGCCCCAGTCGACGTGCGCGTCGTCAGGAGTGATCTTGGAGGCGAAGCTGATCCCCTCGTCCGGCTGCGGCACGGCGCGGAGCTGCCCGGACTCGATCCCGTCCAGGGTGGCGACGAGCAGCGCGGCCCCGGACACCGCCAGCCGGGCCAGCAGGTCGCCGGCGGTGTCGCGGGGGCCCACCGCCTCGGTCACGACGCCGTACACCGGGCCGGCGTCCAGCTCCTTGACGATGTGGAACGTGGTGGCGCCGGTCACGTCGTCGCCGTGCAGCAGGGCGTGCTGTACCGGGGCGGCACCGCGCCACGCGGGCAGCACGGAAAAGTGCAGGTTGACCCAGCCGTGCGGCGGGATGTCCAGGGCGGACTGCGGAAGCAGCGCCCCGTATGCGGTGACCGGGCAGCAGTCCGGGCCGATCTCCCGCAGCCGGTCCAGGAATGCCGGGTCGCGGACCTTCGCCGGGGTCAGCACCTCGATGCCCGCGTCACGGGCCAGCCGCGCCACCGGGCTGGGCTCCAGATGGCGCCCGCGGCCGGCCGGGGCGTCCGGCCGGGTCACGACCGCGGCGACCTCATGCCGGGACGCCAGGATGGCCTCCAGGGCGGGGATGGCCGCCTGGGGGGTGCCCGCGAAGACCAGCCGCATCAGCCGGCCCGTCGCAGCGGACGGCCAGACAGGACGTGAGCGTGCATGCGGGTGCTGATCTAAATCGCCTTGCCGAAGGTGGGGTGCGGCGAGGCCCTGAGCTCCGGGACCTCGAAGCCGGACCACTCCGCCTCCCGGATCGCGCGCATGGCCAGCTTCTTCTGGTCCGGGTCGAGCCGGTCGATGAACAGGACGCCGTCCAGGTGGTCGGTCTCGTGCTGGAAGCACCGCGCCATCCGCTCGGTGCCCTCGAGCGTGATCGGGTCGCCGTACATGTTGAAGCCCTTGGCCACAGTGCCCCACGCCCGTTTGGTCGGGAAGGCCAGGCCGGGGAACGACAGGCAGCCCTCCTCGTCGGTGTCTTCCTCCTCCGACAGGTCCAGCGTGGGGTTGATCAGGTGCCCGAGCTCGTCGTCCACGAAGTAGGTGAAGACCCTTAGCCCGACGCCGATCTGCGGCGCGGCCAGCCCGGCGCCGGGCGCGTCCATCATCGTGTCGGTGAGGTCCTTGACCAGCTTGCGCAGTTCGGCGTCGAAATCACGGACGGGATCAGCAGCGGTGCGCAGCACCGGATCGCCGAAAAGGCGGATCGGCTTCACGCTCACGAAAAGATCCTCCTGGCCCACGACGGGCGTTTGCTCACGCCCGCGACGGGCGCTGTTTACCTTGCTTCCAGTCTATGGGGCCCGCGAGATTTCAGAGCCGTGACCGGGCCTTGAAGGCCGCCTTGCGCGCCGCCTTGGCCACGTCCGGTTCCGGATGGTGATCGCTGAGCGTGGTGAGCAGGCCGGTCACGGCCGGGTGCTCCACCCGCCACAACCCGGCGACCAGGTTAGCCTGCGCATGCGGCGGCAGCTCGGGCAGCAGTTCGGCCACCACGTCCTCCGGGGCGGCCTCTTCCAGCAGGCCCGCGCCGAGGTCGACCAGCAGCCAGGCGCTGTCCTCGCGGCTGAGGCTGGCTTCCTCGCCGTGCTCGCGCAGCCAGACCGCGGCGTGCGGGCGGAGCACGGGATTGGCCAGCGCCCGCCGGACCGCGGGCACCGCCGCCGCACCGACCCGGTCCATGACCGCGAAGGCGGCGCCGCGCAGGCCGGGGGATCCCTGGCTGGCGGCTTCGGTCAGCTCCTCGGCGGCCCGCCCGGGGCTGCGCCGCCCGAGCCACGCGGCGATCTCCGCCTCGCCGTCCTCGGCGTCGTAGTCGGCCAGGACGGCGAGCACCGCCGCGGCCCCGCCTTCGGCGCTGCCCCCCAGCACCGGTACCCGCCAGCCGCGGGCGCTGAGCCGGTCGCGGACCGCCCACACGCCGATCGGTGACAAGGTAACGGTGAGCCCGGCCTCGTCGTTGTCGTCCTCGGCCCCGAGCTCGACCACCCCGAGGTCGGCGAGCAGTTCCAGGCCTGGTTCCAGCCCGGGAGGAAACGCCGGGGCGGATTCCTGGTCTGCGGCGGCGGCCTCCTGGTCTGCAGCGGCGGGCCCCTGGTCCGCAGCGGCCGGATCCTGGCCCGGGCGGGCGGGCTCCTGGTCTGCGGGGATGCCCGTATCAGTCCCGTTCGGATTACTCACCATGCCGTCATCGGCACTCACGGTCAGCGCGCCGACGGCGGCCGCATACGCCTCGAACAGCGCGTCCAGCCGCACCGGGCGGGCGGCGGTGTAGAGCGCGGTGGCCAGCCCGTCCAGGTTCTCCTGGCCGAGCACGGCCTCCAGCGCCGCGCACCATACGTCCAGGACGCCGCCGGGGCTGCCGGACGTGAGCACGCCGAACTGCTCGCCGGGGCCGGCCCGGTGGCCGGACACCGCGACCATGCCCGTCCCGATGGCCACCGCCCACGCAGCGCGGGTCTCCTCGGCGGACAGGTCAAGCGCGGCCGCCGCGGCGGTGGCGTCGGCGGCGGGGAGCTCACCGGCGGTGGTGACGGGCCGCGCCGGTCCCGCCCAGGCGGCCAGATCCCGCGCTACCCGCAGCAGCGGTGCCACCCGCGCCGCGGCCGCCAGCTCCTCGCGGGACGCCAGGCGGACAGGCGGCAGCCGGGTGAGTCGGCCCGGGCTCCGCGGCCGTGACGGCAGGCTCTCATGCGAGGTTGCCACGGAAGCACCTTACGACGTGCGCCGCCATGCTTGGGGACGCGGCGCAGCCGGGTCCGGCCGGGGCCGCCGGCGGGCAGGCCTGCGGGCGGGCCCGCTCAGATCAGTTCGGCCGGGTCGAGCTGGACCCGCACGGCCCCCCCGTCCTTGCGCGGGCTGCGGGTCGCCTGCGCCGCCTGCAGGGCCCGCGCGAGGGCCGATCCGTCCGTCCTCGGTACCCGGATCAGCGCGCGCACCGGGATGGCGGCGGCGTCCTCGACGAGGACACCAGTGCCGTCCGCCGCCGCCGCATCGCCGGCCGGGGCGTCCCGCGGGCGCCGCGAGCCCGCCTCATCATCGGGGACGGGCCCCAGAATTTCGGCAGCCGGCGGGAGGGCGGCCACGCCGAGCAGTTCCCCGACCGCGGCGGCGGGACCGGAGACGGCGGCCATCCGGACCGCGGGCGGGAACGACAGCTCCTCGCGTTCGGCCAGCTCGCGTTCGGCGTAGCCGGCCGGATCCCAGCGGATCAGCGCCTGCACCGCCGGGATGCCGGCGTCGGCGTGCACGATCACGTGTTCGCCGGGCCGGACCAGGGCCGCGGCGTTGAGCCACTTGCGCAGCGCTTCCTCCGCCGCCCGCAGGCTCGGCCGTCCCAGCAGGGCCCACCCGTCGAGCAGCAGGGCGGCCGCGTAGCCGTCCGCGGCGACCGGCTCGGCGCCCGGCGTCGCCACCACCACGGCCGGTTCGTCCGGCACGCCGGCGATGACGTGCTGGCCACCGGAGAACCGGACCGGGGTGGACGGGAAGGCCCGGCCGAGTTCTTCCGCGGTCCGGGCGGCGCCGGTGACGATCGCGCGGACCCCGGTGAACGCGCAGCGCGGGCAGGTCCAGCCGGCCGCGACCGCGCCGCACCACCGGCACTGCGGGGTCTGCCGGGCCCCGGCGATTTCCAGCTGGCCGCCGCACACCGCGCAGCGGGCCTGGGCGCGGCAGCGCCCGCACGCGATGGCCGCGAGGTAGCCGCGCCGCGGTACCTGGACGAGCACGGGACCGTGCGCCAGCGCCGCCCGCGCGGTGCGGATGGCCAGGCTGGGCAGCCGGGCGCTCAGCGCCGCCTCGTCGCGGGCCAGCTCACCGGAGTCGGCCGCGGGCCGGATCCGGGGGGCGGCGGCGCGCAGGGCCCCCCGGTCCCCCGCCAGCGGGCGTGCCCAGCCCGCCGCGACCAGCTGGGTGACCTCGGTGGTGCGGGCGAAGCCGCCGATCAGCGCGGCGGCGCCCTGCCGGTGGGCGCGCAGCGCGAGCACCTCCCGGGCGTGCGGGTACGGCGCGCGGCGTTCGGCCAGCAGGTCGTCGCCGTCGTCCCAGAGCACGACCAGGCCGAGGTCGTGAACGGGGGCGAACATGGCGGCGCGGGTGCCCGCCGAGATCCGCACCGAGCCGCGCAGCACCGACAGCCAGCGCCGGTACCGTTCGGCCGGGCCGAGGTCGGCGGTGAGGCAGACGTGCTGGCCGGGGCCCAGCCGGGCGGCCAGCGCCGCGTCCACCCGGGCCAGATCCTTGACGTCGGGCACCACGATGACCACGCCCCGCCCGGCCGCCGCGGTCGCCGCCGCGGCGACGGCGATCTCGTCCGGCCATTCCGGCCCGGGCAGCGCCGACCAGGCGGCACGGGCCCCACGGCCCTCGGCCAGCGCCGTCAGGAAGGCCGCACCGGCTGGGTACCGCGCCCAGGAGCCGGCCCCGGGAGCCGACGCCGGGCCGGCCGCGGGCGGCGACGGCTTGGCCTCGGTCCCCGCGTGCCGGGGCGGGATGGCCAGCCGCAGCACGTCGGCGAGGGTGCCCGCGTACCGGTCGGCGACCGCCCGGGCCAGCGCGCCGATCTCCGGGGTGAGCACCGGCTCCGGCGACACCACCCGGTCCAGGTAGGAAAGCCGTCCTGGATGGTCGCTCGCGTCGGCCCGGGCCAGCACGAAACCGTCCACGAGCTGCCCGGCGAACCGGACGCGGACCCGGCACCCGGGGCTGGCCGCGTCCGAGAGCCGTTCGGGCACCAGGTAGTCGAACGGCCGGTCGAGGTGGGCGAGCGGGATGTCGACCGTGACCCGGGCCACCGGCTGCCGCTGCGCGGGGGCGTTGTCCCGCGCCCGCGCGCCGGCCTTGCGGGACCGCTGGCCGGCCGCGCCGTTCCTGGCCGGGGCCTTACGGGCCTTCCCAGCCGTCGGCGGCATCAGCTCCGGTGCGTCGGAACCAGCCGGGACCGGGTCCGCGGCGCCCTGGCTGGTGTCCGTCACGCTCCCGTCCTACCAGACCGCCAGCCCTGTGCTGTCGGCGGGAACCGCAGCAGGACCTACGGTGAGTAGGCGGACCGAAGGTCCGACCGGCCAGCGAGCCCGGGGCCTCGTGTCCCGGCGAGCGCCAGTGTGTCGGCGAGGTACCGCCGCGGGGCGCAGCGCACGCGGGGGCTACGGCGAGGCGATCGTGACCGGCCAGCGAGCCGGGGCCTGCGGCCCCGGCGAGTGCCGGTGTGTCGGCGAGGTACCGCCGCGGGGCGCGCAGCGCACGTGGGGGGCTCCGGGGGGTCATCCCCCCGGGCTAAAACGCGAGCGCCTGGGCGCGGCGGTTGACCTCGCGGCCCCGGTGCCGGCAGAGCGCCTGGATCGGCGTGCCGGGGAGCGTCTCGTCCTCGGTGAACAGCCAGCGCAGCGCTGCGGCTTCGTCGAAGCCGCAGTCGAAGAGCAGCGTGAGCGTCCCGTGCAGGCCCTTGACGATCTGCGGGCCGTCGAAGAACGCGGCGGGGACCGCGGTCTTGCCGTCGGGACGGGCGACAGCGAGGAGTTTCCTGTCGCGGAGCAGTTGCTTCACGCGGCC
Organism: uncultured Actinomycetes bacterium; assembly: GCA_963720945.1. Classification (GTDB taxonomy): domain Bacteria; phylum Actinomycetota; class Actinomycetes; order Streptosporangiales; family Streptosporangiaceae; genus Bog-532. The sequence continues at coordinate 315,371 of CAVRHH010000031.1, read as the reverse complement.
GGCGGGGATGCTGAGACGGGCGGCGACATCTGGAATCGGTAGCCAGTCCCCCACGAGGGCGTCGACCGCGACGTTGATCTGTGCCACGAATCAAATTTGCCACGCCACCACCGTTGCGAAACACCCCCGGGATTTAATTCGAGGCGCTGCCAATTCCCGGCGTCAGCGTCCCGTATTCGGGGCGTGCGTCAGACTTCTTTGAACCGGTCGCTGAAGCGCGGGTCGGACTCCCACCACGGGCGGTTCGGCTCGGCGGGACCGGGCGGGCCGGGAGATCCCGGGGATCCGGGAGATCCGGGGGGAGCCGTGCCGGGCGGCTCGCCGCTCCCCGGCTGGGACGCGGAGCCGCCGGGCTCCGGTCCGTTCGCTGCGCTTGATACGGCGGGCCCGCTGCCCGGCGCTGCCCCCGCTGGGCCCGCGGCTCCTGCTGCCCCCGCGGCACCTGCTGCCCCCGCGGCGCCCGCGGCGCCCGCTGCCCCCGCGGCGCCCGCGGCGTCGCGGGCGTCCAGTTCGGCGTCGATCACCGCCGCTTCCGCCTCGTCTTCCCGGATGAACTGGATGAGCTGGGCGATCAGGAACGGCAGGCCGACGAGGTCACCGAGGATCCACAGCGTCCCCCCGCCCAGGATCTGGTCCGTCTGCAGGCTGGGGCCCCAGGGCCGGGCCAGCGCGTGGTAGTAGCCCGCGCCGATGAGGCTGTTGTCCGCGATCACGGCCAGGCCGAGGAACGCGTCGCCGATGACCTCCGCGAAGGTAATCCACAGGGCCACGCCGTACGAGTAGGCCTTCGGCACCGGGTCGACGCGCAGCAGGGTCCAGAAGAACACGAACCCCGGCACCAGCAGGGCCAGGTGGGTGAGCTCGCGCACGGCGACGCTGTGAAACGCCGCCGTGTACCAGGTGGTGAAGTACATCACGAAGGGGACGGCGACCAGCGCCAGGGTGGTAATGGCCGGGAACGTCACGACCCGGGCCTGCGGCTCCGGATAGCCCCCTCGATCCGCGCGCCGGCCCGCGGGAACACGCTGATGGCCAGGGTCAGCGGCCGGCCGAGGGTGAGGAACAGCGGCGCCAGCAGGAGAAGCAGGATGGTCTGGAACGCCCGCATGTAGAACAGGACACCGGCGTAGGCCCCGAACGCCGACATGGTTGCGATGACCACGACGCCGAGGCCGAGGCCGAGGAAGTTGACCGTCCGCCACCGCGACCAGGGCGTGCCCCGGCGGCGCAGGTGGCGGGCGGCGGCCAGGTAGCCGCCGCCCAGCAGCACGACCAGCGCGAGCATCCACGGATCGAGCGTCCACTCGGTCAGTGCGCGCACCGCCGTCAGTTCCGGCGGGCCGTGGTAGCCACCCGCGAGCGCGTGTGCCATGACTGCCACGCTATCGCGGGCCGGCCCGGTCCGCTCGCCCCGGCCGGCGCCCGGCTTCCGGCCGAGCTCTGGCCCGGGAAAGAGGTGGAGCTCTGGCGTGGGAAAGCAGTGGAGCTCTGGCGCGGGAAACAGTGGAACTCTGGCCCGGAAAACAGTGGAGCTCTGGCGCGGGAAACAGTGGAGCTCTGGCGCGGGAAAGCAGCCAGCCGGCCACGCGCCATTAATGCGACATAACTGCGCCATGCCATCTGCCAGGACGAAAGTGACGGAACAACATCTGTCCGCACAAAAGTGCAGGTAACCCCTTGCGCTGCCGCGCGGGGGACCTCAATGTACACGTAGCGACAAGACCTCTCATACCCCCTCAGAGGATGGGTCTGTACATGCCACTGGTAAGCAAACGGCTCAAAGCCACCGGGACGGCTGCCGCTGCCGCCGCGCTGTGCGCGGGTGCGATCGCCGCGGCCTCGCCGAGCCAGGCCACGCCGCGCTCGGCGATCCCCGGCACGCATCCGTCCTGGGCCAGCGCGTCCGCCCGGGTCTCCACCGCCCCGGTCACCACCGGCACCGTGGGCGCCCGGGTCTACCTGGCGGGCCAGGACTCCGCCGGCCTGAGCGCGTACGCGACGGCCGTGTCCACCCCGGGTAACGCCGACTACGGCCACTTCCTGAGCTCCGCGCAGGTCGCCGCGAGGTTCGGGCCGACCAGCGCGCAGATCGACGCGGTCAAGGCGTGGCTGACCGGGGCCGGCCTCACGGTGACGTCGGTCAATGCGAGCGTCGACGGCTACATCGCGGTCAGCGGCTCGGTGAGCGACGCCGCGAACGCGTTCGGCGTGACGTTCCAGAACTTCAGGGGGCCGGACAAGCGCACCGACCGCGCGCCCGCGCAGACGGCCACCGCCCCGGCCTCGGTGGGCGGCGACGTCCTCGGCGTGAGCGGCCTGGACACCGCCACGCACCAGATGAAGCCGGCTGACACGCTGCCGCCACCGGGACCGAACTACTGGGTCGCCGGGCCGTGCTCGCAGTACTACGGGCAGAAGATCGCCACCACCGAGCCGTCCGCCTACGGCAAGAGCCAGCCGTGGAACGTCTGCGGGTACACCCCGGCCCAGGTGCGCGGCGCCTACGGCGTGAGCCAGTCCGGGATGACCGGCAAGGGCCAGACCGTGGCCATCGTGGACGCGTACGCCTCGCCCACCATGGAGAGCGACGCGAACCAGTTCGCGACGGCCGTCGGGGACCAGCCGTTCCGTCCCGGGCAGTACCAGCAGTACCTGCCGGGCACCTTCACCGACACCGCGGCCGACGAGTGCGACGCGGCCGGCTGGTACGGCGAGGAGACCCTCGACGTGGAGTCGGTGCACGGCCAGGCCCCGGACGCCAACGTCCGCTTCGTCGCGGGCGCCAGTTGCAACGACCCGGACCTGCTCACGGCGCTGGCGTACATCGTGGACAATCACCTGGCCAGCATTGTCAGCGACTCGTGGGGCGAGCCGTCCGACGACGCCGCGCTGACCGCCGAGTACGACCAGGTGTTCAAGATCGGCGCGGTCGAGGGCATCGGGTTCTTCTTCTCCTCCGGTGACAGCGGCTACGAGGCCCCGGCCGAGGACCCGGGCTCGGACCAGATCCAGACCGATTACCCGCCGTCCAGCCCGTGGGTGACCGCGGTCGGCGGCACCAGCCTGGCCATCGGCCAGAACAAGAACTACGAGTTCGAGACGTCGTGGGGCACCCTGCTCGACCCGCTCGCCGCCAGCGGCACCTCGTGGCAGTACACGCCGCCCGGTGTGTACCCCACCTACTATGACGGCTCCAGCGGCGGCGGCGTGAGCACCGTGTACACGCAGCCCTTCTACCAGCGCGGCGTGGTGCCCTACAGCCTGGCCACGCAACTGCCGGACGGCACGACCAGCGCGACCCCGATGCGGGTGGAGCCGGACGTGTCGGCACTGGCCGACCCGAGCACGGGCATCCTGGTCGGGCAGACCACCCTGCAGCCGGACGGCACGACGTACGCCTTCTCGCTCAGCCGGATCGGCGGCACCAGCGTCGCCTGCCCGACGTTCGCGGGGATCGAGGCGGACGCCCAGCAGGCCGCCGGGCACGACCTGGGCTTCGCCAACCCGTCGATCTACGAGCGGTACGGAACGGCCGCGTTCAACGACGTGACCGACCACCCGCTGGGCCCGGGCTACCTGGCCGAGGTCCGTAACAACTACACCGATCCGTCCACCAAGACCGGCCCGCTCGTGACCTTCCTGCGCACGCTCGGCATCGACGGCGAGGGAGCCGCGGCCCTGCCCGCGGTCCCGGGTTACGACGACTCGACCGGGGTCGGATCACCGAAGTACTACATCCAGTCGTACTTCAGGGGCTGACCCTACGGCAGGCGCTGACTGGGCACACGAAAGCGGGGCGGTCCCACCGGGACCGCCCCGCTTATCGCTGCGTGCTCACGCCAGGTGCTGGGCCACCTCCGTGGTGGCTTCGCTCAGGCCAGGTGCTGGGCCACCTCTTTGGCGGCTTCGGCGCCGTAGGCGGCGGCGAAGCGCTCGGTGAGGGCGGCGCTGGTCAGCTGGTACTCCTGGGTGCCGACCGTCTCCAGGACGGACGCCGCGACCAGGCAGCCGAGCTGGCCGGCCCGCTCCAGCGGAAGCTGCCAGGCGACGGCGGCGAGGAAGCCGGCCCGGAACGCGTCACCGGCGCCGGTCGGGTCGATCGCCTGCACCCCGGGGATCGCGCCCACCGTGACCGGGGGCTGGCCCGCCCGGGTGATCCGCGCGCCCTCCGCGGCGAGCGTGGTCACCTGGACGTCGACGTGCTTGCCGATCTCCTCGGCGTCCCAGCCGGTCTTCTGCTCGATGAGCGCGAGCTCGTACTCGTTGGAGAACAGGTACGCGGCCCCGTCCACCAGTGTCCGGGTCTGCTCCGCGTCCATCCGCGGCAGTTGCTGGGACGGGTCCGCGGCGAACGGGATCCCGGCCGCGGCGCAGCCCGCGGTGTGCCGGAACATGGCCTCCGGGTCGTCGGCGCCGATCAGGACGAGGTCCACTCCCCCGGCCTGGCTGGCGACGTCGGTGATGGAGATGTCCCGCGCCTCGGCCATCGCGCCCGGGTAGAACGACGCGATCTGGTTGCCGTCCTGGTCGGTCGTGCAGACGAACCGCGCGGTGTGTGACCGCTTCGATTCCAGCACTCCGCTGGTGTCCACGCCGTGTGCATCCAGCCAGGACCGGTAACTCGCGAAGTCCTGGCCGACCGCGCCGACGAGCAGCGGCCGCAGGCCCAGGCAGCCCATGCCGAAAGCGATGTTCGCGGCCACGCCACCTTGCCGGATCTCCAGGCCGTCCACGAGGAACGACAGGGAGACCCGGTCAAGCTTGTCCGCTATGAGGTGATCGGTGAACTTCCCCGGGAAGGTCATCAGGTGGTCGGTGGCGACCGACCCCGTGACGGCTATCCGCACTGATCAGTGGAAAGAGTCGCCGCAGGCGCAGGAGCCCGACGCGTTGGGGTTGTCGATCGTGAAGCCCTGCTTCTCGATCGTGTCCACGAAGTCGATGGTCGCGCCCATCAGGTACGGGGCGCTCATCTTGTCCGTGACCACCGCAACGCTGCCGAACTCGGCCACGATGTCACCGTCGATCTGGCGGTCGTCGAAGTAGAGCTGGTAGCGCAGACCGGAGCAGCCACCCGGCTGCACGGCAATGCGCAGCTTGAGGTCGTCGCGGCCTTCCTGGACGAGCAGGCTGCTGACCTTCGCGGCCGCACCCTCGGTGAGGATGACACCCTGCTGCGTGGCCTCTTGCTGAACGGTCATCTGTATGTAGCTCCCGCCTCGGTCTGGGTCTGGCGTGATCCGGCGTGCAGTTTCTTCATTCAGTCTGCCTGACTCTCAGGCACAACGATAAGCCAGGCACGGACATTCCGTATCTGGTTGGCGCGAGGTTTCACCTGCGGGCGGCCGTCACAGGCCGGGCGCGCCCCACACGGGGAACCACCGCGACAGGTCCTGCTCGATCTTCAGGTCGCCCTCCAGCGCGCCCTTGATCTGCAGCTCCAGCCCGCTGTCCCGGCGCTCCCCGGACAGCGGGGCGAACGGGTAGAACGTGCCCCGCTTGAACAGGTACACGAGCGCCAGCCGCCGCCCGGCGTCGTCCCGGAAGGCAACCAGCGTGCAGAGCAGCTGGGGGCCGAAGCCGTTGTCCACCAGCGCGGAGTTCACCGCGTGCAGGTCGGTGACCAGGTCCTCGACCTCGGTGGACAGGTGCGAGCTGACCAGCCAGGTGAACCCATAGGAGTCCTTGGTCACCTCGACCGGCAGGGTACCGCTCTTCGCGCCGCTCAGGTCGAGCAGTTCGCGGACGTCCTTCTCGACGTCCGCGAAGGCCCGGCCCTCGACGGGGCGGAAACACACCGACCCGGTCCCGGTCGGGGTGAAACCGGTCGACGCCTGCAGTGTCACTGCCGCGGACGGCAGCTGGAACAGCACGTCCAGGTTAGGCGCGACCGGCTTCGTCCGGCCGAGCAGCGTGTCCAGGAAGCCCACTACTGCCTCGACAGCTGCTGGGAGATCTTGGCCAGCTGCGCCAGCCGCTTCTCCAGCGACGGGTGAGTGGAGAACAGCTGCCCGATCTTCGACTGGGCCTGCTGCGCACTGAGCGCGGGGGCAAAGTAGAACGCGTTCAGCGGCTGGGCCTCGCGCAGATCCTTCGTCGGGATGCGGGCGATGCTCCCGCTCACCTTCTGCAGCGCGCTGGCCAGCGCCGACGGCTGCCCGGTGAGCAGCGCGCCGGACCGGTCGGCGGCCAGCTCACGGTACCGCGACAGCAGCCTGATGAGCAGGAAGCTGATCGCGTACACCACGATGCTGACGGCCATGATGATCAGCAGGATGGGGAGGGCGCTCTGGTTGTTGTTGTTGCCGCCCCGGCGGCCGCCGCCGAACAGCTCCCCGTAGAACGAGAACCTGATCAGCAGGCCGGCGATGATGGCCAGGAACGAGGCCACCGTCATCACCATGACGTCCTTGTGCGCCACGTGGGACAGCTCGTGCGCGATGACGCCCTCGAGCTCCTCGGGGTTCAGCCGGTTCATCAGGCCGCTGGTCACGCACAGGACGGCATGCTCGCTGTTGCGGCCGGTGGCGAAGGCGTTCGGCAGGTCGGTCGGGGAGATAGCGATCCGCGGCTTGGGCATGTCCGCCAGCGCACAGACCCGGTCGACGATGCCGTGCAGCTCGGGTGCCTGCTGCGGGGTCACCAGCCTGGCCTGCGCCGTGGAAAGCGCGATCTTGTCCGAATAGAAGAGGGATCCGATCGCCGCGCCGCCGCCGAGCACGACCGCGAAGAACACGATCGCGCCGTCGGAGGCCTTCAAGGCCACCGAGATCCCGATGATTGCGGCGACAAACGCCACGAATACGAGCCCGAGCAGGAACATGGTCAGGCCCATCCGGACCGTCAGTCCCCGGTCGGGCGCATACCTAGTGCGCGCCACCACGTCACCTCCAGTTCAAGGGCCAGGGCGGGCAGGGCCAGCCCTGGCGTCACTACTATCAATCTATCCAGGTGACGCTGGAAAGGTTCTGAACGTTCCCTATCCATACGCTGAGAGATTCGACGCTGAGAGAGTCGCGGTGGCGTGGGCTCCGGGCTCAGCCCGGGATGAGCCCCTCGTCCGTCATCAGCTTGCGCACCCCGGCGAGGTCCGCGTCCTCGTACGGCAGGATCAGTTCCGATGGCTGCAGGCTATCCGGCGGAACGGGTGACCCAGCCGCGCGCACCCCGGCGATCAGTGCTTTCAGCGCACGGCGGAATTCGGTCTCGTCGCCGCGGTCGATCGCGTCGGAAAGCCTCGCGTCCAGCTCGTTCAGCCCGGCCCTGGCCGTGTCGTCGACGCTGAGCTGCCCCTCGCCCATAATCCTGACGATCATGTGCCGTCACCGGCTCTCGGCGTGTCGGCCGAGGGAATCGCCGATTCGCCCACGTCGGAGGCGGGGATCGCCGGCCCGGCGGGCGGCTGGGCACCATCCGCGGCCGGGGAGGCGCTGCCCGCGGGGCGGGCCTCCTGGCCCGCCTGGGTGCTGTTCCCGCCCGGGGAACCGGCCTCCAGCTCCGGCGTGGCGCCGCCGCTGATCTCGCCGCGCAGCTTCTGCAGCTCCAGCTCGACGTCGTTGCCGGCGCCCATCCGGTCCAGCTCGGCCTGGATGTCGTCGCGCGGGGTCCCGGAGACGTCCTCCAGCGCACCGGAGGCGAGCAGCTCGTCGATGGCGCCCGCGCGCGCCTGCATCTGCGCGGTCTTGTCCTCGGCGCGCTGGATGGCCATCCCGACGTCGCCCATCTCCTCGGAGATGCCGGAGAAGGCCTCGTTGATCCGGGTCTGGGCCTCGGCGGCGGTATAGGTGGCCTTGATGGTCTCCTTCCGGGTGCGGAAGGCGTCCACCTTGGACTGCAGCCGCTGCGACGCGACCGTCAGTTTCTCCTCCTCCGCCTGCAGCGACGCATACTGGGCCTGAAGGTCGCTGAGCTGGCTCTGCGCCGAGGAACGGCGGGTCAGGGCCTCGCGGGCCAGGTCCTCGCGGCCGGCTCCGAGCGCGTCGCGGGCCTGCTTCTCCAGCTTGTTGGACTGCTGCTGGATCTGGTTCATCTGCAGTTCGACGCGCTTGCGGGACGTGGCCACGTCCGCGACCCCGCGCCGGACCTTCTGCAGCATCTCGAGCTGCCGCTGATAGGAGTAATCCAGGGTCTCACGGGGATCCTCCATCCGGTCCAGGGCCTTGTTGGCCTTGGAGCGGAAGATCAGTGTGACCCGCTTCATCACGCTCATAGACGCGGCCGTCCCCTTCGTACCTGTGCCCGCCTGCTTACCGCGACGGCGGCCGCCGGCGCGGCGTGCAGGGCAGTCACTGCCGCCCAATTATCAATTGGCATCCACCCTACGCGGTGCCCCGCGCACGGGCGACCATGACGGCCAGCCCGTCGCACCCTGACGCCGGGGCCGCCACGTGAAGGCCGGCCCTGGGCCGGGCCCGCGCCGCCGGCTGTCCCTTTCGCCCGCGCTGTCCGCGCCATGACCCGGCTTGTTCCACTAGGCTGATCCCGTGTTCCGACGAGGTAACGACGGGGCGCGCGGCGGCACCGCCCAGGACAGCAGGGGCGCGCAGAGCCCGGGCGACCCGCAGACGACAGATACCGCCGAATCCGGCCGGCCCCGCCCGGCCGCCGAGGCGGCCAAGGGACGGCCCACGCCCAAGCGCAACGAGGCCGAGCGGGGACGACGGCAGGGAATCACCGGCACGCCGGCCCGGCCGGGCGCCAAGAGCGGCTCCGCCCGCGGCAGTGGCGGCAAGGGCAGCGGCGGCAAGGAGAGCCGGGAGGACCGGCTCCGGCGCAACGAGGCCATGCGGCGCGGCGAGGAATGGGCCCTGCCGACCCGCGACCGTGGCCCGGTCAAGGCCCTGGCCCGGGATTACGTCGACTCCAAGCGGCGGATCAGCGAGTACTACATGTACGTGATGATCGCCGTCATCATCGTCCTGTTCGTCCGCGCCGCGTCCGTGCAGCTGTACGCCGAACCGGTGGCGCTGGTGCTGATCGTGTTCGTGCTGGTGGACGCCTTCTTCCTGCGGCTGGGCCTGAAGCGGCTGATCGAGCAGCGGCTGCCCGGCAAGAGCGTGCGCGGCGTCGCCCTGTACGCGGTGTTCCGGGCGCTGCAGATCCGCCGGTTCCGGGTGCCGCCGCCGCGGGTGAGCCCGGGCGCGAAGGTCTGACGTCAGCCCTGACCAGGAGAGCTTCCCGGGCTGACCCTAGGCTTTCCCCATGGAATACCGACATCTGGGCAAGAGCGGCCTGAAGGTCAGCGAGCTCACCTACGGCAACTGGATCACCCACGGTTCGCAGGTCGAGGAGGAGGCGGCGCGCAGCTGCGTGGCAGCGGCGCTGGACGAGGGCATCACCAGCTTTGACACCGCGGACGTTTACGCGGGAACGCGCGCCGAGGAGGTGCTGGGACGCGCCCTGTCCGGCGCACGCCGGGAATCGGTGGAGATCTTCACGAAGGTGTTCTGGCCGACCGGCTCGGGCCCCAACGACCGCGGCCTGTCCCGCAAGCACATCATCGAGTCGCTGCACGGATCGCTGCGCCGCCTCGGCACCGATTACGTGGATCTGTACCAGGCACACCGGTATGACCACGAGACGCCGCTGGAAGAGACCATGCGGGCCTTCGAGGACCTGGTCCGGCAGGGCAAGGCGCTGTACATCGGCGTCTCCGAGTGGCGCGCGGAGGAGATCTCGGCGGCGCTGCGGATCGCCGACGAGATGAACTTCGACCGGATCGTGTCGAACCAGCCGCAGTACAACATGCTGTGGCGGGTGATCGAAGCCGAGGTCATCCCGCTGTGCGAGAAGGAGGGCATCCGGCAGATCGTGTTCTCCCCGATCGCGCAGGGCGTGCTCACCGGCAAGTACCGGCCGGGCGAGCAGCCGCCGGCCCAGTCCCGGGCCACCGACGCCTCCGGCGGCGCGAGGTTCATCAGCCGCTGGATGCGGGATCCGCTGCTGGCCAAGGTGCAGCAGCTCAGGCCGGTCGCCGAGGAGGCGGGGCTGTCCCTGGCCCAGCTGGCGGTGGCCTGGGTCCTGCAGAACCCGAACGTGTCCGCGGCGATCATCGGCGCCACCCGGCCGGAGCAGGTGCGGGAGAACGTGAAGGCGTCCGGGGTGAAGCTGGACGCCGGGCTGCTGGGCCGCATCGACGAGGTGCTCGGTGACGACATCGAGCGCGACCCGGCGCGGACGGCGAGCCCGGCCAGCCGTCCCTAGCGGGCCCGCCCGGCGAGCGGAGCTCTGGCTCAGCTCGCCGGGTGGAGGCTCATCGGGCCGTATTCCTTGCGGTCGTCTTCGAGCAGCGTCACCTGGTCCACCCCCGCCTCCAGCAGGCCGCGCCAGTTCTCGCCAATCCAGCTCTCGGCATCGCCCTGACTGGCGAAGATGGCTTCCGGAAGGTCACCCGACGAGACCACTGCGCCGTCGGTCTTCTCATAACGCCAGGTCCACGGCATGCTCGCGTCCCCTCCTCAAGGCTTTGGTGTCGTGCGGCTAGCGACATTACCGAACGAAACCGCAGGGCGCGGCGACGGCACGTCGGAGCCGGGCTGAAGGGGCGGGAATTCCCGCGATCACGGGCGCGGCGAATGGCCTCAGGCGCCACTGTCACGCGCCACTGTCACGCGCAGATCTCAGGCGCAGAAGAGAATGGCCCAGACGGCCTTGCCGCGCCCGGCGACGGGGCTCCATCCCCACACGTCACACAGCGCGTCCACCAGCTGGAGACCCCGGCCGCATTCGGTTTCACAATTGGGCGCGCGGAGTACGGGAGCGGTGTCGCTGGGGTCCAGGACGGCGCACATGACCTCGCCGGACCGGCGGAAGAGCCGCAGGCCGATCCGGGTGTCGCCGCGCTCGGGATTACGGTCGCCGCCGCCGGTGCCGGCGCTCGCGTGGCAGAGGGCATTGGCGACGAGCTCCGCCACGATCACTTCGGCGTCGTCGGCCAGCGGGTCGAGTCCCCAGCGCCCCAGCGTGGACCGGGTGAAGCGGCGCGCGGTCTTGGCCGGCTGCGGCCCGGGGGTCAGGGCCAGCGCGACCACGGACGGGGCGTCCCACCAGTCCGACGGCATCCGGACCACTCGCGGCCGGTCCGGCAGCGGGTGCTTCGGCGCGGACTCAGCGATCGCCGCCCGCGTCATGGGACGGACCCGCGTGCGAGTCGGCAGCGGAGCCTTGTATTTGTCCCGGCTGTGGACGCTGACGACCGGGTTCAGACTTTCCGACCTCATTGCGACCCCGGGGAGCGCTGGCTTCCCGCCAATCCTCTGACTGGCGGCAGAGCCCATCTTGCCCGACATCTCTTGCAGATGCAAGGCCAAATGAACGTGCATTTGGTGCGTGCAGATGAGCAGTCATTTAAGCGTAACCAGCTTTTACGCACCCGCGGAAAATAGCCGCAAACGCTTACATTTTTTTAACGTGGACGCCGCCGCGGACGCGGGTAGCGCAGGCCGGGGCGGACGGCTTACGGTTGCGTCGGGCGCACGTTGCGCCCTGCTTTTCGCGAAACTTTTCGGGAGTCGCTCATGCTGGTGGCCGGCGTGGACAGTTCCACCCAGTCCACAAAGGTGCTGCTCTGCCGGGCCGAGGACGGCGCCATCGCGGGCGCGGCGTCCGCACCGCACCCAGACGGCACCGAGTGTGATCCGAAACACTGGTGGCAGGCCCTGAGCCAGGCCGGCGAGGGGCTGCTGGAGCAGGCCAGTGCCATCGGCGTGGCCGCGCAGCAGCATGGGATGGTCGCGCTCGACGACGCGGGCGAGGTGATCCGCCCGGCCATCCTCTGGAACGACATGCGGGCCGCGCCGCAGACCCGGGACCTGATCGCCGAGCTCGGCGGCCCGGCGGAATGGGCCCGCCGCACCGGCAGCGTCCCGGCGGTCTCCTTTACGGTGACCAAACTGCGCTGGATGGCCGAACGGGAGCCGGAATCGGCGCGGCGGCTGCACCGTGTCGTGCTGCCACACGACTGGCTCACCTGGCGGCTGGGTGCGGACGAGCCGGTCACCGACCGGGGGGACGCCTCGGGCACGGGCTACTACTCCCCCGCGGAGGGCACGTGGCTGCCCGATATCGCCGAGAAGGCGCTCGGGCGGCCGGTGCTGACCCCCCGGCTGGCCGCCCCGGCCGAGATCGTGGGGCATACCCCCGGCGGGGCGGCGCTGTCCGCGGGCACCGGCGACAACATGGGCGCGGCCCTCGGCCTGGGCGTCGGCGAGGGCGACGTAGTGGTCTCGATCGGCACGTCGGGCACGGCGTACGCGGTGACCAAGGTGCCGGCGGCCGACACCACCGGCGCAGTCGCCGGGTTCGCCGACGCGACCGGGCGCTTCCTGCCCCTGGTGGCCACGGTCAACGCCGCGCGCGTGCTGACGCTGACGGCCCGGCTGCTCGGCACCGACGCGGCCGGCCTGTCCGGGCTGGCGCTGGCCGCGCCGCCCGGCGCGGGCGGGCTGACCCTGCTGCCCTACTTCGACGGTGAGCGCTCCCCGAACCGGCCGGACGCCACCGGCGTGCTGAACGGCATCACCAGCACGTCGCTGACCCCCGAGAACCTGGCCCGGGCGGCGGTGGAAGCCGTGCTGTGCTCGCTCGCCGACGGGATCGGCAACCTCGCCGCCTGCGGCATCACCCCGGAACGGGTGGTGCTCATCGGCGGCGCGGCCCGCTCACCGGCGGTCCGGTCCATCGCGCCCGCCGTCTTCGGCGTGCCGGTGACCGTACCCGAGCCGGCCGAATACGTGGCCCTCGGCGCCGCCCGGCAGGCCGCGTGGGCGCTGTCCGGGGCCGCCGAGCCGCCGGGCTGGCCGGGACCGGCGGCGGCCACGTTCACCGCCGACCCAAGTCCCGAGATCCGCGACCGATACGCCACGTTGCGGGACGACACCGTGACGTGGCACGAAAGGACCCGTCAGTGACTTCAGCGACGAACGACCGCTACGTACCCAGCCGCGACGACAAGTTCTCGTTCGGTATCTGGACCGTGGGCTGGCAGGGCGTGGACGTTTTCGGCGGGCCGGTCCGGCCGCCGATGCCGGCCGACCGGGCCGTCCGCAAACTCGCGGAACTCGGCGCCTACGGCGTGAACTTCCACGACAACGACGTGTTCCCGTTCGAGGCGAGCAACTCCGAGCGCGACGAGCTGATCGCCGCCTTCCGCAAGGCGCTCGACGACACCGGGGTGGTGGTGACGACGGCCACCACGAACCTGTTCGGCCACCCGATCTTCAAGGACGGGGCGTTCACCGCGAACGAGCGGGAGATCCGCCGGTTCGCGCTGGCCAAGGTGATGCGCAACCTCGACCTGGCCGCCGAGCTGGGCGCGAAGACCTATATCTTCTGGGGCGGCCGCGAGGGGGCCGAGAGCGGCGCGGCCAAGGACATCCGCGCCGCGCTCAGCCGGTACGCGGAGGGGCTGAACCTGCTGTGCCAGTACGTGACCGAGCAGGGCTACGACATCCGGTTCGCGATCGAGCCCAAGCCGAACGAGCCGCGCGGGGACATCCTGCTGCCGACGGCCGGCCACGCGATCGCGTTCATCAACGGCCTCGCCTACCCGGACATGGTCGGGATCAACCCGGAGATCGGGCACGAGGAAATGGCCTCGCTGAACTACGCGCACGGTATTGCCCAGGCGATATGGCACGGCAAGCTGTTCCACATCGACCTCAACGGCCAGCACGGGCCGCGCTTCGACCAGGACCTCCGGTTCGGCGCGGGCAACGTGCGGGGCGCGTTCTGGGTGGTGGACATCCTGGAGCAGGGCGGCTACGACGGGCCGGTGCACTTCGACTACAAGCCGCCGCGCACCGAGAACGACGAGGGGGTGTGGGTCTCCGCCGCCGCCTGCATGCGGAACTACCTCATCCTGCGGGACAAGGTGCGCGCGTTCCGTGCCGATCCCGAGGTCATCGAGGCGCTGGCGGCCTCGCGGACGGAACTGCTGCGCGAGCCCACGCTGGCCCCGGGCGAGACCTGGCGCGACGTGCGCGACGTGGCCATCGACGTGCCGGCGCTGGCCGATCGCGGCATGGGATACGAGCGGCTGGACCAGCTCGCGCTGGAGCACCTCTACGGCATCCGCTGACAGCGTTCATTAGTCACGGGGGCCGGGGCGGGAGTACGTTCCGTTCCGGCCCCTTTTTGGCTTGAGCAGGGAACGCGGGTATGAGGCGGGCGACGATCAGGGACGTGGCGGCGGACGCCGGCGTGTCCATCGGCACGGCCTCCAAGGCCCTGAACGGACAGGGCCGGCTGCGCCCCGAGACCCGGGAACGGGTGGCCGAGGCCGCGCGCCGGCTCGGCTTCGCCCCCAATCCGCTAGCCCAGGCGCTGCTGGCGGGGCGTACCTACACCGTCGGGATGATCACGACGGACAGTTTCGGGCGGTTCAGCATCCCGGTCATGCTCGGCGCCGAGGACGCGCTGGGCGCCGGGCGCATCTCGGTGTTCATGTGCGACACCCGCGACGACCCCGAGCGGGAGCGCCGCTACCTGGAGATGCTCAGCGGCCGCCGCGTCGACGGGCTGATCGTGACCGGGCGGCGGATCGAGCCGCGCCCGGCGATCGGCGCCGGGCTCGGCGTCCCCGTCGTCTACGCGATGACCCAGCCGCTCGGCGGCGACGCGCCCGCCGTGCTGCCCGACGACACGGGCGGCGGCGCCGCGGCCGGCTCCCACCTGCTGGCGGCCGGGCGCCGGCACATCGCGCACATCACCGGCCCGGAGCGTTTCCTGGCCGCCCGCAAGCGCGCCGCTGGCCTGGCGGGCGTGCTGGCGGCGGCCGGGGCAGCGCTGGCGGTGGGGGACGTGCTGTACGGGGAGTGGAGCGAGCGGTGGGGGCGCGAGGCCGCCGGCCTGCTGCTGCGGCACTCCCCCGCGACCGACGCGATCTTCTGCGGCAGCGACCAGATCGCCCGCGGGGTGGGCGATGCGCTGCGCGCCGCCGGGCGGCGGGTACCCGATGACATCGCGATCGTCGGCTTCGACAACTGGGAGCCGATGGTCCTGGGCGCGAATCCGCCGCTGTCCAGCGTGGACATGTGCCTGGAGGACATCGGCCGGGCCGCGGCGGAGGACCTCCTGTCGGCCATCGGCGGCGAGCAGGCCCGCGGCGTGCGCACCGTGCCGTGCCGGCTGGTGGTCCGCGCGTCCAGCGCCGCCGGCTGAAGCCAGGCCGCCCGCCGGCTCCCCGCCCCGGCGCCCCCCGCACTTATGGGCAGAGTTTTGGGCTGCATGTGCCAGGCGGGCTCAGGGGGTCGTTGCAACAGTGCCGGTAGATGACCGTTTCGGTGTTCACGTTACCGGTGGTTTGCGGTGTGGGGGTGGCCGCGTCCGTGGCGGGGCCGGTCGGCGGTGGCGGCACAACGCGGGCCGGGGCCAGCGCCTCCGGGCCGACGGCACCATAAGTGGCGGCATTGTTAGGCGCCGCGTTCCTGGGCAGGGATCCTGGGCACGGTTTCTCTGGCCGACCAGATACCTGGGCACGGTTTCTCTGGTTCTCTGGCCGACCAGATACGCAGTGCGTCAGGTACTGCGTCCCGCACGGAAGGGGTCAGCGATGACAACGCCCGTACCCGAGCCGTCCCCGGTCCCGCCGCAGCCTGGGCCGATGCCCGAGCCCTCCCCCGTGCCGCCGCAGCCGGGCCCGGTGCCGGAGCCGTCCCCGGTGCCGCCCATGCCGGGGCCCGGGCCGGTGCCGCCGGGCCCGGGGCCCGCGCCGCGGCCGCCCGGTCCCATCCCGGATCCGTCGATACCGCCGGTACCGCCGGAGCCGGGCCCGCTGCCGGCCTGAGCGCCGGCGGCGGTGAACGCCGGGCCGGCCGACGATAGGCTCGCGGCGTGACCGACGCCGGAACCGATCGCGGCCGCACACCGCCCGTCTTCGATACGAGCGTGGCCCACAATGCCCGGGTGTGGAACTACTGGCTGGGCGGCAAGGACAATTTCGAGGCCGACCGGGCGGCCGGGGACCGGGTGCTGGCCATGTTCCCGGACATCGTGGAGGTGGCCCGGGCCGACCGGGCGTTCCTGGGCCGGGCGGTCCGGTTCCTCTCCGTCGATGAGGGCATCCGGCAGTTCCTGGATATCGGCACCGGCCTGCCTACCGCGGAGAACACCCATGAGGTGGCGCAGCGGCTGGCCCCGGAATCCCGGGTCGTGTACGTCGACAACGACCCGCTGGTGCTGACGCACGCCCGGGCGCTGCTCACGTCCACCCCGCCGGGTGTCACCGCCTACCTCGGCGCCGACGTGCACCGCCCGTCGCGGATCATCGACGCGGCCGCGGAGACGCTGGACTTCTCCCAGCCGGTCGCGGTGATGATGCTCGGCATCCTGAACTTCGTGATGGACACCACCGAGGCCGAGGCGATCGTGAACCACCTGATGGAGGCGGTGCCGTCGGGCAGTTACCTGGTGGTCTCCCATCCCACGACGGAACTGGGCGGCGAGGCGAACCGCGAGGCCATGCGCTTCTGGAACGAGCACGCGACGCCGCCGATCACGGCCCGCACCGGGGCGGAGATCCGCCGGTTCTTTGACGGCCTGCAACTGGCCGAGCCGGGCCTGGTGCCCTGCGCGCAGTGGCGCCCGGACCCGGTCGAGGTGGCCGGGGCCGCCCCCCAGGTGGCGCTCTACGCCGGGGTGGGCCGCAAACCCTGACGCGGCGGCCCGGCTGGCCGCGCCCCGGCCCGGCCCGGCCCGGCTGGCCGCGCCCCGGCCCGGCCCGGCTGGCCGCGCCCCGGCCCGGCCCGGCTGGCCCCGCCCATCCCGGCCCGGCCACCCGGCAGAACCGGCCACCCGGGAGAATAGGGGCATGCGGGTCGCGAGGTTGCATGGAGTCGGTGACATCCGGGTCAGTGACGAGGCGGTGCCCGAGCCCGGGCCGGGTGAGTGCCTCGTCCGGGTCACGGCGGTCGGCATCTGCGGGTCCGACCTGCACTGGTGGGATCAGGGCGGCATCGGCGACGCGCAGATCGCCCGGCCGCTGGTCCTCGGGCACGAGGGGGCGGGCGTGGTCGAGAGCGGCCCCCGGCGCGGCCAGCGGGTGGCGATCGACCCGGCGATCCCGTGCGGCGCCTGCCGGCCCTGCCGGGACGGTTACCGCAACCTCTGCGTCCGGGTGCGGTTCGCCGGGCACGGCGGCACCGACGGCGCGATGCGCGAGTTCATGACCTGGCCGGAAGAACTGCTGCCCGCGCTGCCGGATGAGCTGTCCGACGCCGACGGCGCGGTCCTGGAGCCGCTCGGGGTCGCCATCCACTCCTACGACCTGGGGCACCTGCCGCTGGGGGGCACGGCCGCGGTGATCGGCTGCGGGCCCATCGGCCTGCTGCTCATCCAGCTGCTGGGCGCCGCCGGGGCGCAGTCCGTCATGGCCGCGGATCCGCTGCCGCACCGCCGGGAGGCGGCCGCGAAGTTCGGCGCCAGCCCGGTGATCGACCCCGGCACGTACGAGGCGGCGGGCCCGGGAGTGGACGTCGCGTTCGAGGCCGCCGGGACGAACGACGGGGTGCGGCTGGCCATGGACGCCGCCCGGCCGGGCGGCCGGGTGGTGCTGGCCGGGATCCCCAACGACGACCTGACCACGTTCCGCGCGTCCGCGGCCCGGCGGAAGGGCCTGACGATCGCGATGGTCCGGCGGATGAACGAGGTCTACCCGCGCGCGATCAGCCTGGCCGCGCGGGGCCAGGTCGACCTCGGCCCGGTGGTCACGCACCATTTCCCGCTGCGCGAGGTGCCCGGCGCGTTCGGCGCGGCCGCCCGCCGCGTGGGGCTGAAGGTTATCGTCGACCCCGGTGGCTGACCGGCCCCGCACCGCTGGCCGCGCGCGCTGGCTGGCATTCTTTATCCCGAACGAGCCATGGTGACCGCCTGCCACCCCCGGAGGACACACCCATGACCGTAATGGCCCGCCGCAAGCCCCATTCTTCAGGACTCCGTTGGTGAATTCATATTCCGGGCAGATCTTCATCGTTGGTCTTCCTGAGTGCCTGGTCGTCGGCGGCACCCACCAGACCCGGCGCGGCGGCGCCGGGCCGGAACCGGCCCTGCCGCAGGCCGCCTTCCGGATCGACTGGGACGCACGGAAGGTCACCTGCCCCCAGGGAGCGGTCACCGGGTGTCTTTGCTGGTCGATGTACTGCCGGATGATGCTCAGCGGGGCACCGCCGCAGGATGCGGCGAAGGAGGACGGGGACCAGAAATGCCCGTGCATGATGTGCCGGTTCACCCGGCCGGTGAACTGCGATCGCAGCCGGCGGGCCGGCACACCCTTGAGGCTGTTCACCAGGCCATCCAGTACGGCCGCACGTTCGCCCGGATCGGCCGGTTCGAGCCCACCAGCCAGGTGTGCTCGGCCTGCGGGGTAAAGGACGGCCCGAAGCCGCTGCACGTCCGGGAGTGGACGTGCGCGGCGTGCGGGACGGCCCACGACCGGGACGTGAACGCGGCGAGAAACATCTTGGCCGCCGGGCGGGCGGACAAGTCAAACGGCTGTGGAGCCGGTGTCAGACCGCACCTTGCGGCAGCCGGCGCTGAAGCAGGAACCCACCGGAGCGCGGCGTGAGCCGCGCGGGAGGAATCCCCGTCGGTCACGGCGGGGAGGACGTCAAAACGACGGTCCTCGTGCCTAGCGACGAAGGCCGCGCGGCACTGGCCGCCCTGGATAACGTCCGCCCGGTCGTCTACGACCCGGCGGGGCCGATGCCGGAGGAGGCCGCGGGCGCCGAAGTCCTGGTCGTGCCGTTCCAGCATGTCAGGCGGACGCTCGCCGCGATGCGGGAGATGCCCGAGCTGCGCCTGGTGCAGACGCTCAGCGCGGGCACCGAAGTCTGGCATGGGCACCTCCCGGACGGCGTGCGCCTGTCCAACTGCCGGGGCGCGCACGGCGGCTCCACCGCGGAGTGGGCCGCCACCGCGCTGCTCGCCATCTACCGGGACATTCCGCAGTTCGTCCGGGCTCAGGTGGCCCACCAGTGGCACCATATCCAGACGGAAACGCTGGCAGGCAAGCGCGTTCTCGTCCTCGGCGCGGGCGACCTCGGCTCCAACGTGCGCGCGCGGCTGGTCCCGTTCGGTGTCTCGGTGACGATGGTGGCCCGCACGGCGCACGACGGCGCGCGCGGCATGGACGAGGTGCCCGGGCTGCTCGGCTCGCACGACGCCGTGGTCATCATGGTGCCGTACAGCGAGCAGACCCATCATCTGGTGGACGCGGCGTTCCTGGCCCGGATGCCGGACGGCGCGGTCATCGTGAACGCCGCGCGGGGGCCGGTGGTGGACACCGGCGCGCTGCTGAGCGAGCTGAACCGGCGGCGGCTGCGCGCGGCCCTCGACGTCACCGATCCGGAGCCGCTGCCGCCCGGCCACCCGCTGTGGGACGCGCCTGGCGTGCTCATCACCCCGCACGTCGGCGGGGACACGGAAGGCGGCATGGATCGGGCCTGGCAGGTCGCGGCGCGCCAGATCGCCGCGTACGCGGCCGGCGAGGACCCCCCGAACCTGGTCCCCGCCTGACCCTGCCCCCGCCTGACCCTGCCCCCGCCTGACCCTGCCCCCCGCCTGACCCTCCCCCCGCCTGACCCTCCCCCCCGCCTGACCCTCCCCCCCGCCTGACCCTGCCCCCCGTCTGACCCTGCCCCCCGCCGCTAGGCCCCGCGCCCCCAAGAGCCCCGCACGCCCGCCCCGCTCCGGCCCCGCCCCGGCCCCGAACTTGTGCGGTTTCTGCTGGCAGAACGACAGAAATTGCACAAGTTTTCGACTGGACGGAGGCCTTCCCGTGAGGGAGGGGGCGCTTGGGGTTAGGGAGACTTGTGCGGTTTGGGCAGGGGCCAAGGAGGCAGGGGCCAAGGAGGCAGGGGTCAAGGGGCTGGCGGGGCGGCGATGAGGAGAACCGCTAGCCTGGCCGTCATGCGTTCTGTGCGGTGGGCAGCGGTCGCCGACATCGGCTGTGTCCTGCTCTTCGTGGTGATCGGCCGGGCCAGCCACAGCAAGGGCGAAACGCTCGCCGGCCTGGCCAGCACGTCGTGGCCGTTCCTGGGCGGGCTCGCGGCAGGCTGGCTGGCGGGGCGCGCGTGGCGGCAGCCAGCCGCGCTCGTGCCGGCCGGAGCCGCGGCCTGGCTCGGTGCGGTGGCCGTGGGCATGGTGCTGCGGGTGATCGCCGGCCAGGGCACCGCGTTCGCGTTCATCGTGGTGGCGCTGCTTTTCCTCGGCCTGTTCATGCTGGGCTGGCGCCTGGTGGCCCGGGGACTGATCGCACGGTCGCAGCGAAAGGTGACGCGGTGAGCGTACGGCCGCCGCTGCCACCGTTGTCTGGCCACGGCCTGTTTTGACCGGCGGCGCAGGGGCAGGTGGCCCGCTACGTCGACAAACAGGAGGACACCCATCGTGGCAGGAGAACTCAACGGCCTCCGCGTAGCTTTCCTGACCGCCAATGAGGGCGTGGAGCAGGTCGAGCTGACCACGCCGTGGCAGGCGGTCACGGACGCGGGGGGCACACCCGAACTGCTGGCCCCGGAGACAAGCCAGGTGCAAGCGTTCAACCATCTCGACAAGGGCGACACGTTCCCGGTCCAGCACGCCATCGAGGACGCCCGCCCGGGCGACTACCACGCGGTAGTGCTGCCGGGCGGCGTCGCCAACCCCGACCAGCTCCGCATGGTGCCGGCCGCGGTGACCTTCCTCAGGGAAGCCGTCCAGGCGGGGAAGCCGGTCGCGGTCATCTGCCACGGCCCGTGGACGCTGGTCGAGGCGGACGTGGTGCGGGGCCGGACGCTGACCTCGTGGCCGAGCCTGCAGACCGACATCCGGAACGCCGGCGGGACCTGGACCGACACCGAGGTGCAGGTGTGCCACAGCGGCCCGAACGTGCTGGTCTCGAGCCGGAAGCCGGACGACTTGCCGGCCTTCTGCGCCGAGCTGGTCTCGGTCTTCCAGAAGGAGGCCCAGCCCGCCTGAGCATCCCGGGCAGACGGCGAAGCCCCGGGCGGCAGGACCGCCCGGGGCTTCGCCGTCTGCGCCTCAGCAGATGGAGCCCGCACGCCGCTCACCGCTCGCCGTTACAATTACTGCGTATGCTGTACGCTTATTTGCGTAAGGTGTACGCAGTTCTACGATGGAGTCAACTGGTAACGGCTGGGCCAGCCCGGCGGGCATGACGACGAGAGCGGGAAAGCGGGAACGATGGATCTGCCGGCGAGCATGGAGGCGGCCTGGGGGCTGCGCGAGCGCCCGCACCGGGGGCCCAAGCCGGGCCTGAGCCTGGAGCGGATCGTCGAGGCTGGCGTGCAGGTCGCCGAGGCTGAGGGCCTGGCCGCGGTGTCGATGAGCCGGGTGGCGGCCGAGCTGGGGGCCGCCCCGATGTCGCTCTACCGGTACGTGTCGGCCAAGCACGAGCTGGTCGCGCTGATGGCGGACACCGTGTACCGGGAGTTCCTGGTGCCCGCCGCGGCGGACCAGGGATGGCGGGCGGGGCTGTCGGCCCTGGCCTGGGCGATGCGCACGGTCATGTACGCCCATCCCTGGGTACTCCAGGTACCGATCAGCGGGCTGCCGGTCCGCCCCAACGAGGTCGCCTGGTTCGAGCAGGCCCTCAGCTGCCTGCGGGACACCGGGCTCACCGAAGCGGAGAAGGCGTCGGTGATCCTGCTGGTCAGCGGGTACGTCCGCAATGAGGCCAGCACGAACGCCGACATCGAGGCCGCGATCCGCGCCTCCGGGGCCGCCCCGTCCGAGTGGATGTCGGCGTACGGCCGCCTGCTGACCAAGCTGACCGATCCGGAGCACTTCCCGGCACTTACCCAGTTCATCGCCTCGGGGGTGTTCGAGCAGTTCGACCCGCCGGATCAGGAGTACATCTTCGGGCTGGAACGCATCCTGGACGGGATCGGCGACCTGGTGGCCGCGCGGTCCGCGCCTCCCGCGGGCGCGCCGTCGCCGCCCCCGGAGCCCGCGAGGTAACCACACGGTGCCGGACCAGAACACGGTCGCCGCCTGCCCCGCCGCGGGACTGTCCCCGCCGCGGGATCCCGCCGCCCGCACGGTGGCTTTCGTCATCAACCGGGTCCTCGTGCCCGACCACGGACGGCTCAGCCACAGCTGCCGGGCCGCGGCCGAGGCGCGCGGCTGGGCGCCCCTGTTCCTGCCCACCACCCGGGAAGATCACGGTGAGGGCCTGGCCCGGCACGCGGCGGCCGCCGGAGCGCAGCTGGTGTTCGCCGTGGGCGGCGACGGCACGGTACGGGCGTGCGCCAGCGCGCTGGCCGGCACTGGAGTCCGGCTGGCGATCATCCCGCGCGGCACCGCCAACCTGGCCGCGCACGCCCTCGGCATCCCGCACCGGCTGGGCGCGGCGCTGGCCGTCGGGTTCGGCGGCCACGAGACCGCACTCGATCTCGGGCTGGCCGACGGCACGGATTTCACCGCGATGGCCGGCATCGGGCTGGACGCCGCCGTGGTCAGCGCGACCCGGCGGCTGCGCAAGCTGCGGCTCGGCTGGCTCGCGTACGCCGAGGCCGGCCTGGGTCACCTACACGGCGCACCGCACCACTTCACCGTCCGGCTCGACGGCGGGCAGACCCTGCACCGGCGGGCCCGGTCCGTGGTGGTCGGCAACGCGGGGCTGCTGCCCGGCGGGTTCCCGCTGCTGCCGGACGCCCAGCCCGACGACGGGCGGCTCGATGTCGGGATCCTCGCGCCCGCGGGCCTGGCCGACTGGGCCCGGGTCGGCTTCCGCGTGCTGACCCGCAGCAGGCGTGATGACCACTGCCTGGAGCGCTTCCGGGCCCGGCAGGTGGAGATCACCGCCGACGCGGACCTGCCGCGGGAAACCGACGGGGAGGTCATCGCGCCCGGCCGCTCGCTGATGGTAACCATCCGGCCCGGCGCGCTGACCGTCCGGACTCCGCCCGCTAACCGGCCCCGCCCGCTAACCGGCCCCGCCCGCTAACCGGCCCCGCCCGCTAACCGGCCCCGCCCGCTGACCGGCCCGCCCGCTGGTTCCGTGCGGCGACTGTGCAGCTACGGCTCAGCCGGGACTCAGGTCGCCGCGGCATCGTTACCAGGGCAGCAGGCAACAGGGCGCCCCGGCGGCGGGTCGCGGTGAGAGACACCGGTGATCAGGGCCGCGGACGCGGGTGCCCGGGGAGGGTCACGTGATGATGCGGGACTGGGGAACCGGACTTCACTGGTGGGTCTGGCTGCTCGGTTTCGCCGCGACGGTCATCTTCGTGGGCCTGGTCGTCTGGGCCATCGTGGCCCTGGTGAGCTGGGCTCGCCATGACGGGAACGGGCCCTCGGGAGGCGGCGGGCCGGAACCGCCGCGCGGCGCCGGCCGCCCCTGGCAGCGCGGTAGTCACCCGCCGGCCCCCATGCGCCGCGACGAGGCGCAGGCCAGTGCCCGGGCCGCGACCCGAGCCGGGTACGCTCACCGGTACCGCGACGCCGAGCATGCCCGGCATTACGCGCCCGCAGGCCGGAACTAACACACGCGCCGGCGCGTCAGACGGGTGGGGATGGACAAGACCACCCTCGTTGATCAATCATTCAGGAAGCCGGCACTTCGCCCTAAGTTTTGGCATCTTTACTACTTGGTACTGGTTCAGGTTTCGGCACGTAGATCAGGACCATCGCCTCGCCGCAAAGGGGCATCGGCCGCTTACCCGCCTTTCCGGGTCAGCGGGAGGGTGACCTGTGACTGGCATGACGCCATGTATGGGAGGGGATTCACCATGGTTCATCGTGCACGGGGATCGGGTTTCCAGCCGCGGGGGCTGGGGCCTGGGACGGACGGGGGCGCCGGAAACGGGGCCGACCCGGGTGAAGCGGCCTGGCCGCACGCCATCCCGGTCGGTCTTTCGCACCGGATCTACCCGGACGGGCACGCCGTCGCCGTCATTTCCGGTGAACTGGACGCGGCCACGGCGGACCAGGCGTTCGAGTACGTGCGCCAGGTCATCGACCGCAGCCGCGGGCCGGTGGTCATCGACCTGGCCGGGCTGTCGTTCTGTGACGCGCGAGGGCTGCGCACGCTGGTCGGGGTGGCCGCGCACGCCCGGGCGGCGGGCCGGCGGCTCAGCCTGTCCGGGGCCCGTCCCGCCATCGTCAAGATCATGCGTATCACGGGGGTGGACGCGAACTTCCCGGAGCTTTGTCGGCCTGGGTCACGCACGAGCCGACTCTGAGGGCGCGCGCGAGCCGGTCATAGCGAACGAATCCCGGCATCCCCATACTGGGGCTGTGCATGAGAGCGCCCCCGACATCGACGCCGAGGACGTGGAAGCGGTCACCGCTGCGGTCCTGACCGCGTCCCGCCTGCTGGTTTCCGTGTCAGCGCGCTCGCTGGGCGCCGCCGGGGAACGCGTCACACTGCCCCAGTTCCGCATGCTGGTCGTGCTGGCTGGGCGCGGCGAGAGCAAGCTGGTGACGCTGGCCGAGCGGCTCGCGGTCAACCCTTCCACCGCGATGCGGATGGTGGACCGGCTCACCACGGCCGGGCTCGTCAGCCGAGAGGTCAATCCGGAAAGCCGCCGGGAGGTCCTGCTCCGGCTCACCCCGGCCGGGCGGCTGATCGTCGACCAGGTGACCATGCACCGCCGCAAGGAAATCGCCGCGATCGTGGCGCGGATGCCACCCCGGCAACGGGCCGGGCTGGTCACCGCGCTGCGCGCCTTCTCCGAGGCGGGCGGCGAGCCGACCGCCGGCGAGGTGGCGCCGCTTGGCTGGGAGTGACATGCCCGTGCCGGTTCTGGCTTTAACCGGGCATCCGGCCCCGATTCCGCCTACAGTCCTTCCGTGCGCGGTCGACTAGCACACTGGGCGGGCTGGCCGGGATCCGGCCGCAACCCGCTGCGCCGCCGCATAGACCGGGTGGAGACCGCCGCCCGGCTGATGGTCGGCGCGGCGATGCTGACCGCGGTTCCGGCCGCCGGGCTCACGGCCGGGCAGTTCGCGGAAAACCTCGCCGTCCGCCAGGCCCGCACGCAGGCCACGGCCGCGCAAGTGATCGGCGACGTCTTCGCCGCGGTCACCCTGGCCATGCTCGCCGCCGCATTCGCGCTGCTCGCCACGATGGCCCTGATCCACCGGATACTGCAGCGCCGGCGGATGAACGCCTGGGACGCGGAGTGGCGCGCCGTCGCGCCCCGGTGGACCGGATACCGGACTTGACGTCGGCCCTGACGGGCTGCGGCTACGCGTGCGCCGGCTCGGCCGGCGACCGCACGTCGCTGGAGCGGACGACCACGACCGGGCAGGGCGCGGCGTGCAGGCAGTCCCGGGCCACGGGGCCGAGCGCGGTCTTGGCCTGAAGCGCGGGCGTTCCCTGTCTCCCGCCATGCCGGGTGCTGCCCAGCACAAGCATCTCCGCTCCGACGGAGCGCTCCAGCAGGACGCGCGCCGGCGGCCCGTCCGCCAGCTCCATCTGGACGCCGTCCGGCTGGGCGCCGAAGGCCTCACGCACCACCTGCTTCAGGGTGGACTCGCCCGCCGCCGGGCCGGTTCCCTCGGCCGCCCGCGGCTGCGGCGCATAATGCGCCGGCGAGGGACGGCGCATGTCCCGGACGTAGACGACGTGCACCCGCATGCCGCGCAGTTGCGCTTCGCGGCCCGCCCACCGAACGGCGGCGACGGATGCTGGCGATCCGTCGGTGCCCACCAGGATTCGGCCGGTGGGCGAAATCTGGGCTGGCATGTTTCCCACCTTTCTCGCGATATCCGCTGATGGCTGCGTCTCGACGCTGACCCGCGCACGTACAGCAGAACACGCGGACGCCGCATAGTCCATCATGCACTTAGCGTAATCGAAATGGTAACTGGGGGTTACATTCAAATTTGGTTCCGTGCCCGGTGGCCGGAGTCGTGTCCGTAAATGCGGCAGGTGGGACCATCCCGCGGGGACCGGCCCAGGCGCGCGGTCCCCGCCGGGAGGGGGGCCGGGCGCGGTCCCGCCGGGAGGGCGGTCAGCCTGCTGTGCCCTTGCGGGGCTCACCCCGGTAGGTGCCGAACGACCACCGGTTGCCCTCCGGATCGCGGACGGCGAAGTCCCGCGAGCCGTAGTCGGTTTCGTGCAGGCCGGCCAGGATCTCCGCGCCCGCGGCGGTGGCCCGGGCGAAGAGCCCGTCCGGATCGTCGGTGACGACGTAACAGCCGAAGCTGCCCGGCGGCACCGGCCAGGCGTCGTCCTCGCCGGGCGGCACGGCGGAACCGAGCATGATCCCGCCGCCCGGCGGCCAGGACAGCTGGGCGTGATGCACCCGGTCACCGTCGGCGTAGACGGCGGTCTCCTCGAAGCCGAAGGCGTCCACCAGGAACTTGATCAGCCCGAGGGCGTCCCGGGCGCGGAGCGTGGGCCATACCTGAGGTGGTGGTGTGTGATCGTTCATGGCCGTCATCCTTTCCCCCGTCCGGGCGCCGCGGCTTGGACGTTTCGGAACTCCTCGGCCAGCCAGCGGCTCGGCGCACAGCCGGCGAGCTCGCGGAACTCCCGGGCCAGGTGGGCCCAGTACCACGGCACCAGCGGGCGGAGTGCCGGCGGTGGCCGGTGCCGCGCCGATTCGCAGATCATGCTCTCCCCTCCGTCTGGAGCAGGATGAGAGGCCGGTGACCTGCACCGATTGTCGCACGGACGGGCGGCCGGGCGCACGGCCAGATCCGCTCGGGCCGCCTGGTGGCCGGTCCGGTGAACCAGCTGGGCAGCTGGCCCGTATCTCTTGATGCGGGCCAGCAAGCGGCCCGCTGATGCGGGCCAGCTGGCAGGCCCGTCATTTCGCCGTACCGGAATGGCGGAAGTTATCACTCCGTGATAGCACTTCACGCTCGGTGAATTTGGCGGAAACGGCCACGCCAGGCCGGAAATCCGTTGATGATAATGCGGCAGAGCAGAAGCCGACCGAATCATCAGCGCGCGGGCCGCGGGGCGGCCGCCGCCGGAACTGACCAGAGGCGGAAGATATGCCGGACGACGCACCCGGTAGCCGGGCGACGGAAAGCGCCGGGCCAGGCGGGAATGACGCGCACGGGACCGCCGGCGACAATGCCGGGGCACCGCCCGGCCGGCCGCCGGGAACGGCGAGGCCGCGCAGGCGCGCTATGGCCGGGATGTTCGTGGCTGCCGCGGTGGCGTTCACCGCGGTGGGGTTCGGCGCCACCCTGATCATCCGCGATCAGCTCAGCACGGCATCGGCGTCCTCGGCCATCCCCACCCCGCCCGCGCAGAACCAGACGTTCGTCGAGGACGACGACGGAACCGGCGCGGACAGTCAGGCCAACATTCTGCATTCCACCGTCCCCGGCCTGGTGCGCATCGTATCGGCGCGCGGTACCGGGACGGGTGTCATCCTCACCCCCTCCGGCCTGGTGCTGACCAGCGCCCAGGTAGCGGCGGGCCGGGGAGCGGTCAGCGCCAGGGTGCTGCCGTCAGGGCACAGCTACCGGGCCACGGTCGTCCGGTCCGATCTGGCTCACGACCTGACGTTGCTCCAGATGGAAGGCGGTGGCACGTTTCGCCCGGTCGCGATCGGGACCACGCGTGGGCTGGCGGCGGGTGACGCGGCCATCGCGGTTGGCGCCGGCGCCAGCGGCCGGGCCTTCACGCCGGTGACCGGCAACGTTGGCGGCACGAACGCGGCCACGGCCATCGGCGGCCACCGCCTGACCGGGCTGCTGCTGACCACGGCGCAGATCATCCCGGGGCAGAGCGCCGGGGGCCCGCTGGTCAACCTGTCCGGCCAGGTGATCGGGATCGACCTGACGGGATCGGCGCGGGGCACCAGCGCCACCAGCTACGCGATCCCGGTCGACGAAGCGCTCGCTGTCGCCAGCCAGCTGAAGCGCTCATAGGCGCGCCGGGTCCCACCCGCCCGGCGCCATGGGAGGCCCCGCCGATGCCGGCGGGGCCTCCCTGCACCACGCGGTCCCGGCCGGCGGCCGGAAAACGGCCCGCCGCGCGCATAACAGATCATGCGTAATAAGCACGAAAGATTTACATGGCTGTCGTAGTTCCGCGCTGACGTGGGACGTTAGAAGTTGGTAATTGACTTCACATGTATCGGCCGTGATAACGGCATGAAGCGGACGGAGATATTACCGTTCTGATTTCGGCCTTATTGAACGCCCGGTAGGTCTAACGTGTTCGCACGGGAGCCTTACCGAAACATCATGGAGGTGGATTGAATGCGCACCGGGCATAGGCCCGCATGGCGCCGCCGCCCACAGAGCCGCGCGGCGCGCATTGCGGTGCCCCTCGCCATCCCGATGGCGCTGGGCCTGACGCTGGGAGCCGTACTGGCTTTCACCGGCGGGCCGTCGAGCACGACGATCAAGCAGACGGCGACGGGGGCGACCGCCAGCCCGAGCGCGAGCGCCAGCGCGTCCGCGTCGGCCAGCGCCGCCGCGAGCCCGACGGCCACGGCCACGGCCACCGCGCCCGCCGCGGCAGCGGCCAACGTGAGCTGCGACATCGTGGTCCCGGCGAACCCGCTGACCGCCCAGGGCCTCGCGACGCCGTTCCAGCTCACCGGGCCGAACGGGATGACACCGGCGCAGTCCGGGTGCACGATGGCCAACTTCGCCAACCTGGGCGCGTTCGTCCAGGCGACGATCCTGAACCCGGCCACCGGCGCGCTGTCGGTCTATGAGCCGCTGGTCATCACGCAGGGCACGACGGCCGCCGTGGCCCCGGCCGTGCCGACGCTGCCGCAGGGCGCGATCGTCACCATCGACTTCGGGTTCAACGGCACCAACCTGACCCAGGTCGGCGCCACCCGGAACGCGCTCCGGCAGGGTAACTGCGTCAACGGCCTGAACGGGTCGATCTTCGGCCAGGTGTCGTTCTGCAACGGCACCCAGTTCTTCCAGGCCGCGTTCCGGGCGGAGCAGCAGGGCAAGCTGACCATCCCGGCGTCCGGCACCGCGACGAACATCGCGGGCATGACGTGCCCGACCACCCGGTCTTTCACCATGATCGACCAGGACCAGAGCGACAACGTCACCACGACGTACCTGCTGACCGGCAACGGCCAGACCGCGCAGTTCAACGCGGCCAACACGACGGCGCTGCCCGGGGCACAGAAGATCAATAACGGAAGCGACAACATCCTGCTCGACGGCTTCCTCGACCCGCAGATCGGCTGCACCCCCTTCGAAGCGCCGGACCTATCGCAGGCCGGCACGCTGGGCACCTCGCAGGCGCTGGACGAGCTGGCCGCGGCGAAGAACCAGGCGGCGCCGATCGCCCTGGTGCCCGAGAACGACGAGATGACCCTGGTCAACAACGCCTTCAGCGCGACCAAGACCAACCTCTACCGCAGCAACGTCGGGCAGCCGCCGATCAGCAACGCCAACAACGCGGCGGACAGCCCGGCGAACTACTGCCAGAACATGGTCAACGTCCAGACCCCATTCCTGGCCAACAACCAGACGCTGCTTGCGGGCGGGGCGACCCCGGTGCCCGGGACCGGCAACAACCTGCTCACGTTCATGGCCAACCGGCTGAACATGTCCTTCACCAACCTCAACTGCCAGAACTTTGGCCTGCAGAACCCGGTGACGGTCACCCTGGACGGGAACGGCGCGGCCATCGCGGCCACGTTCAACACCGCCCAGCAGACGGCCACCGCGGCCGCCCCGGCGGCGCCCGCGAACCCAGGCCAGCGGAATGGCGGCCCCCGCCACCGGTTCCAGGCACCCTCAGGGATGTGAGGCACCGGTTGCTCATCGCAACTCCCCCGGTCCGTTAACGGACCACCTTCATGACGCGGCGTCCCCGGGATATTCCCGGGGACGCCGCGTCACGTCCGGGTCCCGTACCTCCCGGACCTGGTGTTACGCATGGTTATTACTGTATCGGCCCGGTCAGCCCCCGGGTGCGCGGCGGATCGTCATGCGGTAGGACGTGCCGGGCTCCAGGCCCCAGCTGCCGATCCAGTGCGGCGTGATGCGGATGAGCTCACGGCTGAAGCCCGGCACCGGCGGGTCGGCGTCGGTGAGGCCTTCGGCCCACCCGCGGATCTCGATGCCGCGCGGGGTCCATGGGTCCACCGATGCGAGGTCGTCGACGACGAAGGCCACGTTCGGATTGGCGCCCAGGTTGCGGAATTTCCGGCTCTCGGCCAAGTTGAAGCCGCCGATGAGCACCTGGCTGGTGGCCTCGTTGATGAAGAAGCCCACCGGGTTGTTCTGGGGGGCGCCGGCGCCATCCACGGTGGCGAGGCGGCCCAGTCGCTGGCTGCGGAGATAGTCGAGCTCCACGGGGATCAGGGACAGACGGTCCATGGCCCGAGCCTGCCACTTTCCGCCCCCGGTTTGGCGGCATTCCGTCGCTCAGGCCGGCGGCGCGGCATTGTCTAGCTTGACAGCGCTGAAGCGCATGACGATGCCGCCCAGGGCCGTGCTGGTCTCCAGGCTGGTCAGGCCGAGACGGCTGAGCGCGGCTTCGAGCTGCGGGGCCCGCAGCAGCGTGGTGTCCCGTTCGCCGACGTGGATGAGGCGGACGGGAATCGTGTTGAGCATGTCGTAGCCGACGAGCCGGCCGCCGGGCCGGAGCACCCGGACCGCCTCGGCCAGCGCCGTGTCCCACTCGATGACGTGGTGCAGCATGGCCGCGGACAGCACCAGGTCGAACCGGCCATCCGGGAACGGCAGCTGAGCGGCGTCGGCGCGCTGCACGCTCGCGCGCCGCCCGAAACCCGCCAGAACCTGCTCGGCCATGGCGACCAGCTCGGTGTCATAGTCGGTCGCGACCATCCGGAACTTCGGGTACAAGGTCAGCAGCTGGGCGCTCATCGCGCCTACGCCGGCCCCGATCTCCAGGCCCTCCCCGGACGGCCGGACGCCCTGGAGGATCCACGGGAGGATGATCCGCCGTGCCGCGACCCGGTAGGGCATGCTGGTCAGGGTCGCCTTGGCGCTGGGCGGCATCTCGGGCATGACGCCAGCTTGCCACGCGTGCGCGGGTGGCTGGCACCCGCGGCACCCCGGGCGTGGCTCCGGCCGGGGCGGCCCGCGCCCCTGTCCCCTGCGGTCAGGTCTCGGCGGTCAGGTCTCGGCGGTCAGGTCTCTGCGGTCAGGTCTCTGCGGTCAGGTCTCTGCGGTCAGGTCTCTGCTGTCAGCAGATTGTCTTGGCCAGCTCACGCCGGGCGAACCAGGGTGGAGGGCAGGGCTGGAATCCCGGCCCGCCCGCCCGGACCTGAGAGCAGGGAGACCATGCAGACTGCCGCGGCCGAATCAGCCCTGGCCGCCGGGTCGCTCGACGAGCAACTGAGCGCCCGGCTCCTCCAGCAACGCATCATCGTTCTCGGCGCCGAGGTCGACGACCGGATCGCCAACCGCCTCTGCACCCAGCTGCTGCTGCTGTCGGCCGAGGACCCGCGCAGCGACATCAGCCTCTACATCAATTCGCCGGGCGGCTCGGTCAGCGCGGGCCTGGCCATCTACGACACGATGCGGCTCATCCCCAACGACGTCAGCACGCTGGCCATGGGCCTGGCCGCGAGCATGGGCCAGTTCCTGCTGTGCGCGGGCACGCCCGGTAAGCGGTTCAGCCTGCCGCACGCCCAGGTCCTCATGCACCAGGGCTCGGCCGGCTTCGGGGGCACCGCGGCCGACATCGAGATCTACGCCGGGCAGCTGGAGCGGACCGGAACCACGATGGTCAGGCTGATCGCGCAGCACACCGGGCAGCCGGTGGAGCGGGTCGGGCAGGACAGCCTACGGGATCGCTGGTTCAGCGCGGAGGAAGCGCTGGCGTACGGGTTCATCGACTACATCGTGGAGAGCGTCGACGACGTGCGCCCGGCGGTCGCGAGCCAGCTGGCGGGGGCCGGCGCATGAGCCAGTACACGATCCCCACGGTGGTCGAGAAGACCGCCGGCGTCGAGCGCGCCTACGACATCTACTCGCGGCTGCTGTCGGAGCGGATCATCTTCCTCGGCACCGAGATCGACGACGGGGTGGCCAACGTGGTGATGGCCCAGCTGCTGCACCTGGAGTACGCCAGCCCCGACCTCGAGATCGGTCTGTACATCAATTCGCCGGGCGGCTCCTACAGCGCCATGACCGCCATCTACGACACCATGCAGTACATCCGGCCCGACGTCGCCACGACCTGCATGGGCCAGGCGTCGTCGGCGGCAGCGGTGCTGCTCGCCGCCGGGGCCCCGGGCAGGCGGGCCGTGCTGCGGCACGCGAGGGTGCTGCTGCACCAGCCGTCGGGCCAGGCGCAGGGCAGCCTGCCCGACCTGGCCGTCCAGGCCAAGGAGGTGGCCCGGGTCCGCGCCGACATGGAGGAGATCCTCAGCCTGCACACCGGTCATCCGGTGGCCCAGATCCGGCTGGATACCGACCGCGACAAGACGTTCAGTGCCCGGGAAGCGGTCGAGTACGGGCTGGCGGACCAGGTCATCACCACCCGCGAAGGAGCCCGGGCCGAGCTGCTCAGTGCGTAAGCGCTGGGCCCTGGTACGCGGCGAGCCGTTTGATCAGGCGGCGAGGGCCTGGGCGTCGCCCGGGGCGCGGCCGGCCGACGGGATACGACGGCTGCGGACGGCATCCAGCGGGACCACCACCGGAACGTCCGGCGGCGCGATCGACGAAAGCCCCGCCGCGCGATCGGCGGCGCCGGCCATGCCCGCCGCGCCGGCCACGCCCGCCGCGCCGGCCATGTCGCCTGTGCCGGCCATGCCGGCCGCGTCGGCCGGGCCAGCTGTGCCGACCGTGTTGGCTGGGACCCCGGCGGGGTGTTCCGTGATGTCCGGCGGGCGTTCGCCCGCGCGCTCTTTGCGGCGGCGGGCGCGCTCCTCGATGAGGGCGCGGCGGGCGCGCTCGTCGGCAAAGTGCCGCCCGGCCTCGGCGAGCAGGTCGGAGAGCTCGATCCGGAGGGCGTCGCAGACGGCGGCCAGAACCTCCGACGAGGCTTCCTTGCGGCCGCGCTCCAGCTCGGACAGATACGGCATGGAGACCCGCGCGGCCCGGGCCACGTCGGCCAGGGTCCGGCCCTGCTCCCGCCGGGCCCGGCGCAGGATCTGGCCGAGGGTCGTCCGCAGCAGCGGCTTCGGCCGTGCCTGGCGCCCGCCGGGGCCGATCAGCACGGAATCGCGCATCGCCGTTTCCCTCCTGGCGGCGGCCGCCGACCGGGTCTGTGCCGTCAAGGTACCGTTCCGGCCGCCGCCGGGAGAAGCGCTTTCGCGGCCGGCGAAAGCAGCGTCCACCCCCCGCCCCCCAGCGTCCCCCAACCCGCGCCCCAGCGCCCCCGCACCCGCGCCCCCGCACCCGCACCCGCCAGCAGAAGGCCACGGTGGTACCACCGTTGTCGCTGTAACGTCCACGGTGGTACCACCGCTGCCCTGGGGTTGCCCGGTCGCGGCGGAGGCACCTTTGCCTAGACCCGGGTCGGGGCGGAGGCACCTTTGCCTAGACCCGGGTCGGGGCGGAGGCACCTTTGCCTAGACCCGGGTCGGGGCGGAGGCACCTTTGCATAGATTCCGCCGGGCACTCCGCGCCAGGCGGGCGGCCGGGTGGTGCCGGTCCGTGATGGGCGGCCCTGGCTCGCGCTGCGTGAGGCCGACGGGGACGGTTACGCTGCTCCCGATGGGCGTCTGGGTACTGACGGCGACGGCGTGCGGGGCGGAGTGGTGCGATGACGCCTGCTGGATCGACAGGCTCACCGCGGCAGCCGGCTTACGTCGCGGTCGTGGGGCCGGGGGATGAGGCGACCGCCGAGGACTGCGCCGTGGCCGGGCGGGTCGGCCAGCTGCTCGCGGAACGGGGCGCCATCCTCGTGTGCGGGGGCCTGGGCGGCGTCATGCAGGCCGCGGCGGAAGGCACACGGGCGCGCGGCGGCACCGCCGTCGGCCTGCTGCCCGGACGGGACCGCGCGGCCGGGAATCCGGCCCTCTCCATCGCCCTCCCCACCGGGTTGGGTGAGCTTCGAAACGGCCTGGTGGTGGGGGTCAGCGACGCGGTCATCGCGGTCGGCGGAAGCTGGGGAACGCAGAGCGAGATCGCGCTGGCCATGCGGTCGGCACGGCCGGTGGCCATCATCAACGGCTGGCCGGTCCGGATCCCGGACGGTTCACCGGCCAGCGCTCCGCCCTCCGTGGCCTCGGCTGAAGCGGCCGTCAGCGCCATCTTCACCGCGCTGGGCCGGTAGGCAGCCCGGCCCGGGATGTCACCGGCCCTGGATTGTCAAGGGTCAAGGGATGGCAAAATCTGGGTCAAATGGACGCTTGACATACATAGGGGTCCTATATATATTGGAGTTGTGAGCCGGTGATGTCCTGAGGAGGGGCATCGCGGAAAGGAGCCGGGCATCGTGCCCGCGCACGGGCCGGCCCAGCCCCTTGCCTGCCGGATCTGGTTTCGAGGAGGAAACCATGTCGGCATCTCAGAGCAAGCGCATCGTGGTCGGAGTCGACGGCTCGCCGTCATCGGTCCAGGCCCTGAAGTGGGCGTTCGGCCAAGCGATCCTTACCGGCAGCGAGATCGACGCCGTGTGCGCCTGGCACTATCCCAACTCCTATGGCATGGCTATCCCGGATGGCGCCGACTACCAGGCCTTTGCCGAGGAAACCCTCGCCAAGGCGATCGCTGAGGCGGGGACCGCGGACGACGACTACACCACCGTGCCGGTCCACCCGGTCGTGGTCCACGCGCAGCCCGCGCAGGCCCTGCTGGACCAGGCCACGGACGCCAGCCTGCTGGTCGTCGGCTTCCGGGGCCACGGCGGCCTCAGCGAGGCGCTGCTCGGCTCGGTCAGCCAGCACGTCGCGCATCACGCTCCCTGCCCCGTCGTGATCATCCGGGACGGGGTGGCATAAGCCATGAGCCCGGGCGCCGCCGGGACCGCCGCCGCACGAGCGACCACCGTGAGTACGTGCGGTGCGGAGTACAGCGACAAAGCCGTGCTTGCGGATGAGCTGGGAGCGGCCCTGGTCCAGCTGTCCATGGTCCTGCGCCGGGCCATCCTGCCGCCGCAGATAGGCCTGACCCAGGCGACGACGCTGCTGATCCTGCGCGACGATGGGCCCCAGCGGGTCACCAGGCTGGCGGAAGCCGCACAGGTAACGCAGCCGACCATGTCGGCGCTGGTCATCGGTATGGAGCGACTCGGCTGGGTACGCCGCGACGCGAGCAGCGCCGACCGGCGTGCCGTTGCCGTCTGCCTGACCGAAGGCGGCGGCGAGGTGATCCGCGAACTCGAGGCGGCGCGAACGCGCGCGCTCCGGGCGGACCTCGACGCGCTGCCCGCGGCGGACCTATCCGCCCTGGTGGCGGCGCTTCCGGCGCTCCGCGGGATCATCGCGCACGAGCAGCAGAGTAAGGCGGTGGCGTGGTGAGCAGTATGCAGGCACGACGGCCCGACGACGAACCGGGGCGGCCCGCCCGCGGCGGCTCGCCGGTCCCGCCGGACCGGGTCCCGGCCCCGGACCGGGCTCGGGACCGGGCTTCGGAGCGGGCTCCGGTCCCGGAGCAGACCCCGGCCCCGGAGCGGCGCCGGACCCCGAGGGGCGAGGCCGAGCTCGGCACCGATGGCCCCGCTGCGATCGTGGTGGGAGTCGACGGCACACCGACGTCGCTGCGCGCGCTCGCGTACGCGGCCGGCGCGGCGCGCCGTCAGCACGCCGAGCTGATCGTCGTCTACGTCCGCGGGCCGCTGCGCGCGCCCGTCGCGCTGGCCGGCTGGGTCGACGCGGGCATCGTCGCGGCGGAGACGCAGGCGCAGCACGACGCGGAGGACGAGATCTGGGAGCAGGTCGCCGACGACGCGAACGCCTGGGGCACCGGGGTGCGGATCGTGGTCCGGACCGGTAACCCGCTCAGGGAGCTGAGCAAGGTGGCCGAGCAGTGCGGCGCCGACACGATCATCGTCGGCGCGTCGGCGAGCCTGGGGCACCGGCTGTTCGGCTCGCTCGGACACCGGCTGCTGCGGCGGAAGCCCTGCCCGGTCACGATCGTCCCCTGACCGCCCGGCCCTGACCGCCGGGCCCTGGCGTCATCATCGCCCGTTACGCGCCGGACGGTCCCGCCCGGTACGGCTCTTACGCCCTCGACGAGTCCTGACCGGCGCCCCCACGGCAATCATGAGGAGCTGGCCCGGGTGGCGCGGCGGAGCCAGGCGCTGAGCGCCGTGCAGGCGACGGCCAGGGTGCACAGGAACGCGGGGATGGCCGGGCCGTACAGTGCCTGAAGCGTGCCGATGACCACGAATCCGCCGCAGCATCCGGCGATCGCGGGGATGGTGAGCGGGCGGTTCCCGTCCGATTCTGGCCGCATCCCCCTCCCTCGCCGCACCGTACGAGTGTGCCGGGCTGGCTGGCCGGGCCAGGTGCCCCGGTCGCATCACCCGGCAGCCGGGAGTCAGAATGGCGGGATACGCAGGCCGAACCCGGCCGTGGAGAGGGATCACCGTGACCACTACCCACGCTGAACCCAGCGCCCCCGCTGAACCGGGGATCCCGCAGATCGGCCGGCGCCGGCTGCTGGTGATCATCGGGGCGCTCCTGCTGGGCCTGCTGCTGGCCGCGCTGGACCAGACCATCGTGGCCACCGCGCTGCCGACGATCGCCGGCGACCTGCACGGCCTGTCGCATATCTCCTGGGTGGTAACCGCGTACATCCTGGCCTCCACCGCGTCCACACCGCTGTGGGGCAAGCTTGGCGACCAGTACGGCCGCAAGATCTTCTTCCAGGCCGCGATCGTCATCTTCCTGATCGGCTCCGCACTGGCCGGGCTGAGCAGCTCGATGATCATGCTGATCGCGTTCCGGGCCCTGCAGGGCATCGGCGGCGGCGGCCTCATCATCGGCGCGCAGACGATCATCGGCGACGTGGTGTCGCCCCGGGAACGCGGCAAGTACCAGGGCATCTTCGGTTCGGTGTTCGGCGTGACCAGCGTGATCGGCCCGCTGATCGGCGGCTTCTTCGTCGACAACCTGTCCTGGCGGTGGGTCTTCTACATCAACCTGCCCATCGGGGTCGTCGCGCTGCTGGTGACCGCCGCCGTCCTGCCGTCGGCTGCCACCACCCGCGTGCGGCACAAAATCGACTACCTGGGCACCGGGCTGCTGGCCGCCGCCGCCACCAGCCTGGTGCTGCTGACCACGCTGGGCGGCAGCACCTACGCCTGGGCCTCGGCCCCGATCATCATCCTGGGCGTCGCCGGGGTGGTGCTGCTGGTCGCCTTCGTCTTCGCCGAGCGCCGGGCGGCCGAGCCGGTGCTCCCGCTGCGGCTGTTCCGTTACCGGGTCTTCTCGGTCAGCAGCGCCATCGGCTTCGTGGTCGGGTTCTCGATGTTCGGCGCGATCACCTTCCTGCCGCAGTACATGCAGGTGGCCAAGGGCGTGAGCCCCACCATCTCCGGGCTCCGGCTGGTGCCGCTGATGGCGGGCCTGCTGCTGACCTCCATCACGTCGGGCATCCTGATCAGCAGGTGGGGACGCTACAAGGTCTTCCCCATCCTGGGCACCGCGCTCATGACGGTGGGCATGTACCTGCTGTCCATGCTGGGCGTGTCCACCGGGACGCTGGCCAGCTCCGCCTACATGTTCGTGCTCGGGGCCGGCATCGGGCTGGTGATGCAGGTGCTGATCATCGCGGTGCAGAACGTTGTCCCGTACGGCGATCTCGGCGCGGCCACCTCCGGGGCCACCTTCTTCCGCTCGATCGGCGGGTCGTTCGGGACGGCGGTGTTCGGGGCGATCTTCTCGGCTCAGCTGGGCGGGAACCTGAGGCACTACCTGGCCGGCAAGCCGATCCCGGCCGGCTTCAACCCGTCGGCGGGCAGCAGCCCGGCCGTGCTGGCCAAGCTGCCCCCGGCGGTGCACCTCGGGTACCAGGAGGCCTTCGCGACCTCGCTGCACACTGTGTTCCTGGTGGCCGTGCCGATCTCCGCGGTCGCGTTCGGCCTGAGCTGGCTGCTCAAAGAGGTTCCGCTGCGCCAGACCAGTACCGCACCCAACCCCGCGCAGAGCCTGGCCCCCACCGCCGCGCCGGCCGCGTGCACGTCGCTGGATGAGATGGGGCGGGCGCTCAGCGTCCTGGCCAGCGGGCAGAACCGGGAGCACATCTACGAGCGCCTCGCCGACCGGGCCCGCGTCACAGTGGACGCGGCGGGCTGCTGGATGCTGCTGCGGATCCACGAGCATCCCGAGGACGACGTGGCGGCGCGCAGCGAGCGGCTGCGGCTGCCCGAGGACGCGGTGCGGCTGCTGCTGAGCAACCTGGCCAGCCGGGGACTGGTGACGCAGGCGGGCGGAGCGGGCGGGCCCGGGGCCGGCGTGCCGGACGCCACCGGTGTCCGGGGCGTCCCGGCCGTCGGCCTCGACGGCCGGGTCAACCTCACCGCCGAGGGCGAAGCGGCGGCGTCCCGGCTGGTCACGGCCCGCCGGGACGCGCTATCCGAGCTGGTCCAGGACTGGAACCCGGAACAGCACGCCGAGCTGGCGCAGTTGCTCACGCGGCTGGCCCGGAACCTCGAGGAAGGATCCGCTCCGGTGCCCGGTATGAAGGAGGGGGCTGCAGTGTCCTAAGTGAGCCGCGGGGCTGGCGGGGCTGGCGGGGCTGGCGGGGCTGGCGGGGCTGGCGGGGCTGGCGGGGCTGGCGGGGCTGGCGGCCGGAGGTTAGCTGGGCGCCGGCGTGGTGAAGACCCGGCTGAGGAGGAAGTCCTCGGGTTCGAGGCGCATCAGGTCGTCCTTGGTCACGGCGGTGGCCTCGCCGGACAGGACGCGGCCGGCGTGCCGCAGGCGGGCCCGCTCGAGGGCGTTGCGGACGCTGCGCGCGTTGGAGAACCGCGGCTGGGAAAGGCGTCGGCCGAGGTAGTCGCGGAAGGTCGCTTCGGCCGCCGGGGACAGCCGGTAGCCGGCCTCGGCTACCATCAGGTCCCCGATCGCGGCCAGTTCGTCCAGGGTGTAGTCGGGGAAATCGATGTGGTGCGCGATCCGCGAGCTCATGCCGGGGTTGGACTGGAAGAACGTGTCCATCCGGTCCTTGTACCCGGCCAGGATGACCACCAGGTCCTCGCGCTGGTTCTCCATCACCTGGAGCAGGATCTCGATGGCCTCCTGGCCGTAATCGCGCTCGTTCTCCGCCCGGTACAGGTAATAGGCCTCGTCGATGAACAGCACCCCGCCCATGGCCCGTTTCAGGACCTCTTTGGTCTTGGGCGCGGTGTGCCCGACGTACTGCCCGACCAGTTCCTCGCGGGTGACGGCGACCAGGTGCCCGCGCCGCAGGTAGCCGAGCCGCTTGAGCAGTTCCGCCATCCGGAGCGCCACGGTGGTCTTGCCGGTGCCCGGGCCGCCGGTGAAGCACATGTGCAGGTTGGGCCGGGTCGTGACCAGGCCGAACCGGGCCCGTTGCGTGTCGACCAGCAGCAGCGCGGCGATCTCCCGGATCCGCGTCTTGACCGGCGTCAGCCCGACGAGCTCACGGTCGAGCGCGTCCAGTACGTCGTCCACGCCGGAGAGCTTCCGGGCTTGCAGCAGGTCGACGGTGCCATCGGCGGGAACGTCCGCATCCGGCCCGTTCGGCATGGGAATTCCCGGCGCGCGGCCGGTCAGCGTCCCGTCGGCCCTCGCCGGCGCGGGACCGCCGGGACCATTGGGCTCAGCGGGCGCGGAGGTCACGCCGGGCCGCCCTGGCATGCCGAACGACGGCCTGGTGCTCTGATCCCCGCCGTTCGGAGTGGTCACGACGAGGAGTAGCGGTCGCCGGCCGGCCGGTCGGTCGCGTAGGCGTGCGTCGTGTAGCGGATCCGCCGGTCGGAGACCTCCTGCCGGTCCAGCCGGAAGCCGGGCTCGTCGGCCGGGCGGTTGACGATGAACGACAGCGCGGTGGTCTGCCGGCCCTTGGATGCGTCGTAGGCGTTCACGCGGATGTAGCGGCCCGGGTAGGCCTTCCGGCACTCGGAGATCTCTTGCATGACCCCGGCCGCATCGCGGATGTCGAACATGGGCAGCCCCCACATCTCCCAGTAGGTGTTGCGCGGGTGCGGGTCGTCGGTGAACTCGACCGACAGCGGCCAGCCCCGGTCCAGGGCGTACTGCACCTGGGCCGTGATCTCCTCGTCGGTCAGGTCGGGCAGGTAGGAAAAGGTGCCCTGGGTGATGCGCATGGTGTCCCTCACATGCCCGTGGGCGTGGCCAGCACGTCCGGGGTATCGGTGGATTCGTAGTTGAACGTGATGTCACCCCAGGTGGACAAGGCCACGTCGAGCTCCCGGCAGTGCTTGGCCGCAGCCTGGAGGATGTCCGGGCCCTCGTGCAGGAAATCGCGGCCCTCGTTCCGCGCCTTGATCATCGCCTCCAGCGCGACCCGGTTCGCGGTGGCGCCCGCCGCGATGCCCATCGGGTGCCCGATCGTGCCGCCGCCGAACTGGAAGATGACGTCCTCACCGAGATGGTCCAGGAGCTGGTGCATCTGGCCGGCGTGGATGCCGCCCGAGGCGACCGGCATGGTGGCGGCCATCGAGGCCCAGTCCTGGTCGAAGTACAGGCCCTTGACCGGGTCCGCGGGCACGTGGTCGAGCCGCAGCGTGTCGTAGTAGCCGGCCACCGCGTGCGGGTCGCCTTCCAGCTTGCCGACCACCGTACCGGCGTGGATGTGGTCGACGCCCGCGAGCCGCATCCATTTGGCGATGACCCGGAAGTTGACCCCATGGTTCTTCTGCCGCGTGTAAGTGCCGTGGCCGGCGCGGTGCAGGTGCAGGAGGACGCCGTTCTTGCGGGCCCAGTTGGCCATCGACTGGATGGCGGTGTAGCCGACGGTCAGGTCGATCATGACGACGATGCTGCCGAGATCCCTGGCGAAGTCGGCACGCTCGTACATGTCCTCCATCGTCGCCGCGGTGACGTTCAGGTAGTGGCCCTTGATCTCGCCCGTCTCGGCCTGGGCCCGGTTGACCGCCTCCATCGTGAACAGGAAGCGGTCCCGCCAGCGCATGAACGGCTGGGAGTTGATGTTCTCGTCGTCCTTGGTGAAGTCGAGGCCGCCGCGCAGCGCCTCGTAGACGACCCGGCCGTAGTTGCGGGCGGAGAGGCCGAGCTTCGGCTTGGTGGTGGCCCCGAGCAGCGGCCGCCCGTACTTGTTCAGGTACTCGCGCTCCATCACGATGCCGTGCGCCGGGCCCTGGAACGTCTTGACGTAATGCGTCGGGATCCGCATGTCCTCCAGCCGCAGCGACTTCAGCGCCTTGAAGCCGAAGACGTTGCCGATGATCGAGGAGGTCAGGTTGGCGATCGAGCCCTCCTCGAACAGGTCGAGGTCATAGGCGATCTTGGCGATGAACTGCTGGGGCTCGTCGCTACCGGGCTTGCCGGGCACCGGCTCCACCGCGTAGCACTTGGCCTGGTAGGTCTCGTAGTCCGTCAGCCGGTCCGTCCACACGACCGTCCAGGTGGCGGTGGAGGATTCCCCGGCCACCGCGGCGCCCGCCTCCTCCGGCGGCACCCCCGGCTGCGCGACGACCCGGAACGCGGCCAGCACGTCGGTGTCCTTCGGCTCGTAATCGGGCTGCCAGTAGCCCATCTCCGCGTACGGGATGACCCCGGCGTTCCAGCGCTCGCTCACTGTGTTCCTCCAGCCCTCGGCCAGCCCTTGGGTGTCTCAACCAGACTGCGCCCGTTTGCTTGCGTTGTCTATCAAGTATTGTCGTCAATAGCTGAGCACTTACTTAAGTAAGGAGCGGCGATGACGACCGAGGCGCGGCTCCGGGCGTTCGTGGCGGTGGCGGAGACCGGGTCGGTCCGGGCGGCGGCGCAGCGCCTGGTGGTGACGGAGTCGGCGGTCTCGGCGGCGGTCTCGGCGCTGACCCGGGACGTCGGGACGCCGCTGCTGCAGCGGCAGGGCCGGGGCCTGCGGCTGACAGCGCCGGGGCACACCTACGCCGGGTACGCGCGCACGATCCTCGGGCTGCACGCGGAGGCGCTCGCGGCCGCGCGGGGGGACGCCGACCCGTCCCGGGGCACGGTGCGGCTCGCGGCGGTCACCACCGCCGGCGAGCACGTGCTGCCCGTCGTGCTGGCATCGTTCCGCGCCGAGCACCCGGGCATCGAACTGGGCCTCGACGTGGGCACCCGGGAACACGTGTGGGGACTGCTGGCCGCGCACGAGGCCGACCTGGTGATCGCCGGGCGGGCGCCGGCCGCACTGAAGGTCACCGTCCGGGCCATCCGGCCCAATCACCTGGTGGTGGTCGGCACGCCGGAGGTGGCGTTGACCCGCCCCTTCGACCCGGAGCGGGCCACCTGGCTGATGCGCGAGGAAGGGTCAGGGACCCGGGAGACCTGC
Source organism: uncultured Actinomycetes bacterium (assembly GCA_963720945.1). Lineage (GTDB taxonomy): Bacteria > Actinomycetota > Actinomycetes > Streptosporangiales > Streptosporangiaceae > Bog-532. The sequence continues at coordinate 273,101 of CAVRHH010000031.1, read as the reverse complement.
GAGACGCTGCTCGCGTCGCTCGACGTCGAACCGCCCACCCTGACACTGGGCTCCAACGGGGCCGTCGTGGCCGGCGCGGCGGCCGGGCTGGGCGTGACGCTGGTATCCCGGGACGCGGTCCGCGCGCTGCTGGCGACCGGGGAACTCGCGGAGATCCCGGTGCCGCAGACCCCCATGCGGCGGCCGTGGCACGCGGTCACCTACCCGCGCGCGACGGCCGCGACGGAGGTGATGGTGGGCCACCTGCTGGCCCAGCCGGGGCCGGCCGAGACCCGGTGGAGCGTTCCGCGCCCGAGAGCACCTGGGCGGGCGCGGCCCCCCGCGCGGCGGCTGGTACCGGGCGTCAGCGAGCCGTTACGCTGAGCATGCCCGGGACCGGGGTGGTTAGGCCGGCTGGACCGGGTCGGTTAGGCCGGCCGGGCAGGGTCGCCGGTTGCATACCGGGGGCTGGCCGGCATCACGGCGGTGACGGTGGTGCCGAGGCCAGCGCGGGAGGTGACCTCGAGGCGGCCACCCATGAGCTCGGCCCGTTCGGCCATCGTCCGCAGGCCGTAAGAGATCTCGCCGGCCTGGTCGCCGGCGGTGCCGCTGACGGTGGCGTGCTCGAAACCGCAGCCGTTGTCGGCGACCCACAGCACCGCGTGCTCGGCGTCGCAGTACAGCCGGATATGCGCCTTGGTCGCGTTGGCGTGCTTGACGATGTTCTGCAGGGCTTCCTGGGCGATCCGGTAGAGCGCGATCTGGGTACCTTCGGGCAGCTCGCACTCGGCCACGTCCACCTGGACATCGATCTTGGCGGCGGAACGGGCCAGGCTGGCGAGCCCGTCCGCGAGGCCGAGGTCGTCGAGCACCGGGGGACGCAGCCCCGCGATGGCCGCGCGGCCCTCGTCCAGGGTCAGGTCGGCCAGGTCCCGGGCGATCACGAGCTGCTCGGCACCGAACGGTGACGCCGCGGCGACGGCCTCGGCGGCAGCGTCGAGATGATAGGTGACGCTCACCAGCCGCTGCATGATCCCATCGTGAATGTCACGCGCCAGCCGGCCCCGTTCGGCTTCCTGGGCGGCGATCACCTGGTCGGCGAACCGTTCCGCCGCCTGTTCCCTGGCCGCCAGCTGGCGGTGCAGCCGGCCCTGGTGCATTCCCCCCGCGACGAGGCTGCCGATGGAGGTGAGCAGCCGGACGTCACGGTCACTGAACTCCCGTCGGTCCCGGGTATGCACGTTGAGCACGCCGACCAGGCCGCCGGGCCGGGTGGCCATCGGGACGGAGGCCATGGAGGTGTAGTCGCGCCCGCTCAGCTCGGGAAAGTAGCGGTACCGGGGATCGGTTTCCTTGCCGGAGGCGATGACCACCGGCTCGCGGTGGGTGGCCACCCAGCCGCTGATCCCCTCGCCCAGCGGCAGCCGGATGCGGCCGACCTGCCGGTCGAACGGCGGGGTGGCGCCGGTCAGCGTGAGCGAGCCGCCGCTGTCGTCCAGCATGTGCACGAAGCACACGTCGGTGGCCGTTGCGTCGACGATGAGCTGGGCGACACGGGAAGCGAGCGGGCCGAGCTGCGGGCCGGCCGAGATCGCCTCGATGATGCCGACGAGCAGCGCGTTCTCCCGCTCGGGGTCGGCCAGCCCCAGCCCGTGGGTCACCGGAAGATTCCTTCCCGCAGCGCCGCCGCGACGGCACCGGCGCGGTCGCCGACGCTGAGCTTGCGGTAGATGGCCCGGACGTGGCTTTTCACCGTCTCGTCGCCGACCACCAGCCTGGCCGCGATGGCGCGGTTGGACAGGCCCGCGACCAGCAGAGCCAGGACCTCGCTCTCCCGGTGGCTGAGCCCGAAGTGAGCGCCCGGCCAGAATTCGCCGCTCTGCAGCCGGGCGGCGGAGGCCGCCGCGCGTCCCGCGAGCGCCGAGTCGACGACGGTCTCCCCCGCCTGCACCAGCTCCAGCTGTTTCACCAGTTCCTCCCCGGTCACGCGCTTGAGCAGGTAGCCCGCCGCACCGGCCCGTAGCGCCTGGTACAGGTACTGCTCGTCGTCGTAGACGCTGAGCAGGACCACCCGGCGGTGCGGTTCGGCCTCGATCAGCCGCTTGCACAGGTCCAGGCCGCTGGAACCGCGGAGCCGGACGTCACACAGCACCACATCCGGGTCGAGAGCCGCGACGACCCGCTCGGCGGTCTCGGCGTCGGCCGCCTCGCCGACCACGCGGATGCGCCCCAGGAACCTCGCCAGCATGGCCTTCAGCCCCTGCAGCACCATCTCGTGGTCGTCGACGAGCACGACGCGCAACGGGCGGGCCTCCATGTGCGAACGATAAGTGGTGCGCGGCAGGAGCGGAATCCCCGCTCGCCCCGGGCCGGATTCATCCCATATTCACGCAGGTCATAAAAGCGCCCTGGACGGGAAAAGGGACTAAATCCCCTTCCCCTCCCCCGGGCGGGGGAGGCGCCATGGGAGAAAGCGACCTAATGTCCGATACATGGCATGCAACGCGGCATGCGGCATGCGGCACCTTGTGAAAGGAAGAACATGCCTCACAAGCTCTTGCGGATGCACCGCACCGAAACCAGGCGGCCCGCCGGGCAGCGGCCGGTGATGATTGCCATCGCCGGTGACAGCGCCGCCGGCAAGACTACCCTGACCCGGGGCCTGGTGGACGCTCTCGGCCCGGACCGGATGACGGCCGTCTGCGTCGACGACTACCACCGTTACGACCGCGAGGAGCGCAAGGGCCTGCCGTTCACCGCGCTGCACCCGGACTGCAACTACGTGGACATCACCGAGCAGCATCTGCAGCTGCTGGCCACCGGGCACCCGATCCTCAAACCGGTGTACGACCACGACACCGGGAAGCTGGCCCGGCCAGAGCTGGTGACCCCGAAAGAATTCGTGGTGATCGAGGGGCTGCTGCCGCTGCATACCAAGCTGGAATGCGCGTGCTTCGACGTCACCGTCTACCTCAACCCGCCGGAGGAAATCCGCCGGGAGTGGAAGATCAAGCGGGACACCACCCAGCGCGGCTACACCCGCGAGCAGGTGCTGGCCGAGCTGAGCCGGCGCGAGCCCGAGTCGGAGGGATTCATCCGCCCGCAGCGCCGGCACGCCGACATCGTGGTCCGGTTCGCCCCGGTCCCGGACCGGCACGATCCCCCGGGCACCCAGCTGTCCGCCGAACTGCTGCTCCGGCCAACGATCCGGCACCCCAACCTGAGCGGCCTGCTGGCCGACCCCGGCCGGCCGATGCACCTGAAACTGACCCGGGACGAGGACGGGCGGCCGGTGGACTCCCTGCACGTCCACGGGTACGCACCGCGGGAGGACAGCCGGGTCCTGGAGAAGGCGATCTGGGAGAACCTGAGCGAGGACACCGAGCTGCCCGAGCGGCTGGGCATCCTGGATGACGGCCGGCGCAGCGAGCCGCTGGCCATCACCCAGCTGCTGCTGCTGTATCACCTGCTGGACGCGGCCCGTTAATACGGCCCGTTAGTTTTTTTAACGGAACGGGACTTCATGAGGGCCGCCCCCGGCAGGGCGGCCCCTCGTGCGGCGCCCGGGTAACACCGCGATCCGCAGCGCCTGACCATCAGGCCGGGTTCGTTACATTACTTTCCCTGTACGTAACGCCCTACTTTCGGCAGCCCGGAGCGGGACCTACGCCCCTGCCCCGGCGTGCGCTGGACGTTCACGCTTCTCCGAGATGGCCCCGGGATGTGAGGAGCGTCACAATGCGTATCGCGCTGTTCGTGACGTGCCTGGCTGACGCGCTGTATCCCAGCGTCGGCCAATCCACGGTGGCGCTGCTGGAGCGGCTCGGGCACCAGGTCGACTTCCCGCGGGCACAGACCTGCTGCGGCCAGATGCATGTCAACACGGGCTATCAGCGGGACGCGCTGCCGCTGGTCCGCCACTACGTCGAGACCTTCGAGCGTTGCGATGTGATCGTCGCGCCGTCCGGCTCCTGTGTCGGCTCGATCCGCCACCAGCACGCGATGGTCGCGCGAGGGCAGGGGGACGAGAAGCTCGCGCGGCGCGCCGAGGCGGTGGCCGCCCGCACCTTCGAGCTGTCGCAGCTGCTGGTGGACGTGCTCGGCGTAGAGGACGTGGGTGCCTTTTACCCGCACCGCGTCACCTATCACCCGACCTGTCACTCGATGCGGATGCTGCGGGTGGGTGACCGCCCGCTGCGCCTGCTGCGCCAGGTCCGGGGGCTTGATCTGGTGGAGCTGCCGGACGCCGACGTCTGCTGCGGGTTCGGCGGCACGTTCGCGCTGAAGAACTATGACACCTCGACCGCGATGCTGGCGGACAAGATGCGCAACATCCTGGACACCCGTGCCGAGGTCTGCTCGGCTGGCGACAGCTCCTGCCTGATGCACATCGGCGGGGGCCTGTCGCGGCTGCGGGCCGGCGTGCGCACCGTCCACCTGGCAGAGATCCTGGCATCCCGGCGGGAGCAGGCATGACGACCTTCCTCGGCTTCCCGACCGCCCCCAAGGGCGTCGGCCACCTGCGGACGGTGCAGCCGTTCCCGGTCGCGGCACGCCAGGCGCTAGGCGACGCGCAGCTGCGGCGCAACATCGGGGCGGCCACCGCGACCATCCGCGCCAAGCGGGCCAACGTCACCGCCGAGCTGCCGGACTGGGAGGCGCTGCGCAGCGCCGGGCAGGCGGTCAAGGCGTCGGCCATGCAGAGCCTGGACCGCTGCCTGACCGAGCTTGAGTTCCAGGTCCAGGCGCGCGGCGGCACCGTGCACTGGGCCAGGGACGCCGAGGAGGCCAACCGCATCACGACTGACCTGGTGGCCGCCACCGGGGCCCGCGAGGTTGTCAAGGTCAAATCGATGGTGACGGATGAGATCGGGCTGAACGAAGCGCTCGCGGCGGCCGGCATCACGGCGCACGAGACGGATCTGGCGGAGCTCATCATCCAGCTCGGCCATGACCGCCCCTCGCACATCCTGGTCCCGGCGATCCACCGCAACCGGGCGGAGATCAGGGAGATCTTCCTGCACGAGATGGCCGACGTGGACCCGGCGCTGACCGACGACCCGCATGCGCTGGCCGAGGCGGCCCGGGTCTATCTGCGGCGCAGGTTCCTGACCGCCCGTGTCGGCATCAGCGGCGCCAACTTCGCCATCGCGGAGACCGGCACCCTGTGCGTGGTGGAGTCGGAAGGCAACGGCCGGATGTGCCTGACCCTGCCGGACACGCTGATCACAGTGATGGGAATCGAGAAGGTACTGCCGTCCTGGAACGACCTCGGCGTCTTCCTCCAGCTGCTGCCGCGCTCGTCGACGGGCGAACGGATGAACCCGTACACCTCCATGTGGACGGGGGTGACGCCCGGCGACGGACCGCAGCACTTCCACCTGGTGCTGCTCGACAACGGGCGGACCGCGGCACTGGCCGATCAGACCGGCCGGCAGGCGCTGCACTGTATCCGGTGCTCCGCCTGCATGAACGTGTGCCCCGTATATGAGCGCACCGGCGGGCACGCCTACGGCTCGGTCTACCCGGGTCCGATCGGGGCCATCATCTCGCCGCAGCTGACCGGCGTCGAGGACAATGCGACCCTGCCCTATGCATCCTCGCTGTGCGGCGCCTGCGCCGACGTGTGCCCGGTCAAGATCGACATCCCCTCGGTGCTCGTTCACCTGCGGGCCCGGCACGTCGAGGAGGTTCGGCGGACGCACCGGCAGCCGAGCGCCGAGGCGGTCAGCATGGCCGCGGCGTCCTGGGTCATGGCCGATCCGCGCCGCTACTCCGCGGCGCTGCGGTCGGCCCGGATAGGACGCGCCCTGGGCCGGGGCGGGCGGATCCGCCTGCTGCCGCCGCCGCTGTCACGATGGACGTCGGCTCGTGACGCGCCCGTGCCCCCGGCCAAGACGTTCCGGGACTGGTGGCGCGATGAGCACGGGGACACCCCATGAGCGCGCGGGACGAGGTGCTGGCGCGCATCCGCGCTGCGCTGGACCGCAACGGCCAGCCCGGCGGCAACGGCCGGCCCGGCGGTCACCCCGGCGGCGACGGCGGTGCGCCCGGTTACCGGACGCAGGGCGACCTGACCGGGGAGCCGCTGCTCGACCTGCTCGCCGGCCGGCTCACCGATTACCGTGCCGTTGTCCGGCGCACGACAGAGGCCGAGCTGGGGGCCACGGTCGGTGCGGCGCTGCAGCAGCGGGGAGTACGGCGGATGGTCCTGCCGCCGGGCCTCACCCTGCCCGGGCTGCCCGCGGGCGTCGAGGCGGTGACCGACGACGGACTGTCCCCGCAGGATCTCGACGCGGTGGACGGCGTCATCACCGGCGCGGCCGTCGCCATCGCGGAGACCGGAACCATCGTCCTGGACGGCTCGCCCGATCAGGGCAGGCGGGCCATCAGCCTCGTCCCCGACTATCACCTCTGCATCGTGCGCGCGGCCCAGGTCGTCGAGCAGGTACCGGAGGGTGTGGCCCGGCTGGCGGCACGCGCCCACTGCCCGCTCACCTGGATCAGCGGGCCATCCGCCACCAGCGATATCGAACTCAAGCGGGTAGAAGGAGTACACGGCCCGCGCACCCTGGAAGTCATCCTGGTCGGCTAGCCGCCGCGGCCGGGAAGGTGCGGCCGCTGCCCGGTGGCGGGCCTCGCCGAAGTCCTCGGAACCGTCGATCTGGACGTGAGATAACTGACGAGCAGGATCCATCCAGAGCGGGGGTGCCATGTTCCACGTGGATTCCGAGGTCGGCCGGCTGCGGCAGGTGATATTGCATCGCCCTGATCTGGAACTTAAGCGGCTGACTCCCGACAACGCCGCCGACCTGCTCTTCGACGACGTGCTCTGGGTGAGCCGGGCCCAGGCCGAGCACGACGCGTTCGCGGACGTGCTGCGCTCGCGGGGGGTAGTGGTCCGCTACTACGGCGATCTGCTCACCCAGACCCTGGAGATCCCCGAGGCGCGCGAATACATCCTGGACCGCGTGTTCGATCCGCGCCGGCACGGGCCGCTCGCCGCCACGACCCTGCGCGCCGCGATGAGCGGCCTGGAGGCGGCCAGCCTGGCCAGATTCCTGGCGGGCGGGATCACCAAACGCGAGATCGCCGAACTCGGCCCGGAGCCGAAGAGCATCGCCTTTCACTCACTCGACCCGGACGATTTCGTCCTCGTCCCGCTGCCGAACCTGCTCTACCAGCGGGACACGTCGTGCTGGATCTACGGCGGGGTCTCGATCAACGCGATGCGCCTGGCCCGGATCCCGGAGACCCTCGCCGACGAAGCCATCTACCGCTGGCACCCGCTGTTCGCCCCGGCAGATTTCGATGTCTGGTATCACGGCGCGGAGGCCGGGCCGGCCACCATCGAAGGCGGCGACGTCCTGGTCATCGGCAACGGGGCGGTCCTGGTCGGGATGAGCGAGCGCACCACACCGCAGGCGGTCGAAGTGCTCGCGCAGCGGCTGTTCGCGGCCGGGGCGGCCCGCTGCCTGGTCGCCATCGATATGCCGAAGACACGGGCGTTCATGCACCTCGACACCATGCTGACGATGGCGGATTACGGAGTGTTCATCAAGTACGCGGGGATGGGCATGCTGCCGTCGTACACGGTCGAGCCGGGCGCGACGGCCCGCGAGCTCAAGGTCACCGACCACCCGCCCGGCGACATGCACCGCGCGATAGCCGCCGCGCTCGGCCTGCCGGCCATCACCCCGCTGACCGCCGTGCAGGACGTCCGTTCCGCGCTGCGGGAGCAGTGGGACGACGGCTGCAACGTGCTGGCCATCGAGCCGGGCGTGGTCGTGGCCTACGAGCGGAACGTGACCACCAACATCTACCTGCAGGACCACGGCATTACGGTGATCCCGGTGCCGGGCGGCGAACTCGGCCGGGGCCGGGGCGGCCCGCGCTGCATGAGCTGCCCGCTCGAACGCGAAGCCTGAGCCAGGCCAGGGTTCCCGGCTAGGCGGGGGCCTTCTGGGCGCCGTCCGGGGTGATGGTCTTACGGCCTTGCCAGGGGCCGCGGGCGGCGGGCAGCACCGTGGCCCGGATCTCGCCCATCAGCTCGATGCCGAGCGTGACCTCGTTGCCGGGGGCGAGCCACGGGTACTCCTCCGGCGAGTGCCGGGCGGACAGTTCCAGGATGCAGCCGCCCTGGCAGGTGCCGCTGCCGATGATCGAGCCCGCTTCCACCCGGGAATTCCAGGAGGCGTAAGAGATCAGCTCCTCGAACGACCAGTACGCCGAGGACCAGTGGTCGCTGCCGTACTGGCGGCCGTTCACGCTGGAGGTCATCAGCAGGTCGTAACCGTTGCCGCTGCGGCGGGCGGCCAGCTCGTCCGGGGTGACGAAGACCGGGCCCAGCGACGAGCCGAAGTCCTTGCCCTTGAACGGGCCGAGGCGCCCGTCCATCTCGCGGAACTGGAGATCGCGGGCCGACCAGTCACACAGAATGCAGAACCCCGCGATCCGGTCCGCCGCCCCGGCCGGGGTGACCGAGGCGGTTTCGCGGCCGATGACCGCGCCCACCTCCAGCTCGAAGTCGAGCCGCTCCGAACCGCCGGGGATCTCGATCGGGTCGCGGGGCCCGCGGATCGTGGCCGCGTTGCTGAAGTAGCCGATGGGCTGCTCGTACCAGACGTCGGGGCCGCGGCTCATCCCGGACCGGCGCCAGGAGGGCAGGACGTGCTCCTCGAACACCATGAAGTCGCGCATGGACACCGGGTCCACCGGCTTCAGCAGGGTGAGGCTCTCCAGGCCGAATTCCCCGGCCGGATCCGCGTGGATCGCGCCGGCCAGCGCGCGCAGCGCCGAGCCGTCGTCCCCGAAGTGGGGCTCCAGGCGGGATTCGGTGCGGGCCAGTTCGGCCACGCCGTCGGGCCGGACCACGCCCAGCCGTGGCCCCTGCTCCGTGTCTGCCTTGATGAATCGCACAGCGTTCCAATCAGTAAGGGGGTCCGGTCGGCATGCCCCGGCGGCCGGCCGCGGCGCCGGGACGGGTCAGGCGACCCTGGTGCGGTTGCGGACGAGCGTGCAGGTCGGCGGCGCGCGGCTGCAGCGGGGCCCAGTTATCCGGCACAGTTATCCGGCACGCGCTCAGCTGGCCTTGCCGGCGCTCGGCTGATCCTTGGGGTCCTTCGCGTCCGTCGCATCCGTGGCGCCCGTCGCGCCCGGCAGGCGGCTCCCGGACGCGCCGGCGTCGAGGTCCATCAGGATGGCCGCGGTACGGCCGATGTGCGCCTCGAACCGCTGTACGGCCAGGTCGGCGTCGTGCGCCAGCGCGGCCTCCATCAGCTCCTTGTGCTCGCGCGCGATGTCCCGCCGGACCGGCTGGCGGCCCTCGGCCCGGGCGCCGGACCAGGCGCGGTACAGCTCGGCGGCGTCGGACAGGCGGCGGCAGATGTCCAGCAGGACGGGGCTCCCGCAGGCGTCGATCAGCTTGTCGTGGAAGGCGATGTGCGCGACGGCCCAGTCGTTGTTCCGCCGCTGCGGGTCGTCGGGCCGGTAGATCGGCTCGCTGGCCATCCGGTGGTGGGCCGCGAGGACCTCCGACTCCCAGCTGACGCCGCCCCGCTGCACCGACAGGCACAGCGCGGCGCCTTCGTTGATGCTGCGGGCCAGGGTCAGGTCGGCGAGCGCGTCCGGGGACAGCGTGGTCACGTGGAACCCGCGGTTGCGCTCGATGCGGACCAGGTTCTGCGCGGCGAGCAGGCCCAGCGCCTCCCGCATGACGCTGATACTCACGCCGAACCGGTCACCGAGCTCGGCGGGCTTCAGGCGTTCCCCGGGGGTGAAGCGGCGATCGAAGATATCGGCCCGCAGCTGGTCATAGACGTCGACCGCGAGGCTCTCGCCGCCTGTTCGCTTGGCCATGGCAGGATAATATCACTGACCTGGAAATCGATTATCTATTGACAATCGACTTTCTCGCTGCCCACGATGAGTAGGCCTCAACGTACCCCGGCGAATGGAGTGCACGTGCGTATCGTCAACGTCGGCCAGCGGCTGGTCCTGCTGGACGCCTCGGGCGCCGGCCTGGACGTCGAGAAGGCCAGTGACGGGCGGTTTTCCGGTGACCCGCAGGCGATCTTCGGCCAGTGGGACGCGTTCCGGGAGTGGGCCGCGGCCCGCGGCGACCGCGCCGACTTCACGGTCGACCCGGCCGAGCTTGGCGCGCCGACGCCGATGCCGCGGCAGGTCTTCGCCATCGGGCTGAACTACGCCGAGCACGTCAGCGAGTCGAAGATGGGCCGCCCCGGCGCGCCGACGGTGTTCACCAAGTTCCAGAGCAGCATCACCGGGCCGACCGCCACGGTCGAGCTGCCCAGCCGCTTCGTCGACTGGGAGGTCGAGCTCGTGGTCGCGATCGGCCGCGCCGCGCACCGGGTCAGCGAGGAGGCCGCGTACGGCCACGTGGCCGGGTTCATGGTGGGCCAGGACCTGTCCGAGCGGGTCGTGCAGCTGGCCGGCCCGGTGCCGCAGTTCTCGCTGGGCAAGTCCTACCCCGGTTTCGCGCCGCTCGGCCCGGCGCTGGTCACGGTGGACGAGATCGAGTACCCGGACGACCTGGAGCTGGGCTGCCGGCTCGGCGACGAGGTGCTCCAGCGGGGGCGGACCCGCGACCTGATGTTCAGCGTGCCGGAGCTGATCTCCCGGCTGTCGGCCGTCTGCCCGCTGCTGCCCGGCGACATCATCTTCACCGGCACCCCGTCCGGTGTCGGCAACGCCCGCGACCCGAAGCGCTTCATCCCGCCGGGCAGCGTGCTGACCAGTCACATCGAGGGCGTCGGCGAGCTGCGCAACGACTTCGTGGCGGGCCCGGGCTACGCCGACGCAGAGGGGGGCGATTGACCATGGCACTGCACCGGCTGACCCGGATCACGATCGGGGTCCCCAACGTCGAGGAAACAGCTGGCTACTACGCCGAGTTCGGCCTTGGCAGCGCGGAGGACGGGGGCGATCACGTCGATCAGCGCGCCGGGGTCGCCGTGGAAGGCGGTGCGGTAATCGCAGTCCCATTCGATGTGGCCGTTGTCGCTGAGCCGGACGGTGCCCAGCCACGGGCGGGCCGGGCTGGTGATCTCGATGTCGGTGGTGGCCTCGAACGATTCCAGGTCCTCGCTCACCTGCAGGGTGACGGTCAGGCCCCGGTCTTGCAGGCACCGTCCCACGATCCCTTTGAGCGGGAACGCCCGGTAGGCGTCCGCGCCGGGGGTGGTGCCGTCGGCGGCGTGCGGTGCCTTCAGGATGTGGGTGATGATCGCGGTGAGGGTGGCCGGGTCGGTGGCGGGGCCGGTACCGGGTTCGTAGTGCCATTGGCTGTAACCGTCGCCGGTGAGGGTGAGGCAGGAACGGGCGGCGGTGATGTTCAGGATGATCAGTTCGTGCTGGTCCTGCTGCTGGGTGGCGTGCACTGCCAGCCCGGCGGCGGCGAGCCGGCGGGTGATCACCTGTGCCGGTTCCGTCCGGGGACCGGCAGCGGCGGAAAGAGGCGCGGTCAGGCCGGTTGTCTTTGTCATTAGCCGGCCTCGATCTCGTCGAGCCGGTCCAGCAGTGTGCTCAGGGACGTTCTGGCGACGATGTGCCGCGTGGTGCCCTCGTCTTTTTCGGCGGTGAAGTGGCGTCCCTCGTCCTGGGCGTGGATGGACCACTGCGGGCACGCCTGGATGAATCGCTGCCGCCTGAGTTCCTGATCGAAGGGCGCCGCCATCGCTGATGTTCCTGCCCGACCCGTAACCGGCCCGCCGGGGCTGTGCCCGGTACGGGTCACCACCGGGCACGGCTGACTCGACTGTATAGGATAGACAGGTAACCGGGGTAGCCCGGGTGACCCGTATCAGACATATAGACTGTTTTACCTGGTCAGCTACGGTGGCCGGGTGAGTGATGATCACGTTGACCACCTTGACCCGGCTCCGCTGTATGAGCAGCTCGCGGCCATCCTGCGCCGTGGCATCGAGTCGGGCACGTACGGGCCCCGTGATCCGCTGCCCAGTGAGAGCACGCTTCAGGAGGAGCACGGGGTCTCGCGAGGGACGGTCCGCCGCGCGCTGGACATCCTCCGGGATGAGGGCCTGATCATCACGATCACCGGACGCGGGACATTCGTAAAGCCCGGGAAATAATTCCGGGCAGAGCACAGGCCAGCGCAGTCACCTTGTCGCTGCAACCTCCGCGTGAATGGCGCTGCCTGTACCGGGAAGCCATCCTCTTTCCCCGGGAATAGCCTGTCGCCGTCACCGGTGTGTCCTTGCGCGCACCTTCCTCGTTCTTGTGTGCGGTGGGCAACCATCGCTGCTTTTGACCTTGATCTTGATCTTGCGGGCAGGAGCCGGGAGGGGGTGCGGGAACCGTGAACCTCGGGGCCGCTTGGGGTGCCGGGGGCGGGGTTCAGGGTTCCCCCACGATCTTGACCTTGATCTTTGATCCTTGTTTTTGCCTGGCTGGGTGTTGTTCTGTGGAGCTGGAGTTTTCCTGACCTCGGTCACACGAAGTGGGGGTGAGGTCAGGAAAATGGAGGCGGAACGGGTAGGGCAACATCCAGCCAGGCCAGCGGCGGTAGCCGCTGTCTGGTTGCCCTGCACAGTGCCCGTACGGGCGGGCTGCTGCGCGGCGGGTGTGCGGCTGGTGGGTGCCCTTTGTGTGTCCCGGGGTCCGGGGTGTCCCCGGGCGTGGCGTCGGCGAAGGGCCGACCGCGTGCGCGGAGTACGGGGGTAACAAACACTAGGCCCTCCGCGCGCCGACGATCCTTTTCAAGGGAGCCCGGCTTACGGGTAGCCTTATTTTGCGGCGAGAGTTAACAAACGGCCTTATCTGCTGGTGCCCACATTGCCATGAACGGCTACTTGTTTCGCAGTATGCGACACTGAAGTGCTCATGTCTCGTCGAAGTTGGGGGCTCCTGGTGACAGAAATTGCTGGTGAGGGACAGGATCCGAATGAATCCCGGATGCGTAAGATGTGGAAACGTTTGCGGGGCCTCTCCAAGCGCACCTTCGCAGTGATCGTCGCAGTGATCGGCTTGGTTGCGGCCGTAATCACCATCGGCGTGTTTGTCTGGCATTGGGGGGCAACACCCGCTCCGGGCATCACCTTCACGAACCCGCTCCCCGGTACGTTTCCGGCGGAACCGTGCACGTTCACCGCTACGGGCCAGGGCACCGCGCCGAGCGGGCAGGTCCTGGTGGGTAGCGACCAGCAGCAGGGCACGGGCGACAATGTTGACCGAACGCAGAACTTCGCGGTCACCACCAAGACCGGACCGGACACGTGGCAAGTGGATCTCCGAATCGGAAATAGCGGGACGCCGGGCGGGACATCGTACGCGCTGAGAGTATGGCAAGCGAACGCGGATTGGATCCATTACCTGACCCAGGTGACTCCTAATCAGCGGCCGTGGTGGGGGACACGCGGATCGCCTCCTGAAGCTAGGTTGATCCAGACGGTGAACGTCGCCCGTACCGCCGGGAAGTGTCCATAACTCTGAAGCTTCACTTCGGCGGATTACGTAGCGTACTTGGCGGAACGCCTGGGCCGGGCGTTTGATGGGCGGCGCTGGAGGCGCCGCAATAGAGCCGCAAATAGAATTGTGCCCGTTAGGGCGCCTTCTGGTTTGTCCTGTTGCCGGTCCCGGCGGTGGTGGCACGGGTTCCGTGCGGCGGGACCGGCAGCAGGGGGTTGGGCGGGCGGGCCGCCTCCCCTTTTGTTGCTGGTTTCCGTGCCGGGCGGCGCGGCCGGGGACGAGTGGCCTGGTACTCGTCCCCAGGGGCGGCGTGTGCCTCGGTGCCTGCTTGGCTTAGGTGGCCAGATCCGTGGGTCTATCCGGCTCGTGCGTGCTAGAGCTGGGCTGTCCATTCGATGATCAGGCACCGACCTGGGTTCAGGTTTTGCCATTTGGCATGTGATACCCCCGCCAGCGCCCGGCCCAGTACGAACCCCGGCCGCAACGCGGCAGTAGCCCCAGCCCGCCCAGACCCGCACCGCCCCGGATTTTCACGCAGCGCGACCATCCACCGGATGTAATGAGCTTTCTCTACGAAATGCTTCAAGGCGGCCCGCCAGGCCGCTCGCGCCGCCAACACGGCGCGCACGCCGCAGCTCCCGCTGGCGCTTCCGCTCCGGCGGCGCTTGGCGCCGGTCGGCTGGCGCGAAAAGCACAAACCCGGGCCGCTTTAGACATACGGCAGTTACCAGCGTGCAGCTCGCGAGCCAGTAAGCCGGATTTGGCAGCTATCGGGAGCAGGTGTGCTCCCGAACCTGACATTGTCCGGCCCGGCCAGAACCTGTCATCAAGAGCGCCTACGGCGTCGGCTCCGCCGATCTTCGACTCTTGACAGAACCTGCCCGAAAGTCCCGGAGTTCGCAGCTATCGGGAGCATGGGCGCGAGTGGCCAGGACGGTCATGCTGATGACACGTACAGGCGGCACCGATACCACCCTTTCCCCCCTTACGAGCGCGAGATCGGAGCGGGTGCCTTCCGGGCCTGCCATAATCAACCATGCTCAATGGACCTAGACTACCGCGGGCCATGCGGTTCGGACTTGGCGGTGGCCTCGCGGCTCTGGTCATCACGCTCTTGCTTTGGGCAAGCGGCGTACTCGGCGATGCCGCGCAAGTGACCGCATATGCCACGGCGGTACTTGCGATCGGCACTACAGGACTGGCGGCGGGCGCTATTGGGACCTACGTTGAGCAACGTAAGACAAACTATCAACAGGCCCAAGAAATTGCGCAGCAAGCCAAAGAGTTGGAACGCGGAAGAATCAATGAAATGGCGCAAGTCCGTATCGAAAGATATGAGGGACCAGGAGAGTTTGGAACCGTTCGCGTACGGAATAATACATCGCGCGCAATTAGGAACGTCTATGTTTGGATTCAAGTCCGAGGGGTAGCCAACCGCTATCATCTAGCGGTAAAAAAAGAATTTCTTTCCGGCAATGATGAAATGTTTCGTACAATGGAGCATATACCCAGAGGTGTTACCGACGGTGATGACCTCCAATGGCGTATGCGTACGATCCTCCCGCATGATGAAGTAAATTTTGAGCAGATCAAATTTATGCATGATAATCAGCCAATAACCACTGCGCTGCAGGATTCAGACATGACCGCATGGGCAGAATTCATGGACAGCGATGGACACTGGTGGCGGTGTAACGAGGACGGCGAGGTCAACCCGGCGCCACCTTCCGTACCCGCTACTGTCCAGCCACATCCCATGCGTCCTGCCCAGGGCGGGAGCGAATCTCAAAGCACTAATAGTTAGGCCATTGGCAACAAAAGTTAACTCTGGCCAGAAGACTGACGCGAGAAGCCCAGGCCCAAGGTCTCCGGCCGGTCGTGCTAACGGATCTGGTAACGAGACCAGGCGAGACGGCGAGAGACGGACCCGGATGTACGAGGCGATCACAGGTCCAATGCCCTGATCAGGGAGTTGCACCGAAACGCCGGAGACGGGGAGACGTGCGTCGTACTGCTGATAACCCAGGGATCGCAGCGAGGTATGGCAGTTGTCCAGAACAAGGGTCCGGACAACCATGATGATCAACGCTTAGTTTAAGCGCCACTGCCCCTCGCAGGCCTGCGCTTTACGGTTACCCAAGGCCAGCGCGCTTCTTACATTCCCCGCATGTCGCCTCCGAGGGTGCGAAGACTCCAGGCCGTCGCGCGACTCCGCGCCCGCATAGGGTGAGCTTGGCGCCAGCGACCCACTCATCGGCAGTGCGCATCAGGTGCAGAGTCTGTGATTCCCCTGGATAGAGACGATATGGGTTCAGCTTCGTGGTAACCACGGTGTAACTAGGCGCTCTCTGACGTGTAGTAACTGGTCCATTCACGGCTAGCCCGGCCAGCACGGAGCCAATCACCATCAGCCCTCCGATCGCAATCAGTATCAGCCCAGGGACGCTCGGGCCATTATTAGAAGCATTGCAGTACGAGGGCGGGGACCGCATCGAGCACGGATTGGTCACCAGGACGATTAGCCCGCTGATGCCGATGCCCAACCCGACGACGAACACGAGCCCGGGAAGGCACCCGTTGACGCGGCCGCTTGACCTCTTCGTCGGCTTCGTCGGTAGGTGGGACGATGGGGATGACGCCATCACAATGACCGTTGACGATTAAATGTCAACGAGAGGCCAGAGGGCGAGGCATGAACGGCCGCGCCGCCACTATCCTTACAAAGTTTGTCGTCCTCCGCGCAGGCGTTCTTCGCGCAAGTATTCTTCGCGTTTGATTTCATCCCTTAGCCGTTGCCGTCGCTGTTCTGCCGCCTGTACCTGCGCCCGGCGCTTCTGCTCGTCGGCCCGGCGCTTCTGCTCTAGGGCCCGGTTCTCCTGCTGTGCGCGTAGCTGCGCGGGGTGCTTTCCTTCGGCCCGCAAGCGCTCTTCGCGGAGCCGCTTCAGCTTCCGCTCGTCTCGAGTAGCAAACATGTAGGCCGTAACCCCGATCGAAATGACCAGGGCCCAGCCACCTAGCCACAGGCCCTCGCCGATCCAACGAGCGTTGCCGTGCAAGAGCTCGGCGGGCCATGCGACACCAAAGATGAGCGCGATGCCTGCAACTGTGAGGACAGCGGTGATGACGCCGGGAAAGCCGACGACCGTGGCGCCCTTCTTCGCGGCCATCTATTGACTCCACTTCTGCAAGCACCAGAGGTTCCCCAACGCTGCGACACGGACCGGTCTAACCGTCCTTCACCTAGGACGCTCAACTGTGTCATTCGGGTTACTGGAAGATCTGACCATCAAGTGTCTTCGATGCTTAGGCATCAACAGGCCGCAAGCGTGGCAGCAGCAAACGGCAGCAACCGTACTGCCCAGCATCGACCTCATCCGGCCGGGATAAGACTTGACCTGCATCAGCGTCCCGGATTGACCCTCATGCGACCAGTTCGCATCGAGAGGCTCAGTCGGCCCAGGCTGACACCCACGGAGCCAGACGTCTTGACGTACCTCACATGCCAGTGATCGCTTGCTGCATTGCTTCGGATGGCTTCAAGTGCCGTCAGTCGCCGACCGTATGCCCCCCGCGTACGCTGGGGAGCATGAGCGAGCCTGCCGGTGAGACACCCGAGCTGGAAGCGGAAGATGCACTGCGTGGCGTCGTCAACCAGCTCATCATCAACGGTGAACGCATGCCGGTGATCATCCCGGGGTCCGTCATCGAAGCGCTGCGGTTCCTTGGCGTGCTTCTAGCAAATGCACAAGGGGCTGGCCGCCTACGCTCACTTCTGCTTCAGGCGATGCCGTGGGCCGGAGTCTTCTCCGAGGATGACCTCAACAAGTTCGCCTCCGACCTGACGGTGGCTGCCAGCGCTGGCGAACATGCGCCAGAGCAACTTGGAGCCGTGATGCGAGAGTGGCGCGAAACGGCGGAGGTTCTCAGCGAGCCTGGGGCCATGGCGGAACTCGCCGCCTCAGATGAGGCGATCGCCCATGGGGATGTCATCAGCGGCAGGGAGGCGGTCCGTGCCCTCCGCCCCAGGCGGTGAGCGGGCTTTCGGGCGTGAACCTTACGAGATCGTGGTTCCAGGCCCGGTTGGCCGTGTGATCAGGGAAGAGCTTCCCCAAGGAGTAGCGTGGGCCGTCATCGACTTCATCAACGGTCCACTGCTTGAGAATCCGCACCGGGTAGGAACAGAGCTTCGAGGCCACCTAGCTGGTACCTATTCAGCCCACCTGAGTACTTTCCGCATCCGGTACAAGATCGATGAAGAGAGCCGCACCGTCACGGTCCGCCAGGTGGCCCATCGACGCGACGCCTACGGCCCCGGAAGTCATCCCTGACCTTGCGCCACCATAGATCCCGCTAGGTCAGGCGTAGTGCGTTGAAACGGACCCTACTCACACGACGAGCCTGCCTTGTCCCGCTCAGCTCGGCGCTCATAGCCGCTCTTGCCTGCTTCAGGCTCCAGTTTCGCAACTCAGCCAGGGCACGTTCGGGGCACGCGGCCCCACGATCTGCTCGGAACCGACGAGAACCGCCGAGACCTCAACGGCAGGTCAGACCGCCTGCCGGTACATTGAACCAAGTCAGGGAGTCCCCGGCACGGGACCTGGCCTACAAGCCGACTCACTTAAACACCCGGCGCACCGGAGCCGTGAGTCTTGCGATTGACGCTCAAGCGTCAAGTTCGCGGTCTGCGCCGCGTGCCTGTGCGGGTCTCACCCATGGCGCTAGGTGAAGGAGTGCCCGGAGGGCGCCGTGTCGGGCTTGTCCTGGCGCCGGGGCGCGCACGGCGGCGAGTGTTCCGTGTGGCGGGACCGGCGCCAGGTGGGCGGGCGGGCCCCAGCACGTTGCTGCTGTTTCCGTGCCTAGTGGGCGCGGCCGGGACGAGTGCGGCGGCGCTCGGCCCCGGCCTGCCAGTGGTATGTCTTCCTCGGTGCCCGCCTTCCTTAGCGCGCGCGGCCGGTCACGCTGGCCGCTAGGAGGTTGCTGGCCTAGAGCTGGGCTGTCCACTCGATGACCAGTTGGCGAGTCGGCCGGGTTGGGTAGGGATTGTTCTGCATCCCTATGCTGCGGGGAACTCTGCCCGAACGTCCTCGTACGCAAGCGATCAGCAGTTGATCAGGTCCGGTGACTGGTTGAGCAGCTGCGCGCGGGGCGACACGAACCGGCGGTACTCCTCATCGGCCGCCCCCGGCCCGAACACCCCAACCCGGTGGCAGTTCTGGAACGCCAACCGGACCCCGAAATGACGCTCAAGCGCTCCACGCATGGCGTCACTGGCCATCATCCGCAGCAGCTGCCCTTGCGCCTCCAGGCTCGGTGGCGGCGCCTGATCGTCCGCGAACCCGCCAGCTGCCTGACGGGCCTGCCGGGCCAGGCTGCTTACGACGCCCCACGCGTACGGCAGCGATTCTCTGATACAGGCGACGAAATCCTCTTCGCCGACCTCGCCGCGCCCGGCCTGCTCAAGCAGCGCCGCCGGAACCTTCAGTGACATGCTGGCTCCCTTCAAGTGCGGAACGTGACAGACCTTAGCGATAATAGTTTTCATTTTCATTTTGGTCTAGTGGTACGCCGGCAGTGGGCGTGCACCCGAGGAGGGCGGGTCTGGCTCAGCGTGGCCTGGACGAACGTGCCCTGCCCGGCCGCCCGGCTGCTGCTGGTCAGGGTGCTAGCCCCTGAGCCAGCCGGAGGCGGCCAGGAACAGCATCGCTGCCACGACGACACACAGCAGCACGATGCGCACGGTTCTGCGCCTGCTTCGTGCACGGACTGCTCGGCCCGTCTCGTCCGGCATTGTCATCGGGCTTACGCCTCCTGCTGGGGATCGGGGCTTGCGGTCGGGATGAACGGGCCGGGCGGCGTCGGCGTAGCTGAGCTGCGGCAGAGGCGGCCGGTGGCGGCGGCTCCGGCCCATCCGACCGTCGCGGTGACCAGGGAGATCAGCAGCATGTCGATGAGGTTGTTGCCGAGCCGGTCGCTGACGTTGTCGCCGACGGTCCAGCCTGGGGTCCCTGGTGGTCCGCCGGCTCCGAGCACCGCGACCGCGAGGGTCGAGTAGAGGTACAGCCCGAGGCCGGCGCTGATGGCGGCCAGCCGGGCGACGCGCCGCCCGATGACCGGGTCACGCCTCCACAGGGTGCCGGATGCCCCCACGGCGAGCGGCACCGCGGTCACCATTAGCAGATGGTGCCATAGCACGATGTCCGGGGCGATTTGCTCGTAGAAGGTGAACCCGGACAAGGTCAGCGAGGCCAGGGCGACGAACAGGCCGCCCAGCAGGCCGGGAACGGCGACACCGGGGCGGCGTAGCAGGGCGCTGGCGGCGAGGAGGTAGCCGACCAGGAAGACGACCAGGATCGCCGCCGCCACCCAGCTGCCGGTACCCAGCCCGTAGCGGGTGGCCACGGAGGCGTACAGGCCGGCGCTTGCGACCGCGACCGCGATCATCGCCCATACTCCCGCGGCGGCCCGTCCCCAGGGTGGGAGCACGAGTGCGGCACCTACGCAGCCGAGCGTGAACCGCATCCGGCGGACGCGGCCGTCGAGGTGGTCGAGTTCGCCGAGCATCGCCTGGCCCCACTCGTGATGCTGTGGGGACAGCAGGCCGGCCGCCCATCGCATAAGCCGCAGCGACGCGTCCTCGGCCGGGCCGTCCAGGAACGCCTGCGGGGATCGCCGGAACATGGCTATCCCCGTACCCAGCAGGCACATCATGACAATAGATATGAGGGGCATTACGCCTCACTCCAGCGGCTGTGCGGATGCGGGACGGTCCGGTCGACCCGGGCGGCGGTCAATGCCGCCACAAACTCCCGGCCGGCCAGGGTCAGCCGGTACAGGTGGCGGGGCGGCCGGCTTCCGGGGCCCGGCTCCCAGGAGGTCTCCAGCAGGCCGCGGTCGGCGAGCCGGACCAGGATCGGATACAGCGAGCCCGACTTCAGGTGCACCTCGGTGGCCAGGTCATAGCCGTAACGCCACTGGGCCGGATCGGCGGCCAGCGCCCGCAGGACTCTGATCGTCTGCGCGGACGGGGGACGGTTGCGCTGCACGAGCGTTAACTCTACTCATATAGCAGTAACGGTCAACAGGTCCCGGCGCCTGATCGTCCGCCGGGCCCGGTGGTGCGTCGGCGCGGGGAGCTGCCGCGGGCGGGGGACCGCCCGACGCGGGAGCGTCAGCGCGGGGAGCTGCCGCGGGGCGGGGGCGCGACGGCAGGCGGGTGAGCACGAGGAGCGCCCCGCCGAGGGCGACGGCCGCGCCGGTGGCCAGTGCGGTGGCGTTGCCGCTCATGAACGCGGCGCGGGCGACGTGCGCGAGCAGGGCGCCGGTCGTGCCGCCCGCCGTACCCGCCACGGTGAGCGCGCCGCCGAGCGAGCCGACGATGGCGTGCATGGCGGCGGCCGGCACGTGCTGGCCGGCCAGCGCCCGCGTCAGGTGACTCTGGTAACGGGCGGACAGCACGCTTCCGATGACCGCGACGCCGAGGGCGCCGCCGACCTGGAGGGCCACGGCATTGGTCGCTGACCCGACGCCGGACTCCCGCCGGGGAACCGAGCCGATGACGGAGTTCGTCGCGGTCGGCAGCAGGAGGCCGGCGCCGAGGCCGATCAGCAGCATGCCGGGAACGAAAGCCGGATAGCTGGCGGCAGCCGTGGAAGCGGCCGAACTCCACCACAGGCCCCCCGCGATCGCGGCCAGGCCCGCGGCGACGGTGAACCTGATTCCGGTGAAGCGGGCGGCGACCGGGGACAGCGGGGCGGTGACGCAGAGCACGGCGGCGACCGGCAGAATCCGCAGCCCAGCCTGGAGAGGCGAGTAGCCCAGGTCAAATTGCAGCAGCTGCGTCTGCAGGAACAGCGCCCCCATCAGCCCGAAGATCCCCAGGCACTCCCCCGCGGCGGCGACGGAGAACCGGCGGTCGGCGAAGAACCCGAGCTTCAGCATCGGATGGCTGCTGCGGGCTTCCCAGACAGCGAAGGCGCCCAGGACGGCCAGGCTGGCCAGCCCGGCCCCGGCCACCTCGGCTGACGCCCAGCCCTTGGCGGGAGCCTCGATGATCGCCCAGAGCAGCAGGCCCAGGCCGGCGATCGACAGCAGCGCCCCGGCCGGATCGGGCGGCTCGGCGGCGCGGTTCTTCGAGGCCGGCACCAGCAGCAGGGCGCCCGCAAACGCGGCGGCCACGATCGGGATGTTGACCAGGAAGATGGAGCCCCACCAGAACCGGGCCAGCAGCAGGCCACCGGCGATCGGGCCGATGGCGATGCCGAGCCCGATGGTCCCGGCCCAGGCGCCGATGGCCCGGGCCCGCATGGCTGGGGCGCGGAACACGTCGTTGATGATCGACAGAGAGGCGGGAATCGTCAGCGCGGCGCCCGCACCCATCAGGGCCCGCCAGGCGATCAGCAGGTCCACCGAACCCGCGAACGCGGCGCCGGCCGATCCCGCGGCGAAGACGGCCAGGCCGATGAGGAAGAACCGCCGGCGGCCGATCCGGTCGGCCAGGCTGCCGCCCACGAGCAGCAGCCCCGCGAAGACCATCGCGTAAGAGTCCACGATCCACTGCAGCTCGCTGGAGCTGGCGTGCAGCGTCCGGACCAGGGTGGGCAGAGCCACATTGAGGATGGTGTTGTCCACGTTGATGATCAGGGCGGCGGCACACACCACCGCCAGGGTGGCCCCGCGGCGGGACCGCTGGCTGCCGGCCGGTGGGCGTCCCGGCGGGTCCATGCGGCCACTCGCGCGGTGATCGGGGGAGAGTTTGAGGCCGGCTGGGGCGGGGCGTCGGGCGCTTCGCGGCCCTCGCGGGGGCACGCTTGGCAGGTCGGCGCGCGAGTTGAGCGCCATCATCTTCTCCGATACTGGAGAGTATTCAATACTCTCCAGTATGCTATGGCGCATGAGCGACGTCAACGGCGGGCCCGCCCCCGGCGCGGTGAACCCGCGCACCCAGCCTCCGGTGCGGGTACGGCGGCCGGGCCGTGCGGCCGTGCGGCGCCGGCTGCTGGACGCGGCGCTGGAGGTGTTCGCGGAACGCGGCTACGCCAGCGCGAACCTGGACCAGGTTGCGGCGGCGGCAGGCCTGACGAAGGGCGCGATCTACTCCAATTTCGCCAGCAAGGACGACCTGTTCTTCGCGATGATGCACGACCAGGCGCGGCGGCGGGTCGAAGCCGTCCGGGCCGCGCTGGAAGCCGGCGCGGGCGCTCCCCGCGGCGAGCAGAGCCTGCACGACATCGGGCGCCTGCTCACCGCGGCGTTCACCGAGCAGCGGGAATGGCAGCTGGTCTTCCTGGACTTCTGGCGGCGTGCCGTCCAGGACGATGCCGTGCGCGCCCAGTTCGTCGCGCAGCGGCGGGTGCTGCGCGACGCGATAGCCGGCCGCGTGGAGCAGGTCCTCGGGCGGGCTCCGGCCCTCGGCGGCCTCACCGTCGCCGACATCGTGACCGTGGTCCTGGCCCTGTCCAACGGCCTGGCGATCGAGCAGTACGCCGACCCCGAGGTCGTCAGCGATGACCTGTTCGGCCGGGTCCTCGCGCAACTGGCACGCGAGGCACGTCCCTCATGATCGGCGCGGGTTTTCCGCAGGATAGCCGGAAAACCGACGCCGATCATGGTGAACACCGCGCCGTACGGCGGGTCAGGGGGACAGCGGGCGGGTCAGAGGGACAGCAGGCGGGCGGCGGTGCCGCCGACGATGGCGTCGCGGCCGGGGGCGGGCAGGCCGATCGCGTCGATGCGGGCTACCGGGTCGGCAACGCCCATGTCGAAGGGATAGTCCGTGCCGAGCAGGACGTGGCCGGCGCTGGCGATGTTCACCAGCCGGGTCAGCGCGTCATCGGTGTAGACGAGAGAGTCGAAGTACAGGCTGTCCAGGTACGCGCTGGGCGGGCGCTGCATGCGGCGGCTCTCCGGGCGGACCTGGTAGGCGTGGTCGGCGCGGCCGAGGTAGTGCGGGAAGTAGCCGCCGCCGTGCGCGGCGCAGATCTTCAGGCCCGGGAAGCGGTCCAGGACACCGCCGAACACCAGGTGGTGCAGGGCGATCGTGGTCTCGGCGGGCTGGCCGATGACGTTGCCCAGGTAGCCGATGGCCAGCCGGGACTCCAGCGAGCAGCCCCACGGATGGATGAACAGGAACGACCCGAGTTCCTCGGCGGCGGCCCAGAACGGGTCCAGCTCCGGGTCGGACAGGTCACGGCCGGCCACGCTGGTGGAGATCTCGGCGCCGCGCATTCCCAGCTGGGTGTGGGCCATCCGCAGCTGATCGGCGGCGAGCTCGGGGTGCTGCAGGGCGACCGTAGCCAGGCCACACGCGCGGTCCGGCTTCGCCGCGACGGCCGTGGCGATGTGCTCGTTGGCCGCGGCGACGATGTCGTTGGCCAGCGGCGCGTCGGCCCAGTAGTGGTAGAGGGTCGGGACGACGCTGATCGCGTGGATGCCGACGCCGGCGGCGTCCATCTGGGCCAGGCGGGTGCCGAGGTCGTCGAGCAGCGGGCGGTAGCTCGTCGTCATCAGCTCGGCGTTCCGCTTGATCGACTCGGCGCCGAAGGTGGCGAATTGCGCGGCCTGTTCCGCGGCCAGCCCCGGCTGGTCCGCAACCAGCCCGTAAACGGCCGGCACGTCGATGTGCGCGTGCACGTCGATGACGCGGGCGGCGCCGGCGTCGCCGCTCATGGGCGTACGCACCGGTTGCGCTGGTCGCCGAGGCCGGTGATCGCGGACTCCATCACGTCGCCCGGGCGCAGGTAGCGGCCGTAGTGCGCGCCGTTGCCGGCCGGTGACCCGGTGAGCAGCAGGTCGCCGGGGCGCAGCGGGGTGATCGACGAGACGTGCGCGATCAGCTCGGCGATCCCGAAGATCATGTCGGCGGTCGTCTCGTCCTGCATGGTCTCGCCGTTCAGCATGAGGGTGATCCGCAGGTCCATCGGGTCGGGCACGAACTGCGCGGGCACCAGCCAGGGGCCCAGCGGCAGGAACGTGGGCGAGTTCTTGCCCGCCAGCCAGTCGGTGCCCAGCCCCGGCATGTCCGGGCGGAACACCCGGTCGCGGGTCGTGAGGTCGTTGACGATCGTGTACCCGGCGACGTGCCCGAGCGCCTCGTCCCGGCTGACCCGGCAGGCCTCGGTGCCGATGACCACGCCGAGCTCCAGTTCCCAGTCGTGCTGTTGCCCGATGTCAGGCAGCAGCACGTCGTCCCGCGGCCCGCACACCGCGGACGGCAGGCCGATGAACACGTAGGGCGTGCCGTGGTCGGCCCGTTGCTGCATCAGCGCAGTGGCCTCGCGCCGGGTCTTCGCCGGGTCGGCGTCGCCTTTGTCCGCGGCGGCGGCCACGATCAGCTGCACGACGTGGGTCTTGTAGTTCGCGCCGCTCTGGAAGACCTGGCCGGGCACGTACGGCGCGAGCGGGGTGAGGGCGTCTGCGGGGCGGGCCAGCGCCGCCCAGCGCGGCCGGCCTCGGTCTCGTCGACCGCGGCGCCGAGCAGCTTCTCGCTGGCCGGCCAGGCCGACAGCAGGTCCTCGATGCTGGCCGCGGTGGGGTGCAACGCGGCCAGCGGGACCACGTCCGTCCCGATGACGACCCCGCAGAAGTCGTCCCCGCCGCTGCCCCGGAACCGCCCCAGCGCGTATGACGTGCCTGCTGGCATGCGCACCCACTCGTTCGTTAATTACTTCGCTGTAGATCTTCGTAACGATCCTAGGGAGGAGCCGCCAGCGGGGAACCGGGTCCGGTGGATGATCGTTTGCTGGTACCGATCCTAGGGAGGGCGCCGTAGCCGGGGAACGGCCTCCGGTGGATAGGCCGCATTAACGCGGTCGATGCCGGGAGTGCCCGGGGTGCCCGGCGCCGGCGGCGCTGGCTGCCGTAAGAGGTTGGCGGCCAGGGTGGAGACGCATTCGCGCAGCCAGTGGTGCGCCTGGTCGTTGTGGAAGACCGGGTGCCAGTACATGGTCTCCACGATCGGCTGCAGCGGGACGGGCGGCTCCAGCACCTTCAGCTCGCGGCGCACCGGCGTGCTGTTGACCAGCCGCTCGTGCACGAACGCGAACAGCGACGTGCCCGGCAGCAGCCACGGCACGAGCGTGAAGCTGAGCGTCGACAGCGCCACGTTCGGCTCGATGCCGAGCCGCGCGAGCTGGATGTCCACGAAGGCCGGGCCGCTGCTGGTGGCGTGGTAGCGGACGTAGCGCAGCCGGGTGAGCTGGTCCCGGTCCAGGTGGTCGGTCACCTCGGGGTGCTCGTTCCACACCGCGGCCACGTAGCGGTCGGTGAACAGCTCGCGCTGCGGGAACTGCGTCATCGCGGGCGAGGTGATCTCACGCGGCATGATGACCAGGTCGACCTGGGCGCGCTCGAGCTCGGCCTCGGTGGCCCCGGACACCGGGATCGCGGTGACGGCGACGCGCGGGGCCTCGCGGTAGAGCCGTTCCAGCAGCGGCCGGAGCAGGATCAGCGTCACGTAGTCGCTGGCCACGACCGTGAACGTGCGCTCGTCGGTGGCCGGATCGAAGTGCGGGCTGGTGGCCAGCATCTGCTCCAGCCCCACCAGCACGGTGCGCACCGGCTCCACCAGGGACTGCCCCATCGGGGTGAGCTCGTGCACGCGCCCGTTCCGTACCAGCAGCGGGTCGCCGAACAAGCGCCGCAGCCGGCCCAGCGCGGCGCTCATCGCGGACTGGCCGATGCCGGCCGATTCGGCGGCCCGGGTGACGTGCCGGTGCTCCAGCAGCGCGTTCAGCGGGACGACCAGGTTCAGGTCCATCCGCCGCAACGTGTCCGAGACATCCATTCGCCTGTATCCCGCCAGGAGACATCGCCTATATCGATGACATCGATGATAGGCATCACGAAATGCTGCTGTCGCTGGCCAGGTCCGCCACCCTACCTTCGCCAGTAAGCAAGTCAGCGGTGTCGCATGGGGAGGCTCCGGTGAGAATATTGGTCCTGGGCGCGGGGATCGGCGGCCTCGGCGCGTCGATCGCCCTGCGCCAGCAGGGTTTCGGTGTCGATCTGGTGGAGATCAAGCCCGAGCTGTCGCTCTACGGCGTCGGCATCAACCAGCCCGCCAACAGCCTGCGCGCGCTGGACTCGCTGGGGGTCCTCGACGAGATCCGCGCCGTCGGCTGCGAGTTCGACCACACCGACTTCTACGCCGCCGACGGTGAGCTGATCGTGCACGTGCCCTGCATCCTGGGCGGCGACGGCGTTCCGGCCAATACCGCGCTATCCCGGCTGAACCTGCATCGCATCCTGATCGGCGCGGCCGAGCGGCACGACGTCAAGATCAGCTACGGCACGACGATCGAGCAGTTCACCGACACCGGCCGGGCCGTCGACGTGCGCTTCACCGACGGGCGGCAGGAGTCCTACGACCTGGTCGCGGCGTTCGACGGGATCAAGTCCGCCACCCGGCGCGCGGTCTTCGGGCCGGCCCACGACGCGGTCTACTCCGGGTTCGGGGTCTTCCGGGTGACGCTGCCCCGGCCGGGGTACGTCGACGGGGTGCGCGTCTACCAGGCGCTCGGGGTCAAGGCGGGGTACATCCCGCTCAGCAAAGAGACCATGTACATGTTCGTGGTGACGCCAGATCTGGCGGGGGTCAGCCACCGGCCGGAAGACTTCGCCGGCATCGTGCGCTCCCGGATGGCGCCGTTCGGTGCGCTGCCGGGCGAGGTGCGGGACGGCCTGC
This sequence comes from uncultured Actinomycetes bacterium, assembly GCA_963720945.1. Taxonomy (GTDB): domain Bacteria; phylum Actinomycetota; class Actinomycetes; order Streptosporangiales; family Streptosporangiaceae; genus Bog-532. The sequence goes on along the minus strand of CAVRHH010000031.1, from coordinate 245,995 downwards.
GGCCCACGGACGACATCGTCTACAGCCCGATCTCCGACGTCCTGCTCCCGCTGCCTTGGTTCTCCGGGCGGATCGGGATCCTGGGCGACGCCGCGCACGCGTGCGCGCCGCACCTGACCCAGGGGGCCGGGATGGCGCTCGAGGACGGGGTCGTGCTGGCCGACGTGCTCGATTCCGGCGGCCCGCTCGAGGACCGGCTGCGGGCCTTCGAGCAGCGCCGGTTCCCGCGGGCCCGGCTCGTCCAGGACGTCTCCCGCGGCATCCTGGAGGCCGAGATGAGCATCAACGCCGACAACTACGGCGCGTCGGTGCAGGGCATGCGCGACCACCTAGTGGAACAGACGCACGTCGTGGAGGCCATCCTGAACCAGCCCGCCTGACCGGGCGCTTCCCGGCCGGCTCGGCCGGGAAGCGCCCGGCCGGCCTGCCACCCGCGCCGGCCCGACCCGAGATCTGGAGTGTTCCCGTGACCACCACGTCGTTCGGCCCGCGGGCCCTCGACGGCGCCGTGCCGCCGCCTCCGCGGCCCGGGCCGCCGCTGCCGCCCGCCCTCGCGCCCACCGGGATGCGGCCGTCCGAGCTGGCCCGGCGCTCGCCGATCACGCACGTCCGCTACGCCGCGCTGGCCACCGAGAACCTCGCCCAGAGCGTCGCGTTCTACGAGGGCATCTGGGGCCTGTACCCGGTCGGCAGCGACGGCGGCGTCACGTTCCTCGGCGCGGTCGGCAGCCCGGAACCGTTCGTGATCCGGCTGCGCGCGGCCCCGGAACGGCGGACGGACCTGATCGCGTTCGGCGCGAAGGACCCGGCCGCCGTAGACGAGCTCGCCGCGGCGCTGGCGTCCGACGGCGTCCGCCTCGCCGCCGAGCCCGGCACCCTGGCCATGCCCGGCGGCGGGTACGGCTTCCGCTTCTTCGACCCGGACGGGCGGCTGGTCGAGGTGTCCGCCGACGTCGCGGCCAAGCCGTTCCGCGAGGTCGAGCCCGGTGAGTCGGTGCCGCGCAAGCTGAGCCACATCGTCGTTAACTCCCCCGACGCGCCGGCGCTGGTGGCGTTCTACGAGCGGTACTTCGGGCTGCGGCTGTCGGACTGGCTGGAGGACCGGATGGCGTTCATGCGCTGCTCGGCCGATCATCACAGCCTGGCGATCGCCGCCGCCCCGCACGCCGGCCTGAACCACGTCTCGTTCGAGATGCGCGACATCGACGAGTACATGCGGGGCACCGGCCGGATGGTCCGGCACGGTCACGCGCCGCTGTGGGGGCCGGGGCGGCACAGCTCCGGCGACAACGTGTACTCCTACTTCGCCGGGCCGGACGACTTCGTAGTGGAGTACACGACCGCGCTGGAGCGGATCCCCGACGAGGACGCCTGGGTGCCGCGGGTCTGGCCCGCGTCGCCGGAGTACGCGGACCGCTGGGGCACGGCCGGTCCCGGCGAGGACCTGTTCGCGTTGTGGCACCGCACGCCGCCGGAGCCTGGGCTGTGGGTCCCGGCACCGGCCTTAGGCGTGCCGACAAGCTGGGGGCGGCCTAGCAGGGAGCGCGGGCCGGCCCGGGGATGAAGGCCGGCCCGCGGCGAGCGGGGCATGCACGGGATGACCCTGCGGTGGATGGGCAGAGCGGACGTGGCAGAGTTCGGCGTATGAGCGTGAGCGGTCATGACCATCCGGAACTGGGGCCGCCGCAGCTGGCCGAGGTGGCGGACGGGGTCTTCGCCTACATCCAGCCGGACGGTTCCTGGTACATCAACAACACCGGCTTCGTAGTGGGCAGCTCCTCGGTGATCAGTGTCGACGCCTGCTCGACCGAGCGCCGCACCCGCGCCTACCTGGACCGGATCGCCTTGGTGAGCAAGGCCCCGGTCACCATGCTGATCAACACGCATCACCACGGCGACCACACTTACGGCAACTCGCTGTTCGGCACGGCCACGATCATCGCCCAGGAGAACTGCCGGGCCGAGATGATCGCGCTCGGCATGCCGGGGAACACCGGCATCTGGGAACCGGTGGACTGGGGCGAGATGACGCTGGCGCCGCCCACGCTCACGTTCGCCGACCGGGTACGGCTGTGGTCCGACGACCGGCTGCTGGAGGTCAGCTACGTCGGGCAGGCCGCGCACACCAGCAACGACAGCCTGGTGTGGCTGCCGGAGCAGCAGGTGCTGTTCTGCGGCGACCTGCTGTTCAACGGCGGCACGCCGTTCCTGCTCATGGGCTCGGTGCGGGGCGCGATCGACGTGCTGACCAGCATGGTCGCGCCCATCCCGGCCCGGGTCATCGTGCCGGGCCACGGCGCGCCGTGCGACCACGGGCTGATCGGCACCGTTGTTGGCTACCTGGAATTCGTGCTGGCCACGGCGCGCAACGGCATCTCCGCGGGGCTGTCGCCGCTGGAACTGGCCCGGCAGACCGACCTGGGCGACTACGGCGGCTGGCTGGACCGCGAGCGGATCGTCGGCAACCTGCACCGGGCGTACGCGGACCTCGGCGCGGCCGAGGGCGTGAACGTGATCGGCGCGCTCACCGACATGGTTGCGTTCAACGGCGGCACACCGCTGTCCTGTTACGCGTAGGTGCGACTCACCCCGCGGCTCCGGGTCCTGCTCGCGTTCGTGTGCGCGCTCGTCCTGGTGGACACGGTCTTCTTCACCGCTCTGACGCCGCTGCTGCCGCACTACGCCAGCACGGCCGGGCTGACGAAATCGGGCGCGGGCCTGCTCGTCGCCGCCTATCCCATCGGCACGCTGGCCGGCGCGCTGCCGGGCGGCGTGCTCGCGGCCCGCCTGGGCGACCGCCCCGTGGTTCTGCTCGGGCTGGTGCTGATGAGCGTGTCGACGCTGATCTTCGGCTGGTCCTCGGCTCCGGTCGTGCTGGACGCCGCGCGCTTCGTGCAAGGCGTGGCCGGCGCATGCACCTGGGCGGCCGCCCTGGCCTGGCTGGCGCGGGCCGCCCCGGCGCAGCGGCGCGGCGAGATGCTCGGCGTCGCGTTCGGGGCCGCCGTCGTCGGGGCACTGTTCGGCCCGGTGGTGGGCACCATCGCGGCCCGGGCGGGAACCGGGCCGGCCTTTTCCGGCGCCGCGGTGCTGGGCGCGGTCCTGATGGCGGTGGCGTTCATCGTTCCGCGCCCGGATCGCGCCGAGCCGCAGCGGTTGCGGGAGGCCTGGCCCGCGATCCGGGACCGCCAGGTCGGCATCGGAATGTGGCTGAGCATGCTCGCGGGGCTGGGCTTCGGGGTGCTGGACGTGCTCGCGCCGCTGCGGCTGAGCCGGCTGGGGGCCGGGACGCTCGTCATCGGCGCGACCTTCCTGGCCGAGGCGGCCATCGATGCGGGCCTGTCCCCGCTGGCCGGCCGGCTGTCCGACCGCGGCGACCCGCTGGTCCCGGTCCGGATCTCGCTAGTCGCGGGCGTGGCTGTCAGCCTGCTGGCCCCGGTGCTCCGTCCCGCCGCGTGGCTGGTCGCCCTGCTCATCCTGGGCATGCCGGCCTTCGGCTCGCTCTTCACACCGGCTATGGCCCTGCTCAGTGCCGGCGCAGACCGGCTTCAGGTCAACCAGGGGCTGGCCTTCGGGATGACGAACCTGGCCTGGGCCGCGGGGCAGGGCGTCGCCGCGGCCGGCAGCGGGGCCCTGGCCCAGGCGACCACGGACGCCGTGCCGTACTCGCTGCTTGCCGGGACGTGCCTGGTGACGCTGATCGTCCTGACCGCGAACCGGGCGCGCGGGAACCCGCGCCCCCGTGCCCGGCAGGCCGGAGAACAGGCCGGAGAACAGGCCGGAGAACTGGCCGAAAAGCGGGCCGGAGAACAGGCCGAAAAGCGGGCCGGAGAACAGGCCGATCCCGGGGCCGCCGGCATGTCATGAGCAAAATTGCCCTTGACTCATTACCTGACGCCTGGCTAGCGTCAAGGCGCACCCGCGCGACGAGCGGCGGGACGAGGGCGGGAGGACGGCGGTGAGGGTCGCTGGGGCACGGGCCACCCGATCCGGCCCGGGGGGCGTGGGCCTGGCGCTCGCGGTGCTCTCGGCGGCGACGTTCGGCACGTCGGGCACGTTCGCCTCGTCGCTGATCCACGCCGGCTGGAGCCCCGCGGCGGCCGCGGGAACCCGCATCGCGGTGTCGGCGCTGATCCTCACCGCACCGGCCCTGGTGCAGTTGCGCGGCCGGTGGCACCTGCTCCGCCGGGCGGCGCCGCGGGTGGCCGCCTACGGGCTGATCGCGGTCGCGGGCTGCCAGCTGTTCTACTTCAACGCCGTGCAGCGGATACCGGTCGGCGTGGCTCTGCTGCTGGAGTACCTGGGCACGGTCCTGGTCGTCGGCTGGCTGTGGCTGCGGCACGGGGAGCGGCCCCGCCGGCTCACCGTCATCGGCACGGCGTCGGCGATCGCCGGGCTGATCCTGGTGCTCGGCCTGACCGGCGCGGCGCGGATCGACCTGACCGGGGTCATGTGGGGCTTGCTGGCCGCGGTGGGCCTGGCCATCTACTTCGTACTGTCGGCGTCCGCCGATGAGCCGCTGCCGCCGATCGTGATGGCCTGGGGCGGGATGTGCGTGGGCGCGGCCGCTCTGGCCGCGCTCGGCGGGATCGGCGTGCTGCCGATGACCGCCACGACCACCGACGTCAGCTTCCTCGGTCACCGGGTCAGCTGGATCGTGCCGGTGCTCGGGCTGTCCCTCCTGGCCGCGGTCGTCGCTTACGTGGCAGGCATCGGCGCGGCCCGCCGGCGGGGCCAAGCTCGCCTCGTTCATCGGCATGGCCGAGGTCCTGTTCGCGATCCTGTTCGCCTGGCTGCTGCTCGGCCAGCTGCCATCGCCACTGCAGTTCCTCGGCGGCGTGTTCATTCTCGCCGGAATCATCCTGGTCCGGGCGGGTGAACTGCGGGCAGTCCCAGACCCGGCCGCGGAGCGTGCCCCGGCCCCGGCCCCGGACCCGGCGAGAGCAACGATGCGGGCGGCGGGCAAAAGCGGGTGAGAACCCCCACCCTGGGGTAGGTGGTCCCTGACCCGCGCGGCCCGGCTGGCCGGGGGCAGGGGCCTACCTGCGGCGCGGGAAAGGCGCGTGGGCCGGCGGTTATCGTGGTCGCGGACACGTTACGGCGCCAGAGGCGGGAGCATTAGTGGGCGAGACCACAGGCCACGGCGAGCCGGCCGGGGGCGTCCGGGCGTCGGACGCCGAGCGGGACGCGACCGTCGAGCGGCTCAGCCAGGCGGCCGGCGAGGGGCGGCTGACGCTGGAGGAGTTCAGCCAGCGGATGGAGGACGCGACCACGGCCCGGACCCGGGCCGAACTGGACCGGCTGCTCTCCGATCTGCCCGCCAGCCCCGGCCACGCCGGGAACGCCGTCGCCCTGGGCAGCCAGGCCGGGCCGTCCTGGCACGTCACGCCGATCGGCGGGCTGAACGTGTTCGGGCCGTGGCGGATGGGCCGGCACGTTATCGTGATCACCCTGGTCGGCGGGGCGCGGCTGGATCTGAGCCAGGCCGAGCTGGCCGCCCCGGACGTCACGCTGACCAAGCTGTCGCTGGTCGGCGGGGTGCGGGCGCGGATCCCTTACGGCATCCGGGTGGACGCCTCCGGGGTGAGCCTGATCGGCGGCACCCAGGTCGAGGGGGCGCCGGATCCGGGGCCGGGCGCGCCCACCATCCATATCCGCGCGTACTCCCTGGTCGGCGGGATCCGGATCCGGCGGGGCGGCGGCGGGCGGCGGCCCCGCGCGGACCAGCCCGGGGACCGGCAGACGCGGTTCGACGAGCGGCACGCCCGGCTGGACGATCGGCGGGCCCGGCTGGACGAACGGCGGGCCGGGCGGCGCGCCCGGCGGGACCGGTTCGGGCGGATGTAACGGACGCAGCGGTCAGGTCTTCCGCGCGACACCGCCGACGAAGGCCTGATAGATCGACTCGTCGGGCAGACCCGCATCCTCGTCCGGGCGCCAGTCCCACGGCGGCACCAGACCCGGCGGGATCAGCTCCCAGTCGCCGAACCAGCCGAGGATAGCCTCGTCGCTCCGCCACCGGCCGGTGCCGAGCTGCTCGTTGAACAGCCGCTCCATCTCCATGCTCTTGGCCCGCGGCTCAGCCAGTTCCGGTCCCGGGCATCCGGAAGCTGGAAATGGCCAGATAGCTGCCGCGCGGCATCGCGTCGCGGAGGGCGGCCACGATGCCGGGCGGGTCCTCGTCGTCGTTGATGTGATGCAAGATCGCCAGCATCAGCAGGCCGACCGGCTGGCTGAAGTCGATGAACTGGCGGACGGTCGGGTGGTCCAGGATTTCCGCAGGCCGGCGCACGTCGGCGGTGACGACCTCGGTGGTCCGCGCGTCAGCCAGCAAGGCTTGCCCATGGATGTAGACGACCGGATCGTTGTCGACGTAGACGGTCCGCACCGACCGGTTGATCTCCTGGGCGACTTCGTGCACGTTGCCCTGGGTGGGCAGGCCCGAGCCGATGTCGAGGAGCTGGCTGATGCCCGCTTCGCCGACCAGATAGTGGACCACCCGGCGCAGGAAGGCCCGGTTGGCCCGCCCGCCGACCGGCGCATCAGGCGTCAGGCGCAGCGCGGACTGAACGAGCCGGCGATCGGCGGCGAAGTTGTCCTTTCCGCCCAGCATGTAATCGTAGTTTCGGTAGGTAGTCGTAGACCCGCGTGGTACTCGCGATGCTCAGGCCGAAGTCCGTTGCAGGTGTGATCCCGACCGGCGATTCTCCTTGATCGTCAGTAGCGGATCATCCCGGCAGCCTCCTTGCGGTGGTCAGTGCTGCATCGAGTCCACGATCTCGGTGAGGAGGAACCGCACCTTCGCCGGGATCGGCCGCCCTGGGTATGCCTGCTCAACCAGGTCCAGTCCCTCGACGACGGTGGTGAAGCCGAGCTGGCGGTAGAGCAGGGCGATGTCGTCGGCGTCGATCTCGGCGCGGGCGTACCTGGCATTCGGCAAGGGCTATTCACGGGAGCTGGGAACCGCGCGCGAACTGGGCTCGCCGACCCGGGTACTGGACGGCGAGCACCTCCACATGATGGCGGACCCGCCGGGAGTGGCCGCAGCGATCGCCGACCTCGCCCAAGAGGCGCTCGCCAGGCCCGGGCTGCTCCTGCGGGAATGTCACGCCCCAACCGTGCCGACCTCCGGCCGGTCGGGCACCAGGCAGACCATCCCCGCGGAGTACCCTGCGGAGCCGATCCCGAAGGCGGCGTTGAAGCGGTCGAGGTTGACGAGCGTCAGCAGCGCCGTGATCTCCACCAGTTGGTCGTTTGAGAAGTGCTGCTGGGCGCGGCGGAACAGCGTGTCGGTCATCTCGACGGGGGTGCGCATGACCGCCACCGCATAGTCCAGGGCGGTCTTCTCGCGCTCGGTGAACAGCTCGCTCGCCCGGTAGCTGGGGAGTGCCAGCAGCTCAGCGTCGGAGAAGCCCGAGTTCCGGCAGATCTGCGATCCCAGATCCACGCAGAACTCGCAGCCGATCATCTGTGCGCCCTTCAGCTCCACCAGGTTCCTGATCCGCTCATCTACTTCACCGGGTTTGCGCACCGCCTGGTTGTACTTGCCCATCGCCATCATCAGCTTCGGCTTGTACGCCCAGATCATGAGCGGCTCGGTGCCGGCGTTGAGTTGCGGATCGCGGCCGGTCATCTTCTTCATCGCCTTGGGCATGAAGCGGGCGGCGAGCTTCGCCATCAGCGGCGGGTTGGGAACACCTTCGATGCGTGCCATCGGGCACCCTCCTGTCACGTAGCTTGGTGTTGCGGGGTCTCAGCGGTATGACCCGCCACCGGCACCGGATGTGACATGGACCAGCTTGAACTAGCCGATCGCTTTGACGCGCAGCGCCCGCGACTGCTCGGGATCGCCTACCGGATCCTCGGCTCGCTGACAGAGGCCGAGGACGCCGTGCAGGAGACCTGGCTGCGGCTCCAGGGCCGCGATGTGGCCGCGATCGAGAACCTGGAGGCCTGGCTGACCACGGTCGTCGGGCGGATCGGGCTGAACCTGCTGCGCTCCCGCCGGCCACTGTCGGAGCGGCCGCTCAACGGGTTCCTGCCCGAGCCGGTGGTCGCGGCCGAGGATGAGTCCAACCCCGAGTATCAGGCGCTGATCGCGGATGCGGTCGGGATCGCGCTGCAGGTGGTGCTGGACGCGCTCAGCCCGGCCGAGCGCGTTGCCTTTGTCCTGCACGACATGTTCTCCGTGCCGTTCGGGGAGATCGCCGAGCTGCTGGACCGCTCGCCGGACGCCGCCCGCCAGCTGGCGAGCCGCGCACGCCGCGAGGTGCACGTCAGCGCCCCGCCGCCGGAGCCGAATCTCGCCGCCCAGCGAGTGGCGGTCGAGGCCTACTTCGCCGCCGCCCGCGACGGAGACCTCGACGCCCTGGTCGCGATCCTCGATCCGGAGGTGGTACTGCGCGCCCACCGCCGCGACGGCGCGCCGATGGTGCTCAACGGCCCCGAGCAGGTCAGCCGCGGGGCACTGGCGGCGGGCCGCCACGTCGCCGGGGTACAGCCGGCGCTGGTCAACGGCAGCGCTGGCGTTGTCGCCTACCAGGACGGCGCGCCCTTCGCCGTGCTGGCCTTCACAGTCCGCGACGGCCGGATCACCGCGATCGACATCTTCAACGACCCCGAGTTGGTACCCCGACTCCTCAGTTGAACCCGCGGAGGTCGCTCCAGCCGGAACTGGAGTCACGCTATCAACGGGGTTATCTCGGGCGGGGACCGCTAGTGTGTGTTTAGGGGAAGCATCTGCCCAGTAGGTAATCATAGTTTTGGCTAGTAATCACACACGCAACATGCCGGATACGTGCCCAAGCGCGCCGTGCGTCATTCATCTGTACTGACCGCCGCGTTGAAGGGAGCGGTCTGCAAGACCGTCGGCTTTTCAAAATGGCATTCGGAAGACCTCAGACGTGGCCCCACTGCCGAATCCGGCCGTGTATGAGAATCAAGGTGGCCCGTCGTCAGCGCCGCGCTCGACCTTTGACGGCACGCGCGGCGCACGCCGGGCCACACCGCGCAAACTCGCCAGGCCAACACAGCTCATCCGGCACGCAGGCCGATGCGCGCAACCAGGCCGCAGTCTCCCAGCCGGTGCCAGCTCTCGGCGGACGATGCGCCCCACCGTGTACGGCTACCCGAGATGTCACCGGCTCTGGACGCCGCTACCTTAGGGCTCCGCCGGAGTCACTCTCCGACCACCCTGCTCGCGCGCGGCACGCGCCAGCCTCGCGATGTAACCTGCGCGAGGACTATCCCGGCATCCCGCACTCAAGGGTTATCACCCGCCACGTCCAGTGCCTTCAGGTCAGCGGTGAGGTTGTTCGCCGAGGTCAGGGTGTCGGGGTGGTTCTCGCCGAGCACGCGGCGGTAGCGGGCCAGGGTGTCCTCATCCAGCTCGCGGGCCGCCTGATGCTCGCCGAGGTTCCTCAGGTCAGCGGCGAGATTGCCCGCCGACATCAGGGTGTCGGGGTGGTTCTCGCCGAGCACGCGGCGGTAGCGGGCCAGGGTGTCCTCATCCAGCTCGCGGGCCGCCTGATGCTCGCCGAGGTTCCTCAGGTCAGCGGCGAGATTGCCCGCCGACATCAGGGTGTGAGGGTGGTTCTCGCCGAGCACGCGGCGGCGGCGGGCCAGGGTGTCCTCGTTAAGGTCGCGGGCCGCCTGATACTCACCGAGGTCCCTCAGGTCCTCAGCGAGGTTGCCCGCCGAGGCCAGGGTGTGAGGATGGTCCTCGCCGAGCACGCGGCGGTGGCGGGCCAGGGTGTCCTCATCCAGCTCGCGGGCCGCCTGATACTCACCGAGGTTGGTCAGGTCGATGGCGAGGCAGGTCGCCGACACCAGGGTGTCGGGGCGTCCGGCAGAGGGTGTTAATGAATGTCCTCTGGGGATGCGTTCTCGCTGTTCAGCGCGCTGCAATCGGCGTCGTTTTGTACCCTTTCATCCGGACGGCTTTAGCTGAAATGGGCGGGCCGGGGCAGGAAGTTTCTTGTTGGCTATCTGGTGAATGACCACTGAACCGCATCGTGAGGAAGGGTGCCAGGTCGTGCGATCCGCCCGGTCCAGCCGCGTCACCGGGGTCGACGGCTGCCGTGACGGCTGGGCCGGGGTCGACTGCGACGGTGACGGCATCATCGGGGTGCGGCTGGCGCCGTCGCTCGGCGAGCTGCTGCACGGCACCGCCGAGGATCAGGTCGTCGGGATCGATATGCCGCTCGGGTTGCTGGCCACCGGCTGGCGGGCCGCGGACCGGGAGGTCCGGGCGCTGCTCGGGCCGCGCCGCAGCTCGATCTTCGCGATCCCGCCGGCGCCGGTATGGCAGGCGGCGACGTACGCGGACGCGAACCGGCTGTGCCGCCGCCTGACCGGTAACGGGTTCAGCGCCCAGGCGTGGGGACTGCGCCGCAAGCTTCTGGAGGCCGCTGAATACCGGCTGCAGTGCCGGCATCCGCTGTACGAGGTGCACCCGGAACTGTCGTTCGGCGCGATAGCGGGCGCGCCGTTGCCGCACCCGAAACGCACCGCGGCCGGCCACGCGCTGCGACGCGGCCTGCTCGCCGGGCCGGCCTGGCGGTCCCTGACGATGAGGCCGCCGCGCGGGCCGCGGCCGACGTACTGGACGCGGCGGCCGTCGCGTGGACCGCCCGGCGGATCGCGGCCGGCCAGGCACACGTCATCCCCGACCCGCCGCAGACCGACGTTACCGGCCGCGAGATCGCGATCCGCTACTAGCGTACGGCCCGGGGTTTCTGCCCTGGCAGTGGTGAGCTAGCCGCCGGGCTCGGTAGCCAGGGAGACCGGGTTGCCGTCGGGATCGGCGATCACGGCGATGCGCTCGCCCCAGGGCATGTCGGCCGGGTCCCGCAGCACGGTGACGCCTTCGGCGCGCAGGTCCGCGAGCAGCCGGTCGACGTCGCCGGTGTACACGAACATCTCGAACCGGGGGCCGTCGCCCAGGCCGAGGCCGTACTGCTCACGGGGCCATTCGGCGGCCACCACGGCCAGCTCCGCGTCGCCGCGGCGCAGCGCCACGTACCCGGGGTCCCCCCCGGCGGGCAGCTGGTAGAAACGCGCGAAACCCAGGCGTTCCCAGAATCGCGCGCTCCGGGGCACGTCGGTCGCGTAGACCACCGGGAACGCTCGCGTCGCCATACTCGCAGGCTAGCGTGCCGCCGGACATCTGCTCGCGGCGCCGCCGGCCACCTGCTCGCGGCGTCGCGGGTCAGCCGGGCAGCACGGGTCAGCCGGGCAGCACGGTGAAGTCGGCGACGTCAAAGCCGGGGGCGACGACGCAGCTCACCAGGACCTCCGCGGCTCCGGCCGGGCGGGCCGACTGCCAGCCGCCGCCGCGCACCACGTACTGAGGGCGCTGGCCGGCCGTGAGGTCCGGGCCCAGGGTGACCGCGACCGGATCGGCGGCGGGCCGGGGCCGGCCCCGCCCAGGAGCAGGACCAGCGGGCCACCGGAGTGCCACAGCCACACCTCGTCGGAACGCACCGTGTGCCAGCACGACTCCGCGCCCGCCGGCAGCAGGAAGTAGATGGCGGTGGCGGCGGACCGGCGGCCGGGGTAGCCGGCCGGGGTCCAGGACGGTTCCGCCCGCCACGTCTCACGGAACCAGCCGCCCTCCGGGTGCGGGATCAGGCCGAGGGCATCGGCCGTGGGCGGGCGCGCCTCCAGCGAGATGTACCGGCCGGACGGGTCGCGGCGGGCGTACCGGACCTCCGCCACGGCGTCGCGCTCAATGGGCCCGTACACGTGCGGGAACAGCGTGCCGGCCGCGACACCGGGCGGCGGGGCCGGATCGGCCGGCTCGCGGCGCACCCGGGCGGAAAGCCGGGATTCGTCCAGCGCCAGGGCCACCACCGGCTCCGCGGCATCGGCGAACCGGTCGTTGGCGACGGCGACCGTGACCGCCTCGTCCGGGGACGCGTGCACGAACGGGACGCCATCGCCGGTCCCGGGCACGAACGCGCCGGACCCGGCCGACTGCCAGCGCGGCAGCGGCAGCAGATGCCAGATCACTGAGCGTCGGCGGCGCGGCGCGCCTTCTCGATCGCCGAGATCTGAGTGAGCAGAATCACGCACAGCACGACGGGCAGGAAGATACCGGGCGCGAAGGCTGACTCCCGGCCGTGCGGTTGCACCGTCAGGAGGAGGACCGTGAACAGCACAAAGATGGCCGCCCCGGTCACCGGATAGGCGATCAGGCCGGCCTGCTTGGTCTCGAAGTTGCCCCAGCGGCCAGCCCAGTGCACCGGGACGCGAGCGTCCGCCGGCAGCCGCCGGTTGCCGTTGACGGACAGCGCGATCATGGCGAGCACTTCCATCGCGCCGACGACCAGCTCCACTAGCACTGCTGCCGCCTTTCACCGCCGGAAACGCTTGTTGCCTGCTCAATCTACCGGTTGAAGGGAGGAGGCGGGCACGACGGTCAGGGAAGGGTGTCCAGCGGGACCGGGTACCAGGCCGCGGGGTCACCCGGACTGGCGGTGAAGTCGTAGCGCAGGCCGCCGGGAGTGATGGCGACCAGCGAGATGGACGTGGTGCCCCAGATCCGGCCCTGGCTGACGTCCCGCCGGACGATCAGCGCCCGCTGGTCATCGGGACGGAGCCCGTCGCCGTTCAGCAGGGGCAGCCAGTCCCCCCACGCGGCCGCGACGGGCAGCCCGGGTTGCGGGTGCGGCATCCGGGCCGCCTCCAGACGCGGCCGGAAGTGGCCGATCCGGGCCAGCTCATGGGCGCGCGCCGCCGCGGCCTGCTCCGCGGTGAGCCCGCCCGCGCCGGTATCCGGCACGATCGCCGGGAGCGCGCCGGGGGCGAGGTCACTGGCCAGGCCGCTGTTCACCACGACGTGCAGCCCGGGACCAAGCTCGCGCTCGACGAAGTCACGGCCATCCCAGCTGCCCAGCACCGCGCGGCCGGGTTCCGCGACCAGCAGCCGGAACGGGTCGAAGGCGGCCAGGTCCGCCGGGCCTGCCGGGGACAGCTTGCCGTCGGCCGCTGCGAGCGGCAGCACACCCCGGGACTGCCGGGCCGCGGCGGATGCCATCTGCCCCCGCCCATTCAGCACGCACGCTACCCGCCGCGCGGCGGGCGCGACCGCGAGCCAGGTCCCGCCGGCCAGCAGATCCCGCCCGCCGATGACGCCGGGGACATCGGGCCAGTGATGCCCGGGCGGCTGCCACGCCCGGCTGAAGAATTCGTCGCGGACCCCGGCCAGCAGGACCGTCCCGTCGGGCCCGATGCCGAGAATCGCGGTGCACATACCCCCATTCCAGCAGAACGGGCTGCCGCCCACGCTCACCGCCCGGTGGAGTGGCCCGGCTGGGTGGCCCGGGCGAGGTGGCCCAGGCGGGAAGTGGTGTTCACCGAAGCCGACTGGCGGCGGCGGGCCAGTGGCCACGGTTTCTTCGCCTACCTGCCGGACCTGGGCGACCTGCCCGTGGGACTGGCCGGCGGGATCGACGAGGGCGCGGGCACCGCCCAGCTGGTCTCGATGTGGGTGCGACCGCAGGCCCGCGGGCGGAAGGCCGGGGCGGCGCTAGTCATGGCCGTGGTGGACTGGGCGCGAGGCCGCGGCCTCAGCCAGCTGAACCTGTGGGTGACCGACGGGAACCAGGCGGCCCGCGCGCTCTACGAGCGGTGCGGGTTCACCCCGACCGGCGAGCGCCAGCCGCTGCCGTCCGGCCCGGCACACACCGAGATCGGAATGATGCTCTCGCTGTGACTGGCCCCGCCGGCCGGCGAGCATGGGTCAGCTCATGCCCCGCCTGACCCGCTCGGCCGGGCGCCCGGCCCGCCAGGCGGCTTCCGCCTCGCCCATTGGCGTCGACGGGGGGCCCTGGACGAAGGGCCAGATCTCCTCGGCGATGGCGCGCCAGTCGGCCGTCGCGGTCAGCTCGCCCAGCAGCGCGAACACCCCGAGGTTGATCCGCTGGAGGATCACGTAGGATCGCGGCACCTGCGCGTAGGGGGCGATCGGGCTGCGGACGTCAAAGAACCGGCGGACCACGCTGGATGAGTAGTCGCCGGTGATGGTCAGCTCGCCGGGCTTGCGGATGGTGTCGTAGAAGACGGCCAGGTGATCAATGATCACGTCGGTGCCCAGCGGCGCGCCCGGCTTCAGGAACCCCGCCGCCTCCAGGCTCCGGCGGAACGCCTCCGGGTCGTTCTCCACGCACAGGTAGCGCGCCATTTCCATGAGCGGCCGCAGTTCTTCCACGCTGAAGTGCTTGACCAGCCCGAAATCGAGGAAGGTGACCTTCCCGCCGCCGTGGAACAGGTAGTTGCCGGGATGCGGGTCGCCGTTGAACGCGCGCATGTCGTAAAGGCTGCGGAAGACGAACCGGTAGATCGTCTCGGCGGCCAGATCGCGCTCATGCTGGGACCACGTGGCCAGCTCGGAGAAGCGGGCCCCGGTGGCCAGGTCGGTGGTGACCACGCGGCGGGTAGACAGCTCGCTGACGACCTTCGGCACGCTGATGGTGGGGTGGCCGTCGTAGTACTCCGCGAACAGCTGCTGGTTGCGGGCCTCGCGGCGGTAGTCGAGCTCCTCGACAATCCGCTCGCGCAGCTCGGTGAGCAGGGATTCGACGTCCTGCCCGGGGGCGATGATGCGGAGCATCCGGCGCAGCAGGGCCACATTGCCCAGGTCGGCCTCGATCATCTCGGCGATCCCCGGATACTGCACCTTCACCGCGACCGCGCGGCCGTCCCGGGTGATGGCCCGGTGGACCTGGCCGATCGACGCGGCCGCGATCGGCTCGGGGTCCCATTCGGCGAAGATCCGCTCGGGCAGGGCGCCCAGCTCCTCCTCGATCACGCCCGCGGCCAGCTCGGCGCTCATCGGCGGCACGCTGTCCTGGAGCCGGCCGAGGGTGCGGCGCGCTTCCGGCGGCAGGCCGTCGTCGACGTAGCTGGCCATCTGGCCCAGCTTCATCAGCACGCCCTTCATCGCCCCCAGGGTGGTGGCGACGTCCTCGGCCGTCTGCAGGGCCAGGTCGTTGCGGAGCTGCTGGCGGTTCTCCCCCGCCAGCAGGAACAGCCGCGGCGCGCTGCCCGCGTACCGGGCGCCGCCGCGCGCGGCGAGCTGCAGGGCAGCCAGGCCGCGGTTCAGGCGCAGCATCCGGTGCCCGCGGCCGCGCCGCAGTGCGACGGTGACCGCAGCCGACGTGCCCGCGCCGATGATCAGCGCGGCGAGGGTGCCTCTTTTCACGCGGCCCGTGCCGCGCGCATCCGCAGGGCCAGCCGCTGCCGCGCCTCGAGCACCCCGGGCTCACCGAGGAACAAGGTGTCGAGCACGCCGAGCGCCTGGCGGATCTCGGTCCGCCGGGCGTCGGTCAGCGGCCCGGCGATGGGGTAGCCGTACATCTCGCGGGCCCAGCCGGGCAGCGAGGCGATCGTGCCCTCCCGGATGTCCTGCCGGATCTCGGCGATGTCCGGATCCAGGCCCGGTGGATCGAGGAGGTAGGCCATCGATTCGCGGGCCGCGCGCGTGGCGCGCAGCTGCGGGCGGACGGACGCCAGGTACTGGTCCAGCTGCGCGACGCTGGCGGGGACCATGGCGGCCGGGATGCCGACCAGTTCGGCGGCCTTCACCATCTCGGCGACGTAACGGTCGGCGTCGGCGTCCGGCAGTGGTGCGCCGAACAGCCGCACGGCCGCGATGGTGGAATCGACGAAGGCGGCGTGCACCCACAGGAGCAGGGAGGGATCCCCGGCCGCGTACGCCTGCCCGGTGACGGGATCGACACCGCGGACATGCTCGTGAATGCGGCGGACCCGGGCCGAAACCCGTTCGGCTGTCACTTTGTCGCCCACGCTGACCGTCGTGAGGTAGGCGGACGTGGCCGCGAGCAGGCCGACCGGGTCGCTGCGCCAGTCGCTGTGCTGGTCGACCCCGGCCATGGCCAGCGGGTGCAGCGCCTGGATCATCAGCGACCGCAGGCCGGAGACCGGGCCCGACAGGTCGGCGCTGAGCCGCCAGGTAACGCTGCCCGGGCCGAAGAAGCCGTCGTCGGCGGGATGTTCCGGCACGCTGGCCGCGTACGCGGCGGCCGAGCGTTCCACCAGCCCGGACACGTCGGCATACGAATCAGCAGCCACGGTTGGCACCTCCGGACGTAACGGCAAGGCCACAGCTCCAACCTACCCGGTGGTAAGCAGGAGTAATGAACGCGGGTGACGGATACGGCACGGCCCGGGAGGCGCTGGACGCCGAGCGGGCGGAGACGCTGCAGCGGCTGGCCGGGCTGGAGCGCGAGTTCGCCGGCATCGTCGAGGCGTCCGATTCGGCCAACACGGACGACGAGCACGATCCGGAGGGCGCGACGATCGCCTTCGAGCGCCAGCACGTTGCGGCGCTGCTCCGCCAGGCCCACGATCAGCTGGACTCGGTCGATGCGGCGTTGCGGCGGCTGGACGAGGGCGGGTACGGGCGGTGCGAGCGCTGCGGCCGGCCCATCGCGCCCGAACGGCTGGCGGCCCGGCCGAGCGCGACGCGGTGCGTCAGCTGCGCGGGAAAGCGGCAGCGCCCCGGAAGCGGCAGCGCCCGGGAAGCGGCAGCGCCCGGGAAGCGGCGGAACGCGGGAAGCGGCGGAACGCGGGAAGCGGCGGAACGGGGTCAGCGGGCGGTAACCGGGGTGGCCTGGTGGAAGTACAGGCGCCAGCTCGGGCCGGTCTTCAGCCACAGTGAGCTGCGGCGGGTCTGCTCGCCGTCCTGCTCACTGAGGTAGCTGACCAGGATGACCGTGCTGGACAGCCGGATCGCCGACAGCTCGCAGGCCTTGGCCGGCTCCTCAGCGGACGCTTCTGCGCCGTTGTCGGACGTTTCCGCGACGTTTTCGATGGCCTTGCGCAGCTGGCGGGTAGCGAGAGCGGCGATGACCTCACGTCGGCCAGAGCGCCGGCCAGCGGCGGTGACTTCGGTGAAGTCCGGGTGCAGCAACGCCTCGACCTGTGCGGTCGAATCGCGGACCGCCGGCTGCAGAAGGCTCAGCTCGCGCTGGATCACGAAACGCACGTCTTCATCCGGCCGGGTGCTCGTCACCGGCTCCACGATAGCGGCGCACCGGGCCGCCGCTCCCCTGGTCATCGCGCTCGGCGGCGAACCGGACCGGGCCCGGGCGGCCTGGGCCTTGGCGCACGGCATGATCATGCTTGAGCTGAACGGCCGGTTCCCGCCGGACGCGGACCTCGACGCAGCATGGCGGGGCCTGGCGGCGTTTGGTTAGCTACCGCTGCTGGAGGACGGACAGGATGTTGCCGGCCGGGTCCCTGAACCAGGCGATGTACGGGCCGCCCGCGCGGTTGATGCCCTTCTCGTCCTGGCCGAGGCCGTCGTACCGGTCGAACTGCACGCCGCGCGCGGCCAGCCCATCGACGGCCTGATCGATGTCGTCGACCTCGAAGTTGAGGATCGTGTAGGTCGCCGGCGTATGGTCCGGCTTGGGGTAGACCAGCGTGTCCCGGCCACCGGCCAGGTGCAACGTCAGCAGGCCGTACTGCTCCGAGGTCTCGATGCCAAGCGTGTCGCCGTAGAACTGCCGCGCCTTGTCCAGGTCGTCGACGGAGAACCCGCTGAACGTCTTCGTGTTCGCGAACATATGTGTGCTCCCTTGCTAAGTCCCGTTCGGTGTCTTTGCAGAGACAGACGGGATGCGGCGGCCGAACTCATCGGCGGCGGGACTGGCCGCTGCGCCGCGGTTCGTGGTCCCCTGAGCCGTGGGCCTCGGGCCTGGCTCTGGGGCCGTGGGCCTCGGGCCTGGCTCTGGGGCCGTGGGCCTCGGGCCTGGCTCTGGGGCCGTGGGCCTCGGGCGTGGGCCCTGGGCCGTCAGTCGCGCTGGGTGAGGAGTCGTGCGGGGGCTTTGCGGCGCCAGGATTCTTCGATCAGTTCCTCCAGGCGCGCATCGTCGGCGGCGGCCAGGTGGATGCGCAGGCCCCGGAGTCGTTTGCCCCACATCAGGGGCTCGAACGCGGCGGGGTCCTCCGCCACGGAGGCTTCGGTCTCGGCCTCATCGACGAACACGTGGAGATACGCCTCGCCCGGCGGGACCGTGGCGAAGATCTTACCGTTCACGCGGAACGACGACATGTCATGGTGTGGTTCCTCGCTGACCTCCGGCAGGGAGAGCGCGAACGCACGAGCACGCTGATACTCGCCCATGTTCCCAGGTTAGCGGCCGGTTCGGGGACCTGCTGGCTGGCGCGAGGCAAACGGGCCGGGGCCCCCGGAACGGCCCGGGCTCGCGATCAGCCCAGGGGCGCGATCAGCCCAGGGGCGCGATCAGCCCAGGGGCGCGATCAGCCCAGGGTCGCCGTCCTCCCCGCGCCCCCTCGCGAGCCGGTACGCCTCGCGTTTCCTGCCGGACGATTCCGGCCCGATTCGCTTGTTGTTCGATTACTTGTTCGATATACTGCCATGTAAGGTTATCTATGGAGTCAGGTGGAGGTCATGGCAGCCGATCCGTCCCCCAGTCCCGGGCCACACGACGAAGACGCGCGCCCGGTGGACGGCGGACCGCAGCCCGCGAAGGACGGCCGCCAGCCCGAGGACAGTCGCCCGACCGGTGGCTGGCTGCCCGGGGAGGACGGTCGCCCGATGCCCGCCGGCGACCTCGACGGAAATGCAGGGCGGCCGCTGGAGGACACCGCTGAGGAGGACGGCCCGCCCCACCCGGACGGCACTGGCATCGGGCTTGCGCCAGATCCGCCGCTGCCGGGAGTCATTGATGCGGGATTTCTGCCGCGTGGCGGGCCCCGGGATCCGAGGCGGGGCGGATTTGCGTCCGGCGGGGTGCTGGAGACCTGCCTGCCCGGCCCGGCTTTGGCGGGGTTCGCCGAGGATGCCGCCGGGCCCCGCCGGGACTACCCGGGCCTGACCGACGATGAGCTGATCGGCAGCATGCTGGCCTGGGGCAAGCTGGAGTCCTGGGCCGGGGCGGGGAAACTGTCGGCGATGGCCGAGCTGAGCCGGCGGCGGGCCGCGGTTGGCCGGGAGGCCGCCACCCGCCGCGGAAACCCCGCTCCGTGGAGCAAATACTGCTCCGATGAGATCGCCGCTGCGCTCGCATTGTCGCGGTGGGCGGCCGGGAAACAGCTCGACCTGGCCGATGACCTGGCCACCCGCCTGCCGCTGACGCGCCGCGCCCTCGAAGAGGGCCGCATCGACCTGGACAAGGCTTATGTCATCGCCGGCGCCACCGCGGTCCTGGATGAGGCGGGCGCGGCCGCCGCCGAAGCCCTCGTCATCCCGGACCTCGACGGCAAAAACTCTGGGTATGTCCGGTCCGCGATCGGCCGCGCCGTCCTGAAAGTGGATCCGGGCGCGGCCCGGAAACGGCGGGAAGAAGCGCAGAAAGACGCCCGGGTGGAGCTGTGGCGCGAAGACGCCGGCACCGCCGCGCTGTGCGGCTTCCACCTGCCCCCCGATCAGGTACTGGCCGCCGACCAGGCCATCACCAGCTTGGCGATGGACTTGAAGAAGGCTGGCTGCCCGGGAACGATGGACCAGCTCCGGGCCCGCGCCTACCTCGACATCCTGCTCGGCAAAGACACCCGCCGCACCCTGGCCCGCAGCGAAGAACAGCGCGGCGCCGAACCGGCCGGCGCGGGCGCAGGCGCAGGCGCAGGTTCAGGCACGGACATAGGTTCGGGTACCGGGCCGGGCGGCCCGACTGCGGCCGGTCCCCGTGACAGCGACACGGACCGCGAAGACTGCCGGACCGCCGACCGCAAGACCGCCGAGGACCGCCACGCAGGGGAGAACCTCGCCCAGCAAGGCGGGCAGGCTGGTGAAAACGGCCGGCGTTGTGACGACGACCAGGCCAGCGACGGCCGACGGCGTTGTGACGGCAACCGGGCCAGCGACGGCCGCCGAAGCGGTGACGACGGCCGGGCCGGGGAAGCGGGCCCGGCCGGCCGCCCACCCGGACCCGCCGGGCCCGCGGGTCCCGGCCAGGCCGGTGCCGTTGGTGCCGTCGGTGCCGCCGGTGCCGTTGGTGCCGGTGCCGTTGGTGCCGCCGGTGCCGTTGGTGCCGCCGGTGGGGTGAAGATCAACCTGACCATCCCGCTGACCACCCTGCTCGGCCTCACCGACCACCCCGGCGAAGCCGCCGGGTTCGGGCCCATCGACGCCGACCTGGCCCGCACCATGGCCGCCGACGCGGCCGGAAACCCCGCCGCCAGCTGGTGTATCACCGTCACCGACCAGCACGGCCACCCGACCGCCCACGGCTGCGCCGCACCCCCGGGCCGCGGCACACCCCGGCGTAAGAAACGACCCGGCAACCGGCCGCCCGGTACACGGCCGCCCGGTGGCCGCAACGCGCCGGCCGCGGATACTTATCGGTCATCTGCACCCGCCACCGGGCCGCAGGGCAGCGGCAGCGGGCCACCCGGCGGGTTCGGTACCTGGCGATGGCGGTGGCAGCTACCAGGTAGCAGCCTCGACCTGACCGCCGACCTGGAACCCATTGCCGTCACCGAATGCGACCACCGGCACCAGACCACCGCGCACGACCCCAGCGGCCGGCTCCGGCACCTGGTGGAGATCCGGGACGGCGAATGCACGTATCCACCGTGCCGGCGGGCCGCCGAGCGTTGCGACTTCGAGCACGCCATCCCCTGGGAAGAGGGCGGCCGGACGTGTACGTGTAATGCCGGTCCCCGCTGTCGTCATCATCATCACCTGAAGCAGGCCGCCGGGTGGAAACTCGAACAGCACCAGCCCGGGTACCACACGTGGATCACACCCGCCGGGCGGCGCTACACCACCGGGCCCATCAGCTACCCGGTCTTCAGCCGGCAGGACGGCACCGTGGAGCTATTCGCCAGCGGGAACGGGGGCGGGGCGATCGGTGCCCAGGACGCGGCCGCGGCGGCTCTGATGAGTACCGTAGCCCGGCAGGTCGATCCTCGTGGTCATGGGCGCCGTCTCTCTCGCCCTCTCGGTGGCCCGGTTCACGGCGCGCCGCCGGATGGCCAGTGCCCAGGAGCACCATCGATGAAGCACCGCCACCCACGACCCCGGAGGGGACGTCACCGCCCAGGGACGTGCTCACGGGGCTGCACGTGCTTGGATCTCTCCGATCGACGACATTTTTGTCGATGTGCGTGCGGAGGACGTCAGCGCGATGCAGGGTGATAGAAGCGCTGGGTAGCGGGCGCAGAGCCTGTTCCGCCGTGGACTGCAGGGTACCTGCTCCCCGGCGGTACAGCCAGGATGAATACGGCAGCGGCCAAGACGTTGGCCTATGCAGATGCCTCGTCCCTAAGCGGGACCAAAGGGCGGGGTTGGCATACCGTTTCTGCCGCCCTGGTGATTGCGGGGACAGTGGCAAGGGGAGGACATAGCCGGTGGCTCGCCTGGCGATCACGAAGGACGTCCTGTCGGAGTACGCAAAGCTGGACAAAAGCGTCCAGAGTGCCGTCGACGCAGCGATCGCCGAGTTCGCCAACGAACCTCACGCCGGCTTGCGCCTGGAGAAGGTGCCGGGCCACCGGGACGACCGGATCTGCGTCCTCCGGGTGGATGGCACGTGGTCCGGTGTGGTGCTGGCCCCGGACAGCGGGGGCACGTACTGCCTGCTCACGATCCTGCCCCAAGACAGGGCAATTGCCTACGCCACCAGCCGACGGTTCAGCGTCAACCCGGCAACAGGCATGCTGGAGGTTTCGAACGAAAAAGCTATCCAGCGGCTGCAGCCCTCCCTTCAGGCGGTCGCCGGTCCGGCGGATAAGCGGCTGTTCGCCGATATCAGCGACGCCGACCTGACCGGGCTGGGCATCGACGCGCAGATCCTGCCCCTGGCCCGGCTGCTGGCCAGCGTCGCACATCTAGACGCGCTACAGCCGGTGCTGCCCGACGCCCAATACACCGCGCTGCACGCGCTGGCTCGCGGGATGACGGTCGACGAAGCCTGGGCTGAGGTGACCCAGCTTCTTCCCGCTGACGCACCGCCCGAGCAGGTGGAGGCCGACGACCTGGTCTCCGCCATGGAACGTACACCGGGCCAGGTCACGTTCGTCTCTGGTCACGAGGAGTTGCAGCTTATCCTCGCCCACCCGTTCGCAGCGTGGCGGACGTTCCTGCACCCAAGTCAGCGCGAGATCGCCTACCGGCCGAGCTACGCCGGCCCGGCTCAAGTGACCGGCGGCCCCGGAACCGGCAAGACGGTCACCGTACTGCACCGGGCTGCTTTCCTCGCCACCCGCGCCGCCACCTCATCCCCGGCAGGCGAGCCCGGCGCCGCAGGCCAGGCGGCTCCCCCCAGACTGGATGCCAAGCCGGTGTTGCTGACCACGTTCAACGGCAACCTGTCCGAGGCCCTGCACGCCCAGCTCGACCTGCTGATCCGGGACGCCGATATGCGCGGCCGGATCGAGGTCCTCAACCTGGACCGGCTCGCATACAGCATCATCAAGCAGGCCCGCGGTAGTCCCGTCATCGCCGATGAACGGGTGCTCCGCGCCCGCTGGGCGGAGGCTGCCGCTGCCGTCGGCCTGGACTTCACCCCGTCGTTCCTGAAGAACGAGTGGGAGCAGGTCATCCTGGCCCAGGATCTGCGCAACGAGCAGGCGTACCTGACCTGCCTGCGGAGCGGCCGGGGAAGGCCGCTCACCAAAGCCCAGCGCAGCCAGGTCTGGCAGGCCGCCCAGCAGGTCACCGCGGAATTGGCCGCGGCGCGCGAGTCCACTCATCTGCAGTTGGCTAACGAGGCCACCCACCTGCTCCGGCAGGCAAGAGCGCCGCGCTACCGCCACATCCTCGTGGACGAGGGCCAGGACCTGCACCCCTCGCAGTGGCGGCTGCTCCGCGCCGCCGTGGCATCGGGCCCGGACGACCTGTTCATCGCCGCCGACCCGCACCAGCGCATCTACAACAACCGAGTCTCCCTCGCCAGCCTGCGGATCAGCGTGCGGGGGCGGAGCCGAAGACTGTCCCTGAACTACCGGACAACCCAGGAGATCCTTGCCTGGGCGATGCGACTGCTCGGAACCGACCCGGTCACCGGCCTAGACGGCGAAGCCGACTCCCTACTCGGCTACCGGTCGCCCATGCACGGCCCGCCTCCGCAACTGCGCATGGCGGCCACCCATGCCGAAGAATTCCACCTTCTTACCGAACGGATCCGCTCGTGGCTAGCCGCCGGCATCGAGCCGCACGCCATAGGGGTGGCGGCCCGGTCCGCCAGCTTGGTGCGTGAGGCACGCCAGGCGCTGAAAGCGGACGGCATCGAGACTGCCCCTCTGAAAGGCCGGGGCAGCACACAGGCGGTCCGGGCCGGCACCATGCATGCTATGAAGGGCCTGGAATTCCAGGCCGTCGCGGTCATCGGCGTGGAGCAGGGCGTCATCCCGGAACCAGCGGCGGTCACCCCCGAGGAAGAGGATGCCCTGGCGCACGCCCAGGACCTGCAGCGTGAGCGCTGTGTCCTGTTCGTGGCCTGCACCCGAGCCCGCGATCATCTGTACGTCTCCGGCACCGGCAAGCTGAGCGCGTTCCTGCCACTTAGGAAGCGCTGTTAAGCCTCTGACCTGTTAGGCATTGATGCTGTTCCTGCCGCCTGTGACTGCAATCTGGCTAATTAGCGGTTGCGGATGGTCATGGCCCGATACGCTCCGTACGTGAACATGAATCGTCTCGCCGCCCTACCAGCCGCGGCCCTCGCGCTCGCGCTCGTTGGCGCCGTGCCCGCTTCAGCCGGTGTGGCCAAGCCCAAGCCGCTGCCGTGCGCGGCGTCCATGAGCAACAGCAGGCCAGCCGACTACACCACCACTGACGTGCTTGTCCGCACGGCGGGCCTGGCGAAGGTCACCACCGTCGCGCATTACAAGACCACCAATCATAAGAAGACGGCCAAAGCCGGGACAAACGGCCGGGTCTCGGTCCCGTACTACATCAGCGGGGCGACGCCGGGCTACAAGGTGAAGGTCAGCGTGAACGTCTCCGAGAGCGGCCGGTCGGGCAGTTGCTCGACGTCGTTCACGCCACACCGCTAAGTCAACGCGATCATGGAATGTGGGGCATAGAGGTCGGCCACACTGGGGACCCGGAGCCTCTCATTCGCCGTCGTCCGGCTATCGATCCGTTGGGCAGGCCTTGGGCGAGCAGGGACATGATCTTCGACTCGCGTGGGGGCAGCTTAGCCAGGCGAGCCGCCGCGGCCTGTCCGCGGGCGACGTCGGCGTGCAGGATCATGTCGAGCATGAAGCGGGTGACCTGCGGAGATAGGTATGTCTGGCAAGCCCTCGGCTCCGCACCGCGCCCACCGCGCAAGCGATAATCACACATCGTCGGCTCTATCGGTGCCATGAAGCGGGCCCTCGCGCTGACATGTCTGGGTCATATGCCGAGCCTCAGCTGCGGTCAGCGCTCGTAGTGGTAACGGCAGGCAGCGATGCGGATCTCGTCCTGGATGACCTTGTAAACGAGGCGGTGCTCATCGGTGATCCGGCGTGACCAGTATCCCTGGAAGCCATGCTTGAGCGGCTCGGGCTTGCCAATTCCTTCGTTGCCGTTGCGCTGGATATTGGTGATCAGGGCATTGATCCGCTTCAGGACCCTCCGGTCCTGCTGCTGCCACGGAGCTATTCGCCAGCGGGCACGGAGGCGGGCCGATCGGTGCCAAGGACGCGGTGCGCGGCGGCCCTGATGAGCACTGTGGCCCAGGTGCGGAACGGGCGCCACGGCTCGGCCAGCTCACGGAACTGCGCCTCGTCCGGCGGCTTGGGCAGGCCGTAGAGCTGCGCGGTCAGCGCCAGCGCCCGGGGCTCGCCGACG
The DNA here is from genome assembly GCA_963720945.1 of uncultured Actinomycetes bacterium. GTDB lineage: Bacteria > Actinomycetota > Actinomycetes > Streptosporangiales > Streptosporangiaceae > Bog-532. Next base: position 221,226 of record CAVRHH010000031.1, on the reverse strand, counting down.
GGCAGCACGTCGGTGAAGCCGGTCCCGCGGATCACGATCAGCGAACTGTAGAAGGGCCCGATCCCCTTGATCGACTGAACGTGGGCCATCGCCGCCTCCGGGCCGAGATCCTTCAGCGAGCTGACGTCGAGCCGTCCTTCCAGCGCCGCCCGCGCGACCCCATGCAGGCGCTCTATCTTGTCCGCCCCGATGCCAGGGAAGGACGTGACGCGGAGCAGCCGCCCGGGCGTCGGGAACGCCGCCAGCTGCTGGCCGCCCAGCGCGAAGACCCGGCCGTGGGCCTCGCTCAGCAGCGCGCGGACTTGCATCATCTGCTTGGCCGGGCGGCGCGCGCTGAGCACCGACCAGGCCGCCGCCTCGTATGGGGAATAGAACAGCGGAGGGCGCAGGCCGGGCGCGGCGGCCTGGAGCCTGCCGATCACCGGGTCCCGCTCGCCAGCCCGGACGAACTCTGCGGCATCGTGATCGAGCGAGAGCACCCGCGCGACCTGGGCCCGGACGGCCGCTGGGTCGGTGCCGGGCGACATGAAGGCCATGCCGTTCACATCCCCCGCGTCATCCTGGCGGACTTCGACCCCGACCTGCTCGGTGTAACCGTCCAGGCAGAACGCCAGGCGCATGACCCCGTCGCGGTCCCGGCCGTCGCGCTGGCCGAACCCGAAAGCGGCCGCCTCGGCCAGCGAGAACGGGCCCCGCGGGGAGATCGTGAACGGCACGGCGGACAGGGCGTCCGGCTCTCGTACCTGAGCGGACCGGGCCCGGGAAGAACGCGGCTGGGGTGAACGCGCCCCGGAGGACAGCGAGGTGGACGACATGGGAGCTCCCGCCCTGGATGGATGTGCCTGATCCCATGGTGTCCCGGGGGTCTGACAATCTGGCGGGCGGTCAGGCGTCGCCGGCGAGCGCCGACGCCACCGGGCAGGGCAGCGGCCGGGGATGCACGAGCAGCGCCCGGGCGAGCTGGCGGATGGCCGGCCGCTGCGGCGTCAGGAGCCGCTCGCTGTAACGCCACGCGGCGCATTCGGCGGCGACTCCTCCTGGGCCGGTTCCGGGGCCGGACCATGCCACGGCGGCCCGGCGGAAACGACGCGCGTCACCGCCGTCACGGGTCCAGCCCTTCAGCCAGGCCCGGAGTTCGTCGTCGCGTTCCGGCATAGTCCAGGTCCGCAGGTGTTCGGCGATCTGCCCGGCCGCGTCGACGACGAACGCCAGCTCGCCCACTCCCCGGATCCCGTGCACCCGCCCGGCGCTGTCGCGGCCGTGGTAGATACTGGCCGAACTGAAGCGGGCCCCGACGGCTAGCGCGGCCACGGCGTGGCCGGCCTCATGCCATGCCGTGCAGACGGCCGCGGTACGGGCGGGCAGGTAGCTGGCCGCGTACCCGCCGTCATAACGCTGCCGGATCCAGCGGTCGTGCACGATCGACTCGTCGTCGTAGCGCACCAGGCGCGCGAGCTCGGCCCGGATCGCGGCCAGGTCGCGTTCTTCGGAAGGCTTCACGGGGCACGATAGGCGGCATGAGGGACTGGGTGGCGTGGCACGACGCCTATGATGACCCGTCGTCAACGCTGAGCGCACGGCTGAAACTAGTCCAGACGCATCTGGCCGACGCGCTCGACCACGCCCCGGCCGGGCCGGTCCGCCTGGTCAGCCTGTGCGCCGGGCAGGGACGCGACGTGATCGGCGTGCTGCCTTGGCACCCGCGCCGGGACGACGTGTCCGCGGTCCTGGTGGAGGCCAACCCGGACATCGCCGGGATGGCCCGCGCGGAGGCCGCCGAGGCCGGGCTGCCACAGGTGGACGTGCGGCACGGGGACGCGGGCCAGGCCGCCAGCTTCACCGACGCGGTGCCGGCCGACGTGCTGATGCTGTGCGGGATCTTCGGCAACGTGAGCGAGGCGGACATCGAGCGGACGGTCGCCACCGCTCCCGCGTTCTGCTCTCCCGGTGCCACCGTGATCTGGACCCGGCACCTCCGGCCGCCGGACCTTAGTCCCCGGATCCGGGTGTGGTTCGCGGCGGCGGGCTTCGAGGAGGTCGCGTTCGGCACGCCGGAGTCGGCGCCACGGGCCGGGGTCGGCGTCGCCCGGCTGCGCGGCCCGGCGGGTGCCGCAGTACCGGAGGGGCCGCTGTTCACGTTCCGGACGAAGGCCCGGCCGGGAAGAGCCGGGACGGGAGAAGCCGGGACCGTGAGGAGCCGGGACCGTGAGGAGCCGGGACCGTGAGGAGCCGGGACGGGTATCCGGGAAGCCGGAACGGGAATAGCGCCGGCGGGGCGCCGGTTGGCGCGTGGCGGCAGACACAGCAGATCACGGCAGGTACGGAGCAGATATGGCGACGATCGCGATTATCGGCGGGACGGGATACGTGGGCAGCGCGATCGCCAGGGAGGCGCTGGCGTTCGTGGACGAAATCGAGCGGGCCCGGCATCACCGGGAACGCTTCACCGTCGCGTACTGAGCCGCTTACCTGGGGTTACGGGGCACCCTTCCGGGTCGCCATGGCGCGCTCGGCCGTCCCGGCCCGGGCGGCCGGCGTGCCGTGTCTGGCCCCGGCCGCGCCGCTCCCCTAGCATGATCACATGAGCCCGCTGACGGGTGTGCTGCGCGAAGCGTGGGCGACCTACAAGGCCTATGCCGCGCATTTCCTGTTGATCGCGTTTGTCGTCTACCTGGTCGCGGCGGCCATCTCGGCGCTGCTGTCCGGCGTCGCGAAATACCCCGGCAGTGCCGCGGCCGCGGTCATCAACCTGTTCGTCATGTTCCTGCTGCAGGCCGCGCTGGTGAAGGCGGTCCAGGACGTCCGGGACGGCCGGGTCGACCTCGACCTGCGGGGCACGCTGTCGGCCGCCGTGCCGTACGTGCTGCCGGTCGCGGCCGCGTCGATCCTGGCCTCGATCGCGATCGCGATCGGGTTCGTGCTCGTCATCGTGCCGGGCCTCATCCTGCTGACGTTCTGGTCGCTGATCGTGCCGAGCATCGTGATCGGTGAATCGCCGGCCATGGCGTCGTTCGGCCGGAGCTGGCGCACGGTGCGCGGGTTCGCCTGGCACGTGTTCGGCACGTACGTCCTGGTATTCCTGATCCTGATCGTCGTCCAGATCGTGCTGTCGGTGATCTTCGCGGTGCTGCCAATCGCAGCCAGGAGCTTCCTTTCCGACATCGTGGCGGGCACCCTCATCTCGCCGTTCATCGCGATCGTGGTCAGCCTGGTCTACTACCGGCTGACCGCGGCGCACGCCGGCGAGGCCCCGCCGCCCGGCTACCCGCCGCCTGGTTACAATTACCCGCCCGCGGGGCCCCCGCCCGCGGGCCCCCCGCCTACTGCCTGAGCCCGGGCGGAAACGTGGTGACCATTCAGGGGCATGCGCGAGCTGCGGTTTCAGGCTGCGAGGGTTGCCTGGGTGTGCCAGTACCCGGAGACGGCCTGGTGCCGCTTGGCGGCCTTGGCGCCTTGCTCGAAGACGTTGTTCGTCCACGCCACGGCGGGTTCGCTGGTGAATAGCCAGACCTGCCTGGCGTAGCCGCAGCGGCCAGTCGGTGATGATTGGCGGCATGGGAACTTCGGCAGACGCCGGTGACGCGCCGCTCGCGCCGGGACACACACCGTACCTGCCTGAGCCGACAGGTCCATGCCCGGCCGGTACCACGTCCTTGTACAGCGCGACTGGAAACTCCTGACCGGGTGGAAGCGGTGGCTCCTGGTCGCCGGCGCGATACACGCCTCCTTCACCGACCTGGGGCTACTGGCGGATCAGATCGGTATCGGCACCGGCGCCGCCCTCCCCGGAGCCCGGTCCCTGGACATCACCCGCGCCTACGTCCGGGCCTTCTTCGACCAGCACCTGCGGAGCAGTCCACAAGCCCTGCTGGACCAGCCGTCAGCACGCTACCCCGAGGTCACGTTCTGTTCCCCGGAGACGAAAACCTGTGCATAGCACACCAGCCGGCCGAGCAGGAACGCGCCGCTGTCCATGGCCAGCCCGGCCACATCCCGGCAGCTTCCTATGTGCGCCGGGATGCGCGGGCTGGCAGCCCGCCGAGGAAAATGACCTCATCCCTGAATGGACACGAAACGGGAGCCGGTGACCTTCTCGGCGATGCCGGTGCGGTCCAGATAGGGAGTGATGCCGCCGAGGTGGAACGGCCAGCCGGCGCCCATGATCATGCACAGGTCGATGTCCTCCGGCGCGGCGACCACGCCCTCATCGAGCATCACCCTGATCTCCTCGGCCAGTCCCTCCAGGGCCCGGTGGCGGACCTGCTCCCCGGTCGAGGGGCGGTCGCCGCCGGACAGCGTGGCCACGACCCCGGGGTCGAGGGTGAAGTCGGGACGGTAGATGGCCGTCTGGCCCGACTCGACCAGGGTGCGCAGCTTCGGTGAGACGGCGAAGCGGTCCGGGAACGCCGCGTGCAGCGTCTCCGCCACGTGCAGCGCGATGGCCGGCCCAACCAGCTGGAGCAGCAGGAACGGGGACATCGGCAAGCCGAGCGGATCCGGGGCCCGTTCGGCTACCTCGACCGGGGTGCCCTCGTCGACGGCCGCGGTGATCTCGCCCAGGAACCGGGTGAGCAGGCGGTTGACGACGAACGCCGGCGCGTCCTTGACCAGCACGCAGGACTTCTTGAGCGCCTTGCCCACGGCCAGGGCGGTGGCCAGCGTGGCGTCGTCGGTCGCCTCGCCGCGGATGACCTCCACCAGAGGCAGCACGGCCACCGGGTTGAAGAAGTGGAAGCCGACGACCCGCTCCGGGTGGGCCAGGGCGGACGCCATGGCCGACACGGACAGCGAGGAGGTGTTGGTGGCCAGCACGCACTCCGGTCCGACCACCGCCTCGACCTCGGCGAATACGCATCGTTTGACCGACATCTCCTCGAACACGGCCTCGATGACGAGATCGGCGTCGGCGAAAGCATCCTTGGTCAGCGAGCCGGTGACGAGCCCCCTGAGCCGGCTGGCCCGGTCGGCGGAGATGCGGTGCCGGCCGGCCAGCTTGTCGATCTCGGCGTGCACGTAGCCCACGCCGGAGTCGACGCGCGCCTGGTCCAGGTCGGTCAGCACCACCGGGACTTCGAGCTGCCGGGCGAACAGCAGGCCGATCTGCGCGGCCATCAGGCCAGCCCCGACCACGCCGACCTTGGTCACCGGCCGCGCCAGCGACTTGTCCGGGGCGCCGGCCGGGCGCCGGGCGCGCTTCTGGGTCAGGTCGAAGGCGTACAGGCCGGCTGCCAGCTCATCGCTCATGATCAGGTCGGCCAGGGCCTCGTCCTCGGCGGCGAACGCCTCGTCCCGGCTGCGGTGCTGCGCCGCCGCGACCAGCTCCAGCGCCCGGTAGGGGGCGGGGGCAGCACCGTGCAGCTTGCCGTCGGCGAAGAACCGGGCCGCGCCGACGGCGGCGTCCCAGTCTTCGTTAACGGGGGGCCGGCTGACGATGACGCCGCCGGTCAGCACGCGGGCCGCCCAGCGCAGCGACTCCTCCAGGAAGTCGGCGGGCTCGAACATGGCGTCCGCGATGCCGAGCTCGAAGGCCTGCGGGCCGCGCAGCATCCTGTTCTGGCTGAGCGCGTTCTCGATGATGACCTTCAGCGCCCGGGACGGGCCGATCAGCCGGGGCAGCAGGTAGGTGCCGCCCCAGCCCGGCACCAGGCCGAGGAACGTCTCGGGCAGCGCCACGGCCGGGACACCGGCCGAGATCGTGCGGTACGTGCAGTGCAGCGCGACCTCGACCCCGCCGCCTATCGCCGCGCCGTTGACGAACGCGAACGACGGGACGTCCAGCTCGCCCAGGCGGCGGAACACCGCGTGGCCGAGCCGGCCGATGCCCTTGGCCTGGTCCCGGCGGCCGATCAGGCCGACCCCCTTGAGGTCGGCGCCGACCGCGAAGATGAACGGCTTGCCGGTGACGCCGACCGCGGCGATGTCGTCCCGGGCGGCCACCGCGTCGATGGCGTCGTTCAGCTCGAGCAGGCTCGCGGGGCCGAACGTGCTCGGCTTGGTGTGGTCGAAGCCGTTGTCCAGGGTGATCAGGGCGAGCGTCCCAGCGCCGCCGGGCAGGTCGACGTCACGGACGTGGGCGTGCGTGACGACCTCGCCCGGGTACAGGGCCCTGATCGCGGCGGAGTCGCCGAGCTCTTTGATGCCGGTCACCGGTTCCCGTCCTTCGCCTCGTGCTGCATGTTCTCCCAGAGAACCGTGGCGCCCATGCCCATCCCGATGCACATCGTGGTCAGGCCATAGCGCGCCTGCGGCCGTTCGGCGAACTCGCGGGCGAGCTGCATCATCAGCCGGACCCCGGAGGAGGCGAGCGGGTGGCCGAGCGCGATCGCGCCGCCCCACGGGTTCACCCTCGGGTCGTCGTCGGCGATCTTGAAATGGTCGAGGAAGGAGAGCACCTGGATCGCGAACGCCTCGTTGATCTCGATCAGGGCGATGTCGTCCATGGTCAGCGAGTTCCGCGCGAGCAGCGTCTCGGTGGCCGGGATGGGGCCGATGCCCATGACCTCCGGGTCGACGCCGGCGAAGGAGAAGTCGATCAGCCGCATCCGGGCCGGCAGGCCCAGCTCGGCGGCGACGTCCTCGGCGGCCAGGATGCACCCGGTGGCCCCGTCGTTCAGCCCGGCGGAGTTGCCCGCGGTCACGTGGCCGTGCGGGCGGAACGGGGTCTTGAGCCCGGCGAGGCCCTCGGCGGTGGTGTCCGGGCGCGGCGGCTCATCCGCGGTGGCCAGGCCGTACCCCTTCGCCACGCTGCGCACCGCTATCGGCACCAGGTCGGGCTGGATCTTCCCGGCCGCGTAGGCCTCGGCCACCTTGCGCTGGCTGCCGAGCGCGTAGGCGTCAGCCCGCTCCCGGGTGATGTGCGGGAACCGGTCGTGCAGGTTCTCCGCGGTCGACCCCATGACCAGGGCCGAGGCATCGACCAGCGTCTCGCTGACGAATCTCGGGTTGGGATCGACGCCCTCTCCCATCGGGTGATGGCCCATGTGCTCCACGCCGCCCGCGATGGCCACGTCGCTGGCGCCGAACGCGATACTGCCGGCCACCGTGGTCGCGGCGGTCAGCGCGCCCGCGCACATCCGGTCGATCGCGTACCCGGGGACCGACCGGGGCAGCCCGGCGAGCACCGCGGCGGTCCGGCCGATGGTCAGGCCCTGGTCGCCGATCTGGGTGGTCGCGGCGATGGCGACGTCGCCGATCCGCTCGGGCGGCAGGCCAGGGTTGCGCCGCAGCAGTTCGCGGATGACCCGGACGACGAGATCGTCGGCCCGGGTCTCCGCGTACAGGCCCTTGGGCCCGGACTTGCCGAACGGGGTACGGACGCCATCCACAAAGACCACGTTGCGTGAGGTACGGGGCACCTTGCCTCCCTCGCGGTGAGAACTCTACGCCCCATGTTACTTGTTAGTAACCGTACTCGCACCTACGGGGCCCGCGAGGTGGGCTCTGAGCTGGGGCGGCTCCCAACGAGGCCCGTTCGGCTGGTTAAATACGGCGATCAGGAGGCTCTACCGGGGGGGCAGGCAGCACGGGACGTGCAGATTGTGAGCCGCGGATGAGAACGAAGCTCTGGGCCTGGGCCGCCGTCGCGGCCGTCGCGGTCCTTGTCCTGGCCACCGGGTGCTCGGCGGGGCCGCCGGCCGCGCGCCGCGCGCACGCTCTCAGCGGCCCGCTCGGGTTCTGGAGCCGGTCCCGGCTGCTGGCCGCGCTGCCGCTCGACACGGGGCGCGAGCCGGCGAAGGCGCAGCACGGCCAGTCGCATACGGCCGGGGCGGGGGCCGCGCTGCGCGTCGGGGCGCTGTTCGAGCACGACGCGAGCGGCAACCACTTCTGCACGGCCAGCGTGGTGGCCAGCCCCGGTAAGGACATGCTGATCACCGCCGCGCACTGCATCCACGGCGGCAAGGGCAGCGGGTACCGGAGCGACATCGTGTTCATCCCTGGCTACCGGGACGGGCAGGAGCCGTTCGGCGTGTGGACGCCCGCGAAACTGCTCGTGGCCCCGCAGTGGGCGGATTCCTCCGACCCCGACTACGACGTCGGCTTCGTCGTGCTGCAGCCGAACGACGGGCGCAACATCGAGCAGGTGCTCGGGGCCAACCGGCTCATGACCGACACCGGGTACCGCTACCTGGTGCACGTCACCGGCTATCCGGACAGCGCCGGCTCCCCGATCACCTGCGTGAACTGGACGTCCCGGCAGAGCGCGACGCAACTGCGGTTCCAGTGCGGCGGATACACCGGGGGGACCAGCGGAAGCCCGTGGGTGACCCGGTTCAGCGCACGGTCGCGGACCGGCGCGATCGTGGGCGTGATCGGCGGGTACCAGCAGGGCGGTGACACCGAAGCGGTCTCCTACAGCGTCCGCCTGGACGCCGCCATCCTGCGGCTCTACCAGCAGGCCGCCGCGGACGGCAGCGGCAGTGACCAGCCGTAACGTCCGGCCGTTTGGCCTGGACAGCGGGCCCTCGCTTCCCGGGCCTACTGCGTGAGGCTGTTCAGGTTGATCGAGCTGGCCATCGCCGCGTAGCCGGCGTCGTTGGGGTGCAGGCCGTCGCCGGAGTCGTCGGCCGGGTTGAGGTAGCTCGGGTTCTGCGAGTCCGAGACCGCGCGAGCGAAGTCGAAGACGCCGTCGAACTCGCCGCTGGTGCGGATCCAGTGATTGACGGCCTGCCACTTGGCCTGCCCCTCGACGGACCAGAACCAGGAGCTGCCGAACGGGGTCAGCGTGCAGCCGAAGATCTTGACCCCGTGCGAGTGGGCGTCGGCGATCAGCGCCTTGTACCCGTTGATGATCTGCGCCGCGCTGACGTCGGTGTTCGGCGCCTCGCAGCCGATATCCGCGTCCGAGCTATAGCCGATGTCGTTGATGCCCTCGAGCACGATCACGTCCCGCACGCCCGGCTGGTCGAGGACGTCCCGGCTGAACCGGGCCAGGGCGCTCTGCCCGAAGCACGCCGAGTTGCTGAGCACCCGGTTCCCGCCGATGCCCTCGTCGATGACGGCGGGAGCCTCGTTGCCGTCCTGGCCGTCGAGCCGGCGGGCCAGGAAGTCCGGCCAGCGGCCGTTGGTGCCGTCGGAGGAGCCGACCCCGTCGGTGATCGAGTCGCCGAACGCCACCACCACGCCGGCCCGCTTGTAGCCGCCCATGACCTCCACGCCGTCCAGGTAGTACCAGGAGGTGGTCCGGGTCGGGTACGCCGCGTCACTGATGTCGTCGACGTGGTTGCCGGGCGCGAGGTAGCTGTCCTGCTGGCCGAAGAGGTGGTAGGTGGTGGGCCCGGTGCGGATGGGCAGGTAGATCGACACCGCGATGTCCTCCAGCGGCGAGACGGACATCGGGATGGGATCGCTCAGCACCTCCTCGCCCACCGGCACCACCACCGAACGGCTGTTGTTGAAGGTAACCGGGAACGCGGGGCCGGCCAGGCTGCCCTCGCTCGCCACCTCCCCCACGCTGGCCTGGCCGACGTCCAGCGGCCGGGTACCGAACAGGTTGCTCAGCCGGATCCGGACCTCACTGCCACCGACGCTGGTGAAGACGACGTTGCGGACGGTGCTGTCGTTGAAGCCGACGTACGCCTTGTTGATGACGTCGCGGGTGGCTTTGATCGGTGCCGCCGCCCAGGTCTCCACCCAGCCCGAACTGGTCGCGGAGGCGGCCGGCTGCCGTGCCTGCAGGGCCACGGCCGCGCCCGCAGCCAGGGCCGCCGCGGCGATGAAGAAGGCACTGCGCCGCAGGACACCCCGGAGCGCAATCAGCCGCAGGGCACCGCGAAGCGGAATCATTCGGTTCGGTCCTCCTGGCGAGACGGGTGCCCGTGGGACAGCGGATGCACCTGAGGAACGCTGGGGCCGTGACGGCGGTTCCCCGTGAGCGTACCTGAGCGGCCGGGATCTGGGGGCGCAGGTAGGGGGCGCCGTTGAGGTCCACGATGGTGCCGCTGGCCCACTCCGCGCCGGGCGAGGCCAGGTACACGACCGCCGCGGCGATCTCCTCGGGGCGGGCCACCCGGTTGAACGGGCTTTGCGCGCGCACCTGGTCGCCGTCTGGGCCGTTGACGCGCTCGGCGGCCATCTCGGTGTCCACGAACCCGGGCGCCACCGTGGCGACGGCGATGCCGTACGGGCCCAGCGCCAGGGCCAGCGACTGGCCGAACGCGTTGAGGCCGCCCTTGCTCGCCTTAAGCACTGCCGGGCAGCACCTTCGGTTCGATACGCTCCTCGCGGACCTCGCCGTCCTGCAAGGTGACGTGGTAGGTGCCCTTGCCGCGGACTTCGGTGACGGACTGGACCAGCTCGGTGCCCCGGTACAGCAGCCCGGTCCCGTCGTCGGTCGCGTAGCCGCCCGGCAGCGTCCCGTCCGCGATGAACTGGTGGAATTTAGGGCGCCGCTGCACCTCGTTGTCGTAGTGGACGCCGTTGGCGTACGGCAGGAAGGCCAGGCCGTTGGTGACGGGGCGCAGGTCCGGGCCGAACGAGTCGGTGGTGCCGCCGATGTGCCAGCAGAGCGAGCCCGCCGACACGCCGGACAGCACGACCCCGGCCTGCCAGGCCTGCCGGAAGGTCTCGTCCAGCCCGTGCAGCCGCCACACCGCCAGCAGGTTGGCCACGCTGCCGCCGCTGACCCAGATCACGTCCTGCTCCAGGGCGAACGCCGCCATGTCGGGCACGTTCGGCATCGTGAAGAGCCGGAGAGCGGACACGGTGGCGCCCGCGACGCGCCCGGCCTCGGTGAACATCGCCTCGAACCAGGCCTGGTCCCCGGCGGCGGTGCTGACGAGGCAGACGCGCGGCGCGCGGCCGGTCACGTTGGCCAGCTCGATCGCGTACGTGAGCAGCGGGCCGAACTCGAAAGGGTTCCGCTGGGCGGGGCGCAGGCCCCCGGACGTGGCCAGGATGGTCGGGGCGTCGGCAGTCATGTGCCGACGATAGCGGGCGGTGCGCGGTCAGGACGCGGCCAGTTCCGGGGTGATCCGCTTGATGATCGTGCCCGCGTCGGTACCGGGCGGCAGCGTGCCGAACGCGCCGCCCCAGTCCCCGCCCAGCCGGGACACCGCGAACGCGTCCGCCACGGCCGGGTCGCCGTAGCGGACCAGCAGGGAGCCCTGCAGCACGACGGCGATGTGCTCGGCGAGGCGGCGGGCCCGCGCTTCGGCCTGCGCCGGGTCGCTCAGCTCGGCGCGCAGCCGCGCGATGGCCGCGTCCAGCCGCCGGTCCGCGCCCGCCGCCTGGTCGACCTCGGCGAAGAAGGCGTCGGCCGATTCCGGCTGCCGGGCCAGGGCGCGCAGCGCGTCCAGGGCGGACACGTTGCCGGAGCCCTCCCAGATCGACTGCAGCGGCGCCTCGCGGTACAGCCGCGGCATCCCCGATTCCTCCACGTACCCGTTGCCGCCGAAGCATTCGAGCGCCTCGGCCGCGTGCGCGGGCGCGCGCTTGCAGACCCAGTACTTGCTGGCGGCCAGTGCCAGCCGCCGGAACGCCGCTTCCTGCGCGTCCCCGGCCGCCGCCCGGTCGGTCGCCCCGGCCAGCCGGAACGTGGCGAGCGTGGCCGCCTCCGACTCGACGGCCAGGTCGGCGAGCACGTTGGCCATCAGCGGCTGATCGGCGAGGCGGGCACCGAAGGCGGACCGGTGCGCCGCGTGGTGGGCGGCCTGCACCGCGCCGGACCGCATGCCCGTGGCGGCGCCGATGACGCAGTCCAGCCGGGTCATGTTGACCATCTCGATGATCGCGGCGACGCCGCGGCCTTCCTCGCCGACGAGCCAGGCCACCGCCTCGTCGTACTCCACCTCCGCAGAGGCGTTGGACCGGTTGCCCAGCTTGTCCTTGAGCCGCTGCAGGTGCATGCCGTTGCGGGTGCCATCGGGCAGGACGCGCGGCAGCAGGAAGCAGGACAGGCCGCCGGGGGCCTGCGCGAGCACCAGGAACACGTCGCTCATGGGCGCGGACGTGAACCACTTGTGCCCGGTGAGCAGGTAACTGCCCGCACCCGCGCCCCCAGCCCCCGGCACGGGGACCGCGCGGGTGGTGTTGGCGCGCACGTCGGAGCCGCCCTGCTTCTCGGTCATCGACATGCCGGCGATCAGGCCGCGCTTGCTTTCGGGCGGCCGCAGCCCCGGGTCGTAGGCGGTGGACGCCAGCAGCGGCTCGAACCGCTCCGCCAGCGCGGGCGTGTTCCGCAGGGCGGGAACGATCGCGTACGTCATCGAGACCGGGCAGCAGTGCCCCGCCTCGGCGCGGCCCCACAGGTAGAACTTCGCGGCCCGGGCCACGTGCGCACCCGGGCGGGGGTCCCGCCACGGCGCCGCCTGCATCCCGGTGCCGATGGCCACGTTCATCAGCTCGTGCCAGGCCGGGTGGAACTCGACCTCGTTGGTGCGGTGGCCGAACCGGTCGTGGGTGCGCAGCACGGGCGGGTTCTCGTTGGCCAGCCGGCCCCAGTCCTGCGCCTGGGCGGTGCCGGCGCGGCGGCCGATCTCGCGGACCTCCGCCTCCGCCCAGCCGGCGCCCTCGCAGCGCAGCGCGTCCAGCATGGTCGCGTCGCCGGATACGTCGTACCCGGTCAGCGGCGGGGGCTGGTTGAAGACCTCGTGCGTCGGCGGCATCGGCGCCTCCTCGGGGGACGTCAGTGACGGGCGGAACGGGGGACGTTAAGGGCGGGCGGAATCAGTGCCGGGCGGGCACCCAGCCTCCATCACTCCCCGATGTTACCGGCGAGTACAGCTCCGGGCGGCGGTCGGTGAGCAGGTCGTTGTGGTCGTTGAGGCGCTTGTCCCGGGCGCGGGACAGATCGCAGCCGGCCAGCAGTATCCACGGGCGGCCGTCCAGGGCGGGCCCGGCCAGCGGGTAGCCGTCCGGCCCGATGATGACGCTGCCGCCGATCCACTCGACCCCGCGCTCGGCGCCGCACCGGTCCGCGACCGCGACGAACACGCCGTTCACTGAGGCGTCGGCCTGGGCCTTGACGACCTCCGCGGGCCGCTCCCCCGGCGGGCAGGCCGCGGCCGGCCAGTTGACCGGGGCGGCGATGAGATCGGCGCCGTCCAGGGCGGGCAGCCGGGCCCATTCGGGGAATTCCAGGTCGTAGCAGATCATCACGGCGACCTGGCCGAACGGGAGGCTCACCACCGGCGGGGCAGCGCGGCCCGGGGTGAAGATCAGGCCTTCCCGGTCCCACAGGTGGGTCTTGCGGTAGACCGCCCGGGTCCCGGACGCGTCGACCAGGGCCGCGCTGTTGAACAGCCTCCCGTCGCCGGCCAGCTCGCAGAACCCGCCGACGATGACCGTTTGCCGGGCGGCGGCCAGTTCCTGCCATTGACGCAGCGTGGGGCTGTCGTCCGCGGGGGTGGCGAGCGCGCGCGCCTCCTGCTCATCGGCGAACACGTAACCGGAGTCGCACAGCTCCGGCAGCACGATCAGCTCGGCGCCGGCCGACGCGGCCTCGCCAATCGCGTCGGCCACGGTCTGCCGGTTCCGCTCGGGTTCGCCGATGACCGGCGCGAGCTGGGCGACGGCGACGGCCGTCATGCCGGATCACCGCCCGCGCGTCCGGGGCCTAGCGTCCCCCCGGGGCCTGGGGATCCCCCGGGGCCGGGCGTCCCCCCCGGGCCAGTCCTCCCGGGGCCGGGCGGACCGGTCCCGCGCTGCGCTCCCGCCTGGAGCGCGAGCAGGCCAAGCAGTTCGTACGCGACGTTCGCGGCGGCCAGCGAGGTCAGCTCCGCGTGGTCGTAGGCCGGGGCGACCTCCACGATGTCGGCGCCGGCCAGCCGCAGCCCGTCCAGCCCGCGCAGGATGAGCTGAAGTTCCCGGGTGGTCAGCCCGCCCGGCTCCGGCGTGCCGGTCCCCGGGGCGTGCGCCGGGTCGAGCACGTCGATGTCGACGCTCACGTACACCGGCCGGTCACCGACCCGCTCGCGGACCCGGTCGATGGCGTCGTCCACGCCCCGCCGGGCGACGTCGGTGGTCGATACCGTGGCGAAGCCGAGCTTGCGGTCGTCGCTCAGGTCACTGCTGGCGTAGAGGCTGCCGCGGATGCCAACGTGGGCGGAGCAGTCCAGGGCGAGGACGCCCTCCTCGGCCGCGCGCCGGAACGGCGTGCCGTGCGTGTAGGGAGCGCCAAAGTAGGTGTCCCAGGTGTCGAGGTGCGCGTCGAAGTGGACCAGCGCGACTGGGCCGTGCCGCGCCGCGGTGGCGCGCAGCAGCGGCAGCGCGATCGTGTGGTCCCCGCCGATCGCGATCAGGTAGTCCGTGGCGCCGAGCAGGGCGCGTGCCCCGGCCTCCACCTCGCTGATGGCCTGCCGCAGGTCGAACGGGTTCGCGCTGAGGTCCCCGGCGTCGGCGACCTGATGCCCGGACCATGGCGCCACGTCCAGCCCCGGATGGTAGGGCCGCAGCAGCTTGGACCCGGCCCGGACCGACGCCGGGCCGAACCGCGCACCCGGCCGGTACGACACGCCGGAGTCGAACGGGATGCCCGCGATGGCCACCGCGGCGGAACCGACGTCGGCCAGCCGCGGCAGCCGCGCGAAGGTGTCGGGCCCGGCGAAGCGCGGGACGGCCAGCGCGTCCGGCGGCCCGACTGGCCCGGCCGGTTCGGCAGGCCCGGCGGGGACCGGGGGATTCCAGGGGCTGGGCGGCCCGGCGGGCCCGGGCTCCCCGCTCATGGCCTAGCCGCGCTCGACGATGCCGCGCACGAACATGGCCTGCCCGGCGTGCTGCAGGCCGTCGGAGATCACGCTGACCAGCCGCACGGCCAGGGTCACCGGCGGGGTCCAGTTCTCGTCGACGACCCGGCCCATGTCGTCGTCGCCGAGGCCGTTGACGAACCGGATGGCCTGCTCGTAGGCGGCGTCGAAGTACCCGGTCAGCAGTTCGGCCGACTTGACCTGGACCGCCGCCACGTCGTCACCGCCGTGCCCGTAGCCGGTCGCGCGCGGGCCGAACGGCAGCCCGAACCGGTCCATCCAGCCCCCGGTGATCCAGACCTGTTCGTCACCGGCCGCGGCGGCGATGTGGTCGTCGGTGATACGGCTCAGGTGCCAGACGAGCCAGGCGATCGAGTTCGCGGAGCCGTCGACCCGGAACGCCAGTTCTTCGGATGTCAGGCCGTCCACAGCGTCGTGCACCACTTCGTGAACCCGGCCAAACGCGTCGGTCAGCAGTTCAGTGCTGGTCATCGGATGCCCTTCTTCGCCTGCTCGGGATTGGCTGCCGCCAGAAAATCTACGCGAGGGACGCCGGGCCCGGCGAGGGCGGGCGGCTGCTCCGTACTAACGTGCGCAGTATGCCCACCGACGAGCTCGCGGCCCACCGGGACCAGATCCGGTGGAACGCGCGCTACGCGGCCGATCCCCCGGCGCCGCGCCCGCACCCGCTGGCGCGCCAGGCGCTGGCGATGGGCCCGCCGGACGGTCCGTCGCCGATCTGGCCTGCGGCCCCTCGGCCCCCCCACCCCAGCACCGCCATCCGGCTGCAACCTGGCCCTCACCTACCGCGATCTCGACCACCCCAGCACCGCCATCCGGCTGAACAACCTGGCCCTCACCTACCGCGATCTGGGACGGGCGGACGAGGCACTGCCGCTGCAGCAACGGGCCCTGCACATCACCGAAACCACCCTCGGCCCCGACCACCCCCGCACCGCCATCCGGCTGGACAACCTGGGCGCCACCTACCGCGCGCTGGGGCGGCCGGACGAGGCGGTGCCGCTGGAGGAGCGAGCGCGGCAGATCGGGCGGGAACGCTCACCCCAGATCGGGCGGGCCGGAGTGAGCCGGGAACCTCGTGGTCAGTCCGTTCGGCGGCAATGTGTGCTCAGGGCTCGGGACGGCCGATCGCAACGTCGACGCCCGGGGAGTAGTGCACCAGCGGTTCGCCTTCCGGGGCGGGCAAGCCCGCCGCGCTGAGCAGGTGGTCGTCCAGCACCTGCGCGCGGGCGCGGTGCAGCGGCCAGGGCTGGTGGCAAGCGCGCGCGGAGACCGGGCGGCCGCCGGTGACGCTGAACAGTACCCAGCGGGCGGTCAGGAAGTGCTCCTGCTCGGTGACGTCGGCGGCGGCGATCGGCTCGCCGACGGCGATCCGGACGCGGCTGGTCGCCGGGCGCGGGCCGGGCCAGCGGCGCCGGGACAGGTAAGCCACCTCGGTGCCGCGCTCGCCGAGCCGCATCGACGCCCAGAAGTACGGCAGCCGGTAGGGCGTCGCCCGCGCGGTGAGGACCGCGCCTAGCCGGGCCGCCTCCAGGGAGAAGAACCAGATGCCGGACCGGCCGGTGTGGTCGCGGACGTAGGTGCGCACGTTCGTTTCGCAGAAGTTCGACAACCAGGGCACCCGCTGGCCGCCGGGGGTAGCCACGCGCATGTAGAACGGCACCAGGCCGACCCACGCCGCGCCGTCGTGCGTCTCGATCTCCAGGCCGTCCGGCAGCAGGCGCTGCACGTCGGCGGGCTCGAACGGCCAGTGCAGGAACGTCAGCCGCTCCCACCGCTGCCGCATGGCCGGCCGGTCGATGGTGAACGGGCAGGCGCCCAGGGCGGCCGGGGTCTGCGTGGTCATGCGTTCAGTGTGCGGGGTCAGAAGTTCAGCGCGTGCAGCGGGATCACCTCGGTGGTGATGAGGCCGGCCGCGGCGAGCGGGAGCTCGCTGGTGATGCGCTCGGCGGCGGCCTGGTCGGGCAGCTCGAGCATGAGCACGGCGCCCGGGCCGCCGGGGCTCCACGCCTCGGTGAGGATGCCGTTGGCCTGGAGCTTCCGCAGCACGGCGCCTTCGTCGGCGACCAGGCGCGCGAAGGCGTCCGTGTCGCCGTCCGCCACCCGGCGGCAGATGACCAGGAACTGCACGGCGGTTCTCCCTTCCCGGGCTGGCGGTCAGGCGGGGGTGCCCGTTTCGCTCCACCGCCGGAACACGGCGATCTGGGCGTCCGGCCAGGCCCCGTCGCACGGCATGGTGCCGTTGCCCAGCCGCTCCAGGATGCCGGCGGCGTGCGCCCGCACGTCGTCATAGGACCACAGATCGAAGGCGAACTGCATGGACTGCCGGTCCTTCGGCCGGAACATCGGCTTGATGTGCGCGGCGAAGCTCACCGGCTCGTCCGGCCCGGCCAGGGACACCGGCTGCCCCGGCTCGGCCGTGGCGGCATCGGCGGCGGGGGCATCGGCGGCGGGGGCGATGGTGTCCGGCGGGCCGGCTGGGGTCCAGTCCCAGCTCGGCACGGTCCCGTCCGGCGGGGCTCCCGCGCCCCGGGCCAGCGCACCCTGCGCGTCCCAGACGAAGAAGGCCTCCAGGGCCGCGCGGAATGCCGGGTCGGCGGGCAGGCCGGCCTCGTCCGCCGCCTGGCCGGCCAGCGTGATCCAGCGGGTGCGCTGCTCGCCGGTGAACTCCGGCGCCGCCTGCTGGCCGCCCCCGCCCGGCCGGGAACCGTTCCCGGCCGCCTCGTCCGGCGAGCCACCGAACGCGGCGGCGATGCGCGCCGCCTCCCGCTGCGGGTAGCCGGGCGGGACGTTCGCGAACAGCGGCGCGAGCAGCGTGTCGGCGGGGACGAGCTTCTCGTACAGCAGCCGGGTCATCCGGGTCAGGGCACCCACGCCGCCGGCCCACTCGAACAGGCTCGGCTCGCGGCCCGGGACGCGCTCCGGATCGGTGAAGCCGATGTACCAGTGCATGCCGCTGCAGAACGGCTTGTTCTGCGAGTGACCGCAGCGGCAGAGCGCGTAGTGCTCGCGGGACGATCCCTCGGCCCGGGCGACGTCACCGCCGCCGGCGTCTACCAGGACGACCCGCCCGGTGACCCGGTAGGGCCCATCGGCGGTGATCTCGATGGCCGGTTCCCGGCAGTTGTGCCCGTCGGCCAGGTCACGCTCCTCGTGGCCGTCGAAGGCCAGGCTCAGCGCGCCGGACGGGCAGTCCCGCACGGCGCGGACGATCTCGTCCATCCGGCCGCCGCTCGGCGCCACGAACGGCTCCTGGCCGGCCCGGAACACCGTGTTCAGCCGGTCGGTGCAGAAGCCGGAATGCTGGCAGATGCCGCGGTTGTCGAAGACCGTGACCTGCTCGCCCTCGTAGGTATCGCGCCGGTCCGGCACCCGGTTCGGGTCCTTGGCGTCGCTGAACCCGTTAGCGGCGTGCGAGCCGTCGCAGAACGGCTTACGCGCCGAGCCGCCGCAACGGCAGAGGGCCAGCTGGGGCGGCACCGGCAGTGGCTGGCCAAGGTGGGTGCGGATGGCCGGCACGTTGGTGACCAGGTAAGGCCCGTTGTGCGCAGTCTGGATGGACGCGGGCAGGCTGGCCTGCAGGTCCCGCAGGGCCGACGCGCGGCCTGCGGCGGGGGCGGCCGCGCACGCGAGGTCCTGGAGCGCGGCGACGGCCTCGGCCAGCCCGGGACGCGCGCCGCCGGCCCGGGCCAGCCGGACGTGCAGCGCGGTGGCCGCCACCGTCGCCTGCCAGAGCTGGCCGGCGAGGGACGGGGCCCCGGAGGCAGGTGAAGCCTGTGTGCCGACGGGAACGGCTGAGGTGGAAGGGGGCTGTGGGGCTGGCGGCGGGCTGGCGTGGGTGGGTGCTGCGGGGCTGGGGCAGGCTGGGGTGAGTGGGGCCTGTGGGGCTGGCGGCGGGACGGCGACGGTGGGAGCGGAGGCGCTCAGGGCGTCCGCGAGCGGGCGGAGGACGCTGGCGATCAAGCGGGGGGTGATCCAGGCCGGCACCGCATCCCCGGAGGCCGGGCCCCCGGAGGCCGGGCCCCCGGAGGCCGGGCCGAGCAGGCGGGTCACGATGGCCAGGGTGCGGTCGAAGACGTCCGCGAGGCCGCGCTCCGCGTCGGCGTCCAGACGCGCGGCCTGCCTGGCCCGGGCGTACTCGTCCACGCTCGCCCGCAGCCCCCTGGGGTCAGCCGGTGCGGTGTCAGGAGCGGCGTACGAGCGCGGGTCGGAAGCCGGCAGGTGGACCGAGAGAGCTCGCGCGAGGCCGTCCAGGGCCACGCCGACCGGCTGCAGCGCCGCGGTGAGCTGGCGGGCCGCTCCGGACTGGCCGTCACCGGGCTCCCCCACGATGATCTCGCGGCAGAAATCAGCAGCCACGCCCAGCCGCTCGGTCAGCAGCGCCCAGGCCGCGTGCCGGTGCGGCAGCAGGTAGTCGCTCTCGTAGAACAGCTCGAAGCTCGGGCCGGCGTTCGCACCCGGGTAGCTGGGGCCGGCCGGCAGCGTGGTGATCAGGTCGCCAAGCGGCTTGATGGCACCGAACATCAGCCCCATGGTGGCGTCCGCGAGCGTCTTGAGCTGGGCGTCCGTCTCATCAGTGTGTGCGAAGAAGCGCTCCAGGATCTGCAGCAGGATCTCGTACGCCACGTTGAACAGGTCCATCACCTTGGCGGTGACCGGGTTGTCGGCCAGCGGGACCTCGACGTCGCGGTCGCACGGCCGGACGTTGACCGGCAGCACCGGGCGGGCCGGCTGCAGGCCGAGGTTCGCCGCGCGGGCCGCCTCGAACTCGTCCAGGATCTCGACGAACGTGCCGAAGTGCGCGTTCTCCCAGTGCCCGCGCAGGCCCTCGCCCTGCTCGAGGATCTCGTCGATGGCCCGTTGCGCCGAGGCCAGGTCGGTAACGGGGATCAGCTGCGGCCAGCCGAAGTACTCCTGGGTGGCCTGGGCCCGCTCCGGCCCGACGAACAGCCAGTCCTCGCCGTACTTCGCGCACAGGCGCGCGAAGCCCGCCTCGATGGACCGGTACATGTGCCCCACCGTGGCGAAGTCCTGGCCGCGCGGCACGATGTCGCTGGCCAGCATGTGCGGAACGGCGCGGCCGAACGCGGCCAGCCCGTCGGCGTCGTGCAGGTCCATGCCCTCGGGACGCTCCAGGAACATGAAATGCCGCAGCGCCTGCTCGCCGAACGGCAGCAGCGCGAGGTGGACGCCGGCCGGGTAGTGGCTGGCCGGATGCGGGAAGTTGGGCCGGACCAGATGCGGCGCGGCGCCGACCGCGGACAGCAGGTTCTGCACCAGGGCCAGGTGCAGCATCTCCTGCGTGGCGACGTGCGAGATGACCGAGCGCCAGCGCCGGGTGGCCGCCAGCTCCTCGCCGGTCAGGCCCTCGCCCTCGTTCTGCTTGAGCGTGAACGCGGCGAACAGGTACTGGCACATGATGCCGTGCTCCAGCTCCGCGGCCTCGCACAGCATGTAGATCAGCGCCTCGCGGTGCTCGATCACGAACGGCGCCTCCGGCGGGGCCAGGCCGCCCCGGGTCGCGATGACCTGCGCCAGCCGGCCTCTTTCGGTGACTGGCGGCGTCGCGGGTCCGTCGTGGCCGG
Source organism: uncultured Actinomycetes bacterium (assembly GCA_963720945.1). Classification (GTDB taxonomy): domain Bacteria; phylum Actinomycetota; class Actinomycetes; order Streptosporangiales; family Streptosporangiaceae; genus Bog-532. The sequence goes on along the minus strand of CAVRHH010000031.1, from coordinate 200,939 downwards.
TTGTCATGCGCTGCCCCCATCTGTCTGGGTCTGGACTGGACTGGACTGGACTGCTGTCAGTTTCGCTGTCTTACGCCCGGATGTCGCGGCCCGGATGGCCGACTTCGCGCGCGGCTGAATAGCTGGGACGGTGCGGGGCCGGCGGTTACGATGTGCGCGCCATGAACGTCGAGGTGCGGCATCTCCGGTCGTTACTGCGGATACCGCCACAGCCCGCGGGTGCGGCGGCCCCGCTCCCGCCGCAGGGATACAGGCGCGCGTTCCGGGCACGGAACATCCCGGGATCGGGCATAGTTGCCCGGTGCGGGCAGCGGCCCGGCCGCACCCATCCAGCGCGCCGGGCCGGGCGGAACGGGAGGGGCTGTGCACGCGGGACGGACGCGTATCCTGCTGGTGTCGGGCAGTACGCGCGGCGGTTCGGGCAACACGGCGGCGCTGCGGACCATGCGGGCGATCGCGGCCCGCCCGGTGACCGCCGTGCTGTACGAGGGCCTCGCCAGCCTGCCCGCGTTCAATCCGGACGACGACCGCGAGCCCCTGCCGCCGGCCGCGAGTGCACTGCGGCAGGAGATCGCGAAGGCCGACGCGGTGGTGTTCTGCACCCCCGAGTACGCGGGCACGCTGCCCGGCAGCTTCAAGAACCTGCTCGACTGGACCGTCGGCGGCGGCGAAATGTACGGCAAGCCGGTCGCGTGGATCAACGTGGCCGCCGCTGGCCGGGGTGCGGGCGCGGAGGAATCCCTGGCCAGCGTGCTCGGCTACGTCGGGGCGGCCGTCATCGAGAAGGCCTGCCGCCGGATTACCCTGCCCCGGCAGGCGGTGAGCCCGGACGGCCTGGTCAGCGACCCTGGTTTCCGCGCCGAGGCGGCGCGGGTCCTGGACGACATCGTGAGCGCGGTCAGCTAGCGCCCGGACCCGGCGGCGCCGGCCGTTGCGGCTAGCCGATCCACGGCCCGTTCGGGATCATCAGAAATCGGCCCGGCGGCGCGGCTGAGGCCGGCGGCCAGCTGGCGCTTCCTGGGCGGCTACCGCAGCGAGCAGCTCCGGCCGGCCGTGCCGGGGTGAGACGGGCTCAACGGGCGGTGGCGGCGTCGGCGAAGGCCTGCATGGACGGGAATTCCGCGTCCGGGGAGACGCCGGCCGCGGGCGCCGGGGTCGCGCCCCACCCGGGCCGGCTGTGCCGCCGGTTGATCCAGACGGTGGGCAGGCCCGCCTGCCGCGCCGGGACGTGGTCGTGGAACAGGCTCTGGGCGACGTGCAGCAGCCGGCCCGGCGCGATCCCGAGGCGTCCGGCTTCGGCCAGCAGCGCCGCGAAGTTCCGCGGCGAGGGCTTGTAGGAGCCGATGTCCTCGGCGGTGAGGACGCTGGTGAAGGTGACGCCGAGACGGCGGTTGCTGGCCGCGAACGAGTCCCGGTCGACGTTGGACAGGATGATCAGCTGGTAGCGCTGCGCCAGCGCTAGCAGCGCGGCGTGGGAGTCGGCGAACGGGGGCCAGTCCGGGACGGAACCGGCGAGCCGCCCCGCGTCGGCGCCGGTGACCTCCGCGCCCAGCTCGCGGCCGAGGTCGCGGAAGCTGCGGGCCAGGATGAGCGGGTACCGGTCGCCGGGATGCCCGGCCTCGGCGCGGGCTTCGTGCCCCGAGTAGGCGGCCAGCAGCGCCTCGTCGTCCAGGTCAAGACCCCGGGCCCGGGCCCAGGGGCCGAGCACGGCCGCGATCCCGGACTCCCAGTCGATGAGGGTCCCGTAGCAATCGAAGCTGAGCGCGTCAAAGCTGCCCAGTTCCACGGTGGCTCCCTGGCCCCGGATTACAGCCGGTCCGGCGGCTTCGGCGCGCGTTCCGCGGACTTGACGGGAGGCGGTTCGTCGCGGTCGGCGGCGGGGTGCTCGACCAGCGCCAGAATCCGGCTGGCCATGAACCGGGCCGTCCGCACCGGGGTCCCGCTCCGGGTCACCTCGCTCACCTCGACGACACCCCGCCGGTTGGCGATATCCACGCGGCGCCCGGCCCTGGTCGCGATGACCTCGTAAGTCCGGGCACCCTCGCCGGCGTCGATCACGATTTCGACCCGGTCACCTTTCACGTCGCCTCCCGGGAAAGTCACAGCCTGATCTCAGTTGTACAGGAAACGCGGCCGCTTCATGATCGGGGCTGGCCTCGGCGGGCGTTCCGTCGGATCATGCTGGAAACCGGTGCGCGTGGTTATGTATCGCGTCATACCGAGATCTGGGGGGATCATGCTCACTGATTTCTACATTTCCTTTTCCGCCACCTGCTTCACCGTCCTCGGCCTCTGGCTGGTGGTCGTGCAGCAGCGCTACAGCGTGTGGGCGGGAGATCCGGCTTTAAGACGCCGCTCGTACGGCGTCGCCCTGCACTTTTCGCTGCCCGGGATCATGACGCTGGTGGCGCTGGTCGATCCGCAGAGCCAGGCCCTGTGGCGCACGTCGTACGCGATCGTGGCGCTCGGCGGCGTGATCGTCTTCGCCGCGGTCCGCGGGGCCGCCCCCGACACGATAGGCAAGGCGGCGTACATCGCCGCGATCGTGCTGTATGCCGTGGTCGGCGTGGTGGCGATCGTCCCGCATCTGCTCCGGGACATCGGCATCACGGCCGCGCCGGTCCGGGTCGAGGCGGTGCTGCTGAGCGTGCTGGTGTTCCTGGGCGTGAACGTCGCGTGGCTGCTGCTGTTCGACGTGGTCGCGACGGACACGCCGGACACGCCAGACACGCCGGACACGCCGGTGGCCGCCGCCCGGTGAGCGGGCCCGTCCCGGGACGGTATAGCGGCCGTCCCGGGACGGGCCCAGGCTGCTCACGCCGGGGCGGGGCCGGTCACGCCAGGGCCGGGAGCCTGGTCAGCGAGGCGTCGATCCGGTCCTGCGGGAGCTCGAAGTCTTCCATCTCCCCGGACAGGTACCGGTGGTAGGCGGACATGTCGAAGAAGCCGTGCCCGCACAGGGCGGTGAGGATGACCTTCTCCTCGCCGGTCTGGGCGCAGCGGTTGGCCTCCTCGATGACCTCGGCGAGCGCGTGCGCCGGCTCCGGGGCGGGCACGATGCCCTCGGTCCGGGCAAAGGTGACGCCGGCGGCGAAACACTCCCGCTGCGGCTTGCTGACGGCTTCGAACAGGCCGAGCTCGTAGGCGTGCGAGAGCAGCGGTGACATGCCGTGGTAGCGCAGGCCGCCGGCGTGGATCGGGTCGGGCATGAAGTCGTGCCCGAGGGTATGCATCTTCAGCAGGGGCGTGAACCCGGCCGTGTCGCCGAAGTCGTAGGCGTACCGCCCCCGGGTGAACGACGGGCACGCGGCCGGCTCGACGGCCCGGATAACCGGATCGATCCGCCCGGCGAGCTTCTCCCGCAGGAACGGGAAGAACAGGCCCGCGAAGTTCGACCCGCCGCCCGTGCACCCCACGATCAGGTCGGGGGCGGTCTCGCCGGCCGCCTCGAACTGCTTGAGGGCTTCCTCGCCGATGACGGTCTGGTGCAGCAGGACATGGTTGAGCACGCTGCCGAGCGCGTACCGGGTGTCGGGGGCGCCGCCGGCGACCTCCACCGCCTCACTGATGGCGATACCGAGGCTGCCGGGTGAGTTCGGGTCGTCGGCCAGCACCTTGGCACCGGCGGTCGTCTCGCGTGACGGGCTGGCGTGCACCGTCGCGCCCCAGGTCTCCATGAGCGTGCGCCGGTACGGCTTCTGGTCGTACGAGGCGCGCACCATCCAGATCTCGCAGTCCAGGCCGAACTGCCCGCACGAGAAGGCCAGCGCGCTCCCCCACTGCCCGGCGCCGGTTTCGGTGGTGATCCGGCGGGTGCCCTCGACCGCGTTGTAGTACGCCTGCGGAACGGCGGTGTTCGGCTTGTGGGACCCGGCCGGGGACACGCCCTCGTATTTGTAATAGATGCGGGCTGGGGTGTTCAGCGCCTTCTCCAGCCGCCAGGCCCGGTACAGCGGCGTCGGCCGCCACAGCCGGTACACGTCCAGCACCTCGTCGGGGATCGGCACGTAGGAGTCGGCCGTCACCTCCTGGGCGATGAGCGCCATCGGGAACAACGGCGCCAAATCCTCGGGGCCGACCGGCTGAAGGGTGCCCGGGTGCAGCGGAGGCGGCGGCGGCGAGGGGAGGTCGGGGATCACGTTGTACCACTGCCGGGGGATCTCCGACTCATCGAGCGTGATCTTGGTGCGGCCGGTCATTGGCCCTCCGCTAGGTGCTGAGATGGGGCGACGGACGTGCGGTTCACCAGTCATCCGACCAGAATGCGGCCATGATCGGCAAGCCTGCCGGGACCTGGCGGGCGGCCCGCCCGTCCTTGGGTTGGGCAGGGTTCCCCGCAGATGCTGCGGGGAACCCTGCCCCCGCCCTCACCGAGCGGATGGGCGGGGCCGTCGCCGCGGCCGACCACAAAGCCGTCCAGGGACATCGAAAGCCCGGCTATGACGCTGCCCATCGTTTCCTCCAGCCTCGTTCGTTTCGTCATTAAGACGAGCGTCAGCCGGCCGACTCATCGGGACGGGCGGCCCATCCGCCGCCTACGACGCCGTGCGGCGGCGCTACGGGATCAGAAGACCCTGGTGCCGGGCGGCACCTCGGAGTCGGGGGCGAGCAGGATGACGTCCCCGGACGTCCCGTCCGGCACACCCAGCACGAGCACCTCGGACAGGAAGCTGGCGATCTGCCGGGGCGGGAAGTTGGTGACCGCGACGACCAGGCCGGCCAGTTCCGCTGGCGTGTAACGCGTGGTGATCTGAGCGCTGGACCGCTTCTCCCCCAGTGCACCGAAGTCAATCAACAGCTTGTAGGCGGGCTTGCGGGCCTGCGGGAACTCCTCGGCCCGCAGGATCCTGCCGACCCGGATGTCGGTACGGAAGAACTCGTCCGGGGTCACCTGAGGCGTCTCGCCGCTCAACCGAACCCCCAGGTGAGCAGGTTCCCGGCGTCGCTGAAACTGACGGCGCGGACCGAGGGCGAACTGTCCAGCACGACGCCGATGAGCACCGCCGCGCCGCGCTGCGCCTCGAAGAGCAGGCAGTAGCCGGCCGCCAGCGTCGAGCCCGTCTTGATCCCGATCGCCCCGGGGTAGGCGCCAAGCAGCAGGTTGGTGTTATGCCAGAGGTATGCGTGGTGCCCGGAGCCCGCGCCGAGGTAATAGCGGCGCTGGCTGACGATGGCGCGGAAGGCCGGGTACGCCATGGCGGCGCGGCCGATGGCGAGCAGGTCGCCGGGGGTCGAGTAGGTGGAGTACTCGGTGGGCAGCGGCAGCCCGTCGAAGTTCGAGAAGTGCGTACGGCCGAGGTGCAGCTGCGCGGCGAGCGCGTTCATCTTCGCCACGAACGGCGTCAGCCCGGGGCCGTACGCGCTGGCCAGGACGTACGCGGCGTCACAGCCCGAGGGCAGTAGCATGGCCTCGAGCAGTTGCTGGACGGTGAGCCGGTCGCCCGCGTGCAGTCCCGCGCTGCTGCCGTCCCACCGCTGGGTGTACGACACGGCGGCGGCCGGCACGGTCAGCACCTCGCCGAGATGCCCGGCGCGGAGCACGACGAGCGCCGTCATGACCTTGGTGATGCTCCCGATCGGGCGCTTGGTGTCCAGGCCGCGGCTCCACAGCAGGGCGCCGGTCACGACGTTCTCCAGCGCGGCCCCCTTCGCCTGGACGGCGGGCGGCGTGCCGGTCCGGCGGACCGCGGAGACCGCTGCCGCCGCCGGGCGGTGCGCGGCGGCTGACGCGGCGGAGGGCCAGGCGGGGACGGCCCCGCCGATCAGGACTCCCGCTACGGCGGCCCCCAGGGCGAGGCGGCCCGGCACGCGCATAGTGCTCCCCGTCGGCGCTGTGGTGGTCGTCAGCCTGAACCTGTGATGGTTGTCAAACCTGAAACATCGTGGCAGCGGCCAGCGTGATCGGCAACCGTAACGACGCGGCCGCCCGTCGTGCCGCCGGGCCGGCGGGCCGTCGTGCCGTCGTGCCGCCGGGCCATTGTGCCAGCCTGCGGCCGGGGTACTGTCGGTCGTGTGGGCGATGACGGAGCGTACATTCGTGATACCCGGTACCTGAACGCGCGGATCACGGCCGACGGCCGGGACGGCTGGCCGGCCGAGCCGGGCCGCTACCGGCTGGCGGTGGCGCGGGCGTGCCCGTGGGCCAACCGCGCGATCATCGTGCGGCGGCTGCTGGGCCTGGAGCCGGTGATCTCGATGGCGATGGCCGGGCCGGTGCACGACCAGCGCAGCTGGACCTTCGACCTCGATCCGGGCGGCCGGGATCCCGTCCTCGGCATCGAACGGCTCGCCGAGGCCTACGAGAAGGCTGAGCCGGGCTACGATCGCGGTGTCACGGTCCCGGCCATCATCGACGTGCCCACGGGCGCGGTGGTGACCAACGACTACTCGCAGATCACGCTGGACCTGGAAACGGAGTGGACGGCGCAGGCGCGGGCCGGCGCTCCCGACCTGTACCCGGAGAAACACCGGGACGAGATCAACGAGGTGGCCACGCTGGTCTACAAGGACGTGAACAACGGCGTCTACCAGGCGGGCTTCGCGAGCTCGCAGCGGGCGTACGAGGCGGCCTACCGGCGGCTGTTCAAGCGGCTGGACTGGCTCAGCGAGCGGCTGGCCAGCCAGCGATACCTGATCGGGGACACGATCACCGAAGCGGACGTGCGGCTGTTCACCACGCTGGCGCGGTTCGATCCCGTCTACCACGGCCACTTCAAGTGCAACCGGTCCAAGCTCTCGGAGATGACGGTGCTGTGGGCCTACGCGCGTGACCTGTTCCAGACGCCGGGGTTCGGGGACACGATCGACTTCGTCCAGATCAAGGAGCACTACTACGAGGTGCACCGGACGATCAACCCGACCGGGATCGTGCCGGCCGGCCCGGATCTTTCCAACTGGCTGACCCCGCACGGGCGGGAGGGCCTCGGCGGCCGCCCGTTCGGCGATGGCACGCCGCCTCCGCCGCCACCGGAAGCGGAGCGGGTGCCGACCGGGCACGGAGCTCTGTAACCAGGGGGGACGACCCCCCGAACCCCCCGCGACGCCCCCCTCGGGTTGGCCACCGTGACACCGGCCGCTCACCCGGGCGCAAGACCCGGGTCGCGGCCGGTCGGACCTTCGGTCCGTCATCTCATGAGCCGGCGGCGTCGCGGAGGCGGCCGAACTCGGCGGTGATGGCGGCCAGCGGCCAGTGCGCGTTCAGGCCGCTCGGGTTGGGCACGATCCACAGCCGGGTGCCGCCGATCACCGTGTCCTGCGGCCCGACCTGGGCATCTTTTGTGCCGAACGAGACCCGGTACGCGGTCACCCCGGCGATGGCGACGTACCGGGGCCGGTGCCGGGACACCAGCTCCGCCAGCTGGGCGCCGCCGGCTTGCAGCTCGGCGCGGCTGAGCTCGGCGGCCTGGGCCGTCGCCCGGCCGACCAGGTTCGTGATACCCAGCCCGTAGCCGGCCAGCAGCTGCTGCTCGCTGGGGGCCAGCAGGCGCGGGGTGAAGCCGGAGCCGTGCAGCGCGGGCCAGAACCGGTTGCCGGGCCGCGCGAAGTGCCAGCCGGTCGCGGCGGAGTACAGGCCCGGGTTGATGCCGCAGAACAGCACGCGGAACGGCTCGCCCGGCGCCGGCAGCACGTCGGGCACCGTGCGGTGGCGGGCGGCCGCCAGGTCGAGGCCACGATAGGTGGTGGTGCGGGTGGGCGGCACCGCATCACGGTACCGCGCGGTCAATCGCCGACGGAGCCGTCGAAACGCACGCCAGAACGCAGCCATCACACGAAAACATCCCAGAACGGCAACGGAGAGCCCGGATCAGCCGGTCCGGGGCCCCGCTGCGCCGGGCCGGGCCCCCGCTGGGGCCGGTTCGGGGCACCGGGACGCGTCAGGCAGCATGGAAGGGTGACACAGCTGGCGGACGGAACGGCCGTGGGCGGGGCGGGCGGCACAGCCGGGGACGCGCTCCGGCAAGGCCCGTTCGGGTTGCTGGTCGATTGTGTCCGTAACGGCGGTGTCGTGGTGCTCAGCGGGGCCGGGCTGTCGACCGAGTCGGGGATTCCCGACTACCGCGGGCCGACCGGGCGCGCCCGGCGTGCCGAGCCGATGACCTATCAGGCGTTCGTGGGCGGGGCGGCGGCGCGGCAGCGGTACTGGGCCCGCAGCCACCTCGGCTGGCGGCACGTGGCCCGGGCCGCGCCCAACGCGGGGCACCGCGCGGTGGCCGGGCTGCAGCGGCGCGGGCTGCTGGCCGGGATCATCACGCAGAACGTGGACGGCCTCCATCAGGCGGCCGGCGCGCGGCAGGTGATCGAGCTGCACGGCAGCCTGGACCGGGTGCTCTGCCTGACCTGCGGGCAGCGCACGGCGCGCGATGAGCTGGACGAACGGCTGCGCGCGGCCAACCCCGGCTGGGCAGCGGAGATCACCGCGATCAACCCGGACGGCGACGCGGTGCTGGCTGACGAGGCGGCCGCGCGGTTCCGCGTGGTGGACTGCCGGGCGTGCGGCGGCCTGCTCAAGCCCGATGTGGTGTTCTTCGGCGAGAACGTGCCGCGGACCCGGGTCGACGACTGCTACGCCCTGGTCGGGCAGGCCGGCGCCCTCGTCGTGCTGGGCTCCTCGCTGACCGTGATGTCCGGCTACCGGTTCGTCCGGCACGCGGCCCGGCTGGGCGTCCCGGTGGTGATCGTGAACCAGGGGGAGACCCGGGGTGACGCGCTGGCGATCGCCACCATCGACGCGCCGCTCGGCCCGGTCCTCACGGCCCTGGCCGGGCAGCTGGGCGCGCTGGCGTTAGCCCCGCCGACCTGGGCCGGCTCGACCCGCTGGCGGACGAGGTGACCGGCGCCCGGTACTGAATCCCGGCGCCTTGCCGTCCAGTGGCCGCTGCTGTCGGCGGCCGGCCTGGCGGGCGGCCTGCTGCTCCCGCGCATCCGGAACGAAGCCCTGCACTGAACGGGCGATGTCTGTTTACGGCGTGGCCCGGGTTTCTTTATGGGGAATGGGATCGTATTTAGCTTGACAGTTAACTAGCCAAGTGGTGAAGTAACGGTATGAGCATGCCAACCGGGACGCCTGAGGCCGGCGAGCGGCTGGACGCCACCTTCACCGCCCTGGCCGACCCGACGCGCCGGGCGATTGTGGCCCATCTCGCCCGGGGCGACGCCACGGTGAACGAACTGGCGGCACCCTTCGCCATGACGCTGCCGGGCATCTCGAAACACCTGAAGGTGCTCGAGCGCTGCGGCCTCATCTCGCGGACCCGGCGGGCCCAGTTCCGGCCGTGCCACCTGGAGGGTGACGTGCTCGACGAGGCGATGAGCTGGATCGAGACGAACCGCCGGATCTGGACGGAGCGATTCGACAAACTCGGCGAGCACCTGCGCGAGATCCAGCGGGCGGCGTCCCCGGGCCGGGAAGGGGCCACGTCCCCCGCGGACGGGATGGGAGACCGGCATGAGTGACCCGGCGGCAGCGGCCGAACTGATCTGCACCCGCGTCTTCGACGCCCCCCGCGAACTGGTCTTCCGCTGCATGACCGAGCCGGAGCACCTGGCGCACTTCTGGGGGCCTGCCGGCACGCACACGCCGGCGACGGGGATCACGGCCGACCCGCGGCCCGGCGGGATCTTCGAGACCGTGATCGTCAGCGACGGTGACGGCAGCCAGTACACGATGCACGCGGTCTACGTCGAGGTCGTGCCGCCGGAACGGCTGGTGTGGACCGAGCCCGCCACCGGCGTGACGACAACCTCGACGTTCACCGACCTCGGGGGCGCCCGCACCGAGGTCCGCATCCACCAGCGGAACGTGCCGGACGCGTTCCGCACGCCCGAAGCGCAGGCTGGCTTCCGCACGTCACTCGACCGTTTCGCGGCCTACCTCGCCGCGCTGTGACCGGGGCCCGAACCGGCCGCCACCATCCGATCTAAGGAGCGCTCACATGAAGACGGTCTCATCCGCGGACGGAACGACGATCGCCTACGAACGCGAGGGCGCCGGCCCGGCGCTCATCATCGTGGACGGCGCGCTGTGCGCCCGCGGGGCCAAGGCGGACCTGGCCGGCCTGCTCGCCGCGGGCCTCACCGTGTACCGGTACGACCGGCGCGGGCGCGGTGACAGCGGGGACACCCCGCCGTACGCGGTCGAGCGCGAGACCGAGGACCTGCTGGCGCTCGTCGGGGCGGCCGGCGGGACGGCCTTCCTGTACGGCCACTCCTCGGGGTGCGCGCTCGTGCTGGACACGGTCCTGCGGGCCGGCCAGGCCGACGTGCCGAAGATCGCGCTGTATGAGGCGCCCTACAACGACGACCCGGCGGCCCAGGCATCGTGGAAGACCTACCTGGGCGACCTCGCCGGGGCGCTGGCGGCCGGCCGCCGGGGCGACGCCGTGGCCCTGTTCATGGCCTATTTGGGGATGCCCGCGGCGCAGATCGACGGGATGCGCCAGGCACCGTTCTTCCCGGCGCTGGAGGCGATCGCGCCGACCCTCGCCTACGACCACGCCGGCCTGCTGGGCGACAGCCTGGCGGTACCGGTCGCCCAGGCGGCTCACGTCGCCGCGGAGGCCCTGATCATGTTCGGTGGCGCCGGCTTCCCATTCATGCGCGAGACGGCCCGGACGCTGAGCGCGGAAATGCCGCATGCGCGGCTTCGCGAGGTGGACGGCCAGACGCACGACGTGGACCCGGCCGTGCTGGCCCCGGTCCTGGCGGAATTCTTCACCGCATAACGACCGTGCAAATCCCTGTACTGCGGGGTTGCGCACAGACGGCGACGGGCGGTTACGCTGCCTGGCATGGTGTCATCGGATCCCGGCCCGGCGATCGATGCCCGTCCCCCTCCCCGTGTCCCGGTTGGGTTTCTGGCCGGCCTGGCCGCGTGCTGCCTGCTCGCGGTGATCGCGCTCGCGGTCGCCATTCACGGCGGCCCGGCGCCGACCGCGGCTGGGCTGGCGCTCGCCATCCTGCCCGTCCCGCTGGTGATGGCCGGCGTGCTCTACCTGGACCGGCTGGAGCCCGAGCCGCCGATGCTGCTGGCCATCACGTTCGGTGCGGGCGCGGCGATGGCGGCGCTGATCGGATTCGTCGGGCACGCGCTGGGCAACACGCTGATCACCACGCCCGAACTGGGGCCGCAGGCCGGCCAGGTGGCCACCTCGACGCTGGGCGCGGCCTTCGTCGGGGCGCTGATCGCGGAAACCCTCAAGGGCGCCGTCCTGGTCGGCCTGCTGCGCTACCAGCGAGCCGAGATCGACGGCGTCAGCGACGGCGTGGTCTACGGCGCCACCACCGGGCTCGGCTGGGCCCTGGTGGCCAACCTGTTCGCCTACGTGCAGGCGGAGCGCAGCGGGCTGGCGGCGCTGGTGTCCGCCTTCTTCCAGCGCGCCCTGCTCACGCCGCTGTGGGACCCGCTGTTCACGTCGATGATCGGCATCGGCGTCGCCTACGCCGCGATGCAGCCGTGGCGGCGTGGCCGGTGGGCCGTGCTGGGCGGCTGGGTGGCCGCGGTCGCGCTGCACACGCTGTGGGACGACTCCCTGCACGCGGGGGCGGGCCGCACCGCCGTCGTCTACGTGATCCTGCTGCTGGCCTTCGGCGGGCTGCTGGCCGCGATGGTCCGCGACCGCAGCCGCATGGTCGGGCTGATCAGGGAATTGCTCGCGCCGTTCAAGGACCCGGTCGTGATGACCGCCGAAGACCTGCAGATGCTGACCGACCTGCGGATGAGGCGGCTCGCGCGGCAGTGGGCCCGGCTGCACTGCGGGCTGCGCGGCGCCGACACCATGGCCAGGTATCAGCTCACCGCGACGGAGCTGGCGCTGGCGTGCGACCGGGCCCGGCGCGGGCAGATGGACCCGGACGCGTTCACCGAGCGGCACGCGAGCTCGCTGGAGGCGATGAGCCAGGCCGCGTCCGCCCTGCGCGGCCGGCAGCCGCCGTATCCGTCCTGGGCCCCGGACGGCACCTCCGCCATGGCATCGCCCCGGAGGACCCGGCCGGGCGGGCGGCCCGTCCCCCGGCGGTCCAGCGGCGACGGTGGCCCCACCGAGGACGACGACGATTAGCATCCTGACGGCTGTCGGTACCCCCCGGTAGAGTCCGGGGGTATGGCATCACGCACTGATAACACCGCCCTGGCCGGCCAGCCTGGGGCGCTGGAGGACTACCGCCGGGAACTCACCGGCTACTGCTACCGGATGCTCGGGTCGGGCTTCGAGGCCGACGACGCCGTGCAGGAGACGATGCTGCGGGCGTGGCGGTCGTCCGGCCAGTTCGAGGGCCGGTCGTCCGTCCGGTCCTGGCTGTACCGCATCGCGACCAACGTGTGCCTGGACATGCTCCGGGGCCGGCAGCGCCGCGCCCGGCCGATGGAGCTCGGCCCGCCGTCCGCCCCCGACGAGGCGTTCCTGGGCCAGATGCTGCCGGAGAATATGTGGGTCTCCCCCATCGCCGACGAGCGCGTCCTGCCGACCGGCGCCGACCCGGCCGAGATCGTCGAGGCGCGGGACACCATCCGGCTGGCGTTCGTCACGGCTTTGCAGCACCTGTCGCCCAAGCAGCGGGCCACGCTGATCCTGTGCGAGGTGCTGCGCTTCCAGGCCACGGAGGTCGCCGAGCTGCTCGGGACCACGGTGCCGGCGGTCAACAGCGCGCTGCAGCGGGCACGCGCCACGCTCGCCGCCGTCCCCGCCGACCAGCGGGCCGACGGCGTACCCGAGGACCACGCCGAGCTGCTGAACCGGTACGTCGAGGCGTTCGAGCGGTATGACATGTCGGCCCTGATCGGGCTGCTGCACGAGGACGCCCTGCAGTCCATGCCGCCATTCGCCATGTGGGTACGGGGCGCGGCGGACATCACCACCTGGATGGTGCAGCCCGGGCCCAGCGGCTGCCGCGACTCGCGCCTGATCCCGGTGCGGGCCAACGGCTGCCCGGCCTTCGGCCAGTACAAGCCCGACCCCAGCGGCGGCCGCGCGCCGTGGGCACTGCAGGTGCTGGAGATCTCCGGGGACCGGATCGCGCGGATGACGATGTTCCTCGACACCGCCGCGCTGTTCCCGGCGTTCGGGCTGCCCGCGCACCTGCCCTAGCGAGCGCGGTACGCTTCCCCGGCCGGAGCACCCCGCATCCCCGGCCGGGCAGCTAACACGTCGGCCACAGGCCGGGCGTCCTGGTCATTCCGGCGGTCTGCTATCGGCGAAGATACGGGTAAGCCGGGCAGACCTCAGAAGGGACGACCATGCGGGACGGCGGACTGTCAGCGGAGCGGCTCAAGCGTCTGCACGACGTGATGACCGGCTACGTCGAGCGGGGCGAGGTGCCCGGCCTCGTGACGCTCGTCGCGCGCCGGGGCGAGGGGCACATCGACGCGATCGGCGCGATGGGCGCGGACTCGGAGCAGCCGATGCGCCGCGACACGATCTTCCGCATCTCGTCGATGACCAAGCCGGTCACCGCGGCCGCGGCCATGATCCTGGTCGAGGAATGCCTGCTCCGGCTGGACGAGCCGGTGAACCGGCTGCTCCCCGAGCTGGCCGACCGGCAGGTGCTGAAGCGGCCGGACGCCGAGCTGGACGACACGGTGCCCGCGTACCGGCCGATCACCGTCCGGGACCTGCTCACGTTCACCATGGGCCTCGGCATTGTCGCGGCCGCGCCCGGAACCGTGCCGATCGCCGACGCGCTGTCCGAGCTGGAACTCGGGCAGGGGATGCCGAGCCCGCAGACCCCGCCGGGGCCGGACGAGTGGATCCGCCGCCTCGGCACGCTCCCGCTGATCTACCAGCCGGGCGAACGCTGGATGTACAACACGGGCTCCGACGTCCTCGGGGTGCTGATCGGGCGCGCCTCCGGGCAGCCGTTCGAGACGTTTCTCAACGAGCGGATCTTCGGCCCGCTCGGCATGACGGACACCGGCTTCGGCGTCCCGTGGGACAGCATCGGGCGGCTCGCGACCTCCTACGTCATCGACCCGGAACACCGCACCGCGGTCGTTTACGACGAGCCGGCCGACGGCCAGTGGAGCCGCCTGCCCTCGTTCCCCTCCGGCGGCGGTGGCCTGGTCTCCACCGTCGACGACTTCCTCGCGTTCGCCGACATGCTGCGGGGAAAGGGAGTCAGCCGCGGCATGAGGATCCTGTCCCGGCCGTCTGTGGAGTTCATGACCAGCGACCAGCTGACCCCCGAGCAGAAGGCCGCGTCCGGGCTGGTGCCCGGGTTCTTCCGGGTCCACGGCTGGGGCTTCGGCGTCGCGGTCGTCACCGAGCGCACCGAGGTGGCAAAGTCGGTCGGCACCTACGGCTGGGACGGCGGAATGGGTACGTCCTGGTACAACGATCCAGCGGAGGACCTCACCATGATCCTGATGACGCAGCAGGCGTGGGCCTCCGCCATCCCGCCCCGGCTCTTCCAGGACTTCTGGACCGCCACCTACCAGGCCATCGCCGACTGAGGCGGCACCCCAGGGCAGCCCCCCGGGGGCACAGCCGCCCCGGGGGCACAGCCGCCCCGCGGGCACAGCCGCCCCGCGGGCACAGCCGCCCCGCGGGCACAGCCGCCCCGCGGGCACAGCCGCCCCCGCGGCATAACGACCCCGACGGCCTCACCGCCCCGACGGCATAACGGCCCCGACAGACTGGTTATAGAAACTGTGAGTTCTGAAAATGCCACCAAGTCCGTCAGGCACTGGCGGGACATGCTGGCCAGCGAGCGGGACGCCGCCGCGCTGTACTCGCGGCTGGCCGAGGTAGAGACCGGAGAGCGCCAGGAGATCTTCCGCGAGCTGGCGTCGATCGAGCTGAAGCACGCCGCGCACTGGGAGGGCAAGCTCCGCGACGCGGGCGCCGCCATCCCGGCTGACCGCGGCCCGAGCCTGCGGACGCGGCTGCTCGGCACGGCCGCGAGCCGCCTGTCGGTGAAGACCGTCCTGCCGCTGATCGAGCGGGCGGAGAAGACCGACGCCGGCCTGTACGACAACGACCCGGACGCCGCGCCCGGAATGGCCGCGGACGAGCGCGGGCACGCGCGCACCCTCGCGCACCTGATGGACGGGGGCCGGCCGGACCCCCAGGCGCAGATCCGGCGGCGCGAATCATGGCACCGCGGCGACCGGTCGGGTGCGCTACGGGCGGGCGTCTTCGGGGTCAGCGACGGCCTGGTGTCGAACACCGCTCTGGTGATGGGCTTCGCCGGCTCCGGCACCTCACGCACGGTGACGCTGCTGGCCGGGGTGGCCGGCCTGCTGGCCGGATCGTTCTCGATGGCCGCCGGTGAGTACGTCTCCATGTCCAGCCAGCGCGAGATGTATCAGCGGGAAATCTCGCTGGAGCAGGCCGAGCTGGAGGAGAAGCCGGAGGAGGAGCACGCCGAGCTGGTGCTCATCTACCGGGCCAAGGGCCTGGCCCGCGCCGACGCCGAGCGCCTGGCCGGAAAGATCATGGCCGACCGCGAGGTGGCGCTGGACACCCTGGCCCGGGAGGAACTCGGCCTCGACCCGGACGACCTCGGCTCGCCGTGGGGAGCCGCGATCTCCAGCCTGTTCGCCTTCGCCATCGGCGCGTTCGTCGTGGTGATCCCGTACCTGGCCGGCAGCGGCACGGCGGCCCTGCTGACCGCGATCGTCCTCGCCATCGCCGCGCTGTTCGGGGTGGGCGCGAGCATCGGCGCGCTGAACGGGCGCGGTGTCCTCCGCTCGGGCCTGCGCCAGGTGATCGCGGGCGCCATCGCCGCCGGCATCACGTTCGGCGTCGGCCACCTGATCGGCGCGCACATCTCCTGACGCCGCCGGGCGCGCGGTGTGGCCCCCGGCGCGCCGCCCACGGCGCGGGGCGCCCGGCGCGGCCCCCGGCGCGCCGCCCACGGCGCGGGGCGCCCGGCGCGGCCCCCGGCGCGCCGCCCACGGCGCGGGGCGCCCGGCGCGGCCCCCGGCGCGCCGCCCACGGCGCGGGGCGTCCGGCGCGGCCCCGGGCGCGCCGATCGGCGTCAACGTCGTTCCTCTATGTGCAGGTTCTGCTGTTCCAGCCTCAGACCCTGCACAAGATCCGGGAGGAAGCCCGAATGGGGAGGGCAAGGAGCCCGGATGCGGGGATGCGGGGATGTGGGGACCCGCGGTGCATGGGCAGGGCAAGCGGGCTGACGTAATGAGCGCGCGACCGTCCGGCCGCTTCGCGCCGGTATGCGACGATGGCCGGATGCGGGTCTTGCGGACGCCGGAGGAGCGTTTCACCAGGCTGCCAGGCTTCGACTACCCGGCGCAGTACGCCGATGTCGGCGGCATCCGGATGGGGTACGTGACGGCGGGGCCGCCGGACGGGCCCGTGGTGCTGCTGCTGCACGGGGAGCCCAGCTGGTCCTTCCTGTACCGGACGGTCATGGCCGTGCTGGCGGCCCGCGGGCTGCGGGCGATCGCGCCGGACCTGATCGGCTTCGGCCGGTCGGACAAACCCGCGCGGGCCGCCGACCACAGCTACGCCCGGCACGTGGAGTGGGTGCGCACGCTGGCCTTCGACCGGCTGGACCTGCGCGACGTCACCCTGGCCGGGCAGGACTGGGGCGGCCTGATCGGGCTCCGGCTGGTGGCCGAGCACCCGGACCGGTTCGCCCGCGTGGTCGCGGCCAATACCGGCCTGCCGACCGGCGACGAGCCGATGCCCGAGGTGTGGTGGCAGTTCCGCCGGGTCGTGGAGCGGGCCGGCAAGCTCGACGTGGCGCGACTGGTGCAGGCGGGCTGCCAGACGAAGCTGCCCGCAGCGGTGCGGGCGGCGTACGCGGCGCCGTTCCCGGACGAGCGCTTCCTGGCCGGCCCCCGCGCGATGCCGACCCTGGTGCCCACCGCGCCGGATGACCCGGCCACCGAGGCGAACCGGGCGGCCTGGCGGCGGCTGGCCGAATGGCACCGGCCGTTCCTGGTCGCGTTCAGCGACGGTGACCCTATCACCAGGGCCATGGCGCCCGTGCTGAAGCGCGCTATCCCCGGCGCCGCCGGCCTCGAGCACCCCGTCATCGAACGCGCCGGCCACTTCCTCCAGGAAGACGCCGGCGAAAACCTGGGCAACGTCATCGCCGATTTCGTCAAAACGGCGCCCTAACCGCGGCCTCACGCCAGGAGCCATTGCCCGGCGGCAGGTCCGCGGGGTGCAGCAGGACCGGGGCACCGGTCGCGGCGGCCAGTTCGGGGGCGGCCCGCACGTGGTCGTCGTGCCCGTGGGTGGCGATGATGGCCAGGACCCGGCGGCCGCCGATGACGTCGAGGATCGCGGCCACATCGTGCGGCGCGTCCAGCACCACGCATTCGGCGTCGTCGCCGGCGACCCACACGTTGTTCTCCACGTCGAAGGTCTGCCCGTCCAGGGAGAACGTGCCCGACGTGACGGCATGATCAACTCTCGTCTTCACCGGGCCAGCCTAAGGCGCGGCCCGGACTACGATAGAAGCACCACCCGCACGCGCACCCGAGAGCGAGGGCCTTGGACACGACGCAGGGCACGCCAGGACCGGAGGACTCCGGCGTCGTCGACTACGGCCGGGCCGGCCCGACCGTGGTCCGGTTGCTGCTCGGCGCACGGCTGCGCCGGCTCCGCCAGGCCGCGGGAATCACCCGGGACAGCGCGGGCAACGCGATCAGGGCGTCCGGCTCCAAGATCAGCCGCCTCGAGCTGGGCCGTACCGGCTTCAAGCAGCGTGACGTGTCCGACCTGCTCACGCTGTACGGCGTGGCGGACGACGCGGAACGCGCGGTGCTGCTGAGCCTGGCCCGGCAGGCCAACTCCGCGGGCTGGTGGCACTCCTACAGCGAGGTGCTGCCCGCGTGGTTCGAGCCCTACCTCGGCCTGGAGCAGGCGGCGAGCGTCATCCGCAGTTACGACGTGCAGTTCATCCCCGGGCTGCTGCAGACCCCGGACTACGCGCGGGCGGTGGCCCGGCTCGCGGACGGCCTCTCCGAGGCCGGCACCGACCAGCTGGTCGAGCTGCGGATGCGCCGCCAGCAGGTGCTGCACCGGGAGAATCCGCCGCACCTGTGGGTGGTGATCGACGAGACGGCGCTGCGCCGGCCGATCGGCGGCCGGGCGGTCATGCTCGCCCAGGTCGATCACCTCATCCGGATGTCACGCCGCGCCCACATCACGATCCAGGTGATGCCGTTCAGCGCGGGCGGCCACGCGGCCGTGGGCGGGCCGATGATCCAGCTGCGCTTCCCCGAGGGCCTGCTGCCCGACCTCGTCTACCAGGAGCAGCTGGACAGCGCGATCTACCTGAACAAGCCCGCCGAGACGGTGCACTACTGGGACATCCTGAACACCATGGCGACCGAGGCGCTGCCGCCCGAGCAGAGCGTGGACATGCTGCGCCGGCTGGCCGACCTGATCTGACCGCCCGTTCCCGGGCTCACTCCTGTCTGGACAGCCTCCCGCCGCCGGCGAAGGCGCGGGCCGCGGCTGGCCCCGGCGCCGCCGGCGGAGCCGCTGATCCCGTAGGTTCGGGCTCATGGACAGGCAGCAACCGCACCGGCGACGGGGGACTCACCGGGACGCGATCGTCATCGGCGGCGGGCACAACGGCCTGGTCGCCGCCGCGTACCTGGCCCGCGGCGGGCTGGGCACGCTGGTGTGCGAGCGCCGCGACGTGACCGGCGGCGCGGCGGTCAGCGAGCATCCATTCGGGCCCGGGTACACGGTCACGTCGCTGTCGTACGTGGTGTCGCTGCTGCCGCCCGATCTCGTCCGCGACCTCCGGCTGGAGCAGCACGGGTATCACGTCTACCCGCAGGGCCCGTACTTCGCCCCGCGGGTGGACGGCCGGTACCTGCGGCTGCCCGCGGACGCGGCCGCCCGGCACGCCGAGATCGTTAAGTTCTCCGCCGCGGACGCCGGCGCGTACGACGGCTACGAGGCGCATCTGGCGCAGATCGGGCGGCTGCTCGGCCCGCTGCTGCACCAGATCCCGCCGCACCTGGGCTCGCGCCGGCCCGCCGACCTGTGGGCGCAGGCCCGGCTGCTGGCGCAGTTGCGCGGGGTGGACGAGCGCGGCGCGGTGGACGTGACCCGGCTGCTCACCGGGAGCATCGCCGACCTGCTGGACCGCTACTTCGAAAGCGACGCGGTCCGCGGCGTGCTCTCGGTGTCCGGGGTGATCGGTACCTGGGCGGGCCCGCGGTCGGCCGGGACCGCGTACGTGATGCTGCACCACCACGTCGGAGAAGCCGACGGCCAGTCCGGCGCGTGGGGGTTCCCGCGCGGCGGGATGGGCGGGGTCAGCGGGGCGATCGCCGCGGCGGCGCGGTCGTTCGGCGCGGAGATCCGGACCGGCGCCGAGGTGGCCCGGATCCGCACCCGGGCCGGCCGGGTGCGCGGGGTCACGCTGGCCAGCGGCGAGGAGATCGACGCGGACGTGGTCATCACGACGGCGCACCCGCAGATCTCGTTCCTGCGCCTGCTGGACGCGGCCGACCTGCCGCCGTCGTTCGTGGCCGACATCGAAGGCTGGCAGACCCGCAGCGGGACCGTGAAGGTCAACCTCGCGCTGGACCGGCTGCCGGTGTTCGCCAGCCACCCGGGGTTCGACCCGCAGGTGCACGGCGGCACCATCGTGCTAGCCGAGAGCCTGGACGACGTGGAGACGGCCTTCCAGCAGGCGGTGGCCGGCCAGCCGTCGGCGCTGCCGTTCGCCGACATCTGCATTCCCAGCGTGTTCGACGACTCGCTGGCGCCGCCCGGCCAGCACATCATGTCCCTGTTCACCCAGTGGGTGCCCGCCGGCTACGCGGACGCGCCGCACGCAGCCGGACTGGACGCGTACGCGGACCGGGTACTGGCGCGCCTCGAAGCGGTCGCGCCCGGCTTCACCAGCTCGGTGCTGCACCGCCAGGTGATCGGGCCGCACCAGATGCAGGAGGAGTACGGCCTGGTGGGCGGGAACATCTTCCACGGCGAGCTGTCGCTGGGCCAGATGTTCCACGCCCGCCCCGCCGCGGGCTACGCGGACCTGCGCACGCCGGTCCGGGGGCTGTACCAGGCCGGCTCGGCCACCCACGGCGGCGGCGGGGTCACCGGCATTCCCGGCCGCAACGTCGTCCGCCAGGTGCTCGCCGACCGCCGGGCCCAGCGGTGGACGGAGCGCCGGGACCGCTGGCGCGGGGCGCTGGCTCGTCCGTCCGGTTCGCGGGTGACGGCTGGGCCACGGTGAGGTCACGATGAGGTCGCTGGCAGGCCACGGGCAGGAAATCTCACCGTGAGATGACCGGAATGGCCCGTGTTTCGCTCTGTCCCTTAGAGGCCAACGCGGGTAAGGGGGGCATCATCGTGTATTCCGTCATTCAGGATCTCGCTCAGTCGTCAGCCCAGGCATCAGGCAGCGGCCCGGCATGGGAGATGGCCGGTGTCATCGCGGCGGCGGGAGCCTTCGGGGGCTTGGTCAACGCGCTGCTCAATAGCGGAAACGGTTTCAGTATCCAGTTGCCGCGCAGAGGAACGAACGACGTCCTCCAGCTCGGCACCGTGGGGAACCTCGTGCTCGGTATCGCCGCCGCGCTGATCTCCTGGGGGCTGTACGGGCCACTCAGGGACGCGGCTCTGGTCCAGGCCGGTCCGGCCGGCCAGCCCGCTGGCAGCCAGGCTCTGACGGCCACCTCGACTGCCACCCTGACGATCACCGCCGTCATCGGCGCGATACTGGCCGGCGCCGGGGGCGCCCGGGTGATCAGCAACGAGCTGGACAAGAAGCTCCTCCGCGACGCCGGGGCCGGAGCCGCGCAGCAGGCCCCCAATCCGCAGCTGGCGGTAGACATCGCGACGCTTGCCCCGGCCAAGGCACTCAGGGCGGCCAGGAACACGGGCGGCTCACTGACATCCCCGGACGAGCCCAGCGGTGCGGCTTCCCCGCAGCCCGTAGGGGCCAGCGTGACTGGCTAGCCCGGGCGGTGCCGATCGCCCTGGAGGACCCTGACGTCACGCCGGCGCGGGCGTTCGAGCTGACGATGCGGTTCGCCGCGGGCCAGCTCGGTTTCGAGTGGCGGCCGCCCGGCCGGGCCCGCAGCCGCGGGTCCAGGGCCCGGCGCCGGAGCAGGAAGGTGCCCAGGGGCGCGGATGCGAAAGGCATCAGGTTCCTGGTGAATTGGAGAGATCGTCGATCTTCTGCTGCATGGTCTCCAGGTCGTGCTGCCATCCGACGTTGGCGGGGTCGGCGGCCGCCAGCCGGGTACGGATGCCCAGGCCAGCCTGGTAGGCGGCGCTGGGCGGCGGCCAGATCTCCGGCCGCAACCGCCACATCCCCCAGCTTGTTGTGGCTGACCGATAGCTCGCGCTGCCAGAGAGGCTCTGCGTTGGGCGCCGAGGCCAGCTTTGCGGCGATCTCCCTTGTAGCCAGATAAGCGGTCGTGGCCGCAGTCAGGTCCCCGGCCGCTGCCGCTGCATCCCCCAGCCGTTCGTAGCTGATCGACAGATCGTACTGCCGTTGCGGGTCGGCGGGATCGGCGGCGGCCCGGGCTTGGACCTGCTGGTGGATAACGCGTAGTTGCTGAGTGGCGGACGGCAGATCTCCCGCGCTCAGGAGCGCTTGAACCTCAAAATCGGCAACGATGGCCCACGCCCGTTCGGCTGGCGGGATCAGCGGGCGGATCTCGGCGAGGTAGGCAACGACGGCGAGCGTGCCGGGCAGGATCTGGGTGGCTTGGTGAGCAACATCAGTGATGTCGTCGTAGTTGCCCAGCGCGGCGAGGTGGCGGGGGATGTCGATGAGGTCGTCATAGGTGCCATGGCGCTGCTCGAACCGGCGGAGACGCATCGCCAGAGCTCGTGCGTGCTGTTCGCCGAAGTTGTTCCCGAGATTGCCGGTGACCAGTTCGGCGGTCCAGGGGTGCATGACGATGCCGTCGCCGGGGCTGAACAAGGTCAGGTCGGTAAGACGGTTCACGTCGTCGCGCAACGCCGTCAGGCCCGGCTGATCTCCTTCTGGCGCGGCATCGCTGGTCCCGGCGGCGGGGCTCAGCGCGAAGGCCAGATCGTCCTGGGTCATCGGGGCGCGGCAGACCGTGACCTGACGCAGGACCGCCATCTGGGCGGGGGTGAGCAGGCCGAGAAGCTCGGTGAGCAGGATGCTGGCGCTGCCGAGCAGCATGGCCTGGTCGAGGATGGCCCGCAGGGGCTGGCCCTGACGCAGGTCGAGTCCTTCCTGGCGGGCCAGGTCACGGAGTTTGACCTGAATGTGCCGCAGGCTGGCGCGGCCGCCGCGCAGCAGGGCGTCGGTAAATTCGATCAGGCGGGGGTGGCCGCCGATCGTGCGCATCAGCAGCCGCCGGTCTTCGGCCTCGAGGTTCTGCAGCGCGGGCAGCCGCAGGAACAGCCGGCGCAACTCGGCGGGCGACAGCGCCGGCAGCGGGATCTGAGCCAGGAACCGGTCCGGGCCGGGCAGCGGGTACCGGCAGGTGATCAGCAATGCGCCCGTCTCGGCCGCGTCGGCCAAGGCCGTGATCATCTCGTCGGTGGCGGGGTCCAGGAACGCCTCTCCGCCGGGACCAAGGTTCTGCTCGAAATCATCGAAGACCACGAGCAGCCGCTCGCGGTTCAGCAGCGCGGCGATGACGCCGAGCTTCGGCCCGTCATCCCGGTCCGGGTCGCTCAGCACGGCCAGCGCCGCGCGGAGGGTATCCGCGGATTCGCGGTCGCCGGGCCGGGCAAGCTTTTCGCTGAGCGCGCCCGCCGTGGCCATGATCAGGGCAGTGGGATTCCAGCGGCCCTCGTGGACCGCGATCAGCCAGCCGTCATCACGGAGCCGGGACATCACCCGTCCGGCCAGCGCGGTTTTCCCGATGCCACCGACGCCGGTGAAGACCACCCCGCTGACGGCCCCGAACTGTGCCACCGCACGCGGGGCGCGGCGCAGCACGCCCATGGCGGCCCGCATCTGGGCGCGCCGGCCGATCAGCGCTCCCATCGGCAGTTCCCGCACCTGCGCGCCGCCCGGCGGGGTGGTCACCCGCGTCAGCGGCTCGGGTGAGGCGACCGGATCGACCAGCGGGCCGTCCGCACCAGCGGCCAGCAGCGTGGGCACTCCGTACTCCGGCGCCGTCCGCTGGTGAGGGGCGGCCGCAGAGCGGTCTTCCTCGGCCCGGTAACGAGCCCGCGCCAGGGCCTGCCCCGCCGAAAGCCCCGGCCGTCTGGACAGCTCACGGTAGAAATGCCGGGCCAGCGTCGTCGCGTAGGAATCAGTGACCGGGGCGAGCATCGCGATCACCCGGTCCGCGCCATGCCCGGCCAGGCCGGCCGCCATCGCCTGGCTCCCCGCCGCCCCGCCCGAGCACGACGAAAGCATGATCAGCGGCACCGCACGACCGGCGTGCCGGAGCGCTTGCATCAGCGCCTGCGTCGTCACCTCAGCCGGAGCGCCGTCCTCGTCCTCCAGCTCGATCGACGCCGGGGACCCGTGCGCGGACAAATGCAGCACGTGGTAGTCATCGTCGGCCAGCGCCTGCCGGATGGCCGGCAGGGATGCCACCTCCAGGATGCGCACCTGGACTGCGGCGTCATCCGCGACCACCCCGGCGACTGCGTCCAGCACCGCCGCCATTTCCGCCTCGGTATCCAGCGGCGCGTTGTTCGTTCTGGTCTCATCAGGTGCGGCCACGGCGGCCAGCACCTTGAGCGGCCCCGGCCGCCCGGGCGCCGCAGCCGGCACCACCGGCGGCGAGGCGAGATCACGCCCGTCGGGAGCCAGCCGCCGGGACACACTGACCGCCGGCAGCAGCCCCACCGGCCCTGTTTCCGGCCCGTCGCCTGCGTCCAGCCGGAGCAGCTCCACCGGCAGTGACAATCCGTCCCCGGCCGCACTCAGCACGACGGCGGCGCTATCGCCGGGCGTGAGGCGGTCGAGCACCCCGGCCAGCAGGCGCTGATCGTCGCCGGCCAGCAGCGCGTCCGCCAGGCGGCGGCCCGCTTCTGCCAGCCGGTCCTCCGCGGCGGCTGCGGGCAGGCGCAGCGCTCCCCAGACCCCGGTCACCGCAAGGGGCAGCGGCATGGTCCGCCGGGACAGCGACGCACCGGCCACCGAGATGGCCGACTCCAGCTCACCGTCGGCGATGACCACCTCGATGAGGATCTCGGTGTGCAGGGCCGGCCGCGCCGGCGCCGGAGCCGGAGCCGCGCCGGCGCAGTCGTGGCACCGCGGGGCAGCAGCACGGGCACGGACCCCAGTGGAGGCGTCACCTCTCGTGGCTGGTCAGTGAGATTCCGCAGCAGCGTCTCGGCCCCGGCCGTGGTGTAGTCGCTGACCTGGTAATGCGTTGTCGATATGCGGCCCAGCCACAACGGGATATCGGCGGGCGAGCCGCCGGGCAGGACGACCGGCAAAAAGCGCTGCATCCCGGCCTGCTGATTGTCGTAGAAAAGGTCCCGGATCAGCCGAGCTTCGAATTGGACCCCGCGCCCCTCGGCCGGCCCGGTGTCCCCTTCGGCCCGCGCCCGGTAGTCCGGTGAGGCGATCACCAGCACCCGGTCAGCGTCCCGGACCTCGCGTGTCATCCATTCCGCCAGGTCGACCCGTTGTTCCACGACGGGAAGATCCAGGCGCGCATCAATGCCGTTCGCGCGCAGGAAAAGCCAGAAATCCCGGACGTGGCCTTCATGCCCGGCGTCGCCGTGGGCATAGGAGATGAACACCCGCACCGGGACTGGGCTCACCGTGCCGGGTTCGCCGACATTTCCATGATCATCAGTACGCGCATCCGGCATAACGCGCCGATCCCCCAGACTGTGCACATCACCACCGGCCCCGCCGGGCCGCACCCTAGGGGAAGGCTAGCCAGTCTCAGATCACGACATGCGCGTCCTGGCACGACAACCCGGCATTTTCCGGGAAAGCTTAACGGGCACAAACCAATAAATGCCTCAGGGCTAAAAGGTGACGTCCTTGAAGGCGCGGGTCGGCCCTGGCACGGGTCATCGCGTACGTGTCAGCGGCGGAGAAGGGAACGCAAGCAGGGTGCGGGAGCAGTCGTGAGCCATAATGCTTGCCATGTACGAGACGACCGCTGATCTCGCAGCTCTTCAGGAGCTTCTTGACCGTAGCGCCGCTGTGGCTGGCCGTCATATGCGGGACATCATCACCCCAGAGCGCCGCTTGCGGGCGGCGGAGGTGTGTGCGCAGCTGACCGGCATGAGGCTGCTGGCCCTGGCCACGGTAACGGCCGACGGGCGTCCTCTGGTCGGTCCCGTGGACGGGATCTTCTACCGGGGTGCTTTTCATTTCGGGTCTTCGCCCGACTCGGTGCGCTTCCGGCACATCCGGCACCGGCCGGATGTCAGCGCGACCTATCTTCCCGGCGAGCACCTCGCTGTCACCGTTCATGGCCGGGCTACCGTCATCGACGTCAAGAGCGAGCACGCGGGTTTCCGTGAGGCGCTGCTCGAGGTGTACGTGCCGCGTTACGGGCCGCAGTGGGAGGAGTTCCTCGACTCCGGCCCGGTCTATGCCCGCATCGACGCGAACCGCATGTTCACCTTTCACGCGGGAGATACGGAAGATACGGAAGATACGGGAGGTGCGGGAGATACGGGAGGCGCTGCCTGACGCGGCGTCAGGTCAGAACGTGACGTTCTTGAAGGCGCGCCGCTCGGCCATCGCGTGGAACTTGATGAGCAGCTCCGCCCGCCTGGGCATGGCGCCTCCTTGCTGATCTGGCTCGCTGATCTGTGTTAGCTGATCTGTGTTAGCTGATCTGTGTTAGCTGATCTGTGTTAGCTGATCTGTGTTAGCTGATCTGTGTTAGCTAATCTGTGTTAGCTAATCTGTGTTAGCTAATCTGTGTTAGCTAATCTGTGTTAGCTAATCTGGCGGAACGCGCTGGCCAGCGCGTTCCGCCAGCTCCGGGTCGTTGATGTGCTGGGGCAGCCGGATGAGCTGCCGGTCCTTGGCCGGGCGGATTTCCCGTTCCAGGGTCCCGAACAGCGCCCGGTCGGCCTCGGGGTCGTGGAACGGCGGGCCGGGGGCGTCGATCATGGAGACGCCGCCCCCGGGGATCAGGAACCGGACCGGGCCCTCGCAGGCGTTCAGCTTGGCCGCGATGAACGCGCCAATCCGCTCGTTCTCCTCCGGAATGGTGCGCATCAGCGTGACCTGCGGATTGTGCTCGTACAGGATGCGGTCTCGGTAACGTTCCGGCACCGTGTCGCGGGCCCGAAGTTGACCATGTCCAGGGCGCCGCAGGAGCCGACGTAGGGCACCCGGGTGCGGGCGATCGCGTCCAGCCGCCCCTCCCCCGCGCTCATCACGCCGCCCATCAGCAGGTCGCACACCTCGGTGGTGGAAATGTCCAGCACGCGCCGGTGCCGACGTCGACGGTGGTCACGGGCACGCCTTCGGTGGCGATGAGGGCGGCCACGTACTGCAGTTCGCCGCCCTTGGTGTCGAACGTGCCGACGACATAGACGCTGCTCATGGCATCCGCTCCTACCCGGATTATCCGGCCCGATGCCCATCCCGGCCATCGGCGGACAACACGGCTGCTACCGGCCGGTAGATAATGGCGGGATGAACGGTGCGCAGGCGCTGATCCGGACGCTGACCGGAGCGGGTGCCGAGGTGTGCTTCAGCAACCCGGGCACCTCGGAGATGCACTTCGTGGCGGCGCTGGACACGGTGCCGCAGATGCACGGCGTGCTGTGCCTGTTCGAGGGGGTGGCGACCGGCGCGGCGGACGGGTACGGGCGGATGACCGGGCGGCCCGCCGCAGCGCTGCTGCACCTGGGACCGGGGCTGGCCAACGGACTGGCCAACCTGCACAACGCGCGGCGGGCCGGGACCCCGCTGGTGAACGTGGTCGGCGACCACGCGACCTTCCACAAGCGGCTGGACGCGCCGCTGGAGTCCGACATCGACGCGCTGGCCCGGTCGGTATCGGGGTGGGTGCGGCGGTCGCTGCGCAGCGCGGACGTGGCCGGCGACGCGGCCGAGGCGGTGGCGGCGGCCTCGGCGGGCGCGATCGCCACGCTGATCCTGCCCGCCGACGTGTCCTGGTCCGAACCGGCCGAGCCGGCCCCGGCCGTCCCGCTCCGGCCGGCCTCGCCGGTACCGGGCGAGGTGATCGGCGACGTGGCCAAGGCGCTGCGGAGCGGCGAGCCGTGCCTGATCCTGCTGGGCGGCACCGCGATGCGGCGGCCGGGGCTGGAGGCGGCCAGCCGGATCGCCGTGGCCACCGGCGCGCGGCTGGTGGGCGAGATGTTCCCGGCGCGGCTGGAGCGCGGCGCCGGGCTCCCGGCCGTTGACCGGCTGGCCTACCTGGGCGAGATGGCGGCGCCGCAGCTGGCGGGCACGCGGCATCTGATCCTGGCCGGGGCGAAGGCGCCGGTGACTTTCTTCGCCTACCCGGGCAAGCCCAGCTCGCTGGTGCCGGACGGCTGCGAGGTGCACACGCTGGCGGGCCGCGGCGAGGACGTGCCCGGCGCGCTGGCGGTGCTGGCCGACCTGGTCGCGGCGGGCGCCGCTCCCGCGCGGCAGCCGGCCGCCCGGCCGGCGATCCCGGACGGGGCGCTGACCGCGGAGAGCGCCGCGGCCGCCATCGGCGCGCTGCTGCCGGAGCACGCCATCGTGTCTGACGAGTCGAACACGTCCGGGTTCTGGCTCAGCGGGGCGACGGCCGGGGCCCCGCCGCATGACTGGCTCACGCTGACCGGCGGGGCCATCGGGCAGGGACTTCCGCTGGCCGCGGGGGCCGCGATCGCGTGCCCGGACCGGCCGGTGCTCGCACTGGAATCCGACGGCAGCGCGATGTACACGCTCTCGGCGCTGTGGACGCACGCCCGCCAGGGGCTCGACGTCACCACGGTGATCTTCAGCAACCGGTCCTACGCCATCCTGGCCATGGAGCTGGAACGGGTCGGCGCGGGCCAAGCGGGCACGGCCGGGGACGCGGCGCGGAGCCTGCTGGACCTGACCCACCCCACCCTGGACTTCACCGCGCTGGCCGCCGGGATGGGCGTGCCCGCGGTGCGGGCCACCACGGCGGCCGAGTTCGCGGCCGGGCTGCGGCAGGCGCTGGCCGAGCCGGGCCCGCACCTCATCGAGGCCGTATTGCCGTAGCGGGCAGGATGGGGCCATGGACGTGGAGTGGTTCCTGGAGCAGGCGGGTGAGCTGCTCGCGATTCCGTCGACGGCGGACCGGCCGGCGGAGCTGGCACGGGCGCTCGGCTTCGTGCTCGATTTCGTCGGGCCCGGTTACACGGTGGAGCGGTTCGAGTCGGGCGGCAAGCCGAGCGCGCTGGTGTACCAGGGCGAGCCTGGTCAGGGCGGATCCGGCGGCGGCCGCGGCGGCCGCGCCGGGGCAGAGCCCGGCGCCGGGCCGGCCGGGCGGCCCGATTTCCGGGTCATCCTCAACGCGCACCTGGACGTGGTGCCGGCGCCGCCGGATCAGTTCCGGGCCCGCCGCGAAGGGGGCCGGCTGTACGCGCGGGGCGCGCAGGACATGAAGATCTCCGGGCTGGCCGAGGCGCTGGCCTTCCGCGAGCTGGCCGGCACGGTGGCCTACCCGCTCGCGCTGCAGCTCGTCACCGACGAGGAGGTGGGCGGGCGCGACGGCACCCGGCACCAGATCGAGCGCGGCGTGCGCGGGGACTTCGTCCTGATCGGGGAGACCACCGGGCTGCGCATCGTCACCGAATCCAAGGGCATGCTCGGCGTCACGCTGCGGGCCAGCGGCCGCGGCGCGCACAGCGCCTACCCGTGGCTGGGCGACAACGCCCTGGTCAAGCTGCAGCGCAGCGTGCACAACGTGCTGGCCCGGTACCCGGTGGCCACCGAAGAGGCCTGGCGGACCACCGTGAACCTGGCGCGCGTGCACACCCCGAACCAGGCCCGCAACCAGATCCCGGCCGAGGCGGAGGCGTGGCTGGACATCCGCTTCCCGCCGGAGGACACCGACCTGGCCGGGAAGAGCAGCGGGCAGATCGCCGCCTACCTGCAGGGGTTCTGCGAGCCGGGCGTGACGGCCGTGGTCGACCACGTGGACGCGCCGCAGAACGCCGACGGCGGCCGGCCCGAGATCACCCGGCTCGCCGGCGCCGCGCTCGCACAGGGCTACCAGCCGGAATTCCTGCGCAAGCACGGCACCGGCGACGGGCGCTTCTACGGGGAGGCGGGCGTCACGGCGGTGGCGTTCGGCGTCGGGGGGCATGGGCAGCACGGGGCCGAGGAGTACGCGGACATCGCCACGATCGGCCCCTACTACCAGGCCCTGACGCAGTTCCTGCGGGATCCGGGGCCCCGGGTCACTCCGGCAGGGACAGCGAGCTGAGGGCCTGGCGGACGGCCGCGACGCGCTGCGGGTCCCACTCGACCGCGGGATCGAGCTCCAGGAACGCCAGCGCGATGCTGGTCAGGCCGATCGCGTCCAGCGACCAGTCGCCGTCCGCGCCGAACGGGTTCCCGTGGGCCTGCGGCCCGGCCAGCTCGGGCAGGGACAACGCCGTGATGATCAGGCCGCGCATGGTCGCGCTGAGCAGCGTGGCCAGCACGGCGAACGTGGCCCCGGGCCGCAGCCGGTACCCGAACAGGGCGGTCATCTGCTCCCAGGCCCCCGCCACCCGGGCCGTGTGTTCCCGCTCGGACTTGGCCAGGATCTCCTGGACCTCGTCGCGCAGCTCGCCGTCGGCGAGGCTCAGGAAGGTCGCGTGCAGCGCCAGGTAGGTCCGCCACTCGGGCGACCGGTACAGCGTCTCGAAGTCCAGCAGTGACAGCTGGCGGAACATTTCCAGCAGCAGGCGGCGGCGCCCCCCGGCGGTCTCCAGCCAGTCCAGCCGCTCGGCCACGATCTGCTGGATCAGGTCCAGCTCATCGCTGGCGATGGCCGGCGGCGTCGCGTCCCTGGCCAGTTCCTTCACCAGGTCGCTGAAGAACAGGTCCTTGTACGGCCAGCGGCGGTAGACCGCGCTGCGGGACACGTCCGCGTCGCGGATGACGTCCTCGAAGCTGATGTGGTCCAGGCTCACGGTCAGCCCGGTGCGGTGCACCATCGCCACCGCCGCCGCAAGCATCCGCTGCCCGGTCTCGTGGTCGGACAGCCGGCGCCCCCGCCGGGCCAGGGCGGTCGGGGCCGGCCCGCTGGGCCGCCCGGCGGCCCGGAATTCGGATGCCATGACGTACCTCCTCCGGCAGTCTAACTCTTGGGACTTTAGACACTGTGTTTCAAGTTTGATATCTCTAATTCTAGTATGTAGTGCGGCAGTCAGCCAGGACGGGAGGACGCCATGAGCTACAGCGAACGGCTCCGGGCCACGTACGCGGGCGGCCGGGGCAACGCGACGGCGCGACGGCTGTCGCGGCTATGGGCGGCGGTGTTCGGCCTCGGGCTGGCGCCGGAACGCTGGGTCACGCTCGAGGTGACCGGCCGCCGCTCGGGCCGCCTGATCCGGTTCCCGCTGGGGATGGCCGACTGGAACGGCGCGTGGTACCTCGTGCCGATGCTCGGCGAGCGGTCCAACTGGGTGCAGAACGTCCGCGCCGCCGGCGGCCAGG
This sequence comes from uncultured Actinomycetes bacterium, assembly GCA_963720945.1. GTDB lineage: Bacteria > Actinomycetota > Actinomycetes > Streptosporangiales > Streptosporangiaceae > Bog-532. The sequence goes on along the minus strand of CAVRHH010000031.1, from coordinate 170,453 downwards.
CCACGCTGCGGCACGGCCGGGCCCGGCGGTGCCGCCTCATCGAGGTGCCGGTCAGCGAGCGCGGCCCCATCCTGCGGCGCTACCTGGACCGGGTGCCGGGCGGGCGGCCGCACATACCCGTCCGCCGGGACGCGCCGCTGGCCGCGTTCGACGCCATCGCCCCGCACTACCCCGTGTTCCGGGTCGCCCCTGGGAACGACCCGGCGGTTAAGGAAGGACCGTCATGACCACACCGGCACAGTTCACCGCGCGGACGCCACGGGCACCCCGCGGATCACCGCGCCGCCGCCACTGGTGGCGCTGGATTCTCGGCGGCGTGGCCGTGCTCCTGGTGCTCCTTATCGGGGGGGTCGCCGCCGCCATCAAACTCCAGCCCTCGCCGGCTCCGCTGACCTTTCCCACGGGCGCCGTGAGCAGCCCGTCCGGGTCACTGAACGGGACGTGGCAGGCCGACTCCGGATCGGCGGCCGGGTTCCGGATCCAGGAGACCGCGCTGTTTCTCAGCAACGACGTGGTGGGCCGCACGAACGCCGTGACCGGGACCGTCGTCATCGCCGGGGATCGCGTTGACACCGGCTCGTTCGGGATCAATCTCACCACGATCACGGTCAGCGGCAAGAAGCAGCCGCAACTGGCCACCAGCCTGAACACCCGGCGCTACCCGGACGCGACGGTCACGCTGGCGCGGCCGGTGCCGCTGCCGGCGGCGTTCGGCTCGGGCGCGACGGTAACGCTGACGGCGCCCGCGGAGTTCACCGTGGGTGGGGTGACGCGCCCGGTGACGGTGACGCTGACGGCGCGCCGGGACGGGACCGCCCTGCAGGCCGTGGGCTCGATCCCGGTCCCGTTCGGTACCTGGGGTATCAAAGGGCCGAAGGGGTACGGCGCCATCGGCTCGCTGGCCAGCCACGGGATCGCCGAGTTCCGGGTCATCCTGGGGAAGTCCTAGGAATGCCAGGGCCCCGCTGGGTGTTGCGGTGAGGTTAGGCCCGGTGACCCGCTGCTAGGGTCACCGGGGGCACCAGGACATGGCGGACGGAACGGACCGAGGAGGGGCGATGACGCTGACTGACGCGCTGCCCGCGACCCCGGACCCGGACGCCGTGTTCGGCGCCTTCGCGAACTGGGCCAAGGACCAGGGGCTGAGCCTCTACCCGCACCAGGAAGAGGCTCTGATCGAGGTCGTGTCGGGATCCAACGTGATCCTGTCCACGCCGACCGGGTCCGGCAAGAGCCTGGTGGCCGCGGGCGCGCACTTCGCGGCGCTCGCGGACGGGCAGCGCACCTTCTATACCGCGCCGATCAAGGCCCTGGTGTCGGAGAAGTTCTTCGCGCTGTGCGAGACCTTCGGGCCGGCCAACGTGGGCATGATGACCGGCGACGCCAGCGTCAACGCGTCGGCCCCGATCATCTGCTGCACCGCGGAGATCCTGGCCAACATCGCGCTGCGGGACGGGGCCGAGGCGGACGTGGGCCAGGTCGTGATGGACGAGTTCCACTTCTACGCCGACCCCGACCGGGGCTGGGCGTGGCAGGTGCCGCTGATCGAGCTGCCGCACGCCCAGTTCGTGCTGATGTCGGCGACCCTCGGGGACGTCAGCTTCTTCGAGAAGGACCTGGCCCGGCGCACCGGCCGGACGACCGCGGTGGTCCGCTCGGACGCGCGCCCGGTGCCGCTGAACTTCCGGTACGTGCTCACGCCGCTGCACGAGACGCTGCGGGAGCTGCTGGAGACCCACGATGCGCCGGTCTACGTCGTGCACTTCACCCAGGCCGCCGCGCTGGAGCAGGCGCAGGCGCTGATGAGCATCAACGTGTGCACCCGCGCGGAGAAGGACGCCATCGCCGAGACGATCGGCCACTTCCGGTTCACGGCCGGCTTCGGGAAGACGCTGTCCCGGCTGGTCCGGCACGGCATCGGGGTGCACCACGCGGGCATGCTGCCCAAGTACCGGCGGCTGGTCGAGACCCTGGCGCAGGCCGGGCAGCTCAAGGTCATCTGCGGCACCGACACCCTCGGCGTGGGCATCAACGTGCCGATCAGGACGGTGCTGTTCACCGCGCTGTCCAAGTACGACGGGAACAAGACGCGGCTGCTGCAGGCGCGGGAGTTCCACCAGATCGCCGGGCGGGCCGGGCGGGCCGGGTACGACACGGTGGGGACCGTCGTGGTGCAGGCCCCCGAGCACGTGGTCGAGAACGAGCAGGCGCTGGCCAAGGCGGGCGACGACCCGAAGAAGCGGCGCAAGGTGGTACGCAAGAAGCCGCCCGAGGGGTTCGTCTCCTGGGGCCAGCCCACCTTCGAGCGGCTGGTGGCCGCCGAGCCGGAGCCGCTGAAGTCCCGGTTCGCGGTCAGCCACGCGATGCTGCTGAACGTGATGAGCCGTCCGGGGGACGCGTTCGCCGCGATGAAGCACCTGCTGACCAACAACCACGAGGACCGTGCGGCGCAGCGGGCGCACATCCACCGGGCCATCCAGATCTACCGGGCGCTGCTGGCCGGCGGGGTGGTCGAGCGGCTGGCCGAGCCGGACGAGCTGGGCCGCTGGGTCCGGCTCACCGTGGACCTGCAGTTCGACTTCGCGCTCAACCAGCCGCTGTCGCCGTTCGCGCTGGCCGCGCTGGAACTGCTGGACGCCGAGTCGCCGTCGTACGCGCTGGACGCGCTGTCGGTCATCGAGTCCACCCTGGACAACCCGCGCCAGGTCCTGTCCGCGCAGCAGTTCCGGGCCCGCGGCGAGGCGGTCGCGCAGATGAAGGCCGACGGCCTCGACTACGACACCCGGATGGACCTGCTGGACTCGGTCACGTACCCGAAGCCGCTGGAGGACCTGCTGCAGCACGCGTTCGGGATCTACCGGCGCGGGCATCCGTGGGTCGCCGATCACGAGCTGGCCCCCAAGTCGGTGGTCCGCGACATGTACGAGCGGTCGATGACGTTCACCGAGTACATCGGGTTCTACGGGCTGTCCCGGTCCGAGGGGCTGGTGCTGCGGTACCTGGCCGACGCGTACAAGGCGCTGCGGCAGACCGTGCCCGAGGACGGCAAGACCGAGGAGCTCATCGACCTGATCGAGTGGCTTGGCGAGCTGGTCCGCCAGGTGGACTCCAGCCTCATCGACGAGTGGGAACGGCTGCGCAACCCGGACGCGGAGGAGACCGTGGCGGCGGCCGCGCAGCCGCCGTCGGTGACCCGCAACGTGCGGGCGTTCCGGGTGCTGGTGCGCAACGCGCTGTTCCGGCGGGTCACGCTGGCCGCGCTGGGTCACTACACCGAACTGGGCGAGCTGGACGCGGACTCCGGCTGGGACGCCGACGCGTGGGGCGACGCCCTGGACGCGTACTTCGGCGAGCACGACGAGATCGGCACCGGCCCGGACGCGCGGGGCCCCGGGCTGCTGATCCTGGACGAGGGCCCGCAGGTGTGGACGGCCCGGCAGATCTTCGACGATCCGGCCGGGAACCACGACTGGGGCTTCAGCGCGCAGATCGACCTGGCCGCCTCCGACGAGGCCGGGACGGCCGTGCTGCGGATCACGGATGTCGGGCAGCTATAGCCGGGCACGCTTGCTCGTACCGCGGGATCAGGACACGGTGCCGTGGTGGCTGGCCCGGGTGCGGCCCGTTCGGGATTAAAAAACCGGGCCTACGGATCCGGACCTGGGCAACGTAGCACTGCACCGTATTTGGCGCGGCGGGCGTCCTGCGTTGCGTAATCTCGGGGACCATGAGCAGCCTGCGTGGGTCACGCGCGCGATTTTTCCGGCTCGCCGGGGCGGGGACGGGGCTGGCCCTGCTCGGCGGGCTGCTCACCGCGTGCAGTTCCGGCCCGGTGCCGCAGACCACGGCCAGCGCCTATCTTTCCGCCTGGGCCAGGCAGGACTGGACCGCGATGCGGCAGCTAGCCAGCAACCCGCCCGCCAATTTCGTCGCCGTGAACTCGGCGGCGTTCACCGGCCTGGACGTGACCAAGGCCACCTTCACCGCGGGCACGATGAAGACGACCGGGTTGACGGCGCAGGAGCCGGTCACGGAGCGGCTCGAGCTGGCCGGCCTCGGCACGGTCACGATCAGACCGACCCTGCACCTGGTGCAGCGCTCCGGGCACTGGCGGGTCGCGTGGACACCGGCGACGATCGCGCCGCCGCTGCGCGCCGGTGACCAGCTCTCGGTGACCACGACGTGGCCGGCCCGCGCGGCGATCACCGGCTCGGGCGGCGTGCCACTGACCAACCAGGCGCAGCTGGTGACCATCGGCGTCGAGGGCAGCCTGGTCAAGGACGCCACGTCGCTGTCGTCCGCGCTGGTGGCGGCGGGCGCGACCGCACAGCAGGCGAGCAACGCGATCACCGCCGCGAAGGCGCACCCGACGTTCTTCGAGCCGGTCCTCACCGTGCCGCAGTCGCGTTACGAGCAGCTCAAGCCGACCCTCTACCCGATCCCGGGCACCGTGTTCCAGGCGTCGTCGGCGGCGCAGGCCATCACCCCGGGGCTCACCGCGGGGCTCGTCGGGACCCTGGGGCCGATCACCGCCGAGGAGCTGAAGTCGCTCGGCGGCGCCTACAACGCGCAGAGCGTCGTCGGCCAGAGCGGGCTGGAAGCCGCCGCCGAACGCCAGCTGGCCGGCACCCCCACGGCCACGGTCTCGGTGGTCACGGCCAAGGGCGCGCAGGTGGCCACGCTGGCCACCCTGCCGGGCCATCCGGGCACCGCCGTGCAGACCACGATCGACCCGAACGTGCAGCGCGCCGCCGAGGCCGCGCTGGCCGGGGAGACGAAGAACGCCGCGCTGGTTGCGGTCAACGCGCAGACCGGCGCGGTGCTCGCCGCGGCCAACGCCAACGCCGGCGAGTTCGATCAGGCGCTGGACGGCGCCTATCCCCCGGGCTCGACGTTCAAGGTGATCACATCGGCCGCGCTCATCAGCCACGGGCTCTCCCCGTCCTCGGCGGCCAGCTGCCCGCCGACGGCCGCGGTCGATGGCGAGGTGTTCCACAACGCCGAGGGCGAAGGGCAGGTGAGCGACCTGTTGCACGCCTTCGCCGAGTCGTGCAACACCGCCTTCATCGGGCTGGCGACCAAGAACCTCACGCCGTCGGACTTCCCGGCCACCGCGTCGACGTTCGGCCTGGGCACGGTGCCGCGGATGGGGCTGGCTGCCTACGCCGGCTCCGTGCCCACGCCGTCCGACCAGGCCGACCTGGCCGCCACCGCGATCGGCCAGGGCCGGGTGCTGGTCTCGCCGCTGAACATGGCGATGGTCGCCGCCGCCGTCGACACCGGGACGGTCCGCACCCCGCGCCTGGTGACCGGCGCGCCCGATGACACCGCGCCGTCCCATCAGCTGCCGGCGGCGGTGGTTACTGACCTGCACCAGATGATGGCGCAGGTCGTCGCTTCCGGCACCGCGGCGGGCCAGGGCCTGCCGGCCGGGACGTTCGGGAAGACGGGGACCGCCGAGTACGGGACGACCAACCCGCTCAAGATCGACGCCTGGCTGATCGGGTTCCGGGGCAACATCGCGTTTGCGGTGCTGGTGGTCGACGCCAACGGTGACGGCGGCCCGACGGACGGCCCGATTGCCGCGAAGTTCCTGAATGCCGTAGGTTCGTAGCCGGTCCCGGGGGGCCGCGGCCGGCGCAACGGCCGAGGACGCCTCTGTCCATGCGACATTGACGTATTCGTCATGTGTTGGTTAGTCTCCGGCAATCGTCAGGGGCAAAGGCTCAAAGTGAGACAACGTAGGTCAGCGCTCGGCCGTTCGCGCGGTTTGCGCGGTTTTTGTCGCGAACGCGGGCTACTGGCCGCCGACCGCAGGAAGCGCCGAAACAAAGCGCGCCGACAGGACAGGCGAGCTCGCGCGATGCAAAAGTTGCCTAAATAAATCTCTGTTGAAAAAGTAAGCGTGTGTTGCCCGCCCCCTCCTATTTTAGGACAATAAGTGCCGTCTCACCCTGAGATCATTTGACGGTTGGAGAAGAGATGACGGACCAGTCCGCCGCTGTGCGAGGGACCGTGGCCGCGGAAGATCACCATCTGGAACCCGACGCGATCGGTGTGACAGAGGACACCATTATCGGGATGGCTGCGTCCGCGCCGGCGGCTTCGGTGGGCCTGACCATCGCGGCCCTGGCCGCCGCGACCGCGTACGGCAGCGGGCCGATCATCATCCTCACGGCGATTCCGATGCTGATCATCGCCAACGCCTATCGGCGCCTGAACATGTGGAACGCGAACTGCGGCGCATCGTTCGAATGGGTGGGCAAGGCCATCAACCCGTATCTCGGTTTCCTGACCGGCTGGCTGATGGTGGCCGCTTACGTCCTCGGCACGCTCAGCGGCGTCGAGGTACTGGCACCCTCGGTGCTGTCGGTATTCGGCAGCAATTCGACGGCGACCTGGGGAAACATCGGAATTGCCACCGCGCTCGCGCTGATCATGGTGGCCATTGCCGTTCTCGGTATCAAGCTCACGGCGCGGACCCAGGTCGGCATGGCCACGGTGGAATACCTGATCCTGCTCGGCTTCGCCGTCGCGGGACTGGTCTTCGTGCTCAGCCACCACCACGGCAGCTACGCGATCACGTCGGGCTGGACGAGCCCGACCGGCGTCGGCGGCCATGGCAACGCGACGGCCGGCTTCCTGATCGCCGTGTTCATGTTCACCGGCTGGGATGGCGCCGTCTACGTCAACGAGGAAACGCAGCGCCGGCGGATCAACCCGGGCCGGGCCGTCCTTATCGCGGTCGCCCTGCTCACCGTGGTTTATTTCGTGGCCACGGTCGGCCTCCAGGGCGTGGTGTCCCCGAAGGCCCTGCAGGCCAACGCCGCGAACGCGCCGGTCTACATCGCCCAGGTGATGGGCGGCACCGGCTGGGCGAAGGTGATGGCCCTGTCGATCACGCTGTCCGCGATCGCCAGCACCGGGGCCGGCATCGTGGTCACGGCGCGGATCGTGATGGACATGGCGAACCGCCGGGTGCTGCCGCCGGCGCTCGGCATCGTCAACCGCCGGTTGTCGACCCCGGTCGTGGCCAGCGTCGTCGTCGGCCTGGTCGTCGTCGCCCTCACCTGGATTTACCTGCTCGCGACGTCGGTGCAGAACGCGTTCGACGACGTGGTGGCCATCACGGGCCTGCTGTTCTCGCTCTTCTACATCCTCACCGCGCTGGCCACCATGGCCTACTACCGGCGGCGGCTGCTGGCCCGCCCGAAGGATGGCGTGCTGCTCGGGATCCTTCCGCTGGCGGCGGCGGGCTTCCTGGCCTGGATCATCGTCAAGTCGCTGATGGCGGCGCCCCCCTCCCAGCGCTGGTCGATGCTCGGCATCGTGCTGGCCGGGCTGGTGCTCATGTTCGTCGCGCGGTTCGTGTTGCGCTCGCCGTTCTTCCAGATCCGGCGGGAGACGGGTGGGCTGGAGGACGCCGCCGAAGCCTGACCGGCCCGGTTCGTGGTCAGCCCGGCCCGGCCCGGCCCGGCTCGCGCGGTTTGCGCGGGCCGGGCCGGGCCGGTTCTTCAACTGGCCGGCGTCAGCTGGGGGACCCGGCGTCAGATGGGGTAGGTGGTGGGGCCGGTGGTGTAGCGGCGTCCGGCGGGTGTGGTCCATGTGTGGTAGCCGGGCTGGTTTTGTTCGAGTGTCCATCCGGCGGCCTGCTTGAGGTGGTGGTGATGGCGGCAGCGGGGCCCGGTGTTGCAGCTGCAGGTGCGGCCGCCTTGTTCCCAGGGCACGGTGTGCTCGAAGTCGCAGCGGCGGGCGTCCCGGAGGCAGGGCGGGTAGGTGCATTCGCCGTCCCTGATCTGGACCAGGTGGCGGAGGGTGCGGCCGGGGTCGTGCGCGCTGGTCTGGTGCCGGTGGTCGCATTCGGTGACCGCCAGGGGTTCCAGGGTGGCGGTCAGGTCGAGGGTGTGGCCGGGGAGGCGCAGCCGCCAGGTGCCGTACCCGCCGGGCGGGCCGCCGCCGGTCCCCGGCGGCCCGGTGCTGTTGCTGGTGCTCGCCGGCCCTATGCGGTTCCCCGATGGCCGCCCGCTGGGGCGTTTGGGCCGCTGGCGTTTGCCGCGGCGATCGGGGCGGGCGCAGCCGTGGGCGGTCGGGTGCCCGTGCTCGTCGGTGACCGTAATACACCAGGTGGTGGCGGGGTTGCCGACGGCGTGGGTAGCCATGGTGCGGGCGAGGGCGGCGTCGATGGGGCCGAACGCGGCGGCCTCCCCGGGGTGGTCGGTGAGGCCGAGCAGGGTGGTCAGCGGGATGGTCAAATTGATCGCCGCCGGCGGCGGCCCGGTCCCGGCGCGGCCGGAGGGCCCGGCGGGGCGGGCGGCCGGGCCGGTTGCGCCGCCGGGGCCGCCGGGGCGGTCCTGGCCGACCGGGCCGTTTCCGGGAGCCCCATTGCCATACTCGGCGCGGCCGTTTCCGCCGTCCGGACCGGGTGAGCCAGCACCGGGCCCCGCGCCGGCACCCTCGGGACTGGCGGGCTCCGCGCCGGGGGCTTCCGGACTGGGGGGCTCCGCGCCGGTGGCCTCCGGACTGGGGGGCTCCGCGCCGGTGGCCTCCGGACTGGGGGGCTCCGCGCCGGTGGCCTCCGGACTGGCGGGCTCCGCACCGGTGGCCTCCGTGCTGGCGGGCTCCGTGCCGACGGCCTCCGCCTCCGTCCTGGGGGTCTCCGGGCTGGCGGGGGCCGTACTGGCGGGGGCGGGGCGGGAGTCCTGGCCGAGCAGGGCGTCGAGGTAGGCGCGGGCGCGGAGCTGGTCCATCGTGCCGGCCAGCCCGGCGGCTTTCAGTTCCAGGGCGGCGGTGGTGATGGCCTGGTCGGCGGCCAGCGCCGCATCCGGCGGCAACCCATACCCGCAGATCGCCGCGGTGCCGGCATCTTCGCGCCACAGCTCCACGCGGGGGTCTTTTTCCGCTTCCGCCCGCCGCCGCCGCGCCGCGTCCGGGTCGGCCTTCACGACGGCCCGGCCGATCGCCGCGCGGATCTGCCCCGGCGTCTTCCCGGTCACGCCGTCGGGGATCACGGCGGCTTCGGCTTCGGCGGCGGCCGCGTCGTCCAGCACCCGGGTGGCCTCGGCGATGACCTGCGCTTTATAGTCCCCGATGATCCCCTCCGCCAGGGCCTGCCGGGTCAATGGGAGCCGGGTGGCCAGGTCGCGCGCCAGCGGGACCATCCGTTCCGCGGACCGCCGGGACAGCGCGAGGGCGACCGCGACCTCATCGGCGCAGAACTTGTTCCACCCGGCCGGTGTCCCGCCCCGGGTGGCCGCGTCGCTTACGGGTGGCCGCGGGGCGGCGGGCGGCCAGTTCAGCGACCGCGGCCAGCCGCCCCGCCGCCGCCCACGCCTCGGTTCTCGCCCACCCGGCCAGCACCCCGATCAGCTCATCATCATCCAGGCTCGCATACCCGCCGGTGCTGGCGGTGGCGGCGTCCAGCGCGCCGGCCAGGGATGGGCCCGGCCCGCTGGTGTCGAACGTGTGCCCGGAGCTGAACCCCGACCCGGCCCGGCCCTGCTGCCCCGGCACCCGGTCCCTCGGCAGGAACCCCGCATCCAGGCCCGGGTCCAGGCCCGCCGCCGGGCCCGGATCCACGGGCGTCATCGCCGCATAATCCGGCCACGGCTCCTCAAAGTCCTCGGCCGGCCACCAGTCACCCCCACCCGCGGGCCGATCATCGGGGAACGCCCATTCCGGCGGGCCGTCATCCAGCAACGGGCCAGGGCCCTCCTCAGCCGGCTGCCCGTGATCGCCGCGGAAAGGACCGGGGCCCTCCCCGGCCGGCTGCCCGCCCGGGCCGCGGGAACGGCCGGGGCCCTCCCCGGCGGAACGCCCGCCCGGGCCGCCGGGGCGCGGGGCATCCCCGTCGCGCTGCCCGTCACCGGGAAATGGCTCAGCTGCCATGCTGCTCGCCCCGCTCGATGGATACCATCACATAGCCACAGCCTATCGAACATAGTATCGAATGGCAAGGTGTTCGGGAGGCAAATCGGCGAGCTTTCGGGCAGCATGCGCGGCTGGAGCAAAGGGAATGCCCGGCCCGGCGGGAGAGGATGCCCGGCCCGGCGGGAGAGGATGCCCGGCCCGGCGGGAGAGGATGCCAGGGTCGACAGGGCGGCCAGGCCCGGCTGTTGTCGCGGGCTAGTCGCCGGATGCGGTGACGCGGGGGTGGTCGCGCCAGGCAGGCATGGTGGCCATGTAGGTGAGGGTCTGGCGTTCCAGGTCCTCGCGGGAGGCGGCCGGGTTGCGGCGGGCCTGCCAGGCGACCATGCGGGCAAATCGCTCGTCGAACGACTGGAGCTCGCCGGATTCGTCGGTGCAGTAACCGCAGTACCGGCCGGTCTCGATGGGCATGCCACAGCTTTCACACGATGCGTTCATATCTCCTCCTTGAACTGTCGGGCTGAGGCCTGACCGGCCGGGGCAGCCTGACCGGCGGGGGCAGCCTGACCGGCGGGGGCAGCCTGACCGGCGGGGGCAGCCTGACCGGCGGGGGCAGCCTGACCGGCGGGGGCAGCCTGACCGGCGGGGGCAGCCTGACCGGCGGGGGCAGCCTGACCGGCGGGGGCAGCCTGACCGATGAGGGCCGAAAGGCCTTCGATCAGGGCGTCGGCCTGGCCGGGCGGCAGCCGGGACAGGGCCGCACCGAGCCGGGCGACATCGAGCACGTCACGATCACGGCGCAGCGTCTCGCGGCCGTCGGGGGTGAGCCAGACCAGGGTGCGGCGGCGGTCGGCCGGGTCGCTTTCGCGCTCCAGCAGGCCCTGCTGGACGAGGTGGCTGACGATCTCGCTGACGACGGACTGGGCGCGCTCCAGGTGCAGCGCCGCCTCGCCGATCGTGAGCGGGCCCGCCATGGCCAGATGTTCCAGGACGGCACGGGACGCGCCGGCCAGCTGGGCACGCGGGCGGTCGCGGCGATGAAACGTCAGGTACGTGGCGCGGAACAGGTCCGCGAACCGCCCCCCCACCTCTTCGGTCACGCGACCAGGGTCGCGGCTCCGCTATCCATCGTCAATCCCGATACGTCGGGTACGGGCGGAAGACCAGGACCAGGACACGAACGGCGAGAATGGCGGCGATCACCAGCAGGCAGTAGCCGAAGAAGGCGTACAGGGTAACGGTCCGGGTGAAGCTCGGCCCGCCGTGCAGGCCGATCAGCATCACGGCGATGATGCCGGACGACGCGGCCAGGAACGCGAGCAGCACCTGGTGCAGCAGCCCGGTGATGTACCGGCGGTCCGAGGCGTTGGCGAGGTGGCGGACGTTGACGCTGAGCCGCCCGGTCTCCAGCGCGCCGCCGATCCGGTCCAGGCGGCGCGGCAGGCGGCGCAGCATGGGCAGCAGCGACGCCAGCTCATCCAGCGCCGTCTGCCGTAGCATGTCCGGGCTGAACTGCTCGGCCAGCCGCTCGGCGGCGAACCGGCGCGCTTCGGTGACGATGTCGAAGCCGGGGGCCAGCTGGGTCAGAGTGCCTTCCATGGTGGCCAGCGCGCGGAACACCGCCGCGATCTCCGGCGGCACGGCCAGACCGTGGTCGGCCACGATGCGGAACAGGTCGGTGAACATCCGGACGTCCGGGGTGATCCCGGCCGCGACGTGCCGGGCCGCGAACCGGCCGAGGGTGCGCTCCAGGCGCAGCTCGTCGAGATCCTCGGGCCGCTCGACCACGTCCAGCAGGGCGTCGGCCAGCGTGGCGGGGTCGCCCCGGTCCAGGGCCAGCAGCAGACGCTGCAGCGCGCGGCGCAGCCCCGCGTCGATCCGCCCGACCGAGCCGAAGTCGAGCAGGCCCAGCGTCCCGTCGGTGAGCAGCAGCACGTTGCCCGGGTGCGGATCCGCGTGGAACGTCCCGTCCAGCAGGACCTGAGTAAGCAGGGTATCCAGCAAGCCACGAGCCAGTGCGGCCCGCTCGTCGGCGGGCATCGTCGCCGTGGCCAGCGGGTGCCCGTCCAGGTACTCCATGACGAGGACCTTCTCCCCGCACAGCGGCAGGTACGGGACCGGGAACCGGACGCTCGCGCTGCGCTGGGCCGCCGCGGTGGCCACGGCGGTCATGTTGCGGGCCTCGATCCGCAGGTCGAGTTCCTCGAGCAGCGCGTCGGCGAACCCGTGGGACAACTCGACCGTGCCCACGGCCCGGCCCCAGCCCGTACTGCGCTGCAGCCGGACCGCCAGCCGGACCACGATGTCCAGGTCGCGGTCGACCACGCCGCGCACGTCCGGCCGGCACACCTTGACCACCACCCGGTCCCCCGAGGTCAGCGTCGCGGCGTGGACCTGGGCGATCGACGCGGCCGCGATCGGCTCCCGGTCGAAGGCCGCGAACACCACGTCCACCTCGGCGCCCAGCTCGGACCGGAGCACCTCCTCGATCTGCGGCCAGGGCACCTGGGGGGCGTCATCCTGCAGATGACTCAGCTCGCTGATGAACTCGAGCGGGACCAGGTCCCGGCGGGTAGACAGCACCTGGCCCAGCTTGACGAAGGTGACCCCGCCATCTTCCAGGGCCAGGCGCAGCGAGCGGGCCAGCCGGGCCCGTCCTTCGGAGGTGGCCAGCTCCGAGCGGCGGCCGCCGCGCGCATAGGGCAGCAGCCCGCGGCGGATCAGAATCCGGGTGATCTGGGAGTAACGGCGGGCGCGGCCCAGCTGCTGGCGAAGGCCGCGCAGCACGTAGAGCGGGCCGGGCAGTGACCCGGACGGCACCAGGGCCTCGGAGACGACGAGAAAGACCATGCCCACCAGCAGCGCGATGACCACGCCCAGGAGAACGAACAGCAGGCCGGGAAGGGTGGTCCGCGACCTGCTGACCGATGAACCGCCGAGGGCCAGGATGATGGGCGAGGCGCTGAAGAAGGCGATGAGCCCGGCCAGCAGCGTGCGGAACGCCGACAGTGGCAGGCCGAGCAGCCGCCGTACCCCGAACGCGAAGAGCAGGACCGTCAGCGCCGTAAAGACAGCGGCCAGCGGAAAGTTAAGAATGCTCATGACGCGGCCGCAGCGGGAGCGGATGTCTGTGCTGCCGCGGGACGGGCGGCGGCGGCGCTCACATCTGCAGCACGGCAGCGCCGTGGACGCGTTCGGCTTCGAGGTCGGCGAGGGCCTGGTCCGCCTGGCTGAACGGGTACGGGGTCGTCGTCACCTTGATCTTGAGGCGTTCGGCCAGGGTGAGGAACTCCTGGGCGTCGCCGCGTGTGTTGGAGGTGACGCTGCGCAGGTTCCGTTCCTGGAACAGGTGCTTCTCGTAGTTGAGCGACGGGATGTCGGTCAGGTAGATCCCGGCGATCGCGAGCGTCCCGTTGCGGTCCAGCGCGGCCAGCGCCGCGGGCACGATGCTGCCGACCGGGGCGAACAGGATGGCCGAGTCCAGCGGCACCGGTGAGGGGTCGAACGAGTCCTGGACCGATGCCGCGCCCAGGCTGCGGGCCAGGTCACGCGCGGCGGGCGCGCGGGTGAAGACGTGCACCTGGGCGCCCTGGGCCATGGCGACCTGCGCGGCCAAGTGGGCCGAGCCGCCGAACCCCCAGATGCCGAGAGTGCCGCCCGGCGGGACTTCGGCGCGAACCAGGGCCCGGTAGCCGATGATGCCCGCGCACAGCAGCGGCGCGACCTCCGTGTCACTGAAGCCGCCCGGGAGCGGGTGCGCGAAGGCATCCGCCACGGTGAGGTACTCGGCGTACCCGCCGTGGATGTCCCACCCGGTGTAGGTGGATCCCGGGCAGAGGTTCTCCTGGCCGCGGCGGCAGAACCGGCACGACCCGTCGGTGCCGGCCAGCCAGGCCGCGCCGACCCGGTCACCGGCCCGGAACCGGGTGGTGCCCGGGCCGGTCGCCGTGACCTGCCCGACGACCTCGTGGCCGGGGGTCATCCGCGGGTGGTGCGGCGGCAGGTCACCCTCGGCCAGGTGCAGGTCGGTACGGCAGACGCCGCACGCGATGACCTTGATCAGCAGTTGGCCCGGACCGGGTTCGGGGACCGGCCGGTCGGTCAGTTCCAGTGGCCCGGACGACATTGGCCCGGGCTTGGCCACAACCCATGCGCGCATGCGCCTACGTTACGGCCCCCGGCTGCGGAGCGGTCAGCCGGTACGCGCGAGACTAGAGGTCCGCAAACGTTCGCAAGGAGCAGGCAGAGGATGAATCGCGAGGAACGCCGGCAGTTTGTCAGGGACCACCGGACCTGTGTCTTCGGCTATAACCGCCGGGAGCATGGGCCGGCCATGACCATCGTCTACTACGTCATGGACGGCGACGACATGCTGATCTCCACCATGGCCGAGCGGGCCAAGGCCAAGGCCGTGCAGCGGGATCCCCGCGTGAGCATCTGCGTGCTGAACGAGCAGTGGCCCGTGACGTACCTGCAGGTCTACGGGATGGCGAAGCGGGAAGACGACCCGGCCCAGGGGGCCGACATGCTGCGCCGGGTCATCGACCTGATGGCCGGCGAGCCGATGCCCGCGGTCAAGATCCCGGCGATCGAGAAGATGGCGCGCGAGGAGAAGCGGATCGTGCTGCGGGTGACGCCGTACGCGACGTTCGAGACCCCGCCGCGGCACGTCTACCAGCCTGATGACGTCGACACGCTGAGCCATTTCACCAGCACATCGATGGACTGGTGAACGGACGAGCCTGGCGTGGCCTGAGGAGCGGCCGGGCCTGGTGCGGCTGGTGGGCTTGGTGGTCGGCCTGGTGCGGCTCGTGGGCCTGGAGTGGCTGGTGGTGGGCCTGGTGCGGCTCGTGGGCCTGGAGTGGCTGGTGGCGAGCTAGTAGTGCAGGTGGGCCTGCCAGTCGGCGGGGACCCGGTCGGCCGGGCCGGGCGTGGTCTGGCTGACCGGGTGATGGTGCGGCGGCGCCAGCTCGGGTCCGCGCTCGTACAGCCGGTCGTCCGGGTAGCTCCAGAACCACTCCTCGTGCGGCTCGAAGCTCTGGATGACCGCGTGGCCGGTCTCCTTGGCGTGCACGCTGGCATGCTGGGACGGCGAGGAGTCGCAGCAGCCGATGTGCCCGCACTGGGCGCACCGCCGCAGGTGGAACCACCAGCCGCCCGTCGCGTTGCACTCGACGCAGCCGTTCCCGCTGGGTGGCACGGACGGGTCGACGCCGGGTACCTCGCTGCTCATGCGGTCTCCTTCCTGTTCGTGTCCGGGGCGCCGTCCGGGGCGCTGCTGGTCTCCGGGGCGCTGCTGGTCTCCGGGGCGCCGTCCGCGGCGCTGCCGGTCTCCGGGGCGCTGTCTCGCTCTGGGGCCGTCAGGGGCAGCCAGACCCGGAACTTCGTGTCGCCGGGGGATGAGAAAACGTTGATCTCCCCGTGGTGCTTCTTGGCGATGATCCGCCAGGAAATGTCGAGCCCCAGCCCGGTGCCCTCGCCGACCGGCTTGGTGGTGAAGAACGGCTCGAAGATACGCGACTGGATATCGGCCGGGACACCCGGGCCGGTGTCGCCGAACTCGACGAGCAGCTTGTCGCGGTCCATCGCGGTGCGCACGGTGAGCCGGCCGTGCCCGCCCATGGCGGAGACGGCGTTGTCGATCAGGTTCGTCCAGACCTGGTTGAGCTCGGCCGCGTACGCGGGGATCCTCGGCAGCGTCCGGTCGTAGTCCTTGACCACCGTGATGTCCGGGCCGATCTTGGCGCCGAGCATCAGCAGCGTGCTGTCCAGCAGGTCGTGCACGTCGACCTCCTGGTACGGGGCCCGGTCCAGCTGGGAGTACTGCTTGGCCGCGCCGACCAGGTGCATGATCCGGCCGGTGGAGTCCTGGATCTCGTTCATCAGCAGCTCGGTCTCGACCGTGTAGGTCAGCCACCGGACCGCGCCTTCCAGGCCGTCCGGTCCCACGATGTCGGCCACCGCATCAAGCCATTCGGTGTCCAGCCCGGCCTGGACCAGGACCGGCGCCAGGTTCCAGGCGCCCTCGATGCCGTACCCGTCGAGCCAGTCGGCGATCGCGTCCTCGGCGTCGGAGGCCTCCATCGGGCCGAGCACCGGCGCCTTGGAGACCCGCTCCACGGCCCGTTCCTGCACATCCATCAGGCTGTCCAGCGTGTCCTGATGGTAGGACTTCTTGGTCAGCATGCCGAGCTTGTGCCGCATCCCGGCGACCCGCTCGCGCAGCGCCGACGTGGCCCGGACCGCGGCGGCGGCGGGATTGTTCAGCTCGTGGGTCAGGCCGGCCGACAGTGAGCCCAGGGCCAGCAGCCGCTCCCGCTGGCTGACGGCCTGGTTAGCCGCCTTGTTACCGAAGAACGCGCCCTCCAGCAGGTGCACGGCGGTCGGGAACCAGGTGGTCATCATCTCGGCGAAGCAGGCCGCGTCCAGCACGAAGAAGCGGGACGGCACGGTCACCCGCAGCGAGCTGTTGTACACCTTGGGGGCCCGCTCACCCAGGTAGGCCTGGAACGCGCCCGCGTAGACGCCGCGGTTGGAGGTCCGGTTCACCTCGATGTCGTCGTCGCCCACCCGGCGCAGCAGCACCAGGGTTCCCTCGAGCAGGACGTAGAAGCAGGTGGCCGGATCGCCCTCGGTGTACACGGGGCCGGCCGGGATCGTCTCGACGCGGCCCTCTTGGCACAGCCACTCCAGCTGGTCCGGGCTCAGCTTCTCGAACAGGAAGAGGGAACGCAGCTCGTCCGGCCGGCAGGCGGCCGGGCTGGGCTGGGACTGGTCTGCGGTCACAGCTTCTCCAGATAACGATGAACGAGCATGACGGCCATGGCGCCCTCACCGACGGCGGAGGCGACGCGCTTGGCGGATTCGGCGTGGACGTCGCCGGCCACGAATACGCCGGGAACGCTGGTCTCCAGGTGATAAGGCGGACGGTCCAGCGGCCATTCCGCCGGCTGCTCACCGCCGATGGCCAGATCGGGGCCGGCCAGCACGAAGCCGTGCTCGTCGCGCAGCACCACGCCGTCCAGCCAGCCGGTCAGCGGCGCGGCCCCGATGAAGACGAACAGCCAGGACGCGTCGACCTCTTCGGTGGCGCCGGTGTTGGCGTCGCGGAGCGTGAGGCCCTCCAGGTGGTCGCCGCCGCGGGCGCCGACGACCTCGGTGCAGGTGCGCACGGTGATGTTCGGGACGCTGTTGACCTGCTCGATGAGGTAGTGCGACATGGACTTGGTCAAGGACGGCCCGCGGACCAGGATGGTTACCGACCGGGCGCCGCGGGCCAGGTAGACCGCGGCCTGCCCGGCAGAGTTGGCGGCGCCCACGATGTAGACGTCGTTGCCGGCGCAGCCGGCCGCCTCGGTCAGCGCGGAGCCGTAGTAGACCCCGCAGCCGGTCAGCGCCTCCAGCCCCGGCGCGCCGTGCCGCCGGTACTCCACCCCGGTGGACAGGATCACGCTGTGCGCGTCCAGCGCGGACCCGTCGGAGAAGCGGACGGTCCGGGCCGAGCCGTTGACCTCCAGGCCGGTCACCTCGCGGGTGGTGAGCACCTCGGCACCGAACTTGGCCGCCTGCCGCCGGGCCCGGGTGGTCAGCTGCGAGCCGGAGACCCCGTCCGGGAACCCCAGGTAGTTCTCGATCCGGGAGCTCTGGCCGGCCTGGCCGCCGGTCGCGGTCCGCTCCAGCAGCACGGTCCGCAGGCCTTCGGACGCGCCATACACGGCCGCGCCGAGGCCGGCCGGGCCGCCGCCGATCACGATGAGGTCGTAGAAGTCGGCCGACGGGGTGGTGGCCAGACCCACGTGACCGGCCAGTTCCGCGTCCGACGGCGCGACCAGGACCTCGTGCTCTAGCGTGATCACCACGGGCAGCGTGAGCCCGTCCTCGTCGGCCGCCTCCAGCAGCCGCCTGCCCTCCGGCTCCTCGGCGGAGAACCAGCGGTAGGGCACCTGGTTGCGGGCCAGGAACTCGCGCACCTCGGAGGACCGCGCCGACCAGCGGTGCCCGATGACCTTGATCTCCGGGATCACGTGATGGTCGGAGGACCGCCAGGTCTCCAGCAGCGTGTCCACCACCGGGTACAGCTTCTCCTCCGGCGGATCCCAGGGCTTGAGCAGGTAATGGTCGAGGTCGACGACGTTGATCGCGTCGATGGCGGCGCCGGTGTCGGCGTAGGCGGTGAGCAGGATGCGCCGGGCGCCGGGGTACACGTCCATCGCGCGTTCCAGGAACTCGACGCCGTTCATCTGCGGCATCCGGTAGTCGGCCAGGATGACCGCGACCTGGTCGCCGCGCAGCTTCAGCTCGTGCAGGGCGTCCAGCGCGGACTGGCCGGACTCCGCGCGCACGATCCGGTACTGGCTGCCGTAACGGCGCCGGAGGTCACGGGCCACCGCGCGGGACACGTCCGGATCGTCGTCGACGGTCAGGATCGCGACGCGTCCCGCGTCGGCGGGGGCGTTCGGCGGCATGGGCGCTCCGTGGGGTTCGTCGGGGCGGGATACGTCGTCCGCGGCGTCACTGATGCGGGCATACCCAGCCATCGTAAGTTCCCGCTGCCCGGAATGCCCCCTCGCGGTGTCCGCTCGCCGCGTAACGGGCGGCGGCCAACGGGCGGGATCACGGCTGACAATCGCCAGGTGGGGCCAGATCAAGGGCGGGATTGCGGTCGAAGAAACCGAACGGCTTCAGCGTGAAGCCCACGTACTCGACGGGCATCACCGGGAAGTCCTCCGGGCGGCAGAAGTGGGTCGTGCCGACCGTGTGCCAGACCGCGATGCTGGTGTCGGTGACCGGCCGGTCCGCGGCCGTCCAGGCGGGCAGGCCGTCCCCGCCGGGGCTCTGGTTCGGGAACTCACCGGCCGGGCGGCGCTCGTCCGGCCGGGCCGGGGTGACCCACAGGTGCCGGGTGGCGAACGTGGCGCGCGCGGTGACCGGCGCCGCGTCCTGGGCCAGCAGCGGCGCGCTGGGCTGCGGGATGAGCGTGTAGGCGACCGGCTCGCCGCAGGCGTTCAGCGACCCGTGATTGACGATCTTCCAGTAACGGGCTCGGTCCGGCGCCGCCAGCCGCTGCGCGGCGGCCTCGGTCTCCAGCAGGGTGGCGCGGTAGGTGAACGCGTTGCCGTAGGGATTGTCCGGACCGAACGGGACACCGATCGCGTCCACCTCATAGACGGAGTTCGCCGGGCCGTCGACGGACATGTCGAGCCGGAAACAGAACAGGTGCTGGTGGTGCGGGCCCGCCAGTTCCGGGGTGACCGGGTTCGCGTAAGGAACCCGCGCGCCGCGCTCGGTCGCCTGCGTCTGGATGATGCCGGTCAGCTTGACCTCGGCCTGGATCGTGCCGTCGAGGTAGAAGTACCAGAAGAAGCCGTACTCGTAGTTGCCGACGGTAGCGATGAAGGAGACGACCATCCGGCGGGACCGGCGCACCTCGGCGGCCTCGTTCGGGGCGTCCACGTGTTTCCAGAGGATCCCGTAGTCCTCCTCGTGCAGGCAGATGGCGTTCTCCAGGACGTTCGCGGTGCCGTCTTCCTCCGTGGTGACGGCGTTCAGGTAGACGACCTCGCCCAGGCAGTCACAGCCGGGGCCGAGCGAGGCGGCCGTCTTGCCGAGGCCGGCGTCGCCGGCGTCGAACGCGTTCTTCCACCAGTGGCTGGGCGCCGTCGACCCGTAGGGCACGATCATCTCGGCCATGCTGGCCCGGTACAGCACGGGCCGGGCCCGGCCGCCCTCGATGTAGCAGATCTCATGCAGCACGAGGCCCTCGATCGGGTGCATCGACACCCGCAGCTGCCAGGGCCCCCAGCGAAGCTGCCCGTCGTCGACGGTGAAGCCGGGCCCGTCCGGCTGGCGGATCTCCAGCGGCGCCAGCTCGCGCCGGGCGCCGACGCTGGCGGCGTCGTACCGGCCCGGGGCGGCCGGGATGGGCACCACGTCGCCGTCGATCAGCTCGATGACCTCGCCGGTGTCGCGGTCCAGGATGGCCACCAGGTTCTCCACGGGCCGGGCGTAGGGGTTGCTGCCGGGCCCGTCCAGCACGTAGGCGACACCGCGGGCGAGCCGGCGCCCGGAGCGGTCCACCGACAGCCCGAAGTTGCTGGCCGGCCACGGGTCGACCTGGACCTGGGCCAGGTCGGTGATCCCGCGCCGCGCCAGGGCCGCGCGGAAGCCCGGATCGGCCTTGATCTGGTCCGCGTTGCCGGTCCACTCCTCGGACATGATCGGCGGCTGCACGCCGGGCGCCGGGACGCGGCTGACCACCGCGCGGGTGTCCAGCGCCACGGTCACCAGCCAGGTCATCCGGGCGGGCCGCTCGTACAGGACGCACCGCACCCGCCGGGACACGGCGCCGCCGTCCCAGCCGAGCACCGTCTCACGGGGCGGCTCTTCCAGCGCACAGTACACCAGGCGGGCGCCGGGGCAGGCGTCCAGCGCGAGCCGGGCCGCGGCGGCCGTCTCCCCGGCGGTGAGCGGCGCCAGCGGATGACGGGCCGGCGCCGCGCCGGTTGCGCCGGGAACGCGCGGCCCGCGGGCCGCGGCGGGCTGGCCGGGGCCGCCGGCGGCCTGCGTCATCTGGTGCCTCCGTCCCGCCCGGCCGGCGGGTCATCGGGAGGAGACGGGCTCCTCCTCCCGAGGCCGGCGGGGTCAGGGTCCCGCGGATCTGCGGGGTGAAGGTCGCGCCGAGCTCGTCCAGCAGGCCGCCGCCCCTCAGGCCCAGCAGCTGCCAGGAGCGGGCGATGCCGACACCGAACATGACGTAGACGAACGTCGCGGTCCGGTCGGCCGCGCCAGCCGGGGTCGCGGGGACGATGCCGCTGACCAGCTGGGCGGCATAGACGGCCATGATGATGCCCAGGAAGAGGGGCCAGCGGTTGCTGAGGTGCCCCAGATGGCGGGACCGCCACAGCCGCAGCGCCAGGCCGATCGCGCTGCTGAGGCCGAGCGCGCCGAAGATGACCGCGCCGTAGTCAAGCCCGCCGCCCGGCTGCAGCCCGATCAGCGAGATGAACAGCGCGTCGACCAGGGCGGTGAAGGCGGTGGCGGCGATCGCCTGATGCTCGACCGACCGGGCATCACGCAGCCGTTCCGGCGAGAGCGACAGGGCGACGAACAGCAGGCCGATGAGCGCGCCCGCCACGGTCGCCGCGCCCTCGAAGAAGTCAGCGTATGTGGTCACGGCAGAAAGCCTGCCCGGCTACGTGTGCATCTGCCACCCGCCCGGCCGTTTGCGCCCGGCCGGGACTGGTTCAGGGATGGGCCGGCCGGGGGTGTCACCCAGGCGCGTCACCCAGGGCGGCGGGGCCGGTGGTGTGGCTGTACTGGGACCAGGAGCCCGGGTACAGCCGCCCCTCCCCCAGGCCGGCGTGCTCCAGCATCAGCAGGTTGTGGCACGCGGTCACGCCCGAGCCGCAGTAGCTGATGACCCCGGCCGCGCTGGTCACGCCGGCCTCGGCCAGCCGCTCCCGGAGACGGGCGGCCGGCAGGAACGTGCCGTCGGCCGCGAGGTTCTCCCGGCAGGGCAGGCTCCGGGCGCCGGGGATGTGCCCGGGCCGGGGGTCGACGGGCTCCAGGTCGCCGCGGTAGCGGGCCCGGTCGCGGGCGTCGAGGACGACGCGGCCCGGGCCGGCGGCGTCTTCGAGGCGGGCCAGCCGGTCCGCGGGCCAGGGACGCGGGGTGAACACCGCGGGCGGGCGGTCCGGTGCCGCCTGCTCCAGCGGGCCGTCGTAGGCCTGGAGGCCGCCGTCAAGCAGCGCCGCCGGGTGTCCCGTGACCCGGAGCATCCAGACCAGCCGGGCCGCCACCGTGCCCCCGGCGTCGTCGTAGGCCACGACGGTCGTCCCGTCCGCGATGCCGAGCCGGGCCATGCCCGCGGCGAAGACCGCCGGGTCCGGCAGCGGGTGCCGGCCTTCCTCCGGGCTGGCCGCGGCGGCCAGCCAGCGGTCGAGGTCCACGAAGACCGCGCCGGGCAGGTGCCCGGTGCCGTACGCGTCCCGCCCCGGGCGGCCGTCCAGGTACCAGCGGACGTCGGCGAGCACCACCGCATCGCGGCGGCGCCGCCACCAGGAAACGCTGACCACGGGGCCGATCACGCCGCCACGCTACCAGGACAGATGACCCCGGACGGGACCAACGGCCCTGCCGTGGCGGGCTGCCCGGGAGGCTCCCTTGGGGGCAGGCGCGTACGCGAGGAGGGTGCCATGAAGCAGCGCGTTTCCCGGCGGACCTGGTATTCGCCGCCCAGCACCGGCAGCCGTCCCCGTGTGCTCATCGAGGACAGCCACCCGGCCCTGGAGATCTCCGACTTCGCCGCGTTCCGGGACGCGGGCTTCGACGTGGCGTACTGCTCGGGCCCGGCCGCCGGGGAAGCCGCCGGGGAAGCCGTCGGCCCCGGGTCCTGCCCGCTGCTGCGCGGCGCGGACTGCGAGGTGCTGGCCGGCGCCGACGTCGTGCTGCACGGCCTCGATCCGGCGTCCGGCGTGGCAGCGGACATCCGGTGGTGGTACCCGGAACTTCCGGTCGTCGTGAAGACCGACGACGCGGCGCCGGCCGGGTGCACGCGCATCCCGGCCTGCTGCTCGGTCAGGGGCCAGGTCGAGGCGGTGCGCCGCGCCCTGCCTCCGCGATCGCTGCCGCCTCGATCGTGACGGCGACCTCACCCGACAGCCGGTAGCCGCCGGACAGCCGGAGGTCGTCGCCGCTCCAGAACCGGCCCGCGTCGTACCAGTTCGGCCGGCGCCGCCCGGACAGCAGCCCCATGGCCTGGTACGTGGCGGCGAGCACCTCGGCACAGTAGGCCGTCTCCAGGCTGGCCTCGCCGGCGCCGTCCCGTCCCCGGGCGCGCACCCGGGCCGGCGGTACCCGGCCGAGCAGCCAGCGGGACGCGAGCCCGGCCGTGGACGGGAACGGCGTTCCGTCCAGCCGCGCGATCGTGCGCAGCACGGCGTCCTCCATCTGGCGGCCGGCCGGCGGCTCGAGCTGGCGGAGCCAGGCCCGCTGCCCGTACCTGGCCGCCCAGACCGTCACCGCGTCCCGCAGGTCGTGCAGCTGAACGCCGCGCTGGCGGTTCCCCGACCACAGGTCCGGCAGTGACCGCCCCAGCTCGGCGTGCCACATCAGCGGCGGGAGGTCCTCCAGGACCACCGACATGCCGACGTGGTTGACCGGGCTGTTGGTCGCGACCTGGATCGCGCGGTCCGCTGCGGTGCGGCCGCGGAACAGCCACACGTCGCCGGTCCGGGTCAGCCCGGCCGCGTCGTCGAGAGTGAGAGGCGGCACGGTCGTAGCCTAGGGATCATGCATTGGCCAAAGGGACGCGGGTGGAAAATCCTGGGGCTGGGCTTCGCCGGCGTGGCCGCGACCGGGGTGGTGATCGCCCGCGCGGAACGGCGCCGCCGCGCCTACACGCCCGAGGAGATCAGGGACCGGCTGCACGCCCGGCTGGCCGAGACGGAACCCGTTAACCGCGCGGGGCTATAGGACGTCAGGGTCGCGAATACCACGGTGCTGCTCAGGTAGTGATGGCTGGTGTAGTCGAAAGCGCCGCCGCAGGTAATGAGGTGCAGGGCCGCGTACCCGGTGCCGCCGTAAATGGTTTTCGCCGGAAAATCGGATTTGGTGTACTCGCGCACGCCGGTAACGCGGAAAACGGCGGTGATCCCGTTGGCGAGCGTCACGTTGATTTGGTTCCCGGGCCGCAGTGCCCCGAGCCGGAAGAACACGGCCGGCCCCTGATACGTGTCGAGGTGACCCTCGATGACCGACGTCCCCCGCTGGCCGGGCGTGGCCGAGTACTTGTACCACGCCGCCTCATCGGCCGCCGAGGTCAGCGACGGCACCTGGATCGTGCCGTCCTGGTTGAGGCCCAGGCTCAGCAGGCTGGAACTCACGCCGATCGCGGGGATGTCGACCGATACCGGCAGCGAGCGCTCCAGCGACGGCCCGGGGCCGCCCCCGGTGGTCCCCGCGGATACCGGCTGCGGCGCGTGCACCTGGGCACCGATCGCGACACCGATCGCGATGACCCCGGTCAGGATGAACGCCGCGCCGGCGAATCCGGCCAGCCGGGCCCGCAACGGCCGGCGCGGCGGCGGCGCGACGCCCGATGGGGCCGATATAACGACGCGGAAGCCATATATGCGTCGCCACTCGGGATCCGCCAACGCCACTCCCCGTGTCTTTCGCATACTGTTCTGCTCGCGTAGCCTAATATTCCAGTGAAAAATTGGCCAATGCCTGCGCCGCACCCTTATGGCGCACCCGTACGGGGAGGTTCCATGAGGGCGCGTACGGCCATTGCTGGAACCCGGCCCGGCGGGCGGCTGACCGCGGCCGGCTGCGCCGCCCTGGCCATCCTCGCCACCACCACGGCCTGCTCCACGCCGAGCGGCGCGGCGGCGGCCGGGAGCACGTCGGCCTCGGGGACGCCGACCGACAGTTTCGTCACCGCCCGGGCCCCCAGTTCGCGCCCGTCGGCCGGTGCCTCGGCCGGTGCCTCGGCGTCGCCGTCACCCGTACCCGTGCAGCCGGCTCCGTTCGCGTCCGCCACCCAGTCCGCCAGCCCGGTGCCGGTCGGCGCGCCCTCCACCGGCGGCGGCGGCACGGCCGGGGTCCGGGACATCCTGCTGTTCGGCCTGGGCGGGGCGGCCCTGCTGGCCGGCGCCGGGAGCCTCGCCTATCGCCGCAGGAACCTCCGGGATCGCTGAGGACGTTACCGGGCGGTTTACTAGAGGCAGGCGAGGGCGGTGAGAGGGTGCGGTGATGAGTGAGCTCAAGGCTGAGGTGGACCCGGCCGAGGTGGGCCTGGACCCGGACCGGCTGGAGCGGATCGGGCGGCACTTCCGCGGCTACGTGGACGACGGGCGGCTGCCCGGCTGGCTGATCACCGTGAACCGGCGCGGCCGTCTGGCCTACGTGGCCAGCCACGGGTCACGCGACCTGGAGGCCGGCCGCCCGGTGGAGACCGGCACGCTGTGGCGGATCTACTCGATGACCAAGCCCATCACCTCCGTCGCCGCGATGATGCTGTTCGAGGAGGGGGCCTTCGAGCTCACCGATCCGGTCAGCACGTTCATCCCCTCCTTCGCCGACATACGCGTCTTCGACGGCGGGTCCGACCTGAAGGCGGTCACGGTCCCGGCCACCGAGCCGGTGCGGATCTGGCACCTGCTCACGCACACCTCCGGCCTCACCTACGGGTTCCACCGCGCGCATCCGGTGGACGCGATGTACCGGGCCGCCGGGTTCGAGTGGGACTGGCCGCCTGGCATGGACCTGGCCCAGGCCTGCGACGTCTGGGCCGGGCTGCCGCTGCTGTTCCAGCCCGGCGCCGAATGGAACTACTCGGTGTCCACCGAGGTGCTGGGCCGCGTGGTGGAGGTCGCCAGCGGGCAGCGGCTGGACGAGTTCTTCGCGGAGCGGATCTTCCGCCCGCTGGGCATGACGGACACCACGTTCTGGACCGGCGACACCGCCCGGCTGGCCGCGCTGTACACCCGGGGAGCCAACGGCCGGGCGGCCCGGCTGGACGCGCTCGGCGCGCTGGCGCTCAAGCCGCCGGCCCTGCTCGCCGGGGGCGGCGGCCTGCTGTCCACGGCGGCGGACTACGACCGGTTCACCCAGATGCTGCTGGGACGGCCGGACAGCCCGGCCGGGGAACTGGACGGCGTGCGCCTGCTCGGCCCGCGGACGGTGCGCTACATGGCGCGCAACCACCTGCCGGGCAACGCCGACCTGAAAACGTTCGGCCGGCCGCTCTACGCCGAGACCCCGTTCCTGGGGGTCGGCTTCGGGCTGGGCTTCGCCGTCACCATCGACCCGGTGCCGGGGAAGGTCATCAGTTCCGAGGGCGAACTGACCTGGGGCGGCGCCGCGAGCACGGCATTCTGGATCGACCCGGCCGAGGAGCTGACCGTCTCGTTCTTCACCCAGCTCCTGCCGTCCAGCAGCTACCCGATCCGCTCCCAGCTGCGCCAGCTGGTCTACCAGGCGCTCCTGGACTGAGGCCTTCGCTTCCGGTACCGGAGCTAGAGCTCACCGCGCTGGCGGAGCTGCTCACGGAAGTCATCCAGCGCCTCGTCCGGGTCGGGGCCCAGGTCGCCGACGACGACCATGTCCGTGCCGGTCCAGTACGCCCCGGCGTACTCGCCGTCCGCCTCCTTTACCAGCAGGAAGTCGTGCGCGATCTTGATGTGGTCGTACACGTCCGCCCAGGATGCCCCCGGCGGGACGAGACCGACCGAGGGCGGCTCGCCATCGTCGTGGCTGAGGCCGTCGAGCACGGGCCACCTCCCGTCGGAGCGCTGGTGACGCCACCATAGATGAGATCCGCTGGCCCCGGCCGTCTCATTTATGACCGTGACCTTTATGACCGTGACCTTTATGACCGTGACCTCTATGACCGCGACCCCTATGACCGCGACCCCTATGACCGCGACCCCTATGACCGCGACCCCTATGACCGCGACCGCTATGACCGTGAACGGGCGAGCCGGCGGGCGGCCGGAAGGAAAGTGATGATCATGACTGAACGGGCTGCGGTGCGGCTGGACCGGCAGTTCTCGGCGATCCTGGAGAAGAGCCCGGCCAAGGGCGGCCACACGTACGTGGTGATGCCGGGCTCGGCCGAGTTCTTCGGCACACGGGGGCTGGTCAAGGTGCGGGGCACGATCGACGGGCATCCGTTCCGCAGCTCGTTCATGGCCCTGGGCGACGGGCGGCACAAGCTGCCGGTCGCCGGCGACATCCGCGCGGCGATCGGGAAGAGCGCAGGCGATCGCGTCACCGTGCACCTGGAAGAGCGGCTTACGTAGCGTTCTGCCGGGGCGCGGCGGGCCCGGCGGGCGGGTGGCTGGCGTCCCAGGCGGCCTGGACGTCCGGGTAGATCTTCTCGTGGTCGTCCGGCAGCAGGCTCTTGATCCGGCGGGTCCGCGCGTCGGCCAGGACCTCTACCGCCCCCGCCTCGACCGCGTTGGCAACCTGCCGGGCGACGTCGGCGGGGCTGATCTTCGGCGCGCTCCCGGCCAGGTCCCGGGCCATCTCGGTGTCGATATAGCCGGCGTGCACCCCCATGACCTGCGTACCCTGGTGAGCCAGCTCGATCCGGATGCCGTTGGTCAGCGCCCATTCGGCCGCCTTGGACGCGCCGTAACTGCCGTTGGCCGGGTTGGTGAAGAAGCTCACCACCGACAGCATGTTGACGATCGCGCCGCCGCCGTTGGCCGCCAGCACCGGAGCGAACGTGCGGCACATGCTCAGCGTGCCCAGGTAGTTAGTGCCGATCTCCTGGCGGGCACCGTCCATGGTCGGCGCGCCGATCAGCGAGCTGAGCGTCATCACGCCGGCGTTGTTGACGAGCAGCGTGACGTCCGCGCAGTCCCGGGCCACGGCGGCCACCTGCTCCGGGTCGGTGATGTCCAGGGCGACCGGGATGCCGGGGCCGGTCACGGCGGACGGGTCCCGCGCCGCCGCGTAGATGGCCCGGGCGCCCCGGCCGGCCAGTTCCTGGACGAAGGCCCGGCCGAGCCCGCGCCCGGCCCCGGTGACCAGGGCCACTGAATCGGCTATCCGCATGCCCTTATCTTGGCGGGGCGGCTCACGTCTCGGGACGCCGGGTCACGGGCGCGCTAGGCCCGGGCGGGCCGCTCGGCCCGGAAGCGCGCTAGGCCCGGGCGGCCGCTCGGCCCGGAAGATGGTGTCGCGGATGGTGACGGTGCCGCCGTCCGGATGCGTGGCCTCCCGGGCGCGGGCCTCGTTCACCACGATCCGCCACCCCGGGTCACCCGGGCCTGCCGGGCGGTCGGCACCGATCGCGGCGGCGATCTCGTCGCCGGTGAAGAACAGCTCCGGGCCGGGCGGCGGGAAGCCCGGGCCGGCCGTGCGCAGGCCAGGGATCTCCAGGTCGGAGGGGTGATGCGCGACGACGAGCAGGGTGCCGCCCGGGGCCACGGCCGCGGCCAGCTGGCGGAACACGGCCCCGCGGTCCGCGGGCGGCAGGTGCACGAAGTGCATGGCCGCCAGGTCGTAACGGCCGGCGTCCGGGGCCCAGGTGATCAGATCGGCCTGCTGCCAGGAAATCCGGCCGCTGATGTCCGTACCGGCCTGGGCGGCGTGGGCGGCGGCGCGCTCCAGGGCCACCACGGAGAGGTCCGCAGCCGTGACCTGCCAGCCGCGCCGGGCCAGCCAGACCGCGTCGGCGCCCTCCCCGCAGCCGACGTCCAGGGCCCGGCCGGGCCGCAGGCCGCTCACCTCCCCGACGAGCTGCGGGTTCGGCTCCCCGCTCCACAGCGCGGGGGCGGAGCGGTAGCGCTCGTCCCAGAAAGCGGCGTCCCGGACGACCCCCGCGCCGCCGTGCACGTGCTGATGGTCATGGCCGGCCACGATGGCTCACCTCCTCCTAATGATCGAGCCGGGCAGTCGTTCCCAGGATGCCGTCCGGAATTTGCGTCCCGGGCATCGGCCTCTCCGTCGACCTCAGTATTAGCTGAGGTTCTCGCGTAGCGGGTGCGCGAGCGCGGCCGGTGAGGTGCGCAGCGACGTCTCCAGCACGGCCGCCCGGCGCCGGGCGTCCATCGGGTTGACGCCCATCGCGGCCAGGTCCTCGGCGCCGGGGGTGAGCACGGTGACCGTGATACCGCGAGCGTGCAGCCGGCGGGCGTCGCGCAGCAGCGAATGGGTGGCCACGCTGCGCACGGCCCGTTCCAGCCGCTCGTGCAGCTTGCGCGGCGCGCCCGGGGCCGTGCTGGCCATCGGCGCGAGTACGTACACCTCGTCCACCCCGGCCTCGGCCAGCAGGCTCAGCGACGTCGGGGAACGGATCCCGCCGTCGACGTAGCGGCGGCCGCCGATCCGGGCCGGCCGGTACCAGCCGGGAATGGAGCACGACGCGACGACCGCGTCCGGGAGCGGGGCGGCGGGGGCCCCGGGGCGGCCGAACACGACCCGCTGGCCCGAGTCGTAATCGACCGCGACGATCCAGGTCCGCCCGTCGGCCCAGGGGTGCGCGGCACCGCGGGCGGCGTAGTGCCGGGCCTGCAGGTGGTGGACTGTGGCGCGCAGCGCGGTGTGCCGGCCGCGGCCGTGCGGGAGCCACGCGCTGGCGCTGACCCGGGGGTGCACGCGGTGCGGCGTGAGCAGCGCGGTGCACCACAGCAGCGGCGAGCCCATCCGCGGCTGCGGCACCGGCGGCAGCGGGCCATCCTGGATCGCGGGCAGGCCCGCCAGCCCGGGAACGGCGTCGCCGCGCTGGAAGCCGATCATTTCCTCGATGCTGGCCTGGCAGCGGAGGCCGGCGGCCAGCACGCTGCCCGCGCTCGTGCCGACGATCACCTCGACGTCCCCGGCCGGCCGCGGCAGCCACTGCTGCAACGCAGGCAGCGCGCCGGTCATCCAGGCCGCGCCGGTCAGGCCGCCCGCCCCGAGGACGAGACCGATGCGGGCACGGGGGTTGTCCCGCCCGGTGCCCAGGACGACGGCAGCCATGACGCCTCCCACCGTCTGCGCCTGGCCTGGCCACCGCGGCAGCGGGTGCGCTCTCGGCGCGGACAGCGGCAGTATATTTTCCCCCGCCGGGGAGTTCTATTGGCGTGCGCGGAGTTCGGCCAGGCTGCGGCCGATCCCGCCGACCAGGACGTCCAGGTCGGGCGCGGCGTCGTAGTCGGCGGTGACGCCGGCGTTCTCAGGCCCTTTTGAACGCGCGGGCCCAGCTGGCGGCCAGCGGCGGCGTTCGCCGGTGGCCAGGTTCTGCCCGCCAGCCTCAGCCAGGATGAACGGGACAGCCAGGGCGTTAATCCCGTAAACGGGCGGACCTTGGGCCCCTGCGGGCGGCCCGGCGGCCTGCCCGGCTGCGCGCCCGGGCGGCCGACTTTCTGACGCGCTCGCGGCCGGTGGCGATGGCGGCTCTTAAACTGCTGCCCGTCCGCGCGTCCTTGACGGCCCGGCTCGCGTCCGGGCGGCTCAGCGGGCCCGCCGGGGCCCTTTGGCCGAGCCAGCCGGTGATCAGCCCGGCCGTCTCGCCGGGCGCCTCGAGCTGGGGCACGTGGCCGATGCCCGGCAGCACCGCCAGCGTCCAGTCGGGGTGGGCGCGCGCGGCGGCCCGGGCCACGGCCACCGGCACCAGCCGGTCGCGATCCCCCTGCAGCAGCAGCACCGGGCAGCGGACCGAATCGACGATCGCGCGGTAGACCTGCCCGCGCCGCCGGCCGATCGTGTGCACGACGGACCGCATGGCGGTGTTGAGCGCCTGGCTCTTGTCGGGGAAATCGGCCCGGCGGCGCTCCATCTCCACGTGCTGGGCGACCGTCAGGGCCGGCACCCGGGAGGAGTCGGCGCAGCAGACCGACAGCAGCCGGGCCACCTGGACGTCCGGTGGCGGGTCGCGGCGCAGGCTGCGCATCAGGCCGCCAACGCCGGGCGTGCCGTACAGGGCGAACGTCGTGGCGATGAGCGGGTCGGGCCGCACGAGCACGAACGGCAGCGCCGAGTCGACGAGGATCAGCGCCGCCACCGTCTCCGGGACGGCGCTGGCCTCTAGCACGCAGATCATGCCGCCCATCGAGTTGCCCATCAGGATGACGGGCTTCTTCGCGGCGGCCGGCACCGATTCGATGAAGCGGTGCAACAGGGTGCGGTTCGCGAACACGGTGGCGTCCCGGCCGGCCAGCCGGGTCAGGCCGAACCCGGCCAGGTCCGGGGCGATCAGCCGGTAGTGGCTGGTGAGCAGGGGGGCGATCGCGGACCAGTTCACCGCCGACCCGCCCAGCCCGTGCACGGCGACGATCACCGGAGCGCGGGACGGGCCGCCGAAATCGAGGTAGTGCACCGGGCCGTCGACGTCGGTCCACCGTGAGCGGCCGCCGAAGGTCTCACCCGCGCCGTGCCGTACCGCTCGGTCAAACACCATGCCGTCTGCTCTCCACCGTGCTCTCCATTGGGCTCTCCATTGGGCTCTCCATTGGCCTGCGCTGCGGCCGATAGTTCGCCTTTAGCAACATGCTTACCAGCTGAGCATGGCCGCCGGAAGGGGTGGTTACTGACCGGTCATATAGGAAGGCGTCCCGGTGGGCTGCGCCGGCACGCGCCGCTGAGCTGCGCATTCAGGCGCTCACACGCCGCCCGCCGCGCCCAGGTGGGCGGTCAGCTCAGCCTGGAAGTGCTCGGGCTGGTCCAGGTGGGGACCGTGGCCGGCGTCCTCGACGACGACCTCGCGGTAGCGGCCGCCGGCCGTCGCGTAGCCGTCGAGGACGGCGCGGGTCTGGGCCACCATGGGTTGCGGTGGCCACGTCTCCTCCCCCGGCCAGTCCGGCACCGCGCCGATCGAGCCCAGGTAGGCCAGGTCGTACAGGGAGGTGTCCGAGACGATGACGTCGTCCGCCCCGCGCAGCCACAGGATCGGCGGCTTGGGCCGCACGCCGGACAGGTCGCCGATCCGGAAGTGGGTGGGCGCCATCGTGTTGAGCACGCCGCGGTCGCCGGGGGCAATGCCCGGCCAGACCCCGACGGCGCGCGCGGTGCCGGGATAGTGGTCGTCGCCCAGCCGGGTGGACAGCATCGATTCCACGAAGATGTCCAGCTGCTCGGGCACGTGCGGGGGCTTGACGTAGTGGGCCAGCAGCACCTGCCGCGGGGACAGCGGGCTGGCGCCGGAGCGGTCGCCGGCCGCGAGCCGGGCGATGAAGTCCTGGCTGGCGGCGCCCCCGCCGGAGCCCGCCCCCGACGGGTCGCACAGCGTGCCGGCCACGCCCCGGGTGCCGCCGAACCCGAACGGGGAGACCGGATCCACCAGCGTCAGCGACGCGACCCGGTGGCTGCCGGGCCGGTCGACCAGGTACTGCAGGACCACCCCGCCGCCCATGCTCCACCCGACCAGGTGCACGGCGTCCAGGCCGAGCGCGTCGATGACGGCGGCCAGGTCATCGGCGTAGTCGCGGACCCCGCGGGTAGCGTCCACCGGTTCCGGGTCGGTGCCGCCGAACCCGCGCAGGTCCATGGCCAGCGGGCGGTACGGCTCGGGCAGCGCCAGCATGGCCGGCTGCCAGAACAGCGAGGACGACACGTTCCCGTGCACGAACAGCACGGCGGGCCCCGGCGGCCCCCCGGGACCGGGCCGCCCGGTCACCGACAGCATGCCGACGGTCAGCCGGCTGGTCGGCACCCGCTCCGCGGTGATTCCGGGCAGCAACGTCTGCATGGTCGTCTTCCTCCAGCGAATTCGTCGATGAGCTTCGGGCGTGTGTCACGGGGGCCCCGGGGCCGGGCCGGCGGCCGCGACCAGGCCGGCGACCTGTTCGCGCAGGCCCGGGGCGGTCAGGCGGTTGTCGATGACGGCGTGCGGAGCGGCCGGCGGGGTACCGAGGCGCATGCTGGCGGTGAACGCGGCGAACTGCGCCAGCTTGGCGGCGTCCCGTGGGCTGCCGCGGGCGACGAGGCGCTGGCGCAGGGTGGCCGCGTCCGACCTGACCCAGACCAGGTGCACGGTGCCGCCGCCGAGGTCGCCCGCCCAGGCCCGCCACCGGGCGGCGTCGTGGATCTGCTGGGTAAACGGGCCGGACAGCAGGACGGGGCAGCCGTGCGCGCGGATCTCGCGGGCGGTGGACGTCATGCCCGCGTACTCGTGCACCTTGATGTGCGCGTCGTACCAGGGGCCCTCGCGCTCACCGGGCGGGCGCCCGCCGGCGGCGAGCGTGGCGGCCGCGAAGGAGCCGTACATGGTGTCCTTGTCGAGCAGCGCCGGCACCGGGCGCAGCATGGCCAGCAGGAGGCCGGCGACCGTGCTCTTGCCGGCTCCGGGCGGGCCGGCCACCACCCACACGGCCGCGGGAACGCCCATGGTCAGCGAGGATACGGCGCGGCAGCACCCGGGGGGCGGGCGGGTTACGATCACACCGTGATTACTGGGGTGCACGCGATCGTCTTCTCGCCGCAGGCGGAGAAGCTCCGGGCGTTCTTCGGCTCTGTGCTGGACCTGCCGTCGGTGGACGCGGGGCACGACTGGCGCATCTTCGGGCTGCCGCCCGCGGAGCTGGCCGTTCACCCGGCGGACGGCCCGGGGCGGCACGAGCTGTACCTGATGTGCGACGACATTCACGCCACATGTGCGGACCTGCGGGACAAAGGGGCCGAGATCGCCAGCGACGTCGCCGACCAGGGCTGGGGGCTGCTGGCCAGTATCCGGCTGCCCGATGGGGAGCAGTTCGGGATCTATGAGCCGCGGCATCCCTCGCCGCCGCGGCCGGGAGCGCCCACGTGATATCCCTGGCGTGGCTGGATATCCTGGCGTGGCTGGGCCTGAGGTGATCCGGCGGTTCAACGTCCGTGTCCCGCTGCGGGACGGGAGCACGCTGTCCGCGGATCTGGTGCTGCCCGCGGCCCAGCCCGTGCCGGCGATCGTCATGCGGACGCCGTACGGCAAGTCGGGCCAGCAGCAGGCTAAACGCGCGGCGGTCTTCGCCCGCGCCGGGTACGCGTTCGTCAGCGTGGACGTCCGCGGGCGGGGCGACTCCGACGGGGTGTTCGAGCCGTACCGCAACGACGGGCCGGACGGGGCTGACGCCGTCGCGTGGGCCGCCGCCCGGGACTGGTGCACCGGCGACGTCGCGACGTACGGGGGCAGTTACGGCGGCCGGATCCAGTGGCTGACCGCGCTGCAGCAGCCGCCCGCGCTGCGCGCGATGGTGTGCATGGTGACGCCCAGCGACCCCTTCGTGGAGTGCCCCACCGGCGTGCCGTGGCCGATGCAGGTCAGCTGGCAGCGGCTGACCGACGGCCGGGTCCCGCAGTACACCGACGACGTGGACTGGGGGGCGGTCTTCCGGCACCGGCCGCTGGCGACGATGGACGAGGCGGCCGGGTTCGTGTCCGCCAACTGGCGGGCCGAGCTGCAGCATCCCACCCTGGACGACTGGTGGGAGCCGGTCCGCTACCAGCACCGGATCGGCGAGATCGACCTGCCGGTGCTGCACGTGTCCGGCTGGTACGACGACGAGGAGATCGGCACCCCGGCCAACTTCGCCGCGATGACCGCCGCCGGCCGGGCGGGCCAGCGGCTGCTCATGGGCGGGTGGGGGCACCGGGTGAACACTACCCGCACCCTGGGCGAGGTCGACTTCGGCCCGGACGCGCTGATCGATCTCGACGGTTACGTCATCGCCTTCCTCGACGAGCACATCCGGAAGGTGACGCCGGAACCGCCACCCGCCCCGGTGCGGATCTTCGTCATGGGCGTGAACGAATGGCGCGACGAACGGTCCTGGCCACCCGCGGGCAGCCAGCCGGCGGTGTTCCACTTCGCCAGCGAGGGCCGGGCCAACAGCCGGTTCGGGGACGGCCGGCTGGACCGTGCCCCGGCCCCGGACGGGCAGCCGCCCGACGAGTGGACGCACGACCCGGACCGGCCGGTGCCGTTCATCACGGACGCCAGCTACGCGCAGATCGGCGGCCCGGACGACTACAGCGGCGTGCAGAGCCGCGGCGACGTGCTCGTCTACACTAGCGGCCCGCTGGACGAACCGCTGGAGATCATCGGGCCGGTCCAGGTGGTCGCGCACGTCGCGACCTCGGCGGCGGACACCGACGTGATGGCCAGGCTGGCGGACGTGCACCCCAGTGGGTTCGCGCAGCGGCTCTGCGACGGGATGGTGCGGCTGCGGTACCGGAACGGTTTCCGCCGGGCGGAACCGGTCACCCCGGGCGAGGTGTATGAGGTCACGATCCCGATGTGGGACACCTGCGTGCGGCTGCCGGCCGGGCACCGGATGCGGGTCGAGATCGCCTCGTCGGCCTTCCCGAAGTTCGACGTCAACCTGGGCACGGGCGGGGACATGGTCACCGAGACCGAAGGCGTGCGGGCCGTCAACCGGCTCTGGCACACCCCGGCCCGGCCGTCCCGGCTGCTGGTGAGCGCGCGGCGGCCTGGCTAGACGTCCAGGCCCAGGATGCGGGCCGCGTTGGCGCGCAGCACGGCGTCCAGGACGTCCGGCTTGATGCCGAGGCCGCCGAGCTCGGACAGGCACCGTTCGGGGGCGATGAACGGGTAGTCGCTGCCCCAGACGAACTGGCCGGACAGGCGGCCCGTCAGCTCGCTGATGACCTCGGCCGGGATCCGGCGCGGCGACCAGCCGGAGATGTCGATGTACACGTTGGTCTTATGCAGGGCCACCGCGATCAGGTCCATCTGCCAGGGCCAGCCGAAATGCGCGGCGACCACGGTCAGCCCGGGATGGGCGGCGGCCACCGGGTCGAGCCGCAGCGGGTGCGCAAAGTCGATGCGGATGCCCTGGCCGCCGGGCTGCCGCGCGCCGATCCCGCTCGTCCCGGTGTGGAACAGGGCCAGCAGGCCGTGCTCCTGGCACGCGGCGAAGACCGGCCAGAACTGCGGGTCGCTGGGGTCGAACGCCTGCAGGGACGGGTGGAACTTGACCCCGCGCAGCCCGAGCGCGGCGATGTTCGCCACCTCGGCGACGGCGGCACCGCCCTTGTGCGGGTCGACCGAGCCCAGGCCGGTGAAGACGTCCGGGTAGTCCCGGCAGGCGGCCGCGACGGTCTCGTTCGGCACCCGGGGGCGGCCGGTCGCGGTCTCAGCGTCCCAGGCCAGCAGGACGGCCATCAGGCCGAGCCCGCGGTACTGGTCCGCCAGCCCGGCCAGCGACTGCCGCTGCACCGGCGAGCGGAAGTACGCCTCGGCCGCCTCGACGTAGCCGGCCATGCTGCCGTCCAGCCAGTCGGGGGTGGGCAGGTGCACGTGAAAGTCAATCGCCCGGATAGACACGGGCTCATCGTAGAAGGCGCGTCGCGTTCCGGGATAGGCGGGCGGCCCGCGCTGAGGGACAATGGCGCCGGCGGGCGACGGTGCCCGTACCGGGCAAGGGAGGGCATTATCGATCTGCAGCAACTTCCTGCCGTTCGTCACGCCGGAGGCGTTCGCCCTGTGCCAGGACTTCGAGCGGGCGCTGTACGCCGCGCTCTGACCGGTGACCGGTGACCGGAGTCAGCCTGCCGTGCGGGCCTGGCGCGCCTGCCGGGCCCGCGCGGCGGTCAGCTCCCGTTCCGGCCCGTTCCGGGTGAGCTCGGCGGCGCGCTCGAACTCGGCCTGCGCCTCGGCGGGGCGGCCCAGCTTCATCAGCAGGTCACCGCGGACGCTGGCCAGCAGGTGATAGTTCCGCAGCGACGGCTCGCCGACGAGCTGGTCCACCAGGTCCAGCCCGGCCTGCGGGCCGTACGCCATCGACACCGCAACGGCGCGGTTCAGCTCGACCACCGGTGAGGGCAGCACGGCCGCCAGGACGCCGTAGAGCTGGGTGATGCGGGCCCAGTCGGTGTCCTCCGGCCGGAAGGCGCGGGCGTGGCAGGCGGCGATGGCGGCCTGCAGCGCGTACGGGCCGTGCGCGCCGCCGAGCTGCTCCGCGCGGGCCAGGGCGGCCAGGCCGCGGTTGATGAGCAGCCGGTCCCACCGCGCCCGGTCCTGGTCGAGCAGCAGCACCGGCTCGCCGGACGGCCCGGTGCGGGCCCGGAGCCGGGACGCCTGGATTTCCATCAGCGCGACCAGCCCGTGCACCTCCGGCTCGGCCGGCGCGAGCTGAGCCAGCAGGCGGCCCAGCCGGAGCGCCTCGTGGCACAGGTCCGGGCGCGTCCAGTCGTCGCCCGCGGTGGCCGAGTAGCCCTCGTTAAAAATGAGGTACATGACCTCAAGGACGGACGACAGCCGGGCCGGGCGCTGCTGGCTGTCCGGCGTCTCGAACGGCACGTGCGCCCGGCCCAGGGTCTTCTTGGCCCGGACGATGCGCTGGGCGATCGTCGGCTCCGGCACCAGGTAGGCCCGGGCGATCTCGGCCGTGGTCAGGCCGCCGAGCAGGCGGAGGGTGAGGGCCGCCCGGGCGGGCACGGCGAGCACCGGATGGCACGCGGTGAAGATCAGCCGCAGCATGTCGTCGTCGATGTCGTCCCCGGCGGCCTGATCGAACGGCCCGGCCTGGCCGCCCGCGGCTGCTATGTCCCGGCCGATCTGGGCGTACTTGCGTTCCAGCTCACGGTTCCGGCGGAACAGGTCGATGGCGCGCCGCTTGGCCACGGTCGTCAGCCAGGCACCCGGGCTGGCCGGGACGCCGGAGTCCGGCCACTGTTCCAGCGCCGCGACCACGGCGTCCTGGGCCAGCTCCTCGCCCAGGCCGACGTCGCCGGTGTAGCGGGCCAGCGTGGCGACCAGGCGGGCCCACTCCATCCGGACCACCGCCTCGGCCGCCGTATGGGTATCCGAACCGGTCACGCCACGATGACACCATCCCGCCGGTGACCCGGGCAAGCGAACGGGGTGGCGCCGCCGCCCGGTGCTGCGGGCGGCGGCACCACCCCCTCGCGGTGGTCACGGCGGGCAGTGGCTCAGTAGACCGGCCGGATCGTGCTCTCGCCCTCGCCCACCAGGGCCAGGAACCGCTTGGTCCACTCGACGGCCTCGGCCTTGTCCCGGCACTCCATCAGCGCCCAGCCGCCGACCAGTTCCTTGGCCTCGGTGAACGGGCCGTCCAGCACGGTGAACTCGCCGCCGTGGTACTGCACCTTGACCGCCTCGTCCAGCGGGGCGACCCCGCCGGTGGCCAGCAGCACGCCCGCCTTGGTGGCTTCCTCCACGAACGCGCCCATTTTGGCCATGTCTTCCGGCGAGGGCGGGGTCATCGGGGCGGACGGGTCGCCCAGGGTGTATCCGAGGTAGCGCATGGTCTGCTCCTTGCTGTTCCGTTGGCGGCGGCTTCCGTGCCGCCGGCTCCCTATTGCCCGGACGTCGAACGCCGCGGCGCCGGATCGACACCCGGGGAGAAATTTTCTTTCCGTGTTCCGGACCGGGCCGGGACCGGCGGGGAACATCGCGGATGCTGCTAGCGTTGCGACCCATGGCGGCACGGATGCCGCCCTTTTCGCGGGCACAAGGCCCGCGTGGTCGCTTGTGTGAGCAGTCCGCTGGTCGGCGAGTCACGATTCGCCCGCCGTCGTCGACGTCTCTGACATGACGCGGCCCCGTATCAGCGATGGAGTTCATGCATGCCTGACAATGCACGGCGCCGGCGCACGCCTGCCCGCACCTACGGGTCCCAGGGCCCCCGCGCGCAGGAATCCGGCCGCCGCGGCAGCCAGCCCGCTCGCCGCGGTGGCGAGCCTACGCGCCACGGCGGCGAATCCGCAGGCGCGGCGCGCCGGGGACCAGCTGAGCCGCGGCGCGGCGGCGAGCCCAGCCGGCGGGGCGGCGCACGCCGCGGCCCCGCCCCGGCCCGGCGCGGCGGCCCACGGCCGGTACGGCCCCCGCAGGCCGACCCGTACGCGGGGCTGGACCGCGCGCTGTCCGACGCGGCCGCGCGCCCGGCACCCAAACCGGCGTCGTTCGCCCAGCTCGGCCTGCCCGAACGGCTGATCAGCGCGCTGGCGGCGCGGAACATTCACGAACCGTTCGCGATCCAGGCACGGGCGCTGCCGGACGCGATGGACGGCCGCGACGTACTCGGCCGGGCGCAGACCGGCTCGGGCAAGACGCTCGCGTTCGGGCTGCCGATGCTGACCCGGCTAGCCGGGTCCGGCGGCCCGGGCGGTGCCGTCGGCCAGGCGCCGCGCGGCCTGGTACTGGTGCCCACGCGCGAGCTGGCCCAGCAGGTGGCGGACGTGCTCACGCCGCTCGGCCGGTCCGTCGGCGTGAGCGTCACCACCGTGTACGGCGGGGTGCCCTACCCCCGGCAGATCAGCCGGCTCCGGGACGGCGTGGACATCGTCGTCGCGACGCCCGGCCGCCTGATCGACCTGCTGGACCGGGGAGCCTGCACGCTGGCCGGCATCGAGATCTCCGTCCTGGACGAGGCGGACCACATGGCGGACCTCGGGTTCCTGCCCGCGGTGACCCGCATCCTGGACGAGACCCCGGCGGGCGGGCAGCGGCTGCTGTTCTCGGCCACGCTGGACCGCCGGGTCGGGCAGCTGGTGACCCGGTACCTGACCGACCCCGCCCTGCACGCGGTAACACCGCAGACCGAGACGGCGTCCTCCGCCGAGCACAGCGTGCTGGTGCTGGACGCCCAGGACAAGCTGCCGGTGGCGGCGGAGATCGCCAGCCTGGCCCGGACGCTGTTCTTCGTCCGCACCAAGCACGGCGCGGACCGGCTGGCCCGGCAGCTGACCAAGGCGGGAGTGGCCGCCGAGGCCATCCACGGCAACCGGAATCAGAGCCAGCGGCAGCGGGCCCTGGACGCGTTCGCGGCCGGGCATCCGCGGGTGCTGGTCGCCACCGACGTCGCGGCGCGCGGCATCCACGTCGATGACGTGGAACTGGTCGTGCACTTCGACCCGCCGAACGATCACAAGGATTACCTGCACCGGTCCGGCCGCACCGCCCGCGCCGGGGCCTCCGGGCTGGTCGTCACGCTGGCCGAGGAAGGCCAGGTCCGTGAACTGCAGCGGATGCACGACGCGGCGGGGGTGAGCGCGCCGCGGCACCACGTCGGCGTGGGCCACCACCTGGTCCGGGAGATCGCGACGACCGGCACGCCGGTCCCGCCCGCTCCCCCGGCCGCGCCTGCGGGCGCGGCGCGGGGCGGCGGCAAGCGGCGCCGGCCACGGCCCGGTAACGCGCCGGCCGACCGGTCACATGCGCCCCGCCGGGGCGGCCAGGCCCGGGGCAGCCAGCCCCGGGCGGGAGGCACGCCGAACCGCGGCCCGCGCGGGGCCGCTGCGCGGTAAGGGCGTAGTCCCGTAGATCTTCCCTCCCGCGCGGCGCCTGACGGCACCGCGCAACCCAAACCCGCCCGCCCATGCCAGCCAGCCCCGACCGGCCCTCATCAGGTCTGCCCGGTGGCGGTCCTGGCGACAGCTCATCAGCATCGCAGCAAGCGGGCCCCCGCTGCGGCGCCCCGCCGGTTCACTGCATGACGGCCCGGAGGGTTTTAGTGATCTTCGAGCACCCTTATAACGTCGAATATTTGCATGATGCTTGCGAAGGGATTCGGACAGCTGAAGCGCACAGATTGCCAGTTCTGGCGTCGCCTCACCAGCTAAAGGACATTCCGCCGAGTCGACCAAAACGGCGGTGTGGATCATTCGCTTTTCAATGAACAGAGCTATCGTGCCTGAACAGGAAAGATGCTGCACAACGGACCGGTCTGCGCACGTATCAGGCACGATCAAGCATGATCAAGCACGCGGAGCGGCCGGGGTGATCATTTCAGCTGCAGACCCTGTCCCCGGCCGCGCTCAGGCTCCCGGGACGCCGCTATGGCGGGATGCTTAGAAGATGCCTCGTATGTCAACTGCCAGGAGTTTTACCGCCTGGCGCATTCTGCTTCTGCGCTACTTGCGGCCAGGCCGCACCGGTCACTTTCCGGCCCATCAAAGACGTAAAGCCCCGTATCATGCGGCTCCGCTGCGATATGCGGGTATTGCCTCGGTTCGACGAGTCGTGTACCGTTCGGTCTATCGGCAGTTACGGCGGGTGGGAATCGCCGATGCAATCGTCGGCGGAACGCCGTAGGAGCATTAGCCTCTACCGCTACGAGGGAGATCCGCAATGGCTACATTCAATGTTGACATTCCTGCTGGGCCGCTAGCAGACAATGACCAGGCGCAGCAGCTCGGGCCCGCGATTGCCGCGGCGCACTTCGGGACGTTCACCGGGCAATGGACGACGGTAGTCGAAGGCGAGATGAGTGTGGTCCAGGTGACACTGCCCGCCCAGCCGACTGGCGGAACCGAGTACACGCTGGACGTTCCGGCCGGTCCGCTCCAGGACAACGACGACGCCAAGGTGAAGTGCCCCGCTATCTGCGCGAGCTATGGCGGCACCTGGAACGGCCAGTGGACTACCGTCGTCGAAGGGCAGCTGAGCGTCGCCGGCTGCACGTTCAACTTCTGAGCGATCCGGCGGCCGACACCATTATCTGCACAATTACATTACCCGGCCCAACGCTGAATCCACTCCTGCCCGAAGGTCAAACCCAACGGTGATACCTCACCGCACATGACCGGCGGGAGGTGCATGGACCATAGCTGCCGGTCAAACCGGTAACGGTGGCGTGGATGCGGACACGAATAGACTCATGCATCTGAAGGCCGGAAATATCTTTCTGTGCGAAGAAACCACGGCTCGCTGCTTACGCGCAGCGAGCCGTGGTGGATTGTGCAGTCAAATGTCCACCACGACAGCGGATGAGCCGACACTAGAGAATTCGCTTCAGGCGCGGCCGGGTTGTGATAATCAATGCGCGTCAATTACTTGACTCTCAAACGGCGGTGTATTAACGGGCGCT
The DNA here is from genome assembly GCA_963720945.1 of uncultured Actinomycetes bacterium. Taxonomy (GTDB): domain Bacteria; phylum Actinomycetota; class Actinomycetes; order Streptosporangiales; family Streptosporangiaceae; genus Bog-532. The sequence continues at coordinate 129,327 of CAVRHH010000031.1, read as the reverse complement.
GTATGCGATTCGTTCCAGATGGCCTCGAATTGCCGAGCGTAACACTCGAAAAGCCCCCCGCCGAACACCCGGAACAGAAGCGTAATCACGCCCCCATCGTGCCGCATGCCGGGCCTGCGGAGGCTGCTGAACGGGTGCCGGATCTGGGGGCGGCGCTGCACGAGCAGGCGGCGCGGACCCGGGCGATCGTCGCGGCCCACGACCTGGCCGATATCGGGCAGACCGGCGAGCGGTGGGGCGAGGGCACCGATCCGGCCACGCTGGAACGGGTCCTGTTCCACCTGCTGCAGGAGTACGCCCGGCACATCGGCCAGCTGGACATCGTGTGTGAGCTGGCCGGCGGCCCGGTAGGGGAATGACCCGGCCGGTCAGGCCTGGCCGTCGCACAGGGCGGCCCGGATCAGGGCGGCCCGGATCAGGGCGGCCAGCCCTTCCGGCCAGACCTTCTCGGTGGTGACGTCGAGCTCGGCCAGCGTCCACCACCGCCACCCGGCGATGCTATCGGCCACGTGCATCGCGTCGACGCCGTGGATCTCGCGCTGCGCCTGGTCCGTGCGGGCCAGGTACAGGCGTTCCCGCTGGCGCACCAGGTGGCCCGCGTACTCCATGGTCAGCGAGCGGCGGAGCACTTCGCGGCGGAGCCGGATGTCGCTCCACCCGGTTTCCTCGGCCAGCTCACGCAGCGCCGCGGCGGGGTAGTCTTCGCCCTCGTTCAGGCCGCCGCCCGGTGTCGTCCAGTGGCTGCCGTTCGGGGGGCCATCGTCGTAGCGCATCAGCAGCACCCGGTCGTCCGGATCCAGCAGGACGACCCGGGCGGCCAGGCGTACCGGGACCGCGTTTGCCATGCCTCTCATTGTGCCGTTTTGAGACCGGCCGGGTGTGCCCCGGGTGCGAGCATCAGCGCCATGGCCGGGACCAGCGCGGCATCACCGCGCACACAGACGCTGACCGTGGCCCTGGATCTGCCCTCGGCGCAGGTGCTCGCCGACCAGATCGCGACCATCCAGGACCTCCAGTTCGTGATGGAGTGCTGCAAGCGGCTGCTGACCGAGCTGGTCACCCCGGAAGACGAACGGGACCCGGTGGTGCCGCAGGCGCTCTGGTCGGCCGCGCTGACGGCGTACGGCCGCTGCTTCAGCAAGGGCACGAAGTTCGGGCTGGCCGCCGATGATGTGCGCAGCCTGCCGCTCGAGGGCCAGGTGCTGAAGTTCCACACCTGGATCGTGGACGAGCGCAACAAGCTGGCCCGGCACGCCGCCGACCCGTTCGAGCTGGCCAAGGTCGGCACCGTGCTGTCCGCGCCCGGCCTGTCCGCGCCGGCCCCGGCGGGCAGCCGGATGGCGGCGAGGCCCCCGGACGGCAGCTCGAAGGGATCACCGTGCTGTCGGCGAGCCACATCCTGGTCGACGGGGCCGGCGTGCGGCAGCTGGGCGCCCTGGCGTCCGAGCTGGCCAAGCAGACCGCCGGCAAGGCCCGGGAGCAGGAACGCGCCGTCCTGGGCGACGCGCGCCGGCTCGGCCTGGACACGCTGTACACGCTGCCGCCGCTGCCGCTCCGCCCGCCCGACGCCGGCGACCCCGCCGCAGACGCTGGGCCCTAACCCCCCTACCCGTCTATGGGCAGACTTTCTGGGGCACATGGCAGCGTCTGTTTTTAAGTTGGCGGTCTCGGGCGTGTCGCGGGTCCTCGCGGGCGTGGTTGAAGTGTGCTGGCATGGTGTGCCGGTTTTCCGGGCAGCACCGCCACCAGCGCATCATCAGTACCCATAGCGCGATCCTGCCACCCAAATCGCGCAATGTCAGATAAAAAACCGACGCTGCCCATACGACCCAAAACTCTGCCCGTAGATGCCGGAGAGAGACGAGCGCTCAGGTGTTTCTGCCGCGGGCGCCGCCTGCCACGCCGCTGAACAGCTCGGCGTAGTCGTAGGCGGCCTCGGGCTTCGCGCGCACCGCCGCGTCGATCATTCTGGCGTCCTCGCCGATCAGGATCCGCCAGCCCCCGGCGCGGACCCCGTCCAGGATGACGGTCGCCGCCTCGGCCGCGCTGACCGGTGCCTTGTCCCGGAAGTCGGCGTTCCCCCGGATGAGCAGCTGGCGCAGGTCATCGGCGGGCGCGCCCTCGGCCAGCACGCCGGCCCGGACCAGCCCGGCCCGCACGCGGGGCGGGATCACCTCCGCCAGCTGGGCGTCGCTCATGTGCTCCGGCGGTGGCAGGCCACGGGCGCGGAGGCTGTTGATGATGATGTCGGTGCCCACATGCCCGGGCAGCACGAGAACGACCCGGACGTGCGGCGCGCTGACGCGCAGGTCCTCGATGAGCGCCTCGGTGAAGCCCCGCACGGCGAACTTGGCCGTGCTGTAGGCGGTCTGCGGCACACCCGGGCCCAGCGACGCCCAGAAGCCGTTCACGCTGCTGGTGTTGATGAGAACACCCTCACGGCTGGCGATCAGCAGCGGCAGGAACGCGCGGGCGCAGTAGTACACGCCGCACCAGTCGATCGCGAACGTGCGCTCCCACACCTCCCGGGGGCCGCTGCTGAAGCTTTCGCCGCCGCCGATGCCCGCGTTGCTGAAGACCAGGTCGACGTGATCGCTGGCGTGCCCCGCGAGCAGCTCATCGCGGAACCGCAGCACCTGCGCCTCGTCGGAGACGTCGCAGGCATGGGCGGTGACCTGGACGCCGGGCGGGGCACCCGCCTGCGCCATGGCCGCGGTCTCCGCGAGGGTGTCCGCGTTCAGGTCACAGGACGCGACCGAGCAGCCCTGCGCCGCCAGCTGGCGGACCAGCTCGCGGCCCATGCCGGAGCCACCGCCGGTCACCACCGCGAGCTTGTCCGCAAACGAGTCCATCACCTGGCACCTCCCGCCATGCTGGCCATTATCCAGGACGGCCGGTATCCAGCACGGCCGGTATCCAGGACGGCCGGGCGGTCAGCGGGCCGCCTGCTCCAGTTCCTCGTCCGGGCTGGGCAGGGCGGGATAGTGGCCCGCCAGCCAGTCGCGCAGCAGGGCGAGCCGGGCCGCGTTGCCGTCGTGCCCCGCGATCACCGGCGCGGAGTTGTACGGGCTGGCGTCGGAACTGCGCCGCAGCTTCACGTACAGGCCGGACGCGTCGATCGCGTACCGCTCCATGTCGTCCTGCAGGGCGCCGATCACGGTGATGTTCCGGTCCCGGCCGATCCGCTCGAACAGCGCGACGGCCTCGGTGCGGTGCTGCTTGCCGAGGTTACGGCCCAGCTCGTCGAGAACCAGCAGCAGCGGGCGGTCGGTCCCCCCGGCCAGCGCGGCCGCGCAGACCAGCTTGACCGCCTTCTCGTCCATCTGCGCGGTGTTGCCCCGCAGGTTGTAGGGCGACATGCGCTGTCCCTCGGCCCGGCGCCATTTGGGGGTGGCGGTCCAGCGCCACGGCTTGTCCGGCTCGGCGGGCGGCTCGGGCTCGGGAAAGTCGAGCGTCGCGCCGTAGCCGCCGTATTCCTGGTCGAGCCGGTCGAACTGGGTAGCGACCTTCTTCAGTTTGGCCTTGATGCCCTCGGCGACGGACGCGCGGTGCGCCGCCGCGGCCTGGGCGGCCTCGGCCAGGCCCCTCCGCGCGGCCGCGAGATCCGCGGTGCGGTCGGCCCGCTGGCGGGTGATCCGCTGCCGCTGGTACTCGTCCTCCTGCTCGGTCTGCGCCAGGTAGGTGCGCACCGCCCGGTGCAGGGCCGGGAAGGACTGCCCGGCCCACCGGACGTCCGCGCGCAGGGCCCCGATCTCCCGCGGGATCTCGTCCTCGGGCGTGCCGCGCGGGAAGCACATGGTGAGCACGCGGTCGAGTTCCGCGCAGCAGGCCGCGGTCCACTCCGGCTCGCTCCAGGTGGCCTGCTCGCCGCTCAGCGCGAGCAGATGGCTCTGCGCCTCGGCGACGGTGCCGCCGAAGTCCGCCAGCCGCGATTCCAGGTCGATGGCGGCCTGCCGGGCGGTCAGCTCGCCCCGTTCGGTGACGTTCCGGTTCTGCAGGTCCGCCAGCCGGCCCGCGTCGGCGCGGAGCCGTTCCGCCTGCTGGGCCCGGGTCTGCACGGCGGCCAGCATGGCGGCGTGCTGCTCCCGGGCCGCCCGGACGGCCGGCTCCAGCTCGGCGCGCTGGGCGGCCAGCTCACCCAGCGTCTCCCGCAGGCCGGCGATCTCCGCCCAGAGCCGTTCGGCCTCCTGGGAGGCCTTCGCGGCGGTCACCCGGTCCCGGGCCGCGGCGAGCTGCCGGCGAGCGTGGCCGACCGCCTCCCCGGCGCCGGCGAGCCGCTGGCCGGCCTCGGCGACCCGGCTGCGGGCCTTGTCGATCCGGGCCGCGCGCCCGGTCAGCGGGGCGGCGAAACCGCCGGCCACCCACACCCGCGCGGCCTCATCGACCGCCGGGCCGCCGCCCGCCCGGCCGGCCCGCTCGGCCAGGCTGGCCAGGAACCCGTCCAGCGGGAACAGGCCGCCGGCGCTGCCGGGCAGCCCCGCCGGGCCTTCTCCGTCCGCCGGGCCTGGGCCGCCCGCGATGACCAGGGTGGAGCCGGGCAGCGCGGCGAGCAGGTCGCGGGCGCGGGCGGCGTCCGCCGCGGCGACGACGACCGCGTCGCGGTACGGGTACAGCCGCGCCTCCCACGGCTCGCGCTGCGCTGCGGACACGGCCACGCTGTCCAGCAGCGGCGCGGCGGCCACACCCCCGGCCCGCAGGCATTGCAGCTGCGCGGCGGCCAGGTCATCGCCGTCGGTCGCGCCGGCCAGGCCGGCCTCGGCCTCGCCGAGCTCGTGCTGGCGCGCGCCCTGGGCCTGCAGCGCGTCCTCCAGCCGGGCGTTGGCGTCCGCCTCCTCCGCCCCGGCCCGCCCGGCGTCCCGGCCGTCCGCGGCGCGGGCGTCCTCCAGCCGGGCCGTCCGCTGCCGGGTGGCGTCCTCGATGCCGCGGACGGTGGTCCGCTCCTCGACCTCGAGCGCACGGTCCCGTTCCGACATCTCCTTCCAGCGCCGCTCGGCGGCGGCGCAGTAGGCCTGGAACGCCTCGTCGTTCTGCAGCTCCGCCAGCTCGTCCCGCAGGCCGGCGAGCTGGGTGGCGCGTTCCGCCCAGCCGGTTTCCAGCCGGGTTATCGCGGCGGTGATGTCGTCCAGCTCATGCCGCCCGGTCACGACCAGCCGGGCACACCGGCCCTGCCACAGCGAGGCCGCGCGCTCGATCGCGGCGCGGGCCCCGGCCCGCTGGGCGATCCCGGCCTCGGCGACCGCGGCCTCGGCCTCCCACCGTTCCAGGTCGGCGCGGGCCCGCTGTTCCTCCTCACGCCGGGCGTGCTCGGTGGTGCGCGCGGCCCGCTCCTGCTCCATCTCCCGGTCGATCCCGGTCAGCGCGGCGATCGCGTCGAAGATCCGGGCCGGGCTGAGCTCGTTGAGCGGCTGCGCGAGCAGGTTCGCGGTCGCGCTCGCGCGCACCGAGGTGGACAGGAACGACACGCACCGGACGTGCCGCCCGTACAGCGCCTGGCCGAGCCGGTTGGCGTGCATGTCGTGCCGCCCGTTGCGCCGGGGCAGCTCGGCCCACATGCCGTCCGCGGCCGCCACCCGGTCCGCGTCGCTGGCCCCGGCGGGCACGTACCGCTCGCTGGCCCAGCGCAGGTCGATGTACGGCGCCTTGCGGTTGATCCGCAGCCAGACCGTCAGCGCCGAGCCGGCCAGCTCCGCCGGGCCGGCCGCGTCCTGGGCGGTGAACACGCCGATCACGTAGCCGTGATCGGCGTTGCCCCAGCGGCCGTCCTGCGCCGCGATCTCCGCGGTGAACAGCAGCTCCGCCGCATCCGGGGCGCCGCTGCTCCAGCGCCACTGCTCGTCACCGGACAGCAGGCTGATCCCGGCGATGAAGGAGGACTTGCCCGCGCCGTTGGAGTCCTTCGGGCCCTGCCCGGCCACGGTGACCAGGCCGCCGGACACCATCGGCACCGGGTGCGCGGACAGCCGGGAGATGTTGATCATCTGGATGCCGGCCAGCACGCGCGCGCCGACCACATCCTCCTGCTCGCCGTCGCCGCCGAACCGCAGGACATCCTCGGTCACGTGTGCTCCTTCTGGTGCGCGCGCCGCCTGCGGATCGCGGCGGCCAGCGGGGTGTCCGGCCCGGCGGCGAGGATGAGCTCCTCCTGCAGGCGGCGGCGGGCGGTCTCGGTCAGCCGGTGAAACTGCGGGCCGGGCAGGTAGGCCGTGCCCGGCAGCCCGCTGCCCAGGAGGCCGGCGTTCGCCGGGCGCGGGCGGGCCGGGACGACCCGGACCAGGCCGGCGGCCCGCAGCCGGCTCAGGCTCTGCCGCAGCTCACCCCGGGGCAGCTGGGTCCGCCGCTGGAGCTCGTCCACCGGGGCCGGCGTCCCGTCCACCCAGGAGTCGCCGGACAGAGTCCCCTCGGTGCGCGGGATCGCGACCGAATGGACCAGCACCAGGGTCAGCACGGCGCGGTCGGTGACCGGCAGGCCGTTCCCGCCGCCGGCGGTGAGACGGGCCGCGATGTCGTCGCGGTACCCGGATGTCCACCGGGCCGGGCCGGCCCGGACCAGCGTCCGGCCGATGAGGTTCAGCATCTCCTCGACGCTGCGGCGGAGCGTCGCGTCGCGCAGCCCCGCCGCCACGGCCTCCGGGACCGGGTCGGGGCTGTTCTCCACCGCGGCGAACGCGGCCAGGATCTCGTCCCGGTGCCGTTCGCTCAGGTCGGCCAGCACCGGGTCAAACAGCGAGGTCACGGTCGCGGCTCCGCGGCTGGGTCCAGCCCTGACCCGGCCGGTTCCGGCGGCCCGGGATCGGCGGGCCCGGGGGCGGCCGCGTCCGCTGCCAGCGGGGGGAGCCTATCGGCCCGTTCAAGAACCTGGATCGACCGCCACAGCTGCCGCAGCGTGGTGAGGTCGCTACGGCTCCACAGCGCGGCCCGCGGCCCCAGCCGCACGGTGTCGGCCGCTTCGTCCCAGCAGACCCACGCGGCCTGGTCCAGGCGGCGCAGGGCGGCCACCGCGGAACGGCGGTGCGCCGCCTCGTCGCGGGGCCCGGTCACCTCACGGAACACCGCGAGCACGGCCCCGGATCGGGCCGGCACCCCCGGCCACACCGGGCCCAGCGGGTCCTCCCAGCAGCACCGCAGCACGGCCGCGAGCATCCGGGCGGTGTCGTTCGGCTGCTCCAGCAGCGGGCCCGGCAGCCCCATCTCGGCCAGCACCCGCGCGTCGGCCGTCTCGGGGACCTGGGGCACCAGCCACGCCGCCGCCCCGCCCGGCTCGGCCAGCTTGATCATCCCGTCCGGGGCGGCGCTCCCGGCGGGGACCCGCAGCGGGCCGGCCGACCGGGCCCGGGCCCACGCCAGCGCGGTGCCGTCGCCGTTGTCCGTGCTCATGAGGCGCCCGTGCTCACGAGGCGTCCGCGGTCCGGCGGAACTGCCCGCGGGTCACCCAGGCGGGACTGCCGTCCACCGCCACGTTCAGGCCTTCCTCCCAGCTCAGGGCGTACGGGAGGGCCGGATCGTGGTGCGCGGCGGTCAGCTGCGCGAGAATCCGGCGGGCGCTGGGCCAGTCCGGCGCGGCCCGCAGCAGGGCGGCCACGTCGCGGCTGCGGGCCGGCCCGAGGAGCTCTTCGGCGGCCTTCGTGGTCGCGTCGTGATCAGCCGGGGCGTCCCCGGCGTCCCCGGCGTCCCCGGCGCCCCCATCGGCGGGCCGCGGCGGCGGTATCCGGGTGGTGTCGGGCTGGCCACCGCTCTCGACGGCTTCGGTCATCGCCTGCGGGTCGAACCAGGGGGCGGGGGCGTCGAAGACGAACGTGTCCAGCACGGCGCCGAGCCGCGCGGTGTCCGCGGTCCGCGCGAACGTCCGCCACTCCTCGGCGGGCAGCAGCCCCAGCGCGCGAGTGGTGCCGGCCCGCTCGATCAGCCGCGCCGCCGCGGCGTCGATCGCGTCGCGGTAGGCGGCCAGGCCGGAGCGGAGCCACTGGCACTCCCGGTCCAGGGCGGGCCAGCGCTGCAGCACGACCGCGTGCACGTCCTCGGCGCGGGCGATGAGGGCCTCGTTGCCCCACAGCAGCTGCGCGTTCTCCCGGAGCTGCCCGGCGTCCGCGCCCAGCGACATGATCGACAGCTCGTTCGCGATCAGCCGGAACACCTGGGTCAGCCGGGCAGCCGAGGCCCGGCCGTCTTCGGCGGTGGCGGCCGGCGCGGAGACGTTCCGGTGCTCCATCGACAGCAGCTCGTGCAGCTCGGACTGGCCGCCGCGCTCGGCGATCCGGCGCAGGAACAGCAGCATGATGTAGGGCGCGAACGCGGCGCGGTAGTAGCGCTCGTTCGGCCGCTCGAAGACCTTGCTGACCGCGCCGTACGCCTTGAGGACCTCGAACCGGCGGCTGACGGTGGCCTCGGGGAAACGGCGGCAGGCGTTGCGGACCTGCTCCTCGGTGAGCCCGTCGCTGCCGGCCGCGGCAAACGCGCGGAAGATCGCCTCATCCACGTCGAGCAGCTGCGGCGTGAGGATCATCTTCTCGGCCTCGCGGGCCAGCACGGCGAACGCCTGCCGGTAGATGCGCAGCACCGCGGCCTCACCCGCCAGGTCGTCCAGCCCCGGCTGCACGATCGGTCCGTCCGCCATGCGCTGCCCTCCCCCTACGCGTCGGCCCGGCAGATTCCCGGAGTAGACGGTAGCGCCATGGGCGCCGTCCGGGCATGCAAAAGCGGGTGGCGCGCCTGCCACCCGCCCTACGTGGCCTTACATTTCCTGGGGGTCTCGCTCACTTCGTCCCGCTGGGCCGCCGCGGGCCGGCGCACCAGCGGTCGAAGCACGGGCGGCACGTCTTGGTCAGCCGGTCGATGGCCGTATAGACGCCGCACCGGAAACAGTAATCGTCATACATCCGGGAATCCTGACCCTCCTTCGCTGCATTGTTCAGCGCCGCCGGGCTCCAGATATTCCGCGCCGCTGCCCCTTCGCCACCGGAGGGTGAAGGGGTCGCGGGTGGCTGCGCAAAGACCAGCCGGCCCGCCCGGGAAAGGTGGCGATTCCGCCATTTAAACGGCCCACTGTCCGGGTAAGCGCACTTTCACCCGGCTGCCCGCTTAGGGCGGCTGAAATAGAACCGTTACCCAGGGAGTGTGCATCGCGTGAACCGCCGGGACGTCCCGGTTATGGGAGCGGCCCGCGGAATTGCGCGCTACCCGAGGGTGAAGGGGTCGCGGGTGCCGCCGCTGAGCTCCACCCAGACGCTCTTGTCGCCGGTGAAGGTGTACGCGGACAGCACCGGGCCGAAGATCTCCTCGTAGTAGTGGTACCAGCCGCCGAGCCCGTTGAGCTGGCCGATCATCTCCCGGTACAGCTTGCCCGAGTCCTGGACCTCCAGCCGCGCCAGCCGCGGCGCGTTGACCGAGATCAGGTCGCCGAGCAGGCGCATCAGCCGGGACCGCGCGAACCCGGTCAGCTGGCCCCACTCGCCGTCCAGCGCGGCGCGGGCGGCCTGCACGGCGGCGTCCACGTCCTCCGGCCCGGCGTCCGGGATCACCGCCCAGGGCCGCCCGGTGTACGGGTTCTCGGACTCGAACGTCCGGCCGGAGATCGCGTCGACGGCCTTGCCGCCGATCAGCATGCGGAACTGCTCGAGTTGCTCGCTCACGCCGTACCCTTCCGCTCACGCCGCGCCGCACCGGCGGCGTTCGGTGTCACCACAGCTATTCAGCCTCCGCTGACGTGCAGCGTCAGCCCGTTCCGGCCCCGGCTCCCGGGCGACCGCCGAGGAGCTTATCAGCGCGGTCGGGCTGGAGCCGGCCTACGCCGGGGACGAAGACGCCACCGGGACCGTCGACGCCCTGCTCCCCCTGTGGTTCGCGATGGTCAAGCTGAACGGCGGCAACCGCAAGGTTGCCCTGGGCATCATCCGGTAAACCCGGTCAGCCGGGCCGGCGATGACCGGGTGTCACGGCGCCGACGGCATGCTGACGGGAAGCCCGGCCGCCGCTGCGGCCGCCGCCAGACGCCGGTCATAGGTAACGAACGACGTCAGCGGGGCATCAGCGGCCAGGGCAGTGGCCAGGTGGATCGCGTCCAGGCTGCGTACGGTCGCCGGCTGAACGGCCCGGGCCTGCGCACGGATCGGGACGGTCAGGCCGACCAGCTCGATCGCGTCAAGCACGGCGGGCAGGCGCGCGGCGGCGCCCGGGGCATACCGCGCCAGGGCACGGAACGATTCCACCTCGACCAGGATGGAACTGAGCCAGCCGATCTCCGCCCGGCCGTTAAGCCAGTCGCGCAGCGCCTGCGATTCCGGTTCGGCGTGGACCAGCTTGACGACGGCCGCCGAGTCCAGGTAGATCATCCCGTTGCGTCGTCGCGGGCCCGGGACAGCTCCTCGGCGACGTTGATCCCGTCCGGCTCCCCCAGGTCCATCCGCAGAGCGGCACGGCGCATCTCGGCGGCGCGCTCCTGCCGCATCGCCGCCTGCAGCACCGAATGCCGGATCGCGGCCGAACGGGAACGGCCGTCGCGGGTGAGGACGTCGAGCGCGTGCTCGGTCTCCTCATCCGTCCGGATGGTAATCGTATCCGCCATGCCAGCCAATGTAAGGCAACTTGTCTTACATTGGCAACTCCTGGGTCGCGGACACGGAGTATCAAGGCCGTTCGGGATTGCCAGGGTCAGTAGTAGTGCCGTCCCAGGTAGGCGAGCTCGGGAACGAAGGACGCCGCGTTGACGGTGCCCACGCCCGACGCCAGGTCATAGCCGGGCAGCGCGCTGAAGTCCTCGACCGTGTATAGGTGCCCGTTCTGGGTGAACGACACGGTGTTGTTGCCCTTGGTGATGTCGACGACGCCCTTGGCGTGGGCCGCGGACAGCGCGTACAGGTACGGGTTGATCAGGCCGAGCCGGTGACCGGCCACCTGGTCGGCCAGCGCCACGATGCCGGAGAACAGCGGCGTCGCCTCGCTGGTGCCGCAGACCGGGTACCAGCCGGGCGTCTGGCCGCCGAAGGACTGGTAGGTGTCCACCGCGCCGTTGCAGGCGGCGCTCATCGAGATGTCCGGCACGCCGCGGCTGTTGCCCACCACGCTGGCCACGCCGCTCTGGTACCAGGGGCGGCGGAAGAAGATGGACTTGCCGCCGCCGCTGGCCAGCGGGTTCGGGCCGTTGCTGCCGAAGATGTACTGCCGGGTCGCCGTGCTGTAGGTGTCGTTCCACACGTTGTCCGGCGCGATGTGCTGGCCGGCCGCGTTGAGGTGCAGCTGGGTGCCGCCGACCCCGGTCACCAGCGGGTCACTGTCCGGCCAGGAGGTCACGGGGTACAGGTAGTACGTCGACTGGTCCAGGCCGACGTCCGCGGCGCCACTGTCACCGGACGCGGTGAGCACCGTGACGTGGTGGGCGTACGCGTTCTCGTAGGAGCCGCGCAGTGACTCGAGGGTCGCCTTGTTCGGGAAGGTCTCCTCGGTCGCGCTGAAGCTCTGGCTGATCACGTCGCCGAGGTTGTGGTTGATCACGTAGTTCTCGGCCGTAACGATCTGCGGGAAACCGGTCACGCCCTCGGTCTCCGACACCGGCGTCTCGACCAGCAGAATGTTCGCGCCCGGGGCGATCGTGTGCGCGTACTCGACGTCGAGGGTGGTCTCCCCGGCCCAGCCCACCATGTCCGAGTTGTTCGGGTCGTAGGCCGGGACCTGCCCGGCCGGCTGAATAATGTTGAACGACGGAGGCGCCGGGTAGTGGAACGTCCCGTCAAAAACGGCCAGGTCGTGACGGATGGTGGGAGATCCGAACGAATCGACGATGACAATTGTCGATCTCTGCCCGTTTACGCCGCGCAGGTAGAGCGTCGGCAGGTTGTAGGCCTGCTGGATCTGGTTCGGCTCGTAACAGGCGATTGCGTAGTTCGCCTCGCAGTACGCGGTGGTCGGAGGAGCACTGTCCGCGTGCCCGGCATGATGCACACCGGGCCGGATGACCACGTTGGCCTGGGGAGCGGAAGCCCTCACACCCGCCACCGAGACCGCCGGCCCTGCCGACACCACGGCGGCGGCGGTGAGCGCGCATGCCCCGGCCGCCAGCGTTACTGTTCGCACCGGGCGCATGGCACTTACCCCCCAAAGAACAGAAATGACCAAGGCTTCCGCAGCGGAAGCACCATAACACCCACGATCCAACCGTGGTCAGACTCGCCGCGCTGTGCACGCTGTGTTACACGGTAGTTACGTTGCGGCGTCAGGGCGGGCGTACCGGGGGCGGGTCAGCGGCGTATGGGGAGGCGGGGAGGGCCGCCGGGATCGGGCTCGGTACGTGTGGCGGGCCCAGCACGCGTGGCGGGCCCGGCGAACCGTCGATCGCCGGGCCCGAGCGCCACGGATAACTACCAGTAATGCCGCCGGCCACCGATTTCGTGACCGATCGCCCCGAGCAGGAGCAGGATGAGCCCGATCACGAGGACGACGATACCGAGCGTCCAGAGGATCGCGACCTTGAGCAGGAAACCGAGAATTAGCAGGATGATGCCTATGATGATCATTTGAACTCCTGTGTCGCCTGGGGCAACTTCGCAATCTCAGCCGATTGCTGCCAGAAGGCGTCTTCCCGTTAAGAACGGAGAAAAACGCGGAGGCGAAGATCGGTCTGACCGACGGCCGCAGGAGTCTGGGCGGCGTGATGACGGCCCTCCCAGTATGCCCGAGCTCGGCGGGCGTGCAAAACCGTCAGGCGGGAGTCGCGGCGCTTTCCACGACCTCCGCGCAAATGGCGGCGATCTTTCTGCGCTCCGCCCGCGCTTGCGCTCTGAGCTGCTCAAACGCTGAACTTCGGCCAGCGCCGATCGTGTTCCAGGTCCTCCACGCCGACCAGTTCCTTGTCCTCGGCAGCTTTCTGCGCCTGGAAGACGAAGCGAGCCATCAGGTTAGCTGGCCTGCGGCTCCGCCTTGGGCATACGGAGGATGGGCAGGATGGCGCGCAGTTCATCCCAGGGGAAGGCGGCCGGCGGTTCGCTACCCGGCTGGGGCAGCCGGGCGAGGTCGAGAATCACGGTGACGCCCCACTCGCGCAAGGTGGCCACGCTGCGCAGAAAGACCGGGTGGACCGCCAGCGCCGCGTTCGGCCAGGGCGCCGCGACCATCGGCAGCCGGAGGCCGACAGCCTCGTTGAGCAGGCCGAGCGCCAGGGTGTCGCTGATTCCCTGCGCCCATTTGTTGATCGTGTTGAACGTGCCGGGCGCCACGATCAGGGCGTTCGGCGGCGGGAGGACATCGGGTTCTTCGGGGCGCTTGTACCGGGTACGGACGGGATGCCCGGTCAGCCCGGCAAGGTTACCGGCGTCCACGAACTTGGCGCCGTCCGGCGTCGCGATCACGCAGACATTCCAGCCCTGGAGCTGGGCATCCCGGACGAACGCGGGGAGCTGCGCGGCCGGCGGGGCGCCGCACGCGATGATGTACAGGATGGGGCGCATATCCGCTGGCACGGGCGCTCCTTCCACTCTGGCTGGCCACGGGCCGCTCAGCTCGGCTAGGGCCGCTCGGATCGGCCAACACGGCTCGTGTCCATACCGGCTGAGGAATAGCACACTATGCCGTGGTCACGGGCCGCTGCCGGGCCTTGACCTCGTTGACCACATTGTTAGCCGGCATGGCCGGCCGGTCAGGAGGCGGACAGCACCGCGTCGCTGACCTGGCTCAGATGCCGCGCACGCTGAGATCCAGGCGGCAGCAGGTTCGTCAGGTAGGCCATGACCACCTGACGCTCCGGATCGGCCCAGGCCAGGCAGGTGTTGCTGCCGTTGTGGCCAAACGTGGCCGGGTTGCTCGTCTCCCCCATCGGGTGGCTGGCCGTGCGGCCAGGCGCCGGGCCGCCGAGCTGGAACCCCTGCGACCAGCGGATGTGCAGCCCCAGGAACCGGTCAAGCTCGCCGTCACTCGACGGCCGGGTCGCTTCCTTGATCGTTTCCCGTTGCAGGATGCGCGCGCCGCCGGATTCACCGCCCTGAAGCAGTGCCTGGTAGAACCGGGCGAGATCCCGGGCGGTGGCGGAGATACCCGCGGCGGGAATCACCGCCTGGCGGATCCGGCCGCGATTGACGATGGTCTGCGTCAGCCGCCCGGCCACACCGGAGCCGCGGAGCGGGACGCTGCGGCGGTGCAGCCCGCCCGGCACGCCGAGATGGACATCGTGCAGCGCGAGCGGGCGCAGGAACTCGGCGCTGAGGACAGCGGCGAGCGAGGTCCCGGTCACCCGCTGGGCGAGTTCCCCGAGGATGAAGCCGTACGTCAGGTAGTGGTAGGCCGGAACCTGACCGGGCGGGTAGCGGAGCCGCGCCTGCTCAATGTGCCGGACCGAACGGTCCCAGCTGGTCATGGCCAGGACATCTTCGGGGACGCTCCGGGCCACCGGGAGCCCGGAGCGATGCTGGAGCACCTGGCGGATGCTGACAGCCTCCTTGCCGTGCCGGGCGAACTCCGGCCAGTACGTCGCGACCGGGTCATCGAGGGAGATGGCGCCCTGCTCGGCGAGACGATGCACCAGGAGCGCGGTCAGCGGCTTGCTGGCCGAGAAGATCCAGAACAGGTCGTCCGGCCGGCAGTTGACGGCCCGGTCGAGAATCACCTGCCCGTGGCGCACGACGCAGATCTGCGCCGCCGCCGGGCGCCCCTCGATCAGCGCGACAACCCGGCTCAGGGGCTCACCGGGCGATTCCGTTTCCACGCTCCGTATCCGGGGCTAACCGGGCGGCGCGGCGGGCGGCCTCGAGAGCGGTCTGCACGTCCGGCGGGAGGGGCTTGAGGAGCCCGCGGCCCGCAACTCCGCCGCGATCGCGTCCGCCGTGGCGTCTGGCCTGCTGGCGGCGGCCGCGGCTGGTTCGGTCCCGGTCACCCCGTTAGATTTTCATGCCGAACGGGACCAGTTGCACGTTGCCCCGTGCGGCGGGGCGCCACGGGGCTCCGGGCCGGGCCCGCAGGCGGGACTTGATGTCGGCCTTGAGGACCTTGCCGACCTTGGATCGCGGCAGGCCGGGCCATACCTCGACCTGCTTGGGGGCCTTGACGCCGCCCAGCCGGGCCCTGACGAAGGCGCGCACGTGCCGCTCCCCCGGCCGGGACCTTTCGCAATTCCGTGATGTACATTCATTTTTCTGCACATGCGGGGTGCAAGTGCGGCACGACAGCCGGTAGCGTGGATTCATGGCGAGCGGTGAACCCCCGCAGCCGGACGGCGGGCCGGCCGAGGCCGGCCGAGGTGACCCCACCCGGCAGCGGGAGATCCTGGCCCAGTTCGAGGCGGCGATCGCCGGGATGCACACGCGTGAGATCCAGATCGGCCTCCGGCAGCTGCTGGCCGGGGCGGTGCCGCTGGCCCGGACCGCGGAGACGGCCGCTTCCCCCGGCCAGACCCGGGCGCCGGGACATTCCGGCCACGGGGCGGGCGCGGAGACAGGCCAGCCCCGCACGCCGGCAGACGTGGAGACAAGGCCGTTCGGCCAGAACATGACCAGCGGGACGCGGCCGGGCAGCGACACGGGGCCCCGGCCGGCACCGGTCACCAAGCTGATCAGCGCGATCGGGACACCCAGCGCCCGGCGGCAGATGGAGCGGCTGGCCGACGACGCCGAGCTCGGGCGGTACATCCAGATCGACACCGCGACCGCGGCCCGCATGGTCCGCCCCTACACCTGGCTGCTGAACCGGGTCGGGCCCGGGGGCATCGGGCTGACCGACGCGGGCCATCTGCCGCCCGCCCAGGTGACGGAGGCCATGCGCGAGCTGAACCTGGCCACGGAAGGCCAGGGCCGGCGCGAGAACCAGGTGCGGGCCGTACGGCAGCTGCGCGAGTCCGCCCAGGCCACGGGCCTGCTGCGGAAGCAGCGCGGGCAGCTGCTGCTGACCGCGCGGGCCGCCGGGCTGCGGTCCGATCCGGCCGCGCTCTGGTGGCATCTGGCCGAGCGGATGCCGTTGCGGTCGGCCGCCGCGGGCGAGGTTCAGCCCGGCCTGGTCCTGCTGATCTGTGTGGCCGCGCGGTTCACCGACACGCTGCACGTGACGATCGCGCGCATGCTGAGCGCGATCGGCTGGATGAACAGCGACGGCAGCCCGCTGTCCGGCGCCGACACCGCCCAGGCGACCTCGTGCACGGAGGCGGTGCTGCGCCGGCTCGGTGCGCTGGCCGAGGACCCGTGTCCCGGATACGCGCCATGGCCGACGCCGGAAGGGGTGATGTTCGCGCGCGCCGCGCTGCGCACCTGGCCCCCGGTGGCCTAGCGGTGGCCTACCCGGGGCCCGCCCACCACTGCCGCAGCAGCCAGGCGGCGGCCTTGGGCTGGCGGTCACGGGTGAGCACGCCCTTGTGGTTGCCGCCCGGCCGGTGCACCGCCTGGGCGGTGCCGAAGCCGGCGAAGTTCCACACGTGCTCGCCGATGACCTCCGGGATCCGGCGGACAACGCGCAGCGACGCCTCGATGAGCGCGACCTGGTACTCCTCGGACCACATGACCGGCGGCAGGGCGTGCAGCCCCGGCAGCGCGTCGGCACCGAACTCGGTCACGATGATGGGCTTGCCGTGCCGCGCCCAGGCCCGGAGCTCCTCCTCCAGGTGCCGTTCGGCGGCCCGGAGGTCACCGGGGTCGGCGTACCAGGGGTAATGCGAGGTGCGGAACGAGTTCGCGCCGATCCAGTCCAGCAGCACACGAACCAGACGCTGCCGACGGTACCGAAAGCGATCCTGGCCGCGGAACTGGTGAAGACGAGCGGCAAGGCCACGCGGCCATTACAGCACGCCGCACTGTCCGGACACGCCGCCGAACGCGCCGGGCCGGAGCCGGGTGGCGCGGCTCAGGCGCGCGCGGCGGGCCGGATGAGGCTCAGGGCGGGCCGGAGACAGCACCGCCGGCCGCGCCCACCACGCTCAGGCTGCTCATGGCAGCCCGCGTGGAAGGGTGCGGCCGGCGGGCAGAGCTCCATTGGCCCGTTAGTTAGAGGGGGCGCACCTGCTCGGCCTGCGGGCCCCGGTTGCCCTGGCCGACCGAGAACTCGACCCTCTGGTTCTCCTGCAGGCTGCGGTAGCCGTCAGCCTGGATCGCGGAGAAGTGCACGAAGACGTCGGCGGAGCCGTCGTCCGGTGCGATGAATCCATAGCCCTTGTCAGCGTTGAACCACTTAACGGTTCCCTCTGCCATTCCCAATCTCTCCTACTGCGATCTTCGGGTCCACTTGTGTGTCCCCGGGCTGCTACGACCGCCGACCTCGGAGGATAGGCTCCGCGAGGTTCTGTGGCGCCCGCTGTCAAATTCGCAGGCACCGTGACACGGACAACGAACTTCGACGACAACCACGGCTATTTAACACCATGCGGTGCGCTGATGCGGCATGCCCGGGACGGTCGGTCCCGGATCCGGGTGCCGCTGAGCCTGCCGGGACTGGTCAGAGGGTTACCAGGAGCGGGAGAGACGCCCAGGCGCGCACGGTGTTGCTGGGGTGCCGGCGGGGGTCTCCGGCCGCCCGCCGCGCCACGGCCCTAACCCCCGGACGCGGCGCGGGCGGCGTCGAGGGTGCGCATCACGGCGAGCGTGTCGTCCAGCGGCAGCACCGCGGATTCGGTGCGGCCGGCCCGCAGGCAGCGGGCGACCTCCTCGGCCTCGTAGCCGAAGCCGTGCCCGGTCAGCCGGGCGGTGCGGGTCTCCGGGTCGCGGCCGGGCCGCTGCAGGGTGAACCGTTCCGGGCGGTAGAACGGCGGCCCGGCGGTGATGATGCCGCCGGTCCCGATGACCGTGGCCACCCGGGGCGATTCGGCCAGCAGGCCACAGTGGTAGAGGCCGACCGCACCGTCCGGATAGCGCGCGATGACGCCGGTGTTCGCGTCGACGCCAGTCGGGGCGGGGGTGCTCAGCGCCCGGACTTCCGCGGGCTCGCCGAGCAGCATCGTGCCGAACGAGATCGGGTACACCCCGAGGTCGAGCAGGGCGCCGCCGGCCAGGTCCGCGTTCCACAGGCGGCCGGCCGGGTCGTAGGGCGGGGCGCCGGCGTAGTCGGCCTGGACGGCGGTGACCCGGCCGATCGCGCCGTCCCGTACCAGCCCGGCGACCTCACGGACCAGCGGGCTGAACCGGGTCCACATCGCCTCCATCGCGAACAGGCCCCGCCGGCGGGCGAGCGCGATCAGGTCCGCCGCCTCCGCCGCGGTGACCGTGAACGGCTTCTCCACCAGCACCGCGCGCCCGGCCTCCAGGCACAGCCGCGCGGCGCCGTGGTGCCCCGGGTGCGGGGTGGCGATGTAGATGACGTCCAGGCTGGCGTCGGCCGCGAGATCCTCGTACGACCCGTACGCACGGGGAATCGCGTACTCCGCGGCGAACGACGCCGCCCGGGCGGCGTCGCGGGAGCCAGCCGCCGCGACGACATGGTCATCCAGCAGCAGCAGGTCTTCGGTGAACGTCCGGGCGATGTTGCCGGGGCCCAGGATGCCCCACCGGACCGGCGCGTTTTCCACGGTGCTCACCTGCCGAGTATGGCGCGGGGGCGGGCTAGCGGCGCGCTTCGGCCTTGAAGAACGTGTGCTGGCGTCGCTGCCGGACAGCATCCTGGGCCGGGGCGGCCGGGCGTAGGCGCGGTACGGTGACCCGGTGACCGACGCGATGACCGACGACCGGCCGGTGCTGGCCGTGGCCAACCGGCTTCCGCTTCAGCACGGCGATGACGGCTGGGAACTGTCCCCCGGGGGCCTGGTCACCGCGCTGCGGCCGGTGATGTCGGCCCATTCCGGCTCGTGGGTCGGCTGGGACGGCGGCACCAAGGGCATGCCGCCGACGCTGCCCGACATGGACGTGCGGCTGCTGCCGATCAGCCTGTCCGCCACTCAGGTCCGCAATTACTACCACGGCTTCGCCAACGCGACGCTGTGGCCGCTGCTGCACGACGCGATCGAGCGGCCGCGGTTCGAGCGGGCCTGGTGGTACGGCTACCGGGACGTCAACGCGATCTTCGCCGACCGGGCCCTGGCCGCGCTCGGCGAGCAGCCCGACGCGCTCACCTGGGTGCACGACTACCACCTGATGCTGGTGCCGCAGCTCATCCGCGGCCGCCGCCCGGACCAGCCGATCGGGTTCTTCCTGCACGTGCCCTGGCCGTCGCCGGACATCTTCGCCCGGCTGCCGTGGCGGGAGCAGATCCTGGTCGGGCTGCTCGGGGCGGACGTAGTGTCGTTCCACACCGAGCGCTACCGGGGCAACTTCGTGCGGGCGTGCGCGCGGCTGCTGGCCGGCTCGGGCATCGAGGTGCGCGGGACCGCGATCGTGCTGCCCGACGGACGGGTAGTGGAGACCACGGCCGCGCCCATCTCGATCGACGCGGGCGAGTTCAGCCGGCACGCCACCGCGCCGGAGACGGATGCCGACATCGGCGCGCTGACGGAGCAGTTCGCCGGGCGCACGCTGCTGCTCGGGGTCGACCGGCTCGACTACACCAAGGGCATTGTGGAGCGTTTGCTGGCGCTGGAGATGCTGCTGGAGCGCAACCCCGAATACCGCACCAGCGCCGCCTTCCTGCAGGTCGCCGTGCCGAGCCGGGACAACGTGCGGGAGTACCGCCAGCTCCGCGCGGCCGTCGAACAGCACATCGGGCGGATCAACGGGCGGTTCACCGAGCCCGGCAACGACGTGCCCGTGCACTACCTGTACCGGGGCCTGTCGCAGCGGCAGCTCGCCGCGTACTACGCGGTGGCGGACGCGCTGCTCGTCACGCCGCTGATCGACGGCATGAACCTGGTGTGCAAGGAGTACGTCACGGTCCAGCAGGCGCGCGAGGAGAACGGGATCCTGATCCTCAGCGAGTTCACCGGCGCGGCCGGCGAGCTGCCGCAGGCCATCCTGTGCAACCCGTTCGACATCGAGGGGCTGTCCTACCGCATCGAGAACGGGCTGCGGCTGCCGGCAGACGTCCGGCGCAAGGCCATCGCCGAGATGGCCGGGCACGTCGCCACCCACGATGTGCACCGGTGGGTGTCCGGACAGCTGGCGGAGATCTCCTCGCGTGGCGCGAAGGCGGCGGCCGAGGCGGCGAAGAGCCGGTAACCAGCGGCCGCAGGCCCGCGCCACGCCCATCGGTTCTAAATAACCTAGAGTATCGAATTGGCTACGGTAAGTTATCCAACTGTGCGCCACAGACCGGTGGTGCGGCCGGTTCCGCCACGGAGCTGGTTTCGGGGTGGGCGGCAACGCCCATGACGAATACGGGGAGTTCATCGTGCTCAACGCCACTGTTTCGACGATCCTTAGCGCCGCCGGCTCGCTCGTGACCGCGCTCGGCTCGTTCGCCAGCACCGTCCTCGCCGCGCTTGGATCGGCGCTGTAGCCAGGCGTTCCCGCCGAGGGAGGAACCGGGCCCGGACACCGTGCGCGTCCGGGCCCGGTTTCGTGCCCCGGGGCCGGCCGCCGCCCACCTGTGGGCAGAACAGGGCCACCACGGGACCGTCCCCGGCCGCGGCCAGCAACGCCGGGTGATCACCCAGCCGCAGGTCGCGACGGAACCACAGCACAGCTGCGGGCATCAGCTCAGCTCCCCTCATCCGCCGTGAGCGCGTCTGGTCAGCGCCTTCCCCCGGTCAGCGGCGGCATTCACAGCGGTAGCGAGCGTGCCGGGGGGCGCCGCAGCGGGTGCGCCGGCGGCCGGGCCCCGCCGCGGGTCAGCGCAGGATCTCGACCAGCAGGACCCAGGTGTTGCCCAGCCCGGCGATGATCGCCACCAGCACCGCGGGGACCAGCCAGTACAGCCCGCCGCCCCCGCCGGCCAGCAGGGAGAACCCCGCCGCCACCACGCCGCCGCAGCCGGCCAGGGTCGGGACGAACCGGGTCGCCAGCCAGCTCATCGTGGTCTCCTCGGCGGACCGGCCGGAGCGCCGGCCGATCACCAGCATGACCGCCCCGAAGACCAGGCCGGTGGCGGCCAGTTCCGCCGCCAGGGCCGGCCTGGCCTGACCCGGCACGATCAGCAGCAGCGCCACCACCAGCGGGAAGCCGAAGAAGATCAGCGTCTCCCCAGCCCGGCCAGGCAGGTTCGGGTACTGCAGGATGCGCTGCAGGTTGATCGAGACCGCGATGAACAGCAGGCCGGCCAGGGTGGCCGCGCTCCCGGCGACCGTGGCCCCGAAGCCGGTCCAGTCCGCTGCGGAGTAGGCCGTCATGGGGGTGAGGCTATCGGTGCCCCGTCACCGGGATTCATCGCACACGCGGTGACCGTAATACCGGTCCCGCTGCTCTGACAATCAGGGGCCGCCATGACAACGATGGTGGTGCAACGAGTCCGGCGCAATTGCCCGGAGGGGCCGTGCCATCCGGCGGCCCGCGTGAGACGATCACGGCGACCAAGGGAGGCGACGGGGATGTTCGACGCACGGTGGGAAGCGATAGAGCAGCGTCAGATCAGACGGCGGACGGGGACGGTGCCTCGGGTGGATCCGGGTTCCCGGCCAGAGCCTGACCTGCCGATCGGCACCGATCTGCTGCCGAAGATCAAGCACATCGTCGTGCTGATGATGGAGAACCACTCCTACGACAACTACCTGGGCATGCTGGCCGGTCGCGGGGACGGGCTGGCCTGCGGCCCGGACGGCGCGCCGCTGGCGGCCAACCCGCGGCGGGACGGCAGCATGGTGCGGGCACACCACCTCGCCTCGACGGTCCAGGTGGAGCGGGTCCCGACGCAGAGCTGGAACGTCAGCCACCTGCAGGTCGCCGGCGGCCGCAGCGACGGCTTCGTGACCAGCATCGAGCAGTTCGTGCCGGGCGCGGACCCGGCTGTGCCGATGGGCTACTGGACCGAGCAGGACCTGCCGTTCTACTACGGGCTGGCGCGCACGTTCCCGCTGGCCGACCGCTGGTTCTGCTCCTGCCTGGGGCCGACGTTCCCGAACCGGCGGTTCATGATGGCCGGGACCGCGCACGGCCTCATCGACGACCTGCCGTGGGACCTGGTGGACTACCCGGAAGCCGGGACGATCTTCGACATGCTGACCCGCAACGGAATCGGCTGGGTCAACTACCACAACGTGAACTCGACGCGCCCGCTGCTGAAGCGGCTGCTGGGCAGCCCCGGGCTGATCGCCGCGCGCCGGCTCGCCCAGATCGGCCGGCTGTTCCCGTCCGTCGTGCGCACCGTCCGCGGCAACAAGTCCTTCACCGCCGGCCTGTATCCGCTCGGGCTGGCCGGCTACCTGCGCCACCTGCGTACCACCCAGCAGTTCTTCGCCGACGCGGACGCGGGCACGCTGCCGCCGTTCAGCATCGTCGACCCGGACTTCGGCGACTTCTCGGAGGAGAACCCGCAGGACATCCGGAAGGGCGAGAGCTTCGCCAGCGAGGTCATCAAGCGCGTGATGCACGGCAAGGGCTGGCCGGACACCCTGCTGATCTGGACCTACGACGAGCCGGGCGGCTACTACGACCACGTGCTGCCGCCCGCGGCGGTCCCGCCCGACGACGTAACCGCCAAGGACCTGGTGCTGTCGTGGCCGGGCTGGATGCGGGCGCTGCTGAAGCCGCTGCTGCGCGGCGCGCTGACCGAGCTGCAGAACGCCGACGCCGGGCCGCGTACCTACGACCAGTACGGCTTGCGGGTGCCCGCGGTCATCGTCTCGCCATACGCGAAGCCGGGCTACGTGACCAGCACGGTCTACGACCACACCTCGATCCTCAAGCTCGTCCAGCAGAAGTGGAACCTGCCCGCGCTGACCCGCCGGGACGCCGCGGCCACTTCCCCGCTGGACGCGGTCGACTTCAACGGCGAGCCCGCGTTCCTCAAGCCCCCCGACCTGCCGGCCCCCAGCCTGGCATGGGGCCACTGGTCGGCGTAGCGCGCGCCCACGTCACGCTTCGCCCGGGTGCGGGCCCGGGCCAAGGCCCGTTCGGGATCCAGATCGTCACGGGCTACGGCAGGGCACGGGCGGAAATCCGGTTGATCGGCGGCGGCCTGGGTGACCGGGGCGTTCACGGACGAGGTGATCCTGGGGCAGCTGATGTCGGAGTGGCTGGGCTGACGGGGTGGCGGTTAGCCCCCTCAGACCCCTTGGCCCCTCCGCGCTAACCGACTTGATTGCTTATCGGAGCATCACGGGAATTGGTAACGGCGCCTGGGCTGATTCCCGCGGGGCGGTGTCCGCGCTGACCTCGACGGTGCGGAATCCGGGTAGCAGGCGGGAGAGGAGCAGAGCGCCGGCGATGCAGGCCAGGCCGCCGGAGATGACCGACACCTCGTTACCGAACGCGTCAGCGACCGCGCCGGCCTCGACGTCGCCGAGCCGCGGGCCACCCTGGACGACGCCGATCTGGATGGCGGCGAGCCGGCCGCGGAGCCGGTCCGGCACGGACAGCTGGATGATCGTGCTCTGGCCGCCGAGCAGGACGCGGAGATCACGGGACTGCCGCAGGGGCGTTACGTCAATGAAGACCCGTCGTCTCGGCACTGCCCCTTACGATAGCGGAAACTGCAGCTCAACGGTGGTGCCGTCGGAACGCGTCTCGACGTGGACGACGTCGGCGAGCTGCCGGGCGACCCACAGGCCCGCCCCCGACCCGGCGGCCAGATCGGGCGGCTGGAAACCAGCGGTCGCGACGGCCTCCCCCGGCCCGCCGGAGTCGACCCGGACGATCACGGCACCCGTGGCGCGCCAGACCCGCACCCGGCCGGGCATGATGCCGTGCCGGAACGCGTTGGCGATCACCTCGCCCCCGGCGACCTCGACGATCCGGGACTCGCTGACGGAAAGGCCGAGCCGCTGCGCGGTATCCCCGACCCGGTGGCGCGCCAGCACGAGGTCCCCGATCTGGGTGAGCTCGAGTTCCAGGGCGACAAGCGACGGGACCGCGGACACCGGCCCGGGATGCACGCACAGGTAGGAGTCCGGCTCCGCGTAGTCGGCACTGGCGGCGGCGAGGCCATCGGCGCCGAGCACCTGCGGGTGCACGCGGGCGACGTTGGCCAGGACTTCCGGGGTGTAACGGCGGCGGTCGTACAGGCACACCCACGGGTACCCGTACCCGCCGAACAGCTGGGTCGCGGCCATCTCAGACCGGAGGTAGGCGGCCATCCGGCCGGGCACCCGGTCGCTCCCGTCGATGTCGCTCTCGGTCAGCAGCCGCGTCGCCGCGCCCGCCGCCCGGCGGCCGGCGAGGTAGCCGCGGATGGCCTCGGACGCCCGGCCGAGATGCTGGTAGCTCAGGCCCGGCAGGCCCCAGCGGATCCGGTCCGCGTCGTCGCCGAGCCCCGCGCTGACGATCTTTTCCGCACGCTGGGACACGACCGCCACGACGGCTTCGCCGCCCTCCAGGCCGGCCCGCAGGAACGACAGTACGCGGGAGCGCAGATCGTCGTCCGAGTTGTACAGGGCGGCGGCGTGCCGGAGGCCGGCGTGCCGGGCGGCAGGAGAGAGGGCGGCGGAGGTCATCGGCCGTGCTTCCGCACGCGCGATTCCCGCACTGTGTCCTCCCTTGCCCGCCGGTCACAATCGCCCGCCGGTGCCTCGTTGTGTGCTGACGTGCGCCACCTGGTGACACGCTCGCTCTTCCCGCACGCTTCCCGCACGCTACCCGGGAAAAGGTTTCCGACACATCAGGCCCCAACGTCAGCCGTCCATCTTCCGGAGGGCCCAGGCGGTGCCAGTACCGCTGGCTAACTTCCGGTGAATCCGCCGGGCCGGCGCTGGCGTCCCGCGTGATGGCTGGAAGACTGGGGACCGATCGGGTACCGCACTCAGGCAGGAGGAGCCATGCCCTTCGTTTCGGTCGGCAGCGAGAACGGCGCCAGCATCGACATCTACTACGAAGACCACGGATCGGGTCAGCCGGTCGTGCTGATTCACGGCTACCCGCTGAACGGCCGGTCCTGGGAGCGGCAGGAACGCGACCTGCTGGCGGCCGGGTACCGGGTGATCGCGTATGACCGGCGCGGGTTCGGCAATTCCAGCCAGCCGGTCACCGGGTACGACTACGACACCTTTACCGCCGACCTGAACGCGGTGCTGGAACACCTGAACCTGACCGACATCTACCTGTGCGGGTTCTCCATGGGCACCGGGGAGGTAACCCACTACCTGGGCACGCACGGCTCCGCGCGGGTGAAGAAGGCCGCGCTGCTGGGGGCGATCCCGCCGTTCCTGCTCAAGACCGGCGACAACCCCGAAGGCGTCGACAAGTCGGTGTTCGAGGGCATCAAATCCGCGATCGTGGCCGACCGGTACGCCTACTTCAGCGACTTCTTCGCCAACTTCTACAACACCGACGTGCTCGGCGGCACCAAGATCAGCGAGCAGGCGGTCCAGGCCTCCTTCAACGTCGCCGCCGCCGCCTCGCCGTACGCGACGTACGCGTGCGTGGACACCTGGCTGACCGACTTCCGGGCCGACCTGCTCAACATCGACGTCCCCGTCCTGGTCCTGCACGGCACCGCCGACCGGATCCTGCCGTTCGAGAACACCGCCAAGCGGCTGCCGGGCCTGATCAAGGACGTGACGGTCATCCCCGTGGAGAACGGCCCGCACAACATCGGCTGGACCTATCCCGAACGTCGTCAACCCCGCCCTGCTGTCCTTCCTGGCCAGCTGACCCTTCGGCCGCCTTGGGGGTGCCCGGCGCGCAGCCACGTCACGCGCGCCGGGCAGGGCGGGATGGGTCCCGTGGCCCCGATCACGCCTTGCGCGCCACGCCGGCCCACAGGGCCGCCGGGCTGGCCGCCTCAGCCTCGCTGGCGGGCCGCCATTTCGATGCCTGCACGATCCCTGGCTCTACTAGTTCCAGCCCGTCGAAGAACCTGGTCACCGCGGGCCGGTCGCGGTGGGTGACCTTCTCGGCCATCATCTGGTTAAGGCTGTCGGCCATCTTGGCCATCGACGCGGCGTGGAGGTCTTTGGCCGGATGTGACAGGGCCAGGTAGCTGCCCGGCGGCATGGCGCCCAGCAGGGTTGCCACGATCTTGTACGGGTCGTCCTCATCGCTGAGGTGCTGCAAGATCGCCATGAGCATCACCGCGACCGGGCGGCCGAAATCCAGCAGCTGCGCCGCGCTGGCCAGGATCCGCTGTGGGTCGCGCAGGTCAGCGTCGATGTACTCGGTGGCACCCGCTGGGTCGCTGGCCAGCAGGGCCCGGGCATGGCTGAGCACAATCGGGTCATTGTCCACATAGACGATCCGGGATTCCGGCGCCACCGCCTGGGCGACCTCGTGCGTGTTGTTCGCCGAGGGAATGCCGGTCCCGATGTCCAGGAACTGGCGGATACCCGCTTCGCCGGCTGAGGAAGCGCACCGCCCGCGCCAGGAACGCCCGGTTGGCGCGCGCGGACAGCACGACGTTGGGGAAAGCCTGGATCGCCCGTTCGCCCGCGGCCCGGTCGGCGGCGAAATTGTCCTTTCCGCCCAGCCAGTAGTTATAGACCCGGGCGACATGCGCCACGCTCGTGTCGAACGTCGCCGGCTCGCCGTCGCGTGTCATGACTCCATGGCTCCGTTCGCCGGCCATCGGCATGCAATATCCCCCGCCCCGCCCGCACCGTCCACGTAGCGTACCGCTGCCTCGAGCCAGCCGGCAGCGTGCCGGCAGCGTCCGGCAGCGTGCGGGGGACGGTTCACAGTGGCGGGGAGAGTCGCGTGTCGCGCCGGAGGGGGTGACCGGCGGGGATCTCGACGAGCACGATGCGGACGCCGTCCGGATCCTCGATCCACATCTCAATGAGCCCCCACGGCTCGTCCCTGGGCGCCTGGATCACCCGGACGCCGGCGGCGGCCAGCCGCTCATGCTCGGCGTGGACGTCCCGGACCTGGATCCAGATCATCAAAGACCTTCCGGGAGGATCGGCGGAATGCCCAGACACCTCGAGCAATCCCGGGCCCAGGAAGAACACCAGCCCCGGGCTGGCCGGGGAACCGAACTCCCGGTAGATCGCCAGGCCGAGCACGTCACGGTAGAAACGGTGGCTCCGGTCAAGGTCTGTCGGGTGCAGCAGGATTCTGCTCGTCAGGACGTCCACCCGACGATCCTGACATCCGGCGGCGCCAGTGGGCGTCACGAGGGCTGGGAGCGGGCGGGTTCTTCGTCGACTTCACCATCCACGACCTGGATACGGCGCGCTGGATGGTGGGTGAGATCGTGGAGGTGACCGCGCACGGCGCCGCGCTGTCGGGCCCGGGCTTCACCGGCATCGGCGACATCGACACCGCGGTCGTGGCGCTCCGCTTCGAAAACGGCGCGCTCGGGGTCATCGACGGCAGCCGGGCCGCGGGCTACGGCTACGAGTGCTCGACCGAGGTGATGGGCCGCGACGCGACGGTCCGCATCGACCATCTGCAGTACCGCAACTACGAGTGGCGGACACCGGGGTCCGCCAGCTACGGGCCGCCCCGGGTGACCGCGCACGACGCGCTGGCCGCGTTCGACCTGGCCCGGGCGGCCGAAGAGTCCTGGCGCTGGGGCCGGACCGTCACGGTCGAGCCGCAGCGCTGCGCGGGAAAACGTCCGCTACACCGTCAAGCAGGAGAACCGGTGACCACGCAGGAACCCTTCGAGGTGCTCACCATGGGCCGCATCGGGGTCGATATCTATCCGCTGCAGACCGGCCGGTCGCTGCGGCACGTCGAGACCTTCGGCAAATACCTCGGCGGCAGCGCGACCAACGTCGCGGTCGCGGCGGCGTGCTACGGGCGGCGGGCCGCGGTCATCAGCCGGACCGGCCAGGACCCGTTCGGCGACTACATCCACGACGCCCTGCGGGGCTTCGGCGTCGACGACCGCTTCGTGACGGCCGTGCCCTTGCTGCCGACCCCGGTCACGTTCTGCGAGATCTTCCCGCCGGACGACTTCCCGCTGTACTTCTACCGCTTCCCGACCGCGCCGGATCTGCAGATTGACCGCAGCGAGCTGGATCTGCGGGCCATCGAGGCGGCGGGCATCTTCTGGATGACGGGCACCGGGCTGTGCCAGGAACCGAGCCGGAGCGCGACGCTGCGCGCCCTTGAGGCGAGGAACCGGAGCAGGCCCGGCGGGCCCACCGTCTTCGACCTGGACTACCGGGCGATGTTCTGGCCGTCCCGGGAGGAGGCGCGGCGGTGGTATCGCGACGCGCTGCCGAACGCCACGGTGGCGGTCGGCAACCTGGACGAGTGCGACACCGCGGTCGGTGTCCGGGAGCCCCGGGCGGCGGCCCAGGCCCTGCATGACGCGGGCATCCAGCTTGCGATCATCAAGCAGGGGCCGGCCGGCGTGCTGGCCTCGGACGGCACGCAGATCGTGCAGGTGCCGCCGGTCCCGGTCGAGGTCGTCAACGGGCTGGGCGCGGGCGACGCGTTCGGCGGCGCGCTGTGCCACGCGCTGGCGTCCGGCTGGGACCTGGAGCGCACCCTGCGGTTCTGCAACGCCGCGGGGGCGGTCGTGGCGTCCCGGCTGGCCTGCGCCGACGCGATGCCCACCGCCGATGAGGTCGAAGCGACCATGCGGGAGGCCCAGCGTGGACATGGGCAAGACCCTGCAACTGCCGACCGTGAGGGGGTTCGTCATCGGACGCTCACTGCTGTTCCCGCCGGGCGACAACGTGGCCGCCGCCGTCGACGCCGTGGTGGAGATGCTATGACGGCCCCGCTCGTCCGCCGCGGCACGACGGCCGCCGGCCCCTACGTCACGCGTATCACGCCGGAATCGGCCGGGTGGTCCTACTGCGGCCTCAGCGTGGTGGAATTGCCCCCCGGCGGCGAGGTCCAGCTGGGCACCGGCCCGGACGAGATGATCGTGCTGCCGCTGTCCGGCTCGGCCACGGTGGACTGCGACGGCCAGAAGTTCACCCTGCACGGGCGGCGGAACGTCTTCGACCGGGTCAGCGACTTCGTGTACCTTCCCCGGGACGCGGACGCGGTGATCTCCTCGGCGCACGGGGGCCGTTTCGCGCTGCCGTCGGCCCGGGCCAGCGGGCGGCTCGATGTCCGTTACGTTCCCGCTGCGGATGTCCAGGTCGAGCTGCGCGGAGCGGGCACGGCCAGCCGGCAGGTCAACAACTTCTGCGCGCCGCAGACGTTCGCCGCCGGCGGCTGATCGCGGTGGAGGTGCTGACGCCCGGGGGGAACTGGTCCTCCTATCCCCCGCACAAGCACGACGAGCAGCGCGCGGACGAATCCCAGCTGGAGGAGATCTACTACTTCGAGGTCGCCCGGAAAGGCCTGGCCTACCAGCGGGTGTACGGCTCCGGGCCCGGGCGCGAGATCGACGTGTGCGCCGAGGTCGGCACCGGCGACGTGGTGCTCGTCCCGCATGGCTACCACGGCCCGTCGATGGCCGCGCCGGGCTACGACCTGTACTACCTGAACGTGATGGGCGGCCCGGGGGAACGGGTCTGGCGGTTCTGCGACGACCCGGCGCACGCCTGGGTGCGGGCCGTCTGGCCCGGGACCCCGGTCGACCCGCGGCTGCCGATGACCCGCGCTGGAGGCACCCCGTGAACACCCCCACCATCCGGCTGACGGTCGCGCAGGCCCTGGTGCGGTTCCTGGCCCAGCAGTACAGCGAACGGGACGGGGAGCGGCAGCGGCTGATCCCGCGCTGTTTCGGGATCTTCGGCCACGGCAACGTCGCCGGGGTCGGCCAGGCACTGCTGGAGGAACAGCGCCGCGGCCAGGCCGGCCTGCCCTACCACCTGGCCCGCAACGAGCAGGCGATGGTGCACGCGGCGACCGGGTTCGCCCGGATGCGCAACCGGCGCCAGGCGCTGGCGTGCACCGCCTCGATCGGGCCCGGCTCCACCAACATGGTGACCGGCGCGGCGCTGGCCACGATTAACCGGATCCCGGTGCTGCTGCTGCCCAGCGACCTGTTCGCCACCCGGGTAGCCAGCCCGGTGCTGCAGGAACTGGAGGACCCGCGGTCCTACGACGTGTCGGTCAACGACGCGTTCCGGCCGGTGTCGCGGTTCTTCGACCGCATCTACCGGCCCGAGCAGCTGCCGTCGGCGCTGCTGGCCGCGATGCGGGTACTCACCGATCCGGCCGAGACGGGCGCGGTGACCCTCGCGCTGCCGCAAGACGTCCAGGCGGAGGCGTTCGGCTGGCCCGAAGATCTGTTCCGGACGCGGGTATGGCCGCTGAGCCGTTCCGTTCCAGATCCAGATGCCGTGGAGCGCGCCCTCGGCATTATCCGCGGCGCCCGCCGTCCGCTCATCATCTCCGGCGGCGGGGTGCTGTATTCCGAGGCGCAGGACGCGCTGCGGCGGCTGGCCGAGGAGACCGGCATCCCGGTCGCCGACACCCAGGCCGGCAAGGGCGCGCTGGCCTGGGACCATCCGCAGGCCGTGGGCGGGGTCGGCTCGACCGGATCCGCGCCGGCCAACGCGCTGGCCGCCGAGGCCGACGTGGTGATCGGGATCGGCACCCGGTACAGCGACTTCACCACCGCGTCCCGGACCGCGTTCCAGAACCCGGCGGTGCGCTTCGTCAACCTGAACGTCACCTCCTTCGACGCCTTTAAGGAGGCCGGGGCCGCGATCGTCGCCGACGCGCGCCGTGGCCTGGAGGCCCTGATCGCCGGGCTGGACGGGTACCACGTCGAGGCCGGCTACACCGCGCGGTTCCAGCGGATGACGGCGGACTGGGCCGCGGTGACCGACCAGGCCTACCACCTCGGGCACCAGCCGCTGCCCGCGCAGACCGAGGTCATCGGCGCGGTCAACGAGCTCATCGGGCCCCGCGACGTGGTGGTCCAGGCGGCCGGCAGCCTGCCCGGTGACCTGCAGATGCTCTGGCGGGCCCGGGACCCGAAGCAGTACCACGTCGAGTACGGCTACTCCTGCATGGGGTACGAGATCGCCGCCGGGCTGGGGATCAAGATGGCCGCCCCGGACCGGGAGGTGGTCGTGATGGTCGGCGACGGCTCCTACCTGATGATGGCGCAGGAGATCGTCACCGCCGTGTCCGAGGGCATCAAGCTCGTCATCGTGCTGATCGACAACCGCGGCTTCGCCAGCATCGGCTCGCTGTCGGAAACGGTCGGGTCGCAGCGGTTCGGCACGCAGTACCGGTACCGCGATCCGGGATCCGGGCGGCTCGACGGCGGCAACCTGCCGGTGGACCTGGCCGCCAACGCCGAGAGCCTGGGCGCGGACGTGCTGCGGACCCGGACGATCGAGGAGTTCCGGGTGGCGCTGGGCAAGGCCCGGGAGGCGACCCGGACCACCGTCGTCTACATCGAGACGGACCCGCTCGCGCCGGTCCCGTCCTCGGAGAGCTGGTGGGACGTGCCGGTCGCGCAGACCGCCACCCTGGACAGCACCCGGCAGGCCCGGGAGTCGTACGAGCAGGCCAAGCGCCGCCAGCGCAGCTACCTCTAGCCCGCCAAACCCGCCGCCTGGGCCGCCTAGCCCAGGCCCTTCGACGAGAGCGGAGCGATCCATGAGCACTCCGAATGGCCCACGGCGGCTGCTGCCCGGCAGCTGTCCCGACACCAATGGCCTGGGAGGTGCGGCATGACGGTCCGGGTGGGTGTCATCGGCACCGGCATGATGGGCGAGGACCACGTCCGCCGGCTGACCACCGTGGTGGCCGGCGCGGCCGTCACCGCCGTGACCGACGTGGACAAGGACCGGGCCGCGGCGGTGGCCGAGCGGTTCGGCGGCCCCACCGTGCACGCGACCGGCGAGGACGTCATCGCCGACGCAGGCGTCGACGGCGTAGTGGTGGCGTCGTGGGGGCCGACGCACGAGGAGTACGTGCTCGCCTCGATCGCGGCCGGCAAGCCCGTCTTCTGCGAGAAGCCGCTGGCCACCACGCCGGAGGCCTGCTCGCGGATCATCGACGCGGAGATCGCGGCGGGCCGGCGGCTGGTCCAGGTCGGCTTCATGCGCCGTTACGACACCGGTTACCGGGCGCTGAAGGCCGTGGCGGCGGACGGCTCGATCGGCATGCCGCTGCTCGCGCACATGGCGCACCGCAACCCCTCGGTCCCGCCCACCGTGACCAGCGAGATGGCGATCAACGACTCGGTGGTGCACGAGATCGACGTGACCCGGTGGCTGCTGGACGAGGAGATCACCGCCGTGATGATCATGTCCCCGAAACGCAGCCGGAAGGCGGCCGAGGGGCTGCAGGACCCGATGATCGTGGTGTTCCGCACCGCGAGCGGTGTCCTGGTCGACGACGAGCTGAGTGTGAACGTCCAGTACGGGTACGACATCCAGGCCGAGATCGTCGGGGAAACGGGCAACGCGCGGCTGGCCAATGCCGGGGCCATCACGGTCACCAGCGGGCGGGGCCGGGCGGCCGCCGTCCCGGCGGACTGGCGGGAGCGGTTCGCCGGCGCCTACGACGAGGAGTTCCGGGCCTGGATCGACGACGTCGGCGCGGGCCGCGAGGCCAGCGGCCCCAGCGCGTGGGACGGCTACGCGGCCGCGGTCGTCGCCGACGCGTGCATCACCGCGTTGCGCAGTGTTCCCGATGGCGCCTCCGGCGGGGTCCCTGATGGCGCCTCCGGCGGGGTCTCCGGCGGGATTTTTAACGGCGCCTCCGGCGCGGGCGGCGGCTGGACCGGCGTGCCGCTCCGGGACCGGCCCGCCTTCTACGGGGCCTAGGAGGCCGGCCATGAAGGTCGCGGCAGTACCTGGCTAAGTACTTCTGAGCGGGGTGCTTCCGGCGCGCCCGGCCAGCGGACCGCCGGCCGGGTGCGGCCGGCCGGGACCGTGTGCGCACGGGCGGCGCGGGCCAGGGCGGGCAGCCGCCGCAGCAGGTCGTCGGCTTCGGCCACGGTGCGGTCCTGGACGCTGGCGGTCACCCGCAGGCCGGCCACGTCCAGCCGCACCGAGGCCAGGCCGAGCCGGCGCTGCACGGGGCCCTGCACCCAGCGGATGCTCTGCACCTTCTCCAGCGGGATCCAGGTCGTGGTGCGGCGCAGCCGGCCACGCGCGGCCACCAGGTAACGGTCGTCGCCGCCCCAGGCCAGGAAGTGGTACATCAGCGGCGCCTTCCAGCGGGCGTGCCCGGGCGGCCGCTGCGATGGCGCCGGGGGCGCGCTGACCAGCTCGGTGAGCATCTTCCCGGCGTCCGCGCGGGTCCCCACCGGGACGAGCGGGCGCAGCCGGCGGCCCTCCGAACGGTTCTCCCGGCGCTGGCGCGGCCCGGCCACGTCGACCTCGAGGCGGCACCAGCCGAACGCCCGCCAGACCAGGGGTTCCACCAGCCGCACCGCCTGGACGCGCCCGGGCCGGATCGTCTCCGCGGTCGTCTGCACCAGCCCGGACCGCAGCCGCAGCCCGTCCGCGGCCACCGCGACGGTGGTGCCGTACTCCCCGTTGAACTGCCGCCAGACCCCGATCACCGCGCCGATGATCAGCGGCAGGAAGGAGGCCGTGAGCGCGGGCCGGTGAACGACGGAAATGAGGGTGACGGTCCCGGCAATGACGACGGCGGCAATGAGCCCGGTAATGCTGAGGGCCAGGGCCACGGCCAGGCGGCCGGGCCGGACGTGGAACACCAGCCGTTCCTGCTGCGCGTCCGCCGACGCGGACGGTGCATCCCGTGAGCCTGCTGATACCGGTGCGGCTGAAGATGATGTGGATGCGGGTACCGTGGCGGTCCCCGCAGGCGCGGCCGGGGTCGCCCGAGCGGAGGGCGCGGAGGGCGCGGCGGGCGCGGCGGGCGCACCGGGCGTCATCGACAGGAGCTGCTGGCGCAGCGCCTGCGCCTCGGGCAGCCGCAGGGCCACGAGGCGGCCGCCGGAGGAGTCGGCGCCGGCCATCCGCAGCCGGATCTCGGCCAGCCCGAACACCCGGGCAAGCCCCGTCTGGACGACATCGATCGCCTGGACCTGGGAGAGCGGGAAGCGCCGCGACTGCCGGCGGATCAGTCCGGTGTCGATGAGCAGCACCCCGCCATCGACCCGCCAGCGGGTGACGGCCCAGCTGATCACGCCGGCCACCATGACGATCGCCACGACGACCAGGTCGCTGATGAAGTCGCTGCCGGCCTGCCGGGCGTTGACGAAGATCAGCACGGCCAGCAGGATGACGAAGCTGGTCAGGTGACGGCCGCTGCGGACCAGCGGGGACAGCGGGTGCAGCCGGTGCCAGGCCGCCACGTTCTGCGGCGGGCGGCCGGGGTACGACGGCAGCGGGCCCGGCGGCCCCGGACGGCCGGGGCCGCCGGGCGGCGGGAGGCTGGTCACAGGCCCGCCGCCTGGGACTCGCCGAGGGTGGCCAGCTGGTCGCGCAGCCGTGCGGCCTCGGACCGTTCCAGACCCGGGATCCGCGCGTCGCTGGCCGCCGCCGCGGTGTGCATCCGGACCGTCGCCAGGCTCAGGCTGCGCTCGACCGGGCCCGCCGTCACGTCGATGTACTGCATCCGCCCGTAGGGGATGACCGACTGACGGCGGATGAGCACGCCGCGCCGGACCATCAGATCGTCGTCCCGCTCGGCGTACCCCCAGGCGGCGATGCGCCGGGCCAGGAACCGTTCGGCCAGCACACCCGCGGCGACCAGTGCCAGCGCGATGATCAGGCCGGTCACCGCCGACGCGGCGCTGCCGGCGAAGCCGCCGACCAGCGCGAGCGGCACCGTGACCAGCACCACCTCGATCCGCCGCGCGCGCAGCAGGCGCGGCGACGGGCGGTGCCAGGTCAGCTCCGCATCCCCCGTACCCGGCAGGGCGCCGGGCTCCGCTGCCGTCATCTGGACGGTCCTCCCGTGGTAGCCGATCCGGACAGCCGCCCCCCAAGGCCCTGAATGGAAGGCCCTGAATGAGAAGTTATACCCGGTTCCGCCGGGGCGGCGAGACTTTACCGGCCGGCCTGACGGCGGGGCTCGGCGGGCGGGGTCCAGGCCAGGTCGCGGCCGGCCAGCGCGAGGACCTGATCGAGGGGCGGGGCGCCGGCGTCCACCGGCCGGGAGGGACCGAACGGCACGTCCCGGCCGGCCGGTGCGCCGGGGCTTTGGTCATCTGGCCGGGGCCCTACTGGTCGCCGGCGAGGCGGAGATACGTCAGGACGGCCCGGATCCGGTTGTTGTCCGTGTCGGTCTGCTCCAGGCCGAGCTTGCCGAACACGCTGGTCACGTGGGCTTCCACCGTCCGCGGGCTGAGGTAGAGGTCCTTGGCGATGCCGACGTTGGACCGGCCTTCCGCCATCCGGGCCAGGACGTCACGCTCCCGGGGATTGAGGGTGTCGATCCGGCCGGCGCTGCGTTTGCGGGCCAGGAGCCGGCGAACCACGGTCGCGTCGAGCACGGTCTCGCCCGCCACGATCCGTTCCAGCTGGCTGATCAGGTGCCCGGCGTCGGTGACGTTGTCCTTCAGCAGGTAGCCGACACCGTAGCCGACCGCCTCCATCAGCTGGCTCGCGTAGCTCGCTTCGGCGAACGTGGACAGCACCAGGATCCCGATATCCAGATCGCGGGCGCGGATCTCGGCGGCGGCGTGGATCCCCTCCCCGGTGTAGGTCGGCGGCATCCGCAGGTCGAGGATCACCGCGTCGGGCCGGGCGGGCCCCTGGGACCCGCCGGAGCCGGCGGGCTGATCCGGCTGGGCGGGGAAGATGCTCGCGATAAGCTCCTCGCCCGAGGACGCCTGGGTGGTGACCTGCGCGCCGGACGCCTCCAGGAGGAGCACCAGGCCGCTGCGGAAAAGGGCGGAATCGTCGGCGATGGCTATCCGCACGGAATCCTCACGGCTATCCGGGTACCTTGCCCAGGCGGGCTGTCGATCTCGGCCTCGCCGTCCACCGCGCTGATCCGGTCGACCATGTTGGCCAGGCCGCGGCCCGCCGGATCCGCGCCGCCGGCACCGTCGTCGGCGATCTCCATCTCCAGATGCGACGCGGTCACGTGCACGGTCACGCCGACCTGGCTGGCGCGCGCGTGCTTGACCGCGTTGGTGAGCGCCTCGCACGCGGCGAAATAGGCGGCGGCCTCGGCCGCGGGCGGCACCCGGTCCGGCGCGACGTCCAGGTGGATGGCCAGCGGGAGCCGTTCTGCGACCTCTTCCAGCGCCGGCGCCAGGCCGCCCTGCACGAGCGAGGCGGGATGAATGCCGTGGGCCAGGTCGCGCAGTTCGGCGAGGACCAGCCCCAGCTCGGCGCGGGCACCGGCGAAGGCGGCGGTGGCGGCGGGGTCTTCTGTCTGCGACATCGCCGCGGTCAGGCGGGCGGCCAGGCCGAGCAGGTGCTGCTGCGCCCCGTCATGCAGGTCACGTTCGAGCCGGCGCCGTTCGGCCAGCGCGGCTGCCACGATCCGGGCGCGCGACGCACGGACGCTGTCCAGCTCGGCGCGGGCGGCCTCGGCCTGCAGCTGTGCGTTCCGCAGGGCCAGCCCGCTGGTGCGCACCGCGGCGTCGAACAGCCCCCGGTAGCGCTCGAGGGCGGCGTCGGCGATGACGACGGCGATGGGGGCGCCGGCGTCGGTGCGGATCACCTCGACGAGGCGGCTGTCGGCCCGGGCGGCGGGCAGGGCGGGGGCGGGCGCCGCCATGCCCGGCGCCGCGGAACCGGATACGTCGAGCACTTCCAGCGTTGGGTCGTGCAGGGTCTCGCGCAGCGCGTAACGGACCCGGCCAAGGTCCGCACCCGCCGAGACCCGCGCGCTCAGGCCCGCGAGGTTCCGGGCCAGCAAGGCCCGCTGGATCACCGCGACCAGGAACGCCAGCGGCAGCAGCACATCCACCAGGCTCTCGGCGACGAAGGCATCCGTCGGGCCGACCGAGATATTGGAGAACAGCTGCGAGACCGTGGTTACCGTCGCGGCGAACACCGCGGCCAGGCCGGCGGCGATGATGGGCGCGATGACGATGCGGTCCAGGCCCCTGGTTTCCAGCAGCCGCCGGACCAGGAGGATGACCGCGAGCACCGCGGCGATGCTGTCGCCAATGTTCTCAGCGGTGGAGAAAGTCCCGCTGAGCTGCGGGCTCGCGGTGATCGTGGGCCACCAGGCCGACGCCGGGTAACCCGTCGACTGGGCCGTGGAGGTGACCACGATCAGGCTCCGGCTGAGCACCATCCACCCGGCCAGGCCGAGTATGTAGGCCCGCTGGAGGTTCCCGAGCGCGGCACGCGGGTACCGCAGCACGGCGTATCCCCCGAATACCCGGTCGATCCCGCCGAATACGACCGCGTAGACCGGCCACGGCCCGGTATTCCAGGCGTCGACGAAATCGAGCGAGCGGAACACACCCGCCAGGATCAGGGCCCAGGCCACGCCGCGCTGACCGCGCTCCTGACGGAGCAGCAGGCCGGTGAGGATGAACGTCAGCGACATGACCA
This sequence comes from uncultured Actinomycetes bacterium, assembly GCA_963720945.1. Lineage (GTDB taxonomy): Bacteria > Actinomycetota > Actinomycetes > Streptosporangiales > Streptosporangiaceae > Bog-532. The sequence goes on along the minus strand of CAVRHH010000031.1, from coordinate 92,108 downwards.
GGTTGACCGTGGCCAGCGTGGGGGACTCGCGCCACTCGGGCAGTTCGGCCAGCGTGGCCAGGCCACCGAGCGCAGCCAGGATGGCGGCGATGCCCAGGTAAAAACGCAACGGCCGCGGCGGGATCGCCGCAGCCGGCGGCTGCCTTAACCCATCCGGCTCCGGCGTCGCGGCCGGGTCCTCCTGGTGACGGTTCCGGCGCAGGGCAACGGTGCCAATGTCACCCTTCACGTCAGCCCCTCACGCGCGCCCGGCGGGACACTGGTCTGGACATAGGCGTCATTATCACCTGATCAGCCCGTCCCGCGCAGCCCGGCCGGGACATCCGGGCGCCGGTGTCAAGAGGGAAACCCCGTGACAATGACACGGCTTTCCACGATCACAACGGGCGACAAGTCACGCACACTTGACCGTGGGTGTCCAAGGCCGGGTGCTATCCGCCCCGCTGCGCGGCTCTGGCGCCAGCTCGGAGAGGCAAGCTGCTGACCCCCTGACGCAGACGAGAGCACGTTGCATGACCGCTGATCGACCAGGAACAGGCCAGGGTTAACCGTGGCCAGTGGACCGGATGGCATGGAGGGGAGTTCTCCGGACCACCTGGGCGATCACAACCTGCTCAGACACGTCGCGTCCCACTATGGCGGAGGTACGGACGAACCAGTAAACACAAGCGGCGTCCAGCGTGTCGGCACGCTGACGCTGTCCGATGTGGTGATGGCGATCCTGGAGAGCCGGGCCAGTTATCCGCTGGCTGCGTCCGCGGCCCTCATCCGGGAAGGCGACGGCGACGGCACCGCTGTGCACCTGGTGCTGCTCGACGAGAAGCAGCAGCCGCTGTTCGCGGCGCCTGGGGTCATTATCGCCGTCACCTACGAAACGGAGCGCCTCGACAGCGACGTTGTGGCCGCGTTCGGAGACCGGAACGTGATCATCCTGAAATGAGCAACGGGTGGCGGGCCCTGGGCCCGGCCGACACGCGGGGCCGGCCGGGCCAGACCCGGCCGGCGCCCGCACCCGGTGTCAGGACGTTCGGCGGCGGTATTCCTCCAGCCAGCCGAACGAGGCGTCGGTGCCGGCTGACGGCTGGTATTCCAGGCCCACCGCCCCCCGGTAGCCGTTCCGTTCCAGATGATCAAGAACGAACGGGTAGTTGATCTCGCCGGTGCCCGGCCCGTGCCGCCCGGCCGAACCCCTCCGCGAACGGCTGGTCCGGCCACAGCATGGACAGGTTCGGCGCAAACAGCAGGGGCACGCGGGAATCAGAGGTGCGGCTCGTCCAGCCGGAACCCGACCTTCAGCGTGACCTGGAAATGGCACAGCTCGTTGTTCTCGATGTGCCCGCGGATGCCGGTGACCTCGAACCAGTCGAGGTGGTGCAGGGTCTTCGAGGCACGCTCGACGGCGCCGCGGACGGCGTCGTCGACGCTCTCGGTGGAGGTGCCGACGATCTCGCTGATCGAATAGATGCTGTCCGCCATTGGCTCATCCCTTTCGCCGGGTCCATCGCACAGGCTGGCCATCCCTGGCCCGCCTAGCGATCTACCCCCGGACGCGTGGCCCTGCACGCCGGCGGCCACAATTGATCTTCGTATTCCGGCCGGACCCGCGGGCCGGAGACGCTGATCGGTGGAATTTGAGGAAACGGCAGCTCCGCGCGCTGATTTTTCCCACGGAAGTTCGGCATGTGTGTCGTCTTGAAAACTTCCTGGGTATTCAGTTGAATTCCCCTGTTTGCGCTCCCTGCGCCTGGGCTCTGCGGAAGGCACCATGAAAAGACCTCAGCATGTCATCGGCTTGGCGGCCGGCGTATCGGTCGCGTGCGCTCTGGCCGGCGCGGCCACCGCCAGCGCCGCGACGTCCCCGCCGGCGGCCACGCAGGCTGCGTCCCCGGTCATTGTTGTCCTGAACAACCAGTCGGCCAGCCCGGCCTCGGCCGAGTCCCCGGTGATCTCCCAGGTGAAGGCGGCCGGCGGCACCAACGTGCACGGCTACAGCGCGGTCGCGTCGTTCGCGGCGACCGTCACCCCGGCGGAGGCGGCCACGCTCGCGGCCAGCCCGGCGGTCGCCTCGGTGGTCCCGGACCAGAAGATCAGCGTCACGCCGCCGGCGGCCAGCCAGGTTCCCGCCACGCCGGCCAGCCCGAAGCAGGGATCAGGCGGCACGTCCCCGGCGATCTGCGGCACACCGTCGAAGCCGCTGCTGCCCGAGGACCTCACCACCACCCACGCCAACGAGGCGCATGCGGCGGGCATCACCGGCGCCGGGGTCACCGTGGCCTGGATCGCCGACGGCCTCGACCACAGCAACCCGGACTTCATCCGCGACGGTAAGTCGATCTTCAAGGATTACGTCGACTTTTCCGGCAACGGCCCGGACACCCAGACCGGCGGTGAGGAGGCGTTCGGCGACGCCTCGATGATCGCGGCGCAGGGCAACGAGACCTACGACCTGTCGGACTACAACAACCCGGCCTACCCGCTGCCCAAGAACTGCGACATCAAGATCGAGGGCATGGCTCCCGGGGCGTCGCTGATCGGGCTGAAGGCTGGCGGCGAGTTCCTGGCCAACTCCGCGATCCTGCAGTCCATCGACTACGCCATCAGCAACGGCGCCAACGTCATCAACGAATCGTTCGGCGCGAACGTCTACTCCGACAACAACGCCCGCGACACGATCCAGCTTTTCAATGACGCGGCGGTGCGGCACGGCATCACGGTCACCGTGTCCACCGGCGACGCCGGGATTTCCGGCACCCAGGGCAGCCCGTCCACCGACCCGAACGTCATCTCGGCCGGCGCGTCGACGGACTTCCAGAGCTACGAGCAGACCGGTTACGCCGGCGCGCGCACCTTCTCCAACGGCACATGGGTGCCGGGCAACGTCTCGGCGCTGTCGTCCGGCGGGATCAGCCAGGGCGGGCAGGTGCCGGACCTGGTGGCACCGGGCGAGGCCGACTGGGCACTGTGCTCGACCAACACGGCCATCTTCACCGAGTGCGTGAACTACAACGGCCAGCCCACGCCGATCCTGCTCTTCGGCGGCACCAGTGAGGCGTCGCCCGTCACAGCCGGAGCCGCTGCGCTGGTCATCCAGGCGTTCCGCACGCATCACCACGGCGCGTCTCCGTCGCCGGCCCTGGTCAAGCAGTTCCTCACCAGCACCGCCAGCGACCTGGGGCTGCCCGCTCCGGAACAGGGTTCCGGCCTGCTGGACGCCGGCGCCGCGGTGCAGGCGGCCGAGAACTACCAGGGCAGCGGCAGCAACCAGCCTGCTCCGGTGGTGACCTCGCCGGGCCAGAGTCTCCTGACCGGCGCACCGGGAGCACACGTCAGCGCCAGCCTGGCCGTCACCAACAGCGGCAGCAAGGCCGAGAAGGTCGCGCTGGGCACACGCAGCTTCGCCAGCACGTCCAGCTACCGGACGAACGTGGCCATCAACCCGGCGAGCGGCCCGACCTTCGCCTACCCGACCAACGGCCTGCCGTGGGCGTACAAGAAGGTCACGTTCCACGTCAGCAGCGGCGCGGCCCGGCTGGGCGTGTCGATCGACTGGAAGGGCGACCCGGAGGGCGTCCCGGGCGGCTCGGTCGTCCGGCTCACCCTGATCGGCCCGGACGGGGCGTTCGTCACCAACACCCGGCCGCAGGGCGGCACGACGTCGGCCAACTACGGGTTCGTCGACGTCACCCACCCGGAAGGCGGCACCTGGACGGCGGTGCTCTACACGCCGACCACGGCGGCGGCGGTGGCCGGCCAGCCGCAGCCCTACACGGGCAACGTCATCCTCGACGCCGCCACGCAGAAGACCGTGCCGGACGGCTCGGTCAGCCCCTCGTCGCTGACGCTCGGCGCGGGCCAGACCGCGCACGTCCAGGTGAATACCAGCATCAGCGGCGACGCGGGCGACACGGCCGAGTCCGTCACGCTGGCCACTTCGGACGGCCAGCACTCGTCGGTCCCGCTGGTCCTGCGCCCGGTCATCCCGATCGCGGCCGGCAAGGGCACGTTCACCGGGACGATCACCGGGGGCAACGCCCGGGCCGACGCGCCGACCGAGACGAACACCTACTCGTTCAACGTGCCGCGGGGGGAACAGGACCTGAACGTCGGAGTTCACCTCACCTCCGATCCGAACGTTCTGATCGAGGGGGTGCTCATCGACCCGGACGGGGAGACGGTGGACGTCGACTCCAACGCCACCTCGGTGAACAGCACCACCGGCGTCATCAGCAGCGGGCCGAACCTCCAGCTGGTGCGCAGCGCGCCGGAGAAGGGACAGTGGCGCTTCGTCGTAATCGTGGCGGACCCGGTCAGCGGCGCGGAGGTCTCGCAGACCTTCCAGGGCACGATCGGCTTCAACGAGGCCCGGGTGTCGTCGAACCTGCCGGCCAGCGCCAGCACGGAGCTGACCGCGGGCAAGGCGGCGAGTTACACCATCAGCTACGCCAACCCGGGCTCGGTGCCCGAGCCGGTCCAGGTCGATCCCCGGCTCAACGGCACCACCAGCGTCGTACTGCCCTCGCTGTCCGGGACCCCGACCGTGACGCTGCCGTTGAGCGTCACCGATGTGGCCAACGTGCCCTTCTATGAGGTCCCGCCGGGCACCAGCCAGCTCTCCGTGGCCGCCACCTCCAGCACCCCGGCCCAGCTGGAACTGTCCGGGCCGCTCGGCGAGCCGGACGTGTTCGGCGACCTCGGCGCTGCCCAGGCCGGTGACCTGACCTCGGTGGCCCGGGTCACCGAGGCTGGCGGGCGGCACCAGGTCGCGCCCGGGTTCTGGGGCACGTTCGTGCAGCAGATCGGCCCGTTCACCGACGCGGGTGCGCCGGCGGGCACCAGCATGCTGACCGCGACCGCCCTCACCCAGCCGCTGGACCCGGCCGTGACGTCGGCGGCGGGCGACCCGTACGCGCCCGGCTTTACCGACCAGGCCCCCACCGGCACGCCGGTGGTGGTCAACCCGGGCGCGACCGCGGGCATCACCGTGATGATCACCCCGTCGGCCAAGGCCGGGACCGTCGTGCACGGTGTGATCTACCTGGTCACGTCACCGTTCAGCGGCACCGGCACGATCGGCGGGGTTATCGGCGGCGGGCTGGGGGCGGTGCAGACCAGCGGCGACGTACTCGCCGCCCTGCCGTACACCTACACCGTCGGGTAACGCCGTCTCGTGGGGGCCGCCGGCGGGCGGCCCCCACGAACGCGTCCGGCCGGTTACAGCCGGCGGAGCTGGACGGCGACGCTGATCTGCATGAAACCGATCACGATAAGCCAGACCCCGGCCAGGATGGCGAGGGTCAGGATCGATATCGCGGGCCACACCAGCAGGATGAGGCCGGCGATAGTGCCGAGGATGCCGGAGAACAGCATCCAGCCCCGGCCGGGCATGTCCCGGTGCTCCACGACCGACACGATCTGGCCGATCCCGTCGACCAGCCAGAAGATCCCGAGCAGCAGGCCCAGCGACAGCACCGTGATCACGATGTGCCGCAGCGCGTAAAAGCCGATCAGCAGGCTCAGGATCCCCAGGATGGCCCACAGCGTGCGCGCGCCGCCGCCGGCCTCGCCGAACGTCACCGCGCCCACCAAGCGGAAAATGCCCCAGACGATCAGCTCGATTCCGAACAGGACGGCCAGCACGACCAGCGTCGGTCCCGGCCAGGCCAGGGCAAGGACTCCGGCGATGATCGATATCACTCCAAAGATGGCGGGCCACCACCAGGCATGTCCCACCCGCGCGACGTGGTCATGCATGTCCGTTCCACCGCCGAAGTTACGAAAAGCCATGCGGTCCACCGTCCATTTTGTAGTTGCCCCCACACAAGTGTCGCACGATGCACCGCACTTCTTCTGGGGTGGTTTTCCCGCTCCGGCCGTCCCGCTTCGGTACCGCGGGCACAACCTGATCAGCGGCCGGTCGACCCCTTCGGGGGTGCCTGCGGCTCGGGCGGACCCCTATGCGGCGCGGATGACTCCTACGTCGCATTCGTCGACCCTGGCTCCGGGAAGTGGGTCATGGCGATGGCCGGAAACGCCCCGGGCCTGCGGCCGTTGCCGCTGCTCGGCCCGAAGCCCACCGTGGCGCCCGGCACTCGCTGCGAACTTGGGCCCGCCCCCGGTTCCGGGCGGCGGCGCACGGGATAGCGGTTTCTCAGGTCACTGGGCAGACCGCCGACTTATCAAACACCACTCAGTCTGTGGCGGGTTCGGTGGCGTATCGCGCCATGACGCCGAGCACGGCTTCAGCCGACGGCGGCTGGCCGGCGGCGATCATGTCGCGGATGTCGCGGAAGTACTGTACGTAGAGGTCGGGGGTGAAGGTGTTGAGCAGGACCACGGTGCCGTCCCCGGGGTTGGCGAACGTGTGCGGCGCACCGGGCGGGATCATCACCAGCGTGCCGGCCGGCGCATCGTAGGAGGTCTCCCCCACGGTGAACCGGGCCGTCCCGGACACCACGTAGAACCCCTCGTCGTGCTGAGCGTGCCGGTGCTGGGGCGGCCCGTCGGTGTGCGGCGGGATGGTGATCTCCCCGACCCCGAGACGGTGCGACGTGGTGTGGCCGTCCTCCAGGATGCGCATCTGCACCTTTCCCAGCTGAAGCGCCTCGCCGTCGTCCGGGCCGGTGATGGCCACGGCAGGCTCGGCCGGGGCCGTCACGCGAAGTCCTCGACGATCTTGAGAAGCTCGTCGGGCGTTTCGAGCTGGGGCAGGTGGCCAGCGTCGGAGATCAGGCGGAACTGGGCACCCGAAATCGCCGCGGCGTATGCGTGGCCTTGCTCGACCGGGATCATCCGGTCGGCGGCGCCCCAGACCACGAGCACCGGGGCGGCGACGGCGGGCAGGCGGCCGAGCAGGCTCGGGTCGGCCATCGCCGTCCCGCCGTAGGCGGCCAGGGCGGCCCGGTTGGCGGCCATCGCTGCCTGCGCCGCAGGAGGCAGGCGGTCCAGATCGATCCGGAACGCGTCCGGGTTGAAGTAACTCAGCTCCGCGACCTGGTCCATGGTCAGGGAGAAGAAGTCCGCGCTGGGGTGCGCGTCGATCTTCAGGCCCGCCGCGTCCACCAGGATGACGCCGCTGACCTGCGGGCTGTTCAGCAGCGCGATCTCGGCGGCGATCCAGCCACCGATGGAGTTGCCGATCACGGTCACGCCGGTCAGCCCGAGGTCGGCGAGCAGCTGGACATAGAGCCGTGCCAGGCCAGGCATGCTGTCCAGGCCCTCCGGGCGGGGAGACCCGCCGAATCCCGGGTGGAGCGGGGTGAGCACCCGGGCCGGCCCGGACCTGGCCAGCAGGGCGGCGAACCCGTCCACGGACTGCGGCCCGGCGCCGCCGTGCAGCAGGAGGAACGGGCGTCCTTCGCCGCGCTCGGTGACGGTAACGGGGACCGCTCCGATCCCGTCGGCCGTCACGGTATAGGTCGCGGTGCGTGCAGTGTCAGCCATGCGGAGACTCCTTATCGGGGATTCCTCGTAAGAGTAAACTCTCACGAACAACCTAGAGGCCGTGCGCCCGTAATGCAAGTTGGCTCTCATGAAGAGAGTATTATTGACTTATGCGAGGCTGAAATCGAAGATGGGGCACATGACAAGTGTGGGGGGCGCGACAGGCGGGGCCGGTCAGCTGGCCCGGCCGAGCGGAGCCAGAGCGCGCGGCACGGCCGGCGGAGCCGGGAAACGAGGCATGGCCGGGACACCGGGCGCAGCCGGGACACAGGGAATCGCCGGGAAGCACGGCGCGACCGGAACGCACGGGACGACGGGGCGGGTGAACCAGAAACAGCGCACCCGGACGGCGATCGTGGACGCCACGCGGCGGCTCGCCCGCAGCGGCGCGGAGATCAGCATGCCGCTGGTCGCCCGGGAGGCGCTGGTCTCCGAAGCGACCGCATACCGCTATTTCCCCGATCTGGCCTCCCTGCTGCGCGAGGCCGACGAGGGGTCCTGGCCCGCTCCGGCTGAGGCGCTGGCACCGGTCGCGGGCAGCGACGATCCGGTGGAGCGGGTGGCGTACGCGGCGGAGTTCCTGCTGCGCGGGGTGCTGTCCAACCAGGCCGCTGTCCGGGCGATGATCGCGGCCTCCATCACGAAGCCGCCGGCGGCCTCAGAACGCCCGGGCCACCGGTTCGGGCTGATCGACTACGCGCTCCGCCCGCTGGCCGGGCGGCTGGACCCGGAGGCGCTGGCGCAGCTTCGCCGGGACCTGGCCGTGGTGATGAGCGCCGAGGCGCTGTTCACCCTGATGGACCTGTGCGGGCTGGAACCGGAGGCCGCCATCGCGAGCGGCGTGGAAACGGCCCGCCGCGTCACCCGGGCGGCGGCAGGAATCAGCTGACCACCTGGCCCCGACGTCGTAGGCGTCGTAGGCGTCGCGTCGAGGAATGCGGCTGCCATCTTCCTGGCCGCCACGTCGTCGCCGGCAATGGCGTCTGTCGTGAGTTCGCGAATTCTGAAGCGCCGCCGGCCGGGAACCCGAGGATGCGGAGGCCCGTCCGGGGAGTTTACGCGCTTGGGTTCTGGAACCGGAGGGGCCGGGCGCCCGCGTGAGGTAGCGGGCTCAGTGCTCGTGTTCCCCTTCTTCGTGGCCTTCCCAGGTCTCGCGGCCTTCGTGGACGGCCATGGCGGCGATGACGAGCGCTATGGCGGGGTCGAGCCACCACCAGCCCAGGGCGGTGTTGGCCAGCAGCCCGGCCAGGACCGCAGCGGCGAGGTAGGCGCAGATGAGGTTTTCGGTGCCCTCGCCGCGGACGGCGGCCGAGCCGAGCCGGGTGCCGATGCGCTGCTTGGCGAGGCCGAGCAGCGGCATGACGACCAGGCTGGCGGCCGACACCGCGACGCCCGCCCAGGTGGTGGCGGGGTGTTCGGCGGTGACGAGGGTGCGGATGGCGTCGGCGGCGATGTAGGGCGCGAGCAGGAAGTAGGTGACGGCGACCGCCTTCTGCGCGCGGCGCTCAGCGGTTTCCGACAGGGTGCGGGTGCCGGTGAACCGCCACACGACGATGATGCTGGCCAGCGCCTCGATCACCGAGTCCAGGCCGAAGCCGAGCAGCGCAACCGAGCCCGCCAGGATCGCGGCAGTGACCGCGACGGCGCCTTCGGCGGCCATGTAGGCCAGCGACAGCCACGACAGGCGGCGCGCGACCTGGGCCTGGCGGAGCCACTGCGGGCTGCCGTGCTCCAGGGCAGCAGGGGCGGTGGGCGATGAGGCGCTCATGCCGGTTCCGGGGCCGGGTCGCAGCCGGAGTAGTTGGGGCACAGGTCGACCTGGTGGCCGATCCCGGCCAGCAGGTCCTCGGCGGCGTGCAGCAGGCTGGTGAGCTCGGGCCGGGCGAGGCGGTAGAAGTTGGCGCGGCCCTGGGCGCGGTCGGTGACCAGGCCGCAGTCCTTCAGGCAGGCCAGGTGCCCGGAGATGTTGGCCTGGGAGCCGCCCAGCTCGGCGGACAGGTCGGTGACGCGCTTTTCCCCGGATTGCAGGGCGAGCAGGATGCCCAGCCGGGTGGGGTCGGCCAGGCCGCGGAACAGCTTGGCGGCCAGCCGGGCGGGAGCGTCGGTCTCCTGAATCATCGGCATGTGCCGATGATAGCCGTATCGGTTGTTGTTTCCTGGCGGCGGGCCGACTGGCTAGGACGGGACCGAGCTGCTGTCGCGGGTGTAGCGTTCGGCGCCGCCGACGGTGAGGCCGAACAGGTCGCAGAGGCGGCGGATGTCTCCTCTGGTGGCCAGGGCCTCATCCAGGATGCGGTCCTCGCGGACGGCCTGGGGGGAGATGCCGAGGGTGTGGCTGATCCAGGGGCTGCTGACCGGGGTTTCGCGCACGGCGGTGTACCAGTTGATGAACAGGTGCGGGTTGACGGTGGCGGGCCAGCGCCTGGCGCGCTCGTCGAGCCAGGCGGCCAGCCGCTCGCGGACGGGGCCGGCAAGCGGGATGACGCGGCCGTCGAGGTGGAGGCGCCCGTCGCGGACGTCGGTGAGTTTGAGGCTGGCGAGCTGGCCGCTGCGCAGGGCGTGGAAGGCGACCAGTGCGGCGAGCGCTGCCCGTGCGGGCTGGGCGCTGTGGATGGCCTCGCGCACGGTGTCCAGGTTCAGCGGGAGCGGCTGGCCGTTGTGCAGCCGGTCGTAGCCGCGGGCGTTCACTGTGATTATCCGCGAGCACGAGGCGCATTCCCTGGGTTCGCTGAGCCGTCGGCGCCAGCCGAGGCATGCCTCGCACAGCCAGCCGAAGTGCCGGGTGACGCCCCAGGCCAGGCAGTCCAGGCAGCTGCCGACGAGCTGGGCGGAGCGGTGGCAGCGTCGGCAGCGCCCGTTGGTGTAGTAGTCCTCCGTCGACCCGCACAGCTTGCACCGTGGCGGCTTCTTCCAGGTGCGGGGCACGCAGTCGTAGCAGAACTCCCGGCCAGCGTAGGCGACCGGGTTGACGCCGCACCCGGCGCACGGGCGCGGCCGGGTCATGCGGGCGGGAGGGTCCGGTTGCGGCCCAGCCGCGGCTTGACCTTCGAGGGGCTGCCGCCGTCAGCGGTCTTGTCGCGGGCGGGGCGGCGGGCGGCGACCTTGTCCGGCTCGCAGATCAGCAGGTCTGACGGCGTGCAGGACAGGACGGAGCAGATGACGTCGAGGTCGTCGAGGCGGAGGGTGACCGGGGTGCCGGTCCACAGCGCGGACATCTTCCCGGCGCTGACCTCCAGCCCGGCGTCGGCGAGTCGGCGGCGCATCTCGGTGCTCTTCCAGATTCCCTGCTCGGCGGCCTTCAGCCGCAGCGTCCAGCGCATTGCCTCATCCCTCCCCGAGGTCGAGCCGGCCGGCGACCCTGGCGCTGGCGGCCGCCCATGCCTTCTCGATGTGCGCGTCGTGCACGTGGAGGTACCTGGTCGTGGTGGACAGCCATTCGTGCCCAAGGATGTCCTGGATCGGCTTGAGGTCCAGGCCCCGGGCATACAGCGACGACGCGCAGTAGTGCCGCAGCACGTGCGGCGTCAGCCGCCCGGCCCAGCCCGGCAGCCAGGTCGCCACTGCACCGGCCAGCCCCGACCGCAGCGCGTCGCTGCCGGCGCGGGTGCAGTGGCCGGTGTCCCGGTCGCGGCGCTCGGACGGCAGCAGCGGCGCGTCCGGGTCTTCCCAGTCGTCGCCGAACTGGTGCCGCACGTCAGCCAGCCACCATTCCACCAGGCCGCCGACGGAGTTGATCGCCGGGACCAGGCGGCCCTTCGGCCCGCGGCCCATGCTGCCCTTGCCGTGGCGGACGTGCAGCTTGCCGAGCTCGCCCAGGTCCGGTCGCCAGTCCCGGATGTCGAGCATCACCGTCTCGTTGATCCGCAGCCCGGCCCGCCGCCACAGCGACGCCGCGAAGTAGTCCCGTGCCGCGGGCAGGTACTTCCGCGCCCCGGGCAGCGACTCGCGCCACGCCGCGAACAGCAGGTCGACCTCCGCGTCCGACGGCGGGATCCGGATCTCGCCGTAGGCCGGGTTCACCGGCCGGTTGTACTCATCGACCGGCTGGCAGATCACGTGCCCGGTCAGCGCGTGGATCTCGCCCTGGTAGCGGGCCAGCAGGAATTCGTAGAACCGGGCCAGTGCGCACGACTTGCGGTACACGGTCGAGCGGGACAGCCGCCGGTCCCTGCGCTGGTGGCGCAGGAACCCGTCGGCGTCCTCCGGCCCGGCCGTCCACAGCGGGCGCCCGAGGTAGCCGGTGAACTCGAACACCGCCGACCGGTCCGCTGCCACGTACCCGTCGGTCACCCCGGACGCCGACATGGCCAGGGCGTACTGGTCGACCAGCTCCTGCTCGAAGTCCTCCAGCTCCTGCGGCGACCGCAGCCGCCGGGGCGAATCGCCCAGCGACCGCACGACCGCCAGCGTCACCGCAACGCCAGTTCATCAGGAGAGCGCATGCAGCCAAGATACCGACGATGCTTCAGGAATCCCGACGACACGCCGGCAATTTCTTCACGCCACCAGAACACCTACAGCTCAGAGTCCCAGGTCTCATCGGCGCTTCCGGCGCGGTGAGAACTGACGACCGTTCAGACACACGGCACTGCGGTCGGCAGCACCGACCTATATCGCAAATAGGACAGATCATTCGTGCATACGTCAGAGCCTAAATTATTTCGGGTTCCGCTAACCGGCCCGGACAGTTACTCTGAGACTCCGGCGCGTAGCCCTGCCCTATGCCGCCGATCCGGGGGACGGAGGAGCACGGGTGGCAGCAGCAAATGACAGGGAATCTCCACCTCAGCTTCTGCGTGAGCTGTATTTCAACCGGACAGGTATCGTATTCCTGCTGATGGCCCTGCTATCGGTGTTAATGCTGATCGCATCGGCCAAGACCCACGGCAGTCTCAGCCAGTTCTGGCTGGCCCTGGGAAGCGCGACCATCGCCACCACCGGATACTCCTCCGTCCAGGTTCTGCTGACGACGGGCCAGTTCAACCGGTTCTGTCTGGCGCCATACAGGCGGACATAAAGAGCGAAATCTCCAGGAGCACCAAGGAGGCGCTGGAGATCTTCCGCACCTCGCAGAACCGGTACCTGCCGGCGGTCACCTACCCGCCGCAAAGCACGACCAACCCTGAGTTCAACCGCGAGCTGAACGAGAGCCTGAACAATTCGTCGCACTACATTTTCTGCGGAATGAGCGCACGGTATGCCATAGCACGGCTGGCACTGCTGCGCACAGTACCCCGGGACGTCAAACTCATCGTGGCTGACCCGACCAAGCCCGCGGCGGTGGACTACCGGGCACGCCATGAGGCCGCGTCCGGTGGCGAAGAAGCATTTAATAGTGCAAAGCAACGGATTCTTGACGGCATCTACATGTCTATCGCCGGCGCTTACCAGATCCGGCATAAGTTCGATAATCCAGAGTTTTATTTTACTCCGATGCCCCATGTTGACTGGTTTGAAATTTGCGACAACGACATCTACGTCACCCGCTTCAGCGACACCTCCGGCACCGGGACCCTGTTCCCGGCCACGGCGAAGTTCGACCACGACTCGCTGATCTATCAGATGTCCTCCAGTGACTGCAACAGCCTGCTCCGTTCGCCGTACCTTTTACGCCTCCCCGTACCCGGGAACTCAACCGAAGGGGAGTTTCTCAGCACGCTGCGCAGAATCGGAATCATATCGAGCGAGGAACAGTGGGAAAAGATGAATGCCAGCTACCGGGAGTTTCAGGAGACGATGCGCAGCGAATTGATGCCCTAGACCGCAGCAACGACACATGAGGGAGTTGGCCAATGTCGATGGCACTGCAGTCCAGCCAGCTGTCGTGGCTCGCCAGCACGCTACCGGGGAACAGTCATGCCGGGGTGACCGAGAAGGTCCTGCGGGACTTCTACGGGAGAGTGGGCGATTTCAGAGAGGAACTTGAACGGCTCAACGACTGGGAATTTCACGCTATATTACTGTGCTCCCGGGAGACCCCTACGCACTACAAGTGGCACCTGGGCGCCGCACCGGACAAGTCGTTCACGATCTGGCTGCATGAATACAAGCCCCGGGCCATCAGGTCCGGCGGATACGCCCAGACCATCCACAATCACAGATACCCGATGACGACCCTGCTGCTCACGGGCGGATACTGCTACACCCACTATGAAGTGTGTCATACAGGGGCAGACGAGGCCGCCGAGGTGCGGACGATCAGCAGCCGGCAGATCACCGGAGGCGCTATCTACTCCATGCGGGAAAGCGACTTTCATTCTGTCACCGAGATCCAGGACGGGACCGTCAGCCTCCTGGTGCAAGGGCGCCCGCTCCGGCCGTACAGCATATCGGTGGACGCCCAGTCGTGCCGCGTCTCCCGCCATGTGCCGATAGAAGGCCGTATCAACAATCTGCGCTCGACGCTCACGACGGCACACCGGAGGTTACGTCATGCCGAAAAATAGCAGAACCCTGCCATCCGCCCGTGACAGAGCGCGGCCTGATTCAAGGATTGACGACCTGGAAAGCGCGATACGTAAACTGTATACGTCCGTTAAAGACCTGCCGTTCCACGGCTGGCATCACATTTATTTCGTTAAGAAGAAGGCTGAGCAATTCGCTCGTGAGCGGGGGGCCAACCCGCTGCTGGTCGCCGTGGCGTCGCTCGTCCACGACCTGAACTATATGGTCCGTCCGAACTCCGCCCCCGAAGCCGGGCGCCAGCTCCGCCAGGAGTATCTGGCCAACGCGGGGTTTGCGCGCCCGGACATCGACCGGGTGGAAGAGATCATCAGTGAGGCGCACACGGCGACGCGTACGCAGCGCATCTCGCCCGAGGGGGCCGCCCTGAGTGACGCGGACACCCTGTTCAAGGCGCTCCCGATGACACCGGTCGTTTTCTCGCACCTGTACCTCGCGGAAAACGGGATCGGGCTGCGTGATCTGGCAGAAAAGATCGTCAAGGAACAGCTGCCACTGATGGAAGAGGGAATCTATTTCTACGATCCCACCGTCCGCGAGCGGTACTTTCCCTGGGCGCAGGCCAATATGAGGCTGTGGCAGGAGATCATGGCTTCGCTCGATGACCCGGATATCGCCGGCCTCCTCAGCGAGGTCAACATTAAGATCTGAGCCCTAGCCGACGGCCAATCAGTGCGGCCGCCGCGCCGGGGGCACACCCGGCCGGGCGGGCTGGCCTGGCGTTTGGTTACGATTAAGTGAGCATCCGCTGTGCATCGCCCCTGACGTGGTGATCGGTAGGTCAGACTTGGGCGGTGATTGCCAGCGTGCCTGCAGCGGTAGAGGGCTTGTTGACGGCTGACGTAGCCCGGGAGATCGCCAGGGCGTACGGAGACCGGCCCATCTATCCGGAGCACATTCTCCTCGACGCCCCGGACCGGCCCTCGCTCCCTGGCGGCCGCCGGTTCCCTGGCTGGCCGGGCCCGGTCCTGGTGCTGGCCGACGAAAGCCAGGGAGCCTGCTCGTACGGGGTCCCGCTGGACGGTGACCAGGTGCTGGTGGGCGGGGCCAACCGCCGGACCGTCCCCTACGCCGCGTCGGTCCGGGACTTCCTCGCTGCCCGGCGGTGGGATTACCAGTGCGTCAGCTCCGAGCTGTGCGCCGCGGCGCAGACCGCCGAACTGGACCAGGCCTCGCTGGACTTCCTGCAGGCGCACTGCCGGCCATCGGTGGTGACGAACGGCTGGCCCGGACTCCGGCAGTACCGGTACGAACGTCACAATGTGCGCGTCCTGCTGTGGGCGGACAACGGCTACTGCGACTGGCTGGTGTCGGCCGCGACCGAGGCCTCCCTCGCGGCGTTCATCGGCGCGCTGCGCCAGGTGCCCGCCCTCCGCACCGCGCGGTGGGCGGACGGTGCCTGACAGGGCTGCCCTTTGCGCCTGCCAACGGGTCTAATGGGAGCAGACCCGAAGGGGGACGACCGATGGCCAATGACGACGCGGTTCCCGCGCCGATGCAAGAGTTCATGGCTCAGCTGCGCCGGATGACCTCGTACATGGAGGGCCTGACCAAGCTGGGCGTGCCGCTTCCGCCCACGGCCGCGCTGCCCGCGGTGGCGGGCATGCCGCTGCCCGGGGCGCTGTCCGCGAAGGAACTGAAGTCGATCTCGACCAGCGTGGCCGCGCAGCGGAGCAGCATCCAGAGCCTGCAGGCGCAGCTCAAAGCGTTCGACCAGCAACTGGAGGTGCTGGAGGGTATCCTCGGGCCGCTGGCCGAGTGGAGCAGCCGGTGGGCGGACCTCGAGGGGCTGATGATGAACATGGGCCGACCGCACGGTGGCAAGGCCGACGGCTGACGCGGGCTGCGTCCGGCGCCGACGGCTGACGCGGGCTGCGGCCGGCGGCACCTACTTCAGGCCGGTGCCGGCCACGCCTTCGACGATCTGCCGCTGGGCCAGGGCATCAGGCACCGGCGGGCGGGGCATCGGGCACCGGCGGGGCATCGTCGTCGGGCGGGCCATCGTGGCGGCAGCCGGCGATCTGGGCGTTCAGCTCGGCCCCGAGCAGGACCGCGAGCGCGGTGAAGTACAGGAACAGCAGGATGGCGACGGGGGCGGACAGCGCGCCGTAGGTGGGGCTGCGGTCGATCGCGTAGTCCAGGTACGCGCGCAACAGCAGGCTGCTGCCGAGCCAGATCGCCATGGCAGCGACGGCCCCGGGCAGGTCGCGGCGCCACCGGCCGCGCACCGGCACCGCGACGTGATAGAGCGTGGCTAGCAGGCCCGTGCACAGCAGGATGAGGACGGGCCAGTACGCGATGGCCACGACGGGTCTCAGGACCGACAGCACGGGGCCGGGGGCCACGTCGACGATCCAGCCGGGGGTGATGACGAGCAGCGGCAGCACGACGGCCCCGGCGATCAGGGCCCCGAGGTAGAGCACGAACGCCACCAGGCGGGCCCGGAGCGCGGAGCGGACGTGCCGCATCCCGTAGCTGATGGTGATCGTGTTGACGTAGGTGTTCATGGCCGTCGACCCGGTCCACAGCGCGAGCGGGAAGCTCAGCGAGATGATCCGGCCCCGGCCGTGCTGGAGGACGTCGGTGAGCACGGGCTGCAGGATGTTGTGCACGGCGGCGGGCGCCAGGAAGTGGCCGGCGCCGCGCAGGATGTCCCGCTCCAGATTGACCACGAGGTGGGCGCCGAAAAGCGGGGTGAGGTAGCCGACCGTGGCGACCAGGACGAGCAGCAGCGGCGTCAGCGACAGCAGGGCCCAGAAACCGGCCTCCGCGGCCAGCCCGAACACCCGGTCGGCCCACGCCTGCTTCGCGGTCGCGCCGATCGTCGCGGGGCCGCGGGCCAGCATCCGCCCGGCGCGGTGCCGCAGGGCCAGCCCCTCGGTCCTGGCCCGGCTCAGCAGCTGCCGCACCCGGCTCAGGGGGTGCCGACGGCGGCCCGGCCGAAGGGAACGGGAGGTGCCCTCACCGCTCGACTCGACCGCGGCCGGGGTCAGGGACTCCCTGCTGCGCACGGCGAACAGCCTATCCGCCAGCCGGTCATCTCCCCGTACGTCGCGGCCGGGCCGCGCTTGTCCCGTTCGCGGGGAGCGCCCGGCGCGCGGCCAGCGTGACCAGCAGGCCGGCCGCGGCCAGGGCGGTGCCGACGACGCAGAGCGCGCTCAGCAGGCCCGCGTCCACAAGCAGCGAACCCGCCAGCGCGCCGCCGCCGATCCCGATCTGGAACGCGACGACGTACAGCGCGGAGGCGGTGTCGGCGGATCGCGGGGCCACGCGCAGCACGGCGGCCTGCCCGGTCACTGGGAACGCGGTGAAGGCGGCCCCCCAGAGGATCACGGCGGTCACGGTGGCGGCGGCCGACCGGGCCATCAGCAGCCCGGCCACGGCCGCGTACGCGGTGACCAGCAGGCCCACCGTCCCTGGCCGGACGTGCAGCCCGGCCGACAGCTGGGGCACCAGGCCGATCGGCAGCGTTTCCGCGGTCACGTACCCGAACGTGGCGCCCGCCAGGGTGATCAGGCCGGCCCGGGAGGTCATAAACGCCACTTTATACTCGTGTAACGATTATAATAAGCCTGTAATGATGGCATCTATGACGGCTCTGCGGACTTCGGCCCAGACGGCCTTGCTGCGGGCGGTACACGAACGGCCCGGGGCGACGCGCGCGTCCATCGCCCACGAGCTGGGCATGCCGAGCGGTTTCGCGGCCGAGACCGTCGCGCGGCTGGTCGCCGCGCGGCTGCTGGCCGAGGAGCCGGCGCCGCCGACCGGCAGCCGCGGGCGGCCCACCACCGCGCTGCACGCGCATCCGGACGGCCCGCTGGTGGCCGTGGCCGCCATCACGCAGGAGACCTGGCAGGTCACCGCGGTACAGCTCGGTGGCCGCCAGGTCGCGTCGGCGTCCGGGACGCACCGCCGCCAGGAGGACCAGGTCCTCGCGGCGGTGGGCGCCGAACTGAACGCGCTGGGGGCGCGCTTCGGCCCGCGGATCCGGGCCGCAGCGGTGTCGGTGCCGGGCACGGTGGTCGGCAGCCGGCTGGTCAACGCCCCGAACCTGGGCTGGCACGACGTCGACCTATCCGCGCTGTGGCCCCGCTACGACCCGGACGTCCCGCTCGTCGCCGGGAACGACGCCACCTTCGCGGCGATCGCCGAATCGCGGCACGGCGCCGGATCGGGCGCGGGCAGCATGGTGTACCTGCATCTCGACGCCGGCGTGGGCGGCGCCATCGTGGACGGGGACCGGGTGGTGGCCGGGGCCACCGGCACGGCCGGGGAATTCGGCCACATGCCGTTCGGGGATCCCGCGCGGCGCTGCCGGTGCGGGGCAACGGGCTGCTGGAACACCAGCCTCGACGGCTACGCGCTGGCCCGCGCGCTGCACCAGCCCGAGCCCGCGGACGACGAGGTCAGCTTCACCCGCCGGGTGCTGGCCGCGGCGCGGGCCCGGCAGCCCGCCGCCGCCGAAGCGGTGCAGGCCGCCGGGCGGGCCTTCGGGCGGGGCGCCGCCGGGCTGGTCAACGCGCTGGACCCGCACCTGATCGCGGTGGGCGGCCTGGGCCGGGAGTTCCTCGACGTCGCGGGAGCGCACGTCACCGCCGCCTACCACGACGGGCTGATGGCGTTCCGCACGCTGCCGCCGCCCCCGCTGGTCCCGGCCCGGCTGCGGGACGACGGCCCGGTGCGGGGGGCGGCCGAGCAGTGCTTCGGCCGGGTGCTCAGCGACGACGGCGTGCAGGCCTGGACGGGGGCCGGGCACCGGATAAAAGCGACCTCGGGGTAGCGGGGGCGAGGGCCGGCCCGGGCCGACGGCGGCCCGGGGTAACCGGCTCAGGTAGTCGAAGGTCCGCTCGAGCACCCCGCTGGCCCGGCGCAGGTCGGGCGAGCTGGGGCTGGCCGCTACCTCGACCCGGAGCTGTTCTTCCCGCTGAGCACGACCGGCCGGGGCGCGGCCGAAGCCGGCCAGGACAAGGCGGTCTGCGCGCGCTGCCCGGTCCGGCAGGCCTGCCTGAACTTCGCGCTGGCCACCGGGCAGGAATTCGGCATCTGGGGCGGCTACGACGAGCGGGAACTGCGGCTGCTGCGGCGCGAGCGGCACCCGGTCGCCTAGCCGGGCCGGGCGCAATTGCGCGGCCGCCGGAAGGCGCGGCGACCCGGGGCCTACGATGGCTGGAGTAGCTGGGCGGCTTGACGGGCGGCTCCGTCTTCTCGCGAGCCGGGCCGGCCGGAAGGAGCTGTCATGAGCGGGCAATGGCGGGAAAACACGGGACTGCTCGTCCTGCGGGCCGGCGTAGGCGGGGTACTGACCGCCCATGGCGTCCAGAAACTGTTCGGGTGGCTGGGCGGGTCCGGCCTGGACGGCACGGCCACCGCCTTCGAGAAGATGGGCTTCGAGCCCGGGCGGCCGGCCGCGCTGGCCGCGGGCATTGGAGAGGCCGGGGGCGGGCTGCTCATCGCCGCCGGCCTGGCGACCCCCGCCGCCGGTGCGGCGGCCGCGGCCACCATGCTCCCGGCGGCGGCGGTGCACGCGCCCAGCGGCTTCTTCGCGACCGGCGGCGGCTACGAGTATCCCGCCCTGCTGGGCGTATCGGCGGCGGCCCTGGCGCTCATCGGCCCCGGCGGCTGGTCCCTGGATGCCCGGCTCGGTCACCGCCTGAACCAGCCGTGGATGGTGGCCGCCGCGCTCGTGGCCACCTCGGCGGCCTCGCTGGTGATCCTGCAGCGACGGCGCCAGGTGCTGGCCGCCCGGAACGCGCCGCCCCCCAGCAGCGAAGGGTAACCGGGACGGGTAAGCAGCCTGTTCTAGCCGGCGTCGGGCGTGTAGCCGGCGTTGCTCAGCATCTGGCGCAGGTCGAGGACGGTCTGTATGCCGATGTCCTTATGGGCGGGAACGTCGAAGAATTCGGTGCTGGACCCAATGGTGACGGCCGCCTTGCCGTCGCGGTGCTCGACGACCGAGCCGACCGCCTCCAGCAGGGACACCACGGCGTGCCATTCAATGTTGTGGCTCACCGGATGCTGAAAGATCTGGCGCAGGGTGTTGCGGTGATGGTTGCTGAGGTGCGACGGCTCTGGCGTCAATGACATGCGTGCTCCTGACTGTGCGGCAGCGGTGGCGGGCGGGCACTCCCGGCCAAGTAGCTCACACCGGCTGAGGCTGAGGGTATCCGGGGCGGCCCCCGGCCGCGCCTCAGTGGCTGCCGGGAGCGCGCCAGGCGACCCAGCCGTAGAGACGGTCCTTGGCCACGACCCGCCAGCCGGCCGGCGCCTTCGGCCAGCTCGCCTGGGCCGGCTTGCCGGACGGCCAGGGCACCTCGACGACCGTCGTGCCCGGGGGTACCGGCGAGCTGCCGGAGCTGAAGAAGTCCAGCTCGGTCCACCACACCTCGAACGACTGGGGGATCCAGGCGGGCCAGTCAGGCCGCATCCCGTTGTCCACGGCGACCTTGTCCCCTAGCCGGAGCCCGGCCGCGGTCACGAAGTCCAGCGAGTTCACCTGCTGGGGCGGGGTGCTCGCCTGCGAGATGTGCGTGGTCATCTGCACCAGGGCGAACAGGTTCATCGCGGCGATCGGGATGAGCAGCGCGACCCGCCAGGCCGCCCGGGGCCCGTGCAGCAGCCGGCCCGCCGCGAGGGCGGCCAGCACCCAGAAGGCCAGCAGTCCCAGCGCCACCTCGGTCGCTTCCGGCACGCTCAGCTCGTTCCAGCCCTGGGTCAGCACCACGGGGTCGGCGAAGTTGTAGGCGGCAAACCCGGCCGTGTGGATGTTCGCGCCCGCGTAGTTGACGACCAGTACGGACGTGCCCGCCGCTATCGCCGCGCTGCCAGCCGCGCAGGCGACGAGGCGCGAGGGACGCGCGCTCAGCAGGACGAGGATGCCGACGATGAAGAACGTTACGGTCATAGCGTCGGGGTAGCGCCCGGACGCCCAGGTCGACGACTGATCGAGCGGCAGCGCGGACGGCGCGGTATACACAATGCCCACCGTGACCAGGACGACCAGCAGGGCCATGAGGCGCAGGTCGCGGCGCACGCCACGGCGGAAGATCACGGCCACCGCGGCCACCATGCCGATCCCGGCGATCCCCCAGGTGTCGAGGACCATCCGCCACAGCTGGCCGCCGGCCATCTCCAGCACGTGGATCTCGTCGTGGGCATTGGTCAGCCGGCTCCACGCCTGCCCGGATAGGCTGCGCGGACCCTCGGGATAGGTGAGGCCCGCGATCAGCCGGTCCAGCCGCAGCGCGGCCCACACGGTGGCCCCCACCACCAGCCCGGCCAGCGGCAGGGACCAGAACCGGACGATCCGGCGCACCGTGGCGATGATCGCGATCAGTGCGAACCCGGCGATGATCACCACGCCGCGCGGGTGGACAGCGTAGGCGTAGCCGGCCAGCAGCGCCGAGCCGGCCGCCGCGGCGGCGGACGAACGCCAGGTCCGGGCGGTCAGCCAGCTGTGCACGCAGAGCAGCCAGGCCAGGACCACGACCGGGAAGATCGCGTCGGCGAGCGCGTACTGGGTGTAGAAGACGCCTTCGGGCACGACGGCCGCGACCGCCGAGGCGGCGTACGCCACCCACCGGCGGGCGTGCAGGCGCCGGAACGCGAGGTAGGCCAGCGGCATGAGAGCCGCGTTGACGACGGCGTTGACCGCCAGGGTGGCGTGGTAGACGGTGACGGAGTTGCTGGTGAACCAGTAGATCGGCACCAGCAGAAGCGGGTAGCCGCCCTGGTAGAGCGTGCCGAACGAGAAATCCGAGGGCGCGCCGGCCCCGGCCAGCACCCGGGCGGCCACCATGTACCCGGCCTCGTCGGGGTTGGCCAGCGGAACGATCTGCATCCGGCTGAGGTAGAGCCGCAGGGCGACCTGACCCAGGTAACCGAGCGTCAGCCAGAGCGCCCACCACGGGGACCACCGGCGCCCGGGGCCGGGCCCGGGCCCGGGCAGGCCCGTTCCGGCTGGAGTGATCTCTTGATCTTCTGCACGGGCGCCGCGTCCGTCCGGGCCGTCCGGGCGCCGCTGCCAACGGCCGCGCGGGACGAGCAGACTCCCCACCAGCCGCCGCCTCCCAGCTCTGCGTTCGCCTCCGGCCTGCGGCCCCGCGTCACGACATTTCGCACATTGTGCTCATATTCATCTTGACGAAAGCTCTGGGAAAACTGAGGTTTTCCTAAGAGTGGCCAGGTCGGAGCGGTGGCGGGCGGTCAGGCGGCGCGCACGCGGGCGGTCAGGCGGTATGCAGGCGGGCGGTCAGGCGGTATGCAGGCGGGCACTCTCGTCGCTGACCCACAGGCCGAGGAGGCCGCGCAGGTGGGCGATGAACCGATCGTGCTCGTGCGCCGGGTACTGGGACCGCACCGTCTGGACCAGCAACTGGTCGAAGCCGGGGCCGGCCACCCAGTCCAGCACGATGTCGTCCAGGTGCCGGAGGCGGCGCGCGCAGAATTCCTCGTAGCGTGCGGTCTCGAAGTACTCGTCGGCCAGCTCGCGGTAGGCGGCCAGCTTCTTCGCGTAGGAGGTACCGGGCTGATCGGCCAGCGCGAAGTACCGGCCCGTCTCCAGGTCAAGCCGGGGCCTGCGTTCCGTCGCCAGCGTGTAGGCGCACCACTTGACCAGCGCTTTCATCGCCCAGGGGAAGTAGTAGTGCAGGCTCGTCAGCGCCACGTCCGGGCAGGCGTTGGCGTAGTCGATGGGGTAGACCTCGCCGTCTTTGACCAGCACCTCGCACGAGTTGAACTCCCAGCGGAAGAACGCGTTGACCAGCTTCCCGATCGTCACCACCTCGGCGCCGGCCTGCGGGGCGAGGAAGTCGTGATCGACCGCGTACCGCAGGTGCATGGGCTGGTCCGGCCGGAAGTGCATCACCATCGTCTCGGCGCCGATCGACAGGGAGCGGGCGAAGACGTCGTAGTTGTCGACCGCCTTCTGCAGGTGCATGAGCATCTCGCCGCTGGCGTCGTAGGCGGCGTGCAGTTCGGCCGGGTTGCGGATGCGGGACACGCCCCGCCAGGCGCCGCCGTCGTAGGGCTTCATGAACAGCGGGTAGCCGATCTGCCCGGCCACGGCATCCAGGTCGAACGGCCGGTTGTACCGGGCCGCGGTGTAGGCGTAACGGGCGTTGTCGACCGGATTCTTGTAGGGCACGAGCACGGTGTCCGGCACCTTCAGGCCGAGCCGCATCATCGCGCAGTAGGCGGCGTGCTTTTCTATCGACTGGAAAGTGAACGGGCTGTTCAGCAGGTACACGTCGTCCATCAGCGCGACCTTCTTCAGCCACTCACGCGGCACGTAATACCAGTACGCGAGCCGGTCGATGACGAGGTCGTAACGGGGCTTGTCGCGCAGGCCGAACGGCTCGATGGTGATCCGTTCGGAGCCGATGTCGTGCCGGGTGCCATCCGGGCCGGTCACCGGGCCGAGCCGGCGCAGGATTTCCTCGAACGCCGTCGGCCAGTCCTCCTCCGTGCCGAGCAGCAGGCCGATCAGGTGGCTCGTGCCTGTCATCCAAGGCTCCCGTCTTCAGCAGAATCGCGGCATGTGGTGAGCGAGCTGGGCACGCCAGGACGGCCAGTCGTGCGGCACGTCGTGGCCCCATAGATCAAGTTCGTGCTGGATCCCCCGGTCGGCGAGCACCGCGGCGAACTGCCGGGTGCTGGACAGGGCTCCGGTGGTGTCCTCCCACTGGCCCTGGCCGCACACCAGCAGCAGGCTGAGCCGGGAGCGCAGCCAGCCGAGATGCGCGCCGTGCAGGTGCCGGACGTAGTTGGCCGGGTTGTTGAAGTACGCCGCGGTACCCCGCTCGCCCCAGCCGTTCCACGAGGCCGGGTCGTAGTTACCGGAAAAGCACAGCGCCAGCGGGAACAGGTCGGCCCGCTTGAGCGCGAAGTTGGCCGCGTGGAACGCGCCCATGCTGCAGCCGAAGGTGGCGACCTCGGCCAGCCCGCGGCAATCGTCGTAGATCCACGGCACCACCTGGTCCACGATCCACGACTCGTAGCGCTCGTGGCGGCGCGCCCGCTCCTCGATCGGGACGCCGTGGTCGGCCCAGGAGACGTCGTCGTAGCTGTCGACGCAGTAGACCTTCAGCCGTCCCGCCTCGAGCAGGCCAGCCACCGCGCCGGTCATGCCGTGCTGCTCGAATTCCCACGCGTTGTGCCCCTCGGTGGGGAACACGAGCACCGGGCGCCCCCAGTGGCCGTACCGGATGACGGTGCCCGCCCGGCCCAGCGCGCCGGACCACAGTTCGACCACCTCACGGCTCACGGCGCTCACGGCGCGCTCATCGGCCGGCCCCCGGGGCACGCGCCGGCGCACGAGGCCAGCTGGCGGAGCAGCCGGGTGAGCGACGGATCCAGCGCGTCACGCCATGCGGTGAAGTTGTGCAGGCCGGGCCCCTCGTGCAGCTCCGCCGGGTAGTCCCGGGCCCGCAGGGCGCTGGCCATCAGCCGGTTGTTGTGCACGTTCTCCTCCTGGGCCCCGCAGGTGAGGACCACCGGAATCCGGCGGTCCGGCAGCCGGCCGCTGTGCACGCCGGCCACGAACCGGGTCACCCGCCGGTAGTACCGGAAGCCGCGCTCCTGGCTGTCGAAGCGCGGGCAGAAGAAGCTGCCCGACTGCAGGAACAGCGCGTCGAAGGCGCCCGGATCGCGGCAGTGCGCGTGCAGCATGGCCAGCCCGCCCAGGCTGGCGCCCATGCCGATCAGCGCGCTGACCGCCAGCCGGCTGGCCAGGGCCGGCAGCACGGTAAGCCGCAGCGCGCGGGCGTAGCCCGGGTCGGCGGAATACCAGCGATCCCGGGGCCCCGGGCTAAGCAGCGCGGCCCGCAGCCGCGGCAGCCACCGGCCGGCGACACCCGCGGACAGGTAGCGGGTGAGGCTCGCCTGCCGGTCGTACTCCGGCCCGTCGTGCACCAGCAGCAACGGCAGCGGCTCGTCGTCGGCGGCGCCGTCCGGGGACCAGGCCCGGATCCCGATCGAGGCGCCCGCGTCCCGCGCCGTCCCGCGCGAGGCGGGCACCGGCAATTCGAAGGCCAGCTCCCGGCCGGGGCGGCCCGGAGCCGTGAGCCAGCCGGGCGCCCCGCCGGAAACGTCGATCACCCGCACATCGTGCCCGCTCCGCGGTGCTGGCAACAAGCCGGGCCGGCAACAAGCGGGGCTACCGGGACCCGGCCGTCGGCGAGCGCGCGGGTGCGGTGGTACGGCCCGCAGGCCAGGGTGACGGGCAGACGCGCCATGATCCTCCCTTGGCCCCAAAATTGGCTTGCTGAACGCGGTGCTCGCGCCGGGCGAGATCGGGCCGGTCGGCGCGGTCGTCGGTCCCGCGCACCAGGAGCCGCCGCTGGATCTGGCGGCGGCCAGCGCGCTGTTCCTCGCGCCCGGCATCGGCGCGCAGGGCGCCACCAGCGCGGACGTGGCGCGGACCTTCGCCGCCTGCCCGGACCGGGTGATGCCGAGCGCGTCACGGTCACTGCTGGCGGCCGGCCCGGACACCGGCGCGCTGCGGGCGGCGGCCGCCGCGCTGGCCGCCGAATTCCGGACGGCGCTGGCCACCCCGGGCGGCTGAGAACCACTGGCAGCGCTCAGCGATAGGGCCGTTGGACCCTAGCCGGGCGGCGCACGGCGGCTGATTCTCGGCACACGGCCGGGCGCTGCCACGGCGAGGAGCCTCCCGCGGGGCCGGCCGACGGAACGCAACGAGGCGGTCCGGTAGCCCCTGAGGCGGGGAGAGGCGGGACATGCAATTCAGTGCCGATGAGGAGAAGAAGGCGCCATACGGTGCGGAGATCTTCGGGCATCCGCTGGTCAACAAGGACGCCGCCTTCACAGCGAAGGAGCGGGACGATCTCGGGCTGCGCGGCCTGCTGCCGTGGCGGGTGGCGACGATCGGCGAACAGGTCGCGCTGGAACTGGAGCATCTGCGCGGCAAGAGCAGCGACATGGAGAAGTACATCGGGCTGAACGCGCTGCAGGACCGGAACGAGACGCTGTTCTACCGGCTGCTGTGTGATCACCTCGAGGAGCTGGCCCCGATCGTCTACACGCCCACGGTGGGCGAGGCCTGCCAGCGGTTCAGCCACATCCTGCGGCGGCCGCGCGGACTGTGGATCACCCCCGAGGACATCGCGCACATCCCGGACATGCTGCGGGCCATGGGGCGGACGAACGTGTCCCTGATCGTGGTGACCGACGGCGAGCGCATTCTCGGCCTGGGCGACCAGGGCGCCGGCGGGATGGGCATCCCGGTCGGGAAGCTGGCGCTGTACACGGCGGGCGCCGGGATCGACCCGGCCCGGACGCTGCCCATCTGCCTGGACTGCGGCACCGACAACGAGGAACTGCAGCACGACCCGCTGTACCTCGGCTACCCCAAGCGGCGGCTGCGCGGCGCCGGGTACGACGCCTTCATCGGCGCGTTCGTGCGGGCCGTGCGGGATACCTTCCCGGGGGCCGTGCTCCAGTGGGAAGACTTCAAGCAGCACAACGCCATCCGCCTGCTGGACCTGTACCGGCACACGCTGCCGAGCTTCAACGACGACATCCAGGGAACCGCGGTCGTGGTGCTGGCCGGGATCCTCGCGGCCGTGCGGTCGCTGGGCGGCAGCCTGCGCGGCCAGCGGCTGGTGCTGGCGGGGGCGGGCGCCGCCGGGATCGGGATCGCCCGCCTGGTCGGCCAGGCCATGCGTGCCGACGGCGCGTCCGCGCGGGACGTGCGCACGCAGATCGTGCTGACCGACTCCCGCGGCCTGGTCTTCGAGGATCGCGACCAGCTCGACTCAGACAAGCGGGCGTTCGCGCTGCCCGCCGCCGACGTGGCCCGCTACGGCTTCGGCACCGCCCCGCGGTATGACCTGGAGACGGTCATCCGGCAGGTGGCGCCCAGCATCCTGATCGGCACGACCAGCCGGGCCGGGACCTTCACCGAGGCCGCGATCCGCGCGATGGCGGCGGCCACGCCGGTCCCGGTGATCTTCCCGCTGTCCAACCCGACGAGCCACAGCGAGGCCGTGCCGGCGGATCTGCTGGACTGGACCGGCGGCCGCGCGCTGGTCGCGACCGGCAGCCCGTTCACCCCGGTCCGGATCGGCGACCGCAGACGGGTAATCTCCCAGGCCAACAACCTGTACACGTTCCCCGGGATCGGCCTGGGCACGATCGCCGTGCGGGCCCGCGGTGTCACCGACGCGATGCTGCTGGCCGCGGCGCGCACGCTGGCCGGCCTGGTGTCCGCCGAACGGCTGGCGCAGGGGGCGCTGTACCCGCCGCTGTCCGGGCTGCGCGGCATCTCGCGGGCGGTTGCGGTCTCCGTCGCCCGGGAGGCCCAGCAGGCCGGGCTGGCCCGGATGGCCCCGCGGCAGGACGCTGAGGATGCCGTGAAAGGCGCGATGTGGACCCCGGACTACTAGCCAGCGCTTGCTACGGCCGCGGGGGCAGGCCGTGGTCGAGAACGTTGAGCAGGTCCTCCAGGACGTCGGCGGGCACCTGGCCGCCGGCCGTCCAGTCGGCCCAGCGCATGCCGATGAAGTTGCCGACCCCGGTATACAGGTAGGCGATGACCTCGGGGTCGTATTCGGCGTCCACTTCGCCGGCCAGCTGGGCACGGCGGACCCCGCGGGCGTACCCGCGTGCCAGCCGCTCGGCGAGGACTCGCCGGGCACCACCTCGGCTGGTGCCTGCACGCACGGTCGCGGATCTGCCGGGCAACGGTCCTAGACGTCGCCCAGGCTAAGTGCCAGGCTCAGGTCCGGTGGCGAACGTCACACTACCGATCCGGGCCAGCCCCGGGCCGGGGTTAGCCGGACGTGGACCAGCTGAGCGTCGCGCGCCAGGCATACAAGCCATCAAAGGAGAGCGTCATGAGCGTGTACAGGGTGACCGAGGTCATCGGGACAAGCGACACTTCATGGGAAGAGGCGGCAGCGGAGGCGATCAAGACTGCAAGTGAGACAATCCGCGATCTTCGGGTGGCTGAGGTGGTGAAGCTGGACGTTCACCTGGACGAAGGCGGGGCGATCACCTACCGCACCAAGCTTGAGCTCTCGTTCAAGTACGAACACGGACACGAGCACTGACCCCTGGTCTGCTTCCCTAGCTGACGGGGTTCGGTGCGTCAGTTCTCAAGCTAGCCCGGCCCTCCAATGCCTGGGCGGTCCTTACCCACGTGTCCTGAAATGCCCAGGAATACCCGCGCGACCGGACTGAGACCCGGCCCGCTTCACGTGCTGGACCGCCACGGGCGGCCGGTGAACCGCTGACCCGGCAGGCGGAACTTGCGGAACGAGGGAAAATGGAGTCATGGGTTCCGCGCCGGATGGCTCTGCGGCAGGTAAGCCGCGGGAATGGCTCGCCATGCCAGGCGGCCGGATCCGGCCGGTCGTCTCTGTTCCCGGGGACGACGGGGCCCTGGAACTGCTCCCCTATGACGCGTGGCTGGCCCGGCTGCGGCCCACCTGCTCGTGCGGCAGACCCCGGCTGGGCTCCGGCCGGACCTGCGGGAGCGCGGAGTGCATAGCCGAACTCCGCGCCCGCCAGTAGGCGGGGCCCGCGCGGCGGTACCGGCCCGGCGCAGCCATGGCGGCTGAGGGGCCGTCAGGCCAGCGGGGCGCCGACGCGCTCGCGGACTTCCTGGACCGCCCAGTTGTTGCCCTCGGGGTCACTGAAGAACATGAACTTCCCGCCGTCGCGCGGATCCATCGTCTGGACGTCCGACACCTCGACGCCTTTCCCGGCCAGCTCGGCGCGGGCCGCCTCGATGTCGGTGACGACCAGCTGCAAGCTGGGGCGCGCCGCCAGCTCCACCCCGGGCGGCACCTGGACCGGCCCGATGACCAGCGAGCACGCGGAGCCGGGCGGCGTCATGTGCACCACCCGCATGGTGTCCGTGGGCCGGGTGTCGGCGTCCAGGTGAAACCCCAGCTTGCCGACGTAGAAATCCTTCGCCCGGTCGACGTCGGCGACCGGGACCACGACAACTTCCAGCTTCCAATCCATGACGCCAGTCCTCCCGTTGGCGCGCCCGGCGGGCGCGTTCCCCGTTGAGACGGACGTGGGCCGCCGATCTCATCGGTCGCATGGGGCAGCCCACGTACGTCGCCGGTATACCAGGATCAGACGGGAGCTGGGGGCAGCGGCGGCAGCGCCGCGCCGCTCTGCGGGGCGAGCAGCTTGGTGGTGTCCAGCTTGGAGCCCACCATCTGCTTGAGCATGAAGTCGTGGTTGAGGTCGAGAACCGCGCGCGTTTCCGCGGCGATCACCGCGTTGCGGCTGCGGGTGAGCTCGTTGTCCTGCTCCTGTTCACCGGACAGGGACCAGTTGGTCGAGCCCTTGACCGTGTACACGCCGTCAACGATCACTATCTTCAGGTGCGAGATCGCGTTGTGGACCGAACTCGTGCCGATGGCGATGCTGTTACCGAACGCGTCATTGCCCCAACGTAAGGTGGCACCGTGGAAGGCATGGTCATGGTTGACCTGCTGCAGCCGGTGATCGGCAAGCAGGGGCAGGTCAGGCTGCTGTTCAGGGGCCTGAGCGCGCGCTGGACCCTCAATGACGAGAAGCACCCGCTGCTGACGGCGCAGCTCCGTTCCGACGGGCTCGTCGAGGTCTCCCGTGATGACGGGTGGGATGTCCTTGACCCGGCGGATGTGGTGGCCGTTGAGTGGGTGGCCAGGGACAATGAGGGCGGCGGGCAATACCTCTGACCGCGGTAAGGGACCAGGTGATGGAGCCGGGCAGCGCAGCCGGGGCGGCCGCGGCCCGGGCCTGCGCCGACCTGATAGCTGAGGCACCGGTGACTGAGGCGCCGTCGTGACCGGGATCTGGATCATCCACCCGTCCAGATGAGCCCGCGGGCGTCAGCCCCGCCAGGCTCGGCGGTCACCTGGACACGGCCGGCTGGCGGGCGGCGGCGGCTCCGGCGCCCGCGGCCCGGGTCGCGGCGCGGGCTTTGGCGGCGAGCAGCCCGGTACGGCCGAGCAGCAGGGCCAGGGACACGAAGATGAGGCTGTCGGTGAGCGCGCCGACGGTGATCCGGTTGGCCGCCATCCAGCTGCCGAGCTGGGCGCTGAAGATGTGGCTGGCGCCGTAGGTGAAGTAGATCCGGGCCGCGGTGACGGCGATCCAGACCGCAGCGTACGGCGGGCCGGCCCAGATACCGGGAGGCCGGCCTGGCTGTCGTACCTGACCCGGATCAGCGTCGCGGCGAGGACGCCGATGGCCAGGCCCGCGGCCACGCCGGCGAGCTCCAGGAGCAGGCCGCGGCCGGACGACGCGGCCCCCTTGAAGAAGAACGGGATGATGACGGCCGCGGCGATGACCGGCCGCAGCAGCCGCATCACAGTGACTTTGCGCCGTCCCAGGTCAGCCGTCAGGACGACGGCCAGGATGACGAGGTTGAGGATCCAGACGCTGGCGTCCATCGGGGCTCCTTCACGGCACATCGGTGGCACGGCGCCGCGCCGTGGTAACGGGTACCGGGGGCCCGTTCCGCTGCCTGACGCCAGTCTGATCAGCGGTACCGGCCCTTGGCCAGCGGCGCGAGGCGTCGTCGGCAAACGATTGCGATAACGTTGGCCAGCGTGGACACGGCCCACCGGGACAACGTAACTGTTCGGTCACAACCGGCTCCGGCGGGCCTCAGCCGGGGCGCAGGATAAGGACCTGAGAGGTGAGCTGGCCCGAGCTGAGCAGGTGGGCGATCCGGTCACTCTGCTCGCTGGCCGCGGCCAATGACGGCGTGTGCCCGAAGCGCCGCTGCAGCTCGCGTTCGACGGCGGCGGTGCGGTCCCGCCAGTCCGGGGGTGGCGGCGGCATGCCCGCGGCATTCGCCGTGCTCACCGCCGCCAGGCGGGCGGCGTCCAGCAGCGCGCTCAGCTGGCTGCAGGCCGGGAAATGGTTTCCCTCCGGCGGGTCATCCAGCCGCGGCGTGAGGGCCACGTAGACCAGCAGGCCGATCCGCCCGGCCGGGCGCACGATGCGGCGCAGCTCGCGCAGCATGGCGAGCTGGGCGTCCGGGCCGGATGCGGTGCAGAGCACCCCCAGGCACCACGCCAGGTCAACGGAGGCATCCCCGAATGGCAGCGCCGTCGCATCGGCCTGAACGACCGGGGCGGGAAACAGCGTGGCCGCCGCATGGCAGGCACCACGCTCGGGTTCGGCCAGGACCGGCCGGACGCCGGCCCGCTCGCGCGCGTACGCGGCCGGCCCGCCGACGCCGGCCCCGGCATCCAGCAGCACCGCACCGGGCCGTGGCGCCAGCCCGGCCAGCAGCCAGTCCAGGGCCGAGGGATGACCGCTGCCCCGGCAGGCCGCCGGAATGTAGTATTCCGGGCCCAGGTCGGCGGCGACCTGCGCCGTCCACTCGGCCACGGTGCCGAACTCGGCCGCCATCGGGTCGACGACGTCACCGGTCATGACGGCGCTGCTGCCCGGATGCGCTGCGCCAGCTCGGCTTTGACCTGGGCGGCGAACTTATATCCGCGGGCCGACGCCAGCCCGGAGATGTTCACGCCGGCGATGCCCGGGATGCGCAGCAGCGCCTGAGCCTCCCGCGCCGCGGCCGTGATGCCCGCCGCGACCGGATCCGGGGCGTCCAGCACGGCGCGGACGGCGCGCGGATCGAGCTCAAGGCCGGGCAGCCCGGTCAGCACGCCGGCCGACCGGGGATCGGTGAAGATGGCGACCGAGGCGATGACCGGGATCGTCACGCCGTCCCGCGCGGCATCCGCCATAAATGCGGCCACCGTGCCGGCGGCGGCGTGGTTGAGCACCGCGACCGAGGCCCCGGCGCGCTGCTTCTGGGCCAGGCGGAACCCCCGCAGGTGCCGCGGCGGCGCACCGGGCGTCTCCGGGACGGCCGCGGGCAGCCCGGTGGCCGCGGCCAGTGCGGCCAGCCGCGGCCCGTCGAGGTCGAAGACCTGGGTCACGTCCGGCCGGACGTCATAGCCCCGCGCGTCCCCGGTGACGCACAGGACGGCGTCCACACCCAGATGGCGCAGGCCGGCCAGTTCCTGTTCGAGGACAATCCGGTTCCGGTCCCGGCAGGCCAGCGTCAGCCATGGCCGGACGCCCGCCTCGAGGAGCAGCGACGCGTGCAGGGTGGGCGGGAAGTCCGGGCGGTTCTGGTGCTCACCGACCAGGACCGCGTCGCAGGAAGGCCCGAGTGCCGCCGCCACCGAGGCGAGCATCTGCGTCGAATACGGCTCCGAGGTGAAATCGGTCAGGATCAGCGGGGTGGTGCGCAGCGGAACCGGCGGCACCGGCTCCTGCGCCCACACGGCGGGTGCGCCGAATACGCACAGGCGCGGGACGACCTCACAGCCGCCGTCGGCCCGCACCCCGCCGCACGGTCCCATCACCATGTGCTTCGGGCATGAGTCAGCCACGGCCGGGGGCATCTGCACCAGGTCAGGATTTCATGCCGTCACTCACCGGGGACGCTGGGCGCGGCAGATCAGCAGGAGCACGTCGGGGCCGACCCTGCGTGAATCCAGCAGCTCAAGGGTGGTCCCGGGCGGCGTCCTCGCCGAAGAGGCGCTTGCCCGTCCCGGCCACGACGGGGTGCACCATGAGGTGGTACTCATCGACCAGGCCGTGCCTGCGCAGCGTGCCGGCGAGCGTCGCGCTTCCCGCGACCAGGATGTCGCCCTGACGATCTCCTGTTCCTGACGCCCGCGTTGCGCGGGCGGCTTCTTCCTTCTCAGCTTGGTCACGAACGGGTGCCCCGGAATCGGCAGCCCGGCCCAGCCGGAGCGGCGGCAAGCAGGCCACGATAGGCCGGCGGGTACCCTCATATGCCGAGCGCTCAATGCCGGTCCGCGACGATCCGGGCAGCCAAATGGGCGATGGGGCAGACGTATCCCCCCGGGAACGAAAGGATCAGGCCGATCGTGGCTGAGCACAGCGAGGTCGACTGGGTAGACCACTTCGCGGACGAGGTGATCGCCGCAGCCGAGCGCCGCGGGCTCACGCGGATAGTGTGCGCTTCCGGTCTCAGCCCGTCCGGGCCGATCCACCTCGGGAACCTGCGTGAGGTGATGACCCCGCACCTGGTGGCCGATGAGATCAAGCGCCGCGGGTACGACTGCGTGCACCTGCTGTCCTGGGACGACTATGACCGGTTCCGCCGGGTTCCGGCGGGCATCGACCCCTCCTGGGCTGAGCACATCGGTAAGCCGCTGACGTCGGTACCGGCGCCGCCCGGCAGCGGCTACCCGAACTGGGCCGAGCATTTCAAGGCCCCGATGGTCGCGGCTCTCGCGGAGCTGGGCATCGACTACTGCGGGATCAGCCAGACCGAGCGCTACACATCCGGTGCGTATCGCGACCAGATACTCCTCGCGATGCGCGAACGAAGGCGGATCGGCGCGATCCTCGCCCGTTATCAGACGAAGGGCAGGCCGGCCCCGGAGCATGCGCCGGCGCCGGATCTCGCGGACGGCACCTCCGACGAGGTAGCGGCCGCCATGGCCGCCGAGGGCTCCGGTGCGGCGTACGAAGATGACGGCACCACCGGCGGTGACTACTACCCCTACAAGCCTTACTGCTCGTGGTGCAACAAGGACCTGACCACGGTTACCTCGTATGACGACGAGACCACCGCCCTGTCGTACGTCTGCGCGTGCGGGCACAGCGAGACGATGCTGCTGTCCGAAGACAACCACGGCAAGCTGGTGTGGAAGGTGGACTGGCCCATGCGGTGGGCCTACGAAGGGGTGGTCTTCGAGCCGTCCGGCGTCGACCACTCGTCGCCAGGATCCTCCTTCGTCGTCGGCAGCCAGCTGGTCAGGGAGATCTTCTCCCAGGAACCGCCCATTGGGCCGATGTACGCTTTCGTCGGCATCACCGGCATGGCCAAGATGAGCAGTTCGCGGGGCTTGGTGCCGACCCCCGCCGACGCACTGGAGATTATGGAGGGGCCGGTCCTGCGCTGGCTCTACGCGCGGCGGCGCCCCAGCCAGTCCTTCAAAATTGCCTTTGACCAGGAGATCTTCCGGCTTTACGACGAATGGGACGCGCTCAGCCGGCGGATCGCGGACGGGTCGGCGACGCCCCGGGAAGCTGCCGTGTACTCCCGTTCCATCCGCACGTCCGTCGCCGAACTGCCCCGCACGCCCCGGCCGGTGGCGTACCGCACGCTCACCTCGATCGTGGATATCACCACCAATCACGAAGAGCAGGTCCTGCGGATCCTGAGGTACCTCGAGCCGGACGCCGCGGACGTGTCGCTGGAGGAGTTTCAGCCCCGGCTGGGCTGCGCCCAGGCGTGGGTCGCCACTCAGATGGCCGCCGACCAGCGCACCCAGGTCCGCAGCGTGCCCGACGTGGAGATGCTGGCCACGCTGAGCGAGGACGAGCGGAACATGCTGCGGCTTTTCCTCGAGGGTCTCGATAGCCACTGGTCGCTGGAAGGGCTGACCAAGTGGGTGTACGGAGTCCCGAAGCTGCAGCTGGGGCTATCGCTGGAGGTACAGCCGACCCCCGAGCTCAAGGCCGCACAGCGCAAGTTCTTCGCGCTGCTCTACCGCCTGCTGGTCGGCCGGGAAACGGGCCCGCGGCTGCCCACCCTGCTGCTCGCCATCGGCGCGGACCGGGTCCGCGATCTGGTGAGCGTCCCGGCCAGCGACTCCCCTGCGGCGCAGAGCCGCTAGCCACGCGGAAGCGCCGGCCGAGCCAAGTCCGTCGTGCCAGCGGCCGGGCCCTTGGTGGGCCCGGCCGTGTTGCCCAGTCGCGGGCTAGACGGTGACGTCCTGCTAGCCGCCTGGAGCCTGGGCACGGGCATTGTCGCCACGGTCGGCGCGAACCTGGCGCACGACGTCGGCCACGGCCCGGTGGGTGCACTGGTCAGCGCATGGCCCGCGCTGGCGCTGGTCGGCTCGTTCGAGCTGCTGATGATGCTCATCCGAACCGGGCGCGGCACGCGAACCGTAAAAGGTGAATCCGCACCTCGGTACCAGCCTGCACCACCGCTGGCGCAAGACGTACCGCTGGAACTGCCGGTTGCGCCAGCCCTGGAGCAGACCATCCGCGCGCGGCACGAGGCAGGCCACAGCCAGCGCACCATCGCACGCGAACTAAACATCGACCGCCGCAAGGTCAAGCGCATCCTCGACCAAGCAGCATAACTCAGCGGACAGACCTGGAATTCAGTCACGGTGCGTGACTGCACACACAGAATCTCGTCCGCTCCTTATCCGCCTTACCGGTGACAGCCTGGCGGCCGGGGCGGGGCCAGGAGCAGCCAGCCTTACCTAGGTCCGCGGGGCTCAGGGGCTGCCCCGGCGACATGATGATTGATCGGGTGTCCCCGGCCTGCGGGGATGCGGCCGCTCAGTCTAATCAGGCCGTCCGCCTGGCCCTGCGGGGCAGGGTCGGCAGCGGCTGACAGCGGTTCGGCGGGAGCTGGCCGCGGTGGTTCCCCATCGGGTGAATGCGGCTGCAGCGGGTCCGGCCCGGACGGCGCGGTCATGGGCTGGTCACCGTGTCATGGGAGCGTTGGGTCTCAGGCGGCGGACAGCGCGTCGTCGCCGAGCTCGGCCAGGATGTGATAGGCCTGCCGGAGGATCTTGCGGGCCTCGGACAACGCGGCGCGCTTGCCGTTGCAGCGGTCCTTGACCTGAGCGTAGTAGCGGTGGTCAGGGGCCGAGGAGCGGGCGTGGGTCTTGGCGGCCTCGTACACTGCCCAGCGCAGTACCGGCGGTCCTTGCCGGGACAGCCGCCCGGGCGGGCCCTTGCGGTCGGAGGAGTATACGGTGACGTCCAGCCCGGCGAACCGGACCGCCTTGCGGGAGGAGGAGAACCGGTCTGCCCCGGCCAGCCAGCAGGTGATCGCCAGCGCGGTGACCGGCCCGACCCCGTACAGCCGCGCGGCCAGGACCTTCGCGCCGGTCAGATGCCGGGCGGCATCGATCAGCTGATGCCGTAGCTCGTGCATCCGGCTCTCCAGCATGTCGATGATCTCCAGGGCGGTGGCGACCTGCAGCTGCCCGGCCGGGGACAGATAGTCGGCGGTGACCGTCCGCAGCGCGGCTAGGCCCTGCTCGCTGCGAAGTGTTCCCGCGCCCAGGGCCGGGGCGCTCTGGTGGAACAACACCGCGTGGATCCGCTGCACCCAGGCCGTGTGCTCGGCCCGCAGGTCGTGATACATCTCCAGCAGCGCCCGGCATTCCAGGATGTGGGTGGGCGGATCCAGCACTGAGAAACAGCTGCTTGCCGAAGCTCGGCCGGGTCCAGTCGGCCTCCCGGGCTTCCTCCGCTACCTGACGGGCTTCCCGCTCGCTCACCTGGTGGCCGTGTTCTGCCTGGTCCGCGCTCATGCTCGCTCCTACCCATCTGGCCCTGGCCGCTCCGGCGGGGCGCCCAGCCCGGAAATGCCGGAATTGTGTGCCAAACCAGCAGGGCGGTGGGCACGAGTGCCGTGAGATCTGGCGGCGGCGTTTTCCTGGTCGTGGCTGGGTTCCGCGCATCGTGCGGAGCCCAGCCATGCTCCAGGAAGCTCCGGGGGAATCCCGCCGGACGGCGCGGGCCGTTAATCCCCCCGGTGAGACCATGACCGCAGCGCGCGGAGGATCGAAAGGATCGACGCAAGGGGCTGTAGTGCGGGACCGGGCCGCGCCGGCCCGGTCCCGCGCCGGTCACGGTCCGCAGTGCCCAGGCAGTACGGGCAGCCCGGGCCGAACGCGCTGTGCAGCGGGGCGCAGTTCACGGGCTGCGCCTCGCTGGTCGTCGGCGTCATCGCGGTGCTCGCGGATGTCTGAGAAGAAAATGATTCCGTTGCACAGCAGGCTCCAGCCTTGTTCAGGATGAGCGGTGCGGGCGGGCATCGGGGGCCCGGTTCGTCGAAGCGGGCCAGGGCGCCAGTGGCGCCGTTCCCGCAGGCCGGCGGCGGTTGAACCAGCCGCGCTTTCCCCGGACGGATGAAAAAATATCCGTACGTCGCCATTTTACCCTACCGAGCGTCCGCGCGCGCGTCGCACACCATGCCGGAGGCTCCACCAGGCCGCCTGATACAGTCCCCACGCTCGGCGCGGCTGGCTCCCAGTCGCCGCCGGCGGTCCCGGCCGGTGGCTGTCGCCGCCGGCCACGACCCGGTGCGCTACCGCGACCTGATCGCCAGCCAGCCCCGGCTACGAGCGCCTTCTGCACCGCCGTCGGCCCACGGCCGGCGCTCGCCGAAGCCGCCCGGCGCTACCACCTGAGCGCTATCCGGCTCACCGTCAGAACCTGACCCCGATCTTCACGCCCGGGAGCCCGCCGCTGCATGCCGGCGGGCGGTTGTGGCGGCGCTGAGGAAGGCGAGAACCGGGGCCCGGCACCGGACACACGCCCGTGGCTTCTCCTCCTCAACCACGATCAGGGAATCGTCCTGCCCACCGCCGGAACTCTTCAGAGCCGACTCCGGCCGTGCCTGGTACGCCACGCCCACGTCGGCCGCGTATTTCCGCAGCTTGCCGTCCTGCTCGTCAACGGCGGCGGCCAGCCTGGCCTTCCACCAGGTGGACTGCGACTCCACCTTATGCCAGGCGGCCACGTCATCGGAGTAGGCGTGGACCGGGGTTTCCGGCAGCCAGCGGTCAAGCTCTGAACCAGCGCCCATGGCGCTACCTCCTGAGAACTCACGCAGTGGCCTGGGCGGAGTTCTCAGGCAGCCGCCCAGGCCACCGCATGCTGCTTTATGGCACCTCAGTGATCGGCTGAGGCAGCGGGGCTCACCCGGTCCTGGCCGGGACCGGGACCGGGTTACGATTGCCCGATCCCCTGATACGCCCGCGCCGCCGCGCCGCGGGCCCACCGGGAGAATCCAGCAGCCGACCGAGCAGGGCCGGGGGACGCCTGCCTACTTCCGCGGGTTCGGCGCCGCCCTCCGGCCTGGGGCTTTTTATGGCTAGCAGCCGTCGTACGGGCTCCAGTTGGAGGCACCGCCCGGGGTCGCCATGGCGTTGTTGAAGACCTGCGTCTGCTCGGCTGCACTGGCGTTACCGAACGTCGAGGGATTGCCGCCGTACGCGGCCCAGGTCGAGGCGCTGAACTGGTAGAGGCCGTAGTGGCCGCTGCTGTTCATGACCTGGGCGTTGCCGCCAGATTCACGGGCGATGACGCAGGCCTGGAAGCCGCTGGATGCCCCGCTCCCGCTTCCCCCGGGCGACGATGCCGGGGCCCGCTGCGGAGCTGCTGGCGCCGCCGGGGCCTGGTCCTGCGAGGCTTCCTGGCTGCTGTCTGCTGGCGCCGCCGGGGCCTGGTCGCCACCGTTCTGGCCCGGGTATGCGGCCACGGTCGCGGTGGCGCCGCCGACGCTGAGCACCTGGCCCGGATAGATGAGGTTCGGGTCAGCGACCGCCGCGCGATTGTCCGACCAGAGCTGTTCCCAGGTCGTGCCGTTCGCGGTGGCGATGCCGGACAAGGTGTCGCCTGGCTGGACGGTGTAGTGCGCCGGGGGCGCCGCCGCTGGATGCAGTGAAACCGTGGCCACAATCAGCGACTTGGCCAGCCCGGCAACTGCCATACTGAACATGTCGGGGTTCCTCCTAAGGTTGGTCCGACACAAGGTCCCGGCCGCGTGCTGCGAACACCTGGCCGGGACCGCCTTGGCTAGCAGGCGATGCGCGTGCAGGTCACCTCCTGCCACCCGGGAGGGGGCTGTAACGCGATGTCACGGTTTTCTCCCTTGAGTCATGCTCACCTGCAGCCTTCGGCCGCCACCATAACGCCCTGTGCATAAGTCTGTGGATGATTTCGGTAAACACGCTGGCCAGGCCCCCTGCACAGGTGTGGACGAGCGGGGTTGTGGAAATGTGGATAGCCGCGCCGATACACAGTCCTGCCAGGTCCCGGCCTTTGCTGCCGGATTTGACGGGCCGGTCAGCACACCGCGCCGTAGTAACCGGCGGGCATGAAGAGGCGCAAATAGCCGCCCGGCGCTGGGGTGGCACACGTGCCGGGTTACGTTCCGTGGTCGGCGCCGGTTACCACCCACGATCCGTATCCGCCTCTGGGCGGCCTTCGAGCACGGGCTCTGTGCGGTTGTAGCCGTGCATAACGGATTTCCTTGCAAGTGCCGCCGGGCGGGGCCAGGCTCTGATGCGGCGGACCCGGCGTCTGGCGATGCTCGGCGAGCCCGCACCGAAGGCGCAGGCGCGACCGGCGCAGGCCGGGCAGATCTGCCGGCCGGGCAGGCAGAGGCCCGCCAGGCCCGCGGGCAGGCGCACGAGGGTATGGCCGGCAAGATCGCCGCCGCTTACCGGGAGCAGGAAGATCAGCAGCGAGTTCGCCGTGAGGCTGGTGCACGGGCCGCGGCGGTGCGGATTCCTTCGGCCAGGTAGGGGAGGACCAGTTCGTCCCGCCCGTCCGGTCCGCTGTAGAAGGCGCAGACGTGAGTGCCAGTTGGAATGGAGTGGCCCAGGATGCCCAACGATACAGATTCCAGCATGGGATTCTCCTCGTGGCGGTATGGCGATCGTAACCCCGCCACCCTGCCGGGAGGCCGGTGCTACGCAATTGCTCTATGACAAATTGCCCCCACCTGCTCAGCTTTTTCCGCCGGACGCGGACCGGGCCGGAGCTACCCGAACGTGTGATGTGGTCCCGTAGTGGCGGGCGCAGCCTGAGAGGCGATGCCATGATCGTGGAATGGGGTGAGCGCGTGAAATCCGACTCTGAGATCCGGGACGACGTCATCAACGAGTTGCAGTGGGATCCGCAGATAACCGATCCCGACGCCATCGGCGTCGCGGTCACGGATGGTGCGGTGACGCTGACCGGGACCGTTCCCAGCTACGCCGAGAAGCTCGCCGCCGCCCGGGCGGCGGAGCGGGTCTACGGGGTCAAGGCCGTGGCCAATGATCTGAAGGTCAAGCTGCCCGGCGCGCCGCGGGACGACTCCGGCATCGCCACGGCGATCGCACACGTTCTGGAGAACAACGTGCAGATCCCCGAGGGGCGGGTGCACGCCCGGGTCGAGGACGGCTGGGTGACGCTGGACGGCGAGGTGGACTACGAATTCCAGCGCCAGGAGGTCGAGCGGATGGTCCGCCAGGTCCGCGGGGTGATCGGGGTCGCGGACACCATCACCATCCGCCCGCCGGCCAGCCCGGAGAGCGTCCAGGCCATCATCGAGGCGACTTTCAAGCGCGAGGCGGAGGTCGACGCGCGGCACATAAGCGTCGAGGTGACCGACCACACCGCGCGGCTGTACGGGCACGTGCATTCCCTCGCCGAGGCCAGGGCGGCCAGGGCCGCAGCCGCCGCCGCGCCCGGGGTCGCCAGCGTGGACAGCCACCTCGTCGTCTCTCCGTAGCCCGGCCAACGTGACGCGCAGGTCACTGGCCTGCCCGGCGCGCCGAAGGGATAGCCGTGGGCGGACCAAAGCCTCGCCCGGCCGAAGACGAGGGCGCCCCCAGGCCGATCGACGACGAGGGGCTGCCCCGGCCGCCCCCGGTCCACGGAAACGGCCCTGTGGCTGCTCAAGGCGCTGGAGCGAGGGGAGAGCATCACCTTCATGGCCATCGCCGTCGGCCTGCTGGTGATCGCGCTCGTCGTGTTCGCGGAGGGCATCCACGCACTCGTGGTGGCCCCGCCGGACGAGCAGTTCGCGGTCGCAATTACCGGGCCGTGAACGGCGCCCTGTTCATCGTGGTGGTGCTCTGCCGGGCCAGCCCGAGTCGGTCCGGATGACGGTCCGGATGACGGTCCACCACCATGACCTTGCTGGCGCTCTTGAGTATGGCGGAGTAGGCGGCCATGAGCCCGACCGGGCCGCCGCCGTAGATCACGACCGTCTTTCCCGGCCCGACGCCCGCCATTTCCGTGGCGTGATACCCGGTCGGGAAGATAGCTGCACGCCGACTGCACGGGTTCCCCGTCGACTCCCTCATCCGGGACGCCGCGGCTCTGGCGTACGACGACCCGCCCAGCTAACCGATCTGGTGATGTGGGCGGTCTGCCCACCTGGCGAACATGGCCTCCGTGGTGGTAAATGGGATCGTGGCCGAGGGCCCTGGCGCGGAGAGCGTTCCTGACACCAAACCGCGGCCGGAGCTGGTCATCGGCCTGCTGGCCGCACCGGGACCTGCGTCGGAGCTGACCGAGAGCCTGGTCGGGGAGATCGCCGACCGGCTCGCCGGGCAACTGCCTGGAGTCCGGTGGCGGGTCGAGTTCGTCTCCGACCGGCTGGTGCAACCGCCGACGGACCTCAGCGAGCTGGTCGCGGCGGGGCGCAGGATGCTCCTCGAGCGCGGCTGGCACCTGGCGGTGTGCGTCACCGACCTCCCGCTGCAGACCGCCCGGCGTCCGATGATCGCCCACGTCAGCGCGACCCACGGCGTCGCGGTCCTGTCCATGCCCGCACTTGGCCCGGTCTCGGTGCGCAAGCGCACCGCCGAGACGATCGTCCGCCTGGTCGGGCATATACTCGGCGACCCGGCGCAGGCCGAGGGCGCCGAACGGCTCCCGCTGGCTGAGGCCGTGATCCGCCGCATGCGCGAACTGGGCGCCCGCACGGAACGCGGCGAGCACGGCGTGGGTTTCGTCGCTCGGGTCATCACCGGCAACATCTGGCTGCTGCTGGGCATGCTGCGGGCCAACCGCCCGTGGCGGCTGGCGCTGCGGCTCATGCGCGTGCTGGTCGTGGCCTTCGCAGCCGGGGTGTTCGCGCTGGTGACCAGCGACATCTGGCGGCTCGCCCACTATCTGGGGCCGCTGCGGCTGGTCGTCATCGGCCTTGGCTCGGTTTCGGCCATCACGGTGACGATCATGGTCACCACCGGGCTGTGGGAGCGCAGCCCGCACCCGGCCGCGCGCGAGCAGGTCGCCCTGTTCAACATCGTCACCGCGGCCACGGTCGGGCTCGGCGTGGCCGCGTTGTACCTGGCCCTGTTCATCGCCATGCTCGCCGCGGCGCTGCTGCTGGTGCCGGGCAACCTGCTCGGCTTGGTCCTCGGGCACCCGGCGGGGGCGGCCGACCAGTTGCGCCTGGCTTGGCTGGCCACCTCGATCGCCACGCTGGGCGGCGCGCTCGGCGGGGCCCTGGAGTCCGGCGAGAGCGTGCGCGAGGCGGCCTACACCTACCAGCCGGATACGCAGATCGACGTCGTCGGCGGCCCGCGGTGACGTGCGGTTTACGGACTCAGCCCTCCACGGGCAGCCACGGCTGCTGCCAGCGCGGGTGGCCGCGG
Organism: uncultured Actinomycetes bacterium; assembly: GCA_963720945.1. Classification (GTDB taxonomy): domain Bacteria; phylum Actinomycetota; class Actinomycetes; order Streptosporangiales; family Streptosporangiaceae; genus Bog-532. The sequence goes on along the minus strand of CAVRHH010000031.1, from coordinate 50,046 downwards.
AGCAGGGTTTCCGCCTCCTCGGTCCCCAGGATCCGCACGGGTAGGGGCGGACGTCGGGCGGGTGGTCGAGCAGCGGAGCACCAAGCTCAACCCGCGCAGCCTGGGACTGCCGCCCAGCACGATAACCCTGCGCGAGAGCCTGGAAACCCTGGAGCACGCGGCGATCACGCTCCGCGTCTTCGCCCGGTCGCTCGTGGACAGCACCCGGTTGGCTGACGAGGACAACCCGCTGGCCTATCCGGACGTGCGCCGCCGGATGGCCGATGTGCTGCGGGAACTGTCCGCTGCGGCCAGGACGTACGGGCGCCTCGCGACCGAGTTCGACGCGCCGCGCCCACGACCTGCTGGAGTCCGAGCTGGAGCGTCACCTGGCCGCGGCGCACGATGAGCAGGACCGGCTCAGCGAGCTACTGGGCACGGACCCGGTGGCCACGCCGGTCGGGTGGCCACTGCGGGGCGAGCTGATCAGCCATCTGGACCGGTTCAGGATCGAACTCTAGGCGGGCAAGCCGGACAGCAGGCCCGGCGGCGGCGCAACCGTGCCTGGCAGTTGCCGTGCACGTGAGGCCGCAGCGACTGCCCCCCGCGTGGCGGCGCCTGATCAAGTGACGGGCTGACGGAGTTACGAGCCGATCGCCGACTCGACCCAGGCGCGCAGGTCGGCGGCCGGGACGGCGCCGGACCGGCGCGCCGTGACTCGGCCGTGCCGGAGCACCAGCAACGTGGGGATGGCCTGCACGGCGAACCGCTGCTGGAGCTTGGGTGAGGTGTCCACGTTGACCTTCACCAGCTTGATCCGGCCGGCCAGCGTGGCGGCCACCTCCTCCAGGGCCGGGCTCACCATGCGGCACGGTCCGCACCACGGCGCCCACAGGTCGACGACGACGGGGAGGGACGCGGCCTCGGCGACCTCAGCGAACGTGTCGTCGCCGGCGTCGGCGATCCAGGGCAGCGGCTGGTGGCAGTTACCGCAGCGCGGGATGCCGGCCGCGGCGGCCGGGACCCGGTTGCGGCGCCCGCAGTTGCGGCAGCGGACCAGCTCGGCCGACATCGATGGGGCGGTCATGGGTCAGTCCTGGTTCTCGTAGCTGACGGCCAGTTCGCCGCCGGTGTAGTCGATACGGATCACCGCCCCGTCGCGGACGTCGCCGGTCAGCAGGGCGCGCCCGATCCGGGTCTCCACCTCCCGGCTGATGAACCGGCGCAGCGGCCGGGCGCCGTAGATCGGGTCGAAGCCCTGCTGGGCCAGGAACCGGCGGGCGTCCTCGGTGATGTCCATCGTCATCTGGCGCTCGCTCAGCCTGGCGCGCAGGTCGTTCATCATCAGGTCGACGATGCGCTCGATCTCCGCCGGGGTGAGCGGCTTGAACAAGACGATGTTGTCCAGGCGGTTCAGGAACTCGGGCCGGAAGTAGCTGCGCATCTCGGCCATCACCCGTTCGCGCGCGTCGGGCTTGATCTCGCCGTCCGACGTCGCGTCCGCGGTCAGCCACTCCGAGCCGATGTTGGAGGTCATGATGATGACCGTGTTGCGGAAGTCGACGGTGCGGCCCTGCGCGTCGGTGAGCCGGCCGTCGTCCAGGACCTGCAGCAGCGTGTTGAACACGTCCGGGTGCGCCTTCTCGATCTCGTCGAACAGGACCACCGAGTAGGGCCGGCGCCGGACCGCCTCGGTGAGCTGCCCACCTTCCTCGTAGCCCACATAGCCGGGCGGCGAGCCGACCAGGCGGCTGACCGTGTGCCGCTCCTGGTATTCGCTCATGTCGATCCGGATCGTGTTCTCCTCGGTGTCGAACAGCGCCGCGGCCAGCGTCTTGGCCAGCTCAGTCTTGCCCACGCCGGTGGGGCCGAGGAAGATGAACGACCCGATCGGCCGGCGCGGATCCTTGATCCCCGAACGGGCCCGGATGATGGCGTCCGCCACCAGCCGGACGGCCTCGTCCTGGCCCACGATCCGCTCGTGCAGGATCTGGTCGAGCCGCAGGACCTTCTCCCGCTCCCCCTCCTGCAGGCGGCTGACCGGGATGCCGGTCCAGCGGGCCACGATCGCGGCGATCTCGTCGCTGGTCACGACCTCCCGCAGCAGGCGCGCACCGCCTTGCTTGGCCGCCAGCCGCTGCTCCTCGGCTTCCAGCCGCCGCTCGGTGTCGGGGATCTTGCCCAGGCGCAGTTCCGCGGCCCGGTCCAGGTCGTAGTTGTGCTCGGCCTGCTCGGACTCCCGCCGCAACTGTTCCAGTTCCTCGCGGAGCGCCTGCACCCGGCGAAGCGCGTGGCGCTCGGACTCCCACTGGGCCCGCAGCGCGTCAGCCTGGGCCTTCAGGTCCGCCAGCTCCCTGCGGAGGTCCTCCAGCCGCGCCTGGCTGGCAGGATCGGTTTCCTTGGCCAGCGCGTTCTCCTCGATCTCCAGCCGCATCACCCGGCGGGTGAGCTCGTCGAGTTCGGCCGGCATGGAGTCGATCTCGGTGCGGATCATCGCGCAGGCCTCGTCCACCAGGTCGATCGCCTTGTCCGGCAGGAACCGGTCGGAGATGTAACGGTGGCTGAGCGTGACCGCGGTGACCAGCGCGCTGTCGGCGATCTTCACCCCGTGAAAGACCTCCAGGCGCTCCCGCAGGCCGCGCAGGATCGAGACGGCGTCCTCCACCGACGGCTCGTCGACCATGACCGGCTGGAACCGGCGCTCGAGGGCCGCGTCCTTCTCCAGGCGCTTGCGGTACTCGTCCAGGGTCGTAGCGCCGATCAGGTGCAGCTCGCCGCGGGCCAGCATCGGCTTGAGCATGTTGCCCGCGTCCATGGCTCCCTCGGCGGCGCCCGCGCCCACGACCGTGTGCAGCTCGTCGATGAACAGCAGGATGCGTCCTTCCGCCCCCCTGACCTCGCTCAGGACGGCCTTGAGCCGCTCCTCGAACTCGCCGCGGTACTTGGCCCCGGCCACCAGGGACCCCATGTCGAGGCTGAAGATCGTCTTATCCCGCAGCCCCTCGGGCACGTCACCGCTATTGATCCGCTGGGCCAGGCCCTCCACAATGGCTGTCTTGCCCACGCCGGGGTCGCCGACCAGGACCGGGTTGTTCTTGGTCTTCCGGGACAGGATCTGGATGACGCGCCTGATCTCGGCGTCCCGGCCGATCACCGGGTCGAGCCTGCCGCTGGCCGCGTCGTCGACCAGGTCCCGGCCGTACTTGGCCAGCGCCTCGTAGGCCCCCTCCGGCGTGGCCGAGGTGACCCGCTGGTTGCCGCGGATCTTGGTCAGCGCCTCCAGGAAGCCGTCTCGGGTCAGGCCGTCGGCCTGGAGCAGGCGGCCGGCCGCGGTAGTCGGCCCCTCGGCGAGCAGCGCCAGGAGCAGGTGCTCGACCGAGACGTACTCGTCCTTGAGCCGGTTCGCCTCCTGCTGGGCCGCGTCGAGCAGGCGGGACAGCCGCTGCGTCACGCGGACCTGTCCCGGGCTCACGCCCGGGCCGCTGACCCGGGGGCGCCGCGCGAGCTCGGCCTCAAGCGCCGTTCGCAGCCGGTCCGGATCGGCGCCGGCCTGGCTCAGCAGCCGGGGAGCGATGCCCTCGGCCTGGTCGAGCAGCGCCAGCAGCAGGTGCTCGCCGTCGACCTCGGTGTGCCCGAAGCGGAGCGCCTTGGTCTGCGCGTCGTGGAGCGCTTCGGCTGATTTCTGCGTCAGGTGGCTGGGATCCATGTTTACCTTCCTCGGCGCTGGGCGGCGCGTAGGGCCGCTTCAAGTACCGCGATCCGGTCGAGCAGGTCGGTGACCAGCCCGATGGCCGCGTAGTTGAGCGCGAAGCCCGCGCGCAGGCGCTGCACCCGGGCCACCGCGGCGAGCTCGCTCCGGGAGAACCAGAGCGCGCCTGCCGTGTCGCGGTGCGCCTCGATGAGCCCGAGGGCGACCAGCCTGCGGATCAGGTCCGGGTGCAGGCCCGACAGCACGGCGAACTCCTCCAGGCTCAGCCGCGCGGCGCGGACTATGGCGTAGCTCACCGCTGCTTCCTCGGGTCGAAACTGGATTCCGCGGCCAGCTGCTCGAACAGCCGCCGTTCGGCGCGGGACAGCCGGGGCGGCACCATGATCCTCGCCTCCGCGTACAGGTCGCCCGCCTTCCCCTTGGGGTTCGGCAGGCCGCGGCCGGCCAGCCGGATCCGCCGGCCGCTCGACGTCCCGCCCGGGACCTTGACCTTGACCTCGCCGCCCGGCGTGTCCAGGGCGACCGACGTGCCCAGCGCGGCCTCCCACGGCGCCAGCCGCAACTCGACGTACAGGTCACGCCCATCGAGCCGGTACCTCGGGTGCGGCGCGATCCGCACGATCAGGTACAGGTCGCCGTTGCGCGCCCCGTCGCTGCCCCGGCCGCCCTGCCCGGCCAGCCGGATCCGCTGCCCGTCGGTCACCCCGGCCGGCACCGTGACCTCAATGGAGCGGCGGCCCCCATCGCTGGTCGTCAGCGTGATGTTCCTGCGCCCGCCACGGTAGGCCTCCTCCACGGTCAGCTCGAGCCCGGCCTCCTGATCCGCTCCCGGGATCGGACCCCAGCCACGCCCGGCACGGCCGGTCCGCTGGCCGCGGCCGCCGAAGAACCCGCCCAGCAGGTCCTCGAGATCGATGTCGTCCTCGCTGAAGCTGAACCCGCCGGGCCCGCCCCGGCCCGGCCCGGCGCTGGCTCCAGCCCGCGCGCCGGCCCGGGCACGCCGCCACGTCTCGGGATCGACGTCCTCGGGCACCTGCCGGAAGTCCGCCCCGAACGCGTCGTAGCGGCGCCGGGTCTGCGGATCGGACAGGACGTCGTAGGCCTCCGAGACCTCCTTGAACCGGTCCTCGGCCCCGGGGTCCTTGTTGACGTCCGGGTGATACGTGCGGGCCAGCCTGCGGTAGGCCCGCTGGATGTCCTCCTGGCTGGCGTCCCTCGGCACGCCCAGGATCTGGTAGAAGTCCTCGTCCGCGGCCATCAGCCCGGCCCCATCAATCCGGCCGGGCCACCACGACCTGCGCCGGCCGCAGCTGATGGTCCCCTTCGCCGTAGGCGGGCCGGACGACCTCGGCCACCACGTCGGCCTCGGCCCCGGGGTCGGGCCGGGAGGCGATGGCCTCGTGCCGGACCGGGTCGAACCGGGCGCCCCGATCGTCGCGGCGGGGGAAGCCCAGGCGGGCCAGCACGCCCAGGGCCTGGTCCCGGACCGCCCGGACCCCCTCGATGATGGCGGCCGGGTCGGCCTCGGCGTGCGCCAGGGCCAGATCGAGGTTGTCCACCAAGGACAGCCACTGCCTGGCCACGGCCGCCCTGGCCTCCTCCTCGGCCCGGCTGACCTGCGCGGCGCATCGCTTGCGCATGTTGTCCAGGTCGGCCAGGGCCCGCAGGCGCAAGTCCTCCAGCTCGGCGATCCGGGCCGCCTGCTCGGCGATCCGGGCCTGCTCGGTGATCGCGTCGGGACCGGGCCCGGACTCGCCGTTTTCAGCCGCCTGACTCATCGGCCCGCTCACTCGCTGGGGGTGAACTCGGCGTCGATCACGTCGTCGTCATCGGCGGCGCCCCCCTGCGGGCCGGGACCGGATTGCGGGCCAGGGCCGCCGGACTGCGCGCCGGGACTAGCCGAGGTCAGGGACTGGTAGACCTGCTGCAGCTCGGCGGTCAGGCTGCGGAGCCGGCCCAGCGGGGCGCTGTCGTCCTTGAGCGCCTGCCTGGCGTCGGCGACGAGGTTCTCGGCCCGCGCCTTCTCGTGCACGGGCACCGCGTCCCCGCGCTCGGTCGCCACGCGCTCGACCTGGTAGGCGGCTGCGTCCAGCTCGTTGCGGGCGTCGGTCAGCTCGCGCAGCCGCCGGTCCTCGTCGCGGTGCTGCTCGGCGTCGGCGATCATGCGCTCCACCTCGGACTGGTCCAGGTTGGAGCTCTCGCTGATCGTGATCCGCTGCTCGGCCCCGGTGTCCCGGTCGCGGGCCGAGACGTTGAGGATGCCGTTCGCGTCGATGTCGAAGGTGACCTCGATCTGCGGCACGCCCCGCGGGGCGGGACGGATGTTCTCCAGCCGGAACCGGCCCAGCACCCGGTTGTCGGCGGCGCGTTCCCGTTCCCCCTGCAGGACCACCACATCGACTGCCGACTGGTTGTCCTCGGCGGTGCTGAACACCTCGGTGCGCCGGGCCGGGATCGTGGTGTTGCGCTCGATGATCTTGGTCATCACCCCGCCCATGGTCTCGATGCCGAGCGACAGCGGGGTGACGTCGAGCAGCAGCACGTCCTTGACCTCGCCCTTGATCACGGCGGCCTGCACCGCCGCGCCCAGGGCCACGACCTCGTCCGGGTTCACGGTCATGTTGGGGTCCTTGCCGCCGGTCAGCCGGCGGACCAGGTTCTGCACGGCGGGGATCCGGGTGGACCCGCCGACCAGGATCACCTCGTCGATGTCGGCGTCCGTCAGCCGGGCGTCGGCCAGGACCTGCCTGACCGGGCCGGTGGTCCGCTCCACCAGGTCCGCGGTGATCTGCTCGAACGTCGAGCGCATCAGCGTGGTGTTGAGATGCTTGGGCCCGGACGCGTCGGCTGTGACGAACGGCAGGCTGATGGTGGTCTGGGTCACCGAGGACAGCTCGACCTTGGCCTTCTCGGCCGCCTCGAACAGGCGCTGCAGGGCCTGCGGGTCGGACCGCAGGTCGATCCCGTTGTCCTTCTTGAACTCGTCGGCCAGGTAGTCGACGATGCGGCGGTCGAAGTCGTCGCCGCCCAGGTGGGTGTCGCCCGCGGTGGCGCGTACCTCGACCACGCCGTCGCCGATGTCCAGGATGCTCACGTCGAAGGTGCCGCCGCCCAGGTCGTAGACCAGCACCGTCTCGTTCTTCTTCTTGTCCAGCCCGTAGGCCAGCGCCGCGGCCGTGGGCTCGTTGATGATGCGCAGGACCTCCAGGCCGGCGATGCGGCCCGCGTCCTTGGTCGCCTGCCGCTGCGCGTCGTTGAAGTACGCCGGCACGGTGATGACCGCCTCGGTGATCTTCTCGCCGAGGAACTTGGAGGCGTCTTCGACCAGCTTGCGGAGCACGAGCGCCGAGATCTCCTCGGGCGCGTACAGCCGGCCCTGGATCTTGAACCGCACGGCGCCGTCCGGGCCGGGGACCACGTCGAACGACACGGCGTTCAGCTCACTGGTCACCTCGTCGTAGCGCCGCCCGATGAACCGCTTGGCGGAGTAGATCGTCCCCTTCGGGTTCAGGATCGCCTGCCGCCGGGCGAGCTGGCCGACCAGGCGCTCGCCCTGCGGGGTGAACGCCACCACCGAGGGCGTGGTCCGTGACCCCTCGGCGTTGGGTATCACGGTGGGCTTGCCCGCCTCCGTCGCGGCGATCACGGAGTTGGTGGTGCCAAGATCGATACCGACTGCAACTGCCATCACTGCCTCCTGCTTCTTAACCGCAAATGCTCAGGCCTGGCCCCGCGCGCTCCCGGCATCCTGGGCCGGTCAGGGAGCGCGCGGGAAGTCGTGCTCAGCCGGTGATCTCGATCTTGCGCGGCTTGGCGGCCTCGGACTTCGGTACGGTCACGGTCAGGATGCCGTCCGAGAGCTGCGCGGTGACCGCGTCGGTGTTGACGTCGCCGGGCAGGTAGATCCGGAGCTCGAACTGGCCGGTGCGACGCGAGCTGCGGTGGCGGCGGCTGCCGTTGCCGCTCTCGGGCTCGGGGATCTCGCCGCTGATGACCAGCTCACGGTCCTGCAGCTGCAAGTTGACCTGGTCCTTGTCCACGCCGGGCAGTTCGGCCTTGACCACGTAGGCGTCGTCGGTCTCGGACAGGTCCGCGAGCGGGACCCAGGGCATGTCGGCCGGGACGGCCGGGGGCAGGCCGAACACGAAGTTCATCAGCTGGCCCATCCGGTCGTAGATGTCCTCGAACTCGCGGGAAGGGTTGACGCCCATCGTGTTCCGTCCGCCGCGGCGGACCGGGAGCGCTGCCATTGGATTCCTCCTGTGGCTGGAAACGTGACTGTCGGAATACCCCCACGCTTCCCGCGAGGGGCGGCGGGCACATCCACCATCCTGGTAGTCATGGCGTGTCCGGCTCAGATGAGCAGCCGGAAGAGCTCGAACGTGCGTTCCCATTCCCGGGTGTGCACGGCCTTGAGCTCGGCGTCGATGAGCTTGAACGTCCGGGCCAGGGCGACGCTGATGCCGCCGAAGAGCAACGGGAGCCGGGCCTGGGTATCGTCGGCCAGCGCGGCATCCAGCGGGGGCCGCGCGGCCAGGGATTCGAGGATGGGGCGCAGTTCGATCTCCTCTTCGAGGCGCTCGAAGGCGTGCACGCTCTCCTGCAGGCCCTTGGTGACCGGCAAGTCCCAGGGCAGGATGATGTCGCGGACGTTCGCCTTCGCCGTGGCCTGGCCGATGAGCAGCAGGTCGTAGAGCGCGTCGTTGACGAAATCGAGGTAGCGCTTGATGTCGTCGCGGTCGACGTCGACGCCGCCGACGGCGCGAAAGAAGCGCTCGAACTTGGTGAAGCCCATCACGGGCATCGCCGTTACCTCCTAGGTGGGGCGTGTTCGTTCGAAAACAAGCCGGATCGCCATCGCGCCCTCGCCGACGGCCGTGGCCACCCGTTTGGCCGAGCCGGCGCGGACGTCGCCGACCGCGAAGACGCCGGGCTGGCTGGTCTCGAGCAGCGAGCACTCGGCACCAGGGCTCCCGGTGCGGACGAATCCGTGGTCGTCGAGGTCGACCAGGCCGCCGAGCCAGCCGGTGCACGGGGCCATCCCGATGAAGACGAACAGCGCGCGGGCGTCGACGGTGCGCCGCGCGCCGGTCCGGTTGCCGACCACGGTGACGGCTTCCAGCGCCGCCTCGCCGTGCAGTTCCCGGACCTCGGCGCCGGTCATGACGTGCACGTTCGGGATCCGCGCGATCCGGTCGACGAGGTAGCGGGACATGTGCTCGCCCAGGTCGCCTTCGCGGACGATGAGCGTGACCTGGGCGGCGTGCCCGGACAGGAAGACCGCCGCCTGCCCGGCCGAGTTGCCGCCGCCGACGATGGCCACCGGGTCCCCGCTGCACAGCAGCGCCTCCGCCTGCGACGCCGCGTAGTAGATGCTCATCTTCTCGAAGTAGTCCGCGCGCGGCACGTCGAGCCTGCGGTACCTGACCCCGGTGGCCAGGACCACCAGGGCGCTGGTCAGGCTGGTCCCATCGCTGAGGCGCACCCGGTAGTGACCGTCGTCCTGCTCGATGGCGGTGGCCTCGGCCGGGACGGCGAACCGGGCGCCGAACTTGCGGGCCTGGAGCATCGCCCGGTCCGCGAGCTCGGCGCCGGAGATGCCCGACGGGAAGCCGAGGTAGTTCTCGATCCGCGACGAGGTCCCGGCCTGGCCCCCGGCGGCGGTGGCGTCCAGGACGATGACCCGCATCCCTTCCGAGGCCCCGTACACCGCGGCGGACAGGCCCGCGGGCCCGGACCCGACCACGAGCAGGTCGCAGCTGGCCTGCGGCTCACTCGGCGCCGGGAGCCCGACCGCGGCGGCCAGCTCGGCATTGCCGGGGTTGCGCAGCAGCCGCCCGTGCACGATCACCACCGGGGTGTCCTGCGGCGTCACGCCGAACTCGGCCAGCAGGGCCTCGGCGGACGGGTCGGCCTCCAGGTCCAGCCAGCGGTACGGGAGCCGGTTGCGGGCCGCGAAGTCCCGGACCCGCCGGGTGTCCGGGGAGTACTTCGAGCCGACGATCCGCAGGCCGGCCCCGAGCCCGATCAGGATCGAGCGGCGCAGCAGGTAAGCGCGCAAGACCAGGTCGCCGAACGCGGGATCGCCGGGCCACTAGCTCCCGGAGCCGGGCGACCGGCACCGCGAGCACCTCGCCCGCGTCGAGGGCCACAGCGGAATACCAGGCGCCCTCGCCGGTCAGCAGGCTTAGCTCGCCGAGGAACCGGCCGGGGCCGTGGACGGCGATGACGCGCTCCTCCGGCGTCCCGTGCCCCTCGACCGAGGCCGCCTTCCCGGCCAGGACGACGAAGAAGTCGCAATCCCGGTCGCCCTCGGCGAACAGGACGTCGCCCGGCTGGGTGGACCGGCGCCGGCCCTGCGCGTCCAGCGCGGCGATCTGAGCGTCAGTCAGCCGCGGGAACGCCCCCTGCAGGTCGGGGGTTTCCTCAGACGAAGGCTTCGTCGACATAGCACCAGCGCCAGTCCTCGCCCGGCTCGAACGACTGGACGATCGGGTGCCCGACGGCGAAGGCGTGAGCGCGCGCGTGCCGCAGCGGCGAAGAGTCGCAGCAGCCCACATGCCCGCAGGTCAGGCACAGGCGCAGGTGCACCCACTCGGACCCCAGGATCAGGCATTCCTCGCAGCCGGCTGGTGTCCGCGGCGTTACCGGGCGGACCAGGCTCAGGTGCGGATCGGTCAGCGTCGCCATGCCCGCCGTCCTCTCGTGGTACGCATGGACCCCATGCTGGGCGGGGAGGGCCGGACGCACATCAGCAGACCAGGTAGTTTCCGGGCCGGGCCGGTGGCCGGGCCGGGCCGGCCTGGCAGGTCTGACGGGATCACGGGCCTGCACCGGGGTTAGGATCGTGGTGCCGTCGCGAGGAGAAATCGTATGGCGAGGCCCGCGCCTACCACCTCGATCCTGGCCAGTTTCCCCATGGCCCGGAGTAGGCAGTGACGGGCCCCCCGGATCATGACGGCCCGGTCCGCGAACAGCTCTCCGCGCTGCGGAGCATGCTGGTGCTCGCGATGCTGCTGACCCAGCACGACAGCCAGGACAGCATCCTGCACTACGTCGCGAACGCGGTCGAATCCCTGGGGTCCTGCACGACGCAGGGCATCTTCCTCGACGGCCTGTGGCAGGAGGCGCGGCTTCCCGGCCGGAAGGCCACCAGCCTGCCGACCGTCCTCGCGCCCGAGGGCGGGCCGGTCACGCTGGCCGACGTGCCGTGGTCGTGGGCCTACTCGCTGTCCAGCCGCCACGGCCCGGCGGGCTACCTGGTCGTCGGGGCCCCGGCCCCGCCCGCGGAGAGCGAGCGGTTCCTGCTGCAGGTGCTGGCCCAGCAGGCGGGGGTGGCCCTGGCCAACGCGCGCCTGCACAGCCGAGAGCGGGAACAGGCCGAGGAGCTGCGCCTGGCCAACCTCGCGCTGGTGCGCAGCATGGAGATTCACGACCGGCTGACCAAGGTGGCGCTCGAGGGCGAGGGGCAGGCGGGAATCGCCCAGGCGGTCTACGACCTGACCGGCCGCCCGGCGGCCATCGAGGACCGCTTCGGCAACCTGCTGGCGTGGGCCGGACCGGACCGGCCCGATCCCTACCCCAAGGCCGGCCCGGCGCAGCAGGACCGGCTGCTGGACCGGGCCATGAGCGCCGCGGGCCCGGTCCAGGAGGGCGAGCGCCTGATCTCGGTGGCCGCGCTCGGCGGCTCCCCGGTGGCCGTGCTCGTCCTGCACGACCCGGCTGGGACGGCAGCCGGCACCGAACGGGTGGTCGTCGAGCACGCGACCACGGTGCTGACGATGGAGATCGCCCGGCTGCAGCACCTGGCCCAGGGCGAAGCGCGGGCGCGGATCAACCTCGTGCTCGACCTGGTCGGGGACGCGGGCGCGGAGCCGGCCACGCTGCTGAACCAGGCCCAGGCCCTCAACTACGACCTGGTCCGGCCGCACCGGGTCGTCTTGACCGAACCCGCCGGGGCCTGCCGCGACGACAGCGACCTGTTCTTCCATGCCGTTGGCCGGGCGGCCCAGGCCGCCGGAGTGGGGTCGCTGCTGGCGCCGCGGCTGCACGACGTGATCATGCTGGCCGATACAGAGGTGCGCTGGGACCTGTTCTGGGCCCGGGTGGTCACCGAGATGCACGGCGGGCGGTGCCGGATCGGGGTAGGCGGCCGCGTCCTGGAGCTGGACCGGTTCCCGCACTCCTGCCGGGAAGCGGAACTGGCGCTGCGGATGCAGAAGTCGGCGGGCGGCCCCGAGCGGATCACGCTGTTCGACAACCTCGGCATCTACAAGATCCTGGCCACGGCGGGCGATACGTCGGCCGTGGAGCGGTTCGCGACCGAGTGGCTCGGCCCGCTGATCGACTACGACGCCGAGCACGGCACGCCGCTGGTGCTGACGCTGAGCGAATACCTCGACTGCGGCGGCAACTACGACGCCTCGGCCAAGGCACTGTCGGTGCACCGCAGCACGCTCAAGTACCGCCTCCAGCGCATCCGCCAGGTATCCGGCCACGATCTCGGCCTGCCCGACGTCCAGTTCAACCTGCAGGTCGCCACGCACGCGTGGCGGACCCTACAGGCGCTGCGCCAGTCATAACCTCGGCGCCCTGGCTGTCCTGCCAGGGTAATGGAATTGCCCGGCCAGGACGATGCGCCCGGCCTCGATCCCCGGCGAAGCTGGCGGTAGAGACCGCAGGGGGACGAGAGGAGGCCGGATGCGACCCGAAGCCGACGTCCGCGCCTACGTCCAGGACCTCGAGAAGCACCTGCAGCTGACGTTGTTCGGCGGCGGGATGGCTGATCCCGAAGGCGCCGTGCTGCTGGTACGCGGCGCGCTCGCCGACGGCGACGGGGACCGGGCGGGCGCGCTGGCCAGACAGACGCAGCGGCTGGCCATGATCATGCCCGGCGACCCGGATATGACGGCCGCCGCCGAGCACGCACGCGGGCTGACCGAGCAGGACCCCGCCACCCTGCAGCGGGCCGCCGGGCGCTACGCGGCCGCGCGGGCCCGGGCTGGCGCGCTGGAGGACGCCGGGAACGCCTGGGCCAGGCAGGGCGATCAAGGCCGGGCCACGAGCCTGCTCGGCCAGGCCTACGCCCTGTACGAGGAGCTCGGCGACGCCGACGACCTGGCCCGGGTACGGTCCAGCCTGCGGGCCGCGGGCACCCGGCTACGCCACTGGAGCCACGCGGACCGGCCGGCCTTCGGCTGGGACAGCCTGACTGACACCGAACGGCGTGTCGCCGACCTGGTGGCGCAGGGGCTCAGCAACCGGCAGGTAGCGAACCGGGTATTCCTGAGCATGCACACCGTCGCGTTCCACCTGCGCCACATCTTCTGGAAGCTCGGCATCACCTCCCGGGTCCAGCTGGCGCGTATCGCCGCGGAGCAGGGCGCCGAGGATGCCTCGTAGCGGTCAGCCCGGCAGGTAGCCGCAAGGCCGTCGCGTTTCCCTAGCATGATGAGCAGTTGGCCAACTGCCCTGTCGAGTGAGAAAGTGGACCTGTGACGGAGTCCGTGCCGCTGGGCATCATGGACCGCTCGGTCCCGAGCGGCAGCCACGTCTGCGCCTTTTACTCCGGCTCGGCAGGCCGGGACGAGGTCGTGCTGCCGTTCCTGGCCGAGGGCCTGCGAACCGGGCACAAGTGCCTCGCCGTGCTCGACTCGACCAGCCCGGGCGAAGTCCTGGCCAAGCTCTACGACCGCGGGGTGGACGCGGACCAGGCCGCGCAGGCGGGGCAGATCGAGGTGGAGACCCCAGCCAACGCGTACTTCCGCTCGGGCACGTTCTCCACCGACGACATCCTCACCTTCTGGGGACAGGGGATCAGCAAGGCCAAGGACAGCGGCATGTTCGCCTTCCTGCGGGCCACGGGCGAGATGCCGTCGGTGCTGAACCACCCGGACGGCCGCACGGAATTCTTCCGGTTCGAGGCCATGCTCAACCAGTTCTCCTCGCCCTTGCCGCTGGTGGTCCTGTGCCTGTACGACCTGGACGGAATGGGGGCCGAGGTCCTGATGCAGGCGCTGCGCACCCACCCGGCGGTGATCGTGGACGGCACGATCCACGAGAACCCCTATTACATCGAGCCGAGCAGATTCCTGGCCCGGATCGGGTGAACCACGCTCCGTTAGGTAGATAGAAACTTTCCCTGAACGGGCCGTGGTATCAGCCCAAGCGGACGATCGTCACCTTAGGGCCGGGCCGGTGGAACTTGTACAGGTCGATCCGGTCCAGCCGCAGCCGGGCCAGGCTTCCGTCACAGGCCCGGCGCAGGTGCTCGGGTCGGCCGTCGGGCATCCACTGTCCGGGGCCCGGCCGCCGCATTCCCCGCACCTGCTGGCGTTCGCCCTGGCAGGCCGGCCGCTGCCGGTCCGGTACGAACCGCTGCCCCGCCTGGGCCAGGCGGAGGAGGTCCCGGTGGCGAGGCCGCATCTGGGCGGCCGTTGGCCACAAGGTGGCCCGCCACCTGTGACGGGCCACGACGTAGTCAGACGTCCCCAGACGGCACACCGCGTCGGTGCGTGTCCCGGGCTCGGCTCATAGCCTGAGGTGCATGGATCAAGCTCTCTGGGCCGAAGAACTCGCCCGCAAGCTCCTGGAAGTCCCGCTGCCCCGCCGCTGGGCACACGTCCAGGGGGTAGCCGCGCGAGCCCGGACCTTGGCCCCCATCCTCGACCACGACGCCGAGCTGCTCGAAGCCGCCGCGTGGCTGCACGACATCGGCTACTCGCCATACGTGGCCGACACGGGCTTTCATCCGCTCGACGGCGCCCGGTACCTACGCGACGTCCAGCATGCCGACGGGACAGTCTGCCGCCTGGTCGCTCATCACACAGGAGCGATGATCGAAGCTGACGAGCGCGGTCTAGCAGACGTCCTAGCCAGCGAGTTCGAGCCCGCCAGTCAGTATTTGGCTAATGTGCTCATCTACTGCGACATAACCACCAGCCCCGAAGGGAAGCAGGTGACAGCGGACCAGCGGCTTGCCGAGATACAGGATCGCTACGGAGAGGGCCACTTGGTGAGCCGATCTATCCGTCGAGCGACACCTCGGCTCCTGGGCGCCGTACGAACCATTGAGGACATGCCCAGGGCGTAAGGCAGACGCCCACCACTGGCGGCCATGCCGCCGGGCAACCGGCCGGATTTGCGAGTCCCGGGGCGACCGCATATGGCAGTCTTAAGGCCACCAAGAATTGCCGGTTATGGCGCGATCCACCCGAAAGCAGAACACCACGTACTCCCGGCGCAGAACGGGCGGTTATCGCGCGACGGTCGTGACCAGCGACCATCACGCTGCACGACAGGTGTTCCAGAATGTGAGCGAACCGAGCGCCGAATATTTGCTTGCGTCGGGCTGTGCAAATTTTTCGGTTGCCCGCATGCAGATCATCCGGTTATGCCTGCGCTGCCGTTAAGCTCGCCGGGCCTGCGTATCGTGCCCGGTGGGCACTTTCCCAAGAAAACAGCGCGCCGCAATCGTCCAGAAGATCAACCAGGTCATCCTCTGGGCACAACCCGCAAGGTGCCTAGACCTGGCGCAACTCAGCCGTGTTTCGGCTTGCTACCACCTACGTGACGAGCCGCTCCGGCTTCGGGTACGTCGTGCTTCCTGCTAGAGGAGGTCGGCGATCAGGGTGGCCGCATGTGCGGCACCCTGGGTGGCAACGGGGAGGTAGTCCACTTTGCGGCTGATCTCGCTGGCGATCGCTGCGGCGATGTCGGCCGGGCCTGCGGTCTCGAAGTCCATGCACCGCCCGGCGCGGTAGCGCTCGAGCCGGTGGCGCACGTGAAGGTTCTGCTCGAAGTGGTGCCGGAGCGGGAAGTACAGGAACGGCCGCTGGTTCGCGGTCAGTTCCATCGCCGTCGTCAGCCCGCCCTGGACGACTGCAAGATCACAGGCGGCCAGATGACGATACAAGTCGGGGACGTAGGGGCGGATCTCCAGCCCTTCAGGAGCTGGCAGGCTGTCCGGATCGATCCGCGGGCCAGCCACTACGATCATCCGGAGGTCAGGTACGCGGGCCTTCGCCTCGGGGAAGGCGGTGACCACCCGCCGCAGGAGGTGGCCGCCGACTCCCGAGCCGCCGACGGTCACGATGCAGGTGAGTTCATCGTCGCGGTATCCGAGCGTTTCGCGGTCGCCGAGCTGACACGGGTCGAAGCCGGTGATGTAACCGGCGAAGTCGTAGTGCTGTTCGGTCCAGTCGCGGATCGGCGGCAGCCCGGGCCCGAAGGTGTCTGGGACGATGTTGCCGGGGTCGCCGACGAAGATGGCGCGGTCACGGATGCGCGGGTAGCGGGCGATGTGCTCGATCATCTCGGCGTTGTAGTCGGCGGTCAGCAGCGCCTCGCGTTCGCCGCCGTCGGGCATGGGCAGCCAGCCGACGAAGTTGGTGAGCCAGGCGTAGGCGGCGGTCTTCTGCTCGGGGTTCTCGTGCAAGTAGTAGTCGAGCTCCCAGGATTCGTCGCCGATCCACAGGTCGTAGTCCTCCTCGCGGGCCAGGTCGTGGAAGACCATGAAGTTGGCGAGCAGGATCTCATCCATCCGCCGGATGGCCTGGAAGGCGTGCAGGTCGTGCTCGGCTGACTCGGACTCGATGTGCCCGGACTCACTGGCCAGGTGTGCGCTGGCCGGGTGGACGCGCTCACCGCGAGCTTGCAGCACCGTGGTGACCGGATGCTGGGCGAGCCAGTCGATCTGCAGGTCAGGGCGCAGCTTGCGCAGCTCGTCGGCGATCGCTACGTCCCGCTGGGCGTGGCCGAGGCCGATCGGCGAGGAGATGTACAGGACGCGTTTGGGGCGGGCCTTGCCGCGCACCCAGCGCGGGCGTGTCCGCGCGGGGACGGCGAAGTCCCGCAGCAGCAGGTTGACGGTGACCGGGTCGCGCACATGCGGGCCGTGGCCGGAGCCCCCGAGCAGCACCAGATCGCCGCCGGCCGCCTCGGCGAGCGCGATCCCGCGGCCTTGCCCGGTGACCGCGTTGGCCGTGCCCTGGATCACCAGTACCGGGCAGCGAACCCGGGCGCACAGCTCGCGCGTGGCCGCCTCGTCCAGCCCGTTGCCGATCTCGGTCGCGATGAGGGTCTCGGCGGTGGTCTCCAGGCCCCAGCCGATGCAGTCTTCGATCGGCTTGGTCGAGTGCGGCTCGGTGAACATCTGGGAGAAGAAGAACTCCAGGAAGCCGCGGTAATCCCGCAGCCAATCGGCGAATTTGTCTTTCGGCCAGCCTTCGTCGGTGGGCAGCACCTCATCCAGCAGGTAACGCATGCCATCTTCCAGCGGCGAGGCAAGCGGCACCGCCGGGCAGATGAACACGGCCCCGGTCACCCGGTCCGGGTGCTCGGCCGCCAGGATGAGGGCGCGCTGCGCGCCAACCGACAGCGAGACGATCACCGCGCGCTCGGTCGCGGCGGCATCCATCACCGCCAGGGCGTCGGCGGCGAACTCCGCTTCCTGGTATCCGGCCGCGGGGCGGTCTGAGCGGCCGTTGCCGCGGCCGTCGAAAGTGACCACGCGGCAGTGCCGGGCCAGGTAGGGGATCTGCATCTTCCAGTGCCGTGAATGGATGATCGACCACGTTGGCAGGAGGAAGACGGTCGGCTCGCCCGAGCCGTAGACCTCGTAATACAGGCGCACCCCGCCGCGCTGAACGTAACCGGTGCTGTCGGGGTAGCGCGCACGTGTCTGCTCGCGCGGGCCGGCGCCTGGCGGGTGAGCCTGATCCGCGGGCGCCACTACCGGCTGTGCGGTGGTAGTCATGGGCGTGCTTCGAACACGAGGTTGAACGGTGTCTCGGCGATCCGGCGGAACCGGGTGAAGCCGCCAGCGGTGACGACGTCCCGGATCCTTGCCTCACCGGCCTGCGCACCTAGCGCAAGCCCGGCCTCTTGTGAGAGCGATGCCGGAGTGCATAGCAGCGTGGAGAACGAGTAGTAGGCGCGGCCCACCGGGTTGAAGTTCTCCTCGACCCGGTCGCCGGCGTGCGGCTCCACGATCATCCAGGTGCCGTCGGGCTGGAGCGTCCTGCGGACATGACGCGCGGCTCCGGCCGGGTCGCCCATGTCATGCAGGCAATCGAACATCGTCACAAGATCGTAGCCGGTCCCGCTGTAGGCCGCTGCCGGGGCGGTCTCGAAACGGACCCGCGCGGTCAAGCCCGCCTCCCGCGCGTGGCGGTGTGCTGTCTCGGTCGAGCCGTCGTGGTAGTCCGAGCCGACGAAGGTCGAGTTCGGGAACGCCTGGGCCATCAGGATCGTCGATGCGCCGTGGCCGCAGCCGACGTCGGCGACGCGCGCTCCCCGCTCCAGCTTGGCCACGACCCCGTCGAGCGCCGGCAGCCACCCGGCGGTCAGGTTCGCGTTGTAGCCGGGCCGGAAGAACCGCTCGCAGCCCTCGTGGACGTCGTGCCCGTGCTCGTGCCAGCCGAAGCCGGCGCCGCTGCGGGCCGCCTCGACGATCTTCGGAGAATCGAGCACCGAGCCCAGGGCGAGCTGGAAGAACCCGGGCAGATACGCAGGGCTGTCTGGATCGGTGAGCGCCACGGCCTGCTCAGGTGGCAAGGTGTAGCGGCCACTGTCCGGGTCGTATACGACGAAGCCGCCCGCTGCCTGGGCGTTCAGCCACTCGCGGACGTAACGCTCGGCGGTCCCGGTGCGCTCGGCTAGTTCGGCGGGCGGCAGCGGGCCCGCCCCGGCCAGTGCCCGGTAAAGACCGAGTCTGTCGCCCATCACGACCAGCGCCGTGTTCAGGGTGGCGCCGACTTCGTCCACGGCACGGAATACGAATTGCATGAGCTTGTCCCGGTCGACCTGGGCGGCTTGCTCGGTAGTGGTCACGGTGTCCCTCCCAGGACTAGGTTCCGGGCCAGCCTAGGTTCGGGATTGCCGGTTTCGCTTCCGTAGGGGCACCTAGTCCGGGGCGCATCTGTTCCGTATCGCATCAGGTGTCTAGAATCGCGTCATGCTGCTGGGCCGTGATCTTGAGCGGCAACAGATCGACCAAGCCCTTGCGCGGGCGCGGCAGGGTACCAGCGCGACGCTCGCGCTGGTCGGGGAGCCGGGAATCGGCAAGACGGCGCTGCTCGGCTACGCCGCTGAGCATGCCTGCGGATTGCAGCTGCTGCGTGCACGCGGCATTGAGTCGGAGGCGCAGATCCCGTTCGGGTCGCTGCTTGAACTGATCCGCCCCGCTTTGCTGATGCTCGAGAAGATCCCGCAGCCCCAGGCGGCCGCGCTAGAAGGCGCGCTGGCGCTGCGGCCCGGGACAGCTCATGACCGGTTTGCGGTGGGCGCCGCGACGCTCAGCATGCTGGCGGCTTACGCCGAGCAGGCCCCGGTGGCGGTGCTGGTCGACGATGCTCAGTGGCTCGATGGGTCGAGCGCCCAGGCGCTGCTGTTCGCCTTCCGCCGGCTGGTGGCCGACCCGATCGCTGTCTTTATCGCCTGCCGCGAGGGTGAGCCGTCATTGCTTGACGGCACCGACCTCCAGGCGCTGCGGATCGGCGGCCTGACCAGCGACCAGGCGGCCATGCTCGTGCCGGGGCTGGCGCCGGAAGTGGCTAGGCGGCTGCACCAGGCAGCGGCCGGCAACCCGCTTGCGCTGCTCGAGCTCGCACCGGATGCACACGAGCTGGCGCTCGCTCCCGAAGGCGCCCCCGTCCTTGTCTCCGCCACGATCTCGCGCAGGTTCCTGCAGCGAGCGGCCTGCTCGACCAGGCCACCCGGCAGGCCCTGGTCCTGTCCGCGGCCAGCGACACCGGCGACCTGCCGACGCTGGAGCGGGCCGCGGCCCGGCTCGGGACCGATCTGTCGGCGCTTGCCGCTGCGGAGAGCGCAGGGCTGGTCAGGCTGCACGCGGGCATGGTGGAGTTCCGCCATCCGCTGGCCCGGTCGGCGATCTACGCCGATGCACCCGCCAGCCAGCGCCGCGACGCGCACCGGGCGCTCGCCGCGGCGCTGCCCGACCGGGACATCGACCGCCGCGCCTGGCATCTCGCCGCGGCAGCGGCCGGCACAGACGAAACAGCGTCGGCGGCGCTCGAACAGGCAGGCACCCGCGGACAGGACCGCAGCGCGTATGTGACCGCGGCCGCGGCGTTCGAGCGGGCCGGGCGGCTCACCGCCGACGGCGAGCGGCGCGCCCGGCTGCTGCGCGAGTCGGCCGAGGCGGGATGGCTCGCCGGCTTCACTGACCGCGCCATCGCGCTCCTCGGCGAGGCTCGCGCGGCAACCAGCGACCCCGTGACGCTGGTGGAGATCGATGAGCTGAGCGGCCACATCGCGACACGGTGCGGTCCGGTGATGCGCGGCCACGCGATCTTGACGGCGGCAGCCGGGAGGGCAGATCCCGAGCGGGCCGTCGCGATGCTCGCCGAGGCCGCCTTTGCCTGCTTCTACGCCGGCAATCCGGCGAAGATGCTCTCGACCGCCGAGCGGGCGCAAGCGGCGCTGCCCGCCGATCCTTCGCCGCGCGCCCGGTTCCTGACTGCGATCACCGCCGGGATGGCCCAGATCCTCGGCGGTGACGCGGCGGCCGGCGCGGAAGCTGTCCAGCAAGCTGTCACGCTTGCCGAGAACTCAGCCGTCCTGCGCGAAGATCTCCGGCTGATTCCCTGGCTGGCCCTCGGGCCGATCTTCCTGCGGCAGGCCGGCGCCGGGCGCCCGCTGCTCGAACACGCACTGCGGACCGCGCGGGCACGCGCCGCGGTCGGTGCCCTCCCGTTCGTGCTCAACCTGATCGCCCGCGATCAGGCCGGCACCGACCGGTGGGCGGCTGCCACAGCCACCTACCAAGAAGCGATCGAGCTGGCACGCGAAAGCGGGCAACAGGCCGAGCTGACGTTTAGCCTGGCAGGTCTCGCCTGGCTGCTGGCGCGCCGCGGGCGGGAACAGGAATGCCGGGCCAGCGCCACCGAAGCGCTCAGCCTCTGCCACGAGCTCGGGATGGGGACTTATGAGATCTGGGCGACGGCGGCGCTCGGCGAACTCGAGCTCGGCCTCGGCGACGCGGCTCGTGCCGCCCAGCACTTCGAACATCAGCAGCAACTGCTGCGCGACCGTGCGATCACCGACGCCGATCTGTCACCAGCGGCCGAGCTCACCGACGCCTACACCCGGCTCGGCCGGGGCGACGAGGCGCGGCGGGCCGCCGCCGAGTACCTGACCGCGGCGAGCGCCAAAGGGCAGCCGTGGCCGCTCGCCCGCGCGCTGCGCTGCCAGGGACTGCTCGCCGCGGGCACCGCCTGCTCTTCCTACTTCGAGCAGGCACTGCGCCTGCACGAGCAGACACCCGATGCGTTCGAAGAAGCCCGCACACGGCTGGCGTACGGAGAACAGTTGCGCCGGGCCCGGAACCGGGTCCTCGCCCGCGAACAGCTCCGCGCCGCTGCGGATACCTTCGAACGCCTCGACGCCCGCCCGTGGGCCGACCGCGCCCGCGCCGAGCTCGCAGCCACAGGCGAGACCCGCCGGCAGCGAGACCCAAGCAAGATCGACGAACTGACCCCGCAAGAGCTGCAGATCGCGCTCCTGCTCACCACGGGAAAAACGACACGGGAGACCGCAGCCGCGTTGTTCCTCAGCCCGAAGACCGTCGAATACCACCTCCGCCACGTCTACCAGAAACTCGGTATCCACTCCCGCGACGAACTCGAGCAAGCACTCGCCATGCAAACACGGCAAGAGAGCGGACAGGCCAGCCTGCGCGGAGCCGACACGTAACAGGCACAACAGGCCCACATCGCGAACCTGCCGCCGCAACGATCACCACTTAATCCAGAACATTCTGTTCTGGCGCAGCCGGAGTCGTCATCCCGAACGCCCCAGTCAAGCGCCATAAGGCGGATACGGATCGTCAAGCGGCAGGCAGGTGCGCTACAGAACGTTACGTCCGCGCTGGGCTGCGGCGACGGCGCCATAGCGCCCGCGCTCAGCGTGACCGTCAGTGGCGCGATCTTGATGACTGTCCGCAGGGCATGTCAGGCGGAGCGTGGCGCTGAACCCGGATGTCTCGCCCAGCCGGCCCATCACGGCCTGCATCGGCTCGTCGCCGGGTGCTACGGTGGTCGATCCATCGCCCACGGCCGTGCGCGCGCCGGTGAGCCGGATCTGCAGTCCGCTCTGCCGTGGGCTCCGGTCGCAGGCGGCGGACGTGCCGGCGGCCGTCACCGTCTCCTGGGGGTAGCGTGGGAGCGAGGCGGGCGTGGACGGTTCGGCGGTAGCTACGAGGTACTGGCATCGCACCGGTGACGGGCGGGTCCAGTGCGATGTGTGCCCGCGGGCCTGCCGCCTGCACGAGGGGCAGCGGGGGTTCTGCTTCGTGCGGATGCGCCAGCAGGACGCGATCGTGCTGACGGCCTACGGCCGCTCCAGCGGTTACTGCGTGGACCCGGTTGAGAAGAAGCCGCTGAACCATTTCCTGCCGGGCTCGGCGGTGCTGTCCTTCGGCACGGCCGGGTGCAACCTGGGCTGCCGGTTCTGCCAGAACTGGGACATCTCCACGGCGCCGGAGACCGGCACGCTGGCCGATGAGGCCTCGCCGCAGGCCATTGCCCGGGCCGCGGCCCGGCTGGGGTGCCGCAGCGTCGCGTTCACCTGCAACGACCCGGTGATTTTCCTGGAGTACGCGATCGACGTGGCCGATGCCTGCCGGGAGACGGGCGTCAAGGCGGTGGCGGTGACGGCCGGGTACGTGTGCGCGCAGCCGCGGGCGGAGTTCTTCGGGCACATCGACGCGGCCAACGTGGACCTGAAGGGGTTCACCGGCCAGTTCTACCGCCGGACCTGCCTGGCCGGGCTGGACCCGGTGCTGCAGACCCTGCTGTACCTCCGGCACGAGACCGGCGTGTGGCTGGAGATCACCAGCCTGCTGATCCCCGGCCTCAACGACTCCGGCAGCGACCTGGACGCGATGACCCGGTGGGTGGCCGGGCAGCTCGGACCGGACGTGCCAGTGCACTTCACCGCGTTCCACCCGGACTTCAAGATGCGGGACCGGCCGCCCACCCCGCCGGCGACGCTGGCCCGCTGGCGACCAGGCGATGCTCTCCAACCTCGGCGGGATGCTGCTGCGCCGCTTCGGAAGGACGGGCGTTCTCGCCGACATGGATGAGGCGGTCACCGCGCTGGCCGAATCGGTGCAGGTGTCCGCCCCTGACGACCCGGGCCGGGCCGGGCGCCTGGCTAACCTCGGGGGGGCGCTCTTGGACCGGTACGAGCGCCTGGCTGCTCCGGCCGACATCGAGCAGGCGATCACGGTGACACGGGACGCGATCGCTGCGGCCGACGCCGATAACCCGTACCGGACGTTGTACCTGAACAGCCTCAGCGGCGCCCTGCGCGCGCGGTTCGGCCAGTCCCGGAACCTCGGTGACCTCGACGAGGCCGTCGCCGTCGCGTCCGAAGCCGTCAGCCAGGCCCCGCCTGAGCATCCTGACCGGGCACGGTACCTGCTGAACCTGGCCGAGTCGCTGCGCGTTACGTTCGAGGTCACCGGCGAGGACGGCCTCGCCGAGACAGCGGTTGACGCATTCGCCCAGGCAGCGGCGCCCAGCCAGGCGCCACCGTCCATCAGGGCGCTGGCCGCACGGGGCCGGGGCCAGGCGGGATACGGCGGCCGGACCGGTGCTGTCCCACCTTGGGTACACGGAGGCCCGTGCCCCAGAGGTGCCCTGGCCGCACATCTGGTGGGCGCCCGGCGGCCAGCTTGGCGCGCTGCCGCTGCATGCCGCCGGCTACCACGCGAAGACCGGCGGCGCCACCGTTCTCGACCTGGTGGTGTCCTGCTACACCCCTACCGTCCGCGCGCTGGTGTATGCCCGAGAGCAGGCCACGGCGGCGGCACCGCACTGCATCATGCCGTCCGGCAGCTCCGCGACAGCCTGCGTGCCAAGCCGTCCTTGTGGGCCGCCTATTTGCACACCGGCGCCTGAGGCCCGGCTCGTGGACCGGACCGCGGCGACATGGCCCCGGAAAACTGCAGGCCGACGCTACCGCACGTCGAGCCCCGTCGAGCCCGGTCACACCGGACGACGCCGGCGCCTTGTCCGTACTCAGACGGAACGGCGCAGAGCACCCGGGGTCAGGCACCGACGTGGAGGTATGCGGCCCACAAGAACGGAAGCCTCGGGTACGTGTCACGGATCATGCGTACGGCGTGATGCAGGGAGCGGGCGGCTCGGTCAGCGTCCAGGCTGCCTGTTGCTGTGCCCAGGCCGGCGTAGAAGGTGGCGGCCACCGTGCTGGCGGTGGTGTCCTGGATCTCCCAGAGCGTGCCGATGACGTGGCGTGAACCGGCTAGCTGGAATGCCGAAGTGAGATGGATCGCCTCATCCAGCAGATCCGTGTCTGCGGTGTACGCCGTGCGGCAGGCGGACAGGTAGGCGAGCTGCAGCTGGTCATGCTGGACGGGGGCGAGGCTGCTCACGGTGAGCGGCGCGGTTTCGTGATCATGCAGCAGGAGCAGGCTCTGCGACGGGTCGCTGGCGTGGCTGGCGCCGTGGCAGGCGAAGTGGCTGATAGCGCACTGCGGTAGGTAGCGGAAGACGTTGGCCCTGGTCGGCAGGACATCCGCCGGAACCGTCCCGGCGCTCACCGGCTCGGTGAGGATAACCGGGTCGGGGAGCAGTGCCCGCACGGCGCTGATCTCGGCGGGTACGTTGGGCAGCGGGCTGCCGCCGGGGAGACCGGGCGTGACGGGCATCGCCACGACCAGCGCGCGGATGGGGTCAGCGGGGCGACGTTCGTGTTGTCTGGCGTACCGGAGGGCGCGGATTGTCGGGGTGTATGAGGAGATGACGCGGTCCATCACGGTGCGAGTACCTTCCTGGCCAGGAGAATGGTCTGCGTGGTGACCCGCGGCGTGGATGGGAAGCAGCCCCAGAAGGCCGCCCGGGGCCCACCACAGTCTGGGCCAGGGTGCGCCGACTGCAGGGGACTGGCGGAACCCGAGAGCGTCCAGTATCGGCTCGGCGGCGACATCCCACAGCCAGCCCAGGACTTCTGCCATCGCGCGCTGGGCGGCCATCCGATCCCGGTATCCGGCATCGGCGGCGGTCACGGCCCCAATCGCCCGGTGGAAAGCACCTATCTCGCGGGCCAGTGCGTCACGAGTGAGCATCGGCAGCGCGACCGAGGTGATCCCTGAAGTCGTCAGCAGCAGCGCGTCGCTGCGATGGGCGCTGACATTGACGGTGATGACCGGACCCGCCGCGGCCTGCGCCGCCAGTTCCTCAATGGTGGGCGGCAGGCCGAAGGAGGCGAAGCCCTTCATGGCACGGATCTCCCGCAGCGCCGCCGCGAACTGATCGGCCAGCCAGCGCCGTTCTTCCGCTGCCGTGCCGGGCGCGGGAGCCGGCGTCGGATCTGGTGTGATACTGGCGGTGACAGGTGTGTCAAGTCGTTCCCGCAGGTCAAGGAAGCGCTTCGCCAGGATCGGGTGCTGACAGCGCAGGTCGGTGAGGTCATCGCGGGTGTCGAGGACCTGGCTGATCAGCACGGCACGGCCGGCCTCCAGCAGGCGGAGCGCGCGGACGGCGCGCTCCGCGGCCGGCAACCGACCGTCAGTCAGAGCGAACGCGGCGGCATCGCTGGCCAGGCCCGCGAATTCTCTGATCTGATACTGCTGATCACCCCGGGCTAGCTCGCGGGGGGCTACCTCCCCGAGCAGCCGCACCGCGGTTTCCAGGAAGCCGGCCGCGCGTTCTGGATCTGATTGCGCGGTGAGGGTGGCAGCGGCACGAGCGGCGCGAATGCGTACAGAAGGTCCAGCCAGCCCCTGCCCGACAGCCCTGGCGTAGGCGGAGATCGCGGCGGCACGATCGGACTCCCCTTTAGTGTGCTCGAACCCTGCCGAGAGCGCGTCCCCGAGGCTGGACAGGCGCCCGGCCCAGTGCGGATCGTCTTCGGGGGTGGCCTCCACCGCGGCCTGCAAGACCTCGACCGCCCTGCTCAGGTCCGCGGCAGATCCGGTTGCCTGCAGCGCGATGCCGAGGACGGTCAGGTATCTGGAGCGGCTCGGGTGGCCGGCGGGGGTGGCGTCGACGGCTGCCTGCTCGAGCTGGATCGTGGCCTTTAGATCAGCTTGGGAGTCGTCCTGCTCGAACCGCGTCCATATCGCGATCGCGAGGTTCGACAAGTACATCGCCCGGTCCGGATGGCCAGCGGGGGTGACATTCACTGCCGCGGTCCCGGCCTGGATGGCGGCTTCCAGGTCACCGCGGTCTCCGGATCTCCTGAACCTAGCCTGCAGCTTTATACCCAGGTTGGACAGGTATCGCCCCCGGTCAGGATGATCGTGCGGGACAGCGCCGACAGCGCCCTCGGCCGCCTCGATCGCGGCATCCAGGTCGGTCATGGCACCCGTCCGCTCAAACCGGTCCATCAGCGCGGCGCCCAGGTTGGCCCCGCATCCGGCCCGGTCCCGGTCATCTGCCGGGCAGACGTCGACCGCGTCCCGGTGCTGCCCGATGGCGGCGTCCAGGTCCGCGAGCCGTCCGGTGCGCTCAAATCTCGCCCGGAGCGCGTTACCGAGGTTCGACATGCGTCCTGCCCGGCCAGCATCGCTGTCACGGGTGGCGTTCACCGCATCGCGACCCGCCTCGATCGCGGCATCAAGATCGCCTATCTCTCCTGTCCGGCCGAATCGTTTCTCCTGCAAGCCGCTCAGATTGGACAACATCACGGGCAGGTCTGGGTGGCCGGGCGGCGCGGCATCCATCGCGGCACGCTGGGCCCTGATCGCCGCGTCGGAGTCCGCGAGGTCGCCGACGTGCTCGAACCGTGTATGGTGCGCGACGGCTAGGTTGGTCAGGTGCCGCGGCAGGCCGGGGTGACCGGCGGGGGTGGCCGTCACGGCGGCCTGCTGAGTGCGTACGACGTCATCCAGCTCCGTCAGCTGGCCGGTCCATTCAAACCGGGTCCGGAGCGCGGCACCCAGGTTGGACAGGTACATGGCACGGTCGGGATCTCCGGGCGGAGCGGCATCGAGCACGCTTCGTGCCGCCTGGATGCCAGCCTCCAGATCTTCCGGCGATTCGGCCCGGTCGAATCTGGTCAGCAGCGCGGCACCCAGGTTCGACAGGTGTGATGTCCGCATCGGATCACCCTCGGGGGTGGCGTCGACCGCTCTTTGCTGCGCCTGGACCGCGGCGTCCAGGTCCGCGAGCACTCCGGTCCGCCCGTACCCGACCAGCAAGGCGACGCCCAGTCTGGACAGGCGGCGCGCCCACGCCGGACCATCGGCGGGGGTGGCATCAACGATGCGGCGCCACAGGCCGACAGCGGTGATCGCAAGCTCACGATCCGGTGAGCTCATCGCCTCACCGAGAAGCGAGTCCGCGGCCGGTACCGCCCGCCGGGCGAGTGCAGGGCGCAGCGACTCCGGCAAGCCGTCCACGCCCGCGACGAAACATTGCGTGAACAACTCCACTGCCGTGTCGTAGTCCTGCTTGTCCTGACCCGCTGGCAGGGCGTAATAACGGTACAAATGCAGCCAGCCCAGCAGGTACCTGCTTTCGAGGTCGCCGTCACCCTTATGAAGCATGTCGCCGAGCAGCCGCGATTCAGCCAGCGCCGCGGGTTCCAGGACCGGCGCGAAGTCATTTTCGGGGTTTGCGCGCTGCACCCTAGCCTGAATGGCGGTCAGCAACTGTGCCCGGTCGGCCACGTGTGCCTCCGCTCATCCGGTAGAGCGCCGGGGCGTCTCATCCGAACCTGCCACTGATGTCCGCCCCGGCACAAGGGCGGTACAAATCCCTGAATGGCATAGCCCGCCGGATCGATAAAGATCAGTCAGTCCGCGAGGGGTGAGCCGGGTTCCCACCGGCTCTTGCGCATCTGAGTGGTGAGCCGCCTGCCGGTGACGGGGGTCACCTGGCCGGGCGTTTGTTCGCCGAGTTGGGTAGCCAGGTCGCTGCTGTGCAGATCTACCGTGGATTCGATGAGGTCGGCGAGGTTGCCGGTGGCTTGATGGGCCCTGATGATTGCCGTGGCCCCGGTGATCAGGGCGATGATGATGGCGGGCCACCACCAGATGCCGAGGATCAGGTACAAGACGGCCCACGCGGTGAGCCGCGCAGCGGCGGTGAAGGCGTCGCGGGCCGTGCCGAGTTCCGTCCGGACGGTGTCCGGCACGATGAGCCACAGGCGCGGCCAGGCTGCGTTCAGGTCGAGTCCGTTGGCCCGTTCGATCCGGACGCGGCAGGCGCGGAGCCGGTCGCCGATCCAGGTGGGGCGATCGGCCTGGATCAGGCAGATCCGGTCGGCCCGGGCGATCGCCTTGTCCACCGCGGCCGGATCAGTGGAGGTGTCCGCGACGGCCTTGGCTTTCCGGGAGCGGTTTCGCCGGAAGTCAGCGAGCCACCTAGCGGGCACGCGTTTCCCTGGCAGGGTCCACAGGATCTCTATGAACCTGCCGCCTGCGGTAGCTGCCAGGCCCGCCACTACCGACCCGGCGAGGATTGCCGCCACGATGAGTACGGTGCCGCCGACCGACTTCGACGCCGGACTGGCCGCCCAGGCCGCGATCTTCCGGCTCAGGTCGGGGTAGCTGAGGGCGTGGGCCTGGCCAAGCACGGCTGTGGCGGTGACGGCGGCAAGGAACAGGAGCCCGGGGACGGCAAGGAGGGCTGCCCAGCGGTCGGCGAGTTTCTGGCCGATTTCTCCTAGGAAGCCGGTCATCCCGGCAACGGCCCCGGGACAAGCTGCTCACCGGTAGCGGCGCAGACCGGCGGTCCCTGGTCAGGCTTCACCCGTCCCCGGCCCGCGCAGCGGTCGCGGGGGCACCTCCACCACTGCGCGCCTGTCCCCATCCCGGGATCTGGCAGCGGCTGGTAACCCCGCGTGGCACCCGGATACAGGCCCTGACCCTCGATCCGCCTCACCATGTCGTCGAGCAAGTCGAGATCGGCTTCCAGTCCGGGGCCGATCTGGCCGTCCTCGAGGGATTTCACGGCGCGCATGTATGCGTCGTCCGTTTTCTTATCCCGTTGCGCCATCTCCCGGAGGGTGTTATCGCCGAGTTCACGACAGAAGGCGGCAACTTTCACGGCTAGGTCCATTTCCACGCAAACCTCGCATTTCCAGGCAGCCGGGGCTCACTTAGCTCTTTTAACCATTGTCTGGGTCAGGGTAGGGCAACCACACTGATGACATGACGGGCAATCTAGGGTGTCCGCGCCGGGCGCGGCGAGTTTCCCGGCGTGCCGTCGCTGGCTGCCGTTTCACATTTGCGGGGGCCTGATCGCGAGCCGGGAGCGGGCGAGGCTGGCGCGTGGAGGCGGACATGCGAACCCGTGCTGAGGCGCTGGCCGCTGTCCGGGAACGCCTGGACCGGACGGCCGCTGACCGGGATCTCCGCTGGGTTCTGGGGGAACAGGCGCTGGCGGATGCCGGGGAACTGGCGGCTGCTTCCGAGCTTGGCGGGGATCTCGATGCGGCTTACATGCTCGGGATGTTCCACTGGTTCAGATTCGAGGCTTCCGGGCCGCAGGCCGGGCAAGATGACGGGATCGTGGCGGCTTTGTTCCTCCGCCCCGTCTTGACCTCTGATCCGGGCATGCTGCCGGAACCGCTGCGCCGCCTGTACCAGCAGCCTGGCGGCCCCGGCGGTAACACCGACTCCGGCGCCGCCGCCAACCGGGCACGCGCTCGGTACTCCGCCTACCAGGACAGCGGTCAGCTTTCCCTGCTCTGGGAGGCGCTCACGCTGTTCCGCGCCGCTGTACCTGTGGGCCGCCCATCTCCACGCTGCGTATGACCTCTTACCTGGTGAACCGGCTCAGGGCGGACCAATTGCCCTCTTCGGGTCATGGTCCTACGTGGATGTACGGGACCCAGTGCAGCAGGTCTTTCGGGCTCTTGGCCCGCATTGTGGCTTCGCCATCAGGTCCATTTCGTGCCAACCTCGCGTCCCGCCCAAGTGCAAATTCAACGCGCCGCATGGCTAGGGCAGAGCGACGACCTGGCCAAAGGCTGCCAATCGCCGGTTGCTTCGGACAGCGGACACGGCGTGTCACGGTCCGCTGTGTACGAACGGCACCCAGAGGCTGGGGTGACGCGGCTCGGCGTCACGGATCTTGTGGACGGCGCGGTGCAGTGCCACTGCTGCCTCATCGGTCTGCAGATGTCCCTGCCTGGTCAACTCGGCGTAGACATCGGCGGTCAACTCCGCCGTCGTGTTGTCAATAACCGTCCACAGCGTGCCGACTACGTGACGCCAACCGGTGTAAAGCAGCGCCGACGTCAGCGTGATGGCCTCGTCGGTGACCGTGACACCTCCCGTCGCCGTCTTGCACGCGGACAGGAATGCCCATTCGCCGCCGGACCCATTGCCTGAAATAAAGTCCGACACCGTCACCATGCCATCGCTCACGAGGATGCCCGCGTCCGAGGGGTTGAGCAGATTCTGGTCACCGTGACAACTGAAATGCGCCCACCTATGAGAGACGAGAGCGTCGCCGACCGTGTCACGCGTGGCGCCCGGCCCTTCGAGCAGGGTAAGCCGGTCGGCTGGGAATATGCCCGCGAGGTGATCCCTTTCCTGACCAACGCAGGGCAGGTCGGGGAAGCCGGGCGTCCGCGGCATTGCGACCATCAGCAGCCGGTCGGGCAGCGACTTGGCAGCGGTGCCGGAGTCCGCGGTGCGGGCGCTGACAAGCGCACGCACGGTGGGCGTATACGACGAGACCACCCTGTCCATAACGGAGCGACCGCCAGAATGCCGGTGCGGGTCGCGGGAGCCCGCGGCGTGAATCGGGAGCAAGGCCAGCGGGCCGCACGGGCACCACCAAATTCGCGGCCAAGGGCCGTCACCCTGGACGCCCTCCCCATAGCCGAGCGCATCAAGGATCGGCGCTGCGACCGTGTCCCAGAGCCATTGCAGAGTCTCCGCGAGGACTTGTTCTGCGGTAATTCTGGCGGCCAGCCGATCGGGTTCAGCCTCCAGTTCCTCTGCGGCTTCCACATACTCGAAGGTTTTCTCCCAAGCCTCGTCTTGGCTGAGCTCGGGCAGCGGGATGATCTCGGTGGCCGCGGAAGTTACCACGATCGCGTCGCATCGCCAATGGCTGACATTGATGACCACCACCGGGCCACCTGTCGCCGCAGGCCGGAGATCCGCTGCCGTCGGTGGGCGCATGAACAAACTGAAGCCAGGCAGGGCCCGCGCCGCCTCGACCAGCTCGTCCCACCGATAGGCCGCTGCCCGCTGCCGGGCAGCGCTACCGCTGGCGAGCTCCGTCCGCGTGCCGTCCAGCTCGTCAGCAAGCTCGGGCGCCGCCGCGCGCAGGGCAGCCAGATCGCTGCGGGTATCGAGCAACTGTGACCAGATAACTCCCCGTGAGCCCTCCAAGAGTTCCAGCGCACGATCGGGTCGTTCGGCGGCAATCGCACACGCAGCAGCATCACCGCCCAGCCCTCTGACCTTGTTGACCCAATACTCCCTGTCGGCGCGGCTGAGACCACGCCACGCCACCATGGGCAACAGCTCGACAGCGCTCGCGTACCCATCTGCTGCCAGCGCCCACTGCCGACCTGCGGTCATCGCGGCCTCACCCCAACACTGAGCAGCGTAGAGGCGTGTAGCCGGCGGTGCTGTCCGCACTGCCACCGCTTCGCGCCATCCGTCTATGGCGGCGGCCGCGTCCGCAGCATCCTTGGTTTGTTCATAACGTGCGTACAGAATGCGGCTCAGGTCGTGCAAGCGGGAACACCGGTCCGAATGATCGGCCGCCGTGAGGCTCACCGCTTGGCGGGCGGCATCGACGGCTTCGTCCAGGTCGGCCAGGTCCCTGGACCAGATGAAGCGGTTTCGCAGCGCGAGTGCGAGATTCATCAGCAGCAAAGGCCACCTCGCATGATTGGAGGGGACCGCGGCCACCGCACGGCGGCTCACATCGACCGTCTTGTCCATCTCGGCGAGCGTTCCCCAGGCACCGAGATCAGCATCGCGCTCGCACCACATCCGAAGGACGACACTCAGGTTCGCCAGAATCGGGGCATGAAGCGGCTCGTCTTGCGGACTGCTGGCAAGCGCCTCACGGCAGGCCTGGACACCCTCTTCCAGATCCGACGTGTCACGCAGGGCCCACTCGCTCCTGTGCTCGTACCGTTGCCCCAATGCGAAGCCGAGGCTGCTGAGCGCAAGGCGGGCGTTGACCTGACGGCTGAGAGCAAGGCGGTGGTTGGCATCGTCGGCTGGCGCGGAAGCCAGCACGGTCCGCCAGAGCGTGATCGCCTCATCCAGATCGTCCAGACCGCCTTGAATCTCATACCTCGCGGAGAGGGCGGCGCCAAGATTGGTGAGGATCATTGTCCTGGCGTCCCCGGGGTCTGTCCCCGCGGCCGCCTCACGACCGAGGTTGATGGCCTCTTCGATATCGGCAAGTCCCCCGGTGCGCTCACACCGTTCGCGCAGCGCATTGGCGACAACCGACAGGAAGAGGGCACGGCGGGGATCGGCGGCTGAGAGCTCCGTCACCGCTGCACGCCCAGCGGTGATCGCCTCGTCAAGATCGCCGAGGTCGCCAACACGATCGAACATCGCCACGAGGACCGCCGCCAAGGTGCCGAGGGTCCGTCCTCGGTCGAGGCCTTCGGTGGGACTACTTGCAGTAGCCTCGCGGCAGGCGGCAACAGCCTCATGAATGTCGTCGAGCGAACCGGTGAGATCGATCCGCTCCCAGAGCAGAGACCCGAGGCGAACGAGATTGATGCCGCGCTCGGGATGCCCACCCGGAGCCGCAGCCGCCGCGGCCCGCGTCGCGTCGACCGCGGTGTCGAGGTCATCCTGGTCGTGAGTGTGCTCCCAACGATCCATCTGTGCCCTGCTGAGTTGCGACAGCAGCGCGACGCGGTGGGGCTGCCCGGGAGCGGCGATCGATAGGGCCTCGGCAAAGACCCTGATCGACTCGTCTAGATCGGGCAGTGCCTTAGTCTGCGAGAACCGGGTATACAGCTTGTTACCGAGATTGCGCAGATGCACCGCCCGGTTCGGATGCACCAAAGGGGTGGCCGCCAGGGCTTCGCGGCCGACAGCGACCGCCTGATCCAGGTCGCTGATGTTCCCGGTGTGCGCGAACCGTGAGTGCAGCGCGTTGCTGAGGTTGTTCAAATACATGCATCTGCTCGGATCCTCAGGCGGAGCCTCCGCCAGGGCAGCCTGGATGCTCAACGCCTCATCAAGATCGCCCAGCGACTGGGTCAAGGCATAACGTGCCTGCAGCGCATTCCCCAGACTTGACAGCACCCCCGCTCTATCCGGGTCGTCCTCGCCGGCCACAGCGAATGCCCGGCGGGCAACGCTGATCGCCTGCTCGACGTCGGCTGGGTTCCGGGTTCGTTCGAACCTGCTCAGTATGGTCATGCTGAGGTTCGCCAACGATCCTGCCTGCCCCATGGTGCCGTCAGGAATCGCGTCGGTCGCGGCTCGGCCGATGCTGATTGCCTCGTCCAAGTCGTTCAAGGCCCCCGTGACGTTATAGCGCGCTTGCAACGATGCCGCGAGTTGCGCCGCGGCTATAGCCCAGTCCAGTTCGTCGGGCGGAACCGCGGCCACCACAATTCGTCCGTCATCAATGACCTCGTTGAGATCGGCAAGCGATCCGGTTCGGCTATGCCGGGCCATCAGCGCCATCATGAGGACCCCGTACACACCCGGATCGCTGCCGTGCGTGGCACTGTGGGCACGGCGCAGCAGGTCAATGGCGTAGTCGAGCATGGTCGGCTCGTTAACGACAGCCACATAGTCGAGGATCTCCATGGCCTCGCCAACCCAGTCATACGGATCTCCGTCAGACGGACCATAGGCAAATGTGGGCCCCGGCTCGTCACCGCCTGGTTCAGTCATTTTTTTATCATAATATGTCTGGACAAGTTCAATCTAGGTCGCAGGCCAAGGACACGCTGCCATCTGCTGGTTTTACTCCTCCATGGTGTAACGGTGCGCTGTGGAACATACTGCTGTCGCAAGGCCGCTTCCGAAAGCTCGCGTTGGCTTTCAGTAACTGGCAGTTCTGGGCGCTGGAACCCGCGCGTTGGACGCACGGAGGCACGAGCAAGTATTCGGCGTTACACGCTGAAACTACCAGATAGCCGCCCCTCGGTTAATTACCGTACGTGACGGCATGTACGGGCAGGCCCATCACATGGCGACCGGGATCTCGCCGGCGCCGGCTCCAACCGGGAGGACCTGTGCGCCGGCGGTCTCAGCGGCCTGCGGCGGGCCCGCTCCGGTCACCGGAGTAAGGACACGCTGGCATGAGATCACCCGCCCGTAAGACGTTTCGCCGACGACAGTGCGTGCAATCCGGCACTCAGCCGACCTGGAAACGCAGCTGCCTTTGGCGCGATAACACACTTCACGTAATCCCGCCACGTCCAAAGACGAAGAAGAGCAGCCCGGGGACCACGGAAGTGGCCTGCAAGACCGCTTGCTTCTCAGAAGGGCTTTCAGAAGACCTCAGGCGTGGCTCCGCTGCCGGATCAGGCGGTGGATGAGAATACTGCCCGCGCGGGCGTGAGATCACGGACGCTTACGCGCCTGGCTGCCCGCAGCCGGTCCGTGTCGCCTTCCCCGCTGTTGTCCGGCCGGCACGGTGCGCGAGGCTTCCTGCGGCGTGCCGTGATGGCTTCGCCCGCTGTGACATCGGCCTGCTCTCCCGATCACGGCACCTGCGGGGATGACGCCAGGATGGGCACCGCGCTAGGCTTCTCCTGGATTGTGGTGGCGGGGGGCGGCGATGGTGACAGGGCCAGGAGATGAGCTGGCAGCGTCCGCGGCGGGCCGCGGACGCCTGCGGGTGTCGCATGCTGAGCGCGAGCAGGTGATCGGCACTCTCAAGGGCGCGTTCGTGCAGGGCATGCTGGCCAAGGACGAATTCGACCTGCGGGTGAGCCAGGCGTTCGCGTCGCGGACCTACGCCGAGCTGGCCGCGGTCACCGCCGACCTTCCCGCCGGGCCGGCCGCAACCCAGCCGCCAGGGTCCGCCCGGGCCCAGAGCGGGCAGCCAGTTCTGCGGCCCGGCCGGGTGATGGCGGCGGCAACCGCGCTTTACGCAGGCGTACAGGCTTTCGTGTTCCTCTCACCGTGGCCGGCGCCTACCGAGAACGATCCCGCGCGCGCAAAGATCGCGCTGTTCTTCTTGAGCAGCCTCATATATCTGCTCGTTTTGCTCATCTGTGTGGGGTACCTCATCGCTGGGCGGCGGGAGAGGCGTTCCAGCGGGCGGCCCCGCGCCGGCCAGTACCAGGCGCGGGTGGCCAGCCATCCCGGTACCCGTCCTCAGCCGGCCCGGGCGGCGAGCTTCCGCCGGCCGGCCGCGGTCACCAGCACGCCGCCGAAGCTGAGCGGAGCCGTCCTGCCGGGCCGCCACGGCAGGCTCATGGTCACTGCGGCGGTGGCACCCTTGCGGGCTGCCTGCCGTGACGGCTGGCAATCGCCGTGCGATGAGCCGCGAATTACCTGTCCGGAAACGCGGGGCAGCTCACTTATGACTGGCCCGCTGGACCTGATCCCCGGTGCGGCTGGCCAACGTTGACGGCCCGGCAGTCGGCCATGGCTGCGCGCGGGTACATGCACAAAGATCCAGAAAGCAGCGCGCCAGAGGCATAGGCGAGGTTGCCCTACGCTGGTCCGGAAGTGTCACCCCGCCAATACCGAGCCACCCCCGGCAGCATGCAGATCACCCTGATCTGGACGCTCCACTCCACAGTGGGATTCGAGGCGACAACCGCGCATATCGACGGCTCGGTGAGCGTTCTCCTCGACCTTCCCCCTCACTCAGTGTGATGTATAGGTTGGCGTGTCTCTGGGCCAACCTCAGGACGGTTCGGTGTGACTGGTCCACTTGAGGCCCCCACTGGGCGCTGCCCGAGAGGCTCGTCGATGCGGCACCCGGCCGCGAGACGACCACATCATGCCGGATCTGGCGCACGACACGCGGCATGAGCGCGCACTCTCCGTGCGGGATTCTATGTATAAATATTCAGACCGGGCGGCTGCATGTTGAGCCGACCGCGGGCCTGCTGGAGTGCCGGTGTGGCGGGCGCGTCGGTCCAGTCGGCGCTCGCCGCGCGTGCCGTCGCCTGGACGGTTCAGCGACCGGGGAGGCGTCTCAATCGGGGATCGTCTAGCGGTTCTCCGCTACGAACTGGCTGGCGGTGAAGGACGCGCCAGCCGGATCGGCGAGGACGGCGAATCGCACCCATGGCGCATTCTGCGGCTCGGCGAGGACCGAGCCTCCGAGTTCGCGCGCTCGCGCAGTGATCGCGTCCACGTCGTCGACGGCGAAGGTCACGCTCCAGCGCGCTGGGCCGCCCTCGCGGGGCAAGATCGTCGCTACGACGTCCTCGAAACCCTCGGGTGCGCCCATCTGCTTCATCCCCGCGCGCATGCCGGGGTTGAGCTCCTCCAGATGATCGCCGTAGCCCGGCAGAGCCCACATCGGCGAGCCGGCGTCGATCGTCGTCCAGCTGAACACGGCGCCGTAGAAGGCCCGCGCGGCCTCGACATCGTCGGTGTGCAGGTTGTTGAAGTTCACCGCGCCATGCTCGTTAACTGCCGCCGAGCCGCGGTGCGATCCGGGCTGCCACACGCAAAAGACCGCGCCCTCTGGATCGGCGAACACGCCCATCCGCCCCGCGTCAAACACGTCGAACGGCTCGGAGAGCACCCGCCCGCCCGCCTCGCGCACCCGCGCCGCAGCGTCGTCGGCGGACTCGACGCGGATGTAGGTGTTCCACACCGCCTGCGGTGGTGCACCGGGGGGCTGCGAGGAGATCGCTGCCGCGTCCCGGCCGCCGATGCGGGCCATATAGTAGTGAGCCCCAGCGTCGGGGGGCATCGCGTCCTCGGTCTGCCACCCGAAGAGCCCGGAGTAGAACCGGGCGGCGTCTACGGGGTCGGGCTGGCTGGTGTCGACCCAGCACGGCACCCCGGCTGGGTAATCCTCGCGCGTGCTCATGACGGCAGCCTACAGCGGCTCTCATCGAGCATCCCGGCAGCGAGCCGCAAGAGCTGGACCGCGCCGATGTCATCGCGGCACCGGACAGCATCACTCACCTGCGATACCCGATCAAGGATGACGTCTAAGAGCCACGCCGACCACGCTATACGTCAGCGCGCTGGGCAAGCGGATCGGCTTCCGCACGCCAGCGGGAAGCGCCGACCGATGGGCGCCGGAGTCGGCGCGGAATGCGCTCCCGGGCGTCACTCCGGCTACGCCGGCTGAAGGCGGACCGTGGTCCAGCAGCGATCACGCACGACGAACCGCACGCACGGGCCACCGAGAAGCGACAGCTGATATTCGCCGTCGGGCAGTCGATACCGCATCCGGCCGCGGGCGTCCGTCACCAGGGAGAGTGCATCCTCGATTCCAGGCGTGCGCAGCTTCACCGGCGGGTCGTGGAACATCACCGAGTACGAGATGCGCGTCGGCTCCAGCGAAATCCAGATGGGCTGGGAGTGCCGCGACTGCGGCCACCTCGCCACCTGGACGACCCGGGCCAGCACAGCCCCCAGCCTGGCCAGCGAATGGCAGCTGCTGTCGGTCATGCCCCTGCACGCCATCACCGCCATGTATGGCGAGCAGGGGCTACGGGAGCGGTTCGCACTGGAGACAGCCCAGCTCGCCGATCCGGCCGCCCAGCGGCAAGTGAAACGGGCACTGCGGCTCGCGGCCCGGCTGCACGCCTCCGATCGCCGTCAGCGCGAGCCGTACGTCAACCATCTGCTCCGCGTGGTTCGTCCTGGTGCTCGGCGTTGTGGTGTGGCTCTTGCACCGGTACGCCGGGCTCAAGGCCTGGCACGGGGTGACTCAAGGCCTGGCACGGGGTGATCTGTGTGCTGTTCGGCTTCTACCTGGCCACCACCAGCTTCGCGCCCGGGATCCGCACCACCGTGACCGCGATCATCCGCGCCCTGTCGGGCCAGGGCTGACCACGACGACCGGAGGAGGTGATCATCACGACCGAACCCAGGAACCACACGGACGCTGATCTTCAGGAGGTGGCCAGCCGGCACGACCACGCCGTCTCGGCCATGAGCACGCTGGCCAGGGCGCTCGACACGATTCCGTTGCTGTGCGCGGAGGTCGGCCGGCTCCGCGCCCGTCTGGCCCACACCCTGGCCGACTCTTACAACTTGATCGCCGCGGCCCGGGCCACCCTCGGCGCCCAGGCGGACGGCGAGGACGACGCGCTCTACTACCTGCGGACGAACTCGAAGCTCAGGGCCAGCTTCCGCCCCAGCACCGAGACCGTCCATGACGAACCGGTCATCACGACGCCAGCTCCGCCATCGCGCCCGGCAGCTCCGCCGCGACGGCTTCCAGCCGACGATGTTCCTCAGCCCGGACCAGCCACTACCCGAAACGGCCGGCGCGATCGTCGCCCGCGCCCTGTGGCGATACCGCTCCGAACTCGCCCCCATTGTGACCGCCGTGGGCATCGTGGTCGCAGCGGCGACGCTGCACCGTTCCCACCCGGGATGGTGGCCGTGGTTGATGGCCGTCACGCTCGCCGATGTGGCTGTTCTGGCCCTGCCAGCGCCGCGGCGGCTGCGCAAGGAGTGGCCCATCCTCGGCAGGACCGCGGAGCGCGCTTACGCCGCAGCCGTCTCTGCAGCGGCCGGCGGATGGCTCACGGCTGCGACTGCCCTCGGCCCGGCCACGCCACCCATGCCCGCCCTTGGTGTCATCGTGGCCCTGCTCTGCGCCGTTCCCTGGTGGGCCAGCCGCCGGCGCCGCACCAAGGTCCGTCTTGAACGAACCCTTGAATCCTGGCCGGAAATCGCACGGGCCGTCGGGCTGGCCGGATCGCAGGTCATGTCGGCGATGGTGGACCTGTGGGGCTGGCGGGCCCGGTTCCGGCTGGCCCGGGGCCAGACCATCCACGACGTGATCACGAAAGTACCCGCCATCGAATCCGGTCTCGGCACCTTCCGGGGCGCCGTCCGCGTCTATCCGACGCCCGACAACTACGCCAACCGGTGCGAGCTGCGCGTGCTCGACGCCGACCCGCACGCCGACGCGATCCCGTGGCCCGGCCCGTCCGTCACCTCTATCACCGAGGCCATCGAGCTGGGCCCGTTCGAGGACGCGGTCCCGTGCCGCGTCTCGTTCCTTCGCCGTCACGTCCTGTTCGGCGGGGCGACCGGCGCCGGCAAGAGCAGTGGCCTCAACGTGCTGATCGGCAACCTGTCCGCCTGCCGCGACGTGGTCCTGTGGGGCATCGACCTCAAGAAGGGCATGGAACTCGGCCCGTGGATCTCCTGCCTCGACCGGCTGGCGACCACCCCCGGCGAGGCCGATACGCTGCTGGCCGACGCGGTCGCGGTTCTCGAAGCACGAGCCGCGAGCCTCGCCGAGCAGGGGCAGCGCGTCTGCGAGCCGGCGCCGAACATGCCCGCTCGTGATCCTCGTCGATGAGTACGCCGAACTCGTGGACGACGCTCCGGGAGCGGTCCGGCACGCTGACTCGATTGCCCGGCGCGGGCGCGCCGTGGCCGTCAATCTGATCGCGGCCACCCAGCGGCCGACGCAGAAGGCCATGGGACACGGCGCGGTGCGCTCCCAGATGGACGTCCGGATCTGCTTCCGGGTCCGGGAACGCAAAGACGTCGACCTCATCCTCGGACAGGGCATGCTGGCCGCCGGCTGGCACGCGCACACGCTCGACGCGCCGGGCAAGTTCCTCGTATCGGCCGCCGAGCACGACACGCCCCGGCGTGCCCGCGCCTACCTGGTCACGGACGAGGTTGTGGCCAGTACAGCCAGCCTTCATGCCAGTCTCCGGCCGCCGCTCGATGAGGTGTCGCAGCGAGCGATCGAAGAGCGGAATCCCACCGAAGCGCCCATCGCACCGGATGCTGGGGCCGGCGACCCGCCCCGCTCGCCGCTGGACGACGAGGACGAGCACGGCCACGCGGACGACGACCCCGAGGTCATTTGTGGGCCGCGCTGTCCCTGGCTCGTGAAGATCAAGAGCACGCTCACCAGGTCGATCCGGCGCGCCCAAAAATACGATTTCATCGGCCGGAACGTCGTTGAGCTCGTCGACCTGCCACAAGGCCGACCGGGCCGCCCGTCGCGGGCCATGAGCGAGGAACAGGCGGGCAAGGCGCTCAAGGCCGCGACCGGCCAGCCAATCGGGTACGTCAAGGCGGTGAAGGTGAGCCGTAGCCGGTACGCGGCGGCCCACGCGGCCACGGAGGCGGGTGAGGTGGCTTGTGGGACGCGGCCGCGTGAACAGGTTCCCATCACCGAGATCGGCACCGATCTGAGTGTGGTCACCTGCCGTACTTGCTGCGCGGAACTCGGCACGGACGATCGCCTCAGCGAGGGGCGCCGACTCCAAGCACTGTTCGTGCTGGCGATCACGCTAGGCCTTCGTCCCGGCGAGCTGCGCAAGCTCTCGTGGGATCACGTGGATCTCGATAAGGGAGTCATCCACGTGTGGCGGTCGGCGAGCCGGACCGGGGACGTCAAGACACCGAATTCCAAGCGCTCGCTCGTCCTGCCGCGGCGCGCCGTGACCGCGCTCGTGGCGCACCGGAAGCGCCAGGCCGCCGAACGGCTCGCCGCAGGCTCCGCCTGGCACGATGACAACCTGGTGTTCTGCCACGAGGACGGGCACATGTACAGCAAGGACGAACTGAACTGGCGGTTCGGCAAGATGACGCGGCGGGCCGGTATCGGTCACTGGCACGCCCACGAGGGACGGCACACCGCCGTGTCGATCATGAGCAGCAACGGCGTGCCAATCCAGGAGATCAGCGACACCGTGGGCCACAAGTCCACCCACGTCACCGAGACCGTGTACCGGCACGTGATCGTCCCCGCCATCCGGGGCGGAGCGAACGTGATGGACACCGTTTTCGGCGACGACACAGAACACAAAAACGGCGCAGCGGACATGGCCGCTACGCCGTAGGCACTTGGTTAGGCACTTGATTACAAAGCTGAGGTCCGGAAAGCCAGTGGAGCTATGGGGATTCGAACCCCAGACCTCCTCCATGCCATGGAGGCGCGCTACCAACTGCGCCATAGCCCCTTGCGGTTGGGCATGAGCTTAGCAGCCCCGGGCGGCTGTTCGGCCCCGCTGTCCGGGCACAGAGTCCCTGAGATTCAGCCGAACGTCAGCGGTCTCGCTAGCGGCGCTGGCCGGGGCGGTCCGGCTGGGACGGGCGGGACCCGCTGGGCTGGCCCGGGCGGTTTCCCGGGGGGCGGGCCTGCCAGTCGCGGCGCGTGCTGCCTGCGCCAGACGGCGGCATCTGCCGGGGTCGCAGGCTGGGCGACGGGGAGAAGGGCTGCGGGACGGCCGGCGGGGTGAGGGCGCGGTAGTAGATGCGTGAGGCCCGGTTCCAGAGCAGCACGACCGCGCACAGGCCGATGATCCAGTCGATGCCGCTGAACGCCTGGGTCAGGGGGGTGGACGGCGCGTTGGCGTCGATGCCGATGCCGGTCACGGTGGCGATGACGAAGATGACCGTGGCCCAGGCCTGGGCCCGCCGCAGGCCGCGCCTGGTCTCCCGGGCCAGCCACAGCCACAGGGTGGTGCCGATCAGCCCGTGCACCAGCAGGATGGCGATCGCGGCGCCGACCGCGCCCTGAGGGGCGGCGGGGTGCTGCTGCGCGATGATCGTCTTCAGTTCGTGCACGGTGCCCAGGCCCACGATGGCACCGAGCGCGCAGACACCGGCGCCGATGT
This sequence comes from uncultured Actinomycetes bacterium, assembly GCA_963720945.1. Lineage (GTDB taxonomy): Bacteria > Actinomycetota > Actinomycetes > Streptosporangiales > Streptosporangiaceae > Bog-532. The sequence continues at coordinate 8,660 of CAVRHH010000031.1, read as the reverse complement.
TCATCAGCTTCGCCGCGGTGGTCAGCGAGGACGGCACCGGCGGGCGCCAGGAGGGTCCCGCGGGCGGATAGGGCCCACCGGGGCCGGTGGCGCCGGCGTGACGTGGGCGGCCCGCAGTGACGTCAGCTGGCGGGGTCATCACCGGCGGCGCGGACCGGCCGGGGGCGGCATTTCCCGTACCCGGGAAGGGCGGCCGGGCCGAACCGCGGGGCGGCGATCCGGGCGCCTGCGTCGCGCGGTTCGCGGCGCCCGCGGCGCCGTTCACGCCCGCGGCGCCGTTCACGCCCGCGGCGCCGTTCAGGGCCGCCGCGCCATTCACTGGGCCACCCGGCTGGGGAGATGGGCTGCCGGGACCGCCCGCCGTCCCGGGCGCGCGGGCCGCGGCGGCGGCCACGGCGGGCGGCAGCCAGGAGTCGGTGAACTCGCCCAGGTTCCCCGAGGACAGGGACCGGCAGGACTCGATGATCGCGGCGGGCGTGGGGCGGTCGGCCGGCTCCTTGGCCAGGCAGCGCTCGATCAGCGTGCGCAGCGGGCCGGAACAGCCGGTCAGCCGGGGCGGCTCGTTCAGCACCCGGTACATCAGCGCGGCGACCTGGCCCTCCCCGAAGGGCGGCAGGCCCAGCAGCGCGAAGGCCGCCACCGCCCCCAGCGCGAACACGTCGATCGCGGGCGTGATGGCCAGGCCGCGGATCTGTTCCGGCGCCATGAACTGCGGGGAGCCCACGGCCAGGCCGCTCTGGGTCAGGTTGGTGGCCTCGGCCGCCCGGGCGATGCCGAAGTCGATGACGCGCGGGCCGTCCGGGGCGAGCAGCACGTTGGACGGCTTGAGGTCGCGGTGCACGACACCGGCGGAATGGATGGCCTGCAGCGCCTCGGCGACCCCGGCCATAAGCAGGATCACCGTCTCCTGCGGCATCGGGCCGTGATCGGCGACGGCCTGCTGCAGCGAGGGGCCCGGCACGTACGCGGTCACCAGCCACGGCGGGGTGGCCGCCGGATCGGCGTTGAGCAACTCGGCGGTGTACAGGCCGCGGACCCGCTGGGCGGCCTCGATCTCCTGGCGGAAACGGGCCCGGAAATCCGCGTCGTCGCCGAGTTCCGGGCGCACGACCTTCAGCGCGACGCGCCGCCCCCCTGGCGTGGACGCCAGGTACACCCGTCCCATGCCCCCGGCCCCGAGCCGGGCACGTAGCCGGTAACCACCGATCTCGGCGGGATCGTCCCTGGTTAGAGGCTCCATAGCCGCTCAGTTCGCCCTTCGCCGTCAGCGTCCCCGACCCCGGTCAGCTGACGGCCAGCTTCGTGCTAACCGCTCACGGCGGCGGCCACGCCCGCCACCGTCGCATGGTCTCCTACCACTTTGACACATACGATTCCATGGCTATCGCCATCGGGTATCCCAAAATCGGGTATCCCGGCACGTCGCCTGCCTCCCCCGGCGGGCCCGGCCGCGCAAAAGAGCCGGCTCTGTGATCACCGGAAACGGCCGTGGCCACCGCTTCGCGCCGATAATGGCTGAGGTGCCGATGCCACCGAACGGCCTTGATGACAGGTGCCATACCAGCGCCGTGGTAAGGAGCGGAGGATGGACCAGGCCGCCTGGGACGAGCGGTACGCAGGACCGGAACTGGTCTGGGGGGCCGGGCCGAACTGTTTCGTCGCCACGGAACTGGCGGGGCTGAGCCCCGGCCGGGCCCTCGACCTGGGGACCGGCGAGGGCCGGAACGCCATCTGGCTGGCCGAGCGCGGCTGGCAGGTCACCGGGGTGGACTTCTCGGCCGTAGGCCTGGGCCGCGCGGCCGGACTGGCCCGGCAGCGCGGGGTCGCCGTCGACTGGGTACAGGCCGACCTGCTCAGCTATGCGCCGGCCCCGGGCGGGTACGACCTGGTGCTCATCGCCTATATCCAGCTCCCGCCGGCGGAGCTCGCGCACCTGGTCCGGGCCGCGGCCGCGGCGGTCACGCCGGGCGGGACGCTGCTGGCGGTCGGGCACGACTCCGACAACCTGACGCGCGGCTGGGGCGGCCCGCAGTACCCGGACGTCCTGTGGACACCCCAGGCGGTCGCGGCCGGCCTGGACGGCCTGACCGTGCACCGCGCGGAACAGGTCGAGCGGCACGTGAAGACGGCCGACGGTGAGCGGGTGGCCATCGACACGCTGGTGCGCGCCGAGCGCCCCGCCTGATTGCTCAGGCACCCTCCTGAGCAATCAGGCGCAGCCGTAGCGGCGGCCGAGGGCGCGCATCGCCTCGATCACCTGGTCCTCCCCCGGCGGCGGAGGGACGGGCGCGCGGTTCGATGCGCGCAGGCCGTCCAGCACGTAACCGAGGTGGCGACGCGCCGCGCCCGGGGCCGTCCCGGCGGTCCGCTCGATGAGCCCGGCGTTGGCCATCAGGATGAGTACCACGTCCCCGTGGCCGAAGTCACCGCGCAGGCCGCCGCTGGCCTTGGCCCGGTCGATCAGCCGGGTCAGCCCGTCCAGGGCTTCCGCGCGGAGCCGTTCCAGCTCGGGCGTGCCGGAGACAGTGGCGGTCAGCAGGTCGGCCAGCGCCTGGTTGGCGGCCTGCAGTTCGCACAGGAACATCAGATGCCCGGCCAGCGCCGTCCATGGGTCCGGTTCCGCCAGGGCCCGCCGAGTGGCGTCGACGACCTCCTGCATCGTGCCGAGGAAGACGGCGGCGATCAGGTCGCAGCGGGTGGGGAAACGGCGGTAGAGGGTCGCGTTGCCGACGCCGGCGCGGCGCGCGATTTCATCCAGGGGCGCGTCCAGGCCACGCTCGCCAAAGACGGCCAGCGCGGCGTTCATAAGCTGGCAGCGGTTACGTTCGGCGTCCGCGCGCAGCGGCTGAGGGGTCACGCGCATCACGTGTCCAGGCGGTCGGGCGTCACCATGGATCTAGCATAAGGATCGAATCGGGGACTAATCCCCGTTTGTGCTATCGTCGCGCTCGGTAGCAACAGATGCCATCGCGGATTGAGGTGGTCACCATGCGGGCCCTGGCCTTTGCCAGCCGGGACGACACGCTCTCGGTAACGGACGTGCCGCTCGCGGAACCCGGCCCGGGGCAGGTCCGGGTCGTGGTCGAGGCGGCATCGGTCAACGGGATCGACGCGGCGGTGGCCGCCGGGTATCTCTGGGACATGCTCCCGGCGACCTTTCCCGTGGTGCTCGGGCGCGATGTGGGCGGCACCGTGGCCGAGGCCGGAGAGGGCGTGACCGGGTTCGCGCCCGGCGATCCGGTGGCGGGGGTGATCACCGGGATGACGCTGGGCACGGGAACGATCGCCGAATCGGTCACCGTGGACGCCGGCGTGCTGACCGCCCGGCCCGCCGGGGTGACGAGCGAGCAGGCCGCCGCGGCCGGGCTCGCCGCGGTGACCGCGCACGACCTGATCGCCGCGCTGTCGCTGACCGCCACCGACGTGGTCCTGGTATCCGGCGCGACGGGCGGCGTGGGGACGTACGCGGTCCAGCTGGCGGCGGCCACCGGCGCGACGGTGCTGGCCACCGCCCGGCCCGGTGAGGCCACCGGCTTCGTGCGCGGCCTGGGCGCGGCCGCGGCGATCGACTACACCGGCGACCTGGCGGCCGCGGCCCGTGCGGCCGCGCCGGACGGAGTGACCGCCGTGGTGCACGCGGCGGGCGACGTCGCCGCGCTGGGCGCACTGCTCCGCCCCGGCGGCCGCCTGGCCTCCGCGCTGGGCGCGACCGCCGAACAGGCTGGCCCGGCCGACGTCACGGTCACCGGGGTAATGGCCGTGGCCGAGCCCGCTAAGTTCGCGTCGCTGCTGGCCAGCGTGGCAGGCGGGACGCTGCGGGTGCCGGCCACCCGCACCTATCCGCTGGCCCAGGCCGCACAGGCGGTAGCCGACTTCGGCGGGCACAAGCTGGGCAAACTCGTCATCACTACGTCGTGACCAGGGACAGGCATGCTCATTCAGGTGATCTCCAGTACCACCCGCGAAGGCCGGTTCAGCGAGAAGGTCGCCCGGTGGGTGACCGGGCACCTGGCCGCCCGGGAGGGCTTCGACGTCGAGCAGGTGGACCTCCGTCACTACCCGCTGCCCTTCTTCGACGGCGTGGCCCCGGCCCGGGCACCCCGCGAGTACGCCAGCGCGGAGGTCGAACGGCTGGGCCGCACGCTGGACCGGGCCGACGGGTTCATCGTGCTGGCCGCCGAATACAACCACGGCTACCCGGCGGTGCTGAAGAACGCCCTGGACTGGACGTTCGTGGAGTGGCGGCGCAAGCCGATCTCGTTCGTCGGCTGGGGCAACGTGGGCGGGGCCCGCGCCATCGAGCAGTTGCGGCTGGTCTCGGTCGAGTTCGAGATGGCGCCGCTGCGGCACGCGGTGCACATCCTGCCCGACGTCATGATGGCTTCCCGGCAGAGCGCCGATCCCGGCGACACCACGGCGTTCGCGGCGCTGGAGCCGCGGCTCAAGCTGCTCGCCGATGACCTGACCTGGTGGGCCGAGGCGCTCGGCGCCGCCCGCCGGCGCGAGCAGCCGTAAGGCACGCCGGCGGTATTGACACCGCGGCCGGCGATCGGGGAGGGTGGCTTCCATCGAGACTGACCGGACAACGGACACTTGTCCGGTCGCGAGGGGACCGGGGCGGAGACGGCCGCAGGACAGGCCGTGCCGTGGAGGCCGGCGGTCCCGGCGGGCCGGGTCCCGGCGGGGCCAGTCCCCCGCCCGGCCAGGTTCCGGCTAGGCGCGTACGTCGCAAAGGAGCGAGAGCCATGGGTGAGCCAGCTGACTTCGGGGCCGGGCGGCCGGTCGTCCTGCGCGGCGGAACGGTCCTGGCCATGGACGACGCGCGGTCGGTGCTTCCGCACGCCGACGTGCTGGTCATCGGCGACGCCATCGCGGCGGCCGGCCCCGGCTGGCGGTGCCGGACGGCACCATCGAGATCGACGCGCATGGCGGCATCGTGATGCCGGGCATGATCGACACCCACCGGCACATGTGGCAGACGGCCATGCGCGGCTACGGCGCGGACTGGACGCTTTCGCAGTACTTCGTCTGGTACTACCTGGAGTCGGGCAAGCATTTCCGGCCACGGGACGTGCACGCGGGGAACCGGCTGGCCGCGATCGAGGCGCTCGACGCCGGCGTCACGACCTGCGTCGACTGGTCGCACGGCCTGCAGACCACCGAGCACGCGGAGGCCGCGGTGGACGCGCTCCGGTCGGTGCCGGGCCGGTTCGTCCTCGCCTACGGCAACATCCAGCAAGGGCCGTGGGAATGGGCCACGTCGGCGGATTTCCGCTCGTTCGCGCAGAGCATGCAGGCCGCAGGGGACGACATGCTGGGCTTCCAGATCGCCTTCGACGTCACCGGCGACCCCGCGTTCCCGGAGAAGGCGGCCTACGAGGTGGCCCGCGACCTCGGCGTTCCGGTCACCACGCACGCGGGGGTGTGGGGCGCGACTAACGACGACGGGATCCGGCTGGCCCACGAGGCCGGTTTCCTGAACGAATCCAGCATCTTCGTGCACGCCGCCACCTTGTCGGCTGACTCCTACCACCGCATCGCCGCCAGCGGCGGGTCGATCTCGGTCTCCACAGAAAGCGAGCAGAGCGCCGGCCAGGGCTACCCGCCCACCTGGGCGATCCGCGCGCACGGCATCCCGGTGTCGCTGTCCATGGACACCAGCGTCTGGTGGAGCGGCGACCTGTTCTCGGCGATGCGCAGCACGCTGGGCGCCGACCGGTCCCGTGAGCACATGGAGGCGCACGCGCGCGGCGAGACGATCACCAACGCCAGCCTGCGCGCCGAGCACGTCGTCGGGTGGGCCACCCGCGGCGGGGCGCGGGCGCTCGGCCGGGACGCCAGCCTGGGCAGCATCGAGCCGGGCAAGAAGGCCGACGTCGTGCTGATCAAGAACGACGCGTCGCCGGTGTCGTTCCCGCTGCTGAACCCGTACGGCCACGTCGCCTTCCAGGCACAGCGCGGCGACGTGCACACGGTCATCGTGAACGGCCGGGTGGTCAAGCACGAGCACCGGCTGGTCGGCATCGACCTGGCCCCGGTCCGGCAGGAGATCGAGGCGACGGTCGAGTACCTCCGGTCCGCGCTGGGCGAGGAGGAGTGGGTCAAGGGCATGCACCCGGACGTCCCGGAGACGAAGATCCTGGACAACCCGTACACCTACACCGAGTACCACACCGGCAGCACCCACGGGCAGTGACCGCCGCGGGCCCCACCCGGAAGGCCCCACCCGGACATTGTGCCGTTCTGCTGGCGGCACAGCAGAAACTGCACAAGAACGGGCCGCGTTGATCATGGTGTGGGGCGCTTGAGGTGGCAGGGATAGCCGTGGTGATTGGGATAGCTTGGGCGGCGGCGGATGGGGCGCGGGGGCGCCGGGGCGCCGGATCGCGGGGGCGCCAGATCGCGGGGGCGCCAGATCGCGGGGGCGCCAGATCGCGGAAGCACCGGATCGCCGGAGCACCGGGCGCGGGGTCGCCGGAGCACCGGGCGCGGGGTCGCCGCCGGGGCGCGGGTGGCGGCTAGCAGGTCACCACGATGCGGACGGGGGCCTCGCCGCGGGCCTGGCGGTCCCACGCCTGGGCGATGCCGTCCAGCGGCACCGACTCAAAGGCGACGCTCAGCTGGCCGGCGGCGGCATAGGACAGCACCGTGTTGAGCGCGTCCGCGCGCTGCATCCCGGTCAGCTCGTTGTTCGTGTAACCCAGCAGCCGCAGGCAGCGGCTGCGCAGCGTGGAACTGTCGATCGGGGCCGTCTCCGCGGCGGCGCTGCCCAGCTGGACCAGCCGCCCGTAGTGCCGCAGCGTCCGCAGCGCGGCCGCGGCCGGGGGGCCGAAGAGCGGATCGAGCACCAGGTCGACCGGGCCGTCGCTGGCGTCCGTGAACCGCCGGGCCAGCTCGGCCACGTCGTCGGTGTCCAGGCGGACCACGGCGTCCGCGCCGCAGCGCCGGGCCCGCTCGGCCGCGCCAGCGGACCGGCAGCCTGCGATCACCCGGCGCGCGCCCAGCAGCCGCGCGGCCTGCACCGCGACCTGCCCGACCGTGCCGCCGCCGCCGAGCACGATGACCTGCTCCCCCGGGTGCAGCTCGCCGCGCCAGGTCAGGGCCATCCAGGCGGCGACCGCGGACAGGCCCAGCGCGGCGATCAGCTCTGGTTTCACGTCGAACGCGAGCGGCACCAGGTCCGCCTGGGCGACGGAGCAGCATTCGCGCAGGCTGCCGTCGCCGGGCGCCATGCCGGCCCGGGTGGAGAACCACGCCATCGACCCGGACGGCACGCTGCCCGCGTTGAGCACGAGCCCGACGCCCTGCACCCCCGGCACGTAGGGCAGCTCCGGCGGCCCGAAGTACGACGTCCCGCTCGCGCAGAGCAGGTCCAGCGGCGTGATCGGGGCGGCGCGCATTTCAACGAGCGCCTCACCGGGCCCGGGGTCCGGCGGCTGCCACTGCTCTACCTCCGGGACATCGCGATGACCGCGGAGGACGGCTGCTCGCATGCGATCACAGTACGGCGAATCCGCCGGTGAAACCTGACAAATGCGGGCGATCCAGGCCCCTCATCCGGCCGGCGGCTGGCGGGGGTATCGCTTGTCGCTGTCCCGTTCGGTGGAATATACACAGCGTTACGATCCACGGTCATGTAGATCGAATCGGCGATCGGCCGGCGGATTTCCTCCGCGATGTGGCCGAGCAGCCCGGCGCAGCGGGCCAGCAGCACCACGCCGCGGAGCAGTCCCAGCGGCAGGCCCAGGTCGGCCAGCGCCGCGCCGCTGACGCCGGCGCCGTTGAGGGGCAGGCGCTTGCCGAGGACCTTCGGGTGCACGCGGCCGATGGCCTCAAACAGGGCCAGGTGCGGCCCGTACAGGCCCTCCTCGCGGGCGATGCCGAAGATCCGCGGCGTGCGCGGGTCGCCCTCCTTGTGCACCGGGTGGCCCAGGCCGGGCACGAACTGGCCCGCGGCCGCGCGATCGGCCACCGCCCGCTCGGCGAGGGTGTCCCAGCCGGCGTCGTCGGCGGGCAGGGGGCCCGTGGCCTCGAGAATGCCGGCCAGGAAGCGGCCGGTGTCCTCGGTGACGCCGAGGAACCGGGAGCCGCCGCCCAGGATCCCGGCCGCCAGCGCGCCCTGGATCGCGTCCGGCGCGCTCAGGTAGGTCAGCCGCGCCGCGATCGCGGTCGGCGTGAAGCCGTGGTCGGCCAGCCCGAGCAGGACCGCCTCGAACAGCCGGGCCTGCCGCGGGGTGGGGCGGTGCAGGGTGATCAGCCAGTAGGCGAGCTCGCCGAAGCTGACGTGGCCCATGAGGTCGGTGGCCAGGTCCTGGCCGAGCAGGGTGATCGACGTGCCCTCGGAGGTGCCGAGCGAGGTCGGGAAGGAGGGAACGGGCTGGTCAGTGCTCATGGTGCGGGGTGTCCTTCCCGGGGCCGAAACCGAGCCAGGCGCGGATGGCGTCGCCGTCGGCGTCCAGCGCCGGAGGGGGCAGCTCATGCCGCGGCGGCGTGGCGGACATCCGGATCGGGTTACGGACGGTCGGCACGTCGCCGGTCATGACTACCGGCTCCAGGCCGAGGCTCTCGGCCAGCTCGACGCCGCCGCGGACGTCGTTGATCGGCCCGCACGGGATGCCCACGTCGGTGAGGATCCCGAACCACTCCTGGGCGGACCTGGT
>CAVRHH010000030.1:0-307745 GCA_963720945.1 uncultured Actinomycetes bacterium | reverse complement strand
TGTCTAATGGGCACCCTTGGGGTGCGGGCTTTGTGCGGCCATGGCTGAACATAATGGCCGTTCTGTGTCCTTCGGCGACCGGTCCAGGCAGGGGGGCTTCGCCGTGGCCGCGAACTGCTCGGAGCCCGCAGCGGCCCCATCCGGCCTGCGATCCTAGGCGTGCCGTCTCCTCGCTCGCGCGATTGGCATCCGGGGAAGGGGTGGCACCGCCAGCCAGGACGGGTGGGCAGTGCACTTCTGGGACACCAAGGTTAGGCTCCCCATCAGGTCACGGTCCGTCCCGGCCGGGGCTAAGTTAGACACACCGTCGGCCCCGGCCGGCGATCCGAGCGCAAGAGGTTCCTGGCTCACTGGGAAAAGGAATCCCCGGCGAGCAGCTGCTGATCATGCGAGCCGAATGCCCACGTCTGCGTCTGCTCGTCACGGTCGAACCGCCAGATCATGTCGAACCGGTCATCAGGCCACGATGTCGGTACGTCGGCCGGGTTGGCGACCGGCATGGTACGTGCCACGGCGCAGGCGATCTTGACCAGGTGATCGTGCTCCCAGCACAAAAGCGCAACCGCGGTTTCCATCGCGACCAAAGATTCCACGATCTTCGCCGGATGGGCGTCGACCGCGTGTTCAGCCAGGATCGCCACTCCCAGCCGCTGCGACAGGGGCAGCAGTGTGAGGTAGGAGCGGTGCACCGGCTTGTGGTATTTGGGGGTGACGAGGGCACCCGGCGAGGGGAGGGTGGAGTTCACGATTGTGCTGTTTGGGGCGAAAAGCGTGACGAGCGCGCCCGCCCGCGCCCATCCTTTTGAGGTGAGCCCGTCCGGATCGGTGTTGCCATGCTCATCGATGCCCAGGCCATCGGTGCAGGGTTTCTCGCCGTGCCGGATCATCACCAGGGTGGCTAGCAGTGTCATACATGCTCCTCCGCAGGGCTGAGCACGAGGCTCCGCTGAACGGAAAGGGAAAGTGCTAGCAGAACCGTGTGCATTAAATCCTTGGGGCGCCATGGCATTAGCCGTTGATTACATCGTAGCCGGTAGTTTCGGGGCCACTATGGATTCGGTCCTGGCCGCCTGCCTGCAGCGTATTAGCCCGGCCACCGGAGGAGGCGCCGGGTCTGCCCTGCCCGGCTGTGGCAGCTGGCAGGCCATTTGCGGTGCCTGCCAAAGCCGACAGCATGACGCGGTTCGCGCGATCGCCAGCCATTCAGGCAGCAAGTCCCCGTCCGCAGCGGCTGCCCAGGGGCCATGGCTATGCCGTGTGGGGATGGCGCAGCGGGGCCTGCCGGAGCCTGGCGTGCTCGAGTTCGGTGATTTCCCGGTCGCGGTTGGCGCCGAGCGCGGTGCTGCGGATCTTGTCGGGCATCGCCGCCACCCTCGCGCGCACCTCACGCGAACCTCAAGACCCCGGAGCCGTCCAGGCAGGCGCCCCCCGAAACCGGGGGCTAAAACAGGCCGGCGCTGACCCCGGCACCAAAGAACGCCGCGCTGTCACCGAACCCAGACTCATGGGCACCACCGCCGCCGGATAGGTCAATGTGCTGTCCGGTAATCCCGCCAGGGTGACCGGCGGAGCCGGGCACCGGCCGTCGCCGTAGGTGACGGTACGCGGTCGAGGAAGAATTGCTCGATCACTCGCCCGCCGCATGTTCGCCGGCCTCGCATGGACTGCGAATCCCGCGCCACGGGACTGGACCGCAACGAGCTCGGCGCGCTGCTGGCCGCCGCCGGGCTCGGCCCGCCGGCGGAACACGCGCTGATCTCCCTGCTGGCCCTCAACGGGCTATGACGTTGGCCGGCTCGTGGCTGGGGTGGCCGCGCTACCCTGGACCAGGATTGGCTGGCGGGGAACCACCCGGTACCGGCGGGGAGCCACGCGCTGCGAGGCGGAGCTGGATGCGGGCGGCGGGGATGCGTTCCTGCTCGCGGGCCAGCAGGGTCAGCGCGCGGGCATCGGCCGTGGTGGGGCGGTTCACGTCCAGGGCGCGTGGCCACAGCCGGGCATAGCGGACGGCTGCGACTTCGGCCGCGTACACCAGCGCCTGACCGACCAGGTACATGAGGGCGAAGATGCCGGCCACGGTGGCGAAGCTGCCGTAGACGGGCCCGGCCCTGGCCACCAGCCTGGCCAGCAACGGCGCCCCGGCGCTGAGGACGACCGTCACCGCCGCCGCGCCCAGGATGGCTCCCGGCCAGAGGGCCCGGACCGGCGCGGGCCGGGCCAGCAGCAACTTGGCACCAAACAGCAGCACCGCGAAGACGACCAGCGCCGACCCGAGCACTGCGGCCGCCCGTTCCAGTCCGGGCTGGCCGTGCAGCGCGGTGGCCACCACCGTGAGCGCACCGGTCGCCAGCGCCCCGGCCAGCAGCATCACCAGCACCACCAGCACCCGGACATACCGCGAGAGGAAACCGGCCCGGAGGCGGTACCGGACCGCTGCGACATGGTTCAGCGTCTGGCAGGCGGAGAACACAACACCCGTCGCGGACAACAGCAAACCGATCAGGCCGGCAACGAACGGGATCGTCGACGCCGGCAAGGTGGCCAGCGAGTGCTCGACCGTGGATCGCAGCACCTGCGGCACGATCTCCTTGATCAGCCGCTGGCGCAGGTCCGGATGATCTGCCAGCACCCGTGACAGGACCGCCACCCCGAGCAGCAGCAGCGGGAAGATGCTCAGGAATCCGTAGTAGGTGATGAGCGCCGCCTGCCGCCCGCCCTCATCGTCGCCGTACTTCTTCACCACCGCGTAGGGGAACCCCAGCACACCATGCTTACGCTGCAGCCGGTCCGCCCACGCGATGATCCGGTTCACCAGGCCACTCAAACCTTCCACGCTCATAGGCCCAGCCTGCCCGGAACCACCCTGGCAGGTCAGCCACTGGTGGTAGCTGAGCTGCCGAGGTGACCACGCCCAGACTTGGCTGACCCAGGCGATTCACCCGTGCAGGGCGAGACGGCCCGGCGTGTGGAGGATAACCACGATGGCCCGGGAGATGCGGCGGCGGGTCAGGGGCGCGCGGCAGAGGGCGGGACCTCGGGGCGGACGCGGAGGCCGTCGAAGGCGACGGTGACCACGGTGTCGGCCAGGTGCCCCGCAGCGGCGGTGCCGCGCGGGCGGTACCACTCGATGAGCGAGTTGACCATGCCGAACAGCAGCCGGGCGGCCACCGCCGGGTCCACGTCGGAGCGCAGGTCACCCTCGCCGGCCGCCTGGGTGACCAGGCCGGCCACGAGATGGTCGAATTCGCGGCGGCGGGCCAGCGCGTCCCGTTCCACCACCGTGTTGCCGCGCACCCGGAGCAGCAGCGTGACGAACGGCAACTGCTGGGCCAGGACCACGACGCTGCCGCGGACCAGATGCTCCAGCCGGTCGATGGCCCGCCCGTCCACCGAGGCCAGCCGGTCCACCTCGGCGAACAGGCTGTCCAGGGCGCGGTTGACGGCCAGCCGGAGCAGCTCCGCCTTGCTGGGGACGTGGTGGTAGATGGCCGACTTGGTGATGCCCAGCTTGCGCGACAGGTCCTCCATGGACGTCCCGTCGTAGCCGCGCTCGTTGAACAGCTTGACCGCCACGGCCAGCAGCGACTCCAGGTCGTACCCGGGGCGGCCACGCCGCGGCGGGCGGGCCCGCAGCGCGGCCGGGGCGGGCGGCTGGCCCGGCAGCTGGCTCATCATGGGTGGCGCTGGTCGATCACCCGGCGCATCTTGCCGACCGAACGTTCGAGGGTGCCGGGATCGCACACCTCGACGGCGACGCTGACGCCCACGCCGTCCTTGACCCGGGCCGCGATCTCGATCGCGGCGGATTCCCGGCGGTCCGCCGGGGTGTCCAGCCGGGCTTCCACCAGCACCGTCATGTGGTCCATCCGGTCGCTCTTGGTCAGCCTGAGCTGGAAGTGCGGCGCCACGCCGTCGGTGACCAGCACGACCTCCTCGATCTGGGTCGGGAAGACGTTCACCCCGCGCATGATGATCATGTCGTCGCTGCGCCCGGTGACCTTGTCCATGCGCCGGAACGCGGGCCGCGCGGTGCCGGGGCGCAGCGCGGTCAGGTCGCGGGTCCGGTACCGGATGACCGGCATGGCTTCCTTGGTCAGCGAGGTGAACATCAGCTCCCCGGTCTGCCCGTCGGGCAGCACGCCGCCGCCGGCCGGGTCGATGATCTCCGGGTAGAAGTGGTCCTCCCAGACGTGCAGGCCGTCCTTGGTCTCCGCGGTCTCCTGGGCCACCCCCGGCCCGATCACCTCGGACAGGCCGTAGATGTCGACCGCGTCCAGGTCCATCCGCTCCTCGATCTCCCGGCGCATCTGCTCCGTCCACGGTTCCGCGCCGAAGATGCCCACCCGCAGCGAGCTGGTGCGCGCGTCGATGCCCTGCCGCTCGAACTCGTCCAGGATGGTCAGCATGTAGGACGGGGTGACCATGATGATCTCGGGCTGGAAGTCGGTGATGAGCTGCACCTGGCGGGCGGTCATCCCGCCGGAGGCGGGGATCACGGTGCACCCGAGCCGCTCCGCGCCGTAGTGCGCGCCGAGGCCGCCGGTGAACAGGCCGTAGCCGTAGGCGACGTGCACCTTGTGCCCGGGCCGTCCGCCGGCCGCGAAGATCGAGCGGGCCATGACCGTGGACCAGATGTCGAGGTCGCCCTGCGTGTACCCGACGACGGTGGGTTTCCCGGTCGTCCCGCTGGAGGCGTGCAGCCGCCGCAGCTGGTCCTGCGGCACCGCGAACATGCCGAACGGGTAGTTGTCGCGCAGGTCGTGCTTGGTCGTGGTGGGGAACTTGTGCAGGTCGGCCAGCTCGCGGCAGTCGTCAGGGTGCACGCCGGCCTGGTCGAACGCCCGGCGGTAGAAGGGCACGTGGGCGTAGGCGTGCCGGAGGGTCCACCGCAGCCGCTCCAGCTGGCGGCCGCGCAGCTCGTCCAGGCTCAGCCGCTCGGCCGCGGACAGCTCGCCGGGAGCGGGCGCGGCGCCCAGCCGCCTGACCCCGGGCCGCGTCGTTCCGGGCACATCGCCCCGCATGGTGGTCATGGCCGCGGCTCCTACTCCGGCTGGGTGGCGCTCGATCGGGTGCGGCCCGTCAGGGGGCCGTACGTTCAATGATGCGGCTCCGGCCGCGGAATTCGGCGATGACGTCCGAACCGCGCCGGACGGTCACGTCGCAGATGCCGTTGCGCCCGTAGCGGGCGCGTTCGGCCGCCGTGGCGACGAGCTCATCCCCCAGCCGCGCGCTGGCCACGAACGTGATGTCCGCGGCGGCCGCCACGGTGGCCGGGCCGTGGCTGTTGCAGGCGAACGCGAACGCGGAGTCGGCCAGCATGAACACGTAGCCGCCGTGCGCGATGCCGTGCCCGTTGACCATCTCCCCGGTGATCCGCATCCGGACCACGGCGGAGCCGGGCGCCGACCGGATGAGCTCCATGCCGAGGGACCGGGAGGCCGCATCGCCGGCGAACATCGCGCGGGCGGCATCCGCGGCACGGGGCTGGGACACGGCAGCGTCCCTTCTGCTACTGACCGAACGGACGGTTGGGAACGTGAGCCAAGTAAAGGCAGTGAGCTGGGCCGATGTCAAGCGCGTGACGTAGATGAGCGTGCCTGCGCTCTTCCGCCTGCCGGTCCGGGCGGTTAGGCTGATTTCCTGAACGTTCGGTTGGTAAATAGGTCTGGGAGGCCAGCGGATGAGCCAGGGTTCGGTGCCGGTGCTGCGCAGCTACACCGGCGGCGCGTGGCGGGCCGGCCGCGGCGAGGGCGTGCCGCTGCACGACGCGGTGACGGGTGAGCCCATCGCGCGGATCTCCTCGGCCGGGATCGGCATGGCGGCCGCGCTGGACCACGGCCGCCGGGCGGGCGGCCCGGCGCTGCGCGAGCTGACCTTCCACCAGCGGGCGGCCCTGCTGAAGGCCCTGGCCTCCCACCTGCGCGAGCACCGCGAGCCTGGCCGGGTCGGTGGTGACCGGCGACCACGAGTTCGCGCGGCAGGTAGTGCTCGGGATCGCGCCGTGGCACGGGCGGCTGCTGGTGCTGGACACCGAGGACGCCAGGGAGTCCACCGGGCACGGCTCGCCGCTGCCGGCCCTGGTGCACGGCGGCCCCGGCCGGGCGGGCGGCGGTGAGGAGATGGGCGGCATCCGGGGCGTGCTGCACCACATGCAGCGCACCGCGGTGCAGGGCAGCCCGGCCACGCTGTCCGCGGTGACCGGGCGCTGGGTCCCCGGGGCGCCGCGTACCGAGGGCGTGCACCCGTTCCGCAAGCCGCTGCGCGAGCTGCGGGCCGGCGACACCGTGGTGGCCGGCCCGCGCCCGGTGACCCGCGCCGACATCGACCACTTCGCCGAGTTCACCGGCGACACGTTCTACGCGCACACGGACGAGGCCGCCGCGGCCGCCAGCGCGTTGTTCGGCGGGATCGTGGCGCACGGCTACCTGGTGGTGTCGTTCGCCGCCGGCCTGTTCGTGGCGCCCGAGCCCGGCCCGGTGCTGGCCAACTACGGGCTGGAGAACCTGCGGTTCCTCACCCCGGTCAAGCCCGGCGATGAGCTGACCGTGACGCTGACCGCCAAGCAGATCACCCCGCGGGAGAACGCCGACTACGGGGAGGTGCGCTGGGACACCGACGTGACCAACCAGCGCGGCGAGTCGGTGGCCAGGTACGACGTGCTCACCCTGGTCGCGAAGGAGTGGACGCCATGACCGCCACGGTGCCGGCCGCTGGGCCGGGCGCTGCGCCGCGCCAGGACCTCGCGGCGCACTTCGAGCGGACGATCGCGCGCGACGCGCGGATCGAGCCGCGGGACTGGATGCCGGACAAGTTCCGGGCCACGATGATCCGGCAGATCGCGCAGCACGCGCATTCGGAGATCATCGGCATGCAGCCGGAGGGCAACTGGATCACCCGGGCGCCGTCGCTGCGGCGCAAGGCCATCCTGCTGGCCAAGGTGCAGGACGAGGCGGGCCACGGGCTGTACCTGTACTCCGCGTGCGAGACACTCGGCGCCGACCGCGGCGAACTGACCGAGCGGCTGATCAGCGGCCGGCAGAAGTACTCGTCGATCTTCAACTACCCGGCGCTCACGTTCGCCGACGTGGGCGTGATCGGCTGGCTGGTGGACGGGGCCGCGATCTGCAACCAGGTACCGCTGTGCCGCTGCTCTTACGGGCCGTACGCCCGCGCGATGATCCGCATCTGCAAGGAGGAGTCGTTCCACCAGCGGCAGGGTTACGAGCTGCTGATGACGATGATGTCCGGCAGCGCGGAGCAGCGGGCCATGGTGCAGGACGCGGTCGGCCGGTGGTGGTGGCCGGTGCTGATGATGTTCGGGCCGCCGGACAGCCAGTCCGCCAATACCGCCCAGTCCATGGCGTGGAAGATCAAGCGGCACAGCAACGACGAGCTGCGGCAGCGGTTCGTCGACATGACCGTGCCGCAGGCTGCGGCGCTCGGCGTCACGCTGCCCGACCCGGACCTGCGGTGGAACGCCGAACGCGGGGCGCACGACTTCGGTGCGGTCGACTGGGCCGAGATGAAGCAGGTCGTGGCCGGTCACGGGCCGTGCAACGCGCAGCGGGTGGCGCAGCGGAAGGCGGCGCACGACGACGGCGCCTGGGTGCGGGAGGCCGCCGCGGCGCACGCGGCCAAGCAGGCCGGGGCCAGGGCCCAGGCCAGGGCGGGGGCAGTGGCATGACGGGCCCGGACCAGGCGGGGCGGCCGGAGCGGGCGGAGCGGCCGGAGCAGGCGGGGCACACGGAGCAGGCGGGGCGGGCAGAGCAGCCCGGGCGGGCGGCCTGGCCGTTGTGGGAGGTGTTCGTGCGGGGCAAGCGCGGGCTCAACCACGTGCACGTCGGCTCGCTGCACGCCGCCGACGGCGAGATGGCGCTGCACAACGCGCGTGACCTGTACACCCGGCGCAACGAGGGCGTGAGCATCTGGGTGGTGCCATCCGCGGCGATCACCGCGTCCAGCCCGGACGAGAAGGACCCGTTCTTCGCGCCGTCGGGCGACAAGGTGTACCGGCACCCGACGTTCTACGACATCCCCGACGACGTTCCGCACATGTGAGGCCGCCATGTCGTTCGACAATTCCTACGAGGCCATCAACGAGGGCAGCAGCGACGAGGGTGACGGGCACTGGGCCTTCGGCACCGGATTCGCCGATCCGCTGACCGGGGTCGACACCACGGTCCCCGCGGACGTGGACGCCGCGGACCTGGCGGTCTACTGCCTGATGCTCGGGGACGACGCGCTGGTCATGTCGCACCGGCTGCAGCAGTGGTGCACCAACGCCCCCGAGCTGGAGGACGAGGTCGCGCTGGCCAACATCGCCCTCGACCTGCTGGGGCAGGCCCGGCTGCTGCTGGCCCGGGCCGCCGCGGCCGACAGCCCCGGTCCCGGGCCCGGCGGCCCCGGCCCCGGCGGCGAGGACGGGTACGCGTTCTTCCGGGCCGAGCACGACTTCCGCAACGTCCGGCTGGCCGAGCTGGAGCGCGGCGACTTCGGTGAGCTGATCGCGCGGCTGCTGGTGTTCGCCACCTGGCGGCTCGCCCTGCTGCAGCGGCTCGCCGCCTCCCGGGATCCGGTGCTCGCGGCGGTGGCCGCCAAGGGGGTCAAGGAGGTCACCTACCACCGTGACTACGCCGCGCAGTGGCTGATCCGGCTGGGCGACGGCACGACGTTCTCCCGCGAGCGGGCGCAGGCCGGGCTGGAGACGATCTGGCCGTACGTGGCGGAACTGTTCACCCCGCACGAGGTAGAGCGGCGGATGGCCGCCTGCGGCGCGGGGGTGGACCCGGCCGGGGTGCGCGGCGAGTTCGACGACGTGCTCGCGCGCGTGCTGCCCGCCGCGACGCTGGAGATCCCGGACGTTGCGCCGCGGGCCGGGGTGGCCGGCCGCACCGGGCGGCACGGCGTGCACACCGAGGCCATGGGCTACCTGCTCGCCGAGCTGCAGAGCGTCGCGCGGGCCTACCCCGGGGCGACATGGTGACCGGCCGAGCGGGCCTGCCCCGGGGCGCTGTGGTGACCGGCCGCGCGGGTGGCGCCGGCCCGGGGAGCGCGACCGCGCGCGCTGTGGCGGAGACGGTGACCGACCCGGAACTGCCCATGCTCACCCTGGCCGACCTGGGCGTGCTGCGGGAGGTGTCCGAGGCGGGCGGCACCGTTACCGTGTCCATCACCCCCACCTACACCGGCTGCCCGGCGATGGACGCGATGCGCGACGACCTGGTGCACGCGCTGCACCTGGCCGGGTTCTCCGACGTCGAGGTGCGTACCGTGCTGCAGCCCGCGTGGAGTACCGACTGGATCAGCGCGGCCGGCCGCCGCAAGCTGACGCAGGCGGGCATCGCCCCGCCCCGCAGCGCTCCCAAGCCGGTGACCGGGCCGATCCCGCTGACCCTCGGGCCGCCGCCGGATCCGGTGCGCTGCCCGCGTTGCGGCTCCGCCCAGACCAGGCTCGTTTCGTATTTCAGCGCGACCGCCTGCCGGTCACTGCACCGCTGCGGGGCCTGCCAGGAGCCGTTCGAGCACGTCAAGGAGATCTGAGCGGTGACGACGACGACCGCGCGGCGGCCGCGGGAACAGTTCCACACGCTGACCGTGGCCGGGGTGAGCCAGCTGTGCGAGGACGCCGTGGCGGTGACCTTCGACGTCCCGGCCGGGCTGGCCGGCGCCTACGCGTTCCGGGCCGGCCAGTCGCTGACACTGCGCCGGTTCGCCGGCGGGCGGGAGGAGCGCCGCTCGTACTCGATCTGCGCGCCGGAAGGGGCGCGGCCGCGGATCGGCGTGCGCGAGGTGCCGGACGGGCTGTTCTCCCGGTGGCTGGTCCGGCACGTCCGGCCGGGCGACGAGATCTCGGCCGGCACGCCGGCCGGCCGCTTCACGCCCGGGACGGCGACCGCGGGCCACCACGTGCTGATCGCGGCCGGATCCGGGATCACCCCGGTGCTGTCGATCGCTGCCACCGTGCTGCGGGACCCGGCGGCGACGGCGGCGGTGTTCTATGGCAACCGGCACGCCGGCACGGTGATGTTCGCCGACGAGCTGGCCGACCTGAAGGACCGCTACCCGGCCCGGCTGGAACTGATCCACGTGCTGTCCCGCGAGCCGCGCGAGGCCGAGCTGCTGAGCGGGCGGCTGGATGCGGCCAGGCTGACCGAGCTGCTCCGCCGGCTCGTCGACACCGCCCGCGCGGACCACTGGTGGCTGTGCGGCCCGTTCGGGATGGTCACCTCGGCGTCGGAACTGCTGCGCGGGCAGGGGGTCCCGGCCGGGCGGATCCACCGGGAGCTGTTCTATGTCGAAGACGTCCCGCCGCCGCCGGCCCGGCACGCGGAGGCCCCGGTTCCGGCGGGCGTCACCAGCGAGGCGACGATCACGCTGGACGGGCGGTCGACCGTGGTTTCGCTGGCGCGGGACGTCACGGTCCTGGAGGGGGCCCAGCGGGTCCGGCCCGACCTGCCGTTCGCGTGCAAGGGCGGGGTGTGCGGCACCTGCCGGGCCCGGGTCACCAGCGGCGAGGTGCGCATGCGGCGCAACTTCGCGCTGGAGGAGCCCGAGGTGGCCGCCGGCTTCGTGCTCACCTGCCAGTCGCTGCCCGTCTCGGCCACCCTCACCGTCGACTACGACGCCTGAGCCCAGCGCCCGGGCGGCGACGGCCGCTGCCCCGGATCGGCGCTGGTTTTCCGCAGCGGCTGCGGAAAACCCGCGCCGATCATGGAGACACCCGGGAGAGGGAGCGCCCGCATATGACTAAGAGTCTGACCGTCGTGGGGACGGGCCGTCGGGTGGGGCGGGGAGGGTGGCCTGCCAGTGATGGTGGCGGAGGCGGATGGTGCCGTCGGGGGTGATGGTGGCGTCGGCTCCGTAGACCGGCAGGGAGCCGTCGCGCAGCCAGTCCAGCCGGATGCCGTCGAGGATGTCCCAGAGCCGGCGCGGGCCGCCCTGGTGGACGGTGGGCCGATCGTCACCGGCGCCGGTGGCACGGGCCCAGGAACCGTCCGCGTGCACCATCCAGGCCGTGCGCCGGCCGTCGGCGGACTCGGCAAACTCGTGCTGGATGTCCGGCGCGATGATCCCGAGGGCGGAATACAGGTCCCAGGCGTGGGCCACGTTCACCACGGGATACCGGCCCGTGGTGACCTGCGCGCCGTCCGCCTCGGCGACGGTGGCCAGCAACCCGGGGTGGATGGCCGGGGCGTCGGCATCCACCGCGGCGGGCATGAAGGCACCCCGGTCCCATTCGGTGCGCCCGGCCGCGCCGCCGTCGGGCGTCTTGTCCGCGGTGAGGATGAGCGCGGTCCCAGCGATCGGGGTCACCAGGCGGCCGCCGGGGCGCAGCGCGGCCAGCCAGCTCGCGGGGACCGGCCGGACGGCAACCATGGACGCGATCCGGTCGTAACGGCCGGCCAGCGGGCCGTATGGATCGCTGTGGACGACGCGCGGGTGCAGGCCGATGCCGGCCAGGCGCTCCCCGGCGGCCTTGGTCAGGTACCCGTCGGCTTCGATGGTGGTGACCTGGCGGTAGCCGGACCGCTCACACAGCACCGCGGCGCCGTAGCCGGTGCCGGCGCCGACCTCCAGCACGTTCCCGTCGTCGGTGAGCCGGGCGTGCCGCAGCATGCGGACGATCACCCCCGGGGCGGTGGCGGAGGCTGCCGGCAGGCCCGTGGGCCGGTCTTCGGGGGTGGCGTGATCGGCGTGCAGCTCCCCGACGCGGGTGATCAGCGGCTGGTCCGCGTAGGCGGCGCGGATCCAGGCGCCGGGGTCAGCCGCGCCGTCGTGGAGTTCCCAGCTCGCGAGGCCAAACCCGGCATCCGGCCCGTTCCGTTCCCACCATCGGGGCACGAACAGGTGCCGCGGCACGGCGCCGACCGCCGGCCGCCAGCGCGAGATTGGGTGCGTGACCTCGGCGGCAAGCCGGTCAGCGTGCGACTTCCACTTCACCATGGCTGATGGTACTCAGCTCGCGACCCGGCGGGTATGCCCGGTGCGCACCCCGCGGCGGCCGCGTTATCGTCGGCTCAGGCCCGCCGGCAGGCGGCGACGGGAGGAACGGTGGACATTACCCAGCTGATCCTGGACGACCATCACGAGCAGCGGCGGCTGTTCGCCATGCTGGAGCAGATCGACGCCGCGAACACCGATGTGCTGGCCGCGATATGGGGGCGGCTGGCCGCGTTTCTCGAGCTGCACGCCAAGGCGGAAGAGGAGATCTTCTACCCCGCGCTGCTGCGGGCCGGCATCGTGGCGCGCCGCCGGGCCGGAGTGGAAGACGAGACCCTGGACGCCATCGGCGACCACAACGAGATCCGGGACGCGGTGACAGAGGCGGCGAAGCACCCGGCCGGCAGCGACAGCTGGTACGCCGCCGTGACCGCCGCGAACGCGGCGAACAGCGACCACATGGCCGAAGAGGAACGCGAGGGGCTGACCGACTTCCGCCGCCTGGCCAGCCTGCAGGAACGCCACGAGCTGGCCGTCGCCTTCGCCGCGTACGAGGCCCGGAACTATGGCGGCGTCACCCCGGTGGACGTGGACCCGGAAACCTACGTCCGCGAGGAAGAGCAGATCGTGGCGCCGCCCGTGGACGGGTCGCTCAGCGTCGGCAGCCTCAGGGGACGCTAGTCACCGGGCACGGTGACGCGGCGCAGGGTGTCCGGGGTCAGATCTCCCAGGGACGGGAGCATGCGCGGCATCAGGCCCATTGCCGGAACGCGCTGACGTTGGCCCGCTGGGTGTGCTCGGTCCCGGCGCCGCCCGCGACGTAGCACAGCACCGACGGCGGCAGGGCCTGCGCGGCCCGCGCTTCCAGCTCCGGGTAGGCCATGGGCAGTGCGGGGACGACCCCGCCGAGGCCGGCCGCGTAGATCTCGAACTGGTAGTCACCGTAGGGCGCGGGCGTACTGGTCATTGGAAGTCCTCCGCGGTGTCGCGCGGCTGGGGGCGGCCCAACCGGCAACGTAGCCTCGGATCGTGGAGTTCAGCAAGGAACTGCGCGACGACGTGATCGCGGGCGACATCACTGTGTCGTTCCGGCTGTGGCGGCGGCCCAAGGTGAAGGCCGGCGGCCGGTATCCGGTCGGGCCCGGCTACATCGAGGTCGATTCGGTGGAACTGCTGCCGTTCGCCGCGATCACGGCCGCCGACGTGCGGCGGGCCGGCGAGCCCGACCGGGAGACGCTGCGGCGGCGGGCCGCCCACGCAGGCCCGATCACCGAGGACACCCTGCTCTACCGGGTCGAATTCCACGTGGTCAGGCCATAACGAACCCGGCGGGCACCTTGCGGTGTCGTCTTACGGCGCGGTATGACGGCAAATGTTTACCTTTTCGTCGCCAGTGGGCCATCCGCCCTTGACTGCCGCGTCCGGCCGCACCACTAGGGACGTAACATGACGTTTTCGCGCATAGGTCATCGCCTTCTGCGGACCGCAGTGGCGTGCGGGGTGGGACTGTTTTCCGTGGCTGGCGTCGCGGTTCCCGCCTCCATCGCGTCGGCGGCCCCCGCCAAACCCACCGGATACTCCATCTCCAGTACCGGGCTGAAGCCCGGGGCGATCAAGCACGTGTGGCTGATCATCCTGGAGAACAAGTCCTACGACGCCACGTTCACCGGCCTCAACCAGAACAGCTACCTCTGGAAGACGCTCCCGCAGCAGGGCGTCCTGCTGAAGAAGTACTACGGGACCGGCCACTCCAGCCAGGACAACTACCTCTCGATGGTGTCCGGGCAGGCGCCCGAGGAGGACACCCAGGAGGACTGCAGCGTCTCCGACAAGACCATCGGGCCGAACTCCGACATCCTGCGGGGCCACGGCATCAACTACGGCCAGATGAACTCCCCGGCCAACGCATCCCAGCCCAGCGGGGCCAACGCGCCGCTCGGCTCGAACGGCTGCACCTACCCGACCGACGTCCCGACGCTGTTCAACCAGCTCAACGCGGCCGGGAAGACCTGGAAGGGCTACGCCCAGGACATCGGCGGCGAGCAGACGCCCGGGTCCACCCAGTTCCAGGCCGACACGGTGCCGAACCGTGAGGCGGCGACGTGCGCGGGCCCGGGAACGGCGGCCAACAACCCGGACACCAACCCCACCAACATGTCGGGCGACTACCCGGCGGGGGTCAGCACGTTCACCGCGGCCCAGCCGAACGACCAGTACGTGGCCAAGCACTTCCCGTTCCCGTGGTTCCAGTCGCTGACCGGCTCCTCGGTCAACGGCGCGGCGCTGAACGAGCCGTCCAACGGCGGCACCAACTGCGACGCGAACCACGTTTCCAACCTGGACAACCCAGGCACGGGCCTGGTCCACGACCTGCAGAAGTCCAGCACCACCCCGGACTTCAGCTGGATCACCCCGGACAACTGCAGCGACGCGCACGACGCGGTCTGCAAGGGCAATAACCTGTCCGGCGCGTTCACCAGCAGCGGGGCGCCCGACTACCAGTCGTCCATCCCGTACGACCCGGAGTCGACCACCCCGAAGAACCAGACCGGCGGCCTGTACGCCTCCGACCTGTTCCTGGAGTACTACATCCCGCTGATCGAGCAGTCCCCGGCGTTCAAGCAGGGCGGCCTGATCGACGTCACCTTCGACGAGGCGTTCCCGCCGTTCACCTACACCGGGAACAGCTTCACCGACGCCAGCAACTACCCGCCCACCTCGGCGGACAAGCCGAACTACACCAGCTCGATCACGTCCGACACGGCCGGCGAGAACCTGTACGGCCGCAACGTCAACTACGAGCCGACCGGCCCGAACTCGACGCTCGGGACCAACTCCAAGGGCGACCAGCTCTACCCCGGCCCCGGTAACAACGCCTTCGTCGACCGGCCGCCGGTGTGTACCCAGACCAGCCCGACCCTGGTGCCCGCGGACTGTGTGCCGGGCATCGTGCGCGGCGGCGCGGGCAGCCCGCCCGCGGCGCGGACCGACACCGTGACCGGCGGCACCGGGTCGAACGTCATCACCGACCCCTCGATCCTGGCCGACGACACCGGCCGGGCCGTGACCGGCACCAACATCCCGGCGAACTCGTTCGTGGGGGCGGTCACCAACACCGGGCCGCTCTTCCCGGCCACCAGCAGCGGAGCGGTCAGCACCGGGTCGTTCCAGCTGGTCGGGCAGAACGGCAGCCCCGTCGACCCGACCGGGCCGCTGAGCAGCATCACGCTCAGCGCCGAGGGCGACCCGTCGGACCTGGCGGCCGGGCAGACCCCCGACCCGCTGTTCAACGCGACCCTCCCGACGACCGGCGGCGGTGACACCGGCAGCGTCCTGATCAGCCCGTACATCAAGCCGGGCACGTCGACGGACACCTACTACAACCACTACAGCTGGCTGGCCACGATGGAGAACATCTTCGGCGTCGCCGGCGGCCACGACCACACCCCGCTGCCGGCCGGCACGGTGTCCGGCGGACTGGACGGGCAGGGCCACCTCGGCTTCGCCGCCCAGCCGGGGCTGCGTGCGTTCGGCCCGGACGTGTTCAACGACCCGAGCGGCTACGGCCAGGGTGGCAACCAGCTGACCTCCCTCACGATCCCGAACGGGCCTGGCTCAGGCTCGTCCTGGATGCGGATCTCGCTCGCGGTGGGCGCGCCGGTGCTGGCTGTCCTGGTGGCCGGTGGCTACGTCTGGTACCTGCGCCGCCGGCGCGGGGCCCAGCCGGGGGCACTGCCCGGGCGGGCATGATTCCGTCGCCTGTCACGACCGCGCTGGGCCGGGTTCCCGCCATCACGGCGGGGACCCGGCGCGGCCGGCCGTGCCGCCTGCTGATCCTGCTCACCCTGACGCTGGGGGTGCTGGCCGGCTGCGGGACCGCGGCCAAGCCGGCCGCCGCCCCCACATTCGGCGGCTACCCCACGTTCCTGCCGAAGAACACGCTGAACTACCACAGCGACACCGTGCTGACCGGCACCGCCCAGCGGCCCGCCCTGACCAACCAGGGCGACGGGGTGCAGGTGAAAACATCCCGCTGGTCGGCGCTGGTGACGGTCAGCGGCCCCCAGGTGCCCGGCGAGGGCCTGCCCTACCAGGCGAGCGCGACCACCTGCACGTGGGTGGTGACCATGTCCGGGGCGACGGGCCCGGTGCCCATCTCGGCCGGGGATTTCACCAGTATCGACGTGGACAACCACGTCTACCGGCCGGCGTTCGTGCCGGGCCAGCCGAAGCCGCCGGCGGTGCTGCGCCCGGGCCAGAAGGTCAGCTTCGAGCTGCGGGCCGTCGAGGCGACCGGTGAGGGCCTGATGCGCTGGGCCCCGGACGGCCGCGACATCGTCGCCAAGTGGGACTTCGTGGTCGAGAACGACTGAACGGCCCAGGCCAGGGGTCTTCCGGCCGCCCGGGCACGGCTCCCCCGGAGGGACCGTACCCGGGCGGCGGGACGATCAGGTTGATCCGTAGCTGTAGAGCCGCCAGCGGATATCTTCGGGATGGAGGTGGCGTCGTGAACCAGCACCGCCGCCCCGGCGACGGCGACGGCGATGACGACGCCGATGACCTGCACAGTTCCTGCGTCCTTCCTGTGACCCAGGTTACTGCGCAGTAGCATAAGCCCGGCCGAGGGCCGGATGTCAAGGAACCGGACATCTCCGGCGAAAGCGCCCGGTACGGGTCCGGTGGCTCAGCGGGACAGGCTGGGCAGGACCGCCGCGACGGCCGTATCGTGCCAGGCCGCAGCGCCGAGGACGGCGCGCAGCAGCTCGGGCAGCAGCCGTTCCAGTTCTTCCCGGGTCGGCTCACCCCGGCGCAGCCATTCCCGGCCCATCGTCTCCACCATGCCGATCCAGCCGCGCAGCACCGAGTGCAGCACCGCCGAGTCGCTGGGCGGGTCGAGGCGCAGCAGGAGGAGCGACAGCACCTGGTCGCGGATCTCGTCGAGGACCTGGCGGTCCTCCCCGCCGGGCAGGGATCCCCGCCCGAGCAGCGCGGTGAAGCCGATGGGGCTGGCCTGGATGCGGTCCAGGAACGCCCCCAGGCCCGCAGTCAGCCAGTTGTCCGGGTCCGCGAGCGCCGCGGCGCAGAGAGACTCGGCCACGTCGTCGCCGGCCTGCCGCAGTGCGGAGATGAAGACCCCGGCTTTCCCGCCGTAGTAGTGGTAGACCAGCGGCCGTGACACCCCCGCGTCGGCCGCGATGTCCTCGACTGACACATCATCGTACGGGCGGGTGTTGAACAGGTTCAGCGCAGCGTCGATCAGCGCCTGGCGCCGTTCGTCCGGTGCAAGCCGGCGGCGGGCCCGCGGGACGGGCTCGGGGCCGGCTGGCCCAGCAGGCTGCATATGTCGTTGAGCGTCCGTTCCCCCCACAATGTCACGGTAGACCGCCCCGGCCGAAAGTGTTAGATCCCCCTCCCCCGCAGTGCAGTGGAACGGGCCGGTCATCAGTAGCGCCGAGCCTGGACGAGCAGGATGCTGGCGGCCGACGGCCACTGGCACAGCGCCCGGTCCAGCGGCTGCGGCACGTCATGGTAAGGGGCGCCGCATCGGCGTGCTGATCGTCACGGTGGTGCTGCTGAGCGCGTCCAACGGCCACGGGCCGGCTTCGGGCAGCGGCGCCGGAACGGGCGCGGCGGGACTGGCCGTCGTGGCGGCCGCGGCGCCAGTCCGGCCAACGGCGCCCGGCCCCGGGAGAACGAGCAGGCCAGCCCGGCCGCTGCCGCTATGACCCGCGAGAGCGAGGACCGGCAGGAGTGAGCCGGCCCGGGGCGAACCGGGCAACCCGCGCCCGGACCGAGCTGTTCTCGCAGGCCACGTCGAGGAGGAGGGCGGTGAGCAGGGCGGTGCCGGCGCCTACGGCCGCGCCGCCCACGATGTCGGTGAAGTAGTGCAGGCCGAGGGCGACCATGGCGGAAGGGACCGCCACCGCGAACAGCAACGCCGCGGCCATCAGCAGCCGCCGGACGCGAGCGGGCAGCCGGGACGGCGCGGCGAGCAGGATGATGCTGATCGTGGCGAGAGCGAACGAGCTGGTGGCGTGGCCGCTCGGGTAAGTGAGCCAGCTGTGCAGCGTCCGCCCGACGAGGTGCTTGAGGACGCCTTCGGTGAGGCCGGACGCCACCGGCACCGCGATGGCGGCGAGCAGGGCGCCGCGCCACCGGCGGGCCACGGCGCAGGCGAGCACCAGCGCCGCGGTCATCAGGGTGACCAGCGGAAGGTCACCGAACCGGGCCAGGAACTCCAGCACGCCCGGGTGCGCGGCGAGGGCGGACCGGAACGCCGCGTCGATGGGCGCGTCCAGCCACCCGGGCTGCGTGTGCCCAGCGAATAGCACCCCAAGGACGGCCACGACCGCCACGCAGGCCGCCAGCAGCGTGCCGGCCACCGCGCGCCGGTGCCCCGGCAGCAGTGGCTTCCCGGGGCCCGGCGGCGGCGTAGCGGCCGGGGGCGGCGTAGCGGCGGAGGGCACTGGCCGAGCCAGCGCCGGTCTCAGCCGGCCGGCGAGCTGTTTCAGTGCTCGAGCTGGGCGTCGAGGGTGATGTCGACGCCGGTGAGGGCCTTGCTGACCGGGCAGCTCGCCTTCGCGTCCTGCGCGGCCTGGGCGAACTGCTCGTCGGTGAGGCCCTCGACCTCGCCGCGGACGGTCAGCCTGATGCCGGTCAGCCGGAAACCGCCGGCCGGGTCGGGACCGAGCGACACGTCAGCCTGCACGTCGAGCGCCTCCGGCGTCCCGCCGGCCTGGCCGATCAGCGCGGACAGCTGCATCGCGTAGCAGGCCGAATGCGCGGCGGCGATCAGCTCCTCGGGGCTGGTCGCACCCCCCGCATCCTCGGCGGCCCGCTTCGGGAACGACATCTCGTACGTGCCGAGATGGGAACTCGTCAGCTCGACCTTGCCCGAGCCCTGCTCCAGAGTCCCGGTCCAGCCGGTACGCGCGGTGCGGGTTGGCATGGGTTCTCCCCTCGTTGACACCTCGTCGTGATCATCTGCCCGCTCTGGACTCTATTACGCCGGGCCGGCTAGCCGGACCCGCCCGGCCGCCGGGGGCGCCTGAGCTGGTGCGGGAGAATCGTTAATATGACACAACCAACGGGCCGCCCGAGCGGGCGGGCCTGAGCGGGCAGGGCGCACGGGGTAGCGTCGGGCTTCGTGGAAGCCACCCGCCAGCCGCCCGGGCCCTCGACGCCGCCGATCCGCTGGCTTGCCTCCGGGAGCGGTTCGTGCTCCCGGACGGGGTGATCTACCTGGACGGGAACTCGCTCGGCGCGCTGCCGGCCGCCGTGCCCGGGCGCCTCGGGTCCGTGGTCACCGGTGAATGGGGCCAGGACCTGGTCCGGGCGTGGAACACGGACGGCTGGTGGACGGCGCCGGATCTGCTGCGGTTCGGCTTCAACGCGCTGTACACGTCGTACGCCGACGTCTATGCGGCGGTGGAGAGGCTGCGCGACGCGGTGACCTCCGAACGGTTCCGCGACCCCCGGTTCGCGGTGCGCCAGGCCGTCACCTGACCTCGCCGCCCCGCAACACGCCCGGCCGCCCCGCAACGGTGGGCTCCCCCGCGGCTCAGGGCGGGGCGGGTTTGCGGGCGCGGAAGGTGAGGCCGCGGTCGACGCTGATCATCACCGCGCCGAAGCCGATCGTCTGCAGCCGGGTCAGCAGCGTGCCCGGCTCCAGCGGGTTGTAGACGTCGCCGGCGTGGAACTCGTGCAGCTGCGTGCTGGCCAGGCTGTCCGAGCCGATCAGCGTCCCGCCCGGCCGCAGCACCCGCAGCACCTCGGCCAGCACCTGGTTCTGGCCCGCCGCGGTGGGGATGTGGTGCAGCATCGTGAACGAGCCGGCCGAGTCGAAGGAGCCGTCGCCGAACGGCAGCGCGGCGGCGTCCCCGTGCATGACGTAGACGTTGGTGCCGGCGAAACGCTCGCGGAGCGCGTCCGCAGCGGCCTCCTCGATCTCCACGGCGACGAGTTCCGCGACGCGGTGCCGCAGCCAGTCGGCGGTGGCGCCCGGGCCCGGGCCGACCTCCAGCATCCGCGGGCCGGGCTCGATCCCGGCGCACAGGCCCGGCAGCACGTCCTGGTGCATGTGGGCGGCCCATTCCGGGCTCGGGCAGACCCGGGCGTGATTGCTGTTCATACCGCCGACGCTAGGGCCTGGATGGCAATGGCCGGAAGGACGTAACGTGTCATCTTGTGTCGCGATCCGGCCAGATGGCGGTCCTCGTCGCGGACTTCGCCGTGGGACGTCAGGGCAGGCGAGGGCGCGGCCCGGGCCGGCCTGGAGGCGGGCGTATTCGGCTTCCTGGACGTCGGGCGGCTGGCCGGCCCGGCCCCGGTAACGGTCCGGGACGACCTCGCCACGCTCGTAGGCGGCGATCGCAGCCGTGGCCGACGTCCCGGCGACCGGGCCGTAGTACAGCCCGTGCGGGAGCAGGACCAGGTTGGCCGCGAACCGGTGCCCGCCAACGTGCGTGGTTTCCCACACTCGCCCGGGGTAGCGCCGGGCCAGGCTGCGGGCCAGCGGGCCGCCGAGCCGGGCGCAGCAGACGTCGCGGCGGCCATGCGAGCAGACCAGGTAGAGCGGCTCGGTGACCGGGGTGCCGAAATCGGGAACGCAGCCCTCGGCGAGACCGGCCAATTCCCCGGCCAGCTGCCCGGCACCGGAGCGGTCACCGCGGCACAGCCAGGGAGAGGCGCCCGCGGTCCAGCCGGCAAACACGGACGGGTCGCCCGCGTCCTGACGCTCGCGGCCGGGACGGCGGATGAGCTGGAGGCGGACGCCGAAGTCGGCGGCCCGGCCGGCCAGCGTGCGCAGCGCGCGGGGCAGCGGCGCGTCGGCGGCGTCCTCGGGCCACGGGCCGGGATGCTCGATCAGCAGCCAGGCCCGCGACGTGGCCGGGGCTGATGCCGCGGACGATTCGGTCCCGTCGTGGCAGGCCGTGCCGTGCTCGCAAACGGCGGGGGCCAGGACCGCTCCGTTAGACAAGCCGCTGTCTCCCTCGCGCTCAGGGGCCGATGCTCTTACGGATAAGTTAGGCGACCCTAACCCTAGGGACCCAAGTTACGGCATGGCCAGATGGTGGAAAGCTGGCGGAGGGTGCATGAGGAAATCGTGGTGTGAGATGTTCCATGCGTAGGCGCCGGCCAGGCCGAAGACGACCAGGTCACCGGCCCGCAGCCGGGGCAGCGGGACCTGGCGGGCCAGCACGTCCTTGGGGGTGCAGAGCTGGCCGGTGATCGTGACCGGCTCCCCGCTGACGCCGGGCCGCGGCCAGCCGGGCGCCCACTCCGGCCGGGAGATGACCGCGCACGGCTGATCGTGCCCCTTGGCGGCCGGGGTCCGCAGGTGATGGGTGCCGCCCGCCACGATCGCGAACGCCTGCCCGTGGCTGCGTTTCACGTCGAGGACGACGGTCACGTACCAGCCGCAGTAGGCGGTCACCGACCGGCCCGGCTCGGCCCACAGCGTCTCCCCCGGGCGGGCCAGGGCGGCCAGGCCCCGGCCGTAGCCGTCCCAGTCGAACAGGCGGCCGGGCCGGGCATAGTCCACGGCCATCCCGCCGCCCAGGTTGAACTCGGGATTGGCGACGCCGTGCCGTGCGCACCATTCCCGGCCGAACGCGACCACGCGCCGCGCCATGCGGAGCAGCGCGCCGGCGTCGTACCCGCTGGCCAGGTGAGCGTGCAGGCCCCGCAGCCGGATGGGCCCGCACGCCGCTGCAGGGCCGGTCCCGGGCGAGGCCCCGATGCCGAGGCGGGGGTCGGTGAGCAGGGTGCCGCACTGATCCAGCAGATCTTCGTCCATGCCGAACGGGGTGGGGGTGCCGCCCATCGCCAGCGTTTCCCCGGCCGCCTCCCCCGGGCCAGGCGCCGGCGGGTCCGCGGCGGACAGGTTGACCCGGAGCAGCACGTCCACGGCAGCGCCGGCCGCCCGGGTGATCGCGGCCAGCGTGCGCAGTTCGTGCGGGCTCTCTACGTGGAACCGGGCCGTCCCGGCATGGACCGCTTCGGCCAGCTCGGCGGGGGTCTTGCCGGGGCCGCCGAACGCCAGGTTCGCGCCGGGCACCACGGCGGCCGCGTGGCGGCGCTCACCCCCGGAAGAGACCTCCAGCCCGCCGGCGTGCCGGGCGACCGTACGCAGCACCCCGGGGTCGGGGTTGGCCTTGACCGCGTAGCGGAACCGGACATCGCCGAGCGCGTGCTTGATATGCGCGGCGTGCTCGGCCAGACCCGGCAGGTCATAGACGTAGGCGGGCAGCGCGGCGGGATCCCGGCCGAGCCGTTCGGCCAGCCTCTGGATCCGGGCGGGCAGCGTGACCGGGGTCATCGGGTGCCTCGTTCGCTGAGCGGGTTGCGGACCGGCAGGTACACCGCGTCCCGGTCGGCCGCGCGGGCCCAGCGCGCCGTGAGGTTGGCCTTGGCCGGGAGGGGCGCCCCGGCCAGCAGGGCGCGCAGTTCCGGCGTCCAGCCATGGTCGCGGGCGAACCCGGCCAGCGCGTGCCGGGCCCGGTCCCACAATGCGGCCTCGATCCGCTCCGGCCGGCCGGGGCCGTGGTCGGCGATGGCCGCCGCGATCTCGGCCAGGTGGTTGACGATCAGGCAGTAGGCAACCCGGTTCCAGCCGCGCTCGCGGTCGTAGGCCAGCCCGCGGGCCACACCGGGCGCCACAGTGGCCAGCGACCGCCCGTGCCGGGCCGCGACGAGCTTGACGCCCTCCAGGTCGCGGACGATCACCTGCTCCGGCCAGCCGTCGGTGTCCACGCCGACCAGCACGTTCTGCAGGTGCGGCTCCAGCACGACACCGTGGGCGAACAGGGCGTGCAGCACCGGGGGCGCGAGCCGGCGCAGGTAGGCATCCCACCAGCCGAGCAGCCAGTCCGGGTCCCGGCCGGCGAAGAGCCGCTGAGCCGGGCCGGGTCCGGTGCGGGGTGGCTCCGTGAGCGCGGCGGCCAGCAGCGGGGTCACGCCGGGCGCGAGGGAACGGCGCAGGCCGTCGCGGACGATCACGGCCAGGCCCTCGTAGGCCTCCCGTTCGGCCAGCGCGACCGTCCGGTAACCCGGCTCGGCGAGCAGGACCGTACCGGGGAAGAGGCCAGCCAGGTCGCGGAACACCGGCCGGAGCAGGCCGGACAGTACGACCGCCCCGGCCAGCTCATACCAGGCACTGGTCCGGAGGCAGTTGGTGATCCGGATCTTCAGGCTGAACTTCGCGAACGTGTCGGTCCCTGGGTCGTAGACGGTCCGCACCGACGATGTGGGCACCACGTCCCGCGCACCCGGGCCGAGATCGAGGAGCAGGCCGGCGCGCCGGGCCGCCGCGAACCAGGGCCGCTGCTCCAGCAGGCCGAGCTGCCACGGATGGGCGGGCAGCAGCCGGTACCCGGGCGGGGCGTCCGGGCCGCCGCCGAGGCGTTCCAGCGCCGCCGTGTCTCCGTCGCCAGCCAGCACGTCGTCACGGACGCCGAGGAAACGCAACGGGAACCGGGCCCCGGCCTCCGGCGCGTACCGGAGCCAGTCGCGGGAGCGGCCGGGGCGAGCCTTCGGGGCGGGGTGGAACCGGTGCCCCGCGACCAGCGCCTGCTCGCTGGCCAGGTAGCGCTCGATACGCCGGTTACCGGCATCGTCCGGGACGGCACCGCCGGGGGCCGGGATGTGACGGCTGGGCTCCGGCCGGACGGCCAGGATCGCGGCCAGCGCGGCGTGGCTGTCGCGCACCTGCGCGGCGAACTCCTCGTTGGT
Source organism: uncultured Actinomycetes bacterium (assembly GCA_963720945.1). Classification (GTDB taxonomy): domain Bacteria; phylum Actinomycetota; class Actinomycetes; order Streptosporangiales; family Streptosporangiaceae; genus Bog-532. The sequence continues at coordinate 284,072 of CAVRHH010000030.1, read as the reverse complement.
GACGCCGGTGGCCAGGGTCAGCTCGGCGGCGATCAGCGTGGTCAGGTCATCCCAGCCGACCGGTTGCCAGCAGGCACCGTGCCGGAGCTGAACCGCACCGGTCAGCCGGGGGCCGAGACCCGCGGACGGGCGCCGGAGCGTGGCCCGCAGCAGCACGCCGGACCGGGCCAGCCGGACGTTCAGCGCACCGTCGTCCGCCCAGGTCTGCTGCTCGGGACCGGACACCTCGCGGACCAGGCAGTTCAGCAGGGCCTGGCTGGTCAGGGTACCGGGCGTTACCGGGCCTCCCGGTCCTTCCCACGGGTTCCGCGCCTCCCCCGGACCGGTGTGCCCGGGCCCGCCGCGGGCGCCGGTGGTGCACGCCGGAATCATCGCGCACCCCAGATGGCGGGGTGGTGCAGGTAGTTCGGGCCGGTAGTGCCGTAGAACTTGTTGATGTCGCGCGCCCGGGTGCGCGCCCTGGCCACGAGCGTGCCCGCGGTGACCATGGCCTTGCCGGGCAGTCGCCCGGCGTCCAGGAGCCGGGCCCGGAGCAGGGCCGCCGCGGGTTCACCGGGGTACCGGCCGAGCGCCTCGGCCAGCGTGTCCCGGACCAGGGCGAGCAGGTCACCGAGCGGGGCTATCCGGCGCTCGGCCAGCCCGAAGGCCAGCGCCCCGGCGCACAGGTGCAGGACGATCGTGATGAACACGTCGGCGAGCGCGTCGTCCGAGCCGGTCAGCAGCCGGTCGTCCGCGAAAGCTGAGGACGCCGGCCGCGCGTGGCCCAGGACGGGCTGCAGGGCCGCTGTGAGCCTGTCATGGTTCAGCAGCGCGCCGTCGAAGTCCTTGACCAGGAGCCGGAGCGGTGCGCCGGGATCGGCGGCCGGATCCGGGACGACGAGAGCGGCGTTCTGCTGGTGGGCTTCCAGCGCGATGCCGTAGCGGGCGAACAGGTGGACGTGAATGCCGAACAGCATCCGCAGGTACGCGCGGAACATCCCGGGCAGGTCGCCGCCGTACCACCAGGCGGCCAGGTCCTCGATGACCAGGGGCCGACCGCCGGGACCGGCCTCCGGGTCCGGGGCGAGCAGCGCGGCGATCGGGACGACACGGCACCGGCGGAGGCCTTCCGGCAGACGGCGCAGCAGGTAGCCGAGGTAGGGGTGCCCGGCGTGGGCGTAGCTGGCCTCGTCGGCCAGCAGCAGGGCGCTGAGCCGGTCGTCCCGTTCGGCGGCCGCGGCCATCATCGCGCGGACCAGCGCCCCGTCGGCGAGGGTGCCGGGGACGATCGACCGCCGGTTGAGCCGGCCCAGCGTGCTGGCCGGCAACGGCAGCTTGAGATGCGTCCCGGGCTGCCTGGTCAGCGCCACGGTCCGGGTGGACAGCGTTGGGGTCACCTGCAGCCAGGTACCGGGCGCGATCACCGCGCGGTCCCGCTCGGGCCCACACCCAGCCGGGACCGCCGGGTCTACCGGGTCCACCGGGACCGCCGGGCCCGAGACCGCCGGGCCCGAACCGCCGGGCCCGGGCCTGCTGGGGCGGGATCCGTCAGGCCCGCCTCGGCCAGCGCCCTGGCCAGCGCGCGCTGAGCGGTGAGCGGGTGCACGGGAAGCAGGTCGTGCGTACCGGCCAGCGACGGCGGCAGGCCGACGTCGGCCGGCCGCGGCCACCACGCGGGCGGAGCCGCCCCGGCGCGGACCAGGGCGTCGCGGGGCACGGCCACCCAGTTGAGCTCGAACCGCGGCCGGTGCTCCGGCGCGTAGCGGAGCGCGCCGGCGTCGCTGAACCCCAGCCGGCCCGGCGATGTGGGGTAGGCCGGATGCGGCAGCCGGGCGGCGAGCGCCTCATACCCGAGTTGCCCGGCCGGGCCGAGACGTGCGGCAGCGGGGCCGCCCCGGGCGCCGATCAGTCCTGGGTGCGCCCGCGGCCCATCCCCCGGGCCCCAGGTGCCGCCGAGGCTGAGCCGCTCGCGGTCCTGCAACCGGAGGGCGGCCAGGGCCTGGCGGCACTCCGCGGCGAACGCGGTCACGCCGTCGTGGTCGCGGGGATCGGCGAGGGCCGCCACCGCCGCGTCAACGTCGCCGAGGGTCAGCGGCTGCCCGGGACGGCGGATCCGCAGGTCGGCCAGGAAACCGTCCGGTTCCAGCGGCAGCACGAGGCCGGGCCGGCCGGGGCCACGCGCGGGACCGCCGGGCCCGGGCAGGTCCAGGACTGGACCGCCGGGCCCGGGCCGGACCCGCTGGGCGAGGCCGCCGTAGTTCTCCCGCAGCAGCGTGTCGACGACGGCCACGGCCAGGTCGTGCTCGATGACGGCCCCGGGTTCCGTCGCGTTCCGGGCGGTCACGGCTGGGGCTCCGCGTCGATAGCCCAGCGGCCGGAGGCACGGAAAGCGGCCACGGAGCGGGCCACGGCCGCCCGGTCCGGGCCGAGGGCACAGATCACGCCCAGGTAGTCGCGGTTGGTGTGGGTCAGCCGGATGCGGTCCCCTGGCTTGCGCAGCGGCCAGTAGGTCAGGGCGACCCCCGGCTCGGCGTCCGGTTGCGGGCCGCGCGGCGGTGACGTCACCAGAGTTCCGGCCCGGTCCGCCACGGCGCATTCGGTGATCGCGTGGCCGCGAGCCCGCGGGGGCACGGGCGGCAGTGGCTGGCCGAGATGAACCCGCAGGGTGAGCTCGAACAGGTCCACGCCGAGCAGGTCGGACAGCAGGAAGTCGCCGTGGTCCCCGATCAGCCGGTCGTTCACCTCGATAAGCCGGGGCTCCCGGCCGGCGCCCAGCACGTATTCGGTGTGGCAGGCGCCGAACCCGGCCCCCAGCGCACCGAGCGCGGCCCGGACGTACGCCTCCCCGCCGGGTGGCGGCGGGTCCCAGGTCAGCCGTTCCTCGATGAAGAACGGCGGCGCCGACAGGTCCGTGCGGAAACCGCCCAGCACCCAGGTCGTCACGCCGTCGCCCAGAGTCTCCATCGTGCGCAGCGTCCCGGTCAGGTACTCCTCGGCGACCAGGCGCTCGCCGGGCCGGCGGCCGAAGATCTCCGCGCTGCGCCGGGCCAGTTCGTCCTCGTTGTGCACCAGCACGACGTCTTCACTGGCCACTCCGGTGGCAGGCTTGAGCACGAGCGGATACCGCAGCCCGGGGGGTGGCGGCCCTGCGGGAGTGAGGACGCTCACCTGGACTCGTTCGGTACCGGAATCGGCCAGCCGGTGCCGCATCAGTGCCTTGTCGTTGGCCCGCAGCGCCGAGCGCCAGTCCTTGCCGGGCAGGCCGAGGTAGCCGGCGGCCAGCGCGGTCTGGGTCTGCAGATGATCGGAGTTGGTAAAGACGGCGGCGGGCGCGGGCATCAGGGCCATCGTGGCGATCAGCGCCCGCACGTCCCAGGGATCGCAGCCTACGACGCGAACGGGCAACGGGGCGGGGGCGGTGGGGGCCGTACTGCGGGGCACCGGGCCGGGGATGGCCGTCGCTGTGGTGGGGGGCACCGGGCCGGGGCTGGCCGGGGCCGCATGGGGGGCCACCGAAGCCGTCCCCCCGGGGATCGTGCCCCCGGGAATCGTGCCGGGCAGCGCCCCGGGGCGCAGCGGCCCGTGAGCCTGGGCGATGGCGTGCTCGTGCGCCACGGGCTGGTCGGTGAGCACGAGGACCTCGAGCCCGAGACGTCCGGCGGCGGGCAGGAAGCCGTGGATCACCGAATCGGTCGGCTTGGAGGCGATCAGGTGCAGCCGCACGCTCACTCCATCCAAGGTTAGCCTTGCCTAACCCGAGGGATCGTAGCGCACGCGGGAACGCGCTGTCCCGGCCCCGTCACATTGAGCCAGCGCGTGGCCGGGTCACCGGTCAGTCCGGGGTGTCGGTGGTGACAGCCGGGCGGGTGTCCCACTTCTGCTCGATGCGGCCGAACCGCCAGACGGCCAGGGCGATGATCCAGGTCACCACGAACACCCCGACGATAACGAACCCGGCCGTGTTGATGTTGAAGTTCGCCATGAACGACCAGAACGAGCCGTTCAGGTTGGTGTCCTGGGCGAGCAGGCCGAGCAGCTCGGTGGCCCCGATGAACACGGCGACGAACACCGACAGGCCGGTGATGGTCAGGTTGTAGTAGACCTTGCGGACCGGTTTGGCGAACGCCCAGTCGTAGGCGAAGTTCATGAAGCAGCCGTCGATCGTGTCGAACAGGCTCATCCCGGCGGCGAACAGGATCGGCAGCGACAAGATGGCGTAGAACGGCAGGCCGCCGACGACGGCGGTGCCCGCCAGCACCAGCAGCGCGACCTCGGTGGCGGTGTCGAAGCCCAGGCCGAACAGGAACCCGATCGGGTACATCTTCCACGGGGTGTCCACCCGGCGGGCCAGCGGGCCGAGGAACCGGTTCATCAGGCCGCGTTTGTTGAGCTGCTCCTCCAGCTGCTCGTCGTCGTAGGCGCCGGACCGCATCTCGCGGAACACCTTCAGGATGCCGGCCAGGATGACGACGTTGAACGCCGCGATCAGGAACAGGAAGAACCCGGACACGCAGGTGCCGATGATGTTGGTCGTGTACTGCAGGTGCGAGCTGCCGTTCTTGACCTGCTCATCCAGGCCGCGGATGCCGAAGTTGAGCAGCACCGCGAGCGCGAACACGACACTGGAGTGGCCGAGGGAAAAGAAGAACCCGACCGACAGCGGCCGCTTCCCCTCGCCGACGAGCTTGCGGGTGGTGTTGTCGATCGCGGCGATGTGGTCGGCGTCGAAGGCGTGCCGCATGCCGAGGGTGTAGGCCAGCGCCCCGGTGCCGACGCCGAAGACCGTCGTCTTGCTGATGTGGTAATGCCCGCCCAGCGCGGCGGCCAGCATCCCCCAGCCGATCACGTTCAGCCCGACGACGGTGGCGGTCATCGCGCCCACCCTGGTCCACTCTGCCGGGCTGAGCCCTCGCCGGATCGCAGCCAGGCGGGCGAGCGGATCAGCCATAGGCTCATGCCTCCCCTAGATCGTCCTGGGCAGAGCCAGTCTAGGGAGAGTTGCAACTTATTTGCAATAACATATGACCTGCAACTAGGCCATTGCGTGTCGCTGTCACGAGGTGGACGCTCACATCATGATGATCAGCATGAAAGCCATGGTGACGCCCATCGCCACCCGGCAGCCCTTCACCACGGCGGGAGAGAGCAGCAGCCGTTCCGTGACAGGCTCGGCGTGACCGGCCTCGGGGGTGGCGGCTGTCTCCGCCGCCTGGGCGGCCTCGGGGGTGGCGGCTGTCTCCACCGCCTGGGCGGCCCGGGGCTGGGCCACGGTCGCGACGGCGCCGTCGCTGCCCGCGGGTAGGACAGCGGACGCGGTCTCCGCCGCGCCCGCGGTGGCCAGCGCGGGCCCGGCGGGGATGAAACGCCGGCCGACGACGTGGAAGTACCCGTCCGCGCCGGCCTGCCGGTCCAGGTCGCGGACCGTGTAGGCGATCAGCAGCAGCACGAAGACGAACGCCAGCGTGGGCGCGTGCAGCGTCTGCATGCCGCCGGACGAACCGCCCGCCATGCCGGACATCCCGGAGCCGCCGCCCGAAGACGGGCCCGCGAGCGCGGCGAACATGTAGAGCATCGCCGCGCTGTGCACCAGGTGCGGCGCGTGGTGGCCCCGGGCCAGCGCGCCGGCGCCGCGCCCTCGGCTCTCCCGCCACAGGCACCAGGCGAACCAGGCCGTCATGACCGCGAAGACCGCCTCCCAGGCGACGTTCGGGAGGGTGCTCAGGCTGGCCACCAGCATGCCCGCCATGGCGATACCCATCAGCAGATGGGAACCGGCGATGTCGGCGTCCCGGGCGCCCGCTCGCGTCCAGGCGCGGGCCACGGCCAGCTGCCCGGCGCTCACCGCGGCGACCAGCAGCATGACCGCGGCGAAGATGTCCAGGATCCAGGCGGGAATGTTCATGCCGATATCCCTTCCGGGCGTTCATCAGCCAGCGGGCGGCCGGCCCGCGGCACGGCGGCGGTGGCGACGGGCCAGTAGGCCAGGGCCAGCAGGGCGAGCAGCGGGCCGGAGTTCGGGTCGGTGGCGCCGCCGGTCAGGATCCCGCCGAACGCCTCGCCGAACACCCAGATGACCGCGGCCACCACGATGGCCAGGATCAGCGTGGCCCTGGCCAGCGAGGGCGGCAGGTAGACCCCGACAGCGACGATGACGAGCGCGACGGCCAGCACGATCGAGGCGGCCAGTCCCTGGTGGGCGGCCAGGGCGGCCGCGTGCTTGTCCAGGGCGGCCAGCCAGCCGGGCTCCCCGTCCGCCATGCCCGCGACCATGTCGTGCAGCGCCTGCGGCGCCCGGCTGGCCGGAGTCAGCGCGAAGTAGGCCAGGCTGCCCCATAGCACCAGCCACAGCACGCGGGCCGCGGTGGCCCCGACCGCCCGGGCCGCCACGAACGGGGCCGGCGCTCCGGAAACCGTGATCCGGTCGGCGGGCCAGAGCAGGACGGCCAGCAGCGCGTAGATGATCACCGCGCCGGGAGCGCCGTTGAACGGGCTCGCCGCGCCGCTCAGTACGCCGCCGAGGCCCTCGCCGAACCACCACACCCCGAGCGACCAGGCGATCGAGGCGGCCAGCGCCAGCCGGACCGTGGGCCGCCAGGCAATCCCCAGGCCGATCAGCAGCTGGATGGTGGCGAAGATCGTGTTCACCAGGACCAGGTGGTGCTCGACGAGGGTCGCGTTCCAGTTGATCGGGCGGGCGACGACACCGGGGTTACCGGACGACGTGCCCCCGATCATCTGCCCGAACGCCTTGGTGAACATGAACGACTGGTACTGCAGCACACCGTCGAGCAGCCAGATCGCGGCCAGCACCAGCTGCAGGATCCGCCGCACGTCCGGCGCCGTCGCTGGCGCTGCCGCTGCGGTCATGCCCGGCCGGTCCCGGCCCACGGCGATATCGCTCATACCACCCTTCCCCGCTCGTACCGGACCAGGCGCCCAGCCGGGAATGCCGGAAAGCTGGCCGGGATTCCGCAGGGGACGCCTGGGACAATTGAATAAAACAGTAGAGGGCATTTAATCACGCTGCAACGCAGACCGGTTAGTAAGTTATTGAATTGCCTTGATCCTGGGCAAAGTCCCAGTTCATTGGGTCTTGACGGACTGGGGCAGCTCCCGCGAGAAGGGCCCGGTAAACCCCCAGGCCGTATTAAGGGAACCAGGGCTGGGTATCAGCAAAACCCTCGGGGGGTATCATTTAAACCCGGCGGGGGTATCAGCAGAATTGGCTGGGCGGAATGGCCGGGATTTCATGGGGGCATGGCCGGGATTTCATGGGGGCAAAGGGCTTGACGAACAGTTAACGCCGTGTGACGCTCGGTTCGATATCGCCGAGGAACACCCCCGGAATGGAGCCCGTTTATGGATGACGCCGAGCGTCTCACCCGATTCGCGCTGCTCTGCGGCCAGTGCAGCTGCGGCTGCCCGGAGCTGTTCGTCGATCACGAAGCGCCCCCGGAGCGGGCAATCGTCATCAGCGACGACTTCGGCCAGCGCGTGCAGATGAGCGCGGACCAGTTCGCGGTGCTCATCGAGGAGGCCCGCTCGGGCCGCCTGGACGCGGCCCTCGCCGAGCTCATCGCCCGCTAGGAGCCTGCTGAATAAGGCCTAAATTTGCGTGATCACGTTCGTAAAACTGCAGGTCAGCGACCTGCGACTTGATCACGAACAGGGTTATTCAGCGCCCTCCTCGCCGGCACTTCCAGGACAGCCCGAACGTCGCCGCTGCCCGGCGAGCGTCCCACCATGATCGGCGTCGTTATTCCGCAGCATGCACGGAAAAACGACGCCGGTAATCCCGGCGCATCCGCCACGCGTCGGTCACCAGTTCTTCCAGGCGTCCGGCGTCCACCTCCGCCAGCCGCACCAGCACCAGGGGCCAGCCGTCGTAACCGGGCGCGGTGAAGAAGATCCCGGGCTCGCCGAGCAGGAGAGCCTGCTTCTCGGCCTCGTCGCCGACGAACAGCACCGCGATGTCGGTCCGGATGACGCGGCGCTGGCCCGGCCTGCGCTCGGGGTAGGACCAGACGAACCCCTTGCCGTCGACCCGGAAATCGAAGCCGTCGCTGTCGACCTCCGCCACCCCGGGCAAGGCCAGCGCCAGGCGGCGTACGTCATCGGCGTCAGCCATGGGGCGCGGGCGGGCGTCAGGGGGCGGTGAGGAGGTAGCCGCCGGCCTCGTCGAGCGCCTCGGTGACGGCGCCGGCCGGGAGGGGCGTGGCGCTGGTCACGGTGACCAGGGAGACGCCGTCCGGCACCAGGTCGACGGTCACGGCGGTGACGCCGTCGAGGCCGCTGAGCTCGCTGGTCACGGCGTTGACGCAGTGCCCGCAGGTCATGCCGGTCACCTTCAAGGTGGTCGTTGCCATCGGGGTCCTTCCCGTGTGGTCAGTGTGCGGGGCCCGGGCGGGCGGCGGTGTCCCGCGCGGGCCGGTCAAGAGCGGACGAGGCGGGCGATGGCTTCGGAGGCCTCACGGACCTTCTCGGCCGCGCCGTCGCCGCCTTCGGCCACCGCCTCGGTGACGCAGTGGCTGAGGTGCTCCTCCAGCAGGCCGAGCGCGACCGACTGCAGGGCCTTGGTCGCCGCCGCCACCTGAGTGAGGATATCGATGCAGTACTTGTCATCCTCGATCATCCGCTGCAAGCCGCGCACCTGGCCCTCAATGCGGCGCAGCCGCCTGAGGTAGTTGTCCTTGTCGTGGCTGTACCCGTACATGCGGACCCTCCGGCCTGGTGCCTCGTCCTCGTCATCGCCCAGTCAACCTCAGTATGACGGCGCTTCCGGCCTGATCAACCTGATCAAGCGGCCTGGCCCGGCTGAGGGACGGCAGCCGGGCGGCTGGGCGGCGCGGCCCGTACCCGGACCCGGAAGCGGCCGAGCCGCAGGCTGTTCCAGGCCACGAAAACCGACGACAGCGTCATCGCGGCCGAGGCGAAGACCGGGTTCAGGAGGCCGAGCGCGGCCAGCGGCAGGGCCGCGAGGTTGTAGCAGAACGCCCAGCCGAGGTTGCGCCGGATGGTGCGGAAGGTGCCGCGCGCGAGCCGGATCGCGTCCGCGACGACGCCCAGGTCGTCGCGCAGCAGGATCAGGTCGGCAGCGCAGATCGCGACGTCCGTGCCGGAGCCGAGGGCCAGCCCCAGATCGGCCGCGGCCAGCGCGGGAGCGTCGTTGACGCCGTCCCCGACCATGGCCACGGAGCGTCCCCGGGCCTGCAGATCCCTGATCATGGCGGCCTTGCCGGCGGGCAGCGTCCCGGCGATGACCTCGTCGATTCCCGTGGCGGCGGCGACGGCCCGGGCGGTGGCCTCGTTGTCCCCGGTCAGCAGGACCGGGTGCAGGCCGAGGCCGCGCAGTTCGGCGACGGCGGCCGCGGCGGACGGCTTGACGGTGTCGGTGACCGCGATCGCGCCGCGGACGAGGCCGTCCCAGCCGGCCAGCACCGTGGTGCAGCCGTCCCGTTCCCAGCCGCGGCATCGCACGGCCAGGCGGTCCGGAACGGTGAGGCTCCGTTCGGCGAACAGGGCCGCGCGGCCGAGGACGACGTCGTGGCCCCCGACGGCACCGGAGGCGCCGAGCCCGGGCAGCGCCCGGAAACGTTCGGCCGGCGGCAGCGAGCCGGCCTCCGCCCGCGCGGCGGCGGTGATGGCTACGGCCACCGCATGCTCGGACGCCTGCTCCACCGCGCCGGCGTAGCGGAGCAGTTCGGCCCGTTCGGTGCCGGCCACGGTCTCGACGCCGGCCAGCGACATCCGGCCGGTGGTGACGGTGCCGGTCTTGTCCAGCACGACCGTGTCGACCGACCGGGACGACTCCAGCGCCTGGTAGCCCTTGATGAAAATGCCGAGCTGCGCGCCGCGCCCGGACGCCGCCACCAGCGCGGCCGGGGTGGCCAGGCCGAGCGCGCACGGGCACGCGATGATCAGCACCGCGAGCGCGGCGCTGACCGCGTGCCCGGCGGGGCTGCCCGCGAGCAGCCACCCGGCCAGGGTGAGCACCGCGAAGGCCAGGACCATCGGGACGAACACCCCGCAGATGCGGTCCGCCAGCCGCTGGATGGCCGCCTTCTCCGCCTGGGCCTGCTCAACCAGCCTGATCAGGTGGGCGAGCTGGGTGTCGCGCCCGACCTTGACGGCCCGGACGACGAGCCGCCCCGTCAGCGCGATGGTCCCGCCGACGACACTGTCCCCTTCGCCCGCGTCCGCGGGCACCGACTCCCCCGTCATCATGCTGCGGTCTACCGCGGTCTGCCCGAACAGCACGGTGCCGTCCGCGGCGATGGTCTCGCCGGGCCGGACGACGAACATGTCACCCGGGCGCAGCCGGCCGGCCGGGACCTGGCGCTCGGTCCCGTCCGTTTCCAGCACGCAGACGTCCTTGGCACCGGCGGCCGCCAGCTCGCGCATGGCCGCCCCGGCGATCCGCCGGGCCCGCGCCTCGTACAGCCGCCCGGCCAGCAGGAACGTGGTCACCGAGGCGGCGACCTCCAGATAGATGCCGCCGCCGGAACCATGCGTGAGCTGCCACCAGACACCCTCGGCGGACCGGCCGCGGTCGAGCGCGAACATCGCGTAAACGGACCACCCGCAGGCCGCGATGATGCCCAGCGAGACGAGGGTGTCCATCGAGGCGGCGCCGTGCCGGGCGTTCTTCAGCGCGGCCCGGTGGAACGGCCACGCGGCCCACAGTGCCACGGGCGCCGCGCACGCGACGAGGACCCAGCGCCAGCCGGGGAACCGGTCGGCCGGCACCAGCGACAGCAGCAGGGAAAGATCGGTGAGCGGGACGAAGAAGATGAGGGCCACGATCAGCCTGCGGCGCAGGTACGCGGTGTCCCGCCCGGCCGCCAGCTCCCCCGTGTCCGGCCCGCTGGTGTCCCGGGCTGAGTACCCGGCGGCCTCGATCGCGGCGGTGAGCGCCTGCACGCTGACGGCGGACGGCGCGGTGACGCGGGCGGTGGCGGTCGCATAGTTCACCGCCGCGGTGACGTCGCTGATCTTGCTGAGCTTCTTCTCGATCCGGACGGCGCACGCCGCGCAGGTCATGCCGTCGATCGTGAGCTCGATCTCCCGCGTTTCCGGGCGACCGGGCGGTCCCGTGGTGGCGGGGCGGGAGCGCAGAGGATGGAGCATCAGCCCGTCCGCCTCCTCTATGTAAACGAGCCCGATCGCCAAGGTCACCCATGGCCAGCGTTTTCGTGCGGTCCGGCCGCGTTCCCGCAGTCCGGGATTTTAACGCCAGGCAGGATGACCGACACCAGCGGCGATACCTTAGTGGCAGTCACCAGTGTGCAGCAGGAAGGAAGGCGATGTCCCGGTGAGCCCGGCCGCGAAGCTGTGCGGGTTCCTGTTCCTGCTCGCGGTGATCTTCATCGGCGCGTACGCCGCCGGGGCGCACCTGGGGCCCGTCACCGTGGGCTCGCCCTCGTCCGGAACGTCCAGCCCCGGGCCAGCGAACCCGGGCGGCGGAGGCACGGGCAGCGGAGGCACGGGCAGCGGAGGCACGGGCGGAGGGACGGGCGGCGGAGGCATGGGCGGCTCGATGAACATGGGCGGCCCGTGACGTGGGCGTGACGGCGAGCAGGCGGGTCCGCCGGTGAGCGAGATGCGGACCGGGGAAACCGGGGCCGGGACCCGCGTTCAGGCTGAGCTGATCGTGGGCGGGATGAGCTGCGGCTCGTGCGCGGCGCGGATCGAACGGCGGCTGAACAAGCTCGACGGAGTGACCGCGAGCGTCAACTACGCCACCGGGCGCGCCTACTTCTCGGACATGGGCGGCCGTGAGCCCGCCGAGCTGATCGGCGTGATCGAATCCTGCGGGTACTCGGCCGAGGCCCCCGCCGCCGATACCAGGCCGGACGACCAGGCCGCGAACGAGGCGGCCCGCGCGCTGGGACGGCGGCTGGCCGTCTGCGTCCCGCTGGCCGTCGCGGTGATCGTGCTGGCCATGGTGCCGGCCGTGCAGTTCAGCGGCTGGCCGTGGGTGAGCCTGGTGCTGGCCACGCCGGTGGCGGTATGGGGGGCCTGGCCGCTGCACCGGACGGCCTGGATGGGGCTCGGCCACGGCGCGGCGACCATGGACACCCTGGTCAGCATGGCGATAGCCGCGTCGTTCGGCTGGTCGGTCTGGACGCTGTTCACCTCTGGCGGCGACATGTCCATGCGGATGTCGCTCACCTCGTCGTTCGGCCTGGCGGGCAGCCATCCGCTGTACCTGGACGTGGCCGCGGGGGTCCCCGCCGCCGTGCTGGCCGGCCGCTACCTGGAGGCCCGCGCCCGGGCCCGGTCCGGGGCCGCGCTCACCGGGCTGGCGGGGCTCGGCGCCAAGACCGTCGCCGTGCTGCGGAACGGCACCGAGCAGCGGGTCGCGGTGGAGACCCTGGAGGCCGGGGAGCTGTTCGTGGTCCGGCCCGGCGAGAAGATCGCGACCGACGGCGTGATCACCGAGGGCCGTTCGGCCGTCGACGCGTCGCTGGTCACCGGGGAGTCCACGCCGGCCGAGGTGGGCCCCGGGGACGAGGTGACCGGCGCGACGCTGAACATGAGCGGGCGGCTGGTCGTGCGGGCCACCCGCGTCGGCGCGGGCACGCTGCTGGCGCAGATCACCCGGCTGGTCGGCGAGGCGCAGGGCACCAAGGCGTCCGCGCAGCGGCTGGCCGACCGGGTCGCCGCGGTCTTCGTCCCGTGCGTGATCAGCCTCGCGGTGGTCACGCTCGGATTCTGGCTGGGCGCCGGGCTGCGCCTGACCGCGGCCGGCGGCGCGGCCGTGGCTGTCCTGGTGGTCGCCTGCCCGTGCGCGCTGGGCCTGGCCACCCCGACCGCCCTGCTGGCCGCGGTGGGCCGCGGCGCCGAGCTGGGCATCCTGGTCAAGAGCGCCCGCGCGCTGGAAGCGGCCCGGCACGTCCGGGTCGTCGTGTTCGACAAGACCGGCACGCTGACCACCGGCAGCATGCGGCTGCAGGCGATCACCACCGCGGCGGGCACCGGCGAGGACGAGGCGCTGCGGCTGGCCGGGGCGGTGGAGGACGCGTCCGAGCACCCGATCGGGCAGGCGATCGCGCGGGACGCCGCCGCCCGTCTCGGCGGCCTGCTCCCGGTCACCGGCTTCACGCCGCTGCCCGGAGCCGGAGTCCGCGGCGTGGTGGACGGGCGCACCGTCACCGTCGGCCGCCCCGGCCTGTTCACGGAGCTCGGGCTGGTCGTGCCGGTGCCGCTGCGCCGGGCCGCCGCGGCCGCGGAGAGCGCCGGCCAGACTGCGGTGCTGGCCGGCTGGGACGACGCGGTGCGCGCCACGATCGTGGTCGCGGACACGCTGCGGCCCGGCAGCGCCGCCGCGGTGGCCCGCATCCAGCGGCTGGGCCTGGCTACCGCGCTGCTCACCGGGGACAGCGAGCGCGCGGCGCACGCGGTGGCCGCGCAGCTGAAGATCCCGGAGCAGAACGTCTTCGCGCGGGTCCGGCCGGAGGAGAAGGCCGCGAAGATCCGTCGGCTACAGGGCGAGGGGTACGCCGTGGCGATGGTCGGCGACGGCGTCAACGACGCGGCCGCGCTGGCGCAGGCCGACCTGGGCATGGCCGCCGGGACCGGGACCGACGCCGCCATCGGCGCCGCCGACCTGACCCTGGTCAACGGGGACCCGGACACGATCGCCGAGGCGCTGCTGCTGGCCCGGGCCACGCTGGCCGTCATCCGGGGCAACCTCATCTGGGCCTTCGGCTATAACGTGATCGCGATCCCGGCGGCGGCGCTCGGCTACCTCAATCCGCTGTTCGCCGGGATCGCGATGGCCGCCAGCTCGCTGATCGTCACCGGCAACAGCCTGCAGCTGCGCCGGTTCGGGCGGCGCCGGCAGGCCGCGCGCACCGCGGCGGTACCCGGCGCCCGGAGGGCCGGATGAGCGCGGCCGCGACGACCGGGCGCCCGGCAGGTCCCGGGGCGCCCGGCCCCAGCCAGCCGGCTCCGGAACACCCGGGCCCGGGCCACTGGGCGGGCTGGCTGCAGGATCTGGCCCGGGCCGCCGCCGGGCCGGTGATCTGCGCCGCCGTGCTCACCGGGCTGCTCTCGGCCTGGGTCGCCAGCGGCGGCGCGGGCAGCATCGCCGCGCAGCGGGTCCAGGTCACGCAGGCCGCGGTCCCGATGCGCGGCTTCACCGCCGCGGCCGCCCCGTCCGGCCCGGCCGGCACCTTCCTGACCATCTGGAACCCGGGCCGGAAGGCGGACGAGCTGCTGTCGGTCAGCAGCCCGATCGCGCACCGCATCGTGCTGGTCCGGCGCAGCGGGCCGGAGGTTCCCGGCACCGTGGTCCGCGGGCTGGCGATCCCGGCCGGGGGCACGGTCACGCTGACCCCGTTCGGCAACGACGTGGTGCTCACGGATCCGGTGAGGTACGAGAACGACGCCGCCGTGCCGCTGACGCTGACCTTCCGGCGGGCGGGCCGGATCGCCGTCACCGCGGACGTGTCGGCGCCCGGGACCCCCTGACCGGCCCGCCCGGGCGCTACGCGCGGCGGCAGCGCGGCGGCCGCCGGCAGCCGCTACTGGGGCGGCTGGTAGGCGGTGACGTCGGGGGTGAACTGGGTCAGGTCGTAGATGCCGAGCGCCTGCTCGATCGCGGCCACCCGGCCGACCATCGCGGTGAACTCGTCCTGGCCGAACTGCTGATGCTCCAGGTCGGCGAAGTGCTGGCCCAGGCCGGCCAATTCCTCCGGGCTGATCAGCTGCCGGAAGGCGGGGAACACCACGGTGTCCTCGCGGGCCTCGTGCGGCTCGTACATCCGGACGAACGCCTGCATCGCCGCGGCCAGCTCGCCCCGCACGCCCCGGCTGGCCACCCCGGCGGCGGTGGCGTGGGCCAGGATGAACTGGGTCAGTACCCGGCCTCGCGCGTGCTGGACGAGCAGCGTGCTGACGGTTTCGGTGACCCGCCCGGCCTGCCGCAGCCGCGGGAAGACGAACCCCTCCTCCAGCCCCTCGTGGAAGCCCTCGATGAAGTCGTGGATGACCAGCGCGGCGTCGTGCAGGTGCCGGGGGCTGAGCGAGCCCCCGGCCTGGACCTGGCTGGTCATCTCCCGGTAGCAGAGCAGCACGCGCTTGAGCACGCCGTGCTCGCGCATCAGGTCGTCGTCGGGCGGCACGACGGCGGACGGCGCGGGCGGGTCCGGCGCGGCCGCGGACGGCCCGGTCAGCGCCCAGGCGGCCCCCGTCCCGGCCGCGCCCACGGCCAGGCCGCCGCCGGCCAGCAGCACGGCCCGGCGGGTGGCCCGCGGCGGGCGGGACGGCGGCGGTGATCCGGCCGGGCCGGCGGAGCCCGTCACGGGCGCGGGATCGGAGCCGGTCACGGGCGCGGGATCAGCGGCTGGCCGGACGGGCGCAGCACGTACCAGTCGCCGCCGTTGAGGTCGATGTCCTGGCCGGTGGCCTGCCCGGCGTCAATGTCGCCGGTGTAGGTGTACAGCGGCCAGCCGTCGTAGGTGACCACCCGGCCTCCTGCCGGACCGGGATCGCTGCCGAGCAGGGACGCCGAGACACCGGGGCCGGCGGCCAGCGAGCCGCCGGCCGGCAGCGTGACCGGCGGCCAGGTTCCCGCGCACACCCCGGTGCAGGTCACGGACCGGTGATTGTCGGGCGCGAACATGTACAGCGCGTAGCCTTTCGCGGTGACGAGCACCATGCCGACGGTGGGCAGCGAACGGGCCATGATCGTCACCGCCGGGCCATGACCGGACGGCTTCCCGGCGGCCTGCGTGCCGTTCCCGGCCGGGCCGCCGCATCCGGCCAGCAGCACCACGGCCGCGCACGCCCCGGCCAGGCCGGCGCAGACGGCCCGGGCCGGCCGCAGGCAGCTGGCGGCCCGCACTCGCCAGGCTCGGCGCACTACGTCGTCGCCTCCCTAGGATGAACGCAGATGACCGCGGGTCCGTTATGTCATTAGTGACGGCAGATCAGCTTACTACCGTTCGTAGTTGTAGGCTGGCCGCACCAGGAGCCCGTAACGGGGCGCGGCCCCAAATCGCGGCGTGAATCGTGGAGGTCGGCAGAGGCCATGCCCGGCATGAACAGCGGCCTGAACGTCGATGACCCGACGGTGGTGGCCGCGTTCCGGTCGGCCCTCCTGCACCAGGCGATCATCGCCCTGGCGATCTTCGCGGTGCTGTCGGTGATCTGGGTCAGCGTCCGGGAGCGGCAGAACCCGGACGGCCAGGGAACGGCCCGGCGGCCCGCCGAGCCGGTCGCGCACCGGGTGCTGCGGATCGGTTTCGGCCTGCTGTGGCTGCTCGACGGGCTGCTGCAGGCTCAGCCGGGGATGGCGGCGGGCCTGCCGTCCCAGGTCATCCAGCCCGCCGCGGCCAGCTCCCCGGCCTGGGTCCAGCACCTGGTCAACTGGGCCGGGACCGCCTGGTCCTACCACCCGGTTCAGGCGGGCGCCGCGGCGGTGTGGATCCAGGTGGGCATCGGGCTGTGGCTGCTCGCCGCGCCGCGCGGCATCTCCGGCCGGCTCGCCGGGCTGGCCAGCGTGGCCTGGGGCCTGATCGTGTGGGTGTTCGGCGAGGCCTTCGGCGGGATCTTCGCACCCGGGCTGACCTGGCTGTTCGGTGCCCCGGGAGCGGCGCTGCTCTACGCCGTCGCGGGCGGGCTGCTGGCGCTGCCGGAGCGCAGCTGGCGGACGCCGCGGCTGGGCCGCGCCGTGCTGGCCGGCTTCGGGCTGTTCCTGACCGGGATGGCCGTGCTGCAAGCCTGGCCGGGGCGGGGCTTCTGGCAGGGCAGCCAGAATGGCCAGCCGGGCACGCTGACCAGCATGATCCAGACGATGACGCAGGTGACGCAGCCGCGATTCCTGTACGACCTGGTGTCCGGCTTCGAATCGGTCGTGCGCGGCAGCGGATTCGCGGTCAACCTGGTCGCGGTGCTCGTGCTGGCCGCGACCGGCCTGGCCTTCCTATCCGGGCGGCGCGCGGTGATCCGGCCGGCGCTGGCCGCGTTCGCCGTATTCTGCCTGGCCGACTGGGTGCTGGTGGAGGACTTCGGTTTCCTCGGCGGGCTGGGCACCGACCCGAACAGCATGATCCCGATGGTCCTGCTGGCGGCCGGTGGCTGGCTGGCGCTGACCCGGCCGGCCGAGGCGGCGACCGCGACCGAGCCGGCCACCCCGGCCCCGGTCCCGGCGGCTGCGGAGCCGGCGGCCGGGCCAGTAGCCGCGGGGCTGGGCGGGAGGGGCATCGGGACGGGCGACGCGGAACCGGGCACGGTGACGCCGCCCTGGCGGGACCGGTTCCGGCCCGCTGCGCTGCACCGGTCGATCACCGCCGCCACGTTCGGCACGATGATCTCACTCGGCGCGTTCGGCGTGATCGTGCTGGGCGCCGCGCCGATGGCGGCCGCGCAGACGGCCCCGGCGGCCAGCACCATCCTGGCCCAGTCGATCGACGGCCCGGCCAGCCCGATCAACATCCCCGCCCCCGGCTTCACGCTGACCGACCAGGGCGGCAAGCCGGTCACGCTGTCCAGCCTGCGCGGCCAGGTGGTGCTGCTGACGTTCCTTGACCCGGTGTGCGTGTCCGACTGCCCGCTCATCGCGCAGGAGTTCCGGCAGGCCGGGCTGCTGCTCGGCCCCGCCGACCCGCACGTCAAGCTGATCGCGATCGACGTGAACCCGCTGTACAGCCAGGTCGACTACGTCCGCGCCTTCAACCGGCAGGAAAACCTGGGCGGCATCCCGGACTGGAAGTACCTGACCAGCAGCCCGGCCCGGCTCAGGCAGGTGTACCGCGCCTACGGCGTTCCCGCGGAAACGCTGCCCGCGGGGGCGATGCTCGGGCACAACGACATCGCCTTCGTCATCGACACGAAGGGCGTGCTGCGGGAGGAACTGGACATGGACCCGGGGCCCGGCACGGCGCCCACGGAGTCGTCCTTCGCGACCGAATTGGCCGACGCGGCAACCCAGACGCTGCACAGCTCATGACCAGGCGGTTCATGACCAGGCGGCTCATCACCGGGCAGTTCATGACCGGGCAGTTCATCACCGGGCAGTTCATGACCGGGCAGTTCATGATCGGGCAGTTCATGACCGGGCAGTTCATGACCGGGCGGCTCATCACCGGGCAGTTCATGACCAGGTGGCGGCGGGCGGCGGGCTGGCCGCGACGGCCCGCCCAGGCCGCGATGCTGGCGGCCGGGGCGGTGCTGGCGGCCGGCACCGGGCTGGCCGGATGCGGCACCGTACCCGGCCACGCGCAGGTATCCAGCACGCCGGCGGTCCCGCTGTCGGCGATGTCCTCCGTGCCCCTGGCCGGCGCGACCTGGGCCACCGTGCCGATGGGCGCGGCCGCCGGGCCGAACGAGTTCTGGCAGCTGTTCCGGCTGCCCGCGCGCAGCAGCCGCTGGGCGCTGGCCACCCCGCCGGACATCGCGACCAACGGCGCCATCCTGGTGGCCGGCCAGAGCGGATCCGGGGCCGGGGCCGGCGGATCTGGGGCCGGCCGGTCCGGGGCCGGGCCCGGGCGCGGTGCGGGCGGCGGCGCAACCGCGGGGACGCTGACCGCTGGGGTGCGGCCCAGCCTGGACCTAAGCTTCTCGCCCATCACCACCACCGCCGACGGGGGCCACAGCTGGGCCACCCTGCCGCCCGAGTCCGGCCTGGCCAACGAGGCCGACGCGCTGGCGGCGGCCCCCGGCGGCCAGCTGATCGCGCTGAGCCAGAACCACACCGCCGACGTCTTCTCCGACGGCAACGGCAACTGGACCACGCTGGCCAGCGAGCACTCCCTGGCGGCGGCGCCCGCCGCGCGGGGCTGCGCGCTGACCGGGCTGACCGCGGCCGCCTATACCCCGTCGGGCACACCGCTGGTGGCCGGCACCTGCGGCCGGGCGGGCACGGCGGGCATCTTCGGCTACACCGGCGGCAGCTGGCACCAGGCCGGCCCGGCCCTGCCCGCCGCGCTGGCCGGCCGCACCGTCCAGGTCGCCCGGCTGACCCGGATCGGCACCCGGGACGTCGCCCTCCTGGAGGCGGGCGGCCCGCCGGACGCGAGCCTGCTCGCGGCGTGGACCAGCGACGGCGGGCAGCACTGGACGCTGTCCCCCGTGCTGCGGCTGGGCGGCTCGTTCGCGGTGTCCGCCTCGTTCGGCAGCGGCGGCGGGGTGGCCGTCGTGCTGGCCGGCAACCGGGGAGCCACCCTGGCCGGGCCCGGATCCTCCTGGCGGCGGCTGCCCGCGCTGCCCGCCGGGCGCGCCATCACGCTGGCCCTGCCTGCGGCCGGCACCACCGACGCGCTCGCCGCGGACGGCGGCACGCTGACCGCCTGGCAGCTCCGCGACGGCGCGGCCACCTGGTCGAAGACCCAGACCATCGACGTACCCATTCAGTACGGCTCTTCCTCCGGGTCCTGACCAGGTCCTGGCCGATCCGGAGCGGCGTCCCGGCGGCCGGGGCACGCCCCGCTCCCCCACCGCGGGGCGGCCCGGACGGAGACGGACGTCGAGCGCAGCCCGTTACGAATCATCTGCAGCGGATCAGGCCTGCGCGCGCGTCCAGGCGTCACCCACGACGGACCATTCGCGCAGGCCGACCAGCTCGAACAGCGCTTCGATGCCGGTGGCGGTCACTTCGGGGGTTGTCCCGCCGAGGTGCTGCAGCGCCGCGATCATCCCCTTGGCCGCGGCCATCAGCAGGTTCACCGGGTAGATCGCGATCGCGTAGCCGAGGGACTGCAGGACCTCCGGGCCGGCGTCCGGGGTGAGGCCGTCCTGCACCATGTTGATCAGCAGCGGCGCGTTGACCTCCCGGGCGATGCGCTCGACCTCCTCGGCGGAGCGCGGCGCCTCCACGAAGATCAGGTCGGCGCCGGCCCGGGCGTAGGCGCCGGCGCGGTCGATCGCCGCGGACAGTCCCAGCACGGCGCGGGCGTCGGTCCGGGCCACGATCAGCGCGTCGGCCCGGGTATCGAGGGCGGCACCGAGCTTGGCCAGGAAATCCGCCTCGCTGATCACCTCCTTGCCGGGCAGGTGACCGCAGCGCTTGGGGAACGCCTGGTCCTCCAGCTGGATCGCGGCCACCCCGGCCTTCTCGTAGACCTGCACGGTCCGCGCGACGTTGAGCGGTGAGCCGTAGCCGGTGTCGGCGTCCGCGATCAGCGGCAGGCCGCCGAGCACGCCGGTCACAATGCTGGCCCGTTCGGCCATCTCCGACCCGGTGACCAGGCCGATGTCCGGCAGCCCGAATCCGGCGGCGGCGATCCCGGCCCCGGTCAGGTAGGCCGCGCGGAACCCGGCGCGCCGGACCAGGTGCGCCGACAGGCCGTCGAAGACGCCGGGGGCCATGACGAGGCCGCCGTCCGCGAGCAGGGCGCGCAGCCGCGCCCCCGGGGATTGCGCCCTGGTTGCATCGTCCCGATGCGTCATGGTTACACCGCCCGAAGCTGAGATTATGGTCCTGCAATCACGCTACGTCGGAGGGGCAGGCACGCAATGACCGCGCAGGCGGACCCGGAGAGCTTTAGTTTCCAGGCCGAGGTCGTCCAGATCCTCGACCTGATGGTGCATTCGCTGTACAGCAACAAGGAAATCTTCCTGCGCGAGCTGATCTCCAACGGCTCCGACGCCATCGACCGGCTGCGCCTGGAGCTGCTGGCGCGTTCCGAATCGCCCGAGGACGAGGGGCCGCTGCAGATCCGGGTCAGCTACGACAAGGACGCCGGGACGATCACCGTGGCGGACAACGGCATCGGCATGAGCCGGGCCGAGGTCATCGAGCACATCGGCACGATCGCGAAGTCCGGGACACGGGAGTTCCTGCACGCGCTGACCGGCGACCAGCGGGCGGACGCGTCGCTGATCGGGCAGTTCGGGGTGGGGTTCTATTCGGCGTTCATCGTGGCCGACCGGGTGGTGCTGACCACCCGGCGGGCGGGCCTGCCCGCCGAGGACGGGGTCCGCTGGGAATCCGACGGCCGCGGCGCGTACACGCTGGAGAACGCGGAGGTGCCGTCCCGCGGCACCACGATCGTGCTGCACCTGCGGGACGGCGAGGACGACCTGCTGAGCGGCTACCGGCTGCGCTCGATCATCCGGAAGTACTCCGACCACATCAGCCTGCCGATCGTCATGCCGGCCGAGAAGCCCGCCGGGCAGGCCGCCGAGGGCGGCGAGGGCGGCGAACCCGCGGCGGACGAGCCCGTCAACCAGGCCTCCGCGCTGTGGGCCCGCTCCAAGAGCGAGATCAGCGAGCAAGACTACAAGGACTTCTACCGGCATCTGACCGGCGACATCGCCGATCCGCTGGCCTGGCTGCACGCCAAGGTGGAGGGCACCTACGAGTACACCCTGCTGCTGTTCATCCCCGGCACCGCCCCCTACGACCTGTGGATCCCGGACTCCGGGCACGGCGTCAAACTGCACGTCCAGCGGGTGTTCATTCTGTCCGACACGGGGCAGCTGATGCCGCAGTACCTCCGGTTCATCCGCGGCGTGGTCGACTCCAGCGACCTGCCGCTGAACGTCTCACGCGAACTGCTCCAGGGCAGCCGCGCCGTCAGCCACATCAAGTCCGCCGCGGTCAAGCGGACCCTGAAGCTGCTGGCCGACCTGGCCGAGAAGGAGCCGGAGAAGTACGCCGCGTTCTGGGGGCAGTTCGGCGCGGTGCTCAAGGAGGGCATACCGGAGGACTACGCCAACCGCGAGGACCTGGCCAAGCTGCTGCGCTTCACGACCACCACGTCCGGCGCCGGGGAGCTGAGCTCGCTCGCGGACTACGTGGAGCGGATGAAGGAGGGCCAGGACAGCATCTACTACCTGCTGGCCCCGGGGCCGGCCGCCGCCAGCAGCCCGCACCTGGAGGCGTTCCGGGCCAAGGGCGTGGAGGTGCTGTTGCTGACCGAGGCCGTGGACAGCTGGGTCGTCTCCGAACTGCGGGAGTTCGGCGGGCACCGGCTGCAGTCGGTCGCGCAGGGCGCCGCGGACCTCGGCGACCTGGCCGACGCGGCGGAGAAAGCGGCCGCGGAGCAGGCCGGCACCGAGTTCGCCGCGCTGACCTCGCGGCTCAAGGAGCTGCTGGGCGACCAGGTCTACGACGTGCGGGTGACCAGCCGGCTGACCACCTCGCCGGCCTGCATCGTGGCCAACGAGCCCGACATCGAGCTGAACCTGATGCGCCGGATGCGCGGCTCGGGGCTGCCCAGCCAGCCTGTGCTGGAGATCAACCCGGCGCATCCGCTGGTGGCCCGGCTCAACCACCGGCTGGACGACCCGCAGCTGGATGACTGGGCGCACGTGCTGTTCAGCCAGGCCGTGCTCACGCTGGGCGCGCGGATCGAGGACCCGGCCGCGTTCGTGTCCCGGATGAACGACCTGCTCGCGGCGCTGACCACCGACGGCGGCTGATGGGCGTGCCGGAGGAGGCTGTGTCTGGCGTGGCGGGCGTGCCGGAGGGGGAGGCGCCGCCGTTCCGCTATGGTGCGCGGCTGGCGAACGAGATCGAGGCGCGGTGGCAGCGGCGCTGGGAGACCGAAGGCACGTTCCACTCCCCCAACCCGACGGGCTCGCTGTCGGCCGGGTTCGGCCGGGTGGCGGGGCGGCCGAGGTTCTACGTCCTCGACATGTTCCCCTATCCCAGTGGTGCGGGCCTGCACGTCGGCCACCCGCTTGGTTACATCGGCACCGACGTGCTGGCGCGCTACCAGCGGATGAACGGCCGGCACGTGGTGCACGCCCTCGGGTACGACGCGTTCGGCCTGCCCGCGGAGCAGTACGCGATCGATTCCGGCCAGCACCCCCAGGTGACCACGTTGGCGAACGTGGCCACCATGCGGTGGCAGCTGCGCCGGCTGGGCCTGGGGCACGACGCCCGGCGGGAGATCGCCACCACCGACGTCTCGTTCTACCGGTGGACCCAGTGGATCTTCCTGCAGATCTTCAACAGCTGGGTGGACGAGCGGACCGGGCAGGCCCGGCCGATCGCCGACCTGATCGCCGAGTTCGAGTCCGGGGCCCGGCCCGCCCCGGGCGGTGTGCCCTGGGATTCATTTTCGGAACGGGAGCGGCGGGCCGTGATCGACGGCTACCGGCTGGCCTACAGCTCCGAGGAGCTGGTCAACTGGTGTCCCGGCCTCGGCACGGTGCTGGCCAACGAGGAGGTCACGCCGGACGGGCGCAGCGACATCGGGAACTACCCGGTGTATCGCCGGCCGCTGCGGCAGTGGATGCTGCGGATCACGGCGTTCGCTGAGCGGCTGATCGCCGACCTGGACGGCGTGCAGTGGCCCGAGTCGATCAAGCAGCTGCAGCGCAACTGGATCGGCCGCAGTGACGGGGCCCTGATCACGCTGCCCGTCGCCGGGGACGCTGGCCTGGCGGCCGGGGACGCTGGGGGCGCTGGCCTGGGGGCTGCCGGGGGCGCTGGCCTGGGGGCTGCCGGGGGCGCTGGCCTGGGGGCTGCCGGGGGCGCTGGTCTGGGGGCCGAGGTCTTCACGACCCGGCCGGACACCCTCGCCGGCGCCACCTACGTCGTGCTCGCGCCGGAACATCCGCTGGTGGACCGGCTAGTGCCGCAGTCCTGGCCGGACCGAACGCCGCCGGCCTGGACGTACCCCGAAGGGCGCGGCGGCGCCGGGGACTGGACACCGTGGGCCGCGGTGGCCGCGTACCAGGCCGCCACGGCCCGGCTCAGTGACCGGCAGCGCACCACCGGCGCGGGCGCCAAGACCGGCGTCTTCACCGGCCGTTACGTCACGAACCCGGCCACCGGCGAGCCGATCCCGGTGTTCGTCGCCGACTACGTGCTGGTGGGCTACGGCACCGGCGCGATTATGGCGGTGCCCGCGTATGACCAGCGTGACCGGGAGTTCGCGGAGCTGTTCGGCCTGGCGGTCCGCGAGGTGCCGGACCTGCCCAGCGTCGCGGACGCGATCGCCTGGCTGGAGAGCACCGGCCACGGGCGGGGGGCCCGCACCTACCGGCTGCGGGACTGGCAGTTCTCCCGGCAGCGGTACTGGGGCGAGCCGTTCCCCATCGTCTACGACTCCCACGACCTGCCCGTCGCGCTGCCCGAGACCCTGCTGCCGGTCCGGCTGCCGGAGATGACCGACTTCCGGCCGGAGCCGCAGGCCGACGAGTCGAGCCCGCCGGTGCCGCCGCTGGCCCGGGCCCGGGACTGGGCGGACGTGCAGCTCGATCTCGGTGACGGCCCGAAGCACTACCGCCGCGAGCTGAACACCATGCCGCAGTGGGCCGGCTCGTGCTGGTACTACCTGCGTTACCTCGACCCGGACAACTCCGGGGCCTTCATCGACCCGGAGATCGACCGGTACTGGATGGTCCCCGGTGACGCCGCCTTCGACGGCGACGGGGGCGTCGGCCTGTACGTCGGCGGCGTCGAGCATGGCGTGCTCCATCTGCTGTATGCGCGCTTCTGGCACAAGATCCTCTACGACCTGGGGTACGTGTCCACGCGGGAGCCGTTCCGGCGGCTGGTCAACCAGGGCTACATCCTGGCCGACGCCTTCACCGACGAGCGCGGGATGTACGTGCAGGCAGCCGAGGTGGAGCACGAGGCCGACGGGTACACGTTCAACGGCCGGCCGGTGAACCGGCGGGCCGGCAAGATGGGCAAGAGCCTGAAGAACAGCATCAGCCCCGACGCCATCTACCGTCAGTACGGCGCGGACACGCTGCGGCTGTACGAGATGGCCACCGGCCCGCTGGAGGCCGACCGCCCGTGGCGGACCGGCGACATCATCGGCGTGCACCGGTTCCTGCAGCGGCTGTGGCGCAGCATCATCGACGAGACCACCGGGGCTGTCCGGGTCAGTGAGGTGCCGCTGGATGAGGAGTCCCTGCGCTGGCTGCACCAGACGATCGCCGTGGTCCGCGAGGACCTGGAGTCGCTCCGTTACAACACGGCGATCGCCCGGCTGATCGAGCTGACCACGCACGCCGCCCAGGTTACCGCCGCGCGCGGGGCCCTCCCCCGGGCCCTGGCCGAGCCGCTGGTGCTGATGGTGGCGCCGCTGGCCCCGCACATCGCCGAGGAACTGTGGGAGCTGATGGGGCACCCCGAGTCGCTGGCGTACGCGCCGTTCCCGGTAGCCGACCCGGCCCTGGCGGTGGAGCCCTCGGTGCGCCTGCCGGTTCAGGTCAACGGAAAGGTCCGGTTCACCATCGAGGTGCCGGCCGGGGCCGGGGAAGAGGACATCCGGCAGGCGGTGACCGGGCACGCCGATTTCGGGCGGGCGACGGGGGGCGCGGCCGTACAGCGCATCATCGTCGTCCCCGGCCGGATCGCCAACGTCGTCACGGGGCCCGCGTCCTCGTGATCGGCGTCGGTTTTCCGCAGATAGGGACGCAGAAGGAACGTCCAGCGTGATCTGCGAGGCCTGTAAGGAAGGGTGACAGGCCAAACGGCAGGGCAACGGCGCTCACGCCGACGCCGCGGCTGGCAAGGAGCACGACCCCGAACGCGATGGGCAGCATCCCGCCGAGGATGAAGATCGCGCGCGTGCCTGCGGTCTGTCCGCTGCCGAAGGCGGCGCGAAACCGGTCGCCACCCGGCGCCGGACGGCGTCCTGCGTCCGGTGAGCAAAACCGGCCAGAGCCGCGCAGTGGGAGCGAACCGCGCAGATGACCACTGACCTGGGCTGCGTGGCTGGGGTTTTGCGGCTACCCTGAAAACATGGGCCAGTCCACCCTCGAGCTGCCTGCCGATACCCTGGTCAGCGCTGTTGACAACGCCCGCCGTGGTGTCGTGACCCACATCACCGTCAACGGCGAGCGCGTCGCCGCGATCGTCTCCGAATCCACCCTGGCGATGGCGCAGCTCCTCGCTGCCTTGCTGACCAGTGAGATGGCTGCCAGTGCGCTCCCAGCGGCGCTGCCGGCGGCGTTCCCCTGGGCTTGTTCCATCCCAGATAATGATCTGCAGGCGTTCGCGGGTGAATTGCGCGAGGCGGCCGTCGCTGAGTCGCCCGAGCAGGTTGGGCGCGTTCTGGCTGACTGGCAGGCCGTCGCCGAGGTTCGCGCCGGAGCGCGCTCAACTTGAGCGGAAGGACGGGCGTCTTCAGGCTCTGTGACCGCGCCAATGGCTCCTGCCGCTTGACCCACGCCTCATCGCGGACCGGGTGGCTCTGGCCGGCATCAGGTACTCAAACACACCGCTCGATGGGTCTACTCCTCGTCGTGCCACACGCTGGCCCCGGCCGACCATGCTGGCCGCCGCCACCGCGATCACCGGCAGCCATTCCCCGGGCCGGCCTCGGGACACTGAGACGCCCGGCCGGACCCAGCAGTGTGGCCGAACCCCGGTCAGGCGAGATCTGAGCCGCGCGCAGTAAGATTCCCGCTGGTAATCGGGCCTAGGTGAACAAGACAACGGATCATGACGCCAGGACCCGGGCCCGGATAGAGCAGCACTGGGAGGCCTCCGAGGAGCCTGCAATCCTGGGCCGCCGACGTTGCCCGCAGCCTCGCAGCAGTGCGATGGTCACGCGGCCTGCGCGCGGTCATCCTCGGCCGGGTGACGGAGCCTGAGCGTTCCGGTGAAGAACTGGCTGCCGAGGAATGCGACGGTGACCTACTCGCCGTCATTCAGTTCCCGGTGTGGTCACGCATACGCGCCGCCGGCCTGGAGCACGCCGTCCTCGTGGCCGCTGAAGACGGCGGCCTTGCCGCGCTGCGCGCGTACGTGCAAGTACTTCACGACCAGCTGGCGGGAACGGGCGTGCACGCGACCATCGTCACGATCACCAAGGGGATCGGCAGCGAAGCGCGCTTCGACGCGGCCGCGCTCGCCCGGGCTTACCTCGGACTGCACAACCAGCCCGAGACCGAATGGCAGCCTGAGCTTGTTATCTGACCTTTCTGCCTCGGCCATGTCGTCGGCGCTGCCGTCCACGGCGGGCCGGCCCCGAGGCACATGGCCAGCAGAAATCTGATTTTTCTCAACTTCGCGAGCTCCTTCCTCCACGCACGGCGCTGGCGGGCAAGGGCCTGTTCCGGGGCGGGTGCTCCGGCGCGGCCTGCCTTCCCGTGCCCGCGCGTCAAGTAGCGCGAAGCACGTGACGCCGATCTGGGAGATGCGCTTGGCAGATCAGCGGACGACGAGGACCGTCTTGCCGGGACGGCGGGCCCCCCGGCCGCTTTCGAAGGCCTGCCGCCCTTCGGCCAGCGGGAAGGTCTGGCTGATCACCGCTTGCAGCCTTCCCGTGCCGGCCAGCTCCGCCAGCCTGGCCAGCTCGCTGGCGTCCGGCTCGACGACGAAGAACATAGCGTGGACCTTGTACCTGCCCGCCAGCTCCTGGTCCGGGGGCGCGCCGAGGGTTACCAGCCGGCCGCCCTCGCGCAGCAGGCCGTACGAGCCGTCACGCACGGCGCCGCCGACCGTGTTGATGACGACGTTGAACCCGCCCGCGGCCGGGCCGGGCTGTCCGGCCCCGGTGCTGAGGAAGCGTTCCGCGCCGAGGTCCCGTACGAAGCCGGCGTCGGTGCTGCAGCCGGTGGCGGTGACGTGGCCGCCGAGGATCGCCGCGAGCTGGACGGCGAATATGCCGACGCCGCCGGCGCCCCCCTGGACCAGCACCTGCTCGCCCGGGTGCAGGTCCGCGTGGTCCGCCAGCGCCTGCCAGGCGGTCAGCGCCGCGAGCGGCAGCGTCGCCGCTGCCACGTGGGAGACCGAAGGCGGCTTGCCGGCCAGGCTGGCGGCGGGCATGGCCACGTACTCGGCGGCGGCGCCGTCCCGGTCGAAGCCGGCCAGGCCGATCACCTCATCGCCTGCGGCCAGGCCGGCGACGCCGGCGCCAAGGCCCGCGACGACGCCCGACATCTCATGGGACGGTATGACCGGCGTCCGGTCCTTACCGTCACGGGTGGCCCACTCCAGATCCCAGGTCAGCTCCGCGAAGGTAATCGCCGCGGCGTGCACGGCAATGAGCGCCTCGCCCGGCCCGGCGGACGGCGCCGGTGCCTGTTCGTAGACCAGCTGTTCGGGTCCGCCGCGAGCATGCGCCCGCAGCGCCATCATGGTGCCCATCGTGGACCTTCCTCTGTTCCTGCGATTGGCTACAGGCCTTTCCGGCCGAGCCAGGCCAGGGGGTCTGGTGCCGCGATCATCTTCCTCATGCCCCAGAAGCCAGAGCTTCAGTCACACACCTAAAAGGCCTGCCTGCCCGCGCGAGGCCACCCCGGCCGGCCCGCCGGCCTGCCGGGCCTGCCGCCACCGCCGCACCGACCGCTCACTGACCCGCAGCCCCGCGGCGATCACCGCAGCCGGCACCCGCTGCTCGAATCCCTTCACCGCTTCCAGCCGGACCTGTTCCCGGCGTCTTCGGCCCTCGGCGGTCAGCCCGCCACCTTGCGCATACCGCATGCACCCTGCATACCGCCGGAAGCAGCACACGTCAGCCCAGCGGATATCACCAATTAAAGATCTTTTAAACCGGGCCGGACAGATCCGCTTCTCTACGGATCTCGCTAAGCCGGGCACCAAGTGCCTGCCGGGCCTGCCATGCGGACGACGAAACGGGCGGAGCGGGCATGCAGTCACAAAATCATCGGGAATCGCCGGCCCGGTCAGGCGGGCCGGTACTGCCGGTGAGGAATAGCCCGTTCCCACACCGCGTCGAAGGATGAAACGCAGAGCTTCGCCAGGGCCGGGTCCTCACTAACCTCCTCGGCCAGCTTGGAGCCGTCACCGGCGAAGTGGTTCCACACCACCACGCGCTCATCGAACACCCAGAAGTCGGACGGCGGCACCAGCAGGCCCGCTGTGTGCTGACGCGGCAGCCACCGCACCCGTTCCCCGGAGGCGAGGTTGTACGCGGCCGTTACGTCGTACTCGTACTTGATGTAGCCGGTGACCGGCTCGGACACGATGCGCGCCCGGCGCGCGCCCACGCCATGGCCGACGGCGGCCCGCATCAGCTCAAACCAGGTCTGCCAGCCCTGCCGGGTGCCCGGGTCAAAGTGGTCGCCTCCCTGCCAGGCCAGCCAATCGGCGTCATCAGGGCCGTAACTGTCTCGCATCTCCAGATGGACGGCCGAACGTACCGCCGAACGAAGCAGGTCATACGCCACCGGTTCCGTCACTGCCGCATACCTCCCTCAGAAACGGTGCCATGCGCGATGGCAGCCGCAGAACCGTCTCATGATCAGGAACGGGACCTCTGGCAGCGACCTGCGCCAGCGTGGCCTCGTCAGTGATCTTCCAGCCCTGGAGCAAGACCAATGAGAACCGGGGTCTGTCATGCGCCGCTCGGTACGGAATCAGTCAAATGTGCCAGTTCCGCGCTAATGAGAGAGCGCGCGCCAGGCCCGTAGACTGCCAGCGTGGACAGGCCGCGAAACGCCCTGTCGTACAGCGCGATCTCTCTCGGCTGAGTGATAGCGAGTTCAGCCGAGACTGCCTCGACGTGAACGAGACGGTCATCGAACATGATGAACTGGTTGGACGGCACCGTATACGGGGCACGCTCAGGAATGATGCCGAGCTTCAGCCGGGGCAGGGCGGATACCGCCAGCAAGCGGTCGAGTTGCCCGACCATCACGTCACGGCCGCCAACGTCGGTTTTCAGCGCCTGCTCGGTCATGACGATGTGGAAATGGTGGCCAGCCTTATAAAGCACCTGCTGGCGTTCAATACGGGCCGAAACCCCGGCGTCCAGGTCGTCTGGAACTTCATAAAAAGCGATGACCCGGCTGAGTACCGCCGCCGCATAATCGGCCGTATGCAGGATTCCGGGAACAAGCAGCGGCTCAAACCACCGCAGAAGACGGGTATCTCCCTCCAGGAGCAATGAGGTTTCCTGCCGCCGCTTTGTGCCCGTGCGGAGTTTTCTCCGCCATTCGATATACATCAGCTCGATATCGCGGGCAGCCGCGATGAGATCGGGTATCTGCGGCTCACTACCCGTCAGCCGGCACCAGGCCCGGATGTCACCCGCCGTCGGTGCCTGCTTCCCGTATTCAATTTTCGACACCTTCGAGCCGGGCCAACCGGCCAGTGCAGCCAGCCGCCGACCGGTCAGCCCGGCGTCCTTACGCAGATCTCTGAGCTGGCCCCCTAGGGCTTCCCTGGCCTGGTGAGCCGTAACGGACAACGAGCACCAATCATGACGAGACGTACCCGGTGGCCACGAACTCACGGTGAGGTATGGCGCGGTCCCACACCTGAGCCCGCACACGGCGGCATCGCTCGATCATCGCCGGATCGGCCGATGCGGTGCCCCCGAGAAACCGGCCGTCGGCATGAAACACAGTGAAGATCAGCCGCCTGTCATCAAACAGCCAGTAGTCGTCGGCCGGGAAGTCAATCCCCCGGGCCAGATGTCGTGGCAGCCAGCGGATATCCTCGCCAGCGCTGATGTTGAGCGGGGCGACACTCAGTCCCCACCGGGCATAATCGCTGAGAGGCACGGTTACCACCCGCACACGCGTCATCACCTTGCCTCGCCGGGTAGCGGCTCGCACGATATCCAGCCATGGCTGATGCCAGGCAAAGTCGTCAGGCTTCTCATCTAGGAACAAGCCGAATGGGCCAGATTCCTCCGGCACGTGGTAGGAATCCTTCAGTTCCAGGTGAAACGCTGTCCGCTCGAACGTACGGAACGGGTTCTCAAAATCACGGCCTTCAAGCAACGCCATACGTGCCGTCTTCTGGCAGATGCATCATCAGCCTCTTCGGCACGGCGATCACCGTCTCATGGTCGGGGATGTCTAGCTCAGCTAGCACCACCGGGTCGGTGATCTTCCAGCCCTGAAGAACGTAGACCTCCTTGCCGTACATCATCTCATCGGTATCGAACAACGTCGGTGACCCCCCGCCCTGCGTCACTTTCCCCAGGAACCGCAACCGCTGAGGTCCGCCACCACCGCTCTGATCTTCCACGCCGTTCGCTCCTGTCCGTGAAGTTTGCCGAGATTTTCTCGGATCTGTAGCAGTCTCACCCGGCCATGGCGGCTGATACCCCGGCGCGGGCCGGGCCGCACACGGGTAAGGAGGAGATTGTGACCGGTCCCCCGCCGCCAGATCCGGGCCGTTTGATCCCGGTCCCCAACCCGTCGATGCCGGACCCGGTCACCATCGAGTGCATCCACTGCGGCCAGGTATTCCTGTGTGACGCCTCTTCGCAGGCAGCCGGTGACCGGACCTGCGGGCCTTGCGCCACCTCCACCGGGCGGGCCTCACAGTGATGGCCCCACTCCGGTTCTCGGCGATCTTCCGTCCGCTGTGCCAGAACGGAGAACGCTGCCCGCATTCGCCCGTCAGGGGCGCGGGCCGCGGAGGATGGTGAGGGAGCGGGGGCCGACGGTGAGCTGGGCGCCGGGCGGGACGGTGGCCGGGGCGGACGGGCCGTCCGGGCCGTCCGGGCCGTCCGGGCCGGACGGCAGGCTGTCGTCGCCGGGCACGCCGTCGTAGGTGCTGAGCTCGGTCTGCCAGGACGGGGCGGCGCCGTCCGCGGGGGTGCGGACGGCGGGGATGGTGAACGTCACCGGCTCCCACCAGGCGTTGACCAGCAGGTAGAAGTCGTCGTCGATCAGCAGGCTGCCGTCGACGGCGCGGTCGGGGCTATCTGAGCCGTCCAGGTAGATGGCGACGGCCAGGGCGCTGTGGTCATCCCAGTCGGCGTCGGTCATGGCCGTCCCGGCCGGGATGTACCAGCCCAGCTCTTTCGCGTCGGCGCCGGTCAGGAAGCGGCGGCGGCGGAACACGGGGTGCGTGCGGCGCAGCGCGATCAGGCGCCTGGTGAAGGCGAGCAGATCACGGTCGGCGCTGGACCAGTCGAACCAGGAGATCTCGTTGTCCTGGCAGTAGGCGTTGTTGTTGCCCCGCTGGGTGCGGCCGATCTCGTCGCCGCCGAGCAGCATGGGCACGCCGGAGGACAGCAGCAGGGTGGCGAGCATCGCCCGGGACTGGCGTGCCCGCAGGGCCAGGATGCCCGGGTCGTCGGTCGGGCCCTCCGCGCCGCAGTTCCAGGACCGGTTGTCGTTGGTGCCGTCCCGGTTGGACTCGCCGTTGGCCTCATTGTGCTTGCCGTCGTAGGAGACCAGGTCGCGCAGGGTGAAGCCGTCGTGCACGGTGATCAGGTTCAGCGACGAGGTGGGGCGGCGCCGGTCCCATCCGTACAGGTCGGAGGATCCAGCGAACCGGGTGGCGAACTCGCCCAGCCCGATGTGATGGCCGCGCCAGAAGTTCCGCATGCTGTCGCGGTACTTGCCGTTCCACTCGCTCCACAGCGGCGGGAACCGGCCCAGGTCGTAGCTGTCCATCTGGCCGACGTCCCACGGCTCCGCGATCAGCTTGCACCGGGACACCACCGGGTCCTGCGAGATCAGGTCGAAGAACGCGGACGTGCCGTCGAAGCCGCCTTCCTGGCGGGCCAGGGTGGCGGCGAGGTCGAACCGGAACCCGTCGACGTGCATCTCCATGAGCCAGTAGCGCAGCGAGTCCATGATCAGCTGCAGGGTGCGGGGGTGGCCCGCGTTCAGCGAGTTGCCGGTGCCGGTCGTGTCGAAGTAGGCGCGCCGATCGCCGCTGACCAGCCGGTAGTAGGCCGGATTGTCCAGGCCGCGGAAGGACAGCGTCGGGCCGAGCTGATTGCCCTCGGCGGTGTGGTTGAACACCACATCGATGATGACCTCCAGGCCGGCCGCGTGCAGCGTGTCGACCATGTCCTTGAACTCGGCGACCTGGCCACCGGGCTGCCCGGCACGCACCGCGGCGGAATACCGCTGGCTGGGGGCGAAGAACCCGATGGTGTTGTACCCCCAGTAGTTGGTCAGGCCCCGGTCGGTGAGCAAGCCCTCCGGCACGAACTCGTGCACGGGCAGCAGCTCGACGGCGGTGATGCCGAGGCCGGTCAGGTACCCGATGGCGGCCTCGTGACCGAGGCCGGCGTAGGTGCCGCGCAGCTCTTCCGGCACGCTGGGGTGCTGCATGGTGAAGCCCCTGACGTGCACCTCGTAGATGATCGTGTCCGCGTACGGGCGCCGGATCGGGACATTCTGGTGCCAGGTGTACGCGGTGTCCACGACGAGGCTGTGCGGCACGTCGGGGCCGGAGTCGAGGTTGCTGGGAGTGTCCGGGTCGCTGCCGGCGTAGCCGAGCACGCTGGGGCCGTTCCGCATGTCGCCGGTCACGGCGCGGCAGTAGGGGTCGAGCAGCAGTTTCGCCTCGTTGCAGCGGATACCGCTGGCCGGCTGGTAGGGGCCGGAGGCGCGGTAACCGTAGGCCTGCCCGGGGCCGATCCCCGGCACGAAGGTGTGCCAGACACCCGCGTCGTAGTCCACCAGCGGGACCCGGGTCTCGTTGCCGCCGGAGTCGAGCAGGCACAGCGTGATGCCGTGGGCAACCTCGGAGGCCACCGCGAAGTTCGTCCCGCCGCCCCAGAGCGTCGCACCCAGCGGGAAGGACCGTCCGGGGCGGCCGGCTGGGGCTGGGGCTGAGGCTGGGGTGCTCATGGCTAGCCCTCCTATCCAGTGGGGCCAGAGGGTGTGGTGCGGCTGGAAGGTGTGGTGGGACCAGAGGATGTGGTGGGGCCAGAGGACGTGGTGCGGCTGGAAGGTGTGGTGGGGCCAGAGGGTGTGGTGCGGCCAGAGGGTGCGGCGCGGCCAGAGGGTGTGGTGGGGCCAGAAGGTGCGGCGCGGCCAGAAGGCGTAGTGGGGCTGGAGGGTGCGGTGGGGGTGGCGGGAGAAGCGGAAGCAGTGGGACCGGGGCCGTGATCGAGGGCGGCCATGACGTCAGCGACGGACCGCACCCCGCCATGCCGGCGCCGGATCACATCGGCGATCACGCCGGTCCACCCGGTCTGGTGGGACGCACCGAGACCGGCCGCGTTGTCTCCGTGAAAGTACTCGTTGAACAGAAGGTTATCTTTCCACTCCGGATCCTGCTGCAGCCGCTCGACCCAGCCGAAGCAGGGCCGCCGCCCGTCCGCGCCAACGAGGAAAATCGAGATGAGGCGGTCCTGCAGGTCGGTGGTGATGGCGTCGAGGGTGAGCTGCTTCCCGGACCCGGTCGGGTACTCCAGCGTCAGCTCGTCGCCGAAGAACCAGTGGTACCGCTCCAGCACGTTGATCAGCAGGAAGTTGAGCGGGAACCACAGCGGGCCGCGCCAGTTGGAGTTGCCGCCGAACATCGCCGTGGTGGACTCGGCCGGTTCGTAGTCCACCGTGGACATCTGGCCTTCCACGTCCAGCACGTATGGATGGTCGCGATGGTAGGCCGACAGGGCCCGCAGCCCGTACGGGGACAGGAACTCGCTCTCGTCGAACAAGCACGCCGCGAGCTTTTCCAGCTGGCTGAGGCTGACCAGGCTGAGCAGCAGCCGCTGGTCGCCGGTTTCGCCGCGCATCATGCCCTGCTTGGCGAGCCTGGCCGCGTCGTCGGTGCCCGCCCGGCGCAGGAAGTCCGCGAACTGCTTGCCCAGCCGCAGCGAGTCGTCGAGCATCCCGTGGTCGACGATCGCCGCGGCCAGCACCGGGATGACGCCGACCATGGACCGGACCTTCATCGGGATGGCGGTGCCGTCCGCGGTGAGCAGCTTGTCGTAGAAGAGGCCGTCGCTTTCGTCCCACATGCCCTGGTCGTTGATCGCGTCGGCGATGCCAGCGAAATGCTCCAGGAACTTGAGCGTGATGTCGCTGGCCGGGCGGCGGCCGGACCGGCGCAGCACGGTCGCGACGCGGGCCATGCTGATCGCGTAGAAGGCCATCCAGCCGGTGGCGTCGGACTGCTCCAGGGTGCCGCCGGCCGGCAGGTGCGAACGGTCGATCGGGCCAATGTTGTCCAGGCCGAGGAATCCGCCCTCGAACAGGTTGCTGCCGCCCGCATCCTCCCGGTTGACCCACCAGGTGAAGTTGATCAGCAGCTTGTCGAACAGCCGGCTGAGGAAATCGATGTCGCGTCCCTGATCGATCGCGAACACCTCGAGCGCGGCCCACGCCTGCACCGGCGGGTTGACGTCGCCGAAGTCCCATTCGTAGGCCGGGAGCGCCCCGCTCGGGTTCTGGAACCATTCCCGGCACAGCAGGATGAGCTGGTACTTGGCGAAGGCCGGATCCAGGTGCGCGAGCGCCACGCAGTGAAAGCCCAGGTCCCAGGCGGCGAACCAGGGGTACTCCCACTTGTCCGGCATCGACATGATGTCGAAGGCGTCAAAGTTGCCCCACCGGGTGTTGCGGCCCAGCCGCCGACCCGGCGGCGGGGGCGGCTGGGTGGGGTCACCGTCCAGCCACCTGGTCACGTCGAAGTAGTAGAACTGCTTGCTCCACAGCAGGCCCGCGAAGGCCTGCCGCATCACCATGGCCTCGCCGGAGCTGGCACCGGCCGGTGTCAGGCCGGCGTAGAACTCGTCCGCTTCCGCACGCCGCTGCTCCAGAACCCGAACGAACTGCTCCGCGAGCGGCCCGCCGTCGCGGGGCTGTCCCGCCGAGGGGCGCAGGCGCAGCCGCAGCTCGGCGGTGGCGCCCGGCGCGAGGGTCAGCCGGTACCAGAAGGAGCATTTGGTGCCCTGGCGATCCGGGTTGACCGTGGGTGCGCCGGAGATGACGTGGTCGTTGATGCCATCCTTTGGGTACGGGGTCGTCGGGGCGGCGTTGTACAAGCGCGCCAGGTTCGTTTCGTTTTCACAAAACAGCACGGCGGGACTGCTGCCGTCCGGGCCGTCGCCACCGAACAGCTCCAGTTCCCCGAGGAAGGGGTGCGCCACCCGGACGGCCGCGTCGCCGGCCGCCTCCAGCACCGGCCTGGGCGCGCCGGCGTCCCATGACCAGGTGTTGCGGAACCACGCGGTCGGCAGGACATGCAGAGTTTCGGCGTCCGGGCCGGCGTTCTTCACCGACACGTTCATCAGCACGTCGCCGGGGCCGTCCTTGGCGTAGGAGACCTCGACGATCCAGTACCGGTCACCGTCGAACGCGCCGGTGTCGAGGAGCTCGTATTCGGGCTGGAACCGGTTGCGGGCGGCGTTCGTGGCGACCAGGTCGTTATAGGGGAAGGGCCCCTGGGGGTAGTGGTAGCGCCACCGGTTCCAGGCGTGGCTGGGCACCGCGTCGAGGTACCACCAGTACTCCTTGACGTCCTCGCCGTGGTTGCCCTGCGGCCCGGTCAGCCCGAAGAGCCGCTCCTTGAGGATGGCGTCGCACCCATTCCACAGGGCGAGCCCCAGGCACAGCCGCTGCTCGATGTCGCAGAAGCCGGCCAGGCCGTCCTCACCCCACCGGTAGGCCCGGGACCGGGCGTGGTCGTGCGGGAAGTAGTCCCACGCCGCGCCGTCCTCGCTGTAGTCCTCGCGGACCGTTCCCCACTGGCGCTCAGTGACGTACGGGCCCCACAGGTACCAGTCACTGGCCTGGTGCAGCCCGTTCTCGAGCTGACCGAAACCCTGAGTTCGCTGTCTCTCGGCGTCCATCACGCTCCCTTTTACCCGTTCTGGCTTTTCGGCACGCCAATTACCGGGTGACGGCGCGCCGAACAGCCGGGTCCGGGCCGGGTCTGGGCCGGGTTCGGGCCGGGTTCGGGCCGGGTCTGGGCCGGGTCGCGGGTCGTGCGGAGAGGCCGCGTCAACGAAACATGGCGGTGGCCGGCGCGCGCTCCGGCCCGCCTGAATCAGGAGTTGCCGAGCAGGCGGGCGAACGGGCCCTTGCCGTTCTCCCCGGCCATCCCGTCAGCTCTTGGTGTGGTTCTGGCTGGGGCGGCCATCGGGCGCGGTGAGGGAGTCCGACGAGGCCAGTGAACGCGGCTCCGCCGACGACTCGGGCAACGGCCGTCCATCGGCCTTCAGCTTCGCCATCCGGGTCAGCCAGTCGTCCAGGTCCTCGGTGGTCACCACGTCGGCGAGCGCGAGCCGGACGGCGGCCAGTTCGCGGGCCAGGTACTCGGTGTCGGCCTGGGTCCGCGCCGCCACCTCCCGATCACGGTCGATGTTGGCGCGGTCTCGGTCGTCCTGGCGGTTCTGGGCCAGCAGGATCAGCGGGGCGGCGTAGGCCGCCTGGGTGGAGAAGGCCAGGTTGAGCAGGATGAACGGGTAGGGGTCCCAGTGCTTGACGATCCCGACGGTGTTGAGGATGATCCAGGCGACCACGAGCACGGTCTGCGCGACCAGGAACCGCCCGGTGCCGAGATACCGGGCGATGCCCTCGGAGAACTTGCCGAACGCGTCGGGATCGTAATGCGTGCCCATCCGCGGGGCCGCCCCGCGGGGGACCGACAGGTCCGGGCGTTCACCGAGACGCCGGGAAGACGATCGTGCCATGCTCACCCTCCTGTTCTCCGCCACCCAACGGGCAGGAGATGATCGAGGACGTCATCGACAGTGACCGCGCCCAGCAGCCGGCCGGCTTCATCACAGACCGCCACGCTGACCAGGTTGTAGGCGGCCAGCCGGGCCGCCAGCTCTCGTTCGGACAGTTCGGGACGGACGAAGGTGCTCGCCTCAACGCAATCGCCGACGGTCGCGGCGGGAGGCTGCCGCAGCAGCCGCTGGAATCCGACGCTGCCGAGATAACGCCCGGTTGGGGTCATTGTAGGCGGTTCGCACACGTACACCTGGGCGGCCTCGGTGATCGGGCGCTCTGGCTCACGGATACGCGCGAGCACCTCGGCCACCGGCACATCGGGCGCGACGATCAGCGGCTCGGACGTCATCAGGCCGCCCGCCGTCTTGGCGTCGTAGCGGAGCAGGCGGCGGATGTCGGCGGCCTGCACCGACTCCATCGCGGTCAGCAGCCGCTCCCGCTGATCGGCCGGCATCTCGGCCAGCAGGTCCGCGGCGTCGTCGGGCTCCATCTCCTCCACGACGTCGGCGCTGCGTTCCAGGCCGACGCTGGCCAGCAGCCGGATCTGGTCCTGCTCGGGCATCTCCTCCAGCAGGTCAGCCAGCTCCTCGTCGTCCAGCGCGGCGGCGAGCTGGCTGCGCCGGGTATGCGACATGCCGTCCACCGCGTTGGCCAGGTCGGTGGGGTTCATCTCCCGCAGGTCGGCGAGCTGCTCGGCCAGCGCGCCGGCCTGGAACAGCTCCGGGTACTCATCCCACGGCACGATCTGGGTGGACCGGAGCCGCAGCCCCCGGCCCCTCGTGATGGCCAGCGAGGAGACCTTCCACCCCCGCCCGGTGGTGGAGGGGGTGATGGCGACATCGACCAGGGTGCCCTGCCCCACGGGCTTGTTGTACAGCTCGGAGGCCAGAATTTCCCCGGTCCGCCGGGTGAAGCGGTCGAGATCGACGGTGCCGCCGCTCATGTGCGCCCCATCGACGGACATCTCCGCGATCCGGCCGAAGTTCACGAAGATCCGGCGCCGCTGCAGCGTCACCACCAGGCCAAGAGCGCGGGGGGCCAGGCCCTGGGCGGCCGGCAGGATGACGACGTTGCGGACCCGGCCGATCGGCGTTCCCTCGCTGTCCAGCAGCGGGCGGCCCCGCAGCCGGGACGTGAAGACCTGCTGGGCTGTCATGTTCAGTGACTGCCTCCTTCCACCCGCCACCCGCTCCGGCGCACGACCTGCACCTTATTCTCCAGCAGCAGCGGTACTCGCAGCACGGGGTGGCATGCGGCGAAGGCCCAGCGTGTCCGGCCCGGGCTCGGGGGCAGGCCCGGGCTCAGGGGAGGCGCGCAGCGCGGAGGGCGCGCGCCGGAAGAGGCCGTCGGCCGCCACGCTGATCAACCAGGCCTTCTCGACGGTGACCATCCCCACCGCGGTCCGCGCGGACGGAAAGGTAAGCCGGGCGGGAACAGCGGGGACTGTGTGGCGGTTTCCCAGAAGTGGACAAAGCTAGTTTACCGACCGATTTGATTGGTAACGAAAGCTGACGACGCGGAATCTGGAGGCGGCCACGTGACCACCGGCCCGGTCATGACCGGCGAACGGCAGGACCTCAGCCGTCACTGCCGCAACGCCCATACACGGGGCCACCGCGATCCAGCCGGCCGGAAATACAGCCACCCCGGAAATTACTTGCTCAATAATGTGCACTCGCCGAACCACGGGCAGATATGACCGCCACCCCCGCTGACGTCGCCATCACCAGCGAAGAGTTCCGCCGGGCCATGGGGCACTTCGCGACCGGGGTCACGGTCGTCACGTCGGTCGGGCCGGATGGCCAGCCCGTCGGCACGACCGCCAACGCGGTCAGCTCACTGTCCCTCGATCCGCCCCTCATCCTGGTCTGCTTCGACCAGGCCAGCCTGACCCTGGAGGCGATCCGCAGCCACGGCGCGTTCGTGGTGAACGTGCTGGCCGCACCGCAACAGGAACTGTCCGCCAACTTCGCGCGACGGGGGCTCGCGGCGGCCTGGGACGGGATATCGCACCGGCCGGGCCCGACCGGCAGCCCGCGGCTGGACGGAGTGCTCGCGGCGCTGGAGTGCACCGTGGAACACAGCTTCCCCGGCGGGGATCACGAGATCGTCATCGGCCGGCTCCGGTACGCGGAGACACCGGCCGACGGCGCCGCCCCGCTGCTGTTCTGGCGCGGCTCCTACCTGTCCCTCGACACCGAGTAGCCCGGATCTCCCCCGCCGGCCGGGCTGGGCGGGCTGGGCGGGCTGGG
Organism: uncultured Actinomycetes bacterium; assembly: GCA_963720945.1. Lineage (GTDB taxonomy): Bacteria > Actinomycetota > Actinomycetes > Streptosporangiales > Streptosporangiaceae > Bog-532. The sequence goes on along the minus strand of CAVRHH010000030.1, from coordinate 244,569 downwards.
CGGGGCGTACAGCAGCGAGAGGCAGGTGGTGAGGGCGGGCCCGAAATCCATGACCCTACCCCCTAAGCGGACGAATTCGTCCTTTTAGGGGGTAGGTCGGCGCTCAGCCCAGGCGCTGCTGGTACCGCGGCGGCGGCACGTACAGGCCGGGCACCGCGCGCAGCCAGGGCCGGGAGGCGCCGTCGGCGCGGGCGACCATCAGGGCGATGTCGTCACCGTGCCGGGTGAGCCGCGGGCTGGCCAGCAGCCGGTCCGCGAGCGTCTCCAGCTCGTCCCCGGCACCGTCCTGGAGCACCCGGATCAGGGCACGGACGTTGCCGTCGGGGCCGCTGCCGTCGTCTTCGAGCAGGCCGTCGGTGGCCAGCAGGAGGGTCGACCCGGCCGGCAGCGGGATCGTGACGGTGGTGTACTGCTCCATGGGGTCCACGCCCAGGAGCAGGTCGTCGCCCTGGTCCAGGAGCACCGGCGCGGCGCCCGGTGACAGCAGCACCGGTGCCGGATGGCCCGCCCGGCACATCTCCAGCTGGCCGCTGGCCGGGTCGATCACCACGAAGCAGCAGGTGGCGAACAGCGCCCTGTCCGGGTCGGTGTCCGGATCGCTGTTCAGCTCGGTCAGCCACTCGTTGGCGCGGGACATCACCGCGGCCGGCCCATGGCCTTCGCGGGCGTAGGCGTGCACGACCATGCGGAGCCGTCCCATCAGGGACGCGGCGATCGGGTTGTGCCCCTGGACGTCCCCGATCACGAGGGCCACCCGGCCGCCGGGCAGCTCGATCGCGTCGTAGAAGTCGCCGCCGATCTCCAGGCCCGAGGTGACGGGCTTGTAGCGGGCGGCGATGCTCACGCCGGGCACCAGCAGCGGTCCGCGCGGCAGCATGCCGTGCTGCAGGTCGCGTGCCAGCGCGTGCTCCGACTCATACATCCGCGCGCCCTGCAGCGACTGGGCCAGCAAGCCCGAGGCCGTGACCAGCAGCGCGCGCTCCTGGGTGCTGAACGCACGCGGTTCGGCGAAGCCCATCAGGCACCCGCCGATCCGGCCCTTAGCGTCGGGGACCGGGACCGCCGCCCAGGCGCGCTGCGCCGAGCCGGCAACCGCCGTGGCCAGATGGGGATAACTGCGCAGCAGGTCCTCGGGGGAGCCGAAAAACGCGGCGGCCCCCGCTTCGATCGCGTGCGCGACCGGCGAGCCGGGAGACGGTTCCGGATCGGCGAGCAGCCGGGCCGCGTCCGGGCTGAAGCCGTACGAGGTGACCGGGGTCCGGTCCCCCTCGTGCCCGGTGACGATCACCAGGCTGTTCGCACCGTAGGAGGCCAGGCCGTCGCGGGCCGCGGCGGTAATGGCGTCCACGGTGACCGCGGAGGCCAGCGCGGCGGTGAACTGCTGCGTCAGCGACGTCCGCTCGGCGCCCTCGGACAGCCGGCGCCGTTCGGCTTCACGGCTGGCCCAGATGGTCGTGGTGTCCATCACAAAGCCGGTCATCCTGGCTGGCCGGCCATCCGGGCCCGGCACGACCCGGCCGCGGGCCTCCATCGTGCGCACCGAGCCGTCCAGGCCGATCACCCGGTAGTCGATCTGGTAGGTGCCGCAGGAGCGCATCATCTGCTGCATCGCGGCGACGACGCCGGGCAGGTCTTCCTCCGGCACCCGCGCCAGGAACGCCTGCATCGTGGCCGGGCTGTTCTCGGGCAGGCCGTGCAGCGCGTAGGTGCCCGGCTCGCACACCACCTCGTTCGCCGCCATGTCCCAGGTGACGAAGCCGGCGTTGACGCTGGTGACCTTGGGCTGGAAGGCCGCCGCAGGCCAGGCCCCACCGGCCCCCGGGGCCGGGGCCTGCTGGCCCGGCGCCGCGCCATGGTGGCCCGCTGCCGCGGCGTCCCCGGCACCCGACGCCGACACCCCGGCCCAAATCGGACCCGCGGGCGCCGGAATCTTCAGGTCCGACCAGATCACCCCCGCGTTCACGGGGCTCCGCGACTGGGGGGAATCGTCACCGGGGCCCGTATCCGGGCTCACGAGACGATCACTCTCAGACAGGAACACCAACTGACCCAGTTCAACGACGCACACCCCTAGCCCTCCCCCCGGCGGCTGTGCGATCCCCTTCGCGCCGCCGACCTAGCTTCAGATAGCGCGGGCCGTCAAGACCCGGTAGAGCCTGATGAACGCAATGAGCATAGCGCCGAATGGACGGGCATTGGGCACAAAAACGCAGGTCAGAGGTGACCCGACACACTTGTACCGGTTGTACGGCCGGAGCGGGAATTCCTTTATCCTCCGCCCGGCGGCCGATTGCGGCTTATTCCCGCATTGTCCGTGTCGCGGACGGGACCCGCCCACCAGCAGGACACTTGCTGGTGGGCGTGCCCACACGGCCCGGCTGCGCCCGGGCGCCCGGCCGCGGCGGCCGAATATGAACAAAACCCCGCGTGATCGGCGCACGCAATTCTGCGGTGTCATTTCTGGCGATATTCAGCGGCGCCAAAAGGCCAGGCTATTGACCGGCAATCGAGTCTGCATAACCGAATGTAGTTACGCACTTGCGCCGGGGGCTGGGCCGGCGGCCCGGGGGGCGCGGCCGGCACAGCGGGTAAGCGGGGGGCTGCGGCCGGTCAGGGAGGCTGGGCCGCCGGCCTGAATGACCGGTTCGCCCGGTTCAGTCCCGAAGGCGGCCCCTCAGGCCCGACGGGTGCAAATGACCGATCTGCCCGAGTTCAGGCCGCGCTCGCGCCCCAGGGCTGAATGGGTACGGATGACCGGTTCGCCCGGTTCAGGCGGCGCGGCGGTCAGCGGCCACGGCGGGCGCGGCGGGCGCGGCGGCGCTCATCCGGCGGTGCAGCAGCGGGGCGGCGGCGGCGCCGGCGAGGGCGATCGCGGCGATCGCCCACCAGCCGCGCTGGAAAGCGGCCAGCCGCCCGACAGAAGTGTCCGGGGTGCCGAGGACCGCGACCAGCACGGCGACACCAATGGCCATGCCGACCTGGCGGATCATGGTGACGACGGCCGAGCCGGTCGCGAACGCGTGGGCCGGCAGCGAGGCCGCCGCGGTCGCCATCAGGGTCGGCAGGGTCAGGCCCACCCCCGCACCGGTCAGCAGCATGCCGCCGAGGACACCACCCGGATAATCGGCGTGCAGGCCGACCGCCAGCGCCCACCAGATGACCCCGCCGGCCAGGACGGCGGAACCGGCGGCGACTACCACGGCCGGCCCGAAGCGGGCGATGAGGCGGCCCGCGATGAGGAACGAGAACACTGGCACCATGACCGGCCCGGGCGCGACACCGAGCCCGGCCCCCAGGGCCGACCAGCCCCAGTCATCCTGCAGCCACAGCACGACCGAGAGCAGCATCCCGCCGAACGCCATCGAGAACAGCAGCATCACCACGGACACGCCCAGGTAGCTGCGCGCCCGGAACAGCGCGGGCTCGATGAGGGGGTTGCGGGCCTTGGCGCAGTGCAGCACGAACGAAGCGAGCAGCACGGCCGAGACGGCCAGGACGGAGACCGTCCGGGCCGATGCCCAGCCCCAGTCGCCGCCGCGTGTCAGGCCCAGGGTGAGAGCGCCCACCCCGGCCGTGACCAGGATGGCGCCCAGCAGGTCGGGACGCGGAACCGGATGGCCGGGCACGTCCGGCAGCCGGCGCCAGCCGGCCACCAGGGCCGCGATCCCGATCGGCACGTTGACCAGGAACACCCACCGCCAGCTGGCCGCGACAAGCAGGCCGCCGATCACCGGGCCGAACGCCGCGGCTACGCCGCCCGTCGCGGTCCAGGCGCGGACCGCGCCGCTGCGCCGCTGTGGCGGATAGGAGGCGAGCACGATGCTGAGCGAGGTCGGGGTGAGCAGCGCCGCGCCGGCCGCCTGCACCAGCCGGAAGGCGATCAGCATGCCGACGCTGGTCGCCGCACCGCACGCCGCGGACGCCGCAGTAAAGATGGCGACACCGAGCAGGAACCCGTACGTGCGCCGGTGCCGGTCCGCGAGCCACCGCCGGCACCAGCAGCGCGGCGTACACGATCGCATAGCCGTTCAGCACCCAGGACAGGTCGCTGAGGCTCCGGCTGCCCAGGTCACGGGCGATCGCCGGCAGGGCGACGTTGACAATGAAGAGGTCCAGGCTGGCCAGCACCACGCCGGCGCACACGATGACCAGTACCTCGGGGCTGCTCGCACGGCCCCGGCCCGGTCCCCGCGCGCCCCGGCCCGGCCCCCGCGCGTGGCTCACACCGTCAGCCCCGTTGGCCCCGTCGATCCTGCTGGACCTGCTAGGCCCGTTGGCCCCGATAGTCCCACTGGTTACGCCGGTCCCGCTGGTCTCGCCGTCCGCGGACGCCTGGCTTAGCTCTGCCATAGCTAGACCGTAAGGTACTGACTTAGCTGAACGCAAGTCAGATACTATGAACACATGGCTGGTACCTCAGGGACGGCAGAGATGGCTGCGGAGATCCCCCGGCTGACCGGGGACCTGGAGCCGCGGGGATCCTGGACCGCGAACGCATGCTCGCTGGCACGGGCGCTGGACGTGGTCAGCACACGGTCCGCGTTCCTGCTGCTGCGCGAGGCGTTCTACGGGGCGACCCGGTTCGATGACTTCGCCGTCCGGGCCGGCATCAGCGAGCCGGTGGCCGCCGCCCGGCTGCGCGAACTGGTGGCGGCCGGCCTGCTGACACGCGAGCAGTACCGCGAGCCCGGCCAGCGGGCCCGGCTGGCCTACCGGCTGACGGACAAGGGCGCGGAACTGTTCCCCGCGCTCGCCGCGCTCATGCAGTGGGGCGACAAGTGGCTGAGCGCTTCCGGCGGCCCGATCGGCCTGCGGCACCGGGACTGCGGTGAGCCCGTTGCGGTCGAGCTCCGCTGCGCCGCCGGCCACCGCGTTGCCCCCGGCGACCTGGATTTGGTGCATCGCAAGCGGCGCCGCGACGCCAACGATGCCGATGAGGCGGCTGACGCTTAACCCACGGTGCGCCCGGACCTGTTGTTGGCGCGTGGGGGCCGGGCGGGGCGGGCCTCGGCGCGGGGAGCCCAGGCGGGGCGGGCCTCGGCGGGAGGGCCTCGGCGCGGGGAGCCCGGCGGGGCGGGCCTCGGCCGGAGGGCCTCGGCGTGTGGGCGGGCGCGTGGGCCGGGCGGGTGGATGGGGGAACGCGTGGGGTTAGGGGCGCTGGTTGCGGATCTGGCGCTTGATGCGGGAGAGCATCGCGGACATGCCGCGCAGGCGCAGCGGGCTGACCAGGTCGGTGAGGCCGAGCTGGCCGGTGAACTCGTCCGGGGTGGCCAGCACTTCCGTCGCGTCCAGGCCGTCCAGCCCGCTCTGCAGGATGCCGGCGAACCCGCGCGTGGTCGGCGCCTCCGGGGGCGCGTCGAAGAACAGGTGCACGGCGCCGCCGTCGTCTACCTCGACCGCGAGGAACAGCGGCGACTGGCACTCCGGGACCTGTTCCAGCAGGTCCCGGTGGCCGGCGTAGCGCTCCGGGAGGGGCGGCAGGTCATCGGAGAACTCCAGCAGGAGCTGGAGCCGCTCCTTGCCGGGCAGCGAGGTGAAGTCGTCGACGATCTCCGCCAGGCGCGGGTTGAGCGTGCCGGTGGTCACGGCGTGCTGCCCCGCCTGATCGGGACCCGGACGCTGTTGCCCCACTCGGTCCAGGAGCCGTCGTAGTTGCGGACGTGCGGGAAGCCGAGCAGGTGCTGCAGCACGAACCAGGTGTGGCTTGACCGTTCGCCGATCCGGCAGTAGACGACGATGTCGTCCTCGGGCGTCAGCCCGGCCTCGCCCGCGTAGATGCCCTCGAGCTCCTTGCGGTTGCGGAACGTCGCGTCCTCGGCGGCAGCGCGCGCCCACGGTACGTTCTTCGCGCCCGGGATGTGGCCGCCGCGGACGGCGCCCTCCTGCGGGTAGTCGGGCATGTGCAGTAGCTCGCCGCTGTACTCCCCCGGCGACCGCACGTCGATCATGGGCTGGCTGAGGTGGTCCTCGACCTGGCGGCGGAACGCACGGACCTGGTGGTCGTCGCGCTCGATCACCGGGTATTCCGCGTGCGCGGGCTCCGGCACGTCGGTGCTGAGCGGGCGGTTCTCCGCGATCCACTTGGCCCGGCCGCCGTCCAGCAGCCGGATGTCCGGGTGCCCGAACAGCGTGCACACCCAGAGGGCGTACGCGGCCCACCAGTTGTTCCGGTCGCCGTAGAGCACCAGGGTCGTGTCGCGGGAGATCCCCTTCTCCGACATCAGCCGCGCGAACCCCGCGCCGCCGACGTAGTCACGGGTGTCCGGCTCGTTGAGCTCGGTGTGCCAGTCCAGCTTGACCGCGCCGGGGATGTGCCCGGTCTCGTACAGCAGCACGTCCTCGTCGGACTCCGCAACGACGAGCCCGGGGTCGCCCAGGCGCTCGGCCAGCCACCCGGTAGACACGAGCGTCTCCGGGTGCGCGTAATCCTGGAACTTAGCCGCAGGGTCATGGGGCAGGGCCACGGCTTCCTCACCTCCGGTCGTCACTGAACGGCTCGTCGCCAGACGGCATCTACAGGTGCGGTAACGCGCCCGCGCGATCAAGCCTTCCCGGGCCCGGCCAGGAATGCCGGCGGCGCGGCTGCGTTATACGGCCGGGGGTTCCACGCTACTGAATGAAAGAGGAGCATATGAGCACCATTGAACTGACCAAGGAAACGTTCGAGGAGACCGTCATCCAGCCCGGCATCACGCTGGTGGACTGGTGGGCGTCGTGGTGCGGGCCATGCCAGATGTTCGCGCCGGTGTTCCAGGCCGCCAGCGAGGAGCACGCCGACGTCCGGTTCGGCAAGATCGACACCGAGGACCAGCAGGAACTGGCCGCCGCCGCGCAGATCACCTCGATCCCGACGCTGATGGCCTTCCGCGACGGCATCCTCGTCTTCTCCCAGCCCGGCGCGCTGCCCGCACCCGCGCTCGAGCAGGTCATCAAGGCCGTCCGCGACCTGGACATGGAGGAGGTCCGGGCCGAAGTCGCCAAGCAGCAGGAAGAAAACGGTACCGCCTGACGTCGTTGACACCCCGGGCCGTCCGGTGTGATCGTTTCTAACGCGGACCGGCTGCGAAGGGGGACGACGATGTCTCAGCTCAGCGCACCAGCAGGGCGCGGCTACGCCTCGGGCACGTTCGGGGTCGCGCTGCTGGGCGACACGATCGGTGACAACTTCGACCGCACGGCCGCCCGCTTCGGTGACCGTGCGGCACTGGCCGACGGGCCGGCCTGCCGCCGGTGGACGTACCGGGAACTGGCCGCCGACGTGGACGCCGTGGCCATGGGACTGCTGGACCGCGGCGTGGCCAAGGGCGACCGGGTCGGCATCTGGGCGCCAAACTGCGCCGAATGGGTCCTGGTCCAGTACGGATGCGCCAAGATCGGCGCGATCCTGGTCAACATCAACCCGGCGTACGGCTCGCACGAGCTGGAGTTCGTGCTCCGCCAGGCCGGCATCCGGACCCTGGTGGCCGCGCCGAACTTCAAGACCTCGGACTACGCCGGGATGATCGCCGAGGTCCGGCCCCGCTGCCCGGACCTGCACGACGTGGTGCTGCTCGGCAGCGGCGACTGGCGCGCGCTGGCCAGCCACGGCGACGGCCCGGACGACGCCCGCGCGGCGCTGGCCGCCGCGCAGGCGGCGCTCAGCGCGGATGACCCGATCAACATCCAGTACACGTCGGGGACCACGGGGTTCCCCAAGGGCGCGACGCTGTCCCACCACAACATCCTGAACAACGGGTTCTTCGTCGGGGAGCTGTGCCGCTACACCGAAGAGGACCGCATCTGCATCCCGGTGCCCTTCTACCACTGCTTCGGGATGGTCATGGGCAACCTCGCGGCGACCAGCCACGGTGCCTGCATGGTCATCCCCGCACCGTCGTTCGACCCCGCGGCCACGCTCCATTCGGTCGAAACGGAACGCTGCACGTCGCTGTACGGGGTGCCGACCATGTTCATCGCGGAACTGGCGCTGCCCGGCTTCGCGTCCTACGACCTGAGCAGCCTGCGGACCGGCATCATGGCCGGGTCGCCGTGCCCGGTCGAGGTGATGAAGCAGGTCGTCGAGCGGATGCACATGGACGAGGTGAGCATCTGCTACGGCATGACGGAAACCTCGCCGGTGTCCACGCAGACCCGCTACGACGACTCGATCGAGCGCCGGGTCTCCACCGTGGGCCGGGCCGGGCCGCACCTGGAGGTCAAGATCGTCGACCCGGAAACCGGCCTGACCAAGCCGTACGGCGAGCCGGGGGAACTGTGCACCCGGGGATATTCGGTCATGCTGGGTTACTGGGAGCAGCCGGAGAAGACCGCCGAGGTGATCGACGCGGCACGGTGGATGCACACCGGGGACATCGGCGTGATGGACGCCGACGGGTACGTGAACATCACCGGGCGGATCAAGGACATGGTGATCCGCGGTGGCGAGAACGTCTACCCGCGCGAGGTCGAGGAACTGCTGTACACCCACCCGGACGTGCTGGACGCGCAGGTCATCGGGGTGCCTGACACGAAGTACGGCGAGGAGCTGATGGCGTGGGTGCGGCTGCGCGACGGCGCGGGCGCGCTCGACGCCGCGGGCGTGCAGGAGTTCTGCACGGGGAAGATCGCGCACTACAAGATCCCCCGTTACGTGCACGTGACCGACGAGTTCCCGATGACCGTGACCGGGAAGATCCGGAAGGTCGAGATGCGGGAGAAGTCGATCGAGCTGCTCAGGCTGCAGGAGGCCGCGCGGGCCCGGCACGCCTGAGCGATCACGCCGTCAGCTTCAGCTAGGCCCGGCCCCCGTGGCCGGGGGTCCGCCGGCCGATCCGGCCAGCGGATAGGGCACGACGGCCACGGTGATGTTATCCACGCCGCCGCCTTCCAGCGCGAACAGCAGCAGGGCGGTGGCCGCGGCGCGCGGATTGTCCAAGGCGGTGGGCATGGCCAGCGTCGCGAGCTTGCCGCCGTCCGGGTCGTAGTTCCACAGGCCGTCCGAGCAGACCAGCAGCGCTCCCTGGCCGGGCGGGGTGAACTGCTCGACGTGCGGCTCCGCCTCCCGGGCGCCGATGCCGATCCAGCGCGTGACGACGTGCGCCTGCGGGGACTCCAGCGCGTCGGCCTCCGGCAGCAGGCCCTGCGCCACCATCTCCTCGGCAAGCGAGTCGTCCCGGGTGAGCAGCTGAGCCATGGGCTCGGGCCCGGCCGACAGCCAGTAGGCGCGGCTGTCCCCCATCCAGCACAGCGTGATCGTCCCGGGCGTGACGACGGCGGAAACGTATGTGGCGGCCGGCGTCTCCTCCGGGTCCTCGGACAGGCCGATCACCGCGTCCCGGGCTGACTCGATGGCCTGCCGCGACGCCGCGGCGAGGTCGGTACCGGCCTGGGCCGCTTCGGCCAGATCGTGAACCGCCGCCCGGGCGGCCTCCAGCGATGCCTCGTCCGGGCGGTCGGCGCTGGAGACCCCATCACAGACGACGGCGATCACGGCCGGGCCGGCCGGGGTCTCCGCCGTGGCGAGCGCGAAGGCATCCTCGTTCCGCTCGTGCCGGATACCGCGGTCGGTGATGCCCGCGACGGAGCCGAGATTGAGTTCCTCGTGATCGCGGCCCTCGAAAGTATTATCGAGATCACCGTCGCTCACAACGATCGAGTTCGTCACCATGACCATCGCCGACCCACCACACCCGCTCCGTTTCTCGCTTCCGGCGCCGGCCAGGTTCCGGGCCAGCGCGGGCCGCTTCATCGCCCGTGCGCCGGACCCGGGTTTACGGCCCGCGACATGCCTATTGTGGCGCACTTCATGCCGGGCACGAGCCAATAAGCCAGGCCGGTCGATAATGGTCATTCCTGGCGTTCCGCCGTGCGCCTGTCCCGGGGCGCCGCGACGGGGCCCACCTCGTATCAAGGCCGTTCAGTCAGAAAATCCCGCGCGGACGACGGCGGCCGGCGGTCCGGGCGGCGGTTCCCCGGCGCCGGCCCCGGGGCGCTGGCCGGCCGCTGGGCTCAGGCCGGGTGTTCCTGGCGGTCACCGGCCCACTCAGTGTGGAAGACCCCATCGGTGTCCACCCGCCGGTAGGTGTGCGCGCCGAAGTAGTCGCGCAGGCCCTGGATGAGGGCGGCGGGGAGGCGTTCCTTGCGCAGCCCGTCGTAGTAGGCCAGCGAGGAGGAGAAGGCGGGCGTGGGAATCCCGGCCGCGGCGGCCTGCCCGACGACCCGGCGCCAGCTGCCCACGCCGCTCCGGACCGCTTCGGCGAAGTACGGCGCGACCAGCAGGCTGGGCAGCCCGGGGTTCTCGTCGTAGGCAGTGCGGATCCGGTCCAGGAAACGGGCCCGGATAATGCAGCCGCCCCGCCAGATCGTCGCCATCATGCCGCGGTTGACGTCCCAGCCGTACTCCTCGCTGCCCGCTTCGATCTGGTCGAAGCCCTGCGCGTAGGCGACGACCTTGGACGCGTAGAGGGCCCGGCGGACGTCCTCGACGAAGCCGTCGCGGTCGGTGATGTTCAGCGGGGTGAGCTCGGTGCCGAACGCCTCCCGGGCCGCCCGGCGCTGATCGGCGTGCCCGGACAGTGACCGTGCGAAGGTGGCTTCCGCGATCCCGGTAATCGGGATGCCGAGGTCGAGCGCGCTCTGCACCGTCCAGCGGCCGGTGCCCTTCTGCTCCGCCTCGTCCAGCACGATGTCGACGAAGGGCTTCCCGGTCCTGGCGTCGGTGTGCGACAGCACGTCGGCGGTGATCTGGATGAGGTAGGAGTCCAGGTCACCCTCGTTCCAGGTGCGGAAGACCTCGCCGATCTCGCCCGGCGTCGCGCCGAGGCCGGCCCGCAGCAGGTCGTAGGCCTCCGCAATCAGCTGCATGTCGGCGTACTCGATGCCGTTGTGCACCATCTTCACGAAGTGCCCGGCCCCGTCCGGGCCGACGTGCGTGCAGCAGGGCGTGCCGTCCACCTGGGCGGCGATCGACTCGAGGATCGGGCCGAGCTTCGCGTACGACTCCTTGGAGCCGCCGGGCATGATGCTCGGCCCGTTCAGCGCGCCTTCCTCACCGCCGGAGACGCCGCAGCCCACGAAGTGCAGGCCGTGCTCCCGCAGCGCGTGCTCACGGCGCCGGGTATCCATGAAATGCGCGTTGCCGCAGTCGACCACGATGTCGCCCTCATCCAGCAGCGGCACCAGTTCGTCGATCACGGCATCGGTGGGCGGGCCGGCCTTGACCATGATGATGATCGCCCGCGGCCGCTCCAGGCTGGCCACGAAGTCCGGCATGGACTCGCCGGGGATGAACGTGCCCTCGTCGCCGTGCTCCTTGACCAGGCTCCGGGTGCGTTCCGGGGAGCGGTTGTGCAACGCGACGACGTGACCGTGCCGGGCCAGGTTCCGCGCCAGGTTCCGGCCCATCACGGCCAGGCCGGTGACGCCGATGTCTGCCTTGCTGCTGTCGCTCATCGTCAATAGCTCCCGGGTCAGGGCTTCCGCTCGCTGTTTCGCACTAAAGGCGACCCTAACCCGTGCCGCTTCGCGGCCGCCGGGGGTGGCCCCGGCGCGAGAAGACGGTCAGCTTCCCGCGGTGATGACCGGGGAAGCTGACCGTCCCGGTTCAGGACCGTGCCGGGTCAGGGCCAGGCCCGGTCTGGGCAGCGACCATGCGGACGGATGACCCGGTACGCGAAACACGTTATATCTTGTCAATGAGGGGCCGGCTGACGTACATTGCAGATATATCGAGACCGTATCTCAAGACTGACGGGTGGAGGCACGATGCGTGGTTTCGCATACGGGGCGGACGATTTCGATGCGGGGCTGTCCGAGGCCATCGATCGCGCGCGGACGCTGCTTCGTAACATCTACGCGGGCGGCATGAGCACCAGCCGTCCCGCTCACAGCACACCTGGTCACGGGCCGTTCGGCGGCCCGGGGCACGGCCCGTTCGGCCCGCCCGGCCACGGGCCGTTCGGCGGACCGGGGCATGACCCGTTCGGCGGCCCGCGTCCCGGGCAGGACGAGGATGCCGACGAGGACTTCGCCCCCGGGCCCGGCGAGGAGTTCGGCCCGGGCCACCACGCGCACAGCGGCCCCGGCCACCCGGGGGAGCACGGGCATGCGAGCCACCACGAGCACGCCGAGCCGGGGTTTGACGACGACGAGGGGCCTGGCCGCGAGGAAGACGCCGGCCCCTGGGGCGGCCCGTGGGGCCGCGGTTTCATCGGGAAGGACTGGGCCGCGTTCTTCGGCGGCCCGCGCGGGGGCTGGTGGCAAGGCGGCGGCCGGCGTCGTGGTCCCGGATGGCCCGGCGGTCCCGGATGGCCCGGCGGACCTGGGAGGCCCGGAGGGCCGGGCGGCCCAGGAGGCCCGGGCGGGCCGCGGCGGCAGAAGGCGTCCCGGGGCGACGTGCGCGCCACGATCCTTGCGCTGCTCACCGAAGGACCGCGGACGGGCTACCAGATCATGTCCGACATCGAGGAGCGCAGCCGGGGGGCCTGGCGGCCGAGCCCGGGCGCGGTCTACCCGGCTCTGCAGCTGCTGGCCGACGAGGACCTGATCATCGGCGACGAGGCGGGCGGCCGGCGCACGTACAGCCTCACCGACGCGGGCCGCGAATATGTCGCGGCCAACCCTGAGATGGCACGCGGGGCATGGGAGTCCATGGCCGGCGCCGGGGGCGATTCCGGCCTCGGGGACATCCCGCGGCTGTTTACCGAAGCCGCCCGGCTCGGCGCCGCCATCGCCCAGACCGCCCACGCGGGGACGGCGGACCAGATCCGCTCGGCCGAACGGCTGCTGAAGCAGACCAGGCGCTCGCTCTATGAGGTCCTGGCCGACGAAGACACCGACGAAGACACCGACGAAGAGCCCGGCGGCTCGGGCGAATAGCCGCCGGGAGAATAAGCAACGAGAACATCGGGAAGACGGGGTCCGCACATGAACATGAACGATCGGATGCGCATCTCTGACAGTGACAGGGATCGCGCCACCGCCCAGCTGCGCGACTATTACGCCGAGGGGCGGCTTACCTCGGAAGAGCTGGACGAGAGGGTCACGGCCGCACTGAGCGCCCGGACCGCGGGCGATCTGCGCCGGGTGATGGCCGACCTGCCCGTCGTGCCCGCCGCTCAGGGAGGCGCACCCAATACGCCCCCGTTCGCGGCCCCGCCGTGGGCGTACCGGCGCCGGGGGCCGCGCCTGCTGCCGGTGCTGCTGCTGATCCTGCTGGCCGCGGTTCTGCTGCCGGGCGGCTGGATCTTCTTCGCCCTGCTGAAGGTGTTCCTGCTGTTCTGGCTCATCGTGGCGCTGGCGGGCCTGGTCGGGGCGGCGGTGTTCCGGCACCAGATCCGCCGGGTCGTCCGTAACCGGGATGCCTGCACAGGCGGCCAGAACTGGCGCGGCTACGGCAGGCGGGGCTGGTAGTCACTTCCCCGGCGGTGTGTTCCCTGGTGCCCGGGGCCCCGGCCGGCACCAGGGAACACACCGCATTGAACGCGTCGCCGGTCCCGGGCGGCAGGCGCCCGTCGGCGTGGATCCTGATCGAACATAGATTTGAAACAGCCTCTATAATCAGCGCATGACGGCTTCGTTCCAGGGATCGCTGCTCGATCTGGGTGAAGAGGCGCAGCCGGGCCGGTTCGGCGCGCTGCTGATGCGCACACCGCTGAGCCGTGGCGCCTGGGTCGACGTCCGGCCCGGATGGCTGACCGGCGCGGCCGAGTTGTTCGGCCGGCTGGCCGAAGACGTGCCCTGGCGGGCGGAGAAACGGCAGATGTACGAGCGGGTCGTGGACGTCCCCCGGCTGCTGTGCTTCTACGCCGAGGGGCAGCCGCTGCCCGACCCGGCGCTGGAGGAAGCGCGGGCGGCGCTGAACGCGCACTACGAGGCGGAGCTGGGCGAGCCGCTCGTCACCGCGGGGCTCTGCCTGTACCGGGACGGCCGGGACAGCGTGGCCTGGCATGGCGACACCATCGGGCGGGGAAGCACCGAGGACACGATCGTCGCGATCGTCTCGCTGGGGGCGCCGCGTGCGCTGCTGCTGCGGCCTCGCGGCGGCGGTTCCGCGCTGCGCTACGAGCTCGGGCACGGCGATCTCATCGTGATGGGCGGGAGCTGCCAGCGGACCTGGGAACACGCGGTACCCAAGACGGCGCGCCCGGTTGGGCCGCGGATCAGTGTGCAGTTCCGGCCGCAGGGGGTGCGCTAGCCAGCCGAAGGGGCGCGCTAGCGAGCCGGGGAGGGGTGCGCTGGCCCGAGGACGGCGGGTGCGCTAACCGGAGGACGGCGGGCCGGTCAGCGGCGGGCGTGGCTGTCCGCGCCCTGGACCTGGAGCAGGAACTCGGCGTTCGACGACGTGTCGCGTGTCCGGTCGAGCAGCAGCTCCAGGGCCTGCTGCGCGTCGAGGCCGGACAGGCCGCGGCGCAGCTTGCCGGAGGCCGCGTACTCGTCCGGGGTCATCAGGAGGTCATCGCGGCGGGTGCCCGAGGCTGCCACGTCGATCGCGGGGAAGAGCCGCTTCTCGGCCAGGTCGCGGCGCAGCCGCAGCTCCATGTTGCCGGTGCCCTTGAACTCCTCGAAGAACACGTCGTCCATCCGGGAGCCGGTCTCGATGAGGGCGGTGGACAGGATCGTCAGTGAGCCGCCGTGCTCGACGTTGCGCGCCGCGCCGAGGAAGGCCCGGGGCGGCTGCAGGGCGGAGGTCGCTACGCCACCGGCCAGGATGCGGCTGGTGGCAGGCGCGACGAGGTTGTAGGCCCGTGCGAGGCGGGTGATCGAGTCGAGCAGCACGACGACGTCGCGGCCCAGCTCGACGAGGCGCTTGGCGCGCTCGATGGCCAGCTCCGCGACCATGATGTGCTCCTGGGCGCTGTGGTCGAAGGTGGAAGAGACGACCTCGCCGCGGACGGACCGGCGGATGTCGGTGACCTCCTCGGGCCGTTCGCCGACCAGCACCATCATCAGGTGCAGCCCGGGATCGCCCATGGTGATCGCCGCGGCGATCTCCTTGAGCAGTTCGGTCTTGCCGGCCTTGGGCGGGGACACGATGAGGCCACGCTGGCCCCGGCCGATCGGGCTGACCAGGTCGATGATCCGGGCAGCCGCTGAGGCTGAGCCTGCCTCCAGGCGGATCCGCTGGTCGGCGTACAGCGGGGTCAGGCTGTCGAACCCGGGGCGGTTCATCGCGCGGGCGGCAGGGAGGGCGTTCACGGTGCCGACCCGGGTGAGCGTGGCCCTCTTCTCGCGGTCCCGGGCCTGGCCGTTGCGGGCCTCGCCGTTGCGGGCCTCGCCGTTGCGGGCCTCGCCGTTGCGGGCCGGGCCGGACGTTCCGGGCGGGCGAGCGGCGCCGTCGATCTGGTCGCCGCGGCGCAGACCGTACTGCTTGATCAGGGCGGCAGGCACGAACACGTCATCCGGGCCCGGCTGGAAGCCGGCCGTACGGACGAATGCGCTGCTGCCGGCGACGTCGAGCAGGCCGGACACGACGTGCTCCGGCGGCGTTTCCGGCGGCTGCGCCGGGCGGGTCTTTGAGCGGGCTGGAGTCACTTCGACTTCGGCCTCGGCGGAAATTGTCATTGCTGTGTTTCCTTTCGGGGAAGATTGAATTTCAGGCATGCCAAATAGAAGGCGCGGCCGGCGCGGATGGCATTAACGAGAAGGCCGGTAAAATCGCAGCCAGCGGAACGCGCGTGACATACCAGCAGGCGTGAGGGTCCTCAGCAGCCGGAACCAGGAAAGACAAGCCTGGACGGCCCAGCGGGCCGGACTCACCTGGATCGTGTGCTGCCCGCGGAATTGGCTCGACGCTGGCCCAGTAGTTACCCGGGCCGGGCGGAGCAATAACTAGAATCCCCTGGCGAGCTCCGGACACATATCGCGGTAACTCTCGCCTGGGACAACTATATACCAAAACACCGGCGCCCGGTCAAAACATTCCCGCCGGGAAATTGCGGGCGCGGCCGCGGGCGAATCGGGGCGGGCGGGAAGGCCGGGCGGCCGGCCAGGGCAACGGGGCCGCCGCGGCAGGCCGGCGGCACAGGGACTAGTTCTCTTTCAGAAGTCTGCTGAGCGGTTTGTGTGGTTTTGGTCACGGCCAGCTCGCCTCCCCGGAGGAACCGGCGCCGCCGGTGACCCCCGCCCCAGTGCTCGCGCCCCGTGCGGTGTCCCCCGTACCGTTACCAGGCTGGGCGGCGCCGTCCACGGTGCGGCGGCCCGCGAGCCAGCGGGCGCTGCGGCGAGGGGACGGCCCGGGAGCCAGGGGATGCCGCGGTGGGGCGCCGGCGCGGCGCGCAGGTCACAGGTTCGGAATGCGACACATCATGTCATACGTCTCCCTCCATACTTAGGGAGGCATACGCATTTCCGACCGAGGGACGAGATCATGCGCTTGCGGGGAAGCATCGCGATCGACCTGGGGACCACGAACACGCTCATCTGGGTCGCGGGCCGTGGACTCGTGATCGACGAACCATCCGCGATCGCCCTCGACGCGGCGACCGGCAAGGTCGCCGCGGTCGGTGAGCAGGCGGACGCCCTGGCGGGCAAGGAACCCGAGGACATCGAGATCATCTACCCGCTGCGGGACGGCGTGATCGCCGATCTGAGCGCGACGGCGCTGATGCTGAACAGCTTTCTGCGCCGGGCCAACCGGCACCCCGGCCCGCTCCGCCCGTCGGCTCTGGTCTGCGTGCCCAGCCGCGCGACCTGGGTCGAGCGCCGGTCGGTGGCCGCTGCCCTGGAAGCGCGGCGGCCGCGCGCCACGGTGCGGCTGGTGGACGAGCCGGTGGCCGCGGCGGCCGGAGCGGGCGTCGACCTCGCCGCGGGTGCGGGCGCGTTCGTGGTGGACCTGGGCGGCGGGACCACCGAGATCGCGGTGGTCTCGGGCGCGCGGGTGGTCCGGGCCCAGTCGCTGCGGCTGGCCGGCAACGCGATGGACGACGCGATCATCCATGCGGCCCGGACCGAACTGGGGCTGATCCTGGGGCGGAAGGCCGCAACCGGCCTGAAGATGGAGCTGGGCCTCACCGGCGGGACGCTGGGCTGGGCCGAAACCATCGGCATCGACGCCGCACACCGGACGCCCAAGGTCGAGCGCGTTCCGGGCAAGCTGGTGGCCACCGCGCTGGAACATACCGTCGCGGCCATCATCCGCTCCGTGGAGGAGATCCTGTCGGACATCCCGCCGGGCATCGCCGAGGACGTGGTGCGCGGCAAAATCCGTCTTGCGGGCGGGGGCGCGCTGCTGCCGGGCCTGGCCAGCAGGATCGAGTCGTCATCGGACATCGCCGTCGTCGTGGTGGACGATCCGCTCCGCTGCGTGATCCGGGGCGCCGCGGAACTGCTGGAGCGGGGCAAGGACTTCACCGGGGTCGGCCTGGCCAAGTAAGCGGCCGCGATAGGCTGCCGCCGAGGGCGGTGCCGCGGTTCCGGGTGCCGCTGGTCCTGAGCCGACGGGGACGCCATGACCGAGCCAGTGTTCGGCACCAAGGGCGTGTTCGACGAGGACTACCTGTACTTCTTCGCTGCCGGCATCCCCGCGTGGGAGGCGGCCCGGCCTGGGGCGATGGGCTAGCGTGCACACGCAGCACCATCCACTTACCAGCACGGCCAGGAGGCCGAACATGAAGCTCAGCGCGAGAAACCAGATACCGGCGCGGATAACGAAGATCAACGGCGGTCAGGCCACCGCGAACGTCGAGATGGACGCGGGCGGTGTGCGCCTGGTGGCGTCGATCACGGTCGAGGCGGTCCGCGATCTGGGCCTCGAAGAGGGCAGCGAAGTGACCGCCGTGATCAAGGCATCCGACGTCATCGTCGCGAAGTAAGGCTGACCAGAGGGGACCTCGGCCGGGCGAGCTGCCGGGACGGCCGGCCCGGCCCGGGGCCTACTCGACCGAGAGCGTGTGCGACACGGCGTTGCGGACGACCGCGGCCAGGTCGCCGGTGCTTTCGTGTACCCGGCGCTGCAGCATCGCGCCGTGCGGGGTGCCGAACAGCTCGGTCGGGCCGGACGACGGCCACCGCCCCCACACCTGGCGGCGGTAACTCGAATACCCGCTGTCACGCCCCTGCCAGAACGGCGAGTTCGCGGTCAGCGCGAGCAGCCGGCCCGGGTATAGCCTGGCGTATCCGAGGGAAAGCGCCCGGGCACGGAGGAGAAAGCACCCGACATGGCATACGACGAGCCTGACGACCCTACCGGTCTCGACCAGGTAGACGAGATGACCATCGGGGCCGAGAACGACGAACAGCTGGACGAGCCGGACTCGCTCGAAGACGGCCCTACCGGCGATCCGCTCGACACGGGGATCATCCCGCCCGACCGGTGGCTGGCGGCCGACAAATACGGGACGACCGAGGCCGAGGAAGAGGCCGGTGAGTCCCTGGACCAGCATCTGGCCGAGGAGATACCCGACGTCGACCCGTACGCCGAGGCGGAGCGGGAAGACGAGGACGCCGACACCGAGGACGACCTGCTCGAGGAGGAGGACCTCCCGGATCCCCGCGCGGGCCGGCTGGTGGCCGAGGACGAGGGAGCGCACCCCGACACGGAGGAGGATCTCGTCGCCAGCGACGTCGGGATCGACGCCGGGGCGGCCGGGGCCGAGGAGGCCGCCGTGCACGTCCTCGACGAGGACGAGGCGGAGAGCCGCTAGGCGTCGCCGCCGTCCCGCGGCGGCCCGGCCGGCTCCGGCTGGCTGGTGCGCCGGCGGCCGCCCCCGCCGTCCAGGAAGGCGCGGAACCGCGCCGCGCGCACCGCAGCCGACAGCGAGTCAATGTCGTACGCGCCGTAGTGCCGCATGCCGTTGACGAAGAACGTGGGCGTCCCGGACACCCCGGACAGGTCGGCGGAGTCCACATCCTCGGCCACGTGCCCGGCCCCGGCATGGCTGCGCATATCGGCCGCGAACCGGGCGGTGTCCAGGCCGAGCTGCCCGGCGTATTCGACCAGGGCGAGCGCGCCGAGGGCGAACGCCGTGTCGGTGGACATCGCGGTGCCCCAGCCGTGCGCGGACGGCTGCCCGGCGTTCAGCGCCAGGTAGATGGCGACCGGGCCGATCATCCCGCCGATCCCGGCCAGCAGCGGCAGCGTGAGCCGGCTCCGCTGGCGCAGCTCCCCCATGTCGAATTCGCGCCGGGCCTCCACCGCGACGACCAGGAAGAAGAAGGTCATCAGGCCCGAATTCACCCAGCCGTGCAGATCCTGGGCCAGGTGCCAGCGGCCGAGATGAAGCGAGAGGTCCGTCCCCCAGACGGCACCGTACGACCGCGGGCCGGCGTTCGCCCACACCAGGGCGGCCACCGTCGCGGCCAGCAGCACCGCGGCACTGCCGGTCTCGGTTCGCAGGAACCGGCGCAGCGGCGTGAGGTTCCTGGTGGCCCACGCCGTCACCCCGGACGGCTGCGGCGCCGGTGGCGACGTCACAACACGATTGTCTCCTGTGCCTCCTGCCCCAAATCACCGCGGCACCGGGCGCTTACCTGCCCCGCAGCAGGGAAAGAACACGGGAGACCACCCGCATGATCTGGTCCCCGGTGACCTGGTGGCGGATGGCCCTCATACAAGAGGGGAACACACGATGCGCAAGGCACTGTGGCTCGTCATTCCGATCGCGCTCGGCGCCGCCATCGCGGGCGGGTGGCAGGACATCGTCCGCTTCGCGAAGATCAAGCAGATCTCTGTCGGGTCAGGCCATCCCGAAGTGGTGCCGGCCGAGGGCAAGCACTCCTACGGGCACGCCCGGCCGTCCGGGGAGCCGGACTTCGACTCGGCCTTCCGCGGCGGCCCGGCGCTGTTAGTACCGTAAGGCCCGCCCGTCACGACCCCGGTTCCCGGAAGGCGGGAGCCCGGGTCGCTGACGCGCGCGGCCGTGACGCCAGCAGGGGCATGGCGCGGGGGGCGACCACCGTGGACAGCAGGACCGCGCTTGTCGAGCGGGCGACCCACGCGGAGCCGTTGAGCTGCAGCAAGGTCTGCTGAAGCTCCGCGTTCGAGGCGGCCGCCACCCGGCACAGTACGTCCCCGGTGCCGGTGATGGCGTAGGCCTCGAGCACGCCCGGAATCGACGACAGGTCGCGGTGCAGCTTGTCCAGTGATCCCTGGGCGATCTCCAGGGTGACGAACGCCTGCACCGGGTACCCGGCGGCAGCGATGTCGATATCGGGGCCGTAGCCGGTGATGACACCGGCGCGCTCCAGCCGCTCCAGCCGCGACGCCGCGGTGGCGCGGGCCACCTTGACCAGCCGGGACAGTTCCAGGATGCCGGCCCGTGGGCTGCGCCGCATGGCGGTCAGCAGCGCCAGGTCGAGGGCATCAAGGACGGGCTCGTCGGCCATCACATCTCCGTCGCTATCAGCTGGGCAACTTGTATAGCTATTGTGTCCCTGGTCCCGTCAGGTTGACCAACATGTGCAGCGCCGGGACGCTTACTTGCGCAGCTGGATGGGGACGGGTTCTGATGGGCCCCAACGTCCTGTCCCCCGTCAGCGTCGCCGGGGGGCGGGCCGGAGGGCAGCCCGCTGCGGAGGAGGCCAGCCGTGAGCATCGACCAGACCCTGACCAGCCAGGAACGGCTCGCCGATCTCGACGTGGATCAGCTCAGGCAGCTCGTGGGCCTGGTCGCCTACGACGCGGACGCCGATCCGTTCCCCGTCACCGGGTGGGACGCCGTGGTGTGGGCGGTCGGCAACGCCACCCAGGCCGCGCTGTTCTTCCAGCTGGCCTTCGGCATGGAGCTGGTCGCCTACTCCGGCCCGGAGACCGGCAACCGGGACCATCACGCGTACGTACTGCGCAGCGGGGCCGTCCGGTTCGTGCTCAAGGGCGCAGTGAGCCCGGCCAGCCCGATCGCCGATCACCACCGGCGGCACGGCGACGGCATCATCGACATCGCGCTGGAGGTGCCGGACGTCGACCGGTGCGTGACCCACGCGCGGCGCCAGGGGGCCACCATCCTGTCGGCCCCGCACGAAGCGCGCGACGAACATGGTTCCGTTCGGCTGGCATCGATCGCCACCTATGGGGAGACGCGGCACACGCTCGTCGACCGGTCCCGCTACCGTGGCCCTTACCTGCCCGGTTACGTGCCGCGGCGATCGGCGGCCCGCCGTGGCGAGGGCACCCCGAAGCGGCACTTCCAGGCGCTGGACCACGTGGTCGGCAACGTGGAGCTGGGCCGGATGGACGAGTGGGCCGGCTTCTACGGCCGGGTGATGGGCTTCACGAACATGGCCGAGTTCGTCGGCGACGACATCGCGACGGAGTATTCGGCGCTGATGAGCAAGGTCGTCGCGAACGGCAATCACCGGGTGAAGTTCCCGCTGAACGAGCCGGCCACCGGCAAGAAGCGGTCACAGATCGACGAGTACCTGGAGTTCTACCAGGGAGCGGGCGCGCAGCATCTCGCGCTGGCCACCAACGACATCATCGGCTGCGTCGACGGGCTGCGGGCCAACGGCGTCGAGTTCCTGGACACGCCGGACTCCTACTACACCGATCCGGCGCTGCGGGCCCGGATCGGGCACGTCCGCGTGCCCGTCGCGGAACTGCAGGCGCGCGGCATCCTGGTGGACCGGGACGAGGACGGCTACCTGCTGCAGATCTTCACCAAGCCGATCGGCGACCGGCCCACCGTCTTCTTCGAGCTGATCGAGCGGCACGGGTCGCTCGGCTTCGGGAAGGGCAACTTCCAGGCGCTGTTCGAGGCGATCGAGCGCGAGCAGGAGAAGCGGGGGAACCTGTAATGGCGCACTACCGCCGGTACGGCGACATCCCGGCCAAGCGGCACACCCAGCACCGGCGCCCCGGCGGCGGGCTGTACTACGAGGAGCTGATGGGCGAGGAGGGGTTCAGCTCGGACTCCTCGCTGCTGTACCACGCCGGCGTCCCGTCGGCGATCGTGGACGCGATGCCGTGGGAGCCCGGCGATCTGGGCACCACGCCGAACCACCCGCTCAAGCCGCGGCACCTGAGGCTGCACGACCTGTTCCCCGGCGCGGACTGGAAGGCCGCCGACCCGGTGACCGGGCGGCGGCTGGTGCTGGGCAACGGCGACGTGCGGATCTCCTACGTGGTGGCCGGGGAGGCCTCGCCGCTGTACCGCAACGCGGCGGGCGACGAGTGCGTGTACGTCGAGGCGGGCGCGGGCACGGTGCACACCGTGTTCGGCGCGCTGCCGGTCCGGGCCGGTGACTACGTGATCCTGCCGCGGTCGACGACCCACCGCTGGCTGCCGGACGGCCCGGAGCCGCTGCGCTGCTACGTGATCGAGGCGAACGCGCACATCGCGCCGCCCAAGCGGTACCTGTCCCGGTACGGGCAGTTCCTGGAGCACGCCCCGTACTGCGAGCGGGACCTGCACGGCCCGGGTGAGGCGGTGCGCGAGCAGGGCACGGACGTCGACGTGCTGGTCAAGCACCGCTCCGCGCACGGCGCGGTGGTGGGCACCCGGTACGTGTACGCGACCCACCCGTTCGACGTGGTGGGCTGGGACGGCTGCCTGTACCCGTACACGTTCAACGTCGCGGATTTCGAGCCGATCACCGGCCGGGTGCACCAGCCGCCGCCCGTGCACCAGGTGTTCGAGGGGAACGGTTTCGTGATCTGCAACTTCGTGCCGCGGAAGGTCGACTACCACCCGCTGTCCGTGCCGGTGCCCTACTACCACTCCAACGTGGACTCGGATGAGGTCATGTTCTACTGCGGCGGGGACTACGAGGCCCGCAAGGGCTCCGGGATCGGCCCGGGGTCGGTGAGCCTGCACCCGGGCGGGCACAGCCACGGCCCGCAGCCGGGCGCGATCGAGCGCAGCCTGGGCGCGGAGTACTTCGACGAGCTGGCGGTCATGGTCGACACCTTCCGCCCGCTGGAGCTGGGCGAGGGCGGCACGGCCGCCGACGACGGCGGCTACGCGTGGACGTGGGCCGGCCCGCGCTGACGCCGCTCGCCGCCGCCTGACCGGGTCCGGGTTTCCGCGGAAACCCGGACCCGGCGGGGTGGGTCAGGCGACGGTGTCGCGTTCCTGCCCGGCGGACAGGACGTGGGTGAGCGGCGGCCGTTCGAGCTGCTCGTTGAGGTGCTCGTCCAGCCGCAGGCCGTTCTCGGTGGCCACGGCGTGCAGGTAGATGTCCGGCCGGGGCAGGGCCAGCACATCCTGCGGGTTGTGCAGGAACCGGTCCCGCTCGGGCACGCCGACCCGGCGGCCGAGCGCGCGCAGGACCGCGGAGCTCATCCGGGTCAGGTCCCAGAGCTGCTGGTGCCGGTTCTGCCGGTACTCCAGATCGACCTGCGCCATCGCGGACAGTCCCGCCTCGGACAGCACGTCGATCATCATCGCGATCTCGACCCCGTACCCCGTCACGAACGGGATCCCGCACAGCAGTTCGCGGTGGGCGGCGAACTCGCCCGCGAGCGGCTGCACGAACCCGGTCAGCTCCGGGTAGTAGAAGTTCAGCAGCGGCTTGGCCATCAGCTCGGTGACCCGGCCGCCGCCGTCAACGACCGACTTGCCGCCCGAGGTGAACGGGCGCCGGTAGGCCGCCTTGCTGAACTGAACGCCCGGGTCGGTGAGCAGCGGCCCGAGCGTGCCGTAGATGAAGTGCTCACGGAAGTCGGTGGAATCGGCGTCGGCGAACATGACGATGTCGCCGCGGGCCACGGACAGGCTCCGCCACATGGCGTCGCCCTTGCCATGTGCTCGCCCGTACTCGGGGAGCAGCTCATTTTCCGAGTACACCTCCGCGCCGCGGGCCCGGGCGATATCCGCCGTGCCATCGGCTGAGTCGGCGTCGACGACCACGATCTGCTCGATCAGCCCGGTGCGCTCGTGCAGCCGGGTGACCGTATCCAGGATCGGGCCGATGGTGTCCGCCACGTTGCGGGTGGGCAGCACCAGTGTCGTGGTGAGCGGGTTCCTCGCGGCGTCGCCGCCGGCGAGATTCTGGAAGTCACGGAAGTGAAATGAGCGCTGCTCAAACCATTCCCACACAGTAATATCCATGTACGACTTTCGTTCAGGCCCGCGGATGGGATAAGTCCGGCGGGGAGACTTGACTAGCCTGACCTATTTAGTTAGTCGTACTCGCTCCGGACGATCGGCCAGAGCGGCGAACGGAGCCTATGCACCCTTTATTGAGGGTAGGTTGCGCCATGTTTCATCCAGGTAAACAGGAGCCGTGAATTAGCTGAGTACGGGCGGGCGCGACGGCCGCCGGCGAACCCCCTTCAGTGAGCGTTACGGACAAACTCCAGCGCCTCCAGGGCGAGTGGCGGCCAGGGCAGCGCGGATTCCGGGTCGAGGCGGAGCCATTCCCGCATCGGGGTTCCTTTGTTCGCGTCAAAACGGATCCCCTGGCCGGCCGCAATAAGGGCGTCGACGCGCCGCCGGGGCAGCTTCAGCACCAGGTGGCCGCGCACGAGCATGGCGAAGATCTTGTTCTCCACGCGGAGCGCGCTGCGGCCGAAGCCGCTGCCGCCGCGTGGCGGCGTCACTCCGGGGATGCCGAGCAGTTCATCGATCAGGGCCGCGAACCGCCGATCCGGTCCGGCGCCCCCGTGGTCACGGTGGCCCATGCCTTCATTCTGCCCGCTGTCACCGGCTCGCATTCTGCCCCGCTGCCACCGGCTCGCCGCGACTTTTCGCGCGGGCCGGAGACGGCCGGTTACAGCTGCGGGAAGGGCAGGGTGGATTTCCGCTCGGACAGCAGCGCGGGCGGCCCGATGATCTTCTCGTCCGGCGAGCCGACCAGTTCGGCGTTCTTCCCCGGGTAGTCGAACCGGGCCAGCACGTGCCGCATGGCCTCCAGGCGCGCCCGCTTCTTGTCGTTGCTCTTGACCACCGTCCACGGCGCGTCGGCCGTGTCGGTGTAGAAGAACATGGCTTCCTTGGCCTCGGTGTAGTCGTCCCACTTGTCCAGCGACTGAATGTCCATCGGGCTGAGCTTCCACTGCCGGACCGGATCGATCTGGCGGATGATGAACCGGGTCAGCTGCTCGCTCTGGGACACCGAGAACCAGAACTTGATCAGCTGCACGTCGGTGCGGACGATCATGCGCTCCACGTCCGGCGCCTGCCGCATGAACTCCAGGTACTCGGCCGGGGTGCAGAAGCCCATGACGCGCTCGACGCCGGCCCGGTTGTACCAGGACCGGTCGAACATGACCATCTCGCCGGCGGCAGGCAGGTTAATCACGTAACGCTGGAAGTACCACTGGGTCCGTTCCCGCTCGTTCGGTTTCTCCAGCGCGACCACGGGCGCGCCGCGCGGGTTGAGGTGCTCCTGGAAGCGCTTGATCGTGCCGCCCTTGCCGGCCGCGTCCCGCCCCTCGAAGACGATGACCAGCTTCTGGCCGGTCTCCTTGATCCAGTTCTGCATCTTGACCAGCTCGATCTGGAGCCGCCGCTTGGTGTGCTCGTACTCGTGCCGGGGCAGCCGCTCGCCGTACGGGTAGTCCTCCCGCCAGGTCTCCACCGGACGGCCGTCCGGGTAGATCAGGGTCGGGTCGTCATCGTCGTCGTCGTCCACCGTCATGCCGGCCAGCAGGGCAAGGTCATCGGGGTCCCGTGACCACGGGGACGGCAGGGCGCGCGGCTGGGGAAGCATGGTCATGCGCTTAGCTCATCACACGAGGCGGCCCGAGCCGAAGACCCGGTGGGCGGTTGGCCGCGTTCTTTCACTTGTTGTTCTCCCTGCTGACCGGCCGGCGGGCGGGACCGTGCCGCTCGATAGACTCGGCGGGCACACTGCCGGCGGAGGAGGCATCCGTTGCCCGACGAGTACGACGTGGTGGTCATCGGCGCCGGGCCCACGGGGCGCCTGCTCGAGGCGTACGGGCTGTGACGCCGCCCGCCCCCTCGCGAAAGGCGCGCTGAATGCATTCGGTGGGACTGGTGCTGCACCCGCGGCGGGATTCCGCCGAGGCCGTCGAGGCGGTGCTCGGCTGGGCCAGCCAGCGGGGTATCCCCGTCTACGGCATCGCGGACGAGATCGTCCGGCTGAACTGCGCCGCGATCGGCGTCACCGACCGGGAACTGGGCCAGCGAGTGGACCTGATCGTGAGCCTGGGCGGCGACGGGACGATGCTGCGGGCGATGCGCCTGGCGGACGGCCAGCGCGCCTCGGTACTCGGCGTCAACCTGGGCAAGCTCGGCTTTCTCGCCGAGGTCGACGTGCCCGACCTGCCCAGCGCGCTGTCCGCCATCGACGCGCGGGAGTTCACGGTCGAGCCGCGGCTCGCGATCGACGCGACGTTCGGCGGGCAGACCGCCGCCGCCTTCAACGACGTCGCGGTGGTGCGCGTCCCGGGCAACCCGTCGGCCGTCGTCTCGGTGAACGTCAGTGGCCAGCCGTTCGTCAGCTACGCCGCGGACGCGGTGATCGTCGCGACGCCCACCGGCTCGACCGCGTACAGCTTCTCCGCGGGCGGCCCGATCGTCCAGCCTGCCGTGGAGGCCCTGCTGGTGACGCCCGCGGCCCCGCACTCGGCCTACAACCGGGGCTTCGTGCTGTCCGTCGACGAGACCGTGCGGCTGGACATGCTGCCGAGCAGCGGGCGGCTGGCCGTCGAGGTCGATGGCCAGGTCGAAGGGTACACCGAACCCGGTGACCAGGTGACGATGCGGGCCCGGCCGCAGGCCGCAGGGGTCGTCCGGCTCGGCCGCACCACGTTCTACCAGCGCGCCCGGCGCAAGCTCCGGCTCACCGACTCCGCCGAGATCCCGCTGACCTTCGGCGGCGACGGTGTGGCGCAGCTGACCAATCCGCTGACGTACCGCGACGGCGAGTAGAGCCGCTCACGCGCGGGCCGGGCCTGCCGGGGGGCGACATTGGCCGCCGCTGCGTCCGGCCGCCACAATCTGGTGACGACCGGCGTGCGCAATCCACGGCTGGAGGGGCGAATGCGGGACCGGAAACTGACCGTCATCGGCGAGGCGCTCATCGACCTGGTCCCCGGCGACACGCCGCTGGCATACCGCGCTTCCCCCGGCGGCAGCCCCTACAACGTGGCCATCGGCCTGGCCCGGCTGGGGCAGGACACGGCGCTGATGGCCCGGCTGGCCGGCAGCGCGTTCGGCCGGATCCTGCGCGACCGCGCCGAGGCCGAGGGTCTCGACCTGGCCGCCGCGCCGCACGCGGCCGAGCCGGCCACCCTCGCCGTGGTCTCGCTGGACGCCGAGGGGCACGCCAGCTACGACTTCTACGTCGACGGGACGGCCGACTGGCAGTGGACCGCGGCGGAAACGGGCCGGGTGCCCGAATCCACCGCGGTGCTGCACTTCGGCTCGATCGCCTCCTGGACCGCGCCCGGCAGCGCGAGCATCCTCGATCTCGCGCGGCGGATGCGCGACCGCGGCGACGTGCTGGTGAGCTACGACCCCAACGTGCGGCCCGGGCTGATGGGCGGGCACGAGCACGGCCAGCGGATGGTGGAGCGCGCCATCCAGGCCGCGCACGTGGCCAAGGCCAGCGCGGAGGACATCGGGTGGCTCTACCCCGCCCAGGCCGCGGCGGACGTCGCGCGGCTCTGGCACCGGCTGGGGGTGACGCTCGTGGTGATCACCGACGGGGGGAACGGCGCGACCGCCTTCACCGCCGCCGGCCCGCCGGTGCACCGCCCGGGGCGTGCGGTGAAGGTGGCGGACACGGTGGGGGCCGGGGACTCGTTCACCTCCGGCCTGCTGGCCGCCCTGGTCCGGCGGGGCTGGCACACGCCGCCGTCGCTGGCCGCCTGCACGGCCCCGCAGTTGCTGTCCCTGCTGGACGACGCGATCACGGTGTCGGCGATCACCTGCGAGCGGGTTGGCGCCAGCCCGCCCACGCTCGCCGACCTCGTGTCGACGGGCTGGGGCACGGAGTAACGCAGGCCCGGCGCGGCGCCCGGGGACCCGGGACGCCGCGAGCCCGGACCGGCCGGGCCTGCGTTAGCTCGAGGCGCGGTTGGCGCTCGGGGACGCCGAGCCCTGCTCCACCGTCCGGGCACTTGCCTGCGCCCCGGGGTGACCGGCCTGTGCGGCGGCTTCCCGTTCGGTTTCGGCGTTGATCTCGCCGCCGAGCAGGATCGCGAGGCCCGCCAGATAGAGCCAGAGCATGAGCAGGACCACCCCGGCCAGCGCGCCGTAGGTCTTGGCGTAGGAGGCGTTCCCTAGCTTCGCCACGTAGAAGGACAGCCCCAGCGAGGCGGCCAGGAAGATGATCGTGCCGATGACGCCGCCCGGGCTCACCCACTGCCACTTCGGCATTTCCCGGTTGGGGCCGAAGTAGTAGTAGCAGGAGAACAGCAGCGAGACCAGGATCACCGTGATTCCCCAGCGCACGACGTTCCAGACCACGAGGAACGCGGTGCCGTGCACCGGCATGTGGGACTCGATCCCGGTCCCTATCGGGCCGCCTTCGACGATGAAGACCGACGCGATCCCGCCGAACACCACGGTGCACAGCATGAGGATCAGCGCCTTGCCCCGCTTCTTAACGAACTTCGCGTTCCTGGGCACTTCGTAGGCGACATCGAGCGCGGTTTCCAGGGCCGCCATGCCGCCGGAGGCGCTCCACACGGCCACGAGGATTCCGACGATCACCGTAGCCAGGGAACCGCTTTTGTGGTTTTTAGCGGAGGTCACCGCGGTGTTGAACACCTGCGCGGCGCTGCCGGGCAGGGCCTTACTGAGGCCGTTGATCAGATGGTCCACCTGGTTGGCGTCCAGGTTAACCAGGCTCACGAACCCCAGCAGCGCGATGAGGGCGGGAAACAGGGCCAGGAACCAGTGGTAGGCGAGGCTGCCCGCGGCCATGGAGCAGCGGTCCCTGGAATACTTCTTGACCGCCCGCTGGAGGGTATTCCGCCAGCCGGTCTTACCGATCTCCAGCGGGCTGTCCGGGCCGCCGTCCAGATTCCGCACCGGCGGGATGGCCTCCCCCGACGCGGTTTCCCGGACCGGCGGGTCCTGTCCGGCCGCCGGGTCCTGTCCGGGCGGCGTGGTGACGTCGTTCGCCGGCCGCTCTTGTGCCCGCGGCGGGGACTTCTCTCGTCGCAACAGCCTCAAGGCCCCTCCTCGGTCGTCCGGCCGGACCTGGCATCCGGCCTCCGCTCACTGCGTGCGCCTACCCGGCCACCGTCCCGCCTAACTACCCGGCCCCGGCCGAGGTTAACGAGATCGCCGCAGGCCAGGGCACTGAGCACGCCCCAGGCGGGCCCGCGGGCAGGTCAGCCAGCCGGGATGAGAGCACCGGGCCGCAATGGGCCCCGCGTAATTGATTCATCCTGGCCGGGCATCCGGCGAAACAATACGATCGCGGCTGCCAGCGACAGCGCATCCGCGCTGGCCAGGATTTGCCGTATCCGTCCAACGCATCTCCAATACACGCAGCTTGCCTCCAGCGATATCAGCGGGTTTCCTTTATCAAGGCAAGATCAAGCACATAGAACCATCTCTGATAAATGCAGCACAGGGAGCAGCGTGCGGCAAACCTCATGGGACGGTTCTACACACTGGAAAGGTGATGTCAGTGCAGGTTACCGATGATTTCGAGGTCCTCGTCGGGCTGATCAGGGAAGTAAAGCCAGGCCTAGGGGACCAGGAAGTGAAGCCAGAGGACTCCCTGGTGGACGACCTCGGTCTCGATTCCCTCGATCTGCTGCAGCTCTCCAGGAAGATCAATCGTGAAATGGCCGTCGATTTCAGCCTGGACGCCTGGGACGAGCGCCAGGACGAGCATCACCGGTCGGTCGAGTCCATGCTGGACATGATCACGGCCAGCCCGAGCCTTAAGTGACCGGGCTCAGGGGTGGGACACATGGAAAGTAAGGCAAGAGTCGCCCTGGTAACCGGCGGTTCCCGGGGGATAGGCGCGGCGATCGCGGAGCGGCTGGCGGCCGACGGCCTGATCGTGCATATCGCCTACCGGGCCAGTGCCGCCGCGGCACGTGAAGTCGCCGAGACTATCGAGAAGAACGGCGGATGCGTCCGCCTGCACCGCGCCGATGTTTCCGACGAAACAGACGTAACAAAACTGATCGACGACATTACAAGCCAGGACAGTACCATCCATGTTCTCGTGAACAACGCGGGCGTCATTGATGACCAGCTGCTGGCGCTGACAAAGACGGCGACCTGGGAACATATCCTGCGGGTCAACCTCACCGGCCCGTTCCTGACCAGCCGCTCGGTGCTGCCGCTGATGCTGGCGGAGGGCTGGGGCAGGATCATCAACATCTCATCGAACTCGGCCCGGATCCCCGGGCCCGGGCAAACCGCCTACGCGGCGTCCAAAGGCGGGATCGAGTCCCTGACCAGGGGACTAGCCGCCGAGGTGGGCCGCAAGGGAATCCGCGTCAACGCGGTCGCGCCCGGCCGGATTCGCACGGACATGACCGACACGGTTGCGCTCCGCGGGCGCTACGGCCGCCCGGACGGTGACTGGGGCACTCCGGCGGACGTGGCCGGCATGGTGGCATTCCTGGTCAGCGACGAGGCCGACTACATACAGGGCCAGACCTTCACCGTTGACGGCGGCCGGCTGATCACCAGGAACGCGGCCAGCAGGGCTGCGGCCTCCGCTGGCAGACGGGCAGGGAAATCGTGACCTACAAATACTGGGAGGACCTGGTTGGCAGGCAGGGCCCGCCCAAGGTATACGGGCCGGTGGTCTTCACAAGTGAGCTGCTGGACAGCCTGCTCGACCTGATGGGAGAAAGAAATCCCATCCACGACAGCGCCTCGTTCGCGCGCCAGAGCAACCGGAAGCAGCGAATCGTACCGGGCGGATTCATTCACTCGATCACCTCCGGCTGGATAGTCCAGCATGGCGCGCCGATCGCCGTTGTCGGGATGCGGACAATGACCTGGAGCTTTGTGCGGCCGCTCTTTCCCGATGTCCCGTTCTGGTTCACGTCGGAGGTCAGCAACGCTCACGAGATCGACGAGCGGCTCGGGCTCCTCGAATCCACCCGGCGGGTATTCGACGACCGGGACAAGACCTTCGCCGTCGGACGTATGAGCTCAGTTATCCGGCGTCATTCCGCAGCTTCCAAAACTCTCGCTGAACAGGGTAAAGCTAATGGATGAACTTCCTCTCAAGAATAAGGTCGCGCTCGTCACCGGCGGCTCCCGCGGCATCGGCGCCGGCATTACCAGGAAGCTGGCCTCCTGGGGCGCGGCTATCTGCGTGAACTACGTGGACCGGGAAGGCCCGGCGAAGGAGATCGCGGCAGAACTGGAGGCCAAGGGAACCCGTGTGTCGCTGCACCGCGCCGACCTGTCCGACCCGGCCGACATCTCCGCCATGATGAACGATATCGCCGAGGAATACGGCGACCTGCACATCCTCGTGCACAATGCCGGGGCAACGAAGTTCGCGGCCTTCCTGGACGCGAGCATCGATCAGTGGGATTTCGTGCTGAACACAAATGCCCGGTCGACCTGGCTGCTGGCCCAGAAGGCCCTGCCGATCATGCGGGACCGGCCCGGCGCCCGGTTCATCACGATCACGAACTCGATGAACCAGCGGGTCAGCCCGAGGGCGGGGCTGTTCGCGGTGGCGAAGTCGGCCCTCGAGATGACCACCCAGTACCTCTCCTACGAACTGGCGGAGTACGGCATCGTGACGAACTGCGTCCGGCCCGGCCTGGTCCGCACGCACGTCTTCAAGGTCCGCCCCGAATTCCAGCTGCGCGTAGATCAGGAACAGCAGATCACCCCGTGGAAGGGCGGCCTGATGACCACCCCGGAGAACAGTGCGGACGTGGTTGCAATGCTCTGCCTGGACGAGGCGGCCTGGATCGCCGGCGAGATCATCACCGTCGACGGCGGCTACCGGTGGTGGGGCTCCATCATGCGGCCCCGGGAACGGCGCGCCCCGGGGCCGCGGAGCGGAGGCCGGGATGGATGACCTGCTCATCACCGGATCCGGAGTGATCACCCCGGCCGACGATGGCGTCACCGGGCTCTGGGAGGCAATGGCCGCCGGCGCGACGTTCTTCAGCACGCTCAGCGGCCCGGCCGGCCAGGATGGCCCCTCATGGCCGGTCGCCGAGATCAGCGACCGGAAGCTGCCGTGGCCCGAGGGCAGCGCATGGGCGGACAGCCAGAAGTACGCCAACCCGGCCGCGCATCTGGCGGTCGCCGTGACACAGATCGCGCTCGGCCCGGGCGGCCAGGCCGGCATCGGGGACGCCGCCCGCGGCGGCATCGTGGTCGGCGCCGGCACGTTCTCCAGCGATGAGCTCGACCCCGTGCTCCCGCGACTCGCGGCGATGTCCCAGACCGACCCGCGCCCGCTGCCCCGGCTGCTGTATGAGGAGGTGCCCGACTACACCTACCTCCGCGGGATACCCGTGCAGATAGCCCAGTTCGTGTCGATGGCGGCCCGGTTCCAGGGCGCGAGCGTCGGGGTCAACGGGCCGCCCGGCGTGGCAGGCCTGGGCGCGCTCGCCCTGGCGGTCCGCCTGCTGGACAGCGGGGAGCTGGACCGGGTCCTCGTGGTGGGGGTCGCGCCGCGGCTGTCGGCCGGTTCGATGGCCGCGCTGGACCGCCAGGAGCAGCTGGCCACCGACACCGGCGTCGGCCGCGGCCCGTTCGATGCCGACCGGGCGGGCACGATCATGGGCCAGGGCGCCGCGGCCCTCCTCGTGGAGCGGGCCAGCGCGGCCCGGGCCAGGAATGCGGCGCCGCTCGCCCGGCTGCTGGCCTGCGAGACGATCTGCGAGGCCAGCCGGGAGGCGGCGCTGCGCACGGCCACGGGGCTCGCGCTGGCGCGAGGCGGCAGCCCCGGGTTCTGGTGGGCGCACGGCGCGGCCAGCCCCGCCCTGGATCTGGAGGAATGCCAGGCGGTGGCGCCCCTGACCGGCACCGTCCCGGCGACGTCGAGCAAGGGAACGATCGGTAACGCGTTCGAATGCTCGGGGCTGATCGACGTGGCACTGGCCGCGGAATCGCTCAGCCGCGGTCAGGTCCCGCCGGTCGGCCTGCTGAGAAAACCGGATCCCGCGCTCGGCGACATCGATCCGGTCATCGACAAGCCCCGCCCCGTCCGCGGGACCGCCCTGGTGACCGCGTTCACCCACGGCCGCGGCGCCTCCGACGCCGGCGCCGCCCTGCTCGCAAAGGCAGATCCATCATGAGCGATCAGCTTGTCATCACCGGAATGGGCGCGGTCACTCCCATCGGCGACACCATCGAATCCTTCTGGGCGGCAAACCTGGCCGGCAAGTCCGGGCTGGTCAAGGAGACGCGGATGGACCTGTCGGACCTTCCCTGCGGATGGGTGGCGGGGCTGATTCCCGACGACACCAGGCAGCGCGTCACGGAGCGCTGGGGCGGCGGCCACCGCCAGTGGTACGACATGCTCATGCACGCCGCCGTTGAGCAGGCCCTCAGCGACGCCCAGTGCGACGGCCAGATGCGCGGCCCGATCGGCCTGGCCTGGACCCGGGTCGGCGCCGGGGCCGGCGGTCCTTTCCCCGACGATTACGTCGCGCACATGAAATCCCTGGCCAAACGGTACGAGACCGCGGGCGACGATCCCGCGCTCGTGTTCGATTACCTTCGCCGGCAGTCGTCGCAACGGGCTGAGCGGTCCGACGGCGTGGAGGTCTCATCGTTTCCGCGCGAGATGTCCCAGCAGTTCGGCGCGCCGGTCGTCTCGGTCAAGCTCGACGCCACGTGCGCTGGTGGCCTGCGGGCCATCGCCGAGGCGTCCCGGATGCTGCGCCTGGGCGTAGTGGAACTCGCGGTCGTCTCGGCCTCGACCTCCCGGTGCACACAGTACGTGCTCTCCCAGTACGCCCAGCTGATGGCGCTGTCCCGATGGAAGGGCAAGCCCGAGCAGTCCTCGATGCCGTTCGACCGGCGGCGCACCGGAATGGTCATCAACGAGTCCGCCGGCGCGCTGGTCCTGGAGACCGCCGAGCACGCCGCGCGGCGCGGCGTGGATACCTGCCACGCGGTGATCGCCGGGTGGGGCCTGGCGGTCGATTCGTCGCACGTCACCAAGCCGGCCGACGAGATGATCGAGCGCGTCATCACCGGCGCCCTGCACAGTTCGGGGACGTCCCCGGCCGATATCGATGCCATCAACGCGCACGGCACGTCGACACGGCTGAACGACCTGATGGAGGCGCGCGCGCTGCACGCCGTGCTGGGGGACCGCATGCGGGACATCGACGTCTGCGCGGTGAAGTCGCTGACCGGGCATGGGTCCGCCACATCCGGTGTCACCGAGTCCGCGGTGGCGGCGCTGATGCTGTGCCGCGGCGTGATCCCCCCGGTGGTGACCTGCACCCAGCCCGATCCGCAGTGTGACGTGAAGACATCGACGGCACCGGTGGAACGCCCCGTCGGCGCGGTGCTGAAGAATTCCTTCGGATTCGGCGGCCAGTATGCGTCGATGGTTTTCCGGCGGCCCCGCAATCCCCGGCCGGCGCCGTCCCTCGCGGCGTAGCCCGGATTACCCGTCAGTCAGATCGATACGTACCGGCCACCGGATTCTCATTCCGGCATAAACGGAAAAGGGTTGTGGATGAGGGTCGAGGTTCGGGCTCCGGCAGGGAATTCGGTGGCCACGATCATCTGGCTGCACGGTCTGGGCCAGGAGCCGCGTGACATGATGCGCGTCGCGCGGCGGATGAGGCTGCTGGGCCTCGGCGTGCGCGGCGTGTTCCCGGCCGCGCCCGCGAGCATGACCAAGCGGTTCACCAGCGAGCCAGTCCGGGCCTGGTTCGAGCAGGACACCTTCGATCTGCACAAGATGAGCCTCCGCAGCGCCCTCGCCACCGAGGAGCAGCTGCGGTCGCTCGTGGCCGACGAGATAGCGCTCGCCGGCCACCACCGCGTGATCATCGCCGGCTTTTCCCAGGGCGCGGCGGTGGGCCTGATGCTCGGGATGCGGTACGCCGGGGAGATATCCGGGTTGATGCTCTACGCGCCCTACCTGCCGGACGAGCTGGAGACGCTGCTGGCCGCCACCCGCAGGCTGCCCACCAGCGTCCCGGTATGGCTCGGGCACGGCGTGCACGACTACGTCATTCCGTACCGCGTCGGGGAACACGTCCGGGACACGCTGGCGGCCTGGGGTTACCCGGTCACCTGGCAGGTCTACCGGGCCGGACACGAGGCGTTCGGCAGGGTCCTCTACGGGGTGCATCCTTTTCTCAACGACGCCGTGGAGCTGAAGCCGCGCCGCACCGAATTGAAGGGATCATCATGAGCATCACCAGCGCGCGGCGTGAGGTGCCGGAATCATCGCCGCCGCACCTGCGGGACGCCGTTGCCGAGCTGGCCGAGCGGCGGGCCGAGGCGATGGCCGGGCCGGGCGGCCAGGCGACGGCCGCGCAGCACGCCAAGGGAAAACTCACGGTGCGCGACCGCCTGGAGCTGCTGTTCGATCCGGGCAGCTTCACCGAGGTGGAAGGGCTGCGGCGGCATCGCGCCTCGGGTTTCGGGCTGGAAGACAACCGCCCGCACTCCGATGGCGTCGTTACCGGCTGGGGCGAGGTGCACGGCCGCACCGTGTTCGCGTACGCGCACGATTTCCGCATTTTCGGCGGCTCGCTGGGGGAGGCGCACGCCGAGAAGATCCACAAGATCATCGACCTGGCGGAGTCCGCCGGGGCGCCGATCGTCGGGCTCTGCGACGGGGCCGGGGCGCGCATCCAGGAGGGTGTGACCGCGCTGGCCGGCTACGGCGGGATCTTCCAGCGGAACGTGCGCTGCTCCGGGGTGATCCCGCAGCTCAGCGTCGTCCTGGGGCCGTGCGCCGGCGGCGCGGCCTACTCCCCCGCGCTCACCGACTTCACGTTCATGGTCACCGGCACCGCGCAGATGTACGTGACCGGCCCCGACGTCATCGAGGCCGTCACCGGGGAGTCGGTCACCCAGGAGGCGCTCGGCGGGGCGGAGGTGCACGCCAAGCTGTCCGGGCTGGCCGCGTTCACCTACCGCGACGAACGGAGCTGCCTGGAGGACGTGCGCTACCTGCTGTCCCTGCTGCCGGCCAACAACCGGGAGATGCCGCCCGCCGCCCACCCCAGCGATCCGCCCGGCCGGCGGGTGGACAAGCTGATCGGGCTGGTCCCGGCCGACCCGCGCGCCTCCTACGACATGCAGGAGGTTATCAGGGAGATCGTGGACGACGGCGAGCATCTGGAACTGCACGCCGAGTGGGCGGCCAACATCATCTGCTGCCTGACCCGGCTCGGCGGGCATGTGGTCGGCATCGTGGCCAACCAGCCGCGCTGCGTGGCGGGCGTGCTGGACGCGAGCGCCTGCGAGAAGGCGGCCAGGTTCGTGCAGGTCTGCGACGCGTTCAACATCCCGCTGGTGACGCTGGTGGATGTGCCCGGCTTCCTGCCCGGGGTGGCCCAGGAGCACGGCGGCCTGATCCGGCACGGCGCCAAGCTGCTGTACGCCTACTGCAATGCCACGGTGCCACGGATCCAGGTCGTCCTGCGCAAGGCGTACGGCGGGGCCTACATCGCCATGGACTCCCGCTCCATCGGCGCCGACCTGTCCCTCGCCTGGCCCCTCAACGAGATCGCCGTCATGGGCGCCGAGGGAGCCGCCAACATCGTCTTCCGCCGCCAGATTGCCGCCGCCGAGGATCCGGACGGCGTCCGCGCCGAGCGGATCGAGCAGTACCGGCGCGAGCTGATGCACCCCTACTACGCCGCGGAACGCGGCCTCGTCGACGACGTCATCGACCCCGCCGACACCCGTGCCCGCCTCATCGGCGCCCTCCGCGTGCTGCGCGGCAAGGACGCCCGCCTTCCCGGCCGCAAGCACGGGAACCAGCCGCAATGATCGTGCGGGTGGTCCGCGGCGACCCCGACGACGGGGAGCTGGCGGCCCTGGTGATCGCGCTCCTCGCCCGGCGCAGCGCGCAGGATGCTGCCCGGCTCCCCGCCCCGCCCGCCGGCCCCTGGCGCGAGCCGGCCTGGCCGGGCGGCCGGCCCGGCTGGACGCCCGGCCGCAGCGGCGCCCCGCGGCCGGTCACCTGGCCTGCGGGCCCGGCCCTCCCGGCCGCCCCCGGCACGCCCTGGCGCCCCGCGCCATCGCCGGTCACGACACCGGGGCGGCGGCACGCGCGTCCGCGCCGCCGCTAGGCCGCTGTCCTGCCGTTACCGGGCTGAAGAAGACCCCCCACAACTCCCCCAGCGCCCCGTCGATGACGGTGAGCGCCGCCACGATCTGGCCGCCGGGAGAATCGGTGCCCGGCGTTCCCGCCGCCTCCCGCGCAACCCCCGCCTCCCGCGGATCCCCCGCCTCCCGCGCAACCCCCGCCTCCCGCGCAACCCCCGCCTCCCGCGCAATCCCCGCCTCCCGCGGATCCCCCGCCTCCGCCTCCCGCGGTTCCCCCGACTCCCGCGCAACCCACGCCTCCCGCGGCTCCCCCGCCCTTGCCTCCCGCGGATCGGGGACCTGGGCCGCCGGTGCCGCCGGCGGAGCGGCGGGGCAGGCCGCCGGCACGGCCGCGGGCCGGTACGGCGCACCGTCGCGCCGGCCGATCGCCCGTCCCACCGCGGCCACATTGGCCGCCACCTCATCGGCCAGCGATGCGACGCACGGATCGTCCTTGGCGCCGCCTTGGTGGCTGGCCGCGCGTACCATCGAGCGCACCGGCCCGGCGCAGCGCTGGAGCGCGTCGATCGCGTCGGCCTGCTGGGGCACACCGCGCTGCCGGATGGCCAGCCACCGCCGGGCCCGCAACGGACGGCCGATCTGGTCGGCCAGTTCCACGCGCTGATCGAAGGCGGCCTGCAGGCGCCGCAACCGGGAGGTGTCGGTCCAGTCCGCGCCTATGATCCCGGCCAGCACGGTGAGTGCGTCGGCGCTGCGCCGCCGCAGCACGTCGCGGGTCCTGACCGGGAGGATGAGCCACGACGCCGCGATCCCGAGGACGGCCCCGACGGCGATGCCCTCGAGCCGGGTCTGCAGGAGCCCGCCCGTGGACTCACCGAACCAGCCGTACAGCAGCGAGAGCACGGCCGTGACGCACGCCGCCCAGTACGCGTAGCTGAACTCGCGCAGCCAGGTCGCCAGCGCCAGGGCCACGAAGATCAGCACGACCGTGGCGTCCGCCCGCGGGCCGAACGCGCCGGCGATCAGCGTGGCCACCACGGTGCCGACGGCCGCCCCGCCGCCCCGCAGCACGCCCTTGAGCACGACATCTCCCCGTCCGCGGGCGCCACTGCACACGATGAACGCGGTGAGCACCACCCAGGGCCAGTGCTCTGGCCACAGGGTACGCCCGACCACGAAGGCGGCCGCCAGGGCAACGCCGAGCTGCAGGGCCATCTGGGAACTGGCCGAGATCCGGCGCGGGCGCGCCGCGGGGCGGGGAGGCACCCGGGAGACCCGGCGCGGCCGTTCGATTAGGCCGATGTGAGCCGCCGCGAGCTGGAAAGCCGACACCCACCAGCAGGCGATCAGCGCAATGAGGGCCACCCAGAGCGGCCCGGCCTGGAAGGCGGTCAGCTCGCCCTGCGCGTGCACGATGAGGATCGCGACGAACGGCGATACGATCAGCGTGCCCGCCCTGGCGGCCCGCCTCCCGAACCGGCGCATCCAGACCGCGGCGCACAGCCCGAGCACGAACAGCCCGTCGCCGATGTCCGGGTGGCTCGACATGAGCCGGCTGACCTCATACGCCCCCACCGCGACGGCGGGCAGCAGCACGAAGCCCACCAGCCGGTCACCGGTCCCCGCTGACCGCTGGGCGCGTGCCAGGGTCATGGCCAGGACGATCGCCTGGATGACGATGTTGAGGTGCAGGCCGGCGTAGTGCTCCACGAGCAGCGCGGAGCCATAGGTGGCGAGCACCGCGGCCATCACGACCGCGGTCCTGCGCAGCTCGCGCAGCTTCCAGTCGAAATGCGCCAGACGATGCCATGGCACGCGGCCGAACAGCCGGAAAATATTAATTAACACGTACTAATTCTAAGGGTCTAAGCAGGGGACTCATAGAGCAACATGTCCATTCTGCTGACGACATGCGAAGTTTACATGGAGAAAGTCAGCTCACCATCCGTAAGCGGTATCTTAATAGTATGAACGACTCACAGGCGGCCCCTCTCACGGAGGTCGCCGCGGAGGTCCGGCAGGCGGCTACACGCATCGTGCGCCGCCTGCGCGCTGAGCGCTCACCGGACGCGCTCAGCCTGAACAAGCTCAGCGTGCTCAGCAACCTCCGCCGGCACGGCCCGGCCACCGCCGGGGTGCTGGCCGCCGCCGATCACCAGCAGCCGCAGTCCCTGACCCGCGTGTTCGCGGAACTGCAGCGGGACGGCCTGATCTCACGGGTCCGCGGGCAGGAAGACCGCCGCCAGGCCCTGCTGGACATCACCGCCGCGGGCAGCAGCGCCCTGGCCAGGGACATGGCCGAGCGTGACGCCTGGCTGGCGGCCACTCTCACCGAGCTGACCGAGACGGAGTGCCAGGTCCTGCGGCTGGCCGCCGGGCTGATTGACCAGATCGCCGGACGCGAGCACGGCACGTCTCCGCCTCATCCTCCGGGCCCTGACGGGGCCTCGCAGGCCCAATCCAGCGCGCCGCGTAAACGAGGGGTATGACGGCGGCCGGGAGCTGGCTCGATGCCATGGTGAAGCGACGACGAAGGGGGTTTCAGTGTTACTCATGATGATCTGCCGGGTCAGCGGAACGATAGCGGGCGGGGAGGCGGGAAACGGTGGGTCGCCGGAAAAGAGCCCTTGACGAGTCGGCCCCGTACTACGAGCTGGCCCAGTGGCTGCGGTCAGTGCGGAAGAGCGCAGGGCTGACCTACCGGAAGATGGCGGAGAAGATCACGGAGACCGGGTACTCGCCGGTCACCCTCTCCCGATCCGACAGCGGCTGGTTCCTGCCGCGGCGAGAGGTCGTCCTGGCGTACGCCGCGGCGTGCGGGGCGTCCCGGCGGGAGGCGCACCGGATGTGGTGGCGCGCCGCGGCCGACGCGTACGAGCCCGGTACCCGATCGAAGACGCGGGACCGCGCCGAACCGCGCTACCCCGGCGGGCCGGTACGGCGGATCGAGCTGATCTACGAACCCGCGCACCTGCTGGAGGCCATGAACCAGCTGCGCATGTCCGCGGGGCTGCCCTCGCTGCGGGTGCTGCAGGGGGTGGCGCGGGCGGGCGGCTTCGGCCCGCTGCCCCGCACTACGCTGGCGGAGGTACTGGCGGGGGTGCGGATGCCATCCGAGGCGCTGCTCGTCTCCTACGTACGTTCCTGCGGCGAGCCGCCGGAACAGGTGGCGAAATGGCGGGGTGCCTGGCAGCGCGCGCAAGATCATGCCGCGGCCAGCGGATCGGCGCGGCTATGCCGGGCCGGGTTATCCGCCATGACGGCCCGGCGGCATGCGGCCGCCTAGGCGAAGGCGGCGGCTGGAGCGCCACAGGAGCAGCCACGCCTGCCGGCCCGTGGCCCGCTCGCCAGACGCGGACGCGGCCAGCAGCGCGCCAGCCCGGGTTCCCGCCACAAATCAGCAGACCAGAGGGAAGGTCTGACCGTAGTCATCTGGGTTTTTGGCCGCCGCTCGTCAGGAGGTGATCAGGCGGTCCTCGGTGACCACCGCGGTGACGAGGTCCGCGGGCGTGATGTCGAACGCGTAGTTCAGGGCGCGGGTGCCCGCCGGGGCCACCGGGACCCCCTGGACATGGGTGACCTCTTCTTCGGGCCGCTGCTCCACGGTGATCCGCGCGCCGTCGGGGGTCGCCGGGTCGATGGTCGACTCCGGCACCACGACCAGGAACGGGATCCGGGCCTGCCGGGCGGCGAGCGCGAGGCTGTAGGTGCCGATCTTGTTGGCCACGTCGCCGTTGGCCGCGATCCGGTCCGCCCCGACCACCACCGCGTCCACCTGGCCCTGGCTGATCAGGAACGGGGTGGCCGCGTCGGGGACCAGGTAGTGCTCGATGCCGAGCTGGCCGAGCTCCCAGCAGGTGAGCCGGGCCCCCTGCAGCAGCGGGCGGGTCTCGTCCACCACGACGTGCTGCACCGCGTGGTCGTTGTGCAGCGCCCGGATGACGCCGAGCGCGGTGCCCCAGCCCAGGCACGCGAGGCTGCCGGTGTTGCAGTGGGTCCCGATCCGCAGCGGCGCGGCCCCGCAAGCCTGCCGCAGGAAGCGGGCCCCGCGTTCGCTCATCCGGTGGGTCGCGGTCACGGTCGCGGCCATCGTGGCCAGCGCCGCCTCCTCGACCGCGGCGGCCCCGTCGGGGATCACCGCCGCGGTGGCCTCGGCCTCGCGGCGCAGGTTGACGGCGGTGGGCCGGGCGCCGGCGATCCGCTTGACCGCCGCCGCCAGGCGGGCCCCGTCCCAGTGCTGTTCCTGCGCCTGGCGGGCGGCCAGGGAGACGCCGAGGGCGCCCGCGACGCCGAGCACCGGTGCGCCGCGGATGGCCAGCCGGGTGATCGCGTCCACCAGCTCGCCGACCGTGGTGAGATGAAGCATGCGGATCTGGTGCGGGAGCGCCGTCTGGTCGATGGCGACGATGTGCCCGTCGCGCCAGCCGAGGACCTCCACAGCGGCCCCGGCGTGACCAGGGCCGGAATCCACCGGGCCGGAATCCATACCGTGACGCTACCCGAGGAAGGGGCAGGCGATGCTGCTCGGTGAACTGCGCGCGCAGGTCGCCCGGGTGTGCGGCCGGCTCGTCGCGGACGGCCTGGTGGTGGGGACCGCCGGCAACGTGAGCGCCCGCGCCGGGGACCTTGTTGCGGTGACACCGAGCGGGCTGGACTATTCGTCGCTGACCGCCGAGCTGGTCGGCGTGCACCGGCTGGACGGCTCGCCGGCGGAGGCCCCGCTGCAGCCGACCAGCGAACTGCCGCTGCACCTGAGCGTGTACGCGGCGACCGGCGCGGCCGCGATCGTGCACACCCACTCCCCCGCCGCCACGGCGGTCTCCGCCCTGGTGGACGAGATCCCCGCGGTCCACTACTACGTGGCGCTGTTCGGCGGCCCGGTGGCCGTCGCGCCGTACGCCACCTACGGCACGGACGAGCTGGCCGCGCACGTGGTCACGGCGCTGGACGGCCGGACCGGCTGCCTGATGGCCAACCACGGCGCGGTCACCATCGGCCCCGACCTGGCCACAGCCTACCGCCGCGCCCAGTACCTGGAGTGGCTGTGTGACGTCTACCTGCGGGCTGCCTCGGCCGGGACCCCGCGCCTGCTCCCGCCCGCCGAGATCGGGCGTGTCGTCCAGAAGGTCGCCACCTACGGCCAGCGGCCGCCCCTGCCCGGGGTCACCGGGCAGCGATGATCCCACCGTAGACGTCACAGCGCGCCATAGCGACCACGTTGATCCCACCGTGGCGCATCGCCTGCGGCTCCGCGCGCTCCAGGAACGGCACGTCCTGATCGTCTCCGCCGACGCTGGCGTCCATTGCGGCCCTGAGCAGCTCGCGTTTGCTGCCGAACAAATGGAATACCAGGTCGGCAGACACGCCGGCGGCCGCGGCCACCGCCGCGATCGTGGTTCGCGCGTAGCCGTCCGCGAGGAACAGCCGGATGGCCGCTGCCACGATCCGGCTGCGGGAGCGCGCTGCGTGAGGGGCCGCCCTCACCTCAGCATGCCGCCATGATCATGGATGGCGGCGGCGTGCGT
The DNA here is from genome assembly GCA_963720945.1 of uncultured Actinomycetes bacterium. Taxonomy (GTDB): domain Bacteria; phylum Actinomycetota; class Actinomycetes; order Streptosporangiales; family Streptosporangiaceae; genus Bog-532. The sequence goes on along the minus strand of CAVRHH010000030.1, from coordinate 202,010 downwards.
GGGACGGGGCGCGGCGGGGAACGACCCTGGACGCGGGGCCGTCGCGGCCCGGTGCGGACGGAGGCGTGGATGGCCCTGATGTTCCTCAACGGCGGCGGGATGCGCGGCGGGCCCGTGCACCGGCATATCGACGGCGTGCCGCTGGTGGCCGAGGTGCGCACCGCCCCGCTGTACCGGTTCTACTCGATCCGGGACGAGTATCCCGGCCTCTACCCGGTGCCGCCCGGGCACGCGGGCGGGCATGAGATCCTCGGCGAACTGTACGACGTCCCCATGGGGCTGCTGCGTTCGCTGCTGGCCAGCGAGCCCCCGGAACTGGAGCTGTCGATCGTCGAGCTGACCGGAACACAGCTTTCGTTCGGCATGATCCTGCGGGAAGAGGAGCACCGGCGCGGCGGCCACCGGGACATCACCGGCTACGGCGGGTGGCGCGCCTACCGCGCGACGCTCAGCTCCGCCCCTCCGTCCGGGCCTGCCGGCGCCTAGTGGCCGAGTTTGACCTGCTGCTGCGCGCGCAGCGGATGGTGACAACGGACGGCGAGGGGCCAGGCTGCGTGGCGGTCAGCGACGGGACGATCGCGGCGGTCGAGCCGCGGACGGCCCGCCTCACGGCGCGGCGGGAGATCGAGCTGGGCGGGGACGTGGTCCTGCTGCCCGGCCTGGTGGACACGCACGTGCACGTCAACGATCCGGGCCGGGCCGACTGGGAGGGCTTCGCCACGGCCACCGCCGCCGCGGCCGCGGGCGGCGTCACCACCATCGTCGACATGCCGCTGAACAGCCTGCCGCCGACCGTGGACCCGGCCGCGCTCGCGGTCAAGCGCGCCGCGGCCGCCGGCCGCTGCCACGTCGACGTGGGCTTCTGGGGCGGCGCGATCCCCGGCAACGGCGCGCAGCTCGGCCCGCTGCACGATGGCGGAGTGCTCGGCTTCAAGTGCTTCCTGCTGCCCTCCGGGGTGGACGAGTTCCCGCCGCTCGGCCCGGCCGAACTGGAGGCCGACCTGGCCATCGTGGCCGCGCTGGGCTCCCAGATGATCGTGCACGCCGAGGACCCGCACATCATCGAGCGCGCGCCGGCAGCGGCCGGGCGGGCCTACGGCACGTTCCTGCGGTCCCGGCCGGGGGACGCGGAAAACCTGGCCATCGGGCTCGTGCTGGACCTGGCCGCGCGGACCGGGGCGCGGGTGCACATCCTGCACCTGTCCAGCGCGGGGGCCATCGGCCTGATCCGGGCGGCGCGGGCGGCGGGGGTGCGGGTCACCGCCGAGACCTGCCCGCACTACCTGGTGTTCAGCGCGGAGGAGATCCCGGACGGGGCGACCCAGTTCAAGTGCTGCCCGCCGATCCGGGAGGCGGCCAACCGGGAACTGCTGTGGTCCGCGCTGGCCGATGGGACGATCGACTGCGTGGTGTCCGATCATTCACCGTGCACGCCGGAGCTGAAACGGCTCGAGGAGGGTGACTTCGGTGCCGCGTGGGGCGGGATCGCCTCGCTGCAGCTGGGGCTGCCCGCGATCTGGTCGCAGGCGAGGCAGCGCGGCTTCGGCGTGGACCGGCTGGCCCGGTGGATGGCCGAGCGCCCGGCGGCGATCGCCGGGCTGGACCGGAAGGGTGCCATTGAACCGGGCCGGGACGCGGACTTCTGCGTCATCGCGCCCGCGGAGACGTTCACCGTCGACCCGGCGCGGCTGAAGCACAGGAACCCGGTCACCCCGTACGCCGGCCGCGAGCTGCCCGGGGTGGTCAAGGCGGCCTGGCTGCGCGGCCGGCCGGTGCGCATCGGCGCGCCGCACGGGCGGTTCCTGACCCGGCGCGGCATCCCGGCGGCCAAGGTGGCGGGAGGACAGCGATGACCGCGGCGGACCCGGCTGCGTTCACCGGCCTTCCCGACCTGGCCGTACGCACCCTCGGCGGCAGCGTCGTGTACGCCAACGACGAGCTGTACGCCGAGCGGGAAAACCTGATCACGCCGGGGCCAGCGGTCTTCGCGCCGGAAACGTTCGGCCCGAAGGGCCAGGTCTACGACGGCTGGGAGACGCGGCGGCGCCGTGAGCCGGGACACGACCACGCCATCGTCCGGCTCGGCGCGGCCGGGATCATCCGCGGCGTGGCCGTCGACACCTCGTTCTTCACCGGCAACTACCCGCCCGAGGTGTCGGTGGAGGCCACCGGGGTGGAGGGCTACCCCTCCCCGGCCGAGCTGGCCGCCGCCAGCTGGACCACGCTCGTGCCCCGCTCCCCCGCCAAGGGCGACACGCGCAACCTGTTCGAGGTGACCGACGGGCACCGGTACACCCACGTCCGGCTGTGCATCTACCCCGACGGCGGGGTCGCGCGGCTGCGGGTGCACGGCGAGGTCGTCCCGGACCCGCGGTTCCTGGGCGGTACCCTCGACCTGGCCGCGGCCGAGAACGGCGGGACGATCACCGGCTGCTCGGACATGTTCTACTCCCCGGCGGCCAACCTGATCGCCCCCGGCCGGGCCCGGACGATGGGCGAGGGCTGGGAGAACGCCCGCCGCCGGGACCACGGGCACGACTGGGTGCGCTTCCGCCTCGCGCTGCCGGGCCGCGTCCGCTACGCCGAACTGGACACGTCCTGTTTCGTCGGCAACGCGCCCGGCTGGGCGAGCCTGTCCGGCAGCGGCGCTGACTCCGGCCCGGGGAGCGTCCCCGGCCCGGGCGCTGACTCCGGAGCGGGTGAATGGCCCGAACTGCTGCCGCGGACCCGGCTCCAGCCGGACACCCGGCACCATTTCCGTATCGCACCCGGCCCGCCCGTGGCCGCGGCCCGGCTGGACGTCTATCCGGACGGCGGCCTGGCCCGGGTCCGCCTGTGGGGTGAGGCCGACCCCGCCGCGCACCGGGCCGCCGCGGCCCACTGGCTGGACGTGCTGCCCCCAGCTCAGGCCGCGGACGTCCTCGCCGCCGCTGGGCTGCCACCCGCGCGCGCCGGCGACATCGCCGCCGTCTCCGGGCGGTGGGCCTTGCTCCCGGAGGAAGCCCGTACCAGCCTAACCGGGTAACCGTCGCTAGGCAGCAACGGTGACGGTGGCCACGTGGCTTGTGGGCAGCGGTACAGGCTCGCCAGCAAGGCACAGGCCTTCGATGTGAAAGGCGATCGCCTCGCGCATTTCAGCTTCGCACTCTTCGAGTGTGTCGCCGGTTGCCACCACGGAGACTTTCACGGTCGGCCATTCTGGCAGCACTTAGCGACATTTCGTCCTGGCCAGCCCGCGGCGCGAACGCCTGGCCCGCTAACCCGAAGTTACCGTCACTATGTGTAGATATCTGCGCCCTGACCTGCGATAACGCCGAAGAGACCAAAGTTTTTCTGCACAGAAAATCCGCGACCACGACCGGCTACCATGATGGGAGTTTGTGCTGGTCAGACACGTAGCCAGAAGACATGACCCTGGAGCTCGCGAAGGCCCAGGTCAGCGCCGCGAGTGGCGTGCCACCGCCAAGTAACTTCGGCCTAACCAGCCCGGTCGTAGAGGCGGCGGGACTGGGTGACGGCGTCACGGCCGATGGTGTCCTCGTCGGTGCCGGCCCAGATCGGGTACAGCTCGGTCAGCCACCCGAACAGGCCCGACTGCTGCGCCCGGCCCTTGGTCAGCCACTGGCGCGGCGCGCCGCCGCTTGGACGCCGTGGCCGGCGGCGGCGTAATTTGGAGATCCCTTTCCGCCTGACCGACACCTCGTGAGGGAGGACCGGTGACGCCGACCAGCGCAGCGGCCCCGGAAGGCATCGGGCTCCGGGCCTTCAACGCGCTGCCGGACGGGCAGGCGCGCGAGCTTCTGCTCGGCTGCTGCCACGCCGGGCGGTGGGCCGACGCGGTGGCCGCCGGGCGCCCCTACCCCACCCTGGGCGCGCTGCTGGCCCGGGCCGGGGAGGAACTGGCCGACGGGGACGTGACCGAGGCGCTGGCCGGGCACCCGCGGATCGGTGCGGCCCCGGCGGCCGGGCACAGTTCCCGCTCCCGGCGCGAGCAGGCCGGGGTGGGCGGCGCACCCGCAACGGTGCTCGCCGAGCTCGCGGCGGGTAACCAGGCCTACGAGGAGCGGTTCGGTCACATCTACCTGGTGTGCGCGAGCGGGCGCAACGCGGGCGAACTCCTCGGCATCCTGAAACAGCGGCTCGGGAACGGGCCGGACGAGGAGCGCCACGTCATGCGCGGCGAACTCCGCGTCATCAACGAGCTCCGCCTGACCAGCCTGATCGGGCCGCCGGGCAGCGAAGCGGCCGGGCCAGGGCCTGCGGCATGAACACGGTCAGCACGCACGTGCTCGACAGTTCGCGGGGGTGCCCGGCGGCGGGCGTCCCGGTCCGGCTCGAACGCGCCGGCGACGCCGGAGCGCTGGCCGAGACGGTCACCGACGACGACGGGCGGGTCGCGCAGCTGGGGCCGGGCGATCTCGGGCCCGGCACGTACCGGGTCGTCTTCGGCACCGGCGCGTATTTCGCCCGGACCGGGCAGCAGGCGTTCTACCCGGAGGTCGCGGTGAGCTTCCTCGTCGGGGACGCCGGCGGCCATTACCATGTACCGCTCGTGCTCAGCCCGTTCGCCTACGCCACCTACCGAGGGAGCTGATCGTGGGGATCATCCTCGGCGCCAACCAGTACGGCAAGGCCGAGATCCGCGTGGTCACGATCGACCGGGATACGCCGCGCCACGAGATCCACGACCTGTCGGTGACCACCACGCTGCGCGGCGACTTCGCCGCGGCGCACACCACCGGCGACCAGTCGAACGTGCTGCCCACCGACAGCCAGAAGAACACGGTGTTCGCGTTCGCGAAGCAGTACGGCGTCGATCAGATCGAGGACTTCGCGCTCAGCCTGGCGCGGCACTTCACCGAGACGGTGCCCGCGGTGACGAGCGCCCGCGTCGGGGTCGAGGCGTACGCCTGGGACCGCGTGGGCACGGAGGCCGGGGCCGGCCACGACCACGCATTCGTCCGGCGCGGGCAGGACGTCCGCACGACGGCGGTGACGGTGGGGGTGACCAGCCGCGGCCCGGGCGCGTGGGTGGTCTCCGGGATCAGCGACCTGGTAGTGCTGAAGTCGGCCGGCTCGGAGTTCCGCGGCTTCTTCGCGGACCGTTATACGACGCTGGCCGAGACCGACGACCGGATCCTGGCCACCAGCCTGGTGACGCGGTGGCGTTACGGTGAGCCCGCCGGCGACTGGGCCGCCTCATACGCCGGGATCCGCGCGATCATCCTGGACACGTTCGCCACCACGCACAGCCGGGCCCTGCAGCAGACGTTGCAGGCCATGGGCACCGCGGTGCTGACCGCGCACCCCGAAGTGGCGGAGATCCGGTTCGCGGCGCCGAACAAGCACCACTTCGCCGCCGACCTGGCGCCGTTCGGGCTGGACAACCCGGGTGAGGTGTTCTACGCGGCGGACCGGCCGTACGGCCTCATCGAGGCCACGGTCATCCGCGAGGACGCGCCCGACCCGGGGCTGGCCTGGTCCGCCGGCCTCACGTGAGCTGCCGGGCGGGACCGAGGATGAGCAGCGGAGGCGACGGCTGATGGACTTCCTGCAGCCGAGGTCGCTGGCGGAGGCGGCCGAGACCGCGCAGCGGTACCCGGACGCGGTGCCGATCGCCGGCGGAACCGACGTCATGGTGGACATGAACTTCGCCCGGCGCCGGCCCGCCGCCCTGCTCGACCTGACCCGGGTGCCGGAGCTCACGCGGTGGGAGAGCACCGGCGGCCTGCTGCGGGTGGGCGCCGGGGTGTCCTACGCGACGCTGATCACCGAGCTGGGCGGGGTGCTGCCGGGGCTGGCCATGGCGTCGCGCACGGTCGGCTCGCCGCAGATCCGCAACCGCGGCACGCTGGGCGGGAACCTCGGCTCGGCGTCGCCCGCCGGGGACACGCTGCCCGTCCTGCTGGCCTCCGGCGCGGTGGTGGAGACCGCGTTGGCGCAGGGCTCGCGGCGGATCCCGGCAGGCGACTTCTGCACCGGGGTGAAGCAGAACGCGCTGCGGCCCGGCGAGCTGATCGCGGCCGTGCTGCTGCGGCCGGCCCCGGGACCGCAGCAGTTCTGCAAGGTGGGCACGCGCAACGCGATGGTCATCGCGGTGGCGTCGTTCGCGGTCGAGGTGGACCCGGAGCGGCGGCGGATCGGCACCGGCATCGGGTCGGCGGCGCCCACCCCGCGCCGCGCGGCCACCGCCGAGGACTTCCTGGCCGGGGTGCTGGCCGAGCGCGGGCTGTGGGAACGCCGGGCGGACCTGGACGAGGCGGACGTGCACCGGTTCGGGCAGCTGGCCGCCGCGGCGGCCGCGCCCATCGATGACGTGCGCGGGACCGCGGCGTACCGCACGCACGCGCTTGCGGTGATGGCCCGCCGCGCGCTGCGCTGGGCCTGGCGGGACTATATGGGCGGGGGGTGAGGGCGTGCGGGTGAGCTGTGTGGTCAACGGGGAACGGCTGACCGCGGACGACGTTCGGGAGGGCGAGAGCCTGCTCTACGTGCTACGGGAGCGGCTCGGCCTGCCGGGCAGCAAGAACGCCTGCGAGCAGGGCGAGTGCGGGTCGTGCACGGTGGTCATGGACGGGGTCACGGTCTGCGCGTGCCTGGTGGCGGCCGGGCAGGCCCAGGACCGGGACATCCAGACGGTGGAGGGGCTGGCCGCGATCGGCGCGATCGAGGGCGCCGCGGCAGGCGGCGGCCTGCATCCGGTGCAGCAGGCGTTTGCTGAGGCGGGCGCGGTGCAGTGCGGCTTCTGCACGCCCGGGCTCATCGTGCAGGCGGCCAGCCTGCTGCGGGACGTGCCGGACCCGTCCGACGTGGAGATCCGTGAGGCGCTGGCCGGGAACCTGTGCCGCTGCACCGGGTACGAGAAGATCCTGGACGCGGTCCGGCTGGCCGCCGGGCGCCTGGCCGGGCAGGCCGGCCGCGGCGCCGCGGGGCCCGGATGAGCAGCCGCGCTGCGTCCCGGCCGGCCGTCACGCGAACCACCCAGCCGGTGGCCCCGCCGCACACCACCCCCGCCGGGCCCGCCGGGCCCGCCGCGCCCGCACGCGACGTCATCGGGGTCTCCGCCCGCCGCCCGGATGGCGTGGCCAAGACCACCGGCGAATTCGCTTACTCCTCCGATCTGTGGATGGAGGGGATGCTCTGGGGCGTGACGCTCCGCAGTCCGCATCCCTGCGCCCGGGTCCGTTCGGTAAATATCGGGCCGGCGCTGGCCACCCCCGGGGTGCACGCGGTGCTGACCCACGCGGACGTGCCGGGCGCGAACCGGTACGGGCTGGAGTTCGCCGACCAGCCGGTGCTGGCCGAGGACGTGGTGCGCTACCAGGGCGAGCCGGTCGCCGTGGTCGCCGCCGACCACCCGGAGATCGCCCGCCGGGCCGCCGCGCGCATCGCCGTGGACTACGAGGTGCTGGCCCCGGTTACCAGCGCCCGCGCGGCGCTGGCGGACGGCGCCCGGTGGCTGCACCCGGGCGGCAACGTGGTGCGCCACCTGAAGCTGCGCACCGGGGATCCGGCGGAGCGGGCCGATGTCGTGATCACCGGCGACTACGAGGTCGGCATGCAGGACCAGGCCTTCCTGGGGCCGGAGTCGGGGCTCGCCGTACCGGCCGGGGACGGCGGGGTCGACCTGTTCGTCGCGACCCAGTGGCTGCACGCCGACCAGCGGCAGATCTGCCAGGCGCTGGCGCTGCCGCCGGAACGGGTCCGGCTGACGCTGGCCGGGGTGGGCGGCGCGTTCGGCGGGCGCGAGGACCTGTCCATGCACGTGCACGCCTGCCTGCTGGCCCGGCACACCGGCAAGCCGGTGAAAATGGTCTACTCCCGGGAGGAGTCGTTCTTCGGCCACGTGCACCGGCATCCGGCCACGATGCGGTACGAGCACGGGGTCAGCGCCGACGGTCTCCTGGTGTACGTGAAGGCCGAGGTGTACTTCGACGGCGGGGCGTACGCGTCGAGCACCGCCGCGGTGGTGGGCAACGGCGGGACGATGGGCTTCGGCCCGTACGTGGTGCCGAACGCGTCAATGGACTGCTACGGGGTCTACACCAACAACCCGCCGTGCGGGGCGATGCGCGGGTTCGGCGCCGTGCAGACGGGGTTCGCGTGCGAGTCACAGATGGACCGGTGCGCGGCGGCGCTCGGCCTGGACCCGGTGGAGTTCCGGGTGCGGAACGCCATGACCGAGGGCTCCCGGGTGCCGACGGGCCAGACCATCGACAGCCCCGCGCCGGTCGCGGAACTGCTCCGCACCGTACGGGACATGCCGCTGCCGCCCGCCGGTGCCGGTGATGCTGGCAGTGCGGGTGATATGGGTGGTGCCAGCGTTGTGAGTGGTTCTGGCGGGATGAATAGTGCCGGCCGGTCAGATGGCCGGGATACCGAACGGACTGCCGTCCAGGTCGCCCCTGACCTGCGGGACTTGCCGGGAGGGGTGTCGAACACGACGCACGGAGAGGGCGTCCGGCGTGGTGTCGGGTACGCGGTGGGTTACAAGAACGTCGGCTTCTCCGAGGGCTTCGACGACTACGCCACCGCCCGGGTGCGGCTGGAGATCGCCGGCGACGAGCCGCTGGTCACCGTGCACACCGCGGCCGCCGAGGTGGGCCAGGGCCTGGTCACCGTGGAGGCGCAGATCGCCCGGACCGAGCTGGGCTGCGACCGCGTTGTCGTGCAGCCGAAGGACACCGGGGTCGGCAGCGCCGGCTCATCCTCGGCATCCCGGCAGACCTACGTGACCGGCGGCGCGGTCCAGGCCGCCTGCGGGCGGGTCCGGATGCGCGTACTGGCGCTGGCTCAGCAACGGCTGGGGCCGGCCCGGGGCTGCGCCTGGCCGGCGGGATGGTGTGCGCCGCTTCCGGGGAGCCGCTGGCCAGCCTGGCCGCCGTACTGGGCGGCGAGGTCATCGAGGAGACCGTGGAATGGCGGCACCGGCCCACGTTCCCGCTCGACCCGGAGACCGGGCAGGGCTTCGCGCACGTCCAGTACGCGTTCGCGGCGCACCGCGCGGTGGTGGACGTGGACACCGAGCTCGGCCTGGTCAAGGTGGTCGCGCTGGACTGCGCGCAGGACGTCGGCAAGGCGATCAACCCGCAGGCGGTGGAGGGCCAGATCCACGGCGGCTCCGCGCAGGGCCTGGGCCTCGCGCTGATGGAGGAGGTCCAGGTCGCCGAGGGGAAGATCCGCAACCCGTCGTTCACCGATTACCTCATCCCGACCATCCTGGACATGCCGCCGATGCGGCTGGCCATCCTGGAGTACCCAGACCCGCACGCGCCGTACGGGCTGCGCGGCGCCGGCGAACCGCCCACGATCTCCTCCACCCCGGCCATCGTGGCCGCGATCCGCGCCGCTACCGGCCGCCCGCTGACCCGGGTCCCCGTCCGCCCCGAGCACATCACCGGCACCTGACGCCGTTCCACAACATGGCGCTGATGTGCCCGGCGACCACGGACCAGGACGTGGACCTGCACACCGAGCTGTTCGGGGCGGCCGTGCGGGAACTGCTCGGCGTGTCAGTGACCAGCTTCTGACGCGCCGCGCGCGCCAGCGCTCCCGCCGCACAGCGCGTCCAGGGTGCCGGTGAGGCGCAGGATCCGCGCCACGATCGGCCGGGGGTGGCTCACGGTCAGGCGGCAGCCGATGGCGGCGGCCTCGGCCTGGCACGCGAGCAGGCCCGAGATCCCGGCACAGTCCAGGTAACCCACCCGGCTCAGGTCGACCTGAAGCGCATGGGGCGCGTGCCAGCGGAGGGTGTTCCGGATGACGCTGGTCATCGCGCCGACACGGCCAAAGTCGAGATCGACGGCGAAGGCGACGCGGCGGAAACCGTCCCGCGCCGCGGGTTCCAGCGCTGCGCCTGCCTCCAGTGGCCTGGCGGGCTCCAGTGGCCTGGCGGGCTCCAGCGGCGCCGCGCGTACCGGCGCGCATTCGCCCGGGAAAGTGCCGCCCACGTGATACTCCGTCGCTACGCCCGTCGCCGTCGCCGGGCCCGGGGTTACCGCGGGCCCAGCCGAAAGTCAGACTCTACCGGCCGGGACCTTCCGTTGCAACGGTTATGCAACGCTTTGTCGTGGTGACGGCAGGCGGAAAGCCAGTACAGGCGGCACACAAAGTCCCGTTCGGGTAAGAAAAATCACCCGCGCATCAAGCCGGGTCAGATGTTCAGCTGGCGGTCACCCGGCTTTCCCGCACGGAACCCCACAGGTTCGCCCGTTCTGCGGACGATGAGGCCGCCAGGCCCGCGCACCGGGCCACGCCCGGCAGAGCGGAGAGCAGCTGTGGAACCCCGGCACCGGTTCGCCGGCGCGGCCCCCGGCGCGGCGGCCGCGGCCAGCGTCCTGCCGCCGATGCTGCGGCGGGCGGTCGCGAACGCGAGCGACAAGCCCGGGTCGCTGTCGCAGATCGAGCACGTGGTCGTGCTCATGCAGGAGAACCGGTCGTTCGACCATTACTTCGGCAGCCTGCCGGGGGTGCGCGGGTTCGGCGACACGGACGTGCTCACGATGCCGGGCGGCCGGCCGGTCTGGTACCAGCCGGACCCGAAGAACCCGCAGGGCTACGAGCTGCCGTTCCACCTGGACACCGCGACCACCAGCGCCGCCGCGGTCGCGGAACTGTCACACGCCTGGGAGGCGCAGCACGACTCGTGGAACGGCGGGGCCATGGACAACTGGCTGCCCGCGCACCGCGCCGCCGACGGGGACACCGACGGCCCGCTGACCATGGGCTACTACACGCGCGCGGACCTGCCGTTCCACTACGCCCTGGCCGAGGCCTTCACGATCTGCGACGGGTACCACTGCTCGGTGTTCGGGCCGACGAACCCGAACCGGCTGCAGGCGTGGACCGGCATGATCGACCCGGCCGGGAAAAACGGCGGCCCGGTGATCGACAACTCCGAGACCCCGCCTTACACCTGGACCACATACCCGGAGCGGCTGCAGGCCGCGGGCATCCCCTGGCGGAACTACCAGCAGGCCGACAACTACGACGACAACCCGCTGGCCTGGTTCCGGCAGTACCAGGAGGCGCCGCATGGCTCGCCGCTGTGGCAGCGCGGGATGGCGCTCGCGCCGGACCTGGTGGAGGCCTTCGCAGCCGACGTGCGCGACGGCACGCTGCCACAGGTCTCCTGGATCATCGGGCCCGCTGCGACCTGCGAGCACCCCGCCTACCTGCCGGCCGCGGGGGCGGTGTTCATCAGCAAGATCCTGGAAGCCCTGGCCGCCAGCCCGAAGGTATGGGAGAAGACCGTCTTCTTCCTCAACTACGACGAGAACGACGGGCTGTTCGACCACGTGCCGCCGCCGGTGCCGCCGGCCGGGACCGCGGACGAATTCGTCGGCGGGCTGCCGATCGGGCTCGGGTTCCGGGTGCCGATGATCGTGATCTCCCCGCTCAGCGTGGGGGGCTGGGTGTCCAGCGAGGTCTACGACCACACCTCCGTGCTCCGGTTCATGGAGGAGGTGTTCGGCGTGCCGGAGCCGAACATCAGCGCGTGGCGCCGCCAGACGTGCGGCGACCTGACCCGGACGCTGAACGTCCCCCCGGGGCGGCCAGCTTCCTTCCCGGCCCTCCCGCCGACCCGGGACTACCTGCTCAGCCAGTACGTGACCAGCCAGGACCAGCCCGCTCCGGTGGTCCCGGCCGATCAGGCCCTGCCGGGAGAGTAGTCCCGCACCGGCGGGCGGGGGCTACGACTTCGCGCGGGTTTTCTTGCCGCTACTGGTGTGGGCGACGGCGCCGATGGCGGGGGCCATGACGAGCCATAGCCCGATCGTCGCGACCATGGACGTGAGGTAGCCGAACGGGCGGATGCCCACGTCACTGCCGACGATGCCCGCGAAGATCATCAGCAGCCACGCGCTGACGAAGAACAGCGGGCCGGCCGTTATCAGCCGGGTGAAGCTATCCATCAGTGCCTCCCTGGGCCTGCCTGGGCGACAGTTAGCCTGCCGGGAATTGCGCTCCTGGCGTAGGGCTATAGGTCATCGCGGGACCGCCGGACGGCTCATTCCCCGTTACCTTTGGTCTTCCAGCGACTCTCTGGCCACGAGGGGCGGCAGCAGTGAATCGTGGGCGGCTCGAATCGTTCAGCGACGGCGTGTTCGCCGTGGCCATCACGCTGCTGGCCCTGGACCTGACCGTCGAGGGGCCCGGCCACGGGACCCTGCTGCACCAGCTCGGGCACCACTGGCCGTCGTTCGTGGCGTACGTGATCAGCTTCTTCACGATCGGGATCATCTGGGTCAACCATCATCAGCTGATCGCGAACATCAGAGTCGTGAACCGGACCCTGCTGTTCGCCAACCTGGTGCTGCTGCTGATCATCGTGGCCATCCCGTTCGCCACCGCGACCATGGCGACCTACCTGACCGCGGGCGGCCAGGACGCGCACGTCGCGGCGGCGCTGTACGCGGGCACGTTCGAGCTGATGAGCCTGTCCTTCGTGGGCCTGCTGGAGTGGGCGCTGCACGAGGACGAGCGGATGCACCAGCCCGTTCCCGCGGCGGCCCGGACGAGCGTCCGCGCCCGGTTCTACGTCGGCCAGCTGCCCTATCTGGTGGCCTTCGGCGTCGCGTTCATCAGCGCCCCGGCCGCGGTGCTCATCACCGCCCTGGTCGCCATCTACTACATCTTCGAGCGGACGCCCACGAGGGCCTGACACCCCGGAGCCGGGGCGACGCCGCAGGAGCGGCCCTTCTCTAGAGTGGGGGGCCATGGCGTGGCTGATCGGGACGTCGGGGTGGCAGTACCGGGACTGGCGGGGGGTGCTGTACCCGCCGGGTGTCCCGCAACGGCGGTGGCTGGAGTTCTACGCGGGCCAGTTCGGCACCGTGGAGAACAACAACGCGTTCTACCGGCTGCCGGCGCGGGAGACGTTCGCGGCGTGGGCGGAGCGGACCCCGGCGGGGTTCGTGATGGCGGTCAAGGCCAGCCGGTACCTGACGCACATCCGGCGGCTGAAGGACCCGGCCGAGCCGGTGGGCCGGCTGCTGGGTGCGGCGGCCGGGCTGGGGACCACGCTGGGGCCGGTCCTGCTGCAACTGCCGCCGACGTGGCAGGGCGATCCGGGGCTGCTGGACGAGGCGCTGGCCGAATTCCGCCGGCTGGGCCGGCCGGGTTGCGGATCGCGGTGGAAATGCGGCACGAGTCCTGCTGGACGGATGAGATGCGGCGGGTCCTGGCCGGCCGGGAGGCGGCACTGGTGTGGGCGGACCGGGGCGGGTCGCCGACCGGGCCACTGTGGCGCACCGCCGGCTGGGGGTACCTGCGGCTGCACGAGGGGACGGCGCAGCCGTGGCCCCGGTACCGCCGCGCCGAGCTGCGGGCCTGGGAGCAGCGGCTGTCCGCGGAGTGGGCCGGCGAGCAGGACGTGTACGTCTACTTCAACAACGACCCGGGCGGGGCGGCCATCCATGACGCGGTGGCGTTCGGCCAGATCGCCCGGGAGGCGGGACACCACGTGACGCGGACGCCAAGCACGGTGCCGCCGGCGGAGAGCTGACGCCACGGGGTGGGCGGTCCGGCCCCCGATCGGGCGGAACCACGGGGTGGGGCGGACTGAGGTCAGTCCCGTTCGGGAGCATGATCCCGGGGAGCGGGCCGGAGAGCTATCCGCGGCCGGTCAGCCAGTGTTCCATGCAGGTCAGGAGTTCCTCGGTGTCGACCGGCTTGGTCACGTAGTCGCTGGCGCCCGCGTCGAGGCTCTTCTCCCGGTCGCCCTGCATGGCCCGCGCGGTCACCGCGATGATGGGCAGGCCGGCGAAGCGGGGCATCTCGCGGATCGCCGCCATCGTCGCGTAGCCGTCCATCTCGGGCATCATCACGTCCATCAGAATGAGATCGACGCCCTCGTTGGCCTGCAGGACGCTGATGCCCTGGCGGCCGTCCGGCGCGCACAGCACCGTGATCCCGTGCGGCTCCAGTGAGCTGGTGATCGCGAAGACGTTACGCGCGTCGTCGTCGATGACCAGGACCTTCCTGCCGCTCAGGGCCTCGTGCCGGCGTTCCGGCGGGACCGGCTTCCCGGCCGTCCCGGGGGCGGCCCGTACCTGGTCCCGGGGCAGGGCCGACAGGTGCACGGTGATCCGCTCGCGCAGCTCATCCAGGGAGGGCAGCAGCTCCAGCGAGCGGTTCGCGAACCGCAGCCGGGCCAGCCGGGCCTGAGCGCTGTCGAGCTTGTCCCGGGCGTGCGCGAGCACCGGCAGGCCGGCCAGTCCCGGCTCGTCCTGCAGTTGCTCGAGGAACGCGAACGCCGACGCGTCGGGCAGGCCCAGGTCGAGGACGACGCACCGGTGCAGCGCCGAACGCAGCGCCGTGATGGCCTCCTCCGGGCTGACGACCGTCTGCACCCGCACCGGCGCGTGCAGGTCAGCCAGGTCGGAGGCGGCGCTGTAGGCGAGCAGGGTGAGCAGGCCGCCGCGGGCGTTCTCCAGCACGAGCACGCGATGCTGGGCCGGGGCCAGGGTGCCCCTGGCCTGCCCGGAGGGGCCGCCATGGCCGTTCTCCGCATGCCCGGCGGCGGTTCCCCGTACCGAGGTTTCCCGGGCGCCGGCTTCCCGGGCGGCAGCTTCCTGGGCGGCGGTCCGCGCCGGCCCGGCGGGCGCCGTGGCGGGCGGGGCGGGGGCGGCGCCATTGCTGGCGTGAGTGCTCGCGGTGTCCGGGTCCGTGCCGCTGTCCTCCGGCTCCAGCGCACCCGGCAGCGACCGCGGGACGTGCAGGGTGAACGTGCTGCCCCGGCCCAGCGTGCTGTCAGCCATAATGTCCCCGCCGAGCAGCGCGGCGACCTCGCGGGCGATCGACAGCCCCAGCCCGGTACCGCCGTAGCGGCGGCTGAGGGTGCCGTCCCCCTGCTGGAAGGCGCCGAAAATCGTCTGCAGGTTCTCCGGGGCGATGCCGATACCGGTGTCGGTGACGGAGAACTCCACCATCGGGCTGCCGTCCGGGGCGGTCATCCCGCTCGGGCCGACCCGCAGCACCACGCGGCCACTGGAGGTGAACTTGACCGCGTTGGACAGCAGGTTGCCGAGCACCTGGCGCAGCCGCTGCCGGTCGGTGAACATCTCCGCCGGCGCGTCGGCGGCGGGGCCGATCGCGAAGGTCAGGCCCTTTTCCGCGGTCAGCGGCTGGAACGTAGCCTGCATGTCCTCCAGCAGCGCGCGCAGCGCGAAGCGTTCCGGGTTGATGTCCATCCGGCCCGCCTCGACCTTGGACAGGTCCAGGATGTCGTTGATCAGCTGCAGCAGGTCCGACCCGGCCGAATGGATGACGTTGGCGTACTCGACCTGCTTGGCGGTGAGGTTCCGGCCCGGGTTCTGCGCAAGCAGGCGGGCCAGGATCAGCAGGCTGTTCAGCGGTGTGCGCAGCTCGTGCGACATATTGGCCAGGAACTGTGACTTGTACTTCGAGGCCAGCGCGAGCTGCTGGGCCCGCTCCTCGATCTCCTGGCGGGCCTGCTCGATCTCGGCGTTCTTCGTCTCGATGTCACTGTTCTGCCGGGCCAGCAGTTCCGCCTTGTCCTCCAGTTCGGCGTTGGATCGCTGCAGTTCGTCCTGCTGAGCCTGCAACTCGACCGAACGGGCCTGGAGCTCGGCGGTCAGCCGCTGGGACTCGTTCAGCAGCGTGTCGGTCCGGGAGTTGGCCACGATCGTGTTGACGTTGACGCCGAGGGTCTCGGTGAGCTGCTCCAGGAAGTCTGTCTGCACCGGGGTGAAGGCCGTGAACGAGGCCAGCTCGATGACGCCCAGCACCTGGTCCTCGAACAGGATCGGGAGCACGGCGAGGTTCGACGGCGAAGCCTCGCCGAGTCCGGAGCTGATTTTGACGTAGCCCTGCGGCAGGTCGGCCACGACGATGGACCGCTTGCTCTTGGCCACCTGGCCGATCAGCGACTGGCCGAGCCGGTACTGCAGCGGCGCCTCCTTGTCGGCGCGCAGCCCGTAGCCGGCGATGAGCCGCAGCCTCGTGTCGCCATCATCGGTCTCGGACAGGAAGAACGTGCCGTGCTGCGCGCCCACCAGCGGCGCGAGCTCGTCCATGATCAGCTCGGCGACCGCGATCAGGTCCCGGTGGCCCTGCATCATGCCGGAAAGGCGGGCCAGGTTGGTCTTCAGCCAGTCCTGCTGCTGGTTGGCCCGGGTGGTCTCGCGCAGCGACTGGACCATCGCGTTGATGTTGTCCTTGAGCTCGGCGACCTCACCCTGCGCCTCGACCGAGATCGAGCGGGTCAGGTCCCCGGCGGCGACCGCGCTGGTCACTTCGGCGATCGCGCGGACCTGGCGGGTCAGGTTCCCAGCCAGCTCGTTGACGTTCTCGGTGAGCCGCTTCCAGGTGCCGGATACGCCCTCGACCTCGGCCTGGCCGCCGAGGCGCCCCTCGCTGCCGACCTCGCGGGCCACCCGGGTGACTTCGTTGGCGAACGCGGACAGCTGGTCGACCATCGTGTTGATGGTGGTCTTGAGCTCGAGGATCTCGCCGCGGGCGTCCACGTCGATCTTCTTGCTCAGGTCGCCCTGCGCCACCGCCGTGGTGACCTGGGCGATGTTCCGCACCTGGCTGGTCAGGTTGGTCGCCATCGAGTTGACGCTGTCGGTGAGGTCCTTCCAGGTGCCGGCCTTGTTCGGCACGTTGGCCTGGCCGCCGAGGATGCCCTCGGTGCCGACCTCGCGGGCCACCCGGGTCACCTCCCCGGCGAACGTGGACAGCGTGCCGACCATCGCGTTGATGGCCTGCGCGAGCGCGGCGACCTCGCCCTTGGCCTCAACCGTGATCTGCTGGCTCAGGTCGCCGCGGGCCACGGCCGTGGCCACCTGTGAGATCGAGCGCACCTGCGCGGTCAGGTTGGACGCCATCACGTTGACGTTGTTGGTCAGGTCCTTCCAGGTACCGGACACGCCGCGGACCACGGCCTGGCCGCCCAGGTTGCCCTGGGTGCCGACCTCGCGGGCCACCCGTGTCACCTCGTCGGCGAACGCGGACAGCTGATCGACCATCGTGTTGATGGTCTCCTTCAGCTCCAGGATCTCGCCGCGCGCGTCGACCCGGATCTTCTGGGTGAGGTCGCCCTTGGCCACCGAGGTGGTCACCGCGGCGATCGAGCGAACCTGATCGGTCAGGTTCGCCGCCATCACGTTGACCGACTCGGTGAGGTCCTTCCACGTGCCGGACACGCCCGGCACGTGGGCCTGGCCACCGAGGATGCCGTCGCTGCCGACCTCGCGGGCCACCCGGGTCACCTCGTCGGCGAACCCGGACAGCTGATCGACCATCGTGTTCAGGGTGCTCTTCAGCTCGAGCATCTCGCCCTTGGCGTCGACGGTGATCTTCTGCGTCAGGTCACCCCGGGCCACGGCCGTCGCCACCTCGGCGATGTCCCGCACCTGGCCGGTCAGGTTCCCGGCCATGGCGTTGACCGAGTTGGTCAGGTCCTTCCAGGTGCCGGAGACCCCCTTGACGTCGGCCTGGCCGCCCAGGCGGCCCTCGGTACCGACCTCACGCGCCACCCGGGTGACTTCGGAGGTGAACAGGTCCAGCTGGTCGGCCATGCCGTTGAAGACCGTGGCGATCTGGTCCATCAGCGGGTCGCCGGTCTCCGGGAGGCGGGTACTGAAGTCGCCGCCGCGGACGGCCGTGAGGCCCGCGAGGAGCTGCTCCAGCCCCGGCTCGTCCAGCTTGCCACCTGACTGCATGACGTCGGTCATCCGCACTCCCCATCATGGTGACGGCGTGCATGGCCCCGTCCCCCGGTCAGACGTCGCTGGCCCGGGACGGGCCGGAGTTTCCCCATGGCTTCTGGTACCGCGGACGGCGCGTTTTGCGGCATTTCCGGTGCGTACCGGCGGTAGTGACGCGACGCCTGCGCTAACGGCGAACGGGAACGTTTGCCGCATGGCAACATTAGTGGAGCCGGGAGCGGGACGGTCGCGCATTCATGGTCACTCCATGCTCGCATAGCCTGCGGGGGCGGAGAAGAGAACAGCTCCCGCCCGGCCGCCTATCGTGGCAGAAGAAAGGTCGGTGAGCGGTGCCGAGCAGCGGCGAGGACATCCTGCGCCTGGCTGCGGTCATCGACCGCCAGCGGCAGGAGCTGGACCGGGCGCGCTCCGGCGCGGCGGCCCGTTCGGTCGTCGACATGGCCAAGGGCGCGCTGATGGAGCGGCTGGGCTGTTCCGCCGCCGAGGCCGCGAGCCAGCTGACGGCGCTCGCCGCCGAGGCGGGGACGCCGGTCGCCGAGATCGCCGCCGCGATCATCGGCCACGATCCTGCGCCGCCTGCCCAGCCCGGGGCGCCCGCCCCATCTGGGGCGTCTGGGGCGGACGGTGCGGCTGGGGTGAACGAGGCGGGCGAGCCGGATGGGGCGAATGCGTTGCCTGTGTCGCTCATGTCGGCTGGGGTGAACGAGGCGGGCGAGCCGGATGGGGCGAATGCGTTGCCTGTGTCGCTCATGCCGGCTGGGGCAGGTGGAGCGGCTGGGGCAGGTGGGGCGGCTGGGACGGCGCGGAACCGGCTGGCCGGGGCGGCTGCGGAACTGGCGGCCGACGGAAGCGAGATCGCCGCCGCCGTCCTGGACCAGGCGCTGGCGCCACTCGGCGCGGCCGCCGTCGCGTTGTGGCTGATCGACGCGGACGGCGGCCTGGACCTGCTCGGGGAGGCGGGGCTCGGGCAGGCGGAGGCAAGCCGCTGGCGGCGTATCCCGCCGCAGATGGACTGCCCAGCGCAGCGTGTCGCGCACGATGGCCCCGACCTGTGGTGGCCCGGCGCCGACCGGGTCCCCGGCAGGTACGCCGGGCCGCTGGCGGGGCGATGGCCGGGCGGGGCGCGGGCGGTCCTGGCGCTTCGCGACCGGGCCTCAATGGTGCTGGGCGTAATGGAGGTCTGCTGGCCGCTGGCCCGGGACGGCTTCCCGGACGCGCTGCGCCACCAGGTCAGCGACCTGGCCCAGGCGTGCGGGGACCTGCTGACTACGCGGATCGAGCACGGCGGTCTCGCGATCACGCGGTCGCGCCCGGCGCTCACCGGCCTGCTCGACAGCCTGCTCGAGACGGTGCTGATCGCTTCCGCCCTGCGGGACGGCGCCGGCAACGTTACGGACTTCCGGATCGGCCACGCCGGGGAAACCTTCCGGGACCCAGCCGGGCGGACCGCCGCCGACATCACCGGGCACACGCTGCTGGAGACCTATCCCACGGCCGCGACGGCCGGCGGCCTGCTGGAGCACGCGGTCCGCGTCCTCAGCACGGGGCACGCTGAGCATGTTCCGGGCCCGATTCTGAGCGCCCCGGCGGGCGAGGCGGCGGGGGCCGTCGCCGACGTCCGGATCGCGCGTTTTTTCGACGGGATCGTCCTCACCTGGCGGCTGGCGGGCGAGGTCGACCAGCTCAGCGCGCGGCTGCTGCAGATCCAGCGGCTGGGCCGGATCGGCGCCTGGGAGGAGAACCTGGTCACCGGGACGGCGGACTGGACCGACGCCGCGTTCGCGCTGTTCGGCCTGTCCGCGCGGGAGGGCGCGGCTATCCCCATCGCTGACCTGCACAGCTACGTCACCGCGATGGACGTCCCGGCGGTCAAGCGGTTCCGGGAGACACTTCTGCAGGCGCGCGAGCCCACCGGCGCGACGTTCCGTATCGTGCGGGCGGACGACGGCAGCGTCCGGCAGATGCGCGTCTTCGCTGAGCCGGTACTCAGCCCGGCCGGGACCGTCGAGGCGATCCGCGGCGCCTTCCAGGACATCTCCGCCGTGTACCAGGCGCAGGTCGCGCTGGCCGCCACCCGCGACCAGCTCGCCGACACCGAGCACCGGGCCGCCGAAGAGCACCTGCTCGCGGTGCGCCTGCAGCAGGCCATCATGCCGCCGACGGCCGAGCCGGTGGAAACGGCCGGGATCGAGGTGGCCGTGCGTTACCGGCCGGCCGGGCCGGGCCACCTGGTCGGCGGCGACTGGTACGACACGCTGCTGCTGCCGAGCAAGGAGGTCCTGGTCGTCGTCGGGGACATCGCCGGGCACGGCATCGACGCGGTGACCGGCATGGTCATGGCGCGCAACTGCCTGCGCGGACTGGCGATCACCGGCGCGGGCCCGGCGGAGCTGCTGGCCTTCCTCAACCGCGCGGTGTGCCACCTCATCGACGGGGTGGTGGGCACGGTGGTCTGCGGGCTCTACAACCCGGCCCTGCGGACGCTGCGCTGGGCGCGCGCCGGGCACCTGCCGCCCATCGTGATCCGCGCCCGGACTGCGACGCCGCTGCCGCTGCCGCGCGGGGTGCTGCTGGGCACCGACCCGGACGCGACCTACGAGGAGTTCACCACGTCGCTGGCGGCCGGGGACACGATGCTGCTATTCACCGACGGCATGATCGAGCGCCGCGACATCCCGATCACCAGCGCGATCGACGAATTCGCGAGCCGGGCCGCCGTCCCGCAGCCGTCGGCCGCGGTGCTCGCCGACTACATCCTGGCCCACGTGGCCTCCGACACCGGCGACGACGCGTGCCTGGTCGCCGTCCGGATCCGCTAAGGCGTGTTTCAGGAGTGGGTGAGCTGCGAGCGTTGACCCAGCCGGTGCGCGTGCGGGCGATGCCGTCCCGGCCGGGCTAGGGCCGGTCCACGGTGGGCGTGCCGGCGGGCGGGGTAACCGCCTCGGCGCTGGCGATCGCCTCGTCGACGCTGCCGTACAGCGGGAGCCGGTAGGCCAGGCCGGTGATCCAGAGCGCCTTGGCCGGACGGTACTGGGCACCCGCGAGGATCAGGGTCCCGGAGCCGGACAGCAGCTTCTTCCAGTGCCCGACGATGACGGCCAGGCAGCCGGTGTCCATAAAAGTGACCGCCGACAGGTCGACGATCACCTGGCTATTTTCGTGCCGGGCTCTCGTCATGAACTGATCGAACTGATCACGCGTGACGAGGTTGAGATTCCCGGCCACCTTGACGATGGTGTATTGACCACGTTGCTCCGAAGACAGGGACAGCATGCGGTATCTACCCCCGGAGTGCCGACTGCAGGACAACTCCCACGATACAGGGCCAGTCCGGCACGCCCGGCCGGCCTGGCTGGCGCTGTACTGGCAGGCCGGCCGGGCCGGCGCTAGTGGATGGTCATCCGCAGCAGCACCGCGGTGCCGGCCGCGGTGGCCTTGATCTGCAGGCCGCCGCACACCAGGCGCGCGACCTCCAGGCCCATCCCGCCCTGCTCGGCGGGCCGGCGGGGCAGCGCCGTGGGTGCCATCGCGGCGGGCCACTGCCCGGTGTCGCGGACCTCGGCCAGCCCGGCGCCTTCGGTGACCCACAGCCGCAGGGACGCCTTCGGCGACCCGTGCCGGACCGCGTTGGTGGCGATCTCGTTGACCGCGATGACGAAATCGTTGGCTGCTTCCGCCGACATGCCGATCCGGGCCGCCCAGGTCACGGTGAACCGGCGGACCTGCGGGAGATCGGCGGAGGTGAAGTCCATCTGGCGTGGTTCGGGCAGTGGAGGAGGCCACGCTCCGCGTGTGCGCGGCGGCGAGCCGTCCTTCACACCACCACCTACCCTGGAACCGTTGGTCACGTTAACCTCAGGCCGACAACGAGGCTCCTGCCCAGGTTTTTCGCGGCCATCCCCGTCCAGGGGACATTGACTGAGCGGGAAAGCACCGACGGCGGCTCGCCGGCACGCTGGCCACCCGAGCAAGGTACCGGACACACCGGGCATCGCGGCATCCTCGTCCGGGCGTGAACGTTGCCTCCAGCATAAATTCCGAGCGGCCCGGCCCGCCACGGGCGGCCCAAACCGACGCAGTCTGTGCCGATGCCACCGGCGGGTGGTTCAAGAATGGGCGTAGATCGGCTGAAGGCGTCGGTCACCACCGAGGGCTCCTGCACCCTGGTCGCTCTGGCGGGCGAGGAACGGCGAGGAACGGCGAGGAACAAGGCCCTCCGGCGGCTGACGGATGGCGTCGGCCAGCTTTCCGAATGTCCATATAATGAGACTTATATTTCATTTTACGAGACAGCTGATCTAGCATCCGGGCATGACAGTTCCGCATCCGGCGGCTGGCCCGCCACGGGAATGGGACGCCGCGTCCTACGACGCCCTGCCCCTGCCGCACGAGCGCTGGGGGATGCGGCTGCTGGCCACGCTTCCGCTGCGCGGCGACGAGACCGTCCTGGACGTCGGCGCCGGCACCGGGCGTGACACCGCCGCGCTGCTGGAACGCCTGCCTCGCGGGCGCGTGATCGCCGTCGACGGCTCGGTCGCGATGCTGAACCGGCTCCGGGCCCGCCTGGCCGGAACCGGGCCGGAGCGGCTGACCGTGCTGCAGGCCGACCTGACGGCTCCGCTGCCGGTGGCCAAACCGGTGGACGCGGCGTTTTCCGTGGCGACCCTGCACTGGCTACCCGATCATGAACAGGTGTTCCGCTCGCTCGCCGCGGTGCTAGGCCCGGGCGCCCTGCTGCGGGCCGAATGGGGCGGCGCCGGTAACTGCGCCAGGATCGAGACGGCGCTGGCCGCCCTGGGCCTGCCCCCGCTCAATGCCGCCTGCAACTTCGCGACCGCGGCGGACACGGCCCGCCGGCTGGCCGCGGCCGGGTTCGTCGACGTCGACGTCGCGCTCGTGCCGGACCCGGCGCGGCTGGACCCCGGCGCGCAACTGGAAGCGTATCTGGGCACCGTCGTGCTCGGCTCGGTTCTCGACGCCCGCCCGGCCGCCGAGCGTGCGGGCGCGGTCCGCGCGGTGGCGGCGCGGTTGACCGAGCCGACGGTGGACTACGTACGCCTGCAGGCCTCGGCGCGCCGGGCCGGCTGAGGCTCGCCAGCGCCCCGGCCGGGCGCGGCCCGCCGGACCCTGGCGGGGTAAGGCCGTCAGCGCCCCGGCCGGGCGCCGCCCGCGTCCTCTTGACGCTCCCGGGGGCTCGCCCTAGCCTCGCTAGGAAAACCTATTCCTTGAATCCGGGGGCCGCTTCCTGCTGCGCGCGCTCCCGTTCAGAAGAGCCAACGGAGTGGCCATCGTGACGTACCTGGACGCCCAGCCGCTTGCGCAGGACTCCGGCCCCGGCCGGGCGGGTAACGGTCCGGCGATACCGACCGCCGAGGCGCTGACGGCCCACCGGCCCCTCAGCGGGCCCGGCCCCGAGCTGACCGGCGGCCTGCTGCACCACTGGCAGCAGCGGAACCGGACGGCGAGCCTGCGTCTCGCGCTGCGCCAGCTTGAGGTGGCGGGCAACCTCGACAACCTACGGGCAGCGTCACATGCTGCGGAAACCTCGGCTCAGGGCCGTTCGGCACATCTGAACCGGGCACCGGACGCGGTCCATCCAGCGACAGCGGCCGACGGAGCCGACGCGGCCGAGGCCATCGACGCGTCCGGGTCCGGCGGGCCCGGGCCGCGGTACCACGGCCCGGTGTTCATGGACTCAGACATCTACAAAACGCTGGAGGCGATCGGCTGGGAGCTCGCGCGTGATCCGGGTGGCCCGGCGGGCGCGGATCTGTCGTCATTCGCCGCCGGAACGGCCGGGCTGCTAGAGCAGGCCCAGGCGCCGGACGGCTACCTGGATTCCTACATTCAGGTCAGCGGGGAGCCCCGGTACAGCAGGCTGGCCTCCAGCCACGAAATGTACTGCGCGGGGCACCTGATCCAGGCGGCGGTAGCCCTGGCCCGCGCCGCCGGGGCGGGGTCGTCCGGGGCGGGATCGTCCGGGGCGGGATCGTCCGGGGCGCGGTCGTCCGGGGCGGGATCGTCCGGGGCGCGGTCGTCCGGGGCGCGGTCGTCCGGGGCGCGGTCGTCCGGGGCGGGATCGTCCGGGGCGCGGTCGTCCGGGGCGGGATCGTCCGGGGCGGGATCGTCCGGGGCGCGGTCGTCCGGGGCGGGATCGTCCGGGGCGCGGTCGTCTGGGGCGCGGTCGTCTGGGGCGCGGTCGTCCGGGGCGGGGTCGTCTGGGGCGGAGGGGCCCGGGAACACTGCCACGGCGGGCCGGCTGATGGCGGTGGCCCGGGGGGTCGCCGATCATCTGGTGGCCACGTTCGGCGGCCGGGAGGCCGGGCTGGACGGGCACCCGGTGATCGAGACCGCGCTGGCCGAGCTGTACCGCGCCACCGGCCATCGCGCCTACCTGGACCTGGCTGCCCAGTTCGTCAGCCAGCGCGGGCATGGCCTGGCTGGCGACTCCGGCCGCGGCCATCGTTACCTGCAAGACCACACCCCCATCCGCGATATGCGCACCGAAGAGGGCCACGCGGTCCGCGCCATGTACCTCGAAGCCGGCGTCGTCGACGTCGCGGCCGAAACCGGCGACACCGCCCTGCTGGCCTCCTCGATCACTCGCTGGGAGGACATGGTCGCCACGAAGACGTACCTGACTGGCGGAAACGGATCGCGGCACTCGGATGAGGCGTTCGGCGACCGGTACGAACTGCCCCCCGACCGCGCCTACAACGAAACCTGCGCCGCCATTGCCAGCTTCCAGTGGAGCTGGCGGCTGCTGCTGGCCACCGGCCAGGCCCGTCACGCCGACCTGATGGAACGCGTCCTGTACAACGCCTTCGGCGCCTCCATCTCGACCGACGGAAAGCGCTTCTTCTACGTCAACCCGCTGCAGCGCCGCCACGACCACGTTGAGGGCGACGACCCGGGACGTCGGCACGAATGGTTCTCCTGCGCCTGCTGCCCGCCGAACATCATGCGCCTCCTGGCCTCTCTCCAGCACTACCTCGCCACCACCGACGGCGATGCCCTCTACCTGCAGCAGTACACCGGAGCCCAGACCCGCACCCCGCTCGTCGACGGCACGCTGGGTGTCGCGGTATCGGCCGATTTCCCCTGGTCCGGGGAGGTCACGGTGCGGGTCACGCAGGCCCTGGCCGGGCCGTGCGGGCTGGCGATCCGGGTTCCGTCGTGGAGCAGCGAACCGCGCCTGCAGATCAACGGCACGCCGGCCGAGGCGTCGCGCACGGACCGCGGGTATCTTCTCGTGCACCGCCAGTGGCAGTCGGGAGACGTGCTCGCGTGGACGTTCGACGTTGCACCGCGGTGGGCGTTCCCGCATCCGCGCATCGACGCGGTCCGCGGCTGCGCCGCCATTGAGCGGGGCCCGCTCGTGTACTGCTTCGAGCAGGCCGACCAGGAACCGGGGACCGATCTGGACGATCTGGCCCTGCTCGGCGGGACACCGCTGGCCGACCGCCCGGCCACGCTGCCCGGGATCGGCCGGACGGTCGTCGTCGAGGTGAGCGCGGCCGCCATGGGCGCGGGGTCGCCTGAGGGCCTCCCCTATACGGCGCAGCCGCCGGATACGGCCCCTATACGGCGCAGCCGCCGGATACGGCGCAGCCGCCGGCCGGGCCCGGCGGCGTCCGGCGGCTCACGGCAACGGCGGTGCCCTACTTCCAGTGGGACAACCGCGACGGGCGCGCCATGCGGGTCTGGCTGCCGTCCGCCGGGTGAGCGGAGCCGGGTGAGCGGCACCGGGCGCGGCGCCCTGCCCGTGGGGCGGTGAGCGGTATACGGCGGGGGTCGCCATAATTGCCTGATGGCACTGGCGGGTGGGATCGTCGTCCGCGCCGCGACTCCCGCGGACGCAGGGCCCGTCGCCGCGATCTACGCGCCCGTGGTCGATGACACGGCGATCTCCTTCGAGGAAACGCCGCCGGGCCCGGATGAGATCAGCCGGCGGATGCTGGCCAGCCCCCGGTTGCCCTGGCTCGTCGCCGACGACGCGGGCCACGTCGCGGGGTACGCGTACGCGTCCGCCCACCGGCAGCGCCCGGCCTACCGCTGGTCGGCGGATTGCTCGGTCTACCTCGACCCGCGGTACCGCTCGCGTGGGCTGGGCCGCCGGCTATACAAACGGCTGATCGGCGAGGTACGCGACCTCGGCTACGTCTCGCTGTTCGCCGGCATCGCGCTCCCGAACGCGCCCAGTGTCAGGTTGCACGAGGCGATGGGCTTCCGGGCGGTGGGGGTGTTCAGCAACGTCGGCTACAAGCTGGGCTCCTGGCGGGACGTCGGCTGGTGGCAGCTGCCACTGCGTGACGTGCCGCCCGCACCCGGCGAGCCACGCTCGTGGGCGTCGTAGGGCAGGCCGCCGTGCCGAACCGTGAGCTGGTGGTCCTGGGCACCGCGAGCCAGGCGCCCACCCGGGAACGTAACCACAACGGCTATCTGCTGCGGTGGGACGGCGCCGGGCTGCTGTTCGACCCCGGGGAGGGGACCCAGCGTCAGATGCTGCTGGCCGGGGTCAAGGCCAGCGAGATCTCGTACATCTGCATCACCCACTTCCACGGTGACCATTGCCTGGGCCTGCCGGGTGTGCTGCAGCGGCTCTCACTCGACCGGGTGGCCCATGAGGTCGAGTGCCATTACCCGGCCGAGGGGCAGGAGTACCTGGGGCGGCTGCGGCACGCCGCCATCGTCCATGACCTCGCCACGATCCAGGAGTATCCGGCCCGCGGGGACGGGGTGATCGCCGAGGCCGGGGATTTCCGCCTGATGGCCCGGCGGCTTTCCCACCGGGTGCCTGCCATCGGGTACCAGCTGGCCGAGCCCGACGGCCGCCGCATGCGGCCGGAGCGGCTGGCCGCTCTGGGGGTGAGCGGGCCGGACGTCGGCCTGCTGGCCCGGCAGGGATGGCTCGACGTGAACGGCCGGCAGGTGAACCTGGCCGAGGTGAGCGAGCCACGGCCCGGGCAGCGGTTCGCGTTCATCATGGACACGCGCATGTGTGAGGCGGCGTTCGCGCTCGCGGAGGGGGCGGACCTGATGGTTTGCGAAGCGACGTTCCTGGCTGAGCACGCGGCCCTCGCCCCCGAGTACGGACACCTGACGGCCACGCAGGCGGGCCAGATCGCCGCGGAGTGCGGGGTGCGGACCCTCGTGCTGACCCATTTCTCGCAGCGCTACGCGCATCAGGATCCGCGGCGGTTCGCCGGCGAGGCCGGCGCGGTCTTCGGCGGGCAGATCGTGGTGGCCGCCGACCTGGACCGCATCCCCGTCCCGTCCCGCCGCTGAGGCTGCATTCCTCTCACACCGGCCCCTGCGGCCACCTGACCCGCTCGGCGTGACGACATCAAGAGGAGAAACCCCCGGCGGGTAGCTGGGTGGACGCCCCGCCGGGGGCAGCTGGGTGGACGCGCCCGCCGGGCGGGCACTGGGTGGGGGACGGTCGCCGAACGGGTACTGGGTGGGGGACGGTCGCCGAACGGGTACTGGGTGGGGGACGGTCGCAGGCGGCGGGGAGTTTGGCTGCGCCCGCACTCCCCACCGCCTTTGCCCCGCTCCCCATCCGTTAAGAGCGCCACTGGGCGCGGGAGCGTCACACCGCCGGCGGATCACTCCAGCGGCTGGTGACCGATGGCGGCTGGTTCACGGCCGGCCAGCAGCCAGCCGACGGCGGCCGCGACCAGCGGCATGCCGACGACGATGATGAGCAGGTTCCGGAGCGGGATGTTGGACAGTTCGGAGAGACCGTCGAGGGAGTTGCCGGATGAGAAGGCGATGGCGCCAATGTAGGCCGCAACCGTGCCGAGGACGGCGCCGAGCAGGGCGAGCGCCCCGGCGGTGGCGGCGGTGAGCGTGCGGCGGGTCGAACTGCCGGCCCCGGTGGCGGTCAGGGTGCGCAGGTCACCGGCCGTCTCGCTGCGGATCAGGCCGACGCTCATAGCGAGGATGCCCAGCGCCAGGAGTATCCCGAACACCGTCGCCCAGTTGATGATCTCCGACGACGACGGCGCACTGTTCTTGGTCTCCACGGTCAGGCCGGCCGCGGCGGCGGTGAGCCGGGCGTTCCTGATCTGCGCGGCGGTGGGGGGATGCGGGGTCTGGATGAGCCAGCCGGCCGTGCTGGGCTGCAGGCCGAACTTATGGACGGCGTACTCGGTGATCACCGTGTTCGGGGCCGACGTACCGGATGGAAGGGCGCTGACCTCCTGAATCTTTGGGTTAGCGAGGCAACTGCCCGCCGGGCAGGGGAAGGAAGTCTGGTTACCCGGGCCGCCGCCTCCGTTGCCGCTGCCGGGCGTCACCCCTTTCTGGGGGCCGCCGTCGCCGTAAATCAGCTGCATCTTGGTGAGACCGGACAGGCCGGGCCGCATGGTGAGGATGTCGGCCGTGGGGCTGACCTGCGATGCCTTGATCCCGAAAGCCTGCAGGAGCTGCGGGGTGGCCACGTAGATCTGCCCAGACCATTGCCGTCCCGCGGCGGCGTGTTGCAGCGAGGCGTTCGTGGTTTCGAGCTGGATGACGTCGTGCGAGCCGAGCGCCTCGGCGATGCCCTGCGCGCTGGCCGCCATCGCCTGCAGCTTGCTTCCGGTCACCGGCGCGCCGGGACCATTACCCGAGCCGCCTCCCTGGGGTGAGCTGGGCGTGTAGACGACCATCTGGTTCGACGCCAGGTTGGGCCCGGCGTAGTCGAGGACGTTCCCGTACCGCTGCGCGGAAAGCACACAGACGAGAACGGCGATCAGCACGCCGAGGCTGATGGCCGCGAGCGCTGAGCCCGAGCGGGCCCGGTAACGCGCCAGGTCGCGCAGGGCGAGCCGGACCGCGATCGAGGATCGCCCGGCGAGCCGGGCCGCGGCCGCCAGGCACAGCGGGGACAGCAGGATCACGGCCGCGACGAGGGCGACCAGGCCGAAGAGGATTTCCGGCATTCCGCCGCCGCCGCTCTGGCGGCCGCCGTACGCGAGCACGGCCGCGGCGATTATGGCGAGAACGATGCCCGGCACCGCCGAGCGGTGGATCTGCTTGGGCGGAGCCGGCCGCCCGGACAGGGCCGTCACGATGGGTACCCGGGTGACCGACCGGGCAGGCCGGGAGGCGGCAAAGTAGGTGGCCACCAGGGCCAGGGCCATGGCCCCCCCGATCACCGCCCACGGCAGCTGGAACGCGCCGATCACGTGGTGGGCGTTCGCCTCGACGCGCGGCCGGTAGGCCAGCCACGCAGCCAGGCCGATGACGGCACCGAGCAGGGTGCCGGCCACTCCCACCACGATCCCGTTGGCCCGGACGACGAGACGGACGTTCTTGTCCGTGGCCCCCACGGCGCCGAGCATCCCCAGCGAACGCAGCCGGCGCTGGGCCAGCACCGTGAATCCGCCGACCGACACCAGGCCGATGAGGAGCATCCCGATGGTGGCCAGCGCGAGCACGATGGTCTCAGGGTTGAACGGGTTGCTGGCCGTCGCTGCCGCGCGAGTCTGGACGTTCGGCCCGAGCGAGCTGGAGCTCACCCCGGGGGCGTCGAAGAGCACGGTCACCTGAGACGGCGCGCGAACCTGGCCCGGCACCACGAGGGCGAACTCGTCCAGCAGGCTCTGCGGATTTTCGACGATGCCGGTGACGCGCCGGGCCGTGCCGCCCTGGTGCCAGACGTCCCCTATCTTCAGGCTGAAGGCGGATGCCACGCCATCGGTCACGGCCACCTCGCCGGGACCGGTGGGATAGTGCCCGCTGACCAGCGAGAGCATCGGCTGCCCGAACGGGCCGTGCGGGTCCTGGGCCCGCAGGTCGTACGTGCTGATCGAGCCGGGGATGGCGATGGTCTGGTTCTCGATGACGTCGGTGCGGCCGAAGCGATGCTGCAGCGCGGCGATCTCGCTGGCCAGATGCGGATTGGGTCCGCTGAACGTGGCGGCGTCCGTGGCGGTACCGAACCCGGCCCCGGCCGGGGGCGGCGTGTCGGTGGCGACCGCCGCGCCGAGGAGCGTGGCGGCCACGGCGACCGTGATGAGCGCGAGGACCAGCAGCTGCTGACGCCATTCGCGGCGGAACAGCCGCCAGGCCCAGCGGATCACGGCGCGGCGGGCGGGAACGCCCCCGTTCTGGGCTCCCGCCTCGGCGGGGCGCTCGCGCAGGGCCGTGGTCACGGGAGCTGGCCCGGCGTGAGAAGCGATTCGGGGCCGGCGGGGGGCAACGTCTGGTCGATCGCCCGGCCGTCACGCAGGAACACCACCCGGTCCGCCCACGAGGCCAGCTGCGCGTCGTGCGTCACCACCACGGCGGCCACACCGCGCTTGCAGGCGTTGTGGATCAGCCGCATGACCGATTCGGCGTTCGCCGAGTCCAGCGCGCCCGAGGGCTCATCGGCCAGCAGCAGGCGGCGGTCCCCGACCACCGCGCGGGCGATGGCCACCCGCTGCCGCTCACCGCCGGACAGCTCGTCGGGAAAGCGTGACGCCCTGTCTTCCAGGCCGAGCCCTTCGAGCGCCTGGCAGGCGGCCACGCGGGCGGTCCGGGCGGACATCCCGTCGAGTTCCAGCGGCAGCGCCACGTTTTCCGCCACCGTCAGGCCGGGCAGCAGGTTGAAGTCCTGGAAGACATACCCGACCGTGCGCCGGCGCAGCCGGGCCTTGGCGTTGCGCGACATCCCCGACAGCGCGGTCCCGTCGACCATCACCTCCCCACTGGTCGGATCCTCCAGGCTGCCGGCGATGGTCAGCAGGGTGGACTTGCCTGAGCCACTCGGGCCCATCACCGCCACCATCGCCCCCGCCTCGACCGACAGGTCCACCCCGGCCAGCGCGTGTACCTCGGCGGCACCCTGGCCGTAGATCTTTGACACGCCGCGCAGTTCCAGTACGGTCATCGCGGCACTCCCCTTTCGCACGGCATTTGTCTTGTTGATCGCGCTGTCTTACTGGCGGCACTGTCTTGCTGGCCGGCGGCCCTTTTCACCGGCGGGCCCCCGTCCGGCGCCGCACCCGCGGCAGCGGCAGCGCCGCTGCGGGGACAGGATCGGCGGCGGCGCGCTTGATCCGGCCGTCGGCCGCGTCCAGCCAGCGGACGACCGCATCCAGCCGGAACAGCTCGGCGTCGACGACCAGCGCGAGGCCAAGGTCAGATTCGGCTTCGTCTTCCTTGATCCGTGTCCACTGCTGCATCAGCTCCACCAGGTACCGGCGGTGTCCCTGGATCACCTCGTGCACGTTGACGCCGGGCACCCGGATCGCCACCAGGACCTTCATCACCAGCTCGTCGCGGGGCGGTGAGCTCAGGTCGGGCGGCGTGTGCAGCCACCCGGTCAGCTCAGCCAGCCCGTCCGCGGTGATCTGGAAGCCCTTCTGCGGGCCGTCGTCCCCGGTGTCCTCGGATTCCACCAGGCCGTCCCGCTCCAGCCGCTGCAGGGTCGTGTAGACCTGGCCGACGTTCAGCGGCCACACCTCACCGGTGCGGGCCTCGAACTCCTCGCGCAGCTGGAGGCCGTACTTGGGTCCTTCGCTCAGCAGCGCGAGCAGGGCGTGACGGACGCTCATCACCACTCCTCATCAGTATGATTCGGCGGATCATACTGAGTATTATTGGCGCCCGCCGGGCTCCCTCGCAGTAGTGCTGAATACACCTTTCCCCGTGCAGCTGACCCCCGCTCCGGTCGTGCAGCCCGGCTCCGCCCGGACCCCGCGGAAGGGCAGGAACGGAAGGGCAGGAACGGAAGGTCAGGCGGCGGGGTGGGCGGCGCGCCAGACGGTTTCGGGGGTGAGGGGCATGTCGATATGGCCGACGTCGAGCGCGTCGCAGACCGCGCTGACCACCGCGGGCGGGACGCCGATGCACCCGGCCTCCCCGGCCCCCTTGCTGCCGAAGGGGTATGCGGCTGGAGGAAGTGCTGGCCTCGAACCTGTGCCGGTGCACCGGATACGTGGGGATCCGCCGGGCCGCAATCGCCGCAGCGCGGGCGATGCGGTCGCAGGCCTTACGCTGGGAACGTGGCCCAGACGGCGGCGAAACGCCCGGTGACGGACGCGCTGCTGCCCCACCTCAGGCGGGCACACGACCACATCGACCGGCATTACGCGACCGCGCTCGACCTCGATCAGCTCGCGGCCGTGGCCGGCATCTCCAAGTACCACTTCGTGCGCAGCTTCGAGGCGGCGTACGGCCTCACCCCGGCCCGGTACCTGACCCGGCGCCGGATCGAACGGGCCCAGGACCTGCTGCGCGGCGCGAACCTGACCGTTACCGAGATCTGCGTCCTGGTCGGCTTCAGCAGCCTGGGGTCGTTCTCGTCGCTGTTCACCCGGCTGACCGGGGAGACACCGACCGCCTACCGGGACCGGTGGGCGGCCCGGGGCGGCGCGCACGTGCCCGGCTGTTACCTGTTCATGCGCGGCACGCTGGACCCGGGGGGGAACCGCGCAATCTGAAAGAAGCGCGCGCTGACCCCCGCGCCGTAGGTTCGGCTCATGATTTCCAACATCTCCCTGGTCACCATCTACTGCCTGGACCAGGACAAGGCACGGGACTTCTACGTCGGAATGCTGGGCTTTGAGGCCCGCACGGATATCACGATGGGCGAGGGCTTCCGGTGGCTGACCGTGGGCCATCCCAGCCAGCCCGAGCTCGAGGTCACGCTGATGAAACCGGGGCCGCCGCTGGATGAGGAGGCCGCGGGCTTCGTACGCCGTCAGCTGGAAAAGGGGCAGATGGGCGGGCTTGGCCTAAAGGTGGACGACTGCCGGAAGACGTTCACGGAGCTGAGCGCGAAGGGCGTGACGTTCCTCCAGGAGCCCGCGGAACGGCCCTACGGCGTCGAGGCGGTCATGCGCGACGACACCGGCAACTGGCTCGTGCTCGTCGAGCCCCGGGCGTTCACGCCTGCCGACTTCAGCTAGGCGCGGAGCCGCCGCGCGGAGCCGCCGCACGGGGCCCGGGCTGGGTGAGCCGCCGTGCGGCGGATGGCGGCCGCTGTGCGCCGGATGGGGCGACCGCACAGCGGACGAGGGACGTTACTCCGGGGTGTAGGTCCCCGACTCCAGGGGGTAGGTCCCCGGCGCGGGTCCGAGCGGCGGGTACTTCCGGTTGCCCAGGCCGGCCCGCGCCTTCTTCTCCTCCCCGGAACGCGGCAGGAGCCAATCGCGCCACTGCGGCCACCAGGATCCGCCGTGCCACTCGGCCCCGGCCTGCCAGGCGTCCGGGTCAGGGCCGCCGGCCGGGCCTTGCCAGTACCCGTACTTCGCGGTCTTGGCCGGGTTGACGAACGACTGGATGTGGCCCGACTTCACAACGGCTACTTCCTTGTCGCCGCCGAGTATCTGGGTCATGTTGTAGCACGTCCGCCAGGGCGTGATGTGGTCGGTGGACCCGGCCACGATGAAGCTGTCGCAGGTGACCTTGGCCAGGTCGATGGGCGTGCCCAGCGAGGTGATCCCGCCCGGGACGGCCGCGCTGCCGGTCATCGCGATCCGGCTGGTGTCCGCCGAGAACTTCGCGGGCACCGCGGTCGCGTCGTCGTTCCAGGCCAGCACGTCGAAGGCGGGCGGGTCCTCACCCAGCAGCCAGCCGCTGACCGCGTAGTTGAACACGAGGTCGTTGGGCCGCAGCCAGGCGAACGTGGTCTTCATCACCGAGCCCGGGATGACCTTGTTCGCCGCGGCCGCCTGGTCGAGCGCCTTCTCCGCGTCCTCCGTGGTCAGCATGCCAACTATGTTGGGCGTCGCGTTCGACATCATCGTGACCAGGTAGGTCGCCGAGCTGACCGAGTTGTCCCCCTTCGCCGCGAGCACACCGAGGGCGAGGGCATTCGTCATGCCGCCGGCGCAGAGGCCGAGCATGTTGATGGTCTCGCTGTGGGTGATGTCCTTGACGATCTCGATCGCGCGCAGCACGCTGCCCACGTAGTCGTCAAAGCCCCAGCTCCCGTGCCCGAGCTCCTCGACCGGGTTGCGCCAGCTCACCATGAAGACGGTGAGGCCGTTCTCGACCGCGTACTCGACCATGCTGCGCCCGGGCGAGAGGTCGAGCACGTAGTACCGGTTGATCTCCGGCGGGACCATCAGCAGCGGGCGGCTGCGGACCGTGGGGGTCTGCGGCGCGTACTCGAGCAGCTCGAACATCTCGTCGCGGTAGACGACCGCGCCGGGGGTGCACGCCAGGTGCTCGCCCACCTTCATCGCGTCCCGGTCGACCATCCTCGGCATGCCGCCGCTGGCCAGGTCGCGCAGCATGTTCTGGGCCCCGCTGACCAGCGAGAGGCCGCCGGTCTCGAACGCGCGCTTGAGCGCGGCCGGGTTGGTCGGCAGGAAGTTCGTGGGCGCCAGCGCGGCGGTCATGATGTTGGCCAGGTAGCTGGCCCGGGCGTTCTGCTCCCAGGAGGAGCTGCCGACGGCGGCGGCCATCCGCCCGGCCCACTCCTCGAACAGCCGGTACGTCAGGCCGAGCCCGCGGTACGCCGGGTTGGCGGTCCAGGTGGGATCCTTGAACCGGGCGTCCTTCGCGCCGTATTCGAGCTCGGACTGGCCCGTGGCGATCTTCGTCAGCTCACTCATGATCCACGGGAGCTGCCGGGCGGCCTCGGCGGGGCTCAGCAGCTCCACGGCCGACTGGAGCATGCTCGCCGGGTCCGGCGGGCCCGCGGTCGGCATCAAGCCGCCGACAGGAAGCTCCTCGACCTCGGCGGGCGGCCCGCTGGAACCGCCAGCCGGTCCGGCCGGGGTACGGTCATCACCTGCAGGGGGCGCATCGTCGCGGCCCATGGTCCCTCCTCAGTTGCCGGAACCCATATCTTCACGCTCGCACCGGCTGGCGAGAAGTTCAAGACAACGCCGGCCGCTTGCATGGTAACTGCGGTCTTCGGTCACCAGTGACCGGGACCAATGGCAGGTTCACCCTGGCCATGGGCGGGCCTACCGTCAGGAGAACCGCGCCCGGTGGTCGCGACACCTTCTCTCCCGGAAATCGCCCCGTCTCCCGGAAAGCCGCTGCCGCGCCAGGGCAGCTGCCGCTGGCGGCGGGCTTTCCCGGAAGCAGCCACCCGTCACCGCTGGTGCGAGCTGGCCGCACCAGAGATGGGAGCACATGCATGAGTGTCAACGAGGACATCACACAAGAACCGCTGGCGCATATCCGCGATCGGGTCGCGCTGGTCACCGGCGGAACGGCCGGCATCGGCGCGGCCATCTGCCGCCTGCTGGCGGAGGAGGGAGCGTCGATCGCCGCGGGCTATGCGCGCGACACGCCCCGGGCGGAGAAGTTCCTCCAGGACATGACCCAGTCCTTCCCCGGCCGCCGGATCACCATCCACCAGGGCAACATCGGGCACGCGGACGACTGCCGCCGGGTCGCGGAGGAGGTCATCGACAAGCACGGCCGGCTCGACATCCTCGTCAACAACGCCGGGATCACCATCGACAAGACCGTGCCCAAGATGACCGACCGCGACTGGCAGCACGTGATCGACATCAACCTGTCCGGCGCCTTCTTCGCGGCCCAGGCGGCCCTGGACCACATGCTGGAGCGCGGCACCGGCCGCATCATCAACGTCTCCTCGGTCATCGGGGAGACCGGCAACATCGGCCAGGCCAACTACGCGGCGTCCAAGTCCGGGCTCTTCGGGCTCACCAAGACCCTGGCCAAGGAGACGCTGTTCCACCTCAACAAGGCCAACCTGCCGCCGAGCGAGGGCATCGGGCTCACCGTGAACGCGGTCACCCCCGGATTCATCGCCACCGACATGCTGGCTTCCGTCCCCGACCGGGTACTGGACAAGATCCGCGGCCAGATCCCGGTAGGCCGGCTGGGCAAGCCCGAGGAGATCGCACGGGTGGTGTGCTTCCTCGCCTCGGACGACTCGTCGTACATCACCGGCCAGATATGGGCGGTCAATGGTGGCCTGGACATGTGAGGACGGAGGGACGTCAGCCAGGCCGGCTCCCGCTTGACAAACCGCCCAGTTTGCTTGATATAGTTAGCAACAGATACCCCAAGGAGGGCAGAACAATGACCGAGACCCACAACGCCGCGCGTGACGTACAGGGCGAGATCATCAAGACCGTCAACCAGAGCCAGGACGCAGTTATCGAGGCCATCCGTGACTGGGCCGACGCCGTGCAGGCTCTCACCCCGAAGCTGCCGCCCGTGAACGTCCCGTTCGCCGGCAAGCTCCCCCAGCCAGAGCAGCTCGTGGCCAGCGCCTACGACTTCGCCGAGCAGCTGCTCTCCAGCCAGCGCCGGTTCGCCGAGGAGCTGGTGCGCGCGACCAGCCCGCTGCTTCCCATCAAGGACGAGGACAAGAAGGCCGCCAAGTAAGGTAGCACGCGCCTATCCAGGCACAACCCTCACGCACCCAGGCGAAATGGGCAAGCGGCGGGCCGGACGTACCGGCCCGCCGCCGTGCTGTACATACCATTTCCAGTTCTAGCTTCTAGTTCTAGCGTTACACCGAAAATCTCGCGGGGGCCGATCATGACGGATCCGTGGCAGGCGCAGAAGGAGGCGCTGGGCGCGTTCATCCGCAGCCAGCGCAAGCTGGCCAACCTGTCGCTGCGCCAGCTGGCCGAGCTCACCAGCCTCTCCAATCCTTACCTCAGCCAGGTCGAGCGCGGCCTGCACCAGCCATCCGTGCGCGCCCTGAAGTCGATCGCGGACGCGCTCAACCTGTCGGCCGAGACGCTGCTGGCCGAGGCCGGGCTGCTGGACGTGATGACCCCGGCGAAGCCGCACGACGGGCCGCCGCCGCAGACCGAGGCGGCCATCCGCGCCGACCAGCGCCTCAGCGAAGCGCAGCGCACCGCCCTGATCGCGGTCTACCGCAGCATGCTGGACCATGAGTGACCGCGAGTGGATCTGCGCCGCGTGCGGTAACCACTACCCAGCCGCGCGCACGCCGCCCGCCGCCTGCGTGATCTGCACCGACGAGCGGCAGTGGGTACCGCCGTCCGGGCAGCGCTGGACCACGCTGGCGGACCTGGCCCGCGACGGCCGGCACTGCGACATCTGGGAAGAGGAACCCGGCCTGCTCGGCATCGGGGTGGACCCGCCGGTCGGCATCGGCCAGCGCGGCCTGGTCGTCCGCACGCCCGTGGGCAACCTGCTGTGGGACCCGCCCGGTTTCCTGGACGAGGCGGCGGTGAGCCGGGTGCGGGCGGCGGGCGGGCTGCGCGCGGTGACCGCGAGCCACCCGCACTTCTACGGGGCGATGGCCGGCTGGGGCCGGGCCTTCGGCGCGGACATCCTGGTCCCGGAGGCGGACGCGGCGTGGGTGACGCGCCCCGATCCCGCCGTCCGCACCTGGGCCGGGCAGCACCCGGTGCTGCCCGGCGTCACCCTCGTCCAGTGCGGCGGCCACTTCCCCGGCAGCGCGGTCGTGCACTGGGCCGGCGGCGCGGACGGCGCGGGGGTGCTGCTGACCGGCGACACGATCTTCGTCACGCCAGGCGAGGACCGGATCACCTTCGTGTGGAGCGCGCCGAACCGGCTGCCGCTGCCCGAGGCCGCGGTCCGCGGGATCGTCCGCGCGGTGCGCCCCTTCCCGTTCGACCGGATCTACGGCGGCTGGGCCCCGGCCATCCGCCAGGACGCGCGCCGGGTGCTGGAAAACTCGGCCCGCCGGTACATCCAGTTCCTCCGCGGCGAGGCGCCGGGCTGAGCGGCTCAGGGCCTGGGGCCGGCCACCCCCGCCCGCCGGGCCGGGGTACCGCCCCCGGCTCGCACCTCGGCCCGGCGACGGCGGAGGAAGATCCAGGCCGCAGCGGCCACGGTCACGGCCGCGACGGCGGCGATCACGTAGGTGACCCCGTGGAAGTCGTTCGCGATCTGCTGCCAGTTGCCGCCGACGGCGTAACCGGCCAGCGCCAGCCCGGCCGTCCAGGGAATACAGCCGATGGTGGTGTACACGCCGAACCGCAGCGGCGGCATCTCGGCGAACCCGGCGGGCAGCGAGATGAACGTGCGCACGACGGGCAGCACCCGGCCGATCAGGACGGCCTTCTGGCCGTGCCGGGCGAACCACTTCCCGGCGCGGTCGATGTCGTGCTCGCGCAGCCATATCCGGCGGCCCCAGCGGCGCAGCGCGGCCTGGCCGGCGTACCGGCCCACCGCCCAGGCGATGTAGCTGCCCACGACGTTCCCGGCCACCCCCGCCACGATCACGAGGGCCAGGTTGAGCTGGCCGCCGGCGACCGCCCCGGCCGCGAGCGCGCCGCCGAGCGTCATGATCAGCTCGGACGGGATCGGGATGCACGCTGATTCCGCCACCATCAGCAGGAACACGGCCGCGTAGCCGTACGTGGCGATGAAGTGCTGCATACGCTCGCTTTCGTCTCGGGTGGCGGCGCCGTCATCCCCCCGCCCCCAGGTCCAAGGGCGGGAGGAATCCGGCGTAAGCGTTACCGGTGTCCGGCTGCGGCATGGCAGAATTCTCTAGACAGCTTCTACGGCCTAGTAGATTTTCTACATGTTTGTAGATGTTACCTCATCCCGCCCGGAAGACGAACGCGAATTGATGAGCGCACAATCATGAGCGCTGGTGACGACGGCAGCGCCCGCCGCGCGGCCGGTGAGCTGGAAAGCGCGGTGCTCGGCGTGCTGCACGCGGCGGGAGAGCCGCTGTCCCCCGGCACCGTCCGGGAGCGGCTCGGCAGCGACCTCGCCTACACCACCGTGGTGACGATCCTGTCCCGGCTGCACGCCAAGGGCGTGCTGGAGCGGGCCCGCGCGGGACGCGCCTACCTGTACGCGCCGGTGGCCGACGAACCAGGGCTCGCGGCCCGCCGGATGGCCACCGTGCTGGCCGCGGAACCAGACCGCGAGGCCGTGCTGGCCCGGTTCGTCTCGGGCCTTTCGGAGTCGGACGAGCAGTTGCTGCGCCGTATGCTCGGGACCGAGGAAACCGGCCGGGACTGAGGAGCACCGCCGTGCATCTGGCCATCTACCTGCCGCTCGCCGCGCCGCTCGCCGCGGCCGCGGGCGCGCGGCCCATCGCCAGCCGGCTTCCCCCGCAGGCCGCCACCTGGCTGCTGACCGCCGCGGCGGTGGCGCTGGCCGCGCTGAGCGCGGCCGTCCTGGGCCTGATCGCCTGCACCTTGCTGCTGCACATCCCGCTGGTCGCCACGCTCGGCCACATGTCGCTGCAGGTGGCGCGGCGCAACGACCCGGCGTCCGTGTCGGCCGCGGTGGGCGCGGCGGCGCTGCTCGCGGTGGCCACCGCGGCGGCCTGCCGGGCCGCCTGGCGGCGGGCGCGGGCCCTGGTCTCCGCCGCCCGGCACGGCCGCTGCCTGCCCGGATCCGATCAGGTCGTGGTGGTGCCGGACGGTGGCGCGGACGCCTACGCGGTACCCGGCTGGCCCGGCCGGATCGTGGTCACCGCCGGGATGCTGGACGCCCTCGAGCCGGCCGAGCGGCAGGTCCTGCTCGCGCACGAGCACGCGCACGCGCGCAGCCACCACTACCTGTTCACCGCGCTCACCTACCTCGCCGCGGCCGCCAACCCGCTGCTGCGCCCGGTCGCGGAGGCGGTGACCTACACGGTCGAACGGTGGGCTGACGAGACAGCCGCCCAGCACTGCGGCGACCGCCGCCTGGCGGCCCGGGCCATCGGGAAGGCGGCGCTCGCCTCGGCCTACCGCACGGCACCCGGCCGGGGCGCGGTCGCGCTGGGAGTCGCCGGGCCCCTCGCCACCCGCGCCGCGCGGCTAGGCGGGTGGGCCCGCCTCAGGTGGGCGGCCGGGCTCCGCCAGGTATTCGGGCGCGGCGAGGCGGGCCCGGTGCCGCGCCGGGTGGCCGCGCTGCTGGCGCCACCGCCGCGGATCCGCCCGCTGCTGGTGGCCGCGGTCGCCGCGGTGGTGCTCATCTCCAGCGTCGCAGCGCTGGACGCGGCGCGCGAGCTGCACGCCGTCATCGAGCAGGCCCAGGTCTTCACCGGCCGCTCCTGACGCCGCCCCTGCTGAGACCGGGGGCGTCCGGGCCTCGGGCCTGCGGCATCGCCGGATACTCTGGGCGCGTGGCCGACACCGGGCAAGGGGGAACACTCGCCGACACGCACGAGGGCAAGCCCGGGCTGCCCCGCGGCCGCAGCCGCCTGCCGGTCCTGGCCGTCCAGGCGTCACAGCGGGAACGGCTGGTGCGCGCGGTCGTGGCGGCGGTGGCGGAGTCTGGTTACCCGGCGGTAACGGTGGCCGACATCGTGCGGCGGGCCCGGGTGTCGCGGGCGGCCTTTTACACGCACTTCACCGACAAAGAGGACTGCTTCCTGTCCGCTTCGCGAGAAGGCGGGGAGCTGATGGTCAGCCGGATCATCGCCGCCACCCGCGCGCTGCCGGCCGAGGCGGCGGACGAAGACGTGCTGCGGGCGGGCTGCCGCGCCTTCCTCGCGTTCGTGTCCGGCGAGCCGGAGTTCTCCAAGATCTTCTACATCGACATGCCGGCCGCGGGCCCGCGGGCCTGGGAACGCCTGGACGCGGCGCAGCACAGGTATGCCGAGCTGAACCAGGTGTGGCACGAACGGGCCCGGATTCGCCATCCGGACTGGCCCGCGGTCCCGTACGAGGCGTACCTGGCGCTGGCCGGGGCCACGGCCGAACTGGTCCGCGCGCGGGTCCGCGGGGGCGAGGCGGACACCATCCCCGCCATGGAGGACACCATCGTCTCGCTGCATCTGGCGGTCATGGCCGGCCGCCGCTGGGAACGCAGCGCACCTTAGCCGCGCCAGGTGATGAGCGCGTCCAGCGCCTCCACCTGCGCCCCGCGCACCAGCAGCGGGTTGACCGAGGGTGGAACAGGGCGCGGAGGCCAGCGGCCGAAGGGCTCACCGTATCACCTCGCGCGCCTCCTCCATCTCTGGCGCCTCTCCCGTCTCTGGCGCCTTCCTCGTCTCTGGCGCCTCCCTCGTCTCTGGCGCCTCTCCCGTCTCTGGCGCCTCTCCCGTCTCTGGCGCCTCTCCCATCTTCGGCGCCTCCCTCGTCTCTGGCGCCTCTCCCAGCTCCGGCGCCGGGCGGAAACAGGGCAGGGTCGCGCCGGCGATCTGCTCGACGGTCATCCGGACCCGCATGCCGATCGCCACCTGCCGGGTCCCGACGATCCGGGTCATCATGCGGACGCCCTCGTCCAGATCGACCAGGGCGACCGTGAACGGCGTCTGGTCCGCAAAGTCACCGAACCCGCGGTGGGCCACCGTGTAGGAATAGACGCTCCCCGTGCCGGCGGCGGTGAACCAGGTCAGCGGGCCGCCGAAGCAGTGCGGGCAGACCGCGCGCGGGTAGAACACCGCCTCGCCGCAAGCCTCGCAGCGCTGCAGCCGCAGTTCGCCGGCCGCGATCCCGTCCCAGTACGGCTTGGTGTCGGCGTCGGGAACCGGCTTCATCGGCAGCTCCTTGCGGGGTTCAGATGGTGGCGAGTACGACGGTGGCAGCCGAGGACAGCATCCCGCCGGTGCCGTGGACCAGCGCGATCTCCGCGTCCGGCACCTGGCGGGCCCAGGCGAAGTCCCCCCGCAGCTGCCGGACGGCCTCGATGAGCAGGAAGATCCCGTACATGCCGGGATGGGTGTAAGCGAGCCCGCCGCCGTTGGTGTTCATCGGGAACTCACCGCCCGGCGCGATGCGGCCTCCGGCCACGAAGTCCTTGGCCTCGCCCGGCTTGCAGAAGCCCAGCGATTCCAGCGTCAGCAGGACCGTGATCGTGAACGAGTCGTAGATCTCCGCCACGTCGATGTCGTCGACGGTGACGCCCGCCATCGTCATGGCGGCCGGCCCGGTCTGGGCGGCTCCGGTGACGGTGAGGTCCGGCATGCTGGAGATCCTGTCGTGCGTGTGGGTCTCGCCGTGCCCCAGGATCACCACCGGCTGGGTGGCGACGTCCGGCCAGCGATCTTCGGCGGCGATTACGACCGCCCCGCCGCCGTCAGTCACCAGGCAGCAGTCGAGCTTGTGCAGCGGATCACAGATCATCGGTGAGGCCAGCACGTCCCCGACGGTGATCGGATCGCGGTACCAGGCGCGCGGGTTGAGCCGCGCCCACTGCCGCGCCGCGACCGCGACCTCGGCGAGGTCCTCGCTGGTGGTGCCGTACTGGTGCATGTGCCGCATGGCGGCCAGCGCGTACGCGCCGACCGGCATGGGCAGCCCGTACGGCGCCTCGAACTGCGCGGTGAGCTCGGCCGGGCGCGGGGCGTTCCGGCTCCGGCTCGTCCGCTGGGTACTGCCGTAGGTGATCAGGGCCACGTCGATCAGGCCGGCCTCGATGGCCGCGGCGGCGTGGCCCGCGTGCGCCTCGAAGGACGAGCCGCCGATGTTCGTGCTGTCGGTGTACCGGGGCTGGATGCCGAGGTATTCGGCCAGGGTCATGGTTGGTGCCCGGCTCCACGCGCCCGCCGTGAACACGGCGTCGACGGCGTCCTTGGCCAGGCCCGCCTCGTGCAGCGCGGCCTGGGCCGCGAGTGCCTGCTGCGACAGCACGGTCAGGTGGGGTGTCGCGCCGACGTCGGATTCGGCGACGCCGACGATGGCGGCCCGGCGGCCCGGGCGGGGGGTCATGCGGGGGCTCCGCGGGCGTTCATGCGATGGTTATGCCCCGATCGGTGCGCCCCGATCCTCTACTCCCCGATCCCTCCGAGTCTGGCGTGGCCCTTGAGCAGGTTGCGGGCAATGGTGAGGCGCTGGATCTCGTCGGTGCCCTCGTAGATCCGCAGCAGGCGCAGCTCGCGATACCGGCGCTCGACGGGAAGTTCCTTGGTGTAGCCCATGCCGCCGTGGATCTGCATCACGCGGTCGACGACCTCGCTGGCCATCACCGCCCCGTCGAGCTTGGCGATCGAGGACGCATGCCGCGCGTCGAGGCCCGCCTGGACCCCCTCCGCCCCGTCAGTCCCGCGCCGCTTGCTTCCTAGGCTCGCCTTTTCCGCCGGCCCGTCTTAGCCCTCATGATCGGCGTCGCCTTTCCGCAGATGCCACGGAAAACCCGCGCCGATCATGGTCGGCCCGCCACTGAGTGGGCGGGATGGGCGGGCGGGCTCAGCGGGGGCGGGGGCGGGGGCGGGGGTGGCTCAGCGCGGGGCGTCCGGCCACGGGCGGGGCGGCTCCCCGGCGGGGATATCCGGGTGCCGGTACTGGATGGTGGCGTCGTCCGGCCGGCGTGGGTACTCCGCCGTCCGGTCATCCGGGCGTGGCCGCCGGTACTCCATGGTGCGCTCGTCCGGGTGCGGGCGGGCGTACTCCATGGCGGGAACGCGCGGCCCGGCGCCGTGCCGCGGCCCGGACTGGGCCGCACTGCGCTGGGCCGCACTGCGCTGGGCCGTACTGCCCTGGGCCGTACTGCGCTGGACGTCGCGGTGGGTGACGGCCAGGAAGGCGACCAGCAGGAAGATGGCGAGCGCCAGCACCAGGGCCACCGGGCCGTCGCCCAGGCCCATGCCGCCGACGCTGTGCGGCTTGCCCAGCCAGTCGGCGAACGACGCGCCGAGCGGGCGGGTCGCCACGTAGGCGAACCAGAACGAGAACACGGCGTTCCAGCGCAGCAGCCAGAAGCCGAGCGCCGGGATGGCGATGATGCCGGCGAAGAGGAAGGCGGAGGTGAGATAACCGAGGTGGAAAGTGGTCGCGGTCAGGTCGCCGAGCGCCGTGCCCATGGCGAAGGTGGCGACGACGGCGAGCCAGTAGAACACCTCGCGCCGGGGCGTGTCGATGCTGTGGATCGACAAGGTCCGCTCGGTCCGGCCCCAGGCGATGAAGACGGCCGCCAGGACCACGGCGTACAGGATGCTGGAGGCGATGTACGGGACGCCGAACCCGACGTGCAGCACGTCCGCGGCCATGGTGCCGAACACGCCCACCATGACGACGGCCAGCCAGTACGTCCACGCGATGTAGCGGCGGACCGAGAACTGCAGGACCAGGGCGGCCAC
Source organism: uncultured Actinomycetes bacterium (assembly GCA_963720945.1). Lineage (GTDB taxonomy): Bacteria > Actinomycetota > Actinomycetes > Streptosporangiales > Streptosporangiaceae > Bog-532. The sequence goes on along the minus strand of CAVRHH010000030.1, from coordinate 158,429 downwards.
GAAGAACACGAAACCGAAGCCGACGGCGGCCACCGGATTGATGGCGTGGACGAGGTAATCGGACGTCGATTCGCCCATGGCCGTGGACAGGGCCTTGATCACCCAGAAGTAGACGGTGATCTCGGGCACCCGGAGGGCGCCCGGGGTCGTGAGCCGGCTCAGCGGACGGCGATCGGTAACCACCCGGCCAGTGTAGAAGCACTGTAGAAGCCCGGCGACCGCGTCCCGGGAAAGGCCGGGGCGCGGATCGGGCAACTCTCGGTAAAGCGGGCGGCGCTCAGGACAGCCGGCGGCGGACCCACCAGAAGCAGGCCCAGGCCAGCAGGATCGCGACGGTCAGGAAGATGCCCAGCTCCAGCCACTGGAAGGTCCAGTACCTGTCGGCCGGCTGGTAGGTGACCACCTGCTTGAGGTTCAGCTGCGCGAGCGCGGTGGCGCAGGACTGGAAGCTCCCCCCGTTCCCCGGCCCCTGCTGGCAGGCCTGCGGGACCGTGCCGAGCGTCGCCGAGCCGGCCGCGGTGGTGACCTGGTTGGAGTAGATCCAGGCGCCGGGCAGGCTGGGCGCCGACGCGAACACGGTCGCGATCTGGCCGTTCTGGTTGACCCCGAGCCCGTTGATGTTGCCGGCGGTCAGCACTAGGGTGCTGCGCACCGGCGTAATGAGATGCGGGCGGATCCACACCGGCATGGCGATCTGGACCACGGCGAACACCGCCAGCGTGATGGCCATGGCCGGCACGGTGCGGCGGACGATGAGGCCGACCAGCACGCCGAGGGTGAACGCGAACGCCGCGTAGCCGATGGGCGCGATGCCGCGGGCGCCGAAGAGCGCCGGGAAGAAGCGGCTCTCGAAGCCGGACGTCGACCCGAGCCCGGCCGCGTGGTCGATGGGACTCGCCCACCAGCCGAGGATGAGGCTGAGCAGCCCGGCGAGCGCCATGCTGGCCAGGCCGAGGATGCCGAGCTTGACCGCCAGCCAGCGTTCCCGGGTGACGCTCTGGTTCCAGGCCAGCCGGAACGTGCCGCTCTCCAGCTCGCGGGCGATCAGCGGCGCCCCCCAGAACAGGCCGATCACGGCGGGCAGCACGATGATCAGCGCGGCCCCCAGGATGTAGACCAGATTGTAGGGGAAGGTCGCGTGCAGCGTGTTCAGGAACGTGGCGGCGGCCGTGCCGCAGTTGCTGTGGCAGGTCCCGAAGCCGCTCTGCCGGGCCAGGGTGACCAGGTGCGGCCCGGTGGCCAGCAGGAGGATAGCGAAGGCGGCCAGCGCGGCCGAGACCGCGACGGCCTGCGCGCGGAACTGACGCCAGGTCAGCCAGATCATCGCTGTACCTCCAGGGTGGGACGGGCGCTGCGGTGGCCGTTGGCGGCCTGGCTCATGTACGCCAGGACCAGGTCTTCCATGCTGAGCTGCTCGACGGTCCAGGTGGGGTCGAGCACCGGATGGCTGGTCTGCACGATCAGCGTGCTCTGCCGGTCGGTGTGACTGGCCTGGATGACCTCCTGGTCGCTGGGCAGCGAGGCCGGGTCGCGGCGGGGCCCGATCAGCCGGTGGTGGCTGGCGATCAGCGCGTCGACGTCGCCCGCGATCTGCACCCGTGAGGCCGCGAGCACGATCAGGTAGTCACAGACCCGTTCCAGGTCGGCGACCAGGTGGGAGGAGAGGACGACGCTGATCTCCTGCTCGGCGACGGCCTCCATCAGGTCCTGCAGGAACTCGCGGCGGGCTAGCGGGTCGAGGCTGGCCACCGGCTCGTCCAGGATGAGCACCCGGGGCCGTTTGGCGATGGCCAGGGTGAGGGCGAGCTGGGCCCGCTGGCCGCCGGACAGCTTGCCGGCCCGCTGCGCGGGATCGAAGCCGATCCTGTCGATCCGGCGCTCCGCGTAGGCGGCGTCCCAGGCGGGGTTCAGGTGCGCGCCGAGGCGCAGGTGGTCGGCGACGCTCAGGCCCGCGTACACCGGTGTGTCCTGGGCCACGAAACCGACCTTGGCCAGCTGGCCTGGGCCGCTGGCGGGCTCCCCGCCAAGCACGGTGATCGTGCCCGTGGTCGGGGCGAGCAGGCCGACGGCCAGGTGCAGCAGGGTTGTCTTGCCGGCGCCGTTGGGGCCGACGAGGCCGGCTACCCGGCCCTCCGGTATCTGCAGCGTGCAGTCGCTGAGCGCCCACCGCTGCCGGTAGCGCTTACCGAGCCCGCTGGCGTCCAGCGCGGTCATGCTATGTCCTCCTGGGTAGCGGACCGAAAGGTGCTCAGGAAAAGGGCCTCGATGCTCTCTTCGTCCATCCCGGCGCGGCGCGCCTTGCCGAGCCAGCGGCGCAGTTCCCGGCGCAGCGGCTCGTGTGCGGCCAGGGATGCGCCGCTGAGGGTGCCGGTCACGAACGTGCCCACGCCCGGCCGCGCCGCCACCAGGCCCTGGTACTCCAGCTCGCGGTAGGCCTTGAGCACGGTGTTGGGGTTGATGGCCAGGCCGGTGGCTACGTCTTTCACCGTCGGGAGCCGGTCCCCCTCGCGCAGCAGGTCCAGCCGCAGCGCGTGCCGCACCTGATGGATCAGCTGCATGTACGGCGCGACGCCGGAACGGGAGTCCAGGTGAAACGCGATCACGTAGCCCTCTATTCATCTAGGTTCCTAGCACATTAGAGGGCCGTGGCTCAGTAATTGTCAAGACTCTGGGGGGCTAGGATTCGGCTTGATTGCCCCAACGAAACGAACCGGAGCAGGCCGCCACGAACGTCGCCAGAAGGCTCGTGGCGCTGACGGCCGCCGTGGCCGTGATCGCCGCGGTCCTCGTCACCGCGGCCGGGGCCGGAAAGGCCCGGCATACGTCCCGCGCGCCCGCCCTGCTGACCGAGGGCATCGCGGTGAATCCGTGCACGCCGCAGGACGTCATCGTCGTTCCCGCGCACCGCGCGGCCCGTTACGACGACGATGCCAGCAGCGTCCTGCTCGCCGGCTCGAAGACCGCGGCCGGATGCGCGTCCGCCAGCGCCGGGGCGACCCAGCGATGGCTCGCGGCCGGGACCGTCCCGGGCAGCGGCCCGGCGACGCGATCCATGGCCGAGCGCGCGCTGCTGGACCTGCATTTGTCCACCCGGCCGGACGGCGCGGTCGTCGCGGGCTGGTACCCCGGCTGGGACGACGCGTGGCCGCGCGACTCCACCTGGGTCGCGGTGGCGCTCGCGGTCACCGGCCACGGCGCGGATGCCCACCGCGTGCTGGCGTTCCTGCAGCGGGAGCAGAACCGGGACGGCACGTGGGCGGCGCGGTACCAGCCAGACGGCGGCGGTCCCGTCCGCGACGGCCGCCCGGTGGAACTGGACGCGGCCGGCTGGGTGCCCTGGGCGGTCTGGTCCTGGTACGAGGCCAGCCATCCGCCGCGGTCCGGGCTGGCCGGGCTGTGGCCGATGGTCAGCGCGGCCGCCGGCGCGGCCGAACGGTCGCTGGATCCGGGCGGCCTGCCCGGTGCCGCGACCGACTACTGGGAGCACGGCACGCAGGTGACGCTGGGCACCGCGGCTCCCCTGCTGACCGGCCTGCGGGCCGCGGCCGCCATCGCCGGTGCCCTCGGCCGGACCCAGGCGGACCAGGAATGGTCGGCCGCCTCCGCGCGGCTGGCCCGGGCCATTCAGGCCGAGTTCGGCTGCTACGGCTTCAACCGGCTGCCGGGCGACCCGGCCGGGCCGGATGCGTCGGTCACGTTCCTGGGGCCGCCGTTCGGGCCCGGGACCGCGGCGCTGGACCGCGCCGAGGATGCCGCCGAGCGAACCCTCACGCTGCCGGGCGGCGGGGTGCTGCCCGGCGCCGACTGGCCGGGGAATGCGGCCACCGCCTGGACCGCCGAAACCGCCTTCTTCGCGCTGTTCGACGCGGCCACCGGCGAGCACGGCCGGGCCAGCGCGCTGCTGTCCTGGCTGGCGGCGCACCGGACGCGGCTGGGAGCGCTGCCCGAGCAGGTGACCGCCGCGGGCCAGCCCGCCTCGGTGGCCCCGCTGGCCTGGACCGACGCCGCGGTCCTGCTCGCCCTCAGCGCACCGGCGCTGCCGCGTGTCCCGGTGCCGCCGGGCGGCCAGCCGGCCACCAGCGGCGGCTGCCTGCTGCCGCCCCTTACCGCCGTCGGCCGCTAACCGGGCCGCGGGCCGCCCGGTTCCGCTATCCGGAAAGGAACTGGCCGAGCTGAACGGCATCGCGGCGGAGGCGCCCCGCCAGGCTCCGCGCTAGTAACCGCCATCGTGATGGTGGTGGTGGTAGCCGCCGAAGGAGCTGCTGGGGCTGGGGGACGCGCTCGTGGGGGATGCACTGGTGGCGGCGGCCGCCGGGCTGGCCGCGGTGCCGTTGCTGTCCCAGGTAATGGAGAAGGCACTGCCGTTGGTGATCGCCGACGGCGTGGCTTCGGTGACCCCGCCGGCCGAGACCATGGTCAGCCCGGCCGCGTTCGCGTTGCCCAGCGGCGCGTTGGTGACGGCCGCGTTACTGAAGTTCACCGTGCCGAAGTTGGACAGCGGCAGCACGCTGTTGGCGTCGCTCGGGGCTTCGGCGATGATCTCCGCCGAACCCAGCTGGGCGGCCGCGGACGTCTGGCTGGTGGTCTGGGTCCAGCCCTGCGTCTGATCGGCGAGGGTCAGGGTGAACGAACCACCGCCGTTCGCGACGACCGAGGCGCTCATCGCGTCACCGGGGGCGACGCCGTTGTTGTAGAAGACCGGCGCGTTGGGGAACATCTCGAACCAGCCCTGGTAGGTGGGCGCGCCGTTGTTGCAGTCGGCCTCGGTGCCGGTCTGCTCCACGGTCTGGGTGCCGTCACCGTCGAGGCCGACCCAGAAACTGGAGAACGTCTGCTGGGCGGTGCACGTCACGGCGGGCTGCGTCCACGACGCGGACACGCTGGTGAACGTGCCGGGCTGGCCCGCCGCCGCGTATCCGGCCCAGTTCTGGCTGGTCGCCGCGGTCGCGTTCGCGGCGTTACCGGTGCCTGACGGGGTGCCGCCCGGGCCGCTCCAGCCGGCTGAGCCGCTCCAGCCGCCCGAGGTACCGGTCCCGCCGCCGGGCCCGGCCATGAGGCCACCCGGTCCGCCGCCGAACTGGCTGACCGCGGCTACCGCCCCTCGCTGGCTCGCCACCCGGATGGACCGTTCGGTTCCTGGTGATCTGAACGAGACGGCGGCGACGGCGAGCGCGAGGGAACTGCCGGCGGCGATCAGCCAGAGGCCGTTACGGATCCGGCTCCTGGTCAGGCCGCGGCGTGTGGTGGGGGCGTCAGCGCCCCGCATTCTGCGGTACTCCACGGTTAAGGCCCCTTCTCCGCCGGATCCGCATGCGCACGGTTATCGTCTGCCCGTCATCGCGTGACACGCCAGCGAGACGGGGCGCCGTTAGGTTTCCTTAATATTTCGGAGAAACCTTGCGTGACATCTGGTTACGTGCGCTTAACGTCTTCGCGTTAAGGTTCCGGCATGCTGATTTCGCCGCATGAGCAGGAACGGCTGCTGATTCACGTCGCCGCCGGGCTGGCTCGGGAGCGGCGCGCCCGGGGCCTTCGGCTCAACTATCCCGAGGCGGTCGCGATGATCACGTCGTTCCTGCTGGAGGGGGCGCGTGACGGCCTGAGCGTCGCGGAGCTGATGCAGTCCGGGCGTTCGGTCCTCGGCCGGGCCGACGTCCTGGACGGCGTGCCTGAGATGCTGACCGAGGTGCAGGTCGAGGCGACCTTCCCGGACGGCACGAAGCTGGTCACGGTGCACGGGCCGATCTCGTGATCCCCGGCGAGATCATCCCCGGCGAGGGGCCCGTCGTCCTGAACACCGGCCGGCCGGTGCGCGCCATGGTCGTGGTCAACACCGGCGACCGGCCGGTCCAGGTCGGCTCGCACTATCACTTCGCCCAGGCCAACCCGGCGCTGGCGTTCGACCGGGACGCCGCCTGGGGGCACCGGCTGGACATCGCCGCGGGGACCGCGGTCCGGTTCGAGCCCGGCATCGAGCGCGAGGTCAGCCTGGTCCCGCTGGCCGGGGCGCAGGTCGTGCCGGGCCTGCGGCTGGGCGGCCGGCGTCTGGGCGATGGCGGGTTTGACAGCCCGGTCCTGGACGAGGGCGCCACCAAGGAGGAGTTCGGTGGCTGAGCTCAGCCGGTCCCGGTACGCGCTGCTGTACGGGCCCACCGCCGGTGACCGGGTGCGGCTGGCCGACACCGACCTGTTTATCGAGGTCGAGCAGGACCTGTGCGCGGGCGGGGACGAGGCCGTGTTCGGCGGCGGCAAAGTCATCCGCGAGTCGATGGGGCAGGCCCGTGCGACCCGCGCCGACGGGGCCCCGGACCTGGTCATCACCGGCGCCGTGGTGCTGGATCACTGGGGCATCATCAAGGCCGACGTGGGGATCCGGGACGGCCGGATCGTCGCGCTCGGCAAGGCCGGCAACCCCGACATCATGGACGGTGTCCACCCGGACCTGGTCATCGGGCCGTCCACCGAGATCATGGCGGGCAACGGCCTGATCCTCACGGCCGGCGGCATCGACTGCCACGTGCACCTGATCTGCCCGCAACTGCTGCCCGAGGCGATCGGCAGCGGCGTCACCACCGTGATCGGCGGCGGGACGGGCCCGGCCGAAGGGACGAAGGCCACGACCGTCACCCCGGGCGCATGGAACCTGGCCCGGATGCTGGAGGCCACCGCCGGCTGGCCGCTCAACATCGTGCTGCTCGGCAAGGGCAACACGGTCTCCGAGGAAGCCCTCTGGGAGCAGCTTCGCGCCGGGGCATCCGGCTTCAAGCTGCACGAGGACTGGGGCTCCACCCCGGCCGCGATCGACGCCTGCCTGCGGGTCTGCCAGGAGGCCGGGGTGCAGGCGGCGCTGCACAGCGACACGCTGAACGAGGCAGGGTTCGTCGAGGACACGCTGGCCGCCATCGCCGGGCGGCCGATCCACGCCTACCACACCGAGGGCGCGGGCGGCGGGCACGCCCCGGACATCATCGTCGTGGCCGGCCAGGAGAACATCCTGCCGTCCTCCACCAACCCGACCCGGCCGCACACCGTCAACACGGTGGACGAGCACCTCGACATGCTGATGGTGTGCCACCACCTGAACCCGGCCGTGCCGGAGGACCTGGCCTTCGCGGAGAGCCGGATCCGGCCGTCCACGATCGCCGCGGAGGACATCCTGCACGACATGGGGGCGATCTCCATGATCGGCTCGGACTCCCAGGCCATGGGGCGGATCGGCGAGGTCATCATCCGGACCTGGCAGACCGCGCACGTGATGAAGAAGCGGCGCGGGACGCTGCCGGGTGACGGCGGGGCCGACAACGTGCGGGCCCGCCGTTACGTGGCCAAGTACACGATCTGCCCGGCGATCGCGCACGGCCTCGACGACGAGATCGGCTCGATCGAGCCGGGGAAACTCGCCGATCTGGTGCTGTGGCAGCCGGCGTTCTTCGGCGTGCGGCCGCACGCGGTGCTCAAGGGCGGCTTCGTCGCGTGGGCGGCGATGGGCGACGCGAACGCCTCGATCCCTACGCCGCAGCCGATGTTCCCCCGCCCGATGTGGGGCGCGGCGCCGCCGGTGGCGACCTCGACGTCGGTCTCGTTCGTCTCGGAACTCGCGCTGGAGAACGGGCTGGCCGAGCAGCTCGGGCTCGCCCGCCCGCTCGTCCCGGTGGCCGACGTATCCGGCCGCGGCAAGGCTGACATGATCAACAACGATGCCCGGCCCGATATCCGGGTGGAGCCGGATACGTTCACGGTACGCATCGACGGCGAGGTCATCGAGGAAGCCCCCGCCACCGAGCTCCCCATGGCCCAGCGCTACTTCCTGTTCTGATGGCCCTCCCCCCGGCCCCGGCCGGTCCCCCGGTGTCCGCCCTCGTCCCGGCCGGGCGGGGGGCGGACACGGGGAAGGGCCCCGACACCGGCAAAGCCCCCGACACCGGGAAGCGGCCCAACACCGGGAAGGCTCCCGACACCGGGAAAGGCCCGGACACGGGGAAAGGCCCCGACACCGGCAAAGCCCCCGACACCGGGAAGCGGCCCAACACCGGGAAGCGGCCCAACACCGGGAAGCGGCCCAACACCGGGAAGGCTCCCGACACCGGGAAAGGCCCGGACACGGGGAAAGGCCCCGACACCGGCAAAGCCCCCGACACCGGCAAAGCCCCCGACACCGGGAAGCGGCCCGACACCGGGAAGCGGCCCGACACGGGGAAGGCTCCGGACACCGGGAAGCGGCCCGACACGGGGAAGGCTCCCGACACCGGGAAAGGCCCGGACACGGGGAAAGGCCCCGACACCGGTGCCCGCCCAGAGTTCGGCCGGAGGCCAGACACGGGGAAGGGCCCGGACACCGGGAAGCGGCCCGACACCGGGAAGCGGCCCGACACCGGGAAGCGGCCCGACACCGGGAAGCGGCCGCGGACGGACCGGGACTCACGCGACGGACTGGGCCCGGCGGGCGCGGCGGTGCTGATGCTTGCGGACGCGCGGTTCCCGGCGGGAGGGCACGCGCATTCGGGGGGCCTGGAGGGCGCGGTCAGCGCAGGCGCCGTCTCCGACGTCCCCTCGCTGAACCTGTTCCTGCTGGGCCGGCTGGCCACGGCCGGAGTCGTCGCCGCGGCCCTCGCCGGCGCCGCGTGCGCGCAGCCGCACGCGGGCCGGCTGGCGTGGCTGGATGCGGAGGCGGACGCGCGGATGCCCTCGCCCGCGCAGCGGGAGGCTTCGCGGCGGCAGGGGCGGGCCCTGCTGCGCGCCGCCCTCGCCGCATGGCCGGCTCCGTGGCTGGCGGACCTGCGGCGGGCCGGCCAGCCACCGCACCACGCGATCGTGCTGGGCGCGACCGCCGCGGCGGCCAGGTGCACCCCGGGCGAGGCGGCCCTGGCCGCGGCGTACCTCACCGTGACCGGGCCGGCCAGCGCGGCGGTCCGGCTGCTGGCCCTGGACCCGATCGAGGTGAGCGCGGCCATCGCCCGCCTGTCCGGCCGCATCGAAGAAGCCGCGGCCCAGGGCGCGGCGGCCCCGGACCACGAACTGCCTTACCCCTCGGCACCCGCACTTGACCTGTACGCCGAGGCCCACGCGCGAGCGGAGGTGCGTCTCTTTGCATCCTGATCATGGCCATCCACACACCCACGGCGGGGGCGCCGGCGTCCCGGCGCGCCCGGGCGCCGGGACGACCCGGGCGCTGCGGATCGGAATCGGGGGGCCGGTCGGCAGCGGGAAGACCGCGCTCGTCGCCGCGCTGTGCCGTGCCCTCGGAATGCGCGTGCGCCTCGCGGTCGTCACGAACGACATCTACACGACCGAGGATGCCGACTTTCTCCGCCAGGCCGGCGTGCTGGACCCGAGCCGGATCCAGGCCGTGCAGACCGGGTGCTGCCCGCACACCGCCATTCGCGACGACATCGCCGCCAACCTGGACGCCGTTGAAGACCTCGAAGCGCAATTCGGCCCGCTGGACCTGATCCTGGTCGAGAGCGGCGGCGACAACCTGACCGCCACCTTCAGCCGGGGCCTGGTCGACCTGCAGATCTTCGTGCTCGACGTCTCCGGCGGGGACAAGGTGCCGCGTAAGGGCGGCCCGGGGGTGACCGCGTCCGACCTGCTCGTCATCAACAAGACGGACCTGGCCCCGCTGGTCGGTGCGAGCCTGGAGGTGATGGACCGGGACGCCGCGGCGGTTCGGCGGGGACGCCCGGTGATCTTCAGCTCGCTGCGTGAGGATCCGCGCGCCGCGGCGGTCACCGGATGGGTCCTCGCCGCGCTGGCCGGCCTGTTGCGACCGCCGGCCCGTGAGGGCGTCAGCCGCCCTGGTCGCCGAACGCGGCGCCGGCGGCACGACCCGGCTGCCGGTGCAGCGTTCCCAGGCCCCGCTCGTCCTGCGGCGGACGGCTGAGGCCGTGTACCTCGTCGGCGGGGCGGCCGGGCCGCTCGGCGGGGACGTCCTGGAGTTGCGGATCGACGTGCGGGAGGGGGCGACGCTGCGGCTGCGGACGGTCGCCGCGACGGTGGCGCTGCCCGGCCGGGACGGCCGGGCGTCGGTGCTGTCCGTCACGGTCTCGGTGGCTGCGGGCGGGCGGCTGGAGTACCTGCCCGAGCCGACGGTTGCGGCCGCCGGTGCCCGGCACCGCACCGATATCCGGGTGGACCTCGCCGCCGGGGCCGCCCTGGTACTGCGCGACGAGCTGATCCTGGGCCGTTACGGCGAGCGCGGCGGCGCCTTGCGGACGCGGCTGCACGCCGACCTGGCCGGGGCGCCGCTGCTCCGGCACGAACTGGACGTGAGCGGCGTGGACGAGGTGAGCCTCGGCCCGGCCGTGCTGGCGGGGCGCCGCACGGCCGGGTCGCTGCTGTGTGTCGGGCCTGAGTGGGCTGGGCTGCCTGCCGGGGAGATGCCATCCGGCACGGTGCTGTCCGGGTCCGGGCCGGACGTCGCGGTCATGCCGCTAGCTGGCCCCGGGGTTCTGGTTACGGCGCTGGCGGGTAACGCGCCGACCCTGCGCCAGCGACTGCGGCGGCCTGCCTCAGCGCAGGCCCGCTGGCGGCTAGTGGGTGATCGTCCCGAACGTCACGTCGGAGGACCAGATGGTCTGCCACACGATGCCGACTGAGGAGTCGGCCGCCGAGACCATGTGGTCGCCGCCTTCATAAATGCCGACGTGGTACACGTAGCTGCTCGGGTTCGAATTGTCATGGAAGAACACGAGGTCGCCGCCCCATGCCCGGCTCCGGCTCTCGCTCCGGAAATAGCGGAACTGCGCGTCCGCGGTGCGGGGGATCGACTTGCCGTAGTAGCTGTAGACGTACTGCGCCAGCCCGCTGCAGTCGAATCCGGTACTGGGTGAGCTGCCGCCGTACTCGTACGGAACTCGCCCGATAAATGACTTTACGTAAGCGCTTGTTTCCTGGTTGAACGACATCGTGTTGGCATTGGCCGCTGAGTTTGCCATTCCTGGAACCACGGCCAGAAGTACTGCCATCGATCCGGCGATGGTGCCTACCTTATGTCGGATTGACATGGTTGCTCCTTCAACGAGGTGTCCGGAGCAGCATGACTGGATGTGGCCGTAATGTCCGGCAAATCAGGGAAACCGGGACCAATTTGGCTATCACTGTTAGGTAAATCACAATTTAAAAAGGGCATTCGAAACACAAGATGGCAAAGTCACCAACGTTTCACCCTCGTCACACGTGCATCACGGACGCGTTACGGGCCGACGGGGCGGCCGGGCTGGCTGAGCTGTGTCAGCGCAGGCCAGCGCACTGTGAGCGCACAGAACCGGGCGGGAAGGGCGGGCGTCAGCCCGCGGGCGGGGCGGTCCAGCGGACGGGCGTCAGCCCGCGGGCGGGGCGGTCCAGCGGACGGGCGTCAGCCCGCGGGCGGGGCGGTCCAGCGGACGGGCGTCAGCCCGCGGGCGGCCAGCGGGCGGCGAGCTCGCGAGTGAGGGCGGGCCAGGCGACTGGGTCGTGGCCGGGGACCAGCCGGTAGCCGCGCTCGGCGGCGAGGCGCTTGAGCTTGCGGATCTGGACCACGGTCTCTTCCGGCGGTACGCCGACGAAGCCGCCGACCGGGAGCTCGCCGTCGATGTTCTCGGTCAGGTCGGCGGCATCGCAGGCGAATACGAACCCGCCGCCGCCCACCGAGGGGTCCAGGCCGACGACGAAACTCTGGTGGCCCGGGGTGTGGCCCGCGGTCAGCACCGCCGTCACGCCCGGCGCGATCTCCGCGTCGCCGTCAGCCTGCTGCCAGCTGATCCGCGGATCGTCGTAGTCCACGCGGAAGATCCCGTTCCGTTCCGGCTCCGGGCCGCCGGACATGCCGTAGGCCAGCTCCCGGCGCTGGACGTGCACCGGCACCCGCCCCGCGAAGTGCCTCAAGCCCCCCGCGTGGTCGTAGTGCAGATGGCTGACCGCGACCGCATGGACGTCATCGAGGTCGATCCCGGCGCTGGCCAGGGCTTCCGGCAACGGCTCGCCGGGCCCGGGCAGCACCGGCTGGACGAGCGGGTCGCCGTGGTAGCGGCGGCGCAGCGCCGGGTCGGTGATCAGCGCCGTGTTGTAGCCGGTGTCCAGCAGCAGCCAGCCGCCGTCGCACAGCAGCAGCACGCCCGGCACCGGCTCGCGGAGCCGGCGGTCCGGGGGCGCCCCGAAGATGGACACGTCCAGGGGCAGGTCGGCCCAGCCCAGCGTCAGCGGCACGATGCGGCGCACTCCGCGGCCCATTGGCCTCTCCCCTCGGCATCCTCTCCCTGGCCGCCGGCGATCCTGCGCAAGGCACGAAAGCGGCTGGTAGAAGATGGTGTCATGGAACTTCCGGTGAACCCGCCGATCGCGCCGATGCTGGCCAAGGCCGTCGGCGAGATACCCGACGGGCCGTTCAGCTACGAGCCCAAGTGGGACGGCTTCCGTGCGGTGGTGTTCCGCGACGGCAGCGAGGTCGAGATCGGCAGCCGGAACGAACGGCCGATGACGCGGTACTTCCCGGAGCTGGTGGCCGCCATCCAGGCCGAGCTGCCGCCGCGCTGCGTGGTCGACGGGGAGATCGTGATCCCGGACAGCGATGGCCGGCGGCTGGACTTCGAGGCGCTGCTGCAGCGCATCCATCCGGCCGAGTCCCGGATCAACCTGCTGGCGGAGCAGACGCCCGCGCACTTCATCGCCTTCGACCTGCTCGCCGTGGGGGACGAGGACCTCACCGGGCAGCCGTTTTCCGCCCGGCGGGCGGCGCTCGAGCAGGCCCTGGCCGGGGCGGGCACGTCGGTGCACCTGACCCCGGCCACCACGGACCGGCCGACCGCCACGGGCTGGTTCTCCCAGTTCGAGGGGGCCGGGCTGGACGGGCTGGTGGCCAAGCCGCTGGACGGGGGCTACGTCGAGGACAAGCGGGTGATGTTCAAGGTCAAGCACGAGCGGACCGCGGACTGCGTGGTGGCCGGCTACCGCGTCCACAAGAGCGGGCCGGACGCCGTCGGGTCGCTGCTGCTCGGCCTGTACACCCCCGAGGGCAACCTGGCCAGCGTCGGTGTCGTCGGCTCGTTCCCGATGGCACGGCGCCGGGAGCTGATGACCGAGCTGCAACCGCTGGTCACGAGCTTCGAGGGGCACCCCTGGAACTGGGCCCGGCAGGAGGAGGGCAACCGGACGCCGCGCAAGGCGGAGACCAGCCGGTGGAACGCGGGCAAGGACCTGTCCTTCGTGCCGCTGCGGCCGGAGCGGGTGGTTGAGGTCCGCTACGACCACATGGAGGGTCCCCGGTTCCGGCACACCACCCAGTTCGTCCGGTGGCGGCCGGACCGGGATCCCTCCTCGTGCACCTACGCCCAGCTGGAGGAGCCGGTCAACTTCAACCTGGCCGAGATCCTGTCCGCGAAGACCGGCTAGCCGACCCGGGCCAAGGCCCGCCGCGGCCCGATCAGCCGACGTCCACCCAGTTCAGCGTGCGCTCGACCGCCTTCTTCCAGCCTGCGTAACCGTCCGCCCGCTGCTGCTCATTCCACTCCGGCTCCCAGCGCTTGGACTCGTTCCAGTTGACCTTCAGCTCGTCGGTGTTCGCCCAGAACCCGGTGGCCAGGCCCGCCGCGTACGCGGCGCCGAGCGCGGTCGTCTCGGCCACGACGGGCCGGCTGACCGGCACCCCGAGGATGTCGGCCTGGAGCTGCATGGCCAGGTTGTTCGCGGTGACCCCGCCGTCGACCTTCAGTACCTCCAGGTGCACGCCGGAGTCCTGCTCCATGGCCTCGCTGACGTCCCGGCTCTGGTAGCAGATGGCCTCCAGGGTGGCCCGGGCGAGGTGGGCGTTGGTGTTGAACCGGGACAGCCCGACGATCACGCCGCGGGCGTCGCTCCGCCAGTACGGCGCGAACAGCCCGGAGAACGCCGGCACGAAGTAGATGCCGCCGTTGTCGGGCACCTGGGCGGCCAGCGATTCCGTCTCGGCCGCGCCGGAAATGATGCCGAGCTGGTCACGCAGCCACTGCACCGCCGATCCGGTGACCGCGATCGAGCCTTCCAGCGCATAAATGGCCGGCTGGTCACCGAACTTGTAGCACACGGTGGTCAGCAGCCCGTTCTTGCTGCGCACCAGCTCCTCGCCGGTGTTGAGCAGCATGAAGTTGCCGGTCCCGTAGGTGTTCTTGGCCTCCCCGACGCCGAAGCACACCTGCCCGACGGTCGCGGCTTGCTGGTCGCCCAGGTCGCCGGTGAGCGGGACGCCGCTGACCGTGGAGAGCCCCCGGACCTCGCCGTAGCCGCGCGGGTCCGAGGACGGCCGGATCTCGGGCAGCATCGCGCGCGGGATGTTGAAGAACCCGAGCAGTTCGTCGTCCCAGTCCAGCGTCTCCAGGTTCATCAGCATCGTCCGGCTGGCGTTCGTCACGTCCGTCACGTGCGAGCCGCCGTCGGGGCCGCCGGTGAGGTTCCAGATCACCCACGAGTCGGTGTTGCCGAAGACGGCGTCACCGTTCTCGGCGGCGGCCCGCACCCCGTCGACGTTCTCCAGGATCCACTGGATCTTCCCGCCCGAGAAGTACGTCGCGGGCGGCAGGCCGGCCTTGCGCCGGATCACGCCGCCGCGCTCGTCGCGGTCCAGCGCGGTGGCGATCCGGTCGGTCCGGGTGTCCTGCCACACGATGGCGTTGTAGTAGGGACGGCCGGTCTTGCGGTTCCACACGACCGTGGTCTCGCGCTGGTTCGTGATCCCGAGCGCGGCCAGATCGGAGGCGCCGAGGTTCGCGTTGTTCAGCGCGGTCTGGACCACCGAGACCGTGCGTTCCCAGATCTCGACGGGGTTGTGCTCTACCCAGCCGGCCTGCGGGAGGATCTGCTCGTGCTCAAGCTGGTGCTTGGCCACCTCGTTACCGGAGTGGTCGAAGAGCATGAACCTGGTGCTGGTTGTGCCCTGGTCGACGGCGCCGACGAAATCTGGCATGACCGCCTCCTTTACGTGGGGATCGGGCCGGCGGCACCGCCGGCATGCGCCTGGTTACGAGCCAGAGCCGGACTTGTCGGAAACCGCCGGGGTCTCCTCGATCGGGCCGGCGACCTGTTCGGCCAGCTTCAGCCGGGCGTACAGCACGTCGCCGACGAACAGGTCGTAGATCACGACGCCGATGACGCCGCCGACCAAGGGCCCGACGATGGGTATCCAGAAGTAGTTGCTGAAGTTGAAGCCGACCGCGTGGTACGTCCCTGGGAGGGCCACCTTTCCCCACCCCGCGATCCAGGCGAAGAGCCGGGGCCCGAAGTCACGGGCCGGGTTGATGGCGTATCCCGCGTTCGCGCCGAACGAGGCCCCGATCGCCGCCACGATGAAGCCGATGATCAGCGGCCCGAGGTTCGAGCCGACCGCGGTATTCCGGGCGTCGATGACGGCCACGACGAGCATCACCAGGAAGGCCGTGCCGACGATCTGGTCGATCAGCGGCCCGCCAACCGAGCCGTGGAAGTACGGGGCCGGGAACGTGGCAAAGATTGAGTAGCTGGCCAGCGCGTTGCCAGCGCTCTTCGGCGTATGCGCGGCGAGGTTGTAGGCCTGGATCGCGGGGTTGTACACCCAGAACACCAGGGCAGCGCCGACGAAGGCGCCGAACACCTGGGCGGCCCAGTACGGCACGACCTTCCGCCAGGGGAACTTGCGCCGGGCGGCGAAGGCCAGCGTGACGGCGGGGTTGAGGTGCGCCCCGCTGACGCCGCCGGCCACCCACACCGCGAACGCGACCGCGAAACACCATCCGAACACGATCAGCAGCCAGTCGCCCGCGGCCAGGAAGATCGTGGTCGGCGTAGCGGCACGTCCTGAGCCGGGCAGGGCGGCCACGGCCATCGCCACCACACCGTCACCGAACGAGATAATGATGAAGACGCCGAGGAACTCCGCCATGAGTTCGCCCCACAGGCCGCTGATGCGGCCGATCGTGCGACCTTCGCCTCGTGCCATCAACGGGGTAATGTCTGACATCACGCCCCCCTTAGCCAGCCCCAGCGGTCGCTGGGCGCTGTCGGCTGTAACGGGATGATTTGGCTACAACAGGATGATCTTTGAGCTCTAAGGGCAACGTACGTCTCTGCTGCACCGTGAGCAATATTTCGGGCGGATGAATCTGAAGTTGCTACGGCGATATGCCTTGTCACGGGGGGGTAAACGGAGTGATCGGCTAGCCATCCCACGGCTGCCATCCGGTACGCAGCAGGCCCACCCCGCCGGCGCCCGCGGCCGCCGGCTGTCCCGCCGCGCGGCCGGGCGGCGCCAGCCTGGACCGTGCCCGCTGTGCCGTCAACGTCCAGGACGGCTCCTGGCCATGCGACATCCAGCTTCCGGCCGATTCCGAGGACCATGGGCACGCCTAGACTGCGGCCCGCCGGCACGGCGTGGGCCGTCGGCGGGCTAGCCGTAACGGGACTTTGCGAGGGGCCTGGCGGGTGAGGTTGACGATGTACATACACTGTAGGCAGGGCCAGTGAGGAAAGTAAATCCCCTTGCGTACGCTGCGGGGCATTTAAGGAGAAGGAAGAGCTCATGGCCAAAAACGGCAGGCTGGATGCCCGCGCCCGCGGCGCTGCCCTCGATCGCCTGGCCGGCACGGAATTCGACGTCCTCGTCATCGGCGGCGGTGTGACCGGCGCGGGAGCCGCGCTGGACGCCGCGTCCCGGGGGCTCCGGGTTGCGCTGGTCGAGGCCCGGGACCTTGCCTCGGGCACGTCGAGCCGGTCGAGCAAGCTCATCCACGGCGGCCTTCGGTACCTCGAGCAATTTGACTTCAAGCTGGTGTGGGAGGCGCTACGGGAACGCGACCTGCTCGTGTCGAAGCTGGCCCCGCACCTGGTCAAGCCGGTTTCATTCCTCTACCCGCTGCACCGCAAGGTGTTCGAGCGGCCGTACGTCGGCGCCGGCCTGGTGCTGTACGACGCGCTCGAGGGGACCAAGCGGCCGGTGCCGCACCACCGGCACCTGACCGTGCGCGGCGCTCTCCGGCTCGCCCCCGGGCTGAAGCCGTCCGGCCTGGCCGGGGCGCTGCTGTATTACGACGCGCAGGCGGACGACGCCCGGTACACGCTGACCGTGGCCCGGACCGCCGCCGCGCACGGGGCCCTGATCACCACCCGGGTCAGCGCCCGCCAGCTGCTGCGCGGCCCGGACGGGAAGCGGGTCACCGGCGCGCGGGTGCACGACGAGGAGTCCGGGCGCGACATCGACGTCTCCGCCAAGCGGGTCGTGGTGTGCGCCGGGGTGTGGACCGACCTGGTGCACGAGCTCAGCGGCATCCAGGCCGGCTACAAGGTGCGGATGTCGAAGGGCGTGCACGTGGTCGTGCCGTACGAGGCGATCCGCTCCGACACCGGCATCATCCTGCGGACCGAGAAGAGCGTCCTGTTCATCATTCCGTGGGGACAGCGCTGGATCGTCGGGACCACCGACACCGACTGGACTGGCGACCGGGCCGAGCCCACCGCGACCGGCGAGGACATCGACTACATCCTGGAGCACGCCAACCGCGCGCTGGACCGGCCACTGACCCGTTCGGACGTCATCGGCGTGTACGCGGGCCTGCGGCCACTGATCGCGGCCGATGACAGCACGCCCACCACCAAACTGTCCCGCGAGCACGTGGTCGACACCCCGGTGCCCGGGCTGACCAGCATCGCCGGCGGCAAGTTCACGACCTACCGGGTGATGGCCCGCGACGTGATCGACGCGGCGGTGGCCGACTTCGGCCGGTGGGTGCCCGCCTCAGTCACCGACCAGCTGCCGCTGCTCGGCGCGGACGGTCTGGCGGCCGCGGCGGCCGAAGCGGAGCGGCTGGCTGAGGACTACGGGCTGCCGCGCGCCACGGTGGAGCACCTCCTCGACCGCTACGGGACGCTCACCGAGGAGGTCCTCGATCTGACCAGGGACGACCCGGCGCTGGCCCGGCCGCTGGCCGACGGCCATCCCTACCTGGCCGCGGAGGTCGCCTACGCGGTCACGCACGAGGGCGCCCTGCACGTCGAAGACGTCCTGGTCAGGCGAGTTCGGCTGTTCATCGAGACGGGAGCCTGCGGCGCCGAGGCGATCGGGCCGGTGACGGACATCATGGGCGGCCTGCTGGGCTGGGACGGCGCGCGGCGCGCCGCCGAGACGCAGCGGTACCTGGAGCTCCTGGAGGCCGACACGCGGGCCCTGACGGAGCTGACCGATATGGCGGGTGTCGGGCGAGAGACCGTCGGGTTACCGCCAGCCCTCCGCGGGGGAGCCTTTCCTCATAAAATAGTGGCGCCCGGCCAGGAAGGAGGGCGCCGTCATGAGAACTGAGACACGGAGCCGATCACGGCGGCTGCTGACCTTCCGCCTGGACGGGGAACTCCGGCAGCGCCTCAGGACGAGGCTGGCCGGCGAGGGCCGGACGATGTCCGAGGTCGTGATCCTCGGCCTCCAGCTGTACGTTCAGCGGAGCGCGTGGCTGTCCGGACCGGGCCCGGCTGCCGACGCCCCGCCTGAGGTCGCTGAGACGGCTAAGGCCCTTGCGGCGGGTGGGACGGCTGGGGCGGCTGGGGCTCTTAAGGTGGCCGAGGTCACTGAGACTGCCGAGGTCCTTAAGGTAGTTGAGGTGTTTGAGACTGCCGAGGTCACTGAGACTGCTGAGGTCTCTGTACCGGCCGGGGCGCGCGCGAGAGGCACGACCGCGGTCGCGAGCGTCGGTGACCTCGTGCTCCCCGATCGGACCGCCGCCTACCTGCGCGACCTCCGCCGGTCCGGGAACAGTGACCTGCTGTCGGCCGCGCTGGCGGCGCTGCACGACGCGGGCTGGCCGCTGCGCCCGCTGGCGGAGGCCCTGGGCATCAGCAAGCAGGCGGTGCAGGCCCGGATCCGGCAGCCCGTCCCGGCGGCGCTGCGGTCGCGGCTCCCGGCGGTCCCGCCGCCCTCGGCCTTCCCCCGGCGGCGGCCCGCGCTGGCCACCGGCCGGCGGCCGCACCTGACGGTCAAGATCGACCACGCTCTCCGTTCGGCCGCCCAGCGCAAAGCGGTCCGTGAAGGCAGCTCACTGAGCCAGGTGATCGAGAAGATCCTGGATTACTACCTGCGGCACGGCATGCCCTCCGGTGAGGTCTACCTCGGTGACACGACCCCGACCCGCCCGGCACGCCGCCGCAAGCGCCGCACTTAGGACGCCG
Source organism: uncultured Actinomycetes bacterium (assembly GCA_963720945.1). Lineage (GTDB taxonomy): Bacteria > Actinomycetota > Actinomycetes > Streptosporangiales > Streptosporangiaceae > Bog-532. Next base: position 139,298 of record CAVRHH010000030.1, on the reverse strand, counting down.
CGCCTACGGGCAGACTTTCTGGCACATAGGCAGCGTCTGTTTTTAAGTTGGCGGTTTCGGGCGGGTCGCGGGTCCTCGCGGGCGTGGTTGAAGTGTGCTGGCATGGTGTGCCGGTTTTCCGGGCAGCACCGCCACCAGCGCATCATCAGTACCCATAGCGCGATCCTGCCACCCAAATCGCGCAATGTCAGATAAAAAACCGACGCTGCCCATACGACCCAAAACTCTGCCCGTAGAGCCGGGATGGCCGACGTCCCGTCAGCCGTCCAGCATCGCCATCAGCTTGGTCACGGTGGCCCAGTTGCGCGCGGTGCCGGCCTTCATCGAGCTGGTCCGGGACAGCTGCGCCGCCAGCTCGCTGCGCCCCAGCCCGTCGGGGGTGTGCAGGAACAGGGTGCGCCCGGCCACGGTGACCTCGTCGCGGCAGCCCTTGCCGGACGCCCGCTGCCGGGCCGTCTCGACGCGTTCGAGGTCGTCCGGGGTCAGCTCCGCGCGCCGGAAGACCGCGTGCACGGCCTTCGGGTTGGGCTCGTCCGGGTACGGGTTGCCCTCGATCACCGCGGCGAGCTCGTCCCGGGTCACCACCACCACGTGGCCGGGTACGCCGAACCGTTCGGTGATCTTCTCATCCAGTTCCGCCGCGAGCTTCCCGCTGTCGGCGCCCGGGGCGGTGAACACGACGTTGCCGCTCTGGATGTACGTCGCGACGTCGGCGTACCCGAGCGAGGTCATCAGCTCACGCAGGCCGGCCATCGGGACCTTGTTGTTCCCGCCCACGTTGATGCCGCGCAGCAGGGCCACATGAGTGCGCACACCGGCATTCTCTCAGACCGGGCCGGTCTTTTCCCGTCTCCGCGGCCACTGGCAGGCCGCTGAGCTGGGGCGGCGAACCGGCCCCGGCTCACGTAGAGTAGCCACATGCCGGGGGCTAAAACGGTAGTGGAGGCGGCGGGCCGGGAAGTGACCGTCAGCAATCCGGACAAGGTCTTCTTCCCGCGCACCGGTTACACCAAGATCGACCTGGTCCGCTACTACCTCGCGGTGGCGGACGGCGCGGTGCGCGGCGTCGCCCGGCGCCCGATGGCGCTGAAACGCTTCGTGAACGGCGCCGCGGGCGAGCCGTTCTTCCAGAAGCGGGCTCCGGAAAGCCGCCCGGACTGGATCGAGACGGTCGAGCTGCGCTTCCCGTCCGGCCGGACCGCCAGTGAGGTCGTGGTCAGCGACGCGGCGCAGCTGATCTGGGTGGTCAACCTGGGCTGCATCGACCTCAACCCGCACCCGGTGCGCGCGGTCGATCTCGACCACCCGGACGAACTGCGGGTCGACCTCGACCCGGTGCCGGGCGTCGAATGGCCGCAGATCATGGATGTGGCCATGGTGGCCAGGTCGGTGCTGGAGGATTTCGGCCTGACCGCCTGGCCGAAGACGTCAGGGTCCCGCGGCTTCCACATCTACGCCCGGATCGAGCCGCGGTGGCCGTTCACCGACGTCCGCCGCGCCGCGGTGGCGCTCGCCCGCGAGGTGGAGCGGCGCGCCCCCGATATTGCGACGAGCAAATGGTGGAAAGAGGAGCGGCACGGCGTCTTCGTTGATTACAACCAGAACGCCAAGGACCGCACCGTCGCCTCGGCCTATTCGATCCGGCCGCTGCCCGACGCCCGGGTGTCGACGCCGCTGTCGTGGGACGACGTGGCGGGGTGTGATCCGGCCGCGTTCACGATCGGCACCGTGCCGGCCCGGTTTGCCGCGGTGGGTGATCCATGGGCCGGGATGGACGCGGCCGCCGGCTCGCTCAGCGGGCTGCTCGAACTGGCCGAACGGGACGAGGCCGCGGGCCTGCCCGACGCCCCGTGGCCGCCGCATTTCGTCCGCCAGTCCGGGGAGGAGCCGCGCGTCCAGCCGTCCAAGCGCCGGACGGCCCGGAAGGCGCCGGCCAAGGGAGCCGGTCCGGCAGGCAGTTCCGGGGCGGCCGGTTCCGGGGGCTCTGAACCTGAGGCGGACGGGGCCGGGGCGGCGGACGCGGACGGGGCCGCGGCTGGGCCCGGCACAGACGGGGGCGCATCCGGGGCGCGCTCCCCGCGCGGCGGGCCGACCGGTCGGCGGCAGTCCAAAATGCCGCTGATTGAGGTCGCCCGCGCAGCCACCAAGGCCGAGGCGATGGAGGGCCTGGAACGCTGGAAGGAGCGGCACCCGGATGTCTGGCCGCTGCTCGCCCCCGCCGACGTGCTGGTGGACTCGATGCGCGGGCGCAGCTACAGCTGGACCCGGATCCGGCTGAACCTTCAGCACGTCCCTGAAGCGGACCGGCCGCCCCAGGAGCCGCTCGAAGTCGACTACGACCCCTGGGCCCCCGGCGGCCGCTAAGGCCGCCGCCGTCCAGCCCCGGTTCGGGCAGCGTCTTCGGGGCTATGCGCTGAGAACGCGGCCCGAATCCTGATCAGCCGCTCCCCGGGCGGTTCCTGTCATTGGCTGAGGTGGCGGGCACGGTAGGCCGCGACGTGCTGGCGGTTGCCGCAATTCCCCGTGTCACAGTAGCGGCGGGACCGGTTACGGGACAGGTCGACCAGGACCGCGCCGCAGCCGGGGGCGTCGCAGATCCGCAGCCTGCCGGTCTCGCCCAGCCGGACCAGGTTGGCGAACGCGAAACCGGTCTGCGCGCCGATCCGGTCCGCGAGCGGGGCGGCGGGCTCGGTGACGTGCAGGTGCCAGCCCCAGCCGCCGCCATGGTCGACGAGCCAGGGGCGCGCGCCGGAGTCGCGGAGCAGGCCGTTCACGACGACGGCGAGTTCTTCCGGGCCGGAGGCCTGCCAGACGGCGCGCAGCCGTGGCCGGAGCGCCTGCACCGCGGCCACGTCGGACGGGGTGGCCGGGGGCCGCGGGGTGATTTGCCGCTCGTCCAGGAAGGCGTCGACGGCCGCCACGCCGGTGAGCGTGTCACCGTCCCGTACGGTGTTGACCAGATCCGCGGCGAGCGTCAGCGCGGCGGTCGTGTCATGAGCAAACAGCACTTTTACCCCTGAACCCCGGGCGGCCTAGCGTCAGTGGCAAAGATATCGGTTGGTCATGATGGAAGGCGGTGGCGGGCTGGTGCCGCTCCTGGCGGGGGTGCTGATCGCCGTTACGAAACTAGGAACCAGAGTGCGGCGGGACGGCCAGCGCGGCGAGGCGCCGGGGCGCGACCATCCGGTAGCTGTCGACCACGAGCTCGGCGATCTCGTCCCAGTCCTGTCCGACGTCCAGCCGGGCGCCCACCCACCCCTTGGATCCGACGTAGGGGGGCACGTAGAAGCGTCCGGGATCGCCGGCCACGAGCGCTTCCTGGACCCCGGCGGCGCCCTTGAACGTCATTGCGGTGCGGTCCTCGCTGACCATGACGAACATCTTGTCCCGCACCCGGAACGCCGGGGAGGTGTGACCGCCGAACGGCTTCTCCACCGCCTCGGGCAGCGCAAGGCAGATCTCCCGGACCCGCACCACCGCATCACCATCGCTCATACCGGCAGGTTAGTGCCGGCAGGCAGGACGCACGGGCTACCGCGAGACGATCGTAACCGGCCCAGCGAACCGGGCCCTCGGGGCCTGGCGAGCGGCCGGTGCTATCGGCGAGCACCAACACGGGTTACGGCCAGGCGCTCATACCGGCCCAGCGAACCGGGCCCTCCGAGCCTGGCGAGCGGCCGGTGCTATCGGCGAGCACCAACACGGGTTACGGCCAGGCGCTCATACCGGCCCAGCGAACCGGGCCCTCCGGGCCTGGCGAGCGGCCGGTGCTATCGGCGAGCACCAACACGGGTTACGGCAAGGCGCTCATACCGGCCCAGCGAACCGGGCCTTGTGCCCGGTGAGTGGCCGGTGTGTCGGCGACGTACCACCGCGCGGGCGCGGAGCGCATTCGGGGGGTTCCGGGGGGGCGTGCCACTCCAAATGGCAAACAGCCAACCCAAGCCGACGCCTGGTGATCGAGTGGACCACCGAACTGTGACCCGAGCCCGCAACGATGGGGGAACAGCAGTGACACCGAGTTTTCCGGGTTCGGTCCCAATAGGGATAGGCAACGGAATCTCTACCCAGCCCCGACCGACGCGGGCTCTGACCCGATTCCGCGAATAGCGCGGTGAGTTGACTGTCGCCTGGGTAAATGATCTTGGTGCGCCAGGATTCCTGGTAGCGGGCATAGTGGCCCGCTCGGATCATCCAGCGAAAAACAACGATTAGCATCACGGCCAGGTAACGGCGGCCGGGTGGGGCTGGATTGACCTGTTTGCTGCGCGTGACCGTCTATGTCGGATAGGTGTTCTCCGTCGGGGTTTGATCTTCGGGGGTAGGTGCGTCGGTGGCGACCAGGGACGTGTTCTCGGCGGATGAGCTGCGCAGCTGCGGGGCTTCCCGGAGATCGGCCGCGCTGAGCTGATCAGGTTCTTCATGCTCACGCCTGGCGATGAGGAGTTCGTCCGGAGGTTCCGGGACAAGAGGAACGTGTTGGGCGCCGCGGTGCAGATGTGCACGCTGCCGTGGCTGGGATTCGTCCCGGACGACGTGCCCGCCGCCCCGGCCGCTGCGGTGGCCCGGCTGTCGGAGAGGCTGGGCATCCCGGTAGGCGAGCTCCGCGGCTACGGTGCCCGCGAGCAGACCCGCTCTGACCACCTGCGCGGCGTGGCCAGATAACCACAGGTCAGCGGTATATCCGTTGGAAGTTTCTTCAGTGCTACTGGGCCCCTTTAACAACGGGAATCCGGAACCGGCAGGCCAAGTCAGCTCCACAGTCGTACCGTCTCGTCGTTGCTGGTGGTGGCCAGCAGGTGCCCGTCCGGGCTGAACGCCACACCAAGGAGCCACGAGGTGTGGCCGGTGAGGATGTGCAGGCAGTCGCCGGTGGCCGGGTCCCATAGCCGCGCCGTCTTGTCGCTGCCGGCGGTGGCGAGCAGTCGCCCGTCCGGGCTGAACGCCACATCCGAGACCGAACCGATGTGGCCGCTCAGGGTGCGCAGGCAGTCGCCGGTGGCCAGGTCCCATAGCCGCGCCGTGCTGTTGCGGGTGATGCCGGTGGCGGTGGCGAGCAGCCGCCCGTCCGGGCTGAACGCCACCGCCGAGAAAGATTCTCGTTTATCGCCGGTGAGAGTGCGGAAGCAGTCGCCCGTGGCCGGGTCCCACAGCCGGACCGTCCCGTCGTGGCCGCCGGTGGCGAGCAGCCGCTGGTCCGGGCTGAACGCCACGCTCGAGACCCCCGCGGTGTGGCCGGTGAGGGTGCGGAAGCAGTTGCCGGTGGCCGGGTCCCACAGCCGCGCCGTCTTGTCGTTGCCGGCGGTGGCGAGCACGCGACCGTCTGGGCTGAATGCCACACCCCAGACCCCGCCGCGCATGAATCTGTCGGCGTGGCCGGTGAGGGTGCGCAGGCAGTCGCCAGTGGCCGGGTCCCATAGCCGCACCGCGCCGTCGCGGTTGCCGACAGCGGTGGCCAGCAGCCGCCCGTCCGGGCTGAACGCCACTCTGGAGACCAAATTGGTGTGGCCGGTGAGGGTCCGCAGGCAGTCGCCGGTGGCCGGGTCCCACAGCCGCACCGCGCCGTCGCGGTCGTAGCCGCAGGCGGTGGCGAGCAGCCGCCCGTCCGGGCTGAACGCCACGCCCAAGACCTCCGCGGTGTGGCCGGTGAGGGTGCGGGACAAGCGGGAGGGTCCTGGTGCTGCTGGCGGGCGGCCGGCGTCGGCCGGGGCCGTCGGCGGCTGCCGTGCCTGTGCATGTGCCTGGCCGGCCGGGCTCTCCCCGCGCGGGCTGTGGCCTGCGGCGCCGGGCCGGAGGGTGCTGCCAACGTCTTCCGTGCCGGTGCCCGCGCGGTTTGTGTCTTCGGCGGATGCCGGGAGGGTGAACAGGCGGGTGTCGTGCCCGCGGAGGTAGAGCACGGGGGTAACCCATTCCAAGGTCCGGTCGCTGATCGAGAGGATCCCGACCCGGCCGCTGGAAATGGCATCATCGACGCCGCGGCCACGAGCGATGGCGGCGTAGAAGCCCCGGGCGAACGCGACCGCGGCGGGATCGGAGATCTCGTACTGCATCGCGGCCACGGCGCTAACACCGCCCCGGACCAGCGCCGCGGCGGTGCCGGAGAACAGGTCACTAACCCCGGCCGCCGCGCCAGAGCAGGAGTTCAGTACCACCAGGCGGGGCATCGGCCGTGCCTGGCGCAGCAGATCGACCAGCCGGTGCGCCGCGACTAGGTCGGCCCGCCCGTCCTCACGGGTCAGGACCAGCACCCCTTCGTCCTGGCCGGGGTCGAAGTCCCCATGCCCGATGAAGTGCAGCACGTGCCACTCTCCGTCCAGCAGCAGGTCCTGCAGGTCCGCCCAGGTCGCGCTGGGCGCCCAGTGCAGCTCGGTCAGGCCCTGGCTGGCGGGCCGGGCCAGCGCCCGGATCAGCTGGTTCTGTTCCTTGTCCACGTCCAGGGCGGGCAGCCCGCGCGGAGAGGAGACCACGCCCAGGATCCGCAGCGGCGGCCGGACCTGCAGCGGCGCGGGCACCGAGGCGACCGGGACGTGGCGGACCAGGTGGTTCTGCCGGCACACGTACGCCCCGGCGGCCTGGTCGTACATCGCCTCCCACGGCAGGCCTGCCAGCGCCGGCGTGTCAATGCGCAGCACCACCTGCAGCCCTTCCCCCCGCCCGGCCGCCACCGTCGCGGCAGCCCGGTACCGCCCGGCCACCTCGCCGGTCCCCAGCAGCCCGGCGAACAGCACCTGCCCGGCTTCGCGTACCGGCTGCTCGGTCTCCGGCAGCACCCGGCGGACTGGCACCGCAGAGGCCAGCACCGCCTGCTGCAGCAGCCCCCGCCGCGCCAACAGCGAATCGGCATCCAGCTCTACCGTCGCCGATGCCTCCCCCGCGGAACCCGCAACTTCCACCTTGAATGTCCCCGGCGCGCGGCCAGGACTGATGGCGACCTCGATGACCGTCACCACACCCGCCTGCCCGTACCCGGTTCAGTCAGCCCCTTTGCCACAGTTGGTTATCTTTTCACTACCCAGCCCGGTCTGCCCGGCTGACGCCGATGTAGGGAGAAATCGCGCCCTGCGGGCTGCTGATCAGCCCAAACAGGCTAGCGCCCGGCAACGACGTCTCGGCCGACGTGACCTGGGTCTACGACGTAGACGGCGACGTCTGGGAGCGCCAGGCTGTACATAGACCATACGCGTATCGCATAGCGGCCCGCCTGCCCGTACGGGTGATATGTGGGGCAAGCAGACAGCGGCTTGCGCCGCTGGCCTGGCTGGATGCTGTTCTGCCCGTTCCGCTTCCGTTTTCCTGACCTCACCCCCACTCCGTGCGGCCAAGGTCAGGAAAACTCCAGCTCCACAGAACAACATCCAGCCAGGCAAGATCAAGAACAAAGGTCAAGGTCAAGATCAAAACCGTGGGGGAACCCTGAACCCCGCCACCGAGCACCCCGAGGCCCCGAGGCCCCGAGGCTCAAGGTTCCCCCACACCCCCTCCTGGCTCCTGCCCGAAGATCAAAACCAACGGCGGCGGCGCGCACACGTGGCCGTGGAAGGTGCACAACACCCCGGTACCGCACCGAACTAATGACCACGGAAAGTGCGAGCAAGACCCGCCGGTATCGGCCCCAGCCGGTGCCGTGGAAACAGCCCGGCACCCCCGGTACGGGCACGCACCATGATCGAGGAAGGAGCACGCAAACCACACGCACTCCCGGTACAGGACCGCGTCTCATAACCCGAGAAGGAGCAAGCGATCCAGTGACCGTACGCACACGCCAAAAGAGACGCCCTCTCTAACGAGAGCGCCCCCGCTCGGGATCACCGGACGCGACCAGCTATCCCCGCGTCACGTCAAACGCGCCCTTCTTCGCCTGCCGTGTGAACTCCTTCCACCGCCCAGGCGTGAACGCCAGCAACCCGCCCCTGCGGTCCTTGGAGTCACGCACCGCAACTGTCGAGGCAGCAGCTACCTCGACACAATCGCCGTTCTGGCCACTATGGCAACTCTTCCGCCATACAGCGCGGGACACGTCAAACGCGAACATCCCGCACCTCCTCTTGCGACTATTTCAGCGCTTCCGCCGCTGCACGAAGCATAGCGCGCGTATCATCCGGGCTGAGCGCCACCGCCCGCAGATGATCAAAGGCCGTCGTGTAAAGACGCACCTCCTCCGGCTTGTCGACGTACAGATTCCCGCCGACCGTTTCCATGATCACCACCTCTGGCTCAGACGGCTCAGGGAACCCCAGAATGACGAACGGGCCAGCCTGCCCCGGATGAGCACCCGCAGCGTAGGGCACCACCTGAATCGTTGTCCGGATCTGCTCGGCCGCCCTGGCCAGCGATTCAAGCTGGCCACGCATCACCGCCGGGCCACCCACCGTCCGCCGGATGGCCGCCTCATCCATGATCACCCACAGTTGCGGGCGATCATCCCGGTCAAGCACCTCTTGCCGGGTCAGCCGTACCTCAACACGCCGCTCCACCTCCTGAGTGTCCAGCTCCATCGGGCCACCGCTAATCAGCGCCCGCGCGTAGTCCTCTGTCTGCAACAACCCCGGCACCATCGCCAGCTGGAAGTTCCCGATCGAGCTGGCCTCCGATTCCAAGCCGATGAGGAACTCATACCGGTTCAGCAGCACGTCACGGTAGGAATACCACCAGCCCCGCTGTCTGGCGTCCTGCGCTAGCTTCACCAGCGCTGTCACCTGCTCAGGGCCGGTCACGCCGTACAAGCCCAGCATCACCCGCACATCGTTGGGATGCGGCGCAGTCCGCCCGGTCTCAATCCGCATGACCTTGGTCGGATGCCAGTCCAGCCGGCTTGCCACTTCCTCCTGAGTGAGCCTGGCGTCATCACGCAGACGCTTCAACTCGGCCATGAGCTGACGGCGGCGCACCATCGGGCTAGATGCTGAAGCCACAGAGTCTCCCTTCTGCATAACGGTTATTTACAGCCATCTACTGTGCAGCTATGTACAAACGTGCTATGTATTAAGCGTGGTGGTACGCAGCATGCCAGCAACACGTCGCTTGCGCCACCCAAGGCGCCAACTGGCGCAGGACACACTGCCCGCTGGCGAGAGACGTAAGAGGCAGGAGAACGAACCGATGTGTGACCGCGCCACACTGCCACCCTCCACATCAGCGCCGACGTCATGGCAGAGCTGCACACGGTCCTTCCCCGGCCGCCCCGAGCAGCTCAGCCGCGTCCGGGCGCTGCTGACCGACTTCCTGGACGGTTTCCCGAACGCAGATGACGCCGTTCTGCTCATCAGCGAACTTGCCGCCAACGCCTGCGCCCACAGCGCCAGCGGCCAGCCCGGCGGCGCCTTCACCGTCCGCGCCCACCTGTACGGCACCTACCTGCACGCCGAAGTCGAAGACCAGGGCAGCGACTGGGACGGCCACCTCCACCACGCCGAGAACCCGCACGGCCTCTACCTGCTCACCACCCTGTCGGCCAGCTGCGGCGCCCTCCCCGGCACCCACGGATGGGTGACCTGGTTCACCCTCACCAGCCGCCCCGCCCCCGCCTGCCCGGAACCGAACATGCCCGATGAACAGCCCCGGCCAGCCCCCCGCCGATGAGGTCACCCTGGACGACGTGCGCCGCGAGTTCGCAGACCGGTCGGATATCGCCGCCATCACCGCCCGTTACAAGGCCACCATCCGCGAGCCGGGCGGCACGCCCATCCCCCGCTACGGCCGCACCCCCGCCGAACTGGCCGAAAGCATCCGCGCCGTGGATATCCCGTGACCGGCCAGCAGCCGTCCCGCCCCCAGACCCCGCCCATGACCCGCCCGGACCTCACATCGGCCAACGGGAGGAAACCGTGACCAGCCCCCCGCCAGAACCCGGCCCTCCGGTCCCGGTGCCGAACCCGCTGATGCCGCACCCGCTCATCCTCACCTGCATCCAGTGCGGCCAGGCGTTCCACTGCGACGCGTCCTCCCAGGCCGCCCGTGACCAGACCTGCGGCCCGTGCGCGATCAGCCCAGCCCCACCGAGAACCGATCACCGATGATGGCAGAGCAACCGGGCCCCACCAGCCCGGCAGCGCTCCAGCCAGAGCCGTGGCGGCTGCAGCGCCTCTCCGCCGGACGGTACAGCCCGTCGCCCACCTCATTGCCGGGCACCGGCTGCCGGAAATGTCGGCATTGCCGAAGAATAGGAGTTTCGGCCCGGTCTCCCTGTTCGCCGGGATAGAACGTGGTGCCATGCAGCCGCAGCCGCCCGGCAATGTTCTCCCGTTCCGCCGCGCCGACGCCGGGTCGGTCCGGCTGGGGGACCGTGACATCACCGGGCTCATGCTGTGCGGGCAGCAGTACGGGGCACCATACGATTTGCTCGCCGCTGCGCTGGAGGTGCGGGCGGACCGGCTGCGCGGCATCGTCGCCCGCTGGCGCCGCACCGGCTACGCCCAGACTGGCACCTTAGCGACCGGCCCGGCCTGGTGCTGGCTGACGGCCGCCGGGATGAAAGCCACCGGCCTGGGCTACCCCGCCACCCGGCCGTCCCTGGGCCGCCTGGCCCACATCCGGGCTGTGCTGGCGGTCCGGCTATGGCTGGAAGGGGGGGAGGCCTATCAGGCGGGCCAGGCATGGTGGCGCAGCGAACGCCGCATCCGCGCCGCCACTGGCGGCCCGGCCAGCGGCGTGCACGTGCCCGATGCGGAGATCCACTGGCCCAGCCTGGACGGGTCCCCCTACGCGGGGCAGATCTGGGCCATTGAGGCGGAACTGACCGCCAAGCCGCTGGCCCGCACGGCGAGCATCATGCAGAACCTGCTGGCCCGCACCAGCGACTACGGCCCGGCGGCCGCGCCGGGCCGGGCCGCCCGGTACGCCCAGGTGATCTACCTGACCGCCCGGCCCGCCGCCCCGGTGGTGACTCGCGCGGTCAACGTGCTGCCCGCGCCGCTAACACCCGGGTCGTGGTCCGCGACCTGCCCGAAGGAGCCATCTGGTGAGCGTCTGGTCGTGGCTGCGGCTCACCGCCGCTCTGTGGCTGCTCCGCAAATGCTTCAAGCTGGCGGGCTGGCTGATCGTGGCCGCCGTCGCGGTCGCCGCCTGGCCGCTCACCCTCGTTGCCGGGTTCGGCTACCTGGCCGCCTGGCTGCGCGGGTGGCCACCGGCCCGGCTGTGGCGGGCCGCCGCCTGGGCGCTGCCCATGACCGCCGTCTACGCCACCGGCCAGGCCATCCGCCTGCACGCCTGGCAGGCCGTCGCCCTGGCCCCGGTACAGGACTACGGGAACGCCTGGCGGCTGCTGGCCGCCGGGGCGATCCTGCGCGCCGGGCTGCTAGTCGCCCCGGTCGCGGTCCCGGCCGGGCTGGCCATCGGCGGGCTGTTGTGGGCGTGGCGGATCTACGCCATCACCACCGGCCTGGCCGGGATCACCGCCTCGGCGCCGATCGAGTTCGACACCCGGCAATGGCGCCGCCAGGTCCGCACCGCACGCGGCCGGGCCGCCGCCCCCGGCACCGTCCCGCTGCTGGCCCGGGGCGGCAATGTGGTGATCGGGCCGGTCATCCGCGCTGTCCGGCATCAGTGGCGGCCTATCCTCACGGTGCCGTACCGGTCCTTCGGGCGGCATTCGGTGATCATCGGCTCATCGGGGTCGGGGAAAACGAACCTGATGATGCGGCTGTGGGCCGGCTGGTACGCCGCCGCCCACACCGCCGCCGCGTACGGGGAAGGCCACCGGCCGCTGCTGGTCGTCCTGGACTGCAAAGGCGGCCCCGACGCCCGCGTGAAGGCCGAACGTACCCGCCGCCTGCTGCACGGTGTCGGTGCGCGACGGGTGGCGATCTGGCCGGACGAGGCCCGGTTGTGCCTGTGGGACCTGCCGCCACGCGACCTCGGCGTCCTGCTGTTGCAGATGATCGAGACGGGGGACGGGGCCGCCGCCTACTACACCGACGTCATGCAAGCCGTCGTGAGCCTGGCCCTCGCCGCCCCTGGCGGTCCGCCGAACAATGCCGCCAGTTTCCTGGACCGGCTGGACGTGGCGTGGCTGGAGACCGCCTACGGCGACGGCCTGCACGTGTTGCCGGTCATTCAGGATGAGCATGGCGGCGTCATTGCCGGTAAGCGTGTGCATGATGTGAATGGCCCCGCCCGGCGGAGCCGGGCGGGGCCTGGTGTTCAGGGTGTCGCGGGGATGCTCAGCCTGTCGCGGTGACTTCTGCGATGGCGGCCCTGGCGGAGGCGTGGTCGACGAGGTTCTTGCCGGCGCCGGCGGTGACGATCAGGGCGGCGGTGCAGATGTTGTTGACGGTCCTCGGCTTGCCGCGGGCGGCCTGGTGGATCTGGGTGATCGCCTCGTCGGTGAACAGGTCGGTTGTGCGTCCTGCCTGCTCGAGGTGGTGGCGGATGTAGCTGGCGGTCTCGTCGGGGGTCATGCCCTTCATCTGGTAGCGGACGGTGATCCGCTGCTCGAGGGCTGCGAGCACTCCGAGCTTCACGGAGTGCCGGAGGGTGGGCTGCCCGACCAGGATGGTCGCGAACGGGGTGGAGGAGTCCATATCGTGGTTGGTCATCATCCTTATCGACTCCAGCTGATCATGGTCGAGCAGGTGCGCCTCGTCGATGACCAGGACCGGGGTCCGGCCTCGCTCGGCTGCTTCGCCGGCCAGGACGGTCCAGGCCTGGACGGCGAGGGCGGCGGTGCCGTGGACGGGCTTGCCGCCGAGGGCAGTGACCACGTGGGCGAGGATCCCTCTCACCCCGGTGGCGGGGTTGCCGATGTAGATGACGGTGTGGCTGGCGGGGTCGAGGTCAGCGACGGCGGAACGGATGGCGACGGTCTTGCCGGTGCCGACCTCGCCGGTGATCATGCCGATGGTCTTGTCGGCGACGGCCCAGGCGATGCGGGCAGCGGCCTCGCCGCAGTCGGCGTGGCGGTGGAGCCGCGACGGGGGCAGGTCGCGGCCGAACGGCATGCGGGCGAGCCCGAACCGGGTGATGACGGCGTCGATCATGAGTGTTCTCCTCCTCCTCCTCCTTCTTCGCGGGCGTGGCTGCCGTGGACGGCGGCGAGCTGCTGCTGGGCCTGGCCGAGGTCGCGGGCGAGCGAGGCCGCGCTGGCGCGGGCGCCGGACAGGAACAGCCGGGCCCCGCCGATCGCGGCGGCCGGGTCGGTGCCGTCGTCGCAGCCGAGCCGCCCGGACTCGAGGGCGGACGCGAGCCACCGTCCGACCTGGGCCAGGAGCTGGGGCAGGCGGGACGCGGCGAGCGTCAGCTCGCCCAGGACCGCGTAGGCGTCGGCGGGCTGCCCGAGCCCGTCCCCGCCGAGGGTGGCGTGGTTCAGGGAGCGGACTGCTCCGGCCGCGGTGCGGGCCAGGGCCAGCGTCCGGTCCGGGGAGTCAGCCACGGCCGTCTCCTTCCTTCTCTTCCTTCTCTTCCGGTCCCTCCTGCTTCCCCGGTTCCTCCCTGCTGCCGCTGACGAGGAACCGGTAGGAGACCTGCTCGCGCAGGGCCGCGTCATGGCCGTCGCCCAGGGCGGACAGGTAGTCGATCCCGGTCGGCGCGGGCTCGGCGCGGGCCTGCTCGTCGGGGGCGCGGGTCTTGGGGTGGCGGTGCCGGCCGATGACGAACGGGACGGCAGTCCCGGCGGGCTTCCCGGCGAGGCGGACCTCGATCCGGTCCAGGTCGAACGGGGAGAACAGCAGCTCGACCATCCGCCCGGCCAGCCACGCGTCGACCTGGTAGACGTTCCCGTGCATCCTGACCAGGGCCGTCTTGTCGGCCCTGCGCCGCTCGGACCACAGGAACGCCTCCCGCAGCAGGCCCGGCTCGGGGACGGCCCTCTCTTCTGGCGTGGCCTTCTCCCACCGGGCGGCCGGGGCCTCGCCGGTCTCGGAGTGGACCGCCTGGTGGTAGACGGTCTCGGTCCAGGCCTGGAACAGCCGGTTCATCTCCGCCAGGTCCCGGACCTTCGCCCCGTCGTCGGCCTCGACCAGGAACTGATCCCGGACAGTCCTGAAAAAACGTTCGATTTTCCCTCTTCCCTCTGGTTTCCCGGGCCGGGAGTGGACGAGCTTTATGCCCAGGACGGCGCAGCCGCGCAGCAGCCACACGTCGACGAACGGGCTGCCGTTGTCCAGGTAGGCCCTTTGCGGGACGCCGCGGGCCTGCAGGGCTGGGCGGAACGCCGCGGCCATCCGGACCACGTCGTCGTGATGCGACCAGCGGGCGCCCATCACGGCCCTGGAGTGGTCGTCGATGAACGCGAAAAGATACGACTTCTTCCCGCCGATCACCGGTCCGTGGAGAGTGTCTTATGCGGACCCCGCTGTTATGCCGACAACCGCCGCGGAATAGCCGCAGTGGATGACGCGGACGTTCACTTATCCGGCATAATCACAGGCTGTCGAGGAACGCGATGACGGCATCGGACGGCTGATATCGTCCCGGAGGCGCGTCCTTGGGGGCGGTCCGGGCAATCGCCCGTTCTTTGAGCGCGAGGTCGGCGTGAATGTAGACCTGAGTCGTGGCAACCGACTCGTGACCTAGCCAAAGAGCGATCACGGTGGTGTCGACGCCGGCTTCCAGCAAGCGCATTGCCGCCGTGTGGCGCATGACGTGAGGCGATATTTTCTTCTCCGCGAGCGCCGGGCATGCCTTTGCGGCGGTCGCCGCATGCTTGGCCAGGCGTCTTTCCAGGGCGTCGCGGCTCATCGGGGTGCCGGTGCGGGCGGGGAACAGCGGGCCGGCCGGCAGGCCGGCGCGTTCTTCCAGCCAGTTCTTCAGCACGGTGACGGTGCTGGCGGTCAGCGGGGTGATCCGCTGCTTGCGGCCTTTTCCCAGGCAGCTGACGTGGGCTCCGGTGCCCAGGTGCACGTCGTTCACCGACAGGGCGACCAGTTCCGAGGCCCGCAGGCCGGTCTGGACCGCCGTGGCGAGCAGCGCGTGGTCGCGGCGGCCGGTCCGGGTGGACTGGTCGGGGGCGGCGAGCAGCGCGTCGGTCTCCGCCTCGCTGAGGTAGGTGATGATCGTGCGGTCGAACCGCTTGGGCGGGATGGCCAGGACCCGCTGGATGACTGCGGCGTCCTCGGGATGGCGGAGCGCGGCATAGCGGAACAGGGAGTGGACGGCGG
This sequence comes from uncultured Actinomycetes bacterium, assembly GCA_963720945.1. GTDB lineage: Bacteria > Actinomycetota > Actinomycetes > Streptosporangiales > Streptosporangiaceae > Bog-532. Next base: position 124,206 of record CAVRHH010000030.1, on the reverse strand, counting down.
CCAGGCGGGCGTTGCGGGTGCGGACGCCGTTGCCCCGAACCGTTTCCAGGTGGTCCAGGAACGCGCTGACCAGCGGGGCGTCTAGGTCGGCGACCCGCAACCGCGACGGGGCGCTGCCCGTCTGCTGCTCGGCGAAGGCTAGCAGGAGCCTGAAGGTGTCGCGGTAGGCGGCGATCGTGTGGCCGCTGGCGTGGCGCTGCCGGATCAGACGGTCGGTGAAGAACGCCTGCAGGGTCGGGGCGAGGGTGCTCACGCGATGCCTCCCGGGTGGTTCTCAAGGCGCTCGGCGGCCAGGGCCAGCAGCTCGGGCGCGGCGGACAAGTACCAATAGGTGTGCCGGGGATCGGTATGCCCCAGATAAGTGGACAGGCGGGGCAGCATGGCCTGGACGTCGTCCCCGCGGCGGTACCAGTCCAGGAGGCTGCTGACCGCGAAGCTGTGTCTCAGATCATGCATTCTCGGGCGGCAGGCCGCGGACCGGGCCGTGATCCCGGCGTCGGCGGCGATGCGGCGGAACGCTTTCTGGACCCGGGGATAGTCCAGTCTCGTGCCGGCGCAGGAGACGAGCAGCACGTCACCGGCCCGGGCCTGGAGCAGCCGGTCCCGTTCCTGCTGGTATCGCACCAGCGCCGCCGTGGCGGTCGGGTGCAGCGGGAGCAGCCGCTGTTTGCCGGACTTGCCGTTGCGGACGGTCAGAACGCCTTGGCCGGCGTCGAAGTCGCTGTCGTCCAGGGCGATCAGCTCCCCGACCCGGGCGCCTGTCGCCGCCAGCAGGCCGATCAGGGCCGGGTAGGTGGCCGCGCTGGCCGGCCGGGGCCGGCACCCCGCCGCCGTCACCAGGGCGCCGATCTCGTCAGCGGAATACAAGTACGGGACAGCGCGGTGCGGGCCGTGCGGGATGAGCCCTGCCGGGGGAACCTCGTGGGCGTCATCGAGAGAGTGCAGCCAGGACGCGAACGGGCGGACCGCCGACAGCCGCAGCGCGTGCCACCAGGACGCCCCGTCCGGGGTGGTCGCCCAGGCGGCCGCGTACTCAATCGTGACCACGTTGGCCTGACGTTCTTCCAGGTAATCAATGAACTGGCCGATCAGTTTCTCGGCCCGGTCCAGCCTGAACCCCAGCGCCCGGCGGACGCTCAGGTAGCCGGCCAGCGCTTCTCTCAGCGGGCTCACGCGGCCGCCTCCTGTCCCGGCCAGGGCCTCGCGACGGCGCGCAGCGCCGTGACGTCGGCCTTCGCGTAGATGGCGGTGGTAAGCGCGTGGCTGTGCCGCAGGACCTGGCCGATCTCGTCAAGCGACCCGCCGGCGTTCAGCATGGCCGTGGCGGCACTGTGACGCAGGCGGTGCGCGTGGACGGTGCCGAGCCCGGCCTTGCGCGCGGCCCGGGCCGCTACGTTGGTCACCGCACCCCGGCTCATCCCGCGGTGCGGCCCCCTGTCACAGAGGAACACTTCCCCGTGGCCGCTGCGGGGCCGGCCGTCGCGCAGGTAGGCGACGACCGCGGCGCCGACGTCAGCGGGAAGCGGGAGCCGCTCGGTCCGGCTGCCCTTGCCAGTGACGGTGATCTCGCCGCGGTGCCAGTCGATGTCCTCCAGTTGCAGGCCCGCGACCTCGCTGGCGCGCAGCCCGAGGCGGGACAGCACCGTCAGGACCGCCAGGTCACGGCGGCCCAGGGCCGTGCACTGGTCGCACGATGCCAGCATCGCGGCTACCTGCTCCGCGGGCAGCGCCTTCGGCAGGTCGGCCAGCTTCCGCCCGGCCGCCGTCGGGACCGCGTCCGCGAGCCCCGTCGCGGTAACGCCATCGACGTGCAGGAACCGCAGCAGGGACCGCAGGGCCGTCACCAGGTGCGGCACCGTGCCGGGCCGCTGCCGGGCCTGGCCGACGACGAAGTCCATGATCTCCCTGGCGGTCAGCCGGCCCAGTCCCAGGTCAGGCTGGTCCTCGCGGCCCAGGCCCGCCAGGACCGGGCGGAGCGCGGTGACGTGGCGGGCGATCGTCTTCGCGGACAGGCCGCGTTCGGTGGCCAGGTAGCCGGCATACCGGGCGAGCAGGGCACCCGCCGGCGTGGCCGGCGGAACCGGCCCGGGGACCGGGGCCGCCCCGATGCCGCGCAGGTACTCCAGCAGCGGTGCCAGCGACCCAATCCGCAGCAGGAAGTTCCGTCCTGCTGCCCGGCGGTCCGCGAGGAACGCTTCCCCGGCCGCCTCGTCCAGCGCGGAAGCATCCAGGCCCCCGGCCTCCAGCCACCGGCTCACGTGACCCAGCCGGCGCACGTGGATCACCACCACGCTGGGCGCGTAACCCTGCCTGGCCAGGTCGTCCGCGAAGCCTTCCGCATATCTCTCCAGCGGCCCCGATACCGCCACTTTCGACAGTTCACACACGCTCTTCTCCCTTCGTGACTGTTTGGACACGGAGAGACGCTAGGGAGCGGTGAACGGGGAAGGCGCGTGATTATGCCGACTTATGACCAGTCCGATACCCGCTGATTAGCATTCCGCGGCGGTTGTCGGCATAACAGCGGGGTCCGCATAAGACGCGTTATGCCTACGTAGGCATAATGCGTCTCCCGTCCGCATCTCGTTCGGCCGGGTGCACTCGAACCGGCCGAACGCCCGCTGCTCCTCTTCCGGCCCCGGGGCCGGCCGGTTCAGCTCCAGCCGCTCGAACAGGCGCTGCAGCGTCCGGTCCGACGGCGCCCACCCGGCCGTGACCTGCAGGACCCGCCGGACCTGCGCCGCCGTCCGCCCCGGCTTCTCCCGCTTCAGCGCCTCCGCCAGGGCCAGCACTTCCTCCGGGGTCCGCGGCGCCGGCTGCCGCGGGGACGGCACCAGCGCGTCGAACCCGCCCTCCTCATAGCGGCGCCGCCACCGGGTCAGCGTCGCATACGACACCGTGACCCGCCGGCCGCCCGGCCCCTCGTGGACACGGCCGGCCAGCTCCCTGGCCCGCCAGCCCCGCTCCGCCGCCGACAGGCCCGGCTCCAGGAGCTCCTGCACCAGCGAGTACCGGAACAGGCCCGTCTCCCGGGCCCGCTCCGTCCGCTTCTTCTGATCCGCCTCATCCGCAGTCGTCACGCTCTGTCCTTTCTCGGCACCTGCTCCTGCAGGCCCGCCGAGAGTGACAGGAAGTAACCAGACCTGGGCAGGGGGGAACCCGCGTTGAACCGTCACCCCAGGGCAGACGGCAGCATGTCCCCGCGAACCAGGCGGAAGGCGACGGACGGGGACACGAGCGACCCCATCGTGACCACGGACGCGAGCTCCCAGCCCGACACCGCGAGCGCCGGCCACCGGCCGGCCGCCGCGGCCCCGGCGGCCGCGACCGCCACCACTGCATCGCCCGCCGCGCTGCCCGCCGGGTCCAGCGGCACCGGATCCACCGCCAGGACGCCCGCCAGCCGGGTGAAGAACTCCCGCACCCGCCCCGCCGAGGACCGGAACCGGCGCAGCCGGTCCCGCACCGTGTCCTCCGGCACCCCGGACGCGGCCGCGATCGACCGGGACCCCTGGCCACGGGCCGCCCGCGCGAGCATGTCCCCGATCACCGCCGTCCCGTCGCACCGCCGCGACAGCAGCCACGCCGGAAGAAGAACATGCGTCGCCCTGCACGAGGAGCACCGCGCCCGCCGCGGCCGGACACCCACCGGGATCCGCCCCGCCGTGAAGACCCGCCGCCGGACCGCGTGACCCCACCCGCCCAGCCGCCCGCCGCACCCGGGACACGAAAGAAGGCCGTTACCGAGAAGCTCCTCCACAGCCGGCCCGCTGTTGCCTACCGTGAGCAATGGTGCCTCCGCGCACCCTCACGGCCCTCCCCGAGCTTCGCCAAAAGATCACGGGGAGGGCCGACCCTTATCCGACACGCTCACGGTGTCGTCGCACGCCACCCCACCGCAACCAGAACCACCACGAAAAACACGCTCGCCAGCAAAGACGCAACCACCCCAACGACGCTCACCCTGAATGGCGGCTAACACCTGCTCGCCGCCGACGACTACTCTGCTGTCTCGCGCCGGGTGCCCCTCTCCAACCTGTATGAGCGCGGCCGGTCCCTGGGGCTCGGGGTGCAAGTATCCGCCCAGTCCTGGCAAGGCCTCGGCCGTGATGAGGATGAGCGGTACCGGATCGCCGCGACCGCCGACGGCGGGATCTGGCTGATGAGCACTCCCCACCCCCAGCCTGTCGTGGAACTGGCCGGGACGCGGCGGGTCCTGGAATCGGCCCACAAGCTGGTCGGCGCCACCTGGGGGGAAGAAGGGACCACCCGCACCCAGCACGCCTGGATCGCCGACCCGGATCTGATCCGCACCCTGGACGTCGGGCAGGCCTGTTACATCCACCGGGGCGGGGCCACGTTCGTGCAGGTCGCACGGCCCAAACCCTCCCCGCTCAGCCTCCCCGCGGCCCGCCGCCCCGCCCCCACGGTGATCATTCCCCCGCCCGCACCACCACCGGAGGATGACGAACCCGTGCCGCCGGGGACGGGATTCCTGGATGACGTGCTCGGACCCAGGAGCCGCCCATGAACCCCAACCCGTTCACCGTGCTGGGGCTGCCCACCGACCCGGACCTGACCGATGAGCAGGTCCGGGCCGCGTGGCGGGCGATTGCCGCCGCCACCCACCCCGACCGGCCCGACGGCGGCAACATCACCCGCTACACGGCCGCCGCGAACGCCTACGCTCAGCTCCGCACCGCCTGGGGACGCAGCGAGGCCTACGCCGACCTGTCCGCCGATCTACTCGGCACCGTTACCCCCGCACCGGCAGCACTCCAGGCACGGGGCGAACTCCGCGCCGGCCTGCTGGGGATGGCCGTGCTCATACCGGCCCGCATCTGGCACGGGCGGCCCCGCCACCTTCTCTTCCGCGCTGTGCTCACCGCTCTGCTATCGCTGGCCGTGGTGAACCTGCTGCCGGGCCAGCCATCCAGTCCCGCCGTGGTCACCGGCCTGATCACGTGGTTTGTGCTGACGGCCCGGGGGGACCTGGCACCGCTGCCGGGCCGGTAAGGGAGGTGCCCGGTGCGTGGCGGGTGATTTTTTAGCCACCTCCCGGCTCCGGGCTGCGTCCGGGGACCCCTGCGGCAGGCCCCGCCGGACAGATCGCGGGCAGCGGCAAGGCTGCCCGGCCCGCCACGGCCAGCGTAGGGCCAGCCGCCCCCCGCACGCAGCCCTCCACCGGCAGGACACCGGCCAAACAATCACCCGCCACTCCTGCCGCTATACCGGAAAGGGTAATTACAAATGACCGTTGAACCAGGCCCGGACCAGCGGAATGACCCGGAAACGCATTCAGGTAATTCGGCCGGGGACCTTAAATGGCCGCGCGTCATCGCCTATAATTTGAGGAAAGAGGAAAGGCCGGGCGTGATGAAAGTCCGGTACAAGATAAAGATAGAGACCGGCCGCAAAGCCAGGGAACTGGACGAGCGGCAGGCCGAGGTGATCCGGGACCTACTGCACTGGGCCCGCCAGCACCGGGCTCGGCGGCCCGGGACGTAAGGAGACAGCATGACCGCGACAGCAGCAGACATCCCCCAGGCCCTGGCCGCCACCGCCGGGCCGGCCGAGCTGGTCCCGGTGGCATTCCTGGGCCGCACCTCCAACGAGCGCTTGCAGGACCCGGTCGCCTCCATGCGGCGGCAGGTCCGCAACTCCCGCGCCTGGCTGCCGCCCGGCTGCCAGATCGTCGCCTACTACTGGGACGTCGAATCGGGCGGGGATGACCTGGAAGACCGGGGCCACGGCGACGCCTGGCAGATCGCCGCCGCCGCCGGGATCCCCCGCGACGGCGGCATCGCTGATCTGCTGAATGAGGCAGCGTCCCCCACCCCCGATTTCGCGTTCGTGGTCTGTGAAGACATCGAGCGCAGCGCCCGCGACACCTACAACTCACTGAAACTGGAACGACAGCTCCAGGACCAGGGCATCCCGATATTCGCCACCGATGAGCCGTTCAATATCGAAGGGATCAACGCGACCACCATTCTCGTCCGCCGGGTGAAGCAAGGCGTCGCCGAATGGTACCGGCTGCAATTGAAAGGCAAAGTCTGGGACGGGCTGAAAGAACATTCCCTGGCCGGCTGGAACCTCGGCAAGGTCCCCATCGGCTACACCGGCCAGAAGCACCCGCACCCCAACCCCATCAAGGCCGCCGAAGGCCGCACCAAAACCCGGCTCATCGAAGACCCGGTCTACGGGCCGGTCATCACCCAGATCTACACGTGGCGCGTCAGCGAGCATCTCGGCAAGCCCACCATCCGCACCCGACTGGCCGCCGACCCGCACACCTACCCGCCGCCCGGCCCCGCCGGCTGGTCCCTCGCCTTGGTCGATGAGATCCTGTCCAACCCCAAGTACACCGGGTACCAGGTGATGGGCCGCCGCCGCCGCAAAGCCGGCAAGAAGGTATGGATGCCGGCCAGCGAGTGGATCTGGTCCGCCGAGCCCACCCACCCCGCCCTGGTGAACATGGGCACCTGGGACGCGGCCCAGCGGATCGGCCGCCGGCACGGCAACGTCCGCGACCCCGAAATGCCCACCCGCCGCACCGGCCGCCGCTACAAGCTCCGCTCCCGGCTCTACTGCTCCATCTGCCACCGCCGGATGAGCGGGCAGACCGGCGGCCGCGCCACCCGCTACGCCTACTACCGGTGCCCGCACGACCCCGGCCTGCCCCGCCACTACGCCGCCTACCCCGACCACCGCACCGTCACCGTCCGCGAAGACGTCATGGCCGCCGCCCTGGCCCGGTTCTTCACCGAGCGCGTGTTCGGCCCCGACCGGGCCGCCATGCTCGCCACCCAGCTCCCGGCCAGCGCCGCCGGGCAGGCGGAACGCCGCGACAAGCAAGCCGCCGCCATCCGCCGCAAGATCGCGCGGCTCGATTCGGCCGAGGCCGCGCTGATCACCGAGCTGGAAACCCCCGCCGACCCCGGCGACCCCGCCGCCCAAGCCCTGCGCCAGCGGATCCGCGCCCGGTTCACCGACCTCTACACCCAGCGCACCACCCTGGAGACCCAGCTAGCCGCCCTCCAAGACACTCCCGCCGAGCATGACAACGACCCCACGCTGCTGGACGAGCTGCCGATCCTGGGCGACATCCTCACCGAAGCACCCGCCAGCCTGACGGAACGGCTGCTGGATGTGTTCGACATGCAAGCGGTCTACAACCGGGACAAGAACCAGGTCACCATCCACGCCACCGTTACCGACGCCACCCCCCAGGCCATCCGCGACCTGCTCACCGACCCCCGCGCCGACCACAACGCCCCGCTACCATCACAACCAGGGACAACATCACAAGATGATCATGCTGGCCATTTGACCAGGCACACTGGGTCGTCCCCCCGGGCCAACACAGCGAGGTTCCGGGGGGTCGTCCCCCCGGGCCATCACTGACACTGGGGCCCCGTAGGATCGCGGCGTGACAGCAGTCGACGCGGGGGCAGTAGCGGACCGGCCGCTGGAGATCCTGCGGCGGGTGTTCGGGTACGAGGCGTTCCGGGGCCGGCAGCGGGAGATCATCGACCACGTCGCCGGCGGCGGCGACGCGCTCGTGCTCATGCCGACCGGCGGCGGCAAGTCGCTGTGCTACCAGATCCCCGCGCTCGTCCGGGACGGCACCGGCGTGGTCATCTCCCCGCTCATCGCGCTGATGCAGGACCAGGTGGACGCGCTGACCGCGCTAGGCGTGCGGGCCGGGTTCCTCAACTCCACCCAGGAGCCGGGCGAGCGGCGGCGGGTCGAGACGGCGTTCCTGGCGGGCGAGCTGGACCTGCTGTACCTGGCGCCGGAGCGGCTGCGGGCCGAATCGGCGATGCGGCTGCTCGATCGCGGCCGGATCTCGCTGTTCGCGATCGACGAGGCGCACTGCGTGGCCCAGTGGGGGCACGACTTCCGGCCCGATTACCTCGAACTGTCCGCGCTGCACGAGCGGTGGCCCAACGTGCCGCGGATCGCCCTGACCGCGACGGCGACCCAGGCCACCCGGGCCGAGATCGCCACCCGGCTCAACCTGGGCGGCGCGCGCCACTTCGTCTCCAGCTTCGACCGGCCGAACATCTCCTACCGGATCGTGCTGAAGAACGAGCCGCGCCGGCAGCTGCTGGATCTGCTGCGCGCGGAGCACCCGGGCCAGGCCGGCATCGTGTACTGCCTGTCCCGGGCGTCGGTAGACAAGACGGCCGAGTTCCTGACCAGCCAGGGGATACCGGCGCTGCCGTACCACGCGGGGCTGGACGCGGGTACCCGCGCCGCCCACCAGGCACGCTTCCTGCGCGCGGACGGCCTGATCATGGTGGCCACGATCGCGTTCGGGATGGGTATCGACAAGCCCGACGTCCGCTTCGTGGCCCACCTGGACATGCCGCGTTCGGTCGAGGGCTACTACCAGGAGACCGGCCGGGCCGGGCGGGACGGGCTGCCGTCGGTCGCGTGGCTCGCCTACGGGCTGGCCGACGTGGTGCAGCAGCGCCGGCTGATCGACACCTCCCCCGGCGACGAGGCGCACCGGCGGCGGCTGGCCACGCACCTGGACGCGATGCTCGCGCTGTGCGAGACGGCGGAGTGCCGCCGGGCGCAGATGCTGGCCTACTTCGGCGAGGGGGCCCCCTCCTGCGGCAACTGCGACACCTGCACGGCGCCACCGCAGGTGTGGGACGGCACGGTCGCCGCGCAGAAGTTCCTGTCGGCGGTGTACCGGCTGGCCCGGGAGCGGGGGCAGAAGTTCGGCGCGGGCCACGTCATCGACATCCTGACCGGCAAGAAGACACCCAAGGTGACGGAGTACGGGCACGACCGGCTGACCGTGTTCGGAGTCGGCGCCGACCTGCGCGAAGCCGACTGGCGGGGCGTCGCGCGGCAGCTGCTGGCGCAGGGGCTGCTCGGCGTGGAGGGCGACTACGGCGTGCTCACGCTCACCGGCGCCAGCGCGGCCGTGCTGCGCAAGGAACGGGAGATCATGCTGCGGCGCGAGCCGGAGCGGGTCCGGCCGTCGCGGAGCAGGCGGGCACCCACGGGCGGCGCGGGCGGTCCGGGCGGCGGGGCCGGCCCGGGCGACGCGGCGGCCGACCTGACGCCGGAGGCGGCCAAGGTCTTCGAGCGGCTGCGCGAATGGCGGAGGGCCACGGCCCAGGAGCAGAACCTCCCGGCGTACGTGATCTTCAAGGACGCGACGCTGAGGCAGATCGCGGCGGAGCAACCCTCGACGCTGACCGGGCTGTCCGGCGTCAGCGGCGTCGGCGAGGCCAAGCTGGCCAAATACGGGCAGCAGATCCTCGACATCCTCAGCGCCTAGCCAGGCCGGCCAGCGCCCGCCGCCCCGATCGGGCCGGTGCCCCGCCGGGCCGCGCGGCAGGCCGGCGGGAGACGCGCCTGACCCGCCCCGCCGGCCCTGGGGGCTATTGCGGTCCAAATCGGTACGAACTAGCCAGCGACCGGACACGGGCCAGCCTCCAGGGATCCACCATCTCGTCACTTTCCGGCCAGCTTGTCTAGCCATGATGTGGACCGATCAAGCCAGGACCGGTGGCTTTTGCCTGCCATCCGGCATGGGCATGGGAGGGAACTTTGCGCGGAAGATACGCGATCGCGGCCACGGCCGCGGCCGGCAGCCTTATTTTCGCGGCTGGCTGCAGCAGCAGCTCATCCAGCGGCGCCAGCGGCTCGAGCAGCAGCGGTACGAGCACGAACGTGGCCACGGCGTCGTCCGTGGCGGCCGCCGGGGGCATGAACGCCCTGGTGGTGGCGGCCAAGAAGGAGGGCCAGCTGAACGTCATCACGCTGCCCGCCGACTGGGCTAACTACGGCACGATCATGAAGGACTTCACGGCCAAGTACGGCATCAAGATCAACGACGCCAACCCGGACGGCTCGAGCCAGGACGAGATCAACGCCGTCAACCAGCTCAAGGGCCAGAGTCGCGCCCCGGACGTGCTCGACATGGGCACCGCGTTCGCGGTGAAGGCCGACCAGGAAGGCATCCTCGCCCCGTACCGCGTGGCGAGCTGGAGTGACATCCCGGCCAGCTCCAAGGCGGCCGACGGCACCTACTACGCCGACTACGGCGGGTACGTCGCGATCGGCTACAACTCGGCGAAGGTCACCACCCCGCCGACGTCGTTCGCGGACCTGCTCAAGCCGGAGTACAAGAACGAAGTCGCGATCAACGGCAACCCGACGCAGGCGGGCGCGGCCTTCGCGGCGGTCTACGCCGCGGCGCTGTCCAACGGCGGCTCCTTCGCCAACATCGCGCCGGGGATCGCCTACTTCAAGAAGCTCCACGAGGTCGGCAACTTCGTGCCGGTCACGGCCAGTGCGGCGACAATGGAAAGCGGCCAGACCCCGATCATCATCTGGTGGGACTACCTGCTCGCTTCCGAGGTCGGCCCGGGTGTGCCCGGTCTCAAGATCGTGATCCCGTCGGACGCCCACTACGCCGCCTACTACGACCAGGCCATCAGCAAGACCGCGCCGGACCCGGCCGCGGCCCGGCTGTGGGAGGAGTACCTCTACACGACCACGGGCCAGAACCTGTGGCTCGAGGGCAAGGCCCGGCCGATCGAGCTGCCCACGCTGCTCAGCACCAACACGGTCAACGTGACCGCGTACAAGGCCCTGCCGCCGGCGCCGTCGACGACGCTGACGTTCCCGTCGCAGGCGCAGCAGTCGGCCGCCGAGACGGTCGTCGCGCAGCAGTGGCCCAGCGTGAACGGCTGAGCATGGACGAACTGGTTGCCGCCGAGGCCCCGGGAATCCCGCCGGATCCCGGGGCCGCGGCCACCCCGGCGGGGGCGGCCGTCTCGGTGGCCCGCAGCCTCCGCCGGGCGGCCGGGGTCGTGCCGTTCGGGGTGTACATGGCGCTGGGGCTGGTCGCGCCGCTGATCGCGGTGGCTATCGGGGCCTTCCAGGCCCCGAGCGGCGGGTTCACCCTCAGTAACGTCAAGACCGCCACGCACGGCGTCTACCTGCACGGCTTCAGCCAGAGCATCGAGCTGTCGGTCATCGCCGCGGTGCTGCCCGGGATCTTCGGCCTGCTGATCGCCTACGCCATCTGGAGTGCGAAGCACGGGTCGATGCTGCGGCGGGTGGCCATCACCGCGTCCGGCGTCTTCGCCAACTTCGGCGGGGTGCCGCTGGCCTTCCTGTTCATCGCCACCCTGGGCTCCAGCGGGCTGGCCACGCGGTGGCTGGCCGACCTCGGGTTCGACCCGTACCAGCACGGCTTCAGCCTGTACAGCCTCAACGGCGTGATCGTCGTCTACATGTACTTCCAGATCCCGCTGATGGTGCTGGTCATCCTGCCCGCGCTGGAGGGGCTGCGGCCGGCCTGGCGCGAGGCGGCCGCCAACATGGGCGCACGGACCTGGCAGTACTGGCGTCACGTGGGCGGCCCGGTGCTGATGCCGTCGTTCCTGGGCTGCGTGCTGCTGCTGTTCGGCAGCTCGCTGTCCGCCTACGCCACCGCCGAGGCCATGACGAGCGGCACGATCCCGCTGACCTCGATCCAGATCGGGTCGTTCCTGAACGGGAACGTGCTGCCCGGGCAGGAAAACGTGGGCAAGGCGCTGGGGCTGGGGCTGGTGATCATCATCGCGGTCGCGATGGGCTTCTACGTGATACTGCAGCGGAGGGCGGCGCGATGGCTGCAATAGACCAGGCCCCAGCGCCGCCGGCGGCAAACCGGGCGCGGCGGGCGCGGCGGCCGGCCAGCCAGCGGGACGGCTTCACGCCCTGGCGATGGCTCATCCTGATCGTGGCCGGCGTGTACTTCCTGATCCCGCTGTACGCGGCGGTGCGGTTCGCGGGCTGGGGCTCGTTCGGCTCGGTCATCCACCAGTCCGGGTTCGCCAGCTCGCTCGGGCTGTCGGTCCGGCTCGCGGCCATCACCACCGTGATCACCCTGGCCCTGATGCTGCCCACGGCGGTCTACGTGCACCTGCGGCTGCCCCGGCTGCGGCGGGTGCTGGAAGGGATCACGATCCTGCCGATCGTCATCCCGCCGGTCGTGCTGATCTTCGGGCTGCTGCAGGTGGCGCCGGGCTTCCTCAAGAGCACGCCGTACCTGCTGGCCCTGGCGTACGTGGTCCTGGCCATGCCGTTCGCGTACCGGTCGATCGACGCCGGCCTGCGCGCATTCGACCTCAAGACCCTGGTCGAGGCGTCGAACTCGCTCGGCGCCGGCTGGCCGTCGACGCTGTGGCGGGTCGTGCTGCCCAACCTGACCACCGCCCTGCTGTCGGCCACCGTGCTGACGGTGGCGCTGGTGCTCGGCGAGTACACCATGGCCAGCCTCGACCTGTACCAGACGTTCCCGGTGTGGATCGTGGTCTTCGACCAGACCAGCGGGCCGATCTCGGTGGCTGCCTCGCTGCTGGCACTGTTCGTGACCTGGCTGTTCCTGCTGGCCATCACGATGCTGGGCGGCCGGCAGGCGCGGCGTACCGGCGGCGGCGAGGTGGCCCTGTTTTCCGTGGCCCGGCGAGACGCTGGAAGGACCTCATGACCGCCAACACCGCCAAAGGCAGCACGGCAGGCGGAGCCGCTGTCCGGCCGGACGGCTCCGGCGGCGCGCACGTCTCGCTGCGGAACCTGAGCCGCTTCTTCGGGCCGATCCGGGCCCTGGACGGCCTGAACCTGGAGATCGAGCCCGGCGAACTGGTGGCCCTGCTCGGCCCGTCGGGCTGCGGGAAGACGACAGCGCTGCGCATCCTGGCCGGCTTCGAGGCCGCGGACACCGGATCGGTGCTGGTCGACGGGCGGGACCTGTCGCCGGTCCCGGCCGCCCGCCGGGACATGGGCATGGTGTTCCAGAGCTACAGCCTCTTCCCGAACATGTCGGCGCTGGACAACGTGGCCTTCGGGCTGCGGATGCGCAAGAAGGGCGCGGCGCAACGGCGGACCCAGGCCACCGAACTGCTGGAGATGGTCGGGCTGGCCGACCAGGCCAGGCAGTACCCGCATCAGCTGTCCGGCGGCCAGCAGCAGCGGGTCGCGCTGGCGCGGGCGCTCGCCATCGAGCCGAGCGTGCTGCTGCTCGACGAGCCGCTGTCCGCGCTGGACGCCAAGGTGCGTGTCCAGCTCCGCGAGCAGATCCGGTCGCTGCAGCAGCGGCTGCACACGACCACGCTGTTCGTCACGCACGACCAGGAGGAGGCGCTGTCCATGGCCGACCGGGTTGGCGTGATGCGCAACGGGCGGCTGGAGCAGGTCGCGGCGCCCAGCGAGCTGTACGCGGATCCGGCCACCGCGTTCGTGGCCGAGTTCGTCGGCACGATGAACCGGATCCCCGGTGAGCTGGCGTCCGACGGGCGGGTCCAAGTGCTCGGCGCCGTGCTCCCGGTCAAAGGCGACCGCCCGGACGGGCCGGCCGACGTCCTGGTCCGGCCGGAGAACCTGCGCCTGGCGGCGGGCGGCAGCGGCATCGTGACGATCGCGACGTTCCTGGGCTCGCTGACCCGGGTCAGCGTGCTGCTGTCCGGGGACGTGACGGTCCAGGTGGACGTCCCGAGCGCGGAGGCGCCGGCCCCCGGCTCGGCGGTGGCGGTGAGCATGGCGGAGGCGCCGGTGCTGGTCACGGCGCGCCGCTGAAACGAGACGGAAACAAGCCGGAAATCTCGATAACGCCAAGGAGCCGAACGGCCCGTGGCGGGAGGACTTTCGCCAGCTGTCGCCGCGCCGGCGGCCGGGCGCACTCTGTAAGAAACAGAAGACGCCCGGCCGCCCGGATCGCCCAGGCGGCCGGCCACATCCTCCGGGAGGCCGCTATGCCAGGCCACTCACTCGACCACGCGGGGCTTGAGACGCTCCCCTTCGCCACCTGCCTGCACCTGCTGGCATCGGTGCCGGTCGGCCGGGTCGGCTTCCTGGCCGACGGCGAGGTACAGATCCTGCCCGTGAACCATCTGGTCGACGGGCAGGACGTGGTGTTCCGCACGACGCATGGGTCGAAGCTGTCCGCGGCGCAGGGGCAGCGCCCGATCACGTTCGAGGCCGACGACTACGACGAGCGGACGCAGTCCGGCTGGAGCGTCGTCGTCAACGGCCGCGCCGAGCCCATCGACGAGGACGCCGAGCTCGAACGGCTGGCCGGGCCGGCCTGCGGCCGTGGGTCACCACCGTAGAGCGCCCCTTCTGGATCCGGATCCGGCCGAGTTCGGTGACCGGGCGGCGGACCCCTGGCGCCAACTGACGGCGGTCAGCCGCGGCGGGCGCGGGCGCGGCGCTTACCCTCGTGCATCGCCTGGACCCGGGCGATCGGGATGGTGTGGCCCTCCTCGATCAGCCCGGCGCTGAGCCGCTGCGGCGCGGGCATCAGCGCGGCCCAGAGGTCACTGGCGGCGACGAGCGCGGCGGCGGAGTGCACGGTGAAGTCACCCGGCGTGACGCGGTCCAGTTCCTCCCACGGCACCGGGAACGACACCGGCGTGCCGGGCCGCAGCCGCGGGCTGTACGCGGCGACGACGGTGGCGCCGCCCGCCCGGGTGGAGTCGATGAAGACCTTGCCGTCCCGGTCGTCCCGGATGAAGGCCGTGGTCGCGAGCGCGGGATCCAGGCGCTCGGCCCGTGCGCCGATGGCGCGGGTGGCCGCCGCGGCGTCGAACGCCGCGACCGAGCCGTCCAGCGGGACGAACACATGGACTCCTTTCGCGCCGCTGGTTTTGACCGCGCCCGCGAGGCCCACGTCGGCCAGGGCCTGCCGGACCAGGTGCGCCGCGCGGACCGCCAGCCCGAATACGTCCCCGGCGGGCGGATCGATGTCGAGCACGAGGTGGGTCGGGTGCTCCGGGTCCGCGGCCCGGACCAGGCCGGGGTGGTACTCGATGGCCCGCTGGTTGGCGAACCAGAGCAGCGTCCGGCGGTCGTTGCACAGCGCGTAGGACACCTCGCGCTTGGAGGCTTCGGCCCAGACAGTGACCGTCCGCACGTATGAAGGCGTGTACTTCGGCACGTTCTTCTGCATGAACGGCGCCTGGCCGCGCAGCGCCCGGATGACCGACAGCGGCCGGTCCGCCAGGACGGGGAGGATGCGGTCACGCACCGCGTCCAGGTAGTCCAGCAGGTCCCGCTTGGTGGCCGCCGCCTCGTCGAAGAGCGGCTGGTCAAGGTTGGTCAGCCGGACGCCGTCCCGTTCTTCGTCCCCGCTCATCCGCCCCAGCTTGCCACCGATTAGCTCGCACAGCCAGCGGCCCCTGGCCACACGGGGCCCAGGGGCCGCAGACCCCGGTCGCGGCAGAGGCACCTCCGCATACACCCGGCTCGCGGCAGAGGTACCTCCGCGCACAAAGGAAGGGGGCCTGGGCCGGCAAAGGGAAGGGGGCCTGGGCGGGCTCTCAGGGCGGCCATTGATCGGCGCGTCGGCCGGGCGGGCGCGGCGCGGCAGGCACCGCCGCACCCGCGGCCGGGAGACCGGCCGGCACGACGGCGGGCGGCGTGGATAACCGGGGCGGCGTAGCGCACCGGACGGGCGCCAGGCAAGATGGGGGCATGCGACCCACTCAGTGCGGGATGGCCGCAATATGACCTTCACAAGGGGGTTCCGCGGCCGGCGGGCGCGCGACCCGAGGCTGCCGCCCGGCCAGTACGACGCGGGCCGGGACTGGCCCGTGCTCACCGCCGAAGCCACCCCCAGCCTGTCCACCGCCAGCTGGGCCTTCGGCATCGACGGGCTGGTCGAGCAGCCCGTCTCGTGGACCTGGGACGAGATCCGGGCGCTGCCTGGCTCGGACTTCGCCGGGGACATCCACTGCGTGACGACCTGGTCGAAGCTCGGCGTCTCGTTCCACGGGGTGTCGGTCGACACGCTGCTGGCCGCGGCCCGGCCGATGCCGTCGGCCAGTTACGTGCTGGCCTCGTCGCACACCGGCTACACCACCAATCTGCCGCTGGCCGACGTGACCGGCGGGCAGGCGTGGGTGGTCTGGGATTACGAAGGTAAGCCGCTGGCCAAGGAGCACGGCGGCCCGGCCCGGCTGCTGGTCCCGCACCTGTACTTCTGGAAGAGCGCCAAGTGGGTGTCCGGGCTGCGCCTGCTCGACCACGACGAGCCCGGTTTCTGGGAGCGGAACGGCTACCACGACCGCGGCGACCCCTGGCTCGAGCAGCGCTACCAAGGGGACTGAGCGGTGCCATGACGGAGCAGCTCAGCGGCATCGGGGCGCCTGATCCCTTTACCCGGCCCGGCAAATGGCAGCAGGCCCGGGTCACCGACATCCGCCGGGAGACGCCGACGGCGAAAACATTCCGGCTGGCGCTGAGCGAGCCGACGCCCTACATGGCCGGGCAGCACTTCCTCATCCGGCTGACCGACCCGGACGGATACCGGGCCCAGCGCTCCTACTCCGTTGCCTCGGCGCCCGGCGATCCCGGTTCTATCGAGCTGACGGTGGAGCGGCTGCCGGACGGCGAGGTCTCCTCGTTCCTGCACGACGTGGTCATGACCGGGGACGAGCTCGAGGTTCGCGGGCCCATCGGCGGGTGGTTCATCTGGCCGGGAGACACGCCGGCCGTGCTGATCGGCGGCGGCTCGGGGGTCGTCCCGCTGATGGCGATGCTGCGGCTCGCGCGGCAGAGCGGGCGGGCGGACCTGGTGAACCTTCTCGTGTCGGTACGCCGGCCGGGAGAGCTCTACTACTCCACCGAGCTGCCCGGCCCGCAGTCGACGATCATCTACACCCGGTCGACCCCGCCGTCCTGGCCGCGGCCGGCCGGGCGGCTGTCCCCCGCCGACCTGCCCGCGCCGCTGAACCCCGAGGCCACCGGGTACGTGTGCGGCTCATCCGGCTTCGCTGACGCCGCGACGGCCGTGCTCCGCGAGGCCGGGATGCCGGTGGACCGGATCCGGGTCGAGCGGTTCGGCCCCACCGGCTGACGGCCGCCCGGCGGGGCGGGCCGGGAAGGCAGAGCCGGGCCGGGAAGGCGGCCGGTCCGCCATTACAGGCCGAGCAGGGCCGGGAACCGGGCCACCGTGTCCAGGATGTGCGGCGCCCCGGCCCGGGTGAATTCGTCCCGGCTGGCGGAACCGGTCAGCACCCCGGCCACGACACCCGCGCCCGCGCGCAGGCCGGACTCGACGTCGCTCGGCGTATCCCCGATGACGGCCAGCTCGCTGACCGCGCCGCCGCCCAGCCGCAGCAGCGCGGTGAGCGGCAGGTCCGGCCACGGGCGGCCACGCCCCGCGTCCGCGGGAGACAGGGCCAGATCGATCAGCGGCCGCCAGTCCAGCGCGCCGATCACGGCGTCGCGGGTGGCCGGGGAGAAGCCGGTCAGCAGGCAGACCTTGACGCCCGCCTCCCGCAGCGCGGCCATGACCTGGGCCGCGCCGGGCAGCGGGGCCACCTCGCCGGCCCGCACGGCGGCGGCGTAGTGGCCCTCGAAGGCCTGGTTGGCCTCTGCCGCGGTCCCCTCGTCACCGAGGACCCGGCGGAAGACCTCGATCTTGGACTGCCCCATGCTGGCGGACACGTCGTTCATGGCCTGCTCATACTCGGCCGGGGACAGGCCGCGGCCGGAGATGGCCGTGCCGAACGCGTCCATGACGATGCCGTCGTCGCGGACCGTGGTGCCCGCCATGTCCAGGCAGGCGATCGTGATAGGCGTCATGCGAACGTCTCCTCCGCTATCGCCGGGGAGCACGTCATGCCGCGCCCGCCGGGCCCGGTGACCAGGACGACTCCCGGCTCGATCTGTGACCGGTGGTACAGCTCGTCCCCGGTGACCTGGCTGTAGACGCCAGCCCACCGGCGCTGTACGGGCGGCAGCGGCGTGCCGAGGAGTTGCTGGGCACGGCCGCGCAGGTGGTCGTAGGCGCCCTCGTCCACGTCGAAGCCGAACGGCTCGTCGTACTCGTGGGTGTCGCCGATGGTCAGGCTGCCGTCGAGCCGCTGGACCAGCAGCAGCTGGGCCCGGGTGCGCGCGGCGGCCGGCGCCTGCGGGCCGAGCAGGGCCCGGCCGGGCAGGCCGAACGCCGGATAGTAGCGCATCGAGTCGCCGTCGGCGACGGCCGTAGCCACCCGGCCCGGGAACGGCCGCGTCTGCATCATCTGCAGCCGGACCCGGCGCAGCGGCGGCACCGGGCAGGCGGCCAGGTACGGCCCGGCGATCCCGGTGTGGGCCGCGCCCGAGCAGATGACCACGAGATCACCGCGATGCCAGTCCCCCGTGTGGTCCCGGACCGCGTGTGGCTGGACCGCGACGGCCTCACGGCCCGGCAGCCAGCGGTAGCCGCCCGGGGCGAGCAGGTGGGCGCGCAGCGCCGCGGGCACGGCGCGCGGCTCGACGATGGCGTCCCGGGTGCATAGCAGCGCCCCGGCGAACTCCCCGCGCAGGGCCGGGTTGACCTCGCGGGCCGTGGGTGCGTCCAGCAGCTCGAAACCGCGTTCGGCGGCGTCGGGCCGTGCCGCCGCCTCCTTGATCAGGCTCATCTCGGCGTCCCCGGCGGCCACGGTGAGCGAGCCGTGCGGCCGGAAGCCCACGCCGGGCACCTCGGCGGCGAGATCCGCCCAGAGCTGGCGGGCGCGCAGCGCCAGGTCCAGTTCGGGGCCGCCCGCCCGGCCGCTGACCCAGACCAGCCCGAAGTTCCGCACGCTCGCGCCGCGGGCGTCCGGCTCACGTTCCAGGTGGATCACGTCGAAGCCGCGCCTGCGCGCCGCGACGGCGTGCATGGTGCCGAGCACCCCGCCGCCGACCACGATCACCCGGTCCGGGCCTGAATTCAACGGTGCTGAATTCATCTGGGTGTCCTTCCGTCGTCAGATCCCGGCCGCCCGCCGGCCAGCGCCCGCGGGAAAGGCGTGACAGGAGAGGTCATCGCGGTCACGCTGCCGTAGCCCCATCTAGTATAGTCATTTTAAAACTTGTATAGCCAACTTTGGAGGCCTGGATGACGGCACGAGTCGCGCGCGGCGACCTGGAGGTCGCGGCACCCGACGGCCGCACGCTGCGTTTCCCGGCCGTGTGGCTGCGGGACAACTGCCCGTGCGAGCAGTGCCGCGATCCGCGCAGCGGCCAGAAACTCTTGGGGATCGCCGACCTGCCGGACGGGATCGCGGTGAACGAGGTCGCGGAGACGGCGGAGTTCATCCTGGTCGGCTACTCCCCCGGCGGCCACCGGTCGCGGTTCGGCCGGTCCTGGCTGGCCGGGCACGCGCTGGACGGCCCCGGGCCCGCCGACCCGCGTACCGAGGACGCCAAGCGGCTGTGGCGGGGCGGCCCGGCGGGGCCACCGGGCGACTGGGAGCGGTTCCGCGACAACCCCGCGCACCGGGCTTCCTGCCTGCAGGCGGTGCTGCGGGACGGGTACACCCTGATCCGCGGCGTGCCGTGCCAGCCGGGCATGGTAGCCGCCGTAGCCGGATGCTTCGGGTACGTGCGGGAAACCAATTACGGCCGGGTCTTCGACGTCCGGGTGGAGGCGGCGCCCTCCCATCTCGCCTCGACCGGGCTCGCGCTCAGCCCGCACACCGACAACCCGTACCGCGACCCGGTACCCACCGTCCAGTTGCTGCACTGCCACGCGAGCGCCGCGGCGGGCGGGGACACCCTGCTGGTGGACGGCTTCGCCGCGGCGGCCCAGCTACGTGCCCGGGACCCCGGATCGTTCGCGGTGCTGACCTCAACCTCAGTCCCGTTCGGTATCACCACCGGCGGCACGGCACTACGCGCCTGCCAGCCGCTCATCGACCTGGACCCGCGCGGCCGGATCCGGGGGGTGCGGTTCAACAACCGCAGCACCCGGCCGCTGCGGCTGCCACCGGCGGAGGTCACCGCCTTCTACGGGGCCTACCGCCGCTGGGCCACGCTGCTGGCCCGGCCCGGGCTGGCGCTGACCCTGCGGCTCCGCCCCGGTGATTGCCTCATTTTCGACAACACGCGGATCCTGCACGGGCGGACCGCGTTCACCGGGGCCGGCCAGCGTCTGCTGCAGGGCTGCTACGCGGACCTGGACGGGCTGGCCAGTTCGCTGGCGGTACTGGAGGGGGTGGCGGCGTGAGCGCCGTGGACATCATCGGTGATCTGTTCTCCGGCGAGGGGGCCCAGGACTACCTGGGCGAAGAGGTCACCGTGGCCGTGCACATGCGGCAGGCCGGGGCGCTGGCCGAGGCGGCCGGGGCACCCGACGCCCAGGTGGCCGCGGCGCTGCTGCACGACGTGGGGCACATCTGCGGCGGGACGGTGACCGGGCGCGAGCTGATGGCGGGCCAGGACAACCGGCACGCCGAGACGGGCGCGGCGTGGCTGGCGCAATGGTTCGGCGAGGACGTCACCGAGCCGGTCCGGCTGCACGTGGCGGCCAAGCGCTACCTGTGCGCCGTCGTCCCCAGCTACCAGGGAAAGCTGTCCGCCGCGTCGATATACACGCTGGCGGTCCAAGGCGGCCCGATGAGCGCCGAGGAGGCCGCCGACTTCGAGACGCTGCCGCATGCGGGCGCGGCGGTGGCGGTGCGGCGCTGGGACGAGGCGGCCAAGGACACCTCCATCAGCGGCCCGGACTTCGGGCACTTCCGGCCGCTGCTGGCCAGCCTGCTCCGGCGGCACTGACCGGGCGGCGGCCAGGCGGCCTTCAGGTCTCCAGCTGGGTGGGCAGCCGGGACAGCGCGCTGACCGCGACCGAATTGTGCACGGTGAAGGCGACGGCGCTGCCCAGATAGCGGTCTTCGGACCACTCCAGCGGCACGCCGGACGGATCGGTGGTGCGGCGCCGTTCCCGCAGCAGCGGCACCCGCGGGCGGCAGCCGAGCAGCCGGGCGTCGTCCGCGGAGGCCGGGACCGAATCGATGATGTGCTCGGCGTCGGCGAACACCACGCCGAGTTCCTCCAGGCGCTCATAGATGGACTGGTGGTCCGCGTCGATCCCCGCCACCAGCGCACCGACCTGGTCCGGGAACGCGGTCCGCTCGATCATCACCGGCTGACCGGACAGCAGGCGCACCCTGGTCAGGTGATAGATCACCGCACCGGGCGGGAGCCCCAGCGCCTCACATTCGGACGGCTTGGCCTCGCGGCGGGTGATCGCGATCA
Source organism: uncultured Actinomycetes bacterium (assembly GCA_963720945.1). Taxonomy (GTDB): domain Bacteria; phylum Actinomycetota; class Actinomycetes; order Streptosporangiales; family Streptosporangiaceae; genus Bog-532. The sequence goes on along the minus strand of CAVRHH010000030.1, from coordinate 103,182 downwards.
CCCGGCCGGAGGGCTGCTCCCCGATGGCCCTGGCCCAGCGGGAGAAGCTCAGCAGCTCACCGAAGCTCTGCAGCTGGGGGCCGCCGAGCACGATCCGCCGCGCGCCACGGCGGGAGGCGATCACCCCGTCCGCGCGGAGGGCGGCGAAAGCCTGGCGGACCGTCCCCCGGGACACCGAGTACCGCTCGGCCAGGTCGCTTTCGGAGGGGAGGCGGGTGCCGGCGGGGTACACACCCGCCGCGATGGCCGCCCGGAGATCGTCGGCGACCTTGCGGTACAGCGACGTCGGGGCGGCTGCGTCTCCCACAGTCGATCAGGTTATCCGGGGCCCGTCGTGCATCCCGTGGCCGGTCTGCCGATGGACCTCGGCTGGTCCCTCATGCGCGGGGTCGGGCAGGCCCGGCGTGCCTTCCAGCAGCGGGTCACCGGCCGCCACGGCCGGCGCGTCCGGCACCGGGAGGTCGTCGGTGATGGTGTCGGGCCCGAACCGGGCCTGGAGCAGCCGGGCGAAGCGGTGCCCGACCCGCTGCATGGGCGCCTCGACGAAGTAGTAGCTGAGCGCGGCGCAGGCCAGCACGGCGGCCAGGATGCCGGCGGCCAGCAGGACCTGGATGGCGAACGGGTGCGGCCGCTGGAACACGTGGATCGACCGGTAGGCGTTCAGCACGATCGGGTGCAGCATGTAGACCGAGTAGCTGACCAGGCCCAGCCAGGCCAGCGCCCGGGGAACCGTGCGGTGCCGGAACAGCATCCCGATGCCGAAGGTCCCCCCGGCCAGCACCAGGCAGCTGATCCACTGCAGGTCAAACTGCCGCTGGTAGGCCGCGTTCATGTGCCACATCGTGCTGTGCCACACCCCGGCCGCGATGGCCAGCGCAAACACCACGACCGCGATGACCGCGGCCGTGTTCTTGCTGAACTCACCGCGCTCGGCCCGGTACAGCATGGTGCCGGTGAACATCAGCGCGAGGATGGTCAGGCCGCTCCAGTTGTACGGGTAACTGGTATTGAACAGGAGCAGCGTCAGGCCGGTGACGGCGGCGAGGGCGCCGCCCACCCTGCGCGGCACGGGGCGCCCCGTGACGGCGAGCGCCAGCCCGATGAACAGCAGGATGTCGGCCGCGATCGCCACCCGGCGGGAGCCGAATGTGTGGGTCAGTCCCTGGATTGGCAGGATGCCGCCGAGCACGACCGCCCCGATGGCCGCGGTCAGCGCGTAGCCCCCGCTGTGCCGGTGCACCCGGAAGGTGAACAGCGCCGACAGCAGGAGGTAGAAGACCATCTCGAAGAACAGGGTCCAGATGACGTTCGGCACGTTGGCGCCGTCGATCATGTTGGACATCATGAACGGAAGCGAGTAGATCCAGGTCTTCGGCTGGGTGTCGGCGCCATGGATCGGCCCGAAACCGGTCTTCCAGGCCAGCAGCGACACCGCGATGCCGAGGATGTAGAGCGGGTACAGCCGAAACCCGCGGCTCACCCAGAAGCCGCGGACGCTGCCCTTGCGCTCCAGCGAGGCCGGGATGATGTAGCCGCTGACAAGAAAGAACACGAAGACGCCGTACTGACCGCCGTTGAACCACGTGTACAGGTCGCTGCGGACGTGCTGGAGCACCAGCGTGCTCATATGGTCAAAGACGACGCAAAGGGCAGCAAAGCCACGCAGCGCGTCCAGCCACGCCAGCCGCCGGCCTTTGGCGGGAGCGGGCGCGGGCTCGGGAGGCGTTGGTTCGGTCACCAACCGCGCGGAGGCACTAGACACGCACATCGACGTTACCCGAGAACCGCGCGCAGTAAGCGGAGAAGCGCCGCGTCCGCACCGGGGAGTGTGCCGAATTGGTCAGCGGCCCGGCTCCGCAGCGCTGTCGGCCGGCCCGGTGCGGCGGGCCCGGCGGGTCCGCTTGGCCTGCGCGGCGGCGAAGGTGCGTTCCAGCGCCGCTTCCGTGGCCGGCAGGCCACGCTGGGCCAGCACGACGAAGAGGCAGTCGACCACGGTGAGCTGCGCGATGCGGCTCGTCATCGCGCCAGACCGGAACGCCGTCTCCCGCGCGGCGGTGAGCAGGACGAAGTCGGCGGCCTCGGTGATCGGCGACCACGGGAAGTTGGTCACCGCCACCGTGGTGGCACCGTTGCGGCCCGCCTCACGGAGAGCGTCGATGGTGTCGACGGTCGTCCCGGTGTGGGACAGGCCCACGGCCACGTCGCCTGGACCGCGAAGCGAAGCGGACGTGATCGCCATGTGCGGATCCGGCCACGCGAACGCCGGGCGGCCGATGCGCTGGAGCTTCTGCTGCAGGTCGAGCGACACGTACCCGCTGGCCCCCACGCCGTAGATATCGATGCGCCGGGCCGCGGCCAGCGCGCTGACGACGTTGACAAGCACGCTGACATCGAGGTGGTTCGCCGTTTCGGTGACGGCCATCGCGTCCGCGTAGGCGATTTTCTTGGCGATCAGCGCGGCGTCGTCGCCGGGATTAATGTCGTGGGAGACCGCCGCGACCGGGCTCGCGTCGCCGTGCGCGACCGCGGCGGCCAGCGCCAGCCGCAGCTCCGGGTAGCCGCGCAGCCCGACCGCCCGGCAGAACCGCACCACGGTCGTGGCGGAGGTGCCACAGGAGCGCGACAGCTCGGAGATCGACCGGCGCGCGGCGCCGCCGGGGTCATCCAGGACCGCCTGCGCCACCCGCCGCTCGACCGGCGCCAGGTTCGGCAGCAGGGCACGGATGGTGACGAGAATTCCGATGTCCATCGGGGGGCCACTGGACTCTGCCGGGCTGTCCCGCTGCGGCCCGCCGGAGCGGGGGCCGCTCGCCGTGGCCCGGTGCGGGCCGCTAGCATCCGCCGGCTGGGGGTCCCCGGTGCCGGCTGAGTGGGGGTCGCTCGGGTCGTCGGCTTCGATCTGGGTCATCAGCATCTCCACGTGGCAGCTGCTGCCGGCGCCGACGGGCTCATGTTAGCGCGTGCCGCCGCCGGCTCTCGTTTCGTTAATATCCACACACATACTTCATGTGCAAATGCACAGTGCATTATGACGCATGGCGGGTACCCGGCGGGAGGGCTGGCCGGCTGGATCCGCCCGGCCGGCGAGGCGAGCGGGGCGGGCTGGCCGGCTGACCCGGGACGGCGCGAGGCCGGGCAAGCCGGAAAGACGGCCGGGGACCGGGGCCGGGCGGGCCGTAGCCGGGCGGGCCGGAGCCGGGCAGGCCGGAGCCGGGCAGGCCGGAGCCGGGCAGGCCGGAGCCGGGCAGGCCGGAGCCGGGCAGGCCGGAGCCGGGCAGGCCGGAGCCGGGCTGGGCGGGGCGGAGCCGGGCGGGGCGGGCCGGAAAGACGGCCGGCGACCGGGGCCGCTGGCGGGCAGCCCCGGTCGCCGGGGACGGGCCGTGGCCGCATACGGGCGGGTATGGCCACGGCCTTCCTTCTCGGGACAGCACGCTGGATATGTACGAGCCGCCCGAGAGGTCAGGTATTACGGCTTTCCTTCTTATACGGATCGCCGCGGGGACCTGGCTCAATGGCGGCCGGCCACGTAAGCCTTCGGTAAGAACCTCGCTGAGCGGCGGCCGCCGGACCGCGCCTGCTGTTGGCGTTGAAGAAACCGCCGCCGTCACCGGACATCAGCTTGATCGGTTCCCAGGACGCGACCAGGCCGCCCGGGATCAACTGCCGGCTGCCGGCCAGCGTGCCGAGGACGTGCCCGCTGGACAGGTTCTGCACGACCCCCAGCCCGGCCAGCACGATCGCGAACACCGCGGCCAGCGGCAGCAGGACCCGGACCACCGCGCGCACCAGGTCCACCCAGAAATTGCCGGGCTGACCGGGTCCGGGGGCGAGCCGCGTCCTGCCCCGGCTGGGCCCTGCGAAAAGCTGACCGTGACCCGTCAGGAAGCGCTGGCCTCGCGGAAGGCGGCCGGGTGGGTGAGGCGGGTCCTGAGCGCCGGGTAACCGTTGAGGGCAGGCGCCGCGGCGGGTTCGGGCGCAGCGGCCGGGGCCCACGCGATCTCGGCCCAGACGGTCCGGCCTCTGCGGTCGCCGCGGACACCGCAGCTCTCGGCGAGGGCGCGCACGATGACCAGGCCGCGGCCGCAGTCGCTCATGGGGTCGCTACCGACCTGCGGGCCGGACGGGCTGCCCTCGTCGGTGACGTCCAGCCGGACCACCGCGGCGTGGCGGGTCACCTCCACGGTGAACCAGCCGCCGTCCCCGCTGGCGGTGTGCTGAACCGCGTTGGTCCCGAGCTCCACCGCGACCGAGATGAGGTCATCGCGCTCCGGGCAGTCCGGAAGCAGACCGGTCAGCCAGCGGCGGAGCTGCCGCAGTTCGCTCTCCTGGCCGCGGAAGAGCCGCTGCCACCGGTCAAAAGTGTCCGGACGTGAAGTTCCGGCGCCTGACGCGTCGTGATGCGCGGAGCCGCGTACGTGAACCATTCGTCACCCCTTACGGCAAGAATCCGCGTTGACCGGAGGCAGGACTAACCGTGCCTTCAGGCACTTCGTGTTCATTGATGTCCCCAGTATGGATTTGTATACGAGCTGCTGCAAGTGCTTCTCGCGCACTTGCGTCAAAACTCGCACTTGCGAGACGGACTTGTCTGGCATATGGCTTATGTCCAGAAGTGCCCAGCAACCTCGGATAACGTCCAGATTCGGAGCATCCGGGACGACAGGCGCCTCCCAGTATCGGCTCGCTCGTGTCCGGACGCAAGTGTCTTCCATGGAATTGCATGGCGGCACCGGGCCCGCAACGGACCGGCACGAGGGCAAAGCGCCCGGCCCGGCGCGGGGCCCGTCATGGCCCGGCGGGCACCACCAGGACAGCGATCGGCCGCCGGCAGTGCGGGCAGGCTTCCATCGCCAGCAGCGACCCGCCCGGCTCGCGGCCCTGCTCTCCGGGCGGGTCCGGCCGGTTATCCACGGCCAGCTCCTGGGTCCCGCCGCCGGCCACCGGGTGGACCGCCTGGAGCCGGGCCGACGCATGCTGGTCACGCGCCAGCTGCGCTGCGCTGCGGGCGCGCTGGCTGATGACGGCGGCGGCCGTCTCGGTCCGGTCGTACGCCGCCACCAGCCGGCCGTCCGCCTTGAGCAGCCCGTCGCAGCGAAGCCAGAACTCCCGCCGCTGCCGGTGGCGGCCCAGCTCCGCGTCCGACAGCGTGCTGCGCGAATAGCCGGTCAGCGGCGCGAGGTCCCACTGGCTCAGTCCGGCCCGGTTCCGCATGGCGGCCAGCTGGCGGCCCAGCGCGCGCCGCATCTGGGTCACCGTCTCGGTACCGTCGGCCGGGCCGGTGGCACGGGCGGCCCGGGCGGGCGGCGCGGTGAACCCGGCGGGCAGGCCGGGCGGGCGGCGGCCGGGCGGCTCGCTGACGGGCCTCACCGGCCCGCCGCCTTGTGCGGGCCGGGAACTGCCGCGGCGGGAACTGCCGGGGCGGGGCCTTCACCGGTGGAGCGCTCGGGCGGCCGGTGCGCGACCGCGTACGCCATCTCGACCCGGCGGGCCAGGCTGCCGTCGGGTTCGCGCATCCGTTCCAGCAGGGCGAAGGCCGCGCGGCGGGCGGCGTCCCGGTCGGCGTCCGGGATGTGCTGCCAGGCCAGTCCCGGGGCCTCCGCCCACGAGGCCTGCCACCACTGCCGTGGCCCGGTGTACCGCACCGGCACGGTGTGCGTAGACGTCCGGATGCCGGTGTACCCGTGCGCGTCCAGCATGGCGGTCATCTCTTCAGGGGATCCGAGGCGGCCGGCGTAGGCCCCGAACCCGTCAGCTCCCGTGGCGTAGGCGTCCACCGCGCCGAAGACGGGCGACCACCGCGGATCCGGGCGGATACCCCAGGAGAACGCCACGGTGCCGCCGGGTCTGAGGATCTCTCGCCAGCGGCGCAGCGTGGCCCCCGGGTCCGGCAGCAGGCACTGCACCGGGCTGGCCAGCACAGCATCGAAGCTGCCCGGGGCGAACGGCGGCCGGGACGCGTTCCCGCGCCGGACGGTCACGTTGGCCAGGCCGCGCCCGGCCGCTTCGGCCGCGGTGCGGCGGAGCATCCCGTCCGCGAGATCGACGCCGATTACCTGCCCGCCCGGCGAGACCACGCGGGCGGAGCGGATGGTGACGGCGCCGGCGCCGCACCCGGCATCGAGCACCTGGTCGCCCGGCCGCAGGCCAGCCAGGCTCACGAGGCGGTCCGCGATCGGCCCGGCCAGCTGCACACCGGAACTGTCGTAGCGGGGCGCGGCTTCCTCGAACGTGGCGACGGCGGCGAAGTTCGGGCTGAAGGCGGTACTGGCGTTCGCTGATCCGGGCATCTCAGCTCCCTACCGGATTCGTCATGACGGTGATGTCGAAGGGCCGCTTGAGCTGGCCGAAGCTCTGCATCAGCTCGGGCACCCGCTGCAGGTGGGCCGCGTCCACAGTGGTCGGGAAGTCGCCCAGGGCCATGATCGCGGCGGTCTGTTGCGAGATGGGCGTGTACTCGTGCAGCACGCTCTCGACCAGCGGCCGGTTCGTGTCCGCGATGGCCTGGCCGCGGTCGATGGCCTGCGCGACGGCGGCGGCGGTCTTCGGGTACCTCTTGCACCAGGTCACCGTCGCGACGTAGCCGTCGATCGCGAAGTCCCTGGTCGCGCCCGCATTGACGTCGATGATCCCCTCGCCGCCGGCCTGGACCTCTACCTGGGTCAGGTACGGCTCCGCCAGGTAGGCGGCGTCAATGTGGTGCACCTTGAGGGCGGCCAGCATGGCGGGAAAGGGGATTGCCATCAGGTGCACCTTGGCCGGCGGTATCCCCACGGACTCCAGCGTCGACGACACCAGCAGGGCCGCGATGCTGTTGAGCGCGTCCACCGCGATGGTCTTGCCCGCCAGCTGCTGGGGCGAGGTGATCCCCGACCCGGGCAGGACCACGATCTCGTCGACGCTGGGCGCGCCGGCGTATCCGTCCGACAGGATGTGGAACCGCCCGGCTCCGTGCGCCTGCGCTTCGATGAATCCCGCGTAGGCCCCGTTGAGCACGTCGATGCTGCCGTTGAGCAGGCCCGCGGTGACGCCGGCCCCGGACCCGGCGCTGACGATCTTCACGTTCAGGCCGGCCTGGCGGAAGAACCCTTCGCGCTGCGCGACGTACAGGCCCGCCGACGATGCGGTCGGTACGGTGGCGATGACCAGATTGTGCTTTTCTGCCGGGGACGACAATGCCGTCGCCGCCCGGGAACCGCATCCGGCATTCACAAGGGCAGCCAGAACGGTGACCGATACGGCCACCAGACGGTATCCCGGCCGCTTCGTCAGCATCCTCGGCAACGTAGACATGGGAGATACAATTAGCTGCCGACACAAATGTCGGAAAGCGCCGGCACAAAGTCCGGCAGAACGATTTCTCGCAACCATCGCCAATGAAATTGCAGCTGCACTCGCAATAGGCCTGCCGGCGGCCTGGCGGGGCGGCGGTGTTCCCGGGTCGATTTTCAGAAGCGGGTGAGCTGCGGGCTGACCCGGCCGGTGCGGGGGGCGCCGGCCCCGGCGCTTACGGGCAGACTTTCGCCGACGGGCAGACTTTCTTGCACATAGAACCCAAAGCTCTGCCCATAGGCGGGCGGGGTCAGGGCGCGTACGGCCAGACAATTGTATTCACAAATCCTGGCATCGCTCTTTGAGATCCGTAAGCATTCTGGCTTGCCAGCGTCAGGACTGCCGGAAAGGGCACGGAGATGATCGACGACCGCCCTGTATACAACAGCTGGCCGATATCCTGCAGCACCGGATCGGTTCGGGTGCCTTTACCGAGGGCGAGAAGCCGCCGCCGGCGGCGGGGCCTCCCGGCGGTGCGGGGCGTGAGCTACCCGGCCGGGCCGCCGGAGGCAGGCAGCGCGGCGGCAACGAGCATGACGGTGACCGGCTGACGGCAGTGCGGGCACTGCTCCACCCTGGTCACCGCGGACAGCCCACCGTCAGCCGCGAGCTGGGCCGTCACCTCCGGGCTGGCCAGCCCGGCCGGGAGCGGACCGCCCGGGACCGGACCGCCCGGGACCGCTTGGCTGGGGGCGGTCGCGGCCGGGACCGCTTGGCTGGGGGCGGTCACGGCCGGGACCGCTTCGCTGGGGGCGGTCACGCCCGGGACGCCACCCGTTGCGGCTCCGGCTGAGCCGGCGGATCCCCAGGTGATGCCGTCCGGCTCGGGAGCGGGACCGGCAGCAGCCGGGGCCATCACGGGAGCAGGCCCAGCGGCGCCACCGGCGCCCAGGCCCGCAGCGCCGGGAACGGGCAGCAGGGCCTGAAGCCGCCGTGCCGCCTGCTCCTCCCGGGCGGCCTGCGCCTGGCTGCGCGCGGACCGGCGTACCGCGGTGGCGGCCACCTCGATGCGGTCATAGGCCGCGGTCAGCACACCGTCCGTCATCAGTGCCCCGTCACAGCGTTCCCAGAATTCCCGGCGAAGCCGGTGCCGGCCGAGTTCAGCGTCCGACAGGGTGCTGCGCGAGTAGCCCGTGAGCGGCGCGAACTCCCACTGGCTGAACCCGGACCGGCTCCGTAGCGATGCGAGCCGCCGGCCCAGGGCACGGCGCTGCTCCCACACCCGGTCGGAGTGGAGCCGCCCGGCATCCGGGCCCCGCCCAGAATCGGGGCCCCGCCCAGAATCCAGGCCCCAGCCGGCATCCGGGCCCCGGCCGGCATCTCCTGTCAGCGGCGGGGCAGCAGGGCCGGCCGGGCGGCTGGCGGCGGGCCGGCCTTCCGCTATGTGTCGCGGATCCGGCGGTGCAGCGTGAGCGGCGTATGGTGGCCTGCCCAGGTAGGCATGCGAACGCGGCAAGGTCATAGTGCCTCCGGTTACATGTGCGCGACGCAGGTGCCAAACGCCGGATCATGCCGTTGCTTGCACGGCAAGTCTCATGCAAGTTGCACGGAAAGACATCGGTCAGCTGACGGATCTCTGAAATACGGGGTTATTCCTCTCCGTGCACGACCTGACCGTCCGCGATGGTCAGGCTGACCCGGGTGGTGCCGATCTCGCCGGGCGGGATCGTGAGAATGTCACGGTCGAGCACCGCGATGTCGGCCAGGCGGCCGGGCCGCAGCGAGCCAAGGTCCGTCTCGCGGTGGTTGACGTACGCGACACCGGCGGTGAACGCGGTGAGGGCCTGACCGGCCGTGACGGCCTCATCGGGCAAGAACGGCCGGCCGGTTTCGGCCGTGCCTGGCCGCCCGAGCTGCGGCGACAGCCGCCGATTGACCGCGACGTGGATCTCCTGCAGCGGGTCCGCGCTCGACACCGGCCAGTCGCTGCCGAACGCGATCCGGGTGCCACGCTGGGCCAGGGTCCCGATCCGGTACTGCCAGCGGGCGCGTTCCGGGCCGACCACGGGCAACGTGAGGTCGTCCATCTGCGGGTCGTGGCAGGCCCACAGCGGCTGGAAGTTGGCCACCGCGCCGAGTTCGCGGAACCGGTCCAGATCGCCGGGCCGGATGAACTGCAGGTGGGCCAGATGGTGGCGGAGGTCCCCCGAACGGCCGGCCGGGCCCGCCGCACCCATGGGCCCGACGGTACGGGCCGGCTCGGCGCGGGCGAGCGCGTCGAGCGCAACGTGCACGGCACGGTCCCCCAGCGCATGGAAATGGACCTGGAACCCCTCCCGGCTGAGCAGGCGGACCGCCTCAGCGACCTCGTCCGGCGGGACGAACAGGCGCCCGCGGTGCTCGTTCCCGGCGGGACGGTCAGCGTAGGGCTCGGTCATCGCCGCGGTCAGGGTCTCGCACACCCCGTCCATCATGATCTTGACGGAGGTGGCGCGGAACCGCCCCGACGCCGCGTGCTCGCGCCGGGCGAGCAGATCGGTGATCTGGCCGGTGCCGCGGGCACGGTCCCACCACAGGGCCCCGTTGACGTGCGCGGTCAGCCAGCCTTCGGACGCCGCCGCGCGGTAGGTGGCGTAGGCGTCGGGGATGCCGATGTCCGGTGCCTCGCCGACGATGGCGTCCTGCCAGTGCGTGATGCCCAGCGTGTGCAGATGACGCAGCCCCGCGCGCAGGCCGGCCGCGAGATCGGCGGCCGACGGGGCCGGGACGACACGGGCGGCCAGGCGCATCGCCCCATCGTGCAGCGCGCCGGTGGGCTCGCCCCGCTCGTCGCGTTCGATGCGGCCGTCGGCGGGATCGGCGGTATCCCGGGTGATCCCGGCGCGGGCGAGCGTCGCCGGGCTGAGCCAGGCGCTGTGATGGTCGCGGTTGGGCAGGAAGACGGGACGGCCCCCGGCGGCGGCCACCAGGTCCGCCGCGGCCGGGACACCACCGGGAAATGCCTCCATGGACCAGCCGCCGCCCAGGACCCACTCGTCGGGACCGAGACCGCGCGCGTAGTCGGCGATGATGCCAAGGTACCCGGCGCGGTTGCGCGTGCCGGTGAGGTTGCAGCGCAGGCTCTCGAGGCCACCGCCCACCGGATGGACGTGCGCGTCGCCGAACGCCGGGACGGCCAGCCGCCCCTTCAGGTCGATGACGCGCGTGGCCGCCCCGGCCACCGCGCGGGCCGCCGCGGAGCTGGTCACCGCGGCGATCCGGCCGTCCCGCACGACGATCGCGTCACATCCTGCCCCGACGCCGTTTGGGGACCACAGCCGCCCGTTGAGCAGTACCAGTGACGCCGCCATCCCGCCCGCCTCCGCACCGCGCCTCGAACTTGTGCGATTCCTGCTGTCATCACAGCACAAACAGGCCAAAGTCCGGGATGGGATGCGGCGGGGGCGGGTCTTCACCACGCCGCGGCGGGTCAGGTTCGTCGAGTCCGAGTACGCCATTCCCGCCGCGGCCGCCCCGGACGTGCTGGCCGAACTGCGCCGCGAGGTACCCAAGCTGGCCGACCCGGTGATGTTCCCGGTCGAGGTGCGCGTCGCCGCGGCCGACGACATCTGGCCGTCGACGGCGCACGGCCGTGACCCCGCCTACATCGCGATTCACCAGTACGTCGGCCTGCCGCATGCGGCCTACTTCGCGCTGTTCGAGTCGACCGTGGCCGGAGTGGGCGGACGGCCGCACTGGGGGAAGCTGCACACCCTGGACGCGGCCCGGCTGCGGGAGCTCTATCCCCGGTTCGTTGACTTCGTGCGGGCCCGTGACGAGGCCGACCCGGCGGGGAGGTTTACTAATCCTTACCTGAACCGGGTCCTCGGCCCACCGCCGGGGACCGGTTCGCCGGCGGACGGGCCCGGGTGAGCGCGAGCGCAGTCCCGGTCCCAGACGAGGAGGTACCGCAGGTGGAGCTGACATTTCTCCGGCCGCTGTACGCGAGCACAGGCAGCTTTGCGTCGGTGTACCTCGACACGTCGGGGACCGGCCACGGCCCGGACGCGCACGCCGTCGACGTCCGCTGGCGGGACGTCCGCGAAGAGATGGCGCGGGCCGGGGCCGATGCGGCCACCCTCAACGCACTGGGGGAGTTCATCACCGGCCCGGGCCGGACGGCGCCGGGCACCGCGGCCTTCGGCCGGGATGGCACGGCGCCGCTGGCGGTACGGCTGCCCGGCGTGCCATTGCGCGAGATGGGCCGCTGGGCCCGGCTGCCGGACGTGCTGCCGCTGCTCATCCAGTCCCCGCCGCGGCCGCCGCACCTGCTGGTCAGCGCGAACAAGGCCGGCGGGGATGTCCTCGCCGTCCGCACCGCCGACGACGTCACGAAGGAAACCGTCGACGGGACCGGCTGGCCGGTCCACAAGACGAAGTTGGGCGGCTGGGCCCAGCTGGAGCACCAGCGCTCGGCCGAGGAAGCCTGGGAGACCAACGCCAAGGAGCTCGCCGGCGCGGTGGTGCAGGCGGCGGCCGGCGCCGTACCCGAGGCGATCATCGTGGCCGGCGACGTGCGGGCGCGGGAGCTGCTGGTCAGCAAGCTGCCCGCCGACCTGGCCAGCAAGGCCGTCCTGGTGGACCGCGAGGTGCCGGTGGACTCCGATGAGCTGGCCGAGGCGGCCGAGCAGGTGCTGAGCGAGCTGGAGACGGCCGATTGCCGGCGCCGGCTGGAGACCTACCGCAGCCGGCTCGGCGCCGGCAGCGCGACCGAAGGGCTGGCCGAAACGGTGACCGCGCTGCGCGACGGGGCGGTCAGCGAGCTCTTCCTCGGCGGCGATTATCTGGGCGACGACCCGGACGCTCCCGGGCCCGCCTGGTCCTCCGCACCGGCCTGGATCGGCGCCGCGCTGGCCGAGGTGGGCCTGACCGAACAGGAGCTGCGCGACTGGGGCGTAAGCGAGGTGCACCGGGACCGGCTGGACGCCGCGCTGGTGCGCGCCACGGCCGGGACCGACGCCGCGCTGTTCATGGTGCCGGCCGGGGAGCCCCCGCTGCGGGACGACATCGGCGCGCTGCTGCGCTTCCCGGTCCCCAACGCCTGACGGCCCGGCGCGGGCGAGCGGCCCGGCGCGGGCTACTCGCGGCGCAGGACGATGATCATGCGCCACGCCTCCGGTGCGGACACACTCACCCCGTCCGCGAAGTCGCCGTAGCACGCGGCCACGGTGAAGCCACCCGCCAGCCGGACCGCCGCGGTGACCTCGGTGCCGGTCCAGAACCGGTTCGGCACCACGTCGGCGAGGGTACGGGAGCCTGCCCCGTCGCGCACCGTGATCAGGACGTGTTCCCTGGTCACCTGGGTAACGGGGTCGATCGCGTCGTCGCCGCCGCCCCAGCGCACGTGCACCTGGCGGGCGCCGAGGTCGCTGTCCCACTCGGAACTGGTCCGCGGCACCATGGTCAGGACATCCGCGGGGTGGGCCAGCTCCATGATGTAGAGGCCGCCGGGCGTGGTGTGCGCCGCCGCCGCCCGCAGATGGGCCACCAGGTCGTCGAGGTCCATCAGGTGGCACACCGAGTTCAGCATCGTGATGACCAGGCCGAACCGCTGCGGCAGGGCGAAGTCACGCATGTCGGCGTGCACGACCTCCAGGTCAAGCCCCTCGCGCCGCGCCTTGTCACGGGCCCGGGCGCACATCGCCGGGCTGAGATCCAGCGCGACCGCGCGGACGCCGCGCCGGGCCAGCTCCAGCGAGTGATCGGCCGGCCCGGCCGCGAGCTCCAGCACCGAACCGGGGCCACCGCCGTCCGGGCCGGCAAGCGTCGCGTGCCGCAGGTACCAGCGTTCCAGGGCGTCGACATCACCGCGGACGTCGCGGTAGGCGCAGGCGAGCTCGTACAGTTCCGGCTCGTCGTAGATTCCGCTCACCCGGTCATTGTGCCGGAAAACCGGTGCCGGAGCCGGAATCAATCCTCGTCTAGCCGCCTGGGGGGTTCCTGCGGCAAACTGGCCGCATGATGACCGAGGCCCAGGCCCTCAACGCGCTGGCGAGAGAGGACCCCGAGGCGGCGGACGAGGCGAAGGCTGCCCTCAGCTGGCTCACCAACGGTGAAGGGCTGGAGAGCGTCTCCCAGCTCAAGCTGCAGGAATTCGTCTGGTATGCCCTCCCGGTCAAATGGCCCATGACGACCGGGGAGCTCATCGCGGTGACCCGTGCCCTCGGGCGGCTGTTCTCCATGGTCGGCATGGAACGGTACGCCGAGGTCTGCCTGTGCCCGCGCACCGAGACGATCCTCACCGCCTACGGCGACGGCCACGACACGGGCATCGCCGCGTACGCCGAGGCGATGGAGAACTCCAGCACCGCGCCGTCGGACACGGGCCTGCTGAGTTGGGGGTCGGTGATGGGACCGGACGAGCGGGCCGCGTACGACGCGTGCGCCGCCGCGGTCGAACTCGCGATCGCCTCGGGTGAGCTGTCCTCCGGGAGCCGCGGCTGGCGGGCCAAGCGGACCGCGCTGATCGACCGCTGGCTCACCACGCCTCCCCAGGCGCGCGACGGCCAGGCGGGCTGGAACGACCCGGCGCGCCGGCATCCCGCGGGCGGCGGGCCGGGCCGGGCCATCCCGGGCAGGCACCGGGCCGGCGCCCATCACGCGCCCGGGGCCAGCGGGACGTGGCTGGCCCGTATTCATACCGAACGGATGGACGCATGGGCCCACAGCCGGCCGGGTGAGCGCTCCCGGCTCGCGGCCGCGGTGCTCCCCCGGCTGCTGGAGGAGGCCGAGCCGCCGGATGACGCGCTGCCCACCCTGAGCTGGCTGCTCGGGCACGCCGACGTGGGCCTGCGGCTGACGGCCCGTTACTACATCCCGCCCGCGCTGGTCACCGAGGCGGTGGACATGTTCGGCTGGCGCGAGCAGCTGGCCGGCGCGCTGCGGCAGGAACTCGACGTCTTCCCGCTGCACACGCTGCGCGGGCTGGCCCAGGGCGAGATGGGCGCGGTCCGGCGCAGCGGCCCCAGCCTGGTGCTGACCCGGACGGGCCGGCTGATGATCGAGGACCGCGAGGCCCGGTGGCGGATCGGCACGGCCGCCCTGGTCGGCGCGGACGACGGGACGCGCCCCGATTTCGCGGTCGCCGTGCACGAGGCCAGCCTGCTGTTCCTGCTGGTCAGCGGGCCGGCTGGGTACGAGGAGCTGACCCGGCACCTGGCCCGGATCCACGCCGAGGAAGGCTGGACCGCGCGCGGCGGCCTCAGCGACGCCGTCCGGCGCGAGATCCACGCACTGCGGCACCGGCTATGGGCGCTGCACCTGCTCTACACCGGGCGCGCCTCCCGCGAGCCGCTCACGCTGACCGAGACCGGGGTGCAAGCCGCCCTGTCGGCGCTGCGCGCCCGGGCCCGCGGGCCCCGGCACCACGTCGGGCTGGGCTTACCGGCTCAGGCGAGAAGGCCGCTGCGCAGCGGCGGGTAACCGGCGTAGTTCTCCGCCAGCGTGGTGGCCGCGGCCCGGGAGGCGGTGACGTACCGCAGCTGGGACAGCTGCAGCTGTTCCTCCATCTCGTCGCGGCCCGGCGGCACGTGCAGCATCGACGTCATCCACCAGGAGAAATGGGTCGCCCGCCACACCCGGTTCAGGCACGCGGCTGAGTACGCGGGCCCGCTGCCGGGCCTCACAGTAGACGCGGCTGCGCGCCTCGACCACGACCGAATCGATCCCGGCCAGGGCGAGCAGGTGGGACAGCAGCAGCCCGGCGGGCCCGGCCCCGACGATGCCGACCTGGCTGCGTTCGGCGGTCATCGGCGCCCCCTAGAACGGGTACGGGGTGATATCGCCGCGGACCGTCACCCAGCGGGTCTCGGTGAACGCCTCCAGGTTCGCGGTGCCACCGAAACGGGCCCCGGTGCCGGAGCCGAGCAGGCCGCCGAAGGGGATGTTGGGCTCGTCGTCGACGGTCTGGTCGTTGATGTGCACGATACCGGTGGGGATGCGGCGGGCCAGGTCCAGGCCGCGCATGACGTCGCCGGTCAGGATGCCGAGCGACAGCCCGTACTCGCTGTCGGCCGCGAGCTTGGCCGCCTCGTCGGGGGTGGCGAACGGCACCACCGGGGCCACCGGCCCGAAGACCTCACTGGCGTACGCCGGCATCTGCGGGGAGACGTCGGCCAGCACCGTCGGCCGGTAGAACAGCCCGTCGAAGGTACCGCCGGCGGCCAGCCGGGCCCCAGCGTCCACACTGGCGGTCACCAGGCTGTGCACCTTGTCGCGCTGCCGCTCGTCGATGATCGGCCCGAGCGCGACCTGCTCGGTGGCCGGGTTGCCGACCGGCAGGTGACTGGCCTTCACGGCCAGGCGGCTCACGTAGTCCTCATAGCTGCCCTGCTGCACCAGGTGCCGCCCGGTGGTCATGCAGATCTGCCCCTGGTGCAGGAACGAGCCCCACGCGCCCGCGGAGGCGGCGCGGTCGAGATCGGCGTCGTCCAGCACGATGAGCGCGGAGTTGCCGCCCAGCTCCAGGTGGACGCGCTTGAGGTGACGCGCGGCCAGCTCACCGACACGCCGCCCCGCGGCAGTGGAGCCGGTGAACGAAATGACCCGGACCAGGGGCTCTTCGATCAGGGCCTCGCCGACGTCCACCCCGCCCGGGAGCACGTGCAGCAGCCCGGCCGGCAGCCCCGCCTCCTCGAAGACCCGGGCCAGCACGGCACCCCCGGAGACGGCGGTGCGCGGATCCGGCTTGAGGATGACCGCGTTGCCCAGGGCCAGCGCGGGAGCGACCGAACGGATGGACAGGATCTGCGGGAAGTTGAACGGGGCGATCACGCCGACCACGCCGACCGGGATCCGCTCGGCGAAGCTGAGCCGGGGCTGCTCGCTGGGCAGCAGCTCGCCGTAGGGCCGGGACGGCAGCGTGGCCGCCTCGTAGATTTCCTGCGTGGCCACGTGCGTCTCGAACTGCATGGCGGGCGGGATCTTGCCGTTTTCCCGGATGCCCCACGGCTCGATCTCGGTCGCGCTGGCCAGCCAGAGGTCCGCGGCTCTGCGCAGGATGGCGGACCGCTCGGTGTGCGGCCGCGCGGCCCACGCCGGCTGGGCCGCCGCCGCGACCTGCGCGGCGCGTTCGACGTCCGCGGGCGCAGCCATCCCGATCCGGCCGATCTCCTGGCCCGTCGCGGGCTCGATGACCGGGGCATCACCGCCGCCGCCGGCGGTCCAGCCGCCCAGGAAGATCTTGCCCCGCCACGCCGCCTCGTCCATAAGTGCCATGACTGCTCCGTTGCCTGCCCTGGACCGTTCCACCGCCCGCAGCGGACCGCGGGCCTGGAGGTGCGCCCGACGATGTGCCCGGATGTGCGTTATCCGAACGTTGGTTCTTTTGGCGAAACTAGGGGGAAGGGCCTGCGGTGTCAAAGGAACGACCGGGAGATTTCCCTCACCCGCCGGTCGGCACGTATGTTCGTGCTGCGCACACGGCCGGTGCGCAGCTGCGAGGTCGGGAGTCCCCGGTGAGCGATACAGGCGTTCGCGACGCTGACTTCATCCAGTCGCTGGAACGCGGCCTGTCCGTGATCCGCGCCTTCGACGGGGACCACCCCAAGCTCAGCCTGAGCGAGGTTGCGGTGCGGACCGGCCTGAGCCGCGCCGCGGCCCGGCGCTTCCTGCACACGCTGGTGGATCTCGGGTACATGCGGCTGGAAGGCAGCCAGTTCTCGCTGCGGCCGAAGATTCTCGAGCTCGGCTACGCCTACCTGTCCAGCCTGTCGCTGCCGGAGGTCGCGATGCCGCACCTGGAGCAGCTGGTGGAACAGGTCCGTGAGTCGTCGTCGGTCTCCCAGCTGGACGGCGACGACGTCGTCTACATCGCGCGGGTGCCGACCCGGCGGATCATGACCGTCGCGATCAGCGTCGGCACCCGGTTCCCCGCCTACGCGACCTCGATGGGCCGGGTCATGCTGGCCGACAAGCCCGCGGACTGGCTGGGCCATTACCTGGCGTCGACCACGCTGCGGCCGCTGACCCCGCACACGAAAGCCGACCCGGCCCTGCTGCGGGCCGAGCTGGCCCAGATCCGTGCGCAGGGCTGGGCGCTGGTCGACCAGGAGCTGGAGGAGGGACTGCGCTCGGTGGCCGCGCCGATCCGGGACGGCGATGGCCACGTCATCGCTGCCGTCAACGTCTCGACCCACGCCGGGCGGCGCAGCATGGAGCAGGTCGTGGACGACCTGCTGGAACCGCTGCTGCACACGGCCCGCGCGATCGAAGCGGACCTGCGCCAGTCGGCCGGGCCGGCCTGCGCGGCGGACTCTGTAAGGACCTGCGCAGCCGGGGGTGGCGGGGGTGGCGGGGCCTGCCACACTTGACCCGTGGAAACTCTGGTTATCGATCACCCGCTGGTCACGCACAAGCTGACGGCGCTGCGCGACATTGGCACCGAGACCGCCACCTTCCGGCGGCTCACCGACGAACTCGTCACGCTGCTGGCCTACGAGGCGACCCGGGAGATCCGCGTCCAGCCGGTCACCGTGGTGACCCCGCTCGGCGAATCAGCCGGAGTCAGGGTGGACAGCCCGCCGCCCCTCATCGTGCCCGTACTGCGGGCCGGCATCGGCATGCTCGACGGCATGATCCGGTTGCTGCCGATGGCCGACGTCGGCTTCGTGGGGCTGGTCCGGGACGAGGAGTCGCTGGTCGCGTCCACCTACGCGGACCGGCTGCCCGCCGACCTGACCGGCCGTGAGGCGTTCGTCCTGGACCCGATGCTCGCCACCGGCGGCACCCTGAAGACCGTGATCGCCATGCTGGCGGAGCGTGGGGTCACGTCGGTCACGGCGGTGGCCCTGCTCGCCGCGCCGGAAGGGCTGAAGCGCCTGGCGGAGGCATTCCCCGGGGACCATTCGGCCACGATCCGGGTGGTCACCGCCGCGGTGGACGAGCGGCTGGACGAGCGCGGTTACATCTTCCCCGGCCTGGGCGACGCCGGCGACCGCCTGTTCGGCGAGGTCTAGGCGGTGCTAGCCCGGGGGGCGACCCCCCGGAACCCCCCGAATGCGCTCCGCGCCCGCGCGGTGGTACTTCGCCGACACACCGGCGCTCGCCGGGCCTGACGGCCCGGCTCGCAGTCATCTCCGGGGGGGCGACCCCCCGTACCCCCCGCTGCGCTCCGCGCCCGCGCGGTGGTACTTCGCCGGCACACCGGCCACTCACCGGGCGCAAGGCCCGGTTCGCTGGGCCGGTAGCGATCGCCTCGCCGTAGCGGCCTACTCGAGGTTCAGGAGGGATTCCAGGCCGACGGTCAGGCCCGGGGGCAGCGAGCCGATCTGGCGGATGGCGAGCAGGACGCCGGGCATGAAGGACGCGCGGTCGAGCGAGTCGTGCCGGATGGTCAGCGTCTCGCCGTGCCCGCCGAGCAGCACCTCCTGGTGGGCGACCAGGCCGGCCACGCGCACCGAGTGCACGTGCACATCGTCGACGACCGCGCCGCGGGCTCCCGGCAGGGACGAGGCGGTGGCGTCGGGCGGGGCACCGAGGCCGGCCGCCTCGCGGGCCCGGCTGATCATGGTGGCGGTCCGCAGCGCCGTGCCGGACGGGGCGTCCGCCTTGCCCGCGTGGTGCAATTCAATGACCTCGGCGGAGTCGAAGAAGCGCGCGGCCTGGGCGGCGAACCGCATCATCAGGACGGCCCCGACGGAGAAGTTCGGCGCGATGAGCACGCGTGCGCCGGGAGCTTCGTCCAGCCACCGGCGCACCTGGCCGAGCCGGTCCTCGCCGAAGCCGGACGTGCCGACGACGGTGTCCAGCCCGTGATCGATGCACCAGCGCAGGTTGTCCATGACCACGCCCGGGTGGGTGAAGTCAACGAGGACGTCGCAGCGGGTCAGCACGTCGAGCGCGTCCCCCTCGTCCACGTCGGCGGCGATCGCGAGATCCTCGGTCGCGGTCACGGCCCGGCAGACCTCGCTCCCCATCCGGCCGTGTGAACCGAGCACTCCCACCCTGATCATGACGCCCACTTTCTCCCGGACCAGCATCTGCCCCTTATAGCTACCACCGATCCGCCTGCCCGGGGCGGCGGGTGCCGATATGGGGGTAGCACGAGAACGGGGCGGCTTTTCCGCGGATGCCGCGGAAAAGCCGCCCCGATGGCGGTACGCGGCGCGGTCAGCCGAGGATGCCGCCGAAGGTTTCGGCCTCGTCGAACGGGCCGACTACGGCCAGGGCCTTCGGGCGGCCGAGGACCTCGGCGGCGACCGCACGGATGTCGTCGTGCGTGACGGCCTCGATCGCCGCGAGCGTCTCGTCGACCGGCTCCAGCCGCGGGTAGACCAGCTCGGACTTGCCCAGCCGGCTCATCCGGGACGACGGGTCCTCCAGGCCGAGCACGATGGAGCCCCGCATCTGGCCCTTGCCGCGCTCCAGTTCGGCGTCGGTGAGACCGCCGGACACCAGCTTCTCCACCTCGCTGGTGCAGATGGACAGCACCTCGTCGGCCTTGGACGGCAGGCAGCCGACGTAGATGCCCCACATGCCGGTGTCGGCGTGCTGCGACGCGAAGCTGTAGACCGAGTAGGCCAGGCCCCGCTTCTCCCGGATCTCCTGGAACAGCCGGGAGGACATGCCGCCACCGAGGGCCGCGTTGAGCACGCCGAGGGCGTACCGGCGGCCATCGTTGCGGGACAGTCCCTCGCAGCCGAGCACCAGGTTGGCCTGCTCGATCCCGCGCGAGACCAGGCGCAGGCCGCTGCCCGGGTTATGGCCGGGCTGCGCGTACTCGCCGCTCAGGCGGGCCGGGGCGGGCTCGACCTCCCCCTGCAGCACCGGGCCGAACGACTGCCGGACCTGCTCCACGAGGTCGTCGTGGTCCAGGCTGCCCGCCGCGGCCACGACGAGGCGCTCCGGGCCGTACCTGGCCCGGTAGTGCTCGTCGATCCGGTCGCGGGTGATCGTGTTGATCGACTCCACGGTGCCGAGCACGGGGCGGCCGAGCGGGGTATCGCCGAACAAGTGCGCGGCGAACGCCTCGTGCACGGTGTCCGTCGGATCGTCGTCGTTCATGGCGATCTCTTCGAGCACCACGTTGCGCTCGGCGTCCACATCCTGCGGCGTGATCAGCGAGTTCGTGACCATGTCGGACAGGATGTCGGCGGCCAGCGGCAGGTCGGCGTCGAGCACCCGCGCGAAGTAGCAGGTGTACTCCTTCGTGGTGAAGGCGTTCATCTCGCCGCCGACGGCGTCCATCTCCGAGGAGATCTCCAGCGCCGTCCGCCGTTTGGTGCCCTTGAACAGCAGGTGCTCCAGGTAGTGGGTGGCCCCCGCGTGCCGGACGTCCTCGTCCCGGGAACCCACCCCGACCCAGATGCCGAGCGCGACGGACCGGACCGCCGGCAGGGACTCGGTGATGACCCTGAGCCCGCCGGGGAGCACGGTCCGGCGCACGGTCACGCCGTCAGCGGGCACGCCGTCGCCGGGCCCTGTGCCGCCGCTCACTGGTCGCGGTGCCCGCGGTTGCGCTGCCGCGTCCGGTGCTGCCCGTCACGGTCGCCCCGGTCAGGGCGGTCGCCGCGGTCACCGCGGTCGCGGTCGCGCGGAGCCCGGTCACCGTCGCCAGCGTGGCCGGACAGGTCCTCACCCGCCGCCTCACGCTCGACGACCTCCACCGGAACCAGCGACAGCTTGCCCCGGTCGTCGATCTCGCGGATCTCGATCTGGATCTTGTCGCCCACCTTGATGACGTCGTCAATGTTCTCGATCCGCCTGCCGCCGTGCAGCTTGCGGATCTGCGTGATGTGCAGCAGGCCGTCCTTGCCGGGCAGCAGCGAGATGAACGCCCCGAACGTGGTGGTCTTCACGACCGTGCCCAGGAACCGCTCGCCGATCTCGGGCATGTGCGGGTTGGCGATCGCGTTGATCGCCGCCCGGGCCGCTTCCGCGGACGGCCCGTCGGTCGCGCCGACGTAGATCGTGCCGTCGTCCTCGATCGTGATCTCGGCACCCGTGTCGTCCTGAATCGAGTTGATCATCTTGCCCTTGGGGCCGATGACCTCACCGATCTTGTCCACCGGGACCTTGATCGTGATGATCCGCGGCGCGTACGGGCTCATCTCGCCGGGGGCGGAGATCGCGCCGCGCATCACGTCGAGGATCGTCAGCCGGGCCGCACGGGCCTGGGTCAGCGCCGAGCCGAGCACGGAGGCGGGGATACCGTCCAGCTTCGTGTCCAGCTGAAGCGCGGTGATCAGCTCCTGCGTCCCGGCGACCTTGAAGTCCATGTCGCCGAACGCGTCCTCCGCGCCGAGGATATCGGTGAGCGTGACGTACTCGCCGCCCTCGTGGATGAGGCCCATCGCGATGCCGGCCACCATGTCCTTCAGCGGCACACCCGCGTCCAGCAGCGACATCGTCGAGGCGCAGACCGAGCCCATCGAGGTGGAGCCGTTGGAGCTGATCGCCTCGGACACCTGGCGGATGGCGTACGGGAACTCCTCGCGCGTCGGCAGCACCGGTACCAGGGCGCGCTCAGCGAGCGCACCGTGGCCGATCTCGCGGCGCTTGGGCGAGCCCACCCGGCCGGTCTCCCCGGTCGAGTAGGGCGGCATGTTGTAGTTGTGCATGTAACGCTTGGTGCGCTCCGGGTTGAGCGTGTCGATCATCTGCTCCATGCGCAGCATGTTCAGGGTGGTGACCCCCAGAACCTGGGTCTCACCACGCTGGAACAGCGCGGAGCCGTGCACCCGGGGCAGCGCGTGCGACTCGGCGGAGAGCTGCCGGATGTCGGCCAGGCCGCGGCCGTCGATACGGACGCCGTCGCGGATGATCCGCTCCCGCACCAGCTTCTTGGTCAGCGAGCGGAACGCGGCGCTGATCTCCTTCTCCCGGTCCTCGAAGCGGGCACCGAGCCGCTCCTTGGCCAGCGCCTTGACCCGGTCGGTCTCGGCCTCGCGCTCCTGCTTGCCGGCGATCGTCAGCACCTTGGCCAGCTCGTCGGAGAACTCGCTGACGAGCGCCTCGTAGATGTCCTCGGTGTAGTCCAGGAAGATCGGGAACTCCCGGGTCTCCTTGGACGCCTGCGCGGCCACCTGCTGCTGTGCCTCGACCAGGATCCTGATGAATGGCTTGGCCGCGTCCAGGCCCTGCGCGACGATCTCCTCGGTCGGCGCCACCGCGCCGCTGTCCTCGGTGGCGAGCAGGGACAGCGTCTTCGGCGTCGACTCCGCCTCGACCATCATGATCGCCACGTCGCCGCTGTCGGTGACGCGTCCCGCGACCACCATGTCGAACGTGGCCTCTTCGAGCTGGGAGTAGTTGGGGAACGCGACCCACTGGCCCTTGATCAGCGCCACCCGGACGCCGCCGATCGGGCCCGAGAACGGCAGCCCGGCGATCTGCGTCGACAGCGAGGCGGCGTTGATCGCCACCACGTCGTACAGGTGATCCGGGTTCAGGGCCATGATCGTCTCGACGATCTGGACCTCATTCCGCAGGCCCTTCACGAACGAGGGGCGCAGCGGCCGGTCGATGAGGCGGCAGGTAAGGATCGCGTCCTCGGACGGCCGCCCCTCACGCCGGAAGAACGAGCCGGGGATCCGGCCCGCCGCGTACATCCGTTCCTCCACGTCCACGGTGAGCGGGAAGAAATCAAGGCCCTCACGGGGCTGCTTGCCCGCGGTCGTCGCGGACAGGACCATCGTTTCGTCGTCCAGGTAGACGACGGCCGATCCGGCGGCCAGCTTGGCCAGCTTGCCCGTCTCGAACCGGAGCTTATGAATGCCGAACGAGCCGTTATCGATAACGGCCTCGGCGCTGTACACACCCTCCACGGGTGAGACCTCCTTGCGGTGAATCCCGCATTGCCCGTCCCGTTGTGGCTGGGGGAATGTTCCCCCGGGTCTCCCTGCGAAGGGGTGCAGCCGGGGCGGGCGACCGCCCTGTCTCTGCCGGGGCGTCACCCGCCGGGGCCTGCAGCCGGTCTTCGATTGAAGTCCTCGGCTCTGTCCGCGAAGGGGCGGACCCGGGGACCACTACCGAGGACCGGCCCTCGCTCGGAACCGGGCCGCGGGATGTCTCTCTATAGCTTCTATGCAGTTATGTCAGCAGGCCGGGCGGGTCGTCCCACCCGGCTCACGTGTCCTGCCCCGTTACCGGCGCAGGCCCAGGCGCTCGATAAGCGCACGGTAGCGGGTGATGTCCTTCTTCGCCAGGTACTTCAGCAGCCGCCTGCGGCGCCCCACGAGGAGCAGCAGGCCACGGCGGCTGTGGTGGTCATGCTTGTGCACCTTGAGGTGCTCGGTCAGGTCGTTGATCCGGCGGGTCAGCAGTGCGACCTGGACTTCCGGCGAACCGGTGTCACCCTCAGCGGTCGCGTGCTCCGCGATGATCTCCCTCGTGACGGCAGTGTCGAGCGGCACGTGGCTCCTTAAAATCGGGCTGTCGGTATGGCCCGTCCCGGCGCCGTCCGCTGCGCGGCTGGACGCCGTTCGGGGTGTTTCGGTGCTGGGACCGGCGTTTCACGAAGGGCCCCGCGGCCATCGGCCGCCTGAGATCTCCGGGCCAGGCTGGTCCCCCGGGCCGCCGCATGAGGGTGCAGCAGACCCTGCCGGCACAAAGCCAGCAACGTTTCACGTTATCACGGGGGGACGACCCCCCGAGCCCCCCGCTGCGCTTCGCGCCCCGATTGTGGTTCTCCCCGACACACCGGCCGCTCACCGGGCCCGAGGCCCGGGTCGCTGGACCGGTAACGAGCCCCTCGCCACAGCCCGCGGTGGTATTTCGTTAACAAACTAGCTACTCGGTAGTAACTGCTGGTTAGGGGGGATTGTTCCCGGTGAGGAGGGTGCGGGCTTCGGCGACGTCGCGGCGCATTTGGGTGATGAGGTCGTCGATGGAGTCGAAGCGGACCGTGCCGCGCAGCCGGGCGGAGAAGTCGATGGCCACGTGCGCGCCGTAGAGGTCCAGGTCGTCACGATCCAGGGCGTAGGCCTCGACGGTTCGCTCGGCTTCGTTGAACGTCACGTTCGGCCCGACGGATATCGCGGCCGGCCAGCGGTCCTCTTCCTCGCCGCCGGCGGTCAGGCTGAGCAGCCAGCCCGCGTAGATGCCGTCCCCGGGGATGGCGGTGTGCGGCGGGCACTCCAGGTTGGCGGTCGGGAAGCCGAGCGACCGGCCGCGCATGTGCCCGCGGACGACCACTCCCTCCACGCGGTGCAGGCGGCCGAGCGCCGCCGCCGCGAGCCGCACCTCCCCCGCCTCCAGCCGCTCCCGGATGTAGCTCGAGGAGATCGTGACCCCATCCGCCACGAGCAGCGGCACTCCCTCGGCGGTGAAGTCGTACTTCTCGCCCAGCTTGGCCAGCAGCGGCACATCACCGGCGGCGCGGTGGCCGAACCGGAAATTCTCCCCCACCACCACGTCGGCCGCGTGCAGCCGGCCGACCAGCACGGTCCGCACGAACTCATCCGGGCCGAGCTGAGAGAACTCGTAGGTGAACGGCAGCATGCACACGGCGTCGACGCCCAGGCCGGCCAGCAGTTCGGCACGCCGGCGCGCGGTGCACAGGAACGGGGGGTGGGAGCCCGGCCGCACCACCTCGTCCGGATGCGGGTCGAAGGTCACCACGACGACAGGCAGCCGCCGGCCCGGCGGGCTCCCCACCGCCACGGAGCCCGGTCCGGCCCCCTCGGCGGCCATCTCGACGGCGCGGCCGACAATGCGCTGATGGCCACGGTGCACGCCATCGAACACGCCGATGGTGACGACGGACGCACCCCAGTCTTCCGGCACCTCATCGAGGCCGTACCAGCGGTGCACGCTCCGCTCCTTTCCGGTCCTTCACGCGATCATCGGGTCGTCAGGGCAGGGCTGGCCACCCTTGGTCCAAGACTGCCATGCGAACGGCGCAGACCGTGTCATCGCATCCCCGTTCGGCCCGGGCGGGTCAGGACACGAACACGGCGAGCGGGCGGGCCTGGCCGTTCTCCTCGCGCATCAGCGCGATCAGCGCGCCGTCCGGGCCGAACACTGCGGCCGGGGCGCTGCCCAGCCCGGCGGCCGGCAGCCGGGCGCCGTGCGCGACCTTGCGGGCCTGGTCCTCGGTCAGGTCAAGCCGCGGGAACGCGGCCGCGGCCGCCTCGGCCAGCGGCGTCAGGGTGAAGTCCGCGGCCAGCTCGCCGAGCGCCCGCGCCGCCTCGATCCGGTAACTGCCGGAGCGGACCCGGCGCAGCGCGGTCAGGTGGCCGCCCACGCCCAGCGCCAGCCCCAGGTCACGGGCCAGGGCGCGGACATAGGTGCCGCTGGAGCAGGTCACCGCCGCGTCGGCGTCGAGCAGGTCACCGTGCCGGCGGATCCGGGTGATATCGAAGGAGGCCACCGTCACGGGCCGGGCCGCTAGCTCAGGCGCGTTGCCCTCCCGGGTGAGCCGGTAGGCACGCTTCCCGGCTACCTTGATCGCGCTCACGCCCGGCGGGACCTGCTGGATGTCACCGGTCAGCGGCGCGACCGCGGCGCGTACCGCCTGCTCGGTGAGGCCGGCCGCGCTGGCGCTCGCGATGACGTCGCCTTCGGCATCGTCGGTGCTGGTGGCCTGGCCTAGCCGGATGGTGGCCAGGTACTCCTTATCGGCCATGGCCAGGTGGCCGAGCAGCCGGGTGGCCTTCTCCACGCCGACGACCAGCACGCCGGTCGCCATCGGATCGAGGGTGCCGGCGTGGCCGACCCGGCGGGTGCCCGCCATCCGCCGGATCCGCGCGACGACGTCGTGCGACGTCATCCCGGCCGGTTTGTCCACGATGACCAGCCCGCTGGCCGTGCCGGGCCCGCCTGGCACGGCGGGCCCACCGGGTCCGTCGCGCCTCCTGGCGGCGGTCATTCGTCCTCGTCGCCGGGCGGCTTCCGGTACGGGTCGGGGTCGCCCGCCGGTACCGCACCCTCCCGGATGCGGGCCAGGTCCTCGTCGGCGTGCCGGGCCGCCTCGACCAGTTCCTCGATGTGCCGCACGTTATCCGGTATCGCGTCGGCGACGAAGGCCAGCGACGGGGTGTGCCGTAGCCCGGTCTGCTTCCCGATCTCTGAGCGGATCAGGCCGGTGGCGCTCTCCAGCGCCGCGGCCGTCTCCGCCTGCTGCTCGGGCGAGCCGTACACGGTGTAGAAAACGGTCGCCTCGCGCAGGTCGTTGGTCAGCCGGGCTTCGGTGACGGTGACGAAACCCAGCCGCGGATCCTTGATCCGCATTTCCAGCATCTCGGCCACGATCTGGCTGATCCGGTCACCTAGCCGGTGCGCCCGTGCGGCATCCATGCTCCGTCACTCCTCTTCACTGTAGAGCCGCTGCCGGGCCGACAGCAGCTCGATTTCGGGGCGTCCCGCCACCATGCGCTCACACCCGGCCAGCATCTCAGCCGCGTGCGCGGCCGTGGCCGACACCACCGCCACACCGATCTCCGCCCGCCGGTGCAGGTCGAGGTGACCCGTCTCGGCCACGGAGGCGCCGGGGTAGCGCCGCCGCAGTTCCGCGACGAGCGGCCGGACCACCGAACGCTTCTGCTTCAGCGAGCGTACGTCGCCGAGCAGGACGTCCAGGGTCAGCGCGGCGACGTACATACGGAATCCTCCGGCCGGCGGGCGGCCGGGGACGCTGCCCGATCAGCAGCATCCCCGGCCCCGGCGATCAGCCCATCAGGCGCGGGGCTTCTCCCGCATCTCGTACGTCTCGATGACGTCCTCGACCTTGATGTCGTTGTATCCGATGCCAATACCGCACTCGTAGCCTTCGCGCACCTCGGTGGCGTCGTCCTTGAAGCGGCGCAGCGAGTCCACGCTGAGGTTGTCCGACACGACCACGCCGTCCCGGATCAGGCGCGCCTTGCTGCCGCGGTGGATCGTGCCCGACCGCACCAGGCAGCCGGCCACGTTGCCGACCCGCGGCACCCGGAACACCTCGCGGACCTCCGCGGTCCCGAGCTGGGCCTCCTCGAACTCCGGCTTGAGCATGCCCTTGAGCCCGGCTTCCACTTCGTCGATCGCCTGGTAGATGACCGAGTAGTAGCGGATGTCCACGCCCTCGCGCTGAGCCAGCTCGCCCGCCCGGCCCGCAGGCCGGACGTTGAAGCCGATGATCACCGCGTCGGAGGCGATGGCCAGGTTGACATCGTCCTGGGTGATCGCACCGACACCGCGGCCGATCACGCGCAGGCCAACCTCCTCGCCGACGTCGATCTTGAGCAGCGCATCCTCCAGGGCCTCCACCGAACCGGAGACGTCACCCTTGATGATGAGCAGGAGCTCTTCGCGCTCGCCGGCCTTGAGCGCCGACTCGAGGTCCTCGAGCGTGACGCGCCGCCGCCGCTGGGCGAACTGCGCGCTGCGCTCGCGTGCCTCCCGGCGCTCGGCGATCTGCCGGGCCATCCGGTCGTCGGAGACCACCAGGAAGTTGTCACCCGCGCCGGGCACGGCGGTCAGGCCGAGCACCTGCACGGGCCGGGACGGCGGCGCCTCACTGACGGGGGCGCCGTTCTCGTCCAGCATCGCGCGGACGCGGCCGAAGGCCTCACCGCAGACGATCGAGTCGCCGACGTGCAGTGTGCCGCGCTGCACGAGCACGGTCGCCACCGGGCCGCGGCCCTTGTCCAGGTGCGCCTCGATCGCGACGCCCTGCCCGTCCTGTTCCGGGTTGGCCCGCAGGTCCAGCTGGGCGTCGGCGGTCAGGATGATCGCCTCGAGCAGCTCGGTGAGGCCGGTGCGCTTGGTGGCCGACACGTCCACGAACTGGGTGTCGCCGCCGAACTCCTCAGCGACCAGGCCGTACTCGGTCAGCTGGGCCCGTACCCGCTGCGGGTCGGCGCCCTCCTTGTCGACCTTGTTCACCGCCACCACGATGGGCACGCCCGCGGCCTGCGCATGGTTCAGCGCCTCCGTAGTCTGCGGCTTCACGCCGTCGTCGGCCGCCACGACGAGCACCACCAGGTCGGTGGTCTCGGCGCCGCGGGCGCGCATGGCGGTGAACGCCTCGTGACCGGGGGTGTCGATGAAGGTGATATTCCGTTCGGTGTTATCGACCTCGGTGGTCACCTGGTAGGCGCCGATGTGCTGGGTGATGCCACCCGCCTCGCGCGCCTGCACGTTGGCGTGCCGGATCGCGTCGAGCAGCTTGGTCTTGCCGTGGTCGACGTGACCCATCACCGTCACCACCGGCGGCCGGGCCACCAGGTCGGCGTCGCCGCCCTCGTCCTCGCCGAACTCGATGTCGAACGATTCGAGCAGCTCGCGGTCCTCTTCCTCGGGCGAGACCACCTGCACGTTGTAGTTGAGCTCGGCCCCGAGCAGCTGCAGCGTCTCGTCGTTGACCGACTGGGTCGCGGTCACCATCTCACCGAGGTGGAACATGACCTGAACCAGCGAGGCCGGGTTGGCCCCGATCTTGTCGGCGAAGTCGCTCAGCGACGCGCCTCGCGACAGCCGGATGACCTGCCCGTTGCCGCGCGGAACCTGCACGCCGCCGATCGACGGCGCCTGCATGTTGTCGAACTCCTGGCGCCGCTGCTTCTTCGACTTCCGGCCGCGGGACGGACGGCCGCCCGGGCGCCCGAAGGCTCCCTGCGTGCCACTCCGGCCCCGGCCACCGCCACCGGGACGCGCCGGGGCACCCATGCCCGGACGCGCACCGCCGCCGGCACCGGCACCGGCACCGCCGCCGCCTCCGCCGGGACGGCCCGCACCACCGGGACGGCCACCGCCGCCCGGACGTGCGCCTGCGCCCGCACCGGGACCACCGCGGCCGCCCGCAGGCGCGCCACGGCCGCCGCCGGGGCCGCCACTCCGGCCCGGGCCGGAGGAAGCCGGCCGGGACGGCATGTTCATCGGGCTGGGACGGGGACCACCCGGACGCGGGCCACCCGGACGCGGGCCACCGTCACCGGGACCGCCGGGGCCGCCAGGACGGCCCTGGCCACGCCCGGGGCCGGGACGCGGACCGCCGGGCGGGGTGCCCGGACGCCCAGTCTGGCCACCTGGCCGCCCGGCCGGGGCGCCGGTACCGTGACCCGGCTGGCCTGCGGGTGCAGGACCACGGCTGGGCGCGGGCGGGGTCGAACCCATGCCGGTCGGCGTAGAGCTGAACGGATTGTTGCCTGGCCGGGGGCCGGGACGCTGGCTGCCGCCGGGCCGGGGGCCGGGACGCGGGCTGCCGCCCGGCCGCTGACCGCCCTGGCCGCCTGGCTGGCCACCGCGGCCACCCTGCGGGACCTGCGGCACCTGAGGCACAGGCCGGGGCGCCGACGGGCGCGGTGCGGTGCTCCCGCCCTGCGGCGCACTACTCCCGCCCTGCGGCGCGGCGGTCCCGCCGTGCGGCTCCGCGATCCCGTCCGGCCCCTCGGGGCGGGACGAACCCGGTGCCTGCGGGACCGGCCGGGGGGCCGGGCGTGCGGGCGCAGCCGGAGCGGCCGGAGCCGCAGCGGCGCGCGGCGACTCGGGCTGGCCGACTGGCGCGGCACCGCCAGCTGACGGCGCCGCAGGCGCGACCGCGGCCGGAGACGCTGAGGCCGCCGCGGCGGGCTGCGAGGCACCCGGGCGGAAACCGCCCCGGTTACCCTGCCCGTTGCCGGGCTGCCCGTTGCCGCCCGGCGCGCCGCCTGACCGCCCGGGGCGCGGCGCGGCGGAGCCGCCACCGGCACGCCCGGCGCCTTGTCCCTGCTTGCCCCCTTCGGGGCCGAAAGCTTCCTTGAGCCTGCGCACGACCGGCGCCTCGATCGTCGAGGACGCCGAACGTACGAACTCACCCATTTCCTGGAGCTTGACCATCACGGTCTTGCTCTCAACACCGAACTCTTTCGCGAGTTCGTAAACCCGGACCTTCGCCACTACGCTCCTCTACCCGGCCCGGACTCCCGGACCTTTTGTACCCGGACTTTCCCGCCAGTCCGGGGCAGAGCGTGCTCCGGGCTGACGTCAGCCTGTGGTGTTCATCGCCTTGTGCTCATCGAGCGCTCATCGCTGTCTCGACCTGCTTTCCCGACAGGTTGCCGTTCTTGCCTTTCACTGTGCCCGGTTCGCCGGGACACGGCGAACCGGAGGACGTGACGTCCAGAGGGACGTCCAGAACCGGGTGCGGCTCTGGCTCCCGCCCTTATGCTATGCCTAGCCTGGGCAAGCCTCCAGAGTGCCGCTTTGCCGATTCTTTGGTTTCTCGTGAGCCGGTGCCCGCGGCGAACCCGCGGGCTGGCACCCGAGATACTCGCTCACCTGCGCGGCACTGAGCGGTCCCGGCGTACGCAAGGCACGCGCGAACGCCCGCCGGCGCTGCGCAAGCTCCAGGCATCCCTGACTGCGGTGCAGGTACGCACCACGGCCAGGCAGCCGCGCCCCGGGGTCAGGAACCAGATGGTCCCCGGCCGCGACGAGGCGGAGCAAGCTGGTTTTGGCCGAACGCTCCCGGCAGCCCACGCAGGTGCGCACCGGAGGCACGCCCCGCGCGGACCGCGCGGATGGCGCGGCCGCTCCGCCTGTCACTCTACCGCGCCGGTGCGTCCGCAGCGCCGGGCTCCCCGACCGCACGGCGGGCCGCGGCGGCACCCGCGCCGGGCGGGCCGGATGCGCCGGCCGCGGCCCCGCCGGATGCGCCAGACCCACTGGACCCACTGGACCCGCTGGGCTGGGCATCGGACCTGATGTCGATGCGCCAGCCGGTGAGGCGGGCGGCGAGCCGGGCATTCTGGCCTTCCTTGCCGATGGCCAGCGAAAGCTGGTAGTCGGGGACGATCACCTGCGCGACGCGGGCATCAGCGTCGATCACGTGCACAGCCGTCACCCGGGCGGGTGACAGGGCGTTAGCTACAAAACACGCGGGATCGTCGGAATAATCCACGATGTCGATTTTCTCGCCGTGCAACTCGGCCATGACGTTCCGGACGCGGCTGCCCATGGGGCCGATGCAGGCGCCCTTGGCGTTGACGCCCGGCTGATTCGACCGGACCGCGATCTTGGTGCGGTGACCGGCCTCGCGGGCGATCGCGACGATATCCACGGCTCCGCTGGCGATCTCTGGCACCTCGAGCGCGAACAGTTTCCTGACCAGGTTGCGGTGGGTACGCGACAGCGTGACGGACGGCCCGCGGTGTCCCTTGCGCACGTGCAGCACGTAGCACCGGATCCGCTCGCCGTGCAGGTACTGCTCGCCGGGAACCTGTTCCGCGGGCGGCAGCACGGCCTCCACCTTCCCGAGGTCCACCAGGACCGCGCGCGGGTCCTTGCCCTGCTGGATAACCCCGGCGACGATGTTGCCTTCGCGGCCCGCGTACTCCCCGAAGGTCATCTCGTCCTCAACGTCCCGCAGGCGCTGCAGGATCACCTGGCGTGCCGTGGTGGCGGCGATCCGGCCGAATCCGTCCGGCGTGTCGTCGTACTCGCGGCCGGCTGAGCCGTCCGCGGCCGCTTCGGTGGCCCACACGGTCACGTGGCCCGTCTTCCTGTCCACCTGAACGCGGGCCGCCTGAGCGGCGCCGTCGGTCCGGTGGTAGGCCACGAGCAAGGCGTCCTCGATCGCCTTGACCGAGGTGTCCATCGAGATGTCTTTCTCGCTCTCCAGCATCCGGAGGGCGCTGAGATCAATGTCCATCGGGCTGCCCTCCCGGTCCCCGTGTTTCGGGCTCCCGCCGTTCCGGCGGGTCCCCCGCGGCCGGCTCTTCCGGCCGGCCGAATTCGATCTGAACGGCCCCGGCGCCGAGGGCGGCGTAGCCGAACCGCCGGTGCTGGCCGTCAATGTCCAGGGTGACCTCGGCCGCGTCGGCGGCCACCACCCGGCCCTGCACCGCGCCGGCCTTGCCCGGCGCGGACTTGCCCTGGCCCGGTGTCCTGGCGTGCCCGGCGCCGGCCGGCGTCAGCGGAACGCGGACCAGGCGGCCCACCGCTCGCTGCCAGTGGCGCGGCTGGGTGAGCGGCCGGTCCACGCCCGGCGAAGAGACCTCCAGCGTGTACGGCATGTCCCCCATGACGTCCGAGGCGTCGAGCTTGGCCGATAGTTCCCGGCTGGCGAGCGCGGCGTCGTCGAGGCTCACCCCGCGGTCGCTGTCCACCACCACCCGGAGCAGCCTGCGGCGCCCAGCCGTCGTGACCTTGACCGACTCGAGGTCCATACCGAGCGCGTGCACGACGGGCTCGGCCACCCTGGAGATGGCGCTGGTGTCGGGTGCGGCCGCCTCTCGTGCCGCCGCACCAGCGCCAGCGGCACTGGGGGCGCTGGGGGCGCTGTCCGCGGCCGCACTTCCCGGGGTTGCGCTGCCCCGCCCGGGCGCCTTGCCCTGCTTCCGGGCGGGAGAACGTCCGGCCGCGCGCCCGGGACGAGCCGGAACGTGACGGGACCCACCTTGCATCACGGCCTCCTTCACGTCCATGACCTGCACTCTTCCGTTGTGCGATCTAGCCTATCCGCAGGCGGCCGGATCGGCTGCCTTTCATCGTCGCGGCGGCCCGCGCGGCGGCGGCCCGGGGGCGCCCCGGGGGGCCCGCGCGCGACCGGTGCCCGGCCCGGCCGGCCGTCCTGGCCATGCCGTGCGTCGTGGCATCCTTATGCCCTCGGGCGGGGCCGTGCGATGGCCCCGCCGGCCGGGTGATGCACCCGGGTGAGGCCTCAGAGCGGGGGACTCACGGTGGCGGAACGACGCACGTGGCCGGATGGTCGGAGGTTACCGAGCAGTGACGGATTGGCTGGCGGCCACGCGGGCCCTCTCGCGCCGCCGTGTGCTCGCCGTGTCCGCGATGGCGGTACCGGTCGCCGCGACAGCCTCCTGCGGCGTGCCCGACCTGCTTGCGCCGCCGCCAGGCCCGTCGCCCAGCGTGCGCACGCTGCGGGCCGCGATCACCGCTGAACAGTCCCTGGTCGACGCGTACGCCCACGTGGCCGCCGCTTATCCGGAGCTGGCGGCCACGCTGCGGCCGTTCCGCATGCAGCACGACGATCACCTGGCTCAGCTGAGGGGCCGGCTGATCATCCCGCCGCACGTCACGGCGACTCCGCCTCCGTCACCGTCGCCGGCTCCGCCAGCCGGCCCGCGTCCACCCGCGCGGCCATCGCCCTGCTCGCCGACGCTGAGCGCGGGGCCGCAGCCGCGCAACTGGGGCGGCTCGGCACGGCCACCCCGTCCCTGGCCCAGCTGCTGGCGAGCATCGCGGCCTCGGAGGCGACGCACGCGGTGGCGCTGTCCGCGCTGACCCCGGCGGGCGGCTGACGGCGATGGGCGCATCGGTACCGGCCGCGGCTGCGGCGGCAGACGTCACGGCGCTGCAGGCGGCGCTGGCGGCCGAGAACGCGGCCGTCTACGGTTACGGCCTGGCGGGAGCCCAGCTCAGCGGCGGGCAGCTGAATGCCGCGCGGCAGGACTGGACCGTGCACCGCGTCGCCGGCGCCACCCTATCGGACATGATCACGAAGCGCGGCGCACAGCCGGCGGCGGCCCCGGTCGCGTACCGGCCGCCATTTCCGGTGACCAGCGCGGCGGCGGCCGTAGCGCTGGCCACGATGCTGGAGGACGGCCTGGTCACGGCCTATCTGGGCCTGGTCGCCCTGGATGAGCTGGCGCTGCGGGCCTTCGGCGCACAGCAGGTGCAGGCGGCGGCCATCCGCGCCGCGTTCTGGCGCGGCAGCACGATCGCCTTCCCCGGCCTGCCGGCCGGCGTCCTGCGGGCCCGGTAGCGTCTGGCGGCGGTTTGCTGAGGGCTAGCGCGTTCAGGCGGACTGATGGCTGGCGAGGACGCGCACGATCGCGGCGGCCGCCACGTCCAGATCCTCGGTCGCCGAGATGCGCTCGGCCCAGGACCACCAGAACCACCAGATGCCGTCACTGCCCCAGCCGGCGTAAATGTGCTCTTCGAGCGCCCGGGCCTCGGGGTTCACTACGTGCAAACTGGGAACCCGGCCGGGGGGCAGCACCAGGCGGACCTGCATGCCGCGCCGGGTGAGTTCCTCGCCCAGTTTCTCGAGGTTTTCGAGCTGTACCTCGCCTGCCTCGCGCATCCGCTGAGCTTCGACCGTCATCACTCCGTCACTCCTCGTATACATGCCGCTGCTGAGCGTGTCAGCGCATTCCAGGATGCCGTCGTCACCCAGCTGCTGCAACGTGGATGGGAAAATTCCCGGAACTTCCCGTTTGGCGGGAGATAACCAGCCGCGGTGCGCGCTACCGCGGGTGGTGTACTCCTTACTCTGACGAACGGAGCAGGCGGCGCCACGGTTCAGCGGCAGCGGTGCGGCCATCGCCGGTTCCGCCGCTGGGCAAGCCCGTCCGCGGTACAGCCGCGGCGCGGCCCGTGGGCGGCTCAGCCGCGGCGCGGCCCGTGGGCGGCTCAGCCGCGGCGCGGCCCGTGGGCGGCTCAGCCGCGGCGCGGCCCGTGGGCGGCTCAGCCGCGGCGCGGCCCGTGGGCGGCTCAGCCGCGGCGCGGCCCGTGGGCGGCTCAGCCGCGGCGCGGCCCGTGGGCGGCTCAGCGGAGCAGATCGGGCAGCGGCTCCGCGTGCAGGATCGTCAGCCGGGAGACTGCCCGGGTGAGCGCCACGTAAAGCCGCTGCAGGCCCCGGGCCTCGGCCCCGGCAATCGCCGCGGGCTCGACGACGATCACGTGGTCGAACTCGAGTCCCTTGGCCAGCGTGACGGGCACCAGGGTGAGGCGCTGCGCCGCGTCGGCGCCGTCCAGTACGGCATGCGGCACACCCTGCCCGGTCAGGGACCGGGACAGCTCCGGCACGTGCTGATCAGCGGCGATGACGGCCACCGAGCCGGCCAGGGCGGCGGCATCGGCGCACACCGCGGCCAGCCGGCTGGCCAGCCGCCCGGCATCCACGGCGATGATGTCCAGGGCCCCGGGGTCCTCGCGCAGGGACGCCGCGGGGGACAGCTCGGGCGCGATGCGCAGCAGCAGCCGGCTGGCGTAGTCGAGAATCTGCCGCGGCACCCGGTACCCGGTACGGAGCACCCGCAGCTCGGCCTCGGGCTTGCCAAGGTGACCGAGCAGGTCCGCCCAGCTGGCGGTGGCCCACGGGGTGGTGCCCTGGGCCAGGTCGCCGAGCACGGTGGCGGCCCCCGTGGAGCAGCGGCGGCCGATCGCGCGGCACTCCATCGGGGAGAGATCCTGCGCCTCGTCGACCACCACGTGGCTCAGGCTGGCCGTGCGCTGAATCAGGTCGCGTGCCTCGTCGATGAGCACCGCGTCGGCGGGCGACCAGCGCGCTGAGCCCGGGCCGCGGGGCGGCTTCTCCCAGCCGACGGCGCGCTGCTCGGCCCCGTCCAGGATGCCCGCGGCCGCCGCCTGGAGCGTGGCCGGGTCGGACAGCAGGCCGAACACCAGGCGGACCGGGTCGACCTTCGGCCAGATGGCGTCGACGGCCGCGCGGACCGGCCGGGTCCGCCGGACGGCGTCATGGGTCCGGTCATCGCAGGACTCCCCCGCCGCTTCCATCTGGGTCAGGATGACGTGCGCGATCCGGTGCGCCAGCAGGTCCCGGCCGGCTCCGTACCGCAGGCCGCGTGCCCGCAGCTCCGCGGCCAGCCCGGCCAGATCGTAGGCGGACACCCGCCAGCGCCGCGAGCCGCGGGCCAGCATCAGCGCGTCGGCAGGCTCGGCCAGATGCGACCAGAGGGCACGGCGCAGCACGGTGGCCATCCGGGCGTCGCCCTTGACCCGGGCGGCCGGGACGCTGTCCTGGCCGCGGACCGGCACGGAGGCGGCCAGCTCGGTGACCGTCACCTGGCTGACGTCGATCTCGCCCAGGGCCGGCAGCACGTTGCGGATGTAGGCCAGGAAGGCCCGGTTCGGGCCGATGACCAGGACGCCGCGGCGGGCGACCCGTTCCTTGTACGCGTACAGCAGGTAGGCGACGCGGTGCAGGCCGACCGCGGTCTTGCCGGTGCCCGGGGCGCCCTGCACGCAGACCGTCTGGCCGACGTCGGCACGGACGATGTTGTCCTGCTCGGGCTGAATGGTCGCCACGATGTCGCGCATCGGGCCGGACCGGGGCCGTTCGATCTCCTCGATCAGCAGCCGGCTGACCGGCTCGGTGGCGGCCGGTTCCGCAGCACAGGCCGGTTCCGCAGCACAGGCCGGTTCCGCAGCACAGGCCGGGAACTGCTCGTCTTCGAAGGCGGTCAGGTCGCCGCTGGAGAACCCGAACCGGCGGCGCAGCGTGAGGCCCATCGGATGGGCGCGGCTGGCGCGGTAGAAGGGCCGGGAAACTGGCGCGCGCCAGTCGATGACGACCGGATGGCCGGCCGGGTCGTGCACGTGCCGTCGCCCGATGTGGAACGATTCGCCGTACGGCCGCGCCGCATCGGTGTCCCCGTCTCCGGGGCCCGCGGCTCCGTAATCGAGGCGGCCGAAGAACAGCGGCGCGTCAGGGAGATCCTTGAGGGCTTCGGCGCGGTGGTACAGCTCGGCCTTGAGGTACTCCTCCGAGACGGGGTCGCCGCCCAGGGCCTTGAGCGAGAGCACGTCCTCGCGCATGAGCTGGAGGAACTCCCGGGACTCGAGCAGGTAGGAACGTTCGGCGGCCAGGACGGCCGCGCCGGGACTGTGGCCGGAACCGGGGGTGTCGAGGGCGGTATCGGGCGGTTCTCCTTCCGCCTGGCTGACCGCGGGCATGCCGGAACTCCTTCGGGCTGTGGGTGGGCGCAAGGAGCGAGAACTTACCAGCGATCCCGCCCTGAGTCACCTGGTTTTCCACGTCCTCACTCATCACTTTTAGCCACCATATGTTGCGCAGAGTTGGCAACATGGCGACATCCTGGCCCCCTAAGATGCTCTCGACGATCATCCCGTCACATTGAGTGATAAGTCGGCCCGGGGGGGCAGCATGCCACGTCAAGGTTTCTGGCTTCTACGCGTCGCGGTGCGCGGACTACTGCTGGCCGGGACGTCCGGCATCCTGCTGGCGGGTGCCGCCGGGGCCGGGGCCGCGCAGGCCGTGACCGGCACAGCCCGGGCCGGGACCGCGCAGACGGGCCCCGCACAGGCCGTGACCGGTACAGCCCGGGCCGGGACCGCGCAGACGGAACGCGCACAGGCCGTGACCGGTACAGCCCGGGCCGGGACCGCGCAGACGGAACGCGCACAGGCCGTGACCGGCACAGCCCGGGCCGGGACCGCGCAGACGGGCCCCGCGCAGATCAACGCGCTCGCGCGGCCGGACCTGTGCTGGCAGGCGGGCGGTAACGGCGCCCTGGTCACGCTGGCCCGCTGCGACTCCGCCCTGCAGTCCCAGCACTGGACGCTGACCAGCGACGGCGTGCTGATGACCGGCACCGGGTACTGCCTGGAGGCAGCCGACGGCCCGCTGTTCATCGACTTCGCCGCCCAGTGCGGTGGCAGCGCGGGCCAGCGGTGGCAGTTCAGCGGCGCGACCGGCGCACTGACCAGTACCGGGACGGGCATCTGCGCGGTCGCCGGCGGCCCGCTCGTGCCCGGGACCGGCGTCGTCCGCGGGACCTGCACCGCAGCCACCTCTGCGTCCGCCACATCCGCCGTATCCACCGCTTCGGCCGTATCCACCGCTTCGGCCGCTTCGGCCACGGCCGCCACTGGCCCGGCGGCGTCAGACGGCGGGCGCTGGAGCTTCGGCTACAGCGCCCTGACGGTGATGGCCGGGGCGGGCCACGGCCCGGCCGGAGGCGCGTTCACGGCGTCCATGACCGTGGCGAACGCGGCGCCGGCCCAGGCCGCATATGGGGTCTCGATGCGGCTCGGCCTGCCGCGGGGGGTGACCCTCAGCGCGTTCCGTGGCGCAGCCGGCGCCGCCGGCTGGCGCTGTGACGTCCACGCCCTGACGTGTTCAGGTGACCTGCCGGCCGGCGATGCGGAGCGCGTCGGCATCTCCGGACGGCTGCCTGCGACGGCGCGGCGCGGGACAGTGGTGGACGTCTCCGCGGGTGTTTCGGTGGCCGGGACCAGCCAGGCGCCCGGGACCAGCCGGGCCGTGGCGCCCGTCCGGGTGACCGTGCTCGCCGCCGCACCGCCCGCCACGGCCGGCCCGGGCGGACCGGCCCGGGGTGGCGCCGGCATGCTCATCGCGGCGTGCGCCGCCGGGGCCCTGCTGCTCGGCGGCGGCCTGCTGGTCGCCCTGGCCCGGCGGGACCCGGCCCGGGGAAGCCAGAAACAGCGGAACCGGCAACACGGCAGTCCGGAACAGGCCGGGAAGGCCGCTCAGCCGGCGGACGAACCCTACGTCGTCGATGTGACGCATCTGGTGGACATGACGGAAATTATCGAAGTAACCAATGTGACCAGTGGTGAATGGCGCGGCCGGCCGGGAGATCCCGGGGCCACCCAGCCGTTCGACGTGGCCGCGAGCTGGGCGTGCGATCCCACCGGCGTCAGCGGCTCCGCCCCGTCGTAACCGGGCTGGCGTCCCCAGCCGCCCGCGGCCCGACGCCGGCACCGCACACGGCAGCCTGACCACGTACGCCACCTTCCCCGGGTGTGCGCGGCCCCAGGACGCCACCCCATGCATGGGCCTAGCTGCGCCCCCGGTGGCGCTCTCGACCCAACGGCCCCGCCGCCAGGGCAGCGGTGGTACCACCGTGGCCGCCCTGGCGACAACGGTGGTGCCATCGTGGCGGCCCGGCGCGGAGAACGGGCGGCGCGGGGAACGGGCGGCGCGGGGAACGGGCGCCGCGGGGAACGGGCGGCGGGGGGGAACGGGCGGCCCGGCGCGGAACGGGCGGTCAGGCTACGGGGGCGGAAGCGCGGACGGTGACGGGCCAGGACGTCAGGCCGCGCGGGGTCAGGAAGGCGTCGAAGACGAGTTCCGCCGCCCCAGTGAGCACGCCCAGGCCACCGAGCCGGGACGGAATCAGCGGCGGCGGCGCGTCCCGGCGGAACCGCATCAGGGTCGAGGTGTACCCGGCCCGGACCGCGCCGGGGGCGGCCTGGTAGATGTCCCGGCCCAGGCCGGAAAGGCCGATCGCCTCGGGGTCGTGCGCGTTGACCAGGGAGCCCATACCGCGGCCCAGCGCGCCGGCCACCTCGGCCAGGGCGCGGGCGCAGGCCGGATCGTGCCGGGCGTCCCTGATGACGCCGAGGGCACGTTCCATCCGGTCCCCCTCCTCGGGCTGGCCGGCCCGGCGCAGCAGCCCGTGGCTGCCGGCGTCCAGTTCCCAGCAGCCGACGGAGCCGCACCGGCACGATTCGGTGCCGCCGGTGAGCGGCAGGTGGCCGAACTCCCCGGCCGCGCCGTGCGCACCGGTCAGCGGAACGCCGCCGGACAGCAGTACGCCGCCGATACCGGTGGCCAGATGCAGGTGCAGCACGACCGCCATGTCCCGGAGGCCGCCGCGCCTCGCCTCGGCCAGGCCCGCCAGCCGCGCGTCGTTGCCGACCAGCACCGGCACCGTTCCCCCGGGCCCCGGGCCCAGCAGCTGCGACAGGTTCACCCCGTCCCAGGCCGGCAGCCCGGGCTGCACCATGCGGCCCTGGCTGACCGGGGACGGCACGGCCACGCCGATCCCGATCAGGCGCCGGCCCAGGCTGGCCCGGTACACGGCCAGCTGCTGCGCGAGGCTCCGCAGCAGGTCCTCGCCCGATGCCGACTCGCGCTCGCGGCGCTCCAGCATGTTGCCGCGCCCGGTGAGCTCGAAGGAAGCGGCAGAAAAGGAATCGTCGCGCAGGTCGACGGCCAGGGCGACGGGGCCGTCCGGGTGCGGGGACGGCACCCCGGTCGGGCGGCCGCGGGACCGGTGCACGGCCTCGCCCGCCCGGACCTGGAGCTCCTCGATGAGGTTCCGGTCAGCCAGGTCCCGCACCAGCACGGTGGCCGTGCCGCGGGCCAGGCTGAGCTGACGGGTGAGCTCGGCGCGCGTGCGCGCACCGCCGCCGTCGTGCACCGCCCGCAGCAGGCGTGCCAGATTGTGCGCGCGGAGATCCGCGCTGGTCGTCGCCCGTTCGATGTCGAGTCGCACTCCCTGATCGTGTCATGCTACGCAGCAGTAACGGTCCTCTTACCGGCGCGTTCATCCCATTTCCGGTGCCGCTGCCGCCGGAAATACTTGAAGCTTCATGTAAGTTGTCATGGTTGCCGTCGCGGGAGCGGCGGCCCCCACGACGACAACACATAGCACCCAGAAGGGATGTGGCGGATGACGGCGACTTTCGCCGGCCCGGACAGCGGGCTCGCCCTTAGCGATGAGGCTCAGGACCTGCTCTTCCGCGAGGCCCGCACAGCCAACACCTTCACCGACGAGCCGGTCAGCGACGACCAGGTCCGGGCCATCTACGACCTGGTCAAGTACGCGCCCACCTCAATGAACCAGCAGCCGCTGCGGATCGTCCTGGTGCGTTCGCCGGAAGCACGCGAGCGCCTGATCAAGCACCTGTCCGACCGTAACCAGCCGAAGACCGCGGCCGCGCCCCTGGTCGCGATCCTCGCAGCGGACCTCGACTTCCACGAGAACCTGCCCAAGCTCGTCCCGCACCGGCCGGACGCCAGGGACGCCTTCGCCGATGAGCAGAAGCGCGCCGCGTCGGCCCGGTTCAACGCGACGCTGCAGATGGGGTACTTCATCCTCGGCGTCCGCGCGGCCGGGCTGGCCGCAGGCCCGATGACCGGCTTCGACGCCGACGGCATCAACGCCGAGTTCTTCGGCGACGGGCGCTGCTCCGTGCTCGCGGTGATCAACATCGGCAAGCCCGGGGAGGACGCCTGGTTCGGCCGGGCCCCGCGGCTGGACTACGAGGAGGCGGTCAGCTCTGTCTGAACCGGCGGTGGCCCAGGGTAGGTTTCCCCCTATGGGGATGCTGGAGACAGAGCCAGAGGCCAGCGGCGTGGGCGGCTGCCCGGAGGCTCCGGCCGCCGGGCCGCCCCGCTGGCTGACGCGCGAGGAGCAGGAAGCCTGGCGCGCACACCTGGCCACGAGCAAGCTGCTGAGCAGGCAGCTCGACCGGGACCTGCACCCGTTCGGGCTGAGCATCAACGATTACGAGATCCTGGTCGTGCTGTCCGAAGCGCCCGGCCACCAGCTGCGGATGACCGACCTGGCCGACGCCACGGCGCAGTCCCGGAGCCGCCTGTCTCACCAGATCACCCGGATGGAGCACAGCGGCCTGGTACGCCGCGACTCCTGCCCGGGCGACAAGCGCGGGCTGTACGCGGTGCTGACCGACGCGGGGCTGACCACGATCGAGCGGGTCGCCCCGCACCACGTGGAGAGCGTGCGCCGGCACTTCATCAGCCTGCTGAGCGACGACCAGCTCGCGGCGCTGCGGGAGGGGTACGCCGGGGTGATCGGGCACCTCCGCGAAATCCGCGACCGCGACTGAACGGCGAGGCACCGGGCACGGGCTACGGCGAGGCGCTCGTTACCGGCCAGCGAGCCGGGCCCTCGTGGCCCGGCGAGCGCCGGTTGGTATCGGCGAGTACCGCACGCAGGTTACGGCGAGGCGCTCGTTACCGGCCAGCGAGCCGGGCCCTCGTGGCCCGGCGAGCGCCGGTTGGTATCGGCGAGTACCGCACGCAGGTTACGGCGAGGCGCTCGTTACCGGCCAGCGAGCCGGGCCTTCAGGCCCGGCGAGCGCCGGTGTGTCGGCGACGTACCACCGCGCGGGCGCGGAGCGCATCCGGGGGGTTCCGGGGGGTCGCCCCCCGGGCTAGCACAGATCAGAAAAGCACGGACATGAACGTTCCGACCTGTGCGAAGCCGACGCGGCGATACGCGGCCCGGGCCGGGGCGTTGAAGTCGTTCACGTACAGCGATACGACGGGGGCGACGCTCCGCTGCGCCTCCAGCACGACCGAGGCCATCCCGGCCGACGCCAGGCCCTGGCCACGGCGCGCGGGATCGACCCACACGCCCTGCACCTGGCAGGCGTACGGGGTGACCGAGCCGATCTCCGCCTTGAAGACGACCCGGCCGTTCTCGATCCGGGCGAAGGCGCGGCCGGCCCGGATGAGCTCCGACACCCGCGCCCGGTAGGTGGCGCCGCCGTCACCGGCCGTCGGCGAGACGCCGACCTCCTCGGTGAACATGGCGATGCAGGCCGGCATCAGGATGTTCAGCTCGTCCGGCCGCACCCGGCGGACCAGGGGGTCCGGCGCGCACGCGGCCGGCCCGGACATGGACAGCACCGGCTGCACCGCGCGGACATCGCGGGGCGGCCCCCAGTACGGCTGGAGCAGCCGCCACAGCGTCGACACGTCGGGCTCCGGGCCGACCAGCGACGAACAGCGGCGGCCCTGGGCGCGGGCCCGGTCGGCGAACGCGGTGATGGCGTCGGGGGTGGCGGCCACCGGGACCAGGTTGGCGCCCGCGTAGCACAGGGACGTCAGCCGGCTGCCGGAATAATGCCCCCAGATCTGGGCGCCCAGCCGGGCGGGGTTCAGGCCCACGGCGTGGACCCGGGCGCCGACGAAGACGTTCGTCACCGGCTCCCGGTCACACAGGCCGAGCACCTCGTCGCGGTCGCGATCGTCGAGTATGCGCAGCGGCCCGGGCCGCGCCGGTTTCACGCGGAGCACTACTCCAGCGTAGCCGGGCCGGGCGCCGCTATGTCAGCCGACGCCCGGCTCAATGATCACGGACCGGCCACGCGCGTGACGGTCAGCCGGCCGGGGTCGGGTCCGGGACGGGCGCGCAGGTGGCGTTGACCAGGCCCGGCTGCTCCGGCAGGGCGCCGTTGGCCAGGTAGTTGTTGAGGTAGCCCTGCACGCAGTTGTCCGGCGGGCTCTCCAGCGACTGCCCGTGGTTGCCGCCCCCCTCGACCACCACCATCCGCGCGGTGGGCAGATCCTGGTGGGCGTCCTGCGCCCCGGCGTACGGCGTGGCGGCGTCCAGCGTGCCCTGCAGCATGAGGATCCCCGGCAGCCCGCTCGCTCCGATCTTCATCGGCTGAGCGGGCCCTTTGACCGGCCAGAACGCGCAGGCGGCGTTGTACCAGGCGTTGTCCCAGGCCTGGTAGGGGGCGGTCTTGTAGACGTTCTCGGTGTCACTGTTCCATTTGGCCCAGTTGCGCGGCCAGTTCACGTCGGAGCACTGCACGGCGTTGTAGACCGCGAACTCATTCTCGTTCTGCGCCCCGTTCTGCTCGTACTGGCTGATCATCGCGCTGGCGGAATTCTGCATCAGGTACGCGGACAGCGCCTGGGCCAGGCCGGGCCAGAGGGTGTTGTCGTACCCGCCGAGCAGGAACGTGTCATCGAGTTCGTCGGCGCCGATGAGCGGGCCGTCCGGCCCGTTGATCGGGTGCGCGGCCAGCCGGTTCCTGGCCGTGTACCAGGCCTGCTGGACCTGCGCGGCGGTCGAGCCCAGGTGGTAGGAGCTGTCGTATTCCGCGACCCAGCCGAAGAACGCCTGCATCCGGCCCTCGAAGGCGTAGTCCTGGTCGATGTTGTCCTGGTACCACACTCCCTGCGGCTCCACCGTGCTGTCGAGCACCATGCGGCGCACCCGGCTCGGGAACATCGTCGCGTAGACCTGGCCGAGGTAGGTCCCGTAGGAGAAGGCGTAGTAGTTGATCTTCTGCTGGCGCAGCGCGACCCGGATGGAATCGAGGTCCCGGGCCACGTCCGCCGTCGTCATGTAGGGCAGCAGCCAGCCGAATCGCTGCTCGCAGCCGGCCGCGTACGCCTTGGCCCGGTTGATCAGGACCTGCTCGGCGGCGGTGCTGGCGGGGATGTAGTTCGGCCGGACCCCGGCGAAGAAACTCGGCTCGCAGTGCAGCGCGGGCACCGAGGCGCCCACGCCGCGCGGGTCGAAGCCGATGATGTTGTAGTCGGCGGCCACGTTCGGGTCCAGGCCCTGGGCCACGGCCGCGGCCAGCGACCGGCCGCTCGCGCCGGGGCCGCCCGGGTTGACCAGCAGGTCACCCTGCTGCTGGCTGGCCGGGGCGGTCGCGGCGACTTCGGAGAGCGCGAGCGTGATCTTCCGGCCGCCGGGATCGGCGTAGTTGAGCGGCACCTGCAGGTTCGCGCACTCCATCGGGACGCCCTGGACCCCGCTGAGCGTGCACGAACTCCACCGCAGAGGGGTCGACGTCGTGCTGCCACCCGCCGGGCCCGCGGCGCTGCCGCCGGTCCCCG
This sequence comes from uncultured Actinomycetes bacterium, assembly GCA_963720945.1. GTDB lineage: Bacteria > Actinomycetota > Actinomycetes > Streptosporangiales > Streptosporangiaceae > Bog-532. The sequence continues at coordinate 58,895 of CAVRHH010000030.1, read as the reverse complement.
GCGAGCTGGCCGCGCCCGGCGAGCCGGACGTGCAGCCGGCCAGCGCGATGGCGGCGGCCGCGGACAGGGCGGCGGTCACGGTCACGGCCGGGCGGCCGCGGTGAGCCCATCGGGCCTTGAGGGCCCTGGGGGCGCAGCGGGCCCTGGGCGCGGTGCGGATCCGGCGGGACGGCGGCATGTCAGCCATCTTGCCCGAACGGGACCGGTGCGCAGGCCGCCACCACCCGACGCGTCCCGGCCCGGAGGGGCGCGCCCAGCGGCGGCGCGCCCCCCGGCGGGACCGTCACGAGGGGATCTGCGGGCGCTCGCCGAGGCGGTGGCGCTCCTCAAGAGCCTTGCGGTACTCGGCCACCACGATTTCGGTGAGCTCGGTCACCGAGGTGTCGGCGCTGCGCTTGTCGAGGGTGATCTCGCCGTGCTGGATGAGGTTCACCCGGTCGCATACCTCGAGCACCTGGCCGTAGTTGTGCGCGATGATGATGATCGAGACGTTGCCCTGTTCCTTCAGCTCGCGGACCAGGTCCAGGATGATGGCGCCCTCCTTGACGCCCATCGCCGCCAGCGGCTCGTCCAGCAGCAGGATCTTCGGGTTGGAGTAGACCGAGCGGGCCACGGCGACGGCCTGGCGCTGCCCGCCGGACAGCTTGGCCACCTCGACGTTGACCGACGGGATCCTGATCCCCATCTCCTCCAGGTGCTCGCGGGCCAGCTTGCGCATGGACCGGTTGTTCAGCAGCGGGCCGTTGATCTGCTCCCGGTTGAGGAACATGTTGTGGTAGACGCTGAGCTGGTTGACCAGCGCGAGGTCCTGGTAGACGGCGTTGATGCCCAGCGACCGGGCGTGGTCGACGCTCTTGAAGACGATCTCCTGGCCTTCGAGCAGGATCCGGCCGGTGCTGGCCGGCTGGAAGCCGCACAGGATCTTGAGCAGCGTGGACTTGCCGGCCCCGTTGTCGCCGAGCAGGCCGAGCACCTCACCGCGGCCCAGGTGCATGCTCACGTCGGTCAGCGCGGTCACTGCCCCGTACCGCTTGGAGATGTGCTCGACGCGCAGGATGTCGTCGCCCGCCGGCGCAGCGGCCGCGGCACCCTCGGGGGTGGTGGTGGTCATTAGCTTCGTCCCGCTTCCCGCAGCCTGGCGAGCTGCACGTTCGCGATCATGGCGATGAGGATCGCGCCACCGAAGATGATGTCCAGCGGGTTGGCGCTGATGCCGATGATGCTGAACCCGTCGGTCAGGGTGGCCAGCACGACCGCGCCGAGGAACGCGCCCAGGATCGTGCCCACCCCGCCGAGCATGGCGGTGCCGCCGATGACCGCGGCGGTCACGGCGTAGAACATGGGTGTGTACCCGCCCGATGTCGGGTCGATCGTGTTCGTCTGGAACGCCACCTGCAGGCCGACGAAGGCGCCGAGCAGGGCGGTGATCATGAAGTTGCCGTACTTGATCCGCTTGACCTTGATGCCGGCCTCCTGCGCGCCGAGCAGGTTACCGCCGACCGCGACGGTGTGCAGGCCCCACCGGGTCCGGGTGAGCACGACGTGGAAGATGGCCACCAGGACCACCGCCCAGATGATCTCGGACCAGGCGTAGCTGCCGATCCAGTGCCCGATGCCCTGGACCGCGCCCGGGACCGGCGACGGCTGCGCGTGCGAGGTCGTATTGACCAGGCCCAGCAGGACGAATCCGGTGCCCAGCGTGGTGATGAACGACGGCAGCCCGACCGTGACGGTGAGGAAGGCGTTCACCCAGCCCACCGCGAGCCCCATGAGCAGGGAGATGATGATGGCCAGGATGCCGGGAACCCCGTAGAAGTCGATCAGGTAGTGCATGAGGAACGGCGCCAGCGTGTAGACGAACCCGACCGACAGGTCGATCTCGCCGCAGATCAGCAGCAGCACCTCGCCGATCGCGATGATCATGATGGGCGCCGCGTCTTCCGACAGCCAGGTGATCAGGTTGGCCTTGCTGAGGAAGTTGGAAGAGGCGAGCGCGAAGTAGATGATGAGCGCGATGGTGACGACCAGGACGGTCGCCTCCCGCTGCCGCAGGAATAGCGCGCCGCCGCTTCTGACGAAGCTGAATGCCCCCGGCCCCGGGGCATCGCCCGGAGGCCCACCTGGACGATCAGTCCTGTTCTCTACGGCTTCGCTCACGTTCCTCTTCCGTTCTCTACGTCGTCCTACGCGGTCCCGGGCCGTCGCGCACGTGAGGTCTGGAGCCCGCAAAGCCGCTGGCCCAATGGGGCCTGGCGCTCCGCCGGGCTCCGCAAATCAGTCTTACACCCATCATCGTCCCGGACGGTGACGCAGGCCAGACGCCGACGGCAGACGGCCCACCCGGTTTGCGGATGGGACACGCCCGCCGCCGGCGCCAGCGTCACGTGCTCGTGCTGCCGGTCAGGTGCTCGTGCTGCCCGGTCAGGTGCTCGTGGTGGCCGGCAGCGAGGTGATGGCGCCGGACGGGCGCGGGATGTACTTCTGCGCCGTCGTGGAGCCCTGGAACCGGCTCGCCTTCGCGTACTGGGCGGCGTTTTGCTTGGTGATGATGGTCAGGCCGGTGTCGGTGTCCGGCGGAGTCAGCGTGCCGCCCGACAGGTTGTACAAGTACATGTAGAGCACCGGCAGGAAACCCTGCAGGTACGGGTCCTGGTAGATGGTGAAGTCCATCAGGCCGCTCTGGATGTTGGACAATGTGTTGCCCAGGGTGTCGAACCCGCCGGACGGGACCTTGAGGCCTGCGCTCTGCAGCGCGGGACCGAGGAGCTCGGTCGAGCCCGCGTCCACCGCGAAGGCGCCCTTGATGCTCTTGTGGCCGAGCAGGTACGCCTTCTCCGCCGGCTGTTCCTGCGCCGTCGTCGCGCCCGTAGCGACCTCGGCGATGGTGAAGCCCTTGGGCTTCAGCACCGAGGCGGCGCCGTCGTAGCGCGGCTGGATGTTGCCGGTACCGGGGGTGGCGATGAAGATGACGATGTCGCCGCCGCCCGGGATGAGCTTGGCGATCTCGTTGCCCATCTGCTGGCCCGAGATATAAAGCGCCTGGCCGACGTAGGCGAGACGGTTGCTCCCAATCTTGGGCACACCGTTCACGAAGGTGCCGTCCGCGTTGTACGAAAGCACCGGAATTCCCTGGTTCAGGGCATTCGCGATCGGCGACGTGAACGCATTCGCGTCGATGACGGCCACGGCAATTCCGTCGGCCTTCGCGGAGATCGCCGTGCTCATGTAGTTCGTCATCTGCGAGATGGTCGAGGTTTCCGAGCCACCCCACTTCGGCGTGGGCAGGTCGAGCAGCGCCGCGGCGTCGGCCAGGCCGTACTGGGTGGGGGTAAAGAACGGGTTCGTCGTGACGTGGTTGACGAACCAGAACTGCCACTTCGGCGTACTCGGGAAGTTGCCTGCCGCGGTCTTGGTGGTGCCCGCGCTGGTGCTGGTCGACGAGGTGCAGGCCGAGATCAGGGCCGAGGCGGCCGCCGTCGCGCTGAACAGCCCGGCGCCCTTGAGCAGCTTGCGGCGCGCGGGCCCGTCTTTCATGTCGAGGGTCTCTATCGCCTCGTCGACGACAGGGTCGACTTTTTCTTTCATCTGGACCTCCATGGAATTGTCTCGGGACACTCACTGTCCCGAGGCGGACCCGCTGGGTTGACAGCGTTTTCCGGCGAAGTCGTGGCACGGGCGGAAAACGCTTGCGCTCCCCGGCCCCGTGCATTTGTGCGGCACGGCTTATCAGTGATTCGCGGCCGGTATCGGGATAGGCCCAAGTCCGCCGGAACGCCGTAGACGCTAAAGCCGCTCATGATTGCATGTCAAGGCACCACGCAAGCCCTGGGTTGGCCGGATTTACCCCGCCACGCGGGCGTGATCCGGGCGCCGGGCGGCGGCCGGGACGGCTCATGGGCCGGCCCGGCACGCAGCCGGGGATACGGGACGCCGGGACCGGCCCGCAGCCTGCCACGCACGGCGGCGGGAGCGGGCCGGGCAGGGTCGGCGGCGGGACCGGGCCTGCCACGCACGGCGGCGGGACCGGCCGGGGCCAGGCCGGCGGCGGGACCGGCCGGGCAGGAGCGGCGGCGCGTCCGGGAGGATTCGCGTTCCTGGCGGCCGCGGGGCAGACTGTCCAGAAAGCACATGTCCGGCGATTCGGGAGAAGACCTCGCCCGGCGCCGCGTCCGCGCCGCTCGCGGGCCCGGGCCCGGGCCCGGGTGCGGGTGCGGGCCCGGGTGCGGCCCGGAACCGGGGCATGACCCACCCAGGGCCGGGCGTCCCGCGCCTGACCTGGGGCGTCGCGCGCCGTGACGCTGATTGGCATGCTGGCTGACTGGGCACAACACACTCACGATGCGCATGAGGCCCAGACAGCTCAACGTAACCACGATGCAATCTCTGCCTCACCTATAACAGAGTTGAACATTATCAGGATGTTAGCGCTAACAAATAACTGTTCGGCAACGAACGCGAAACACAATCGCCACGCCGAGCAAGGGGAGGCTGGTCGCTCTCCGAAACAGCGACTGGTCGCTCTCCGAAACAGCGATCAGTCCGGCTGAGGATGTTTTGAGCCGGCTCTCTGTTGCTTCAGAGCTTGTTCAGAGACAATGTGACTATATTCGAACTGTTGTCAGAAGATAATCGTTTAACTTCGCACAGTAATCGTGTGGCCGGGAGGGGGGTTCCGGCGGCGATGGCACAGGATTCATCGCCGTTAAAAGTCGTTATCCTCAGAAGAGGACATTTTCGGTCCTGGGGGGTTCACAATGAGTGTGCCGACGGCGAGACTTGTTCGCTCTCAGCTCGGTATGTGGTCACTCTGCGCATCCGACAGCCGCAACCGGAACCGAACAGCGAATATGAACGTCTCAGAGAAGAGAGAAGACGGATGGCGGACTTGAACGTCACCGGGGCACGGGCCCGGCGGCGTCTCCGCATGAAAGAGGAGGCTACGGATGCTTGCCCGGCATCGGCAGTCGCTGATCCTCCAGGCTGTCCGCAGCGACGGCAGCGCAAGGGTCAGTGATCTCACCCAGCAACTCGGGGTCTCGGACATGACCGTCCGCCGGGACCTGGAGGCCCTCGCGAGAGACGGCCTGATCGAAAAGGTTCATGGCGGCGCGGTCCTGCCCGGAACACCAACCAGCAGTCACGAGCCCGGCTTCGAGGCCAAGCTCGTGCTCGAGCAGCCGGAGAAGGCAGCGATCGGGAGGGCAGCGGCCAGTCTGGTCAAGCCCGGCACCGCAATCGCCCTGTCCGCCGGCACCACGACGTTCGCGCTGGCCCAGTGCCTCCTCGACGTACCCGGACTGACGATCGTGACCAACTCGCTGCGCGTGATGAACTTGTTCAGCAGTGCGCGGCCTACCAACGGATCGCACACCTCGGTCATCCTGACCGGGGGCATCCGCACTCCTTCGGACGCCCTGGTCGGCCCGGTGGCCGACCTGACCGTCCGGTCCCTTCATTTCGACACACTGTTCCTCGGCTGCCACGGCATCGACACCGACGCCGGGCTCACCACACCCAACCTGGCCGAATCGGAAACGAACCGCACATTCATCAAGCTGGCCCGCCGCGTGGTGGTCGTCGCCGACCACACCAAGTGGGGACTGGTCAGCCTGAGTTCGTTTGCGAGCCTCGACGAGGTCGACGTCCTGGTGACCGATGACGAGCTTCCTTCCGGCATCCGCGAAATGGCGTCCGAGAAGGTCGGCGAGATCATCGTGGCCGAAGGCATGCCCGCGGCGCGGGTGGCCCGCGGCTAACTGGCTGTACGGCTGTACGGCTAACCAGCCGCGTGGCTGTGCAGCCAGCTGGCTAACGCTGTAGGGCCGGATGGCTGTACGGCTAGCTGGCAAGGCAGTAAAACGCCGGTCACCACCGGCGGTAGGCAGCAGGGGCCCTAGGCAGGCGCGGTAACGAACGGCGCCGGGCCTGGCTCGATGGGGGGCGGGGTCACGCACGGTGTGGCCCCGCTATTCTGCACGCCCTCTCCCCTTCGCACGCCCTCCCCCTCGAACCGCATCCGTGGGAGAGAACCGCGGATACCGCGGGAAGTGTCGCCACGAATATGGCCGGACCGTCCTCGGGAATCGCGGGCGCCCCTGGCGGGGCTGGGCTGACCATGATCGGCGTCAGAAATCCGCAAATGCTGCGGAAAAGCGACGCCGATCATGAAGTGGCCCGGGCCGGAGCCGAGCGGAACCGGGTGAGACCGGGCTCGCGAGTGGCCCGCGCGGAGGTGGGGTCAGGTGACGGTGACGGAGGGGGCGCCGTCGGGGAGGCCCTCTTCCTCGGCGAGGCGCATGGCCTCTTCGATGAGGGTCTCCACGATCTTGGACTCGGGCACCGTGGCGATCACCTTGCCGCGGACGAAAATCTGCCCCTTGCCATTGCCCGACGCGACCCCGAGGTCGGCTTCGCGCGCCTCGCCGGGGCCGTTGACGACGCAGCCCATGACGGCCACCCGCAGCGGCACTTCCATGCCCTCCAGCCCGGCGGTCACCTCGTCGGCCAGCTTGTAGACGTCGACCTGGGCCCGCCCGCAGGACGGGCAGGACACGATCTCCAGGCCGCGCTGCCGCAGGCCGAGGGACTCCAGGATGCCGATCCCGACCTTGACCTCTTCCACCGGCGGGGCGGACAGCGAGACGCGGATGGTGTCGCCGATGCCCTCGGCCAGCAGCGCGCCGAACGCGACCGCGGACTTGATCGTCCCCTGGAAGGCGGGCCCGGCCTCGGTCACCCCGAGGTGCAGCGGGTAGTCGCACCTCTCGGCGAGCAGCCGGTAGGCGTTGATCATGACCACCGGGTCATGGTGCTTCACCGAGATCTTGATGTCGCGGAAGTCGTGCTCCTCGAACAGGGAGCACTCCCACAGCGCCGACTCCACCAGGGCCTCGGGGGTCGCCTTGCCGTACTTGGCCATCAGGCGCTTGTCCAGCGACCCGGCGTTGACGCCGATCCGGATCGGGATCCCGGCGTCCTTGGCGGCCCGCGCGATCTCGCCGACCTTGTTGTCGAACGCCTTGATGTTGCCCGGGTTCACCCGGACCGCCGCGCACCCGGCGTCGATGGCGGCGAAGACGTACTTCGGCTGGAAGTGGATGTCCGCGATCACCGGGATCTGGGACTTCCTGGCGATCGCCGGCAGCGCGTCCGCGTCGTCCTGGGACGGAACGGCCACCCGGACGATCTGGCAGCCGGACGCGGTGAGCTCGGCGATCTGCTGCAGCGTGGCGTTCACGTCGGCGGTCAGCGTGGTCGCCATCGACTGAACCGAGACGGGCGCGCCACCGCCCACCGGCACGGACCCCACCATGACCTGCCGCGAAACCCTGCGCTCGGCAAGCGGCCTGGGCGGCGTCTCCGGCAGACCGAGGTCAATGCTCATCTTCCCCATCCGATCAATTAGTCGGTGTCCCTACGGCCAGGCTGGGCGGCCCAGCGGTGTGCAGCGGGCCGGGCTGGCGCTCCCCCGCGGAGCCCGGCGTCTTCCTGTCCGGTTACCAGTCTCTCAAGACCAGCCTGCCACCACGTACGGCACACCGGTCTTGCCTGACGCTGACGTCACAGAGCCTTCCCGTGATGTTCGCGCTCCGTGCACCCCGCGGCGCATCGCTACGTGAGCCGGATCGGGTTCACGAGGTCGGCCAGGATCAGGATCAGCCCGAAGAACACGAGGATCGCGAACACCCCCATGCTGAGCGGCACCAGCTTGGTCATGTCGACCAGGCCCGGGTCGGACCGGCCCCGCAGCCGGGCGAACCAGGCCCGCACCCGCTCGAAGATCACGACCGCGATGTGCCCGCCGTCTAGCGGCAGCAGCGGGAGCAGGTTGAACGCGCCGACGAAGATGTTCAGGGAGGCGATAATCAGCAGCACGTAGTCGATCTTGACCTGCCAGCCGACGCTGGCCGACACCACGTCGCCGGTGATCTCGCCCGCGCCCACGACGCTGGTGACCTGCCCCGCGGACGTGCTGGCGCGGTTCTTGGCGAACAAGTGCGGGATGGCCGACGGCAGGCTGCCGATCTCCTTCGCCGACCCGCTCAGCACCTGGCCGAACATGGATCCCGCGTACGTGACCGAGCGGATCGGGTTGTAGCGCTGAAAGACGTTGGTGTCCTGGACGCCGAGGTACGACCCGGACCGCCCGCTGACCGAGGCCAGCGTGACGGGCAGCGTCATCCTGTTCCCGTTACGTATCACAACGACCGGCACCGTCCGGTGCGCCGGCGTGTCGCGGATGTCGTTACCGAGCGCGGTCCAGCTACTGACCGGCTTGCCGTCGAACGAGACGACCTTGTCCCCGGCCTTCAGGCCGGCCTGCTTCGCCGGTGACGGTGCGTCGGCCGCGGTGCACGTCCCGCTGCTGAACGCCTTGGCGTTCGCGGGCACGCACGTGCTCACCGGCCCGAGCTGGGTGGTGTTGTTGTTGTCCAGCCCGATCACCGCGGCCAGCAGGAACAGCAGCACGAAGGCCAGCACGAAGTGCATGAACGACCCGGCGAACAGCACGACCAGGCGCTGCCAGGCCGGGTGCCGGCGGAACGAGCGCGGCTCATCGTCCGGGTCGACCTCGTCCATCGAGGTCATCCCGGTGATCTTGACGAAACCGCCGAGCGGCAGGGCCTTGATCCCGTACTCGGTCTCGCCCCGCCGCGTGGACCAGAGCGTGGTGCCGAAGCCCACGAAGTACTGGGTGACCTTCATGCCGAACTTCTTGGCCGTGACGAAGTGCCCGGTCTCGTGCAGCATGACGGAGAAGAGAAGGGCGACGATGAAGATGACCCAGCCCAGCAGGCTCACAGTGTCTCCTGCTCCCCTCGCGGGCGCTCGGCTCTCACGCTGTGTCTCCCTCGTTGTTCAGCTGGCGTTGTTCAGCTCGCGCGCCCGCGATCGGGCCCATCGGTCGACCGCGAGCACGTCTTCCAGGGTGGCAGCACCGCCCCGGGACGCGTCATGCTCCGAGATTACCCGTGACACCGTGTCGACGATCCCGGTAAAAGGGATCTTTCCGGCCATAAAGGCGTCCAGGCATTCCTCGTTCGCGGCGTTGTAGACGGCCGGCGCGGTGCCGCCGGCGGCGGCCGCCGCACGAGCCAGCCGCACAGCCGGGAACGCCTCCTCGTCGAGCGGCTCGAAGGTCCAGGTGGCCGCCTTCGACCAGTCCAGCGCGGGCGCCGCGTCCGGGACCCGGTTCTGGCCAGGCCATGGCCAGCGCGATGGGCAGCCGCATGTCCGGCGGGCTGGCCATGGCGATCGTCGCGCCGTCGGTGTACTCGACCATGGAGTGCACGATCGACTGCGGGTGGACCACGACGGCGATGCGGTCCAGGCCGACGCCAAACAGCAGATGCGCCTCGATCAGTTCCAGGCCCTTGTTGACCAGCGTCGCGCTGTTCAGCGTGTTCGACGGCCCCATGTTCCAGGTGGGATGGGCCAGCGCCTGCTCGGGCGTGACCGTGGCCAGCCGGTCCCGGCTCCAGCCGCGGAACGGGCCTCCGCTGGCGGTGAGCACCAGCCGGCGGACTTCCTCCGGGGCGCCCCCGCGCAGGCACTGCGCGATCGTGGAGTGCTCGGAGTCGACCGGGACGATCTGCCCGGGTGCCGCCCGCTGGGTGACCAGCGAGCCGCCGGTGATGAGCGATTCCTTGTTGGCCAGCGCGAGGGTACGGCCCGCGTCCAGGGCCGCGATCGTGGCGGTGAGGCCGACGGCACCGGTGACGCCGTTCAGCACCACGTCACACGGCCACGCCGCGGCGGCGGGCACCGCGTCCGGGCCAGCCAGCACCTCGGGGAGCGGGGACGCGGCCCCGGCCGGCCGCTGGGCCCGGGCCGCTTCCGCGGTGAGGGCGGCCCGCACGTCGGCCAGCGCGCTGGGCCGGGCCACCGCGACCGACGGCACGCCGAACTCGATGGCCTGCTGGGCGAGCAGGGCGGGATTGCCGCCTCCGGCCGCCAGCCCCACCACCCGGAACCGGGCCGGATTGCGCCGGATGACGTCGAGGGCCTGGGTACCGATCGACCCGGTTGAGCCGAGGATGACGACATCGCGCGGCCGGGCGCCGTGGGCGGCCGCGCCGCCGGAAGCTTCCACGGACCTATTCTGACCCGTCCGGGCCCGGAGGGCGACCGGCGGCACGAAACATGCGGATACCGAACGGCCCTGCTGCAACGTCACCCACCGTCACAGATTCCCCGTTCTAACTAACGGAATGTAATCGACTTACGGCCTTCCGCGCGCGATACTCGGCATTCGTGGGAATCGAAGCGCGGCGGATTGCGGGCCCAGCGGCTCTGGTGACGACCGGGGCGGCGGTCCTGCTCGCGGCGCTCACCCCCGGAGTCAGCGGGGCCGCCGCCTCCGCCGCGCGCGCGCCGGGACATGGGGCCGCCGATTCCGCCGCGGCCGGGCCGGGACATGGGGCCGCCGGCTCCGCCGCGGGCACGCCGGGACATGCGGAACCGCCGGCCGATGCGGCCCGCTACTGGACCCCGGCACGGATGCGGCAGACGATCCCCGCCGGGCCCACCGCCTCCGCGGGCCGGGCAGGCGCGGCGATCCCGGTTTCCGGGCAGGGCGGTACCGGGTCATCGTGGCCGGACGGGGGCCCCGTCGCGCGCGCCACGGGCAAAGTCTTCTTCACCCTGGCCGGCGCCGACTACGTGTGCTCCGCGGCGGCCGTGACCAGCCCCCGCGCGGACGTCGTGGTCACCGCAGGGCACTGTGTCTCGGATGGCGCCGGCCACTGGGCCACGAACTGGACATTCGTTCCCGGTTACACGGACGGGACCGCTCCCTACGGCCGCTGGGCCGCCCGCCGTTTCTTCACGCCGCCGCAATGGGCGCACGGCGCGGCCCAGGGCGATGACGTCGCGTTCGTCACGGTCAGGCCGGCGCCGGGCGCGACGGCGGGCGCGCTGGCCGGCGACTGGGGGCTGGGCATCAGCTTCGGCGCGCACCCGGCCCAGGAGGCCGTGTTCGGTTATCCGGCCGAATCGCCCTACAACGGCCAGGAGCTGTCCTACTGCGACGGCGCCACGCATCCGGATCCGTACCACGCCACCAATGACTCGGGCGTGGCCTGCTCGATGACCGAGGGGGCCAGCGGCGGCCCCTGGCTGTCCGGCTTCGACGCGTCCTCCGGGAGCGGCACGATCACGTCGGTCAGCAGCTTCAAGTACGGCGACGGGAGCCCGGTCCTTTACGGGCCGCCGCTCGGCCCGGAGGCGGCGGCGCTCTACCGTCAGGCGGAGCACGCCTGACCGGTCACGCCAGGGCAGACGGCGGGCTCCGCGCGTCAGCTGGCGGGGGCCGCCTCGCCGGTGAGGCGCCGCCAATCGGCCTGCCACTGGGCGTAGCCGGTGCACCCGGTCTGCCCGGTGCCGCAGTCGCTGACCGGCAGGTGGTCGAACACGATGTTCCGCGCGGTCGGCAGGCTGCTCTCGTGGAACTCGGCGCAGTTGGCGGCGCAGGCCCGCGGCAGGCCGCCGGGTTCGCGGGTGCGTTGTCCGTCCAGGCGGACACACGTTCCTGGACCGAGGCCGACGCCGACCACGACAGCCAGCGGTACATGCAGCCGCTCTCCGGCGCCTTGGACGTCACCATCCAGGACAGCACGTCACCGACCGCGGTCCCCGGCCCTGCGGCCTCCGTCGGCGACGGCACGCCCGCCGTCGGCAGGCCGGCCCGCGACATTTCCACGATCTGGTGATTGAGGACCGCGCCGAGCACATCCTGGCCATCCCCCAGCTGCCCAACGACCAGGCTGTCCTGATTCCAGAAGGTACCCACGCTCGGCCGGACCGCGCTGACGGCCTGCACCGCCGCGGCCAGCTGGGGCTTGGTGAGCTCGAAGGGGTCCGAAATGCCCAGCGAAGGCTGGGCCGACTTCAGGTACAGCGCCGCGAGCGCCAGCGTCACCGGGGAGTCCGGCACGGTGATCTTCCCGGCGTACTGCGCCGCCGAGGCCGGCGCGAACAGTGAACTCCAGCTTTGCGGCGCGGGCCGCACCTTGCCGGCGTCGTAGCCGGTGACGTAGGAATCCCAGCTGTAGGGCATCCCGTAGACCTGGCCGCCGAACAGCTCGCTCGGCGCACCGCGGAGCCTCGGGCTGAGCGCGGAGTAGCCGGTGATGCGCTGGACGTTCAGCGGCCGGATGGCCTTGGCCGCGGCCAGCTGCCCGAGCACCTCCGGCGAGCCCAGGACCCCGTCGTAGTAGGACCGGCCGATGCCCCGGTTGACGTCGTTGACGGCCTGAGCGTCGGTGTTGGCGTTCTGCAGCACGACCATGCAGCCGGTCTGCCGCTCGAACGGCGTGACCCAGTTGGCCTTCGGATTGACGTTCCCGTTCTGGACCGGCCCTGGCGACACGACCAGGTGGATCACGCCCCTGGCCGGCACGGGGGACGCGGTGGAGCCGGGCGAGGCGGTGGCGGACGCCGTTGCGCCCGCGCGCGGCGTGCCGGCCGGCGTCCCTGAGCATCCGGCGAGCAGAACCAGCGCCCCGGCCAGGGCGGGGGCAGCGATGGACAGGCGGTGCCGGCCCGTGGAGCGAGGGTGTTTCCCGGTCCGGTCCCCGCGCCAGGCGTGCGGCCACGATCGCGCGTTCAGCGCCTTTCCGCTCACGGAACGATGAGCTTATCCGCCCATGGCCCGCAACGGTTCCTGGACCAGCTCATCCTCGGCAAATCGGCCTCCCGCCGTGCGGACCGCGGCGGCCCCGGCACGGCGGCCGCCGGCCTGGCGGCCCGGCCTGGCCCGGACGGTCAGGCCAGGCCGGAGATGAGGCGGGCCATGCTGAAGTCGGCCGCGGTGAGGCCGCCGGCCGAATGTGTCGACAGGGTGAGCGTCACCTTGTTCCACCGGATGAGGATGTCGGGGTGGTGGTTGGCCTCCTCGGCCAGGTACGCCACCGCACCCACGAAGAACATCGCGTCCTTGAAGTCCCGCCGCTGGACCGTGCAGGTGATCTCGCCGCCTTCGAGGGACCAGCCGGGCGACTCGGAAAGTTCGGCCGTGATCTGGTCGTCCGTGAGAAGTTCCATGGGACCGGCATACCATTCGGACGTGCCAGGATCACCATCGAATCCGCCCGGCGCGCCGGGTGCTCCGCGCCCGACGCCTCTACTAACGGTTCACCAGGAACTCGGGGCCACGCTGACCGGCTTCGCCGGCTGGCTCATGCCGCTGCGCTACGGCAGCGAAACCGCCGAGCATCTCGCCGTCCGGCGGGCGGCCGGCCTGTTCGACCTGTCCCACATGGGGGAGATCGCGGTCAGCGGGCCGGACGCCGCCGCGGCTCTCGATCACGCGCTGACCGGGCAGCTGTCCGCGGTGGCGCCGGGCCGGGCCCGGTACACGATGATGTGTGCCGAGGACGGCGGCGTCGTCGATGACCTGGTGGTCTACCGGACCGGCGACCAGGAGTTCCTCGTCGTCGCGAACGCCTCGAACACCACGGCGGTCGACGCCGAACTGCGCCGCCGGTCGGCCGGATTCGACGCCCGGATCGACGACCAGACCGGCGACTATGCGCTGATCGCTATCCAGGGGCCGGCGGCGGTGGGCATCCTTGCCCTGCTGACGGACGTGGACCTGAGCGGGCTCAAGTACTACGCCGGCTGCCGCGGTTCGGTGGCGGGACGCCCGGCCTGGCTGGCCCGCACCGGCTACACCGGTGAAGACGGCTTCGAGATATTCAGCCGGCCGGACGACGCTGAGCCGATCTGGAACGCGCTGGCCAGCGCGGGAAAAGCGGCCGGGTTGGTGCCCGCCGGCCTGGCCGCACGCGATACGCTCCGGCTCGAGGCCGGGATGCCGCTCTACGGCAACGAGCTCGGCCCGGACGTGACGCCGTATGACGCTGGACTGGGGCGAGTGGTCAAGTTGGGGAAGCCGGACGGCTTTGTGGGCGCCGCGGCGCTCGCCGAGCGGGCCGCGGCTGAGCCGCGGAAGGTGCTCGCCGGTCTCACCCTCACCACCCGCCGGGTGCCCCGGCACGGTTACGCGGTCCTGGCCGGCGGGCGGGAGTGCGGCATCGTGACGAGCGGTGCACCCTCACCGACCCTGGGCACGCCCATCGCGATGGCGTACCTGGAGCCGGCCGCCATCCGCGACCCCAAGCCCGCACTGGCCGTCGACATCAGGGGCCGGGCGGAACCCGCTGACCTTACTGACCTGCCTTTTTACAGGAGATCACGAGCATGAGCGTTCCTGCCGAGCTGCGCTACACAGCAGAACATGAGTGGGTAGCCGTGGACGGCCCGACCGCGACGGTCGGCATTACCGATTTTGCCGCCCGCTCGCTGGGTGATGTCGTTTACGTGTCGCTGCCCGCCGAGGGGGCCGCCGTCACCGCCGAGGAGCCCTGCGGCGAGGTCGAGTCGACCAAGTCCGTCAGCGACCTGTACTCACCGGTGGACGGCGAGGTCACCGACATCAACGCGGATCTGGAAGACGATCCCGGCCTCGTCAATGCCGACCCCTACGGGGCGGGCTGGATGTTCAAGGTCCGGCTGGCCACGGGCACCGGCGAGGCCGACCTGCCGCCGGGCCTGCTGTCCCCCGCCGAGTACGAGGAGCTCACCAAGGAGGGTGACTGACCAGGGTGCGCCGCCAGACGGCGATGGGCCGGTCTCCCCGTGGCGGGGAGACCGGCCCATCCTGTTACCGGACGTGGTGGCGGCGGCGCTCAGCGGCGGCGCCAGACCACCAGGGCGACGGCGCTCAGCGGCGGCGGCGCCAGACCACCAGGGCGACGACCCCCGCCACCACGACGGCCGCGCCGGCCGCGGCCAGTTTCGGGTCCACAGCCTGCACGCGCTGCCTGAGCTTGTCCGCGGTCCTCCGCGCGACGTTGGCGGGGCTGACCTTGTCCGTGATGGCGTCAATGGTGCGGGCCAGATCCTCCCTGGCCTGCTCGATATCGCTGATGGTCGTCTCCTGGGCGATCGCCTTGGGCAACTGGTCCTCACCGGCCATCACGAGCTCCCTTTCCGCCATGTCTACTTCAAAAATGTCTTCTTCAAAAATCGCGTTATTCACCCTGGGCCCCGCCAGTCTCTCAGGTCGACGGCAACTTTCGCGTGATGTGGCCGCCTGGTCAGCGCGTCCGGCCGGGGAACGGCTGGCCGGGAAGGACGCTTACCGCGTTCGTCGTGATCCCCGAACATATCGGTGATCTCCCGGCGCCGGGAGATCAAGGAGATCAGGGCATACGGCTGACCCGAAACTGCTCCCCCGGCACTCACTTCCGGGCGCTGGCCGAATTCATGGTGGACTGGACGATGGCCTGCCGCGGGATATCGCCCCGGACCGGGACGGCGGCAAAAATACTGGTAACGTTCCCATTCGTGGCTTGATTCATTGGCCGCCCGGGCCGAGGCCAGGGGATTGCGCCCGAAGCTGGCGCGAAATCGATGTCAGGTCCTACCATCATGGGCACCGGGGCCATCACGGCCGCGGCCGCCCAGGGGTCGCCCGCGGCGAAAGCGGTGGTGAAGTGAGGGCCTCTCTGAGGCAACGAAAAGATAACGTTCCCACTGGCCGACGGCGGGGGCCCAGCCGGGACGGCGGACAGGCGTGCGCCGGGACAGTGGATGGGCGTGCCCGGGACGGCGGATGGGCGTGAGCCGGGACAACGGATGGGCGTGCGCGGGACGGCGGATGGGCGTGAGCCGGGACAACGGATGGGCGTGCGCGGGACGGCGATGGGCGTGCGCGGGACGGCGGACGGGCGTGGGCTGGGACAGCAGACAGGGCGGTAACGGGGACGGCGGGAAATGGGCCAGGCGGGACGGCGGGCGGGCGTGAGCGCTCCCCGGGTGGCGGGCGGCCGGCGGTGAACAAGCGGCCGACCATGCGGGACGTGGCGGCGGCCGCGGGCGTCAGCCTGATGACGGTCTCCCGCGTCGTCAACGGCGAGCCTGGCGTGCTCCCGGAAACCGCAGCGCGGGTCGAGCGGGCCATCCGCAGGCTCGGCTACCAGCGCAACGACATGGCACGCCAGCTGCGCCGCAAGGGCCAGCTCACCGAGGCCATCGGCCTTCTGGTCGACGACCTGGCCAACCCGTTCTTCGCGGCGCTGACCCGGGCCGTGGAAGACGCGGCCCGGCTGCACGAGTGCGTCGTGCTCATCGGCAGTTCCAACGACAGCCTGGCCCGGGAACGCGAGGTGGTCGCCGCGTTCTGCGCCCGCCGGGTGGATGGCCTCATCGTGGTCCCGGTCGCGGGCAGTCACCGTTTCCTCAGGGAACAGCAGGCGCTCGGCGTCAAGGTCGTCTGCGTGGACCGCCCGGCTGACAACCTCGAGGCCGACACCATCCTGGTGGACAACCGCCGCGGCGCGTTCCAGGCGGTCTGGCACCTGATCGACCGGGGCCACCGCCGCATCGGTTACCTGGGCGATCGCGACGACATCTGGACCGTCCGGGAACGGTACGCGGGCTTCACCGATGCCTTCGCCGCCGGCGGCCTGGTGCCCGATCCCCGCCTCGTCCGGCATGGGCTGCGGAGCCGGGCCGACGCGGCGCGTGCGGCCGCGGACCTGATGCGCCAGCCGGCCCCGCCCACGGCCCTGTTCGCCAGCAACGACCTGGTCACGATGGGCACAGTGGACGCGCTGTACAGCTCACAGCGGCAACGCGGCCGGGTGGCCCTGGTCGGGTTCGACGAGTTCGCGCTGGCTGACAAGCTCGCGCCGCCGGTGACCATGGTCGCCCAGGACCCGGCCACGATCGGGGCGACGGCCGCCCAGCTCCTCTTCGGCCGGATCGCCGGCGATAAGTCCCCGCCCCGCGAAGTCGTCTTGCTGACCCGCCTGATCGTCCGCGGCTCCGGCGAGATCGCCCCCGCCGCCACGTGACCGGGTGGCGGCGCGTCAGGTGAAGGACCAGCCGGTCCAGCGGGTGGCGGTGATGGCGATGACCGGGCCCTCGGGCGGGGTGACCTGGTACTGGGGATAGCGTCCGGCCAGCAGAGCGATGGGGCCGCTGATGCCGGCCGCGCCGGCGAGGATGGACGCGCGGCCGTCGGCGCGGGCCCACCAGAGGGTGGCCCAGTCGTCGGAGTAATGGTCGGCGAGCAGGCTGACCTGCGGGTTCTCGGCGATGTTGCGGAGCCGCCGGAGGTTGGTGGTCGTCTTGGGCTTGTGGTCGACCGCCGTATAGATCAGGTCGCCGTCGACGGCAAAGGTGACCGCGACGACGTGGGGCTGGCCGCCGGCCGTGGCGGTGGCCAGGTGAGCCACCCGCGCCCCGGCCAGCCGGCGCCGGGTTTCCGCCGCGGAAAGCCTCATGCGGCTCATCGTGCCATGCGGCCCGCGGGAGGGCAGGGAAGGATGGGGACTGGGACCGGCTGGCCGCCGGTGCGGTTGCGGTTGTTACTAGTATTCACAGTGGTGAGCCGGGAAGCCTGGTCGGCAGACAACGTCCCAGGAGCTCACCATGTACCGCGGCGTATCGCTTTCCGCACTCACCTCGCACTGGCGGCGCGAGGAACTGCGTACCAACCTCTGGCTGGTTCCCGCCATCGAGGTCGTCGCGGCGGTGGCGCTCTTCGCGGGCTCTACCGCGCTGGACCGGGCGGCCTACCGGGGGGCGATCGGCGTTCCCTCGTGGGTGATCAGCGGCAGCTCCGATGGTGCCCGGCAGATACTGACCGCCATCAGCGCCGCCGTCATCACGGTTGTGGGCGTGGTGTTCTCGATCATCCTGGTGACCTTGACCCTGGCGTCCACCCAGTTTGGGCCGCGCATGCTGCGGAACTTCATCCGGGATCGCGCCACGCAGCTGACGCTCGGGACCTTCGTGGCCACCTTCGTCTACGCCGTGCTGGTGCTCGTGTCGATCGGCCCCGGGTCGCACGGAGACTTTGTGCCGCATATCGGGGTGACCACAACGCTGGCTCTCATGGTGGCTGACCTGGCCGTTCTGATCTACTTCATCGACCACACGGCGGCCTCGATCCAGCTGCCACGGGTGATCGCCAGCATCGCGCGCGACCTGTCCGAGGCGATCGAGGTTCAGGGCGGCCCGCACGGCGGCGGCACATCTCCGCACCGCCCGGACGCGGGCCCGGCACCCGTGGAGCTGCTGTCCCTGATGGAGACGGGCGGTGGCGTGGTCTGGGCGCCGGAAAGCGGTTATCTGCAGTTCATCCAGCACCGCGTCCTGGTCCGGCTCGCCACCGAGGCGGGCGCCGTGATCAGCCTGGACCACCGGCCGGGGCACTTCATCGTGCAGGGTCACCGGTTCGCCCTGGTGTGGCCGCCCGAAGCCGTGACGCGCGTCAGTGACGCACTCGGGCGAGCGCACATCACCGGATCGCACCGGACCCTGACCCAGGACGTGTCCTTCGGCATCGACCAGCTGGCCGAGATCGCCATCCGCGCGCTGTCGCCGGCCGTCAACGACACCTTCACCGCGCTGACGTGCATCGACTGGCTGGGCGACAACCTGTGCAAGATCATTAACCGGTGGCACCCCGCCCGCGTGCACCGCGACGGGGCGGGCTATGTCCGGGTCATCGCGGCGCAGCCGGGCTACGAGCGCCTGGTGCAGCGGGCCTTCGAGAAGATCCGGCAGGCCGCGGCGGGCATGCCCGCGGTGATGATCCGCCAGCTGGAGGCCCTGACCAAGATCATGGAAGAGACGTCCACCGCGGGGCAGCGCCGGGTGCTGCTCGACCAGGCCGCCATGATCGACCGGATGAGTGACCGGACGATCGCCGAGGCGGCGGACCGGGACGACGTCCGCCGCCGCTACGAGGCCGTCCTCACCATGGCGGCGAAGGCGGCGAGCCGGGACGGCCAGCAGCCGTAATTCCGGCCGGAAGCACCCGCCGGAAGCACCGGCCGGGAGCACCGGCCGGGAACGCCGACGGGGGCCGTCCGGCACCGGGCGTGGGCAAACCGTTAGGGTGGCGTGAGGGGTGCCGGGAAGCCTGGTCGGCGTCATGTCTGCCTGCTCAAGGGGGCGCCACCGTGACCGGAATCGAGCCGTTCGGCTTGGTCATGCTGGTCATCGGGCTCGTCGGCACGGCGGCGGTGCTGTCGAACCGGCTAAGCGAACGGCTGCGGGTGCCGGCCCCGGCCTTCTTCCTCGTCTTCGCCGCGGTGGCCTCCGATCTCTTCCCGGACCTGGCCCGGCTGTCCGGCAGCACCGTGCAGCGCGTGGTCACCGTCGCCCTCGCCTTGATCCTGTTCGACGGCGGCATGCACATCGGGTGGCGGCGGTTCCGGGTCGCGGCCGGCGCGACCATCTGGCTCGGGGTGGCGGGCACGTTCGTGACCGCCGGGGTCGCCGCCACCGCGGCGCACTTCCTGTTCGGGATCGGCTGGCGGCTCGCGCTGCTGCTGGGCACGGCGCTGTCGCCCACCGACCC
Organism: uncultured Actinomycetes bacterium; assembly: GCA_963720945.1. GTDB lineage: Bacteria > Actinomycetota > Actinomycetes > Streptosporangiales > Streptosporangiaceae > Bog-532. Next base: position 39,514 of record CAVRHH010000030.1, on the reverse strand, counting down.
GGCCGTGGTGTTCTCGGTGCTTGGACGGCGCGAGGTCGGCGGGCGCAGCGGGGTCATGCTGGAAGGCGAATCCGGGACCAACGACCCGGTGGGCATCGCCCTGCTGATCGCGCTGCTCGGGGCGAATGGCTCCCCGGCCGCGGCGATCGGGCATATCGCGGCCACGTTCGCGCTGCAGATGGCGGCCGGGGCCGGTATCGGGATCGCGGGCGGCTGGCTGCTGCTGGAGTTCATGCGCCGGGTCCCGCTGCCGAACGAGGGGCTGTACGCGCTGCGAACGCTCGCGGCGGTGCTGGCCATTTACGGGCTGGCGACGGTGGCGCACGGGTCCGGGTTCCTGGCCGTGTTCGCGGCCGGCATTCTGATCGGCGACGAGCGGGCGCCGTACAAGCGGGAGATCGCGCGGTTCCACTCCTCGCTGGCCAGCCTGGCCGAGATCATCGCGTTCGTCATGCTGGGACTGACCGTCCGGCTGCGCGATCTGCCCATCGGTAACGCCTGGGGCATCGGGCTGGCGCTCGGCGCGCTGCTGGCGTTCGTGATCCGGCCGCTGTTCGTCGGCGTGCTCACGCTGCCGATCCAGCTGAGACGCGGGGAACGGCTGTTCCTGCTGTGGACCGGGCTGAAGGGCGCGGTCCCGGTCCTGCTCGGCACGTTCATCGTCGGTTCCGGCGTCGCCGGGGCCGGCCGCGGCTACGAGATCATCTTCGTGGTGGTGGCCTTTTCCGTGGTGGTGCAGGGCGGCTTCGTGCCGACGATCGCCCACCGGCTGAACGTCCCGCTGCGGACCATCGACCCCGAACCGTGGAGCCTGGGCGTGCGCTTCCGCGAGGAACCGGAAGGGCTGCACCGGTTCCGCGTGGCGCGGGGCGCGCCGGCCGTGGGCGTCTCGATCGCGGACCTGCCGTGCGGGGACGACATCTGGGTGATCTTCATCATCCGGCACGGGCGGCTGGTGGCGGCGCGCTCGGACACGCGGGTAGAGGCGGCGGACGAGGTGGTGGTGCTGGCCGATCCGGCCGAGGTCCCGGCGCTGAAGAAGCTCTTCACCGCCCGCCGCGCCGATCATCACCAGGCCAAACGAGTCCGTGGCGGCCCATCCGCCCGGGTGCGGAGCGCGGCCCTGCGCTCCGGTTCAGGCCTGCGCCGGGCAATTCCCGGCGGGAACGGGGGCGGCCGCCCGGATGGCGGCCCGCCCGGTTCCGCGGCACGTGGCGCCGGGCCGGACGCCCAGCCCCCGACGGTGGACCCCGCACCGGGCGGCGATCACAGTGGAACCTGACAGTGCGTCCGGCCACACTGGGATGGTGACTGAGCGGGTCCGGACGGCCGTCCGGGTGGAGGGAATCGTCCAGGGGGTCGGCTTCCGCCCGTTCGTATACGCCTTGGCGTCCGGGCTGGGCCTGGGCGGCCTCGTCGGCAACGACGCCGACGGGGTTTTCGCCGAGGTCGAGGGGACGCGCGAGGCGATCGGCGAGTTCCTGCGACGGCTGGAGCGGGACGCGCCGCCGCTCGCCCGGGTCACCCGGATCCGGACGCGGCCGATGGAGCCGGACGGCGGCACGGGCTTCTCGATCGTGGCCAGCGCGGCCGGGGGCCCGCGGCAGGCCCTGGTGTCGGCGGACACCGCGACCTGCGCGGACTGCCTGCGCGAGCTGGCCGACCCGGCCGACCGGCGGTTCGGCTACCCGTTTATCAACTGCACGAACTGCGGGCCGCGGTTCACGATCGTCCGGGACGTCCCGTACGACCGGGCCCGGACCACGATGGCCGGGTTCGCGATGTGCCCGGCGTGCGCGGCCGAGTACGGCGACCCGGGGAACCGGCGCTTCCACGCCGAGCCGACCTGCTGCCCGGCGTGCGGCCCGGCGCTGGCCCTGGTGGGCCCGGGCGGGGATGCGGCGGACGGCGGCCCGCTGACCAGGGCGGCCGCGCTGCTCCGGGACGGGAAGATCCTGGCGGTCAAGGGGCTGGGCGGTTATCACCTGGCCGTGGACGCGACGTCGGAGAAGGCCGCTGCGGCGCTGCGGGAACGCAAGCACCGCGAGGACAAGCCGTTCGCGGTGATGGTGCCGGACCTGGCCACGGCGCGCGAACTGTGCGAGGTGGGCGAGGCGGCGGCGCGCGTGCTGAGCAGCGTGCGGCGGCCGATCATGCTCCTGCCGCGGCTGGACCATGGCGGCCGGCCGGAGGCGGCGCGCGCAGCGGGCAACGGGCCGGCCGGGGAAAAGGGGCGGGCCGGGACCGCCGTGGCGGAGGCGGTGGCGCCGGGGAACCGGCAGCTCGGGCTCATGCTGCCGTATACTCCGCTGCACCATCTGCTGCTCCGGGCGGTTGGCGGCCCCATTGTCCTTACCAGCGGCAACGTTTCCGACGAGCCGATCGCGTACCGGGACGAGGACGCGTACCGGCGGCTGGGCGGGATCGCGGACGCCTTCCTCACCCATGACCGGGCCATCCACATCCGGACGGATGACTCGGTGGCAAGAACGTTCGGTGGCCGGGAAATGGTGCTCCGGCGCTCCCGCGGGTACGTACCGGAGCCGGTTACGGTGCGCGTCGCGTTCCGGCGCCCGGTGCTGGCCTGCGGAGCCGAGCTGAAGAACACGTTCTGCCTCGCCAACGGGAACCGCGCCTTCCTCTCCCACCACATCGGGGACCTGGAGAACGCCGAGACGCTGCGCTCGTTCACCGAGGGGATCGGGCACTACCGGCGGCTGTTCGGCATCGAGCCCGAGGTGGTGGCCTACGACCTGCACCCGGAATACCTGTCCACCAAGTACGCCCTCGACCTGGACGGGGTGGACCTGGCGGGGGTCCAGCACCACCACGCGCACATTGCCTCCTGCCTGGCCGACAACGGCGAAGGTGGCCCGGTCATCGGGGTCGCGTTCGACGGGACCGGATACGGCACCGACGGCACGATCTGGGGCGGGGAGTTCCTGATCGCCGAGCTGGCCACGTTCCGCCGGGCCGGGCATCTGGCGCCGGTACCGATGCCGGGCGGCGCGGCCGCGGTCCGGCAGCCGTGGCGGATGGCCGCGGCGTACCTGGACGCCGCGTTCCCTGACGGCCTGCCCAGCGGGTCTGGCGGCGGGCGCCCCGGCACGCTCGGCGTGGTACGGCGGAACGAAGCCCGCTGGGACAGCGTGCGCACGCTCGCGCGGAAGGGGATCAACGCCCCGGTCACCTCCAGCGCCGGGCGTCTCTTCGACGCGGTGTCGGCGCTGCTCGGGGTGCGCGACGCCATCAACTACGAGGGTCAGGCCGCCATCGAGCTGGAACAGCTCGCGGACCCGGGCGAACGGGGTGCCTACCGGGCCGGCGTGTCCCCCGGCGAGCCATTCCAGGTAGCCGGCGCGGACCTGATCCGGCAGGCGGCGGAGGAGCTGGCGCGGGATACCGAACGTTCTGTTATCGCGGCCCGCTTCCAGCACGGGGTGGCCCGGCTGATCGAAGACGGGTGCGCCGCCATCCGCGACCGCCATGGGCTGGCGACGGTGGCGTTGTCCGGCGGGGTGTTCCAGAACCTCGCCGTGCTGGGCGAGGCGGTGGCCCGGCTGGAGGCGCGGGGCTTCCGGGTCCTCACGCACGCCCGGGTGCCGTGCAACGATGGCGGGATCAGCCTGGGGCAGGCCGTGGTGGCGGCGGCACGGATGCGCCAGTAAGCGCCCGGGGCCGTCCATGGCGGGCCCGGGGGTTATCAGTGCGCGGCCGCGGGGATCATGCTGGTCAGCCAGTCGTACCAGCCGGCCAGGCCGGAGCCGGTCACCGCGGAGACACTGGCCATCATGGCCTGCGGGCTGACCTGGCCGATGTACTCACCGAACGTCACGACGTCGAAGTTGACGTAGGGGCCGAGGTCGGTCTTGGTGATGACAACGAGATTGGCACGGCGGAACATCTGCGGGTACTTGAGCGGCTTGTCGGTGCCTTCGGTCACGGAGGCCAGCACCACCCGGGCCGTCTCGCCCAGGTCGAACAGGGCCGGGCAGACCAGGTTGCCGACGTTCTCGATCATCACTGCGGATCCGGCGGGCGGGTCCAGCGTGCGAAGCGCCCGGCCGACCATGGCCGCGTCCAGGTGGCAGCCGGCCCCCGTGTTGATCTGGACCACCTGGCAGCCCGTGGCGCGGATCCGGTCGGCGTCCAGCGCGGTCTCCTGGTCGCCTTCGACGACCGACAGGGTCAGCGTCCCGGCCAGGTCGCGGCTGGTCCGCTCGAGCAGCGTCGTCTTGCCGGAACCCGGTGAGCTCATCAGGTTGAGGGCGAGGATGCCGCGCTCGCGCAGCCAGTCGCGGTTACGCTGTGCCAGGTCGTCGTTCTTGGCCAGGATCTTCTGCTGGAGCGTCACGACCCGGCCGTCGTCACGCCCCTGCTGGTGGTCGTGACCGTGCTCATGGTCATGACCCAGCGCGAGCAGGTCCAGCTCGCCCAGTTCATCCTGCTCATCGGAACAGCCACACGTCGCGCACATGATCAGGCCACCTTTACGGACGTGATGGTGAGTTGCTGGCCGGACAGCACCGAGACGTCGGCGCTGCCGCATGGGCAGAGCAGGATGGCATCCTCCGGCGCGAACGCCTCCCCGCAGGTGCGGCACTCGCATTGCACCCCCGGCTCGGTGATCTGCAGGCAGGCGCCCTCCAGCGTGGTGCCCTCGGTGGCCAGGTCGAAGCAGAACCGCAGCGAGTCGGCCACCACCCCGGACAGCGCGCCGATCTCCAGCCGAACTTCGGCGATCTTCGTGCCTGGCAGCCGTTCGGTCACCGCGTCGACCAGCCCCTCCGCGATCGCGAGCTCGTGCATGACCGTCAGCAGATGCGCGGCAGCGGGTCGCCGACCAGCAGGTCGACGATCCGCGTGCCGCCGAAGACGGTCTTCAGGTGGACGAGGCCGGGCGGCCCGCCGGTGACGTGGCCGATGACCGACGCCTGAACGCCGAGCGGATGCGTGTGCAGCGCGGCCAGCGCGGCGTCCGCCTGATCCCCGGGCACGACGGCGACCAGGCGGCCCTCGCAGGCTACGTACATCGGGTCGATGCCGAGCAGCTCCGCGGCGCCGCGGACCTCCGCCCGGACCGGGATGTCCTCCTCGGTGACCAGCACCCCGACGTCGGCGGACTTGGCGATCTCATTGAGGATGGTCGCCACGCCGCCGCGGGTGGCGTCGCGCATCGCGCGGACCCCGGGCACCGCATCGAGCAGCCCGGCCACCAGCCCGTTCAGCGGGGCGGTGTCGGACTGGACGTCGGCTTCGATGTCCAGCTCGCCGCGGGCCAGCATGATCGTGACCCCGTGATCGCCGATCGGGCCGGACACGATGATCGCGTCCCCCGGCCGGGCGTGCGCCACGCCGAGGCGCACGTCGCGGTCCAGGACACCGACGCCGGCGGTGTTGATGTAGCACCCGTCGGCCTTGCCGCGCTGGACGACCTTGGTGTCGCCGGTCACCACCTGGATGCCGGCGGCGGCCGCGGCGTCGTGCATGGACTCGGCAATCCGGCTCAGGTCGGCGACCGGGAAGCCTTCCTCCAGGATGAAGCCGGCCGACAGGTACAGCGGCCGGGCGCCGCTCACGGCCAGGTCGTTGACGGTGCCGTTGATGGCCAGCTCACCGATGTCGCCGCCAGGAAAGAACAGCGGCGAGACCACGTAGGAATCCGTGGTGAGCGCGACCCGGGCGCTGCCGACCTGCAGCGACGCGCTGTCTTCGAGCGGCTCGAGCAGCGGGTTGCGGAACGCGTCGAGGAAGATGGCCTCGATCAGGGTGTGCGTCGCCTTGCCGCCAGCCCCGTGCGACATCGTGATGCGCTCTTCGCGGACCTTGGGCCGGCGCTGGCGGGCGCGGTCGATCCGGTCGAGGACCTGCTGCTCGCGGTCGGGCACCGGGTCGTGCTCGTGGTGCTCGTCGTGCTCGCGCAGGGCCTGCTCGACCCAGCCAGCCTGGGGGACACCCCGGCCGCCGGTGTCCTCGGCCTCGTCGACCCCGGCGGGCCCGCCGGGCCTGCTGCCGGTCACGGCCGCCCCACCTGGACGGTCACGGCTTCCTTCACTCGATGCCGGTTCATCCGGCCGTAGTTGTAGTACGCCGCGCAGGCACCCTCCGGCGAGACCATGCAGGTGCCGATCGGCGTCTCCGGCGTGCAGGCGGTACCGAACACCTTGCACTCCCAGGGCTTGAGCACACCCTTGAGCACCTCGCCGCACTGGCACGCCTTGGGGTCGGCGACCCGCACCCCGGGCACGTGAAACAGCAGTTCGGCGTCGAACCGGGCGTACTTCTCACGGACACTCAAGGCGGAATGGGAGATGAAGCCAAGGCCGCGCCACTCGAAGTACGGGCGCAGCTCCATCGTCTCGCCGATGACCTTCAGCGCGGTGGGGTTGCCGTCCCACGGGACCACGCGGGAGTACTGGTTCTCCACTTCCGAGCGGCCCTGCGACAACTGCAGCATGAGCATGTAGATGGACTGCAGGATATCCAGCGGCTCGAAGCCCGCGGTCACGACCGGCTTGCCGTAGTCCCGGGCGATGAACTCGTACGGCCGGCAGCCGATCACCGTGGACACGTGGCCCGGGCCGATGAAGCCGTCCAGCCGCAGGTCCGGGGAGTCCAGGATGGCCTTAATGGCCGGGATGATCGTGACGTGGTTGCAGAAGACCGAGAAGTTCGGGAGGCCCTCGGCCGCCGCGCGCATGATCGTCATAGCCGTAGAGGGGGCCGTGGTCTCGAAGCCGATGGCCATGAACACGACCCGCTTGTCCGGGTTGCTGCGCGCGATCTTCAGCGAGTCGAGCGGCGAGTACACCATGCGGATGTCGGTCCCGGCCGCCTTGGCGTCGAAGAACGAGCCCTTGCTGCCGGGCACGCGCATCATGTCGCCGAATGACGTCATGATCACGTCTGGCTCGGACGCGAGGGCCATGGCGTCGTCCACCCGGCCCATCGGGATCACACACACCGGGCAGCCCGGCCCGTGTACCAAGGTGATCGATTCGGGCAGGTAGTCCTCGAGGCCGTGCTTGTAGATCGTGTGCGTGTGGCCGCCGCACACCTCCATCAGCTTGTACTGCCGGCCGGGCTCACATAGCGCCGCGATCCGCGCCGCGAGGGCGTGCGCCTTGTCCGCGTCGCGGAATTCGTCAACGAACTTCATGGCCCGCCCCTCTATTCGATCCGTGATTCGGCGAGCGCTTCCAGCTCGTCCGCGTAGGCCTGGCCGATCCCCTCCAGGAACTGCAGCGCCATCGCCGCTTCGGCTTCGTCGATCTTGGACAGCGCGAAACCGACGTGGATCAGCACCCACTCCCCCGGCTCCGGCGGATCCTCGGCGAGCAGGCCGATGTTGATCACCCGCCGGACGCCGCTCACGTCGACCCGGGCCAGATCTGGCTGGTCCGGGAGGACCTCGATCACCTCACCCGGTATGCCGAGGCACATACGACCATCCCCTCATTAATTTCATTGGTCAACGCTCTGGCGCCGACGTCCGGGTGGCGGACGGGGCGGGCGGGAAAGGTGCCCGGGTCTGCGCGGCGGGCGTGCCCTGCGCCGGCGGCGCGCCGGTGGCCTCCGCGGCCAGCCTGGTCACGACGCGCACGGCCGCGTCGACGGCCGCGGCCACGGGCTCGCTGAGCCCGATGCCGGCCTCGACGCTGGCGGGCTCGCAGCCGACCACCAGGATCCGGCCGGCCTGCGCCCCGAGCATGTCCAGCACGCCGAACACCACATCGGGCTGCATGCCGTGGGCATTGAACAGCTGGCTGCCCGGCAGCGGGTCGCCGGCTCCGGCGGACGGGGCGGCCCGGTCCTGGCGCCCGACCTCCAGGACGGTCACGGTGCCGGGCGCTTCGCCGCGCGGCGCCGCGTCGACGAGAATCGTGGTCTCGTACCCGTCGGCGATGTCGTACGCCAGGTGCATGCCGCTGGTGCCGTAGTCCTTGACCCGTACGTCGCCGGGCAGCTCGGCGGACGCCAGGCGGCGGGCGACCTCTGAGCCGAAACCGTCGTCGCCCAGGAAGATATTGCCGACCCCGGCGACCAGCACGCGGCCGGTCACGGGGTCACCGCCGGGCCGGTGCGGGCGGGAGCGGGAGCCGCCGCAAGGCCCCCGTGGCGGGGGGCGCCCGGGCCACCCGGCTGGTGGCGCAGGGCGTCGACGGTCAGCTCCCACAGCACGTGGTAGATGGTCGTCTGCGCCTCCTGGATCCGGTGCACCGACGAGGACGGCACCACGAACAGGTAATCGATCACGTCCAGTTCGGCCATCTTGCCGCCGTCGTAACCGGCCAGGCCGATGGTCAGCATCCCCCGCCGGCTGGCCTCGTCAAACGCCCGCACCAGGTTGCCGGAGTTCCCGCTGGTCGACAGGCCGACCGCGATGTCGTTCCGGGTGCCGAAGGCGGCCAGCTGACGGGCGAAGACGACCTCCACGCCGATGTCGTTGCACAGCGCGGTGACCACGGAGGTGTCGTTGGCCAGGCCGAACGCGGGGAGCGGCGGGGCGTCCAGACCCGGGTCGGCGGCGCTGGCCGCGCCATTGCCGGCGGGGTTGAGAAACAAGGTCGCGAGCTGCTGGGCGTCGGTGGCGCTGCCGCCGTTACCGAAGGCGAACAGCCGGCCCCCGGCCGCGAACCGGGCCGCGACGTCGGCGGCGCACTGGGCCAGCCGTTCCGCGTCCCGGTCACTGACGGCGCGCCTCAGCGCGGCGATCTCGGCGATCTTGGCCAGGGTGGAGGCCCGGACCTGTTCCAGGACACCGGAGATATCCGTCGTGCCCGCGTAGAGGAAGGGATAGAGCGCCTCCATCCCGCCAGCCCCCTGGGCCCCGCGCGCGCGGTCCTCACTGTCCTGCCGCGTCATCGGGTCATCTCCCCACAACGGCAATGGCTTCCTTGGCGTGCACGAGGATCGTGTCGCCGACCTGAGCCGGCACCAGGGCGACGCTGACTTCCTCCTCGCCCTGCCCAGTATCGACCACGGCGAGGCCGTCCTCCAGCAAACATACGACGGTAACTTCGACGGCCGTGTCGGAGCAGGTGATGCAGACCTCGCCGTAGCACTCGGGCACGGCGGGCTCCCGGCCGGCGGGCACCGTCATTTGACCACCTCCGGGCCCAGCACGCCCGGCTGCTCGAAGAACACGTGCACGAGTTCCCACAGCAGGTGGTACATGGTCACCTGAAGCTCCTTGACGATCCGCGGATCGCCGGACGGCGCGGTGAGCAGGTGGTCGACGGCCGCCTCCCCCGCGAGCGCGCCGCCGTCCCCGCCGGCCAGCGCGATCGTGAGCAGCCCTTTGCTCTTGGCGGTGCGGAGCCCGGCCTGGACGCTCGCGCAGTCGCCGTCGGCGGAGATGCCGAGCGCGATGTCCTCGGGCGCCGCGAGATAGCGGATCTGGTGGGCGAAGATCTCCGCGATGCCGTCCCGCGCCGCGACCCCGGTCACCGTGGCCACGTCGGTGGTCAGCGAGATCGCGGGCAGTGCGCGCTTGCCGACGATCACCGGGTGCACGAACTCCACCGCCACGTGCTGCGCGTCCGCGCTGGCCCCGCCGGTGCCGAAGACGATGAGCTTGCCGCCCTCATGGAAGCGGACGGCCATCGCGTGGCAGGCGCCGGCGACCGCGGTGGCCTGGGCGGCCAGCTGGCCGGTGGGCGCGTCCCGCAGCCCGAACAGCCGCGCGGCCTGGCCGGCGGCGCCGGGCGGGCCGGCGGCGCCAGGCGGGCCCGGGCGGCCAGGGGCGGTCATCGCTCGGCGCCGGTCAGGTCGACGTCGGCCTCGACGTCCACGGCGTCACGCAGTTTCAGCGCGCCGAACATCCCCGAGTAGGGCTTAATCCCGAACTCGGACTGGATAACGGTGCCGGTGGCCCGGTAGCGGCCTTCGCCGTTCTGGCTGACCTGCAGGCGGAACGGGCGCGTCTGGCCGTGCAGGGTCAGCGTGCCGCTGATGACGCCGCCGCCGCTGCCGTCCGGTTCGAACTGCCCGGCCACGAACGTCGCCTCCGGGTGCCGGTCAGCCTCGAGCTGCTTGCGGGCCGTCGCGGCAATCTCCCGGCGGTCCCGGTCGGTCAGCGGCTTGACCCCGCCGATCCCCTCGCGGATCTGCAGGGACCCCATGTCGATATGCGCCTCGAGGCGGACGGGGTTGCGGTCATCGCCGTCCAGCTCACCCGACCAGCGGGTGACCTCGATCGTCAGATCGTGCCCGGCCTGTGCCGCCAGCCCGGTGCGGTATGTACGCAGCGTGAGCCGGCCACCGTCCGGGCCGAACCGGTGGCGCCCGCCGTTAGCCGCCATGGCAGCCACCGTAGGACACATCTGAGGCAACGTCCAGCGACCGCGACGGACACTTCTGACCGAAGCGGGATGGGGCGAAAAAATACCAGAGCCCGGAAAAATAATTTTCCGGCCGCACAGATATGGCGGCGAAAACGGACAACGCGGGCAGGATCGGCGGCATGCTACTGGAGCGGTATCTCGCCGAAGACCTCCTGGATACGCCGGAGGTCCCGGAGCCGCGGCTCGGTGGCGCCGCCAACCCAGCGGCTGACCGTCTTGACCGACACGCCGAGGAGCCGCGCCGCGGCCTCCTGGGTGAGTCCTTCCCGGCGCAGCGAGACGGACATCCAGTCGGCGAAGTTGGCGGGCTGGCCGTCCTCGCCGAGGTGCACGAACGAGGCGCCGGGGGCCGTTATCTGGGACGGGCCGCCGCCGTCGGTCACAGGTGCCTGGTCGTCCGTGGCCGTGCCTGTCCTGGGCGCGGGGACACCGCCGGGCGACGGAGACGGCAGCTCCGAGTGCAGCACGTCCACCTCGACGTGCTCCGGGAAGATGCGGAACGCGACCTGGATAGACCCGGACGGCCCGGCGGCGTCGAGCAGGGCGCGGAACACCGTGTCCCCGACCTCCCGGTTGCCTTCCTCGGTGAGCGGGGACTCGGCCAGGCACCGGCGCACGAAGTCGCGGATGTCGGGAATCGACGAGGGGCGGGCGGGAAAAACCTGGAAGAGAACGACGACAGGCATGACCTCGATCGCGTCCCCACTGGGACCGTAAATCGGCTCAGCCACGGATCTCTCCCTCAAAGCCGTACGCAGCGCGCCAGGGCGCATGTTTGGGCTGAGGCAAGGCTATTCGATTCCGCCTGTCACGGAAAAGCGCTGCGGTAGCTGTGCACGCACGAACGCTTCCGGGGCGTAGGCGGAACTGGACCGCAAAAACGCGGCTCAGCGGCCGCGACAGGACAGTTGTGTCCGGTCGCATCGGCCATGCGGGTTGTGGCGTAGGTTACACCGGGTCTAACATTGCGTTGTCTGCGCATCACAATGGTGTCTGCGCACCATGAAGGCGGGAAGCACCATGGCCATCTGCACGGGCGTGTCTGAGCGGTCTATGGCACGTGGCGCCGTAGCACCGCCGGCAGGCATTCCGGAAGCCCGGCATGCGTTAAGCCGGGCCCGCCAGATGTCCGGATGCCAGATGCATCGCCGGCCCGCGCCACGGGCTGGGGGGAGCGGGCGCGCCAGCGGCCCGGAGGTCAGCTATCCAGCGAGGAGGTGGCCTCGCGATGGCCACAGAAACGTCAGCTAACGGCGGCGCCCAGGCCGGGAAGGCCGATCCGGCGCTGCACATTCTCTGGATGAACGCCGGGCTCAGCTGCGACGGGGACTCGGTGGCGCTGACCGCGGCCACCCAGCCCAGCATCGAGGAAATTGTCATGGGCGCGCTGCCCGGGCTGCCCCAGGTCGCGGTGCACTGGCCGCTGATCGACTTCGAGTCCGGGCCGGAGCAGGGCGCGGACAACTTCATCGAGTGGTTTCACAAGGCCGACCGTGGCGAGCTCGACCCCTTCGTGCTGGTCGTCGAGGGCTCGATCCCCAACGAGGCGATCAAGGCCGAGGGCTACTGGAGCGGCTTCGGCAACAACCCCGCCACCGGGCAGCCGATGACCACCAGCGAGTGGCTGGACCGGCTGGCGCCCAAGGCGACCGGGATCCTCGCGGTCGGGACCTGCGCGACCTACGGCGGCATCCACGCGATGGCGGGCAACCCGACCGGCGCCATGGGGGTGCCGGACTACCTGGGCTGGGACTGGCGGTCCAAGGCCGGCCTGCCCATCGTCTGCGTGCCCGGCTGCCCGATCCACCCGGACAACCTGTCCGAGACGATCCTCTACCTGCTCTACCAGGTGGCCGGCCAGGCACCGATGATCCCGCTGGACGAGGCGCTCCGCCCGGCGTGGCTGTTCGGGGCGACCGTGCACGAGGGCTGTGACCGGGCCGGCTACTACGAGCAGGGCGACTTCGCCGCCGAGTATGGTTCGGCCAAGTGCCTGGTCAAGCTGGGCTGCTGGGGGCCGGTCGTCAAGTGCAACGTGCCCAAGCGCGGCTGGATCAACGGCGTGGGCGGCTGCCCGAACGTCGGCGGCATCTGCATCGCCTGCACCATGCCCGGCTTCCCTGACAAGTTCATGCCGTTCATGGACGAGCCGCCGGGATCGAGGGTTTCCACCACGGCGAGCAGCATGTACGGGACCGTCATCCGTGCCCTGCGCGGCTTCACCGCGAAGACCGCGGACGAGGAGCCCAAGTGGCGCAAGAAGAGTTCGGAGCTCCTGACCGGTTACAAGCAGACCTGGTGACCGCCATGGGCATACCGCGACGCCCGGGCGCGGCCGCAGAATCGATCACTGGGCCGATCACTGGGACCGTTTTGAGGGGAAGGGATCAGCGATGACAACGGCACAGGAGTCCGATATCCGGGAGATGTCCTGGGACCCGATCACCAGGATCGTCGGCAGCCTCGGCATCTACACCAAGGTCGACTTCAAGCAGAAGCGCGTCATCGAGTGCCACAGCACGTCGTCGATCTTCCGCGGCTACAGCATCTTCATGAAGGGCAAGGACCCGCGCGACGCGCACTTCATCACCAGCCGCATCTGCGGGATCTGCGGGGACAACCACGCCACCTGCTCGGTCTACAACCAGAACATGGCCTACGGCGTCCGGCCGCCGCACCTGGGCGAGTGGATCATCAACCTGGGCGAGTCCGCCGAGTACATGTTCGACCACAACATCTACCAGGAGAACCTGGTCGGGGTGGACTTCTGCGCGCGGATGGTCGGCGAGACCAACCCCGGCGTGCTGGAGATGGCCAACCACACCGAGGCGCCGCACGCGGCCGACCACGGGTACCGGACCATCGGCGACATCATGCGGTCGCTCAACCCGCTCGAGGGTGCGTTCTACCGTGAAGCGCTCCAGGTCAGCCGGTCCACGCGGGAGATGTTCTGCCTGATGGAGGGGCGCCACGTGCACCCCTCGACGCTGTACCCGGGCGGCGTGGGCACGACCGCGACGGTGCAGCTGTTCACCGACTACCTGACCCGGCTGATGCGCTACGTCGAGTTCATGAAGCGGGTCGTCCCGATGCACGATGACCTGTTCGACTTCTTCTACGAGGCGCTGCCGGGGTACGAGGAGGTCGGCCGGCGCCGCGCGGACATGGTGTGCTGGGGCAGCCTGAACGACCCCGAGTTCTGCGACTTCCGGTACGAGAACATGACCAACTGGGGCCGGAAGATGTTCGTCAGCCCCGGCGTCATCCGGGACGGGCAGCTGCTCACCAACGACCTGGTCGAGATCAACCTGGGCATCCGCATCCTGCTCGGCAGCTCCTACTACGAGGACTGGGAAGACCAGGAAATGTTCGTCACCCGGGACCCGCTCGGGAACCCGGTGGACCGCAGGCACCCGTGGAACCAGCACACGATCCCCCGGCCGGCCAAGCGTGACTTCGACGGCAAGTACAGCTGGGTCATGTCGCCGCGCTGGTTCGACGGCAAGGACCACCTCGCGGCCGACACCGGTGGCGGCCCGATCGCCCGGCTGTGGGCCACGGCCCAGGGCGGCCTGGTCGACTTCGGCTACGTCAAGTCCACCGGCAACAGCGTGCTGATCAACCTGCCGCGGACCGTGACCAAGCCGGAGGTCACCTTCGAATGGAAGGTGCCCACGGACAAGGCCGGCGCGCCGCTGTCCAACGCGATCGAGCGCGACCGGGCCCGGACGTACTTCCAGGCTTACTCCGCGGCCTGCGCGGTGCACTTCGTGGAGAAGGCACTGGCCGAGATCAGGGCGGGCCGGACCAAGACCTGGGAGCCGTTCACCGTCCCGGAGGAGGCGAACAGCTGCGGCTTCACCGAGGCGGTGCGCGGCGTGCTGTCGCACCACATGGTGATCAGGGGCGGGAAGATCGCCAATTACCACCCCTACCCGCCGACCCCGTGGAACGCCAGCGTCAGGGACACCTACGGGACGCCGGGCCCGTACGAGGACGCCGTACAGAACACCCCGATCTTCGAGGAGAACTCGCCGGAGAACTTCAAGGGGATCGACATCATGCGCGCGGTACGCAGCTTCGACCCGTGCCTGCCGTGCGGGGTGCACATGTACCTCGGTAACGGCAAGACGCTGGACAAGGTGCACTCGCCGACCGGGGTCACTCTTTCGACCTGACCGCAGACGGAATGTGGTCATGTCCCTGGCGGCGGTTACGCCGCCAGGGACATGATGCCGTTATCCAGGACTACGGAGGGGAACCCCATGACCCGCGTGCAACAGGCCGGGGACCGGATCGAGGAACTGCTGGGCGTGCTGGCCGGGACCGGGCAGGGCGCCGTGGCCGAGGAACTCGTCCGGCTGCTGGTCGGCCTGTACGGCGACGGCCTGGCCCACATCGTCGGCGCGCTGCAGGACGACGGCGACGCCGGGGCCGCGATGCTGGAGCGGCTGACCGGTGACCCGCTGATCGAGAGCCTGCTCCTGCTGCACGGGCTGCACCCGCTGGACGTCGACGCCCGGATCCAGCGCGCCCTGGACCGGGTCCGGCCCTATCTGGGCTCGCACGCCGGCGGGGTGAGCTACGTCGGCGTCACGGACGGGGTCGCCCTGCTGCGGCTGGAGGGCAACTGTGACGGCTGTCCCTCCTCCACCGTCACCGTGCAGCTGGCCATCGAGGGGGCCGTGCAGGACGCGGCGCCGGAGGTGACCGAGGTCGTGGTGGAAGGGGTGACCGCGCCGCCCGCGGCTCCGGCGCCCGTCCTGCTGCAGATCGGCGCGCGGCCGGGCGGCACGCCGGGGGCGGGCGCCGGGCCCGCCGCACCGGACGCCGGGTCCGGCAGCTGGGTCACACTGGCCGAAATGGGGCCGCCCAGCGCCCGGCCCATCACCACGACCGCCGGCGGGTTGGCCATCCTGGTCTGCTCGGTCCGCGGCACGCTGTACGCCTACCGCGACGCCTGCGCGGCCTGCGGCACGGGCATGGGCAGCGGGCAGCTGGCCCGTGAGGTGCTCACGTGCGAATGCGGGGCAGCCTACGACGTCAGCCGGGCCGGCCGCGGGCTGACCGACCCGGCCCTGCATCTGGACCCGCTGCCGCTCGTGACCGACAGCCACGGTGTCCGGGTGGCGGTCCCGGCGGCGGCCCAGTCATGACCCGGGGGCAGTCCGGCCTGAGCCGCTTCGTCCCGGGGCCGGGCCAGCAGGCCCCGGCAGCAGGGCAGCAGGCTACGGACAGTGGCGGACCAGGCTACGGCGAGGGGCCGGGACAGCAGGCCCCGCCGGCAGGGCAGCAGGCTACGGTGGCAGGGCAGCAGACCCCGGCAGCCGGGCAGCAGGCTACGGACAGTGGCGGAGCGAAGCTCCGACCGCCCAGCGAACCGGGCCCTCGCGGCCCGGTGAGCGGCGGTGCCACGGCGGGAACCGCAGCGGGGCGCGAAGCGCACGTGGGGGGTTCCGGGGGGTCATCCCCCCGGGCTAACACAGGGTCATCCCCCCGGGCTAACACAGGGTCATCCCCCCGGGATGAACGCTGTGAGATGTGCGCGACGCCGATCGCGGCCGAGCACTCGCACGTCGCCGACCTGGAGAACTCGTCGCTGCTGTGTGCCTGCCGCGCCTGCTACCTGCTCTTCACGCAGCAGCAGGCGGGGCTCACCAGCGTGGCGGCGGCCCGGGGACGGTACCGCGCGGTGCCGGACCGGTACCTGCATGACCCGGACCACCCGCTGTCGGCCGGGGAGTGGGAGGAGCTGGAGATACCGGTCGGCCTCGCCTTCTTCCTGCGCAGCTCGCAGCGCGATGAGGTGGCCGCCTTCTACCCCAGTCCCGCGGGGGCGACCGAATGCCGGCTCGACCTCACCGCGTGGCAGCGGATGTCGGCGGAGCATCCGCTGCTGCGGGCGATGGAAGCCGACGTCGAAGCGATCCTCATGTCACGGACGGGCGACCGTCTCGAGCTCTTCCTGGTGCCGATCGACGCGTGCTACGAACTGGCCGGCCGGATGCGGCTGTACTGGCGCGGTTTCGACGGCGGCAGCGAGGCGCGGCAGAGCATCGCGGAGTTCCTGGACGCGGTGCGGTCCCGGGCACGGCTACTGCCCGAGGAGCACTGAGGTGGCTGACCTGACCTTCGACTGCATCGGCGTCCAGGCGGAACGCTACGCGGTGATGCCGACGATCACGCTGACGCTGAGGATCAGCGAGACCAGCGGGCAGCGGGTCGACACGATCGCGCTGCGCACCCAGATCCGGATCGAGCCGGCCCGGCGCCGCTACACCCCCGCCGAGGAGGAACGGCTGCATGACGTGTTCGGCGACACGGCACGGTGGGCCGACACCCTGAAGCCGATGCAGTTCACCAACGTCTCGACGATGGTCACCGGCTTCACCGGCAGCACGGAGATCCAGCTGCCCATCAACTTCAGTTACGACCTGGAGGTGGGCTGCGGCCGGTACTTCGCCAGCCTGGAGTCCGGTGAGATCCCGCTCCTGCTGCTGTTCAGCGGCACCATCTTCTTGGTGACCGACGGGCGGTTCCAGGTCCAGCAGGTGCCGTGGAGCAAGGAGGCGGTCTGCCGGCTGCCGGTCAGCGTCTGGCAGGAAGCGGTCGACGCGCACTTCCCGAACAGCGCCTGGATCACGATCAGCAGGCAGACGTTCGACGACTTGCAGCGCTTCAAAACCCGGCGCGCGCTTCCGACCTGGGACTCCACCGTCACGGCGCTGCTGGCCGAGGCGGCGGATTCCCGCGGCACGACTGAGCCGCGGTCATGAGGCTGCCCGCGGAGCACCTGGCGTACGCCCGCGGTGTGGCCGACGCGATCCTGTACGAGGGATACCTGCTGTACCCGTACCGCCAGTCGTCGCGGAAGAACCAGGCCCGGTTCCAGTTCGGCGTGCTGATGCCGCCCGCGTACGCGGCCGTGGACGACAACGAGCCGTCCGCCTCGCAAACCGAATGCCTGGCCGAATGCGCCGACGACGCCCGCGTCGAGATCGTGGCCCGCTTCCTGCACGTCCGGGAACGCCTGGTGCAGGCGCCGGTGGCTGGCCGGCTTCCGGGACGGCGTCCGGCCCGGCCGGCGCCGCCGGGGCAGCAGGCACCGGCGCGGCGGGCACCGGCGCGACGGCGGGGTGGCGGGACGTGGCCGCGCTGAGCGTGGCCGGCACCGAGTACACCCGGTTCACCGAGGCCGCCGAGCATGAGGAACGGGCCGGCCTGGCCGTCGCCGGCCTGGACGGCGACGGCGCCGAATTGCCGTTCCACATCGACGCCGGCGAGACCGCCGAAGACCTGGCCGGGCCGGACGGCGCCGTGGCGGGCCGGCTGATCCACCGGTGGGCCGCGCTGGACGGCGTGCTGCGCGTCCAGGCCGAGCGGGTGGCCGGGCCGTACCGCGCGTTGCGGTTGCGGATTCGTATCGAGAACCGAACGGAACCGTGCGCGGCGATACCCACGCGAGAGCACGGCCTGCGCTACGCCCTGGTCGCGGCGCACTCGCTGATCGGCATCCCGGGCGGGTCGTTCATCTCGATGACCGACCACCCGGAGTGGGCATCCGCCGAGATCGCCGCGTGCACGAACGTTGGCACCTGGCCCGTGCTGGCCGGCCCCGCCGGCTGCCGCGACCTGATGCTGTCCTCACCGGTCATCCTGTACGACCATCCGGAGATCGCGCCGGAGAGCGCGGGCGACCTGTTCGACGCGACGGAGATCGACGAGATCCTCACGCTGCGGACGCTGGCCCTGACGGACGAGGAAAAGCGGGAGGCACGGGCGACCGACCCGCGGGCCGCCGAACTGATCGACCGGCTGGACGGGCTGCCGCCGGAGATGATGGAACGGCTGCACGGCGCCATCCGGTACCTGGAGCCCGGCGTGGGGCCCGTCTCCAATGCGCCCGCGGGCCCGGCGGGCGCCGCGGCGGCCGAGGGTCCCGGAGCCGGGCAGCCCGGGGCCGGGTATCCCGGGATGGCGCAGCCAGCCGGGAACACGGCCTCCCGGTTCACGACGGCCGGCCCGTTTCCCGGCGCGGCGGCCGCCGACGACATACCGGTGTTCCAGACCCCGTCCGCCCCCTGGTGGGATCCCGGGGCCGACTCGTCGGTCTCGCCGGAGACCGACCACGTGGTCATCGCCGGGGTCGAGGTGGCCCGGGGCAGCACGGTCATCATGCGGCCTGGCTCCCGGCGGGCCGACGCCCAGGACCTGTTCCTGGCGGGCCGGCAGGCCGTCGTCGAAGCGGTCCTGCACGACGTGGACGGGCACGTGCACGTGGCCGTCAGCCCGGCCAGCGATCCGGTGGCCGAATTGCAGCGCAGCCATGGGCGGTTCCTCTACTTCGCCCCCGACGAACTCGAGCCGGCCAGCCCGCAGACGCACGCACCTTCGCAAGGACAAGCCAGTCACCCGGAACCCGGGCCAGAGGAGGAACGGAAATGATCAGCAGGATCGTCACGGCCGTCGTGATCGCCGTCGCGCTGGCCGCGCTCGTCCAGTCGCTGCCGGACGTCAAGCGCTATCTCGAGCTCCGCGACATGTAGGCGCGGGCCGGACAAGTGAGGCGGGAAGATGGAAACACTCATTGGCGGTTTCTGCTGCTCCAGCAGCGGAAACCGCACATACATCGGTAGCCCACGAGCTGATGGGTGCGGGCGGGGGGACTCGAACCCCCACGGTGTCTCCACCAACAGGACCTAAACCTGTCGCGTATGCCTATTTCGCCACGCCCGCGCGGCGGCCGGGGCCGCCTGCTCCGGCCGCGCCCGGCCGGCTGTGCCGGTGACCCTACCCGGGGATGAGTTCCTTCAGCAGACGATCGACGTGGCCGGTGGCCTTGACGCCGTAGTACGCCTGCGCGACCTTGCCGTCCGCGTCGATCACGAACGTGGACCTGATGACGCCGACGCTCTTCTTCCCGTACATCATCTTCTCGCCGTAAGCGCCGTAGGCCTGCTGCACCGTGTGATCGGGATCCGACAGTAGCGGGAAGGTCAGGCCCTCCTTGTCGCGGAACTTGGCCAGCTTCTCCGGCTTGTCCGGGGATATGCCCAGCACGGCGGTGCCGGCACCGGACAGTTCGCCCGAGCGGTCACGGAAGTCGCACGCCTCCTTGGTGCAGCCCGGCGTCATTGCGGCCGGGTAGAAGTACACGATCACCCGCTGGCCGCGGTAGGAGGACAGGCTCACCGGATTGCCGTCCGCGTCCTGCAGGGTGAAATCCGGCGCTGCGTCGCCCGGCGCCAGCCGCTGCTCGGTCACCTGTGCTCCCTGGGATCTCATCGCGGGCTATTGCCTCCACGTTATCGCCCCGCCGGCCGCGGCACGCGCAGACCGCGACCGTCCCCGCCAGCGAACTCGGCAAGGGCGCCAACGGCAGCCCGGCCGCCAGCTGAGGCGCTCCACGGGCAGCCCAGCTCGCCTGGGCACGCTCCCTGAAGTGAAACAAGCGGCGCAAGAGGCAGCTGATCCCGGCTTACAGGTGCCTCCACCATGATCGGCGTTGATTTTCCGCAGCATCTGCGGAAAATCGACGCCGATCATGAGGGGTCCCGGGGCGCGGCAGGCCTCAGGAGGGCGCGGGGTGGGGACGATGCTGTCGGCGAGCACCACGGCGGGTTACGGCGAGGCGGTTGTAACCGGCCAGCGAGCCGGGCCCTTGTGGCCCGGCGAGCGCCGGTGTGTCGGCGAGCCACCCCCGCGGGGCGCGAAGCGCGCCGGGGGGTACCGGGGGGGCGTCCCACTCCAAATGGCAAACGCCGGACCCGGGCCGCCGACTGGTGATCGAGTGGACAACTGAACTGTGAACAGGCAAACAGGCTAGCGCGCCAGCGTGACCGGCCGCACTGGCGGAAGAAGGCAGGAACCGAGGAAGGCATACCGCGCAGGCCGGGGACGAGCGCCGCCGCACTCGTTCCCGGCCGCGCGCACCGGGCACGGAAACAGCAGCGGCAAGGAAGGGCGGCCCGCCCGCCCAGCCCCGCGCCCGGTGCCGGACCCCGCCGTACGGCGCGCACCCGCCGCCCCCCGGACAGCCCCCTATTGCGTCCTGCGGGCACTGCTTTCTCCCGTCCAGGCGGCGGCTGACGGTGCCTGTGACCCGAGTCCGCAGCAAGGGGGCAGACCAGCAATGACGGCTAGTTTTCGGGTTCGCTCCCTATAGGGATGCAGAACAATCCCTGCCCAGTCCAGCCGGCTCGCCCACTGGTCAGCGAGTGGACGGCTCAGCTCGAAGGCACCAGGCGGACGCGGGCAGCGTGACCGGCCGCCCAAGCTGAGGAAGGCAGGCACCGAGGAAGACACCTCACTGGCAGGCCGGGGCCCAGCGCCGCCGCACTCGTCCCCGGCCGCCCCCACCAGGCGCGGAAAACAGCAGCAACAGGGTGGCGGCCCGCCCACCTGACGCCGGTCCCCGCCACACGGAACACCGGCCGCCGTACGCGACCCGGCGCCAGGCAAACCCGGCCATAGATAGGGTCGTCTGGTCGTCACTCCCACTGATCCGGAGAGTTAGCGGCGCGCGGTAGCGCCCGGCGGAGCGTCAGCGGAGCCGGGCTGATCTGGCCGCGGTGGTCAGGCCGCGCGTTCGAGGATGACCTTGTAGCCGAGGGCTTCGAGCTGGCGGATGTGGCTGCGCCTGCGGCGTTCGGGATTGATGCGGGTGTCGTAGAAGTCACTGCCTAGGTCGGTGTAACGGGCGCCGGGGTCGGCGAGCGGTGAGATGATGACCAGAATGGACCGGCCGATGGCGACCACGGCTTAGCCCCCTTGGCCTGGATCGTGGTGGCCGTGGGGCAGGCTGTTCTGCTGGGCCCGGGTCGCCTCGTCCGCGCGGACCGTCTCTGAGCGGGCCGCCTCATCCGCGCGGGCCCTCTCCGAGCGGACCGCCTCATCCGCGCGGGCCCTATCCGAGCGGGCCGCCTCATCCGCGCGGGCCGTCTCGTCGCCCGCGCGGACCGTCCCCGCGCGGGCCGCCTCATCCGCGCGGGCCCTCTCCGAGCGGGTCACCTCATCCGCGCGGGCCGTCCCCGCGCGGGCCGCCTCATCCGCGCGGGCCCTCTCCGAGCGGACCGCCTCATCCGCGCGGGCCCTGTCCGAGCGGGCCGCCTCCGCGCGGGCCGTCTCATCCGCGCGGACCGTCCCCGCGCGGGCCGCCTCATCCGCGCGGGCCCTGTCCGAGCGGGCCGCCTCCGCGCGGGCCGTCTCATCCGCGCGGGCCATCTCCGCGCGGGCCGCCTCATCCGCGCGGGCCCTATCCGAGCGGGCCGCCTCATCCGCGCGGGCCCTCTCCGAGCGGGCCGCTTCGGCTTGGGCACTCTCGCGCTGGCCGGTCAGGTCGCGGTCCTGGCTGACGGCTGTCTGTCCGCCGGACTGTTTCAGTTCGCGGCGTGCGGCGCGGCCGCGGCGTGAGGTCCGGCGCGCACCGGCCAGCAGCAGGCCCAGCCCGAGCATGGCGGCCGCCCCGACCACGATGCCGTAGAGGAACAGCGCGCCGGTGGAACCGGTCACGTGGTAGCCGAACACCGAGAAGCCATGGGTCAGCGCGTGCCCGCTGCCGACGTTGCTGAACACGCCCGCCACGCCCACGACCACCGCGGCGACCAGGATGATGACGCCGAGAACGACAAACATGACACTCTCCAAATATTCGCCCTATACCCAGTCAACTCGGAGGTTGAATCAAGTCAAACCGGGCCCACACGTGGCCCGGCTCGATCCAGGGCACGCCTCGCTCTGCCCCGTCCTTCCGATAGATGCCGATGGTCTCGCCGACGGAGATCAGACTCAAGGGTGGCGCGGTCTTTGCGCCATCGAAGACGCGACCGTAGGGAGCGCCCTTGACTGTGAGCTTGCGCGGCGAGAGGATACCCGGCACAGAGGACGGGCCACGCCCGGATCTTGCAGTCGCGGTCATCGTCGCAGCGTAACGGCGGATACCGCCGACCTGCGGGTGCGGGGCAGCCGGCCTGGCGGCGGCGGGCCGCGCCCGTCAGGGCTCCCGCCCGAGAGGTCGCGGCTGGCCGCCCGCCCCGGAGTCGGACAGTATCCCCCGCCTTTCTCCGCTCACGGCCTGGTGGTGGTGCCCGTCTCAGTCACGCATCCCGGCTCGATGACTTCGCGTCTACCTGCCTGTGCTCCGGGCCACCGGCCCCCGCGCTCGGCGTGCCGAAGGCGCGCCCTTGAAGCATTTCGTAGAGAAAATTGTCACAGCTCGTGATCGGCAACAGCCAGGCGATTCCTGTCCGGCTCCACTTGATGCGCGACACCGTGGCCTCACTTGATGCCTTACAGGGTCCGATGCCCCGCGGCTGACGCCCCGGACCCGCGTCCCAAGGGCCCTCGGCGGCCCCTAATGTCTATTACCCTCCTGCTCCGCGCACGCGACCGGACCTTCGCCGGCGTCACGCGCGGGGACACCCCGGCCCTCCCGGGACACACAAACACCTCACAACGGCCGCCCACTGACCACCCACCCACCCGCCAGCGCGTGCGGGCACTGTACGGCCCCCAAAGACAGCGGCTACCGCCGCTGGCCTGGCTGGATGTTGTTCTACCCGTTCCGCCTCCGTTTTCCTGACCTCACCCCCACTCCGTGTGGCCGAGGTCAGGAAAACTCCAGCTACACAGAACAACATCCAGCCAGGCAAAAACAAAGATCAAAATCAAGGTCAAGGTCAAAACCGTGGGGGGAACCCCGAACCCCGCCCCCTTCGGCCCCGAGGTTCGAGGTCCCCCCCACACCCCCCTCCTGGCTCCTGCCCCACCCGTAGCGACGGTTGCTCACCACACACATGACCGGGGAAGGCGCACAACACCCCGGTACCGCGCCGGACAAATGACCACGGAAATTGCAAGCAAGATCGCACGGGTAACTGCCAGTAGACAATGATCATGGAAAGTGCAAGCAAGACCACGCCCATGACGCGCCACAACCGGCCGGCGAGGAAAGTGCACGCACACGCATGACCCGCGCAAACGGTGACCGCGGAAGCAGCCCCGAACCCCGGTACCCGGCCGCGCCAATGACCACGGAAAACATCCGATGCAAGCGAAAGGGTGAAGACCGTGCCGCGCACCGTACGATGCGATGCCTGGGGCCAGCGCCCGCTGGATTCATCCGGCGCGCCTCGTAGTAGCGTCCCTACGTGGGCAACGACATTTCCTCGGAACGGACCCGCTGGACCATCCACGGCGAACGTCTCGTGGATGAAAACCCGCACATCCGCGTGTCGGTCGCCAGCGTTGAACTGCCAGACGGCAGGCAGTTCGACCAGTACGTCTTCCGCATGCCACGAGCGGCCATGGCCGCTGTCCTCGACGAGGCGGGGGAAAACATCCTCCTCATCTGGCGGCATCGGTTCATCCTCGGGCAATGGAACTGGGAAGTCCCCGGCGGCTACGCCGACCCCGGCGAGGACGGCACCGCCACCGCAGCGCGCGAGGTCGAAGAAGAGACCGGCTGGCGGCCACGCAACCTTCGTTTCCTGCTCACCTTTCAGCCAGCCGTCGGCTCCGCTGACGCACCCCAGGACCTCTACATCGCACGTGGTGCTGACCTCGTCGGCACACCCCACCCAGACGAAACCGAGGCCGTGCGCTGGGTACCCATCAGCGAAGCGCAGCAGATGATCGCTACCGGCCAGATTGTCGGCGCTGCCACCGTCATCGCCGTCATGCACGCAGCTCAGGAAGCCGTGCGGCGGCGTAGTCCCTGAACTCGTCAGCCCGCCTGTCGCCGCCGTGGGCCACCATGCAGCGCAGTACATCGCGCACGTAGGTCACCGCCCGCGCCGACTCCAGGCCACTGGCCAAGTCAACTGCTTGCTGCCCGCGCTCACATGCCTGCTCTATCTCGCCCTGGAGCGCGTAACTCATGGCCAGGAGCGCCACATTGAACGCCTTGCCCCGTACGTAATCCGGGTTCATGTCCAGCGAGCGCAGCGCATACTTCTCTGCCAGCCCTCCTTGCCCCAGGACGCGGAAACAGTGAGCAATCTTCGCCGCAAAATAAGCTTCATCGAAATAACTAAGCCACGAGGGCACATCCGAACTGGACGCCTGGTCAAACACCGCCTCCGCGCGCCGTAGCGCACGCGCGCACGAGGCCGCGTCCTGCCGCAGCGCGTGACCGTGCGCCTCCATGACGATCGTCTCCGTCTGCAACACGCCCACACCCGCGCGCCGAGCCGCCGCATTCGCCGCGTGCGCCATGTCAATGGCCTGGTCAGCCTGAGCGACATAGACCGCCTGCTGGCTCATCGCGGCCAGAATCTCGCCGCCGAGCCCGTCATCCTGCGCAAAGCGCGCCATAGACAGCGCCTGGACGAGGTAACGCTGCGCCAGGCCCTGCATCTCCAGGTCATGCGCCTGCCAGCCGCAAAGCTGCGACAATTCGGCAGCGGCGGAAAAGAGCTGGCGCCGCACATCATCAGTGCAGCGCGCCTCACACAGCAGCGGCGCAATATCCGTATGGAGATAAGACACCACCGTCGGCCGTATACGGCCGCCGCCAAGACGATTATCCAGGACCCGGAATGCCTGGATCGCCTCACGGATCGCCTGGATATCACCCGCGCCGATCCGGCGGCTCCCGTTGCCGCCGTTAACGGCAGTACGGGGCGACAACAGCCACCGCAGCGCAGCTGACGAGTAGGCCGCCAGATCAAAGCCAGAGCCGATCAGTGCCCGCCGTTGCTCAAGGTCACCTTCCGCAAGGCCATGCACGACACGGGCAACGTCCACTGTCGTCAGCGGCATACTCAGCGCTGCCTCATCCGATACCCGATCATGCGACATGCCCAAGTCGGCTACAGTCACCGGCCGGGCCAGCTTGGCACTGAATACCTCTGCCAGCAAAGAGGGAGTCGGTGGGCGTGGCCGCTCACCACGCAGCCAGCGTTCAACGGAACTGTGGTTGAACCTCAGACCCTCGAAACCTCGCGACTCACCAGCCCGGATCACTCGTGCGGCCAGGCCCTTCTTCGAGAAACCCGCCTCAGTGATAAGCGCAGCAAGGCTCCGGTTCGGCTGCCTGAGCCGTCTGGTCATCACGCCTTCCCGATGGGTCCCACTCCGCGTTCGTCAGCCGCCAGTGTGCCACGTGTTACCGCGAATCTCCTATCAGTAACCGCATTCGCACGCCCCCCTACGCACGCACGCATCCCGAACTCACGCCTTACAGCGTCGCGTGAACATCCGGTTATCTCTCAGGCGAAGGGAGAAACCTATGCCGCAGCGAAACGTCAAAGAACGCGTTACCGAACAGTTCCGGCGTCCTGCCGACGATGCGGCCCAGCAACCCTGTATCGAGCCCGCGATCGGCAGCGCCGCTCAGCTTCCACCACCGCCAGCCCCCGGAATCACGCTTGACGACGTGCGCCGTGAGTTCGGAGAGCAATGGGACATCGCGGCCATCCCCCAGGGGTACCGGGCCATCCTGCGCGACCCAGGCGAGCGTGCACGGGTCGTGCTGTATGGCCGCACGCCTGCCGAGCTGGCCGAGTCAATCCACATGGCGCAGGTCCCGACATGACCGGGCGGGACGTGCTCACCGGCCAGGTACCGGTCCCGGCCGGGATGCTGGCCGAACTGGCCGCGCTGCGCGCCGCCCTGCCCGGCTATGACGTGAACCTCACCAGCCACAGCCCCGCCCGCCGGTACGAGGCCACCCGCCGCGACCCGAGCCCCGGAACGTGGTGCGTGGTCAGCAGCGACCCCGCCGACCTGTGGCGGGAACTAGCGCCCCGCGCCCGCCCCGACACCCCGGACAGGCCGCCGCTCATCCTGACCGCCCAGCGCGAAGGCCGGGCATCACTCGCCAAAGCTCCGCCCGGCCCCCGCGTCCTCCCCACAACCCCAGGAAGGTGACCCCCAGCATGCCTTTCGTACCGGCCGCATCCCCCCACGCGCCGACCCCCCTCATCCGCCCCGTCCGCCCCGCCGCCCGGTAATGGGCGGCTGGCAATCGGCCGCCGCCCCGCAGCACGGCAACCTGACGGAGCCGCTGATGCCCTTCGACACGACCCGGCCGAACATAGCGCGAGCGTATGACTACCTCCTGGGCGGCAAAGACAACTTCGCTAGCACCTAGTTTGTTCCTACCTGGTCTGACGTGCAAAAACGACACCCTAGCAGGGAAAACAGGCTAGCTCGACTGTCCAGGTAGTCCGGTCTATTCCGGTCTAGTCAGTGTCAGTCGGTGGGTACAGACGTGGGTACGGGGGTCAGGCAGCGCGTAGCTAGTCCCGTAGCTGCACCATGATCGAATGACCCTCGTTGAGAACCAAGATCGTGCGAGCGTTGATGATCTTGAGTCTTGCGTCGTCGCCGTCCGCGATAGCAAGCGCGGCGAGGTAGGCCCGAGAGTCCACGCTCATCACCTCGGCCGCAGCGCAGCGGCGTAGCAGCCTCATGCGTCGGCACGCAGACGGAGTATCTGGGATTCGATCCCCTCGGGGAACGTCGAGAAGACAACCGGGTGCACACCCTTTGGGTAGGCCAGCCATCCCCACCACTCTCGCGTGATCTCCAGCTCTGGGAAGAGTTCACGCAAGCGCGTTAGGTCGCGCTCTTCTTGCATGTTCAACGGGTAACCGTCACTCATGTGGGACAGTCTAGGATGCCGGGGGATGCCGTGGGAACCCTCGTCAGCCTGCGAGTTTCCATGATCACCTAAAGTCGCCTGTGTGGAGATCGACCACGAAGGGGACGTACCCGTTTACTTGCAGCTTGCCGCGATCCTGCGAGACCAGATAGAGCGCGGAGAGCTTGTGCCGCGTCGTCCGCTGCCATCGATCAACCGTCTTGCACAGCAGTACGGGATAGCGCGAGGCTCCGCAGAGAAGGCGGTCCAGGTACTCAGGGACGAAGGCTTGGTCCGTACCGTGATCGGTCGAGGCGTCTACGTCGTTCCTCACGATGCCCCCTAGATGACGCCGTAGCCGCCGCTGGCGACGGGCGAGCTTGAGTTGGCCGACCAGTACGAAGTTAGCCGAGACACGATCCGGCGAGCGATCCAAGAGCTTGTGAGCGAGAATCGGTTGGTTGTGCTCATGGGCGCGGCACTTGGGTGCTTGCGCCTCCAGATGCCGGTAAATAATGCGTAAGTAGATTACGAACAACTCAGTGCCCCGAGCTGGCGTCGCGATCAATTCCCTTTCTGTGGCAAGTCTGCAAGAAGCTGTCGTAAGCTTCGACGAATGTGTCGCGAACTTCGGCAATTGTAGTCCGAGCATTATCGTATTGCTTGCGATCCTCCCTGTCTCGCCAAGCGGATGGTAGTTCTAGCCAGTTATTGCCTGGATCGACCCGGGTATAGTACGGAATCTTGTCGCAGAAATTGTCGATGGCACTTCGCAGGTCATTGTATCGATCGTTAGCTTCTTTGTCGTCGAATCCGATAACTTCCAAACTCATTGTCTTTGCTACGATTTCAAAACGCGGCAATGGCTGGGTTTTCAGCATGAAGTTGTTCTTCAGCCAATCGATTACCTCCCCGTCTGGAGGTATCTGCTTCAGTAGTCCTTGGTACAATTCCCGGTCGTGGGCGGTGGCCTGCGCCTCTGCGGGTGCCTGTGCTTCGACAGGCGGCACAGCAAGGATCTCTTGTGGGCGCCACACCATATCGACAAAACGACAATAATGATACTGGTATGCTACGGTTATTGTGGCCGTCGGGCCGTTTCTATTCTTCGCGACTATGAGATCCGCCTCACCTATGCGCGGATGCAACAGGTCGTCCTGGTCAGGCCTATCTAGTATTATGACTACATCAGCGACCCGCTCAATCGCTTCATAATGCGTAAGTCGCGCGATGGCGTCTGTTGTCAGGAGTTTCTCTCGGCCTCTTTCAGTGTGGGCGGTTATGATGATAGGTATCTTAAGTGTTTCTGCCAATGTCTTCAGACGCCGCAGAGTGAACTCCACAGACAGCCGGGGCGAGTTTTCACTGTTGGTTATCCATTGGAGGCTATCTATCAACAATAGCTTCAATTCCGACTCTTGGGCAAGCCTATTAGCATCGGCGGCAAGTTGCTCTATTAGGAACTCTGGTGGAGTACCAATATGAATAGGGGTGTCAGCGATCGCAGTCATGGTCCGTGCTAGGCGTCCCCAGTCTTGCTCGTCCATTTGGCCAGTCCGTATCGACTGCAACGGCACGCGAGCTTCGGCCGAAAGCATACGGTATTGGAGTTCTTTGTTATTCATCTCGCCACTAATCAGCATTGAGGGAAGGCGGTACTTAATAGAGGCTGTGCGGCAGAAGTTGAGCAACAACGTGGTCTTGCCGGAAGAAGGACGACCACCAGCAATAATCAGACAACCCTGGGACCAGCCTCCTAGCAAAGCATCAAGATCGTCGAATCCAGTGGGAATGCGGAAGCTGCCAACTGCTGAATTCGTCCCGACGGCCTCGATCTCGTCCAATGCCGCTGGGAGGAGAAACGAAATTTCTTCGGAAAGCGGCTTCGGCCGTCCTCCGACGCTAGGCCCGCCTGTCGTGGTTCCCGAACGGGCAGCCTGAGCCCGCAGGGTTCTGAAGCGTTCGACCTCAGCCTTCTCGTCGCGCCCAGCGCGGCAAGCCATCGCCCGAACGAGCGGCTCGACAAGCCGCCAGGAGGGGAGCTTGCTGCCAGTAAACACATTGTGTATAGCCGTGCGGCTAAGAGCGTCACGACCACCCATGTCGCGCTGAAGGTCTCCTGTGCTCGGATGCCCCGCTACTAGATGAAGCTCATGCAGGGCATCCACGAGATCACAGAGAGGGCCAGGCTCTAGGTGGGCTCGCTTGAAACCCGGCACCATCGCCTCCGGGAGTGGCCAAGAGCCCGTCAACTTCTGTCAACCGGCGCTCGATGAGCTTACCTCGATCCGCTGCTCAACATGCCCCGGACACGCCGGATGCGCACGGCCTCGTTAACGTGTGTACGACCTCGTTAACGCGCTTGCTTAACGCAGTAGCCGCTACCGAAACTATAAGTAGGCGTCTCGCAGATATGGCGAGGCAAAGTCTCGCCGGGAGGCGAAGTTG
Organism: uncultured Actinomycetes bacterium; assembly: GCA_963720945.1. Taxonomy (GTDB): domain Bacteria; phylum Actinomycetota; class Actinomycetes; order Streptosporangiales; family Streptosporangiaceae; genus Bog-532. The sequence goes on along the minus strand of CAVRHH010000030.1, from coordinate 10,135 downwards.
GGTTCATTCAAGGAATTCTGGCAGGCTGCCTCAAATGCCTTGGGCGACTGGGCCAAGACAACGCGCATGTGCGTGTTGATTACGGTCGTAAGCCTAAACTGGGCTTTGGTTCAATGGCTGCTGCTGCATTGATCTGCCATCGGCCGTAAGATGGGAAAGCGTCCCAGGAGTCTCCGCCTGGGACGTTCCGCCTTGATTGCACAATGAGTGAGCGGTCGCGCCCATCGACGTCAGCGATGCCGCGAGATGTCCCCGGCGTCCGTAGCCAACCGGCGAATAACCAGACTTCGTCCTGTACGGCTCTGAGCGCCACGCTGTGACTTCGTCGGCGTTGCCTGCTTGTGCGCCCACCTGGGCTCTTGCTGCCCACCGCAGCGGCGATCGTAGGCTCTCGGAGCCAGCCAGAGCCACATCGCTCTGACCAGCCAAGAAGATTCTCAGAAAAATCTTGAGAAAGTTGCGCCCTTCTGGCGGGTTAGGTTCCGGTTCCCCGCACCGTCGAGCGAGGTCCTCGATGCCTATCGAACACATAGGGATCTAACTTTCCCACTGACCTACATGTATAACTGATCGTAACGACGTCGCTACCCATTTGCGGTAACTACATCTGTTCGTAGACCACTCAAACGGCTCGTGAGCTGGGCGTTAAACCGATTTTCCCCTCTCGACTCTCCGACCCTCATGACCCTCGTAAGCAAGTGAGAGGGATCATTCGGGATCGACGAGCCTTCGAGGTGAGAGGGGCCGGGTCGAAATCCTGTTCGATGGATTAGAACGTTACGAAAACATCCCTCAGACCTCAAAACGGCGAAAATTGGTCTAGTTGCGGCAAACATGCAGGCCAGGCGGGAGGTACCGCGATGACGCACGCAGAGGCAGTCAAGGCCGGTATCGCCAAGAAGCGGGCGAGGTGCAGCGCTCACGGCGGTAGCTGCGAGTCATGCGGCCGACCGACCTCGGTCGAGCCACACGGGCGACCTCGACGGTACTGCTCCAACGCTTGCAGACAGAAGGCATACCGGGCAAGGGCCCGGTAAAAGACTTGGCGGGTGGTCGTGGTTATAGCCTTCCACGGCTACCCGTCTCTAAAAAGGCTAAAGGCTATAAGGAAATTGCTGTAGACATGAGTAACGAAGTTCACGAGGGAAAATTTACTACCGTAACAAAGCTCACGAAGGATTTCGATTTGACCGATGAGCCGCTCCCTTTTCTGGTGGACGGCATAATTCACGAATCCATGACGCTACTGTACGGGCAGACGTGCAGCGGAAAGTCTACCGTAGCCGCAAGCCTGGCAATCGCGCTAGCGAACGGGACAACCCATTTTCTTGGCCGACAGGTCGAGAGGAATGGCCAGCCTTTGACGGTTGGGATTGTTACGGGTGACCCAAACGGGGGACGGGAATATAAGCGCCGGATTATCGAATCAGGACACCTCGGAAAGAATGCCGTGATCTACGTCAGTGAGCCCCACCGTCCTACTCGGCGGGAAACGTGGGACGAAGTTCACGAGGTGGCAGACGAGCAAGGGTGGCAATTCGTCATTGTGGATAACCTGTCGTCTTTCGTTCCCGGTTCGCTAAGTGACGACGTATCGGTAAAGGCGTTTTACGAGCAAATCGAGGATTTCCCGCGTCGAGAGATTCCGCTGTTGCTAGTGGCGCACACTTCCGATAAATGGTCGGATCACGGCCCGTCACGCATTCCCATGGGTTCGAGCCTAATCCGGTTCGGCCCCCGATGGTGGATTAACGCATATCGCACTGGTGGATATCTTCACCTCGACTTCGACGGCAACGAGGGCACGCCGCACAGCATCGTCGTAAACGAGCCGGATGGTAATCCTCGGTTCGAGGTTGTGCGTACCGGCGAGGCGAGGCTTAAGCGGGCACCGGACACGATGGCCAAGCGGACCAAGATTCGGGATTACGTGCTGTCGGAGTGCCAGGGGTTGAACCAGGCCAAGACTGCGGAGAAGGTAGCCGAAACGTTCGGCGGTAAGAAGTCGAGCCACGAAGTGCAGCTCTCGCGCGGTGCCTACTACGTGCGCCGTGACGGTAACTCGTGGACGCGCACGCTGGCCGCTGCCTGACCTGCGGGTTTAACTTTAACAACTTAACCTATAGAGGGGTGGTGCAAGCCCCACCCGCTCAGACCAAAAGTACAACGTGAGTTTGAAATTTCCACCGGAGAACGAGCAGGACAGATCCTTTCGACTGACTACGGGCCTACGCTTGTGGCTACGGCCTACTGTGATCGCAGGTCCGTTACGGCAGATGGCCGAAGTACAGGCCAGCACCGTAAAGGGTGACCGTAGCGAGGTCCGTAGTTGGTTCCGTATCTCCGATGGCGAGCGTAAGGCGTAGGCCACGAAGCCGTAGCCGTGCGAGCGTAATGTGCAAAGGCGTAGGGGCGCGGACGCATACCGCGCATAGTAATGGGGGACAGTGGCGAGGCGCGTTAGCGCCGAGCCCTGGTGCGGTCTGAAACCGTGACTCGAATTCACTCGGGCCGAAGGCTCTGGCTTGCTACCGTGGTCTTCAGGGTGCGCTGTGATCCGGCTCGTTAAGCGTGCTTTCGGCAAGAAGGCAAGCGCACGTCTTACCGACGTGGGTTACGAGTATCCCGTTGACCCTTGCGGCAATAGGGAAGGCTCTAACGCTGCGGGTGTCTACATCGATGGGTTTCTAACCCAGCTCGAAGGCGAGCCACCCGTTAGGCAGAGCACCGTTCACGGGTGGATTGCCCACTAACCGCTGAAAACGCTTGTTTCTTAACTAGGCAGCAAGAAGGCCCCTAGGCATCACGCCCGGGGGCCTTTTTGTTTCTGGATTGCTTACTAGCTTTCTAGCGAATCCTCCGTAGCGGGCGAATCTGAGCTAGCCGACCACTCGGCAAACTCGGAATCGAGGATGCTGGCGACTTGGCCGACATCGGACGGCAGAACGTGAGCGTAAACCCGAGAGGTAACCTCTACGCTCTTGTGGCCTAGATACTGACTCACAATGTGGATCGGGACGCCTGCCCTAAGAAGGGCGGTAGCGAAGCAATGCCGTAGCGAGTGGGGCGTAAAGCCCGCCTCGATGCCCAGCTTTGCCGACTCGCGAACGAAGGCCCGGTAGACCGCGTTGTAAGTCGGATACAGGGTGCCGTTTCCCGACTCGCACACTGGACCGTGGACAGCGGTGCGCTTGACCATATCCCAGACGTAACCAGGCACGGGAACGTCTCGGTACTGACCAGGACGACGATGCTTGAGCGGTACCGCGTGCGTGCCGTCTAGCGATGCCTGCCGACTCACCCTTAGAACCGTTCCCTTAGCCCTGAAGTCTTCCCGGTGCACGCCTAGCGCTTCCCGGATGCGAAGCCCGCAACCGCGCATGAGCCAGACAGCGATGCCGTACCCGTTAAGACCCTCGGCTAGATTCCTTATCTGCTGATAGGACGGGAACACGAAATCATCGTGGGTGGGCATCTTGTCATCGCGAACGAGCTTGATCCCATTGAGCCTGTGGGAGTAAAGCTTTCCGCTCGCTACTGCCTCGTTTAGCACGGCTAGCAGGATTGCCCGCGCGATGCCACGACGGTTATAGCTGAGTAGGCCAGCGTCCGAACGCATGTCCCGGTTAAGCAGATTGGTTGCTCCGTCACGATCGTTGGCGACTTGCGCGAGCGTCCGCGTTCCTGCCCACGGTGCCAGCCACGTACGGACCATGCCCCGGTAGAGCTTCCGGCTACCGTCGCTGATGGCCATGCTGTCTACGACGTGCGAGGCGTACTCAGTGAAGCTCGCCGACGCTAGCTGTGGATCTTGGTAAGTCCCGTTGCCGGTAGAGTGCTCCACTTCGGCCCGGTAGTGCTGAGCTTCCCGGTACGTGCGGAACGATGTCTCACGCTGGCGTCCGCTAGGATCGCGGTAGCGTACCGCGTAGGGCTTGGTCTTGTTCCTTGGCCTCTTGGCGATGCTCGCCATGATCATCATCCCCTTGCCTTACGTCCCCCGGTCTACCCACGCTTGCTACCCGTGGGTAGGGACCGAAGTGGGTAGCTCGTGGGTACAACGTCCCGATAGCGGGTGTTTGTGCTGGTTACAGCTCTGTTGCTCGTAATGATAACTTCGCCGCCGACCGGGACCTGGCCGACAAGCTGGTGGCCATCTACCCGGGGGTGCGGCAGATGGTGGCCGGTAACCGCCGGTTCCTGGCCCGCGCCCTGGACTATGTGCTGGCCCAGGGCATCCGCCAGTATGTGGACCTCGGTGCCGGGCTGCCCACGTCCCCGGCCGTGCATGAGATCGTCCGCGACCACGACAACACCGCCGCCGTGGTCTACGTCGACAACGACCCGGTCGTGCTTAACCACCTATGGGCACTGGCCGCCAGCGGCGATGACCACGTCGCCGCCGTCGCCGGGGATCTGGGTAAACCCGCCGCCATCCTGGACGCGGTCCAGGCCACCGGGCTGATCGGCCTGGACCAGCCGGCGTGCCTGATCCTGGCCATGGTGCTGCACTTCACGGACGCCGCCGCCGCGCGCGACCTGGTCGCCACCTACGTCCGCGAGCTGGCCCCCGGCTCGTATGTGATCATCACCGTGGCCTGCGGGGATCCGGCTATCGGCGCACAGATCACCCGCACTTACGACGCCGCCGCCGTGCACAACCACACCGCCGAGGATGTGGCCTCGTTTTTTCCGGCCTGGCCCTGATCAGCCCGGGGATCGCGGACGCCCGCGCGTGGCAGGCCGGCTGGTCAACCCCGGCCCCGTTCACTGAACGGCCCGGGCAAGTGCTGGCCGGGATCGGCCGCAAACCACCAGCACAGCCAGCCGAGGCGGCCCGGCCGTGACCGGCGAGCCGGGCGTCACCCTCGAATCACTGAACTGGGAGTGGGGCGACGCCTACATCATCTGCTACGCGCGGGTTATCTTGAGCTTGCGTGTCAGCCGGGGCTGTGACCTGCGGTGTCCTGTCGTGGACAGTGTCGCCGGCGGGGCGCTCGCGGCCTGATTCCGGTTGTTTCACCGTTCTGGATCGTTACCTGATCGGGTCCGTGCCGATCGCTGGTCGCCGAGTGCGCGTGCGAGCTGGCGGCGGAGCCGGGCGTTCTCGTCGGCGAGCTGCTTGCTGCGGTCGAGGGCGGCGGTGAGCCTGGCGCGCAGCGACGCGTCGCTGGCCCGCTGGCCGGCCGGGATGGCGCGGGCGGGGCCGGCGCCATCTGTGTTTTTCCGCAGCCGGCGGATCTGGTCGCTGATGTCAGGCTGGGTATAGAGCCACGACCGTGAGATTCCCCCTGCCTGCGCGATGCCGGCGAACGTCACGGGAGTGCCGGCCCGGTCGAGCTCGTGCAGGGCCTGGATGGCCTTCGCCCGGGTCAGCTCGTGCCGCCGGGCGGCGGCCTCGGAGAGCGGGTCAGGACGCACCGGCCGCCGCCTCCCCGCTGGCTTGGATGGCGGTGATGATCTTGTCGAGGTTGCCGGCGACCTGCCGGTTCATCTCGGCGACGCGGGCCTGGCCCGCGGCTTCGGCGGCGGTGATGATCTGCAGGGTCTGCTGCCGCTGGGCATGATGCTGCGGGAGGAACTCCGCCGTGGTCACGAACATCGGGCATGTCAGGCACGAATTTGCATGCGGGCAGGTGCGCACCATGGGAAGCTCGCAGTAGCCGTTCGGCAGTGCCTGGGTGGCCCGGGACAGCCGCTGTTTCGCCCAGGCGGCCTCACCGAGCGGCCCGTCGGCCCGGACCTGCACGGGCTGGCCCTCGGCGTTGACCTTGCGGGCCCTCTCCCAGTGCTCGCGGACGGTCTTATCCGACAGACGGGCATAGTGGGCGGTCATTTCAGCGGAATCGTGGTCGAGTATTTTCTGCACGACGTGCTGGGGGACGTCGCGGTTGATCAGGACCGTGCCCAGCGTGTGACGCCATTGATGGGGAGTCAGGCGGACAGGTTCGCCGTGCTCGTCGCGGATGTCGCAGTCTTCCAGCCACCGGTAGAGCCCGTCCCGGTAGGTGCTGGAGTCGATCGGGCGGGTCCCGTCGATGTTGGCCGTGGGCCGCGGGAACAGGACCGGGGTCCCGTCCGGGTGCCGTTCCCGGTTGCGTTCCCGCTGCCGGGTGATGAGCGCTTCCAGTTCCTCGTCGATGGGGACGAGGGCCTCGCGTTTCATTTTCCGGTTGTAGTAGCGGAGGTAGGGCGCGCCGTCGGCGTCGCGGACGGTGCAGCCGGACGGGATCGCGGTGGCGTCGGTTATCCGCAGCCCGCAGCGGATCAGGATCAAGGTGATCAGCCGGTAGGCCGGGTTGTCCTGCCGGGCCAGGCTGGCGGGGTCCTCAACCTGGGCCATGACGTGCCCGGCGAGGGCCCGCGGGAGCCGGCGGCCGGGGCGGGGGTAGTCCTCGGGGAAGATCACCGCGGACGCGGGCAGCGAGGCGTTCCACTGGTGGCGGCGGACGTCGCGCAGGAGCGTGGCGACCTGGCCGACGTGGTCGCGGTGGTCTCTCTTGCCGGCCATCGCCGCGGCCAGGTCCGCGAGGTAGCGCTCGAGCACGTCCCGGCTGAAGCCGCCGGCGCCGGCGACGCCCGCGGCGGCGAGGAACCCCGAGAGCCGGGTGAGCGCCCGGACGCCGCGGTAGCAGGTCTGCGCCTCCAGGCCGGTGCTCAGCCGCCATCGCGTCCACCGTTTGGCCAGGTCCTTGAGCCACTGCTGGCTGATGCCGGCGAACTGCAGGGTGGCGCACCGGGAGACGATGCCAAGGCGGCGCATGTGCCAGGTGTCGCGGGGGTACTCGTTGTCCCAGCCGGCGCCCTCGGCGAGGGCGGTGACCTTGCGGTGCGCGTAGATCAGCAGCGCGACCGGGTGCTTGCTGCTCGCGGCATGAAGCGGGCAGGCGGCCCGCCAGTCCTGCTCGCTGCGGCCGAGCAGCGAGGCCTCCCCGCTGCCGGCGAGCCAGCCGGCTATGGACCGGACGGTGGTGGGCTTGGTCCTGATCATGTTGTCGTCGTGCCGGCACTGCAGGGCGTACTGGACTTCCAGCCGCAGCCGGTCGGGCAGCGCGGTCAGGTCGGCCTGTTCCCGGCCGCCGGCGGGCTGATCGTAACCGGCGGCGAATTCCTCCAGGTCCGGGCAGCCGAGGTTCTTCCGCCGCCGGTGGTGGGAGTAGCACAAGGCGGCCCCTGGGTGCGCCCACAGCTGGCAGTAGCTGATCCGGCAGGTTCCCTGCCCGGTATCGGGGACGACGGGCGGCAGCCCGGCGAGCCATCCGCCGTCCTCGCCCGGTTCCCCGGCCCGTTGCCATGCGCGCAGGTGCCGGGGGCAGAGCCGGCGGCGTGCCGTCCCGAACCCGCAGCCCGGGACCTTGCAGCCGGCCAGCGGCGCATGCCCGAACCAAGGCCCGGCCGCATCCTCCGACACGGCGAACGCGCCGGGATCGGGACGCCCGGCGTGAGCCCACCGGTGGTGGTGGCCATGGCACATGCCGACCGTCCGGGCTGGCCGGCCGCACTGCGGGACGCGGCAGGCATCGCCGCCGAACACCGGGTCAGCGGGATCGAAGACCACCACGCCGGCACGGAACTCCGGGCGCACCGCGGCCATCAGCTTTTCCAGCAGGCCGGCAGGAATCCGGTGCTGCCCGCCATCCGCGGCCTCCGGGCCGGTCACCGGCTGTCCTCCCCGCCGTCGAAGACGGTCGCGGTGACGCTGACCGCGACGCCGCTGCGGACGCCGCGGGCGTGCAGGTAGACAGGCGCCCCGTTCCCGGACGGGGTCTCGGTGACCTCGTCCAGTCCCAGTGCCCGCCGCCATTCCCCGAATAGTCCGCGCCTGCCCGCGGCGGGAGCGAGGACCTGGCCGGACAGGGCACCGCCGGACGCGGTGACGGTCCACGCGATCACCGGAAGATCCGGGTGCGCCTTCAGGATGGCCGCCAGCTCGACGGCGGCCATCCGCTGCCAGCGGGAGCGGTCGGCCCGCGTGATCCAGCCGCCGGTCACCAAGACACTTCCTTCCCGGTGAACCAGCCGGCCTTCTCCAGTGCCGCCCGCGCGTCCTCCGCGGTCAGATGGCCATAGACGGAGGACGTGACAGCTACCGACGAATGTCCGAGCAGCGTGGACACGACCTCGATGGGGACGCCGTCGCGCAGCCACCTTGTCGCCGCGCTGTGACGGAACCAGTGGGGATCGAAAGCGATCCCGGTCCTGCCCCGGAGCCGCAGGACGAGGTCATAGGCCGCCTGATACGACCACGCCTGCCCCTTCGGCTCCGCCCAGATGTTCACGAACACGTAGTCGCTGTCGATGCCGCCGTACTCCTCGTGCAGGTAGTCGGCATAGAGCCGGATCAGGTCCGGCCCGACGGGGACGCCCCGGCCTCCGGACTTGGCCCTCGCCCCGTTCGCGTTCTCCCGCGGCACGATGCTGACCTCGGACTCGGCGGCGGCGATGTCCTCATGCCGGAGGCCGAGTACTTCGCCGGCCCGGCAGCCTGTCTCGTGAAGAACGGCGAAGAAGAACCGGTCCCGCAGCCTCGTGCAGGCATCGAGGATCGCCTGCATCTCGGCGGCTGCCAGGACCCGCGGCAGCTTCTTCGGCGCCTTCAGCGCGATGGCCCGGCCGCGATACGGCTGCCCCTTGCTGATGTGGTGCAGGAACGGCTTCCAGCCGCCCCGCCCGCCGGCCCTCCACTCTGCCAGCAGGTCGCCGACCCCGGCTCCGGTGCGGGCCTGGTGCGCATAGAACGCGCTCACGGCCGCGAGCTTGCGGTTTACCGTCGAGGCGCTGACCTCGGCCGCCACGGACGGCAGCACCGCGACCTCTCCCGATCGCCCCGCAAGAGGGAGCTGCAGCCAGGCGACGAACTCGCCGATGTCCTCCAGCCGGGCCTCGCGCCAGTCCAGCCCCCGGAACCCGAGGAACTGCCAGTAATTCTTGAGATCATGAGCGTATGCCTTCACCGTGTTCGGTGACCGCCCGATGTCGGTGAGATAGGCCAGGAACCTCTCGACCGGGACGACCGGCACATCGTCGTCCCCCAGAACCGTCCACGATCGCGTCCCCGAACCGGGGACCGCCACCGGATGCACGAGCATCGTCTCCTCCTTGAACCACGTCATGGACAAGGCAGGAGATAACCACGATCAGACCGTCATCCGGGCAGGGGAGTATGCCCGTGACGGACGTTAAAGACACCTCAGTTGAGGCTAGAGATAACCCGGGACCAGTGGGCCGCGCTGCGCCGCGACACCCACCGCTTCCTCACCGCGCAGACCCTGGACGAACTGGCCACCAGGATCAACGCCGATTACGCGGCATCCCCGGTGCCGCGCGACTTTGACCCGCCCGGCACCGCAGACTACCCCGGCGCCCCCGGCGAGGACGACGCCCCGGACGAGGACGAGGACGAGGACGACGGCGGGGGCCCGGGCCGGGACGGGCAGAGGCAGGAGCTGCTGATCCGGCTGCGGGAGGCGTTCCCGCAGTGGGCCATCAGCTACGTGCCCTTTCCCCGGGCCTGGACCGCCCGCAAAGACGGCGCCACCATCTGCCAGAACTCGGCCGCGCTGCTCTGCCTGGCTCTGGCGCTGATCGAGCGGAAAGAACGCCGGGCCCGGCACGGCCCCGGCCGGGACTGGCCACCCTCGGACACCGCGCCCCCCTGATAGGCTCCCGGCCCGGCCCCGTGCGTCACATCCGCATAGACCCCCGGCCCGCGCCGCGCGTGGCTGCCCCACGCGAGCCTCTGCATGCGGTATCACCCGGCCATGGCGGCTGATACCCCGGCGCGGGCCGGGCCGCACCACACCCAGCCCCGCCCGTTTGTGACCGTCCGGGCACGATCAGTTCGTTAAAGGCCATGCGGGGCCATAGCGGGGCACGGTAGAACGTTGTGCCATGAACCAGCCGCAGGGCCGCCGCGCCGATGCCGGGTTAATCCGGCTGACCGGCCGGGACGTGGCCGGCCTGGTGCTGTGCGCCGAACAGTTCGGGGCACCATACGATTTGCTCGCCGCCGCCCTGGAGGTGCGGGGCGACCGGCTGCGCGGCATCGTGGCCCGGTGGCGGCACGCCGGGTACGCCGCCACCGGCACCCTCGGGCCGGGCCCCGCCTGGTGCTGGCTCACGGGTGCGGGGATGA
>CAVRHH010000029.1:70000-1290174 GCA_963720945.1 uncultured Actinomycetes bacterium | reverse complement strand
CAGGGGCGAGGTTAGGCCAGGAAGGCTTTCGCGGAGTGCCAGATGACGGCGCGGTTCACCCTGCCGGGGTAGACGGCGACCATTGCCTCGTAGAGGTCGGTGAAGTTGTGAGCCTTCTCGACCGCGGCGCTGAAGTCTTCGATGTAACGGCGGGTCTTGCCGATGTTTTCCGGGCTGTCGGCGTCGCCGTCTCGCTTGTGGCCCGCGACGACCGCGCCGGGCTGGAGCCTCTCGATGGTGTCCAGGGCGTCGAGCCATTCCTGCCTGCCGTTTCCTTTCGCCTCGGCCAGGTACAGGTTCACGTCTCCGTAGACGGCATCGCCTGCCACGACAAGCCCGGTGGAGGGGACATACAGTGCGCTTGTCCCGTCGGTGTCGGTGTGGCCCAGCTCGATCGCGCGGAGCTGCTCTCCTTCCAGTTCGAGCAGGCCGTCGGTCAAGGGTTCCGCGGTCACGCGCTGGCCGGAGATCTGGCCGGGGAAGCGGGGGTTCCAGAATCCGCCGAGCCATCGTGGCCCGTACTGGGCGTCCATGCGGGCCGCGACGCCGGGCGCGGCGACGACCTTGGCGTCCGGGAAGCGTTCGAGTACTGCGGGGGCGCCGAAGAAGTGATCGCCGTGCGCGTGGGTGACGAAGATGGCGGTCACGTTCTTGCCCGTCGCGACCACCCAGGCCGCCAAGGCCCGCGACTCGTCCTTCGTCATGAGCGGATCCACCAGGACCGCGTCCCGCTCACCGTGGATGAGCGTTGAAGCGGTCGGCGACCACATCTCCCGGTCCTCGCCCGGGGGGAAATCGTCGGATGCCACCAGCTTCGAAGGTGCCACGTACACCGAGTACTCGAGCTTCGCCATTGCCACTCCCTTGATGTGGTTGATTGACTCACGCCTCCAGGCCTAAGCGGTGATGGCAACGACGCCCTCATCTCCCGCCGAGGCCGCCCTGACGTACGGGGCGTTGACGTGCTCCATTAGATGGGGTTGGCCCAGTCGGCGCATCACCCGAAAATGTGAGGCGGCCGCGTGAGGGACCCGGCGGTGACGTCGGCGGTGCCTCACCCGAACAGGTGAGGAGCCGCGCGGGCTGCCGGCTGAATGCTGACCGGGCGCGTGGTCGCGCAGCACGTTGCTCAGCTGCACACGGGACCGGACGCCGAGCTTGGCGAACGCGGACCGCAGGTGAGTGTTGACCGTGTTCGGCGATACGCCGAGCTCCGCGGCGGCCAGCCGGCTGCTGCGCCCGGCGCTGATGAGGTCCGCCACCCGCCGCTCAGCCTCAGTGAGAGCGCCCACGCCATGCGCGGGGCGCGGTGGTGGCGAGGCGGGGTGCTTGCGGCCCGGCGACGGTACCTGGCTGGCGGCCGTGCCGGCCAGTGCTCCGGGGACCGCGCCCAGCGCGTCGAAGCCCGCGACGGCCTCCCCCATCCGGGCGTCAGCGGCCGCGATGTCGCCGGCAGCCCGCAGGGCCGCCGCGTGATCGGCCAGCGCCTGACCGAGGAGCAACGGCCTCGGTCCCTGGCGCAGCACGTCGACTGCCTGACCCAGGACGTGCGCGTCCTGCTCGACGAGGCCGCGCACCTGCAGGGCAACGCCGGCCATCGTGGGCACGCCTAGGTTGCGCTTGGCACCGAGCTCGGCGATCGCGGCCGTCGCCTGCGCGAACCGGTCGTCGTTCGCCGCCAGGCCGATGCCGGCGAACGTGCGCATCCACGGGGGCGACCAGCGCCAGGCGCCGATGTCGTTGGCCGCCGCGGCCACGAGCGGGCGCAGGATGGCCAGGCTCGCGCCGGTGTCTCCTTCCACCGCCGCGAGCCAGCCCTGCATCAGGCGCAGCCGGGACACGCGCAGTTCGTCACGAAACTCCTCGCGTGCCACCGCCGGCTGCAGGCTCGTGCGCGCTTCGGCCGGGTCGCCGCGGTAGATCGCCACCGCGGCCAGCACCATCCGGGCGTCGATCTCATGGCCGAAGTTGCCGATCTCCCGTGCCAGGCGCAGCAGCGCCCGGGCGCCCGCCTCGGCCGCATCGAAGCGGGCCAGGTTGTGGTCCTGCCAGATCTGGGCGTACAGGAAGGACGGCAGAACGTTGTCGCCCTTGTCCTGAGCCTCGTCGCGGATCTTCGCCAGCAGCGTGTCCACTTCGGAGTAGCGGTCGAGGTGCTGCAAGGCACGGATCTCGTCGGCCAGGTATTCCGAACGAGACATGGACCGCAGTTCCGTGAAGCGGTCGAGGACGAGCTGGTGGCTGCCTTCGTTCCTGGCCGCCTCCGCCAGTGCCAGCAACGCGATCCGCTGAGTGGCTTCGTCGGTGAGGTGCCGTCCCGACGCCAGGGCTGCCTCGGCCGCCTGCCCGGCCGACGGAGCCGATTCGGTGCGGGTGGACGCGAGCGCCCGCGCTGCCGATAGCTGCGCCCGGACAGCGGGCGCAACGCCGTCGAGCCGCAGCGTGGCATCAACCCGGCGCTCGATCTCGTGGCAGGCACCGGCCGCCCATAGCGCGCGGCAGGCCTGTACCTGCAGACGTGCGGAAGTACCGTTGTCTTTTGTGCCGGCGATGAGCTTCCCGGCTATCGACAGCACCGCACCCTCGCGTTGCACGCGCACCAGCAGGGCCACGACCTGTTCCCCGATGGCGAGCCACCGGGCGTGGTCCGCGGGCATCAGCGAGAAAGCCTCCTGCGCCAGTTCTGCGGCCTGATCCGGCATCGTCGCGGCGCTGTCCGCGGCGGCCCGCACGAGCGCGTCGACGACCTCCTCGTCACCGCTCGCGGCGACAGCCCTGAAATGAGGAGCGGCCGCGAGTGCCGCCGCACGGGTATGAAGCAGATAGCGCCCGCAGGCGCGGTGCAGCGCCTCACGTACAGCCAGGTTGATGTCCGCGTAGACGGCGTCGCGGACGAGCGCGTGCGCGAAGTCGACGCCCGGTTCCCCGCTGGTCAGCAGCCCGTTGTCCGCCGCTTGCCGGGCGGCGTGCAGGACCCGGGCCGTCGGCAGGTCACCGAGCAGGCGGGCCGCGTCCTCGACCGGCAGGCTGCGGCCCCACACGGCCGCAAGCCGTACCAGCGAGACGGTCTCCGGCTCAAGCGGCAGCAGGCGCCGGCGCACGTCGTCGATGAGCTCGGCGTGCATGTCGTCGTGCGTCAGGCCGTGCGCCTGGCGCCAGGCTAGGCCGTCAAGCACCTGGGCCGCCCAGAACGGGTTACCGCCGGTTCCCCGCAGCAGTTCACGGATGGCCTCACTCGGCGGGGCGCCAAGGCGATCCTCGGCGAGGTCCTCGATGTCCGCAGGCGCGAGCGGCCCCAAGGCCACCCGTGTCACCGTGATGGCATCCTCGGCGGCCGCCGTTATCTCGTCGATGACCTCAGCTGGCACCGGCCGGCTGGTTAGCACCCACGTCACAGGGGAGCCAGCCAGTCGGCCGGGCAGGACCCGTAGCGCGAAGCGCGTCAACCGGTCGGCCCAGTGCGCATCGTCGATCGCGATCACCACGGGCGCGCGCCCCGCGGCGTCCTCAAGCATCCCGCTGATCCGTTCGACCAGCCACAACTGCTGGTCGTACAGCGACGCTAGCCCCGCGAAAGCCGATCCGTCGACCAGCGGCCACGGCCCCGATCGCAAGGCGAGCAGGAGCGGCGCGCCCGGCGCGATCTGGTCGATCTCCTCAGCGTGGCCCAGCCCGACCATGCTGCCCGACCGCGACGCCTGTTCCACGACCGCCCGCAGCAGCGCGGTCTTGCCGATGCCCGGCTCGCCAGTCAGGATGATCATCGCCCCGGCCCTAGTGCGCGCGGCCCGGCGCATCGCGCTCAGGACCGCTCCCAGCTCATCGGACCGGCCCCGGAGTACCACCGGGCTCACCGGCGGCCACCCGTCTCAGGCACCTGGGCCTCATCCGCGCGGCCGCAGCGACACGGGGCAGCGCCCCTCACCGCGCGTTCCCCAACCGGCTCGCGACCCTCGCCGCAGTCGTCGCCCACAACACACCTCACGATAGACGGCAGACGGTCATCGCTTCAAAAGGGCCACGTGCTGGCGGCACGCCCGGCAGGGATCCCGGGCGTGAGGGTGAAGAGCACGTTGCTGGTGCCGTCCCTCTGGGCAGCCATGCCGTAGGCCACGAGCGTTCCGCCGGGTGCCAGGAGCTTGAACGAGCGCTCGAAGCTCGGGCCGCCGAGATGATCGAGTACGGCGTCGACCCCGCCGGGAGGGGTGTGGCGTGCGCCGAGGCTCATTAGGACCGGAAGGCGCCCGCGACCGGCGCTCAGCGATCAAGGGGCCTTATCCCCGACTGCGGTCAGCCCAGCATCGACGAACCGGATCATCCAGGCGACGCTCTCATCCGGGTCGTTGCTCCAGTGAAAGGCGTTGGCGGCCTGGAGCACCGCGAAGCCGTGGATCGTGCAGCGCAGCATGCGGATCGCGTGGTCGACTTCGTCGGGTTGGATGCCGTAGCCAGACAAGACGGCCCGGATCGAGTCGATCACCCGGGTGGTGGCAGCGAGCAACGGGTCGTCGCGGCCCCGGAACTGCGCACTAGTGACGGCGGAGTAGCGCCCCGGGTGTTCGGCTATGTAGGACTGGATCGCCGTGAATAGCGCGCTGATCGCATCCGCCCCTGACTTGCCCTGGAGCGTGTCGCGCAGCGCATCGCCGAACTCGGTCATCGCCAGGGTCGCGATGCGGTGCTGCAGGTCGCCGATGCCATCGACATGCTTGTACAGCGCCGGTGCCTTGACACCCAGTCGTTCGGCAAGAGCAGCCAGGCTCACCGATCCGATGCCGGCCTCGTCGGCGAGTTCAGCACCGGAGGCCACCACCTCGAAGGTGTTCAGGCCCGCTCTAGGCATGGGTGTGTTCGGCGAGGAACGGCAGGAGGGCGTCGGCGACTTGCTGCGGGTACTGCGCGTGGGGGTAGTGGCCCGCGTTCTCGATCATCTCGTACCGGCCCAGGCCGGCTGGTAGCAGGCCAACGATCGCGGCGGCCTCGGCCTCGGGGTCCGGCCAGTCCGGATCATTGCGGCCCATTACCACCAGCGCCGGGCACCGGACGTTGGCCAGCTGCGCAGCGGCGTCCACCGCCTTCGAGCGACCCATGCTCTGGGCCGCCTTAATGCGGCCGGGTTCACGCAGGTTTGCCTGCAGCGCAGGTAGCCAGGTGTCCCAGTCGGCCGGCTTGCGTCCTGGGTACGCCACGTCGAGGTACTTCGACCAGATCCTGACGCTTCCGGTGAGGCCGAATTCCCCCAGCAGGAGCACACCGCGGCGGTGATGGGCGTTACGCAGCAGCGCGGCCACGCTGAATTTCGGGGGACGGGTGAACGGGTCGATCTCCACGATCGCGCTCACCAGATCAGGGTTCGTCGCGGCCGCGATCGTCGCGGATCCGCCCGAGAAGGACTGGCCCACGATCACCGCCGGGCCGCCCAGCTTCCGGATGACCTCAATCAGATCGCCGGCGGTGTCTGTGCGGCTGTAGGAGTCCCAGCCGGTGCTGGACTCACCATGTCCCCGCAGGTCGACGCTGGCGACGCGGTAGCCGGCATTGGCGATCAGCGGGGCGAGGAAGCGGTAGGTGCTGCGGGTGTCACCCATGCCGGGGGACAACACCACCAGCAGCCCATGCCCGGCCACCTTATAAGCGATGCGCCCGCCCGCGACGTCCACATACTCGGTCCGGCCCGTCTGATCGTCCATCGTGGTTCCTTTCGTCGTGTGCCCCATCCCGTAGTTACGAGCCACAACCAAAAAGTTATGCTACATAACTTTGCCCGTCAAGAGCAGTCTCGACGCGTCTTTACGAGCGGAAGTAGAGGGGCGAGGGCGAGGGCGAGGGGCTCCCGATCGCTTCGTCGGCACCGGGTGCCTTCTGGCGCCCAAACCGTACGAGCCGCCCCTCAACCACGATGACATCAGGCACGACACCTGGGTGCCCCGCTACGAACGCGAGCTGGCCGCCGGTCGCCTTGGCGGTGTGCCGGTGGCGGCCCTAATCAGCGCGAGCGACCGGGCCACCCTTCGCCTGGTGCCAGGGTCCCTCCTCGCCAAGGTGCTCGACTGCGCCGTCCGCCGGACCGCGGACCGACCGGTCCCGCCTGGCACCTTCTGTCCGCGCCAGCTGGTCCCCACCATCCGCTACGAGTTCCAGACCGCCACCGACGCCTCCGGGCCCAGCGGTCGTCCTGTTGCGGTAATCCGGTGGCGGCGACGGCGACGTATCTATGCTGCGGGGCGTCTTCGGACGGCTGCCGCGCGGGCGTCGGCCCCGTTGGGGTCGTGTCGGTCAGGAGACGTCCGCGGATAAATGAAGCCGGGGACACGCAGGCGGCCTTTCGCCAGCGGTTCCCTCGCTGACCTGGGAGGCGCAGATGGCGAAGGCTGGTTTCGCGGTTCCGATCCTGCCGGGCAAAGAAGATCTGGCGACCAAGCACAGCATCGAGGAGATCCGGCGGCGGATGACGGAGTACGAGGAGTCCCGGAAACGAGCCGGAATCACCATGGAGCGGGTGTACCTGCAGCGCAACCCGGATGGCGGTAACTTGCTCGTGGTCTACGTCGAGGCGGGCGGCGGCACGGCGGACGTGATTGGCGCGTTCGCCGGCTCTGGCTCGGATTTCGATCGCTGGTTCCTGGACGTGAACCAGGAGATCACGGGGATCGATTTCCGCCAGCCAGCTCCCGGGAGCGGTCCGGAGCACGTGGCGGGCTGGGAAGATCCGGGCGGCGGCCGCGGTGCGGGGCTGGCGTTCGCGGTACCGTTGCTGCCCGGCAAGGCTGAGGCGCTGCGCGGGTGGGCGCGTGAGGCGTTCGGTTCCCGCCGCCAGGAGCTGACTGAGTCCCGGCGTGCTCTGCGGCAGACGCGAGAAGACGTGTTCCTTAGCTCCTCCCCGGGCGGGGATGTGGCGGTCGCCTACCTGGAGGGCAGGGACCCGGTTGAGGCTAACCGGGAGTTCGCCGCCTCGGCCGCGCCGTACGACCGGTGGTTCAAAGACAGCCTGACGGAGTTCTTTCCGCCGTTCATCGACTTCGGTCAGCCGGTCCCGGCCAACGAGACGGTGTGGGACTGGACCGGGAACTAAAGTGGCCGTGGCGAGTCGTGGCGGCGTGAGGGTGAGGGCTGGTGCCGCGGGCGTGAGCGGGCTGGCGGCCTTGGCGCTGCTCTTGCCGATGGAGGCAGGCGTGCCGATTCCGCTGCCTGCCGATCTGGTGATGTTCACCGTGGGGGAACGGGTGGCCGCAGGACGGTTCCCGTTGTGGCTGGCGGTGGCTGGTTTCGAGGTGATCGCGGTGGCAGGCACGACGGCGCTGTTCATGGCGTGCCGGGGACCGGCTTACCGGGCCATTGCCCGGTATGGTCCGCGTCTGGGCCTCACCAAGACGCGGGTCAGCCGCGCGGCGGTCTTCGCCGAGACCTGCGGCCGGGTCGGGCTCGCCGTAGGGCGCGCGACGCCCGGGTTGCGGACGCTCACAGTGATCGCCGCGGGCGTGTCGGGGCTGAGCGGGCGGCGTGCGCTGCCCGCGCTCATCCTGGGCAGCAGCGTGTTCCTTCAGATTCACCTGGTGCTCGGCCTGCTGCTCGGGCCGCTGGCCGATCGGGCCTTTAACCAGGCCAAGGGCCCGGCCCTGGCTGCACTGGCCCTGCTGGCTGCTGGTGCACTGGTCTTCTGGCGGGCCAGGCCACGGAACCGGGCACCTGCGGCGTGGATGGAGGCGGCCTGCCCCGCGTGTATCGGCGTCAGGGTGCTCGCAGAACGCGCACCAGGACTGGCTGCGCTGGCCGGGACGGACACGCCCAGCCAAGGGCCGGACGACGAACCCACGGCGCTGGTGAGCTAGCCAGCCGGACGCCTTAGAAAACGGGGGGGGGACATGCCTGAGTATCACTTTGTCAGCATCTGGCAGATCCAGGCGCCCATGAAGCGGGTGTGGGAGGAGATTTACCACGCCGAGCGCTGGCCGAGCTGGTGGAAGTATGTGGTCGGCGTGGATGAGCTGGAGCCGGGTGCCGCCGACGGGGTCGGCAAGCGTCAGCACCTGCTGTTTCGGACCCGGCTGCCGTACACGCTCGGCTTTGACGTGCGCGTGACCCGCGTGCAGCCGCCGTCGGAGCTGGTGGCCGAGGCTACCGGGGAGCTGGAGGGCACCGGCCGCTGGACGCTCACCTCCGCCGATGGCGGCACGCGGGTCCGCTACAACTGGGACATCCGCACCACCAGGCGGTGGATGAACCTGCTCGCGCCGGTGGCCCGGCCGGTGTTCAGCTGGAACCACGACGAGCTGATGCGGGAGGGGGCCCAGAGCCTGGCCCGCCGCCTTGGCGTGGACTTGGCGGTGCCGGACACGTCGTCAGAGCAGCACCGGCCGGCGAGAGCCGCGCAGTGGGTCGTTCTGGGGGCCGTGCTGGCGGCAGTGGCCGTGCTGGGATGGCGCAGGCGCACCTCGCCACGATGAGCGTTTCCACAAAACCTCCTCGAAGGAGAGTTTCGGAGTGTCGAAGGCGCTGAAGATGCCCTCGTAGAAACCCCGTACCTGCGCCTTGCCCATCTGTTCCGGGGAATACCCATGCAGGCAGATCCCCTCGTCGTACAAGCGCAGGTACCCTCCAGGTCGCCAGCATTCCAGCTGTCACACGCGGCGGAGAAGGCTTCTTGCGGCCCAGGCATGATCCCTCCCAGTGGCTCAAGCGGCGTGATGCGCCCTTCGCCCCGGGTACGTCACCGGGCACAGCGGCAGATCAGCCGGCGGTCGGCCGCTAGTCGAGCGCGAGCGTGCTGGCCGCGGCCAGCACCGCGGCGGCGCGGCCAGAATCCCCGGTGACGTGCAGGTCCAGGTCGGCGGGGGTGACCCGGTTGCCCACCAGTCGGCAGAACCCGACCGCGTCGGTCACGATCGAGACGGCGGCCGGGGCGGCCGCGCCCCCGCCCACCGTCACGTCCCAGGTCCCGCCGCCCGGCCCGGTCAGGACCAGGCGAACGTCCCCCGCTCGGCCACGCCGACCCGGGCAGCGGCGTGCGGCAGCAGCCGGGCCGCGAGCTCGGTCATGAGGCGCAGCGTCGACGCGTCCGGGACGGACGCGGCCCATCCGGCCGCCTTCCGGATGTCGTTCTCGTGGATCCACAGCTCGAAGGCCCGGACGACAAGCAGCGCGCCCAGCGACAAGCGCATGCCGTGCATGGCAACCTGAGTCCCGGGATCCGCGGACCGCACCAGGTCGAGGGTACAGTCGGCGGCTCGGCGCCAGCCGGCGCGCGTAAGGGCAGGCGGTCGGCCGGCCTGGCCGATGGCCGCCGCCTGCGTGGACTCGACGTGGCTCGCGTCGGTCACCTCCGGGGCGCCGGACAGGCAGCGGCGCACGTCATCCTCGACGCCGATCAGGTGCCCGACCAGGCCCTGGACGTCCAGGCCGCGCAGGACCGGCGTGCGCCAGTCATGGTCGCCCAGGAAGCACAGCACTTCGTAGAACGCGCCCGCTGCCCGGCGGTACGCCTAGGCCGCCGAGATCTCGGGAGCATCGGGAACCGGACGGCCGACCGCCCGCGCCCGCAGCGAAGCCGCCAGGACGCGTTCACGCAGCCCGGGTGGCAGCGCGGGCGGGTCACGGTCGGCGGCGGTCATGATGATTCCAGCAACTGGCGGTCCAGTATTTCTTCCAGTTTGGCCAGCGCCAGCCTGAGGCGCGATTTGGCGGTGCCTTCCGGGATGCCGACGGCGTGCGCGACCTCACGGTAGGTCAGCCCCTGGTAGTAGGCCAGCTCGATGACGTGGCGCTGGCTGGCAGGCAGCAGCTGCACTGCGGCCCGGACCAGGCTGGCGGTCTCGGCCGCCATCACCTTATCGCCGGCCCCGGCAGACGGCGGCGCGGGCATCAGCCGGTAGGAGCGCTCCTGGCGCGCCACGCGGCGGAGCTCACTGCGGACCATGTCCACCGCGCGGTGCCGGGCCAGCACGGCCAGATAGGTGCGCAACGTCCCGGCCACAGGATCATAGCGGTCGGGATGAGCCCACAGCTCGACGAACACGTCCTGTACAACGTCCTGGGCGGCGCTATCGTCCCCCAGGACGCGCAGCGCGCTGCCGTACACGACCCGCGCCAGCGCATCGAAGATCTCCTCCAGCGCATGATCGTCCCCGGCCGCCAGGCGCGCGGCCAGGACAGCGTCCGTACCCCCCCAGGACGCTAGCGCGCCTGACGGTAGCCGGGCAATGCTCACTTATCGCCTGGGCCGTGGGCCGGTCCTCCAGGCACAGCCGAGACGGCGTGGCAATCACCGCGCCTTCCGTCGCCGGGAATGATGGCTCCAGAAGTACGTCACCGGACCGCGGACCGGGTCAGTTTCCGCTCGTAATCGGCGCGCGACCATCTGGCAGACGCTTGTGGAGCGGGGCATCCGTTGACGGCCATGCGAGGTGATCTAATGCGGTCGGCTGCAACGTACTGACCAGTGAGCCAGACGATCACGGTGCACCCAGGGGGACCTATGACCAGCACGAGCCCGACGACGGACAACGGACGCACGGTCGCCAGCATGTACGAGGCCTTCGGCCGGGGCGATGTCGCCTATGTCCTAGCCCAGATGGCTTCCGATGTTGAGTGGATCGAAACCGAGGCCGGAAACATTCCCACGCACGGGACGTTCGCCAGCCCTCAGGAGGTGCTCCAGAACGTCTTCGCCAAGGTTCCCGAGCACTTCGAGCAGTTTGAACTCCACCCGGAACTGTGAATAGAAGCTGGCGATGATGTCGTCGTGACCGGCCGTGTCGTCGCGCGCACTCGTACCGGCCGCAAGCTTGACGCCCCCTACGCCCATGTTTTCTCCTTCCGCGACGGAAAGGTCAGCCGCAACGACAACTTCCATGACACTGCGCTATGGGTAGCGGCACTGTCCTGAGCATTCTGATCCTGAAGCAAAGCCCCTGCTGACGGCAGGCGGCCATGCCCGGAGCGGAGGGGATGATGCAGCAGGATCACAACGTGGAGGTCGCGAGGGAGGCGTTCGCGGCGTTTGCCGCGCGGGACCTGGAGCGGCTGGGCCGGACGCTGGCCGAGGATGTCTCCGGGCAGTTCCCGCCTTGCGTTTCCCCTCGTGCATTTCTCCCTTCCCCCGTAGCCCGGCGTACCCTACGCTGACAGTGCATCCCGTCCCAAGTCGGGCGAATGCCCAGTACGGGCCAGGTACGCGGGCGCCTGGAACATACCCCTGGGGGGGACGCATGGCGGGTGGCCGTCGCTCGATTCTCATCGACGCCCGGGTGAACGGGTTCCCCGGTGCTTACGGGCTGGCCAGGTCGGTGATGAAGCTGGCAGCACACATGAGCGAGCCCGATGGCGGCCTGACCCTGCGAGTGCTCGTCAACCCTCGTCATGAGCAGATCTTTCCGCTGTCTGAGCTGCCGGCATACGCGGACTTGATCGGTACCGATGTCACGGTATTCGCGCAACACCGGTGTTGGGAGCTCGCCAGGCTGATCCGCGCGGTGGACGCGGCCGTCTTGTACGTCCCGTACTCGACGTTCACTCCGCTCGTCCGGCCGTGCCCGTTCGTGGTGACTCTTCATGACTGCACGATCGAGAGCAATGTGGGCTTCGCGGGCAACTGGCTCCGCCAGGCGGCGATGAGAACGATAACCGGGATGGCGCTCCGTCGGGCGGCCGCGATGACGGCGCCCAGTCGGGCCAGCCTGGCCGAGATCCGCCGTCACTATCCCGCCGCGCCGAACCCGACGCTGATACCGAACGGAGTCGACGTCCGGCAGTTCGGGCAGGTTACCGCCACCGCGGTGGCCGCGGCGCGAACTCGCTACCAGCTTCCCGAGAGGTTCATCCTTGCTGTCGGCGCGCACCGCCCGCACAAGAATCACGAGGTCCTGGTACGGGCGCTGGCCACTGTCCCTGGTGACGTCGGGCTCGTCATCGTCGGCTATTTCGACCCAAACTTCCGTGACCCGCTGCCGGGCCTGATCGCCGAGCTGGGGCTGGAGTCCAGAGTGAAGCTGGTCCCGAAGGTGGCCGAAGCGTGGCTGCCCGCCGTTTACCGTGCGGCGTCGGTGTTCGCTTTTCCCTCCCTCGCCGAGGGGTACGGCGTCCCGGTGCTCGAAGCCATGGCGGCTGGCGTGCCCGTGGTGATGAGCGATATCGAGGTGCTGGCCGAGGTGGCGGGGCCGGCGGCCGTGATGGTACCGCCGCGTAGCGTGGCCGGCTGGGCGTCGGCCATCACGGCGGTGCTCTCCGACGCGGCGTGGACCGGTCGGCTGACCGGCGCTGGTAGCGCCGTCGCGGCGGCCGCCAGCTGGGAACACGGAGCCTCAGCCCTGGGCAGCCTGCTCTGCGCCGTGGCCGCTGGGCGCCTCACCAGGTCCCGGTATGACCGCTCCGGCACCGGCACGGGCCCGGCGGTGGCCCGCGGCGGGCTACGCGGATGAATCGGCCAACGCGGCCTTCTGAACTCGGACAGCGCGTGGGGGAGCAGTTGTGCATACACCCGTGATGATCGAGGCCCACGGCTTGGCCAAGTCGTTTGGCCCCGTCCGGGCTCTGGCCGGCCTGGACCTGGCCGTCCCCGCCGGGACCACGATGTGCCTGCTCGGGCCGAACGGGGCG
This sequence comes from uncultured Actinomycetes bacterium, assembly GCA_963720945.1. Classification (GTDB taxonomy): domain Bacteria; phylum Actinomycetota; class Actinomycetes; order Streptosporangiales; family Streptosporangiaceae; genus Bog-532. Next base: position 1,277,583 of record CAVRHH010000029.1, on the reverse strand, counting down.
GGCAAGACGACGGCGGTGCGAGTGCTCACCACGCTGCTGCGCCCCGACGCCGGCTGGGCCAGGGTCGCTGGTTATGACGTCGCCACGGACGGCGCTGATGTGCGCCGGCGCATCGGCATGTCCGGGCAGTATGCGTCCCTGGACGAGTGCCTGACCGGCCGCGCCAACCTCGTTATGATCGCCCGGCTGAGCCGGATCGCCAAGCGGCAGGCCAGGTGCCGGGCGGCTGCCCTGCTTGCCGCGCTGGATCTGGAACAGGCAGCCGACCGGCCCGTCCGCACCTACTCCGGGGGCATGCGGCGCCGCCTTGACCTGGCGGCGAGCCTGCTCGGCCAGCCCAGCGTCCTGTTCCTGGACGAGCCGACGACGGGACTCGACCCGCGGAGCAGACAGAACGCTGTCGGGCATCATCGGCGACCTTGTCGCCACGGGCACTACGCTGCTGCTGACCACCCAGTACCTTGACGAGGCCGACCGCCTGGCCGACCGGATATGCGTCATCGACGGCGGGCGGGTCACGGCCCAGGGAAGCCCGGCCGAGCTGAAGGCCCGGGCCGGGATCTCTCTGCTGCGGCTGACTGTCCCCGCAACCGTCTCGCTGGCCCGCGCGGCAGAAGAGGTCTCCGGGCATGCGGCGGGCCCGGTCCGGCGGCTGGCCGGGCAGCACGGGCTGGAGATCCCCGTAGTGCAGCGGCCCGGGCTGGTCACCGAGATCGTCCGGCTGCTCGACGCGGCAGGGATCGATGTTGACGACATCGCCGTCCGGCACCCGTCGCTCGACGACGTGTTCGCCTCGCTTACCGGGCCGGTGGCGGCATGAGGACCGTGGCCTGGAGCCTGCCCGACCTGGACGGCCCTGGCATCGAGCAGCCCGGCCTAGCCGGGCCCGCTCAGGATGCGGCTGGTGGTGGCTGGCTGGACGGGCTGCGCTGGGCTCTCAGCGACGTACGGGTGCTCGCCTGGCGCACGCTGGCGCGGATCGCCACCACCCCGGAGCAGTTGCTGAACGTCACCTTGCTGCCGCTGGTCTTCGTTTTCCTGTTCAGCTATGTGTTCAGCGGCGCCATCGTCTTCCCGGGGCACGGCAGCTACCGTGATTACCTGATCGCCGGCATCTTCGCGGTCAGCATGGGAGGCACCGCCCAGGGGGCCGCCATCGGGATGGCGGTCGATCTGTCCACCGGTCTCATCGATCGCTTCCGTTCGCTGCCGATGTCGCGCGCGGCAGTCATCGTCGGCCGGACCGTGGCCGATCTCCTCACGACCTTGCTCGGCGCCACGGTAACCGTGCTTGCTGGGCTGGCGGTCGGCTGGCGGGTCCACGCCAGCCCGGCCAGCCTGCTCCTCGCCCTGGTGCTCGCGCTGATGTTCGGTTACTCCGCCGCGTGGGCCGGGGCGTGCGTCGGCATACTCGCGCGGGGACCCGAATCGGCCCAGGCCGTGGGGCTGACCGTGATCGTGCCACTGTCGCTCACCTCCAACGCCTTCATCTCCACCGCCAGCCTGCCATCCGCGCTGCAGGTCGTCGCGAACTGGAATCCCGTCAGCGTGCTCGCTGCCGCGTGCCGCCGGCTGCTCGGGAATCCCGATCCTGCCGCCGCGATCCATGCCTGGCCGATGCAGCACCCGGAGCTGGCCTCGGCGTTGTGGTCACTGGCCCTGCTCGCCGTGATGGCACCGCTGACGGTGCGGCTCTACATCCACCGGACCGGGCGATGATCACGCCACCGGCGGCCGGCCGGCCGGAGGGGGATCCGCGGGAGCGGAAGCTACGCATCATTGTGGTCACTGACCAGTACGAGCCCATGGTCGGCGGCGTCCCGACGGTCACCAGGGATCTCGCGCGGGGCCTGGCCGGGCGCGGGCACGACGTCGCGCTGGTCGTGCCGAGCCCTGGCCGGCGTGGCCGGCTCGCCACCGCTGAGCGGCTCAGCGTCACCTACCGGGGCTCGCTGCGCTGGCCATGGTACGAAGGCATGCGGCTCGGCTGCCTGCCAGCTTCCGCGGCGTGCACGCTGATCGCCTCGTTCGCGCCCGACGTGGCCCATATCCACTCCCCGGTGACACTCGGGGTGATGGCCCGGATCGGGGCAGGCCGGCAGCGTGTGCCGGTGGTCTACACGAACCACTACCTCCCGGCCAACGTCCGCCCCTCCACGGCCCCGCGGTCACCGGTCCTGGACGCCCTTTTCTACCGTTACGTCGTCGGGTTCTCGAACTGGTGCAGCTATGTCACCGCACCCACCGCCACCGCGATGCGGCTGCTGCGCGAGCGGGGGCTGCGCGTGCCATCCAGGGTCATCTCGAACGGGGCCGACCTGCGCGCGTACTCGCCGGGCCCGGCGGACGGCCGGATCCGCCATCGCTATGGATTGTCGGCCAGCCGGCCGCTGATCCTGTCGGTCGGTAGGCTCAGTCCGGAGAAGCGGATGGACGTCCTGCTGGACGCGGCGGCCAGGCTCGGCCCGGGCACGCAGGTCGCCATTGCCGGCACGGGGCCGGACGAGGCCCGGCTGCGGGCACGGGCGCAGCGGCTTGGGCTCGCCGGGACGGTGCGGTTCCTCGGCTTCGTCCCCGGATCCGATCTCTCTGCGATTTACCGGCTGGCCGACGTCTTCGCGATCGTGTCCGAGGCAGAGCTGCAGAGCCTTACCACCATGGAAGCGATGGCGACTGGCTTGCCGGTGGTCGCCGTTGACGCCTGCGCCCTCGGGGAACTGGTCCGGCCCGGACACAACGGGTTCCTGGCCCGCCCCGGCCAGGACGCCGAGGTGGCGGCCTACCTGGACCTCCTGTGCTCCGACCCCGGCCTGCGGGCCAGGATGTCCGCGGCCAGCCTGGAGATCATCAGCGACCATGAACGGCATCGCCTGCTGGCCGAGTGGGAGTCCCTCTACCGCATGCTGGCCCTAGCCCAGGCAGGTGAGCGATGACCGGCCACGACGGGCCGCCGGTGCGGCTGCTCTTCCTCATCGGCGACACCGGCGGCGGGCACCGGAGCGCCGCGACGGCCGTGGCCCAGGCGCTGGACCAGGCATGCCCAGGCCGCTTCGCCATCTTGATCTGCGACCCGTTGCGCGGGCCGGGCGCTTCGCGCTGGCTGCGCTGGGTGACCGGCCTGTACGGCCCGGCGATCCGGATATGGCCATGGCTGTGGGGTGTGCTCTGGCACGCGTGCGGCTCACCCCGTTCCCTCAGCTGGCTCCGGCGGACGCTCATGTCGCCCACCTACCGCAGCGTGGCGAACGCAGTCACGGCCTGGCGGCCTGCCGTGATCGTCTCGTTCCATCCGCTGACGGCCGAGCCCGCCGTGCGCGTGCGCGACCGCGGCGCCACCTTCATCCCGGTCATCACGGTCATCACCGACCTGGTCACTGCGCACCTGTCGTGGCGGGACGCCGCGGTCGACCGCGTCATCGTGCCCTCCGCGGCGATCGCGGGCCGGTGCGCGCAGGACGGCATGCCGGGCGGGCATTACGTGGAGACCGGGCTGCCGGTCGGCCCCGAGTTCTCCCGGACGCCAGCGACCGCAGCCGAGCGCCAGGCGCTGCGCCGGTCCCTGGGCCTGCGCGGGCGGTTCCTGGTCGTGGTGACCGGGGGCGGGGAAGGATCGGGCGGCATCTACCGCCGCACCGTCGCCATCCTCAGGCAGGTCGAGGACGTGGACGTCGCCGTCATCTGCGGGCGCAATCATCGGTTGCGCCAGCGGTTGACCCGGCTGGCTGAGCGGGCCGGAGGCCGACTGAGCGTGCACGGTTTCGTCGGCAATATGGCCGACTGGCTCCGCTGCGCCGACATTGTCGTGGGCAAAGCGGGACCGGGCACCATCGCCGAGGCGACCTGTTGCGCTGCCCCGCTCGTGCTCACGACGTACCTGCCGGGCCAGGAGGATGGCAACGTCGAGTTCGTGGTCCAGGCAGGCGCGGGCAGTCATGCGCGCAAGCTGCGCGACCTGGCCGATGAGATCGCACGCCTGCGGGACGACCCGGCCGCTCTGGCCGCCATGCGCGCGGCCTCGGCCCGGGTGGGGCGGCCCCGCGCCGCAGCCGACATCGCCAGCCTGGTCACTGCGGCCGCTGATGACGCCACGGGCCGGTCAGCGTGGCCGGCCCTGGCCCCCAGCCGCTCGCGCTGGGGGGCGCTGACCGGCCCGGCGCCGTTGCCGGATCCAGCGGCGGCGGCGGTCCCCGGGCCGCTACTGGTCAGCCTGGACGGGTGAGGCGCTGAAGACATGCCATGAACCGTGCACTTTACGACCGAACAGAGTGATCACATGACAGCCGGGGACGCTCTTTCCGTTGACGCCGCACCGCCGCTCGTGGTGCAGGCGCAGGGTTCCAGCCGGACGTTGCGGGCGGGACCCACCTACTCGGTCGGCCGCGATCCAGCGGCGGACATCGTGGTCAGTGAGCCAGCGGTTTCCTGGCGGCACGCGGTGCTGAAGGTAGCGGACGGCCAGTGGCTGCTCGAGGACGCCGACAGCACCAACGGGACGTTCGCCAACGGCCAGCGGGTAGAGCGGGTCACGATCGCGGATTCCTGCCAGGTCCGCCTGGGCCACCCTGACGCAGGCCCGCTCGTCTCCTGCCTGATCACAGGCACGCCACGACGTGGCGCAGCCCCGGTGCCGTCCGCTACGGCGATGTGGCCGCGGACGGAGCACGGCGAGCGGCACCCGAGTGCCATCATGCCGCTGACGGCCAAGGTCCTGCGCCTAGGACGCGCCGACGATAACGACGTCGTGGTGGCGGACCTGCGTGTGTCACGCCGCCACGCCGAGTTGCGTAGGCGTTTTGGAGGCGAGTGGGAGATCGCCGACCTTGGCAGCCAGAACGGTACGTTCCTGAACGGCCAGCAGATCACCAGCGCCACGGTGACCGAGGCCGACGTCGTCGGCATCGGCGTGGCCGCGTTCCGCCTCGTCGGGGACGAGCTGCAGGAATTCGTCGACGCCGGCGACGTCTCGCTCGACGCCCGCGGGCTCAGCGTCACGCTGCCCGGCGGCAAGGTGCTGCTGGACGACGTCAGTTTCCGGCTCAGCGAGCGATGCCTGCTGGGCGTGATCGGGCCCAGCGGTGCGGGCAAGTCGACCCTGCTCGGCGCGCTGACGGGGATGCGGCCAGCGACCAGCGGCTCGGTCCTGTACGACGGCCGGGATCTCTATGAGAACTACGCCGAACTGCGGCACCGGATCGGCCTCGTGCCCCAGGAGAATATCCTGCACACGCGGCTTTCTGCTAACCGTGCGCTGGGCTATGCGGCCGAGCTCCGGTTCCCGCGCGACACCAGCCCGGCTGAGCGTGAGCGGAGGATCGGGGAAGTGCTTGGCGAGCTGTCGCTGGCGAAGCACGCCGACACGCGCACGGCGTCTCTTTCCGGAGGCCAGCAAAAGCGGGTCAACGTCGCTCTCGAGCTGCTGACGAAGCCGTCGCTGCTGTTCCTGGACGAGCCCACGTCCGGCCTGGACCCCGGCCTGGACATGTCAGTGATGGAGATGATGTCCGGCCTCGCCCGCGACGGCCGGACGGTCATCGTGGTAACGCACAGCGTCGCGAACCTCAACGTCTGCCACCGGCTGCTCGTGCTGGTGCCCGGCGGGAAGGTCGCTTATTTCGGGTCCCCCGATGACGGGTTGCGTCATTTCCGCCAGCCGGGATGGGCGCAAGTGTTCCGGGCTTTCGAGGCCGAACCGGACCGGGACTGGGCCGGGGAGTACCGGCGCTCGGAGTTCTTCACCCGGTACATGGCCGAGTCATCCCCGGCCGGCCGCACGCCAGCGGCAGCCGTCCGGGCGGCGCCGCCCCCGCCGAGGGCGCAGAACCGGCTGGCGCAGCTCTCCACCCTCACAAGGCGGTACCTGGCGGTCATCGCCTCGGACCGCAACTACGTCGGCGTGATCGCGCTGCTGCCGATCATCCTCGGTGGCCTGATCAGGGCGATACCGGACCCCGGCGGGCTGACGGGGACGAGCAACGGCAACGCGATACAGGTCCTGCTGATCCTGGTCATGGGTGCGTGCCTGATCGGGGTGGCCAACGCCGTGAGGGAACTGGTGAAGGAACGCCCGATCTATACCCGGGAACGAGCGGCGGGGCTGTTGCCCAGTGCCTACCTGTGGTCCAAGCTCGTGGTGCTCGGCGTGATCAGCGCTGTGCAGGCCGTTGTCCTGGTGCTGATCGGCCTGGCCGGGCGGCCGCTGCCCAGACACGGGGCCTTCCTGACGGCCACCCCGCTGCTCGAGCTCATGCTGGGGATCGCTGTGCTCGCGGTCGCGTCGATGACAGCCGGCCTGCTGATCTCGGCGGTGGTCAACTCCTCGGACAAGACCATGCCGTTCCTGGTCGTGGCGGTCCTGGCCCAGGTGGTGCTGAGCGGCGGGGTCTTCCGGCTCAACGGCAAGGCCGGCCTGGAGCAGCTCTCCTGGCTCTCGCCGTCCCGGTGGGGATTCGGCGCGGTCGCTTCCACCACGAACCTGAACCAGGTCACGCCGCCGCCCCCAGGCAACACTCCGGACCCGCTGTGGCAGCACACCGCGCATATCTGGCTGCTGGACATGGGAATGCAGCTGGCGCTCGGCGCGGTTCTCGCGGGGCTCACCTGGTGGCGCCTGTACCAGGCCAGCCCCGGCCGCCGCCGCTGACCGCCGGGGCCCAGTGCCCGGTGAGGGGTGACGACCTCGCCAGCGTCGGCATCGAAGGCCGCGGACATGGCCTCCAGCCCTAATCAGGGTGGCACTTTAGTCCCCGCCCGCCGCCACGAGTCGCCTGCTACGCCGGCTCCTCGGCGCTCACCACCCGGCTGACGGATGCGCCGCCCGATGCTCTGTCGCCAGCGCTTCGCCCGTGACCCGCCACGACGTCGGCAAGAACCGCCAAACGAGCACGGCTAAGGCTTCTCGCGCAAGCCAGGCGGGTTAAACGGCAAGCTTGGCCTTCGCCCGCTCGATCAGCCCAGTGTCCCTCGCCCAGCTGGGCAGGCGAGGGACACTGGAGCGTTGGTCAGCGGGTCAGGCTGGGGTAGGGGTAGTGGTCTTGGAGAACACCTCGGTCTCCGGAGGAACGCGGCTGGTGTGCACGAACCCGAGGATTGACAGGATCAGCAGCAGCCCGGCGCCGATGAAGGATGCGATCGCGGCCCACAGTGCGATCTGGCCCATCTTCCAGAACGCATACGAGGTCAGCAGCAGCCCGCGCAGCGTGGTGCCGCGGAACACGGTCTCCACCTGGGCCGCTAGCGCGGTGTTCTTTGGCTGGGCCAGCGACTCGGCCGACAGCTGCGAATAGGTCTTACCGCCGCCGATCGTCACCAGGTGCACCGCTATGTAGTGGTCAGCCCAGGTCTCGGCCTGGGCGCCGTTGGTCATCAGCTGCCCGGCGTACGGCTTCATGGCCGCGGCGTCCGCGGGTGGCAGCGCTTTAATCGCAGCGCTGTTGGCCGCCGGGAAGACGATGTTCTGCGCGGCCAGCTGGTTGTGCACCTGGCTGTCCACGAACGAGTTGGCCCACAACAGCAGCCCGCCAGCCACCAGCAGGACGACTGCTAGGACCAGTCCCGCTGTGGACGTCAGCACGTCGAATGTCCTTCTGCGCACCTGAGGTGCCTCCTTAGCATTAGCGCCGGAATCACAATCCTCGTCAAGCCAGCTTGCCCCATGCATCCGTAAGAGCCATCACCGGGGCGCGTCACACAGGTGTCAATCCGATAGTCAAATGACGCCTGGGCCTTTCCCGCAGACCACGCGACCCGCTCCATCCGCAGCCCGTCCGCTTCGGTCATGTCATTCATTGCCGCGACGTAGCTCATCGCCGCTGCCCATCGCCGTCCGGCAGGAGACGGGATCGCGCCCGGCAATTCGGGGCGTGCTAGCCAGGCCGATTAGCTATGGGTAATACCGGCCCCGGCCTGGTTAAGGATTTCGTTCGTACCCTTGGGCGCCCACCTGCAGGCGGACGATGATCCGGTCGGATATTGAGGTGTAGTGCGCTTCCCCATAACGGGGAAAGCGCCTTTTTCGTCTTTGAGATGGCGCCCCCTGCGGGTATGCCGGTATTACGTCGGGGCTATCTTCGCCGGCCGGCGCTACCGAGTGGTGTCTGAGCGCTCGGGCCGGCGTGTCGCCTTATAGCCCCGGCTCAGTCGGCCCGGATAGGTCAGCTGCCACTGAGCGACATAGGCATCTCACGTTTGATCCCGTGGGTGCTACCCGGGACGTTCGGGTTCTGGCCCAGCCGGACTCCATTGAAATGAACCTGGGATCGGCCGGCAGCAACCTGGCCTCGGTTAGCTGCTGGCTGCACTTATGAGCCCGGATCGCGAAGTCCGCGCTGGTGGTGCCGATCTGGCCCAGACGCGCTGGCGCTGGGCGGTTCAGTCGCTGGCGCTGGCCACTTCGACCCCCGATGCGCCCGCCGCAGGCCAGCCCCGCTCGCTATCGGCACGCCCAAAGGGCGAAAGCCGAGAGTAGTGAAGCATGAGGTAACGACCTTATGGGCTGGACACCACCTCCCATCACCATTGTCCGGCAAATGTCACCATCTCAGATGGACGAGCCGAGCCGCCAGATCCTTCAGCAACTTGAGCAGATGCACCAGCGGCAAAAGCACCGCCAGCCAGTGCTGGCGCGCACTGTTCCTGCCGTAGGGCGGCACAGCATGGCCGAGGCGGCCCAGGCGGTGCAGCGCCGCTGAGGGCGCCGGTCAGGTCGCCAGGCGCCTGTCGGTCCGCCGGCGGCCGCTTTGTTCTCAGATCACCGCGGGCGGCGTATCGGGCACGGTCTCGGGCTTGGCCACGCCCTTGAACGTGAACTGCGCTTGCGGCCCGGTGCCCTGCACATCGACGGTGACGATCTGGCCGGCCCTCAGCTCGCCGAACAGGATCTTCTCGGACAGGTTGTCCTCGATCTCCCGCTGGATCGTGCGGCGGAGCGGCCTCGCGCCGAGCACCGGATCGTAGCCCCGCTCGGACAGCAGCGTCCTGGCTGCGGGCAGCAGCTCCAGGCCCATGTCGCGGTCCTTGAGCCGCTCATCCACCTTGGCGGCCATCAGGTCCACGATGGTGAGAATCTCCTCCTGGCTGAGCTGGTGGAACACGATCGTGTCATCGACGCGGTTCAGGAACTCCGGCCGGAAGTGCTGCTTCAGCTCCTGCTGCACCGTGGTCTTCATCCGGTCATACGAGCCGCGCGACTCGCCCGCGGTGCCGAAGCCGACAGAGACGCCCTTGGAGATGTCCCGGGTGCCCAGGTTGGTGGTCATGATGATCACCGTGTTCTTGAAGTCGACCACCCTGCCCTGCGCATCAGTGAGCCGCCCGTCCTCGAGGATCTGCAGCAGCGAGTTGAAGATGTCCGGGTGAGCCTTCTCGATCTCGTCGAACAGCACGACCGAGAACGGCTTGCGGCGCACCTTCTCGGTCAGCTGACCGCCTTCCTCGTACCCGACGTAACCGGGCGGGGAACCGAACAGCCGCGAGACGGTGTGCTTCTCCATGTACTCGCTCATGTCCAGCTGGATCAGCGCATCCTCGTCACCGAACAGGAACTCCGCGAGCGTCCTGGACAGCTCGGTCTTGCCGACCCCGGACGGGCCGGCGAAGATGAACGAGCCGCCGGGCCGCTTCGGGTCCTTCAGCCCGGCCCTGGTGCGCCGGATGGCCTGCGACAGCGACCTGATGGCCACGTCCTGCCCGATCACCCGCCGGTGCAGCTCGTCCTCCATCCGCAGCAGCCGCTGCGACTCCTCCTCGGTGAGCTTGAACACCGGGATGCCCGTGGCGGTCGCCAGGACCTCCGCGATCAGCTCCGCGGTCACCTCCGCGACGGCGTCCATGCCGCCGGCCTCCCGCTCCTTTCCCCCCGCACCCTTCTTCCCGGCCAGCTGCTTCCCGGTGTCGCGCAGCGCCGCGGCCTTCTCGAAGTCCTGGGAGCCGATGGCCGGCTCCTTCTCCCGGCGGACGCCAGCGATTTTCTCGCCGGACTCGCGCAGGCCCGGCGGCGCGGTCATCCGGCGGATCCGCATCCGCGACCCGGCCTCGTCGATCAGGTCGATCGCCTTGTCCGGCAGGAACCGGTCGCTGACGTAGCGGTCCGCCAGCTGCGCGGCGGCGACAAGGGCGTCGTCGGTGATGGACACGCGGTGGTGCGCCTCGTAGCGGTCCCGCAGGCCCCTGAGGATCTCGATGGTGTGCGCGATCGTCGGCTCGGCCACCTGGATCGGCTGGAACCGCCGCTCGAGGGCCGCGTCCTTCTCCAGGTGCTTACGGTACTCATTCAGCGTGGTGGCGCCGATCGTCTGCAGCTCACCACGGGCCAGCATCGGCTTGAGTATCGAGGCGGCGTCGATCGCGCCCTCGGCCGCGCCGGCGCCGACCAGCGTATGCAGCTCGTCGATGAACAAGATGATGTCCCCGCGCGTCCTGATCTCCTTGAGGACCTTCTTCAGCCGTTCCTCGAAGTCGCCCCGGTACCTCGAGCCGGCCACCAGCGCGCTGAGGTCGAGGGTGTAGAGCTGCTTGTCCTTCAGGGTTTCCGGCACTTCGCCCTTGACGATCTTCTGGGCCAGGCCCTCCACGACAGCCGTCTTGCCGACGCCCGGCTCGCCTACCAGCACGGGATTGTTCTTGGTGCGCCGGGACAGCACCTGCATGACCCGCTCGATTTCCTTCTCACGGCCGATCACGGGATCGAGCTTGCCTTCGCGCGCGGCAGCGGTCAGGTTGCGGCCGAACTGGTCGAGCATGAGGGAAGCGGAGGGCGCCGTCTCCGACGGCGCGCCCGCCGCGGCTGGTTCCTTGCCCTGGGAGCCCGCCAGCAGCTCGATCACCTGCTGGCGGACCCTGCTGGGGTCAGCACCCAGCTTGAGCAGCACCCGGGCGGCGGCGCCCTCGCCCTCGCGGATCAGGCCGAGCAGGATGTGCTCGGTGCCGATGTAGTTGTGACCGAGCTGCAGGGCCTCCCGCAGCGACAGCTCGAGGACCTTCTTGGCGCGCGGAGTGAAGGGGATGTGCCCGGAGGGTGCCTGCTGGCCCTGGACGACGATCTCCCCGACCTCCTGGCGGACCGCCTCCAGGCTGATCCCCAGCGACTCAAGGGCCTTGGCGGCGGCGCCCCCGCCCTCGCGGATCAGGCCGAGCAGGATGTGCTCGGTGCCGATGTGGCTGTGATTGAGCATCCTGGCCTCTTCCTGAGCCAGGACCACAACCCTCCGCGCCCGGTCGGTGAACCTCTCGAACATCTCGTCGCCCCCTCGCCGAGCGGCCGACGAGGCAACCAATAATCTTGCTCGTCCCTTCGCATGCTAGCCCGCGCGCCGGCCGACGTTGTGCATGCGGATCTCGCACAAGTGAAACGTTCCCCGTCGGCAGCGGTCTTCACCCCGTCCGGCCTGGGGCAACGGGGCAAGTGTTCACAGCTACGCCGGGAGCGAACGCGGCGTGTCGGCGAACGCGCGGACCAGCGAAGGTGGATGACGGCGAGCGCACCATGGGACGGCCTTCCCGAGCGGTGATGACGTCCGCCCCCTGTTCTCCTACCTATGTAGACACTCTTGCATCAACTTATGTAGAGTTCCTGTCGTGAAGTCACGTCGTGAGTTCTCGCCGCAGACGCTGTCGATCCTGGCCGCACTGTACGAGCAGCCATCGCAGTGGCAGCACGGGTACGCGCTGGCCAGCACGACGGGCCTGAAGTCCGGGACGCTGTACCCGATCCTGATCCGGCTGGCCGACCGGGGGCTGGTCGAGGCGTGCTGGCAGGAGGAGGCACGGCCGGGCCGTCCGCGCCGGCACCTTTACCGGCTGACGGCCGACGGGCTGGCCAGCGCGACGGGGGCGCTGGCTGCCCCGGCGCGGCAGCCGGCCGGACGGCCGGCGGCGTCTGCGGGCGCGAGGGAGCCGAGCGGGCGGGGGGCGCAGCAGCCGATCAGGCGGGGCGTGGTGGCGCCCGCGGTGCGATGAGCTGGCTGGACCGCGCCGGGGCGCGGCTGCTGCCGGCCGAGCGGCGGGACTGGGCCGAGGCGGTCTGGGCCGAGGCGCACGAGGTGCCGGCCGGCTGGCAGCGGCTGGCCTGGCGGGCGGGCGGGGTGCGGCTGATAGCGAAGGAGGCCCAGATGATTCGCAGGATCGGCGTCCTGCTGCTGTTCGCGGTGGCGGCCGGGGCGGCCGCCTGGGGAGCCTGGCCGAAGTCCCCGGTTAGCCTCAGCCACGGCGCCGCGAACCAGGGCGACGTCATCATCACGCTAGCGCTGCTGGCTGGCCTGCCGCTGCTGGCCCGCTGGTTCCTCGGGCCGCCGGACAACCGGGCGGCCCGGTGGCTCCGGGCGGGCTTTTACGCCGCGATCCTGGCCATCATGCCGGCCAAGGCCGTCGCCGAGCTGTTCGTCGGTGCGGTCCCCAGAGGGGGCATCGACCGGCATACCTTTGATGTCTTCCTGTGTCAGTGTCAGGCGGTGCCGGGCAGCGTGTCCGGCGGTCCCGACTGGGGCGGCGAGATCCTGATCCTGTTCATAACGGCCTGCTATCTGGCCGTCATCCTCGCGCTGACCGCACGGCGCACCCCGGTGGCCCCCGCCACTCTGGCCATCAGCGCCCGCACGGGCCTGGTACTGGGTCTCGTGATGTACGCGGTGGCACCGCTCGGGCTCGGCAAGAGCGCGACCGATCCGTGGCTGCGCGGATGGCCGATCGATACGCTCGTGGCCCTGGCCTGGGTCCTGCTCTTCAGCGCGCCGTTTGTCGCTGGCGTTCTCGCCGGGAAGCGCTGCTACGTACCGGACGACCCCGGCCGGGCAAGTGTCGCCCGGGCCTGGCAGGGCTTCGCCGCGGGGCTGGTGTCCGGCGGCGTCGGCGCCCTGACCGTCACCGTTCTCGGCACCGGGACGACCGCGCTGATGCTCAAGTCGGCCTGGATTCGGGGCTGGCTCTACTACGGGCAGCACCTGACCGCCTCGGCCGTCTACGGCCGTGAGCTGTACGTGAGCCAGAACGTGGCGTTCTATGGCGTGATCTGCGTTGTCTTCCCGATCATCGGGCTTCTCGCGGGCCTGGCCGGCTCGGGGTGTGCCAACATGACCGGCCCGCTGACGGACGGCGGCGGTCCGCCGGGCCCGCCGGGGCCCGAGCCGGTGCCGGATCCGCCCGACGGCGGACGGCTGGCCGATGCGGGAGCTGACCAGGACGGGCTGCCCGGCCGCTACGACGGCGAGGACGCCGGGGCCCGCCCGGTCTGCTCGGTGCCGGGCTAGAGCGTGTCCGGTAGATCAGGAGACGGGGTGACGGAGCCAGATCCGGATTGAGGCGACGTCTATAGTTCCGCGCCAGACGAAGTCGCGTTAGTCGTACCTCGTCGCCACCGCGCGGTACTGACGGAGCTGGCAGAAGGCACGCTCGACGATGTTGCGCTGCGGGTAAGCAGCCGCGTCAAGGGCGGGGCGGGCGGCCGCTCCGGCCGCCGCGCCCGGACCACCGTGACATCGGCTGCGACCGTCCATCCCTGGCCTTCGGCCTCATCGCACCCTGCCCGCAGCCGGTCCAGGATCATCTCCCAGGTTCCGTCCCCCGACCAGCGGCGATGCCGGTTATAGACAGTCTTCTAGTTCCCGGACCGCTTCGGCAGGTCCCGCCACGGGCATCCCGACCGCGTCCGGAACAAGATCCCGTCGATCACCAGCCGGTGATCATTCCACCGGTGCCCCTGCCGCGGATGAGCAGGCAGCAACGGCTCCAGCCGCGCTCACTCCGCATCACTGAGGTCATGCCGCCTCAACCGTTTCTCATCCACGGAGCAATCCAAGCAGAAACGGGCCCGCCAAGATCTACTACGCCCTAGATGTGCAAGGCGGTCGGCCGGGGGGCGGTGCCAGGGGATCAGGCCCAAGTCGCGTGCGCGAGCTACGGCCTCGGTCCGGTTGGCCGCGCCGAGCTTGCCCAGGACGTGGGTCACGTGCTTTTTGGCTGTGTCGAGCGCCACCACCAGGTCGTGGGCGATGCGCTGATTTGACCTGCCCGCGGCGAGCAGCCGCAGCACCTCCAGCTCACGGCCGGTCAGCGGCTCGATCAGGCCCGGTACCGTCCCGAGCTCCGGCGCCCTGGCTGGAGCACCTGCTGCACGACAAGCCAGCCCACCACGCCCGGCTCGTCACGGCCAGGCAACTTATCTCGTTATCTCGCCGTCGACGGGCATCGCCTCATGCCGCCATCAATGCTGGCGCACCTCGTCCGCCAGCTACGTGACCAGCACGAGCCGCGATGGACACTCGGCCGCCTGGGAACCCAGGTGCCATGGCTCTTCCTGGCCAGAGCCCGGCCCGCCCGGCCGTGGACATCCTTTTCGGTGTCCGTCTGCACCGCTACGGCATCGACGCCCACGCCGGCCGCAACACTGGGCGCCTCGCCCTGGCTGCGGAACTGCCCGCTTCGGTCCTGGCCGACCTGACCGGCATCAGCATCAGCACCGCCGAACGCTGGTCCCAGTGGGCCAAGCGAGACTGGGCAGCTTACGTCGGCCAGCGCGCCGCCGAAGACATCGACAGCCGGAAACCTGCTAGACAAACCCATCAAACATACTAAACAGCACTAAAATTAGGTTGTTTACTACGTTTGGTTGGGAGGCTCTTCGCCGATCGGGCGGCCGCGTCCCAGACTCCCGGGACCAAGCAGCAACGCGTTCGCGAGCACATCCTGCGGCACGCACCGGCCACGTTCCGCCTCGCCGACATCAGGACGGCAGTGCCAGGTGTGAGTGACCAGACGATCCGGCTCGTCCTGGAACAGCTGAGGAACGAAGGCAAGGTCCGGCCCGACGGAACAGGCCGCTCCGCGACGTGGACACGGATCCCGAATACCGCACCCTCCGAATAGGTGATCCGCGCCAGTATTCCCCGGTTACGGGCCGATCATCCTGCCCGCACCACTGGACACCCTGGTCGCCGGGCTCACGGCCGGCCGCAAGTCACCGGGCAGCAGCCTGCTCAACGTCCCTTCCCCCTGGCTGTTCCCGGGACGCAAGCCGGGAAGCGCGCTGACCGAGGACGCGCTCGCACAGCGGCTCCACGCCCTCGGGATCAGCCGCCGCCGGGGCCGCAGCACCGCCCTGTTCACCCTGGCCGCCGACATCCGGCCGCCATCTTGGCCAAGACACTCGGCATCCACGTCCAGGCCGCGATCCAGTGGCAGAAGATCTCCGGCGGAGGCTGGACCGCCTGCGCCGCCGGCATCAGCCGCCGCGGCCACGCGCAGGAACGGGCCCGGGCAAGAGATCAGCACGCGGGCCCGCCGCCCGGTGCCTAGAGGTCACGTTCCAGGCGTGCTGCGACCTCCCGATAACGGCTGACAGGCACCAGGTGCACACCGTCGAAGGCTCCGCTGTCGCGGATGGCCAGGATCTGCTCGCACGCCGCGTCCACCCCGGCGCCGCGGTCACGCTCAACGTCGTCGATCAGCTGGCCGGGGATGTCGATGTCCGGGATAGCGGACGCCAGTTTGCGGGCCATGCCCGCGCTGGCCAGCACCATCACCCCCGCATAGACCGGTACCTGCAAGCTGGCGCTCTCACGCCAACGCAACAGGGCATCAACTGAAAAACTGACCTGCACGAAGGTGAAGTCGGCGGCAGCCTTCCACGGAGGAACCGGGCGCAGGCCGGACGTGACCCCGACGCCGAACGGCCGGCAGCCGGCGAATGCCGGATCCGCCGCGGCATCGCGCGCTTCGTCCATCATGGTCCGCACGGTCAGCTCACTGGTCCGCCCGCCCACGGTGGGCTTGTCGCCATAGACGAACAAGAACCTGTCGACCCCGTACGCGGCCGCTGTGAGCAGATCCCGGCGGAACCCAAGCAAGTTACGATCCCGGGAGTTCAGGCACGCGATGCCACGGGCACCCATCGCCTGCACCTCATGCGCGACCGCCACGCTTGACACCGTCGCCCGCCCAATGTGGTTGTCGGGAATCAGGAATGAATCCGCGACCAGGCTCAGCACCCCGATCTGGTGACGCACCCGCGTCAGGTCCGGGCGAGTAGGCGGCTCGATCTCACAGACCAGCTCGAAACGACGATCAGCCATGCCGTGACCCTACAGACAACACTTCAGGCCTTGGCTACGCCGCTGCCATCCGGCTCATGGCCGAGAAGGTGGTTGGGCGGGCATGACGACTGCGGCGCACGCCCTTGGACATGGTTGACTGCATGGCAGCTACGAGGAGCTGGTAGCAGCGAGGTAGGCCGCGTTCAGGCGCTCGCGAACGCTCGGTGATCGCGGTGAGATATCGGAGCCGAGGTGCGAGTGGCGAAGTTCGTGCATGAACTCTTGCCAGAGCGCGGGGCCGCCTTGTTCGAGCAGCTCGGCGCGAGCGTTCAGCGCGGAGCTCGTGGGCCGGTGGCGAAGTCCCCAGCTGCCAAGCTGCGCGAACACGGGTACGAGTTGGATCGCGGGTTCGGTCAGGCTGTAGCGTGCCCGCTGGCCGGGTCGCGTGTCCTCGCGGGTGAGCAGTCCCGACTTGACGAGTCGCTTGAGCCGGTCGGCGAGAATATTTGAGGCGATCCCCTCGATCGAGTTGGCCTGCAGCTCCCGGAAATAGCGGCGGTCTCCGAAGACGATGTCGCGGAGGACGATCAGGCTCCAGCGATCGCCGAACGCCTCGATGGCGGCGTTGATCGGGCACTCCGACCGTGGCTGATTCGCTTCGCGCATACCGCTTGCAATCTACCACCGCCAGGTACTACCGTCTCGACGAGCGATTGCAAACCACAAGCGGACGGGGCCATCATGCTGAGGCAGGTCGCGGAGGATGTGCTGATCCACCAGAGCGAGTTCTGCCAGAGCAACGCCGTTGTCGTGCACGGCCGGGCCGGCGTGTTGCTCATCGATGCCGGGATATACGGCTCCGAAATGGCCTGCCTCGCGAACGACCTGTCCGATGCGGGCCAGACCGTTGTGGCGGGCTTCTCGACGCATCCGCATTGGGATCACGTGCTTTGGCACGCCAGGTTCGGCCCGGCGCCCCGTTACGGCACAGCCCGCTGCGCGGCTACTATCCGAGATCGGCTGTCGGGTCCGCATTGGAAGGACAGCATCGCCGGGTGGATACCGCCGGACATCGCCGAGCAGATATCGTGGGACCTGTTTGGCCTCATTACCGGTCTGCCCGCCGAAACTGCGCGGATTCCTTGGGATGGCCCTCAAGTCCGGATTATCGAGCATCAGGCGCATGCCGCGGGCCATGCGGCGCTGCTGATCGAGGAGCGCGGGGTTCTTGTCGTCGGCGACATGCTTTCTGATGCCTTGATTCCGATGCTTGACTTGAACGACGCCGCTGACCCGATCGAGGACTACCTCGCCGCGCTGCGGCTGATCGAGGGCGTGGCGGGCGACGTCGATGTCCTCGTCCCCGGCCACGGGTCCATCGGCGGAGCTGATCAGGTACGCGCACGGATCGACCAGGATCGTGCGTACGTGCAGGCCTTGCGTGACGCCGGTGCTCCTGACGACCCGCGGGTCGGCCCATCGGCCACGTTCGATTGGATATCCGGCGTGCATGAACGGCAACTACAGCAGCTCGCCCGAAGAAGAGAGCGCGACGGGACGCCCGGATAGAGATCCGCTTGCGACACAAGACGACCCTGCGAAATTCTTGACTCAAGACATTCCCGGCACGAGTGCCAACCGGAGCTGGGCACTCCGAGCAGGACCGACGGGGCACCCACAGGCATCTGCGGACGATCCTGGCCGAGTATGAGGCCCATTACAACGGACAGCGGCATGAGACGGCCGTGTCAGCCGCCACCGGGCAGGGGAGCCTTCTCCCACTGACTGTCCCACTCGACACCGCTGCGCTTGAACAACTGAGTCACAGGGCAGCGCCGCTCGGTCTTGTGCCGCTCGAATAATCGAATAATCGAATAATCGAATAATCGAATAATCACTGAGCGGCTGACCTGCGCCTTTCGCCAGCAGCCCGGACGCGGTGATGGTTGGCTGGCCGGATGCTGTTCAAGATCGTCTACCTGCTAGTTCGCCGGATACTGGGCCTCGCTGTCCTGATATCCCGCAGCGACCTGGTGCAGGATGCCGAGCTGCTCGTGCTCCGCCACGAGAACGCGGTGCTGCGCCGCCACGCCGGCCGGGTCCGGTACGGGCTGGCTGACCGGCTGTGGCTCGCCGCGCTGGCACGGCTCATACCCCGCAGGCGCCGGGCCGCCATCTTCCCGATTACGCCAGCGACGCTGCTGGCCTGGCACCGCAGGCTGGTCGCGGGCAAATACGACACGAGCAAGCGGCGCACGCCCGGCCGCCCGCCGACAGGACCGGGTATCACCCGCCTCGTCGTCCGCCTGGCGAAAGAGAATCCACTGTGGGGACACCGCCGCATCCACGGCGAACTGACCAAGCTCGGCGTGACGGTCGCCCCGTCCACTGTCTGGGAGATCCTGCTGCGGGCATCGATCCAGCGCCGCGCCGCCCGGGCCCGACCTGGCGGCAATTCCTGCACGCCCAGGCTGCCGGGATCCTCGCGGTCGACTTCCTGACGCGGACATCGTGCTGCGCAAGAGACTGTATGTCCTGGTGTTCATCGAGCACGGCACCCGCCGGATGCACCTCGGCGGGGTTACCGCGAACCCCACCGGCGAATGGACCGTGCAGCAGGCCCGCAACCTGGCCCTCGGCCTCGACGAGAGGTTCGCAGACATCAAGTTCCTGATTCGTGACCGCGGATCGAACTTCACCGGCGCCTTTGACGCCGTCTTCCAGGCCACCGGTGGCAGGATTCTCCCTACCGCTGTCCAGGCTCCGCGGATGAACGCGATCTGCGAGCGCCTCGCCGGCACCCTGCGCCGAGAACTCCTCGACCGGATGCTGATCCTCGGCGGGCGGCATCTGCGCGCCGTCCTGGCCGAGTACCAGGAGCACTACAACATCGCCCGGCCGCACCAGGGCATCGCCCAGCGCGTCCCCGACGGCGAACCTGACGCTGCTCGCGCCACCGTGACCGGCATAGACACACAGCAGATCCGCCGAAAACCTGTCCTGGGCGCACTGATCAACGAATACACGCACGCCGCCTGACGCACGGAAGACCAGCAGGTCACCGGCCAATCCTGTTTTCGAGCGGGACAGGAGCGGCCCCAGCCCGAGCCCCTAGTTTCGTCTCCACGGGAGCGCCGCGAAGCGGCGCATGTTTCCTAGGACGGCATCCTGGCGGTCCGGGGCCCCGGTTTGATGGCCCGGATGATGGCCGAGTGCATCCCGTCGGTCACCTCGTGGGTGGGGGTGATGCTGATGTCAGCGAAGCCCGCCATGGCCAGGCCGTCCCGGTATTCGGTGAAGGACAGGGCCCCGGCGATGCATCCGACGTGGCGGCCCCGCTCGGTGCGGTCCGCTGCGGTCAGGTGACCTTCGGCGAGGATGTCAGAGACGCCGAACCGGCCGCCGGGCCGCAGCACGCGGAAGCTCTCAGCGAAAACGGCGGCCTTGTTCCCGGACAGGTTGATCACGCAGTTGGAGATGATCACGTCGACCGACTCGTCCGGCAGCGGGATCGACTCGATATGGCCGTGGAGGAATTCGGCATTGGAGGCGCCGGCCTGGGCGGCGTTGTCCTGGGCGAGGTTCAGCATCTCGCCGGTCATGTCCAGGCCGTAGGCCTTCCCGGCCGGGCCGACCCGTCGGGCGGATAGCAGCACGTCAATGCCGCCACCAGAGCCCAGGTCGAAGACCGTCTCGCCGGGCTGGAGGCCGGCGACGGCGATCGGGTTACCGCAGCCCAGACTGGCCGATACCGCGTTCTCGGGGACTTCGCTTTGCTTGCCGGCGTCGTACAGTTCGCTGCCGGTTCCGGTCTCGTCGCCCTGGCAGGTCTCAGTGCAGGTCGCGATCCCGCCGCTGGTGACGGCCTTGGCGGCCTGGGCGTACCGGGCGCGTACCCGCTGGCGGATTTCCTCAAGTTCATCTGGTGTCGTCACGGCGATCACGTTCCTTTGGCCGGTCAAGGTCACCCGCTGGCTGCGGTCTCCCGCGTATTACGGGGCGGGCAGCCGATGAGCGCGCTCAGGCTGAGCAGGGCGTTGGCCCGGGCGCGGTAGTACACCCAGACGCCCCGCTTCTCCCGGTCGACCAGCCCGGCGTCGTGCAGGACCTTGAGGTGATGGCTGATCGTCGGCTGGGACAGGCCGAACTCGCCGCCCAGGTCGCAGGCGCAGGCCTCGCCGCCCGGATGTGAGGCCACCAGCGACATCAGGCGCAGGCGGACGGGATCGGCCAGCGCCTTGAGCAGCGGCGCGACCTGCTCGGCCTGCTGGATGGACAGGGCCTGGACCGACAGGGGCGAGCAGCACGCCGCGGTCTCTGCCGGGTCCAGGACCACCAGAGATTTCGACATGCCTCTATATTGACAGGTTTCGATGTCTTGTGGCAAGGTCGGCAGCAGGCAAGACATAGACAGTTATCAAAGTCCCGAGTCCCTGGAGGTCGCTATGTCGCGTGTCCAGCTCGCCCTCAACGTCAACGACATCGATGAGGCCGTCGCCTTCTACACCAAGCTGTTCGGTGCCGAACCGGCCAAGCGCCGGCCCGGCTACGCGAACTTCGCGATCCGTGAGCCGCCGCTGAAGCTGGTCCTGCTGGAGAACCCCGGGCAGGCCGGCAGCCTCAACCACCTTGGTGTCGAGGTCCCCGACATCGGCACTGTTGACGCCGAGCAGACCCGCCTGGCCGAGGCCGGGCTGGTCTCCGCCGGCGAACGGGACACCACCTGCTGTTACGCCAAGCAGGACAAGTTCTGGGTGCAGGGCGCTCCGGACGGCGAGTCGTGGGAGTTCTACACCGTGCTGGCCGACAGCCAGACCTTCTACGGCGGCGACGCCGCGGCGGAAGCCCGGTGGGGGAGCGCTCCCGCCGAGCCCTGCTGCGCCGCGCCGGCCGAACCGGCCGGGGCGACCGCATCGTTCGGACCCTGCTGCTAACGGGCGGCCCGTCAACCGGTGAACAGAGGTGACAGGGCGCTGTGGCGGCGGCCTGATGGCCACGATGGCGATCGGCCCGGAACGCCGCTCAGCGCTGCGGCACGGCGCACGGGGCCTGATGACGGCGGGATCGGCAGTGGCCGCGGGGCTCCGTGCTGCTCTGGGCCCATGTGCACAGTGTTCTTGCGCTGATCGCTGTCAGCTGAGGAGGTGCGTTCCGCCGGGGCCGGTTACCTGGCCGAGCATGGTGCGGGCGAGTTGCCGGACCTGGGTGGGCAGGGGCACGTAGAGGTTCGCGGCGGCGTAGGCCTGGCCGTCGTGGGTGAGCCAGTTGAGCATGGTGACCAGGGCCTGCCCGGTGGCCTGGTTTTGCTGGTGGGTGTAGATGAGCGCCCAGCTGTAGCCGCTGATGGGGTAGCTGCTGGCGCCGGGCTGGTTGACGATGGAGAAGTCGGCCGGGGTGATGATGGGTTTCTGGGCGGCGGCGGCGGTGATGGTCTGGGCGGACGGGAGGACGTAGTTCCCGGCCTGGTTGCGGAGGGCGGCGAACGGCAGGACCAGGCCCTGGGAATAGGCCTGCTCGACGTACCCGATGGAGAAGGGGGTGCGGAACACCGTGGAGATCACACTGCCGTTGCCTTCGGTGCCTTCCCCGGCCGGCCAGTTGAGTGTCTTGCCGGTGCCGACCCTGGCCGCCCAGGCCGGGTCGACGCGGGACAGGTAGTTGCTGAAGATGTAGGTGGTGCCGCTGCCGTCGGAGCGGTGCACGACGGAGATCGGCGCGGCCGGGAGGGTGAGGCCCGGGTTCAGGGCGGTGATGGCCGGGTCGTTCCAGTGCGTGATCTGGCCGAGGAAAATGGCCGCGAGGACCGGGCCGGTCAGGTGCAGCCGGGCGCCCGCCGCTCCAGGTTGTAGGCGATGCCTTCGGCGCCCAGGGCGTCGGGCACCTGGGTGATCGGGCCTCCTTTGGCGGCTGCTAGCTCGCTGGCGTTCATGGGCACGTCGGAGGCGCCGAAGCTGACCTGCCGGGCGCTGATCGCGGCGATGCCCGCGCTGCTGCCCACGGCGGAATAGTTCACGGTGACCGCCGGGTGCTGCTGATGGTATCTGGCGAAGGCCAGGGCGAAGAACGGGGCGACGTACGTCGAACCCGCCCCGGTGAGGGTGCCCGGCCCGCCGGTGGGGATGGCTGTGGCCCCGGTGCTCGTGGCAGGCGTGGTAGTCGTGCTGCTGCATGCGCCAAGGGTGAGGGCGATGATCGCGGCAGCGCATGCACTGAGGGTGCCGACGTACACGCGGTGAGTGATGTGGTGATGCCGTCCGTCGCTGGCTGGCATGGTTTCCTCTGCTGACGTGAGGTGGGTTAGGGCTGCCCGGTTTCGCGGAGCCAGGCTTGGGCGCCTATCTGGATGGCGTCCCAGGGGCTGCCGAGGGGGGGCGTATAGGACAGGTCCAGGTCGCTGAGCCCGTCGACGGTCATGGCGTGGAAGATGGCGGTGGCGGCGATGTCGATGCGCTTGGCGATCTCGGCGTGCCGGTGCCCGAACAGCTGCGCGCCGAGGAGCTGCCCGGTGGCGCGGTCGCCGGTGAACCGCATCGTGATGCGGTGACTGCCGGGATAGTAGGCCTTGTGGTCATCGGCCCCGGACTGAACGGTGACCGGGTCGTACCCGGCGGCAGCAGCCTCGTGGTCGCGCAGCCCGGTACGCGCGGCGGCCTGGTCGAAGATCTTCACCACCTGGGTGCCCAGGCTGCCGGCGAATTCCCGGGTCCCGCCGAGGGCGTTCTCCCCGGCCACCCGGCCTTGCTTGTGGGCCGTGGTGCCGAGCGGCAGGTAAGTTTCGCCGAGCAGCCGGTGCCAGGTGACCACGCAGTCCCCGGCCGCGTAGACGTCGGGGAGATTGGTCCGCATGCCGCGGTCCACGGCGATCGCGCCCCTGGCCCCCAGCGCAGCCCCCGCGCTGGCAGCCAGGGCGGTGTCGGGGCGGACACCCACGACGACCAGGACCATGTCAGCCTGCCGGGTCACCGCTGTGCCATCAGCGGCGGTGGCCTCCACCTGGAGCCCTCCCGCCTCGCCGCCCGCGCGGGTGATCTGCCGCACCGTGGTGCCGGTCAGGACCTCAACGCCGCGGCCGGCGAGCTGGGCGTGGACGAGATGGCCGAGCGCGGGATCGACGGTGGGCAGCACCTCGGGCAGCTGTTCCATCTGGATGACGTGCAGGCCGCGGGTGGTCAGGGCGTCGGCCATCTCCAGGCCGATGTAACCGGCGCCGACGATGACCGCGCTGGCTGGCACCTTGTCCTCGAGGGTGCGCATGACAGCGAACGTGTCACCCATCGAGTGCAGCAGGTGCACGCCATCATCCGGGCCCAGCGCCTCCAGGCCACCGATCGGCGGGCAGACCGGCACCGCGCCGGTACCGATGACCAGCGTGTCGTAAGCGAGCAGCTCCTCGTGCCCCTTGGGGCCGGTGACGAGGAGCTTGCGGCCAGAGACATCGATCCGGCGGGCGGTAGTGTCCAGCCGGAGGTTCATCCCGGTGGCTTCCAGGTCCGCGGTGGTGCGGTGGGCGAGGTTGCGCCAGTGCGTCACCTCCCCGGAGACGTAGTAGGGGATGCCGCAGATCGAGAAGTTCGGGTAGGCGTCCGCGACGACCACGCTGACCTCGGCGCCGGGGCCGAGCTCGCGGGCCCGCAGCGCGGCGCTGATCCCCGCGTCGCTGCCGCCGATCATGACCAGATGCATGGCTGGATCCCCTCCGGGTCGTGCTGTCAATGGGACGGGTCGTGGCCGGGCAGCGGCCCGGCAGCCGTCGTGGCGCGGCCGGGCGTCGCGTGGGCCTGCGCCGCCCCAGCCTGGCTGGCGTGGTGGGGGAAGAGGATGTCAGAGGCCTGCGCCGGGGTCAGGCGGGGATACAGGACCCGGATCACCAGCACGGCGAGGGCGGCGCCGATGATCTGGGCGGCGATGAACGCCGGCACCGAGGATGGCGCGATACCCGCGAAGGTGGCCGAGAACATCCGGCCGACGGTGATCGCCGGGTTGGCGAAGCTGGTCGAGGACGTGAAGAAGTACGCCGCCCCGATATACGCGCCCACAGCCGCGGGAGCGGACCGGCTGCGGTCAGAGCGGGCCAGTGCGAAGATCACCAGGATCAGCCCGAGGGTGGCGATCACCTCAGACAGGAAATGCGCGGGCGTCGCCCGGTGCTTCGCGGAGATACTGACCGCCGCCTGGGCGAACATCAGGTTCGCCAGGACCGCCCCGACGATACAGCCAGCCACCTGGGCGGGCAGGTAGGCCGCCGCTTCACGCCACCGCAACCCGCCGAACGCCGCATCTGCGAACGACACCACCGGATTGAAATGAGCGCCGGAGACGGGGCCGAACATCAAGATGATGGCAAACAGCCCGGCCGCCGTCGCCGCCGCATTCTCCAGCAACTCCAGGCCCGTGGAGCCGGGGGACAGGTGCTGCGCGGCGATACCCGAGCCGATCACGATCGCGGCCAGGAAGCCGCTGCCGAGGAACTCGGCAGCCAGCCGGCGCCACAGCGCGACAGGTTCCGGCGGCGGTGTCCTGGTCACAGCGCCCATCTTGACGGAGAAAGATATCTCAGTCAAGATTGAGTCAATGAATAATGAGCAAATGGCTGACGTGGCAGCCCGGGCTGCGGTGCATGCGGCGCTGGCCGACCCGGCCCGGCTGCTGATCACCGACACCCTCGCCGCCGGCGACGTCTCCCCGTCAGAACTGGCGGCCATGCTCGGGATGCCGTCCAACCTGCTCGCCCATCATCTGCATGTGCTCGAGCAGGCCGGATTGCTCACGCGCCGCCGTTCCGAGGGGGACCGCCGCCGCAGTTACCTGCGGCTGGTACCGGGTGCGCGCGATTCGCTCAGCCGCCCGCCGTCGCACCGGGCGCGGCGGGTGTTGTTCGTGTGCACCGCTAACTCGGCGCGTTCGCATCTGGCGGCCGCGCTGTGGCGCCGGGCCAGTAAGGTCCCGGCGGCATCGGCCGGAACTCATCCCGCGGCGGCGATCGCGGCGGGCGCGATCGCCGCCGCGGGGCGTCATCACTTGCCGCTGCGCCGCCAGCAGCCGCGGCATATCAGCCGGGTACGAGAGGACGGCGACCTCATCGTCACGGTATGCGACCGGGCCCGTGAGGAACTCGGCCCGGTGGCGGCGGTGCACTGGTCGGTCCCCGACCCGGTACCAGCCGGCGACCCCGATAGCTTCGACGCGGCCCTGGCTGAGCTGGGTTATCGCATCGAGCGGTTCGCGCCGAGCCTCGCCGCTGCTCCCTGACCCGGGCATTCCTGCCGGTGCGCGGTGTCCTCAGCGGACCGGGTGACTTTGTCAGCTGGTTATGAGGGCAGTGCCCTCATAACCAGCATGTCCTGACCAGACCGGGCAGCAGGATCACTTACTTAAGCGGGCTGGTGGGTGAGAGTGGCCAGTGCGGCCAGGTGCTCCTCCCCGGTGGGTTCGGTAGCGCGGAGGGGCACGAGGGCGATCCTGCCGGCCAGGGCGCTCACCCGCTGGATCGGCCCGGCCTCGCTGGCGGCGCGCTGCCGGAGGAAGGGCGCCTCCGGGTGGGCGGCGGCGATGGAGTTGTTGATGACCCACGCCCAGGGATGGATGCCCGCGCGTTCCAGGTCCTCCTGCAGGCCCTGGGCTTCCAGGACCGGTGTGGTCTCGGCGAGGGTCACCAGGATGACCTTGGTCTGGGCGGGGTCCTGCAGGCGCATGAGGGGGGGCGTGAAGTTCATCGAGTCTCCCATGTGGCGGGCGACCTCGCGGTGGTAGGAGCCGGTGGCATCCAGCAGCAGCAACGTGTGCCCGGTGGGTGCGGTGTCGACGACGACGAACCGGCGCCTGGATTCGCTGAGCACCCTGGAGAACTGCTGGAAGACCGCGATCTCCTCGGTGCAGGGGGACAGCAGGTCCTCGGCCAGCGCCGCCCGCCCGGCTTCGTCCAGGTCTTTGCCCTTCGTGGCCATCACATGGTCGCGGTAGGCCTGGACCGCTGCAACGGGATCGATGCGGGAGACTTGCAGACCGGCGACGGTGCCGTGCAGTGTCCCGGCGAGGTGCGCTGCCGGGTCGGTGGTGGTCAGGTGCACCTGGTGGCCGGCGTGGGCCAGCGCGACGGCGATGGCCGCGGCGATCCGGCCACCTCCAGGAAGGAGCGCACGCTGTCGTTCCCGGCAAAGGCGGCCGGGTCGCTGGCCAGGTTGTGCCGGGAGATGTCCGCGCCCAGGCCCCTGAGGTGACCGACGTCGGCGGTGAACGTCACCAGGGCCAGGTCGAGGTCGGGGCCGCACACCCCGGTGCTGCAGCACAAGGCTGGCTCGTAGACATTGATCACGGGCATGGTGTTCTCCTCTTAGCAGGCCGGGTTACCGGACCTCGTCCTGGCCAGTGACTTTCAAGAACCAGGTGGGCACGCGACGCTGGCACCTCCAGTCACCACGCCCGCCCCTCTAGCTGTCCTTATCGATAAGCATCGATACAGGCTCCAGCTTGCCAGCCTGGATAGATAACCGTCAAGATAGAGGAATGTCGATGCAGGTGGAGCGTTCCCCGGCAGCTTTCATCCCCGCCGCCGAGCTGCGGGTCGTGATCGACGCGTGTTCTGCGCCGCT
Source organism: uncultured Actinomycetes bacterium (assembly GCA_963720945.1). GTDB lineage: Bacteria > Actinomycetota > Actinomycetes > Streptosporangiales > Streptosporangiaceae > Bog-532. Next base: position 1,250,975 of record CAVRHH010000029.1, on the reverse strand, counting down.
AGTCGGCGAGCCGCTCAGCGAGAGCGCGGCGGCCGGGATGGCCCAGGTGTTCAAGGCCCTGGGCGACCCGGTCCGGCTGAGGCTGGTGTCCCTGATCGGCGCGCACCAGGGCGGCGAGGTATGCGTCTGCGACCTGACCGCCGCGTTCGACCTGACCCAGCCCACCATCAGCCACCACCTGAAGATCCTGCGCGAGGCCGGGATCATCGACTCCGAGCGGCGCGGCACCTGGGTCTACTACTGGCTGGTGCCCAGGGCACTGGAACGCATGTCCGCGCTGCTCTCGCCACCCGCCCGCTAATTGCCCGCGGCCTGGCGGTGAGCACGACGCGCCGGGCGACCTGGACCACTCCCAGCGCGCCCGCAGGCCGCGGCATCCCCGCCATCCCCGATGACACGCCGCTCGCCTGCTGGCTCCCGATCAAGCCCGGCCTCACCGTGCACGGCCTCAGGCACGGCCACAAGACCTGGATGGCCGAAACGGCATCGCCGAGATCCTCGCCGAGCGGCGCCTCGGCCACGAAGTCCCTGGCATGCGCGGCCTTTACGCCCACGCCTCCACGCGGATGCGCGATGACCTCAAGCAAGCACTCCAGGCCCGATGGGAAGACTCCCCGATGGGAAGACTCTCTGCACGAACGCGCGGCCATCTGCCCGCACTCACCCATGCCACGGCTCGACGAACTACTGGCACCGCTACGCGGCGGGAACCGCCAACCAGCGCAGCAGCCGACACCGCACATCACACCCCAGGAGGCGTCGGGGGTCTGGAGGCAAGGAGAAGATGGCGTCAGGTTCCTGATCAGGGACCGGGACGCCAAGTTCATCTTGGTGTTCGACGCCGTGCTCACGGCGGTCGGCGTGCGGATCATCAAGGCCCCGGTGCGGGTGCCCCGGGCGAATGCCTATGCGGAAAGGTTCGTGCTCACGGCCAGGACCGAGGTCACCGGCCGGATGCTGGTTTTCGGCCAGCGGCATCTGCAGACGATCCTGGCCCAGTACGAGGCCCATTACAACGGACGTCGTCCCATCGCAGCCGCCAGCTTTCGCCCGCCCCGGCCAGACCACCCTCCCGTTGACCTCTCCGAGGAAGCGGATCAAGCGTCGGCCCGTCCTTGGTGGCCTCATCAGCGAATACGAGCGAGCCGCCTAAAAGTACAGGTCAGGGCTAGTGGCCGAGTTCTGGAACCCCAGTGCGCGAGAGCGAACCGCTGTCGAAGTGTCGAAACCAGATCAGATGGCATCGAAACTGGGGCGCTTGGGGTTGCTTCAGGACGAGCCTGGCGGGTGCCCGTTTACTGGCCAGGCGGTGCCCGGCATGGAGGCGGCGCGAGCCTGGTCTGCGGCTTTCACGCGGAACGTGGGAAGGCGGACGCCGATACTGCGCGCCTGTTCCCGGCAGGGGGCGGGCGGGCGAGAGGGAGCGCGCTGAGCGGCGGGAACCGCAAGGCGCTGAGTACCGTCGCGGCGTCTGCTGGCGGACCGGCCCGTAGTAGCGGTGAAGCCCTGGTAACCGGGGCGGATGCGAAGGGGCCGGCTCATCGATTGGTTTGTTCGCACGAGCAACCGGGGTTAATCCTCGGGAGGAGATGGGTGAGCAGGTCAGGTCCGGGAAGCAAGCCGTTTCAGATACCGAAGCAGCTGGTGTGGGAGGCGTACAGGCGTGTTAAGGCCAATAAGGGTGCCGCCGGGGTGGACGAGCAGTCTCTGGGCGAGTTCGAGTCCGGTCTGAGGGACAACCTCTATAAGATCTGGAACCGGATGTCGTCGGGGACTTACTTCCCGCTTCCGGTGATGGCGGTGGAGATACCCAAGGCGTCGGGGGGCACGCGAATGCTTGGCGTGCCCACGGAGGCGGCATAGTGCCGCATTGTCCAGTGATCCTTTGGGTTTCGTCATTGTCACCCATCCGTTCCACCCGCTGAACGGGCAGCGGCTGGAGATCTTGTATGCCAAGCGCCGCGGGGCGGACACGGTATTCGTCTGCGCGGGCGGGTTCAGCGGGCAGATGACGCTGCCGCAGGCATGGACCGACCGGGGCGAGCCGTCCGGGACTGGCCGGCTGTCGGCCGAGGGGCTCGCGGCACTCAGCGCTGCGACACGCGCACTGCAAGATCGTTGATTGTCGTGCCTGGCAGCGGCATACTCTTTTGTGATGAAAGCACAAAAGAACGAGACCGGGGCCGGCCTGGCGGGCCTGCCGACACGGCGGCTGCTGTCGCGGCGGCGCGCCCTGGCCGCCCGGCTCGGCGGCGCCGAGCAGGTGCTGTCCGGCTCGCTGACCGAGCAGACGCGGCGGTGCGGCAAGGCCGGCTGCCGGTGCGCCGGCGGCGAGCCGCACGGCCCGTATGCCTTCTTCGCCCCGAAGACCGCCGCCCGGGGCCGGCTGAGGTACGTCCCGGCCTCCCTGGCCGGGGTGGTGCGCCGGTACCTGCGCAACGGCGAGGAGATCGAGCAGCTGCTCGCGCAGATCTCGGCGATCAACGCCGAGCTGCTGGCCCGGCGAGAACTGTCCTAGCCGGTGAGCGCCGCCGTCCTGTCCGGGCCCGCGCGGGCCGAGGCAGTGGCGGCGCTGGCCAACATGACGGCCGCGGCACTGCGGTCCGGGGCGGGAGGTTGCGGTGAACGGCGAGCACAAGATCACGAGCAGTCACCGGGAGCGGACGGCGCTGATCTACCTGCGGCAATCCTCGATGGCGCAGGTCCGCGAGCACACCGAGTCGACCAGGGGCCAATACGGCCTGGCGGAGACGGCGGCCGGGCTGGGCTGGGCGCGCACCTCGATCGAGGTGATCGACACCGACCTGGGGATCTCCGGGAAATGGGGGGTGGCCCGGGAGGGATTCACCGAGCTGGTCACCAGGGTCTGCAGCGGAGATGTCGGGGCGATCTTCGGGATCGAGATCACCCGGCTGGCCCGGTCGAATGCCGACGTGGCCCGGCTGGCGGAGTTCGCCCGGATCACCGGCACGCTGCTGATCGACCCGGACGGCGTTTACGACCCCGCCGACGTGAACGACCGCGTCCTTTTGGGCTTCAAGGGCACCATGGGGGAGATGTTATGCCGATATCCGGATAATGCCTCTTATGCGGACGTCGCCGTTATGCCGACCAGGCAGCGGGAGTACTCGGCGGGCCGCGGTGACGGTCAGAACGTTCGGCATAATCACAGTGCGTCGAGGAACGCGAGTATGTCGTCGGCCGGCTGGTAGCGGCCGGGTGTAGTGTCCTGGGGTGCCGTCCGGGCGATCGCCCGTTCTTTAAGTGCCAGGTCAGCATGGATGTAGACCTGTGTGGTGGCGGTGTTTTCGTGCCCCATCCACAGTGCGATGACTGACGTGTCGACGCCGGCGGACAGCAGCCTCATGGCCGCGGAATGGCGTTTATGTGGAGTTCTACATAAACGCCATTATGTGGACGGCCGTGTTATGTGGCCGGCAGCAGCATCTCCGCTGGTAGCAGAGCCGCGCGTGCTGGTTCCGGCCACATAACGCAGCAAAGAATCGCCTTGTCTGTTCACCACGATCAGAAGGGCCGATTCGCATGGAGACAGCAAGCGTCCGCGAGGCATCAGCGCGGGTGATCGCCGCGTTGAGCGCGGCAGGCAGATCGCGTACTACGGTCAAGCGCCACGAGGCGGAGCTGAACGCGTTCGCCAGGTTCTTGCAGGCCTGCGGCCAGGGCCTCCGGGCTGAGGCGGACTGCCTGGATTTCGTGGCCCAGCGGTCCGGGTGCAGGCTGGCGGGCCTGCGTGAGCCTGCGAGTTCCCGGCAAGCCCAGCTCGCGCGCCGGCCCCTGGTGTTGCTGATGGAATGCCTGGACGGTGGCATGCCCCGGGTGGGCCAGGCCACCGCGCCGCTGGCCGACCGGTGCCCTCCATGTTTCCGCGCGGCCCGGGATGAGTACCTTGCGGCGTGCCGGCGGCGCCGCAACGCCGAAGCCAGCGTCGTGACCAAGCAACGCGCCGCGGATGCGTTCCTGGCCTATCTGGAAGAGGCCGGACTGGAAACCCTGGGCCAGGCGCAGGCCCGGGACCTGGCCGGGTTCTGGGCCCGGCGCCAGAACCGGGGCTACGCGGCGAAAACCAACGGCAGGCTGCGCTCGAACCTGGCCGATTTCCTGCGCCACCTGCACCAGACCGGTCAGATCGGCGAAGACCTGGCCAGCCGGCTCCGCCGCAGCGCTATCCCCGCCGCGGCCAGACGGCACCCTACCCGTGGACGGCTGCGGAGGTCCGCCTGGTCCTGGACCAGATCGACCGGCAATCGGCGATCGGCAAACGCGACTACGCGATGATCGTACTGACCGCCAGGCTCGGCCTGAGGGTCGGAGACCTGCGCCGCCTGGAGGTGGGCTGGTTCGACTGGCGGGCCAAGACCCTGACACTGACCCAGCACAAGACCGGCCTGCCGCTGAGATTGCCGGTGCCAGGCGACGTGGGATGGGCGGTGATCGACTACATCCGCCACGGCCGGCCCGAAGTCGGCTGCGCGCAGGTTTTCCTCAAGCACCGCTACCCGTTCACGGCGTTCGGCTCGTCGTCGTCGGCGGGATGCCGGCTCGGGTATTACGCGCGGCGTGCCGGGATCGTGTTCCCGGCACGCCGCTACCACGGCCTGCACTCGCTGCGCGGTGCCCTTGCGGTCGCGATGCTCCAGGCCGGCACGCCCCCGCCGGTCGTCACCGCGGTCCTGGGTCACGCGGCTGCCACGACAACCGCCGTGCACTACCTGCGGCTCGATACCGAGCACCTGCGCCGCTGCGCCCTGGACGTCGAAGACGTCCAGGGCGCCGGGCACGGAGCACGTTCGTGAGCGCGGCGCCGCTGGGCGGCCTGATCGACACGCTGGTCGCCGCCCGCCACGCCGGCGGGTACCGGTACGACTTCCCCGAACGGGTGCTGCGCCAGTTCGCCGGGCACTGCCGCCGGGAAGGCTACGCCGGCGGCTCGATCGTCAGGGAAGCCGTCGAGGAGTTCCTTTACGGCCGCCACCTCAAAGCCTCCACCATCCGCCGCGAGGAACTCGTCCTGCGTGAGCTGGCCGAACACGCCCGCCAGTTCGGCTGGCAGGCGTGGGCGCCGCCGGCGCTGACAGCGGTGAGGAAACCGCACCGGCCGCCGCCGTATGTGTTCAGCGACGAGGAGATCCGCCGCCTGTTCCGCGTCATCGACACCCAGCCGCTGTCAGAGAACTCGAACCGGGCACTGGTCGACCCGGTGCTGTTCCGGGTGTTCTACGGCACTGGCCTGCGGCTGTCCGAAGCACTCGGCCTGGAACTGCGCGACTTCGACCCGGCCCGCGCGACCCTCGAGATACGCGACGGCAAAAACCACGAGAACCGCCTGGTGCCCGTCACCAGGCGCCTGGCCGCCACGCTGGAAAGCTACATCGCCGCCGCCCACCCCTGCCCCGAATCCGCCGGCAAGCTGTTCCACACCGGCAACCCTGCCAGGCCGGCGGACAAGTCGACGATTTACAACCGATTCCGCCGTTACCTCGCCGACGCCGGCATCCCCCACTTCCCCGGCGGCCCGCACATCCATTCGCTGCGGCACGGCTTCGCCGTGGCGAACCTGCGCCGCTGGGCCGCCGGCGGCGCGGACCTGGTTGTCATGCTGCCTTACGTGTCGGCCTACATGGGCCACGCCGACCTGCGCGGAACCCAGTACTACCTCCAGCTGACCGCCGATGCGCATCCCGAGGTCGCCGCCATGGCCAGCGCCAGGTTCGGCTATGTCATCCCGGGCCCGGCCGGCCCGCCCCAAGGAGCCCGGCAATGAGCCCGGCCAGGCCTGGCGGCGACCTGGCCGGCCGGTGGCTGTCGAAATTCCTCACCAGCCACCTGGCCGCCGAAAGGGACCTGTCCCCGCAGACCATCGCGTCCTACCGGGACGCGATCAGGCTGCTGCTCACCTGGTTCCGCGACGTGCAGGCAACCCCGCCCGAAAGGCTCCGCCTCGCCGACATCGACCGGGCGCGGGTGCTGGCGTTCCTGGACTGGCTGCAAGCTGAGCGCGGCAACTCGGCGGCAACCCGCAACCAGCGCCTGGCCGCCATCAAATCGTTCATCCGCTACACCGCCATCGGGCGGCCAGAGTTCCTCGGCCAGGCCACCGAGATCATCGCCATCAAGCAGAAGAAAACCCCCGCCGGCGACATGGGGCACCTGTCCGGCGACGAGATCAAAGCCCTCCTGGCCGAACCAGACCCAGCCACCCGGCGCGGTCTGCGCGACATGGTCCTGCTGTCCACGCTCTACGACACTGCCGCCCGCGTCCAGGAGATCTGCGACCTGAACACCTGCGACGTCCGCGTCGCACACCCGTCGGTGGTGACGCTGCACGGCAAAGGCTCCAAGACCAGGCGGGTCCCGGTGATGAACCCCACAGCCCAGTTGCTAGAGGACTACCTCACCCGGCGCGCCCCCCACGCCGGCGTCGGCAAAGACGCAGACCCGCTGTTCAACGGCCCGCAACATTCCCGGTTAACCCGCTGGGGCGTCACCAAGATCCTCGCCAGGCACGTCCAGTCCCTGCGCCGGCGAGACCCCGGCTACGCGGCCGGGCTGAACGTCACCCCGCACGTCATCAGAAGGACAAGGGCGATGCACCTGCTCCAGGCCGGAGTCAACCTGATCTACATACGCGACCTGCTCGGTCACGCCGACGTGTCCACCACCGAGATCTACGCCTGCGCCGACGCCGAAGCCAAACGCAAGGCCATCGAAACCGCCTACCAGTCACTCACCCCCGAACCCCTGCCCGACTGGACAGCAGACCAAGATCTCCTCGCATGGCTCGACCGCTTCTGCGAATAACACACCGGGGTTATGTGGCCGGAACCAGCACGCGCGGCTCTGCTACCAGCGGAGATGCTGCTGCCGGCCACATAACACGGCCGTCCACATAATGCCGCAAAACGTGGGGCGATACCTTCTTCTCCAGCAGCGACGGGCACGTCTTCGCAGCGGTGGCGGTGTACTTGGCGATCCGCCGTTCCAGGGCGTCGCGGCTGAGCGGGGTGCCGCGGCGGGTGATGAACAGCGGGTCCGCGGGCAGCCCGCCGCGTTCGCCGAGCCAGGAGCGCAGGACCGTCACGGTGGCCGGGGTGAGCGGGGTTATCCGCTGTTTCCTGCCCTTGCCCAGGCAGCTGACGTGCGCGCCGGCGCCCAGGTGAACGTCTCCGATGACGAGGCTGGTGAGCTCGGTGGCGCGCAGCCCGGTCTGGCAGGCCAGTACCAGCAGCGCCTGGTCACGCCGTCCGGTCCAGGTCGCTAGGTCCGGGGCGGCCAGCAGTGCCGTGATCTCGTCCTCGGTGAGGTAGGTGATCAGCGCCTTGTCGTAACGCTTGGGCGGGATGGCCAGGACTCGCTGGATGTCGGCGGCGTGCTCGGGGTGGCGCACCGCGGCGTACTGGAACAGGGAGTGGATCGCGGCGAGCCGGGCGTTGCGGGTCCGGGCGCTGTTGCCGCGCTCGTTTTCCAGGTGGTCCAGGAACGCGCCGACCGTCTGCGCGTCCAGGTTGGCGATGTCCAGCCGGGACGGGGCCTTGCCAGCACGCTGGGCGGCGAAGGCGATCAGCATCCTGAGCGCGTCGCGGTAGGCGGCGACCGTGTGGCCGCTGGCCTGGCGCTGCAGCGCCAGCCGGTCGGTGAAGAACGCCTGCAGGGTGGGGGCGAGGGCGGTCACGGTTCTCCTTGCAGGTGGGCGTGCAGCCGGTCGCCGGCCAGTGCCATCAGCTCTGGCGCGGCCGACAAGTACCAATATGTGTGTTTTGGGTCGGTATGACCGAGATAGGTGGACAGCCGGGGCATCATCACGGCGACGTCGGCGCCGTCGCGGCACCAGCCGAGGACGGTAGCCACCGCATAGGAATGCCGGACGTCATGGATCCGGGGACGGCAGGACGCTGACCGCCGGGCCAGCCCCGCCTGGTCCGTGAGCTTGCTGAACGTGAGGCTGACGTTGCTGTGCCGCAGCCGTGTCCCGGCGGTGGACAAGAACAGCGCCGGGTCGGCCGGACGGGGGTGATGCTCGTCCCGCAGCGCCGAGTACCGGGTCAGCGCGGCGGTAGCGCTGGAGTGCAGCGGGATCAGCCGGGTCTTGCCGTTATGCGGACATCCGCATAACGGCAACTCCCGGGAGGTGGTGTGCCACGACAGCACCATCGAAGCGCTCCGCACCTACAGCGCCCGGCGAGATCAGCTCTGCCCCCGGCCAGCCTCGGCAAGCTTTTTCGTCTCCCAGCGTGGCCGGCGGCTCGCCCACCACAGCATCTACGCCACCTTCCACCAGCTGGCCGGCGAAGCCGGCCTGCGCCCGCGACCAGGCGGGCGCCCCAGGCGCGTGCATGATCTCAGGCACTCCTTCGCGGTCGGGACGCTGCTGCGCTGGTATCGCGATGGCGGCGACGTGCAGGCCCGCCTGCCGCTGCTATCGACCTATCTCGGGCACGTCCGGCCGTCCAGCACGTACTGGTACCTGAGCGCCTGTCCGGAGTTGCTGGCGCTCGCCGCCGAGCGGCTCGAAGCCCGCGACGAGGAGCAGCAGCGGTGAGCGCCGTCGCACCCACCCTCGAGGTGTTCTTCACCCAGCGGCTGATGAGCCAGAAACGCGCCAGCCGGCACACCATCGCCGCCTACCGCGACGGGTTCCGGCTCCTGCTCGCATTCGCCCAGGACCGCAGCGGAAAGGCCCCATCGCAGCTGGAATTCGACGATCTCGACGCTCCCGCCATCGGCGCGTTCCTGGACCACCTCGAACGCGAACGGGGCAACAGCGCCCAAAGCCGCAACGCGCGCCTGGCGGCGATTCACTCGCTGTTCCGGTTTGCGGCCCTGCGCCATCCCGAACACGCCGCCCTCATCGCACGGGTCCTCGCCATCCCGCCCAAGCGCTTCGACCGGACCATCGTGCCGTTCCTGGAGCGCCCCGAGACCGACGCCCTCCTCGCCGCCCCTGCCCGGGACCGCTGGAGCGGCCGCCGTGACCACGCGCTGCTCACCGTCGCTGTCCAGACGGGGATGCGGGTCTCCGAGCTGTGCGGGCTCACCTGCCAGGACGTCCAGCTCGGAAGCGGAGCCCACATCCGCTGCACCGGCAAGGGGCGGAAGCAACGGTCCACCCCGCTCACCCGCTCAACCGCAAAGGTGCTTGCCGCCTGGATGCGCGAGCGTGCCGGCGAACCCGGCGACCCGCTGTTTCCCGCCAGCCATGGCCGGGCGCTCAGCCGGGACGCCATCGCGCTGCTCGTCACCAAGTACGCCACCATCGCCGCGGAGACATGCCCGACACTGCGCGCCAAACCGGTCTCGCCCCACACATTGCGTCACACCTGTGCCATGAACCTGCTGCGATCGGGAGTCGACCCCGCCGTCATCGCGCTGTGGCTCGGCCACGCCAATCTGCGCAGCGTCGAGCGCTACATCCATGCGGACATGGGCATCAAGGAACGTGCACTGGCCCGGACCACCCCGGCAGGCTCGAGCCCACGGCGCTACCAGCCCCCCGATCGCCTCATCGCGTTCCTCGAAGCCCTCGGAGGCGATTATGCCGAGGAATCCTGAGCGGAGTCGCCGCAGGCCACGCCCACCGTGACAGGACCCGGCATAACGGCACCCTCGGCATAATTCCCGAACTTGGCGTCCCGGACGGTGAGCATGCCCTGGTCAGCGTCAAGGTCGCCGCGGTCGAGGGAGAGCGCTTCACCGATCCTGACGCCGCATGCTGCCAGCAGGCTGATCAGGGCCTGGTAGGTGGCGGCCCGGAACCGGGGCCGCAAGGTGCCGGCCGCGGCGATGACGGCGCTGATCTCGGCGTCGGAGTAGATGTAGGGGGTCGCGCGGTCGTTTCCGCGGCGGATCAGGCCGGGCGGAGGGACCTGGACCGACGGGTCGGTGCCGTGCAGGTAGGCGGCGAACCCGCGGACCGCGGCGAGCCGGATCGACTGCCATGCCTGAGAGGCTCCCGGCGGGAGCACCGCCCATGCCAGGGCGTCTTCGGTGGTGACCGTGCCGGTGCCGCGGTCTTCGAGCCAGCTGACGAACTGGCCGAGCAGCCGGCCGGCGGTCTTGAGCCTGAAGCCCAGCGCGCGGCGCAGCGCCAGGTAGTCTTCCAGCGACTCCCTCAGCGGGCGCCCGTCCGCCGTCATGCGGTTTCCTGCCCAGGCCAGAGGCGGCCCAGCGGGCGCAGCGCTTCGACGTCGACCTTGGCGTAAATCGCAGTCGTTGCCGGGCGGGCATGGCGGAGGGCCTGCCCGATCTCGGTCAGCGACCCGCCGCCGCGCAGCATCGCGGTAGCCGCCGAGTGCCGCAGGCGGTGGGCGTGGACCGGCCCGGGGATCCCTGCCCGGGCGGCGGCCTCCGCGACGATCGTGGTGATCCCGGTATAGGACAGTGCTTCCCGGGGTGCCTGGGCGGCGATGAACACCGTGCGGTCCAGTGCGCCGGCCGGGCGCCCGTCGCGCAGGTAGGCGACGATCGCCGCGCCCACGTCGGCGGGCAGCGGCAGCCGGTCCCGGCGCCCGCCCTTGCCGCAGACGGTGATCTCGCCGCGCCGCCAGTCGATGTCGTCCAGGCCGAGTCCCGCGACCTCGCCGGCCCGCAGCCCCATCCGGGACAGCAGCAGAAGGACCGCCCGGTCCCGGCGTCCGGTGGCGACAGCCGGGTCACAGGAGGCCAGCATCGCCTCCACCTGCCCGGGCTCCAGTGCGCGGGGAAGCCCGGCCAGCGCATGCCCGGCCGGCGACGGCACCGCGCCCGCCAGCGGTAGGGCCAGGATGCCGTCGACGTGCAGGAAGCGGAGCAGGGACCGCAGCGCGGTCACGATCCGCTTGGCCGACCGCGGCTGCTTCCGGGCCTGGTCCAGCACAAATGCCCGTACCTCGGCGGCAGTCAGCTGTTCCAGGTCCAGGCGCCCGTCGCGTTCGAGCGTCCTCTGCTGAAGGAACGGGCGGGCCAGGCGGATGTTCAGCGTGACCGTTCCCGGTGCTAGCCCCCGTTCGACTGTCAGGTAGGCCGCGAACCGGTCCAGCAGCAGGCTTGCCTCCGTCACCGGTTCCGCCGCCGGGAGCGGGGCGGCCCCGAGCCTGCGCAGGTATCCCAGCAGCGGGCCGAGGGCCTCGACGGTACGCTCGTTCGCGTATCCCGCCGAACGGCGGGCCGCGAAGTACCGCTCCGCCGCCGGCATGTCCAGATCCTGCGTGCCGAGCTCTTCGGCGGTCATCCAGCGGCTCAGATGTGCCGCCAGCCGCAGTTGGCAGGCCGCGGTGAGCGGGGTATAGCCGAGCCGGAACAGTTCGTCCCGGAACCCGGGCGCGTACTCCGCGAGCGGCCCGGTCACCTTCGCCCAGCACGGTTTCGTTTTCGCCATCATGCGCTCCTCTTCCGGACGGCCATCGCGTCCGGAGAGAAGAATCAGCCCCCTGACCTGGCGGAACACTGGCGGCAAGCCATCGGCGAGCTGAGATTATGCCGACCTGCCGGCACTGCCGGCCAAGCCCGCAGCGAACCCACAGCTCCTGGTCGGCATAACGGCGACGTCCGCATAAGAGATGGAACTGCACGTGATGGCGCAGCGGCTGCAGGCCAACAAGCGGGCCGCGGCCGGGCGCGGCGAGCTGCGCACCCCGCTGCCGGTCGGCTACGTCCACGACGATGCCGGCGATGTCGTGATCGACCCCGATGCCGAGGTCCAGGCCGCGATCCGTGACGTGTTCGCGGCGTTCGCCGCGTGCGGGTCGGCCTACGGCGTGGTCGCCGCCTTCCAGGGCCGCCGGTTCCCGCTGCGCGCCTACGGCGGGGCGTGGGCCGGGCAGCTGCGCTGGGGCAGGCTCACCCACGCCCGCGTGCTGGGGATCTTGAAGAACCCGGGCTACGCCGGCGCGTACGTGTTCGGCCGCTACACGTCCCGCCGCACCGTCGATCCCGGCGGCACGGTGCACACCTCGATCACCGAACGGCCCCGCGCCGAATGGCCCGTGCTGATCAAAGACCACCACGAAAGCTACATCACCTGGGCGGACTACCTGACGAACGAAGCCAGGCTGGCGGCCAGCCACACCGCTTCCGGTGCCCGGCCGCCGCGGGAGGGCACCGCGCTGTGCCAGGGGATCATCGGCTGCGGCAGCTGCGGCAAGCCGGTGATGACCAACTACCACACCGATCAGCGGCCAGCCTACGAGTGCAGCTCGCGCCGGGACCGGCTGACCACGCCGTCGTGCCGGTCGGTCGCCGCGGCCTGCGTGGATGCCGCGGTCGCTGGCGCGCTGCTGGACGCTCTCACCCCCGGGCAGGTCGCGCTGGCGCTGTCGGCCGCCGATGAGGTCGCGGGCCGGCACCAGCGGGTCAGCCGGGCCGCCGAGCTCGCGGTGGAACGCGCCCGCTACGACGCCGGCCGGGCCGAACGCGCCTTCTGCCAGGTCGAGCCGGAAAACCGGCTGGTCGCCCGCTCCCTGGAGGCCCGCTGGGAAGCCAGGCTCGCCACCCTCACCGAAGCCGAGCAGGCGCTCGAGGCCGCCCGCGACACGCTGCCACCGCTGCCCAGCCACGCCGAGCTGGAGAAACTCGCCGCCGACCTGCCCGCCCTGTGGAACGCGCCGACCACCAGCGCCAGGGACCGCAAACGGCTGCTGCGCACCCTGATCGCCGACGTCACCCTGCTCCCCGAGCAGCGACCTGACCAGGTACGCATCGGGATCCGCTGGCACACCGGCGCCACCAGCGAGCTCACCGCCGCCCGGCCCCTCCATCCCGGCACGGCCAAGCGCTCCCCAGACGCCACGGTCGAACTCATCAAGCGGCTCGGGCCGGCCACCGGCAACGACGAGCTGGTCACCCGGCTGAACGCCGCCGGGCACCGCACTGGCCACGGCCGGCCATTCGACATCGATGCGGTCCAGTGGATCCGCCACGCCTACAAGATCCCGGTCCCCGATCCCTACGGCCCCGGCGAGATTTCCGTGGCCGGGGCCGCCCGGCGGCTGGGCTGCAGCACCGGCGTCATCTACCACTGGGTCCATACCGGGCAGCTGGCCGCCCGCCGCGGCCAGGGAAACCGGTTCTGCATCCCCTGGGACGCCCAGGCCGAGGCCGGCTGCCGCACCAGGATCGCCCAGTCCGCCCACCTGGGCCGGGCAGCCCGCCCCCGCACGCTCCCCGCGCCCGCGTTCCCCGCCGCCCACGGCGAGGTCAGCGTCACCCAAGCCGCCTGCCGGCTCGGCTGCAGCACCGGCGTCATCTACTACTGGATCGAAACCGGGCAGCTCAGCGCCCGCCGCGGCTCCGGGAACCGGCTGCACATCCCCTGGAACGACCAGATCCAGGCACAATGCCGCAACCGCATCGGCCAATCCGGGCACCTCAACCCCGCCGCCCGCCGCACCAAGCCCCGCCGGCGACGCTGAGGCAGCCGAGAATGTCGGTGCCACCTGACACGCTCACATCACCAGCCCCGCCAACGCGGGCCTGACCAGCACAGATCAGCACCAATCCAGAAACATCCCGACACGCGGTTGCAGGAGGGGCAGTATGAATCGTCCGTCCCTACTGTCGCCGATAGGGTCGCGCAGACTGTCGCGGCGCTGGCGCTGGAAGCCCGGACGGAATCGATTTTCCATGAGGATTCCTATGGGTACCGGCCCCGGCGTGGCGCGCTGGACGCGGTGGCGAAATGCCGCCAGCGGTGCTGGGAGAAAGACTGGGTCATTGACCTTGATGTCCAGAAATTCTTCGACAGCGTGCCATGGGACCTCATGGTCAAGGCGGTCGAGGCGAATATCACCACCAGCCAGAAGTGGGTGCTGCTGTATGTGAAGCGGTGGCTTGCCGCCCCGCTGCAGCTGCCCGATGGGACCCTGGCCAGGCGGGATCGCGGAACCCCGCAGGGATCGGCGGCCACGCCCCCAACGCAACAGCGAACTATTGCGCATCTCACCCTCCGTGTCGGTGGTGTCGTGGCGGCCGCCGCCGCTGGATGGTTCCCGGACGGGGATGCGGTGGCGGATGGTGATCTTCTCGGGGCCGACGAGGACGTCCTGGACGACGGCGCGCAGGACGCGCTGGCGGTCCTCGACGGTGGCGGTGGCGGAGCTGCCGCGGAGCCGGGCGAGGAAGCCCTCGAGGTCGCCGGCGAGCTTGAGGTAGGCGTCGCGGTCGGCGGCCTGGGCGTCGAGGGCGGCGATCTGGTCCTTCAGGCCGGTCTCGCGGGCGCGCAGGGCCGGCATGCGGGCGCGGAGCTCGTCGATGGTGATGAGCTGCTCGGAGAAGGCGGTGATCATCGCGGCGATGGACGCGGTGGTCTTGGCGAGGGCCTGCTCGAGCTGGCCGCGCTTGCGGGTGACCGGGTCCGATGTCCGTGCCCTTTCCAGCCTCTTGCCGATCTCGGCGCGGATGAGGGCGGGGTCGGCGAGCAGGGCGGTGACGTGGTCCCAGACGACCTTGTCGGCGTAGTCGGCGCGGACGGGCTTGTTGCCGCAGACGCGGCCGCCCTGGTAGCGGTAGTCGTCGGAGCCGAGGCACCGGTAGTAGTAGATCTTGTTCCCCGCGGTCGTGGTCGTGGTGGTGCGGTAGTAGCCGTAGCCGCAGGACGCGCAGGCGGCCAGGCCCTGCAGCAGGGAGGGGACCTTCGTGTTCCGGGCGGCGAACCGCTTGTTGTCGGCCAGCCGCTGCTGGACCCGGTCGAAGGTGTCCTCGTCCACCAGGGCAGGGACCGGGATCCCGGTCCATTCCTCGCGCGGGCGGTCCTCGACCCTGACCTGGCGGGGGACGGTGCGGCCGGCGAGGCGGGCGGTGCGGTTCAGCCCGGCCGGCTCGTGGACGGCCTGCGTCTTGCCGAAGACTGCGGTGCCGGCGTAGGCGGGGTTGCGGAGCATGCCCCAGATCACCGACCGGTCCCAGCGTTCCTTGCCGGTGCGGGTGCGCACCCCCTGGCCCGTCAGCCAGCGGCGCAGATCCGCGATGGCGGCGCCGTCGCCGGCGTAGCGGCGGAACATCTCGGTGACCAGGGCGGCCTCGTGCGGGACGACCTCGTAACGGGCACCGCACTCGGGGGTCTTGCGGACGTAGCGGTAGCCGAACGGGGCGCCGGACAGCACGTTCACGCTGCCGGCCTTCGCCCGCCAGGCCTTGCCGCGCCGGTAGCGCTCGGCGAGCTGGGCCTTCTCGTACTCGGCGAACATGCCCTGGAACTGGACCAGCAGCTGGTCCTCGGGGCTGTCGCCGCGCGGCCCCTTCACGAACTCCACCCGGACCCCGCAGCGGGCGAGCTCCTCGATCAAAAGCGCCTGGTAGGCGAACTTGCGGGCCAGCCGGTCCGGGGAGTGGACCAGCACCACGTCCAGGCAGCCCTGGGCGGCCAGGTCCCGCAGTGCCTCCAGGCCCGGGCGCACCAGCGTCGCGCCGGAGTGCCCCTCGTCGGCGAAGACCCAGTCTTCCGGGACGTCAAGCCGGCTCTGAACGGCGTGCTCGCGCAGGGCCGCCAGCTGGGAGCCGATCGTCTCGTCCTTCGCCTGGCGGGCGCTGGAGACCCGCGCGTAGATCGCCGCTGCCGTCACGGTCTCCTCCTCCCGGCGCCCCGGCGGCGGTCCTTGCCCGCCGCTGCGGCACCAATATCGCGTAGGCCACTGACATTTCGGCGGCAGCATGACGGCTGAAGACGTGCTCGGTCTCCACCGCCAGCTCCCTCACCTGCGCGGACGGGTCCCGTGAGTGCGGCCGAGGAACTCTTCCAGCGCCTGCGCGGCGACCGAGGAGACCGTGCGGCCGGACGCGCGGGCGTGCTCCCGGGCCGCGGCGGCCAGCCGGGCCGGGAGCCGCACCGTGAACACCGTGCCCTCTTCGGGGACCGGGACCCGGCCCGACGCCGCGGCCTGGCTGACATAGCGGCGCGCCTGGCGTTCCGAGCAGCCCAGGCGCCCGGCCAGCACGCGGGCCGCCTCAGCAGCCGGAACCCCGGCTTCCAGCAGGCCAGCGGCCTCGTTGACGTGCGCCGCGTGCTCCGCGGCGTCCGCGCGGCGATCCCCAGGCATGACATGAAAATACTACAGATAATGTCCGGCAGCAGGCGGAAGCCGACGGCCCGCTCCATCATCCCGCTCACCGCCCCGGCCCGCCGCCCGCGACCGCGCGACCCAGGACGCGATCGTCAGCGCCGTCGACGTGTCCAGCCCGGCCAGCCACCCGGCGACACGCCGGTCCCAGGCCCCCAGCTCCACGCCGTCCAGGACGCCCGCCAGGACCGCGGACCGCTCCTCCCGGGCACGAACCCGCCCGGCGCCGACTCCAGCGGCCCGGCCGGCACCGCGGCGCTCACCGGCCACGCTCCAGCCGCCGGTAACCCAGCGTCACCTCAAAACAGAAGTTGCCTTTTGCGTTGGGGGCGTGGGCTCCGCCCCTACAAACGGTTCAAGGCATGGTGGTCCGGGCTCCTCGATCGAGAGCCCAGGCTTTTCGCGCACTGGGCCTGGGGGGTGGACTCGCTCGCCGGAATGCGATGAGAAGAGCGGAGTGAACCGAGAGGCTCACGCTCCGTTCTGTGGGAGCCCGGGGGTGCGATTCCCCCGGGCCACCCGACCAGGCTCGTCATCTGCCGTCCTCGGGGGAATGATGACCAGCCTATCCCGTCCTTCCGTAGAACCAAGGGACGTTGGGCCGCCCGGGCAAGACGATAGCCTCTGCCACCGGGAAGCCTCGCAGCGCGACGATGGGCAAGATAGCTTCCATTAAAGCAAATGACGGGAACGGCTGGATGAGGACGATTGGCAGGGCGACGCCTGGCGGTAGCGCGGCACCTGCCTCGTCAATTGCGGCGGCGGGCCGGAGCGACCGCCGGGTCGTGCCGTGGTGGGGTGTAGCCTCCGCGGTCGCGGCTCCACTGCTGCTGGTCGCCGGCTGGAACCTTGCCGCCGTGCTGCAGCCGCGATCGTTCAACCCGGTAGCCGACACCGTCAGCGCCCTCGCGGCGGTGGGCGCCGCCGACCGGTGGGTGATGACCCTCGCGTTCGCGCTGGCCGGCGCCTGCGAGGTCGTAACCGGGCTCGCGCTCCGGTTGGCCGCCGCACCCGGCCGGCTCATGCTGATGGCAGGCGGTCTGGCCGGCGCGCTGGTCGCGGCCAATCCCGAGCACGCCGGGGGATCGCTGACGCACGCGGTCTGGGCCGGGATCGGCTTCGCGGCACTGGTGACCTGGCCGGGAGGGGCCTGGCGGCGGGGGCCCTCGGTGCCGTGGGGACTGCGGCCGGCCGTTTCGGCCGTTGCCGCCGGACTAATGCTCGGCCTGCTGGCGTGGTTCCTTGCGGAGCTGGTCGCGCGAGGCGGGCAGACCGGCCTGGCCGAGCGGGTCATGGGCGTGACGCAGGCGGGCTGGCCGCTTGTGGTGATCGTGTCATGCCGCCTCCGCCAGCCGGGTGCCGGGACGTCGGCCGCGGGCCCGTCGGCACCGGCACTCGGGGGTGCTGAGCAGGCCGCAGACCGTGCGTGCCACTTTGCTGGGCCGCCCGCTTGCCGATCGTGGTGAGCAGCGGCTAGGGCGGCTTGCCGTCGGCGGAACCCTGGTGGCCGCCTGCTCAGCGTGGCCAGCCTCGTCACCCGTGCCCCGGACCCGCACTCGGGCGGTACCACCGCCATGAGGTACCGCCAGGCCCAGGCATATTTATTCTTTCTATGCTCTATTTGCATCTGTGCCGACGCTAGGCATGCGCTGACCGTGCCGGAAAGAGCCGTCCGGGCGGCCTGCCAGGACGTTGGTCGTCGGCCGGGCGCGAGTGAGATGCCTCTGATCAGCCGGGACCTTGGCCTGCCTGGGACGAGACGGTGGTCCGTGGAAGCGGCGTGTGCCGGATGGCATCCGGGGACGTCGACGCTGGTGATGCGGGTGAGCTGGGTCCGGCGCGCAGCGGCGCGGCACCGGGCTGCTGCGGGCGCGGGTCGTGCCCCGCTGACGGAGGACCGGACAGCAGGGTCAGCAACAGGCCGCACGCGCAAGCGGCGAGGGCGAGCGTCGGCAGCCCGCCGCCAGGGGCGAAGCCGCCGATCGCGAGCTTCGTGAGCCCGAACCCGGCAGCGGCCAATCCGGGCAGCAGGACGGCCGGGGACCAGGGCCGGGCGGGTCCGAGGCCGTCGGGCAGCAGGCGCAGCAGGGGCCGGTGCACCCACAGCAGGCCGGCGATGATCGGGACCAGGATCACGGCCAGCAGGGCGATCCAGGCCGGCCGCAGCGCCCACCACTCAGCCGATCCGATCCGGGGCTGCGGCATGATCCCGGGCGGGTAGAAGGCAATCGCCACGATGATCACCGGCACCATATGCCACAGATAGACCAGCATGACCCCGGGAGTAAGCCGGCTGACCGGCTGCCACCAGCGGGGCCGGGCGAGCAGCCGGGACACCGCTGGCGCCGCTGCTAGGACCAGCCCGGTCTGGGCGGCGGCATAGGCCAGCAGCGCGATCGACGGCGGGCTGGTGTTGGCGACCCGCTCGCCGGCACCGATCATGTCGACAGGGAACGGGCCCCATGTGACCAGGCCGGCCAGGGCCGCGGCGCCCGCGACGGCCAGGGCGTAGGGACGCCAGCGCGGGCGGGTCAGGGTGCCGTCCCGCCAGGCGAACCCCCACACATATATCGAGCCCCATACCAGCAGGTAATTGGCGTAGCCGACGACGTGCACGCCGGCGCCTACCACGCCCACGTCGACCGCGGCGGCGCCAGCCGCCATCACCGTGGGGACCGCAAGGCCCCATCGCCGGTACGCGGCCAGCATCGCCGGGGTCGAGGCGATCAGCAGCAGGTACACGGGCAGGAACCACAGCTGGAGCGCGACCAGCCAGCCCGCCTGGGCCAGCTCCGCCGTGCCTGCCCCCGCCAACCGGGCCGCCTCGACGGCGAGCACGGCCACCGTCACGTACACCGCCGCCGGCCACAGCAGCCCCATCGCGTGTGCTCGGACCCAGCCGGCCCAGTCCCCGCCCCGCTCCTGGTGCCTCGCCCACGAGCCAGCGTGGACGTACCCGCCGACCAGGAAGAAGACCGGCATCACCTGGAAGGCCAGGGTGACCCAGCCCGCCCAGCTGACGTAGCCGATCGCGTCGAGGCCGGACAGCCGCCTGTCCCGGTAGGTGATGCTGGTCAGCAGCCAGTGGCCAACGGCCACCGCGCCGATCGCGACCACCCGCAGCAGGTCCGCGTAGCGGTACCGGCCAGCCGCCGGTCGGCGATCAGGCGCAGGCTTCATACCGCCAGCCTGACGCGCGAACCCGCAGCCATGACAGGGGCGCAGTTCCCGCAACCCGCGGACCAACGACCCCGCGCCGGGCCGTCTGTCAGTGCATTCGCGGCACGGAACGAGCAGCAGCGGCCGTGGTAGTGCGCGCTGGGATGTCGGCCGCAACGCTTCCAATGAAGAGCCCGCCGAGGTGGTGGAATCTGGGGAGCCCGAGAATAAGGATGTCCGCTGCCGGACCATGCCCTTGATCCGCGATAGCTTGGGCCGTGCCCGCCGGGCTGTCCGTGCACACGGTGACCCCGCGGGCCCTGATCCCCCGGTCACAGAGCTGCAGGACCGCCGTTCCTATCGGTGTCCTCGGTTCCGTGTCATCGTTGAGCCAGCTCCCGGTGTCGAAGAAGGTGTCCAGCTCATCGCAGTGCACGACAAGGACGGTGGCACCACTCAGCTCGGCCAGCTCACCGGCAATCTCCGCTGGTTTATCCGATGTGTTGGTGTCAACGGCGAGCAAAATACGATGATCATCGCCCAGCCTCCTTCACGCGGGCCAGCGCCTCGTGATCTCCCACTACGCCGGCAGTGTCCGGACGGACGGACGTAGAGGCGAAAGGCCCGTCTGCTGAGTAAGGGGCCGGCTGGTGAACACGGCTCTGGAGCCCATGGACGCACCCGGCGCTGTCCCGCCTACCATGTGGGACGGAACCGTCTCGTATCGTCAGGTTCAGAGGATTGGTGGAACCGGGGGTCTTGGTGAACAGCGGTGATGGCGACACCCGAGGTGGCCAGCGCCCGGTGGGCGCAGGTCCGCGGCGCCTCGATCCGTTGCGAGACGCCATCCTGCAAGCCACTCTGGAAGGGCTGGCCGAGTTCGGCTACGACCAGCTGAGCATGTATGATCTTGCCGCCCGGGCGCATGTCGGCAAGGCGGCGATCTACCGGCGGTGGCCGTCCAAGGCCGCCGTGGTTGTCGAGGCCATCGTCTGGTCGCGAGAGCAGATTGGCGCCTCGGCTGTGCCGGACACGGGATCGCTGCGTGGTGACGTCGGGCTCTGGTCGCGGAGGTGCCTGATTCCGATGACGCTGACCGGAGCACGATCGCCGTCATCCTTGCGTGCACGAGGACCCGGCGCTCGCCCGCGCGATGCTGCGCGCCACGACCCGGATGGTAGCGACCAGGGGCTATGGCTACCAGCTGCTGGCCACCGTCGGCTGGACCAGCCTCCCGCTGCTGCCGCTGGTGCGTCAGCCCACCCTGATACTGGCGGGCGACGATGACCCGATCATCCCGGTGATCAATGCGCGGATCATGCACCGGCTGATCCCGGGAAGCGAGCTGACGATCTACCATGGCGGCCATCTTGACCTGATCACCGAAGCCGGGCAGCTGGCGCTTGTGGTGGAGGCCTTCCTTACCGCGGTGGAGGATCCACAGCGCCAGCCGGCCACCCTCGATTACCGCCGCGCTCCACCGCGGTGTGAGCGTGGTGGGGGTACGACGGTTTCAGCTTGCAGGTGATCCTGATCGTGTCTGGCTGCTGAGAATCTGCTGCCTCTCCCGGAGGGCGTGACCGAATCGGACATCACCGCGACCTACAAGGACGGGATCCTGGAGATACGGATCCCGGCGCCGAAGCACGAACCAGCCAAGAAGATACCCATCAGCAAAACCTGACCAGGCTGCCGCGCTGGGCGGCGCCGGCAGGCCCGCAGTGACCAAGGCTGACCGCCGCCAGCGCGGAAACTCACCCCGCGCTGCAAACATTCAGGCAGCTAATGCGAGGCCCAGGTCAGCGCCGCGAGTGGCGTGCCACCGCCAAGTAACTTCGGGCTAAACGGGCCGGCCCGGCTCGCTTTCGCCCGGACCTTCGTCCCGCCAGGTCAAGGGCTCGACGGCTCGGCCGGCTCACCGCCGGTGCCAAGCCCTACGGCTTACCGCATCAGCTCTTGTGTGAGCCGGTCCTGCAGGCTTTCAAGCTGTTCGCTGATCTGGACCGGCACCGGTGCGGGGCTGCGCAGTGCCCGCGCGGCTGGCGGCAGCCAGGCCAGATCGGCGCGGCACCGCTGCTGGGCTTCGGTCAGCGGTTCGGGGCCGCTGAGGCGCTGGCCGGCCCGCATGACCGGAACAAGAAGGGCTTCGTGGCCGGGCCGTGAGGGCTCCTCCCGGAGCGCGAGGACATCGCCGCCGGGGGCGCGGTAGACCTGCTTGGCGCCCGGCGCGGTGATCTTCCCCGGCGACAGCTTCATGACCGGCCTGCCCGCGTAGGCGACCAGCTTGTAGGCACTGTCCAGGGACGGCGCGTCAGCCGAGACACCCATCTTGGTTCCCACGCCATAGGCATCGATCGGCGCCTGGTCCGCGACCAGGCCGGCGATCGCGTATTCGTCGAGGCCTCCGCTGGCAAAGATCCGCGCGCCGGGCAGTCCCGCCTCATCAAGCAGCCGGCGCGCGGATCGCGCCAGCCGCGCAAGGTCGCCGGAGTCCAGCCGCACCCCCACCGGCCCCGGCAGCCGCAGCCGCCGCGCCACCTCGATAGCGGTGCGCACCCCGCGCTCGGTGTCGTAGGTGTCGGCCAGGAAGGTCGTCTTATCGGGGAAGTCCTCGGCGAAGGCGGTGAACGCTTCCTCTTCATCGCCGTATGCCTCGATGAAGGAATGGGCCATCGTGCCCGCGGCGGTCAGCCCGAACCGGCGCGCCGCCTCGACGTTGCTCGTAGCCACGAAACCGGCGATCGCGGACGCGCGGGCCACCGAAAGGCCCGCGTCGACGCCCTGGGTACGGCGGAACGCGAAGTCGACCAGCTCCGCGCCGCCGGCGGCCAGCACACACCGTGCCGCCTTGGTGGCCACGCTGGTCTGGAACGTCACATGGTTGAGCAGCATCGTCTCGGCCAGTTGCGCTTCGGCGATCGGCGCGGTCACTTCCAGCAGCGGTTCGCCGGCGAACACCACGCGTCCCTCCGGTACCGCCCGCAGCTCCCCGGTAAACCGCAGGGCCGCGAAGGTGCGCAGCGTATCCTCGCCGTATTCCTGGGTGCGGCGAAGGTAGTCGAGGTCCCGCGGGGTGAACGAGAAATCCTCCAGGAACTGGAGACAATCCTCCAGGCCGGCAGCGACGAGGAAGCCCCGGTCAGCCGGAAGCTGCCGGACGAACAGGCTGAACGTCGCCGAACCCGTCATCCCCCGCCGCAAGTAGCTTGCGGCCATATTCAGCTCATACAGGTCAGTGAGCAGCCCGCCCGCCATGACGCTCCTCCTTCACGCCGCTACCCGTGCTCGCCCCGCCGCCGGGGCTCTCCGGAACGGCCTGGTTCACAGGGCCAAAAGTCCCGGCATCCCGTGACGGTCAGGATGGCTGATCACGGCCACGTCCACGCCGGCCGCGCGCAGAGCCGCGATGCAGCGATCTGTGTTCCTGCTGCCGTCGCCGTGCGGCTGCCTGCTGGCCATGGTGATTAGGTGCTGGCGCTGTGGCTGAGCGGGAACCGGAGGCAGGCAGCGATGCCGCCGGGTGGGCCGGGAACCGCCTGGACCTGGCCGCCGTCATGGATGGTGCCGACCGCCGCTTCCTCGATCAGATCCGGGACAGCAAACGCCACGTTATCTGCGTGGGCGCAACCGGTTTCGGCCATGCCGGACGCGCCGCACCGCCGGCACGTGAACCCCGGCACAACCCCCTGGGCGGGTACGGCAAGGGTGTGGACCGCGTGCTGGCGGACCGCGGTCAGGCATGCGGCCAGACCGGTTGCGGCCAGACCGCCGGGCGGCTCCTGCCGGATCCGGGTGACCAGCTGCTGCCCGGACTTCTCTACCCAATCCCTGATGATGGGGTCAGCGAGCGCCCGGACCCGGGCGGGCGTCATGGTGGAGGTGTCCACTACGAAGCTGCCGGCGAAGCGGTCACGCAGGTCAGGCGGGAGGAGAGCGAGAAATTGCGGGATGGTGTCGGCGTGGCCACCGACGACGAGCCGCTCCGGCCCGGGGCGGATGGCCTGAGCGAGGATGCCGGCGGTGTCGCGGAAGTGATGGTGGGTGAGCTCGGCGATCCGATCGTTGACCCGATAGGACTCCAGGCCGTACCAGCCGCCGTATCGCGGGCTGCGCACGCCTGCTGCCGCTGGCTGGGTCACCGTGTCGATCCGGTCTCCCGCCACGGCGAAGAGCCAGGCATGACGCCGGTCGACCACGACGACGCGATAGGCGGGCTGCCGCTGCAGCGCCATCAGCAGGGGCCGCACGTGCGGACCGGGCCCGAACACGGCCTGTTCGCCAAGCCCGGCGGGCAGCGGGATCGCCTCGGCCAGGTCTGCCGGGGCGCAGAGGAAGATCGCGACGCAGTGGCCCAGCCAGTCGCGTGCCCTGTCCTCCAGCAACCGGCGCACGACCTGCCGGGCGTACGCCAGCACCCGTCCGGCGTCCGGGCCTGCTGGCCCGCAGGGGCCGCCCGCGGCCGAGTTGAGCAGGTCACCGGCCCGGGCCGGCAACCCGTGCAGCGCTGGCGTGTCCAGCGGCACCTCCAGGTAAATCGACAGCACTGGCGGGTCCTCGCTGTGCACTGCCAGCAGTTTTTCCACATCGGTGTAACTGATCATCACGCACCGCCTGTCCGCGGCGCCGCGGGATCCGCGCCGCAGGGCATGTTCGTTCGTCCTGGTCCGCGCTCAGCTCGCCTGCTGCCTGGCGGAACGGTGCTGTACCAGCGTGCCGGAGGACGGCATGAACACGCTCTCGTGACCGTCCTTCCACCGGACCAGATACGGTGCCGCGCCGTCTTCTCCGTGGACCTCCACGATCACGCCCTCGCGGTCCACGTCCCCCACGTGCCGGCCCTGACCAGCAGCTCACCGTCCGTAACCGCGCGCATCGCCATCCCTCCTCCGCCTCGATGCCACGACAATCACCGCCGGCGCTGCCGGCGAAACAGGGCCAAAAGTCCAGAGATGACGAGAGACTCCCGCAAGCCCTCCAGCCATGCCGGGAAGGTGTTCCGCGCCCGGCTGCCGTTCGCGCCGTCCAAGATCAGGTCAACTTCCGGAACGGCCACACCCTCCACGGTGACGGCACCTACGGGCCCAAGACAATGGCCGCGGTGAATCGCCGGCCTGCAAACCCGGCAAGCACTGGTTACCGAGGCCCTGCCGGGCTGAACACCGTGATGCCACAAAAATACATCACTGCTGCCAGGCGGCCGAGGGCGATGGCGGTACCGGTCGCGGCAGCCAGCGCAGAGATCCCGGGGAGGGCGGCGTGAGCACAGGGACCGAGGCCAGCGCCTACGCTCTGCTGACCGACGGCACCACGATCGAGATCCGGCCCGCACGGCCCGGCGACTTCGACGCGGTGCGGGACATGCACACCAAAATGTCCCCGGACAACCTTTATCTGCGCTTTTTCAGCTTCAGCGCCGTCGCGGCCGAGCGGGAAGCGCGCCGGATCTGCCGCGAGCCCGCACCGGACCACGCCGCGCTGCTGGCCGTGCTGGACGGGGAAGTGGTCGGCTGCAGCAGCTACGAGTGTGCTGACGACGGCTCCTGATCCGCCGAGGTCGCCATGGCGGTCGCCGACGAGATGCACAGCCGCGGCGTCGGCACCCTGCTGCTGGAGCACCTGATCTCACTGGCCCGCAGCCGGGGAGTCCACGCTTTCACCGCGGAGACCCTGGTCGAGAACGCGCTCATGCTGCAGGTATTTGCCGACGCCGGGCTGCCGGTGCACCGCACCCTGGCCGACGGCATGTACGATTTCACCTTCCCGCTGCCCGCCGATGAGGCGGACGCCGCCCTTGGCACCTACCGCGACGCGGTCGCCGAACGAGAGCGATCCGCCGACGTGGCCAGCCTGCGGCACATCCTTACTCCGGCCTCAGTCGCGGTCATCGGCGCGAGCCGACGCCCCGCGTCGATCGGCTGGGCCATCCTGCAGAACATCACCACCGCCAACTTCCCTGGGGCGGTCTACGCGGTCAACCCGAGCGTGGCCGAGCTGAACGGTGTCCGGTGCGTGCCATCGGCGGGCCGCCGGTGCCGATCGCCGCGACGGTGATGGACCAGGTGGAGGCGGTCCGGCTGCTGCCAGGCCCGGGCGAGGACGACCCCGCCGTCCCGGCCTATGCCTACCCCGAGTCCGCCGCCCGCGCCCTCGGTCACGCTGTGCGCTACGGCATGTGGCGTGCGCTCCCGCCGGGACGGGTGCCTGACCTCGACGGCCTGCGCCAGGATCGGGCCAGGGAACTGGTCACCGGCCTTCTCACCGACGCCCCGAAGGGCGGCTGGCTGCCGCTGGACGCTACCGCGGAGCTGCTCGGCTGCTACGGCGTACCGCTGGTCGACCGCATCGCGGTCACCACCCAGGACGCCGCGGTCGCGGCGGCGGCACGATTCGCCGCCCCCGTTGCGCTCAAGGCAGACGTGCCCGGCCTGGTGCGCAAGAGCGCCGCGGGCGCTGTGCTGATTGGCCTGCACGGGGCAGACGACGTCCGGCGCGGGTTCCGCTCGCTGCGGGAAACCTTCGGCGACCGGCTGGCCGCCGTCATTGTCCAGCCGATAATCATCGGCGGTGTCGAGGTGATGATCAGCGTGCTGCAGGAGCAAATGTTCGGCCCGCTGGTGCTGTTCGGGCTCGGCGGCGCGGCTGCCTACGTGCTGGCCGACCGCGCCGCCCGGCTCGCTCCGCTCACCGACTCCGACGCCGGCGAACTGATCCGCGCCGCGCCGCCCCGCTCCTGCTGGGGCGCCCCGGCACCCCCGCCGCCGACCTCGCCGCGCTGCGGGACCTGCTGCTGCGGATCTCCCAGCTGGCCGACGACCTGCCGCAAATCGCCGAACTCGACCTGCCTGTCATCGCCCGCCCTGACGGGGCCCGGGCCGTCGACGGCCAGATCCGCATCCAGGCGGCCGAGCCCGCCGACACCTACCTGCGCCGGCTGCGATGACAGGTGAGCACGCCCTGGTTGCCCGGCGACCGCAACACCGCTACGGGTGACCGCGATTGTCCTGGTGGCGCTGGTTGCGGCCGGGGCCGATGGTCCGGGGTCTGAGGGCGGTTGTCCTGATGGCCTTTGGCTCTCGTGCGCGGGATCTGGCGTGCTAAGCGTGGGAGTGTAGTTCGGCTGTGGTTGCGGTGAAGGCTGCCTTCCCTGACCAGATGAGGATGTGATCGGCCGGGCACGGATCTCCGCCCGCAGCCGGGGCTGGCTGCGCCGGTCATAACGGGTGCATTGGTCCATGCCCCGTCTGGCAAAGGAGGACATCATCCGTCTTTCCGTCCACTCCCTCCGGCGGCTGATCGGCACGGCTGCCTTAATCTGCGCCGCAGCGCTGACACCGGTGGCCGCGCTCGCCGCCACGTCTTTTTCCGCGGCACCTTCTGCGGCCAGCGCGCCGCGCTGCACAACATACGATCTCGTCATATACCTGAACGTCCCGGTGGGTAACGGCTACGCCGGAGGCTCCGGCTACTACATCCAGTTCACCAACCTGTCCGGGCATGCCTGCACGCTGCGCGGCTACCCCGGGGTCTCGGCGGTCAGCCTCAGCGGCCAGCAGATCGGCAGCCCGGCACGCTGGGGCAGTCCCAGCAAAACCACGGTCACGCTTGCTAACGGCGCCACGGCGCACGCGCAGCTGCTGGTCGAAGATCCGGCCGATTTCGGGAGCCGGTCCGCTATCGGCTTGCCCGCCCGGCCAGGGCGAGGGGAGACGTTCGCGTCAGCGGCCGGGTTCCGGGTCTACCCGCCGGATCAGACCGCGTCCAAGGTGATCCCGTTCCCGTTCGCCGCCTGCGGGCACACCGGGCCGGTCTGGATGAGCGCCGGAGCTATCACAGCCGGAGGTACTCCTGAGTAGTACCCCCACAGTGACAACAACAGGTCTAGCGGGCTCCCCCGCTTACTTCCCGGCCTGGGAGCCCGCGTTGCTGTCCGGATTTGTGGCCATTGGCGTCCTCAGGGTGCTTGCCTGGCTGCCGGGAGGGGACGGTGCTCCACTACCGTGTCGGAAGACGGAAAGAACACACTCTCGCTTCTGTCCCTCCAGCGAACCAGGTAGGGCGGTGCGCCATTGGCGCCATGGACCTCGACGATGACGCCCTCGCGCTCCACATCGCCGACGTGACGGCCTTTGACCAGGAGCTCATCACCCGCAACTGCGCGCATCTTCTGCCTCCCTGAGTCAGTGGTGCCATCACTTTGACCGTGGTGAGCCCGGGGATCAGGGGCCAAAGGTCCGTGCAAGAGGAGCCAGAGTTCCTCCGCGCCACGGTGCTGGTCAGTGCAGGGCCGCCAGTCCGGGGGGCTGCTGGCCCAGTTCTCTGTGGTGATTGATGAGCGGTACGACGGCCAGCTGGCTCCCCATTCAGCGGCGGCGGCGGTCTGCTCCAAGACCAATGTCCCGGTGGCCGGTGACGGCGGTCCCTGCCGTGGGACGCGGGCTGGTCCAGACAGTGGGCATCGAGGTGATAGCGATGGCTGAGGGTGCCGGCGTGACCGGGGCCCAGCCTGTGCGCGAGCCCTGGGCGGATGTGTCGGAGACGCATTCTGCGGTCGTGTTCTTGACCGGTGATCGTGCTTTCAAGCTGAAGAAGCCGGTCAGCCTCGGTTTTCTGGATTTCAGTACGCGTGGAGCGCGCATGGTGGCGTGCCAGCGCGAGATCGAGCTCAACCGGCGGTTCGCGCCCGACGTGTACCTGGGTGTCATTGAGGTTCGTGACCCGGCCGGCCAGGTTTGCGATCACCTGGTCGCGATGCGCCGGATGCCGGCCAGCCGGCGGCTCTCCGCCTTGATCCAGGCAGGCCAGCCGGTGGGCGTGGCGGTCCGCCGGGTCGCGCGGATACTCGCCGCGCAGCACGCGTCGGCCCCGCGTGGTCCCGAGATCAGCGAGCAAGGCAGCCGGGACGCGCTGCGGCGACGGTGGGAAGACAACATCGAGCAGACGCGTCCCCTGCAGGACCTGCTCGGAGCCGCAGAAGCCGATGAGGTGGGGTGGCTTGCGAACCGGTTCCTGGCCGGGCGCGGGCCCTTGTTCGATGCGCGGATCCGCGGCGGTCATGTTCTGGACGGGCACGGGGACCTCCTGGCCGAGGACATCTTCTGCCTGCCAGACGGGCCCCGGATCCTCGACTGCCTGGAGTTCGATGACCGGCTGCGCTGGCTCGACGGGCTGGACGACGCCGCGTTCCTGGCCATGGACCTGGAACGGCTCGGCGCCGGTGAGCTGGCCGAGCGGTTCATGGGCTGGTACGTGGAGTACACCGGTGACCCTGCTCCCAGCTCGTTGCGCCATCACTACGTCGCCTACCGGGCGTTCGTGCGGGCGAAGGTCAGCTGCTTGCGCTCACGGCAGGGCGACCCGGTGGCGGCCGGTGAGGCCCGGCAGCTGGCCGCCCTGGCGCTGCGGCACCTGCACGCGGGCGCGGTCACTCTGGTTCTCGTTGGGGGCCTGCCCGGCACGGGCAAGTCGGCCCTGTCTGCTGCCGTGGCGGACCGGCTGGGCTGCACCGTGCTGAACAGTGACCGGATCCGTAAGGAACTGGCCGGCCTTCCCGCCGCCCGGAAAGCGCCCGCCCGATACGAGGAAGGCATCTACACCCCGTCCTGGACCGAGCGCACCTACCGGGAGCTGCTGCACCGTGCCGCGGAGCTGCTGTCGCACGGCGAATCCGTGATCGCCGACGCGTCATGGATCTCCGTCGGCCATCGGGCCGGCGCGGTCGCCGTGGCCGGCGACGCGGCTGCCGACCTGGTCCAGCTGCGGTGCACGGCGCCGGCCGAGCTGACCGCGCGCCGGATGAGCACCCGGACCGACGGCGCCTCGGACGCATGCCCCATGGTGGCGGAGAAAATGGCTGCGGCGCAGGCGCCATGGCCGGAAGCCGTCACCATCGACACGAGCGCGACCGAGCCGCCCAGCCCGGCCGCCGCCCCGGCCGACCCGCTCCAGCGGGCGCTTGAAACGATCCGCCCTCGCGGTCCCGCGCACCCCTGGCGGCCGGTCTCGCCCTACATGCTCCCGGATTGAGTTAAATCCCCGGGAGCTCCATCGTCCCGCGTTGCTGCGCGGTCAGGTGAAGGCCCCTCCGGCCGGTGCCGTTCCGTGATCATTACCAGGACGGCGGTCGGCCAGTGCGTGCCCGGCGATCCACGGTGGCGGGGCGGGGTGGGCGCGGAGTGCTTCCCGGCGGACGATCTGGCGCAGGCGGGTGACGGTCACGATGCCGGCGATCCTGCCGCCGGTGAGGACGATGGCGGCCAGGTCTCCGCTCAGTGGAGGCCGGCTGAGCAGGGGGGCGGCCGGATCGTCGGGGCTGGCTAGGTAGACGGGCGGGACGGCGGCAATGACCTGCTGCAGGGTGGTGATGCTTCGGCTGGCCGGCGGCACCCGGGCCAGTCGCCTGACCCCGGTGACCCCCGCCAGTGATCCGCCGGGGCCGATGACCGGAAACTCGGTCTGGGCCGAGTCCAGGGCGATCCGGTCGATGAAATCGGAGACGGTCAGCCAGGTCGCGCCGATGTCGGGGTCGGGTGTCATGACGTCGGCGACTCGCAGCCCGGCAAGCGCAGCGGTGGCGCTGCCCGCCGTGGCCTCCGCGGTAGCTGCGCTGATGACGAACATGCCGATCACGGCCAGCCACAGGCCACCGGCGTCCCCCCAGAGCAGAAGTTCGGCGGCGCCGGCGGCAATGATCACCACGCCGAGCACGCGGCCCGCCGTGGCCGCCGTCTGGGTAGCCCGGGCGCGGTCGCCGTGGCGCATCCACAGCGTGGCGCGGAGGATCCGGCCGCCGTCCAGCGGCGCGCCAGGAAGCAGGTTGAAGACGGCGAGGAAGACGTTCATGACGGCCAGCCAGCCGAGCGCAGCGACGGCGATGACCGGCCCGTCCCCGGCGCGCATCAGCGCTGCGATCCCGCCGAGGACCAGTCCGGCCGTCAGGCTGGTGGCCGGCCCGGCCGCCGCGATCAGCAGGTCGGCCCGGGCGTGCGGCGGTTCGCCGCCGAGCTCGGACACCCCGCCGAGAACCCACAGGGTGATGCAGGTGACGGGCACGCCGTAGCGCCGGGCCACCAGGGAGTGCGCGAGTTCGTGGGCGAGGAGCGCGGCGATGAAGGTCACCGCGCCGGGGACGGCCACCGCCCAATACGCGATCGCGGGCTCGTGAGGTGCCAGGCCCGGGAGGACCTGGGCCCCCAGGAGCCAGCCGATCAGAACGACCATGACCAGGACGCTCCAGTGCGCGCCGATCCGGATGCCCGCCACCCGGCCCAGCGGCATGGTCTGCTTCATCGATCCCGCCGCCCTTCACGGACACGCGGCCCGCCCGGCTGGCGCCCGGACGGGAACCTGTCTGTCTTCCAGCCTCATTCCGCCTCACCGGAGCCGGCAGAGCCGTAGGTCATACGGAGGTGGTGCCTACGGCCTGGCACTGGTGGCGCACGGCGTCCTGCCTAGGGTCATGTGACGGTCACGCGGGGCCGGTGAACGCCGCGCAGGAGTGCCGCCTCGGCCGCCTCTTCCCGGCCGGGCAGTTCCTCGATGGCCGCGCCGATGGCGGCCAGGGCCGGGCGTGATGTCCGGTAGTGGTGGCCGCACAGCAGCAGATCCACCGGGTATGGCCGCCCGGGCGCGGCCGGCATGATCACCCGCACCACGGGCCGTCCAGGGCAGCAGCAGGCCCGGTCCTCAGCACCCTGCGGCGCGGGCCATCGGCTCGGTACCCGCAGCAGGTCGCCGGATTCCGGTGCACTGCCGCGGTTGGTGCCCCTATGCGGGAATCGCGGCCTCATGACGCAAGCCTGGCGTGGCCCGGTATCCGGCCAGTAGAGACGTTATTCCCCGTCCAGCGGGCCCAAGGCCCACGGGCATGCGCGGCGAGGTGGGTGGTGAGCCAGCCGGCAGCCAGCTGCGCGACCTGTTCCAGGGCGGCCGCCTCCTCGAATAGGTGCGGCGGGTTCCCCGCCCCTATCAAGGGCCGGAGGTCCTCTGCGGATCCGTCGCACCGGCTGGCAACAGGCCCTCCGGCCCTGCCCGGCCGTGCCTGGACGTGGTCGGGTGGCAGTGAGCAGGAATTCGTGATCCGGTGGCAGGCGATCTGCAAGCCGGCGAGGAGACCCGATGACTGAGCACACCGACCCGTCTGAGCGGGAAACCTCAGTGACTGCGCTCCAGGAACGCATGAACCTGGTGGAGGTACGCGTCGCGGCGCTGACCGAAGCGCTGCAGGTCCTGGCCCGCGGCCTTGAGGACCTCCCCACCGCCGAACCGGGCGGAAAGCCCGCCGCTGAGGCCGCTAGAAGAGCGCATGACCTGCTGCTCGCCGCAGCCCCGACCGTAGGCCTTGGCCAGCCCGTGGTACCCGGTACTGGCGAGAGGTGATTCGTGGCCCGGTGGCGGGAGCAACGAGACGGGCCCGATGGCAGGTGACTTCCCCGTCGGCCCGTGATCTGCAGGGCGATCCGGCAGGTGGTCCTGCCGATTTGGCCCTGACCGGGAAGGCTGGCGGGACGGCCGTGCGCAGCCGTGACACCCGTCGGGCTGGGCGGGCCGGATGATCGTTAAGGAGTAGGGGACGTGGACACCGTTGCAGGTGAGGTTGAGCGGAAATACGACGTCGCCGGTGGGACGGCCGTCCTGGACGCCGCCGCCGGCGCCGCGCCGGAACCACCGCCGCTGACCAGGCATTCGCCCGCAGGCGAGGTGGTGCTTGCCTACGTGCGCGACCAGGTGGCCGCAATCTGCCGTTATGACCCGCTGGTCCGCCGTGATGAGCCAGATGCCGTGCACCAGATGCGGGTGGCCAGCCGCCGGGCCCGCAGTGCGTTGCAGGCCTTCGGCAGCGTCATCGACGGGGACGCGACCCGTCCGCTGTGCGCGGAGCTGAAGTTGCTTGCGGCGGCGCTCGGGCGAGCCCGCGACGCTGAGGTGCTGCTGGCCCGGCTGACCGCCGACCTTGCTGCTATCCCCCCCGCCCTGGTGGTAGGGGGCCCGTGCGGGCGCGCATTACTGCCCACTTCAGCGCCGAGCTGATCCGGGCGCGCCGGGCCGCGCTCGATGCGCTCGACGGGGAGCGTTATCTGTGCCTGCTCGATGACCTGCATGCGCTGCTGGCCGGCCCGCCGCTGACACCGCTGGCGGAACGCGAGGCAGGCGGGGTGCTGGCCAAGCCGGTCCGGCGGGCTGCTCGTCGGCTGCGGCGTGCCCTGGATGCGGTCCCCGGTGCCGAAGACCGCGACACAGCGATCCATGAGGCGCGCAAGGCCACCAAACGGGCCCGGTACGCCGCCGAAGCAGCCGTGCCCGCGCTCGGCATGACCGCCAGCCGCCAGGCCACGCAGGCGAAGGAACTGCAGGAACTGCTCGGCGACCACCACGACAGCGTGGTCGCGCGGACGGTGCTGCTCGAGCTTGCCCGGAAGGCCCGGGCAGCGGCGGAGGACACCTTCACCTACGGCCTGATGTACCAGCGCCAAGCCTGCCAGGCCGCCGCCATCGAGCAAGCCGTGCCACGCCTGACGGCCGGGAAGTGACGGAGTCTTTGGCTAGCCGTACGAAGCGCCGCAGGTACACCGCCAGGTCAGGGTGGCGATGGCATGCTGCCGGCTGGCGCTGCACGGTCACGCCGTTTCGTGAATGATCAGGGCTAGGCGGGGGCGATGACCCGGAGGTGCGCGGATATGTCAGAGCCTGCAGCGGATATGTCAGAGCCTGCATCGGTTACACCGGACTCTCCGGCGGCTCTCATCAACCGGGAGCTGAGCTGGCTCAGCTTCGCCCGCCGCGTGCTTGCCCTGGCCGAGGACCCGGAGCAGCCTCTTCTGGAGCGGGTCAAGTTCGCCGGGATCATGGGCATGATCTACGACGAATTCGCGATGAAGCGGATCGGCGGCCTAGTCCGGCAGGTCCGAAGGGGCCGGTGCAAGCGCGGGCCTGACGGGCTGACCCCGGCCGAGGTGCTCGGGGCCTGCCGCGCGGAGCTGCGTTCCCAGCAGGAGGTCGTGGCCAGGCTCGTCGAGGAGCAGTTGCGCCCTGCTCTGCGCGGCCTCGGGGCCCCGATCGTGGATGCCGGGGATCTGGACCCGTCCCAGCGGGACTTCCTCGCCCGGTACTTCATGGATTCTGTCGAACCGATCCTCATCCCGCTGGCCGCGGACGCCGCACATCCGTTCCCCTTCATCAGCAACCTCGGTCTGAACCTGGCGGTCCGAGTCACCGAACCGGGTCGCCGGAAACACCGTTTCGTCCGGATCAAGGTGCCGGGCAACCGGCCGCGGTGGGTGCCGCTGCCGGACCGTGCGGGCTGGGTGCCTCTTGAGCAGGTGATCGCCGCCAATCTGAGCGTGCTCTTCCCAGGGGCGCCGGAGCTGGCCTGCTTCTTCTTCCGGGTCACCCGGGGGGCGAAGGATGATCCGTGGAGCGATCAGGCCGGGGACGAGGACGTGGATCTCTCCCCTGGTGCGATCATCGGGATGGTCACGGCGGAGCTGACCGCCCGGAAGTACGCGGGCGTCGTACGCGTGGAGGTCAGCGCCGACATGCCCGCCGACCTCCGGGGCTGGCTCGGAAGCCAGCTCGACGCCGACCCTGCCGACTTCATCGCGATTCCCGGGCTGCTGAGCCTGCATGACCTCATGGAGCTGCCGGTGAAGGGCCACGCCGAGCAGCGTGACCCCCCGCATGAGCCGGTGACCCACCCGCGGCTGCGGGACCTGGACCGCGCCGACCCGTCCGCGTTGTTCGACGAGATCCGCCGTGGAGACATCCTGGTGCACCTGCCTTACCACAGTTTCGACACCTCGATCCTGCGGTTCCTGCAGAGTGCCGCCGTGGATCCCGCCGTTCTGGCGATCAAGCTGACGATCTACCGCACTGGCCGCCGCTCCCCGATCATCCAGGCGCTCAAAGAGGCGGCCCGCCGCGGCAAGCAGTTGGCGGTCCTGGTCGAGATCACCGCACGCTTCGACGAGGCGCCCAACATCAGCTGGGGCAAAGAGCTCGAACAGGCGGGAGCTCACGTCGCGTACGGCGTGGAGCGGGTCAAGACGCACGCCAAGCTGGCGCTGGTGGTCCGTGAGGAGCCGGACGGCATCCGCCGCTACGTCCACGTCGGCACGGGAAACTACCACGAGGGGACGGCCCGGCTATATGAGGACCTCGGCCTGCTCAGCGCGGATCCCGGGCTCGCCGCCGGCGCAGCGGCGGTCTTCAACGAGCTGACCGCTGGCATCCCCGCCCCGGCCCCGGGCAAGCTCCTGGTGGCACCGCACGACCTTCGCGAGCGGTTCACCGCACTGATCCGGCGCGAGGCTGAGCATGCCCGCGCAGGACGCCCCTGCGGCATCCAAGCCAAGATGAACCAGCTCCAGGACGCCCAGATGATCCGGGAACTCTACCAGGCCAGCCTGGCCAGCGTCCCCATCGTCCTCAACGTCCGCGGCCTATGCTGCCTGCGGGCAGGGGTTCCGGGGCTGTCACCGACGATTCAGGTCTTCAGCACCTTGGGCAGATTCCTCGAGCACAGCCGGATCTACCGCTTCGAGAACGGCGGCGTCCCCGAGTTCTTCATCGGCTCCGCCGACCTGATGACACGCAACCTTTCCCGGCGGGTGGAGGCTATCGCCCCCGTCTGCGACCCGGTCATCAAGGCCGAACTGGAGGACATCCTGCACACGTACGAGGAAGACAACTGCTCGGCATGGGACATGCAGCCCGACGGCGAGTACGTCCGCCGGCACCCGGCCCCGGGTGAGGCCCGGCGGGGCGCCCAGCAGGTGTTCATCGAGCGCTCCGTATGATGAGCAGAGGTATTCATAGCTCTCTAGGACGCCACGCAGTTTCTTCTTCCTAGCGCGTGGTCTGGGTGCTGGATCTGCGACCCTGGCTCGCGCTCACCCAGACCAGCTGGGCAGTACCCACGTACTCCTGCAGCGTGCATCCGAGCACCTCGGCGTCCCAGCCGGGGCGCAGGTATTTCGCCGGCTTGAGCAGGGGGGTCTGGGTGAAGATGGCCGCGGTCCTGGCAAGCGCCTGGGGTTCCGAGGCCTGCCAGGTCATCTGCTGGCCGGCCATCCGCAGCAGGCACGCCCGCGCGTCATGGTCCCGGACAACCGGGTCCTCGAACCGGCTGTAGGCGTCCAGGATCTGCAGCAGGTCCTGTTCCGAGGCGTCAGCCCGGTTGTACTCGGTGCCGTAGGCGAGGCACACGCGGGCCGCGTCCGCCAGCGCCCACGGCGTGTACTTACGGAACGGGCTGTTCAGCCACTGCTCCTGCTCGTGGTACCGGGCTGCGGCCGCGGCGATCAGCGTCAGCAGGGAAGCCGGCCTGTACTTGCGGACCCGCTGCCGGTACTCGTAATCGCTGGTCCCCGGGTCCCGCGCGCTTGACGACACTCGGCAATCCTCCCATGACCTGGTATCGTAGCCCGCGCCCGTCGTCCCGCCTTGCGAGCACGTCGGCACCAGTTCCTGCGGGCCGCCGGGCCAGCGGCGCCGTTCCCGCCCGCCAGCGCGGTGCCGGGCAGGCGCGGCCCGGCCCGCACACGGGCCATCCTCCCGGATGCCTCCGATATATCTGCAGCGGTCGCCGTCGGGGCACCCGCCGCATCAGGCTGACACCGCCGTTCCCTGCAGCCCGGCGTCCAGGAGCGGGCGTGCGATCCACCGGAGCGCGGGCAGGGCTTGCTCCGCTTTGTCCAGGTCGTCCCAGTGGTCCTGGCTGAGCGGGCTGCCGCCGGGATCGAGGTGGGCGATGGCGTCCGGAGGATGGGCGCGGGCCGTCGAGAACAGCGGTGAACTTGCGCTCCGCGTGGGGTCGCAGGGAATCGGCGAGCCCGAGGTCGTTGGTCGGCCCCAGCGAATTCACTGCGGCGGGCACGCGTTCGGCCGGCTCGGCGGGCATCCCGTCGAAGCAGGAGGGGCAGGCGGCCGGGCGGCCTCCGGGGCGAAAACCGGCTGCACCATGAAGCTCATCCTGCTCGTGACGTACGGTCGCGCGGACCGGGCGGGCTGCCCCGGTGCTCGCGCGGCCGGCCGGGGGAACGCCGCGAGCCTGGGCTGCTGCGGGGTGCGCTGCGGCCTGGGCTTGGATCTGCGGCGTCCTGATATCCGGGCCTGCCCCTTGTGTAGTCGTTCTCCGGTATCCGCAGCGGCACGTTCCGCTCTTGCCCGGAACCCTTCAGCTAGCGGAGACACCCTACGGCGCGCGGGGAAGCAGGCGCTCATGATTTTCCGCCGGCCACCGGTGCTCGTCTGCGGGCGGCGGATCGCGGACACGTTACGGGCGGTGGCCGACGCCGGTCTGCGGCCGTCGCGCGCCCCAGCGCCCGCCGTGGCGGCCCGCACGCCGGGGTGCCGGTGGATTTGCCCACCCTGGGCACCCGGCCCGGCTGTGGCCGATCTCGTACAGGAGCTTGCCCCGAGCGAATGTACCTCCCGTGTACCTATCGTGTACCTGAGCTATGGTGGCGCTCACCATGCGGAGCCGTCGTGTTCCTCGCGGCCGCCTGGGCGAACTTCGCGACGAAGGACATCGCAACCTGACCGTGCGGCAGTAGCCCAGGATTCTGACCTGGCCTATAATTATGGCCATGAAGACGATGAGCTTGGCGGCCGCCAAGACACGGTTTTCCGCTCTGGTGGACGAAGCGGTAGCGACTCATGAGCAGGTTACGGTTACCCGTAACGGCGAGCCTGCCGTGGTGGTCCTCTCGGTGGAGGATTTTGAGTCTCTCGTGGAAACGCTCGCGATTCTGCAGAATCCCGCGGATCGCGCGGAGTTTGAACGGGCTCGGCACGAGGCTGATGAAGGTGACGTGATCGGCGAAGAGGAGATGGCCAGCCTGCTGCGGGAACGGCTCGGGAAACGAGACGATTAGTGAGCCGCAGGATCGTGCTCACCCGCACGGCCAGGCGGCAGCTGGCCAAAGAACTGCCCGAGCCCGTCGCCGCGGCAGCTTGGGAACTCATCCAGGGTGACTTGCGGGCAAAGCCGCAGATCGTAGGGAAACCGCTGCTGGACCCGTATATGGGCGAGTGGTCAGCCCGCCGCGGTACCTACCGCATCCGGTATCGATTTGACGACAAGACCGTGACCGTCCTCCACATCCGGCCAAGATCGACCGCTTATCACGCGTGATCCCTGTGGGGTGACAGAAGTCTGCCTAGCCTGTGAGCTGCAGCGATGACCGGGGCCAGTCGTAAGGCATGATGATCATCCGTGTCCTTGTGCCTGCTCTACCTCATCATCTTCGTCCGGGTCTGCGGCTGGCTGGTCCTGCTCGGCAGCGGAACCGCCAGGCGGCGACGGTGCCGCGTGCTGATCCTCGGGGAGGGCCATCTGCGCGCCGTGCTGGCTGAATACCAGGTGCACTACAACACGGCCCGGCCGCACCAGGGCATCGCCCAGCGCGTCCCCGGCGGCAAACACGACGGTGGCCACCTCACCGTTGCCGACCTCGACCGCAGACGGATCCTCCGAAAACCCGTCCTGGGCGGCCTGATCAACGAATATGCGCGCGCCTGATATCCCGAAGAACCGCAGGTCACGACGCGGATCCTATTTTCGAGCGGGACAGGATACCACCTCGACCACCCCGCCGAGGACGGCCGCTGTGCGGACGGGTTCGCTGGTGAAGAAACCGGGCTCCACCACCCAGGTGAACAGCTGGTGCATGCCGGTCAGCCCGCCTCGAGCGCGCCCGGGTCGGCCAGGGCACTTTCGGCGGGGCTGCCGGGCCCGGCGACGACCAGGACGCGGCCATGCACGTTCAGGACGTCGACGTGGTAGCCGTAGAGCCGGCTGAGGACCTCGCCGCGGATCACCTTGCTGGTGCGGCCGCTGGCGGCCCGCCCGGCGGCCAGGTATACGACGCGGTCCATGACCGGCAGGAGGGGTTTATCTCGTGTGCGGACAGCAGTACCGCTTCCTGCTGTCCGGCCGCGATGCGGTGCAGCAGGGCGATGATCTCCTGGCCGCTGCGGATGTCGAGGTTGGCCAGGGGCTCGTCCAGCAGCAGCACTGCGGGTGGCTGATCAGGGCGTGCGCGATCAGCACCCGCTGCTGCTCCCCGCCGGACAGCAGCCCCACCCGGGCATCAGCGAACCGGGTCGCGTCGACCGCGTCCAGCATCTCGGCGACGGCTTCGCGGCGGGTGCGGGAGGGGACCGGGATCCCGAACCGGTGCCCGTGGATCCCCAGCGCCACCAGGTCCCGGGCCCGCATCGGCATGTCCGGGTCGAGGAGGACCTTCTGCGGGACATACCTGATCGAGCGGTCCCGCGCGGACCGGGCCCGCCCGCCAATGGTCACCGTCCCGGCTGAGGGCCGCTGCAGGCCCAGGATCACCCGCAGCAATGTGGTCTTGCCCGCCCCGTTCGGGCCGATCAGGCCGGTGAACTGCCCGGCGCCGGCGGTGCAGCTGACGTCATCGAGGATCTGCCGTCCCGGCAGCGACACGCTGACTCCGGCGACGCCGAGAACCTCCTGCCCGCCGCGGCGGGCACTCCAGCGCAGGCCTGGCTAGTCATCACAGCTTCTGGGTCGAGATCTTGCCGGCGACCGCTTTCTGCAGGGCCTGGACCTCGGCCAGCATCCAGGACTGGTAGTCGTAGCCCGGCGTGGGCATCGTTTCGTAGACGCCGACCACGGGCACGCCCGCCTTCAGGGCCGTCTGGCGGATCGAGGTGGTGAGGGAGTCGACGACCTGCTGGTTGTAGCAGAACACCTTGACCTTGTGCTGGGTGAAGAAGCTGTTCTCCAGGGAGACGTCCTGGGGGGTGGGGTCGACGCCGTTCATGATGTCGGCCTGGAAGCTGAACGGGGTGAGGTTGTCGGTTCCCGCGGCCTGCAGCATGTAGTCGGCGACCGGCTCGGTCGTCGCGACCGGGGTGCCTGGGTACTTGGCCTTGAACTGCGCGATGGCGTTCAGCCAGGGGGTCAGTGATTTGTCGAACGCCGCCAGGTTGGCCTGGAAATAGGCCTTGTGCGCCGGCTGCAGGGCTGACAGGTCAGCGGCCATGGCCTTCGCCGCCGCTGGCATGGTCTTCGGGTCATACCACAGGTGCGGGTTGGGGGTGCTGTCCGGCAGGCCGAGCAGGTTCTGCACGACGATCACTTTGCGCTTGGGATTGGGTGACGCGGACTCGATCTTGTTCATGAACGTGTCATAGCCGACGCCGTTCTGCACGATCAGCGTCGCCGCGGAGACCTCGCTGGCCACCGAGGTGCTCGCCTCGAATGTGTGCGGGTCGGTGTTGGGGTTGTTCAGGATCGAGGACACGTGCACGTAGCGGCCGCCGATCTGGCCCAGCACGTTGGCGTACTCGTTCTCGGCGCCGATCGCGTTGATCACGCTGGTGCTGCTCGTGCTGCTCGCGGATGTCCCGCTGCTGCTGCACCCGGCGGCGATCATCACCAGGGCGGTCACTGCGCCCGCTGCCGTCAGGGCCCGGGCCCGCCCGGTGACCTTGACAATCGCCGGCTTTTCGTCGCTTATCGATCATAAGCAGAACATAGTCTGAGAATGAGTCTTATTGCAAATAAGGGCCGGATGCCCGGCAGCGATTGGCCGGTCCGGCCAGCCCGCGATTTGCATAAACAGATCTGCATGTGTTTATATTTAGCGGTGCCGGCGGGGACGAAGAGCTACGAAGCGGCCGGGGAGCTGCTGAGGGTCCTGTCCGCCCCGGCCCGGCTGGCGATCGTCGCCGAGCTGTCCGCCCAGCCGCGGTTTGTTCATGAGCTGGTCGAGCGGCTCGGGATGAGCCAGCCGCTGGTCTCCCAGCACCTGCGGGTGCTGCGGGGAGCCCGCCTGGTCGCGGTCGAGCGCCAGGGGCGGGAGGCCGTGTACTCCCTGGCCGACCAGCACGTGGCGCATATCGTCGCGGACGCTGTCCACCACAGCAAGGAGGAACGATGACCAGCACCGAGCACGACACCCATCCTGGGCATATCCATGAGCACGGGCCCGGCTGCGGCCACGCCGGCGTGCCGCACGGGGACCACACCGATTACGTTCATGACGGCCACGCGCACGCCGGGCATGAGGGCCACTACGACGAGCACCCGCTGCCGCACGCCGCCCACGACGAGCATGATCATGTTCATGGGCCCGGCTGCGGGCACGAGGCCGTCCCGCACGGCGATCACGCCGACTACGTTCACGACAGTCACCATCACGCCGCCCATGACGGGCACTACGACGAGCACTAGAAGCGGATTCAGGCCGCCGCCGGGCCCGGCGGCGGCCCAGGGGAGCAGCATGGCGGCCGACGGCATGACCAGTGACCTGCATAGCGTGGTCGAGAGGCGGCTGCGCCGGGCCGATCAGCGTTACACGCCCGGCCGGCGCGCCATTGTCGACCTGCTGGTCAGCACGGGCCACCCGGTGAGCATCGGCGACATCGCCGATCGCCTGCCCGGCCTGCCGCGCAGCTCGGCGTACCGGCACCTGACCGACCTGGAAACCGCGGGACTGGTCCGCCGGGTCGCCGCCAGCGACGAGTTCACCCGCTTCGAGCTGGCCGAGGACCTCACCGAGCATCATCATCACCTGATGTGCGTGAACTGCGGCAAAGTCACCGACGTGATCCTGCCGGCCGGCTTCGAGCAGGACATGGGCGAGACCATCGGCCGGCTCGCGGACGCCGGGAACTTCCAGCCCCGCAGCCACCGCCTCGACGTGCTCGGCACCTGCGCCGACTGCCAATAGCAGTCCCGGCGGGCAGCCGCTGCCGCGGCAGCCTCTGGCCCGCGATCCGGCGCATGACAGCCTCTTCTTCCTGCCGGGACACTGATTCTCGTTTCTCATTCCGCGGCTGGTCCCCGGCTCCCTGCTCTTGGGCCGCGCCACGCCCAGGGAATGAGCGGAATGGCTTGACCGGCCCGCTTGCGGCCGGCACACTAAGCATGCTTACACGAAAATGGTTTTCAGTCTAGGAGAGTCTCGTGCGGGTGGCATTCGTCGGGAAAGGCGGCAGCGGCAAGACCACGCTGTCCTCTCTGCTGGTTCGTCATCTGGCCGGTGCGGGCCTGCCGGTGATCGCGATCGACGCCGACATCAATCAGCATCTGGCCGAGGCCCTCGGGGCTGCCGGGCAGCCGCCGGCGATGGGCGCGCACCTGACGGAGATCAAGCAGTACCTGCGCGGGGACAACCCGCGGATCACCTCGGCGGCCGCGATGGTCAAGACCACCCCGCCCGGCCGCGGCTCACGGCTGCTGCGCTTCGGCGGCCCGGACCCGGTGCACGGCCTGTCGGCCGCCACGCCGTGCGGGGCCCGGCTGATGGCCACCGGGCCGTTCGCCGAGGACGACATCGGCGTGGCCTGCTACCACTCCAAGACCGGCGCGGTCGAGCTGTACCTCAACCATCTGCTCGATTCCCCCGGCGAGTATGTCGTCGTGGACTGCACCGCCGGGGCCGAGTCGTTCGCTTCCGGGCTGTTCACCCGGTTCGACCTGACCTTCCTGGTCGCCGAGCCCACCCGCAAGGGTGTCAGCGTGTACCGCCAGTGGGCCGGCTACGCCGCGGACTTTGACGTGCCGCTCGCGGTCATCGGCAACAAGGTCCAGGACGCCGATGATGTGGCGTTCCTGCGTGAGCATGCCGGGGATGCCCTGCTGGCCTGCGCCGGGCATGCTCCCGCGGTGCGGGCCATGGAGCAGGGACGCCCGTTCCGCCTCGCCGATCTCGATCCGCGCACCCTGGCGGCGCTCGCCTCCTTGCGGCACGCCCTGGACGCCCAGCGCCGGGACTGGGCCAAGCTCACCCGCCAGGCCGCCGAATTTCACCTCCGCAACGCCCGTGCCTGGGCGAACTCAGCCACCGGCGAGGACCTGGCCAGCCAGGTGGACCCCGATTTCGTCATGGGCCCGCAAGTGCCGGCCGCGGCCGGCACCTGACCGGCCGCCGCACCCGCGGACCTGCCCCATCTGTGACATGTCATCTGCCGGCAAAACCGGGGCCATGCCCGCTTCGCAGGCAGCGCTCCGCTCCTGGGTCCGGTACGCGGGGGTGGCGCTGCGCTGCCGCTACCAGGTGGCCCGGGCGGTCAGCACTGCAGCCGGGGGAGCACCTGGGCGCCGAGGCGGGTGATGTTCTCCACGGTGGCGGCCGGGTCGCCCGCCCCCTCGGCCATCAGCAGGATGTGCCGGATCCCGGTGCGGGCGACGGCGTCGTTAAGCCGCCGCACGCACAGGTCCGGGTCGCCGACCGGGTGGATGGCCATGAGCTGGCGCAGGTAGGCGGCTGGATCGCGGGCGGGTCCGGGGGTGCCGTCGATGCGGCTGGCGGCGCCGGCCGCGGCCAGCCATCCGGGCATCGACGCCTGCAGGGTTTCCTGTGCCTGGCAGGTGGTGTCGGCGACGTAGGCCAGGTGCGCCCGGGCATGCGGCGCGGGGATCCCGGCGGCCAGGGCCTGGTACCGCTGCACGACAGCGCGGATCTCGCTGGTGGCCGCGTGCATGCCGAGCAGCAG
Organism: uncultured Actinomycetes bacterium; assembly: GCA_963720945.1. GTDB lineage: Bacteria > Actinomycetota > Actinomycetes > Streptosporangiales > Streptosporangiaceae > Bog-532. The sequence continues at coordinate 1,208,298 of CAVRHH010000029.1, read as the reverse complement.
CGGGACCCGGGCGGCGGCTGCCAGGCCGGCGGTGGTCTCGCTGGTGGCCGCGATCCACAGGGGCGTCGTGCGGGCCGGCCTGGGCACGACGCTTACGGGCCGGAAGCGGAAGTGCGGGCCATCTGCACTGACCTGCCCGGTGCCGGACAGCCACGTCCGCAAGAGGGCCAGTGACTCGGGGAATCCGGTCTCATAACGGTCCAGGCCGGTGCCGAAGACCTCCAGGTCGACCCAGGGGCCGCCGCGGGCCACGCCGAGGTCAAGGCGGCCGCCGGAGACCTCGGTGAGCAGGGCCGCTTCCTCACCCACCGCGACCGGATGACGGCTGGACAAGACGCAGGCTGCGGTGCCGATACGCAAGGTGGTGGTGGCGCCGAGCAGGTAACCGGCGAGGGCCAGCGCGGACGGGCAGGTCCCGTAAGAGCCGAAGTGGTGCTCGGCGATCCACGCGCCGGTGAAACCGGCCTGCTCGGCGGCCAGCGCGTAGGTCAGCGTGCTGGCCAGTGCCTGGCCCGGGCTGGTGCCGGGAAACTGGCCCGCCAGCAGAAACAGATCCGCCCGGATGGGGGCCGCGCGGCCGGCCCCCATGACTGGCGTCAGCAGTCACGCAGGGCCGGTGACTGGTTCAGCAGCTGCCCGCGCGGGGAGATGAACTCCTGGTACTGGCCGCCGCCGACGGCAGAAAGCCGGAACGCGGCGACGCGGTGACAGTTCTGGAACGCGAGCTTCATCCCGAAATGGCGTTCCAGGCCGCCGCGGATCGCGTCGCTGGCCAGCGCCCGCAGCAGCTGTCCCCGCTCCGCCTCACTGGGCGGCGGGACGGCATGGTCGGCGAAGTCGCCGCCGTCACTGTGCAGTTCAGCGGCCACCTCGCTGATGACGGTCCAGGCGTAGGGCAGCGACTCCCGCACACAGGCGACAAACTCGGCGTCTGGTACCTGGCCGGCTTCGGCCCGCTCGAGCAAGTCAGAGGGCACGTTCAAAGACATGTGTTTCCTTTCCTCGGCAGGCTGCCAGCCCGCTGGCCAGCAGAAACAGAACCGGGCCATCCGGCGTGGCCACATCGTGGCGTACCCGGGCGCCAGCGCACCCGTCGCGTCGCGAGCATGGGGCTGGCGGGCTGCGTGCGACCGCGCCCGCGCTGGCGCTCAGCGTGCCTGCACTCGCAGGGCTTCCCGCTATGGGAACCGGATTGTGTTCCGCGTGCCTCCCCGTGGCGAGGTACCGCGCGGCTTGGCCTGGCTAAATCCTTCCGGCTCCGCAGCGGAGTGCCCCCCTCAGAGCCATCGCCGCAGGACTGATGAACCGGCATAATGACTCCTCCGGGCGGTGCTCTCGTGCCGCCCTCGGCGGCGGGCTGTGTCTTACGAAGCCGCACTTCCGTCACCCTTGTTGCAAACCGTTTTCATAATCATTCACAGTTTGCCGGCTGTCAAGCACTCGCTGGGAGGCATGCTGGGCCGCCGATCTGGTGGACCGCTACCGGCTCGCCTGCCGCTCCGTCCGGGATGTCCTGGTGCACTACCTCACGGAGCGCTCCGCCGCCCTGGACTACGGCTCCCTGGCCAACCAGGCCCAGATGCTGGCCAGCTTGTTCTGGGCCGATCTCGAAGGCCATCACCCCGGCATCGACACGCTGCGGCTCCCGGCCGAGGTCACGCACGCCTGGAAGCAGCGCGTCCGCACGCTGCCCGGCGGGCAGCCCCGCCGCAACTCCCACGCCGTGCTGCTGGCCGTCCGCTCGTTCTACCTCGACCTCCTGCAATGGTCGCTGGACGACCCGGACCGGTGGGCGCAATGGGTGGCGCCGTGCCCGATCAGCGAGGCCGATGTCCGCGGATACATCAAGGACGCCCGGCGGCGCCGCACCCAGATGGCCGAGCATCCTTGGGCGCGGGCGGCGGTCAGCCAGGCCATGGTGCGTTCGTGGATGATGTCACGTTCGAGCTCGGCGAAGGCGGCCATCATGGTGAAGAAGAATTTGCCCTCCCCGCTGGGGGTATAGGTGCCGGCCAGCTTTCCGGTGAGGATGCGCATGCCGATGCCGCGCTCGTGCAGGTCGCCGGCGATGATCAGGACGTGCCGCTCTTGGTCGATCAAATCGCTGTGTACAGCCCAGCCTCAGGACTGACCGGCCGGTGATGGCGAGCTGGCTGGATGGGAGGCCAGGCGGTTTAGTTCAAGAAGAATTGCTGGTAGATCAGGAAGACGTTCATGAGGCTGATGGCGATGGCGATGGTCCAGGCGGAGATGGCGAGCGTGCGGCCGTTGACGTGGATTCCCATGATGTCGCGGCGGCCGGTGAGTATGACCAGCGGCACCAGCGCGAGCGGGATGCCGAAGGAGAGGACGACCTGGCTGAGCACGAGCACGCTGGTGGGGCTGATTCCGATGGCGAGGACGGTGAGCGCGGGGATCATCGTGATCGCGCGGCGTAGCGCCAGGGGGATCTGGAAGTTGATGAAGCCGGCCATCACGACCTGGCCGGCGTAGGTGCCGACGCTGGAGGAGGAGGCGCCGGAGGCGAGTAGCGCGACCGCGAACGCGAGCGCGGCAAGACCGCCGACGAGGTGCCCGATCTGGGTGTGTGCCTGCTGGATGGTGCTCAGGCCTGACAGGGCCGGGGTGTGGAAGAGCTTGGCGGCGACGGCGAGCATGGCCAGGTTGACGAGCCCCGCGAGCCCGAGGGCGATGTAGACGTCGAGGCGCTCGAAGCGCAGCACGCGCTTTTTCTCGCGGTCGTCGCGGCACGGCATCCGGTCCTTGGTCAGCGCGGAGTGGAGGTAGATCACGTGGGGCATCACGGTCGCACCGACGATCCCGACGGCGATGTAGAGATAGCTCGTGCCGTGGAGGCCGGGGATCAGGCCGCGCAGCGAGCCGTGAACGGACGGCCCGATCCGCAGCGTCTCGTACAGAAAGCCGGCGAAGATGATCGCGAGCAGCGCGCTGATCGCGAGCTCGAAGCGGCGGAAGCCGAGGGCCTGCAGCCCGAGGATCCCGAACGCGATCACCCCGGTCATCAGCCCGGCGGGCAGCAGCGGCACGCCGAACAGCAGGTTCAGCCCGATCGCGGCACCGACGAACTCGGCGAGGTCGGTCGACATCGCCATGATCTCCGCCTGGACCCACATGCCCCAGGTGAATACGCGCGGGAAGTGCTCACGCACGACTTCGGGATAGTCGTGGCCGGTGACGATCCCGAGCTTGGCCGACAGGTACTGGATCACCATGGCGACCAGGTTCGCCGCGAGCACGACCCACAGCAGCAGGTAGCCGAACTCCGCGCCGCCCTGCACGTTGGTGGCGAAGTTGCCGGGGTCGACGTACGCGATGGAGGCGACGAACGCGGGGCCGAGCATGTACAGCGTCGCGCGCACCTTTCCGCGCGTGAGCAGCCGCGCAAGCGCACTGGCCCCGGGCGCCTCGCTTACCGGCAGGGTCTGGCCAGGGCCAGCGCCCCCGAGCGCGGGAACCGGGCGGCGCGGTGGTGGTGTCACGGCTGCTCCTGCTGGTAGCCGGTCCCGGCGCGGGTCCAGGCACGTGCACAGATTATGGCATGCCTTAAAGATTATGGCATCCCTGGATTTCACGTCAGCCAGCCAAGACCGCGGTCCGGCGACCAGCCGCCGGTGCCAGGCGGCGCGTTTGCCCCCGCGCCGCGCCCAGATTTCTCAGCTCAACGCACGTTAGGATGAGAGCGTGCGCGATGATCGCTGCGACCTGCTGTGCCTTGACCTTCCCAGCGCGGAGAAAGCCCGGGAAGCCCGGCGCGACCACCGCGACCAAACCGGCATCGGCCTGACCCTCGCCGGCAGGGCGGGCATCGAATCGGCGCATGGCGCGTTAACGGGGATCAGCAAACTCAGCACGTCACCAAAGAAAAGACCAGATAACACTGAAAGTCAGATAACGCTGCGAGAACCGCGCCATTTACCGCTCAAGGGCACACGCGGACGGCCCGGAAGCCGTCATCGCCCAGGTCTCATCCGGCCTCATCGTCGATCTCGACCTGCATGGCGGCGACCACGCTGGCCGCCAGGGCGTGCGTGACCCCGGCCACGCGGACGGCCAGCGTCCCGGCCGCCTCACGCCCGGCCAGCACCTCCACCTCTTGTCCCAGGGCGATGCCGAGGCGGGTCAGCTGGCGCAAAATCTCCGGGTCCGCATCCGATACCCGCACGAGGATCCCCCGCTCGCCCGGCCGGAGCACCGACAGGCTGCGGGCGGGTGCCTCCTCCACCCGGCCGTCCGAGGTCGGGATGGGGTCTCCATGGGGGTCCCGGGCAGGGTTGCCCAGCTTGGCAGCGATCACCGCCTCCAGCTCCGGCGACAGAGCGTGCTCCAGCCGCTCGGCCTCATCGTGAACCTGGTCCCATGACAGGCCCAGCGCCACAGCCAAGTAGAGCTCGAGAAGGCGATGGCGCCGTACGACGGCCAGTGCGCTCCTGCGCCCTGCCTCGGTAAGACGGACCCCGCGGTACCGGACGTAGGTCACCAAACCCAGGTCGTCCAGTTTCCTGAGCATCTCCGACGCCGAGGCGGCCGTCACTCCCAGATGCCTGGCCAGGTCGTTAGTGCTGACGGTGGCGACTGCCGATTCGGACTGAAGCTTGTAGATGGCCTTGGCGTAGTCCTCAACGGCCACCGACATGCTGCGCCGCCGCGGCCGCTCCGGTGCCACCCTCACACGAAATTATGCTAGGTCGAAACCTGACACCGGTCAAAGCATGCCTGAACCCTGACCTCCATGCAATATCATCCGGCCGCCCGGCGCCGCAGCGGCCCGGATCAGCTCGCCGCAGCGGCCCGGATCAGCTCCCGGCCGAACCCCCGCTCCACCAGCCCGGCCGCGGCGCCGATATCACCGCCCGGACCGGGCATCGGCGTGTCGTCGGTGCCCTGATCAGCGAATACCGCAGAGCAGCCTAGCCAGCGAAAAGCTGCTGTTCAGTGGCTAAAGGCGAGTTTTGGCACGCTGGCGTGCTAGCAGTTCGATGTACCTCGCGTGTACCTCCGGTGGACCCCTCATGTACCCGGCAGGCGATCTTGGGCGTGACGGCCCTGCGAGCGGCGGCCCGGGCCGCCGCTGAGCCAGCGCCATAGCGCATCCCCGACTGGAGCGTGCTGCCCGGTTAACCTCCGGCCCGTCTGGGATCTGCCCGTCCTGTTCGGCCTTCGCGAGTGGGAGACAAGATGTCAGTCGCCGCTTGGGCTGCGGGCCCTGGAGCTGGGCCTTCCGGTCGATGTCGCGCTGTGTAAAGCCATCGGTAGGGGCCTCGGTGGGTGCCCCGCCCGGACCGTGGGACTAGGTCCGGACTGACGAGCAAACGTCGAGCAAACATGGCCCGGAAACGGCCATCACGAGAGGCCCCAAAATGGGTATAACCCCAGGTCAGAATTGGTGCGCCGCCAGGGACTTGAACCCCGAACCCGCAGATTAAGAGTCCGCTCTTCTACGTGCCGAGCCGTGTCGACCCGTACCTGTGGGGTGCCAGAAGTCTGCGCGCCCTGTGAGCTGCAGTGATGACGAGCGTCAGCCCTGGGGCATCATGATCATCCGTGTCCTTGCGCCTGCTCTATCTCATCTTCGTCCGGCTGTGCGGCTGGCTTGTCCTGCTCGGCCGGTCATCGGCCTCCAAGGACGCCGAGCTGCTCGTGCTGCGGCACGAGGTCGCCGTGCTGCGCCGCGCCAACCCACGACCCGGGCTCGACTGGGCCGACCGGGCGGTCCTCACCACGCTGATCCGGCTCCTGCCAGTACGGCTGCGGAGGCACCGGCTGATCACCCCCGGCACCGTCCTGCGTTGGCACCGCCGCCTGATCACCCGTAAATGGACCTACCCGCACCGGACGGGACGGCCGCCGGTCAGCGCCGAGATCGCCGCGCTGATCGAGCGGCTCGCCTCCGAGAACAACAGCTGGGGATACCAGCGGATCCAGGGCGAGTTGCTGAAACTCGGCTACCGGGTCGGCGCATCCACCATCCGCCGGGTCCTCAAGGCCCGGAAGATCCCGCCGGCACCGAAACGGCACACCGACACTACGTGGCGGCAGTTCCTGCACACCGAGGCATCGACGATGCTCGCCACCGACTTCTTCCACGTCGACTGCGCGGTGACCCTGCAGCGCCTGTACTGCCTGTTCGTCATGGAGGCAGGCAGCCGTTACGTGCACATCCTCGGTGTCACCGCGAACCCGGACGGGCCGTGGACCGTGCAGCAGATCCGCAACCTCCTGATGGATCTGGGTGATCGTGCCGCAGGCTTCCGGTTCCTGGTCCGTGATAGGGCCGGGCAGTTCACCGCGTCGTTTGACGCCGTCCTGGCCGATGCCGGTATCCAGGTCGTGAAGATCCCGCCGCGCAGCCCGCGCGCGAACGCTTATGCGGAAAGGTTCGTGCTCACCGCCCGGACCGAGGTCACCGACCAGATGCTCATCTTCGGCGAGCGGCATCTGCGGACCATCCTGGCCCAGTATGAGGCCCATTACAACGGGCGGCGACCCCACCGCAGCCGCCAGCTCCGCCCGCCCCGGCCCGACCATCCTGCCGCGGACCGCTCCCAGGAACGGATCCAGCGCCGGCCCGTCCTTGGCGGCCTCATCAACGAGTACGAGCGAGCCGCATAGAAGCCCAGGTCAGAATCGATGGCCGAGTTTTGGAACCTCACAGGTGGAGCAGCTGGCGCGGGACAACCCGCGCTGGGGGTATCGGCGCATCCAGGGCGAGATGCTCGGCCTAGGGTACCGGGTGGGGGAGGGGACGATCCGGCGGATCCTGGCCGCCGCCGACCTGGGACCGGCGCCGCGGCGGGCATCACCGACCTGGCGTCAGTTTCTTTCGCCCAGGCGGCGGGCATCCTGGCCTGTGACTTCCTGCACGTCGACAGGGTCCTGCTCCAGCGCGTGTACGTATCAGTTACGTGGAATCCGAGCGCGGAAGGCTCCGTCGGCCGAAGGCCGTCCTCACCTGCGAGGATTCCCACGTAACACGGATTCTGTGGACTGCGACGAAGGAGCATTCCACAGAATGCTGTTCGCGATGGAGATCCAGACCCGGACGGTGCACATCCTGGGCGTCACCGCTCATCCGACCGGGGCTTGGACGGCCCAGCAGGCCCGCAACCTGATGATGGATCTCCGGATACCGCCAGTGGCATACCCGGCCAGCACTGGGCACATGACCACCCTGCCGTTACGGGCACCGGCCGCGCGGGACGAGAGTACCGAGCGGACTCGGCGTTCCGAGCGGAGCCGCCCGCCAGCACCACCGCCTGGGGAACACAACGCCGCTGCTATGCGCATCCTCGGTAGGCAACGGGCGTGCCTGGTCGGCACCGCCAGCGACGTATCACCGCATGAGTGCCGATTACCAGCAGGTCTCACGCTGTGTCACGACACCGGCATGGGGGTTCCAGGTGCGCTCTTGGTGCCCGCCGCTAAGGTCTAGACCATTGGTCTAGCCGAGGCAGGACGACGTCAGCTGGACGCAGCGGCCCGGCGTCGTGGCGCACGCCCCCGGATCCGGCGCCGGGCGGGCCATTTTTTACAAGCCCCGGATTGCTAGGCCCGTGCGCGCGAGCAAACATGGAGCAAACATGGGGCCGAAACGGACACTCAAAAAATGACCTGGGGTAATAAAACCCCAGGTCAGAATGGGTGCGCCGCCAGGGACTTGAACCCCGAACCCGCAGATTAAGAGTCTGCTGCTCTGCCAATTGAGCTAGCGGCGCTTGAACCTCAGAGATAGTAGCAAGCCGCCGCCCCGGTTTGCGAATCGCCTGCCTCCCCACGTCCCTGAGCATGGCTGTATAACTGTCTGCGTACGCGCGGTCGCCCGGACGGATATCGTGAGGTGGCTTCCGCCGGCGGGCCCGCCGGCAGCGGGGCCCGGAAGCCTCCTGCTTGTCTTTCGATGACATCTGCCCGAGAACGGCGAAACACTCACAACCAAATAGATCTGAACACATTCAGGTATTGCTAGGCAAAGCTTGCGACAAGACACGCCCCGCGAGCATTGCGTAATGCGCGAATCCGCGCTGGGATGAGACAGGTGAGCGGTGGCGCGCCGGGCGGACGGCGTGCCGTGCCAATGAGGAGCGTCATGCTGCCGAGCCCCCGCAGAACTGCGCGGTGCCGCGCCGCGGGGATCCCCCGGCGCGGACGGCTCCTGCGGCTGGCCGCTCTCGCCGCGGCGCTGGCCATTCCCGCCGCCGGGATCACCGCCGCCAGCGCCAGCCTTCCCGCGGCCGGGATCACCGCCGCCAGCCTTCCCGCCGCCAGCGCAGCCCGGTCCGCCCCGCCTTCCCCCAACCACCTCCCCGGCGCCCCCGCTAGTCACCCCCGTGCCAGCACGATCGCGGGCCCGGCGGCGTTCGGGGGCGGGGGAGGGGCGGCCCCCGTTCCGGCGGTCGCCGGGGCGCCGGTGATCCAGCTGCAGTCCCCGGACCCGTTCAGCACGGCCCAGTGCCTGGCCACCCTCAAGCTCCGCTGCTACAGCCCGCTGCAGTACCGCGTGGCCTACGACCTCAATCCGCTCTACCGCTCCGGCGTCACGGGCAAGGGGCAGACGATCGTCATCGTCGATTCGTTCGGCTCGCCGACCATCCGCAATGACCTGGGGGTCTTCGACAGGCAGTGGGGCCTGCCGGATCCCCCGGCGCTGGACGTGCTCGCGTTCGGCAAGCTCCCCAAGTTCAGCCCGTCCAACGCGACCATGGACGGCTGGGCCGAAGAGACCACGCTGGACGTCGAGTACGCGCACGCCATCGCGCCGGGGGCGAAGATCCTGCTCGTCGAGACGCCGACCGCCGAGACCGAGGGGGTCACCGGCTTCCCGGAGATCATGAACGCCGAGAAGTACGTCATCGACCACAACCTCGGCGACGTGATCAGCCAGAGCTTCGGCGCGACCGAGAATACGTTCCCCGGGTTCGTGACGGGGAACTATTCCAGCCTGCTGGACCTGCGTTACGCGTTCACCGACGCGGCCGGTCATCACATCAGCGTGCTGGCGGCCTCCGGTGACACCGGGGCCACGAACGACGAGCCGGACGGCGCCACGCTGTACCCCTACCGCGCGATCTCCTGGCCCTCCTCAGATCCGCTCGTCACCTCGATCGGCGGCACGCAGCTGCTGCTCGCCGAGGACGGCAACAAGATCCAGCCGGACCAGGTGTGGAACGACACCTACGGCGCGGGCGGCGGCGGGGTCTCCAGCGTCTTCTCGCGTCCCGCGTACCAGAACGGTGTGGCCAATGTGACCGGCGGCCGCCGGGGTGCCCCGGACATCTCGATGTCGGCGGCCGTCAGCGGCGGCTGCTGGATCTACGCGAGCTTCGAGCACAGCGGGGCGGGCGGCTGGGAGATCCTCGGCGGGACGAGCGAGGCGACGCCGATGTTCGCCGGCATCGTGGCGCTGGCCGGCCAGGTGGCGGGCCACCGCCTCGGCGACATCAACCCGGCACTCTACGCTCTCGGGGCGGCGAGCGGGGGTACCAGCGATCCGTCCCGGACCGGGATCGTCGACGTGACGACCGGCAGCAACACGTACGGCCCGGTGACCGGGTACACCGCCACGCCCGGTTACGACCTGGCCAGCGGATGGGGAACGATCGACGCCGCCCGCTTCGTCCCGGCGCTGGCCCGCGTCTCCAGCTAGCCGCCCGCGCCCCAGCCGCTCACGCCGCGGACGCATCCCGTACCCGGGAAGGGACCATGGCCAGGTAACTGGTCCCGGCAAGCCGCGCATCAGGCATCCTGGAGGCATGTCCGTGCCCCCCGCGGCGCCGCTGCCGCCGCCTCTGCACCCCGACGGGACCTACCGCATCTGCCTGGTGTGCCTGGGGAACATCTGCCGTTCACCCATGGCCGAGGTCGTCCTGACGTCGGAGCTGGCCGCCGCCGGCCTCGGGGACAGCGTCACGGTGGACAGCGCCGGAACCGGCGACTGGCACATCGGGCACCAGATGGACGCCAACGCCCGCGGCGAGCTGTCCCGCCGCGGCTACGACGGGTCGGCGCACCGGGCCCGGCAGGTCAGGCTGTCCTGGCTGGCGGACCGGGACCTGATTCTGGCCATGGACCGGCGCAACCTCGCGGACCTGCGCCGGCAGGCCGCCCGGGCCGGGGCGGGCACCGACCGGATCCGGCTGTTCGGTGAGGCCGGCGGCCTGGCCCCGCGCGCCGCCGGCGGCCTCGACATCCCCGACCCCTACGGCGGCGATGCCGGCGACTTCGGCGCGGTGCTGGACCTCATCGAGGAGGCCGCCCGGCACATCGCCGTGCGGCTGACCGGGCTGCTGGCGGGCCGTGCCCGCGCCTGAGGGCCTCGCCGGGCGCATCGGCACGCTGGCCGGCACCGGGGTACGGGACGTGCACGAGGTCGGCCGCCAGCACGGCTGGCGGCACTACCGGGTCACCCTGGCCGACGGCCGCGAGGCGTTCGCCAAGGTCGCCGATACCGGCACCCGGGCCGCCTTCGCCGCCGAAGCCCGTGGCCTGCGCTGGCTGGCCGACGCCGGGGCCGTGCCGGTGCCGGATGTCCTCGGCTGGGACGACCATGCCCTCGTGCTGTCCTGGATACCCCCCGGCCGCCCCGACACAGACGCGGCCGGCTCGTTCGGGCATGAACTCGCCCGGCTGCACGCCGCCGGCGCGGACAGCTTCGGCGCTCCGTGGCCGGGGTTCATCGCGAGCCTGCCGCTGGACAACACCCCGTGGCCGGCCTCCGGTGACTGGGCCGCATGGTACGCCGAGCGCCGGGTGCTGCCGTACCTGCGCCGCGCCGCGGACGCCGGGACGCTGGGGCCGGCCGATGTCCGGCTGGTGGAGACGGTCACCGGGCGGATCCGCGAGCTGGCCGGCCCGCGGGAGCCGCCGAGCCGCATCCACGGCGACTGCTGGTCCGGGAACGTGATGTGGTCGGCGGGACGGGGATGGCTCATCGATCCGGCCGCCCACGGCGGCCACCGGGAGACCGATCTGGCCATGCTGGCGCTGTTCGGCGCGCCGCATCTGGAGCACATCATCCGCGCCTACACGGAGGCGGCCCCGCTCCCGGACGGCTGGCGGGCGCGGGTCCCGCTGCACCAGTTGCATCCGCTGCTCGTGCACGTCTGCCTGTTCGGCGCCGGGTACCGCGACGGGGTGGTGGCGGCGGCCCGCGCCGCGCTCTCGGCCTGAGCCCCGTCCGCACCGTGCGGATTCTTAACGGGCCGGCCGGGGCGTGCCCGCGTGCGGGGCTGGCCCGGCCGTTAGCGGCCGGAGGAGAGGGTTTCCCCATCCGTGACGCTGCCTGGCTCGGCGTCCAGCTCGGCGTCCGACTCATCGGGCGGGCCGGCGTCCGGCGCGAGCGGCAGCGTAACGCGGAAGGTCGCGCCCTGGCCGGCAGCCGACTCCACGGTGGCGGTGCCGCCGTGCGCGGCGACCAGCGCGCTGACGATGGCCAGGCCGAGACCGCTGCCGCCGCTCTTCCGGTTCCGCGCCTGGTCCGCGCGGTAGAAGCGCTCGAACACCCGCCGGGCCTGCTCGGGGGTGAGCCCCGGGCCCTGGTCGGCGACGTCCAGCACGACGGCCGGGACGGACCGGGCCGGGGCGCCCGGGTAGGGGCGCGGGCCCGGCAGGAATCCCGAGCCGAGCCGCACGTCGACCGGTGTCCCGTCGGGGGTGTGCGTGAGCGCGTTGGTCATCAGGTTCCCGATGACCTGCCGCAGCCGCACCTCGTCGCCGAGCACGAGGAAGGCCTTGCCCGGCTCGACGGTGAGCTGCACCGGCCGGCCCGGGGCGATCATCCGGGTGTCCTGGACCGCGTTGGCCGCCAGGACCAGCAGGTCCACCGGGCGGTGCTCGATGGGCCGCTGCTGATCGAGGCGCGCCAGCAGCAGCAGGTCCTCCACGAGCACGCCCATCCGGGCCGCTTCGCCCTCGACCCGCTGCATGATCCGGTCCAGGTCCTCGGGGTTCAGGGTGCCTTTGTTCCCTTCGTCCGGGGTGACCACGCCGCCGCGCTGCCGGTAGTACTCGGCGAAGCCGCGGATGGCGGTCAGCGGCGTGCGCAGTTCGTGGCTGGCGTCCGCGATGAAGCGGCGCATCCGCTCCTCGGACTGGACCGCCGCCTCCTCCGACTGCTCCCGGTCATGGAACGCCGATTCGATCTGCGCCAGCATCGTGTTGATCGACCGGCCCAGCCGCCCGACTTCGGTCCGCGGATCCCGGTCCGGGACCCGGCGGTCCAGGTGGCCGGCCGCGATCGCCTCGGCGGTCTCCTCGATGTCGTCCAGCGGCCGCAGGTTGGTCCGCACCACGGCCACGCCGACCACGGCCAGGCCCAGCATGATGATCAGGCTGACGATCACGTCGAGGCTCGTCAGGTAGCCGATGGTGTGGTTGATGTTGCCCAGGTTGTCGCCGATGACCAGCGTCCCTGTGTTCTGGGATCCGTCCTGCGCCTGATAGCTCACGGGCTGCTCGATGATGCGCCACTGCCCGCTGCCCGACGAGGCCGGCACCGTCACCGGGTGGCCCGCGTGCGCGGCCAGCCAGGAGGGACTCGTCGGCACGTCGGGACCCGACGTCCCGACCGGCTGGCCGTTGCCGATATACGGCACCACGTTGCCCTGGGAGTCGATGACCTCGAAGACGAGGCCGAGTACCGAGAGCGCATAGGCCTGGTGCGGGCTCGGCGGGTTGCCGCTGGCGCTCTGCGCGGCCAGGGTCTGCACCTGATTGTCTACCTGGTTTTCCAGGTACCCGCTGAACACGGCCACGCTGGTGAAGCTGATCACCGCGAGCGCCAGTGCCACCAGCGCGAGCAGTGCGGTGATCAGCTTGATGCGCAGCGGGGTGCGCTGCGACAAGCGCGTCACCGCCTCCAGCGGGTGCCGGAACGCGCTGTCCGTAGCCAGCCCCTCCGCTCCCGTTCTCGCCATGATCAGGTCCTACGAGGATGGGAGCCTGAGGACGTAGCCGACCCCGCGCAGTGTGTGGATGAGCCGCGGCTCAACGGTGTCGATCTTGCGGCGCAGCACGGACACGTAGGATTCCACGATGCCGGTGTCGCCGCGGAAGTCGTAGTCCCACACGTGGTCCAGGATCTGCATCTTGGACAGCACCCGGTTGGCGTTGCTCATGAAGTACCGGAGCAGCTTGAACTCGGTCGGGGACAGCTGGACCTGCTGACCGGCCCGCCACACCTCGTGGCTCTCCTCGTCCAGCTCCAGGTCGGCGAACGTGAGCCGGGGGGTGGGCTCGCCGCCCTCGCCGCTCGTCCGCCGCAGCACGGCCCGGATCCGGGCGATGACCTCTTCCAGGCTGAACGGCTTGGTGACGTAGTTGTCCCCGCCGAGGGTCAGGCCGCGGATCTTGTCTTCGGTCGCGTCCCGCGCGGTGAGGAACACCACGGGCACGCGGGCGCCGCCGCTGCGCAGCCGCCGGACGACGTCGAAGCCGTCCATGTCGGGGAGCATGACGTCGAGCACGATGAGATCAGGGCGGTGCCGCTGGGCGGCCTGCACGGCCTCGGTGCCCGCCGCCGCGGTGACCACGTCGAAACCGGCGTAGCGCAGGCTGGCGGAAAGCAGCTCAAGGATGTTCGGCTCGTCCTCGACCACGAGCAGCCGGGTGTCCGTCCGCTGCTTCTCATCAGTGGTCAGCATTTCCATGCTCCATATTCTCACCCGTCATGCTGAGAGAAACCTGAATGCGGGCTGGAGCGTACCTGTCCGCATCGGCATATGCCCTGACCAGATGGATCGAGACCAGCCGCAGGGATTGAGGCCAGGGGGATTGAGGCCAGGGGGATTGAGGCCAGGGGGATTGAGGCCAGGGGGATTGAGGCCAGGGGGATTGAGGCCAGGGGGATTGAGGCCAGGGGGATTGAGGCCAGGGGGATTGAGGCCAGGGGGATTGAGGCCAGGGGGATTGAGGCCAGGGGGATTGAGGCCAGAGGGATCGGCGCCGGGCCGGCCCCGCTGACCGCTGCCCGCGGCTACGCGGTGGCCGGCGTTTTCCCGTTCCCCCGCCACTGGGTGATAGCGGCGTCCCGCGATCCCACGCCCAGCTTGGCGTAGATCCGGTTCACGTGATTCTTGACGGTTTTCTCGGCGAGGAAGAGCTGAGCGGCGATTTCGCCGTTGGTGCGGCCTCCGGCAATGAGGGACATGATCTCGGCCTCCCGGGCGGAGAGACCGAGACCTGGAGCATCTTCGGGCGAAGCACCAGTGCTCATCAGACCTCCGGCCGGTAGCCGTCAGTGCCCTGCTGAGACGCGATGTTACCAAATCAGGTGTCAAAAGCGGGCAAACGCCACGCAAGCCCCGTGCCCCGGGCCGTCAGCCGGTCGCGGCCGGCGCCGGGCCGCCCAGGCTGGCCGGCCGGCCGCCGGGGCCGTGCCGGATCTCCCGGGGCCGCGGGTAACACGCAGAACTGCGGGCAGCAGATGTCCCATGACTGACGCCCGGGTTCTTCCTGGCCCTGGCCGGCCACCAGCAGGGGCTGCGGACCGAGGCGCTGCGCTTGTTCGAGCGCTCCCGGTCCGGCTGCGGGACGAGCGGCCTGTTCACCGAGGAGTACGACGTGGCCCAGCGGCAGTTGCGCGCCAGCATCCCGCAGGCGTTCATGCACGCCGCGCTGCTGGAGACTGCGGCCCGGCTGATGCCGTCCGTCCGGGACGGCGACGTCCTGGACCGGTCACCCGGCTGGGAGTGAACGGATTACCGGGCGCCCGGGGAGCAGAGCCGGGTTCTTAGCCGGGCCGCGGCGGCCGGGCCGTCCCGTACAGATAGGCGGCTCCGGCGTCCGACGGGTCGCTGGAGTCGAGCTGGCCGCTCCACCAGCGGCTGAACCCGGCCCGCTCCAGGGCACGCCAGGACGCGACGTTGTCCTGCTGCGGGGCCGCCACGACCGTGCCGGCCTGCGGGTAGCGGCGGAAGGTCAGCGCGGTGAACAGCGAGATGGCGGCGGCCCCGTAACCCCGGCCGCACAGCCCGGGCTCGCCGATGAGGTAGTCGATGCCGGCCGTGCACCCGGTGACGGCGCCGGTGGCCTGCACGGCGCGGTCCCAGTCCGGATCGTCGGCGGTCAGGTAGCGCTGGATGAAGCCGGCGGCCCGGCCCTCGGCCTCGATGACGAACACTTCCGTCGGGTCGGTGCCGTCGATGCTGGGCAGATAGGCGGCCTGCACGGCGGCCAGGTCGCTCGGGTCGCGCCACCACCGAGCCACGTGCGGTTCGGCCAGCCAGCCGCTCAGCCGCGCCAGGTCGGCCCGGGCCAGCGGGCGCACGGTCACCGGCGTCCCCGCCACGCCCGCCTTCATCACGCCCGCCTTCATCCCCGTCACGCCCGCCTTCATCCTTGTCTCGCCTGCCGTCATCCCGTCCCGCCTGCCGTCATCCCGTCCCGCCCGCCGTCATCCCCGCGCTGCCCGCATTATGGCCACGCCGCCCGCTGGCCGCGCCAGTGATTTTCCGGGCCCCGGCGCCCCGCCATAACAATTTCGGAATTACCTGGGCCGTTTCGGTGCCGTTTGCGGCGTGTCGGGACGTAGGTCCCTGTGGCGCAATAGCGGCCGGTCATGCATAATCACTTCCGGCCCGGTGATTACTTAGAGCTATTAGTTAATAACCGGGTGTATATGGGCGGAATGCCGGAAAGCCGGCGTTTCACACGTAGCACGTACATGGGGAGGGCATAGATGGGGATCAGGGGAAGAGCGCGGAAGCTCGCGACGGCGATCGCGGTGCCGGGGATGGTCATGGGCGCGTTCGCCGCCGCCGGCGCGGCCCCCGCGATGGCCAGCACGGCGCACCACCAGAAGCCGCCGAGCTACGAAACGTTCCACGGGTTCGGGACGGGCGAGTACTACGGCCACCCCGGGGTCGTGCCGCTCTACGCCCACGGCGTCATCAACGACCACGGATTGATCGACTTGTTCGGCCCGAACCCGGGTGACATCATCCACCTGAGCCACGGGGACCTGTACGTGAGCCACACCGACTACGGGCACGAGCACCTCTACCCGGCGTCGTGCACCATCGTCCTGTCGGCCAACTCGGACTACACCATCAGCGGCGGCACCGGCGCGTACTCCAGCGCGTCCGGCAGCGGCCATTCGTACGTCAAGTTCACCGCGATCACCGGCCGGGACCACCACGGCCAGTGCGACACCAACAGGATCATTCCCTCGTCGGTGCGCACGTACTTCGACGCCAGCGGCCCCCTGAGCCTCTAGCGGCGGCGTAAACCCCGCACTGAGCAGAACCCCCGCGGGCCCCCGTGCCGTCCGGCATGGGGGCCCGTGGCACGCTGTCGTCAGGTGCCCGTCGCCGGCTCGGCCAGCAGCCCGGCGTACGCCGCCACCGCGCGCTGGTAGCGCGGCAGGTGCGGGGCCAGCGCCGCAAGGGCGGCCGACAGCCCCTCCCGTTCGCGGCCGGTGTCGGCCAGGGCCAGCGCCAGGAAGGCCAGCACTGCGCCGTCCAGCTCGTCCGAGCCGGCCTCGATCTCGGCCGTCAGCAGCGCGACGCTCTCCTCCGGCTGCCCGATGTTGCGCAGCGAGCTGGCCAGCTGGATGACCGCCGGGCGGCGGCGCGTCTCGTCCAGCCCGATCTCGAGCGCCCGCCGGTAAAGCGGCACGGCCATATCCTCGTGCCCCGTGGAGTCCAGCGATGACGCGCGCTCGTAGTACCCGATCCCGCTGCCCGCGGGAAGCTCAGCGGCCAGCTTCTCGATCAGCGCGAGGAAATCGGCCCCGCTGAGGCGGCCAGACGACTCCCAGGCCGCCGAAATACGGTCTTCCCAGTCTGTTTCGTCCACCGATCAAACGTATATAACACGCACAAACGATTAATCCTGCCATGATCAGTGCACAGGGGCGATCAACGGCATGGGCGTGTCGCCTGGAGGGGGCTGATGGACGAGACGACGCTTGACGCGTATTTCGGGCGCCTGGCCGTGCCGCGACCGCACACCGCTGACGCGGTGAATCTGCATGTCCTGCACCGTGCGCACCAGATGACGGTGCCCTTCGAGAACCTGAGCATCCACCTGGGCGAGCCGATCGTGCTGGCCGAGCATGACCTGATCCACAAGATCGTGCACCGGCGGCGCGGCGGCTTCTGCTACGAGCTCAACGGGGCGATGGCCATCCTCCTGGAGACGATGGGGGCCCAGGTGCGCCGCGTCGCGGCCCGCGTCTATGGCGAAGGGCGGGCCGGGCCGCCGTTCGACCACATGGCGCTCGTCGTGCACGCGAGCGACGCCAGCGGCCCCTGGCTCATCGATGTCGGGTTCGGCAGCCACAGCGTGTACCCGCTGCTCTATGACAGCCGGCACGAGCAGGACGACCCCGCCGGGCGATTCCTGCTCGCCGACACCGAAGACGGCGACGTGGACGTGCTCAAGGACGGCAAGCCGCAGTACCGGATCGAGCGCCGGGAACGGTCCCTCGCCGATTTTGCCCCCACCTGCTGGTGGCAGGCGACCTCACCCGCGTCCCACTTCACCCGCAGTACCATCTGCTCGCGGCTGACCAATGACGGCCGGGTCTCCATCAGCGGCCGCACCCTGATCACGACCGGAGGCGGCGAACGCACCGAACGGCAGCTGCCCGACGACGCCGCCGTCCTGACCGCCTACCGCGAGCACTTCGGCATCGCCCTGGACCAGGTCCCCCAGGATCTGTTCCCGCCGCCGCAGGCTTCCGGGCCCGCGGCTGCTGAGTCTCCGGCTCCCGGGTCCCCGGCTGCTGAGGCCGCGGCCGCTGAGTCCCCGGCTCCCCGGCCCCCGGCTGCCGGGCGCCCGGTTTCGGGGGAGACCCCGGCCGCGGAGGAGGCCACGGTTCCCGGGGAGCCCCCCGTTTCCCGCCGAGCCGCGATCTGACGTGCCTGTCCCGCTGGGGGCGCTGGCGAGGACCCGGTCAGGTCCGCAGGATCAGCCACTTGCCGCCGGCGGCGACCGCGATCAGCGAGCCCGCCAGCCATAGCAGGAACCAGAGGAAGCGCGGGAGGCCGGTGATTCCGCGCAGCTTAGCCGCGTCGTCCGCGTTGACATTCCGTTCCAGGATCCGGGCCACCCCGGACAGCAGGAGCAGCCAGGTGATCGCGTAGGCGGCGACGATCTGCAGCGGCATCGGCGTGTAGCGGATGCTGAGGTAGACGAGGAACCCGATCAGCGGGACGGTGAAGATCCCGAACGACCAGCGCAGCCCGGCCAGCAGGACGCCGAGCAGGACCAGGGCGATCCAGAGCACCCCGACGATGTGCCCGGTCTCGATGAGCTTGGCCGCGCCCAGCCCGAAGAGGCTCGGGCCCAGGTACCCCACGAAGAAGATGACGATGCCGCCCAGGCCATAGGTGGGGACGTAGGTTCCCCCGTCGGCGTTTGACTGCAGCTCGATCCCGTTGAAGTCGCGGAAGAACATTCCCGCGCCGACCACCGCATGCGCTCCCTCATGCGCCATCACCGTGAGGTGCCGGACGACGCGCCAGGTCACGTTCAGAGTGACCAGGACGAGGGCTGCCAGCCCGATGAGCGCGGCCGCCAGCCCGGACAACGGGGCCTGGGTCACGCTCATGCGCGGAGCGTAAATCCGCCGCCCGCGCTTGTCCATTGCTCCCGTTACGCCCGCATTGTGCCCTGACCTGCGCCTCCGCGCCTGTCGCCTCGCCCCCGCCTCGCCCCGCCGCCTCGCCCCCGCTCGCTGGCCTCGCCCCCGCTCGCTGGCCTCGCCCCCGCTCGCTGGCCTCGCCCCCGCTCGCTGGCCTCGCCCCGCTCGCTGGCCTCGCCCCCGCGGCCGCCGCGCCGCGCGCCGCCTCTCGCCGATTGATAAGGTCAGCCTGATCAATTTGATAAGCCCAGCCTTATCAGTTTAGGCTTAATGAATGGATGAGGATCTGGACGTCACCGAGATCGCCGGTGTCCTGCGGGAGAGCATCGGGCTGCTCCTGCGGCGGCTCCGTCAGGTGCCTGTCGACGGCGAGCTCACGCTGCCCGAGTCCTCGGCCCTGACCCGCTTGCACCGCGGCGGGCCGGCCACCTCGAGTGCGCTGGCCAAGCTGGAGCAGATCAGCCCCCAGTCGATGGGGGCGACGCTGGCCGCGCTGGAAGCACGCGGCCTGGTCGAGCGGCATCCCGATCCGGCCGACGGCCGGCGGGTGGTCCTGTCGGTCACCGGCGCCGGGCGCCGGGTCATCCAGGACAAGCGCAACGCGCGGACCCAGCAGCTGGCCAGGGCGCTGTCCGCCAGCTTCACGCCCGCGGAGCTCAGGCAGCTGAAAGCGGCGGCACCGCTGCTCGACCGGCTGGCCGAGAGCATCTGACGGCGGCCCGGGCACAACATGGAGGACGGCTCATTGGCGCCCACGACCGGCACCGGCGACCGCTACAAGTGGGTCGCGCTGGCCAACACCACCGCGGCCATGTTCATGGCCACACTCGACGGGTCGATCGTCATCATCGCGCTGCCGGCGATCTTCCGCGGCATCCACCTGGATCCGCTGGCGCCGGGCAATATCGGCTACCTGCTGTGGATGATCATGGGGTACCGGCTCGTCCAGGCCGTGCTGGTGGTGGCCGTGGGCCGGCTGGGGGACATGTCCGGCCGGGTCAGGATCTACAACGCCGGCTTCGTCGTCTTCACCGTCGCCTCGATCCTGTTGTCCTTTGACCCGTTCGATGGCGGCCACGGCGCGCTCTGGCTGATCAGCTGGCGCGTGCTCCAGGCCATCGGCGGGTCCATGCTGATGGCCAACTCGGCCGCGATCCTGACCGACGCGTTCCCCTCCGATCAGCGCGGTTTCGCCCTCGGCACCAACCAGATCGCAGGCTTGGCCGGTATGTTTGTCGGGCTGGTCGCGGGCGGCCTGCTGGCCGCCATCGACTGGCGCGCCGTGTTCTGGGTCAACGTGCCGGTCGGCATCTACGGCACGGTGTGGGCCTACCTCCGGCTCCGGGACAACGGGGAGCGGCACCGCGCGCGCATCGACTGGTGGGGCAACGTCACCTTCGCCGTCGGGCTGAGCGCGGTCCTCATCGGCGTCACCTACGGCATCCAGCCGTACGGCGGCCACACGATGGGCTGGACGAACCCCTGGGTGCTGGCCGGCCTCATCGGCGGCGTCGCACTGCTGGCCGCCTTCGGCGTCATCGAGACCAGGATCGCCGAGCCTATGTTCCAGCTCAGCCTGTTCCGCATCCGGGCCTTCACGGCCGGCAACCTGGCGGGCCTGGCGGTGTCCATCGCCCGCGGCGGCCTGCAGTTCATGCTGATCATCTGGCTGCAGGGCATCTGGCTGCCGCTGCACGGCTACACCTACAGCGACACGCCGCTGTGGGCGGGCATCTTCCTGCTGCCGCTGACCGCCGGCTTCCTCGTCTCGGGCCCCGTCGCGGGATACCTGTCCGACCGGTTCGGCTCCCGGGGGATCGCCACCGCCGGGATGGTGGTCTTCGGCGGCAGCTTCGTCGGCCTGATGCTGCTGCCCGTCAGCTTCCCCTACTGGGCCTTCGCGGTGCTGATCGCGGCGAACGGCATCGGCAGCGGCATGTTCGCCGCGCCCAACTCCTCCTCCATCATGGGCAGCGTGCCCGCCCGGCAGCGCGGCGCGGCGTCCGGGATGCGCTCGACCTTCCAGAACTCCGGCACCGCCCTGTCTATCGGCGTGTTCTTCTCCCTCATGATCGCTGGCCTGGCCAGCAGCCTGCCGACGACGCTCACCGCCGGCCTGCAGCGCCAGGGCGTCCCGCACGCCATCGCTCATCAGATCGGCACCCTGCCGCCGGTGTCGTCGCTGTTCGCGGCGGTCCTGGGCGTGAACCCGGTGCAGCACCTGCTGGCGTCGGCCGATGCGCTGGCGTCCCTTCCGGCCGCGAGCCAGCACGTCCTGACCGGCCGGGAGTTCTTCCCGAACCTGATCTCCGCGCCGTTCCACCAGGGGCTGACGGTGGTCTTCGCCGTCGCCGCCGGCCTGTCGGTGCTGGCCGCGCTCGCTTCGCTGCTGCGCGGCGGCCGCCAGCCCGCGCCCGCGAGCGCGGCCACGGCCACGGCCACGGGCACGGCCACGGGCACGGCCACGGGCACGGCGCACGGGCACGGCCACGGGCACGGGCACGGCCCCCGGGCTGAAGCGCTGACGCGCCCGGCCGGTGCTGACCCCGGTCCCGCACGGGAGACCGCATGACCGTCCGTTCGCGCCGGGCCGCGCCGGTGCCGTCCGCCGGGGCCGGTAACCCGTTCTCGTGGCGGTTCACCACCCCGCTTTTCATGGGGTCCGCGCTCAACCCGATCAACAGCTTGCTCATCGCCACCGCCTCCGGCCTGTTCCGCACGTTCGGCTACATCGGCTCGATCGCCTCCTCAGCACTCATCAGCATCACGTTCCGCACCAGCGTCACCGATCACGGCCTGCACGTTATCGCGGTCATCATGATCGCGGTCAGTGCCGTGACGCTCCTCATGACCCTCGCCGACCGCCGGCTCCGGGATCCAGTCACCCAGAACTCAGCGAAAGAGGAAGCTCCCATGACCGACCCCACTCCCGCCATCGACGCCCGGCACGCCGCGCTCCTGGTGATGGACTACCAGAATGCGATCATCGGCCGTCTCGGCGACGCCGAGGCCCTGCTCGCGCGGGTGGCCGATGCCATCGCCGTCTTCGCCGGCGCCTGCACCGCCGCACCCGGCCGGCCTGGCTCATACCGCAACAAGCTTGAGAGCGCCCCGTCATGATCAGAGCGGCTCTGATAGCGGCGGTTAAAGCCCTTGGGCGTCTTGGCCGGGCTGGCCGGGAATCTCCGGTGGTGCGCCGGGCCCGGCGGCCGTCTCGGCCGGGGTGATCCCGAGATCGGCGGGACTGAGCGGTGCTGACCGGTGCAGCCCCACCGCGATAAGGGGATAGACCAGGACCGACAGCACGCCCGCGCCAACCAGGGCGGCCGCGGTGGCGGGCAGCATGACCCCGTCGTGTTCACCGATCTCGGCCAGCGCGATCAGCAGGGGCAGGGAGGTTGCCGTGATGAACGTCATCTCTACCCGCTGCCTGGTCCCGAGGGCGCGCCGGTAGATCACCAGCGAGGGCAGGCCGCGGACGACCAGCAGCAGCAGGAAGAAGACGAGCAGGCGCAGCGGATCCTGGCTGATCGCCTTCAGGTTGAGGGTCATTCCCGAGGAGATGAAGAAA
Source organism: uncultured Actinomycetes bacterium (assembly GCA_963720945.1). Taxonomy (GTDB): domain Bacteria; phylum Actinomycetota; class Actinomycetes; order Streptosporangiales; family Streptosporangiaceae; genus Bog-532. The sequence goes on along the minus strand of CAVRHH010000029.1, from coordinate 1,186,126 downwards.
ATTGGAATGAAGACGCCATAGCCAACCGCGTCGAACTTATGCTCGAGGCCGCTGGTGTCTATGTTGAGGTGGCGGGTCCAGTTGCGCAGCACGATGCCGGCGAGCATGGCGCCGAGTACCACATCCAGGCCGAACCGGCTTGCGGCGGCGAGCAGAAGGAACAGCAGCACCACGGCCCAGCGCAGTGTGGTCTGCCCGGTCGCGTCCTGGCCTTCCCGGATGATCCGCTGTACGGCGCTGCTCCGGGCCAGCCACGGTGCGGCGGACAGGGCGATCGCGATTACCCCGACCGCCGCTACCGAGGCCAGGGCCACGAAATGGCCCCGCTGGGTCAGGAACACCGCGATGACCACGATGGGAAATAGCTCCCCGACGGCGCCGGCCGCGTACACGTACCCACCGAACGGGCCGGTGAGCATGTCATTGTCACGCAGGATAGGCAGCAGCGTGCCCAGTGCCGTGGTGGTCAGAGCCAGCCCGACCGGCACATAGTCCTTGATGTAACCCGCGGCGGCCAGCCCCGCTGCCACCCCCACGGCGAGGGCGGCCGAGATCAGCCAGCCAGCGATGGCCAGCTTGCCCGGTCGTCGCCGGAGCAGCCGGGGATCCAGCTCATAGCCGGCCAGCAGGAACAAAAAGCCCAGCCCGATGTTGGAGAGCAGCTGGATGTTGGACGTCTCAGCCACACCCAGTACATGCGGGCCGATCAGCACGCCGCCGAGAAGGAAAATCACTACCTGCGGAATGCGCGGCCCCGGCAGCGCAGCGACCACCAGCGGCGCCAGCGCGGCCACCAGCGCCACGGCTACCAGGTCTTCCAGCCCCCGGTTCAGGTCCATGATGGCCGCTCGGCCGACGTGGCAATAGTCATCCGGCACCCCCCAAGCCAGTAATGACAGGCCGCCTCCCAAGTTAGCCGCCCGGGCTTTCCGCCAAAAGGGGCCGATATTCGTGTACACATCCGGCCGGGCGGCTCTTCCGTGAACCATTTCAGGCAGACGCGGGGCTTGACGGGATGTCCGCGGGCGGGGAGGCTTCCGGTGGGGATGGGGATGATGAATACCTTTGCGCAGCGGTTGCGACGGGCGTTCCTTCTGGTCATCGTGCTCCTGGCTGCGGCCGGCATTGCGGCGGGCTGCGCGCAGGCCAGCAGCATTAAGGGCAGGCTGTCACCGTCCGGGGGTGCCCGCACGTCCCCGGACAGCAGCGCCAGCGTCGTTCCGGGCAGCCCGACCGCTGCACCCACCACCGTCCAGCCCTCTGTCACCGCCACCACCCCCGCTACGACCCCGCCCGCCGTGACCGTGACGCCGACCACCGCCACGCCGACCGCGCCACGCCCACGCCCACGGTCAGCGGCTCGCCAGCGCCCGCACCCGGTGCCGCGTCCCTGCTGTGGCTGTGGGCACTCCTCGCCGTGATCGTCATCGCCGGGTTGATCACCTTGATCAGCCAGGCCGCCCGCCGCCGTGCCGCGAGAAACCGGACCTGGCGGGAGATGGCGGTGAATGCCTTCGCGAAGGGATCAGCCCTGCACGATGCGGTTTACGTGGCCAGCCTGCCGGGCCAGTACGGTGCCGGGGATGCGGCCGCCCGCTGGGCCGATATCCAGCGCCGCGCGGATGATCTGACCCAGACGCTGTACGCGCTGCGCGAGGCAGCTCCTACCGAGGATGAGCGTGCCCGTGTCGACGATGTACTCGCTTCCCTCCAGGCGCTGCGGTCTGCGGCGCAGACCGGTGACATGCCGTCGGCCGGCGGCCCATACTCCAGCAATCTCCAGACTCGCCTGCAGTACTTCCAGGCCGCTCTCCAGGCGCTGCGGGGGCCGGAATGAGGCGCGGTATCGCAACGGGCTTCCTGCGCGTCTCGCCAGGTGAACGTGGCCTGACGCGGCACTAGTTTGCGCATCGTCAGCGTGGCCTAACAAAGCGTTATTCTTTGGCTGCAGCGTATTGATCACACAAGATGATTACGTAACGGCGGACCGTCATCAGCGTCCGGGTATTACCGGTCGCGGGGAAACGCAAGGAGTACGGCGGCGCGAGATACCACCCGGGAATACGGTCATATCCGCCCGCAAATCACATGGGCGCCTTCCCTAACAGGAGCCAACCCTTTCCCCTGAGTGAATATAGGAAACTCGCAAAAAATACCTGCTGGATTCGGGCTTTCGCTCTTATGTCTGTGTGCGTGCACGTTACATACTGGTGATACGTCGGCTGGATGCCGGACGTCTGACGCCATACCGGGGGCTGTTCATTTCAGGGGAACTGTGATGGCGGCAAGGGGATGCGGGAAGCACGCTCTGCCCGACCTACCGGTGAGCGCCGGGTGCACCACGTTGGGAAGGGAATGCACACATGAGATCAATCTGGACCGGGGACCCCGAACGATCTCCGGCAGCCTCCGTACCGTCTGCGGCACGTTGGAGACGGCGCGTGGCGGCCGGGCTGGTCACGTCGGTGGCGGCGATCGGCCTGGTCGCGGCGTCCGTGACGGCCGCATCTGCGGCGCCACCGCCCCCGGCGGCGGGCGTCGATCCAGGTGTCGTGGCCGGCACCGCCATCGGCGTAAACATCTTTTACACCGCAGGCAACGGTACGGTCTGGACCAAGTCCCCAACCGGAACTGCGACGCAGGTAAGCGACGGGGTAGTGGTCGGCGGCGTGTCCGGCGCCTACGACGGCACTCATATCGTTCTGTTCGGCGAGGCCGCGGGCGCGGTCTGGTACGCGACGCGCACCGGCACCACCTGGAGTTCCTGGAGCTCACTGAGCGCGCCGGCCGGCCTCACCGTCGGCCCCGAGCCCGGCGCGGTGGCCCGCGGCGCCACCAGCGGCGATTACTCGGTGTACGCCCGGGCCAGTGACGGGAACATCTGGGCCCGCGACCATAACGCGTCCGGGTGGGGCAGCTGGCATAAGATCGGCGCTCCACCCAACAGCGACGTGCTCGCCGGAACCGGGCCCGCCGTCGCCTACATCAACGGCCTCAGCTTCGTGCTCGTGGTCAGCGGTGGAACCCCGAACCAGATGTACATCGCGCAAGCAGGGCAGAACGTCTTCCGCACGACCGACACGTACGGCTACACGGACGTCACGCCCGCACTGACCACCGTTCCGGGCGCGCTCGTCGGGTTCGCCCGCGGGACCGACCACCGCCCGTATTACCACGTATTCAACGCCAGCACACCGGGCTGGCACTTGGTCACGACCAACCCCGTCGGCAACTTCACCAGCAGCCTGGGCGCCGCGAACGCAACCGTCATCGGCGGCCCGCACACAGAGACCGTCGGGCTGGGCGCCGACAGCCAGGTCTACCTGAGCACCGGAGCCTGGCCTGCGTCCCCGGGCCCGTCGCCCACCTTCACCGGCTGGGCCAAGGTCACCGGCTGAGTACCTGACCAGCCACGACTGAACTGAGCAGCCCGGGGACCGGTGGGTCCCCGGGCTGACCCGTCCTGACCTGCAGGACCAGGCTCAGGTGAACCAGCCGGCCAAAGCGGCCCCGCGAACGCTTTGGCCGGCCGCCCCGTTCCCCCTGGCCCAGCGCTCTGGTCGCGGTCACAGGGCCGCTTTCGGGGCGCTGCGGGTTCGGCTGCCGCACTGGCGTACCACCTTCCAGCCGCAGGTTCGGCACGAGCGGTGCCAGCCAGCCGGCGGTGAAAGAACAGGTCACGGCGTGTCATAGCGGCGTTAACTGGTCCCGGGCTACGAGGCCGCTAAGGTGTCGGCATGGAGATCATGATCGACCAGTACGGCACACCTTTATGGGTGCCGATGGGGCTGTTGTCGGGGCCTTGGTACGAGTAATTTCCCCTTGGGGAAATAAGAAGACGCCGGGTCTCTGTCTTTAGGAACCACTTAGTCCGTGATGCATGCGGGGGCATATGACTGTGCGCTGGCCAAGGCGGGGAACGGTAGCCGATTCCCCCAGGATCGACCGTTATGAGCCTTGGCTCAGTCGCCGCGAGATATTGGCGGGCGGGGTTGGCGTCGGCGCCCTCCTCGCGCTGCCGGACCTGAGCGGCCGTTCGGGCACCCGGCCTGCCCCGTCTTCCAAGGCCACCTCCCGGTTCGCGTTCGTTTACGGAACGCCTGCCCCGGGGGCAGCGCGGAGTGGATCCCTCGCTGCTGCGACGTACCCGGTGTCGCGGACAGCATCTTCGCCGGGAGCGGTCCCGGTCGCCTCCGGGCTGGCGGCCGCGCCGGTCTCGTCGCCGGATCAGGCCCTGATGGCCCTGGCCACCGTGGATACGGTGCCCGACGGGGCGAAAGTGACCCTGACCCTGCTCGACTGCACCTCCGCTGCCGTCCATCGGCAGGGGTCGGTGACCCTGACGGGCGTCCCGAATGATGCGAACATCCTGGTGACACCGGTATTCGCTGCTGGCTCTGCGATCATGCCCGTCGTCCTGGCCATTACCGTCCCCGTCGCCCGCCGCCTGGTATCCAAGCGGGATGCCCGTTCCGGAGGCACGACCGCCCGATGGGCGACCACCTGGCGGTCACATCATGCGCTCGCTTATTTCCATCAGGACAGCGGGGTCTTCACGGGACCGTTCCATCTGTCCGACGATCCGGCGCTGGCGTTGTCCACCGCGGTCGCCAACAGCTCAGATCTCCTGCTCTGGACAACGCGGGAGCCGCAGCCAGGCGACTCGGCCGAGATCCGGGCCCAGGCGCCGCTGTCCCGGGTGAGCGCGTTCCCGCTGGGCTCGGGGACGGCGAGGTTCTCGGTCCCGGCTCCCGCGCCGTGGCCAGGTGGGGAACCTGTTCTGGCCCTGCCCACCGGTGACGTGGCCCGCCTGGTCAGGGGCCGCGACGTCCACGTCTGCTCCGCTCAGACTGGAGAGGTGACCGAGCTGGGCATCGCAGCGTTCAGCCGCGTGCGCGCCAAGCCGAGCGCCGTCACCATGCAGGCCCGCACGGACGGGACGGTCTTTATGGCCAAGCCGGGGAACGGCATCGCCGTGATCGCCGATCCAGCGCGCTCATTCGATGTCAAGGCCCAGGTCGAGTTCCCGGCCCCTGCGTCGCCGCTCGGCGCACCGTGGAACAAGGCGGTGCTCTCACCCGAAGGGGACACCCTCTACGTCCTTGGCCCGGTAGCCGCCGGTGGCCTTTCCGCCTACGAGGTGGCGTCCGGCCGGCTTACCGCGGCCTACAGCGAGGGCCGCCACTACGCGGGGCTCTATCAGCTGCCCAGCGGGACCCTGCTCGCGGTGCGGCCGGAGAGCCCGCGGCTCGCGTTCTTCTCTCCTTCCCTGGCCCCCCTCGCAACCGCGGACACCAGCCTCTACGTGTCGGCTGTCTTCTGATGGACCGGAACACGCAGGCACGTAACCCCACGGAGGATGCCGGCATGACGGGATATGACACCGCAGGACGGATACAAGACACCTACGCGCCGGCGCACGCTGAATTCGGCACGGACCCGAACTTCTGGATTCGCTACTTCACCCCATCGCCGGCCGCTGACCTGTTCAACGACGATGCTGTCGGGGAAAGCCAGGGAGCCTGGGACAGCGGGGCCCCGTACGTGGGCTGCATTTCCGCTCCCACGCAGTCCCGGCTCAGTGGCTCCGCGGCGGAAGGCCAGGCCGACGCGCAAGCTTTCGCGGCGGCCATGCTCTCCGCCTACCACTCGGTCGGCCCGCTCGAGCTGCCCGCGAACGATCAGCTCTACTGCTGGCTCGACCAGGAGTATTCGACCTCTCTGAGCTCAAATTACTGGAACGCCTGGGCAAGCTATATAGCGGACTACAACTTTGCCGGCCTGGGCACCTATCCGCTGTACCCCGGCCTGTACTGCAACCCGTATGCGCCCTATCCCAACTGTTCGACCATTGCCAAGGCGAAGGGTGTCGAGGTCCCCAGCGCTATCTGGTCGAACGAGGGTGAGCCGTGCGGCAGCGTGTCCCGGCCGCCCGGCTGGGACCCGGAGGAATGCGCGACGGTGCCGACGAAGCTCTGGCAATTCGGTGAGCAGACCGCGTGCCGCTACTCGGCGAATGTCGATCTCGATCTGGGTGCCCCTGGGTTCAATACGGCCAATTACTGCTTCCGCGTCAAGTCATATCCCTAGAAACCGAGCTGGGTGATCAGCATTAATCAGGTCACAGCGTCCGTCACCGCCGGCTGTGCCGTCAGCTGCGGCGTGACCCTCGCCGTGGCCGGGGCAGGCAAGCTGTATCGCGGCGTACGGGGCCTCGATGACACCACGGCCATCAGGCGAGCACTGCGGATACGGCGGCATCGGTGGCGGCACCTCACCTGGGCCGCCGGTGGCGTGGAGTGCGCGGCAGGCGTGCTCGTCTGCAGTGGAGCGTTTCGAGCGGTGGGCGGGGCCAGCATGGCCGTTCTCGGGGCTGTATTTTGCGCTCTGCTTGGATACGTGCTCGTCAAGCGGGTTCCGGGCGGCTGCGGCTGTATCCGGTGGCGCGCCACAGCAGAAACGGCGGCGGACTCGGTCACCTGGCATTCGGTCGCCCGCGGCGCCCTGCTGTCCGGCACGGGTGTCGCCGACGCCCTGGTGCGGGCCGATGGCGCGGTGGCGTCCCAGCCAGGCTGGTTCATGGCCGGCATCATCACCGGCGGGATTGCCCTGGTTGTGCTGAGCGTGCGTATGCCCGTGCGCACTCCCATCTGCCAGCGGCCGCTGTTGCGCCGGACGCAGGCCATGCTCGGCGCGCTGGCCGGGTACGAGACGTTCGCCGCGATGGCGGCCTCGGTCGGCCCGTTCAGCCCCGTGGTCCGGCATCGGCGGACCGGATGCACCGACGAGTTCTGGTTCACGCCGGCCGATGGCCAGGCCAGCCAGGCCGTGATATTCCGGGTTAACCGTCGGGTAAACAGCCCGCTACCTGCTGTACACATATCACTGTGGGACAGCCGGGCACCGGAGGTGCCCTGGCCGGACCGGACCGTCACCATGCCGGGCCGCCTGGCCGGGATGGCGCAGCCGCCTGGTCCCGGGCGCGCGACCGCATCGCGAGTCCGGGCCGGTAAGCCCGCGGGCAACGGAGGGAGACGCTATGAGGTTTCAGCTGATCTGTGAGCCCGCGGCACGATCGGCGGCCCGCGACCGGCTCGCCGTCGGCCGTGGCCGGGGCCGCGCCGCTGTTACGGGCGTGCTCGCCGTGGCCGCGTGCGGCCTCGCTGTGACCGGGTGCGGCAGCCAGGCCTCCCCGGCCGCCTCGTCCACCGGAACTTCGACGGCTTCGGCTAAGTCGCCGGATTCGCCGTCAGCGGCCAGCAATCCGGTGTCACCGGCCGGGAATTCCTCGTCCCCCGCCAGCATCAGCGCGTGCCCGACCTCTCAGCTCAGCGTCACTCTCACCAATACCGGAGCCCTGGGCGGCCAGGCGGGTGGCTACCTCAAATTCACCGATGAGGGCCGCATCCCGTGCCGTATGACCGGCTGGCCTGTCGTGGTGGCGCTCACGGCTGCCGGGAGGGCCACCTCTGCGCAGCACGCGCAGTCGACCATGTTCGGCGCCTGGCGCTACGCTGCCCCGCTGCCTGTCGTGGTACTCAAGCCAGGAGATTCCGCCTATGCGGTGGTGGCGGCCAGTGACGAGCCGGTTGGCAGCAGCACTCACTGCCCCGCACCGTATGTGCGTCTTCGGGTGAGCCCGCCCGGTTATCCGGACCATGTGACCATTTCCGCGTGGCTGCCCGGGGCCAGGTCCTACTTGCCGGCCTGCACCGCAATCGATGGCTCGCCCACCGCCGTGATCTCGGCGATCACGACGCTTTCCCAACTGCCGCATTAGCCCAGGGCGTCGATGCCGTCGCGGCCGGCGGCATCGTTCCCGGCACGGACAGCGCGCGGCTGGCCGTACCAAGGCCCAGTTGAGCATTTAGGCCCTTGCATTTGTGGTCGGTGACGGTCCAGCCCGGGCCGAACCGCCCGGCCATGAGGATGCCGTCCTGCGATAGCAGCTGGTCGAACTCGCTGGCGCTCATGTGCAGGCCTCCTTGTCGGCGTCAGGTGGTACGGGCTTGCGGTGTTTTTGGTGCTGGCGGTGATTGTGGTGCCGCTTTGGCGGTGCGCTTTTGCAGCAGGCCGGCCAGGAGCAGGACGATGATGGCGATGCCGACGCCGGCGAAGGTGAACAGGATCCGGCGTCCCTCGTCGGTGAGGTTGGACGGGTGGGGTACGTCGGCTGCGATCAGGACGGCCCCGGCGATGGCGGCGGTGTACCACGTGCAGCTCACGGTGCGGATCGACGCGCCCAGCGCGAGCAGGACGACGACGATGACTTCGAGGGCGGTCCTGTTGTCGACCGCCAGGAGGACCAGGGCCGCCACCGCGGCGCCCACGATCGTCCCGGCCACGCGCTGGACGGCCACCAGAGTGGATTGCTGCAGGCTGGGTTTCATGGCAATGACGGCCGCGATGGGCATCCAGTAGGCGTCGGGCAGCTTCAGTCCGAAGGCGATCGCCATGGCGATCGTCACCGCGACGGCCCGGATGACCGCGAAACAGGATCAGTGGCCGGGTCAGCGGCCTGGGTGAGATGTCCCCGGGGATCTCGGCGACCGGCTGCGGCTCCGCTGTGCGCCCGTGCACCAGCCACATGATGGTCGCGTAGACGATCCACAGGGCCGATCCGACCAGCCAGGCCAGCGCCTGCTTCCACGGTTCGGCGTGGAACAAGCCGGATCGGTACAGACCCGGAAAGCTGAAGGAAAGGAGCGTTGGCAGGCCGAGGGCGATGATGAACCAGGCGTTGAGCAGGTAGGCCGCGACGAACCGGTGCACGCCGTATTTGACCGCCAGCCCGCCCAGCAAGGTGGCCACGAACGCGGCCAGCACCACCCATCCCCAGGCACCGGCGCCGATGCCGAACCCCAGGGCCGTCAGCAGCGCCCCGGCCACCGCCATTACCGACAGCCGGGCCACCCGGGGGCCGTGGCTTCCGCCGGGGTCGGCCAGGGCCACGAACAGCGCCCCGAAGATCGCGCTGAGGAACTACCTCCGGTCATGGGGAAGCACGCCTACGACGATCAGCAGCCCCAGCACGACCCCGAAGACGGCGAATCGGCGCAGGTTGAAGTTGTGCCACTTAACCGCGAATACTTCCGCCAGCTGGGTCATGGCTGTTCCTCTATCCCGGCTGCTGCCGTGCCTGTTGCCGGGCGGCCGGATCATCCGCGGGCTTCGGATGCGCGTCCCGCCGCTCGCCAAGGTGGATGACCCGAGTTGCAAGTCTGCGCTCGCCGGGACAACACGACATCACCCGCCAAGAGTGAAATGCGGCGGGATCGATACCGAAGGCCTCGCATGGCGCGGGGCCATCGCTGCCCGGGGTCGGAGGGCCCGCCCGGTGAGCCCGTTTCGCTGGCGAGCTGGCTGCCACTGCGGCCCGGCCTGACGCGCACGGGCCACGTCACGGCCACCAGACGTGGCTTGACGACCTCGGCGTCCGGTACGTCCTTCAGTCCGAACGCATGGGCCACGAGGTGCCAGGCATGCGCGGGTCTACAGCCACATCGCGCCACGCATGCGGGCCGAGCTCCGGGACGGCCTGCAAGAGCTGTGGGAGGCATCTCTGCACGAACGCGCATTGCTGGCCGCACGATCCCCGGTCGCCGTCCTGGACGGCATCCTGGCCAGTCAGCGGGAGCCCATTTCCAAGACCCGTTCCCAGCTCGCTTCCAAAATCGGACATCGGTAAGACAGAAGGCCTGGCCGTCATCTCGGCCGGGCCTTCTGACCTGCGATTTCATTGGGGTGAGTGATGGGATTCGAACCCACGACACCCAGGACCACAACCTGGTGCTCTAACCAACTGAGCTACACCCACCATCGCCGCCGCTCCCCGCACGGCATGCCGAATTTACCAGCTGCCGGGCATTCCAGCGACACGCGCGGCCCGCCAGGGTCCGCGCGGCTACACGATTATAGCGGCAATCCGGCCGCCGGCTCTAACCTCGAGCTTTCGCCGGCCGTGAAGGTAGCGTGATCCGGTGTTGGTGCGTCGGCCGGTGGTGATTCTGGCCGGTAGGTGTGACAGGTCCAGGTCCCTTCCTGCGCCCGCCTCGTGCGGGGCCTTGACGTCAGCCGCTCCGTTAGGGAATGCCAACCGTTAGTGGATCCTGACCGAGCGAGTGACGGCTGGGGTGCGCTGGCGGATGGCACCCGGCGCGCCATCGTCAGCCGCCTGGCCGACGGGCCGCAAGCGGTGGGGCAACTGGCCGCGGAGCTGCCGGTCAGCCGGTCGGCGGTCTCCCAGCACCTGAAGGTCCTCAAGGACGCCGGCCTGGTCAGTGAGCGCGCGGCCGGCACCAGGCGTGTCTACCGGCTCAATCCGGCGGCAGTGGCCGCGTTGCGCGATCAGCTCGACACCTTCTGGCAGCGGGCGCTGGCCAGCTACGTGGATGTTGCCGGACAAGCGGCGGAGGAGAGTCCATGACCCGAACCGGGGTCCCCGTGGTCCGCAAGCAGGTGGTGGTCAACGCGCCGGCCGAGCAGGCCTTCGTCGAAGCCCTGAAGCAACGCGTCGAGGCCCAACAGCCACAGCACCCGGCATAGGACCGTGAAACCCCGGGCTAACTCCGCTTCGGTCGCGGGCAGGCTCTCCGCTACGCCGCCGCCGTGCCGGGCGGCGATCTCCCGTGCGGTCGCCGAGTCCGGGCCCGGCTCCGGGACGAAAATGGCCTCCCGGTAGTACCGCAGTTCCTGGACGCTCTCGGTGATGTCGGCGAGCGCCCGGTGCCCGCCCCGCTTGGCCGGGCTGGCGAAGTAGGCCCGCGGGTACCAGCGGCGGGCCAGCTCCTTGATGCTGGAGACGTCTACCATCCGGTAGTGCAGGTACGCGTCGAGCTGCGGCATGTCGCGGGCGATGAAGGCGCGGTCGGTGGCGATCGAGTTTCCGCACAGCGGCACCCGGCGGGGTTCGCTGATGTGCATAGACACGTAGCTGAGCACGATCTCCTGGGCCTCATCGATCGTGACGCCCTCGCCCAGCTCGGCCAGCAGCCCGGACGTGGTGTGCATGGTCCGGACGACGTTGATCATCTCATCCACCGCCTCGGGCGGCGGCTTGATGATCACGTCGACTCCCTCATCGAGAATGTTCAGCTCGCCGTCGGTGACCAGGCAGGCAATCTCGATCAGGGCGTCGCACGCAAGGTCGAGCCCCGTCATCTCACAGTCAATCCACACCAGCCGATCGTTCATCGTCCCAGGCTAGGCCCTTATCTGAGCTGTGTCGGCCGCGGCCGGAATCATTCTGGCAGGTTTCCGTTCATCTCCTTCGCCGCGAACCGGGTGTCCGGGAAACGGCTGATGTGCGGGGGAAGCCTGATCTCGGGCCGCAGCGCAGGGTCTGGTTGGGGCGGCCCGAACGTCATCGCCGCGGGCAGCACGCCCGCCCAGACGTCAAGGGCCATGTCGCCGGGATCGTCGGCGGGGCCGCCCTCGCGCACCTTGACCGACGCCTCGGTGAGCGGCAGGGCGAGCACCGCGGTGGCGGCCATTTCCTTGGCCGCCGGCTGCCGGGCGGCGGCCCACTGCCCGGGCACCAGGTGCTCGACGATCGCGCGCAGCGCGGCCATCCGCTCGTCGTCGCCGCGCAGCAGCGTGGCCGTGCCGAGCACGATAGCGCTGCGGTAGTTGACCGAATGACTGAACACCGAACGGGCCAGCACGAGGCCGTCCAGATGCGTGACGGTGACGCAGACCTCGGTGCCGTTGGCCGCCATGAAACCGGCGTTGGCCGATGAGCCGTGCAGGTAAAGCGTGTCGCCGGACCGCGCGTATGTGGTCGGGAGCACGCGCGGCGATCCGTTTATCACCACGCCCAGGTGACAGATGAGGCCGGCGTCGAGGACGGCGTACAGGTCGCTGCGGCTGGTCCGGCCGCGCTCCTTGTGTCGGCGCAGCGTCGTCCGGCTGGTCGCCGAGAGCGGAGCCTCGGATCCGACCGGCCGGGGAACCTCGGGCGCCGCCGGATGCGGAACCGGGGACGCTGCGGGGTGCGGAGCCCTGGACGCTGCCGGGGGCGGGGCCGGGGACGCCGCCGGGGGCGGGGCCGGGGAAGGGGTCTCGGTGCTCATGCCCCTATCCGGCCCCATCCGCCCGGCGCCTGTCAAACGCCTTTCCGGCCAGGCCACGGGGCGCCCTTCCCTGCTTGCGGGCAGAGTTTCCGTGGCACATACCAGGCATTGCCCGCCCGCAGGCGCTTCCTCTCCCGGGTGTCTCCATGATCGGCGTTGGTTTTCCGCAGCCGCTGCGGAAAACCAACGCCGATCCGGGGCAGGTCAAGCGGGAAAACCATTTTCCATGCGCCCGCCAGCCAAATTAATTCCGGCCCAACCCACATACGACCCAGAAACTCTGCCCGTAAACGCCGGAGGCTGCGTGTTCGGGCCGGGCGGGCACGCCCCAGGCGCGGCGTCCCCAAGCGCGACGGCGCCGCCCAGCGACGGCGCCGCCCAGCGACGGCGCCGCCCAGCGACGGCGCCGCCCAGCGACGGAGGCGCCCCCAGCGGGAGGGCGGCCCAGCGGGAGGGCCCTATCGGGAGGGCGCCCCCGGCGACGGAACGGCCTCAGTGCGGGGCGTTGGCGGCCAGCGAGGGGACGGCGGCGTCTGCGTCGATCCCGGGCCCCAGCATCGTCCCCAGCGCGACCCGATGATTCCGGTTGGCCATCCCGGGCCTGGGTTTGCGACGCCGGGAGATGGGCTGGCAGTGGGTGGCCTGGGCCAGGCCCAGCAGGTCAATGTCGATGTCGCCCGGGCCCGCCGCGTCCCAGCCGGGAACCTGTGATGCGCCGAAGTGGCCGCCGAGCGCCCAGAGGGCGCGGCTGCGCTCGCTGGTGCGGGCCTGCGAGAACGGGGCCGGGCGGCCGGCCGGCCAGCGCCACGGCACGCCCCAGGACTGCAGCCAGTTCAGGATGCGCTCCACGCCGTACATCGGGCCGTCGGTGAACGGATTCTGGGGCCACGCCACCACGCCGATCTGCACGCACAGCCGGCCCTGCCGGTTCGCCTCGGCGGCCGGTGATGGACCCGGCTCGCTCCGCCCGCACTCCAGGCTCTCCGGCGCGCCGAGCAGGCAGCCGGCCCGGACCACGGGGATGAGCTGGGCGATGTCACCGGACAGCGGGTTCCAGACCAGGTGTGGCGGGCGTCCTTCCTGATCGAGCCGCTGCGCGGCGGAGTGGGCCGATATCAGCCGTGGATCCGCACTCAGTGCCTGCCAGACCACGCGTGGCGCGCCGCCTCGCAGCGTCCCGCCATCCGCCTGGGCCCGAATGCACCGCGCGCCCGGTATCCATGCGTCAACCACAGCCCACTCTCCCCAGCGGTCTAGACCTCCCTATGTCCCCTGCTTACGTCACCGGCGGCAAATAGTCCATAGGGGACGGACCGGGGATATCAGCGTTGATCGGCAGAAGCCGGCATAAATTACTTACTGCCACAACGGAATCGGCGCCGTGGCCTGTGAATCGACATCGTGGCCTGCAGTCCCGACACTGTTGTGGTGCAACGTTTCTTTTATGTTAACGATGCCGGCGATCCACGGCTCCGCGACTATGTGCGGCTGACCGATGTGGAACTGCGCAAGAGCCTGGAAGCCGGCCAGGGGCTTTTCATGGCCGAGGGCGAGAAGGTCATCCGCCGCGCCGTCGCGGCCGGGTACGCCGTCCGCTCGCTGCTCGCGACCGAGCGCCGGGCGGGCACCCTCGGGGACCTCGCTGCCGCGTTCGGCGCCCCGGCCTACGTCGTGCCCGACCAGGTGGCCGAGCAGCTCACCGGCTACCACGTGCACCGCGGGGCGCTCGCGGCCATGGACCGGCGCCCGCTGCCGGCCGTGGCCGACGTGCTGGCGGGGGCGAGGAACGTCGTCGTCCTGGAGGACATCGTCGACCATACCAACGTGGGCGCGATCTTCCGGTCCGCGGCCGCGCTCGGGATCGGGGCGGCCCTCTTGTCGCCGCGCTGCGCCGACCCGCTTTACCGCAGGTCGGTCAAGGTGTCGATGGGAGCCGTGTTCGCCATCCCGTACGCGCGGCTGACGGATTGGTACGGGGGGCTCGCCACGATCCGCGCGGCGGGGTTCCGGCTGCTGGCCCTGACCCCCGATCCTTCCGCAGTGCCGATCAGCGCGATCCCGCCCGGGGAGCGGGCCGCCCTGATGCTGGGCACCGAGGGCGACGGGCTCTCCTCGCGCTGGCGGCACGAGGCGGACGAGTCCGTCTGTATCCCGATGGACCCGGCCGCGCGGGCGGCGGGCGTTGACTCGCTGAACGTCGTCGCCGCGGCCGCGATCGCCTGCTACTCCCTGGCCGTCCGCAGCCAGCCCGGAGCACCTCCAGCGGGCCTGAGCGCGCTCAGCCGCCCGGAGCGTCCCCGGCCGGCCTGAGCGGGCCCGCGCTTATGGGCAGACTTATTGACATATATATAACTCAAATGTCTGCCCATAAGCGCCGGCCTAACTGCCGGGTGCCGGGCGCCGGGGGATAGGGGCCCAGGAGCCGGGGTATAGCGGCGGGCGCACAGGAACCTTCGCGGCCCGGGGCCGGGCCCGTAACGCCCGCGGCGCAGCGCCCCACGCGCTATTAGCGGAAGTGCATGCGGGAAGTGCGTGCGGAAGAACGAACACCAAGCGTGAGCGGAAAAGCCCCGCGCATTCCCGGGCGCCGAAATCCCTGCATATCAAACGCTGTCGGACTGCATACACCGGCCCCGCAACTGCATACTTCGGCTCCGCAACTACATACCGGAGGTCCAAGCTGCATACTCCGGGCCGCCGCAGCAATGGCGGGGCCGTATTGACGCAGGTTAAAAAGCACCGCTCACGTATTTTTGGCCGCCTCTGGTGACGCCGACGGCCCCTGGCCCTGGCCTGGCCTGGCGGAGCGCGCCTACTGCACCATTATCTGTTCCCGCTTGAAGTACGCCGTCGATTCGCGGCGCCACAGCATGATCACCGCGCCGAGGCCGACGAGCCAGGTAACGATGGCGAACACCGCCGAGATGGCGTTGGCCGACCCCCGGAAGACGGCGAGCAGATCCAGGGTGTCGATGGCGAAGAACACCGTCCCGAGGATCCGTGCCCAGTTCCGGCCCCTGAGGTTCATCCGGGCCATCCACACCCACAGCCCGACCCCGATGATGCCGACCACGATGATGAACACCACCGAGGCGGTCACCAGGCTGTTGATGTGCGCGGTGGTGTAGCTCGGGTGGTCCTTCTGCAGGGTGTGCTTCAGGTTTCCGAGCGTGGCCAGGCCGAGGATGAAGCTGATCGCGCTGATCACGGCGCCGGAGTACATGAGCCGGACGGCGGTCTGCACCGACGTCGGGGGGGCCGGCCGCTGTGCTGGCTCAGGTACCTGCCCGCCACCAGCGGCGGACGGGTAGTTCTCGTACATTGTCACTCCCTCGCACGCGTGGGCCCGGCGTACCGGCGGGATCCGCGCGGCAGTCGCCCCGTTAATTACGCTCCGAAGCCTAGTAGCCCGGCGCACCCGTTACCAGAACCTGGCTGGACCGGCCGGCAAACGGCATCCACCGGATATTTCGCCGTTCCCGGGCCGTGCCACCAGAATGGGCGCACGGCACAAACACTGCAATGTAAACACCAGAGGTCGTGCAATTGTGACGGTGGGCGGTATCATGCCGTGTACCCCTTGCAGCCGCAAGGGACGATGCACGTGCAAATCCGTGTGCGAGCAGCTTAGCGTGGGGTGGTGAGCAGGATGTCGGCGTGGGGGAGCGCCCGACGGTGCCTGGTCCGGGATTGCGGGGCGCGGGGGTGATTCCCAGCCATCCTGGAAGCGGCCCGACCGTCTTGCGGATACTCCTGGGATCGCAGCTGCGGAAGTTGCGTGAGGCGCGCGGAATATCGCGTGACGATGCCGGCTACCGCATTCGCGCGTCCGGGTCCAAGATCAGCCGCCTGGAGCTGGGCCGGGTCAGCTTCAAGGAACGGGACGTGGCCGACCTGCTCGAGCTCTACGGCGTCACCGACGAGACCGAGCGCGGCCAGCTGGTCTCGCTGGCCCGTGAGGCGAACTCGCCCGCCTGGTGGCAGAAGTACTCCAACGTGGTCCCGGACTGGTTCCAGATCTACGTCGGGCTGGAAGAAGCCGCCGAGCTGATCCGGGTGTACGAGGTGCAGTTCGTGCCGGGCCTGCTGCAGACCGAGGAGTACGCGCGGGCCGTGGTCCGGCAGGGGCAGCCGGCCGCGCCTGGCGACGAGGTTGATCGCCGGGTGGCCCTGCGCACGCGCCGCCAGCAGCTGCTGAGCCGGCCGAGCGCGCCGCGGCTGTGGGCCGTCGTGGACGAGGGCGCGCTGCGGCGGCCGATGGGCGGCCGGGACGTGATGCGCGGCCAGGTCGAGCGGCTGATGACCGCGACCAGGGAGCCGAACATCACGCTCCAGGTGCTGCCCTTCACCTTCGGCGGCCACGCGGCCGAGGGCGGCGCGTTCACGATCATGCGGTTTCCCGAGGCCGACATGGGCGACGTGGTCTACATCGAGCAGCTCACCGGCGCGCTGTACCTCGACAAGCGGGAAGACGTGGAACGCTACAGCGAGGTCATGGAACGTCTGAGCGTGAAGGCCACCTCACCGGACCGGACGCAGGACATCCTGGCCGCGATCCTGAAGGAACTGTGAGATGACGACGGCGTACAACGGGATTCCCGCCCGGGAGCTGACCGGCCTGCGCTGGCGGCCGACGATGGCCGACGGGACCGGGGTCGAGCTGGCCCGGCTGCCGGACGGCGGCGTCGCCGTGCGGAACGCGGGCGACCCGGACGGCCCGGCCCTGATCTACACCAAGGCGGAGATCGAAGCGCTCATCGGGGGCGCCGCCGACGGGGACTTCGACGACCTGCTGGCCTAGAGACGGCTGAGAGCCAGCCTAGGGAAAGCCTAGAGCCGGGCTTCGAGTCGGCCCGGAAACGGCTTAGAGCCGGCTTCGAGTCGGCCCAGAGACAGCCTGCTGGCGTAGCACGGCACATTCCTGCGGCTAGAGTGCGATCGATGAGCCAGGGCCAGGAACCAGTTACCCCGCTCGCCGCCGGGGCCGCCCCGGCCGGGAACGCTCCGGCGCGGGCCGTTCCGTCCGCCGGGACATGGGTGCTCCCCACGCGGAAGCTCCTCGGCTGGGAGATCTTCGCCGTCTTCGCCGTCTCGCTCGGCGCCAGCGGGCTGTACGCGCTTATCCAGCTGATCGGCTCGCTGACCGCGCCCAAGGCCCTCGGCAAGCAGCAGGCCGTGCTGAACGGGTCGCTCGCCCCGGGCCGCCCCACCCTCGACCTCATCCTCCAGCTGACCAGCATAGCGATCGACCTCGCCCCGGTCGTGCTGGTCTTCTACCTGATCGCCCGGGAAGGTGAGACGCCCTCGGTCATCGGCTTCGACGCCCGCCGCCCGGGCCAGGACCTGCTCCGCGGTGCCGTACTGGCCGCGGTCATCGGCGGCAGCGGCCTCGGCCTTTACCTGACCGCCTTCCACCTCGGCTTCAGCCTCAACGTGGTGGCGGAAAGCCTCCCGAACGTCTGGTGGCGCATCCCCGTGCTCATCCTCTCGGCCGCCCATGACGGGATCCTGGAGGAAGTCCTGGTCATCGGCTACCTGCTGCGGCGGCTCGATCAGCTCGGCTGGCGGCCGTCCCGGGCCATCGCGTTCAGCGCCGTGCTGCGCGGCTCTTATCACCTGTACCAGGGCTTCGGCGGGTTCATCGGGAACGCGATCATGGGCACGATCTTCGCGCTGTGCTACCGCCGCTGGGGCCGGGTCATGCCGCTGGTCATCGCGCACACCCTGATCGACATGGGCGCGTTCATCGGTTACGCCGAACTGCACGGGCACGTCTCCTGGCTGCCCTGATCTCCTGGCTGCCCCGTTCCCCCGGCAAACCCGACGCCGGCGGTTTTCCAGCTTTCTGGATCCCCGGGCTTTCCGGCCGCCTCCGCCGCCGGGCTCGCCTAGTCTTCGCACATGACCGCGCTCGCGCACCTGTGGGACCGGCTGACCGCCGCCGGGCCGGTCCTGGCCACCTGGCTGGTCGCCCTCACCGCCGCATGTGCCCTGGTCACTGTGCTCAGCCAGCGGGCCTGGCACGTCTCGAGGAACGTGGTCACGCTCGCCCATGAGGGCGGCCACGCCGTCGTGTCCCTCGCCACCGGGCGCCGGCTCGACGGCATCCGGCTGCATTCCGACACCTCGGGCGTGACGTCCTCGCGCGGGAAGACCAGCGGGGCCGGCCTGATCCTCACCACCGCCGCCGGCTACGTGACGCCCTCCCTGCTCGGCCTGGGCGCGGCCTGGCTGCTGGCCGCCCGGCACGCGACGTTCCTGCTCTGGCTGGCCCTGCTGCTGCTCGCCGCGTCGTTCGTCGCGATGCGCAACGCCTACGGGGTGCTGGCCGTGCTGGCCACCGCGGCCGTCGTGCTCGGCGTCAGCCACTTCGGCTCGGCCGAGGCGCAGGAGCTCTTCGCCTACCTGGTCGCCTGGTTCCTGCTGTTTGGCGGCATCCGCCCGGTCTTCGAGCTGCAGAGCAGGCGGCGCCGCGGCCGGGCCCGCGCCTCCGATGCCGACCAGCTGGCCCTGCTCACCGGCGTGCCGGGCGGCGCGTGGGTCTTCCTCTTCGCCGTGGTGTCCGTGCTGGCGCTCACCGTGGGCGGTGCCTGGCTGCTGCCTGGCCTGTCCCACTGGGCGCTCGCCACGCACGGGCATTTGTAGGCACACCGGACATTGCGGCTCGGCCGCATCCAGTGACCGGAACACCGTGATCCCGTTATCCTGCCGGCATGCCGGAGTCCCCCGCCGAGCCCGGAACCCCTTCCAGCGCGGCACCCGCTCCCGGCGGCGCGTCAGTCGGTGGGGCATCCGGCGCGTCCGTCGGCGGCCTGCAGCGCGCGCTGTCCGCGGGCACCCTGACCTCGGCCGGCATCACCACCTTCTACCTGGAGCGGATTCACCGGCTGAACCCGGCGCTGCACGCCGTGATCACGGTGAACCCGGACGCGGCGGCGGAGGCCCGGGCCAGCGACGCCGCCCGCGCCGGGGGCACCCCCCGCGGCCCGCTGGAGGGCATTCCCGTCCTGGTCAAGGACAACATCCAGGTAGCCGGGATGCCGACCACGGCCGGCTCGCCCGCCCTGCTGGGCGCCCGCGGCCCCGACGCGTTCCTGGTGCGCCGCCTGCGCGAGGCCGGAGCCGTGATCATCGGCAAGGCCAACCTGTCGGAGTGGGCGAACTTCCGGTCCACGCACAGCACCAGCGGCTGGTCCACGCTGGGCGGCCAGACCGCCAACCCGCACGCGCTGCAGCGCAACCCGTCCGGCTCCAGTTCCGGGTCCGCGGCCGGCGTCGCGGCGGGCCTGGCCCCGGTCGCCGTGGGCACCGAAACCGACGGCTCGATCGTCTGCCCGGCCAGCGCGTGCGGCGTCGTGGGTATCAAGCCCACGCTCGGCCTGATCAGCCGGACCGGCATTGTGCCGATCTCGCCGGCCCAGGACACCGCGGGCCCGATGGCGCGCTCGGTGGCGGACGCGGCGGCGCTGCTGTCCGTGCTGGCCGCCGCCGACCCCGAAGATCCCGCCTGCGCCAGTTCCCGCCCGGATACCGAACGGACTGGAGCCGGGGCCGGCTATGCCGGATGCTGTGATCCCGGGGCGCTCCGCGGGGCCCGGATCGGGGTGTGGCGCGATGGCTCGGCGGCCGCCGGGGCGACGACCGCCGCCGTGCTGGACAGCGCGGCCGCACGGCTCCGCGAGCGCGGCGCGGCCGTCATCGACCCGGTGGAGCTGCCTGGCGCGGACAAGATCGGGCAGCCGGAAGGCGCCGCGCTGCTGCACGAGTTCCGGCACAGCATCGGCGCCTACCTGGCCACGCTGCCGGGCAACCCGCCGCGCAGCCTCGCCGAGCTGATCGGCTTCAACCAGCGCAACGCGGACCTGGTGCTCGCGCGCTTCGGCCAGGAGGTGTTCGAGCAGGCCGAAGCGGCCGGCGGCCGCACCGATCCCGGCTACCTGGCGCTGCGGGCCGACGCGGCCCGGCTCGCCCGGGTCGCGGTGGAGACCCCGCTGGTCACCCACCGGCTGGACGCGATCGTGGCGCTGACCGCCAGCCCGGCCTGGCTGACCGACTACGTGCTCGGCGACCACGACGTGTTCCATACCTCCGGCCCAGCCGCCGTCGGCGGGTATCCCGCGGTGTCGGTGCCGTTCGGTTACGTCTGGGGCCTGCCGGTCGGCATCTCGTTCATGGGCCCCCGCTGGAGCGAGTCCCGGCTGATCGCGCTCGCCTACGCCTTCGAGCAGGCCGCCGCCACGCCGGCCGCCAGCCCGGTGCCGCCGCACGTCACCACCGGCCCCCCGCCTCACCTGGCCGAAACCCTCTCTCCCTGACCGCCCGCTCCCCGTCCGGCCCGGTCCCCTCCCCGGCCTCTTCTCCCGCTCCCGGCTCTGGGGCCCTTCCCCCGCCCGCGTCAGACAGCGCTGTGGCGAGGCAAGATAGCCTGGGAGGATGGAATCCTGGCGTCGCCCGAGCATCCCCCAGCTGCCCGGACACGGACCTGAGCCGCGGCTCCGGGACACGGCCACCGGCGAGATACGGCCCGCCGCCGGCGGCCCGGGTCGCGGGCCCGCCACGATGTACGCGTGCGGCATCACCCCCTACGACGCCACCCACATCGGGCACGCGGCCACGTTCACGGCGTGGGACCTTCTGGTCCGGGCCTGGCTCGACGCCGGGCGCCCGGTCACCTACATCCAGAACGTCACCGATGTGGACGACCCCCTGCTGGAGCGGGCCCAGCGCGACGGTGAGGACTGGCAGCACCTGGCCGCGCGGGAGATCGGCCACTTCCGCGGAGATATGGTGGCCCTCCGGCTGATCCCCCCGGCCCGCCTGATCGGGGCCGTGGAGGCGATCCCGGTCATCGAGCGGTTCGCTGAACGGCTCGCCGACCGGGGCTCACTGTACGACCTGGACGGCGACATTTACTTCGCCCGCGGGGCCGACCCGGGGTTCGGCGCGCTGTCCGGTCCGGGAACGGGGCCGGATCTGAGCCTGGCGCAGATGCTCGAGCTGTCCGCCGAGCGCGGCGGCGACCCGGACCGGCCCGGCAAGAAGGACCCGCTGGACGTCCTCGTGTGGCGGGCGGCCCGGCCCGGCGAGCCGTCCTGGGAGTCGCGGTTCGGTCCCGGCCGCCCCGGCTGGCACATCGAATGCGCGGCCATCGCCACCGACCACCTCGGCCCCGCCTTCGACATCCAGGCCGGCGGCTACGACCTGGTGTTCCCGCACCACGAGATGAGCGCCTCGCACACCCGGGTGGCGTTCGCCGGGCATCCCGGGCACCTGTTCGCGCGGAACTACGCGCACGCGGGGATGGTCGGCCTGGACGGGGAGAAGATGTCCAAGTCCCTGGGCAACCTGGTCTTTGTCTCACGGCTGACCGGCGCCGGCGAGGACCCGATGGCGATCCGGCTGGCCCTGCTGGCCCACCATTACCGCGAGGACTGGGAATGGACCGGCGCCGGCCTGGCGGCGGCGCGGGACCGGCTGGCCCGCTGGCGGTCCGCCGCCGCGGCGGCCCTGGACGGGCTGGCTCCGCACGGGACCGCGCCGGCCGTGCTGGCGGGTATCCGCGAGCGGCTGGCTGATGACCTGGACGCGCCGGGCGCCCTCGCGATCGTGGACCAGTGGGCGGCCCGCACGCTGGCCGGCCCGTCCGCTGGCCCGTCCGGCGGCGACCCGTCCGGCGGCGACCCGTCCGGTGGCGGCTCGTCCGCTGGCCCGTCCGGCGGCGGCCCGTCCGGTGGCGGCTCGTCCGGTGGCGGCTCGTCCGGTGGCGGCTCGTCCGGTGGCTCGTCCGGTGGTGGCTCGTCCGGTGGCTCGTCCGGTGGTGGCTCGTCCGGTGGCTCGTCCGGTGGTGGCTCGTCCGGTGGCTCGTCCGGTGGTGGCTCGTCCGGTGGCGACCCGTCCGGCGCGCCCGCCGACCGGGCGGACGGGCACCTGGTCCGGGACGCGGTGGACGCCCTGCTCGGCGTGGCCCTCTAAGCCTGCTCGTCGTGCCGCTGCCAGCCTGCTCAGCGTGGGCCCCCTGGCCTGCTCGCCGTGCCCCTCTCAGCGCCGCAGCGATATCGCTGCTCCGCCGTTCACAGCCCCGCTCCGCGCGCCGTGATGCGCTGGGTCACAGCATCGGGCGGCGCTGCCGGGACGCCTGCGATGGCCCGGGCGGTCCCATCCCGTGATATCCCTATTGATATCGGATAATGGGGGGGCCTACCGCCGGGAGCCATTCATGACCGAGAAATCAGCGCCGCCGCTGGCGCAGCAGGACGACGCCGTGGCCCTGCTCGTGCGGGCCGTCAACCAGCTGCCTCCCGATGAGCGGGACCAGGTGTTCGCCTGGCTGCTGCGGCTCGGGGGCCGTCACTACAGTCCGGCCGGGGCGGCCGTCTGGGGGCCGGGGCCGGCCAGTGCGGGTGTCCTGAGCATCTTCCAGGAGGCAAAAGCGGCGTCGGCCCGCCAGCCCGGGGCAGCGCAGCAGATGGTCCCGGTCCGGTTCCCCGCCGACCAGCACGCCCGGCTGCGCGACTGGTGCACCGAGCACGGATTCTCCATGGCGACCGTCATCCGCGGGCTGGTCGCCAAGTTCCTCGACGGCCAGTTCTCCGAGCACAACTGAGCCTCCGGTCTTCGTTCCCTGCCCGGACAGAGGTTCCCCGCGGTTCGCCCGCCGGGATAGAGGTTCCCCGCGGTTCGCCCGCCCGGACAGAGGTTCCCCGCGGTTCGCCCGCCCGGACAGAGGTTCCCCGCGGTTCGCCCGCCCGGACAGAGGTTCCCCGCGGTTCCCCCGCCCGGACAGAGGTTCCCCGCGGTTCCCCCGCCCGGACAGAGGTTCCCCGCGGTTCCCCCGCCCGGACAGAGGTTCCCCGCGCGGCCAGCTCCCTGGCACAACCGATCCCGCCCGTCAAGACCCTTTCCCATCCTGTGCATGTCCGTCCTCTCTTTCCACAGCCCCGCACATCGCCATGGCCCCGCCCGCGCCCCGCCACCGAGCCTGGCACCATGAGCGCAAACCTCCCCGCGGGCCGTAACCTCCCGCACCCGCACGGTCCCAGTACTCCGCCGAGCCCCCAGGCCGTCAGCGTCGGCTCACCGGCCGCGGTCCTGGCCGTCGTCCCTCATCTGCTCGGCTTCGTCCCGTCCAGAAGCCTCATCGTGCTGGGCGCCGGGCCGCCGCACGGCCGCATCCACCTGACCCTCCGGTTCGACCTTCCCGACCCCCCGGGCGCCGCCGCCGCGAGCGCCATCGCCGAGCACGCGGTTGGCGTCCTGACCAGCCAGCGGCAGGCCATGGCGGTGGTGATCGGCTACGGCCCGGGCCGCCTGGTTACCCCGGTCGCCGACCGGATCCGGGATGAGGCGAGACGGGCCCGCCTCGAACTGCGCGACGTGCTGCGCGTGGAGGACGGCCGCTACTGGTCCTACCTGTGCCGCAACCCCTCGTGCTGCCCGCCCGGTGGCGTTCCCCTCAACCCCCGCCACCCGGCCGCCGCGGCCATGGCCGCGGCCGGCGTCCCGGTGCTGCCGGACCGGGACGCCCTGGCCGCCACGATCTCACCGCTCGGCGGCATCACCCGCGAATCCATGCGGCAGGCCACCCGCCGCGCGGAAGCGCACGAGCGGGACCTGCATAACCTCGCCGCCCGATCCGGCCGCCCGCGCGAGGGGACCCGCCTGGTGGTACTGGAGGGGCTCAGCGCGGTGGCCGATGCCCTCCGCACGTACCGGGACGGCGGGAAGTTCGCCACCGACGATCAGGTCGCGTGGCTGTCGCTGTCCCTGTCACGCCTGCGCGTCCGGGACGACGCGTGGGCGCGGATGGAGCCCGGGTACCGGGACGCCCACACCAGGCTCTGGACCGACGTCGTGCGCCGCGCCGAGCCGGGCTACCTGCCCGCGCCCGCCTCGCTGCTCGCGTTCACCGCGTGGCAGTGCGGCAACGGCGCGCTGGCCAACCTGGCCCTGGGCCATGCCCTCGACGCCGACCCCGGATACTCCATGGCGCTGCTCCTGCGGGACACGATCGACGCCGGTGCCCCGCCGTCCATGGCCCGGCTGCCGATGACCCCCGAAGAGGTCGCGGCCAGCTACGCGGACACGGATGAGGGGACGGAGCCCGAGGCCGGCGGGGATGACCCCGGATGACGGCCGCGCCAGCCGTGGTCGCGGGCGCGCCCGCACTCCGGGATAAACTGCGTGAGCTGTTTGTCCGGTATAGGCCCGGCGACCTGGGCCGGGCCGGAGGAAGGAGAGGCGCATGACGGATGTCGCCCGCACGGCCGCACCGCCCGCCGCCATGGCGGAGCATCGCGCCGCGGTCGCCCGCCTGGGCCAGGCGTACGCGGCGATACCACCCGGCTCGCCCGTACGCCTCGCGAAGCGCACATCCAACCTGTTCCGGTTCCGTGACGCGCAGCGCGGCCGCGGCGCAGAGAACCAGCCGGGACTCGACGTGTCCGCCTTCGGCCATGTCCTGTCCGTCGATCCCGAGGCACGGGTGGCCGTCGTCGGCGGCATGACCACGTATGAGGACCTGTGTGACGCGACGCTGCCGCACGGCCTGATGCCGCTGGTCGTCCCGCAGCTCAAGACGATCACGCTGGGCGGCGCGGTGAGCGGGCTCGGCATCGAGTCCACCGCGCTCCGCAACGGCATGCCGCACGAATCGGTGCTGGAGATGGAGATCCTCACCGGTGACGGGCGGGTGCTGACGGCCACTCCGGGCAACGAGCACAGTGCCCTGTTCGCCGGCTTCCCCAACTCCTACGGCACGCTCGGCTACGCCCTGTCCCTGACCATCGAGCTGGAGCCGGTCCGGCCGTACGTTCACCTGCGCCACTTCCCGTTCCGCGAGCCGGGCGCCTGCATGACCGCCATCGCGGAGATCGTGGCCGAGGGCAGTTACCGCGGCCAGCGCGCCGACTTCCTCGACGGTGTTGCGTTCGGCCCGGAGGAGCTGTACCTGACCGTCGGGGCGTTCAGCGACGTGGCCCCCTGGCGCAGCGACTACACCGGCCGGGACATTTACTACACCTCCCTCCGCGGCCCGCAGGAGGACTTCCTCACCATCCGCGACTACCTGTGGCGGTGGGACACCGACTGGTTTTGGTGCTCCCGGCCCTTCGGGGTGCAGAAACCCCTGATCCGGGCCCTGTGGCCGAGGCGCTACCGGCGCTCTGACGTATACCGCAAGCTGGTGGCGCTGGACCGCCGGCTCGGCCTGAGCGGCGCGCTGGACAAACGCCGCGGCCGGCCCGCGCGGGAGGCGGTGATCCAGGACGTGGAGATCCCGGTGGCGCGCGGCGCCGATTTCCTCTCCTTCTTCACGTCCCAGGTGGGCATGAGCCCGGTCTGGATGTGCCCGCTGCGGCTGCGCGGCGAGCGCGATTGGCCGCTGTACCCGCTCAAGCCCGGCGAGGTGTACGTCAACTTCGGGTTCTGGGGGACCGTGCCGCTGCCGCCGGGCCGATCGGACGGCTACTACAACCGGCTGATCGAGGCCGAGGTCGGTGCTCTCGGCGGCCACAAGTCGCTGTATTCCACGGCCTTCTACACCGAGGACGACTTCAGTCGGCTCTACAACGGCGCGGCCCACGCGAAGCTGAAGCGCGAATACGACAGTTCCGGCCAGCTCCCGGGCCTGTACGACAAGTGCGTCCGCGGACGCTGACCCGCCCGCCGCCCCATCGGCTTACCGGGCCGCCAGTCCGGCGAGCCCGCGGCCTCAGGACCCCAGCAGGCCCCACCACTGTCCCCCGCCCCACGGCCAGATTTGACGGAAGCGAGACAAGCATGGCGCTGGCGCAAGTTTTCGAGACCATCGCGGGGCCCGACGCCCCGGTCGAGTTCGTCGCGTACGACGGTAGCCGCGCGGGGGCGGAGGATTCCCCGGTGCGCATCACGGTGCGATCCCCGGTCGCGGTGTCCTACCTGGCGCAGGCCCCCGGCGCCCTCGGCCTGGCCCGCGCCTACGTGTCCGGCCACCTCGACGTAGACGGGGACATGTACACCGCGCTGGCCCGGATGGCGAAGGCGCAGACGATGAGCCTGGATCTGTCCGAGCGGCTCCGGCTGCTCCGTGAGCTGGGCGGTCCCCGCACCCTGCTCCCGCGTCTGGCGCCGCCGCCGCAGGAGGTGAACCCCGGCCGCCGGTGGCTCACCGGCCGGCTGCACTCCAAGAGCCGCGACGCCACCGCGATCTCACACCACTACGACGTGTCCAACCGGTTCTACGAATGGGTGCTGGGCCCGTCGATGGCCTACACCTGTGCCTGTTACCCGACCCAGGATGCCACCCTCGAAGAGGCGCAGGAATACAAGTTCGACCTGGTCGCGCGAAAGATCGGCCTGCGCAGCGGCATGCGGCTGCTCGACGTCGGCTGCGGCTGGGGCGGCATGGTCATGCACGCGGCCCGCGAGTACGGTGTCCGGGCACTCGGGGTCACGCTCTCGGCCCAGCAGGCGGCCTGGGCCCAGCAGGCGATCGAGAAGGCCGGCCTGTCCCGGCTGGCCGAGGTCCGTCACCTCGATTACCGGGACGTCCCGGAGACCGGCTTTGACGCGGTCAGCTCGATCGGGCTGACCGAGCACATCGGCGTGCAGCAGCTCCCTGCCTATTTCGGGTTCCTGCTCGGCAAGCTCAGGCCCGAAGGACGCCTGCTCAACCATTGCATCACCCGGCCGGACAACAACGAGCCCGGCACCCGCAAGAGCGGCTTCATCAACCGCTACGTCTTCCCCGACGGTGAGCTCGAAGGGCCTGGTCACCTGGTCTCCCGGATGAACGAGGCCGGCTTCGAGGTCCGGCACGAGGAGAACCTCCGCGAGCATTACGCGATGACGCTGGCGGCCTGGTGCGCGAACCTGGATGCGCACTGGAAGGAAGCCGTCGCCGAGGTCGGCCCGGGCACGGCGCGGGTGTGGCGCCTGTACATGGCCGGATCACGGCTCGGCTTCGACCGGAACCAGATCCAGCTGCACCAGGTCCTGGGCGTGAAGCTGGCCAGTGACGGCACGTCCGGCATGCCGCTGCGGCCCAACTGGGAGACCCGGCCATCCGCCTGGGAGGCCGCCCCCGCCGGGAACGGGACGGCCGCTGGGAACGGTGCGGCGCCGGGCGGCGGGACGATACCCCCGGCGCACGACACCGCGCTCGCCTGAGTTCCGGGCGGTCCCCGTGCGGATAGCCGACCACATCGCGGCGCTGCGGGCCGAGGGCCCGCTGCTGGCCAGCGCGGCCGAGCGCGGCGGCCCGGACGCGCCGGTGCCGTCCTGCCCCGGGTGGCGGATGCGTGACCTGGTCCGGCACGTGAGCAACGTGCACCGCTGGGCCACCCGGTACGTCATCGAGGAGCACCCGGTCTGGATGGACCAGCTGAGCGAGGACGACATGGTTCGTTCCGGGCCGGCCGATGACAAGGACCTGCCCGGCTGGTTCCTCGACGGCCTGCAGCGCTTGGTCGCCGCGCTCGAGCACGCCGATCCCGGGATGACGTGCTGGACCTTCCTGCCCGCGGCGTCGCCGCTGGCTTTCTGGGCCCGGCGCCAGGCCCACGAGACCGCCATCCATCGCGTGGACGCCGAGCTGGCCGCGGGCGCCGGGCAGCTGGCCCCGTTCCCGCCTGGCCTGGCCGGCGACGGTGTCGACGAGCTGATCACGGGCTTCGCCCGCCGTCAGAGCAAGCGCGGGCTGCGCGCCGACCCGCCGTGC
The DNA here is from genome assembly GCA_963720945.1 of uncultured Actinomycetes bacterium. Taxonomy (GTDB): domain Bacteria; phylum Actinomycetota; class Actinomycetes; order Streptosporangiales; family Streptosporangiaceae; genus Bog-532. The sequence continues at coordinate 1,158,361 of CAVRHH010000029.1, read as the reverse complement.
TGGCTGGCCATCCACGCGCGCCCCGGCCCCGGCCCCGGGCCGGGCGGCCCCGGCTCGGGCTCCGGCGACTGGCTGGTCCGGATGGCCCCGGACTCGGCCGCGGTGGCCCGCGGGACGGTACCCGCCGATGATGTCCCGGAGGGGACAGGCTGCGAGCTAACGGGCCCGGCTGAGGCTCTCTACCTGATGCTGTGGAACCGGGGCGGGACCGGCGGCGTGGAGGTGCGCGGGGATCCCCGTGCTCTCGGCCTCTGGCGTGAGCACGTGCACGTCCGCTGGACTTGAGCCGGGCCGCAGGGCCGCCGCCGCCATCCGCAGCCCGATCCACGCGATCACCAGGTGGCCGCGCAGGTCGTAACCGTGGATGTCCCAGACGTATTCACCGTCGCCGTCCGCGCCCGCCCCGCCGGCCGGAGCCGAGATCAGGTAGGCCCGCAGTTCGACCGCGCCCGGTACCTCAGCGCCCGCGACCGTCAGCGAATCGCAGCCGCCGGGCAGCAGCCTGCGGCCCGGTACGCACGCCTGGGCCACCTGCAGCGCCGCGTCGTTCAGGCCCGGGCTGCCCAGCACCAGCTGGCCGGCCGGCTCCGGCAGGTCCCCGAACCAGGGCTCCTCGTCACGCCCGCGGACGATTGCGCGGCAGGACCGCGGCCGTTTCCCGGACACCAGCGCCACCCGGCGGAACCGTCCCGCCTGGAAACACACCGGCCCGTACAGGTCTGCCCCGTCCACGATCTCCGCGCCGGCCCCGCCTACCATCCCGAAACCGTTCGCCGCGGCGGGCGCCGCCGCCGCCGGCTCACCCGGCCCGGTGAACACGGCCCGGGCGCATTCGGCCGGCTGGTCACCCAGGCCGTCGCGCCGGACCCACAGGATCGTCTCCACCCCGTCTCCCCGCACCCGCGCCTCGGCGCGCAGCACGGCCCGGATCTCGTCCGTCATCTCGCCGGCCAGGGCGACGGGAGCGCTCAGCCGCACCCGCCGCGCGCTGCGCATCGACCGGCCGGCCAGCGCGGAGGCGGCCTCCGCCATCGCCTCCAGGCTGATCGTGGCCGGCAGCACCGGCTGCCCGTCGAGGAGGTAGTCGGCCAGGTACGGGTCGGTCCGCGCGGAGATACGCGTCTCGGCGACCAGCTCTGAGCCGGGACGGAACACGCTGACGGTTTCCAGGAACCGGCCCCGCCGTGGCGCCGGCGCGTCCCGTGTGACCGGCGCCCCACCCGTGTCAGGCCCGGAATACAGACGGCCCGGTCCGCGCGCCGCCGCCCCGGCCCGCGCGCCCGCCGGCTCCGGTGGCGCGCCCGCCGGCGGACGCGTTCCCCGCCAGGCGGCCGGCCAGTCCCGCCAGATGTCCACCGGCTCGGCCGGGCCGGGACTCAGCACGGCAACGTCCGGTATCACACCGGCCGCCAGCAGCGCCGCGGCGCACGCCGCCCCGGGATCAGCGGCCGGGCCCCCGGCAGCGGCGCCCCCCGCGGTGGCGGGACCCAGCCGCAAACCGGCGGCCGGGACACCGCACGCGGCGGCCGCACGGGTGAGCGCGTCGTCGCCGCCGATGACCACGATCAGGTCGGCGCCGTCCGAGGCCACCTGAATCGCGTCGCGGAAGCGGACCGGCGAGGTGAGCTGAGCGCACAGCAGCGCCGCGATGTCGTCGTCCGGCGTCAGTTCGCGCGCCGTCACCGTGGACACCAGCCGCCGCTGCGGCGGCCCGAACCGGACCTGGCCCAGCACGCTGCGCAGCGGCGCGGCGCACGGTGCCATCGCCGGCGTGTGCAGGGCGTGCGCGTCATCCAGCACGTCCGCGGTCACACCCAGGGCGCTGGCCTGCCGGATCAGCTCGCGGACAGCCGGGACCGGGCCAGCGAGCACATGCGAGCGCGGCCCGTCAAAGGCGGCGACGGCCAGCCCGCACGCGGCGGTCAGCGAGCCGGCCGCCGCCTCGCCGGCGGCGACCCTGGCCATCGCGGTACGCATGGCACCCAGCCCGCGGCGCACCTCGCCGTGCTGGGCCAGCAGGCGCGCGGCTTCCGGCGCGGCCAGGCTGCCCGCCCATACCAGGCCGGCCAGCTCACCAAGGCTGTAGCCGACGGCGGCGGCCGGGCGGACGCCGAGGCCCGCCAGCCACTGCACCGCGCCGAGTGACCGGGCCAGGGCCATCGCCTCGTCGGCCGGGGTGGCCGCACCCCCGGGGACCGCGCCGCTGGCCATCACGCCGCCCGGGAACACCAGCACGACCCGGCCGCGGGCGCCGGACGACACGTGCACCCCGCCGTCGCTGATCATCGGGCCGTCCCCGCGCAGGCCGCGCACCAGGCGGGCCCCGTATGTGGCCCGTTCAGCCAGCTCATCCCGGCTTCGCGCGGTCATGCTGACGCGGATCTCAGCACCCGCATTCCCCGGCCGGGCCCGGACGGCGCCGCCCGCCGGGCGAGCAGCAATACCGCCCGGGGCCCCGGCCGGGCCGGCCGCGGCCATGTCGTGGCCCAATTGGCACGCCAGGTCCCGCAGCTCATGAGATGACATTCGCGGGGCAATCGACGCGATCCGTTCCAATGTGGCGGCAAGCCATTGCTGGTCGCAGCCGCGAAGCGCGAAAACACCCGTGAATACGGCTGGACGAGCGAATCCGGCGTCAACCCCAGTGGACATTATTCCCCGGAAGGCAGTGATCAGGCCCGGGCCTGCTGGCCCGGGCCGCTGAGCGCGGTAAGGCTTCGCCGGAGCGGCCCGCCCCGGGCTCATCTGCCCAAGGCGGTGGTCATCCGCAGGTCCGGGGCGTGCGGGCACGTGGCCGATACGGCAAGCCGGGCATGGTGCCTTACTTGCCGATCGCAGCCAGCTGCGGCGGCCCCGGCCGACCCCACTGTATTGACCGCGAATATGCGCGGTCAAGGGCCATTAGATAGCGTGCCGATTCCCGGGATAATTTCATTTCTGCGCCGCAATGTCCATTATGAATGGCGCATTGCGGCTTTTCCTGACATGCCGGCGCGGCAGGGAGAGGAAGCGCAGCGGAGGCCCAGCGGAGGCAGTGCCGGGCACGTGCGCCCGCACGGCACCGGCGCCCCGCCTGGCCTGGCCGCACTCGGCATGCGGGCGCGTACGCCGGCGCTCCTGTTCATGCGCTATCCTCGGCGCATGCGTGCCGTCCGGCTGCTCCTTATTTAGCCGCGCCGACCTCGAAGCTCCGTCGGCGTGGCTGCCCCGCGTGAGCGAGGGGCCTTTTCATTGCCAGGGGCGCCCCATTGCATGGCCAGATGCACAATGACACGCATGCGGCCGGACCCGACAGTGTGAGGAAACGATGACAGCGGCGGACAGCGCCGAGGCGGCGCAGCGCTACGACCCACGCGAGATCCAGGGAAAATGGCAGGCTCGGTGGGCGGAACTGGATCCATTCCGCGCGAGTGACGATCCGGCGGACACCCGCGAGCGCGCGTACCTCCTGGACATGTTTCCCTACCCGTCCGGCGACCTGCACATGGGGCACGCCGAGGCGTACGCGATCGGCGACGCCGTCGCGCGGTACTGGTTTCAGCAGGGCAAGAACGTGCTGCACCCGATCGGCTGGGACGCGTTCGGCCTGCCCGCCGAGAACGCGGCGATCCGTAACAACGCGCACCCCGCGGACTGGACGTACGCGAATATCGAGACCCAGGCGGAATCCTTCCGCCGGTACGCGGTGTCGTTCGACTGGTCCCGCCGGCTGCAGACCTGCGATCCGGAGTACTACCGCTGGAACCAGTGGCTGTTCCTGCGGTTCTACGAGCGCGAGCTGGCCTACCGTAAGGACGGCTACGTCAACTGGTGCCCGAAGGACCAGACCGTCCTGGCTAACGAGCAGGTCATCAACGGCCGCTGCGAGCGCTGCGGTACCGAAGTCGTCCGGCGGACGCTGACCCAGTGGTACTTCAGGATCACCTCCTACGCCGACCAGCTGCTGGCCGACGCCGCCGACCTTGAGGGGAACTGGCCGGAGCGCGTCCTGCTCATGCAGCGCAACTGGATCGGCCGGTCCGAGGGCGCCGAGGTGCAGTTCGCCATCGAGGGCCGCGATGAGCCGGTGACGGTCTTCACCACCCGTCCCGACACGCTGTACGGCGCGACGTTCTTCGTGGTGGCCGCGGACTCGCCGCTGGCCGGGGAGCTGTGCACGCCCGACCGCGCGGAGGAACTGCGCCGCTACGTGGCCGAGGTCCGCAAGCTGACCGACATCGAACGGCAGGCCACCGGCCGCGAGAAGACCGGCGTTTTCCTGGGCGTGCACGCGGTCAACCCCGTCAACGACGAGCTGATCCCCGTCTGGGCGGCCGACTACGTGCTGCCCGACTACGGAACCGGCGCGATCATGGCGGTTCCGGCGCACGACCAGCGCGACCTGGACTTCGCCCGCGCTCACGGGCTGCCGGTCCGCGTCGTGGTGGCCACCGATCAGCCTGACCCGGCCGAGACGGGCGTCGCGACGCCGGGCGACGGCATGCTGGTCAATTCCGGCCCGCTCGACGGGCTCGGCAAGACCGAGGCGATCGCGGCGATCATTTCGATCCTGGCCGAGAAGGGCCTGGGCCACGCCGCCGTGAACTACCGGCTGCGCGACTGGCTGGTCTCCCGGCAGCGCTTCTGGGGCACGCCGATCCCGATCATTCACTGCCCGTCCTGCGGGGAGGTCCCGGTCCCCGAGGAGGACCTGCCGGTCGTCCTGCCGGACCTGCGCGGGCAGAACCTTGCGCCCAAGGGCGTGTCGCCGCTGGCCGCCGCCGCCGACTGGGTGAACGTGGAGTGCCCCAAGTGCGGCGGCCCGGCCAAGCGCGACACCGACACCATGGACACGTTCGTCGACTCGTCCTGGTATTTCCTGCGGTACTGCTCACCTGCCTACACAGATGGCCCGTTCGATCCGGCCGACGTTCGCCGCTGGGCGCCGGTCGACCTGTACGTCGGCGGTGTCGAGCACGCCATTCTGCACCTGCTCTACAGCCGGTTCTTCGTGAAGGTCCTGCACGACATGGGCATGACCGACTTCCGCGAGCCGTTCACCCGGCTGCTGAATCAGGGCCAGGTCATCAACGGCGGCAAGGCGATGTCCAAGTCGCTGGGCAACGGCGTCGACCTGGGCCAGCAGCTGGCCGCGCATGGTGTCGACGCGATCCGGCTCACCATGATCTTCGCCAGCCCGCCGGAGGACGACATCGACTGGGCTGACGTGCGGCCCGAGGCGATGGTCAAGTTCCTCGGCCGGGTCTGGCGGCTCGCCGCCGACGTGGCGGCGGCCGGGCCAGCCGCGGCCCGGCCGGGATCAGCGGGGCCATCCGGCGGGGATATCGCCCTCCGCCGGGTCACGCACCACACCATCGAGGATGTCACCCGGCTGGTCGAGGCCCACCGGCTGAACGTGGCCGTGGCCCGGCTGATGGAGCTGGTGACCGCCGCGCGCCGGGCCATCGACTCGGGCCCGGGCGCCGGTGACCCGGCGGTCCGTGAGGCGGCCGGTGTCCTGGCGGTGCTGCTGTCACTGTTCGCCCCGTACACGGCGGAGGAATGCTGGGAGCTGCTGGGCCAGGAGCCCTCGGTCGCCAAGGCCGGGTGGCCGGCCGCCGATCCCGCGCTGCTCGTCACCGAGTCGGTCACCTGCGTTATCCAGGTGAACGGGAAGGTCCGGGACCGGGCCGAGGTGTCACCGGACATCGGCGAGGACGAGCTGCGGGAAATCGCCCTGGCCGCCCCCGGCGTGCTGCGGGCGCTGGCCGGCCACTCCATCCGGAAGGTCATCGTCCGCGCGCCCAAGCTGGTCAATGTCGTCGCTGGCTGACGCCTGGGCGCCGCCGCCGCGTCCCGCCCGCCCGGCTGGAGGGCCGCGGCCGGGCTCGGCGGGACATCGGCGCCGCGGGAGCGCGCCCGGCCAGCGTCCGGGCCGCGCCCCGCGGGTGCCGCGGCTCCCTAGACGCGCCTGAGGACGGCCACGACCTTGCCGAGGATCGTGGCCTCATCGCCCAGGATCGGGGCGTACAGCGGGTTGTGCGGAATCAGCCAGACGTGGCCGTCGCTCTTCTTGAACGTCTTGACGGTCGCCTCGCCCTCGGCCCCCCCGCCCTCGACCATGGCCGCGACGATCTCACCGTTCTCCGCGTTCGGCTGGGACCGGACCACCACCCAGTCCCCGTCGGTGATCGCGGCGTTGATCATCGAGTCACCGCTCACCTTGAGCAGGAAGTGCTCTCCCTCACCGACCAGCTGCTTCGGCAACGGGAAAACGTCCTCCACACGCTGCTCGGCTAGCACGGGACCACCGGCGGCGATCCGGCCGACCAGGGGAACGTACGCCGCTTCCTGCGACGGAATGTCAAACGCGCCGGGCGGCGCCTCCGGGATCTCGTCCTCGTCCTGTTCGAATTCGGGACGGACGGCCGGATGCCCGGGAAGGCGCACCTCCACCGTCCGCGGCCGGCCGGCGTCCCGGTGCAGATAACCCTTCGCCTGCAGCGTCGAAAGCTGGTACGAGACGCTCGACGTGCTTGTCAGCCCGACCGCTTCGCCAATTTCCCGCATTGAGGGCGGATAGCCGCGCTTTTGCACGGAATCGCGGATTACCTGCAGCACCTTGCGCTGCCGCCAGGTGAGCACGTGACCGGGCTCCGGCTTGTCCGGCGTCACCGCGACAACGGGCGGGACACTGCCCTTTGGCTTTCGCCCTGGTTTTCCCTTGGCGCGGGGAGCGTCGCCGACGGCCCCGGCTACTCCCTCTGCGGTGTTATCCGTACTGCCGTTGTCCATCAGGCGACCTTCCAATCCGGTTATTCCCTATCTGCTGCCGAGGGTAGCCGCTGCGCTTCGCGATCTCAAACATCTGTTCGACGTGTCGCCAAAATGTCAGACCCGCCCGGTACAAAGATGTCGTAGGTTCGTTCGATCGAACAGGTATACGATCGAACAGCAGCATTCGAATGAACGTTTGATGAGGAGGTCGGCATGAGTGCTCTGCCCGCAGAGGTGCCGCCATCGGGGGCCGTCCCGGCAAAGACAGACACCGCCAGGACAGACACCGCCAGGACAGACACCGGGCCGCGGGGGCGGAGCCGGACGGGTGGTGCCCAGGCGCGGCCTTCGGTCCATCCGCTGTTCCCCAGCAAGAGGTGGGTGCTGCCCGACGGGGACTGCATTTTCCCGGGCGGCGGGGACCGCTTCTCAGGCCAGGCCGCGCCTCGCGCCCAGCGGGCCGCCCAGGCTCCGCGGCCCGCAGGCGCGCAGCGGGGGCCTGACGCCCAGTGGCCGTCCCGCCCCCGCGCCGGCATCCGCGTGCTGGCCAGGCAGGCCGGCCGGAAGGCGGGGCGGGTGGCCGGCGGCGGCTACATCGCCCCGGCCGCCATCAGCCGGGCCGCCGTCAGCCAGGCCTCCCCGGCCAGCCCCATGACGCCGGTTCGCCACCCGGCCGTCCTCAACCGCATAGCGTCAGCGGACCGGGCGACGCTGGCCAGTCGCCCGGCCGCGGCCGGCCGGGCAGCCCTCGTCAGCCGCGCCACACCGGCCGGCCTGGTGGCCCCGGCCGGCTATCCGGTCCGGCCCGCCGCGTGGCCGGGACTGTCGCGCCGGGCCGGCTGCGGCTGACCAGGCGGGGCCGGATCGTCGTGGCCATCCTGGCTGCGCTGGCCGTCTGTGGCCTGTTCGTGGCGGGAGCCAGCGCGGCCCAGGCGAGCGGTCCCGCGTCGGCGCACGGCAACGCCACGCAGGTGATCGTCCAGCCCGGCGACACGCTGTGGTCGATCGCCCAGAGCGCCGATCCGAACGCCGACGCCCGGGCCATCGTGCAGCAGATCCTGCAGGCCAACCGCCTCACGAACCCGAACATCACGGCCGGCCAGCGGCTATGGGTGCCACGCGGCTGAGGACCTCACCCGGCCGCGGACGGCACGTGGCACGCCGGCCGGGGTGCGAGTGCTCCAGCGTGGCCGGCGGTTTCAGGACACACTGGTTTGACACTTGCGACGAGCGGCCGCGTGGTCTACCGTAACCACAACATCTAGTAGTTACACGGATGTGTTTCATCCAGTACTAGTGGGTCCCCGGTTTGGGAACGGGCTAACTGGCCGGCGAGGAGGTGATCGCGTGCACTGTCCCTTCTGCAGGCATCCAGACAGCCGGGTGATCGACAGCCGCACCGCCGATGATGGCGTGGCGATCCGCCGCCGGCGGGCATGCCCGGAGTGCGGAAAGCGTTTTACCACTCAGGAGACAGTGATCCTGATGGTGGCGAAGCGGAGCGGGGTGACGGAGCCCTTCGTCCGCGACAAGATCGTCCGCGGTGTCCGGCGCGCCTGCCAGGGCCGCCCGGCCGACGAAGACCAGCTGGCGATCCTGGCCCAGCGCGTCGAGGAAGCGATCAGGTCCCGGGGCTGCGCCGAGATTCCCTCCCACGAGGTCGGCCTGGCCATCCTGGGCCCGCTGCGCGAGCTGGACGAGGTTGCGTACCTGCGCTTCGCCTCCGTGTACCGGGGATTTGAATCGCTCGCGGACTTTGAGAAGGAAATCGAGGCGCTGCGCGACGAGCGGACTGATCCGCCGCACGAGGCCATGCCGCACGAAGCCAGGCAGGCAGAGGAGAAGCCGGCGCCGTAGCCGCGGCCGGTGCGCCACCGCAGTTGATCGCTGGAAACGACCTAATAAGGCATGAGCGGCCCGGGCGAGGCCGCAGAAGGGGGCTTTGGCATGACGGAGACGGTGAGCGGGGCCGCTGCTTCGCGGGGCAAGAACGCGCGCAAGGGGCTCAGGATGAGCCGGATCCACACCACCAAGGGTGTTCATCCCTACGACGAGGTGACGTGGGAACGCCGGGACGTCGTCATGATGAACTGGCGCGACGGGACCGTCAACTTCGAGCAGCGCGGCGTCGAGTTTCCCGACTTCTGGTCGCTCAATGCGGTCAACATCGTCACGACCAAGTACTTCCGCGGTGCGGTGGGGACCCCGCAGCGCGAATGGAGCCTGAGGCAGCTGGTCGACCGGGTGGTCGGCGTGTACCTGGAAACGGGCCGGAAGCACGGTTACTTCGCCTCGGACGCCGACGCTGAAGTATTCGAGCACGAGCTCAAGTACGCCCTGATTCACCAGGTCTTCAGCTTCAACTCGCCGGTCTGGTTCAACGTCGGCACGCCGTCGCCGCAGCAGGTATCCGCGTGCTTCATCCTGGCCGTCGACGACACGATGGACTCCATCCTTGACTGGTACAAGGAGGAGGGCCTGATCTTCAAGGGCGGCTCCGGCGCCGGGGTGAACCTGTCCCGGCTGCGGTCCAGCAAGGAGCTGCTCAGCTCCGGCGGAACGGCCAGCGGCCCGGTGTCCTTCATGCGCGGGGCTGACGCGTCGGCGGGCACCATCAAGTCGGGCGGCGCCACCCGCCGCGCCGCGAAGATGGTGGTCCTCGACGTCGATCACCCGGACGTCGAGGAGTTCATCGCGACCAAGGCGCGCGAGGAAGAGAAGGTGCGCATCCTCCGCGACGCAGGCTTCGATGTGGACCTCGGTGGCAAGGACATCGTGAGCGTCCAGTACCAGAACGCCAACAACTCCGTCCGCGTGTCTGATGAGTTCATGCGGGCCGTGGAGGACGACGGCGACTTCGACCTGCTGGCCCGCAGGACCGGCGAGGTGATCAGCCGGGTCGGGGCCAAGGGGCTGCTGCGCACGATGGCCCAGGCGGCCTGGGACTGCGCCGACCCGGGCATCCAGTACGACGGCACCATCAACGACTGGCACACCTGCCCGGAGTCCGGCCGGATCACCGCGAGCAACCCTTGCTCGGAATACGTGCACCTGGACAATTCGTCCTGCAACCTCGCCAGCATCAACTTGCTGAAGTTCCTCCGCGAGGACGACACGTTCGACACGGAGCGCTTCCGCCAGGTCACCGAGCTGATTATCACCGCGATGGACATCTCCATCTCCTTCGCGGATTTCCCGACCGAGAAGATCGCCGAGACGACGCGGGCCTACCGCCAGCTCGGCATCGGGTACGCCAACCTCGGCGCGCTGCTGATGGCGACCGGGCACGCCTATGACTCGGCCGGCGGCCGGGCCATCGCGGCCGCTATTACGTCGCTGATGACCGGTACGGCCTACAAGCGTTCCGCCGAGCTGGCCGGAGTGGTCGGGCCGTACGACGGCTACGAGCGCAACGCGGTCGCCCACAAGCGGGTCATGCGCAAGCACGCCGACGCCAGCGATCAGGTCCGGACGATCGGCGCGATGGACCGCGCGATCCTCGCCGACGCCCTGACCACCTGGCAGGACTGCCTCCGGATCGGCGAGGCGAACGGGTACCGCAACGCCCAGGCGAGCCTGCTCGCGCCCACCGGGACCATCGGCCTGATGATGGACTGCGACACCACCGGCATCGAGCCCGACCTGGCCCTGGTGAAGTTCAAGAAGCTGGTCGGCGGCGGCTCGATGCAGATCGTCAACCAGACCGTGCCGCGTGCCCTCAAGAACCTCGGCTACCAGCCGGAGCAGATCGAGGCGATCACCGAGTACATCGCCGAGCACGGTCACGTGGTGGATGCTCCCGGCCTCAAGCTCGCGCACTACGAGGTCTTTGACTGCGCGATGGGGGAGCGGGCCATCAGCCCCATGGGGCACGTCCGGATGATGGCCGCCGTCCAGCCGCACCTCAGCGGCGCGATCAGCAAGACCGTCAACATGCCGGAGACTGCGACGGTCGAGGACATCGAGAAGATCTACTTCGAGGGCTGGAAGCTCGGCCTGAAGGCGCTCGCGATCTACCGCGACAACTGCAAGGTGGGCCAGCCCCTCTCGGCCTCGAAGAACAAGGCCGCGAGTACGGAGCAGGAGGAAGCCGCCATCCCGGCGGACCCGGCCGTGCACCGGCCGGTCCGCCGGAAGCTGCCGCGCCAGCGCCCCGCTACGGTCACCAAGTTCTCCGTGGCTGGCGCCGAGGGCTACATGACCGTCTCGAACTACCCCGATGACGGTGTGGGTGAGGTCTTCCTCAAGCTCGGCAAGCAGGGGTCCACGCTGGCCGGCGTGATGGACGCCTTCTCGATCGCCATCTCCGTCGGCCTGCAGTACGGCATTCCGCTGGAGTCCTACGTTGCCAAGTTCACCAACATGCGGTTCGAGCCGGCCGGTCTCACCGATGACCCGGACGTCCGGATCGCCAGCTCGGTGATGGACTACATCTTCCGGCGGCTGGCCCTTGATCACCTGCCGTACGACCAGCGCGCGGAGATGAGCATCCTGTCGGCGGCCGAGCGGAGCGCCCAGCTCGCCGGCGAGGACCCCAGCGCGCTCGCCGAGGAGGTCGACCCCGAGGAACTGGCCCAGTCGGCTCCAGTCGAGCCGGCCCACCCGGAGCGGCACGAGCCAGAGGCCCACGCGCGCCCGGCCGCGCCCTCGGCCGAAACCGGCGCGCACAGCTCGATCGAGCTGCTCGAGTCCCACCAGGGCCGCACCGCCGACGCGCCGCTGTGCCTCACCTGCGGCACCAAGATGCGCCCGGCCGGCAGCTGCTACGTCTGCGAAGGTTGCGGCTCCACCAGCGGCTGCAGCTGAAAGTGAGCGGTATTGCATCAGATGCAACATCCGAGTTTGCCGCGTACGCGGTGAGGAGCCGATCTTGCTGTCGGCTCCTCACCGAGATGGGCGCAGCGGCTGCTCTCCGGCTTAACAGCCGGACGATCCCCGTGCCCAACAAGAGGGGAGGTGATGAAGAGTGGCGAAGAACACTGGTAAGGGCTATCGCGAGGGTGCTGTCAGGGACCGTTCGCAGGTGAAGACACCTGTTGGCTGGGTCAAGCGGGATAGCGAGACTGGCCTGTTCCTGGACGTGAAGTCCGACGGCGAGCCGTTCAAGGGTGTCCGCAAGGAACACCCTGACAAGAAGTAAGGCGGGCCGGGACGGGGATGCCGAAACCACCCCCGTCCCGCTCCTAACACCCTAAAGCTTGTACTGCTGCCGCACCGGCAGGGGCCTGCAATCGTCTGCCGCGTGCTGTCGCCTGAGCCGGGCGGCCAGCGAAAGTGCCTTCCTTAAGGCAAAGTACAGGCTCGCGCTTGACGTAAAGCATCAATGTTGTGTTAGATGCAACATCGTGAGTGATCTTCGCGTGACGGCTCTTCCTGGGGTTGCGCATCTGATGCTGGCGGACGGAGTGCTGCATCTTGACCCGGCCTCGGCGGTATTCGAAGCGATGCTGGCGGGGTGGGCTACGCAACAGCGTGCCAGGTTCTTGAAGGTCAACACGATCGAGCCGAGGCTGGAGCTGGTGTGGCGGTTCGCCGCGTTCACGAATCTCCCGGGAATCTTCCGGCGCTGTGGGTGACCGAGCGGCGTGGCCGCCTGTCCCGGCGGGCGATCAACGAGGCGTTCGAGGAGGCGCGCAACGCGGCCGGGCTGGATCCGGTGCTGGATTTGCACTGCCTGCGGCATTCCTACATCACGCACCTGATCGAGTTCGGCTACCCTGAGCGGTTCGCGCAGGACCAGGCCGGCCACTCCTATGCGAGCACGACCGCGATCTATACGGGTGTGTCGGACGAGTTCCGGAACCGCCTCCTGACCAAGACACTGCGCGAACGTTACGCAGACCGGCTGGGGGAGAAGCCGTGACGAAGAAGATGGGTATCCGTTGGCACCTGCGACTCCGGATGGCCGAGAAGGGCCTGTTCCAGACCTCGGATCTGGTGCCGCCGCTGGCAGAGCGCGGCATCCACCTGTCCCGTGAGCAGGTCTACCGGCTGGTGACCCAGGTCCCGCAGCGCCTGTCAACTGACACGCTGGCGGCGTTGTGCGACATCCTGGACTGCCAGCCCAACGACCTGATCGAGGTCGAGGTCCTCAGCCGGCAGGTTCGCAAGGCGGCTGGCGAATCTGGCCGGGCAGTGCCGCCACCGGTGCGGCGCAGCACGATCCGTCGCCCGGACCTTTCGTGATGACAGCCAATCTGGATGGCGGGTCGCGGGCTCGCGTAACCTCCTGCCTGGTCACCTCAGTACCAGGGCTGAACACTGCGGCCGCCCAGCGCACCCTCGCCACGGCTAGGACGGACTACGGGCGGGCGCTGCGCGAGGTTGATGCTCCTGAAGGAGCATCCCAACGCCCTGGTCACCACCCCGGCCGAGCAGATCCCGCCCTCGGGGCAGAGCCCGGCCCGCCCGGCCGTGGACATCCTCTTCGGCGTCCGTCTGCACCGCTACGGCATCGACGCCCACGCCGGCCGCAACACCGCCCGCCTGGCCCTTGCCGCCGAACTGCCCGCCTCGGTGCTGGCCGACCTGACCGGCATCAGCATCAGCACCGCCGAACGCTGGTCCCAGTGGGCCAAACGCGACTGGGCTGTTTATGTTGCCGAACGCAGTGCCAGCAGCCGGAACACGGCGGGACAGCCGACCGGTGACCTTCATCCGGCCGGTTTACTACCAGTGGTAGCATATGGATATGAGCGCAGAACCGGTCCAGACGGAAGATCAGGCCGAACGTCTCCACGAGATAGCTCAGCGGGTCAGCGAACTCGGTTCGAATACCGCATTGGCGCAGTGGGCCAGGACGTTCGCTGATCTAAAGCCGATCCTCCATAACCAGCGCGCATTCACTAATGCTCTAGCTTCACCAGAGTTCCAGGAGGCCACCCGGCGGGCTCTGGAGTCCTTCGCTGCTGCCGACCCGTCGGCGCTGCGGGCCGTCGGCCCGGCCCGCAAGGTGAGTGTGTCGATGCCGGAGGATCTCACGGCCGCTGTCCAGCTGCGCGTTGGCCGGGGGAAGTTCAGCCAGTATGTGACCGAGGCAGTTACCCGCCAGCTCGAACTTGACTTGCTCGACGAGTTGTCCGAGTTGCTGACCGCCGGGCACGGGCCTGTTCCTGAGGAGTACCTTGCAGAGGCGCGCGCCGCGTGGCCGGACAGCGAGTAGTCGTGGGCGGGACTCTCGTCCTCGACAGCGAGGGAGTCTCAAAACTGGCGGCTGGTGACGCCCGCACCCGTGCATATCTCGACAGTGCCCGTGCTCGGCGCGCCCAAGTCGCCGCCAGTGCGATCACCCTGACCGAGACACTTCGAGGCGACCCGCGTGATGCGACCGTGCACCGTGTGCTGTCTAGAGTCACCATCGTGCCAGTGACCGCCCAGATCGCACGCCGAGCTGGCGAGCTGCTCGGGGCGACCGGGCTTTCTGGCCACAGGTGTGCCATCGATGCCGTTGTGGCTGCCACAGCCCTCGGGCTGGAACGCCCAATCGTGTTGCTCATCAGCGATCCGGACGACATGAACAGGCTCGTCGAGGAGCCAGACCGGCCGAAAGCGGAGCGGATCGTCGTCGTCCGCGTATGATGCGGCGGCTCCCCCAGATGAGCTGGCAGATCGGCGCCAGACCCAACCCAGGGAATACCGCACATCTCGAATAAGTGCGCCAGTATCAATACATCACTAAGAGAGAAGAATTCCCAGCTCAGGATGGGTGCGGCCGAATGGCTGCACTCCTCCTGAGCGTTATCCGGCCGTCATTCGTTGCATTTGATGCATCAAATTCGTCCAGTGGCGGCAGACCGCCCACTTATCTTCCGGCAGAACGCCCACGAGGTAACCGGCAGAACGCCCACGAGTATCTCGGCAGACCGGCCATAGCTCTGGGGTTTGCGGAAGCGGACCCCAGTGCTTTCGTCCGGCATGACGGCTTGCTCACCCCCGGGGCGCATCCGATCCGCTCAGGCCCTGGCGCCGTGGCCGCCCAGGGACGGCTCGAGCAGGTCAAAGGCCCGGCGGGCGGCCGCCGCGAGCACCTGGCAGATCTCGTCGCGCGGCTGGCCGGCCAGGATGCGCGTGGCGCCTTCCGCGAACAGCACCCGGTGAACCGACGCGAGCTGGGCCGCCACGATCCGCTGCTGCGGGTCGTCTACGCCGGTCTCGGCGGCGACAGCGTCACCGAGCGCCTGCTCGGTCAAGTCGGCGATCTCCCGGCCGCGGCTGGTGAGTACGTGGCTGCTGCGGACCATCCGGGCGAACGTCGCGGTGGGCGGGCCGAGGGTGACGTCGCCCGCGGCGATCCGCTCGGCGTAGTCACGGCGGATCGCCGTGAGCAGGCTCTCGCCGGGTGCGCGCGCGGCGGCGGCATCGGCCAGGCTGCGGATGATCACTTCGGCCCGGTCGAAGACCAGGTCTTCCTTGCGCGGGAAGTAGTTCGTCACGGTCATCTTCGACACCCCGGCCGCGTCGGCGACCTGGGAGATCGTCACCTCGTCGAAGCCCTTGGCCGCGAACATCGCCATCGCGATGCCGGAGATGGCCTGCCGGGCCTCCTGCTTCCGGCGCTCCCGCAGTCCTGTGATCATGCTGTCACGCTAGCACCAAATTATGCCGGGTAAAAGATTAGGTTTGACATAAATTTATGCTCGACCTAGCGTAAGGTCATGACCGCAGAGCAGAGCACGGAGGCAGCGTTGGCACCCGGCGTCCCGCGACAGGGCGGCGGCCATGGCTGGCGGGCCGTTGCCGTTGTGCTCGCCGGAGCGTTCATGGCCCTGCTGGACACCACGATCGTGACCGTTGCGCTGCCCACGATCCGCACCGGCCTGCACGCCTCGCCCGCCACCCTGGAATGGGTCGTCTCCGCCTACGCGCTCGCCTACGGCCTCACCCTGATCCCAGCAGGCCGGGCCGGCGACCGGTTCGGTCACAAGCCGTTGTTCCTCCTCGGCCTGACCATCTTCACGCTGGCCAGCGCGGCCTGCGGGCTGTCGCAGAACCAGGGCGAGATCGTCGCCGCCCGCGCGATCCAGGGCATTGGAGCCGGGATCTTCTACCCGGCCATCGCCGCGACCATCCAGTTGTCGTTCACCGGGTCTCGGCGATCGAAGGCGTTCAGCGCCCTCGGCGCCACGATCGGTGTGTCCATCGCGCTCGGGCCGGTGCTGGGCGGCCTGATCATCGCGGGCGCGGGCGCCCACGACGGCTGGCGCTGGGTGTTCCTGGTGAACCTGCTCATCGGCGCGGTCGCGCTGCCGATGGCCGCCTCGCAGTTGCCCCGCGCGCGATCGCGGATCCGCCGCCAGTTCGACCCGGTCGGGCTGTGCCTGCTGTCCGCCGGGCTGCTCCTGCTGCTCATCCCGCTAGTGGAAGGTGAGCAGGTGGGCTGGCCTGCCTGGTGCTACGCGTGTTTCGGCGGCTGCGTGGTCGCGTTCGCGCTGCTCGCATGGTGGGAGGTGCGCGCCGAGCGGCGCGGCGAGGACCCGCTGCTCAAGCCAGGCCTGCTGGCTCAGCCGTCGTTCTCTGCGGGGGCAATATTCGCCATCGTCTATTTCGCCGGGTTCACCAGCGTGTTCTTCACTGTCTCGATCCTGTGGCAGGAAGGGCTGGCCCGCAGTGCCCTGATGACCGGGCTGGCCGCCGTGCCGTTCTCGTTCGGCAGCCTGGTGTCCGCGGCGATCAGCGACAAGCTGTCGGCCAGGATGGGCCGGATGGTCCTGGTCACCGGCTGCGCGATGGCGGGAATCGGGCTCGCCCTGGCGGCGCTGGTGGTTCACCTGACCGCTCCGGCGCCGGACGGCTGGTATCTCGTTGGCCCGCTGCTGTTCGCCGGGCTCGGCAGCGGGATGGTGATCGCCCCAAACCAGGACTTCGTGCTGGCCCGGGTGCCCAGGCGGGAGGCGGGCACGGCCAGCGCCATCCTCGGCACGGCCCAGCGGCTGGGCAGCGCCATCGGCATCGCGGTCATCGGCACGGTGCTGTTCGGCACCCTGCACGTCCGCCCCGAGCCGAACGCCGTCGCCTCCGCGTTCAGCCATAGCTCGCAACTCGCCATGCTGGCCAACGCGGCCTTCGTTCTCGTCGCCCTGCTGCTGGTGATCGCCCTCCCGCGGCAGGTCCCCTCGCGTCGCTGAGGCACTGGCCTGGCTACGGTGCGCAGCTTGTCAGGGTACGTAGTCGGGAAGACCGACGTCCGTGGCCAAGGATCTGGTGCTGGAGACCAGCAACCGCTGGATCAGCCTGGTTTCTGGCAAGAGAGGAGTGGCCGTGGGGGCCACCACGGATGCGGCCGCGGCTCAGGCGGGCGCCGTCGCGCTACTGTGGGACCGGCCGGCCACGCCCCGGTCACGTCCGGCGGATAGTGGCCAGCCACGACTGCGCGCTGCCGATCGGCAGCCCGGGATTCAGCTCGAAGGCGGCCGCCGTGATGTCCGTGATGGCCCAGCCGTCGCTGAAGGCGGACCGCAGTTCGTCCCGGCTGACCCGGCGGGGGCCGAAGCCGCCGGGCTGGCGGTCGCTGAAACACATCAGGTAGCAGGTGCCGCCCGGGTCCAGCACCGATCCCAGGCTCGCCACGTAGCGGGCGCGTGCCTCGTCGTCGAAGACGTGAAACAGGCCGCAGTCGATGACCGTGCCGAAGGTCAGCCCGAACGGCACCAGGTTGAGGGCGTCCGCCACCTCGAAGCGGGCCGCCAGGCCCCGCTCGGCGGCCTTGGCCCGCGCGCGCCCGATGGCGCGTGGCGAGACGTCCACGCCCATGACCTGGGCGCCCCGCGCCGCCGCCAGCAGCGCCTGCTCCCCGGTTCCGCAGCCGGCGTCGAGCACGTGCCCGCTGAGCAGACCGCGGTCCGCGAGCTGGGCGAACGCCGGCTGCGGCCGGCCGATGTCCCAGGGCGAACGCTGCTGCCCGGCGTAGGCCTCATCCCAGCCCGGCGGTGTCGTCATGCTGCTCCCCGCCGCGTCACTCCTCGTAACGAGTGGGCGGGAACTGCTCGCGCTCGCCCCGGATCAGCAGCTCGTCCTTGTCTTCTTCCCGCTTGATCTCGGCCCGCTCTTCCTCGTATCCCTCGGTGTCGCGGATGTCGGTGTCCAGCGGCGGGGTGTCGGTGGCGGGCGGCACGTCGTCTGGGTTGAAGGGGTCGATCCCCGCATCCACCCGCTCATCTTCCGCCTCGTGGGCCAGCCGGTCATCATCGAGATGCTCCGGCGCGCCGCCGTGCTGGCTGCGATCCCGGCGGAATCCCTCGTCTGGACTCTGGAATGCCATGACGCCTCC
The DNA here is from genome assembly GCA_963720945.1 of uncultured Actinomycetes bacterium. Lineage (GTDB taxonomy): Bacteria > Actinomycetota > Actinomycetes > Streptosporangiales > Streptosporangiaceae > Bog-532. Next base: position 1,140,339 of record CAVRHH010000029.1, on the reverse strand, counting down.
CGTACCCCGGCTCGGCGGACCCTGCTCGTGCACGCGATCCCTTCCAGGTAACGATGCCACACCCGCGATCCGCCGGTGGGCATGCCTGCCGGGGTTCGGCCGCGACAGAGGACGAACGGCCCGCGGGCCAGGGTCATCGGCCACATTCCGGCCGTACGTAACGGATGCGAGGCTGGGCGGGTACGGGGCCGGCCGGGGAACCAGTCGGGGAACCAGTCAGGGTGAGGTCATGCTGCAGCCGTTCGCCGATGCGCACCGCATATATCACGTGGTCGAGCCGGCCCTGCGGGCCCCGTCGGTCTACAACACCCAGCCCTGGTCCTTCCGCGTCACCGCGGACGACCGCATTGAGCTGCGCGCCAGCACCGGCGGGGGAGACGGGGATGGGCCCGGCCCCGGGCGGTGGGACCTGCTGCTGCATTCCCCCGCGCCGGGACCGTGGGTCCGGGAGTACGCGATCAGCTGCGGGGCGGCCCTGCTGAACCTGCGGCTGGCGGTCCGGGTGCTGGGCCACGATCCGGTCATCACGCTGGTGCCGGACCCGTCCGGGGATCCGGGCCTGCTCGCCTCGGTGGAGATCGTCACCGGTCGGACGCACCAGGCCTCCGCTCTGGAGCAGGAGCTTTACGAGGCGATCTGGCAGCGGCACACCGACCGCTGGCCCTTCAGCGACACCCCGGTCCGCGCCGGGATCCTGGTGGAGATGGAGCGGGCCGCCGCCCGGGAACACGGCTGGCTGCGCCTGCTGCACGGGCCGTTCGCCCGCGCGTGGCTCACAGTGGCCGCGCACGCGGACAGCGTCCTCGCCGCCGCGCGGGACACCGCCGGGGACATCGCCCCCACCGGGGACCTGGCCGGGGCCCAGAGCTTCGACGCGCTGGTGGCGCAGTTCCGGGAGGAACTGGCTCAGTGGACGGGGGCCAGTGAGACCGGTTACGGCATCCCGGTCGCCGATCTCGGTCCCCGCCCGGCGAAGGGCCGTTCCCCGGTCCGGGATTTCCGGCTCGGCGAGCCCGGCCCTGGCGAGGCCGAGGCTGAGGCCGACGAAATCATCGCCGGCGGTTCCGGCTCCGGCGGTGTTCCGCGGGCGCGTTTCGAGCGGCATCCCCAGCTCATGATGCTGTTCACCGACCGCGACGAGCCGACTGACTGGCTCCGCGCCGGCCAGGCGCTGCAGCGGGCCCTGCTCGCCGCGACCAGCATGGGCGTGTCTGCCTCGTTCCTCACCCAGCCGCTGGAACTCGCCGATCTGGCCTTTCAGTACGACCCGCAGGACGGCCACGCGAGCCGCCTGATCGGGCCGGCCGGGCGCCGCGGCCTGCCGTCGCTGCACCGTGGCGCCGACGCCTCCCAGCGCACCTCCACCAGCCCCGTCGAGCGGCGCGGCTACGTCCGCCGGCGGCTGCTGGGGGCCACGCCGTGGCTGGAGGTCCCGCAGATGGTGATCCGGGTGGGCTACCCGCAGAACGGCGCCGAGCCGGACCTCCGCACGCCGCGGGCCGAGCCGGACATCGTCGACGCGCGCACCGATCCGCCGCGCCGCGTTCCGCGTCCCCCGGCTGGTGCCGGGCCAGACGGCACCGGCGCCGACGGCGGCCGCGCCGCCGGGACGCTCCAGGCTGGGGCCGGGGAGGGCGGCCGATTCCCGGCATAATGGCGAGGTGCATCAGCCGGAGATCCGGGTCAGGCCCGTCGGTGATGGCGACCGCCCGACGATCGCCTGGCTCATGGTCGAACTCTGGGGATCGGAGCTGCAGGTCGTCCACGAGAGCGTTTTCCGCCCCGCCGACCTGCCCGGGCTGATCGCCGAGCGGGCCGGGCTGGTCGGGCTGCTCACCTACCACACCGCCGACGGGGTCCTCGAGGTCGTGACGCTCAACGCGCTCGAGCGCCGGGCGGGGGTCGGCACGATCCTGATGGAGGCGGCGGCGGTCGACGCGCGCCGGCTGCGCTGCCACGAGATCCGCCTGACGACGACGAATGACAACCTGGACGCGATCCGTTTCTACCAGCGGCGGGGGCTGCGGCTGGTGGCCCTGCGGCCGGGCGCGGTGGACCGGGCCCGGCTGGAGAAGCCGGAAATTCCCCGCGTCGGTGACTACGGAATTCCGCTTCGCGACGAAATCGACCTGGCTCGCCGTGTCTGAGGCGGCCTTTGAACCGCAGCGCCCCGCTAGGGGTCTAGACGTCGATGAACGGGCCGGATTCGCGGAAAAACTTTGCCTGCCGGGCGGCCGGCGCGCATGATTTTTACGGCTGGCCGGCGTGAGTGATACTTGACGTGCCCGCGGCGGCGGGGTCCATCATGGGGGGGCAGCTACGGCCCGCCCCTACCGGAACCTGGAAGTGCCCGACATGAGTCTTACCCGCCGTATCCGGCCGTGTGCTGACGCGAACGGCGGGTAATGCGCTATACAGGGGACTAGGTGCGAGGAAGCGAGATGCTGCCAAACGACAGAGCTCAGCCTGCGGCGCCAGCCGTTCCCGGTCGGCTCGCCCGCGCTCTAGGGTCCTTCCGGAGAGCTCCGCTGCCCCTGAAAATCGGCCTGATCGTCGTCGTCATCATCCTCTGCGGCCCGGAGATCGGCATTGTCCTGCTCGCCGCGATGGCCTACGCGGTGTACGCGGTGATCAAGGGCCGCCGCAGCCTGCTCGCCTCGCTGTCGGTCGCCGTCTGGGGCCTGGTCGCGGCGGGCGCGGCCGGGGCGAGCAGTTCCTGGCTCTACCTGCTGCTCATCCTGCCCTTCGTGATCGCCGCGGCGGCCCACGCCGGCCCGCTGGCCCGCTGGCACGTGCCCTGCCGCACCGTGGCCTGGGCGCTGGTCTGGTCGATACCGGTGGGGGTGGCCGCGCTGCGCGGCTGGCCCGCCGAGCCGTTCATCGGCATCGCCGCCGCCTGGCTGATCGCCTGCATCGTGCTCGTCTGGCGGCTGGCGAAAGGCTCCCAGGAGGCCCACCTCTACGGGGCGGAGGCGGCCCGCGGCCCCGGCGCCCACGGGCCGCCGGGAAACGTCATGAGCCCGTACGGGGCCTACGGGCCGAACGCGGGTTACGCCGTCCGCGCGCAGGCGCCGGCCGCCCCGCACGACCCGTCCGCCCGCGACCAGGCCAGCGCCGAGGCGCTGCCGGATATCTCGGTCGCCGAGGCGATGGCCGAGCTGGACAAGATGATCGGGCTCGCCCCGGTCAAGGAGCAGGTCCGGTCGATCGCCGCCTCCATCGAGGCCGCGCGCCGCCGGGCCATCGCCGGTGTCGTCACCGAGAAGCCCATGCGGCACTTCGTCTTCCTGGGGCCGCCGGGCACGGGCAAGACCACCGTGGCCCGGGTCGTCGCCAAGATCTTCTACGCGTTCGGCCTGCTGGACAAGCCGACGGTGGTCGAAGCGCACCGGGCGGACCTGGTTGGGGAGTATCTCGGCGCCACCGCGATCAAGACCAACGAGCTGATCGACTCCGCCCTGGGCGGGGTGCTGTTCATCGACGAGGCCTACAGCCTGGTCAACGAGGGCGACGGGCAGAGCGACCGGTTCGGGATCGAGGCCGTGCAGGCCCTGCTCAAGCGGGCCGAAGACGACCGGGAAAACCTGATCATCATCCTGGCCGGTTACGAGAAGCAGATGGAGACGTTCCTGGGCTCGAACCCGGGCCTCGCGTCCCGGTTCGCCACCCGGATCAAGTTCTCCAGCTACGCGCCGGCCGAGCTGCTGGCGCTGGCCGAGTCGGTGCTGGAGCGGCGCAGCGAGGTCCTCGACGCCGACGCCCGGCCGGCCCTGTGGCGCATGCTGGAGGACGTCGGGCGCCGCCGGCTCACCGACGAGCTGGGTAACGGGCGGTTCATCCGGAGCCTGCTGGAGAAGACGGGACAGGCCCGCGACGTCCGGGTGATGACCGCGGGCGCCGAGCCCAGGCCCGAGGACCTGGTCACCATCCAGGCCGGGGACCTGCAGCGGGCGTTCGCCGAGCTGACCGCGCGGCTGCGCGGCTACACCGACACGCCGACCCTGGAGAGCGCGTTCGCCGAGCTGGACGAGCTGATCGGGCTGGAACCGGTCAAGCAGCAGGTGCGGTCGATCGCGGCCCAGCTGCAGGTGGCGAAGCTGCGCGGCCGGCAGGGACTGACCAGCCAGCCGCCGAACCGGCATTTCGTCTTCATGGGGCCGCCCGGCACCGGCAAGACCACGGTGGCCCGGATCCTGGGCCGGATCTTCGCGGCCCTCGGGCTGCTGGTCCGCCCGGAGGTGGTCGAGGCGCAGCGGGGCGACCTGGTCGGCGACCACCTCGGCGCGACGGCGATCAAGACCAGCAAGCTCGTCGACTCCGCCCTCGGCGGTGTGCTGTTCATCGACGAGGCCTATTCGCTGCACAACGAGGGATACTCCGGCGGCGACGCGTTCGGCGCGGAAGCCGTGCAGACGCTGCTCAAACGGGCCGAGGACGACCGGGACCGGCTCGTCGTCGTGCTGGCCGGCTACCCGGCCGACATGGACCGTTTCCTGCGCAGTAACCCGGGCCTGGCGTCGAGGTTCAGCACCCGGATCGAGTTCCCGAGCTACTCGCCGGAGGACCTCGCCGACATCACCGCCCTGCTCGCCGAACAGGCCGGGGACGCCTTCGACGCCGACGCGACGCACGTCCTCGACGAGATCTTCAGCCACGCGGGCAGCCAGCAGCGGCGCATCAACGAACTCGGCAACGGCCGGTTCGCCCGGTCGCTGTTCGAGCGGGCCTGCGCGCAGCGCGACGTCCGCGTCGTCCGCCTGGGCGAGGCCGCGACGGCCGAGGATCTCACCACCGTGACCGCCGACGACCTGCGTGCCGCCTACCGCGAGCTGGCCGGCGAGCAGACGATCGGCTTCACCCGCGCGTCCCACGTCACCCCCGCAGCCGACCCCGGCGAAGCCGGCTGAGAACCAGGTCAGTAGCGGGCGTTCGGCGCGGAAAGGCAGAGATGGGCCGCGGCTGGGAGTTCTGGATCGACCGGGGCGGCACGTTCACCGACGTGGTCGCGCGGCGCCCGGATGGAACGCTCGCGGTGCACAAGCTGCTCTCGCAGGACCCAGGCCGGTACGCCGATCCCGCCGTCGCGGGTATCCGGCATATGCTCGGCGTCCCGGATGGCGCCCCCATACCGGCGGAGCAGATCTCCGTGGCCCGCCTCGGCACGACGGTCGCGACCAATGCTCTCCTGGAACGCCGGGGCGAGCCGACCGTCCTGGTGATCACCCGAGGATTCGGGGACGCGCTGCGAATCGCCTACCAGGACCGGCCACGGATCTTCGACCGGCAGATCGTCCGCCCGGAGATGGTGTACTCACGGGTCACCGAGGCCATCGAACGGATCGGGGCCCATGGCGAAGTCGTCACCGCCCTGGACGAGGACGCCGTACGGCGCGACCTGCGGGCCGCTTACGACGAGGGCTTCCGGTCGGTCGCGGTGGTGTGTATGCACGGCTACCGGTACCCGGCGCACGAGGCCCGGATCGGCGAGATCGCCCGCGACACGGGTTTCACGCAGATATCGATGTCGCATACGACCAGCCCGCTGATGAAGCTGGTGCCCCGGGGCGACACCACATTGGTGGATGCCTACCTGTCGCCCATCCTGGACCGTTATGTGGATCAGGTCGCGAGCGAACTGGATGGCGTGCGGCTGCAGTTCATGCAATCCAGCGGCGGCCTCACCGACGCTCGCCTGTTCCGGGGCAAGGACTCCATCCTGTCCGGGCAGGCCGGCGGCATTGTCGGCATGGCCCGCACCGCCGAGGCCGCGGGTTTTTCCAAAGTCATCGGGTTCGACATGGGCGGCACCTCGACAGACGTGTCCCACTACGTGGGCGAGTTCGAGCGGCAGTACGAGACCCAGGTCGCCGGGGTGCGGATGCGTGCGCCAATGCTGAGCATCCACACGGTCGCCGCCGGCGGCGGGTCGATCCTGCACTTCGACGGCAGCCGGTACCGGGTCGGCCCGGACTCGGCCGGGGCCTATCCGGGCCCGGCAGCCTACCGGCGTGGCGGCCCGCTCACCGTCACGGACGCCAACATCATGCTCGGCCGGATCCAGCCGGCCCACTTCCCGGCCGTGTTCGGCGATCGCGGTGACGAGCCCCTGGATGCCGGGATCGTCCGGCAGCAGTTCGCTGCGCTGGCCGCCCGGATCGGGGAAACGGCCGGCGGCCCGGCGCACGCATCGGCATCCGGTCAGGCCGCCGTCCGGTCCAGCGCGCCCCCCGCCCCTGAACAGGTCGCCGCCGGTTTCCTGGAGATCGCGGTAGCGAATATGGCGAACGCGGTCAAGAAGATCTCGGTGCAGCGCGGCTATGACGTGACCCAGTACGTGCTGGCGACGTTCGGCGGTGCGGGCGGCCAGCATGCCTGCGCGGTGGCCGATGCGCTTGGCATCACCCGGGTCCTCATCCATCCGCTGGCCGGGGTGCTGTCCGCATACGGGATGGGATTGGCGGATGTGACCGCGATGCGTGAGAAGGCGGTGGAGGCACCGCTGACGGACCAGCTTCTCCCGGAACTGGACCGGGTGGCGAAGAGCCTCTACGCCGATGCGCTCGCCGAGCTGGCCCGGCAAGGGATCGGCCCCGGCCGTATCCGGGCGGTGCGCCGGGCTCACCTCCGCTACGACGGGACCGACACCGCGCTGCCGGTCCCGCTCGGCGGCGCGGCCGAGATGGTCGCCAGTTTCGAGCAGGCCTACCGGCAGCACTTCTCGTTCCTCATGCGCGGCAAGACGATCCTGGTGGAGGCGGTGTCGGTCGAGCTGGCCGCCGCATCGGCCGTGCCGGCCGGGCCGCCACCGGACGGATCACCGCAGGATCAGCCCGCACGCCCGGGGCCGCCCGCCACGGGGGCCACCGTGGCGATGTACGCGGCGGGCGCGTGGGCGGACGTGCCGCTGGTCCGCCGGCGGGACCTGCGGCCGGGCCAGTGGCTGGAGGGGCCGGCCCTGATCGTGGAGGACTTCGCGACGACGGTGACCGAACCCGGCTGGAAGGCGGAGCTGACCGGGCTCGGCGACCTGCTGCTCAGCCGCGTGACGGCACCGGAGCGGCGGCTGGCCGGCACCGCGGTGGACCCGGTGATGCTGGAGATCTTCAACAACTTGTTCATGTCGGTCGCCGAGCAGATGGGGGTGCGGCTGCGCAGCACCGCGCAATCGGTCAACATCAAGGAGCGCCTGGACTTCTCCTGCGCCATCTTCGACTCCGGCGGGGGCCTCATCGCCAACGCCCCGCACATTCCCGTGCATCTGGGCTCGATGGGGGAGAGCATCAAGATGGTCGTGCGGCGCAACGCGGGCCGGATGCGCGCCGGGGACGTCTACGTGCTCAACGACCCCTACCACGGCGGGACGCATCTGCCGGACGTCACCGTGGTCACCCCCGTGTTCGACGGCGCCGGCCGCGAGATTCTGTTCTATGTGGCATCCCGCGGCCACCACGCGGAGATCGGCGGCATCACACCAGGCTCGATGCCGGCGTTCAGCACCCGGGTGGAGGAGGAAGGGGTGCTGATCGATAACTGGCTGCTGGTCCGCGACGCGGTGTTCCGGGAGGCCCAGACACTGGACCTGCTCCGCTCGGCGCCCTACCCGTCCCGCAACCCCGAAGTGAACCTGGCCGACCTGCGGGCGCAGATCGCTGCCAACGAGAAGGGCGTGCAGGAACTCGGCCGGATGGTCGCGCATTTCGGGCTGGACGTGGTGCAGGCCTACATGGCGCATGTCCAGGACAACGCCGAGGAAGCCGTGCGCCGCGTCATCACCGCGCTGAACGACGGTGAGTACGTTTACCCGCTCGACAACGGGGCGGTTATCCAGGTCGCGGTCCGGGTGGATCGGGCGGCCCGGACCGCGGAGGTCGACTTCACCGGCACCTCGCCGCAGCTGCCCGGTAATTTCAACGCGCCGTCGTCGGTCGCCATGGCGGCTGTCCTGTACGTGTTCCGCACGCTGGTGGCCGACGACATCCCGCTCAATTCCGGCTGCCTCAAGCCGGTGCGCGTGATCATCCCGCCCGGATGCATGCTGGCCCCGGAGTTTCCCGCGGCCGTGGCCGCCGGGAACGTGGAGACCTCGCAGGCCATCACGGGGGCCCTGTACGCGGCGCTGGCCGTCATGGCGGAGGGTTCGGGCACGATGAACAACGTCACCATCGGCAACGAGCACTACCAGTACTACGAGACAGTGGCCAGCGGATCGGGCGCGGGGCAGGGTTTCGCCGGCACCAGCGTGGTGCAGACCCACATGACCAACTCCCGGCTCACCGACCCCGAGGTGCTGGAATGGCGCTATCCGGTCCGGCTCGAGCGGTTCGCGATCCGGCCCGGCACCGGCGGGGCAGGGCGCTGGCGCGGCGGCGACGGCGGCCGCCGCGAGGTCCGCTTCCTGGAGCCGATGACCGTCACCACGCTGGCCAGCCACCGCCGCGTCCCGCCGTACGGGATGGCGGGCGGGAAACCGGGCGCGCTCGGGCGGCACTGGGTGGAGCATGCGGACGGCTCGGTCACCCCGATGCGCGGATGCGACTCCGTGGCCGTGGCCGCCGGAGACCTGTTCGTGATCGAGACGCCGGGCGGCGGCGGATACGGTTCAGCGTCCGGGTAAGGATCCTCAGTCCCCGGGCTCCTCAGTCCCGGGCTCCTCCGACCCGGACTCCGGGGTGAGATCACGCAGCGCGGCGGCCAGGGCCACGCGGTCGTCGCCGGCCGCCTCGATCACGTCCATCAGCGTGTGCAGCACCAGATGCCGGTCCTGGTCCGCGTCGAGCAGCCGCTGCGCGGCCTCCCACAGGCTGGGCGGGTCACCGCGCCACAGCCGGTCGGCCAGGTCCAGGTGCTGGTCCAGATGGCGGTCGCCGCCGTCTTCGGCCTCGTCCTCGTGCGCGGCCGTGAGCAGGGCCCGCCGCCCGGCCGGGTCGGCCGGGTCCAGGCTGTCCAGGTCCACGCCGCCCACCCGGCCGTGCAGCAGCGGGAACGCGAAGGCCCGGCGGGGCAGCGCCTCCAGGTCACTGTCCGGGAGCAGCCGGGCTACCAGCGCGGAGTCCAGGCCGAACTCCGCCGTCCCGCGGTAGGCCCGGCCGAACGCCCCCATCGCGTTGAACACCGCGTCGAGCGTCTCGCCGACCGCGCTGGCGGGCAGGCCGCGGCGCCGTCCCGCCCAGCGCACCCAGGCGAGCAGCACGTGCGGCATCGCCTCCTGCTCCTCCGGGGACAGCATGATCTTGCGGGGCAGCCAGGTCAGCAGGAACGTCTCGGCCTTGACCGGGCTCATCCGCAGCGGCCGCCCGAAGTCCTTGTCGCAGCCGTAGTCGATGATCCGGTCCGCGCAGTGGCTGGCGGAACTGCGGTCCGACAGGTCTTCGGCCTCGTCCGAGGCGAGGAATTCGGCCGCCAGCATGGCGCGGCGGTCCTTGCTCCACGGCCGCCGCTTGCTGGTGCTGCCGCCCGGCCCCACCGGGCCGCCCGGGCTCGCCGACGGGGGCAGCGCGCGGATCCGGGCCCGGATGAACGCGTGGTACGACGCGAACGACTCACTGACCGGCGGGCTGTCCGCCGCGTCGGTTTCCGCGAGCGCGGCCTCGAGCATGCGCCGCGCGGCCGGCGGGTCCAGCGGCTTGAAACCGCTCCGGTCGCCCTCGGCCGGCTTGCGGCACAGCTCCAGCAGCTTGGTCACCTGAGACGTCACCCAGCCGTCCCTGAGCATCCCGTCCGCGTTATAGTCCACCACCGTGACCAGCGCGTGCGGTTCGGTGCCGCCGTAGCTGAAGACGCAGACCACCTCGTCGGTGTCGCCGTAGGCGTCGCTGTTCACGTAGCAGTCCGACCCGGTGACCGCGCCCAGATGCTGCGCCCAGCTCGGGCTGCGGACGCCGCGCTCCATCAGCTCCAGCGCGGCCTGCTCGGCCTTGGACGCCTGCCGTGGCGTGCCCAGGCAGGCGATGCCGGACAGCAGGGCGAGCGCGGCCGGGCTGCTGCGCCGGGCGGCGTAGTCGACCAGGCCCTCGCCGACCAGCCGCTCGACGTCCGCCCCGCGCGTATTGTCGCGGCGTTCCCCCCACCAGGTGCCGAGCAGCTCACTGACCATCAGCTCCGCGTCCAGCGGGCTGCGGACCGCGAGAAGCTCACGCGCGGCACGGAGCAGCTCCTCGAAGAGAGCGTTGGGCGGCGCGGCGGATGCCCCGACGCGTTCCTGGCCGCTGCCTCCGCCGGGAGATGGACTGCGTCGTCGGCTTTGCGGACTCACCTTGATAGCCTCTCAGATCTGTACATGTGGACGCTACGCTACGGTGCAATGCCCACCGTAGTTTCGGGCAGAATCGGCGTGTTGCGCCTGCTGCCCGGAAAGAGGCACATTCCGGGGAGGCGCACGCCCGGTGTGTCCTGTTCGTCATTTCACCGCCACGGGCACCAGGTATAGTCACCTGGCCGCAGCGGTGCCGGGAATGTGGCACGCTTGTCTGAATAACTGCTGCGAACAGCCGCCGTGCCGGCGGCCGTCCAGGGACGATAGAGGAAACGGCCGTGGCGCGGGCGCGACCCTCGCTCGCCGTGACCGCGTCCAGGGCCGTAGGCACCTTGTGGGCGACGAGGGAGCAGGAAGGAGCCGCCGATGGCAGGTCGGTGCGTGAGGCACCGGTGCCCGCGGTGAGCGCTGAAGTGAGCACTGATACGTCGAGCACTGATACGTCCGTGCCTCAGCCGCGCATATCCGAGCTGGACGCGGCGGATGCCGCGCTGCTCGACACGCTGCTGCGCGAGGCGCCGATCGGATTCGCGCTGTTCGGCCCCGACCTGTGCTTCCGGCGTGTCAACGACACGCTGGCCCGGTTGTACGGCCACGACCCGGAAGATCATATCGGGCGAATGCCGTCAGATGTCTGGCCGGCTGAGTTCGCGGCGCAGGCCGAGTCGTCGGCCCGCCGGGTCCTCACCGAGGATCAGCCGGTCTTCGGGGCCCACCAGTTCCTGGCCCCCGCTGCCCCGGCGGCCCCGGGCGGCTCCGGCGCGCCGGAGCCCCCGGACGGCCTGCCCGCCCCCGAGAGCCTGCCCGCCCCCGAGAGCCTGCCGGCCCCCGACAGCCTGCCGGCCGCGGAGGGCCTGCCCGTCGCGGTGCACTGGGCGCTGTCCTGGTTTCCCTCCCACGACGCGAAGGGGCAGATCAGCGGGGTCGTGCTGATCGCGGTCGACGTCACGAGCCGGCACCTTTCCGAAGAGGCCATCCGGCGCAGCGAGGAGCGGTACCGCTCGCTCGTCCAGGGCGGCGCGCAGGTGGTCTGGGTCGCGAACGCCGACGGCGGGATCACCGAGGACTGTCCCGAGTGGCGCTGGGTCACCGGGCAGACCCCCGAGGAGTACCTGGGCAGCGGCTGGCTGGAGGCGATCCATCCCGAGGACCGGGACCGGGTAGCGCGGGACTGGCAGAACTGCGTCACGTCCGGGAAGACTTTCGACGACCGGTACCGCGTCCGGACCCGGGCCGGGTCCTACCGGCACTACGACGTCCGCGCCGTGCCGGTCGAGCGGGACGGCAGGATCGTCGAGTGGGTGGGAGCGAGCACCGACGTCACCGGCCAGCGTGAGGCCGAGGAGATGCGCGGCCGGCTCACCGAGCAGCTGTCGGCCGCCGCGCTGCGCACCGCGCGGCTGCAGCAGGCGACGTCCATGCTGGCCGAGGCGCTGACCGTCGAGCAGGTCGTCGAGGTGATCACCGAGGTCGGCCGGACCGCGATCGGCGCGCAGCGGTCCGCCGTGGCGCTGCTGGACGGCGGCCGGCTGCACGTGATCAACCCGGCCGGCATGCCGCCCGGCCAGTCCGCCGCGACCCGCGACATCCTGCTGGACAGCCCGGGCGTGATGACCCGGGCCATCGCCACCCGCCGCCCCGTGCTCGCCGAGGACACCGACGCGCTGCGCGCGCTGCTGGAGGACGCCCCGATCGAGATCGTCGCCGGGGAGGACGAGCGGTCCTGGGTGGGGCTGCCGCTGCTGGCGGCCGGGGCGCCGCTGGGCGCGCTGCGGTTCTCCTTCGGCCGCCCGCGGAAGATTACCGAGGAGGAGCGCGTCTTCCTGGAGGCGCTGGCCGGGCAGTGCGCCCTGGCCGTGGAACGCGCCGCCATGTATGAGCGGGAGCACACCACGGCGGAGACGCTGCAGCGCAGCCTGCTCCCGGATCAGCTGCCGCTGGTGCCGGGGCTGGTCATGGAGGCGCGGTACCTGCCGGTCGCGCGGAACATGGAGATCGGCGGTGACTGGTATGACGCGTTCCGGCTCGCGGACGGGCGGCTGGCCATCGCGGTCGGCGACGTCATGGGCAAGGGGCTGACCGCCGCGGCGGGCATGGGCCGGGTCCGCAACGCGCTGCGCGCGCTCGCGCTGACCGACCCGCGGCCCGCGGCCGTGCTGACCGGCCTGGACCGCCTGTTCAGCGCGACCGAGCTCGAAGAGCAGGTCACCACCGTCGCCTACCTGGTCTACGACCCGCGGACCGGCGACGGCCTGATGGGCAACGCGGGCCACCTGCCGGTGCTGCGGCTCGGCCTGGACGCCGCGCCCTTCCTCGACGAGACCGAGGCCGGGACGCCGCTGGGCTGGCCGAGCCCGCGGCAGCAGCACCCGTTCCGGCTGCCTCCCGGCAGCACCGCCGTGCTGTATTCCGACGGCCTGGTCGAGAACCGGATCCGCGGCCTCGACGCGGGCCTGGACGAACTGGTGACGGTGGCGGCCCGCGCGCACGGCAGCGTGGTCGGCCAGCCGGAACGGCTGCTCAGCTACCTGGTGGACGCCATGCTCGCCGGGCACGAACAGGATGACGACGTGACCGTGCTCGTCCTGCACGTGCCCGCCCGCGAGCCCGCCGGGCCCGCCGGGGCGGGCTCGCCGGCCCGGAAAGGCGCGTCATGATGGCGGCGGGGAATAGTATGCGGCCGGTATGCGTCGCATCTGTGCGGACGCCCGGATGCTCGTTTTCGTGCGTCGTCATGTACAAGTCATCCTTGGCTGCCGCCTATGGTGGTGTGAGTAGGGAGGCAGGGAGGTTGCTTCTGCGCGCAGCGCGGATGCCGGCCCTGGCGAATGCTGCCCCTGTTTCCCGCTCGGTCCAAGCATCCGGACCCTCGCGGGAGGACCTGATTCTCGCAACACGCACGCAGGAAAGGCGCCCGTACCGGTCGCCAGTCCGGCATGCCGGCCGCGCCTGGCGGTCATGCATGCTGCTAGCCAGCGAAGGAAGGGGTGACCGTGGTGGTGCGCGCTGACTCCGCAGCGCGGAAGCGCTCCCGGCCGTCGTCGGGGCAAGAGACGCGGGCTTCCGCGGACCGGCACGGAACCGGGCCGGTGGCGGTGAATGGCCGCGGCAACGGTGACGGCGCGCAGGTCCCGGGCGCCGACCTTCCCCGCGAGGTCGCCGTCGTCGATCTTGACGATGCGGACGGCCTCTCCGACAACCTGGACGAGGGCGATCTGGATCTCGACGATCTGTCCGTAGACGAGGTCGAGTCGCTCGCCGTCGTCGAACTCGACGAGGACAGCGTGTCCGACGCCGATGACGCCGACGACGCCGGCGACGCCGAGACGGACGACACTGAGGACGCCGACGGGCCTGAGGATGCCGCCGCCGACGACGCGGCGGACGGGGAACCGGACGCGGCCGTCGCCACGGTCACGGTCGCCGTGGCCGGGAAGACCACCGGTGCGGCCAAGCCCGCCGCCGAAGGCGGTGAAGGCGACGACGAGACCTTCGTCTTCGGCGACGACGATGACGACCTCCCGGCCGCGCAGGTCGCGGTGGCCGGCGCCACCGCCGACCCGGTCAAGGACTACCTGAAGCAGATCGGCAAGGTGCCGCTGCTCAACGCCGAACAGGAAGTTGAGCTGGCCAAGCGGATCGAGGCGGGCCTGTTCGCCGAGGAGAAGCTGGCCGAGGATCTCCGGCTGACCCCGGACCAGCGCATCGACCTCGAGTGGATCGCGGAGGACGGCCGCCGCGCCAAGAACCACCTGCTCGAGGCGAACCTGCGCCTGGTCGTCTCGCTGGCCAAGCGCTACACCGGCCGCGGCATGCTCTTCCTCGACCTGATCCAGGAGGGCAACCTCGGCCTCATCCGCGCGGTCGAGAAGTTCGACTACACCAAGGGCTACAAGTTCTCCACCTACGCGACCTGGTGGATCCGGCAGGCCATCACCCGGGCCATGGCCGACCAGGCCCGCACCATCCGTATCCCGGTGCACATGGTCGAGGTCATCAACAAGCTCGCCCGCGTGCAGCGGCAGATGCTCCAGGACCTGGGGCGGGAGCCGACCCCGGAAGAGCTCGCGGCCGAGCTGGACATGACGCCCGAGAAGGTCATCGAGGTCCAGAAATACGGCCGGGAGCCGATCTCGCTGCACACGCCGCTCGGTGAGGACGGCGACAGTGAATTCGGCGACCTGATCGAGGACTCCGAGGCGATCCAGCCGGGCGAGGCGGTGAGCTTCACCCTGCTCCAGGAGCAGCTGCACTCGGTGCTCGACACACTGTCCGAGCGTGAGGCGGGCGTAGTCTCCATGCGGTTCGGGCTGACCGACGGCCAGCCCAAGACGCTGGACGAGATCGGCAAGGTGTACGGGGTGACCCGGGAGCGCATCCGCCAGATCGAGTCCAAGACCATGTCCAAGCTGCGGCACCCGTCCCGGTCCCAGGTGCTGCGCGACTACCTGGACTGACCGCACGGGCCCACCAGCAGTAAGGCGAGGGGCCGGGAAGGATGTCCTTCCCGGCCCCTCGCCTTTTGCTATGGCCGTGCGGCCTGGCGAGCCTCCCGGCTCAGGCCGCGCGTTCCCGCTGCCCTGGCGGGAGCACGTTCACGCGTGCCGGGGCAGTGACGGGTGCTGACGGCTCCGGCAGCAGCCCTTTAGGAGGGATCCGATAGCCGCTGTGTCTCATCCTGAATTTCGCTGGCCACTTTCGCGAGCGCCTCGTGGTGCTCCCGGCTGTGGTGGGCGCAAAACAGAAGCTCCCGCGAACTGGGGAGCATGACGCGGACGTACGCCTGAGCGCCGCAGCGGTCGCACACGTCCGCAGCCGTGAGCGGCTGGGTGGGGGCTAGAGCTCCGGTCAACGTCGCCTTCCTCGCCTTGTGCCTCCGGCTTCTCATATCCGGCTGGCTCGTGATCTGCGCTGTACCTACAGCACAGCACAACACTTACCCATGCGTCAGCCTTCCCCCCCCGGCGCCGCGTACGCCGACAGCGAAAGATCGCGTCCGAAATCACACTGAAGCGGCCCGCCGGGTGATATGCGGCCTTTTGCGTACCCGGATGGCCTTTGCGTACCCCGGGATGCGGCGTGCCTGGGGACAGCATCCGGCGTAGCGGGCTACTCTGCGAAGGGGTGTTCTAACCCGTGTTGCGCCCAGTGAAGGAGATCCGCCGCCCGTGACCACGCTTGCCGCCGCCCCTGACCCGTCCGCGGCGACTGCCGACGCAGGCGGCTACACCGCCCGGCATCTTTCCGTGCTGGAGGGCCTGGACGCGGTACGCAAACGGCCCGGCATGTACATCGGCTCCACCGACGGCCGCGGGCTGCAGCACTGCCTCTGGGAGATCTTCGACAACTCCGTCGATGAGGCGCTGGCCGGGTACTGCTCGCGGATCGAGGTCGTGCTGCACGCCGACGGGTCCGCCGAGGTCCGCGACAACGGCCGCGGCATCCCTGTCGACGTCGAGCCGAAGACCAAGCTCACCGGGGTCGAGCTGGTCATGACGCGGCTGCACGCGGGCGGCAAGTTCGGTAACGGCTCCTACACCGCCTCCGGCGGCCTGCACGGCGTCGGGGCGTCGGTGGTCAACGCCCTGGCCGCGCGGCTGGACATCGAGGTGGACCGGGGCGGCCACACCTGGGCGGCCAGCTTCCGCCGCGGGGTCACCGGCGAGTTCACGGATAACGGCGAGCCCAGCCCCGGGGCCAGCTTCACCCGGCGGGGCGGGCTGCGCCAGATCCGCCGCGTCGCGAAGAAGGTCACCGGCACCCGGACCCGGTTCTGGCCCGACCGCCAGGTCTTCCTGCGCGACGCGACGTTCAGCTTCACCGCCATCACCGAACGGGCCCGCCAGACGGCCTACCTCGTGCCGGGCCTGGCCATCAGCATCCGCGACGAGCGCCCCGCCGCGAGCGCCGGGCCGGTCGGCCCGGGAGAGGCCGCCGCCCCCGCGGGTCCCCGTGCGGCGGAATTCCGCTTCGACGGCGGCATCAGCGAGTTCTGCGAGCATCTGGCGGAGGGCGAGCCGGTCACCGACGTGCTGCGGCTGGTCGGGTCGGGGCACTTCACCGAGACCGTGCCCGTGCTGGACGACCGCGGCCACATGACGCCCACCGAGGTCGAGCGCGAGCTCGAGGTCGACGTGGCCGTGCGGTGGGTGAACGGCTACGACACCGTCACCCGCTCGTTCGTCAACGTGATCGCCACGCCGCACGGCGGTACGCACGTGTCCGGCTTCGACCGCGCGCTGGTCCGCACGATCAACGAGCAGCTCCGCGCGGCGCGCCTGCTGAAGAACGGCGACGAGCCCGTCACCAAGGAGGACGTGCTCGAGGGGATGACCGCGATCGTCACGGTCCGGCTGCCCGAGCCGCAGTTCGAGGGGCAGACCAAGGAGGTGCTCGGCACTCCCGCCGCCTCCCGGATCGTGTCCCAGGTGGTCGCGGCGAGCCTGCGTGACTTCTTCGAGGCCCGCAGCCGGGCCGGCAAGCAGCAGTCCCGGGCCCTGCTGGAGAAGATCATCTCGGCCGCCAAGGCCCGGGTGGCCGCGCGTGAGCACCGGGAAAACCAGCGCCGCAAGTCCGCGCTGGCCAGCTCGTCGCTCCCGGCCAAGCTGGTCGACTGCCGCACCGCCGACGATCGCAGTGAGCTGTTCATCGTCGAGGGTGACTCGGCGCTCGGCACGGCCAAGCTCGCCCGGAACTCCGAGTTCCAGGCGCTGCTGCCGATCCGCGGCAAGATCCTCAACGTGCAGAAGGCGTCCCTCGCCGACATGCTCAAGAACGCCGAGTGCGCGTCGATCATCCAGGTCATCGGGGCCGGTTCCGGCTCGGCGTTCAACCTGGACGCGGCGCGCTACCAGCGGGTCATCTTCATGGCCGACGCGGACGTGGACGGCGCGCATATCCGGACCCTGCTGCTCACCCTGTTCTACCGTTACCTGCGGCCGCTGCTGGACGCGGGCCGGGTGTTCGCCGCCGTGCCGCCGCTACACCGCGTCGAGCTGTCCAGCCCGCGAAAGGGCCAGCAGAAGTACTCCTACACGTACTCCGACGCGGAGCTGCGGCGCATGCTGCTGGACCTGGAGCGCCGCGGCCAGCGGTGGAAGGAGCCGGTCCAGCGGTACAAGGGCCTGGGTGAGATGGACGCCGGCCAGCTCGCGGAGACCACCATGGACCCGCAGCGCCGCACGCTGCGCCGGATCAGGATCGAGGACGCCACCGTGGCGGGCGACATGTTCAGCCTGCTGATGGGCTCCGAGGTCGCCCCGCGCCGCGACTTCATCGTCGGCGGTGCCGCCGAGCTCGACCCCTCCCGTATCGACATCTGACCGTATCGACATCTGACCGGCCCCGCGGTTGTCCGGGCCGTCCGGACTCCCTGAGCCGCCGGGCCCCTCGCTACCCGGTGAGCGGCACGGGCGCCCGGGGAAGGCCAGCCGGGCGGCGTGCCTGCCCGGCTGGCCCGCATCGGGCCGGCAACCGCTGCGTGCCGACGGAGCAGCGACGGCTCAGCCGCCCTTACTGGCCAGGCCCCGCGGGCAGGCCGCTCGTACTCGAGCTTCCCCGCGCGTGGCTGCCCATGTTCGGGCAGTTGTGCGTCGGCTTCGCCGACGGCGCCGTTGACGGCGATGTGGACGGCGTGGTGGCCGTCGTCGACGCCGACGGGGTGCTGCCGTGCGTAGCCGCGATGGCGACGGTCGCCGCGCCCGCCCCCACGCCCCCGGCGAGGAGAGCGGTGACGACGGCGCGGCGCAGCAGCACGCCCCTTTCGGACGGCATACAGGCCTCCCTTCCCCAGCGGGCCGCCATTCGGCCCTCTGTGTCATGAAGAATCCGCAGCGCGCCTGGCCGTAACCACATGCCCGGCTCTCAACGCTCTCTGAGGCCCGGTGCAGCGTTAAGGTCCGGTCACTCTTAGTATTGAGTACGATGACTATTCGTGACAAGAACGATGATGGTTGCTCAGTACCTGCGGGCCCAGGCACGGTGGCGGCTGGCCAGCCCGGGCCTCGGCGCCATCCGGGTCGCGCGTAGTGTCCTGGCCCTGCTGGACGCCGCGTCCTGTATCGAGAGGCTCCCCGACACCCACCCTGACCTGGAAGAACTGGCCTGTGCCGGATGCTTCCGCGGCGACGTGTTCGACCCGGGGGAGGCGGGGCTCGCCGTCGTCCGCAGCTGGGAACTCGCCGATCAGCCCACCGGTGGCCAGCAGGACCTGCTCGCTGCCCTGGCCGTCGCCGCCAGCGCCGCCCTCGGCGGGATGCCACCGGTCGTGCCCCACCAAGCCCCGTACGGCGCCGCCCCGCACGGAGCACGATTCCGGTAGCGATACGAGTGTGGACAATAGCGTCTGGTCACCGATGGCCGTTTCTGGGAGCCTGTCAAGAGGGCATACTTGGTCGCGTGGAACTCTCTCCCGGCGCGTTCCCGTCCCGCTATGGGCTGAAAGAGGCTCAGGCGGACGCCGACCCCGCTGACCGGCTCAGACCTGTCAGCAGCTGCGACGTGCTGGGTCTGCTGGAGACGGTTCATGTCGGCCGGATTGCCTATCGCGATCGTGCTCTGCCCGGCATTCAGCTGGTGAGCCACGTGATCGATGACGGTGACATCATCATCAGGACTCACGGCCGGCCGCCCGTCATTTCACCGGCGGTAGCCGGGAAAGTCGTTCTCGCCTACGAGGCCGACGTGATCGACCCGGAGACTTTCGCGGGCTGGCGGGTTACCGTCACCGGTAATGCCGGCCTGATCCGTGACCAGGGTGACGTGGCCCGCTATCACCGGGTGCTGCCGCCCTGGCCGGTCGGTAGCGGTACCGGTCAGCTCATCTGCCTTCACCCCGGCCTGATGGGTGGCTACCGGTTCCTCGGACCCGACGGCCAGCGCCCTGCCGGTTAGCACCGAGGCGCGCCCGGGCCGCGCCCGCTGTGCCGCCGGGAAACGCCGCCTGCCTGGGAATCCAGGCGAGCCCTGGGTTAGGAGAGCGGGGCCTGCTCGGTCTCCGCGGTCAGGGTGCCGCCGACGGCGGCCAGCGGCTGGCTCAGGCCGGCCCCCGAGCCGTCCCGCCGGCCGAACGGCCCCGGCAGCTCTACCGGCCCGCCCGCCTCGGTCGCCCCGAGCGCGGGCCCGGGGCCGGCCCAGGCCAGGATCAGCTCGTCCTCGCCCTTCAGGAACCGGTGGCATCGCACGCCGCCGGTGGCCCGGCCCTTCGGCGGGAACTCGGCGTACGGGCTGACCTTCACGCTCCCGGCAGCGGTCCCGGGCAGGGCGCCGGCGCTCCCGGCCACGGTGACCACCACAGCGCCGCCCGGCTCGCCAGGCCCGCTCGCGTCATCACTCACGTCGCCCGCGCCGGGGCCGGCCCCCGCCGGGTCAACCGCGCCGAACCACACGGCCGAGGCCCGCGGGGACAGCCTGATGCCCGCCATCCCGCCCGCAAGGCGCCCCTGCGGCCGGACCGCCGACGCCGGGAAGCGCAGCAGCTGGGCGTCGCTGCTGACGAACACGAGGTCGTGGGACTCATCGCGGAGCTGGACCGCGCCGACCACCCGGTCGTCGTCCTTCAGCGCGATGACCTCGAACTCGTCCCGGGCCTGCGGGTAGTCCGGCAGCACGCGCTTGACCACGCCGGAGGCGGTGCCGAGGGCCAGCCCGGCCTGCGGGGTGTCCACCGACGCCAGCGCCACGACCTTCTCACCGGCCTCCAGCGTCGCGTACTCCCCGACCGGCGTGCCGCCGGACAGCCCGGGGAACTGCGCGCTGGGCGGCAGCGCCGGGAACTCCAGCACGCTCAGCTTGAGCATCCGCCCGGCCGACGTCACGGCGCCGATGGTGCCGCGCACGGTGGCCGGCGCGCTGGACACGATCACGTCGTGCGCGGCCCGCCCCTCCGCGCCGCCGCCGTCGTCCAGGCTGTCCGCGGCGCCGGGAGCGGTCCGGGCCAGCAGCCCGGTCGAGGACAGCAGCACCGTGCACGGGTCATCGGCCACCTCCAGCGGTACCGCCGCGGTCAGCGCGGCCCCGTTGCCTTCCAGCAGGACGGTGCGCCGCGGCGTGCCGAACCGCTTGGCGATGTCGGCCAGCTCAGCGGAGACGACATCCCGGAGCTTCTCATCCGAGGACAGGATCTCGGTCAGCTCGGCGATCTCGCGCCGCAGCGTGTCCCGTTCCCGCTCCAGCTCGAGCCGGTCGTAGCGGGTGAGCCGGCGCAGCGGGGTGTCCAGGATGTACTGCGCCTGGATCTCGGACAGCTCGAACACCGCGATCAGCCGCTGCTTGGCGGCCGCGGAGTCGTCGCTGGACCGGATGACGCCGATCACCTCGTCGATGTCGAGCAGGGCAATCATCAGGCCGTCGACCAGGTGCAGCCGGTCCTCGCGCTTGCGCCGCCGGAACTCGCTGCGCCGCCGGACGACCTCGATGCGGTGGTCCACGTAGATGCTCAGCATCTCGCGCAGGCCGAGCACGCGGGGCTGCCCGTCGACCAGGGCGACGTTGTTGATGCCGAACGTCTCTTCCATCGGCGTCAGCCGGTACAGCTCGGCCAGCACCGCCTCGGGGTGGAAGCCACTGCGGATCTCGATCACGAGCTGCAGGCCGCGGTGCCGGTCGGTGAGGTCCTTCACGTCGGCGATCCCGGTGAGCTTCTTGGCCTGCACCAGGTCCTTGATCCGCGCGATGACCTTCTCCGGCCCCACGCCGTAGGGCAGCTCGGAGACCACGATCCCGGTCCGCCGCGGCGTGATCTGCTCGATCCGGCAGGTGGCCCGGGTGCGGAAGATCCCGCGGCCGCTCTCGTACGCCTCCCGGATGCCCTCCAGGCCCACGATCTTCCCGCCGGTCGGCAGGTCCGGCCCGGGCACGAAGCGCATCAGCGCGTCGAGGCTCGCGTCGGGGTGCCTGATCAGGTGCCGCACCGCCGCGATGACCTCGCCGAGGTTGTGCGGCGCCATGTTGGTCGCCATCCCCACCGCGATCCCGGAGGCGCCGTTGACCAGCAGGTTCGGCAGCGCGGCGGGCAGCACCGAGGGCTCGTTCTCCTGGCCGTCGTAGTTCGGCTGGAAGTCGACGGTGTCCTCGTCGATCCCGGCGACCATCTCCATCGCCGCGGCGGTCAGCCGCGCCTCGGTGTACCGCATGGCGGCGGCGGGGTCCTCGCCGCCGAGCGAGCCGAAGTTGCCGTGCGGGTCCACCAGCGGCAGCCGCATCACCCACGGCTGGCCCAGCCGCACCAGGGCGTCGTAGATGGCGCTGTCCCCGTGCGGGTGCAGGCGGCCCATCACCTCGCCGACGACGCGGGCGCACTTGACGTGCCCGCGGTCGGGCCGCAGCCCCATCTCGTTCATCTGGTACAGGATCCGCCGCTGTACCGGCTTGAGCCCGTCCCGGGCGTCCGGCAGCGCGCGCTGGTAGATGACCGAGTAGGCGTACTCGAGGTAGCTGCCCCGCATCTCCTCGGCGACGTCGATGTCAACGATGTTCTCTTCGAAATCCGGCGGCGGGGGCGGGGGTGCGCTGCGTCGGGCCATGTCCGCCATTGTGCCGCCCGCCGCGACCAGAAACGTCACTTCCCCCGGCGTTTCGCCCGGAGCGGGCCGGTCAGGCGGCGGAGAAACCGCCGTCCACGAAGAGGGTCTGGCCGGTGACGTACCCGCTGGCCAGGCTGGCCAGGAAGACGGCGGCGCCCTCGAAGTCGGCGGGCTCGCCGTTCCGGCCGATCATCGTGCGCGCGGCCAGCGCCAGGAGGCGTTCCGGGTCACTGGCCACCGGCGCAGTCAGCGGCGTGGCCACGAAACCGGGGCAGATGGCGTTGCAGCACACGCCCCGGCTGGCCCACGCCTCCGACTGGGACCGGGTCAGCGCCGCCAGCCCGGCCTTCGAGGCGCCGTAGCCGCCGCTGTGGCCGAAGGCGCGCAGGGACTGCTGCGAGGTCACATTGATGATCCGCCCCCACCCGCGCGCGGCCATCCCGGGCCCGAACCGCTGGCCGAGCAGGAACGGCGCGGTGAGGTTGACGGCCATGGTCTGGTCCCAGCCGGCCGTGGTCAGCTCGTCCAACGGCGGCCGCAGGTTCAGGCCGGCGCAGTTGACCAGGATGTCTGGCGGCCCGAACGGGACTGATGCGAGGTCCGCCCCCCGTGCGACGTCCGCCCGGTCAGCGAGATCCGCGCTGACCCATTCCGCCTCACCGCCCGCCGCCCGCACGGCCGCGGTGGTCTCCCGCAGGGCGGCCTCGCCGCGGGCGATCAGCACAACCCGCGCGCCCGCCCGCGCCAGCGCGGTCCCCATGGCCCGCCCGATCCCCGAGCTCCCCCCGGTCACCACCGCCACCCGCTCCTCAAGCGAGAACAGCCCCCGCAAATACTCACTCATGACGGCATACCGTAGTAGGTGAATGCCGGCGGCACATAACGGCGGCTACCACAACCTTTGGCCAGACTTCCTCGCAAATAGGGATGCAGAACAATCCCTGCCCAGTCCGGCCAGCTTGCCAACTGGTCATCGAGTGGACGGCTCAACTCGAAGGCACCAGACGGACGCGCGCAGCGTGACCGGCCGCTCAGGCTGCAGCTGGTGGACAAAGGCGCTGCTGTGGATGATGGTGGCGGAAGCGAGTACGTATCGCCGCCAGGACTGGAATGTTAAGACAAGCGCCAGCGGGCGCTGGAGCGAATGACTGGGTGGCATGCAGAAGGCATTCGGCAGTGATGGTGATATCCTCACGCAGCTGCGGAACGACTTCCGGCCCTGCGGGTGGAGCCTCGTTCAGCGGGATGGCGGTGAGCAGGTCTTTCCCTCAGCGGAAGTAAGCCCGGTGCCGGGGCGGACGGCGAAGCCGACGACCTGAAGCCACTGTCTGGCTACTAGTGAAGATCCGGCGTCTGCGCCGCCACTTGCCATGCGGCGACATCAAAGGATGTCCGGACGTGTCTCACGGCCCCACCGAGGGGAGAAGCAGCTTTGACCTTCGAATTCATTCTTCTCACCAAAGGCACCTTCGATGCCAGCTACCTTGTCGCACGATGGCAGGAGGAGTTCGGAGCCGAACCTGCCTGCAATGGTGTCCTCCTCGGGGCGACCAAGCCGACCGATGAACTTCTCCTGGCCCGTAAGGCGTTTCACTCAAAGTTTCGCGAACAGCAGACGCTGGACGGGCCTACGTGGAGTCGACTCGAAAGGCTCTATCCTGGCCTCGACGAGGCGGACCGAGCCATGGTTGCCGCGTTTGGTGTGCCGCCGGCTCCGGCTGGCCATGACTGGATAGGGTTCCTAGGCCCTGACATCAACGGTCAGGGCGCGCGGGAATGGCTGACCAGGCAGTGCGTCGGCGGGCGTGAGTTGTTCATATTCGTATTCTTGGACCGGATTCTCGAACCTTGGTGGATCGAGTTGACCCACTCCCGTGTCGTTAACACGCATTCCGCAGTGCTGCCTGGCGCGCGCGGCATGTTCGCCATCGAGCAGATCGCCGCCAACCGTGACCTCGAACGCTTCCGCCGCTCGGCAGGAGCTACCGCTCACTACGTGGACACCGGCGTGGACACTGGTCCCATTATCTTGGGTGAGCGATTCACCGACCCGTTCGGCTTCACTTCGATCTGGGATTGTAAGGCCCATTCCTTCAGCCTCGCCTTCGACATCCTCATCAGGCTTAGTCGACAGCTCATCGCGCGGCCTGGGATCGCGCCAATCGGCACTAGTCCGGACCCGGCGACGGTCGGCACTGAGTTCAAGCGCGCAGACTTCACGCCAGAACGGCGCCGTCAAGCCGAGTTCGGTTACGTAGAGATGCGACACAGGGTCCACGGCGGCTGAAGTCGAGCACTTAAAGCGAATTTCACCCCGTGATCAGCGGCGAGGTGGATGCACAACCTGCCGTTGACGGTGATCATGCCGGTGTCGAAGGCGGCGTGGGATAAGCGGCGAGGCCATTTCGGGGTCGAGTCGTTCCCCTGGTGCGTAGGCTTTCCTATGGCTTGATGTGGTCAGCGGACAGCATCTTCTGACCGCGGAACGCGGGGCTGAATCCGCAGAAGACGCATCGCCCGCCGCCGTAGTTGCGCTGAGCGCTAGCGGTGAAGCCGTGCTGGCCGACACGGGCGCCGCCCGCTGCCGGGTCCTTCCCTGTCGGGCTCGGGCTGGCTGGAGTCCCGCCAGATGGCGCGGCGGCCGCTTGACCGCCAGCACCGCTGTTCAGCCATGTTGCAGCAGCATGAAGAAAGTCGCGGCAAGGCCGACGATCACGGCGGCCACGAGCAGCGCGATGACGGCTTTGATGATCTGCCGCCAAAACGCCATAACCGCGATCACCAGGGCCAGGATGACAATTCCGCTGACGTGCAGTTGATGCACGGTGCCGAGTGCGTAGTGCATAGCCGGGCTCCCTAAACACGGCTCCAGCCCAGCGCCGGAACACGTGCTTCTATGGAACTCATCCTTACTGGTCAGTAATAGCCCGGTTCGATCCCTGAAATCGGCCAAGATTGGCGCTACGAGCGGCGGGGAGCCATCTGGCGCATAAGCGGACCTAGACCGGAAAACCGTGAAAGACGCTTGAAACTATCAGGTAAATGGCAAAGAATTAGCATCGAAGCGAGCCGCGCCGCGCTCGCGGGATCGTTGTTAGCTGGCCCGGCCGGGGGGCGCCCATGCAGGCATCGGAACCGACGCGGCGCGGGCGGCCAGCCCGTGAGCCTATCCGCTACGCCGTGCCGGAGCTGCGGGATCTGCTCAGCTACCTGCAGCACAATGTGGCCAAGCAGGCGTCGGTCCGTGAGGTCTACAAGACCATCGAGGAGCGACGGGCGGCGTCGGGCGATCCGCGCCTTAAGGCATATCAGTGGCACTCATTCAACGATCGCTGGTTCGACGCGATGCGCCGCAACATCTTGCCGAGCTGGGAGTTGCTGGTCCGGCCATGGGCCCTCGCGCTCGGCGGCGAGCACGAGCTAACGAAGGTCGAGCATCTCTACAACGCGATCGGCCCGGCTGAGAATAGGGGCCGACTCACCGCGTCCGCAGAAGAGTCCGATGCCGCCTGGAGACCGCCCGGCAACGGCCACCTGACCGGAAACGCCGAGGTGGACGCGCTGCTTAGCCAGATCGTTGCGAGCACGGCCAGCGTCGTACGGACGGAACGCACCCTATTCATCGAGGCGATTATGCCGCGGCTTCACGAAATCTCCCGGTCAATCCGCCCCTGGCGGGACGGGTCGGTGGACGCTGACAGCACGAATTATGACTCACTCGTCATCCGCGCGTGCTGTGACGCGACGGATGTCAAGGCGACGAGCATTCCCGAGTTCACGACGCGATGGATGCAGTCTTATGGCGACCGGCTTGTGGCAGCGCACGTCGAGAGTGGGGCGCGGGTCACCCGGATGTTCCTCTTCGACTCGCTCCACGACGCGCTGGAAGACGTCGCGCAGCGTGTGATGCTGACGCAGGTTCTTATCCCGGCGACGATCCTGATCTACCTTCGGGACGAGGCGAACGTTACTCCTCCGCCCGGTTGTGTCTGGGATTTCGCGTTTATTGACGATGGTGAGCTGATCTCCGAGGCTATCTTTCGGGATGGTGGATACATCGCCTTGAAGCTGTACTTCGGCAACCGCGACGCCGCCGCTGACTACCGAGCGTTCTTTGAGCGCCTGACCGTGCACAGCATGGAGTACGGCAGGTTCATGGCCCGGCGCGGCGGTCGCCGCGACATCCCGTCGCTCCTGGCTGATCTTGCCCGTTTGCTGGGCAAGTTCGGCGGCGACTCCGATCTGGCCGGCCGGGCGCGGGACCTGGTGGCCGCCTACGGCGAGACCCGTGCGCAGGCCGCGCGCGCTGAACTCGGCGAGCGCGCAATCGCACTGCTCGATGAGGCGGGCCACCTGTCGCTGCAAGCTGGGGCCACCGGATCTGTGCCGTCGGCATACGCTTACTTGCTGCAGAAGGCAAAATCAGCGGCCCGGGCAGACGTTGACCGCGGCCGGTGACAACGCCACGCCGTGTTCCTGGACGTGGTGATCGATGACCTGGCCGGGCCCAATGGCCGGGCGGCCGGGCGCGACCCGCAGCGACGCGTGATTTCTACCACGACGATCTGCCGCATCGGGCAATGGCTGCGGTTGCGTGCAGGTGAGGCGCGGTGACCGTGACCACCCTCCGCCAGCGCATCCGCGCCCGGCCCCTTAAGATCATGCTGGCCATTTGACCGAGCACCACGGGGCCGCCTCCCGGGGCCAGCACCGCTACAAAACGGGGCGGGCGCCGACCAGGCTCATCGCGTGGGCGGCCAGCCGGCAGCCGCTGGCCAGGGCTTCGCCGGGGGGCTTCTTGTCCAGCCACGGCCCGAGGAACCCGCCGCAGAACGCGTCGCCCGCGCCGGTTCCGTCCACGACCTGGTCCACCGGCAGGGCCGGCACGTGCGCCGGCGGGCGCCCGTTGGCGTAGAACATCGCCCCGTCCGCGCCCATCTTCACGACCACCTGCGGGTACCAGGCCGTGAGCACCCGCGCCATCTGCTCAGGGTCCTCCCGGCCAGTCAGCACGTGGCCCTCGGCCTCGTTCACGAACAGCAGCGTGGCCCCGTTGGTCAGTTCCAGGAACGGCTCGGCGCCGACCCGTTCCAGCGGCGCGCGCGAGGCCGCGTCGACGGAGACCGTCATGCCAGCCCGGACGCTGTACTGGATGGCGGCCAGCGCGGCCGGCCGGGCACCCTCGCTGAGCAGCGTGTACCCGGACAAGTGCAGGTGGTTCCCTGGCGCGAACAGGTCGCGCGGCAGGTCGTCGGGGGACAGCGCGGCGTTGGCCCCCGGATCGGACAGCATCGTGTGCTCGCCCTTGTGCGTGATCATGACGACGCACGTCCCGGTGGCACGTTCCGGATCCATCACCAGGCGCGCGTCGACGCCATAGCCCATCAGTTCCATGTCGCGGTTACGGCCGGCGATGTCCGCCCCGCGCCGGCCCACGAACGCGACGTCGATGCCGTCCACGGCCATCCACGCCGCGACGTTCGCACCGGACCCGCCGCCGTGCATGGATACCGTGGCGGCGGTGTCACTGCCGCGGGCCAGCGGGTAAAGCGCGTGGGCGACGGCGTCTGTCATGAGGTCCCCGACGACAACGACGCGCGTCATGACGTTCTCACCTCGTCCCGGAAGCCGATGACCACTCTGCCTCCGTTTTACCTGTTCGTTGGGGGCCAGCGGGCAAGAACATAACGTATCTTCGTGCCCTCTGACGGGCTTCTGCCCGGCAGACGGTACCCGGCAAACCCCATCTTTTCTTAAAGGTAACTGTCCCTACCCATAACGTGCCAGCCGTGCCGGCGCGGGGACGCCTGTATCGTTATCGCAGCGTAAGGGGCGCCTCGGTCAGCGGCACGCCGCGGCTCAGCCGCTCAGGAGCACAGTACGCCCGGCGACAACCATGATGACCTCGTCGGACTCCGCCGCCAGCAGCTGGTTCAGCCGCCCCAGCTCGTCGCGGAACATCCGGCCCGCGGTCGTCTCCGGGACGATGCCGAGGCCCGTCTCGTCACTGACCGCGACCACATAAGCGCCGGCGCCCCGCCAGGCCGCGACGAGCCCGGCGATCCGCCCGGTGAGCGGGCCGGCCGGGCCGGGGGTGCCGTCCCAGGCGCCGCAGTCGTCCATCGCCGCCGCCAGCCAGGTGGTGATGCTGTCCACCAGGACCGCGCCGTGCGCCTGCGCCAGGACGCCCGCGAGGTCGGTGGTCTCGGCCGTGCGCCACCATCCCGGCCGCCGCGCGCGGTGCCGGGCGATCCGCGCGGCCCACTCCGCGTCGCCCGGGGCGGCCGGCGGCCCGGTGGCGATGTACGTCACCTCGGGCTCGGCGGCGACCCGCCGCTCCGCCTCGGCTGACTTGCCGGAACCGGCGCCGCCGAGCACCAGTACCCGGCAGGGCCCGGGCGGCGCGGCGCCCGCCTGTCCCGGCGGGGCGGCGCCCGCCTGTCCCGGCGGGGCCCCGGGCGCCGGCGCGGGCGCCGCCCCGGGCGGCGGCACGGTGAGCGTGTCGCCGTCGCGCGGCAGCACGGCCCGCCAGATCTGGCAGTGCCGGGCGAGTTCGCGCGCGTCGAAGGCCCGGTGGTCCGCGGGCACCGCCGCCACCAGCGTCCCCCGATGCACCGCCCCGCAGGCGCGCAGCCAGCCGAGCTGGGCCGGATGCCCGAGCAGGTCGAGGAGGGCGGCGTCATAGCGGGCGCCCGGCGGCACCGCGGGAGCCGTGCCGTCCGTGACGGCCCCGGCCGCCGCCAGCAGCCGCGTCCGGTCCGGCGCGGTCACGTCCCACCCGCCGCGCAGCCGCCTGACCCGGTAGCCGGACAGCTCCCGCTCGGTGCCGTCGTCCCACTCCGCCGCGGCCGAACCGGGCCCGGCCATCCGCGGGCCCTCCAGCCGGAGGACGCCGTTGACGCTCAGCCGGGACGGGGCCCGGGCGATCCGCTGCCGCCCGGCCCGCAGGCAGGCCGCGCAGCGGCAGCCGGGCTCGGGCCAGCCGCGCGCGCCGCCGCTGCCCAGCACGCCGATCTCCATCCGCCCTCCTTTGCACGAGCAACATTTGCCAAGTGGCAAATATGGCCGTTCCGTGTTTCAATGGAGCTACCTGGTTTCAATGGAGCTACCTGCTCATCCTCGCCGGGCTGCCCGCCCGGACCAGCTGCCTGCCCGCTCCAGACCCCGGCGGAGGCCGCCGTGCTTATCGAAGATCTTGCCCGGGATGCGGCCGATCTGCTCAGCGTCGGCAACTCCGGGCAGATGAGGTCGCTGAACCGGCTGGCCGAGCTGGCCGTCCGGGAGGTCGCCGGCTGCTGCGGTGCGACCGCGATGCTGTGGCGCGACCGGGAGCTCGCCGGGCTGACCTCGACCCATCCGGACCTGGCCGAGCTGGCCGAGTTTCAGCTGAAGGCCGGGTACGGGCCGGCCATCCAGGCGATGCGCGAGGGCAAGCCGGTTGGTATCCGGGACACGCTGCGCGACACCCGGTGGCCGGACTTCATGAGTGAAGCGCTGTGCCGGGGAGTGCGCTCCGCCGTCGCCCTGGTCCACGAGTTCCCGCCGATGACGGTGGTTCTCGCGATGGTCAGCGTGCGGCCCAACGCGATCGACAGCGAGCAGATCCCGTTCGCCGCCACGCTGGCCGCGTTCGGCGGCGCGGTGCTGGCCAACGCCTCCGCCTACGGCGACGCCCAGCGGGAGGCGGTCCAGCTCAGGAACGCGGTCGAGAGCCGGGCCGTGGTGGACCAGGCCAAGGGCATCCTCATGCACGCCCTCGGGTGCTCGGCGGCGGAGGCGCTGGACCGTATGCGGCGCGTCTCGCAGACTCAGCACGTTAAGGTGACTGACGTGGCCCGGCAGGTCGTTGAGGGCCACGTGGCCGTCCCCAACGTCTGACGCGGCCGTCCCGGGCGTCTGACGCGGCCGTCCCGGGCGTTTGACGCGGCCGTCTTGGGCGTCTGACGCGGCCGTCCCGGGCGACGGCAGCACGGCCCAAGGGATAGACCGGCCGTTTTCGGGGCAGCAAGCTTCATGTGCACGCCGCCAAGCCACACGCCGCCATGCCACCCGACGGGAGAGCCGCCATGCCGCGATCAGGGCCGATGCCCCCCGGCCTCGCCGCCAGGTTCGAGGAGGAGGCCGTTCCCTACCTCGGCCAGCTCTATCCGGTGGCCGTCCGGATGACCCGGGGCCGCGAAGACGCCGAGGACCTCGTCCAGGAGACGATGGCCAAGGCGTGGGCCGCGTTCCAGAACTACGAGCCGGGCACGAACCTGCGCGCCTGGCTCTACCGGATCATGACCAACACCTTTATCAGCAGCTACCGGCGCCGCGACCGGATGCCGCTGCTGCTGCAGGACGATCTGGTGGACCGGATGGAACAGCCGGCCTGGCCGGCCGGCACCGGCACGCGCTCCGCAGAGGCGGAGGCGCTGGACCGGATGCCCGCGGAGGAGATCCGGCGGGCGATGCGCGAGCTTCCGGAAGACTTCCGCACCGTCGTATACCTGGCGGACGTGGAGGGCTACACCTATCACGAGACGGCCGCGCTGATGGGGACGCCGATCGGGACGGTGATGTCGCGGCTGCACCGGGCCCGCCGCGCGCTGCGCACCAAGCTGGCCGATGAGGCCGCCGCGGCCTGAACGCCCCCAGCGTGACCCGGCTCCGAGCGGCAGCCGGGGCCCAGCGCGACCGGCCGGGCACCCGCGGAGCGGGGCCCGGCCGGAGCGGGGAAGAGCGCGTCACGCCGCGGACTGGCCGACTTCCTCCTCGATGTCCTCGATGCCCTCGACGGCCGCGATGCTGACCGCGGGCCGCCGGGTGCGGTCGTAGACCGCGACGGTCTCACGGGCCACCCGGTCCCAGGAGTAGCGCACCCGGGCCCGGTCGGCCGCGGCGATGCCGTACCCCTCGAGCAGCATCGGGCTGGCCAGCAGGCGGCGGATCCGGCGGGCGAGCGCGGCCGGCTGGCCGGGGGCCACCAGGACGCCGGTCGTCCCGTCGACCACGGTGTCGAAGTGCCCGCCGATCGCGGAGGCGACCACCGGGGTGCCGCAGGCCATCGCCTCCAGGCAGGACATGCCGAACGGGTCGTACCAGGACATGTCGACCATCAGGTCGGCGGACCGCAGCAGCGCCGGCATCTCGTCCTGGCTGACCTCGCCGGTGAACTTGACCCGGTCGGACACGCCGCGGCTGCCGGCCAGCCGGGCCAGGTCGCAGCAGGTCTCGTCGCGGCGCAGCATCGGCCGGGCCGGCCCGCCGACGATCAGCAATTCGGCGCCGGGGATCTCGGCCAGCGCGCGGACCGCCGTCTCCAGGCCGTCCCGCCGCAGGTGCGTCGCCACGGCGATCAGCCGCGGGCGCTCGCCGCGCGGCGCGATCGGGCCTTCCGCGCTGAACCGGTCCGTGTCCACACCGAACGGGACCACGCTGACCGAGCCGCGTGGGACACCCAGGCTGGCCAGGTCGGACATCTCATCGGCACTGGACGCGATCACCGCGTCCGCGCTGCACGCGACGGCGCGCTCGAGCCGGTTCCTGGCGCCGGTCTCGGCCTCCGGGGCGGCCCCGCGCGGGCGGGACGAGCCGTCGTGCCCGATCCGGTGGCGGCGCTCGGCGATACGCAGCGAGTGGAACGTCTGCACCACCGGGAAGCTCCGGTCGCGCGTGCCGGCCAGCGCGGCCAGGCCGCCGGTCCAGCCGATCGCGTGCACGACGTCGGGCTGGTGGCGCTGCCAGGCACTGGCGAGACCGGCCGCGAACTCCCGTACGTACGGGAGCACGGCCTCGTCGGCCAGGCTCTTGGCCGGGCCGGCCTCGATGTGCTCGACCCGCACGCCGCCCGGCAGTTCGGCCTGGTCCGGGAGGCCGTCGGCGTCCTTGCGCGCGTACACGGTCACGTCGTGGCCCTGCCGGGCCAGTTCCCCGGCCAGCGCGGCCACGCGGGTTTCCTGGGTGGCCGGCTCGCTGCCGGCCGGGTGCGTCAGGGTGGAGGATTCTTCAGCGACTAGGGCGATCTTCATGGGTCAGCTCCTCGCGGCAGATGTGACTCTGAGCTACGTCCGCAGTCACAGCGACTCGCAGGAAACGTGGATAACCACGAAGCGCGGGGGGAGAAGAAGGGAATCGGCGGTGCCGACGCCCGCCCCCTGCACTCGCACGCCATGCGAGTGCGCCGGACGGCGCGTGTGTGCCTGCGTCGTAGGCACCGCTAGGACAGATCATATCCACTATTGCCGTCCGGCAAACAACCGGCTCGCCAGAAACTCACTAGAGGCGAAGGTCCCTAAACCCCGGGCCCCAGGTCCGGGGCCCATTGCCCATCCAGCAGGCGGGCGGATCGGCCGGGGGTTCCTTCGAGTTCTACGCTGAACAGGTACTGCCAGCACAGATCACCGACAACGCAGGAGGCGTGATGGAGCGCGGAAGCACCAAGCACGGGCCACTGCACGACGAACAGCTGGCCCGCGAGACCGAGAGCATGATCCGCGAATCGCCGCAGCCGGCCCGCACCGAGGAGTGGCGTGAGCCCGAGCCCGTCGACGACCCGCGTGAGCTGTTCGAGGGGGACGAAGCGCTCACCGAGCAGGACGAGATCGAGCTGCGCAGCGAGCTGGCCCGGCTGCTCACCCGGGATGAGTTCCCCGCGGACCGGGAGAAGCTGCTGGGCATTCTCGATGAGAAGGGGGCGACGGAGGCCGCGTCGGCCCGCGTCCAGCGGCTGCCCGCCGGCGAGCCGTACGGGAACACCCACGCGGTCCTGGTGGCGCTCGGCCTCAGCCACCCCGAGAAGCAGCCCGGCGCCTGACGCCAGGAAAATTTCGCAGGAACGGAACGGGAAGGGGTCTCCCGCAACGTGCGGGCCGGGGCCGGGTCTCAGCTACGTGCGGGCCCGCCCCGCCCGGCCCCCTGCTCAGGGCAGCGACATATGCAGCCGGATCGTCGTTCCGTCCCGCCCCGACCGGAGTTCTACCAGGTCACAGACCTGATGTACGATCCACAGCCCGTGCCCGCCCGGAGCGCCCGTGGCCGGCTGGAGCCGCCCGGCGAGCGGATCCCCGATGTAGCCCCCGTCGGCCACCTCGCAGATGAACTCCCGTGCGTCGTGCCAGACACGCAGGATGCCGCTCCCGCCGGCGTGCCGGATCGAGTTGGCGGTCAGCTCCCCGGCCGCCAGCACCAGGTCGCGGACACGCCGGGGCGGCAGCCCGGCCGCGCGGGCCCGGCCGCTGATCAGCGTGCGGACCGAGGCCAGATCGCGCCGGAAACGGAAGGTCTCCGCGCCCGCGGGCGGTTGCGGCAGCGGCAGGCCGAACTCGGGCGGCAGCGCCGCCCCGCGGTAGGCCGGGCTCGGCGTCACCGCCGGCCCGTGCTGAAGCTCCGGGTGGGTCCGCCCCGCGTCGGCCAGCACCTGGCCAGCCAGCCGCGCCACGTCGTACGGGCACAGGATCGAGGCCGGTGCCCGTACGAACACCTGGTTGATCAGCGCCTCGTGCCGGGCCGCCTCCCGGACCTCGGCCGCCGAGCGCCCCGCCCAGATCGGCTCGCCGATGTAGCGCACGTGCCGGCCCGGCCTGGCCGCCAGGAACGCGTGGATCCGGGGGATGATCCAGGCCGGGTTGCGGCCCATCTCGGTCATGTCCGCGAAGACGATCTGGCTGGCCGCCGGGCCGAGCGCGTCCCGCAGCCGGCCCAGGGCCGGCCCGGGCACCGCGACGAAGCCCGCCTCGCCGCCGCCCAGGCCCTCGGTCAGGAACGGGACCGCCGCGGCCAGGTACTCCTCTCCGGTGCGGTAGAACAGCGCGATGTGCTCGAGGCCGTCACGGCCCCGCCGGGCGGTATGCGCGGGAGTGTTCAGTTCGCCGGCCCCCGGCTGCGCCCCGGGTAGTCTCTCGGATCCGGCGGGCCGGACGAGCTGGGCGGCTGCGCGGGCCACTGGCCGTACTGGTCCGGCCCGTACGGCCCGGCATAGCCGGCCCCGCCGCCGGGCGGAACCGGCCGCCGCCGGGTGGCACGGGCAGCGACCCCGTTGATGAGCGAGCCGATCGCGAAGCCGATCACCAGATCCACCGCGGCGGTGGCGATCTTCTGCGACAGCGGCGCGGACGTGCTGAACGGGAACAGCACCAAGAGCAGCGTGACGAGGCCGACGATCCAGGTGAAGAAGGACATCGGCCGCGGCGTGGCCAGCAGCAGCAGGTGCGCCAGGCCGGTGGCCAGCAGCGCCGCCGCTGCGGCCACGAGCATCACGGTCGTGGTGTGCGCGTCCCCGTACGCCCCGTCGTGCGACGGGGACAGCAGCGGGATGTTGAACAGCCAACGGCACACCACCACGCCCACCAGGGCGATGAGCGCCGCGACCACCGCGGTGGCGACCCCGCCCGCCCACAGCTGGCGCGCGTCGACGACCGGGCGGGTCCGCCCCGCGCCGTCATCGGGCATGATCGGCCTCGTCATCTGGCACCTGCCTCGCTCGCGAGCCGCGGTCGGCTGAGTTGGCTCCATTTGCCGTTATACCGTCAATGGGCGCGCAGCGCATTTGGCCAATGGCTGCGCAAGGCCCAAGCGCGCCGCCACGACCCGTAGAACCGGACTTTGCCGGCCCATTTCCTGCCCCGGCCGCCCCTGTTCCTTGTCTTCTTTTGACGTTCACAGCGGTACCCGGTCTCACCACCCGCAAACGACGCGGCCGGGCAGTGTCACACTGGGGGAAGGCCGCCGGCTCGGCAGGCCCCGCAGGCCCAGAAGGAGGGAAACGCGATGACGGATGGCCCGGCCCGCGCCCGGTCATCCGCGCGCAGGCGTACCGCCACGGCCGGCCCGAGGACGGCCGCGAGCAGGCCGGACCCGGACCAGGCGCCGGCCGGCGCCGAGCCGCCGGAACTGGGCCTGGCGGAGCTGACGGCCCGCCGGGACGCGCTCGAGCAGGCGGCAGGCCTGCCCGGCGCGCAGCTCGGGCCGCTCCTGGACGCGGCGTTCGCGGAACTCGACGGGGCCATCGACGCGCTGACCCAGCAGCAGGCCCGCTCGGCCACGCGCCGGGAAGGGGCGCCGTCGGAGCCGGTCCGGGCCGAGCGCAGAATGCTGCGGGCCGTCTTCCAGGAGGCCCCGGTGCCCTTGTTCCTGCTGGAGCGGGACGCCACCGTGCGGCGGGTGAACAACCGCGCCAGCGACATCATCGGGTCACGTCCCGCCTACGTGGCGGGCAAGCCGTTCACGCTGTTCGTCGACCTGCCCGCGCGGGCGGCGGTGCAGACCTTCCTGGCGGCCGCGGCGCGGACCGGGCGGGCCCGGCAGATGGAGTGCGGCCTGCTGGGCGCGGACGGCGTCGCCGACGTCCGCCTCACGGTGGAGCCGATCAGCCTCCCCGAGGACAGCGGCGTGCTGCTGGTCGCGGCGAGCTACGACGGTGCGCCCGCGCCCCGTCCGGCCGCACCCCGGCCCGCGCCCCCGCGCGGGCCGGGGCGGGAGCGGGAACCGGCCACCGTGCAGGCCGTGCAGACCATGGCGCGCCGGATGGATCTGCTCACCGCGGTGACCCGGCTGCTCCTGGAGAACAGCACGTTCAGCGAATCGCTGACCCTGCAGCGGTGCGCGCGCCTGCTGGCCGGGGAGTTCGCGTCCTGGGTCATCGTCGATGTCGTCCGCGGGCGCCGGCTGCGCCGTCAGTTCGCGGTCGGGCCCTCCGGCGAGGAGCCGGAATCGGTCGCCCGGGCCGCGCGCGACACCGACCCGGAGCCCGGCTCGCTGCCCTGGCAGGTCCACCAGACCGGGAAATCACTGCTGCAGGCCCGTTCCGACGACACCGGGATGCTCGGCGCCGGCCCGGACGGCGTGCCGCTGATGATGAAGCTCGGCGCGACCTCCGTGCTGAGCGTGCCGATCGCGGACGCCGAACGCGGCTACGGGGTCATCACGCTCTGCCGCCGTGCCGGCGAAGGCCTTTTCCAGATCGCGGACCTGGCCCTGGCCGAGGAACTGGGCGCTCAGCTGGCGGTGGCGATCCGCGTGGACCGGCTGTTCCGTCGGCGTTCGGAGGTGGCCGAAGCGCTGCAGGCCAGCCTGCTGCCGCGGGTCCTGCCCGACGTGCCCGGTATCGAGCTGGCCGCCGCCTACATGGGCGCCACCGAGGGGCTGGACGTCGGCGGCGACTTCTACGACGTCTACCGCATCCCGGGCGGCTGGGGCCTCGCCATCGGGGACGTCACCGGCAAGGGGGAGGAGGCCGCCGCGCTCACCGCCGCGGCGCGGTACGCGATCCGGGTCATCGCGCACTGGGAACCCGATCCGGTCGAGGTGCTGGCCAAGGCCAACGACGTGCTGCTGGCCGAGCAGTCCGGCGGCCGGTTCGTCACCGCCAAGACCGCGCACATGGCCTGGCGCGGCGACTGTCTGCACATCGCGCTCGGCACGGCCGGCCATCCCGGCCCGGCGGTCATCCGCTCCGACGGCCGGGTCGAGATGCTCGGCGGCGGGGGCCTGCCGCTCGGCCTGTTCCCGGCGGCCCAGCCGGGGCTGGAAGAGGTCGAGCTGGCCAAGGGCGATCTGCTGTTCTTCTACACCGACGGGCTGACCGAGACGCGCAGCCCGGACCTGGAGTACTTCGAGGAACGGCTGCCGGACGAGCTGGTCAAGCTGGCCGGGCGGTCCGCCGCCGAGGTCGTGGCCGGAGTCCAGGTGCGGGCCGAGGTCTTCTCGGCCGGCGAGATGCGGGACGACCTGACCGTGCTGGCGCTACGGGTCACCGGGCCGCCCGGGGCGAGCTGGCCCGGTCAGGCCGGCGGCTCCTCGTAGACGTCCTCGATCACCTCGGTGTCGCCGGGCACCCGCTCCTTCGTTTCCGGCGCCAGGTCGTCGTACCGGTCCGCGCCGTGGCTGGTGGCCCGCTGGGTGGCCATCTCCTCGTCCGGCGTCTGGGCCGGCTGCTGCCACCGGGCCACCTCCGGGTCCGGCTCGAGGCTCGGCCGGTCCGGGATGTTGGCCTGGGCGTTCGCGGTGCCCGGGTTGCGCAGCACGTACGGCGGGTAGGAGGTCTCCTCCACCCGGCTGACCGGGCCCCGCCTGGTCCGGCGCACGTAGACGCGCCGCCCCAGCCACTCGTATCCGCGCTTGGGCGTGACGAGCCCGATGATGCCGATCACCATGATCACGAAGCCGGCGACATGCAGGTTGAAGACCGATGTATTTGCGGTCACCGCAAAGGTGAGAATGGCCCCGACGGCGATCCAGAACAGGCAGATGCCGCTCTTCATGGTTTCCCCTTCCTGGAGAAATGCGCTGGCCACCTTCGCGCGTTCATGGTGGGCCGCCGCTAGGTGTACCCACGATGCCGGAACAGTACCGAATCACGTGGCCCAATTACCGGTGGCCGGGGGAATCAGCGCGGGGGTACCGCCATTCTCCCCGCACGCCGCTTCTTATGCCAGGTCAGTAATGTCGCCGTCGGCGGTTTCGTTCCGCCCGAGTAGCCGGTCACGCAGGTAGCTGAGCGCCCGCGCCAGCAGCCGGGACACGTGCATCTGGGAAATGCCCAGGCGCTCGCCGATCTCGGCCTGCGTCAGGTTGCCGTAGAACCGCATCGTGAGAATGTGCTGTTCGCGGACGGGCAGTTCCTTCCAGTGCGCGCTGACCGCTTCCATATCGAGCGTCTGCTCCACGTCCTGGTCGTCCGCACCGAGCACGTCGGCCAGCAGCACCGGGTCCTGGTAGTCGAAGACCGGCGCGTCCAGCGAGTAGGTGTGGAACACCA
Source organism: uncultured Actinomycetes bacterium (assembly GCA_963720945.1). GTDB lineage: Bacteria > Actinomycetota > Actinomycetes > Streptosporangiales > Streptosporangiaceae > Bog-532. The sequence goes on along the minus strand of CAVRHH010000029.1, from coordinate 1,102,829 downwards.
TGTCCGCGCGCCGAGCCTCCTGCAGGTCGTCCTCGGTGACGCCGAGATGGGCGGCGAGTTCGGCATCCCCGGGGGCCCGGCCGAGCTTGTGCGTCAGATCCTCGGTGGCCTTGCGCACCTCGAGCAGCAGTTCCTGGGCCGACCGCCGGACATGCACCTGCCAGCGCTTGTCCCGGAAGTGGCGCTTGATCTCGCCGCTCACGCAGGGCTGGGCGTAGGCGGACAGGCTGGTGCCGTAGTCCGGATTGAAGTTGTTGATGGCCTTGAGCAGGCCGACGTACCCCACTTGCATGAGCTCTTCGGCCGACTCCGGGCTGCTCCGGTACTGGCGCACGCACGAGCGCACCAGCTTCTGGTACCGGCCGATCAGCATCTCACAGGCACTCGCGCGCAGGTCGTTGTCACGCGGCAGCGTACGCACCATCCGGAGCAGGTCATGGTCATCGAGATCGCTCAGCTCCTCGCGCTGCGCCGTCGGCGTCCTGGCGGCAAGAACCATCGTCATAGGGTCTCCACTAGCGTGGGAAGGGTACTGGACAGGGTCGTGGTGCCCGCTGCGCGGGCGCTAAACATGAACGTGCGGATATTGCCTGCCGGGCGGTGCGACGTGCCTCACATCGCGGGAACATAGAGAGCAGCCAGGCCCGGTGCGCCTCGTCAGCAACGCGGTGCCCGGTAAGCCTGACGGGGAAGTCGACACCCGCCCCTAGCGCAGGGGGCCTGGGCCGGGCAGGAAAGGCGAGCCATCGTGGCGAAGACGGGGCCGGGCACACAGCCGGAGCAGGGCACGCAGCCGGAGCAGGGCACGCAGCCGGACTGGCTCGAACCAGAGCTGGCCACCCTGACCAAGGACCGGTTTTCCGGCCCCGGATGGCTGTTCGAGCGCAAGCTGGACGGCGAGCGCTGCCTCTCGTTCGGCACTGGTTCGGGCGTCCGGCTGATGACCCGCAACCAGAAAGAGGTCGCCAGCAACTATCCGGAGATCGCCGCCGCGTTGCGTGACCAAGGACTGGGCGAGCAGAGCCACGGCGATTTCATCGTCGACGGTGAGATCGTCGCGTTCCGCGGCGCGCAGACCAGCTTCGAGCTGCTGCAGTCGCGCATCCACGTCGTCCGCCCCGATGCCACGCTGCTGCGGAAGGTGCCCGTCTTCTACTACATCTTCGACGTCCTGTACGTCGGCGGCCGGGACATCCGGCCACTGCCGCTGCGGGAACGCAAGAGCGTGCTGGCCGGCCTGCTGGCGTTCCGTGACCCGCTGCGGTACACCGAGCACCGGGACAATGACGGCGAAGCGTACTACGCCGAAGCGTGCCGCCAGGGCTGGGAAGGGCTCATCGCCAAGCTCGCCGATGCGCCGTACCGGGCCGGCCGGAGCCGGGACTGGCTGAAGTTCAAGTGCGAAACCAACCAGGAGTTCGTCATCGGCGGTTTCACCGACCCCCAGCGTTCCCGCATCGGGTTCGGCGCCCTGCTGCTCGGCTACTACGACGCGTCCGGCCGGCTCGTCTACGCCGGGAAGGTCGGGACCGGTTTCGACACCAGGACGCTGCGCAGCATGCACAGCGAGCTTTCGGCGATCGAGCGGGACACGCCGCCGTTCGGCGCGGGCGACCTGCCCCGGTCGGGCGTGCACTGGACGGAGCCGTCGATGGTGGCCCAGGTCGGGTTCTCGGAGTGGACCCGGGACGGCCAGCTGCGCCACCCCCGGTTCCAGGGACTGCGGCGCGACAAGGCGGCCACCGACGTCGTCCGGGAGGTCCCCACGTGAGGGCGGCTTGCGGCCAAGGCCGTTCAGTGTGTTCCATCCGGCCCGGAGGTACGGCGTGAGCAGCATCGACATCCACGGCGACCAGGTGCGGGCCTCGGGCGTCACCGTCAAGCTGAGCAACACCGGCAAGGTGCTGTTCCCCGCGGACGGCATCACCAAGGGCGAGCTGATCGAGTATTACGGCCACGTGGCCGGCTGGATGCTGCCCTACCTGCGGGACCACCCGATCGCCATGGCCCGGTTCCCGGACGGCATCACCCACCAGCGGATCTTCCAGAAGAACCCGGCTGACTACTTCCCGAACTGGGTGACCAGCGTCGAGGTGAAGAAACAGGGCGGGACGCTGCGGCATGTCGTGTGCGACAAGGCCGCCACCCTGCTGTACCTGGCCAACCAGGCGTGCATCGAGTTCCACGTCTTCCTCAGCGGGGTCGGCAGCCTGGAATGCCCGGACCAGGTGGTGGTCGACTTCGACCCGGCGGGCCCGGATGACTTCGACGCCGCCCGCCGCTGCGCGCTCTGGCTGCGCGACCTGCTGACCGGCGAGCTGAACCTGACCTGCTACGTGAAGACCACCGGCGGCAAGGGCCTGCACGTGCACCTGCCGCTGAACCGCCGCCAGGACTTCGATGCGGCCCGCGGGTTCGCCCGGGATGCGGCGAACGTCCTCGCGGCCCGGCATCCCTCCGTGGTGACCACCGAGCAGCGCAAGGACGCCCGCGGCGGCCGCGTCTACGCCGACGTCATGCGGGACAGCTACGCCCAGACCGTGGTGGCGCCCTACTCCGTCCGGGGCCGCCCCGGCGCGCACGTCGCCACGCCGCTGCACTGGGCGGAGGCCGAGGACCCCGGGCTCACCCCCGCCCGGTTCACCCTCCGCACCCTCGGCGAGCGGCTGGCGGGAACACCGGACCCCTGGGCCGGCATGTCCCGCCACCGCTACGACGTCGCCGCCGCCCGCCGCCGCCTCGCGGACCTGGCCACGGGCTGACGCGCCGGGCCGGTCAGTGCTTGCCGGAGCGCGCGCGCCGGGCAAGCCGCCGCGCGGCCTCTCAGTGCTTGCCGGAGCGCGCGCGCCGGGCAAGCCGCCGCGCGGCCTCTCAGTGGCCGAACACCGGGATGATCAGGCCCCGGGCGATGGTGTGGAACCGGAGGTTGAACCCGGTGAGGGCGGGCGTCGCGTCGGAGTCGATGCCGAGCTTTTCCGTGTCCACCGCGTGCACGGCGAAGACATACCGGTGCGGCGGATCCCCGGCCGGCGGAGCGGCGCCGCCGAAGTCCTTCGTGCCGTAGTCGTTGCGCACGCTGAACGCGCCTTCCGGCAGGCCCGGGCCGCCCTCGCTGCCCGCGCCGGCCGGCAGTTCGGTAACGGACGCCGGGATGTCCACGACCAGCCAGTGCCAGAACCCTGATCCGGTGGGGGCGTCCGGGTCGTAGCAGGTCACGGCGAAGCTCTTGGTCTCCGCCGGGAAGCCGGACCACGTCAGGTGCGGCGAGATGTTCCGGCCCGACATGCCGAAGCTGTTGTACACGTGCGTGTCGCTGAGCGGGCTGCCGTCGGTCACGTCCGAGCTTTCGACCGTGAACGACGGCACCGGGGGCAGGAAGTCGTAGGGCAGCGGCGGGCGGTCAGCCATCTAAAGTTCCTCCAGACCGTGGGGATCACGTGGAATCGCGGCCGCGGCCGCCGTCCGGGGCGGGGCCCGGCGCCGGCCCGCGGGCTCGCGGTTGCCCACGCTACATCCGCATCTCCGCGCCGGGATCAGCCGGCGAGCCCGGTGCGCCGGCTTATTTACGGTCATCTGCGCCTCCCTCACATCAATTGCCCCTACCGTGGGGTACGGGGAAGCCGGGCCATGCCGCCCAGGCGGGAACGCGGCGCGGCTGATGCCGGGACACGACAGGGTGGCCGGGGATTTCCGGGGCCGGAATGGAGGCTGGCGGTGGCGCGCAGGCCGCGGTCCTTCAGCTGGGCGCGGCGGCGCAGGCTGCTGCTGGCCTGGGCCCGGCGGAACGGCCTGTACCGGCCCTCGCTGCCCGCCGGGACGCGCCGGCCGCGGTCCCTCGTGTGGGCGCGGCGGGGTGTCCTGGCCGCCACCCTGCTCGCGGTCGCGCTCGTTCCGTATCCGGTGGCCGGTTCCGCGTCCGTGCCCTCAGCCGGGGCGTGTCACGGGCCGTGCCGTCACGCCAGCCCGGCCGGGAAGGTGCTGTGGGCGGCCGCGCTGCCGGGGAAGTGGACCACGAGCACCGGGCTCACCGGCACGGTCCCGGTCAGCGGCCAGGCTTATGCGGCGGTCGGCAGTGGTGTCGCCGTCGTCGGCCTCGGGATGCGGGTGCGCGCCTATGGCTCAGGCACCGGGAGAACGCTGTGGGACGCCACCGTGACCGGGTTCCCGGCGGACGCGTCCATCGTCTCGGTCCGCGCCTGGCCGGGCATCGTGACCGTCGGCGTCACCTACGGGCCGGACGCCGCCGCCCGCGCCGAAGTGGTCTTCGCCAGCGCCACCGGACGCCAGATCCGCTGGTACAACGCGGCACCGTTCGGCGGGGCGGTGGCCGCCTCCCCGCAGACCACCGTGATCGTCGGGGCCACCGCCGTCACCGCCTACGCCAACCGGACCGGCGCCGTGCGCTGGAGCAGGCCGACCGGTCCGGCCGCGCAGGCCTGGCAGGTCAACGGGCCCGATCTGTACGTGACCGAGGCCGGCGGCGGCTACCTGGGGTCCGCGCCGGTAACCGCGCTGCGCCGGATCGACCTGGACAATGGGCTGGAGAGCATCATCCGGCCGGCCGCGCCCGCTTTCCCGGGCTCTCTGGCCGGCGTGGCCGGCGACGTGGTGCTGTTCTCGGCGGCTACCGGCGTGACCGCCTTCGACGGCGCGGGCGGGCTGCAGCTCTGGTCGCTGGCGGACGCGGTCCCCGAGGGCACCGACCCGGCCCAGGGCCTCTTCTATCTCACCGAGGGCACCACCCTGGTCGGCGTCAACCCGCTGACCGGCCACGTCCGCGCCCGCGCTTCCGGTTCGGCGGTGGCGGGCTCGGCCGGCATGTTCGCGGTGCGGGACGGCGTGGCCCTGGGTCTTGACCAGGGACCGAACGGCGAGGCGTGGGGTTATGACGTCCGCCTCCAGCGGGTCACGTGGACCGCGCCCGGCCTGCCGTGGCCGCACTATTTCGTCGACATCGGCGGCATCGGCGGCAGCGCGGAACCGGACGGCGCCACCGTCATTGTCGGGGACTGCGCCAAACTCGCGCCCGCGCCCCTGCCCAGCCCGTCGGGATCGCCCAGCCCGCCGGGAACGGGCGCGGCGCCGGCGGGCAGCGCCGCGGCGTCCGCCGGATCCGCCACCCCGCCCGCCGCCTCGTCCGTCGCCTCGTCCGCCGCTCCTGGCGGGCCGCCGGGGGCGCCGCCGTCGCCCGCGCACTCCGGCCAGCTCTGCCAGCGTCCCGAGCTCGTCGCCATCGACCGCTAGGCACCGCCCCCGGGGATGGATGCCCCCGGTCTGGGTACGCCTGTCAGCACGATGATCCAGCAGGCAAGGCCATCAAGCTCGTCGACCGGTACCAGCAGCGGTTCGGCTGGCTGGCGTTCCCGGTCGCCGTGTGGAAGAAGTTCGGCGATGACCAGGCCGGCAACCTGGCCGCCCTGGTGGCCTACTACGCCTTCGCGTCGATCTTCCCGCTGCTGCTGGTTCTGGTCACCGTGCTGAACATCGTGCTGCGTGATCATCCCGCCCTGGCGGCGGAACTGGAACACGGCGCGGTGAAGAACTACGGGGCCCTCGGCACGTATCTCACCAGCAACGTTCATTCGTTCAACGAGACCGGCCCGGCGCTGGTGATCGGCATACTCCTGACCTTCTTCGGCGCGCGGGATTGCCAACGCGATGCAGAACGCACTCAATTCCGTCTGGGAGATCCCGAAGGCGGACCGGCCCGGGTTCCCGTGGTCCTATCTGCGCAGCTTCGCCCTCACCCTGGTGGTCGGCCTGGGTGAGATCGCCACCTCGGTGCTGTCCGGCTTCATCATCGGCGGCGATATCCTTCCCGGGTTCGCCATTACCATCCTGGCCACGCTCGTGACGGCGCTCCTCAACATCGGACTGTTCTGGCTCGCGTTCCGCCTGGCCACGGCGAAAACCATCACCTGGCGCGAGCTGCGGCTCGGCGCCATCATGGGCGGCATCGTCTGGCAGATCCTGCAGCTTGTCGCCGGCTACTACATCGGGCACCAGCTCGCGCACAGCCAGTCCCTGTACGGGAGCACGTTCGGCATCGTGCTGGGCCTGATGGCCTGGCTGTACCTGCAGGCCGAGGCCACCCTGTACGTCGCGGAGGCCAATGTGGTCTGGGCCCGCAAGCTCTGGCCGCGCAGCCTCGCGTCGCCCCCGCATACCGCCGAGGACGTCCGTGCGTACCAGCTATACGCTGAAGCGGAAGCGCGCAAGAAGGACGAGACCGTCAGCGTGACCGTTCCCGGGCCTCTCGACGACGAGAACGACGAGAAGATGCCCGTGGGTTCACCCGCAACGACGAGGACTGAACCGGAGACGTCCGCTGCGTCCGGACCGCAGGCCCGGGGAGAGGACCCACATGACCCAGGCGACGACAGGTAACAACCAGCCATCCGCCGCCCCGCACGTGATCGTCATCGGCGCCGGATTCGCCGGTCTCTACGCGGTGAAGAGCCTCCGCAAGGCCAAGTTCCGCGTCTCGCTGATCGACCAGAACCTCTACAGCACGTTCCAGCCTCTGCTGTACCAGGTGGCCACCGGGGGCCTGAACCCCGGTGATGTCTCGTACGCGATCGGCGGCTACACCGGCAAGTACGGCGCCCGGTACCTCCGCGGCATGCTCACCGGTATCGACCCTGGGGCGCGGCGTGTCACGCTGGCAGACGGCCGCGAGATGACGTACGACTACCTGATCCTGGCCACCGGCGTGTCCGCGTCGCACTTCGGCATCAAGGGCGCCGAAGAGTTCACCTACGGCCTCTATACCCGCCGCGACGCGGTAGCGCTGCGCGACCGGCTCATGGCGGACGTGGAGGGGCTGAGCGAGGGCGCGCCGGGCTCGGCGCTCGACGTGACCATGGTGGGCGGCGGGGCCACCGGCGTCGAGCTGGCCGGCACGGTGGCCGAACTGCGCGACACCGTGCTGCGGGGGACGTTCCCGGACGTTGACTCGTCCCGCATCCACGTCCGGCTGGTCGAGATGCAGTCCGAGCTGCTCACCCCGTTCGACCCGAAGCTGCGCGCCTACACCCGCGACCAGCTGGTCAAGCGCGGCGTGGACGTCCGCCTGGACACCGCGATCGCGGAGGTCACCCCGGACCGGGTGATCCTGAAGAACGGGCAGGACCTGCACAGTGACATCACCGTGTGGACGGCCGGCGTCGCCGCGCCGCCCGAGGCGAAGCAGTGGGGCCTGCCGCAGGGCCGCGCCGGCCGGATCGAGACCGGCCCCGACCTCCGGGTCAAGGGACAGGACCACATCTTCGCGATCGGCGACATCGGCCTGGTCACGGACAATCCGACGCCCCAGCTTTCGCAGCCCGCCATCCAGATGGGGCGTTTCGCGGCCGAGCAGATCCGGCTGATCGAAGCGGGCCAGCCCACCGGGACGTTCCGCTACCACGACAAGGGCCAGGCGGCCACCATCGGCCGCCGGTCAGCGGTGATCGAGCTGGCCCACGGACCCTGTCTGCGGGGCACGATCGCCTGGCTCGGCTGGCTCGGCCTGCACCTGTTCTACCTGCTCGGCGGGCGGAACCGGGTCTCCGCGATCATCAACCTCGCCTGGCGCTACATGACCTGGGGACACGGCGGCACGGTCATCGTCGGCGACGAGCCCAGCTCCACTGAGCGCCCCGAGCCGGCCGCGTTCCGTACCGGCGCGCAGCCCGGCAGCCCGTCCCGCTCCATCGCCGGCCGGCCCGGAAACGCGGGCCGGCCCGGAGACGCCGGCCAGCCCGGCCATGGCGGTCAGCCCGCCCCCGCCCAGGCTCGCCCATCGCCGTAATTCCGGACGACACGGCGCAGTCGCCTGGCCGCATGGTCGCGACGGGTCGCTGCGCGAGGAGATCACGGGTGCGCCTGCCCGCCCTGCTCTCACGTCAGCGGTCGGCAAGATCGTGTGGTCGCACGACGGCTGGCTGTCCCCGGCCGCCCTCGAAGCCGCCGTCGCCAGGCACTCCTGACCAGCCGGGCCGGAGCGTCATCGGAGGGGCGTTCCCGTCACCGCTTCCCCGACGCTTGCGTAGACCGGAATCAGCTGGTCCGCGCCGACCAGGTTGAGCACCCGCGCCACCGTGTTCTGCGGCTGGGCGAGCGCCAGCTTGCCGCCGCGGTCGTTCATCATCACCCGGATGTCCAGGAGGACCTGCACGCCGGTGGAGTCCATGAACTCCAGCCCGGACAGATCCACGATGAGGAGCGCGACCCCCCGGGTGACCTCCGCCTCCAGGGCGGCGCGCAGCTGGTCGTACGTGTACACGTCGGACTCACCGGTGAGCGCGACCACGGTGTAGGAGTCTTCGCTCGTCACGGACACCCGAAGCTGATCCACGCCCCCCTTGTACCACTTCCGGCCGCCTGAGCGGAACATGAAGTGCCCCGCACAGGCCACAGCACCCCGCCACCGGTACTCCGGCGACGGGGCGCTGCGGTACTGTCCGCGCGGCTAACGAACGGTCAGCAGCAGCAGCATCGCCGCTGCGGACAGCGCCGCCAGCGCGGCAAATGCCTGGAGCTCCCGGATAAACCGGCGCCAGCCTTTGCGCGAGAACCTCAGTTGTGGCCCCCCGTCGTTCTTGCTGTCCCGGATGACGACGGAGCAGCTAGCCGACTCTTCTCCGACCTCGACGCAGTCGCCATGGCTGCAGCGAGAACTTTTCCGCCACGTAGTGTCTGGCGGCGTAACAACGGCCATGTATATGTCCTCGGTTTAATGATTAAAGATAAACTTGCCTGTACTTCGAAACAGCTGCTACTACGACGGCCTGTCCATGAAAGTGGTTATGCCGATGACGAGGGAGTTTGCCGAATGGCGGGACTCGCGGCGTCACGCAGGAGCACCCTAAAAGAAGCAATTTTCCGTAAGCAGCCGGCGCGTTCCGAGGGAACGTGCTCAGTGTGACCATAACAGAGGTTCGTGAGGCGTTGACATCCTATAGGGAAACCATTTTCATAACAGTATGGTTACCTGTGCTGGCTGCCACAGTTGCCGCACGTGTGCTGCATATTCTGCTTGGCAAAAACTGGCTAGTCATATCAGTACCTGACATGACTAGAGCCTGAAATCGAAAATATGTTCGCCTAGGCTGTGCCGTTGACCAGCTCCATTTCTTTTATTTCCAGGCGTCTTTGGCGCGGTTAATCAAGTCGCGGGATCGTGCGGGCTCAGCTGCGCAGCTGGCCAGGTCGCCGAAGGCGAGCTGATGCCGGTAGGTGTCCCGTTCCGCCTCGAAATAGATCGCATCTGTTAGATGCTCCACATATGCGACGTCATGGTAGGTTATGTCCGATTGTTCGCCAAAGCTCAGCACAATGAAATTTCCCGTGTTGATCGGGCGCTGTGTATCGAGCGGGAAAACCTGCAGCGTAACGTGTTCGTGCTCAGATATCTCCAGCAGCCGGTCCAGCTGCGCGCGCATAACCTGGTCGCTGCCTATGCGCCTCAGCAGCGCCGACTGGTCGAGTATCACGTGCAGCCTGAAAGGCGGATCGCGGTGCAGCAGCTTTTGCTGCCGGATGGAACGCACCTCAACTCTTTTTTCCACCTCGCCGGGCGGCACTACCGAAGTGGACTTCGTGTGCCCGCGGATGATTTCGCGGGCGTAATCCTTGGTCTGCAGGATGCCGGTAATGACCTCTGGCGCCCATACGAGTGACGTGGAGGCCTGCGCTTCGAGACTTATGTAGTAGACATGCGACGCGGGTATTGCGTCGGAGTAGCCCTCCCACCAGCCCTTGTACCGCGCCTGCTGCGCCAGGTGCAGCAGTTTTTCGACGTCGGAGTCCTGGGCGCCGTACAGGCCGGCGAGCTTTGTGATCTCCGCGGCCTGCGGCGCCGAGTGAGCGTTTTCGATCCGCGACACCTTGGATGCCGACCAGCGCATCTGCTCCGCCACCCATTCGCCGGTGACGTCGGCCCGGTCCCGCAGCTTGCGCAGCGCGGCGGCCAGCTGTCGCCGCTGGACGGTCGGGCTGGCGGATTCAGTCACCTGTGCACGCTCCCGGGGTCGGGCGAACATGGTCCCGGTTCCGACACAGGTGTACCCCGCCAGTCATGATGGGAATCCTAGCGCATCCTCTGGTGAACGGTGCACTAAAAGTTCTACCTGGAAGTTGCACTGGAAGATGAGAGGGCGCATGCTGGGGGTGGATCGAGCTCATGAGCGGACGGCGATCGCCATGCACACAGCCCCAGTTCACCGGAGCATCCTGGCCGTAGACATCGAGAAGTCAACCTCTGCGTTGCGCACCAATCCGATCAAGGAAGAGCTGCGCCAAGAGGTCTACAGCATGCTGGAAGCGTCGATGGGCGTCGCGGGAATCAACGCCGCGCACTGCGACCCGTTCCATGACCGCGGCGATGGCGTTCTGGCGCTCGTCCATCCCGCGGACGACGTCCCGAAGACCCTGCTGCTCAACCCGCTCGTCCCCGTCCTGTGGCGGCTGCTCGCCGATCGCAACCAGGGCCTGCCGGAACGGGAGCACGGGCGGCGGCAGCTCCGGCTCCGGGTCGTCGTGCACGCCGGCGAGATTCACCGCGACGGCAAGGGCTACTTCGGGGAAGCCCTGGACGTCGCATTCCGGTTGCTGGACGCTCCCCGCCTGAAGGACAGCCTGAACCGCGGGCCCGGCCCGCTCGTGCTGGCGGTCTCCGACGTCATCTACTGGTCGATCGTCAGCCAGGACTACGAGGGCATCCCGAGGGAGTCCTACCAGCCCGTGCTGCGGGTCACGGTGGCCGGGCGCCGCCGTACCGGCTGGGTGCACGTGCCCGCGCCGGCGGCTGTCCAGCGTCGGTCCCTGCCCCGGCCCGTTTCGGCGGGGTCAGCCGCGCGGCCCGGGCGGTCCGCGCGCGCCGCGTAACGAGCCCGTCCCGGGCGCCTGGACCGGGCCGCTCTGACGTGCGTAAACGAGGCGGCCCGGCCACATCGCCCGGGGCATGACATCAGTCATGGGCAACTGTGGATGGGCGGCATATGCCACCCGGGCCCGTTCGGCTTAGCGTGGGATCCATGACAACCACCACCATCGTGTCCATCCTGGTCGGTGTGGCCGTTGCCGCCGTGCTGGTGGTCCGGCAGTTGCACGCCCAGCCGGTGAGCGCGAACCTCCGTCTTCCGCTCATCCTCGGCATCATCGGCCTGATCGAGGTCACCAACTATCTGCAGAAAGGCCACGGCGGTACCAGGGTCATCGCGGCCCTGGCCGGCAGCCTGGTCCTGGCCGCCGTCCTCGGCGCCGCCCGCGCCGCCACCGTTCACCTGTGGATGCGGGACGGCCAGCCCTGGCGCAAGGGCACGTGGCTGACCGGTGTGCTCTGGGTACTCAGCCTGGCCGCGCATTTCGGCCTCGACTACCTGCTCGACCCGCACTCCCCGAACGGCGGCGTGGGCGGGGCGTCCATCCTGCTGTACCTCGCGATCACTTACACCGTGCAGCGGCTCATCGTGCAGGCCCGCGCTCAGCGGATTCCGGCCGCTGACACAGCGTCACAGTCCATCAGCTCGGGCCAGCCCAGATAAGCAGGCCCAGGTGAGCAGGCACAGATAAGCAGGCACAGATAAGCAGGCCCAGGTGAGCAGGCACAATTGATGATCATGGGCAGGCGGAACGGGTACATGCCCCGATAGGCCCGAAGGGTGCACGGGTGTTCGCAGGGAGGTCTGATGGCGCGCTCGATCTGGACTGGTGCACTGGCCTTTGGGCTGGTCAACATCCCAGTTGGTCTGTACGCGGCGACCGAGGACCGGACCGTGCACTTCAACCAGTTCCAGAAGGGCACCAGTGACCGCATCCGGTACAAGCGGGTGAACGAGCGGACCGGCGATGAAGTCAACTACCGGGATATCGTCAAGGGCCGCGAGGTCGATGACGACACCTACGTGCTGCTCACCGACGACGAGCTGGAAGCCGTCGAGCCGGGCCGGACCCGCACCATCGACATCACCGACTTCGTCGATCTGGCCGAGGTCGATCCCATCTACTTCCAGCGCACCTACTACCTCGCGCCGCGCGGGGACGGCGCCGACCGTTCCTACGAACTGCTGCACCAGGCGATGGCGGAAACCAACCGGGTCGGCATCGCCACGTTCGTGATGCGCAGCAAGGAATACCTGGTCGCGGTCCGCCCGCAGCAGGAGATCCTGGCCCTGGAGACGATGTACTTCGCGGACGAGATCCGCGACGCGATCGAGGCGACCGGCTACGAGCCGTCCGGCCAGCCGGCCAAGCCCCGCGAGCTCGCCATCGCCGAGCAGCTCATCGAGTCGATGACCACCGACTGGGACCCGTCCAGCTACCACGACAGCTACCGCGAGCGCGTCGAGCAGCTGATCGAAAGCAAGCGGACCGGGGAGAAGATCGAAACGGCGGCGCCGGCGCCACGGGCTTCGAAGGTGGTCGACCTCACCGAGACGCTGCGCCGCAGCGTGGAGGAGGCGCGTGGCCGCCGCGCCGGCGGCCCTTCCCGCGCCCCGGCCGACGCCGCCCCGAAAGCCCCGAAAGCCCCGAAGGGCCAGCAGGGCCCTCAGGACGAGGACCTGTCCGCGATGACCAAGACCCAGCTGGCCGCGCTCGCCACCGAGCTGGAGATCCCCGGCCGGTCGAAGCTGACCCGCGACGAGCTGGAAACGGCCGTCCGGCAGGCCCGCCACCCGCGTCCCAAGGCCGTCTCGTGATGAGCCGGGAGCTGGCGGCTCGGCCGGGCCGGGGCGTAACGTCCTGGTCATGACCGTAAAACTCGTGGCCCTGTACACGCAGCCGGACGACCCGGACGTGTTCGGGCGTCACTACGCCGACGTGCACATGCCGATGGTGCGCAAGGTCCCTGGCCTCGAGCGGGCCGAGACGGGGGTGTTCATCGCCGAGGCCGACGGCGGCGACCCGATCTTCTACCGGATCGCCGAGCTGTACTTCCCGGACCGGGCCACGCTGGACAAGGCCCTCGCGACCCCCGAGGCGCAGGCCGCGGTGGCCGACTACCAGAAGATCGCCCCGCGCGGCTCCCGCATACTCGTCCAGGAAGTCGACGCCTAGCCTGCATCCCGGCCTGACGAGCCGAGGCCGGCGACCAGGTCCACGGTGAGGCCGTCCAGCGATGGCAGCACCGCGCGGGCCAGTTGCACGGCGTCGGGGTCCGGCGGGTAACGCGGGTGCGGGACCGCGATGACCTGAAGGCCTGCCGCCGCGGCCGAACGCAGCCCGTTACTCGAATCCTCGACCGCGACGGCATGCGCCGGCCGGACTCCCAGCCGCTCCGCCACGGTCAGGTACACGTCCGGCGCGGGCTTGCCGTGCGCGACCTCCTCGGTGGACACCGTGGCCGCGAACAGCGGCGCGATCGACGCGGCGACGAGCACCGTCTCGATCAGGACCGGGGGAGAGGAGCTGGCCAGCCCGAGCGGCCAGCGGGCCGCCATCCGGCGCACCGCGTCCACCGCGCCCGGCATGAGCGGAAGGTCCCGCGCGTAGCGTTCGGCCATCTGGCGGATGACCTGCGCCGCGACCTCGTCCGGCGGCAGCCCGGCGCCGAGGTCCTGGCTCAGGTAACGCGCCCATTCCTGGGTGCTCATGCCCATCAGCCGCCGCTGCGCGTCCGGGGCCCAGTGCCCGCCGTGCGCGGCGACCAGGCCACGGCGTACCTCCTCCCACACCGGCTCGGAGTCGATGAGCACGCCGTCCAGGTCGAACACCACGGCCTCGATCACCCGTCCACTCTCGCATGCGGCCAGCCCGTCCCGCCTGCCGGTACGCCCGGCGCGGTACCGTTTCCGCTGCGACCTCGAACGCGGGAAACGTGGGAGAAGCCAAGTGCCTGAGCTGAATTTCGCTGACATGACCCTGAGTCCGCTCATGCAGGCCCTGGGCCTGGTGATCGACGGCTGCTCCGGCGGCGAGGACGGCGGCTGCACCCGCGTCCGGGGGCACATCGACGCGGGCCCGGAGCACCACCAGCCGATGGGCATCGTGCACGGCGCGCTGTACACCGGCGCGATCGAGACGGCCGCCAGCATGGGCGGCTTCCTCACGGTCCGGGACCGCGGGCAGTTCGTCGTCGGCGTGGACAATTTCTGCGACTTCCTCCGCCCGCACACGCAGGGCCGCCTGGAGGTCGACGCGCGCGCGGCCAGCCAGGGCCGGACGCTCCAGCTGTGGGAGGTCGACATCACCAACGACCAGGGGCGGCTGGTGGCGAAGGGACGGGTGCGGCTGGCCAATCGCGACCAGGCCGGCGGGCCCGCGCCCTCGCCGGCCTGACCGTTATCGTCGTGGTATTCGTGGACCGAGGGCGGCCGGCAACGGAAAGGCGACGCGTGCACGCTGCAACCGGGGACGGAATCCGCTGATGCTCGACGGCTACCCGCTCATCGACGTCCACCTGCATCCCGCACGGCGCGCCACCGTCAAGCTGGCCTGGGACGAATGGGCCCGCGACTTCGGCGGCGCGGACCAGGTTGCGGAGCTCTACGACGCCGACGGCACGATTAGCCCGGCCCGGTTCGACGCCTACCTGGCCGCCAATGGCGTGGACATCGCGCTGGTGCTGTCCGAATACAGCCCCCGGGTCACCGGGATCCAGGCGATCGAGGACATGCTGCCGCTGGCCGCGCACAACCCGGACCGGGTCAAGGTCGCGGCCAACATCAACCCGAATATCCACTACCCGGTGGACGAGGAACTGCAGCGCCAGCTCGGCCTCGGGGCGATCGCCCTCAAGATCCATCCCGTGCACGCGCGGATGCCCGCCAACGACCGGGCCTTGTATCCGGCCTACGAGATCTGCCAGGCCAGCGGGATTCCGGTGGTCGTGCACTGCGGCACGAGCACGTTCCCGGGGGCGTCCAACACGTTCGCGGACCCGGTGGCCCTGGACGACGTGCTGCGCGACTTCCGCCGGCTCAACGTCGTACTCGCCCATGGCGGGCGCGGCTGGTGGTACGACGCGGCCGCGTTCATGGCCCTGTCGAACGAGCGAGTCTGGATCGAGCTGTCCGGCCTGCCGCCGTCCCGGCTGCGCGAGTATTACGCCCGGCACAGCTGGCGCCGGCTGACCCGCCGGATGATCTTCGCGACCGACTGGCCCGGCGTGCCCGGCATCGCGACGAACGCCCGGGCCGTGGCGGCGCTCTGCCCGGACGACGAGACCACGAGGCTCGTCCTGGCCGGAAACGCCTGCCGGGTGTACAACCTGAAGCTCCCGGCCGGGTGACCGGCCGCGGCCACCGGGACCGTCCGGGGACCGTTTTTGCCAGCCGAACGGGCCTTACTGAGCCGGCTCCCCGCCGCGGCACCCCTCCGCCCGGGGTCAGTCCCCGGGCCGGACGATCAGGCAATTGCTGGTCGCTTGCGCGAACAGCTTCCCCTCGGCGTTGACCAGCCGGGCTTTCGCCAGCGCGGTCCGGCTGCCGATGTAGTCCACCGTGCCCTCGCACAGCAGCCGCCCGGCCGCCAGGGTGATCGGCCGGATGAACCGGGTGTCCAGGTCGATCGACGTGTAGAAGGCCCCGGCCGGCAGCAGGGTGTGCACGGCGCACCCGCACGCGGAGTCGCAGATGGTGGCGTAGACGCCGCCGTGCACCGAGCCGATCGGGTTGTAGTGGTATTCGGCCGGGGTGACCTCGAAGACCGCCTTGCCGGGCTCGAAGGACACCGCCCGGATGCCGAGTGTGGCCATGATGGGCGGTGCCGGGAGCCGCCCGTCCATGATCGCCCGGAAGAACGAGAGCCCGTCGAGCTCGCGGGCCGCGGCCGCCGCGACCGCCGGATCGTCCCACTCGTAGGCGCGCTGCCGCCGGCCGCCCCGGTGCGGGGTGGCCCCGTTCGGGCTGGCCTCGTCTGGGGTGGCCCCGTTCGGGCTGGCCCCGTTCGGGCTGGCCCCGTTCGGGCTGGCCCCGTTCGGGCTGGCCCCGTTTGGGCTGGCCCGGTCTGGGCTGGCCCGGTCTGGGGTGGCCCCGTTCGGGGTGGCCCCGTTTGGGCTGGCCCGGTCTGGGGTGGCCCCGTTCGGGGTGGCCCCGTTCGGGCTGGCTGGCGCGCCGGCCAGGTCAGCCGGTCCCAGCAAGCTGTCGTTGCCTGACGGGGCATTCACGTGGCTAATCCTCCTGGGTGAGCGGCAGCGGGACATGGACGGTGACGCAAGACCCGGCATGCCAGCACTGCGCCGCCGGGAAGTGATGCGTAATCAGCGTGAGCATGTCGTGGTTCTCGGCCAGCACATCCATGATGAGCACCGTCGCGCCCCGGGCCTGGGCCCGGGTGGCCAGCGCCCGCGTCAGCGCCGACCCCACGCCGTGGCGCTGCCACTCGTCGGCAACGACCACCCCGATCTCGGTCACGGTGATGCCGTCGGCGTTCCGCGCGTCGGTGGCCATCCCGTGCCCGATGATGGCCTCGCCCTCGACGGCCACCAGCGCGTCGACGTATTCGCCCGCGGATGCCCGGATACCTATCATGCGGCGGAGCATTGCCGGGGTGACGCGCGGCACGCCCGCGAAGAAGCGGAGGTACCGGCTTCGCAGCGACAGGCTGCTCACGAACTGGCTCAGCGCGTCGCGGTCGGAATCCCGGGCGGCTCGCAGCCCGGTACGCGCCGCCGTCCCGGAGCCCAGCTCCGGCGGCAGGCCGGGGGCGCACGCGGCGGCCCCGTCTACCTGAGTTCCTTTCACGAACTCAGCATGCCCACGGATTGCTGAGTCTGTCAACTAGACTTAGCATGTCTTTTTATGGATCACCCGTGGACTCTGGATTACGACACGGCCAACTGCACGATCGGCGCCGCGATTGGCCTCATTGGCGAGAAGTGGACCTTTCTCGTGCTGCGCGAAGCCTTCACGGGCGTCCGCCGGTTCGCCGACATGCAGCGGCGCACCCAGGCGCCCCGGCAGATCCTCAGTGACCGGCTGTCCCGCCTGGTCGGGGAGGGGATCCTGTGCCGGGCCCCCTATCAGGAGGCGGGCCAGCGCAGCCGGTATGAGTACCGGTTCACGGACAAGGGCCGGGACCTCTACCTGGTCATGAACGCGCTGATGGAGTGGGGCGACCGGTATGCGGCCGGACCGGAAGGCCCGCCGATCAGGCTCACCCACCGTGACTGCGGCGAGCCGGTCCACGTCCAGCTCGCCTGCTCCGCGGGCCACACGCTCGGTTCCCCGCGCGAGGTCCGTATGCAGCCCGGTCCCGGCGCCCGCCGCATCGCCTGACGCCGCCCTCCGCTCAGCGCCCTCCCATGATCGGCGCCGGTTTTCCGTGCATGCTGCGGAAAACCGGCGCCGTAAGGAAGAACCGCGGGCCGGGATCAGCCGACGGGCAGGCGTCTGGCCAGCCGGCCCGCCTTGACGCCGGCCTTGGCCGTCTTGGCCCTGCGCTCGGCGCCGGCCTTGGCGCCGGCCTTGGCGCCGGCCTTGGCGCCGGCCCTGGCACTCTTGGTGGCCAGGGCCACGTCGCGCTTGGCCGAGGTGACCGCGTGCCGGCCGCGCCAGGCGATCGAGGGGTTCCCGGCCGTGTCGCCCGCGGCGATCAGCAGGCCGCCGAACATGGAGACGTTCTTCAGGAAGTGAATGCGCTGCTGCATGCGCTCCTGCTTGTCATCGGTCTCCCAGAACCGGTGCCCGGCGTACGTGGTGGGCAGCAGGCTCGCCGCGATGGCCAGCGCCGACACCCTCGGGAAGCGGCCCAGAGCCAGCATCGAGCCCGCCACCAGCTGGACCGCGCCGTTGATCCGGACCGCCTGCTCAACATCGTCCGGCACGAAGGACGCCCGCTCGGCGAGGGGCCGGACCACCGGTTCGGCGGCCGCCACCTTCCTGTCGGGATGCAGCACGGTGTCCAGACCCTGGATAATGAAGATCGACGCCAGCATGGGACGCGCGACAGCTCTCAGCACAGCCATGACGCCCGCATGCCCGGTTGCCGGGGTTTCTAACCTCTGCCGCCGTCCTCCGTGATACGAAACAGGTAGTGCCACGACGAGGGAATTGGGACAAACTGGTCCGATGAACATCGAGGTGACGCGCATCCTCGGGGACGGCAGCATCCGGCGTGCCCGGGTGGAGCCGGAGGAGCGCCCCGACGCCGCCCGCTGGCGTGAACTGCTCAGCCGGGCCAATCTGGATCTTCCGCCGCCCTACCGCCCGGATCCCGGGCGGCCGGTCTATCAGGTCAGCGACGGTGAGCACTCCATCCAGGTCGCGGAGCGCGGCCTGGTGGGACCGTTGCGGGACCTGGTCGCGGCCGTGCTCGCCGAGGGCGGCGAAGCGGACTGATCCGGGGGACGGCCCGGGTGGACGCCAGCCGGGTGCCGCCCGGCTGGCGCCGGGCAACGGGGAGCAGGGGGACGGCGGCGCGGCCGGTCAATGACCGATGCTGGCGCCGCCGCTAATGGTGTTCGCATTACCGGGCGGCCCCGATGCGGCCGGCCAAGATGCGGCCCTCCGCCGCGTCTTTCGTGGCATATTTCCCTGCTTATCCCGCGGCAGCGGAAAATAATTCACCGGACACCGGCGGCGCGTTCGGGTAAAGGGCCACCCGGCGGCCTAATGTTCTGCTGAGCCATCATCGGGCTGGCCATCGGCAGCTCTGCGCTGCGCGAAGGGAAAAGGCTCGCCCGTTCTTCGTACGGGGGGTACGAATGTCTCATGCAGGGCGGTCATCCGCCACGCGGGGCGAACCCGCTGCGTCACGCCCGGGCCGCCGCAGTGTCCTGCGCGGGGCCGCCGGCCTGGGGGCGGCCGGCCTGGCCGCGGGTTTCCTGGCCGGGGAGGCGGCCGCGCCGGGCGCCGGCGCCACGCCCCGGGAGGATACGGCACCGCGGGCTGCGGCGCTCACGGCGCACGATGAGCCCATCGTGGCGCACGTCCACGACGCCCGGAACGGAACCGTTGACCTGTTCGTCGGTACCCGCCACGTGCGCGTCAGCGACCGGGAACTGGCGGCCCGGCTGGCCCGCGCCGCGGAGTCCGTCCAGTCCGTCTAGGCCCATCAGGAGGCTCGTTCATGTCTTCTCATCGCGAGGCGCCGGGGATCTCCAAGGATCCGGTGGCCGACAGCACGGACGTTTACGCATTCGTCAGTCCCGATAGGCCGGGCACGGTCACGCTCATCGCCAACTACGTTCCGCTCCAGGCACCGGCCGGCGGCCCGAACTTTTACGAATTCGGCTCGGACGTACTTTATGAGATTCACGTTGACAACAATGGCGACGGCCGGGCCGAGGTGACGTATCAGTTCCGTTTCAGTACCGACGTGCGTGACGATAATACCTTTCTGTACAACACCGGCCCGATTGAGGCGCTGAACGCTCCCCACTGGAACCGGCGCCAGTTCTACTCGGTGACCCGGATCGACGGCGGCACCAACGCGCACGTCCTGGGCTCCGGGCTCGCCTGCCCGCCGTGCAACATCGGGCCGCTGTCCACGCCGCACTACCCGGCCCTGGCCGCCGCGGCCGTGCATGACCTGGGCGGCGGCCGCCGGGTGTTCGCCGGGCAGCGCGCGGAAGGCTTCTATGTCGACCTCGGCTCGATCTTCGACCTCGGCGACCTGCGCCCCTTCGCCAGCGCGCACGCGCACTACGGGCTGGCCAAGTACCCGGTGAACGGGCCGGGCGTCAACGCGACGAAGAACCTCAACGTGCACTCCATCGCCCTGCAGGTGCCGATCAGCGACCTGACCAGGGACGGCTGGGCGGGCGCCGTGGTCTCGGACCCGCGTGCGGTGATCGGCGTGTGGACCTCGGCGAGCCGGCAGCGGGTGCGCCTGTTCGACGCCGAGCGCGCCACCATCCTCCGCAGCGGCCCCTTCGACCAGGTGTCCCGGCTCGGCAACCCGCTGGTCAACGAGGTCATCATCCCGATGGGCAGCAAGGATTACTGGAACACCCAGGCGCCGGCCGACGACAAGCAGTTCGCCTCGTACGTGGCCAAGCCGGAGCTGGCCAGCCTGCTGCCGTCGCTGTACCCGGGCGTGTTCCCGCATCTGGCCGCGCTGAACGCGTCGGGGAAACCGCGCGCGGACCTGGAGGCCATCCTGCTCACCGGGATCCCGGCCGGCCTGATCAGCGGTTTCCAGAACTACACCGGCCCCACCGAGGCGGACATGCTGCGGCTGAACACGGCGATCAAGCCGGCGGCCACGCCCAGCATCTACGGGCTGCTGGGCGGGGACCTGGCCGGCTTCCCCAACGGCCGCCGGGTCTGGGATGACGCGGTGGCCATCGAACTGCGGGCCGTGGCGGGCGCGACGTACGCCCTGGTGAACAAGTCCTACACCCCGGACGCGGCCGCCAGCGCCGTCACCGACGGGCTGACCCCTGCCGATCTGGACGTGCCGTATCTGCGGTCCTTCCCGTACCTGGGCGTGCCGCACAGCGGCTTCGCCGTCCCCGCCAGCTAAGGCCGATGGACAGCCCCGCACCGGACGCCGGCCAGCACCTGGTGCTCGACATCGGCGGCGACGTCGGTGCCCTGGCCATCGACGCCGGGCCCGGCCGGGACGGCACCGAGATCGAGATCAGCCCGGCCGGGAGCCAGCAGCGGGTGCACAACGTCGTGCGCCGCCGCCCGGCCGGCCCGGTGACGCGGTACGCCGCCGTCTTCCCGGCCCTGGCGGCGGGGGAGTACACGGTGTGGCGGGACGACGCGGCCCCGGCCGGGACCGTCGTGGTCCACGGCGGCCGGGTCGCCGAATTCCGGCTGGACTGAACCGGACTGACGCTAGCGCGGGTGCCGGGTGCCGCGGCGCCTGCCGTACCGGATGCTGCCGATGATCAGGTTGATCAGGAAGATCACGATCGCGATGATCAGCAGGTAGAACAGGCCCTTGAGCACGATGCCCAGGATGCCCAGGACGATCGCGATAATGATCACGAACAGGAATAGCGCCATACTGCCGTCCTTACCCCGCTGGGCCGCTGGTTACCGCCGGGCCAGCAGGCGCTCCGACTCGCCTGCCTCGTAGGACAGCTCATAATGCCTGAACACGGCGGGCTCGTCGACGGCCATCAACTCCCCGTCGGTGTCGATCGACGGCGCGTCCTTGACCAGTTTCTTGGCGAAGGCCACCTTGAAGTAGCCGGGGCCGACCTTCGCGCCCGCGGTCGGCACGAAGACCAGCCGCGACCGGGACAGCAGGCCAATCTTCACGGTCGCGAACACATACTCGTCCGTCCGGGTATCGACGTACAGCGCCTCGAGCTCGCCGATCTTCGACCCCGAGTCATCGACGACGTTATGGCCACGCCACTCCCGAATATCATCGGCCTCAAACACCGGTGGGCGCCTCCGTCCGGTCCGCAATCGCCTGGCGGGCCAGCCCAGCGGGCTAGCTCACGTGACATTATGCTCGCTGTCCTGCTCTTTCGGTGCGACCGGCACGGCCAGCCGCCGGCCTGCGCCGGGACCATACGTTCCGGCAGGAGGTGAGCCCCGATGTGCCGGTTGTTCGGCCTGCACGCCGGCGTCCCGGTGGACGCGGAATTCTGGCTGATCGACGCGCCGGACAGCCTGTCGGCGCAGAGCCACCGCAATCCCGACGGTGCCGGGATCGGGGCCTTCGACGCCAGCGGCCAGCCCGAGGTCTCCAAGCAGCCGATCGCGGCCTCCCAGCACCCGGCCTGACGCCGGTCAGGGCAGCAGTTCCAGTTCGCTGGACGTGAGGCGCGCGGTGATGTGCCGGGACGACGTGCCCGACTGCGGCACGCCGACCTTGACGTATCCCCACGTGACCTGCGTGCTCACCAGGTACCGGGCGGCCGGCAGCCGGATCGTGGCCTGCGCGGACGCCATCGTGAGGCTCACCTGCTGCGGCGCGCCCGCGAACGAGGCATCGAGGTGCGCCGACCTGAGCGTGGCGGTCAGCGACGGCGAGCGGAGGCCGGTCGCGCTGATGCTGGTGCCCTCGGCGGTGATCCGCAGGGCCGCGTCCAGCCCGGACACGGCCACATGGCCGGACGCCTGATTGAGGACCACGGCGGTGTGCGCGGGTACCGTCAGCCGATAGTTCTCGGTGCAGGGGCTGCCGGCCGCGCAGCGGGAGGTCAGATCGAGGACGCCGCCGTGGGTGCGGGCGGTCTCCGTGGCGGCCCGGGCGTGATTCTTCCAGTTCAGGTCCCCCGTCAGCCGGACCTGGCGGGCGGATGTCGCGGTGATGGTCAGCTGCCCCGGCACGCCGCGGAAGTCAACGGTGCTCACCGGGCCGGCCGTTTCGGAGACCGCGCGGGACGGCTTCGCGGCGGCGCGGGCGGCGCCGCCCGCGGTGACCGCGACCACCACGATGACGACGGCCACCGCGACGACCGCCGCGACGACGATCGCGGTCCGGCCGTGCCGCGCCCGCGGCGGGCCCCCGGCCGGGACGGGCCCGCTGTGCTGCGCATGCGACGTCATGGCCGGATCCTGCCCGGCAACGCCCGATCAATGCAGTCCGGTAAGTAAACGGTAACGTCCGTGTCACGTCCCGTTCTGGTCGCCAAACTGTGAATTCACAGGTGAGCGGGCCCGCCAGGACTGAGCCCGGCCGCAGCCGGCCCGCCGCACCCGGCCCGGCCGCACCCCGGCCAGACAGCGTTATCAGGCGCATCGGGCCAGCAATCGGGCCAGAAGAGGCAAACGCGACTAATAAATCTTATCGGCATAGGTTACGAAAATACTGATTATAAATAGCGTCACGGATTATGCCGGGCCCGGCGGTAAACGGAAGCTAATTAGAAATGGCGCGATAAGGCCGTCAGGTGTGCTATATAACTGTGGGACCGTTGCTGGCCAGGTTATCCGGGGAGGGGACGTTATGGTGGCGAAGCTCATTCGCCTGAGGCCCGGTAACTTCGCATTAACGGAAGAATCGGCTGCCGTCGAGGCCATATCTGAATCCGGGACCCAGGCGCCGGGCGCGGATGTGGTGCGCCTGCCGCATTACGCCCGGCACGCCAAGACGGGCGAGGCGGAGCCCCCGCCCGTATCGTCCCTCCCGATCCGCTCGGCCGAGCGCCGCCGCTGGTCCGCGGAGCTGATGGGCCCTGACCTGGCCGGCCTGGTGCTGCACGGCGTCGGCGGGATCGGCAAATCGGTGCTGGCCGCGCAGATCACCGAGCGGGTCGGCCGGCTCGGACCGGAGTGCGTGACCACCATCCTCACCGGCGAGGTGACCGCCGAGGCGTTTCTGGCCGGAGTCGTGGCCGCCCTCCGCCGTCACCCGAAGGCCCGGAACGGCACCACGGCCGAAGCCGTGGCGGCGGCCGACCGCGCCGACCTGTCCTGGGCCCAGCGTCTCGCCCTGCTCCGCGAGCACGTCCTCGGCCAGGTGCCGCTGCTGCTCGTGCTGGACAATTTCGACGACAACCTGTCGCTGGAAGCCGGCACGTGCACCATCCGTGACCCGTCCCTCATCGAACTGCTGACCAGCTGGGCCGCCCCGCCGCATCGCGGCCGGCTGCTGATCACCTGCCGGCACCGCTTTGCCGTGCCCGAGGCGGCGGCGCCGTGGCTGGGGTTCCGTCACCTCGGGCCGCTGTCCCGGTCCGGCGCGGTCGAGCTGGCCAGGTCGCTGCCCGCGCTGGGGCTGCTCGGCGGGCCGGACCTCGACCAGACCTGGCGGCTGCTCGGCGGTCACCCGCGCGCCATGGAATACCTGGACGCGCTGCTGCGGGGGAGCGACGCCCGCTTCCCGGCTGTCGCGGCCCGCCTGGGCGCGGCGACCGAGGCGGGCGCCGGTCATCCGGTCACCCGCCTGGCCGCGCCGACCGAGCTGCCGCTGCCAACCGCGGAGGCCGCCGCCCTGGCCGTGGCCGACGTGCTGCTGGGCGACCTGTTCGGCCAGCTCAGCGGCGAAGCGCAGGGACTGCTCATCCGCGCCTCGGTCTACCGCGCGCCGGTCGGCCGCGATGTCCTGCTGCTGCCAGTCGGCCAGTACAGCCCGGCCGAGCTCGGCCGGCTGCTGGACGAATGCCGGGCCACGGGCCTGCTCACCGCGGACCCGGCCGACGATCCGCCGTCGGTGTTCGTGCACCGGTGGACCGCGTTCGAGCTGCACCGCCGCCTGGCCGAACGGCAGCGCGGCGGCGAGGTGACGGACGCCCACCGGCGCGCCGCCGAGTACTGGCGCTGGCGGATCACCGGATGGCCGCACGACCACCGGGCGCAGAGCGAGGCCAGCTACCACCTGCGCCAGGTCAGCGAGCTGAGCCGGCAGGCCCCGGCGGAGGGCCGTCACCGGGCCCGGCCCCAGCGCCGCCGGTGGCCGTTCGCCACCGGGGGCACCGCCCTGGCCGTGGCGGCCTTCCTGGCCGCCGGGGCGGGCGGCGCCCTGTTCAGCCGCTCCCCGGCGCCGGCCACGTCCAGCCCGGCGGTGCCGGCCCGCGAGCAGGCGGCGGCGTGGGTCGCCAGCCAGGTGAGCGGCGACGTGATCGTGGCCTGCGATCCGGCCATGTGCTCCGCCCTGCTTGCCAGGGGCGTCTCGGCCGGGAACATGCTGATCCTGCGGTCGGCGGCGTCCGATCCGCTCGGCTCGGACCTCGTGCTGGCCACGGCCGCCGTGCGCAGCCAGTTCGGCGGGCGGCTGGCCAGCGTCTATGCACCGCAGGTCATCGCCAGCTTCGGCTCGGGTGCGCTGCGGATCGACGTGCGTGCCGTCGCGCCGGACGGGGCGGCGGCCTTCCGCACGGAGCTGGCCGCGGATATGGCCGCGCGGCGGGCGGCCGGGCGTCAGCTGCTGGGGAACTCCCAGATCAGCGCCTCGGCGGCAGCCCGGGCCGCGCTGCTGGGCGGCCAGCCCGATGCGCGCCTGCTCGCCGCGCTGGCCGCCATGGCCGCGGCCGGTCCCGTCCGGATCGAATCGTTCGGGGATTCCGGGCCCGGGGCCGCCCCGGGCACGCCGCTGCGCGCCGCCGAGCTGACCGCGCCCGGGGCGCCCGCGGCGGCCGCCACCCGCCTGGCGGACATGCTCGCGTTCGTGCGCGCACAGCGCTCGCCGTACCTGGCCGAACGGGCGGCCATCGGCCGTGGCGCGCACGGCTCGCCCGTGCTGAGCGTCGAATTCGCCGCCCCCAGCCCGGTCGGCCTGCTGCAGACACAGGCGACCCCCTTGGCGAACTGACACCTGACCACACTGACCACATTCCAGGCCCGCGGCCGGGCCTGGCGGGGAGGACATAGCAATGAGAGTGCCGTGGAGAATTACCCGGCTGCTGCTCGCAGTGGCCGTGGTGGTAGCGGCGGGCCTCGCGGCCGCGGGCCCGGCGGGCGCGTCGCCGGGCACCGGCTGGGTCCGGCTGGCGCATTTGTCACCGAACGCGCCGGCCGTGGACGTCTACCTCTACAACTTCGGTAATGCCGATGCGCGGCTCGTTCTGCACCATGTCAGCTACGGAACGGTGTCGCCGTACGAGCAGGTTCCGGCCGGGGACTACACGGTGTCGATGCGGGCCGCGGGCGCGGCTCCGTCCGCGCAGCCGGTGCTGTCCACCGGTTTCCAGGTGAGCAGCAATGAGGCCTACACCGTGGCCGGTATGGGGCCCGCGTCCGGGCTGCGGCTGCAGGTCATGAAGGACACGTTCACCGCGCCGGCCGGGCAGGTCCTGGTCCGGGTCATCCAGGCTTCGCTGCGCCAGCACGTGGTCAGCATGACGGCCGGCGGCCTGGTCCTGGCGCGGAAACTGGACTTCGCCAGCGTGACCTCCTACATCAAGGTGGCCGCTGGTCACGTGACCGTGCACGCCACCGGGAACGGCGAGGACGCCTCGGCCAGCCTGGTGCTGACGGCCGACTCGATTCACACGCTGGTCGTGCTGGACGGCCGCCAGGGGCTGACCATCCAGGACCTGACGGACGCGGCCGGCAGCCAGGTCCAGCCGAGCGGCGGCGCGGCCACCGGCCTGGGCGGCACCGCGCCGCGGCCGGCGGCTCCCCGCTGCCGTGGCTGGCCGTCATCGCTGCCGGGTGCGTGCTCACCGGGGCCGGCGTCCGCAGGTACCGGCAGGCCCGGATCGTGCCGGCGCCGTGACCTGGGCCCGCGGCCGGCTGCTCCCGATCCTGGCGGTGACCGGTGCGGGCCTCGCCCTGATCGTCTGCGGCGCGGGTGGCCTGGCGCTGTCCCGCTCCGGCGGGACAGCGCCAGGGCCGCCCGGCCCGGCCCGGGTCGCCGCTCCGGCCGGCCGGGTGGCCGCCGCCGCGCCGCCCTCCGCCAGCCGCCCGGTAGCGCTGCCCGTCGAACTGACCGTCCCGGCCATCGGTGTCCGCACCCGGCTGATCCGCCTGGGGCTCACGCCGTCAGGCACCTTGCAGGTGCCGCGCAGCTTCACGGTGGCCGGCTGGTACGACCGCAGTCCCCGGCCCGGCGCGACCGGCCCGGCGATCATCGCCGGCCACATCGACAGCGTGTCCGGTCCGGCCGTCTTCTACCGGCTGGGCAGCCTCCGTCCCGGCAACCTCGCGTACGTCCGCCGCGCCGACGGCACCGTCGCCGTCTTCCGGATCACGGCCATCGCGCTCTACCCCAAGGACCGTTTTCCCACCGGCGCGGTCTACGGCTCCGCCCCCGGCGCCGAGTTGCGCCTGATCACCTGCGGCGGCACCTTCGACCCGGCCGCCCGCTCCTACCTCAGCAACGTCGTGGTGTACGCCGTCGCCGCCCCCTGACCGGCCTACGTGTCGTGGCCGGCCAGGTAGCCGCGGGCTCGGGCGATGCGGGCGTCCAGGTCGGCCAGGAAGGTCTCCAGGGCGGCCCGCTTCGCCTCGACGGTGGCCCGGAGGTTTTCCTGCAGGGCCAGGCACTCGCGGATCAGCCGCCGGCGTTCGTCCTCGCTGGTGCGCTCGTCGTGGTAGGTGAGCCGGATCTGCGCGATCCGGTCCTCGTTGCGCAGCACCAGGGCGATTTCGTCCAGGTTGAGGCCGAGCAGCGTCTTCAGCTCCACGATCCGTTCCACCCGGGCCAGGTCGCTGGGCGAGTAACGGCGCAGGCCGCCGGGCGTCGTGCTGGCCGGGACGATCAGGCCGATCTGCTGGTAGTAGCGGAGGGCCCGTTCGGACACGCCGAGGCGCTGCGCCGCGGCACCGATCCCCAGCAGCGGGCCGCTCGTCGCCGCGGCGGCGGGGGACGTCACCGGCTCACGTCCCGCCGCGCGCGGAGCCGGACTCCTCGTCCGCCCCGCTGACGGCCGGCGGCGGCGTGCCGTTCCCGGCATGCCCGTTACGCCCCGCCCGGCCGGCCGCGCCGGTGAGCCCGACCGTGTCCGGTGCGTCTTGGCCGTCGGTCGCAAGGGGCGCCAGGCCCAGCAGCCCGCCCGTCTCGGCGGCGCCCTCGGCCAGTTCCTCGGCGAGGGGCTCCGGGGCGTGCAGGTAACGCTTGCCGCGGGCCGCGGAGGCGATGATGGCGATGAGCGTCGCGGCGGCGGCGAAGGTGAAGGCCAGGTGCAGGCCGTCGGCGAAGGGCTGCTCGATCAGCTTGGGGAAGAACGACCGGCCGGTGATGTACGCGGCCTGGCCGGGCGGCAGGTGCTGCAGCGCCCCGGTCGGCCCGAGCAGTTCCTTGATCGGGTTGTACCCGAGGAACGCCGAGAACAGGCTGCCGATCGGCGGCTCGTTGGCGACCGTGTGCGCGGCCGCGGGGCTGACGCCCGCCGCCACCAGCCCGCTGTACAGATGCTTGGGCAGGTGGGAAGCCAGGCCGAGGGTCACGATGGTGAAGAACAGGCCCATCGACAGCACGGTGGCCGAGTTCTGGAAGGTGTTCAGCATGCCCGCGCCCGCGCCGCGCTGGTCCGGCGGCAGGCTGTTCATGACGGAGGCCTGGTTGGGGGAGAAGAACAGCCCCATCCCGACCGCGAACAGGAAGATGAGCAGGGCGAACCAGATGTAGCTGAAGTTGATCGGCAGCAGTTCCAGCAGCAGGAAGGCCGCGCCGGAGACGATCAGCCCGGCCGTGGCCAGCAGCCGCGCACCGTAGCGGTCGGACATCCAGCCCGCCAGCGGGCCTACGATCAGGAACCCGACGGTCAGCGGCACCATCGCAAGACCAGCCCACAGCGGGGTCTGGCTGAAGCTGTAGCCGTGCTGCGGCAGCCAGATGCCCTGCAGCCAGATGATCAGCATGAACTGCAGGCCGCCCCGGCCGAGGGCGCCCAGCAGGCCGGCGACGTTGCCGGCCGTGAAAGCCCGGATCCGGAACAGGCCCAGCCGGAACATCGGCTGCGGCACCTTGGTCTCCACCCAGGCGAACAGGGCCAGGATGGCGATCCCGCCGAAGACCGCGGTCAGCACAAAGGGGCTGGTCCACCCGGTGGGGTGGCCGCCGTAGGGGAGCAGCGAGTACACGATCCCGGTCAGCAGGGCGACCAGCCCGATGGCGAACAGGGCGTTGCCCAGCCAGTCGATTGTGGCCGGGATGCGGATGCCGTTGTCGCGGAGCATGAGGTAGGCCCAGACCGTGCCGAACAGCCCGAACGGGACGGACACCAGGAACACCAGCCGCCACTCGACGGGCGCGAGCACGCCGCCCAGAATCAGGCCGAGGAACGAGCCGCTGATGGCGGCGATGCCGTTGATCCCCATCGCCTTGCCCCGTTCGTCCTGCGGGAAGGCGTCGGTCAGGATCGCCGTCGAGTTGGCGAACAGAAACGCGCCGCCGACGCCCTGGAAGATGCGCATGATGATGATCCACAAGGCGCCGGCCGGGCCAGTCAGCCACGTTACGGACAGCATGATCGAGAAGAACGTGAAGACCGCGAAGCCGAGGTTGTACATCTTGACCCGGCCGTAGATGTCGCCCACCCGGCCCAGGCTGACCACCAGCACCGCGGTGACCAGCACGAAGCCCATGAAGACCCAGAGGAAGTAGCCCGTATTCGACGGCACCAGCGGGTTGAGGTTGATGCCCCGGAACAGCGCCGGCAGCGAGATCAGCAGGATCGACTGGTTGATCGTCACCATCAGGATGCCCAGCGTGGTGTTGGACAGCGCGATCCACTTGTAGTGAACGCCGCGGCCACCGGGCGCCGCCGCCGGTACCGGCGGATTTCCCCTTGCAGTCATGGAACTCCCCAGATTCACCAGCAAGCAGCCCTTCGCAGATGAATCGTAACGGATCTTGACGTTAACGTCAGGTCTGGGGGTTCCCGGCGTACCGCCCGGTCAGGTCTCGGAGCCTTCCCGCCGCCGGGGCTGAAATAAAGGCGTTGCCCGCCGGCTTACGATCAGCAGTGGGGTAAAGAAGCCGGCCTGGACCCAGCCGGCCCTGAACCCTCAGGAGATGTCACGCAGGGTGATCCGCACGTGGCGCCCAGGGCGCCGGTCCTGGCGATGGCCGCCGGATGCTGAGACGCCGCGGCTCCGGGCCACGCGTCACGGCCCGCGACGGGGGCTTTTCCCGCCGGCCCGGGCTGATCGTGCTCGGCGCCGCCGTCCCGATGGCGGAGGCCGCGGTGGTGAACGCCGTCACGCCGTCGGCGCGCGTGCTGGCTCCCCAGGTGACCGCCCTGGCGCCGCTGGCGGTGTTTCACGACCTGAGATGGCTGTTCGGTTTCGGCGGGACCTGGCCGCGTTTCGCGCTGGCCCTGGCCGGCCTGGTGGTGGGGCGCAGTGTTCTCGACGCGGCCCTGGCCTGGCTGGCGTGGCCGCGGGGGCAGCCCCGGCCCCGGCCTGCTGTTCTGCTCGGCTCCGGGGCCATCCTGACCCTGTGCGCGGGGCTGCTGATGTCGCCGCTGGTCACGGTGGCGTTCGGGGTGGCCCTGCTGCCGTTCTCCTGGCCGTTCCTGGGCGCGCTCCCGGCGCTGATCCTGTTCGCCCTGGTGCTCAGCCACGGAGCCACCGTGAGCGGCTGGTGGCGGACCCTGCCGCCGCTCCGTTCGGCGGAGTGGCTGGTCGCCGACTTCCTGGTGCTGTCCCTGGCCGCGGTGGTGATCGGCCGGCTGCCGGCCGCCTGGGCGGTTCCGGTGGCCGGTCTCACCGGGATCATCAACGCCCGGGCCTGGTACGGCGTGGCCACGTCCCTCGCCGTGCCGCGCGCGGCCGGCCGGCTCCGGCTGGCCGCGCGCCGGCTGCCGGTCGCGCGCCGCCTCCCGGTCGCGCCCGCCGCCGCGGTGCTGGCCGTGGCTCTCGTCATCGGGGTGGCCCGGGCCGGGTTCGTGGTCGCGGCCAGCTCGACCGCCCAGGTCACCAGGGCGGCCCCGGCCGCCGCCCCGGCTGCTGCGGGCCGGGCCGCGCCGGCCCAGCCGGTGAACCCCCGGGGGGCACCGGCCGTGCTGGAGATCCGGGGCTTCGGGTCCTCCTGCTGTGCCACGGCGCACGCCCTCCGCGTCATCGCGGGCAGCGCGGTCGCGCAGCAGTTCTCCTACCGCGGCCTGGACGCCCATGGCCGGCCGCTGCCGCACGGGCCTGCCGCCAGTGACCTGCCGCTGCCGGTGCTGGGAGACCGGCTCGCCGCCCAGGTGCGGCAGCTGCACGCGGAGACCGGGCGGCCGGTGGACCTGGTGGCGGAAAGCGAAGGCACGCTCGGCATCTACGCGATGCTGGCCCGGCACCCGGACGCGCCGGTCGGGTCCATCGTCCTGCTCAGCCCGATCGTCGCCCCGGGCCAGGTCAGCTACCCGGCCGACGCGCCCGACGGCCGCGGGGCCGTGCCCGGCTACGCGCTGCAGGCCGTCGTCTGGTTCATCGGCGGCCTGTCCCCGTTCGGCACGTCCGGGGCGGAAGAGCTCATCAGCTCGGTTGACCGCACCGGCGCCCAGTACGCGGCGGAGGCGGCCCGGCAGACCCGCCAGCACCCGCTCCGCTGGATGGCCGTGGTCCCCCTGGCGGACAGCCTCACCATGCCGTCCTGCCAGCTCCCCCCGAACACGCTCGTGGTCCCCGCCCTGCACGGCGGGCTCCTCGGCAACACCGAGGTCCAGCGCGCGGTGCGCAGCTTCCTCGGCGGAGGGTCCGTCCGGGCTCAGCCGCCCCTGCAGGACGCGGCCGAGATCGTCTCCCAGGCGGCCGCAGCCTGGCGGATGCCGGAACTCCCCAGCCCGTCCCCGCTCTGCCCCGTCGGCGGCTCCTGAAATCCACCGCGGTGCGGCCGCCCGCCGGGCCGTACGTCAGTGCGCGTGAATAACGGCGACCGGGCAGGGGGCGTGCCAGAGCAGCGCCTGGGTCACGGAGCCGAGCTGCATGCCCTCCATGCCGCCGCGGCCGCGGCAGCCCACCACGAGCAGCTGCGCGTCCTGGGCCGCGGCGAGCAGCGCACACCGCGGCGATTCGAGCGTGATCTGCCGGTGGATCTGCACGTCCGGGTGATCCTTCTCCCAGCGGATGATCGACCGCTCGACGTCGTCCTCGATGCGCTGGACCATGGCCAGGTTTCCCGGCGCGTCCGACAGCGCGCACACCACGGTGAGCGGGACACCGCGCAGCGCGGCCTCGGCCCCGCCGAACGCCAGTGCGCCGTCGGTGGCGGCGGATCCGTCGGCCCCGACCACGATGTGCCCCGGCTGGTACGCACCGACCGGCCGCCAGTGCCCGCGCACCACCACGATCGGCACGGTCGCGAACCCGGATACCTGCAGGCTGACTGACCCGAGCATCAGCCCGGACAGGCCGCCCAGGCCGCGTGAGCCCACGACCACCATGTCGGCGGCGGCGCTGTGCTCGCACAGCATCCGCGCGGCGGACCCTTCCGGCAGCAGCTTCCGCACGTCCGGCGCGAAGGCGGTCCGCATCCCGGTGGCGAGGATCCGCTCCGCGCTTTCCCGGGCGACGTCCTCGGTCTCCCCGGCCAGCGGCGGCCCCGCGGATCCCGGTGTCCAGGCGTGGCACAGGGTAAGGGCGACGCCGCGTTCCCGCGCCTCCCGTGCGGCCCAGCTCAGCGCCTGGTGGCTGCTCGACGAGCCGTCGTACCCGACGAGGATCCCATGTTCGGTGCTAGCCATGGCGGCCTCCCATGTGCTTCTTACCTCACGGTCGGCCCGCTGAGCGGTCCATCGGCAGGGGCGGCGGTCCGTCATCGATGGGACGTTCGGCCCGCCGGGGCAGGTCGGGACCTTTGGCCCATGGACGCGGCGGCGCCGGGCCCTGGCGCGCCGGGGCCAGCCACGGCAACGTAACCGCAAGGCCGCAGAATGTGGCTGGGATTGTGGCTGGGATTAAGGAGGCAGGGCGATGAGTGCCAGGCCCATTGTTGTAGGCACCGATGGCTCGGAAGAATCCCTGCGCGCCGTGGACTGGGCGACGTGCGAGGCGGCCCGCCGGGCCGTCCCGCTGCGGATTGTCACGGTGACGGCGGCCCCGGCCCGGCCCCGGCGCCGGTCCAGCGCCGAGCCGGCAGACGATGACGTGCTGCGCAGCGCGTATGCGGACACGCTGCACGTGACGGCCGGGCACGCGGCCGGGATAGCGCCCGGCCTCGCCGTTGAGACCGAGCTCCTGTCCGGCGCGCCCGGGCGGATGCTGATCGGCGACGCGTCGGCGGCCTCGATGCTCGTCGTGGCCGCGTGCGGTATGGGTGGGTATGGCGAGATGAGCGCCGGGCCGGTGAGCCGGTACGTGGCGGCCCATGCGGCGTGCCCGGTGGTCGTGTTCCGTGATCAGGGACCGGCCGTGCACGGTGAGGTCGTGGTGGGGGTGCACGACCCCGATGAGGCGGCCAGTGTGCTCCAGTTCGCGTTCGAAGAGGCGGCGCTGCGCGGCGCCCGCCTGCTGGCGGTCCAGGCCTGGCACTGGATCCCCCCGGCCGGGCGGCCGTCATCCGGCCCGCACGAGGTCTGGGGACCGCGGCGGGCGGCCGCCGTGCTGACCGCCCCGCGGCACCTTCCCAGCACCCGGGCCCAGTCCGCGCAGGCCGCCGCGCGCCTCGCCGAGGTGCTGGGCACCTGGCAGCAGAAGTATCCCCGGGTGCCGGCCAGTCCCAAGGTCATCCATGGCCACCCGGGCCGGGTGCTGGCCTCCTTCTCCGGCACGGCCGATCTGACCGTGATCGGGCGCCACGACGGGCATGCCGGCCGGCGCCAGAGCCCGATCCTGCAGGCGCTGCTGAACCACGCCCAGGGTTCGGTGGCGGTCGTACCGGCAGCGTAAGTCGCACAAGGATCAGGCCGCACAAGATCCGGATGGGCCCCGATGGGGTGCGGACGCGGCCGGAAATGAGGGACCATCAGCTGCGGTGACCGGACCACCGCGGCCCGATCGCCCGCCATTCCGCATCCCAGGCAGCGGACCGCCGGCGGTCCAGGCTGCGGCAGGCGAGTGCCTCCGCGCCCAGCAGGACGAGGATGAGCGTCGTCCCGGTGATCAGAACCGTCACGGCGACCTCGGCCATCACGTCCTTGGTGCCCGCGGGCGGATCGGTGGCCGCGCCGGAGGCGCTGACCCAGATCCGCACGGTGCTGCCCGCCGGGGCACCGGCCATGACCAGAACCTGGCCGGAGCGGGCCGTCCCGTTCGGTGCGGTCCACCGGGCCCGGGCCCATGTGGTCTGCACCGAGGAGTACGGGTCAGTCGCCCCTGACGTCCCGGCGCTCTGCGTGAGGGTCGCGGTGACCTGGCGCTCCGTTGCCTGCTGGGCGTGCGCGTAGCGCAGGAAGACGTGATCGGCGGTGCGGCCGGCCAGCAGCACGGCGGCGGGCACCGCGGTGAGCAGCAGGACCAGCACGGCGAGCCGGACACCCGTTTCGACCCGGTCCACCGTGCGGCGCAGCGGATTGTGGTCCAGCCCCAGCGCGCGGGCGCAGCGGGCCCAGCCGGCTCGCCAGGTTCCCGGGGTCGTGCTCATCGCGGTCACCTCCAGTGGCGAGAGCCAGCACCACGCGTCCCTTCCAGAGTGCCGTGCGCCGGGCGGGCCGGCGAAGGGGCGCATCGGCCTGGCCGGCCGGGACCTTGGTCAGTAATCCGGCGTCCTGGCCGGGGCTTTGGTCACCTGGCCGCCGTGACCTGTAGCACTGATTGTCCGGACGCCGTCACCGGAGGCTGGAGGCAGCAGGGGCTCGAGGAGGAGACATGAAAGCCGCAGTGGTTCAGCGGTTCGAGCGGCCGCTCGTCATCGAGGATCGCCCCATCCCCGAGCCCGGTCCCGGGCAGATCACCGTGCGGATGGAAGCGTCCGGGCTCTGCCACACGGACATCCACGCCGCCCGCGGCGACTGGCCGGTCAAGCCCGTCCCGCCGTTCATCCCGGGTCACGAGGGCGTCGGGCTGGTGCACGCGATCGGTGCGGGCGTCACCCGGCTGCATGCCGGGGAGCGGGTCGCGGTGCCGTGGCTGGGCTACGCGTGCGGCACCTGCCAGGCCTGCCTGACCGGGTGGGAGACGCTGTGCGAGAAGCAGCGCAACACCGGCTACTCGGTGGACGGCTGCCACGCCGAATATTTCCTGGCCGAGGCGGCCTTCGCCGCACGCGTCCCCGGTGGCATCAACCCCTTCGAGGCGGCCCCGCTGACCTGCGCCGGGGTTACCACCTACAAGGCGGTCAAGGTAGCGGGCGTGCGCCCGGCCGAGCTGGTCGCGATCTCCGGGATCGGCGGCCTGGGACATCTGGCCCTGCAGTACGCCAAGATCTTCGGCGCGACGGTGGCCGCGATCGACATCACCGACGAGAAGCTGGAACTGGCCAAGGACCTGGGCGCCGACCTGATTATCGACGCGCGGCACGAGGATCCGGCTGCGGTGCTGAAGGCGCACGGTGGCGCGGACGTGGCCATCGGCCTGGCCGTGGACGCTACGTCCTTCCAGGCCGCCTACGCAGGCCTGCGCCGTGGCGGGCGGCTGGTCCTGGTCGCGCTGCCCGCGGGCGGGACGCTCAGCATCCCCGTGTTCGACACCGTGCTGAACGGCACGTCGGTGATCGGCTCGATCGTCGGTACCCGCGCCGACCTGTCCGACGTGTTCGCGCTGCACGCGGCGCGGCGGACACGCGTCATCTACGAAGACCGGCACCTCGCCGAGATCAACGAGGCCATCGATGAGGTCGCGAGCGGCCGCGCGGTGGCCCGCCTGGTGCTGCGCCCGTAACCGGCCGGAGCCTGGGCCGTCAGGTCAGCCGGAAGCCCAGGCGCTGCCCGGTGGCGCGCAGTTCGTCGCGGACCGACGGATGCGCCACCTGGCTGATGATCTGCTCGGCCTGTGACGACGCGTCATGGCCCCAGATGACCGCGGTGCCCTGCTCACTGACGATGAGGCTGTGCTGGAACGAAGTGACCGGGCCGGTCAGCCGCGGCACTACGGTGGACACGTCGGCCTTGGGGTGCCAGCAAGGCAGCGCGATGATCGCGTGGCCGCCCGCCGAATGCAGCGCCCCCACCACGAAGTCGGTCTGGCCGCCGAAACCGGAGTAGATGCACCCGTGCATCCAGCTGGCGTTCGCCTGCGCGAACAGATCCACCTGGAGGGCGGTGTTGACGGATCGCGATCGAGCCGCTCGCGCATCCGTGCATCCGCCGTCTCCCGTAGCCGCCGCCACATTTATCCCGCCGCGGGCAACCCGGCCTTGACAGGGACGAAAGGCCCGGTCTCGCGTGGCCTATGCCCGTGGGGTCCTGGCCTGCGGCGGAGGCATCGTGGAAGGGTCAAGGGAGGAGATGCGCGTATGAACGAGGGAGGCGTTTCCCAGGTCACGGTGGCGGCGCTGGCCGCGCACCATTTCCTGCATGGCATGCCCCGCGAGCAGATCGCCGAGCTCGCGCCGGCCGCGCACCTGGTCTCGATGCCGGCCGGCCGCCGGATCTTCGAAGACGGCGGCCCAGCCAGGGGTTTCTGGCTCATCCGTTCCGGCTTGGTGGCCCTGGACCTGCACGTGCCCGGTGAGGGGCAGATCACGATCGAGACGCTGGGCATGGGCGAGGTGCTCGGCTGGTCCTGGCAGCTGCCGGACCGCAAATGGGCGCTCGGCGCGGTGGCGATCCATCCGGTGGAGGCGTTCGCGTTCGACGGGAACGCGGTGCGGGCGCTCTGTGACGCCGACCCGCTGCTGGGCTACGAGATCAGCCACCGGTTCCTGGACGTGGCGTCAAACCGGCTGCAGGCGATCAGGAACCGCCTGCTCGACCGGTACGTGCCCGCCCGCCCGTGGCCGTGACCGGAGGATGCCATGCGGGCGCTGAGCCATCACGGACCGGGCCAGAAGGCCTGGGAGACCGTGGCGGACCCGGAGATCACCCATGACCTGGACGCGGTGATCCGCGTCGACACCGTCACCATCTGCGGCCGTGCGGCCGTGCGGCCGAGACGGGCGCGCTCAAGGTCGTATTGAGCCGTCGCTCGTGACACAGAACAACGAGTAAGGAGTACTCAGGTGGCTACCAGAGTAGGGATAAACGGCTTCGGACGTATCGGGCGGTCGTTCCTGCGCCGTGCGGTGCAGCGGGCTGACCTCGAGGTCGTGGCCATCAACGACATCACCGACGCCCGGACGCTGGCGCATCTGCTGGACTTCGACTCCACCTTCGGCCGGTTCGGCCGCAGTGTCGGCTACACCGAGAACTCGATCGTGGTGGACGGGCGTCCCGTCGCGGTGCTGAGCCACCGCGACCCGGCCGACATCGACTGGGGCGCGTTCGGTGCCGATGTCGTGATCGAGGCCAGCGGCAAGTTCCGCGCCCACGACAAGGCCTCGCTGCACCTCAAGGGCGGCGCGAAGAAGGTCCTGATCTCCGCGCCGGGCAAGG
The DNA here is from genome assembly GCA_963720945.1 of uncultured Actinomycetes bacterium. Lineage (GTDB taxonomy): Bacteria > Actinomycetota > Actinomycetes > Streptosporangiales > Streptosporangiaceae > Bog-532. The sequence continues at coordinate 1,066,213 of CAVRHH010000029.1, read as the reverse complement.
GCTCCGACGTCACCATCGTGCTCGGCGTCAACGAGGGCGACTACGACCCGCAGCGGCACGACGTGATCTCCAACGCGTCGTGCACGACCAACTGCGTCGCGCCCATGGCCAAGGTGCTGAACGACGCGTTCGGCCTGACCCGCGGGTTCATGACCACCATCCACGCTTACACCGGGGACCAGATGCTGCTGGACGGCCCGCACTCGGACCTGCGCCGCGCCCGGTCGGCGGCTACCAGCATCGTGCCGACGAGCACCGGTGCCGCCCGCGCGACCGGCGAGGTCATCCCCGCGCTGGCCGGGAAGCTGGACGGCGTCGCGGTGCGCGTGCCGGTGGAAGATGGCTCGCTGACCGACCTCGCGGCGGTGCTCCGCACCGACGCCACCAAGGAGCAGGTCAACGAGGCCTTCCGGGACGCCGCGGCGGCGGGCCCGCTGAGCGGACTGCTGACCTACAGCACCGACCCGCTGGTCTCGCGTGACGTCATCGGCGACCCGTCGTCGTGCATTTTCGATTCCGGGCTGACCCAGGCTGCGGGCCCGCTGGTCAAGGTTTTCGGCTGGTACGACAACGAGTGGGGGTATACAAACCGCCTGGTTGACCTGGCCGCTTTCGTTGGCGGCCAGCTCTGAGCCAGCAGGCGACGTCAAGGAGGACACGTCATGGCAAGCATGCCGATCGTGGTAGGCGCAGACGGCTCTGAGCAGTCGTCGCGCGCCGTGGAATGGGCGGCACGCGAGGCCGTGCGGCGCAAGGCCCCGCTGCGCATCGTCTCGGTGTCGGTGATGCCGTCCCGGATGCGGCCGCAGGACGCGACGCCCGCCACCGTCGCCGACATCCTGCACAAGATCTCGGCGCGGACCCTCGCGGCGGCCCTCGCCCGGGCCAGGGAGGTCGCGCCGGGCCTGCTCGTCGAGGCCGACCTGGTGACCGGGGCGCCCGCCCAGGCCCTCACCGCATCCGGCTCCGGGGCGTCCATGCTCGTCGTCGGGGCCCGCGGGGCCGGCGGCTTCAGCGCGATGGTCCTCGGCTCGGTGAGCCGGTACGTCGCCCAGCACGCGCCGTGCCCGGTCGTGGTCGCGCACGAGGACAGCGTGGCCGTGCACCGTGAGGTCGTCGTCGGGGTCGGTGACCCGGCGGAAGCCGCGGACAGCCTCGGCTTCGCGTTCGAGGAAGCGTCGATGCGCGGGGCGCTGCTCATGGCCGTGCACGCGCTGGCCCGGCACCCGGTGCCGGCGCCACTCGGCGATGAGGACCTGAAGCTGGCCAGCTGGGTGCCTGGCGTGCCGAGTGCGGATGAGGCCCGCGAACTCCCCGACGAGGCCGCCGCCGCGGCCGAGCTGGCGCAGGCCCTGGCCGGATGGCAGGACAAGTACCCGGAGGTCCGGGTGAGCCAGGACATCGTCCGTGGTCATCCTGGGCGGGTACTGGCCAGTTACTCCGCGCGCGCCGACCTCGTCGTGATCGGCCGCCACGGCGGTCACGGGAGCGGTGTGGCCGGCGTCGGCTCGATTCAGCACCCGGTGCTGAACCACGCCCACGGGCCCATCGCCATCGTCCCGTCAGCGCATTGAGCGGCCCGCGGCCCGTGCCCCGGCGGGGCACGGGCCGCGGCGGCTAGTGGCGGTGCTGGCTAGTGGCGGTGCTGGCTAGTGGCGGTGCTGGCTAGTGGCGGCGTTCAGGCCGATCGCGCAGGCCGGACCGCTGCGGCGGCGAAGGCCAGTGCGCCCCCCCAGGCCCGGGCCCGGTTCGCCTCGCTGGCGATCAGTGCGCTCTGCTTGTTGATCAGGAAGCTCTCCGGGGAGACGACGAGACGGTAACCGTGCCGGAGCAGCCGGTGAGCGATGCCGCTGCTCGCGCGCCCGGTGAACACCGCGGGCCCGTCCAGCCGCGTGTCGAACGCCGCGGCGGCACGACCGTGGCTGGGCCCGACCCCGTGCAGCCATTCGCGCAGTCCCGGGCCGAGGGCCACGGGCTCCAGAGTCAGCCCGCTGCCCGCCTTCCTGGCGGCATCGACGCCCATCCGGCGGGAGGAACTGCTCGACATGCCGTGCAGGTGGGTGGGGCCGCCCACCACGAGCAGGTCGGTCTCGCGGACCAGTTCGTCCGTGGCCCGGTTCACCGGCACGACGGTGACGTCGCACGCCTTGCCCCGGAGGCCCTCCGCGATGCTGTTCGCGATGATATGGGTGTTGCCATACAGCGACTCATAGACGATCAGCGCTCTCATGATGGCGCCTCCTGTTTTCGTGCTCTCCATCCATCGCAGTCAGGCCCGGGACCGATGTCCAGGTGCCAAAGGCCGTCATGACCGGGACCATGGCCCCCAGCAGGGCCGCCGGAGCGGGCACCCCCGGACCAGGAGTCCCTGGCCAGGCCGCCGGGAAATGCCGCTGGCCCGGGCTTCAGGACGCCGTTGTCCTGTCGGCCCGGGCCAGATCGGCTACCCGCGAGGCGGGAATTCCAGCGGATCCTTACGTGTCGCCTGCGGTCCCGGCCGGGTGCCGTTCGGGTGACACCGGCCCCTCGGGTCCCGACGGGCCTTCCGGCTCGGCGGGTCCTGCCTGGGAGGCGTTCCACGACCGCCAGACCAGCCGGTGCACCGGTATCCAGCTCGGGATGTCACGCAGGCCCGGGATGAAGGGCACCAGCAGGAGCAGGATCGTGGCCGCTCCGGTCAGGTAGATCGCGATGAGGTCCGCGTTCGGTGAGGTGCCGAAGGCGTGTATCTGGTACCAGAGCTGGTACAGCCACAGCCACGGCTGGCCGGGGTAGCTGCCGGTCTCGTTCATCACGCCCCACTGGGAACCGGTGAGGTTCATGGACGTGGCCACGTTGGCGTAGTAGGCCCCGTCGTTCAGGAACATCAGCGGCTTGGTGAAGTCGGTCCCGTAGAACGGCTGCGCGCCGGACAGGTCGGCGTCGATCGCCCCGCTGCGCGCCAGCGTGAGCTCGGTGGCCAGCATCAGCGGGACCGGGCCGTCGTTGGCCTTGGGGACGATGGGCACGCCGTTCACGAACTTGACCTTGGTCACTGCGTTGCCGTAGGCCGTCGCCCACTTGTTCTGCTGGTCCGCTGATGCGCCGTTGTAGATGGCGAGCGCGGCGGCCAGCGGCCGGTCGGTCGGCGCGGACTTGGAGAGCGGGCCGAGCACGAACGTCTGCGCCGCGTTGATGGGTATCGTCACCCCGAACCAGTTCGCCGGGGCGAACAGGAGCTTCTGCGGGGTGCCGTTGGTGTTGTACGGCGGCCCGTAGCTCGCGGTGAGGCTGGTGCCGTTCAGCTCGGTCGCGGCGGTGGCCAGGAAGTCGTCGGGGGCGACCTGGACCCAGCTCCGGACCGTGACCGGGGGCACGTTGGGGGAGGACAGCAGGCCGGCCAGGCCGAAGGTCAGGGCCAGCACGACCACGGAGGCGATCGTGCCCTCCTTCAGGATGTCGTACCGCCGGGTCGGCCCGCGCCAGGCGGCCCGGTCCGCGGCCCGCGCGGCGCGGCGGGCGGCGAGCCCGCGCGGCCTGCTGACCGGCAGCGGATGGCTCACGCCGCGCACCCGGACGAGCAGCACGTGCGCGCCGACGATGGCGATCAGGATGATGGGGAGCAGCACGATGTGCCACATCAGCATCTGGCCGAAGTTCATCAGGTTGAAGAACGCCCCGATGCCGGCCGCGTTGAAGGCGTCCTTGCCGTTGGTGGCGATCCACTGCGAGTCGAAGTTCTGCTGTGACAGGTAGCCGGTGAACGCCTCGACGATCGAGAACACGAACGCCACCACGCCGGTGATCCAGGTCAGCGCGCGGCGCCCGCGCCAGGCCGCCATCCAGAACTTGCCCCACAAGTGGATCACCAGGAACGCCATGAACAGCTCGACGCTCCACAGGTGCAGGCTGTTGAAGAAGTGGCCGACCGGGTTGGTGTGCCACCAGTCCGGCCCGCCGAGGGCGATGGCGAATCCGCTGACGATCACCACACCCAGCGCCGCCAGGCTGGCCACACCGAACACGTACACCCAGGACGCCACGTAGGCGGGCTGGCGGTCCGGCAGGAGCTTGCCAGGCGGCAGCACCCGGAGCGCCCAGTTGCGTACGCGGGCCGTCCACATCCGGTCTTCCGGCCCTGCGCCGCCCGCCCGGTCAGTACCCGCAGATTCCGCCCCGGCCGTGCCGCCAGCGTAGGCGTCCTCCTCCGGTTCAGCCTCAGCGTCGGCCGCGTTTGGCCGGGCGTGCGGGAAGGGCAGCAGGAGAGCCGCGCCGAAGATGACGACCATGACGGCGATCAGGACGAGGTTCGCCAGTGACACCTCGAAGATCGACCAGTGCAGGAAAGTTCCGGGCTGATTCAAATCGATCGCGGCGGGCGGTGGGCCCGCGTGCGCTATTACCGTCATCAGGCGCTCCGGAAAGCTGAAGCGCGGGCTGGGCCCGCGAAAGACGGAAAGATATGCGCAGACTGTCCTCCGTGCTAGCCGGGCTCTCCAGGGATCAGAGTCACTTGCTCGTAAGGACTTTCGTCCTTGTTGTCCGACCATGAGCGAACGAATCCGGTCTTGATTGAACGAATCCGGGCCTGACCAGCGATGGGGACCTAGGGCCGGCGGATTGTGGCCCTTCTTCCTGTGACGCGGCCAAACGCGCCGTGTTGCGCTAACGGTCGAGGGCCTTCGCCCCCGCGGCCAGCCCCGCGCACATCGCGCGCCGGCCGCCCGCTGCGGGTGGCAGCGCTGGCCCCGCGACACGTGGGTGGTGGGATCAATGGCTCGGCAAATCGACCCGTGGCTCGGCGTACCGCAGACAGCGGTGCTGGAGGAGAACCTCCTGGCGGTGCAGGTGCGCCTGCAGGGGCTGGACGTCAAGATCCGTGAGCTGGAGGCGCGGCTCGTACGGGTGGCCCAGGCGGCCAGTGAGGCGAGGTCAGACGCGGACCGGGCCAACGGGCAGACGCTGCAGCTCGAAGCGCAGCTAGCCGATATCGCCGGCGCCCTCCTCATGCTGACCGACCAGCTGGCCGTCACCGCGACCTCCGGGACCACCGGGCCGGCGTCGGCGATGCAGTCAGCTTCGGTAGAAGACGCCTCCAACCTCGTCGCCCGCAAGGTCCTGCAGCTCCTGAACGACGCCACCTGAGCGGCCACCCAGCGGTTTCTGACACAATGCCCGCGCCGGCGTCCCCGTCTCCGGGTGTCGCCTGGCGCGGGCTTTCGCCGTCCGTCAGGCGGCCTGCTGGGGTGGGCCGTGGGAGTGCAGGGTGCGTCCGTCGGGCCCGGTGGCGGTGCGGGTGCCGTCGGGGTGGCAGGTGATCTTCCAGCCCCATTGATGGATCACGATGAGGTGGTGGAACCGGCACAGCAATCGGAGGTTGGCCAGGCTGGTGGGGCCGCCTTTGGCCCACGGGATCAGGTGATGCACCTCGCAGACCGACGGGGGCTGGGTGCAGCCGGGAAACTGACAGTGCTTATCCCGCTGGATGACGGCGGCGCGCAGGTGGGGTGGGATGGTGCGGGTGGCCCGGCCGAGGTCCAGTGGCTGGCTGAGGGTATTGAACGGGGCGCCGAGGACGGTGCCGCGCAGGTGGGAGGCGAGTCCGCCGGGCCCGGACAGAAGGTCGAGGCTCCAGCGCAGGATCGTGGCTTGCAGGCGTTGCCGGGTGGCTGCCAGGCAGCCGGATATCGCGCAGTCGTGGTCATTTGTGGGGACGGGGCCCGGGCCGTGGCTGGTGCCGGGGCCCGGGGGGTGGCCGGCGGTGCGGGCGGCTGCCTGGTTCGCGTCGCGGCTTTCCCGCGGCCCGTCCGGGTGGTCGTTGGGCGGGCCGTCCAGGTGGTCTTCTTGCGGCCCGTCCGCGTGGCCGTGGCTGTCGCCGTCGTCGTGGCCGTCCTCGTGGCCGTGGAGGGTGAGCCAGAGGGTGGTGAGCTGGTTCAGGACCTGCCAGTCGATCTGGCCGGTCACGATCGTGGTCAGCACCGCATCACACGCGGCCGCCTCGGCGGCGGGGCCGGTCAGGTACGCCGATCCGGGCCCGGCCGCCGCCTTGGCCGGGGTCCAGGACCGTTCCAGCATCGAGCCGCCGCGCAGGTCGGTCAGGTCGATGTGCACGCTCACGTGCGGGGGCGCCCCGTCCCGGCCGGGAATCATGTGCCCGCCGATCAGCCGCTGGCAGGCCTCTTCGATCGCGTCGTGGCGGCGCTGGGCCAGGGTGCGGGTATCTTCCGGGCCCGCCTGCTGCCCCAAAGCATCCAGCACCACGGTCAGCGCCGCCGCACAGGCGGGCGTCAGGTCACCCTGCAGCCGGGCGGCGCCGCCGAACGTGGTGTCCAGCCACAGCGCGCGCTCCTCGAACCCGTCATCGCCAGTGTCGGGCGAGGTCTGGGCGCGGTCGAGCATCTCCCGCGCCAGCCGCGCCAGATCATGCTGATCCGCGCCGCCCAGCACCGCCGCCAGCAAGATGCCGTCCGCGTCCGCCCGCAGAGCGTCGGGGAGCTTGTCGGTCCAGTCGCAGATCAGCCTGGCCAGCGACACCGGGATCTGGCCGGCCGCGAGCGCGGCCGCGATCACCGGGTGACCGCCGAGCCGCCGCGCCCACCCGGCCGCCGCGCCGGCGGCGCCTTTGGTGACCCGGGTGATCGCGCGCAGCCAGGACGCGGGCCCGTAATACCCGTCCGCCTCATACCCCTGCTGCGCGGTGAACACCGACAAGATCTTCGCCCGCGCCGCGGTGTGCTGGGCTTCGGCGTGCTCCAGCCCGATCAGCGCCTCGGCCTGCGCGGCGGTGGCGAGGCTGCCCGCGTCACAGCCGGCCAGGTAGCCCAGCCCGGCCCGCACCATCGCCAGCGCCTGCCCGGTACTAGCCGGCGCGGCAGCCTCAGCCGCGGTACACATGGGGCGGGTCACCTCCCCGGGGGGCAGGAAACGATTCGTTCGTTACTCGATTACTAGTTCGATAATACCGAGGGGATCCGACAGTTCCGGGGCCCGCGCGGCCCGGGGGGTGTGCGACACCAGCGTAGAGATCCGGGGATAGTGCAGGTTGCGGTTCTAATCTGGAAGTGTTTAAACTTCCAGAGACCGGAGGAGCCTGTGACTGAGCCATCCCTGCCCGAGCTGGAGCAACAGCGAGCAGAGCTGCATGCGCAGCTGGCGGCGATCGGGGACTTGCGGCCCGGCAGTCTCAATGCGACCTACCGCCAGTGCGGCAAGCCGAACTGCGCGTGCGCGCAGCCCGGGCATCCCGGTCACGGGCCACGCTGGCTGTGGACCCGGTTGGCGGGCGGGAAGACGCGGACGCGTCAGCTGGCGGCGGCGGAGGTGGCGAAGGTCCGCGCCGAGCTGGCGAACTACCGGGAGTTCACCGAGCTGAGCCAGCAGATCGTGGAGGTCAGCGAGGCAATCTGCGAGGCCAGGCCGGTGCCGGCGGCGGGCGCGGCGGCGGCTGAGGGGCCGGGCGGCGAAAAAGGGGGCTCCGCGCCCGGCTCGCCGCGGAGGCAGCGGCGGAGGTAGGCCGGCTGGCCGGGGTGGCTGCGCGGTCGGTCGCGGCCGGTGATGACCTTGAGCCGCTGGAGCTGGCGATCCGCACCGCGATGACCAGGCTCGGCGCCGCACTGCTGGAGGGCCTGCTGGCCGCTGACGACGGCTACCGCGGGCCGCGGGCAGAATGTGTGGCCGGGCACCAGGCAGCGCTCACCGGCTACCGGGCTAAGACCGTTGACACCGTGCTCGGCCCGGTCACCCTGCGCCGGGCCTGGTACCACTGCGCCGAATGCCGGCACGGCCTTGCCCCCAGGGATGCCGAGCTGGGCTTCGCGCAGGCCTCGATGTCACCGGGCCTGGCCAAGATGACAGCACGGGCGGCGGCCGCGGTGCCGTTCGCCCGGGCAGCCGGCCTGCTCGCCGAGCTGGCCGGCATCCAGCTGACCGTCAAGCGGGTCGAGCGGTCGGCCGAAGCGGCCGGGGCTGCGGCAGCCGCGCTGATCAGCGCCGAGGCTGACGCGATCTGCTCCCGTCAGGTGATTCCCGCCCCGCCCCCGGAGCCGGTGCCGGACATGCTTTACATCGCCATCGACGGCACTGGCGTGCCGATGGTTCCGGCCGCCACCCGCGGCCGGGCCTGGCAAGGCACAAGACGGCCGGGCCCGCACCCGCGAGATCAAGATGGCCTGCCTGTTCACCCAGACCACCCTCGATGACGAAGGCTTCCCCGTCCGCGACCCGGGCTCCTCCACCTATCTGGCCACCTTCGAACCCGCCGAGCGGTTCAGCCAGCTCGTGGACGCCGGGCTCAGCCGAGCCGCGGTTGCTAGCGTCTGGGTCATGAACTCACCGGAGCCGGAAGCCGCCGCGAGGGCTGCTGAACTCGGTCAGCGAGTAGACGTAGCAACCGCGCGGGTGCTGGCAACCGTCGCCCGGATTACCGACGAGCAGGCCGGCGGCCCGTCCGCACTGCCGGGCTGGAGCCGCGGGCACGTACTGACTCACCTTGCGCGCAACGCCGACGGGCTGTCGAACCTGCTGATCTGGGCGCGGACCGGCACCATCACGCCCCAGTACCCGAGCGTGCAGGTGCGCGACGAGGAGATCGCGGCCGGTGCTGGCCGGCCGGCGCGCGAGCTTGTAGTGGACTTCGCCGACTCTGCGACGGCCTTCGGCGCCGAGGCTGCCCAGCTCCGCGACGCGGACTGGGCCGCCGAGGTGCACGGCATCCGAGGTGGGGCGCATCCCGCCTGGTACACGCTCTGGCGGCGGCTGTCGGAACTGGAGATCCACCACGTCGACCTGGACGCCGGCTACCGGCCGGTGGACTGGCCGCCGGACTTCGCGCGGGAGTGCCTGCAGCGGGCAACCGGCAACTTCGCCGGGCCCGACTCCCCCGCGGCGCTGCTGCGCGCGACCGACACCGGCGCCGAACACCGAATCGGGCCGCCCGGGCAGGCACCTGCGGTCACGATCACGGGGTCGTCGCACGCGCTGCTCGCCTGGCTGGTGGGCCGCAGCGCCGGCGGCGACCTGATCGCCTCGCCGGCCTCGCTGCCGGCCGTCCCGCCGTGGTAGGTGCCAGGGATGAGCTACACAGGAAACGTCAGCGTCGGCGGCCCGGCAGACACCAGGGAGCTGCCCGGTCTCACGATCACGAAAGTGTCTGTGGGCCCGATGGACAACAACGCCTACCTGCTGCGCTGCATCCACACCGGAGAGCTCGCGCTGATCGACGCCGCCAATGACCCGGGCACGCTGCTGGGCCTGATCGGCGACACGCCGCTGGCTGCGATCGGAACGGAACGTCCGCACCTGCCCGGCTGGCGTGCGCGCGGCTGGTAACTCGCCCGTGCCCGCCGACCGGCTCGTCGGCCCGGCGTGGCTCGCGCCAGCCGCCGTGTTCGTCAGCAGTCACATCGGCACCTTGATGCCGCGCCTGATGAGCCAGACGTTGGCGGGCCAGGAAGTACAGAATCCGATGATCATGCCAACCTGCATGAGAAGCCAGAACGCGGCTGCGTTGGGCATGAGCGTGTGCGGCGCAGGGAACAGCGCGAATGTCATGATCGCCATCCAGCCGAAGAGCCCTACCTCAAAGGCGGTCAGCGATATGAAGTCGGCCTTGACCGCCACGATCAGCCCGTCCTTGACGCCGAGGCCGCGCATGGGCGCGATCGCGCCGTACTGGAAGAGGATCCCGAGGACGAGGGCGAGCGCGTAGTCGCCGAGGTACTCGGCGCCGATGGTCAGGCCAGCGACCGTGAGGGCTGCCCAGAAAACGACGAACTCGGAGATGACGTCGCCGAGAGAACATCCGGCACCGCGAGCTCCGCGCGGACCTTGTCCAGCTCACCCGCCGACAGCTGCCGGGTGCGGGTCCGCCCGCCTGCCGACCGGGTCCACAGCCACCTCGGCCCGTGACCGGGATGACCCGGCCGGGCGCACGCGCAGTTCGGCTTGCCGCACCTGCGGTAGGTGGCGTTGATGCTGCCGGGCCGCAAGTCCCCGGTTGCGGCCAGCCGCTCAAACAGGCGCGCCCGCTGCTGCTCCAGCTCGGGCAGGGACGGCTCGGTCACGGTTCCTCCTAAGTCTGGAAGTTTAAGCACTTCCAGACTAGGACGGCAACCTGCGCTTATCCTGGATCCCTACCTTCGTGTCGCACACCCCGGCCCGGGGCGTAAAAGAAGGAAAGAAATTCGCGCCACGCCGGTCTCCGGCTGCGGATCACTGGCAAGTGCCTGGCCCCAGCAGGCGCTCGTTGCCCCTCCTCAGAAAGCCCCGGCCGCCCCGGCCTCACCACTGGCCACTGCACTGCACTGGACCGGGCTGCTATACAAGCACACGAGGCGATCGGCATCACCTGGCCGCCGGAACACTCACGATCAGGGCCGGCCTGAGCCCGGACGCGCGGGATGGTGGGCCGCCTTGGCCCACTAATGACGGCCACGCGCTTCCGGCGCGCCCGCCAGGCGTCAGGCTTGTCAAGCGCTGCCGGTGCCGGCAGTATGACGCTGAGCGCGCAGGACCTCGAGACGCTGCCGGTACTCTTCCGCGTCGATCTCACCCGCGGCGTACCGGCGCGAGAGGATCTCCTCCGGATCGTTGTCGCGCCACGGGCTCCCGGGCCCGTGCGGCCCTGGGCTCCCCGGCGGCCCGGCACCCGGCCGCGAGCCGCTTTCCCGCCATATTCCGGGTGCGGCTGATCCGGGCCGGCCGCGGTGGGCCCAGCCCACCAGCGCGACGACCGCCCAAATGATCAGGCCCCAGAAGATGAGCGAGGTGAAGATACCGAGGCCCCACGCCCATCCGTGCACTCCGGTGCCCCAATACCACATCATTTCCACCGGCCTCCTTCACCACTGGACCTGGTGCTCTTACCAGCAAGAATGCCGTCCGCTGCTGAACGCGGGCCGAGCCGCCGCTGCGGACTCACCGAGCGTGCCCGTAGCACGCGGGCAGCGGAATCACAGCATGCAGCCAGCGTGCCCATAGCCTGCTGGCAACGAGCGCTCAGCGTGCAGGCAACGAGCGCTCAGCGTGCAGGGAACAGACCCGCCGCGGGACCCCCAATGTCAGCTCCCGGGCCCGCCTGGGTATCAGCTCCCGGGCCCGCCTGGGTATCAGCTCCCGGGCCCGCCTGGGTATCAGCTCCCGGGCCCGCCTGGGTATCAGCTCCCGGGCCCGCCTGGGTATCAGCTCCCGGGCCCGCCCCAATGTCAGCTACCGGGGCCGGCCACGCACAGGGCCGCCGAACGTCAGCTCTTCGCGGTACCGCCCTCGGTCACCGGGACCTTCCGGTGCGGCTTCTGCTCGTCGTTCTTCAGGCCGATGCTGACGGTCAGGATGCCGCTGTGGCAGCCGGCCGTGACGTCGTTGCTGTCGGCGTCTGCAGGGAGGGCGACCGTACGGGTGAACTTGCCGTAACGGAACTCCGAACGGTGCCTGCCCTCGGACTCATCCGAGCGCTCGGCGTGAATGGTCAGGAAGCCCGGGCCGACCGTGACGTCGATTTCCTTCTCGGGATCGAAGCCGGCCAGCTCAGCCCGGACGACGTAGCGGCCGTCGGCGACGAAGTCCTCGACCCTGATCGGCTGGGCCAGATAGGGACGGAGCGTCATTAACGGCGACTCCAGCCAGTCGAGCAGTTCGGGAACCGCGCTCCTGGCGTCCCGGTGCAGCGTGCGCATCGGCCTTCACCTTCTCTTCTCACGGCGTGACACGTTCATCACACCGTGGCGGCCAGCGGGCCGGTAGGGACCAAGGCCCGTGCCACGGCTGCCGTTTGTCGCTGCGTCCCGCCCGGTGAGCTGCCGCCCGCGGCGTCCAGCCGGACGATCTGGTCGACGTCGGCGGCATCGACGGGCCGGTGCGTGATGAGCAGCCTGGTCCGTCCCTCGGTCGCCGCCAGCAGGTCGCGGGTCAGCGCGCGGGCCGTGTCGTCGTCGAGGTGCTCGGCGGGCTCATCGAGAATGACGACCGGGAAATCCGCGAGCAGCACCCGGGCCAGGGCGAGCCGCTGCCGTTGCCCGCCGGACAGCTGGGCGCCGTGCTCGCCGACCGGCGTGGCGAGGCCGCCCGGCAGGCTGTCCACCCAGTCCAGCAGCCGCGCCCGGGCCAGCGCGCCGCGCAGTTCGCCCGCGCTCGCGTCCGGCCGGGCCAGCCGCAGGTTCGCCTCCAGGGTGGAATCGAAGATGTGCGCGTCCTGTGCGCACAGGCCGATGATCCGCCGCACCGCGTCCGATTCCAGCGCCATGATGTCGGTGCCGCCGATCGTCACCGTGCCCGCCGCCGGGTCCAGGAACCGCAGCAGCACCATGGCCAGCGTCGTCTTCCCGCAGCCGCTCCGCCCGACCACGGCGACCCGCTGACCAGCGGGGATGTCCAGGTCAAGACCGTGCAGCACGTCGGGGCCGTCCGCCTCCCAGCGCGCCCTCAGCCCCCGGATGTGCAGGTCGTAGGGGGCCTCAGGGATCGGGGCGGGGTCGGCCGGCTCGGCGACCGGATCGGGCTGGGCCAGCACGCTGGCCACCCGGGCGCCGGCCATCCGCAGCCGCGGCATCTCCTGCGCGGCGGGCGCCAGCCCGGAGAACACCTCGTGCGCCGCCAGCGGGATCAGCACCACAACCGCGAGCGTCACCGCGGCCAGCGTCCCTGAACGCACCGCCGGCACCCCCAGCACCACCGCGGCCCAGACCGCGGTCCCGGCCGCGATCATGGCCACGGCCGCGCCAGCACCCTTCGCATATGCCGAACGGGCTTCCTCTCGGGCTACCCCGCGATCGGCGTCGGCGACGTCGAGCAGCGCACGCCCAGCCGCGCCGAAGGCCGACAATTCGCCGGCTCCGCGCAGCAGATCGAGGCTGGCGGCGGCGAGCTGGCCCCGGCGCGGCGCGATCTGGCGTTCGGCCCGGCGGGCGATGCCCAGGGCGATCGCGGGGGCGGCCACGGCGGCGCCGAGCAGGCTGGCCGCGAGCACCAGGCCCGCGCTGGGCAGCAGAGCGGCCGAGACGGCGACGGCTCCGGCGCCGGCCGCCGCGGCCACCGCGTAGGGCAGCCGGACGCGCAGCCACCGGTCGGCGAGTGAGTCGATGTCAGTGACCAGCCGGCTGAGGAGGTCACCGGACCGGAACGCGGCGAGCCCGGCCGGGGCGAGGCGCTCCAGCCGGCCGTAGGCGGTCATCCGCAGCCGGGCCAGGATGCGCAGCGCGGCGTCGTGACTGGCCAGCCGTTCGGAGTAACGGAACACGCTCCGGCCGATGGCGAACGCCTGCACGGCAGTGACCGCCACCATGAGGTAGAGCACGGGCGGCCGCTCCGCGGCGCGGGAGATCAGCCACGCGGAGGTGGCCAGCAGCCCGATGGAGGAAACCGCCGCCAGCGTGCCCAGCAGCCCGGCGAGGGTCAGCCGCCGCCCGATGAGCCGCCGGCCGCTCGGCCGGTTCCGCACCGGGAAGATCGCGGTCCGCTTCCCGCAGCGTGACCGCCCCTTTGACCTTCGCTGAGCCGTCCGGCGCTAGCGCCCGGTCAGTCCCGGTCATCACGCCAGTCTCGGTCATCACGCCAGTCTCGGTGGCCGCGCCAGTCTCGGCCACCTCGTCAGTCCCTGCCGCCACGCTAGTCCCGGCGATCTCGTCACGTCTGCCGGCCTCGTCACGCCCGTCGGCCTCATCGAGTTCGGCCGTCCCATCACGCCCGGCCGTCTCATCACGCCCGCCGGCCTCACCGCTCGCGGACGGCGCGGGCGCGCCGGTCAGCGGCGTGACCTGGTTGGCGATGGCCAGCACCGCGGGGCGGTGCGCGGCGATCAGGATCGCCCGCCCGGCCGCGGCCTCGGCCTTCAGGGTGCGCAGCACGCGGGCTTCGGTGGCGGCGTCCAGGCCGGCGGTGGGCTCGTCGAGCAGCAGCACGGGCCGCTGGCTGCGGCGGGGGAGCAGGGCGCGGGCCAGCGCCACCCGGCGCCGCTGGCCCGCCGACAGGCCGCTGCCGCGCTCGCCCACGGGCCGGCTCAGCGGCACGTCGTCCAGGGCCGCGGCGTGCGCGGTGGCCGTGACGGCATCAGCGGGGGCGTCCGGCCAGCCGAGCCGGATGTTGGATTCGACGGTCCCGCTGAACAAAACCGGGTCCTGCGGGACCCAGGCGACACGTGAGCGCCAGTGGTCCGGGTCGATCAGGGTGAGGTCGGTCTCGTCCTGCGGGCCAGCGACGATGACCGAGCCCGCCGAGGGCTGCACGAAGCCGAGCAGGACGTTCAGCAGGGTGGACTTGCCGTACCCGCTGGGCCCGGCGACCACGCTGATCTCGCCCCGGCGGACCAGCAGGCGGACGCCGTTGGGGGCGGGCCGGGGGCGGCCGGGCTGGCTCACCGCGACGTCCTCGACGCGGATGGTGCACGGCTCCGGGGCCAGCTCCTCGCCGGCCGGCGGCGCGGGCTCCTCGAGCACGGCGAACGCTTCATCCGCGGCGGCCAGGCCGTCCGCGCTGGCGTGGAACTGTGCGCCCACCGCGCGCAGCGGCAGGTAGGCCTCGGGCGCCAGGATCAGCACCAGCAGCCCGGTACGCAGGTCCAGGTGGCCGTTGACGAGCCGGAGGCCGATGCTGACCGCGATGAGCGCGACCGACAGCGTTGCGGCGAGCTCCAGGACCAGAGACGACAGGAACGCGATGCGCAGCGTCTGCATGGTGGCGCTGCGGTACTCGCCGGTGACCTTCCCGATCGACGCGCGCTGCTCACGGGACCGGCCGAACACCTTCAGCGTGGGCAGTCCGCTCACCACGTCCAGGAAGTGGTGGGAGAGCCGGGCCAGGGCCAGCCACCGCCGCCGCGCGTAGCCCTGCGTGGCCATCCCCACCAGCGCGCCGAACACCGGGATCAGCGGCAGCGTGACCAGGATCGTGACGCCGGACAGCAGGTCGGCCGCGCCGACCCGGATCAGCACGGCGACCGGCACGATCACCGCCAGGATGAGCTGCGGCAGGTATTTGGAGAAGTAGCCGTCCAGGGCGTCCATGCCCTCGGTGGCCAGCGCGGTCAGCTCGGCGGTACGGCGGCCGGCCAGCCAGCGCGGCCCGAGCGCGGCGGCGCGGGCAAGTACCTGCCGCCGCAGCTGCGACTTGACCGCCGCGCTGGCCCGGTAGGACGCTGCCTCCGTCGCCCACGCGATCAGCGCACGGCCCGCCAGCACGGCGGCCAGCGCGATCACGATGCCGCGCAGTGACGTCAGCGTGGCGCCATGGTCCACCGCACCGGCGATGGCCCCCGACAGCAGCTGCGCCTGCGCGATGACCAGCCCGGCGGCGGCCGCGCCCAGCGCGACCAGGACGGCGATGTAGAGCGCCGTCTGCCGGGCGTGCCGGAGCAGTCGCGGATCGAGCGGCTTCACCGAGTTGCCGTTTTGGGCGCTGGCGTTTCCGGCCCGGCGGGGCCGGGGCCGGCCAGGCTGACGGCATCGCCCGAGCCGGTGCCGGCTGGGACGGGCGGCGTGGCGGGCGTGCCAGCGGCCCCGCCGGGAACGCTGACCCGCTTGCGGAACACCCAGTACGTCCAGCCCTGGTACAACAGCACGAACGGCAGGAAGATGCACGCGATCACGGTCATCAGCGCGAGCGTCTTCGCCGTCGACGAGGCGTTGCCGACGGTCAGCGTGTAGGCGGGGCTGACCGAGGACCGCAGCACGTCCGGGAACAGCGCGGTGAACAGCGCGCCCGTCGCGGTCACGATCGCCACGGCCACGCCGGTGAACGCGTAGCCCTCACGGCCGAGCCGGCTGGCGAGCACGCCGCCGATCAGCGTGATCGCGGCCACCGCGGAGAACACCACCGAGGCCACCCCGGTGGCCACGTGGCCCGGGCTGCGGTAGCTGGCCCCCGTCCACGCGAGGAAGGCCGCCCCGGCCACGATGGCCACGAGGCCGATCTTCCAGGCCAGCGCGTTCGCCCGGCGGCGCAGGTCATCGGTGGTCTTCAGGCCGAGGAACAGCGCGCCGTTCAGGGTGAACAGCGTCGCGGTGGTCACCCCGCCGAGCAGCGAGTAGGGGTTCAGCAGGCTGAAGAAGTTGCCGGTGTAATTGTGTGCGGCGTCCAGCGGGATGCCGTGCAGCACGTTGCCGAACGCGACGCCCCACAGCACCGCGGGCAGCAGGGACCCGCCGAAGATCGCGCAGTCCCAGCCGAACCGCCAGCGGGCGCTGTCCCGCTTGCCGCGGTACTCGAACGCGACCCCGCGGAATATCAGGCACACCAGCACCAGCAGCAGCGGCAGGTAAAAGGCGCTGAACATGGCCGCGTACCAGCCGGGGAAGGCGGCGAACGTGGCGCCGCCCGCGGTCAGCAGCCACACCTCGTTGCCATCCCAGACCGGGCCGATCGTGTTGATCATGGCACGGCGCTCCGCGTTGCTCCGGCCGAGCACCGGTAGCAGGATGCCGACGCCGAAGTCGAACCCCTCTAGCACAAAGTAACCGGCCCACAGTACGGCGATGGCGATGAACCATATGTCGGACAGATGCAGCACGACAGGCTCCTTGTCTCTCTCGTGGCTCTATTTGCCGTGGGGGGCAGGTCAGTAGACGAGCTCGAGCGGCTTGTCTTCGTCGCTGGGGGCGCCGGGGGGCGGTTCCTCGTCGAGGCCCTTCCTGGCGTACTTGAGCAGCAGGCCCACTTCGACCACGGCCAGCCCGCCGTACAGCAGGGTCAGGATGATCATCGAGGCGAGCACCTCGCCCGCCGAGTTGGCCGACACCCCCGCAGCCGTCTTCATCTGGCCGAAGACCAGCCACGGCTGGCGGCCCATCTCGGTGAATATCCAGCCGAACGAGTTCGCCACCAGCGGCAGCAGCGGCAGCACGATCGCGGACCACAGCAGCGCCCGGCGCCAGCCGCCGGTCAGGCTGATGCCCAGCGGGTCACCCTTCAGGCGGCTGCGCCACAGCACCAACAGCGCGATGAGCGCGATCAGCGCGGACAGCAAACCGATGCCGATCATGAGCCGGAAGCTCCAGTACGTCACCGGGATGATCGGCGTGTACGATCCGGGCCCGTAGGTCTGGGCGTAGAGCGACTGGATGTTGTCGATGCCTTGCACCTTGCCGCTGAAGCTCCCGGTGGCCAGGAAGGACAGCAGCCGCGGCAGCCTGATCGAGAAAACTTCCTTGGAGCCGTTCAGGCTGCCGATGGTGAACAGCGAGAACGACGCCGGCTGCGAGGTGTGGTAGAGCGCCTCGGCGGCCGCCATCTTCATCGGCTGGTACTTCGTCATGATCTTGCCCTGGATGTCACCGGTCAGGGCGGTGAACACCGCGGCCACCAGGACGGTGATCGTGCCGGTCTTGGCCGCCGAGCGGAACGCGGTGGCGGCGGACCGCGAGGCGGCGTCCGTCCCGGCCGGGCGCCGGATCAGGTGCCACAGGGCCACCGCGGCGACCAGGGCCCCGGCCACCAGGAAGCAGCCGGCGATCGTGTGCGGGAACGTAACGAGCTGCGTCGGGTTCGTCAGCACGGCCACGAAGCTGGTCAGTTCCTCGCGGTGCGTGGCCGCGTTGTAGTGGTAGCCGACCGGGTGCTGCATCCAGGAGTTGGCGGCCAGGATGAAGTAGGCCGACAGCATCGTGCCGACCGCGACGATCCAGATGCAGGCCGCGTGCACGCGCCGCGGCAGCCGGTCCCAGCCGAAGATCCACAAGCCCAGGAACGTGGACTCGAGGAAGAAGGCGAGCAGCGCCTCGATCGCCAGCGGCGCACCGAAGATGTCTCCCACGAACCGCGAATAGGCCGACCAGTTCATGCCGAACTGAAATTCCTGCACGATGCCGGTGACCACGCCCATGGCGAAGTTGATCAGGAACAGCTTCCCGTAGAACTTCGTCAGCCTCAGCCAGCGGTCGTCCCCGGAGCGCAGCCACGCGGTCTCGAATCCGGCCACCAGGAACGCCAGCCCGATCGTGATCGGCACGAACAGGAAGTGGTACACGGTGGTGATGCCGAACTGCCACCGTGAGAGTACGAGCACGTTCACCCGCGGCCTCCCCAGGCTCGGTCTGCTATCTGCGCGATGCGCGATGCGCGAGGCGCGGACGCGAGCCGAGGTGCCGCGTCATCAACCATAATCTTCGGTAAACACCCAGCTCACGTAGGGACGCGGGGCCCGGCGTCGGAGGGACCAAGGTCCCCCGCGGGATTTCAGCGGCGGACGATGCGGCGGCCGCTTATCCGGTGCGGGGCGATCCGGATGTAGGCGTCCTGCTCGCCGCCCGGCCACGGCAGCACCGCCGCGCACCGCTCCAGGTGCGCCAGCTCGGTACGCTGCAGGACGCGGTGGGCCTGGCCCTGCACGAGCACGCTCCACGCCTGTTCCATGGCTTCGTCGATGTGATCGACCTCGAAGGAGACGTCGCCGTCGCCGTGCGCCGCGATGACGGAGCCGGACCCGGTCCGGATCACGATCGTGTTCGCGGTCACCGCGAAGTTGACCGGCAGGATCACGGTGCCCGACGCGGTGGAGAACCCGATCCGGCCGATGCCGCCCGCGGCGATCAGCTGGCGGCACTCGGCCGGTGTCAGCCGTTCCAGCGTGACCTCGCGGCTGGGCGCCCTGCCGTTCCCGGGCGGGGTATCCATGCCCGCGCCGAGCAGGGCTGACGGGCTCGTCTGCAGGGCGGCGGCCAGCTGGCGCAGCACGGCGCCGGTCGGCATCCCCGGGTAGTTCTCCAGGAACTCCAGGTACCGCAGGCTCACGTTGGCGCGCGCGGCGACCTGCTGCCGGGTGAGCTTGAGTTCCGTGCGGCGCTGGGCAACCCGCCGGCTCAGGTCGCCCGGGTACGGCGGTGACGGCCACGAACCACTGTCGGGACGAGCTGGGCGATGGTCGGTTTCCGGACTGGCGGTCATGGTGCCCACCTCTGTTCTGCGCGCATCGCGCGGGTGCTGGCCGCGGGGGCCAGGCTGTCTGCTGGATACGGGCCACGGGCTCGGCTGGGTGTCCCTCAGGGTCACATCTGAAGAATTGTCAATGCCGGGCGCGGCGGCGAGGGCCGTCGGCAACGTCCGGCCGGGACTTTGGTCCGTACCGGTTCTTGACAGCACACGTTTACGCGTTCACCGCGGACGGGCGCCTGGCCGGGCACCGTCCCGGCGGGCACCGCTCGGCGTTGGTCGTTGCCCTCATGATCACTTGCTGGCCCTCCGTCCTGCGGATGGTTACGCTGGGGATGGCTCGCCCGGCGCTGGCGGATCAGCGTGAGGCGTGCGGACCTGAAAGGTTGCCCGATGGAACCTGCGGCTGGTGATCACGGCGTGCTGCCGCAGCTTCAGCTGGACGAGCTGCTCCTGGAGCTGCAATCACGGCTGCAGGCGATCCTGGCGACCCGCGACCGGATGCATGGCCTGCTGGAAGCGGTCGTCGCGATCGGCTCGGGCCTGGACCTGGAGAGCACGCTGAAGCGGATCGTCGAGGCGGCCGTCCGGCTGGTGGACGCGGAGTACGGCGCCCTCGGCGTGATCGGCGAAGGGCAGCGGCTGGCCGAATTCGTGCCGGTGGGCCTGGACGAGGCCCGCATCAGGAAGATCGACCACTGGCCGGAAGGCCGCGGGCTGCTCGGGCTGCTCATCCGTGATCCCCGCCCGCTCCGCCTTGCGAACATCGCGGCCAGCCCGGATTCGTCGGGCTTCCCCGAGGGGCACCCGCCGATGAAGAGCTTCCTCGGGGTGCCGGTACGCGTCCGCGATGAGGTGTTCGGCAACCTGTACCTGACCGAGAAGCAGGGCGGCGGCGCGTTCACCGAGGATGATGAGGCGGTCCTGGTCGCGCTGGGCTCCGCGGCCGGCGTCGCGATCGAGAACGCCCGGCTCTACGACGCCGCCCGCCGGCAGCAGCAGTGGATGCAGGCCAACGCCGAGGTCGCCACCACCCTGCTGTCCGGGGCCGACCCGGACGAGGTGCTGGCCGCGGTCACCCGGCAGGTGCGGGAACTGTCCCACGCCGACCTGACCGTGCTGGCGCTGCCCGAGCAGGATGCCCGGATGCTGGCGATCAGCTTCGCCGAGGGGGACGGCGCCGACTCCACGCGCGGGCTCGTCCTGCCGGCTGAGCACTCGCTATCCGGCCTCGTGCTGGCCACCGGGGAACCGCTCACGGTCGACGACTTCGCCGGCGACGAGCGCACCGCCGACGTGGTGCGCAGCGCGATGGGGCACATCGGCCCGGCGGTGCTGTTCCCGCTGGGCGCCGCGGGCGACGTACGCGGCGTGCTCACCATCGGGCGCCGCCGGGGCAGCATGCCGTTCCCGGAGGCCACCGCGGACGTGGTCGGCTCGTTCACCGCCCAGGCGGGAATCGCGCTGGAACTGGCCGCCCGCCGTCGTGACGCGGAGCGCCTGTCGCTGTACGAGGACCGGGACCGGATCGCCCGGGACCTGCACGACCTGGTGATCCAGCGGCTGTACGCGACCGGCATGTCGCTGGAGGGCACGGTGCCCATGATCAACCGCCCGGAGGCGGCCACCCGGGTCAAGCGGGCGGTGGACGCGATGGACGAGACGATCAAGGACATCCGCCTGACGATCTTCGCCCTGCAGTCCCGTGGCCAGGAGGACGAGCCGAACTTGCGCGAGGCGATCGTCAGCGTCGTCGAGGAGATGACGCCGTCGACGGGGTTCACGCCGTCGCTGCGGCTGGGCTCGAAGCTCAACGGCAAGGTACGGCCGGAGATCGCCGATGACATGCTCACCGCGTTGCGTGAGGCGCTGTCCAACGCGGCCCGGCATTCGCAGGCCAGCCGGGTCGATGTGAGCGTGGACGTCGACGCGGACGGTTTCCTGGCGGTCCGGGTCACCGACAACGGGGTCGGGATCCCGCCGGAGGGGCGGCGGAGCGGGCTGCGGAATCTCCGGCTCCGGGCCGAGAAGCTCGGCGGCGAGCTGCGCCTGGGGCCCGCGGACGCGGACGGGACCGGCACCGAACTGGTCTGGCGGGTGCCGTCCGATGGGCCCGGCCACGCCGGCGGCCGGGCGGAGCGGGCCTAGTTGACGGCGAGCATCTCCTGGCCGGTCACGATGCCGGGCATGATGCGGAAGAAGGAGCCGTCGCCGGCCGCGGCCCACGACTCCAGGCCGGTGGCCCGGAGCCTGCTGATCTCGCCGGGATCGACTACCTCACGGGCGTTGCCCACGATGGTCACACTCCAGCCGCGATGGTTGTCAGCGTCCACGAGGTCGGCTTCGAACGCCACCACGGTATGGTGCAGAGCTGTCAGAAGCGCGCTGCCCGGATCAATCCTGATCACGATGTGCCGCCCGTCGAGGGCGAACTTCACCGGCTCAACGGCGGGCAGGGCGTTTTTTGTGTAAGCGATGCGTCCGACTGGGACCGACTTCAGGAGCCGCAGGCATTCACCAGCCGGAAGCACCCGTAGCGTGGGGGCATCTGCACTCATGGTAAAGGGATATTCGGCCGGCAGCACCGGCGCACAGGGACGAAGGTCCGGGCGGCTAAGCAGGAAGGTCCTTTCCCGGGTGGCCGCCCACGCTGCCTTCCTCGCCGAAGATGCGCGCCGCGTACGCCGCGGCCTGCGTGCGCCGTTCCATGCCCAGCTTCTGGAACAGGGCCGATACGTAGTTCTTGACCGTCTTCTCGGCCAGGTAGAGCCGCTCGCCGATCTGCCGGTTGGTCAGCCCCTCACCGATCAGCTCCAGGATCCGGCGTTCCTGCCCGGTCAGCCCCTCCAGCGGGTCCCGCTTCTGCGACGCGTCCCGCAGCCGGGCCATCAGCTGGCTGGCCGCCTTCGGGTCCAGCATGGACTGGCCGGACGCGACCGTGCGTACCGCGCCGACCAGGTCGGTGCCGCGGATCTGCTTGAGCACGTAGCGGGCCGCGCCGGCCATCACCGCGTCGAACAGCGCCTCGTCATCGCCGAACGAGGTCAGCATCAGGCACGCGACCTCCGGCATCCGGGACCGGATCTCGCGGCAGACCGCGACCCCGTCCCCGTCGGGCAGCCGCACGTCCAGTACCGCCACGTCCGGCCGCAGGGCCGGGATCCGGGCCAGGGCGGAGGTGGCCGTGCCCGCCTCACCGATGACCTGGATGTCAGGCTGGGCCTCGAGCAGATCGCGCACCCCGAGCCGGACGATCTCGTGATCGTCCAGCAGGAAGACCCGGATCGCCCCGTCCGGGGAATTGTTGTCGCTCACAAAACAAACTTAGCTTCCCGGGCGCCCAGCGCAAACCATATCGATGCGGCGCCCGCTCTATCGATGCGTCGGGCGAGGTTGGATCCGCGGCCCGGGCCGGGCTGGTTCCCAGGGCCCAGGCCGCGGAGCTTTAAGGCCCCGCGTCAGCGGAGCTTGCGCAGGAAGAGGTCCTGCGGCTTGGCCGGCGCGATCCGGATCCGGGCGTCCACGGCGGCCACCCCGTCCGGGCGGGCGATGACCGGGTTGAGGTCGAGCTCGGCGATCTCCGGCAGATCGTCAGCCAGCCGGGAGATGCGCAGCAGGGTCTCCCGCAGCGCGCTGAGGTCAGCGGGCGGGCTGCCCCGGTGACCGAGCAGCAGCGGCGCCGACCGGATGGAGTGGATCAGCTCGTCGGCGTCGGTGTTGGTGAGCGGGGCCAGCCGGGCCGTGTGGTCGGCCAGCACGTCGGTGGCGACGCCCCCGAGGCCGAAGATGACCAGCGGGCCGAAGACGGGCTCCTGCGCGACGCCGATGATGACCTCGGTGCCACCGGTGATCATCGGCTGGATGAGCACCTGGCGGAGCCGGGGCCCGAACTTGCTGGTCAGCAGGCGCCAGGCGCGCCGGATCTCGAGTTCGCTGCGCAGGTCGAGCTGGACCGCGCCCGCGTCGGTCTTGTGCAGCAGGCCGGGGACGTCGGCCTTGAGCACGACCGGGCCGCCGATCCGGGCGGCGGCCCTGACCGCCTCGTCCGCGCTGGACACCGGGGTCAGCTTGGTAAGCCGGATGCCGTAACACGCCAGCAGCTCGGCGACCTTGCCCGGTGGCAGCCAGCCACCGTTGGGGGAGCGGTGCAGGCAGTCCTGGATCAGGGCCCGGGCGTCGTCCGGCGCGATGTCGATGAACTCCCTGATGCGCCCGGACGGCCGGGCCCGCCACGCGCCGTACGCTGCCGCCCGCGCCATGGCCTGGGCGGCGGCCGCGGGGTCGGCGTAGGACGGTATGGACGGCGGCGCCGCCTCGCCGTGCGGGGCCTCGGCTGCCGCCGTGGCGGCGCACACGGTGTCCCTGCTGAGCGGCGGGAGAATCTGGACGGCCTCGGACTGGTCCAGGACGACCGCCGCGATCGGCACGCTGACCTGTGCCGAGCGGATCGCCGAGACGAGGTCGCCGGTGGCCGCGGTGGACAGCACCAGGGCGATGACCGCGTCCACGCCCCGGTCCGCGGCGACCATCTCCAGGCACCGGCGGAACGAATCCTCGGAGACGGTGGCGGTGGTGTCCACCGGGCCGGTAACCGCACCGCCGGCCGGTACCAGCGAGTGCAGCCGCCGCCGGGTTTCGCCGCTGAGCCGGTGCACGATCAGGCCGTTCCCGGCACACGAGTCGGCGGCCAGCACGCCGGCCCCGCCAATGTTGGACACGATCGCGACGTGCGATCCGGCCGGGACCGGCTGCGTGGACAGCAGCGCGGCGACGTCCAGCAGCTCGCCGAGGCATTCGGTCGCGATGATGCCGGCCTGCTGGAACAGCGCCTCGCGGTTCACCAGCGGCGAGGCGACCGCCGCGGTGTGCGAGGCGGCGGCCTGCTGGCCGGCCGCCGACCGGCCCGCCAGCACGGTCAGCACCGGCATGGTCCGGCCGACGTGCCGCGCGGTGCGGGCGAACTTGCGCGGGTTGCCGAACGACTCGATGTACAGCACCGCGAGTTTGGTAATGCCGTCCCCCTGCCACCACATCAGCATGTCGTTGCTGGAGATGTCGTACTTGTTGCCGATCGAGGCGAACGAGGAGACCCCGATGCCCAGCCGGGACAGCCGGTCGGCCAGCGCGATCCCCAGGCCGCCGGACTGCATGACCAGGCCCGCCGTCCCGGGCACGGGGTGCCGGGCGGCGAAGGTCGCGTCCAGGCCGATGCCGGGCACCGCGACGCCGAAGCAGTTGGGGCCGACCAGCCGCATGCCGTAACGGCGGCAAATGGCGAGCAGGTCCGCGCTCTGCGGCGTGTCCAGGCCCGCGGTGATGACGACTAGGGCCTTGACGCCGCGGCGGCCGCATTCGTCGGCCACCGCCGACACGGTGGCGGGGGGCACCGCGATGATCGCGAGATCGACCGCTTCCGGCAGCGCGCTGACCGCCGGCACGCACCGGACCGCCTCCATGTGGGCCGCATGCGGATTGACCGCGTATATGCGTCCCTGGTAGCCGTCGGTCACGATGTTGTGCAGGATGGCGCGGCCGACCGTGCCCATCCGGCGGCTGGCCCCGACCACGGCCACCGAGGCGGGCTGGAACACGTGCCGCAGGCTCGCCACGTCGGCCTGGCGTTCGCGGGCCGCCGACGCGTCCAGGTAGGGATCCCAGCGCGGGTCCGCGTCATCGCCCGGCAGCTCGCAGGCGAATTCGATCACGCCGTCGGCCAGCTGGCGCCGGGCGCTCAGCCCGGCGTCCCGGAAGACTTGCTGCATTTCCGCGTTCTGCGAGAGGACGGAGGCGGTGAAGATGGTGATGCCGCGGTGGCCGGCGTCGGCCACCAGGTGCTCCAGCAGCAGCGTGCCGATACCGCGGCCGTGCATGTTGTCGGGCACCGCGATGGCGACCTCCGCCTCGTGCCCGTGGTCCTTGACCTCGTAGCTGGCCACGCCGATGATCTGGCCGCCGCACACGGCGAGCAGCGCCGCGTGGTCCGCGGCGGGCGGCCGGCAGACCCGCGCGGCCTCCTGCTCCGCGGAAAGCGTGCTGGAGTTGAAGAACCTCAGGTAGGAGTTGTTGGCCGACATGGCCTCGTGCATGGCCTTGACCGCCTGCGTGTCATCCGGGCGGGCCGCCCGGATCTCGACTGTCGTCCCGTCGGTAAGCAGCGCGTAGACGCTGGCCCCGGCGGTCACGGGGGTGATGCTCATCGCTGCCTCCAAAGAGCGGCCGGCCGGGCCGGACGGTCAGAACAGCGGGCCTGAGACGGGGACGTACCCGGCCGGTTCGGGGTAGCTCAGCCGGTCACGCACGGCGACGACGCCTTCGAGATGGCGCACCGCGCGGACGATGTCGTGCCCGAGCGGGGCGGTTTCCGGGGTTCCCTCCAGCGTCACGATGCCGTCCTTGACCGTGACCGTGAACGAGCCGGGATCGGTGAGGAACTGCTCGAGCAGCAGGCTCTGGGTGATCTCGCGGCGGATGTCCTGGTCCGGCCGGCTGAAGACGCTCAGCACGTCGGTGCGGCTGATGATCCCAACCAGCTTGCCGTCGGCGCTGACCACCGGGAGCCGCTTGACCCGCCGGTCGTGCATCAGCTGCGCCGCGTGGCTGACCAGGTCATCCGGGCGCACGGTGACCGGCGGCCTGCTCATCAGCTCGCCCGCGGTCGCGCCCCGGGCCTTCTCCAGGTCGCGGCGGTGCAGCAGCCCGGACAGCGGCCCGGGATGGCTCTCGTACCCGCCTTCAAGGGCTTCCTTGGTGATCAGGTCGGCTTCGGACACGACCCCGATGACCCGTCCGTCGTCGTCCACGACGGGAAACGCGCTCACCCGCCGTTCGCGCAGGGTGGCGGCGATCTCCTTGAACGAAGCGCTGGTGTGTACTGCCACCACTTCCCTCGTCATGACATCCGTCACCTTGGCGCTCATGGCACTCGCCTTCTTCCGTCAGCCGTTCCTTCGTCTAGTTCACGTGATCGCGGGCCCGGGGGCCACCGGTAAACGGCCAGACCCTGGAGGGGCGTCCGGCCCACCGGGCCGGGCCGAAGGTCCCGTTTCCCTGGCCCACCGCTACGGTGGTCGCGTGCCGTCCTGCCGCCTGGTCCTGCTCCGTCACGGTGAGAGCACCTGGAACGAGCAGGACGTGTTCACCGGCTGGGTCAATGTCGCCCTGTCGGCGCACGGCGAGCAGCAGGCGACCCGCGCCGGGGAACTGCTCGCCGCGCATGGCCTCCGCCCCGATGCCGTGCACACCTCACTGCAGCGCCGCGCGATCCGCACGGCCGAGCTGGCCCTGGCCGCCTGCGACCGGGACTGGATCCCGGTGCACCGGTCGTGGCGGCTGAACTCCAACCACTACGGTGCGCTGCAGGGACGCAGCAAGGGCGAGGTGCGCACCCGGTACGGCGAGGAGCAGTACATGGCGTGGCGGCGCGGCTACGACGTCCGGCCGCCGCTGCTGGAGGCCGCCGCGGAGCATTCACAGTTCGCGGACCCGCGCTACGCGGACCTGCCGCCGGAGGCCCGCCCGCGCGGGGAATCACTGCGGGACGTCACCGCGCGGCTGCTGCCGTACTGGTACGACGCGATCGTTCCCGGCCTGCGCCGCGGTGCCCTGGTCCTGCTGGTCTCGCACGGCAATACGCTGCGGGCCCTGATCAAGCACCTGGAGTCGGTCAGCGACGAGGACAGCGCGCAGCTCAGCGTGCCCAATGGCGTCCCGCTGCTGTACGAGCTGGACGCCGATCTGCGGCCCGCGGCGTCCCGTCACAACCCCGTGGTCATCAGCTCGTAGGCCTGTCACGGCGTACGGAAACGCCTGCGTACCGCGGGGGAGCAGGACCTTCGTCCGGCAGAAAGGACCGAACGGCCGGGGAGAAACCTGATCGTGGCGGCCTTTCCGCACTGGTGCGGAAAGGCCGCCACGTCCGGGTCCCCGTCGGCTATTTGGGCGGTGGCTGGCGGCTAGAGGACGCCTGAGTGGTCGGGGCCGTGCTCGCTGAACACGTGCGCCGCGTACGCGGCGGCCTGCGTCCGCCGTTCCATGCCCAGCTTCTGGAACAAGGCCGACACGTAGTTCTTGACCGTCTTTTCCGCGAGGAACATCCGCTCGCCGATCTGCCGGTTGGTCAGCCCCTCGCCGATCAGCTCCAGGATCCGGCGTTCCTGCCCGGTCAGGCCGGCCAGCGGGTCGCGCTTCTGCGAGGTGTCCCGCAGCCGGGCCATCAGCTTGCTGGCCGCGCGGGGATCCAGCATGGACTGGCCCGACGCCACCGTCCGTACCGCCCCGACCAGATCCGTTCCGTGGATCTGCTTGAGCACGTAGCCGGCCGCGCCGGCCATCACCGCGTCGAACAGCGCCTGGTCGTCCTCGAAGGAGGTCAGCATCAGGCAGGCGACCTCCGGCATCCGGGACCGTATTTCGCGGCAGACGCTGATCCCGTCCCCGTCCGGCAGCCGCACGTCCAGGATCGCCACGTTCGGCCGCAGGGCCGGGATCCGGGCCAGGGCGGAGGCGGCGGTGCCCGCCTCGCCGATCACGCGGATATCCGGCTGGGCTTCCAGGAGATCCCGCACCCCGATGCGAACGAGCTCGTGGTCATCCAGGAGGAACACGCGGATCTCCGGGTCTCCCGGCCTGTTCTCCGTCATCAGCCAGCCACGCTTTCTTACGCGAATCCGCCCGCGGGGTGCCGGGCAGCCCAGTGTGTTGGTTTCAACGGTATGAACCAGGGACGGCCGTTGGTCAGGGACCAAGGTCCCGGAGCAGCCTAAACAAGGTCCCGGAGGCTAGTGCGAAAGGGCCCGTAAAGCAGGTGAAATGTGCCTCTGAACGACAGGCGGAAAGGCTCCTACCCTTAGCAGCGTAAGGCAGGAATCGGACATATAGGAGATAAAAATGTCCGGGATCATCGTCGGAATCGACGGCTCCAGTCATTCGCAGCTGGCCCTGGAATGGGCCATGCGGGAGGCCACGATACGTCGTCAGCCGCTCACTGTCATTACTGTCGAGCAGGTCGCCGCCAGCGGGTGGCATGGCATGGTCGTCTTCCCCGCCGACGAGCATTTCCTGGCCGAGGCGCGGACGGCCGCGCAGGAGCTGATCGCGAAGGTGACCGCGCAGCTCGGCGAGGTCAGCCCCCAGCCGGTGACGGTGCAGGCCGTCTTCGGGCTGCCCGCCGAGAAACTGATCGAGGCCTCGCAGGATGCGGATCTCCTCGTCGTCGGCTCCCGTGGCACCGGGGGCTTCGCCCGGCTGCTGCTGGGCTCGGTCAGTATCCAGGTCAGCCACCACGCGCACTGCCCGGTGGTCATCGTCCCTGGTGAGCGCCGCTAACCGGCGCCGTCACAGGCACGGAGCCCGCGCACCGCGCGGGCTCCGGTCATGCGCGCGGCCGGATAGGCGGGCTACATGGCCTGCATGTGGTGGAGGCGGCGGATGTCGTCCTTGCCCGCCAGCAGGGCCAGGAAGACGAAGGCAGCCAGCGCTGCCGGGACGAGGAACTTCATGGTCGGCCCCTTCTCGCCGTTGGTACGGGCCATTGGTACGGGAAGCCCGCCCAGAATCTGCGCGTGGCCCGGAGCGCGGGGCGCGCCTGTCCGTTACGACGGTGATATTTCCCCGCGTGGGCGGGTAGGGCCAGAGGCCGGCGGCGCGCAGGGCCTATGACCCGTGCCGTCCCGGCCCCGGCCGGGCGGGACGGCACCGGATCTGCGGTGACAGGACCTTCGTCCCTGGAATCGGCCCCACGGCATGGCGTCGGATGAAAATGCGCCGAACAAGGGGCAACCACCGATGACGATGCCAGAGACGATCCGGTACCACCAGCTGCGATGTGCTCCGCACCTGGCCCGCTTGCAGATGCTCGCGGGCGGGCCGGGCGGGGCGCCGCTGAGACCCTGCGCCGTGCAGCAGATCGCCGAGGTGACCGACGCCATCCTGGGCGAGGTGACGACCGCCGGTGCCGTCCTGGCGGCGGGCCGCCGGAACCGTCCGTCCGCGGCCCTGCTCGCGACGCGGCTGACCCGGCTGGAGAACGCCGCACGTGAGATGATCGCCTCGGTGCAGCGCGGTGACGCCGCCGCCCTGCGGGAGCAGATCTACCGGTTCGACGTGCTGACCGCGGCGGTGTGGACCGTGCAGCTGTCGGAGTGCGAGAGGAGCAGGCGGCCCGCCTTGATGACGCCGCGACGGCCGTAGCCGGGCTGGCGCCGGGGCGGGTCAGCCTGCGGGTGCCCCGGCCAGCACCGCGATCACGCCCAGCGCCGCGGCGCCGACGAGCGTGCTCACCACCCCGCGGCGCAGCGCGATGAGCCAGAGCCCGGCGAGGCCGAGGATGGCCAGCTGCCACAGGTGCGACAAGGCGAGCGCCAGCGGGATGGTGGCTCCGGCGATGGCGCCGATCGCGGCCGGGCCGGCGCCGGTCAGGAACGCCTGGACCGCCTGGCTGCGGCGGAGCCGGCCGAAATGGGGACCGCCCGCCAGCACGAAGATGAAGGACGGGGTGAACGCGACCAGCGATGCCAGCAGGCCGCCGCCCACTCCGGCGGCGGCGTAGCCGACCACCGCGACGGTCTGCACCACGGGCCCGGGCGTGATCTGGCCGAGCGCCACGGCGCTGAGGAACTGGGCGCTGGTCATCCAGTGGTAGGTGTGCACGGCATCGTGCTGCATGAGCGGGATGATGACGAAGCCACCGCCGTAGGACAGCGCGCCGGCCTTGAACGCCACCCACGCCACGGACAGCAGCCCTCCCGCGGGCACCACCGCGGCGGCGAGGAGCGGCAGCAGGGCCTGCGGCGGCCGGGTGGCGGCACCGGAGGACGCGGCGGACCCGGAGGGGCCGCTGGCCGCACGCCACGGATAGCTGGTCACGAGCAGTTCGGCCAGGCCGCAGGCCGCCAGGACCAGCACCAGGAACGGCCCGATGAGCGCGGCCGACACCCCGCCGGCGGCCAGGTAACCGATCCACCGGCCGCGGCCGGCCCGGCCCGGGCCGGCCCGGCGCCAGCTGGCCGGGGCGAGCCCGATGGCCGCGCCGAGCGCCACCGCCGGGACCGCGGCACCCGCGCCGCCCGCGGCGCCGCCGACCCACCGGGGTGGATGCGACGACAGGAATAGCGCGGACAGCGCCAGGATCACGATCAGCCCGGGCACGATGAAGCACACCCCGCCGACCAGCGCCCCCCACGTACCGCGCAGCCGCCACGCGCAGTAGATCGCGAGCTGCGTGGACGCCGGGCCGGGCAGCAGGTTGGTGGTGGCCACCCCGTCCTCGAACTCTTGCGCCGACAGCCACTGCCGCCGGTCCACGCACAGCGCCCGCAGCAGCGCGATATGCGCCGGCGGGCCGCCGAACCCGGTACAGCCGATCCGCGCCCACTCCCGCGCGATCGTCGTCAGCGTCTCGCGCGGCGGGCCTGCCGCGTCCCGTCCCTCCAGGCCGGCGGGCGCAGTCATGCCGCTAGCCTAGTGGCGGCGCCGCGGGCGGCACCGGGTACGGTCGTGCCCATGGAGCCCGCTTCCCCCGTCCACGTACGGGACAACCCGGAGAGCCGCACCTACGAGGCCTGGGCGGGAGACACCGTTGTCGGCAGCCTGGTTTACGAGCAGGAGGGGGCGCGGACCGTCCTCACGCACACCTGGGTCGAGCCGTCGCACCGCGAGAAGGGGGTCGGCACCGCGCTGATCCGCGGCGCGCTGGACGACCTGCGGGCCAAGGGCCGGACCATCACCGTGTACTGCACGTTCGCCGACGAGTTCATCAAGGCGCACACCGAGTACGCCGACCTCATCGACCCGGCTCATCCCGGCAGCCCCCGGCACGTCTGAGCGGCCGCGCGGCGGCTTGCCCGACGCGCGCGCTCCGGCAAGCGCTGACGCGTCAGGCCTCCGGGTGCGCCAGCTGGACGGTAACGCTGCGGACGGTGGGCGCCAGGGTGACGGTCCCGGTCTTCTCGTCGGTTGTGCCGGCACTGGTGCTGGCGGCCGGCGCCGCGGCCGCGGCGCCGGCCGGGAGCGCAAGCCCGCCGAGGGATATCGCCGCGGCGATCCGAGGACGCCGTGGGCACGGGCGGAGAACGCGGGGAACAGGCGCTGCACGGTGGCCTCCCGTCGCCGTTGACTGGGCGGTCACGTAGTACCCGGTGGATCCGTGTTTAAGCCCGTGCAGGTCCCGTTCGGCCAAAATGTTCCCTGGCTCCGGTGCCCGGCCGCTCAGGGCCGATCGTTGCCGGTGATGGCCAGCGCCTTGTCGGTGTAGACGCGGTAGCCGAAGTCCCGCCGGAAGCCGTGTACCTCGGGGGTGTCCAGGCTGGCCATGAAGTCGAGGATCTGCGAGCTGAACAGCTGGCCCGGCACGAGCACCGGGAAGCCGGGCGGGTAGGGCGTGATGAACGTCGCGGACACGACCTGCTGGCCGTTGCCGACCCGCCGCTGTACCTCATCGGGCATCAGGTATTCGCAGTTGCTGTCGTCGTAGGCCAGGTAAAAGGCGCGCCGCACGTCACCTTCCGGGGTGGCCGGCTCGTGGCCGTCGGTGAAGCTCGGGTGGAAGCCGCTGAAGTCGGGCAGTGGCGCCGAGGGAGCGGTGAGCCGGCCGACGGCGTCCTCATGGGCGGCGCGTTCGGCCGGGCTGATGTCCAGCAGCTGGGTGTCCAGCTCGCGGGCGATGGTCACCAGCACCTCGATCAGGTAGGCGACCGAGCTGCGGGTGGTGCCGATCGTCGTCATGAACAGCACGGTGTTGCGGGAGGTCTTGTTGATCTGCACGCCGTAGCGGTCCATCAGCTGGGTTCGTTTGAACGTGTCGCCCTCGATGCCGGTGGCCCCGATGTAGATGGTGACCCGCGACGGGTCCAGCACGAACTCGTCGTGCTCCCAGGCCCTGATCATGTTCGGCAGGCCCGAGCGCAGCGGCTGGTCGATGCCGGTGGGCCGGTACTCGGCCGGGATCAGGTCGGCGGTGGTCAGGCAGCGCATGTACCGGCTGAGCAGCGGGTGGTGGTCCACCGCGTCGCGCAGCCGCATCGCGTTCTCGATCTGCTTCTGCACCAGCTCGAAGCCTTCCAGGGCGGCCTGCCGGCGCCCCAGGTCCAGCGACGCGAGGATCTGGTAGTTCGGCGACGTGGAGGTGTGCGTCATGTACGCCTCGTGGAACGTCTCCTCGGCCCGCTGGCTGAAGTCCTGGTCGAAGATGTGGATCATCGACCCCTGTCGCAGCGACGTCAGCGTCTTGTGGGTGGACTGGGTGGCGTAGACGCGGACCCGGGCGCAGTCGGGATCGGGGAGCAGCTGGCGGTCCAGCAGCGCCTCGTCGTCGCCGGGCGTGATCGCGGTGAGCTCCTCGGCGAACTTTTCGTACCGGGCCCGGTACTCGGGCTGGTGCAGCCGCTCGTGCAGCGTGCGGGCGGCCCGCATGGCGGTGCGCGGCCGGTACACCGGGTGCAGCCGGGCGAAGGCGAACCAGGCTTCGTCCCACAGGAACACCAGGTCCGGCTTGATGGCCAGGCACTCCCGCATCACCCGTTCGACGTCGTAGACGATCCCGTCGAAGGTGCAGTTGGTCAGCAGCAGCATCTTGACCCGGTCCAGCTTGCCCGCTCGCCGCAGCGCCAGCAGCGTGCCCTTGATCTCCCGCAGCGGCACCGCGCCGTACATCGAGTACCGGTTGAGCCGGTACGCGTCCAGGTAGGTGACCCTGGCCCCGGCTAGCATCAGCCCGTAGTGGTGCGACTGGTGGCAGTTCCGGTCCACCAGCACGATGTCCCCGGGCTGGACCAGCGCCTGTACCACGATCTTGTTGGCCGTCGAGGTGCCGTTGGTCACGAAGAAGGTCTGCCGCGACCCGAAGGCCTTGGCCGCTAGTTCCTGGGCCTCCCGCAGCGGGCCGGTGGGCTCGAGCAGCGAGTCCAGGCCGCCGCACGTCGCGGACGTTTCGGCCAGGAAGATTTCCAGGCCGTAGAAGTCGGCCATGTCGCGGATCCAGTGCGAGTTGAGGATCGACTTGCCGTGCGAGATCGGCAGCGCATGGAAGACCCCGGTGGGCCGGTGGCTGTAACTGCGCAGCGCGCTGAAGAACGGCGCACGGTACCGTTCGGCCACCCCGCCCAGCAGGCTGAGGTGCAGCTCCAGCGACCCTTCCCGGGCGTGGAACACGCGCCGGAAATGGTGGCTCAGCCTGGCCAGGTCCTCGACGGAGATTTCGGTCATCAGGTACAGGTCGAGCTCCGGCCTGATCCTGGCCAGCGACCGGGCGAGGATCTGGGCGCGCTCGTCGGGCGACTGGTCCATCAGGTCATCGGACCCGAAGCCGCCCAGGAACGGCGCCAGCGCCGCCGCGTCGTAACGCGACCGGTGCGCGAAGCGGCGGCGGACCACGCACGCCTGCAGCCGGAAGTTGAGCCGCGCGGCCATGATCGCGTCCTCGAAGCTGGGCACCACGACGATCTCGTAGACGAACGGGTCGTCCCGGCGCCGCCACCGCCGCAGCTCGTCGCGCAGCGAGCGCTCCTGCGCCTCGCTCAGGTCCTCCACCACCAGAACCTCGAAGTAGGGCCGGCCGGGCGGGGCCTGCTCGGTGGCCGGGGCCGCCTGCTGGTACGTGCCGTCCTCGCCGGACGTGTCCAGGGACTGGCCGTCCCGGTAGGTTTCGGTGACCAGGGCCCGGTTGATCCCGCTGACCATCGCCGCGAACCGGTCGTACTTCCCGGCCGTGAACAGCCGCCGCATGTCGTGGAAGCGCTGCGCGCCGGGAAACGCCCAATACCGCTCGATCGGCGCGAGGGCATCCAGCAGCCCGCTGACGGTCCCGGCCGGCGGGTCGGTCGGGCGGCACTGGGTCCCGGCCAGGACCAGCTGCGTGCTCGCCTCCTCCAGGCTGGACCAGCTGTCGTTCCTGAACTGCCACAGGCTGTTGTAGGCCAGCGCATTCCTGCTGACGGCCACGGTGACCACCTCCGTGATCTTCGCTCCGGCTGCCCCTCACCGGGCCGGCCGCCCTTCGCTCACCATCCTCCGCGCACGGGCCGGCTTCAGCAAAGCCGGGTGGTGAAGCGGGCCTTACCAGCGTGTTACGTGAAGGGTGGTCTGTCAGTCGGCGGCCAGGCGCAGGAAATCGGCAATATGCACCGCTCGCACCGCTGACTTCCGGCGGCGCAGCCCCTGGCGGAGCTGGCGCAGGCAGCCGGGATTGACGGCCACCACATAATCGATCCCGGCTGCTTCGATCTGGTCGAGCTTAGGATCGAGGACTCGCCGTGAGTCGCGGGGCCGTACCAGCGCGTAGGTGCCGGCCGCTCCGCAGCACCGCCCGGCGCCGGGCAGCTCCACGTACTCGGCGACCGTGCCGAGCAGCGCCCGCGGTTCCCGCCACACGCCCAGGCCGTTGCGCAGATGGCAGGAATCCTGCAGGGCGACCCGGGCCCGCCGGTCCCCGATCCGCACCTGCCCGGCGACCTTCCCCTGCAGGTACTCCGACAGCTCGGTGACCCGGTCCCGGCCGATCACCGAGGACAGGTAGGCGGCGCAGCCGCCTGAGGTGGTCACGATCTGCCCCGGCAACGTGGCACCGAGCTGCCCGGCCAGCTGTCTGCCCCGCCCGGGCTCACCGTTATGTGCGTGCAGCGCGCCGCAGCATCCCTGGTTGCCGGGGACGGCGAGTTCGGGCGCCAGCGCCAGCGCCGATCTGCTCACCCCCGGAAACAGGCTCCGCTCGAAGCAACCGAGCATCAGCGAGGGCCGCGAGGGGGCCGCCGGAGCGTGCGCGGCGCCGCGCAGCCGCCAGGCGATCCGGTGCGCCCTGGTGCGTTCGGCCGCGAAGATCAGGAACCGCACGGCTATCGGCCGCCGGCGCCCGGTCCACTGGAAACCCCGCCACTGCTCGAGGAGCTCGCCGTACTGCACTCCCGCCGGGCACACCGGTTCGCAGGCCCGGCAGCCCAGGCAGAAGGAGGCCTGCTCGGCCAGCGTCGGGTCGCCGGGTGGCAGCATGCCGGATTCGAGCGCCCGCATCAGGTTGATCCTGCCGCGTGGCGAGGACGCCTCATCACCGGTCAGCGCGTACGTCGGGCAGGCCGGCAGGCAGAAGCCACAGGAGATGCAGCGGCTGAGCAGCCCCGGGTCGAAGATCGAGCCAGCGTGCGGCACCTGGTCGCTGGTCATCAGGACCCCAGCTTCCCGGGATTGAGGATGCCGGCGGGGTCGAAGGCCGCCTTGATCCGCCGGATCAGGTCCATCTGCGCGCTTCCGAGGCGCTGTTCCAGGTAGGGCAGCTTGGCCGCGCCGACTCCATGCTCCCCGGTGATCGTGCCACCGAGCTCAATCGCGGTGCGGAAGACCTCGGCGAAAGCGCGCTCGGCACGGGCGGTTCCCTCGGTGTCCTCAGCGGATTCCAGCACGCAGGTCGGATGCAGGTTACCGTCGCCAGCGTGGCCGAACGTCGCCATGGTGACCCGGTGCCGCGAGGCTATCGCGTCGATGCGCGCGACCATCTCAGCCAGCCGTGGCCTGGGCACGCTGGCGTCCTCGAGAATCGTCAGCGAGCCCAGCCGGGACAGCGCCGGAAGGGTGCAGCGCCGGGCGGTCAGCAGCGCTTCGGACTCGGTGATATCACCGGCGGTCTGGACGGCGATGGCACCGGAGTCCTCGCAGGCGGCAGCGATTCGCTCAAAGCTGCGGGCCACGGTCGCCTCGTCGCCGTCATCACCGAACAGCAGCAGGGCACCGGCGCCGGGGTGCAGGCCGAGATGCGCGTACTGCTCGACCGCGTCCATGCAGCTCCGGTCGAGGAACTCCAGCGTCGACGGGATTACCCCCGCGGCGAGGATGCTGGAGACCGCGCGGCCGGCCTGGGTCAGCGAGTCGAAGTAGGCCAGGCCGGTGCGACCGGTGGACGGGTCCGGCAGGAGCGCCACCGTCACCTCGGTGATCACGCCGAGGGTGCCCTCGGATCCGGTGATCAGCCGGGTCAGGTCGTAGCCGGCGACGTCCTTCCAGAGCCGGCCGCCGGTCCGCACGATCTCGCCGGTTGGCAGCACCACGGTCAGCCCCAGCACGTAGTTGCGGGTCACGCCGTATTTCAGCCCCCGCAGGCCGCCGGCGCAGGTGGCGACGTTACCGCCGATCGTGGAGACGGTACGGCTGCCCGGATCCGGCGGGTAGAACAGGCGGTGCGCCGCCGCAGCATCGTTGAGCGCCATCGTGGACACCCCGGGCTCGGCCCGGGCCAGCATCTCCTCGGGCGCTACCTCGAGGATGCGGTTCAACCGCGCGGTGGACAGCACGATGCCGCCAGTGAGCGGCACGGTGCCCGCGCACAGATTTGTGCCGGCGCCGCGCGGGACGACCGGGATACCGTGATCGGTAGCCAGCCGCAGGATCCGTGCGACCTGCTCGGCGTCCGCCGGCGCGATGACGGCATCCGGCATCCCGCGGAACAACGGTGTCGCATCGCGCGCGTACACGGCACGCTCGCCATCGGCCAGCCGGAGATTCTCCGATCCGGCGATAGCGCGCAGCTCGGTCAGCACGGGCTGCGGAATCCTGGTTTCGCCACGCATCGTCAGACCAGCAAACATGCCCGGCCGGGCGGTGTCCATACCACACCGCCGCGGTTCCGTCGCTGGCCCGGCTATCGGTGGCCGGGCGCACAGGCACGATCGGGACTTTCGGCGGGATCAGTTTCGGGACCTATGGCGCTTCTTAGCCGGGCGCTGCGGGCTCATGCTTTCGGCATCTGACCGGATCTGTGAGGAGGATCACATGGCTTCCGTCAACCAAGAGCCCGTGACAGCCAGGCCCGCCGCGGTTCAGGCTGCCACCGCCAGCGCGTCGGGATGGGGTAACTCGGCGCCGCTGGCCCTTGCCGCCTTCGCGGTGACGACGTTCATGCTCAGCCTGATCAACGCCAACGTGGTTCCTGCGGGGACGACACCGGTGGTCTTCGCCGTAGCGTTCATGTTCGGGGGACTGGCCCAGCTCATCGCCGGGATCATCTGCCTGCGCAACGGGAACGTCTTCGCCGGCGCGCTGTTCGGCGGCTTCGGCGCGTTCTGGCTGTCCTTCTACGCCATCGGCGAGTTCTTCCTGAAGTCCGTGCCCCTGCTTCAGGTGGGCCACTCGCTCGGCCTGTTCCTGTACGCATTCGGCATCTACGCCACCATTCTGTTCCTCGCATCGTTCCGTACCAGCATCGCCACGGCCCTGGCGCTCGCGCTCCTGGCCGCTACCTTGTTCGTCCTGGGCGCCGGGAACTACACGGCGACCTCCGGGCTGATCAAGACCGGCGGGTGGATGGGCATAGTGCTGGCGGGAATCGCCTTCTACCTGGCCCTCGCCGAACTGTGCCAGGTGGAATACGGCCGGGAGTATCTTCCGGTCGGCCACCTCGCCAAGGTGCCGGATGAGTCCCTCGGGGAATAGCGCAGGACGCCGGAATCGGCAGTGAGGAGAGCGGAGTCATGGGCCGCAGCGCGAGGGCGTTCCGCCGGAGCGCAGTCGACCCTGACTGGGGGGGTCTGGAGCAGGGCTGCCAGGGGGCCGGACTGTACCGTCGGTCGGCGGTCTGCTGGCCAGATCCCCCGTCGTTTGCTGGCCGCCTTCGGCGCGGAGCGTACCGTCCGCCGGCCGATGGGCGGGACCTTGGACGGCCGCTGCATGGGACCTTTGCCGCTTGGTCGCGGTAAAAAGCGTGTTAATAATTCCGGTAAATCTGTGCGGGGGGTCACATGGCTTCCATCGGCGAGTGCCACGCGGCCACTACGGCCGCCGCACGCGGCGGCGGGTACCTGGGCCTGATCGTGGCCGCGCCGGCCGCCCGCCTGTCCTGCGCCCGCCTGTCCTGCGCCCGCCTGTCCTGCGCCGCGGTGTGCGAGGCCCCCTACGGCCACCCGGTGCTGCCCGTCTGGCCCCGGCCGAGCACTAACCACCCCGACCGAAGCCACCGCCACTGAATGGAGTGCCGTTATGGGCCGTTATGCCGAAGAGTTCCGCCGCAGCGTCACCGACCCGGATTCCTTCTGGGGCGATGCGGCCCGGGCCATCGACTGGTACCGGGAGCCGTCGGTGATCCTGGACTCCTCGAATCCGCCGTTCTACCGCTGGTTCAGCGACGGGGAGCTGAACACCTGCTTCAACGCCCTGGACCGGCACGTGCGCGACGGGCGTGGCGACCAGGCCGCGCTGATCTATGACAGCCCGGTGACCGGCACCGCCCGCCGGTACACCTACCGGGAACTGCTGGATCAGGTGGCCCGGATGGCGGGCGTGCTGCGGGACATCGGGGTGACCAAGGGCGACCGGGTGGTCATCTACATGCCGATGATCCCCGAGGCCGCCATCGCCATGCTGGCGTGCGCGCGGATCGGCGCCATCCATTCGGTGGTGTTCGGCGGCTTCGCCGCGCCCGAGCTCGCGGCGCGGATCGACGACGCCGCCCCCAAGGCGGTCCTGTCGGCCTCGTGCGGCATCGAGGGCAGCCGGGTCATCGAGTACAAGCCGATGCTGGACCGCGCCATCGAGCTGGCCACCAGCAAGCCGGAACACTGCGTCATCCTGCAGCGCCCGCAGGCCGCGGCGGCGATGGCCACCGGGCGCGACCTCGACTGGGCCGAGGCCGTCGCGGCGGCCAGCCCGGCCGATTGCGTGCCGGTCCTGGCCACGGACCCGCTCTACATCCTGTACACCTCCGGTACCACGGCCAAGCCCAAGGGCGTGGTCCGCGACAATGGCGGGCACGCGGTCGCGCTCCGCTGGACCATGGGCAACCTGTACGACATCAGGCCCGGTGAGGTGTTCTGGGCCGCCTCCGACGTCGGCTGGGTGGTCGGGCACTCCTACATCGTGTACGCACCGCTGCTGGCCGGGTGCACGACCATCCTGTACGAGGGCAAGCCGGTGGGGACCCCGGACGCCGGCGCCTTCTGGCGGGTGATCTCCGAGTACGGCGTGAAGGCCCTGTTCACCGCGCCGACCGCGTTCCGGGTGATCAAGAAGGAGGATCCGGACGGCGAGCTGGCCCGCAAGTACGACCTGTCCGGCATGAAGTACCTGTTCCTGGCCGGGGAGCGGCTGGACCCGGAGACGTACCGGTGGGCCAAGGAGCTGCTCGGCATCCCCGTCATCGACCACTGGTGGCAGACCGAGACCGGCTGGGCGATTGCGGGTGACCCGATGGGCCTGGAAGCCCTGCCGACCAAGGCCGGATCCCCCACCGTCCCGATGCCGGGCTACGACGTGCACATCCTCGACGCCGACGGCGCGGAGGTCGGGCCCGGGGTCACCGGCGAGATCGTCATGCGGCTGCCGCTGCCGCCCGGCTGCCTGCCCACACTTTGGCAGGACGACGACCGCTTCGTGGATTCCTATCTGTCCCGCCATGACGGCGCCTACGTCACCGGCGACGGCGGCTTCCGGGACGAGGACGGCTACCTGTACGTGATGGGCCGCATCGACGACGTCATCAACGTGGCCGGCCACCGCCTGTCGACCGGGGAGATGGAGGAGGTGCTCGCCAGCCACTCGGCCGTGGCCGAGTGCGCGGTGATCGGCGTGCACGACCCGGTCAAGGGTGAGGTCCCGCGCGGGTTCGTCACGCTCAAGGCGGGCATCGGCACCGATCCGGCGGTCCTGCAGGCCGAGCTGGTCGCGCTCATCCGTGAGCGGATCGGCCCGGTGGCCGCGCTGCGCCGGGTGGACATCGTGGAAGCGCTGCCGAAGACCCGGTCCGGGAAGATCCTGCGCAAGACCATGCGCGGCATCGCCAACGGCGTGGACGAGCCCGTTCCGTCCACCATCGACAACCCAGCCGCGCTCAACGCCCTCCGGCCGGTGCTGACCAGCGCCGAGTAGCGCGGCGGGCGCGCCTTACCCGGGCGTGCGGCACGCCCCCCCGTCCGGGTAAGGCATAGCTAGCCCGTCGGCTCCGGGTGGGCGCGCAGCGCCCGGGTACGCCAACGCGTATGCCAGCACCAGATGAGAAGAACGCGCCGGGCCAGCCAGACAGGCGGCTGCCGGCGTACCAGGAGCGCGCCCGTTTCTACAACCGGGACACCGGCGCTTTCCAGCCGTACCGCCGGGCCGTCGTGGACGCA
Organism: uncultured Actinomycetes bacterium; assembly: GCA_963720945.1. Lineage (GTDB taxonomy): Bacteria > Actinomycetota > Actinomycetes > Streptosporangiales > Streptosporangiaceae > Bog-532. The sequence goes on along the minus strand of CAVRHH010000029.1, from coordinate 1,026,305 downwards.
CTGCCGATCGGCCCGGGCGATGTCGTGCTCGATGTGGGATGCGGCACGGGCCTGTGCTGCGGCCTGCTGCGGGACAAGGTGGGCGCGCAGGGCGGCGTCGTCGGCATCGAGGAATCATCCGAGATGCTGGCCGTGGCCCAGCAGGAGGCCAGCCACGGCGGCTGGCGCAACGTCTCGCTGATGCGGTCGGCGGCCGAGGACGCGGAGATCACCGAGCCGGCGGACGGAGCCCTGTTCTGTGCCGTGCACGACATCCTGCAGTCCCCGCAAGCGGTCCGGAACATCGTCGGCAGCCTGCGCCCGGGAGCCTGGGTCGCGGCCGGCGGCGGCAAGTGGGCGTCGCGGCTGATGGTGCCGGTGAACGTCTGCCTCCGGACCATGCACGGGCCGTACGTGCGAAGCTTCGACGGCTTCGACCGGCCGTGGCGCCACCTGGAGCAGGTGACCGAGGACGTGCGGGTCCGCGAGTTCGGCTGCGGCAGCGGCTACATCATGACCGGCCGGGTGCCCAGCCGGGAGGGCCGGCCCGCCTCGCCGGGCCCGTCAGGCGGCGGACTGGACGCCCTCTGAGGTGCGGGCGGGTTCCCGCCGGGCCTGCGTGGCCTGGCCGCCGAGGAACTCGGCGATGACCGGCCCGACCTGGGCGGGGCTGTCCACCAGCGCGAGGTGACCGCCGCCCGGGACCGTGTGCAGCCGCGCGTGCGGCATCAGGGTGGCCATGATCGAGTGGTTGACGTGCGGGGTGATCGGGTCGTCGTCACCGCAGATGATCAGGGTCGGCTGGCGGATCGCCCAGAGCCAGGGCAGGCTCGTCCAGCCGAACAGCGGGGCCATCCGGTACATGGCCGCCATCGGGTTGTTCGGGCGCCTGATATGCATGGTGCGGACAAGTTCCGGCTCGGTGCGCATCCGGCCGCCGAACATGGTGCCCGCCACCTGCTCCAGCCGCCGCGGCTCGTAGCTGCCGGGCTGCATGAAGTGCCAGTACGCCATCGGGTTGCCGGGGACGGACATGCCGCCGAAGGACGTCGAGACCAGGACCAGGCGGCGGACCCGGCGGGGCTGGCTGAACGCCATCTGCTGGGCGACGGCGCCGCCGAACGACGTGCCGAGCACGTGCGCGGATTCGAGGCCGAGCTCGTCGAGGACCGCGGCGCCCACCGAGGCCAGCCCCATCATGGTCATCGGCAGCAGCGGCATCCCGGACCGGCCGACGCCCGGCGGGTCGAACGCGATGAGCTGATACCCGGGCAGGTGGCGCACCAGCGGCCGCCACAGCGCGGCCTCGGCCCAGAGGCCGGAATGCAGCAGCAGGGGCTCACCCTCGCCGTAAATTTCGGCGTGGATACGGAGTTTCTTGATGTACAGCTGCCGGTACGAGAACTCGTCGACGGCGGTGAGCCGGCCGTCAGCCGACGTAACAGGTGCCATGGAGATCCCCTCCGTGATCAGGGCCGTTCTCCGACATGGCACCGGTGCGCCAGTTGAAGATCACCTCCCATCCATATACCCGCCCGTAACTTAATTTACGCATGTGTAACTTGAAACGTGATAAAGGTCGCGTTACTTCACGCATACGGCCGCTTCCGTCCCCGTGACCGGGGCAGACCCGGCCGGGCGCTCAGGACTCCTGGCCGCCCACGTCCGCCTGGCCGTGCGCGGCGAGGCCACGCCAGCGCCTCGTGCAGGGCTTCCAGCGCGGTGTACCGGGGCGCGTACCCGAGGGTGTCCCGGGCCCGGGCGATGCTCGCGGTGATGCTCCGGAACGCCCCCTTGATCGGGCAGTGGCCGGGGCCGGCCGGTGGACCAGGCCACCCTGCTAAATCCGGGCTCCTCCCCATTCTGGCCTGCGGCGACGCCAGGAACCGCGCTCCCGGAGATGATGACTTTTGCCTCTGGCGCCCGGTGCCGAAATACCTACTGTCGGCAGCGGAGGATGGCAGCAATGTCTGCGTCCGCGTATCCCGTCCGGGAGGTGCACAGGTCATGGCGAGAATCATTGGCGAAATTGTCATCGACCGTCCCGTCGAAGAAGTCTTCGATTTCGTCGCCGACGGATGTAACGAGCCCAAATACAACCCCGACATGGTGCAGTCGGTCAAGGTCACCACTGGCCCGATCGGTGCAGGGACGCGTTTCGCGCTGACGCACATGACGGCCGGCCGCAGTGTCGGCATGAGCGTCGAGGTGACCGAATACGAGCGGCCGCACCGCCTGGCCACGCACACGTCCATGTCGTGGGCCGACGTGCAGGAAGTGCTCACGTTTGACACCACGGGCACGGGCACCCGCATGCGGTGGGCCTGGCATGTGCGGCCGAAGGGGATGGCTATCTCGCTGGCGCCCATCGTCAGCGTCATCGGCGCGCGGCAGGAACGGGCCCTCTGGGAGGGCCTGAAGCGTTACCTGGAAACGGCGGCCGAGCCGGCCCAGGGCGCCCCCGCCGGGCCTAGATGATCTCGAAGTCCGGGTATCCGGGCCGCCACATCGCCTGGTACGCCTGCTGGATGGGATCGGTTGACCGGCACGTCGGCGAGCCCGTCCGCAGCGGCCGCCTGAGCGACGGCCCACCCCGACCGTGACCGAGATCAGATCGCGGGTGAGCTTCCTGCACCGCTCCGCCGTCGTCTCACACCATAACGATGCCAGGACGGGCCTGCCGTCAAGCCCCTTCTTCTGCCGAACGGACCTTGGCCAGACGATTCACCAGCATGCTGAGCACGTCGGGGCGGGCGTCGTGGGCTTCCTCCCAGTCGTGCAGGGCCACCAGATCGTCCTCGCTGAGCCGGCGCAGCCGGGCCCGGATTGAGCCGAGGGTCAGCTCGTCCCACCCCGGCACCGGCGCCTCCGCCGGGCCTTGCGGTGCGGCGGCCGGCTGCGGCTCGGGCGGCACGGCCGTCAGCTCGGGCTCGGGCGGCACGGCCGTCAGCTCGGGCTCGGGCGGTACGGCCGTCAGCTCGGCCGCAGGCGGTACGGCCGTCAGCTCGGCCGCAGGCGGCACGGGCGTCAGCTCCGGCCTAAGCTGCGTCGCCGTCAGCTGCCCATTTAGCTCGTGGACCGTCGGTTGCGCGGCCTTGATCAGTGGCTGCGCGGCCTTGATCAGTGGTTCCACAGTGACCGGGGTCTCCCGCACGGGGGCGTCCGGCGTGGCGGTGGCGATCGCCCAGGCGCCCCACGGCGCGGAGCCGTGAGCCAGCGCGTGCACGCTGGACCGGGCGGCGTCGTTGTAAGCGGCCAGGGAGGCCCGGACCATGACCTCCGTCATGTGCGCGACGTACGTGCTCACCCTGATCTGCTGCCTGGCCCACCAGAGCGGATCTGCCCAGGGCCAGGGGGCCCGTGGGAGCGTTGTCTTTGGCATGGTTACCGACCTCATCCCGTTGTTCCCGGGCCTGGGGTCAGGCGCACGCCAGACCCCAGGCTTACACCCGTCTGGTCCCGTTCGGTGTCCTGACGGGCATGGTCGCCGCCTACTTGGCGCTCTTGAGGCTGCCGGCTGCCGCGGTGCTGGTGGCAATCAGCTGCTTGGCGAACTCGCGCTGCGCGTTCAGCACCATGGTGGCGAAGTCGAAGACCTGGTCGATGACCTGCTTGGGGTCGACCGCGGTAGCGCCCGGCACCTGGCCAAGCCCCTGCTGGAAGGCGTGCGTCCATGCGTCGAACGCGGCCATCATTGTGTCCTGCGTCTGCTTGAACGCCTGCGTGTACTGATCCTGGGGATTGGTCATGATGTGTCCTCCATGCGACGTCCTTCTGTACCTGTGTACCACGCTACACCCCCATGCAAACTATGTCAAGCAAGTGCTTAGCATGTCAAGCATTAGTAACGCGGCAATGATGCGGTTACCGGGACGGGCATTCCGGAAACCGAAAATCCTGGCGCTGGCATGTTTCAGGGCGAATACTCGGGAAGCGTCAATACCTGGGGACCTTTACGCGTCCCCCACTCCGGAACCAGAGCAGTCGCGCCGTGGCATCGGGCCCTGACATGCGGCGACGTCGCGGCGGCGACTGGCCCCCGGAGTGTTGCGGAAGGAGCCAGCCTTGCCGACACTGCCGTCCTCAAACCGAACTCCGTCCTCGCTCCAGGAACGCATCGATCAGCTCCAGGAAGTCGCGGCGTTCCCGCCGCCCGCGGAATTCGCCCGGAACGCTCAGGTGACCGATCCCGCCGTGTACGACCTTGCCGCTGCTGACCAGCCCGCCTGGTGGGCCGAGCAGGCGCGCAGCCGGCTGGACTGGCAGACCCCCTTCAGCGCCGTCCTCGACGACAGCAACCCGCCGTTCTACACGTGGTTCGCCGACGGCACGCTGAACGCCTCCTACAACTGCCTCGACCGGCACGTGAACGCCGGCCGCGGGGACCGGGTCGCCTTCCACTGGCACGGTGAGGAGGGCGAGGAACGCTCCCTGACCTACGCCCAGATCCTGGCCGACGTCCAGCGCCTGGCCGGCGCGCTGAAGTCCCAGGGGGTCCGCAAGGGCGACGTGGTCGGGATCTACCTGCCGATGATCCCCGAGGTCGTGGTGGCCATGCTGGCCTGCGCCCGGATCGGCGCGCCGCACAACGTGGTGTTCGGCGGCTTCGCGCCGTCGGCCGTGCGGGAACGCATGGAAGTGTCGGAGGCCAAGGCGCTCATCACCACCGACGGTGCGCGGCGGCGCGGCAAGACCGCCGCCATCAAGGAGGCCGTGGACGCAGCCGTCGACGGCCTGGACACGCTGCAGACCATCATCGTCGTCCGGTCCACCGGGATATCGTGCCCGATGCGGGACGGCCGCGATCACTGGTACGACGAGCTGCTAGCGGCGGCCGATCCGGAGTGCCCGGCCGAGCCGATGGAGGCTGAGCACCCGCTGTTCTTCCTCTATTCGTCCGGCTCCACCGCCAAGCCCAAGGGCATCGTGCACACCACCGGCGGCTACCTCACCGGGGTGGCCACCACCATGGCGATGGTGTTCGACCTGGACGCCGAACGGGACGTGTTCTGGTGCACGGCCGACGTCGGGTGGATCACCGGGCACTCCTACATCGTCTACGGGCCGATGGCCAACGGCGCCACCTCGGTGATGTTCGAGGGGGCCCCGGACTACCCGGACAGGGACGCCTGGTGGAACCTGATCGAGAAGGAACGGGTCTCGATCTTCTACACCGCGCCGACCGCGATCCGCAGCGCCATGAAGTGGGGCGAGGAGTTCCCCCGGCGGCACGACCTGTCATCGCTGCGGCTGCTCGGCTCGGTCGGTGAGCCGATCAATCCCAAGGCGTGGCTCTGGTACTACGTGGTCATCGGCGGCGAGCGGTGCCCGATTGTCGACACCTGGTGGCAGACCGAGACCGGCGCCATCATGATCGCGCCGCTGCCCGGCCTGACCCCCGCCAAGCCGGGCTCGGCCACCCGCCCGCTGCCCGGCGTCTCCGCCGGGCTGGTCGACGAAAAAGGCGACGAGGTCCCGGCGGGCGACGGCCTGCTGGTGCTGACCCAGCCGTGGCCGGCCATGCTGCGCACCCTGTTCAACGACCCGGACCGCTACGTCGACACGTACTGGTCCAGGTTCGGCCCGCCGAACTACTTCGTCGGGGACGGCGCCCGCCGCGACGAGGACGGTTACTTCTGGATTACCGGCCGCGTCGACGACGTGATCAACGTGTCCGGCCACCGGCTGTCCACCGCGGAGATCGAGTCCGCCCTGGTGGCCCACGCCACGGTCGCCGAAGCCGCGGTCATCGCGATCGCCGATGACATGAGCGGGCAGGCCGTCGTGGCCTACGTGACCGTCGTCGGCGAGGCGGAAGCGGGCCCGGACCTCGCCACCGACCTGCGCGACTACGTAGGCACCCGGATCGGCAAGTTCGCCCGGCCCAAGCGCCTCATCTGGACCGGGGAGCTGCCCAAGACCCGGTCCGGAAAGATCATGCGGCGCCTGCTGCGCGACATCGCCGAGGGCCGCGACCTCGGCGACGTCACCACCCTGGCCGACCCAACCGTCGTATCAGCCCTGCAGCAAGCCGCCGCCGACGGCAGCAAGTAGCACCCCCCGGGTGCGCGGCGTCCCCCCGTACCGGTACCAGGTTGGGCAGAGTTTCCCGCAGATGCTGCGGGAAACTCTGCCCGACTCGGCGCCGGGTGACGCGGCGCCGGGCGGGGGGCGTCCCCCGGAGCGGGAGAGGGCGGGGGAATCGTGGAGGTGGACATGGACGAAGAATCGTTCGATCAGGTGCGGGACGCGGTGCGGCGGTTTGTGCGCGAGCGGGTCATCCCGCGCGAGGAGGAGATCGAGGCGGCGGACGCGGTTCCGGACGACCTGCGGGCCGCCACCGCCGGGCTCGGCCTGTTCGGCTACGCGCTGCCCGAAGAGTTCGGCGGGATCGGCGTGTCCATGTCCCAGGATGTGCGCCTGGGGTTCGAATTCGGCTACACGGCGCCTGCCTTCCGGTCCCTGTTCGGCACCAATAACGGGATCGCCGGGCAGGTCATCGCGAAGTTCGGGAACGAGGACCAGAAAAAGACGTTCCTGCCCCGGCTGGCGGCCGGCGAGCTGATCGCCTCGTTCGCGCTGACCGAGTCCGAGGCCGGGTCCAGCCCGTCCGGCCTGAAGACGTCCGCGCGGCGTGACGGCCAGGAATGGGTGCTGACCGGGACCAAGCGGTTCATCACCAACGCGCCGCTGGCCGGCCTGTTCGTCGTGTTCGCGCGCACCGACCCGGGCGCGGAGGCGGGCCGCGGGATCTCCGTTTTCCTGGTGGACGCGGCCAGCCCGGGCCTGACCGTCGGGCCTCGTGACCACAAGATGGGCCAGCGCGGCGCCTGGACCGCGGAGGTGGTCCTCGACGGCGTGCGCGTGCCGGCGGACCGGCTCGTCGGGGAGGAGGGCCGCGGCTACCGCAGCGCGATGACCGTGCTCGCCCGCGGGCGGCTGCATATCGCGGCCATGTGCGTGGGCACCGCGCAGCGGATCCTGGACGAGTCGGTCAGCCACGCCGCCACCAGCAGGCAGGGCGGCCGCCCCATCGGGGATTACCAGCTGGTTCAGGCGATGCTGGCCGATTCCTACGCGGAGCTGGCGGCCGGGCGCAGCCTGGTGCTGACCGCGGCCGCCGCCTACGACGCGGGCACGGACGTCGCGGCCGGGCCGTCGGCGGCCAAGCTGTACTGCAGCGAGATGGTCTCCCGGGTCGCCGACCGCGGCGTGCAGGTGCACGGCGGCCTCGGCTACATGGCCTCGACCGTGGTCGAGCGCATGTACCGGGACTCGCGGCTGTACCGGCTGTACGAGGGCACCAGCGAGATCCAGAAGCTCATCATCGCCCGCGAGCTGCTGTCCGCCGCCCGGGCCGGCTGAGCAGGAGGAGGAGGAGCTACCGGCCCGGACGCTGCCCGGATAATCGCCGCGGGAAGGGTTGCCATCGCTAGTTCATCGGTATATAACGTTGGTATGGCTACACGGACGATGCAAGAAGCGACGTTCCTGATCCTGACCGCGCTGGCGTCTGGCGCTCAGCACGGCTACGGGATCATCGCCGACGTCCGGGAGATCTCTGGCGGCCGGGTGAAGCTGCGCCCCGGGACGCTGTACACGGCCCTGGACCGGCTGCGCGCCGAGGACCTGATCGCGGTCGACCGGGAAGAGATCGTCGGCAACCGGCTCCGCCGCTACTACACGCTGACCCCTGCCGGGGGCCAGCTGCTGGCCGCGGAGGCGGCCCGGCTGCAGGCTAACGCTCGTGCCGCGCTGGCGCGGCTGTCCCCGCTGGGGGTGCTGACATGAATGATCCAGCCGAGTTCCGCGACTTCCCCGGTTTCCCTGAGCACGCGGACCCTTCCGATTCCGCCCTGCGGCTGGAACGCGCCTACCGGCGGCGGCTGGCCTGCTATCCGCGGGCCTGGCGGCGGGAGAACGAGGAGGAGATCCTCGCCGTCCTGCTGGCATGTGCCGCCGGCGAACAGCGCCGTCCGGGCCTGGCCGCGTCGGCTGACCTGCTCAAAGGCGCGGTCCGGCTGCGGCTGCGGCCGCGCCCGGCCCAGCCGCGCACCGTGCGGGCCGCGGTCGCGCTGATGTGCGCCGGTGCCCTGGTGGAATTGGGGGTCGTGATCACCGTCATGGCCACCGCCGGCAGCCTCAGGACCAGCGTGCTGCACCATTATCCGGCCTTGACCACGGCGCAGTGGCACATGATCGTGCTTCATCTGACCGCCGACAAGATCGGCGGGCCGATTGTCGCGCTGGTGTGGCTGTGGCTGGCCTGGGCGAACAGCCGCGGCTACGACTGGGCCAGGCCCGCTTTCATGGCGTTCTTCGCGTTCGTGACGGCGAGCGTCCTGATCGCCCTCGGCGAGGGTGCGGCCGTCTACGCCCCCGCCGACCTGATCGCCGCCGCCGCCCTCTGGCTCGTCGGCCTGGCCGCGATGTTGCTCATCTTCGGCCCCCGCGCCGGGCAGTACTACCGGCCACCGGCCACCCGGGCCGCACCCGCCCGGCGGTAGCTTCCCGGCTGCCGGCCACGGCCCGGCCGGCCAGGTATCCCGCCTGGCCGGCCGGGCCGTTCGCTGCCGCCGGTGCACGGCCTTGACGTCAATTGCGCTTCGGGTTTTAGGCTGGCTGAAATGAGTACGCAACGGGCTGCGCCCACGCCGCGGACGCTGGCGGATTCGCCAGGCGGCGTGTGGGCACCCGAGCGCCGGTCCCTGACGATCGGTCTCGTGCTCGCCGTCACCCTCGTTGCCTTCGAGGCGCTCGCCATCGCCACCGTGCTGCCGGTGGTCAGCCGCCATCTGGGCGACCTGCAGCTGTACGGCTGGGTGTTCAGCGCCTTCCTGCTGTCCAGCCTCATCGGCATCGTGCTCGCCGGCACCTGGGCCGACCGGGTGCCGCTGGGCTGGCCGATGCTGGCCGGCCTGGCTTTCTTCGCCGCCGGCCTGACCATCGGCGGGACCGCCCCCAGCATGGCGGTGCTGGTGGCCGGGCGGGCGGTGCAGGGCCTCGGCGCCGGTGTCGTGCCCGCCGTGGCGTACGTGGCGATATCCCGGGGGTACCCCGACCGCTGCCGGCCGCGCATGTTCGCGGTGATGTCCACGGCCTGGGTGGTGCCGGGGCTGATCGGGCCGGCCATCGCGGCCCTCGTGGCCTCGGCGGCCGGCTGGCGGTGGGTGTTCCTGGGGCTCCTGCCGCTGGTGGCCTTTGCCGGCGGGCTGGTGGTGCTGGCCCTGCGGCGCGTACCGCCCGCCGCTCAGGCCGGCCACGCGGCGGTGCCGTTCCTGCCCATGCTCGGCGTGGTCGCCGGGGCCGGCCTGGCCCTGGCCGCGGTCAGTTCCGGCCGGCTGCCCGCTGCCGTAGCGGGCGTCATCGCCGGCGGCAGCCTGCTCGCGGCCTCGCTGCGCCTGCTGACGCCCCCCGGGACCCTGGCCGCCCGGCGCGGGCTGCCGGCCACGATCCTCAGCCGTGGCCTGCTTACCTGCTGCTTCTTCGCAGGCGACGCGTACGTGCCGTACGCCATTACGGCCGTCCGCCACGCCCCGACGGCGCTGGCCGCGCTCGCTCTCACCGCGTCGACCCTCACCTGGACGGCGGGCTCCTGGGTGCAGGCCCGTACCATCGCCCGGTTCGGCCCCCGCCGCCTGGTCCGTTCGGGCGAGGGCTTTGTACTGGCCGGCCTCGCCCTGATGAGCGCCGCGCTGCTGCCGTCGGTGCCAGCCGGGCTCGGGGTCCTGGCGTGGGCGGTGGCCGGCGCCGGCATGGGCCTGGCCTATGCGCCCTTGTCGGTGGCCACGCTGGATCGCGCCGCGGCGGGGGAGGAAGGCAGGGTCACCTCGGGTCTCCAGCTGTGCGACGTGCTCGGCCAGGCGATCGGGACCGGGGTGGCGGGGGCGATCGTTGCGGCCACCGCGGGCGGGCTGGGTCATCGCCCGGGAGTAGCCCTGGCGTTCTCGTTCGGCATCGTGATCAGTGTGACGGGGCTGATCGTCGGCGCCCGGCTTCCCGACCGGCTGATCGGTGCGGAAAAGAACGGGCCGCCTCAGCTGGTGCCCGAGCCTGCCGCTGCTGATCCCGAGCCTGCCGCTGCTGATACCGCGCGGCCGCGAACCCGGAACCAGTGAACGGCCCGTTCATCAGCTGACCCGGGAACGACGCCGCCCGGACCGGATGGGTCAGGCCAGCTGGCCCATCCGGCCCGGCCCGGGTCAGCGCCCGGTTCTTGCCCCCACACCCCGCCGCCAGCGTCGGCGGTGTTTCCTTCAGACGGACCCGTGCAAGGCTTGACGATAGGGCGGATGCTCGCTAAGGCGCATCGTCCGAATTATGTAGGCGGTTATGTATTTCTTTTACCGCCCGATTATGGGCAGACGCGCTGGGCTGGCCATAGGCTTGGTGGCGGAGCTATCCGGATTCCGAACGCCGTCGGCCGCGCTGACCGCGAAGTGACCCGCCCCCGGGAATCGGCCAGCAGCGATGCGAGGTAGTGGAGATTCTGACCAATCTGCCCCAGGCGCCGAATAGTTTCGTCGGCCGCGAGGACCAGCTCACCGAGCTGCTCCGGCTGGTGGGGGAGACCCGCGCACTCACCCTGTGCGGAGCCGGGGGAATCGGCAAAACCCGGCTTGCCCTGCAGGTGTGCGCCGCGGCTGTGGATGATTTCCCCGATGGCGTCTGGTTCGTCGAGCTGAGTGATCTGCGGCAGCCCGATCTCGTTGTCTCACGCGTGGCGTCGGTCGTCGGCGTCAGCGAAGAACCGTCGCGGCCCCTGCTGGAAACGCTGGCCGCGGCCCTCCAGCCGCGCCGGATGCTGCTGGCATTCGACAACTGCGAGCACCTCATCGACACGTGCGCCCACGTCTGCCAGCGTCTGCTGGCCAGCGCGCCCGGGCTGCGGCTCCTCGCGACGAGCCGTGAGCCGCTGCGCGTCGCGGCCGAAAAGGTATGGCAGGTGCCGGCGCTGTCCGTCGCGCCGGATGACACTGCGGTGACCCCGGCGGAGGCGCCTGGCTACGAGGCGATGCGCCTGTTCGCGGACCGGGCCGCCGCCGCGCTGCCCAGCTTCACGATCGGCCCGGCCAACGCCGGGGCCGTCGCCTCGCTGTGCCGCGCGCTGGACGGCATACCGCTGGCGATCGAGCTGGCCGCCGCCCGGGTCCGCGCGCTGTCCATCGACCAGATCAGCGCGCGCCTGACCGACCGGTTCGGCCTTCTCACCGGCGGCGACCGGACCGCCCCGGCCCGCCAGCGGACGCTGCGCGGCACGATCGACTGGAGTCACGAACTGCTGTCCCGCCCGGAGCAGGTCCTGCTGCGCCGGCTGTCGGTCTTCGCCGGCTGGTCGCTGGAGATGGCCGAACAGGTATGCTCCGATGACGACATCCCGGCCGGTGACGTTCTTGATCTGCTGGCCGCGCTGGTGGACAAGTCGCTGGTGGTGCTCGAGCCGGAGGCGCTCGGCCAGGCGCGCTACCGGCTGCTGCGCACGATCCGCGAGTACGCGGCCGGACGCCTGGCGGAGGCCGGTGAATCGGCGGCTTTCCAGCGCAGGCTGTGCGACTACGCGCTGCGGACGTCGGAGCGGAACCTGGCCATCGGCATGGCGCGGGTCCCGGCGCCCTGGCCGGCCCGGGTGGACGTGTTCCGCCGGTACGACGTGGACGTCGGCAACGTGTGGCAGGTGCTGGCCTGGTGCCTGGCCACCTCCGACGCCGAAGCGGGCCTGCGGATCTGCACCGCGGTCAGCCCCTGCTGGATCGCCCGCGGCTCGTTCGCCGAAGGCGGCGAGTGGCTGGACTCCTTCCTGGCGCTGGACGCGCCGTCGCTGCCGGCCCGCATCCGGGGTGCCGCCCTGGTGGCGCGCGCGCAGCTCACCCTCTCCAGTGATCCGGCCGCGGCCGAGTCCCGCGCCGGCGAGGGCCTGGCCGTATGCCGCTCGGCCGGGGAGGAGTTCTGGACCGCGGCCGCGCTGAACCTGCTCGCCGAGGTCGCGCTGCACCGGGGCCGGATGGCGGACGCGGTATCCCGGGTCGACGAGGTGCTGGCGGTGGCCCAGAGAGCCGGCGACGGATGGCACGAGGGGTACGCCCTGGGCACCCGGGCCGCGGTGGCGGGGCTGCAGGGCCGGCTGCGCGAAGCGCAGCAGCTGGCCAGCGCCTCGATGACCGTCATGCGCCGCATCGACCAGTGGTGGGGGGTGGCCCGCTCCCTGCTTGGCCTCGGCGACCTGGCCCGGCTGCGCGGCGATCCGGCCGGCGCGCACACCCGCTACCTGGAGGCCCTGGCCATCCTGCGCGAGATCGACGCGCGGCCGGAGATCGCGCGCTGCCTGGCCGGCCTCGGGCGGATCGCCATCGACCTGGACAACGTGGAGCTTGCCCGCCAGCACCTGACCGAAAGCATCCGGCTCAGCTGCTCCACCGGCTCACGGATCGGGGTGGCGCGGGGCCTGGAGGCGTTCGCGGCCCTGGCCGTGCGGGAGAAACAGCCGGAGCAGGCCGTTCGGCTGATCGCCGCCGCGAGCGCGCTCCGGGAGGCGGCCGGCCTTCCTGCGCTGCCGGGCGCCCGGGTCGAGAAGTACCTGGCCCCGGCCCGCCGTCTGGGCGAGCCCGCTATCGCGCGCTCATGGGCGCAGGGGCTGGCCGCCAGCGCCGACGCCGCCGTCGCGCTGGCCCTGGGCGAGGCCGCGGGCAGCACCGGTGACCCCCCGCTGACCACGGCCGGGGCGTACGACGCGGCCGGGCCCCGGCCCACCACGCTGACCCGCCGGGAGCGGCAGGTCGCCACGCTGATCGCCGATGGCCGCAGCAACAAGGCCATCGCCGGCGAGCTGTCCATCAGCCCGGCCACCGCGGCCCGGCACGTGGCCAACATCATGGCCAAACTCGGCTTCAGCTCCCGCATCCAGATCGCCACCTGGGCCGCGGACCAGCACCTCGGCTCAGCGCCGGGCCCCGCGCCCGGCGCCGCGGACTCCCGGCCGCCCAGGAAGCGTTACCGCCAGGCCTGAGCCACGGACTCCCAGATAGGGACCATCACCGTCGACGGAGGAAAATCTGATGCGCGCTTTGACCCTGACCAGCTTCGGCGGCCCGGACAGTGTCACCCTCGCCGATATCCCAGCGCCCGAAGCCGCCGGGGACGTGGTGACGGTGCGGGTGCACGCGGTGGCGCTGGGACCGTGGGACGTCGCGACCACCGAGGGAATGTTCGCGGGCGCGGGCGGGACGACCATCTTCCCGCAGATCCTCGGCTGGGACTTCGCCGGGACCATCGCCGCTGCCGGGGCCATGGTGCCGCAATGGAAGCCGGGAGACCGTGTCCTTGGCTTCAGCCCGCAGCCGTGGTCGGGCATCGGTGCCGCCGCCGAGCTGATCGCCGTGCCGCCGGACCTGATCGCCGTGCTCCCGGCTGGCCTGGACTTCAGTGCCGGCGCCACGATCCCGGTCACCGCGCTCACCGCGAAGCTCACCCTCGACACCGGCGAGGTACAGCCCGGCACCAGCGTGCTCGTGATCGGCGCGGCTGGCGCGGTCGGCGGAGTGGTCGTCCAGCTCGGCACCCAGCTCGGCGCGCAGATCATCGCCTCGGTCGCAGCAGATGATTTCCCGGCCGTGCGCGAACTCGGTGCCACCGCCGTCGTCGACCGCGCCGCAGATGTCGCCGCCCAGGTCAGGCGGCATATAGCCGACGGCGTTGACGTTACGATCGACCTTGCCGGGCCCGCCGTGTGGCAGGCCGCCATCGATGCGACCCGCGACGGCGGCCGGTTTGTCACCACCTCGCCCGCCGGACTGCCGGATACCGTACGGGGGATTACCGCCTCCGCCGTGGGAGTGCAGCCCGACGCCGTTGCCCTGACCGGCCTGGCCCAGCGCTTCGCCGACGGCTCGCTGCGCACGCGGATCGCGGACGTCCTGCCCGTGACGCGGGCCCGGGAAGCGCTCGAGGCAGTGCGCCACGGCAGCAGCCATGGCAAATATGTCCTGGAGCTGCTGCCCTGACATCCGTCCGACGGCCCGGGCACTCCGCGGCCTGCCAGCGGTGCCCCGCATACCCCACCATGATCGGCGTCGCTTTTCCGCAGATAGTGCGGAATACCCGCGCCGATCATGAAAGCCCAGCGGGGCGAACCGCTTTCTGGCACATCCGTAGTCATGGGTAGAGAGCCACATACCGCGGAGGTGCTTGCCGTGAGACGGGGACCCGCCCTGCGGGCCGGGGGAGTGCTGGGCGCCGGCGTATGCCTGGCGGCCGCGCTGAGCTCGCCCGCGTTCGCGGCGCCCGCCGCACCCGCGGCGCCCGGGGCACCTGCCTCGGCCGGGCGGGCCGGCGGCGTACCGGCCGGGCTGCCCGGGCCGGTGGCCGGCTGTCCCGGCACGCACGGCATCGCGGCGCCTGCGGCCACCCCGTGGGCGCAGCAGGCGCTGGGCTTCCCCAGCGTCTGGCCGCTGACCCAGGGAGCGGGTGTCACGGTCGCTGTGGTGGACAGCGGCGTGGACGCCAACCCGCAGTTCGGCGACCGGGTGACGGTGGGACCCGATCTGGCCGGGGCGACGTTCGGCGCGCCGGCTGGCGCGGATTGCGTGGGCCACGGCACGTCGGTGGCCAGCATCATCGCGGCCGCCCCGGTGGCGGGCATCTCGTTCGCCGGTGTCGCCCCGCAGGCGGCCATCCTCTCCGTTAAAATCACGAACTCGGACACCTTCCCCGGCCAGGTGGCGGCCCAGGCGATCCGCGCTGCGGTGAACCTCGGGGCGAACGTGATCAACTTGTCGCTGGCCACCACCGTCAGCACCCCGGCCCTGCAGGCGGCAGTGGAGTTCGCGCAGGCCCGCAACGTGGTGGTCGTCGCGGCGGCCGGCAATGACAGCGCCGGGGGCGCCACCGGGCCGTTCTACCCGGCGGCCTACCCCGGGGTGCTCTCGGTCGGCGCGATCGGGCCGGACGGCTCGCTGGCCAGTTTCTCCGACACCCGGACACCGGTGAGCGTTACCGCGCCGGGGATCGGCGTGACCAGTGCCTACCCCGGAACTTTCCCGGCCGCCTACAACCCCGGCGACAACGGCACCAGCTTCGCGGCGGCGTTCGTGTCCGGGGTCGCCGCGCTGGTCCGGGCCTACCACCCGGACCTGGACGAGGCTCAGGTGGTGGCCCGGATCACCGCCACCGCGGACGGCCCGGCCGGCCCGGAACCGGCCGCGGCATGGTCAACCCGGTCCAGGCGGTGACGGCCGTGCTCCCGCCCACCGCGCTGGCCGGTGCCGCGGGCGCCCAGGTCAGCGGCCAGGGCAATGGCACCTCCCCGGGCAGCGGAAACGTCCAGGGCGGCGGCGCCCAGGCGGCCGGGCCCGCGGGCCGGGTGCGGATCATCCGTGCCGCCGTGCCGGACCGGGCCGCCCGCACGGTGGCCTTCTCGGTCGTGGCGGGTGCGGCTGGGCTGGCGGTCCTGGTCACGGCGGCGGCCCTGGCCATCCCGGCCGGCCGCCGTCGCCACTGGCGCCCGGGCGGGCGCTGTGGCGGCGGCGCAATTACCGCTGGGCGGTGATGGGGAACGGCCCCGATGGGGACCCTTCCGGGCCGGCCCCGCCGAGCAGGGCGACCTGGATCAGGCGCGATCCGTTCCGCCGGCCCACCAGGAACCCGCGCCCGCAGGGCTGGGGAGCCGGCCGGACGCCGCCGAGCAGCGCTCCCTCGTCCTTGCTGCCGGACATGATCAGCCCGGGCGAGCCCATCTCCCGCAGCCGCTGGATCACCGGGTCGAACATGGCGCGCCCGGCCCCGCCCGCGGAACGGGCCAGGATGACGTGCAGCCCGACGTCGCGGGCCTGCGGCAGGAACTCGGCCAGCGCCAGCAGCGGATTCTGGGTCCCCGCCACCAGGTCGTAGTCGTCCACGATCAGGAACAGGTCCGAGCCGCTCCACCAGGACCGGGACCGGAGCTGGTCCGGGGTGAGGTCGGGCGGCGGGAGGCGTGTGTTCAGGGCCCCCCGGACCTCATCCAGCAGGGTGGCCGCGGCCACCGAGGAGGTGGCGTACCCGATCTGGTGCGGGATCTGCGCCGCATCGAGCAGCGACCGGCGGTAGTCGAAGAAGATGACCTTGGCCTGACCGGGAGTGAACCGGGCGGCGATGCCCCCGGCGGCCAGCCGCAGCAGGTTCGACTTCCCGCATTCGGTGTCGCCCAGGACCAGGAAGTGCGGGTCGGCGGTGAAGTCCAGGAACACCGGCGCCAGCGAGTTCTCGTCGATGCCGAACGGGACCCGGGTTCCGGTTGACGCGGGCGGCGGCAGCTTGGCGGCCGGCAGGACGTCCGGGAGCATCCGGACGGGCGGCGCGCCACTGCCGGGCCAGGCCGCGGCGGCGCGGGCGGCCAGCGAGCGGATCGCTTCCGGCAGCCCGGCGGCGGTGGACTGCCCGTCGACGCGTGGCATCGCGGTCAGGAAATGCAGCCCGTCGCGGGTCAGGCCGCGTCCCGGCGCGCCGGACGGGACGTTCCCCGCCGCGGCCCGGCCGATTTCGGATTCGTACGGGTCACCGAGGCGCAGTTCGAGGCGCGTCCCGAACAGGTCCCGGACGGCCGGGCGGAACTCCGACCACTTGTTGGTCGCGGCCACCAGGTGGACGCCGTAACCGAGGCCCCGGGCCGCCAGCGCGGTGACGGTCTGCTCGAGGTCTTCGTAGTCCTGGCGCAGGGTGAGCCAGCCGTCCACGACGAGGAACACGTCGCCGAAGCCGTCGCCCGCGATCGCGCCTTCGGCCCGCAGCCTGCGGTAGGTGGCGATCGAGTCGATACCGCGCTCGCTGAATTCGCGCTCCCGCTGCTCGAGCAGGGTCCGCACCTCGGCGACCGTCCGGCGCACCCGGTCGCCCTGGAGCCGGCTCGCGACCCCGCCCACGTGCGGCAGGCCGCCGAGCGCGCCCATCGATCCGCCGCCGAAATCCAGGATGTAGAACTGCACCTGGGCTGGGGTGTGCAGCAGGGCCAGCGAGCTGATCAGCGTGAGCAGCACGGTCGACTTGCCGCTGCGCGGCGCGCCGGCCACCGCCGCGTGCCCGGCGCTGCCGGACAGGTCGGCCCACAGCGGGTCGCGGCGCTGCTCGAAGGGCCGGTCCACGATCCCGAGCACGCCGTGCAGCATCTGCCGCGCGTCCGGCCCGGGCAGCAGCTGGTCGAGGGCGGGCGGGGCGTCCAGCGGCGGCAGCCATATCTGGTGCGCCGACGGGCCCGGCGACCCGGGCCCGGACAGCAGGCCCACCACGGCGTCGAGCAGGGTCTGGCTGGGCTCCTGGCCCGCCGGAGCGCGCTGCCCGCCCGCGCCCGCCGCGGCGTCCCGTCCCTCGCCGCCGGGCGCGTCGATGAACTGCGGCTCGACGTAGCCGGGGCCGAAACGGGCGATCCCGGGCCGCATCCGGGGGCCGGCCGGTCGTCCGCCGCTGCGGTCAGCGACCCCGACACGTACGCGGCCTTGAACCGGGTCAGGCCGCTGGTGCCATCCTTCAGGTAGCCGTTGCCCGGCTGGGACGGCAGCTCGTAGGCGTCCGGGACGCCGAGGACGGTCCGCGACTCCTGCGCGGAGAACGTGCGCAGGCCAATGCGGTAGGACAGCTGGGTGTCCAGCCCGCGCAGGCGGCCCTCCTCCAGCCGCTGCGAGGCGAGCAGCAGGTGCACGCCGAGGGAACGGCCGACCCGCCCGATCGTGACGAACAGGTCGATGAACTCCGGCTTGGCCGCCAGCAGCTCCGAGAACTCGTCCAGCACGACGAACAGGCTCGGCACCGGCGGCAGGGCCACGCCCTCGGCCCGGGCCCCCTCCGCCCGGGCCCCCTCCGCCCGGGCCCCTTCCGCCCGGGCCCCCTCTGCCCGGGCTTTCGTGTAATCCCGCAACGAGGCGTAGTTCCCGGCCGCGCGCAGCAGCTCCTGGCGGCGGACCACCTCGCCGTGCAGCGCCTCGCGCATGCGGTCCACCAGCGGCAGCTCGTCGGCCAGGTTGGTGATCACGGCGGAGACGTGCGGCAGGCGGTCGAGCCCGAGGAACGTCGCACCGCCCTTGAAGTCGACCAGGACGAAGTTGAGGTCTTCGGCGGAGTGGGTGATCGCCAGCCCGAGCACGAGCGTCCGGAGCAGCTCGGACTTGCCGGACCCGGTGGCGCCCACGACCAGGCCGTGCGGGCCCATGCCACCCTGCGCGGCTTCCTTGATGTCCAGTTCCACCGGCTGGCCGTCGGCGTCGTTGCCGATGGGCACCCGCAGCTGATCCCGCGGCGCCCGGGCCCGGCGCAGCGCGGCCACGTCCAGCGTGACCAGGCTGTCGACGCCGAGCAGCGAGGCCAGCGTGGTGTTGAGCGCGAACGCGTCCTCGGCGGGGCCGCCCGCCGCGGCCGGCTGCAACGCGGCGAGCTGGCGGCCCAGCGCCTCGGCTTCGGCGCGCGACAGCGCGTCCGGCACGCCGATGAGCGTCTCCGCGGTCCCGTCCGGCGGCAGCCGGTATACCTCGCCCGGGGTCACCCGCAGCCCGAGCGCGGCCGGGCCGGGAGCCGCCGCGCCGGGCGTGTCCGCCGCCGACAGATCGATGACGACCACGCCGTCCACTCCGCCGGAGTCGGTACCGGGGTCCCGGGCCGCGCCGTCGAGCAGCACGACGTGCAGCGGCAGCGAGCCGGGCGCCGAGCGGGCGCCGCCGGGCGTGAACCGGGGCCGGTCGTGCAGCTGCAGCATCGGCTCCAGCGCGCCGAGCGACGGGGCCATCAGCCGGACGGCCCCCGCCGCGTCCCGTTCGGTGGGGTGCCTGTTGTGCGGCAGCCACTTGATCCACTCCCACTGCCGCATCCGGTCCGCCGCCCCGCACACGCTGATCCGCACATCGGCCGGTGAGTGCGTCACCGCGACCTGAGCGATCAGCGACCGCACCAGGGCGTGGACGGCGCCGGGGTCGCCGGTGGGCACGATCCGCGTGACCGACCGCAGCGACACCTCCACCGGCAGCCCGGGCACCTGGCCCTGGGCCCGGATGAAGCGGCGCAGCGCGCCGGCGCACAGCGGGTCCAGGTCCTCGATGGGCTTGGTCTCCAGGGGAACCAGCCGGACGGAGAGGGCCTGGGTGCCGGTGGCGAACCGGACGCAGCCGAAGCCGGCGTCGGCCGGGGACCGCTGCCAGATCTGGTCGCTGCCCGCCGCGACCAGCGAGGGCAGCGACCGCGGCGCGGGCCCGCTGTACTGCAGGGCCAGCCGCTGCTCGCCGGCCGCCTGCCGGACCTTGCGCCGGATCTGGCTCAGGTACCGCAGGTAGTCCCGCCGCTGCCCGTTGAGCTTCAGCTTACGGTCGCCCTTGCCCCGGATCACCTGGCCGAACATCATCCCGACCATGCCCACGGCCATGGCGCCGCTGCCGATGTAGAGGACCGGGCTGGCGCTGCCGCCCGCGATGACCGCGACCATGCCGATCGCCATCGCCCCCATCGGCAGGTACATGAGGGCCTGGCTGAGGCCGTCCGACGTCACCTCCGGCAGTTCGGGGGGCGGCTCGAGCCGGATCTCGCCCCGCGGAACCTGCGGAGCGGCGGCACGCGCGTCGTCGTTCCCCGCGACGGTCATCGGCATGCTGGCCCCTTTCTCGCTTACTTATGAACCGTCTCCGGGGGCGGTTCCGTTCAAATCGGCAAGGAAGAGACGGGGAGCGATCATGAGCCAAGGCGTTGCCGAGGACATCTGCAGGGTGACCGTCGTCGGCCCGCGCACGCGGGTTGACCTCGCTCTTCCGGTGAATGTGCCGTTCGCCGAGCTGTTCCCGGGGATCGCGCACTTCGCCGGGCTGGACGCCTCCGCGATCGCTGAGGCGCCCGAGGGCTGGGCCCTGCAACGGCTCGGCGAGCCGCCGTTCGAGTCGCCGGCCACACCGGCTCAGGCGGGCGTGACCGACGGTGAACTGCTGTACCTGCGGCCCTGGGTGACGGCCCTGCCGCCTGTCGCGTCCGACGACATCGCCGACGAGATCGCCGGGGTGCACGACGGTCCCGGCCGGTGGGGTGCGCGGGACGGCCGCCGGGTAGCGCTCGGCGCGGGGGCGGCGGCCCTGGCGGCCGGCGTCGTGGTCCTGCTCCGCTCCGGGCCGCCCTGGCCCGTGCCCGCGATGTCGGCGGGGCTGCTGGCGGTGCTGCTGCTCGCCGCCGGGGCCGCGGTGTCCCGCGCCGCAGGCGATGCGGGCGCCGGGGCGGTCCTCGGCTACGCCGCCCTCCCTTACGCGTTCGCGGCCGGAGTCCTCGCGCCGCTGCGGGCGCTGCCGCTGGCCCACGTCAGCGCGCTGGCCATGCTGGCGGGCCTCGCCCTGGTGATGACCGCCGCGCTGATAGCCGCCACGGCGATCGCGCACGGGATGGCGGTGTTCTTCGGCGTGGCGGTCGCCGCCGCGTTCGGCATCGCCGCCGCCGCGCTCGCCTGCCTCTGGCCCGGGCTGACCGCCGCGGGCGCGGTGGCCCTGGTGGCCGCGCCGGCCCTCGCGCTGACGCCGCTGGTCCCCGCCGTCGCGTTCCGCCTGGCGCGGCTTCCGCTGCCGCCCGTCCCGGCCAGCGCGGAAGACCTGCGTGACGACGCCTTCATCGCTGGTACGGGGGTAGACGTACGGAGCCGGGCACTGGCCGCGGACCGGTTCGTGACCGGCGCGGTGTCCGGCCTCGGGCTGCTGGGCGCCGGCGCCGGGATCGTGCTGGCGCTGGGCCGCAGCGGCCTGGCCCCGGTGATGTGCGCCGCGCTGGCGGGCGCGCTGCTGCTGCGCTCCCGGGTGTTCCGGGGCCGGGCCCAGCGGCTGTGGCTGGTGATCCCCGGTTACGGCAGCCTCACCTGGCTGGCCGTGGTCCTGGCCGGCCGCTCGATGCGCGCCGCGGGCCCCGACCTGCTGGCGCTCGTCGCGGCCACCGTGATCGTGGTGGGCACCGGCATCTGGCTTCCGGCGCACCGGCCGTCGCCGTTCTGGGGCCGCGCGGCCGACGTCTGCGACACGGCCCTGATCATCAGCCTGGTCCCGCTGGCGCTCGGGGTGGCGGGGGTATTCGGTTTCCTGCACGGGCTCGGCGGGTGACCTCGTGCAGAACCGCAAGGACCTGCTCCAGGCACACCGGCTGATGACCCAGCGGTCGGCGCTGGCCCTGATCTGCGGGGAGCCTGATTCACCGAACCAGCCGCTGCGCCGCCTCAACCTCGGCACCATCTCCGGCGTGCTGGTCGGCGCGATCGCCGCGGGCGTGTTCGCCGTGCTCGGGCTGATCGCCCCGGGCAGCGCGAGCGGGCTGACCCGCCCGGGCACGCTGGTGATCGATTCCGGGAGTGCCACCGCGTATGTCCCGTGTGACGGCGGCAAGCTGTGCCCGGCCCTGAACGAAGCCTCCGCGCTGCTCGCGCTGGACTCCGCCAGCGTCCGCCGGGTGAATGTCAGCCAGGCGTCGCTGTCGCACTACTCGATCGGGCCGACGATCGGCGTCGCGGGCCTGCCACAGGACCTGCCCGGCGCCAGTGACCTAGTGTCAGGCCCCTGGGCGGTGTGCGCGGCTTCGGGCGTCACCACGCTGGTCGGCGGCCGCTCGGTCGGCGGCACCGCGCTCGGCGCGGCGAGCGCCGAACTGGCCACCACCGGCCAGGCCGGGGACTGGGTGCTCTGGAACGGTGCCCGGCTGCTCATCCAGCCCCAGGTCGCGCAGACCCTGTTCCCCGCGATGCAGGTACAGACGGTCCCGCTGGCCTGGCTGGACGCGCTGCCCCAGGGCCCGGACTTCACCGCCCCCCAGATCCCGGGCCAGGGCACGGTGGTGACCGGCCCGGGCGGCACCCCGGCGACGGCAGGCCAGGTGTACGGCCAGCCCAGCGGCGGCGGCGCGGCGGCCCAGGACTACGTCCTGCTGGCCAGCGGGAAGCTGGCGCAAATCTCCGCCACCCAGGCGCAGTTGCTGGAGCGGGAACCCGGCGCACCGGCCCAGCGCCCGATCTCCCCGTCCATGGCGACCGGCGACCTGTCCGGCACCCCGATCCCGGCCAACGGCTTGCCGTCCACGGTTCCGGCCCTGGCCCCGGTCACCTCGGCGCTGTGCGTCCGCTACGGGCCCGGGCTGCAGCGGCAGATCATTACCGGCGGCACCGTCCCGGCCGGGGCCACCCCGGCCGGGGCCACCCCGACCGGGGCCACCCCGACCGGGGCCACGTCGGCGGCGTCGGTCAGCCAGGTATGGCTGCCGCCCGCGCACGGCGCCCTGGCCGGCGCCGCGCCGGGCAGCACCGCATCCGGGGTGACCTCGTACTTCCTGGTCACCGGGGCCACCCGGTACGCCCTGTCGTCGCAGAGCGTCGCCGCGGTCCTCGGTTACGACCTGAAGACGCAGTCCACCGTGCTGCCGGCCGCCCTCCTCGACCTGCTCCCCTCCGGTCCCGCCCTCAACCCCAACGCCGCCACCGCCACCGCCACCGCCACCGCCCCCGCGGCCGCGGCGGCAGCCGGCTGACGCCTTGGCCACTCGGGCCGAAAGTGCGCGCGCTCGTCTCTCCGGCACCTACAGACAGACTTCTTGCACATGGGCAGCGTCGGTTCTTAAGTTGGCGGTCTCGGGCGTGTCGCGGGTCCTCGCGGGCGTGGTTGAAGTGTGCTGGCATGGTGTGCCGGTTTTCCGGGCAGCACCGCCACCAGCGCATCATCAGTACCCATAGCGCGATCCTGCCACCCAAATCGCGGAATGTCAGATAAAAAACCGACGCTGCCCATACGACCCAAAACTCTGCCCGTAAACAGGGATGGGCGGGGGCTAGCCATCGCTAATGGAGGAAACCATAGCGACTAGATCTTCCAGGTGCCTCAATGTTTCTGGCCGGCCACGCATAGTCGCCGGGAAATCCCGCCGCGCGTCTTCGATGAGATCCTCCTTGATAACACGGCGGACTTTCCGCTGCTGGTCGAGAGGGATATCGGTAACGGCGAACCAGCCCAGATTTTCATCAACCAGGCCGGTTAGGTGTCCGGCCAGCTCGGTGTCGCCAGCCTCGGTTGCGATGGTTTTCAATACCCAATCGAACAGCCATGATGCTGCAGCCCATCGCGTATCAGGAGACAGCGAGACAGTTCCCGACATCACTGCCCTACCAGGAAAACGGATGGCCCAAGAGGGCGTATGAACTGTTGGACCTGGGCGATCTGCTGCTTCGTGAAACCTGACACGTCGACTGGAACGAAGTCTGCTTTGGCCATGTGGTCAAGTATTCGGGTCTGCAGATTAGGCCATTGCTGGTCGAAATACTTCGAGCTAAAGTTGCCTACAGCGTCGTAGGTATTTCCCATCGCGTCAACCCAGTCGACACCTGGATTACTTGATCGCTGGAGGACAACGGAACGTTCCTGCTGAATGCGCATCGCCGTATCGTACTCACTTTGACGAAAAGCGCCAGTAGCAGGATCCATGCCAAGGTCAGGAGAAGTGTTGTAGGGCGCGAGTCCCAGGGGGTCGGCCAGGACCTGGGGATTCGAGACGTAGGTGTGCGGGTTCGGTGCCGGGGCCAGGCCGAGCGGGTCTGGGGTCAGGTAGCTCCCCGCCGCCGGGTCGTAATACCGGTGCTGGTTGTAATGCAGGCCGGTCTCCGGGTCGGCGTACTGGCCGGGGAACCGGAGCGGGGTCTGGGCCCCGCCAGGGTCCCACACGGTGGTGCCCCACAGGGTGTGCCGCTGGCAGCCGGCCAGTGTCCCGTCGGGGGCGGCCAGCTCGGCCGGGGTGCCGATGAGGTCGGCGATGATCGAGTAGAACCGCTGGTCGATCTGCTCCTGCGGGGCTTCGCTCAGCTCGCCCGGGGACATGTGCTCGGCCTGGGTCAGCGGGGTGAAGCTGCCGGGACGGTAGTCCCAGGTAATGACCTGATGCTGGCCCGGCTCTGCGGTCGTCGTGGCCTGCTCGGCCAGGACGGTGCCGTCCCAGGTGAAGTCGGTCTGCCCGGCGATGTCCCCGTCGGGGGTGAGCCGCTGCTTGGCGATCCGGCGCCCGAACGGGTCGTAGCGGTAACGCCAGGCGGTGTGGTCCGGGGTGGTGACGGCGGCCAGCCGGCTGTCGGCGTCCCAGTGGTAGTGCCAGGTGTCTGGCTTGCGGGAGATCCGGACGACCTGCCGCTGGACGACTCGGCCCTGGCGGTCGTGCCGGTAGCGGACGTTCCCCGCCCGCGTGATCAGCGTCCCCGTGACCTCACGCGGCCCCTGCGCGTCGTGGCCGGGCATGGCCCCGGCCGGGCCGGGCGCCGGTGCGGGCCAGGTGGCCGCGGAGACGTTACCGGCCGGATCGTAGGCATAGCTTTCGCCCCAGCCCGGCCCGTTGACCGCGGTAACCCGGCCCGTCTGGTCCAGGCCGAACCTGCGCGAGCCGGCCAGGAGATCATCGATGGCGGTGACGAAGCCGTCGCCGCTGTAGGCGTAGGCACGCCGCTGCAGCACCTGGCCGCCGGCCACTGGGCCCTCTGGCAGATCCGGGAGACCCCTAGACGCTGCGGTCCCTGCGGTCCCTGCGGTCCCTGCGGTCCCCGCGGTCAGGGCCTGCACGGTGAGCCGGCCCCGCTGGTCCCAGGCCTGGGCGAGGACCAGGCCGCCCGGTAGCTCACGCCGGGTCTCCCGGCCGGCCGTGTCGTAACCGAGCCGGATCTGGTGACCGCCCGCCGTCAGCAGGACCGGCTGCCCGGCCTGGTCGTAGTCCCACTGTGTGACGGCCCCGAACGGGGTGATCCGGCGCCGCCGCCGCCCGGCCGCGTCGTACTCCGAGGTGAGGGTGCGGCCATTGCATGTCTCGGCTCTGACCCGTCCGGCCTTGTCGCGGTCGAGCCAGACCTCGGCGTCCGGGTTCCGGGCGTAGACCAGGCGCCCGGCTACGTCGTAGCCGAATGTCGTGGGCACCCCGTCCGCGTTTCGTTCGGTTACGTTACCCAGCTGGTCATAACCGAACGTGATCCGCTGGCCGCACGCATTGAGCTGGCTCGTCAGCTGCCCGGCCGGGTCGTATTCGTACCGGGTGGTGGCCCCGTTGTAGTCGGTCTCGGCGAGCAGCCGGCCCGCCAGGTCGTAGTCGTAATGCCAGGTGAGGCCGCCGTGCACGACGCCGGTGAGGCGCAGCGCGTGGTCGTAGCCGAACTCGCTGCGGGAGCCGTCCGGCCCGGTCATCGCCACGAGCTGGTCGAAGGGCCCGTACTCGTACCGGGTCAGGCCGGCGCCCGGGCTGAGGTGCCGGGTCAGGTTCCCTTCCCCGTCGTAGTTCCAGAACTCCGCGGTGCCGTCCGGGAACGCGCGGGACGACAGCCGTCCCTCCGGTGTCCAGGTCAGCCTGATGATTCCGCCGTCCGGCCCCGTCATGCGGCTGACCCGGCCGAGCCGGTCCCGCTCACAGCGGGCGCGCGTCCCGTCCGGGCCGGTCACCTCCACCGGCAGGCCGGCCCGGTCGCACGCAACCAGGGTCACGCCGCCGGCCGGGTCGGTGACGCTGGCCAGATGCCCGTGGCCGTCGGAGCTGAATCTGGTGACGGCCCCGTCGGGCGCGGTGACCCGGGTGCGGTTGCCGCGCGCGTCGTACTCCTGCTGCCAGGTGTGCCCGGCGGGATCGGCCAGGCGCACGGGCAGGCTGCGCTCGTCGTACTCGGCGTGCACCTGGCTGCCGTCTGGACGGGTGACGGTGGTCAGGTTGCCCCGCGTGTCGTACCTGTACCGGGTGACCCGGCCCAGTGGGTCGGTGCAGGCGGTGACCCGTCCGCGCGCGTCGTGCTCCCAGCCGGTCGCGTGCCCGAGGGGGTCGGTGATCGCGGCGACCCGGGCACAGCCGCTGAGCCGGTAGGTGGTAACCGCCCCGGAGACGTCCGTCCAGGTGGTGACGCGGGCATCGGGGTGATAACGGTACGTGCCCGAGAGTGCCTGGCCGGAGCCCTCGCCGCGCACGCAACGGCCCTGATCGTCGTAGCCGTACCCGTAGAAGTGACCATTGCGGTCCTGCCATCCGGTCAGCCGGGCCGCCTCGTCGTAACTGAACCGCAGCGGCTCGCCGGAGGAGTTGACGACGCCGGCCAGGTTCCCGTCCTCGTCGTAGCTGTAGCTGACCAGCGGCGTCTCCCCGCCGTCCCGCCCGTCCTGCCCGTCCCGCCTGTCCCGGCCGTCCCTGCCCGCCACGCCGTCCCGGCCGTCCCTGCCCGCCACGCCGTCCCGGCCGTCCCTGCCCGCCACGCCGTCCCGGCCGTCCCCGCCCGCCACGCCGTCCCGGCCGTCCCCGCCCGCCACGGCGTCCCGGCCGTCCCCGCCAGCCACGCCGCCCGGCTCGCCGAGGGCCAGGCTGGTCACCCGGCCGTCCGCGACGTTCACCCGGACGAGATAGCCGCCGGAATGACAGACCCAGGCCGGCGTCCCGGCCCCGTCGTAGCCGAAGCTGATCTCGTGCCCGGCCCGGTCAGTCACCGCCACCAGCGGCAGCTCGCCCTGACCGCTCGGCGAAGAAGTAACCCGGGCGCCGCGCGAACCGCCACACCAGGCCGCGCTGCGGGTCGGTCACCGTCCAGGCCCCGCCCGGTTCACGCCGTAGCGGCCACGGCGCCCCGGTCACCGGCAGCACCGCCGGTGTCTCGTCCCCGCCCAGGTCGCCGCCGCGGACCCCGCCAGCCCCATCGACCCGGCCAACCCCGTTAACCCTTTCAACCCCAATAGCTTTATCAAACCCGCCAACCCCATCAGACCCGCCAACCCCATCAGACCCGTCAACCCCACCAGACCCGACCCCACCGGCCCCGCGGTCACCCGGCCAGATCAGCACCCGCCCGTCGGCGAACACCCCAATGACCCGGCCGCCCCTGACCTGCAGACGCTGATCGAAGGTCGACGCCCACGAACGGCCGAACCAGCGCCCGGCCCGCCACGAGGACCGGTGCATCCGCTCGACCACGAGCGGCAGCAGCCCGGGCAGCGTCACGTCGGCCTGCGCGAGGATCACGTCGCCGGTGGCGACGTCGACCGGGTCGCCGGCGGTCGGGACGTCGCCTGCCGGCCGGGCTGCGGCCGCCGGATCGCCGGCCACGCCGTCCAGCCCGGCCGCGGCGGCGTCCTCGCTGGACCCGAGGGCCGCTCGCTCGGCGACGCTGCCCGCGTCCGCGGCGGTGCTGGTCCCGTCGGTGGCGACGGCCAGCGCGACGTTCGGCACGAGGCGGCCGAGGGCCTGCGCCGGGTCGCTGCCCCACCCGGTGCCCACCAGGGGATGCACCAGGTCCTGCGGGTTGATCACGTCGTTGGCCAGCCCGGCGGCGGTGCTGGACAGGCCGGCCACGTACTCGGCCGGGTGCTCGATGTTCCACGAATCGGCCGGGTCGATGGAACGGGCGAACTTGACGATGTCGGCCACCCCGTCCACGGCCCCGCCCGCGAACGAGATCGACGCCAGATTTCCCACCTGCACCGCGTCGGACACGTCGCTGCCCAGCTGGGACCAGAAGGACGGCTCGGCGGGTGCCAGCTCGATGGCCGGCCTGATCGCGTTGGTCGCGGTTGCGGCCGCGATGTCCCGGGCCGACCGGGCTTCGCTGAGGAGCTGCTGCGCCTCTTGCCGCATCGGCTCGCCGGGGTCGGTGAACGGCGCGGGCTCGGCCGGTGGTGTGCCCGGATTCTGCCCGGCCGCCAGCTGCGTGTTGTAGGCCTGCGCCGCGCTGTTGTACGTGGCGACCTGCTGGTTGTAGGCGGCCTGGGCCGCCGCGGTGGCCTGCTGTCCCTGCGCGTACAGGCCGACGGCCTGCCTGGCCTGGCCCTGAGCCGATTCCACCGCTACCGCGTACGACTCCAGCGCCCCGGACGTGGTCCCGGTCGCCGACGACGCGTCCTGCCATTTCGCCGGGTGCGGCGCGAACTTCGCGCGGAACGCGTCAGCCGCCGAACCGGTCCAGTGCGCGGTGTCCAGCCCGTTCAGGCCGGCCGACGTCTCGCCGAAGGCCGAGGAGAACGTGCGCAGCTGGCTGGCGGACGAACGGATCGCGGCGGGGTCCCCGTGCACCAGCTCGGCCGGGTCGGAGGTCTGGCCGAGCTGCAGTTCCGGAACGTCCGCGCCCAGCGCGTACCCCGCTTTGTCGCCGAGGGTGTCCACCGTCTGGGCCGCGCCCGTCAGCCCGGCCGCGTTCAGGCCGTCGCCGAGCAGGTGCGCCCCGCCGCTGATGGTCATGCCCGTGGCCTGCTTGGCGTCGTTCCACAGCGTCTCGAACGGATTTCCCACCGTGGCTCACCCAGCCCCGCGCGGGCTGCCGCCGGACGGCGGCGGCCCGAAAAGCCGGTTTTCTTCCTGGCTGAGCCAGGCCCCGTTCCCGGTCAGGCTGGCCAGGGTGCGATTGACGCCCAGCTCCCCGTTGGCCGCGGTGCGCCCCACGGCCTTCCACTGCTGGGCCGCCGCGCTGCCGGCCTGCGACCAGGTCATGGCACCCTCAGGCGTCTGCGCCCCGGTGACCTCGGCCGCGTCCTGCGACCAGGACGCGGCGGCCGCCTGGCCATCGGTCAGGTGCGGGTCCCCGGCGAGCGCGTCGGTCACGTTCTTGGCCACTCCGGTCAGGTAGTTCTCGGTGTCGGCGTAGACCCCGGCCGAGATCCCCAGCCGCGCGGCGAACTGGTTCCCGTCCTGGACGAGCGTCCGGACCTCCCACGACCAGCGATCACAGAAGCTGCCGAGCGCCTGCGCCAGGCCCGCGTCGCCGGTCTGCAGGCCCGGCAGCGCGAGCCCGGAAAACCCCCGCCCCACCTCGGCCGTCTCGTCGAATCCGAGGCCTTTCAGCGCGCCGATCGTGTTATTGATCCCCTGCGCCGTCTCGTTCAGTGCGGCCCGGTCGACTGAGAACCCGTCCGCCATTGCGTCACCTTTCGCCGCGTCCGGTCCATACCGGGATCACGGCCGCGGAACAGGCCCGGTTCATGCTGGATTCTTAGAAACATCCCGAACGGGACGTGGTCAGCGCCCGCCACGTCATCCGGCTCGACCTGGCCGGGAAGCCAGCCCGCGGCACCATGAGGTCGCCCCACCGCCCTCGCTCATCGCAGTACGCCTCACACGTCACAAGAATGTGCCGATGAACAAGTTCGCCCGGAATGAACCAGCGCCCGGATGATCCCGTTCCTCCCGATGAGCGGGGAATATGAGCCGGCCGCCTCGCACGGCGCCGATCTGGTGAGTGACGGAAGGCCAATTCGGCGGCTGACATTTGGCACAGGGAACGGGCCGGCGCGGGGAAGTGAGGTGGCCCGGATGGCAGCGGGCGAATCCGCCGTCGACAGAGCGGCCATGGCCACGGCGTCCAGCCAGGTCGAGCAGGCGGTCTCGGTGATCCAGGGACTGCAGTCCAGCATGAACGGCTACGCCAGCCAGCTGCAGGGCGGCTGGCAGGGACAGGCCGCGACCGCGTTCTCGAACACGTACGAGGCCTTCACGGCCGACTTCGCGAAGGTGCTCAACGCGCTGCAGTCGATCCAGGAAAAGCTGGTCTCGACGCACGGCACCTACCAGACCACGGAAGAGACCAACACCAGCCAGGTGACCCGGGTCGCGGGTCTGCTGAACGGATAAGGGCAGGCGGATGAGCGAATACACGATGGCGGTGTTCGGCACCCTCGAGCAGGGGGAGGCCGACTTCCAGCGGACCTACTCCTCGCTGCAGTCCGAGGTGTCGTCACTGGAGTCCCAGCTGCGGTCTTCCCTGTCGCGGTGGGACGGCGCGGCACAGCAGGCCTACTACCAGGCCCAGGCGCAGTGGAACGCGGCGATGGCGAACATGGCGCAGGTCCTGAGCCAGCTGGGGGGCGTGATCGGCACGGCGAACTCCAACTACATGAACGCCGAGTCGCGGAACACCGCGCTGTGGAGCGGCTGATTGCCCGTTCCGGAACGTGGGCAGAGACGGGCCGCGCGTGGCGCGCCCGGTCGCGGCCCCGGCCGGTACGGGAGGTACGGGAGGACGGTCATGAGCGGTGACGGACTCCAGGGCCTGGAGAATATCCTGGCCGGTTTTTCCGACGCGGCGACCGGCAATTTCACCGCGGCGGGCGACAGGTTCGCGGCCGCCGGTGACCCGGCCGGGGGACCAGAACCGGTCCCGCAGGTGACCGGGAAGCCGGCCGCCGTGACCGCGGCCCCGCCGTGGACGGCGCCGCAGCCGGCCGGCGGCGGGCAGGTCACGGTCAGCCGTGACGTGCTCCGCAGTGTCGCGGCGGCGATGCGGTCCGAGCTCGCGACCCTGGACTCAGCGGTCAGCCAGGTACGGCGGGCCGGTGCCGGCGTCAGCTCCCTGCAGGGGTGGCCGACCGCCGACGCGTTCAGCGGCAACGTGGCCAACGCCCATAACGGCTGCCTGAACGCCAGCGTGCAGGCGGGCGACGGGCACCAGGCCGCGGCGGCCAACCTGGCCGATTCGGCCGCTACTTACGACGTGGCCGAATCGGACAGCACGCAGGCAGTGCACGGCGTCGCCGCCGCTCTGGGCGGTGCGGAACGGGAACGCAGATGACGCAAACGACCATGACCCCGGCCACCCCGGCCACCCCGGCCACCCCGGCCAAGACGAACAACGTGCCGCCGTCCAGCGGGGCCGGGATGACGACGGCAGAGATCATGAACATCCTGCACCGCCTGGATCCCGGCGCCGTGGCCGAGGCCGGGGCCGCGCACGCCAGCCTGGGCGACGTGCTCGCCGCGATGGCGGCCAGCCTGACCCGGCACGCGCAGACGCTGGCCCAGAACTGGACCGGGACCGCCGCGCGGACCGCGATGACCAGGTTCCAGCAGCTGCACGACCAGACCGCAACACTGGCCACCCAGGCGGCGCAGACCGGCTCGGTGCTGACCTGGCTCGGCACCCAGGTGCTGCCGAAGTTCCAGCAGCTCCAGACGCCGGGCACCGGATCCGCGGTGGCCGCCGACGCGGCCGCCGGGGGCATCGCCGGCGTGGTCGTGGCCGGCCCGGCCGGTGCCATGGCCGGCACCGCCGTAGGCGGCCTCGACGCCCTCCTCACCGGTGCCGGTGACGCGGCCGCGCAGGCTCAGGCGCAGAAGTACCTCAGTGCCCTGAGCGGCTACCTGGTCACGGCCAACGCCGCTCTTCCCGATCAGATCGGCGGCGTCACCAATCCGCCGGCGGCCGGTGCAGCGGGCGCGCAGGCCCGGAACGGCACGGGCGGCGGCACGGACGCCGGCACCCGGGGCGCGGCTGGTGCCGCCGGGACGGGTGGCGCCGCCGGGACGGGTGGCGCGGGCGTGGCCGGCCCGGTGAACGGCCGCCGGGGCACCGGGAGCAACAGCCTGGCCCGGGTGGCGGGCACCGGAGCGGCGCCGGGCGCAGGCGCCGCCGGAGCCGCGCGCGGCTCCGGCGGCACGGGATCCGGTCCCGGAGCGGGCGGTGCCGGGTCCACCCCCGCGGCCGCCGATGCCGGGACCGTGCCGGGTGCGGACAGCGCCGGCCTGCCCGGTGGTGTGGCCGGTGCCGTTCCCGGCGCCGCCGGGACCCCGGTCCCCGCCGTCAGCAGCCTGCAAAGCGCCGCGCCGGTGCCGGGCGGCGCGCCGGGTGCGGCGCCGGTGCCCGTAACTCCGGCGGCCGCGGCGTCCGGGACAGGCAACCTGGGGGTCAGTGCGGCCTCGCCGGTGCCGATGGTGCCGGGGCTCTCCGGTTCCGGCGCCGCTGGCGGCGGCCGCGGTGGCGGTACCGCCGCGCGCCACGGCGAGGATCCGGCGACGGCCGGCATGCTGCCCGGCGTCCAGGGCGCGGCCGGGGACGGAGCGCTGCCGGACGTCGCTGCCCTGGGCGACGGGACGGCCGGAGCCAGCCCGCTGCCCGAACTTCCCACTCTGGGCGATGGCCTGGCCGGCGGAGCGTCCCCGCTGCCGGAGGTTGCCGACGTGACCGGCGCCCCGGCGGGCGCGTTCCCGCTGCCGGAAGCGCTCGGCCTGGACGGCGGCCTGACTGGCGGGGTGACCCCGCTGCCGGACCTGCCCGTGACCGCGCCGGGGATCGGGGCCGTCCCGGCGGGGGAGGTGGCCAGTTCGCCCGCGGTGGCCGCCGATGTCCTGGTGACACCCGGATCCGGCGATTCGCCTGGGCGTAACGGTCTCGGCGGGATGCCGATGGCCGGAGGCGGCTCAGGCCAGCCGGACCAGGAGCGGACCCGGCACGTGTGGGAGTACGAGGACGAGAACGTCTGGGGCCTGCCGCCCGGCTGCGTCCCGCCGGTGATCGAGGGCGGCTGACCCAGCGCCGGCCAGAACCTGGCCAGGCTAAGCTTCCAGCCGTGAGCGGTACAGCGCGGTTCGACGTGGTGGTGACCGGGGGCGGCATCGTCGGCCTGGCCACGGCGCATGCCGCCGTCCGGGCCGGGCACAGTGTCGCCGTGATCGAGCGCGAGCCGCGGCTGGCCAGCCACCAGACGGGCCGCAACTCCAACGTCATCCACTCCGGGCTCTACTACGCGCCGGGCGGCTTCAAGGCGCGGCTCGCCCCGGCCGGGTGCGCGGAGACGGTGGTGTTCTGCCGTGCGCACGACCTGCCCCACACGGTGAGCGGCAAGCTCGTCGTCGCCACCGACCCGGGCGAACTGCCGCGGATGGCGGAACTCGAGCGGCGCGGAAACGCCAACGGCGTCGAGAATCACCGGCTCGACTCCCGCGGCATGCGTGCGCACGAACCGCACGTCCGCGGGATCGCGGCGCTGTGGGTACCGTCCACCGGGATCTGCGATTACCGCGCCATCTCGGAAAAGCTCGGTGAGCTGATCATCAAGAGCGGCGGCGAGATCTTCCTGGGCCGCACCGTCCGGCGCGCGGTCCGCCGGGCCGGTACGGTGGTCGTCCACACGGATGGCGGGGACCTGCTGGCGGGCCGGGTGGTGGTCTGTGGCGGGCTGCACGGTGACGAGCTGGCGCTGGCGTCGGGTGCCGACCCGGGCGTGCGGATCATCCCGTTCCGGGGGGAGTACTCGGGCCTCACCGGGGATGCGGCCGAGCTGGTCAAGGGCCTCATCTATCCGGTCCCGGACCCGGCGTTCCCGTTTCTCGGCGTGCACGCCACCCGCGGCATTGACGGGCACGTGCACGTCGGCCCGAACGCGGTGCTGGCGCTGGCGCGCGAGGGGTACTCGTGGGGCACCGTCCGGCCCCGGGAGCTGGCGCAGTCGCTGACCTATCCGGGGATGGCCAGGCTCGCGAGGAAGCACTGGCGCTACGGCCTCGGCGAGATGCACCGGTCGCTGTCGAAGCGCGCGATGGTCAAGCAGATCCAGCGGATGCTGCCCGACGTCCGCGCCGGGCACCTGACGCCGGCCGGCGCCGGGGTCCGGGCCCAGGCGGTACGCGCCGACGGCACGCTGGTCGACGACTTCCTCTTCGTCGAGCAAGGGGAAGGACCGGGGTCGATCCTGCACGTCCTCAACGCGCCGTCACCCGCGGCCACCGCCGCCCTGCCCATCGGCCGCGAGATCCTCCACCGCCTCACCGGCGAGAAACTCGGCCCGCTTCCGCCCGCGAACACGTAGCCGCCCGCTTCCGCCCGCACACCCATAGCGCCCCGCTCCCCGCGTCGTGCCGTGTTCGGGGTTGCGAAACTCCCCGATGGCGCTTCGGCCGGCACCCTATCGAGCCGCCGGCCGCGTCCGGGATATTCAGTCGCGGCCGACCTCTCATGCCGCCGACCGGACGCGTGCGCGTGCCGCGCAGCGAGCAGCCTTCATTCAGCATGATCGGCACGACGCTGAGCTCACGGTGCGGCGGCAGGGGCTTGGCCGCAATTAGCGCACGAAGCGCATCAGGCAACGGGCACGCATCTACGGCTGAAGGGCTCAGGGGCCACTGCTGGCCGCGCCCCTCGGCTTGTGGCCGGCATGCGCAGACGTGTTGGCCGCGAGCAGTGAGGCCTTGAGCTGCGTGTACTCCTCCGTGGACAGCATGCCTTCCGCGTGGAGCCGTGCGAGCCGGTCGAGCCGGTCGGCGATCTGAGCCGCATCGCGCTCCGTGACGTCCGTTGCCTTGGCAAGCGCCTGGGCGGTGCTGCGGATCTCGAAGGCGAGCGCGCAGTAGATGACGCCCGTTACCACTGCCCACAGGCCGATGATCGTGATCAGCAGCGCCAGGGTTGCCTCGGGCCTTCGCATCGCCCAGATCCCGAGCAGCAATTCGATCACGCCAAGCGAGAAGGTGAATCCCCAGTGTGGTAGCTCACGGCGGCGGGAGACGGAGGTGACGACGTGGAAGCTGCCGGACACAGCAAGCCATGCGCCGACGAAAAAGGCCAGGACGAGCAGGGACGGGCCAGGCCAGGCGACGAGGACGACACCGGCGATGACTCCGGCGATCCCGGCAACGACTTGCTCGCCGGACGTCCTCCCCGCATACGCCGGACTGAATGCGAGCGCTATCCCGCGGATGACGAAGACCAGGCCCGTGATGATGACCAGGGCATGCACGGTCCAGTCGGTGGCCAAGATCGCGAGCCCAAGCCCGATCGAGATGAGGCCCGTGAGGAAAGGTATCCACCACAGGTGCCTGATCTGCTCGGCAACTTCCCGCAGTGGCGAGTGCGGGCCCTCGCCGAGGCTGGTGCTCTGGCTCATCGGATCACCCCTTGCAGCGTGGCGGCACTCATGGCTGGCCTGCCACCAATATCTACTCTCAGAATTTAAAGCGGGTCAGGCAGGTTAGCCCCGATGACCACAACACCGCGCCGTCACCCGGTAGCGCGCAGGCCACACCTTCCGCCTTTGCATGCCCTGATCATGCCCCATGAGCCGATCCTCGGCGCGACCTGACCAGGGCAACGATGTCGGCTCGGCTCGGCTCGGCTGCTCGAGCCTCGGCGAGTGAGGGAGGCAGCGTTGCGTTGGCCGATCGCAGCGGGCGGGAGACTGGTTCGGTGGCGTCGTCGGGTAAGTCCGCGGTGTTTGCTGGCTTCCGGTTCCCGGCAGAGGTGATCTCGGTCGCGGTCCGGTGGTCGCGCTAAGTGGACGTGGCCTATCGCGTAATATCTCGAATCATCGTTACTATCCCCGTAACCGTGTGACTGCCGTCACAGACGCCGGTAGCCGCGGCGTGTCCGGGGAGGAATGGACACGCCTGTCAGGGATGGCTACGTGCGCGAACAGACCATGCAGGTGGGCGGGACGCCGCTGCGCGTCGTGCGCCGGCTTGACGCGGTTCAGCCTGCAGCTGATGATGCGCGGCATGGCGCGCACATCCGCCGAGCCGCCGATGCCCGCTGGCCCCGGCCTCTTCGTAGCTCTTGGCGAACGTCCGGGTATCGGCGTGATCGTCGATGGGCTCTACGACCGTCTCGAGCGCGATCGGGAGCTCGCTCGCCACTTTCGAAGCCGTCGCCCGGGCGAACGGGAACGTCTGAAGCAGTTTTTCGGGACGATCTTCGGAGGTGAGGTGAGCGGCGTCCGAGATGTCGGCGTACAGCGCCGCCATCTGCATCGCCTCATCACGGCCAGCGAGTCCGCTCGGTGGCTCAGCCACCTCGGCGCAGCCATGCAGGCGGCCGGCGTCGGTCAGAGCGCGCAAGCCGCCGTTATGGACCTGTTGCGGGGGCCTGCGGCGCGCCTCGTGAACGACGGTGCACCCAAGGACGTGCTCAAACAGGCGCTTGTGCTGGCGGGCAGGGGCGATGTTGATGCCGTCGCCTCCCTCGTCGGGGAGCATCCCGGGCTGATCGATCAGCGCGGCGGAGACGGTGTCACGATGCTCTGGACGGCAGCTCGGCGCGGACGGCTGGCGCTCGTCCGCTGGCTCGTCGCCCAGGGCGCGGACGTCGAGATCCCCGGCTCGGCGATTCACGTTATCCAGGTGATGGTCTCCCCCTACTGCATCGCGGTGCGATCACGCCGAGCCGAGGTCGCGCAATACCTGCTCGATCAGGGCGCGCAGGTAGACGTGTTCTGCACCGCGTTCCTGGGTCAGCTCGACGCGCTTCGAGCGCATATCAACGAGGGGCTAGCGGACGTGCAGTCACCGCACGAGGACTTCCACCCGGTCACACCCCTGCATTACGCGGTAGACGGAGGGTCCGTCGCTGCCGCGCGCCTGTTGCTCGCCAGCGGAGCCGACGCGCGCACGTCGGGCGGAAGGCTCCTCACTTCGGCTGCCAGCCAGGGCTCGATCGAACTAGTTCGGCTCCTGCTTGATCAGGGCGCCGAGGCCGCCCGCGCAGAGAGCCTCGGCCCGTTGCACACCGATCGGACGATCGCCGAGCTTCTCGTTGCGCGGGGATTCGATCTCAACGTTCCCATCCGCGGCCAGGAGACGCCGCTAACTATGGCCTGTCGCGCGGACAAGGGCGAGCACCCCGCCGCCGTCGCGGCCCTGCTGGAGCTCGGCGCCGATCCAAACGCGAAGAACGCGAGAGGACGGACGCCTCTCGCGGTCGCGGCGAGCGCACGCTTCGACAGGACCCTTGCGCTGCTTCGTGCCGCTGGAGCGCGCTAACCCTCCGACTCGAGACCAGGCATCCACAGCCCGCACCGCAAGTGCATGACAAGGAGAAGACCCGGTAGCCAACCCATCGGACTTTACGGGGGAGCGCCGGTAGCGGGTAGGTCCCAGCTGGGCTTGCCGGCGTACAGCAGGACTCGGATCTTGAGAACGCCGTCCAGATCCGGCGCGGCTCATCGCCGGGAGCGGGTGGTCCAGCCGGTGCGGGCGGAGGCGGTCTCGCCGGGGACGCCACGGCCGAGGATCCGGTCCACGGCCGAGCCCATGGTGCCGTCGGCGTTGATGATGCGGCGGGCCACCACGATCAGGCACGGGATGGCCCAGAAATCCCCGCAGACCCAGAGGATCCCCGCGCCGATCTGCTGATCGGCGAACGGCGGGAGCGTGACGCCGGGGATGTGGCCGTAGACCGGATACCAGGCGACCTGGGTGAGCAGGCTCATCGACATGGCCAGGATCCACATGATCACGTTCGTGGCCACCAGCGCCACCGCCTGAGAGACCGGCGGCATCCGCATCCGGAACGGGGGAGACGGGATGAACTGCAGCCAGAACAGCACCCCCACCAGGAAGAAGCTGGCGTGCATCAGCCAGATGTGCACGGCCTGGTTGTTCTCCGCCAGGTCGAACAGCGCGGGGACGTGCCAGGCCAGCATCACCACGTTAAACGCCACCACGGAGACCCACGGCCGGAGCAGCCAGCCGGCCACCGCGCGCAGCGGCCGCGACCAGCCGCCGCGCAGCACGCCGGCGGTCGCGCTGCGGCCGCCCCGGCCCGGCAGCCCGTCGAGCAGCGGCTGCCACGGAGCCCCGGCCACGATCAGCGTCGGCGCCGCGAACATCAGCAGCAGGTGCTGGATCATGTGCACGAAGAAGTAGTCGTCGGCCCAGTAATCGACCGGCGACTCCACCGCGAGCAGCAGCATCACCAGCCCGCCGTAGAACCAGAACGAGCGCAGCCTGCGCTCGCGGGTGCGCTCGGGGCGGGACCGCCGGGCCAGCCGGGCCAGGCCGATCTCGTGCCATCCGGCCACCAGGATCGCGACGATCAGGAACGGATCGAACGACCAGTGATCGATCAGGTAGCTCATGGCCGCCTACCCCGACGAGCCGTAGGGAATGCTGACGTGGATCGTCTGCGCCAGGCTCCATCCGGCCGTACGTAGCCCGGCGGTGCCCGATCCGGCGGTGCCCGATCCGGCGGTGCCCGATCCGGAGCCGCGCGGCCCGAGCCGCCAGTCCGTGAACGTGCTGGCGTGCGCCGCGAGCGCGTCCACGGTCCCGCCCGGCCCGAGGGTGAGCGCCGCCGCCCACGCGGGCAGCGCGGGGAGCGCGCGCCACGTGGATCCCGGGCCGGCCAGCGTTGCACCGTGGCCGCCGTTCAGGATCACGCCGGCCGCCGTCCCCGGGCCGAACGACGTGGCGTGGAGCTGCGCCGTCCCGATGCGCAGCGGAGCCGACAGGGTCCAGGCCCGGCCGCTGCCGTCCGGCCAGGCCGCCATCAGGCTGGTATCCGCGCCGGACCCGGCGCGCAGCAGCGCCACGACGCCGCCGCCGCCCGCGGTGAGCCGGACCACGTCGATCTCCTCCCCGGCCACCGACCCGGGCACGGCCGGGCCCGTCGCCTGCCAGATGCCGCCGCGGTCGGCGAAGATGCCCGCGATCCCGGGCCGGCTGCAGTTCGCGGCCAGCATCGGGACTCCGGACCCGCCGAACGCGGCTGCGGTCAGGCCACCCACGCCGCAGGCTTTACCCGCCGGGGTGGCGGCCAGCGCCGCGGCGCTGGTCAGGCGGGTCCAGGTGGTCGCGCCGCCGGTTCCGAGCTCCGCCGTCCCGCTGCTGGTCAGCGCGATGAGGTGGCCGCCGGGGCCGCCGGCCAGGGCATCGGGCGCGTCGGCGAGACCAGGGGTCACCGGGCAGGCCGGAGACCAGCTGGTGCCGCCGTTGCCGGAGGTCGCGAGCGGCGAGAACGTGAGATCCTGGCTCGGCCGGAACCCAGTCACCAGCGACCCGCCGGTGCCGGCGATGTCGAGGCCGCCGTTGTCGGCCACCCCGGCCGGGGTCGCCAGCCGCCACCGCGCCGCTCCGGCCGGCCGCACGAACAGCTCCCAGAAGTTGTCCTGCTGGGCCGCCGGGCCGCCCATCTCCACGATCGCCTGGCCGGCCCCCGCGGAGCCGGTGAAGGACGCAGCCAGCGGGGGTGCGGCCGGAATCGGCGCCGGGCCCGGGTTCGCCGCCGCTTTGGTGCCGCAGCCCGCGGCCAGCACGCAGGCCGCCGCGGTCACGATGCCGGCCGCGGTGCGCTTGGTGCCGGGAGCAGCCCGGCGGGTCGCGTTCATGACTGCTTCGAAACCTGCTGGGCCGCACTGGTCAGCTCGGCGGCGAACGACGACTCGGTGCTGGCCGTGCCCGGTCCGGGGTCGAAGCTCAGCTCCGTCCGGGTATTCCCGCCCGCGTCGATCACGAAGGCCACGTCGCTGTGGCCGATCATCCCGCCGGCCGGCAGGACCTGCGTCCCGATGGCGTAGTTCTGCCACGCCTGTCGCAGCTGGGCCAGGGAGCCCGTCAGGAACAGCCAGTTCGGCAGCCCGGTGAGGCGCTCCTGGCGGTCGAAGGCCTGGGTGTACCCGACGGAGCGGTACAGCGGGTTGGCGACGATCGCGACGAGTTCGACGTCTCGTGCGGCCGCGCCGAGCATCTGGTCGGCCTGGCGGAACTCCTGGGCGATCACCGGGCAGTCGCTGGTGCAGACGGGATCGAGAAAGGTGAGCAGGACCACCTTGCCGTGCAGCCCGGCCAGGCTGGCCGGCCTGCCGTACTGGTCCGTCAGCGCGAACGCGGGTGCCTTGAAATCGAGCGGGGCCGCGTTGCCGTCGATCGCCTGGGCGATGATCGGGTCGGCGGTGCGGCTGGTCTGAGCCAGCGCCATCGGCGCCGCGCCCACCGCGATGACCGCCGCCGCCCAGGCCGTCAGCACCGCCCGGGTGCCCGCCGCGCCGAACGCCCGCACCAGGCGAGCCGGCCGGAACCGGCCGCGCCGCTCCGTGGCCGGCGGGGGCGGCCCGGCCGCCGCGGCCCCGGCCGGAAGCGCCCCGGCTGGTACGGGCGGGGCGGGATCCGGGCGCGCCGGGTCTGCCACCGGGACGGGGGTGCGGGTCAGCGCCAGATAGCCAGCCACCCCCACCAGGGCCATCGGGATCATGCTGTTGGGATCGGTGCCGAGGCCGCCGAAGAAGCCGAAGTCCTCGATCAGCGCCCAGTCGGCGAGGCAGAGCCCGGCCATGAGGATGACCGTCAGCCGGAGCAGTCCCGGCCGCCCGCCGCCCGCGGTCAGCAGGCCCGCGCCGATCGCCGCCAGCGCGATCACGGCAAACAGGTTCACCGCGAATCCGTGCGCCGCGGTGAAGGACGCGAAGCTGCTGACCCACCCGGCGAACAAGGCGGGCTGCGGGGTGGCCGCCATGGACCTGACCATGCCGGTGAGCGTGCTACTGCGGCCCGGTCCCGGCCAGAAGCCACGGCCCGGCCAGGCCTGCAGCACCGCCATGCCGAGGAAGAACGCACCCAGCACGGACAGGGTCGCCCGGCCGGGCTCCGCTGTGCGCCAGCTGCGCTCGGGCGCGGCGATCAGCGCACCGGCGGCGCAGTAGAACGCCGCGGCGCCCGGCGCGCCGAACAGCCACGTCAGCCCGGGCGCGAAGATCCCGCCGAAGGCCTCGCCGAACGTCCAGACGACCAGGCCCCACCCGGCGCTGGCCAGCCCGGCGAGCCGGGACCAGGGTCCTCGCGGCGCGGTGATCAGGCAGATACCGATCCCGATCTGGATCCAGACCACCGAGGCGGCCGCCTGGACCGGGTGGTACGACCAGCTTGTGCCCGCCCAGTTCACGAGGTGCTGGACCCAGCCGGGTGAGCTCGCCGCAGCCGGCTTGATGACCTGCGCGGGAAGCCCGCCGGCCATGCCCGGCTGGGCCTGCAGCAAGCCGTCGAAGATCCAGAGAACGCCGAAGCCGATCCGCAGCACCTGGCGCCACAACGGCTCAGCCTGGACGGCATCGCGGCCTGGCGCCCGGGCGCCCGGCGGTCGCGCCCATTCCCTGGTCATGGCCCAGGCCAGCGCCAGTACCCCGAAGACGGCGAGGACGAGGATCCCCTGATGCAGCAGGGCGCTACGGAACGCGGCCACCAGGGCCGGGTTGTCGCTGTTCAGGCCGGAGTTCATGCCCGGCATCGTGGGTCACCGTTCCTCTGGCAAGACAGCACGTCCCGGCGGGTCATGCCGTCATCCCGGCAGCGTGGGGGGTGCGGCATGGGCGGACAGCGTGGTGATGGCGTGCTCCAGGGCCGCGTCTATGGACGCCCGCTGCTTATCCAGCGCCCGCAGCGCGCCGGTCAGGACCGCATTGGCCTGGTCCCTGGCCGCCGGGGTGCGGGCGGCCAGCACGTTCGCCACATCGGTCTGCACGTTCACCGCGTCCGGGGCCGCCCAGTTCACCAGGCCGTTGACCACCGCGGCCAGGTGGAAGCTCGCCAGCGACTCGGTGACCTGGTAGGAGGTCAGGTCGTCGATCTGCATGCTGTTGGCCGGCGAGCAGTTGCTCGCGCCGTACTGGGCGACGCTGATCGCGTCGGCCACCTGATGGCTGGAGCCGGACTCGATCCCGTGCAGCGCGGTCAGCGACTCACTGACCCCGCCCGCGCAGGACTCGATGTCGGTGGTCATGTCGTGCAGGAACCCGCGCAGGTCGGACGCTCGCTGCGCCGTCGACGGCCGCTGGACCAGAGCCACGGCGGTGGCGATGGCCAGCAGCGCCGCGGCCACGGCGAAGAGCAGCCGGGGTGAGCGCCGCGTCGGCCACGTGGTGCGCCGGATCGCCGCGTTGGGCGGATTCACGCGGGGAGGTGACTGC
Source organism: uncultured Actinomycetes bacterium (assembly GCA_963720945.1). Classification (GTDB taxonomy): domain Bacteria; phylum Actinomycetota; class Actinomycetes; order Streptosporangiales; family Streptosporangiaceae; genus Bog-532. Next base: position 984,960 of record CAVRHH010000029.1, on the reverse strand, counting down.
ACGGTGGTCAGCCTCGATTCTGAGTGCCGTCGGCGCCGGCCACTGAGCCGGCCAGCGCCGTGTGATGGCCGTCCATCAGGGCGGTGCCCGCGCTGAGTTCCTGCGCGGTCACGTCGCCGAGGATCCGCTTGACGATGCGGTGCCGCGCGTCAAGGAAGAAGGTCTCGGGGATACCGGCCGCGCTCACGCCGTACGCGTCGGCCACCGCCGGAGCGGACTCGGACCCGACCGGATACCCGACCCGCTCGCTGGTCACGAAACGGCGGGCCGCCGGGGCGCTGTCGTCCGCGTCCACGCCGATGATCACGACCCGGCCGGCCGAAGCGCGGTAGAACCGGGCCAGCAGCGGCGTTTCCCGCTGGCACGGGGCGCACCAGGACGCGAAGAAGTTCACGATCACCGGGCGCCCGCGGTACGCGCTCAGCGACACCTGCTGCGCCGGGTCGGGCAGCGACGGCAGCGTGAACGCGGGCGCCGCCGGATCGGTGCCGGGGGCGCCGTGGTGCGCGATGCTGTCGATCGCGACGACGGCGGCGACGATCGCGGTGCATACGGCGGCCACGGCCAGGACGGTTGCGTTCGGGCGCTTCCCGCGCCCGCGCAGGCCGGGGACGCGGCGCAGGCCCGGGACCCGGCGCGGGCCCGGGACGCGGCGCGGGCCCGGGACGGGCAGGCCGGGGGCGGGCGCGTCGACGCCGTTCATGGCAGCTTCACCTGGGCACAGGGGTCGCCAGCCGGGATGGCTTCGGAGATCTCGTCCGGGTAGGGCCCGTACGGTGCGGCCGCGGGCAGGGTGAGCTCGAACCTGCTGCCCGCGCCCAGCGTGCTGCGCACCCGCACCTCCCCGCCGTGCCCCAGGGCGACCGCCCGGACCAGCGCCAGCCCGAGCCCGGTTCCCCGGGACCCGCCACTGGCCGATCCGGTCCGGAACCGCTCGAAGACGTATTCCAGCTCGCCCGGCATGATGCCTTCCCCGGTGTCCTCGACGATCAGGCGGGCGGACCCGGCGTACTCGTCGTGCAGCACCGAGAGCCTGATCGCGTCACCGGGGCGGGTGTGCTGGACGGCGTTCTCCAGCAGCGCATCCAGGGCCAGCCCGAGACGCTCGGGGTCGGCGTGCACCGTCACCTGGTCGAGCTGCCCGATCTTCCAGCCTCGCCGCGCCGTGGGCTGCCAGCGCCACAGCGCCCCGGTGAGGAGGCTGGCCAGGGGAACCGGCTCCGGGGAGAGGAATTCGGGGTCCTGTGACGCGGCGATCGCGAGCAGCCGCTCGCTCAGGCTCTTCAGCCGCGTCAGCTCGCCGACCACCACGTCGATGTCCCGCTGCTCCCCGCGGCCGGCCAGTTCGCGTGCCAGCAGCTCGGCGTGCCCCAGGGCGATCGTGATCGGCGTCTTGAGCTGGTGCGACGCATCCTGGAGGAACCGGCGCTGGATGGCGAGCAGCCGGCCGTTCTCCTCGTTGGCCCGGGCCCGTTCGGCGTCGACGGACCGCCCCAGGTACGCGTGCCACACCATGGCCAGGCCGCAGATCAGCATGAACCCGAGCCAGACCAGGCAGAAAGGGATGCCGTCCCAGCGGGCGAAGGTGACCAGCGCGGCGATGCTGAGCAGCCAGAGCACCATCCAGGCCGGGCTGGTCCAGCCCGCCGGCACGCGGGGGCCGCCGCCGCTAGGCCGCGAGCTGGTAGCCCGCACCGCGCACCGTCCTGATCAGTTCGAATCCGAGCTTCGAGCGGAGCCGCCGCACGCACACGTCGACCACGTTGGAACCCGGGTCGAAGTTGTATCCCCAGATCGACGCGAGCAGCTGGTCCTTCGGCACCGAATGCCCGGCGTGCTCCATGAGCTCTCTGAGCAGCAGGAACTCGAGCCGGGTCAGCGGGATGGGGCCGTGCCCGACGTTGGCCTGCATCCGGCCGACGTCGAGGGTCAGCTCCCCGGCCCTGAACACCTCGTGCCGGGGGTCGCCGCGCAGCTGGACCCGCACCCGGGCCAGCAGTTCCTCCAGCGAGAACGGCTTGGTCAGGTAGTCGTGCGCGCCCAGGTCCAGGCAGGCGACCTTGGTCTTCGCGTCGTCCACGCAGGACAGCACGAGCACGGCCTGATCCGGGTGGGCCCGGAGCAGCCCGGCCAGCACCGTGCGCCCATCCATGTCCGGCATGACGAGATCCAGGATGACCAGCCCGTACTCGCCCGTGCTGGCCAGCCGGAGCGCCTCTTCCCCGCCGGAGGCACAATCGGTCGGATAGCCCGCCCCCACCAGAGCCCGGCGGACGAACTCCTGAATGCGCGGCTCATCGTCGACGAGCAGGATGTCCGAGCCTGGCAGGGGATGATCCGATCGATATGTGCTCATGACAGGCACTTCACTCCGCACCCGGCCACATCGGAGCGTGTGGCGACCGAACCCGCTACTTGGTACGAATGGTTCTGAATGTGTTGTTCTGAGCAGACGATCCACTCACTCTGGGCGGTTCGTCAAGCTCCGTGACCTGAATGCAATCCTTTGCATGCTGTCGCCGGCGGAGCGTGCCCGGACCGGCACCGTGCGGGCCGCGCACATGCAGGGCCGTTGGCGAAAAGTGACGACCGGGGTGGCCGGCCGCGACGAAATCGGGGGTGCGGCTAGCCCTCTATGACAATTTCGTCATAGAGGGGCGTGCTCCTTGCTGCCTGGCCGCTCCGCAGCCAAGCTCGGGGCGTAGCTGAGCTTCCGGGTCGCCGGACGCAGATGCATGCCTGACCCGGCCAGAGAATTTTCGCGTGCAGGAGTGAGGTGGTGGCTGGTGTCTCTGCCGGCCCGGGTGACGACTCTGATCGTGGCGGTTCTCGCCGTGGTCGGCGGCGCCATCTTCGTCGTTGCCCACTACCTGCTCGGCGGCCCGCCGACGGTCGCTTTCACCGCCTCGGCCGGCCAGGTCAACATGGTCATGCAGTCGGACGCGTCGTCGGATCCGGCGGCGGTGCCCGATCACCCGACGTGGGTCAGTTACTTCATCAAGAGCCCGGTGACCGGGGCCTGGGAGCACACCACGCTGTTCCAGGTGCCCGCGCACACGCGCATCAACGTGACGATCCTCGGCTACGACGGCTCCACGCCGGTCCGCAACCCGTTCTGGGGCCAGGTCAGCGGGACGATCGGCGGCGTCGCGCATTACGGTGCCACCGCCGTGCGCACGGTCAACGGCTGGAACGGCCCCTATCTCATCCAGCACACGTTCGCGATCCCCGGCCTGAACCTCAGCGTGCCGGTCGAGGCGGGACCCGGCACCTGCACCACCGGGCCCTGCACGAACAAGGCGCACTCGACCACGACCTTCAGCTTCATGACGCCGGCCCAGACGGGCACGTACCGGTGGCAGTGCTTCATCCCCTGCGGCCTCTCCTTCCTCGATGGCAACGGCGGTCCCATGCAGACGATCGGCTACATGATGGGCAACATGCAGGTGGTGTCCTGATGGCCGCCGCGGGGAAGGGCCGCGCCGGCGCGCCGGCGGGCGAGCCGAACCACGGGCTGCGGATCTTCCTGATCTGGCTGCCGGTCGCCCTGGCGGCGGACCTGCTGATCTGGTTCGTCTGGGGGCCCCACATGCCACCGGGCGATCTGTCCTCATCCGCCGCCAGCCAGCAGTTCGACATCAACGTCATGGCCGTGATGGCCGCCCCGGTCATGGCCTTCGTCCTCGTCTACGCCGGCTACGCCCTGGTCGTGTGGCGGCACCGGGAGGGAGACGACGAGGACGGCCCGCCGATCTATGGCAATACCCGGGTCTCGGCCACCTGGATCGGGGTCACGTCCGTGATCGTGCTGAGCCTGGCCGTGTTCGGCTGGGTGGAGCTCGCGGTGCCGGCCGGGGCGGGCGCCGGCGAGGGGAACACGCCGATCTGGAAGCCCAGCGGCGGCACCCCGCTGCAGGTGCAGGTGATCGCCCAGCAGTGGCGGTTCACCTACCGCTACCCGCAGTTCGGCGGGTTCGAGACGACCGCCCTGATGCTGCCCGTCGGCCAGAACGTCCAGTTCAACGTGACCTCGCTGGACGTGATCCACAGTTTCTGGGCCTACCAGCTGGGGGTGAAGGCGGACGCGAACCCGGGCGTCAACAACGTGGCCTACACCAAGCCCGAGCACACCGGCGCCGTGCAGGTGCGCTGCGCGGAGCTGTGCGGGCTCTGGCACGCCGACATGACGACCGCCGGGCAGGTGGTCAGCCTGTCCGCGTTCAGCGCGTGGGTGGCCGCCTCCCGGAGCCAGCTCGCGGCCGTGACCAAGATCCTCCCGCCGTACGCGCTGACCTACGACCCGAACTCGGTCAAGCAGCTCGGCAAGGCCTTCCAGCAGGCGGGCCTCTCCGGTGCGGGCGGTAACTACTACGGCTCCCAGTACCCGGTCCAGCCATGAGCCGGCGACGGGCAGGCAATGACCGTTGCGTTCCTTCCGTGAAGAGGTAACCGGATGGCCATTGAGATACAGCCGGAGAAGACCCGGGATCCCGGCGGCCCCGGGCCGGGCGCGCCGTCCGTGCGGGCCTGGTGGCGGCGCCCGGCGATCCATACCGGGATCATCGGCGCGGTGCTCGGCTACCTGCTGGGCCACTGGCTGGGCAACTTCATCGCCAGCGGCTACACGCAGGTCATGAACTCCGGCCAGAACGACTACGCCATCGTTCTCGGCTACGTCCTCGGCACGGTCGGCTGGCTGGCCGGCCTTGGGGTGTTCAACGACCTGCTGCGGCAGATGGCCGGCCGGTGCACGCCGGCGAGGAGTCGCGAGCGGCATCCACCGGCCTGGCCCGGTATTTCCGGTACTCGCTGGACCACAAGGTGGTCGGCCTCCAGTACCTGATCGGCATGATCGGCTTCTTCCTGACCGGCGGCCTGCTGGCGATGGCGATCCGGACCGAGCTGCTGTCGCCCTCCACCCACGTATTCAGTGCCGCCACGTACACCGAGATCGTCGGCGAGCACGGCACGATGATGATGATGATGATGAGTTCGGTCATCCTCGGGCCGCTCGGCAACTACCTGATGCCGCTGATGATCGGCTCCAAGCGGATGGCGTTCCCGCGCATCGAGGCGCTGTCCTTCTGGCTGACCCCGGCGGCCTACCTCGTGCTGCTGTCCGGCCTGATGTTCGGCGGATTCCCGTTCGGCTGGACGGGATATGCCCCGCTGTCGGTGCAGGCCACGCAGGGGGCCGACTCGTACGCCGTCGCGTTCGGGATCATGGGTCTGTCGCTGATCCTGCTCGGCTTCAACATCATCGTCACCGTGATCTGCTACCGGGCTCCGGGGATGACCTGGGGCCGGCTGCCGATCTTCGTCTGGGCGATCCTCACGACCTCGTTCCTGATGGTGCTGGCCGCGCCGGTCCTGGTCGGCGGGATGTACATGATGATCACCGACCGGACGGTGCAGACCGCGTTCTTCACCGACGACCTGGGCGGCAGCAGCTACCTGTGGGAGAACCTGTTCTGGTTCTTCGGTCATCCCGAGGTGTACATCCTGGCCCTGCCCGGCTTCGGCATCGTGTGCGAGATCCTCCCGGTGTTCTGCCGCAAGCCGCTGTTCGGTTATCGGGTCGCGGCGGCGGGCATGGTCGGCGTGACGCTGCTGAGCTTCTTCGTCTGGCAGCATCACCTGTTCGTCAGCGGCATCAACCCGGACATGCGCCCGGTGTTCATGCTGACCACGGAGCTGATCTCGATCCCGACCGGGTTCATCTTCCTGGTCGCGATGGGCACCTTCTGGAAGGCGAAGATCCGTTTCACGGTGCCGATGCTGTTCGCGCTCGGCTTCTACTTCAACTTCCTGATCGGCGGGATCTCCGGGGTGTTCCTGTCCGATGTGCCCGCGGACACCACCGAGCACGGCAGCTTCTTCGTGATGGCGCACTTCCACTACACGATCATGGGCGGGCTGATCTTCGCGTTCATGGGCGGCCTGTACTACTGGCTGCCGAAGATGATGGGCGTCCGGCTGAACCAGACCCTGGGCAAGATCCACTTCTGGACGATGTTCGTCTTCTTCAACGCGACGTTCCTGCCGCTGTTCGCGGTGGGGATGGCCGGGCAGCCGCGCCGGGTGTACACCTACGCCAGGAACCTCGAAACGCTGAACGACTGGGTCTCGATCTCGTCCTTCCTGCTCGGTGTCTCGATCCTGATCTTCCTGGCCAACTTCGTCTACTCGACCGTGATCACCCGGGTGCGCGAGGAGGGGAACCCGTGGCGCTCCCGCGGCCTGGAGTGGCAGGTCGCCTCGCCGCCGCCGCCCGGCAACTTCACCGTCGTGCCCGTGGTGCTCTCGGGCCCGTATGAGTACGGCGTGAAGGACGCGCCGCCGGTGGCCGACCTGGATCCGCCCCTGGGTGTGCTCAGCGCCGCCTACACGGGTGCCGAGACGGAAGCAGCGGAGGCGTAGCGATGGCAGACACGGCAAGCCCTCTGACTCCTCCGCCCGGCGTGACCCGGGCGTCCGAAGAGGCCGGCTTCTACCACGAGGCGGCGCTGAACGCGACGTGGACCGGGGTGCGGCTGGCCGTCGGCAGCCTGTCGTTCGCGTTCGGCTGCTTCGTGTTCGCCTACTTCTACCTGCGGTCGCTGAACTCGCACGGGATGTGGCATCCGGCCGGGTTCAAGGGCCCGCAGCCGTGGGCCGGCGCGGTGATCATGGCCCTGGTGGTGGTCAGCGCGGTGGTCCAGCACGTGGGGCTGACGCGGATCAAGGCGGCGAACAAGAGCGCCTGGCAGGTCTCCGCCGTGGTGGCGCTGGTGCTCGGGCTGGCCGCGATCGGCCTGCAGGTGTGGCAGCTGCTGAACCTGCCCTTCCAGCCGGGCCGCGCCGGCTTCGCGAGCGTTTTCACCGGCGCCACCCCGGTCTTCATCATCGTGGCGCTGGGCGCGCTGATCTGGCTGGAGACGCTGATCATGCGGGCCCGGGTGATCCCGCAGATCTCCTTCGTGGAGCAGCCTCCGACCTACGCCGAGGCGTTCGCCGTGCAGCGATTCCAGTCGGGCCTGAGCGCGTTCACGGTGCTCTGGAACTACCTGGCCGTGATCGCGATCGTGTTCTGGGTGCTGTTCTACCTGACGGCCTGACCGGGGCGGCCTGACGGGCCCGGTGCCCGGCGGCCCACGGTCGGCCATGACGAGGAGGCTGGCGTGGCTGGAGCGATTCTCGCCTCGGTGCCTGACAACGCCGAGGCAGGGTCCTACCTGACCTTCGCGTTCCCGATCATCCTGTTCTGCGTGATCGGCGCGGCCCTGTACATCGTGCTGTTCGGCCGCCCGCACGCCAGGGTCCCGGCCCGCCGCATCGCCAACGTCGCGCACACCGGGCCGCCCAGCCCCGAGGCGGCCCAGGCGGCCGCGGTCGCGGCCGGCCTGCCGCTCGCGGAGGGCGGCGGATCCGCCGAGTCCGGCGCCGAGGCGGCCGGCGCCGTGTCGGCCGCGCTGGCGGAGACGGATCCGGACGCCACGGACGGCCCCGAGGCCGCGGCCGGCCCCGAGGCGACGGACGGCCCCGAGGCCACGGCCGGCCCCGAGGCGACGGCCGGTTCCGAGGCCTCGGCACCAGCCGAGGGTGAGTCGTCGAGCGAGGGCACGGAGGCCAGCGAATGACCCACGCCGCGGGCGTGCTGCCCGGCCCCGGGCCCGGGCCAGGCCCCGGCCCAGTGCCAGTGCCAGGGCCAGTGAGCGGGCAGGCGCAGGTGCCCGCCGCCGCGCGCCGCCCGGCGCGCCTGGTGGCCCGGTCACTGTTCGCGGTGACCAAACCGCGGATCATCGAGCTGCTCCTGGTGACCACGCTGCCGACGATGCTGCTGGCGGAGCGCGGCCTGCCGCCCGCCTGGCTCATGGCGGCCACGCTGACCGGCGGCGCCCTGGCCGCGGCCAGCGCTAACACACTGAACTGCGTCATCGACCGGGACATCGACGCCGTGATGCGGCGCACCGCGCGGCGCCCGCTGGCCGCCACCGGGGCGAAGGCGGTGATCCGGCCCGGCGAGGCGCTGGTGTCGGGGATCGTGCTGGGGGCCGCCGCCACCGTGCTGCTCGGCCTGGCGGTCAACTGGCTGGCCGCGGCGCTGGCCGACGGGGCGATCCTGTTCTACGTCTTCGTCTACACGCTCGGGCTGAAGCGCCGGACGGCGTCCAACATCGTGATCGGCGGGGCGGCCGGCTGTTTCCCGGTGCTGGTGGGCTGGGCGGCGGTGACCGGGCGGGTCGGCGCGGCCCCGGTCATCCTGTTCGCGGCCATCTTCTTCTGGACGCCGCCGCATTTCTGGGCGCTGGCCATGAAGTTCCGCGAGGACTACGCCGCCGCCGGCGTGCCGATGCTGCCCGTGGTGGCGCCCGCCGCGGTCGTGGCGCGGAAGATCGTGTTCTACTCCTACGCGATGGTGGCGGCCACGCTGGCGCTCGCCCCGTACGCGGGCTGGCTGTACGCCGGCTGCGCGGCCGTCCTCGGCGGGTGGTTCCTGGCCGGCGCCCACCGGCTGCAGGCGCGGGTGGCCGCCGGCGACACGCGGGCCCCGATGCGGCTGTTCCATCAGTCGATCGCGTACCTGACCCTGCTGTTCGCCGTGGTGGCCGTGACCGCGCTGCTGCCCTGGGGCCGCTGGTAACGGCCATGGAAGCGGTGAGCACAGGCAAAGCCGGGTCCGCCCCCGGGTGGCGGTTCCTCATCTCACCCCGGTGGCTGGCCTGGCACGCGTTCGCGGTCGTGGCCTTCTGGGGGATGTGCTGGCTGGGGGACTGGCAACTGCACCGCGCGCTCGCCGGTAACAGCCTGAGCTGGGCCTATACGTTCGAGTGGCCGATCTTCGCCGTCATGGGCGCCATCTTCTGGGCCAAGACCATCCGCGACGAGTTCCGTCTGCGCAGCGGCGCGGCCACCGGGCCCGGCCACCCCGCAGAAACCGCAGCCGCCGGCGGGCCGCTCGCTACGGCGGATGGCGGCCCGGGTAGCGGCGCCGGGGCGGAGGATCAGGCGGCGGCCACCCGCGATGCGCACCTGGCCCGGCTCAGTGAAGCGGTCAGGGGTCACGGCCGCTGGCACGGCCTCCGCTGACGGGGTCGCTGGCAGCCTGCCGCCCGGTTCCGACATCACCGGCGCCTCCAACGAGCACTACCGGGAAGCGTAACGCGGCTGCCGCCGCCGGGAAAGGCGGCTGCGGACTCGTTACGAAGCCGCGCCCGGGTCCGCTCAGGATCATCGCTCAGGATTCATTTAGGCACAGGATTGGGGCGCGGGTACCCTGCCGGGGAGGTGATGGTAATGGCTTCCCTGACAGATGCCGGCTTCGTCGAGATGCGGCTCGGGAAGGTCGTCGGCTTCGGTCCCGCCTTCTCCGCCGAGAACATGTCCTTTTGCGTGGTGCTGGAGGGCACGTCCCCGGATGTGCAGCTGCCGATCGAGATTGGCGAGACGGAGGCGTTCACGCTGTCTGCCGCCTTGACCGGGATTCAGTTTGCCCGGCCGATGGGTCCTCAGTTCGCCGCTGGCTTGCTGCACGCCCTCGGCGGCAGCGTCCGGCAGGTGCGGATCGACCGGCTGGTCGAGGTGCGTGCCGGGACAGCGTACGGTGCCACGGTAGAGGTGGCGGGACCGTCCGGGGTGGAGCTGGTCGACGCCCGCCCAAGCGACGCGCTGAACCTGGCCGCGCTCCAGCTGGCGCCGATTGCGGTCGCCCCGGAGGTGCTCGCGGACGCGCAAGCCAGGCTGGAAGGTGATTCCCCCGAGGCGATCCGGCTGCGCTGTGCCCTGGAGGCCGAGCAGATGGCCATTCAGCCGCCACCCGCCGCCTGACCCGTTCGCCGGGCTCGGCCGGGTCTTTTGGCCCTTCCCGGGAGCGTGCCGTCCTGCCCGAATGAAATCACGTGATTTCTGGAGGGCAGTGGCATGGGGACTAAGCCGGCCTGAACATTTATGCCGCGGAGCCGGTGCCAACGCCGTTGCCCGGCGATTACGGCCTGGTGCAGATACCGGGAGCGCCCGCGCAGTTCGAGGCCATGTCGCTGCACTGGCGGTTCTCGCACGCGGTGATCTACGTTGGCCATGGCCAGCTTGTCGAAGCGTGGTTTGACTGCGTGCGTGAGCGCACGGCCGACGAGTACCCGGCCGCGGATGTCTCCTGGTTTGGCGTGCGCAGCGCGCCGGACGGCACCGGTGTGACGCAGGATCAGCGCGACCGGGTGGCCGGGTACGCCATCAGCCGGCTTGGCCAGCCGTACGACTATCCCGCGGTTCCGGCCGTGGTCATGGACTACTGGGGCGTCGACGTGTCGGCCCTCTACGTCTTCGACCCGCTGGCTAGCTGCTCGGGGCTGGTCGCCAAGGCTTACCAGGCGGCGGGCCTCAACCTGGTCGACAAGGTGGTGCTGAACCTCGTGACCCCCGATGACCTGGACCCCACGTCCGGCGCGGTGTAACGGGGTCAGTCTGCGATCACGGCAGGAGCTCTTGCGGCGGCTGCACTTCGCGGTGCAGGATCTTGCCGGTGGGGCCCTTGGGCAGGGCGCGGAGCAGCCAGACATGGCGGGGATACTTGTAGGCCGCCACCCGTTCCCTGGCGAAAGCCCGCAGTTCCGTGGGGGTGGCGGTTGTTCCCGGCTTGAGCACCACGGCGGCGCCGACCTCCTCGCCCAGCTCGGTATGCGGGATGCCGATGACGGCGACCTCAGCGACGGCCTGATGCTCGTGCAGGGCGTCCTCGATCTCGCGCGGGTAGACGTTGTAGCCGCCCCGGATGATCAGGTCTTTCTGGCGGCCCACGATGAAGAAATAGCCGTCGTCGTCCACGGTGGCCAGGTCGCCGGTGCGGAACCAGCCGTCCGGGATCGCCTCGACGGTGGCGTCGGGCTTGCCCCAGTAACCCTTCATGACGTTGTGCCCCCGGATGGCGAGCTCGCCGGTCTGGCCGGTGGGCAGTTCCTTGCCGTCACCGTCCACGACGCGCATCTCGACGGCCTCCGCCGGCGTGCCGATCGAACCCGGCTTGCGCTCCCGGTCCGGGTGATTGAAGGAGGCGATCGGGGAGGTTTCCGATAGCCCATAGGCTTCCAGGATCATGCATCCGAAGGTCTGCTCGAATCCGCGCATGATTTCTATGGGCATCGCGGCGCCGCCGGAGATGCAGGTCCGCAGGGATGAGGTATCGGCGCTGGCGTGGTCCCGGTGATGCAGCATCGCGGCGTACATGGTCGGGACGCCCTCGAAGATGGTCACCCGGTCGCGCCCGATGATGTGCAGGGCCTTTCCGGCGTCGAACCTGGGCAGCAGGGTCAGGGTGGCGCCGGCCACGACGGTCGCGTTCAGGCCCGCGGTCAGCCCGAAGACATGGAACAGCGGCAGGCAGCCCATGGTCACGTCGGCGGGGCTGGCCGTGAGCATCTCGGTGGCCGCGAGCTCGGCGTTGCGGGTCAGGTTCGCGTGCGTGAGCTCGGCGCCCTTGGGCCTGCCGGTGGTCCCGGAGGTATAGAGGATCACGGCGTTGTCGTCGCTGGCCTGATCCGCCCGCTTGGCCACCGGGGAGAGGCGGCCCAGCAGCGTGTGCATGTCGGGCTCGTCCACCTCGATGACCTGCACGCCGGTCCCGGCGGCGCCCTTGGCTGCTTCGGCCGCCGCCTCATGCCAGGCGAACAGGACCTTCGCCCCGGAATCCCCGAGGTAGTAGGCGACCTCGCGGTTTTTCAGCAGCGGGTTCATCGGCACCACGGTCGCCCCGGCGGCGAGCGCTCCGTAGAAGGCGATCGGGAAGGCGGGTACGTTCGGCAGCATGACGCCGACCCGGTCCCCTGGCGCCACTCCCAGCGACGACAGCAGCGACGCGGTCCGGTCGGCGGCGTCTTGCAGCTGCGAGTAGGTCAGCACCAGGTCGTCCAGGCGCACGGCCGGGAACTCGCCGTGATCGGCCGCCGTGTGCGCCAGCACAGAACTCAGGTTAGCCATCACGACCTCCAGCAGGGAACACGGTGCCAAATGCACCCCATCTGCATCGTGTTCCAGCAGCGCCCGAAATAGAGCTGTCCTACGTCGCATCAGGCCAGGACGTTCGCCCCTTCACCGGGTAGCCGCCGATCGGATCCTGACGCGGGTTTCGCGGCTTCGTAACGTGTCGCGTCAGGCCATCCGCTCGAGCAGGTGCTCCCCGACCCGGATGGCGTTGGCCATGATCGTCAATCCCGGGTTCACCGCGCCGACGCTGGGCATGAAGCTGGCGTCGACCACGTACAGGTTGTCCAGCTCGTGCGCCTTGCCGTACACGTCGAGCACCGAGGTGGCCGGGTCGGTGCCGAACGTGCACGTGCCCGCCTGGTGCGCGACGCCGGCGATCGGGACGGTCAGGTGCGCGTAGAAGTTCTTGTCCAGGACATGATGGGCGGCGATCCCGATGTGTTTCATGATCGTCCGCAGCTGCCCCCCGGCGAGACGTGGTACGACCCCACAGGCTGAGCCGACCCGCTTGACCTGCCCGGGAACGGCGCTGGTTTTCCGCAGTGGCTGCGGAAAACCAGCGCCGATCATGGAGACACCCGGGAGAGGGAGCACCTGCGGGCCGGCGCAAGAAACTCTGCCCGTAGTAGCGCCGGGCCGTCAGGCCGGTGCCTTCCCCGTCCCGGCGGCCGGGCTGAGCCGTGGCCGCGGGCGGGCCGGCCGGGGATGCACCGAGGCAGGCGACGGCTGGCGATGCGCGGCCACCAGGGACAGCCCGCCCATGACGGCGGCCACGACGGCGCTGGCCGCGAAGATGGCCGGCAGCCGGACGCCCAGGCTGGCCAGCGGGCCCACGCCGAACGCGGCGATACCGTAACCGGCCTGGTAACAGGCGATGACCGCGCCCGCGACGACCGCCTGGTGGCCGGCGAGTTTCTGCTGCCCCAGGCTGATCGTGAGCGGCAGCAGCGCCGAGCAGCCGAGCCCGGCCAGGCAGAACGCGGCGACCGCCGCCACGGGCGCGTTCCGGGGCAGCACGGCGATCAGCACAAAGGCGCCGGCGAGCAGGAACGGTAGGCTGTGATAGGCGGCCCGGCTGGGCAGCCAGCGCTGGATCGCGGCGACCAGCACGCGGCCGGCGGTCACGACCGCCCAGAATCCGGCCAGCGCGAGCGAGGCGGTCGCCGGTCTGTTCCCCAGCGACGTGATGTCGAGCTGCGACCAGTTGCCGTTCATCGTCTCGCAGATCCCATAAAGAACGGCGAACGCCCCGAAAACCCAGAACCCAGCCGGAATCAGGCTCCGCGCCCGCGGCTGACCTGCCCCCGGCCGCTCCGCCCCCGGCTGACCTGCCCGCGGCCGACCTGCCCCCGGCCGACCTGCCCCCGGCTGACCCGCCTCCGGCTGACCCGCCTCCGGCTGACCCGCCTCCGGCTGACCTGCCCCCGGCCGACCTGCCCCCGGCCGACCTGCCCCCGGCCGACCCGCCCCCGCGCCAGGACGATCGGCGGCGTGCGGCTGAGGCGATTCCGCATGCCGCGCTGGCCCTGGATTGAGGGGCAGCCGCAGGCTGACGGCGATCAGGCCAGCGAGCAGGCAGGCCGCGAGCACCGGCAGCCCCGTCCAGAACCCGAGGCCGGTGAACGCCGCGACAAACACTGGCGCCAGGGCCGTGCCCAGCCCGAGCAGGGCGTTCAGCACCAGCACGGACCTGTCCACCGCCGCCGGATGGAACGCGGCCGTCAGGGTGTTGAGCGCTGGCACCGCGAGCCCGAAGCCAGCTCCCAGGCACGCGGTGGCGGCCAGCAGCAGCACGTAGGCCGCCGCGTGCTGGTGCACGACGAGCCAGCTCACGGTCAGCAGGAGCATCGCGGCCAGGTCGGCCAGCAGGCCGGCCAGGAAAATGGTCTTCTCGCTGAGGCGCCCGGCCAGGCTGGGCCAGAGGAGGCCGGCGCCGAGCAGCGAGGCGACGATCGCGGCGATCACCTGCGGAACGAACATCGCCCCGTACTGGCTGCTGGACAGGTCGTAGGAGCTGCGCGCGGTGAAGATCGTGCTGGCAGCGGGAAAGGTGACCAGGGCGATGCCCTGCACCAGGCCGGCGGCATTGACGGTGACGCTTTCAGCCCGGCTCGCCACCGCTGCCCCCGATCCTTAGGTTCTCCCTGCCGGGTCGCCGGGCGAAGGTTCTCCCGTGCTTACGTCACATCGTCTTCGATCGCCCCACCTAACCGCAACGAGTTGGCGGCCCATGGGCAGGTACCTCGTGATCAGCCCGGGTCGGCCGCCGGGTCGGCCGCCCGGACCGTGACGTCGGCTGGCCGGCTGCCCGCGAGCGCGGGGCTGACCGCCGGAGCGGCACTGGCCGCCTGCGCCGAGTTCCGCAGTTCCTCCAGCCGGTGCCGGGACGGCACCAGCACCGCCGCCACCACCGCGCCGACGCCGAACAGCACCGCGGACACCGTGAACGCCACGCTGTAGCCGTGCACCGCCGCCGTGGCCGGGGCCAGCCGTCCGGCGTGGTGCGCGGCCAGGTAGGTAGCCGTCGCCGTAAGGGCCACCGTGCTCAGGGCGGCGGTCCCGATCGAGCCGCCCACCTGCTGCATGGTGTTGACCAGGGCCGAGGCCACGCCTGAGTCGCGGCGCGCGACCCCTGCGGTGGCGGTGTTGATGGCAGGCGAGAAGATCATGCCGAAGCCCAGGCCCATGGCCACCAGGGCAGGCACGACGCTCGTCGCGTAGCTGGAGGTCACGGTGAGCTGGGTCAGGTAGGCCATCGAGCCGCCGCCGAGCAGCATGCCGGTCACGATCAGGTTCCGCGGCCCGACCCGTGGCAGCAGCACGATGCTGGAGGTGTTCGAGGCGAGCAGGATGCAGGCGATCATCGGCAGGAAGGCCAGCCCGCTGGTCACCGGGCTGTAGCCCTTGATCAGCTGGAGGTAGTACGTGAGGAACAGGAACACGCCGAAGACCGCGATCCCGGTCAGCCCGACCGAGATGTAGGAGCCGCCCCTGGCCCGGTCCGCGATCACCCGCAGCGGCAGCAGGGGGTGACTGACCCGGCGCTCAGCGAGCGCGAACGCCGCGAGCAGGACCACCCCGGCCACGAGCGAGCCGATGGTCAGCGCGGCGGTCCAGCCGGCCGTCTCGGCGTGCGAGAACCCGAAGACGATGAGGAACAGGCCGGCCGAGGCGAGGATGGTTCCCGCCCAGTCCATCCGCGGACGGCTGTCCGGCCGGTTGCTCTGCATGTAGGCCAGCGCGCCGGCCACCGCGATGGCCGCGAAGAACAGGTTGACGTAGAGGGTCCAGCGCCAGGAGGCGTACTGCGTGAGAACGCCTCCGAGGATGAGGCCCACCGCGCCGCCGCCGCCTGCCACCGACCCGAAGACGCCGAAAGCCCGCCCGCGCTCGCGCGGGTCGCGGAACGTGCTGACCAGCGTGCCCAGGGCGGCGGGCGCGAGGATCGCGCCGAAGGCGCCCTGCAGCGTCCGCGCGGTCACGAGCATGCCGAACGACTGGGCGGCGCCGCCGAGCGCCGAGGACAGGGCGAACCCGGCCAGCCCGGCGATGAAGACCCGCTTGCGGCTGAACATGTCGCCCAGCCGGCCGCCGAGCAGCAGCAGGCTGCCGAACGCCAGGGCGTAGGCGGTCACCACCCACTGCCGGTCGCTGTTCGGGAAGCCCAGGGCATGCTGAGCCGACGGCAGGGCGATGTTCACCACGGTGGCGTCTAGCACCACCATGAGCTGGGCGATCGCCACGATGACCAGGATGAGCCAGCGATGGTCGTTTGGCGCGGGATGCTGGCCGCCCGCGGCCGGTGTGACAGATGACATGGTTAGCTACACCCCCGGGGGAAAACGTGCGTAAGGGTCATGGCGGCTGGGCGGGACGGGGCGGTCATGCGGGGACCGCCGGTGCGGCCCGTACCGCCGGTGCCGCGGCGCCCGGCGCGGCCGAGGCCGCCGGCGCGCCCGGCGCGGCCGAGGCCGCGATCAGCTGCTGGGCCGCCTCGTCCAGCCTGCCGAGCAGGCGAACCAGGGTCGCCCGGTCCGCCTCGCTCAGCGAACCGAAGATCTGCGTGAGCAGCCGCTCCCACGCGGCGTTTGCCACGTCCAGGGCGGCCTGGCCCGCGTCGGTGATCGCGACGAGCTTGGCCCGGCGGTCTGCCGGGTCCGGCCGGCGCTCGGCCATCCCGAGACGCTCCAGCCCGTCGACGATGTTGGTGATGGAGTGCGGGGACAGCTCGAAACCGGCCGCCAGCACACTCTGCCGGGTGGGCCCCTGTTCGCGGAGGCGCCGGAGCACCTTGGTCCGGGCCATGGACAGGCCGCATCCGCTCATCTCGTCGTTCACAGCCCGGTACATCCGGTGGTAGACGGCGAGATACCGTTCACCCGCCTGCTCAGGCGTGACCATCGCTGCCCCTCTGACGTGCACGGACGCTGGCCCCTTGATATGGAGGGGCCTTACTTTGATGATCGTGATAATGAGGGCCCTCACGGATTTATTTCCGCGTTCCGGTCTGTCCTGGGCGCAGCTCGCGGCCGTGCTCAGCGGGTTCTTCGGCTTAGCCGCCGCCGGCCCGCGGCGCACGGCATTAGCCAGGGATTTCCACGGGTGCGACGCGCCGGCCGGCGTGTCACTCTGGTGTCAGGACCGCCCGGCGGCACCGGCAGGCCACCGACGCCCGACAGAGAAGGAGATTCAGTGCCGACGACTATTGAGTCCGCCAGCGATCTGGCCAGCGCCCCACACCGCGCCGCGGCGGCGTACGGCCCGCACGAGAAACGGGCCGGCCAGGCGGACCCGGACTGGCCGGACCGCTGCGTGCTATACATGACTGTCCGGGAACAGGCCGGGGAGGAGCTGCCCGCATGACCAGTGACTACGACGTCATCGTGGTGGGCGGCGGCTCACCAGGGGAGCACTGCGCGGGCGAACTGGCCGACGGCGGCCTGCGGGTGGCCTTGGTCGAGCGCGAGCTGGTCGGCGGCGAGTGCTCCTACTGGGCCTGCATCCCGTCCAAGACGCTGCTGCGCCCCGGCGAGGCGGTGCACGGGGCGCAGGAGGCCGCGGGCCGCGCGGAGGTCGACGTGCCGGCCGCGCTGGCCTACCGCGACTTCATGGTCTCGGACTACTCCGACACCGGGCAGCAGCGCTGGCTGGCCGGCAAGGGCATCGACCTGATCCGCGGCACCGGCCGGCTGGCCGGGACCGGCGTGGTCGAGGTCGACGGTGTGCGCCACACCGCGCGGCACGTGGTGCTGGCGACCGGCTCGGATCCGGTCATCCCGCCCGTCCCGGGCCTGCGCGAGCTGGACGGCATCTGGACCAACCGCGAGGTGACCGGCATGAAGACGGTGCCGCGCCGCCTGCTGATCCTCGGCGGCGGCCCGGTCGGCGCCGAGATGGCCCAGGCCGTCCGGCGCCTGGGCGGCGAGGTGGCCCTTGTCGAGGCCGCCGCGCACGTGCTCGCCCGCGAGCCCGCGCCGCTGGGCGCGGCGCTCGGCGACGTCCTGCGTGCCGACGGCGCCGAGCTCTACCTGGGCGTGCAGGCGACCGCCGCGCGGCGCGACGGCGGCGACTACGTCCTGACACTGGAGGACGGCCGCGAGCTGCGCGGCGACCACCTGCTCGTGGCCACCGGCCGCCGCCCGCGCACCAGCGGGATAGGCCTGGAGACCGTCGGCGTCGAGCCCACCCGTCAGGGCATCCCGGTCGACGCGCATCTGCGCGCCGGGGACCGGCTGTGGGCCCTCGGCGACGTCACCGGCATCCGGCTGCTGACCCACGTCGGCAAGTACCAGGGCGAGGTCCTCGCCGCCAATATCCTCGGCGAGCCCCGCGAGGCCAGCTACGAGGCCGTGCCGGACGTCGTCTACACCGACCCGCAAGCCGCCGCGGTGGGCGCCACCGAAGCCGCGTTCAGCGCCACCACCCCGCTAGCCGAGGTGGCCAAGACGGCCACCTATACCCACGCCTACGCCCAGTCCAACGGCTTCCTGACCCTGCTTAGTGACGGCGAGCGGCTGACCGGCGCCTCCGCGCTCGGCCCGGAGGCGGGGGAGTGGCTGCAGCAGGCCACGCTGGCCATCCGCGCCCGCGTGCCCCTGGACGTGCTGCGCGATGTCATCCAGCCCTTCCCCACCTTCTCCGAGATCTACGTGGCCACGCTCAAGGCGCTGCACGGCCAGATCACGGCGGCCCAGCAGCCGGTCACCGCGGGATCGCCATGACCGCCGCACCCGATGTCCCTGCCGCCCAGCGCGAACGGGAACTGTCCGGCCAGACCGTCGTCGTGATCGGCGGCAGCTCCGGCATCGGGCTGGAAACAGCCCGGCGAACGCGCGCCGAGGGGGCCGACCTGGTCCTGACCGGCCGCGACGCCGGGCGTCTGCAGCACGCCGCCCGGGAAGTGGGCGCCACGCGCACCGCGGCCTTCGACGCCGCCGATCCCGCCGCCCTCGAGCGGTTCTTCCAGGACCTGCCGGAACCGGTCGGCCACGTGCAGGTCACCGCGGGCAGCCAGTACTACGCGCGCCTGGCTGACCTGGACTTCGCGCAGGCGCGCCGCGCACTGGATGAGCACATCTGGCTGACGCTGCACGTCGCCCGTGACGCTATCGGCAAAGTGCGGCCCGGCGGCACGCTGCTGTTCATGACCGGCACCGGCGCCCGCCGCCCCGGCCCCGGCCTCGCGATCGCGGCGATAACCGCCGCCGCGCTCCCCGCCCTCGCCGCCAACCTGGCGCTCGAACTTGCGCCGGTCCGGGTCAACCTCATCGCTGCCGGGTTCGTCGATACCCCCTTGTCCGCATCGCTCCTCGGCGGCGACCTCGAAAAGCGCCGGGAGCAGCTCCGCGCCACGCTCCCCATCGGGCGGGTCGTCGGGCCGGCCGACGTCGCCGCGCTCGCCGTCCATCTCATGACCAACACCGCTCTCACCGGCGCCACCTACGACATCGACGGCGGCGAGCAGCTCGTCTCCGGCTGAGCAGAGTGACGGACCCGGGATTATTAAAAATTCTTTGTAACGAAAGAGCCGCTTACCAATTCCACCGCACCCGGACGACCCGGCGATCGCCAGGAGCTGACGTGTCATGAGCGACGACCAGGAACAGAGGGTCGCCGTGATCACGGGCGGCTCCCAGGGCATCGGCGCCGGCCTCGTCGCCGGGTACCGCCGCCAGCGCTGGGCGGTCGTCGCTAACGCCAAGACGATCGAGCCCTCCGGAGACCGGGACGTGCTCACCGTGCCGGGGGATATCAGTGAGCCCGCGACCGCGGACCGGATCATCGGCGGAGCACTCGGGCGGTTCGGCCGCATCGACACCCTCATCAACAACGCCGGCGTCTACATCTCCAAGCCGTTCACCGGCTACACCGCCGACGACTATGCCCTCGTCGTCGCCGTCAACCTCACCGGATTCTTTACCCTGACTCAGCGCGCCATCGCCGAGATGCTCAAGCGGGGCAGCGGCCACGTGGTCAACATCACCGCCACCATCGCCGAGTACGCGAACTCCAGCGTGCCGGCGGTCCTGACCGCACTGACCAAGGGCGGCCTCGCCGCGGCCACCAGATCACTGGCCGTCGAGTACGCCTCGCGCGGCATCCGGGTCAACGCCGTCTCGCCCGGCGTCATCCAGACGCCGATGCATCCGCCGGAAAGCTACGAGGCACTCGGCGACCAGCTTCCCCCGGCCGGGCACGTGGGCCAGATCAGCGATGTCGTCGACGGCATCCTGTTCCTGGAGGCATCGCCGTTCATCACCGGCGAAATCCTGCACGTCGACGGCGGCCAGAGCGCCGGCCGCTGACCGGCCCCCCGGCCGCTGACCGGCCCCCCGGCCGCTGACCGGCCCCCGGCCGCTGACCGGCCCCCCGGCCAGGGCCGCAACCCGCCGCCTCAGGGCTGCGTGACGGGCATGTCAACGTCGTCGTAGAAACGCGCCGCGGCCAGCAGTCCGCCCGGGCCGCGTTCGTAGACCCCGATTCCTGCCTGCGGGGGCAGGTCGCGGCTGCCCCAGCGGACGCAGTTGTACTCCAGCGCGCAGCGCACGCCGTCATCGGTCACGGCGCAGTGCTGCAGCCCGATGCCGCCGCCCGCGCTGAAGCACCGGGTGAAGAACGAGCGGAGCTCACGCGAACCGCGGTGGGCGTCGTGCGGGCCGATCGGCTCGCGGACGTACCCGTCCGGGGCGAAGGTGCCCACGATCGCCTCGGTGTCACCAGCGGCCAGCGCGGCCTGGTAGCGGCCAACGACGTCACCGGGGTGGGCGTCGCCGGGCGTGAGGATGGGCGGCCTGAGGTGGCGCCGCCCGTCGACGGGCCACTGGCTGCAGTAGGTGCGGAACACCACCGAGCGATCGCTGGGGGATTCGGCGACGACCGCCACCGGCCAGGCCAGTTCCTGCCCGTCCAGGTGCGCCAGCAGCTCGACCACGGCCCGCCCGCCGGCGCGCGTGGCGGCCACGGTCTCGGTACGGGCGTGCAGCCCGGCCAGCCAGGACATATTGTGGCCGACGAACCGCCGCAGCTCCTTGTGACCACGGACCTCGCCCGCGCGGGGGTCGTAGATCACCACCTCGCCCGGCCATGCCGTCTCCAGGGCGCGCGGGTCGCTGTTGGTCAGTGCGGTCAGGTACTCCGTGACCGGATCAGCCTGACCTTCGGCGCGCGTCTGAATGCGGGCCAGCTCCACGGCGCTGACGAAGTCCGGAAACCACGGCATCTCAACCGCCTGCTCTCTTGTCGGCCGGACAGTTTCCCTGAGGCCGGTTCGTTACAGCAACCCATCCGGCGGCAGACTGCCGTCTTTAATCCTGCACCAACCTACTCATGCCCAGCGCCGGCCCTTGGGCGGAGCCACCACGGTAAAGAACCTCCAGCTTCTGTACGGCGACTGCAACCGTGAGAAGGGCGCTGATCTGTAGCTCGACCTTGTGGCTGGAAGGTCGTTTCTGGCCTGAATCTGCCCGCGGACTCCCTGCCCGGCGCCTTGGGCACCCGCCCGCGATGCCCGCTGGATCAACGTCTTCCTCCTGGGCAGGACGTTGAGGACCGGGACGTCGGCTGAGCGCGGCCGCGGCCGTAAGCGCCAGGGCCTGGCCGCCCTGGCCGCCCAGTAGGCAGCGGGCGGTTCAGCCATGTCCAGTGGCGGAACGTCGCCAACAGTCAGCGCGGCCAGGTTGGCGTGCAATTGCTGAGAGGTGACTGCGCCCGACAGCACGACGGTCGCCCATTGGTTGCCGAGCGCCGCGGCCAGGGCAATCGCGTCCTCGCCGACCCCGCGCTCCGCGGCGAGCCCACTCAGCTGGGCCGGCGGCCCGGAAGGGTCTGCGTCGGCGGCCGCCAGCCGGCCGTTGGCCAGGGCCTCCTTCACGAGGACCGCCCATCCGGCCGCGGCGGCCTCGGCGGCCGCCGCGCCCACCGACGGTTCGAGCAGGTTCCAGGTCACCTGCGCCGCGGCGAACAGCGGCTGCCCGCCGGCGCTGACGTCCAGTGCCCGGCGCAGGGTGTCCGCCTGATGCGGCCCGCTGGTGGTCAGCCCGACGATCACGCCACCGTCGCGCAGGGCGGCGAGCGCGGCGAGCAGAGCGGGATCGCCGAACAGCGGGGATTCGGGGGTCAGCGAGTGCACCTGATACAGGGCGAGCCGGCCGCCGAGCAGCCCGCGGGTTTCCGCTAGCTGAGCGGTGAACATGGCCAGGGAGTGTTCTTTCACCTCCTGCTGGTCCGCCTCGAGCCGCCAGTCACCGGTGTAGCGGTACCCCCACTTCGAGCCCGCGACCATGTCAGCGTGGCCGGGCCGGGCCAGCCAGCCGCTGAGGAATTCTTCTGCCCGGCCGTAGGAGCGGGCCGCGTCAACGTACCTGATCCCCGCCTCGTAGGCCGCGTCCAGCATCGAGAACGTCCGGGCGCGCATGGCGGCGACGCTGCGCTCGGGCAGATCCTCCGCACGGCCGCTCGTGATGTAGGCCGGGCGGCCGAGCGCGGCCAGGCCCAGCCCGATCCGCGAGACCGGCGGCCCGCCGGAACCGAGAGATGTCAGCGGCATGCGCAGCTCGCCGCCGGGGTGCCTCGCCATGGGCGTTACCGTACCCGCAGCGCTCCCGGCGCGCTGAACCGGCGTTTCCGGTCCATGGGAGGTGATTCTGGACCATGCTCATAGCGCAGGCGCTCGCGGAGGGCCTGACGATCGTCACGCGGGATAAGCGCTTCAGCGATTACAGCGTCGCCCTCCTGCCAGCCTGATCTCCCGGCGCCGCGGCCTGCCCATCCCGGCCCGCGCCGGGCGGTGCGGCTAGCAGTCCCAGGACAAGGGCGGGCGCGGAAGATGGCCCCGGGCAGCTTCGGCTGTGCCGTGCGCTGGGTTCCGGCGGCCCTGGTCGCTGGCCGCGGGCGCGCTTCTCGTTCCGTGACTCGACCATCAGCAGCCCGGACATGATCAGGAACCCGAGCCAGGCGAAGGAAGATATGAATGCCAGCATGTACACGGGCCCGCCGTCGGCATGGGTGGCCACCCCGGTCGCCCACAAGCCCGCCGTAAGCACGGTTGTTGCCGCATTGATCACGAGGATGTGCGCTGGCGGCCCGGCCCGCGCCCGGGCGGGCTTGCGGGGCGGCTGGGCGCCAGCCAGCCCGGCGGGGATGTCGGCGGTGACCTCGGCCAGTTCCGCATAGGTCCGCGAGGTGAACGTCTGGGCCACCCGCGCATCAAGCTCGTCCTTGGTCAGCAGGCCCTGTACGAATCCGGCCTTGAGCACATCGATCACGTGCTCGCGGTCGGCGTGGGACGCCCGGAGGCGGCTGCGGTCCTTCCCGGCTGCCGGCTCGTCTCCCAGTCCTGACATCGCCCGCGCCTCCCCGCCAGTACGGTGCACACAAGCCTAGCGCGGCGGCCTTCTGGCGGCCATTCCCGCAGGCGCGAACAGCGGCGAGGGCCCGCTAAGACATGCTCTCACCAAAAGTCAATAATTCCGATAGTTTTACTTCAATATGTCTGTGCAGGCGGCGGAGTCAAGGGGGAGTCCAGGAGGGGACGGGCATGGGCGCGGGCCAACGCCGTAGGTGGCAGTCACGCACAACGCGACATCATCGACCTGACGCTGATCGCCGCCGCGGCCCGCGCCGGCCAGCACCGCCTGGCCCAGGCGCTCGTCGCCGAACGGGTGGCCCGCAAGCCCTCCGCCGCGGCCGCAGCCCGTCAGCTGCTGACGGCGAATACGTGAGCCGGGGCATTATGGGATGTTCCCGGGCGCTGCAACGAGAGCGGACGTCCCTGCCGCGGCAACATCGGTAGGGGCCGACGGCGCTGAGCATGCCGGTCGCGCGGCCGGCGAGGGCTCCCGTCTTGCAGGCAAGCACGCTGACCAGATGATGTCAATAAATCAGACCGACTTAATACGATTCAGTTAGGGACGGCGGCCGCCAGTCTTGACGCTCCGTAATTTAATATTAAACCTATTGGAAATATATGTTACTCTCGTGACGTGCGGTTTTCGGAGCCAGCCGGCGGCCGGGTAGCCGTCGTGGCAGTGATCGGCGCGGGCGCAAGCGGGACTCTCGCCACGACCTACCTGCTCCGGGCGGCAGCCGCGGCGCGGATCCCGCTGCGGATCGCCCTGATCGACCGGCACGGGCAGCACGGGCTGGGCCGGGCGTACGCTACCGCGCACCCCGCCCACCTGCTGAATTCGCCCGCCGACCGGATGAGCGCGGTCGCACATGACCCCGGCCACCTGGCGCGCTGGGCAGCGGCGAACGGGATCAAGCACGACGAATTCCTGCCCCGGGTGGCCTTCGGCGGTTATCTGCGCGAGCTGCTCGCCGACGCCGAGCGCATGGCAGGACCGACCGCCACCGTCACCCGGGTTACCTCTGACGTCGTGGGACTGACCTATAACGGGTTGCACCGGCCGCTGCGCCTGCACCTGGCGGCCGACGGCCGCATCGACGCGGATCGGTTTCGGGATCATCTACGGCTTCCAGCCCTTTGACTCCGACCGCCTGATAGCCGAAGCGCAGCATGCCGGGTCGCTTGGCTTCGACCTGTTCTGCGTGGCTGACCACCTGCACGGGGGTATCCCCGTCCCTAAAGTCTGCAGCAGTTCAGTACCCGCGTCCGTTTGTCGATCAAACCTATAGGTATTGTCGGATAAGCATCGGGCGGTTATCGTGGTTGATGGGTACGAGCGTCAACGTGAAGCCCTGGCTCGCTGATCGGCAACCCTCCGTCGCAGCGGGGTGCTCCAGTTGACGACCGGACAGGACACGCGAGTGTTCCGGTAAGCGCGAGACCGTTAGGCCGGGATCATCGAGGTGAGTGACATGCGAGCTGAGCCTAGGCGGAATGCGGGTTCGGTGATGCGCCCTGCCGGTGAGTTCTCGGCTCAGGTGATGCGCCGTCACGTGGACTTGGTGCGGGTCGGCAGCGCACTGTGTCAGGCATCAAGCAGCCACTGACCTACTCCGCCAGTCTCGCGGCTCGACTATGCCCGCGGTGGTCTTCCTGCGGCAACGACGAGAGCCGTCCGCACGCTCACAGTGTGATGCCCGTCGGCCGGTGAGACCGAACGGCATTTGCTGACCTGCTGCCCGCTCAACCCGCCCACCGCCTTCTCAGCTCCCGCACCCCCGAGGAGAGGCATCATGTCCGTTCAGCAATTCACGGTCGACATCGACGAGTTCACCAGCGACTGGCACAGCTGGCACAGGCGGAAGGAGGCCCGCCTCGCCGATCCGCACGGGTTTCTCGCGATCACGAATCTGCACTGGCTGAGCGGGCAGCCGCGACGCTTCCCGGATGCTCCGGGCTCCTGGTCGACCGGCTCCGGCGGCGTGACCGTCGACCTCGATGCCGGCGAGGAACTGCTCGTCGACGGCGTCACCACGCGGGGCCGGCACGCGTTCGGGGTGATCCCGGAGCGGGGCGGAGTCAACGCCGTCTGGCGGGATGCCGTCATCGAGGTCGCCAAGCGAGGCGGGCACGACATCGTCCGGCCGCGGCACCCGAACTCGCCGTTGCGTACCGCGTTCATCGGCACCCCGGCGTACCCGCCGCGCCCGCGCTGGGTCGTCACCGGCCGGTACGTGCCGTTCGCCGAGCCGCGTCCGACCACTGTCGGTGCCGCAGTCGAGGGGCTGGAGCACGTCTACGACGCACCGGGGCGCATCGAGTTCGAGCTTTACGGGCACTTCTTGAGCCTGACCGCGTTCCCGGGGCAGGCCCCGGGCAGCCTGATCGTGCTGTTTACCGACGGTACTTCGGGCATCACGACCTACGTGGCCAACCGGGTTCTTCAGCTGCCGCCGCGGGGCGCGGACGGGACCGTGGTGCTGGACTTCAACCGGGCGGTGAACCTGCCGTGCGCCTATACCGATCTGGCTACCTGCCCGCTGCCGCCGGCGGAGAACCAGCTGCCGATCGCGATCGAGGCCGGCGAGAAGATCCCTTACGAGCGCCGCTGAATCCGCCACGCAGGGGTCCCGGAAGACGCCGCATCACGCGGGAGGCAGACATGGCCGAGCCCAGGGTCACCCCGGCGACGACGCCGATGGCGAAGCGGACGTGAGCCTTCCCTGCGAGACCAGGAACGTGCCGGTCTGCTGGTAGGCCTTGACGATGCGGCTGGTCGGGTCGTGCAGGGTGGAACCGAGCCAGTACAGCTGCTGGCTGGGCGGGATGAACGGATAGCCCTGGGTCGCCGTCACGATCTGCTGGGGGTTACCCGTGATGCCCTGCACCTTGGCGCTCGCGGTCAGGTACTTGGCCGCGTCCGGCCCGGTCATGTCCCTGCTGCCCTGCAGCTCGGCGCACACGTAATCGTGCACCAGCGTGGGGTCACTCTTGATGACGCTGCTGGCGACCGCGATCACGTCGAGGCCGGGGATGCCCAGCTTGGCAATCTGCTCGGCGTTGACCAGCGAGTGATCGCCCTTCGCGATCAGGTCGGTCGCCGGCGCACCGTATACGTAGGCGGCGTCGATCGCGCCGGACAGGGCGGCGGCGCCCGCGGAGTTCTCGTCGGCGAAGCTGACGACCTTGACCTTGCCGGTCAGGTGCTCCAGCGCCAGGTAGCCGAGCAGCTCGTAGTCCTCCGACGAGCCGACCAGGACGCCGACGGACTTGCCGGCCAGCTGGCTCGGCGAGGTAACCGACTTGGGGACGAGCAGCTGGTCGTCGTCGAAGCCCCACGGCGGCCATCGGGATCAACGCAGGTCCTGACCCGGATGCAGCGCATCTGCTGCGTGCCTGCACGCTGCGGCGGAGGTGTCCGGCGGTACGCCGGTCGAGACGCCCGACGCGCCGCCGTCAGACCGGGCGGGAGCAGATCGCGCTGGCCACGCGGACTCGGTCCGCGTAACAGCGCTCAGTAACGTCGTGAGTCATCATGAACAGAACATGTCAGTTCGCCGCGATCTTGTCAATATTTCCGATCAACATAATAGGAATGGGGGCTGGGCAATAGCCGTGGCGGCGCCATTGGCGGCCGGCGGCGGGGCCGGCCGCGGCACGGGGGCTGTGCCCCCAGCCCACCGTCCACGGTCCTACGGAGTGCCGCCGCCGACGTGGCGAGCGGCGTGGTCCGCGTTGCGAGCAGCGCTGCCCGGCAGGCCGTCGCGCATCTCCCGTACCAGGCTGTCCACGACCGCCCACAGGTCGCCGCCCGCCCGGGCGGCGACCGCCCGCTGCCGCTGGTAGCTCGCCCCGGCGGCCATGAGACCGGACACCGACGCGAGTTCGGCCGGGCAGCCCAGCCGCGCCGCCACCGGCTCGAGACGGTTGAGCAGGTCGTGCAGGTCGTCGGTGACAAGCCGTTCGCGGTTCTGCGCGTCGAGGATGACCTCCGCGTCCAGCCCGTACCGGGCCGCACGCCACTTGTTCTCCTGGACGTGCCATGGCGGCAGCGTGGGCAGCGTCTCGCCGGCTTCCAGCCGGCGGTCGAGGTCGACGACCAGGCAGTGAGTCAGCGCGGCGACGGCGGCCACCTCCTCGAGCGTCGGCAGCCCGTCGAAGACGCGGACCTCGATGGTGCCCAGCGCCGGAGAGGGCCGGATGTCCCAGCGGATCTCCTTGAACTCGCTGATCACGCCGGTAGCGAGCATGTCGCCCACGTACGCCTCGAATTGCGCCCAGGTGCCGAACTGGAACGGCAGCCCAGCGGTCGGCAGTTGCTGGAATATCAGGGCCCGGTTGCTGGCGTACCCGGTATCGGCCCCGCCCCAGAACGGCGAGGAGGCCGACAGCGCCTGCAGATGCGGGAACCAGCGCAGCAGCCCGTTGAGGATCGGCAGCACCTTGCCGACCGAGTCCACGCCCACATGCACGTGCACGCCGAAGATGAGCATGTGCCGCCCCCACCACTGGGTGCGCTCGATAAGCGCGGCGTACCGCTCGCCCTCGCTGACCTCCTGGTCGTACCAGCGGGCGAACGGGTGCGCGCCGGCGCTGAAGATCTCCAGCCCGCGCTGCCGGGCGATCCGCCGGACGACATCACGGCTCTCGCGCAGGTCGCCAGCCGCCTGCGGCACGGACTCGCAGATCCCGGTGACCAGCTCGACGGTGTTGCGCATGAACTCCCGGTGCACTCGCGACTCGCCCGCCGGTATCTCGCCCCGCGCCTCCTCGACGACCTCCGCCGCGGCGGAGACGAGGTCACCGGTGCGGGCATCGACGAGGCCGAGCTCCCATTCGACTCCGAGCGTAGGCCGGCGCGAAGGCCGGAAGTCCACCACCATGCCGGTCAGACGACCTGGGTCCGGCTGGGCTGCCAGCCGAGTTCCGGCGCTACCGCGTCCGCCACATCGTGCAGGATCTGCTCATAATCATCCTGGTCGAACTCATAGGGCAGCTCGAGCCGGAGCTCGGAGACTTGCTGCACCGCCGCATCGGCGCGCAGTTGCTCGACGATCTGCTCCAGGCCCGCGTGCGGGTCGTCGTCCGGGAAGTTGCCTGGGGGCCCGGTGACCTGACCGGCCTGGCCGGCGGGATGTAGCTGATTCACGGGATGTAGCTGATTCAAGAGTCAACCTCGAGCATGCAGGCCTCCACCTCCGAACCACCGTACGCGGTCAGGACCGGTGCCCGCGGTTTGCCCGGCGGGGGCCAGCGGCTATTGGCTAGTAAGACAATTCATTTAGCAGACAATAACGCAGGCGAACGGCGCCGCCGGGAAAGCGGTACTCGTCAGCTACTGGAGCCCGGCGCGGACGGACGTGATGCGCTGCGTGTTGAAGCCGAGCCAGTGCATCCGGCCCACGTAACGGGCGTGCTCAACCTTGAGACAGCGGTCCATGATCACCGTCACGCCGCCGTCCTCGGCGATCCGCGCGCCGTCGGCGTTGATCACGCCGAACTGGCACCAGAGGGCCCCGGCGTGGATCGCCACAGCGTCCGCCGCGATCCCGGGCAGTGCATCCGGCGCGCGGAAGACGTTTACGATGTCCACCGGCACCGGTACGTCCAGCAGGCTCGCGTAGCTTGTCTCCCCGAGGATCTCCGTCTCGCGGGGATTCACGGGGATCACGCGGTAGCCGTGCCGCTTGAGGTAGTAGCCGACGAAGTAGCTGGCCCGCAGCTCGTTGCTCGACAGGCCCACGATCGCGATCGTCCTGGCGGTGTGCAGCACGCGCTGGATCGTCAGCACGTCCTGGTACTGCCCGAGATCGATCATGCCGTCGCTACCTTCTTTCCCGCTGCCGCAGCGACGCGCGCGAAACCCTGCTCCAGGTCCCAGGTCAGGTCATCGACGGACTCGGTGCCGACCGAAAGCCGCACCGTCCCCGGCCCGACGCCGGCCGCCCGCAGCTCGTCGTCGCTCAGCTGGCGGTGCGTCGTGCTGGCGGGGTGGATGATCAGGCTCTTCGCGTCGCCGACGTTCGCCAGGTGGGACCACAGCGTCACGCCGCGGATGAAGTCCTGCCCGCCGGTCCGGCCGCCGGCACAATCGAACGAGAACACCGCGCCGGCTCCGCGCGGCAGGTACTTCTCCACGAGCGGCCGGTACCCGCTTCCCGGCAGGCCGGGGTAGGTCACGTTCGACGCCAGCTCGTGCGCCTGGAGGAACTCCGCGACCGTCCGCGCGTTGCCGACGTGGCGTTCCATCCGCAGCGACAGCGTCTCGAGCCCCTGCAGGAACAGGAAGGCGTTGAACGGCGAGAGCGCCGCGCCGAGATCGCGCAGGGTCTCGGCGCGGAGCTTCATCAGGTAGCCGTACGTCCCGAACGTGTCGTGGAATTGCAGGCCGTGGTAGGCCGGTGACGGATCCGCGACCACGGGAAACCGCCCGTTGGACCAGTTGAACGTGCCAGCCTCAACGACAACGCCGCCGATGCTCGTGCCGTGGCCGCCCATGAACTTGGTCGCTGAGTGGATCACGATGTCGGCGCCCCATTCGATCGGGCGGCACAGATACGGCGTCGCGAACGTGTTGTCCACGATCAGCGGGAGCTCATGCTCGTGCGCGATGGCCGCCACCGTCTCGATGTCCAGCACGTTCCCGGCCGGGTTGCCGATCGTCTCGCCGAAGAACGCCTTCGTATTGTCGCGGACCGCCTGCCGCCACGCTTCGGAAGAGTCGGGATCGACCCACGTCAGCTCCACATTCATTTTCCGCAGCAGGTGCTTGAGCTGGTTCACCGTCCCGCCGTAGAGCGCCGCAGACGAGACGACGTGGTCGCCCGGCTGCAGCAGCGTGAAGAGCGCGGCTGCCTGCGCGGCGATCCCGCTGGCGAACGCCACCGCGCCCGCGCCGCCCTCGAGGTTCGCCACCCGCTCCTCGAACACCGCGACGGTCGGGTTCATGATGCGCGAGTACGTGTTCCCGTACTCCTGCAGGTTAAAGTACGCCGCCGCGGATTCCGGGTCCTCGAACACGTAGCTGGTCGTCTGGAAGATCGGCACCGCACGTGCGCCTGTGTTCGGGTCGGGCCGTTGCCCGGCATGCAACTGCCGTGTCTCGAATCCAAACGCGCGGCCCGCCTCGGCAGGCACAGTCTCGGCACGGGAGGGCTGGTCGGTCACGAAGGCATCTCTTTCCTCGACGTCACCCGCCGGCCCCGCCTTCAGCCGGGCTGTGTTTACCCAAAAACTGGCGGATAATAGGCGTCTGCCTCGCTTCCTCAAGCAGGAAGCAGTCGTGGCCGTACGGCGCCTCGATCACTTGGCACTCTACCGGCTTGCCGAGAGCGCGAAGCGCGTCGGCGGCCTCCCTCGACGCAGACGGCGGGTACAGCCAGTCGGAACTGAACGCGATCAGCAGCGTCCGCGCCGAAACGCCTTCGAGCGCGCGGGCGAGCGATCCGCTGCCGTGCTGCCGCGCGAGATCGAAATACGTCAGCGCGCGCGACGTGTAGAGATACGTGTTGGCGTCGAAGCGCCTGACGAACGAGTCGGCCTGGTGGCGCAGGTAGCTCTCGACCTCGAACTCCGGTTCGGTGATCGTGTAGCGGATGTCGTCGGCGAACTGCAGCCGCCGGCCGAACTTGTCGCTCAGCGCCAGTGCGGACAGGTACGTGACGTGGCCGACCATCCGCGCCACCCCCATGCCGGCATTGGGCGTACGGCCCGTGCCGTAGTAGTGGCCGCCTTGCCAGGCCGGGTCGCGCATGATCGCGTCACGCGCGATTGAGTTCCAGGCCACGCCCTGGGGGTGGAGGGCGTGCGTGCTGGCGATCGCCACGACGGCATCGACCTGGTCAGGAAACAGGATCGCCCACTCGAACGCCTGCATCCCGCCGAGCGAGCCTCCGGCTACGGCCGCCAGCCGCTCGATACCGAGTGCGTTCAGGAACGCGCGCTCGGTCCGCACCATGTCCGCGACAGTGATCACGGGGAAGTCCGGCCCGTACGGCTTGCCTGTCGCCGGGTCGATCGACGACGGCCCCGTCGTCCCGCGGCAGCCGCCGAGCAGGTTCGTGGACACGACGAAGAAGCGGTCAGTGTCGAACGCCTTGCCGGGGCCGATCATCCCGTCCCACCAGCCGAGCCCCCTGCGGGCTGCGCCGTCGCGATCCTCGGCCGCGAACCCGTCGCGCGTGCTCTCCTCGGGCGGCGTCTTCGCGAAGCCCGCCGCATGGGCGTCGCCGCTGAGCGCGTGGCACACCAGGATGACGTTGTCGCGCCGGGGTGAGAGGGCACCGTAAGTCTCGTACGCCACGCGAACCGGGTGCAGCTCCCGCCCGCAGTCGAGCCGCACCGGCTCCGGCAGGTCGAGGTACTGCGTTTCGACCGTGCCGACCGAGCCGGCCGCGAGCGTTGAGGCTGGCTCCGCCATGGGGGCTATGGTAGCCCGGCCCGTCCGGTGTATTGTCAACCATCTCCATAGGGAATCTGGAAAGAGAGCGTAGGGGGTTATCGCGGCATGACTACAGTCACGAACGGAGTCAACGTTCAGGCACTGCTCGACGCGCGCGAAGTGCTGAAGGGTGCGCCCGAGGCCGCTCAGTTCACCTGGCGCGCGTCGGCCACGTGGCAGAGCGGCGTCCACAGCACGATCAAGGTCCAGAGCTTCTTCGGCCTCGGGGAGGAGCAGAGCCACAAGGAAGAGTGGACATTCGAAGCCGACCACCCCGAGGTCTTCGCGGCGGAGGACAACGGCATCACGCCGATCGAGTACCTCCTCATCGGCCTGGCGAGCTGCCTGACGGGGGGTATTGCGTCCGTGGCGGAGAACCGCGGCATCCAGCTGCGCTCGGTCGAGTCCGTGGTAGAGGGCGGGCACGACATCCGCGGCATCCTCGGTGCCGACAGCGACGTCCGCAACGGCTTCAACGACGTCAAGGTGACGTTCACCATCGACGCGGACGCGTCGAAGCAGGAGATCGAGGCGCTGGTGGCCCAGTCCCAGAAGCGCTCCGCCGTGTTCGACGCTCTCACGAACCCGACGAACGTCATCGTCGAAGTCGCCTAAGGGGGCACGTCGTCGCCTGAGCGGCCGCGCGGCGGCTTGTCCGACGCGCGCGCTCCGGCAAGCACTTGAGGGGCGAAGTCATCGAGTACATCACCACCGTCGTCATTGGGGCGGGGCACGCGGGACTCGCGGCAAGCCGCTTCCTCAGCGACCGGTCGATCGACCACGTCGTGCTCGAGCGCGGCGAGGTGGCGAACTCCTGGCGGCGCGAACGCTGGGACTCCCTGCGGTTGCTCACGCCCAATTGGCAAAGCCGTCTTCCGGGCCTTCGCTACGAAGGCCCGGATCCGGACGGCTACATGACGGTGGGCGAAGTGACCGAGTTCATCGAGCGCTTCGCCAAGGTCTCGCACGCTCCCGTCCGGACCGGCGTGAACGTCACGTCGGTGCGACGCACCGGCGACGGATACCACGTGACGACGAGCCGGGGCGAGATTCACTCTCGGACCGTGGTCATCGCGAGCGGCGCCTGCAATCAGCCAACGGTGCCGCCGTTCAAAGATGCGGTGCCGGAGTCCGTCGGGCAACTGACGCCGTTCGGCTACCGCGACCCCGCCCAGCTCCCCGACGGCGGGGTACTCGTCGTGGGAGCGTCGGCGACCGGCGTGCAGCTGGCCGCCGAGCTGAGGCGGTCGGGCCGGCCGGTGACCCTCTCGGTGGGGGAGCATGTGCGGTTGCCGCGTACGTACCGCGGACGCGATGTGCTGTGGTGGATGGACGCGTCGGGTGTGTGGGACCAGCGGTACGACGAGGTTGAGGATCTCACCCGGGCCCGGCGGCTGCCCTCGCCCCAGCTCGTCGGGACTCCTGAGCGGACGACGCTCGATCTCAACGCGCTCACCTCGATGGGTGTCGAGCTGGTGGGCCGCTGGGCGGTTGTACGGGACGGCCGCGCGCTGTTCTCCGGCGGCCTGCGCAACGTGTTCGCGCTCGCGGACCTCAAGATGGAGCGCCTGCTGGACACGTTCGACGAGTGGGCCAAGACGGACGGGTATGAGGCTGAGGTCGGCCCTCCCGGGCGCTTCGCGCCGACACGCGTGCCCGAGTCGACGCGGTTGCAGCTTGACCTGCGAAGCGGCGAGATCGCCGCGATCGTGTGGGCGACGGGTTTCCGGCCTGACTACGGGTGGCTCGACGTGCCCGTGGTCGACGCGAAGGGCCAGCTGCGCCACGAGGGCGGTGTGGCCGGCAGCCCCGGACTGTACGCGCTGGGGCTGCCCGTGCTGCGGCGGCGCAAGTCCACGTTCATTTACGGTACCGAGGACGACGCGCGTGAGGTGATCGATCACCTCACGCGGTACCTGGCCGTGCGCGGCTAGCCCATATCCCACGGCGCAGGGTTTGTTACCTCCCGAAAGCGGGCCGGCCGAGTGAGCGGCCGGCGGACGTTGTCCAGGTCATGCTCGAACCCGAACTCGGGTGCGTGCACGCCGATCACGGCCAGCCCGTGGCCGGAGTATTTTTCGGCCCAGGCGCGGACATAGGGAAGCGGGCGTAGCCAGTTGATGCAGGTGTAGGTCCAGAAGTTGACCAGGACGACGTTCCCGCGCAGGCTGGCCGGCGTCAGCGGCGGCGAGTTAAGCCATTCGGTCGCGCCGCCGAAGGAAGGCAGCCTGCTCTCCACAGGCAGCCGGGCCAAGGACGTGTGCAGCCCGGCGGGCACCGGCCATGCTGTCATGACAGATCCTTAGGAGGGCGCGGCGCGGCTCGGCGGGGCCGAGTGGCCCGGAGTTGAGCCAACGGGACCCCGCCGAGCCAGGGTACATGCAGACGTCCGAACAGTGGTCTAGCGCAGTGACCGGAACGCCGCGCGGATCTCGGCGGTGAACAGCGTCGGCTCCTGCCAGGCGGTCAAGTGGCAGCCCCGGTCGACCTCGTTGAAGTAGATGAGCTTGGGGTAGGCCCTGGGTTTGTTACCTGGTTTGCTCACGAGGGGGCCCGGCCGGGCGCTCACAGCGGCCGGGCGGGGTTACCTCCCCAGTGTTCACGCGGCGGCACCTTCTCCCCCTTCATCAGGAAGGAGTCGGGCTGGAGCCGCGCACCATGGCCCAGGGTGACGCCGTAGTGGACCAGGGCGCCGGTGCCGAGCGTGCATTCATTCTCCAGCAGGGTGTAGTCCGCCTTGAAGATGCCGTCCTCCATCGAGTGGCACTGGATGACGGAGCCCGAATTCAGCGTGCAGTAGTCGCCGATCGTCACCAGCGTCCGCTCGGCGATCGAGCAGCCGTCGTCGAAGACCCGGCGGCCGACCCGGACGCCGGTCAGGCGCCAGACCGGGCTCTTGAACGGGGTGCCGTTGAACATGCCGAGGAGGGGTGCCATGAGTTTCCAGTAGCGCTCGTGCCACCAGAAGTACGGGTCGTAGATGGAGCAGTACTGGGGGCGAAGCGACCGGAAGCGCAGCAGTGCCCGCTCGACCGTGATGAAATACGCCAGGCTGAACAGCAGCGTCACGATCGTCAGCCCGGCCAGGACCAGGGCGCCGTGGCCGCCGTAGAACGCCCACGCCGCCATGGCGAGCAAGGTGATGACGAACAGGTGCACCCACCGCACGGCCAGGAACAGCCCCATGGTGGCGAGGTTGTGCCGGTTCTTCGCCCGCAGCCGGCGACGGAATTCCTCCCCGGTCCTGAGGTAGTCGAAGCGATCGTCGGTAGTGGCTGACCGGGGGATCTGGAAGCACGGCGAACCGAGCAGCCCGACGTTGTCCTGGACCGGCCCGTCCAGCGGCACCATCGCCTTCGTGGCGATCAGGCAGTTCTCGCCGGTGCGCGCACCGGCCGGGTAGGCAACCGCGTTGCCGAGGAAGTTGCGCGGCCCGATCGACAGCGGCGTCACGCAGAACGATGTGCTCGAGTAGTCGGCGTCGATGAACGTGGCGCCGTCTGCCACCATCGTGCCCCGCCCGATGTCGACCAGGAACGGGGTCTCGTGCGCCAGGTCCGCGCCGAAGTTGGAGCCGGTCTGCTCGACGTCGCGCATCCGGTAACCGAGGGCACGCAGATAGCCGACGACGTAGGAGCTGTCACCCATAAGTTCCAGAAAGAACTTGACGTTAGTGAGATGCCGGATCGCGCGGAGCACCGAGTGGCGCAGGCCGTACAGTGGGTAGGCGCGGCCGGGGGTGATGAACCGGCTCAGCACGTGCGGGACCGTGAGCACGACGGCGGCCCCCAGCAGGATGGCGCCGATGAACAAGACGGCGGAGGCGACCAGTCCTTCCTGGTAGAAGGCCGCCGTCAGGAGATTTCCCCCGTCGGCGGCAGTCAGCCGGCTGACCACCGGCACCTTGATCAGAACCGCGACAGCAGCGGCCACGGCGAGCGGCATGGTCACCAGCAGCAGGGTTGCCAGCTGCACGGTTCCGTAGGCGACCCGGCGTACGCGACCGGACGGCAGCGGCTGCGCGCGGCGGTAGTTCACGCTGGCGGGCTGCGCCGGGGATCCGTGCCAGCACTGGCCGTCAGGGACGGCCTGGGACTCCTGCAGGGATGAAGTGTGCCCGAGCTGAGATCCGTTCCCGACGCCGGTGCCGATGTCCAGCAGGGTGTGCTCACCGATCAGCGCCTGCCTGCCGATCGTTACCGGTCCGGTCCGGATGACGCCGCTGTCGGCCCGGTAGCCGGTGAACGAGGAATTCCGCCGGATCACTGTGTCGTCACCGATGGTGAGCATGTCGGTGCAGACGGGCACGTTCGGGGACAGGATGACGACACGGCGGCCGATCCTGGCCCCCAGCGCCCGCAGATACAGCGAGTAAACCGGCGAGCCACGGAAAAAAGCCAGCGGATCGGCGCGTATGAGCGTCTTCACCAGCCAGAAACGCAGGTAGGCCAGGGTCCATACGCGTATCTCGCCGGGCTTCCAGCGGCCTATCAGCGTCCACTTGGCCAGGATCGGCAGGCCGGACAGGACAACGAAGGCCCCGCCGGTGAAGGCCAGCGAGCGAAGGTAGATCCCGGCCAGGCTGCTGGTCCCGGACACCCAGTTGAAGGCGGCCGAGATGGCCGCCGCGGCGAGGAACGTGACCGCAAGGAAGGCCAGCAGCTGCAGGGCGCCGCACGTCAGGTACTGCGCGGTGCCGGCCCGCCACACCTGGCCCGGCGCCGGAGGACTCGCCGTGCCGCCGGGAACGGCCGCGGGCCCGGTCACCGCGGCGGCCAGGCTCCGGATGGTCGGGTGCAGGTAGACGTCCCGGGAAGACACCGGCGGTGCCTGCGCCCGTTCCCTGACCCGGGCGCAGTAGTGCGCGACCAGCAGCGAGCTCATGCCCAGGTCGTCGAAGAACTCGGCGTCCGTCGACACGCGCTCGAGCCCGAGCAGTTCCGCCAGCGTCCCGGCCAGCGCCTGCTCGCCGGCGGTGGCGGGCGCGGTATAGGCCTGGCCGGCGCCGACACGGTGCGAGCCGTCTGGCGGCGGGAGGTGCCGGCGGTCGGCCTTGCCGTTGGGCAGCACCGGTATCGTTGGGAGCTGTACCAGGTAGGCGGGAAGCATGTGCCGCGGCAGGCGGTCGCGCAGCGCCGCGTAGATGGCCTGCCGGTCCAGGGTCACCGCGCTGTCCCGTGGCCGGTAGTAGGCGGCCAGCTCCACCACGCCCGGCTGAGGCTCATAGGTGGCGACGGCCGCCTGCCTGATGCCGGGCTGCTGCGTGAGGACCGCTTCGATCTCGCTCAGCTCGATACGGTAGCCGCGGATCTTCACCTGCGTGTCGGCCCGGCCAACGTAGATGAGCCCGTCCGGCTCGGCGCGCACCAGGTCACCGCTGCGGAAAGCCCGTTCCCAGCCCAGGGCGGCCAGCGGTGCGAAGCTCACGGAGTCCTTGTCCCGGTCCAGGTACCGTGCCACCCCGGCGCCGCCGATCACCAGCTCGCCGATCTCGCCCCAGGGGACCGGCCGTCCGCTGGCGGGGTCGACCACCGCGACCCGCCAGCCGTCCAGCGGCAGCCCGATACGCACCGCGCCGCCAGACAGCCGCGCCGCGCACGTCACCACGGTGGCCTCGGTCGGGCCGTAGGTGTTCCACGCCTCCGTCCCCGGCCGGCTCAGCCGGTCCGCCAGCCCGACCGGGCATACCTCACCGCCCAGGATCAGCAGCCGGACGCCGTGCAGGAAGTCCGCCGGCCACAGGGACGCTAACGTTGGCACGGTCGAGATCACCGAGATCCGCCGCCGTGCCAGCCAGGTGACCAGCTCGGGCCCGGTCTTGACGACCGAGCGGGGGGCTGGGACCAGGCAGGCGCCGTGCCGCCAGGCCAGCCACATTTCCTCGCAGGAGGCATCGAACGCCACCGAAAGGCCGGCCAGCACCCGGTCGCCGGGCCCCAGCGGATGCCCGCGCAGGAACAGGCGCGCTTCGGCATCAACGAACGCTGCCGCACTGCGATGGGTCACGGCCACGCCCTTGGGGATGCCCGTCGTGCCGGAGGTGAAGATGATCCAGGCGTCATCCTCGGGCTGCGGAGCGCGGGCGGCGGTGCCAGCCGGCCGCACCGGGCGCCGGGCCAGTTCACCGCCGGCGCCGGCGACCGCGCAGACGCCCGCCTCGGACCACACCAGTTCGGCACGGTCGTCCGGGTCGTCCACGTCGACGGGCACGTAGGCCGCGCCGATGGACAGCACGGCGAGGATGGACAGATACAGCTCTGCGGTGCCGGAGGGGATGCGGATGCCGACCCGGTCGCCCGCGCCGATTCCCGCGGCGGCCAGCCGGTCACCGATCCGCCGCGCCTCCCGCAGCAGGCCCTGGTACCGCAGCACGGACCGGCCGTCGTCGATCGCCGCAGCCCGCGGGAACGCCGCCGCCGTGGTCTCCAGGATCTGCCACAGCGTGCGCGGCGGTGGCGCCAGGACTCCTGGGTACACCGCGCCCGTGCGGCTCCCATCCGGGTGGACGGTTGACGGGCCAGCGGGGCCCGTGTGCCGGTAAGCCGTGCTCATCCCGCCCCCTCGTGCATACAGCAACAGCAGCGGGAAAGGCCAATCAGCCGGCATCGTTTCCCAGGTGGGCCGCGAAACGGTGTACCTGATGCTCCGCGAACGGCGCCGGGCCTCGGCCGGCTGACCTGATCCACATTCACTAATGCGCGCAGAATCCCCTAGGGCACAAAGTCCGTGACGCTTCAGAATTAGTCACTTCATTAACGTGAACGTGTGAATGTGCCGGTCGGGTGAGCGCGACCTTACCGCACCAGTGCCGCGTGCGCGATCAGAGCACTTTGGACAGTAGGGCCGGTGACCTGTCAGGGGCCGGAACGGGGAGGACACGGATCGATGACCAGGCCGTTAATGACCTGAGCCCACCGCTTTACGTACCGGCGGGTCGAGCTGCTGCAGCGAGCGGCGGGCACGCGTTTTTCGACCTTGCCGACGCCATCATCACGGTCCGCAGGCTCATCCGCGAGGCATGGACCCTCAACCGGCGGGACGGCCGCCCGTCAAGGTGGCCATGATCACGTACCTATCCGCGCGGTCCTTTATCAGGCGTCTCGCTTGCGGAACATGATGCCGCCCACGACCAGCAGGACCGTGGTGTAGACGGCGAACACGGTGAACTGGCCCCACGGGGAGAACAGGTGCGGATCCTGCCGCCCCACCGTGGCCGAGATGGCCCGGGCCGCCGAGCTCGGCAGCCACCGCACCAGGTCGTTGCCCCAGCTGGGCGGCAGCAGGTTCACCAGGACCGGGATCACGAACAGCAGGGATCCAGAGGGGCCATGGCCATTACCGGTCTGGCGTGGCGGGTTGTCATCGGTGCTGGCTGTTGAGGAAGGAGTGGAGGTGGCTAGCTAGGGCCTGGGAGTCGGTGGCTGCGCCGTGGATGTAGGTGGAGGCGCGGGTGCGGAGCACCGGCAGGCCGAGGAGGTAGAGTCCGGGGGCGCCGGTGACCACGCCGCCGTCGTGGCGGATGTGGCCGGTACGGTCAAGCACGGGGATGTCGAGCCAGGAGTGGTCGGGGCGGAAGCCCGTGGCCCACAGGATCGTGTTGATCTCCCCGCTGGTGAGGTCCAGCTCGAGGGGGCTGCGGGGGTCGACGTGGGTGGGTGCGAACCGGTGTGGTGGCGGGAGCTCGTCGTCGAGGCCTGCGGCTGTGGCCCACTCGTCGGCCCGGTTCAGGAACCGGTTCATCTTCAGGTCGGCTAGGGCGCAGGTGTTGGCGAGTGCCCCGGAGAACTGGGCCACCCCGTCGGTGACGCGGCCGAGGCGGCCGGCGGTGCGGACCCCTTGCGCCGCGAGCGAGTTGAGGTCGGTGATGGTGGCTTGGGGGGTCCCGGTGAGTTGCGGGGAGGGCAGGTGGCGGGCCCGGGTGAGGTCGTCGATCTGGTCGTATCGTTCGGCGAGCAGGCCGGTTGCCTGCAGCCACCAGAAGATGTCGCGGCCGCGGTAGGTGCGGGGCAGCCGGACGTGTTCGCCGGCCGCCAGGGTTACCGGGCGGCCTGACCGGTAGATCTCGGCGGCGAGCTGGATGCCGGTGGCCGAGGCGCCGACGATGAGGACCCCGCCGTCGGGGAGCTGGCCGGGATCGCGGTAGGCGAGCGGGGTGAGCGTGGTGATCGAGGGGGGGACGGCGACGGCGACGCCCGGGATGGCCGGCAGGGTGCACGCGCCGGTCGCCAGTATCACGGCCCGGGCGCAGAGCAGGTCGTCGCCGGCCTGGATCTGGAAACCGTGAGGCGCGGCGCGCAGGGTGTGCACGGTCGTCGCGGTCCGGACCGGTGCGCCGACGAGACGGGCGTAGCGGGTGAGGGTGGCGACTACGTCGGCGACGGGCATGAATCCGTCGGGGTCATCGCCGGTGTAGGGGTGGCCGGGGAGCCGGGTCTGCCAGTTCGGGGTGAGCAGCCGCAGGCTGGGCCAGCGCTGGGTGCGCCACGAGTTCGCCACCTCACCGCGCTCGAGGACGACGTGGTCGATGGAGCGTTCGGTGAGGCGGCGGCTCATGGCCAGGCCGGCGTGCCCGGCACCGATGACGACGGCCGTGGTGTGGATCATGCGGGCGTCCGGGCCGTGGCGGTCAGGCCAGCTCGACGAGCACCTTGGTCGGGTTGGTCACGATGTCGAAGACCGCCGAGCGCTTCTGTGACTGGGCGATCAGCGCTTCGAGGTCGCCGCGGGAGGCGTCGGCGTCGATGGCGAACCGGACCGTGACGGCCTCGAAGCCGTTGCGGACATCCGGATCGCCGCCCAGGATGCCCAGGACGTTCATCTGGCCGTCGATGGTGGCGGTGACCGACCGGAGCTGGATGCCCCGGTGCTGGGCGACCGCGGCGACGCCGGCGGTCAGGCACCCGGCCAGGCCGACCAGCACGATCTCCACCGGGGTGGCGCCGTTGTCTTCGGAGGCGAAGCATTCGGGGTGGTCGATGTCGAACTCGTACGTGCTGCGGTGCTGTTGCTCGGCGCCCAGGCCGGCGAAACCGGCGACGGTGGAGTGGCTGTGGGTGCCCTTGCGCCAGGTGCAGCTGGCCCGCCAGGTGAACTGGGCCGCGTCGGGGGCGGCGGACAGCGCCTCGCGCGCCCCGAGCAGGGCCTGGACGTTCACGCCATTGTCGACCGGGCTGTCGGTGATGGTCATCGGTGTCTCCTTGGTTTGGATGGGAACAGATGGTCGTTTATCCCTGCTGCCGGCTGGGACCGAGCACGACGGGGAGCGAGAGGAGGCCGCGCAGGACAAGACCGTCGCCGTGCGCCCAGGCGAGGGCGTCGCGGTCGGCGGCGAGCCGCAGGTCCGGGTGACGGCCGAGCAGGGTCTGGAAGGCGACTTTGGCTTCGAGCCGGGCCAGGGGGGCGCCGAGGCAGTAATGGATGCCGTGGCCGAACCCGAGGTTCGGCCCGTCGCCGCGACCGATGTCGAGGACGTCGGGGGCTGGGAAGCGGCCCGGATCGCGGTTGGCCGAGCCCAGGCAGACCAGCACCTGTTCGTGCGCGGGGATCTGGACGCCGCCGAGCGTCACCGGCCCGGCCGTCACCCGGAACGTGGCGTGCGGGACCGGGGCGGTGAAGCGAATGAGCTCGTCGATCGCCGCGGGAAGCTGCCCCGGATCGGCCAGCAGCGCCTGGAGCTGGGCGGGGTGGTCCAGCAGGGCTACCACCCCGTTGCCGATCAGGCTGGCCGTGGTGTCATGCCCGGCGACCATGAGCTGGAACAGGCTCGACAGCAGCTCCTGGGTGGTGAGCGCGTCGCCTTCGGTGGCAGCGACCAGGACGCTGACCAGGTCGCCGGCCGGGCTATGCCGCTTGGCGTCGACCAGATCGCGCAGGTAGGCCACGATGCCGTCCGATGCCTCGACGGCCTCCGCCGGCGGGTCACCGGCCCATCCGGTCAGCAGCACACCGAACCAGGCGTGCAGGCGCGGCCGGTCGGCTGCGGGGATGCCGAGCAGCTCGCCGATCACCCCGAACGGCAGCGGGTAGGCATACCCCTCGATGAGGTCGACGGTGGCGCCAGGGCCCGCGGCGTCCAGCTCGTCGAGGAGGCTGCTGGCGATCGCCCGGATGGCCGGCTCGAGCGCGGCGATCCTTCCCGGCACGAAGGCCCGGGACACCAGCCGCCGCAGCCGGGTGTGGTCGGGCGGGTCGACGTTGAGCATGTGCCGGGAGAACGCCGGCCCGGGCAAGCCCCCGGCCACGACATCGTCGGCCTCCTGCAAGGCGGCGAGCATGTCCTTGGAGATGCGGGGGTCGCCCAGCGCGTGCCGGGCCGCGTCGTAGCCGAGCACGACCCAGGCCGGGTGACCGTCGGCCAGGCGCACCTTCTGCGCCGGGCACCGGGCCCGGGCTTCGGCGAAGTGACCGAACGGGTCGTCGCGGATGGCCGGCTCCCAGCCGCCCCAGGTGGCCAGGGTGTCAGCCATGGCCGCCCTCGGGCCGGTAGCCGGTGCAGAGCAGGTCGAGCCGGGCGATGCGTCCGCTCTCGTCGGTGTCGGCGTAGACCTGCTGCTCGACGGTGAACCAGCCGGCACCGAGCCGCTCCGCCCGCAGACGCAGCCGCCAGTGCAAGTGCAAGCGGCCCCCCACCTCGCCGACCGTGGCCTCGAGGAGCTCGAAATCCTCGGTGTCGCCGAACCAGCGCGCGAACCGGCC
Source organism: uncultured Actinomycetes bacterium (assembly GCA_963720945.1). Classification (GTDB taxonomy): domain Bacteria; phylum Actinomycetota; class Actinomycetes; order Streptosporangiales; family Streptosporangiaceae; genus Bog-532. The sequence goes on along the minus strand of CAVRHH010000029.1, from coordinate 943,024 downwards.
GGCGATCACCTCGGCACCGGTCCACTCCATCAGGCCCGGGGGCAGCAGGGCGCGGAGCCGGATGCCGGGGGCGAGCGCGCCACTGAGCTTGGTGAAGTCCTGAGCGGCCAGGCCCTCGAGGAACGACCCGGCGAGGGCGAACTGCGGCGCTGCAGCTGTGCTGTGATTATCTGCTGTCGTCGTCATGGATCCGTTGTACGGATCCATCGGCGGGAGCGAATCGGGTAACTGCCCGATCTTTTCGTCAGGTCCCGGGTTCGCTGCCGTTCTGATCAGCCCGTGGCGCATCGCGAACAGGGCGGCCTCAGTCCGGGTCTTCACCCCGAGCTTGGCGTAGATGTGCTCCAGGTGGGAGGAGACCGTCTTACGGCTGACGTGCAGCTCGGCAGCGATCTGCGGGTTGGACCGCCCCTGGCCGAGCCGCACGAGCACCTCGGCCTCGCGGGCCGTCAGGCCTGACGGCAGGCCTGCCCGGCGTCGCGGCCGGTGGCCGGCGGCTTTGAGTACCGCCTGCACCGCTTCGCCGTCGAGCCGCCCGGCGCGCACCTCGTCCTGCATCGCCCGTTCGGCGTCACCAGCCTCAAGCGCCGGGCGGTGGGGACGCGGCTGCCGCAGCGCGTTGTAGGCATCGGCGGCGCCCAGGATCCGGGCCGGCAGCGAGATGGCCTCGCCCCGCAGCCCGCGCGGGTAGCCGGAGCCGTCCAGCCGCTCATGGTGCAGCGACGCGCAGTGCCCGACCTGCGCCAGCAGCGGCGTGCGGGCCAGCATCCGCTCGGTCAGGTACGGGTGGGTCCAGGCCCGCTCGCGCTGGGAGACGCTCCACTCGCCCGGCTCGTCCCAGACACCGCTGGGAACCCCGATCATGCCGATGTCATGCACCAGCGCCGCCCGGCGCAGCATCACGATATCGGCAGGCGAAAGCCCGAGCATCGGGCAGGCCTGGGCGGCCAGTTCGGCTACGCCCCGGGAATGGCCAAGACGCAGCGGCGACTTCAGGTCACTGAAGTCGCCGAAGGCCGCCAGCGCCCGGTCAAGCTGGTCGTTGGTCAATGCCGCGCCCAGCTGCGGGTCCAGCGCGATTACCTCATCCCACGCCGAGATGTCCCCGAGCCCGTCGAGGATCTCGCGGTGACGGGCGCAGAAACAATCCACAAGATCTGGATCGAACTGCGTGCCCTGCCGCTCGCGGGCTACGCGCAACGCGGCCTCGGTGCCCCCGGTGTGGTAGAACGCCTCGATGAGGTCGGCCAGGTGGACCAGGCGGATGGCGGGAGCAAGACCCTCGGCGCCGGCTGAACCGGGCACCCCTCGCCCATCCCACCGTTCGAATGCCTGCAGCAGCGGCTCGCACACCGGGGGCCCGAGCTCCAGCCACCCGGCGAAATCGCTCGCCGCCTGGCAGTGCGCCATCATCATCTGCTGCACCGAGCGGCCCGCGGAGGCCAGGAACTTCCCGACCATCCCGATCCGGCGGAAACCCGACTTACCGCGGCCGAGATGACGGGCGACGAAAAGCGCCAGGCTGACACCCCCGAGGTCCTCGTCACGGGTGTCGGCGTACAACTCGGTCTCGTCGCCGAACAGCGCTGCCACCTCACTGGTTTCAGCGGCACAGCCCACCCATGTCAGCAGCGACGTGTAATACGCAGACGCGCAGGTCGCCTGATCCAACCCGGCGACCGCCCCCAGCCGCATTGCGATGACGGTCTGGCGCAGCACCCGCTCCACTGGCCGTCCCATCCCAAGGTCGGCCACGAGCGACAACGTCGCGACCAGCTCGGCAAGGCTCACCCGCACCGAGGAATCCGAAGCCACCATCTCATTCTCCCCCACCTACTCCGCTGACCCCGATAGCAGGACAAACGGACGGCCCGCAGATCACCGGCAGTGGCAACGCGCAGATCAATCCATTCTGCATCCGGCATGGCCGCGCCGCGGATGACCAGCGAAACGTACAGATCGGCGGGTCGGCGTGCGTTCTTCCTGACGTACCTGGTCACTTGCCGGGATGCCGTTCATCGCCGCGGCGCGAGCCCGCCGCTGACTCGTCGCCGGGTGATGGGCGCCCGGTGGGCCGCCACCGGCCCGGCGTGGTTCATCACGCGACCGGGCTCCCGGTCGCCGAAGGCCAGGTCCGGCCTGATATGGCAGGCGCTGTTGGTCAAGACGCCAGTGCCGTTGTTCCCGGAGAGCGCGCAGGGCGGGATTGCCGGGACTGTCCTGAGTATTGTTTGCTGACGTCAACGGCCGCCAGGAAGGCCGGGTTAGGGCAATGGCCTTTCTTACCCGCACCCATGGCACCTGCCACGGACGAGCTGGACATCGGGCTGGGCCGCGCGCAGGAGGAGCCTGATGGCTGCAGTGACCGGCGAGGGTGTTCGCGGAGCGCACCATCAGCTAGCGGCGCGGCTGCGCGCGGCGGTGCTGGGACCGCGGGGCGGGGGGACAACCAGGCGGCGGGCATCTGATGCGCTCCGGCTGGGGCTCGCGGTCGTCGTGGTGGCAGTGTCCATCCCGGTCATGAAGGCCAACTCGGCTGCCGAGCTGAGCATTGTGCGTGCGGTGCACCCGCCGCCCGCGGCGATCAGCTGGCTGGTCACCACCATCTTCTGGCTGGGTTCGGCCGGGGTCAGCGTGCTGCTGGTCCTCGTCGGGCTGTTGGTGCCGCGGTTGACCGCGGTCCGGTGGACTGCGGTAGCTGCCGCGCTGACCTGGGGCGTGTGCATCTTGCTCGGCGCTGTTCTCGGGCCGACGGCCGGGCGGCCGCCGGTCAGCGAGCTTGCCGGGCTGAACGCTGGTTACCCGGTCACGCAGCTCGCGGTCGCGATCACCGTGGCGGCCACCGTGCTTCCCTATCTGAGCCGTCCGGTGCACCGGCTGGTGTGGTTCCTGGTCGCCGTGGCGGCGGTGGCCGCGGTCTGCGGCGGGGAAGCGCTTCCGGTGAACGCCGTCTCCAGCATCGCGCTGGGATGGGGCGTCGCCGCGGGCCTGCACCTGGCCGTGGGCTCACCGCTAGGCTTGCCGTCGGCGGCGGAGGTCACCGAGTGGATCGCGGACCTGCACGTCGCGGTCGCGAACGTAGCCATGGCGCCCCGTCAAGTCTGGGGGGTTGAGCAGTTCACCGGGCGTGACCCAGCAGGCAAGCCGGTCGAGCTATCGGTCTACGGCCGTGATGCATCCGACGCCCGGGTGCTGGCGAAACTGTGGCGGTTCTGCATGTACCGGGATTCGGGCCCCACCCTGATCCTGGACCGCCTGCAGCAGGTTGAGCACGAGGCCTACCTCACCCTGATGGCCGGGCGCGCCGGCGTCTTCGTGCCCGACGTGCTCGCCGCCGGCCAGTTCGGACCCAGCAGGGATGCGGCGCTGGTGAGCAGGGTGCCCGATGGCCCTGTCTTGTCGCAGGCCGACGGCGCCGGCCTCACTAACGGCACACTGGATGAGATCCTGCTGGCCGTGCTGCGGCTGCGGGCAGCCGGCATCGCCCACGGGGGGCTTGGCGGCGACGCCATCGTCGTGTCCGATCAGGGCATCTGCCTCCGCAGCTTCCGCTGCGCGTCCGCTTCGGCTCCGGCCAGCCGCCTGGACACCGACCTGGCGGCCGCGCTGGCCGCGATGGCCGTACGGGCGGGCGCCGAGCGCACGGCCGCGGCGGCCGCCCGGGTCCTCGACGCCGGCACCGCCCGCGGCGCCCTGGTCCACTTGCAGCGCTCGGCGCTGGACCCGGGCACCGTGGCCGCGCTCAAGGAGCACAAGCACCTGCTGCCCCGGCTGCGGGAAGCGGTGGCCCGCGGGGCCGGCATCGACGTGCCCGACCTTGCAGAGGTCAAACGGGTCAGCTGGGCCAACCTGCTGTTCGCTGTCGGCTCGCTGATCGGGATCTGGGCGATCATCGGGGTGCTGTCCGGTGCCGGCGATGCCCTGGAGGCCATCAAGGGCGCCAGCTGGGGCTGGGTGGCGCTGGCGTTCGTCTTTTCTCAGCTCCCGGTGGTCGCCGAGGGCTGGGCACTGCTCGGCGCCGCCGTTGGCCAGCTCCCGTTCGGCCGGTGTGTCGCACTGGAGACGTCGAACACCTTCACCGCGCTGGCCGGCGGCAACGTCGCCGTATTCGCCGTTCGGGTCAGGTTCTTCCAGCGCCAGGGGTATGACGCCGCGGCCGCAGTAAGCTCAGGCGCCATCGCAACCACGGCGAGCTGGACCGTCAAGACCCTGCTGTTTCTCATCGCCATCCCCTTCGCCGCCGGGACCTTCCAGGCCCCCTCACGTTCTGGCGGCCGCCAGAACGCGGTCTGGATCATCCTCGCGGTCATCCTCGCCGCGGGGATCGCCGCGGCGCTGATCGCCCTGGTGCCCAGGCTCCGGCGCCTGGCCAGCCGCAGGATCCGCCCGCACCTGCTGAACATCTGGGCCAACGTCAAGACCATCGCCGCCGAGCCGCGCAGGCTCGTTTACGTCCTGGTCGGCTCGACTCTGGCCCAGCTCCTGCTCATCCTGGCCCTCGGCGCGTCGCTGCACGCAGTCGGGCAGCGGGCCAGCATCGCGACGCTGATCACCGTCAACACGCTGGCTGCCATCATCGGCGGCGCCGTCCCCGTGCCCGGCGGCCTCGGCGTCGTGGAGGCGGGGCTGATCGCCGGGCTCACCAGCGCCGGCGTGCCGCAGGATCAGGCCGCTGCGGCCGTGCTCATCCAGCGGTTCTTTGCCGCCTACCTGCCACCGGTGTGGGGCTGGGTGACCCTGGCCTGGATGCGCCGACGCGAATACGTGTGAGCATGCTCCCATATGGCACGACGGGTACGAAGTACAGGTGCACCGACTTCTTCGACCGGATGGGTTGAGGAACACCTGGTTGCCGTAATGCTATTTTACCGTAATACGGGGTTAGGCATTAGTTTGCCAACTATTCAAATGCCGATGAGTGCGAGCGTGCAACACTCGCCGCCGGCCCTTGAGCCCGCCAGGGGGCCGGAGACCACCGCCAGGGTGCTGCGGGCGGAGGCGTCCGCGGCCCGCAGGTCACGGACCTGCGGTTAAGGGGCGCTGTCATCAGCGGTCCCGGTCGAGCCGAACGTCTCCCAGTTGGCAGGGGTGCCTGGGACGCGCGTCACCGCCCTGTCCATAGCGCCCAAATGCAGTTCATGGCCACTGTCCCCGACATGCACGGCCCTGAAGGGGCCACTCCTTCTGGGCGGGGTCCCGGATGGAGCGTAGGGACCTTTGTCCTCTGGCTCGGCAAGAGTGACGGTCATAAGCTCACTGGCGAGCGGGCCCGCGCGGGTTAGGGGTACCCGCCTCTCATAGCCCACAGCCGGCCGTTTGCGTACCCATGTCCTTTGGGTCATGGCCTGGGGTAGTTTCCGGGGTATGGCGGAGGGCCGATGTTGCGGGTTATCACATTTTGAGTCCCTTCGTCTCTGGTGCGCGTGGCGTCCTGGCCGCTTGGCGCTCCAGCCGCGACCGAAAGGAGCGGCAATGTGCCGCTGGCTGGCTTACACGGGTTCACCCATCCTGGTCAAAGATGTGCTCTACACCCCGGCCCATTCGCTGATCGATCAGAGCCTGCATTCGAAGCTGGGGGCCGAGACGACCAACGGCGATGGATTCGGCGTCGGCTGGTATGACGCCGCGCCGGCCCCGGGGTCTTCCGCAGCGTCGAGCCGGCCTGGAATGATGCGAACCTGCGTGAGCTCGCGGGCCACGTGCGCTCGCCGCTCTTCTTCGCGCATATCCGTGCGGCGATCGGGTCGGCCGTGCAGCAGACGAACTGCCATCCGTTCCGGCATGGCCGCTGGCTGTTCATGCACAACGGGTTCATCGACGGGTTCGCGGCGATAAAGCGCGACCTGGTACTCGCGGTCGACGAATCGCTCTATCCCGAGATCAAAGGGCAGGCCGACACCGAGGTCCTGTTCTACCTGGCGCTCGGCTTCGGCCTGGAGGACGATCCGCCGGCCGCTGTCGCCCGGGCCATCGGGTTCGTGGAGGCAGCCGGGCGCAAGCGCGGTGTCACCTACCCGTTCCAGGGCACGATAGCCACCAGCGACGGCGAGGGCCTGTGGGCGTTCCGCTACTCAACCGAGGGCACCTCGCGGTCGCTGTTCTTCAGCCGCGACGTCCGCGCGGTGCGGCAGCTGTATCCCGAGCGGGAGAAGCTGTCCGAGCTGTCCGACGACGCGCGGATCGTGGTCTCCGAACCGATAGGTGACCTGCCCGGCGCCTGGATCGAGATGCCCGAGGCCAGCTACGGAGTGGTCGGCAAGGGAGATGACCAGCTGCTGCCCTTCACCGTGCAGCCCCCGCCGAAAGCCCTGTGACGGCCCCAGCGCCGCACCCAGAAGCCACCGTCCGGTAATTCCTGGAAGAACGGGTGCGAAGCGGTAGTGGTGACGGCCCTCGCCCGGGGCAGCTCGGCGGCCCGGCAGCGCGCGGTATCCGCCAGCGGCGGCCTTCCCGACGTCGTCGACTCGCTGATAGCGGAAACCCGCATTAGCACGGCGGCCTGACGCCTACCCAGACCGCTCCATGGCCAGCCAAGGCGTGCAGCCGGCGTGGGTGATCGACCAATCGCCTGGTCTGCGGGAGCCGGGGCGGCCGATCCCCCAGCCGACGGTCCGGTGCTTGTACCGCTTCAGAACTCGGCGTGGGCTCTGAACTGCGGTTTGGCTGGTTGCGCCAGGATCGCGGTTCATGGCTTTTGGTCTGCTTTACCTGATCGCGATCCGGCTGTTTGGCTGGCTCTGCTGTTCGGCCGCGGCCAGGCGTCCAAGGACGCGGAGATCATGGTGCTCCGTCATGAGGTCACGGTGCTCCGGCGTCAGGTCGCCCGGCCGAAGCCGGACTGGGCCGACCGCGCGGTTGATCACCTCGGAGCCCGGATGCGATTCGGTGACCGCGGCGGCCGAAGACCTGTTCGTGATCGAGACACCGGGTGGCGGCGGATAAGGTGCGCCGGTCTGGTAGCGGCGGGCCCGTGCAACTGGCGATCACTGCGATGGATTACGGCCGGATAGCGGAGAATGGGGGCATGAGTGATCTGCCCCGCTACGCTGTGACCCGCTCGGCCAGACTGGCGAGGTTGCCGGTCGGGTTCGCGGGCCGGACCGCGCTGGGGACCGGCAAGCGCCTGGGCGGCCGGCCAGCTGAGCTGGTGACCCAGGAAATCCAGCGGCGGACAGCAGATCAGGTCTTCAGGGTCCTTGGCGAGCTCAAGGGTGGCGCGATGAAGCTCGGGCAGGCGCTGTCCATATTCGAGGCTGCGCTGCCCCCGGAGATCGCCGAACCGTACCGGGCCACCCTGACCAGGCTGCAGGAATCCGCGCCGCCGTTGCCTGCCCGGACTATTCACAAGGTGCTGGCGGGTGACATGGGCGAGCAGTGGCGGGCCAGCTTCGCCGAGTTCGACGACGAGCCGGCGGCCGCCGCTTCCATCGGCCAGGTACACCGGGCCGTCTGGCATGACGGGCGCCAGGTTGCCGTCAAGGTCCAGTACCCGGGCGCGGGCAGGGCGCTGATCAGCGATTTCAAGCAGCTGAGCCGCTTCGCCCGGCTTTTCGGCGCGCTCATGCCTGGCCTGGAGGCCAAGCCGCTGCTGGCCGAGCTGCGGGACAGAGTGGCCGAGGAACTTGATTACGGGCTGGAAGCTGCCGCCCAGCAGGCTTTCGCCGCCTCCTACGCCGGCGACCCGGACGTTTGCGTCCCAGGTGTGGTCTGCGTCAGCGACCACGTGCTGGTCAGCGAGTGGCTGGACGGCATCCCGCTCGCCAGGATCATCGCCGGCGGCACGGCCGCTCAGCGGGACCGGGCGGGCATCATGATCATCCGTTTCCTGTTCTCGGGTCCTGCGCGGGTCGGGCTCCTGCACGCGGATCCGCACCCGGGCAACTTCCGCCTGCTTGCCGACGGGCGGCTGGGCGTGCTCGACTTCGGCGCTGTCGCCCGGCTGCCAGACGGCTTCCCGGCCATCTTCGGCAGGGTGCTGCGGCTGATGCACGAAGACGGCGACCCCGCCAAGCTTGAGGACGAACTCCGGTCGCACGGCTATCTCCGGGACGGCGTCAGCGTTGACCTGACAGCGCTGCGCGCCTTCCTGACACCGCTCGCCGAGCCGGCCCGGGCGGAGTCGTTCAGGTTCAGCCGCGAATGGCTGCGCACCGAGACAACACAAGCATCAGCCTTGCGGTCATCCAGCGTGCTGCGGCAGCTCAACCTGCCACCCTCTTACGTGCTCATCCACCGGGTATTGGCATCTGGCCTGGGCGTACTCTGCCAGCTCGAATGCGAAGCGCCCTTCCGCGCTGAAGTGCTCAAATGGATGCCCGGATACGCGGACCCGGCCGACCCCGCGTCGCAGCACCAGCCAGCCTGTGCCCGGTCAGTTTCTCCAGCCGGGTCCGTGCCGCCGGCTACCGCCAACGGGCATGCCGGGTCCGTGCCGCCGGCTACCGCCAACGGGCATGCCGGGTCCGTGCCGCCGGCTACCGCCAACGGGCATGCCGGGTCCGTGCCGCCGGCTACCGCCAACGGGCATGCCGGGTCCGTGCCGCCGGCTACCGCCAACGGGCATGCCGGGTCCGTGCCGCCGGCTACCGCCAACGGGCATGCCGGGTCCGTGCCGCCGGCTACCGCCAACGGGCATGCCGGGTCCGTGCCGCCGGCTACCGCCAACGGGCATGCCGGGTCCGCGCCGCCGGCTACCGCCAACGGGCATGCCGGGTCCGCGCCGCCAGCCCGGCCAGAGGAGCAGGCAAGCTCCATGCCGCCGGCCGAAGCGCAGCCGCGGGAAAGGACGGCACAGTCGGCTCAGTCTGCGTGGCCAGCTAGCCCAGAACAGATCACATGGTCGTACGTGAAGTGGAGGGACATCATGGCTAAGGTGCCGCATCCTCAGGCGCCCGCAAGATTCCGCGCCATGTTCCCGGACCTGGCCGACTGGCTGGAGTCCCCGTGGACAGGGCCGCCGCCGTTCCTGGCGGGCCAGGTGTTCCGGATCGAGGAATCGATCCAGGACGACCGGTATGTGATCCGGGCCGAACTGCCTGGTCTGGACCCGGAGAACGACATCGAGGTCACCGTCGACGGCCGGATCCTGACCATCCGTGCCGAGCGCCGCCAGCAGGACGAGGGGCCGTGTCGCTCGGAGTTCCGCTACGGATCGCTCGCCCGCGCGGTCAGGCTCCCCGCCAGGGTCGACCCCGCGGACGTGACCGCCCGGTACGACAAGGGAGTCCTCGAGGTCAGCGTCCCGGTCCGCGTGATCAAGCCAGAAGGCACCCGGATCCCCGTCGAGGATGCCGACGCGTGCCCGGGCAGCCGCCCGACCAGGCCGGATGACAACCCGCAGGCCCGGGACCTTGGCCCCGAAACGTGACCAGGCTTCAAAGGGCATGCCTAGCGGGTCCGGCCGGGGTGGATTCGGGCAGCCCCGGGCTCGCTCCCAACCGTGAGGCTGAGTCAGCGGCCAGTCAATCGGATAGGGACCCGGACCAGGGTACCCGAGCTAGCACATCACGTGAAAGGCGCATGTCACTTCCCCTGTTGTCAGGGCCCTGAATAGAATGCCGGAGGCAAGTCCCTCCGAAACGAATCAGGCTGGGGCACCTTCCTGGTTACGCTGCCTGATACGGACAACCTGAAGTGCTGCCGCTGGGTCGCAGCTCCGGGAGACACGACCACGTGGGAGCAGACAGGCAGGTTTATGGCAAAAAGAGAGGCCATGGGCATCGAAGCGGTTACCGCTCGCATGAAAACTACCGCGGCACGGCGGGCCGGACAGCTCAGGCAGCACGACCGACGTAGCGGCCTGGCGCGTCAGGATCCGGTCGGCCTATGGCGGCCCGGAGGACGGGACGCTGGTGACGCCGAGCGGCCGGCCGGGCAGCCCAGCCGGCTCCGGTCGTTCGATCCGGCCCGCGTCGCCGACCTTGAATACCGGGCTTGGGTCGCGTACTACCGGCATGAATGGCATCAGGCGCTGATGGCTTTCGTCGGGCTGATCAGGATGGGCTTCGGCATGGACTGGTGCCGGACCCTGTACGCCGCCTGGCTGGCACTGCGCGCCATCCAGCTATGGGCACCTCTCCCTGACAATGATCCCGACGGCGCGCGGGCCCGCATGCGCTGTTTTTACGCCCTGGTCAGGCTCAGCTATGGCGAGCCGGCCAGCCCGGCCAAGGCCGCCGAACTTGAGGTCGACTGGTGGCGGGTGCACCGGCAGGTTCAGTACTCGTCGGCGCCGGGAGTCGCCGACGATGACCTGGTGGAGTCCGTGACTCGCCTCTACTGCTATCTCTTCGGTGAGCCTGAGGCCAAGGTCAGGCCGGCGGCGGTGCACCGGGTCCGGGCGATGGGCCTGTCCGATCAGTGGGTCAGGGAGGGCTGCCTGCCCGACAGCCCGTTGCTTCTGCTGGTGCGCGGCGCCCTGGTCAGCGCCTACGCCGCGCTGCTCGCCGCCGTACGCCACTGAATGACACCGGAAGTCCCCAGCCACTCGGGCCCCGCAGGCTTGCCTTCCACAAAGCCCCGGCGCCGGAATTCAAGACCCGAAGACCAGGAGCGATAGCCCGGCAATCGACGGCAGCGCACCGATCATGTCGAAAATGGACACGCCCGGCAGCCAGGCGGGCCGGGACCCCTTCCTTTCAGTCGCCCTTTGCCGATAGCTCGGAATCGTTGGATACCTTTTCTATGGCTGAGCAGCGGTGACAGGAAGGTCGCTAGATGGGATTTCGTGGCCTGGTCTACCGGCTCTACGCGCGCAGGCTCGAAACGTCCCTGTCCCCGGAGGTGATTCCCCGGCACGTCGGCGTGATGTGTGACGGCAACCGCCGGTGGGCCAGGTCCGCCGGCCTGCTCGACGTGGCCAGCGGTCACCAGAAGGGCGCCGACAAGATCTTCGAGCTGCTCGAGTGGTGCCGGGAAGCCGGCGTGGAGGTCGTCACCCTGTGGCTGCTGTCCACCGACAACCTCACCCGGCCCGCCGCCGAGCTCGAGCCGCTGCTGCGGATCATCGAGGACACCGTGCGGCGGCTCGTCGCCGAGCGCTGGCACGTGAACCCGATGGGCGCGCTCGACCTGCTGCCCGCCGACACGGCCCGCGTCCTCAAGGACGCGGCGGGGGCCACCGCCGGCAACCCGGGCCTGCTGGTCAACGTCGCGGTCGGGTACGGCGGCCGGCGCGAGATCGCCGACGCCGTACGTTCGCTGCTGCATGAGCACGCCACCCGCGGCACCGCGATCGAGGAGCTCGCCGAGATCCTCGACGTCGAGCACATCGCCGAGCACCTCTACACGGCCGGTCAGCCCGACCCCGATCTGGTCATCCGTACCTCGGGCGAGCAGCGGATCGGCGGTTTCCTGCTCTGGCAGACCATCAATTCGGAGTTCTACTTCTGCGACGCCTACTGGCCCGCTTTCCGCAAGGTCGACTTCCTTCGGGCCCTGCGCAGTTACGCGGCCCGCAGCCGCCGCTTCGGCGGCTGACCAATCCCCGGGCCCGTGCCGCCCGGCCTCATGGCACAGCCCGGCCTTATGGGAGCGTTGGTGCCAATGCGACTGTCACCACGACGGCAATGGCGCCAGCACGGTTGTTACCGCCCGGTGGCTGGGCTGGTGTACCACGTCACCCAGCCCCGTCGCGTGCTCAAGAACGGCTCTCACGTCGCAATCTCAGCACGCTCATGGCGGATACCCGCGAGGTGCCATAGCCGGGCCCAGTTCACGGGGGGCTTCGGGGCGGGGACGCCCGGCCGGTCCCGCGGCACCCAGACTCGGAGCGCGGCTGGGGAGATCGTGCAGGTGACCGGCGTCGACATCGATACTGCCTCGCCGTCGATGCCGACCGGGATCTGGGCCGCGTCGGCGCTGATCTGGACTTCCTTCGCGGTCAGCACGCTTAGTCCGGCGGCATGCCGGCCGCGGACCAGGTTGGCGGCCTGCCGGGCACTGCGCACCTTGACGCCGACCACGCCGAGCATGCCGCGATCCAGCCGGGCGCGGCGGCTCAGGCCTGCGATGTCCCCGGTTCCGTACGGATTGTTGGCCAGCAGTAGGGCCTGCGGCGACCTGATCTCCGTCCCGTTCGCCTGCGCGGACAGCCGTGCGCCGCGGTGCCCCTGCAACAGGTCCGGGAGCAGGTCCAGCGTCGTCTTCAGCTTGTCGGCCCGGTAGGCCGGGGTCTCGACGACCTCGGCGTACGCGCCGAACGACGCGTTGTTGACGAAGACCTGGCCGTTGATCAGCCCAAGGTCGACCCGCAGCTCGACACCATCGGACAGGGCGCCCAGGCAGGCCGGCGGGTCCGCACGGTCCAGCCCGAGATCAAGGGCGAAATGATTTCGGGTGCCCGCGGTGATCACCACGAACGGGAGGCCATGCTCGGCGGCGACGCCTGCCACCAGCGCCTGGGTGCCATCGCCTCCGGCGACGCCCAGCAGATCGGCGCCCTGGGCCACGGCCTCACGAGCTATCTGGGCGACGTCGACGGGCCCGGGCCCGCCGATGAGGAACACCTCCGCGCCGAGGTCTTCGGCCTTGCGTTTCAGGCCGAACTTCTCGACTTTCCCGCCGCCGGACTTCGGATTCATGATCAGGTACGGGTGCCGGGCAGGCGGCTCCGCCGGCTGCTCTGGCATCCGCCAGTCCGCTGGGTTCCCGGCCAGCGCCCAGCGCGCGGTCACGGTGGCGAGCAGCCAGGCCGCGGCCGACGCGACCGCCACCCACAGCAGGTCCCTGAACGCGTAAACGACGATCACGGCAATCGGCGCAAGGACGAAGACCGCGAGCGACAACCAGCGCCGGATGCCGCGATGGGAAAGGAACAAGAACGCGGCGGCCAGGCTGACCGCCGCGGCGGCCAGGCCCACGGCCAGCATCGTCACGCTTTTCAGCCCGGCGAAAACTACCAGGATCACGATCGCGACGCCTGCGAGCAGGAAACTCAGACGCGCCAGCCACCGCTGCGAGCGCGTGGCCTCAGGGCTCGACTCCGGCGTCACGGCAGCCGCCGGCGCGCACGTCGAGGCGACCTGGCGGGATGCCGGCACAGAACATGCCCAACGGAAACACCTCCATCACCCTGTGCCCACTTCGGGGCTGCCTTCGGGTCGTCCGGGTAGAACAGTCCGGCGGAGACCGGGGTCTTGTCCATTCCGGGATCGTCGCATGCTGGCGGCTCCAGCACCTCACCCAGACGGGGGTGACGACACGTCAAACGGCAGGTAGCGTGCCCGTGAAATGCAGGAAACGTGGCCGTTACTTATTCTCCAGGCCGATGCCTGCGGTGGCCGGCCCGGCCCGTTTCCCTGATAGCAGGGTGCAGCACGATCACGGGCCATGCCTCCGGGTCCCGGGTCACCCCTGGGTGGGTGATGACGCGGCCTCAGTCCGGCAGCCACCCTGGCGGCAGGCTAAACCATCTGACTACGAGGCGTAACGCTGGTGCTACTACAGACATATGAGATCACGTTCACCGGTCAAGCGGGCTCCACACTGCGTGCGGAATTCGATGATTGCGAGGTCACCGTAGGCCCGGGCATAACAACCCTTCGCGCCGAGCTGCCCGACCAGGCAGCCCTGTCCGGGCTCGTACTGCGGATCACCGGCCTCGGGCTTAGGGTGATCGACATGCACCTGGTAGCGCCGCCACCGGATGACTGAGGTCGCGGCCGGGCCCAAGGACAGCTACCCCGGGCGCGCCCTGCGGCAAGGAAGGCCCGCGCATGGATGCTAGCGGTGATGAGTCCCGCGGGCTGGCGCGCGGGGTTGTCGGGTCGGCGCGGGTGATCGCGTTTGGTGCGAGCAACGTGGCCCCGGCTGGTGCGGCGGTAGGCGGGCTGGTCATCGCGGTGTCGTACGCCGGGTTCGCGTCTCCGCTGGTCGTCCTGATCGCGTTCGTCGCCTCGGTGTGCTGCGCGAGCAGCATCGCGGAGTTCGCTCGGCGGCTGCCGTCGGCCGGCTCGCTGTACACCTACAACAGCTGCGGGCTGGGCCGGACCGGGGGTTTCCTGACCGGCTGGATGATGGTCTTTGCGTACGCGCTGTATGTGCCCGCCGGCATCTCGCTGACCAGCGCGTACGCCTCGCAACTTGCTGCCGCCACGCTGCGCGTGACCATCGGCGGGTGGGTGCTGTTCCTGGTGATCCTGGGTACCGTGGTCCTGGTCGCCTACCTGGGCATCCGGACCTCATCCTCGGTCGATCTGCTCCTTGTCGCGGGGGAAGTGGCCGTCATCGCGGCGCTGGCCATCACGATCCTGGTTAAGATCGGGCCGGCGCATTACTCCGTCGCCGTTCTGTCACCGGCATCGTCGCCGGACGGCCAGCTCACCGGCATCACCGATGCCATGATCTACGCCATCGCCGCATTCGCCGGCTTCGAGACCGCCGCCGCGCTCGGTGAGGAAGCGAGGAACACGCGCCGCTCCATCCCGGCCAGCACGATCGGCGTCGTGATCGTGGCGGGCACCTTCTATCTGCTCGTCGTCTGCGCCGAGACGTTCGGCGTGGGCCGGCGAGGAATCCCCGGCTTCGCCCGGCAGCCCAGCCCGCTCGGTTATCTGACCAGCCGGTACTGGTCGCCCTCGGCGCTGTGGGCCATCGATCTGGTGGTCGTGCTCACCGGCCTGGGCTTCGCCATCGCTGTGGTCAACGCGGCCATCCGGGTGCTGTTCGCGATGGGACGCGAGCAGGCCCTCCCGGCCTCACTGGCCCGCCTGTCCCGCCGCCAGACCCCGGCCGTGTCGATCGGCTGCGTCGCTGTGCTCGCGCTCGTGCTGGGGCTGCCATTGACCTACGCTGATGGCGGCGTGCGCGCGTTCGGCTATCTCGCCGGGGCGGGTGGGCTGTCGATTGTGCTCATCTATCTCGCCGTGAACATCGCGGCCATCCGCGCGTTCCGCACCGAGTTCCGCGACCAGTTCCGGATCTGGCGGCATCTGCTCGTCCCGGCCACGGCCGCCGTCCTGTTCCTGTTTCCCTTGTGGGGGATCCTTCATCCCCATGCCCGCACAGTGGCGGACCTGCTGCCCTTCGCGGCGTTCGGGTGGCTCGGCCTGGGGGCCATCGCCGCCGGCGTCCTGCGCGCCCGGCGGCCGGCGGCCTTCGAGATATTGGGCAGAGTATTCATGCCAGCCACGGACAGCCAGGGGGCCCTCGCGCCCGGCCGGCGTCGATCCACATCACGGCCGCGCGGCGGCGTGTGACCGCACGGATCAGGCAGGTGTCATCCAAGCCGCGCCATCACCGCTGATCCAAGGCAGTCTCAGGTGACGATCAGGGAGATGCTGTACGCGATGAGCCAGAAACCGAGGATCAAGCTCCCCCAGATGATCACCTGATCGGTGTGGGTGTCTATCCAAGTCCTGAGCCTGGTCAGGAACGCCTGGCTCTTGCCAGGCTTGAGACCGGCGTAGATCTCCGTGGCGAGGTAGGACGCCGAGGCCAGGATGCAGAACAGGAACAGCGCGAGGTAGCTCCCGGCACTGGACAGTTTGGCTTCCACGACCGTGGCAGCGCCCGCGCTGATCAGAACCCATGGCTGGAGCGCGGGCGCAAGGCCCATGGCGAACCACGGGGACATGTTGTCCACGTGCGCCTGCCACTTCGGTGGCTTCTTCGGCTTCTTCGGCCGCTCCATCCTGCGGCGCTGCCGGACCGCAATCGCGACAAGGCTGACCCCGATGGCGATCTTCACCGCCAGGTCTGCGAGTGAGGGTGCCGTGTTCGGCTCGGGGGGATTGTCGCCAGTGGCGAGTACTGTGACCGTGACCACGACGGCAAGGGACGCTAGCCAGCCGAATACGAATGCCGCGCCTTTTCTCACGCCGCGTTCTGAGGGCAGCACGATCAGGAATGCCGTCAACGGCAGCGGGTCGAGCGCTATCGCCAAGCCGATCAGGACTAGGTCAAATACCACAGCTGTCCCGCCTTCCCAGGCGGTGACTGGTGGCGCGACCGGGGTCATCACGGGTGAGTAGTTCAAGCGCGAGAAGGCCGAGATCCTGTCCCGGGCTGGGCTGTCTGCCGCATATCCTGCGCGGCCGGGTTTGGCGGCGTTTCATCCTGTCCCTCTGTCGTCAACTACCAATGCGCGCCGCAAGGCCCGGCTCGGCGGCCATCGCGGATACGCATGGTCGGCCGGCGATGGCGGCCGCGGCACGGCATCACGGTGCCGGGTGCGAGGCCGCAGGTGCCGCCCCTCCCTCACCGGGCGCCTGCAGTGAGACCCGAACCTGGTATCATCTTCCGCTTTCCGGCGGCATTTCCGGTAGCGACGCCCATGACCAGCACGGCCCACTGGTGACCAGTGCCAAAGCCCCTGGCTAGCTTCCGGCATTCGGCCTGCTGCCTTGGCCTGGCACCCACCAAGCCGGGAGATACTACCGAAGTGCATGATGAGGATTCAGGGCCTATTCGGACATTTAATCCCTCCTACTGCGCGGCCGTCTGGCTCCCGTGCAAGGCGTGCGACACGGTCTTGATCCTGCGGTCGGCGCACCCGGGGATTCCTCACCCTTCCAGGGGTGAATTCATGCGATTAACGCGCGGCTGACGCCGGCACAGAGAGCCAGAACGTCACCACCCGCACCAGGAGCATCGCGGCGTTGGCCGGCCCGGCGGCGGTGAGCCCGCGACCATCAGGGGACGGGTCCGGGAGGTGCACCAACATGGTGGCGCCGCCCGGACCGGGGTCGTTGATCATCGACGTGAGGACTGCGGCGGTGACGATCCCGGCCAGTTGCGGCCCGTCACCCATTGCCACGCTAAGCCGCCAGGTTCTCGCGGCTGCCGTAAACGCATAGCCCCCATAGCGCGACCACGTTGATAGCGATGATCGTCAGGGACCAGAACGGGTAGGCCGGGATGAAGAACATCTGGCCAATGGCATTGAGCCCGACCACGGCTACCGCGAACCAGCGCGCCAGCTGGTTGCCCGCCAGGATCCCGGCCGCGGCCAGCAGTTGCAGCGCGCCCGCGATGAGGGCGATCCAGCCCCAAGCGCGCAAGTCGCCGAACACGTAATGGGCGTTGGCGATGAATACGTGTGAGTTGGCGACCGCGGCGATGCCGTCGAGGAGATTAAAGCAGCCGACTACCAGCAGCAGGACCGATGCGAAGACGATCAGGCCGTAGCCTTCTGCCCGGCGCCCGCCCGTGCCCCGGGCTGGCGTGGTTGGTGCCGACGTCATGGTGCACCTCCGGTTCAGAGTCGTGAGACGTTCGACTCTCCTAGCCTGTCTGAGCGGTTCGTGGAGATTCGTCACCCTGTCTGGGGTGATCCCGGCTCGTCACCGGCGCCTTCCGGCGGTCATGGCAGCACTGCCCGCTGCGCGCGCCTCTGCCGGGCCCGCCCCGCAGAACGGTCTCAGAGCAGGCGCAGGTCGGCTGCCCGCTCGACGGCCTGCGAGCGCGACGCCACCCCGAGCTTCTGGTAGATCGACCGGAGATGGGTCTTCACCGTGTTACGGGAAACGTAAAGAGTGGCGGCGATCTGCGAATAGCTGCTGGCCGGCAGGAGCTTGACGACGCGTAGCTCGGCAGCGGTCAAGGGTTCGGCGAGCAGACGGTGGGACCGGGAGGCTACCGGCTGTGCGGCGTGTGCCTCCAGGGCCGCGGCGAGCAGCTGCTTGGTGAACGGGTCCGCCCGCGCCTGCGCGGAATCCGTAATCAGGTAGCTGGTCACCTGGGGTGCGGCCGTGACGACCGTGTTGACGAACCCGCTGCGGCGTGCTGTCTGGAGGGCACCGCCCAGGATGCTTGCGGCCATCGGGTCACCGCGCTCGATCGCGGCGGCGGCCAGGAGCACCTGGCGCATCAGCGCGCGCCGCGGCGTCAGGCGGCCCAGCGCCGGGACCTGCAGATGGTCTTGGGCGGTGTGGTGGTCGCCGGCGGCGAGCGCGATCCTGGCCAGCAGCGGGCCGCGGCGGGCGGCCGGCAGCCTGCTGGCCAGCTCGGCGGGAGCGCGCAGGTCCCCGAGCGACAGGCGCAGCGATGCTTCCAGCTCATCAGCCCGCGCCAGCAGCTCCGGCCCGGCCGCGGCCAGGACGAGACGCGCTGCCTCGACGGTGGCCAGCGCTTCGCGGGCCTGCCCGCGGGCAGCCCAGATCCCGGCCCGGTCCAGCAGCGCCAGGAACTCGAAGATGGGCCGCCGCTGTTCCGTTATCGACAGCGCCTGCTCGGTGAGGCGCTCCGCGGTGTCGAGGTCCCGCCGTTCCAGCGCTATGCCGGCGAGCACGCGCAGGCTGTCCACGGCGAAAAAGTGCTGGTCGAACCCTAGCCGCCGGGCATCCGCATGAGCGGCCCCGGCGGCATCAGCGGCCTCGGGCAGGCGGCCGGCCTCGAACCAGGCCAGCGCCCGCGCACTGGGCACCAGCACCAGCCTGGCCGGTTCAGTGAGCTCGGGGAGGGCCAGAGCCGCCGCTGCCTCACGTTCCACCGCCTCGTAGTCCTCCAGGCACGGGTAGACACGCAGGAGGATCAGCGGGACGGAGGCGTTCCATTCGTCCTGCAGCTGCGTCCGCTCCTGGATGGCCCGCGCGCCAAGGCCTGCACGCACGGCCTCGTTGAGCTGGCCGACTATCCCGTAGTGGAATGAGCGCATCACCGCGAACCGGGCCGCCAGCCTCGACTCGGGCGGGATCGATGGCCGGGCGCGCTCCAGCAGGTCCAGGTACTGGCCGCCGCGAGCCGTGTCGCCCCCTAGCAACAGGTCGGCGGCCAGGCCTAGCAGCCGGTCGGGCGCATCAGCGAGCAGCGAAGGGTCGATCATGCTGAGATCCAGGGCGGCCGGGAGCGCCGGGTCGTGCAAGAAGGCGGGCACGACCTGGTCCTGCAGGAGGGCCAGGGCCCGGTCGGCGTGCCGGGCGGCCATGAAGTGGCGGGCCGCGCGCCGTGTGTCGCCGGTGGCCTCGAACCATTCCGCTGCCCGCAGCTGGACCGCCTGCTCGCGGGCCCGGTCCCTGGCCCGCAGCTCAGCGCGCAGCACCTGGCGCACCAGATGGTGGTACCGGAAGCTGGCCCGCTCGTCATCGAGGGCCACCAGGAACAGGTGGGCCGCGTCAATGCCGTGCAGCAGCGCCGCCGCGTCCGGCCTCGCGGTGACGGCGGCGCACGCGTCCGCGGTCAGCTCCGCCAGGACGGACGTGTCGAGCATGAACCAGACGATCTCGGGCGGCTGCTGATCAAGGACTTCGGAGATGAAGTACTCGGCGATCGTGTGGCTGCGGATCTCCAGCGCCCGCGCGGCCCGCACCGGGTCGGTGGTGCCACGCAGCGACAGCGCCGCCATCTGCAGCGCCGCGGCCCAGCCCTCGCTGCGGTGATGAAGCAGCGCAAGCTCGGCAGCACCGATCTCGACGCCGAAGTTGGCTAGCAGGCTGCCGCTCTCGGCCAGGGAGAAATGCAGGTCATGGTCGCGAAGCTCGCACAGCTCACCGGACATCCGCAGCCGGTGCAGGCGTAACGGAGGGTCCACCCGGCTGGCCAGCACCAGCTGGGCGGTCCCGGCGGGCCAGCGCTCGACCAGATCGGTCATGGTCCCGCAGACCCCGGCCGCCGCGGCATGGAAGTCGTCGACCACGACTGCCGACCCTGCGGGCAGCCTGGCGGCATCGTTGGCGATCGACGCGGTGACATCGGCCGACATGACGCCGTCCATCGTGAGCAGGTCGGCGGCATCGGCGCCGAACCCGGGCGCCACCGCCCGGGTGGCCTCGATGAAACCGGTCCAGAAGCGGACCGGGGCAGCGTCGGCCTTATCGCAGGACAACCAGGACGTAGTGTTTGGCGGCCGTGCCGCCGTCCAGCTTGACAGCAGCACGCTCTTACCCGCGCCAGCCGACCCCACCACCACGGTCAAGCGCTGGCCAGCCCCCGCCGTTAGCCGGTCATGCAGCGCGGATCTTTTGACCAGCGTGGCGGGCAACGCTGTCGGCCGGAACTTCGCCCGCGCGAACCGCAGGCCCTGCGCGGCGTCGTGACTGCTAGCCGCGCCCTGCTTCACGCCGTCCTCCGGAGGTCCGGCTTATCCCCAGTGCCGCATTCGATCAGGCACGGACGTCCGTGGGAAGAGACCAAAGTCCCGCCGGCGGAGCAATAATTCGGTGGTACCCCCCCGGGGTGATGACGGGAACTCAGCCGCCGAGGATGCTGATACACGCTAGCGGCAAGTGAACGACAGGGCTCGAGGCGCAACCCCATGCGACCCCAGACGTATGAGATCACCTTCGTCGGCCAGGCAGGCGCCACGCTACCGGTCGTCCAGCCCAGACTGCCCAGCGGCGTATTTTCACCCCAGCCAGGGTGATGAGCGGCAGGCATCCTAGGAAAGAGGCTGACAGCCGGGCGAGCGATCTCGGGACAGCGGTGTCACGAACGGGAGCCGTCGATCCGGCAGCGGAAGGGTGGAACACCATGGTCAGCATGGAACGGCTGCGGCTGGATGAGGTGGACGCGGGCGGTGTTCCCTGGCAGCGCTGGGGCCCCTATCTCAGTGAGCGGCCGTGGGGCGGCATCAAGGGCGCGGCAGCGGGCCGGCGGACGGGCGCGGCGCGATGACGGGGTGGCCGGGCCAGCCGGTGATCTACGAGATCAACACTGCGGTGCAGCAGGGCTTCGACTTCTGCTATGACAAGCGGCTTTATGACCGGATCCTGGGCGAGGATGCGTCCGCCGTCCGGGACCACCTGCACGCTGACGTGAGCTACCAGTCCCGGCTGGTGCGCTTCCTGGAAAACCATGACGAGCCCCGCATCGCCAGCTGCCTTCCTGGGGATGCCGAACGGGCCGCGGCCGTGGCTATCGCTACGCTGCCCGGCGCGACCTTGTGGCACGAAGGACAATTCGAGGGCCGGCGCGTGCGGCCACCGGTGTTCCTCTCGCGCCGTCCGGACGAAGCGCCGGACGTTGAACTCGCCGGCTGGTACCGGCGCCTGCTGGCCGCGGTTGCCGGTCACCAGGTGCGGGCCGGCGGGTGGCGGCTGCTGCAGGCCAGCGGCTGGCCCGGCAGCCGGTCCTGCCGTAACCTGGCCGCCTGGTCCTGGGCCAGGGATGGGGGCGGTGACCGGCACCTGGTCGTGGTTAACCTGTCCGGGCAGCGGTCCCGGGCACGCATTCTGCTGGACTGGCCGGACCTGCCCGGCCGCAGCTGGCAGCTCACCGGCGTCCTCGGCGATAGCGTGTTCCAGCGGGACGGCGGCGAGCTGGCCAGCTCCGGGCTGTTCGTCGGCCTGGGGCCGTGGCAGTTGCGCCTGCTCGCCCTGCAATGACCGGCCGCGGCGGGGGGGTGGTGCCTGTGTTCAGCTGGCTGCCTGGCCTGCAGGCGGTCAGGTCCTACCGGCGGGAGTGGCTGGCCAGGGACGTCATCGCGGGGGTTGTGCTCACCACGTTGCTGGTTCCGCAGGGCATGGCGTATGCGGAGCTGGCGGGCCTGCCGCCGATCACCGGCCTGTACACGTCGATTTTGTGCCTGCTCGGTTATGCGGTGTCCGGCCCGTCGCGGATCCTGGTGCTGGGCCCGGATTCCTCGCTGGGGCCGATGATCGCCGCGACGATCCTGCCGCTGGCCGGCGCCGGCGGCGACCCCGAGCGGGCGATCGCGCTGGCGTCGTTGCTCGCGCTCATGGTCGCGGCGATCATGATCCTGGGCGCCGTGGCGAAGCTCGGCTTTATCGCCGACCTGATCTCCAAGCCGACGATGATCGGCTACATGAACGGCCTGGCGCTGACCATCCTGGTCGGGCAGCTGCCGAAGCTGTTCGGGTTCAAGGTCAGCGCCGAGGGCCTGATCCGCGAGGTCACCGGCTTTGTCAGGGGACTGGCCCACGGCGAGGCGGTCGCCGCCGCGGCGGTGGTCGGGATCGCCGGGATCGTGCTGATCCTGGTGCTGCAGCGGTGGCTGCCGAAAGTCCCGGCCGTGCTGATCATGGTGGTGCTCGCGATCGCGGCGACGACGGTGCTCAGCCTGGCTGATCACGGGGTCAGCCTGGTCGGGGTGCTGCCCAGGGGGTTCCCGCCGCTGACCATCCCGCACGTCCGGCTGGCCGACCTCGGGCCGTTGTTCGCCGGGGCCCTGGGCATCGCGGTGGTCTCGCTCGCCGACACGATTTCCACCGCGTCGGCGTTCGCGGCCCGCACCGGGCAGGAGGTCCGCGGCAACGGCGAGATGATCGGCATCGGCGCGGCGAACCTGGCCGCGGGTTTGTTCCAGGGATTCCCGGTCAGCACCAGCGGGTCACGGACCGCGGTGGCCGAACGCTCCGGTGCGAAGACCCAGCTCACCGGGGTCACCGGGGCGGCCCTGATCATCTTGATGATCGTGCTGATCCCGGGCCTGTTCCGGAACCTGCCCCAGCCCGCGCTGGCCGCCGTGGTGATCACCGCATCACTGTCCCTGGCCGACATCCCGGGCACGATACGGCTGTGGCGGCAACGCAAGACGGAGTTCACGCTGTCGATCACGGCGTTCGGCGGGGTGGCCCTGCTCGGCGTGCTGCCCGGGATCGCGATCGCCGTGGCGCTGTCCATCCTCAACGTCTTCCGCCGGGCCTGGAGGCCCTACGACACGAAACTCGGGCGGGCCGAAGGGCTGGAAGGCTACCAGGACCTGCGCACCCATCCGCAGGCCCTGCAGCTGCCCGGCCTGGTGATCTACCGGTTCGGCGCCCCGCTGTTCTTCGCCAACGCCAAGACCTTCCGCGATGAGGTACGGCGGCTGGCCAGCTCTGAGCCCAAGCCCACCTGGATCCTGATCGCGGCCGAGCCGGTGACCGACGTGGACACGACCGCATCCGACGTCCTGGAGGACCTGGACGAGGCACTGAACGCCCAGGGCATCAGCCTGGTATTCGCCGAACTCAAAGACCCGGTACGGGACAAGATAGAACGCTACGGACTGACCCGCACGATCAACCCGCGCCACTTCTTCCCCACCCTGGAATCCGCCGTCGCCGCCTTCCGCCAGCAGACCACCGCCGAATGGACCACCGCCGGCCAGGCCACCGATCACCTCAAGGGACCAGGCCGAACCGGCGCCGAAACCAGCCCGCCACCCGACGTTCCCGCATCACCCCCGTCAACTAGGCGCAAGAGGCCATCGTCCGGGGCGAACGACCCAGGCTGACGGCCGCGTGGACCGGATCATCTGGACGTGCCCGTCGGCACCCATCGAAAAGAGGGAGCATCGGAGGTAGGCGACATGGCCAAAAGAAAGAAGAACAAGCATGAGCCGCACGACGCGGAGGTCCCGGCGTCGTCGGCCACGGCCGGGCAGCAGGCCGAAGCCGGGCCGTCCTCGAAGATGAAGCGCAGGGAGTACGAACAGGAGATGAAGATCCTGCATGGTCAGCTCGTCGCTATGCAGGAGTGGGTGAAGGAGTCGGGCGCCAAGATCAGCGTTGTGTTCGAGGGCCGGGACACCGCCGGCAAGGGGGGCACGATCAAGCGGATCACCGAGCGGGTCAGCCCGCGCGTGTTCCGGGTCGCCGCCCTGCCCACTCCCACCGAGCGGGAGAAGTCGCAGATGTACATGCAGCGGTACGTCCAGCACTTCCCGGCTGCCGGCGAGGTCGTGATCTTCGACCGCAGCTGGTACAACCGGGCCGGCGTTGAGCCGGTGATGGGCTTTTGCACGCCGGAGGAGACCGAGCGGTTCCTGCAACTCGCGCCCGCCTTCGAGAAGGCCATGACCGATTCCGGGATCTTGCTGCTGAAGTACTGGCTCGAGGTCAGCCCGGACGAGCAGACCCGGCGCCTGCAGCGCCGGATCAACGACCCGCGAAAGATCTGGAAGCTGTCGGCCATGGACTTGAAGTCCTACAGCCGCTGGTATGACTACTCAAGGGCCAGGGACGCGATGTTCGCCGCGACCGACACGTCATGGGCACCCTGGTACATCGCGGACGCCAACAACAAAAAGCGCGCCCGGCTCAACATCATCAGCCACCTGCTGAACCGGGTCCCGTACCAGCCGCTCGCCCACCGGGACATCACACTGCCCAAACGGCAGCAGCCCGGTGACTACCTGCCGCCGGATCTTCCGTTGCGCTACATCCCGGCACCGTTTTAAGGCTGGCAGCGAGTCACCACGCTCTGCCGGCCTGATGGGCCACCTCAAGGGCGTGCTGGGGTTCCCCTACGCGGTGGTGAAGAAGTACGGCGGCGATGCGGGCGGGCGGCAGGCGGCGCTTATCACCTACTACGGATTCCTGAGTATCTTGCTGCTGCTGCTGCTCGGGGTGGCGGTGTTGTCGCGGGTGCTGGCAGATCATCCGGACCTGCGTCAGCGGCTGGTCGCCGCGATCGTGCCGCAGGTGCTGCGATCCACGGTCGAGCACTCGCTGGCCACGTTGCCGGCGTCGACGGTCCCGTTCGTGGCCAGCCTGATCGGCAGGAATCACCCCGGGAAGGGTGATGCGGCCTCGGCAGAACTCGAAAAGGCTGCGAGGGTCACGGTTCGCGATCCTCGTCTGGGGAGTGCGCCAATGATGCCGGCAACAAGCAACCCAGCCAAGAGCGCGGGCGCGCACTACATGGAAGGCTGCGGCTGCGGCCTGATCGTCTTCGCGTCTGTCCTGCTGTCGTCACGCGGGGGACCCGGCGTGGTCGTCGGCCACGAGTGGGACACCGTCACGATCGCGAAGGCGGCCAAGGTCATCCCCGTTCGCGGGTTTCGAGCCGGGCACGGTGGGCGCGGGGATCTTCGCGCTGCTGGGCGCGGCCGGCGAGGTGGCCGACGCGGCGGTGTGGCTGTCGTTCCTGATCGCCGGGGTCGTCGCGGGACTGCAGGGGTACTCGTTCGCGAAGGTGGGCGCCCGGTACCTATCGGCCGGAGGGCTACTGGAGTATGTGGCGAAATCGACCGGCAACGGCCACTTCACCGGGATCACCGCGTGGCTGACCTAAATGGCCAACGCCATCGTGACGGCGATGGTGGCGGTCTCGTTCGGGAGCTACGCCACCTCGACGTTCGCCGGGGAGAACGCCGCCTCGAGCCCGCCTCGATCGCCACGCTGGCGGGCATCTTGCTGCTGAGCGTGGCCCCGGACTACGGATGGAAACACTTCCGCGACACCAGGATGAAAAATGTCCAGCTCGCGCGCCAGGCCAGCCGCTGCGGCGCGGGCGAGCCGCAATATTTCCGCTTGTTATCCCGGGAGCTGAGATGACCACCGTGCAACATCCCGCCGAGAACTTCGCCTGGTACGCCCTGCCGGCCGAGGATGTGGCCGGGCAGATGGGTGTCGACCCGGATGCGGGGCTGGACACCAGCGAAGCGGAGCGGCGGCTGGCCCAGTACGGGCCGAACGAGCTGCCGGCCGAGCCGCCGCCGAGTGTGTGGGTGGTGGCGCGGGGGCAGCTGGTCAACCCGATGAACATCATGCTGCTGATCGTGGTCGCGGCCAGCTTCGCGATCGTCCAGATCGCCACGGCCGTGGTGGTGCTGGGGCTGGTGACGTTCAACGTGGTGATGGGCACGGCCCAGGAGCTGAAGGCCCGGGCCAGCGTGGAGGCGCTAGCCAAGCTCCAGGTGCCGCATGCCCGGGTGCGGCGCTCCGGGCAGGTCGAGCAGATCGAATCGGCCACGCTGGTGCCGGGTGACATCGTGCTGCTGGAGGCCGGGGACGTGGTCCCGGCGGACGGGCGGATCGAGTCCTCGGCCACGCTGGAGCTGCAGGAGGCCGCGCTGACCGGGGAGAGCGCGCCGATACCGAAGGACGCCGGGACGTTGCCCGGGGGCGAGGTGGCCCTCGGCGACCGGACGAACCTGGTGTTCCAGAATACCCAGGTCACCCGGGGCACCGCGACGATCGTGGTGACCGGCACCGGCAGCGCGACCGAGATGGGCAAGATCGCCGGGATGGTCACCGCCACCAAGCGGACCCGGTCCCCGCTGCAGCGCGAACTGGACGGCATGACCAAGGTGTTCGGCACGATCGCGTTTGCGGCCGTGGCGATCATCGCCATCTTCGGCCTGGTGCGGGGCCAGGACACCACCACGCTGGTGCTGTTGTGCATCTCGACCGCGATCGCGGCGATCCCGACCGGGCTGCCCACGTTCGTGCAGGCCATGCTGTCCTCGGGGGCGCGGCGGCTGGCCGAGCACAAGGCGGTGGTCAAGTCGCTGAGCGACGTGGAGACCCTGGGCGGGACGACCGTCATCAACAGCGACAAGACCGGCACCCTGACGATGAACGCCATGACCGCCACCACCATGCTGGGCGGCGGCGACTGGTTCAAGATCGAAGGCCCCGGCTACGTCAAGACCGGCGCGATCCTGGGCGTGGCCGGGGCGGAGCCGCCCGACTTCCGCAACCTGGCCCTGGGCCTGGTGCTGTGTACCGATGCCACCGTGGGCGGCGACGGCTCGGTCATCGGCGACCCGACGGAGGCGGCGTTCGTGGTGCTGGCCGCGAAGATGGGCGTAGACGCCGAACAGACCCGGCAAACGCTGCCCCGCCGGGCCGAGGTGCCGTTCGATTCGGAGTACAAGTTCATGGCCACCTTCCACGACCGCCCGGACTGGCTGACCGGCCCGATCGTCCAGCAACCGCATCTGGTCACCGTCAAAGGCGCGCCGGACGTCGTCCTGGACCGCTGCGACCGGGCGCTGTGGCATGGCCGGCAGATGCCGATCGGTACCGTCCGGGACGAGATCCTGGCCGCCAACCGGCAGCTGTCCGAGCGCGGGCTGCGGGTGCTCGCGTTCGCCGCCAAGGACATGGACGACGCGGCGATGATCGCGGCGCTGGCTGATCCGATGGCCGCCGTCACGGACCTGGTCTTCGTCGCGCTGGTCGGGATCGTGGACCCGCTGCGCGCCGAGGCCAGGGACGCGGTGGCCAGCGCGCTGGGTGCCGGGGTCGACGTGCGGATGATCACCGGCGACCACACCATCACCGCCCGCGCGATCGCCGACGAACTCGGCCTCGGGCCCGGCGTGATCACCGGCACCGAACTGCAGCACCTGACCGATGACCAGGTGATCGAGCGGCTCCCCCGGCTGCACGTGTTCGGCCGGGTGGCGCCCGAGGACAAGCTGCGGCTGGCCAGGCTCATGCAGCAATCCGGCGACGTGGTAGCGATGACCGGCGACGCGGTCAACGACGCCGCCGCGCTGAAACAGGCCGACGTCGGCGTGGCCATGGGCAGCGGCTCGGAGGTCACCAAGCAGGCCGCCAAGATCGTGCTCACCGACGACAACTTCGCCACCCTGGTCCGGGCCGTCGACCTGGGCCGCGACATCTACCGGCGGATCTCCACCTACATCAGGATGCAGCTGACCATCCTGTCTGCGGTGCTGCAGCTGATGGTCTACGCCACCATCTTGAACATCAACGGCGGCGTCGCCCTGTTCCCGCTGCAGCTGCTGTTCTGCAAGTTCTTCGTCGTCATCACCGTCGTGATCGGGTTCATCGTCGACGTCCCCGACCCCGGCGTGATGCAGCGGCCGCCACGCAAGCCCGGCACCAAGATCGTCACCCGGCCTTGGATCATCCGCTGGTTCATCTTCGGGTTCGTGGTCGCCGCCACCGCGCTGGCCGTGCTCGAATGGGGCCCGGGCAAGCCCAGCACCACGCACGCGTCGGTCAACATGACCATGGCCTTCGCCATCGTCTCGCTGTCCGCGGTCAACATCGGCCTGGTCATGCGCCGCGAACGCCAGGCACCCTGGTCCTCCCCGGTCTTCCCCTACCTGGGCTGGATCATCCTGGGCTGGATCCTCACCTGGGCCGCCGTCGAACTCGGCATGCTCCAGCGGCTGCTCGACACCACCTCGCTGTCCGGGCGGGAATGGATCATCGTGCTCGCCCTGTCCCTGCTCGCCCCCGCGGTCGTCGCCGTCGACAAGGTCCTCCAGCTCTCCCGCCAGCGCAAGACCACCGCCAGTGCAAGCGAAAAATCCAAAACCGGGCCAGCACTCCAGGCCATCACTTAACAACAATGCTCTTCCAAAAGAGCGGCCAAAAACAGGGTCCAGGGAAAGGCCGAAACACAGGCCAAGTAACGAGGTGATCGCTGTGTCGTTTGGAGCGCACTCCGAGGTGGGCAGGCTGCGCCGGGTCATGGTGCACCGGCCGGGGCTTGAGCACACCCGCCTGACCCCGTCCAACGCCGGGGAACTGCTGTTCGCCGATGTGCTGTGGGTGGCGCGGGCCAAGGCCGAGCATGACATTTTCTGTGAGGTGATGCACGAGGCCAGCACCAAGCCCTGGACGTCTGGGCCGGCCGTGTCAAGCTCCTCGCCCCGTATCAGGTCAACGGCGCACTGATGAGGGCCGCCGGGAGTCAAGTTCATGCACTGCCTGCCCGCGTACCACGACCCGAACACCACCGTCGGCCGCGAGATCATGGAGCACACGGGCGCTACCGACGGTCTGGAAGTCACCGGCGAGGTGTTCGGGTCCGGCGCCAGCATCGTGTTCGACCAGGCCGAGAACCGCCTGCACACTATCAAGGCGGTCCTCGTCGCCACCCTCGGACAACACTAGTAGTGGCGCCTGTCAGGGCGTGAGGGATCTTTGGTCTTGCCCTCGCGCCGGGCCAGGATCGCTAGCGCGAGGCTGGTTGTCCTCCGGTAGTGCTCGCTTGTACCTGGAGGTCGCCAATAGGCGCGGAGGGCGGGTGAGATCGTGAGCGTTTCCGACCTGGCCATTGTGGCGGCGCTGGTGTTCGGGTGGGGCGCGCTGTCGGCCCGGCTGGAACGGTTCGACGTCACCGCGCCGATCGCCTTCGTCGTTGCCGGGCTGCTGCTCACCCACGGGCCGCTGGCGTTCCTGAGCGTGACACCCAGTAAGGAGCTGATCAAGGAACTGGCGGAGTTCACCCTCGCCTTGGTCCTGTTCTCGGACGCGTCGCGGGTCGGGCTGCACGAGCTGCGGGTGGATACGGGCCTGTACCTGCGGCTGCTCGGGGCCGCGCTGCCGCTGACAATTGGCCTGGGCACACTGCTCGCGTTCGCCCTGGACCGCAGCGCCGGTATCTGGCTGGCGCTGCTGGTGGGGGCGGCGCTGGCGCCCACCGACGCCGCGCTGGGCGCGGGCATGATAGCCAACCCGCTGGTACCGGCCCGGATCCGCCGGCTGATCAACGTCGAAAGCGGCCTCAATGACGGGATCGCCACGCCTTTTGTTTCGGTCGCCATCGCGGGAGCGGCGACGGGAGGCCACGTCGCCGGCCACGGTCCGGCCGCAGCCGTCGCCGAGCTGGCTCTGGGCATTCTCGTCGGCGTGGCCGCGGGGGGTGGGGGTGGCCTGCTGGTGAACGCGGCACGCAAGCGGGGCTGGGTCGCCGAGGGCTTCGCCGGCCCGGCGGTGCTGGGCCTGGCGGTGTGCGCCTACGCATCCGCGGTGGCGCTGCACGGCAACGGGTTCATCGCCGCGTTCGTCGGCGGGCTCGCGTTCGGCACCACGGCTGGCCGGCGCGGCGAGCCCCTGATTCCGTTCGTCGAGGAAACCGGCGCCCTGGTGTCGCTGCTGGTCTGGCTGGCCTTCGGCGCAGTCGCAGTCGCACCCGCGGTGGAGGTCCTGACCTGGCAGATCGTCCTGTACGCGGTCCTTAGCCTCACGGTGATCCGGATGGCGCCAGTGGCGGTCGCCCTTGTCGGGGCAGGGCTTGACCGGGCAACGATCGCCCTGGTGGGCTGGTTCGGTCCCCGCGGCCTGGCGTCGGTGGTGTTCTGCCTCCTCGCCCTGGAGGAGCTGGGTAGTGCAGCTGCCGATCACGCCGCCGCTGTCATCGCGATCACCGTGGTGCTCAGCGTCGTCGCCCACGGTGCCACCGCCGATCCGCTGGCCACCCGGTACGCCCGGCACCTCGCCCGTCAGGCAGGCCGGCCTGCCGGTGCCGAAATACCCGGCATACCGGAGCGCAGGCTCATCCGCCGGACCGCCAGCGGCGGCAAACCGAAGGTGCCCTAGGTTAGAGCACGGCGCGAACGCGCGGCTTACACGGCAAGCTGAGCCGTGCGATCCTCGCGATTCACCCTGGCGGGGGTGGGGCGCGTGACAGGGGCCAGCGAGAACCTTGACCTGGTCTGCATCCTTCTACGAGCACAGGAGCGTCACATGACGACAAAGGCCGCCTTTGCCCCCGAGGAATGGAAGGTCGTGCTGGAGGCCCCGCCGACCGCGGGCATGATCGTGATCACCGCAGCGCACGGGGGAACGTTCCGCGAGACGATCGCGATGACGAAGGCCTACACCGAAGCGCGCGCCCAGCACGGCGAGAGCGAGCTCCTCGACGAGATCGTGGCCGCAAAGCCCAAGGTGGACCACACGCTGTACCACTCGCCCGAAGAGCTCAGGGATCAGGGACTTGTGCGTCTGCGTGACGCGGTAGCGCTGCTTGAGAGCAAGGCGACCGCTGAGGAACGCGACGACTACCGGCGCTTCGTCCTCACTGTCGCCAACGAGGTCGCCGCCGCCCATAGAGAGCACGGGCAGAGCGTGAGTCCCGCTGAGGCCGAGGCCATCGAGGAGATCACGGCAGCGCTGGGCACGGCCGGTTCCTGACCGGGAATCACCCTCGGATGGGTGGCGATACCGCAGGGACGACCCGAACAGGATCAGATGCCGATACGTAGACGTACCTGGGCGGGCCGAACAGTCCGACCGCCCGCGCAACGGTGAACAGGACCAAGACCCCCACGGTCAGCAGGAAGCAACAACCGGCCTTCACAGCTTGCCGGCCGACCTGGCGGGCAGCGCCCGGTTGCGCCCCCGCTCGGCGGCTCTCGGTTGCCGTAGTCCGGCTACTGACGCCCGACGCTTCAGACCGAGATTGCGGCCCTCATCCCCACCAGCACAAGCTGGGCCTCCGCCGACGTCATGTACTGCCTGGCCCCACTGCTGCATGTGGTGCACGTTCACGTGGACCTCATATGCCGCGACGCCCGCAGCAATCGAGTACGACCCGCGGATTCGCTGACGCTCAGGTGAGACGTCGCGGTAATCCAGGTCGGGATGGTCACCGCAGTCACAGCAGACGAGCTCATACGCGTCGGTATAGCCGCCTTGCACTCGGCCCTGCACGACGCGGGCTGGCTGGCGCCGCAGCACCACCGTCCACCCCAGCCCAGGCTGATTATGCGTCCGCACGGCTGCCTCCTCTTGCAGCAGTCTGTGCCTCCACGGCCTGGGCGGGAGGGGCGGGAGCCGACTCGGTGTAAATCGCCCACGACCACTTGCTCGGCCGGGATCTGCGCTTCGGCTCCCGTCGCGCCGGACCCGGGCGGTCGCCTTCACCATCGACTTCAGGGCGTTCATGGCGCTCTCGGCCGTGCCCTGGCCTGACGGGGTCTAGTCGCAGCCTTCCAAGCTGGGACTGTGCCCGCTCCTGCCCACAGCAGCGCAGCACGGCAACGACCCCCCCAGTCCCGCCACGCGGCTGCCGTGGTTCACCCCCGTTGGGGGGACGCCGACGCCTGCGTGGCGTGCTTATCTGGTACTAGCACCAGGGAGCCATCTGTGGTGAATACCAGCAAGCGAGCACAGCCCGCTGCGACCCGGAGGGAGCGGCTATGACGGTGACGACTCGGCAGGGTCCCGCGCAGACCGGGACGGTGGAGCATCTGAGCCGCGCCGACCGGGTGGCACGGGGGAAGGATGCCAGGGCGGTGGCCCCGCTGGAGTCCCAGGCGGAATTCGCCCCCGGCAGGTCGCGGGATCCGGTCGGGCTGCTGCTGGGGCAGGCAGAATCGCGGGTGCCGGAGCTGATGCCGATCCGGCACGGCCGGATGCTGGTGTCGCCGTTCACGTTCTACCGGGGAGCGGCGCTGCCGATGGCGGCGGATCTGGCCGCAACCCCTGCGTCCGGGCTGCGGGTGCAATTGTGCGGGGACGCGCATCTGTCCAATTTCGGCGCGTTCGCCTCGCCGGAACGGCGGCTGGTCTTCGACGTCAACGATTTCGACGAGACCCTGCCCGGCCCGTTCGAGTGGGACGTCAAGCGGCTGGCCGCCAGCCTGGCCGTAGCGGGACGGGATAACGGGTTCGCCGCCAAAGCCCGCCGCAAGATCGTCCTGGCGGCGGCCGAGGGTTACCGCACCGCGATGCGCGGCTTCGCGCAGCAGCCACTGCTGGACGTCTGGTATGCGCACCTGGACATCGAGCCGGCCATCGGGGAGTTCAGGTCGCAGGTCAAGGCGAAAAGGTTCAAAGCAGCCGAGGACCTGCTGGCCAAGGCCCACAGCAGCGACAGCACGAAGGCGCTGGGCAAGCTGACCACCGTGGTCGACGGGCGACGGCAGATCATCAGCGACCCCCCGATGATCGTCCCGATCGAGGAGGTCTTCGCCGAGGTGCAGACCGACGCGATCTACGAGCTGCTGCGCACCGTGCTGGGTAAGTACCGGGGCACCCTGCAGTCCGACCGCCGGCACCTGCTCGACCAGTTCACGATGGTCCAGGTGGCCCGCAAGGTGGTCGGGGTCGGCAGCGTCGGCACCCGCGCCTGGATCCTGCTGATGGACGCCGCCGACGGCGTCGAGCCGTTGTTCCTGCAGGCCAAGGAGGCCCAGCCCTCCGTCCTGGCCGAGTACGCCGGGCGCAGCCAGTACGACAACCAGGGCGAGCGCGTCGTCGCCGGGCAGCACCTGCAGCAGGCCCAAAGCGACATCTTCCTCGGCTGGACCCGCGTCCCCGCCCCGGACGGGGTGGACCGCGACTTCTACGTCCGCCAATTGCGGGACTGGAAATTCTCTGCGCCGATCGAGCAGATGCTCCCCGAAGGCATGACCATCTACGCCCGCCTGTGCGGGTGGACCCTCGCCCGGGCGCACGCCCGTTCCGGTGACCGCATCGCCCTGGCCGCCTACCTCGGCGGCTCCGCCAAGTTCGACCGGGCCATCGCCGACTTCGCCGAAACCTACGCCGACCAGAACCAACGCGACTACGCCGCGCTCCAGACCGCCGTAAAAGAGGGCAAGGCTCAAGCCACGACCGAAATCTGAGACAGCACCCAAGATGGAGGCTGGGCCTGTCGGCCGTGCGCTGCTGTAAAACCCGCAACGGCGCACACATCATCGCATTTGGAGTACACCTTCGGCCTGGTCGCGGACGCGCTCGCCGGGGACGAGCCCGGCGGGCAGCCATCGCCGGCGCTGCAGGCGATCTGCGGCAGCCTGCTGGAAGCCAGCATCCCGGAGGAGCTCAAGGACGCCAGCAGCTCACTGGCCGTGGACTGGACGGACATGGAGTCCTTCTCCCGGCCCCCGCCCGCCAAAGGCGGGGATTGCGCCGACCCCGAAGCGTCCTGGGGCCACCGCAAGAACAACCTGCTGCGCAGCGAAGACGAACTGTTCTACCGCCAGCGTGCCCGGAACCCGGCCATGCAGCACCGAAAGCCGCCGGGCAGACACGAACCGCACACGAAGCAGGCACGAACCGCACACGAATAGGACAGCAGCCACGGCCACGTCAGAGTTGGAACCGGGATGTCACACCGAAACGTGAAACTAGGCCTCACTGAAACGTGAAGACCTCTCCAGCGCGCCCGGCAGGACTCGAACCTGCGA
Source organism: uncultured Actinomycetes bacterium (assembly GCA_963720945.1). Classification (GTDB taxonomy): domain Bacteria; phylum Actinomycetota; class Actinomycetes; order Streptosporangiales; family Streptosporangiaceae; genus Bog-532. The sequence continues at coordinate 909,519 of CAVRHH010000029.1, read as the reverse complement.
CCCGCTGCTTAGAAGGCAGCTGCTCTATCCGGCTGAGCTACGGGCGCCCGGCACACAATTGTGCATGGCAAAGGTCACATGTCGGCCACAGGCAGGTCCGCTGTAGATCGCGACGACCAGACCGAAATGGCCGAACGGGGCGAGAGATGTGACCGCCTGGCGAGACCCGAATGTGCCCCTGTGGGCGGCAGCCAAGCGTCCCCCGCCGTCTCTTAGCATCCCACGCCCGCGCGGCTCGCCAAAATCGGCGACCAGCCGTCTCCGCACCCCCCTTCCCGGGTCTCATCCCAGGCCCGGCCCCACGCCGTCTCGGCCCAGGGCCGCCCGGGCTCCCTCAGCGGAGCGGAATCCTGACTACGGGCAGAGTTTTGGGTCGCATGGACGCGTCGTAGTTAAAGTAGTTGTATTCGTTCTTGGCGCGTCAGGATGTGATATACGGCGGCTGACCTGGGCTCCTATAGCGACGCTGGCAGCCACGTTCGAGGTGTCGCCGTCGCGGCACGCCCGGAGTTGATAACAGACGAGGCCCATGTGCCAATTTCTCTGCCCGTTGTGGCGGCGGGCCGTCAGGCCGGTGCCTTCCCCGTCCCGGCGGCCAGGCTGAGCCGTGGCCGCGGGCGGGCGCCCGTCGAACCATTTCGGCGGAAGTGTCAGCACCCGCCCGGGTGTCCTTTATTTGATGCGCCGGATGCGTGCCCCCGGCATAGTACACGCGCCGCATCGGTGAGCCACAGTTACCAGTGTGAAAAGATAATCAAACGCGGTATAGTTTGTTATTCAAAGTAAAGCAAAGAAATCATGATCGTCGACGGGGCCGGCTGTCGGTATCGGAGAGTAACGGATTATTGTCATTTTTCATGACTTCCGGGGAAAAGCCGCCGATTAGGGATTCCTTTGCCAGTCAGGCTGCGGCCGCTGGACCTGGGGATCCGTTAGTGGGCGGCGACGGCGCGGCGAGCACCTCCGGTGACCTGCCTTTCCCCCACACGCAGGTCCGTCCTTATGGTCGCTCTAGGGGAGCTGCAAGGCCTGTCGGCACCGGAATGCCTCGCGGCAGCCTGGAGGTTCCCGTACTCCTCGGGCGTCCCGCCCGGTGCGAGGATGACAGCTGTACAGCCTGGCGCGAGGTCGGCTCGCTCGGGGACCGTTGCGACCTCATACGGTCCCTTTGCCGTGTGCTGCGCGAGTATTACAGCGACCTGGACGAGCGCGGCCGCGCGCTTCGGGTCGATTCCATCGTGCTCAGCTACAGCGCTACCACGCTGCTGGCCAATTCCCGTCTGCTGCGGGCCAATTCCCGGGCCCTGCGCGCCCATTCGCGCACCTTGCGGGCCTCGGCGGTGGCGTTGCGCCGCCCGGCCCGGGCTTTCCCGGAACAGGTGGAGCAGGGCGGGGAGCGAGCTTTCCCGGAACAGGTGGTGCCCGGCCGGGAACGGGCCTTCCCAGAGAAGGTGCCCGGCGGGGAAGGGGCTGTCCCGAAGCAGAGGCGGCCGGGCGAGGATCGTCCTTCGCTAGAGCGGCCCAGCCGGGAGCGCATCCAGCCTAGCCGGGAGCGCATCCAGCCCAGCCGGGAGCGCATCCAGCCCAGCGCCAGCAACATCGATGCCAGCAGCACCACCTTGCACACGCCGTACGCCCCAGAGGCCATCGTGACCTCCCGCACGTACATCAGCGCCGGCCTCGAAGACGCCGAAGTTCCCCTGCTCGGCGGTGACATGACCGAGGGGGTGGTCCGCGTCGGCCGCACGGTCCGGCGCCCGGTCCGCCCGCATACCGCCGCGGTCCATGGGCTGCTGCGGCATCTGGAGGCGGCCGGTTTCGACGGTGCCCCGCGCGTTCTCGGCATCGACGCGAAGAACCGCGAGGTCCTGACTTACCTGCCCGGCGTGGTGGCCCGGCGCCCGCTCCCCGCGTTCGCCACCGCCGACTCAACGCTGGCGGCCCTGGCCCGATTGCAGCTTCGCTATCACGAGGCGGTGGCCGGCTTCCAGCCGGCACCGGGCGCGCGGTGGGACGGCGAGGTGACGAGGTTCGTTGACGGCCCAGTGGACATCATCTGCCACTGCGACATCAACCTGGAGAACGTCATCTTCCAGCCCGGGCCGGACGGCCTCCGCCCGTACGCGCTGATCGACTTCGATCTCGCGCGGCCCGGGACCCGTCTGGTCGACATCATCCAGACGCTGCGGTACTGGGCGCCGATCGCCGACCCTGCCGACCGGGATCCGGCCCTGCGGGACGTCGACGTGGCGGCCCGGATCGCCATTTTCTGCGAGGCGTATGGCCTGTCCCACACCGAGCGCGCCCGGCTCGTCCCGGTCGCCAGCCGGTGGCTCAGACGGTCGCGCGCGACCATCGCCCAGCGGGCCAGGACGCGTGGCGGGGCCTGGACACGTATGGTCGACGTGGGGGTGGGAGAGCGGTTGCTGCGCTCCGCGGTATGGCTCGAACGCAACCAGCCGGAGATCGAAGCCCGCCTGCGCCGCCCCATCCGCCCCCGCCAGCCAGCCAGCCTCCCCAGTCAGCCAGCCTCCCCCGGCCGACCTGCCCCCAGCGGACCTGCCCAGCCAGCCTCCCCAGTCAGCCAGTCGGCCCCCCGGCCAGCACAGCCGTCCCAGTGAGTGAAACGGGCCCGCCACCGTAATCGGGGGAGGCGGGCCACGTCGCCGCGCTTTCGCCTAGGGTCGGATGCTATGGCACGGACGGGGCGGCGGGACTGGGCACTGGCGGGGGGCGTGGCCGCGGGCGTGGCGCTGGACGCGCTGATCGGCGATCCGCGCCGCGGGCACCCGGTGGCCGCCTTCGGCCGGGGCGCCGCGAAGCTGGAGACGCGGATGTACGCGGACGACCGGTTCCGCGGCGCGCTGTACACCAGTGCCTGCGTGCTGGCCGCCGCCCTCCCCGCGGTGGCCGCGCACCGGCTGACCCGTCACCGGCCGCTGCTCCGTGGGGCCGCGGTCGCGGCCGTCGTCTGGGCGGTCACCGGCGCCCGTTCGCTCACCCAGGAAGCCGAACGGGCCGCAATGGCGCTGGACACGGATGATCTAGAGGCCGCCCGGGCGGTCCTTCCGGGGCTCTGCAGCCGGGACCCCGCCCAGCTCGGGGCGAAGGAGATCGCCCGCGCCGTGGTGGAGTCCGTGGCCGAGAATACCAGCGACGCGGCGGTCGCCCCGCTGGTCTGGGCCGCGCTCGCCGGGCTGCCCGGCCTGGCCGCCTATCGCGCGGTGAACACCCTGGACGCCATGGTCGGCTACCGGTCCCCGCGGTACGAGCGGTTCGGCTGGGCGTCAGCCCGCCTCGACGACGTGGCCAACTGGGCGCCCGCGCGGCTGACGGCGGGGCTCGCCGCGGTCTGCGCGCCGCTGGCCGGCGGGAGTCCCCGCGCCGCGCTGCGCGCCGCCCGCCGGGACGGCGGGCGGCATCCGAGCCCGAACGCCGGCCGGCCGGAGGCCGCCTTCGCCGGCGCCCTCGGCCTGCGGCTGGGCGGGATCAACGCCTACGAAGGCGTCGCCGAGCACCGGCCCGAGCTCGGGGACGGCCGCCCGCCCGAACCCCGTGACATCCGCCGCGCCGGGCGGCTGTCCCGCGCCGTCACGATCGGCGCCGCCGCCCTCGCCGCCGGCGCCTCCCTCGCGGGGGAACGCGCGTCCCTCGCGGGGGAACGGCGGTGAAGGGCGCGCTGCTCGTCGCCGGGACCAGCTCCGACGCAGGCAAGAGCGTGATCACCGCCGGGCTGTGCCGCTGGCTGGCCCGCCGCGGCCTGAAGGTGGCGCCGTTCAAGGCGCAGAACATGTCGCTCAACTCCTTCGTCACGCCGGGCGGCGCGGAGATCGGCCGCGCCCAGGTGATGCAGGCCGCCGCGGCCGGCGTGGAGCCGACCGCGGACATGAACCCGGTCCTGCTCAAGCCGGGTAGCGACCGCCGCAGCCAGGTTGTCGTCCTCGGCCAGCCGCGGACCGAAGCCGACGCGGTCTCCTACCGGTCCATGGCGAAGGACCTCCGCGAGGTCGCGCTGGCCAGCCTGGACAAGCTCCGCGCCGAGTTCGACGTGGTCATCTGCGAGGGCGCAGGCAGCCCGGCCGAGATCAACCTGCGGGACACCGACGTGGCGAACATGGGGCTGGCCCGCGCCGCCGGGCTGCCCGTCATCGTCGTCGGCGACATCGACCGGGGCGGCGTGTTCGCGGCGCTTTACGGGACGCTCGCCCTGATGCCGCCGGGCGACCAGGAACTCGTCTCCGGCTTCATCATCAACAAGTTCCGCGGTGCCCCCGAACTGCTGGACAGCGGGATAACCATGCTGGGACGCCTCACCGGCCGCCCGCTGCTCGGCGTGCTGCCCTGGGCCGAGAACCTCTGGCTCGACGCGGAAGACTCCCTCGCGCTTACCCGTCCGATCGGCCCGGCGGGCGCCGGCCCGGCGGCGGGCCCCGGCTCAGTCCCGTTCGGGAAGGATGTTCTGCGGGTCAGCGTGGTGCGGTTCCCGCGGATCAGCAACTTCACCGACATCGACGCGCTTGCCGCCGAGCCGGGGGTGCTCATCCGGCTGGCCCGCGAGCCCGCCGAGCTGGCCGACGCCGACCTGGTGGTGCTGCCCGGCTCCCGGGCCACGGTCGCGGACCTCGGCTGGCTGCGCGAGCGCGGGCTGGACGCCGTCCTCGCCGAGCGCGCGCGGGCGGGGCGGCCGGTGCTGGGCATCTGCGGCGGGTACCAGATGCTGGCCACGCACATCGAGGACCGGGTCGAATCCGGCGCGGGCGAGGTCGCCGGCCTGGGGCTGCTCCCGGCCCGGGTGGAATTCGGCCCGGGCAAGCGCCTCGGCCGGCCGGTGGGCCACGCCCTCGGCGCCGCCGTCGCCGGGTATGAAATCCACCACGGCCTCGTCCGGGTCACGGGGGACGGCGCGGAACCGTTCCTCGACGGCTGCCGCGCCGGGCCGGGCGGCGCGGTGTGGGGGACCAGCTGGCACGGCACCATGGAGAACGACGAGTTCCGGCGCGCGTTCCTGGCCGAGGTCGCGCGGCTGGCGGGCCGCGACTTTGCGACCGCGCCGGACACCGACTTCGCGGGGCTGCGCGAGGCGCGGCTCGACGCGCTCGGCGACCTGGTCGCGGATCACCTCGACACGGCGGCGCTGGACCGGCTGATCACCCAGGGGGCGCCGGCGGCCTGCCCGTGCTGCCCCCCGCGGGCGCCGCTGAGCTACCTGACCGTAACGATTGAGCCGAGCGGACGAGGTAAACGTTGCACGAACCTGGCAAGCCTGCCGCGGCGGGCGTCGACGGCGATCCCGCGTGGCTGGCATCCCGGCCAGTGCTCATCTTCGACGTGGGCGGGGTCGTCCTGGACTGGAACCCCCGCTACCTGTTCCGCGCGCTGATCCCGGACGAGGGAACACGGGAATGGTTCCTGACTGAGGTCTGCAGCCCCGCCTGGAACCTCCAGATGGACCTCGGCAAGCCCGCCGCCGAGGGGGTCGCGGAACTGTCCGCGCGCTACCCGGAGCAGGCCGCGCTGATCAGCGCCTACTGGGACCGGTGGCCGGAAATGCTCGGCGGTACCGTGCCCGGCGTGAGCGACCTCGTCACCGAGCTGTCCGACGCGGGCCGGGAGCTGTACGCGATCTCGAATTTTAACGGGGAGGTGTGGCCGGCCACGCTGGAGGCCTACCCCGTGCTGCGCCGCTTCAAGGACGTCGTCATCTCCAGCTTCGCCGGGGTGTGCAAGCCGGACGCGCGGATCTTCGAACTGGCGCTGCGGCGGTTCGGCGTCGCGGCGGAGGACTGCCTGTTCATCGACGACGCAACGGCGAACGTGGCCGGCGCGAAGGCCGCCGGGATCGCCGCCGTCCGGTTCACCTCGGCGGGCGCGCTCCGCCGGCTCCTCTCCGCCGCCGAGCCGTCTCCCGCTTAGCCCTGGGCGCCCCCATCCGTCCCGTCCCGCCAGCCGCTGACCCGGGCGTTGGCGCCGGAGGCTTTCCCCTAGCATGGGCGGCAGCGCGGCCGGGCTGAACGGGGCACGGCTGCCGGGTGCGCGCTCTCATCCGTCTCATTCCGGAACTCCTTAGGTGGGTTGAGCATGCCGGAGAAAGTTCTCTATACCGCCAGAGCCATCTCGACCGGTGACGGCCGGAACGGCCACGTCACCTCGGCTGACGGCCGGATCGACCTGGATCTCGCGCTGCCCCCGGAGATGGGCGGCTCGGGTAACGGCGCCAACCCAGAGGAGCTGTTCGCCGCCGGGTACGCGGCCTGCTACCACAGCGCACTGCGCGCGGTCGGCCGCCGGACCGGAGCCGACGTGGACGGCTCCACGGTCACCGCATACGTGGGCATCGGCCCCGAAGGTGACGCGTTCGACCTGGTCGTCACGCTCGAGATCTACCTGCCGAACGCCGGCCCCGAGCAGGCCCGCGAGATCGCCGACGCGGCTCACCAGGTCTGCCCCTACTCCCGGGCCACCCGCGGCAACATCAGCGTCGAGCTCCGGCTGACCGGCCCGGCCGCCACCACCGAGCAGCCCGCCTGACCGCGGTGCCGGCCCAGGATCCCCGGGACCGGCTGGCGAGCGCGCGGCTGTACCTGTGCACGGATGCGCGGGAACGCCAGGGCGACCTGCCGGACTTCCTGGACGCGGTGCTCGGCGCCGGGGTGGACGTCGTCCAGCTCCGGCAGAAGGGCCTGGAGGCGGCGCGGGAACTCGCGCTGCTGGAGGTGTTCCGGGAGAAGGCGGCCCGGCACGGCGCGCTGTTCGCCGTCAACGACCGCGCCGACCTGGCCTACGCCGCCCGGGCCGACGTCCTGCATCTGGGCCAGGACGATCTCCCGGTCGGCGTGGCCCGGGCCATCATCGGCCCCGGGCCGGTCATTGGGCGATCGTCGCACGCCGAGCCGGAAACGTCCGCGGAAGCCACCGCGCCCGGGGTGGACTACTTCTGCACCGGCCCGGTCTGGCCGACCCCGACCAAGCCGGGCCGGCCCGCGCCCGGCCTGCCGCTCGTCCGGTACGCCGCGGCCCTGGGCACCGCCCGTCCCTGGTTCGCGATCGGCGGGATCACCCTGGACAACCTGGGCCAGGTGCTGGAAGCGGGCGCGCGGCGTGTCGTGGTGGTCCGGGCGCTCACCGATGCCGCCAGCCCGGCCGCCGCCGCGGCCGAATTCGCACGCCGCCTGCGCGCCGCCGCGTAGCCCGCCCCGCGTAGTTCGCGCGCCGCCGCGTAGCCCGCCCCCGCGGGATGGCCGCCGCCGCGTAGCCGGCCGCGGGCGCCGCCGTTGCGTAACTGTCGCCGGCCCGTACGGACACACCATGGCACGGGCCGGGGCCCAGCGGTTACCCTGAGGCATGCCTCCGAGCCCGCGCCGCCCCGCCGCACCTTCCGGTGCCGCCACCCGCCCGGCCCGGCACGCCGCCGCGATCCGGGACCTCATCGCGGCTGGCGGTGAGTCCTTCTCGTTCGAGTTCATGCCGCCGAAGACCGACGCCGAGGAGCAGCAGCTCTGGCGGTCGATCCGGCAGCTCGAGCCGCTGCGGCCGACGTTCGTCTCGGTGACCTACGGTGCGGGCGGCTCGACCCGCGACCGCACGGTCCGCGTGACCGGCCGGATCGCCGCGGAGACCACGCTGACCCCGGTCGGGCACCTGACCGCCGTGAACCATTCGGTCGCGGAACTCCGGCACGTCATCGGCTCCTACGCCGCCGTCGGCGTGCGCAACATGCTGGCCCTGCGCGGTGACCCGCCGGGCGACCCGAACGGGGACTGGACCGCGCACCCGGAGGGCCTGTCCCACGCCGACGAGCTGGTCCGGCTCATCCGCCTGGCGGGCGACTTCTGCGTTGGCGTGGCCGCCTTCCCGGAGAAGCACCCACGCTCACCCGACCTCGACTCCGACGTCGAGTACTTCGTCCGCAAGTGCCGGGCCGGGGCCGACTTCGCGGTCACGCAGATGTTCTTCTACCCCGAGGACTACCTGCGGCTGCGCGACCGGGTGGCCGCCCACGGCTGCGCCGTGCCGATCATTCCCGGGATCATGCCGATCACCAGCGTCCGGGTGATCGACCGGGCCATCGAGCTGGGCGGCACCCGGATCCCGCCGGAACTGTCGCAACGGCTGCACGATGCGGCCGACGACCGCGCGGCCGTCCGCGAGATCGGCGTGGACTACGCCGCGTCCATGTGCGAGCGCCTGCTCGCCGAGGGCGTCCCCGGCCTGCACTTCTACACGCTCAACTGGTCCCGCGCCACGCGCGAGATCTACCAGCGGCTCGGCCTGGCCGAACGGGCGGCCCGGATGCGCGCGGCCGGTCAGGAGCGGACGTCGCGCAGCGGCAGCGCGGCGCCCATCACCGCGTAGGGCGGGTCCCCGCCGGAAAACCGGAACGCCGTCAGCAGGTCGGTGAAGCCGAGGCTGCGGTAGAGATGCCGCGCGGGTGAATCGGAGTCATGCGTGGACAGCACGGCGATGCGCTCGTCCAGGTTGCCGGTGAGCCGCAGCAGCAGGCTGCGGCCCAGGCCGATGTGCTGGTAGGCGGGCTTCACGTGCAGTTCCGCCACCTCGAACGAGTCGGACAGCCAGCGCGCGGCCGCCGCGGCACCGGCCGACGCGGACAGCGCGTAGTTCACCATGTCGTGCCACCACTGGCCGGCCTCGCCGTGGAAGCCGTAGCTGAAGGCGACCGGCTCACCGTCGCCGTCGAGCACCGCCAGGGCGCGAAACCCCGGGTTCGTGGCGTGCCGGGCCATGATGGACCGCCTGCCCGTCAGCTGCGAGGGCGCCGGATTCATCGCCGCCGTGTACACCGCCAGCAGCTTGTCGACGGCCATGACGAAGCGCGCCGCCCCCAGTTCCGTCAGCGTTGTCGCCGGCCCCATCCTGCTGAGGATACGGGACGCCGCCGCCCCCATCCCCCAGAACAATAGTCATCAAAACCGATCTAAATTATTGACAATAAGGTCACCCGGTGTTTTGCTCGCGGTGACGGCCAGCCGCTCTCCACCGGGCTCGGCCGGCCACTCCGCAGAAGGGAGCCACATGTCCACCAGTGCCCCGGCCATCGACATCCGGCGCATCGCGGGCCACATCGGCGCTGAGTTCACCGGCGTCCGCCTTACCGCGGGCCTTCCGGGTGATGTGTTCGCCGTGATCAGGCAGGCTCTGCTCGAGCACAAGGTGGTCTTCTTCCGCGGCCAGGACCACCTGACCGACGCGGAGCAGGCCGGCTTCGGCCGCCTGTTCGGTGACCTGACCGCGGCGCACCCGACCGTGCCGGGCACCGCGCAGGAGCCGCACGTCCTCGAACTGGACGCGCAGGCCGGCGGAGGCAAGGCCAACGCCTGGCATACCGACGTCACCTTCGTCGACCGGCCGCCCGCGGTCTCCATCCTGCGCGCGGTCACCCTGCCGCCCTACGGCGGCGACACGTCCTGGGCGAACACCGCGGCTGCCTACCAGAGCCTGTCCCCGGAACTGCGCACCCTGGCCGAGAGCCTGCGGGCGCTGCACACCAGCGAATACGACTACGCGGAGCAGGCCGGCGGCGGCGTGGGCGGCAGGTCCTCCCGGGACGAGCAGCACCATCGCGAGGTGTTCCTGTCCACGATCTTCCAGACCGAGCATCCCGTCGTGCGCGTGCACCCGGAGACGGGGGAGCGGTCCCTGCTGCTCGGCCAGTTCGTCCGGCACATCCTGGGCGTCTCCGCGTCCGACTCGCGCTACCTGTTCGAGCTGTTCCAGCGGCACGTCACCCGGCTGGAGAACACCGTCCGCTGGCGCTGGGCCCCCGGCGACCTCGCCATCTGGGACAACCGCGTGACCCAGCACTACGCGATCGACGACTACGGTGACCTGCCCCGTCAGATGCACCGCATCACGGTCGCCGGTGAGGTTCCCGTCGGCGTCGACGGCCGTCCCAGCGCCGCCCTCCAAGGCGAATCCGCCTCCTACGTCACCGCCTGACCCCGCCGCCCCCATGATCGGCGCCGGTTTTCCGCACTACCCGCGGAAAATCCGCGCCGATCATGGAAGTCCCAGCGCCCCAGCCGCCCCGCCCGCCAGCGGCTCAGCGCGCGAACAGGGGGGCGTGGTCCAGGCGGGGGAGGACGTGCCGCGCGAACAGGTCGCCCTCGGCCACGTGCGGGTAGCCGGACAGGATGAAGGCCTCCATGCCCAGCGCCTGGTATGCGCGCAGCTTGGCCAGCACCTGGTCCGGGTCGCCGACGATGGCCGCCCCCGCGCCGGACCGCGCCCGGCCGATCCCCGTCCACAGCTGAGGTTCCGCGTACCCCTCGGTGTTGGCCACCTCCCGGAGCTCCCGCTGCCGGGCATTACCCACCGATGACGTGTCCAGCGACCGGCGCCGGATCTGCTCCCCGGTCTCGGCGTCCAGCCGGGACAGCAGGCGCCGCGCCGCGGCCTGCGCCTCGGCCTCGGTGGACCGGACGATCACGTGTGCCCGGTACCCGAACCGCAGCCCGCGCCCGTACCGGGCCGCCCTGGCCCGCATGTCCTCGATCACCGCGGCGACTCCGGGGAGGGTGTCCGGCCACATCAGGAACACGTCCGCGGCCTGCGCGGCGACCTCGCGCGCGGGCTCGGACAGGCCGCCGAAGTAGAACGGCGGGCACCCGCCCTTCGGCCGCAGCCGCGGCGGGTCGAGGGTCAGGTCGGCGAACTCACCGTGAAAATCCACCGGCTTGCCGTCGAGCAGGTCGCGCAGCACGCTCATGATCTCCAGCGTGCGCCGGTACCGCGGCCCGGAGTCCAGCTTCTGGCCCGGCAGGTCGGAGGAGATGATGTTGACGGTCAGCCGCCCGCCGAGCATCTGGTCCAGCGTGGCGAGCTGGCGGGCCAGCTGGGGCGGCCACATCTCGCCCATTCGCACCGCCACCAGGAGCTGCATACGCCGCAGCAGCGGGGCGATCCCGGCCGCGAAGCCGACCGAGTTGATGCCCATCGTGTAGCCCGACGGCAGCAGCAGGTTGTCGTAGCCGCCGGCCTCGGCCGCGAGCGCGATCGTGCGGCAGTGCTCCCAGCTGGACAGGAGCGCCGGGTCCGGCACGCCCAGGAACTCGTAGTCGTCATCACAGAGTGCGGCGAACCAGGAAACCTCGCATCTCATCGGGCTACCTCCTTGTGCAGCGCTGCGCCAGGCGGTCAAGTTTTTCCCTCACCCATCAGGGATACCCGACAATCCCAGCCACCCCAGCACCGACGTCAGAGGAAGGTGCGGCCGGCCACGGGCGTGACGGTCAGCCGGACGGTGGCGTGGCCGAGCGAGGGGTGTTCCGCCGTCACCGTCACCAGCCCGGTCCGGCCGGGCACCGACCGGACGAACGCGCCGCCGACGCCGCCATAACTCCCGAACGGGAACGGATTATCGCCTACCAGCGTCGCCGGGCCGGCCAGGGTGAGGGTCACGTCGCCCGGTACATAGGGCCGCTGGTTGCCGTAGGCGTCCAGCGCACGGAACGTCAGCCGGGTGGCGTCGGAGCCATCGGCCTGGATCGACGTGTCGTCGGCCACCAGGGACAGCCGGTCGCGGGCGGGGTCCGCGGACATCCGCACCGACGCTGCGACCCGCCCGGCCACGGAGCCGTCGATCCGCAGCTCGGGGCGGCTGGCACCGTTGATCGTCAGGTCGGCGAAGGCCAGCGGGAAAGCGAGGTTGCCGTAGTCGCCGACGTCCGGGGTCGTGCTCGCGATGTGCTCGCCGTCCAGGTAGATGTCGAGCCGGTCGCAGTTGGTGGCGATGATCGCGCCCGTGCCGGGCCCGAAGACCGGGGAGCCCGGCCCGAAGTCCCAGAAGAACATGGGCAGGATCACCGGGTGATCGGCGGGGGACACCTGGGAGCGGTAGAAAGCGGCGCCGGGCTTCGGCACCCGGAACGTGTCGAGCACGCCCGGGGTCTTCAGGTTGTTCCAGATCCTGTTGCCCCCGTTGAGCGACGCGTAGTCGAAGGCGCACCAGCCCAGCAGCCCGGCGAAGCGGCGGTCGGCCTGGGCGATGTTGTGCACCTGGGCGTGCATCTGGCCCTGGGTGGCGAGCACCCCCGCGGTGTCGGTCCACCGGTACAGGGGCGGCCCGTCGAGCGCCCCGACCGCCTCACTGACCAGCCATGGCACCCCCGGCAGGGGCAGTTCCAGCGTCGCGTTGCCGTTGCCGGAGTGGTAGTCGTCGTAGCCGTAGACGTCCTCGGCCCAGCCGGTGAGCGAGTAGCTGGACATCGCCCCGGTCGTCGGCCGGGTGCCGTCGAGGTCGTAGGCCAGCTGGCGGGTCTGCTCGTAAAGGCCGGCGACGCTGGCCGTCTCGTTCAGCCGGGTGGCCCAGACGATGACCGACGGGCGGTTCCGGTCGCGGACCACCATGTCGTGCACGTTCTGCCGGACGATCCGCTGGAAGGCCTCGTCGCCGACGTAGGCCCAGCCGGGTGGTTCCTCCCACACCATCAGGCCCAGCTCGTCGCAGGCGTCCAGGAAGCGCGGCGACTGCGGGTAATGCGAGCAGCGCACCATGTTGCAGTTGAGCTCGTTCCTGATGATCTCGGCGTCCCGGCGCTGCAGCCGGGCGCTGGCCGCCATGCCGACGTAGGGGAAGAGCTGGTGCCGGTTCAGCCCGAAGATCTTGTACGGCTGGCCGTTGAGGGAGAAGCCGCCGGGCTCGAAGACCGCCTGACGGAAGCCGGTGGTGACGTCCACGCTGTGCGGCGGCGCCGTGGCGTGGGTGATGGCCGTCCGGAGGGTGTAGAGCTGGGGGCTCTCCGGTGACCACAGCGCCACCTCTGCCAGGCCGGTCATGGTCAGCGTGGCCACGGCGGGGCCGGTGGCCGTGAGCAGCACGGTCCCCGCGGCGGCGGCGATCTCACGGGACCCATCGAGCAGCTGCGCGGCGACGTGGAAGGCGCCGGCCGGCGCGGTGCCGGCGTCCAGCGTGACCTGGATCTGCAGCTCCCGGTCCGCGGCCAGCACGTTGACGGGCATGGCCCACACGTCGGCGATGTAGACGTCGGGCACCACCCGCAGCGTGACGTCCCGGTGGATGCCGCCCGGCTGCAGGTAGTCCACCGACGCGGTGCCACCTGCCGGATTGTTGGGCGGCACGTCCAGCCAGCGAGCGTCCACGATGACCGCGAGCACGTTGTCACCCGCGGCCAGCTGGCCGGTCAGCTCGGCCGAAAACGGCAGGTAACCGCCCTGATGGGTGGCCACGGTCACGCCGTTGAGGACCACGGTCGCGTTGGTCGCCGCGCCATCGAAGTCGGCGAACACCCGGCCGCCGGGGACGTCGGCCCCCGCGAGGTGCTTGCGGTAGATCCAGACGTTTTCCCAGCTTGTATGGTCCCAGCCGCCCCACGACAAGGGGGTCACCGTGTGCGGCAGCGTCACCTGGGTGAACCCGGCGTCGTGGTACCCCGGCTGCTCGGAGCCGTCCACGTAGACCCCGCCGAAGAGCCAGCCCTGGTTGAAGTCATAGCTGCGCGCGAGGGAGTCCGGCCTGGTCGCGGCCGTGAGCACCGCCTCCGCCCGCGGCGCGTCCCGGCCTGCCCCGGATGCCGCGCCCGCGCCAGCCCGCGTGCGCGCGTCCCCGCCGCCGGGAGCCTGCGCCGCCCGCGCGGCGGGCGCATCGCCGCCGCGCCGGGCACCGGCCTGCCCGAGCAGCGCGGCGCCGCTCAGCGCACCGCCGCGGAGCACCGCCCGCCGTGACGGCGTGGCCTGCTCGCGGCTCATCGGCAGATTCCCCCATCCCGTGTAGCTCGTCTCCTCACAGCGGATTGATTTTTCCATCCGGCGGCGCCCATAGGCCGCCGGCTCGCCCAGCAATCCGCAATCAGTGAACTGCGAAGTGTTACGAATGGGGAGAAAGTGGCATCCTCCGGCGGCTGCCGGCGGCCCGGACTGCGTCGTGCGGTGACTTTTACCTCCCGCCGGTGCGCCGTCTCGCGGGGGCAGGCGCTGACCCGGCCCGTTCGGATGCCGGAAAGCCGGAACCGGAGCGGCCGGTCAGTCGAGGAGTTCGCGGCCAGCCGGTACGGCGCTGATCACGACCCGGGCGCGGCCCAGTTCGGGGTGGTCGGCGATGACCGTGACCGGCCCGGACCGGCCGGGCAGCGACCGCAGCCAGACGGCACCCAGCCCGCCGTACTCGCCGAACGCGAACGGGTTGTCCCCGACGAGCTCGGCAGGGCCCGTCACGTGCAGGCTGACCTCGCCGGACGCGTACCGGCGCTGGTTGCCGTAGGCGTCGGCCGCCCGGAACACCACCCGGCTGGCGTCGGAACCGTCGCCGGTGATCTGGGTGTCGTCGGCCGTCATCACGAGGCGGTCGCCGGCCGGGTCGGACGACATCCGCACCACCGCGACCTGCCTGCCGCCGAGGTAGCCCTCGATACGCAGTTCGGGGTGGTCGGTGCGGGACACGGTCAGGTCCACGAGCGTCGGCGGGTAGGCGAGATGGCCGTACATTTCCGCGTCGAGCACCGGGCGGCCGGTGCCGGCGTGCTCGCCGCCGACGAAGACCTCCACCTGCTCGCAGTTGCTGGCGAGCATGGCGTCGGGGCCCGGGCCCGGCGAGGCCGATCCGCCCGCCAGGTCCCAGAAGAACACGGGGATGACGACCGGCCGGACCTTCGGGTCGACCTGGGACAGGTAGATGGCGGCGCCGGGCTTGGCTACCCGGAAGCCGTCGGCGACGCCGGCCCATTTGACGCTCTGGCCGCCCGGTCCCAGCAGCGAGGCGTAGTCGAACGCGGCCCAGGCGATCAGGCCGGCGTACCGCGGGTCGGCCTGGGCGATGTCGTGCGCCTGGGCGTGCAGGACCGCCTGCCGGGCCAGCAGCGCCGGGGGATCGGTCCAGCGGTAGTGCCGCGGCCTCGGCAGTTCCACCCCGACCGCCTCCGATACCAGGTACGGAACGCCGGGCAGCGGGGGCCTGAGCCGGCAGTGGCCCAGCGTGGTCAGGTGGTAGTCGTTGTAGCCGAAGACGTCCTCGTCCCAGAACTGGGTGCCGTAGTGGTCCATCGCCCCGGTTGAGGGCCGCGACCCGTCCAGATCCCGGGCGATCTTCCTGGTCCGGTGGTACAGGCCCGGGTAGTCCCTGGTCTCGTTCAGCCGGGTGCCCCACATGATCACCGACGGCCTGCTGCGGTCCCTGATCACCATGTCCCGCACGTTGGCCAGCACGATGTCCTGCCACGCCGCGTCGCCGACATGGTGCCAGCCGGGCGCTTCCTCCCACACCATGATGCCCAGCTCGTCGCACGCGTCCAGGAAGTGCGGCGACTGCGGGTAGTGCGAGCAGCGCACCATGTTGCAGTTGAAGTCGTTCTTGATGATCTCGGCGTCCCGGCGCTGGATCCGGGCGGGCATGGCCATCCCGGCGTAGGGGAAGAGCTGATGCCGGTTCAGGCCGAATATCTTGAGCCGCTCGCCGTTCAGGAAGAAACCGTCCGTGCGGAACGACGCCTCCCGGAAGCCGATCCGCTGCCGCACCGAATGCGTGCCGGCGTCCGGCACCGACACGGTCGTCGTCAGGGTGTACAGCACCGGGCTGGCCGGGGACCACAGGGAGATGTCGGCCAATCCGGTCAGGGCCAGGGCGGCGGCCGTCTGGCCCACGCGGGCCTGATCCAGGGTGCGGGAGGTGGTGGCGATGGTCCGGACGTCCCCGTTCCGGGCCGGCCCGGACAGCTCGGCCGTGATCCGCACCGGCGCGTTCGGCGTCCCGGCCGCGTCGATGGTGCACTGGATGCCGACGCCCCGCTGCGCCGTCAGCACGTTGACCGGCTGGGCGAACACATCGGCCAGGTAGGTGCCCGGCACGACCCGCAGCCGGACATCCCGGTAGATCCCGGCCGGCTGCAGAAAGTCGACGGAGGCCGGGTCGCCCGGGACGTCCTCCGGCGGCACCGGGCCGCAGCGGCCGTCGACGATCACCGCCAGCACGTTGTCGCCGGGCTGCAGGTAACCGGTCAGCTCGGCCGAGAACGGCAGGTAGCCGCCCATGTGGGTGGTCACCGTCTCGCCGTTGATGAGCACGGTGGCGTTGACCATCACCCCGTCGAAGTCGGCCAGCGCCCGGCCGCTGAGCAGTCCCGTGCCGTCAAACGTCCGGCGGTAGATCCACACCCGCTGCCACGCCGAGGGGTCCCACTTCTGCCAGGACAGCCGCGTGACGCAGTGCGGCAGGGTGACCCGCGTGAGCTGTGTTTCGTCGTATCCGGGCTGGTCGGATCCGGCGGTGTACTCGCCGAACACCCAGCCGGCGTTGAACGGGAACTCGCGCGCGGCGGCCGGATAGTTGCGCAGGGACTGCCGCCGGCCGGAATTCTCGTCCTCGCGCGGCTCATCGCGCCTCAGGGCCAGCGGAACGGCGACCGCCCCCGCAGCAGCCCCGGCGAGCCCGCCGAGCAGCAGGGCACGGCGTGACGGCCCGCGTCGCTGCCCGGACGCCCCCCTCGGCGATCCCATGCCGGTGTATCCTCCCCTGTCCCGGTCGTTCCGCCTGCCTGGCCAGGCCATGTCGGCTGCCCCGCCTGCGGCACGTGGGTGCCCCCGCCTGCGGCCTGCTGCCCCGCCTGCGGCACGTGGGTGCCCCCGCCTGCGGCCTGCTGGCCCCCGCCTGCGGCCTGGCTGGCCCCGCCTGCGGCCTGGCTGGCCCGCCTGCGGCCTGCTGGCCCCGCCTGTGGTGCGCTTTTGTTCACAGCCGCCCGAGAGGTCCTCTGCAGCCGCTGGTGAGCTTTCCCCTATAAGAGACGTCAGCGCGGCGTAAATAGTTGCGGTCTGCGCGCAGTGGCGCCTCCTCCGCGATTGTCAGCGGCCGGATCGTCTTCCGGCCCAACACCCCGTGAACATCCCGCCGGCGTAAACCACGCGACGCCACAGTGTTATATCGCTCATGCGCTCCGTAATGGACGAAGGTCCCAGTATTCCGCTCTTACCCGCACGCAACGTGCTCCCCGACCCCCATAGATACTCACGCGACGTCCCCGGCCCCCGTGGACACGCACGCGAACGTCCTCCCCGGCACCCCGTGGATGGAGTGGATGGATAGGCACGCGACGTTGTCCCCGGCCCCCATGCTGCCTCCGCCTTTGACGGCAGCGTTCCCCAGCGTGGGCGCCGCAGCGACCACGCGCGGTCGGCCGGAATGTCAGACCCCCCGGCTACATTCGAACGCAGATACAAACGGACTGGACACACAGCCGAAAATGTGTTCGACTGGTTGTGCGAAGCGCCGGCCGCCTGCCCCCCCGGGCGGCCGGGCCCCGTGCCAGGCGCGGTGGCGGGAAGTACCTCGCCTGGCACGGTCCGCACGGAAGAGAGGACGCGATGGTGAACGCAGTCACCTCAGCGCAGGTACCTAGCCCCATGCGTACGCGGGCGGCCGACCGCGCCGCCGCGGAGCGGACCCCGGCCGAGCGTGGCCCCGGCAGCGGCCGCCCGTCGCCCGGCGGGCTGCCGCGCCGCCGGATGGCGCCGAATGCGATGGCCCTGCTCGAATCGGCCCGGCGCGGGCTGGCCGACGCGGTTGACGAGACATCGCCCGCGGGCCGTTACGTGGCCGCGCACCTGGCCGCCCTACGGGCGGCGGCCGCGGTAGTGGCCGTCCGCGGTGAGCCGTCCAGCGGATCTCGCCGTCGGCGCCCGCGCAGTGTGTGGGAGCTGCTGCCGCAGGTCGAGCCCGCGCTCGCGGAGTGGGCCGCGTTCTTCGCCGCCGGGGCGAGCAAGCGTGCCGCCGCCGAAGCCGGGCTTTCCCGCGCGGCGACCGCGCACGAGGCGGACGACCTCCTGCGGGACGCCGAGATTTTCCTGTCCGTCGTGGAGACCGCACTCGGCCTGCCGGGCCAGTCTCCGCTACCGCTCCGTACGGCGGGCTAGCGGGTCCGTGTCACGGGGGGCGAGCGGCCCGCCGTGGCGAGGACCGGGCGGCCTACCCGCCCAGCGGGGCTGAGCGCCCAGCCGGGTGAGCGGCCCGCCGTGCGGTGGCCGGGTGGCCGCGCTGCGCCGTTACCGCCGCGGCGTGGTCACCCGCACATTGCCGGGCGGCCCGGCCAGGAAGCCGCCCCTACCGGGAGACGCTCTCGGGAAACACCGCCGGGAAACACCGCCGGGAGACGCTGCACAGCGCACTGCCCGGCACCCCAGCTGGCCACGCGGGCCATCGGCGCGGGACGCCGGGCAGCTCACCTCTTCACTCATGGCCAGACCGGAAGGCGATCCCGATCCGGATAACCGAATCACACAGCCAGGGCGTGGTAACCATTCCGGCCCTGGTCTCCCAGCGGGGGAGCAACCGTTCCTTCCCCTTCGCCAGCCGTGGCGCAGGCGCGCCCACAGCGCATCGGGCGCAGCCACAGCGGGAAGGGTGCGGGCGGGGAGGCCGGGCCGTCAGAGCGTGTCGATTGCGCCGCGGGCCTCGGAGTCGAGCACACCCCAGTTGATGAGTTCTTCGGTGAGGTCAGCGGGGGACTTGTCGTAGATGACGGCCAGCGACCGGAGGTCCTCCTGCCGGACCGACAGCACGCGGCCGTTGTAGTCGCCACGCTGGCTCTGGATGGTGGCGATGTACCGGGCCAGCGGGCCGGACTTCTCCTTGGGCAGTTCGTTCATCCGCTCAAGATCGATCACCAGCTTGGGTGTCGGCGCGAGCGGTGCCGGGGTCGAGTCGCCGGGCAGCAGCTCCGAGACGGGAACGCCGTAGAACTCGGCCAGTTCGGCAAGCTTCTGGACGGTGACAGAGCGGTCGCCGCGCTCGTAGGAGCCGACGACCACGGCCTTCCACCGGCCCCGTGACTTCTCTTCAACCCCGTGCAGGGACAGTCCCTGTTGTGTGCGGATCGCGCGCAGCCGCGCGCCCAGGGTCTTTGCGTACTCAGATGGCATGTTCTTCGGCCCCCCGGCCAGTCGTAGCTTACGGTAACGGTTACGGACAGTGACGGTAAGCCGCGAGCACGACAAGGTCAAGCCGAATGGCAAAAACTGGTTGAACCTATCCGGTAACCGGCCTGCCCTACCGGAGCGTTATCTACCCCGCGCGCAGAGTGCGGGAACCTCGGCGTAGCCGGGCTTTATCGCTGATCCGCGACCGTTTTGGGCTATTGGGCGGAGGCTTGTGGTGTTCTGAGCACCGGCTTGTAGTGTGACTCAAATCACACTACAAAGCGAGGCTTCCCGAGCACGTGCTGCCCTGATTTATCCCCGCCGCGCGTCGTTCATCCGCCCCCGGGCAGCCCCTGATAACGTAGGGGCGACAGACGTCCTTTAAGGACCGTTCCGTGAGACGGTGAAGGAGGTCGCTGATGACGCATGCGCACCGTGCGGGAGACGGGCCAGCTGGCCCGCGTCCCAGCCGCGCAAGCCTTTCGGGCGACGCAAGCGACGCGGGCGCGAGCCTCGCAGACGGCACACTCGCAGACGGTACAGGCGCGAGCCACGCAGACGACAAGCGGGTCTTCGAGCCCGCGGAGATCCGGCGGGCGCTGACCCGCATCGCGCACGAAATCCTGGAGCGGACCCACGGGGCCGACGGCATCCTCCTGCTCGGCATCCCCACCCGCGGTGTTCCGCTGGCCGAGCGGCTCGCCGCCCGGGCCGCCGAGTTCGAAGGCCGGCCGGTGCCCTGGGGGTCCCTCGACATCACCATGTACCGCGACGACCTGCGGCTGCGCCCCGCCCGGGCGCTGGGCCAGACCGTCCTGCCGCCGGAGGGCATCGACGGCAAGACGGTGGTCATCGTCGATGACGTCCTCTACTCCGGGCGCACCGTCCGGGCAGCCCTGGACGCGCTGACCGATCTGGGCCGGCCCCGCGCGGTGCAGCTCGCCGTTCTCGTCGACCGCGGTCACCGCGAGCTGCCCATCCGCGCCGACTACGTGGGCAAGAACCTGCCCACCTCGCAAAGGGAAATCGTGCGCGTCCTCCTCGCCGAGACCGACGGCGAGGACGCGGTCCTGCTTGGTGAGCGGAAGGGGGCACGCGTATGAACCGGCACCTGATCTCGGCCGCCGACCTCAGCCGGGACGATGCGCTGCTGATCCTGGACACCGCCGAAGAGCTGGCGCGCATGTCCGACCGGCCGATCAAGAAGCTGCCCACGCTGCGCGGGCGCACCGTCGTCAACCTCTTCTTCGAGGATTCGACCCGGACCAGGATCTCGTTCGAGGCCGCCGCCAAACGGCTGTCCGCCGACGTGATCAATTTCTCGGCCAAGGGATCCAGCGTCGCCAAGGGCGAGAGCCTGAAGGACACCGCGCTGACGCTCGAGGCTATGGGCGCCGACGCGGTGGTCATCCGGCACGTCGCGTCCGGCGCGCCGCACCGGCTGGCCGGCTGGATCCGGGGCCACGTCATAAACGCCGGCGACGGCATGCACGAGCACCCCACGCAGGCGCTGCTCGACGCCTTCACCATCCGGCGCCGGCTCGGCCTGCAGCCGGGAGCCGGGGGCCCCGGCGGCACGGGCACGGCGTCCCGCCGCAGCGCCGGCCGCGGTACCGCCGCCCTGGACGGCGTGCGGGTGACGATCGTCGGCGACGTCCTGCACAGCCGGGTGGCCCGCTCGAACGTCGCGCTGCTGAACATTCTCGGTGCCGAGGTGACCCTGGTCGCGCCGCCCACGCTGCTGCCCATCGCGGTGGACGGCTGGCCGTGCGAGGTCAGCTACGACCTGGACGCGGTGCTGGCCAAGAGCGATGTAATCATGATGTTGCGGGTGCAGCAGGAGCGGATGAACGCCGCGTACTTCCCCAGCGTCCGTGAGTACAGCCGCCGTTACGGGCTGGACGTCGGCCGGATGGCGATGCTGCCGGAGCACGCGATCGTGATGCACCCGGGACCGATGAACCGTGGTGTCGAGATCGCCGCCGAGGTGGCCGACTCGCCGCGGTCCACGATCGTCGAGCAGGTGGCGAACGGCGTCAGCGTCCGGATGGCCGTGCTGTACCTGCTGCTCGGCGGGGCGGAACCGCCCGGTGAGACCCGGTGAGCGGCGCGCCGATGCGGAACAGCGACGCGCGGAACAGCGACGGATGCAGCGGGACGACAACGACGGAAGGCACGGTGAACCGGTGAACGGCGTGGCAGACACCTGGCTGATCAGGAAGGCCACCCTGCCCAGCGGGCAGCGGGCCGACCTGCTGCTCCGCGACGGGGTGATCGCCAGGATCGGCGCCCGGCTGACCGCGGCCGGCGCCCAGATGCTGGACGCGGACGGCCTGATTGCCCTGCCTGGCCTGGTCGACCTGCACACCCACCTGCGCGAGCCGGGCCGGGAAGACGCGGAGACCATCGAGACCGGCACGCGGGCGGCGGCGCTGGGCGGTTACACCGCCGTGCACGCCATGGCCAACACCGAGCCGGTCGCCGACACGGCCGGGGTGGTGGAGCAGGTCTGGCGGCTCGGCCGGGAGGCCGGGCACTGCGATGTCCAGCCCGTCGGGGCGGTGACCCTCGGGCTGGGCGGGTCCCGGCTGGCCGAGCTGGGCGCGATGGCTGATTCGGCCGCCCGGGTGCGGGTGTTCTCCGACGACGGCGTGTGCGTGTCGGACCCGCTGCTGATGCGCCGGGCTCTGGAATACGTGAAGGCCTTCGACGGGGTGATCGCGCAGCACGCCCAGGACCCGCGGCTGACCGAGGGCGCGCAGATGAACGAGGGCGCGGTGTCCGGGCGGCTGGGGCTGGCGGGCTGGCCGGCCGTGGCCGAGGAGGCGATCATCGCGCGGGACTGCCTGCTGGCCGCGCACGTCGGCTCGGCTCTGCACGTCTGCCACGTGTCCACGGCGGGTTCGGTGGAGATCATCCGCTGGGCCAAGTCCAAGGGCTGGCGGGTCACCGCCGAAGTCACCCCGCACCACCTGCTGCTCACCGACGAGCTCGCCGAGGATTACGACCCCGTGTACAAGGTCAACCCGCCGTTGCGGACCGCCGCCGATGTCGAGGGCCTGCGCCAGGGCCTGGCCGACGGGACGATCGACTGCGTGGCCACCGACCATGCGCCGCACCCGGCCGAAGCCAAGGACACCGAGTGGGCCGATGCCGCCTTCGGCATGACCGGCTTGGAGGTCGCGCTGCGTGCGGTGCAGCAGGCCATGGTGGACACGGGACGGCTCGACTGGGCCGGGGTGGCGGACCGGATGTCGGTCCGCCCGGCCGGTATCGGGCGCCTCAGCGGCCACGGCATCCTCCCCGGGCCCGGCGCGCCCGCGAACCTCACGCTCTACGACCCGGCGGCGGGCCCGGAGCCGGTGGACCCGGCCCGGCACGCGTCCAAGAGCCGCAACACGCCGTTCCGCGGCGTCGCGCTGCCGGGCGCGGTGGTCGCCACCTTCCTGCGCGGCACCGCGACCGTGCTCGACGGGAAGCTGGCCGCATGAGCGCCGGTGCCGGTTCCCTGGGCGGCATCGGTGCGCCGCCGCCGGCCCTTCTCGTTCTGGAAGACGGAACGGTCTTTCGCGGGAGCTCGTTTGGCGCCGAGGGGGAGACCTTCGGGGAGATGGTGTTCAACACGGGCATGACGGGTTACCAGGAGACGCTGACCGACCCGTCCTACGCCCAGCAGATCGTCGCCATGACGGCCCCGCACATCGGCAACACCGGCGTCAACGACGAGGATCCGGAATCGCGCCGGATCTGGGTCGGCGGGTATGTCGTGCGGGAGCCCGCGCGGCTGACGTCCAGCTGGCGGGCCGTCCGCGACCTGGGCACCGAACTGCGCGATCAGGGCATCACCGGCATCGCGGTCCGCGGCACCCGCGCGCTCACCCGGCGGCTGCGGGAGCACGGCGCGATGCGCGCGGCGATCAGCACGACCGAGACCGATCCCGCGGCCCTGCTGGAGCGCGTGCTGGCCAGCCCGGGGATGGTCGGCGCCGACCTGGCCCGGTCCGTCACGACCCCCGGGCCTTATACGGTCAGCCCGCCGCCCGGGACGCCCACCCGGTACCGGGTCGCCGCGGTGGACCTGGGCATCAAGGCCTCCACCCCGCGTTACATGGCCCGGCTCGGCTGCGAGGTACTGGTGCTGCCCGCGGACGCGTCCGCCGACGCGATCCTGGCGGCCAGCCCCGACGGGGTCTTCTTCAGCAACGGCCCCGGCGACCCCGCGGCCGCCACCTACGCGGTGGAAGCGATGCGCGGCGTCCTGGCGGCCGGCCTGCCGGTGTTCGGGATCTGCCTGGGCAGCCAGATCCTCGGCCGCGCCCTCGGCCTGGACACCTATAAGCTGCGCTACGGCCACCGCGGCGTGAACCAGCCGGTGATGGACCTGGCCACCGGGCGCGTCCAGGTGACCAGCCACAACCACGGCTTCGCCGCCGCGCTGCCCGGCTCCCTGGCGGACGTGAGACCGTCCGGTCCCGCGGAGGTCCCTTCCGCCGGGACCGAGTGGGCCCATATCCCGGCCGCGGCCCGCGCACCGTTCGAGACCCCCTACGGTGCGGCGCAGGTCAGCCACGTCAACCTCAATGACGGCGTGGTCGAGGGCCTGCGGATGCTGGACCGCCCGGTCTTCAGCGTGCAGTACCACCCCGAGGCCGCCCCCGGCCCGCACGACGCGGCAGGCCTGTTCGAGGAATTCTGCGCCAACATGCACAACGGGAGCGCCTGATGCCGCGTCGCAGTGATCTGAAGTCGGTGCTGGTCATCGGGTCGGGGCCGATCGTGATCGGGCAGGGCTGCGAGTTCGACTACTCCGGCACCCAGGCGTGCCGCGTGCTCAAGGCCGAAGGCATCCGGGTCAGCCTGGTCAACTCGAACCCGGCGACGATCATGACGGACCCGGAGTTCGCCGACGCGACCTACGTGGAGCCGATCACCGCCGACGTGCTCGAGAAGGTCATCGCGACCGAGCGCCCGGACGCGGTGCTGCCCACCCTGGGCGGCCAGACGGCGCTGAACGCCGCGGTGGAACTGCACGAGACGGGCATCCTGGCCCGGTACGGCACCGAGCTGATCGGGGCCCGGATCGACGCGATCAAGGCTGGCGAGGACCGCGAGCGGTTCAAGGAGATCGTGACCAGCCTGCCCCCGCTGGGCGGCGGCGCCGACGGTCCCGGCGAGGTGCCCGAGGTGCCGGACAGCCGCATCTGCCACTCGCTGGAAGGGGTCTTCACCGCAGCCGGGGAGCTCGGCTACCCGGTCGTCGTGCGCCCCTCGTACACCCTCGGCGGCTCCGGCTCCGGCATCGCGCACACCGAGGACGAGCTGCGCCGCATCGCCGGGGCCGGGCTGGACGCCAGCCCCACCACCGAGGTCCTGCTGGAGGAGTCGATCCTCGGCTGGAAGGAATTCGAGCTCGAGCTCATGCGCGACCGCAACGACAACGTGGTCGTGGTCTGCTCGATCGAGAATATCGACCCGATGGGCGTGCACACCGGCGACTCGGTCACCGTCGCGCCCGCCATGACGCTCACCGACCGTGAGTACCAGCGGATGCGGGACACCGCGATCGCGATCGTCCGGGCCGTCGGGGTGGACACCGGCGGCTGCAACATCCAGTTCGCCGTCCACCCGGAGACCGGCCGCATGGTCGTGATCGAGATGAACCCCCGGGTGTCCCGTTCCTCCGCGCTCGCGTCCAAGGCCACCGGGTTCCCGATCGCCAAGATCGCGGCCAAGCTCGCCATCGGCTACTCCCTGGACGAAATCCCGAACGACATCACTGGCCAGACGCCCGCCTGCTTCGAGCCGGCGCTGGACTACGTGGTGGTCAAGACGCCGCGGTTCGCGTTCGAGAAGTTCCCCAGCGCCGACACCCAGCTGACCACGCACATGAAGTCCGTGGGCGAGGCCATGGCCATCGGGCGCTCGTTCCCCGAGGCGCTGCAGAAGGCGCTCCGGTCGATGGAGTCCCGCGGGGCCCCGTTCAGCTGGCAGGAACCGCCCGGCGACGCGGCCGCGCTGCTGCGCCGCTGCGCCGTCCCGCACGACGGCCGGCTCGGCACCGTCCACCAGGCCCTGCGCGCCGGAGCCAGCGTGGCTGACGTGGTGGCGGCCAGCGCGATCGATCCGTGGTTCGTCGACCAGATCGCGCACATCGAAGAAATAGCGCGCTACATCCGCGGTCACGCGGGCTATGGACCGGCGGAGCGACAACCATCCGAGGCGGGTTACGGCGAGGCGGTCGTTACCGGCCCAGCGAACCGGGCCTCCGGCCCGGTGAGTGGCCGGTGTGTCGGCGATATACCACCGCGCGGGCGCGAAACGCACCGGGGGGTTCCAGGGGGGTCGCCCCCCCAGGCCAGCACAGCGCAGCGGGGGGTTCCGGGGGGTCGCCCCCCCGGGCCAGCACGGCCGCTGGACGAGGCGACGCTCCAGCTGGCCAAGGGGGCTGGGTTCGCCGACGCGCAGATCGGGCAGCTGCGCGGGATGAGCGAGGCCGGCGTCCGGGAGATCCGCTGGGGTCTCGGCCTGCGGCCGGTGTTCCACGCGGTGGACACCTGCGCGGCCGAGTTCGCCGCGCGGACCCCTTACCTGTACTCCACCTACGACGACGAGACCGAGGTCCCGGCGGGGGACCGGCCCAAGGTGATCATCCTGGGCAGCGGGCCGAACCGGATCGGGCAGGGCATCGAGTTCGACTACGCCTGCGTGCACGCGTCGTTCGCGCTGGCCGATGCGGGCTACGAGACGGTCATGGTCAACTGCAACCCGGAAACCGTCTCCACCGACTACGACACGTCCGGCCGGCTGTACTTTGAGCCGCTGACGCTGGAGGACGTACTCGAGGTGGTGCACGCCGAGCAGGCCAGCGGGCCGCTGGCGGGCGTGATCGTCCAACTCGGCGGGCAGACCCCGCTCGGCCTGGCGCGCGCCCTCGAGGCGGCCGGCGTGCCCATCGTCGGAACCAGCCCGGAGGCCATCCACCTGGCCGAGGACCGCGGCGCGTTCGCGGAGGTGCTGGCCACGGCGGGCCTGCCCGCGCCGCGGTACGGCATGGCCACCTCGGTGGAGCAGGCCCAGCAGGTGGCCGCGGAGATCGGCTATCCGGTGCTGGTGCGGCCCTCCTACGTGCTCGGCGGCCGCGGCATGGAGATCGTCTACGACGACGGCACCCTGGCCGCCTACGTGCGCCGTGCGACGCAGGCCAGCCCGGAGCATCCGGTGCTCATCGACCGCTTCCTGGACGACGCCATCGAGATCGACGTGGACGCCCTGTACGACGGCGAGGACCTCTACCTCGGCGGCGTGATGGAGCACATCGAGGAGGCCGGCATCCACTCCGGCGACTCGGCGTGCGCGCTGCCGCCGATCACGCTGGGCCACGGCGACATCGAGGCGATCCGCGACGCCACCCGGCGGATCGCGGCCGGGGTCGGCGTGCGCGGCCTGCTCAACGTGCAGTACGCGCTCGCCGCCGGCGTGCTGTATGTGCTGGAGGCCAACCCGCGCGCCTCCCGGACGGTGCCGTTCGTCTCCAAGGCCACCGCGGTCCCGCTGGCCAAGGCGGCCGCCCGGGTCATGCTCGGCGCCACCATCGCGGACCTGCGCGCGGAAGGGCTGCTCCCGCCGTCCGGGGACGGCGGGACGCTGCCGCTGGATGCCCCGGTCGCGGTGAAGGAGGCGGTGCTCCCGTTCGGCCGGTTCCGCAACACCCAGGGCGAGGGCGTGGACACCGTGCTCGGCCCGGAGATGCGCTCGACCGGCGAGGTGATGGGCATCGACGAGATGTTCGGCACCGCGTACGCCAAGTCGCAGGCGGCCGTGTACGGCTCGCTGCCGGTCAAGGGACGGGTCTTCGTCTCGGTGGCCAACCGGGACAAGCGGTCGATGGTGTTCCCGGTTAAGCGCCTCGCCGACCTGGGCTTCGAGATCTGGGCCACCCGCGGGACGGCCGAGGTGCTGCGCCGCAACGGCGTCCGTGCCAAGATCGTCCGGAAGCACGGCGACGGCCCGGGCCCGGACGGCGAGCCGACCGTCGTCACCCGGATCCTGGACGGCGAGGTAGACCTCATCGTCAACACGCCGTTCGGCAGCCCCGGGCACACCGGCCCGCGGCTCGACGGCTACGAGATCCGCTCGGCCGCCGTGCGCCGCGGCATCCCGTGCGTGACGACCGTGCAGGGCCTGGGCGCCGCGGTGCAGGGCATCGAGGCCACCATCCGCGGCGAGATCGGCGTCCGGTCGCTGCAGGAGCACGCCGAGCGCCTGCGCGCCAGTGCCGGCTGACACCCGGGCCGGCTGACACCCGGGCCGGCTGACACTGGGCAGGCTGACACCCGGCAGGCTGACACCGGGCCGGCCGACACTGGGCCGGCCGACAGGGGCCCGGGCTGCGGTGCCGGCCTGTCGCCACGCGGTGCCGGCCTGTTGCCACGCGGTGCCGGCCTGTTGCCACGCGGTGCCGACTGAGGCCGCCCGCACGCGGTACGGTGCCGGGTAGCACGAGGCCGGGCGGCGCTATGACCGGACTGTTCCTGGCCCGCGGGCCAGGGAGAGGTGAGGACGACGTCCAGGACGTCAAGGGATGGTGAGCAGGGCGTGGCGCCGGTGCAGGTACGCGGGCCCGTCCTCACCGTGCGCCGGATCGACGCGTACCACGCGCTGACCATGGTGGCCCCCGCCATCGCCGCCCGGTTCAAGCCGGGCCAGTTCCTGACGGTCGCCGTCGGCGGGCCGGACAGCTCAATGCTCCTGCGCCGGGTCTTCATCATCCACGACGTGCGCCCGGACCACGGCGGCACGGTCGAGTTCGTCTTCGCCGTCACCGAGCCGGGTACCCGCTGGCTAGCCCAGCTGCGCAGCCGGGACATGCTGGACGCGGCCGGCCCGCTCGGCCGCCCGTTCCCGGTCCCGCGCGCTTCGGCGAGCTGCCTGCTGGTCGGCGAAGGGCAGGGCGCCACGGCGCTGTTCCCGCTCGCGGACCGGCTGCGCGAGCGCGGCTGCCAGATCGACTTCCTGCTCGGCGCCGGAAGCGCCGACCACGTCTTCGGCGCGCTGCGCGCCCGGCGCACCGCGCGCAGCGCCACGATCACCACCGAGGACGGCTCGCTTGGCACCCGGGGTGTGGTCACCGACATGTTCAGCCAGGTCATCCACGAGGCCCGCACCGACGTCATCTACGCGTCCGCCCCGCTGCCGGTGCTGCGGGACCTGACCGCGCTGGCCGGCCGGTACGATATCCCCGTGCAGGCCCGCGTGCAGGAGGCCGCCGGGTGCGGGACCGGGGTGTGCATGAGCTGCGTGCTGCCGGTGGTGGGGTCCGACGGGATCACCCGGATCGTGCGCTCCTGCGTGGACGGCCCGGTGTTCCGCGGCGACATGGTCCGCTGGGCCGACGTGGGCACGATCCCGTTCGACGCGCTGGGCGCCCCCGGCTGGAAGCCGCCCCGCGCGCCGCACGCCCCGCGCGAAGCCGCGGCGCCGGCGCGCTCGTCCCAGCCGCCGTCAGCCCCGCTTGGCTGGGAGTCCGGCCATGCCGGCTGATCTGCGCGCCCGGCTGGGCCACGTTGAGCTGCCGAACCCGGTCCTCACCGCCGCCGGGTGCGCGGGCACCGGCCGCGAGCTCGCGCAGTTCGTCGACGTGGCCAGGATCGGCGCCGTCGTGACCAAATCGATCACGGTCGAGCCGCAGGCAGGCCGGCCGACGCCGCGCCTCGCGGAGACACCCAGCGGCCTGCTCAGCTCGGTCGGGCTGCAGGGGCCGGGGATCGATGTCTTCCTGCAGCGTGATCTGCCGTGGCTGCTGTCCCGCGGCGCCCGCACGATGGTCTCGATCGCCGGCGGAACCGCGGGCGAATACGCCGAACTCGCCGCGCGGCTGTCCGGCGCGGCCGGGGTCACGGCGATCGAGCTCAACCTGTCCTGGCCGAATGCGGGCGGCCGGGGGCAGGACTTCGCCGCCCAGCCCGACACGGCGGCCAGGGTCGTGGAGGCGGCACGCAGCGCGGCGCGGTACGACATCCCCGTGTTCGCCAAGCTGTCGGCGGACGTTACCGACATCGTGACCATCGCCCGCTCGTGCGTGGCAGCGGGCGCCGACGGACTGACCATGATCAACACGCTGCCGGGCATGGTCATCGACCCGGAAAAGATGCGCCCGGCGGTCGCGGGCGTGCTCGGCGGCCTCTCTGGCCCGGCGATCCGCCCGATTGCCGTGCGGTGCATCTGGCTGGCCCGCGAGGCCCTCCCGGACGTTCCGATCATCGGCGCCGGCGGCGTGCGCACGGGCCGAGACGCACTCGAGCTGATCATGGCCGGCGCGACGCTCGTCGCCGTGGGCACCGCCATCTTCAACGACCCGACGGCGTGCACCCGGATCCAGCGCGAACTGGAGGAGGAGCTCGCCACGCTGGGCGCCGAGCGGCTCACCGACGTCATCGGCCTGGCCCACCAGACCGGCGCCTACTCCGCGCCGCTGCGCCGCCGCCTCGCCTGACCGCCCCCGCCGCCGCCTGACCGCCCCCGCCGCCGCCTCGCCTGACCGCCCCCGCCCCCGCCTGGCTTGTCCGCCCCCGCCTGGCCCGCATCGCCGCCCGCCCGCCCCGGTCCCAGGGCAGCGGTGGCGCCACCGTTGTCGCTATGGCACGCCATAACGACGACGGTGGTCCTACCGTGGCGGCCCGGCGGGGTGCCCGCGCGGGCCTGGCCCCGGCGGACTGTGGGCAGAGGTGCCTAATGAGAGCTAACGGGTCGGCCATCCGGCAGACTCGGGCCTGGTAGCCGCCGGCAGGTGAGCACTCTTGGCGCCTGGACTGTGAGTCCTGGGCAGAGATCGTGCCCCTGCCGGCTGGCCGGGAGAGTTGATCGCTGCTGGGATGTCGTGCGCGCCCGCCTGGTGTGGGGCGTGAGCACTGTTTCATTAGGGCGCTGATGGTTCTCCCGCAGGCTGCTGACGAGATCCGCGACCTGGGACGGGAGAACATATGCGATTGTTCGTGGGGGATGACTGGGCCGAGGACCATCACGACGTGGAGCTGATGGACGCTGCGGGCAAGGTGCTGGCCCGCAGGCGGCTGCCGGAAGGCGTGGCCGGGATGGCCCGGCTGCACGAGCTGATCGGGCAGCAGCTGGGCGAGGACGCCGAGGATGCGGAGGTGGTGATCGGGATCGAGACCGACCGTGGCCCGTGGGTGGCGGCCCTGGTCGCGGCCGGGTACACGGTGTATGCGGTCAACCCGCTGCAGGCATCGAGGTACCGGGAGCGCCACGGTGTGTCCGGTGCCAAGAGCGACACCGGCGACGCGCACATGCTGACCGACATGGTGCGCACCGACTCCCACCAGCTGCGCGCCGTCGCGGGTGACAGCGCGGACGCCGGCGCGGTCAAGGTGGTGGCCCGTACCCATAAGACGCTGATCTGGGAACGCACCCGGCACATCCAGCGGCTGCGGCACCAGCTGCGGGAGTACTTCCCCGCCGCGCTGGAGGCCTTCGCGGACCTGGACGCCCCGGACACGCTGGAGCTGCTGGCCAAGGCGCCGGACCCGGCGCGGGCCGGGAAGCTGACCCGCGCGCAGGTCAGCGCGGCGCTCAAGCGCGCCCGCCGCCGCGACATCCCTGCCAGGGCCACCGCGATCCTGGCCGCGCTGCGGGGCGCCCAGCTGGGCCAGCCGCCGGCCATCACCGCCGCCTACGCGGCCACCGTCCGGTCCCTGATCGCGGTGATCACCACCCTCAATGAGCAGGTCAAAACCCTGCAAGGGCAGGTGGAAGCGGATTTTGGCCGCCACCCGGACGCTGAGATCTACCTGTCCCAGCCCGGCCTGGGACCCATCCTCGGCGCCCGGGTCCTCGGCGAGTTCGGCGACGACCCGCACCGCTACGCCAGCGGCAAGGCCCGCAAGAACTACGCCGCCACCTCCCCGATCACCCGCGCGTCCGGGAAGAAGAAAGTCGTCGCCGCCCGGTTCATCCGCAACGACCGGCTCACCGACGCGCTGATGGCCCAGGCCTTCGCCGCCCTGAACGCCTCGCCCGGCGCACGCGCCCTCTACGACGCCGAGCGCGCCCGCGGCACCGAGCACAACCCCGCCCTGCGCAAGCTCGCCAGCCGGCTCGTCGGCATCCTGCACGGATGCCTCAAAACCC
The DNA here is from genome assembly GCA_963720945.1 of uncultured Actinomycetes bacterium. Taxonomy (GTDB): domain Bacteria; phylum Actinomycetota; class Actinomycetes; order Streptosporangiales; family Streptosporangiaceae; genus Bog-532. The sequence goes on along the minus strand of CAVRHH010000029.1, from coordinate 878,502 downwards.
GCACCCGCTACGACGAGGCAACCGCCTGGCCCCAGCGGGAAAAGACCCCCCAATCCGACGTCGCAGCTTGACATCTAAGCTCCTGGGATGTCTCTGCCGCGACCCCCGGTGGAGGCAGAGGTGCCTCCGTATGCAATGGAGCGGTGTCAGTGGGTGTAAGCGGGTACACCTACCGTGCCCGGCACGATCCTGCCGTGGCACGGTGGGGGCAGCACCTGCGCCGGGATACGTACGTGACGTGTGGGGCCGGGAAGTACGATGCGCGACGCAATGGAAGCCAGGGTGCATTACCCTCGGGGGCGACTGTGGCTCTACCCGCGCGCTAGGCGACAGGTGAACCTCCCGCGGCTCGTCGCGACGCATCGGCGGACACCAACTGATGGTGCCGCTGGCGTGGCGCCACGGCTGATAATGGCCGCAACGAGCGGGTCCAGTGATGTGAGCGATGTGAGCGTTAACAGCAAGCCGCCGACGGCGCGCCAGCACCGGGACGTTCCTGGTCACGGGTGCCCGGCGAGGCCTGCCGTGGCCCGGCGTGTACCGGGACATCCCGAAGACCGTCCCGCAGGGCACAAGTCGAAGGAGTGGCCTTGAGTAAGCCCGCGCCAGTCGCCGTCGCGCTGGACGCACCCGATCTCGAAACCGCCGCGCGCTGGGCCGGCCTGGTGACGCCGCACGTGAGCACGGTGAAGATCGGCCTCGAGCTGTACCTGCGGTACGGCCCGGATGTGGTCGCCACCATCAAGGGCGCCAGCGGTGTGCGTATTTTCCTGGATCTCAAGCTGCATGACATCCCCGCCACCGTGGCCGGCGCCGCGCGGACCGTGGCCCGGCTGCGCCCGGATGTCCTGACCGTGCACGCGAGTGGCGGCGCCGACGTCATCCGGGCCGCCACGGAGGCCGCTCCCGACACTATGATCGCTGCGGTCACCCTGCTCACCTCGCTGAACGAGGACCAGCTGGGCCGCATCGGCGTGACGGGTAATGTGCACGACACCGTGCTGCGGCTGTCCGTGCTGGCCGTCGAGGCCGGCGCACAGGGCATCGTCTGCTCGCCGCGCGAGGTCAGCGCCGTCCGGGCCGAGGTCGGGCCCGGCATCACGCTGATCACCCCGGGGGTGCGCCCGGCGGGCTCGGCGGCTTACGATCAGGCCAGGGTGGCGACGCCCGAGGAGGCCGTCAAAGCCGGGTCCGACCTGCTGGTGATCGGGCGTCCTATCACTGGCGCGCCGGATCCCGGTGCGGCCGCGGCTGCGGTGGCGGCGTCCTTGCGGCGGCTCACCCCAGCTTGACAGTGACCGCCGTGCGTCAGCCACAGTGAAATGTCACTCCCGACGCGGAGTGTGTAAGGGCCTGGTAAGGGAGCGCTAAGGCAAGCCTGTACAAGTCATCAGCGATTCGTATGCACATGATTGGCCGTTTGGCTTCACCATAGGATGAACATGGCGTTGAAAGGTAAAATAGTTACCCGCCATGCAACTTCGCTTGCCGGTCCGTTTCCATGGGATTGCAGCGCCTTGCCGCCCCGCCTGTGCGGCGCCCCGGCGGAGTGGTGCCAGACGCCGTATGGAGTAAGGGCATCAGCCACCCGGGGATCGTCATCATATGCGTGATCCGGCCATGGCCAAATCCGTGAAGCGGCGCCGGCTCAGGGGAGCGCGCCGCGTGCGTGGCGGATTGACGGCAGTGTGGCGAAGTAATCTCGCCGCCCCCTGTTCAGGAACAGCGCCAGTTGGCTTACTCTTGCGGAGGATGGCCCATCGTGGCCAGCCCTGCAGCCGGGATGCACCACGCATTCGTAAGCTGCCGGCACGGCGAACGGAGCGCTTGTGACCGTTGATTGTCTGCGCACAGTAATCAACCGATCACTCAGAGTAATATCCTTAAATTTATTATGACATAAACGGGGATTCGCGTTGCCGAAAGGTACGCTTACTCGCTAGTTTCCAGCCCACCAACGTTTTTACCGACGAAACCCGAGGTGACCTCGAGTGGCTCTTCCTCCCCTCACTCCTGACCAGCGCGCGGCGGCCTTGGAGAAGGCCGCCAGAGCGCGTAAAGAACGCGCAGAGGTGAAGAATCGCCTCAAGCGCGGAGCCACAACGCTCTCTGACGTCATCAAGGAAGGCTCGACCGATGACGTCATTGGCAAGATGAAGGTCTCGGCCTTGCTCGAGTCCATGCCCGGCGTCGGCAAGGTCCGCGCCAAGCAGATCATGGAGCGGCTCGGCATCGCCGAGTCCCGCCGGGTCCGCGGGCTTGGCGCGAACCAGCGGTCGGCGCTGGAGCACGAGTTCGGATCGGACATCTGAGGCGCTCAGCAGAATCCGGGAGGGGGCACGGGGGGGGCATGGTTGCCCAGTCCGGCGATTTCGTGCGCGACGCCGCCACCCCCGGCGGGGCTGCGGGGACGGGCAGGGGATACTGCCTATCCATGCGGAAGTACTCCCGGCTGACCGTGCTCTCCGGCCCCTCCGGGGTCGGGAAGAGCACGGTCGTCGCGGAACTGCGGCGATGCTGCCCCGACCTGTGGCTGTCGGTCTCCGTCACCACGCGGCCGGCGCGACCGGGGGAGATCAACGGCCGGGAATACCACTTTGTCGACGACAAAGAGTTCGACCGGATGGTCGCCGATGGCGAGCTTCTGGAATGGGCGGAGTTCGCCGGCAATAAGTACGGAACGCCCCGTAAGCCCCTCGATGAGAAACTGGCGGCCGGCATTCCCTGCCTCCTTGAGATCGATCTCGAGGGGGCGCGGCAGGTGCGCCGGAGCATGCCCGACGCGCGCTTGGTCTTCCTGGCCCCGCCGTCCTGGGCTGAACTGGTCCGCCGGCTGACCGGGCGCGGCACGGAGCCGCCCGACGTCGTGCAGCGGCGCCTCGACGCGGCGCGCCGTGAGCTCGCCGCGGAGAGCGAATTCGACCTCACGCTGGTCAACACGTCGGTCCAGGAGGTGTGCCACCAGGTGGTAGCCTTGATCTTTGGCTTACCGGATCACCGGCAGGCATTAGTCAGACGAAAGGCGTGACGTGGCAGGGACTCCCGCCGCAGATGGCATTATCAACCCGCCGATCGACGACCTGCTCAAGGTCGTGGACAGCAAGTACCAGCTCGTGATCATGGCTGCGCGGCGGGCGCGGCAGATCAATGCGTACTACTCGCAGCTGGGCGAAGGCCTGCTCGAGTACGTGGGCCCGCTGGTCGAGACCCGGGTCCAGGAGAAGCCGCTGTCCATCGCACTGCGCGAGGTGCGGGACGGGCTTCTCTCGGTCGAGCCCACCGAGGCCTGATGTCCGCCTGACCGGGCGGGGAACACGTGGCACCACGGGTCATTCTCGGCGTAACGGCGGGTATTTCCGCGTATAAGGCGTGCGAGCTCCTCCGGCGTCTCACCGAAACCGGTCACGACGTCCACGTGGTGCCTACTCCGGACGCGCTGCGATTCGTCGGCGAGACGACCTGGGCCGCGCTGTCCGGTCATCCGGCCGCCACCGACGCCTGGACGGGCGCCGACCAGGTTCCGCACGTCCGGCTCGGCCAGTCGGCGGATCTCGTGATCGTCGCCCCGGCCACCGCGGACCTGCTGGCGCGCGCCGCGGCGGGCATGGCCGGTGACCTGCTCACCGCGACGCTGCTGACGGCCCGGTGCCCGGTGCTGTACGCGCCCGCCATGCACACGGAGATGTGGGAGCATCCCGCCACCCAGGCCAATGTGGCGCTGCTCCGGGACCGTGGCGCGATCGTCCTCGAGCCGGCCAGCGGCCGGCTGACCGGCGCGGACTCCGGGGTGGGCCGGCTGCCCGAGCCCGCTGAGATATTCGCGGCCGCGATGCGCGTCCTGTCCCGGGGCGCGGACGGCCTCGGCCGGGACATGGCCGGCCGTACGGTCGTGGTGTCCGCCGGGGGGACCCGCGAGGAACTCGATCCGGTGCGGTTCCTGGGCAACTGGTCCTCCGGGCGGCAGGGATATGCGTTCGCGGAAACGGCCGTCGCCCGCGGGGCCAAGGTCGCGCTGGTCTCGGCTAACGTCACGCTGCCGGACCCGGCCGGGACCCGTGTCATCCGGGTGACCTCCGCGCTCGAGATGCGCGACGCGGTACTGGCCGAGGCCGCCGGCGCCGACGCGGTCGTGATGGCCGCCGCCGTCGCCGACTTCCGTCCCGCGGTACGGAGCGACGCGAAGGTGAAGAAGGACGGGTCGGCGCCAGCCCCCATCCATCTCGTCCAGAACCCCGACATCCTCGCCGAGCTGTCCGCACGCCGGGGGGCCGGTAACGGTGCCGCGGACGCCCTCCCGGGAGACTCGCGGCCCGGCCAGGTCATCGTCGGCTTCGCGGCCGAGACCGAACTGGATCTGGCCGACAGCCGCGCGAAGCTGGCCCGTAAAGGCTGTGACCTGCTGGTCGTGAACCGGGTCGGCAACGGCCTGGCCTTTGGGACCAGCGACAACGAGGCCGTCGTGCTGGGCGCCGACGGGTCGCAGACGCATATCGCGCGGGCCGCCAAGGAGGTCCTCGCCGATGCCGTCTGGGATCTTGTGGCGTTCCGGTTGCGGCAAAGGTAGCCTTACGCGAGCCGTAAGGGTATCAAAATACGGTCAGCAGTGATCACTTGAGGGAACGATCCCGTATCCCTGGCACCGGCACCGGCGATGTGATCATGGATAAGCTTCGGGCGAGTCTGCCGGGAAGATAACTGGAACCCACAGAAAGAAAAGGGAATCTCGTGGCACGTCGCCTGTTTACTTCTGAGTCGGTCACTGAGGGTCATCCGGACAAGATGGCCGACCAGATCAGTGACGCCATCCTCGACGCCATGATCAAGGACGACACCGAGAGCCGTGTCGCCGTCGAGACGATGATCACTACCGGTCAGGTCCACGTGGCGGGCGAAGTCACCACTCGCACCTACGTCGACATCCCGGGCATCATCCGGGAGAAGATCCTCGAGATCGGCTACGACTCCTCTGCCAAGGGCTTCGACGGTGCGTCCTGTGGCGTGTCGGTGTCCATCGGCTCCCAGTCACCGGACATCGCCCTCGGCGTCGACGACGCGTATGAGTACCGCGAAGGCGAGGGCGCCGAGGACTTCGACCGGCAGGGCGCAGGCGACCAGGGCCTGATGTTCGGGTACGCGTGCCGGGAGACACCCGAGCTGATGCCGCTGCCGATCATGCTGGCGCACCAGCTGTCCAAGCAGCTGTCCAACGTCCGCCGCAGCGGCACCGTGCCGTATCTGCGCCCGGACGGCAAGACCCAGGTGACGGTCGAGTATTCGGGCATCACCCCGGTACGGCTCGACACGGTCGTGGTGTCGACGCAGCACGCGCCGGACATCAACCTCAAGGAACTGCTCGCCCCCGACATCAAGGACTACGTGGTCGACCCGGTGGTGGCGGCTCTGGAACTGGACACGTCCAACTACCGGCTGCTGGTCAACCCCACCGGCCGTTTCGAGGTGGGCGGCCCGATGGGCGACGCCGGCCTGACCGGCCGCAAGATCATCATCGACACGTACGGCGGCATGGCCCGGCACGGCGGCGGGGCGTTCTCCGGCAAGGACCCGTCCAAGGTGGACCGCAGCGCCGCCTACGCAATGCGCTGGGTGGCCAAGAACGTGGTCGCGGCGGGGCTCGCCGAACGATGCGAGACGCAGGTCGCGTACGCGATCGGGAAGGCCAAGCCGGTCGGCCTGTTCGTCGAGTGCTTCGGCACCGAGCAGGTGCCGGTCGAGCGGATTCAGGATGCCGTCCTGGAGGTCTTCGACCTCCGGCCGCGGGCCATCATCTCGGTGCTGGACCTGCAGCGCCCGATCTACTCGCAGACCGCCACCTTCGGTCACTTCGGCCGCACCGATCCGGACTTCTCCTGGGAGCGCGCCGACCGCGTCGAGCAGCTCCGGTCCGCCGCCGGCCTGTAGCACCGGCCGCCGGCCTGTAGCACCGGCCGCCGGCCTGCAGCTCCGGTCCGCCGCCGGCCTGGAGCACCGGCCGCCGGCCTGTAGCACCGACCACCGGGCCCGGGGATCAGGGCCCGCCGGATCCTTTCCGGCGGCCCGGCCCCGGGCTCCTGCGTACCCTGCCCGGCGAACAAGCCGCCCGCTGCCGGCCGCCACCCATTCGGTCACGGACAGTGATCTAACGTCGCGTTACGCCCCCGTGCGGGCCGGCTTCACCGGCGCATTAATTCGTTTCTGCCCGTCCAGGTATTACGTTTCCTGATGGCCCGCGCCGGTTCTGAGTACGGCGGTGCCGGGCCAGCCGTTTTCCCGGCCGGCCCGGCCGGCCGGAGAGCGGTACGGCAATGGGTAAACGCGCAACACGGCTGCAGGCACCGGATATCGGTAAAGCTGCCGACATTTCGAAACATTTTAGCCGCACGCTGCGTCTGCCAGAATTCACTTGTCCAGCATGCGGAATCCTGGATCCGCTCGGGCTGCGCTAGGCGGCCAGATGGCCTGCCGCTGTGCTCAGGAAGCCCCGTTTACCTGCGTGTGCGCACGTACCTCGCCCGTCTCGCGGATGCGAAAATGTTCCGTCCGTCTCTGCTTCCGCTTACGCTTTGCGCGCCAGCCGACGATTCTTTCCGTCCGAAAATGAGATGGCGCGCGCCTGCGATGGCCATTTACTTATTGTATGGCTACTGTCACGCAGCCGTTGACGATGGGACAGGCGGATGGTACCACATTAATAACGAAACATACTTTTTGTCCGTTTATGAAGGCCGGCTGGCAAAACGGGGGATGCACACCGGAAAGCGGGACGCTGACCGGAAGGAGGAACGGCCGTTCTGGCGGCCGCCTCACCGCCAGGCCACACCAGCCGCACGGGCAACCGTGTGTCGCGGCACTTGCGGATGGCTGTGCGGATGAATATGCGAAAGCCCATGCGGATGCACGTGCATCATGCATACGATGAAGATCGTCCGGACCCGCAGGACGCGGCCGGAGTAGCCATGCGCGGCTGTGCCTGAGGTCACCGGCCCCGCGCGCGGTTACGTGGTCATAGCCAGTCAGGAGACACGACGATGCGCGGCATCTACAACGGCATGTCGGCCAGGGATCTTGAGGGAGCGGCGTGGCGGAAGAGCCAGCGCAGTAACTCCCAGGGAGCCTGCGTGGAGATTGCGAGGATCGGCACCGAGACGGTGGCGATGCGCAACTCCCGCGACCCGCACGGGACGGCGCTCATCTGCCAGCGGGCCGCCATCGTGGCCCTCATGAACGGCCTGCGGACCGGGGAGTTCGACGATCTCGTCTCCTGACGCGGCGGTCTCGCGTGCTTCAGGCGGCCCCGGCCTGGGCATTCTCACAGCGCGCCGCACGCGCAGCGGTCGTCCGGTCATCGGCACGGCCGCCGGGATACCCGAACCGGAGAGACTGACATGACGGAGACCCCGCTCGACGTGGCCGCGCTGAACGCCCGGCGGTCCCGGCTACGGGCCACCTACCTACCGGAGACGCGGCCGGTCGCCATCGCGCGCGGAATTCACCACACCGCGCTGATCAGCTCCGATGCGGAACGCACCATCCGCTTCTACCAGGAGGTCCTGGAGTTCCCGCTGACCGAGATCGTCGAGAACCGGGACTATCAGGGCTCCAACCACTTCTTCTTCGACGTGGGCAACGGCAACCTGCTGGCGTTCTTCGACTTTCCCGGCCTGGACGTGGGCGCGTATGCCGAAGTGCTCGGCGGGCTGCACCACCTGGCCATCTCGGTGACCCCGGAATCGTGGCGGCACCTGCGCGCCAAGCTCGACGCGGCCGGTATCCCGTACCAGGTGGAGAGCGGTACGTCGATCTACTTCCGCGATCCGGACGGTGCGCGCATCGAACTGCTCGCCGACCCGCTCGGCGAGATGTACGGCACCACCGTGCTCTGAGGCCACGGTCAGCTCCCGGGGGCCCAACCCCCTGGCCACGCCCGCCGTGACGCCGGGGGTGGGCACGGCTTCCTGCGCCCGGACGGTCCGCCGGCCGGCGATGAGCCAGCCGGCGAAGGCGATGACGAGCGCCACCACGACGCCGAGGTTCGCGAACGCCCAGGTGCCGGTCCGGCCGCCTCTAACCCCGCCGTCACCCCTAACCCCGCCCGCCCTTGTTCGCCACCTCCCCATCGCGCCCGGCCCGATCTTGTGCAGGTTCTGCTGTTGGCGCAGCAGAAGCCGCACAAGATCCGGAGATCGCCGGGGAAAGGGGGCCAAGCCGGAGAAGGGCGGGCAGGCGGACCAGGCGTGGCAGGATCGGGAGGTGCCCACGATCCTGCTGCTTTCCACCGCCGACACCGAACTCCTCGCCGCGCGCGCTTCGGGCGCCCCGTACCGGACCGCGAACCCGGCGCGCATGTCCCCCGACGAGCCGGAGCAACTCGCTGCGCTCACCGATGGGGCGGCCCTCGTGGTGCTGCGCCTGCTCGGCGGGCGCCAGGCGTGGCCCGAGGGGATCGCCCGGCTGCGGGCCACCGGCCTGCCGCTGGTCGCGCTCGGCGGCGAATCGGCTCCCGACGCGGAGCTCATGGCACTGTCCACCGTCCCGGCCGGGGTAGCCGCCGAGGCGCTCGGCTACCTACGCGAGGGCGGTCCGGCCAACCTGCGGGAACTCGCGGCTTTCCTGTCCGACACGGTGCTGCTCACCGGCGAGGGGTTCGCCCCGCCCGAGCCTGCCCCCGCCTACGGCGTCCACCCTCTCCCTGCCCCCCTGAACCCTCCGGACGCTCCCGCCCCACCGGACGCCTCAGCCCCGCAGGGCGCTTCAGCCTCAGACGGCGCCCCCTCCCCGGACGCCCCCGAGGAACGGCCCACGGTCGCGGTGATCTTCTACCGGGCGCACGAACTCTCCGGGAACACCGGGTTCGTCGACACGCTCTGCGCGGCCATCGCCGAGAGAGGCGGCACGCCGCTGGCGGTCTACTGTTCCTCGCTCCGCTCCGCCGACGCCGGCCTGGCCGAACTCCTCCGCCCGGCCCGCGCCATCATCACCACCGTCCTGGCCGCCGGGGGCTCGGCCGCCGCCGGCCAGGGCGCGGAGGGGGACTGGGACGCCGGCGCGCTCGCCCGGCTGGGCGTCCCGCTCATCCAGGGGCTCTGCCTGACCTCCTCGCAGGCTCAGTGGCAGGATGCCGGCGGCGGCCTCAGCCCGATCGACGCCGCCATGCAGGTCGCCATCCCCGAATTCGACGGGCGGCTGATCACGGTGCCGTTCTCCTTCAAAGAGGAAGGCCCGGACGGCATCCCGGTCTACGTCGCCGACGAGGAGCGGGCCGGCCGCCTCGCGGGCATCGCCGTCCGGCACGCCCGGCTGGCCGTCACGCCGAACCGGGACAAACGCGTCGCGATCATGCTGTCGTCCTACCCGACGAAGCACTCCCGGGTCGGCAACGCCGTTGGCCTCGACACCCCGGCCTCGGCGGTCCGGCTGCTGCAGGCCCTGCGCGAGGCCGGATACGACCTCGGCGACGGATTCCCCGAGGACGGCGACACGCTGATCCACACGCTCATCGCCGCCGGTGGCTACGACACCGAGTGGCTGACCGAGGAGCAGCTCAGCGCCGCACCGGCGCGGGTCCCGCTGCCCGCTTACCGTCGGTGGTTCTCTTCGTTGCCGAACGGGCTCCGGCAGAAGCTCACCAGCCAGTGGGGTGAGCCGCCGGGCGAGCTGTACACCGACGGTGACGACCTCATGCTCGCATCCCTGCAATTCGGCCACGTGGTGGTGCTGATCCAGCCGCCTCGCGGTTTCGGTGAGCACCCGGTCGCCATCTACCATGACCCGGATCTGCCGCCGTCCCACCATTATCTGGCGGCCTACCGGTGGCTGGACGAGCAGTTCGGCGCGGACGCGATCATCCATCTGGGCAAGCACGGCACGCTGGAATGGCTGCCCGGCAAGGGCCTGGGCCTGTCGGCGGAGTGCGCGCCGGACGCCGTGCTGCGGGACGTTCCGCTCATCTACCCGTTCATCGTGAACGACCCGGGGGAGGGGACCCAGGCCAAGCGGCGCGCGCACGCGGTCATCGTCGATCACCTGGTCCCGCCGATGGCGCGCGCCGACAGCTACGGCGAGCTTGCCAAGCTGGAACAACTGCTGGACGAGTACGCGACGGTCGCGGCGCTGGACCCGGACAAGCTGCCCGCGGTCCGGGCGCAGATCTGGTCGCTGGTGCACACCGCGCAGCTGCACCACGACCTGGGCGTCCCCGCCGAGCCGGGTGAGACCGAGTTCGACGAGTTCGTGCTGCACATCGACGGCTACCTCTGCGAGGTCAAGGACGCCGCGATCCGCGACGGCCTGCACATTCTCGGTACGGCTCCCACGGGCGAGGCGCTGGTCAACCTCGTCCTGGTCATCCTGCGCTCGGCCCAGCTGTGGAGCGCCCGCTGGGGTGCGCTCCCGGGCCTGCGCGCGGCCCTCGGCCTGGCCGAAGGCAGCAGTGAGGCCTCCCGCGCCGAGACGGACGGCTACGAGCACACCTCCCGCGCCCTCGTTGAGGCCATGGCCGCCGCCGGCTGGGACCCCGCCCGCGCCCCCGGCGTCACCGCCGCCGTCCTCTCCGCCGGGCCTGCCCCCGCCGCCGCGCAGCCCGCTGCTCCCGATGCTGCCCCCGGGCTCGCGCCCGCCGGGCCTGCCCCCGCCGCCGCGCAGCCCGCTGCTCCCGATGCTGCCCCCGGGCTCGCGCCCGCCGGGCCTGCCCCCGCCGCCGCGCAGCCCGCTGCTCCCGATGCTGCCCCCGGGCTCGCGCCCGCCGGGCCTGCCGCCGCGCAGCCTATTGGCGCCATTGCGCCGGCCGAGTCGCGGCTGACGGGGGTGCCGGGGGGTGCCCCAGACCGGGGAGCGGGAGGTGACCCGGGCGAGGGCGGTGCCCCGGGCGGGGGAGAACGTGCGCAACAGCCCGTTCGGGATCATGGGCGGGATCCGGCCGCGGTCGCGCGGGTTCTGCAGTTCGCCTGCGCCGAAGTCGTGCCGCGGCTCGCCGCGACGGCCGGGGAGATTGGCGCGGTGCTGCACGCGCTGTCCGGCGGATACGTGCCCGCCGGGCCGTCGGGGTCGCCCACCCGCGGGCTCGTCAACGTGCTGCCGACCGGGCGGAACTTCTATTCGGTCGACCCCAAGGCCATCCCGTCCGCCAACTCCTGGGACACCGGCTCAGCGCTGGCCGAGTCGCTGCTCGCGCGGCACCTGGCCGACGAGGGCCGCTACCCGCGCAGCGTGGGCCTGACCGTCTGGGGCACGTCCGCGATGCGCACCCAGGGCGATGACATCGCCGAGATTCTCGCGCTGATCGGCTGCCGCCCGGTGTGGGACGAGGGCTCGCGCCGGGTTACCGGCTTTGCGGTTGTCCCCGCGGCGGAGCTGGGGCGCCCGCGCATCGACGTCACCGTGCGCATCTCCGGCTTCTTCCGTGACGCGTTCCCGCATGTCATCGCGCTGCTGGACGACGCCATCGGCACGGTCGCGGCGCTGGACGAGCCGGCTGACGTGAACTACCTGCGTGCGCACGCCACCGCCGACCAGGCCACCCACGGGGACTGGCGCCGCGCGACGACGCGGATCTTCGGCTCCAAGCCGGGCGCGTACGGGGCAGGCCTGCTCCCGCTCATCGACGCGCGGAACTGGCGTGACGACGCCGACCTGGCCGAGGTCTACGCGGTCTGGGGCGGCTACGCCTACGGTCGTGACCTCGACGGCGCCCCGGCCCGGGCCGACATGGAGACCGCGTTCGCCCGGATCGCGGTGGCGGCCAAGAACGCCGATACCCGCGAGCACGACATCGCCGACTCCGACGACTACTTCCAGTACCACGGCGGCATGGTGGCCATGGTCCGGTCCCTGACCGGGCGCAGCCCGGCCGCCTACATCGGCGACTCGGCCACGCCCGACGCGGTGAAGACCCGGACGCTGGCGGAGGAGACACGCCGGGTATTCCGGTCCCGGGTGGTCAACCCGCGGTGGATCGCGGCGATGCGCCGGCACGGCTACAAGGGCGCGTTCGAGCTGGCCGCGACGGTGGACTACCTGTTCGGTTACGACGCGACCGCGCACGTGGTGTCGGACTGGATGTACGAGCGGCTGGCCGCGGCGTACGTGTTCGACCCGGAGAACCGTGCCTTTATGGAAAAATCCAACCCCTGGGCCTTGCGGGGCATTACCGAACGCCTCCTTGAGGCGGCCCAGCGTGGCATGTGGGCGGAACCGGACCCCAAGACGCTGGACCAGCTCCGGCAGGTCTTCCTCGACCTTGAGGGCGACCTGGAGGCCGGGGATTAGCAGGTGGCAGCCGGAAGCCAAGTTATTGCGATGTCACGGTTCGCGATTCGCACGTCACGTGTAAGACTGGAAAGCGATGGTTCCAGCGGAGGCTTAATGGCTCAGGCATCACATGTCCCGACCGGTGTTGACCCCAGTGTCGCCACCCCGGCGCGGATATACGACTACATGCTGCGCGGCGAGCACTATCTCGATGTGGACGTCCGCGCGGCCGAGCAGATCCTGGGCGCCGTACCGGAGATCAGGGACTGTGCGTGGTCCAACCGCGGGTTTCACCAGCGTGCGGCCAAATGGATGGCCGAGCACGGAATCCGGCAGTTCATCGACATAGGCTCCGGGCTGCCGACCGTTGGCAACACGCATGAGGTTGTGCAGAAGGTCGCCCCGGATGCCAGGGTCGTCTATGTCGACAACGATCCGATGGTGGAAGCGCAGGGCCGGGTGCTGCTCGCGGGCACGGGGACGACCGCCGTGATCCGCGGCGACCTGCGTGAGCCGGAGACGATTCTCGGCCACCCGGAGCTGCGCCGGCTCATTGATTTCAGCGAGCCGGCGGGTGTCCTGATGACCGCCGTCCTGATGTTCGTGTCCGACCGGTCGGATCCGTGGCGCCTGGTGGCGCGCTACATGAATGCGGTGCCGGCCGGCAGCTATCTGTCGCTGTCGCACCTCACCGATGAGCGCAAGCCGCCGCTCGCCGTGGAACGGTTCCGTGCCGTCTTCGACAAAGCCAGCGAGCGCATGCACTTCCGGTCGCACGCCGATATCGCGCGGTTCTTCGACGGCCTGGAACTGGTCCCGCCGTACGAAGGCGCCGCGCCCGGGCTCACCTTCACCGGCATCTGGGGCGCGGAGGACCCGGTGCTCGCGGATAGCGAAGGACAGCGCTGGCTCTGCTGCGGCGTTGCCAGGCGGCCGTGATCGCCAAGCCTACGGCCGAGGAGCTCGGCATCGATCCGGACGCTCAGGAGTGGCAGCGTTCGGGAGACGGAGCCGGGACCATAGAAGTCACCTTCACCGGCCGGGCTCCCGGTGTGTCCCGGGCATCCGGTACGGATGAGCCGGGCCGTGCGGAGGACTGGGTGCTGATGCGGGTCGCCGGAGACCCGGATCGCCGGGTGCTCGTGTTCGACCGGAACGAGTGGGAGTGCTTTTTGGACGGGGCCCGAAAAGGCGAATTTGATGACCCGGCCGATAATGCCACGCCCTAGACGCTCTGGTTCGGGCCGTAATTAGGTCGCTTGACCTCAGAAAATGCCACAGAACGCGGGCGGGGGAGGCGTCGACAGCCGACCGTAATACGGTCAGTCTGTTAAAGATTGACCTATTAAAAGTATAGATTTGTGAATCACAAGTTGGGTAGTCTTATGCCGAAGTTGAGACCCTGTCAAGGAGGCGAGCGGGCATGAGTGACGACGCCTACGGCGCCACCATCGCCAAGCGCCGGCTGTCTCACCGTCTCGCTGAGCTTCGCGTGGCCAGCGGCTATACCGCGAACCATGTCTGCGACATCCTGAACTGGGGCCGCGGCAAGGTCGGCCGGTTTGAGGCCAATCAGTGGAAGCGTCCCGAGATGAGCGACGTCCGGGATCTGCTGCGCATTTACGGGGTCAAGGGCGCCGAGGCCGAGGAGGTCGAGGAACTCGCCATGCGGGCCCGGGCCCGGCCCTGGTGGCGCGACTTCGCGGAGATCTTCGACAGCGAGTTCCCCGGTTACGAGAACGACGCGAGCACGATCTGCGCGTTCATGCCGCTGATCCTGCCCGGCTTGCTCCAGACGCCCGCCTACATCGAGTCCCTGCTGCGGACCGGTCCCCGGCCGCCCCGGTGGCGCCGCGACGCACTGGCCGCGCGACTGCGCCGGCAGGAGATCCTCGAGCGCACCGGCGAGGCCGCCCCGATGCTGAGCGCCGTGATCACCGAGGCGTCCCTGCTCTACCGGTGGGGGACGCGCGGCGACCGCAAGGAGCAGATCGTCCACCTCGTGGAGATGGCCGGGCGCCGCAACGTTGACCTGCGCGTCCAGCGTTTCCAGGACGGCCCGCCGAGCGGTGCGCACTCAATGGTCAACATCTTCGGCTTCGACGGCGAGAATCCGAGCCTCGTCTTTGTGGAAACGGATTACGCCGTCGAGGAGGTGAGCAAGCGGGAATCGGTGAACGGCTATGTGCAGTCGTTCGAACGTGCCTGTGACGGGGCGCTCGACCCGCGCGACACGGTGGACTACCTCGAGCGTCTCGCTGACCGACTGGAGTGAGCAATGACTGATCTGTCTCAGGCCATCTGGCGGAAGGCCCGCCGCAGCTCCCACAACGGGGGCTGCGTGGAGATCGCAGCCAACCTCCCCGGCGTCACTGCTGTCAGGGACAGCAAGCGCCCGGAATGCGGCGCGCACGTCGTCGACCGGGCGGCGTTCGCCCGGTTCCTGGCGGACGTCAAGGAGGGGCGCTACGACATCTAGGTGGCCGTAGCGGGCGGTGGTGAATCCCCCGGGCCGCATCCCCGGGGGATTCACCCGCTGACCGGCCTGTCTCAAAGGCCCGGCGGTCCCCGTAGCGGGTTCCGCCGCGACTGACTGTACACGCGGGATTTGCGTACTGCCATAGTGCGCTATACCCGCCAATCATCAGCTGAGATAAATGCGACCTCATACGCTGGGTATATGTGACCGTCCCGCCGGAAACTCCAGGCCAGGCAGCGCATCGGGCCGCGGCGGAAAGCCACGCCAGCAGGGCATCACCGCTGCAGGCGGAAAGCCACCAGGCAGCGCATCACCGCCGCAGGCGGAAAGCTTTGTTCATGTGGGATTGGCCACTAAAGTCTTGCGAAAACCTCCTCGCACTCATAATCTGCGCTTCACAGATTAGTAATGCACGCCTGAGCTCGCGCTTTATCCGCGCGGCCGGCTCAGGCGGCAGCGGCCGGAGTCACCTGACGGCGGTGCGGTGGGAGGACACAGCGTATGGGCGCCTCGCGCACGCTGGTGACCGGAGCGTGCTGTGCGTGGCCGCTGCCCACGGACGCATCCTGTGCCAGAGTGGCCCGGCAGTTCTACCGTGAGGCCGCGGCCGAAGCCGGGATCCGCGCCGGGCTGATCGACGACGGTGTCCTGATGGCGAGTGAGCTGGCCGCCAATACGTTGCACGCGGGCCGGGACCTCAGCGGCCTGGACAGGTTCCGGCCGGCCACGGCGCGGCCCGAACTGTGGCTGTACCTGCGCGGCAGCGGCATTATGCGCGAACTTGTGTGCAAGGTGTTCGATGCGTGTCCGGGATGGAGACTGGGCCGCATCCCGGGCAC
The DNA here is from genome assembly GCA_963720945.1 of uncultured Actinomycetes bacterium. Lineage (GTDB taxonomy): Bacteria > Actinomycetota > Actinomycetes > Streptosporangiales > Streptosporangiaceae > Bog-532. The sequence continues at coordinate 862,941 of CAVRHH010000029.1, read as the reverse complement.
GCTTCCGCACCGTGCCGCCGCGGAGGCCGTCAGCGGCCGGGGCCTTCAGGTCGTGCACGAGCTCTCCGGCGGACGGTGGGGTCATCACCTCACCCGGGCCAGGCTCGGCGGGCGGAAGGTGCGCGGCAAGGCGGTCTGGTTCGCGCTTCCCGTGCCGTCCCGGGGCGTGACGGCCCCGGCTCCCGGCCCCGGGGACACCCGGGCGGCGGACCTGGACGCGACGCGCCCATGCCGCCGGCTCAGTGCGCGCCAGGCCGCCACTGAACTGGAGGCGATGCTGTCCGCCCGCGGGCTCGGCGGCCGGCTCCTGCGCGCCGATCAGCCCGCCGCGGGAGTCTCGGTTCTCTGCGTGCCGCGCGGCCTGACCGTCTGCTGCCGGGACGGCACTGTATCGCTGCGGACCCCAGCCGGCGACAGCCAGCGCTGGACCTACGCGGACCTGGTCGAGGTCACTGAGCGAGCCGTCTGGATACACGAGGAGATAGGGCACACGGTGGCCGGCGCGGCCGGGGCTGCCGGCTAGCGGTACCCGCCTAGGAGCCTGCTGAATAAGGCCGAAATTTGCGTGATCACGGTCGTAAAACTGCAGGTCAGCGACCTGCGACTTGATCACGAACAGGGTTATTCAGCGCCCTCCTAGCGGGCGGTGCCGGCGCTCATCGCCGCGGCCACGTTCGCGTAGGCGTCGAGCACCCGGTTCCAGAACCCCCGCACGTCGATGGCGGTGGCGACGAGGGCGTTCCGCGCGGCGGCGGGCGCGCGGAAATCGGTGACGGTCATGCCCGAGGTCCACCGGCCCGTGGTCTCGACCTCGATCCGCGCGGGGAGGCAGCCCAGCAGGCCGGGGTCGGCGACATAGGCGACCGCGCACACGTCGTGCACGGCTGGATCGGCCGTGATCACGGTGCAGGCGTCGTCTTGCTGCCCGGGTTCCTGGCCGGCCCCGACCCGGGGACCGCCCCGAGCGGGTCCTCGTCCGAGGCGTAGTGCTCGAGGCCGGGCAGCAGCAGCTCGCTGGCCAGCGCGCCCAGCGGCCGCATCCGGTCGCGTACCGCGGCGGTCGCCCGCGCCTGCAGGGTGACGTCGAGCCCGACCATGGTGACCGTCCAGCCGGCGTGGAAGACGATGGCGGCGGCTTCGGGATCGACCGCGATGTTGAACTCGGCGGCGGGCGTGACGTTGCCCCGGCCGGTCGAGCCGCCCATGATCACGAAGTCCCTGACCTGACTGACCAGTTGCGGCTCGCGGTGCACGGCCAGCGCGATGTTGGTCAGCGGCCCGGTGGCGATCAGGGTGATCTCTCCCGGGGCCGCGCCGATCGTCTCGATCAGGTAATCGATGGCGTGACCGCCCGACGGCCGTGATTCCGGCGGCGGAAGCAGCGCGCCGCCGAGGCCGGTGTCCCCGTGCACGTTCCGGGCGTCCATCGGCGGCCGCAGCAGCGGCGCGGGACTGCCCGGAGTGACTGGAACCCCCGGGGCGCCGATGAACTCACACACCCGCTGCGCGTTGGACGTCGTGAGATCCAGGCCCACATTGCCGGCCACGGTGGTGATGCCGCACAGATCAAGGTCCGGGGAACCGGCCGCGAACGCGATGGCCAGGGCATCGTCGATGCCTGGATCGCAGTCCAGAATGATCTTCTGAGCCACCGGGGGCTCCCTTCCTGCGGTGGGCCGGCCAATCCAGCCACTGACGCTACCGGACCGGTAGCCTCCCGCCGGGGACCGGCCGCTTGTAGCCTCGTGCGGAGGAGGTCCTCATGCATCAGCCGCCCATCCCGCACATCGCCCGGACCGACCCGGAGATCGCCAGCCTGATCGAGCAGGAGGCGCGCCGGGAGTATGAGAAGATCCGGCTGATCCCGTCGGAAAACTACGTGTCAGTGGCCGTCCTGGAGGCGTCCGGCTCGGTGCTGACCAACAAATACTCCGAGGGGTATCCGGGGCGCCGCTACTACGAAGGCCAGCAGTTCATCGACGTCATCGAGACCATGGCGATAGAGCGGGCGCAGGCGCTGTTCGGCGTCGACCACGCCAACGTTCAGCCGTACTCGGGCTCGCCCGCCAACCTGGCTGTCTACCTGGCCTTCGCCAAACCCGGCGACACGATCATGGGAATGGCGCTGCCGATGGGCGGTCACCTCACCCACGGGTGGCCGGTCTCGGTGACGGGCAAGTGGTTCCACAGCGTGCAGTACAGCGTCCGGGCCGACACTGGCCGGGTCGACCTGGACGAGGTCCGCGACCTGGCCCGCCGCGAACGGCCCCGGCTCATCTTCTGCGGCGGGACGGCGATCCCGCGGACGATCGACTTTCCCGCCTTCGCGGAGATCGCGAACGAGGTCGGCGCGGTGCTCGTGGCCGACATCGCGCACATCGCCGGGCTGATCGCCGGCGGAGCCCATCCGTCCCCGGCCGGGCACGCCGGCGTGATCACCACCACGACGCACAAGACGCTGCGCGGCCCGCGCGGCGCGATGATCATGTCGACCGCGGAGCATGCGTCCGCGCTGGACAAGGCGGTGTTCCCCGGGCTGCAGGGCGGCCCGCACGATCACACCACCGCCGCGATCGCGGTGGCCCTGCACGAGGCCGCGCAGCCGGAGTTCCGTACCTACGCGCACCAGGTTGTGGCCAACGCCAAGGCACTGGCCGGGACGCTGGCCGCACGCGGCTACGACCTTGTCTCCGGGGGGACGGACAATCACCTGATCCTGGTCGACCTGACCCGCCAGGGGATCGGCGGCAAGCCGGCCGCCCGGGCCCTGGACCGGGCCGGCATCGAGCTCAACTACAACACCGTGCCCTACGACCCGCGCAGGCCGTTCGACCCGTCCGGCATCCGGCTGGGCACGCCCGCGATCACCACCCGCGGCCTGGGTGAGGAGCACATGCCGGCGATCGCGGCCTGGATCGACGACGCGATCACCGCCGCCGCCAAGGACGACGACGCGGCGCTGGAGCGGATCGCCCGCGAGGTCCGCGACCTGCTGTCCGGGTTCCCCATGCCGGGCTGGTCCGCCCCCTGAAACGCCCGCCCGGTTAACCGGGGGCGCGGTCAGCCCGCCGCCCGGCTGGGCTGCCGCCTGGCTGTGCCGCCGCCCCCTGGCGTGTGCCGCGGAGCGGCCTTTCCCTGCCGCCGCCCGGGCCCGTCCTGGGGCCTGCCGCCGCCCGGGCCCGTCCTGGGGCCTGCCGCCCCCCGGGCCCCTCCTGATCGGCGTTGATTCTCCGCAGATCCTGCGGAAAACCGACGCCGATCATGGTGGAGGCATCTGTGAGCCAGGGTCAGCTGGCCTCTTGCGCCGCTTGTTTCACTTCCGCGGCCGCGTTCTTGCTGAGCGAGACGCGGACGAGGGCCGCGGCCAGGCGGGCCAGTTCCGTGTCCGAGCCGGCCAGCCTGGCCAGCGACCCGGCGTCCGCCGGCAGGCCGATCGCCTGGGCACCCTTCAGCACCCGGCCGTCCACGTAGGGAGCCACCGAAGGCCAGACGGCCTGAATCTCCCGCAGGAAGATGCTGGCCCCCGCCGGGCCGATCCCGGGGAACTCCTGCAACAGCGACGCGATCTTCGCGCTCTCGCCGGCCGCTTCGTCGCGGAGCTCGCGGAGATCGCCGTGCCAGCGGCTGGTCGCCAATGCGGCCCCGTCGCCGAGCATGGTGGCCGTCCGCTCGTCGTAGCGCCGGTAGTGGCCGCGCCCGAGCGCGTCCACCCGGTCCTGCCAGCTCGCCTCCTGCATGGCCTTGGGCGTGGTGTACCCGGCGGCGAACAGTTCGCGGGCCGCCTTGACCGCGATCTCCGACGAGATGCGCGCGCTCAGAAGCGTGGCCAGCACCAGCAGCTGGTACAGCGGGGCCGGTTTGTCGGCCAGCCGGATGCCGCCCTCTTCCGCGTAGGTGCGGCCGTACCGCTCGAGCAGCGCGTCTTTCAGAGCGTCGGGTCCGGCAGCCATCAGCGGTTCCCCTTCCGTTACCCCGCGCCGGTATAGAAATCATGCACCACTGCGTGGCGCTGCCGTGGGACACGGAAACAGAAATCATGCACCACTGCGTGGCGCTGCCGTGGGACACGGAAACAGAAATCATGCACCACTGCGTGGCGCTGCCGTGGGACACGGAAACAGAAATCATGCACCACTGCGTGGCGCTGCCGTGGGACACGGAAACTGGGTGCCGCGCGCCCACCGGGACCCAGTTTCCGTGTCAGGAGCCCAGGTCAGCCGCCGTTTACCACATCCTGGCGCACCAAAAAACGAATACAACTACTTAAACTACGAGGCGCACTACGACCCAAAAGTCTGCCCGTAGCGAGCGGAGCCGGGGCGTGTGTTACAGAAGTGACTCATGAAACACGCTTAGGGCCGCCGCGCCCAGACCGGGCCGCCCGGCCGCCCGCGCCCAGCCCGGGCCCGCCCGGCCGGCCGGGGCAGAACGCGTCCCGGCCGGCCGGGACAAAAGAGCGCTGCTCTTGTTTGCGCCGACCGCTCTGCTATGGTCGGAGAATGCCTGCTCACAGGACGGCCAGGGAACGGGCCCGCGCGGAGATCACCCGCGAGATCACCGACATCGCCCGGGCCCGGCTGGCGGCCGAGGGGGCCGCCGCGCTGTCGCTGCGCGCCGTAGCCCGGGACATGGGCATGGTGTCGTCCGCGGTCTACCGGTACTTCAGCAGCCGCGACGAGCTGCTGACGGCGCTGATCATCGACGGGTACAACGCCATAGGCGAGGCTGTCGAGAACGCCGACGCCGCATGCCGCCGCGGCGATTACTCCGGCCGCTGGCTGGCCGCGTGCCGGGCCGCCCGTGCCTGGGCAATCGCGCATCCGCACGAGTACGCACTGATCTACGGGTCGCCGGTGCCCGGCTATCAGGCGCCCGCGGACACCATCGGCCCCGCGGCCCGGTCCGCGGTGGTCTTCGGGCGGCTCGTCAGCGACGCCCACGCGGCCGGCCAGCTCACCCCGCCCCCGGCCGGCCAGCTCACCCCGCCCCCGGCATGCCAGGCCACTGCGTCCCCCCAGCCTGCGCCCGGCCTCCAGGCCATGCCGGGCTCGCTGGCCGAAGACGCCGGCAGGCTCCGCGGCACCGTCCTGCCGGGGGTACCGGACGACATGGTGATCGGCGCCCTGACCGCGTGGGCCGGTGTGTTCGGCGTCATCAGTTTCGAGCTGTTCGGCCAGTTCAAAAACGTCGTCACCGACACCGCCGGCTATTTCGACCGGGCGGTCGCTGACCTCGGCCGCCTGATGGGCCTGCCCTGCTAACCGGAAACCGGAAACCGGAAACCGGAAACCGGAAACCGAAAAACCGAAGACCGGGCGCCAGACGGGCCAGCCGTCCAGCGCCCGGTCTCCCCGGAACGAAATGCCTCAGGATCAACCAGGATGAACCAGGATGAATCAGGGTGAAGCCGTAGGGCTGCGCCAGTTGACGGTGGGCAGCAGGGCTTCGGAGCGCACGCGGTGGGCGTAGCGCTTGGTGATCTCGAAGAGGGACTCGATCAGCGTGTCGGACAGCAGATGGGGCTGCAGGCCGAGCTCGATGAGGCGGGTGTGCGTGACGTTGTAGTAGTGGTCGGCGAGCTCGACGCGGGGGTTGTCGAGGTACTCGATGTGCACGTCTTCCGGGCTGGCCGACTGAATGGTCTCGGCGATGTCCTTGACCGATTTCCATTCCGTGATCTGGTTGAAGACGCGGAACTCGCCACGGTCGGCCGGGTTTTCGCACGCCAGCTGGACACAGCGGACGGTGTCCCGGATGTCGATCATGCCGCGGGTCTGCCCGCCGGTGCCGTAGACGGTCAGCGGATGCCCGATCACGGACTGGATGACGAACCGGTTCAGCACGGTACCGAAGACCGCGTTGTAGTCGAACCGGGTGGCCAGCCGCTCATCGCGGGCGGTCTCCGGCGTCTGCTGGCCGTAGACCACACCCTGGTTGAGGTCGGTGGCGCGCAGGTTCCATATCCGGCAGGCGAACTCGATGTTGTGCGAGTCGTGCACCTTCGACAGGTGGTAGAACGAGCCGGGCCGCTTGGGGAACATCATCCGGTCACGGCGGCCCTTGTGCTCGACCTCCAGCCAGCCTTCCTCGATGTCGATGTTCGGGGTGCCGTACTCGCCCATCGTGCCCAGCTTGACCAGGTGAATCTCGGGGTTGATCTCGGCGATCGCGAACAGCAGGTTCAGGTTCCCGGTCACGTTGTTCTGCTGGGTGTAGACCGCGTGTGCCCGGTCGATCATCGAATACGGCGCGGCCCGCTGCTCGGCGAAGTGCACCACCGCGTCCGGGGCGAAGTCCGAGATGATGTGGTAAGTGAAGATCGCGTCGGTCAGGTCACCGACGTAACACCCGATCTTCTTGCCGGTCAGCTCCTCCCACACCGCGATCCGGGTCTGCAGCGGCTCGATCGGAATCAGGGACTCCACGCCCAGCTCGTTGTCATAACCCCGCCGCGCGAAATTATCCGCCACCGCCACCTCATGACCTGCCTCCGACAAATGCAGCGCCGTCGGCCAGCCCAGGTACCCATCCCCACCCAGCACCAGAATCTTCATACTCCGTCTTCCTACCTTGGGTTCGTAGTGTCGTTTTCGGATATGTATCTGCCCTAGCCGGCCGTTTATACCGGCGGCACGCTTTCATGTCTCTCTCAGCGTTTCCCCAGCTCATCCGAAGCCCCCATTGGCTGCGCACGCTGTGGCGGCACGGTAGCGTGCTGCAAGGTGGCTGGAGGTCGGCGGAGCGGACCCGCCACTACCGGGGCGCTGTGGCCTGCGGCGTCGGCACTTTATGCCGGCTCCGGTACCTCGTCGGTAATCCTTATCGTTGGTCACGTAACCTAGGACATCAATGGCACTCGCATCGAGCCGGATCGGCGCCGCGCTGATCCGCAAGGCACGCAGCAATGTCGGCGTCCGCTTTACGCGGTTCACGCTCGTGGCGGTGGCCTCCGTAGTGGCGAGCCAGGTCGCGCTGAGCATCTTCATCGGCCCCGCCAACATGACCGCGGGCATCTCAGGCGGCCTGGCGGCGATCATCGGCGCGGCGGTGAGCTACGTCCTGAGCCGGTGGGCCTGGGAGCGTAAGGGCAAGCCGCAACTGCTGAAGGAGACGCTGCCGTTCTGGCTGGTCTCCATCGTGGCGTGGATCATCCTGGGCCTGGCCGCAAAGCTGGGCGTCGCGCTGGCCGAGGCGATGGAGGTCGACGGCCTCAAGCGGGTGCTCGTGACCGATACCACCTACTTCGCCGCCAACTGCCTCACCTTCCTGGGGCGTTTCGTGATCTTCCATTACTTCCTCTTCGCTGACTCGCGGTCCGGCCGCACGCCCGCCACGCCCGCCACGCCCGCCACGGCCGCCGCGCCCACGGAGGCTCCGGAATCCACCGCGGGCGAAGAGCCGCCCATGAGCTCATCCAGTGACGCGACCGGGGCGCCGGCGGACCCCTTCGCCATGGCCGCGGACTCCGGGGTCCGGCCTGCGCCGACCGCGGTGACGCCGACACGAGCCCCGACCGGCGCTGACGCTCGCGCCACCAGGTCCCGAAGACCACGCGGCTGAAGCGCAGCCCGTAGAAGAGGTTGTTCACGCCGGGGATGTGCAGGTGGTAGAAGGGGTTCTGGCCCTTCTTGCTCTCGCCTACCCGCCGCTTGTGGATCGTGGCGGGCACCTCGGCGACCTTGTAGCCGTGCGTGATGACGCCGATCAGCAGTTCCGAGGCTTGGTACTGGGGCTGCGAAAGCTGGACCGCCCCGGTGACCTCCGCCCGCATGGCGCGCAGCCCGAACGTCGTGTCGGTGATCTTCTGGCCGGTCAGCGCGCTGATAGTGGCGGCGAAGAACCGGACCCCCGCCTGCCGGATCGGGTCCTTGGTCTCCTCGCTGCCCAGCCGCCGGGACCCGGTCACGAAGTCGGCCTCCCCGGCGACGATCGGCGCCAGCATGGTCCCGATCTCGGCCGGGTTGTACTGGCCGTCCGCGTCGGTCGTCACGATGTACTCGGCGCCGCCGTCGCGGGCGATCCGGTAGCCGAGCCGCAGCGCGGCACCCTGGCCCCGGTTCACCGGCACGTCCGCGACCAGCGCCCCGGCCGCGTCCGCCTCCTTGGCGGTGGCGTCCGCGCAGCCGTCCGTCACCACGATCGTCGCGGTCCGCAGCCCGCACACCTCAGCCGGGAGATTCCCCACGACCGGCCCGACCGCGCCCTCCTCGTTGTAGGCGGCGATCACCAGCGCGACCGGCGGCAGCCGCCGGACCCGGTCACCGTACCGGTCGGCCATGGCCGCGACGGCGGCGTCATCGACGGCCCTGTCCGCGGCGGAGCCGCCGTAGGTCGCGGGATCCTGGCTCATCGGGCTCCTTCCGCGGCCAGCTCGCCGGCCGGCGTGTGCTCGGGGGCGAAATCGGGCCACACCGTCGCCATCCCGGCCTCGAGATCGTAGGTCGGCTCGTACCCCAGCCCGCGGGCGGTGGAGATGTCCAGCCGGACCGCGGGCATCTCGCCCCGCTCGATCGGGGCGTCCTCGGCCGGGATGTCCACGCCAGTGACCCGGCGGGCGGTCTCAACCATGTCGTTCACCGTGACCGCCTGGCCGGAACCGAGGATGACCGGGCCGGTGTGATCCGAACGCCATCCGGCGAAGATGCCGCTGAGCACGTCGTCGACCTGGATCACGTCGCGGACCATGGTGCCGTCGCCGCGGACCTTGACGCCCGTGCCGTCGCGCGCGGCGCGCATCAGCCGCGGGATGAAGCTGTCTTTGTGCAGCATGCCGGGCCCGTAGACGTTGGAGAACCGGAACGAGACGCCGCGGACGCCATAGGACGCCGCGTAGCAGTTGATCAGCGCTTCGGACGCGGCTTTGGTCGCGCCGTACGGGGTGAGCGGCCGCAGCGGGGCCTGCTCGGTGATGACCGCCCGGCCCACGTTGCCGACGACGGCGTTGGTAGACGCGAACAGGAACGTCCGGACCCCGCGCTGGCGGGCCAGCTCCAGCAGGCCGGCGGTCAGCGCGACGTTGTTCCGGTAGGTGGTCTCCGGGTCCTTGACCGATTCCAGCACCGAGGTGCGCGCGGCCAGGTGGATGATCGTGTCCGTCCCGGGCACAACCGCCCGATCCGCGACCTCTGGGTCACACAGGTCACCGGTCACCTGCACGGAAGGACCCGGGGAGCCGGCCAGCGGGGAACCGGGAAAGGGCTTCAGGTCGGCCACGGTCACCTCGGTGCCATCGCCGGCCAGCGTGGCCACGAGACGCCGCCCGATAAAACCGGAACCGCCCGTGACTAGCACACGACCCTCCGTGACCGGTTTACGGGAGCGGAATGCGTTCCCCATCATGCTCCATTCGCGTCTCTGTCAGTCGTCATCAGGCTCACTTTGTAACGTGATCACGTTGCAACGCGGGCACGCTACCGGCCCAAGCTGAGGTTTAGCTGGGGGCAAGCTGCGGGGCTCCGGGCCCGCCGGATAAACCGGCCGTACGGCGGCACTGACGGCCAACCGCGACGTTGGCGGGCCAGATGTGCCTGGTCAGTGTACCGGGCCCGGCCGCCAGGGTGCCGGCGCCCTGGGAAATATGACATGCTGGCGAAGGCGGTACGCGGAGGAAGTCCGGTGTGAGTCCGGGGCTGTCGCGCAACTGTAACCGGGAAGTAACCCCTCATTCAGGCCACTGTCACCGGCGTGATGGGAAGGCGAGGGCGAGCATCGATCCGGGAGCCAGGAGACTCCGGCCGCCGGCCGAACCGGCTACGGGCGCGCACACCCGGGAAGGACACCCTCGCATGACGGCCAGTAACGTAACGTCCGGCGACGAGCGGCAGGCGGCGCACGGCCGCCCCCACGCACCTCTGTATCCCTTCTCCGCCATCGTCGGCATGCCGGACCTGAAGCTCGCGCTGCTGCTCAACGCGGTCTCCCCGGCCATCGGCGGTGTCCTCGTCCGCGGTGAGAAGGGAACGGCGAAGTCGACGGTCGTCCGCGGCCTCGGCGCGCTGCTGCCCCCCGTTCAGGTCGTCCAGGGCTGCCGGTTCTCCTGCGATCCCGCCGAGCCCGACCCGGCCTGCCCGGACGGCCCGCACCCGGCCGGCGCGCCGCATCGGTCCCGGCCCGCCACGCTCGCCGAGCTGCCCGTCGGCGCCACCGAGGATCGCCTGGTCGGCTCGCTGGACATCGAGCGCGCGCTGTCCGAGGGGGTCACCGCCTACGAGCCGGGCGTGCTCGCCGCGGCGCACCGTGGCCTGCTGTACGTCGATGAGGTGAACCTGCTGCACGACCATCTGGTTGACCTGCTGCTGGACGCGGCCGCGCTCGGGGTCAGCTACGTCGAGCGGGAGGGGGTGTCGGTCCGGCACGCGGCCCGCTTCCTGCTCGTCGGCACGATGAACCCGGAAGAGGGCGAGCTGCGGCCGCAGCTGCTCGACCGGTTCGGGCTTACCGTCGAGGTCGCGGCCAGCCGGGATCCGGACGAGCGCGCCGAGGTCGTCCGCCGCCGGCTGGCCTACGAGGCCGACCCGGCCGGTTTCGCCGCGCGCTTCGAGGCCGACTCCCGCCAGCTCGCAGCGGCCGTGGCCGCCGCCCAGGCCCGGCTGCCGCACGTCGTGCTGCCGGACGCGGAGCTGCGCCGGATCTGCGCCGTGTGCGGGCGGTTCGGTGTCGACGGCATGCGCGCCGACCTGGTGACCGCGCGCGCGGCCATCGCGCTCGCCGCGTGGCACGGCCGTGCCGAAGTGACGGTGGACGACATCCGCCAGGCGGCCCGGCTGGCGCTCCCGCACCGGCGCCGCCGCGACCCCTTCGACGCCCCGGGCCTGGACGAGCAGGAACTCGAGGACGCGCTCAGCGAGCCCCCGCCGGAGCCGCCCGACCCGCCCGACCCGCCGGGCCCGCCCGGGCCGCCGGAACCTCCGGAGCCGCCCGGGCCCGCAGGCCAGGACGCGCCGGGCACCCCGGACGCGCCGGACCCCGCCGGCCGCCGCGCGCCCGGTCCCGCCGCGGACCACGGCCCGCCGCCGGCTGCCGGCCAGGGTCCCGCGCCGGACCCCGCCGCACCGGAGGGGACCGCTGCGGACCAGCCTGGCCGCCATGATCCCGAACGGACCGGTCCTGGGCTCTCACCCACCGGGGCCGATCCGGTCCCGGCGAACCCGCCGCCGTTCCGGGCACGGCTCCTTACCGTGCCGGGTACGGGGGCCGGGGTGCCCGGGCGCCGGTCCCCGGCGTACACCCCGCACGGGCGGACCGTGGGCGCCCGGCAGCCGAATGGCCGGCTGACCGCGCTGCACCTGCCGGCCACGCTCCGCGCGGCGGCGCCGTCCCAGCCGGACCGCAAGCGGCGGGCCGGCGAGACCGGCCAGCCCGGCTTCCTGCTGGCCCGGGGTGACCTGCGGGAGGCCACCCGCGTCGGCCGCGAGGGCAACCTGGTGCTGTTCGCCGTGGACGCCAGCGGCTCGATGGCGGCGCGGCAGCGGATGCGTGCCGCCAAGGGCGCGGTGCTCTCGCTGCTGCTCGACGCCTACCAGCGCCGGGACAAGGTCGGCCTGGTCACCTTCCGCGGTACGGGCGCCGAGCTCGTGCTGCCGCCCACCTCCTCGGTGGAGGCGGGCGCCCGGCGGCTGGCCACGCTGGCCACCGGCGGCCGGACCCCGCTGGCGGCCGGCCTGGCCCGGGCCGCCGGCGTACTGGCCGCCGAGAAGATCCGTGACCCCGCCCGCCGCCCGCTGCTGGTGATCGTCACCGACGGGCGCGCCACCAGCGGCGGCGACGCCGAACTGGCCCGGGCCACGGCCCTGCTGGCCGGGATCGCGGCCGTGGTGGTGGACTGCGAGGCGGGCCCGATCCGGCTGGGCCTGGCCGGCGCGCTCGCCGCGCGCCTGGGCGCCGCGCTGGTCACCCTGGAGGACCTGCCCGCGGCGGGGACCGGGACGCTCGCCGGGATCGTCCGCGCCGTCCGGAGGGCCGCCTGATGCCTAAGGGACAGCCGGAGGCCGTTCCGGACGACGGGCTCACGACCCGCGCGCGGCGCAGCCGGCCGCTGGTCGTCGTGCACACCGGAACCGGCAAGGGCAAGTCCACCGCCGCGTTCGGCATGGCGCTGCGAGCGTGGAACCAGGGCTGGCCGGTCGGGGTGTTCCAGTTCGTGAAGTCGGCCAAGTGGCGGGTGGGCGAGGAGCACGCGCTGCGGACGCTCGGCGCCAGCGGCCAGGGCGGCGCCGTTACCTGGCACAAGATGGGTGAGGGCTGGTCCTGGATCCAGCGTGACCAGGGCGGCCACGCCGAGCAGGCGGCCGAGGGCTGGGCCCAGGTGGCCCGCGACCTCGCCGCGCAGACCTACCGTTTCTACGTGCTGGACGAGTTCACCTACCCGATCAAGTGGGGCTGGGTCGACGTGGCCGAGGTCATCTCGGTGCTGGCGGCGCGCCCGGGCAGCCAGCACGTGGTGATCACCGGCCGCGACGCCCACCCGGACCTGGTGGCCTACGCCGACCTGGTCACGGAGATGACGAAGGTCAAGCATCCGATGGACCGCGGCCAGAAGGGGCAGAAGGGCATCGAATGGTGACCGCCACCGGTGTGCCCCGCCTCGTGATCGCGGCCCCGGCCTCGGGCAGCGGCAAGACGACGGTCGCCTGCGGGCTGATGGCCGCGCTGCGGGCCGCCGGGCTCGCGGTCTCCGGCCACAAGATCGGCCCGGACTACATCGACCCCGGCTACCACGCGCTGGCCACCGGGCGCCCGGCGCGGAACCTGGACCCGTTCCTGTGCGGTGCGGACCGGGTCATCCCGCTGTTCGCGCACGGCGCCCGCGGTGCGGACGTGGCCGTCGTCGAGGGCGTGATGGGCCTGTTCGACGGGACGGACCCGGGCACCGGGGAAGGCGCCGGGGATCCGGGCTTCGGCTCGACGGCGCACGTTGCCCGCCTGCTCGGCGCGCCGGTCGTGCTGGTCATCGACGCCGCGTCGATGGGCCGGTCGGCCGGGGCGGTCGCGGCCGGCTTCGCCCGGTTCGATCCGCGCACCACGGTGGCCGGCGTCATCCTCAACCGGGTGGCCTCCGGCCGGCATGAGCAGTTGCTGCGTGGCGGCCTGGCTGCCGCCGGTATCCGGGTCTACGGCGCGATCCGCCGCGCAGCGCAGGTCGCCGCGCCCTCCCGCCACCTGGGCCTGGTCCCCGCCGCCGAACGCTCCGCCGCCGCTACGGACGCCATGGCCCGGCTCGCCGCGCTCATCAAGGAGTCCTGCGACCTGCCCGGCCTGCTGACGCTGGCCCGCGGCGCCCCGCCGCTGCCGGGGGAGGCCTGGGATCCGGCCCTGGCTCTCGCCCAGGCCGCCCCCCCGGCCGCGGTCCCGGGTCCAGCCCCAGCACCCCCGCGGGCCCCGGCAGCCCCGCAAGCCCGTCCGGTCGTCGCGATCGCCGGGGGCCCCGCCTTCACCTTCAGCTACGCCGAGCATGCCGAACTGCTCGCTGCGGCCGGCCTGGAGGTCATCCCCTTCGACCCGCTCCGCGACGAGCACCTGCCCGGCGGCACGGCTGGCGTCATCCTGGGCGGCGGTTTCCCGGAAATGCACGCCGCCGACCTGTCCGCCAACGAACCGCTGCGCCAGGAGGTGGCCGCGGCCGCCGCGCGGGCCGTTCCCGTCGCGGCCGAATGCGCGGGCCTGCTCTACCTGGCCCGGTCCCTGGACGGCCAGCCCATGTGCGGGGTCCTGCCCATCGAGGCGGCCATGACCGGGCGGCTGACGCTCGGCTACCGGCAGGCCCGGGCCGAGGGCGATTCCGTGCTGGCCGCGGCCGGCGACGTCGTCCGCGCGCACGAGTTCCACCGCACGGCCGCCTCCCCGGACCACGGCGATCCCGCTGCCTGGCAGGTCCCGCCCAGCGACCGCCGCGAAGGCCACGTCACCGGGACCGTACACGCGTCCTACCTGCACGCGCACTGGGCCGGCTACCCGCAGGCCGCCGCCCGTTTCGCCACCGCCACCCGGGCCGCCGCCTTGGAAGAGGCGTTGTCGTGACATACCTGCAGTCACACTGCGCGCCGCAGGCGCCGGGTCGGACGCCGCACCGTGCGTCCCGGCGTGCCTCCGGCACGACGCACGCCCGCGGCCCTTGCGGTGTCCCGGCGCCGAGGACCAGCCTCCCGCTGTGCCGTTGCGCGCGCCTGCGGCACGACCACGCGAAGTGCTGGCCTGCGTGCCTCCGGCACGACGCACCGCGAGGGAGGCGATGACCATGAAAAAGCTGATCGGCGTGGGCGTGGGGCCCGGCGACCCCGAGCTGATCACGGTCAAGGCGCTCCGGATCCTGCGCGAGGCGGACGCCGTCTTCGTGCCCGTGATGGCCGGGCCGGACGGCTCCGCCCAGGTCCCGGGGCGGGCCGAGACGACGGTCCGGGCCCACATCGGCCCGGACCGGATCCGCCCGGTCCCCTTCGCGCTCAGCGACACCGGCGGAGTCACCGCGCGCCGGGCCGCGGCGTGGCAGGCGGCCGCCCAGGAGGTCGCCCGCACGTTCGGCGACGGGGCGGCAACCGTCGCGTTCGGCACGATCGGCGACCCCAACCTGTACTCCACGTTCAGCTATCTGGCGCAGACCGTCCGCGATATCGTCCGCGACGTGCTGATCGAGACCGTGCCCGGCATCACCGCCATGCAGGATCTGGCGGCCCGCTCGGCCACGGCGGCCAGGCCGGTCACCGGCACCGTCCTGGCCGAGGGGGACGAGCCGCTGATCCTGCTGCCGCTCACCGCGGGCGCCGGGCCGCTGCGCGACGCCCTGAACCGGCCAGGCACGGTCGTCGGCTACAAGCTCGGCGCGGCCGCCGGGCCGTCGCCCGCCCAGGTGCGGGATCTGCTCGCCGAGACCGGCCGGCTCGACGGGGCGATCGCCGGGGCCCGGCTCGGGCTGCCCGGCCAGGACATCAGGCCCGCCGCCGAGCTGGCCACGCTGCGTGCCGTGCCGTACCTGTCCACGCTGATCGTGCCGGCCCGGCGCGACGGGGTGGGGACCAGCCTGGGACGCTCCGGCGGGGGGGCCCAATGACCGCCGGGCACCCGGGGCACGCCGGGCACACGGGACACGCGGGGCACGTCACGTTCGTCGGGGCCGGCCCCGGGGCGCCGGACCTGATCACGCTGCGCGGCGCCGCCGCCATCGCCGCCGCGGACCTGGTGATCTGGGCGTCCAGCCTGGTCCACCCGGGCATCCTGGAGCACGCCCGGCCCGGCGCGGAGATCGTCGACTCGGCCCAGCTGCCGATGGAAGGCGTCCTCCCGTATTACCAGCGCGCCGCGCGCGAGGGGCTGCGGGTCGCGCGGGTGCATTCCGGTGACCCGGCGCTGTGGGGCGCGATCCAGGAGCAGCTGGACCGGTGCGCCGAGCTGGGGCTCGGCACCGAGATCGTGCCCGGCGTCTCCAGCTTCACCGCGGCCGCCGCGGCGATCGGCCGCGAGCTGACGATCCCCGAGGTGGCCCAGTCGGTCATCCTGACCCGGCTCGGCGGCGGGAAGACCCCGATGCCGCCGGGGGAGCGGGTCACCGACTTCGCCAGGCACGGGACCACGATGGCGCTGTTCCTGTCCGCGGCGCGTTCCGGCCAGCTGCAGGAGGAACTCCTGCGCGGCGGGTACCCGCCGCAGACGCCGTGCGTGATCGCCTACCAGGTCACCTGGCCCGACGAGCTGATCGTGCGCTGCGCGCTGGCCGACCTGGCCGCCACCATGAAGGCGCGGAAGCTGTGGAAACACACCCTGGTCCTGGTCGGCCCCGGCCTCAGCGCCGGAGGCACCCGCTCGCACCTGTACCACCCGGGGCACTTCCACGGCTTCCGCCGGGCCGAGCCCGGTTCGCGCCGTGTCCTGCGCGCCCGCGACGAGGACCTCGGCGGGCCCGGCGGTGACGTCCACGTGCCCGATGGTGAGCCGTCATGACCGGTCCCGAGCTGCGTGAGCCGGACCTGCCCCGCACGGCGAAGGTACGCGGCCAGGCGCTGCGGACCGGCTGGACCACCGGGACGTGCGCCGCGGCCGCCGCGAAGGCCGCGGCGACGGCCCTGCGGACCGGCGAGGTGCAGCACACCGTGGAGATCGCGCTCCCGTCCGGGCAGCGGGTCCGCTTTCCCGTCGACTCCTGCACGCTGGTCCCGCGCGCCGCTGACCGGCCCGCCCCGGCCGGTCTCCCGGAATCTGCCGAACGGGCCGAGGCGGTGGTGGTCAAGGACGCCGGGGACGACCCGGATGTCACCCATGGCGCCCACCTGACCGCCACGGTGACCTGGCGGGAGGCACCCGGGATCGAGCTGGACGGTGGCGTCGGCGTCGGAATCGTCACCAAGCCGGGCCTCGGCCTGGAACCGGGCACGCCGGCCATCAACCCGGTGCCGCGCGCGATGATCGGCCAGGCCGTGGGGGAGGCCGTCGACCTGACGGCCGCCGGGGTCCGGGTCGTCATCTCGGTTCCCGGCGGCGAGCGGATGGCGCGCAAGACGACCAACGCCCGGCTGGGCATCGTCGGCGGCATCTCGATCCTCGGCACGACCGGCATCGTCCGCCCGTTCTCCACCGCATCCTGGCGGGCCAGCGTCGAGCAGGCGGTGTCCGTGCTCGCCGCGCAGGGGGAGGCCACGGCGGTGCTGTGCACGGGCGGCCGGACCGAGCGGGCGGCCATGACCCTGCTGCCGGGCCTGCCCGAGGTCTGCTTCATCGAGGTCGGCGACTTCACCGGCGCCGCGCTACGCCGCGTGGTCTCCTGCGGCGTCCGGAACGTGGTGTTCGCCGGCATGGCCGGGAAGCTGGCCAAGCTCGCCAGCGGCGTGCTGATGACGCACTACACCCGGTCCAAGGTGCCGCACGACCTGCTCGCTGACATCACCCGCGTGGCCGGGGGAAGCCCAGGCCTCGCTGCCCGCGTCGAGGCGGCCAATTCGGCCCGGCACGCCGCCGAACTGTGGGAGGAGGCGGGCCTGCTGCCGGCCGCGGGCACGGAACTATGCCGCCGGGTAGCCGGTGTCCTGGCCCGGTTCAGCGCCGAAGCCGCCGCCTCAGGCCCTCCCGCGCCGGACGGCCCCCCGCCCGGAGCCGCTGCGCCCGGAGCCGCTGCGCCCGGAGCCTCCAGCGCGGCCACCCCCGCGCTGGGTACCGCCCCGCCGCTGTCCGTTCGGGTGATCATGGTTGATTTCGCTGGCCGGACGCAGGTGGCCGCCTTCCCGCCGGGGACACCGGCATGACCGTCACCGTGATCGGATGCGACGGCAGCCCCCTCACCCCGGCCGCCGCCAGCGCCCTCGCCGGTGCGTCCGTGGTCGCGGGCGCCCGGCGGCATCTGGCCTCGGTCAGCGTGCCGCCGGCGGCCGGCGTCATCGTGATCCAGCACCTGGACGCCGCGCTCGACGCGATCTGTGCCGCTCGAGGGCCGGCCGTCGTGCTGGCCTCGGGCGATCCCGGCTTCTTCGGCATCGTGCGGGCGCTGCGGGCCCGGGGCGCCGCGCCCGTGGTGCTCCCGGCCGTCTCCTCGGTGGCGCTGGCCTTCGCCCGGCTGGGCCTGGACTGGGCCGACGCGCTCGTGCTGTCCGCGCACGGGCGGGACCTCCGGCCGGTGCTCGCCGCGGCGCTCGCGCATCCGAAGGCGGCCATCCTCACCGGGCCGCCCGAAGCCACCGCCGGGCAGCTCAGGAATGCCCTGCTCGCCGCGGGCCGGGCCGTCTACGCGGCCGAGCGGCTGGGCACCCCGGACGAGCGCGTGCACGACCTGACCGCCGATCCCGCCGCTGCCGTCAGCGACCCGCATGTGCTCATCTGCCTCGATCCCGCTGCCGTCGGTCCCGCTGCCGTCGGTCCCGCTGCCGTCGGTCCCGCTGCCGTCGGTCCCGCGGCCGTCGGTCCCGCGGCCCTCGGTCCCATGGCGCCGCCCAGCCCTGCCCGCTGGCTGGCCGGGCATCAGGGCGCCCCGGCCGGCTGGGCGCTGCCGGAAGACGGCTTCGAGCACCGCGATTCCATGATCACGAAGGCGGAGGTGCGGGCCCTGGTCCTGGCCCGGCTCGGCCCCGGCCCGGGCCGGACGGTCTGGGACGTCGGCGCGGGCTCGGGGTCGGTCGCGGTGGAGTGCGCCCGCTTCGGCGCCTGGGCCGTGGCCATCGAGTCCGATGACGGCCAGTGCGCCCGGATCCGCCGCAACGCCGCCGCGCACGGAGTGCGGCTGCAGGTCGTGGCGGGCCGTGCCCCGGACGTGCTGGCCGGGCTGCCCGCCCCGGACGCCGTGTTCGCCGGCGGCGGCGGCGACGACGTGCTGGCCGGGGCGGTCAAGGCGGGGCAACCGGACCGGGTGGTCGTCACGCTCGCGTCCGTGGACCGGGTGCGCGGCGTGACTGATCTGCTCACCGGAGCCGGGTACACGGCCGAAGGTACCCAACTCCAGGCGTCCCGGCTGGCCGAACTGCCCGGCGGTTCGCTCCGCCTCGCCGCGGCGAACCCCGTATTCGTCATCTGGGCGGCCCGGCCCCGGACAGGAGCCGCGTCGTGATCGGGGCGATCGCGGTCACCGCCACGGGCCAGCGCGCCGCGGAACGGCTCGCCCAGGCGTGGCCGGGCACCCGCCGTTACGAGGGTTCCGCGGCATCCGCGCTGCCCCGTGCGTTCGCCGAATGCGACGCCATCGTGTGCTTCCTCGCCGTCGGCGCGACCGTCCGGCTGCTGGCCCCCCTCCTCGGCAGCAAGCACGCTGACCCCGGGGTGGTCTGCGTCGACGAGGCGCTGCGTTACGCCGTCCCGGTGATCGGCGCGCACGCGGGCGGGGGCAACGACCTGGCTCGCCGGGCCGCGCTGGTCCTGGGCAGCGAGGCCGTGATCACTACGGCCAGCGACGCAGCCGGGAGCGTGGCCCTCGACGAGTTCGGCGCCGACCTGGGGTTCGTTCTGGAACCGGGCAGCGATCTGGCCGCCGTCGGGGCGGCCGTGCTGTCCGGTGATCGCGTCACGCTGACCGCCGACGCGGCCTGGCCGCTGCCGCCGCTCCCGCCGAATGTGGTCAGTGGTGATCCCGAGCCGGGCGTGCCCGCGATCATCGTGTCCGATCGCCTGGGCCCGTTCGGAGCATCCGGGCGCACTGTCGTCTACCGTCCCCCGTCGCTGGTGGTCGGGATCGGGGCGAGCCGCGGCGTCCCGGCGGCGGAGGTCACCGCGCTGATCGACGCGGCGCTCGCGGACGCCGGCCTGTCGCCGCGTTCGGTCCGGCAGGCCGCGACCGTGGACCTGAAGGCCGATGAGGCCGGTCTGCTGGCCGCGGTGCGGGCCCGGGACTGGCCGCTCGCCGTGTTCCCCGCGGCCGCCCTGGCCGCGGTCCCGGTACCGAACCCGAGCGAGGTCGTCCGCGCCGCGGCGGGCACGCCCAGCGTCGCCGAAGCCGCCGCACTGCTCGCTGCGTCCGGGCCCACACCCGCCGCGCCCGCTGTTCCCGCCGCGCCCGCTGTTCCCGCTGTTCCCACTGTTCCCACTGACCTCAGCCCTCCCACTGACCTCAGCCCTCCCACTGACCTCGGCGCTCCCACTGACCTCAGCCCTTCCACTGACCTCGGCGCTCCCACTGACCTCGGCACCCCCGACGGCCCCGGTACCCCCACGAAATCCGGCACCCCTGACGACCCCGAGCTGGTGGTGGCCAAGCGGGCCAGCGCGCACGCCACGGTCGCGGTGGCCCGGGCGCGTCCCCGCGGCCGGCTGGCCGTCGTCGGCATCGGCCCGGGCGCCCGCGACCTGCTGACCCCGCGCGCCGCCGCCGAACTCCGCCGCGCATCGGTCATCGTCGGCCTCGACCAGTACGTCGATCAGGTCGCCGGCCTGCTCCGTCCCGGGACCACGGTGCACGCGACCGGCCTCGGTCACGAGCAGGAACGCGCCGCGGCCGCCGTGGCCGAAGCGGCCGCCGGGCGGGCGGTCGCGCTCATCGGCTCAGGCGACGCCGGCGTCTACGCCATGGGCAGCCCCGCGCTGGAACTGGCCGGCGAAACGATCGATGTGGTCGGCGTGCCGGGCATCACGGCCAGCCTGGCCGCCGCCGCGCTGCTCGGCGCGCCGCTCGGGCACGACCACGCGCTGATCTCGCTGTCGGATCTGCACACCCCGTGGGAGGCGATCGAGCGGCGGATCGCCGCCGTGGCCGAGGCCGACCTGGTGGCGTGCTTCTACAACCCGGCCAGCCGTGAACGCAGCTGGCAGCTCCGGAAAGCCCTGTCGATTCTGGCCGCCTGCCGGCCCCCAGGCACCCCGGTGGGCTGGGTGCGGGACGCCTCCCGTCCCGGTGAAGCGGTGGGTACGAGCACGCTGGCCGCCTTCGATCCGGCTCGGGTGGACATGCGGACGCTGGTCATCGTGGGCTCTTCCCGGTCCCGGCTGGTGGCCGGCCGGATGGTCACTCCCCGCGACTACCGCTGGGCGCCGTCATGACCGCGGTCGCGGTGGTCACCGGACGCTGCCAGGGCTGCGGCGCCTGCCTGCTGACCTGCCCGGAACGCGCCATCCGCCCGGACGGGGCGCCGGCGGCGCACCGGACCCGCGCCGCCAAACCGGCCATGGCAACTGAAGCGATCGGCCCGACGCGCGGGCCGGCGCGGCTTATCGTCCTTGAGGAGTCCTGCACCGGATGCGGCGAGTGCGTCGAGGTCTGTCCCGTCGACGCGATCGGCCTCGCCCGCATCTTTGCGGAAAACGGGGAGGAAACATGACCCAATTCGATCGCGCGCCGAGCGGGCCGGACCCGATCGAGGTCGAGTCCTACCGGATTCTCCGCTCCCGGATCGACCTGGCCCACCTGCCGCCGCTGACCCGCGCGGTGACGGAGCGCGTCATCCACGCCAGCGCCGACTTCGACTACGCCACCGATCTGATCTGCGACGAATCAGCCCTGGCGGCCGGAGTTGCGGCGATCACCCGGGGCGCGCCCGTGGTCACGGACGTGGGCATGGTGGCGGCCGGCATCACCGGCTACCCGGTGATCTGCAAGATCGGCGACTCGATCGCGGCCCGGCTGGCGCGGACCGTGGGCATCACCGTCTCGGCCGCCGCGACCCGGCTGGCGTTCGGTGAGGCCGGTCCCGGTGCCGTCTGGGTGGTCGGCTGCGCGCCGACCGCGCTGGAGGAGATCCTGCGCCGGGACGTCGTCCCCGCGCTGGTGATCGGTCTGCCGGTCGGATTCGTCGGGGCGACCGCGGCCAAGGAGGCGCTGCGAGCCAGTGGCCTGCCCGCGATCAGCAACGTTTCCGAGAAGGGCGGCTCGGCGGTCGCCGCCGCTGCGTTCAACGCCCTGCTCCGCATCGCCCGCAAGCAGGCCCCCCAGGCCACGTCTGGCCGCCAGGCCGCGGCGGGCCGCGCCGCCCCGGCCGGGGGCGGCCAATGAGGCCCATGAGGCAGGCTCTGCTCCTGGCCGGGCACGGCACCCGGGATCCGGAGGGAGTGGCCGGTTTCGTGGCGCTGGCTAAGCGGCTCACCGCCCGGGTGGAAACGCGGGCCCCTGGCCTGCCCGGCACTGCCCGGGCCGACGGCACTGCCCGGGCCGACGGCACTGCCCGGGCCGACGGCACTGCCCGGGCCGACGGCACTGCCCGGGCCGACGGTCCGGCGGCGGAGCAGATCGACGTGGCGGGCGGTTTCATCGAACTGTCCGCCCCGCCGCTCCGCGACGCCGTCTCCGAACTGGTGGAGCGCGGCCACCGGACCCTCGTCGCGGTGCCGCTGATGCTGTCGGCGGCCGGGCACTCCAAGGGCGACGTGCCGGCCGCGCTGGCCCGCGAGACGGCACGCCATCCCGGCCTCACCATCCGGTATGGCCGGCCGCTCGGCCCGCATCCGATCCTGCTCAACCTGCTGGCCGAACGGATCTCGGCGGCGGCGCACGCCGTGGATGAGCCGTACGCGGTGCTCGTGGTCGGGCGCGGCTCGACCGACCCGGACGCCAACGCCGACGTGTGCAAGGACGCGCGGCTGCTGTGGGAAGGCCGGGAGTACGAGTTCACCGAGACCGCGTTCGTCTCGCTGGCCGGTCCCAGCGTGACCGAGGGCCTGGAGCGCTGCCGGCGGCTCGGCGCCCGCCGCATCATCGTCGCGCGCTACTTCCTGTTCGCGGGCGTGCTGCCGGACCGCGTCGCGGCCCAGGCCGCCGCCTACGCCGGCGCCCATCCCGGCCTGGACATCCGGTGTACCGACGTCCTGGGTGACTGTGACGAGATGGCCGGGCTGGTCGCCGAACGCTACCGCGAGGCGATCGAGGGCGACATCAGGATGAACTGCGACGTGTGCCAGTACCGGACGGTGCTGCCGGGGCTCGCGCACCGCGTCGGCGCGCCGCAGCAACCGCACGACCATCCCCACGACCATCCCCACGGCCATGCCTCCCACGAGCAACACCGGCCGATCGAGCCGGCCGAGGCGGCTCCGCTCGATGCGAGCTGACCCTCCCCCCGGCATCCAGCTGGCCGCCCCGGATCTCTCCTTCCACGGCGACCGTGAACTCGCCGACGGCCTGACCAACCTGGCCGTGAACGTGCGGCCGGGCACGCCGCCGCCGTGGCTGCTGGCCAAGATCCGCGCGGCGGCCGGCGACATCGCGGCCTACCCCGATCCGCAGCCGGCGACCGAGGCAGCCGCCTGCCGGCACGCCCGCTCCCCGTCCGAAGTTCTCGTCACGGCCGGCGCCGCCGAGGCGTTCACCCTGATCGCCCGGGCCTTCCTGCCGCGCCATGCGGTCGTCGTGCACCCGCAGTTCACTGAGCCGGAGGCGGCGCTGCGCGCGGCCGGGCATCCCACGTCGCGGGTCATCCTCGGCGGCGACTTCACCCTCGATCCGGGCGCGGTCCCGCCGGACGCGGATCTGGTCGTGCTCGGCAACCCGACGAACCCCACGTCGGTGCTGCACCCGGCCGCGGCGATCACGGCGCTGGCGCGGCCCGGCCGCGTGCTCGTCGTCGACGAGGCGTTCGCGGACTGCGTGCCCGGCGAGCCGGAGAGCCTGGCCGGGGCCAGTGACGTGCCAGGCCTGATCGTCATCCGCAGCCTGACCAAGACCTGGGGCCTGGCCGGGCTCCGGGCCGGCTATCTGCTGGCCAGCGCGCCGGCCGTCCGCGCGCTGGCCCGCCCGCGCCCGCCGTGGGCGGTGTCCGGCCCGGCGCTCGCCGCCGTCGTGGCGTGCTGCGCACCGGCCGCCGTGGCCGAAGCGGCCGCCTGGGCCACGGATATGAATACCGAACGGGAACGACTCGGCGCTTCCCTCCGCCAGGTGTCCTGCGTCGAGGTGACACCGCACGCCCGCGCGTCGTTCCTCCTGCTGCACACGCCGGGCGAAACCGATGTCAGGAACCGGCTGCGCGCGGCCGGGTTCGCCGTGCGGCGGGGCGACACGTTCCCGGGCCTCGGCCCCAGCTGGATCCGCGTCGCGGTCCGTGACCGCGCCACCAACGACCGTTTCGCCGCCGCTCTTTCTGCCGTCCTGGAGGCCAGATGACCGAGCATCCCGACCATCAGCCGCGGGCCGGCGCCTACCCGGAGGACCAGCGAGCCGCCGTCTACCGGGTGATCGGCGAGCGCCGCGACGTCCGCAAGGGCTTCCTGCCCGACCCGGTGCCCGCTGCCGTGCTGGGCCGCGTGCTGGCCGCCGCCCACCAGGCCCCGTCGGTCGGGTTCTCCCAGCCGTGGGACTTCATCGTGATCACCGACCGGGCCCAGCGTGAGCGGATCGCCGGCCTGGCCCGGCGCAACCGGGACGGCTACGCGGCCGGGCTGCCGGGAGCACGGTCCCGCGCGTTCGCGGACCTCAAGGTCGAGTCCATCCTGGACACCCCGGTCAACATCGCCGTGACGTGCGATGCCACCCGCGGCGGACGGCACACGCTGGGCCGTCACAGCCAGCCGGAGACGGCCGCGTTCTCCAGCGTGCTGGCCGTCTCCAACCTGTGGCTGGCCGCGCGAGCGGAAGGAATCGGCGTCGGCTGGGTGAGCTTTTTCGACGAGCGCGAGCTGGCCGCGGAGCTCGGCCTGCCCGCCCACCTGGAGGTCGTCGCGTACCTGTGCGCCGGTTACGTGCGGGAGTTCGGGCCCGAGCCGGAACTGCAGGCGACCGGGTGGGCACGGCGCCGGCCGGTCGCGTGGGCCGTGCACGAGGGCGCGTTCGGCCAGCGCGGCCTGCCCGGGCAGGAACCGGTGGATGCCCTGGCCGAGGTCACCGCGGCGATCCGGCCGCTCGACGCCGCGGCGGTAGCCGCCGCGCGTGAGCGCCAGGACCGGATGACCAAGCCACCCGGTTCCCTGGGCGTACTGGAGGACGTGTCGGTTCAGCTCGCCGGGCTGGCCGGGGAGTGCCCGCCGCCGCTGCCCGAGCCGGCCGCGGTCGCGATCTTCGCCGGGGACCACGGCGTGCACGCCCAGGGCGTCACCCCCTGGCCGCAGGAAGTGACCGCGCAGATGGTCGCCAACTTCCTGGCCGGGGGAGCGGTCGTGAACGCGTTCGCGGCGCAGGCCGGGGCCGAGGTCGTCGTGGTCGACGCCGGCGTCGCCGCCGACCTGGAACCGGCACCCGGCCTGCTGCCCCGCAAGGTCGCGCACGGCACCGGCGACTTCACCCGCGGCCCCGCGATGACCAGGGACCAGGCCGTGACCGCGCTGACCGCCGGCCTGGAGGTCGCCAGGGACCTGGTCACGGCCGGTAACCGCTGCCTGGTCACCGGGGACATGGGCATCGCGAACACCACCGCCTCGGCCGCGCTGATCTGCGCGTTCACCGGCAGCAGCCCGGCCGTGGTGACCGGGCCCGGGGCCGGTGCCGATGCGGCCGCGCAGGAACGGAAGGTGGCGGCCGTCCGGCTGGGGCTGGCGCTGCACCGGCCCGACCCGGCCGACCCGGTCGGCGTGCTCGCCGCGTTCGGCGGGTTCGAGCACGCCGCGCTGGCCGGGTTCATCCTGGGCGCGGCGGCGCTGCGGGTGCCGGTCATCCTGGACGGGGTCATCGCCGGGGCCGCGGCACTGGCGGCGGTGGCGATCGCCCCGGACGCGGCGGCCGCCTGCCTGGCCGGCCATCGCAGCACCGAACCCGGGCATACCGCTACCCTTGCTTACCTGAAGCTGCGTCCGCTCGTCGAGCTTGACCTGCGGCTGGGGGAGGGCACCGGGGCCCTGCTGGCGCTGCCTCTCGTGCAGAGCGCGGCACGGGCGCTCCGCGACGTCGCGACGTTCGACTCGGCCGGCGTCAGCGACAAAAAAGCATGAAGGAGCCTGGACCACCGTGCTGCGGGAACATTGTGCTGATAGACACCGTGCTGATAGACACCGTGCTGATAGACGCTGAGCTGACCGGCACCGTGCTGACGGATAACGGCCCTGATGGCTGCGACCGCTGACCATCCGCCGTACCTGCTGGGGCTGCGGCTGAGCGGCCGGCGTGTGGTCGTGGCCGGCGGCGGTGCGGTGGCCAACCGCCGGGTGCCCGCCCTGCTCGACGCGGGCGCCGACGTGCTGCTGGTGTCACCGGAGGTCACCGGGTCGCTGGAGGATCTGGCCCAGGCCGGGCGTCTCCACTGGTCCCGCCGCCGGTACGCCGCGGGAGACATCGGCGGGGCCTGGCTGGTCTGCGCCTGCACCAGCGACCCGGCCGTGAACGCGAGTATCGCCGAGGAGGCGGAAGCCCGGCGGATCTGGTGTGTCCGCGCCGACGACGCGAGTCAGTCGCCGGTCTGGACCCCCGCGTCCGGCGTGGCCGGTGACGTGCGTGTCGGCGTGCTGAGCGGTGACCCCCGGCATAGCGCCGGAATCCGGGACGCAATCGTTACTGGCCTCCGGTCCGGCACCCTGGGTGCCCGGCGGGGCCGCGGGCACCGGTCCGGCGTCGCGCTGGTCGGCGGCGGCCCGGGCGATCCCGGCCTGCTCACCGTGCGCGGCCGCCAGTTGCTGGCGGAAGCCGACGTGGTGGTGACCGACCGCCTCGCGCCCCGTTCGGTCCTCGACGAGCTGCCCCCGGACGTGCAGATCGTCGACGTGGCTAAGATTCCTTATGGGCGGTCCGTGGCGCAGGAGCACATCAACGCCACGCTGATCGAGCACGCCCAGGCCGGCCTGTTCGTGGTCCGTCTCAAGGGCGGCGACCCGTACGTATTCGGCCGCGGTGCGGAAGAGGTCATCGCGTGCCTGCGCGCCGGGATCCCGGTCACGGTGGTGCCGGGCGTCACGAGCGCGGTGGCCGTGCCCGCGGCGGCGGGGGTACCGGTTACTCACCGTGGCGTCGCGCAGGAGTTCAGCGTGGTGTCCGTGCATGTCGCGCCGGACGATGAGCGCTCGACGGTGAACTGGCCCGCCCTGGCGGCTACTCGGGGCACGTTGGTCCTGCTCATGGGGGTGGAGCGGCTCGCTGCCGTGGCTGAGACGCTGATCCGGTACGGCCGTTCCGGCAGTACTCCCGTTTCGGTGGTCGCTGACGGTACCCTGCCTACTCAGCGCACAATTGTCACAACGCTGGACACAGTTGCGCCTAGGGTATTTAAAGATGGGATCAGGCCGCCGGCCGTAGTCGTGATAGGTGAGGTCGTGAACGTCGCAGCCGAGATTGCTGGGCTTATGCGGGGCCTGCAGTCCGGCACGCCCGGCCGGGCCGGAGCCCATCCTGGCGCTGACCGTTCCGCGGGCCGCCATTCGGGCGGTGCGCATTCCCCGGGAGCCCATTCCGCGGGCCCCCATTCCGCCGACCCCCATGCCGCGGACACAGCGGCGCAGCGGACGGATCAGGCGTGAGACCACCCTCCGCGCCCGAAGGCAGCGTCACCCCGGAGGTGACCGGAGACCCCCAGGCGCCCGGGAAAGTCCCGCCCCCGCCGTCGGACCCGACCGCTAGCCCGCTCCCGGCTCCGACCAGCCCGGACGCTCCCGGCGATCCGGCCGCCGCGATGGCCGCGCCGGCCGATCCTGAGCCCGGTGATCCCGCCGGGACGGCCGTCGGCCCTGCTCCTGGCGATCCGGCGGCCCCTTCCCACGTCCCCGCCGGTACGGCTGCCACGCCCATGGAGCCTCCTCCCGGTTCCGCCGCGCCGGCCGCGGAGCCGCCCGCCGCGACAGGGAAACACGCCACGGGGAAACGGGCGCGCGCGAAAAAAGCCGCGGGCACCGAAACGGCAGGCACCGAAACGGCGCCCGGCACGGCCGCACCAGATGACAAGAACGCCGGCGCCCCTGCGGCCGGGCCGGAGCCCGCGGCCGGGCCGGAGCCCGCGGCCGGGCCGGAGCCCGCGGCCGGGCCGGAGCCCGCGGCCGGGCCGCACGTCCGGATGGACGTGCGCGCCCTGGAGAGCGCGCTGCTCAACCTGCGCAAGCGCATCGCCGCCGTCCCGCTGGTCTTCGAGGCCCCGAACGTGGCGGAGGCCAAAGCCGAACGGGTCAAGCTGCTCAGCCAGATCGACGACTACCTGCTGCCCCGGTTGCGCCGCTCCGCGGCCCCGATCCTCGTCTCGCTGGTCGGGTCGACCGGCTCCGGGAAGTCCACGCTCGTCAACAGCATCGTCGGGATGAAGGTCAGCGCGACCGGGGTGCGCCGGCCCACCACCAACAGCCCCGTTCTGGCCTGCCACCCCGACGACGTCGACTGGTTTGCCGAGAACAACTTCCTGCCCAGCCTGCCCCGGGTTCGCCAGGAAGGCCTGGCCCGGCCGGGCCGGGACGGGCTGCTCGTGCTGGCCGCGACCGAAGGCATGCCGAAGGGTCTCGCCGTCCTCGACACCCCGGACATCGACTCCGTGGTCCAGGCCCACCACGAGTTCGCCTACCAGTTCCTCGACGCGTCCGACCTGTGGCTGTTCGTCACCTCGGCCAGCCGGTACGCGGACGCGCTGGTCTGGCGGATGCTTCAGCACGCCCGGGACCGCAGAGCGTCGCTCGGCATCGTGCTGTCCCGCGTCCCGGCCGGGGCCCGGACCGAGCTGGTCGGGCACTTCACCGCCATGCTCGACGCCAACGGCATCAAAGCGCCGGACCGTTTCGTCATCCCGGAGACCCGCCTCGCCGCCGGCATGCTCCCACCGGAAGCGTTCGCCCGGATCCGCGCGTGGCTGACGGACACCGCCCGGCGTGACGAGCGCCGGGTGGCGGTCCTCACCCAGACCATGTCCGGGGTACTCGACACGTTCCGGACCAGGGTGCCCGCACTCGCCGCGCACGCCGAGGCGCAGCTGTCCGTCCGTTCCCGGCTGCGCAGGCAGGCCGAAGAACCTTACCGGGGCGCCCTGGACGAGATCGTGCGGACGACCCGGGACGGCACGCTGCTGCGGGGTGAGGTGCAGGCCCGCTGGCAGGACTTCGTCGTGACGGGGGACCTGATGCGGACCCTGCGGTCACGCAAGGCGCCGCGGCAGGGCAAGCGGGCCCGCAAGCGCCAGGCGCCGGAGCGCGGGGCCGCCATGAAGGCCGCGCTGCGGTCAGCGCTGGAGGGGGCGGTCATCTCCGACGCCGACCGCGCGGCCGAGGAGGCGGACAGCCGGTGGCGCACCGATCCCGCCGGTTCGGCGATGGTCCAGGCCGCCACGCAAGCCCGGGCATCCGGCCGCCAGGCGGACTGGCTGTACGAGTCCGTGTTCGGCGACGGCCCCGGCGCCGCCGACGTACGCGAGCTGAACCTGGCCAAATCCGCTGCGGACCTGCCGCTGCGCGCGACTCGTGCCATCAGCGCGTGGCAGGACCAGGTCCTGCGGCTCGTGCAGAGCACCGAGCAGCAAAAACGGTCGCTCACCAGGTCAACCCCGCTGGACGACGATACGCTGGCCCTGGTCGCTGTCCTCGCGATTCTCGGCGAGAACGCGGTCGGCCACCATGCGGCCGCGGGTGCGGACGACAGCGACATCCTGGCCCTTCCCCGGCGCATCGTGACGGCCGTACTGGGCGAGCAGGCGGTGCACGACATCTTCCGGACTGCCCGCGCTGAGCTTAACGAGAGGGCGCGCTTGCTACTCGACGAGGAACTTCGCCGGTTCTCCGAGGTGATCGACGGCGCGGGTACCTGCGATGAGGTCGCGGGAGTGCGGCTGTACCAGGCCGCCTTCATGCTCGAGGCGCTGCAATGACGACCAGCGCGCCGCCGTTCGCCGCGCGGCCGGACACCGAGCTGCCCGCCCGGCTGGCCGCCCTCGCGTCCCTGATGCAGATCGCCGCGGACCGCAGCGGCCCGGGCGGGTTCAGCCCGGAATTGCTCGCCGAAGCCCAGGAACTGCTCGAACGGGCCGGTGAACGGCTCAAGCTGTCCGCCGCGCACACCGTCGTGACGCTGGCCGGAGGTACTGGCAGCGGCAAATCGTCGTTGTTCAATGCCCTGGCCGGGGCCACCTTTTCGCCGCCCGCGGTGACCCGTCCGGCGACCCGGCATGCGCACGCGTGCGTCTGGGGGATGCAGGGGGCCGCGCCGCTACTGGACTGGCTGGGGATCGAGCGGCGTTACCGTTACGCCCGGGCGAGCGCGCTGGACGCCGGCGAGGCCGCGCTCAGCGGGCTCCTGCTGGTCGACCTGCCCGACCACGACTCGGTCGCGGCCGGGGCCGCCACGGCCGTGGATCGCCTGATCAGCCAGGCTGACCTGATGGTGTGGGTGCTGGATCCGCAGAAGTACGCGGACGCCGCCGTGCACAACCGCTTCCTGGCTCCGCTCGCGCGGCATGCGACCGTGACCACCGTGGCGCTCAACCAGTGCGACCTGCTCACCGCCC
This sequence comes from uncultured Actinomycetes bacterium, assembly GCA_963720945.1. GTDB lineage: Bacteria > Actinomycetota > Actinomycetes > Streptosporangiales > Streptosporangiaceae > Bog-532. The sequence goes on along the minus strand of CAVRHH010000029.1, from coordinate 833,233 downwards.
AGCAGGCCAAGGACTGTGAAGAAGACCTGCGCCGGCTGCTCGACTCCGAAGGGCACGGCGACGCTCGCGTGCTGCTGGTGTCCGCCGCCACCGGCGCGGGCCTTGACAAGCTGCGCCAGATTCTGGGCGAGGCGGTCTCCGCCCGCCGGACGGCGACCGACCGGATCGCGGCCGACATCGACAGCATCATCGCCAAGTTCGCCGTGTACGCTACCGGTCCGGCCGCGGTCGCCCGGCGGGCCGCGGACGTCGGCCCCGGCCGGGCCGGTGCCCCGGCCGATCCGGCCGATCCCGCTGGCGCCCCGGTGACCACCTGGCCGCTCCCGGACGCGGAGCCCACGGTCGGCACGTCAGCGCAGGCCGGGCCGCCGTGGGACACAGCGCCTGCCGGAACCGCCGCGGCCGGTGCTGCGGCGTCACCCCCCTCCGGGGGCGCCGTCGAGCCGGACGTCCTCGCGGCTGATCCGGCGCTGCCCGGCCCGGCGTCCGCCCGGCCGCCCGCCGGCGATGCATCGCTTACCGGGACGCCCGCCGCCGAGGTCCCGTCCCGCCAGGTCAGGAGCGCGGTCGAAAGCGTCCCGGCGGGCCCGGCGCTGAACCTGGCCGACGCCTTCGCGCGCGCGGCCGGCCTGGCCGCCGTTACCGACGCCCTGGAAGACGTCCGCGAGATCCACGCCGCCCGCTACCTCAGCTGGCCGTTCGCCCATGCCGCCGGATGGTTCCCGGGCCGCGACCCGGTCCGCCTGGGCCGGGTCAGCGGCGACGCCCGGGCCGCGGTGACCACCGGCGCCGACGTGCAGCAGGCGGAGATCGACAGCGCCATCACGGTGTTCGCCGAGGCGGTCGGCGAGACCCTGCCCGATCCGTGGCCCCGCACGGTGCGCGCCGCGGCCCGGTCCCGCGCCGGGCAGGTCAGCGGCGCGCTCAGCGCGGCGATCAGCGAGAGCATGCCGGCCGGGGCCCGGATACCCGCCTGGTGGCGCCTGGTGCTCGCCTGGCAATGGCTGCTGGTCGCCCTGGTGGTCGCCGGTATCGGCTGGATAGGCGTCATCCTCGTGGTCGGGGTCTTCCACGCGACGGGGACGCACCCGCCGGGGCTGATCGGCAGCGTCGCGCTCCTCCCGTGGCTGGCGGCCATGGTCGTGGCGATGCTCCTGCTCGGCTGGCTCACGGCCTCCGGCAGCCAGAACGCGGTGATGCTGTCCTCCGACCGGGAACGCGAGCGGATGGCGGCCGTCATGCGATCACGGATCGACGCGGTGGCCCGTGACATCGTGGTCATCCCCGCCGGCACCGAGCTCGCCGAATACGCCCGGTTCTGCACCGGACTGACCGCCGCCAGCCGCCCCTAGCCTCCCGGCTATTCGGTTCCCGGCCTCCGCGCCCGTCCCCCTCCGGCTTCCGCGCCCGTCGGCTCCCCGGCCTCCGCGCCCGTCCCCCTCCGGCTTCCGCGCCCGTCGGCTCCCCGGCCTCCGCGCCCGTCCCCCTCCGGCCTCCGCGCCCGTCCCCCTCCGGCCTGCGCGCCCGTCGGCTCCCCGGCCTCCGCGCCCGTTGCCACCGGCCTCGCGGCCCGTTCGCCCGCCTGGCCACTCCGCCAGTTGGTCCCCGGCCAAAGGCCCGTTCGGCATTCTGCTGAGGGCATAACAGCGGCCGGAAGCTGGGCAGGGGCGGGTCTGTTGGCTTGTAATACTGTAATCACCCCGCACATGGAGGCGGTCATGACAACAGACCGTCCACTGGACGCGTACTCGCTCATTGTTTCTGGCGTGGCCGAAAAGCTCACGCCCAAGGTGGCCAGTCTGCGCGTTCCCCGCGGCAGCGGCTCACCCGGTGAGAGCCTCGGTTCTGGCGTCGTCTTCACCGGCGACGGTTTCCTGCTGACGAACGCGCACGTCGTCGGGCGGGCGCAGGGGGGCACGGCGTCGTTTTCCGACGGGACGACGGCCCCGTTCCGCGTGGTCGGCGCGGACCCGCTGTCCGACCTGGCCGTGCTCCGCGCGACCGGTCCCACTCCGCCGCCCGCCGAGCTCGGTGAGGCCGACGATCTCGTGGTTGGCCAGCTCGTCGTGGCGGTCGGCAACCCGCTGGGCCTGGCGGGTTCGGTGACCGCGGGCGTGGTCAGCGCGCTGGGCCGGTCCATGCCCGCGGGCGGCCGCGGCGCGACCCGGCTCATCGAGGACGTCATCCAGACCGACGCGGCGCTCAACCCCGGTAACTCCGGCGGCGCGCTCGCCGACGCCGGCGCCCGGGTCGTCGGCATCAACACCGCGGTGGCCGGGGTCGGCCTGGGCATGGCCGTGCCCGTTAACACCACCACCCGCAGGATCGTCTCCACGCTCATGCGTGACGGGCGTGTCCGCCGCGCCTACCTGGGCCTGGTCACGGTGCCCGCGCCGCTGGCGGCGCCCTGGCAGGAGCGGATCGGCCGCGCCAGCGGGCTCCGGGTGGCCGAGGTCGTCCCCGGCGGCCCGGCCAGCCGGGCCGGCCTGCGTCCCGGTGACCTGCTCCTGTCGGCGGCGGGAAACCCGGTCGCCACCGCCCAGGACCTGCAACGGCTGATGTTTGCGGAGGCGATCGGCAAGCCGCTCGCGATCACGGTTATGCGGAACGGGGCCCTGGTCGACGTCATCGCCGAGCCATCCGAACTGGTCGCCGCCTGAGCCGCCGCCCCCTCGCGAGGTCCCCCGGAGACCGTTTGCGATCTCCCACGCGAGGGGGCCTGCGTGCCCGGCGGCCTCACGGATCCCGCGGCGCGGAGGTCGCGTTCTGGCTGGCCGCCGCGAGGAAGTGCCGGATCGCACCGCGGTTTTGCAGCCGAACGAACGTCAGATGGGAGTGCGCCGGATCGTTTGGGGCCGTCCCGTACCTCCGCCGGTAGACCGCGTGCCGGTGCCACGCCCACGCGATGACCGAGTTCTCCGGCTCCCAGGTGAACAGGTTGGCCCATCGTTCCCGGTTGCCGTTCCACAGCTCGACGCGGAAGGCGGCCCGGCGGAGCGTGCGCCAGATGACCTGGCGCATCACGCGGTGCCGGGGCGGGTCGATCCAGATCACCGTGTCCGCGCGCGCCCAGACCAGGGGCCGGACGGCGCTGTAGTTCCCATCGATGACCCACGCGTCGCCTGCGGTCACCTCCGCGACCCGGGCCTGGAACTCGTCGGCGGCCAGCGGAGCCCAGCCTGGCTGGTGATAGATCGCGTCGAGTTCCACGAAGGGCACGCCGAGGTTCCGGGCGAGCTGGCGTGCGAGGGTGGATTTACCCGCCCCCGAGTTGCCGACCACCGAAATTCGCCGCACGACCCGGAAATTATCAGCCGCCCGCGGACGTGCCCATCACTTTTCCGGGCGGCGGCCCACTGGGAGAATTGACCTATGACTGACGAAACGACGCGCACCGGAGTGGACCTGGGCCGCGGGGTGACGATGCCGATGGTGGGGTTCGGCACGTGGCGGTTGCGCGGCCAGCGCGCCTACGAAGCGGTCCGCTTCGCGCTGGAGACCGGATACCGGCACGTCGACACCGCGACCATGTATCAGAACGAGGCGGAAGTGGGCCGCGCCGTGCGGGACAGCGGCCTCGATCGCCGTGACGTGTTCATCACCACCAAGCTGCCGCCGGGAAACGCCGGCCGCGAGCGGGCGACGATCGACGCCAGTCTCCGGGCGCTGGGCACTGATCACGTGGACCTGTGGCTGGTGCACTGGCCGCCGCGGGGCTCGGCGTCCCCGCGGGTATGGGCGCAGTTCCTCGCGATCCGCGACCAGGGACTGGCCCGTGCCGTGGGCGTCAGCAACTACGACATCGCGCAGATCGATGAGCTGACCCGGACCAGCGGCGAGCACCCGCCGGTCAACCAGATTCCGTGGAGCCTGCCCGGCTACGACCCCAAGCTGCTGGCCGCGATGCGGGAGCGCGGCGTCGTCGTCGAGGGGTACAGCTCGCTCAAAGGCACGAACCTCCGCGACCGGACGCTCACGCAACTGGCCGAACGGAAGCACGTGACGCCGGCCCAGATCGTGCTCCGCTGGCACCTTCAGCACGGCATCCCGGTCATCCCGAAATCGGCGGACCCCGCCCGGATCGCGGCCAACTTCGCACTGTCCGGGTTCTCCCTGAGCGCCGGAGAGATGAGCCTCCTGGACGGCCTGTCCCGGCGGTGAGCGGCCGCGCATTATGACTCGCCGGCGTCTGAAGTGGAAGCCTCGGTCTGCCGGTGTGTGGATAACGGCGCGGTTATCCACAGGGATGCGGCTGGGCTCTCGCGGCTCCGCTGCGGTCAGCCAGGGTGGAAGTGGCCCGGCGAACCGAACGCCGGGCGGCTGGGCACCGGCGGCGCTCCGCCGCCAGACCGCAGGAGGATCGAGATGAGCAAGCCCGGATACGTGACGCTGGTCGGTTTCGTGGCCACCGAGCCGAGACTGAATGCTTTTGACGACGGCGACGTCGCGAACCTGCGCATCGGGTCGACCAACAGCTGGCTCGACCGGGAGACGGGGGAGTGGCGTAACGGTGAGACGTCGTTCTATTCGGTCCGGTGCAAGCGGTCGCTGGCCCGTAACGCGAAGAGCAGCCTGCGCAAGGGACAGCCGATCGTCGTGGCCGGGAAGCTCCGGACCCGGAGCTACCAGGACCGTAACGGTGTGCAGCGCTTCGACGTCGAGGTCGAAGCCGACACCATCGGCTACGACCTGTCCCGCGGCACCGCGGAGTTCAGGTCGACTCAGCGCGCGTCCGCCGACCTCTCCGCACTGGCCCGCGGCGAGGCGATCAGGGCGGGCCTCGAAGTTGAGGACGACCCCGGCCCGGCCGAGACCGGCGCACTGGCTGGAACTGGCGACGGCGACGGGATGTTCGGCGACCAGGCCGTCGCCGGGCTGCAGCATGACCTGAGCGCGTCAGCGGCAGAGCCCGCCGCCGGCTGACGGCGCCCGGGTCCGGTTACGCCCCGGGTCCGGTTAGTGGCACCGGAGTCAGGTCCAGATGACCCCTTGCATGGAACCCACTCTCCTCATGCACCTGTGTCTTCGGGGGATGCGGTCAGGTGGCCGTGCGGGGCGGAGTGACGCTTAGCAGGCAGGTGATCTGCCTATGTAACCATCCCGTGTGGACCCCAACATACCGGTTCGCCTCAGAAAACACACGTAACGTTTTCCGAATGTTACTGAAAGTGATGCGACCGTCAAGTTGGCCACGTAGAGTTGCCATGTAGACCCGAATAGTGACAGGCGAGAGGCATGTCGGCAGCCGACCAGGTCATGACTCAGCGAGTGCCCTCCCGCGGCTTCCTCCGCCGTCTCGGCCGGCCGCGAAGCTGGCAGCTCTTTGCCCTGCCGTCGTCCGTGGTCGGGTACGTCTTCGCCATCATCTCCGCTGATCTCGGCCTCACCGTGCGGGGGATCCTGCACACGTCGATACGGACGGCCGACGTGGCGCTGTTTGGGGCCCTGCTGCTGTGCGGCGCGATCTGCATCGAGGCGACCAGGCGCCTGGGCCAGCCGACCGGCGTCTCCCGCGACCTGCTGTCGGCGTGGTGGCTGCCGATCGCCCTGCTGCTGCCGCCGGTCTACGCGCTGGTTGCCCCGATCGCCCTGGGCGCGCTGCTGTACCTGCGGGTCCGGCGCACACCGGCCTACCGGCGGCTGTTCAGCTCGGCGGCGCTCGGGCTGGCGGGGGCGTCGGCGTCGACGGTGTTCCGGCACGTCGGCCCGGCGGCCGCGGCGACGCGCTCGGTGCCCTGGCTCGCCCATCCCGCGCCGCACGCCTGGTTCACGCGGCCCGCGGTCGTGCTGGCCGCGATCGGCTGCGGGGTCCTGTTCAACGTGCTCAACACGGCCATGGTGGCCGTGGCCGCGCACGCCGCCCAGCCGCAGGCCCGCTGGGCGGAGGTGCTGTGGGACCGGGAGAGCCTGCTGCTGGACCTGACCGAGATCTGCGTCGGTGTCCTGGTGGTGATCGCCTGCGCGCTGAGCCCGGTCCTGCTCTGTGTGGCGCTGCCGCCGGTGATCGTCCTGCAGCGCAGCCTGATGCACCAGCAACTGCAGGCCGCCGCGCGCACCGACGCCAAGACCGGCCTGCTGAACGCGACCGCGTGGCAGCGGGAAGCCGACACGGAGATCGCGCGGGCGCGGCGGGCGGGGGAGCCGCTCGCGCTGCTGCTCTGCGACGTGGACCATTTCAAGCGCGTCAACGACACCTACGGCCACCTCGCCGGGGATGACGTGCTGCGTGGTCTTGCCGCCGAACTGCGCCAGCAGGTGCGCGGCTCGGACGTGGTGGGCCGGTTCGGCGGCGAGGAGTTTGTCGTCCTGCTGCCGCGTGCGGATACCGACGAGGCGTGCAAGATCGCCGAACGGCTGCGGCACCGGGCCAGCGTCATGGGGGTCTACACGGACACCGACGCGGTCAACGTGACGATCTCGATCGGGATCGCGGTCCTCGGGGTACACGGTCGTGACCTGTTCGAGCTGCTGGCCGCGGCGGACCTCGCCCTCTACCGGGCCAAGGACGCCGGGCGCGACCAGGTCTGCGTGCACTCACCGGACGGCCAGCCGCGGCTGGACGGCCACGACGACCAGACCCCCGATCCGGCGGCTTTAGGCCAGGACGCGCCGGAGCCGGGGCCCGCCGCGGGGGGCCCCGGCGGCGGGACGGGCGATTCCACGGCGTAGGCCGTAAGCCCGGCGGCCTGGCTGGCCGGCTGGGCCGAATACGCTAGGTGCCATGCCGGAGTTCATTTACCAGATGCGTGCCGTGCGCAAGGCGTACGGCGACAAGGTAATTCTCGACGACGTGACGCTGTCGTTCCTGCCGGGAGCCAAGATCGGCGTCGTGGGGCCGAACGGTACCGGCAAGTCCACGCTGCTGAGGCTGATGGCCGGGGTCGACCAGCCCTCCAACGGTGAGGCCCGGCTGATGCCCGGCTACACGGTCGGGCTGCTCTCCCAGGAGCCACAGCTCAACGAGGACAAGACGGTTCTTGGCAACGTCGAGGAGGGTGTCGCCGAGACCAAGGCGATGCTCGACAAATACAACGAGATCGCCGAGAAGATGGCCACCGAGTACTCCGACGAGATGCTCGAGGAAATGGGCCGCCTGCAGGAGCAGCTCGACCACCGCGACGGGTGGGATCTCGACAGCCAGCTCGAGCAGGCGATGGACGCGCTGCGCTGCCCGCCTCCGGACGCGAGCGTGCGGCAGCTGTCCGGCGGTGAACGGCGCCGGGTCGCGCTGTGCCGCCTGCTGCTGTCCCAGCCGGACCTGCTGCTCCTCGACGAGCCCACCAACCACCTCGACGCGGAGAGCGTCCAGTGGCTGGAGCAGCACCTGGAGAACTACGCGGGAACGGTCGTCGCCGTCACCCACGACCGGTACTTCCTCGAGAACGCGGCCCAGTGGATCCTCGAGCTCGATCGCGGCCACGCCTACCCCTACCAGGGCAACTACTCCACCTACCTGGACACCAAGGCATCCCGGATCAAGGTGGAGGGCGCCAAGGACGTCAAGCGGCGCAAGCGCCTCGAAGACGAACTGGAGTGGGTGCGGTCCAACCCGCGGGCGCGGCAGGCGAAGAGCCGGGCCCGGCTCCAGCGCTACGAGGAGATGGCCGCCGAGGCGGACTCCCGGCGCAAGCTCGACTTCGAGGAGATCCAGATCCCGCCGGGCCCGCGGCTCGGCAGCCTCGTGGTCGAGACCGAGGGCCTGGTCAAGGGGTTCGGCGAACGGGTGCTGTTCGACGGCCTGAGCTTCTCGCTGCCGCGCAACGGTATCGTCGGCGTCATCGGCCCCAACGGCGTCGGCAAGACGACCCTGTTCAAGATGATCGTCGGCGAGGAGAAGCCTGACGCCGGCATCATCCGGGTCGGCGAGACGGTGGAGATCTCCTACGTCGATCAGAGCCGCGAGCGGATCGCCCCGGATAAGAACGTCTGGCAGGCGATCTCTGACGGGGAAACGCACATCAACGTCGGCCACACCGAGATCCCCAGCCGCGCCTACGTGGCCGCGTTCGGCTTCAAGGGCCCGGACCAGCAGAAGCTGGCCGGGGTGCTCTCCGGTGGTGAGCGGAACCGCGTCAACCTGGCGCTCACCCTGAAGAAGGGCGGCAACCTGCTGCTCCTGGACGAGCCGACCAACGACCTGGACGTGGAGACGCTCTCCTCGCTGGAGAACGCGCTGCTCGACTTCCCCGGCTGCGCCGTGATCACGAGCCACGACCGGTGGTTCCTCGACCGGATCGCCACGCACATCCTCGCGTGGGAAGGCGAGGCGAACTGGTTCTGGTTCGAGGGCAACTTCGACGCCTACGAGAAGAACAAGATCGAGCGCCTCGGCGCCGAAGCCGCCCGCCCGCACCGCGTCACCTACCGCAAGCTCACCCGCACCTGACCGCCCAGCTTGCCGGGCCTAGCTGCCCGGCCGGGTGAGGCGTCAGGATTCGCCGTCTGCCTCACCCAGCGCGCGCAGGTCGATGGCGAGGTTATCGGCGGAGGCCAGGGTGTCGGGGTGGTCGTCGCCCAGGGCCCGGCGGCGGCGGTCCAGGGTGTCCTGGTCCAGGTCGCGGGCCTCGGCGTAGTGCCCCATTGCGCGGAGCGCCAGGGCAACATAGTCGGCGGTCGTCAGCACGTGGTGGTTGTCGCTGCCGAGCCGGTCGCGCCAGTGCTGACGCAGATGTCGGGCGAGGTCAAGGCCCGTGCGGGTGTCGCCGCGGGCCACCAGGTAGTAACACGCATTGCAGGCCATCCAGCGCAGATCGTGGTTGCCGGCGGCGGCGAGGTCGGCGGCCAGCAGGTGCGGCATCAGTACGGCCCATCTTGGCCAGGTGACCGGGTTATCCGGGTCGCGGGGGTGACTGGCGGCCAGGATGGCTTCGCTACGGTCGCGGGCGCCGGCGGCCTGCGCGGGGGTGAGCCGGTCGCGGAGGATGGCCTGGGTGAGCCGGTGCATCACGAGCCCGCGCTGGTCGACCCGTGCCAGCGACTGCCGGGTGAGGTGGGCCAGGGTCTGCCGCCAGGCCAGCGGATCGGCGGCCCGGGCCGCCAGGTCGCCGGGCAGCTCGCCTGGGGCGCTGGTGAACAGGTCCTCGGGAATGGGTTCGGGGGCCAGGAACGCGCACACGCTGGCCAGCTGAGCGGCGGCCGGATCATCACGGTCGAGCCGGTCAGCGATCAGTTGTGTCGCAGCGGCCAGCGACCGCGGATAGGATCCCGGCGCCCCCTCAGCCAGGAGCCGCCCGGCCTGGGTGCGCAACAGCCCCAGGTACTCCGCAGCCGCCATGCCGGTCTCGGCCATGAACCCGGCGGCCTGCGCGACGGCCAGCGGCAGGTCACCCAGCTGGCCGGCGAGCCGGTCCGCATCGGCCGCACCGAGTCCGGTAGTCCGGCCCTGCAGGATCGCCACCGATTCCGGCCGCGCCAGCACATCCACCTCGATCGGCGCGGCAATCTCCGCCCACTTACGTTCCCGCGAGCTGATGAGCGTGTGCCCGCCGCCGGGCAGCCAGCCGGCTATGTCGGCGGGTTTCTCGGCGTTGTCGAAGACCAGCAGCCACCGCCCCCGCTCCCGCAGTTCGCCCAGCACCGCCGCCCGTACCACCTCGGTGGCTGCCCCCGGCTGCAGGCATCCCAGCGCGGTGCCCAAGGCGGCGAACTGATCCCCGATCAGCCCGGCCTGCTCACAGTTGACCCACCAGGCCAGGTCGTAGGCTCCGGCGAACCGGTGCGCGTACTCCGCCGCCAGCTGGGTCTTGCCCACCCCGCCCATTCCCTGGAACGCCTGCACCACGGCCGCGTCCCCGGTCAGCAGCCGCTCCCGCACCGCCACCAGGATCTCGTCCCGGCCGGTGAACCCGGGGTTGCGGGCCGGGATATTCCACACCCGGGGCAAGCTGCCCGGCAGCCGTGGACCCGAGCCCCCCAGCTTCCGCAGGCCGCCCGGCGTGCCCCGCCCCGGGAAAACTGGTTCCCCGCCCGGGCGCTCCGGGCCCCGGACGGCCGCCAGCAAGATCCGCCGGGCCTCGTCAGCGTCCGCTCCGAACAGGTCACAGAACAGCAGGGACTGCAGCACGTCCGGCATCTCCGCAGGCGGCACCTCCTCCACCCGGATCGGTACCAGGCGGCCGCCCTGGCCACCAGGCCGGTGCAGCAGCGCCGCGGTCCACTCCTCAGTGGTGTACCGGGACCGGTCGAAGTACGCCGCCGAGAACAGCGCGACCACCCGGTCGCAACGGGCCAGCGCATCACTCATCGCCAGCATCACATTCCGGCCGGCGCCCCAGTCCCACACATCCAGCTCGACCGTGTACCCAGCGTCAATTAACTGCCAGGCCACCCACTCCGCCCATGCCCGATCCGCCCCGGCGTGACTAACGAAGAAATCAGCACGATCCCCGCCCACCCCGCCATTATCCCCGTCAGCGCTCCCGCAGTTTGGGTGATCGGCGTTGGTTTCCGCACATCCTGCGGGAAATCAACACCGATCATGAGAGCTGCGGCGTCAGCCCGAGATCACGGCCGCCGGGGCTCGACGGGCGGTTCACCAGGCTGTGCGCGGCCATGACCAGGTAGTCCCACAGCTGCGCGTCCAGCGCCTCGTCCAGAGCCAGTTCGTCCAGCGCGGTCCGCATGTGACGCAGCCAGGCGTCTCGTTCGGCCTCGCCGATCACGAACCGCGCGTGCCGCATCCGCAGCCGGGGATGCCCGCGCAGCTCGTTGTAGGTCTGCGGGCCGCCCCAGTACTGGATGAGGAACAGCCCGAGGTGTTCCTCGGCGGGCCCCAGATCCTTGGCCGGGTACACCGGCCGCAGCTCCGGGTCGTCGGCCACCAGCTCGTAGAACCGGTGCACCAGCCGGGTGAACGTGTCCTCGCCGCCGACGGCTTCGTAGAACGAGTGTGGCTCCCGGCCCGGCGTGGGGGGCGCCGGGCTGGCAGGCGTGTTGTCGCCCCCTGCGGATGGGGCTGGCTGAATGTCCATGATTACCACCAGCCTATGGCGCGGCCGGCGGCTCGTGCTCGGCCGCTTGCCCGGCGGGGCCCGGGCCGCTGTCTTCTGCTGCGCGTGCTCCGGCCTCTCGTTCCGTTCCGGTCTCCGGGCTCACCCCGGCCGGGGCAGTGCCGTTCGCCTCCCCGGTGCTGTGCTCCTGGCGGGAGTGGCTACGCGAACCAGGGCTTCGTTCGGCGGTTTCACCGGCTCCATTCGACCCGACGAGGACATCGCCGGGCTGGCTGACCCGGGCCTTGACGGGAGTCTTGGCTGCCCTGGTGCGGCTCGGGGCGCTGCCCGGGTCAAGCGCGGTCGCGGTCCGGCGCGGCGTCGTGGCCGCGGTCGGCCGGGCTTGTTCGACGGCGGCGGCATCGATCGCGGACAGCACCCGCTCCCGCAGTTCACGGCCCACCTCCCACTGCCGCAGCGGCAGCGTCTTGGCCACCACCCGCATCACGATCTGTGACGCCGAGATGTCCTGAACCCCCCATACCTCGGGCTTTTCCAGCATGAGCTTGCGCCAGCGCCGTTCCTTCCACATGCTGCCGGCCGCGCACTCCATCAGCGTGCGGGTATCCCCGATCTCCAGCTCGGGTGGGACGGGGATGTCGACCACGGCCCGGGCCCAGCCCTGCGACTCGTTCCCCACCTTCTCCAGCGCGCCGTTGCGGAGGTGCCAGACCACCCCGTTCACGTCGCGCAGCCGCGTGGTGCGCAGGCTCACCGCCTCCACGGTGCCGGTCGCGTCGCCGATGTTGATGACGTCGCCGACGCCGTACTGGTCCTCCAGCAGCATGAAGATGCCGGCCAGGAAGTCCCGCACCAGGTTCTGCGCGCCGAAGCCCACCGCGATGCCCACCACCCCGGCGCTGGCCAGGACCGGGGCCAGGTTGACCCCGAGGTCCCCCAGGCCGATCGCGACGGCGATCGCGAAGATCGTGACGGAGGCGGCGTTGCGGAGGATGGAGCCGAGGGCGTGCGCCCGCTGGTGCCGCCGTTCGGACGCCGCCTCGTGCACGGCTGTCGCCGCGGATACCCCGGCGGGTGGCAGGGGCAGGCCGTCGGCCGGGGTATCCGCCCCGGCCAGCACGGTTTCCGTGGCCACGCGCCGCCGCCTGCGCCGCCAGCGGTTCCGCCGGGGTGCGGCGTCGTGGTTCTGCCGCAGGCGGCTGTGCAACGGGGCGTCCGCCGCCCGGGTGGTGACCCGGTTGATGAGCCGGTGCACGAGCGCGCGGGCGACCAGCGCGAGGAAGACCAGCCACGCCAGCCGCAGCACCAGGTTGGCGGGGCCGGCGAGGTAGACGGCCGTCAGCCGGGCAGCCGTGCCGCTGTGGGATACGTCCCAGACGAAGCGGCATGCGATGCCCGGATCGTGCCCGCAGCTTCCGGTGAGCGTGACGGGCGCCTGGGACAGGTCAAGGCCCTTGAAGGGAACGAGAGCAAACACGAGATCCTTCCTGGAGCGTGAGCGCCCATCCGCCTGTACCAGGCGCTCCCGGCCTCCCTATAGTGGCCGGCTACGCCCCCTTAGCGGGCCTGCTCGCCACGCGTCACCAGCGCCCGGGCATGGTAGGCGGCCACATCCTGGGAGGTACGCGCGGCTCCGGCAGGATCTGGCGTCTGGAGGTACGTCCGGCTCCGGCAGGATCTGGCGTCATCGGCGATCGTGGCGGTCCGGCCTCACTGGCGGCCCGCAGTTCGCTGCCGTCCCACGCTGCGCCACGGCCCCGCATTTCGCCGTACCCCCACCGCCCTCAGAAATAGAAAATACTTTCACCAAACACTAAGATTACTTGATGGTAACTTACAGCCAATGGTCAGCCTGATGCCTGATTCTTCAAGTGGTTGTTTCCGGCCAAGGCGGTACACGCCAGCCCTGAAACAGCCCAAGAGCGCGCCCCGCCGATCATGCCCTCAACCCCCCCGAGGGCGCCCCTGATGGTCGGCGGGGCGCCTCGCCAACTCACGCCCGCCCCTCCGTACCGGACACGCGCGGCTCAGGCGAGCGGCAGGCCGGTGTGCGCGGCCAGGAAGGCCAGGATGTCCGCGGACAGGGCGACCGACCGGCTGACCGAGCGGCTGGAGTGGCCCACGTCGGCCTCGCGGCGCAGCATGATGGGCCGTTCCCGCGGCGGTGCCGACGTCGCGTACTGGAGCGCCGCGCACATCTTGCGGGCGTGCATCGGATCGACCCGGGTGTCGTTGTCGAACACCGTGAACAGCACGCTCGGGTAGGCCACGCCCTCGGTGACGTGGTGGTACGGCGAGTACGAGAGCAGCCAGCCCAGCTGCTCGGCGTCAGCGGCCGTGCCGTACTCGGTGTTCCAGGTCTCACCCAGGCCGAACTGCTCGTACCGCACCATGTCGAGCAGCGGCGCGGAGCACACCGCGGCCGCGTACAGCTCAGGCCGCTGGGTGATCGCCGCGCCGACCAGCAGGCCGCCGTTGGACCCGCCGTAGATGCCCAGCTGTTCCCGCGTGGTCCAGCCGTCGGCGATGAGCTTCCCGGCTGCGGCGTGGAAGTCGTCGAAGACGCATCGCCGGCGGTCGAGCATTCCGGCCCGGTGCCATTCCTCACCCTCCTCGCTGCCTCCGCGCAGGCCGGCGATGGCGTAGACACCGCCCGCCTCCACCCACGCGAGGACCGTCGAGGAGTACCCGGGTGTGAGGCTGATGCCGAAGCCGCCGTAGCCGTACAGAATGGCTGGCCTCGGAGTCGCCGGCCTTCCCTCCGCCTCCCCGGCGGCGCGGGTGTCCTCGCCGGATACGACGAGCATGCGGACCTCGGTGCCGTCTGCGGACCGGTAGGCGATCTGCCGCGCGGTCACCGGCGGAGCCTCCACCGCGCCCGGTGGCCGCGCCCACACCTGGGTCCGGCTGGTATGCGCGTCGTAGTGCAGGACGGTAGCGGGCGTGGTGTTGTCGGTATAGACGAACCACGCCTCATGGCCGCCTTCCGGCCGTTCGCTGATCCCGCCGGCGCTGCCCGGCCCCGGCAGCGGTACGGTCGCGGTCCGCTCACCCGTCGCCAGGTCATGCACGGTGATCTCGCTGATGGCGTGCCGGGTCCAGACAACCAGCAGGACCGGCCGTGCCTCCATTTCTGGCTGCGCTCCCGGCTCTGGCTGCGCTCCCGGCTCTGGCTGGCCTCCGGGCCGCGCTTCCGTTTCCGGCTGGCCGTCGAGAATGGCGTAACCCTCCAGCACCGCTTCGGGATCGGTGGGCACCAGGTCCTGCCACGCCTCGGGGCCCGGGTTCGCCGGATCCGCGACCGCGAGCCGGCCCCGCGGCGCCCCGGCGTCGGTGTACACGTACAGCCGGCCGTCCCGCCCGACCCGCACGCCGGTCCGGGCGTCGGCGCCAACCTGCACCGGCTGGAGGGCCGGCGCGGACAGGTCGGAAGCGGTCAGGTCGGCGATCCACAGATCGTTGCGGGGTTCGGTGCCGCGCGCGGCGCTGATCGTCAGCCACCGGCCGTCCCGGCTCACCGCGGCCGCATAGTACGTGGTCTTGTCGCGTCCCTCGCCGAAGATCAGCACGTCGTCCTCGGCCGGTGAGCCGACCCGGTGCAGGTAGACGCGGCGATGGTACTGCTCTTCCCCGGCGGGCACCTCGTCCGGCGGCAGCCGCCGCGTGTAATAGAACGCCTTGCCGCCGGGCAGCCACGCGATGCGGGAGTAGCGGCAGCGGTCGATCGGCCCGTCCACCAGCTCGCCCGTCTCCACGTCCATGACGCGCAGCATTGACTCCTCGCTGCCGCCCTCCGACAGCTGGTAGGCCAGGGACCGGCCCTCCTTGTCCGGCTGCCAGCTGTCGAGTGTGGTCCGCCCGGTCGGGTCGACGACCATCGGGTCGATCAGCACACGCCCGGCGCCGGGATCAGCCACGCCCGCGCCGGGATCGGCCGCGCACACCACCGCGTGCTCCTGGCCGGGCATGCGCCGGGTGAAGAACCGGCGGCCGCCCCGCCACACTGGGACACCGATATGGCCTGTCCCGGTGAGCTCCAGGATCCGCTCGGCCAGCGCGCCGGCTCCCGGCAGCACGTTGGCGTAGCCGTGGAACAGTTCGTCCTGTGCCCGGAGCCATGTGTGTGTTTCGTCACTGTCGGGATCTTCGAGCCACCGGTAGGGGTCACTGACCCGGTGCCCGGACAGCTCCTCGCTGATGTCCAGGCGCCGCGCGGACGGGTACTGATCTGCGTTGACGTCCTCCCTGCCGTGAACGGCGGGGATTCCCCCAGCGCGGTTCACGCCGCGCTCCGGTGGGTTCCTGTTTCAGCGCCGGCTGCCACGCGGGGTGGTCTGACGCCGGCTCGGCAGGCGTTTGGATTGTCGGCCCGCCCGGCCGCCAATATGTTCTTTGCCGCGTTCACGTCCCGGTCGTGGACGGTCCCGCACGCCGCGCACGTCCACTCGCGGACATGCAGCGGCTTGGGGCCGTCCTTTACCCCGCAGGCCGAGCACACCTGGCTGGTGGGCTCGAACCGGCCGATCCTGGCGAACGTGCGCCCGTACTGCGCTGCCTTCTCCTCAATCAGCCGCAGGAGCTGCGACCAGCCGGCGTCGTGTACGGACTTGGCCAGCTTCGTGCGCATCAGCCCGCTGACGGCGAGATCTTCGGCGTAGACCGCTTGATTGTCGCGGACCAGCCGCAGCGCCGTCTTATGCGCGTGATCGAGCCGCGTCTCCCGCGCCGTGCGGTGCAGGACCGCGACCCGGTGCCGGGCCCTGGCCCGGTTGGCGGAACCTTTCTGCCTGCGGGACAGGACCCGCTGAGCCTTCCTCAGCCGCCGCTGCGCCGTCCGCAGGAACCGCGGGTTCGCGATGACATCCCCGCCCGAAGTGACAGCCAGGCTGGCCAGCCCCAGGTCGATCCCGACCTCGCGGTCGCAGGCGGGCAGCGGCGTGGCCTCGCGTTCCACCACGAACGAGGCGTAGTACCGGCCGTCCGGTTCCTTGATCACCGTGACCGACGACGGGACAGACGGCAGCGCACGGGACCATTCCGCCTTGATGTCCCCGACCTTGGCGACGTACAGCCGCTGCCCGTGCAGGGCGAACCCGTTCCGAGTGAGCCGGATGGACTGCCGCTGGTGCTTGCGCCGGAACACCGGATGCCCCGCCCTGCGGCCCTTCCGCCTGCCGGACAGGGAATCGAACCAGTTCCGGTAGGCGCGGCGGGCATCGTTGCAGGCCTGCACCAGTGCCACCGAGGCGACCTCCCCCAGCCAGGCCCGGTCCGGGGTGTGCTTGGCCAGGGTGATCACCCGACGCTGCACCTCGGTGTCGCTGATCTTCTCCCCGGCCGCGTGGCAGGCATCCCGCAACCGCAGGCAGTCGTTGTACACCACCCGGGCGCAGCCAAACGCGCGCGCCAGGGCCTGCTGCTGCCCCGGCGACGGGTAGAGACGGTACCGGTACCTGACCTGCACAACACCAGAGCATGCCACTGGCCTATGACAATCGCCTAGGAACACCGCCGCGGCAGGCGCGCTCTACGTCCATTTGGCCGTCGTGACGACGTACCAGCGTGGCGTGCCCGGCGCAGAAATCCTCCCCTGCTGCCAGGACACGATGCGGAAGGTCTGCGGTGACGTCGGCGCGGAGCTGCGCGAGTTCAACGGGGAGGATGATCACGTGCACCTGCTGGCGGAGTACCCGCCCCAAGGTGGCCGTCCCCGCGCTGGCGAACAGCCTCAAGGGCGCGCCGGCCCGCACGCTGCGGTCGGAGTTCACCGGCCGGGTGAACCGGCACATCATGCACGGGCATTTCTGACCCCGTCCTCCTTCGCCGCATACTGCGGCGGTGCGCCGCTGAGCATCATCCGACAGTACATCGAGCAGCAAAGAACGCCGGCAAACGCAACTTCCGGGCTAACCCCGCCCTGAAGCTGAAGGACCGGGCTTGCGCGCGGCCGTTCCGGTCATGGCAGGACCCTAACCGTCCGCCCCCGCTGTCCAGGCCGTCCCTCCGGCCGCATCCACGTTCACCGGGCCGCGGCGCCCATCCCGCTCCGGACACACGGCTGTCCGCCGGCCGCTGACCCAGCGGCCCCCGCCGCGGACCCCGCTAACCCGGCCGATCACCGTCCGGTGACGGCGCGCCGCAAAGCGGTCACAGATGTTCCGTCGGGGATGTGGCGGCGACACGGGGACTCTCCTGCGTGTTTACTCTTATGTAGTAGCGGCGACGCGATTCAGCGGACACACTAGGAACACAGTGCTCCTCTGATGCGAAACCGCCCGGCGGAGGTGGTAGTGCGACGAGTCCTGCTGCTCAATGTCACGTATGAGCCGCTCACCACAGTGGGGCTGCGCCGCGCCGTGTGCCTGGTGCTCAGCGGGAAAGCTGAGATAGTTCACGATGACACCGCCGGGGGCACCCTGCACTCCGCGTCGGTCACCCTGGCCACTCCGTCGGTCATCCGGCTCCGCCGCTACGTCCGCATCCCGTACCGGAACCGGGTACCGCTGACCCGGGCGGCGCTGATGCGGCGGGACAACTACCGGTGTGCGTACTGCGACCGGAAAGCCGAGACCATCGATCATGTGATCCCGCGCAGCCGCGGCGGTCCCCATTCCTGGGAGAACTGCGTCGCGTCCTGCACGACGTGTAACCACCGGAAGGCCGACCGGCTGCTGGAGGAGCTCGGCTGGACGCTCGCGGTGCCACCCGCCGTGCCACGAGGCGCGCACTGGCGCTTGATCGGCGTCGCCCACGACGGCGACCCGCAGTGGGCCACGTACCTCCGGGAGCCCAGCGCCGCCTGAGACCTCCGGCCGCCCGGCTCCGCACGCCGCACGTAAACGGCCCGCCATCGGCCGCCCACCACCGGCCGCCCACCGCGGCCTGGCCAGGCCTCGGCCTGGCAGAGACCCCGGCGCCACTAAGTTCGGGCCGAAGGCAAAATCTTGCCGGAATCCGGAATGCCGCGTACCGGGTCTCGCTTGCGATCTTGGTGACTAGTTTGACTCGCTGGTGGCGGTCACAGCCTGCCCTCGTTTCCCACGCGGACGGCCAGCGGCCCGGGAACCAGCCCGGCCGGCGCCCCAGGAAGCAGCACGGCCGGCACCGGGCCGGCCACGGCCCGATGGCGGTCCCCGCGCGCAGCGGACCGGGGCACGCCTGAAAAGCTGGAATCACAACCGAGGAGGTACTGATGACCGTTAAGCCCAACGCGGCGGAAGCAGGAACGATCGACGTCGGCGGTGACCTGACCGTCAACCGGCTTGGATTCGGCGCGATGCGGATCACGGGTGAGGGTATCTGGGGCGAGCCACCGGATCTCGGCCGGGCCAAGGCGGCCATCAAGCGCGCGGTCGAGCTGGGCGTGAACTTCATCGACAGCGCCGACTCTTACGGTCCGTACGTCAGCGAGACGCTGATCGCCGAGACCCTGCACCCGTATCCGGACGACCTGGTGATCGCGACCAAGGGCGGCCTGGTCCGGCCCGGCCCGGGCCGCTGGGACGCGGATGGGCGTCCCGAGCATCTGCGTGAGGCGCTCGAAGGCAGCCTGAGCCGGCTCCGGGTCGAGCGGATCGACCTGTACCAGCTCCACCGGCCCGACCCGAAGGTCCCGCTGGAGGAGTCGGTCGGCGCGCTCGCGGAGCTCAAGGACCAGGGAAAGATCCGGCACCTCGGCATCTCGAACGTGACGGAGGACCAGCTCCAGCGGGCCGAGAAGATCACGCCGATCGTGTCCGTGCAGAACCGCTACAACGTCGTCGACCGCACGTCGGAATCGATGGTCGACCTGTGTGAGCAGGAAGAGCTGGCGTTCCTGCCGTGGGCGCCGATCCAGGAGGCCGACGAGGTGGACGTGATCACCCACGCCGCCCGCAACCACGGGTACACCCCCCGCCAGATCGTGCTCGCGTGGCTGCTGGCCCGGTCGCCGCAGATCCTGCCCATCCCCGGATCCGGCTCGCCGGAGCACGTCGAGGCGAACATCGCCGCGGCCAGCATCAAGCTGGACCAGGACGAGGTTGCCGCCATCACCGACGCCTTCTGAGCACCCGGACGCACCCGGACGCACCCGGACGCACCTGGACGCGCGGGGACAGCACCCGGACGCACGGACGGACCGACGCCTTCTGAGAGGGGCCGCGATGACCACCCCGGACACCGACAACCTCACCGCGCTGCGCCAGAGCCTGGGCCCCACCGGGATCTGGGCGCCACCCCCCGAACGTTTCGGGGCCGGCAGCCGGGACCTGGCCGCCGCCGTCGAGAAGCAGGGCTTCGGCTCCCTGTGGATCGGCGGCAGCCATCTGGCCCCGGACGCATTCACCCAGCTGGTCAGCCTGCTCGATGGGTCCGAACGGCTCATCATCGGGACCGGGATCGCCAGCATCTGGGGGCGGCCACCGTCCGACATGCGCCAGGGCGCCGACACCCTGGCCAAGGGCTTCCCCGGCCGCTTCGTCCTCGGCCTCGGCGTCAGCCACGCGCCGGCGGTCGAGAAGCTGGGCCGGTCCTACGACCGCCCGTACTCGGCCATGGCGCGCTACCTCGCCGAGATGGATCACCCGGCCGGGCATCCGGCCGAGCCGCCCACCGGGCAGCGGGTGCCACGCGTGCTCGCCGCCCTCGGGCCGAGGATGCTGGAACTGTCCCGGGACGAGGCCGACGGGGCGCACCCGTACTTCGTCCCCGTCGAGCACACGTCGTTCGCGCGGCAGGTGCTCGGGCCCGAACCGCTGCTGATCCCCGAGATGGCGGTGGTCCTGGAATCGGACCGTTCGGCCGCACTGTCCGCCGCGCGTGCCTATTCGTCCCGCTACCTGCAGTTGCCGAACTACGTGTCCAACCTGCGCCGGTTCGGCTACGGGACCGAGGACACCGACGGGGCCGGCAGCGAGCGGCTGATCGACGCACTCATCCCGCGCGGCCCGTCCGTGATCGCCGCGCGGACCCGGCAGCACCTGGACGCCGGCGCGGACCACGTCCTGCTCCAGCCGCTGGGCGCCGACGGGGGCTTTTCTTTCGCCGATCTCGCGCCGCTGGCCGAAGCCCTGGCCGGCCTCTGATCCGGGCAAGCCCGCAGGCCGAAGCCCTGGCCGGCCTCTGATCCGGGCAAGCCCGCAGGCCGAAGCCCTGGCCGGCCTCTGATCCGGGCAAGCCCGCAGGCCGAAGCCCTGGCCGGCCGCTGATCAGGGCAGCTTCAATCAGGAACGTTCAGGACATCAGGCGGCAGGGCTGGCGTCGGCCACGTGGGATCCCGGCGCCAGCCCGGCCAGTCCTCCGCGAATGGACCATCAGGCAGGCCCAGATTGGCAGGATCATGCCGGGATGTGGCGGCAGGTCGGCTACGCACTCGTGCGGCCGGCGGGTACCGTCAGACCATGACGACTTCCACGCCCGCCGAGGCGCCTGCGGCGCCGCCCACGGCCCCGTTCGGCCGGATGCTCACGGCGATGATCACTCCGATGACCGCGGAGGGCGCCGTCGACTACGACGGCGCGGCGCGTCTGGCGTCGTACCTCGTCGATGACATGCGCAACGACGGCCTGGTCGTGAGCGGCACCACCGGCGAGTCCCCCGTCACCAGCGATGAGGAAAAGGAACGGCTGCTGCGCACGGTGGTCGAGGCCGTCGGTAACCGGGCCTCGATCGTGGCCGGCGTCGGCACCAACGACACCGCGCACACCAGGGAACTCGCCCGCCAGGCCGAGCGGGCCGGCGCGGACGGGCTGCTCGTCGTCACCCCGTACTACAGCAAGCCGCCGCAGCACGCGCTGCTGGCCCACTTCCGCGCGGTCGCGGACGCCGCTGACCTGCCCGTGCTGCTGTACGACATCCCCGGCCGCACCGGGACGCCGATCAAGACCGAGACGCTGGTCCAGCTGGCTGAGCACCCCCGGATCGTCGGCGTGAAGGATGCCAAGGACGATGTGGCGGCCACGTCGGAGGTGCTGGCCCGCACCGACCTCGTCTACTACTGCGGCACGGACATGCTGAACCTGCCCTGGCTGTCGCTCGGGGCCGTCGGCTTTGTCAGCGTGGTCGGCCACGTCGTCGGGGACCTGCTGCACGAGATGATCGACGAGTTCGAGGCCGGGCAGACCGGCCGCGCCCGGGAACTGCACCTGTCCCTGCTGCCCGTCTACGCCGGCATGTTCCGCAACCAGGGACTGGTCATGACCAAGGCCGCGCTGGCCATGCTCGGCCTGCCGGGTGGCCCGGTCCGCCCGCCGCTGGCGAACGCGACCCCCGCCGAGATCCAGCGGCTGCGCGAGGACCTCGAACGAGGCGGGCTTAAGCTGCCGGGTGCCACCGCCTGACCGTGGCCCCGCCGTGCCGCCGACCGCCGCCGGCGGCCGCCCCGGCCGGGCATGGCGGCGCTTCCGCCTTCCCGCCGGGCGTGCTCGCAGGGCGTGCCGGGAAGGTTTAGACCAATGATGAGGTTGAAGAGGAGAATAGACGTATGACAGACAGAGGCCCTGACCTGACACCGAAACCGGCCGGGACCATCTGGAACGGAGCGGAATAAACCTAGTGAGCCATCCTCATCCCGAGCTTCCCCTGCCGCCGCCGCTCGCCGAAGGCGGCCTGCGCGCCGTCGCGCTCGGTGGTCTCGGCGAAATCGGCCGGAACATGACCGTCTTCGAGTACGACGGCCGCCTGCTGATCGTCGACTGCGGCGTCCTGTTCCCCGAACCGGACCAGCCCGGCGTCGACCTGATCCTGCCCGACTTCCGTTACCTCGAGGGCCGCTTCGACCTGATCGATGCGGTGGTGCTGACGCACGCGCACGAGGACCACATCGGCGCGCTGCCGTACCTGCTGCGCGAACGTGCCGACATCCCGCTGATCGGGTCCCGGCTGACCCTCGCGCTGATCAAGAGCAAGCTCACCGAGCACCGCATCACCCCGGTCGCGGGCGAGGTCACCGAGGGCACCCGGCAGCAGGTCGGCCCGTTCGACCTGGAGTTCTTCTCGGTCAACCATTCGATCCCGGACGCCCTCGCGGTCGCCATCCGCACCCCGGCCGGCCTCATCCTGCACACCGGCGACTTCAAGATGGACCAGCTCCCGCTGGACCGCCGGCTCACCGACATCGGCGGGTTCGCCCGGCTCGGTGCCGACGGCGTCGACCTGCTGATGTCGGACTCCACCAACGCCGAAGTGCCCGGCTTCGTGGTCAGCGAGCGGGAGATCGCGCCCGTGCTGGACCAGGTCTTCGCCTCCGCAGAAAAGCGCGTCATCGTCGCCTGCTTCGCCAGCCACGTGCACCGTGTCCAGCAGGTCCTGGACGCCGCCGCCGGACACGGCCGCAAGGTCGCGTTCGTCGGCCGGTCCATGGTGCGCAACATGGGCGTCGCCCGCGACCTCGGTTACCTGCGGGTACCGGGCGGCATGCTGGTCGACATGCGCGAGGCCGAGGAGATGCGCCCGCAGGACGTGGTGCTGATCTCAACTGGGTCGCAGGGCGAGCCGATGTCCGCGCTGTCCCGGATGGCGGGCCGTGACCACCCGATCCGCATTGCCGAGGGCGACACCGTCATCCTCGCCTCCTCGCTGATCCCGGGCAACGAGACCGCCGTGTTCCGGGTCATCAACGGCCTTACCCGGCTCGGCGCCCGTGTCGTGCACAAGGGCAGCTCGCTGGTGCACGTGTCCGGGCACGCGCACGCCGGGGAACTGCTGTTCGTCCTCAACGTGACCAAGCCCGGCAATTTCATGCCGATCCACGGCGAGTGGCGGCACCTGCGCGCGCACGCGCGGCTGGCCGCCCTCAGCGGCGTCCCCGAGGACAACATCGTGATCGCCGACGACGGGGTGGTCGTCGACCTCATCGACGGCCAGGCCAAGATCACCGGCGCCGTGCCCTGCGGCTACGTCTACGTGGACGGCCTGTCGGTCGGCGAGGTCACTGACGAGCAGCTCAAGGACCGGCGGATCCTGGGGGACGAGGGCTTCGTCTCCGTCGTCCTCGTGATCGACTCGACCAGCGGCAAACTGGTCGCGCCGCCGGAGATGCACGGCCGCGGCTCGGGTATCGACGAGTCGGCGTTCAACGAGGTCCGGCCGCGCATCGAGGAGGCGTTCGCCCGGGCGGCCGCCGAGGGCATCACCGACGCCCACCAGCTCCAGCAGCTGGTCCGCCGCGCCGTCGGCCGCTGGGTGAGCGACAACTACCGCCGCCGCCCGATGATCATCCCGGTGGTCGTCGAGGTCTGATCCTGCCGCCGCCGCACGCCGCTGGCCCGCCGCACCGCCCCGGATAGTGCTACTGAACGGGCCGGGTGGAAGTCATCCCCGTCTGTGCCGGGCCGGCGGCAAGCGGATACATTCTGGGGCGGGGCGGGCCACTGTCCGCCGATGTCTGCCGACCTTGGAGTAGGGATGAGCACGCCTGACGTCCGGCACGCGCCCAGCAGTATGCCGGGGCCCGACCTGAGCGGCCGCCTGGCCGTGGTAACCGGCGGCGCCAACGGGATCGGCGCGGCCTGCGCCACCCGGCTGGCGGCGGCCGGGGCCAGCGTCGTGATCGCCGACCTGAACATGGACGGGGCCTCGGCCGTGGCCGCCAGCATCGGCGGCGAGGCCGTGCAGGTCGATCTGGCCGCGCCGGACTTCGACGCCGGGGCCCTGGCCGGCCAGGCGGACATCCTGGTCAACTGCGCGGGGCTGCAGTTCGTCTCCCCGGTGCACGAGTTCCCGCCGGAGAAGTTCCGGCTGCTGCTGGCCGTGATGCTGGAGGCCCCGTTCCGGCTCAGCCAGGCCGCGCTGCCGCACATGTACGAGCAGGGTTTCGGGCGGATCGTGCACATCTCGTCCGTGCACGGCCTGCGCGCGTCGGAGTTCAAATCGGCCTACGTGGCGGCCAAGCACGGCCTGGAGGGCCTGTCCAAGGTGATCGCACTGGAGGGCGGTCCCCGCGGGGTCACCTCCAATACGATCTGCCCCGCCTACGTGCGCACGCCGCTGGTCGAGAAGCAGATCGACGACCAGGCGCGCACGCACGGCATCCCGGCCGACCGGGTCGTCAGCGACATCATGCTGTCCGAACCGGCCATCAAACGGCTCATCGAGCCCGCCGAAGTCGCCGAGCTCGTCGCGTTCCTCTGCGGTGAGTGGACGTCCTTCGCCAACGGCTCGTCCTGGGTCCTCGACGGCGGCTGGACCGCCCGCTAACCAGCCCCGGTCCCGCCCCACGGCCCACCCCGCCCCACACGCCCACCCCGCCCCCGAGGCCGGTCCCGCCCCCGAGGCCGGTCCCGCCCCACGGGCCCATCTGGCTAGTGAAGCACGGCGCCGCTGGCGCGCCCGCTGCCGGGCGGCCCCCGTCGCCATGATCGGCGTTGGTTTTCCGCGTCATCTGCGGTAAATCAGCGCCGATCATGAAAAGCAGCACTCGTGCGGCCTTCAGCCTGCCCGTTCCCGGCATGCCAGCCACCGCACACTTAGGAAACTAACGTCACGCGCCGTGTACTAGGGGCCCATCCGCCCCAGAGGCCCGGCTGAAGATCTGCCGTTACCCGGCCCGGCCCGGAAGCGGTCCCACCGGGCTGGCCTGTTCCCGGGCCTGTTCGGTGATCTGCCCGGCCAGCTCGATGACCCGCCGGACCCCGTTGGCCGCGGCGTACCGGACGGTGAACAGCCTGATCAGCCACTGACCGCCGGGATCGAGGCTGGTGATGGCGCCGCCGGCGGCGATCCGCTGCTGCCAGCACCCGATCACCCGGTCCAGCTGGGCGCGGATGCCGTCCAGCCGCAGCGCCGCCTCGGTCACCGGCCACTGGTCCAGCGGGTGCCCCGTCTCGTCCCGCCGGCCAGGCCGGCCGCCACCATCCCGCCGTGGCTGCGCCTGCCGCACGGCCTGCCCGAACGCCCGGCGGCCGGTGGCGTACCAGGTCATGCCCGCCAGCGGCAGCGCCCAGCTGAACATCCCGGCGATCAGCGCGTCCCCCGGCCGCCCAGGCGGCATGGCGGGCACAGGCCCGGGGCTGCCCGGGCGGCGGGTGAAGGCGTATCCCCGGGCGGGCCGCCCGGCCCGGCTGTCGTCGGTGACCGGCGTGCCGGCCCAGTCCCAGCCCGGCGGATCGCCCGCCAGGGCTTCGAGCTCGCCGAGGTCGCGCGCGGTTCCCGTGGCCGGCCCAGGCCAGCCGGCGATGAACGCTCCCTGGGCCGCCTCGCGGAGCAGCCAGCCGGCGACCGGATCGGCTGGCCCGCCGCTGGCCAGCGTGTCGGCCGCGGCCCCGATCCAGGCGTGGTGGGCGTTCACGGCGAACGCCGCGGCCGGAGCCCGTGCCGCGAGCCAGCGCTGCGCGCACGCCACCTGGCGGAGGTTGCGCCCCGCCCCGCCGAGGCGCACCGGTACCGCCAGCTTCAGGTACCCGTCCTCCCGCAGCAGGGCGATGTCGGCGGCCAGTTGCCTGGGGTCCGCGGCCGCGCGGGCGGCCCATGTGGTCAGCTGCCCGGGGTCTGCGACCGCGCGGGCGGCCCATGAGGTCAGCTGCCCGGGGTCCGCGCGGGGGAGCGGGACGCCTGCGTCATGCGTTGCCATCAGGACGCGCCCTCCGATCCGCCCGCGTTATCCGCGTTATCCGCGTTATCCGTCGTTGCCGCCGCAAAGTTCACCACCCTAACCTCAGCACGGCATCCGGCCAAAAGTCAACTAAACAGGTTGGAAAACTATGAAACAGGCGTCACGATCATATCAGCTGCGACGTGTCCCTATTATGTGCCGTTTCGGGCCGATCGTCAGGGGGTGAGCACGCGGATCGGGGCACCGGCCGCGAACGCCGCGATGTCCTCCACGGCGTCGCCGTAGAACACCCGGTAGGTGTCGTCAGTGACGTAGCCGAGGTGCGGCGTGAGCACCGTGTTCGGCGCCGTCCGCAGCGGGTCACCCAGCGGCAGTGGCTCCGTGTCGTAGACGTCCAGTGCGGCCCCGGCGATCTGCCTGCTCCGCAGCGCCGCGAGCAGCGCGCCGCGGTCCACGAGGGGGCCACGCGAGGTGTTCACCAGGTATGCCGAGCGCTTCATCATGCTGAGTTCGGCCGCCCCGATCAGGCCGGTACTGCGCTCACTGAGCTTGTAGTGCACGGTGACGACATCGGCGGAGGAGAACAACTGCTCCTTGCTCACCGGCTCGGCGCCGGCTTCCCGGGCGCGGGCGGAATCCAGGTTCTGGCTCCACGCCGACACGGTCATGCCGAACACCCGGCCGAACTCCGCGATCCGCTGCCCAATGCGGCCCAGCCCGACGATCCCCAGCCGTTTCCCGGCCAGCCCGGTGCCGATGGTCCGCTGCCAGCCGCCCCGCTGGCCGGCGGCGGCACCGCCGGCCCCCGCGACGGACCGCATCCGCCGGTCCTCCTCCGGGATATGCCGTGCCACCGCCAGGATCAGGCCCCAGGTCAGCTCGGGCGTCGCGGTGGGGCTTCCGCCCGTCCCGCAGACGGTGACCCCATGCTGCTGCGCCGCGGCCAGGTCGATGGCGGCGTTCGCCATCCCCGTCGTCACCAGCAGCCGGAGATCGGGCAGCAGCGACAGCAGCCCGGCCCCGAACGGGGTCCGCTCGCGCATCGCCACGATCACGTCGAACGGGCGCAGCGCCGCGGCCAGCGTCTCGTGCCGCGCGATGTGCTCGTTGAACACCGTGATCGCCGGCGGCCCGGGCAGGCTGCCCCAGTCGGCGCAGGAAAGCGCGACGTCCTGGTAGTCGTCAAGGATGGCGATCCGCTGCACGGCCAACTCCGCTCTCTTCTCCCGAACGAGCCATGGCGACCCTACTAGCCTTCCGGCCCGCGTCCCGGCCGGAGGTGCGGGCCGTCCCGCGATCCGGAGCCCCCGCGGCGGGCCTGATACCGTCTGCCCTGATAGGCGGGTATTCGGCGAGAGGACGGCGACCCATGCAATGGCTTGACGTGCTGGCGGCCAAGGCGCTCAACCGTGAGCTGCCGACGCGGGAGGAAGCGCTCGCCGTCCTCGCCAGCGGCGATGACGACCTGCTCGACGTCGTGGCGGCGGCGTTCCGGGTGCGGCAGCGGTACTTCGGCCGGCGGGTCAAGCTCAACTTCCTCGTCAACGTCAAGAGCGGAATGTGCCCGGAGGACTGCTTTTACTGCTCCCAGCGGTTCGGCTCCGACGCCGGCGTGCTGAAGTACACCTGGCTCAAGCCGGACGAGGTGCTGGCCAGCGCCGAGGCGGGGGTGGCCGCAGGCGCGAAGCGGGTCTGCCTCGTCGCCAGCGGCCGCGGGCCTGCCGACCGGGACATCACCCGGGTATCGGAGATGATCGGCGCGTTCAAGGGCCAGCACCCCGACGTCGAGCTGTGTGCCTGCCTGGGGCTGCTCACCCAGGACCAGGCGGTGCGGCTGCGGGACGCCGGCGCCGACGCGTACAACCACAACCTGAACACGGCCGAGGCGCACTACGGTGACATCTGCACGACGCACGGTTTCCAGGATCGGGTCGGCACTGTGCGCCAGGCCACCGCGGCGGGCCTGTCCGCCTGCTCGGGCCTGATCGCCGGGCTGGGGGAGAGCGACGCCGATCTGGTGGACGCGGCCTTCGCGCTCCGCGAGCTCAACCCGGACTCGGTCCCGGTCAACTTCCTCATCCCGTTTGAGGGGACGCCGCTGGCCGGAAAGTGGACCCTCACCCCGCAGCGCTGCCTGCGGATCCTCGCGATGGTCCGGTTCGTCCACCCGGATACGGAGGTCCGGCTGGCAGGCGGCCGGGAGATCCACCTGCGCAGCCTGCAGCCGCTCGCGCTGCACATCGCCAACTCGATGTTCCTGGGTGACTACCTCACCAGCGAGGGCCAGGCGGGCCGCCAGGACCTGGAGATGATCGCCGACGCGGGCTTCACCGTCGAGGGCGCCGCCGAGCCGACCCTCCCCGAGCACCGCCGCGACCTCGTAAAGGTCCGCCGCCGCGGCCCTGGCACCCCTCACCCCGCCAACACCTGATGCGGCCACGTACAGGTGGTGCCCGGAAGATGCCTGCCTGCTAGCTAACTCCCGGATCATCCTGCTCGGAGCCCGTGGCGGGCACTAACGTCACCCGGGTGACCGCCTCCGCGCCGCTGACCACGCCCGCGCTGTGGCTGACCGGCGCGGAGCGATGGCTGCTGCTGGCCGGATTGTCCGTCGCCCTGGGCGGCCTCGCCGGGCGCGGGCTCGCCCGGCAGTACCTGGCCAGGGACGACACGCCGGCCGCGCCCGTGCGCCTGCCGCCGCCATGGGCCCTGCGCGGGTCGCTTACCGGCCTGGCGGCCAGCGCCGCCCTGCTCGTCACCGCGCTCGCCGGACCGGGCGTGGCGGCCACCCTGGCCCGTCCGCCGGCGGCGGCCCTGGGGGCCCGGGGCACCGCCGTGATCGCGGCCGCGGAACTGGCCTGCTTCACGCTCGCCGCGCTCCTGCTCCGCCTCCGCCAGCCGGGCTGGAGCGTGGCACCGCTGCTCGGCGTCGTGCTGGCCGAGGGCATCCGCGCTCACCCGGAGGGCTTGATCCCGGCGGCCGGAGCGCTGCTCACCTACTGTCACCTGCTGCCCGCCGTGCTCTGGGCCGGCATGCTCGTGTACACGGCGCGCGCCGCGATCAGCTGGCGGGCCCACCCCGAGTCCGCCCGTGGCCTGTTCCGGCTCTACGGCACGGCGGCCGCCTGGCTGTTCGGGGTGGTCGTGGTGACCGGCGTGATATCAGCCCTGCTGCTGGCGCCCCTCGGATCGCTGCTGACGACCACCTACGGGCGGTTCCTTGTCGCTAAGGCGGCGCTCGTCGCGGTCGCGGCGGCGCTGGCCCTGGCCAGCCGGGCGGGGCTGCGCCGCCCCGTGGGGCCTGGCGCCAGGCTCCCGCTCCCGATCCGGCTGGAGATCGCCGCGCTCGCCGCCGTACTGGCCGTTACCGGACTGCTGACCGTGCTGACGCCCCCGGCCAAGCCCGTCTTCTCGCCGGGCGCTCAGCCCGTCTTCTCGTCCGGGGCCCGTTCGCCCTAGCCGCCGATCGCGGCACCCGGGCGCCAGATCCCCCGCTGCAGGCGGGCTGCGGGCGGGCTGCGCTGGCCGCAGAACCGGGGCGACACGCGGGGTCGGGTGCTTCGGGCCGTGACGGTTGTTCGTTAACGTGGTCATCATGGCCACCCGTGCGCCCAAGGGTTACACTCGCCCGCGCGGCGGGAGCTCCGATGACGTCCGCGCGGAGCCCGATCGGGCTGCCCAGCGTAAACCCCGTACATCGTCGGGACGCCCGACTCAGTCCCGTTCGGGATCCAAGCCGAACTCAGCGCGCCGCGGCAGCTCATCCACCAGCCGCAACCCGCGCAACGGCAGGAAACGGCCCGCCAAGGGCGCTAAGGGACGGCGCCCGTCGGCGAAGGCCGCGCCCCGTGACCCCATCCTGATCCTGATCCAGTGGCTCGGGCACGCGCTCGCCGCGGCGTGGATGGTGGTGGCCGGGACCGCGGGGTTCACCGCGCGGCGGTTCGGGAACAGCGCCCGTGACCTTGACCCCGAACACCGCCGGGACGGGGTCGGCCTGCTGTGGCTGGCCATCGGCATCGTGCTCGCGGCCAGCATCTGGTGGCGGATGGACAACCCCGTGGGCCGGTCCATCTCGGCGTTCATGCACGGCGCGGCCGGCTCCGTGGCCTGGCTGACCCCCGTGCTCGCGGTCCTGATCTCCTGGCGTTACCTGCGTCACCCCGACCGGAACTCCGACACGGGGCGCGTCGTCATCGGCTGGGCCGCGCTCAGCATCGGCGTGCTCGGCCTGGTGCACATCGCCAACGGCACGCCCGCGCCGTCCGACGGCGCCGTGGCCATGCGGCACGCCGGCGGCCTCGTCGGGTTCGCCGCGTCCGCCCCGCTCGCCAAGGCGGCGACGGCGTGGGTCGCCGCGCCGATTCTCGCGCTGATCGCGGGCTTCGGCATCCTGGTGATCACCGGCACCCCGGTGCACCGGATACCCGAGCGGATGGAAGAGGCCCGCGTGTTCTTCGGCCGCCGGACCCGGATCCTCGGTGACGGCGAGGACTACAGCGAGGAGTTCGGCGAGGACGGCGCCGCGGGCGGCGAACTGGAGGGCGGCGGCGGGCGGATCCGCGGCCAGCTCGCCCGGGCCCGCCGTGGCGCCCGCGCGGCGATCGAGGGCGGCGACCGGATCGAGCCGTACGACTCGCCGGTGCTGACCCCGGACAAGCGGCCCCGCCGCGGTCCCCTGGAAGACCCCGCTACCGGCCTCGGCGAGGACGGCCCGGCGCCCGCGCCCGCCGGGACCCCCGGCCCGGAAACCGACGAGGGGCTGCTCGAGGCGCTCGGCTTCCTGCCGGGCACGCCCACCGGCGACCATCCCGGTGACGGTGCCGCGGCCGGGCACCCCGGGACAGTGCCGCCCGCGTCCCAGCCGGTCGCGCCGCCGGCTCCGCACGAGCCCTTTCGGCGGCCGGAGCAGCTGACGCTCACCGGCGCGGCCGACGGCAGTTACACGCTTCCCCCGGCCGCGCTGCTGCGCCCCGGTTCCGCGCCCAAGGCCCGGACCAAGGCGAACGAGACCATGGTCGCGGCGCTGTCCGAGGTGCTGGAGCAGTTCAACGTGGACGCGCAGGTCACCGGGTTCACCCGGGGGCCCACGGTGACCCGCTACGAGATCGAGCTGGGGCCCGCGGTCAAGGTCGAGCGCGTCACCGCGCTGAGCAGGAACATCTCCTACGCGGTCAAGAGTGCCGACGTGCGGATCATCTCCCCGATCCCCGGCAAGTCCGCGATCGGGGTGGAGATCCCGAACCTGGACAAGGAGATCGTCAGCCTCGGCGACGTGCTGAAGTCGCAGGTAGCGATCACCGATCACCATCCGATGGTGGTCGGCCTGGGCAAGGACGTCGAAGGCCACACGGTCGTGGCGAACGTGGCCAAGATGCCGCACATGCTGATTGCCGGAGCTACTGGATCGGGCAAGTCGGTCTGCATCAACGGGCTGATCACCTCGGTGCTGACCCGTGCCACCCCGGATGAAGTCCGGATGATCCTGGTCGACCCCAAGCGGGTCGAGCTGAGCATCTACGAGGGCATCCCGCACCTCATTACGCCGATCATCACCAATCCCAAGAAGGCCGCCGAAGCGCTGGAGTGGGTGGTGGGGGAGATGGAGCGGCGTTATGACGACCTCGCCGCCTCCGGGTTCCGGCACGTCGACGACTTCAACAAGGCGGTGCGGGCCGGCAAGCTGACCGCGCCCCCGGCCAGTGAGCGCGTCTACCGGCCCTACCCCTACCTGCTGGCCATCGTGGACGAGCTGGCCGACCTGATGATGGTCGCGCCGCGCGACGTGGAGGATTCGGTCGTCCGGATCACCCAGCTCGCCCGGGCCGCCGGCATTCACCTCGTGCTGGCCACCCAGCGTCCGAGCGTGGACGTGGTGACCGGGCTGATCAAGGCCAACGTGCCATCCCGGCTCGCGTTCGCCACCTCCAGCCTCACCGACAGCCGGGTCGTGCTGGACCAGCCTGGCGCGGAGAAGCTGGTCGGGCAGGGCGACGCGCTGTTCCTGCCGATGGGCGCCAGCAAGCCGATGCGGCTGCAGAACGCGTTTGTCTCGGAGAAGGAAATCCGGGACATCGTCGCCCACTGCAAGAAGCAGGCCGAGCCGGAGTATCGCGAGGACGTCGCCGTCGCGCCGGAACGCTCCCGCGAGATCGACGCCGACATCGGCGACGACCTGGAGCTGCTGGTCCAGGCGGCGGAGCTGATCGTCAGCACCCAGTTCGGGTCCACGTCGATGCTCCAGCGCAAGCTGCGGGTCGGGTTCGCCAAGGCCGGCTGATGGACCTGCTGGAAAGCCGGGGCATCGTCGGGCCCAGCGAGGGTTCCAAGGCACGGGACGTGCTCATCAAGCCCGACGATCTGGGTGAGGTGCTGGCCGCGCTTCGCGGCGACTAGCAGCCGCGGGGCGGTAACCTGCCCCGGAGCCCAAAGGCACGGAGACCGGCTTAGTCTGGGCGGGGGGGATTCGGGACGGTCGTCCGTTGCTTTCCGGATCGCCGGTAACAGGTCATCAACAGGGAACAGTGGCTTCATCTTCGGTGAGCACCGGTTGTCTACACTTAGTGATGACTCCCGCACGCGGAGATGACAGGTACGAGACACGCCAGTGGAGGCGCAGCGTGAGCATCGGTGACACGCTGGCAGAAGCACGCCGGCAGTCCGGTCTCACCGTGACGCAGGTCAGCGAGCGGACCCGCATCAGGGAAACGATCATCCGGGGCATCGAGCAGGACGATTTCTCGGCCTGCGGCGGCGACTTCTACACGCGGGGGCACATCCGGAGCGTTGCCGCCGTGGTCGGCACCGATCCGGGCCCGCTGATCCAGGAGTACGACGAGGCGCACGGCGCGCCGGAAGCGATCAGGGCGGCCGACGTGTTCGAGCCGTCCACCCCGCTGCGGATCAAGGAACGGCGCTCACTGAACTGGAGCGTCGCCATGATCATCGCGCTGCTGGTGGTCGTCGGCTACGGGGCCTACCACCTGGTGTCGTCGTCGGGCTCCCCTGCCAAGCCGGCCGCGGCCGTGGGGCCGGTCGCCACGCACCATCCGTCCGCCGCCCCGTCCTCGCCGTCCCCGGCGGCGTCGCCCACCGCGCCGGCCGCCAGCGACGTGGTCATCCAGCTGACTGCGGTCGAGGACTGCTGGGTCTACCTGACCAACGGCCAGGGCGCCACGATCTACAGCGGAGTCGTTCCCGCGGGCTCCACGCAGACGTGGAAGGAGACCCAGGCGGTGGACCTGCGCCTCGGCAACCCGGCCGGGATCGTGCTGACCGTCAACGGGAAGAAGGAATCGCCCGGCACGAGCCAGCCGGTCACGCTCACCCTGGGACCGGCCGAGAAGGTCTCCGGCCAGCCGGTGACCGGTTCGGCCGGCTAGCGTCCGTTATTCCCGCCGCATATTTTCCCGAACGGGACATGATGGGGCTCCGGCCCCGGCCAGGGGGCTCCCCGGTGACCGCTCATGACCGCCGCACCGGCGGGGGTGCCGTAATCTGCCGGTGTGCCTTCCACACCCCGCGAGCCCTCGGGCACTCACGTTCCGGATACCGCCGTGCCGGATGACGGCCGCGGTGCCCGCCGTACCGTCAGCCTGATCACGCTCGGCTGCGCCCGCAACGAGGTCGACTCCGAGGAACTGGCCGGGCGGCTGGCCGCGGGCGGCTGGGAACTCGCCGCCGAGGGGGAGGACGCCAGCATCGTCATGGTCAACACCTGCGGCTTCATTCAGGCGGCCAAGCAGGAATCCATCGACGAGCTGCTCAGCGCGGCCGAGTCCGGGGTCAAGGTCGCCGCCGTCGGCTGCCTGGCCGAACGCTACGGCAGCGAGCTGGCCGACGCGCTGCCCGAGGCCCAGATCCTCAGTTTCGACGACTACGGCGACATCGCGACCCGGCTGGAGGACGTGCTGGCCGGCCGGCGCAGGACCGCGCACACCCCGCGGGACCGCCGCACCCTGCTGCCGATCAGCCCCGCTGACCGGCCCGCGGGCGCGACCGCCCCGGCCGAGGCGGCCCCCGGCTCCGCTGAGCCCGCTGTTCCCGGCGCTGGGGGCGGCGCGGTGGCCGGTGACCTGCCGCCCGGCCTCGCCCCGCCGTCGGGCCCGCGCACGCCGCGCCGCCGGCTGTCGAACGGCGTCGCCGCGCCGCTCAAGATCGCTTCCGGCTGCGACCGGCGGTGCTCCTTCTGCGCCATCCCGGCGTTCCGCGGTGCCTACCTGTCGCGCCGGCCGCCCGAGCTGCTCGCGGAGGCCGAATGGCTGGCTGCGCACGGCGTCAGGGAACTGTACCTGGTCAGCGAGAACTCCACCTCCTACGGCAAGGACCTCGGCAACCTGCGCCTGCTGGAGGAGATCCTGCCCGACCTGGCCGCGGTCCCCGGCATCGGGCGGGTGCGGATCAGCTACCTGCAGCCGGCCGAGCTCCGGCCCGGCCTCATCGAGGCCATCGCCGGCACGCCGGGCGTGGCCCCGTACTTCGACCTGTCCTTCCAGCACGCCAGTGGCCCGCTGCTGCGCGCGATGCGCCGGTTCGGCGACCGGAAGCGTTTCCTGGATCTGCTGGAGCGCATCCGGGCAGTCGCCCCGCAGGCCGGCGTGCGATCCAATTTCATCGTCGGCTTCCCCGGCGAGACCCCCGATGACCTGCGCGAGCTGGAGCTGTTCCTCAGCAGCGCGCGGCTGGATGCGATCGGGGTCTTCGGCTACTCCGACGAGGACGGCACCGAGGCCGCCGCCCTGCCCGGCAAGCTCGCCGGGGCGGAGGTGGCCCGGCGGGTCGAGGAGGTCGCCGCCCTTGCCGAGGAACTGATGGCGCAGCGGGGGGCCGACCGCATCGGTGAGACCGTCGAGGTGCTCATCGAAGAGCGTCTCGGCGACGGAGAGTTCGAGGGGCGGGCGGCCCATCAGGCCCCCGAAGTCGACGGAACCACCACCGTGCACGCCAGCGCCGATCTGCGCCCCGGGCAGATCGTCCGGGCCACGGTCGTCTCCTCGGACGGGGTCGACCTGGTCGCCGCCGCCCAGACCCCGGCCGGCTCCGCGGAGCCCCCGGTCACGCGCTCGCTGGCGGAACGGCGTTGACCACCCCCGGGGCGGCTTCACAGCCTCCCGGGCCGCCAGGGGCGGCTCAGCGGCCCTCCGGGGCTGCCCCGGTACCGGCCGCCGCGCCCGGCCTCGTCAACGTGGCGAACATGCTGACCGTGCTGCGCATCGTCCTGGTGCCCGCGTTCGTCGCCTGCCTGGCCGCCGGGGGGACCACGGGGCGCATCGCCGCCTTCGTGCTGTTCTGGATCGCCTCGGCGACGGATTTCCTGGACGGCCACCTGGCCCGGCAGCGGGGGCTGGTCACCGACTTCGGCAAGATCGCCGACCCCATTGCCGACAAGGCACTGACCGGGGCGGCGCTGATCAGCCTGTCGGTGATGCACGAGCTCTCCTGGTGGGTCACCGCGGTGATCCTGATCCGTGAGGTCGGGGTCACCGTGCTGCGGTTCGCCGTTATCAAGCGCGGCGTGATCGCGGCGAGCCGCGGCGGCAAGCTCAAGACGCTGCTGCAGATGGTGGCGATCAGCCTGTACGTGCTGCCGGGGCCGTTCGGCGCCGCCCGCCCCGTCCTGATGGGCATCGCCGTTGCGGTGACAGTGGTCACAGGCGCCGACTACGTACTCCGCGCCGCCCGCCTGGAGCGCCCCAGCGCGGCCCGCTGACGCCGGCGCCAGACCGCCTCGTCCCGGGCAGGCGGCGAAAGCAGCCACGGGAGAACAGGGGAGGAAATGACCGAAAACGAGCCGGTAAGCGACGATACGCGCCTGCTGGCCGGCCAGGTGATCGCCCTGCTCCGGGACGCCGGGCAGACCGTCGCCGCCGCCGAATCGCTGACCGGCGGCCTGGTGGTGGCCGGGCTGACGACGGTCCCCGGTGCGTCCTACGCCGTGCGCGGCGGGATCGTGGCCTACGCCACCGAGCTCAAGGCGGCCCTGCTCGGCGTGGACCAGGCCATGCTGGACAAACACGGCGCGGTGTACCCGGGCGTGGCCGCCGCCATGGCCGACGGCGCCCGCCAGCGGCTGAACGCCACCTTCGGCGTGGCCACGACCGGCGTGGCCGGCCCGGACCCGCAGGACGGCCAGCCCGTCGGGACCGTGCATATCGCGGTCAGCGCGGACGGCGACACGGTTGTTCGCACGCTTGCGCTTGACGGGGACCGAGACCAGATCCGTAGGCTGGCGGTAGAGCGGTCGCTAGCCCTCCTGCTCGGCCGGCTTCGGGAAGACATCCGCTGATTACAGCGTTACGTCAGAAGCGAAACGGGCCGTTGCGGACTCCCGGACTGACCATGCGGACAGGTACCGTGGAGGGGTAACGGTTCTGCCTCGGGAAGGAGTGCGACGATGGTTTTGCTTCGTCACTTGCTCGGTGACGTGCTGCGTCGGCTGCGCCTGCGGCAGGGTCGGACCCTGAGAGAGGTATCAGCCTCCGCTCGGGTCTCGCTGGGTTACCTGTCTGAAGTTGAACGGGGGCAGAAAGAGGCGTCCTCTGAGCTGCTCGCTGCTATCTGCAGCGCGCTCGGGATACCCCTTTCACAGGTCTTCCGCGAGGTTGCGGATAACTTCGCGCTGGCTGAGCTGCAGAACGAGCCGGTGCTAGAGGCGCCAAGGGAGCCGAAGCTGCCGGCTGGCGGCCAGGTCACCGTGGGCGTGGTGCGCAACGCAGGATTCAGCTCCGATGGCATGACCTCCGACCCTGCTGGCGGGTTCGGCACGGTCGGGTCCCACGTACATGAAGTGACCGACATGGTGCCGGTGTAACCGGCTCACTGAACTGATACCGCGATGCGGCGGGCGTGGCGAGGCTGCGCCCGCCGTTCGCGTTATCCCGTGGGCCGGTCAGACCCAGGCCCGCGGGTCCGCGGCCAGCGTGCGCACGCTGAGCGGGAGCTCTCCCGCAACGATGTGCCCGAGCGTGACCTCGTTGAGGATGGCCCGTTCGTTGGCCCGCAGCGCGATCCACACCTGCTGCAGGGGCTCGGCGGCCCCGGGGTATTCGATGTTCTCCGGGCGCTCGCCGCGCACGCCGAGCAGCGGGCCGTCGATGGCGCGGATGATCTCGGCCAGCGAGATCTCGCTGGCCGGCCGGGCCAGCCAGAAACCGCCCTCCGGCCCGCGCTGGCTGCGGATCAGCCCGGCGCGCCTCAGCTGGGTCAGGATCGTCTCCAGGAACTTGCCCGGAATCTGCTGTGCGCGTGCGATTCGATCCGCCGTCACATGGCTGTCCGTAGCCGAGGCGAGTTCGATTGCCGCGCGCAACGCGTAGTCCGCGCGGGCTGAAAGCCGCATGACCAGCATTATGCCGCCTCAGAGCCGTAAAACCCGCATCGGCGCGCGACCTGCACCCCGCCGGGCCGCCATCACGCTGCTGTTGCGGGCGTGTGACGAGGCCGGGAGCATCCAGCCCGGCCTCGACCCCGACGGCGTGCTACTCCTGATGGGCTTCCTCTAGCGCATCGACGACGCCGACTGGGAGGCCCGCGCCGCCCGGCTGCTCGACCTCGTCATGGACGGCCTGCGCGCTGGCGCCCCGGCGAAGTAGTTTGCCAGCCAGCCCGGGGCAGGCCAATCTGGTGGGGAACCTGCGGAATAGTCCGCCGGGACTGGCCTTGACGGAGGAAACGGTCGTGACCGGACCAGCACAGCCCCCGCTGCCCGAAGGAGAGCTACGGGTCTCGGACCAGGACCGGGACAGCGTGCTCGAGGTGCTCGGCCAGCACGCGGCGGTCGGCCGCCTCACCCTG
This sequence comes from uncultured Actinomycetes bacterium, assembly GCA_963720945.1. GTDB lineage: Bacteria > Actinomycetota > Actinomycetes > Streptosporangiales > Streptosporangiaceae > Bog-532. The sequence goes on along the minus strand of CAVRHH010000029.1, from coordinate 795,961 downwards.
GACGAGCACGAGGAACGCGCTTCCCTGGTGCTGGCGGCCAAGACCCGGGCCGACCTGGCCGCCGTCACGCGTGACCTGCCGGACGTCAGCCAGCCGCTGGGCGCCCTCGCCCAGCCCGCGGCAGCCGACCCGGCCCAGCGCCCGAAGACCCGGTGGTTCGTGGCCATCATGGGCGGCTCACAGCGGCGCGGGCGGCTGCGGCCCGCCTCCGTGGTCAACACGGTGGCGATCATGGGCGGGGACGAGATCGACCTGCGCGACGCGGAGATCGACGCCAACGGCCTCACCCTGAACATGTTCGCGATCATGGGCGGCTCGACCATCTACCTGCCCAGCACCGTGGACGTGGAGATCAGCGGCTTTTCGCTGATGGGCGGTAACACGGAGCGCGGTGCCCCGTACGAACCGCGCCCGGGCGCGCCGGTCATCCATATCCGCAGCTTCAACCTGATGGGCGGCAACACCATCTGGCGCCTGCCGGCCGAGGCGCGCGGCCGTTCCCTCAAGGAGAGCCGCAAGCTGGCCCGGGACGCCGAACGAGGCCAGCTCCCCGCCGGCTGACCGGAAGTTCCCCCAAGCCGATTGGTCAACGCGTTTGACCAGGTGGTGGAGCCCTTGATCACGGAAATTACATGCCTACGTAGTCATGAGCTGAGGCTGTTTCACCTGGTCAGCGCCCTATCGGTTCGCCACCGGCGGGAACTACGGCCTAACCCCCAACGCCCGCCCGCCGCTGAACCGCCCGCCCCGCCGATCGCCCGCCGCTGAACCGCCCGCCCGGCCGATCGCCCGCCGCTGAACCGCCCGCCCGGCCGATCGCCCGCCGCTGAACCGCCCGCTCCGCCGCTGAACCGCCCGCCCCGCCGATCGCCCGCCCCGCCGATCGCCCGCCCCCGGCCGAACTTGTGCGGTTTCTGCTGCGTTTACCGCAGAAATTGCATAAGTTTTCGATCGTTCACCTCGCGTAGCGCGATGCTCGACACTGGTGACCCCGGCCAGCCCGCCTTCCAGCGCGGCGAGGATCCACGGCGGCGGGGTGTGCCCGGGTGAGCGAGGCAGGAGCTGCGGAACTCGACGAGGAGGTCGACGAGCCCGAGCCGCAGCCGGCGACCGCGAGCGCGGCCGTCGCGCACCAGGCCACCGCGCCGAGCCCACCGGGACCGACGCCTCCCGTGCGCCCGGTGCGCCCGACGGTGGATTTTCTGGGTCTCACTGCTGGCTCTCCTTCCCCCGGGGGGACGCCGTAGAGATAGGGGAGACACGGCCGCGCTGAGAAAACTAATCGGAAACTTTCCTGTAGGATAGGGCCGTTGCAGAATGGAAACACAAGACCCGGGCAATGTGGCCGGGGGGGGGGACAGGAGAGGGACTGCAATGGAGCGCCGACCGGGTACGCCGAGTCTGCTGCGCCAGCTGAACGACCGCGCCGCCCTTGACCTGCTGCTTCCCGGGACTCCGCTGACCCGCACGCGGATCAGTGAGCAGACGGGGGTCTCGAAGGTCACCGTGGCCCAGATGCTGGCCCGGCTCGAGGAGCGCGGCCTGGTCACGGTCGTCGGCCAGCAGGAAGGCGGCCGCGGCCCGAACGCCGCGCTCTACTCCGTCGTCCCATCCAGCGCCTACGTCGCCGGGCTCTACGTCGAACTGGATGGCGTCAGCGCCGGCGTCGCCGACGTCACCGGGCGCGTGGTCGCCGAGGTCAGCGTGAACCCCAACGGCTCGGCCAACCCGGTGGAACTGGTCCGCGGCGCGGTCGACCGGGCCTGCCGGACCGCCGGGGTGGAGATGAGCCGGCTGAACGCGTTCGTCATCGGCAGCCCGGGTGTCGTGGACCCCCGGACCGGTGACCCGCGGCTCGCGATCAACCTGCCCGACTGGCATGAAGGCGTGCTCGGCGCGCTGCGCGGCGCGCTGAACCGCCCCGTCATCATCGAGAACGACGTCAACCTGGCTGCCCTGGCCGAGCGCTCCGTCGGCGCCGCGCGGGGCCTGGAGGACTTCGTGCTCGTGTGGATCGGCGGCGGCCTCGGCATGGCGGCGTTTCTCGGCGGCAAGGTGCACCGGGGTGCCGCCGGGGCGGCGGGCGAGATCGGCTACCTGCCCGTGCCCGGCGCGCCGCTGCAGGAGGATGTCCGCCATCCGGCCAACGGCGGCCTGCAGTCGCTGGTCGGCGCGAGCGTGGTACGCATGCTGGCCGGGGTCTTCGGCTTCGCCGCCCCCACCGCCGAGGAGGCGGTCCGCGCGGCCGTCCGGGCCGCCGGCGACCACGACGCCGCGGCCAGCGGGAACGGCGCCGCGGCGTCCGGGACCGCGGCCCGCGCGAAGGAGTTCCTCGGCGAACTGGCGCGCCGCGTCGCGACCGGGGTGGCCTCGGTCTCCGTCGTCCTCGATCCCGGCCTTGTCGTGCTCGGCGGCGACGTCGGCCTGGCGGGCGGCTCCGCCCTCGCCGACCGGGTTGCGGCCGAGGTGGCCCGTATCTGCCCGGCCAGCCCCCGCGTCGTCCCCACCGGCGTCACCGGCGCCCCGGTCCTGCGCGGCGCCATGCTCGCCGCCGTCGACCAGGCCCGCACCGACCTGCTCGACTCCGTTCTGACGGCCCCTTCCCGCCCGTCCCGCCACCCCGCCCCCTCCGGCCCCGCCCGTCCCGGCACCCCGCCCCCTCCGGCCCCGCCCGTCCCGGCACCGCACCCCGCCCGCCCCGCTCCGTTCTATGCGGAGGCACCTGTGCCCCCACCCGGGTCGGAGGCACCCTGTGCCCCCACCCGGGGTCGCGGCAGAGACATCCCAGGAGCTTAGATGTCAAGCTGCGACGTCGGATTGGGGGGTCTTTTCCCGCTGGGGCCAGGCGGTTGCCTCGTCGTAGCGGGTGCGGGTTTTGAGGCATCCGTGCAGGATGCCGACGAGCCGGCTGGCGAGCTTGCGCAGGGCGGGGTTGTGCTCGGTGCCGCGGGCGCGCTCGGCGTCGTAGAGGGCGCGTGCGCCGGGCGAGGCGTTCAGGGCGGCGAAGGCCTGGGCCATCAGCGCGTCGGTGAGCCGGTCGTTGCGGATGAACCGGGCGGCGACGACTTTCTTCTTCCCGGACGCGCGGGTGATCGGGGAGGTGGCGGCGTAGTTCTTGCGGGCCTTGCCGCTGGCGTAGCGGTGCGGGTCGTCGCCGAACTCGCCGAGGACCCGGGCGCCGAGGATGGGTCCCAGGCCGGGCTGGGACAGGTAGATCTCAGCGTCCGGGTGGCGGCCAAAATCCGCTTCCACCTGCCCTTGCAGGGTTTTGACCTGCTCATTGAGGGTGGTGATCACCGCGATCAGGGACCGGACGGTGGCCGCGTAGGCGGCGGTGATGGCCGGCGGCTGGCCCAGCTGGGCGCCCCGCAGCGCGGCCAGGATCGCGGTGGCCCTGGCAGGGATGTCGCGGCGGCGGGCGCGCTTGAGCGCCGCGCTGACCTGCGCGCGGGTCAGCTTCCCGGCCCGCGCCGGGTCCGGCGCCTTGGCCAGCAGCTCCAGCGTGTCCGGGGCGTCCAGGTCCGCGAAGGCCTCCAGCGCGGCGGGGAAGTACTCCCGCAGCTGGTGCCGCAGCCGCTGGATGTGCCGGGTGCGTTCCCAGATCAGCGTCTTATGGGTACGGGCCACCACCTTGACCGCGCCGGCGTCCGCGCTGTCACCCGCGACGGCGCGCAGCTGGTGGGAGTCGGTGCGCACCATGTCGGTCAGCATGTGCGCGTCGCCGGTGTCGCTCTTGGCACCGGACACACCGTGGCGCTCCCGGTACCTCGATGCCTGCAGCGGGTTGACCGCATACACCGTGTACCCGGCCGCGACCAGGGCCGCCACCCACGGGCCACGGTCGGTCTCGATCCCGATCACCACCTCCGCATCCTCGGCGTCCTCGCCCAGCTGCTGCCCGATCAGCTCGTGCAGCCGGGCCATCCCGGCCACGCCTTCCGGCAGCCGCCTGCGGGCCAGCACCTTGCCCGCAGCGTCCATCAGCTCCACGTCGTGATGGTCCTCGGCCCAGTCATCCCCCACGAACAATCGCATATGTTCTCCCGTCCCAGGTCGCGGATCTCGTCAGCAGCCTGCGGGAGAACCATCAGCGCCCTAATGAAACAGTGCTCACGCCCCACACCAGGCGGGCGCGCACGACATCCCAGCAGCGATCAACTCTCCCGGCCAGCCGGCAGGGGCACGATCTCTGCCCAGGACTCACAGTCCAGGCGCCAAGAGTGCTCACCTGCCGGCGGCTACCAGGCCCGAGTCTGCCGGATGGCCGACCCGTTAGCTCTCATTAGGCACCTTTACCTACACCCGGGTCGCGGCAGAGACATCCCAGGAGCTTAGATGTCAAGCTGCGACGTCGGATTGGGGGGTCTTTTCCCGCTGGGGCCAGGCGGTTGCCTCGTCGTAGCGGGTGCGGGTTTTGAGGCATCCGTGCAGGATGCCGACGAGCCGGCTGGCGAGCTTGCGCAGGGCGGGGTTGTGCTCGGTGCCGCGGGCGCGCTCGGCGTCGTAGAGGGCGCGTGCGCCGGGCGAGGCGTTCAGGGCGGCGAAGGCCTGGGCCATCAGCGCGTCGGTGAGCCGGTCGTTGCGGATGAACCGGGCGGCGACGACTTTCTTCTTCCCGGACGCGCGGGTGATCGGGGAGGTGGCGGCGTAGTTCTTGCGGGCCTTGCCGCTGGCGTAGCGGTGCGGGTCGTCGCCGAACTCGCCGAGGACCCGGGCGCCGAGGATGGGTCCCAGGCCGGGCTGGGACAGGTAGATCTCAGCGTCCGGGTGGCGGCCAAAATCCGCTTCCACCTGCCCTTGCAGGGTTTTGACCTGCTCATTGAGGGTGGTGATCACCGCGATCAGGGACCGGACGGTGGCCGCGTAGGCGGCGGTGATGGCCGGCGGCTGGCCCAGCTGGGCGCCCCGCAGCGCGGCCAGGATCGCGGTGGCCCTGGCAGGGATGTCGCGGCGGCGGGCGCGCTTGAGCGCCGCGCTGACCTGCGCGCGGGTCAGCTTCCCGGCCCGCGCCGGGTCCGGCGCCTTGGCCAGCAGCTCCAGCGTGTCCGGGGCGTCCAGGTCCGCGAAGGCCTCCAGCGCGGCGGGGAAGTACTCCCGCAGCTGGTGCCGCAGCCGCTGGATGTGCCGGGTGCGTTCCCAGATCAGCGTCTTATGGGTACGGGCCACCACCTTGACCGCGCCGGCGTCCGCGCTGTCACCCGCGACGGCGCGCAGCTGGTGGGAGTCGGTGCGCACCATGTCGGTCAGCATGTGCGCGTCGCCGGTGTCGCTCTTGGCACCGGACACACCGTGGCGCTCCCGGTACCTCGATGCCTGCAGCGGGTTGACCGCATACACCGTGTACCCGGCCGCGACCAGGGCCGCCACCCACGGGCCACGGTCGGTCTCGATCCCGATCACCACCTCCGCATCCTCGGCGTCCTCGCCCAGCTGCTGCCCGATCAGCTCGTGCAGCCGGGCCATCCCGGCCACGCCTTCCGGCAGCCGCCTGCGGGCCAGCACCTTGCCCGCAGCGTCCATCAGCTCCACGTCGTGATGGTCCTCGGCCCAGTCATCCCCCACGAACAATCGCATATGTTCTCCCGTCCCAGGTCGCGGATCTCGTCAGCAGCCTGCGGGAGAACCATCAGCGCCCTAATGAAACAGTGCTCACGCCCCACACCAGGCGGGCGCGCACGACATCCCAGCAGCGATCAACTCTCCCGGCCAGCCGGCAGGGGCACGATCTCTGCCCAGGACTCACAGTCCAGGCGCCAAGAGTGCTCACCTGCCGGCGGCTACCAGGCCCGAGTCTGCCGGATGGCCGACCCGTTAGCTCTCATTAGGCACCTACACCCCGGGTCGCGGCAGAGGCACCAGGGCAGGGGCACGATCTCTGCCCAGGACTCACAGTCCAGGCGCCAAGAGTGCTCACCTGCCGGCGGCTACCAGGCCCGAGTCTGCCGGATGGCCGACCCGTTAGCTCTCATTAGGCACCTACACCCGGGTCGCGGCAGAGGCACCTGTGCCCGCAAAGGTTCCGGGGGCGCCCCTTCACCCGCAGCAGGGTGTTAGGGGCGGACTGCCGCCAGCGGCCGCCTAGGCCGGCACCGAAGCGCGCGATCAGGGCCGATTCCCGGGCGATCTGCCGGCACCGTGGTCGGCGAGCGTGGTCGAACGCGGCCAGCGGACGCCAGGCCTGCGATCCCGCCGTCAGCCACCGTCGCCGTCAGCCACCGTCGCCGTCAGCCCGTCCGCCATCGGCACCTCGTTCTCGCCCAGGTTCACTGACCGGGCAGTCGCCGAGATGCCATCAAGAATGCCACATAGGCCCGGACTCCCACGGCTCGAGGCGCAGCCCCATGCGCGGTGTGATAGCACCGTGTGAATGGTGATGAGATCGGCGCGGCCGGAGGACGCCGGGGCGCTGGGGGCCCTGTGGAACGTGGCGGGGCTGCACTTCCGGGCCGAATACGCCGAGCGGGAACTCCAGGCCGCGCTGGCGCGCAACCCCGACCTCGTGATCGTTGCGGACGAACCGCCGACCGGGCTGGCCGGCTCCGTCTTCGGCACGTTCGACGGGCGTCGCGGCTGGCTGAACCGGCTGGCCACCAGCCCGGGCCGGCGCGGGAAGGGGATCGCTACCGCCCTGGTACGCGAGCTGGAACGCCGCCTGCTGGCCAAGGGGTGCGTGAAGATCAACCTGCTGGTCGAGCCGGGTAACGCGGGCGTCGTCCCGTTCTACGAGCGGCTCGGGTTCCATCCCCGCAGCATGATCTTCATGGACAAATGGATCGCCGCCCTGCCCGGCCGTCCGGCACCGGGATCCGGCGCGGGCGACGGCGGAAGCGGCCGCCTGGCGGCGGTGCAGGCCGTACCGCCCACGCCCGGCGTGCCCGCCGCGTCCGGGTGGACAGGCATCCAGCCCGCCCTGCACCCCGAGCCCTACGTCTTCGTCACGGTCCCGGAGCCGCCGACGGATCTTGAGCCGTTCGCGTTCATCCGGGAAAACGAGGGGGTCACCCTGGTCGTCACGCGCGGCCAGGCGGACCAGGCCGGCCTGCCGTACCAGTACCTGGCCGCCCGCGTCACCCTGACGATCGGCTCCGCCCTCAGCGCGGTCGGGCTGACCGCCGCCGTCAGCCGCGTCCTGGCCAGCGCCGGCATCAGCTGCAACGTGATCGCCGGCTTTCACCACGATCACCTGTTCGTGGACTGGGACCGCGGCGCCGACGCGGCCACTCTCCTGCGCCAGCTCTGACCCGGGCCCGCCGTCCACGCCCGGCAGCGGCCCGCCGGGCGCCAGCTCCCTGGTCCCGCGCCCCAGCCAGTTGGCCAGCCCATAAACCCCGTCAGCCGCGCGGCCGGAGACCCCCTCAGCCGCGTAGCCGCAGGCCCTTCGGGGTAGGCCGGAAGCCAGCCTCCTCCAGCGCCTTGGCCAGCGGGGAGTCGTACACCCCGCCGCCGTCCGCGCGCTCGACGGTCAGCCGCCCCAGCGCCCCGGCCCGCACGGCGGCCGCCAGCGCCGCCGCTGCGGGGGCGAGCTGCTCCGGGTCATCGGTCCAGGACAGGAACGTACGCCCGCCGCGCTCCACGTACAGGACCAGCTCCCCGTCGGCCAGCACGACCAGGGCACCCGCCTTCCGGCCGGGCCGGTGGCCGCCCGGCGTCTCATCCGGGCGCGGCGGCCACGGCAGCGACGCACCGTACGCATTGGCCGGGTCCGCGGCCGCCAGCACGATCACCTGCGCCCGCTGCGCTGACCCCGGACGCCCGCCCAACCCGGTCCCGTCGGCCGTCCCGGTCCCGCCGGCCGTCCCGGTCCCGCCTGGCCGTCCCGGTCCCGTCTGCCCCGGAGCCGCCTTCGCCGGCTCCGCTCTCACCGTCGGTCCCGCTCGCCGCGTCCCGCTCGTACTCCCAGATCTCGCTGAAGTCGCTGGACGCCCCATCGCCTCCCGATGCCCTCCCGCCATAACCGGCCGCCCCGTAACCAGCGGGCCCGCCGCCCGAACCGTACGGCGCCGGCCGCCCCCGGGTGATGCTGGCCACCGGGTCGTCCCCGCCGGACAGCGGCCGCGCCAGGGCGCGCATCCGGTCCACCGCGCCGGGGACGGCGAACTGGGCCGCGCCGAGTCCCTCCACGAAGTAGCCCCGCCGGGCCCGGCCGGCTTCCTCCATGGCCCGCAGCACCGGGTACACCGCCGCGAACCCGCCCGGAATCCGTTCCGCCGCCACCGCGCCCTTGGTCAGGATCCCGTACCGGTCGAGCAGGGACTGGGCCAGCGCGTGCGCGTACATCGTCGCGTCGCGGGTGAGCGCCGGCAGCAGCGACCACCGGCCGCTCACGTTGGGCGGCCCGGTCCGCGAGGGCATGACCGGGCGGCCGTAACCAGGTCGGCGGCTGCCGGGCCGCAGCCCGCGCCCCCGCCCCGGAGCCGCGGGCGCTCCGGAGCGGCGCGGCTGCCCGCCGCCCAGAACCGTCCGCAACGGCCCGAGCGTGTCGTTGGTCAGGTAGCCCGCCCACAGCAGGTCCCAGATCGCCGCGGCGACATCGGCGTCGGACGGCGCCTTCGCGGTGCCTGCCGCCGCCGCGAGCTGACTGGTTACCCGTTCGTGCAGCATGCGGAAGAACACCGCGCCGCCGTCGGCGAGCGCCGTGAGCACCGCCTCGTGCAGCGGCGTCATCGTGATCTCCGACGGCGCCGGGAACAGCAGCGGCACGGACTCGGCCGGCGCGAGCACCAGCCATCCGTCGCCGCCGGGCAGCCCTCCCGCCCCGGTCCAGACGACCTCCCCGGCCGTGGTCAGCTCGTCCAGCATCGCGGGGGAGTAGCCGGGAACACGCCCGGGCAGCACCAGCGTCTCCAGCACGGACGCGGGCACCAGGGCACCCGCGAGCTGATCGATAGCGTCGAGGACCGCGCCCGGGCCGGTCATGCTGGCGGGCACCCGGGGCCGCGCCGGGTACCCGGCGCGGCCCCGGGTGCCCGGCTCGATGGGCCGGACGCCCTGCCAGGCGGGCAGCAGCCGGGCCAGGGCGACCGGCGGAGCCGGCTCGACCTCTTTCCGCAGCCGGGCGAGGCAGCGCCGGCGCAGCAGCCGCAGCACCTCGGCGTCGCACCATTCGGTGCCGCGTCCGTGCGGCAGGAACTCACCCTCCACGACCCGGCCCGCCGCCGCGAGCCGCCGCAGAGTCCCGGTGACCACCGCCACGCCCAGCGCGTAACGCGATGCGACCGCATCCGCGCCGAACGGCCCGTGGCTCCGTGCGTACCGCGCCACCAGGTCGCCCAGCGGGTCGGGCAGCGGTTCGGTAAACGCCTCCGGGATACCGGGCGGCAGCGGCACGCCCAGCGCGTCGCGCAGTCGCCCAGCGTCTTCTATCGCTGCCCAGCGGGCCTGGCCGCCCACCCGGACCTCGAGCGCGCGGCGCGTACGGGCCAGCTCCGCCAGCCAGCCGGCGGCCGCCTCCGGCACCGTCCACCGCGCCGCCGCCTCCTCGGCCGTCACCGGCCCGATGGTGCGCAGCAGGTCGGCCAGCCCCTCGACGTCCCGGCATTTGCGGTCCGGCGCGAGCCGTTGCAGCTCACGTTCGGTGTCGGCCACGACGGCCGGGTCCAGCAGCTCGCGCAGGTCGGCCTGGCCGAGCAGGTCGGCCAGCAGCGTCGAGTCGAGGGTCAGCGCCTGCGCGCGCCGTTCGGCGAGCGGCGCTTCACCCTCGTACATGAAAGCGCCGACGTAACGGAAGAGCAGTGACCGGCTGAACGGCGACGGGCTGGGCGTCTCCACCTCGACGATGCGGATCTTGCGGCTGGCCAAGTCGCGCAGCAGGTTCGCCAGCGCCGGCACGTCGAAGACGTCCTGCAGGCATTCGCGCACCGTTTCCAGCACGATCGGGAACGACGGGTACTGCCGCGCGACCTCCAGCAGTTGCGCCGAACGCTGCCGCTGCTGCCAGAGCGGCGACCGCCGGCCGGGCTGCCGCCGCGGCAGCAGCATCGCCCGCGCCGCGCACTCGCGGAACCGGGAGGCGAACAACGCGGACGCGCCGATCTCCGCGGTGACGATCTCGCTGATCTCGTCGGGCTCGATCAGCGCGATCCCGGTCGGCGGCGGCTCATCGGCGTCGGGTACCCGGACGATGATCCCGTCGTCGGTGTGCACCGCCTGCACGTCCATACCGCCGTACCGCTCGCGCAGCCGCGCCGCGATGGCCAGCGCCCACGGGCCGTGCACGCGCGCCCCGAACGGGCTGTGCAGCACCACGCGCCAGTCACCCAGCTCGTCCCGGAACCGCTCGACGATCAGCGTCCGGTCGTCCGGCACCGCGCCGGTGGCTTCGCGCTGGTCGGCCAGGTAGCGCAGCAGGTTGCCCGCGGCCAGCTCGTCCAGGCCCGCCGCGGCCAGCATGGCGGACGCGTCCTCCGGGCTCGCCCCGGCCAGCTCACGGCAGGCGCGGCCGATCGCGGCGCCCAGCTCCGCGGGCCGCCCGGGCGCGTCACCGTGCCAGAACGGCAGCTTGCCGGGCTGGCCCGGGGCGGGCGTGACCAGGACACTGTCGGCCGTGATGTCCTCGATCCGCCAGGAGGTGGCGCCGAGCACGAACACGTCGCCGACGCGCGACTCGTAGACCATTTCCTCGTCGAGTTCGCCCACGCGCCGCGAATGCCGGCGGGAGCCACCGGGGCCGGGCGCGTACGACCCGGCCAGGAACACGCCGAACAGCCCCCGGTCGGGGATCGTCCCGCCACTCGTCACCGCCAGCCGCTGCCCGCCCGGCCGGCCGTGCACCACACCGGTGAGCCGGTCCCACACCACCCGGGGCCGCAGCCCGGCGAACTCCTCGCTCGGGTACCGGCCCGCCAGCATGTCCAGCACCGCGTCCAGTACCGGCCGGGTCAGCCCGGCGAACGGGGCCGCGCGGCGGATGACGCGCTCCAGCTCATCCACCGGCCAGTCGTCCATCGAGGTCATGGCCACGATCTGCTGAGCCAGCACGTCCAGCGGATTGCGCGGGCCGCGCAGCTCCTCGATGTGGCCGCCGCGCATCCGCTCGGCCACGACCGTCGCCTGCACCAGGTCACCCTGGTACTTGGGGAAGATCACGCCGCGCGAGACATCCCCCACGTTGTGACCGGCCCGGCCGATCCGCTGCAGCCCGTTCGCTACCGACGGCGGCGCCTCGACCTGGACGACCAGGTCCACGGCGCCCATGTCGATGCCCAGTTCCAGGCTGGAGGTGGCGACGACCGCGGGCAGCGTGCCCCGCTTCAGCGCCTCCTCGATCTGCGCCCGTTCCTGCCGCGAGACCGATCCGTGGTGGGCCCGCGCGACCTCCGCGGGCGCACCCGTGGTGCTGCCCGCCTGCGCCATGACCTGCGCCGGGGCCAGCCGCCCGCCGGGGCCGGCCAGCCCGCCGCCCCCGCCCGGGACGCTGCCCCCGCCCGGGACGCCGCCCCCGCCCGGAACGCCGCCCCCGCCCGGAACGCCGCCCCCCTCCGGCATACCGACCCCGTTCAGCTCAGTGGCCTGGTTCGCGGCCTCCGCCGCGCGTTCGGCGGCGAGCTCGTTGAGCCGGGCGCACAGCCGCTCGGCGAGCCGCCGGGAGTTGGCGAACACGATCGTGGAGCGATGTTCCTCGATGAGGTCGAGCACCCGTTCCTCGACGTGCGGCCAGATCGACCGCTGCCGCTCCGGGTCGTCCCCCACCGGCCCGGCCGACGGCGCCCCCGGGGCACCCGGCCGGCGCGGAGCGTCCGGATCCCGGCGGGCGCTCACCGGCGGCCCGCCGATCTCGGCCATGTCCTCGACCGGGACGACCACGTTCAGCTCGAGCCGCTTCTCGCTCGGCGGCTGCACCACCGTGACCTGGCGTGCGCCGCCCAGGAAGCCCGCGACCTCCGCGACCGGCCGCACCGTGGCCGACAGCCCGATCCGCTGCGCCGGGCCGCGCGCCGCGTCCGGCCCGGACCCGGCCATCCGCAGCGCGTCGAGGCGCTCCAGGGAGACCGCCAGGTGCGCGCCGCGCTTGTTGCCGGCCAGCGCGTGCACCTCGTCCACGATGACCGTCTCCACCCCCCGCAGCGTGTCCCGCGCCTTGGAGGTGAGCAGCAGGAACAGCGACTCCGGGGTGGTAATCAGCACGTCGGGCGGCTTGCTGGCCAGCTTCCTGCGCTCATCGGCGGCGGTGTCACCGGTCCGCACGGCGACGTGGATGTCCGGTTCCGCCAGGCCCAGATTGCGGGCCGCGTGCCGGATACCGGTCAGCGGGGCACGCAGGTTCCGCTCGATGTCGGTCGCCAGCGCCTTGAGCGGGGAGACGTAGAGGATCCGGCACCGCCGCTTCGGATCGGCGGGCGGGGGCGTCGCCGCCAGCCGGTCCAGCGCCCACAGGAAGGCCGCGAGCGTCTTGCCGGAGCCGGTCGGCGCGATGACCAGCGTGTCATCGCCCTTGCCGATGGCCGTCCAGGCCTGCGCCTGAGCCTGCGTCGGCTCCGCGAAGACGCCCGTGAACCAGGCGCGGGTCGCGGCCGAGAAGCTCTCCAGCGACGCGCTCCCGGGGGTGTCAGGGCGTTGAGGCATTCCTCCATACTGCCTCCCGCCACTGACAGTTCCGTCCGCCTCCCGCTTAGCCGTCAGCTGAACGCGCCGGCCAGCCAGAACGCGGCCGGCCAGAACGCGGCCGGCCAGAACGGGCAGGCCAGAACACGGCCAGCCAGAACGCGGCCAGCAGTCAGCCGCCGCTGCGCACCGAGCCGGTGAGCTGCCCGCTGGTCGCGCGCACCTCGCAGACCACCGTCCGCTCACCGGTGCCCCACGCCTGCTGCCCCGGGTACACGTAAGACTGCGCCAGGTTCGTGGCGAGCTGCGGGTTCAGGTAGCCGGTGAGCCGGCTCGCGCAGCCGGACGCGGCCTGCTGCTGAACCGTCGTCGTCCCGGGCCATGCGGTGCCGCTGAGATGGAAGGTGCCGAACACCTCTGCATCGTGGCTGCCCGCACAGGGGACGACGTGTACCTCAGTCCCGTTCGGAGTCAGGTTGATGCAGTCACCGGCCCGCACGCTGAAGATGGCGGCCTGGTGGTAGTGGACGATGAGCTGCCCGCGGAAGCCGTGCGTGAGCCAGGCGGTGATGCCGGCCGCCACGCCGAGAAAGACGCAGACGCCCGCGACGGCCAGGGCCACGGCGGCCATGCGCCGGTGCCGGCGCGGTCCCGCGGCCGGGGGAGCGCTGCCGCCGCCTTCATCCGCCGGCGTCTGCGTGCCCCGTGCTGCTGACGACATCCGCGCTCCGAAAGTCCGTCATCGTGCCGTGCCTGCGCGTGCGTACCTGCGTATTCCGCGTCAGTAACCGGCGTTCTTATCTGCGAACGATCTTCGTCGTGGGTATGTACCCAGCCGCGCGCAATTTTCTCGCGAGTGACCCAAAATGATCTGCTGCGGCCGCGCAGTGACCTGGAGAAAGCCCCTCCGGGCTCGCTGTAGCCTGGCCACGTGCGGCTCACGGTGTTCTGGGAACGGATGAATGCGCAGTTCGGCGAGGCTTACGCGCACAGCGTGGCCAAGGACTTCGTGCTGGCTGACCTGGGCGGCCGGACCGCCGAACGCGCCCTCGCCGACGGTGAGGACGTGCGAAAGGTGTGGCTGGCGGTGTGCAATTCCTTCAATGTGCCGGAGAGCCTGCGTTGAGCCGATGATGCCGAACGGGACGTGCTGAGGGTCGTTCCGCGCTGCGCAGCCGGCCCGGCTGAAGCCCTGGCTACCGGCCCTTCGGGGGCGCTCGCTACCGGCTCCTGGCGGTGTTGACCTTCTCCGGGACGATCTTGAAGATGATCCGGCCCTCCGGCCCGATCGGGAAGCGGTACTCGGTGCCGACGTACCGCTTGGACAGCTCGTCGATGTGCTGGCGCGCTTCCGCCCCGCCGACCGTCTCCACGACATGCCCGCGCACCTCGGACCAGTCCCACGGGTCCTCGCTGGACTGGATAAGGACGGTGATCCGCGGGTCCCGGGCCAGGTTCTTCGAGCGCTGCCGGACCGGCTCGGTGTTCACCAGCAGGTACTCGCCGTCGGTGTCGATCCACGTCGGCAGCGCCTGCGGCTGGCCGTTCGGCATCAGCGTGACCACGGTCGCCAGGTTCTTCCCCTTGGCAAGACGTACGGTGTCCGCATCGAGCGCCATCGCGTCTGTCTCCCTGTGCTGTCGTCGGGCCGCACCCTGATCTGGGCAGACAGCAGGCTAGTGCACCCGAGGCGGGCGCGCTGAACCGGCGTGTCGTGTCCAGCATCGAACAGTAGTTCGCTTACAGTAGGCGCGGATGCCCGGAGAATGTCAGTGGGCGCGCGTAGCGTCTGACATTGGCACCGCAGGCGCAGGCCGGCGGATTCAGATAGCAACGAACCCGACAGGGAGTTCCGATGGCAGCGAACACCAGGCCGAGCGTGGAGCGGGCCGGGGATAGGGATAAAGCCCTTGAGACCGCGCTCGTCCAGATCGAGCGGCAGTTCGGCAAGGGCTCGATCATGCGGCTCGGCCAGGAAGGGCACGTGCCCGTCGAGGTCATTCCCACGGGATCGATCTCGCTGGATGTCGCGCTCGGCATCGGCGGCCTGCCGCGCGGCCGCATCGTCGAGATATACGGCCCGGAGAGCAGCGGGAAATGTCTCACCGCCGACACTTACGTGTGGACGAGCCGCGGCCTGGAGACGATCGCTGAGATCTTCGCGCATGCGGGAATGAAGGCAAGCTGCACGTCACGCGTGACGGACATCAGCGAAGTCGGCATCCGCATGGTCAACGAACGCGGCGTCCTGGAAGGTGTGGCCGCGCTGACGCACAACAACCGGAAGCCTGTTCTCCGGCTCCGGCTACGGTCCGGCCGCACGGTCACCGTTACGCACAACCATCCTCTGCGCGTGATCAGCGAGCGTGGCTTCATCGTTTGGCGTGAGGCAGGGCGGATTCAGGTGGGGGACACCCTGGTCTCTGCGCTGTTCGGGGCCACCGAGTCGGCGGAGGGTGATGGCCTCAGTGAGGACGAGGCCGTCCTGCTGGGCTATCTCGTGGCGGAGGGAACGCTTTCGTACGACTACGCCATCCGGTTCACCAACTGGGATCCCGAGGTGAGTGGTGAGTTCACCCGGATCATGGAAGGGCTGTTTGGGGTCCAGGTACGCAGTTACCACGGGAAAGAGTTCGCGGTACAGGGCAAGAGCATCCGGGAGCAGTTTGCCCGGCAGTACGGTCTTGACTACGTGACCGCTGCGGCCAAGAAAGTTCCCGTCTGCGTCCGTACAGCGGGGCATAAGGCGCAGCGGGCCTTCCTGTCGGCCCTCTTCGAAGGCGATGGGTGGATCGATCCATCCTCGACCATTGGACTGGCAACCGCATCGGAGGAGCTTGCCCGCCAGGTGCAACTCATGCTTTATGGTCTGGGCATTCCGGCGACCGTCTCTTCCAAGCACAACGCGAAATATGACCGGGACTACTGGACGGTGACCATCAACTCGTCCGTTGCCAAGCGGTTCCTCGCGGAGGTTGGTTTCCGTTCCGCCCGACGGCGGGCGCAGGTAGAAAAGTGCTTCAAGGTCTCTCCCCGAGACCCGCAGTTCGAAAATATCCCGCACCTTGCCGGGCTGCTCCGTGACCTGCGTGATGACTGCGGAGGGGACAGAAGTTTCGACCGCATAGCGGGTGATCTCTTCCGTCAGGACATCAACCTTGCCTGCTCGCGGCAGCGGCTGGCCAAGATCGTCGAGTGGTGCGACCGTCGTCAGGGTCGGCTATCCGCGGGTGCGCGGACGATCGTGCAGTACCTTCGGATACTCGCGAAGGCGCCATATACCTATGAAGATGTCGTCGCTGTCGAGGATGCTGGCCTCCAGCCGACCTTCGATGTGGTCCTGCCGTCGACGCACAGCTTCGTCGCGAACGGCGTGCTGTCACACAACACGACGGTCGCGCTCCACGCCGTAGCGAATGCGCAGAAGGCCGGCGGCATCGCCGCGTTCATCGACGCCGAGCACGCGCTCGACCCCGACTACGCCAAGAAGCTGGGCGTGGACACCGATCAGCTGCTCGTCTCCCAGCCGGACACCGGTGAGCAGGCGCTGGAGATCATGGACATGCTGATCCGGTCCGGTGCCATCGACATCGTCGTCGTGGACTCGGTGGCCGCGCTCGTGCCGCGGGCGGAGATCGAGGGCGAGATGGGGGACAGCCACGTCGGTCTGCAGGCCCGCCTCATGTCCCAGGCCCTCCGCAAGATCACCGGTGCGCTGAACCAGGCCAAGACCACCGCCATCTTCACCAACCAGCTGCGGGAGAAGGTAGGTGTGATGTTCGGATGTATGTCGTACGCGACGAGAGTCACGCTGGCCGACGGCACGCAGGAGAAGATCGGCAAGATCGTTAACCAGCGGATGGACGTAGAGGTCCTTTCCTACGACGCAGAAACCGACCGCGTCATCCCCCGCAAGATCGTCAACTGGTACAACAACGGCAAGGCAGAGCGCTTCCTGCAGTTCACCGTGGCCAAGTCGGGGAAGAACGGGCGGGCGCAGTTCGCCGCGACAGAGAACCATCTCATCCGTACGGCCGGCGGCTGGCGTCCCGCTGGTGAGCTGATTCCCGGCGACCGGGTCATCGTTGCTGAGCAGCAGCTGCTGAGCGCGCAGCAGGTTCAGGTCATCCTCGGTTCGCTCATGGGTGACGGCAACCTTTCCCCGAACCGGCACGACCGGTCCGGTGCCCGGTTCCGCATGGGGCACGGCGCGGCCCAGGCCGCGTACCTGGACTGGAAGGTCTCCCTGCTGGGGAACGTCCCGCACAGCACGACGTCGAACGCCAAGGGCGCCGTCTTCGCCGACTTCACCCCGCTGGCCGAACTGGGAGAACTCCACGATGCGGTCTACTTCGGTGACGGCCGCAAGCACCTCAGCTGGGACTATCTCAAGAGCCTCACCCCGCTCGCGCTCGCGGTCTGGTACATGGACGATGGCTGCTTCACGGTCCGCTCCAAGGGGGTCCAGGAGCGGACCAGGGGCGGCACGGGCCGGATCGAGATCTGCGTCGAGGCCATGAGCGCCGGATCGCGAGAGCGGCTCGCCAGCTACCTGCGGGACACCCACGGGCTCGACGTCAAGGTCGTCGCCCGGGGGGCGAGGAAGATGAACGTTCTTCAGTTCACGACCGCGGCTTCGGAAAAGTTCCAGCGGATCATCGCGCCGTACATTCACCCATCAATGGATGGCAAGCTGCTGCCGCGGTTCCGCGGGACGTTCGCGGTTCAGCCCGAATTCGTCCCGCCGAAGCTCCGGCCGGTGCCCGCACGGGTGCTGGACATCCACGTCAAGCCGCCGACACGCTCGATGAACCGCTTTGACATCGAGGTCGAAGGGTCGCATAACTACTTCGTCGATGGCGTCATGGTCCACAACAGTCCCGAGACGACCTCCGGGGGGAAGGCGCTGAAGTTCTACGCTTCCGTCCGGCTGGACGTGCGGCGCATCGAGACGCTCAAGGACGGCACGGACGCGGTCGGCAACCGGACCCGGGTCAAGGTCGTCAAGAACAAGATGAGCCCGCCGTTCAAGGTGGCGGAGTTCGACATCCTCTACGGCGTCGGCATCAGCCGTGAGGGCAGCCTCATCGACCTCGGCGTCGAGCAGGGCATCGTCCGCAAGGCCGGCGCCTGGTACACCTACGAAGGCGACCAGCTCGGCCAGGGCAAGGAGAACGCCCGCACGTTCCTCAAGGAAAACCCTGACACCGCCAACGAGATCGAGAAGAAGATCAAGGAGAAGCTCGGCGTCGGGCCGCGCCTCGATGCCGACCCCAACGCGCCTAGCGCGGCCGCGAACGGCGTCCCCGCAGCCGGGGCAGCGAACGGCCGTCCGGCCGGTGGCCCCGCCGGTGTGACAGCCGGAGCCGCTGGCAAGGCCCCCGCCGGGGCGGGCCTGCCGCTGGCCGCTTCGGGTGCTGGCCGGATCCCGAACGTGAGCGCCAGCGGAGGCACGGGCGGTGCCGTCTAGGCAGCAGTCACCCCGTCCCGCGAAGTCCCGGCGCCCCCAGCGGCCCCCGGGAGCTCAGGGGACTCAAGGCACACAAGGCACGCAAGGCGCCCCAGGGGCTCAATGGCCCTCAGAGGCCCGGGGCGCCCCGGGGACCCACGGCACCCCGGAAGCCCAGTGGCCGCCGGGGGCCCAAAGCGCCCTCGAGGCTGGGTGGCCCCCGGAAGCCCAGTGGCCCCCGGAGACCCAGTGGCCCCCGGAGACCCAGTGGCCCCCGGAGACCCAGCGGCCCCCGGAGACCCAGCGGCCCGCGGACGTCCAGGGCGACCCAGAGGCCGAAGGCACCCTGGAAGCCCAGTACGCCCCGGACACCCCGGACGCTTCCCCTCTGGGCCCTGAGGACCCCGACGCTTCCCCCCGGGGCCCCGAGGACCCGGAGGCCGCCGCCCGGCAGATCTGCCTGCGCCTGCTCACGATCGAGCCGAGGACCCGGTCTCAGCTCGTGGAGGCGCTGCGGCGGCGGCACATCCCCGGCCCGGCCGCCGAAGCGGTCCTCGACCGGTTCACCGAGGCGGGCCTGATCGACGACTCGGCCTTCGCCCGGGCCTGGGTGGAGTCGAGGCACTACAGCCGCGGCCTTTCCCGCCGCGCGCTGTCCGCCGAGCTGCACCGGCGTGGCGTGGCCGACGAGGACGTCCACAATGCGATCGAACTGGTCGACGACGACCAGGAGGCCGCCACGGCGCGGCGGCTCATCGCCGGCAAGGTCAGGGCCACCCGGGGCCAGCCCCCGGTGGCACGGGTCCGCAAGCTCATGGGTGTACTCGCGCGGAAGGGATACGGGGCCGCCCTGGCCTACCGCGTTGTGCGCGAGGCTCTTGAGGCTGAGGGGGCGGAGATCGCCGCCGACCTCGCGGAGCCTGATCTTGACATCGGCCCAGAAGACTCTCCGTGCTGACCTCACCGTTCTCACCTGGGAAAACGTTGGCCAGAAGCCGTCGGTCCCCGGCCGCCACGCCCGGGACTTAAGTCCCGGTAGCTTGCTCAAAACGTTATCTACGCTTAACCTCACGGCAGCGAGGTGTTACTCCGCGCTGCGCGGATGATCATAGACAGAACTTCATAAACGCCTGGGCCGCAGCCAGCGGCCCCATGCCAGCGACCCAGTATGACCGGCCGCACGCGTCCGCGTGCAGTACCCCTCGCGCCAGGGCATACCCCTGGTAACGCACGTGCAGTGCCCGAAGACGGGACCTGATGAGCGGAAAGGGGTGACTGTGAGCGGCGGAATTGCACTCGCGTTCATGGTGATCGGGCTGCTCGCTACGGTGTTTGCCCTCGTCATCGTCTTTCGCAGGTCCGCCACGGGCACCCTGAAAGCCCCGCCGGGCGCCGCCTCGCCCGGGATCACCAGTCCGGCCCTGGCGGCCAGCACCTCGGCCCCGGTGGCCAGTGTGGCCAGTGCGGCCAGTGTGGCCAGTGCCGAGGAAGCGGCCCGTGCGGCCGAGCAGATCCGCGCCCAGGCCGAAACCGAGGCCGGGCAGATCCGCGCCCAGGCCAAGGAAGCCGCCGAACAGGCCGCCCAGGGACGCCGTGAGGTCGAGGACGAGATACGGGCCGTCAAAGACGAGATCCGCGAGCTGCGCAGTGACCTCGAGCGCCGGGAGAACAGGCTGGCCGACCGCGAGCAGCGGCTCGACAAGGAGCTGCACCGGCTGGAAGACCGATCCGCCGAGCTGGACGAGCGGCAGCACGAGCTGGAGCGCCGCGCGGCCGAGATCGACCACATTGACGAGCAGCGGACCGCCACCCTGGAGCGGGTCGCCGGGCTGACCGCCGTGCAGGCGAAAGCCGAGCTGGTCTCGGCGATCGGGAACCAGGCCAAGCGGGAAGCCGCCCTGATGATCAGAGACATCGAGCACCAGGCCCGGTCTGAGGGGGAAAAGCGCGCCCGGAAGGTCGTCTCACTCGCCATCCAGCGCGTGGCCACCGATCAGACCAGTGAGTCCGTCGTCTCCGTGTTGCACCTGCCCGGCGACGAGATGAAGGGCCGGATCATCGGCCGTGAGGGCCGGAACATCCGCGCCTTCGAGTCCGTCACCGGCGTCAACCTGATCATCGATGACACGCCCGAAGCGGTCCTGCTGTCCTGCTTCGACCCGGTTCGGCGGGAGATCGCCCGGCTGACCCTGGAACGGCTCGTCCTCGACGGCCGCATCCACCCGCAGCGCATCGAGGAAGCCTACGAGCGCGGCAAGGCCGAGATCGAGCAGCTCTGCGTGCGCTCCGGCGAGGACGCCCTGGTCGAGCTGGGCATCACCGGCATGCACGGCGAGCTGGTGTCGCTGCTCGGCCGGCTCCGTTACCGCACCTCCTACGGGCAGAACGTGCTCAAGCACCTGATCGAGTCGGCGCACATCGCCGGGATGATGGGCAGCGAGCTGGGCATGGACGCGGGCCTGCTCAAGCGCTGCACGGTGCTGCACGACATCGGCAAGGCGCTCACCCACGAGGTCGAGGGAAGCCACGCGCTGATCGGCGCGGAGATCGCCCGCCGCTACGGTGAGCCCGACGACGTGGTGCACGCGATCGAGGCGCACCATAACGAGGTCGAGGCGCGGACCGTCGAGGCGGTGCTGACCCAGGCCGCCGACGCGATCAGCGGTGGCCGCCCCGGCGCCCGGCGCGAGTCCCTGGAGTCCTACGTCCGGCGGCTCGAGCGGCTGGAGCAGATCGCCACCGCGCACGAGGGCGTCGAGAAGGTGTTCGCGATGCAGGCCGGCCGCGAGATCCGGGTCATGGTCAAGCCGGACCGCGTTGACGACATCCAGGCCCAGGTGATCGCGCGTGATATCGCCAAGCAGGTGGAGGAGGAGCTGACCTACCCGGGCCAGATCCGCATCACCGTGGTCCGCGAGTCCCGCGCCATGGAGTTCGCCCGCTGACCACCCGCCTGCCGCGGCCCGTCCCATGATCGGCGTCGCCTTTCCGCACCATCTGCGGGAAACCAGCGCCGATCCCTGTCCGGCGGGCGGGCGCGGCGGCCGCGGGAGCCACCGCAGCCACCCCGCTGGGCGGCGCGTACCCTTTTTAGCGTCTTGACATCCTCCCCCGCCTGAAGGCGGGGGATTCCGGCTACTACGCCGATGGGAGCAGCAGGTGAGGTTCGCGGTTCACAGGCCGGGTAACCCCGTCGCCTCCCCGCGCAGTCACGGCGTGCCCCGCCGCGATGTTGATGGCCGCGTTCACGTCCGCGTTACCGGCGAAACCGCAGGCCGTGCACCGGAAGACGGCTTGACTCTCGCGCGAGTCCCGGTCCACCTGCCCGCACGCCGAGCACCGCTGGCTCGTGAACGCGGGTCTGATCTTCTCTACCCGGCCCGGGGCCTTGTCCGCCAGCCGGCGCACCAGCAGACCCCACCCCGAACCCAGGATCCCCCGGTTCAGCCCGGCCTTCTGCCGGACGTTCCGGCCCGGATCGCCCCGGATGCCTTTCCCGGAGCGGGTCATGTTTGTGATCTGCAGGTCCTCGACCCGGATCACGCCGAACCGCCGCGCGATGTCCGTGGACACCTTCTCCGCCCAGTCCTTGCGCCGGTCCGTCTCACGGGCGCGCAGCCGGGCGATCGCGTGCCTGACCCGCCCGCGGCGATTCGAGCCCCGCGCAGCCCGGGCCAGCCTGCGCTGCAGCCGCCGCAGCCTGATCCGCTCCCGCCCGGTCAGGCCGGGGGCATGCAGCAGGTCCCCGGTGGACAGGGCCGCAGAGACCACAACGCCCCGGTCGATGCCCACCACCTGGCCGTTACCCGGCGCGGGCACCGGCGCGGGGATCACCGCGAAGGCGACATGCCAGCGGCCCGCGCTGTCCCGGGTCACCCGGTAGGACTTCACCCCCGGCGGCACGGCGCGGGACCAGCGGAACCGCACCCACCCGGCCTTAGGCACCCAGACCTGGCCGACGTGGCGGGACACGCGGCGCACGTCCCACTGCCGCCCGCGCCGCCCGACGATCCGGAAGCCCTCATCCCGTCCGGCCTTGCGCCACGACGGCCGCCCGGCCGGGTTGCCCGGGTCGAAGAACGCTGCCATCGCCCGGGCGAAGTCGCGCAGCGCCTGCTGCTGCACCGTCTGGGAACCGGCGGCCAGCCACGGGTGCCCCGCCCGCGCGGCGGTGAGCTGCCGGCACTGCTCCAGGTAGCCCGGCGCGCTGATACGGCCTGGGCGCCAGTGGGCGTGCTGCTCCACGGCCAGGTTCCACACGTACCGGGCGTGGCCGCAGTGGTCCCGCAGCACCGCTTCCTGGGCGGGCGTGGGGAGCAGCCGGTATCGGGACATGCGAACACACTATCGAATACTACCGACATTTCCGGGGAGGTGAAGCGGTGTGTCCTCCCCGCCCTGAAGGCCGGGGTCTCCACGCCGCGATTCTGATGAACGCCTCTCCTCGCACGTATGAGATCCGCACCTACGGGTGCCAGATGAACGCGCACGACTCCGAGCGGCTGGCCGGCCTGCTCGAGGACGCCGGCTACCAGCGCGCCCCCGGTGACGCCACCCCGGACGTGCTCGTGTTCAACACCTGCGCCGTGCGCGAGAACGCCGCCGACCGGCTGTACGGCAACCTCGGCCATCTGCTCCCGGTCAAGAACGCCGCGCCCGGCATGCAGATCGCGGTCGGCGGCTGCCTGGCCCAGATGGAGCGCACGTCCATCACCCGGCGCGCCCCCTGGGTCGACGTCGTGTTCGGCACGCACAACATCGGCTCGCTGCCCGCCCTGCTCGAACGCGCCCGCGAGCGGGAGGAAGCGCAGGCGGAGTTCGAGGAAACGCTGGAGACGTTCCCGTCAGTGCTGCCGGCCCGCCGCGAGTCCGCCTACGCCGCCTGGGTCGCCATCTCGGTGGGCTGCAACAACACCTGCACGTTCTGCATCGTGCCGAGCCTGCGCGGCAAGGAGAAGGACCGCCGGCCCGGCGACGTGCTCGCCGAGGTCAGCGCGCTGGCCGCGGACGGCGTCATCGAGGTGACGCTGCTCGGCCAGAACGTGAACTCCTACGGCGCCGAGTTCGGCGACAAGGCCGCGTTCGGCAAGCTGCTCCGCAGCTGCGGGCCGATCGACGGCCTGGAGCGGGTCCGGTTCACCTCGCCGCACCCGCGGGACTTTACCGACGACGTCATCGAGGCGATGGCGGAAACGCCGAACGTCATGCCGCACCTGCACATGCCGCTGCAGTCCGGCTCGGACGCGGTGCTGAAGGCCATGCGCCGCGCGTACCGGCGGGACCGTTACCTGTCGATCCTGGACCGGGTCCGCGCCGCCATCCCGGACGCCGCGATCACCACCGACATCATCGTCGGCTTCCCCGGCGAGACCGAGCAGGACTTCAGCGAGACCCTCGATGTGGTGCGGGAGGCGCGGTTCGCGGGCGCGTTCACGTTCCTCTACTCACCGCGCCGCGGCACGCCCGCCGCGACGATGGGCGCGCGGGTGCCGCCCGAGGTCGTGCAGGAGCGCTACGACCGGCTCGTCGCCCTGGTCGGCGACGTTACCCTGGCGGAGAACCAGCGGCTGGTCGGCACCGGCGCCGAGGTGCTGGTCGCGGAGGGTGAGGGCCGCAAGGACGCCGCGACGCACCGGATGTCCGGCCGCGCCCGCGACAACCGCCTGGTCCACTTCACGCCGCAGGACACCGCCCCCCGGCCGGGCGACGTGGTCACCGTGACCATCACCCGCGCCGCGCCGCACTACCTGGTCGCCGACGGGGCGCCGCGCGCGGTCCGGCGGACGCGCGCCGGTGACGCGTGGGAGTCCCGCCAGGGCCGTGATCAGGCCACTGAACGGGACTTGCTGGGGACACCCGGCGGGTCCGGGGTGTCCCAGCCTGGGTCGGTGGCCCTCGGCATGCCGGCGCTCTCCCGCCCCGTCTGACGCCCGCGGCCCCATGACGGACGAATCGCCGGGCGACGCGGCGCGCCCCGGGCCGCTGGGCCTCGCCGCCGACCGGACCAGAGCCGACCGGACCAGAGCCGACCGGACCAGACAGGCCGGGCAGGCCGCGCCGTCCAGGTCGTCGCCGTGGTGGGCCCGACCGCGGCGGGCAAGTCGGCGCTTGCCGTCGGCCTGGCGCGTGCCCTCGGCGGTGAGGTGATCAACGCCGACTCGATGCAGCTCTACCGGGGCATGGACATCGGGACCGCCAAGCTCACCGCGCAGGAACGACGGGGTGTACCGCACCACCTGCTGGACATCTGGGACGTCCGCCAGGCCGCCAGCGTGGCTGACTACCAGCGGCTGGCCCGCGCCGTCATCGACGACGTCACCGCGCGCGGCCGGGTGCCGATCCTGGTCGGCGGGTCCGGCCTGTACATTCGCGGGGCCCTCGGCGACCTGAACTTCCCCGGCACCGACCAGGCCGTCCGCGAGCGCCTCGAAACCGAACTGGCCGCCGAGGGCGCCACCGCCCTGCACACCAGGCTGGCCGCCCTCGACCCGGCCGCGGCCGCGGCGATCCTGCCCAGCAACGGCCGCCGGGTCGTCCGTGCGCTGGAGGTGATCGAGATCTCCGGCCGCCCCTTTACCGCGACGCTCCCGGCGTACGAGTCGTCCCGCCCCGCGGTGCAGATCGGCGTGCGGGTCCCCCGCGAGGAACTCGACCGGCGCATCGCGGCCCGGGTGGACGCGATGTGGCGCGGCGGGTTCGAGGACGAGGTGCGCCGCCTGGAACGCGACGGCCTGCGGGAGGGCCGGACCGCGAGCCGCGCGCTCGGCTACGCGCAGATGCTGCGTCACCTGGCGGGGGAGTGGACCCTGGAGCAGGCCCGCGAGGAGACCATCCGGGCCACCCGCCGGTTCGCCCGCCGCCAGGAATCCTGGTTCCGCCGCGACCCCCGCATCACCTGGCTTGACGCGCTGATGGGCCCTGGCGATGACGAGCGATGTCTTCTCGATCAGGTGATCGCCATGGCTGGCGCACGCCTGCCGCAACCGGAAAGGGCTCCCCGTGCCTCTTCCTGAGCCTCCGGCACCATCAGTGCGCCCGGCGTAGCACATGCCATATCTCGCGGGCATCGTCGCTGATGAGGCAGTAGGGGTCGCCGCCATTCCGGCTCACCACCTCGAACCAGGGTTTCTCGCCGCGGCCTGCCGAGACGTTGACCGCGTAGCCCGGGAACGCGGCACGCAGTGCGGCGGCTTGGACCTGCGCGGCCGCAACGGGCCGCAGCGGCCAGTTGCGGCGGCTTGGACCTGCGCGGCCGCAACGGGCCGCAGCGGCCAGCCGGTCACCACGCCACCAGGTCACGCGGGACTGGCTCAGCCTCATAGTCGGCCTGGATCATCGTGTGCAGCTCTTCCGGTGTGGCCGCCACCAATGCGCGGCCGTTGTCCAGGCGCTTGGCGACCCACCCGGCGCGGGTCACGGCGATGTCATAGGCCTCGCCCCAGTGCCAGGAGAGATCATCGAGGGCGTCTGCCCGGCTCGCGGATTGCATTCCGGTCACTCCTTCGTGTGTGCCTGAGCGAACACGCACAGCCAACCCGCGTCGCGCGTAGCCTGGAAGGAGTGGCCCGTGGTCTTCCCGGCCTGGCCGCAGGTCCACAGGTCCACACTTCTGCGTGATTGGCCCGAGGCAATGGCGGACTTCCCCGCTGTGGTACGGCGGTTCATGCAGGCACGCGGCGTATCCCTGCGCGGACTCGCCCGCACGGCTCACTACGACCCGAGCTATCTGTCCAAAGTCCTGAGCGGGCGCAAGCCCGTCACCCCGCACCTGGGGGCGCGCCTCGACGTTGCCCTTGACGCCGGAGGGCAGATCAGGGTCGCCGCGGATGAACAGGCGTCGAGACGGCCAGTTAAAGCCGCGAGGCCGTCACCAGATAGGCCGCGGTCCAGAGTGGCCGAGGCGCTCCGCGCTGCGGCGGACACCGGGACCACTGGTCTCGACGTCGCCGCCGACGGCCTGTCTGAGCTGATCCCGCATTACTCGCATCTGATTTCCACGACGACCTCGGCGGCTGTCTACGACGAACTGCTGAGCGTCAGATCCGTTGCTAACTCGCTGCTCGCCAATACGGCGACCAGGCAGCGCTCAGATCTGCTGGTTTCGGCCGGATGGCTATCTGCCCTCCTGGCGATGTCGGCTACCGACATGGGCGATCATGCGGCGGCACTCGTATGGTGCTCCGACACCGAGCACCAGGGGCAGGATGCCGGGCACCCGGAGCTGGCGGGCTGGGCGGCCCTGACCCGGGCACTGATCGCCCACTACCAAGGCCAGGCGCACCGCTCGGCCGCGCTCGCCGGATTCGGGCAGACCGTCACCGAGCGAGGCACCGTGATTCATGCCAAGCTCGCGGCGCAGGAGATGCGCAGCTTGGCCATGCTGGGTGACGCCGATGGCATGGCAGCCGCCAGGCGCAAAGCCGCTGCGGCCATCGAAGTGCTAACACCAGGCATCGACGCGGTCGGTGCCTTCTCCATCCCGCTGGCCGAGGATCCTCCGTACACCGCGACATCCCTGCTGCTGATTGGCAGGTACCGGGATGCCGGTGAAGTGGCCCGTCGTGTCATCGACACCGTGTACGCGGGAGGCCCAGGCGCCCAGCCGGCCAAGTACGCCCGGACGCTGCTGATCTTGGGATTGGCTCAGGCCAGGCTGGGATACGCAGATGCCGCCTCAGCCGCCGGCCGGGCGGCACTGAAATGTGGAACTGCCTGGCCGACGATGGTGCTGGCGGGAAGGCTGGATAATCTTCTCGCGGGAACTTTTCCGGGCAGCGCACCTGCCGTCAGCTACCACACCAGCTACGTGGAAGTGGCCGGAGGGCTGCACCGGCCCGCGACGAGTCCGGGCATGGCGCGAGGAGTGCCGTCGTGAGTGACGATGAGCTGACCCCGGACCAAATTGCGGCGATCACGGCGTACGTGGACATCGAGGCGCCGCCACCGGACGAGCCGACCGCGCATGTCATCTTCGGCACCAACCAGGCTCAGCCTGCCGCCATCGTCGCCGAGCGGCACCGCGACGGCCTTGCGCCGCTGGTTATCGTTACCGGCGGAGTCAATCGCCACAACGGCGTTGTCGAGGGCCAGATGTTCCGGCAGCTCCTGACGGCGGCCGGGGTTCCGGACGCCGCGATCCGCGTCGAGGACCAGTCCGCCAACACCTGGCAGAACGTCGAACGATCGCTGACGTTCCTGCGTGAGGCCGTCGCGTCGGGGCTGCGGCTGACCGCCGTGAGCAAGTGGTATCACCGCCGGGCGATCCACGCCCTGCGCACTCTGCTGCCCGAGGCCGCGTTCTGCTACGCCATTTCCTGGGAGCCGGTGTACGGCGGCGCGCTCGTCACGAGGGACAGCTGGCCGAAGATCCCGGACGGCAGGCGAAGAGTGATCCGCGAATGGCAGGAGGTATCGCGGAGGGTGGCCGGGGGCGATTACCGGCCAGCGGTGAAGACCGGGGGCGCCTGGCGCTGAACGCGGGGCGGCTCGCTGGCTGCCAGCTGGACAGCGTCGCCGGATAGCATCGGGAGATGCACTTCGCGAAGGGACACGGCACGGAAAACGACTTCGTGATCCTGCCCGATCCCGACGCCGAGCTCGACCTCACGCCCGATCTGGTGCGCAGGCTGTGCGACCGCCGGGCGGGCATCGGCGCGGACGGGGTGCTCCGCATCGTGGAGGTCGAGGTGCTGGCCGCCGCGCTGACCGAGAGCGGCCCCGGCGCGTTCCGGGCCGCAGACTCTGACGGCTCCGCCAGCGACATGCTGACCTCCGCCGCCGCGACCGCGCTCGCCTCGCCGGCCGCCATCGCCGAGGCCGGGGCCCCGATCGATGAGCCGGGCGGCCGGCTCGCCGCCCAGTGGTTCATGGACTACCGCAACGCCGACGGCACCGTGGCCGAGATGTGCGGCAACGGGGCCCGGGTGTTCGCCCGCTACCTCGTCGAGCACGGCCTGGCCCACGGCCCCGAGTTCGCGATCGAGACCCGCGGCGGGACCCGCCTGGTCCGCCTTGAGCCCGACGGCCAGGTCACCGTGGACATGGGCCCCGCGTCGGTGCTCGGCCCCGGGCAGGCCTCGGTCGGCGGCCTCACCCGCGACGGCGTGCGGATTTCGGTCGGCAACCCGCACCTGGCCTGCCTGGTGGACGCGCCCGCCGACGATGATGACTGGTCCGCGCCGCCCGAGCTCGATCCGGTGCTTTTCCCCGACGGCGCCAACGTCGAACTGGTCCGGCTGACCGGCGAGCGGAGCGCGCAGCTGAGCGTCTACGAGCGCGGTTCCGGCCCGACCCGGTCCTGCGGCACCGGCGCGGTCGCCGCCGCCGTCGCCGCCGCGCGGGCCGCGGGTGAGGAAGAGGGCACCTGGGCCATCCGGGTTCCCGGCGGTGACCTGACCGTCACGCTCACCCCGCAGACCACCCTGCTGACCGGCCCCGCTGTCATCGTCGCCGAAGGCCAGCTCACCCCCGCCTGGCTCGGGGCCTGATCCAGCTTCCCGGTCTCGACGAGACCCGCCTCGCCCGTTAGCCGTCCGCGCCGTGGTCCGGCCGGTACTCGAGCATGGCCCTCCACTCGGGTCGGCCCGACCAGCCCCAACGTAGCTCTCTGTGATCGCCGTGCTGGCCGGAGTGCCGACGGGGCGACCACTCGGGCCGGTGCTTCGGGGGCTCGGACAACATCGGACCGGGAACGTACGGTAAGCCTGTTAGCCGATGTCGATAAAGGTGTGTGTCCCGTTTAGGAATCGGCCTGCGGAACAGGATGCGCTGAATGGGGGCTGGCTGTCAGAGAGCGGTGCCAAGGGCGGTGGTGAGCCGGTCGATGTCATCGTCGGTGGTGTGCAGGTGGGGGGACAGGCGCAGGGCAGAGCCTCGGACGCTGGCGGACACGCCAGCGTCGTGAAGAACGTTCAGGAGACGGGTGCCGGTGCCACGGGGAATCGGCAGTCCGAGCATATGGGGGCCTCGGGTCTGGCGGGGCGGGGCGGGAAGCCCAAGGCTGGCGGCGCGGTGGGTGATCTGGTCGGTGACGGCCTGCAGGGTGTGCGCAATGTTGGGCACATCCCAGGCGAGCAGTTGGTCGACCGCGGCGATGGCCATCGGGACGAGGCCGAAGTTGGTGCGCTGACCGACGTCGTAGCGGCGGGCGCCGGGCAGGTACTGATCGGTGTAGTCGACCAGCGCGGCGAAGTCCTCAGAGCTGTCCCGCAGGATCCAGTTCTCCTCGAGTGGCCGGCCGTTAAGGTGCTGGCCGGCAACGTAGAGGTAGCCGACGCTGAACGGGCCCAGCAGCCACTTGTAGCCGACAGCAACGACGAAGTCTGGCTGCAAGGACGAGAGATCGATTTGCATCGCGCCGAGGGACTGGCTGGCGTCGATGACGAGCGCCGCGCCGGCATCCCGGACACGGGGGGCGATGGCGTCCAGGTCGACCAGCGCGCCGTCGGTCCACTGGACGTTCGGGACGGCCACGACAGCAGTCTGGTCGTCTAGCTTGTCCAGGATCGCGCTGGCCCAGTCCTGGCCGGGCTCGCGGCTTATGACCCCAAGTTCAGCGCCGGACTGCTGGGTGGCGCGCTGCCAGGTGTAGTAGTTCGACGGGTACTCCCCGGCGAGGACCAGCACACGGTCGCCCGGGTCCAGCGGCAGGTTGCGGGCGGCGATGGCGCGCCCGTAGCTGGTGGCCGGAACGAGGGCCACGTGGGCTGCTGAGGTCTGCAGGAGGCGGGCGGCCCGGTCGCGGAGGGCTTCAACGTCGCGGAACCAGTCCTGCGGGCTGATGGTCCAAGGGCGGCCGCGCACGTCGAGGCCGCGTCGCCCGGCGTCGCGGACACTGTGCAGCAGCGGGGACAGGTTGGCGGTGTTGACGTACACGACCTCATCGGGGACATCGAAAAGGTGGCGCTGGCTGGCTAGCAGCATCGCGGTGTTCCCGCTAGCGACGGGCCGGGCGGCTGGGGGGGGTTGTCACGGGATCGAAGACTCCTTGTCGTAGTGGGGCCAGCCGGTGGCTGGTGCCGGCAGGTGCTGCAGTCCTGGATACGATCCGACGCGAGTGGCGGGAGCTACGGCAGCAGGCATCCGGTAATGGCGGCAAGTGGCCGGGGCTGCCAGCATTGTTCCAGGCCGACGACGGCCACGCTGACGCGCGAACGGCAGGAATGCCAGCGACGGCCCGGGTAGCGGAACACCGCGCTGACAAGGAAGAAGGACGTGGGTGGCAGCTTGGCCGCCGCCCGGCCGGCCTGTTAAGACGGTTCGAGAGCGCGGTACGGGGCCCTCCAGCCGGCCCGACCCGAGTGGAGGGCCTACGCCCCCGCGCCTTCCCCCGCCGCGTACCCGTCCAGCGTGGCGAACAAGTCAGCCGTCAGTTCCATGATCGCAGTGTCCTTCCATCCGGGCGGCGCCGTCGCGGGCGTGCACGGCCGTCGGCTCCGCCAGTTCAGTGACCGGCCCGCGCCGGGCCGGCATCATCCTGTTCACGAACGAACGCACCCCGGATCGACACCGCCCGGATCCGGGGTGCCCAGGGCGGCGGGTGACAGATGGGGCGCGTGGGGGTTAGCTGGAGGCAGCACGCGTCGGCCGCGCGCAGGGCTTCAACGATGAGGTCCACCCGGAGGTTCCAGACCTTGCGGACGCAGCCGAAGGTCCGCGCCAGTTCCGCGGCCTGCTCCGGGGTCGGGTAGAAGCGGTACTTGTATGCCCGCTTCACCATCTTCACCATCTCGAACACATTAGCGATCATCTGTGCGTAGATGCCGCGCGACACGCTGAAGGGAGGGAGCGGCGTTTCCTCCCCGGCCTGAAGGCCGGTGTCTCCACGCCGCAACTTTGATGACGGACGAGCCGTTCCGCACCATCATCGAGCCGTTCCGCATTCACTCGGTGGAGCCGATGCGGCTGACCACGGGGGCGGAGCGGGGCGCCGCGCTGGCCGCCGCCGGGTACAACCTGTTCGAGCTGCGGGCCGCGGACGTGCTGATCGACCTGCTCACCGACTCCGGCACCGGGGCGATGTCGGCGGAGCAGTGGGCCGGCATCCAGCGCGGGAACGAGGCTTACGCCGGAGCTTCGTCGTTCTACCGGTTCCGGGACGCGGTCACGGCCCTGTTCCCGTTCCGGCACGTGCTGCCGGCCCATCAGGGCCGGGCGGCGGAGAAGATCCTGTTCACCGTGACCGGCGGCCCCGGCCGGATCGTCCCGAACAACACCCACTTCGACACCACCCGCGCCAACATCGAGTTCACCGGCGCGGAGGCCGTCGACCTGCCCATCCCGGAGGGGCTCCGGCCGTCGGCGCGGCACCCGTTCAAGGGCAACATGGACACCGTGGCGCTGGGGAAGCTGCTCACCGAGCAGGCCGATGCCGTTCCCCTGGTCATGCTGACCATTACCAACAACTCCGGCGGCGGGCAGCCGGTGAGCCTGGCCAACATCCGCGCGGTCCGCGAGGTGTGCGACCGCTTCGGCAAGCCGCTATTCCTGGACGCCTGCCGGTTCGCCGAGAACGCCTGGTTCATCAAGACCCGCGAAGAGGGCTACGCCGGCGTCCCGGTCGCCGCCATCGTCCGGGAGATCGCCGCCCTGGCCGACGGCATGACGATGTCGGCGAAGAAGGATCCGCTCGCCAACATCGGCGGCTGGCTGGCCCTCAACGATGACGACCTGGCCGAAGGGTGCCGCACCCTGGAGATCCTCACCGAGGGCTTCCCTACCTACGGCGGCCTGGCCGGCCGTGACCTGGAGGCGATCGCCCAGGGGCTGACCGAATGCGTCGACGAGGACTACCTGCAGTACCGGGTCCGTTCGGTCGCCTATCTCGGTGAGGCCCTCGAGGCCGCCGGGATCCCCGTCGTCGTCCCGTTCGGGGGCCATGCGGTGTTCATCGACGCCCGCGCCATGCTCCCGCACATCGACCCGCTGCACTACCCGGGCCAGGCGCTGGCCTGCGCGCTCTACACCGAAGGCGGCGTGCGGAGCTGCGAGATCGGCACGGTGATGTTCGGCTTGCACCCGGACGGCACCGAGACTCCCGCCCCGCTGGACCTGGTCCGGCTCGCGATTCCGCGCCGCACCTACACGCAGAGCCACATCGACTACGTGATCGAGGTGGCCGCGCGCGTCGCCCGCCGCGGTGCCCAGCTGGCCGGCCTGCGCATCGTGTCCCAGCCCCGCCAGCTCCGGCACTTCACCGCCCGGTTCGCGCCGCGCTTACCCCGGGCCGGCGCACCGCCCGGTCACCACGGCCTGCCGTTTCCAGATTTCCGGAAAAAGCGCCCGCCCCGGCCGGACCCGCTTTGCCGGCGCGCCGCCCGGGTATGATTTCTGCAGGTGCCGGAATAAGGCGAAGACCGGCAATCCAGGCTGGCCATCTCTTTATGCCTGAACGGATGTTCTAACGGAGGTCCCTATGCACATCGGATCGGCACTTCTTGTCCTGTGGCTGATTATCGGCGCTATTGCCGCCGGTCAGCGCGGGTACTACAACGGGACCATCGGCAGCTGCACCAAGGCCAGCACGATCGCCGTGACGATCGCTGCGGGCCCCCTCAACTACGTCGGCGTAAACCCGAAAATCACCTGCACCGCGCCCCAGCCGAGCAAATAGCCGGGATTCGCTGAGTTCCCGCGGCGTACCGTTCGCGCAATTATTGCCGACCGCAAAGAAGCATTCGCCGTAACTGCTCGCGGTGGCCAGGTAAAAGCGGCTGATCGGCGAGGCGGTAGACCCGGCGCGCGTTGCCGGCCCCGGCCATGCGCGCGATGCGCTCGGCGTCGTCCGCCGTCCACGCGCCGTCGCTGAGCCCGGCCCGGAGAAAATCCGACAGGCCCCGGCGGAACAGCACCGCGCCCAGGTAGTGCAGCTCCGGCAGACCGAATCCATCTGACGAGTAGAGGAATTTCCCGAACGGACATAGCTCGAGCACCTCCGCGATGAGAGCGGTCGCGCGGTGACCGAGGTTATGCGTGGCCAGCCCGGCGTCCACGTACACGTGGGGGAAGACCTGGGCGAGATAGCCGGCCTCGCGGTGATACGGGTAGTTGTGCAGCAGGATCACCGGCGTCCCGGTGGGCTCGAGCGCGCGCAGCAGGCCGGTCAGCAGCAGCGGGTGGCACCGGTGCAGGTCGACGTCACGGTCGCCGTACCCCACGTGGAACTGGAGGGGCAGCCCGAGGTCGGCGCCGCACCAGATCAGGAAGCGGTGCAGCACCTGGTCGGCCAGCCGCCCGGGTTGCCCGCCGGCCCAGGTGCCCGATTCGCCCCGGGTACCCCGTCGGCCCCGGGCGTCCCGCTGTCCCCAGGTTTCCCGCCCGCGGAGCCGAGCCAGCGCCCCACGGCCTCGGTCACCTCCGCCACCGTTGGCCGGGCGGCCGGCAGGTCCAGGCCGACCCGGTAGGCCGCGACCGACTTGAGCCCGGCCGCGTCATGGGTCCGCGCGCCTAGCGCGTCGCGGAAGGCGGCAGCGAACCCGGCCGCGCTGATGCCGCTGGCCACCACCGACTCGGCGACCTGCTCCAGCCGGACGATCTCGCGGGCGCTCGCCCCGGCCAGCGTAGCCATCTCCGGGGGTGACGCCAGCGGCTCGGGCTCGAAGCCGGTGTCCACATACATCGCCGCCAGGCCCGCGGCCCGCAGGAACCGGCGGCTGACCTCTTCGGCGCCCAGGCTGGCCCGGCGGTCCAGGTACTCGTCCGGCCTGGTGTGCGCGGGCAGGCCGAGCACCGGCGGGCACCACCGCCGCACCGCGAACCCCACCTGCGAGTCGAACAGCGTCACCCCCGCCAGACCTCTCTCGCCCGCTGGACCCGTCGGCCCCTTCTGCTCCGTTAGCCCTTTCTGACCCGCCACCCATTTTCGTTCTACAGGCCCCAATGCCACGTCCGTCCACTCCTGTCCGGTCCAGCCGGCATGGTCCGGGTAGTCGGCCTCGGTGAGCAGCGCCTCGAAGTCGCGCCGCCCCACGTCGCGGCGGATCACACCGTGGCAGTGATGGTCTACCAGCGGCAGGTCCCGGACGAACGGGAGCAGGCCGTCCACCCAGGAACGGGGGCTAGCGGCCGCGTCCTCCGCGTCAGGCACGCGGGGTCTGGTCGCCGCCGGCGTCCCCTGCCGGAAGCTGCGTGGACGCCGCGGCGGTCGCGGGCTCGCGTGCGCCGATTCCCTCGCTGGCCGTCAGGGCGGCCCCGAGCCGCCGGGCGAACCCGGGGGCCACGATGACCGCGATGAGCGCGACCACGAGCCACCCGCCGGAGACCACCGGGAACCAGCGGCCCGGGCCGGACGGCGGATACGGGATGACGTTGCGGTAGAGCGTGTAGCCGAGCACCACCAGCGCCAGCAGCGGGACGGCGAGCTGCCACATCGGCACCGGAAGCTTCCGCCGCACGAACACCAGCATGATGCAGCCGATGGTCGCGAGCACGTAGGCGACCAGCAGGATCAGCGTCCCGATCGTGCCGGACCAGGCGAAGCTGTCCTCGGCGTTGGCGTGGAAGGCGGCGATGTAGATCACGAAGATCGCCACCGAGAAGGCCGTGATCACCAGGGTGGCCGTGGCGGGTGCCCCGGTCCGCGACGCCCGGCCCACCCCTCGCATCCCGCCCGCGTCCCGGGCCAGCGCGTACATCAGGCGGGACGCGCCCACCGTGCAGGCCAGGCAGCAGCCGAAGGCGCTGATCGTGGTGCCCAGGGTGATGATGTCGCCGATCCATGCCCCGACGTAGCTGGCGCCGAGGTCACCGAGCAGGGAGGGGGAACTGGCGAACGCCGTGACGCCGGCCTTGCTCGTGCCGAAGCCCATCATCTCCACCGCGGTCACCACGACGAAGTAGATCCCGCCGAAGATGGCCGTGCCCAGGATCGCACGCGGGATGTCGCGGGTCGGGTGGGTGGCCTCCTCACCGAGGGTGGCGGCCGCCTCGAATCCGGCGAAGGACAGGAAGCCGAAGACCACGCCGAGGAACAGCGGCGAGAAACTCGTCCCCGCGGGCACCGTGAAGACCGACAGGGTGAAGTGATGGTGGCTGGGCGCGGAGCCGGAGAGCAGGCGCACCAGCACGATGACGGTGACGATGAGGATCAGCGCCACCGTTGCGCCCTCGACCGACAGCAGCACGTTCGCACCGCGCCGGGCCGGGAAGACGGCGACCGCCAGGGTCAGCGCCAGGGCCACCCCGGCCAGCAGGAACGGCGCCCACGACGGGGGGTTCGGCCAGGCCCCGACCGCCTTCAGGAACGCCGTGCCGAAGATGCCCGCGGCGGTGGACGTTACCACCGCGTAGAACGTGTAGGTCCCGAGCAGTCCCCAGCCCGCGACCACCCCGGCGCGTGGCCCGAGCGTCGCCCCGACGAACGCGTAGACCGATCCGGAGTGGTGGTAGTACTGGCACAGCCGCACGAAGGTGTAGGCGACCAGCAGGACACCGATCGCCGCGATGAGGAACGCGAGCGGCACGGCCCGCCCCGCGGTGGCCGCGCTGGCCTGCGGGTTGATGTTCGCCGCCATGCTGGGTGCCATCAGCGCGATGGACAAGCCGATGGCCTGCCAGACGGACAGCGACCGCCTCAGCCCGCTGCCCTGCGGCGACGTTCCCGCCATGAGTCCTCCTCGCTATGCGCCCGTCCAGTCACTTCCTTCCCTGTAGTGTGCCCTCGCGTGACGGCCCAGGGAAGGCACGAGTGCCACGGAAGCGCACATTTCACCCGGCCCGGGCCGTTTCTTTCCGGCCGCCGGGCGCGGTACAGCCGTCCGGCAAATACACTGCGAAATTGGGCCGTTCCGGCTCGTTATTTCCGCACTTATAGCGGTTCGCAATTGCGTGGCGGACGCCGCCGGGGGCGCGGCGCCGCATTATTGGATCACATCGGACCGGATAGCCCTCGAACGCCTGCCGTGAAGGACTGCCACGCGCCGGGGCTGAAGCTCAGCGCGCCCCCGCATGGGTTCTTCGAGTCGCGGACGGCCACGTTCGCGCCGGTCGCGGCGATCTCTACGCAATTGTTGTCGCCACCGCTGTAGCTGGACTTGCGCCACCAGATGCGAGCGGTTCCGGTTTCGCGCATCACTGCTGCTCCTTGCCTCTCATGGCGTTGACCGCCTCTGCTGTGCGTGTTATCGCGCGCAGCTATCGGCTTATTTCCCCACTCTCATGCCTGTTCTCTCTCCAACGCCGAAATCGTTGTCAAAGTTTCCTCTGTACTGAGGGCAATCGACTGAATGCGCTCAAATGCCGACTGATACCGCTTTACCTCTTCCACGCTTTCCAGGTAGAGGTCTCCCATGATGCCCTCGACGTAGACGACATCGGGATCCTGCGTGCTGGGGAACTCGATCAGCACGAAACCGCCCTCGAGCCCGGCGTGCGCCCCGGCGCTGAACGGCAGCAGCTGGAGCGTCATTAGCGGCCGGCTGGCCGCGTCCGCGAGCGCCCGCAACTGCGCGCCCATGACGTGCCGGTCGCCGACCTGGCGCCGCAGCACGGCCTCGTTCAGCACGCAGAGCAGCTCGGGTGAGGCCACCCGGTCCAGCAGGGCCTTCTGCCGGGCCAGCCGCGCGGCGACGCGCCGCTCGACGCTTTCCTCGTCATAGCCGGGCCGGACTGCGCGGATCACCGCGCGCGCGTAGTGCTCGGTCTGCAGCAGGCCCGGGACGAGCTCGGGGCAGTACAGCCGCATCGCGGACGCCTCGTCCTCCAGCGCGACGTACGAACCGGTGAACACGTCCCGGTACGGCGTCCACCAGCCCATCATGCGTGCGTCCCGGGCCAGCTGGATGAGCGCCTCCCGGTGCGGGCTGGGCACCCCGTACATGTCCATCAGCTCGCGGACGTCGAGCCAGTCCACCCGGGGGCTCCGCGCGTTCTCCAGCCGGAACAGCTTGGAGGTGTGCCAGCCCATCCGGGCCGCGACGGCATCCTGGGTCAGCCCGGCCTCGTGCCGGAGTTCCCGCAGTGCCTGGGCCAGGCGGCGCTGCCGCACCGTCGGGATGTGGTCGGCCATCTCTGCTGCTCCCCCCCGCGCGTGCTGGTCGCGGCCTCTCCGGTGTCCTGTTTCCTTGTAAGTCGCAAGCTTGCACCTAGCGTGCTTGTGCGGGAGTATAGTCACAGCTTGGCACTAAAAGCATGCGCTGAGTAGCGGTTCTGGAAGAACGCTGAGTATCCGAGGGGTGGCGGATGATGACAGCGAATCCGGCCGGTGCGGACGCAAAACCGGCCGGCCACGAGCGTGGCATGCGGTGGCTGCGGGTCTTCCCGGGCGTTCCCGCGCAGGTGGCGGAGGCCCGCCAGTTCGTGGCTTTCCTGCTGGACGGCTGCCCGGCCCGGGAAGCCCTGGTGTCCTGCGCCTCGGAACTGTCCGCAAACGCCGTCATCCACACCGCGTCCGGCGACGGCGGCTTCTTCACGGTGGAAGTGTCGTATCCGCGCAGCGGCCTGGCCCGGGTATCGGTCACCGACGCGGGCGGGCCGACCGAGCCCGCCGCGGGCGCGCCG
Organism: uncultured Actinomycetes bacterium; assembly: GCA_963720945.1. Taxonomy (GTDB): domain Bacteria; phylum Actinomycetota; class Actinomycetes; order Streptosporangiales; family Streptosporangiaceae; genus Bog-532. Next base: position 758,478 of record CAVRHH010000029.1, on the reverse strand, counting down.
GTCACCGATGGGGTCGGCGACGACGAGATCGGCGACCTGCCGACCTGCGGCCTGGGGCTCGCCCTGGTCGCCGGGGCCGCCAGCCGGTGGGGCTACACCGACGCCGGCTCCGGCCGTACCGTGTGGGCCGAGGCGGCCTGGCCTGTCCCGGTCGCCAGCGAGACCTCCGCAGTTTCCCGCCAGCCCCGGTTTGCCGCAAAGCGCGGCTGGCGGGACGGGGACGGCGCGGCGTGACTTCCCCGAGCACGCCGCGCCGTCCCGCACCTTACTCCGCACCGTAAGCCAGCACCGTAAGCCAGCACCGTACGTAAGCCAGCACCGCAGGCCAGCACCGTAAGCCAGCACCGCAGGCCAGCACCGTAAGCCAGGACCGTACGTAAGCCATCACCGCAGGCCAGTATGCGGGCAGCGTTCCCGGCGGATAACGCGGACGACGCTGCCCGGATGAGGCGCACCTTATCCGAGATCTCAAATATGAGATACTCTTTCCGGTATGAACGCGGAACGCGGAATGCTGCCGCCTGGCGCTGCTGGCGCTGCTGGCGCTGCTGGCGCTGCTGGCGGTAAGCGGCGGGACCGGCCGGGGCCGCGCAGCCGGGGGAGCCCGGCGACCTGGCGGCCAGCCCTCCTCCGCGGCTGCCGTTGCTGCCGGGATTCCGGGAAATGGCGTTGCGGCGGATGTCGCAGGATCGCGGCCGGCTCATGCGCGAACTGGCCGCGCGGCGGCAGGACGCCGGGCTCTCCCAGACGGAGATCGCCGCGCGGATGGGCACGTCCCAGTCGGCGGTGGCCCGGCTCGAATCCGGTGAGGCCGACGTGCGCGCCTCGACGCTGGAACGCTACGCCGCCGCCCTCGGCACCGAGATCACGTGGAAGCTGCAGGGCTGATCCGGCCCGCGGCGAAGGGAGCGATCCGAATGACCGTGCGACCCGCTGGCACCACCGCGGCCGGCCCGCTGTCCGCTGACGTGCCGTTGCCGCCGGAGCGGCCGCCGTGGCAGCCTTCTCCCGCGCCGTCCCCGGTCCCGCCGGTTACCCCCGTCCCGCTGTACACCCCGGTCCGCAACCTGCCCGATGCCCCGGGGCGGTACGGGCAGCCGGTGGCCCCGTGGCGTCCTGAGCCGCGCGAGGGCCAGGGAATCTACGACCGCCTGCTGGAACGGCGGATCGTGATGGCCCATGGCCAGCTGGACGACGAGGCGGCGACCCGGCTGTGCGCCCAGCTGCTGACCCTGGACGCCGAGGGCGACGAGCCGATCCGCTTCGAGCTGCAGAACCTCGGCGCCGGGCTCAGCGCCGCGCTCACCGTCATGGGCGTGCTGGATGTGGTGGGTGTCCCGGTCCAGGCCCGTGCCGCCGGCCAGATCAGCGGCCCGGCGCTCGGCGTGCTCGCCGCGTGCGGGCAGCGCTGCGCCTACCCAAATGCCGTGTTCGAGCTGTCCGAGCCGACCGTGGAGTTCGACGGCACGATGATGGCGATCACCGCGCGCGAGGAGCAGATCCGGACCATGCTCGACGCGCTCTATTTCCGGCTCGCGGAGGTGACCGGCCGCGAGGTCGACGAGATCCGCGGCGACGCCCGGGCGCACCGGATCTTCACCGCCCGCGAGGCGCAGCGGTACGGCCTGCTCACCGGGCAGATCGAACGCGACCGGGCCCCGCGCCTGCAGGGCCCGGGTGCCGCGCGACCGCTGGACCCGGGCGCCCCCCGACCGCAAGGCCCGGATGCCGCGCGACTGCAGGACCCGGGCGCCCCCCGACCGCAACGCCCGGGTGCCCCTCGCCTGCGGGGCCTGCGGCCACGCCCGCAGGACCGCTGACCGGCCCGTCCCGCCGGCCCGAAGCACCGTCACGGCCACCTTCCGGGCGGGTAGCATCGGCGCCGGGGAAAGGCTCGGAGGATCTGCCGGCGCAGGGGGCGGCGTGTGGTTTCCGCTTACTGTGCGGCCATGCGACCGCAATGTCACCACATGACCCCCTGCCTGACGCGTAAGGGCGGCGGTGAGCACGACAGAGGACGCAGAGTTCGCGCGTTTGGCAGCGAGGATTGAGCGCGCGTTCCCGGGGAGCGGCGGTGGTATCGGTATCGATGACGCCCCCGGTTCCCCCGCCCCCCTGTCAATGGTGCCGTACGGGCCGGTTCTTCCGCCCGTTCCGCCAGGCCCTGCGGCCGGCGCGAGCGCGTCAGCGTCACGCGGGCATCCCGGCGGTCCCGGCTTCGCCGAAACTCATGATCATCCCGCCGCCCCCGAACCGGGGCCGGGGCCGGTCCGGACTGTCTGGCAACATGCCCAGCACGCATGGCACGTTGCCGGAGCCCAATGGCAGACCACGGCGCACTCCCTCGGTCCGCCCGCCCCGGCCGGCTCTCCTGCCACACCCGGAGGGGTGGAAACGCCCGCCCGCCGGGACTGGCCGATGCCCGCTGGCCGGACGCGGCGGGTACTGCTCGCCGTGGTCGCCGCGCTGGCCGTCGTGGCCGCGGGTTCCGGCTACGCCGTGGTGCGCGGTGGTCAGGCCACCCGCGACTATCCCGCCGCCCGCCTGGCCGGCCCCTCTTCGCCCGCCCCACCGGGCCGAAAGCCCAGCCGGGCCAGGGAATCAGCCAGGACGTGAGCCGCGTCGCCAGCTTCGGCGGCACCGTGGTGGCCGTGGGCTCGCAGACCGGCGGGGACATCCCGAGGGCCCAGTTCTTCGTCTCCCGGGACGACGGGACGACCTGGCAGCTGGCGGCGGTCACCGCGCCCGGCGGCGGCGCCCCCGCGCCCGGGCACGCCGCCCAGCTCATCGCGCACGGCCGGACCGGCTGGCTCGCTACAGGGCCGGACGGCATCTGGACCAGCACCAGCGGCCAGTCCTGGACGCTGGCGTCCACGTCCGGCATCACGCCCGCCGACGCGGGCGACCAGCCGTCGGTCCTGATCTCGACCGGCCGCGGTTACCTGGCCGCCGGGCAGAACTCGGCGGAGGGGACCGCGGTGATCTGGACGTCCGCGGACGGCCTGCACTGGCAGCGGATGGCGGCGCCGCAACTCGGAATGCCGGCTGGCAGCGGCACCGTGGCGGACATCACCGGCGCCGCTGCGGGTGGCGGCGGCATTCTCCTCTCCGGGCACATCGCCACGACGACCGTGCAGGGCCATGGCGCCGGCAGCGAGACCGTGGTCACCCGCGCCCCCGCGGTCTGGCTGAGCACCGACGGCGGCGTCACCTGGACGCTGGCACCGGTACCGGTCAGCCACGGCGCCACGAATGGGCTCGCCGGCATCGCGGCCGACGGCACGGGCTTTGTCGCGGTCCGCCCGGGCAGCGTCTCTGCGGGACAGAACGCGCAGCCGGACGGCATCGTCTACGCGTCGGCGAACGGAACGACCTGGCGATACGTGTCGACCCTGACGTCGGCCAATGGCGTGCAGATCGGCATGGTGGCCGGCGGCCCGCGCGGTTTCGCGGCCCTGGGCCGGGGACCGGGCGGGTACATGGCCGCCTTCCTCAGCGCGGACGGCCTGTCGTGGCGTTCCGGCATCTCGTTCGGCCCGGCTCCGGCCAGCGTCACCGGGGCCGTGGTCACCGCGGCCGGAACGGTCCTCGTGACCGGGGCCAGAGGTGCCGCCGGAAGCCAGCGGCCGTACCTGGCCCTGGCGCAGCCCCGTCAGTCCGCGCGCGTCGTGAACGTCGCTGCTGTTCCCGGCGCGACCGTTTCCCAGCTCAGCGTCAACGCCATCGCCGTCTACCGCAACCAGCGGGTCGCCGTGGGCGAGGCCGACGGCCGGCCGGCCGTCTGGTCGGCGGCCGGCGGTTCCTGGTCACCCGTCTCCTGGTCGTCCTCCTCGGGCAGCGGTGCCGGCACCCCCTCCGCTTCCGGCCCGTCCGTTCCTCAGTCGTCGACGTCGGGCTCGTCAGCGTCGGGCTCGTCAGCGTCCGGACTGCCCGCCTCCGGCTCGTCGACCTCCGGCCTGTCCGCGTCCGGCTCCGCCTCACCCGCGGCGGCTCCGTCCAGCTCACCCTCGCCCGCCGCGTCTGCGGCTGGTTCACCGTCACCCGCCGCGTCCGGGCCTGGTTCACCCTCCTCCGGCGCCTCCCCCTCGGCCGCAGCCTCCGTCCCTTCCGCCACCTCCGTCCCTTCCGTCACTTCCGGCAGCCCGGACGTAAGCGCTGCCGCAGACGGCCAGCGGCTGACCAGCGTGGTGCACGGTCCGGCGGGCTGGCTGGCGACCGGTGAAGCCATATCCGGGCAGGTTCAGCAGCCCATCATCGCGACGTCCGCCAATGGCACGGTATGGCACCTCGTAGTCGGGACCGCCCCGGCCGGTTCCCAGACGGTGGCCGTTCAGGCCGCTGCGGGCCCGGCGGGTTACGTGATCGCCGGTACCGTCACCACCAGCGCCGGAACCTTCCCGGCCGCGTGGTGGTCGAGCGATCTGCGCAGCTGGCACAGCGCGGGCGGCCCAGCCTCCGGCGGGGCGGACCGCGACGACCCGGGGGAGATGCTCGGGGTGACCGCGGGGCCGGCCGGGTTCGTCGCCGTCGGCCACGAAGGCATTTCCCCAGCCGTCTGGACATCCCGCGACGGGCGGGCCTGGTCCATGGTGACCCTCAAGGTCCCGGCGGGCACCGCCAGCGCGGAACTGCAGCGCGTTGCCGTCCGGGGCCAGCACGCCGTCGCCCTCGGCCAGGAAAGCTGGCCCTCAGGAGGCCAGACCGCCTTCGCCGAAGTCTCCGCCGACCACGGCCGCACCTGGCAGCCGGTGAGCCTGCCGTCGCCGCACGGCGACGCGGCCGTCACCGCTGTCACGCCCCTGAGCGGCGGCTTCACCGCCGTCGGTACCGACGGCACACCCGGCGACCGGGACGTGGTCGTCTGGACATCCGCGGACGGCAGCGGATGGACCGTCCAGGCACCAAACGGCACGGGGCTCAGCGGTTACGGCGTTCAGCAGATTACCGGGCTGGCCGCCTCCGGCGGCACCCTGACCGGCGTGGGTTTCACCGCGACCGAGGCCGCAGAACAGCCCACCGTCTGGAACGTCCCGGCCGGCTGAGGCCAGGGATACCGGAGGGCAGCGCCGGTCTCACCGTGGACGCGGCCGCCCGCTCCGGCTCGTCTGTCCGGCGCTACGGGCAGACTTTCGGCTTCGGGCAGAGAAACTGGCCAATGCGACCCAAAACTCTGCCGGTAAGCGCCGCTAGGCGGATCCCGGAGCCGGTACCCCCCGGATCGACGCGTCCAGGATCTCGGCGGTGTGCGCGATCGCGATGTTCTCGCCCCGTGCCTCGAGGGCGGCGGCGATCTGCAGCGAGCACCCGGGGTTGGCGGAGATGAGCAGCGGGGCCCCGGTCTGCTGCACCGAGGCGGCCTTCCGCTGCCCCAGTTCGCGGGCCGCCTCCGGCTGCAGCAGGTTGTAGACCCCGGCCGAGCCGCAGCACATCCCGGCGTCCGGGATTTCCGTTAGCTCGAGCCCGGGGATACTACCCAGCAGTGCGCGCGGGGACGCGGTGATCTGCTGGGCGTGCCCGAGATGGCAGGCGTCGTGGTAGGCGGCCCGGACTGGCAGGGGATGCCGGGCCGCGACCGGGCCACCCGAGGTCTCGAACAGGCCGGCCAGGAACTCGGCGAAGTCGCGGACCTTGGCGCTGAGCGCGGCGGCCCGGGCGGCCCACGCCGGATCGTCGGCCAGCAGGTCGGCGTACTCCTTCATCGCCGAACCGCAGCCCGCCGAGTTCACCACGATCGCTTCCACGCCCGCCTGCTCGAACGTCTCGATCGCCTGCCGGGCGAAGCCGGCCGCTTCCCCGGCCCGGCCCGAGTGCAAGGACAGCGCGCCGCAGCAGGCCTGGCCGCGCGGGATCACCACATCGCAGCCCTCGGCCGCCAGCACACGCGCGGTCGCGATGTTGACCTCCGGGAAGAAGACGGACTGCACGCAGCCGGTGAGCATCCCCACCACCGCGCGCCGCGTCCCACGCGCGGGCACCCGCTCGGGCAGTCGGCCCGCCGGCACCGACGCGGACGGCCTCGGGGCCAGGTTCATGGCCGCGCCGAGGACGGGGGAGACGCGGCCCGGCAGCCCGCTGCGCGCGACCACCCGGTCCAGGCCGGTGCGCTGAAGAATCCGCAGTGGGGCCGCCAGCGTGCGCAGCCGCCGCGGATAGGGGAACACCGCGAAGATCGCCGCCCGTGCCGCCCGGTCCTGCCACGGCCGGTGCCACCCCCCGCCCACAGGAGTCCCGCCTGCGCGCCCCCCGCCTGCACGCCCTCCGCCTGCACGAGTCCCGCCCGCAGGCCCCCCGCTCTCAGCAGTCCCGCCCGTATGCGCGCCGCCCGCAGGAGTCCCGCCCCCAGGAGTCCCGCCCGCCGCATCTGCGGTCACGTGGCCACCGCTGGCCACTTCCGGCCCATCCGCCCCGGCTACCTCGTGCATGTCGGCGGCGTCCGTCCCCGCATTGACGGCCAGGGCATGGGCGGGGTCATCGGTCCAGGCCCGCGCGGCCTCGATCAGCCGGTCGTACTGCACGCCGGACGGGCACGCGGTCATGCACGCCATGCAGCCCAGGCAGCGGTCGAAGTGCTCGGCCGCGGCGGGGCTGAGCTCCGCTCCGTCCAGGACCTGCGTGACCAGGTGGATCCGCCCGCGCGGGGAGTCCATCTCCTCGCCCCACAGCGCGTAAGTCGGGCACGCGGGCAGGCAGAACCCGCAGTGCACACAGTCGCTGGCCAGCTTGCGCAGCTTGCTGTTGTCCACTCAGATCCCTCCGGCGAAACGTCCCGGCGCCATCGTGCCCCCCGGGTCGAACTGGCCCTTGACCGCGCGCATCAGGGCCAGCCCGGGAACCGGGCCCCACATGTCCACCGACGCCTGGACCGGAGCTGGCGCGGTCAGCACGACGACGCTCCCCCGCGCCAGCGCGCCGGGGTCATCGGCGCTGCCGTGCCCGGTCGCGGCGCGCAGCGCCCGGACGAACACGGCCACCTGGTCCGCGTCCTCGCCTGCGTCCAGCGAGACGTACAGCACCCCGGCCCCCGCCGAACCGTTCACCGCCGGGGCCACACCGGCGTCGACCGCGACCGCGTTGATCGCGTTAAGAACCCGCCGCAGTTCCGCGGCCCAGAAGGCGACCCGGACCAGGGTGCCGCCCACCGGGCCGGCCGCGGCCTCGCCCTGCTGGCCCCACCATCCGGGTGCCTCCAGGGAGGTCTGCGCGTCGTTCCCGAGCAGTTCCGCCATCCGGTCGGCGCGGTCGCTGACGCCGGACGCGCTGCCTTCGAGCATGATGGCGGCCCGGACCGGCGCGCCCGGCTCCGGCCGGCTGATTTCCGCCGCCGACACCTGCAGCGGCGACGCCGCGGCGGCCAGCATGGCCTCGGCGGCGGCCGCCGCATCGCTGTAGTCCCGGGTCACGTACGCGGTGAGCGCCGCCAGTGGGTGCAGCCGGAACGTGGCCTCGGTGATCAGGCCCAGCGTGCCGCGGGAGCCGGCGAACAGCTTCCCGATGTCGTAGCCGGCCACGTTCTTGACGACCTTCCCGCCGGCATGCGCCACCCGGCCGTCGGGCCGCACCACGGTGATGCCGATCAGCAGGTCGCGGGGGGTGCCGTAGCGCAGCCGGAGCGGCCCGGCCGCACCCATGGCGACCACGCCGCCGACCGTCGCTCCTGGCGGTGCGTCCAGCGCGAGTCGCTGGCCCTTCTCCGCGAGGACCTTGCCCAGATGGCCCAGGGTGACCCCGGCCTCGGCCCGCACCACCAGGTCACCGGCCGCGTGCTCGAGGATCCGGTCCATCCGGGTCATGTCGGTGATCACGTCGCAGCGAGCGGGGGGCGGTCCCCAGGAGATCATCCGCCCGCTGCCGCGCGGCACCACGGTCATCCCCAGGCCGGCCGCGGCTGACATCACCCCCGCGGCCTGCTCCACCGTGCCCGGGTAGGCCACGCAGGCGGGCGCGACCCCGGCCACCGCGTCGGCGGGGCCGGCCTCGCAGACCACGGCCCCTGTCCCGGCGAGCGCCACCGCGATCTCCGCACCACTGGTCAACTCGTCATCACGTCCGTTCGGTCACATTCACCCGGCCCCGCACCCCCCGCCACACGGTCCCGGACCCCCGCGCGCCTGGCCCCCAGCCTTTTGTACGCAGAGGCACCTTTGCCATCACCCGGGTGAGGGCAGAGGCACCTCTGCGTACAAAGGAACCCAGGGGCCGCGGGGTGAGAGAGGCCCGCGGGGGGAGGGAGGGCCGCGGGGGGAGAGAGGCCGGGGGGAGCAGGGAGCCCGGGACCAGGGCGGCCGTGGCGGCAGGCATCAGAAGAGGTCCACGTCGCCGCTGGCCACGGCCGGGTGCGGCGCGCGCCGGACGCCGGGGACTTCCCCGCACAGCCGCGGGGTGGGGAACACCTTGCCCGGGTTGCACAGGTTCCGCGGGTTGAACGCGCAGCGCAGCAACTGCATGGTGTCCAGGTCGTCGTCGCCGAACATCTTCGTCATGTAACGCGCCTTGTCGACGCCGACACCGTGCTCCCCGGTGATCGAGCCACCGGCCTGGATGCACAGGTCCAGGATCTGGCCGGACACCTCCTCGGCCGCCTTGCCCGCGCCCGCGATGCTGTCGTCGAACAGCACCAGCGGGTGCAGGTTCCCATCGCCGGCGTGGAACACGTTGGCGACCCGCACGCCCGCCACCCCGGCGGACAGCTCCGAGATCTTCGCCAGCACCTCCGACAGCGCGGTGCGCGGCACCACCCCGTCCTGGACGATGTAGGCAGGGCTGATCCGGCCCACCGCGGCGAACGCGGATTTCCGGCCGGCCCAGATCCGGGCCCGTTCGGCGGGATCGTCGGCCACCCGGATCTCGCCCGCCCCCGCCTGCTCGCACAGCTGGAAAACGGCGGTCCGGTCCGCCTCCACGTCGGCGGCCGGGCCGTCCAGCTCGACCACGAGCACCGCGCCGGCCCCTTCGGGATAGTTGCAGTGCACGGCGGCCTCGGCGGCCTCGATGGACAGCGCATCCATCATCTCGATCGCGGCCGGGACGATACCCGCCGCGATGATGGCGGACACCGCCGCGCCCCCGGCGCTGGTGCTGTCGAACGCGGCCAGCAGGCAGGTGACCGCCTCGGGCAGCGGCGTCAGCTTCACCACGATCTTGGTAACGATGCCGAGCGTGCCCTCGGACCCGGTGAACGCGCCGATCAGGTCGTATCCGGGGCTGGCGCCGGTGCCGTCGCCGAGCCAGACCAGCTCACCGTCCGGGGTGACGATCTCCAGCCCCATCACGTGGTGCACGGTGAAGCCGTGCTTGAGGCAGTGCGCGCCGCCGGAGTTTTCCGCGACGTTGCCGCCGACCGAGCAGACCACCTGGCTGGACGGGTCCGGGGCGTAGAAGAACCCCAGGTGCGCGACGGCCTTGCTGACTGAGAGGTTCGTGACTCCCGGCTCCACGATCGCGCGCCGGCTGAACCGATCGACCTCCAGGATCTGCCGCATCCGGGAGGTGACGATGAGCACCCCGTCCGACCGGGGCAGCGCCCCGCCGGACAGGCCGGTGCCGGAGCCGCGGGCCACGAACGGGACGCCGGCCCCGGCGCAGGCCCGGACCACCTCGGCGACCTGCTCCGCGGTTTCCGGCAGCACGACCAGGCCGGGCGCTGTGCGGTGCGAGGTGAGCCCGTCGCATTCGTAGGTGCGCAGGTCACGCGGGTCCGAGACCACCCCGGCCGCCCCGCAGATCCGCGTCATGACCGGGATCAGCGCGGCCGTCGCCGTCCCGGCGACCGGCAGCCCGTCCTCGTCCAGCGCCGGCCACCGGCCCTGTGCCGGACCCTGCTCCCGGGGCTCCCGCCCCCATACCGGGCCCCGCGCGCCCCCCGCCTCCGGAGTGTGGGCGGCCATCAGGGCATGCGTTCGTAGGCCGGGATCGTGAGGAAGTCGATGTAGTTGTCGGCCAGCGCGACCTCGGTAAACAGCGCCGTGGCCTGGCCGAACCGTTCCGCGTTGAATTCCTCACCGTACTGCTCGCGGATGTTGGTGAGCTCCTCGTCGATCATGTCCTCGACCCGCTCCCTGGTCACCTTCGGGCCGTCCTCGAGCAGGATGTCGTTGTGCAGCCACTGCCACACCTGGGAGCGCGCGATCTCCGCGGTCGCGGCGTCTTCCATCAGGTTGAAGATGCCGACCGCGCCGTCCCCGCCGAGCCAGGACGCCAGGTACTGGATGCCGACGCTGATGTCGTTGCGCAGGCCCGCCTCGGTGATCGTGCCGGGCGTCTTGCTGACCGACAGCAGGTCCGCGGAGCTCACGCTGACCTCGTCCCGCAGCCGGTCCAGCTGGTTGGGCTTGCTGCCCAGCACGCCGTCGAAGATCTCGCGGCAGATCGGCACCAGGTCCGGGTGCGCCACCCAGGACCCGTCGAAGCCGTCGGATGACTCGCGTGTCTTGTCCTCGCGCACCTTGGCCAGCGCCTTCTCGTTGACCTCGGGGTCCCGCGGGCTCGGGATGAACGCCGCCATCCCGCCGATGGCGTGCGCGCCGCGCCGGTGGCAGGTCTTGACCAGCAGTTCGGTGTAGGCGCGCATGAACGGCGCGGTCATCGTCACCTGGTTCCGGTCCGGCAGCACAAACTCGCGTCCCCGGGTCCGGAACTTCTTGATGATGCTGAACAGGTAGTCCCAGCGGCCGGCGTTCAGCCCGGCCGAATGCTCGCGGAGCTCATAGAGGATCTCGTCCATCTCGAACGCCGCCGGGATGGTCTCGATCAGCACGGTGGCCCGGATGGTGCCACGCGGGATGCCGAGCACGTCCTGCGCGATTTTGAAGGCGTCGTTCCACAGCCGGGCCTCGAGGTGGCTCTCCGTCTTGGCCAGGTAGAAGTAGGGGCCCTTGCCCTTCTCCAGGTGCTTGCGCGCGCTCGCCGCCATATACAGCGCGAAGTCGGTCAGGCTGCCGGAGGCGCGGCGCCCGTTGACCAGGATGTGCTTCTCGTCCAGGTGCCAGCCGCGCGGCCGGACCACGATGGTGGCCAGCTCGTTGTCGGGGCGCAGCTTGTAGTCCTTGCCGTCCGCGGACGTGAAGTCGATCGTGCGGTCCAGCACGTCCCTGAGGTTCAGCTGGCCGGTGATCATGTTGTCCCACAGCGGGGCGTTGGCGTCCTCGAAGTCCGCCAGCCACACCTTGGCGCCGGAGTTCAGCGCGTTGACCGCCATCTTCTTCTCGGTGGGGCCGGTGATCTCCACCCGCCGGTCGGCCAGGCCCGCCGCGGGCAGCGCGACCTGCCAGGCCGGGTCCTCACGGATGTGCCTGGTCTCGGGCAGGAAGTCGAAGCTCCCGCCGGCGATGATCTCCGCCTGCCGTTGCTCGCGCGCGGCGAGCACTTCTGCCCGCCAGGCCAGTTCCCCGTGCAGCGTCCCGAGCAGGCTGATCGCCAAGGGAGTGAAAATCTCTTCGTAACGATCCCCGGAAGGGCCGGTGATCTCGACGCCATCGGTGCCCGGCATGTTAAAACTCCTCCGCAGTCTGCGTACCATCCTAGGCAGATCGGGCCCCCTGGTACGAGACCTGGACCTGCGGCCTTGCTCACCCTGCCGCGACGGCCCGGCACCCGCCGCGCGGCCGTCCGCCGTCGGGCGTGCGCCTTATTACCCGCCAGTAACGGGTATCGGCTCGGCAACGGTACCGGTGCAGATACACAAGGGTCAACGAGGGGGTCCGGGGCCACCGAGGGGCAGCCCGCACGCCAGCGAAACCAGCCCGCACGCCAGCGAAACCAGCCCGCACGCCAGCGAAACCAGCCCGCACGCCAGCGAAACCAGCCCGCACGCCAGCGAAACCAGCCCGCACGCCAGCGAAACCAGCCCGCAGGCCAGCGAAACCAGCCCGCAGGCCAGCGAAACCAGCCCGCAGGCCAGCGAAACCAGCCGGGAAGCCGGCGAACGCCGCCAGGGCGGGCGACGGAAGAGCAGCCAAAGACGGCCGGCTCGCCACCGGGCTGCGCCAGGGGCCCGCCGCTCCAGGGAATGAGCCGAGGGCGAACAACGCTATTGACGAAGGCAAAGCCGCCGTCTGTTATGCTCGTATGTCCGCACAAAGAGGCCTGGCAATTAACTGGATTAAAACGAGAGTATAGCAAATAATATGCCGGATCGTCAAACTGAGTCTGCTCTTTCTGAGTCCATTCGGAAAGAGCAGGATTACGTTTCCATGCTCTACGCGCTGCTGGATGCGGCGCGCGAGCGGAGCGACGCGGCCCTGCGTGAAGTGCACGGCCGCGGCGGGGGCGGTACCTTCGCCGCCCGGATGGAGCGCGAAGTCTCCGCTGCTGAGCAGGCCAGAAGGCTTACCCAGCTGAATGGCGTGGAGCGCGGCCTTTGCTTCGGCCGGATGGATGACACCGATCACCGCACTTTTTATATTGGCCGGATCGGGCTGCACGATAACGAGTACGAGCCCGTTCTTATCGACTGGCGGGCCCCGGCTGCACGCCCTTTTTACGCGGCCACGCCGAACGACCCGGCGGGCCTGCTCCGCAGGCGGCACCTCTATACCCGCGGCCGCGCCGTCGTGGGCCTAGATGACGAGGTATTCGACCTCGACAGCATGAGCGAAGCCGACCGGCGGGGGCTGGTCGGCGAGGCCTTGCTGCTAGCCACGATCCGGCGTGGCCGTACCGGGCGGATGAGCGACGTGGTCGCTACCATCCAGGCCGAACAGGACCGGGTGATCCGTTCCGCGCTGGCCGGCGTCCTGGTCGTCCAGGGCGGCCCCGGCACCGGCAAGACCGTGGCCGCGCTGCACCGTGCCGCGTACCTGCTGTACACGCACCGCAAAACGCTGGAGCGGCGCGGCGTCCTCATCGTCGGCCCGAACGCCACCTTCCTGCGCTACATCAGCCAGGTGCTCCCGTCGCTGGGTGAGACCGACGTGGTGATGTCCTCGCTGGGCGAGCTTTTCCCCGGTGTCCGTGCCACCGCCGAGGACACCCCGGAAGCCGCCGTTCTCAAGGGTGACTTGCGGATGGTCCGGATCCTGCGCGCCGCAGTCCGGGACCGGCAGCGGGTACCACGGGGAGACCTGGAGGTCAGCATCGACGGCGTACCGGTGCGCGTGCCGGCCGACGTCTGCGAACGCGCCCGGATCAAGGCCCGCGGCATGCGGCGGCCGCACAACGTCGCCCGCAAGCTGTTCGTCACCGAGATGCTCGACGCGCTGGCCGCGGCCGAGGCCGAGGTGCTCGGGCGCAGCCTTGACACGGAGGACATGCCCTACGTCCGCGCGCGGCTGTGGGACGAGGACCCGGTCCGCGAGGCCCTCGACGCGCTGTGGCCGTTCCTGACTCCGCAGCAGCTTCTCGCCGGACTGTTCGGCGAGGAAGGCGCCCTGCGCCGGGCCGCTCCGGGTCTTTCTCAAGCCGAACGGGACATGTTGATGCGTACCTCCCGCACGGAGTTGCCCGGGGGGGCCGGCCCGGTTACCCATGGCGTCCGGGCCTCCGTCAACGGCTCGACCGCCGCCAATGGTTCGCCCGCCGCCAACAGTTCGCCCTCCGGCAACGCCTCGCCCGCCGCCAACGGCTCCGGTGTCCACGACGCCTCGCCCGCCGCCAACGGCTCCGGTGTCCACGACGGCTCGCCCGCCGCCGACGGCTCCGGTGTCCATGACGGCTCGCCCGCCGCCGACGGCTCCGGTGTCCATGACGGCTCGCCCGCCGCCGACGGCTCCGGTGTCCATGACGGCTCGCCCGCCGCCGACGGCTCCGGTGTCCATGACGGCTCGCCCGCCGCCGACGGCTCCGGTGTCCATGACGGCTCGCCCGCCGCCGACGGCTCCGGTGTCCATGACGGCTCGCCCGCCGCCGACGGCTCCGGTGTCCATGACGGCTCGCCCGCCGCCGACGGCTCCGGTGTCCATGACGGCTCGCCCGCCGCCGACGGCTCCGGTGTCCATGACGGCTCGCCCGCCGCCGACGGCTCCGGTGTCCACGACGGCTCGCCCTCCGGCAACGGCTCGCCCGCCCACGACGGCTCGCCCGCCGGCGGCGGCTGGACGGTGGCGGATGTTCCGCTGCTGGACGAGGCCGCCGAACTCCTCGGCGCCGACGACACGGCCGAGAAGGCCATGCGCGGGGCCGCGGAACGCCAGCGCCGCGACGAAGAGGAGTACGCCCAGGGCGTGCTGGAGCTCACCGGCCTGGCCGGCCAGGGCCTGGTGGATGCCGCGACGATCGCCGGGCGCAACCGCGACACCGGCCCGGACCTGACCACCGCCGAACGCGCCGCCGCGGACCGGTCCTGGGCCTACGGTCACGTCATCGTGGACGAGGCCCAGGAACTGTCCCAGATGGCGTGGCGGATGCTCATGCGCCGGGTCCCGACCCGATCGCTGACCGTCGTCGGCGACATAGCCCAGACCGGGAACGCCGCCGGGGCACGTTCGTGGGGCGAGATGCTCGACCGCTACGTCAAGGGGCGCTGGCGGGAGGAGCGGCTGACCGTGAACTACCGCACCCCGGCCGAGATCATGACCGTGGCCTCCGGTGTGCTGGCCGCCGTCGCCCCGGACGAGCACCCGCCCGAGTCGGTCCGCGAGGAAGGCGCCGTCCCCCGCGTGGTCCGCGCCGCGTCACCGGGGGAGTTCGGCCGGGAGGTGGCAACGGTGGTGGACGAGGAACTGGCCGGGCTGACGGCCGCGGAGGAAGGCCGCCTGGCGGTGATCGCTCCCGCCGCCCGGCTGGCCGAACTGGCCGCCGCGATCCCGTCCGCCGTCACCGGCGACCGGGCCGAGGCGCTCGACTCGCCCGTCGCCCTGCTCACCGTTGCGCAGGCCAAGGGGCTCGAGTTCGACCGGGTCGTGCTGGCCGACCCGGCCGGGGTCATCGCCCAGTCGCCCAAGGGCGGCCAGGACCTCTACGTCGCGATCACCCGTGCGACCCACCGCCTGGCTGTCGTCTACGAGGGTGACCTCCCCCCCATCCTCGCCCTCGCCACCCCCGCGCCCACCCCCGCCCGCTGACGCACCCCCCCGCCCGGGCCTGCCCCCTCCCCGTCCCCATGATCGGCGTTGATTTTCCGCATCATCTGCGGTTAACCGGCGCCGATCATGAAAAGCGTGCGGGGCCGCCCCCGGTCAGAGGCGGGAGCGGGCACATCTGGGGCTCAGCCGTTGTTTAAGTAAGCGACAATCCGGAGTGCCCGTGGCACTATCGGGACAACAAGCTTCATCTGGCGCCCACGCGGCGCCCTGTCCTTGGAGGACAATGACCGCATTCAGCGAGCGGCCGGACCCGATGGCAACCGATTCCGTGCTCACCGAGGTCGATGCACTCACGCTGGCTGAGCCAGCCGGCCACGGCAGGCCGCATGGATCGCCCGTGCCGGCCGCCGCCCCCGGTGAACTCGACCTGGAAGATCGTCGGGCGCTCCGCCGGGTAGCGGGCCTGTCGACCGAGCTCGAGGACATCACCGAAGTTGAGTACCGCTCCCTGCGCCTGGAGCAGGTGGTCCTCATCGGTGTCTGGGCCGAAGGCAGCCTCGCCAGCGCGGAGAACTCGCTGCGGGAGCTGAGCCGGCTCGCCGAGACCGCCGGATCGGAGGTCCTCGAGGGCCTCATCCAGCGCCGCAGCCGGCCCGATTCCGCGACCTACGTCGGCGCGGGCAAGGCCGCGGAGCTCGCCGATATCGTGGCGTCCGCCGGCGCGGACACGGTGATCTGCGACGGCGAGCTGTCGCCCAGCCAGCTGCGCCGGCTGGAGAGCATCGTCAAGGTCAAGGTGATCGACCGCACCGCGCTGATCCTCGACATCTTCGCCCAGCACGCGCGCAGCCGGGAGGGCAAGGTCCAGGTCGAGCTGGCCCAGCTCTCGTACATGCTTCCCCGCCTCCGCGGCTGGGGTGAGTCGATGTCCCGGCAGGCCGGCGGCCGGGTCGCGGGCGGTGGCGGGATCGGGACCCGCGGCCCCGGCGAGACCAAGATCGAAACGGACCGGCGGCGCATCCGCACCCGGATGGCCAAGCTCCGCCGGGAGATCTCCGGCATGGCCACCGGGCGGGAGGTCCAGCGCGGCCAGCGCCGCCGCCGTGACGTTCCCTCGGTTGCCATCGCCGGGTACACCAACGCGGGCAAGTCGAGCCTGCTGAACCGGCTCACCGGAGCCGGGGTGCTGGTCGAGGACGCGCTGTTCGCCACGCTGGACCCGGCCGTCCGGCGGGCCCGGACCCCGTCCGGCCGGGCGCTGACGCTCACCGACACCGTTGGGTTTGTCCGGCACCTTCCGCACCAGCTGGTGGAGGCGTTCCGCTCGACCCTGGAGGAGACCGCCGACGCGGACCTGATCCTGCACGTGGTCGACGGGTCCGACCCGGAACCGGAAGCGCAGATCGCCGCGGTCCGCAGTGTGCTGGCCGAGATCGGTGCCGGGAACGTGCCCGAGCTGGTCGTCATCAACAAGTCCGACGCGGCCGACCCGATCGTGGTGGAAGGCCTGCGGCTGCGCGAGCGCAACTGCGTGCTGGTCTCCGCGCGGACCGGCGCTGGGCTGGACAAGCTGCGGGATGCCCTGGAAGAAGCGCTGCCCCGGCGCGACCGCGAGGTCCAGGCCGTGGTCCCCTACAGCCGGGGTGACCTGATCGCCCGGGCGCATCGCGACGGCGAGGTCCTGCACGTCGGCCACGGCGCGGACGGCACGCACCTGCAGGCCCGGGTGCCGCCGGCGCTGGCCACCGAGCTTGAGCGCTTCGCGGTCGCCCACGCCGGCGCGGCTGTCCCGTCCGGCTGACGGGGGCCGCCCCGCCCGCGGGCGCGGCTGACCCTCCGGCCCGGCTGACGGGGCCGCCCCGCCCGCGGGCGCGGCTGACCCTCCGGCCCGGCTGACGGGGCCGCCCCGCCCGCGGGCGCGGCTGACCCCCCGGCCCGGCTGGCGCGGCTGTCTCGCCTTGGCCGGGCATGCGCACTTGATGCCAATTTGCTGCGGCGTGAGTGTTCATGATCGGACAATGTTGCCGGTTTCCCGGCGCCATGAGCCCTCGCTCGCACATCCATCCGTATCGCCGCAGAAGCGGCCGGTGCCGTCGTTGCGTATAGGCATTCGGTGCGATCGGCATTCCCGTCGCGTAACGTCGCTGGTGCACCGTGACGGTGGTAACGGTGACGTTGGCGGCGGGGCCGCCCGCGGCGGTACGGGCCGTAAGCACGGTGTGTTACCGGCTCTGGTCACGGCTCCCGGCCGGCAACGGTCCGCAGTCGGATCGCTCAGCGCCTATCTGTTAACGGTTCGTTCACATGGCTCAATGTCCGCCGCAGCGAAAATCGGCAGCCAATCTCGTTACTCTTAGTGAACGAAATGCCGAGGGGCCAACGCCGGGCCTAACGCCGAGATAACGGGATATTATTCGTTCTGTGATCTGCATGTGCAGCTATCGGTGGCAGACAAGATCGGGTTTGTCGATTTTGTTACGCATTCCCGGTATGTGCATGGAGTGACGCGTGGCTGGCTACCTTCATCGAGGTTCACCGGATCCGCCGTTTCCCGCCTATTTCGGGGCGATAAAGCGTATTGTCGTCACTACACACAGGCAGGTGCTGATCAGCGCCATGTCTGCGTCGCTCGACCCCCGGACTCCCGCGTCCGGCGTGCATGTGCAACTGCATGTGCGCCCTGGCTGCACGGGCATTGGCCCGTATCCAGAAGCTACGCAGAAGCTGAGGTGAGCGCCCCGTTTGAGGTGCTGTGTGGGGTGCCCTGAGACGGTTCGAGATGAGCAGAACCTCGCGGGCCGCCGAGAAAGGGCTGTGTTTTGCCAAAAGCCTTGTACGAGGTCCTTGGGGTGCAATACGGTAACGGGATCGATATGTTGGCTGGCGCATGCGCGCGTGCAGCCTTGTAACGTAGGCGCGCGCGATCCGCTTCCAGGAGTACGTGACGGCATCTCCGCCGGGCGTACGACTCACGGCAGGTGACCGCTCATGACGAACGGAACCATCACCCCTGGTTCCCGATGTGTAGGGGTTTACCGTTGACTGTCCGTTTGATGACCAACATCGGTCGCCTCTGGACAGGGTCAGAGATCCTGAGCAACGCAGCCATCCTTACCAAGGATGAGCGGATCGCCTGGGTTGGCCCTGCGGCCGAGTTGCCTCAGCGCATACCTGGCGTGGTGGACGACATCGTTGATGTCGACCACGTTGAGAACCTGGGCGGCGCCCTGGTGACGCCGGGTCTCATCGATGCGCACAGTCATCCGGTCTACGCCGGCAACCGCTGGGCGGAGCTCACCATGCTCTCGGGCGGCTCGACCGCCGCGGAGATCAACTCGGCGGGCGGCGGGATCTCCTCCACCGTGACCGTGACCCGCGGGACCGACCCGTGGACGCTCTGCAACGGGGTGCGCGAGCGTCTCAACGGCTGGCTGACGTCAGGCACCACCACGGTCGAGGCGAAGACCGGGTATCACCTGACCCGGGACGGCGAGCTTGCCGATGTCCGCATGCTCCGCTCGCTCGAAAGCGAGCCCGGCATGCCGCGGATCCACGTGACGTTCCTCGCCGCTCATTCGGTGCCGCCGGAGTTCTTCGGCCGCCGCGCTGACTACATCGACGCCGTGAGCTCGTGGTGTCCCGACGCGGCCGCCGCCGGCGCCGACAGCGTGGACGTCTACTGCGAGGACGGCCGTTTCACCGAGGCCGAGGCGCGCTGGATCCTTAGCGCAGGCCGCAGGTCCGGCCTGCTGCCCCGGATCCACGCCTGTGGGCAGTCCCGCATCGGCGCGGCCCGGCTGGCCGCCGAAATAGGCTGCGCCTCCGCGGACATGCTGCACGAAGCCGACGACGATGACGTGGCCGCGCTCGCCCGGGCCGGGGTCGCCGCGGTCGTCTGCCCGGCTACCTCGCTGCAGACCCACGGCGCGCCGCCAGTCCGCGCGCTGCTGGACAAGGGGGTGGCCGTGGCGCTCGGCTCCGATCACACCCCGGGTGGCAACGGCATCACCTCCATGGCGCTGGTGATCTCCCTGGCGGTGTGGCATTTCGGGATGAGCGTCACCGAGGCCCTGCGGGCCGCGACCATCGGGGGCGCGCACGCGCTCCGGGCCCCGGACCGCGGCGCGATGGCCCGCGGCCGGTACGCGGACATCGTGCAGTGGGACGCCGATCACGAGGGCGCGTTCGTCTGGGCCTACGGGCTGAAGCCGTACCGCATCTGGCGCGGCGGCGAGCCCGTCCTGCCGGCCGCCCTCTGACCGTCTTTTCTCCTGGCCGTCCTTTCCGTGGCCGTGTGCGGTGACGCCCGGATTCATGGCATGCTGCGTGGCATGACCGCGCGCCCAGACGGCCCGGCCGGCGCACCCGGCGCGGCCCCTGCCCCCGTCAACGTCGTCGTCGGCGAGGAGGAGTTGCTGGTCGAGCGGTCCGTCAGCGCCCTGATCGCTGCCGCACGGCAGGCGCTGGCCGCCGGTGCCGGCCTGGCCGGCCCGGGCGACGGAACGGGCCCGGGCGGCCCAGCCGCCACGCCGGGAGACATCCAGGACGTGGCGGCCGCCAATCTCGCCGTGGGCGAGCTGACCTCGCTCATCTCCCCGTCGCTGTTCGGCGGCGGAACGGTGGTCGTGATCCGCGCGGCCCAGGACGCAGGCAAGGACGTCGCCGACGAGATTGTGCGCTACGCCGCCGATCCGGCACCCGATGCGGTCCTGATCATGACGCACGCGGGCGGGGCCAAAGGCAAGGCGCTGCTGACGTCGCTGAAGAAGGCCTCCCGGACCGTGACGATGACCGAATACCCGAAGATCACCCGGTTCTCGGACCGGCTGGATTTCGTCCGCGGCGAGTTCCGCGGGGCGGGGCGGGTCGCTGACGAGGGTGGCCTGCGGGCGCTGCTCGACGCGGTGG
Source organism: uncultured Actinomycetes bacterium (assembly GCA_963720945.1). Taxonomy (GTDB): domain Bacteria; phylum Actinomycetota; class Actinomycetes; order Streptosporangiales; family Streptosporangiaceae; genus Bog-532. The sequence continues at coordinate 738,613 of CAVRHH010000029.1, read as the reverse complement.
GGTCAGACCTCAGGGAGATCGCCGCCGCGTGCAGCCAGCTCGCCGCGGACGTGGAGGGCCACATCGGCGAGGAGGCCGTCGCCCGCTATTACCATGGCCGGGCGGACGCGAGCGGGTTTACGGTCTCGGACCGCGCGGTGGAAGGACGGCTGGCCCCCGCGCTTGAGCAGCTCCGGTGGGCGCTGGCCACCGGGGTGCCGCCGGTCCTGATTACCAGCGCGCTCGCCCAGGGCGTCCGGCTGCTCGGCCGGGTCGGCGCCGCGCCGCGAGGCACAAACAGCGCCGCGCTCGCCGCCGAGGTGGGCGCACCGCCCTGGAAGATCGACCGCGTCCGCCAGCAGCTGCGGGGCTGGGCCCCGGAAGGCGTTGCCCAGGCCCTGCAGGCGGTCGCCGAGGCGGACGCGCAGATCAAGGGGGAGGCCGCCAGCCCCGGCTTCGCCCTCGAACGCGTCATCCGCCGCATCGTCGCGTGCCGCAGCTGAGCCGGCCGCGCGCCTCAGCGGTCCAGGCACAGTAAGAAGCCGCACCGGCACGAGGGCCGGGCGGCTTCCAGGGCCGGGCAGCTAGCTGCTGCGCAGCTCGGCGGTGCGCCTGGTGATCGCAGACTTGCGGTTGGCCGCCTGCTTCTTGTGGATGACGCCCTTGCTCGCCGCCTTGTCGAGCTCGCGGCACGCGGTGCGCATCGCGTCGGTCGCGCGGTCCGCGTCACCCGCGTCCGCGGCCTCGCGGAAGTTGCGGACGTACGTCTTGAGAGACGACTTGACCGCCTTGTTGCGCTGGCGCCGCTCTTCGTTCTGCCGGTTGCGCTTGATCTGGCTCTTGATATTCGCCACGCGAAAGCCTCGCTCGAAATCTGTTGAGGTCGTCCATATGGTCTGCTGGAACAACGCCGCGTCCGGCGCGACCGCGTACGGCCAGGCGCGACTAGGCGACGAGGAAGGATATCCGAGACAGGCCCCGATACTCAAACCGGGCTGTCCTGCCATCGTTGGCCTGCCGTCATTGGCCTGCCATCATTCGCCGGTAGCCCCGTCGGTGCACTCGCGCAGCAGGTCGGCGTGACCCAGGTGGCGGGCGTACTCCGCAATTATATGGCCATACACCCAGCGCAGTGACAGCAATCCCCATTGCGGATGGCGGAACTGATGGTCCAGTGGCAGCCCGCGCACCGCCTGGCGGCACAGTTCCCACTCGCCGGTGAGCCGCGCGTAGTCGGCCGCCCCCCGGCCGCGGCGGCGGCAACGCATTTACCGGGTACGGGCATACGCGCGCACATGGGACCATGGGGGGAGGCGGGGCAGTTCCCGCACCGGCCCGGTGCCGCGGCGGCTGCCATAGGGTAGCGGCGGACGGCCGTGGCGGCCGGCCATCACCGGAACGCGGCTCACGCTGCCGCGGCCTGACGGCCCGGAGCCCGTCACGGACGGCGCGCCACGGCTGTGGGACCGCCCGACCGACGTTACATAATCTCAAAAGACGGATGCCTGTGCCAGCAACGACGGATTCGGCCGGAAGCGCCCAGCGTGTCCAGCCGGGACACACCGACCCTGTGGTAATCCGCAACTTCTGTATCATCGCGCACATCGACCACGGCAAGTCGACCCTGGCCGACCGGATGCTGCAGCTCACCGGCGTGGTCGCCGGCCGGAACATGCGCGCCCAGTACCTGGACCGGATGGATATCGAGCGGGAACGCGGCATCACGATCAAGAGCCAGGCGGTCCGGCTGCCGTGGACCGGCGAGGACGGCCGCCAGTACGTGCTGAACCTCATCGACACCCCCGGCCACGTCGACTTCTCTTACGAGGTGTCGCGCTCGCTCGCGGCGTGCGAGGGTGCCGTGCTGCTCGTCGACGCGGCGCAGGGCATCGAGGCGCAGACGCTGGCCAACCTCTATATGGCTCTCGAGGCGGACCTGCAGATCATCCCGGTCCTGAACAAGATCGACCTGCCCGCGGCCCAGCCCGAGCGGTACGCGGAGGAGATCGCCAACATCATCGGCTGCGACCCCGGCGACGTGCTGCGCGTCTCGGCCAAGACGGGGGACGGCGTCCGGGAACTGCTGCACGCGATCGTCAGCCAGGTTCCCGCGCCCGCCGGTGACCCGGCCGCGCCGGCCCGCGCGCTGATCTTCGACTCGGTGTACGACACCTACCGGGGAGTCGTCACGTACGTACGGGTGGTTGACGGGCTGCTGTCGAAGCGCGAGCGCAGCCTGATGATGTCGACCGGCACCGCCCACGAGACGCTCGAGGTCGGCGTGATCTCCCCGGAGCCCCAGCCGTCCGGCGGCCTCGGCGCCGGCGAGGTCGGCTACCTCATCACCGGCGTCAAGGACGTCCGGCAGGCGCGGGTCGGCGACACGGTGACCGCGGCGGTCCACGGGGCCACCGAGCCCCTGCCTGGATACGATCACCCGCGCCCGATGGTGTTCTCCGGCCTGTACCCGGTGGACGGCGACGATTACCCGGACCTGCGCGACGCGCTGGACAAGCTGCGGCTGAACGACGCCGCCCTGATCTACGAGCCGGAAACGTCGGCGGCCCTGGGCTTCGGTTTCCGGTGCGGTTTCCTCGGGCTGCTGCACATGGAGATCGTGCGCGAGCGGCTGGAGCGGGAGTTCGACCTGGAGCTGATCTCTACCGCGCCCAACGTCGTCTACCGCGTCGTGATGGAGTCCGGGGTCGAGCTGAGGGTGACCAACCCGAGCGACTTCCCCAGCCTTGGCGGGCCCAGCGCCATCGTCCCGGGCAATGCCACCGGCCCGGACGGCAAAGCCGTGGGCGGGAAGATCGCCAAGGTGTACGAGCCGATCGTCCGGGCTACCGTCATCTCGCCGAGCGATTACATTGGCACGATCATGGACCTGTGCCAGAGCCGGCGCGGTGTGCTCGGCGGCATGGAGTACCTGTCGTCGGACCGGGTTGAGATCCGGTACACGATGCCGCTGGCGGAGATCATCTTCGACTTCTTCGACCAGCTCAAGTCGCGGACCCGCGGGTACGCGTCGCTCGACTACGAGCCGGCCGGCGAGCAGGAAGCGGACCTGGTCAAGGTCGACATCCTGCTGCAGGGCCAGCCGGTCGACGCGTTCAGCCAGATCGTGCACGCCGACAACGCCCGGGAGTACGGGCTGTCGATGACGTCGAAGCTGAAGGAACTCATCCCGCGCCAGCAGTACGAGGTGCCGATCCAGGCGGCGGTCGGGGCCCGGATCATCGCCCGGGAGAACATCCGCGCGCTGCGCAAGGACGTCCTGGCCAAGTGCTACGGCGGTGACATCACCCGGAAGCGCAAGCTGCTGGAGAAGCAGAAGGAGGGCAAGCGCCGGATGAAGACGATCGGCCGCGTCGACGTCCCGCAGGAAGCCTTCGTGGCGGCGCTGTCCACCCAGCCGGCCAGCGAGAAGAAGCAGCGCTAGCGCGGCGGATGAGGGTCCGGCGGCCGCCGCGCCGGGTGCGCGGAAGCCGCTACTGGTTCAGGTTCGGCCGGGCCGCGGGCCCGACGTGCGTGTAGACGGGCAGCAGTACCGCGTTGGTACCGCGCAGGCCGCTCGCGGGCCCGCCGCCACGCGTCATGGCCACGGACGCCAGCACCGCCACCACGACGAGCAGCGCGAACAAGCCGATCGCGGCCCAGCCCAGCACGAGGCCGGTGGTCGCCATCCCGTTGCCCCGCTCCCCGGTCAGCCGGATCTGGCGGCGCGCCTTGTGCCCCAGGATCACCGCCGGGATCGCGGTCAGCCCAACGGTGAAGAACTCCATCAGGCCGAAGACCATCGACGCGATCGCCATCGAGTTCGTCGGCGGCAGCGGCCGGAACGCGGGGAAACCGGCCGGGACGCGCGACGGCAGGTCGTTGGCCAGCACCGCAAGCTCGCCGTACGTCTTGGCGGTGTAGGCCCGCTCCATCCGGTCGGTGTACTCGTCCTGGCTCAGCCGGCCCTCGGTGAACGCCTCCTTGAGCACGTCAACCAGTTGTTCACGGTCGGCATCCGACGCGCGGAGCGACGGATGCATGCCCCCAAGGCCGTGCGGCCCGAACAGCTGGGAGCGCGGACGAAATGCCGGTTGGTCTGCCACCAGAACCTCCCGCCAGGTGCGACCCTCTGATTCTAGCTAACTCTCGACGGAATAACGGACAAGCAGACGGCGGAGTGCCCGCCGGCCCTGCGATAGGCGGCCGTCCCGCGGGCTTAAGGGGTCGATCCGGGGTGCCGCGTCGGTTAGCCTGCGCTATGTGGATAGCGGGCAGGTCGTCTCCGTCAGCACGGGACGCGCGGTCCCGGCCGAATGGGCCGGTGCAGTCGGGCGTACCGCGATCGACAAGCGCCCCGTGACGGGCGCGGTACGGGTGGGCCGGCTCGGCCTCGATGGCGACGAGCAGGCTGACCTGGCCAATCACGGTGGCCCGGAGCAAGCCCTCTACGTCTACGCCCGCGAGGACCTCGACTGGTGGACCCGCGAGCTGGGCCGGCACATACGGGACGGCGCCTTCGGCGAGAACATCGTGACCCGCGGCCTGGACGTCACCGGCGCGCTGATCGGCGAGCGCTGGCAGCTCGGCTCCGCCGTCGTGCAGATCACCTTCTGCCGTATTCCCTGCGGGACGTTCCGCCGGTGGACCGGGGAGAAAGGCTGGGTGCGGCGTTTCGCCCACGCCGGGCGGCCCGGCGCCTACCTGCGCGTGCTCGAGGAGGGCACGGTCCAGCCAGGCGACACGGTGACCGTGCTCGGCCGGCCCGCCGAGCGGGTGACGGTCGCGGAGTCGATGGCCGCCTACTACGGTGACGACGAGCTGATGCGCCGCCTGTCCGCCGTGCCGGGGCGCAGCGCCAAATGGGACACGATCGCGCGCGGCCTCCAGGGCCAGCTGGTACCCGGGCCGGGGACGGCCAGCTGACCGTGCCCGGCGCTCTCCCCGACGGCGAGCCCGTCCCCGCGGACGGGACCCTGCCCGCCGCCGCCCTCGGCGGCCTGGGCCGCGGGCCGTTCGGCTTTTACGTGCACGTGCCGTTCTGCGTCACCCGCTGCGGCTACTGCGATTTCAACACCTACACCGCCGCGGAGCTCGGTGGCGGCGCCTCCCGCGACACCTACCCGGCCCTGGCGGCCGCCGAGATCCGGCTCGCCCGCCGCGTCCTCGGGACCGCGGACATCCCGGTCCGCAGCGTGTTCATCGGCGGGGGCACACCCACCGTGCTGCCGCCGGCACGGCTGGGTGAGATCCTGCGGGTCATCGACGGCGAGTTCGGGCTGGCGGCCGGCGCCGAGGTGACCGTTGAGGCCAATCCGGAAACAGTAACGGAACGGGACTTGGCGGCGCTGCGGACGAATGGTGTGAGCCGTCTTTCGTTCGGCATGCAGTCGGCCGTCCCGCACGTGCTCGCCACTCTCGACCGCGTCCATGAACCAGGCCGGCCCGCCCAGTGTGCCGCGTGGGCCCGCGCCGCGGGGTTCGAGCACGTGAGCCTGGACCTGATCTACGGGACACCGGGGGAGAGCGACGAGGACTGGCGCCGGTCGCTGGAGACGGCGCTGGCGGCCGGCCCGGATCACATCTCCGCGTACGCCCTGATCGTGGAGGAGGGGACCCGGCTCGCGGCGCGTATCCGGCGCGGAGAGCTGGCCGCGCCCGACGACGACGCGATGGCCGACCGGTACCTGATCGCCGAGGAGGTGCTCACCGCGCACGGGCTCGGCTGGTACGAGGTGTCCAACTGGGCCGCCTCCGCGCAGGCTCGGTGCGCGCACAACATGCTGTACTGGACAGGCGGCGACTGGTGGGGGATCGGCCCGGGCGCGCACAGCCACGCCGGCGGCACCCGGTGGTGGAACGTGAAGCACCCGGCGGCCTACGCGGCCCGGCTCAGCGCCGGTACCAGTCCCGGGCACGCGCGGGAGACGCTGACCGCCGGCGAGCGGCGGATGGAGCGGATCATGCTGCTGACCCGGCTGGCCGGGGGATGCCCGGTGAGCGAGCTGGATGACGCCGGCCGCAAAGCCGCGGACACCGCGGTGGCGGACGGCCTCGCCGGCCCGGCCGCCCTGGCCGCCGGGCGGGTGGTTCTCACCCTGCGCGGCCGCCTGCTCGCCGACGCCGTGATCCGCGACCTGACCGGCTGACCGGCCGGCCGCCCGCCCGGGCTACGGCAGCTGGGCCTGCTGGCCCGGCGTGACCAGCTCCGTCTCGTAGCCGAGCACGACGAGCTGGGCGCGATCGCGCGCGGACAGCTTCGGCAACAACCGGGGCGAGCAGGGCGGCACCGTTGACGTACCCGAGCGCCGAATACGCCGTCACGGCGGCCACCGACACGCCGAGCACCGCCAGCGGCCAGCGGTTGCGTACCGCGAGGACGAGGCCGGCCACGGCGACCAGGAGCAGCGCAGCCGCGGGCATATGCGCCGCCGCGGAGTTCGCCGGGATCTGGTCGCTGATCTGCCGCGGGTGGGCCTCACCGTAGGCCCCGAAGACGGTGATGACGGTCATGAGGACGGCGTAGACGGTGTCCCGTGCGGACGAGCGCCGCGACCACCAGGGCACCTGCGCTCTGTCCATAGGGCAAGCGTAGGCCCCGGCGCCGGGGCGCGGCGTCCTCCAGCGGCTGGCGGCCGGCTACTCCGCGCGAAGTAAGGCTGGCGTGTGCCGGAGCGCGCCTAGCGCAAGGCGGGGACGCAGATCCAGCCGGGGATTTCGTAGAACTCGTCGCGGCTAGCCGAGCTGGCCGCGCGGACGACGTACACCAGCACCACGATCCAGAACGCCAGCAGCACCGGCCCCATGACGAACAGCGCGACCTTGGGACTGTCCAGGGCCAGCAGCCCGGCCACGATACCGCCCGAGATGGCGAACAGCGTAGCGGTCAGGGTCAGGTTGAACGCCTGGGCCGCGTGTGTCCGGACGAAGAGCGAGTGGTTCCGCTTGATGAGGTAGATGACCAGCGGTGCCAGCAGCCAGAAGAAGATCGCGCCCAGGTAGCAGGCCATCGCCCACCAATCGTCCCGGTCTGGGACCACCTGCCCCCCCGTCCCGTTTGGGTGTGCGATGCCAGCCTGAGTGGCCTCGGTGAGGTCAGCGCCCCCGGCAGCGGCGTTCGCCGGGTCGGCTGCATGCCCGGGGCCGGCTGCCGTCCCGGTGCCCCCGGACCCGTCCGTCATGAGCGCGGGCTCGGCCGGGAGCGGCTGGCCCAGCGTCCAGCTCTCGTGGTGTTCTTGCAGGCCGCGCGGCATCATGGGGGCACCCTCCGCCCACGGCGGTACTTCGGGTTCCCACGCCGGTACCTCGGTCCCCCATCCCGAAGGCTGAGCTGGCTCGGTCATCGTCCCTCGCGTTGTGTCCCTGCCGTCACGTTACCCGTTGCCGCCGCGCCGGGCGGGCCGCTGGCCCGCGCGCACGCCCCAGGGCGCCGGCCGCGATCAGCCCGTTCCGGGGTCGGTGACGAAATCAATGAGCTCCTCCACCCGGCCGAGCAGTTCCGGCTCCAGATCGGCGAAGGTGCCGACCGAGCGGAGGATCCGGTGCCAGCCGGCGGCGGGGTTGTCGTCCCAGCCGATGGCGCGCAGCACCCCTTCCTTCCACGGTATCCCGCGCGGAACCTCCGGCCAGCGGTCGATCCCGATCACCGATGGCTTCACCGCCTGCCAGATGTCGATGAACGGGTGTCCCACGATCAGGACGCCGTCGCGCGTCAGCCCGGCGGCGATCCGGCTCTCCTTCGAGCCCGGCACGAGATGGTCGACGAGCACCCCCAGCCGCCGCCCGGGCCCGGGGCGGAACTCGGCCATGATCTGCGGCAGGTGATCGACACCCTCCAGGTATTCGACGACCACGCCGACGTCCCGCAGGTCATCACCCCAGATCTTTTCCACCAGCTCGGCGTCGTGACGGCCCTCGACGTAGATCCGGCTGGCCCGGGCCACCCGGGCTCGCGAGGCAGGCGCCGCCACCGATCCGGAGGCCGTCCGGGTGGCCGCGGCCGGGACCGCCGCCGGGGCCGGCCGGACCAGCGTCACGGGCTTGCCCTCGAACAGGAAGGCCGCGGGCGTGAGCGGGAACACGCGCTGGCTGCCGTGCCGGTCCTCGAGCGTGACCGCGCCTTTGTCGCAGCCCACGACGGCGCCGCAGAACCGGCCTTCGGCATCCTCGACCACCAGGCCGCGGGCCGCCTCCAGCTGCGGGACCGGCCGGCGGCGGCGCCGCCCGCCCGCGAGGACGTCGAATCCGTACTCATGGCTTCGCATGGGATACCTCCGCTAGGCCGGGACCGTACCGGATCGTCCCCCGGCTGGGGATGCGCCACGCCGCAGGGCAACGTGTGCAGAAGGCCGTTCGGGACCATCGGGAGCGGCGCCGTCAGCGGTCCGCCGGCCGCGCCACCCACCGGCCCGCGAACCACGCGGGCCCCGGCCGGGAGCGGCACACGGCACCAGCCGGACAAGTGCAGGCGCAAAGCCACTCGCGGGACATTAGACTTAGCACTCGGAATTGGTGAGTGCCAGGGAGGTGAACACGTGCTCGACGAGCGAAAGCTTGCGGTTCTCCGCGCCATTGTGGAGGATTACGTGTCCACCCACGAACCGGTGGGGTCCAAATCACTTGTCGACCGGCACAACCTCGACGTGTCTCCGGCGACCATTCGTAACGACATGGCGGTGCTTGAGGAGCAGGGGTACATTACCCAGCCGCACACGAGCGCCGGGCGGGTTCCGACGGACAAGGGTTACCGCCTCTTCGTGGACCGGCTGTCGCACATGCGGCCGCTGTCCGCCGCCGAACGGCGCGCGATCCAGACCTACCTGGCGCAGGCCTACGGGCTCGACGATGTGGTGATGCGGACGGTGCGGCTGCTCGCGCAGCTCACCCGGCAGGTGGCCGTAGTCCAGTACCCGTCGCTGACTCGCGCGGTGATCCGGCATATCGAGCTGGTCCAGCTCGCCCCGGAGAAGCTGCTGGTCGTGCTGATCACCGACACGGGCCGGGTGGAACAGCGGACGGTGGACCTGCCGGATCCCTGTGAGGACGAGGACGTCGCGCACCTGCGTGCCCTGCTCAACGCCAGCCTGGACGGGCGGCGGCTGACCGAGGCGGTCAAGATCGTCGCTAGCCTGACCGAGGCGGTTCCGCGGGCGGGGCGGGCGAACGCGGCGGCGGTGTTCTCCGTCATCATGGAGAACCTGATGGAGCGGAACGAGGAGAGGATCGTCTTCGGCGGGACGGCCAACCTCGCGGCGCCGGACTTCTCCCAGGGGCTCCGAGAGGTCCTGCAGGCGCTGGAGGAGCAGGTCGTGCTCATGCGGCTGCTCGGCGATGCGAGCGACGAGTCGCTGCTGACCGTGCTGATCGGCACGGAGAACCCGGTCGAAGGGCTGCAGACCACGTTGCTGGTGACCAGCGCGTACGGTTCGGGCGGGGAGACCCTGGCCAAGCTCGCCGTGCTCGGCCCGACACGGATGGATTACCCGGGGACGATGGGAGCGGTAAGCGCGGTGGCACGGTATGTCGGCGAAATCCTGATGGAGAGCTAGTGGCGACCGAGTACTACTCCGTTCTCGGAGTCCGCCGCGACGCGGCACCGGACGAGATCAAGAGGGCGTACCGGCGGCTCGCCCGGGAGCTCCACCCCGACGTCAACCCTGACCCGCAGACCCAGGAGCGGTTCAAGGAGATCACGCAGGCCTATGAGGTGCTCTCCGATCCGGAGAAGCGCCAGATGTACGACATGGGCGGCGACCCCTTCGGCCGGGCCGACGCCGGGCCGGCCGGGGGGGGCGGATTCGGGCCGGGATTCCCGTTCAGCGACATCATGGACGCGTTCTTCGGCGCCGGCGCCGGGGGAGCGGCGGCTCGTGGCCCGCGCAGCCGCGCCCGCCGGGGGCGGAACGCGACGATCCGGGTCGAGCTCGACCTGTCCGAGTGCGCGTTCGGCGCGACCCGCGAGCTGACCGTCGACACCGCCGTGGTCTGCCCCACCTGCTCCGGTGAGGGCACCGCGCCGGGCACCCACCCGGAGACCTGCGACGTGTGCGGCGGCCGCGGCGAGGTCAGCCGGGTCGCCCGGTCGTTCCTCGGCCAGGTCGTCACGTCCCAGCCGTGCCCGCGCTGCGGCGGGTTCGGCACGCTGCTGCCCCGGCCGTGCCCGGAGTGCGACGGTGACGGGCGGGTCCGCACCCGCCGCACGATCAAGGTCCGCATCCCGGCCGGCGTCGAGGACGGGACGCACATCCAGCTCGCCGGTGAGGGCGAGGTCGGCCCGGGCGGCGGCCCGCCCGGCGACCTGTTCCTGGAGATCGCGCAGCGCCCGCACCCCATCTTCGAGCGCCAGGGCGACGACCTGCACTGCACGGTGACGATCCCGATGGTGGCCGCCGCGCTGGGGGCCACGCTGTCGGTGGAGAGCCTGGACGGCCCCGTGGACATCGACATCCGGCCCGGTACCCAGTCCGGCCAGGTGATCCCGCTGTACAACCACGGCGTCCAGCACCTGAACAGCTCGGGCCGCGGCGACCTGATCATTCACGTAACGGTGGAAACGCCCGCCCGTCTCGACCCCGAGCAGGAGAAGCTGCTGCGGGAACTGGCGAAGATGCGCGGCGAGGAAGCGCCCCCGGGCAAGTTCTCCCCGGGGCAGCACGGCTTCTTCTCCCGGCTGCGCGACGCGTTCAACGGCCGGTAGCGCCGGTGCCGGTCACGTGACGGCGCCGGTCTTCCTGGCCGACGGCGCGGATCTGGGCGGCGACGTGATCGTGCTGACCGGCCCGGAGGGGCGGCACGCCGCAGCGGTCCGGCGGATCCGCCCCGGCGAGCGCGCCGACGTGACCGACGGGCAGGGCCTGCTCGCCGAGTGCGTCGTCACGGCGGCGGGCGGCGGCCAGGTCGAGCTGAAGGTCCAGGCGCGCCGCGAGGTACCGGCCCCCGACCCGCGGATCGCCGTCGTGCAGGCCATCCCGAAGGGTGAGCGGGCCGAGCTGGCCGTCGAGACGATGACCGAGGTCGGCGTCGACGTCATCGTGCCGTGGGAAGCGGAGCGCTGTATCGCCCGCTGGCCGGCCGACCGGGCGGCCAAGGCGCTGGGGCGGTGGCGTTCGGCCGCCCGGGAAGCGTCCAAGCAGGCACGGCGGGCCCGGGTGCCCGAGGTGACGGCGGCGGCCTCCGCGGCCGGCGTCGCGGCCAGGATCGCGGCTGCGGCCGGTGCCGTGGTGCTGGAGCCGGGCGCCACGCAGCCGCTGTCCCGGCTGGCGGTCCCGTTGAGCGGGGACATTGTGCTGGTCGTCGGGCCCGAAGGGGGGATCAGTCCCGCCGAGATGACCGCCTTTACCGAGGCGGGCGCGGTCCCGGCCCGGCTCGGGGACTCCGTGCTGCGGACCTCGACCGCCGGGGCGGTCGCCGCCGCCGTGCTGATGACCGCCACCGGCCGCTGGTAACGCGTCGCCCGCAGGCTACCTGGCACCGCCGGCCGGTACCGGCTCACCGGCCGGCTTTCGGCCGTCCGGCGGGCGGGCGGGAACGCCGCGTCAGCAGGATTTGTGGTAGTGATGGTGCCGCGTGCAGGCCGCTCCGGTGCCGTAGGTGGCTTCCGCCGCGGGACTGCCCGCGCTGGGCCACGCGGACGCGGCGTCACCGCTGCCCGGCGACTGCGCGCCGGACGGCTTGGTGCTGCTCGCCGGGGATGACGCACCGGACGACCCGGACACAGCGGGGCTCGTCGTCACCGGGGCGACCGGTGCCTGCACCGGGGCTTGCGCCGGGGCTTCCGTCGCCGGGGGTGCGGCCGGCAGCTTGGACGCCGAGGCGGACGACGGCTGGGCCGGAGTGGCGGACGACGGCTGGGCCGGAGTGGCGGTCGGCGGCGTCGGGCCCGTGCACGGCTCGTTCGGGACCTGGTAGGCACTCTGGGTCGCCTGCCTGGGCGAACCGGAACTGGACGCCGTATCGGTCGGTTTCGGGTGAGCCGGGTAGGTCGGCCTGGGCGTCGCCGGCGCCGTGGTCGGCGTCTCCGGCGGGGTCGTCGCCGGGAGCGGCACCGTCGGCGTAACCGCTGGGGTCGGCTGGGTCCCGGCCTGGCTGGGGGTGGCCGCGGCCTTCGGCGGTGTCTTGGCGGCGGAGCACGTGGAGCTGGGGGTCGGGCTGGTGGCCGCGACGCTCCCCTTCGAGCCGGTGCCGTTGCCCTGGCCGCCGGGGATCTGCGTGCCGGTTCCGGTTCCGGTGCCGGTGCCGTTGCCGTTGCCGGTGCCGCTGCCGTTGGCACCGCCGGCCCCGGTCGCCGACGTGCCGCCGCCGGATGAAGAGGAGCCGATGTTCACGATCGCGTGCCGGAACCCGGGCACCGCCATGGCGGTGCCGGCAAACAGGAAGACGGCGGCCACGGCCAGCACCGGCCTCAGCCACGCCGTGCCGAACCGGTCGTAGGCACCATGGATACGGGAACCAGCGGCCACCGCGTGCCGCTCGGCGGCGGGGGTGGTGCCGCCGCTAGCCGCCGACGTGGCAGGCGTGGTTACCGATGTCCCCGGCGGATTCTGCCGGCGCCGCCGGGCGTGACTAAAAATCCAGGCCAGCGCCTCCGAAGCGACGTAACGAACCCGGTAGCCGTACCGCTCCGCATCCACGCGGAGGCCGCCCCACAGGGGGAAGAGAGAGCGAGATCTCAGCCGCTCGCGAATCTGGCTCAGGCCGTCCTCGGCGAACGTGAACCTGGCCGCTTCGGCGTGCAGTTCACGCCGTAGCAGCCGGCTGAGGTCGTCGTCAGGCGAGGTCATGTTAGTAGGTCTCCGTCATGCATTCTGCTCCAGGACCGCACGCAGCGATGACATCCCCCTCGCGGTGTGGCTCTTGACCGCACCCTTGCTGATCCCCATCATTTCCGCGATCTGCGCCTCGGACAGGTCGGCGTAGTACCGCAGCACGAGCGCCTGCCGCTGCCGGTCCGGCAGCCCCCGCAGCGCGGTGATCACGGCGCTGCGCTCCAGCAGCGAGATCGCGCCCTGCTCGGCGCTGGGCATGTCCGGTGCGGGCTTGGGCGCGTTGCGGTCGATGACGCTGCGGTGCCGCAGCACCGAGCGGGACCGGTTCACCACCGCCTGCTTCAGGTACGACAGCGCTTTTTCCTCGTCCCGCAGCCGGTGCCAGCCGTCGTGCATGGCGATGAAGCACTCCTGCACCACTTCTTCAGCGGTCGGCTCGTCCCGCACCAGCAGCACCGCCAGCCGGACCAGCGAACGATAATGGCCGCTGTACAGCTCGGTGACCGCTTGGTCAGCAGTCATTTCCAGCTTCGCAGATGCTCTCACGCCGCCGGCCACAAGGGTCTCGGTCGTCACAGATGTAGGACGCGCATCTCCCCCGGCCGGTTCACCCGCGGCCATAGGTGATTTCCACCGCCGAAGTTCCGCCCATCCCCATCCGCAGACAGCAGCAACTGCCCAACTAGCCCACCCCACCCGAGTTGGCGTTCGCGGCCGCCCCCCAGCGCCTCCCCGACGCCCGACGGCCGCATCCGCAGGCGTACTGTGCCAGATCAGCAAGCCACAGAAGGTGGCATTGTCGGACTCTCACACAGAAACACCCCAGATTCCGTGGGTAAGCCTATCCGCGCGGCACGGCATAAGACACTGCGAGATCAGATCAGGCGCCTACCGGCCCGTAGTCAGGACTTTAGTCCCAAAACGTACAAATCGGGCATATAATCTCATATGGGGCAAGCGGATGGCTCGCTGAGCTGCGCAAACGTCGGGAGTGCCGATGAGGCCGAGGATCAGTGCAGGCTCACCCGGCCCATGACGCTAAGATCGGCGGGTGCCTGATTGCCTGTTCTGCGCTATCGCTTCCGGCCAGATCCCGGCCAAAATCGTGGGCGAAAACCCGCGCACCATCGCGTTCCGCGATATCAACCCGCAAGCACCCACACACATTTTGGTCATACCGAAGAAACATTATGTCGATGTGGCCGCGATGGCCGGTGCTGAAGCCGGGCTGCTCGACGAGATCGCCAGCCTAGCGCACAGCGTCGCGGCAGACGAGGGGATCGTCGAATCGGGTTACCGGCTCGTCTTCAACAGCGGCCGGCACGCCGGCCAGGAGGTGCCGCATGCCCATGCCCACCTCATCGGCGGCCGCCCGCTTACCTGGCCCCCGGGGTAGCCCGCTTACCTGGCCCCCGGGGTAGCCCGCTTACCTGGCCCCCGGGGTAGCCCGCTTACCTGGCCCCCGCGGTAGCCCGCTTACCTGGCCCTTGGGTAACCGTGACATGCGTCTCAGGCCGGGCGGATACGATGGGCGGAGCCTGGCAGAACAGTCCGGCGGGCGAGCCGCCGGATCTCCGAGAGCGACCAATTGACAGATACCTCAAATGATCTTCGTGGCAGCGGGCAGGGCGATGGGCGGCCGGGGAACGGGCAGTCCCAGGTAAGGATCGTCATCCCGGCCGACCACTCGATGGTCAGCCTGCTCGGCTCGCGCGACGAGCTCCTGCGGGTCATCGAGCGCGAGTTCGCCGCCGATATCCACGTCCGCGGCAACGAAATCACCGTAACCGGCCGGCCGGAGGAGACCGCCCTGGTGTCCGGGCTGTTCGAGGAGCTCATTGAGCTGCTGGCGAACGGCGCCGAGCTATCGGCGGACGCCGTGGAGCGGGCCGCGGCGATGCTGCGCCGCGAGCGGGGCATCCGGCCCGCCGAAGTCCTGACGCTGGACATTCTCTCCTCCCGCGGCCGCACCATCCGGCCGAAGACCCTCAACCAGAAGCGTTACGTGGACGCGATCGACAAGCACACGATCGTGTTCGCGATCGGGCCGGCGGGTACCGGGAAGACCTATCTCGCGATGGCCAAGGCCGTGAAGGCCCTGCAGGCCAAGGAGTTCAACCGGATCATCCTGACCCGGCCCGCGGTGGAAGCGGGGGAGCGGCTCGGCTTCCTGCCCGGGACGCTCTACGAGAAGATCGACCCGTACCTGCGGCCGCTGTATGACGCGCTGCACGACATGCTCGACCCGGACTCGATCCCGCGGCTCACCGCGGCCGGCACCATTGAGGTCGCCCCGCTGGCTTACATGCGGGGCCGGACGCTGAACGATTCCTTCATCATCCTCGACGAAGCGCAGAACACCTCGGCCGAGCAGATGAAGATGTTCCTCACCCGGCTCGGTTTCGGCTCGCGCGTCGTGGTCACGGGTGATGTCACCCAGGTGGACCTGCCGAGCGGTCAGGTCAGCGGCCTGCGGGTCGTCCAGGACATCCTGGAAGGCGTCCCCGACATCCACTTCTGCCGGCTGACCAGCCACGACGTGGTGAGGCACCGGCTGGTAGGCGAGATCGTCGACGCCTACGAACGGTATGACGCCCGGCAGCGCGATGCCGGGGAGCTGTCCGGCCCGGGCGTTCCCGGCGCCCGGCGGCCCAGCGGCCAGCGGGGAGCGGCACGCGGAGGGGGGAAGCGCGGTCACTGACCGCGCGAACCTGGTGAGCATTGATATCGCCAACGAATCCGGTGTGGCCGTCGATGAGGTGGCCCTGGCCGCGATCGCCCGGTACGTCCTGGACGAGATGCGCATCCATCCGCTCGCGGAGCTTTCCGTGCTGCTGGTGGACGAGAAGGCCATGACGGAACTGCACGAGCGCTGGATGGGGGAGCCGGGGCCGACCGACGTCCTCGCCTTCCCCATGGACGAGCTGAGGCCGCCGCACCTGGGCGGGGGTAACGCGGGCCGCGCGGGCGCCGAGGAGCCGGGTCCCGATCCCGGCCTGCTGGGGGATGTGGTGCTGTGCCCGCAGGTCGCGGGTGCCCAGGCCCGGGATGCGGGTCACAGCACCCAGGAGGAGCTGGAGCTTCTCGCCGTGCACGGCATCTTGCACCTGCTCGGTTACGACCACGCGGAGCCGGGGGAGCGGACCGAGATGTTCGGCCTGCAGGACCGGCTGCTGCGCTCGTGGCGATCGGGCCGCCAGGAGGACGCGGCCCCGGAGCCCGCCGTTGCTGCCGAGGCTGGCGGTGCCGGCGGTACCCCTGAGGCTGGCGGTGCCGGCGGTACCCCTGAGGCTGGCGGTGCCGGCGACACCCCTGAGGCTGGCGGTGCCGACGACACCCCTGAGGCTGGCGGTGCCGGTCCCTCGGGCGCCGGGGACGGCACGCCTGCGGAGAGTCTTGGAAGGCAGGAAGGTTCGGGGTTATGTCGCCCCAGGGCTGGCTGGTAGCCGCCGCGATCGTGCTTGTCCTCATGGCTGGCTGGTGGGCGAGCGCGGAAGCTACCCTGGCTCGCTTGTCGGCCGTGGGAGCGGAGCAGATCGTCGGCTCGGCCCGCCCGGCGTCGAAGCGGCTGCAGGCGGTGTTCGCTGACCTGCCGCGCTACCTCAACATCCTGCTGCTGCTCCGGGTCATCTGTGAGACGTCGGCGACCGTCCTGGTGGTAGCCGCGTTCGTGCACTGGTTCGGGGCCGGCTGGAAGGGCTTCCTGATCGCGCTGGCGGTCATGGTGTTCGTGGGCTATCTCGTGGTAGGCATCAGCCCGGTGCCGCTCGGCCGGCGCGGCGCCGAGCGTGTCGCCCTGGCCGCGGCCACCGTGCTGTACCCGATCGGCGTGCTGCTCGGCCCCATACCAAGGCTGCTGGTCGCCGCGGGCAGCGTGCTCACCCGCGGCAAGGGCACCACGGTGAGCCCGCTGGCCGGCAAGTCCGAGCTGCGGGGCCTTGTCGACTTCCTGGAGCAGCGCAGCGTCATCGAGCCGGGCGAGCGGGAAATGGTCCGGTCGGTCTTCGAGCTGGGGGACACGATCGTCCGCGAGGTGATGGTGCCCCGGACGGAGATGGTCTTCGTCGAGCGTGACAAGACGCTCGGCCAGGCACTGTCGCTGCACCTGCGCAGCGGGTTCTCGCGGATCCCGGTGGCGGGCGAGAACGAGGACGACGTGGTCGGCATCGCCTACCTGAAGGACATCGTGGCGTGGAGTCACGAGCATCCCGGCTCCGAGTCCACCGACATGGTCGACCAGGTGATGCGGCCCGCCACCTACGTGCCGGACAGCAAGCCCATCGATGAGCTGCTCCGCCAGATGCAGGCCCTGCAGATCCACGTCGCGATCGTGATCGACGAGTACGGCGGCACCGCGGGCCTGGTCACCATCGAGGACATCCTTGAAGAGATCGTCGGGGAGATCGCCGACGAGTACGACCAGGAACAGCCGCCGGTCGAATGGCTGTCTCCGGACGTGGCCCGGGTCACCGCGCGCCTGCCGGTGACCGAGCTGGCGGAGATCTTCGGCGTCGCGATCGACGCCGAGGATGTCGAGACCGCCGGGGGCCTGCTCGCGCACGCCCTGGGCCGGGTCCCGATCGCGGGCTCGCAGGGGACCGTAGGCGGCCTGCGGCTGACCGCCGAGAACCTGTCCGGGCGCCGCAACCGCATCGGCTCCGTCCTGGTCGAGCGCCTCCCCCAGGAGGAAGCCGATCAGGCCGATCAAGCCGAACGTTCCGCCACCTGAGCCGCCCGACCACCCCCCCTCTCCCCCTCCCCCTCCCCCTCCCCGCGCCGCCTAAGGGGCCGCCCCACTACGGGCAGAGTTTCTTGCATATGGGCCTCGTCTGTTATCAACTCCGGGCGTGCCGCGACGGCGACACCTCGAACGTGGCTGCCAGCGTGTCAGGAGCCCAGGTCAGCCGCCGTCTACCACATCCTGACGCGCCAAAAACGAATACAACTACTTAAACTACGACGCGCACATGCGACCCAAAACTCTGCCCGTTGTGGGTTTCGCCGCCGGGGGGCCGCGGGAGGTGCCTGGGCGGGGGGCCGCCTGGCTCGGGGCGGCGGGGCTGGGGCCCCTACACTCATCCGGGTGAGCGACGTGCAGCTAGGCCCCGAGGACCAGAAGATCATCACGCTGGCCCGGTCGACCCGGGCGCGGGTGGCGGCCGCCGAGGGTGCGGCCGTGCGGGACGAGACCGGCCGGACGTACGCGGCCGCCGCCGTGGCACTCCCGTCGCTGCGCCTGTCCGCGCTCCGCCTGGCCGTGGCGATGGCCGTGTCCAGCGGGGCGTCCGCCCTGGAAGCGGCGGCCCTGGTCAGCGACGCCGAACAGCCCGACCCCGGCGACCTTGCCGCCGTCCGCGACATCGGCCCCGGCGCCACGGTGTTCCACGCCGCCCCCGACGGCACTCTCCGCGCCACCCTGCACCCCTGACGCCGGCGCCCGGGTTCCGTCACCCAAGCCCGCACCCGCGCCGCGCCACCCTGCACCCCTGACGCCGGCGCCCGGGTTCCGTCACCCAAGCCCGCACCCGCGCCGCGCCACCCTGCGCCCCTGACGCCGGCGCCCGGGTTCCGTCACCCAGCCCCGCACCCGCGCCGCGCCACCCTGCGTCTCTGACGCCGGCGGCGCCCGGTCCCGTCCCCGCGCCTGGGGCGGTATGCCCGCCGGGTGAGCCGCCCTCGCCTGGGCGGAACGCCGCCCGGATCCCCGGGGCGTGGCCGCGAATCGCCAGGCGCTCAGCCGATGCGCGAGAATCGGGGGGTGATGTCGTCGCAGGAAGCCGCGGACCCCGGGGCGCGCGCGGGCTTCCGCTCGGGTTTCGCCTGCTTCACCGGCCGCCCGAACGTCGGGAAGTCGACGTTGATGAACGCTCTGGTCGGCGCCAAGGTGGCGATCACCAGCAGCCGGCCGCAGACCACCCGCCGGGTGATACGGGGCATCGTGCACCGGCCGGACGCCCAGCTGATCGTGGTGGACACGCCCGGCCTGCACAAGCCGCGCACGCTGCTGGGCGAGCGGCTGGACAGCCTGGTGCGCTCGACGCTCACCGAGGTCGACGTGATCGGCTTCTGCATCCCGGCCAGCGAGCCCATCGGCCCGGGCGACCGCTACCTCGCCCGCGAGCTGGCCGGGATCAAGGGCACGCCGATCGTCGCGATCGTAACGAAAACTGATGAGGTACCGCCGGACCGGGTGGTAGCGCAGCTCGCGGCAGTGGCCGAGCTGGGGGAGTGGGCGGACGTGGTGCCGGTCTCCGCTGTCACCGGGTTCAACCTCGGCGAGCTGGCCGACGTGCTGGTCTCACACCTGCCCGAGGGGGCCCCGCTGTATCCCGAGGGCGAGCTGACCGACGAGCCCGAACGGGACCTGGTCGCCGAACTGATCCGCGAGGCGGCGCTGGAAGGCGTGCGCGAGGAGCTTCCGCACTCCATCGCGGTGGTCGTCGAGGAGATGGGGCCGCGCGCCGGCCAGGAGGACCTCACCGACGTGTACGCGGAGATGTACGTCGAGCGTCCCAGCCAGAAGGCGATCGTCATCGGCACCAAGGGCGCCCGGCTCAAGGACGTCGGCACCCGTGCCCGCCAGCAGATCGAGGCGCTCCTGGGCACCAAGGTCTACCTCGACCTGCACGTCAAGGTGGCGAAGGACTGGCAGCGCAACCCCAAGCAGCTCCGCCGCCTGGGCTTCTACGACTGAGCCGCCGCCAGCCCTGGCCCCCCGCCGGCCCGGGCAAATACAGCTGCTACTGTGGGTACATCATGCTGCGCGAGCTGCTCCTCCTTAGCAGCCGCGGCGAGGGCCGTTAACGGCCTGCTCCCTCGCCGCGGAGTCTTCGCGTGACCGCTGGCCAGATCACGGCCGGGCCCCCGGCCGGATCCTTCGCCGCCTCGACGAGGAGCAGCATCCATCATGAATCCGCAGCAGCCGCCTGCGCCCAGCAAGCCCAGTGCGCCCACCAGGCCCAGTGAACCCAGCAGGCACAGTAAACAGAGCGGCCAGATCGCATCGCAGCCTTCCGTACGCCAGCGGTCGATCGGGGCCGCCGCCATCCAGCCGCAGCCGAGCGGCATGCCGTGTCACCGTTACACGCCGTTCAAGGCCGTTGATCTCCCGGACCGGACCTGGCCGGCCAGGGCCGTCACGAAGGCCCCGCGCTGGCTGTCCACCGACCTGCGCGACGGTAACCAGGCGCTGATCGACCCGATGAGCCCGGCGCGTAAGCGCAGCATGTTCGACCTGCTGATCACAATGGGCTACAAGGAGATCGAGGTCGGCTTCCCGTCCGCGAGCCAGACCGACTTCGACTTCGTCCGCGAGCTGATCGAGGGCGGCCGGATCCCGGACGACGTGCAGATCTCGGTGCTCACGCAGGCCCGGGACGACCTCATCGAGCGGACCGTCGAGTCGCTCGTCGGCGCGCGGCGGGCCACGGTGCATATGTACAACGCGACCGCCCCGCTGTTCCGCCGGGTGGTCTTCGGCATGGACCGCGACCAGACCAGGGCGCTGGCCACCGACGGCACCATCTCCGTGCTCCGGCACGCCGAGCGCCTGCTGCCCGGTACCGACTTCGGCTACGAGTACTCTCCGGAGATCTTCGTCGACACCGAGCTGGACTTTGCCATCGAGGTGTGCGAGGCGGTCTCCGGCGTCTGGCAGCCGGAAGCGGGCCGGGAGATCATCTTCAACCTGCCGTGCACGGTCGAGCGGTCCACCCCGAACGTCTACGCCGACCAGATCGAGTGGATGAGCCGCCAGTTCTCCCGCCGCGAGCACGTGTGCCTCTCGGTGCACACGCACAACGACCGGGGCACCGCGGTCGCCGACGCCGAGCTGGCGATCATGGCCGGGGCGGACCGGGTTGAGGGCTGCCTGTTCGGCAACGGGGAGCGCACCGGCAACGTCTGCCTGGTCACGCTGGGCATGAACCTGTTCAGCCAGGGCATCGACCCGATGATCGACTTCTCCGACATCGACGAGGTCCGCCGGACCGTCGAGTACTGCAACCAGCTGCCCGTGCACCCGCGGCACCCGTACGCCGGCGACCTCGTCTACACGGCGTTCTCCGGCTCGCACCAGGACGCGATCAAGAAGGGCTTCGAGGCGCTCGAGACCGAAGCCGCCACGGCCGGGGTTCCCTTCGCCGACTACCCGTGGGCCGTGCCGTACCTGGCCATCGACCCGCGGGACGTGGGCCGCACGTACGAGGCCGTGATCCGGGTGAATTCCCAGTCCGGCAAGGGCGGCGTCGCGTACGTGATGAAGACCGAGCACCAGCTCGACCTGCCCCGGCGGCTGCAGATCGAGTTCTCCCGGGTCATCCAGGCGCGCACCGACGCCGACGGCGGCGAGGTGACGCCGGGCGAGATGTGGGAGCTGTTCTCGGCCGAGTACCTCTCCGACGGCCCGGTGACCCTGCTCGGGCACCGCGCCTCCTCGGTGGTCGAGTCCAAGCACGTGCTGACCGCCGAAGTGCGCGTGGACGGCGAGGCCCGGCAGATCGAGGGGTCCGGCAACGGCCCGATCTCGGCGTTCTGCGATGCGCTGCACACGGTCGGCGTCAAGACGCGGGTGCTCGACTACACCGAGCACGCGCTCTCCGCCGGCTCCGACGCGCAGGCCGCGGCGTACGTCGAATGCGAGATCGACGGCCAGCCGCTCTGGGGTGTCGGCGTGGACGCGGACACCACCGGTGCGTCCATGTGCGCCGTGCTGTCCGCCGTCAACCGCGCCCGCCGCGGCTGACCCCCGTGCGCGGCTGACCGGCTGCGCCGTGCTGCCGCGGGGACCGTGCCGGCCGCACGGTCCCCGTGGCACCGCACCGATGATTCTCCAGCCGAACGGGACTGGATTCGCTCTCCTTCCGCCCGGGATCGGCCGTTCCGGCGGCGGAAGTCCGGCGGGGCAGCGCGGGACCGCGTTGCGCCCTCCCGCGCTGCCCTATGGGGCGGCCAGGGCCGGGTTGAGCCGGACCAGCCGCGCCGGGTTGGTCTCGTCGAGCTCGGCGACGGCTTCGCGCGACTTCACGAAGTCAGAGAACGAACGGTAACCGAGCGCCTTCTCGCTGAACGACGGGTCCATGCGCTTCATCTGGTTCTTCACCGTGGAGCTGTGCAGCCAGTCCGCGTCATCCTTTTCCTGGCCGAGCCGCAGCGCCCGTTCCAGGAGCTGGGTCGCCAGCTCTTGCGGGTCTTCGGCATCGAGGTCCGGCTCGTCGGCCACCACGGCCACCGCCGCCACCGGCCGCCGGCGCCGCGAATTCCGCGCGGGCGGCGCGCTGCCGGAGTCCTTGTCCTGGGCCAGCGCGCCCGCATCGTCCGCCGGGGCGTCCGCCGGCTCCGCGGTGACCTGCGCGGCGGTGCCGATGGGCCTGATGCCTGGCAGGGCGTCGTACGTCACGAGCTCGTCGCAGGCCGCGGCGAGCGCCCGGCTGGTCGATCCGGCGACCCCGACCCCCACGACGTAACGGCCCAGCCGCCTGCACCGCTGGGCCAGGGCGATGTAATCCGAGTCGCCGGCCACGATCACCACGTGGGTCAGGTCGGGCAGCCGGAACATGTCCTCCACGGCGTCCACGGCCAGCCTGATATCGGCCCCGTTCTTGGCGTAGGCGGCGGCGGGGAACAGCTGCACCAGGTCCACGGCGCGGCTGACCAGCTGCCCGCGGTAGCCGGCGTTTACCGGCGCTGACCAGTCCGCGTAGGCGCGGGTCAGCACCAGCGTGCCGAACGATGAGGCGAAGTCGATGATCGCGCCAACGTCCACGGTGGCGCGCCGGAGCTTTTCCGCGACGTCGGGATCGGCGGATTTGTCGGCCACATCGAAGCCGCGCACCTTGTCGCGCTGGAACTGGTTCCGGCCGTTCACCTGGTCGTACCGCGAAATCACGATGTTGTCGAAGTCGATGTAGACGGCCACACGGGTGACGCCCGGGTCGTTCATGACTGCTCTTCTCGTCGGGACGCCCTCGCGAAGAAGCATCGCCAGCTGGGAAAGTGCGAGGATCCTTCTCCTGGTCAGGCAGGAGTGCGGCCCGCGAGGTCCCGCAAGGGAACACGGGCCTCGTTAGATTCTATGGGGGCTGCCCGGGCTCATCTGCTCGGCAGGCCGGAGCGGCGCGGGCTACCGGTGCGGCGAGGCACGGATGTCACCCCGGTGCGGGACAATGGGGACATGCAGCTGTACCGGGACGACGCGGTGGTGCTGCGCACGCAGAAGCTCGGCGAGGCCGACCGGATCATCACCCTGCTGGCGCGGAAGACCGGGCGCGTCCGCGCCGTGGCCAAGGGCGTGCGGCGCACCAAGTCCCGGTTCGGCGCGCGGCTGGAGCCGTTCACGCACGTTGACCTGATGCTGTATCCCGGGCGGTCGCTCGACGTGATCACCCAGGCGGAGGTGATCCGCCCGTACGGTGCGCCGCTGACGTCGGACTATCCGCGGTACACGGCCGGCGTCGCGATGCTGGAGACGGCGGAGCGGTTCACCCCGGAGGACAAGGAACCGTCCCTGCGGCAGTTCCTGCTGCTGATCGGCGGCCTGCGGGCCCTGGGGGAGGGCAGCCACGATCCCCGGCTGGTGCTCGACGCCTACCTGCTCCGGTCGCTGGCGGTGGCCGGGTACGCGCCGGCGCTGGAGGAGTGCGCCCGGTGCGGGGCAGCCTGGCCTGCCCGCGTTCGCGATCCCGGCCGGCGGGATGGTCTGCGCGTCCTGCCGGCCACCCGGGGCGGCGGCTCCCGGGCCGGGGACGGTGGCCCTGATGGCCGCCCTGCTCCAGGGCGATTGGCACAGCGCGGATCAAAGCGACCGAAGGCACCAGGTAGAGTGCAGTGGCCTGGTGGCCGCCTATCTGCAGTGGCACCTGGAGCACTCCATCCGTTCGTTGCGTCATGTGGAGCGTGTGTGACCGTCCGGCCGCCCGATCCTCATCCGAGTGGTGCCCGCCCGCCCGCGATCCCGCCCGATCTCGTGCCCCGGCACGTGGCGATTGTCATGGACGGGGACGGCCGCTGGGCCAAGCAGCGCGGCCTGCCCCGGACCGAGGGGCACAAGGTAGGCGAGTCCTCGCTGCTCGACGTGATCATGGGCGCGATCGAGCTCGGTATCCCGTACCTGTCCGCCTACGCGTTCTCCACCGAGAACTGGCGGCGGTCCCCGGACGAGGTCCGCTTCCTGATGGGCTTCAACCGCGACGTGATCCATCGCCGTCGTGATCTGCTGAACGAGATGGGGGTCCGGATCCGCTGGGCCGGGCGCCGCCGGCGGCTGTGGCGCAGCGTCATCAGCGAACTGGAGACAGCCGAGCAGATGTCGGCCGGCAACTCCGTCCTTACCCTGCAGTTCTGCGTGAACTACGGCGGCCGGGCCGAGATCGCCGACGCGGCCGCCGCGATCGCCGCCGACGTGGCCGCGGGGAAGGTCCGCCCGGACAAGGTGGACGAGAAGCTGTTCGCCCGCTACCTCGACGAGCCCGAGATGCCCGACGTCGACCTGTTCGTGCGGTCATCGGGTGAGCACCGGACCTCGAACTTCCTCATCTGGCAGGCGCATTACGCCGAACTGGTCTTTCTGGACACGCTCTGGCCCGACTTCGACCGCCGCCATCTCTGGCAGGCCTGCGAGATCTACGCCAGCCGGGACCGCCGCTACGGCGGCGCCATGCCCAACCAGGTAGGCTCCCCGCCCCCTCCGGACCCCGCAGCCCTTCCGGCCTCTCCGGTCTCCTCAGCTTCTCCGGCTTCCTTAGCCTCTGCGGCTTCCTTAGCCCCTCCGGGCCCCGGAGCCTCTCCGCCCCCTTCGGGCACCCTGACGCCGGCCGATCCGGCACGCGCGTCGATGCCCGCCCGCTGAGCCGTTCGCCGGATTATCCTTTTTGGCAACGCCCGTCCCGTCCCGGCGTTACTGCCGGGACACGGCGCAAATTTCGGTCAGATTTATTTATCTCGCCTGGCACCCGCAAGGCGGCTGGAGAAAAGTAACTCTCTGTCCGGTTTTCGCCCGCGAGTTTATCTCTGGGTTGACCCGAATGCCGTTAGGCGCGCCCGCGATGCCGGGCCGTGTGCGCCAATGCGTACCTTGCCCTGGTTCACATTACGGGCGCACGGAAAAAGGCAGGGGTAGCTCCGCAATGGCCTGGGCACAACGTGATGGGGCGCCGCCTGTAATTACATGACGGGGGTACTGGCCGCGCCGGAGAAATCCGGCTGGGCGCCTGCGGCCAGGTGAGTCATTACCGGGGGGTGTTGATGCGTCGCACAGCAACGGCCGTCATTGGCTTTGGGTGCGCGATGGGGGTACTCGCGGCGGCAGGCATGAGCCCGGCCAGCGCCAGTGCGGCCGGCCGGAGCGAGGCCCGCGGACGCGTATCCGGCGCGGGGGCGCCGGCTGACGCGGCCGGGGGCGTGCCCGCTGACCATACGAAGGGTGCGCCCGCGCGCGGAACCACGCCGACGGCAGCCAGCAAACTGAAAACGATCGAGTACGACGGCTACTCGATCACCGTGCCGTCCAGCTGGCAGGTCTTCCATCTCGACACCGATCCAAGTCAGTGCGTTCGTTACGACATCAATGCGGTCTATCTCGGCAACCCTGGCGCCAACCAGAACTGTCCTTCGAATCTTATTGGCCGAGCGCAGACAATCACCATTACCGACGTCGGCGTGTCGGGCACGCCGCCCGCGCTGTACCAGCGGGCTGCGGTCGCGCACGGCGGGCTCGGGGCCGGCCTCCCGGCCAGCAGCGCCCGCAGTCGCGTCAGTTCCGTGCCGTCCACGCTGAACTGGCTGGACCAGTACGGCCAGCAGCACGAGTTCCAGGGCTCGGTGGCCCACTCTGATGTGTCCGTGACTGGCACCTACGCGGGCGACGCGACCCAGGTCGAGAACATCATCCGCGGCATGCGGAAACTGTGGGGCCAGCCGTCCGGCCCCGGGGCGCCCGGGGCCGCGAGCGGATCGCCCCACACTGGCGGCGAGCAGGCCAGGGAGGCCGCGGCGATCGCCGGCGCGCCGTCCCGGACGCTGCCCATCAAGGCCGGCGGGGCGCTCAAGCCGGCGGCCACCCCGACATCCACGGCGGCGCGCGCGTCCACACCCAAGCCGGCGTCCACGCCGGAGGCCACCGCCTCGGTCACGCCCACGGCCACGCCCACGGCGACGCCCACGCCGACGCCGTCCGCAACGCCGTCCAGCACCCTGGCTGCGAACCTGAAGCCGTACGTCCCGCCCGCGCCGCTGGACGGCTTCGACACCTGTACCGCGCCGTCGCTCAACGCGATGAAGGCGTGGAAAGCGAAGTATTCCGCCATTGGTGTCTACATTGGCGGCATGAACATGGCGTGCGATTACGGGAACCTGTCCGCGTCCTGGGTCACATCCACCCATTCGATGGGCTGGAACCTGCTCCCGCTGTACGTCGGCCTGCAGGCCCCGTGCAATCAATTCCCGGCCAAGATTAACCCGAGTACGGCGGCTGGCCAGGCGAAGGGCGCCGCGGACGCCGCGGTCGCCGATGCTGTCAATTTCGGCATGCGGAAGGGCACGCCGATCTATTTCGACATGGAGTCGTACAACAATTCGAATACGAACTGCCGCAACGCGGTGCTCACTTTCCTGGACGCGTGGACCCGTGAATTGCACGCTCGCGGTTATGCGTCCGGCGTCTACTCCAGCGCCTCGTCCGGGGTGAGCGACCTGGTGTCCGTCACCACGATCAGCGGCCATTCGTTCGCCGAGCCGGACGCCCTGTGGTTCGCCCTGTGGGACAACAACGACAATCTGACCGGCACGCCCTTTCTGCCGTCCGCCCGCTGGCAGTCCGACCGGGTGAAGCAGTACGCCGGCAACAGGACGCAGAAAATCGGGGGATACACGATCAATGTTGACGCCGACCGGATCGGCGGCGCCGTATCGGGCCCCGGTAATCCCTGACCGTGAACCCTGGCCGGCCGGGACGGCGCACCCCGGCCGGCCAGGGACGGCGGATTCAATTCGCATTGGGAGGCCGGTGCCCCTAGGCTGAGGCCACCGCGCCTCCCTGTACGGCCGCTGGCCGTGCGTGCGCGTGCCGACGGGGAAGCGCCCGCGCGGCGCCGGCCCTGGGACGGCCCTTAACGCGGCTATCCGGCCCGTGACGAACACGGCCTGATGCCAGCGGGGATGGGCCCTGCAGCCGACGTCGTCGTGGCCGGCTGGAGCGCGATGCGGAGGCCGGGCCAGCAAACATGAAACGACGCCGACCGCCAGCCGGATGGAGACCTCGATGGCAGCACGCAGTGACCGCATGGACGCGATCGTCAGCCTTTCCAAGCGACGGGGGTTCGTCTACCCATCGAGCGAGATCTACGGCGGACTGCGCGCGTCCTGGGACTACGGCCCCCTCGGCGTCGAGCTGAAGAACAACATCAAGCGCCTGTGGTGGCGTTCGATGGTGCAGGAACGCGACGACATCGTGGGCCTGGACTCCAGCGTCATCCTGGCCCGCGAGGTGTGGGAGGCCAGCGGGCACGTCACCGAGTTCGTCGACCCGCTGACCGAGTGCATGTCCTGCCACAAGCGGTTCCGCACGGACCACCTGATCGAGGCGTACGAGGCCAAGCACGGCCACCCGCCGGAGAACGGCCTGGCCGGCCTCACCTGCCCGAACTGCGGCAACAAGGGCACGTTCACCGAGCCGCGCATGTTCAGCGGCCTGCTGCGCACGTTCCTGGGCCCGGTGGAGGACGAGTCGGGGCTGGCGTACCTGCGGCCGGAAACCGCGCAGGGCATCTTCATCAACTACAAGAACGTCCTGCAGAGCTCGCGGAAGAAGCTGCCGTTCGGCATCGGCCAGACCGGCAAGTCGTTCCGTAACGAGATCACCCCGGGCAACTTCATCTTCCGGACCCGCGAGTTCGAGCAGATGGAGATGGAGTTCTTCGTCCGGCCCGGCACCGACGAGGACTGGCACCAGACCTGGATCGACACCCGTTTCGCCTGGTACAGCGATCTCGGTATCCGCAAGGAGAACCTGCGGCTGTTCGAGCACCCGAAGGACAAGCTCGCGCACTACAGCAAGCGGACCGTCGACGTCGAGTACCGGTTCGGTTTCCAGGGCACGGAGTGGGGCGAGCTGGAGGGCATCGCCAACCGCACCGACTTCGACCTGACCACGCACGGCCGCGCGTCCGGGGTGGACATGTCCTACCTGGACCAGGAGTCCGGCGAGCGCTTCATCCCGTACGTGATCGAGCCGGCCGCCGGGGTGGACCGGGCCGCGCTGGTGTTCCTGCTGGACGGGTACACCGAGGACGAGGCACCGGACGCGAAGGGCAACCTGGAGAAGCGGACCGTGCTGCGGCTCGACCCCCGGGTCGCCCCGGTTAAGGCGGCGGTGCTCCCGCTGTCCCGCAACGCCGACCTGTCACCGCTGGCCCGTGACCTGGCCGCGGTCCTGCGCAAGCGGTGGAACACCGACTTCGACGACGCCAGCGCCATCGGCCGCCGGTACCGCCGCCAGGACGAGATCGGCACGCCGTACTGCGTCACGGTCGACTTCGACACGCTCGATGACCAGGCCGTTACGGTCCGCGAACGCGACTCGATGCGGCAGGAGCGGATCGGCATGGACCAGCTTGTCGCGTACCTGCAGGAGCGGCTCCCGTACTACTGACGGCCGCGCCGACGATGCGCGCCACCGACCGGGCCGTCTGCGGGGAGACCGCGTTGGCGTCCACGAAGATCCCGCGGAAACCGGCGGCGCTTTCGGCCACCGCGACGGCGGCGTGCGGCGGGCAGACGGAAAGGATGACCTCGGCGCGGGCGGCCACTTCCGGCACGGTCCCCGCGTCGGTCAGCCCCGCGGCGGCGGCGCGCGCCGCGGTGGCCGGCCCGCGGCCCCGCGACGCCCACAGCACGGTGTGCCCGCGATCGGTGAGGCATTTCCCGATGGCGGCGCCCATCTCGCCGGGATACAGCAATCCGAGGGTCGTTCGGCTCATATTTATCTGCCTCCCTCGCGGGCGCTTCGCTTGGTCGTGCCGGAGGCGCGCAAAGCGACCCGGCGGTCGGCTGGTCCTCGGCGCCGGGACACCGCTTCGGCCCTGGCGGGCCTGCGCGGTCGTGCCGGAGGCGCGCTATACACGCCGCGGCCCGGCGCCTGCGGCCGTTATAGCCTGTGCGGCGGAACATCACGGCTGGGACGCGAGCCCTCCGCCGTGTCTACTGTGTCACGGCGGACTAGACCACCGACGCGAGGGGACCTTCGCCCCCATGTCATGCCTGCTGCCGGCCCGGTAGAGTCCCAACAAAATAAAGATGCATATCAGCCACGCCGCACGAGGAGCGTTCAGTGCCGAAGCTCGTTTATGACTTCACCGAAGGCAATAAAGACCAGAAGGATCTGCTGGGTGGTAAGGGTGCCAACCTGGCCGAAATGACCAACATAGGTCTTCCGGTCCCGCCCGGGTTCATTATTTCCACCGAAGCCTGCCGCGCCTTCCTGCGTGACGGCCGCACGCCCGCCGAGCTGGACGGCGAGGTCACCGAGCACCTCCGGCAGCTTGAGTCGGCGATGGGCCGCAAGCTCGGTGACCCGGCTGATCCGTTGCTGGTCAGCGTCCGGTCCGGCGCGAAGTTCTCGATGCCGGGCATGATGGACACGGTCCTCAACATCGGCCTGTCGGACAAGTCGGTGGAAGGCCTGGCCAAGCAGGCCAGCAACGAGCGGTTCGCCTGGGACTCCTACCGGCGGCTGATCCAGATGTTCGGCAAGACCGTGCTGGACGTCGACGGCGAGGCCTTCGAGCAGGCCATCGACAACGCCAAGAAGGCCAAGGGCATCAAGAACGACCTCGACCTGGACGCCGACGACCTGCAGCAGCTGGTCGGCGCGTTCAAGCAGATCGTGCGCGAGCACACCGGCCGCGACTTCCCGCAGGAGCCCCGGGAGCAGCTGGACATGGCGGTCAAGGCAGTGTTCAACTCCTGGAACTCCGACCGCGCCATCCTCTACCGTCGCCAGGAGCGTATCCCGACCGACCTCGGCACGGCCGTCAACGTGGTCGCGATGGTATTCGGCAACATCAGCGACGACTCCGGCACCGGCGTCGCGTTCACCCGCGACCCGGGCACCGGCCAGCAGGGGACCTACGGCGACTACCTCCAGAACGCCCAGGGCGAGGACGTGGTGGCCGGCATCCGCAACACCGTGGCGCTGCAGGACCTCGAGCGGATCGACAAGGCCTCCTACGACCAGCTCATGGACATCATGCGGACGCTGGAGAACCACTACCGCGACCTGTGTGACATCGAGTTCACCATCGAGCGCGGCAAGCTCTGGATGCTGCAGACCCGCGTCGGCAAGCGGACCGCCGCCGCCGCGTTCCGGATCGCGATGCAGCTCGTCGAGCAGGGCCTGATCGACATGGACGAGGCGCTCACCCGGGTCAGCGGTGAAGAGCTGGTCCGGCTGATGTTCCCCCGGTTCGACACCGGCACCGGCGCGAAAAAGATCGCCCAGGGGATCAGCGCGTCGCCCGGCGCGGCGGTCGGCAAGGTCGTCTTCGACTCCGCGCGCGCGGTGGAGCTGGCCGACCAGGGCGAGGACGTCATCCTGGTGCGCCGCGAGACCAACCCCGACGACCTGCACGGCATGATCGCCGCGCGCGGCATCCTGACCAGCCGGGGTGGCAAGACCAGCCACGCCGCCGTGGTCGCCCGCGGCATGGGCAAGACCTGCGTCTGCGGTGCCGACGAGCTCGAGGTCGACACCCGTGGCGGCCGCTTCACCGCCCCGGACGGCGTCATTGTCTCCGAAGGCGACGTGATCTCTATCGACGGCACGTCCGGCGCGGTTTACCTCGGTGAGGTGCCGGTCGAGCCGTCGCCGGTCGTCCAGTACTTCGAGGGCGGCCTGGCCCCGGAGTCCGACGAGCTGGTCGCGGCCGTGCACGCGCTGATGACGCACGCGGATACCAAGCGCCGGCTCGGCGTCTGGGCCAACGCGGACAACGGCCCCGACTGCGCGCGGGCCCGCCGGTTCGGCGCCGGCGGTGTCGGCCTGGTGCGTACCGAGCACATGTTCCTCGGTGACCGCCGCCAGCTCGTCGAGCGGCTGATCCTGGCCGATAGCGAGGCGGAGCAGCAGGCGGCGCTGGACGCGCTGGAGCCGCTGCAGCGCGGCGACTTCGTGGAGATCCTCGAGGCGATGGACGGCCTGCCGGTGACGATCCGGCTGATCGACCCGCCGCTGCACGAGTTCCTGCCCGACCTCACCGACCTGTCGGTCAAGATCGCCCTGGCCGGCGACAACGCGACCGACAAGGACAGGAAGCTGCTGGATGCCGTCCGCCGGCTGCACGAGCAGAACCCCATGCTCGGCCTGCGCGGGGTCCGCCTCAGCCTGGTCATCCCGGGCCTGCTCGACATGCAGGTGCGGGCGATCGCGCACGCCGCGGCCGACCGCAAGCAGGCCGGCGGCAACCCGCGTCCCGAGGTGATGATCCCGCTGGTCGGTGCGGTGCAGGAGCTGGAGATCGCAAGGGAGCGCACGGCGAAGGCCCTCAAGGAGGTCGCCGAGGAGACCGGCACGGACGTGCACACCCTGATCGGCACGATGATCGAGGTGCCGCGGGCCGCGCTCACCGCCGGGCTGATCGCGCAGCCGGCCGAGTTCTTCTCCTTCGGCACCAACGACCTGACCCAGATGACGTGGGGCTTCTCCCGCGACGACGTGGAAGGGGCGTTCTTCAGCCGCTACATCCAGCTCGGCATCTTCGGGGTGTCGCCGTTCGAGACGATCGACCGGGACGGGGTGGGCCGGCTGGTCCGCCTCGCCGTCGAGGAGGGCCGCGCCACCCGGCCGGACCTTCAGGTCGGCGTCTGCGGCGAGCACGGCGGCGACCCGGACTCGGTGCACTTCTTCCACGACGTGGGCCTGGACTACGTGTCCTGCTCGCCGTTCCGGGTGCCCGTCGCCCGGCTGGAGGCCGGCCGCGCCGAGATCGAGTCCGAGCGGGCCGCCGCGGGCGGCACGGGCGGCAGCGACAGCAGGTGAGCTGACGACCGGAACCGAGAGCACAACCGGTTACGACGCGCACGCCACGGCCCGCTGGGCGGCAGAACCGCCCAAGCGGGCCGGGCGGAGCGCGTTCGAGCGTGATCGGGCGCGTGTCCTGCACAGCGCGTCGCTGCGCCGGCTGGCGGCCAAGACGCAGGTGGTGGCGGTCGGGGACGCGGACTTCCCGCGGACCCGGCTGACCCATTCGCTGGAGTGCGCGCAGATCGGCCGGGGAATCGGCGCCGCGATCGGCTGTGACCCCGACCTGGTGGAGACCGCGTGCCTGGCGCACGACATCGGCCACCCGCCGTTCGGCCACAACGGGGAGATGGCCCTCGCTGACCTGGCCGCCGGGTGCGGCGGGTTCGAGGGCAATGCGCAGACCCTGCGCCTGCTCACCCGGCTGGAGACCAAGGTGCCCGGCGCGGGCCTCAACCTGACCCGCGCGTCGCTGGACGCCACGCTCAAGTACCCGTGGCCCGCGCCGCCCCGTCGGCCGGGCCCCCCGGACGGCGCGGCCGCCCTCTCCGTCAGCGCGGTCCCGGCGCCGCCGAAGTTCAACTACTACGCCGACGACACGGCCGTTTTCGGCTGGATCCGGCTCGGCGCGCCGGCCCGCCGCCGCTGCCTGGAGGCCCAGGTCATGGACTGGGCCGACGACGTGGCCTATTCGGTGCACGACGTCGAGGACGGCCTGCACGCCGGGATGATCACCTTCGCGCAGCTGCGGGATCTCGCCGAACGGGACGTGGTGGCCCAGGTCGCCCAGCGTTTCTACGTCGAGCCGGGCGACGCCTCGGCCGCCGAACTGCGTGCGGTGTTCGACGACCTGATGGCCCTGGATTGCTGGCCGAAGAGCTTCGACGGCGGCCCGGACTCTCTCGCCGCGCTGAAGAACCTCACCAGCGAGCTGGTCGGCCGGTTCTGCGTGGCCGCCCAGGACGACACCCTGGCATCCTGTGACGGCCACGGCGCGCTCGGCGCACCCGGCGGGGAGCGGGCCGACGGGCGCCGGGGGAGCGACGGGGTGACGCTGACCCGGTACGCGTGTGACCTGGCCGTCCCGCGCACCCAGCGGCTGGAGTGCGCGCTGCTCAAGGCGGTCGCGGCGCACTACGTGATGACACGGGCGGGCGCCGCCGCCGCGCAGGCCCGCGAGCGTGAGCTGATCGCCGAGCTCGCGGCCACCGTCCAGATCGGTGCGCCGCGAACCCTGGACCCGGTGTTCCGCCCGGCCTGGGACGCGGCGCCCTCCGACGCCGCCCGCCGCCGCGTGGTCATCGACCAGATCGCCTCGCTGACCGACACCTCGGCCATCGCCTGGCACCGCCGCCTCTGCCGCCCGCGGACGATGGCGTCACCATGACGTCCCTCCTGCCGCCTGGCCTCGCGGGACGGCTGCCTGGCCTCGCGGGACGGCTGCCCGGCCTCGCGGGACGGCGGCCCGGTCTGCGGGAACTGCTGCCTGACCTGGGGAGGCAGTCACCCGGCCGGGCCGGACGGCGGCCCGGGCCGGATGGCGGCCAGCACGCGGGGCGTGCCGGCCAGGTCCGGCAGAACGGCGTGCGCGCCCGCGGCGGCCAGGTCCGCTTCGGTGTACCCGCCGGTGGCGACGCCCACCGCGCGGGCCCCGGTCGCGAGCGCCGCCGCCACGTCCAGCGGGGTGTCCCCGATCAGCACGGTCGACTCCCCGCCGAAGCCGGTGCCGGTCACCGCGCGGGCCCGCTCGCGGGCCACGTGCACCAGCTCGGAGCGGGCCTCGTGGCTGTCGCCGTACGCCCCGATATCCAGCTCCAGCAACCTGGTCAGGCCGAACGCGCCCAGCTTCACCTCGGCCAGCGGCCGGATGTTGCCCGTCAGCACGGACTGGTGTACCGCACCGGTCCCGTTCGCCCCGCCCGCCGCGGCGAGCGTGGTCAGGGCCGCCACCGCGCCCGGCAGCACGTGGCCGTGGCGCCGGACATGCTCCCCGTACGCGGGGGCCTGCCGGGCCAGCCCGGCGATGAATGCGGCCACATGCTCGCGCGGGCGGGGGATCCCGGCCATCGTGAGCGTCTCCACGATGATGGCCGGGTCCGTGCGGCCCGCCATCGGGGCCACCTCCGTCAGTTCCCGCCCGAACAGCTCGGCGAACACGACCCCGTACAGCTGCGTGCTCAGGCCGCCCGCATTCAGCAGCGTGTGGTCGATGTCCCACAGAACCAGCAGTCCGGGTGCGGCCATGGCAACCAAGGCTACGGGCCGCGACGCGCTGGCGTGAATGGGCCAAGCCGGGCCCCCCGCGAGCGATACTTTAGCCAGAGATATCCCAGGAGCTGCCGCTCCGGGCGGGCGCAGAGCGGAGGCGGAGGATGGCAGGCCGGATCCGCGACGAGGACATCGCAGCGGTCCGCGATCGCTCGCCGATCGATGAGGTGATCGGCGAGCACCTTCAGCTGCGCAGCGCCGGAGGGGACTCGCTCAAGGGCCTGTGCCCGTTCCACGACGAGAAAACGCCCTCCTTCAACGTGACCCCCGCGAGAGGTCTCTTCTACTGTTTCTCGTGCGGGGAAGGCGGCGACGTCATCAAGTTCCTGCAGAAGATCGACGGCCTCACGTTCGTTGAGGCGGTCGAGCGGCTGGCCCGGCGGGCCGGCATCGATCTGCGGTACGAGCAGGGTGGCTACGTGCCGGGCCAGGAGCAGAGCCGTCGCCGCCGGCTGCTGGACGCGCACCGCGCCGCGGCCGCGTTCTACGCCGGGAAGCTGCAGGGCCCCGATGCGGCGGCCGGGCGTGCCTTCCTCACCGAGCGCGGCTTCGAGGCCGCCGACGCGGAGCGGTTCGGCGTCGGTTACGCACCAGCGGCCTGGGAGGACCTGACCCGGCACCTGCGGGCCCGGGGCTTCACCGACGAGGAGCTGATGGCCGGGGGCCTGGCCCGGCCGGGGCGGCACGGGGCACGCGACATGTTTCACGGCCGGCTCATGTGGCCCATCCGCGACCTGTCCGGAGACGTCATCGCGTTCGGGGCGCGAAAACTGGACCCCAACGATGACGGACCGAAATACCTTAATACGCCGGAAACGCCGCTGTTCCGGAAGAGCGCCGTTCTCTACGGCGCGGATCTGGCCAAGCGCGAGATCTCGCACCGGCGCCAGGCCGTCATCGTCGAGGGCTACACCGACGTCATGGCCTGTCACCTCGCCGGTGTCCCGACCGCCGTGGCCACCTGCGGCACGTCGTTCGGCGACGACCACATCAAGGTGCTGCGCCGGCTGGTGATGGACACCGACGGCGCCGCCGGCGAGGTGATCTTCACCTTCGACGGTGACGCGGCCGGGCAGAAGGCGGCGCTGCGGGCCTTCGGCATGGAGGAAAGGTTCGTCACGCAGACGTTCGTGACGGTCCAGCCGGACGGCCTCGACCCGTGCGACCTCCGGCTCGCCCGCGGCGACGCCGCGGTCCGTGACCTCATCGCCCGCCGCGTTCCGCTGTTCGAGTTCGCCATCCGCAGCGTGCTGTCCAAGCACAACCTGGACACCGCCGAAGGTCAGCTCGCCGCGCTGGACGAGGCCGCCCCGATCGTGGCCCGGATCAAGGATTCCGGGCTGCGCACCCGCTACGCGGTCAACCTCGACCGCTGGGTCGGCATGATGGACGAGAGCTTCGTGCTGTCCCGGGTCAGGCAGCACGCGGGCGGTTCAGCGGGCGAGAGCGGGCGTGGCGCGGGCCGCCCCGGGCGGCGGGACGCGGCGCGGCCGGGTACCGCCAGGCACGGGGCGGCGGGTCCGGGTGGGCCCGGCGCCGCCGGGAACGGCGGCTACGAGACGCAGCGGAACGGCCGGCGCCCGCCGGACGGCGCGGCCGGGGATGCCCCGTCCGATCCGTCCGATCCCGTCGCCCAGGTCGAGCGGGAGGCGCTGAAGCTCGCGGTGCAGCGCCCTGCCCTGTGCGGGCCGGAGTTCGACGCGCTCGGCGCCGAGGCGTTCACGGTACCCGCGCACGCGGCCGTGTTCCGGCTGATCGCCGAGTCGGGCGGCACGAGCACGGCCGCCGACGGGCGTGCCTGGGCGGCCCGGCTGCGCGATGAGGCGCCCAACGACCGCGCCCGCGCGTTCATCACCCGGCTGGCGGTCGAGCCGCCTCAGCTGACCGGTGAACCGGACGTCCGGTACGTGGACTCGGTGCTGGCCCGGGTCGGCGAGCTCGCGGTGAGCCGGGAGATCGCCTCGGTCAAGTCGAAGCTGCAGCGGATGAACCCGGTGCAGCAGCAGGTCCCCTACAACCAGCTCTTCGGCGATCTGGTTGGGCTGGAGCAGCGGCGCAAGGCACTGCTCGATCGCGCCGCGGGCAGCTGACCGCTCCGGGGCAGCGGCCAGGGCCGGACCGCCCCGGTAAGGCCCGTTACGATTCCCATCCCGCCAGGCGCCGGGCGGGCCAGATAATCCGCCTCCGTCAGGTTAAGGACACCCAAGGCTCACCGTAACTACCGGCAAGGTGACAAAATTAGGTCCCCCGTAACCGGGGGTTAGTGTCGCACACTGGGTTGCGTGAGCCTCAGCGTACTGACAAGCGGGCCTTCGCTGGCCGACCAGATGACTCATCTCGTGGCGCTTGGGAGGGAGCGGGGGTCCCTCACGATGGCAGACGTCGCTTCCGCCCTGGACCGCCACGAACTCTCACCCGACGCGCTCGGCGATGTCGTGCGGCTGCTGGGCGATGAAGGCATCGAGCTTCTCGAGGCACTCCCGGAGGAGGTTGAGGAGGAGCCCAGACCCACGGGGGAGGTGGATCTGGGCAAGCCGGCCGCGACGAGCGACCTGGTCCGGATCTACCTGCGGGAGATCGGCCGGGTCCCGCTGCTGACCGCCGAGGACGAGGTGGAGCTGGCCAAGTCGATCGAGGCGGGCCTGTTCGCCGACGAGAAGCTGCGAAGCGGCCCGCTGCCCGCGCCCGAGTCGGTGGACCTGCAGATCCTCGTGGCCGAGGGGGACCGGTCCAAGCAGCGGCTGATCGAGGCCAATCTGCGCCTGGTGGTGTCCATCGCCAAGCGGTACATCGGCCGCGGCCTGGTCTTCCTGGACCTGATCCAGGAGGGGAATCTGGGCCTGATCCGTGCTGTCGAGAAGTTCGACTACACGCGGGGCTACAAGTTCTCCACCTACGCCACCTGGTGGATCCGCCAGGCCATCACCCGGGCGATCGCCGACCAGGCCCGCACGATCCGGGTGCCGGTGCACATGGTGGAAACGATCAACAAGCTGGCCCGCGTGCAGCGTCAGCTGCATCAGGACCTGGGCCGGGAAGCCACGCCGGACGAGATCGCGGCGGAGATGGGCATCGAGCCGGAGCGGGTCGCCGACATCCAGCGCATCGCCCAGGAGCCGGTATCCCTGCAGTCGCCCATCGGTGAGGAAGAGTCGGACCTGGGCGACTTCATCGAGGACGCGGACGCCGTGGTGCCGATCGAGGCCGCGGCGTTCATCATGCTGCAGGACCAGCTGGAACGGGTGCTCGACGACCTGTCCCGGCGGGAGCAGCGGATCATCCAGCTGCGGTTCGGGCTGACCGACGGCCACCCGCGGACGCTGGAGGAAGTGGGCCGGGAGTTCGGCGTGACCCGGGAGCGTATCCGCCAGATCGAGTCCAAGACGCTGGCCAAGCTCCGTCACCCCAGCCGCGCGCAGATGCTCCGGGAGTACCTCGAATGACGGCCGGGCGGGAACGGCCGGCCGGGTCGCGGGCGTTCCCGCCGTCGCCCAGCCCGACGCCCGGTGGCCGCCAGCGACGGCCACCGGGCGTTCGCTGTGGTACGTCAGGTGCCGTCCGGGGACGCGGATCCCGTCGCCGGCGGCGGGTTGTACACGTCCGCCCCGTCGCTGGCGTAATCCGCCGACCCGTTCACCCGGCCGCGCAGGCCCGGGATCGCGCTGGCCTTGCTCATCGCCGTCTGGGCGAAGCCCGGCATCTTCTCGGTGGCCTTGTCCTTGGCCGTCTTGCCCAGCTCGGCCGCCTTCGAGCTGACCGCGCTCGTGGCCTTCTGCACGGGCGGGCTGCCGGCCGCGCGCTGGCTCAGTTTCTTTAGCTGCTCATAACGTTCCCGCCCGGCCTGCGCGCCCAGGACGTACCCGGCGGCGAGCCCGGCAACGAACGTGAATCGGTACCGCATGGTGTGCCTCTCTTAACCGTGTGGTCGTGCAGAGTTGACTTCCCCGCCAACCGCCTTCGTACTCCTCCGCCTATAGCACCCCGAAAGCGCCCGCGGAGCAACACCGCCACTCTAGGAGCCGCCGCCCGGGCGTACGCGGTACGTGCCCGGCCCGGCGCGGAACGGGGCAACCCGGGCACCGGAAAGACCTTCGGCGCCGCGGCGCGCG
Organism: uncultured Actinomycetes bacterium; assembly: GCA_963720945.1. Classification (GTDB taxonomy): domain Bacteria; phylum Actinomycetota; class Actinomycetes; order Streptosporangiales; family Streptosporangiaceae; genus Bog-532. Next base: position 700,487 of record CAVRHH010000029.1, on the reverse strand, counting down.
CGGCTACCCCGCGGGTACGCTACTCTTAGGTCCCGGCACGGATAGGCGGGCCGTCGGCACAGCGGTACACCCGCTGGGCTGCCCGGCAGGGCAGTCGCGCTGGCCGGTTCCGCGCCCCCGGTGCCACGCGATCCCGCGTAGCTCAATCGGCAGAGCGTCCGGCTGTTAACCGGCAGGTTATAGGTTCGAGTCCTATCGCGGGAGCTTTCTAATCTGGTCCCTGACCAGCGGAGATGCTTAAGGGTTGACGTTACGGGTGTGACTGATGGGGCCTGTTAGTTGTGGGGATTTTGTGGGGGATCTTGGCCTACTGCCAGGTTTCGCGTCGCGCAAGGATCCGTGTGCCGTGGGGGGCTGGTGCCCTGCGGACGGGGTGCGGACAGCGTGAAGTGCCTGGTCAGTGCCGTTAACCTCGTCCGGTCTGCGGGATCGGGGTGCTGGCCCGGGCATTGGGGCGCGGGCGGGCGAGCCGGGTCCGGCGTCAATGACCTGCCGGGCTGGAACCGGCCTGTCATCCGGGTCGCCTGCGGCCGGGGCGGTGGCCGTGAATTCGCGGGAGCACGCTGACGGCGGAACCTCGTACGCGCGTTGCCGGCCTGGGCGTGGACGTCATAGCGGGGCCGAGATGGGGACATGCCGGCATCGGGGTGCACGGCCTGGTCGCGTTTGGGGACTCAACGGATCCGCAGACGGAGACTGCGCCGCCGGATGACCCTGCACCGAGGTGTCCGTGCAGCGGGGAACCTCACTGGCGAGCAATACTTGGCTGGTGAATACTCCCAATCAAGATAGTATCGCGTAAAGAAGTATCCATGATACTAGTCTTAAAGGGCAGTTATGGCAGGCTTCGTGGGACGGCGGCGCGAGCTGGCTCGGCTTGACGGGATGCTCGCTGAGGTCCGGGAACTGGTTGGCTCTGCCCGGCCCGGCAGGTGTGTCATTGTCCGGGGGCGTCGGCGGATTGGCAAGTCCGCGCTCGTTGAGGAGTTCATCGAGCATCAGCGGGTGCCGAGCGTGTTCTATACCGCTGAGATCGGGTTCGGCGGCGAGCCGCTGCGAGAGTTCGGCGAGGCAGTGCGTATCTCTGGGCTGCGCGACGCGCAGGTGTTCGGGGAGGCGGTGCCGGGGAACTGGGCCGCGGCGCTCCGCCAGCTGGCGGGAGTGCTCCCTGACGACGGGCCGAGCATCGTCGTCCTGGATGAACTTCCCTACCTGATGGATCCCGATGGGGCGTTCGAGAGTGTGCTGCAGCGCTCATGGGACCGGGAGCTGTCCCGCAAGCCGGTGCTGCTCATCCTGGTGGGGTCTGACCTGTCGATGATGGAGGCGCTCACCTCCTATGGCCGTCCGTTCCACCAGCGCGGCACGCAGCTGAAGGTAGGACCGCTGAATCCGGCTGATGTCGCGGCGATGGCCGGGCTGTCCGCAGCCGAGGCTTTCGACGCGGCCCTGGTCACCGGGGGCCTGCCGATCGTTTGCGCCCGGTGGCGGCACGGCGAGGACACGCGGTCCTTCCTAGCGCGAGAGCTGGCCAACCCGGTGAGCCCGCTCGTGGTTTCCGCCCAGCTCTCGCTCGCGGCGGAGTTCCCGGACCAGGCACAGGCACGGATGGTCTTGGCCGCGATCGGCAGCGGAGAACGGACCTTCACCAACATCGCCCGTGCCGCCGGGGGCATCGCCCACTCCACCCTGACCCGCGCTGCTGAGCTTCTGATCAGCAAAGGCGTCGTGGCAGGGGAACTGCCGGTCAGTCTTTCCCCGTCGAAGGAACGCCGGTACCGGATCACCGACTCCTACCTGCGGTTCTGGCTCGCCTTCCTCGGCCCGCACCTCGCCGAGGTGGACCGGATGCGCTCGGACCTGACACTGGCCCGGATCGAGCGGAGCTGGACTGACTGGCGTGGCCGTGCCGTCGAGCCGCTGGTCCGCGAAGCGCTCGCGCGCCTGCTGCCCGCCCAGAGCATCCCCGCCGCGCCGGTGATCGGCGGTTACTGGACGCGCAGCAACGACGTCGAGATCGACATCGTCGGCGCTGACCGGAGACCTGTCGCCCAGCAGTTGCTGTTCCTCGGCTCAGTCAAGTGGCTGGAGACGGGCCAGTTCGACGCCCACGACCTCGTAGCGCTCCAGCGCCACCGGGACCGGGTCACCGCCGACCCGGTCCCGCTCATCGCTGTCTCCCGCTCCGGAACATCCACCACGCACGTAGACGCCGCCTTCACCCCAGCCGACCTGGTAGCGGCCTGGTAAACCGCCCGCCGAGCCGTGCGCGACCGGCAGGGCGGCTTCCGGTCGCTGTGGCCTTGAGCGGCGCCGATTCACTCCGGGCGACGCAAGCAAGATATCAGTCACGCTGTGTAACCAGAGCTGGTCGGGCTAGCGTCCGAGATCATCCCTGCCGATCTGGTCGGTTCGGGGCGCGGCGGTGTCCTGCGCTCGCGGCCGCTCGTAACAGGCGATTCTGTAGCGACATCGCATCGTGCCCAGCCGTTGCCCATCTGTAGTGCGGGACGGATCACGGCGAGATCCAGGCGAGGGGTAGTGGCGGCAGGACTGGTGACCTTGGCCCTTGCCGCCTGGGACCAACGCCTGCGGAACCGCCCCTCGGCAGCGCTATCGTGGAGATTGCTCAAGGGAAGGGAACCGGAGGGACACCGAAGGGGAACCGTAACCTGGGCAACGGCCGAAGGGAACGAACCGGAGAACGCCGGACGAAGGGAAACCAGAGGAAGGCGGGCGAAGGGGGAGAACCCGGCGGGCAAACGGGAAACCGGAGGAAAGCCCGCAGGGGAACCGGAGGACGTGAGGTGAGGCCCCAGACCACCCGGTGAGAATCCGGGGATCCGGGGCCGCACGCATCTGCGATGCCGCTGGCGGAGTCCGGGCAGGTCTGCGCGAACTGCGCATAGTCGCTGTGCTCCCCGAGAGCGCGACCTGCGCCCTCGGCGGTCTGCTGATCGCAGACCGCAGTTGACTCGGCAGTCATGGCTGCTCGCGTATCCGCCGTTACGGGCGGCAACCTGGTCACCCCGGTGGCCATCGCTGCTGCGCCCGAAAGAATTGATCTGCGTGGTGCATGACTAACCGAGAGACACCAGGCTCTGCATGAAAGGAGTACGAGCTCCTGGATAGTTATGCCTACCGGGGATGTCGCTTGGTGACGAGGCCGTTGTCAGCTACTTACGGCCGAAGCCGCGAATCTGCGAGGAGCCTCGTTAGGTGGCAGGTGAGTTGAGCGCCGTCAGTCCTCCACTCCCAGGACGTAGGCGGTGAAGCCAAGGACGGCGCCGATGAGATAAAGGGCGGCCTTTATGGGCAAGTCATATACCAGCACCGTATCGCCGACGTTGTACGGAGTCGGCCCTGGCATACGGATCAGGGGCACCTCGCATATAGAGGACATACTGCTGAAGATGTTGCTGCTGAGCACCAGTCCGGGGGCCCTGGGGGCGTCGCGATAGCTGTTCGGCCACAGGGCGGCGTAGACCGCCGACATGACGAGTGTCGCCGCCCCGAATAGCGTGTCCCGTCCTGCCTGCTTGTAGTTGGTGCCGTCGTCGCGGAACAGGTAGGCGAAGTTGAACCCCTGCGGGATGAACTGGACCGCCCAGTAGCACCAGTCCTGAACTTCCCAGGTTGCCCAGCCGTAGGACACCGCTACGCCCATTGCCCAGCCGGCGAAGTCGACGGCGAAGTCCAGCCGGTTGAGGAAGTCCAGCGTCGGGTTTGGCGGGCCCTCGTCGCTCCATGCCGAGTAGATGCTCAGCAGGAGAATGTCCAGGGCCTGGCCGACGATGCCGATGAGGAAGCTTGAGATGCCGAGCAGGATCCGGCCTGCGGTGCCCGCCGACGCCAGCCTCTCCCGGGCGCCGGGGCCGTCTTGCCCGGCGGTGATGGTGTCGGGTACCGTCGGCGAGCCGGTGATGACTTCGAGCAGGATGGTAGCCGGGACGGCAGCGAGCAGGCAGATCAGGTCGAGGATGCTGAGCTGGTCTTCGGTCAGGGCTTGGTAGAGCGCGGAAACGAAGGGGATGTCGACTGGCTCGCCGAGCCAGCCCGTGATCTGGCCGAGCAAGGTATCGAGGAGTTGCAGGAAGTCCTTGGCCATCGTCTCGGCGAAGCCGGCCATGTCGTCGGCCAGCACCTGGAATACGGTGAGCATGTCCGACAGGCCGGTGCTCAGCGCGGATTTCGAGTCCTTGAAGTTGTCCTGGGTGGAGGCGATCTTCTCCTGGATCTGCTCGGGGAAGTCGGCGAACGAGCCGGTCAGCGCGTTTTCCAAGGCGGTCAGGAACTGCTCGAACGCGGCGCTGATGGTCCCGGGGTCCCAGGATGCCCCTACCCCGGTCGCCGAACCACCGCCGATGCTGGCTGAGGATGAATTCTCGGTGACCTTCTCGTGCATCCAGGTGCACTGGTTGGCGTTGTTGTTGCCACCGGTGTTGTAGACCTGGCTGGGGTCGTTATTGCCGGCTTGCTGGGCCTGCACGGTCTGCCCGGCCGTGGCCTGCGCGGTGCTGCCCACCGCCGCGCTGGACCGGCTGGACAGCTGGGCCAGGACGGTCGCGGCGTCGGTGCCGCCGTTCAGCTCGCTGGCCACCCACCCGGCCAGCCGGTCGAGGATCCCGGGATTGGCCGGATCGCCGGGGTTGGTAATCGACCGCTTGATGTAGGCGTGGTTGTGCAGGATGTTTTCCCAGTTGAACAGCGCAGACAGCCACTGGATGATCTTGGAGATGTCGGCGATCACCGTCTTGAGGAACCCGACCACGGCGGTGACCGCGTCCTCGACGTCGGTGATGACCAGGTTGTAGACGCTCTCCGCGGTGTGGATGACGGTCTGGACAGCGTCCTCGGTGAACTGCCAGGCCAGCTTGGCGACCTGCTCGCTGCCCTGGACCACGTTCTCGGTGAAGTGCGCGATGTCGCTGAAGATCCCGCCCACCCCGGCGCTGGCCGGGGAGCCCAGCGCGGCGGGTCGGCTCTCGTCGAAGGCGCCGGCCTGGAAGACCGGCTGCCCGGTGGAGAAGTCGACGGTGAAGGTGGGGATCGCCCCGGGCACGTACGGCCGGCCCGGGGATGCCGAGCTGTCCGCGGCATAGACGACGTTCGGCACCACCGCGCCGCGCCGGATGTACTTCGCCGGCCGGTGGCCGGCGGTCAGCCGGGAGGCGCCCACGGTGCCGGTGTTGCGGGTTCCGACGACGTTGCGGACGGTGGAGGCGATCGCCGTCAGCGAGGCCGGGTCCTGGTAGGTGGAGAGGATCAGCGGGCTGCCGTCGTAGGCCGTGGCCTGGTCCAGGAACTGGGGCGCCGGGTCGGCGGCGGCCGCGCGGGTGGAACCGGCTGAGCGGGCCGCCGGGCCCGTGCTGGCGGAGCTGCTGGAGCCCTGCACGTTGGCCAGGGTGCCGAGCGACTCGTGGTCGGGGTAGATGACGATGGCTTCGCCCGCGGACATGAAGTTCGCCCAGGCCAGCAGCGGCGGGCAGGCGACGTTCGGCGTGCCGGCGGGCGTGCCGTCGTCGAAGGCGCTGATCGCCAGGGTGAGGTTGCCGGACGCGTCGGTCTGCATCCAGGCCGGGGCGTCCGGGGACACGGTGACCGGGCTGGCCTGGTTGACCACGTGCAGGGTGCCGGGCGACCACAGCTTGACCGCCTGCTGCACCTGGGGGAAGCCGTTCTCGTCGCGGATGCTCAGGGTGACCCGGTAGGAGGTGTCGCTGCCGGCCGGCGTGCTGGTGCTGGTGTCGTAGTTCTCCACGATCAGCTTGCTGCTCACGGAGAACTCGCGGATGACGTTGGACATGTTGACCGCGTAGACGTTCTGCGCGCCGTAGAAGTACACCACGCCGTTGGTCACGCCGCCCTGGGCGAACAGGATGGTGTCGGCGTCCGGGACCGGGTAACTGAGGACGTCGTTGCCCTGGCTGTTGGTATCCACCGCCAGGAACGCCGGACCGGTGCCGGCGCTGTCGCCGGCGCTGGCGCTGGCGAAATACAGCACCGAGTTCTCGTTCACCAGGTCAGTGAGGATCGCCGACCCGGTGTCCGCCCGCCACTGCTCGTCGCCGGTCGCGGTGTCCAGCGCGTACAAGGTCCCGTCGGTGCTGCCCACGTACAGCGTGCTGCCGATCACCACCGGCCGGCTGCGCACCGCGGACCCGCTGAGCTGATGCGACCACCTGACCGACCCGTCGGCGGTGTTCAGCGCGACGATCGTCCCCCCGGTGGGGATGAACAGCGTCGATGCGGCCAGCGCCAGGTCCGCGGTGATGGCGGCAGGCAGCGTCACCTGCCAGGTGATCGTCCACTGCTGCAGATCAGCCGCCAGAGCGGTGACCAGGGTTTCGCCGGGCCCGGCCCCGGTTGCCGCGGCGTTCCGGCCGATGTAGACGCTGGTCGCGTCGACGACCGGCTCCGTCATGAACTGCGCCGCCCCTTCCTGCTGCGGCTCGGCGAAGAACTTGACCTGCATGGTCCCGCTAGCCGGGTCACCCCAGGCCAGGCCACCGGAGGACAGGCCCTCCACTCCCGCGTACAGCACGCCGCCCAGCACCACGGGGCGGGTCAGGAAGGCCGTCGCGGGCTCCAGGCGGGCCGGCTGCTGCCACACCGGCTCGCCGGTGGCGACGTTCACCGCGTGGATCTCCACGAAGTTCACCGTCGTGTCTTTATAGGGCGACTGGACCCCGGTGTAGGCCGTCTGGCCATCGGTGCCCACCGCCGCAGGGATCACCACGCTGGTCAGCTCGCTTTCCGGCCGGACGTCGTAGCTCCACCGGACCTGCCCGGTCTCCAGCTCCACCGACCGCAGGAACGCCCCGCCGGTACCGCCGGTGGCGTTGTCGGTGCACAGCAGCCCCTGCGGCGACAGCAGCGGCCCGGCCGGCGACTCGCCGGAAACCGGGTAGGTCCAGACACTGGCCGGCAACGGCTGCTGCGGCAGCACCGCCGCCACCACCGCGGCGCGGCCGCCCATCGTGCCCAGAAGCTGGTTGACCTGGTTGACCGGCGGCCCGGGCTGCGCCGGGTTCATGCCGCTGAGGTTGCACAGAGCCGTCAGGCCGGGCTCGTCGCCCGTCAGCGTGACGTATCGGAACGAGCTGATCTGCGCCGTGGTGCGGGCGGTATTCCACACCCGGATGTCATACAGCTCGCCGTTGAAGGCAGCCATCGAGCCGAGGGCGCCTCCGATCACCAGCAGGCCCTCGGACGGCTGCAGCGCCGGCATCTGGAACACGTCCGCAGCGGCGACTCCGTCCTTGTAGAACGTCACGTAGTTCTGGTTGAACACCACCGCCACGTGATGCCACGCCCCGTCGGACACCGCCCTGGTATCAGCGGACCGGTACGAGATGCCGTGCCAGGAGAAGCTGAGCGCGTCGTTCCCGGCATAGGCGAACTGCGGCGCGAGATCACCCAGCTCCTCCACGGCCAGCAGCGTCTGGCCGGCCGCGGCCACCCCAGCAGCGGCCGACATCTTCATCCAGCACTCCAGGGTGGCGGCGCTGCTGTCGATCCGGGCGGCCGTCAGCAGGTTGACGCTGTCCTCCCGCGCCCCGCTGAACCACAGCGCACACGACGGAACCGGCAGGTCGGTAGTGATGACCTGGCCTGCGGTGATCGAGCCGGCCGCGCCGCCCACCTGGTTGACGACCTGCTGGGTGGCAGCATCGAACGACGTTCGCGCGGTCAAGCCGGGCTCGGCCAGAGACAGCGGCGCCCAGCGCCACGAGGCGATCTGCCCGGCGGTGCGCGCCACCGACCACACGCGCACGTCATAGATCTCGCCGGTGAAGCCGGTCGTCGCGCCGAACCCCGCACCCAGCTGGAAGGTCCCGGCCGCCTGCTGCGGTGCCCCGGCCGACAACTGGTCCGCGGTGGCCACCCCGTCCTTGTAGAAAGTGAGCGCGCCACCGTCGAACACGACGGCGATGTGATGCCACTGCCCGTCGGTGACCGGCGTGGCGTCCGCCGACGTCCACCCCGGGGCGCTCCCGCCGGTATTCCAGTACACCGAGACCTGGTCAGCGCCCACGCTGACCCGCGGCGTCGCCCCCGGCGGGCTGCTGCCGAGCACAATTGTCTGATCGGCCTTGGCGGTCGTGCGGATCCAGGCCTCGAACGTCGCCGCGTCGGTGGACACCGACTGCGCCCAGCTCCCACCGACGTTGCCCCACCCGCTGGCAGCCGCGAAGGCCAGCACCGGGCCCGTAACCGCCGAACCGCCCAGCTGCCTTCCCAGCACCCGACCCGCCGGGTCCTGCCGCCCCTGCCCGTGACCTTCCGCCGCTGCCTGGCGAGCAGGAAACCGCGAAACTGCGCCCATGTCCACTCCCACGATTCTCACTAAGTGCTACGCCTAACTACCCTTCCATCGGCCACCAGGACAAACAAGGCATCAATCACGCATCCGCTGCCTGCTCGGCGAGCATTGAGCGCAGCGAGCACCCGCTGCTGCCGGTGCTGCTCAGCAGTTCACGTCCACGGCGGGCACGCCACATCGCCCCGCAACCTGCTGCGACGGTCGCGGGGGCATGCCGGAGCGGGAAGTTCTGCGCGCAGCCGCTCGTCTGATCGACGCGGCGACAGGCCACCCCGAATCGGCAGGGAGGGTCCGGTAACCGGCCTTGAACACCGCTGATCACGCTCCGTGACGTGCCGCAGAGCCGGGCGCGCGATCGCCGCCGATAGTCACCTATGCCCGCTTGCGCGCATTTCACCACGGTTACCTCTAGTTCACGGCGCAGGGCCGGCATCCGTCACCAAATAGCCCTTCCGTTGAGCATCCATCGGTCGCCAGATAAAGCGGCCAGAGAACCGGGTGACACCCGTCACGCTGACCCTGGTATCTGCCGGGCCCGGACGAGCCGGACCAGGTCCCGCGCCTGGAGCGGTTCCTCGGCGAGCATCCCGGGATATCGGTCTGCGCCCACGCGGGCTACTGGCAAGCGGTCATCAGGAGGCCAGCGGCCGCCCCTAGGGCACCTTCGGTGCCACGTCTTTGACGTCAATCCTGAGTTTGACGGCGGGTAATGGTGCGGGGGGCTTGCGGACCTGGCCTCTAGGTAAGTGGAGTCGTCCACTGTCGGCCGGGTATCAGAGTGGGTACGTGGCTTCGATTGTTAGCCGGCGGACCGCGTTGACCGATCCGATATGGGACTTGGCCAAGTCGCCTCTTTCGGATAGAGAGCCAAATTCACTGGTTACCGGGGCGTGGCGGGGACCGGGGCAGTTCTCTTGGAGCGGAACGGCCGAGCGGGGTGCAGGCCGCGCCGAGCGCGCTCATGAACAGCCCGATGACCGGGAACCAGATCAACATGAAGAGCTACGTGGCCGCGCCTCCGGCGGCATTGGTCTCGTAGCGGTACGTGGCGATCGCGGTCAGCTGGTGACCGTGGTTGAGCCAGTGCAGCAGCCAGGCGGACCTGAGCATCAGCGCGGTCGTGCCGGTGCCGAGCGCGGAGGCGAACATCGCGGCAGTCCCGTTCGTCGGCACCCCGGCGGCAATGCCCTGGCCGAATCTGACGTTGCGGGCAGCGCGGTGCCGCCGAGGCCGCGGCCGCGCCATGCGGCCAGCGCGGCGGCCGCGGCCGGCCCGCCGATCAGCAGGATCCAGGCCAACGTCACCAGCGGGTCGGCCGTCGATCCCGGCAGCCATGGATCGGTGGCGTCGTTGGTCAGCCGCGAGGGGTGCCACCGCGTACATGACCACGCCGAACAGCAGGCCCGTGCCGGTGCCGATGGCCCGCGTGCTCCAGGTGACCTGGGACCGCCGCGAGGTCAGGAACAGGATGACGCCTAGGTACGCGGCGGTCATCAGCAGGAGCGCGATCTCGCCCGGCCCAGGGCGGGCCCCCGGTCGACCTGCCGGGCGCTGCGTCGCAGCCCTTGAAGGCACAGGCGATGTGCTGGTAGGCGGGCTGCGCCGACGTCGCTGCTACAGTCGGCGGCCCGCTTCTGGACCGGCTGTGGGATCGTCAGCATGAGGTGTTGCGTCGCCACTGACTGCGCGTCGGCGCCCGTACCGACTGGCGCTCAGGCGGGCACCAACGCCGACACCGCCGACCCCGATCGCCACCGCCATGGCGGCAGCCCAGTCAACTCGTATGCCGCCGATACCAGGGCCGCCGCCAGGCAGCCCATCAGCAGCAAAGCCTGGAGCGTCTTACTCCAGCTCCAGTCCTCGGCCGCCACGCGGTCCAGGAGCCGGTCAGCGAAGCCCCAGAAATTCTCGGATGCTCGGCGCTTCACGCGCCTCGCCTCAGCCGACGACCGCGGGTCGGTGCTCTGCTGGCCGAGCCTGGAAGTCGCTCTGCTTGGACGTCCTTCAGTCTCCCGACTGCTCGGCCGATTCCCCGGCGGCCGGTGGGGCGTGTAACAAAAAGGCCCCGGAGAACTTCGACGGCCGCCTCAGCGTGGGACGCAAGCAACAAGAGAGGAAGAAGTTACACCGCTAAGTTAAGTTGACGGACCCGGTGCCTGCCCCCTGGCCCACCCACCCACACGATTTCCGGCTACTTACCAGGAACTCTTGACTCTTGACATCAGGGAAAAAGCATGTTGCGCCCGATCGCGAGCCGGTAAATTAGCGATTCAGGGATAATACTTTATGCTGGGGCCCGCGGGATGCGGGATGGTGTGACGTTTTGCCAGCGGTTACGCTCTATTGGTCCGTGGTGACCGAGCGCTGCGGGGGAGCGAGGTGGGCGCGTGCAGTACTGGCAGCCGCCGCTGGAGGTTTTCGTGGGGCGGGCAGTGGAGCTGGCGCAGGTCGCGGAGGTCATCGCCCGGGTGGAGGCGGGGCAGCCGTGGCTGGTGGCCATCGAGGGTGATCCGGGCGTGGGCAAGACGGCCCTGGCGCGGCGCTGCCTGGCCGGGGCCACGGGCCTCAGGGTGCTGGCGGCTCGTGGCGATCAGGCCGAGGCCGACCTGGATTTCGGCCTCGTCGACCAGCTGTTCCGGGCGGCTGGAGCTGTCTTCCCTGCCTTGTCGCCCGCGGGCGGGACCGGCCCGGCTGCCTCGTCGTTCGCCGTGGGCGCGCGGCTGCTGGAGGTGGTGGGCGAGCAGCAGGCTACCGGGGCGGTGGCCATCTTGATCGATGATCTGCAGTGGGCCGACCGCAGGTCGGTGGAGGCGCTGACGTTCATGTTGCGGCGGCTGTCGGTGGACCCGGTCATGGCCGTGGTGGTTTACCGCGGGCCCAGCGACCACCTGGACGAGGCGGCGCAGCGGATGCTGTCGAGCGTGGAGAACCGGCTGCAGGTGCCGCTGGGCGAGCTGGGCCCGGATGAGGTCGCGGCGCTGGCGGCCGCGCTCGCCGCGGGACCGCTGGACGAGCAGGCCGTTCAGCGGCTGTACCAGGGCACCGGCGGGCACCCGCTGTACCTGCGCACGGTGCTGAGCGAAGGGTCCGGCTTCGATCCGCGGGCGCCGGGACGGATGGCGCTGCCCCGGTCGCTGACCGAGGCCATCGGTGATCACCTCCGGGTGCTGCCGCCGCAGACCCGGGCCATTCTGGAGATCCTCGCGGTGCTGAACGTGCGCCTGCCGCTGGCCCAGCTGGGCGAAGCGGCGGAGGTCGGCTCGGCGGGCGCGGCGATCGAGCCGGCGGTGGCCTCCGGCCTGGTGCACTGGTCCCCGGAAGAGCCCACGTGCCCGGTCGAGATCCGCCACCCGCTGGTCCGGGACGCCATCTACGCCGGCATCGCAGCCGGCAGGCGCCGCACGCTGCATGCCCTCGCCGCGTCCATGGTCAGCGAGTCGGCGTCCTGGAAGCACCGGGTGGCCGCCCTGGACCGGCCGGACGAGCGGCTGGCCGCCGAGCTGGAGCGCCTGGCGGGCGAGGAGACAGCGGGCGGCCGCCTGGCACTGGCCGGGACCCACCTGCAGTGGGCCTCGGACATCTCCCCGGCCCGGGCCGACCGGGAACGGCGGCTGCTGACCGCCGCGCTGCACCTGACAATGGCCGAGGAATCCCGTGGCCTGGCCCTGCGCCCGGCGGTGGAGGAGGCCGGGCCGTCCCCGCTGCGCAGCTGCGTGCTGGGCACGATGGCATTCTCCGCCGGCCAGCTCGCCGAGGCGCAGCTGCTGTTCAGCCAGGCGCTGGCGCAAGCGCGGAACGACCCGGGCAGCCAGCCGCTGGCCGCCGTGATCGCCAGCCGGCTGGCTATTGTATGCGCGCTGGCGGGGGATGCGGAGAAAGTGCAGGACTTCGGGCGGTGGGCGCTGGGCACCGGCTGCCTGGATGCTGCGGCCGCCAGCATGACGCGCACCGTCATCGCGGTCGGCGCCTGCCAGGTGGCCGGACCGCGCGCCGGGCTGGCCGAGCTGGGGTACCTGGATGCCGACCCGGCCCGCGTGGGCCCGGTCGATGTCGACGGCCTGGCCTTCCGCGGAGGGTTCCGGCTGCTGGCCGGCGACCTGGGCCCCGCCATCAGCGACCTGACCGCCAACCTCATAATGGCGCGCCGGGGCGCCACCGTCACCGCTGGCCTGCGCGCCTACTTCTACCTGGCGCTGACCCAGTACCTGGCGGGCGCGTGGGACGATGTGCTGCTCACCGCCGAGCAGGCGTTCTCGGCCGCCGCGATCCATACCCGCCGTTTCGACCTGCCGCTGCTGCACCTGGCGGCCGGGTGCGTGCCGGCCGGCCGGGGCCAGGCGGAGGAGGCCGAGCGGCACGCAGCGCTGGCCGAGGAGGCCGCGGCCAGCCTGGACTACGGCCAGGAACGAGTGTACGCGGCGATGGCCCGGGCCCTGGTCTGCCAGGCAGCCGGCGACTACCTGGGCATGGCCGACGCGCTGGGTCCCTGGCAGGATGAGAAGGCGCTGGATGGCCGCAGCCGGGTCTACGCGGTGCTATGGCGGCCGCTGCTGGCCGAGGGCCTGATCGGCTCCGGCCAGCTGGACCAGGCAGCCGCCGTCCTGGACGGGCTGCGCGCCGACGGCGGTAAGGTCGGCTATCTGCAGCCGGCCCTGGCCTGGCTGGCGGGATGGCTGGCCGAGCAGCAGGGCAACCCCGGGCAGGCCCGGGAGATCTACGCCCGCGGCGAGGGCACCGCCAGCACGCAAAGCCCGGTGTACACCGCCCGGCTGCTGCTGGCTTACGGCAGCCTGCAGCGCCGCACCGGGAACAGGAAAAACGCGGTCGAGCGCCTGCGCCGGGCGGCTGGCTTGTACCATGCGCTACGCGCCGCGCCGTTCATCGCCCGTGCTGAAGAGGAGCTGGCGGCCTGTCATCTTCCCGGCAGTCCGGCCAGGAAGCAGTCCGTCCTGGCGCTGACCAGCCGGGAGACAGAAGTAGCCCACCTGGTCGGCAAGGGACTGTCCAATTCCGAGGTCGCGGCCGAGCTGTTCATCAGCCGCAAGGCCGTGGAATACCACCTGGGCAACATCTACGCCAAGTTGGGCCTGCACGGACGGCAGGAGCTGCGGCGCCTCGTCGAGCAATGGCGCCAGCCAGCGGCGGTCTGACCGGTTCCGCGCATGGCGCGGTTACCCGGGTCCGAGCTTCCCTGCCGACTCCTGATGCCATGACACGGTAGCCCGAGGCATGCGCTATCGTGACCGGGGTTTCCCCACGGAGCACCTGAGCCGCACCGAGGTACACCAGGGCTGGACGCCCGGCGAGCTCCAGGACAGCGGGCGGCAGGCGCCGCCTGAACGGGCCCGCCCAGCGTCACGCGCGACCTCGCCAAAGCTGCTCAGCATCGTTCCCGCGCAGGCGGGATCATTGAGCTCCCGGTACAGTTTCATCGCTTGCCGCCCGTTAGATGGGGGTAGGAGGTGGGTTCGGTGGTCTACTGCCGTCCGGAGGGCTGGTTATCCCGCGACGCTGGGGATGGCCACGGCAGCCCGGGTTTGCGTCGTTGATGGTGTCTTCGGGGGTTATTCGGCGGGTTTGCGAGACGCGGGTTGGTGGACGGCGTCACCGTGGCCATGTTGGCGATGGCAGCGGCTCTCCCCGTGATCTCGTGGCAGGGACTCCGGGGAAAGCCGCCTGGCTGGTGCCGGAGGTGGCACCTGGTGGTGACGGTACGTGGTTGTGCTGGGAGTGTCGAGTCGCGGCTGCTGGCCGGGTGCTGCGCTGCCCGTGTCGTCGCCGCAGACGACGACTACGACCGTGCCGTTCGCGTCGGACCGCCGGTAGACGACCGTCTGGCGGCGGCGAAGTAACCCGTGCCAATAATAAGCTCATGTCTCTTTCGGCTCGGCCGCAGTGGGAGATCCGCTGAGCACTGACACGGATTTCAGTACGGTACTTAACGCGTATGGTTTCGTTCGTGAGTTTTTGGGACCGCGGTCGTTGGTGAGTTCTGACCGCACCTGGCGTCAGTTTCATGATCATCTGTTCTTGAGAGATGACCGCAGTCCGGAGCGTCAGGTGTCCTGTCTCACACAACCCGGCAGGCGTCTCACCGAAGGCGGCCCGATCGTCGCCGGACAGGCCAGATTCAGTGAGACGACTGCGATGTAGGCGACGTTCAATGCCCCATGCGCCACCCTTGGGCCAGAGCGGCGGTCAGGAGGTGTGGCGCAGCAGGGCGTCCACGACGGCTGGCCACGTCACGCGCGGCACGCCCTGGCCGATGCCGGGCAGTGTGAGCAGCGTGGCGCCCGGGATCTCCGCGGCCAGCACGACCCCGTTCCGGTGCGGGAAGAACGGATTCTCGTCCCCGTGGATCACCAGGGTCGGCGCGGTGATCTCGCCGAGCCGCTGGCGCCACCGCGGTCGGCAATCGATGGCCGCGAACATGGTGCCGAGGTGGCTCGCACGCTGCGCCTTCGCCGTGCGTCCCGCTCGGTCGAAGACCGACCCGGCAGCCGCCCGTACGTCCTGCTCATTGAATCCTCCCGATCCGGACTTCAGCCGCGCGGAACTGGTCATGTAGTCGACCACGCTGTTCCGATCGGCCCAGTCCGGCTCCGGACGCCCGAACAGCTGCTCCATCAGCTCCGGCGCGTGGCCGGGCAGGTCGGGATCGACCGGACCGGGCGCGACCGGACGGGTGGAGACCAGCGTCAGCGACGCGACTTGGCCGGGATGGTCGAGCGTGAGCAGTTGCGCGATGAAACCGCCGACGCCCATCCTGACCACGTGCGTACGCCCCAGATCCAGCGCCACCAGCCAGCTCGGACGCGTCGGTCACCAGGTCGCGCAGGTCGTAGGTGGGCGTGTCCGGCTCGACGAACGTCGACTGGTCGGCGTCGCGCAGGTCGTAGCGCACCACATACCGCCCGGCCAGCGCCGCGCACAGCTCGTCCGGCCAGCTCAGCATGGTGACGCCGACCAACAGCACCGGTGGGTCCGCCGGGTTCCCGAAGGTCTCCACGCACAACTCGACACCGTTGACCTTGATCCGCATCTCCCGCTCCTTCCGAGTCATGAACTGAGACGAATCAGCACACGGGAACTCATCGCACCGGTCTGACGACCGCCGGACGAACATCCGACCTGGCCCTGTCTCAACTCTTGACCGATATCAACAAGGACCGCTACTGCTGACTCACCGCCAGATTCACTGAGACGGTCGTAAGAGAACCGGACCGTCGGACCAGATTCGGTGAGACGCGGGAGTGGTCACGTCTCACTCAATCTGTCCGCCGCAGTTCGCGTCGGCCTCCGGCCAACCCCATGTCGGCGGCGCAGGCCTCATCCACGCGCAGGGCGTTGTGCAGCAGCACCACGGCCGCGGTGCTGCTGCACCAGGCCCTGGGCTACGCCACGCCCGCTTCGGGAGCGTTCCTGGGGAGGCGTACTAGGGAGTTTCTCTAGGGACTTTGCTTTCGGCTCAAGCGACAGTGGATCCATCCCACAGAGCAAGCCGAGCTAGACAAGGAAAGACATCCACGATGACCACCCTAGTCCTACACCACGGACCGGCACATCAACCACCAGCACCCGCGCGGGCGCCGGGTGGGGGAGAAGATCGATGCTGGAATCCCGCACAGGCACAGCCCGTCGAGCCCGCTGCCGTCCCGGGGAGGTCGGCGCATTCCAGGCAGCTGCTCACGGCGCGTGCCGAGGCGCTGTTCGCCAGTGACCTCTCGGCTCAGCGCGAGCACACCGAGACCGAGGTCGCGGCCGCGATCAGGCATGCGATCCGCACCCGTAACGGCATCGGCGGCTGTGCGGGGGAGGTGGCCGCCGCATATGGCGAGCATCCGGAGACGGCAGCACGCCGGATGCGCTGGGCGCGAGCCGTGGTGGAGGGTTCCGGCGCTGCGGGAACAAGAGATAACAACAGGCACAGGAGATAACAGTGAGCACTCAATCGCTGCTGGCCGGCCCGGGGCTGACCGAGACGGACATCGCCGGCATCGGCGACTCGACGGTCCACCCCCGAGGCTGAACGGCGACCCCCAGGGACCTGATCCGGGCAATGTCGGCGAAGGGAGACCATCCCGCAGGCCCGTTTCTTTTGACCGGGCGGCCATCGGTCATGGCCCCGGTCTACCGGGCGGAACGCGGTACGGGCGCCGGGCGGGGGACGGCTGCTGTAGGTCCCCGTACCGGCCATCGCCATCACCTCGATCGGCACCGGCACAGCCAGGATCGCGCTCATCTGACTCCCCCTGACCACTCGGCGAGGGAGGGGCCTGACCAGCGCACTGACATCAAGATGACCGAACCACTGACAACAAGCTGCGGCCTCTCACCGGGGTCGCGGCTCCAGCCGCGAACGGCCGCCTTTGGTCCCGGGCGCGGGGCACGGCTGGGGTATGGCCGGCGTGCGGGCCGAGGCAGGCAAACCGCCCGGCCCGGGCCGCCCCCATCGGTCCCGCCGCGGCCGGGCGTGTGCTGGCGGTACAGGGAGCGGGTGATGACTGGCTGCGCCTGACTGGGGGCACAGTTTCCTGGGGGTAAACATGCGTCTTTCCGGCAAATTCACCATGGCGGGTGCGGTGGTCGCCGCAGCGCTGACCGGGGGAGCGTGGCTGCCCGGCCCCGCCCTGGCCGCGGCGCGGGCGCCGGCGGCAGCGGTGACCGAGGAGTTCGGCTACGTGGGTCCGGGCGTTTCCCAGTGGGCGACCGCGCCGGCCGGCGCTACCGCGGTGGAGGTCCACGTCATCGGCGCCCGGGGCGGCAGCACGGCGAATGACTTCGCGCGCAGCCCGGGCGGCGAGGGGGCAGAGGTCAGCGGGATGTGGCCGGCCGTTCCCGGCGAGCTGTTCCAGGTCCTGGTGGGCGGCCGCGGCGGCGACGGCGGCCGCTACACCCCGGGTACGGGAGGCTGGGGAGCGTCCGGCGGCGGCGGGAACGGCGGCCGCCGCAGCATGGACATCGCTGGCAACGGTGCCGGGGGCGGCGGGTCGAGCAGGCTCGACGTCTGGGCGACCGGCGAGAGCGTGCCGGCGGCCGGCGGCGGGCCCGGCGGTAACGCGAGCGGCGATGGCGGCGGCGGCGGTGCCAGCGGCGGGCGCGGCGGCGGTGGCGGCGGCAGCGGCGGGTCGGCCTACCCGCTGACGCTCATGTCTCCGTCCGTCACCCGGGGCACGACCAGCGACGGGAATGGCCGGGTCATCATCACCTGGATCACCAAGCCAGTAGCGTCGCTGAGGCTGACCGCCAGTGCCACCGAGGTGCTCGAAGGCCAGTCTCCGGTGGTTACCGTGCACCTGCCGGCGGACGCAACCGGCTCCGTGGGCTCTTACAACCTGACCTTGCCCGGTCCCGACCAGGGCATCGGTGCGGCCCCGATCATCGACGGGGTGGCCACCCTCACCGCTCCGACACGGCCGTTGCTGCTCGGCCGGAACGCCATCCGGGCCACCTACGGTGGCGACAGCACATACGGCGAGAGCAATTCCAACACCGTCACGGTAACCGTGGTCAAGCTGGCGCCTTCCATCAGGCTGACCGCCAGTCCCACCACGGTGCGCGAAGGCCAGTCCCCGGTGTTCACGGTGCACCTGTCGGCGGACGCGACAGGCCGCGTGGCCTTTTACAACCTCACCGCCGGTAACGCATACATAGGGGAAGCCGCGGTCGTCCACGGGATAGCCACCCTCACCGCAACGACCCGGCCGTTGCCACTCGGCCAGGACACCATCGAAGCGATCTACGGCGGTGATCACCAGTACGCCGAGGCCAAGTCCAACCCGGTTACGGTCACCGTCAGGCCGGCGTGACAGGTACCGCGTTCCGCTGAACTGCTGGACCGGAGCACGTCGGGGACGCGGCGATCATGGTGCTGCGCCATGAGGCGATGGTGCTCCGCCGCCAGGTCGCCCGGCTGTCCGCGTACGACCTGAAGTGCCGGTTCTCGTACGACCTGATGTGACGGTGGTGACCCGCCGGGGCTTGTGTCATGCGACGATCCGGTGTGAAGGGGGTTTTGGCGGTTCTTCCCTTGCCGGCCCTGTGGAGGGATCACCCTTCGCTGTGCCGACTGCCAAGACGACTGCAACGAAGGGTGATCCCTTCGATGATCAGCGCCGGCACCGCAAGCGGCCACCTCACCTACCTCAACCCCAAGAGGTGATCGGATGCCCTGGACCGTAGCAGACGTCGACAGGCACTACCGCGGCTTGACCGATGCTGGGAAGCGGATATGGGTTGCCGTAGCCAACCGGCAGCTAGCCGAGCACGGTGATGAAGGCCGAGCCATCAGGGAGGCCAGCGTAGCGATGAGCAGGGACCGGGACCGCGGCTGTAGTGGGTAGCGTCGCTGTACACCGCCGAAGGCCACTTCCGGCGGTGCCGGAAGTGGCCTTCGCGTCGTGATGGCCAGAGCCTGTCCACGCAATCACTCGGAGGAGCCGGGGGCGGCCACGACGTTCCAGGTGGAGTTCTCGCTGGTGAGCGTCGACTGGGCATGCAGGGTGAGCGGGGAGGCACCACCTGTGGAGTTGGCGTCGGCGCTCAGCACCGGTGCCTGGGCGGTGTTCCAGCCGTCGGCGGCTAGGGTGGCGACGTTTTCGATCACCGAGTCCGACAGGCCTGACTCCGCGGTGGACGAGCCCTGCAGGTAGCTGCTGTAGATCTGAGGGCTGCTGTTGCCGTCGAAAGCGCCGGTGGTGGCGTTGATCGTCTCATTGGTCTGGCCCGGGCTGCCGACCACCCACAGCTGGTTGGTCTGCGGCGCCCCGTTGACGTCGCAGCCGTTGGAGTCGACGATCGAGCCGGCCGCCGGCTGGCTGCCGCGGGCCTCCAGGCAGGTGTACAGACCGTCGGGGTTGTAGTTGATGATCCGGTAGACGGGGACAGCGAGCATGTCCGTGCCGCCGGCGGCCGTCGTCGCGGGGGTGTTCACCCCCACGTAGCCGGCCCGCTGGAAGTACCAGACCTGGGCGGGGCCCAGGGTGGGGGACGTGCTGGGCTCAGCGGTTTCCAGCTGTGTTCCCCAGGCGCTGGAGCCGCCCGGGATCGTGGCCACCTCGGGCCCATCCGGGCTGCGTTCACCGGTCACGGCGATCGAGGCGGCATTGCCCAGCGCGCCGTCGTCCAGCGGTAGCATGCCCCCGCCGGCGACGTGCTGCGGTTGCGGCGCGCTGGCCGGGACCGCGTAGTTGCTCAGCTGGATCGTCGGGCCGTTGGCCACGGTGCTGGCGCTGGCGGCGCCCGCGGTCAGGGCGGTCAGGCCGAACGCTGCCACCGCGGCGGTGGCGGCGATCCTGGGCCGGGTCAGCCCGCGCAGCCGCACGCCGCGGCGGCGCTTGGCGGTTTCCGGGGTGGTGCTGGTGGTGGTCTCTGCCATCTCGTGAGTGCTCATTGCTGTTTCCCTCTGGTCGGTAGGTGCGTTCTGTGACACAACAATGCGCGCCCACCGGGACGGCGTCCCTGGGGAGAACCACCAGTTGTCCGGCCCTAGGGTGGCGGCGGCCCCAGGGCCCGGGGACCCCAGGGTGACGGCGGCCCCGGAAGGCTGGAGGCTAGACAGCTCTGGCCGACTGAAGGGGCGGGCACCGACTCTGCGCCGGCAGAGGCGAACTAGTGCCCGTACCAGTCGGCCCGGTGCGGTGGCGTCACACCGCCGAGATCCGGGACCGCTACGGGTACCGCGACTTCACTGGGCCGGACCGGTTCGCCTTCACCGTCTGGTTGTACCGGCAGGCCTGGGCCGATGAGGTGGCCTCGTTGGTGTTGTTCCGCGCGGCCCACCGGCAACTTCTTGCTCGCAGATCTTGCTGCCCGGGCAAACCGTGTTGGCTCGGCTGGTCGCCGCGGTGCGCGAACGCGCCACCTATCGGGTTCACAGCCGCCTGGCGCGAGCGGCCGGCCCGGAGCTGCGGGCCCAGCCGGACAAACTCCTGGTGGTGCCTGAGGGGCAGCGCCGCTCGGAGCTGGACCTGTTGCGCCGGCCGCCGTTCACGCGCACCATAGCCGGGCTGGTGCGCGCGTTGGACCGGCTGGAGCGCGTTCGGGCCCCGGGCACCGGCGGGCTGGACCTGCCGGACGTGCCGGCCGCGCGGGTAGTGGCCTTGGCCCGCTACGCTGACCAGGCCTGGGCCACCCAGCTGGCCGATCTGGCACCGCAGCGGCGGATCGCCACGCTGGTCGCCTACACCCACCCACCTGCTGGCGGCCAGCGCCCGCGACGATGTGATCGACATTTTCGATGTCGTGTTCGGCGACCTGCAGCGCGCCGCCACCCACCCACCGCGGGCAAAACGCCGCGCCGGCGAGCTTCGCGACTACGACCGCGCTGTCGCCGCGGTGCACGCGCAGATGCGCTCGCTGCTGGATGCCCTCGACGACCCGCCCACCCTGGAGGAGGTGCTGGCGGCGTTGCGCGTCCAGCGGGAGGGATCGAGGCGAACATGGGCACGGTGGAGGCGCTGATGCGCCCGCCGGGAGATCCCTTCCACGAGCGGCTGGTCGCGGCCTACCCGCAGATCCGGCGGTTCCTGCCCGCGTTGATCGAGGCGCTGGAGTTGCAGGCCATCGACTCGGCCGCGCCGGTGCTGGACGCCTATCACGCCCTGGGCCAGTGGCTGGCCGGCAAGCCCCGCACCACTCGCCGGCCCGCCAGCGAGGTCCCGTTGGGGGTGGTCACGCCGTCGTGGCGGCCGCACGTGCACGACCAGGACAGCGACACCGTCGACCGGGCCGCCTACACCTGCTGTGTGCTGGACCAGATCCGCACCCGGCTGCGCCGCCGCGATATCTACGCACCCGGCAGCACCTGGTGGGGCGATCCCCGCGCCGAACTGCTCACCCCTCGCGACTAGGACCACCGGCGCGACACGCTGTGTGAGGAGCTGGCGCTCGACCCCGACCCGGCCACCATCGCCGCCCAGCTCGCCGCCAGCTTGGATACGGCATGGCGGCGCACCGCCGCCGGGTATCCCGCCAACACCGGCCTGCGTACCGGAACCCGAGGCGGCCGCGATGAGATCGTGGTCACCCCGCTGGACGCAGAGGTTGAACGCGCATCCCTGGTCGCCCTGCGCGGCGAGGTGGAACGGCTCCTCCCGAGGTGGAGATCGCCGGCCTGCCCCTGGAAGTGCACGGGTGGACTGGGTTTCTCGACGAATACACCCACATCAGCGGCACCGACACCCGCGAGGTACACCTGCCGGAGTCGCTGTCAGCCCTGCTGGTCTCCGAATCGTGCAACGTGGGCCTGTCGTCGATGAGAACTACCCGCCGCTGAGCAGGGAGCGGTTGAACTGGGTCGGGCACAACTACTTGCGCTCGGCGACCCACGCCGCGGCCAACGTCCTGCTGGTCGACTTTCACACACCGCTGCCTTTGGCCCAGGCCTGGGGCGGCGGAGAGATGGCCTCCGCGGACGGGATGCGCTTCGTCATCCCCGTGTCCACCATCAACGCCGCCTACAACCCCCGCTACTTCGGCCGGCAACGCGGCTCCACGCTGTATTCATGGATGGCCGGCACCTACACCGTGTTCGCGCATAAACTGATCCCCGGCACTCAGCGCGACAGCCTGCACGTCCTCGACGGGCTGCTGGCCAACTAGACCGGCACCAGCCCGAGATGGTCTCCACTGACATCGCCGGCGCCTCCGAGATCGTCTTTGCCCTGGCCTGGGCGCTGGGCTACCGGTGGGCACCGCGGCTGGCCGACCTGCCCGACCAGCGGCTGTGGCGCATCGACCGCGAGGCCCACTACGGGCCGCTGAACGGGCTGGCGCGCAACCGTATCAACACCCGGCTCATTACCGGCAACTGGGACGAGATCTGCCGGCTCACCGCCTCGCTGCGGGCCGGTACCGTCATCCCCTCGGCGATCTTGCGCACGTCGCAGCGCGGCCCCAGCCCCTCCAGCCTCGCCCGTGCCCTGGCCGAGCTCGGCCGGGTGATCAAGACCCTGCACGTGCTCGAATACGCCCACGACCCCAGCCTGCCGGCGGACCATCCACCACCTTCTCAGCCGCGGTGAGCGGCGCAACTCCCTGGCCCGCGCCGTCTTCCACGGCCAGCGCGGCCAGCTGCGGCGGCACTACCAGGTCGGGCAGGAAAACCAGCTCGACAGCCTCGGCATCATGATCAACGTCATTGTGCTGTGGCAGACCGTATACATCCAGGCCGCCCTCGACCACCTCGCCGCGAAGGGCTATCCGATCGACCCGGCCGACGTCGCCCGGCTCACCCCACTTGGGTACCCCACCATCAACCTCGACGGTCGCTACCGCACCACCAACCGCCCACCCGCCACCGGACTCCGGCCGCTACGAATCAACTGACTCAGGATCCTGCACGAATCCTCGTCACAGGCCAACCTGCAGGAGGGTCGGCACGCCCTGGCGGCCAAGATCTTCCACGACAAGAAGGGAGAGCTCTACCAGCGCTACCACGAAGGCATGGAAGACCAGCTCGGCGCGCTCGGCCTGATCCTCAACTGCGTGGTGCTGTGGAGCACCCGCTACATCAGCGCCGCCCTGGACGCCCTGCGCGCCCAGGGTTACCCCGTACTCGACGAGGACGTTGCCCGGCTCTCACCGTTCGTCCGCGAGCACGTCAACGTGGCCGGCAAATACAGCCTCCTGCTCCCCGACCTGGGCGAGGGCGTCATCCGCGCCAGCTGCGCGACCCCGACGCCGCCGACGACGAGCTGCCCGGCTGAGCCACAGGGTAGGACTGGTGGCGGGAGCAAGACCTGACCGCGGCCGGCTTCGGGGAGGCCGCTTGAAGTGACCGCCAGCGGCCGGCATCATGAGGGGCCATGAACGAGACCGAACTCACCCAGGACGAGGTGAACGACCTGCCTGGCGACGAGCGGGACGCCGGATGGGACGCGGAAGAGGAGTACGAGCGGGTCCGGTGGCCGTGCCCGGGGCCTAGCCGCGGTGACCGTGAAAGCCGCCCCGGGATGATCTTCAAGCCCTGAGCTGCCGCCCGTCATTAGGGAGGACTGAGATGGCTGCCGAACCGCAGGACGCGCCCCGGCACGCCGGGCAGGTGGTCCGCCGGGTGCTGCTCCGCCGGAACATCGCCGTCGACGCGGAGACCGCGCAGCTCGTCGCCGCCGCCGTCCAGGCCGCGCTCCAGGCCGACACGCCCTCCCGGTCGGCACGCCGCCGCCCGCGCGCTCCCGCCGCCGGCAGCGAGCCGCTGTTCTGACCTGGCATCGGCCGTCCCATTGCCGGTCAAGCCCCTTGCTCAAGCGCCTGAGCCTGTTCCGGGCCAGCCGCGGAGCAGGACGTCGATGGTGACCGGCTTGAGCTGCTCGGCGGCGGCCAGCACCTCAGCATTGAGTCGGCACGGCTCGCTGAGCGTAGAGCCCCAGGCCTGGCGCAGGCGGAATTTGCCCGGCCAGCCCCGGCCGTGCTCCTAACCGTGACTTTTCGTTCCCTGCTACTCAGCCCCGCTACGGCGCTGCTCGTCCGACGGTCGCGTTGGTTTCTAGTCCGCTAATGCTGCTACCCGAGCCTGTACCTGTCCGAGCCTGGCGCGGAGAAGTGCGTCGAGCTGGAGGACAAGCCCGGGACGGTGACCGAGCAGCATGTGCTCGTCCGCAGCGCCTGATGGTTCTGATCGCACGGAGCCTGGCCCGGGGCGCATTCGGGGCACATCACGATCTGATCGGCCCACAGACGATGAGAAGCACTGAGACCCCAGTCGCAGGTCAGGCGGCATCTCCCGTGTATTGGCACAGGTATTCCACGCCCCGGAACTAGAGCAGCGGACCGTCTCGTCCGGTGGGGACTCCTCCGGTCTCATGACCGGGGGAGTCCCCACCGGGGCGGCTCGGGCATAACCGCGTTCGTACGCCCCGAGGCACATTATGGGGCGAGCCGACCTATAGGTGGATCGACGGGTTGCAGGAGATGGTCACGGAGTTGTCGGCGTTGTAGGTGAGCGAGACGGTTCCCGTTCCGCTGTTACAGGGAATCCCGTTTAGCTGGTCCAGCGAGGAGATCGCCGGCCCTGCGGGTCCTGTCGGGCCGGGCCAGCCGGGCCCGCAGCCCCGGCGGGTCCTGTCGGGCCGGCCGGGCCAGCTGAGCCCGCAGCCCCGGCGGGTCCTGTCGGGCCGGCCGGGCCAGCCGGTCCCGCCGGGCCTGACGGCCCCGACTCATTCCATGAGATCGCGGTGGTGCCCCTCGGGCAGCTGGTGCCCTGGTCCTGCAGGACGATGACGTGGCTGCCGTTGATCGCGGCGTTGGTCCAGCACCCGTCGATGACGCCGGAGCCGGACACCGGGCTGGCAGAGGACATCACGGCCGCCGTGGCGACCGCAGTCCCGCCTGCCAGCATCAGCGTGGCCGCGCCCGCGACGATGACCGGCCGAGTCACGCGCAGTCTGGGTTTGTTCATGATCGTCCTCCTCTCCAGGCAGGGAGATGCGCGCCCGGCAAGCGGTGAACCCGGCCTTCCTTGCCGGGCACTGCCGGGTGAGCGGGGGACTGCTGGATGATGGTGTCCATTGTCTGCGCCTTTCTCGTATCGGGCTGGTATCTGTCTTAGGACTTGAGCAGTCTCCACTCGGTCTGGCGGTGCCAGCCTTCGGGCAGGTGGAGCGTGATGTGCCCGCGGCCTGACCGGGCGGTGCGGGCGGCGACGTTGATCAGGTCGCGGCGCAGCGTGGCGCCGCGGGCCCTGGCGTAGGCCAGGCTGGCCAGGGCGCCGGCGGCGCGCAGCAGGTTGCAGGCGATAGCGGCGCAGGTCAGCCAGGCGGCATTGGCCGGGAACGAGCCGGAGGGCATGTGGCGAGCGGCCCGTCGGTAATGTCGGCGAAGACCTGCTCCACGATGGCGTGGTCCCGGTGCTGGCCTTCGGCCTGGAGGAGCTCGAACGGGGAGTCGGTGAAGACGGTGTGGTAGCGCCAGGCAGGGAACAGCTCGTCCTGGCCCGCGGCGGCCTGCTTGTTCAGGTCGCGCACCCGGCGGACGATCAGCCTCGCAGTGACCGCCTGTCCCTTCTTCGAGGTAAACGCCGTGTATTCCGCCTCGGCGACCCCGGCGTCGGACACCCAGGTGCCCAGCTGATCATCCCAGATCGCCCGGGGATACTTGATAGCCGTCCAGGCATCCTCCGGGATGGCCGCGATCGCGGCCTTGACCTTGCGATCCATCGGCACCGTGTCTGAGAACAGCGCGCCCGCCCGGCGGATCGCGGCGATCACCTTCGCGGCGTAATACGCCTAGTCCATCCGGACCACGATCGTCCCGGTGCACCCGGCTGCCCGAGCCGTGCTCATCGCCTCGGCGGCGGCGGCGGCGCCGCTGCGGAAGCGGCGTTGCCGCCGCGCAGCCGGGTGGCGGCGTTGACCGGCGCCTACAGCGGCGTGGAGACGACCGCAGCCAGCGCGTTCAGTCCGCGTACCAGCAGTCTCTTGCCCTCGATCTTGTTGTGCCCGTAGGCCTCGCCTTGCTTTTTTTGCCCGTAGACCCGTTCTGCATCGAGTCGATGTCGAGGACGCCAGCTGGCCCTTGCCGGGCAGCAGCGGCACCCTCACAGGGGCGAGCGGGGAACTGCTCGAAGACGCTGAGGCACATCACCGCCGCGGTCGGCTAGCGCTCGGGTGCAGCGAAAATTAGCTAATCGCGCACGCGTCCTACCTGCTGATGCGGAAACCCCCCCTGGCTACGGGCGATGACATTCCATCTTTCCCAGGCCCGCAGTGCTGAGAACTCTCCTATATTTACGTACCGGATGGCCAAAGACAAGGCTTGGGGTCGCTTGGTAAGGAACATGTCACGGGGTAGCTATTCAGCAAGTGTCGGACGGTATAATTAGAACAAGGGATCTATCTCCGAAATGGGGCGAAGCATATCAAATTGGGCGCTGGGAACTCTAAAACATTTTTGTTATTGTCGTTCTGGCCCGGGGCTGATGTTTTCCTTGATTCAGGCGGGTAACATGGCGGGATTGTGCTATTCGGGGACGGGCGGTGATGCCTCGGCGGCCCAATCATGTCTGTGGGCGCCTAGCTGATGAATCGTCAATTAATGAATTATCAAATTTTAGAGAGCGCCTGTCGCGTCCCGGCCTTTCTTCCAGCACACTTCCTGCGTCAGAGCCAATCTTGCATCGATACACAAGCGATTTACCGGGCCTGTCCTGGCCTGACACACGGCTTTACGTAGTGAACGAGCGAAGGCACCCATCCCTGGCTCACGGCACCACGGTGACCGGCCATCGAGCTGCCTTAACCAGCCGCACCGCCAGCGAACCGGCCAGCCGGTGACCGGCGTGGGCAGATGCCCCCACCACCACGGCATCGGTACGGATGTCTTCAGCTACGCGGCACAACTCAGTGAATGGGTCGCCGCTGGCGGCGATGAAGGTGATGGGAACGCCCGGCTCCTGGAAGACCTCCTCAACCCCGCGGCGCGCTTCCTCAGCCGCCTCCCAGGGGAAACCCTCCAGGGCAGCGCCGCCATCTGCCGCCGGCGAGCCACTGTCCTGGTACGCCGATTCGGCCTACGGCACTGGGGACCTGCGGGACGCGATCAGGCAGGCCAGAGATGCCGCGGTGATCAAGCCCAAGCCGCTGGCCCCTGCGGTCGAGGGCGGGTTCACCCTGGACGACTTCACCGTCAACGAGGACGATCGCACGGGCACCTGCCCGAACGGGGTCATCCGGCGTATCACCGCCCGCCGCAACGTCACCTTCGGAGCCGCCTGCCGCGGCTGCCCGCTGCGCGCCCGCTGCACCATCTCCAAGACCGGCCGCGCCCTCATCCTGCACGAACATGACGACCTGCTGCGCGCCGACCGCCGCGACCGGCCCGGGCTACGCGAGGACTACATGAAACACCCAACGTCGAGCGGGCCGTCGCCCAGGTCGCCACCTTCCGCGGCCGCCGGCTCAAGCTGCGCTACCGGGGAGAAACCAAGAACGACGCCTGGCTCAAATACCGGACCGCCGCACTGAACCTGCGCAACCTGATCGGCAAGGGCCTGACCCGGCGGGCCGGCGCCTGGACACTGGCCACGTGACCGGCCCGGCGCCGCCGGCCAGCCCGGAAAACCGGCCCGTGCCAGCGGCCCGGCCGATAACGGCTACGGCCGCACCGGCCCGCACCACCGTGATCCGGCACCCGACCGCCCGGACCGCCTGCCGGGAACACGTGCCGAAACGATCCAATTCAGCAGCCTCCTAGGGACACCCTAGGGAACTTCGGACTAGGAGAAATCCCCAGGGACTGGCATGCCCGGCGGGATTCACCATCGATGTAAACGTGTAGCAAGAAGGGAGCAGATCCTTATGACCGGTATCGCATCACCTACCCTGACACCGCGCACGGCCTGGGACGTCATGGCGCAGGCACGCATCGAGGTCACGCCCGCTTACCAGGCCTTCGCCGATAAGCTGCCCCGGCGCATCCGCCATGTGGTGGGCTACCACGCCGGCTGGTGGGACCTCCAGGGCAACCCGTGCGCTGCCGCCGGCAAGTTCCTCAGGCCCGCGCTGACGCTGGCTACCGCGGCGGCCGCCTCAGGAGGACTGCCGGGCAGGCCGGGCCCGGACGTCGTGGCAGCCGCGCTGGCCGTCCAGCTCGTCCACGACGCCTCGATCATGCATGACGACATCATGGACCACGACCTGACGCGAAGGCACCGGCCCAGCGCCTGGTCCGCGTTCGGCCCCGAACTCGCCCTGCTGGCCGGGGACACCTTGCTGACAGCGGCACCGGGCCTGTTCAGCGGGGCCAGACCGACAGCGGGCCACCGGCGGGCATCGGTGCTATCGCAGGCGATCGCGGAACTGTGCGCCGGGCAGGCGATGGACCTTGACGTCGAACAACGTACCGCCGTGTCGGCGGCCGATTACCTCAAGATGATCGAGCTGAAGACCGGAGCCCTGATGGGATGCGCCTGCGAGCTCGGCGCCCTGGCCGCCGGAGCCAACGCCGGCCAGGTCAAGGCAGCCCGGGACTTCGGACGCGCGCTCGGCATGGCCTTCCAGCTCGTGGACGACCTGCTGGACATCTGGGGCGACCCCGCCACCACCGGCAAGCCGCAGTACAGCGACATAGCACGTCACAAGAAGACGCTTCCGATCATCAGCACTCTTCAATCCCCGCTGCCGGCGGCCCGGGCGTTCGCGCACCTGCTCGCCGCGGGCCAGGAGCTGAGCCACGAGGACCTCGAGCGCGGAGCGTCGGCGATCGAGCAGGCTGGAGGGCGGGCCAGGACCCAGGCCGAGGCCGACGCCGCCACCCGGCGAGCGATGAACCTCATCACGCGCATCGCCGCGAACGAGCCGGCCGATGACCTCCGGCAGCTCGCACAGCTTATCGTCCAGCGGAACCACTGAACCCCCCGCTCCACCCCCGGCTCCACGGCCGATCAACCCGACCGGTTACCACGACCGTCAAGCCGAATCACCAGCCGTCAGGCCAAGGAACCCGCATCTGGCCATATTCGGATATGCCGCTCTCGCACGAGGCTCGCAGCAAGAAAGGCCCGACCATGAACCGAAACGCCGAGACCGCCGGCAATGGCTCCGCGGGCGCCATCGAAGCCTTCATCCGAATCGCCCACCGTGTTGCCCGGCACGGACGGTATCACCCCTATTTCCTAGCGTCCGATCTAGGGCTCATCGTCACGCTGGGGCTAACCGCGACCGCCGGGAATTTGTGGGGCACGACGGACTGGTGGCGCCTAGCCGCGCCGCTGATCGTGTTTCATCTGATCGGATACCCGCTGTACTTGAAGCTCAAGCTGAAGGTGGTGAAGACCCCGGCCCGGTCGTTTCTCCAGGACACCTTGCTCTTCATCCTTCCCGGTTACCTGCTCGCCATGCTGGCGCTCGGGGTACCAATGCGGACCGCGACTGACTACCTAGCGCTGTGCCTGCCCGTGACGCTGGCATTTCATCGTATCGGCTGCCTCGTCGGGGGCTGTTGCTACGGACGGCCGAGCCTCCACGGCATTTCGTATGACCCAGATCTGGTCGCCGCCACGCGTACGCCGTGGCGGCGATTCGATCCCGGCCCGGCACCTGCGGAACGTGTTTTCCCGCTGCAACTGACAGACGCCGCGGTCAACGTCGCTATTGCTGCCGCTCTCTACACGCTCGCACACAGCAACCCGCCCACGGTACCTCTGCTACCGCTATACCTTGCCGCCTACAGCGCGGCTCGGCTGATCATGGAACCCTTCCGGGGCCACCGACACCGACCCTTGTACCGCCACGCGTCCGAAGCGCAATTGACCGCGTTTCTCGTAACCACGCTGTCAGCCCTCTGGATCGGACTCGCGCTAGCCCTGTTACAGAAATTGAATGGCTGGGGTCTGTGTCTGCTTGATCACAGCCGGCGCACCTGCGTGAACTGTGTGGCTGGCGGGTCTACGCCGGAAACATGAGGTACTCGGATGGTGGCGGCTTGTCCGCTGAGGGACGGGCCCGCCGAGAGAAGCTGCGGCTGCAGGCCGCGCAGATGTTCGAGCAAGACGCCGGCCCCGCGGGCCGTCCTGCCGCACAGGTCCAGTCCGGCTGCCGTCGTCCCCCGGTCGCGGGCCCGGGACGAGCAGGATGGAGCCGAAGTCGTCCCGGACCCTCGCATCGATGGTGGTCTGGCGCCGGTGCGCTCGCCGACCGCGACTCGCGCGCTGGCTCCCGCGGCTGAGTCAGGACGAGGTGACCGTGACAATGACGGTCACCTTGTTGGAATCGTTGGCGGCCCAGTTGGCGTCGCCGCCGTAGGAGGCGCCGATGACGTTCTGGCCGAGGACCAGCGGCCGGGACGGGACGCTGAGCGTGGCGACCCCGTCGATGATCGGCGCGGTGCCGATGCCTTTGTCGCTGCCCGGCTGCTGGTCGTCGTAGAACCCGACATAGCCGGTCGCGCTCGCGGGCATGCGCACGGTCAGCACCGGCGCCTGGCCCTCCACCACCTGGGTGGCACTCGCGGTCAGCGTCATCGACGGCCGCGGCTTGCTGACCACCGTGACGGTCACCTTGTTGGAATCGTTGGCGGCCCAGTTGGCGTCGCCGCCGTAGGAGGCGCCGATGACGTTCCCGCCGAGCACCAGCGGCCGGGACGGGACGCTGAGCGTGGCGACCCCGTTGATGATCGGCGCGGTGCCGATGCCTTTGTCGCTGCCCGGCTGCTGGTCGTCGTAGAACCCGACATAGCCGGTCGCGCTCGCGGGCATGTGCACGGTCAGCACCGGCGCCTGGCCCTCCACCACCTGGGTGGCACTCGCGGTCAGCGTCATCGACGGCCGCGGGGGCGCCGCGACACCGAAGGTCACGGTGGCCGGCTGGGATGCGTAGCCCTGGATGACATAGCCAAAAGTCATCGAATCGGTGCCGGTATAGCCCGCCACGGGGACATAGGTGAAGGTCCCCCTGGTGAGGTCCCGGTTATCCAGGTGCCCGTGGGCCGGCAGGGTAAGGATCTGGAAAGTACCGGACGCGGTTGTCGGCGAGCACTGCAGCTGCACCGGGACACCGGGGCTGTTACGCGTGACCGAAACGGTCTGACCGAAGCATTCAGGCGCGACCACGAACGTCAGGGTGCTCTTCGCCGACGCCACGCCCGCCGCGACCGCCGCGAAACTGATCGAATCCAGGCCCGCGTAGCCGGCCGCAGGGACGTAGGTGAAAGTCCCCGTGGTCAGATTGACATCCTTCAGGGTCCCGTGACCCGGGCCGCCCAGAATCTCATAGCTGGACGGCGGCACCGCGGTCGAGCAGGGCAGCTGGACCGGCACGCCCGCGCTGTTGTGCGGCACGTCCACGGTCCGGTCGTAGCATTCCGGCGTGATCGCCAGCCAGGTGATCTCTATGACGCCGTTGCCTATGGCGGGAGCGGTGACGGAGGGGCCCCGGGTGATGGATGCCAGCTCCAGCCGCGGCGAGATCAGCGAGGTGCCCGCGCCGCCCCCGCCGCCCCCGCCGGCGCCGATGCCTCCGGCGCCGCCGCCCGCTCCGCCAAGGACGCCCGAGCCGCCGCCGCCGCCGCCTCCGCCGCCGAGTCTCGGCGCGTTACTGCCGCCGCCGCCGACGGAGAGCCCCCTGTTGCCGCCGCCGGCGCCACCGCCGCCCGCACCCGCCCCGCCGCCGCCGTGCCCCGGATCGGCCGTCGCGCCGCTGCTGCCTCCCGCGCCACCGCCGAAGAAGGCACCGCTCCCTCCGGCGCCTCCCCCGCCACCCGCGATCACGATCGTCTGGCCGCCGATGACAATACTGCTGGCCCCGCCGCCGCCACCGCCGTAACCGTCAGGGACTGCCGGGGCACCTTCTCCTCCCCTCCCGCCGGAGCCTGTCGGGGGGACAGCCCCCCAGCCGCCGTCACCGGGGACGTACAAATCCGCGGCCCGGCCGCCCCCGCCCACATTGAGCGTCAGCACCTGCCCCGGAGTCACCGCGAGCCGCCCGGTGACCTGGGCACCGTCCCCGCCGTTTTGGCGTCCGCCAGTTGCGTAGGCCCAGCCACCGTGACCGCCGAGGACTTTCACCTGCGCGGCGTTGGCACCTTCGGGAACGGTAGCCTGCTGCGGCCCGCCCGTGTACCCGAACGTCTGAGCCGGCGGCAGAGACGCCACCGCGGGAGCTGCCGGCCGGGCGGACGCCGAGACGGGCGCCCACAAGACCCCGGCCGCCGCCGTGGCGGCGGCCGCGAGGACCAGCGCGCCTCGCCGCCGGACGCCGGCGGTCCTGAGAGCGGCCGTGAACACAGAGCTGACCCATCTGCCAGCAGAAAGAGATTTGACTGCCATGCCGGTCTCCCGTCATCATTGCCCCGTCAGGCTTGCGGCCCGCCCTTAAACCTGGCCGCTGGCGCGATGTGCCCCCATCGCGCGTCATGAGTGGAAAAGCCTATTTGCGGGGGATCTTACCCTTTTTCATCAATCAACTGAAGATTATCTTTCCCCTCTGGGATCTTGAAGACCGGGTTTGTCAAGTATTCGGCGTAACTTCTTTCTCTGCTGTTACTTCCGTCCCGCGCTGAGGCGGCCGTCGAAGGTGATGCCGAAGGCGTCCAGGGCGGCCTTCCACTGGTTGCTGCATTGCTGGCGTCCCCGGCGGGTCCCGCGCTAAACCCCGGGGGGACTGGGGCATATCGACCCGTATGCTTGCGGTCGCCCCGCGGAACAGGGCGCCAATCCAGGAAAGTCCTTAGTGATCATTTCGCTGGTTCTGTTCGCGAGATCTGACCACAGTTGCTCCGCACGATGAAATTCTGGCAAAAACCAGCACGTGGGACTATCTGGGCAAGTGTGCTGAGGGCAAGAGCCGGTTGAGCTTTGAGAAGCGCGCAACACGGGGCCCACAAGACTAATGCAGTCACTCATGTCTGCATGGTGCAGCGCGAACGCAGCCCGCCTGTTGGCCCCGCCCAGGGGATCGATATTTCGCAGAATCACCAGGTAATGGCATTCCCCGGCGTCGGGCGTCAACCCTGGCGGTGTCTGAATTGGGGGTGCAGGCTAGTCCATAGCTCGTGGGGAATGCCCTGATCAGGAGCCTTATCGTGTCGGCACCGGCCCGATGCAGGCGCCGATTCGATGCCGACAGTGCCCGGAATGCTGGAAATCCGCCAGTTGCCGGAAAGCTGCCGCTTGCCGGACATAGGGGAAACCCGTTAGCGTCTTACTGAAGCGTTCATCGACAAAGCCCTGGGGGGTAAAATGAAAACGCTCGCGCGATATGCTGTGCTGGCTGCGGCGGCGGTCACGGGCCTGACGATGGC
The DNA here is from genome assembly GCA_963720945.1 of uncultured Actinomycetes bacterium. Taxonomy (GTDB): domain Bacteria; phylum Actinomycetota; class Actinomycetes; order Streptosporangiales; family Streptosporangiaceae; genus Bog-532. The sequence continues at coordinate 667,426 of CAVRHH010000029.1, read as the reverse complement.
AATCGCGCCGTCGGCATCGGCGGCGGCCAGCAGGCCGGTCATTGCGGTGGTCACCGGACCCACCGGGTACGTTATCTTCAGCCCGTGCAACGGCGCTGAGGTCTCAACGACAGGGCAGGGGAAGGTGTCCACCATCACGAACGGGACGCATACGATCGCCGCAATTGCCGATTCCGAATCAGGCGACGGTTACACCTTCGTGGAGGTAGGCGCCGCAGCGTTCAATTCGCTGGCCTCAAGCTACACGGTGCCCGCCGTAGGCGTCTGGGTCAACAAGGCGGACCCCGCTCTCAGCTTCCACGCCTCGCTTAGCTCTACCATCTCCGTGGACGCCAACAACGCGCCAAACGGATTGCAGACGCACACCGTCCAGGAGACCTGCGGCCTATGAGGCTCCCGCCAGGCCGACCGGCCAGGGCGCTCCTTGTACCGGTATCACGGTGAACGACCAGGATCGTTTACCGGCACGGCTCTGGCGGTCAGCCGCCAGAGCCGTGCCGGCGCGTTCGGCGCGGTACCGCGGCGGCATCCGCTGCACGTGTTGCGGGCTGAACTCACAATGGCGTTGCCTTAAGCATGTACAGGTGTGCCATTGTGTGACGTACGTCACAATGCGCGTCACGTTGCACCTGGTCAGCAGGTTATCGAGTATCCCCGGTGGGCCAAAAGCAAGGCTATTGCGTTCAGGGCTGCCTTCCACCGGTTGGTCCACCGGCGGCGGCCCCGGCCGGCGGGGTCGAGGCTCCTGATCGCCAGGTACAGGCACTTCAGGGCGGCCTGCTCGGTCGTTATGTGGAATCTGGGGCCACGTCAAGCGGCCGCCTGATTTTCTTGGGGTTCTTCGGTGACGTCGCCGGTCAGGACGGCGGGCCGGGCAAGATCTGCAGCAGCGGGGTCTCGGCAGCGCCGCAGGCGAGCTGGCGGGGCGTGGATCCGTCGGGCGTCGGCGTGTCCGCGAGCCGTTCGAGGAGTTTGTCGAGCGCTTCCTGGCCGTCGTCGACGGCGGCTTTCTCGTCGTCGGTGAGCGGGATGGCGATGAGCATCTGCTGGAGGTTGGCCTTCGCCTCGAGCAACTGGGCCTTCGACGAGTTCTTCGGGATGTAGAAGTCGCACTTGGCGCAGGCCATGCGGTGCTGGCACTGCTCGAAGAAGGTATACGAACACAGGCCGTGGCCGAGGTCGTAGTGCTGCCACGGCTCGCCCGCTTCGGCCTGTCCGGAGGCGACAGCGTTGCGGTCGATGAGCACCTCGATGGTGCGGACGTTGCGCTCGAAGTAGCCGGCGTCCTTATAGGCCCTGGTCAGCGTGTTCGGGGTGATCTTCGCGTAATGCTGGGTGGTTTCGGGAGAGGCATGCCCCAGCCAGGCTTGCAGCTCGAACAGCGTCATCGGTTCCTTGGCGTTGTAGAGCTGCGACGCGATCGTGGACCGGGCCCGGTGGCTGGTGATCTTCCCGCGGACGTCGGCGGCGGGGACGCCGGCCTTCGCGCAGAGCACCGGGATGATCTTCTCGTTGATGTAGTGCTTGGCGACCCGTTTGGCGCGGACGGCGAACAGGAAGTCCACCCGTTCGCTGGTCTTGCGGTCCAGCAGCTTCGGCTGGTCCGGCCGGACGGCCTGCCATGCCTCGATGGCCTGGCCCAGCAGGGGGTCCACGGGCTTGGTGAACGCCGTGCCAGTCTTGTGGGTGGGGACGTCCAGGAGACAGACCACGTCACGGGCGAGGACCTGGTTGCTGTCGCCGGCGATGGGCATCCCGTCCTGCTGCCAGCGGACGCAGCCGACGCGCAGCCGGGCGATCTCATCGCTGCGCTGGCCAGAGAACAGCCAGGTGAGGGTGATCGCGCGGATCATCTCGAAGGGGTGGACGCGGCGGTCGGCGCGGGGCAGGTCGGCGGCCTCCAGGTTGAGCCCAGCCCATAGCAGCTTGGCCCAGATGTCGTCGGCGATCACGCGCGGGTCCGGCCCGATCAGGGCGCGCAGGCTGCGCGGAGCTCCCAGGGCCTTGGCCGGGTCGAACCTGCGGGGGATCCACTCCCATTCCTGCAGGTCGCGGAAGAACGCGCGGGCCATCCGCAGGTAGCTTGACTTGGTTTTGGGTGACAAGGGCTCGCCGGCCCGGCCGCGCTTGCCGGCCAGCGACTGGGAGTAGTCGCCGACGGCCATCCGGTCGACGGCCGCGACCCATGACGCGCAGGTCTGCCGGGTCCAGTGGGCAGGCTCGGTGATCTCCGGGTGCTCCCCGGCCAGCCAGCGGCCCGTCTTGGCCAGCACGACACGGTAGATGCCTCGGGTGACGGGCGCCAGGGTCGATGTCGCGTGCCAGCGCTCGACCCAGCCAGCCCAGGCGTCCGCTGCTCCCGTGATCACGGCCGGCCCGTCACCGTACTTCGGCGCGGCCGGCGGTTCCGCGTGCCCGAGGGCCGCCAAGGCCCGGTGGACGCCGTGCAGGTCTCCGGGGAAGTACCGTCCCATCGCGGGATCGGCGCGCAACCGGGCCAGCGCCTCGCCGGACAGGTCCTCCAGCCGCGGGCTGCGGTTGAGCAGCAGCACGTGGCAGATCACGGCCGTCAGCTCTCGTTCGCAGCGGCGATGGTAGCCCCAGCCGGCGAGAACGTCGCGGACCTGCCCGACGGCATCGTCAACCGGGTCTTTGCCGAACACGCGCGAGGCCAGCGACTGGCGGTGGAAGCGCCCGACGCGGTTGAACGCGGTGAACCCGCCCGGCAAGTAGGCGTAGGCGAGCAGATAAGGGCGTGCGCTGGAGCCCACCTGCCCCGGCCACGACTGCCGGAGCTCGCCGGCGCCCGTCCCGATCAGGTCGGCCCAGTCCTGCGCGGGCCACGTCAAGTACGACCGGCCCAGCTCGGCGCACCGTGCCAGCACGAGGGCGGCCGCGTCCCGGGCGAACCTCCGCTGATGGCGGGTATCCGGGTGCCAGTGCAACGCGGACCGGGCATCGTCGAGCGGCTGCACCAGCTTCCGGACCGCCCGCCAGGTCGCCGAGCCCAGGTCGCGGTCAGCGCGCCGGAGCAGTTCCAGCCCGAGAGCACGCAGGCCGTCCAGCTCGGTCACGGAGAGCAGGCCCTGCCGGGGGCAGCGTTCCAGGTCAACGGGCCATGGCCAGGCCGAAGGGCCGGCCGCGCCGACGGCAGCCGCCGAAGATGCCCCGGTCACGCTCAGCGCTCCCCGGCTGGCTGCCCGCCGAGGCGGGCGAGCGTCTCTACCCGCCAGTCGTGGATGTGCTGCATGCCCTGGTTGAGCTTGTCGGCGAGGTCTCGGCCGGACAGGTGGATATAGCGGAGCGTCGACTCGCTCGACCTGTGGCCGGCGAACGCCGAGATGGCGTGCAGTTCCCAGCCCATCCGGGCCAGGTCGGTCAGGCAAAGGTGCCTGGTGGTATGCGTGGAGAACCGCTCCACCCCGGAATCGACCGCGATCCGCCGCACGACCTTCGACCAGGTCCACAAGGTCACGGGCTGCCCGTAGTTGCGGCGCGACTCCGACAGGAACACCGGCCCCCTCGCCCGGCTGATCTTCGCCCGGTGGGCGAGATAGGACGACAGCAGCACGCCGGTCGGCGCCGAGTACGGCACCACGCGCTCCATGCGGTTCTTGGTGTTCTCCGCCTTGACCCGCAGCGCCCGCCGGCCCGGGTCGACGTCCTCGGTGCCGAGCAGGCACAGCTCTTCCCGCCGCAGCGCAGCGTCGTAGGCCAGGGCGAGCATCACCCGGTTGCGGACCGGCTCGTCGGCAGCGGCCCGCAGGACGGCGGCCCACTGCCGCTCGTCGGGGATCCACGGCAGCTTGACCAGCCTCGGGACGAGACCCCGCTCGTGGCCGCCGAACTTCCGGCCAGGCGTGTACTTCCCCCTTCCGACGGGGTTGGAGTCGCGCAGGCCTTCCTCGATGAGGTGGTCATAGAACAGGCGGACCGGGACGAGCCGCTGCTGGATCGTGGCGTTCGACAGCCCCGCTCCGGAGTCGATCGAGACGACGTTGGGGCCCGCGGCGGCTGGGCCTGCTGGTCAGCTCGCGGACGAACATCGCGACGTGGGCACGGTTGGCCGTGGCCGGGTCGACGTTCTCCCGCTCGCACACGTCCAGGTACTCGGCCAGCCCGCGGGCATACGCGTCGATCGTCCGGGGCGCGCGTCCCAGGCCGGCCCAGATCCGCAGCCACCCGGCCGCCACCTCGCGCCGACCCAGCACGGGCCACTTCTTCCGCGAACTCGACGACGGGCACGGGCCCTCCTTCCAGTTACCGGCCAGACCGTAGCGGAGACTCCCGCTGCCCGGTCCTAGATTCCACGTAACTGATAAGAAGTGGCCGCGGGCGTTCACCGCCCGCCGCAGCCGGGCATTTATCGATTCGATGGCATTGGTCGTGCAGATCACCGTCCATATTTCCCGGTCGAACCGCAGGAAAGGAACGAATTCCACCCACGCGTTCCCCCGCAGCCAGATGATGGCCGGGTAGCGCTTCTCCCATTTACGCTGAACTCGGCGAACCGGTCCAGCGCCTCAGCCCAGCCTCGGATGCGGCGGTGCAGAAAGGCTTGAGGTCTTTCGCGATCTGCACCCAGCCCTTCTCCGACGCGTACTCGAAGGAATTCCGCAGGTGATGGACAATTATGCCGATATCGGCATAATTGTCCATCACTCCGGCATCCCGGTAATGCCGATGCAGGGTCGGCACCAGGACAGGGAGAGCGGGACAAATTGGGGAGGCACCCCGGTCCAGGCAACCGGATCCCGTGCCGCTCGCAGCGTAGGCTCCCCCAGAATGTTCCGCTCTCCGAATCCCCTAGATCGTTGACCGGGAATTTGTTGCTCGTTGTTGCGCCGGACTGCGGGTGCCAAGGGATGCGATGGAGGATCTTGTAGACCGGGGATGGGTAGACGCGTCTGGTGAACTGGTCGTGGGCCGTCCGGGTTCATAGTTGGCGCTGCTACTCACTATTCATGACGAACGTCCCGCGTGGCGGGGCTGTCGGTCCTGGGTCGCGCCGGTGCCGATGGGCGCATCGTTTTGCTATGAGCGCTCTACGTGAAACGAACGGGCGGCTCGCCCGCCAGCGCCGGCGGATTTCCTGGAGAGCCACCGCCGGGGAACGGGTGATGGCGCTGCCGGGAGATGATCTGGTGCCAGCCCCGATGGTGCAGACCACCCACGCCGTGACGATCAGCGCACCGCCGCAGCGGGTCTGGCCCTGGCTGGTGCAGACTGGCCAGGGGCGTGCCGGTTTCTACTCGGACTCGCGGTTCTGGGACAGGTCGGTGGACTGGTATTACCGCCGCCTTTCCCGTAAGCAGCCCGGGAAGGAGGCAGTCGGCTATCGCGTCGCGGCCTCAGACCGGATCGTCCCGGAGTGGCAGAATCCGCGCGTGGGCGACGTCATCGAGGACGGGCCGCCCGGGACGGCCCATTACGTGGTGCGGCAGGCCGAACCAGGCAAGTCGTGGGTCCTGTTCACCGACACGCATCTGCGGTATCTGGTTCCGGCCCGCCTTCGCGACAATTCCCGGCTGGGCATATTCGGCGAGCTCAGCGACAGCTTCCTGCTGACCGAGCCGGAACCGGGGACGACACGGGTGGTGCGCCGCATGCGGCTGAGGTGCGGGCCCTGGCTGTTCCGGGCATACGTCGTTCCGATCGTTCTGGTCTGGGGCGAGGCGATCACGGCGCGCAACTTGCTGCGCGGGGTCAAGTGCCGGGCCGAGTCGGGCCAACCGCGCCGTCTGGATGGGGGCGGGCCGGATCGCAGCCATGCTGTGCGCCCGTAGCGCCGGGTGTGTCACGGACGCAACATGCCGGCGGCCCGGGACGGGCCGTGGGTTCGGGTCCGCGTGCGCGACACACCGCGCTGGTGCGTGCCTTATGAGCGAAGAATGTCCAGGATCGGCGTGTTTCCACACGTCTGACCCTTGGGAAGTCATCGTGACCGCCGACCTGGACACCCTCCTGACCGCACTCTACGTCGAGCTGACCGACCGCATCATCCCCTCCCTCGGCCTGGCCCGGTCCGGGCCGGGCAAGCCCCCGAAGGTGACCGACGCCGGGCTGGTGTGCCTGGCCGTGGCGCAGGTGCTGTTGCGCTACGACGACGAACGGCACTGGCTGCGCGCCGCGCCAAAGCGCATCGGGCACCTGTTTCCCCGGCTGCTTGGCCAAAGCGAGTACAACCAGCGGGTCAAGGCGGTTGCGCCGCTGATGGAGGCGGCGCTGCGCTGGCTCGCTGAGCAGACGCCCGGCAGCGCCGAACTGCTGCGGCTGATGGACGCCACGCCGGTCCCATGCGGGCAATCGGTCATCACCGCCCGGCGCCCTGAGCTGGCGGGTTGGGCGGGCTACGGCTACTGCCCGAGCCATTCGCGCTGGTACTGGGGCAGCAAGCTGCTGCTGATCTGCACCTGCGACGGGACCGTCACCGGGTCCGGCCTGGCCAATCCCAAGCTCTTCGGCGAACGCGAGCACGCCCGGCAGATGCTTAAGGACCGGCCCGCCAACCGCCCGGCGCCCGGCACCGCGATCGTCACCGATAAAGGCCTGTCAGGCGAGGACACCGAAGCGTTCTTCGCCAGCCCGGACCTGGGCATGACCCTGATCCGCCCGGCCCGCAAGGACGAGAAGGCACCCCGGCCCTTCCCGAACTGGCTGCGGCAGCGCATCGAGGCGATCATCTGGACGCTGAAGAACCAGCTCGGCCTCGAACGCCACGGTGGCCGCGTTCCCGCCGGGCTATGGGCACGCATCGTGCAGCGACTGCTCGCGCTCAACGCCGCCATCTGGCACAACTGGCGGATCGGCGCACCGGTCAAGCGCTCCCCGATCGCCTACGATCGCCCAGCAGCCCATATTTCCCGGTCAACGATCTAGGGTGCCGCGGTAACCGGGTGACTAGCAGGAACCTCAATTCACGACCTGCTGATGGCGGGTACCGGGTTTACGTTGGCTGCACCCGTCCTAGGGAGGCGGGACTAGGGAGTTGCTCTAGGGACGGGCATAGCCGGGCTGGAGCACCATTCATGTAAGCGTTTACACACCACATGGATGGAGACAGTGATGATGTCCCTGCTGAGCAGTCCCGCGAGTGCCGAGCGGTCCGGCCCGGGCCGCGGCGCAGATTCTCTTCGGGAGGGTCCGCTGGCCACGATTGCCGATGTGTCCCCCTGTGAGCAGGACCGCCTGCTGGCCGAGCACGGCGAGGCGGTCGCGGACCATATGGCGAACCACTTCTCGCGGCGGGCGCCGCACCTGGCCGCCCGCAGCGGGTTGGCGTGGTGGCAGCGGGCCGCGGGGGTGGCGGCGGCGCTTGGCGTGGTCGCGCTGCTGGTGATCGCGCCGCTGGTGCTGCTGATCGTGCTGGCCGGGGCGATCACCTTGATCACGGCCGCGCAGGTGGTGATCGCGGTCGCCGCCCGGTGGCGCCGGCCAGGTGGCGCTGCCGCCGGCGGTGCCGCGGTGGTGCCGGACGCCGGGCTTCCCGCCTACACGATCCTGGTCCCGGCCTACCAGGAGCAGGACGTGATCGGCGGCATGGTGCGGTGCCTCGAGCAGCTGGACTACCCGAAGGACCGGCTGGAGGCGCTGATCCTGGTCGAGCGCCGCGATACCGCCACCAAGCAGGCGATCGCCGACGCGGACCCGGCGGCGTTCATCCGGGTCGTGGAGATCCCGCCGGGGGCGCCGCAGACCAAGCCGCGGTCCTGCAACGCCGGGCTGCTGCTGGCCAAGGGCGACCTGATCGTCATCTACGACGCCGAGGACCGCCCCGACCCCGGCCAGCTGCGGGTCGTCGCCGCCCAGTTCGCCGCCGCCGACGACACCCTGGCCTGCGTACAGGCCAAGCTCATGGTCGCCAACGCCGGGCAGAACTTCATCACCCGCCAGTTCGCGCTGGAATACTGCCTGCGCTACGAGCTCACCCTGCCCGGCCTCGCCCGGCTGGGGCTGCCGATCCCGCTCGGCGGGACCAGCAACCACTTCCGCACCCAGGTGCTGCGCGAGCTCGGCGGCTGGGACGCCTGGAACGTCACCGAGGACGCCGACCTGGGGATGCGCTGCACCGCCCTGGGCTACCGGGTCGAGGTCGCCGACTCGGTCACCTACGGCGAGATGCCGCACCGGATCGGCGCCTGGACCAAGCAGCGCACCCGCTGGCTCAAGGGATTCATGGTCACCGCCCTGGTGCACACCCGCAACCCGGCCCGGACCTGGCGGACCTTCGGCCGGGCCGGCACCATGACCATGCTGACCTTCATGGCCGGCACCCCGCTGCTCTACCTGGCCCAGCCCATCGTGCTCGCCATCTGGATCAGCGGCTACAAGGGCCTGACCGCCCAGCACCTGCCTGGCCGGCGCCATCGTGCCGGACGTCCAGCTGGCGGTCTTTATCGCCTGGACCGCCCTGGTCGCGGCGGCAGCCCGCCGCCACAAGCTCGCCTCCGCCGTGTTCGCCCCGCTGCTGCCCGCCTACTGGGTCATGCACTGGACCGCCAGCTGGCGCGGCCTGTACCAGCTGATCCGCGCCCCCTTCCTGTGGGAGAAGACCCCCCACCCCGCCACCGCAGCGGCCTAGGAACCCGCAAGGCCCCGGCCGGCCCCGCCCCGCGGCACCGCGTTCTACCGCTGGCGTCGGCGAGGAGCAGGCCCGGCAGTCATGCGGCTGCCGGGCGGCGGCGTCCGGGTCCGGCGCAGCGCGCTCACCGCGTGGCTGCGCCGCCTGGAGGAAGAGGACACGCAAGACGGACAGGAGCAAGGAGCAGATGGACAGCTACGACGTCAGGTTCTGGGACATCAGGAAGCTCGGCAACGGCAGCACCGCACGGTTTCGGGTCCGGTGGGCCGTCGACGGGCGCGAGCACTGCAAGTCGTTCAAGGCCCGCCCCCTCGCTGACGGGTTCCTCGACGGCTCAAGGACGCGGTCCGCGACCGGCGGCCCTTCAACCCCGTACCGGACTGCCCGACGCCGAAACCATCGAGGAGGAGATGATCACCTGGTACGAGCACGCCCGCGCCTACGCCGAGGCCAAGTGGCCGAACCTGGCCCGGTCTCCCGCCGGTCGCCGAGGCCCTGGTCACCGTCACCATCGCCCTCACCACCAAGGAACCAGGCGCGCCCGAGGGCAAGGTGCTGTGGCAGGCACTGTTTGCCTGGGCGTTCAACCCCGCCACCCGCGACACCGACCCGCCGCCCGAGATCGCCGCCGCCCTCGACTGGGCAGAACGGGCCTCGCTGCCCGTCGCCGAGCTGGAATCACCGCCACCGTGCGGCTAGCGCTGGCCGCCTGCGCCCGCAACCGGGCAGCTGGCCCCGCTGGGTCAGCTGAAGCAGGGTCGGCTCGACCTGGACGTGGCGTCGGCGTCGCCGTCGGCCCGGGAAGGTGGGTCGCCGTGGGCGGGGATGTCCGGCGCCGGGGTGATCGCCGATAATCACCTGGTCGGGGTGATCACCGTTGATCCGGCCCGCTACCAGAACCGACTCGTCGCGGTCCCGGTGAGCGGGGTGCTGGCCGAAGAGGGTTTCCTGGCCCGGCTGGCCGCCCATGGGTGCGGGCCGCGGCGGCGCCGGTCAGGGCCAACTGGCATCTGCAGCTGTCTGGGGGCAGACAGTCAGCCTTGCCCCGCCTTACCGGCCGGTCAGCCGCTGGCTCCAGCCCGAGCCGTCCACGCTGCTGGACCCCGAGCACGGGCTGGTGCCATTCCTGGGCCGCCAGCCGGTGCTGGATCGGATCACCGGCTGGTGCAAGGGACCGCCCGGCATGCCGGTGCTGCTGGTGACCGGGGGCGGCGGGTCGGGTAAGACCCGGCTGGGCCGGGAGGCGTGCGTGCAGATGATGCTGGTGGCGGGGTGGGACGCCGGGCTAGCCGATGACCAGCGCCGGGGCGGTACTCCCACGGATCGGCTGCAACGCCCCCACGCTGCTGGTGGTCGATGACGCCGACCAGCGCACCGGCCTGATCGCCGCCCTGATCAACTACCGGCGGCGGGACGAGGACGGGCCGCCGGTCCGGCTGCTGCTGCTGGCGCGGGCGGCCGGGGCCTGGTGGGACCGGCTGGTCCGCCAGCAGGGACTGGCCAACGCCTACACAGCCCTGGACCTGGACCACCATCCCGTCCCGGTCGCTGACCGGGCCGAGCACTTCCGCCGGGCCAGCGCCGCGTTCGCCGCCTACGGCGGGCCCGGGGCGCAGGCGGCTGGCCCGCCGCCAGCGGCTGAGATGGCTGATCCGGCGTACGCCGAGCCGCTTCTCGTCCACATCGCTGCGCTGCTGGGCACGGTGGACGTACCCGCCACCCCGCCGCCGGACCGGGGAGAGGAACGGGCCCCGGGCGACGACACCGCCGCGGGCGGGCCGGGGTCGCCGGTCCGGACGCGGCTGCTGCGGGCGCTGTGCGAGCGGGAACGCACCCGCTGGCGCGAGCTGGGCGCCGGATCGCACCTGGCCTTCAACCCAGACCTGCCGCTGGTCGACCAGGTGGTCGCGCTGGCCACGCTAACCGCTGCCGCAGACCCGGCGTCCGCCACCTCCCTGCTCGCAGCGCTGCCCAGCCAGGCCGAGGTCACCCGGATCGGGGCCGAAACCCTGGCCGCGTGGGCGCACCGGCTTTATGCCGGGCCCGGCTACTGGAATCCGCTGCGGCCGGACCTGCTCGCCGAGCAGCACCTAGCCGACACGCCGCAGTTGCCCGCCCTCGCCACCGCCGCCGCCCGGCTCGCCGCCGGACAGCACTGGGAAGCTGAACTATTGACCCAGTTGCTCGCTGAGCTGACCCGCGCCGCCCCGAACCAGCCCGCCGTCCAGGCGGCCCTTGACGCCCTGCTCACCGCAGCCCTTCCCCGGATTGTCGATCTGGCCCTCACCACCGACCACGACGAACTGGCCGACCTGGACAGCCTCGCACTACAGTTGGCGCCCCAGCCTCGTCTGGCCGCCCCGCTCGCCGACCAGTTGCCCGAGCACAGCGTGCGGCTCGCCGCGCTTGCGGCCACTCTCACCAGCCAGCAAGTCACCCAGTACCGGGGAGACATCCTTGTCGGAGAACCGAACGCCGCCAGCCGCCTCGCCGGATCGCTGAATAACCTGTCGCTCCGGCTGGCCGACCTGGGGCGGCGGGAGGAGGCGCTGGCCGCGATCCAGGAATCGATCACCATCAACCGAGAACTGGCTGCGGCCCACCCTGACGAGTTCCATCCAGACTTGGCCGTGTCGCTCAACACTCTGTCGCTCCGGCTGGCCGACCTAGGGCGGCAGGAGGAGGCGCTGGCCGCGATCCAGGAAGCGGTCACTATCTGCCTGGAGCTGGCCGCGGCGCGCCCGGACACGTTCCGGCCCCGCTTGGCCAGCGCGCTGAACATCCTATCGCTCCGGCTGGCCGACCTAGGGCGGCGGGAGGAAGCGCTGGCCGCGATCCAGGAATCGCCGCCATCAACCGTGTGCTGGCCGCGGCCCGCCCGGACGCGTTCTGCCCCCGCCTGGCGATGGCGCTGAACACCCTATCCGGTCGGCTGGCGGACCTCGAGGAGCGGCGGGAGGAGGCGCTGGCCGCGATCCAGGAATCCGCCGACATCTACCGCGAGCTGGCCGCAGCCCGCCCGGACACGTTCCGCCCCGACCTGGCCGCGTCGCTGAACAACCTGTCGGTCATGCTAGGCGTCCTGGGACGGCGGGAGGAAGCGCTGGCCGCGATCCAGGATTCCGCCGACATCTACCGCGCGTTGGCCGCCGCCCGCCCGGAGGCGTTCCGGCCCGGCCTGGCGTTGGCGCTGAACACCCTATCCGGTCGGCTGCTCGGCCTGGAGGAGCGGCGGGAGGAGGCGCTGGCCGCGATCCAGGATTCCGCCGACATCTACCGCGCGTTGGCCGCAGCCCGCCCGGACGCGTTCCGCCCCGGCCTGGCGATGGCGTTGAATACCCTGTCGGTCCTGCTCGGCCTGGAGGAGCGGCGGGAGGAGGCGCTGGCCGCGATCCAGGAAGCCGTCACCATCCGCCGGGAGCTTGCCGCCAGGTGGCCCGATGCCTACCACCAGGAGCTGGAACAGTCATCGAAAGTTGTTGCCTGGCTCGAGGTCTAAGACCTCAGCGATGCATCCCGGCGGGAGCCTAAAGTGTGATAACGGTCCGTTATCACTCCCTCCGGGCGTGGTTCCGCCGGATGGCTGACTTCGGCCTGTGGATGTCCCCACAGAATCCCCACAAGTCCGCGTCAGCGGCCGGCGGCCCCCCACAAAAACCCCACGTACAAAACGGCATTACCCGGTACAAGACGGCACGGCTGCTAACATGGCCTTGTTAGCCCTGGAACGCCTTTATGCAGGCAGGACAGGGTGACGCTGCTGACAGCCCCGGGGCGCTCCCGGTCACGACAGGCCTTCTGTTAACCGGCAGGTTATAGGTTCGAGTCCTATCGCGGGAGCTTTCTAATCTGGTCCCTGACCAGCGGAGATGCTTAAGGGTCGATGTTACGGGTGTGACTGATGGGGCCTGTTAGTTGTGGGGATTTTGTGGGGGATCTTGGCCTACTGCCAGGTTTCGCGTCGCGCAAGGATCCGTGTGCCGTGGGGGGCTGGTGCCCTGCGGACGGGGTGCGGACAGCGTGAAGTGCCTGGTCAGTGCCGTTAACCTCGTCCGGTCTGCGGGATCGGGGTGCTGGCCCGGGCATTGGGGCGCGGGCGGGCGAGCCGGGTCCGGCGTCAATGACCTGCCGGGCTGGAACCGGCCTGTCATCCGGGTCGCCTGCGGCCGGGGCGGTGGCCGTGAATTCGCGGGAGCACGCTGACGGCGGAACCTCGTACGCGCGTTGCCGGCCTGGGCGTGGACGTCATAGCGGGGCCGAGATGGGGACATGCCGGCATCGGGATGCACGGCCTGGTCGCGTTTGGGGACTCAACGGATCCGCAGACGGAGACTGCGCCGCCGGATGACCCTGCACCGAGGTGTCCGTGCAGCGGGGAACCTCACTGGCGAGCAATACTTGGCTGGTGAATACTCCCAATCAAGATAGTATCGCGTAAAGAAGTATCCATGATACTAGTCTTAAAGGGCAGTTATGGCAGGCTTCGTGGGACGGCGGCGCGAGCTGGCTCGGCTTGACGGGATGCTCGCTGAGGTCCGGGAACTGGTTGGCTCTGCCCGGCCCGGCAGGTGTGTCATTGTCCGGGGGCGTCGGCGGATTGGCAAGTCCGCGCTTGTTGAGGAGTTCATCGAGCATCAGCGGGTGCCGAGCGTGTTCTATACCGCTGAGATCGGGTTCGGCGGCGAGCCGCTGCGAGAGTTCGGCGAGGCAGTGCGTATCTCTGGGCTGCGCGACGCGCAGGTGTTCGGGGAGGCGGTGCCGGGGAACTGGGCCGCGGCGCTCCGCCAGCTGGCGGGAGTGCTCCCTGACGACGGGCCGAGCATCGTCGTCCTGGATGAACTTCCCTACCTGATGGATCCCGATGGGGCGTTCGAGAGTGTGCTGCAGCGCTCATGGGACCGGGAGCTGTCCCGCAAGCCGGTGCTGCTCATCCTGGTGGGGTCTGACCTGTCGATGATGGAGGCGCTCACCTCCTATGGCCGTCCGTTCCACCAGCGCGGCACGCAGCTGAAGGTAGGACCGCTGAATCCGGCTGATGTCGCGGCGATGGCCGGGCTGTCCGCAGCCGAGGCTTTCGACGCGGCCCTGGTCACCGGGGGCCTGCCGATCGTTTGCGCCCGGTGGCGGCACGGCGAGGACACGCGGTCCTTCCTAGCGCGAGAGCTGGCCAACCCGGTGAGCCCGCTCGTGGTTTCCGCCCAGCTCTCGCTCGCGGCGGAGTTCCCGGACCAGGCACAGGCACGGATGGTCTTGGCCGCGATCGGCAGCGGAGAACGGACCTTCACCAACATCGCCCGTGCCGCCGGGGGCATCGCCCACTCCACCCTGACCCGCGCTGCTGAGCTTCTGATCAGCAAAGGCGTCGTGGCAGGGGAACTGCCGGTCAGTCTTTCCCCGTCGAAGGAACGCCGGTACCGGATCACCGACTCCTACCTGCGGTTCTGGCTCGCCTTCCTCGGCCCGCACCTCGCCGAGGTGGACCGGATGCGCTCGGACCTGACACTGGCCCGGATCGAGCGGAGCTGGACTGACTGGCGTGGCCGTGCCGTCGAGCCGCTGGTCCGCGAAGCGCTCGCGCGCCTGCTGCCCGCCCAGAGCATCCCCGCCGCGCCGGTGATCGGCGGTTACTGGACGCGCAGCAACGACGTCGAGATCGACATCGTCGGCGCTGACCGGAGACCTGTCGCCCAGCAGTTGCTGTTCCTCGGCTCAGTCAAGTGGCTGGAGACGGGCCAGTTCGACGCCCACGACCTCGTAGCGCTCCAGCGCCACCGGGACCGGGTCACCGCCGACCCGGTCCCGCTCATCGCTGTCTCCCGCTCCGGAACATCCACCACGCACGTAGACGCCGCCTTCACCCCAGCCGACCTGGTAGCGGCCTGGTAAACCGCCCGCCGAGCCGTGCGCGACCGGCAGGGCGGCTTCCGGTCGCTGTGGCCTTGAGCGGCGCCGATTCACTCCGGGCGACGCAAGCAAGATATCAGTCACGCTGTGTAACCAGAGCTGGTCGGGCTAGCGTGCGAGATCCGCCGTTCTGTACCCCGCGACACCTGGCGCATGCGCCGCCTGGGCATCAGCTCCCCGTGCGTGACCCTGCAGTTCGCCGGCATCAGCCAGCAGTGGCTCAGGGACCTGGCCAAACGGTGGACGAGATGGCGGCTGGGCACCGGCCTCGAGGCGCAGACCTGCTACCGCGGCGTCCGGGCGCTCACCCGGTTCTCGGGGTTCCTCGCCGCCGCGGGCGTCGCCGGCGCCGGCGGCATCAGCCGGGACGTACTCGAGCCCTACCTCGCGGCCCTGGCCGCGGAGATGGCCGGCAAGAGAGACCACCGCGACCACATCGGCCAGGTCTCCACGTTCCTGCGCGACATCCGCCGCCACCAGTGGGACACCTCACTGCCCTCGTCCGCGGTGATCTTCCCCGAGGACTACCCCGCCCCGGACAGCGGCTCCCGCGGGCACTCGCCGGGCACATCATGGCCCAGGTCGAAGACCCCGCGAACCTGGAACGGCAGGGAAACCTCGCCTACCGGCTGATCACCCTCATCCTGATCCGCTGCGGGCTGCGGATCACCGACGCCACCACGATCCCTTCCGGCTGCGTCGTCCGCGACGCCGACGAGGCTCCCTACCTGAAGTACTACAACCGGAAGATGAAACGCGAGGCGCTCGTCCCCGTCGACGAGGAACTGGAAGCGCTCATCGCCCGGCAGCGGGAACGCAACCGGGAACGGCACCCGGACGGGACCCCGGTCCTGTTCCCGCGGCCCACGGCCAACATCGACGGGACCCGCCCGATCGACTCCAGCACCTACCGGGACGGGCTCTACCGATGGCTGGAAGACTGCGACATCCGCGACGAGCACGGCGAATCCGTCCGCCTCACCCCGCATCAGTGGCGTCACACCCTGGAACGGTCCTGATCAACCGCGACGTCCCGCAGCATGTCGTGCAGAAGATACTCGATCACGATTCCGCTGAGATGACGGCTCATTACGCCAGAGCGGCTGTCGGACAAGACGGTCCGGGCGCACTGGGAGGGGGCCCGCAAGGTCAACGCCGAGGGGCAGCCCGTCGAGATCAGGTCCGACGGGCCACTTGGCGAGGCAGCGTGGGCAAAGCAGCGGCTGTCCCGGGCCACCCAGGCGCTGCCGAACGGCTACTGCGAGCTTCCCATGGTGCGCACATGCCCGTATGCCAATTCGTGCCTGACCTGCCCGATGTTCGTGACCTCGGCGGAGTTCCTCCCGCAGCATCACGCCCAGAGGCAGCAGACCATGCAGATCATTACCGCCGCCGAGGCGAACGGGCAGGCCCGCGTCGCCGAGATGAACAAGCAGGTCGCCGCCAACCTCGACAAGATCATCACTGCCCTCGACGCCGGGGATGCCGGCGGCAAGGAGGCATCCGCCGGTGCGTCCTGACCCGCTCTCCGAGGCCGCGGCCCGCCGCCACGAGCTGACCCGGGCCAAAGCCGTCCAGGCTCTCCGCGACCTCGACCGGGCCGGCGATCCCGTGACGTTCGCCGGCGTCGCCCAGGCAGCGGGAATCTCACGGTCGTGGCTCTATACCCAGCCCGACATCAGCAGCCAGATCCGCCGGCTGCGCGAAAGCACAGACGCCGCCGGCTCCGCCGGCGGCGTCCCGGCCGGCCAGCGGGCCACCGGTGCGTCGCTGCGCGCCAGGCTCGCCGCCGCCCTCGACCGCAACAGGCAGCTCGCCGACGAGAACGCCCGGCTCCGCCGCCAGCTCGCCCGGGCACTCGGCGACCAGCGGTCGGCACGGACCCGATCAGGTAACGATCAAGGAGGCTGAACAACCGGAATCACGCCGCGAGCGTCCCGTCGGCGACACCGTCCACGACGGGACGCCGCAGGTCACAGCCCCGGCTGACGTGAAAGCTCAAGATAATCCATGGCCAGTCCGGGCTGATCTTCAGGATCCGCTGGCGGGCGTGATGGGCGAGGCTAGGGTGGTCCCAGGGGCCGCCCCTGGCGACACCGCATTAGCGGCTTCCCGAGAATTACCGCATAGGTTCAGTGCACTGGGGGGTTGCCATGACCGCAGTTCCCGAGCCGCCCGGGCCGCAGGTGACGCCCCTGACCAATTCCACGACGTCACTGCCGAAGGCGACCTACGTTCCGCTGATACCGAAGGCCACGCAGTCTGATATCAGCGGGGCCGCCATGAGCAAGGTGGCGTTTGCCCGGAACCTCGGTCTTCAGCCTGGGGAAACGGCGGCAGTCCAGGCAGCGCTAGCGGTGACGATCGCCCCTTCCGACGTGGACCAGCGCGCCTCAGACCTCTACCCCCTGCTCCAGGCGTACGAAGGCAGCCCGCTTCCGGCGCAACTGCCACTTCCGTCGTCGTTCACGGACGTGGCCGTCGACGATCTGGTGACCTTCGGCAATGCTCTCTCGTCCATCCGTCAGAAAGCCCTCTCAGCGCTAGCAGCGGGCACTGACGCAGCCGGGACAGCAGCGAACCTCGTCAACACCGCTCTCGTCGCGACGAAGACCCTGCGCGACAGCGCCGGCCTGCCGCCCATCGGGATGCTGAATCTCGAGAACCTGGAGATGACGCCAGCCGGTATCCAGCGCGGCGGACTGCTCGCGACTATTCCCCTGGCACCGCAGGAGCGTACCTCGGTAGTGCAGCAGGAGTGGTCCGTAACGAGTCAGGAATTCACCAGCATCGTGACGGATTCTCTCGAGAACTACAGCCAGACAGGCGTGACTGAGAACACGCAGCTTACACAGGCAACGACGTCGCAGGTGTCGCACAGCAACCAGTTCAATGTGACAGCAAGCGCCAGCGGGGGTATCGGATTCGTCTCAGGCTCCGCTGCTACCAGCTTCGGATCTCAGGATCAGAACTCTCAGTCGGCGACGGACAGCCGAACCGACTCAGTCCAGACGACCAAGCAGGCCTCGAGCCGGGTCACGCAGTCTCACAAGATGTCCATCTCGACTTCGTTGACAACCGGGACATCCGAGACGAGCACGCGAGTTCTCTATAATCCAAGCTCTACCGAGGCCATGCGCGTCGACTACTACAGCATAATGCGCCAGTGGTACGTCGCCCTGTATCGTTACGGGCTCCGGCTTACCTACGACATTACGGTTCCCGCTCCGGGCGGCACCCTGCGCGAGACCTACATGCAGATCACCAAGCTGCAGAAGAAGGTGGCCGAGGGATTCACCTTCCCCATCACCTACCAGCAGATCAACAACGACCCGACGAGCCCGAACTACTACCAGACGCTCGCAGCGAAATACGGGGCGCAAGTTTCGCCCCCTCCAGGCCCGGCGCCCATGTACACGCTCGGCGGGGTCGTGCCCAACCTGTCCGACAAGGACACTGGGTGGAAGTTCTGGCCGGTCCCGGTCAACATAGACAGCAACTACTGGATTACCAACATCTGGATCGGCGGAATCATAGGCCCGACCGACAACAACCCGACGATGCAATTCAAGGTGCTCGGAAGCAACTACAGCGTCTCCAGCCAGACACTTTCATACAGCCCTGGCGGCGATCTGGCGTCAGCGGGGTACGGTAACTTCCTCCTCAATGCGACGGGCTCCCAGACAATTCAGTGCTTCTTCCAGTACGTGGCCCAGGCCAACATCACCTTCACCGTCTACACCGAACTGACGCCTTCGGCCACAGCCACCTGGCAAGCCGAGGTATGGAGCGCCCTGTATAACGCTGCCCAGAATACTTTTTATCAGGAGCAGCAGGCGCTGACCGCTCAGATACAGGAACTTCAAGACATGCTGGCCGGGGTCGATACGCTCACCCTGAGACGGGAGGAGCACGACGAGATAATGAAGGCCGTACTGCGCTGGCTCCTAGGCGATACGTCCGACGTTTTCATGCCCGCAAACGTGAACAAAATATTTAAGAGCGACCCGGACTCGCATCTCAAATATGGCGTCGAATTCACCGGCGCCAGCACGAGCCTTTCTCCGAACGGCTGGTCTATGGTAGACAACTATGAGCAGCAGGTGAACTTCATCAATCAGGCGATTGACTGGGACAACCTCGTCTACTTTCTTTACTCCTACTTCTGGGATGTGCCGCAGAGCTGGGACTATATTCGCCAGATCCAGCACCCTGACTCGACCCGGCAGGCCTTCCTGCGCGCCGGAAGCGCCCGCATCGTTCTCACGGTCCAGCCCGGCTGGGAGCTCGCCTGGACATACTTCCTCCTGACTGGCTCGACCGTGCTGCCATCGGATCTGCCTCAGCATCCGTACCTGACTATTGCGCAGCAGATAGCCGACTACGACGCTACGAGCTACCCGGGAATTCCTCCGGCCGATCCGAACAATACGGACCCGATGGATTACGACAACATACCGCCCATCGGGACCACTGCCACCGGTGAGAGCCTTCCCACGGGTGACCCGAACAATACGGCGGTGTCCATCCCCGTAGTGTCAAGCGACGGCTTCCTGGTCGGAGCAACCGCCATTATCGATACCGGCGTAGACGCCAGCGGGGACTGGGTGACCGGCATCCAGGAGGCGCAGACAATCACTGCTATCCCGGACGGTACCCACATCACGGTCGCGGCCCTCGCGAATTCTCATACCACGGTGCCGTTCCCGGTCGTTCAGGCGGGTTCCAAGGGAGTGCTGATCGCGGAATGGTTCGAGTACACTCCGACGTCGGGTACGGACATCGTCGTGAACAGCGACCTGTCCACCGTCGCCTGATGCGACGGCCACGATGACTATCGATATCGCATCGGCAGGGGACCCGAACAGCGCAGGCGGAGGAGCTGCTTCCTTCTTCGCGGTGGACGTGGCCAGCGTCACCGGTTCTCTGCAGGAAATGGTCAGCGGGCTCAGCCAGATCTTCTCCAGCTTGCCGGCCAGCGTCTCCTCGTTCGAGGTGTCTGAGGTCGAAATCTGGCTGACGATAGGACAAGGCGGAGACATCCGTATCGCCGGCTCGAAAAGGGACGCTCCGCTCAGGCTTACCCTCCGGCAGGCCCAAGATATTCGCCTGGCGCCCGAGCTGACAGCGGCGGCGCCCCCGGCGACCGCGCTCGTCGGCACACCCTACAGCTACACGTTTGCGGCATCCGGCAATCCGGCCCCGACGTTTGCCGTCGCCTCCGGAACGCTGCCGGCCGGACTGGCACTCGACGCCAGCAGCGGTGTCCTCTCGGGTACGCCGACCACCAAGGGAACCCGCACGTTCACCGTATCCGCGGCCAACGGAGTGGGAAGCCCTGCGACGTCGGCACCCGTCAAATTCCGTGTCACCTGAACTTCTCCTTCACGCCGCGGGGTGGATCAATGACGCGTGAACCCCAGCTCACCCTGGTGGACCGTACTGAGGAAACGTGGAAGACGCTCTCAGACGTGCCCAACGGCTCAAGCATCCCTGAAAACGCCAGCGCGCTTTGCCAGGCAAATACCAAAGCGTGCCTGGAAGGAACGAACCGAACCGGATTTCTGCCAGACTACTTCTCGCAGCAAAAAAACTGGAACCTGCTCGATCTCCCCTCGTTTGCCTTCTGCGACAACCCGCCACTGTCGGGGTCAGGGACATCCGCGACCATTCCACTGATCTTCGGCAGGGTCAATGCCGGTTATCGCGTCGCGATTTATGATGTGCTTCCTGGACCTTCGGCGCCGCCTTGGCCAAAGAGTGTTGCAGTAGCCTCGCCCAAATCGACGCCGTCCTCCCAGTGGTTTCTCGTTTACTTTGTGAACACTCCGCAAGACCCAAGGTTTTTCAACTTCTTTGCTCCTCCGGGAGGCTGGGACTGGCTCTTTTTTCAGTACTACCGGTGGCTTAACCCGCTCAATGTTCCTATTGTCCAGCCCCCGGCTGGTTTTCAGCTGCCCTACCAGCTGATGAAAGCAGCAAAGAACTTCACGCTAGTAATTGCGCAGATGACGGCGAATCCCAGTCCCACGAACTACGGATTCCTTCAAGCGGGTTACATCGCGAACCTCCTGTCGACCCTGTCCCCGACCGGTCAGGTGGACGGGGTAATCCTGGCTGCCTTCAGTAGCGGCAACAATGTCCTTGATCTGTTTCTCGCCACTACTATGGCGAATACCTCAGACAAAGCTGGGCAGGACTTCCTTCGTGATACAGTGAAAGAGATTTATATTTTTGACCCGCATGAATCGCAGACGCTCGGAAACAGCGTGCTCCAACGCGCAATGATCTGGAAGAGGCGCGCCACTTCGCCTCCAGCCCCCTTGCGGGTTTACACGCACACCTTGTATCAGCCGTCATTTGGACAGCTACTTCCCAATGTACCGCAGGCGACGCTCAGACCCGGAAATCCGTTCTTCGAGCAGTCGAACAGCAAGGACGTCAGTGTGGGCTATTTTCCCATCGGCGGCAATCCAAAATCAAATGTCTGGACCAGGTCCTGCAGCGCCGTCCCGGAAATGCCAGGTCTGAAGCGTGAGTGCGGCCCCCAGGATTTCGACCCGGTTCATGGTACGATCCCGGCCCTTTTCCTCACCGACGCCGCGCGCCGCAGCAAGCTCTCGTGACCGCCTTTCACTCACTTAAATCCTGGGAGAGAAGATCTATAGTACTTATAGTACCCGGGAAAGCTGGATGTGGCGTCAAGGAGATCCGATCGGGATGATTGACGCAGGTCGACTCTTGATGTGGATGAAGGCGCCAGTGCCGAAGAGTTTGATCAGAGCTTTTCAGCTATGGGGAATCGAGGATATTTTTGCTGCTATAACGAGATCTGCTGTAAACCGCACTAGACTCAGGTTGAAACTCGGTGAATTGGTGGAAAAGCGGGTCCAGGCAGAGGCCCGACCCGCTTCGATCGTAACTATTCGGAAGTCCTGTGGTCCGGTTCGCGTTTGCCCTGGTAGGCGCGGTCCAGCCCGCTCCCAGCCACACGATTTCCGAATACGTACCTTCGATCATGTATGTAAGAGAGTAACCGAGAGGGGGGACTTGAACACTCATTCAGGTGATACATCCCCGAATCGGGGATCCATCACCAGCTGTAGCTATACTGCCAAAGCGATAATCACCCGGGCAGAGTCGGCCGTTGTCCGGCCGAGGCGGGGGAGGCGTTACGCTCAGTGGTTGCAGTTACTGATTTACGATCCGTACAGGCAGCCGCCTGGGTCTCCAGGTTCCCGGCGGGCCGTCGAACACCCCTGGCAGGGGCGTGTCGCAGGTCGCGCAGCGGCCGTCGCCGGTGAGCCGCCAGGCGCCCAGCCGGTACCAGTCGCGCTCGATCACCAGCGTGCCGCAGTGGTGGCAGCGGGTGCTCTGTCCGGCCGGGTCGTGGACGTTGCCGGTGTAGGCGTAGCGGACGCCGTTGTCCAGGGCGATGCGCCGGGCCCGGGCCAGCGTCGCCGGCGGGGTGGGCGGCCGGTCCCGCATCTTGAAGTCCGGGTGGAACGCGGTGAAGTGCACTGGCACGTCCGGTCCGAGCTGCCCGGCCACCCACCGGGTCATCGCGTCCAGGTCGCTGCCGGAGTCGTTGAGGCCGGGGATCAGCAGGCTGGTGATCTCCAGCCACACGCCGGTCTCGTGCCGGAGGTACAGCAGGGTCTGCAGCACCGGGTCCAGCCCGGCCAGGCAGGTCCGGCGGTAGAACTGGCCGGTGAACCCCTTCAGGTCCACGTTGGCCGCGTCGATGTGCCCGAAGAACTCCGCCCGCGGCTGCGCGCACACGTACCCGGCCGTCACCGCCACCGCCTTGACGCCCGCCTCCCGGCAGGCATCGGCCACGTCGATCGCGTACTCCAGGAAAATCACCGGGTCGTTGCAGGTGAACGCGACGCTGCGGCACCCCAGCCGGGCCGCGGCCCGGGCAATGGCCTGCGGCGAGGCCTCATCGGCCAGCGTGCCGGTCTCCGGCGCCGTGGAGATGTCCCAGTTCTGGCAGAACCGGCAGCCCAGGTTGCACCCGGCCGTGCCGAAGGACAGCACCGCCGAGCCCGGCAGGAAATGGTTCAGCGGCTTCTTCTCGACCGGGTCCACGCAGTAACCGCTGGAGCGGCCGTAGGCCGTCAGCACGATCGCGTCCTGCTGGCGCATCCGCACGAAGCAGAACCCCCGCTGCCCCTCGTGCAGGCGGCAGGCCCGCGGGCACACATCGCACTGGACCCGCCCGTCACCGGTGCGATGCCAGTACCTCGTAGCTACCGCCGAACCGTCCACGCCCGCCTCGCTCCCACGCTACCCCCAGGAGACGGTGACGGCCGCCGGCACGTCCGCCGCCTGCGACCGGAGCCCACGGCAGAGCGGACTGCAGATCCGGCTCACCGGCGCGCGCACGGCCGTGGGCGATGGATCGACCACCGTAGCACCCGGCGACGAGCCGATGCAGGCCGTGATGGGCCGGCTGGGCGAGACATCCGGGTTCAGCGCCACGCTCCGCCTGACATGCCCTGCGGACAGTCATCAAGATCGCGCCACTGACGGTCACGCTGAGCGCGGGCGCTATGGCGCCGTCGCCGCAGCCCAGCGCGGACGTAACGTTCTGTAGCGCACCTGCCTGCCGCTTGACGATCCGTATCCGCCGTTCGGTGCGTCAAGAGGGAGAACCGTTCTGCTGGTTACGACAGTGCATAAGGAACATTCGGTGCATTGATGGGCCGGGGCGGCCAGTCGTCCGGGGGTGCCGTCAGCAAGGACCCGGTGTTGGTCGGGGGGCAGGCCCTTGGCGTGGCTCAAGCTCATCTGGCCGTCGGCCCGCTGATCCGTTTGCTGGTCCGGGCCTGCCAGAAGCGGACCGCTGCGACTTCATGCCGCGCGTCGCGGAAGTGTTCGGACCACTCCAAGAACTCGATGCGTCAGGCACGCAGCTCGCGCCGTTATGCCAGGGCCACCTCCTTTGCCCGATGTCCGGCAGGGTCGCCTCCACGTGCTTTCCCGGCCGGGTGCGGGTCAGCATGGTGTCCGGGCAGTGCCGGGCCGGTGTCGGCCGCCCGGGCCTGGATCAGGGGCACGCTGCGGCGGCGATCGCGCGTACCGACCGGTCGACGTCCGCCTCGGTGGTGCGCCAGCTCGACACCGAGATGCGCATGAGCTGCTGGCCATGCCAGGTCGTCGAGCCCATCCAGCACTGGCCCGAGCGCTGCACAGCCTCGATGCCCCGCTCCGTCGTCGCGTCGTCCTCACCGAATCGCACCAGTACCTGGTTCAAGACGACGTTGTTGACGACCGAGATGCCGTCGATGGCGGCGAGCTGGGTAGCAAAGCGCCGGGCCAGGGCACAGCAGCGGTCGACGAGCTCGGCGATGCCGCTTCGCCCCAGCTCGCGCAGCGCGGCCCAGGTCGCGAACCCGCGCGCCCGGCGGGACGACTCGAGCACGTAGTCGCCGGGCGGGCGAACGGCGGCCGGAGCGGTGCCGACGAGGTATGCCGCCGTGTAGGCCATCGCCGCCGCGTGCGCGTCCGGGTGAGCGCAGAACGCGTACCCCGAGTCATAGGGCACGTTGAGCCACTTGTGGCCGTCAGTGCCCCACGAGTCGGCGGTCTGGATGCCGGCCACCAACGGCCGCGTCGCCGGGCTCGCGGCCGCCCACAGCCCGAACGCCCCGTCGACGTGAGCCCAGGCACCGTGCGCGTGCGCCGCCGCCACCGCACCCGCCAGGTCATCGCATGCCCCGGTGTTGACGTTGCCAGCCTGCAAGCACACGATCGTCGGGCCAGCAGGCTTGCTCGCCAGCACGGTCCCGAGCGCGGCCACGTCGATGGCGCCATTCCCGTCCGCGGGCACGAGCTGGAGCGAGCCGGCGCCCAGGCCGAGCAGACGCAACGAGCGGTCGATCGTGGCATGGCGCTCCTCACTCGCCACGACCCTGACAGCCGGGCCCCCGGCAAGCCCGTTGCGCTCCACGTCCCATCCCACGTCCGCGAGGACCTGGTGGCGGGCCGCGGCCAGGCACACCGTGTTGGCCCCCTGGGCGCCGGTCACGAACCCGAACGACACGTCACTGGGCAGACCCAGAAGCTCAACGAGCCAGGCCCCGGCGACCTCCTCGACCACGGCGGATACCGGCGACGACAGGTGGTTGTAGGCCGGCTGGTCCCAGCCCACGGCGAGCACGTCGGCTGCGGTCGCGGCGTCGAGGGCGCCCCCGATGACGAAGCCGAAATAGCGAGGACCAGTCGTGGCCACCATGGCCGGCTCGACCGCGGTGACGAGCTGGTCGACGACCTCGCCCGCAGGGGCGGGGCCATCAGGCAGCCGGCCCCCGATCGCCGCCCGCACGGCGTCCAGGTCGACGTCAGGGAACACCGCGGCCTCCGCGGCCGCCTCGCGGTAGGCCGCCACGCGGTCCGCGGTCCGGGCGAGCAACGCGCGCAGATCGGTCATGACCCCCATCCTCGACCACACCAAGCGATCCCGCCCGCCAGTTCAGCCGTGCGGTGCGCCCAGCATCGACCCGGCACCCGAGGCGATTGCGCGCCTCCGCGGACAGCCCACGCCCCAGATCCGGGACTGTCATGGCCGGCTTTCGCGCGGGAACATCTGGGCGTACAGCGTCTCGAAGGGCTCAGGCCGGACGCGGCCGATCCGATGCGCACCGCAACCGGGCATCAGGTGCCGGTTCCATGCGTCGTGCCCGGCCTAGCCGTCCGCCCGGCGCGGCCGGGTCCTGGTCAGCCTGACCGGTACGCTGGCCCTGGAAAGCCTGCTCGGCGCGGTGATCTCCGCCATCCGCCGCGGGCAGCAGCTCCTCCGCGTTGTTATCGGACACCTGGGCTAGTTCGTCTGTGGTCGTTGGCCATGCAGCGCCGATCGGCTCCGCTTGGCCGCCTTTAGCTTGGCATCGTGGCCCTTGCCCTTGCGGGCACTGTGCGCTGCCCGGTAATGCCGCCTTGAACCATGCGGCGTATTACCGCCATGTCGCGGCACCGTGACCACCTCCGTAGCGTGGCGTCGTCAATGCACTTCTACGGCATGCGTGAGGCCCCGGCTATATCACTTCGGGACCGGGGCCTCGCTGGTTGTGGCCGCCTAACCGGACGCGAGCAGCTCGTCAAGGCGGCCGAGCAGCTGGCGCAGGCAGAATTTGACTACGAGGATCTTGCCGCCCCGGTAAGCCGACCACATGCCCGTGTGCGAGTCGGCGGGGCTGGCGATCTCGATGTCCGGGTGCTCAGCGCGGAACGCCTGGAGCCGGGGCACCTGGTCCTCGCCGGGCGCCGGCACGATGTCCATAGCGGCCCCGTATCTTGCCACTGCCGTGATCGGGTCAAGGGGACCAACGTCACTTCTTGACCGGATTCCAGCGGGGTCCCCGGCTACCCGCGAGCGAACACGCTCCGGGAGGACTGGCTTGTCGATTCCCTGGTGCCAGACGCCATCGGGGCCGGGAAAGCGCTCAGCCGCGGGCGCCGCCGGGAGGCGGCCGCAGGCGTGGGACGGATGCGCCGGTCATTGCCGACCCTGCGCGGCCGGCGGGTCAGCTTGCGGCCCGACCCGGCCGGCCCGGCCGGTGCGCTCGCCGCAGTGATCGCCGAGGCAGCAGCATACTTCGATTCCGGGCCCCGGCGGTGCGCGCCGCTCGAGCGGACCGGCGTGCCGCAGCCCTCGCAGCGACCGCCGCGCTAACCTGCCCGGTACGGACAGCCGCAGGACCCCGCCGATCGGCGATGGAGCCCGAACAGCTGGCCGGCGAACAATGCCTTAACGCTGAACGTCCAGTTCACGAGTCCCCCGTATCCGCCGGCCTGCGCCAGCCGGCCACGATGCGCGACTGGCGCCCACCGCGATATCCGCCTTATGCACGCAAAGCTCGATGAAGTACTGGCCGTCCGGGGGCGCACCGAACCAGGTGATCTGCGTGTCGGCGACCGGACAAGCCGCGAAGCTCGCGCGGGGTCGTTTACCGCCGTCCGGCACTGCCGGATCTTGCGGGAGAGGGCCGTCGGGAAGCTGGGCGCGGGAGTTCGGGAGTTGATGTGCAATTTGCGGAAGGCTCGGGCAAGGCGGGTTTCGACGGTCTTGGGGTGATGAACAGGCGTTGGGCGATCCGCCGGTTGGTCCGGCCTGTGCTGGCCAGGCCGGCGATGCGCAGCTCGCTGGATGTGAGGGTGTCGCGGTCGCGAGCAGTTCGTACAGCGCGCGGCCTTGCAGGGCGCGGGCGCCGTACTGGTGACCAAGCGCCATGCCATCTTCGAGCGGTTCGCGGGCCGGCGGGGCGACTGCTGAGGAGGATCGCCTGCACGGCGCCGCGCATGGGTGACAGGGCTCAGCCCGGGAGATCCTCCGGGCGCTTTGCGGCAAGCTTGCCATGCAGCAGGCCGGTGGACTGGCCGACCTCGATGAGGTATCCGTCCGGGTCCCGCATGTAGCAGCGGATCTCCGCTTCGCGGTCGACCGGCGGCGTGACGAACTCCGCGCCCTTCGCCTTCCACTCCTCGTAGCAGGCCTGGATGTCAGCGACCCGCAGGTTCAGGAAGATCGAGGTGGTGTCGCCGGGCTGGTAGTCGACCACCGAGATGCCTGGCTTGTCGGGGGTGGGCGGCCCGCCGGGGTTCATGATGATCCACGAATTGGACAGCCTGACGATGCACGGGTTCTCGTCCAGGACGACGGTGCCGCCCAGGACGCGTGAGTAGAAGTCCCGGGACCGCGCGACCTTGCGGACGGTGATGAACAACGTCACCAGGATGCCCTCGGTGGGCGCGGGAAGGTTGGCGAAGTCGATGCGGGGCGCGGGTTCTGTCATGGTTGCTCCACTCCGGTGGCATTGGCGGATATCGGCTTACCGAGCGGCGGTCCTGGTCATTAACCCTTCCCTCGATGTGGCCGGCGCAGACGTCCCTGCACCGAGCGCGACGTTGCGTGCGCCATTCCTTGCCGCTCGGCATCCCTGCGCTGGCCGTGCAGGAACTGCGTCCTACCTGCCCAGCGCCGTGCGCGACCCGACCGGCCCCGGATCTGGGGCATCGCTGACCAGCGCGGAGTCGATCGCGACGGTGAAGAACCCAAGCGGCATGGGTGATCCGATCGGCCGCAGCACGATGCGGGTCATGGACCGCAGGTCCGGCTCGAACACCTCGGGGCGGAAGACGGTGAACGGATCTTTGTCTCCGCCCTGATCCCTCGGTTCTGGTCGGCCCATCGGCATTCCTCCTTCATCTGACCGGCAGCCCGGTCCCGTCAGCGCCGCCCCGATGCCGGCGCGACGGTGCGCCGGGTGATGCGCCAGGAGCCTTCGGCGCGGCGGAGTTCCTGGGTGATCACCGCAGCCGCGCGGATGGCGGGCGGCTCTCCCGGGTCGATGATCAGCAGCACGGACCGCGCTACCGCCTGGCCGTCGCGTGGTCCGGGTACGACGACCGGGTTGAGTGTGAGATGGAAGGTGGCCGGGCCTTCGGCGGCCCAGATCGGCCCGACCGACGCGCGCAGCGCCTCCCGGCCTGCGTGCCGGCCCTGGGTGCCGTCCAGCACGGCGTCCGGGGTGAACAGGGCGATGTAGGCGTCGGCGTCCCTGCGGCTGGCCGCCTCGTCCGCGCGGATGATGACATCGAGGATGGCCAGCCGGTCGGCGGCGGGCAGGGTCATGGGCGCAGCCACCGTGCCACCCGGTCGCGGATGTCCGGCGGGAAAATACTCTTGGGGATGACCGCGTGCACCGCCTTGGGCGGGGTCGAGGTGTAGGCCGACCCGGTTCTGGTTGGCGTACTGCGTCACCCGGAAGCTGACCGCCATGCTGGCCAGCGCGTACGCCTCCGGCCCGGCGATGCCCGCCGCGGCGGACAGCCATCCGATGACCTCGCGCAGGCAGGCCACCAGCGCGGCATCAAGGCTTCCGGCGAAGCCGATGACGATCCAGGAGGCGTCGGTTTCGCCAAGGGGCCCGCGCAACGGGACCTGCTTGTGCAGGTCGTAGCGGATTCCCAGGTCCTCGGCCGCGGTCTCGATGGCGGTCTGGTCGACCACCCCGTCACCTTGCAGCGCGTGCACGTCCCCGATCCACACCCGGCCGCCGGGCTTGGCCACCGGCAGGAACAGGTGACTGCCGACACCGAGGTCCCGCAGCACCAGGTTGCCGCCGTAGGGCCCGGACACGATCGCGCTGACCGGCTCGTCGCCGGCCGGCTCGGCCGCCACCACGCCGAGGAACGGCGCCATCGGCAGCGTGATGCCCTGGATGAACTCCGCGGTGGTCCGGGCGTCATCGAAGGTGAAGTAGTGCAGGTACGGTTCGGCGAAGTCGTGCGGCAGCGCCCCCACCCCCAGCGGGAAGGAGTTCCAGCCCCAGCCGATGGTGCGCAGCGCGGTGATGCTGACCTCCATCACATCGCCGGGCTCGGCGCCGACCACCTCCGCCGGGCCGAGCATCGAGTACGGGCCGTGCGGGTACCGGTGCCGCAGCGGCTCCCGGTCGGCGAAGCTCATGCCGAACTTCGCCTCGTTCCCCCAGTGCGTCCAGGTATCGGGATACCGGACGGTGTCCCCGGGCGCGATCACCGCCACCGGCTTGGCCGCCGGATCCAAGTAGCCCGAGCGCACTGTCTCCTGCGTTGACTCGACCACATGAGTGCTAGCCATTGTTGCCGTCTCCGTTCTATTCAGGTAAACCGCTGACCGTTTCCCAGTCCTTGTAGAAGGGTTCCGTGCCATCGGTGGTAGTGATCGTGCCCACGTGGTGCTCCCCTCTTGATGGTGCTGGCCAGCCGGCTCGCGGCGGTCAACGGCACGACGCGACGGCGCTGTTCGACTGGGCAATCGCGGTGCCGGGTTCGGCTGGCTGCCGGGAACATCTGGTCGGATTGTGATCGACTCGCTTCGCTTTACTCCGGATTGTCGCGGGCTAACGTGCTCGGGGAGGGCTCGGGATAGCTAGGCACTGGCGAGATCGGTCAGCGCCGCGTCCGCATGCGGCGGGGTGTGCACCCGGGAGGCGATGGCCGCCGCGACCAGGCAGGCCGCGGCGCCGGTCAGCAGGGCGGCCCGCGCCCCGGCGGCCGAGATGATCGCCCCGGTGATGATGCTGCCGACCGGGGTGGTTCCGATGTAGACATACACCCACAGCGCCATGATCCGCCCGCGGTAGTCCGGAGACGAGTGCAGCTGCAGCGTGGTTGAGCACAGTGTCACGAACGAGAAGGCGGCCGCCCCGGTCGCCAGTAGGGTCAGGCACGCGACGGCGACATCCGGCGCCCCAGCGGTCGCGGCAAGGAAGGCCCCG
The DNA here is from genome assembly GCA_963720945.1 of uncultured Actinomycetes bacterium. GTDB lineage: Bacteria > Actinomycetota > Actinomycetes > Streptosporangiales > Streptosporangiaceae > Bog-532. The sequence continues at coordinate 637,675 of CAVRHH010000029.1, read as the reverse complement.
AAGGCCAGCGCGGCGGTCATCAGGTACTGCCGGCGGGGATGGCGGATGAGGCCAACGCCGAGCGAGCCGGCGACCGAGCCGACGCTGAGCATGGTGGACAACAGCCCGTAGGTCCCGCCGTTGCCATGGAACGTGTGGCTGGCCAGCACGGGCAAGATGACCGGGAAATTGAAGGCCAGCAGCCCGACCAGTGCCATCATGACGAGCGGCAGCCACAGCTGCTGGCGGCTGGCCGCGTACCGCAGGCCCGCACGGACGCCGCCGGCCGCGTGCCGCCGCCGCGCGCCGGGCCGCAGCGGGCGCAGCATCACTAGCGCGGCGATCACGGCCAGGTATGACAGTGCGTTGACCGCGAAACACGGAGTCGTGCCGATCGTGACGATCAGTGCGCCGGCGAGGGCGGGGCCGACCACCCGGGCGCTGTTCATGACGACGCCGTTGAGGCTGACCGCGCTGGACAGGTCCTCCGGCATCACCAGGGAACTGACGAATGCCTGCCGGGCGGGGGAGTCGGCGATCTGCACGACACCGCCGGCCACGCTGATCGCGACGATCGCCGCAACAGACGCCTTCCCGGCGACCGCCAGTGCCCACAGCAAGCCGGCCAGCACACCATAGGCTGTCTGGGTGCCGATAAGCAGCCTGCGCAGGTTGACCCGGTCGGCGATCGTCCCGCCCCACGGGCCGAACAGCAGCGACGGTACGCCGCCCACCGCCAGTACCAGGCCCAGTTCCGCCGCTGAGCCGGTGAGCCGCAGGACCAGCCAGCCGATAGCGGTCTGCTGCACGAAGGTTCCGCTCGCCGAGGCGACCTGACCCGCGAAGTACAGCCGGAACGGCCGCGAGCGCAGCGCGCGGAACGTCCCCCGTCGGCTGGTGATCCGAACATGATCACCGGGTGCCGTCTCGGTCGGCGCGCCGTGCTCCGCAGGCTGTGCGCTTTCCTCTTCAACTTCAACCTGGGGCGCGGCCTCGGGCACGACTCTCAGCCCCTCGCGGTCCATAGCGCTCCCGTCGCTGGTGGCGATCAGGCCCTCAACCTAGTTGTCTGGGCTCTCATGCGAAATGGCGATCCCGACGCAGGCGCGCAGGTGATGCTGACCCGCCCGCCGCCCGCGCCGCGCACCTTAACGATGGGCCGGGCGCCACGCCGGGCCCAGGTGCGTCCCTTCGGCGGCCTCAGCCCCTGCCTCGCCCTCCTCGAAGCAGATGAAGGCGCCCAGGTCGCGCGCGGCCTTTATCTGCGGCCACACCTCGGCCTTCCATACCGAGACCGCGGGCAATCCCCTCGAAGGGTGGACACTTTCGGATGCGCAAGCCAGAGCCCGGCCACGTCGCTGGCAGACCGGCGAGTACACCCGCACTGCGGTGAGGCGCCCAGTACCGCAGGCCGCAACGGCACCGTCCCGGCTGCGCTTTATCCAGGCCATTCAGGGCCAGGCGGCGGTCCACACGAACCATAAGAAAGGCTCGAAAAACGCAGAACCGGATAATCTGGGTGCAGCCATAGCCTGGGAAAGGCAAAGACGCCAGCCGCGCGTATTCGGCGATCCGTTTCTTGAGCGAGACATTTAACTGGTTACTTTCCGTCGTCGGCTAGCCAGTGTTCTACCAGCCCGAGGTCTTCGGCTTGCCGTTCCGGCAGCGGGCGAGCTGGTACCTGGCCTGGCGCGGATCCCGGGTCCGGGCCTTTCCGCCTTGCTGGTTCCGGTAGGCGAAGGTACGGGCGAGGGTCGATCCGGCGCGGGATGCACGACAGTACGGCCATGCGTTCGAAAGGTGTCCGCTCATCGCTGCTGACTAGCAGCGTTATGACGATCGCCGTGGCCGTGAGCAGGAGACCGCCGGTAATCAGCGGCCATGCGTGAGGGGCGAAGACCGTCAGAAGTCCCGCTCCGGCCGTGAGGAACAGCCGTGCCGCGTGGTGCTTGTGCATGCTGGCCACGATGACAGGCGTGCCGTGGCGGACCGGTTCATGATCACGGGTACATGCTGCTGACTGGGATTCATGCCGCGCGACTACAGCATGGCCGACCGTGAGCTGGCGCGGCAGCTCGGCGTTCAGCCGCGCCAGATCGAACGCTGGCGATCGGAAGGGTGCCTGCAGCCGCCGGAGTGGATGCATCAGCGGGGAATGCCCGGTTCCCGGTCTGGATATCCCGCCGGCGCCGCCGCGCAGGCCGCGGAAGTCCGTGATCTGCTCGCTAGGTCGCCCCGCCTGCTTGCCCGGCCCAGGACGTCGTTCGATGAGGTCCGGATCCTGTTGTTCTGGGAAGACCGCTTCGTCGATCAGGGGAAACTGCGCGGCAGCTACCAGGTTTTCCTGCAGCGCCTCGACGGGCAGTTCGGGCCTGCTGATGTCCAGCACGCCGCGGATCTTGCCCGCGCGCTCAGCGGCGTGGCCCGCGGCGGGTTCGGGCCATGGACCAGTGCGCTCAAGCTGGCGGGCGACGTGGCGCGTCCCGGCGGGGCCGAGCCCCGGGACCGCGTCCGGCTGGCGTTGACCGTGCTGCTAACCGCGCTGTACGGCGCCACTCTGTCAAGCGGGCTTCCCGGCGGGCCGGATGATCTCGTAGCCGACGCGATCGACAACCTCGGGTTCGGTACCGATGACACCGTCGCCGCGGAAGACCTGGCGTTTCTGAACCTGGCCCGCGCCCGGGAGCTGATGAACGAGGCGAAGCCCGCCGAGCTGGAACAAGCACGGGAACTGGTCAAGACGACCATGGCGTACGCGCAAACCCTGGCGTTCATCGGATCACGTACCGACCGGTCGTTGCGCTGGCCCGCATTCAGCCTCGTCTGCAAGACAGTCATCAAGAGCACGGGTCCTATGCTGCCGCTGTGCGTCCCGTTCGCAGTCGCCGCACGACGCCAATACGGTCCCGGATGAGATGACCATACCGCCGGGCTGGCGCGCCGGGCCGAGGCTGCCGCAAGCCTGCTCAGAGCACTGCCGCGGAGGCTGCACCGTCTGGTCCGGGCAGATGGCACGCCCGTCAGGTACAGCTCGAGGCAGCTGACCACATTCCAGGCGACGTATAGTTCCTGGGCCGAGCAACATCCCGATCTCGCCCTGCTCCTCCTGCGCAACACCGATGACAAGCAGGCGTCGCACGCGGCCCGGCCGCGATAGAGCTACGCGTCAGAATGCACCTGGAGAAGTGACTGACCGTACAGCTGGTCGCGAACACAAACCGCCGGTATGGCGTCGGCCAGGTCCCCTTGGGCAGCTGAGTGCAGCGGTACAGAACGGGCCGATCTGAGCGCTTCGGCAGGCCGCGGGCAACGCTAGCCCATGCCGGTAATCGAGTCTTGCTGTTCGCTGTCCGCTTGCGCAGCGACCTTCGCTCTTCCCTCGGTCAGCGTGCTCTCCCCCGCCACGACGCGACCATCAGGGCCCCGAATGCCAGGACCCCCAAGATCGCGATGATCACGGCCACGCTGATCATCGCTATCGCGCTGCGGCTGGCGACCGCGGCCATCATGCCCACGAGCGCCGTGAGCATCGCGAACGCGCCTGCCGACATGACCGCGTTCATCGACAGGCGGGGCCGCGTCCGGGCGAGCTGGCGCGGTGGCCGAGCTCCCATCGGCCCGGCCGGAAGGTCGGCGGTGACCTTGGTCAGCTCCGCATAGGTCTGCGACGTGAACGCCTGGCCGATCCGTGTGCCGAACTCGTCCTTCGTCAGCCGGCCCTGCACGAACGCGGTCTTGAGCACCTCGATCACTTGCTCGCGGTCGGCGTGCGAGGCCCCAGGGCGGCCGTGGCCCGCCGGGTCCGCTGCGATATGGTCTCGCGGCATCGACATCACCGGTGCCCTTCCGCGAACACCCAAAGGAAAATCGTAACGCCCTGTGGTCTGGCGGCCATCGACCCGGGTGCCAGGCTGTGTGCCGGAGCCGGGCGGAGAACGGAGCCATGGCCAGCACCGACGGGGCGACCGCGGCGCTGCTGCGTGCGAGTATGCGGAACTACTCATGATCACGGCGAGGCCCGTTCCGCTCCAGGAACTATGAGAACGCCGCGTACCCGGAGGGCATCGGCCTGCTGGACACCGCCACCCTGCAGCGCACACGGAGCGCGGGCCCGGTTCCGCCTGCTCGACGGCCCCGAGGATACCCCGAACTGGACGTTTTGCGCGCCCGCCGCGGAACTGGCACGGCTCTCAGCCGCCCAGAGCCGGCGATCCGGCGCAGCGGGTAGACGATGCTGTTTGCGCTCATGACCTGTGGCCGCAACCCGGTAGGTGTGCCCTTGCTGCGGTTGGCGCCTTCGCCTTGGCCGGCGCTGGTCAGAACGGGAGCATCAGCTTGGAGATCTTCCCGGCGGTGACCTGGCAGACGCTGATGGCCGTCATCTCGGTCGGCATGTCACCGAAGTGCAAGCCTGAAACGTGCTCCTCATCGACCACGAAGTCCCCGGCGGTCATGCGGCTGGCGATGGTGAGGTTCAGGCCGGGGCTGTCGGCGAACAGCTTCCCGTACTGCTCCCGCATCACCTCCTTGCCCGCGAACATCGGCGTGCCGTCGAAGAGCACCACGGAAGCGTCGTCGGCGTACTACGACAAGAACCGCTCGACGTCCCTGGCCCGATAGGCCTCGATCTGGGCGTCGACGACGTCAGTGGCCATGGACATGTGCCCATCCTCCCGCTCGCGGCCCGGCGCCGCGGCCCTGGGCCGGACCGTATCAGGCCGGATCCGAAGGCGTGCGGGGATGCCCGCGCTCTCCGGCGGCGGCCGGAGCCGGCCGCACGGATGAAACCATCAACGCCGGCGGATGCCCAGTACCGACTCGGCGGTCCGAGCGCCGGCAACGCGTCGGGAGTAGCCTGCCATAGGTCACGTTCGGTAGGCGGCCCAGCCCGGCGCTTGACAACCGTATCCGCCGATCTGTGTGGCCGCGGGATCCGCGGCGCTTATCAGATGCGGCGCGCAGATCGGGTCGATCTGGGGTGGCGGGAATGCCGGCCGGATCAAAGGCGGCGCGTTCATGCTTGGTGAGCGGATGCGGCAGGCGCGGCGTCCTGACGCGTCGCGGTGCCGGTCTGGTAGCGTGGCTGAATACGTCATGAGTGTCAGCGCTAAGCCCCGGCTTGCTGGCCGGCAACCCTCCTCCGCGGTGGGGTGCCCCGGGTGAGGACGCGGCCTGCTCCCAGCCGGGACGGCAAGCGCGGACCCGCTGACTCGGGTCCCCGAGTTTGCGCTGGAGACCTTGATGACCATCACCCTCACTGCGCCGCAGGCCCGGATTGCCGGTCCGGCGGCGCGGCAGTCCTCAGTGGCCGGCGACCTGCCGCTGGCCGAGCTCGTCGGAGCCGCCCTGAAGGTCCCCGTTGTCGCGGGCGGAACTACCCGCTACGTGAACCTGGACTATGCGGCCAGCGCGCCCGCGCTGGCCGCGGTGGCCGACCGGGCCGCGGAGCTGTTGCCGCTGTACTCCAGCGTGCACCGTGGCGCGGGATATGCCTCCGTGGTGTGTACCAGTGCTTACGAGGCTGCCCGCGGCGAGATCGCGTCGTTCGTCGGCGCCCGTGACGGCGACGTCGTCGTCATCACCCGCAATACCACCGACGCGCTCAACCTGCTCGCCACCGCCGTTGACGGACCGGTCGTGTACCTGGACATCGAGCACCATGCCAACTTGCTGCCCTGGCAGGCGCGGCAGGGCCGCGTCGTCCCGGCCCGGGCCACGCTCGGCGAGACGATCGCCGCGATCCGGGCAGAACTCGCATGCCGGCCTGCCGCGGTGCTCGCGGTGACAGGCGCGTCCAACGTCACCGGCGAGTGCCTGCCGCTGGCGGAGCTCGCGCAGGTCGCGCACCGGTACGGTGCCCGGATCGCGGTGGACGGCGCTCAGTTGGTGCCGCACCGGCGCATCGACATGGCCGCGGCCGGCCTGGACTATCTCGCGTTCTCCGGGCACAAGATCTACGCTCCGTTCGGAGCCGGCGTGCTGGTCGGCCGGCGGGACTGGCTTGACGCGGCGCCGCCCTATCTGGCCGGAGGCGGGGCTGTCCGCGAGGTGCGGCTCGCCGGGACGGACTGGGCCGGGTCGCCTGCCCGGCACGAGGCCGGCACGCCGAACGTCGTCGGCGCTGTCACGCTGGCTGCCGCCTGCTGGCAGGTGGCTTCGCTGCCCGCCGGCGCGGTGGCGGCGCACGAAGGTGCGCTGCTGCGCCGCCTCAGCGGCGGCTTGGAGGGGATCGGCGGCGTGCGCCCGCTGCGGCTGTGGCCGGACGAGGCAGACCGGATCGGTGTCGTCAGCTTCACCGTCGACGGCTGGCCCGCAGCGCTGGTCGCGCAATACCTGTCCGCTGAGCACGGCATCGGCGTGCGGGACGGCCGCTTCTGCGCTCACCCGCTGCTGGCCAGGCTCAACCCGGCCGGGACCGCGGTACGCGCCAGCCTGGGACTCGGCAGCCGCGCAGACGACGTTGACCGGCTCATCACCGCCCTGACGGCGCTGGCCGACCACGGCCCGGCCTGGACCTATGCCGGAGCTGAGCAGGACTATGTTCCGCTGCCAGATCCCCGCGCGCTTCCGGGCTGGCTGACCGCGGCCGCCGACAGCCCGGTCTCACCCTGCTCCGGTAATTGACAGAACACACCCGGTGGAGCCCGCCGCCCGGCGCTGAGCACCTGCCCGGCAAGCACGCACCTCAGGTCACATTCCGCACCGGCGACAGCCCGCACGTGCGCGTAAGTAACGGCCGATCTGGGCAGTTCGGGCGCGGCGATGTCCTGCGCTCGCGGCCGCTCGTAACAGGCGACTCTGTTGCGGCATCCCATCGTGCCCAGCCGCTGCCCATCCGTCGTGCAGGCGGATCGCGCGATCCAAGCGGGGTGGTAGAACTGGTGGCGTTGGTCCCTGCCGCCCGGGACCAACGCCTGGGGAACCGCCGCGCGGCAGCGCTAAGGTGAAGATTGCTCAAGGGAAAGGGAACCCGGAGGGAAACCGACGGGAACCGGAACCGGGCAACGGCCGAAGGGACCGAACCGGAGACCGCCGGACGAAGGGAAACCAGAGGACGGCGGGCGAAGGGGAAGAACCCGGCGGGCAAACGGGAAACCGGAGGAAAGCCCGCAGGGGAAACCGGAGGACGTGAGGTGAGGCCCCAGACCACCCGGTGAGAGCCGGGGATTTGGGGCCGCACGCATCTACGATGACGCTGGCAGAATCCTGGCAGGCCTGCGCGAACTGCGCATGGCCTGCACCAGCTTCCTGCCCGGCAACGGCCGGCCCGCTGTCAGTCGCGCGGCCCAGACGATGCACTCCCCAAGAGCGCCGACCTGCGCCTCTGCGGTCTACTGATCGCAGATCGCAGCTCACTCGGCAGTCATGGCTGTTCGCGTATCCGCCGATCGGCGCGCCTCGGTGATACTCGACGCACCTCAGCTAGCGCGTACAGAACAAGGCAATCTGTGTGCCAGCTTGTGCTCCGGGCATGATCTGCGCGGCTATGAGTAGTCGGCGACGACCCGGCGCGCGATGCCGTCAACGGTGATCATGCCGCCATGCGGGATGATCCACTGGGGGCGGGTGTGGCCAAACGGAACGCCGACACAAACGACGGCCTCGGTGTTGTACCGGCCGATGAGCCCGGCGACGACATCGCGCTGCTCGGCGCGCAACCGGGCACGTTCCTCGGCAGGTGGGCGACGGGCGAAGTCGGACACCGGCGGGCGGGCCACGAGCACCGCGCCGACGGCCCCGAGGATGCCGCGTTCCCCCAGCGCGCGGACGATCCATCCGACGTTACGCGCGGGGAGGAGTTCTTCTGAGGTTTCGATGATCAGAACGCCGCCGCCGAGGACGTCCGGATCGAAAGGGAACCGGCCTGCGGTGAGGATCTCTTCGATGACTTCAAGGCAGCCGCCCCAGGTCCGGCCTGTGACCGCACGAGCGGGGCCGTGCCAGCTCCACGGCTCGGTCGGCTCGCGGTCACCGAAGCGGTCCAGAGCACGCGGGTCGCCCCAGTCCACCCCGACGTCTTCCGACTCGCCGGGGTCTGTGATCTCAAGCGTCTCACCGGTGACAAGAGCGGCACGCAAAGACCGGGCGTGGACGTCGTCGACACCGGGACCTGGGCCGAGGTGGACCTGGGAGGACCCGCCGTAGAAGCTCGCGATGCCATTCGCCCACAGCCAGTGGTGAACGTTGGTGTTGTCGCTCGTTCCCAGAAAGGGTTTGGGGTCGCGCCGGGCGAGTCCAGCATCCAGGTGCGGGATGACTGTGATCTGGTCCTCCCCGCCGACCACGGCGAGGACGCCGCGGACCGCCGGATCAGCGAAAGCGGCGTTGATATCGGCAGCACGCGCCTGCGGTGTCGCTCCCACCTTGCGCGTCGTCGGGTACTCGACAGGGATGAGGCCGGTCACTTCGGTAAGCCGGCGCATTGCCTGCTCGTGCACCGCGGGAAAGGCGCCGGCCGCTGCAGAGCAGACAGGGCTGGGCAGCCGCGGCTGGGTCCCAGGTGAACGCGGAAGGCCACGGGAGCCAGCAATGCCATCGGATGACAATGATCTGGACCGGGCCCCGGTCCGTCGCCGGATGGTGTAGCGCAGTAACACTGCCGCCCGTCACGCTGCGTAGTTGCCTTATGAGCTGTGCGACGCTCGTGAACCGCCGTTCGGAGCGGCTGCCCAACGCCTGGTGCCCGCCATCCGAGGCAAGCAGAACAGGTCAATCTGGAGCGTCACGATCCGCCGCGGACTCGGCAGAGACGTCCGGTCATGGTTGATATGGAGGCGATCGTGAGGCTCCTTGATTGGGCAGCGCTGCGCCTCGATCACCGTGCATATCAGGCATTACGTGGCCCGAAGGGCGCAGGTGACCGAAGGTCACCCACATAATGCCGATGACCGGGAACTCGCTGGTGACATTGTCTCTCCGCGTGCCCTGTGCGGGTGTCAGAAGTCTGCCTGTTCCTGTGACCTGGGGCAATAGGCGAGGCATGGCCGTAGGGCATGCCGATCCGCAGTGTCCTTCCGTCTGCTGTACCTGATCTTCGTCCGGCTCTGCCGGCTAGCCAGCGGGGGCGCCGGCCCGGTCCTGGCGGAGCGGCCGGCGCTGCCGCCTCCGCAGCTGCCAGACCAGGAGGCTGCCGCCGACGGCCGCGACGGTCATCGCGGTGACGTGGCCGACGGCCGCGACGTCCAGGTGACTCAGCCCGCCGAAGATGTTACCCACGACAACGAGCAGCGCCAGGTCGAGCGCCGCCGCGGCTCGCGCCAGCCATGAGCCGTACAGCAAGGCCACCACGATCGCGGACACGACCACGTACGAGGGGCCGACGTCGATGATGTATCTGTCCGCCGCCGGAAGCAGCCCGCGGGATACCCGGTAGCCGACGATTGCCTCGCTGACCAGCGTGCCGGTCACCTGCCCGGCCGCGCACACCAGCGCCGTCCGCCAGTTACCCAGCACCCGGCTGGCGCCGAACATGGCCAGCGCGATCAGGGCGGGCCAGGCGGTTGCGAATGCCTGGGTAACGAACGCGGAGGCCACCAGGGAGCCGGCCGGATGACGGCGCAGGTTATGCACGTTCGTGCTGGCCCACCCGAGGACCGCCGCCTGGTCATGCCGGGACAGCGCCGCGTAGACCACCTCGGCGGCAATGAAGCCGGCCAGGTAGAGCCAGGCGACCGCGTACGAGGTGAAGATCGTCCTCGGTACGGGCCTGCCCATGAGGCAAGACTAGGCTTCATTCCAGCGCTGAACGCCGCGCTGAAGCCCGATAGCGGCCGCCCAGACCCGCCCGGCAGAGGTTTACCCTGGCGATGCTCAGCTGGCCCGGGCTCATCAGACTGTCACGCTCGGCGCAGGCCCAGTCATGGAGGATGAGGCTACGAACGAGGCGCCAGCCAGTCCAGACCCCACGCGCTGTCATGCCGCATAGTGCGCGCGCCAGGTCAGGCGCCATCTGGTCAGCGGCGGCCGGGCCGTGCGCAGCATCGGCGGGCCCCTCGACGGCGACCTCGAGACCGGTCATATCGTACCGCCTCGACTCGGTCGGCAATAGGTTAACCGACAGATGGCATCACGCTAAGTGATGGAGAAGGCCGCGGAGAACGCACCCAGTCCCGCCGCTATGGACGGCTTCGCTGCCGGCGCCATTTTGACTTTGGGTATGCGGTAATGGGTAATCTGCGGCCTGATGGAACAGAAGCCAGCCACCGGCCAGTCTGCTGGCAGACGACCTGGGCCTTCAGCGCTCGCTGAGGGCTTGGCGCTGCGGCAACGGCGGTGCCTGAAACAAGCAGCCGCCTGTTTCGAGCAGGCGGTGATCGTGGGTCCGTCGTCGGTGGAGGGCTGGTTCTGGCTGGCGGTGACCCGGAATAACCGCGGGCAGGAAGCCGGAGCGATCCCCGCCCACCGGGAAGCGCTCAGCCTCGGCATCAGCGAGGTGAACACGCGCGCTCAGGCCTGGACCTGGCTGGCTAGTTCGGTGTCGAAGACCGGCCGCCATGCTGAGGCGCTGGGCGCGCTGGCCGAAGCGGACAGCATCGGCGGCTATGAGCCAGCGATGAGCCAGCGGCGGAGTACCAGGCGCTCCGCAGCAGTATTCAGCGCCGAACACGGCGTGCACAGCGCTAAGCAGCCGGGCCGCTGGGCGCCCAGGACACGGCCAGCCGGAAGGTCAGGGTGGCCAGCACGCCGATTCTCGTTTCGTTCTCGGCTCGCTGCCGTCCACAGGACCAAAGCAACGATCGCTGTTGTCCGGCAGGTCAGCTGACGGCGATCAGGATGTGCGGGGTATCGGCGGGATTTAGCCACCCGAGCACGGCATCAAGCTCAGCATTGGGTAGGGCCACGCAGCCTTCCGTGTACCCCTCTGGCATGTCGTCGTGGAGGAAGATGCCGGCCCCGTTGTCCGGAGGGTGGGGCATCTTGATGTCGATGAAGTGCTGGTAGGGCTGGATCTCGGTCCAGAGGGCTTCAGAATCGTCGCCGTACGGCGGGGCGATCCCGCAGGGCACATGCTGGAAGGTGTCGTAGGCCGGGCTGCCGGGCTGCTCGTCCCACCAGTCACCACACACCAGGTGGTGGTACGGGTAGCGGGTGGTCGGGCTCACGGTCGAGTTGCCATAGACGGTCGTGCCGAACGGGAACAGGCCAGTGGGGGTGGCCCAGTCGCCGGGCACTCGCTGTGAGATGGGAAGCAGACCACCATAACCCGTCTCGGCCCGGAAGGGCTGCGCGGGCTGCCCGGCAAACGACACCGGGCTCCAGCAGCCGTTGGCTGTCCTAGCCCAGGCTGTAAAGGTCCCGGCCAAGCTCGCCGTTGAGGGGTCGACGACGGTGACCAGTTGCGCACCGCCTCCGGTGTCGGCCACCCGGTTCGGGTCGATGCCGTAGGCCGCCGCCGAGTACTCCGGGCAGCGCGATGTGGGGGCCGGGGCCGTGGTTGGAGGGTCCGTCGTCGGCGGTGGAAGAGTAGCGGTCCTGACAGGCGCCGCAGCCGAAGTCGCCGGCGGCGTAGTAGTGGCCGGTGGAGTCGAAGGCGCAGGTGGTGTTGCCGGCCCACACGCTGCGCACAGGCAGGTCAACAGCAGACAGCTCCCCGCGGTAAGAGACTTCGCTCCCATCTTCGGAGGATGCCGCGGACTGATCTTCGATGAAAGAGCCGCAAGTCCCCGATTGCTTCGATAGCCCATGGACTTCAGAGATCGAAGGGAAGCTTCGACGGCCCTCACATGCCGTCGACCGAGGGTGACGGGAGACCGAGGTGATCTTGCTGGCGAGACCCGCCGAAGATCGTTGGACCGCCACAGAGACTGGTCGAGTGCCAGTGATTAGCCGCGCGCAGTGCCGCCTGATCTGAACGGCCCTTGAGCGTTCAGCTGGTCAGGTCATTACCGCGCATAACTGGTCGTTATGGCGTCTCGCGGCTGGATTGTGAGCGCCGGCCAAGGCGGGTGCGGTAACCACGCTTGACGGCGACGTGTCACGCGAGGCAAGCATGCCGCGTAGTTAACCAGGAGCACGAGCAGCGTGTATGTGGACGCTGACGCCACATGCACCACATCAGGGCCCGGCCGCGGACCATGTCCGCGACGAGGTACTCGGGGAGCTCCGTGATGCAGAAGGACACGTCGGACGCGGTCCAGCCGCGCAAGAGAACGTTGCCGTGCAGCATGTCCCACGCCTGCAGCGCATTTGATGCCGCATCGGGGGTGGCAAGCTGGGTGCCAGGCATCCTCACGTAGCAGAGGCAAAGCACGATGCCGGCAACAGCACATGGGGCAAGCCAGGCCCCGTGCGCGCCGCGCCCCGCCAGACAGCCCCGCCGGCCCCGTGTCTGGGTGCGCTGCGCTCAGGCTGCGGTTGCCAGTTCGCGGGCGATGCCAGCTGCCCAGTCATCGATCTCCGGCCAGTCGCGGAAGTCGCCTTCGGGAAGAGCCGCGCGGGCGACCGGGAGCTTGCGAAGCGACCGCTCGGCGAAGGTCAGCTTGCCGGGGTCCAGCGCACCGAAGAAGACGTGGTGACCGCGAGGATGCAGTGCCTCGGTAAACTCGGGAATCTCTTTCGGCACTGTCACCGTGCGCAGGTCCCGGCCCTTGGCGTCGGCGGGTTCGGTGCCGAGCGGACCGCTGCTGAACAGCCACACGGGCCTGGCGGCTAGGACCTTCGTGTTGCGTCGGACGAACTCCGTGGCTTCCTTTCGCCAGTGCAACTCGTACGCGGCGCTCCCGATCACGACGGCGTCGTAGGCGGCCAGATCACCCGCATCCTTCACCGAACGCACTTCGGCCTTGCAGCCGGCCGTCCGCAGGCTCGCGGCGATGCGCCCGGCGATCCCCCGGGTTGCGCCGTGCTTGCTCGCATACACGACGAGAACAGACATTTTGATCATCTCCGCTTCCATGATCGGGCACACCGGAGGGAGCCGCCAAGGGCCGAATGTCCTCTGCCGGCAGGCCCGGTCACTGTGCGTGCCGAGAATCTGATCCGTGGCAGTGAGCAGCAGAGTTGCGGTGTCGGCGGCCCGGCCGGGAGCGGCCGCCTGCGGCAGGTCCGCTGGAAAGAATGGAAATGCACCGCCGCCAGGCGGCACAACCTGCGGCTACGCGGTATCTCCGGCTTAACGCCCGTAAATGGGCTGATAGCAGCAAGGGATACTGGCGGGTTGCCGGCTCCGAAGCCTACGGCGCGACCAAGGCGGCACAGATCAACTTGCTCGAGTCCCTGCGCGTCCACATCGCCAGGACCGGGGTACACGTGACCACGATCTGCCCAGGTTTCGTCCGCACCGACCTCACGGCCGGCAACCCCTTCCCCATGCCCTTCATCGATGCCGGCCAGGCCGCACGATCCATCTGCGACGGACTGGAGCGTGAGCGCACCGAGATCGTCTTCCCCACCCCGATGGCGCTGCTGATGAAGACCGCGCGCCTCGTCCCCGCCCGCGCCTGGACAGCCCTGTGGGCCCGCACCTCACTCACCTGACCCACGCCGGCCCCGGCCACCTCACCCAGCACCAGGGAACCCGTAGGACACCATGAAATTGCAGAAGACCGTCATCGTCGACAAGCTGCGGGACGCGGTGTTCGGCTACCTCTCCGACTTCACCACGACAACCCAGTGGGACCCGGGCACCGTGGTCACCGTGACCCAGCACGGCGATGGACGGGCCGGCACCACCTACCTCAACACCTCCGCCTTCCTCAGCCGGGAGACCCAGCTGACCTACGTCGTGCGTGAGTTCGTGCCCGGTAAGCGCATCCGGCTCCGCGGGGAGAACAAGACCGTCACCGCCGTCGACACCATGACCTTCCGCAGCATCGATGCCGGCACCGAGGTGACCTACACCGCCGAGTTCACCTTCAAAGGCCCGTCTCGTCTCCTCGCCCCGCTGCTCAGGCCCGTCTTCGAGCGGCTCGGCAAACAAGCACAGGCCGGCATGCGCACAGCGCTAAACCAGCTCTGACCAGCCAGGTCCGCGGCCGCACGAGCCAACGCCGAGCCCAGTGGGCTTGACAGACCCGGCCCGGCCGGCCCAAGGGCCGGGACTGTGGAAGGGGCCGCCCGGGCTCCGTCTGATCTCATTCATGTTCGCCCATGGGAGTTGATGAGGTGAACCTGGGCAGGGGCGATGGCCGAACCGCTGGCGTGCGCGGTGCTCGGCATGCGGCGCCTGGGCCCGGTGTTTGGCGACCCGGTCGTGGTGATCGGGGCCGGCACCACGGGCCTGCTGCTGCAGTTGCTGCTGCATGCCGGAGGGCGGGTCCTGTTGCTGTCCTGAACACAGGGTCAGCGCACGGCTGGGGGTCGCCCCGCAAGCTGGGCGCTGCCCAGGCCGTCACCGACGCCGCCGCGCTCGATGGGGCACGCTTCGAGGTCGCGGTCGATGCGACGAGGGTGCCGGAGGCGATCGAGACCGCGTTGGGCTGCTCGGCCATGGCGGGCGGATGGTGGTCTTCGGTGTGTCGCAGCCCGGGCCGCGATCAGCGTCTCGCCGTTCCGGGTTTATAACGACAAATCGTCATCACCGGGCCGATGGCTATCTTGCGCAGCTTCGGCCAGGCCGTGGACCTGCTCGCCAGCGGGGCGGTGGATCCGCGTCTCCTGCTCAGCGAGCCGTTGCGACCGGAACGGTTCGGCGAGGCGGTGAACCGGGTTCGCGGCGGCGAGGGGATCAAATGGCACATCCGGCCGTCATGACCCGGGCAGAGGCGGCCATGACGGCCGGACGGCGGGTATAGAACCGCAGCCGCTTCTCCGGCGTGCTGGCCTCGATCGGGTACCAGCCGGAGCGATCAGCATTTCATCACGTGCTCGTCACACTTTCCTGGTCGCCAATTACGTTCCGTCACCGATCTCGGTATCCCGCCCGCTACGGAGGCGATATCGATGCCGGACAGCTCGCCTGGGATCCAAAGCCCAGGTCGGTCCTGATTGCGCCGGAGCCGGGTGGCGGTCCCGGTCGCGGCCCGGGCTGTGACCTCGTAGCCTTCGGGGAACGTCCAGATCGACTCGACGCGCGGGCGGGAGGGCGCAGGCCTGGCTGCAGCCCCGCGGTCATGATCGCCCCGGCGGGCCCGTGTGATACTTGACAGCATGTCATCGCCAGTGCGCTGCCTGGTTACCGGTGCTTCGGGGTACATCGGCGGACGGCTCGTCCCAGAGCTGCTGAGCGCGGGATACGCGGTCCGGTGCATGGCACGCGATCCGCGGAAGCTCAGCGACCGTCCGTGGTCGGACGATGTTGAGATCGCGGTCGCCGACGCGGCGGACGAGAGCGCGGTGCGGCGCGCCCTGGAGGGCGTGGACGTCGCCTACTACCTCATCCACTCCCTCGGCACGGACGCGTCGTTCGAACGGCGCGACCGCACCGCGGCGGGGACCTTCGCCGCTGCCGCGAAAGCCGCGGGAGTGCAGCGCATCGTCTATCTGGGCGGCATCATCTCTGGCCGGGCCGGGGAACTGTCGCCGCACCTGCGCTCCCGCGCGGAGGTCGGCGACATCCTGCTGGCTAGCGGTGTGCCGACAGCCGCGCTGCAGGCCGCGGTGATTATCGGCAGCGGATCAGCGTCGTTCGAGATGCTCCGCTACCTCACCGAGCGCCTGCCGGTCATGGTCACCCCCAAATGGCTGGACACCCGCATCCAGCCGATCGCCGTCCGGGACGTGCTGCGTTACCTGGTCGGCAGCGCGACGCTGCCGGCCGACGTCAGCCGCCGGTTCGACATCGGCGGCCCCGACGTACTCACCTACGCGCAGATGATGCGCCGGTACGCCAAGGTGGCCGGGCTCACGCCGCGGATAATCGTGCAGGTGCCGTTGCTGACGCCGCGGCTGTCGTCACTGTGGGTCGGGCTGATGACGCCGGTGCCCGTCAGCCTGGCCATGCCGCTCGTGGAGTCGCTGAGGAACGAGGTCATCTGCTCCGAGCACGACATCGCCGAGTACATCCCGGACCCGCCCGAGGGGCTCCTGCCCCTCGGGCAGGCCATCACCCTGGCACTGCGGCACACCCGCGAAGGCGCCGTCTCCACCCGCTGGTCGTCGGCCGCGACGCCAGGCGCGCCCAGCGACCCGCTGCCGACCGACCCGTCGTGGGCCGGCGGATCGCTGTACGTCGACGCGCGCAACAGCGTCGTTCATGCCTCGCCCGCGGCGCTGTGGCGGGTAATCGAGGGCATCGGCGGCGAGACCGGGTGGTACTCCTTCCCGGCCGCCTGGCCCGTCCGCGGGCTGCTCGACCAGCTGGCCGGCGGTCCCGGACTGCGCCGCGGCCGCCGCGACCCCCGGCATCTGCTCGTCGGCGACGCCCTGGATTTCTGGCGGGTCGAGGCGATCGAGCCGGGAGCACTGCTGCGGCTGCGCGCGGAGATGAAACTGCCGGGCCTGGCCTGGCTGGAGATGTCGGTGGGCCAGGACTATGACGGGATGACCACCTACAGCCAGCGGGCGATTTTCCGGCCGCGCGGGCTCGCCGGTCATTCCTACTGGCGGTCCATTGCGCCGTTTCACGGCCTCGTCTTCGGCGGCATGCTCCACAACATCACCGCCGCCGCCGAACGGGCCGGCCGCGCGGGCGACACGCCACGTCCGCACCTGGCTTGAGGCGGCAGGTAGCGGCCCGGCAGGATCACCGCAAGTCCGCCGCCGGGGTGGCGCGTTACAGAACACCTGCGGTCATCGTGGCGTTGCTCGGTAGGTCCTGGCGTGGCTGCTAGGGTTGCTGTGCAAGTCCGTAACAATCCTTTACGCAGGTGAGGCGGGCTGACGACAGATACGGGGGCCAGTGGGACGCTCTGCCGACGGACCTTTGCCAGCCGGTAAAGGTCCGAGTCCTATCGCGGGAGCCTAGTTTCATTATCTGTGGCGGGCGGGGATGCGTGAACATGATCATGTTCACGCATCCCCGCCGGGCTTGCCTGGTACCCATCAGCCTGTTCTCAGTGCTGGCGATGAGCGCTGCGGCGCTGCGCGTGATGCGCTCCTCCTAGCTCAGCGACACGTGCAGGAGCCACGCGTGCCGGACAGACAGGGGCCTTGCAGGCGCTGCGGGACAGCGTGGTGACCCGGACCGGCGACCAGAGATCATCGAAACGGCTACGGCATCGGCCGTCGGCTACTTGAACCGGGGAAGCTGGATCCTGCGGAAAGCGCCCGGCCAGTGCCGGGCAGTGCGCGCTCGTCGCCGGCCGGGATCAGGCGCCAGCCATCACGGAGGCCGCACCAGTTCTTCTGCGACTCGAGTAGGCCTCTCGGACGGCATCTCCGGCCGGCGGCGGCATCAGCGGGTGCCGCCCGCGCCGCCGGGTCGGCTAGGTCCCCCTGGTGGCAGGGGACATCATCTGACCTGCGGTCATCTGGCCCCACAGAAATCCCACAAGTCTGGCTCCGGGCGGGTCGGCCCCCACAGAAACCCCACGGACGAAACGGCATTGCCCGGCACAAGACGGCACGGCTGCTAACATGTTCTTGTTAGCCCTGACAAGCCTTTATGCAGGCAGCACGGGCTGACGCTAATGACAGCCCCGGGCGCTCCCGGCTGTGACAGGCCTTCTGTTAACCGGCAGGTTATAGGTTCGAGTCCTATCGCGGGAGCTGATTTTAGTCTCTGACCTGCGCGGATGCGCAGGCGGCGGAGGACGCTGCGGTGCCTGCCCGGTCGCTCTTGCCCGACCGGAGCAGCAGATAGGGATGCTAGAGACTCTTGGGGTGCTTCGCGATATCGCGCTAGCATGCGGCACCCTCTCAGGCGCCAAGGTCACTGTCGGCGCCGGGCCGCTGGCCTAGCCACTGCGCGTAGGACCTGGATTGGTCCGGGCCGGGTTCCACGCTGCCGGGCAGGGCCTGGGCGAACACGAGCGCGGCGGTGGCCTGGAGTGTGCTGCGCAGCAGATCGGCGGGGCCGGTCGCCTCGAATCCCAGCGTCCACCAGTGCTGGCCACGGGTCCGGACCTCGGTGAGTTCCACCTCGCATCGCGGCTGCTGGCCCGGCCCTGGGGCGCGCGCCACGATCCGCCCGCTGGCCAGTGAGAACCGGCTGATGCGCCGCCTCTTGCGTACCGGCCTCCAGCCGGCCGGGTCGGCGCCGTCCTGGCTGAGCGGGCCGCAGGGAAAGGACCACTTCTGCCAGGACTCCATCCGCCCGCGGGCCCGGCCCGGCACCTCCAGGATCCCCGGGCTGCCGCGGTAGGCCTTCACCTCCAGTGCCCCGCCCCCGCGGACCTTCACCGACAGCCCGCGCAACGGCGGATCCAGCAGGTAGGTGTCCTGGCGCGACTCCGTCGCGGCCGGGAACCGCCCGAACCATCCGGCCACCGCAGCCTCCAGCTGGTCCGGAAAGATCCACCGCACCTCCAGGCTGCGGACTCCTTCGGTGACCAGGCTCTCAGGCGGGACAGCCGTCATTGCCTTCCGCTCCTGGCTCTACTGGCCGGCCGGTCGGGATCTCACAGGTCGGGTTCGGCGGTGAGACGTCCTGAGGCGACGGCGTCCACGAGGGCTTTGTGGTCGCGTTCGTTCTGGTCGGCGTACGCGGCCGCGAACTGGGTGATGGCCTGGTCGAAGACGTCGGAGCCGCCGAGGTAGGCGGCGATGGCGATCCGGTCCCCGGAGCGGGCGTGCGCGCGGGCCAGCGTCCATCCGCATATCTGGCCGTAGATCCGCATGCCGCGCTGCACGAGGGCCTCGATGGCGATGGAGTATTTCCAGTCCCGCAGCTGGCGGACGTAAAAGTCGCGCTGCTGGCCGTCCAGCCCGGCCTCGGCCCGCTGCCAGCCCAGGAAGATATCGCTGGAGGCCTGCATCAGCCGCTGCCCGGCGACCACCCGCTGGCCCATGTTGGTGTACGTGCTGGCCCCCACGAAACGGCTGAGTACCGACGCCTCAGCCTCCTTGACCTGCAGGAACAGCGGGTCGGAGGTGTCGCGGCCGAGCAGCAGGACGATCCAGCAGCGGGTGCCGACGCTGCCGACCCCGACGACCTTGCGGGCCATGTCGGCGTACTCGTACTGCTCGAGCAGGTACCGGCGGTCGGTTTCCAGCGTCCGCTGGTACTTGCCGAGCAGGTCCTTGATCTGGGCTTCGAAGGTCTCCTGGTCCATCTGCGTGGGCAGCAGGTCCGTGACCGGGACGATCAGCGGCGGGTCGGCGATGATCCGCGGCCGGCCGTCGACCAGGTGGGTCAGCTTGGCCACTTCCTGCATGCTGTCTCTGGTCCGCGCCTTGGCCATGCCCTGGTCCACCATCTTGCGCTGCCGCTTTTCCATCTGCGAGTCGAACTGCGCCTTCAGCTGGTCCAGGTCCGCGTGCGCGTACCAGACGTCCAGGTTGGTCATCTTGGCGAAGCCGCGCATCGCCTGCCGGTAGCTGGTGACGGTGGCCGTGACGATCTCGCGGCGGTCCCTGCCGCCGAATCCGTTGCCGCGGGCCGCTACCTCCATGCTGGCGGCCAGCCGCTTGAGGTCCCATTCCCACGGGCCGGGCAGCGTCTCATCGAAGTCGTTGACGTCGAAGACCAGGAGCCGCTCGGCGGAGCCGAAGATCCCGAAGTTCGACAGGTGCGCATCCCCGCACGCCTGCACCGCCAGCCCGGATACCGGAGTATGGGAAAGGTCGCTGGCCATCGGCAGCGCCGCGCCGCGGTAGTAGGTGAACGGGGAGACCATCATCCGGCCCCGCCGGATGGGCACCAGCTCCGGCACCCGCGACTTCGCCTGCTCCTCCAGCAGGCCGATCGGGTCGGGCCGGCCCGGCCCTGGGTCGAACACCGCATGGCTGTCCCGCGGCACCGCAACCCGCGCCGCCTTACCCCGCTCCGCGCGCTCCGCCGGGGTCATCCGGTCCAGCCCGGACTCGAGCTGGTAGCGGTGCCCACCCCGGGGCCCAGCCTCAGCCGCCTGCACACTCATCATCGGCTCCAATCTCCGCACTTCGCGCCACACCAGCTCGGTGCGGTGCGTCATTCTTCGGCGCTATGCCCGCCCGGCGAGACCGTTTATTCCGCCGCGATCGCGCGGGCCTGCTTACGGCTCGATCCGAACCAGCTGCCCGTTCCGCCGCGCCGCGGCTCTCGGCGCGGTCAGCCTGCCGGGCGTTCGGTCTCATCTGGCCCCTCGTCCGCCGGCCCGATGGAGATGAGCTCAAGGCCCAGCTCCTGGGTCCGCTGGATGAGCCCGTGCAGATGCGCCTGGTCGATCACGCGGCCGGTCAGCACCGTGGTGCCCGCAACCCGGTCCATCTGCATCCCTTCGAACAGGAAGCCGAACGGCTCGCCCAGCTCGCCCCGAAGAACCAGCCGGTACCGTCTGCCTCGTGCCCGGTCGCTGCCCATCACCCGCAGGCTCACACTCAGGCAGGTGACCTGTCACCACCTGCCGGCCGTTTCCACCTAGGTGAAGCGCGCGTCTAGCCGGGCACCGCGGCTACAGGAGCCTGAGCTCGCGGGTCCGCTGCAGGGCGCCGGACCGTGAGGAGACGCCGAGTTTGCGGTAGATGGACTGGACGTGGCTGTGGACGGTGTTGTGCGACACGTACAGTTCGTGGCCGATGTCGCGCTCGGACAGATCGCTGGTCAGCAGCTGGAGCACCCTGCGCTCCCGCCCGGTCAGCTTCTCATCTGCTGACCTGGTGCCCGGCCGATGGGATCGCCCGCACGCACTCAGCCGCCCGGTCAGGATCCCCGGATCGGGACAGGATCCGATGACGGCTCGTGCCTCGGTGATCACCGTCTGCGAGCGCTCGCGGTTGCCGAGGGCCTGCAGTACCGATCCGTGGTGCAGCAGCGCCATCGCCAGCTCGGCCGGCTGGCCCCGGGAACGCAGCAAGGCGGCACCATACCCGATCAGCGGCTGTGCCTGCTCGGGCCTGCCGCGCGCGGCGAGCGATACCCCGAGCGCCAGCGGGACCACGCCGCTGGCTTTCTCGGTGCCGTGCTCCCGGACGAGTTCCGCTGCACCCTCGGCCAGCATCCGCTGTTCTTCCAGGCGGCCCGCCTCACCCGCGATGAGCGAGCGGTAGGCCAGCGACGACGCGCCAGCCGGCCATTGCCCGCTCGCCGGTGCCAGCGCTGCCGATTCCGCGAACCAGCGGCCGGCCTCGCCGGGCTCACCCCGGAAGTACAGGCCCACCCCGACCGCCCAGCAGGCCACCGGCCGCCAGGCCGATCCGGGCCCTTCGAGCTCCGCGGCGCGGCGGCCGTTTTCGAGCTGGGCGCCGACGTCACCCCACGGGCAGCAGGCCCGCAGCATCGTCAGGCTTGCGCTGGCCGAGCTGAAGCCGTCCGGCCGGGGGCTTCCGGCAGGTTCGCCCAGCCGTCCGGCCGCCGCGATGACCTGACCCGCTTCCTCCCGCTTGCCGGACAGCGAGAGCATCCACGCCTTGACCGGGAGCAGCCCCGTCTGGCCGCTGTGCATCTCCTCCGGCAACCGCCCGATCCAGGCCAGGACGGTGTCGTACCGGCAGGAGCTGGCGTAGCTGGCCCAGGAGGCTTCGATCAGCCCGGCGGCCTCGGCGTGCGCGCCGGCTTCGATCGCATGCGCGATGGCCTCGCCGGTCAACCCGTGATCGCGATGCCAGGCGTACGCGCGGCGGTGCAGGGCCGGGGCGGTGCCCGGCTCGCGCCGCTCAAGCTCGACCCGCAGCAGCCGGGCGAACAGCGGGTGGAAGCGGTACCACCCGCCCTCACCGTCCAGGGGGATGAGGAACAGGTTGCTGCGCGACAGCGCGTCCAGCATCGGCCCGGAATGCTGCTGGTCCAGCACCGCATCGCACAACGGGCCGGACAGCCGTTCCAGGATGGAGGAGCGGAACATCAGCGCCTGCATCGGCCGATCATGCGCCTGAAGCACCTCCGTCTCCAGGAAGTCGAGCAGATGACGGCTCGAGGCACCCAGCTCGCTGATGAACGCGTGACGGCCGGCAGTGCGCCGCAGCGACAGCGCCGTCAGGTACAGCCCGGCCGGCCAGCCCTCCAGCCGCGCGACCAGAGCATCCACCTCCGCCGGCGCGAGGCCGAGCCCCAGGCGGCCGTTCAGGAACGCGTCCGCCTCCCCGGACGTGAACCGCAGATCACCGGCGCGCAGCTCGAGCAGCTCACCGTGCGCGCGCAGCGCGGCCAGCGGAAGGTCCGGCTCGGTCCTGGTTGAGAGCACCAGCTGGACGGCGGCCGGTGCATGATCGACGAACCAGGCCACGCTCTCCCGGGCCGCGCCGCCGGCCAGCCGGTCGAAGTCATCCAGGATCAGCGTGACCTCACCCAGATCGTTCAGCACATTCACCAGCCGCGGCAGCACCATGTCAACGATCGACGCTGCGCCGGCCAGCTGCAGTGATGCCGGCAGGCTGATCGCCGGGCAGGCCCGGCGGAGCGCCTCGATCACATACGACCACAGCACCACGGGATCGTTGTCGCCCTCGTCCAGCGTCAGCCACGCGACAGGCTTCCGCGCCGCCTCGACTTGGTGCCACGCCGCCAGCAGGGTGGTCTTCCCGAAACCCGCCGGGCACGCCACCAGGGTGAGCGCCAGACCCGACCCGGCCCGCAGCCGCTCCACAAGCCGCTCACGCGGAACGACCTGATCACGCACCACCGGCGGACGGAGTTTCGTCGCAACCAGGACCGGCCCAGGGCCGTCCTCCGCCCTGTCGCCCATCACCCTCCCCGGCCCAAAAGCTCCTGCTGCCGGGGTCTGGAGCAGCCGTACGCCGTGGGAGCATAACTCGATCGGGGGTGGCTCCGCCCCACCCGGACAGGGTGCGCTGCCTCACTGGCCGAAAGTAATTTCAGCAGCCCGGAAGCGACCGGCAGTGACGGACCGCGACAACGCGGCACCCCTGGCACCGTACTGGGAGCCGAAAGCCGGGACCGGGCAGGTTCCCGTCGCGCCATCCCCGGACAACGCGAAAGGGCCATTAAGGGCTACGCGTTGCCCGTCACAGCAGGTCGAGCAGCCGGGCCCGCTCGACCGCCTCCGCGCGGGAGGAAACCCCCAGCTTGGCGTAGATGGTCTTCAGGTGCCACTTGACCGTGTTCACCGACATGCCGCATTCGGTCGCGATCCCGGCGTTTATGAGGCGAGAGGGCAAGAGCCGCAGCACCGACAGTTCGCGCTCGGTGAGGAGCGCCGCCGGCTGGCGCGGACGGCTGCGAGGTGGGGGAGGAGCGCCCAGCGCGACCAGTAGGTTGGTGCCGGATTCGGTCCCAAGCGATTCCGCGGCCGCCCGGGCCAGGCGGGTCACCGCCGGGCCTTCTTCGAGAAAGACCCGGACCAGGCGCTCGGGGGCCGCGAGCCCGACCGCAGTCGTCACATGCGCCGCGGCATCATTGCCGGACTCGAGGGCGGCGCGAGCCAGGAGCAGCTCACCGGTCAGCCGGTCGCGCATCGTCGCGAGGCTCGCCCGCTGGAGGCGGGACTTCACCGCATCGAAGCGGCTGCAGGCCAGGTCGAAGCGGGCACGCAGGAGCGTGTACGCCAGGCCGCCATCGGGCAGCGTGGCGATCAGTTCCTCAGCCTGGCGTGTCTCGCCTGCCTGCAGGTGCCAGCGGGCGGCAGCCGCATCGACCAGGCACCGCAGGGCCGACCGCGGAATATGCTCGATGAGCCTGTCGGCCTCGTGCAGGGTGGCGAACACGTCGTCGAAATCGTCCAGCGCGGCGGCAGCCCGCGCCTTCTCGAGCCGGAGCAGGACCTCGTAGACGCGGGCCTCCGGCCAGGCCTGAAGGATCTCCTCTAGGCGCCGGAACGCCGCGATCGCGCCCGCGAGCTCGTTGCGGTCGATGAGAACTCCCGCCAGCGCAAGATGGGCGTCAACCGTGCCCAGGTGGGTGCCGAGGCCGAACGCGCGAGCCGCCTGCAGAGCGGCCGTCGCCTGGCGTTCGGCTTCACAGAGCATGCCTAGTGCAGGAGCTCGTCGGCAAGCAGATCGGCCACCACCGGGGTCCGCCCCGAGAACTCGGCCACCGCGGCCGAGACGTCGGCGCGATCCTTGAGCCCGGCGGCGGCCAGGCGCGCGCCACCCACCCAGCCCTCGGTGCGACGCCAGAGCCCCTCGACGTCACTGGTGGTGAGGCGGTACTCGCCGAGCGCGGTGAATAGCCCGGCGGTCTCGGGCAGTGTAAACGCCAGATCACGCTGGCCGAGCTCGGCGAGCCAGCCCCGGCCCCGCCACCGGCTGACCGGCAAGCGCGGGTCGACCCGGCTGGTCAGCACCATCCTCGAGCCTGCGGGGAGATGCTCGACGACGTAGCCGAGCCCCTCGGTGATCTCCGGGTTCTGCAGGTGATGTATGTCGTCGAGCACGATGATCAGCGGCTCGGTGACGGCCGACCACGCGGTGAGCAACCGGTCCAGAAACTCCGGCGGCAGCCGATGCACCTCCGTGGCCGCCGCCGCCATCGGGCCGAAGGCACCCGCGACCGCGCGGTCCAAGGCCAGGACGAACGTGAGCCAGAAACGCTCCGGCCGGTCATCACCGACGTCGAGAGTCACCCATTCCCGGGCGATCGGGTCCAGGGTCTCGAACCACTGCGCGACGGCCACGGTCTTCCCGATGGCGGGACCGCCGGTCACCAGCGCCACCCGCCACTCGGGCTGGGCCAGAACCCTGGCGAGGCGCGGACGGGCAATCGCTAAAGCCGGCACCGCCGGGCACCCGAACTTCGAGCGCGGAATCGGAAGCGGTCCGCCCCCGGAAACGGCACGCGCGCGCACATCGCCCATTGAGTCCGACCATCACGGCGGGCTGCGAGGTGCCAGGGCCGAAAGTCCCATCCGGCGGCTGGCCCGGGCTCCGGACCCGATGCCGCTGCGGTTCCGGTGGGAGCATCGTCGGCCGCGAGGGCGCATGCTCTGGCGATGGATGGCGCTCGCGGCCACTCCCTATGTCCTGGTTCCCTGGCTGGCCGTCGCCCTGATGACCCCGGCTGAGGCCATTTCCACCTAGGTGAATCCGGCCGGCGGGTGATGCCGGGTCACCTGCCTGGGTGTGAGCCTGAGGGGTGATGGACGGCGACGGGGCGCAAGGCCGCGGCTGTACTGGCCCGGTGAGCAATCAAAGGACATCGACAAGGCCGTCCGGCAAGCCGCCAGCGAAGTAGTTAACCCGCCGATCCCCGGCCGGACATGGGCTCTTTCACCCCGCAGGCCGAAAACACCGAAAACACCGAAACACCGGCACCCTGGAGGACGTATGAAATCAGCAGATCGGCCAGGCACGCACAGATGGCTGCTGCTCCCGGCCGCCGTCTTGCCCCTGGTCCTGTCCGGGCTTGCCGCCGGGTGCAGCAGCACGCCGTCCTATTGCGCCGACGCCACCAATTTCAAGACTTCCGTCAGCAACCTCGACAACGTCGACGTCGCCAAGAACGGCCTGGGCTCCCTGCAAACCGCGCTGAGCAGCGTCCAGACCAGCGCAAATAAGTTTGTCAGCGACGCGAAGTCGGCGTTCCCGTCGCAGACCTCGGCGCTGCAGAACTCGCTGTCGGCCCTGGCTACCGCGATCAAGTCCGCGAAGGGCCAGCCACCGGCGACCGCGGCCACGGCGGTCGTGCCAGCGGTCACGCAGGTGAAGACCTCGGCAAGCAATCTGCAAAGTGCCGTATCAGGCAAATGCTCGTGAACAGTGCCCGGCGGCCATGAGTCCGGGATCGCCACGGCCATGGCTGCGCAGACCAGCACGCCGATCAGCGGGATGAACAGCACGAACAGGAACCACAGGGCCTTGGCCCCGCCGGGCAGATGAGGGCTGCGGCACCGCGCCCAGTGGCGCCCGGCCTGGCGATGGCGGCTATGGCCTGCGTCGTCGTCTCGCGTCCTGACTCCCGGCGGCTAGCCGGACGGGGTTACCTCGTACCACAGCCCGCCGTTCAGGTTGAGCCTGTTGCCGTTGGCCTGGCCCTTGGCGGTGTCGCCGGCATAGGTGTACAGGGGATGCCCGTCGTAGGTGGCCTGGACCGACCCGTCTGACCGGGTGATCGTGCCCAGCCTGCCCGTGACGCCCGGGCCGGCGGTCGCGGCTCCCTGCACCGGCGGCCAGTATGCGGCACACGTCCCGTAGCAGGCCGACCTGGTGGCGGTATCCGGGGCGAACCAGTACAGGGTGCGTCCCTCCGCGTTGGTCAGCACCGTCACGCCGCCGATGTGCGTGGTCTCCAGGCTGCCTCCCGCGGCGGTCGCGCCCGGGCCGTTAGCCACCGCCACGGAAGCGCCGAGCACCGCCAAAGCCGCCACGGACACGGCGGCGACGGATGCCGCAACCACCCGGCTGCCCGGCGCGCCAGCCCGGGTGCCGGGCCGGCCGCGGCTGCCGGGCGCAGCCGCCAGAGCCGCCAGGCCCGCCAGGGCCGCGAAGGCAGCCACCTCTATCACCCCGGCGACGATCCCCGCGGTCGTCCGGACCTCCGTGAAACCGAACAGGCCGATCCACAAGGACAGGAGGTAGCCGCCCAGGGTGGCCAGGGCGAACCCGGCGCCGGCCGCCGCGGCGAGCCATGCGCCGGTCGCCAGCACCGTGACACCGAGCCCGAAGGCCGCGATCACCTGGAGCAGGAACAGCCAGCCGATCGTCGGGATCGACCGGTAGCCGGTCAGGTACAGGTCAAGGTGAATCGCGCCCGTCGCGACCAGCAGCCCGCCCCCGGCCAGCCGCAGCGCCAGCCGTGCCCGTGCGCGCACGGCTGGCCGCCTCTGCTCCGTCACCTCGTGCTCTTCCGGCCGCCGGCCGTCACCCGGCCGCTCAGTACCCGCCGCCACCGGAACCCGATGACGGGCTCTGGGCCGGCGCCGCGCCGCCGGAAGCGGTCACCTCGTGCCACACACCGCCGGACAGGTTGAGCCCGTTGCCCTTCGCCTGGCCCGGTGCGGTGTCACCGACGTAGGTGTAGAGCGGATGCCCGTCGTAGGCGGCCTGCAGCGAGCCGTCCGAGCGCGTGATCGTGGTGAGCGTGCCCGTGACGCCGGAACCCGCGGTCGCCGGGCCCTTCACCGGCGGCCAGTATGTCGCGCACGCCCCGTTGCAGTTCGACTTGGTCGCCGTGTCCGGGGCGAACGAGTACAGCGTGAAGCCCTTGGCGCTGGTCAGTACGGTCACGCCGCCGATCGTGGCGGTCTTCAGGGCCGTCCCGGATGAGCTCGCCGTAGCCGAGGCCGCGGCGGAAGCGCCGGCCGCTGACGGGCTGCTCGAGCTGTGGGGAGTCGTCGATGAGCTGCCGCATGCCGCAGCGATAAGCGCCACGGCCACCAGCCCAAAGGGAGCCCATCTTGTCGTGGTACGCATCGGCCGTCTCCGTTCGAAGCGGAATGTACGAGATATCCGTGGTACGTAACCCACAGCGGATTTGCCTGGCGCGGACCGAAATTCTTCGTGCCACGGTCAGGATCCAACGCTACTCAGACTAAGTTGATCCTGCTTTCGGGTGTGCCGGCCCGCCTCGTCGACCCGGTTCTGGAGCAGTTGCGGCTGAGCGCGCTGGAGACCGAGAGCCCTGGGCAGCTCATCCTGGCCGACCTGATCGGCTCACACGCCTGCGACCGGCAGATCCGCTCCGGACGGGCCCGCTACCGTCGCCGGCGCGACCTGCTGGTCGACGTGCTGGTGCGAGAATTTTCGTACTGGTAACGGGCCGGATCAGGGAGCCGGGACCAGGGTGCCGGCCAGGGATGACACAGGCGCGACGGGGCACCTGAAACGCGACTGTGGATACCGGGACTAGTTATGGAGCGTCGGCCCCTATGGACCCGGAATCGCCCTGGCCGCATCCAGGGCCTGGCATCCAGCCATCGGAAGGCATCGTCATGAAAGCACACTGGCCCGTCCCCGCCGGGCTGCACACGGCCGCGGCCCGGCTGCCCGTCGAGGGTGAATTGCCGTCTCTCGGCGGCGCGACCGGGTGGCTCAATTCGCCGCCCCGCACGCCGGCCTGCGCGGGAACGTCGTCCTGGCCAGCTTCTGGACCTATACCTGCATCAACTGGCTACGGCAGCTTCCCTACCTCCGCGCCTGGGCCGGGAAGTACCAGGACCAGGGGCTGGTCGTGATCGGCGTGCACACCCCCGAGTTCCCGTTCGAGCATGACGCCGACAACGTCCGCCAGGCCGTGAAGGACATGAGAATCGGTTACCCGGTGGCGATCGATAACAACTACGCGATATGGCAGGCCTTCGGGAACCACTACTGGCCCGCCCTCTACTTCGCCGACGCGCAGGGGCAGATCCGCCATCACTACTTCGGCGAAGGCGAGTACCGGCAGTCGGAAATGGTTATCCAGCAACTGCTGGCCGAGGCCGGATTCGGCGGCATTGGCCATGACCTGGTTTCGGTCGATGCCCGTGGTATCGAGGCCGCCGCCGACTGGGCCACGCTGAGATCGCCGGAAAACTACACCGGCTATGCGCGTACCGAGAACTTCGCGTCTCCCGGTGGCACGGTACCGGGCAGGCCGCACGTCTATGCCGTCCCCGCCCGGCTGCGGCTCAATCAGTGGGCCCTGTCCGGCGACTGGACCGCGGAGGAACAGGCCATCACGCTGAACACGGCTGGCGGGCAGATTGCCTACCGCTTCCGCGCCCGCGACCTGCATCTCGTCATGGGGCCGGTAGCACCAGGAACGTCCGTGCGATTCCGGGTACTCCTCGACGGGCAGCCGCCCGGCGAGGCGCACGGGATCGACGTGGACGGCCAGGGCGGCGGAATGGCCACGCAGCAGCGGCTGTACCAGCTGATCCGCCAGCCCGGGCCGGTCACCGACCGCACCTTCGAGATCACGTTCCCCGACCCCGGCGTCCAGGCCTGCGCGTTCACCTTCGGCTAGGCCGGGCACCGGGAACCCGGTGCCCGGCGGGGAGGCTCCCGCGAGCAGGAACCTCCCCGGCCCTGTTTCCGTCCTCGTGGCTTCCTTACGCGGGGGCGCTCATCGGGTTGACGCCGGCCAGGTCCTCGCGCTTGACCCGGATCGTTATCACCGTGACGACGAACGCGAGCAGGGCAATTCCTGCCGAGACGAGGAACCCGCGGGAGAAGCCAACCGCCAGGGCGTGATTGTAGATGGATGTCTGAAGCGCCGCGGCCTGGGCGTGTGTCAGCGGATGCGCGGCCGCTCCGGCCTTCGCGGCCGCGGCCGTGGCCGCCGCCGTCTGGCTCCGGACATTGTTCGCCACCGCGCTCCACGCGACGGTCCCGAGCAGCGCCAGCCCGATCGAGCCGCCGATCTGCTGCCCGGTGTTGACCAGGCTGGAGGCAACGCCGGCGTCGTTGTTGGGGACCTTGTGGAGCGCGACCAGGGAGATGGGCACGAACAGGAATCCCATGCCGAGCGCGGTGACCAGCATCGGGCCGAGCAGCCCGGTGGCGTAGGTGCTGTGCTCGCTGATCCGCGACAACCAGAACATGCCGCCGGTGGTGGTCAGTGAACCGGCCAGCATCAGTGCGCGGGCACCGATCCGGGCTACCAGCTGCGACGCGAGAACGGACCCCACCATGATCATGCTGACCATCGGCAGGTAGGCCACGCCCGTCTTCAGCGCGCTGTACCCCCACACGGTCTGCACGAAGATCGTGAGGAAGAAGAACATGCCGAATATCGCGGTGCCGACGCACAGCATGATCAGGTACGCGCCCACCCGGTTGCGGTTTTGCAGCACCCGGACGGGCAGCAGCGCGTACTTGCTGCGCAGTTCGATGACCGCGAATGCGGTCAGCAGCACAACGGAGGCGGCCAGCGAACCGATCACCTTCGTATCACCCCAGTGCGACACGCCGTTCGGGCTGGTCGCGGCGCTGGACAGGCCGTAGACGAGCAGGGTGAGGCCGGCGGTGGCCGTGATCGCGCCGGGCAGATCGAACCGACCGCGCTGGCGCTGCGACTCACCGAGCACGCGCGGCGCGACGAGCGCAACCAGCAGGCCGATGGGGACGTTCACGAACAGCACCCAGCGCCAGGACGCGAAGTTGACCAGCAGGCCGCCCAGGATCAGGCCAACCGCGCCGCCCGCCACGCTCATTCCCGCGTAGACCCCCATCGCCCGGTTACGCGGCCGTCCCTCCGGGAACGTGACGGCGACCAGCGACAGTGCGGTCGGGGCGGCGAAGGCTCCGCCGATCCCCTGCGCCACTCGCGCGGCGAGCAGCCAGAACTGGCTGGTGGCAAAGCCACCGACCAGCGAGGCCAGCGAGAACAGCAGGATGCCGGCGATGAAGACCTTGCGGCGGCCGAGCAGGTCGCCCGTGCGGCCGCCAAGAAGCAGAAGGCCGCCGAACGCGAGCGCGTAGGCGTTGACGACCCACTCCAGATTGGTGCCGGAGAAGCCGAGCGCGTGCTGGATGTGCGGCAGCGCCACGTTCACGATGGTCGCGTCGAGCACCACCATGAGCTGCGCGGTCGCAATGACGGCAAGGGCCAGGCCCAGGTGCCGCGGTCGCTGGTCCGCGGCCGCGGCTTCGCCCGGGGCTTGCCGGGTCGCGACGTTGACGTTTTCCTCGACAGCCTCGACGGCCAGGCTCGGAGCCGGTTCGCCGGGTGGCGAGCCTGCCGCTGGAGCCTCGCGCCGGGTGTCGCGTGAGGTGGCGGACAAGTCATTTCTCCCTTGCGTGAGGACACGTACGGCTGTTCAAGGGCGCAGTGAACCGAGGCCGTGGCACGACGTGCCCGGCACCGTGGTGCATCCGAGCGGAATCCCCGATTTATTGACGCTGTATTTATTGACGACGCTGTATTTATTGACGCTGTGCGGCCGTCAGGTGTGACACCTGCGGTGCGCATTCGGTAGGTGGCGGGAGCGGAATTCTCAGGCGTCTGATGGGGTAACGAGACGGCCGTCAGCAGATATTTCCGTCCCGATCAGTTAGTGGCAGGGTCGCCTCCCGTCTCCGCGGGCTCGTCAGCGCTGACTTGCCAGTCGTCTCCATGGTGGGCGGCGGCCGAATCCGCTGCGGAGATCATCTTCCGCAGAAGCGTCAGCAGGCACTCTCGCTCACCGGTGTCGAGGGCCTCGGCCCACGGCATCCGGGTGGCGAATTCCTTCTCCAGCCGCTGCCGCATCGAGACGCCCTCGGTGGTCAGCGTGACGTGCTTGATCCGCCGATCCCGTTCGCACGTCTGTCGGCGGGCCAGCCCGTGCTTCTCCAGGCCGTTGGTCACCACGGTCACGAAGGACGGGTCACAGTGCATGCGCTGCCCCAGCTCCTTCATGGTCATTGGCTCCTCCAGCTTGTGCAGGCCCACGAGGTCGCTGACGGACAGCCCGAGACCCTGAGCAAGCCCCTGCCCGAACGCCGCAGCTCGCTTCACGATCTGGGACAAAGCGTCCATGATGCAGAGGTTCAGCTCGTCATCGCGTGAACCGTCCGGCACGCATCCACCTCCTGAGCCGAGCGTCGCACGAGGGTCTGACATTTCCGGCACCCCGTGGTCCACCGCGGCCATCCCCACCATTTCCTTGAGCTGCTCAACTGTTGAGTGACTCAACGATATGAAGATCGCGGCCGGAAAGCAAGTCTTTTACCCGTGCCCCGGCAAACCGCCGCGGGCGTGGTCGTGCCCCCACGACCACGAAGTTCGTGCGCTCCGCTCGCCATATAACCAAACCGGCCGGTGTGCTGTCCCAAACATTAAGGAGGGGGCGGAACGGGTCAGGTTGCGAGCCCGGCCTGGCGGACGGCGCCCCGGGCTCGCGGTGACATCCGCTCAGTGGGCGCTCGACGCGGCCCAGATGTTGATCCCCGCGTCCACGGCGTGCCGGTCGATCTCGGCCAGTTCCTCGTCGCTGAACCCGGTCTTCTGCGCGGCGGCCAGGTTCTCCTCGAGCTGGGTAACGCTGCTCGCGCCGATCAGGGCCGAGGTGACCCGCCTGTCCCGCAGCACCCACGAGATCGCCATCTGCGCGAGTGACTGGCCCCGCCGACCCGCGATGTTTGCCAGCGCCCGGACGTGCCCGAGCGTCTCCTCGCCGAGCTGGTCGGACGTCAGCGACCCGTGCTGGGTGGCCCGCGAGCCCTCGGGGATGCCGTTCAGGTACTTCCCGGTGAGTACGCCCTGCGCCAGCGGCGAGAAGGCGATGCAGCCGATGCCCTCTCGTTCCAGGACGTCCAGCAGGCCGCCCTCGGTCCAGCGGTTGAGCATCGAGTAGGACGGCTGGTGGATAAGCAGCGGCGTGCCGAGCCGCTTCATGATCTCCGCCGCTTCCGCCGTCCGCTCGGCGGAATACGACGAGATCCCGGCGTACAGCGCCCGCCCCGACCGGACCGCGGTGTCGAGCGCCCCCATGGTCTCTTCCAGCGGCGTCTCCGGGTCGGAGCGGTGGCTGTAGAAGATGTCCACGTACTCCAGGCCCATCCGGCTCAGCGACTGGTCCAGGCTGGCCAGCAGGTACTTCCGGGAGCCGTGATCGCCGTACGGGCCGGGCCACATGTCGTACCCCGCCTTGGTGGAGATGATCAGCTCGTCGCGGTACGGACGGAAGTCCTCCCGCATCAGCCTCCCGAAGTTGATCTCCGCACTCCCATACGGGGGCCCGTAGTTGTTCGCCAGGTCGAAGTGCGTCACGCCGAGATCAAAGGCGCGGCGCAGGATGGCCCGCTGGACATCGAGCGGGCGATCATCCCCGAAGTTCTGCCACAGCCCCAGGGCGATCTCGGGCAGGTCCACGCCGCTGCGCCCGCAACGGCGGTAGGGCATCTTCTCGTACCGGTCTCCGGCGGCGATGTAGGTCATGATCAGGAGTCTGCCACTGCGGGGCCGGCCCTGGCGCAGGGCGGCCGGGCGTGCGGGCGTAACGTACCCGGCGGCACACGATGAGAACGTCCATCGAGAGGACCGCACATGTACGACGCCATCATGGCCGAGACCATCAGCATCGTCGGCCACGGCGGAGACCAGATCGAGGCGTACTACGCCAGGCCGCTCGGGCCCGGCCCATTCGGCGGTGTCGTGGTGATCCACCACATGCCCGGCTATGACGCGCAGATGAAGGAGATCGCGCGGACGTTCGCCGTCAACGGCTACAACGCGATCTGCCCGAACCTGTACACCCGCGAGGCACCCGGTGCCAGCCCGGATGACGCCGCGGCCGCTGCGCGCGCCCGGGGTGGCGTGCCCGACGAGCGGCTGGTCGGCGACGTCGGCGGCGCGGTGACGTTCCTGCGCTCGCTGCCGAACTCCAACGGCAAGGCGGCCACGATCGGCTACTGCTCGGGTGGCCGGCAGTCGTTCCTGGCCGCGGTGAGCCTGCCGCTGGATGCGGCGGTGGACTGCTACGGCGCGTTCGTGGTCGGGAACCCGCCGGAGGGCATGCCGCTCAAGGCCGGCCCGATCGTGCACCTGACCAAGGACCTGTCCTGCCCGCTGCTCGGGCTGTTCGGCGCGGAGGACACGCACCCGTCACCGGAGCAGGTCCAGGAGCTGGAGCAGGAGCTCAAGGCGCAGGGCAAGACGTATGAGTTCCACACCTACGAGAACGCCGGGCACGCCTTCTTCGCGGTGAACCGGCCGGCCTACCGGGTCGAGGCCGCCAACGACGGCTGGAACCGGATCTGGGACTTTTTCGGCCGCTACCTGGCCGCCTGACCGTCGGGAGGAACCCGTCCATGTGCACGTACCAGACCGAGCAGATCAAGGTGACCGGGAGCGGCAAGGGCGCCGCTGGCTGGTTCGGGCTCACCGACGCGAGCGTCTACTACGACCACCCGGTGCACGCGCCCGCCGAGCACAGCCTCAACATCGATTTCCTGAACCCCGGCCAGGGCCCGTCGGCCCGGGTCGCGGTGGAGCTGACCGCGGAGTCCGCGCGGGCGCTGGCGCAGGCGATCGAGGCTGCGCTGGCGTCAGTCCCGCCCGGCCTGCTCTGACCCCGCCCCGCCGCCCTGACCCCGCCCGGCCGCTCTGACCCCGCCCGGCCGCTCTGACCCCGCCCGGCCGCTCTGACCCCGCCCGGCCGCTCTGACCCCGCCCGGCCGCTCTGACCCCGCCCGGCCGCTCTGACCCCGCCCGGCCGCTCTGACCCCGCCCGGCCGCCCTGACCCCGCCCGGCCGCCCTGACCCCGCCATTGGCCGGTTTCGCGCTGAGCGAAGCGGTTTGACCGGGTATCACCGGATTTTCCGGCCCGGAGGGGGCTGGACTGTCGGTACCGCGTGCCAGTATGCGTGCATGGCAAGGAAAAACCAGCGGCGGCGAGGCCGTACCGAACGGCGGGACCATACGCGGGCCAGGGGCCGGCGATGAAGTTCCAGGTGGATCGAGACGTACTGGCCGAGGCGGTCGGCTGGGCATCGCGCGCCCTGCCGGCCCGGCCGGTGATCCCGGTGCTGTCCGGGCTGTTGCTGGAGGCGGCGGACGGGCTGACCCTGTCCTGCTTCGATTACGAGGTGTCCGCCCGGGTCGAGGTCGACGCCGACGTTGCCGAGCCGGGCACGGTCCTGGTCCCGGGCCGGCTGCTGGCCGAGATCACCCGCAGCCTGCCGAGCCTGCCGGTCGAGTTCGCCGACGACCCCGAGGGTGTGAGCCTGACCTGCGGCAGCGCGTCCTTCACGCTCGTCACCCTCCCGGTGGAGGAGTACCCGGACCTGCCGGAGCTTCCGCAGACCGCGGGGACGGTCGACGGTGGCGCGCTGGCGGCCGCCATCAGCCAGGTGGCTCCCGCGGCCAGCCGCGACGACACGCTGCCCCTGCTGACCGGCGTCAATATCGAGGTCGGCGGCGACATCATGACGCTGGCGGCCACCGACCGCTACCGGCTGGCCGTCCGCGAACTGCCGTGGAGCCCGGCCCGGCCCGGCCGCGAGGGGGAGTTCCTCGTCCCGGCCAGGACGCTGGCCGACGCCGCACGGACCATGACGCCGGGCGTGCCGGTGACGATCAGGCTGAGGTCGGACGCGGCAGCCGGCCCGGTGCGGGTTCCGGCCAGTAATCAGCCGAACGGGACTGTTACCGGCCCGCCCGGTACCGCAGGCCCGCCGGCCAGAGCACCGGAGACCCCGCCGCGTGGGGCCGACGCGATGATCGGCTTCGAGTCCGGCGGCCGGCGTCTGACCACCCGGCTGATCGCCGGGGAGTACATCAAGTACCGTTCCCGGTTCCCCGCCGACCTCGCCTGCCGGGCTGACGTGCCGCCAGCCCGTTCACCGAGGCGGTCCGGCGGGTGTCGCTGGTCGCCGAGCGGGGGAGCGCGGTCCGGCTGTCCTTCGGGGCCGGCCAGGTCACGATCGAGGCCGAAACGCAGGGCCGGGCGCGCGCCCGTGAGACGGTCCGGGCAGATTTCGAGGGCCCCGAACCGGTGATCGCGTTCAGCCCGCACTTCCTGCTCGACGGGATCACGGCGGCCGGGCTCACCGCCGCCGCGCCGCACGCCGGGGATCCGGACGCGGGGCGGGCCGAGGCGGCGCCGCCAGCCGGCGCAGGCATCGGCGCCAGTTCCGGTGATCATGGCCCGCTGGGTCCCGAGGCCGCCCCGGCCTCCCGGCCTGGCGCCACCATCCGCCTGGAGTTCAACACCGCCACCAAGCCCGCGGTCATCATGGGCGTGCACGCCGACCAGGGCGTACGTGACTTCCGGTATCTGGTCGTCCCGCTGCGCGCGACCGGCCGCTAGTGAGCCGGCTGGTTTAGTGGGGCGGGTAGCCGCCGTATCCGTAGCCGTACCCGCGCTGGGAGAACCAGGCGGCGAGCACCAGCCAGACCGCCATCACGATGATCAGGATCGCGACCGCGGCGTACCGGGCCGGGAAGACGACCGGCTCCGGCTCTGGCACCGTGGGCCGCCGGTCCTTGCGTGACGGAAGGTCGGCCAGCAGGTTGTCCAGCTGGCTCCGCATTCTCGCGGTCAGGGCAGTGTCCAGCCGGCTAATCAGCTCTTCGAGCGTCAGCCGTCCCTGGACGAAGTGCTCGCGCAGCGCAGCCGCTGCCGAGTCGCGCTCCGCGTCCGAGGCACGGACGTCGTTTCGGTTTGTCACAGGCTTCCCATGCTCGCCAGGACCAGGTTGTTCCCTTCTACGATAAGTCCGCCGGCCGCGCCTGTAACGCCCGGAAGGCGAGCTCCCAGCTCAGCTGGGCGGTACGGCCCGATGTGGCCAGGTGAACACCGGCACGGACGGGCGCCTGCCGCCGCGGCTACCAGCGCCTGCCGCAGCGGCCGTAACGCCGCCCGTAGCGCCTGCGCCCCCCGAACAAACGCCGGATCAGCGCTACCGCCGCGAGGGCGAACACGACCGCCAGCGGGCGCCCGCCGCCAAACCCGAACGCGAACAGGCCGCCTAGGACGAGCAGCGCCCACACCCCGAGCAGGATCGGAATCACCGAGGCGACGGCGGACAGCCCGCGCCGCCGGGGACCGAACCCATTGCCTGGGTCACCCTGGCCGCCCCACTGGTACTGGCCCCCCGGGCCCTGCGGCCCCCACTGGGACTGGCTGCCCCCCAGCAGCTGGCCGGTCCGGTGGGACTGATCGCCGTCCCCGAAGCCGCCGCCGGCCGCCGTCGCGCCAGCCCAGGGGCTGCCGAGCGTCGGCAGGTCGCGCGTCACCGCCTTGAGGTCCGCGCCGGTACGGGCCTTGAACGTCTGGTCCAGCCGTTCGTTCAGCTCATCGAGCGTCAGCCTGCCGGTGGCGTAGTGCTCACGCAGTTGCGTGGCGGTGGCGTCACGTTCGGCGTCCCCCACGCGAATATTCGATCCCGTAGCCATGATGCCTCCGTAACAGCGACTGGATGACAGCCACGATATGTCTTGAGATGGGGGGCGGCAACCTGACGTTTGTCATCGAAATGTCGTGAGTCCCGTACCGCGATTTCATGCTGCCGGACGAGCCCGGCGATGAGTCCGCACCGGTATGACGGTCCAGCTTCATAGGTGCGGAAACGCCCGCCGCTCTTCACCAGGCACCGGGACAGCCAACCCCGGGCGGCGAGCCCGAGATGGCCCGTCGCAGCGGATGGCTGGCGACGGAGACCGTGACACCCCGAGGGAGGCCATGATGTGCCAGCCGCTCTGTACGGCCCGGCCGCAAACGGGGGATAACTCCCTCGAATTCCCCCCGTCTGGCCCCTACCGTCGTAGCAGGATCACCGCACGGCCGAACACGACCTGGATCACCGCCGGCGCCGGCGTCGTCGTCCTGATCGTTTCGTTCGTGCTGATGGCTTACTCCGCACCTGGGCGGCCCGGCCTGGCCGCCCGCCCGGGCCCAGCGTCACATGGAAGCGTTCGCCTCCAGCCGCGGCCCGGGCCCGTCCCGGCCCGCGCGCCGGGGAGCGAATTCCGCCCGTCCCGCTAGACGACAGTGCCCCGCCCGTGAGGGTCCAGCTCACAGGCGGGGCGACGACCGTAAGCACCAGACACTGAGAAAGAGGCCATGATGCGCCAGTCGTTTGGTTCAGTATTGCCTGAAATCGATCCTGGCGACCAGGATCACCGCAGACGGCGGCCCCGTGCGCCCGCCGTCGAGAGGATCGCCGGGTGGAGTGTCCGGCACCGGAAGACCGCCGTCTTCGGGTGGCTCCTGATGGTCGCGGCCGTTTTCGCCGTCAGCCAGCTGATGGGCAGCAGGAACCTGCCCAGCTTCGATCCCGGCCAGGCCGGGCAGGCGGAGCGCGCTCTCCAGCACGCCGACCCGGCCTACTTCGGCTCCGGATCCGAATCGGTGCTGATCCAGGCGCGCACGCCCGGCGAGACGTTCTTCCGCAGCGCGAGCATGCAGCAGGCCGCGCGCCAGGTGGTGGCGTCGCTCAGCGCCGTGCCGAAGGGGGCGGATGACATCCGGTCCCCGCTCAGCCCCGGGAACGGATCCCTGGTCTCGGCGAACGGGCGCAGCGCCCTGGTCACCTTCCAGGTGCTGCGCCCCGTGTCGAACGCGGACGCACTGGTCGCGGCCGACCAGCACGCGGTCGCCGCGGTCCAGGCCCGTTATCCCGGTTTGCATATCGCGGAAACCGGCGACGGCAGCATCGGCCGGGCGATCGACAACTCGCTGAACTTCCGCCAGGCCGAGGCGACCTCGGTGCCCATCACGCTGATCCTGCTGCTCGTGGTGTTCGGCGCCCTGGTGGCGGCCGGCATCCCGGTGCTGCTCGCGGTCTCGGCGGTGATGGCGGCCCTGGCGCTGGTCACCATCTCCAGCCACTGGCTCCCGGTCGGCAGCTCCACTTCCGAGGTCGTGCTCATCGTGGGCATGGCCGTCGGCGTCGACTACTCCCTGTTCTACCTGCGCCGGGAACGCGAGGAACGGGCCAGGGGACGGACCTTCCCCGAGGCGCTGCGGATCGCAGCCGGCACCTCCGGCCGCGCGATCCTGGTGTCCGGCGTGACCGTGATGGTCGCCCTCGCCGGGCTCTTCCTGACCGGCATCGACCAGTTCGCGGGCATCGCGCTCGGCACGATCGCCGTGGTCGGCATCGCGGTCGCCGGCTCGCTCACCGTCCTGCCCGCCCTGCTGTCCTGGCTGGGCCCGCGGGCTGACTGGGGCAAGATCCCGTTCCTCGGCCGCAGCCGGGCCGCCGGCCGCCCGTCCCGGCTGTGGGCCGCGCTGGTGCGCCGGGTGGTCCGGCACCCCGCGATCTGGGGCGGCGCCGCCGCGGTCGCGCTGCTTGCGCTGGCCGCACCCGCGCTCAGCATGCGGCTGGGGGAGCCGGCCATCGACGCCCCGAAGGGCCTGGCCGTCGTGCAGACCATGAACGACATCCAGCACGCGTTCCCGCAGACACCCTCCCCGGCCCAGGTGGTCGTGACCGGCACCGACGTCACCGGGCCGCGGGTCCAGACCGCGGTCGCCGCGTTGCAGGGGCGCGCGGCGGCCGGCGGGGCCATCCGCGAGCCGGTGACCGCCACCGCGGTCGGCAGCGGCGCGGCCCGCGCGCTGCTGGTGAACGTCCCGCTGGCCGGCAACGGGACCGACGCGGCGTCCTACCGTGCCCTGCAGACCCTGCGCACGCAGATTCTGCCCGCGACGCTGGGCAAGGTCCCGGGCGCCCATTTCGCGGTCACCGGGGACACCGCGCAGAACGAGGATTTCACCCGCCAGCTGCATAACAGCACCCCGGTCGTGCTGGGGCTCGTCGCGCTGCTGGCGTTCGTCGTGCTGCTGGTGGCGTTCCGCTCGCTGGCGATCCCGCTGGTCTCGATCCTGCTGAACCTGCTGTCCGTCGGGGCCGCCTACGGGCTGGTCACACTGATCTTCCAGGACGGTCACCTGCAGGGCCTGCTCGGCTTCACCTCGTTCGGCGGGATCATCTCCTGGGTCCCGCTGTTCATGTTCGTGTTCCTGTTCGGGATCAGCATGGATTACCACGTGTTCATCCTCAGCCGCATCCGTGAGCTGCGCGGCCAGGGCGCCGGCGTACGTGAGGCGGTGACCGGCGGCATCGCCAGCAGCGCCGGCGTCGTGACCAGTGCCGCGCTCATCATGGTGGCGGTCTTCTCCATCTTCGCGACCTTGCCGCTGATCGACCTCAAGATCCTCGGCATCGGCACCGCGGCCGCCGTCCTGATCGACGCGACCGTGGTACGCGGCATCCTGGTCCCTGCCGCCCTGGCCCTCCTGGGCGACCGCGCCTGGTACCTCCCCCGCCCCTTCCACCGCGTCCCTTCCCGCCCCTAACCCCCCGCGTCCATGATCGGCGTCGGTTTTCCGCACCTGATGCGGAAAACCGACGCCGTTGATCTGTTAGACGAAGCGGCAGGAGGGCCCGCAGGGGTGGCCGCTCCCGCCCCAGCCTCGTTGACGAAGGACGGCGGCGACCTGCCCGGCGACCGCACATGGGGACCGGGTGACGTCGGACCAGCCGTACCTCAGCGTGATGATCCCGTCGGCGGCACCCGCGTTGTCCCGGCGGAAATCCCGCCAGCGCTCATGGCGCGGATGGGCTTCCACGCCGTCAAGTTCCACGCACACCAGGTACGTCTCGTAGAGGTTGTCCAGATAGCAGGCCTTGCCGTACCGGATGACGCGAGCCTGGCGCACAGCCATCGGGAGCCCGTGCGGGCGCTCCACGTCGCGCACGTAGCGGTGCTCCAGATTCGACCGCACGCCACCGTCGACGGCGTCCAGTACGGCGAGCAGTTCCGCCCGCCATCGCATTCTGGTCCGCTGGCTCATCGCCCCGCGAAGTTGTGCCGCGGTGATCAGCCACTTTCCGGCCGCACGGTATACCCAGCCGTACGCCTCGCCGATCGTGGGGGATGATTCAGCAAGGTCGAGCACAGTGTCCTCAATGCGGGTGCACGGCGGGAAACGACCAGGATCCCGCGAGGCAGCAGCGCGGCCGGTGCGGTGGATCACCACACCCCGAATCCGGGCGCGACAAGCATTCGCCGGCACCGTTATGTGAATCGGCCCGTCAGCGTTGCTGGCGATCAGGCCAATAATTCCTGCGGCAGTCCGATGGCTCAGCACAGCGTCCGGCCCCGCCCGGAGCAGCGCGGCCAGCAGGACAGCTTCGTGGCATGGCTGCCCGCTGTGTGCGGCGTAGACACCTCGCTGAACGCGCTGCCATCGGCCTGTGCGGATCAACGTTTCGATCGAGTCGGGCCCGAGACCGGACTCGAGTGCCTGCTGGCGTCCAATAACACCACGCTGAACAGCGATCAGGGCCCGGCAGTCCTCCGGGATACGAATAGCCACGTATCCAGCGTGCGCAGTCCCCCGGCCTCTCGCGAGCTAAATTTCCCCGCTGTGGAAAACCGTTTTCTCGCTCGACCTGCCCCGGACCGGCGTTGATTTTCCGCAGCAGCTGCGGAAAATCAACGCCGATCATGGAGACACCCGGAAGAGGGAGCGCCTACGGGCGGGCGATGGTGCGGGTGAGGGGGATGGCGGCGACCACGCCGAGGGCCAGCAGGAGGGCCAGCCAGTACAGGGTGGTCGCCAGCGCGTGCGCGGAGGCGTGCGCGACCGGGTGCGCGGCCAGCGCCAGGAACACGCTGCCGAACGTGGCCACGCCGATCGCCTGGCCCAGCTGCAGCGTCGTCGTGAACAGCCCGCTGGCGTCGGCGGCCTCGCGCACCGGCACGTGCCGCAGGGAGTGGGTCACCAGCGGGCTGAACCCGAGCGCCAGCGAGGCACCCAGCAGCACCAGGATCACCTGCAGCTGCGGCCCGCCGTGTGTCCCCGAGGCCAGGTCCAGGCCGAGCAGCGCGTACGCGGCCACCGCCACCAGGCAGCCGATCGGGGTCAGCAGGTGATGAACGCGCGACGGCAGCCTGCCCCAGAAGAAGCCGCACAGCCCGAAGGCCACCGCGCACGGGCCGAAGGTGAGACCGGCCCGCAGCGCGCTCTCGCCGAGGCCACCCTGAAGCTGCAGGGCCAGCGCGAACAGGAACCCGCCGTAGGTGATCATCAGGATCGCTACGGCCGCCAGCCCGGAGGCGAGCCCGGGCGAGCTGAGCACGCGCAGGTTCAGCAGCGGATCACCGCCCCGGGCCGCGATCCGGCGCTCCATGGCGATGAACACGGCCGCCAGGCCGACGCCCGCTGCGATGCAGGCGATGATCCACGCGGGCCAGCCCTCCTGGTGCCCCAGCATCAGCGGGAGCACGATGGCGAAGACGGCCGGGACCGCGACGGCCAGCCCGGCCAGGTCGAGCCGCCGGGACCCGGCGGGTGCGTCCCGGGGCACGAAGCGCGGGGCCAGGCACAGCACGGCCAGGCCGATGGGCACGTTAACCAGGAAAACCGGCCGCCAGTGGCTCCCGAACAGGTTCGCGTTCACCAGCAGCCCGCCGAGGACCTGGCCCGCGACGAAGCCGGAGGCCAGCACCGCGGAGTAGGCGCTGAGGGCCCGGGCCCGGTCGGGGCCGGCGAACCGTGCCTGGATGACGCTCATGATCTGCGGCATCGTGGCCGCCGCGCCCGCGCCCTGCACGAACCGGGCGGCGATGAGCACCGCGGTGTCCGGCGCGAACCCGCACACCGCGGAGCTGAGCGTGAACAGGGCGATCCCCGCCAGGAACATCCGGCGGCGCCCCCGCAGGTCGCCGAGCCGCGCTCCGGTAATCAGCAGCATCGCGTAGCTCACGGTGTAGCCCGACACGACAAG
The DNA here is from genome assembly GCA_963720945.1 of uncultured Actinomycetes bacterium. Lineage (GTDB taxonomy): Bacteria > Actinomycetota > Actinomycetes > Streptosporangiales > Streptosporangiaceae > Bog-532. The sequence goes on along the minus strand of CAVRHH010000029.1, from coordinate 595,698 downwards.
CTGAAGCTCGGCGCCGGAGGCGTGCAGCGTCCGGCCGATGGTGGGCATGGCGACGTTGACGATCGTGACGTCGAGCAGGGCCATGAACTGGCCGGCGAGCAGGACCGCCAGCATGATCCAGCGACCCCGGCCCGGGCCGGCGGCGGTCGCCGGGGCCCGCAGGGTGGATGCGGATGTCGTTGTCATGGTTCGAGCCTGCGGGGCGCAGCGCCGCGATGGTGAGAGCCTGCTGATGCTGGTGCTGGCACTACCTGGCTGAGCCCGCCATCCGAGCCCGCCGGGAACCCGGCAGGAGCCCGCCGTCCGAGCCCGCCGGGAACCCGGCAGGAGCCCGCCGTCCGAGCCCGCCGGGAACCCGGCAGGAGCCCGGCAGGAGCCCGCCGTCCGAGCCCGCCGGGAACCCGGCGGGAACCCGGCAGGAGCCCGGCAGGAGCCCGCCGTCCGAGCCCGCCGGGAGCCCGGCAGCCGAGCCCGGCAGGAGCCCCCCCGGACGGGTGTGCGTCAAAAATGTACGGGCCAACGCGTTTTCGCTGGTCGCAACCCTTTTCTGGTTGCACATGTTGCATCCAGGCAAAAACATGCTGGTCAGCGGGGTGCGGGCGGTTCATGTCGCTCCGGAGCAGCATGTCTGGACGCACCGTCACAACCAGACTGGCATCATCTAAGCTGCCTCGTCGCGAAGATGATCTTGGTTACCTACAAAATTGTCGTGCACCCCCCCGGACGCACGGATCCCGGAATGTCGGTACCCCGCGTTATGTTGCTGTCGTGCCGACGTACGCGTGCCAGCAGGCGCGCGGAGGGGGCTCCATGACCATGACAGACACCGCCGCCCAGGCGAACCCGGCCAGCCAGACGGTTACCGCCGATGGAGCGGGTACCGCCGCGGGAACGGCTACCGCCCATAGAGCGGTTACCGCCGATACAGGGGTTACCGCCGATAGAGCGGTTACCGCCGATGGAGCGGTTACCGCCGATGGAGCGGTTACCGCCGATGGAGCGGGTACCGCCGCGGGGACGGGTACCGCCGCGCGGACGGACCGGCCCCGGGCCGTCTCTCCGCACCGGAAGGACGGCGGGTCACGCCGGCGGGCGGAGCTGGCTCAGTTCCTGCGGGCGCGGCGGGAGCGGCTGACCCCGGCCGAGGTGGGGCTGCCACCCGGCCCGCGCCGCCGGACCCCAGGGCTGCGCCGGGAGGAACTGGCGCTGCTGGCCGGGGTCGGTATCACCTGGTACACCTGGCTCGAGCAGGGCCGCCCGATCAACGCGAGCATGCAGGTGCTCGACGCGGTGGCGCAGACGCTGCGGCTCGACCGGGCCGAGCGGGAGCACCTGTACCGGCTGGCCGAGGCGACGCCGGTGCGCTCGTTCGCGGACTCCGCCGTCATCCCGCCCGCCGTGCTGGAGATCCTCAGCTCGTTCAGCCCATGCCCGGCGGTCCTGGTGAACGGCCGGTTCGACGTCCTGGAATCGAACGACGGGCACCAGGCGGTCTTCCGTGACTGGCATTCCATGCCGTGTATCCACCGGAACCTGCTCTGGTGCGGCATCACCGAGCCGTCGGCGCGGGAGAAGTTCGCCAACTACGACGACGAGGTGCCCTACCTGGTCGCCCGGCTCCGCGCCAGCTACGCCGCGCACATCGGCGACCCGGAATGGGAGGAGGACATCCGGCGGCTGGCCGAGCTGAGCCCGGAGTTCGCCCGGCTGTGGGCGCGGCACGAGGTCGCCGAAGCGGAGATGCGGCTGCGGATCTTCCGGCACCCCGACGCCGGTGAGCTCCGGTTCATCGTCAGTGAGCTGGAGGTCTCGGCCCTCCCGGGCACGCGCCTCATCGTGTACGCCCCGGAGGACAGCACCACCCGCGCGCGGCTGCCGTCGATCTGCCCGTCGCCCGCCAGCGCCCCGTCCGGCGAGGGAGAGTTATTTCCGCCGAACGGCTGCCAGTGACCGCCCGCCCCCACCCGGGTCGCCAGCGCGGGGGGGCCGGGGCCCGCAGGCCGGGGCCCGCACGCCGGGGCCCGCAGGCCGGGGCCCGCAGGCCGGGGCCCGCACGCCGGGGCCCGCACGCCGGGGCCCGCAGGCCGGGGGACCGGGACGTTAGTTCAGGAAGTAGCTGCCGCCGCCGGACTCCGGATCGGTGACGAGGGCCACCACGCTGACCGTGCCCGCGTGGGCGAACTTCAGGGTCAGGATGATGTCCTTGCCGCCCTGCAGGTGACCGGCCCCGGTGATGCGCAGGCGATAGCTGTTGGGGTTCATCCGCATCAGGCTGCCGGCGGGGACGGCGATCTCCGGCACCAGCCTCATGACCATGGTGCTGCCGCGCAGGCCCTCCGGGGCCAGAAAACTGACGTGGCCGCCGGCGCTCGTGCTGACCGACAGCAGGTGGTCGGTCGTCGTGGCGTTGTTGCGGATGTCCAGGTAGGCGACGGTCGTGCCGGGCGTCGTGGGCAGCGGGATGTACGCGCTCGCGACCGCGATCTTGGTGTCCGCCGCGCCGCATCCGGACAGCGCCAGCATCGTAACCAGCGCGCACACGGTCACGAGCGCCGCCGCCGCCCGCCGGGCGGCCACCGCGAGCGTCCCCCGCGCCCCGCGCTGGGCTGCTGTCCCGCGCCGGGCCGCTGTCCCGCGCTGGGCCGCTGTCCCGCGCCAGGCTGCGGCCTCGTGCCGGGTCAGCGAGTGCACCGGAGCCTGACCTGAACCCAACATCGTCGTTGCCCTGCCTCGCCGGTCAATTCCGTCTGATGGCTTCACGTTAGCGCCTTCCCCGCGGGCCGGTGCCCCGGGGCAGGCGGACGTGCCCGCGGCCGGCCTGGAGCCAGCCACGGTATGGCCGGGGCCGGGGCCGAGCCGCCCGGGCCGGGTCAGCCGCGATCGACGGCGGTGCCGAGCAGGCCGAGCGGCGGCGAGCCCAGGCTCATCATCGCGCTGTGGAACCGGTGCAGCGTGAAACCGGCGCCCCATTCCTTCCGCGCCCGTTCGCGCAGCCGGAGGATTTCCAGCTTGCCCCAGGTGTAACGGCCGTACGTGGGGTCGAACGTTGCACGGTTCGCCTCGGACAGCGCCGCCGGGCCGGCCAGGTGGGTGTCCGCCTCGAACCGGCGGGCCGCCTCCGGCACCGTCATCCCGGCCGTGTGCACCCCGATGGCGCAGGCCAGCCGGGTGACCCGGACCAGGGCCTCCAGCCAGACGCCAATCGCGAACCGCGGGTCCCCGGCGCCGAACCCCTCGTCCACGCAGAGTTCCTCCGCGTAGTGGGCCCAGCCCTCGATGAAGGCCAGCGACTGCAGCGTGCGCCGGACGTCACCGGGGGCGTGCCGCAGCGCCCGGCCGTGCGAGAAGTGCCCGGGCGCGACCTCGTGCACGGTAATCCCGGGCAATGTGGTGGCGCTGAACATCTCCAGCCATTCCTCGGCCTCCCGGTCCGGCCAGGTCTCGTCCGGGGGAGTGATGTAATACCACGACGGGCCGTCCGGCTCGCCCGGGGCGTTCCACGACATCATGGCCACCGCCCAGCGCCGCGATTCCGGCGCCAGGCCGACGAGGCACTCCCCGTCGGAGTAGGGCACGAGGTCCCTCTCCCGGGTGAAGTCGATCGCCTGCTGGGTCGAGATCCGCGCCGCCTCGAGCACGCCCGCGCCATCCGGGTGATCGCGGACCAGTTCGCGCGCCACGTCCAGGGGCGGGCGCCCGGGGTCGAGCAGGGCGCAATCCTCGGTCAGCCGGGCCAGCAGCCGGTCCCGTTCGGCATCGGCCTGTTCCGCGAGCCGGCCCAGGTCCACCGGCATCGCCTCGCCGCTGCTGAGCAGGGCGGAAAGCCCCGGGCCGCCCAGGGCGACGTCCGGGGGGCCGATGGCGGCGGCGTGCTCCACGTGGCCGGTGAGCCGTGCGTGCGCGGCCAGCGCGGCGTCACGGATGGCCGGCTCGGTCCCCGGCGGGATGCCGGCCGACAGCCCGCGGACGGCGCCGACCAGCGAGTTGGCGACCGGCCTGCTGAGCCGGTCGAGGGCCTCGATGGCGTGGTCCGCGGCGTGCGGCCAGCCGCTGAGGTGGGCGATCAGGGCCACGTCCCGCTCGATCTGCGGCGCGTAGTCCCGGTCGTAGCAGGAGACGTCCATCTCGCCGAGGTGCAGCAGCGGGTTGCTGCGATGCAGCTCGAGATCGCCGTACACGACCTGCGCGAGGTCCTCGAACGCGGCCAGATGCGCCTCGTCGTGCGCGTCCGCCAGGGGGGTGCTGGCCTCGCGCGCCGCGGCCAGCGCCGCCAGCCCCTCGCGTACCCCCGCGCGCGACAGGTTCTGCATGATGCCGTCGTACTCGTGCCGCCCGCCTGCCTCGCGCGCTTCCGCGACGTTCAGGTCACACAGCGCGCGGACGCGCGGGCTCAGCTCGGTGCCATTCATGCCCCCCGAGGTTACCGGTCCGCCACGGCCGGGGTCAGGGCACCTGCCCCTGCACGCCCGCGCCCGACCGGACCGGCATGACGGTCAGCACGGTCACCGTGCCGGAGCAGGCGGGGAACGTGTGGGCGACGTAGGACGCCGCCGTGTTCCCGGGCGGGTACACCTTCAGAAGGTGCGCCGTGACCGGGTGGCAGCTCGAGGCCGGGTAGTTGCCGGCCTGCACGACCTGCAGCCAGGCGTGCGCGGTGGCGTGCGCGTCCACCGGCACCGCCAGCGACGAGACGTTGGGGGCGCGGGTCGCGGCCGCGCCGATCTGGCTGCCGCCCGGCCCGGTGACGAACGACACGCCCGGGAAGCCGTACAGGGAGCACGCCGTGCCGGAGACGTTGGTGAAGTTGATCGGCAGGTACGTGCTGCCCGCGGCGCCGCCACCTTGATTGCTGGCCAGGCTCACCGAGAGCGCGGAGGTGTTGCACGCGGCCAGGCCGGGCACGCCCGAGGGGCGGGACGAGGGACTGCTGGCCGGCGAGCCGGTGCCGGAGGCGGCGTTCGCGCCGGCCGTTCCCGGGCTGGCCGGCGACGCCGGCGTCGTCTGCCCCGGCGTGCTGTTTCCCGACGAGCCGCAGCCGGCCGCCGTGGCTGCGGCGGCGGCCAGGCACGCCACGGTCAGGCCCCGCCGCGCGCTGACACTAAGTGTGATCATTCCCATACCTTTCGTATTGACCAGCCCGGCGCTGCGCAAACCAGCGGTCCCGTCTCCCGGGTGCCGGAGCCACCCCCGCAACTCCGTCGCTCAATGTATCGCTGCGTCCCCGGAATCTTTGCTAAGCGTGACGACACGCCCGGCGGCGCCGCAGCACAGCGTTCCCGGGTCTTGAGACGCCCGGGCACGCTCCGGGGTTGGGCTCTTCTTATCCGTGCTGCCGGCGGGTAGTCATGGGAAGAGAACATATGTAACGGAAATGCGCGCGGCGGACGAGGCACGCCACGGACACGGAGGATGCGGATGCCGGGAGCCAGCGAGTTCACCACCCGGCCCGAGCTGGCTGGCACCTTCGGCATGGTCGCCTCGACCCATTGGCTGGCCTCGGCGGCCGGGCAGGCCGTGCTGGAGAAGGGTGGCAACGCGTTCGACGCGGCCGTCGCCGCCGGGCTCGTCCTGCAGGTCGTCGAGCCGCACCTGAGCGGTCCCGGCGGTGAGGTCCCCATCATCGGCTTTGACGCCCGGCGCGGCGGGACGTTCGTCATCGACGGGCAGGGGCCGGCCCCGCGGGCCGCCACCCCCGGTGCCTTCGAAGCCCTCGGCGTGCCCATGATCCCGGGCAACGGCCTGCTCGCGGCCTGCGTGCCGGGGGCGTTCGGCGCGTGGCTGCTGCTGCTGCGCGACCACGGGTCGGTGCGCCTGCGGGACGCGGCGAGCTACGCCATCGGCTACGCCGGCGGCGGGTACCCCGTCGTCCCGGCGCTCAGCGGGGCCATCGGAAGCGTCGCGGAGATGTTCCGCGAGCACTGGCCGAGCTCCGCCGAGGTGTACCTGCCGGGCGGCCAGGTGCCCGCGCCGGGCAGCCGGTTCAGCAACCCGCGGCTGGCCGCCACCTACCAGCGCGTCCTCGACGAGGCCGAAGCCGCCTCGCCCGGCCGGGACGAGCAGATCGAGGCCGCCCGGCGGATTTTCTACGAGGGCTTCGTCGCCGAGGCCCTCGCCGGCTACCTGGACTCCGCGGAAGTCATGGACGCGACCGGCCGCCCCAACCGGGGCCTGCTCGGCTACGACGACCTCGCCGCCTGGCGGCCTGGCACCGAGGCGCCGCTGACCTTCGGCTACGCCGGGCTGACCGTCTGCAAGACGCAGCCCTGGGGCCAGGGGCCGGTCTTCCTTCAGCAGCTCGCGCTGCTGGCCGGGTTCGACCTGGCCGCGATGGGGCCGGGCAGCGCCGCCTTCATCCACACCGTCACCGAATGCGCCAAGCTGGCGTTCGCGGACCGGGAGGCCTGGTACGGCGACCCGGCGTTCACCGATGTCCCGGTCGAGGCGCTGCTGTCACCCGGCTATTCGGACGAGCGGCGCCGCCTGGTGGGGGAGACCGCATCCGCGGACCTGGTTCCCGGCTCGCCCACCGGGATCCTGCCGCGCCTGCCGGGCTTCGCCTCAGTCCCGTTCGGTCACATGAACGGCACCGGAACCGGCCGGACGCGGGGCTACGGCGCAAGCGGGGATCCGGGGCTGGATCCCGGCCTGGCGCCCCGGCTGGACCCCGGCACCGGCGAGCCGACGGTGCAGACCGGGGCCGCGCGGCGCGGGGACACCTGCCACGTGGATGTCGCCGACCGGTTCGGGAACCTGGTCTCGGCCACCCCGAGCGGCGCCTGGCTGCAGTCCTCCCCGGTGATTCCCGCGCTCGGCTTCTGCCTGGGCACCCGGGCGCAGATGTTCACCCTGGAGCCGGGGCTGCCCGCGACGCTGGCGCCCGGCAAGCGGCCGCGCACCACGCTGTCGCCGAGCCTGGCGCTGCGCGACGGCGAGCCCTACCTGGCGTTCGGCACGCCCGGCGGGGATCAGCAGGACCAGTGGACGCTGGCGTTCTTCCTCAACCACGTCCACTTCGGGATGAACCTCCAGCAGGCGATCGACGCGGCCGAGTTCCACACCCGGCACTTCCCGTCCTCGTTCTACCCGCGGGCGGCGGCGCCGCGCACCCTCGACGTCGAGGAACGGGCCGGCGAGGGCGTGATCGCGGAACTACGCCGGCGTGGGCACGAGGTGATCGTCTATCCGCCCTGGTCGCTGGGCCGGGTCAGTGCCGTCGCCCGCCGCGGCGGCCTGCTCTACGCCGCCGCCAACCCCCGCGGCATGCAAGGCTACGCCGCCGGCCGCTGAGGCCGCCCGCCCGGCTCGATCAGAACGGCCGGGTCAGGCTTTCGAACATGGGGAACTGGCGAACGTGACAGGTTCACCTGCCCTGGTCACTGTTTACTTCCCTGACCAGGGGTTACCCCGCTCTGGGCGTCACCGTCCGGGCCATGACATGTGTCATGACGGGTCCAGGATGCACGGCACTGCCGCCGCGCGGCCGCCTTTGGTGTCATGGAGTAACCCGCTCGGCCATGCACATTCCGGGCGGTAACACACGGAGGGAAACATCATGATTCAGGGATCGACGGGGGCCTCGGGAGCGCCGGTGGTCTCCTTCGAGAACGTCCGGAAGCACTACGGCCACATCAAGGCGGTCGACGGGCTGACGATGGACCTGCGGCCAGGCGAGACGGTCGCCTTTCTCGGCCCGAACGGGGCGGGCAAGTCGACGTCGCTGGACATGCTGCTGAACCTGCGCAAGCCGACCGGCGGCACGATCCGGATGTTCGGCTCCGACCCCTTTCACGCCATCAAGGCCGGGCGGGTCGGCGCGATGCTCCAGTCCGGCGGGCTGATGCCGGAGGTCACGGTGCGCGAGCTCGTCGCGCTGGTCACCGGCATCCACCCCCGGCCGCTGCCCGTCGAGCAGACGCTGAAGCGGGCCGGCATCGCCGACTTCGCCGGCCAGCGGGTCGACAAGCTGTCCGGCGGCCAGACCCAGCGCGTCCGGTTCGCGCTCGCCATCGTGGGCGACAGCGACCTGATCGTGCTGGACGAGCCGACCACGGCCATGGACGTGGAGACCCGCCAGGCGTTCTGGGCCAACATGAAGGCCGAAGTCGCCGAGGGCCGGACGCTCCTGTTCGCCACGCACTACCTCGAGGAAGCCGACCAGGCCGCCGACCGGATCCTCGTTATCAACAAGGGCCGTCTGCTCGCCGACGGCACGCCGAGCCAGATCAAGGCGCGCGCCGGGGCCAAGCGGATCTCGTTCCGGCTGGACCGGATCGACGAGCCGTTCCTCCTCGGGCTGCCCGCCCTGGTGAACGTGGAGATCCGGCACGACCTGGTGCAGATCCAGACGTCCGACTCCGACCGCACCCTGTACGCGCTGCTCGACGCCGGCCTCCGGCCGCGCGAGATCGAGGTGTCCAGCCTCGGCCTGGAGCAGGCGTTCCTGGCCATCACGGCCGAAGACGACAACGGCAGGGCCGCCGGCGCCTACACCGCGCCGCAGCCGGTCCCCGATTACGCGCGTACCGGCCGCTGAACCCCGAACGCGGGCCCCATCAGCTACGCACGCACTAAGGAGAACCTGACATGAACAGCACCCTCGCGCTGGCCCGCGCCGAAATCCTCCGGCTCGGCCGGAACAAACGGTACAGCGTCTTCGCGGTCGGCCTGCCGGTCGTGCTCTACCTGGTCATCGCGCCGACGGTGAAGAACGTCCACGTGTACGGCGTGGCCTACGCGGCCTACTACATGATCGCGATGGCGTCGATCGGCGCGTTCAGCGGCGCGCTGACCGGTAACGCGCAGCGCATCTCGCAGGAGCGCAAGGACGGCTGGGTCCGCCAGCTGCGGCTCACCGCCCTGCCGGCCAACGCCTACGTCATCGCCAAGATCGCCGCCTCGATGGCCATCACGGTGCCCTCGATCGTCCTCGTGCTGCTGCTGGGGCGGTTCTACGGCGGCGTGCACATGGAGCTGTGGCGCTGGTTCGCCGTGGGCGGCACGATCTGGCTCGGCTCGCTGACCTTCACCGCGCTCGCGATCGCCATCGGCTACCGGTTCATGCCGGACAGCGTGCAGCCAATGGCCATGTTCGTCTACTTCGTGATGTCCATCCTGGGCGGCCTGTGGTTCGCGCTCACCGGCTTCCTGGGGAAGATCGGCCACTTTCTGCCCACCTACCAGATCACCCGGATCGGCACCGACCTGATCGGCAACCACTCGGTGCCGGCCACCGCGTACATCACGATCCTCGCCTGGTTCGCGGGATTCGTCGTGCTCGCCGTGCTGGCGGTGCGCGGCACGGCGGAGACGGTGTGAGCACGGCGTGATCGCGCCACGGACCGGCGAGCGGGGCGGCGGGCACAGGGGTCCCGCCGTCCCGCCGGACGCGCCGGCCGGGCCGGCCCCGGCCGTGGGAGCCGACCGGGCCCACGGAGAGGACCAGCGAGTATGCCTCAGCGACACGGGCGTGACAGCATGAGGAAGGAGCTGGCGAGGAGGTGGGACGCGATGGCCGCGGGGAACGACGCGGCGACCCGCAAGGCCGCCGAGCGGCGGTTCGGCTTCGTGATGACCGCGTTCCGCGGCCTCCCCGCCCAGACGGGCTCCTGCGCGGACAGTGCGGCGGACGATTACGCGGTGGTGCCCGGCGGCATCAAACGCAGCCAGGTGATGATCGGCCGGCGCACGCTGGGTGACGGCCGCGGTTCCTGGATGCGCTGGTTCTTCTCCGGGATCTGGCTCGTCTACCTGATCGCGCCGGTCGCCAACCTGTTCGGCAAGGGGCACGGCCCGGTGTTCATCGCGGGCGGCGTGCTGCTGGCCGTCGCCTTCTGCGTGCTCTACATCGGCATCCTTTGCACCTGGGAGCGGTATCCGCGGCGCGCGCTCGCCGGCCTGGCCGTGATCGCCGCCTTGGCCGTGATCGCCTGCCTGGTGTACGGGTCCGACTGGACGTCGATGTGGATCTACGTGTCCGCGGCCATCGGGTTCGTCTTCCCCGGGCGGCGGCGCGCGATGGTGGCGGTCGCCGTCTCCGGTGCCTGCTACGCCCTGCTGGCCTGGGTGGCCCACGAGCCGGCCAGCGACTTCCTGGTCGTGCTGCTGCCCGTGGTGCTGGTCGGCTGGGCCATGATCGGCTTCCGGCTGCAGCTTGTCCTCATGTTCGAGCTGCGCCAGGCGCGGGAAACGGTGGCCAAGCTGGCCGTGAACGAGGAGCGGCTCCGGCTGGCCCGCGACATGCACGACCTGACCGGCCAGTCGCTGTCCCTCATCACGCTGAAGTCGGAGCTGGCGGCGCGGCGGCTCGCCCAGCTACCACCGTCCGCCGAGCTGGACGCGGTGCGAAGCGAGATCACCGACATCGGCCGGGTCAGCCGCCAGACCCTGCAGGACATCAGGGAAGCCGTCAGCGGTTACCGGCGGCCGACGCTCGCCGTGGAGATCATCACGGCCCGCACGTCGCTGGAGGCCGCGGGCATCCACGTCGACGATGACCCGGCCCTGACCATGCGGTCGGGTACCTTCGGCCCGGATGCCGAGGCGGCCCTGGCCTGGTGCCTGCGCGAGGCGGCCACCAACGTGATCCGCCACTCCGGCGCGCGGAACTGCCGGGTCCGCCTGACGGAACGGTCGGCTGAGATGTCGCTGGAGGTCAGCGACGACGGCCACGGGCTCAGCGGCGAGGCCACCGGACCCGCGGGCCAGCAGGCCGGGCGTGCACCGGACGCCCGGCCGGACCCCGGCCCCGGCCCCAGCCCCGGCCCCAGCGCCGGGCCGCTGGCCGCCGGGACGGGCTTGCACGGCATGTCCGAGCGGCTGTCCGGGGTCGGCGGCCGGTTCTCGGTCGAGCCGGCCGGCCGCGACGGCCGGGGTTTCCGCCTGGTCGCCACCGTCCCCCTGATCCCGTCGCCCGCCCAGGCCACGGAGCCCGCCCGAGCCACGGAGCCCGCCGGGCCGGAGCCGCCCCGGACCGGCCCCGTGGACGCTAACGTGCCCTCGTGACCGCCAGCGATCCCCGCCACGACCCGAACCGCAGTGACCCGAACCGCAGTGACCCGAACCGCAGTGACCCGAACCGCAGTGACCCGAACCGCAGTGACGAGGAGCCACCCGTCATCCGGCTGCTCCTGGCCGACGACCAGAACCTCATCCGCGAGGCGCTCGCGGCGCTGCTGTCCTTCGAGCCGGACATGGAGGTCGTGGCTCAGGTCGGCCGGGGAGACCAGGTGGTCAAGGCGGCCGCCGAGCACGACATCGACGTGGCCCTGCTGGACATTGAGATGCCCGGGATGGATGGCCTCGCCGCCGCGGACCAGCTGCACCGCGCCCAGCCCGGCGTGAAGATCGTGATCCTGACGACGTTCGGCCGCCCGGGTTTCCTGCGCCGCGCGATGGAGTCGGGGGTGTCCGCGTTCATCGTGAAGGACTCACCGCCGGACCGGCTGGCCACCGCCGTGCGCCGGGCGCTGGCGGGAGAGCGGGTCATCGACCCCGACCTGGCCGCCGCCGCGCTGGCCGAAGGCATCAACCCGCTGACCCCGCGGGAACGGGACGTGCTCGCGGCGTCCGCCGACGGCTCGGTTATCTCCGAAATCGCTGGCAAGCTCTACCTGTCCGAAGGGACAGTGCGCAATTACCTGTCGGCCTGTATCCAGAAGACCGGCGCCCGCAATCGCAGCGAAGCCCTGCACATCGCCGAGGAACGCGGCTGGCTGTGAGGCCGCCTCCGGGCCTGGCAATCCCCGGGGCCTACCATGAGCCGGTGACTTCTGTCGGTTATCTTCGCTATCCGCACATTCAAGGTGACCTGCTGACTTTCGTCGCCGATGACGACGTGTGGCTCGCCCCGGCTTCCGGCGGCCGCGCCTGGCGGCTGTCCGCCGAAGGGGCGTCGGTGAGCTACCCGCGGCTGTCCCCCGACGGTGCCACGGTGGCCTGGGCGACCACCCGCGATGCCGCCAGCGAGATCTACCTGGCCAGCACGGACGGCACCGGATACCGCCGGCTCACCTGGTGGGGAGACGGCCGGACCCGGGTCACCGGCTGGAACGCCGACGGCGAGATCCTCGCGATCAGCGCCACCGGTCAGCCCGCTTCGTTCCTGACCTGGGCGCACGCCGTCCCCGTGACGGGCGCGCCACCGCGGCGGCTGGAGTTCGGGCCGGCCGGCGACATCGCGGCCCGCGGCCCGGTGACGGTCCTGCTGACCAGCGCGCAGCACGAACCCGCGCACTGGAAGCGTTACCGCGGCGGCACGTCCGGACGGCTGTGGGTGCGGGACGGCGCAGACGGCCGCTTCACCCGCATACTTTCCGGCCTGCCCGGGCAGGTCACCAGCCCCATGCTGGCCGGCGGCCGGATCGTCTTCCTGTCCGACCACGAGGGCACCGGGAACCTCTACTCGTGCGCGCTGGACGGGTCCGGCCTGCGCCGGCACACCGATCACGACGGCTTCTACGCCCGCAACCCCAGCACCGACGGCACCCGTATCGTCTACCACGTGGCCGGGGAAATCTGGCTGCTGGACGACCTGGCGGGCGAATCGCGCCGCGTCGAGCTGACGTCGGGTTCGCCGTCGGCGGCCCGGGTCCCGCGGCTGATCTCGGCCGCTGATCACCTCGGGTCGCTGTGCTGCGATCGCACCGGCCAGGCATCGGTGGTCGAGGTGCGCGGGACCGTGCACTGGCTCACCCACCGCGACGGCCCGGCCCGGGCGCTGGCTGTGGACCCGGACGCGCGGGCCCGCCTGCCCGTCGTTCTCGGCCCTTCAGACGGCACGCCCAGCGGACCCGGCACGCCCAGCGGACGCGCCGGGGTGGCCTGGATCAGCGACGCCACCGGGCAGGACTCGCTGGTGGTGGCCGTCTCCGGCCCCGTAGCCGCGCCAGACGACGCGGACGGGGACGGCGCGGATGAGGTGGCGTCCGCCGACGGCACCGCGCCGGACACCGTGACGCTCGCCGACGGGCAACTGGGCAGCGTGGCCGAGCTGTCCGCGGCCCCGGACGGGACGGCGGTCGCGGCGGCCGCCACCGATGGCCGGGTGTTCCTGGTCGAGATCGGTTCCGGCGACGTGACCGAGCTGGCCGCCTCCGACGACGGGCCCGCCGACGGCCTGTCCTGGTCGCCCGATTCGGCGTGGCTGGCCTGGTCCCAGCCGGGCCCGCAGCCGCTGCGCCGGATCCGCATCGCCCGCCGCAGCGACGCCGAGGTGTACGACGTTACCGACGGCCGGTTCACCGACACCGACCCGGTGTTCACCGCGGACGGCCGTTACCTGGCCTTCCTGTCGCTGCGCAGCTTCGACCCGGTTTACGACGCGCACTTCTTCGACCTGTCGTTCCCGTTCGGCAGTCGGCCGTACCTGGTCCCGCTCGCGGCCGCCACCGCGTCACCGTTCGCCCCGCTGCCGCAGGGGCGTCCGGTGGACCCCGGGGCCGCCGGGAAAGACGACGATCAGGAAGATACTGAACGGGCCGACGTCCGGGTCGACCCGGTTGGCCTCGCGGATCGGGTGGTAAGAGTCCCGGTCCCGGAGGCGAGGTACTCCTCGCTGCAGGCGATCAAGGGCGGCCTGGCCTGGCTGCGCGAGCCGGTGTCCGGGGTCCTCGGGGAAAACGCTGCCGACCCCTACGAGGACGGCCCGCGCGCGGTGCTGGAGCGCTTCGACCTGGTGCGCCGCAAGTGCACCGAACTGGTCGACGAGCTGGACTGGTTCACCGTCAGCGGTGACGGCACCCGCATCGTGGCCGGCGACGGCGACGACGTCCGGGTCCAGAGCTCGGAACGCAAGCAGGACAGCGATGACGACGGCGACGACCTCACCGTCGACCTGTCCCGGGCGCGTTTCGTGGCGGACCCGGCGGCGCTGTGGCGGCACGCGTACGGCGAGGCGGGGCGGCTGATGCGCCGTGACTTCTGGGTGGCCGACATGTGCGGCGTGGACTGGGACGCGGTGCTGGCGGAGTACCGGCCGCTGCTGGACCGGATCAGCGGCGCCAGCGACTTCGCGGACTTGCTGTGGGAGGTATTCGGGGAGCTGGGCACGTCGCACGCGTACGTCGTTCAGGCGAACGACGGGACGAGCCCGCGGCGCGGCGGCCGCGCGGCCCGGGTCGGGCTGCTTGGCGCCGATCTCGCCCGGGACGCCGAGGGCCGCTGGCGGGTGACCCGCGTGCTGCCCGGCGAGTCCTCCGATCCGAAGGCGCTGTCCCCGCTCGCCGCCCCCGGGGTCAGCGTGGCCCCCGGCGACGAACTGCTGGCGGTGGACGGCCAGCCGCTCGACCCGGTGGCCGGGCCGGGGCCCCGGCTCGCCGGGGCGGCGGGAAAGCCGGTCGAGCTGACCGTCCGGGGCGCCGCCGGGCGCCGGCGCCGCGTCGTCGTCACGCCGCTGCGTGATGACCGGCGGCTGCGCTACCAGGACTGGGTGAACGGCCGCCGGGCGCTGGTCCGCACGCTGGGCGAGGGCCGGCTGGGCTACCTGCACATCCCGGACATGATGGGGGAGGGTTGGGCGCATTTCCACCGTGACCTGCGCACCGAGATGCGCTACGACGGGCTCATCATGGACGCGCGGGGCAACCGCGGCGGGCACGTCTCCCAGCTCATCGTCGAAAAGCTGGCCCGCCGGGTGATCGCCTGGGACATGCCCCGCGCCATGCTGCCGGAGACGTACCCGATGGACGCGCCGCGCGGCCCGCTGACCGCGCTCGCCGACGAGTTCGCCGGGTCGGACGGCGATATCGTCACTGCGGCGATCCGCACCCTCGGCCTCGGCCCGGTCATCGGCACCCGCACCTGGGGCGGCGTGATCGGTATCGAGGGCATGCCCGGGCATTCGCTGGTGGACGGGACGCGGATGACCGTTCCCCGCTTCGCGTACTGGTTCAGCGAGTACGGCTGGAACGTGGAGAACTACGGTGTCGACCCCGACATCGAGGTATTCATCTCTCCGGACGACTGGGCCGCGGGCCGGGACCCCCAGCTGGAGACCGCGGTGCGGCTCACGCTGGAGGCGCTGGCCGCGCGCCCCGCCGTCGCGCCGCCGGACCGCTCGACCCGCCCCGTCAAGGCCCGCCCGCCGCTGCCGCCCCGCCCGTCCTGACTGCCCCGCCCGTCCTGACTGCCCCGCCCGTCCTGACTACCCCGCCCGTCCTGCCCATGCGGCGGGCCGGCCCGGGGCGGTCAGGCCTTGGTGAGCAGGTCGCGGCCGTGCTTGCGCAATTCCTCGACGGAGGTCACGCCGAGCAACTGCATGGTCCGGGTGAACTCCGTGGCGAGCAGTTCCAGGGCCCGGTCCACGCCCGCTTCACCCGCCGCCATCAGCCCGTACAGGTAGGCGCGCCCGATCAGGCCCGCGTCCGCGCCCAGGGCCAGCGCCACCACCAGGTCGGCGCCGTGCCGGATGCCGGAGTCCACCAGCACGGCCGGGCCGTCGCCGACCGCCTCGCGGACCTCCTCGACGAGGTCGATCGGCGCGATCGCGCGGTCCAGTTGCCGGCCGCCGTGGTTGGACAGCTGGATGCCGTCGGCGCCGGCCTCCACCGCCCGGCGGGCGTCGGCGCCGCCGAGCGGGCCCTTGACGATGAGCTTGCCGGGCCAGTGCGCGCGCAGCACAGCGATGTCGTCAAAGGTGATGCTGGAGCTGAACTGCCCGATGCTTTCCGCCACGGTGCTCGCCTGATGGCCGGGCGGGAAGTTGGCGAATGTGATCGCGGGGTTGCGCAGCATCCGCACCCAGTACGCGGGGCGGCTGCCGATGCTGGCGATCGTGCTCACGGTCAGCTCGGGCGGGACGACCAGCCCGTTGCGCATGTCGCGCGTGCGGTTACCGGTGACGGTGGTGTCGACGGTCACCGCGAGCACGCGGTACCCGCTGGCCGCCGCGCGCTGGACCAGGTCCTGGGTCAGCCCGTGGTCCTTGAACATGTACAGCTGGAACCAGATGTCGTCCTGGCCGGATGCGCGGGCCGCCGCGGCCAGGTCCTCGATCGAGGTGGTCGACATGGTCGACAGCGTGTACGGCAGGCTCCGCCGGCCCGCCGCCCGCGCGACGGCGACCTCCCCGTCCGGGTGCGTCATGCGCGTGTAGCCGGTGGGGGCCATGGCGAGCGGCAGCGAGAGCGCCCGGCCAAACAGGTGCGTGCTCGGGTCCACGCCGGCCACGTCGACCAGCTCATTGGGCCGGAACCACCACCGCCGGAACGCGCGGGCGTTGCCGGCCATGCTCAGCTCGTCGTCGGCGCCGCCATCGACGTAGTCGAAGACCGGCCGGGGGATCAGCAGCCGGGCGCTCCGCCGCAGATCGGCGATGTTGTTGCAGCGCGCCAGCCGCCTCCTGATGACATCGAGCTCGACCGGTTTCATCCGGATAAGCTGGCGGATTTCCCCGATGTTCATGGTGAGAAATTTACCGTTTCCGCCCTCCGGGCAAACCCCGCTCCCTCCGGGGGGCCAGACCCGGCTCCCTCCGGGGGGCCAGACCCGGCTCCCTCCGGGGGGCCAGACCCGGCTCCCTCCGGGGGGCCAGACCCGGCTCCCTCCGGGGGGCCAGACCCGGCTCCCTCGCGCGGCGACCTACGTGGTGACAAGCCGACGGCTTGGGCTTCTCGGCCTGCCTCGGTTCAGGGATCCCGCGGGATGGGCTGTCTTGGCTCTGCCCGCCGCGCCGTCGAGGATGCCTGAAATCCGGGACGCTCGCTGGTAGGCGCGGATTTTCTTTCTTCTCTTGCCCGCCCCGGGCCGCGCGGGCCCCGGAACTGTCGGATCCCCTCGGTATTATCGAACTAGTAATCGAGTAACGAACGAATCGTTTCCTGCCCCCCGGGGAGGTGACCCGCCCCATGTGTACCGCGGCTGAGGCTGCCGCGCCGGCTAGTACCGGGCAGGCGCTGGCGATGGTGCGGGCCGGGCTGGGCTACCTGGCCGGCTGTGACGCGGGCAGCCTCGCCACCGCCGCGCAGGCCGAGGCGCTGATCGGGCTGGAGCACGCCGAAGCCCAGCACACCGCGGCGCGGGCGAAGATCTTGTCGGTGTTCACCGCGCAGCAGGGGTATGAGGCGGACGGGTATTACGGGCCCGCGTCCTGGCTGCGCGCGATCACCCGGGTCACCAAAGGCGCCGCCGGCGCGGCGGCCGGGTGGGCGCGGCGGCTCGGCGGTCACCCGGTGATCGCGGCCGCGCTCGCGGCCGGCCAGATCCCGGTGTCGCTGGCCAGGCTGATCTGCGACTGGACCGACAAGCTCCCCGACGCTCTGCGGGCGGACGCGGACGGCATCTTGCTGGCGGCGGTGCTGGGCGGCGCGGATCAGCATGATCTGGCGCGGCTGGCGCGGGAGATGCTCGACCGCGCCCAGACCTCGCCCGACACTGGCGATGACGGGTTCGAGGAGCGCGCGCTGTGGCTGGACACCACGTTCGGCGGCGCCGCCCGGCTGCAGGGTGACCTGACGCCCGCCTGTGCGGCGGCGCTGACCGTGGTGCTGGATGCTTTGGGGCAGCAGGCGGGCCCGGAAGATACCCGCACCCTGGCCCAGCGCCGCCACGACGCGATCGAAGAGGCCTGCCAGCGGCTGATCGGCGGGCACATGATTCCCGGCCGGGACGGGGCGCCCCCGCACGTGAGCGTGCACATCGACCTGACCGACCTGCGCGGCGGCTCGATGCTGGAACGGTCCTGGACCCCGGCCAAGGCGGCGGCCGGGCCCGGATCGGCGTACCTGACCGGCCCCGCCGCCGAGGCGGCCGCGTGTGATGCGGTGCTGACCACGATCGTGACCGGCCAGATCGACTGGCAGGTCCTGAACCAGCTCACCACCCTCTGGCTCACCCTCCACGGCCACGAGGACGGCCACGACGACGGCGACAGCCACGGCCGGGCCCCCCGTGACGGCGACAGCCAGGCCCCCGGCGACGGCCACCACGACGGCCAGACCTCAGGCGCCAGCCAGACCTCAGGCGCCAGCCAGACCTCAGGCGACGGCGACGACCACGGCCAGGCCTCCCGTGACGGCCAGGTCTCCGGCGGGCCCGGCGCGGCCACCCCACCGGGCCGGCTTCCGCCGGAGACCCGCGCCCGGCTGCAGGCCACCATCCTGCAAGCCTGCATCGACGTGGTCTCCGGCCCCGGCGGGCTGGCCTCCTACCTGCGCGGCGCGCTGCTGGAGGCCCCCTACACCAGCCTCAGCCAGCCGCTAGACATCGGCCGGTCCACCCGCACCGTGCCCGCGCACCTGTACAAAGCCGTCGTCCTGCGGGACCGGCATTGTCAGTTCCCCGGGTGCACCCAGCCACCGTCGGTGTGCGAAGTGCACCACCTGGTCCCCTGGGCCACAGGCGGCCCGACCAGCCTGGCCAACCTGCGGCTATTTTGCAGGTTCCATCACCAGATCGCGATTCATCGATGGGGCTGGCGAATCACCTGCCACCCCGACGGCACCCGCACTGCCACCGGCCCGGACGGCAGGACCCTATACTCCCACGGGCCACCTACCCAGGTGGCGTGACCCCACGCCCCGGTTCAGGCGGGTGTGCGCCCCGCATGCGCTACAAGTGGTTCCGCTCCCGCGGCCTGTTCGTCGGATCCGGAGCAGCAGAAGCTGGCTGCAAGGCGGTCATCGGGCAGCGGCTCAAGCTCTCACGCATACGCCGGCCCCTCCCCGGCGCGGACGCCATCATCGCCCTGCGCTGCCGCGAGGCCAGCAGCCAATGGGAAGCCATTTGCAACAAGCCCCGCACACAGAAAGCAACCGGCTGACAGCCCGCGTCCAGAAGATGATCATGGCTACCTGCAAAATTGACGCGGACCGCGCTCGAGGGGCGTGCGACAAGAACGTGTGCGCCACCCATCCGAACGTGTGCGCCACCCATCCGACTGTGTGCGCCACCCATCCGACTGTGTGCGCCACCCATCCGAATGTGTGCGCCACCCATCCGCTGTCCTACAGCAGGAACGGGATGAGCATCTTCGTCCTGCTTCTGTACTCCGGGTACGCCTTGGGGAAGGTGGCCACGAGGTTCCGCTCCTCGACGATCCCGCAGTAATAGAAGTACGCGACCAGCACCGCGACGACGATCAGGCCGAGCAGGTTGTTGACGAGCGCGGTCCCCAGCGTCGCGGTCAGGAGCCCGGTGTAGATCGGGTGGCGGACGAACCGGTAGGGGCCTGAGGTGACAAGCTCCGGCTCGGCCCGCTGAGTCATCGGCATCCCCCAGTTGCGGCCGAGGTGCAGGCGGGCCCACACCGCCAGCGCGATCCCGCAGGCGAACAGCAGCGCCCCTATCGCCGCGAGGATCAAGCTGTGCACAGCCAGGCTGCCGCCGCGCAAGACGCCAGCGATCACGAAGACCCCTACCGCGCTGACGCCAGTCAGCCGTGTTCGCCACCCGCTCCTGACGCTCTCCTTGCTGCTGGAGGCTGACGCGATCCAGTAGATCCAGAAGACGAGCCAGGCACAACCGATGGCGAGCTTGAGCGGGTGCATGCTATTTCTCCGGCTTCTCCAACCGTAGCTACTGGGCGGACGTCGATCACCGTATGCCCGGGCCCGGTCGCTGTCATCGGCTCCCGGGTGGATCTGGGCTTTCCGCCCATCGGTTGATGTCTGTCGCCTTGAGGTCAGCGGCACCTGGGAAGCCATCAGCGGCACCTGGGAAGCCATCCGCGGTCTGCTGTCCCGCCCTCCGTTAATCTATTAAACTAATCGAAAATATAGCTTTATGGCCATGCGGTGCTCTGCGAAGGGACTCTGATGTCACTGCGGTTCCACTGGTTCCTGCCGACCAACGGCGATGGCCGCGACATCGTCGGCGGCGGCCACGGCGTCGCCACCGGCGCGGCCGGGACGATCCGGCCGGCGTCGCTGGCCTACCTCGGGCAGATCGCCCGGAGCGCCGAACAGCTCGGGTTCGAGGCCGCCCTCACCCCGACCGGGGCGTGGTGCGAGGACGCCTGGCTGGCCACCGCCATGCTCACCGAGGTGACCGAGCGGCTGAAGTTCCTTGTCGCGTTCCGTCCCGGCCTGATTTCGCCCACGCTTTCCGCGCAGATGGCCGCGACGTTCCAGCGCTACTCCAGGGGCCGCCTGCTGCTCAACGTGGTGACCGGCGGGGAGTCCGCCGAGCAGCGGGCCTACGGCGACTTCCTCGGCAAGGCGCAGCGGTACGAGCGATGCGGCGAGTTCCTGGATATCGTCACCCGGCTGTGGGCGGGGGAGACCGTCGACTTCGAGGGGAAGCACCTGCACGTGCAGGGGGCCCGGCTGACCCGCCGGCCGGACCCGGTGCCGGACCTTTACTTCGGCGGGTCCTCGGCCGAGGCGGGGCCGGTGGCGGCCCGTTACACCGATGTGTACCTGACCTGGGGCGAGCCCCCGGCCGCGGTGGAGGCGAAGCTCCGCTGGATCGCGGACCTGGCCGCGCCGCGTCCCATGCGGTTCGGTATCCGGCTGCACGTCATCAGCCGCGACACCGCGGACGAGGCGTGGCGGCAGGCGGACCGGCTGATCGCGGGCGTCGACGAGGCGATGATCCGCAAGGTTCAGGCCGGCCTGGCGACCAGCGAGTCCGAGGGCCTGCGGCGGATGCGTGACCTGCACGGCGGGTCGCGCGACGGACTGGAGGTCTCGCCGAACCTGTGGGCGGGCGTCGGGCTGGTCCGCGGCGGCGCCGGGACCGCGCTGGTCGGCAGCCACACCGAGGTCGCCGACCGCATCGAGGAGTACTCCCGCCTGGGGATTTCGGAGTTCATCCTGTCCGGGTACCCGCACCTGGAGGAGGCATACTGGTTCGGCGAGGGGGTACTGCCGATCCTCGCGGCGCGCGGCGCCTGGTGCCATCCGGCCCCGGCCCCGGACGGCGGCATCGCGAACGTCACCCCGTTCGCCCCGACTTCGGGGACGGCCCCAGCGGCCGCGTCCTGACCGCGGTCATAGTAGACCTGCCCGGAAGGGGAAGAGGAGGAAGCACCGTGCGAATCGCCGTTGTCGTCGGTAACCCCAAGCCGGCGTCCCGGACGCTGGGAGCCGCCATCGCCGTAGCCGACGCCGTGGCGGCGGAATTCGGCGCGGAGTTCGGTGCGGGCGAGCGCCTGGTCGTGGACCTCGCCGAGCACGCCGGGGACCTGTTCGACGCGGGCGCCCCGCGGCTGTCGCAGCTCACCGCGCAGGTCGCGTCGGCGGCCCTGATCATCGCGGCGTCGCCCACCTACAAGGCCACCTATACCGGCATGCTGAAGGCGTTCTTCGACCGCTACGGGTCGGACGGGCTGGCCGGGTCGGTCGCCGTGCCGCTGATGACCGGCGGCGCACCGGTCCATGCCCTCGCCGTCGAGGTGCACCTGCGCCCGCTGCTGGTCGAGCTGGGCGCCACGGTGCCGGCCCGCGGCCTGTACGTCACCGAGCCCGAGTTCGCCGACCTGGGCCCGGCCATCGGCCGCTGGTCCGCCGCTGCCTTCCCGCTGCTGGGCCGCGCCCTGCGCTGAGGGTTCCCCGGCGTCCGGGCGTCCAGGCCTGGCCGCCGTCCCGCGGTTGCGTCAGGCCGGCATTACCCCATCGCCGCTCCGCGCCGGGGCTACCTCATCGCCGTCCCGCGCTGGGGCTGCCGCATCGCCGGGCTGAGCAGGCGGTGTACCGGTTCCGGCGTTCCCAGGCTGGTTGGCGTGGTCGACGGGCGCAGGAACTCCCGGCCCTCCGGCCAGCGCGCGACGTACTGGGCGCCGCTCTCGGCGTCGTAACCGATCACGGTGACGTCGCCGACGTCGACCGCGAACAGCGCGAACTCGCCCACCACCGGGCGCCAGCCGAGCTGGCGGCCCGCCTCACCCGCGTACGTCTGCTGCACCGCCAGGTCCGGCTCGGGCCGCGCGGTGCCGCGCACCTTGACCTCGGTGCCGCCTTCCGGGCCGGTGACGATGCTGTGCAGCAGGATCCTCGGATCCCTGCCGAGGTCGCGGACCTTCGCCGACGTGCGCATCCATCGACAGCCACAGATCGCCGTCCAGGACCAGCGGTTCCACCCCGCTGATCCGCGCGGATCCGTCCCGCCGGGTGGTCCCCACCAGGACGACCCCGGGCTTGATCAGCCGGTCGTGCAGCACCGTGCCGAGTGCGGGCTCACGGCCCGCTATCTCTGTCCACTTCATGTCTCCGGTCTACGTCCGGCCACTGACATTTTCCTTACAGTAGGCAGATGGACGCCGCGCAACGCCAGCTCAACGACCTGATCGACGACGCGACCCAGCGCCTGCTCGGTACGGCCCGCCTGCTGACCGACCCGGACCTGCGCGAGCCGTCACTGCTGCCGGGCTGGACCCGCGGGCACGTCCTGGCCCACCTGGCCGGCAGCGCCGATGCAATGCGCAGCCTGCTGGTCGGCGCGCGGGCCGGGCAGGACCGCCCGGCCTACGCCAGCGCGGAGGCCCGCGCCGCCGGCATCGAGCAGGGCGCGCAGGCACCGGCCAAGGATCTCGTGACCGCCCTGGCCGACTCGGCCATGGCCTTCCGTACTGTGGCCCGGCAGCTCACCGCGGAGGCCTGGGCGTTCCCCGTCCGGATCCTGGACTCGGCCCGCTTCCCGGCGTCTCAGCTGCTGACCCGGCGGCTGGTCGAGGTCGAACTGCACCACTGCGATCTGGGTGCCGGCTACGGCCCCGGCGACTGGCCGGCCGCCTTCACCACCATGCCCCTCGACGAGCCGATGCACTCCCAGCGCCAGGACCGCCTCGCCCGCCCGCATCCCCGCCCGGCCGCCCCGCCGCCGGTATCCCCGCCCCGCGGCTCGTTCCGCCCGTTTGCCTGACGCCCGGTCCGCGGCTCGTTCCGCCCGTTTGCCTGACGCCCGGTCCGCTGGCCGCCCGCCCGGCTCCATCGCGGCAGTCCCTTCCGCCACGGCGGCTCTCTCCGTCACGGTGGCCCCTTCCGTCACGGTGGCCCCTTCCGCTCAGGCCGCCGTGCCCAGGATCCGGTCGGTCGCCGGGTCCGGCTCGCCGCCGAAGTACGTGTCCAGCACGGCACCGAACGAGACTTCGGCGGGAGCCGCCCGCGCGAACAACGTCATCGAGGACCGGAGCTTCTGGGCGTCGAGGCCGCCGAAGACCCGGGCCGCGTCGTGCTCTGGGGCCTGCTGGAGAATCCGCGTGCATTCGGCGAGCCGCGGGCCGAGAACCGGATGCGCCAGGTACGCCCGGGCCTCCTCCGGCGAGGAGATCGCGAACCGCCTCGACGCCGGGCTCTGCCCGAGCCCGGCGATCTGCGGGAAGACGAACCACATCCAGTGGCTCTGCTTCCGTCCGCGCCGGAGTTCGGCGACCGCCCGGTCGTAGGTGCCGCCCGCGTCCTGGGCCGCCACGAAACGCGCCAGATCATAAGGATCGCCCATCATCCCCTCCGGATCGTCCGGGTGGTTGCTGTTCGCGGGGTCCTCACCGTATCCCGTGACCTGGCTACGGGCACCGACGGGTTAACCGCTTGACCTGCCCGGTTCAATAAGGTCATGCGCCCGGTGTTCACCGCCCCGCCGAAGCTGGCCGCCGGCGACCGGGTGGCCGTGGTGTCCGCCTCGTTCGCCGCGCCCGGCCAGTTCCCGGCCGTGTGATCACCGGCCACTACTGACCCGCCCGCCGCGCCCGGGCCGGGGACGTCCAGGGCGCCCGCCGCGCCCGGGCCGGGGACGTCCAGGGCGCCCGCCGCCCCCGGGCCGGGGACGTCCAGGGCGCCCGCCGCCCCCGGGCCGGGGACGTCCAGGCCGGCGCGGCGCAGGCCTGGACGTCAGGATCAGGCGACGTCGAACCGGTCGAGGTTCATCACCTTGTGCCACGCCGCGACGAAGTTGTTCACGAACTTCTGCTTCGCGTCATCGCTCGCGTAGACCTCCGCGAGCGCGCGCAGCTCGGAGTTCGACCCGAAGACGAGGTCGGCCCGGCTGCCGGTCCACTTGACCGCGCCGGTGGCGGCGTCGCGGCCCTCGAACGTGTTCGCGTCCTCGGCCGTCGCCTTCCACGTCGTGCCGATGTCGAGCAGGTTGACGAAGAAGTCGTTGGTCAGGGTCCCGGGGGTGGTGGTGAGGACACCGAGCTTCGACCCGTCGTAGTTCGCGCCCAGGACGCGCAGGCCGCCGACGAGGACCGTCATCTCGGGTGCGCTCAGGGTGAGCAGGTTTGCCTTGTCGACCAGTAGGTACTCGGCCGGCAGCCGGTTGCCCTTGCCGACGTAATTCCGGAACCCGTCCGCCCTCGGCTCGAGGTTGACGAACGACTCCACGTCGGTCTGCTCCTGCGGCGCGTCGGTGCGCCCCGGTGTGAAGGGGACCTCGACGTCGAAGCCGGCGTCCTTCGCGGCCTGCTCGACGCCCACACCGCCGGCGAGCACGATCAGGTCGGCCAGCGAGACCTTCTTACCGCCAGCCTGGGCGGCGTTGAAGGATTCCTCGATCCGCTCCAGGGCGTGCAGCACCGTCGCCAGCTCGTCGGGGTTGTTGACCTCCCAGCCGTTCTGCGGCTCGAGGCGGACGCGCGCGCCGTTGGCGCCGCCGCGCTTGTCGCTGCCGCGGAATGACGAGGCCGACGCCCACGCGGCGGAGACCAGCTGCGAGACCGGCAGGCCCGCGGCGAGGATCTGGCTCTTGAGGGCGGCGATGTCGGCAGCGCCGACGAGCTCGTGGTCCACCGCCGGAACGGGGTCCTGCCAGATCAGCGTCTCGGCCGGGACCTCCGGGCCGAGGTAGCGCACGATCGGGCCCATGTCGCGGTGGGTCAGCTTGAACCACGCGCGGGCGAACGCGTCCGCGAGCGCCTCCGGGTCCGCCAGGAAACGCCGCGAGATCGGCTCGTAGATCGGGTCGAACCGCAGCGAGAGGTCGGTGGTCAGCATCGTCGGAGGGCGCCGCAGCGACGGGTCCTGGGGGTCGGGGACAGTACCTGCCCCGGCGCCGTCCTTCGGCTGCCACTGGTGCGCGCCGGCCGGGCTCTGGGTCAGCTCCCACTCATAACCGAAGAGGGTCTCGAAGAAGCTGTTGTCCCACTTGGTCGGCGTGGGCGTCCACGTGACCTCGATGCCGCTGGTGATCGCGTCGCGGCCCTTGCCGGTGCCGTACGTGCTCTTCCAGCCCAGGCCCTGCTGCTCCAGCGGGGCCGCCTCGGGGTCGGGGCCGACCGCTTCCGCGGGGCCTGCGCCATGCGTCTTGCCGAAGGTGTGACCGCCGGCGATCAGGGCGACCGTTTCCTCGTCGTTCATCGCCATCCGGCGGAACGTCTCGCGGATGTCGCGAGCCGCGGCGAGCGGGTCCGGGTTGCCGTTCGGGCCCTCCGGGTTGACGTAGATGAGACCCATCTGGACCGCGGCCAGCGGCTCCTCGAGTTCACGGTTACCGGTGTAGCGCTCGTCGCCGAGCCACTCGGTCTCCGGGCCCCAGTAGACGTCGTCGTCCGGCTCCCAGACGTCGACGCGGCCGCCGCCGAAGCCGAAGGTCTTGAAGCCCATCGACTCCAGGGCGACGTTCCCGGTGAGGACCATCAGGTCACCCCACGAGATCTTCTGCCCGTACTTCTTCTTGACCGGCCACAGCAGCCGGCGGGCCTTGTCGAGGCTGACGTTGTCCGGCCAGCTGTTGAGCGGCGCGAAGCGCTGCTGACCGGATCCGGCGCCACCGCGGCCGTCGTTGATGCGGTAGGTGCCCGCGCTGTGCCACGCCATCCGGATCATGAGCGGGCCGTAATGGCCGAAGTCAGCCGGCCACCAGTCCTGGGAGGTCGTCAGCACCTCGGCGATGTCCCCCTTCACCGCGGCCAGGTCGAGGGTCTTGAACGCCTCGGCGTAGTTGAACCCCTCGCCGAGAGGGTTGGCCACGGCCGGGTTCTTGGCCAGGATCTTCAGGTTGAGCTTGTTCGGCCACCAGTCTTGATTGGCGTCACCCTGGGTGGGGTGCACGTGGCCATGCGCGACAGGGCATCCCCCGCTCTCCGGGGTCGCTTCTTCGACGACTACTGGATCGTGGTTCTCGGACTCGGACATGGGAATCCTTCCGTGCTAGGCGGATCACGGTGCTCACGGACTGGGGGCGTTGGAACAGGCGGGGCACAGGCCCCAGTAGATGACCTCGGCCTCGTCGATGGCGAAGCCGTGGTCGTCGGACGCGGTCAGGCACGGGGCCTCGCCGACCGCGCAGTCGACGTCAGCGACGACACCGCACGACCGGCACACGACGTGGTGGTGGTTGTCCCCGACACGTCCCTCGAACCGGACCAGGCCGTCCGGCGGTTCGAGGCGGCGTACGAGTCGGGCCGCGGTGAGTGCATGGAGGGCCTCATACACGGCTTGCAGGGAAACATGGCCGATGCGATCGCGTACCCCCGAGGCGATCGCCTCGACGCCGAGGTGGTCACCGTCCCGGACGGTCTCGAGCAGTGCGACGCGGGCGGCCGTCACCCGCAGGCCGGCACCGCGCAGCTCCTCGGCGGTGGTCGGAGTCTGGGCGGCGGCCATGGCGTCAAACTTACCTTCATAAACGCGAATGATTCAAGAAAAGGAATGATCCAAGCCAAGTGCCGCGTACCGCGGCAAGCGCGTACCGCGACAAGGGGGCAAACGCTGCCTGCTCTGGCGCTAGGAGATGCCAGGACCGGTGCGGGGCCGCATCAGGGACTGCAGGATCTCCATGATCGCCGGGCTGGCCACGCCGCTCCAGTCCTCGGTCAGCAGCCCGTCCGTGGCCGGCTGACCCCAGTCGAAGTGCAGCCGCCCGGACACCGGATTCGTGCCCCGGGCGTGCGTCGGGTTGAGGCCCCACCAGCACCAGTCCACGTCGCCGGCGGTCAGCCAGGCGTACATGTTGCGCCACCACGCGGCGTTGCGGGCCTCGCCGGGCTGGGTCACCGCCGACAGCCCGAAATTGGCCAGCGACCGGGTATCGGTGCTGAACTCGCCCACCCAGACCGGGGCGATCTGATCCTCCATGATGTACCCGGCCGCGTCCTTCAGCTGCCCGAAGAACGCTTCCAGGGGCTGGTGATCGGGGTGGAACCACGGATAGTCGTGCCGGCCGTAGACGACCATGCCGGGGTGATCGAGCCGGACCGGGTGGGCGGCCACGCCGGTGAGGTCACTGGCGTAGCTCAGGCCGTCGCACATGATCAGGACACCGGGGTTGACGCGGTGGATGAGGTTCCCGGTCGCGGTGTACATCGCGGCGAAATCCGCCCGCCGCCCGGCACCCCAGGTGGGGGTCAGCGTCCGCCAGCCGACCCGCGCCGGGCGCGGCTCGTTCTTGATATCCATCGCGGCGACCAGCGGGTTCGCAGCGTACCGGGTGGCGATGTCCTGCCAGGCCGCCGTGAACGCCGACGCGGGCCAGTCGTCGTTGTACCAGAGGCCGTTGCGATCGTCGTTCGCGCAGCACCAGCCGGCCGACAGCATGTGGCAGTTCGGGATGACGATGAGGCCCGCGCCGGTCAGCGCGGCCACGCAGGCGTCGTAGACCTGCAACGGCGTCAACCCGTACAGGTCGGGATTCGCGGCGAGATAACGGTCCGGCACGGGCGACGTCTGCCGCGTCATCCAGATGCTGAACGGGAACCGCACGCAGTTGAATCCCAGGCCGGCGATGGTCTCGGCGAGGGCAGCCCGGGGCACGCGGTCCAGCCCCGGCGCCACCCCGTCGTCCATGTGCGCGCCGATCCAGTTCACGCCCGCGAGCCGGACCCGCCGCCCGTGCGCGTCGACGATGAACCGCCCGCTCGTGCTCAGCGGCGTGACTATGCCCATGTCCGCCACCTGCCGTTCATGATGATCGGGCCCCGGCTCCTCCGCAGCATAAGCGCCGGGCGGATCAGGCCGGCCGGATCAGGAGTCCAGGCCTAGGGTGAAGGTGGGCTTGGGAGAGGTCGCGGGCAGCCGGTGCTCGTCGGACAGACGCCGGATGGCGGTCCCCGTGGCGAGGAACTCGGTGGCGTGCTCACCCCACACGTGGTTGGAGACGCTGACGTTGACCCCGACGATCCCGGACGCCCTGGCGTCGGTCGCCTCGGCCTGCATCCGCGACAGCGCCAGTTCCCGCGCGTCGTAGACGCCCTGGGTGAACTGGACCATTTCCTGGTTCTGGCCGGCCTGGCGCAGCGCCTGC
Organism: uncultured Actinomycetes bacterium; assembly: GCA_963720945.1. Classification (GTDB taxonomy): domain Bacteria; phylum Actinomycetota; class Actinomycetes; order Streptosporangiales; family Streptosporangiaceae; genus Bog-532. Next base: position 567,588 of record CAVRHH010000029.1, on the reverse strand, counting down.
ATCGCCGACTGGTGCGCGATGTGATAGACGCAGGTGCCGAGCACGAAGGCGACCGGCACCGCGCCTGCCGCGAGCAGCCGGAAGAAGTCCTGCGCGGACAGGTCCGACGTGAAGGCCCGGCCGTCGGGAGCGCGGTGCGCGCCGGTGCCGCCGGTCGCCTTCACCGCGGTCCCGGTGGCTACGAACTCCAGCACGTCCTGGCCCCAGGCGTACATCTGCAACCGGAGCTCCACGCCGACGATCCCGTCCGCGCCGAGGTGGTCCGATTCGGCGCGCATCCGGGACATGGCCAGTTCCCGCGCGTTGTACATAGCCTGGCTGAGGACCTGCAGTTCCTGGTTCTGTGACCAGCGGCCCAACTGCAAGCCGACGTGATAGATCGACGAGCCGACCACGAAGCCGAGCGGCTCGAAGCCCGCCTCGCCGAGCAGGACGTATTCCGATACCGACAGGTCGGAGGTGAAGACGCCGCCCGGTTCCGCGCCGGCCGTCTGAGCCAGCCGTGAATCGGCCGCCTGCGGTTCCCATGTCGCGCCGGTATCTCCCGGGTTCTTCCCGAACAGGGGCATTGTTTCTCCTCGCTCCGTGGCCTGGTTTCCAGGCTGCCGCCCGGCCCGCCGCCGGTCTCTGTTTCCGGGCTGCCGCCCGGGCTCGTTACCTGGTTTTCACGCCGGCCCCGGCCTTGGCCGCCGCCTTGAGCTGCTGCTTGTAGGCGCGCACCCGGGCCAGCGAATCCTCGTCGGAGATGTCCGCAACCGAGCAATAGCTGCCCGGGTCACCGAACGCCCCCGCTGCCTCCCGCCAGCCGGCCGGCTGCACGCCCAGCTGCTTGCCGAGCAGGGCCACGAAGATCTGGGCCTTCTGCGGCCCGAACCCGGGCAGCTCACCCACCCGCTTCCGCAGGTCCGCGCCGTCGGCCGCGTCACCCCAGACCCGGCCCGCGTCACCGTCGTAGCGGTCGACGATCAGCCGGCCCAGCGCCTGCACGCGCGCGGCCATCGACTTCGGGTAACGGTGCAGCGCGGGCCGTTCGGCGAACACGGCGGCGAGCGCGTCCGGGTCGTAGTCGGCCAGTTCCTGGGCGCCCGGCTCGTGCCCCAGCCGCCGGGCCAGGTCGTAGGGCGCGCTGAAGGCCCGCTCCAGCGGTACCTGCTGATCGAGCAGCATGGCGATCAGCAGCGCCAGCGGGTCCCGGCTGAGCAGGTCGTTCGCGTCGGGTTCGACCGGCATCGAGATTGTCACGGCGTCCCTCCCTGTTGCGCGCACCATCATTGCGTATCGTCGTCATCGGCGTCACCCGCGTCCCGGCCGGGGGGAAAACACCCCCCGTTATGGTGGCGTCAGCATCATGGCCCGGGACCGCCGGAGGTGCCATCGTGGAATCTGGCAGGCTGGCCAGCCGTTCTCCATATGACGGGCAACGCGCGCGTCGGCCGGCTCGCCAGCAAGAAGCCGGGGCGCCGCGTCCCAGCCCGTACGGATGGAGTCAACAATGACACCCCACATGAAGTGGGCAATCGGCGGAGTCATCGTCGGTCTTATTCTCCTGGGGTTCGGCATCCCATGGTGGCTTCCGGTGCTGGTTATCGCGGCTGCGATCGCCATCCCGGCGGGGGCCTACCTGATGCTTGACCCGTCGCAGCGGCGGCGCCTCCATGAGGTCCGCCGGCGCAGGCAGCTCGGTAACTGACCGGCTCTCCCAGCCGATACCGTTCCCCATGCCGGATGACAGTGACCCAGGCTCGGCGGGCCGAGCCTGGGTCCAGCCCGGGCCTGTACCCGCCGGAGGAAGCCCGCCATGCCTGTCCGCCGCCTGAACCACGCCGTTCTCTACGTCCGCGACCTGGCCCGCGCGGTCAGCTTCTACCGCGGGACGCTCGGCCTTGAGGTCCGCACCGAAGTTCCCGGCCGGGCCGCCTTCCTGCGCTCGCCCGACTCCGTCAACGACCACGACCTCGGCCTGTTCGAGATCGGCGACGCGGCCAGCGCCGGCCCGGGGCCCCGCTCTGAGGCGGCCAGCGCCGGCCCGGGGCCCCGCTCTGAGGCGGCCAGCGCCGGCCCGGGGCCCCGCCCCGGCCTGTACCACCTGGCCTGGGAGGTGGGCTCGCTCGGCGACCTGATCGACGTGCGCGACCGGCTGACCGCGGCCGGCGCGCTCGTCGGCGAGAGCGATCACCGCGTCTCCAAGTCCCTGTACGCCAAGGACCCGGACGGCATCGAGTTCGAGGTCATGTGGCGGGTGCCCGCCGAGGACTGGGACGGGGAGCTGAGCAAGGGCAGCATGATCGCCCCACTCGACCTGGACGCGGCGCTGGCCCGCTGGGGCGACCGCGTCACCGGTGCCGCCGCCGGCTCGGCCACCTAGAACACGGCCCCCCTAGCCGGAAGTTCCCCCAAGCCGATTGGTCAACGCGTTTGACCAGGTGGTAGAGCCCTTGATCACGGAAATTACATGAATACGTAGTCATGAGTTGAGGCTGTTTCACCTGGTCAGCGCCCTATCGGTTCGCCACCGGGGGGAACTACGGCCTAGCTGAGCAGGCCGGGGTAGAGCAGCGCGAGCAGGTCCGCGTTCCCGGCCCGCTCGCCGATGCCGTTGACGCACGTGTTGACCCAGGCGTCCTGCCCCGCGTCCAGATCGCCTAGGGCCCCGGACACCGAGTTGGCCACGGCCATGCCCAGGTCATTGTGGCAGTGCGTCTCGACCGCTACACCGGGCCGCCGGCTCAGGACAGCTGAGGCCGGCCCGCCGCGTCCACCGCGGCTGACGGCCCCGCCGCGCCGGCGGCACCCGCGAGCCGGCTCGACGTCTCGATGCTGCCCTTGTAGGCGATCCCGCGGATGTGCAGCACGGGGGCGTCCGGCGCGAGCGCGATGTCGTCGGTCTGGCCCTGCGTCACGCCGAATCCCGTCATCTCGACCCGGACGCCGGGCGGCACGAGGAGCGAGATCGTCGACTTGTAGGCGGCCGCGACGATGGTCGTGACCGGGTTGAGCAGTTCGGCGGCGCGCAGATCAAGCGTCCCGCGGCCCTTGTACACCACGGTCGTGTACCGGTCGGGCACCCGCCAGCGGCAGGCCCGCCGGACCGAGCCCTTCCACGCGATCGCGTAACGGCCGGCCCGCGCCGCACCGGGCCGGGTCACCGGGGCGGCGCCCGCAGGCCTGGCCGGCAGGTCGGTCAGCAGGGCGTCGAGGTCCGCGTGCGTGGTCGCGGTGAGCGCGGCGCGCATCCGCGCGTCGAATACGGTGTCGTCCAGCCGCCCTTCGGCGAAGGCGTCCTGCAGCCGGGTCAGCACGGCGTCCCGTTCGGCGTTCGACGCACGCAGCGACGGAGCGGCGCCGGCCCGTCCGGCCTGGCCGGCCGCCGGTGCGAGGTCCGCCTCAGCAGCGGGGTCACGGAGCGGTTCCACGATCGTTCCTTCCTGTCGGCGTGCCAATGGCCTCCACGCGCATCATAAACGAGATGTATCTTAACGGGCCCGCGGTCCGCCGTACAGCGATACGCGCTCCGGGCGCCAGAGGTGGCCGGCCGAGCGGGCCGACGCTAACGCCCGGGCGGCCCGCGGGAGTGCCCCTCATGATCGCCGCGGGTTTGCCGCAGGATGTGCGGAAAACCCGCGCCGATCATGGTGAGCACCAACGCCGGGACGGAACCAACGCCGGGCCAGCCCTGGGGGAGCGCCGGGTCAGCGCCGTCCGACCGCGCGGCGCAGGATCGCGAACGCGCCGAGCCGCGCCCCGATCGTGGCGATCACCGCGATCGGCAGGATCTGCGGCAGCTCACTCTCGGGGACCAGCGCCACCGCGGCGAAGGCGACGGCGACCCCGCCCACGGCCACCGCGAGCGCCGCCGCGGCCCGGCGGCCGCGCAGGGTGCGCCAGACCAGCAGGCGCGCCTCGGGCGGCAGCCGCAGCACCATCCAGGCGAAGCTCACGACGGCGATGGCACCGAGCACGGTGAGCCCGAGCGCGAGCGGGAAACGCCCCAGGTGCGCGACCACCGGAATCCAGATGAGCAGCAGGGCGGCCAGCGTGAAGATGTAGATCATCCGGGACACCGTGCGCAGGATCACCACGTCGATGTTGCGGCTGTACACGTTCTCGGCGGGGGAGATCCGGGCCGCCCGGATGAAGTGCCGGACCGCGCCCCGGGTATCGTGCCGGCGCAGCCGGATGCGGCCCAGTTCGTTCATCGCCCCGCTGTGCGCCGGGTCCAGCGCCAGCGCGCGCTCCTGATGGGCCCGCGCCGATTCCAGGTCGCCCGCGGCCAGGCTGACCTTGCCGGACAGGAAATGCACGTCGGGCTCGTTCGGCGCCAGGGTGCGCGCCTGGGCGGCTGCGCCGACCGCGATGTCGAGCCGCCGCGCGCCGAGCGCCGCCTGCGCCACGCAGATGTGCGCCTGCCAGTGGCCGGGAGCGAGCCGCCGGGCCTCCATCCCCGCCCGCAGCGCCTCGGGGTAGTTGTCGGTGTGCAGCAGCGCGTTGCTGGCCAGCCGGTGCGGCCACTCGTCCGATGGATCCAGCGTCACCGCGCGGTTGGCGGCGTCGACGGCCATCTGGTGCCGCCCGGCGCCCAGATGCGCGCGGGCCAGCAGGCACCACGCCCGGGCGCTTTCCGGCTGCGTGGCCACCAGCCGGGACAGCAGGCCGCACGCCTGGTCGTACCGTTTCATGTCCAGCATCGCGTCGGCCCGCGCGAGCTCCTGCCCGAGCTCGATCACGCCGGGCCCCCTCCGTGCCCGCGCCTGAGCACGGCAGGGACCGTGCTCATATCAGGCGGCGTTTCTTCAGGTAGGCGGCGAGGTCGTCGTACGCCCCGCCTTCGTTGGCGAACAGCGCGACGTTCCTGGCCGTGTCGAACCAGGCCCCCAGCGACGGCTTGACCTCGGTAATCGCCGCTTCCAGGTCCGGCTGGCCGATCATGCGGGCCTCGCCGCGGTGAATGGAGTCCAGCAGCGCCCGCTCGGATGCGGTCTCGCAGATGTGCGCGATATCGGCGCCGGAATACCCGTCGGTCAGCTTCGCGAGCCGGCCCAGGTTCACCCCGGCCACCGGCCGCTCCCGCAGGTGATAGCGGAACACGGCCTCGCGTGCGGTGCCGTCGGGTGGCAGCACCAGCAGTGTGCGGTCGAAGCGGCCGGGCCGCCGCAGGGCGCTGTCCACGTCCCACGGGTGATTGGTCGCGGCGAGCAGGAACACGCCCTCGTTGCCGCCGTCGACGTCATCCAGCTCCAGCAGCAGCTGGTTGACGGCGCTGCGCATCGGGGTGTTCCGGAGCTGGCTGCGCTTCTGGCCGATCGCGTCGACCTCGTCCAGGAACAGCACGCACGGGGCGTTGCGCCGGGCGATCTCGAACAGCTCGTGGATGTTGCGCTCGCTCTGCCCGACGAACATGTCGATGATGTCGGCGAACGACACCGCCATGAAACGGGCGCCCAGCTCGCCGGCCACGGCCCGGGCGATGAACGTCTTGCCGCAGCCCGGCGGCCCGTACAGCAGCAGCCCCCCGCGCAGGTTCTTGCCGTAAAGCTTGCGCAGCTCCGGGTTGCGCATCGGGGCCAGGAACGCGGCCTCGAGCCGCTCCTTGACCTGGTTCATCCCGGCCACATCGGCGAGCTTCAGGGTGGAGCGCTCGGCGTCGTAGGCGTCCACCGCCTCGGCCGCGGCTCCCTCCGCGTCGGTGCCCTCGCTGCCCACGAACATCGGTGGCAGCACGTCGCGCAGCTCGGATTCGGCCTGCGACCAGTCGAAGTCGGAGTGCCTGTCGTCCTTGCGGTCGCGCCGGTCGCCCAAGCCGCGCCGTTCCCCGGGCCCGGGGCTTTCCCGGCTCGCCGGGGGAGCGGATGACCCGGGCGCGGTATCCGCGGGCGGCGGCCCGCTCGCCTCCCGGGGGGCCGGTGCGGCCGCCGGGCCCGCCTCGCCGGCACCGCCGCCGGGCCTGGCCGGCTGCTGCAGGAGCGCCAGCGCTTCGGCGTTACCCGGATCCCGCTGCAGCACCGCACCTACGTGCCGGATGGCCTCGTCCCGCTGGCCCGCCTGCATCAGCAGGGTCGCGAGATGGACGCGCAGAGGCACATCGTCCGGCATTGCCTCCACGGCCTTGCGCAGACTGGCGAGCACAGTCAGGTCGGGTTCCATGCATCCGCCCGGTCTTGTCAGGATGGATCAGGCTCAGAGACAAACAGTACGGTGCCCGAGAGCGTGCGGGCGCCATGCCGGCGTACATAGCCCGGTATCCCGGGCAATACGTGCGTCCCGGGAGAGCTTTCCGGCCCGGTGAATATCACCTGTCCGCTTTGTTGCCGATTATGGCGACTGTCCGTCATGATGTGATAACGCCCCATAGTCGCGCACGGGTTGCCACGGAGGACTCCATCTCAGCACAGGCGAAGACCGGGCCCGCGGGCGAGAGCCCGGCTCCGAAAGCCGCTTTCCGTGACGTTTTTGGCGTACCCGAGTTCCGGGCCCTGTGGCTGGGCCAGATCCTTTCGGTGGGCGGCGATCAGCTGGCCCGGGTCGCGCTGACCGTCCTGGTCTACGACCGGACCGGGTCGGCCCTGCTCGCGGCGGTCACCTTCGCGGCCAGCATCGTGCCCACCTTCCTGGGCGGGGTGATGCTGAGCGGCCTGGCGGACCGGCTGCCGCGCCGCCAGGTCATGATCGCCTGCGACCTCATCCGCTGCGCCCTCGTCCTGGTCATGACGATCCGGGGGGTGCCGGTCGGCCTGCTGGTCGTCCTGCTGTTCGCCGTGACCTTGGTGGGCGCGCCGTTCTCCTCGGCCCGGGCCGCGCTCTTCCCCGATGTCCTGCCCGGGGACCGCTTCGTGCTCGGCACCGCCGTGACGATCACCACCAATCAGCTCGCGCAGGTGGCCGGCTTCCTCGTCGGCGGGGCGCTGGTCAATTTCCTGGGCATCCGGACGTCGCTGGTCGTCGACGCGGGCACCTTCCTGCTGTCCGCGCTGATCGTGCGGCTCGGGACCCGCTGGCGGCCCGCGGCGCGCGAGCGCACCCGGGCCAGTAACCACCCGGTCGCCGGCCTGGTGGCCGGGGCAAGGCTGGTGTTCGCCAACCCTGCCCTCCGGATCCCGATGTACTTCGGCTGGCTGGCCGCCTTCTACAACGCCCCCGAGGGAATCGCGGTGCCGCTGGCCCGCTCGCTGGGCGGGGGGTCGGTCACCGTCGGCCTGGTGCTGGCCGCCGAGGCGTTCGGGGCTATGGCCGGCTCCATCGCGTTCAGCCGCCTGGTCAGCCCGGACCGGCGGCTGCGGTGCATGGGGCCGTTCGCCGTGGCCGCGTGCGGCGTGCTGGTGCTGTTCGCGTTCCACCCCCGGCTGCCCGCCGCGCTGGCCATCCTGGCGGCGTCGGGGCTCTTCGCCTGCTTCCAGCTCGCGGCGGCCGCGGCCTTCGTCCGCGCGGCGCCGCCGGACCAGCGCAGCCAGGCGTTCGGCCTGGCCCAGGGCGGGATGAGCCTGGGGCAGGGCGTGGTCATGGTGCTGGCGGGCGCGGCGGCGGAACATGTCACGCCCAGCGTCGTGGTCGCCGTATGCGGAGCGGTTGGCACCGCAGCCGCGCTGATCACCACGTTCGACCGGGCCCGCCAGCGGCGCCTGGCACACGGCCGTCACGCGAGCGCCGCCCCGGCCCGCAGCGCGCCCGCTGCGCCTTATCCGAACGGCCCCCGGACCGGCATCGCCCCCCCGCCGGGCGTCCCTGATCCGGGCCCCGCCCCCCGGCGCAGAGCCCGTGGTGCGTGAGGTTCCGCCGAGATTCCCCTCGGCCACATGTGACCCTGCTTAAATTTTCCGGTCGGCCGCAGGTGATTCCCGCAGGTCACCACATGAACACCTAACGCCGGCTACATCGACGCTATATGTCTCTGTGTAACGATTACTTGACACAGTGCATCACTCGTCGTGACAATGCGGGACATTAGATGCGCGTTCCGTTGTTACCCCTCCACAGCAAACGGATCCCGCCGAGGAGTGTTCATGGACCCTGTCCGCCCTGGGGCTGGCGTGCGCCGGTGGCCGGTCTGGACACTGCCCCGGTGGCTGATCGCCTTCATCGCCATCGTCGTCGCGGCCGATGCGGCGGGCATCGCCTTCGCCGCCGCCCGCACCCTCGGCGGCCTGCACGACCTGGCCCTGTTCGGCCTGCTGCTGGCGTGCGACATCGGCGGCGTGGAGCTGACCCGGCGGGCCGGGGAGAAGACCGGCGTCTCGCGGGACATGCACGCCGTCTGGGAACTGCCCGTCGCGATCCTGCTGCCACTGGTCTACGCGCCGCTCAGCCCGATCGTCCGGATCGCCCTGACGCAATGGCGGGTGCGGCACGGCTCGCTGCACCGCCGGGTGTTCAGCGCGGCCGCCCTCGGCCTCAGCTACCTGGCCGCCGCGTTCGTCTTCCACCGGCTGGCCGGCGGGATCACCGGGTTCGCGCAGGATCCGCTCCGGCATGGTTTCGCCTGGATGCTGGCCGCAGCGGCGGCCGGGCTGGCCCAGCGGTTCGTCAACTCGGTCCTGGTGCTCACCGCGGTCAGGGGGTCCGACCATGCCGTCCGGCTGCGCGACGTCCAGTTCGCGCGGGAGCCGCTGTACAACGACATGGTGGAACTGTGCCTGGCGGTGCTGGTCTCGTTCGGCGTCGCGAGCAGCCCCATCGCCCTGCTGTTCGCTTTCCCGTTCGCCTCGCTGCCGCTGCGGAGCGTGCGGCACGCCCAGCTGGTGACGGACTCTCGGACCGACTCCAAGACCGGGCTGCTGAACGCCGGCACCTGGCAGCGGGAGGCTGCCGCCGCGGTCGCGCGGGCCGCGCGCGCCGGCCAGCCGCTCGCCGTCGCCGTGCTCGACCTGGACTGGTTCAAGCAGGTCAACGACACGCACGGGCACCTGTTCGGCGATGAGGTGCTGCGCCAGATCGGGCAGTGCCTGCCCGGCGCGCTGCGCGACTACGACCTGGCGGGCCGGTTCGGCGGTGAGGAGTTCGTGCTGCTGCTGCCCTGTACCCGGGCGGCTGACGCCTACCGGGTCGCCGAGCGGGTGCGGACCCGGATCGCCAGCCTGCCGCTGCGCGCCCCCAACGGGGACGCGGTCCAGATCACCGCCTCGGTGGGGGTCGCCGCGCTGGCCGAAGGGTCCCGGCGGGAGCTGAACGACCTGCTGGCCGCGGCGGACACCGCCCTGTATGAGGCCAAACGGAACGGCCGGAACCAGGTCCAGACGCTCAGCGCCCCGCACCCGGGGCCCCCGCGGCGACCCCCGCTGACCTGGCGGCCCTGCACGCGCTGGCCCGCGACGTCCTCCCGGCCCAGCCCGGCTCGCCCGAAGTCATCACCCGCACCGGCTTACCGCCGCGCCCCCAGAGCGAGTTACGGCCCGGCCGCCCGCCCAGCCGCCCGCCCCGCCGCACGGGCGATGGCGCGCCCTCCTGACCGATCTGGCAGCGTTCCCGGGGTAGCCGCAGCAGGCGCCCGGGATGATCGGCGTGGCTTTTCCGCAGCATCTGCGGATTTCCCGCGCCGATCACGGAAGCAGTCTGATCGGGGACGGACCCGGGGACTTTTCCGGGGACCGATCGGGGGACGCGGGGCCCTGATCCGGGGGAGCGGAAACGGCGGGCCGGCCATGCCGGGTCAGCAGCCGCACGCGCGCCATCCGGGCCACCCGCTGCACGCCCATGGCGGCCACGACGAGCACGGCGGCCGCGATGCCGTCCAGCCAGAAATGATTGGCCGTCGCCACGACCACCAGCGTGGTGACCGCCGGGTAGAGCGCCGCCAGCCACCGCCACCGGCTCCGGGACGCAGTGATCACCGCGATGGCGACGATCAGCGCCCAGCCGACGTGCACCGAGGGCATCGCGGAGAACTGGTCCGCGTCGATCCCGAGCGAGCCGTACACCGACTGCCCGTACACCGCGGCGGTGTCGACGAGCCCGGTACCGGTGAGCATCCGCGGCGGCGCGACCGGGATGAACTGGATGAGCAGGGACACCCCGGTGAACAGCACCACGGTGGTCCGGACCTGCCGGTAGTAACCGCGATGCCAGGCGAACAGCCAGATCAGGCAGCCGATCAGCACCGGGAAGTGCAGCACCGCGTAGTACAGGTTGAACGTCTCGACCACCAGCGGGTGCGGCAGGATGAGCCGCTGCACGGCGGCTTCGCCGGGCAGGTGCAGGACCCGCTCCGCGTGCCACAGCCAGCGGCCCCGGGGCAGGCCGCCGGACGACGGCAGAACCGAGAACGACCCCGCGTACTGCCACAGCGCGAACAGCCCGAACAGCAGCGCCGCCTCACCGCCGAACCGCCCGGCCGCGACCAGCCGGGAGCGGTGCGCCCAGTGCGTCCGGCGGGCCTGGATACAGGCCACGGCCGCCGCGCCGAGGCACACCGCGATGATCGCGGCTGGCTGCCAGCCCAGTTCCAGGTGCGGCATCTACATGAGCTTAGGCGGTCCCGTTGTTACGGCTGAGGTTGGCCGGGTCCATCTCCTGCCGGGGCAGGTACACCTCGCCGGTGACGTCCGCGCCGAGCCGCACCCGGTCGCCGTCGACCAGCCGGACCTCGGTGCCGGGCAGCGCGCGGTCGTCGTTGATGAACGTGCCGTTGGTGGAGCCCTCGTCCCGGATCGCGGCCCGCCCGGAGTCGTCGACGGTCACCGTGGCGTGCCGCCGTGACACGTTGTCGAAGTGCGCGAACGCCGCCGCCACCAGGGACTGCGCCGGATCGCGGCCGAGCAGCAGCGACGTCCCGGCCGGGACCTCGACGTTGCCGGTCGGGAACGCGATGCGCAGCACCACGGGGGAGATACGGCGCTGGCCGGTGCCCGGTAGCGGAGCCCGGCACTCCAGGCACCACAGGTCGCCCGGGTCCGGGATGCGCGCCCCGCAGTTCGGGCAGGCGGGCTGGTCGCCGGTGATGAACTGCTGCGAGACCGTCGGGGTGGGCAGATCCTCGTCAGCGGGCTCGGGCCGCGGCAGGTTGGCGCCGCACCGGAAGCAGATCAAGTCCTCCGGCTGTACCCGGACGGCACAGTTGGGACAGGTCAGGATGGCCATTTCGTCCTCCGGGACGGCCCAGGAGCGCCGCTAGCCGGCTGCTCTCGCTGATCTCAGGCTCTGTCTGCCGAATCCACGCATCCCGGGACCGGTAACCCGGCCCGGGCCTTCGGGCGGCACAGGGCAGGCGTGCGGGGAGGGACGCGCCCTCCTTACCTTACCCAAAGCGGTCCCGCTGGCCGCCGCTGTGGCCGAACACGCCTGGCGAAGTAGCATCGCGAGATGATCGGTTTCCAGCTTGAACCGGAACACGAGGAACTTCGCAAGACCGTCGCCGCGTTCGCCCGCGAGGCCGTGGCCCCGGTCATCGGCGGCTTTTACGAACGGGACGCCTTTCCCTACCCGGTCATCGCCGGCATGGCTCAGCTCGGCCTGTTCGGCCTGCCGTTCCCCGAGGAATACGGCGGGATGGGCGGGGACACCTTCGCGCTCTGCCTGGCCCTGGAGGAACTGGGCCGGGTCGACTCCTCGGTGGCGATCACCCTGGAGGCCGCCGTCTGCCTGGGCGCCATGCCGCTGTACCTGTTCGGCACGGACGAGCAACGGGACCGCTGGCTGCCCGAACTGTGCTCCGGGGACCGGCTGGCCGCGTTCGGCCTGACCGAGCCGGGCGGCGGCACCGACATTCCCGGCAGCACCCGCACCCGGGCCCGGCAAGAGCAGGGGGGTGGGGAGGCGGGCGGGGAGTGGGTGATCGACGGCAGCAAGGCGTTCATCACGAACGCCGGGACCGACATCACCTCGCTGGTGACCGTGCTGGCCATCACCGGGGTCTCGGCCGGGCCGCACAAGGAGCTGTCCTCGATCATCGTGCCCTCCGGCACACCGGGCTTCACCGTGGGGCAGCGCTACTCGAAGGTGGGCTGGTGCGCCTCGGACACCCGTGAGCTGTCGTTCGGCGATTGCCACGTCCCGTTCGGCAACCTGCTCGGCGACCGCGGCCGCGGCTACGCGCAGTTCCTGCGCATCCTGGACGAGGGGCGGGTGGCGATCGCCGCCCTCGCGACCGGGCTGGCCCAGGGCTGTGTCGACGAATGCGTGCGGTACGCCGCTGAGCGGGAGGCCTTCGGCCACCGGATCGGGCACTTCCAGGCCATCCGGTTCACCATCGCCACCATGGAGGCGCGCGCCCATACGGCCCGGCTGGCCTGGTACGACGCGGCGGCGCGGATGGTGGCCGGCGTGCCGGTCAAGAAGGCCGCGGCGATCGCCAAGCTCACCGCCTCCGACGCGGCCATGGACAACGCGCGGGACGCCACCCAGATCTTCGGCGGCTACGGCTTCATGAACGAGACCCCGGTCGGCCGGTTCTACCGGGACGCGAAGATCCTGGAGATCGGCGAGGGTACCTCCGAGGTCCAGCGCATGGTCATCGCGCGCGAACTCGGCCTGGGCAGCTAGGACGCCGACGGCGCGGAGGCCACCGAGGGCGCCGTCCGGCTGCGCACCAGCCGGCTGACCTCGGCGCGCAGGTGCACGAACGCGGGCAGCTCCCTGGTCGCGGTCTGGTCCCGCGGCTGCGGCAGGTTCACCGGCAGGTCGGCCAGGATCCGCCCCGGACCGGGGGTGAGCACGATGACCCGGTCCCCGACGTAGACGCTCTCGTCGATGTCGTGCGTCACGACCAGGATCGTGATGCCGCGCTCGTTCCGCACCCGCAGCGTCAGGTCCTCCAGGTCCTCCCGCGTCTGCGCGTCGACCGACCCGAACGGCTCGTCCATCAGCAGCAGGATCGGGTCGCACGCCAGCGCGCGGGCGATCGCGACGCGCTGCTGCATGCCGCCGGACAGCTGCCAGGGGTATTTGTGCGCCACATCCGGCAGCCCGATCGCGGCCAGCGACGCGCCGGCGGCGGCCCGGCGGGCCTTCCGGTTCTTCTCGGTCCGGCGCAACGGCATGGCCACGTTGTCCTGCACGGTCAGCCACGGGTACAGGGACCGGCTGTAGTCCTGGAACACCACGGACAGCCGGTCCGGCACGCGCTCCACCGCGGCCCCGTTCAGCTCGATCCGCCCGCTGGTTGGCGCGAGCAGCCCGGCCACGCACCGCAGCAGGGTGGACTTGCCGCACCCGGACGGCCCGACGATGCTGACCAGCTCACCCTCCGCGACGCTGAGCGACACCGCCTCGATGGCCACGTGGGCCGCGTCACGGTGTCCGTAGATCCGCGTCAGATCCGTTACCTCAAGCACGTCAGTCCGCCTCGTTCGCTGGGCGCTCAGGCACCACGGTGCCATGCCGGTGTGTTTTGTTCAAAGCAGCGGAAGGAGACCAGCCGTGCGCGTTATCACCCTCGAGGAGCACTTCTGGACCAGCGCCCTGCGCGACGCCAGCCGGGCGAGGAGCGCCCGGGCGGGACCCTCCCCGGCACGGGCCGGGCGCCGGGGCACCTACCCCGCCTCACGCACGCCGCGGTGCCACGACAGCGCCACCCACTGCACGCCGTTAAGAATCGCGTTGAGCAGGTAGCCGAGAATGCCGAGCACCACGATCGTGCACCACAGCTCGGTCAGGTCGAAGGAATTCTGCGCGTTGAGCATCTCGTAGCCGATGCCGTTACTGCTCCCGACGAGCTCGGAGAAGACCATCAGGATCAGCGCGAGGGACAGCGACAGCCGGAACCCGGTGAAGATCTTCGGCATCGCCGACGGGATGATCAGCTGGGTCAGCCGCTGGCCGCGGGACAGCCGGAACGCCCGTGCCGTCTCCAGCTGCACCGGGTCGACCGAGCTGGCGCCGTCGATGGTGTTGAGCAGGATCGGCCAGACAGTGCCGAACGCGATCGTCGCCACTTCCATCTGCGTGCCGATCTTGAACAGGGCAAGGAACACGGGGGCCATCGTGACGACCGGGAGCGCCCGGCCGAAGTGCAGCAGCGGCTCCAGGTACCCCGAGACGGCCCGGGACCGGCCGATGGCGATGCCGAGCGGTATCCCGATGGCGGTGGCGATGGCCAGCCCGGCCAGCGTCCGCCAGATGCTGGGCAGCAGGTTCCCCGTCGCGTCCCCGGTCAGGAAGACGTGCCTGACCGGGCCGGAGAACCACAGGTGGTACATCCGGGCCAGGATCGCCGACGGCGGCGGGAAGAACGGGCTGTGATGCCCGGACGCCCACAGCTGCCATGCGCCGGCCCCGGCGATCAGCACCACCCAGCGCCACAGCCAGCTCGGCTGGAACCGCCTCACGAGATCTCCGCCAGCCGCGTGTGGTTCCAGCGCAGCAGCCGGTGCTCCGCGCCGAGGATGGCCCGGTCCAGCACCAGGCCCAGGATCCCGGCCCAGACCGTCGCGGCCAGGATGACGGGCAGGTTGCCCGCGCCCGCGCTGTAGTCGGCGATGAAGGCGCCGAGCCCGGCCCCGTTGATCCGGCCGGTGATGTAGCCGGCGCCGATGTCCAGGATGATCGCCACCGACGAGGCCAGCCGGATCCCGGTGGCGATGAACGGGGCGGCGCTGGGCAGCGACACCATCCGGATGGTGTCGATCCGGGAGAAGCCGAAGGCCCGGTGCGTTTCCTTGGCCACCGGGTCGACGTCGTCCAGGCCGGCCATCGTGTTGTAGAGCACGGGCCAGATCGCGCCGTAGACGATGAGCGTGACCGACATCCGCAGGCCCGGCCCCAGCACCAGGCTGACCAGGAGGATCAGCGCGACCGAGGGAATCGGCCGGAGGAACTCGACCACCGCGCGGGTCGCGACCCGCACCCCGGGCAGGCTGCCCAGCGCCGCGCCGAGCGGGACGCCGATGATGACGGTCAGGGCCAGCCCGGCCGCCCACGCCCCCAGGGTCGCGCCCAGGTCGGCGAGGAACCGGCTGCTGCCCAGCAACTGCACGGCATGGCCCAGGACGGTCGAGGTGAGCGGGAGCACCGACTGCGGGATGATCCCGGTCAGCCCCAGTACCTCGGCGATCACCAGGAAGATGACGACCCCGGCCAGCCCGCGCGCCCACCGGGCGGCGCGGGCCTTCCGGGCCGGTGGCGCGGCCGCCGCCCCCTGGTTTTCCGGGGCCGGCGGCGCGTCAGCGGTCACGCTCGCATGGGACATAGGCGAATCAGTGGAACAGCAGGGCGCTGGCGCTGAGCGAGGTGGTCGTTAGGCCGCCGCTGCCCATTAGCGTGATGACCGTCTGCAGCTGTGCCGGGTCCAGCGTGCTGGGGTAGTCGTTCAGCGGGACCGCGGCGGCGGCCTGCGGGGTGATCTTGATGTAGGCCGGCAGGATCGACCGCACCGCGGCCGGGTTCGCGTCGGCGTAGGCCTGTGCCTTCAGCAGCGCCGTCTGGAAGGCGCGGGCCGTGTTCGGGTTCTGCTGGGCCCACGACTGGGTGGCGAAGTAGCCGGACATCGGCATGCCGGCCACCGGGCCGTCACAGGAGGAGACGACCTCCTTGGCGCCGTCGCTGGCCTCCGCGCCGGTGAGGAACGGCTCCACCGCGCTGATCGCGCTGACCTGGTGGGCTTTGAGCGCGGCGATCATGTTCGGGAACGGGATCACGACGTAGTGCACCGACGACGGGTTCACTCCGTCCGCCTTGAGGACCGCGTTGAGGGTCAGCGTCTGGATGTTGTTGGTGAGGTTCACCGCGACCGTCTTGCCGGCCAGATCGGCGGGCTTGGTGATGCCGGACGACGGCAGCGCCGCGATCCCGAACGTGTCCGGCTTGCAGGTCACGCCCTCGGCCAGGACCTTGAACTGGGCAGTGCCCTTGGCCTGCGCCTCGAAGAAGGAGACGTAGTTCGCGCCGCTGATGATGGCGATCGTGCCGTGCAGCATGTCCGGGATGGCCTGGGTGCTCTGCGTCACCGGGTCGATGGTGACGGTCAGGCCCTCCTGCTTGAAATAGCCGAGCTTGTTGGCCAGGTACAGGCCGGCGTCATCGACGACCGGCAGCGCGCCGACGCTGATGTGCGACTGCTCGAGGGCGCTGGCCGATGGTGACGCCGATTTCGCTCCGGCTGAACTCGATGCGTTCGGCGACCCCGAGCTGCTGCAGCCGGCGGCCAGCAGCGCGGTGGCGACACCGGCGGTTGCCGCGAGAGATACCCGGCGGCGAGGAGACCTCATTGACGCTCCTTACGTGGATAACGGCCGAATAGCCGTTGTCTGGTCAAGTGGCGCCGGCGGCCAGCGGCCGGCGATAAAGCTGGCCCCCCCGCGCCAATACAGACGGAGCCTGTCGTGGCGCGTCATAATTATTACCAAGTCCCGGCCGCGCCCGTGGCCGCGGGTGGACGACGTTAGATAACGGTTCGCGGTTTCCAGGATACCGGTACGTACAGTTAATTCTAATAACTAGAAGTAGTTAACGCAGGCTGTAGCGGTACCCGGGATGGCGTTTGCATCGCAATTGTGCCTTCAGCGTGGGCGCGCTTAATGGCCTGACGTGCACGCATTGCGCCCAGCCGGCGGATCCATATTGTTTTCGGCGCAGCCTTTTTTACCTGGATGTAACGATGTAACTCAGTGGAACAGCATCGGCTGGACCGAGAAATTGGGGTCGCGGAGCAGGCCACCGCTGATCATCAGGTCGGCCACCCGTTGCAGGTGCGTGAAGTCCAGCGACGTCGGGAACTGGCCGAGGTTGACGACCGCGGCCTCCTCCGGCGTCAGGCCTTTGATGTAGTCGGGCATGACCTGCTCGACGGCGGCCCGGCTGGCGTCCGCCAGGGCCTGCCCCCGCTCCAGCGCCGACTGGAACGCGCGGGCCGTGTTCGGGTACTTCTCGGCCCACGCCTGGGTCGAGAAGTACCCCGACATCGGGAAGTTGCTGGTCGGCCCGGTGCACGTCGACATCACCGGCTGCGCACCGTACTTCAGCTCGGCCGCGGTGATGAACGGCTCGACCACGCTGATCGCGTCCACCTTGTGCGCGCTGAGCGCCGCCGCCATCTGGGGGAACGGGATCACCCGGTAGTGCACGGACGCCGGGGAGATGCCGGACGTCTGCAGCGCCGTGCTGGTCAGCAGCGTCTGGATGTTGTTGAGCACGTTGACCGCGATCGTTTTGCCCACCAGGCTGGCCGGCGACGTGATGCCCGAGCCGGGCAGCGCGAGGATCTCGAAGGTGTCATCGCTGCACGCCTGCCCGTCGACCAGGATCTTGAACTGCCCGTCGTGCCCGCCCGCCTCGGCCTGCAGGAACGACACGTAGTTCGCGCCGGCCACGATGTCCACCTGGCCGGACAGCATCTCCGGGATAGCCTCCGGGCTGGCCGCGATGGGCTTGATGGTGACGTTCAGCCCGGCGTCCTTGAAGTAGCCCTCTTTCTGGGCCAGGAACAGCCCGGCGGTGTCCACCACCGGCAGCGAACCGACGATCAGGCTGGTCTTCTCGAGGTGGGCGGAGGTCGTGGCCGGCGTCGTGCCCGCACTGGAGCCGCTGCACGCGGCAGCGGTCAGCGCCACGGCGAGGGTGCCGGCAGCGGCCAGGGATGCCCGCCCGGCACGGGTGAACCTCATGGTGCTCCTTAGGGGCGGCGAGCCAAACCGGAGGCTTCAGATTAAACAGGACATCTATATGCGGGCCGGTGCTTACCGTATCAGTGCGGCGGGAGCCAGGTGCGGGATTCCCGCTTCCCGCTCCGGTCGTCATCGCCGCAGGTCAGAGGAGTTAGTGGGGGTGTGTCCCGGGCCGCGTCCCCGGCCCGGGCCCGGGCTGTTACCGCCCGTTTGGGTCGTTTCGGCAGTTCCGGCCGGTTGCGGCCGGGCTTGCCGGTCTGGCCGGGGGCGCCTGTTGCGCCCTGCGCGTCTTGGCCGGGATTCCCGCGTCATCCGCGGCTTATCTGCGGCCGCGGTTCCCTGGTGCGGCCGTCGGCTCGGGGGCACCGGTTGTGCCGGTCACGGAACTGTCCGTGATCGGAGAGCCGGCCCGGACGCGGCGCGCGGGCGGCGCGCATCGCGTCCGGCCGGGTACGTTGCGGACATACCGGCCGCCCGCCAGGATGCGTAAATTTACGCCTAGAGTCATGGTGCTGGCGTAAATTATGGTCATCTGCGCGCCATTTGCGGACGGTGCTCTCGGCCGCCTTCGGTAAGCGCCCGTTCACGTCTCTGCATGAATGACCGGGCCCTTGGCCGCCTTATCTATTGCCGTTGCGAGATCTATTGCCGTCGCGAGTCCTTTACGCTCCGCCGGCCGGGGCCGCCCGCTCATTTACGGTTAGTGCCAGATAGTACACGTAACGTAACTCTGCCGTCCTTGCACACGTTCGCAGCGGCCGTCGCCCCGGCAGCCAGCCTCATGATGTGGCTGACTGTCCCTTATCGATTGCGGAAAGCCATCATTAACGCCACGTGACCACCGCCGCGGATTGCGGCCCGCTATCGGCAACTGCCCGCGTTGCCGCAGGTCACCCGCGACAGCGAACGGTGCCGAGGTGGGCTGATAACCCGCCGTGCCGGGCGGCGTTCCAGGTCAGCGGGGGCCCTGGCCGAGGGGCCCGTCGTGTCCGCGAACAGCAGTCCCGCCTACCGCAACCTTGCGCAGAATTACTGGCGAATACGCCCTGAGTGACCGCGGGAAGATGATTATATGTCCTTACCCGTTTTGCGACTCCGACGCTAGGGTTGCCTCGGTCGTCCGGAAGTCGCTTGCCCTGTGGTGAACGTCGTGTGGGAAAGAGGGGTGCGATGTTGCGCGGCTTCTGTCGTAGAGGCCCGGAGGCCGTCCTCGGAACCCCTGTTCATGTGAGGTGCGAAAGCAGTGCGTAGGCGTCCGGTGACAGGCCAGCGCGACGAAGGCGAGGGACCCGGCGTACCAGCCGGAGCCCACGCCGCCGCCGGCGCTGATACCGCGGGGGACGGTAACGGGGGTACGGCCACATTGACCGCGCCCCCCGGTTCCCCCGGTTCGCCTGGAACCGGCGGGCCGGGCGAGGCACCCCGGGCTGCGGGCCCGCGCGGGAACTCGCGGCTGGCGCTCAGCAACTGGCGGGTTCGCTGGCGGCTGCTCGCCCTGATCATCGTCCCGACCGTCGCCGCGGTGATCCTCGGTGGCCTGCGGATCGGCTCCGCCGCGAGCAGCGCGGTCGCCTTCAAGCGCACCGAGAATCTGGCCGTGCTGAACAGCAACATCATCCGGCTGGCGCAGAACATGGAAGACGAGCGCGACTTCACGGCCGGCTGGATCGCGACGGGCCGGCCGCTGGGCACGGCACCGATCTACACCGACCTGCTGAACCAGCGGTCCCAGACCGACGAGGCTGTCCAGCAGGTCACCGGGGACGCGAACAACATCGGCGCGGGCTACTCCCCGGCCATCCGGCAGTCGCTGAGCGCGGTCCTGGCCCGGATCAGTGATATCGAGCAGCTCCGCAACGCCACCACGCCGCCCGCGGGCCAGATCTCGGTCCAGCCGCTGATCGGGGATTACACCAACTCGATCGACACGCTGCTGACCTTCGCCAGCATGACCGGCGCGGGCGCCAGCGACGCCACGCTGTCCAATGATGTCGTCACCCTCACCGCGCTGGCCCGGGCCGAGAACCAGGCCTCCGAGCAGCGCGGCACGCTGTTCGGGGCGCTGACCGCGCAGCAGTTCCCGCCCCAGGGCCTGCAGGCCCTGCAGAGCGAGCAGGCCCAGGAGGCCGCCGCCGAGCAGGACTTCCAGAGCTCGGCCACGCTGCCGGAACAGCAGCTTTTCCAGGACACCGTCAGCGGCCCGAAGGTCGACCAGGCGGCGTTCGAGGAGCAGGTGGCCACGCAGACCAGCAACAACGGCAGCGTCAGCATCGGCGTGCCGGCCGCGTCGGCCGCGTCGGCCTGGTTCACCAACATGACCACCACGGTGCAGGACATGCGCGTCGTGGAGAACAAGCTGATGAGCTCGATCCTGGACCGGAGCCGGTCGCTGCAGTCGTCGGCCACCCGGTTCGCGGTCATCATCAGCGTCATCGTGCTGGTGCTGCTCATCCTGGTCCTGCTGATCACCACGGTCGTCGCCCGGTCGATGATCCGCCCGCTGCGCCGGCTGCGGGAGGACGCCCTCGACATCGCGGGCACCCGGCTCCCGGATATGGTGCGCCGGCTCAGTGAGACGGAAGGCTCCGACGAGAGCGTCGAGATCGAGCCCATCGCCGTCTCCTCCACCGACGAGATCGGTGAAGTGGCGCGGGCCTTCGACCAGGTTCACCGCGAGGCCGTCCGGCTGGCCGCCGACGAGGCCATGCTGCGCGGCAACCTGAACGCGATGTTCGTCAACCTGTCCCGGCGCAGCCAGTCGCTGATTGAGCGCCAGATCTCGCTGATCGACTCCCTGGAGCAAGGCGAGCAGGACTCGGGCCGGCTGAGCAGCCTGTTCCGGCTGGACCACCTGGCCACCCGGATGCGCCGCAACTCGGAGAACCTGCTGGTCCTGGCGGGGCACGAGGCCTCGCGGCGGTGGAGCCAGCCGGTCCCGCTGGTGGACGTGCTCCGCGCGGCCATCTCCGAGATCGAGCAGTACGAGCGGGTGGTGCTGAACGTCCAGCCGGGTATCACGGTGGTCGGCCAGGCCGTCAACGACGTCGTGCACCTGGTCGCGGAGCTGGTCGAGAACGCGACGACGTTCTCGCCGGAAGACACCCAGGTGTACGTCTCCGGGCAGCCGCTGACCAGCGGCGGCGTGCTCCTCGACGTCACCGACGGCGGTGTCGGCATCTCCGATCAGGAGATGGGCCACGCCAACTGGCGGCTCGACAACCCGCCCGTCGTCGACGTCGGCGTGTCCCGGCGGATGGGCCTGTTCGTGGTCGGCCGCCTCGCGGCGCGGCACGGCGTCCGGGTCCGCCTCCGGCACGCCTCGTCCGGCGGCCTGACCGCGCTGGTGTGGCTGCCGGACACGGTTGCCGCCCAGGAGGGCGCGCCACTCGGCCGGCTCCGCCGCTTCGAGGTCGGGGACTACGGGCCCAGCCCGTCGCTGTCCGCTCCGCCGGCCGGCGGAGCCGGCGGCGCCCTGCCGACCCGCCCGGGACTCAGCCAGGCGGGCAGCGCGGCCGCGCAGGCCGCCGCGGCCGCCCGGATCCCGCGCTTCTCGCCGCCGGCCGGGAACGGCCCGGGCGGCGGCCCGCAGCCGGCGGTGGGCCCGGTCGCTCCCGGGGCCGGACAGCCGGGCAGCGGCGGTGCCCGCGGGTTCAGTTCCCCGGGCCAGGCCGGCCCCCAGGCGCCCACCGCCCCCGGCGGGCCAGGGACCGGCGCCCCGGGTGGCCACGGCTTCACGATGCCGTTCCGGCCGACGAACGGGGGGATACCCCCAGCGGGTACGCCCGCCGGCCCGGGCAGCCAGCCCGGCGGTTATCCCGGTCCGGCCGGTCCGGACAATGGCAGCACCCTGGGGCCGCCCAACGGTGACAATGGTGTGCGGGTGCCCAATCCGCCGGAGAACGGGCACGACCAGCGGCTGCCGATCTTCGACACCCTGGAGTCCGACTGGTTCCGGCGCAGCGGGACGACGCACGCGGGCGGCGGCCAGGCTGCGACCGCCACGGCTGCGGACCAGGCGTCGTGGCACTCTCCGGCGGATGAGGGCTGGCGGGCGGCCGAGACGGTCGCCGCGCCGTCGACGGGAGCCACGACAACCGCCGGGCTTCCGCGGCGCGTGCCGCGGGCTAATCTCGTTCCCGGATCGGTCGGCGAACCGGCCGCGGAGAGCGATGGCAGCAGTACGAGTAGCGGGGGACCCTCTCGCTCGGCGGAGGAAGTCCGTAGCAGGCTGGCGAGTTTCCAGCGGGGCGTGCGCGAGGCGCGTGCGGCCGCACCTAAGACCGAGGAGCCATAGGACGGATGAGATCCCCGCATGAACGGCATATCGTGCTAGAGAACGAGCGACCGCAACACAGAGCCCGGGCCTCCGGGCGGCGAGGAGGACACGAGTGAGCACGCCGGGTCGTCCGACGCAGGATCTGGGCTGGCTGATCACCAACTTCGTCGAGCGCGTCCCAGATGTCGCTCACGCGGTCGTTGTGTCGTCCGACGGGCTTCCGCTCGCGTTCTCGGCGGGTTTCCCGCAGGAGCGCGCGGACCAGCTCGCCGCGGTTACCTCCGGGTTGACCAGCCTGACCCAGGGCGCGTCACGGGTCTTCGAAGGCGGGGCGGTCGTCCAGACCGTCGTGGAAATGCAGCGCGGTGTTCTCGTCATCATGGCCATCAGCAACGGATCCAGCCTCGCTGTTCTCGCGGCGTCGACGTGTGATCTGGGCCTGGTCGCGTACGAGATGACTCTGCTGGTGGAGCGGGCAGGGCGGGTCCTGACCCCGGCCACCCGGGGAGTCATGCAGGCCTCCATCCCTGGGGATGGCAGACGGTGACCGGAGGATACGGTGGCGGGCCCGGGCCGGGGTGACGACCGCCCCCTTCCCCCCGGTCCTCCCACGCGCTCGTGGGACAACCGGCCGGGGACCTGGGATGAGCGGTCGGGTTCGTGGAACCGTGGATCAAATCAGTCGTGGGACAGCAGCCGCGCCGGCTCGTGGGACAGTGCTCAGTCCCGCCGCGGCATCCCGCGTTCCAGCGAAGAGGAAGCCGTCGGGCGGCTCGTCCGGCCGTATACGGTAACCGGGGGGCGTACCCAGCCGCGTTACCAGCTCCAGGTCGAGGCCCTGGTGACGGCCACGGTGTACGAGCCGCGCGATCTGTCTGTCCTGGCCCCCGAATGCCAGGCCATCCTGCAGTTCTGCCGGGACTGGAGGTCGGTGGCGGAGATCTCCGCCGTCCTGCGGCTGCCGCTCGGCGTAGCGCGAATTCTCATCGCAGATATGGGAGCCGACGGGCTCGTCCGCATCCACCAGCGCGAGGATGCGGAAGGCCGGCCGGACCTCAATCTGCTCGAAAGGGTACTTAGTGGACTCCGTAAGATCTAGCGTCGCCCAGCCGCAGGGCGCTCCGGCGGCGATGACCTCCGTCAAGATCGTGGTCGCCGGCGGCTTCGGCGTCGGCAAGACCACGTTCGTCGGTTCGGTGTCGGAGATCACGCCGCTCACGACCGAGGCCCAGATGACCGTGGCCAGTACGGATGTGGATGACCTGTCGCACGTCCCGGACAAGAGCACCACGACGGTCGCGATGGACTTCGGCCGGATCACGCTGGAAAAGGACCTCATCCTTTACCTGTTCGGCACGCCCGGCCAGCACCGGTTCTGGTTCATGTGGGACGACCTCATCCAGGGCGCCATCGGGGCGGTCGTCCTCGTCGACACCCGGCGGCTCGCGGACTCCTTCCCCGCCGTGGACTACTTCGAGGCCAGCGGGCTGCCGTTCGTGATCGGCATCAACGGCTTCCACGGGCAGTTCCCGCACCGCTCCAAGGACGTGAGCGAGGCGCTGGCGATCTCACCCGACGTGCCCGTCATCCCGTGTGACGCGCGTAACCGTGAGTCAACCAAGGCCACCCTGGTCACCCTGGTCGAGCACGCCATGAGCGTGCAGGCCGCCGGCCGCTACTGACTGGCTGCCCCGCGCCACCCACGCTGACACGGAGGACTGCCCCCCATGGGGGACCGTTACTACAGCACCAGCACGGCCTTTCTCGAAGCGCTGGCCGAAGCAGGCATCTCCTACATGTTCGCCAACCTGGGCAGTGATCATCCCGGCCTGATCGAGGCGCTCGCGCAGGCCAAGGCCGAGGGACGCCGCGCGGACCTGCCCGAGCTGATCGTCTGCCCGCACGAGACCGTGGCCCTCAGTGCGGCGCACGCCTACGCCGCGGTGTCCGGGCAGCCGCAGGCGGTGCTGGTGCACGTCGATTCCGGGACCCAGAACCTCGGCGGCGCGGTCAACAACGCGTCCCGCGGCCGCGTGCCCGTGCTGATCTTCGCCGGCTCCGCCCCCTACACGATCGAGGGTGAGCTGCCCGGCAGCCGGAACGAGTTCATCCACTGGCTCCAGGACACCCGCGATCAGCGCGGCATCCTGCGCAACTACACCAAGTACGACAACGAGATCCGCACCGGCCGCAACGTCAAGCAGCTGGTGCACCGGGCGCTGCAGATCTCCCGCAGCGAGCCGGCCCCGTCTACCTAGTCGGCCCGCGCGAGGTCATGGAGGAGCACATCGAGCCGTACGCGGCCGACCCGGCGCAGTACACGCCGGTCACGCCCGCGGCGCTCAGCCCGCAGGTCACCGCGGAGATCGCCGGGGCCCTGGCCCGCGCCCGGCATCCGCTGGTCGTCACCGGCTACCTCGGCCGCGACACCGCCGCCGTGCCCGAGCTGGTGGCCCTGTGCGACCTGCTGGCCATCCCGGTCATCGAGTCGGCCCCGCACCACGTCAACTTCCCGGCCAGCCACCCGATGCACGTCGGCTACCAGTGGACGACCAAGGACCAGAACCCGGTGCTGGCCGAGGCCGACGTGATCCTGGCCATCGACAGCGACGTGCCCTGGATCAAGGTCACCAGCCGTCCCGCGCCCGGCGCCGAGATCTACTGCGTCGACATCGACCCGCTGAAGTCCCAGATGCCGATGTGGCACATCCCGGCGCGCCGGTTCGCCGCGGCGAACTCGCGGCTGGCGCTGGCGCAGATTACCGGCTTCGTCCGGGACAACGGCCTGGCCGGCCGCGCCGTCGTGGCCCAGCGCCGGGCCGGCGTGACCGCACTGCACGACGCTCAGCGCGCCGCCCGTGACCTGCGCGAGCAGCCGGAAGACGGCAAGATCACCCCGCAGTACCTGACCGCCTGCGTGCGGGACACGCTGGCCGGCGAGGACGCGCTGTTCCTTACCGAGGCCATCACCAACTTCGAGGTGGTCGCCGAGCACCTGCGCGCCAGCCGGCCCGGTTCGCTGATCGGCAGCGGCGGCGGCTCGCTCGGCTGGGCCGGCGGGGGAGCGGTCGGCGCGAAGCTCGCCGCCCCGGACCGTACCGTGGTCTGCCTGGTCGGCGACGGGAGCTTCCTGTTCGGCGTGCCGTCCTCGGCGCAGTGGGTGGCCCGCCGCTACGGCACGCCCGCGCTCACCGTGATCTACAACAACCGCGGCTGGAAGGCGCCCAAGATGTCGGCCCTGGCCGTGCACCCCAGGGGCGCCGCCGCCGAGGCCGACGACTTCAACGTCAGCTTCGAGCCCGCCGCCGACCTGCCCGCCATCGCGGCCGCCGCCGGCGGGGCGTTCGGCGCGAACGTCACCGACCCCGCCGACCTGCCCGGCGTCCTGAAGGAAGCCCTGGCCGCCGTGCACGGGGGCCGCTCGGCCGTGGTCGCCGCCCACCTCCCCGGCGTCTGACCCGGCCCGGTACGGCTCATCCGCCCAGGTACGGCTCATCCGCCCAGGTACGGCTCATCCGCCCAGGTACGGCTCATCCGCCCAGGTACGGCTCATCCGCCCAGGCCGGAGATTTAAGCCTTGACGTTGGGTCTCAGCCGCATCCATGCGCCCGGTGTCCGGGCTAAAAGCGCTCTTGCCGGGGTACGCGTACCGTGCCATCATGCACCGCATGCCGCGCTCAAGGAAAATTAGGACGTCGACCACGGAGACGATTCCCGGGCTGGATTATGAAGTCGCGAAACGCATGCTGACCTGGCAGTCCGGGGAAAGTGTTAAAGATGCTGTGGAGGCGCTGAAGGACTGGGCGGACGAAAATAAGTACGACGCCGTCGTCGGTATTCGCCTGGCGTCGGTTGTTGACGTTGGCGCAAATGGAGCTGGCATCGTGGAGTCGAATGTTTATTGGGTGGCATATGGCACTGCCATCGCCTTCACGTCATGACAGCGCTGCATGATGGGCGCGCATCCCCAGGACCGGCTGACCGCCCCGGACGCCGCGGTATTCCGCCTCCCACGGCCAGTGTCCGTGTTTGTCGGCGTGCACGACCTGCAGCGCCCGTATCGCGGGCCCGTACAACTCCATGGCCGTCACCAGATGCGCGGTCGGCTCCGCCACCCTGACGATCTCGATCACCGGGCCGCCGCGCAGGTGTACCTGCTCGCCGGGCGGGGGAGCGGCGGCGTGCAGCACGTGGTCGGCGACGCTGTTCAGCAGGCGCGTGGCGCGGCCCAGTGGCAGGCCCGTCACTACGAGTTCGGGCTTGCCGTGCGGGGTCAGTCCTACGGTGTAGGCCCAGGGCGGATGGATCCGGTCATGCTCGACTCCCTGCACGGCCCAGCCGTGGTGGTCGATGAGCGCACGCATGTACGCGAGGTAGTCGAGCCGTGTGCTGCCCGGATGGTCACATTCCCAGCACATCTAGTGCCTCCTTCGTGCCGGTTGCCGTCACCACCCACTATGCCGGTAGGTACCGACAATATGTTCGATCCTGCCAATCAGCCTTGGCCTTTACGCGCCCTGGCGGCGCACGGACGGGGTCAGAACTGGACGCCGCGGGTCAGCGCGCCGTCGACGACGAGGTTCGTCCCGGAGACGAAGGACGCCGCCGGGCTGGCCACGAAGACCACGGCGCGGGCGACCTCCTCGGGCCGGGCCATCCGCCCGGTCGGGTTCAGCGCCATGGCCTGGGCGAACAGCTCGGGGTTGTGCTGCTCGATGTTCTCCCACACCCCGCCGGGGAAGTAGGTGTTGCCGGGGGACACGCTGTTGGCCCTGATGCCTTTCGGTGCGAGCTGGTACGCCAGGCCCTGCGTGTAATGGGTGAGCGCCGCCTTGAACGTGCCGTACGGTCCCGCCGCGAAGTCGATCTCCCGGCCGGACACGCTGGCGATGGTCACGATCGAGCCCGCGTCACTTGTTTCCAGATGCGGCATGGCCGCGCTGACCAGGCGCACGGCGTGCATCAGGTCCACCTCGAAGCTGGCCTGCCAGTTGGCCGGCTCGTCCGGGATGGCCAGCGCGCTGACGTTGGCGATCACGATGTCGATGCCCCCGAGTTGCTCGGCACTGCCGGCCACCCAGCGCTGGACGGCCTGCTCGTCGGCCACGTCGAACGCCTGCCCCAGCACGGTGCTGCCGTTCCCGCCGAGCGTGCCGGCGGCGTCCGCGACGTCGCGCTCGGTGCGGGCGCAGAACCCGACCGCGGCGCCCTCCGCGGCCAGCGTTTCCACGATCGCCCGCCCGATGCCCCGCGTGCCGCCGCTGACCAGGGCGCGGCGCCCCTCAAGACCCAGATCCACCGTCGGTTCCTCCGTTACTGACCGAGCATCTACTGGCTGATCGTCGCGGCGGACTCACGCAGCTGCCGGTGCACACCGTCGTAGGCGGCCGCCGCGGGAAGCAGCGCCTTCGGCACCTTGGTGACCGCGCTGTAGTTGGCGTCCACCACGTTGGCCAGCGGGGCCTGGCTGGTCTGCGACAGCAGCTGGTAGGCGTCCATCCTGTCCAGCCCGTACAGCTCCATCAGCCACGTCACCATGCCGACCTGGCTCACCCGCCAGGCGTCCTCCAGCGGGCGGCTGGATCCCACCACGACCAGGTGATCGTCGGTTTCCAGGCGCGGCCAGGCCGGCCCGCCGCCCTTGATCAGCTCCACGATGAGCGTGACGTCCATTGCGCCTTCCACCGCGGTGCCGCATGCCTCGCCCTCGCCCTGCCGGTAGTGCCCGTCACCCACCGAGAACAGGCCGCCGTCCACGTTGACCGCCAGGTAGCACGTCGCGCCGGCGCGCATCTCCGGGGTGTCCATGTTCCCGCCGAAGGTGTCCGGCACCAGCGAGGACCGCACTTCTCCGGCGGCGGGGGCCACGCCGACCGTGCCCAGCATGGGGTCCATCGGCAGTTCTAGCCGCAGATCGCTGGACTGGGCCTGGAACGCGACGGTCTGCCGGTCCCGGTCCACCTCGTATATCCAGGTCCGTTCCGGCAACGGGTCTTGCAGGGTCGCGGTCCGGTCGGTGCTGGTCAGCCCGCCGAAGAGGGGGATCGTGCAGGACGCGCCGAAGCTGCGGGCCGGGGTGAGATCCACGAAATGCAACGCCAGGGTGTCCCCGGGCTCGGCCCCCGCGACGTGGAACGGGCCGGTCTGCGGGTTGACGAACGGCATGGTCAGCGCCGTGCTCGGCAGGTCCGTGACCTGGCGGATATTGCCGCAGAACGCGTCGTCCGTCCACAGCTTCAGCGCTGTCCCGGGATGTACCTTCCTCACGGGCGCGACGCCGCCGAACGTGAACGCGTACTGGTCGCGGTCCGGGCGGAACTCGATTACCTCCATTACCTCCATCGAGGACCTTTCTCTGGTGCTCAGCTCTCTGGTGCTCAGCGTCTTCTGGTACCCACGTCGCTGCGGCTATGCCGGGCTGGGGGAAAGATCCCGGCATACCCGATGTTCCTCGCCGATGCCGGTTGCTTGTCAAGCACGCTGATTGCTTGTCAAGCACGCTGACGCCGCGCGCGGCCCGGTGACGACGGCAGCGCTGCCGGAAGATATGGTCCGTTCATGACCCAGCAGCTCCCGGGGCCGGTGCAGGCGGCCATCGACGCCGCGAACGCCGGCGACATCGAGACGTTCCTCGGGCTGTTCGGCTCCACGGGCAGCGTCGACGACTGGGGCCGCACCTTCACTGGCCCGGCCGCGATCCGCTCCTGGAGTGACGCCGAGTTCATCGGCAAGCAGGTCACGCTGGCCGTCGAGTCGGCCGAAACGTCAGCCGACGGCGCGGTCACCGTCCTCGCGGCCGTCGGCGGCAACGGCTTCAACGGGCCCAGCCACTTCACCTTCCGGCTCGACGGCGACGCCATCACGTCCATGACCATCCGGGCCTGAGTACCCGCCGGGCGTCATGGCCGGCCCAGAGGCGGCGCTGTTTCCTGGTAATGTGCACCCGATCCGGGCCGCACCGCCGTCCCGGAGCGGGGCGGTAGCTCAGCCGGTTAGAGCAGCGGACTCATAATCCGCCGGTCCTGGGTTCGAGTCCCAGCCGCCCCACTCCTTGAAGTCCTAGAATATGGCCTGTGAGCTGCGGAAATGCTGGATCGTCTCGATCTTGGGTGTCGTGTCGTTGTGCGGCTACATGCGGCCCGAGGCCGTCACCTGCGGCTCGCTGTGCCCAATACGTGCCCAAGACCAAGATCACCATTGTCAGCCCTGGCGCAGCGCCTCGCTGATCCGGCGCTTGGCGAGCTCGTCCTGGCCCGCGAGGCACTTGGCGTAGATCCTGAGCAGCACGTCGACACCGTGCCCGGCCTACTCGGCAACCTGGGTGGGGTAGACGCCGCCGTTCAGCCAGGTGGACAGGCAGGCATGGCGCAGGTCATACGGCCGCCGGGCGAGCGGTGAGGATTGCTCGGCTGCGGTCAGGGCCCACCTGGCGCGCTTTGATCCAGGCGCGCCGGTAGGTGATCGTGGGCAGCTCGCCGCCGCGCACTCCGCCGAACAGGCGGCCGTCGCTTGCTGTGCCGAACTCCGCCAGATGACGCCGCAGGAGCCGGGTTAGCTTGGGATGGGTCGGCACCACGCGACTGTCTCCCTCCGCCCGGTGCTTGAGCTGCCTCCGTTCCCGTGGGCTCCCGTCATGGGACCGCCGACCGTGCCCTTGGCCAGTTGACCGCCAGGGAAGCTCAGCGGCCCGCCACTGGGAGTCAGGCGCAGACGGTGATGACCGCGGGACGGCCCGGTGGATGCAAGCCGGTGCGCCCGGGCGTCGCCACCTGGCGGGGTAGCGAAACCCCGCTGGGAGCCCACTGCACTAGCGATTGCCGCCTGCCCAGCGACGTTTGGGGTGGCCCAGATTGTGTTTACCGGAAATCCCCCCGGTCAGATTAAGCGGGACGATGTAGGGCGTATCCATGCACAGCTGATGGCCTGCCAGGCTGCTGGGAATGGGGACGAACTCGACGCCCGCTTCGCCGGCCGCGGCAGCTATGTCATCGTTCAGCGCCGCCTGCGTGCTTGATCACGGAGCACCGCAACCGGCCTACCAGCAGCTAGCTGCCATCCTCAGGGCCAGGATCGCCAAGGGAGAGTGGCGCAAGGGCCCTCTGCCGTCCGTGAAACAGCTCCAGCAGGAGCACGACGTTGGTCGCGATACCGTACTGCGCGCTGTCGATATCCTCCGCGATGAGGGCTTGGTCTTCACCGTCCCCCGCCGTGGTACCTATGTCAGTCCAGCCGCCAGGTAGTGCATGCCTTACCTCGGTCGGGACGGCCAAGCGATCGATGGGCAGCCACCTCGGTCTAGAGTGTTGGTCCAAAAGTTGACTAGTGAAGTCTATACTTCCAACCATGACGATTGCCTCGACGCCCGTGCCGCTCTCCGAAGCCAAGGCACGCCTGTCTGAGCTGGCCAGGCGGGTACGCCAGCAGCATGAGCGCATCACTCTTACCCGCAACGGAGAGGCAGAGGCTGTCCTGCTGTCGGTGGACGACCTTGAGGGCCTGGAGATGACTCTGGAAATTCTCGGCGACAGCGAGGCCGTCACGCGCATCTCCGAGAGCCTGGCAGCTCTGGGCCGTGGTGAGCCGGGCGCTGATATGGCCACCGTTCGACAGGACCTGGCCCGGCGCCGCGTCACCGGCACGTGACGACCGAACCAGCGCAGCCATACGAGATCCGGTTCCAACCTGCGGCACGGCGGGCGATCGCCCAGCGGCTTCCGGAAGCCGTTGCCGCTGCCGTGCTGGAGTTTTGCGACGCCGCGCTGGCCATCAACCCGCAGCGGGTCGGCAAGCCGCTGTTCGGGCCGCTTGCTGGCTGTCACGGTGCCCGGCGCGGCACCTATCGCATCGTCTACCGGATCGATGAGAACAGCCGCGTGGTCCACGTTCTCGATATTGACCACCGCTCAGAGATCTACCACCGGCCGCAGCAGTGACCGGCGAGAGCCGTTGGCGCGCCAGCGGCCGGTCAGCGTCAAGCTTGATCATGCCAAATACGTGCCCAAATAGGCGCAATCATGATCGCGTTATTTCGTATCTGCGCAGGTCAGATACCCTGACGCCAGCTGCTGGCGGGCTGGACTCATAATCCGCCGGTCCTGGGTTCGAGTCTCAGCCGCCCCACCCAATCTGACCTGCGGCAGGACGGTTACCGGCGAGGTGTGAGACGGCACGCCAAGGGCCCCCTGACGGCATGCCAGAGGGCCGCTGGTGCTCTCCTGCTAATTGATGTTGCCAGCCGAGCGGATCTGGCCCGCGTCGTTGCTGTAGGCGTCGGTCCAGTGCTGGCCGACCACGTGGCGGCCTTCCTTTACGGCCGCGCTGTAGTGCCACGACCAGGCCCCGATCCCGGTACCGCCGAAGGTGGTATGCGGCTTGAATGCCAGCTCGTACCATGTGCTGGTCGAGTCAGCGTCGCCGCTGACGTGCCTGGGGACTAGGCCCGCGGACGGCGGTGCGCTGGCGGTGAACGAGTAGCTCGCGCTCCCGCTCATCGGGCCGGACGCGCCGTAGACGATCCTGGCTCCGGTGTACGGTCTGCCCTGGTTAGGTGTGTATGCGGACTTGATGGCGCGGAACGTGCCCGCGTCCCTGATGGTGGCGGTGAAGTAGTACAGGCCGCCCGCATGGCCGGTCTCCCTGATGGTCAGCGTCCGGGTTAAGGTGTCCTTCGCCCAGTTGCCGTTGCCGCCGCTGTCATCGCGGTTGCTCAGCTGGGTGGCCGCCGTGACGGGCTTCGGGGCCGACTGGCGGCCGGGGCTGGCTAATGCGGCAGCAGCGGACCCGGCAAGCGCCACCGGCACGGCGGCGGCTGCCAGTATCCTGGCTGCATTCTTCTTGTTCATGATGAGCCTCCCTCATCTGACGGAGCCGGAAGATCCGGCCCCGTCGGGAGGGCGCGGCCCTGCGGGTTGACCCGTACCCTATCTGAGTCAGTACCGCCGTCGTTCCGGGCCGGACAGGACATTCCGACCCGCATCTCAGGGACCTTCGTCCTCAGTCATCTCCCCATCCCGCGCCGCGGGCATTCAATGAGCTGAACTTCCGGCGCCGGGGATGGCTCGGCGCCGTTGGCGTCAGGGCGACCATTCTCGCTGACGCGTTCATCCCCGAAGTGGGTGAGACCGTCTTCCAGATCCTTGGCGGCTCGGGCTCCGCGCTCGACGTTCCCGACCCGAACGCCGTTCTAGATATCGTCGGCTACCCCGGAGCTCCGGAAGGGGACGCCGAGGCGTTTCTCAAGCCATCGACCGTCCACGATGCCTTCGCGCAAGACCTCCCCGAGGCGGACCGGTGGCTAATCGTCGCGAGTCAGCGTCCGATCACGCTCGGGGCAAACACCGCGCCGACGGAGACGGCCGCCTGGAAGACCATACCGAGTTGGACCGTGGTCGGAACCGAGGACCGCGTCATACCCCCTGCCACACAACGCAGCATGGCGGAGCGGGCGGGCTCGACGATCACCGAAACCGCGGGATCGCACGTATCGATGGTGTCCCATCCTGCGGCCGCGATCGACGCCATCCTCGCGGCCGCCGCCGCCATCGACGATTAGAGAGAAACCTCCTTCGACGGGCGTTGACGGCTGGTGGGGCAGCACTAAAGTGCAGCAACCGCATCGTCCTGCAATGACCTCAGGAGACCGCCTTAGGCCAGCGACCTGCGCCAACGACCGACACTGCCCCTGCTGCAACTAAATTATGGGGTCTGTCAACTCAACGGTGTAACTTCTTTCTCTGTTGTCACTTGCGTCCCTCACGGTGACACGCCGGACAACAGCGGCAGAACAAGCCAAGCGGGACAGCAGGGGTTAAATAACAAGCTTAGGTGGTGCTGGAGAAGAGTGCCCGTGACAGTTTCGTGCTAACGCTTCAAGGGCCTGCAGAGTGCGCCGGGCGCTGCGTGGCACGATCCCGGGCCGAGGGCGGCCTCATATGCGAGACGTGCAGGGCAGCCCGTGTGGTGGACCGTCAGGAGCGGCCACCCGGTCAGGTCCCTCAGTGCGGCGGCCAGGTGGCGGCCGGGCTCACGGGCGGCGGGGCGGAGTGGTGACAGGCTCCGAGGGCGGGGTGGTGACAGGCTCCGAGGGCGGGGTGGTGACAGGCTCCGAGGGCGGGGTGGTGACAGGCTCCGGGGGCGGGGTGGTGACAGGCTCCGGGGGCGGGGTGGTGACAGGCTCCGGGGGCGGGGTGGAGACAGGCAGCGAAGGCGGGGTGGTGACAGGCGGCGATGGCGGGGTGGTGACAGGCGGCGATGGCGGCGGCGCGTGCGTGGCGGACTCGCCAGGTTCCGGCGCGGTAGTGGCAGGCGGGACGGCAGCCGGGGCCGTTGGCAATGGTGGCGGCTGGGGTGCATCAGCCGGGGCGCCCGGCGTAACGGGCCCGGGTTCCGCCAGGGTAGTGCCGGCGGGGGCAGGCGTACCGCCAGCCTCGTCGCCGGTACCGGCAGCCTGGGATTGGCTGGCAGTAACCTGCGCCGGCGTCGTGCCGGGCGGCAGCGGCGGGATGACACGCAGTGGCCGACCCGGGCCGCCGGGCAGCCCGCCAGTGGCCGCAGGCACGGTGATGGTGACGGCGGCGCCAGGGCGGGCCTGCACCGCCCCCGTAGGTGCGGTCTGCCACAGCCACAGCGCCACCCCCGTCGTCGCCACCGCCACCGTCGCGGTCGGGGCCAGCAGCCACGGCGACAGCAGCCACCCGAACCGGTCGCGGCGGGGCCGCCTGACGTGGGGCGGGCCCCGGCGAGACGGGGCCGACGTGGTAGTGAACCAGTCGCCGAACGCGTCCGGCTGGCCGGCAGGCCGCCGCCCGCCGGAGTCGGGATCGGGCGGGGTCATG
Organism: uncultured Actinomycetes bacterium; assembly: GCA_963720945.1. Classification (GTDB taxonomy): domain Bacteria; phylum Actinomycetota; class Actinomycetes; order Streptosporangiales; family Streptosporangiaceae; genus Bog-532. The sequence goes on along the minus strand of CAVRHH010000029.1, from coordinate 533,956 downwards.
GGCGCTCCGGGCCGGAGCCGCACGGGTCGCCACCGTGCCCCCGCCGTGCGAGCCCTGCCGGGTCGCCGTCGTGGCAGTCAGTGCGATCGGCGTGCAGGACGGTGACGGTACGCACAGGAAGGTGACCTCCTCGTGTGCGGGACCTATCCATGGTCGCGGGGCCGTCGACGCTGACTCTCCACCACTCTGAACGGTTAGGAAGCACCATGGCAAGCGTACGTCGGGCTCCTCAGCCCGCAGCAACGACCCGGAGCGGCTGCCGCTGCGATGGGGAGTGATCCTGAGACTGGTCGTTGGCCAGCCTGGCGGCTGCCTTGTCACGCTTCTTGCTGGCGCGGGTACGAATGAGACCCATGATTCCGGTATCCCCTGCAGTGGTGCCGTGTGACGGCTGACGCTGCCGGTCAACTGGTGCCTGTGACAGGGACCAGCTGCCAGCTCGTATCCTCGGTGATCACCTTGGCGCCTGGGCCGCCCGGCAGGCTCACCTTCCTCCCAGCAGGCCTGGACAATCTCCCGGTCGGCCGGCCGGACCAGGATCGGATACAAGATCCCGACTTCAGCCCGGTCTCGCGGGCCAGGTCATAGCCGTGCCGCCAGGCAGACGGCCGGGCGGCCAGCGCTGCCAGCACCGCAAGAGCCTGGGCGGAGAAGGCCGCGCGACGAGACATACGCCAAACTCTACCTACGTAGATCCGAGCCGTGAAGGGACTTCGCCGGAATCTCAGCCCACCTTGACGCCCTGTCAGCCAGCAGAAGAGACCGAAAACAGGCGGGCGCCCAGAACTGGCTGACCGGAGCGCATCAGCCGGACTGCCTTGAGACGTCCTTCGGCACACCGAATCGGCAGCGCGAGCATCCGGCTGCTGCCTTCGCCGGGTGCTCATCTTCCGTAACGGCCCTCGTCCACACCGGCTCTCGTGCTCGGCGCAGCGGCTCCAGCACGGTTGCCTCGGGGGGTGAGGGCCCGGAACGGGCTGGTGCTCCGGTAGACCCGCGGCGTTCGACCTTGCCTTGGCTGATGCGGCCGTGCCGCGGGTCCGCTCACTGGCCGACGTGCATCGCCGATGGCGCCGCCCGCCTTTACGCGGCGAGGCTGAATGGCGGGTAGCGGTCGGTGAGGAAGCCGATGTAGGCCTCTACCCGCAGCGCGTAGCGGTAGGCGCTGACCAGGAAGCCGCGGATGCCCTCGGGGTACTCCCCGGTGAACAGCACGGCGAAGAAGCCCGCGATGATGCCCGCGCACGCCACGATGGCCAGGCCGGCCAGCACGAAGTACTGGGGAATGGCCAGGAACCATTTGTATAGCGGCTGCCACCGCTCCAGGTGCCCGGGATAGGTCAGGCGCAGCGAGGTGCGGGGTTCGGCGCCGTCGTCCTCGGAGGACAGGTCGAAGTCGGACGGGGGGTAGTCCTCGTGCATGAAAAAGGCGTAGCTCATGGCCCGCCACTCATAGCGGTGGGTCATGACGATGGCGTCGAACAGCGGCCGCGGTATCTGCTCGGCGAACAGCACGGTGAAGAAGCTGATCAAGGTCAGGGCCTGCCGCACGAAACGCAGGGCATAGGCGATCATCAGGTGCGGGATGGCCAGCAGCCACTGCACCAGGGGCCGCCACCGGGTGATGTGGTGGCTGGCGTGCAGTTCCAGCTGGAGGGGATAGGGGGCGGGCATGGACACGATGGCTCCCTGGTCCGGGCCGCTTCGGGAACGGAACGGCGGATCCCGGCGCGGGCTTTGATGCCCTGCAGCATCCGGCGTTCCATGGCGAAGCCGAAAGACCCGGACGTTCCTGTCGCCATGTCCTCGACGGTGTGATTGGCTTACGTCGTAAGCAGAGAGTATGCTTACGGTGTAAGTCTTGTCAAGCCCGACCGCGACGGGAGCGACTGCAGTTGGCGTCACCGGCCAAGCCCACGACACAGCCCCGGGCCCCGCTGAACCGGGACCGGGTGCTGCGCGCCGCCGTCGACTTCGCCGGCGAGCACGGCATCGGGTCGCTTTCCATGCGCAAGCTCGGCGAGGCCCTCGGGGTCGAGGCGATGTCGCTGTACAACCACGTGGCCAACCGGGGAGACCTCCTCGACGGCATGATCGACCTGGTGTTCGGCGAGATCGGCCTGCCCTCCAGCGGAGTCGGCTGGAAGGCGGCGATGCGCCAGCGGGCGCTCTCCGCCCGCCAGGCCCTGTCACGCCATCCCTGGGCTATCGGCCTGATGGAATCGCGCAGCACCCCCGGCCCCGCGACGCTGCGGCACCACGACGCCGTGATCGGAAGTCTCCGGCAAGCCGGTTTCCCGGTCGCGCTGGCCGCGCACGCGTTCTCCGTCCTGGACAGTTACATCTACGGCTTCGCGTTGCAGGAGGCGAGCCTGCCGTCCGGGGGCGGGGAGGAGACAGCCGACCTGGCACAGATGATCATGGCGCGGCTCACCCCCGACGAGTACCCCCACCTCGCCGAGCTGACCCTTGAGCACGTCCTGCAGCCCGGCTACGACTACGCAGACGAGTTCGAATTCGGGCTCGACCTGATCCTCGACGGCCTCGAGAGGGCCCGCGACAGAGCCCAGCCGGCACCGGCATCGACGCGGCGTCGAACGGACAAGTAGCCGGCCATCCCTGCTCGATCCATTGCACCGGCCCTGAGGAAAGCCTGGTGCAACGTGTCACCAGCCCCTAGTGCTCCCTGTGCAGAGAACCTCGGACATCCGTGCAGGCGACTGCGGAAATCGACAACCGGGATGTGTGGCCTGCGGGAACGCTGTCTCGTAAGACCAGTCCGCTCGATCGTCCGGTGAGCGGGGGGTAAACGGTACGCTGCCGGGCGAGCTGGTCGGCTACGCCAGGTGCTCCACCGTCCGGCAGGACCTCACCGCTTAGCGCCACGCCCTGGCCGCGTTCGGCGTCCCGGACGACCGGGTCTAGCTGGCCACATGCTTTTCGTAAGCGCTTCTAGTTGAGGCAGCTCGGTGCGGCGCTGCAGTGCAGGCGCCGGGGAGGCCCGAACCGGGCTCCGAACGCTTACCTTGCCGAATACGTGCCCAAACCAGCGGCCGTGGCTGTCTGCAGGGCTGCATCTTTGCAGGTCAGAATCCTGCTTAGCGCGGCTAGCCCGGCCGTTTACAAAACGGCCTACCACCTCGGTGGCCGTCGTGCCCGGCTCGCCTCACCCCGCTTCGGTGCCCGGCGGCGTGTCGGCTGTGGTCATCTGGTGACGCGACTGGATCGGCCCGGCTAGGGTCATGCTTGATACGAAATGGCACGCCGGGTGCTGGCCAGGCCTGGCGGCGTGCGGGGGGTGGGCGGCGTGGTGGCGGGTCCGTTAATTCCGGTCCGGGTCGGCGACATTGAGATCGAGGTCGAGGCGGTCCGGGCCGCCGGGACAGAGGCCACCTCGGGCCTGGCGGCCAAGGCAGCCGGGAATGTACAGGAGGCATTCGGCCAGGCCCAGGACGTGATCATCGAGATCGCCAAATCGACCGCGGAAATGATCCAGAAGGCGGGGGCGGCGGCACGGCCGGACCGGGTTGAGGTGGAGTTCGGGCTGAAGTTCTCCGCCTCCGGGGGAGTCATCATGGCCGGGGTCGCCGGCGAAGCCAGCCTCAAGATCACCCTCGGCTCCGACATCGCCGCCAAACCGGCGGCCACGGTAGGCGAACCGTCCCAGGAGCCACCAGCTGGGCCCTCGTGACCACTGCGGGCAGCGTCCCAGACAGGCGGCGGGTACCGGGTTATCTGGGGCGGGTCCTGGACGGCAGCGGTGGCCCGGTGGGGACGTGTTTTCAGGTCGCGCCGGGAGTGCTGGTGACCGCCTGGCACGTCCTGGACGACGTGAATAGTGCCACCGAGGGCAAGCAGGTGCAGATCGATCCCCTGGCGGGCGGGGACCGGTTCGGCGCGGTTGTCCGCCGGGTGGATCCGGTGCGTGATCTTGCGGTCCTGGCCGCTGACAGCCGCCTGCCAGACGTGGCGGGGCCGCTGACGCCGACCGATCAGATGGCGGTGCGGGCCCCGGTCACCGCGACCGGCCATGCCGTGCTCGAAGACCGCGGCAGCACCTACCGGTTCCTGACCGCGGTCGGCCACTGGGCGGGCGGCACCACCCGGGATGACGCGATACCGCTCGGCCGGGTGATCGCCGACCGGGTCGTGCCGGGGATGAGCGGCGCCCCCGTGGTCCGTGACAGTGATGGCGCGGTGGCCGGTGTCGTGTCGGGCCGGTACAACAGCGCGGACGGGTGGCCGCCCAGCACCGCATGGATCGCCCGCACCGAGGACCTGCTGCCGCTGCTGGACGGCATCACGGGCATCAACGTCCAGCGGCAGCCGCTGGCCGGGCCGGTAGACCTGCTGCTGACAGTAGACACGGACCAGGTCCAGCTGACCGGGCCCGGAACCGAGATCTCCGCTAGCCACCGCGGGGTGCGCCCTGGCCTAGCCGAGGCCGTCCAGGAAGGCCGCCGCGAACGGGCCCGGACCGGCCTGCCGGTCCGCACCGGCACACCAACCCAGGCACCAGCCGGGGAGCTGCCGCTGGGCCGGGCGGCGCGGCTGCTGGGGCAGTCGTTCCTGCCCGAACCGGTCCGCGGCGAGCTGGGCCGGGCGCTGGCGGCGGCGGAGCGGGCGCATCAGCCGGTCCGGCTCGGCCTGGCCGTGCCGGCGGGGCTGGCCGGGCTGCCGTGGGAGGCGCTGCCCCGGCCGGATGGGCGCGGCCCGCTGGCCTTGCACCCGCTGGTCAGCTTCTACCGCAAGGCGGATGCGGCATCGGCCCGGGTGCTGCCGGGGCCGTTGCGGATCGTGGTCACGATCGCGGCCCCCGATACCGGCGGCGGGGCGGTGCTGGATTACGAGCGGGAGCTGCGTAACGTGCTGGCCGCGGTCCGGGCCGCGCGCCAGGACGCCGCTGACGTGCGGGTGGTGCCGTTCGCCACCCCTGCGGCGATCCGCGAAGAACTGGACCGCGGCCCCGCCCATGTGCTGCACATCTCCGGGCACGGCTCCCCCGGTATCCTGTACCTAGAAAACGAGGACGGCTCGGCCCGGCCGGTCACCACGGAAGAGTTCCTGGACGAGGCGATCCCGCCCGGGCGGATGCCCCCGGTGATCACCCTGTCGGCCTGCTACACGGACGCCGCCGCCAGCGAAGACGGCACCTCGTTTGCAGCCCAGCTATGCCGGCATGGCGCAGCGGCGGTGATCGCCACCGAGACCTCCATCACCGACACCTACGCAACGAGGCTGCTGGCCCGCGTCTACGGCACCCTCGCACAAGCCAGCACCCCTGACGTGGTCAGCGCTCTGTCCGAGGCGCGCCGCCAGGTCCAGGCCGAACTCGACGCCTCCCCCGACAAGCGGGACAACAAGCTGGCCGGGCTGGGCGAATGGGCGGCCGTGACCGTCCTGGCCGCGTCCGGGTCCGTGCCGATCCTCGACGCGGGCGACACCGCCCCGGCGGTATCGCAGCCGTCGCGGCCGCGGATTGCCGGGCTGGCCGCCCGGGAGGACTGGTATTTCGTCGGGCGGCGGCGCGAACAGCGCCACTGGCCCACCGAACTGGCCGGCCCGCGGGTGGCCGGGATCGTGGTGCACGGGATCGGCGGGACCGGCAAAACCACCCTCGCCGCCGAGATCACCACCCGCGTCCTGAACCGCGACCCCGGCCGGGTGCTGGTCAGCCTGACCGGGCCATTGACCCTGGAAAGCCTGCTCGGCGAGGCGACCTCTGCTATCCGCCGGGAGTTGCTGGTCCGCGGCGGCCAGGACAGCACCGCCATCCAGGCCCTGGATGTCGTTGCCCGGGCCGATGTGGGCTGGCAGGACCGGCTGGCGGTGTTGCGCGGCTACATCCTGGACCATGTGCCGGTGCTGCTGCTGCTGGACAACTTCGAAGACAACCTCCGCCCCGGCGGATCCGGGTTTGCGGTCCGGGATGAGGTACTGGCCGGGCTGCTGGCCGCCTGGGTCACCGATCCGGGGAGGTCCCGGCTGCTGGTCACTTCCCGTCATCCGTTCACCCTGCCCGGCAAGGCGGAGGGGGCGTTGTCGTTCCGGCAGCTGGGGGCGCTGTCGCGGGCGGAGACGATGAAGCTGGCCTGGTCGCTGCCGGCCCTCGACCAGCTGGATGAAAGACAACTGGACCAGGTGTGGCGGCTGGTCGGCGGCCACCCCCGGTCGCTGGAATACCTCGATGCCCTGCTGTCTGGCGGTCAGGCCCGCTACCCCGACGTGACCGCCCGGCTGAACACCGCCATCACCGGCCGCCTCAGCGGCACCGACCGCGGCCAGTGGCTTTCGGCCCGCACCGGGCTGGATGCGGCCCTGGCCGAGACCGTGGCGCTGGCCGCCGATGATGTGCTGCTCGATGACCTCCTTATCCGCCTGGCCGAGGTGCCGGGGGCGGCGGGTCTGCTGCTCGGGGTGTCGGTGTACCGGGAGGCGGTCGACCGCAACGCGGTGCTGTTCCAGGCCGGGCAGCCCGACCCGGACGCCGAGGACATCCCGGACCGGCAGGCTGCCTGGCAGCAGATCACCGGCGCCCTGGCCGCTGCCGGGATCACCATAGACGAATCCTTCGATCTCGCCAGCGTCCCTGCCGCTGTGCGGTCCCAGCTGGCACCGTACCTTGCTGAGCTGAACCGGCGGCCGGTGCCGCCGTTCCGGGCGGTGCCCGGCCTGCCGGAGCAGGTCGCTGCGTGCCAGGCGGCCAGCCTGCTCACCGTCAGCGGCGATGGCCAGGAACCGTGGTTTTCCGTGCACCGGTGGACCGCCACCGAGCTGGCGCGCCGGGCCGCCCGCGAGCACGGCCAGCGGCTGGCCGGGGCCCACCGGCAGGCCGCCGCCTACTGGCAATGGCGGTACCGGGTGTGGCCGCAGGACAAGGCGGCGGACGTGCATGACCTGCTGGAGGCCCGTCACCACCTGCTGCAGGCCGGGGACATCGAAGAGGCCGGCCAGGTTACCGAGGGAATCTGCCTGCAACTGGACACCTGGGGGGCCTGGGACCAGGAAGCCGCGCTGATCCACGACACGCTCGCCCGGCTGCCCTCCGGCTCTCCGCGCCAGGCCGCATATCTTCACCACCTCGGCATGCTCGCCCAGGCCCGCGGGGACTATGAGGGGGCCGCCCGCCAGTACCAGCGCGCCCTCGACATCGACGAGCGGCTCGGCGACCAGGCCGGCATGGCCGGCAGCTACCACAATCTCGGCACCCTCGCCCAGGACCGCGGGGATTATGCGGAGGCCGCCCGCCAGTACCAGCGCGCCCTCGACATCAACGAGCGGCTCGGCGACCAGGCCAACATGGCCGCCGGCTACCACCAGCTCGGCATCCTCGCCCAGCGCCGCGGGGACTACGACGAAGCCGCCCGTCATTACCAGCGCTCCCTCAACATCGACGAGCGGCTCGGCGACCAGGCCAGCATGGCCAGCAGCTACCACCAGCTCGGGAGGCTCGCCCAGGACCGCGGGGACTACGACGAGGCCGCCCGCCAGTACCAGCGCTCCCTCAACATCAACGAGCGGCTCGGCAACCAGGCCAGCATGGCCGCCAGCTACCACCAGCTCGGCATCCTCGCCCAGAACCGCGGGGACTATGAGGAGGCCGCCCGCCAGTACCAGCGCTCCCTCAACATCAAAGAACGGATCGGCGACCAAGCCGGCATGGCCAACAGCTACCACAACCTTGGCATCCTCGCCCAAGACCGCGGGGACTACGACGAAGCCGCCCGCCAATGCCAGCGCGGCCTCGAGATTAGAGAACGGATTGGCGACCAGGCTGGCGGGGTTGACTCATACCAGCAGCTAGGTAGGCTCGCCCAGGCACGCGGGGACTACGACGAAGCTGCCCGCCAATACCAGCACTCCCTCGACATCTCCGAGCGGCTCGGTGACCGAGCCCGCATGGCTAGGGCCTACAGCCAGCTCGGCAATCTGGAAGCGGAGCGAGGTGGGCAAATGATCGTAGCCATCACATCGCATGTAAAAGCGCTAGCAATCAGGCTTCGCCTTAAGGTGCCGGATGTTGTGAACAATCTGCAACATCTCACGGCGTACCGCAATGAGCTTGGCCCCGAGCCGTTTACTGATCTGCTAACCCAGGCTGCTGCCGGTGACACGAATCTGGCGGAGACGATCACTTCCCTGCTCGGCCAGATCGAACCGGCCGATGACGACGCTCCGTGAGTCGGCCCCTGGTCACACGCTCAGCCACGGGGTCTACCGACGATGCGAGCGGAAGGCGAGCAGTTCAAGCTCTCTCGGGCACGCCATGTCCAGCCCATGACGAAGCGCTTTCTGTGCTCGCGGAGTAATTGGCGGCCCGCAGCAGCCAAACGCAGCCACTGGCGGGTTCCCCAGAGAGCCACGGGCAGCCTCGTGTCCCGAATACGTGCCCAACCAGCTTGCAGCCAATGCCAGGCCGCCCCGTCTGGCCAGGTCAACAGCCCAGCGTTCTTCCCTAGTCTGGTCGTTTACAAGACGGCTGCTCTGTCAACGGAGCTCCAGTGGCGGGAGACTCCGAGCACGCCAGCCGATCCGCCAGAACCGCTTGATCATGCAGCCCTCCGGGTCAACTGCGCCTGCCGGATCGCTGCGCGATCTTATGCCCGGCACTCGGCCGCACGTTTCTGGTCGCAAGGTCCTGCGGTGTGACCTGGGACGGCGATTACCCGAGATCCTGCAGAACAGGAGCCGGGTCACGCCGGCCCGTCTTCTATATCGGCGGACTTGCCGACGATGGCCCCGTTCAGGATCACCCCGGAGACGCGGCGGAGGGCGCCGATGTCATCCAGCGGGTTCCCGTCGACGAGAAGCAGGTCGGCGTCATAGCCTGCGCGCAGTCGGCCCTTGCGTGTGCCCAGCCCGCAGCTTTGGGCCGCGCACCAGGTGGCGGCGGCCAGCGCGTCGGCGGCCGATACGCCTCCGGCCACGAGATCCGCAACTGCCTCGGGCAGTACACCGTGCGGCTTTCGCGGGCCGATGCCCCCGTCACTGCCGGAGACCAGCCGCACACCTGCCCTGTGCATCCGGGCCGCATGGGCTTGCCGCGCCTCCCAGGTCACGCCGGTACGCTGCATGACAGCAACGAGCGCCGCTGGCGGCGTGGAGCCGGCTGCCACGCCCAGCGTCGGGCACACTACAGTTCCGCGGGAGGCCAGCCGTTGCAGCAACCGGTCAGGCATCTGGATGCCCGACGGGGTCAGGCAGGTGCAGTGCTCGATGCCGTCAACCTCGGCGTCCACCGCCTGCTCGACCGCGGGCAGGCCGTGCGCGTGCGCGGTCACCGGTAGCCCGGCCGCATGCGCCTCCTCGACGACAACGCGTAGCTCTGCGAGCTGGAACTGGCACAGCAGCGGGTCTGAGCCCGGTGTCATGACCCCGCCACTGGCCATCACCTTGACCAGGTTGGCACCGTGCTCGACGCGGTCGCGCACTGCAGCCCGAAGCTGCTTCGGCCCGGTCGCCTCCCCGCCCATGTTCGCGCAGTGCCCGTCGCGGCTGGTGATGGGCGGGCCCGATGCCACGATCGTGGGCGCCGCTGAGTGTGGGCCGGCCGGCGTACTGGTCCGGCTCCTCCAGTCCAGCACCGCTGCCCGGCGGTCACCCAGGTCGCGAACCGACGTCACACCGGCGGCGAGCTGAGCCGCTAACGAACTGCTGATCACCCCGGCCAACCCCGGGTCGTCGTACTCGGGGAGCCGATCGAGGGCACCCGGGCGGCCGTCACCGCAAAGGTGGACGTGAGCGTCAACCAGGCCGGGAAGCACCGTGGCATCCGGGAAGCCGGCCACGCGCACATCGGCGGGCACGGCCATGGCATCCCGGTCCACCGCGACGATGCGTCCCTCATCAACCAAGACGACCACGCCTCCTCGCAGGAGGCGCTCACCGTCAAAACCGCGCTCCGCCCGAATCGCCAGCATGCCTGACCTCCACTGCAACCGGGCCGCGGTCCCGCCCCGAGGCCACCCACGAACGATAGTCGACCGAGATTTCACCCTAAGCCCGCATGACCCTCTTCAGGGATCAGCGTCGGGTATCTGGTCCGCATCGAGCAGGGACGCGACCGTAACCCCTCGCCATCGGTGGTTCGACCGAGCTGGAGTGCTCAGCCACGGCGGTGCGGCCCCCCGCTCACTTCGGCTCGGCCGCTCGGCGCCGGTTGTAGAGGCGGATGGCCCAGAGGTAGGCCACGACGGCGATGCCGATGCTCCACGCGACGGCGGCGATGGCGTGGTCGCCAATCGCGGCGCCGCTGAGCAGTCCGCGCACGGTGTCGGCGGCGGGGGTGAACGGCTGGTACTCAGCGAACTGGCGCAGGCCCGTTGGCATGGTGGCCGTGGCCACGAAGCCGCTGCCGAGGAACGGCAGCAGGAACAGGATCATCGGGGTGTTGCTGGCGGTCTCGACACTCTTGGCGGCAAGCCCGAGCGCGACGGCCAGCCAGATCAGCGCGAAGGCGAACAGGACCAGTATCCCGATCGCGGCCAGCCAGTGGACCGGTCCGGCAGCGGAGCGGAATCCGAGTCCGAAGGCGACTGCGATGAGGACGGCGATGGCTACGACGGTTTGGATCAGGCTGCCGAGTACGTGGCCGGTGAGGACCGAGGCACGGGCGATGGCCATGGTGCGGAACCGGTCGATGATGCCGCCGGTCATGTCCATGGCGACCATGATTGAGGTGCCCTGGATGGCTGAAGCCACGGTGAGGAGCAGCAGCCCTGGCACCACGTAGTTGAGGTAGGCGCCGCGCCCCTCGTGGGCGCCGAGCCCAGCGCCGAGCTGGCCGCCGAAGACGTAGACGAAGAGCAGCAAGAGCACGATGGGTATGCCGATGAGCATCACGGTCATGGACGGGTAGCGGAGCTGGTGCTTCAGGTTGCGGCGCAGCATCACCCGTGAGTCGCTGAGCGTGTAGGCGAGCGTGGTCATGACAGCGGTACTCCTTGTCGTGCGGGATCTCCGTTGAGCTGCGCGGTGACGTGGCTGCCGGTGACGGCGAAGAACACGTCGTCGAGGTCCGGGGTATGGATCGACAGCCGTTCCACGGAGATACGGGCTTCGTGCAGCTCGTCGAGCAGGCCCCGGAGCGAGTCGACGGTGCCGTCGGCCGGGACCTGGAGGACGAGCTGGTCCTGGTCGGGTGCGGCTGCCGGAAGGAGCTCGCTCGCCAAGTGCAGCAGGCGGGGATCGGCGAAGTGGAGCCGGACGTGGCCGCCGGGAATGCGGCTCTTCAGCTCGGCGGGGGTTCCTTCGGCGACGATCCTGCCCTGGTCGAGCACCGCGATCCGGTCGGCCAGCTGGTCTGCCTCGTCGAGGTACTGGGTAGTGAGCAGGATGGTGACCCCGGCAGTAGCGAGCTCGCGGATGATCTGCCACATGGTGCGACGGCTGCGCGGGTCCAAGCCGGTGGTGGGCTCGTCGAGGAAAATCACCTGGGGCCTGCCGACGAGGGTCATCGCCAGGTCGAGCCGTCGTCGCATCCCGCCTGAGTAGGCCGAAAGCAGCTTGTGAGCGGCGTCGGTGAGGTCGAACTGCTCCAGCAACCCGGCCACCCGCCGCCGCCCAGCCTCGCGGCCGAGGTGGCGAAGGTCGGCCATCAGCTGCAGGTTCTCGGCGCCGGTGAGCAGGTTGTCCACGGCTGAGAACTGGCCGGTGACCCCGATGACGGCCCGTACCCCGTCCGGGTCGGTGACCACGTCGTGGCCGGCGATGCGCATGGATCCGGAATCGGCCGGGATCAGGGTGGACAGGATGCGGACCATCGTGGTCTTGCCGGCCCCGTTGGGGCCGAGAAGCGCCAGGATCGTGCCCTCCTCCACGGCCAGGCTCACCTTGTCGAGCACCAGATGGCCGCCGAACGACTTGCACATGTCCTGGGCGACGATCCCGTTCGCAGCGGACACGCTTGTCATGGCGTTCTCCCTCCTTGCCGTGTGGTCGAGTCGCCGGGAAGCTCACCCGCGGCACGCAGCGCCTCCCGTTGCGCGATCCACTCCTGCTCCAAGACCGGGACCCGCCCGACCAGGAAATCGGAGAATGCCGCCCACTCCAGCAAGATCGCTTTCCGCTCAGGTGGCGCCTCGGCCAGCAGGCGCAGACCCTCTCGGGCGAGTTCGGCCATCTCCCGGTACTCGGAGACATCGAAGCCCATCGCGTGGGACGACGACATGTCGATGCGTACCCGGTCCATCCGCTCGCCCGCAGCCCGGGAGCGCCGGATGAGCCCGAGGTTCTCCAACGCGTTCACGGCGCCGGCGATCGCGCTCCGGCTCGCCAGCAGGGCGTCGGCCAGCTCGCTGATGCTCTGCTCGCGCGGATCGCACACCGCCAGATAGCCGATCAGCCGGCCCACCATCGGGGCCATCCCGAAGCGCCGGGCATAGAAGCGCCCGGCATGGTCGGCGAACGTGATCTCACCGTCACTTGGCATGCCAGCCACCCTACACAATCTCCTGAGATAACACAAATCCGTGTTATCTCAGCACCGCCACACAGTGCCCAGAAGGATTCGTTGCCATCAGCTCCGCCTAATGCACCCTGCGGGCACGGCGGGCTGCCGCCCGGGCGTTGCCCCGGGCACTGCCCCTCACCAGCTGGCCGCGTAACGGCCGCCGACCACGCCAGCAGGGAACGGGCCATCCTCCCAGCGCCCCAGTGTTCAGCCGCCGGCGTGCATGCTCACGCCGGTGCAAGCGACGCAGGCCAGGCGGGATGGGTAGCGTGAGCCGGTGCTCGCGCTTGTGCTGGTGGCTCTTTCACTGGGCCTGTCGAACTTCGCCGCCGCGATCGGTATCGGCGTCGCCGGTGTCGACGCGCGCACCCGGGTGCGAGTGGGCGTGGTGTTCGGGATCTTCGAGGCTGGCATGCCGATCCTGGGCCTGGCGCTCGGGCATAGCCTGGCGAGCACCCTCGGGCATACCGCGCACTGGGTAGGCGGCGGCTTGCTGATCGCCACCGGCGCCTACGCGCTCATCCAGGCGTTGCGGTCCGGCGCCGAGGCCCCCGCCTCGCCTGAGGGTCAGCAGCAACTCGGACGGCTGATCGTCACCGGGATCGCGTTGAGCATCGACAATCTCGCGGTCGGCTTCGCGCTCGGCACCTACCACGTCAGCCTCCCGCTGGCCGCCGCCGTCATCGGCACGGTGAGCGTCGCGATGTCGCTGGCGGGCCTGGAGCTGGGCGCGAGAATCGGCATGCGCGCCGGGCAGCGCGGTGAACTCCTCGGCGGTCTGGTCCTGATCGGCGTGGGTGTCGCCATCGGCACCGGCTTCCTCTAGCACCAGCCCATCGCGCCGTGTCACACTGCCCAGTGTCAGCTGGAGAGACCGATGATGCCCTCGGACGGTGAACAGCCAGGCTGCGGCGCCGGGGAAACGAAGCTCACCCGCAGTGGCTCCGAACGCTTGGCTGACCACCAAGGCCCAGGGTTGGTACCTGGCGGCCCGGGTCCGGGGGGAAGGGGCTCGACCGGCGGGACGTGCCTGCGGCCCGCGCTAGGCACCGAGGAGGCCACATGGCTGGTATGACCGAAAACTCAGCGGGTGCCACAGCGATCCGGCCGTTCACGGTCGAGATCCCCGAGGCGGAGATCGAGGCGCTGCGTGCGCGCCTCACGGCTACGCGCTGGCCCAGCCGGGAGCTCGTCGCCGATCGGTCGCAAGGCGTGCAGCTGGCGACTACCGAGGAGCTCGTGCGCTACTGGGGCACCGATTACGACTGGCGCGCGTGCGAGGCGAAGCTGAACGCGCTCCCGCAGTTCAAGACCGAGATCGACGGGGTGGACATCCACTTCATCCACGTGAAGTCGCCGCACCGGGACGCGCTGCCGCTGATCATGACGCACGGCTGGCCCGGCTCGGTGATCGAGCTGCTCGGGGCCATCGGCCCGCTCACCGACCCGGTCGCGCACGGCGGGCGCGCCGGGGACGCGTTCGACCTGGTGCTGCCGTCCCTGCCCGGCTACGGCTTCTCCGGCGAGCCGGCCGAGGTCGGCTGGGGCCCCGGCCGCGTCGCGCGCGCCTGGGCGGAACTGATGCACCGCCTCGGCTACACCCGCTATGTCGCCCAGGGCGGCGACCAAGGCGCCTCGGTCACCGACACGATGGGCCGCCAGGGCCCCGAGGGGCTGGCCGGCATCCACATGAACTTGCTGGTGACGGCGCTGGGCGGCGGCGCCATGCCAGCGGACACCGAGCAGGAACGCGCGGCGCTCGAGCAGACCAAGACATTCCGGACGAGCGGCTTCGGCTACTTCCTGGAGCAGGCCACGCGGCCGCAGACGATCGGCTACGCGCTGCTGGATTCACCCGTCGCCCTGGCGGCCTGGATGCTCGACCACGACACCGACGCCTACGAGAAGATCTCCCGCGCCTTCGTCGATGGGCAGCCGTCCGGGGGTCTCACCCGGGACCACATCCTCGACAACATCACGGTGTACTGGCTGACCGGCACCGGGGCCTCGGCGGCCCGGTCGTACTGGGAGAGCGGACGAGCCCAAGCGCTTGCGGCAGGCCAGGCTCCTCCGGAGGTCAAGCTCCCGGTCGGCTTCACCACGTTCCCCGGCGAGATCTTCCGGGCCCCGCGCAGCTGGGTCGAGAAGAGCTACCCCACCCTCACCTACTTCCACGAGGCCGCCAGGGGCGGCCACTTCGCCGCGTGGGAAGAGCCCGAGCTGTTCGCAACCGAGATCCGGGCGGCATTCCGGACCCTGCGCTAGACCAGATCGTGGCTGCACCGGCACATCCGCCGGTGTGTGTTTCGCTGCCGTGCACCTCCGCCGCCCGGAAGGCCGGCTATCGGCTCGGGAGCGATCGCGGTAGCCCGAACCAGGGGAGCACGCTGGTGTCGAAGCGGATCATGGCGCAGATCCGGTCGCCGGTGAGGGTGAGGACGTACAGGCCGGTCCCGTCGCGCCGATCAGGAATCGAGAAGCGCGGGTCACGGAGCCGCCGCTAGCGTGATCGTCATGGACATCACGACGTCAGGAGTGACCATGACCGGCTCTACCACCCAGGGAATCAAGATCGTGCTCCATCCCGTGTCCGACCTGGCGGCGGCCAAGGCGGTGTACACCGCCCTGCTCGGCATCCCGCCGCAGGCCGACTCGTCCTACTACGTCGGCTTCGAGGCCGCGGGCCAGCAGATCGGGCTGGTGCCAGGCGGTGGACCGCAGGGCATGACCTCGCCGGTGGCTTTCTGGCAGGTGCCGGACATCGAGGCGAAGCTGGCCGAGGTGACCGCCGCGGGTGCCACCCTGAAGGAGCCCGCGCACGACGTCGGCGGCGGCCGCCTGGTGGCCACCGTCACCGACCCCGATGGCAACGTCCTCGGGCTGCTTCAGGACCCGTGAGTGCCGGGCGACGCCGGGGGATACCGCGAAGGCGGCCCCGCCTGACAGCCCCCTAAGATGGAGACACGATGAGCATGGCCACGAGGACGGGCACGCAGTCGCCTGCGCTGCACGTTGCCAACAGCCACGATGTGATCCGCGTGCACGGCGCGCGCGTGAACAACCTCAAAGACGTCAGCGTCGAGATCCCGAAGCGCCGGCTGACCGTGTTCACCGGCGTCTCCGGCTCCGGCAAGAGCTCTCTGGTGTTCGGCACGATCGCCGCGGAGTCACAGCGGCTGATCAACGAGACGTATAGCGCCTTCGTGCAGGGCTTCATGCCGACGCTGGCACGGCCCGAGGTCGACGTACTCGAAGGGCTGACGACCGCGATCATCGTCGACCAGCAGCGGATGGGTGCCGACACCCGCTCCACGGTCGGTACCGCCACCGACGCCAGCGCGATGCTGCGGATCCTCTTCGCCGGCTCGGGCAGCCGCATATCGGCTCGCCCCAGGCGTTCTCTTTCAACGTCGCCTCGATCAGCGGAGCGGGTGCGGTCACGTTCGACCGCGGTGGGAAGACCGTGAAGGAACGGCGCAGCTTCAGCATCACTGGCGGCATGTGTCCGCGCTGCGAAGGCCGGGGCGCCGTCACCGACATCGACCTGGCTCAGCTGTACGACGACAGCAAGTCGCTCAGCGAGGGCGCGCTCACGGTCCCCGGCTACACCGGGGGCGGCTGGAACTCCCGCCTATACACCGAGTCAGGCTTCGTTGACCCGGACAAGCCGATCCGCAAGTACACCAAGAAGGAGCTGCACGACTTCCTGCACCATGAGCCGGTCAGGATGAAGATCGCGGGCATCAACATGACCTATGAGGGGCTGATCCCGCGGATCCAGAGGTCGATGCTCTCCAAGGACAAGGAGGGGATGCAGCCGCACGTCCGGGCGTTCGTGGACCGGGCGGTCACCTTCACCACCTGTCCCGAGTGCGGCGGCACCCGGCTCAGCGAGGCGGCCCGTTCCTCGCGGATCAAGGGAATCAGCATCGCCGACGCGTGCGCGATGCAGATCAGCGACCTGGCCGAGTGGGTCGACGGCCTCGACGAGCCGTCGGCGGCGCCGCTGCTCGCCGCGCTCAAGCGCAACCTTGACTCGTTCGCGGAAATTGGCCTGGGCTACCTCTCACTCGACCGGCCGTCGGGCACGCTGTCGGGCGGCGAGGCGCAGCGCGTCAAGATGATCCGCCAGCTCGGGTCGTCGCTCACCGACGTGACCTACGTCTTCGACGAGCCGACGGTCGGGCTGCACCCGCACGACATTCAGCGGATGAACGACCTGCTGCTGCGGCTGCGTGACAAGGGCAACACGGTGCTCGTCGTGGAGCACAAGCCGGAGACGATCGCGATCGGCGACCACGTCGTCGACCTCGGCCCCGGCGCCGGTACCGCGGGCGGCACCGTCTGCTTCGAAGGCACCGTCGAGGGCCTGCGGGCCAGCGGCACCGTCACCGGCCGCCATCTCGGCGACCGGGCCGCCCTCAAGGAGACGGTGCGGACGCCCGCCGGCACGCTGGAGATCCGCAACGCGACAACGCACAACCTGCGCGACGTCGACGTCGACATCCCGCTCGGGGCGCTGGTCGTCGTCACCGGCGTGGCCGGCTCCGGCAAGAGCTCGCTGATCCACGGCTCGGTGTCCGGGCGGGACGGCGTCGTGTCGGTCGACCAGGCCCCGATCCGCGGCTCGCGGCGAAGCAACCCGGCGACGTACACCGGACTGCTCGACCCGATCCGCAAGGCGTTCGCGAAGGCCAGCGGCGTGAAGCCGGCGCTGTTCAGCGCCAACTCCGAGGGCGCCTGCCCCACCTGCAACGGCACCGGCGTCATCTACACCGACCTGGCGATGATGGCCGGCGTCGCTACCGTCTGCGAGGAGTGCGAGGGCAAGCGGTTCGACGCGTCGGTGCTGGAGCACCACCTCGCCGGCCGCGACATCAGCGAGGTGCTCGCGATGCCGGTGACCGAGGCCCAGGGCTTCTTCGGCGCCGGCGAGGCGCGCACGCCCGCCGCGCACGCCATTCTCGAGCGGCTCGCCGACGTCGGGCTCGGCTACCTCAGCATCGGCCAGCCGCTCACGACGCTGTCCGGCGGCGAGCGGCAGCGGCTCAAGCTGGCCACCCACATGGCCGCCAACGGCGGCGTCTACATCCTCGATGAGCCGACCGCCGGCCTCCACCTCGCCGACGTCGAGCAGCTGCTCGGCCTGCTCGACCGGCTCGTCGACTCCGGCAAGTCGGTCATCGTCATCGAGCACCACCAGGCGGTCATGGCGCACGCCGACTGGATCATCGACCTCGGCCCCGGCGCCGGCCACGACGGCGGCCAGATCGTCTTCCAAGGCACACCCGCCGACCTCGTCGCCGCCCGCTCCACCCTCACCGGCGAGCACCTCGCGGCCTACGTCGGCACCTGAGAGAGTTATGCCCGCTTTGCGGGGTCTTCGTCCTCCTCGTAGTAGCCGTCCGCTTCCTCGGCCTTCATATCTGCCATGATGCCAGCCAGCCGGTCAGCCAGGCGGCGCGCGGGCGGGGACTGCACGGGGAATCCCGGCGTGCTGGCTCAGCGCTTGACGAAGAAGTCGCGGATGTTGGCGCCCAGCAGGACGAGGGCAGCCAGGATGAGCAGGGCCGCCACGGCCGGCCGCCAGTTGCCCACGGCCTCGGTGACGATCAGCCACGCCACCGCGCCGGCGATGGCAGCCGCCAGCAGTCCGGTGATGAACTGCCGCAGATGACCCCGGGCGAAGGCCTCCAGGCACAGCATGATCAGCGCCAGGCCGCCGAAGGCTGGCAGCAGGGCGCCGAACTGGCCGATGATGACCACGGCGAGCCCGGCCAGCAGGAATGATGCCGAGACAGCGGACCAGACGCGCAGGACACGGCTGCGGGTTCGAGCCGGGTCGACGTTCGGCACCGCGCGGTGCTGCAGGTGCGCGTGCGGTTCTCGCTGCGGGAGGCCGTCGCGGGCCGCGCGTTCCAGTGCATCCCGTTCTTCCGTGAGCGTCTGGCGGCGGGAGCGTGCCTGCTGGACGGCGGCTTCCAGCGCGGCCAGGTCCTTCTTCCCGCCGCGGCCGGCGGCCCGGATGCCGACGTAGGCGCGGCGCAGTTCGTCGCCGCGCGCGTCGATTTCGCACGCGGCCTCGGTGAGCTGAGCGTCCAGTTCCGTGATCCGGTCCTCGATCGCCTGCTGCTCGGCCGCCGGGGAGGGTGCCTCCTTGTCCAGGCCGGCCCACCCCACCGGGTCGGACCAGCAGAGCCGTACCGACCCGCCGCGCTCGTAACGCGGACCGGCCGGTGCGCGCTCCCCGCCGAACGGGTCTCCGGTGTCCAGCCCCCACAACCCCCGGTAGTCACGCAGCCAGGGTGTCTCGTCGTCGACGAGCACCGGGTCCCACGTGATCGCCTCGCCGGGCCCCACGGCGGGGCCGTCCCCACGGCGGTAGTCGATGAACGGGATGCCGAACGCGGTGCCGGCGTGCGTGCGCGTCCACGGCAGCAGGAACCGGCTCACGCGGCGCAGCGCCCCGAGCATTCGCCCGAGGGCGGCTGGCTCGACGGTGATCAGATAATCCCCCGGCAGGTAGGCCCCCGAGTGCGACCCCGCGCCGGCGAAGACCACCGGGTGCGTGTCCCGCCACTCGAGGTCGGGGTCGTCCGCCCGGCGCCGCAGGTCGTCGCCGGCCTCATCGTGGGAGGAGAAGGCGACCCAGGACGGCCGGGACGACGGGTCCGGCGGGTCCGGCGGGTCCGGCAGGAAAATGGTCACCTGCTCCCAGTCGGCCTCGTGGTCGTTGACGCCGCCGAAGGTCGACCGCCAGTCGTTCATTGCGTAGAAGAACCAGTACTGCAGCGCCACGAAACCCCGATCGCGGGTGACCCGGCCGTAGTACGGGCAGCGAACCGGGTCGGCGTCCGCCCGGTACTCCTGCTCGGCCGCGGCTGCCGTCCCGCCGGGCACCCGCCCGCGCAGCAGCAGCGACAACCGCATGACCGCGTCGATGAACCGGCTCAGCAGGCCGACCACGGCGAACCGGCTACCCCCGGACGCCAGCCGCGCGCGGCCCTTGTCGCGCCGCCACGCGCGGAACTCGCGCCTGCGGAGCGGGTGCTGCACGAAACGTAGCGAGAGGTCCTGCCCCGACGAGGACGCGCTGATCTCCGTCAGGCGCGCCGGCGTAAGCTCGCCCGGCGCACAAAGCTGCTCTGCGGCGCCCCGTCGGTGCAGCCCCCGCCTGGGGCCGCCCGCCCGCCACAAACTGCACGCCGCCAGGTAGGTCTCGACCGGCATCGGCAGGAAAAGCTCGCCCTGGGTAAAGCGGAGCACCGGCTCGTACCGCTGCAGCAGGCACACATCGTCCGCCGCGCCCATCGCTGCCGCGGGAATGGTCACGTCCCCCGGAAACGGCGTGTTACTCAAGATACCCCCTGCATGCGGCCTACCTTCCCTGTTTCCGTTGCGGCGCGTCAAGGCGCCCGTCAGACGGCGTCCAGGCCGGCTGCGGTGAACGCCGCGCGGACCTGCGCGATCTGCTCATCGTCCGGCGGGGTCACGTCGCCGCAGGGGTAGTCCAGGCCGAGCGCGGCGTACTTGGGGGCGCCGAGGGTGTGGAACGGGAGCACGTCGACCCGTTCGACGTTGCCGAGGGACGCGGTGAACTGGGCGAGCGCGGCGACGTTGCCGGGGTCGTCGGTCCAGCCGGGAACGAGGACGAAGCGGACCCAGACCGGCTGGCGGCGGGCGGCGAGCCGGCGGGCGAACGCGAGCGTCGGGGCGATGCCGCGGCCGGTCACCTTCCGGGCGATAGCCGGGTCGAACGACTTGATGTCGAGCAGCACGAGGTCGGTGGCGTCCAGCATCTCGTCGTCGGCGCGGGTGCCGAGGTAGCCGGAGGTGTCGAGCGCGGTGTGCAGGCCGAGTTCCTTCGCGCCGGTCAGGATGGCCCGGGTGAACGCGGGCTGCAGCAGCGGCTCACCGCCCGAGACGGTCAGCCCGCCGCCGGCGGCGGCGATGAACGGCCGGAACCGGGCGGCCCGGGCGAGTACGGCGGCGGCGCTCATCCGGCGCCCGTTCCGTTCCTGCCAGGTGTCCGGGTTGTGGCAGTACACGCAGCGCAGCGGGCAGCCCGCGGTGAACACCACGAACCGCGTCCCGGGGCCGTCCACGCCGGTGGAGAGGTCCCAGGAGTGCACCGACCCGGTGACCGCGGCCGGGTCGTGGGTGACCGCGGCCGGGTCAGCCGGTGCCTCGAGCAGGCAGCCGGGGGTGGCGGTCATGGTCAGACCGACCGGTGGAAGGTGCGGTTCACCACGTCGAGCTGCTGCTCGCGGGTGAGCCGGACGAAGTTGACCGCGTACCCGGAGACCCGGATCGTCAGCTGGGGGTAGCGCTCGGGGTGTTCCATCGCGTCGAGCAGGGTGTCGCGGTCGAGCACGTTGACGTTCATGTGGAACCCGCCGCAGGAGACGTACCCGTCCAGGACGCCGACAAGGTTGCCGGTCCGCTCCTCCGGGGTACGGCCGAGCGCGGCGGGGGTGATGGTCTCGGTCAGCGAGATGCCGTCCTCGGCGTGGCTGTAGGGCAGCTTCGCCACCGACAGCGCCGCGGCGACCAGGCCGTGCCGGTCGCGGCCGTTCATCGGGTTCGCCCCGGGCGCGAACGGCGCGCCAGCCTGCCGGCCGTCCGGTGTGCTGCCGGTGTGCTTGCCGTAGACCACGTTGGAGGTGATGGTCAGCACCGACTGGGTGTGCAGCGCGTCCCGGTACGTCTTGTGCTGGCGCACCTTGTCCATGAACGTGCGCACCAGCCACACCGCGATCTCGTCGGCGCGGTCGTCGTCGTTGCCGTAGACCGGGAACTCGCCCTCGGTGCGGTACTCGACGACGAGGCCCGTTTCGTCACGGACCGGCCGGACGGTCGCGTACTTGATCGCGGCGAGGGAGTCGGCGGTAACGGACAGGCCGGCGATGCCGCAGGCCATCGTGCGCAGCACGCCGTAGTCGTGCAGCGCCATCTCCAGCCGTTCGTAGGCGTACTTGTCGTGCATGTAGTGGATGACGTTGAGCGCGTCGACGTAGGTCTTCGCGAGCCAGTCCATCATCACGGCGAACCGCGCCATGACCTCGGCGTAGTCGAGCACGTCGCCGGTCAGCGGCGGCAGCGCCGGCCCGACCTGGGCGCCGCTCATCTCATCCCGGCCGCCGTTGATCGCGTACAGCAGCGTCTTGGCCAGGTTGACCCGCGCGCCGAAGAACTGCATCTGCTTGCCGACTTCCATCGCCGAGACGCAGCAGGCGATCGCGGTGTCGTCGCCCCACCGGGCCCGCAGCAGGTCGTCGGACTCGTACTGGATCGAGCTGGTGTCGACGGAGACCTGCGCGCAGAAGCGCTTGAACCCATCCGGCAGCGCGGGGGACCACAGCACGGTCAGGTTCGGCTCGGGCGCCGGCCCGAGGTTGTACAGCGTCTGCAGGTAGCGGAAGCTGGTGCGGGTGACCAGCGGGCGGCCGTCACGGCCGATCCCGCCGATCGACTCGGTGACCCAGGTCGGGTCGCCGGAGAACAGCTGGTCGTACTCCGGGGTGCGCAGGAACCGGACGATCCGCAGCTTGATAACGAGATCGTCGACGAGCTCCTGCGCGTCCTGCTCGGTGAGCCGGCCCGCCTGCAGGTCGCGCTGGAGGTAGATGTCGAGGAACGTCGATGTGCGCCCGAGCGACATCGCGGCGCCGTTCTGCTCCTTGACCGCGGCGAGGTAGGCCAGGTACAGCCACTGGATCGCCTCCTGGGCGGTCGCCGCCGGGCGGGTGACGTCGTGGCCGTAGGAGGCGGCCATCTCGGCCAGCTCGCCGAGCGCGCGGATCTGCTCGGCGAGTTCCTCGCGGTCGCGGATGATCTCGGCGGTAGACGGGTGGGCGTCCAGAGCCGCCTTCTCGGCCTGCTTGACGGCGATCAGCCGGGCGACGCCGTACAGCGGCACCCGCCGGTAGTCGCCGATGATCCGGCCGCGGCCGTAGGCGTCGGGCAGGCCGGTGATGACGTGGGAGCGGCGGGCGGCGAGGACGTCGGCCGGGTAGGCGTCGAACACGCCGTCGTTGTGCGTCTTGCGGTACCGGGTGAAGATCTCCGAAACGGCCGGGTCCAGGGTGTAGCCGTAGGCGGCGAGGCCCTTCTCCACCATCCGCAGCCCGCCGTTGGGCATGATCGCGCGGCGTAGCGGCGCGTCGGTCTGCAGCCCGACGATCAGCTCGTGCTCCCGGTCGATGTAGCCGGGGGCGTGGCTCGTGATCGACGCGGGGGTGCGGGTGTCGGCGTCGTAGATGCCGCGGGCCCGCTCCTCGGGGAACATCGTGGTCAGCCGCGACCACAGCGCGCGGGTGCGATCGGTCGGGCCGGTCAGGAACGCCGCGTCACCGGTGTACGGGGTCACGTTGGCCTGGATGAAATCCCGGACGTCGATCCGGTCTGCCCAGTGGCCGTAGGTGAAGCCCTGCCATGCGCCGGAGGGGATGCTGCTGGTCTGGGGCCGGATCGGCTCCATGGTCGTGCTCACGATGACTCCTCTTCGCACCGGACCTGCGGTGCGCGCCATTTTTTGTTCTTGGTTAGAGCATATAGCTGCGGCCGGGTTCACCTCAGGAGGCTTTGGTCACCACCCAGCGGCCCACAAGGCCCCTCAGCAGGAAAAATGCCTTTCGCCCCGGGTCGTCCGCCGGGCCGTATCAGGAAACCAGGCCCGCCGACGGCTGGTGCGGACCATGATCGGCGCAGGTTTTCCGCAGATCCTGCGGCAAAGCCACGCCGATCATGGTGACACGTGGGCCCGGCCGGGCGGCGCGGTCAGGCGGCGCGGTCGGGCAGCGCGGTCAGGCGGCGCGGCCGGGCAGCGCCGGCGCCGAGGCCCGGCGCGGGCTCCCGGACGGCTCCCTCGGTTGCCGCTTACCCGTCGCCGCGCAGCCGGGTCAGCAGGCCGATGAGCTCGGTAAGCTGCGGCGCGGGCAGGGCGGTCAGCGGGGCGGGCGGCTCGTGCAGGATCTGCTCGGCGGTGGCGGCGGCCTCCCGGCCGGCCGGGGTGAGGCTGACGATCTTGCTGCGCCGGTCGCTGGGGTGCGGGTGCCGCTCCACGAAGCCGAGCGTCTCGAGTTTGTCGACAATGATCGTCGCGTACGGGCGGTCGACACCGTGCGCGTCGGCGATCTCGGCCAGGGTCATCGGCCGGGCCCGGAGCAGGAACAGGACCCGGATCCGGCCGCTGCCGGTGCCGAGCTGCAGCTGTTCCCGGAGGTGACCGGTGCGGCTGTGCTGCTCGACGAAGGCCCGCATCAGCTCCCAGGCGGCCGCGGCCTGGTCAGGCGGCTCGGCGGGTGCCTGGTCAGGCGGCTCCGCGGGTGCCTGGTCAGGCGGCTCTGGCCGTGACGTCATGGTTAATCTCCGGTGGTTCGATGAGCAGTTCACGGGTCCGGGTGGCGCTTCGGCGGGCCCAGCGGGATGTGGTCAGCACGCCCATGCCGATGATCCACAGCTGCCGATGATCCGCAGCCCGCAGGCTGCGATGACCAGCCAGGCGGCGTGGCTCGCGGTCACGAAACTACCGGCGGAGCCGCCCGCTGCCGATGATCCACAGCCCGCAGGCTGCGATGACCAGCCAGGCGGCATGGCTCGCGGTCACGAAACTACCGGCGGAGCCGCCCGCGGCGAGCGATCCGGCCACGGCCGCCGCCTTATCAA
The DNA here is from genome assembly GCA_963720945.1 of uncultured Actinomycetes bacterium. GTDB lineage: Bacteria > Actinomycetota > Actinomycetes > Streptosporangiales > Streptosporangiaceae > Bog-532. The sequence continues at coordinate 509,838 of CAVRHH010000029.1, read as the reverse complement.
AGTAGTTGTAATCATATAGTAATGATATATACACAACTACTTTTCCAGGCAAACACGAGGGCGCGTCAATGCGGAGGCCGGCGGCCCGGCCGTCATCCGGCTGCGGGCTGCGTGATGCATGATGCGGCACTGCCCGCGCTGCGCCCGGTCGTCGTGGTCTTAACGGCCGGGCGTTCCGGCGGCGCCGCTGATGCTAATGGCGAGTTTCCCGCGGGCCTGGCCGCCCTCGAGCTGGCGCATGGCGTCGGAGGCCCGGTGCAGCGGGTAGGTCCCGCCGATGACGGGGGTGACGTCGCCGGTCTCGGCGAGCCCGGCCAGCTGTTCGAGGCCGGCCTGGTCCTGCGTGGACAGCAGCATGGTCAGCCGCTGCCGGACGAACGGGGACAGGGCCAGCGCCTGCGCCTGACGGCCCATGCCGATCCAGCGGCCACCCTGTTCGCCGCCCGCGAGGACGAGCGTCCCGGTGGCCGTGAGAACGCGGCGCAGCCGGGACAGCGGTGTGTTGCCGGCCAGATCGAGGATGAGGTCGTAACGGCGGGGACCGCCGGTGACGTCGTCGCGGGTGTAGTCGAGGACGTGGTCGGCGCCGATGGACCGGACCAGGCCGGTCTTCGCGGTGCTGCACACCCCGGTGACCTCTGCTCCCATGGCCTTGGCGATCTGCACGGCGAACGTGCCCACGCCGCCGGAAGCGCCGGTGATCAGCACGTGCTGCCCGGGCTGGAGACGGCCGGCGTCGCGCAGGCCCTGCAGCGCGGTGAGACCGGAGACACCGAGGACGGCGGCCTGCTCGAAGGTCAGGTTCGCGGGCTTATGGGCGAGCTTGCCTTCGCGGGCGGCCGCGTATTCGGCGAACGCGCCGCGGCTGACGCCGAACACCTCATCACCGGCCGTGAACCGGGTGACGCGCGGGCCGGTCGCGACGATCGTGCCGGCCATATCCAGGCCCAGGACGGGATTCTTGGGTGTGCGCAGGCCGCAGGCCAGCCGGAACGCATACGGCAGGCCGGTCATGAAGTGCCAGGTACCCCGGTCGAGCCCGGCCGCGTGAACCTGGATCAGTACCTCATCGTCGCCGAGCGCCGGCCGGTCGACCTCCTGGATCCGCAGCACATCCGCGGACCCGTACCGGGAGTGCGTGATCGCCCACATCCGCCGGTGCGCGGGCGCTGCTGGTCCGCCGCCGTTCGCGCCGGATTTCACCAACCGCTCATCCTCGGCACGCTGCACCGGGCCCTCGTTCCGGACGGCCTCCGCAGCCCAGCCGGATGGCGCGGTCGCGGCGTGGCCAGGCGGATCCTCAGTCGCCGGGGCCGGCGACTCGGCCGATTCGGTCATGACCCTGAGCCGCGGTTCTTGGTGAACAGGTTCCCGGCGATCGAGTCGGTCTCGCCTTCGTCGGGGATGATGACCCACGCCGCCAGGTAGGCCAGCACGCCCGCGCCCCCGGTGATCAGGCAGAGGACGGCGACCAGCACCCGGACCAGCGTCACGTCGACGCCGAAGTAGTCCGCGACGCCCGCGCACACCCCGGCCAGCATCCGTCCCTTCCGGCTGCGCACCAGGGTCTTGCTTCCGTTGCTTCCGTTCATCTGAGTCTCCTTACGTGACCCCCATGGGGCCGGCAGACCGCCCTCGGTGGGCTGATCTCGGGGGGCGGTGTCCGCGCTGACCTCGACGGTGCGGAAAACCGTGGCCGCAGCCGGAGCACGGGAACTGAGAGGGCTGGTGTTGCCACACGCGGCCTCGGCTTGGCTGCACGCCAGGCACCGGGGGTCCAGAGCGCCAGGCACCGGGAGTCCCTAACAGCGGGAGAATCCCCATCCCGTCTGACACAGCTAACGAGATGATGTCCTATCCGTGACGCTACGCCCAACCCAGAGGACAAACAACCAGGCGGTGGCTGGACACGGCCGGCCACATCGGCCGTTACGGCAAACCTGAATTCGTCGATCCCGCCATCGCCTGGCTGGCCGCGCGGCTCACCGCACGCCTCCCGGCCGGCGCTCGGCCGCCCGCGGGGTGAGCCGCGCGCCGGGCCGCCGCGCCTCCGCCTGCAGGGCACGCCAGCTCTGCTCCCAGTGCCCGGCCCGCGGCGTCGTGAACGCGAGCGTGCGGAGCAGCCCCGCCAGGGCCCGTTCGGTACCTTGATCGGCCGCGGCCCGCAGGCGCTTCGCTTCGTACGCGGCCGCGTCGACCCATTCGGCTGGATGCCAGATGCAGACCCCGATGCATTCCTGGGGGGCGTCAACGCTGCCGCAGTCCGGGCAGCGCCAGACGGTTACGGTCCCCGCGGCCGGAAACGGATCGCCCGGGCCGCCGGGTGCGGGACGGTAGTGCCGAAGCGCCGCGCGCGCGGAGCGCTGCAGCGCCTCGTAGGCGGCCTGCCACTCGCCCGGTCCCGGCTCGGTCCGCGCCAGTTCCCCGGCCACGGCCCGCAGCCCCCGGACCCGCGCCCGGCAATCCGCCGCGGCTGCCATCAGCTGGTCGTAATCGTCGCCGCTGACCAGCTCGAGCTTGCGCTCCGAGCAGCCTCCGGCGCACCCCTCCTCCTGCCGCATGGCCTTACAGCCAATGCAGGCGGGGATAATGACGCGCAATGGCCGCTCCACAAAGCCACTATAAGTTCCTGCCCGGAACCCAGCCCGGAACCCAGCCCGGCCCTAATGATCAAGCAGGATCGGGGGCCGAACCACAGCCCGGGCGGTGGCCCCCGCTCTCGATGGCCCCGCACTCGGGGCACACCAGGCGGAGCCAGCAGACGGGGTCGCCGCCCTGCTCATGCTCATCGTCCCGCCCGGCCGCCGCGCCGGGGGCTGAGGAGGGCGGCGAGCAGACGGGGTCGCCGCCCTGCTCATGCTCATCGTCCCGCCCGGCCGCCGCGCCGGGGGCTGAGGAAGCTCCGGGGGCTGAAGGAGCTGAGGAGGCTCTGGGAGCTGAAGGAGCTGAAGGAGCTGAGGAGGCTCTGGGGGCTGAAGGAGCTGAGGAGGCTCTGGGGGCTGAAGGAGCTGAGGAAGCTCCGGGGGCTGAAGGGGCTGAGGAGGCTCCGGGGGCTGAAGGGGCTGAGGAGGAGGCTCCGAGGGCTGAGGGTGCTGAAGGGGCTGAGGCCGGGTCGGCCGGGTCCGGGTCCGGGTCCGGGTCCGGTCGCGGGTGCCGTTCGCTCATGTGGCCATCCCTTTCACGTGAGCCCGTGCGCGCGGGCGAACCGGGAGGCTTCGGTGCGGTTGGCGGAGCCGGTCTTGGCGAAGATTCTGTTGATGTGGGTCTTGATGGTGTGGTTGCTGAGCACCAGGGTCTGGGTGATCTCGGCGTTGGTCATGCCGCGGGCGATCATGGTGAGGATTTCCGCTTCCCGGGGGGTCAGGCCGGCGGGCAGTTCCCCGGCGGGCCCGGCCGGCGCGGGCGGCGGGGCCGCGGCAGCGGCCGCGGTGAGCAGGGTCGCCCGGGCCGTCGGGGCGAGCACGGACAGCCCGCTGGCTGCCCCGCGCAGGGCCTGGGCGATCGCGGACCGGTCCGCGTCCTTGGTCAGGTAACTGCGCGCCCCGGCGCGCAGCGCGCCCAGGATCGAGGTGTCGTCCGCGTACGTGGTGAGCACGACGATCGCGATGTCGGGGTGGCGCTCGGTGAGCAGCCGGGCCGCTTCGGTGCCGTCCATCCCCGGCATGTGCAGGTCGAGCAGGATGGCATCGGGATGGTGCTCGGCGGCGAGATCGAGGGCCTCCTGACCGGTGGCCGCGGAAGCGACCACGTTGATGTCGGGCAGCAGGTCCAGCAGCACGACGAGTCCTTCGCGGACGCTGGCCTGGTCATCGGCCACGATGATGCGCAGCACGTCGTTGCGGCTGGGAGTGCCGCTGGTGCCGGTCACTGGGGCACCTGCGCGGTGACGATCCACTGGCCGCCGCGGGCGCCGGCGGTGAGCGTGCCGCCGAGCAGCAGCAGCCGTTCCCTGAGGCCCATCAGGCCGTAGCCGGCATCAGCCGTTTTCATCGGGTGTCCTGCCCTGGCCGCATCGGTACCGTTCGCATCTGGCGCGTTCGGATCTGGCCCGTCCGCATCGGTACCGGCAGGCGGCTGTTCACCCGGCAGCGGGGACGTGACCGTCAGGGTGGTCTGGCTGGCGTCGAAGCTGAGATCAATCCGTGCGGGCTCGCTCCGGGCGTGCTTGGCCGCGTTGACCAGCGATTCCTGGGCGGTGCGGAGCAGGGCCAGGGCCGCGTCCGGGGGCAGCGCGCGCACGTCGCCGTCGACGTGGACCGTGACGGGGGTGTGGTGCCGGGCGTGATGAGACGCCGCCAGCTGCTCGAGTTCCGCGGGGAGCGGGCGGGCGTCGGAGCGGAGGGCGTGGATCGCGCGCCGGGTCTCGCCGAGACCATCCCCGGCGATGCGCTGCGCCTGGTCCAGGATGCCCAGGGCCCGGTCGATGTCGCGCTGGTCCGACAGCACCGCACGGGCGGTCTGGATCTGGATGCCCAGCGCACCGAGGGAGTGCGCGAGCACGTCGTGGATTTCGCGGGCGATGCGGGTGCGCTCGTTCAGTACCGCGACCTGGCGCTGTTCGGCGCGCAACTGCTCCATCTGGGCGAGCAGTGCCGCGGACTGCTCCGCCTGCAGGCGGTAGGACCGCCGGGTCTGGCCAACGAGCAGCCCGACCACGAGCAGCAGCGGGTAGCCGATCGCGGTGCCGATACCCGGGGACCACACCAGGGCGCCTATCTCGATCGCCAGGACGCCGATGCCGGTGATCACCCAGCCGGTGACCAGGCTGCTCTCCCCGCCTGCGGCTAGCGCCGCGATCACCCCGAACGCGATCAGGCCCGCACCGTTGTGCGTGACGCACGGGGCGCCGGCCGCGGCGAGGAGCGCCAGCACGGCCGGTGCCGCCCAGGCCCGCCCGGCCATCGGCGGCAACCCGAAGTCGATCACCGCCCAGATACCCAGCGCCGCCACGCCCACCCCGAAGGCGGCCGCCTGCGCGGCCAGCACCGGCGGGGTGACGGGGGAGTGCACGAACGTGCCCACGCCGACGACCACCACGGCGACCACCCGTACCACCCAGCCCGCCGTCCGCAGCATGGTCTCATTCTGGCTCCTGCCGGCGCCGGCTGCGCCCCCGGCCGCTGCTGGCCGGGCGCGCGAGGTCACCGGCGCCGCCGCCCGTGGCGCTGAGCGCGGCGCATCAGGCGCTCGTCGCGGCGCATCAGGCGCTCGTCGCGGAATCGGCCGCCGTGCTCGGATGCGGCATACGCGAACTGCCGGCCGCGTGCTGCCCAGTCCGTTGCGGGTTCCGGCTCTGATCGTCCTATGAACGGCGGCTCGGGCGCGGACGGCGGCATCGGGGCGGACGGCGGCTCGGGCGCGGACGGCGGCTTGGGCGTGGACGGCGGCGCCGGCGCCGAGGCAGCGGAGCGACGTGATCCGGATGCACCGGAGAGGAAGCCCCTCCCGTCCTTCTCCGCGGCGAACGGAATGCCCGCGGCCAGGGCACGCGACGTGATGACGGCAGCCTGGGCGAGCCGGTTGATGCCCAGCATGAGCAGGATTGCCGTGCTGGACGCGGCCACGTGGGCGCCGGCGGCCGAGGCGATCACGTCCAGCCCGACGCGCGCGGCGATCAGCGCGGCCCAGAGCCACAGGCTCCTGGCCGGCATCTTCCCCCACAGGGCCCCCAGGCGCGGCTCGAGGTGCATCATCAGGCCCTGCCCAGCGCCGATCCCGGCCGCGATCAGGGCGCTGATGACGAGGAAGAGGATGTCGATCGCCGCCGGATGCGGCCTGGCGTTGGTCAGGTCCACGATCCCGATCAGCGCCAGGACCGCGGGCAGCACGATGAGGCGCTTGCCCCGGATCGGCTCACCTTTCAGCTGGCGGACGATCACATAGGCGACGACCGCGACCACGGCCAGCACGGCCAGCACGTCATTCATGACGGCCTCCTTCACGCAGTTAGACGGCAGGCGGCCCGATGGGTCCAGCTCAGCGGGCCACAACCGACGCTACGAGCGGGCCGCGCCCGGCGAATCAGCCTTCGCTCCGACCTTCGGGTGGAGAATCCGGCCGGCTCTGGTACCGGCCCTGGTACCAGCCCGGTACCAGGGCCGGCCCGGCGGCCCGTCAGGGTCATACCGCAGATCAGCCCGCGCTCCGACGCCGGGAACGCGAACCGTGGCCAGGCTGGGACAGGTCAGGCCAATCCATCGTTACGGCATCCGCCGGGAGTGATCTCAATGTCCACCATCACCAGCGCCATGATCGTCAACGGGGCCGTGCTGGCCGCTGTCCTGGAAGCCGACCTCGGGCCGCACCGCAAAATCGGCCGGTTCCGCATCGCCCGCCCGCTGCTCACCGCGGCCGTGTTCATCCCGATCTACCTCAAGGGCTTCGCCACCCACGGGAACGGCCTGATCCTCGAAGTCGCCGCGACCGTTGCCGGGCTGCTCGGCGGGGCCGCCGCCATGGCCCTGCTGCGGGTCTACCGCAGTCCCCGTACCGGGAAGGCGGTCAGCCGGGCCGGATACGGCTACGCCGCCCTGTGGGTCGTCATCATCGGCGCCCGCGCCGCGTTCTCCTACGGTTCCGCGCACTGGTTCGGGCCCCAGCTCGGCCACTGGATGGTCAGCAACGCCGTTACGGTCAACGCCCTCACCGACTCCCTGCTGCTCATGGCCATCGCCATGACGCTCACCCGCACGCTCGGGCTCGCTGTCCGGGCCGGCCGCATTCGCCGCCAGCCCGCCCCGGCCGCGCACCTCGCCCCCGCCGCCGAGGTCCCGGGCTCCAGCCCGGCGCGCTGACGGCCGGTGCGGACCATGATCGGCGCAGGTTTCCCGCAGATCCTGCGGCAAAGCCACGCCGATCATGGTGACGCGTGGGCCCGGCCGCGGTCAGCGGACGGGGCGACCGTGGGCCGGGACCACCGAGGCACCGGCCGGGACGGCGGGGGCCACGGAGGCACCGGCCGGGGCGGGGGCCGCGGGGCGGGCCGGCAGCAGCGCGGCGGCCGCGATACCGCCGGCCAGCGCCACCGCCGCCGCGACCAGGCAGCCGACCTGCATTCCGTGCAGGAAGGCGTTCGTGGCCGTCACGTTCACCAGCTGCCCGAGCGCCGCGTGGCCCCCGGTTGTGAGGTGCCGCGCCACGGTCAGCCCGGCGCCGAGGGACTGCTGGCTGGCCTGCACGAGCTGGCCGGGGACGCCGAACCCGCGCAGGCCGCCGATCCGGTGCTGGTAGAGCGAGGCGTACACGCTGCCGATGACCGCCACGCCCAGGGTCCCGCCGATGAGCCGGGTGGTGTCGTTGACCGCCGAGCCCACCCCCGCGGTGCGGGCGGCGATGGCACCCATGATCGATTCCGTCGCCGGGGCGGAGGTGAAGCCCAGCCCGAGCCCGTAGACGACCATCTGGACCGAGATGACGCCGTAGCTCAGCGTCGTGCTCGTGGTGGCCGCGGCCCAGAAGTAGAACGCCGCGATGAGCAGCAGGCCGCCCGCCACCACCGCCTTCGTGCCGATCCGGACGGCCGCCTGGGTGCCCGCCACCGAGCCGGCCGCCACCGCCGTGGCCACCGGCAGCAGGTGCACGCCGGTGGACAGCGGGCTGTAGCCGCGGAGGAACTGGAAATACTGCGTGATCAGGAAGATGAAGCCGAACAGCGTGAAGAACGATACGGTCACCGCGCCACTGGCCGCGCTGAACCGCCGGTTCCGGAAGATCCGCACGTCGATCATCGGCGACGTGGACCGGCTCTCCCGCAGCACGAACAGCACGAGCAGCGCTGCGGCCGCCACGAAACCCCCGATAGTGCGGGCCGCCCCCCAGCCGTAGGCCGGCGCCTCGATGATCGTGAAGACCAGCACGCCGATCGCGCCCGCCGACAAGACCAGGCCGCTGGTGTCGAGCCGGCCCGCGTCGTCCCCGCGTGAACCGGGCACGACCACCATGGCTAGCACGGCTCCCGCGAACGCCACCGGGCCCATGGCCACGAAGATGCTCGACCACGAGAACTGATCGAGTAGCCAGCCGCCCGCGATCGGTCCCAGGGCGATGGCCGCCCCGGCGGTCGCCCCCCACAGCCCGATGGCCCGCGCCCGCTCGCGCCGTTCGGTGAACGTGCCGGTGAGCAGGGACAAGGTTGACGGGAAGGTCAGCGCGGCGCCGAGGCCCATCACGGCCCGCGCCGCGATCAGCTCGCCGGTCGCGGTCGCGAACGAGCCCGCGACACTGGCCGCGCCGAAGACGAGGAGACCGGCCACGAGCAGGCGCTTGCGGCCCAGGCGGTCGCTGAGGTTGCCCGCGCTCAGCAGGAGCGCGGCGAAGACCAGGTTGTAGGCGTCCACGACCCATTGCAGCTGCGTGGTGGTCGCGCCCAGCTCGCGTTCCAGCGCGGGCAGGGCGACGTTGACCATGGTCGTGTCGAGGTTGATGACGAAGGCGGCCAGGAGCAGGGAGACCAGGATGAGCGTCCGACGAGTCATGCTTTAGTTTCTAAGCCATATGATTTAAAAAATCAAGCGAATAGTTAACGAAAAAAACCACGGGGTACTAGTATCGAGGTGTGAAGTCATATGGCCAGTACTGCTCGGTGGCCAAGGCCCTGGACGTCGTTGGCGATCGCTGGACCCTGCTCATCGTCCGCGAACTCCTCACGCAAGGGCCCAGTCGCTACACCGACCTGCGGGCCGGGCTGCCCGGAATCGCGTCGAACCTCCTCTCCGCCCGGCTCAAGGAGATGGAGGCCGCCGGGCTGATCACCCGCACCGCCGCCCCGCCGCCGATCGCGACCGCCCTCTTCGACCTGACCGCCCGCGGCCGGGAACTGAAGGACGTGCTCTACTCCCTCGGCCGCTGGGGCCTCGACTTCATGGTCACCGCGGACGGCTCGGACGCCTTCCGCTCCAACTGGTTCACCTTTGCCACCGAGACCTTCCTCACCGACACCGACACCGACCCCGCCGCCCCCGACGTGACCATCGGCCTCAGCGCCACAGACGCCGCCCCCGTGCACATCGTCGTCGGCCACGGCGAGGTGGAGCTGAAAAAGGGCGCCGCCCCCGACCCCGACCTCGCCCTGGCCGGAGAGCCCCGCCTCATCATGGGCGTGCTGTCCGGCAAGCTGCCCCTGGAAAAGGCCCGCGCCGCCGGCCTGTCCGCCACCGGCGACCCCTCCGTCCTCGCCCGCGCCGTACCCGCCCACCCCGCCTGATCCGCCCATCGCCCAGCGGCGCCCTTTCAGGCCCCAGCCGCCCCAAACAGCACATCCGTCCCAAGGGTCCCAAAAGCCACAGCAATCCCCCCTCAAGCGCCCACGCGGGGCGGTTCCCCTCTACAGGCAGACTTTCTTGCCCATGGGCAGCGTCGGTTTTTTATCTGACATTGCACGATTTGGGTGGCAGGATCGCGCTATGGGTACTGATGATGCGCTGGTGGCGGTGCGGCCCGGAAAACCGGCACACCATGCCAGCACACTTCAACCACGCCCGCGAGGACCCGCGACACGCCCGAGACCGCCAACTTAAAAACAGACGCTGCCATGCGACCGAAAACTCTGCCCGTAGCGGCGCCGGGTCAGCCTCTGAGCAGGCTGGCCAGTACCGCGGCCTCGCTGATGTCGGCCTGCCTGGTGGCCGTTAGCAACGTCAGGTTGCCGTGCTCGGCCAGGTCCCGCAGGTGCTGGAGAGCCTCGGCGCGCTCCGGCTCGGCGAGTTCGGCCCGGTAGCGGCGGCTGAATTCCTCGAAGCGCGCCGGATCGTGCCCGTAGCTTTTGCGCAGCGCGGTAGACGGCGCGATCGTCTTGCACCATTCGTCGAGGCGGGCCTTCGCCTTGCTCAGGCCCCGGGGCCAGATCCGGTCGACCAGCACCCTGGTGCCGTCCTCCGGGGACGGCTCATCGTAGGCCCGGCGGACCCTCACCCGCTCGTCCATCCGACCACCCCTCTGCCGGTGATCCCTGTCCTCATCGTAGGGCGGGATCACCCTTCCGCGGACTCAGCCGGCCGCGTGATGAGCCAGACGTGGACCTGGGCCGGTTCCAGGGCCTGGTGCACGACGCCGGCCAGGTCCGTGCGTATCGTGTCGAGGTCCACGGCGCCGCGGAGGCGCTGTCGCTGGGCCGTGAACTCGGCGATCAGCACCGGGTGGCCGCGCTGCACACCAACCTGGCTGACCTGCTGCACGCATTGGGCCAGCGCGACGCCGCCCTGGCTCACCTGAAGGAGGCCGCCCGCGGCTTCGCGTCGGTGGACACCGGGAACACACCGCGCCCCGAGGTGTGGACGCTCGTCGAGTGGTAGTCAGCCGCCCCACCCACGCTCCCGCACGGGGCGGTTCCCATGATCGGCGCAGGTTTTCCGCAGATCCTGCGGCAAAGCAACGCCGATCATGGTGAGGATGCCGCGCTGTCGCGGGACCGTGGCCGGGAAGCGTGCGCGGGGCGGCGCGACGGTGGATCTGTCCGGGCCGGCTGGCCTGCACACGGGGCTGAGCACGGGCATCCCCGGGTGGAGGCCGGGCGCCGGGGCGGGCGCCGCACATCCACCCTCGGGCCGAGGACCGGCGGCCCGCGCATACGTACGCTGGTTCCTGTGAGTGCCCCGCTGGGCGTGCCGCCCGAAGTCCCGACGTATGCCGAGCTCCGGCAGTCGCGCGATCAGGGCGCGGTGGTCCAGCGACGGCTGCCGTCCCTGGGGTTCATCGCGATCGCTCTCGTGGTCTACACCTCGGCCCGGAACAGGCCCTACACCGAGGCCATCGTGAAAAGCCACGTCAACCAACTGCTGCCGAAGATCGGCGCCCGCGATCGGGCCCAGGCCGTCAGCTACGCCCACCGGCGCGGGATCACGGGCGCCTGACGTGCTCGAGCAGATCCTGCCGCCGTCGGTGGCCATGGCCGAGTCGTTCGGCGACCTGCCCGACGCGAAACTGTTTCCCGGGGAAGAAGCGATCATCGCGCGCGCGGTCGCCCGGCGGCGGCGCGAGTTCGCGGCCGGGCGGGCCTGCGCCCGCGCCGCGCTGGCCCAGCTCGGCGAGCCGCCCGTCCCGATCCTGCGCGGCCCGCGGGACGCGCCGCAGTGGCCGGCCGGCATCGCGGGGAGCATCACACATTGCGCGGGCTACCGCGCCGCGGCGGCCGCCCGGACCGCCGAGGTCGTCACGCTCGGCCTGGACGCCGAGCCGGACGAGGCGCTGCCCGCAGGGGTACTGGACGTGATTTCCCGGCCCCAGGAACGTGCCCAGCTCGCCGCGCTCGCCGCCGCCCGCCCGGATGCCGCCTGCTGGGACCGGTTGCTGTTCTGCACGAAGGAATCCGTCTACAAGGCGTGGTTCCCGCTGGCCCAGAAATGGCTGGGCTTTGACGACGCCGAGATCGTCATCGACGCTGGCGGCACGTTCACCGCCCGGCTGCTCGTCCCGGGCCACCCTGTCAACGGCTCGCCGCTGACCTCCCTGGGCGGCCGCTGGCTCGCCGCCCGCGGCTTCCTCGTCACCGCCATCGCCCTCCCCGCGTAGCCTGCCCGTCCCTTCCGCTTCCCGCCCGTCCCCTCTGCTTCCCGCCCGTCCCTTCCGCTTCCCGCCCGTCCCCTCTGCTTCCCGCCCGTCCCTTCCGCTTCCCGCCCGTCCCCTCTGCTTCCCGCCCGTCCCTTCCGCCCCCGCCCCGTTCCCTCCGCTCCCCGCCCGTCCCTTCCGCCCCCGCCCCGTTCCCTCCGCTCCCCGCCCCGTGATCGGTACCGGTTTTCCGCAGCATCTGCGGGGGATAACGGGGATGGCAGGGGGCCTCGCCGCCTCGGCCGCGACCGGGCCACGGCCGGCGTCACGCATGGGTCAAGCGAGGCAGGCGCCAGCCTGATCCCCGGCCGCAGCGCGCTGTTGCGGCACGTCGCCACCGGCTGATCAGGGTCAGCCGGCGGCTAGGTCGCGCTGATACCAGGTGCCTGGCTTACCGCCGACGTCGGCCGGGTCGGCCGGGCCAGCCGGGACGAACCCGGCTTTGGCCAGCACCTTCTGGGACGCGGCATTCTCGCGGGCGGTGGCCGCCCTGAGTGTGCGCAGTCCGTGCCGCGCTGCCGCGAGCCGGCACAGCTCCCGCACGGTCGCGGTCGCCACGCCGCGGCCGGCGACGTGCTGCGCGACCCGGTAGCCGAGCTCCGCAGTGCCGTCCTCGAAGCGGTACAGGTTGAACCGGCCCAGTACCGAGCCGTCCGCGGCGACGAGCACGTAGCAGGCGCAGATGCCGGCCTCCTGCTCAGCCAGCAAGGCGCTGTGCCGCTCGGTGTACTGGTCGTAGAACTCGTCGCCGCGGTCGGACACCGAGGCGGCGAAGTAGGCGCGGTTCGCCAGCTCGAAGGCCAGGACCGCCGGGGCATGACCAGCATGCAGCCGCTGCAGCTCGGGCACGGCCCAAATCTACCCCGATGGTGCACTGAGGCCACCTGAGTTTCCGCCGGGCCAGGCTGGCCTTTTACCGCTGCTGCAGCCCGCAGTCGGCCGGCCCTGGGCGCCCTGGTCAAGGTCGCCGGGCCCCGCTGGTCCCCCGGGGAGAACTTCCCGGCATGCAAAAGCCTGACCGGCCCGGACGAGCATCAGGCCCGCCGCTGGACCTCCTGGCGCGACGCCCTGCACCAGATGCGCTGGTCACGATGGCGACGCCGGCACCAGCACCGCGCCCCTACCCGCCACCATCCATCGGGCTGCCGCGGCTCACCGACATCCTCAAGAACATCAACGCCCTGACTCCCGGCATTCACCGCGATTCGGATTACACACAGATCATCGCGGCGGTCCGGCAACGGCTCGCGAATTGATCCGGCGCTGCCCGGCCGGGGCAGCGCCGCGTCCGCCGCGGCCCGGGATCGCCGCGGCCCGCGACTGCCCCGGCCCGCGTCCGCCGCGGCCCGGGATCGTTCAGCTGCCCCCCGGCGTGAGGCGGGTGGCCGCCAGCCAGCCGGCGATGTCGGCGACCACCGCGGCGTCCACGTGCTGCGCGGGCTCGTATTCGGCCGGCGTCGGCGTGCCGGTCCCGGGGAAGAACAGGTGGTTGTCGGCGTCATAGACGCGGATCGTCACCTCCGGGCGCCCGGCGAGGCCGGTCTCCCAGCCGGCGAGGTCGTCGGCCACGGTCACCTGATAGTCACGGCTGCCCTGGAGGATCAGCATCGGCTTGCCCAGCGTGGCGGCGACCGCCACGGGGTCGTAGCCGCGCACGTCCAGCCAATACGCGGCCGGCACGCCGAACGGCAGCTCGCTGTCCGGCGTCGACAGCGACAGGCTCGGGCTGTCCACCGTGGCCGCCTGCCTGGTCAGAGCGTCGATCGTGGCCTGCGCGGAGCCGGCCGTCGCAGGGTCCAGGGAGTCCAGGTACCGGAACTGGCGGACGGCGGCCCAGTACATCGGCTGGGTGCCGCCGGCCAGGATGACCAGCCCGGCGACGGCCGGTTCGGCTAGCGCGACGCGCGGGGCCACGGTGCCGCCCAGGCTGTGGCCGAGCACGAAGACCCGCTCCGCGTCGACGGCCGGGTGCTGCCGCAGTAGCCGGACGGCCGCGACCGCGTCCGGCACGTACTCATCGGCCAGCGTGAAGCCGCGATCCTTCACCACCTCGCTGGCGTGCGCGTAGGTGACCTTGTTGAAGCGCAGCACGGCCACGCCACGGCTGGCCAGCCCCCACGCGAGGTCCTTGAACGGCTTGTTCCGGCCGAGCGTCTCGTCCCGGTCATGCGATCCCGAGCCGCTGAGCGGGACGACGGCGGGCCCCGGGGCCGCTGTGCGCGGCAGCGTCAGCGTGCCGGGCACCGCGAGCGGGCCGGATCCGACCGTCACCTCCTCCTCGGCGAACGTCTCCGTGTCCGCATAGGGCGGCGGCTGCCACGGTTCGGTGGGCTGCGCGGCGCTGGCCGGCGCCAGCTGGAGAGCGACCAGCCAGCCCTCGTCGCTGACCGTGGCGACGAGGGTGAACGCCTCCCGCTCGGCCGTCACCGGAACCTTCACCACGGTCACCCCAGGCCCGGCTGGCTCGCTGACCGGCGTGCCGGCGCCGGTCACCGTGCCTACCCGGCTGATCTCGGCCGCCCACGCGGCCTGCAGTGCGTCAGCCGGCACCAACAGGCGCAGCGACGGCGCGAACTGCTCGCGGATCTCCGCGAACCGCCCCGCCTGCGCCATCTCCAGGATCGCCAGCGCCGCCGGTCCCGGTGCGGTCGTCGTCATGAGGTCCTCCCGTTCCGGTCCGGGTCTCCCGGGCCTGGGTTTTCCGGTCCCGGATCCACCGGGCCGGGTCGTTCCGGGGCCGGGTTCTCCGGGCCGGTCTCGTCCGCGGGGATCACGACGGTCCCCAGAATCCACCGCTTCCGGCCCGGGGCCGGCAGGTTCGCCAGGCGCGGCTGGAGCAGCCGGGTCAGCTCGCGTGCGAGCTCCAGGTATTCGCTGTCGTCCAGCCACATCCCGGCCAGCCGGTACGTCACCCCATCGCGCAGCATGTCGGTGTCGCCGCGGGCCAGATAGCGGTCGAAGTCACCGAGGAGCCCGGCCACGAACGCCATGAAGGCCTGGCGATGATCGTCCGCGCTCATCGACGCGAGTTCGTCCGGCCCGATGGAGGCCGCGCTCAGCCGCAGCACGTACGTCCGTTCCACCGCGCCGCGGACCCGCCGCTCGGCCACCACGGCCAGCACGCCGGCATCGACGAGGCGGGCCACGTGGCGGTACAGGCTGCCCGCCGGGACGTCCGCCAGCGCCGCGCTGAGCTCGCTGGTCGTCAGCGCCCGGTCGCCCAGGAAGGCCTGCACGATCCGCAACCGGACCGGGTGCAGCAGTAGGTCCGCAGTCGCCACACCACCGAGTCTAGCCATCGTTATCAATAATGTGAATGTTATCGACTACGAAAACAATGCTCGCCGCCGGCCGCGCGGGTGGCCTGCTGGATGAGCTGCTGTGGGCGTGGCGGTGCGCGCGGTGGGCCGACCTGCGGCGGGCCATCAGCCGGCCGTGCGCGAGGGGCTGACCTGGCGGCGGGCTGTCAGCCGTCCAGTTGCGTGGTGAGGATGCGCGGGCCGTCGGGAGTGATCGCGACCGTGTGCTCGACGTGTGCACCGCGTGAGCCGTCGCCGCTGCGCAGCGTCCAGCCGTCCCGGTCGACGCGGTACCGGTCGTGCCCCCCGCCCAGGAACCACGGCTCGATCGCGATGACCAGCCCCGGCTGGAGCCGGGCGCCGCGCCCGGGCCGCCCCTCGTTCGGCACGGACGGCGACTCGTGCATGGCGTGCCCGACGCCGTGCCCGCCGAAGTCGGTGTTGATGCCGTAACCTCCGGCCCGCCCGACCTGCCCGATGGCCGCGGAGATGTCGCCGATCCTGGCCCCCGGGGTGGCCGCCGCAATGCCCGCGTCCAGGGCGGCCTCGGCGGTGCTGATGAGCTTCTGATCGGCGCGGCGCGGCTCGCCCACCGGGAACGAGGTGGCGGCGTCGGCGGCCCATCCGTCCAGGACCGCGCCGAAGTCGATGCTGAGCAGGTCGCCGTCCCGCAGCCGGTAGCCATCCGGGATGCCGTGCAGGACCGCGTCGTTGACCGACGTGCAGATCACCGCGGGAAACGGGGTCCCGGCGAAACCGGGCCGGTAGCCGAGAAACGGGGAGGACGCCCCGGCGTCGGCGAGCACATCGCGTGCCACCTGGTCCAGTGCGGTCAGGGACACACCGACCTGCGCCTCCGCCTTGACCGCCGAAAGGGTGTCGGCTACCACGATGCCCGCGGCGCGCATGGCGTCGATCTCATCCGGCGTCTTGAGCTCGATCACGGCATTTCCCCCCGCCTGGGCTCGGCCCCGGTCCTCGGCCGATCACCTGGTTGCCGGTATAACTATACCGGTATTATTATGACGCCATGGTCCGGCCGATGCTCACCGCCGAAGAGCGCGCCCGCGGGCAGCGCCTGGGCGCCGTGCTGCGCCAGGCGCGGGGCGAGCGCAGCATGGTAGAGGTCGCTGCCCTGGCCGGCGTCCCGGTCGAGACGCTGCGGAAGATCGAAACGGGCCGGATTCCCACGCCCGCCTTCTTCACCGTTGTCGCCCTGGCCGAGGCGGTCGGCGTCCCCCTTGGCGCCCTGGCCGCCCCCGCCGACCTCGCCGCAGCCGCCCCCGCCTCCCTCTCCGCCTGACCCGGGCGGCGAAATCCCACTACGGGCAGAGTTTTGGGTCGGATGGGCAGCGTCTGTTTTTAAGTTGGCGGTCTCGGGCGTGTCGCGGGTCCTCGCGGGCGTGGTTGAAGTGTGCTGGCATGGTGTGCCGGTTTTCCGGGCAGCACCGCCACCAGCGCATCATCAGTACCCGTAGCGGAATCCTGTCACCCAAATCGCGCAATGTCAGACAAAAAACCGACGCTGCCATGTGCCCCCGTTTCTCTGCCCGTAGTGGAGACGGGCCCTTGGGACGAGGCGAAGGGAGGGAGCTGACGTCTCACTCGGTGTGCCACTCGATGTACGGGGGCCGCAGCCGGCCGCAGATCGGGTTGCCGTTGCCGTCGGTCAGCCGGACCCGGGCGACCAGCCGGCGCCCCGGGGCCAGCGCCTCCTGGACGAGCGCGGGCGGGACGTCGGCCAGCCGGAGCTTGGCCCCGCGGAACAGCCGCAGCGTCCCGTCGCCTGGCACCTCGCCCCAGGCCAGGCCGATGCTGCGGTCCGTGCGATCGCCGCCCACGTACGGGCCGGTGAAGTCGAAGCCGTCGCCGTCGCGGCGCACCGTCACCGGGGCCTCCCAGCGCGCGGACGGGGCGTCACCGGGTACCGGCTCGATGGCGCGCCCCGGCCGTCCCGATATATCCAGGGCCACCCGGCCGGGATCGCGGCCGCCCAGCGCGACGTACACGTTCCGGTAGCCCCGGCCGCTGCCGGCCGGGGCGCAGGAAAGCCCGGGCAGTTCCACACCCTCGATCACGACGGTGAGCGAACCCACCGCGGCCGCCGGGCGGCGGGCCGGGCGCCGGGGTACGGGCGTGACGCTCTCCGCGTACGCACGCCGCAGCCAGCCGGTGACCTCCCCGTCGACCTCGCCGGGACTGGCCAGCACGATCCGGACGTTGATCGTGCCGCTGCCGAGGTCCCGGGCGGCCCGCAGCCGGCCGTCGGGCGTCACGTTCTCCGCCGCAGCCCGAGGTCCACCCGGCTCTTGGTCGTGGCCTTGACCGAAGCGAACGTGCGCCGCGGAGACACCAGCGAGACCACCGTGACGCGCGCCTCGACCGTGGCCTGCCCGAGGGGCGCCGCCGCGGCCAGCACCGCGTCGAGGATGGGGCGGAGCCCGGGCCGGTCCGCGTACTGCCTCGCGACCAGTGCCCGCTGCTCAGCAGGGAGATTCCGCCACGCGGCCAGGATCGGCGGCAGGGAGACTTCCGGTGAGTCGCGTTCGGGATCATTAACGGTCGCACGCCGGCGCTCGACCTCAGCCTTCAGACGCGGCCAGCTCGCGAAACCGAAGTCGCGGGCCACCGCAAGCTGGGCCGCCGCCAGGGTGATGGCGGTGGAAACCGAACGGACCTTCTGCAGCGCAACCTCATCGTGCGCGGCGGCCGCGCGCTGAAGCTCGCGCGCCTGGCGGCGGAGCTGGCCGAGGTCGGGGCGATCGGGGAGCTCAGGCATGACACGTCTCTTCCGGAGCCGGGGCCCGTGTGCCGCGCTCGGGCGAAGACGGCCTGCCGTCCAGCGGAAACCTGCCGATCTGGAGGTGGACTCAGTCCTTCCCGCGGACCCGGTGGCGCCCTCCGCGCCGTTTGCCACGGTACCGCGCCGGGAACGGGCACGGCTATCCCGCTCCCGGCAGCGCCGGCGAAGGAGGAGACCGATGCTCCAGGGTGCACTGATCGCCGAAAGTATCCAGCCCGGGACGTCTCTGGACGATCTGCGGCTGATCGTCCGGCGGATCACGCGGCACGCCCCCGACGGCACGACGGACACGCAGCCGCCCGTCTGGACCGACATCTACTTCGAGGCCGACGAGAAGGACGCCGATGACCTGGCCGCCAAGCTGGCCGATGCCCTCGATGCGCACGGCTGGTACGCGGACTTCCGGTCCCCCACAGAAACCGTGGTCGTGTACCGCCACAAGATCTTCCGGTACCCGCGCGGGAACGCGGCCGGGCGGGCCGAGGCCGTGGCGCACGGCCGCGCGCACGGCGTCCCCGGCCATCAGCTCGACTGGCCGGTCTGAGCTGGCCTGACTGCTCTCGTTTCGCCGGCGGCCCCTGACCGCGAGGCGTGGCTCGTTCCCGGCTAGTCCGAGGCGAGGGCGATGGTCGCGGCCTGCCCGGCGTCCACGGTACGCCGGAGGAAGCCGGCCAGTACCGCGAGTTCGGCGTCGCCGTAGCTGCCGCATATCTCGTCCATCGCGGCGTTCATCCCGCCGTACAGCCGGTAGATCTCCGCGCCACGCTCCCGGCGGGCCCGGATGAGCACCGCGCGGCGGTCGGCGGGGTCGCGCTCCCGGCTGATCCAGCCGCCGCGCTCCAGCCGGTCCAGGATGCCGGTCATCGTCGCCGGGTGCAGCCCGGTACGGCGGGCCAGGGCGCTCGGGCTGATCGGCTCGTAACGGGTGATCATGTCGAGGCAGTCCACGTCGGCTTCCTTGAGGTCCAGGTGCGCGCTCACCTGGGCGTTGAGCAGGGAGAGCTGGACGCTCAGCTCGCGCATCGACTCCTTGACCGACGTTCGCAGCCGCCGGTGACGACGGCCGGCCTCGGCGCCGGCCTCCGGCTGGCCAGATGATACGGTACTCATATAATATGGACCTCGTAATATATGGGCTATGAGGTAAGGGTAGCCGTGGGCGCGGCCGCGTGCCACGGGCAGCGGGACCACACGAGAGGAGCACCCGATGAAACTCACGATCGTCGCCGCGACCGGGGGGATCGGCCGCCTGATGCTGGAGCAGGCCGTCGCCGCCGGGCACGACGTCACCGCCGTCGTGCGGAACCCGGCCAAGGTCACCGCCGGCGTCCGCGTGGTCCAGTCCGACCTGTCCAGGCCGGACCCCGTCACGCTCGCCGCCGCGATGGAGGGGGCCGACGCGGTGCTATCCGGCCTCGGCGGGAATTCGCGGGCCGATGAGGACATCGCGGCCGGGGGGACCCGGGCGATCGTGACCGCGATGCGGGCGGCCGGCGTGCGCCGGATCATCGTGGTCAGCGCGGCGCCGGTCGGGACCGTTCCGTCGCCGGGACGCCCGCATCCGCCGAAGCACGATCCCGGTGACGGGTTCATGATGCGCCATCTGCTCGGGCCCGTGGTCAAGGCGGCGCTGCGCGGGCACTACGCCGACCTCGCGCGGATGGAGGAGGTGCTGCGCGACAGCGGCCTGGACTGGACCGTGGTGCGGCCGCCGCGGCTCACGGACAAGCCCGCGACCGGCCGCTACCGCACCGCGATCGGGCAGAACGTCCGCGGCGGCGCGTTCATCTCCCGCGCGGACGTGGCCGCCTTTATGCTCGCGCTGGCCGCCGAGCCCGGCGCCGCGGCCCAGCCCGGCGCCGCCGGCCAGGTCCTCGCCATCGCCGGCTGAACCCCGGGGGCTAGGCGCGGGGCACGGCCTCGGTGCCGCGGGCCTCGCTGATCGACGCCAGCCCGGCCGCGCGCGCCCGCCGGGCCAGGCCGTCCTGGACCTGCCGCGGCCAGCGCGGCCCGCCGTAGATGAAGCCGGTGTACGCCTGGACGAGCGTGGCGCCCGCGGCGATCCGTTCCCAGGCGTCGTCGGCCGTCTCGATGCCGCCGGCCGCGACGAGGACAAGCCGGTCACCGGCCCGCGCATGCAGCCGCCGCAGCACCTCCAGAGCCCGTGGCCGCAGCGGCGCGCCGGACAGGCCGCCGGGGCCGGCCGCGGCGACCTGTGCCGTGTCGCTGGTCAGGCCGGGCCGGGCGATGGTGGTGTTGGTGGCGATGATTCCGTCCAGGCCGAGTTCGCTCGCCAGGTCCGCGATCGCGTCGATGTCGCTGTCGGCCAGGTCCGGCGCGATCTTGACCAGCAGTGGGACCCGCCGGGTGCTTCCTGGCTCCGCGGCCGTCCCGCGGGCAACGTCATCGAGTGCCGCGCGCACCGCGGCGAGCAGCGGCCGCAGGGACGAGACCGCCTGAAGGTCTCGCAGGCCGGGCGTGTTCGGCGAGCTGACGTTCACCACCACGTAGTCGGCCACCCCGGCCACCAGCCGGGCGCTGGCTACGTAGTCCGCGATCGCCTCGCCCGGGGCAGCGGCCTTGGTCTTGCCGATGTTCACCCCGACGACGACCGGACGCCCCCCACCCCGGCCCAACGAGCCCCACCGGCCCCACCAGCCACCTGGGTCACTCGGGCCCCAGCGAGCGCGGCGCCTCCGCAGCTGCTCCGCCGCGGCCGCCGCGCCCGCATTGTTGAAGCCCATCCGGTTCACCACCGCCCGGTCCGCGGGCAGCCGGAACATCCGCGGCCGCGGGTTACCCGGCTGCGCCTGCGCCGTCACCGTACCGACCTCAACGAACGCGAAGCCGAGCGCGCCGAGCGCGTCCGCGCCGCGGGCGTCCTTGTCGAACCCGGCGGCCAGCCCCAGTGGCCCGGGCAGGTCCAGCCCGAGCGCCCGCACCCGGAGGACCGGATCCCGCGGCGCGAGCCAGCGCCGGAGCAGCCAGGCCCCGCCGGGCACCGCGCCCGCCGCGCGGATCAGCCAGAACCCGGCCGCGTGCGCGGTCTCGGCCGGAAGCCGCCGCAACAGCACCCGGTACACCAGCTCATACACGGCTCCATGGTGGCACCCCGGGCGACGTGGCCGGGCCCGGAGGATGATCAGGGCCGGACGAGAGGTGCGGCAGCGTCCCGCCAGCGCTGGACAATGGGCTGGTGATCGAGGTTGATCCCGGCCGTTTCGAAGAGATGGTCGTCACGGCGCTGGATGGACTGCCCGAGGAACTCGGCCAGCTGATGCGCAATGTCGCGGTGACGGTCGAGCACGGCGCTGGCCCGCCCGGCCTGCTCGGGCTCTACCAGGGCATCCCGCTGACCAGCCGCACGTCCCAGTACGCCGGGGTGCTGCCCGACCGCATCACCATCTACCGCCAGGCGATCTGCGCGATCTGCGGCACCGAGGAGGAGGTCGCCGTCGAGGTCCGCCGTACCGTCATCCACGAGATCGCCCACCATTTCGGCATCGGCGACGACCGGCTCAGGGAGCTCGGCTGGTGAGACTGCGGACAGGCCCGGTCCTGATCGAACGCCAGATCCCTCCGCTCGCTGGATCAGCTCCGTGGCATGAGCGCCGGCCTGCTGCCCGGTCACGGGGACCCCTGGACCGGCGGCGTCGCCGAAGCAATCACCGCCGCCAAAGCCGCCGGCCGTTCCTAGACATGATCGGCGCCGGAAATCCGCACATAATGCGGAAAACCAACGCCGATCATGGGCTAATGGGCTGCCCGGAGCCGGGAACGCCAGAGCCCGGGGCACGGTCAGGCGACGAGCTCGGAGTCGCCGGTGAAGGCTTCCCAGAGTTCGGCGTAGGTGCCGCCCGCGGCCACCAGGTCCGCGTGCGTGCCGATCTCGGCGATCCGGCCGCCGTCCATTACCACGATCCGGTCCGCCGAGGCCGCCGTGGTCAGCCGGTGCGCCACCACAATGGTCGTCCGCCGGGCGGTCAGCTGCTCGGTGGCGCGGTTGACTGCCGCCTCGGAGGCCAGGTCGAGCGCCGCGGTCGCCTCGTCCAGCAGCAGGATGTCCGGGTCGACGAGCTGCGCGCGGGCCAGCGCGAGCAGCTGCCGCTGCCCGGCGGACAGGTTCCGGCCCCGCTCGGCGATCGGGTGGTAGTAGCCGCCCGGCAGCCGCGCGATCATCTCGTGCGCGCCCACCGCACGCGCCGCTGCCTCCACCTCCGCGTGGGTCGCACCGGGCCGCCCGTAGGCGATGGCGTCCCGCACCGTCCCGGCGAACAGGTACGCCTCCTGCGGGACGACGCCGAGCCGGTGCCGGTATTGCGCCAGGTCGTAGGACCGCACGTCCACCCCGTCGACGAGGACGGCGCCCCCGGTGACGTCGTAGAACCGCGCGATGAGCTTGACCAGCGTCGACTTGCCGGCCCCGGTCTGCCCGACCAGCGCCACCGTCTCGCCGGGCGTGATCAGCAGGCTGACCCCGTTGATGGCGTCCCGGTTCGCGGTCTCGTAACCGAAGTGCACGTCACGCAGCTCGATCCGGCCCTGCAGCCGCGGCACGGGGATGGGCCGGTCGGCCGCGGGGGTGGACGTCCGCAGCAGCAGCAGGTCCTTGATCCGCCGTAGCCCCACGACGGCCTGCTGATACCCGTCGAAGACCTGCGACATCTCCTGGACCGGCGCGAACACCATGTCGATGTAGAGCAGGTAGGCGATCAGCGCGCCGGCGGTCAGCGCCCCGCTGCGGACCTCGCCGGTCGCGACGATCAGCACGATGGCGCCTGCCACCGTGGACAGCGCCTGGACGAACGGGAAGTACAGCGCGATCAGCCGCTGCGACCGCATCCGGGCCCTCCGGTAGGAATCGCTGCGCCCCGCGAACCGGGCCTGGTTCTTGTCCTCCCGGCGGTACGCCTGGGTGACCCGCAGGCCGGCCACGTTCTCCGCGAAGTCCGCGTTGACCACGCTGACCTTTTCCCGCGCGTCCTGGTAGGCCCGGGCCGACCGGGCCCGGAACACCACGGTCACGGCGATGAGCACCGGCAGGATGCACAGCACGACCAGGCCGAGCTTCACGTTGATGATCAGCAGCGCGATCAGCACGCCGAAGAACGTCATCAGCGAGCTGACCATGGTGATCAGGCCGGTCTGGAAGAACGAGGACAGCGCGTCCACGTCGGTCGTCATCCGGGTCATGATGCGCCCGGCTAGCTCACGCTCGTAGAAGTCCAGGCCGAGCCGCTGCAGCTGGGCGAAGATCTTCACCCGCAGGGTGTACAGCAGCCGCTCGCCGTTGCGCCCCACGACCAGCGTTTCCGCGATGTTGACCAGCCAGTCGGCGAAGACGATGGCCAGCCCGATGAAGGACACCACGGCGATCGCGCCGAACGCCTTCGTCTCGACGCCGTGGTCGATGCCGTTCCGCACCAGCGCCGGGAGCGCCAGGCTGGCCAGCGCGTCCAGGCCGTCCAGGATCAGGCCCGCCAGCATGGCCACGGCCAGCGGCCGCAGCAGCTTGGTCAGCGTGAAGTGCCGGTCCCCGGCCCGGGCGTACCGCTGGTCGACCTGCGGCTTGTCCCGGGCCGGCGGCAGCGCGCCGACCTGGGCCAGCAGCTGGGGGGTGGGCGGCAGGTTGCCCATCGCGCCGTGGTAGCCGTGGCCGCCGCCCGTCACGGCCGGATCCTGGGCACGCGCCATCCCGGCCGGTGCCTTGGCCGCATCCCACAGCCCCGGCGTCACCCCGCCGGCCGTGCCCGCGCCGGCCGCGCGCACGGCCGGGGGCGCCTGGTCGTTCTCGTAGTAGGCCAGCTCGCCGGCGTCGATGCCCTCGACGTCCTCGCCCGGGCCGGACAGCAGCAGCCGGTAGAGCGGGCACCGCTCGGTGAGCTCCTCGTGCGTGCCGATGTCCGCGACCCGCCCGCCGTCGAGCACCGCGATCCGGTCGGCCAGGTTCAGCGTGGACCGGCGGTGCGCGATGAGCAGGGTGGTACGGCCGCGCATGACCCGGCTCAGGGTGGCGTGGATCTCCGCTTCCAGCCGCGGGTCGATGGCCGAGGTCGCGTCGTCCAGCAGCAGCAGCCGCGGGTCGGTGATCAGCGCCCGGGCCAGCGCCACGCGCTGCCGCTGGCCGCCGGACAGGGTGAGGCCCTGCTCGCCGATCACGGTGTCGTAGCCCTGCGGGAGCTCGGCGATGAACTCGTCGGCTTCCGCGGCGCGCGCGGCGGCGAGGATCTGCTCCTCGGTGGCGTCCGGCCGCCCGTAGGCGATGTTGGCCCGTACGGTGTCGGAGAACAGGAAGCTGTCCTCCATGACGAGCCCGATCGAGGCGCGCAGCGAGTCCTGGGTGACCTCCCGCACGTCGTAGCCGCCGACCCGGACGGCGCCCCCGCTGACGTCGTAGAACCGCGGCAGCAGCAGCGAGATCGTCGACTTGCCGGAGCCGGAGGTGCCGATCACGGCCACCGTCTCGCCCGGGCTGACGCGCAGCGAGAGCCCGCGCAGCACCGGCTCGGACGGCACGTAACCGAACCGGACGTCGTTGAATTCGATGCCGGTCGCGTCGGCGGGCAGCGGCCCGGCGCCGGGCTTGTCGGTGATCACCGGGCGCGAGTCGATGACTTCCAGCACCCGGATGACGCTGGCCCGCGCCTCCTGCCCGATGGTGATCAGGGCGGTGAGCATCCGGACCGGGCCGGACATCAGCGCGAGGTAGCTGGAGAAGGCCAGGAACGTGCCGAGCGTGATGCTGCCCTGGATGGCGAGCCAGCCGCCCAGGGCCAGCACCCCGACCTGGCCGAGGGTGGGCACGGCCTCCAGCGCGGGGTTGAATCGGGCCATCATGCGCGCGAGCCGGACGCGGGACGCGTACAGGTGCGTGCTCGCGCCCTCCATGCGCTCCAGTTCCTGGTCTTCCTGCCCGAAGCCCTTGACCACGCGGACCCCGCCGACGGTCTCGTCGACGATGGCCGCGACCTCGCCCGCCTGCTGCTGTGCGTGCCAGCTCGCCGGGAACAGCTTGCGCCGGGACCGCAGCGCGATCACCCACAGCGCCGGGGCGACCGCCAGCGCCACCACCGTCAGCAGCGGCGACAGGAACAGCATGATGACGATCGAGACGACGAAGAGCAGCGCGCTGCCGATGGTGATCGGCAGGAACGACAGCAGGCCCTGGATCATGTTGATGTCGGAGATCGACCGGCTCACCAGCTGGCCGGTATGGATCTCGTCCTGCCGCGCGCCGTCCAGCCGGGAAAGCGCCCCCAGCATCTCGGTGCGCAGGTCGTGCTGGACGTCGAGGGACAGCTTGCCGCCGGAGTAGCGGCGCATGAAGGTGAAGCCGAAGTTCGCCGCCGCCGCGACCAGCAGGGCGATGGCCAGCGGCCAGATCGACCGGGAATGCGTGACGATGACGTCGTTGACGATCGTCCGCTGGATCAGCGGGATGACCGCCGTCACACCGGTCGCGAGCAGCGCACCGCTCAGGGCGAGAATGAAGTTGCTGCGATAACGCCAGCAGTAGACCGTCAGCCGCCGGAGCCACCGGTCTCCCTCGGAATCACGCCCCCGTGAAAGACGCCCACCCCGGCCTGGGCGTCGAAGATCGTTTGCAAGTCTCATGGTTTCGCTAGCTAACAATAAGCGTCCGGCTCCTGAAATTCCCCCGGTTATTTCCCGCCCCGCCGTCCGCCCCGCCGTCCGCCCCGCCGTCCGCCCCGCCGTCCGCCCCGCCGTCCGCCCCGCCGTCCGCCCCGCCGTCCGCCCCGCCATCCGGAGGCCGCCCGGCGAAAGGGCGCAAATCACGCAGTGTGCCGGGCGCGTCGCCGGGCGAGTGTCACTGGGGTTGGCTAGTGTGCCGGCCATGCGGATGCTGCACACGTCCGATTGGCACCTCGGCCGCTCGCTGCACCGGGCCGACCTCCGCCAGGCCCAGGCCGCCTACCTTGATCATCTCGTCGGCGTCGTCCGGTCCGAGAAGGTCGACGCCGTTCTGGTGGCCGGCGACGTCTACGACCGGGCGATCCCGCCGGTGGACGCCGTGGAGCTCTGCGCCGACGGGCTGGCCCGGCTGCGGGACGCGGGTGCCCGTGTCGTCGTGATCAGCGGCAACCACGATTCGGCGGGCCGGCTCGGTTTCGGCAGCGCGCTGGTCGACGCCGCCGGCGTGTACCTGCGCACCCGGGCCGGGGCGGTGGCCCAGCCGGTCATGCTGGCCGACCGGCACGGCCCGGTCGCGGTCTACGGCGTGCCGTACCTCGAGCCCGACGCGGTCCGGGCCGAACTGCCGCCCGAGCCGGGGAGCGACGAAGCCGGGGCCAGCTTCCCGCCGCGCGGCCACGCGGGCGTGCTCGGCCGGGCCGTGCAATGCATCCGCGCCGACGTGGCCGCGCGGGGCGGCGTCCGGGCGGTGGCCATGGCGCACGCCTGGGTCGCGGGGGGCGAGGCGAGCGATTCGGAGCGGGACATCTCCGTCGGCGGGGTCGGCCGCGTCCCGGCCACGCTGTTCGGCGGCTTCAGCTACGTGGCCCTCGGTCACCTGCACGGCCAGCAGACCCTGGGCCACACCCTGCGCTACAGCGGTTCGCCGCTGCCCTACTCGTTCTCCGAGGCGCGGCACGCCAAGGGCTGCTGGCTGGTCGAGCTGGACGCCGGCGGGGCCGTCCGCGCCGAGCGGGTGCCCGCCCCGTCCTTTCGCGGACTGAACGTTCTGCGCGGAAGGCTGGCCGACCTGCTGACGTCCGCCGCGTACGAGCGTTACGAGGACGACTTCCTGTCCGTGGTCCTGACCGACACGAGCCGGCCGGAGGGCGCGATGGAGAGGCTGCGGGTACGGTTCCAGCACATCCTGGTGCTGGCCTTCGAGCCCGAAGGCGCCGGCGCCGGCGCCCGCAGCTACCGGGCCAGGGTCGCCGGCCGCGACGACCTGACCGTCGCCACCGAGTTCGTCGCGCACGTGCGGAACAGCCCGGCCACGCCGGGGGAGCGGCAGTTGCTCGCCGCCGCCCTGGAGGAGGCCCGGGGCACCGCCCTGGAGGAGGCCCGGGGCACCGAAACCGGGGACGCCGCCTGATGCGGCCGCACCTGCTGCGGGTCACCGCGTTCGGCGCATTCGGCGGGACCGCTGAAGTCTCCTTTGACGAGCTGGCCGGCTCGGGGCTGTTCCTGCTGCACGGCGAGACCGGCGCGGGGAAGACGACCCTGCTCGACGCGATCGGGTTCGCGCTGTACGGGCGAGTCCCCGGCGAGCGGAACAAGACGAAACGGCTGCGCTCCGACCACGCCAGCGCCGCCGAGCGTACCGAGGTGACGTTCGAGACCACGATCGGCTGCCGTCACTTGCGCATCACCCGCCGCCCCCAGCAGGTGCGCCCCAAGGTACACGGGACCGGGACGACCAGCGAGCCCGCCAAGATCCTGCTGGAGGAGGAGACCGGCGGCAGCTGGCACACGGTCTCGACGCGGGCCAAAGAGGCCGACGACGAGATCGCCGACGCCATGGGCATGTCCGCCGAGCAGTTCTTCCAGGTCGTGCTGCTGCCGCAGGGGCAGTTCGCGCGGTTCCTGCACGCCGACGCGGACGAGCGGCGCGTGCTGCTGCAGCGGCTGTTCCGCACCGGCCGGTTCCGGGCCGTCGAGGACTGGCTGGCGCAGCGGCGGCGCGCCACCCAGAACCGCGTGCAGGAAGCCGACCAGGCGCTGGTTACGCTGGCCGCGCGCATCGCCCAGGTCGCCGGCGTGCCGGCGGAGGAGGCCGCCGGGGACACGCCGCCCGCGCTGACCGCCGCCTGGGCCGGGGACCTCGCCGCGGCCGCGGAGTCCGGCCACGCCGAGACCGCCCGGGCGGCCGGGGTGGCCCGGGACGCGCTCGGCGCCGCCCGTGCGGCCGAAGACCGCGCCCGCGCCCTGGCGGACCGGCAGAGCCGCCGCGCCGCCCTGCTGGCCCGCCGCGATCAGCTGGAGGCCGGCGAGGCGCAGCGAACCGCCGTACGCCGGGAACTCGACGCGGCCGGGCGCGCCGCCGAGATCACCAAGGTCCTTGATGATGCCGAACGGGCCGTGCAGCAGCTGGCCACGGCGCGCGACGCTGACGCCGGGGCCCGCGCCGCCGCGGCCGCCGCCGGGCTGCCCGCCACGGCGGCCGCGGCTGACTTCCGGGCCGCGGAACAGGACCGCCGCCAGCGGGTCGGCCGCCTGGAGACGCTGCGCGAGGTGGCGGGACAGGCCGGCGCGGAGGATTCCCTCGCCGCGGACGCGCGCCGCCGGGCCGCGGACCGCGCCACCCAGATCGACGCTGCCGGGCGCACCCTGGCCTGCCTCCGCGCACGCCAGGAGAGCATGGCCGCCAGCCGGGACGCGGCCTGGCTGGCGACCGGGCGGCTGCCGCTCATCCGCGCCGAGGCGGATCGCCAGCGCGCCGCCGCGTCCGACGCCGCGCAGCTCGCCGACGACTGCGTCGGCGTCCGGGACCTGCGCGAGCAGCGTGAGATGGCCCGTGAGCACGCCAACGACCTACGGGAGTACGCCCAGCGCATCCGGGAGGAGCGGTTCGACGGCATGATTGCCGAGCTGGCCGCCCGGCTGACCGACGATTCGCCGTGCCCGGTGTGCGGGTCGCTCGACCACCCCGATCCCTCGGAGATGCAGGCGCGCCGGGTCACCCACCACGAGGAGGAGCAGGCCTACGCCGAGGCCGAGGCGGCCAAGGATGCCGTGGCCAAACTGGACAGCGAGCTGGCCATCGTCGGCGTGCGGGTAGGGGAGCTGATCGGCCGGCTCCTGGCTGCGGACGTCGCCGATCCGGTGCTCCGAGAGGACGCGGCACTGGCCGATTCCCTGTATGCCGGAGGTGCCGGAGGGGCGGTGCCTGCGGCGGCCGGGGGGCCGGTGGCTGACCTCGCCGGGATGCCGGGCCCGGACACGGCGCCCCGGCTGCACACCCTGGCCGCCACCCTCACCGCCGCCGCGGACGCCCTGGAAACCGACGCCGCCCGCCTGGACGTCGAAGCGGGCCAGCTCAGCCAGCACGAAAGCGACCTCACCGCGCTCGGAACCGCGATCACAGAGCAGGAACGGCGGCGGAGCGCGCTCACCGAGCAGCGGGACGCCGCCCTGGCCGAAGCGGCCGCCGCGGATGCCCGCGCCGCCGCCCACCGGGCCTCGCTGCACAGCCGGCTCGACGGCGCCCCGGACCTGGAGACGGCGCTCGCGGAGGCCGCCGGCGTGGCCGACGCGCTCGCCGCCGCGGCCAGCGCCGCCGAGGCGGCCGTGGCTGCGGCCACCGCTGCGGAGCGGGCCGGGGCCGAAGCCGCCCTGGCCGCCGCCGGAGCCACATTCGCCGGGGTCGACGCGGCCCGCGCGGCCTGGCGGGCCCCCGACTGGCGTACCGCGCAGCAGCAGGCGATCCGCGCCGAGGAGACCGAAGCGGCGGCCGTCGGCGCCCAGCTCGCCACCCCGGACCTGGACGTGCCGCTCGACCCGCCCGCCGAGCTGGCCAGGGCCCAGGAGGCGGTCCGGCTTGCCGCGGAGCGGCACGACGAGGCGGTCGCCGTTCTCGGCCGCGCCAGCGACCGGTCGGCCACGCTGGCCGGGCTGGTGCCCCGGTTCACCGCCGAACTGGCCGCGCTGCAGCCGCTGCGCGAGCGGGCCGAGGAGGCCCGGCGGCTCGCCGACCTGGCCGCCGGCCAGGGCGCGAATACGCTGCGGATGACGCTGTCCTCGTTCGTGCTCGCGGCGCGGCTGGAGGAGGTCGCGGAAGCGGCCAGCCAGCGGCTGCTGACCATGACGGCGGGCCGGTACTCGCTGGCACACACCGACGCCCGCCGCGGCGGCGGGGGCCGCTCCGGGCTCGGCCTGCTCGCCCTGGACGCCTGGACCGGCCACGAACGCGACACCAGCACCCTGTCCGGCGGCGAGACGTTCCTGGCCAGCCTGGCGCTCGCGCTGGGCCTCGCCGATGTCGTGACCGCCGAGGCCGCGGGCGTGCCGATCGAGGCGCTGTTCGTCGACGAGGGGTTCGGCAGCCTGGACGAGGACACCCTGGAGGAGGTCATGAACGTGCTGGACGGCCTGCGCGAAGGCGGCCGGATGGTCGGCATCGTCAGCCACGTCAGCGAACTGCGCCAGCGCATCCCCGCCCAGGTACACGTCCGCAAGGGCCGTTCCGGCAGCACCGTGCACCTGGTCGCGCCCGGGGAGTGACCCCCAGGCGTTGCCCTCAGGAGTCACGCTCGGGCGTTGCCCCTCAGGAGTCACCGTCGAAGCTGGCGAAGTACGCGGCCGCCATGTCGTCCTCGGCGTGCCCGAGTTCCGCCGCGCGGGCGAGCCGCTCGGCCGCCGCCGTTGCCACGTCCATCCGCAGGCCGGCCGCCTCCCCGGCCTCCTTGATCAGGCGCGCGTCCTTGCCCGCCAGCGCGACGGAGAAGCTCGGCGTGTAGTCGTCGTCGATGATGGCCCGCGCCTTCAGGTGCAGGTACGCGGAATCGGCCAGGCCGCCCTGGACCGCCTCCAGGAACGTCTCGGGGGCCACGTCAAGCGCCTCGGCCAGCGCGACCGATTCGCCGACGGCGACGTTCAGCGCCGTGATCCAGCTGTTCGCCACCAGCTTGAGCCGGGTGGCCGCGCCCACCTCGTCCAGCCACACGGTCTTACGCCCGACCGCGTTGAAGACCGGCCTGACCCGCTCGCGGACACTGTCGCTGGCCCCGTCCGGCCCGCCGGCCAGCACGGTGAGCTGGCCTTCCTCGGCCGGCTTCCGGGTGCCGAGGACCGGTGCGTCGATCAGCACCAGCGCGCGGTCCCGCCCGAGTTCTGCCAGCTCATCCAGCCAGGCGAGCCCGACCGTGGCGGCCTGGACCCAGATCTGGCCGGGGGTGAGCCCGGGCCCGGCCGCGGTCATCGCCTCGAACACGGCCGGGCCATCCGACAGCATGGTCACGATGATGTCCGCGCCGCGGACCGCTTCGGCCGGGTCGCTGCACACCGCCGCGCCCTCGGTTTCCAGCGGTTCGGCGCGGCTCCGGGTCCGGTTCCACACCCGCAGCGGTATCCCGGCCTTCAGCATGTTCCGGGCCATCCCGGTCCCCATGATCCCGGTCCCGAGCAGCGCAACCGACGGTTGCGACGCAGCCTGCTCCGTCATCGCCGACCCATACCTTCCTGGCGCCTGCTTCCTGGCGCCTGCCGGGCGCGTCCCGCCGTCCCGGCTGACCGTTCCGCGGCCGCACCGGACCGGGGACCGCCCGATGCGGGCCCGCTGGATACCGTAGCGCCGCGCGTTTGGGCGCATCACGCGGGACGACGCACGATGAGGTCATGCGCATGCGACCCGCCGCGCGCCTGGCCGGGCTCAGCCCGCGCCGCCGGGCACATCGCCAGGATGCCCGCCACCGGATGCCGCCGCCCCCGCCGGTCCCGCGGGTCGGGGACGCGAAGCATTCCAGCAGGTTCCCGCCGCTGGCCTGCCGCGACGCGGCGGCGCTTGCGGCCAGCTGCGCCAGCCCACGACTGACCTGGGAAAACGAATTTGCGGGTCACCTTGTGCACCCGGTCGGACTGGATACATGCAATCCGGACTGGATACATGCAACAATGCTGCAGTCGTGGCATTATTGGGCGGGGAAGATGCAATCCAAATATAAGTTGCTCATTACGGCCGCCGCGCTTGTCATCGCCATGGGCGCAGTCGCGCTCGTGTGGTGGTTGACTGATCCATTGTCTGCTGGCCGTTTCTGGCATGAGCATGCGGCCACCGTGCTTCAGTATGCGGCGCCGCCTGTGATCGCGCTCGTTGGCTGGACCGGCCAGCAAATATTGGCACCTCGTTTCAGCCGATCCACGCCGGACCAGCTGATGCTGGCACAGCAGGACCTGGCCCGCCGAGGCCTAGAGTGGTGGCGCGGTGTGCCTGAGCCAGCCTGGCCCGGTCGCCTGCTACGGGCCGGATTGCGACCGCTCGACGTGCCGTGGGTGATGCGCCTTCCGGCCGGCCTGGCGGCAGCCAACGCCCCCGCCAGCACTAGCATCGCCGACCTGGCGACGTGGTTCCGGGATGGCCAGAACTGCCGGCTGGTCATCCGTGGCCCAGCTAGCTCCGGAAAGTCGGTCCTCGCTCGGCAGCTGACAGCTGAGCTGCTGAAGAACCGCCGCCCGGACGATCCCGTACCGGTGTTCCTGCCGCTGTGGTCATGGGACCCCGAGCAGCGCAGTATGCACGACTGGATGAAATACCGGATCGAACTGGCCTACCCGGAGCTGGAGGACGAGGCGACGTACGGCCCCACTGCCGTCGCTGGCCTAGTCCACCAAGGCCGGGTGCTCCCCATCCTCGACGGACTGGATGCACTGCCCAGGGCATGTCGTGCCAAAGTCCTGGATGACGGCGAGCTCATGTCACAGGCGCCGCTGATCGTTACCGGCCGCACCGATGTCTCACCGGCCCTCAACGATGTCTCACCGGCCCTCGACGATTTCGTCGTGATCGAGCCGGGTCGGGTTCCGGCCGAGGAATCAGACAGATTTCTCACGGAGATTACCCGTGTAAATGTCTTTGACAAACTAAAATGCCAATTTGTTGATGCCGCCGGCGGTGGCGCTACTTGCGAGGAGCTTCGCCAGGTCCTGTCCGTCCCGAGAATCATCTACCTCGCCAGCATCGTCTACCAGGCGCCCTCCGAGCCGGATAATCGGGCAGCCCAATCCGATACCGCGACCACGCTCTATGCGAAAGTCGAGGGATTCCTGCTCCGAAGCCTGATTCCCGCCCTGCTGCCCGCCGGGACCAACTGGTGTCGGCCTTTTCCCTGGTATGCCCCAAACGCGACAACGTGGCTTGAGCGGCTTGCCCAACTCGACTTGCGCGACCCCGACGACCGGTGCCAAGGGCCGGCCTGCCGACCCGCGCCCAGTGATCCTGGGGACCTGCAGGGCGGTGCAGACCTGTACGACCCTGCGAGCAGCCGGATCGCCTGGTGGAACCTGCACCGCGACGTTCGGCCGCTGCGTAGGTATCAGGCGCCCCTTCGCGGGCTGATTGCCGGGTTGATCGCGTTCGGAGCATGCACGCTCATCTTCAGGTACTACCCTCCGCATTACAACTGGGGCTATAGCCTCATGACGGCCGGCGCCTACGGCCTGCTGATCTTGATAGCCTGCAGCTTCTTGGGCGGCGAGCGCCGCCGGGAGCCCGACATCCCGCTCGAGAATGGCAATTCACGGCTCGCCACCTCGCGGTGGATGATCCGTCACTACTGGGCGCGGTGGTGGCCGATCCTCCTGGCGGCGGCTGGCGGCTTCTGCTGCGTCGGCATACTGATCGGGGCACGCGTTGCCATGGAAACGAAGCACACGACGCAGGCTGGCCTGCGGACCGGGCTCTGGGATGGTTTTGTTCAGGGCGCCGTGCTTCTGGTGCTCGTCTACACTATCGCGGGGGTACCCGCTGCCCCGCGTACGGTGCGAGCCTCCGACTTCCCCAGTCCCGGCCGACCTGGGATCAGGACGTTCACGACGGCTGTCCTGCTCGGCCTGGCATTCGGATTGCTCTGGGGAGCCGCGGCCGTGCTCAAGCACGAGAGCAGCCAGACCCCCAGCCTCTGGCCGGCGATTGGTACCGGATTGATCAGTGGCGTTGATTTCGCTCTCGGCGCCTGGCTCTTCCGCTGGTCTCGGCGCTGGTTCAGGCTCGGTCCCGCCTCCGATCCCCGGTCCGCCGCCCGACTGGACCTGGTAGGGGCGATTCTGCGCCCGTTCATCCTCGCGCTTACCTTTGCAGTCTCCTTCGGGATCACCGCGCCCTTCCACTTCGTGGACAACTACGTGTTCACCTGGTTCGTGGTCGGCTTTGCGGTCGGAAGCCTAGACACAGAATGGCCGCTCTACGTCACCGCGATCTCGTGGCGGGCGCTGGTCAGGAGGGAACTGCCGGTGCGGCTGATGAGATTCCTGGAATGCTGCCGCGCTGCGGGGATTCTGCGGGTGACCAGCCAGGAATATCAAATCCACGACATTGGCTTGCTGTATTGGCTGCGGTCGGGCGGCCCGAGCCGAGCGGCCGCAGCCAAGGCAGCAGGTGTTCCGACACCGCGCGGGATGACCGCCACGCACGACGGCGCGGTCGGCCTGGCCAGCGATGCGGGTGCGCAGGACGCGGTACACGGACCGGATGCTGGTCTCCCCGGCTCGGGGCAGCAGGGCGCGCCCCAGTTCTGAGGCAGCACCGATCGGCGGCCTGGCCTTCACCGGGGCGGAGTTCACCGCGCAGGAGATACCGAAATCGGTCACCTTCACCCGGCCGCCCCGGGTGAGCAGCAGGTTGGGCGGTAGCGCCCGGCGATCTGGGCGTGGCTGGACAATGACAGGGTCCGGCGGGACTACCCGCCCTTCCGGCTTCTATCCATGGACCCGCCAAGGGCCCCGTACGAACGTCACCCAGTGCGCTACCGGCAGCAGACGGACTGGAGGAGTGATGGCCGAGAGCGTGACCGACAACCCTGCGAGGGAGCGCTACGAGATTTACGAGGACGGCGAGCTCGCCGGATTCGTGCGCTACCGGCGCAGCGGGAAGATGATCACCTTCATTCACACCCAGACCGACCAGAAGTTCCGCGGCCGGGGGGTAGCCGCCCGGCTCGTGGCCGCCAGTTTCGACGACGCCCGGAAACAGGGCCTGGACGTGCTGCCGTTCTGCCCGTTCGTACGGGATTGGCTCGCCGGCCATCCGGAGTACGCCGACCTGGTTCCCGCGCCGGACCGCGCCACGTTCGGCCTGTGAGCCGGGCCCAGCCGGGAGCAGACGCCCCCAGCCGGGCCAGCCGGCCCGGGCTACGCGGGCCCAGCCGGGCCGGGCTACGCCCGCCAGCAAACCCAGGATCTGGGCCCAGGTGTCCTCGGTGGCGGCTGGGCTGAACGCCGCGCGGGCCCCCCGCCGGGTCGGCCCGGTAAGCCGGCAGCGCCGTCCCGTCGGCCACCGGAAGCTCAATCCGTTCGGTCGTCACTGTCATGGCATCCAGCATGGCCGCGCCGCACACTGGTTACCACAGCACCGTGTTACTGGTAATGGCGTGGGTAGGCTGCGCGTATGGCGCCAAACGGTGACCCGCACGCGCTGGGCGAACTGCTCCGCGAACGCTGCGCCCGCCTCCGCCCCGCCGACGTCGGGCTGCCCGCCGGCCGCCGCCGCCGCACCACCGGGCTGCGCCGCGAGGAAGTCGCCCTGCTGGCCAGCATGTCCGTCACCTACTACACGTTCCTTGAGCAGGGGCGCCCGGTCCGGCCGTCGGCACAGGTGGTGGATGCGCTGGCCGCCGCGCTCCGGTTTTCTCCAGCCGAACGGGACTATCTCAGGGTCCTCGCCCACGGCAGCAGGTACGGGGAAGAGGCCAGCAACAGCCACCCGGCTGCCGCTGAACCCGCCGAATGGCTCGATCCAGGGGTCGCGGACCTGGTGCAGCGCCTAGAGCCGTACCCGACGATCGTGAAGGGCCGCTGCTGGGATGTGCTGGCGGCCAATCCCGCGGCCCGGGAACTGTTCACCGACTGGGCTGCGCTGCCGCCCGCCGAGCGCAACCTGGTGCGCTGGATGTTCACCGCGCCCCGGGCCCGCGAGGTGTACCTGGAATGGGAGCCGGAAGCCCGGGCCATGCTGGGCCGGTTCCGGCTCGCCGCGGCCCGCCATCCCGGCGATCCCGGCTTCGCCGCCCTGATCGGGGATCTCCGGCGCGATAGCGGGCACGTGCGGGAGTGGTGGCCGCGGCACGATGTCGTGGCCTCGGGCAGCGGGTCGAAGAAACTGTGCCACCCGGTGCTCGGGCCGCTGGAGTACACGCACGTGGTGCTGCAGGTCGCCGGCCACCCCGACCAGACCATGGTCACGTACGCCGCCGGCCTGGCGCCGGGGAAGCCGGGGGAGGGGAACCGATGACGGCGGCCCCGGCCGGGCCCTAGGCCGCGGCGGCGAGGCCCCGGGCCAGCCTGGGTCCCAGGAACCGCCCCGTGTGCGACCCGGGCACCGCCGCGACCTGCTCGGGGGTGCCCTGCGCGACGACCGTGCCGCCGTCCGGGCCGCCCTCGGGCCCCAGGTCGATGACCCAGTCGGCCGCCCTGATCACGTCCAGGTTGTGCTCGATGACCAGCACGGTGTTGCCCAGGTCGACCAGCGAGTCCAGCACGCCCAGCAGCTTCCGCACGTCCTCGGGGTGCAGGCCGGTGGTCGGCTCGTCCAGCACGTAGATGGTCCGGCCGGTGTCCCGCTTCTGCAGTTCCGCGGCCAGCTTCACCCGCTGCGCCTCCCCGCCGGACAGCGTGGTCGCCGGCTGCCCAAGGCGCACGTACCCGAGGCCGACGCTGGCCAGGGCGCGCAGCCGGCGGGCGATCCGCTGGATAGGCGCGAAGAACTCCGCCGCCTCCTCGATCGTCATGTCGAGGACCTCGGCGATCGTCTTGCCCTTGTAGCGCACCTCGAGCGTCTCGCGGTTGTACCGGGCCCCGTGGCACACCTCGCACGGGACGTACACGTCCGGCAGGAAGTCCATCCCGATCCTGATCGTGCCGTCGCCCGCGCAGTTCTCGCAGCGGCCGCCCTTCACGTTGAACGAGAACCGGCCCGGCTGGTAACCGCGGACCTTCGCCGCGGTCGTCTCGCGCGAACAGCTCGCGGATGTGGTCGAACACCCCGGTGTACGTGGCCGGGTTGGACCGCGGGGTCCGCCCGATCGGCGACTGGTCGACGCCCACCACCTTGTCGAGCTGCTCGGTGCCCGTGATCCGGCGGTGCCGGCCCCGGGGCAGCCTCGTCCCGTTCAGCTGGTTCGCCAGTGCCGGGTACAGCACGTCGCTGACCAGCGATGACTTACCGGATCCGGATACCCCGGTGACCGCCACGAAGGTGCCCAGCGGGACGGTGACGTCGATGTCACGCAGGTTGTGCTCGCGCGCCCCCTCCACGACGAGCTCGTAGCCGTCCGTCCGCCTCCGGCGCTGCGCCGGGACGTCGATCCGGGCCCGCCCGGACAGGTAGGCGCCGGTGACCGACTCCGCCGAGTTCTCCAGGTCCGCGACGGTGCCGCTCACCACGACCTGGCCGCCGCCGGCGCCGGCCTGCGGGCCGATGTCGACCACCCAGTCCGCGGCCTTGATCGTGTCCTCGTCGTGCTCGACCACGATCAGCGTGTTCCCGAGATCGCGCAGCCGGGTCAGCGTCCCGATCAGCCGCTGGTTGTCACGCGGGTGCAGCCCGACCGACGGCTCGTCCAGCACGTACAGCACCCCGGTCAGGCCGGAGCCGATCTGGGTGGCGAGCCGGATCCGCTGGGCCTCGCCGCCGGCCAGCGTCGCGGCCGGCCGGTCCAGGGACAGATAGCCCAGCCCGACATCGGCCAGGAAGCCGAGCCGGGCCTGGATCTCGGCCAGCGGGCGCTCGGCGATCAGCGCCTCCCGCGGGGTCAGCGCCAGGGCCTCCAGCCACCGCGCCGCCTCGTGGGCCGGCTGCGCCGTCAGGTCCGCGATCGAGCGCCCGCCCACCGTCACGGCGAGGATCTCCGGCTTGAGCCGGGCGCCTCCGCACACCGGGCACGGCGCCGCCCGCATAAACCCCTCGTAACGCTGGCGCTCGCCGTCGGTGCCGGCTTCGGCGTAGCGGCGCTCGAGCCACGGCAGCACGCCCTCGAAACGGACGTGGTACGACCGGTCGCGCCCGGCCCGGGTGCGGTAGCTGACGTGTACCTGGTCCGCGGTGCCGTGCAGGACCGCGCGCTGCGCCGCGGCCGGCAGCTGGTCCCAGGGGGTGTCCAGACCGAAGCCGCCCGCCTCGGCCGCGCCGCGCAGCAGCCGCAGGAAGTACTCACGGTCCTTCCAGCCCGCCCAGGGCGCGACCGCCCCGTCCGCCAGCGACCGGCTCCCGTCCGGGACGGCCAGCCCGGGATCGGTCTCCCAGCGGGTGCCCAGCCCGGTGCAGACCGGGCATGCGCCCAGCGGCGAGTTGAACGAGAACGACCGGGGCCCGAGCTCGTCGATCGCCAGCGGATGGCCGTTCGGGCAGGCCAGATGATCAAGGTAACGGCGCACCCGGCCCGGGTCACCGGCCGGGAGGTCGATGAAGGCGGCTGTCATCTGGCCGCCCGCCAGCTTCAGCGCCGTCTCCACCGAGTCGGTGAGGCGCTGCCTGCTGGACGCCTTGACCGTGAGCCGGTCGACGATCACCTCGATCATGTGCGGGCCCGGCCCGGTCAATTCGGGTGCCTCGGCCAGCGGGTACACGGTGCCGTCGACCTGGACCCGGGCGTAGCCCTTGGCCCGCAGGCCGGCGAACAGGCTCGCGTACCGGCCCTCGTCGTCCTCGTTCCCCGGGGCGACCGGCGCGAGCAGGTAGAATCGGGCCCCTTCCGGCTGGCCCAGCAGGTCGTCGACGATCTGCTGCGGCGTCTGCCGCCGGACCGGCTCCCCGCAGACCGGGCAGTGCGGCTGCCCGATCCGCGCCCAGAGCAGGCGCAGGTAGTCATAGATCTCGGTGATCGTGCCGACCGTCGACCGTGGGCTCGCCGAGGTGCCCTTCTGGTCGATCGACACGGCCGGCAGCAGTCCCTCGATCGCGTCCACGTCGGGCTTGTCGAGCTGGCCCAGGAACTGCCGTGCGTAGCTTGATAGCGACTCTACGTAGCGACGCTGGCCCTCGGCGAAGATCGTGTCGAACGCGAGGCTCGACTTTCCCGACCCGGACAGCCCGGTGAACACGATCATCGCGTCCCGGGGCACGTCGAGATGGACGTCCTTGAGGTTGTGCTCGCGGGCGCCCCGGACAATCAGGCGGTTGGTCACAGGCGGCTTCCTGTGCGCGCGGCGGCGCACGATCTAAGTCCATTTTCCAGACTCAGATGGAACACTCCGGCTCCCCCGTCTGTTCCACCCCGGCCACCGCCCGCTGAGGCCGCAGAAGGTGCCGGACCCGCCCCCGGCGGACTTATCGGCGTTGGTTTTCCGCGCGTGCTGCGGAAAACCCGCGCCGATCATGGTGAGTGCTCCGGCGCCGTGACGATAGGTTTTCCCGCGGAGCGGCGAAGGGCCGGCGGAGCCGCCCGGTCACGGGCGAGGGGATGGGCGCAGCATGCTGGCGGTCAGCGGGGACACCGTACGGCTGTTCCTGCATGTCCTGGCGGCCACGATCTGGGTGGGCGGCCAGATCACGCTCGCGGCCCTGGTCCCGGCGCTGCGCCGGTTCGGCGCCGACGTCACGCGGGAGGCGGCCCGGCGGTTCAGCTACGTCGCCTGGGTGGCGTTCGCCGTGCTCATCGCGACCGGGATCTGGAACATCGCGGCCCTCTCGCCGCACGACCGGCACAATTCGGCCTACCAGGCCACGCTGATGGCCAAGCTCGTCGTGGTGGCCATCTCCGGGGTCACCGCGTTCCTGCACGCCCGGGCGCGGAAGACCGTCTGGGTGGCCGTCTTCGGCGCGCTGACCGGGCTCAGCGCGCTGGGGGCGCTGTTCCTGGGGGTTCTGCTGGCGGGCTGACGATGACTAGCGTCTCGTCCATGGCCACCTGCTGGCCGGCTTTCACCAGCAGTTCGGCGACCGTGCCGTCCAGCGGCGCGGTGACCGTGTGCTCCATCTTCATCGCTTCCACGATGACCAGCGGCTGCCCCGCGCTGACCGGCTGGCCCTCGGTGACGTGCACCGCCTGCACGGTGCCGGGCATCGGGCTGCGGACGGTGCCGTCGCCGCCCGCGTCCTGGTCCGGCCGCGCGGCCAGCGGCCCCTCCTCGGTCACCGCCCAGCTGTGCCCCTCGCGGCCCAGCCAGAGCACCTCCCGGCCGGCCTCCCCGCCGCCGGGTGCCCCGCCACGGGACGCCCCGCCACGGGACGCCCCGCCACGGGACGCCCCGCCTCGGGACGCCCCGCCTCGGGACACACCGTCCTGCCGCGCGCAGGTGTACCGGCACGTCTGGCCGCCGTAGCTGACGAGCAGGCCGCCGGGGACGGCTTCGGCCCGGGCCGGTACCGGCGCGGCCCCGCCCACCGACACCTCGGCGCTGACCCGGGCCCCCGCCGCTCCGGGTGCACCTCCAGGCCCGGGGCCCCGCCCGGGCCCTCGCCCCGGCTCCCGCTCCCGGATCCGGACCTCGGTCGCCTCGCGCGGGGCGCACGCCAGCCGCAGCGGGATCCACGCGTGCCCCCCGGGACGCCACCCGTCCGGGATGTCCCAGGGATCCGTCACCGGGCCGGACGGCTGGCGGGCCAGCAGGTTTTCCAGCGCGGCGGCCACCAGGACCGCGTCCGGCACGTCCGTGGCCGCGAGATCGCCCAGGTGCCGTTCGACCAGGCCGGTGTCCAGGCGGCCCGCGATCACGTCCGGCTGGGTGAGCAATGCGCCCAGGAACGCGACGTTGGTGGTCACGCCGAGGACGGCGGTGGCCGCCAGCGCCCCCTGGAGCCGGCGCAGCGCGGCGTCCCGGTCCGGCGCCCACGCGATGACCTTGGCCAGCATCGGGTCGTACGAGCTGGTCACGTCCAGGCCGGCGGTCAGGCCCGAATCGGTCCGGACGTGCGGGCCGGGCTCGGCCAGGGCTAGCACGGTGCCGCCGGTGGGCAGGAAGCCGCGCGCCGGATCCTCGGCGTAGACCCGGGCCTCGACGGCGTGACCGGTCAGCCGGATCTCCTCCTGGCGCAGCGGGAGCGCCTCGCCGGCCGCCACGCGCAGCTGCCACTCGACCAGGTCGAGGCCCGTGACCATTTCGGTGACGGGGTGCTCGACCTGCAGCCGGGTGTTCATCTCCATGAAGTAGAAATCGTCCGGCCGGTCGCCGGAGACGATGAACTCCACCGTGCCGGCGCCGGCGTACCCGACGCTGCGGGCCACCTCGGTGGCCGCGCCGCCCATCGCGTCCCGGCGGGCGCCGTCCAGCAGCGGGGACGGCGCCTCCTCGATGATCTTCTGGTGCCGCCGCTGCAGGCTGCACTCGCGCTCACCGAGGTGCACCGTATGGCCGTGGGTGTCGGCGAAGACCTGGATCTCGATGTGCCGGGGACGTTCGATGAACCGCTCCAGCAGCAGGGTGCCGTCCCCGAACGCGGCCGTCGCCTCGCGGCGCGCCCCGGCGATCGCCCCGGCCAGCTCGCTTTCGGCCCGGACCAGCCGCATGCCTTTGCCGCCGCCGCCGGCGGACGGCTTGATCAGCAGCGGGAAGCCGATGGCGGGGGCGGCCGTGACCAGGTCCCGTTCGGTCATGGACGGGTCACCCGCGCCGGGTACGACCGGCACGCCGGCCGCGGCCACCGTGGCCTTGGCGCGGATCTTGTCGCCCATCGCCTCGATCGCGGCCGGCGGCGGGCCGATGAAGGTGAGGCCGGCGTCCGCGCAGGCGCGGGCGAACGCGGCGTTCTCGGCCAGGAACCCGTACCCCGGGTGTACCGCCTGCGCGCCGGTCTGGCGGGCCGCGGCGACGATCGCCCCGATGTTCAGGTAGCTGTCCGCGGCCGGGGCGGGGCCCAGCCGGACGGCCGCATCCGCCTCGCGGACGTGCCGCGCGCCGGCGTCGGCGTCGCTGTAGACCGCGACGCTGCCGATGCCGAGCGCCCGCAGCGTGCGGATGACCCGGACGGCGATCTCGCCGCGGTTGGCCACCAGGACCGTGCCGAACATGGACCCTCCCCGCCCTACATCCGGAAGATGCCGTAGGAGACGGGTTCCAGCGGGGCGTTCGCCGCGGCCGACAGCGCGAGCCCCAGGACCCGGCGGGTGTCGGCCGGGTCGATGATCCCGTCGTCCCACAGCCGCGCCGTGGAGTAGTAGGGGTTGCCCTGGTGCTCGTACTGGTCCCGGACCGGCCGGCGGAACTCCTCCTCGTCGCCGGCGGACCAGGATTCGCCGTGCGCCTCGAGCTGGTCGCGGCGGACGGTGGCCAGCACGCTGGCGGCCTGGTCGCCGCCCATCACCGAGATCCGGGCGTTCGGCCACATCCACAGGAAGCGGGGGGAGTACGCCCGCCCGCACATGGCGTAGTTGCCCGCCCCGAACGACCCGCCGATGATCACGGTGAACTTCGGCACCCGGGCGCACGCCACCGCGGTGACCATCTTGGCGCCGTGCTTGGCGATCCCGCCGGCTTCGTACTCCCGGCCGACCATGAACCCGGTGATGTTCTGCAGGAAGACCAGGGGGATCTGCCGCTGGTCGCACAGCTCGATGAAGTGCGCGCCCTTGACCGCGGACTCGCTGAACAGGATGCCGTTGTTCGCCACCACGCCGACCGGGTGCCCGTGGATCCGGGCGAACCCGGTGACCAGGGTCTGCCCGTACTCCGGCTTGAATTCGGCCAGCCGGCTGCCGTCCACGATGCGCGCGACGACCTCGTGCACGTCGTACGGCGTACGCCAGTCGGCGGGCACGACGCCGTACAGCTCAGCCGGATCCTCGCGGGGGTCTTCGGCGGGCGCGACAACCCAGGGACTGGGCGGTTTCGGGGCCAGCGTGGCCACGATCGAGCGGACGATCGACAAGGCGTGCGCGTCGTCCTCGGCCAGGTGGTCGGCCACCCCGGAGGTGTGCGCGTGCAGGTACCCGCCGCCCAGCTCCTCGGCGGTGACCACCTCCCCGGTCGCCGCCTTGACCAGCGGCGGGCCGCCCAGGAAGATCGTGCCCTGGTTCCGGACGATCACGGTCTCGTCGCTCATGGCCGGGACGTACGCGCCGCCGGCCGTGCAGGAGCCGAGCACCGCCGCGATCTGCGCGATCCCCCGCGCGGACAGGGTGGCCTGGTTGTAGAAGATCCGCCCGAAGTGCTCCCGGTCCGGGAACACCTCGTCCTGCCGGGGCAGGAACGCCCCGCCGGAGTCGACCAGGTAGATGCACGGCAGCCGGTTGTGCAGCGCGACCTCCTGCGCGCGCAGGTGCTTTTTCACCGTGACCGGGTAGTAGGTGCCGCCCTTCACGGTGGCGTCGTTGGCGACGATCACGCATTCGCGGCCGCTGACCCGGCCCACTCCGGTGATGATGCCCGCGGCCGGGGCCTCGTCGCCGTACATGCCGTTGGCGGCCAGCGGCGACAGTTCCAGGAACGGGGACCCCGGATCGAGCAGGTCGTCGACCCGGTCCCGGGGCAGCAGCTTGCCGCGGGCGGTGTGCCGGGCCCGGGCGCGCCCGGGCCCGCCCAGGCTGGCGGCGGCCAGCCGCTCCCGCAGATCCGCCACCAGCGCGGCGTGCTGTTCCGCGTTCCGCTTGAATACCTCGCCGCCCGGATCTGTCCTGCTGCGCAGGACCGGCGCCTCTGTCGTCACCCCCTCAACTTAGCGAGCGCGCGGCTTAGCGAGCGCGCGCGGCCCGGGTGTCCTTAGCCCCGCCGCCGTCCGCGGCCGGCCGCCTTAGCCCGTAGTTCCCCCCGGTGGCGAACCGATAGGGCGCTGACCAGGTGAAACAGCCTCAGCTCATGACTACGTAGTCATGTAATTTCCGTGATCAAGGGCTCTACCACCTGGTCAAACGCGTTGACCAATCGGCTTGGGGGACTTCGGCTTAGCCCCGGAGGTGATGCGTGGCCAGCCGGAGGCCGCCGCGGCGGCGGCCGCCGGTACTGGCCTGCAGCGCGGGAATGGTCTCGCTGGTGACCAGGCCGTGCTCGCGGGTCAGCTCATCGATGATGCCGAACGACTGGGCGGTGCGCCCCGGGGAGTCGACCACGATCGTGACCGCGGGGACGTGCCGGCCGAGCTGCAGCAGGCGGTCACCGTGCGGCGGCCGATCGCCGTGGAACCCCCAGACGCCGCGCTGCGTGGTCGCGCCGCTCAGCCCGGCGCTGCGCAGCCGCCGGACGATGGCCCGGTGGATGGGCTGGCCATCGTGCCGCGCCGCCTCGGAGGTATAGATCATGAGCTTGTGCCACAGCGCCAGGCCGTGCTCGTCCACCCCGGGCAGCGCCTGCGGGCGGTCGAGCAGCTGCCCGTCCCGCTTGCAGACGCGGGCCCGTTCCAGCGTGATGAACGGGCGCGGCAGCAGCGCCCCCAGCTCGGGCAGCACGCGCGCGATCCGGTCCGCGGAACCGATGGCGATGATCATCATCGGCACCTCGGCGTTGCGGCTGAAGAACCGGGCGCGCTCCCGGCGGCCGTGCGCGGTCCCGTCCACGCCGAGCAGCGCGGTGGCCCCGTCGACGCCACGCCGGTACAGCAGGTCGCAGACCGCGACGAAGGCCGGCACCCGGTAGGCGCGTTCCTGGCGGCCCAGGTAAACGGTCAGCTTGGCCGCCCCGGGCAGGTCCGCGGGCACCGGGACCGCGCCGGGCACCCCGGTGACCAGCCGGGCCCGTTCCACCGTGAGGAGCCCGGAGTTGTTGATCTCGCGCACCCGGGGCAGGACCGCTTCGATCCGCGGGCGGCGGTCGATCGCGATCGCGATGAGCGGCAGGTCCTCCGACAGGGTCAGCGAATGGTCGGTGCGCAGATGGTGCTTGAGGCCGAACCCCTCGGTGCCGCGCAGCAGGATGCTCGCGGCGATCTCGTGCCGGCCGTACAGGTCAAGCAGGGCGTCCGCGGCGAACCGGTCCCCGGTGCGGTGCCGCTCCCCGAAGTAGCTCGTCACCTTGAGGCAGTCCTGCGCGTCCTCACTCACAGATGCGCCCCGATCAGGCGGCCGAGCGCGGCGGCGGCCACGCCGAGCACGATGCTGCCGATCACGTTGGCCGCCACCTTGCCGACCTGGCGTTCCTCGGCCAGCCGCTCGGTTTCGAGCATCCAGGTCGAGAACGTGGTGTACGAGCCCACCGCGGCGGTGC
Organism: uncultured Actinomycetes bacterium; assembly: GCA_963720945.1. Classification (GTDB taxonomy): domain Bacteria; phylum Actinomycetota; class Actinomycetes; order Streptosporangiales; family Streptosporangiaceae; genus Bog-532. Next base: position 465,447 of record CAVRHH010000029.1, on the reverse strand, counting down.
CCGCCAGCAGGGCCTGATCGTGGCCCAGCGCCAGGCCGGAGAGCAGGCCCAGGATCACCGCGCCGGACAGGTTGACGGCCAGCGTGCCGAACGGGAAGTCCCGGCCGGTGCCCGCGCCCACCACCCCGTCAATCAGGAAGCGGGCCACCGAGCCGGCCCCGCCGATCAGCACGACCCCGGCCCATAGCGCCGCGTTCACCCGCCGCTCTCCTCCGGGGCGAGCGGTTCCCAGCGCGTCGCCGGGCCGCGCACCGGCCGCACCCGGACCCGCCGGACCACCGCGGTGGCCAGGTAGATCGCCGCGTAGCCGCCGGCCACGCTGGCCACCGCGTACCCGGCGGCCAGCCCCCAGTCGTGCGCGTCGATCATTTTCAGGATCTCCACCTGCATCGTGGAGAACGTGGACAGGCCGCCGCACAGCCCGGTGCCGAGCAGCGGCCGGCGGTAACGCGACAGCGGGAGGCGCTCCTGCAGCCGGGTGACGAAATAGCCGAGCAGGAACGCGGCCACCATGTTGACGCCGAACGTGGGCCACGGCCAGGCCGTCGCCGGATGCGGGAAGGCCTCGGCGAGCGCGGCGCGGGCCAGCGTGCCAAGCGCGCCGCCCGCGAAGATGGCGGTGATTTCCCAGCGGTCGATCCGGGGCAACGCTGCACAGCTCCAGGGGCATTATCTGACTCGGGCCAGGTTAGCCCATCTGCGGTCGCAGCCGCGGGAGCGGGGCGCGATGCCCGTCAAGGTGGCGGGTCGAGGGCGTCCACGAACGGCTGCAGGGCTTCCAGGCTGGCGCCGATGCCGTTGATCATCAGCAGCGGAACCTGGTCCCGGCGGCCGGGCCGGACCGAGACACGCACCCGCTGGCCGTCGATGTCGAGATACTGGTCCGTCACCTTGTGCCGGAGCGGCCCGGGCCGCAGTGTATGCATAGATCCTCACAGATCACGTGCATGCCGAACACCAGTGCTCGCATGAAATGCAGGGGAAACCTACCCGTCAGTAGGGCGCCGAAACGCGGCCGGCCGCCCGCCTGGTGGCCAGTATCCCGGAAAGGCAGGGAAGAAAGTCCCTTTGCGGGGTCTGGGGTGTAGCGGAGGATACCCGGAGTCGATAGGCCCGTGGGCCAGCCCGACGTGGGTGCCCCGGCCAGAAGAAAGGTACGCACATGTCACAGGAGACGCAGCGAGTTGCCATCGTGACCGGAGCCGCCCGCGGGATCGGGGCCGGGATAGCCATCCGGCTGGCCGCAGACGGGATGGCCGTGGCGGTCCTCGACCTGAACGAGGCCGACTGCGCGGGAACGGTGAAGGAGATCGAGAACGCGGGCGGGAAGGCGCTCGCGGTCGGCGCGGATGTTAGCAAGACCGATCAGGCGAACGCCGCGGTCGAGCGGGTGGCCGCCGAGCTCGGCGAGCCGACGGTGCTGGTCAACAACGCCGGGATCACCCGCGACGCCATGCTGTTCAAGATGACCGACGAGCAGTGGGACGCGGTGGTCGCCGTCAACCTGCGCGGCCCGTTCCTGATGACCAGAGCGGCGCAGAAGTACATGAGCGGGCAGAAGTGGGGGCGGATCGTCAACATCTCGTCGTCGTCGGCGCTCGGCAACCGCGGCCAGGCCAACTACGCGGCCACCAAGGCCGGCGTGGAGGGCTTCACCAAGACGCTCGCCAAGGAACTGGGCAAGTTCGGCATCACCGCGAACGCGATCGGGCCGCACTTCATCGCCACCGACATGACCGCGAACATGGCCACCAGCCTGAAGATGTCGTTCGAGGACCTCGTGGCGACCTACTCGAAGCAGATACCGGTCGGACGGGTCGGCCAGCCGGCCGACGTGGCCGCCGCTGTCTCCTTCCTCGTCGGCGAGGACGCGGGCTTCGTCTCCGGCCAGGTTATCTACGTGGCCGGCGGCCCCCTCAACTAGCCGGCGCAGGGCGGCAGAGCGGGTGCATTGCTGATTGCCGGCCCGCGTGCTTGGGTGGTGTATGACCTGTTCGCTGCACGTTGCCTGGGATGACCGGCTCGCGAGGTATGACTTCGGAGTCGGCCATCCGATGGCACCGGCGCGGGTCGAGCTGGCGATCGAGCTGGCCCGCGCGTTTGGCCTGTTCGCGGTGCCCGGAGTGACGGTCGAACACCCGTCACCCGCCACCGACGTGGATCTCCAGACGGTGCACATCCCGCACTACATCGCCGCGGTCCGGCACGCGGGCGGCTCCGTGGGTGCCCCGGCCCCCGGGAATCCCGGGAGCCCCGGGCCGCCCGATCCGGCCGTCTTCGGCCTGGGCACCGACGACAATCCGGTGTTCGCCGGCATGCACGACGCGTCCGCGCTGGTCGCCGGGGCCACCCTGGCGGCCGCGCGGGCCGTCTGGACGGGCGCGGCCCAGCACGGCGCGAGCATCGCCGGCGGCCTGCATCACGCCATGTACAACAGCGCGAGCGGGTTCTGCGTGTACAACGACCTGGCGATCGCGATCCACTGGCTGCTCAGCCAGGGGGCCAGCCGGGTCGCCTACGTCGACATCGACGTGCACCACGGCGACGGGGTGCAGGCCGCCTTCTACGACGACCCGCGGGTGCTGACGATCAGCCTGCACGAGCACCCCGCGACGTTGTGGCCCGGCACCGGGTGGCCGTCGGAAACGGGCGGGCCCGGCGCGGAGGGGACCGCGGTCAACGTGGCCCTTCCGGCTGGGACCACGGACGCCGGCTGGCTGCGGGCCTTCGACGGCGTGGTGCCGGACCTGCTGCGCGCCTTCCGCCCGGACGTCCTGGTCAGCCAGCACGGCTGCGACACGCACCGGCTCGATCCGCTGGCCGACCTGAACCTGTCGATCGACGCACAGCGGGTGGCGCACGCCATGATCCACCGGCTGGCGCACGAGACCGCCGGCGGCCGCTGGCTGCTGACCGGCGGCGGGGGATACGAGCCGCTCCAGGTCGTGGCGCGGACCTGGACGCACCTGCTGGCCGAGGCGGCCGGGCACCCGATCGACCCGGGCGTGCACACTCCGGACGGCTGGCGGGAGTACGCCAACCGGCGCATCGGCCAGCAGGCACCGGAGACCATGACCGACGGCAGCGAGCCGGTGTTCGCCCGGTTCGAGAACGGCTACAACCCCAGCGACCCCGTTGACCGGGCCATCGTCGCCACCCGGCTGGCCGTCTTCCCCGAGCACGGCCTGATGCCCGGGGTGTAGGACACGCACCAGTTTCCAGGGCACGGAAACGCGGCGTCGGCTGACCCTTCCCAGGGTCAGCCGACGCCGTTGTTGGTTGTGTTACAGGCGTTCGAAGATCGCGGCGATGCCCTGCCCGCCGCCGATGCACATCGTCACGAGCGCGTACTGACCACCCGTACGCTTCAGCTCGTACAGCGCCTTCACGGTCAGGATGGCGCCGGTGGCGGCCACCGGGTGGCCCAGCGAGATGCCGCTGCCGTTGGGGTTGGTCCGGTCCTCCGGCAGGCCGAGCTCGCGGATGACGGCGAGCGCCTGCGCGGCGAACGCCTCGTTCACCTCGAACACGTCGATGTCGTCCAGCTTCATGCCGGTCTTCTCCAGCACCTTCCGGGTGGCCGGGACCGGGCCGATGCCCATGACCCGGGGCTCGACGCCGGCGTGGCTGTAGCCGACCAGGCGGCCCATCGGCTGCAGGCCGTGGCTGCTGGCGTACGCGCCGCTGGCCAGCACGACGGCGGCGGCCGCGTCGTTCATGCCGGAGGCGTTCCCGGCGGTGACCGTGCCCTCCTTGGCGAACGCCGGGCGCAGCCGGGCCATGCCCTCCAGGCTGGCGTCGGCCCGGAAGTGCTCGTCGGTCGCGAACTCGACGGTCTTCTTCTTGACGGTGATCTCGATGGGCGTGATCTGCTCGTCGAAGTAGTGTGCCGCCGTCGCCGCCGCGGCCCGGCGGTGGCTCTCGACCGCCAGTGCGTCCTGGTCCTCTCGGGAGATGTTGTAGTCCTCGGCCACGTTCTCTGCCGTTATGCCCATGTGGCAGGCATTCCACGGGTCGTTCAGCGCGCCGACCACCGGGTCGATGGCCTTGGTGTCGCCCATCCGCTGGCCCCAGCGCATGTCCTGCAGCCAGTACGGACCACGGCTCATCGACTCGGCCCCGCCGGCTACCGCGACATCGGCGTCACCCAGCGAGATGAGCTGGGCGGCCGAGACGATGGCCTGCAGCCCGCTGCCGCAGAGCCGGTTGACGGTGAAGGCCGGCACCTTCACGGGGAGGCCGCCGTTGACGGCGGCGACCCGGCTCAGGTACATGTCCCGGGGCTGGGTGTGGATCACGTTGCCGAACACCGCGTGCCCGAACTCCTCCGGATCCACGGTGGACCGGCTGACCGCCTCGCGCACCACCGTCGCCGCCAGGTCACACGGCGGGATGCCCGCGAGGCTGCCGCCGTACCGGCCGATGGCCGTCCGGGTACCCGACAGCACCACCACATCGTTGTTCTGCTCGGTCATAACTTCCCCTTACTGTCCGGCCGCCGTAGACTGCCTGGGCCTGCCGTTCGGGCGGGCAGGCCGGCTCGCAGCCAGGAAGCACTTTACGCAGATGCTGTTCTCGATGCTGTGCCCAGACATCGCGTTCGGCAAGAGGACGAACGTCCCGCGCTGTAAGACCGTCCGGCCTGCGGCAGGGCCGTCCGGCCAGCGGCGCGTCCCGGCTGGGCGGGCTCGGGGCGGGCTGAGGGGCGGATAGCCGGCCGGGTCGGGACCTTCGGCCCTACGGCACCCTGGGCCCGCCGAAATAATTTGGCCTTTAATGTTGGCGTTGCCTATGCGGGAATTTAGCATCTGGCGCGCACGCAATAGCAATAGAAATAACTAATTGCATATGTCGGATATGCAAATTCCGGGAGGTGCCCGTACATGGACTTCGAGCTGACCGACGAACAAGAACTGGTCCGCAGCACGGTGAGGGAGTTCGCTGACGCCGAGCTGGCGCCGGTGGCCGCTGAAGTCGACCGCGACCACCGCTTCCCCGAGGAGGTCCTGCCGAAAATGGCAGGCATGAACCTCATGGGCATGCCCTGGCCGGAGGAATTCGGCGGCGCCGGGACGGACTACGTCAGCTACATGATCGCGCTGGAGGAAGTCTCCCGCGCCTGCGCCACCACCGGCGTGATCATGACCGCGCACACCACGCTGGCCACGGCCCCGATTTACAAATTCGGCAACGATGAACAGAAGCACAAGTACATGTACGACATGGCCTCCGGCCGCCGGCTGGGCGCGTTCGCGCTGACCGAGCCCGCCGCCGGGACCGACGCCGCGGCCGGCACCTGCACGGCGGTGCGCGACGGCGACTCCTACGTGCTGAACGGGTCGAAGATCTTCATCTCCAACGCTCCGTTCGCCGAGATCTACATCGTCTTCGCCAAGACCGACCCGACGGCGGCGGGCACCCGCGGGATGAGCGCGTTCATCGTGGAGCGGGACACACCCGGGTTCTCCGTCGGCGAGGCCGAGCACAAGCTGGGGATCCGCGGCTCCAGCACGCCGCCGCTGTACTTCACCAACTGCCGCATTCCCGCCAGCGCGCTGCTGGGCAAGGAGGGGCAGGGCTTCAAGATCGCCATGAACACGCTGGACGCCGGGCGGGTCGGGATCGGCGCGCAGGCCTTGGGCATCGCCGAGGCGGCTCTCGCCGCGGCCGCCGACTACGCCAAGGAGCGCATCCAGTTCGGCAAGCCGATCGCGAGCCTGCAGGCCATCCAGTGGATGCTCGCGGACATGTCCACGGAGATCGAGGCGGCCCGGCTGCTGGTCTACCGCGCCGCCTCCAACATCGACCGCGGCCTGCCCTACTCCACCGAGGGCGCCATGGCCAAGCTGTTCGCCTCCGAGACGGCCACCCGGGTCGCCGGCAAGGCCATCCAGATTCACGGCGGATACGGTTACACCGAGAGCTACCCGGTCGAGCGGCACTACCGCGACGCCAAGATCACCGAGATCTACGAGGGCACCTCCGAGGTCCAGCGCATGGTGATCGCGCGCGCCGCTCTGCAGTGACCTGCCCCGCTACCGCAACTCCCCACTACAGCAACCGGCTGCTTCCAGGAGGAGCGCTATGAAGATTGTGGTCGCTTACAAGTGGACCAGCGACCCGGAGGAAGCCTCGGTCGGTGCCGACGGCACCGTGGACTGGAGCCGGGCCCGGCCCGGGATCAGCACCTACGACCCGGTGGCGATCGAGGTGGCCCGCGGCCTCGCCGCGGCGACGGGCGCCGAGCTGATCGGCGTGACCGTCGGGGCGAAGGGGGTCGGCACGCCGCTGGCCGCCAAGGCCGCGCTGTCCCGTGGCCTGGACCGGGTTGTGATCGTCGAGGACGACTCCCTGAAAGGTGCCGGCCAGGCCGAGCTGGCCGCGGTGGTCTCCGGCGTGATCCGCCACATCGGCGACGTCGACCTGGTGATCACCGGCGACTCGTCGGTGGACGTCGCGGCCAAGATGGTGCCGACCGTGCTGGCCGGCGAGCTCGGCTGGCCGGCGGTCGCCGAAGTCACCGACGTGACCGGGCAGCCTGGCGCGCTGCGCGTGGGCCGCGCGGTCCCCGGCGGGGCGCAGGTGCTGGAGATCTCCGGCCCGGCCGTGCTGGCCACCTCCGCGGACGCCACGACACCGCACGTGCCCGGCATGAAGGACCTCCTCGCCGCGGGCAAGAAGCCGGTGGAGCACGTGGACCTCGCGGCCCTGGACGTGCCGGCCAGTGGCGCGGTCATGACCATCACCGGCCGGGCGCGCCCGGCCCGCAAGGAGCGAAAGAACCAGCTTCTGGACACGTCCGACCCCGCCGCGGCCGCCGCCGAGCTCGTCAAGGCGCTGCGCGAAGTAGGTGCGCTGTGAGTAGGTGCGCTGTGAGAAAGGATTCGGCATGAGCGTGAACGCCTGGATCGTCGTGGGGGATCAGCCGGCGATCGGCAACCTGATCACCGTCGCGCGCTCGCTGGGCGGCGACGGGACCGTCGCGGCGGTCGTCGCCGGTCCCCGGGCGGTGGCCGAGACGGTCGCGGCCAGCGGCGTCGACCGGGTGGTCTGGTGCGGTACGCCGGACGGGTCGCCCGCCGAGGCCAGCGCGCCGGCCGTCGCGGCCGCGGTCGCGGCCGACCCGCCGCGCGTCGTGCTCGGCGGGCGCAACCCGGGCGACCGGGTGCTGCTCGGTGCCGCCGCCGCCGCGCTGCACGCCGCCGTGCTGACCGGCTTCCGCTCGGTGACCCTCGGCGCGGACACGGTGACGGTCGTGAACGCCGTATACGGCGACATCTCCGACGAAACCGTCGAGATATCCGGGCCGGTGGCCCTGCTGCTGGACGGCGGTTCCGTCCCGGCCGCCAGCGGCGCCGGCGTACCCATCGAGGAGGTCACGGCGACGCCGTACGGCGTGACGGTGATCGAGACGATCCCGTCGGAGTTCGAGGAAGTCGACCTGAACGCGGCGCAGCGGGTGATCGGCGTCGGCCGTGGCCTCAAGGCCAAGGAAGACCTCGCGCTGATCGAGAAGCTCGCCGCGGCGCTCAAGGCCGAGATCGCCTGCTCGCGCCCGGTGGCCGAGGGCCTGAACTGGATGGGCAAGGACCGCTACATCGGCAGTTCCGGCGCGCGGATCTCCCCCCAGCTCTACCTCGCCATCGGGATCTCCGGCCAGCTGCAGCACATGGTCGGCGTGACGGGCGCCGAGACGATCGTGGCGATCAACTCCGACCCGAACGCCGCGGTGTTCACCCAGACGGACTATGGCCTCGTCGGTGACCTCTACGACCTGGTGGGCGAGATCACCAAGGCCCTCGGATAACGGTGCGACATGACTGAAACAGCGGAGCCCGACTTCGATGTCATCGTGGTCGGCGGGGGTATCGCCGGCTGCGTCACCGCCTACCAGCTCGCTCAGCAGGAGCGTTCGGTCCTGCTGATCGAGCGCGGCGAGCAACCCGGGGCGAAGAACCTGTCCGGCGGGGTGCTGTACTCCCGGGGTATCCAGGAGGTCTTCCCCGACTTCCTGACCGAGGCCCCGGTGGAACGGCGGATCACCCGCAACTGCGTCTCCTTCCTCAACGCCGGGAGCAGCGTCGGCATCGACTACCAGGACAGCCGGCTGGCCAACCCCGTCAACGCGGTCACGGTCCTGCGGGCCAAGCTGGACGCCTGGCTGTCCGAAAAATGCGAGGAGGCCGGCGTCATCGTGATGCCCGGCGTCCGCGTGGACCGCGTGCTGACCGAGGACGCGCCCGCCGCAGCCGGGGCGAAGGCCAGCAACGGCGCCACCGGCAAGCGCGTCGTGGGCGTGCAGGCCGGCGACGACGAACTGCGCGCCCGGGTGGTCGTCGCCGCGGACGGCGTGAACTCGTTCCTGGCCCGGGACGTCGGGCTGCGTCACAAGGACCCGCCGAACCATCTGGCGGTCGGCGTGAAGTCGGTGGTGTCGCTGCCCCGGGAGACGATCGAGGCGCGGTTCAACCTGACCGGCGACGAGGGCGCGGCGCTCGCCGTCGTGGGCGACTGCACCGAGGGGGTGGGCGGCGGCGGCTTCCTCTACACGAACACCGATTCGCTGTCCATCGGCATCGTGGTGCGCCTGGACGACCTGACCGCCAAGAAGAAGGTCGTCACCGACATCTTCGACCACTTCCTCGAGCACAAGTACATCGCGCCGTACCTGGAGGGCGGCGAGCTGTCCGAGTACGGCTGCCACCTGGTCGCCGAGGGCGGCATGGCGATGATCGGCGAGATCACCATGGATGGCATGGTGGTCGTCGGCGACGCGGCCGGCCTGACCCTCAACACCGGCCTGACCGTGCGCGGCATGGACCTCGCGGTCGCCTCGGCGATCGCCGCCGCCGACGGCATCGGCGCCGCCCTGGTCAAGGACGACACGTCCAAGGCGGGCCTGGCCGGCTACCGGGAGAAGTTCTTCGCGTCCTACGCCGGGCGCGACATGAAGACCTACGCGAAGGCCCCCGCCTTCCTCGAGCACGAGCGCATGTACAAGGAGTACGGTGAGCTGCTGGCCAACGTCCTGTACGGCGCCTTCAGCCTCGACACCAGGCCCCGCCGGCATCTGCTCAGCGTCGCACGCCGGGCGCTGGCGCAATCACCGCTGAAGACGAGGCAACTGATCAGCGACGGCATCGCAGGAGTGCGTGCACTATGAAACCTCTGTCCGTCCCCGAGCGCCTGACGAAGAACCGGTTCAACCTCGATGAGGAAGAGTCCCACATCGAGGTCAACCAGGAGATCGCCAAGGCCACCGGAACCGGCAAGGCCCTGGTCGCCTGCTGCCCGGCCCACGTCTACGCCGAGGAGCCCGACGGGACCATCTCGGTGGAGTACGCGGCCTGCCTGGAGTGCGGGACCTGCCTGGCGATCGCCGCGCCCGGCGCGCTCAAGTGGCACTACCCGCGGGGCGGGTTCGGCGTGCAGTTCCGCGAAGGCTAGCCCCGCTGCCGTCGGCACATTCCTTTAGATCCCGATACTGAACGGGCCTGGCCGGGAGTTATCCCCCGGCCAGGCCCGTTCAGCTGAAACCACAGGCCCGGAACCGGCCCGCACCTATCAAGCGACCGGAACATGCCGCGGCCCGGCCGGCCGGTCCGGTACATACTGCGGCCCGGCACCGGGGCCTCCCCGGTGCCGGGCCGCCACGCCGGCTGCTATCGCTCGAGCACGTAGGTGCCCGGCGCGGGATCCAGCGCCGGGTACTTGGCGTTGCCCAGCCGGCGCGGGGCATCCTTCATGCCGCCGCTGCGGCTTTCCATCCAGGCGGTGTAGTCCGGCCACCAGCTGCCCTGGACCAGCTCGGCCTCGTCCAGCCACTGGTGGTACTCCCGGTTCTCGTTCGGCCCGATCCGGAAGGTGGCCTTGGGGTTGCTGGGCGGGTTCACCATGGCCGCGATGTGGCCGCTGTTGGAGAGCACGAACCGGTGCGTGCCGCCCAGCAGCTGGGTGGCGCGGTAGGCCGCCTTCCACGGCGCGATGTGGTCGTCGACACCGGCCACGACGTAGGTCTCGAGGTTGATCTTGGACAGGTCGACGGGGCTGCCGAGCATGCTGACCTTACCCGGGGTGACCAGCCCGTTGGACATCCCGATGTTGATGAAGTCGCGGTGCAGCGCGGCGGGCATCCGGGTGGTATCGGCATTCCAGTACAGGATGTCGAACGGCGGCGGGGGCTTGCCCTGCAGGTAGTTGTTGACCCAGTAGCTCCAGACCAGGTCGTCGGGCCGTAGCCAGGCGAAGACCTCCGCCAGCGAGCTGCCGTCCATGTAGCCCTTGACCCTGGAGGCCAGCTTCGACACGTCGGCGGTGCCCTCGCTCATCAGCGAGATCGTCGTGCCGGCCCGCGTCATGTCGAGCAGCGTCACGCCCAAGGCCAGGGTGGAGATCTGGTCCATCTGCCCGATGGTGGCGAGGTGCGCGCTGACCATCGAGGACAGGATGCCGCCGGCGCACAGGCCGATGACGTTCACCTTCGGGGACTTCGCGATCTCCCGGGCCGTCTGCATCGTGTCGACCAGGGCCCCGCCGTAGGTGTTGAGATCCCAGTCCCGCTCATGCGCGGTGGGGTTGCGCCAGGAGATCACGAACACCTGGTATCCCTGCGAGACGAAGTACTCCAGCATGCTGCGGCCGGGCGCCAGGTCGGTGATGTAGTACTTGTTGATCATCGGCGGGACCATCAGCAGCGGGTACTGGTGCACGGTCGGCGTGCTCGGCTTGTACTGGATGAGCTCGTAGACGTCCGTGCGCGACACGACCGCTCCCGGCGTGATCGCGATGTCCTTGCCGAGGGTGAAGGCGTCGGGTTCCACCATCTTCGGAATGTGCGGGGCCGAGGCCATGTCGCCGGCGAACGCCCGCGCACCGCGGACGACGCTCAGGCCACCGGTGTCGATGAAGGCTTTCCACGCGAGCGGGTTGAGGAACGGGTTGTTGCTCGGCGCGGACGCGGCGACGAGGTTCATCAGCACGAACGTCAGCTTCGTGTTGTCCTTCCAGTCCAGGTCGGCGTCGTCGAGCAGCCCTTCGGCGGTCTTGCCGAGGGCCAGGTAGGTCTGGACCGTGCGCCGGAGCATGGGGTTGCCCTTCCACGCCGTGTCGGCGAACCGGCGGTCCCGGCGCGGCGGCTCGATCTCCGATGAGCCGAGCGCGATGGCGGCCAGGTCGGCGGTCAGCTGGCTGACCCGGCGGACCACCGAGCCGGGGTTGCTGGCCAGCTTGAGCGCCCAGCGCGTCGTGGCGGAATCCGGGCCGAACCGGCGCAGCATGCCTACCGCGGCGTCGGGCAGGAACAAATCAAGGGGAGCGGCTGCTGCCTCAGCACTGTTCTGGCTTGTCGGCCCTTTTGCTGATTCGGTTGCTGGTCCGTTTGCTGACCCGGTTTTCGTGGGCTGTCCGTTCATGGTCTGGTCAGTGGACGCTTCAGCCGTCACAATGATCACGTCCTTCTCGTCCGTGAAATTCCGAATGGCTTACTCCGGAAGGCGAAACGCCGCCAAAGCCAGCCGTTGCTTTCCCCTTCACCGGACCATATAGGCGCACGTGACCGAAGAGTCAAGCGGCCTGACAACCGCGGGACGTTTGTCCTCTGGACAGATCGAGGCCGGCCACGCAGGCGGGCGGACACACTGATCTCATGACCCAGACCAAGATCCGGCCCTACGCGGCCGGCGACGCGGAGCGGCTCGCCGTGCTTGTCCGGCGCTGCCTGGTCGAGGTGAACAGCCGGGACTACCCGGCCGACGTCATCGCCGGGCTGTGCGCGTCCTACACCGCGGCGCAGTTCGCCGGGCTGGCCCGCCGGCGCCATATCTACATCGCGGAATGCGGCAGCACGATGGCCGGCACGGTCTCCCGTGACCGTAACACGGCGTTCACGCTGTTCGTCGACCCCCGGCGGGCCGGTCAGGGTATCGGGCGCCAGCTCATGCGGTACGCCGAAGAGCAGGCGGCCGGCGAGGGCCACGATCATATGGAGATCGCGGCCAGCATCACGGCGCACGGCTTCTACCTCGCGCTGGGCTACACCGACCTGCGCGAGAGCGAGACAGGTTTCGGCCTTACCTACCTCATGCGCAAGCCGTTGCACTGCCCCTGATTGCTGATGGAAAGAGCCGTCACTCTCTGCCCCATAGGCTCCCGCCGGGAGGCAGCTCGCTGCCGCGGCCTTAACGTGGTGCGGGTGATGACACGGCCGGAGGGGCTGATCTGGCAGGACGCCGGCGGGCAGGGTGCGCTGTTCGACTGCGACGGGGTGCTGGTGGACTCCGACGCCAGCGTGGAACGAGCCTGGCGCCGCTGGACGGACGAGTATGGCCTGCCCGTGCACCAGGTGCTGGACATGGCGCACGGGCGGCGGTCCGGCGACACCGTCGGCCTGCTCATCCCCGGGCCGGGGCGGGCGGCGGCGCAGCACCTGATTGACGCGCTCGAACTCGCGGACGCCGCCACGATCGCCGAGGTTCCCGGCGCGGGCGCCCTGCTGCGCGGGATGCCGCCCGGTCGCTGGGCGGTCGTCACCTCCGGCGTGCGGGCGCTGGCCCTGGCCCGGCTGGCGGGCGCCGGGCTGCCCGAGCCGGCCGTGCTGATCCCGGCGGAGGATGTGGCCGAGGGTAAGCCCGCGCCCGACGGCTACCTGGCGGCGGCGGCCCGGCTCGGCTTCCCGCCGGATCAGACGATCGTGATCGAGGACAGCGCGGCGGGCATCGCGGCCGGCCGTGCCGCGGGTGCCGCCACCGTCATCGGGGTGGGGGAGCGGGCCCGGTCCGCCCGTCCCGACTTCGTGGTCCAGGACCTGCGGCAGATCCGCTGGCGCCAGGGACGGCTGGAGGTCGCCTGCCCGGCCGGCCCCTCGCCACGCTGACCCCTCATACTGGTCGCCGTGGAAGATCTACCGAGCCGCCGGGTCGGCAGCCGCCTGGTGATCGACGTGCAGCAGCCACTGGAAATGGTCCTTCAGCTGGCGGTCTCCGGCATGGCCGGTGCCGACGTGCGCGAGAGCCTGGTGATCACCCGGGACGGCGAGCCGGTGACGGCCCGGGAGGTCACCTTGCCCGGCGAGGGACGCGCGCACGTGCTGTGGGCCGATCCCGGCCGGGTGGACGTCGGCTACCAGGCCACCGTCCGCGGCCGGGCGCCCCGGGCCGAGGTGACCGAGGCCGACCGGCTGCGCTACCTGCGCCCCAGCCGGTACGCGGAATCGGACCGGCTGGCCGCGGTGGCGTGCGCCGAGTTCGCCGGGGTCGGCCCGGGCCGGGCCCTGCTGGCCGCGGTGTCGTCCTGGGTCGGCACCCGGCTCAGTTACGTGCCGGGCAGCAGCAGGCCGACCGACGGCGCGGTGAACACGCTGCTGAGCCGGCAGGGGGTGTGCCGTGACTACGCTCACCTGGTCATCGCGCTGCTGCGGGCGATGGACATCCCGGCCCGGCTGGCGGCCGTCTACGCTCCCGGGCTGGAGCCGATGGATTTCCACGCCGTGGCCGAGGCGCTGGTGGACGGGCAGTGGCACGTCGTGGACGCCACCCTGCTCGCGCCGCGGGCCGCCCTGGTGCGCATCGCGACCGGCCGGGACGCGGCCGACACCGCCTTCCTGTCCACCTACGGCGGTGCCGCCGGCCTGGCCGGCATCGAGGTCACGGCGGTCACCGACGGCCCGCTGCCCGGCGACGACGTCACCGAGCTGATCGGCATCAGCTAGGCCCGGCCCGTGCGGGCCCCAGATCGGAACCAGGAGAAGAAAGGCGGTGGTCACCATGAAGTTCGGGATTGCGACGTTCGTGACCGATGAGGGGATCCGGCCCGGCCCGCTGGGCCGCGCCCTGGAGGAGCGGGGGTTCGACTCGCTGTTCGTGGCCGAGCACTCGCACATCCCGGCCAGCCGGGAGACGCCGTACCCCGGCGGCGCCGAGCTCCCGCGCGTCTACTACCGGACCCTGGATCCGTTCGTCCTGCTGACCGCCGCCGCGGCGGCGACCACGAGCCTGCTGGTCGGTACCGGCATCGCGCTGCTGCCGCAGCGCGACGTGTTCCACACGGCCAAGGAAGTGGCCAGCCTCGACCTGCTGTCGGGCGGCCGGTTCCGGTTCGGCGTGGGCGTGGGCTGGAACCGCGAGGAAATGCGCGACCACGGTGTCGACCCGGCGACCCGCGGGCCGCTGATGAACGAGCAGCTCGCCGCGCTTAAGGAACTGTGGACCAAGGACCAGGCGGAGTTCCACGGCGCGTACGTGTCATTCGGCCCCGCGTTCTCCTGGCCCAAGCCGGTTCAGCGCCCGCATCCGCCCATCGTCATCGGCGGGGAGAGCAAGGCCGCGCTGGACCGGTTGCTGCGGTACGGCGACGAATGGCTGCCGCGCGCCTACACCAGGCCGGAGCGTATCCGCGAGGTCCGGCAGTGGCTGGCCGACAACGGGCGCGGCCACGTCCCGTTCACGGTCTTCGGCGCGCGCGGCCCGGAGGCGGCCGGCCGCTTCGCGGAGGCCGGCGTCGAGCGGGTGACGTTCATGCTGCCCACCATGCCGGAAGCCGAGACGCTGGCCGCCCTGGACCGCCTCGCGGAGGGCGTGCATTCCTACCGCTGACCCCGCGCGGGGGGCCCGCCCGCGCCGGGGGGCCTGCCCGGGCCGGGTGACCCGGCCAGGCGCCTCAGCCGGCGTACGGGGACGCTGGGTTCTGCCGCCAAACCAGCAGTCCCGTGCCCCGGCCCCCGGCACCGCACCCCAGTGCCCGGAACCCGCTCGTTCAGCCTGTCTGGGTGACCAATGCCCCTGGCGCATCGGCCCGCGTGGGGCAACGTGATAGGGAGGAGGTGTTTCGCGATGACCAGCGCCGTGAAGCGATCCGTGCCGCCGCCCACCCTCACCCCGCGGTGACGGGGCGGTGTCGCCCTCGCTTGACCGGGTTAGCGCCGCGGACCTGATGCAGTTCGCTACGGGGGACGGGGGACCTGCCGGGCACATCGGAGCCGTCCTGGTGCTCGACGCCGCGCCGGGGTTTAGCGCCGCTGAGGCGCGGCAAGTGCTCGGCGAGCGGATCGGTGCGGTGCCGAGGCTGCGGCAGCGGCTTTACCGGGCGCCGCCTGGATGCGGGCGGCCGTACTGGGCAGACGATCCGGCGTTCGATATCGATGCGCACGTCCGGCAGGTGTGCTGCCCGCCGCCAGGGGATGAGCGGGCGCTGCTCGATCTCGCTGCGGCTCAGCTCGGCGAGCCCTTGCCTCGGTCCCGGCCGCTGTGGTCGGCCACGTTCGTCACCGGGCTGGCGGACGGCGGCACCGGGCTGCTCGTCATCATGGACCACGTGCTGGCGGACGGCATCGCTGGGCTTGCGGTGCTTGGCACGCTGGTCGACCAGGTCGCCGAGACGGTAGCGGCGCGGGCGGACCGGTTCCCGGCACCGGCACCGCGAGCGTGGGAACTCGCCGTCGATGCCTGGCGAGGTCGTCTGCGCCGGGCGGGGCCGGCCGAACCAGGCGCGCCGCGCCAGGCGCGTGGCCTGCGCCGGATCCGCGAGGGAATGGCAGAACTTGGGGGCGCCCGGCCGCCGCGCCGGCTGCCGGCGACATCGCTCAACCGGCCGGTCGGGCCGCGGCGGCGGCTCGACGTCGTCGCCGTCGACCTGGCCGCCATCTGCGACCTGGGACACGCGTACGGCGGCACCGTCAACGACGTGGTGCTCGCCGCGGTCGCCGGGGCGCTGCGAACTCTGCTGGCCGCGCGCGGCCAGCAGCTCGGCGAAGTCACCATCACGGTCCCGGTGGCCGCGCGGCGGGCGGCCAGCGGCGGCGAGCTGGGCAACCAGATCGGGATCATGCCGGTCACCGTGCCCGCCACCGGCGACTTCGGCGCCCGGGTGACCCGGACGGCCGAGATCACCCGCGAGCGCAAGTCGCATGCCCGCGGCGCCTCGGCTGCCCTGTTCGTGCCCGCGTTCTTGCTGCTGGCCCGTACCGGGCTCCTGCACTGGTTCGCCAACCACCAGCGGTTCGTGCAGACCTTCGTCACCAACCTGCGCGGCCCGGGCGACCCGCTCACGTTCGGCGGCGCCGCAGTGCGGGCAATCATCCCGATCCCGTCCACCACCGGGAACGTCACCGTAACGTTCGCGGCGTCGTCCTACGCCGGGATGCTGCGCATCACCATCCTGTCCGACCCCGCCCGCATGCCCGACGCACCCGCCCTAGCCGCCGCCCTCCGCCACGAACTGTCCGCCCCGCTGCTCACCCCTCCGCGGTGAGCTCACCGCCCCGCTTACCGCGCCCCGCTTACCGCCCCGCCGGGGTACAAGCCTCATTGAGGAGCTCCATGCGTCCTGCGTACCGGCTGCGGCTGGCCGCCAACCTGGTGAACGGCTCGACGCTCGCCGGCATCGTGGTCGCCACCGCCGGCGGAGCGACGCTGCGCCCGGCTGGAGACGGGCTGCTGGCCGGTTCCGGCTACCGGCTGCCGGTCCCTGCGCCGTCGGCGTTCTGCCTGGGCAACGTCCTAGTCACCAAGCTGGGCCACGCCGAGTTCACCGGCAACACGCGGCTGCTGCGGCATGAGGCGCGGCACGCCACGCAGTACGCGTGCTGCGGGGGCCTGGTCATGCTGCCGCTGTACGGGATCGCGGCGGCCGTGTCCTGGGCGCTGACCGGAGATTCCGGTGCCAGGAACGTCTTCGAGCAGCGCGCGGGCCTCGCCGACGGCGGGTACTCCGAGAAGGACCTCCGGCCGTTCTGGCTCACCTCACCTCCGGGACGGGGACGATCTGGACCCCCAGCGGCATCAGCGTGATGGGGATGATCTTGAAGCTGGCGAGGCCGAGCGGGATGCCGATGATGGTCAGGCACAGCAGCACACCGGTGACCAGGTGGCCGACTGCGAGCCACCAGCCGAAGAGAAGGATCCACAAGATGTTGCCGATCAGTGACGCGACCCCGCTGTCCCGGCGGATCTCGGTCGTCCGGCCGAACGGCCACAGCACGTAGGCGGCGATCCGGAACGCGGCGATCCCGAACGGGATCGTGATGATCAGGATGAAGCACACCAGCCCGGCCGCGGCGTACGCGATCGCCATCCATAGCCCGCACAGCAGCAGCCAGATCACGTTAAGAATTACCCGCATGGTCCCACGCCCCTCATGTTGCGCAGCCTAGGCCGCGGTACGGCGTGAATCATCACCCGCCAGGGGTGAGCCACCCGGACGGCGTGGCCCCGCTGTGCGGATGTTTCACGTGCGTGCACCAGTTAGCCCTCAGGGCGCAGTGTACGGACAGCTCCAGGCGCGGCGATACGCAGGCTGGCGACCTTGCCTGACTCAGCTGGCCATCCTCGAGCAGCTGGTCGATCTTCGCGATGGGGCAAGCGGCCGCTTGAGCGCTCCCGCCGTGAAGGCGGTATGGCTTCCGCTCCTTGACAGGCGATCACCACGCGGGGCACCTGTTCGCGGCCGTCTTCCGGCCTGCCTCCACCTCGATTCGCGGGCACAGGCCACTGGTACCCCCGCAACGACGCCGGCGTGATCACCCGGCACGGGTGAGCGCCTTGTGCATGCCCGTCTCCGCCTCGCCGCCGAGTCGCTCCAGGGCGGGCCGGAGCAAGGGGGCCAGGAGACGGGACAGGCCCTTGAAGGTGAACTCGGCGGTGTAGGTCACCTCGGTGGCGGCATCGACGCTGCGGAAGCTCATGGTGTCGACGGCGATGACGGTCTTGTTCTCCCCGCGCAGCTGAATGCGCTGACCCGGGATGAGGTCACGCACGACATAGGTCAGCTGGGTTTCCCGGCCGAGGAACCTTGAGGTGTTGAGGTAGGTGGTGCCGACTCCGCCGTCGCCGTCACGCTTCACGGTGACTACGGTGCCCGGATCCCACTCGGTGGTCGTGGTGAAGTCCGAAAGGTAACCGAACACCACGTCCAGCGGCTTGTCGACCACGACGGTCTTCTGCACTCTCATGACGTCCTCACAGTGTCCTGGTCATGGGCGGGTGGTCGCGGACAGCGGATCCGGTGATGGAGGTGCGAGCCCACAGGGCCGTCCAGGCGCGCGCGGGGACAAGCCGCGCGGCCTTCATCAGCAGGGCCGTCCGCGCCGGAAAGACGATCTCCGTGCGGTCGCGCTCGAGGCCGTCGCAGATGAACCGGGCGGCCTGGCCGGCCCCGATGATGAACGGCATGGGGAAGGGATTGCCGGCCGTGAGATCAGTCCGCACGAAGCCCGGGCAGATCGTCGTCACGTGCACGCCGGTCCGGGCGACGTGGACACGCAGCGACTCGAGCAGGTTGATCTGCGCCGCCTTGGTCGCGCCATAGGCTTCGGCGCCCGCCAGGCCGCGGAAGCCGGCCACGGAGGCGATGCCCGCGATGACGCCGCGCTGCCGCCGCAGCATCCCGGGGAGCACCGCCCCGATGGAGTTGCTCATGCCGGTGAGGTTGGTCCGGATGTGCTGATCGAAGACCCCGATGTCCCAGTCTCCCGGGTTCATCTGCCTCCAGTAGCCGGCCGACAGCACGGCGAGGTCGATGGGCCCGAGCTCTTCGCGGACTCGCGCGGCGGCCGCCGCGACCGACGCGGCGTCGGTGACGTCGGCCGGCGCGACCAGCATGTCCCCTCCGGAAACCTCGCGGAGCCGGTCTTCGCGGCGGGCCGAGATCGCTACGGTCGCGCCGCGGCGCGCGAGTTCACGGGCCACGGCGGCGCCGATTCCGCTGGACCCGCCGACGACCCAGGCCACCTTTCCGGTCAGCTTCATGCCGGTTCCCTGGTCAGCTGGAGCTGGCTGACCCCGAGGTAGCCGCTGCGGAAGCCGGCCTCGCTGTAGGCCAGGTAGAGCTCCCACATCCGGCGGAAGGCCTCGTCGAAGCCCTGGGCGTGGATGCGCGGCCACTGATCGAGGAAGCGTTCCCGCCATAGCCGCAGGGTCCGGGCGTAGTGCGGGCGCAGCTCGCGCTGTCGCGTCACGCGCAGCGCGGTGTGGGCCGCGAGGACATCGTCGACCGCTTGCAGAGACGGGATGATCCCGCCGGGGAAGATGTGCTTCTGAATCCAGCTGAAGCTGCGCCGGGTGGCGAGGAAGCGGTCGTGCGCCATGGTGATGGCCTGGATGCCGATCCTGCCGCCGGGAGCGAGGAGCCGGTCAAGGGCCGCGAAGTAGGTAGGCCAATAAGCCTCCCCGACGGCTTCGATCATCTCGACGCTGACGATGGCGTCGTACTCGCCGCCGGCCTCGCGGTAATCCTGCACGCGCACCTCGGCGAGCCCGGACAGGCCGGCGGCGGCCACCCGCTCACGGGCCAGCCGCATCTGCTCCTGGGAGAGGGTGATCGCCGTGACGCGGGCGCCGCGCTGCGCGGCGCGGATGGCCAGTGATCCCCATCCGGATCCGATCTCGAGCACGCGGGTCCCGGCCTGGACGCCCGCGAGGTCGAGGATGCCGTCCATCTTGCGCAGCTGCGCCTCCTCCAGCCGCGTGGCCGCCGCGATCGGGCCGCTGTCGTCGAACCAGGCGGAGGAATAGCTCATCGTCGGGTCCAGGAAGGCGGCGAAGAGGTCGTTGCTGAGGTCGTAATGGGCCGCAATATTGGCCCGCGAGCCGTCGATGGTGTTCTCCAGGTCCGGCGGGACGCGCCGGTCCGCGAAGCCACGCAGCCGCTGCAGCGGAGCCGGGATCAGCGTGGCCAGCCGCGAGGCGAAGGGGGTCAGCAGGTCGGCCAGGTCGGTGCCGAGCAGGCCCGCCAGTCCCCGGCCACGTAGGCGTCACCGAACCCGATCTTCGCATCGCGGCCGAGCCGGGCGAAGAACGCGGCCGGGCGGACGACCTGGAACTCGGGCGACGCCGGCAAGCCCCCGCCGAGGACCCGGCCGCCGGGATAGGTGACGCGGATGGGCACCCGGGTGACGGCGCGCTCGAAGATCAGCCGGGCGATGGTAGCGCGCATCGGCGCCCGCGGGCTGGTGGCTAGGGCGGGCCAGCGGATGGAACTGGAAACGGTCATGGTCAGGCCCCTGGCTGTCGGATGTGCTGGGGGTGCGGGCGGACGGGCAGGCGGCGAAGCCAGAGCCAGATGCCGTGCACCCGGATCAGGATCGAAACGCGCTGGGTCATCAGAGGCTGGCGGATGAGCAGCCGGGCCAGGGTCCGGCGGGTGGCGGGTTCGGGGCGTCCCCGGAAGGCCGCCGTGAACGCGACGGCACCCTCGCGGCGCAGCACCACGGTCGTGGACACCCGGTCCGGCATCAGCCTGAAGCGCAGCCAGTAGGTGCCGGTGACGTCGAAGAAGGGGGAGACGTGGAAGTCCTTGCCCACCACGGCGGTGCCCGCTTCGTCCGGGTGCAGGAGGTAAGCGTGCCGCTCGCGGTAGGTGTTGTGGACCTCCGCGACGATGCATGCGAGCCGCCCGCTGCTGTCGTAGCACCAGAAGACGGACAGCGGGTCGAAGACGTGGCCCAGGACGCGGGCGCTGGCGAGCATGAGGACCCGGCCCCGGTCACCGAGGTCGACGTCGTCCCGCGCCAGGAAGTTCTGGATGTTCGCCTTGATCGTCAGGCGAGGGTCGCCGAGGTGATCCTTGCTGCTGAAGCTGGCGAACGGCCTGAGGTAGCCGGGCTGCCGGGGGACCGAGTCGAGGTCGATGAGCCACTGGTAGATCCGGTGCCGGAAGGCATGACGGACCGGTCCGGGGCGCCGGTGCGTGATCTGCCCGGCAACGAGGGCCGGCAGCACCGGCAGCTGGGCTGGTCCGGCCGGTTGCCTGGCCGCCCCGGGGATGACCGTGCCGGGGGCGGCGCTCACCAGGTCACCCCGAAGTGCCGGGCGGCCTCGACGCCGGACCGGCAGCCGTCCTCGTGAAAGCCCCAGCCGTGGTAGGCCCCGGCATAGACCGTGCGGTCCGTGGCGAGGCCGGCGACCTGCGACTGCGCCCGGACCACCTCGGCCGTGTAGACCGGGTGCTCGTAGTCCATGACGGCGGCGATGGAGCGGGGGTCGAGACGTTCGCGGTCGTTGAGGGTGACGAGGAAGTCCTCCGGCGACCGGTGCCCCTGGAGCCGGTTCATCCAGTAGGTCACCGTGGCGGCCTGGCTGGGCCGGTCGCAGGATGTCATCCGGTAGTTCCATGACGCACGGGCGTTCCGTGCCTCCGGCAGGACCGAGCCGTCGGTATGCAGGACCGCCACGGTGGCCGAGTAGCCGAACTGCTTGAGGATGGCGGCCTCCCCGTCGCTCGGGTCGGTGAGCAGCGCGAGGGCCTGGTCGGCGTGGACCGCGATCACCACGCGGTCCACCCGGGTGATCTGCCCGGTCACGTCCCGGATCTCGGCGCCGTCCGCGCGCCGGGTGACGTCGGTGACGGCGTGGGCCACCCGCACGTCCCGGAGCAGCCCAGCGAGCCGCTCGACGTACGTCCGTGACCCGCCGGCGATGCTGTACCACTGAGGTGACCCGGTGACCCGGAGCAGGCCGTGGTTGTCCAGGAACCGGAAGAGGTAGCGCGCCGGGTAGGCCAGCGTCTTCTCCTGCCCGGCGGACCATACGCACGAGACGACCGGAACGGCGTAATGGGCGATGAAGTAGCCGCTGAAGCCCTCCCGCTCCAGGAACTCACCGTACGTCGTGAGGTTCTCGTCGTCGCTCGTGCGCAGGAAGGCCGACGCACGCCGGTGGAACTTTCCGACCTGCCAGAGCAGCCGGGCAAACCGGGGGTCGATGAGCCGGCGTGGCTGGGCGAAGACGCCCCGCAGCCCGCGGCCGCCGGCATACTCCAGCCCGCACCCCTCGCAGCGGACGCTCATGCTCATCTCGGTGCGCCGCACCTCGACGTCCAGTTCGCCGAGGAGCTTGCGCAGCCAGGGATAGGTCACGTCGTTATGGACGATGAACCCGCTGTCGACAGCATGCCGGCGGCCATCCGAGTCCGTGACGTCATGGGTGTGCGCGTGGCCGCCGAGCCGGTCCGCCGCCTCGAACAGGGCGACGTCGTGGGTGCGGGAGAGCAGGTAGGCGGCGGTAAGCCCGGACACTCCCGCGCCGATCACGGCCACCGACGGCCGTGCGGAATTGGCCGGGGCGCCTGGCCCGCAGGCCGCACGGGTGGGTCCCGGCTTAGCCGTCTTGCCCGTAGCGTCAGAGTTCATTGTCCAAACTTCGTCGAAGGTCTGTCTAGACAAACGTAGGTCTCTTGCCGCTATTCTGTCAAATGTTTGTCTAATAGTTGTAGAATGTTTTGCATGGACCTTCCCGGGGATCGCCCGCTGCTGCGCATCGGTGAACTCGGCCGGCGGCTCGGGGTCAGCGGCCACGTCCTCCGGGCCTGGGAGAGCCGCTACGGTTTGCTGCAGCCGGTGCGCTCAGCGGGCGGTTTCCGGCTCTACTCCGAGGCGGACGAGATGCGGGTCCGCCGGATGCAGGCCCACCTGGCCGGCGGTCTTTCCGCTGCTGAGGCCGCGCGCACCGTGCTTCGCGAGGACAGGGGTGACGGTGTGGGCCTCGCGCCGTCCGCCGGGCCCGACCTCGCGCCGTCCGCCGGGCCCGACCTCGCCGCGTCCATGGTGAGTGAGCTTTCCGCGGCCCTGCGGCAGGCCCTCGACGCCTTCGACGAACCAGCCGCGCAGGCCGTACTGGACCGGCTTTTCTCTGACCTGTCGCTGATCACTGTCCTGCGGGACGTCGTCCTCCCCTATCTCGCCGAACTGGGCGGGCGGTGGGAGCGGGGGACGGCCAGCATCGCCCAGGAGCACTTCGCCAGCAACATCATCCGTGGCCGGCTCGCCGGGCTTGCCCGCGGCTGGGGGGCCGGGCACGGGCCACGCGCCGTGCTCGCCTGCCCACCGGGGGAGCAGCACGATATGGCGCTGATGATGTTCGGCATCGTGCTCAACCGCAGCGGGTGGCGGATTGATTACTTCGGGACGAGCACCCCGGTCGAGGAGCTGGAGCGCGCCGTCGAGGCCACGCGTCCCGACCTCGTCGTGCTCGCGGCCACCCGCCCGGAGGCTCTCGAGCCACTGCGGCCGAAGCTCGCCCGGCTCGCCCGGCTCGCCCCGCTCGGCCTCGCCGGGGCCGGCGCCGCGCCGCAGCTCGCGAGCGCCGTGGGAGCCCGGCTCATGGCGGGCCACCTGGTCACCGAGGCCGAGCAGGCCGGGTGGTCCCGGTGAAGCCCGTGTCGTTCCGCGGCGGCAGGTCAGCCCGGGCTAGTGGCTCTGGCTGGCTGCTTCAGGAGACGCTGGGAGGTGGCTCGACTGGCGGGGGGAAATCACGAGTCTGGTTGGCGGCTGAAGGGTGCGTGAGCTCTGCCGCCTTGCCGTCGGCGGAGAGGTGGCGCCAGCTCGTCTGCCAGTCCGGCAGGCCGGGGCTGCCCTGCTCCCAGTCGACGAACGTCGCCTCGTCGCAGAAATGATCGAGGTGTTTCTCGATGCCCAGGTGCGGCTCCCTGTCCACAAAGGCCTGCATCGAGCGACGGTCTTGCCAGGCGCTGACGCTCCACCAGGCGTTGTTCGCGTCGGCCAGCGCGTCGGCACCGAGGTTGCCGTCCGACTTCTGCGCCTGCTCGATCGCGGCGACGGCATCGGTGAAGAACTCATCCAGGAGCGCGGGGTCCCTCAGCCGCAGCCGGGTCACGACGATGACGGGCATGACGATCTCCTTCGGCGCAGCCGTCAGCTGGCGGGATGGGTGGTGAAGGCTTCATTGATCGCCGCGGCTACCTTCTTGGCGATGCCGAACTCGTTGACCATGCGCGAGATGACCAGGCCGCCGCCGTGGACGTGGAACGTGGTGGCGTTCCCGTCCTGGTCCAGGTGCACGGTGGCGGTCGAAGCCGCCGACTGCTTTACCTTCAGTGCCTCCTGGGTACCGCTGCCGTGCGTGGTTACCTCGTAGTGGCTGCCGAGTTTGTCTTGCAGCGCCGTCGCGGCCTGCTGCAAGGTGACGGATCCTTGTACTGTCACGGTAGGCATGCCGGGTCTCCCTTACCTGCGTCGGGGTACATTGGCGCCTGGGTCCTTGCTGGGCGCCTCGGCGCCGGCGGCCGCCACCACGCGCTCGGTGTCTTCCTGGACGCCGCCCTTGAGGCCGCGCAGCGCGACCAGGGCGGCGGCGGCCATGACGATGGCCATCCCGTAGAGCACGTCGCGGGTGGCGGTGGCGAAGTCGGCGCGAATGAACGCCGGGATGGCGGTGATGTTGCTGCTGCCGCCCTGCAGCTGGGCGATCTTGGCTGCCTCGGCTGAGGCAGCCGGCCCGGGGAGCCCCTGTCCGGTGAGCGAGGCGGTGATCCGGGACCGGAATTCGGTGATCAGGACCGTGCCCAGGATGGCGAAGCCGAGGCTGGCGCCGTAGTTGCGGACGGTCTGGGTGATGCCGGTGGCCTCGCCGTAGGAGTACCGGGAGGCGCGGTTGATCGCGTCGGTGTTGGCCTGGCCGAGCATCAGCCCCATCCCGGCCCCGGCCATGACGATCCAGATCACCTGGGGGCCGGCGTGCAGGTCGGTGACCTTCCCGGCCCACAGCGCGAAGCCGGCGGTGGCCAGGGCGCAGCCGAGCACCACCGGCCGCTTGGCCCCGATCCGGTCCAGCATCCGGCCGCCGATCTGCGCGCAGACCACGAACCCGAGGAAGAAGTACAAGATGAGCAGGCTGGACGTGGTGGCCTTCTCGGCCAGCGCGATCTGCCCGTAGATGCTGGCGAAGAAGAACACTGGGATGAACGCCATCATCGCGATCCCCAGGATGATGTTCTCCACCAAGAACGGCCGATTGGCGAAGATGCGCACGTTCATCAGCGGCGATTCGGTCCGCAGCTCGACGGCGCCGAACACGATCAGCAGGATCACGCCCGCGGCGATGCACACCTCGATGGCCGGGTTGCCCCAGCCCCACAGGGCCGACTGCTGGAACCCGAACACGCTCAGCCCCACCCCGCCGGCGATCAGGACCAGGCCGCGGTAATCCATCGGCGCGGGCCGGGATTCGTCCGGCGGCTTGGAGATGGCGATCAGCGCCAGCGCGATCAGGGCGACCGGGATGTTGATCCAGAAGATCGCCCGCCAGGTCCACTGGATCAGGTACCCGCCGGCGATCGGGCCGATCGCGGTCAGCCCTCCCGCGATACCGAAGAACAGCGCGAGCGCCCGGCCCCGCGAGCGCAGATCGAACGTCTCCACCACGATGGCGATCGCGGCCGGGAACATGATCGCCCCGCCCACGCCCTGCACCGCCCGGAACGCCACCAGCCACGCCTCCGCCGCACCCCCGGCCGGCGTCGCGCCGCACAGCGCCGACGCCCCCGCGAAGATGACCACCCCCAGCACGACCATCCTGCGGTGCCCGACCGTGTTGGCCAGCCGGCCGCCGAAGGCGAACAGCGCCGCCAGCGTCAGCAGGTAGGCGTTGATGGCCCACTGCATGCCGCTACTGGACAGGCCCAGGTCATGCTGAATCGTGGGCGCGGCGATCGACACGATCGTCTGGTCGATGAACGTCATCGCGACCGCGAAGATCATCGCCGTCAGGATCAGGCTCCGCGATCGGCCGCCGGTGGTGCTGCTGACGCTCATGGCGTTTCCCCCTACGAAGACGCCGACGCCTGCGCTCAGGCCGGGCTGCCACTTGGGCGGCTGAGCCTGGTCACGACATCGGTCTCGGCGACCTTCCGATCCTCGATCGATCCCCGGTCATGGTGAATCACCCTTCCTGGAGTATCTCGCGATCCTGCCTGTGCGGCCAGAGCTCAGATGGCTGACATCCTTCGGTGCGGCCTTCTTCGGCGCCGGCTTGCTGTGCACGTGCACCGGCTGCGGCTTGGGGAGAGGTGAACGGAAACTCATTCTGGCATTTCCTTTCGTGGTTACTTCGCCGGTTTCCCGGCCCTGCGAAAGTGAAATTACCGGCTCTATTTCTGCGGGCTTTCTCCCTTATTTGTGTTGACTACGAGGCCCGAACCCATATCGCCGCATCGCGAGAACTTATCCGGCGTGCATTCAGGCATCGTTCATGGGCAGCCGGATAGGTGGCTGGTCAGCCTGTCATGCCGGAGCGGCAGGGATGCCCGCGGCGTCCATCGCCTGGGCGCACGCCCGTCCTATGCGAGGCTGACACCATGGAACGTATAGCGCCGATCTTTGCCGTCCATGACCTCGATGCGGCGATGGAGCACTACCAGCGACTCGGCTTCACCGTCCGCGCGTACGCAGGAGGCGGCTACGGCTACGCCTCCCGCGGCGGCATTGAGATCCACCTTGGTGTCGCGCCCGAGGACGACCGCCACACTAGCTCGGCGTACCTCTTCGTCAACGACGCCGACGACCTGGCGGCGGCGTGGCGCTCCGCAGGCGCCGAGGTTCATTCACCGCAGGACACGGAATGGGGCCAGCACGAAGGCGCCGTTGTCGACCCTGACGGTAACGTCATCCGCTTCGGCTCGCCCATGGGGTAAGGCGGCCGCGGGCTCGCCGTCTGGGAGTGCAGGTCACCGGCGCCCACCATGCTCCAGACCCGCTTGCTCAGATCAGATGCCCGCCTTGTCCAGGGCGCTCTGCAGCGAGGCGATGTAGCCGTTGGAGGTGTAGGTGGCGCCGGAGACCGCGTTGATCTTCGCGTTGCCGGCGGCGACGGTCTCCTGCTCGAGCTGCGGGATGGCGTAGGCGTTGATTTGTGCGTCACGTGGCGTTTCGGTGGGATAGACGGTGGCGTCAGCGGCGGTGAGCTTGCCGTTCTTGACCGTGATCTGCACCTGGACGGGCCCGTACATGGTGTCGGCCGCCGCGCCGGTCACCGTCTTCGTCGACGTGGTGCCGGCGCCCCGTGCCAGCGCCCCGTGCTGCTGGGGGTGGGGGAGGCCCCGCTGCTCGTGCCCGTCCCGCCTGATGTGCCCGAACCGCCGCCCGCACTGGCGCTGGGCGTGCCGACCGCGGCCGGCGGCGCGGTGAGGGAGCCGACGCTGTGCGTCTTGAAGGTCAGCAGGAAGACCAGGGCGGCGGTCGTGCTGACGATCGCGAGGATGATGCGGCGCATGGCGGACAGTGCCTTCCGGGCGGTCAGAACTCGAAGGATTCGTGGTGGATCTGCCGCGCTGGCACGCGGGCGGCTCGCAGCGCTTGCGTGACGGCGGCGGTCATGCCGGGCGGCCCGCACAGATAGACGTCGTGATGGGCCAGGTCGGGGATGTTCGCGATGAGCGCCGCCGGGGTCAGCGGATCCCCGCCGAGGTCGGCGCGGCGGCCGCTGATGATCCACAGCTGCGCGCCGCGCTGCCGGGCGAGCTGTTCGAGCTCACGGCGGAACACCACGTCACTGTCGCGGCTGACCCGGTAGATGAGCCCCAGATCGCCGGGCCCGGCCGGAATCGCCTGGAACAGCGCACGCAGCGGCATGATGCCGACGCCGCCGGCGATCAGCAGCACCTTGCGCTGCCGCCGGGCCCCGGCGGTGAGCGCGCCGTACGGCCCTTCGGCGAGCACCCGGGTCCCGGGCCGCAGCGTCGCCAGGGCCTGGCTGTGCCCGCCGGATTCCTTGGCGGTGATGCGCAGCCGGTCCGGCAGGGGCGGCGCGGACAGTGAATACGGCAGGGACGTCCACCACAGGCCCCGGGTCAGGAACCGCCACCGGAGGAACTGCCCGGCTTCGGCGCGCAGCTCGTCCAGATGCCGGCCGGTGATCACGATGCTGACGATGCCCGGTCCTTCCGGCTGGACCGACAGCACGCGCAGCCGGTGCCGCGCCGCCTGGCGGGCCGGCGTGACGAACCGGTACCAGCCGATCGCGGCGGCCACGCCCGCGTACATGCTGCCCCAGACGACCCGGGCGCCGAGGTTCGAGATGAACTCGGCGCCAATCGCGAACTGATGGCTGAACGCCAGCGCGACCGCCAGGTAGGTATAGAAGTGCAGGTAGTACCACGTCTCGTAACGGAGGCGCCGGCGCGCGGCGCGCGCGGAGCTGATCCCGACCCCGACCAGCATCAGGCCGCCGAACGTCGCCGCGAGCACGTCCGGGTAGCTCACCAGCAGCGTCTTCGTCTGGCTGATCACGTTGGTATGCGCGGTCACCGCGTAGCCCCAGGTGATGAGCAGCGCGTGCACGACCACCAGGCTGACGATGTAGCGGCCGCCCATCGCGTGCCAGCGCGCCAGCCGGTCAGCGCCGATACCGCGTTCGAGCGGCGGGAGCCGCGCCATCAGCGCGATAAGGACCACCACGCCGTACCCGCAGGCGAGCCCGGTAAGGCGCCCGGCGTTGGTCAGCCAGTCACCCAGCCCGTGAATGGGGGGCGTGCCGGTCCACCACAAAGCGATCGCGGCGAGACCGCCCGCCGCGATCACGGCCAGGACAGCAGCCGGATGGGCGCGGGCCGGAGGTTTCACCGGCGCGCCCGGGGCCCAGCCCGCCTGGGCCTGCCGCCCCTGCGTGAAAGCGGTCACGCCGCACCGCCGGCCGGTGCGCCGGACCGCGCCGGGGCAGGCCGCAGCCACGAAGCGATTGACGTCACGTCACCGTTGTCGCCTAGCAAATTTCGTGTCCGCTGCGGTCAACCTCTGAGCTAGCTATGAAAAGCTCAGCCGCCCGCCGTGCTCTGCCCAGCCCCGCCGCGATGGGCAGACTTCTGGGTCGCATGGCAGCGCCTGTTTATAAGTTGGCGGTCTCGGGCGTGTCGCGGGTTCTCGCGGGCGTGGTTGAAGTGTACGGGCATGGTGTGCCGGTTTTCCGGGCCCCACCGCCACCAGCGCATCATCAGTACCCGTAGCGGAATCCTGTCACCCAAATCACGCAATGTCAGATAAAAAACCGACGCTGGCCCATGTGCCAGTTTCTCTGCCCGTAGACGCCGGAGTGGCAGCATCGTCGTCATGATCGGACGTCTGCATCACGTGGTCCTCGACTCTCCCGA
The DNA here is from genome assembly GCA_963720945.1 of uncultured Actinomycetes bacterium. Classification (GTDB taxonomy): domain Bacteria; phylum Actinomycetota; class Actinomycetes; order Streptosporangiales; family Streptosporangiaceae; genus Bog-532. The sequence goes on along the minus strand of CAVRHH010000029.1, from coordinate 436,581 downwards.
CCCCGGCGCCCTGGCTGAGTTTTACTCGGCCTTGCTAGGACAGCCGATTACCTACCAGAGCGACGACTGGGTCGTTGTCGCGGCCAATGACTCCTCGTCCGGCCTGGCGTTCCAGCTCGCCCCCGGCCACCGCCGGCCCACGTGGCCGGACCCCGCCGTGCCGCAACAGTTTCACCTCGACATCATGGTGGAGGACGTAGCCGTCTCTGGCCCGCGCGTCCTCGCGCTCGGCGCGGCGAAGCTCGACGGCGACGGCGTCTACGCCGATCCAGCCGGTCATCCCTTCTGCCTCATCCCACGGCCAGGATGGGCCCCGCCGATACCCGCCGATACCCGGCGATGATCACGGCCCCGTCTGCGGGTTATGGCACGGGCAAGGTCACGCCATCGGCGGTGAGGCGGGCTTCGACGATGGCGGTCAGCTCCTGGGGAACCGGATCAAGTGAGGGTGTACCGGATTCCTCGCCGCCCCGGCTGAACGCCCGCGCCGCCACGCCGCCCATGAACCGGGGCTGAGCGTTGTCGCCGCCGAGGAGCCCGGCGTCGGCTATGTGCTGCACGCTGCGCAGCGACCCTCCGAGCGCGGCGGCGTAATCGCGGCCCTTCCGGATGGCGGCCTGGATGGCCGCTGCCCGCGTGTCGTGCCAGGCGGGATTGTCCCAGTCGACGTGCCACATGACCTGGTGCACGCTGACCGTTTCGTGCGTGGCCAGGACGTCCCCGAGCGCGTCCAGGAGGTCAAAGTCCCGCACGGTGATCATGACTTCTACCAGCGCGGTCACCCGCCCGGTTGGCTCGTAACGCCCGGTCCTGCCGTCCGGGACGCGCTCCTCATGGGTGGTCGCCGACCGCGCCGACCACGTCAGCGGGCGCCGCCCGGTGCCGGCATCGAGTGCGACACCGCCCTGCGCCGCAAGGTCGGCGGTGAGGCTGTCCAGGTCCGCGGCAGCCGCCCGCAGCGCCTCCGTCTTCGATGCCCGCGGCACCTCGATCGCGGCGGCCACCGTGGCCGAGTCGGGAGATACCGTCTGCCGTGCCTCACCACGGACCGACAGCAGCAGATCTCCAGGATGACTCATGGGTGCCTCCTGCCCCGGTTCGCGCCGCCGGAATGTGCGCGCAGCCAGTCGGAGCCTATGCCGCGCGGTGGGCGATGACCTGGCCGAGCTGGCCAGTATCGGCCGATGATGATGGAACTGCCTTGGCCAGCTCGGTGCCACGGCATGCTGCCATCCGGATACGGCCACGCAAGGTTGGAGAAGACAATGGTCCAGGCAACCAGCGAAGGCGTTCCTGCGCACGCTCACGTCGTCCTTGCCGCAGCCGATAGCGCAGCTTTTACGTCACTACGCCAGCGGTCAACGTCGCGGCGCGACCGGTACCGGATAGGCAAAGAGCTCCGGCGGCAGGTTCCGCGCAGCTCCCTGGGTGACTGGTCCGCGCCGGCCGACCGGCCCGACCCGGTGCGGCTGATCACCGAGTCGCATCGCGGCAGGCTCGACTGGCTGATCCCGGTGAGAGTGGGGCGAATGGCCGCCTCACCGTATGGGTTCATGCGCGGTGCCGCGATCGTTATGGCCGAGGACGTTGCCCGGTTGCCGTCCACTGGTATCACTCCGGTGATTTGCGGTGACTCGCATATGGGCAACTTCGGCTTCTACGCCTCCCCGGAACGAGACCTCGTCATTGACCTGAACGACTTTGATGAGGCGCACCCCGGCGGATGGGAGTGGGACCTCCGGCGGCTGGTCGCGAGTATCTGGGTCGCAGGCCGCCAGAATGGCGCAAGCGAGCAGGAGTGTGAATCGGCGGTCTTGCAATGTGCCGCCGGATACCGCGAAGAGGTCCGGGATCTCGCCTCAACCGCGCTGCTGGCCCGGTCCTACCAGCGCCTCGACGTCGACCATCTGCATGAGAGCACGAAGGACAAGTCACTGCGGGCCGAGATCAAACAGGCCGCGGCCCGTGCACGCCGGGGAACCAGCGACCGGGCGCTCCCTAAGTTCACCAGCGAGCGGGATGGGCAACGCCGCATTGTTGAAGACTTCCCGCTGATCACCCGGCTCAGCTACGCCGAGGCAGACCAGGTTGCACGGGGGCTCGATGACTATCTGGGCACCCTTGCTCCGCACTGGCGAAGGGCTCTGGGGGGCTACACCCTGATCGATATCGCCCACAAAGTGGTCGGCGTCGGCAGCGTCGGACTCCGAGCGTATGTGGCGCTGCTCGAAGGCAGCAGCCCTGATGACGTTGTGTTCTTGCAGCTGAAGCAGGCGCGGCGGTCAGTTCTGGCCCGTTACGTCCACGGTGAGTCGGCCTGGCACGCCCACCAGGGCCAGCGGGTGGTCGAGTACCAGCAGGCATTGCAGACGGTGAGCGACCCGTTGCTGGGCTGGACGACCGTCGGCGACCATCAGTATTACGTGCGTCAGTTCAGGAACATGAAAGGGACTGTCGCCCTGGACTCCATTGACGGCGCAGCGCTGGCCGACTATGCCGCGATCATCGGGCACCTCCTGGCCAAAGGTCATGCCCGCACGAGCGGCGCATCCATGATCGTCAGTTACGCCGGCTCTTCCGACCGTCTCGACATTGCGCTGGCGCGATTCGCGCGGCTGTACGCCGACCAGACCGAGGCGGACCATGCGGCGCTGGTGAAGGCTGCTGACCAGGGCGTCCTGCCCATCGAACGTGGCCTGTGAACCGGCTGGGTAAGGCCAGGCGGAGATTGAGACAGCTGGCGACAACGGCCGCCCGCAGCAGGCGGTCTACCGGAGCGTGGCGCGAGCGCTGGTCAGGTCGTCGGTGGCAATAACGACCTGCACGCCGCCGGAGGCGGTATAGGCAAGGTCAACGTTGACGTTGGCGTCGGCGAGTTGCCTGGTCAGCTCGCCAAGGGCGCCGGGGCGGTCCTCGAGGGCGACAACAAGGACCTCGCGCTGGTCGGCGATCCCCATTCCGGCGCGCTCGAGCGCCTGCCGGCACCGGGTCACGGCCTCGTCGTCGAGAAGCAGGTGGACGACACCCCTGCCCTCACCAGTGAACGCCGCAAGCCCGCGAATGCCGACGCCGGCTTCGCCAGCGATCTCTCCCAGCCGGGCCAGCTCTCCCGGCCGGTGTTCGAGGATCACTGTCAGGTCCATGGACATCGCATCTTCGATCTTGCCACGTGGCCGGCTCTGGGCAAACCGCCGGCCGGAGCTGTCATGCTTGGCAGATGGAAGGCGAGCCACCGCAGGACGCCCGGCTGACACGCCTGTGGAAGGCTGCGGAGTCACGGAATATCCCGCTGCGCACGATCCTCACCACCGTCGGGGTCGTCGTTGCCGTCTATCTGCTGGGCAAGGTCGTCTACCGGCTGCGGGATGTCCTGCTTCTGATCGTCATCTCGGGATTCATCGCGCTGCTGCTGAACCCCTTGGTGTTCGCGCTGCAACAGCGGTTTGTGCCACGCCGGGGCCTGGCGGTCACCGTCGTCACCGTCCTGGCCGCGCTGGTCTTCGCCGGGCTGGCCGTCGCCTTCGGCTACCCGCTGATCAACGGGATCTCTCATTTCGCCCAGCGCCTCCCGGGATACGTGGCCAGTGCCCAGAACGGCACCGGATGGCTCGGTCACCTGGTGCGCCGGTATCACGTCCAGGCGTGGGTGCAGCAGAACGCGCCCAAGCTAGTGAGCTTCGGGCAGTCGCTCGGCAAGCCCGCCCTGGCCGTGGGCAAGGGCGCGCTGACCCTGGTGCTAGAGCTGGCGACCATCTTCGTGCTCGTCCTGCTCTTGCTCCTGGAGGGCCCCAAGATGCGCACCGGGATCCTCGGCCAGATGTCGGCCGACCGGGCGGCCCGGTATACCCGGCTCGCCGGGCAGGTGAACCGCTCGATCGCCGGTTACATGCTGGGCAACCTGCTCACATCGGTTATCGCGGGTTCGGTGGTGTTCGTCACGCTGCTCGTCACCGGCGTTCCCTTCGCCTTGCTGTGGGCGCTCTGGGTAGCGCTGGTCGATTTCCTCCCCATGATCGGGGGTGCGCTGGCCGGCATCCCAACGGTGCTGTTCGCGGCCGGGCACTCGCTCACCGCGGGAATCGTCACGCTCGTCGTTTTCCTCGCCTACACCCAGATCGAAAATCATGTCCTGAACCCGATCGTCATGAGCAAAACGGTCCGGATCAACCCGCTGCTCGTCCTGATAGCCGTCCTGGTGGGCGCGTCGCTCGGCGACTGGCTCAGCGGCCTGTTCGGCGGCTTCGTCGCCGCGCTGATCGCCATACCCACTGCGGGCGCGATCCAGATAATCGTCCGCGATATCTGGCAGGCCACCGCCGCGCCAGCCCAGCCGGGTCCGCCAGCCCAGCCGGGTCCGCCAGGTCAGCTGGGTCCGCCAGAACAGCCAGGTCAGCCAGGCCAGCCGGAGGACGTGCCCACCGGGCCGGGGTAGGCAGCGGCCAGCCGGATGCTCCGGAGCGGCCAACTAGTGAGGTTGGCCCGTTGCGAGGGGAGGTGCTCGCTGTGCCAGCATGTGGCCATGGCTGACTGGTTGCCGTTTTACCGTTCCTGGGCCGACGAATTGAAACGGAATTGGGGAGAGGTTTTCTCCGCATCCTCGGCCGCGGCCGCCTCGCTCGGCATGCCACAGCCGGGAGCCTTTCCCGGCGACCCGCTCGTGATGATGGTGGGCGCGGCGCGTTCCCTGCTGATCGGGAAGAAGCGGGCGTTCCGGTTCCGCGGGCATGACCTGACGCTGTTCCTGACCGACATTTCGGTGGAGGGCCCCGATCTCGCCCGGGCCGTGGGCCAGTACGGCCAGGTCACCATCGCCGCACGGGACATCGGCTGGGGTGGTTACCAGCTGGAGCGGATGGAGATACAGGCCAGGAACGTGCATGTCAGGCCGGGCACGCGGCCGATGCTCGTGGCCGCGCCCGTGCTGTGCGAAGCGCTGGTCCCCGCCTCGGCTGCGTCCCGCTGGCTGGCTACCAGGTCGCCCCGGCTCAACCTGACGCTGCAGGCAGGCAGTCCGCAGCTCGCCGTGGCACGCGCGCCGTGGGCGCGCCTGGAAGTGGAAGCAGGCGCTCAAGGGCGGGCGATCCGCATCCAGCCGCGCGCCTTGCATCTGCGTAACCGGCGCCTGTCGTTGCGTTTCCCGGCCTTTCACCTGTCCCTGCCGGTGCTGCCCGGCGGCATCATGCTCACCTCGGTAGTGCCTGCGCCGGAGGGCTTCGTCCTGCGCTGGGTGGTCAGCGAATGGGAGCGGCGGCTCTCACCGGAGGACATCGAGCGGCTCCTGACCGCGATGCGCGGCGGAAAGGACCGCCTCGACATCTGAGGGTCAGCGGACACGGATGGGCTCCAGCTACGCGGTGGATGATGTCACCCGGGCTGGGTGTCGGTAGTGGTTGTGCTGTCGGCGCCGGTGCGGATGAAATCGGCGATCCGTTCGCCGACCATGATCGCGGTGGCGGCGGGGCCACGGCTCGGGGCGAGGGGAAAGATCGAGGTGTCCGTGACGCGCAGTCCGGTGACGCCGTGCACGCGGCCGTACTGGTCGACCACGTCTCCGCCGGCGGGGGAGGGGCCCATCTTGCAGGTTCCGCAGGCGTGGATCGCGGTGGCGAGGTGGGATCGCATCCACTTGTTCAGTGCCTGATCGTCATCGAGGGTCTTCTGGCTGATCTCGGCGAACCGTTTGAACCACGGCTTCATCGCCTGCGTCTGCAGGACCCGCGCGCCGGTGCGGATGACCTCCCGCATCCGCCGCAGATCGTTGTCCGCGGACAGGTAGTTGTAGTCGATCTTGACCTGGGTCCTGGGGTCGCTGGACACCAGCGTGACCTGACCGCGCGAATCTTCCTGCTGCACCGAGGCCGCGAAGAACAGCGCGCTCTCGGACTCCAGCTGCTCGAAAAGACGGCGGAGGGAGATCCCTTTGAGTGACTCTATGAACCTAACCGGGTGGAGGGCCTGCCCGAGGATCGTGGCGATGGGGGAGCCGCCACCAATCAGCAGCAACCTGCCGAACGACTCCAGGAAGGGCAGGATCTCCAGGTCACCCCCCGGGTAAGGGGAGTCTTTCGCGGTCCAGTTCAGCACGTTCTCGAACTGGGTGTGCAGACCGTGTGGATTGGGCTTGTGCCGGGCGACCCAGGTGACAAAGATGTCGGGGTGATCGGAGAAGTCCTTGCCCACCCCGGGCAGGTCCTCGATCACTGGCACGCCGGCCGCGGTGAGCTCGGCGGCCGGGCCGATGCCGGACAGCAGGAGCAGGTGCGGGGAGTTGAAGGCCCCGGCCGACAGCACGATCTGCCCGGCCCCGATCGTCTCGACCTGGCCGTCGGTCTCCACCTCCAGCCCGGTGGCCCGGGTGCCGTCGAACACGACCTTCCGGGCCAGGGTGTTCCCGCGGATCGTGAGGTTGGGGCGCTGCCGGTGTGGGTTGATGTAGGCGATGCCGGTGTTGATCCGGACGCCGTCGACGGCGTTGCGGGGAACCGGGCCATAGCCGGGTGGCTGCTGGTCGTTCTTGTCCGGCTCCTCGCGGAAGCCGAGTTCGGCGAACGCCGCGGCGTACGCCCTCGCCAGCGGCCGGTAGTCCTCCGGCTGGGTCCGGGTGATTGGTATCGGGCCGGAGCCGCCGTGCACCACCGTCTCGCCGTAGAAGAGGTCCTTTTCTGCCTTCTTGTAGAAGGGCAGCACCTTCTCGTACGACCATTCCGGATTGCCCCTGGCGACCCAGCTTCCGAAGTCCTCCTTCCGGGCCCGGACGTAGTAGGTGCCGTTCAGGGCGGTGGAGCCGCCCAGGATCTTTCCCCGCGCCACCGAGTAGGGCAGCTCCGGGGTCAGGTTCGCCACGAACGCCCAGTTGTCCGGGTGCGAGGGCAGCCCGCCGGTCAACGCCGCCGCGTTCAGCAGGTCCGGGGGGAACGATTCAGTGGTCGGCTTGTCCGGCCCTGCCTCGATCAGCAGCACCCTCCGGGCGGGGTCCTCACTGAGCCGCGCGGCCAGCGGCGCCCCCGAGGCGCCCGCACCGACCACGATCACGTCATGTACTGGCCTGGGAGTGTCCGCGTGTCTCGCCATGCCGTCTCACCGTCCTCGTAATCGATGGGCGTGGCCGGACCGCTCGGGGCTCGGGACCTCCTAAGCCTGCATCTGTACCCCTGTTCAGAAACATACTCGTAACGTGTCCGGCCAAGTAGCGTCGTCTTGCCGAAGCCAGCAGGCGCGGACACGAGCATCAATTTCGGCCCTGGTCCGCATCGGCCCTGGTCGCCGCTGCCCTGGTCATGGACGTCCACGGCTGTGTGCGGCGCGGGGGCGCCGCCCTTGCCGGGCAGCTCCGACGCAGGAGTACGTTGGCATCCCGAGGCTGAGCGCCGGGAGGTGGACATGGCTCGACAGCGGGTCCTGGGAATGATTCTGGCAGGCGGCGCAGGTGAGCGCCTTGCGCCTTTGACCGCGGACCGGGCCAAAGCAGCTGTTCCCTTCGGCGGCCTGTACCGGCTGGTGGATTTTGCGTTGTCCAACCTGGTCAATGGGGGTATCCGCCGGATCTGCGTGCTCACCCAGTACAAGAGCCACAGCCTGGACCGGCATATCACCACCACCTGGCGGCTCAACAGCCTGCTAGACGACTATGTGACGCCCGTCCCGGCGCAGCAGCGGCTTGGCCCGCGTTGGCAGACCGGCTCGGCGGACGCGATCTACCAGTCGCTGAACCTCATTTATGACGACCGGCCCGACCTCGTGGCGGTCTTCGGGGCCGACCACGTGTACCGGATGGACCCGATGCAGATGATCGACCAGCACACGGCCTGGGGTGCGGGAGTCACGGTAGCGGCGATTCCTGTACCGAGGATGCAGGCAACGGATTTCGGCGTGGTGGAGACCGCCCCGGACGGCCACCGCATCAAGGCGTTCCTGGAAAAGCCTGCCGACCCTCCGGGGCGGCCTGGCCAGCCGGATGAGGCATTCGCGTCTATGGGCACCTATATGTTCGACCGGGATGTGCTGGTGGAGTCATTGAAGAAGGACGCAGCCGACGGCGGCAGCGGGCACAGCATGGGCGGCGACATCATTCCCATGCTGGTGCGACAGGGCGCCGCACACGCCTATGACTTCCTGCAGAACAAAGTTCCCGGTACCCAGACGCGCGACGTGGACCACTGGCGGGACGTCGGGACGCTCGACTCCTATTTCGACGCGCACATGGACATGTGCGCGGTGCATCCGTTGTTCAACCTGTACAACGACCGGTGGCCGATCCTGACCCAGGTGCCTTCGCAACCGCCGGCCAGGCTCGTGCATGACGAAGGCGGCCGCACGGGCCGGGCGATCGACAGCGTGATCACCAACGGCGTCGTCATCTCTGGCGGGCTGGTGCGTAACTCGGTCCTGTCGCCGGGAGCCCGGGTGGAAAGCGATTCCCGGGTGGACCGGGCAGTGATACTGCACAATTCCCGTGTCAGCCGCCGGGCCGTCGTCCAGAACGCCATTCTGGACAAGAATGTAGTAGTTTTGGAGGGCGCTACGGTCGGGGTGGACAAGGAACACGACCGGGCCCACGGTTTCATAACGTCCAGCGGCGGCATCACCGTGGTCGGCAAGGGACAAGTAGTGACGCCATGACCGCCAGCAACCCTGACCACCCTCCCATGTGACGCTCCTCGGCGCTGCCAGCGGCGAGCGGGTCGCGCACGGGGGCACTGGTCATGGGAGCGGCACCTTCTCGAAGCACGGCCTGGTGCGCCTGACGCTAGCGGCCGTCAAGGTGAACGGCTGTCACCTGATTCTGGTGATTCGCGTTGCGGTGCGAGCTGGCGGACCTCGAGGAGTTCGAGGCCGAGCGCCTCGATCTCAGCCAGCACGCCGTATAGCGCGGACCGGTCCAGGATGCCGGTCAGCACGGTGTGTGCGCCATGCCGCTGCGAGACCAGCGCCGGGAAAGCAGACAAGACCGTGGCGCCGAGGTGGCCGTTTATCCGGATCGTGTACCAGGCGGATGCTGGGTCCATGAGGCCATGGTCAGGGGCTAGCAGGTGAGCCCGCATCACCGGGATCAGGTGACCGCCGGGCTAACGTGTGCGGCCGGCCGCCAGCAACCGCAGTTCCCGCGCGCTGCACGGCCGCGGACCGGTCACGGACCCGGAGCTTGCCATAGATGCTGATGTGCGTGCTGACGGTGCTCGTTATATGGCGTCAAGCGCGCCGCCGGGATGACCGGGCCTGCGCCTCAGCCACCCGACAACCTCGACCAGGCGGCGGCGTCCATCCTGGGGCCGAGGTCCCTCGCCAGGGGGGCCTTGAAAAGTGCTCGCGTGGCCATGGGCCAGCGTCTCGAGGACCGCAGCGGGCCAGTCTCTGCTTGGATGCGACCGGATTACACCGTGCCGGGTGGGACGATCCAGCGTGTTGGCTGCTCTGTATGGCGCGCGATCGTCTCGAAGTCCTGGTCGTAGTGCAGGATCTCCAAGCTGCGGGCGCGGGCGGTTGCTGCGACGATGAGGTCGGGGATCGAGGCCGAACGGTGCTGGGCCTGCTCGGTCAGCGCCTCTTGGATCTCGGCGGCCTGCTCCCAGATGTCTTCGGGGATGTCGACGCGGTCGAGGGACGCTTCGAGTTGCTCCTTCATCCGGGCCCGTTCCTGGATGTTCCTGGCGGAGTACAGCATCTCCAGTTCGGTGACGCCGCAGATGCCGACCAGTGCCCGAATCATGAGAGGTTCCAGTTCCTCGCGGACGGCAGGCAGGTGGAGCCTGGCAAGCGCACTCTTGTCGGCGAGGTAGCGGGTCAGCCCCACATCCGCTCCTCGGCACCTGGCTCAAGAAGGAAGTCGAACGCGCCCGACTCGCCGAGGGCTACCAGGTCGCGAACGGCCGCCATGCGGATCACCTCGCGGAACGCGGCGCTGATGGTCTCCCGGATGGACTCGGTTCCCAGGATCCCCCGCACCTTGTCGAGCTTCTCCATATCGATATCGACGCTAGTCTTAGCCATCCCTTCACCTCCATCTTGGATATCTGATCCACCTATGATGGTACATCTAGTCCATGTAGATCTGGAAATACAAGATGCTCCGGCCGTGGGGGAAGGATGGTCTCCGTGCAGGCAGCACGAACGGGGTCACAAGTGCGATCTGCCGTCGCTTCCGTGCCGGGCAGCCAGCGGCCATCCCGGTGCGGATCAGTATGTGTGCCTTCCCGGAGGGCTACCCAGCGGTCTTCCGGCGTGTAGGGTGCCTGCATGGGGACCGGGGGCCGGGATGACGCGGGCTAGCTGATGAAGCAGGCGCAACTGCTCGTCATCGGCGCGGGGCCGTACGCGCTGTCGGCCGCGGCGCTGGCACAACAGCACGGTATCGATACCGTCGTGCTGGGCCGGCCGATGGGTTTTTGGCGGCAGAACATGCCCGAAGGAATGTTCTTGCGGTCGGGCCCGGACTGGCACCTCGATGGCGCCGCGGTTCACACGCTGGCAGCGTTCCTGGAGGAGCGGGGGATTCAGCCCGGTGAGGTCGATCCCCTCCCGGTCAGCCTCTTCCTGGACTACGCCGGCTGGTTCCAGCAGGCGAAGAAAATCGAGGTCCGCGAGGAGTTCGTCGGCACCCTGGCCAAGGCAAATGGCCGGTTCGAGGCAACGCTTGAAAGCGGCGAGCGCATCGGCGCGGATGCCGTGGTGGCCGCGCCCGGGATCCGCCACTACGCCAACGTGCCCGGCTGGGCGTCATCGCTGCCGCCAGGACTGGCCGCTCACACCTGCGATCTGGTGCGCTTTGACGACCTGGCCGGAGCACGCGTCCTGATCATCGGCGGGAGGCAAAGCGCCTATGAGTGGGCCGCGCTGATCCGGGAGCACGGCGCCGCGCGCATCGACATCGTCCACCGCCACGGCATCCCGCGTTTCGAGCGGGTGAGCTGGAAATTCGTCGACCCCCACGTCGAGCAGACGCTCCGGATGCGCGGGTATTGGCGCAACCTTCCCAGAAGCGAACAAGAAGCGATCACCAGGCGTTTTTGGGAAGTCGGCAGGCTTACCCTGGAACACTGGCTAACCCCCCGGCTGGACTGCGAGGAGATCACCCGATGGCCCGGAACCGAAGTCGCCCAGGTCACCCCGGCCAGCAATGGTGAGCTGCGGGTACTGTTGTCCAACGCAACCCAGCTGACCGTCGACCGCGTTGTGTTCGCCACCGGTTACCGGGCCGATCTCACCAAGGTTCCCTATCTCGCGGGCGTGCTCGGGAAAGTCAAAGTGGCCCATGGCTTCCCCGTGCTGGACGACGCTTTTCAGACGAGCCTGGCCGGCCTGTACATCACCGGTTTCTCAGCAACACAAGACTTCGGGCCGTTCTTCGGTTTCGTCAAAGGATCACCCGCTGCCGCCACCCTGATCGCCCGTGACCTGCGATCGCGAAACTGACACTCAAGCCATCCGCACGCCCGTGCCCATGCACATCACCAGCCAGCGGGGCTGCTCCGCGTCCCAGCGGCGCCACCAGCCGTCGGGGCCGAGGCTCAGCACTGATCGCCGGGCTATCCTCGGATGGGCCGACGCGCAGAGGAGAGTACCGACATGACGCAGCAGGCCGTGGGATATGAGGACTCCGACGTCCCGCTCGAGTCCGGAAGGCTTCGGGTGCGGCGGTGGGGTGCCGCCGATGCGCCAGCGGTGGTGTGCGTGCCCGGCCTGTCGGCGAACCTATGCGGCTTCGACCGCCTCGCCGAACGGCTCGCCGGCGACACACTGCAGCTCGTGGCGATCGATCTGCGCGGCCGCGGCCGCAGCGAGGTGACCGGCGCGGGCACGTACGGCTGGCGCAACCACGCGCGCGACGTGCTCGGCATCGCGGACGCCGTTGGTGCACCGTCGTTTGCGATCATCGGCCAGTCCAGCGGTGCGGCCATCGCTATGACCTGCGCGCAGCTGGAGCCGTCGCGGGTCGAGCGGCTCGTACTCGTCGATCTCGCGGGGAGCCCTGACGAGCGGTCGGGGGTGCCCGTGGTCGCCTCGGTAAGCCGGCTCGGCACGGTGTACCCGTCGGCGCAGGCGGCCATCGCACTGATCAAGCAGATCGGCATCATTCCCCAGTGGGACGAGTACTGGGATCGCTACTTCCTGTACGAGCTGCGCGACGTCAACGGCGGCGTGGGGTCGAGCAGCGACCGCGGCGCGGTGCTCGAGGATCTCGGGTACGGCGAGGCGATGTACTGGCCGCACCCGGATGCGCCGATCCACGCGCTGTGGAACGCGATCACCATGCCGGCGCTGGTGCTGCGCGCCCGGCAGGAGATCATGCCGGGGTTCGGATACATCCTGCCCGCCGCGGAGGCGGAGCGGTTCGCGGCGGCGGTGCCATCGGCACGCGTGGCGGAGATCGACGCGAATCACTACACGATCACGACGCACGACGATTCCATCGCCGCCATCGGTGCGTTCCTGCGCACGAGCTGACGCCCCGGGCGAAGTCACCTCGGCGATCCCACCGCCGTAGACCGCCGTACGCCGGACGTGGTGCGCCAACTGGAAAAGAATGACTCTTACATCCAGTTGCCGACCTGGCCGAGCGATGGCTGGGCGAATGTGGCGAGCCGCCGCGCACCCGCACGCCGCCAGGATGGCGAGGGCCCCGGCCGGTGTCCCGGGCGCTGTTCATCGCTCCATCCTTCCGGACCGGGCGACATGCGCGCCGGGAACAATCCCAGACTGCGGGCCGATCTCAGCCGCCGATGTCATCTGCTGAGATCTGGGGGCACACCTCGTGTACCCAGCGGCCATCTGCTCGCCGCCGCACATCCTGGCTCGCGGTGACGACCGCTCCGCATCGCGCACAGATCTGGCCGGCCGCGTGCGCCTCGTTGTCTTCCGCTGGGCGCGACTCTAGCTCCCGCTCCTCATGATCGTGCTCTGCGATCTCGCGCTCAGGCGAGTCCTCGTCCTCTGCCAGGCCACCCTCGGACCGTTGTCTCTCTCGTCTCTCTCGTCTCTCTGCCTCGTAATCGGGCCCGAACATCCTCGTACCCCCTTGTGTCCGCGATCGCAGGACATTGGCCTGCGATCCCCAGTCTGCCACCGGCGCTAGCCGGCGGCCCGGCCGTATCGCGTGGCCGCTGACGGCAATGGCGAGGGATTCACGACGGGCGCGCTGCCGTCGCCCAGGCGGACGGGCTCGGCGATGGATTCGAAGCGCCCGCCGCCGAGGTACGCCAGGGCGGTCGCGTCGCCCGGGCAACAGTCCAGGGAGAGGATCGGACCGGTCGCTTCGGTGAACTTCTCGTCGAACTGGCTGGTCAGCTGCTTGGCCAGCGCGCTGTTGTACAACAGCGGCTCGGCCAGCGACGTGGCCGAATTGCGCTGGCTGACCCGCGCGGCGGCCAGTGCCGCGGGCAGCGGCAGACGCAAGTCGACGTGGTTGATGAGGATCTGCAGGATGGTGGTGGGGATCGTGGAAACCGCCGGCGGCGCCGAGGCGCTCGGCGACCCGTATCGGCCCTATCGTTCGGTCGTGGCGTGGTACTGCTGGCGCGCCGCCGAGCTCTATGGCGGTGCCGCGGGAAGGAGGCTTCGCCGTGCCCGCTGAAAGCCAGCCACGGCCCCGGCCGCCGCACCCGGACCAGGCTTGCCCGGCGACGCCGGGCACGATCTGCGGTGACTGTGCGTTGGAGTCATGTACGCCGTCGTGCCTGGCCCGGCTCACTTGAGCCAGGCGAGCGGCAGATCAAGATCTTCTTCCCGGAGCTCGTTGCCCTTTTCGCGCCGGCCGGTGCAATGGCATGGTGGCACCGCCGCCGCAGCCGGTATCCGCATTCAACGTCATCAGCAGATAGTTTCGTTAGTTAGAAGGCTCGTTTCTCATGGGGAACATGCTGGCGTTTCTCGGCCGTGACATGGCGGTCGACCTCGGTACCGCGAACACCCTGGTGTACGTGCGCAGGCGGGGGATTGTGCTGAACGAGCCGTCGGTGGTGGCACTCAACACCAATACCGGCAGCATCGTCGCGGTCGGCGTCCAGGCCAAACGGATGATCGGCCGGACACCCGGCAACATCGTGGCGATCCGGCCGCTCAAGGACGGTGTCATCGCCGACTTCGATATCACTGAGCGGATGCTGCACTACTTCATCCAGAAGGTCCACCGCCGCCGCCACCTGGCCAAGCCGCGGCTGGTGGTGGCCGTGCCCAGCGGGATCACCGGCGTGGAGCAAAGCGCGGTGAAAGAAGCCGGGCGCCAGGCCGGTGCCCGCCGCGTTTACATCATCGAAGAGCCGATGGCGGCCGCGATCGGCGCCGGGCTGCCGGTGGACGAGCCCACCGGGAACATGGTCGTCGACGTCGGCGGGGGGACGACCGAGGTGGCGGTGATCTCGCTCGGCGGCATCGTGACCTCCCAGTCCATCCGGGTCGGCGGCGACGAAATGGACCAGGCGATCATCGCGTTCGCCAAGAAGGAGTACTCGCTCATGCTGGGCGAGCGGACCGCCGAGCAGATCAAGATGGCGATCGGGTCGGCCTACCCGTCGCCGGATGAACCGCACACCGAGATCCGCGGCCGCGACCTGGTCAGCGGCCTGCCGAAGACCATCGTGATCGGTGCCGAGGAAGTTCGGCACGCGATCCAGGGACCCGTCAGCACCGTCGTGGACATCGTCAAGACCACACTCGACACGTGCCCGCCCGAGCTGGCCGGCGACGTCATGGACAGCGGTATCGCGCTCACCGGCGGTGGCGCGCTGTTGGGCGGCCTCGATGAGCGGCTGCGCGAAGAGACAGGGATGCCGATCCAGCTGGCCGACAATCCGCTGGAGTCAGTCGTGCTCGGCACCGGCAAATGCCTCGAGGACTTCGACGCCCTCCAGCAGGTGCTGGTACCGGAGGGGCGCCGGTAGCGGTTGAGCGAGGGGACCGGGCTGCTGGTAACAACGGACCCGTCAGCACCCCGCTCGACCACCACCGCCAAGGACTGGACCCAAGAGAGCTACGACACACCTTCGTCTCGATCATGAGTGACAACGACGTGCCGATCGAGAAGATCGCCGACTTGGTCGGACACAGGACGACGATTGTCACCCAGACGGTCTAAGGCCCGTGATCGAGACCGGCGCCACCACCATGAACACCATCTTCAACCGTCAGAGCAACGCCAAGTCCAAGTAGCTTCTGACTCCCCGTTTGGCTCTCATTTTGGCTCTCACGGCGAGACATATGTTCGAAAAACCAGTGGGCGGTACGAGATTTGAACTTGTGGCCTCTTCCGTGTCAGGGTGCCGATCTAGCCGTATGGAAGGGCTAAATCTCTCCCTGGCCTGCTTCAATACGTCGGGCGCTCGCCAAAGTTCCCTTCATTTCCCTCCGTTGTCCTGGAGGTCCGAGGGCCAATTGAGGGCCGGCCCTCAGTTTCCCGGCCAGCGGCGATTTGGCGTGATGTCGGTCCGGCCGCAGGCTCTCTATCTGAGTGCGCGTAGCAACGCAAACCTGTCCCGCTGATCATCCCGTCTGCCGTCGACCCGCCCGCCCGGGGAGTGGGCCTGGCCCCATGGGTCAAGGTGGAGCGCCCCACCGGAAGAACGACCTTGACGCGTGGGGCCTGGTCTGCTGGGCTTGCCCGGGTCGATGACGGGCGCGATGATCAGGCTCACCCCAGCTACTCACGGCCCAGCACGGCCACCATCGATCGTCCCGGGCCGGAGCCCCCGCCGGAGGCGAACCGATCTCTTAACCGACAGCCCGTAGAGACTCCGGGGTCAAGCGTGACTTTGCGTGTACGTGCATCAGGCACCTTCACATGTGCTCGTTGCCCTACGGTCACAGTCGCGCTTTAGGCTGGAGGCGCGGGCACGTACGCTCAGGGGGCCATCCCCGGGTCTGAGCCCGGCCAGGGTTCTTGCGCTTTCCGTTCGTTGCGGCCCGGCCTTTGGCTTGTTTAAGCGTGGCGGCAGCCAACAGTTTGGCGACGATTGCCCGCGTATCTTTCGGGCCCGCTGTGACGGCTGGGATACTGGGTGTGTGGGTGGGGAACTGATTGATTTTTTCGTCAGTCATGCCGGTGCGGACCAGGCGTGGGCGGAGTGGGTGGCCTGGCATCTGGAGGCGGCCGGGTACACCGTTGAGCTGGATGTGTGGGACTGGACACCGGGCCGGAATTTCGTGACGGCGATGAGCGATGCGCTTGATCGTGCGGACCGGGTGGTGGCGCTGTTTTCGGAAGCGTATTTCGAGCGGTCCCGGTATACCACTGAGGAGTGGTCGGCGGCGGTCCGCTGTCTGGTTCCGGTGCGGGTGGAGGACGTGCCGCTTGCGAAGTTTCCCTCGGTGCTGCGGCCGCTGATTTTCTGTGACTTGTTCGGCGTGGATGCGGACCAGGCGCGGCGGGTGCTGCTGGCGGCGGCGAAAGGGCCGCGGCGGCCAGATGGCGAGCCGGAGTTCCCTGGCCGGGGCAGGCCGGGCAGGCCGGGCAGGTTTGGGGGGTCGGGGCCGCGGCTGCCGGGCAGCATCCCGCGGGTGTGGAACCTTCCGGCGCGTAATCCTGGGTTCACCGGCCGGGACGGGCTGCTGGTGGTGCTGCGGCAGGCGCTGGCGTCGGGGGAGCGGGCGGTGGTCCAGGCGTTCCAGGGCATGGGCGGGGTGGGCAAGACTCAGCTGGCCGCCGAGTACGCGTACCGGTTCGCCGGGGGCTATGACCTGGCCTGGTGGATCAACTCGGACCAGCCTGGGCTAATCGGTGATCAGTTTGCCGCTTTGGGCCGTGAGCTGCGATGCGTCGAGGCCGGGGCAGGTATCGAGACGGTGCGCTCGGCGGTGCTGGGCGAGCTGCGGGAGCGGGGAGGGTGGCTGCTGGTCTTCGATAATGCCCAGGACCCTGCCGACATCACCGGGTGGCTGCCGGGTGGTGGCGGGCATGTGCTGATCACGTCCCGTGAACGTAAGTGGGCGGAGATCGCCGCGACGGTCGAGGTGGACGTCCTGGCCCGGCCGGAATCGGTCACCCTCTTGCAAAGCCGGGTTGCCGGGCTCGGCGACGCTGACGCGGACCAGCTCGCCGGCCAGCTCGGTGACTTGCCGCTGGCTATCGCGCAGGCCGGGGGGTTCATGGCCGAGACCGGGATGCCTGCCGCCCAGTACCGGAGCCTGCTGCGGACACAGGCCGGGCAGCTCCTGGCTCACGGGGGGCCAAGGTCTTACCCGCGGTCGCTTGCCGCTTCGACCCAGCTGATCGCTGACCGGCTTGCCGATGATGACCCGGCCGCTGCGGAACTGGCCAGCGTGTGCGCGTTCTTGGCCCCTGAGCCCATCCCCGAAAACTTGTTCACCGGCGCCGCCAGCGAACTGCCTGGTGAACTGGCGGCCCGGGTGGCTGATCCGCTGGCCTGGCGGCAGACCCTGGGCCACTTGGCCCGGCAGGCGCTGGCCCGGGTCGACCAGCGCGGGCTGGTGATGCACCGGCTCACGCAGGCCATCCTGCGTGATCGCCTGTCCCCCAGCCAGTCCGCCGATGCCCGCGCATGTAGCGAGGCGATCCTGGTCGCGAGCAGCCCCGGCTACCCTGTAGATCCGGTCACCTGGCCCGGGTGGGCGCGCCTGATGCCTCATCTGCTGGCCGCCGATCTCGGAGCTGCCGCTAACCCCGGCCTGCGGAGACTGGCTTGCTGGGGGAACTGGTATCAGCAGGCGCGGGGAGATGCCCGCAGCAGTCATGACCTCGCTGAGGAGCTGTACCAGCAGTGGCGTGAACGTCTGGGCGGTGACGACCGTGACACTTTGGCGATAGCGCACAACCTCGCCTCCGCGCTTCAGGACTTGGGTCGCTACGCTGCTGCCCGCGACCTGGATGAAGACTTGCTGGCCCGGACGCGGCGCCTGGGTGGGGCTGACGACCCTAACACCCTGCACTCCGCCCATATGCTCGCCGCTGACCTGAGGAACCTCGGCGAGTATCAGGCGGCCCGGGAGCTGGATGAGGACACCCTGGCCCGCCGCCGCCGCGTGCTCGGCGAGGACCACTCTCACACCCTGAGCTCGGCAACCTGCCTCGCCATCGACTTGAGGAACCTTGGCGAGTATCAGGCGGCCCGCGAGCTGCACGCGGACACCCTGACCCGCCGCCGCCGCGTGCAAGGCGACGACCACCCTCACACCCTGATCTCGGCGAACAATCTCGCCATCGTTCTGACCGACCTCGGCGAGTATCAGGCGGCCCGCGAGCTGGATGAGGACACCCTGGCCCGCCGCCGCCGCGTGCAAGGCGACGACCATCCTCACACCCTGAGTTCGGCGAACAACCTCGCCAGCGACCTGAGGAATCTTGGCGAGCATCAGGCGGCCCGCGAGCTGGACGCGGACACCCTGACCCGCCACCGCGTGCTCGGCGACGACCACCCCGACACCCTGATCTCGGCGAACAATCTCGCCAGCGACCTGAGGAATCTTGGCGAGTATCAGGCGGCCCGCGAGCTGGACGAGGACACCCTGACCCGCCGCCGCCGCGTGCTCGGCGACGACCACCCCGACACCCTGACCTCGGCGAACAACCTCGCCATCGACCTACGCGCACTGGGCGAGGCGGGTGATGACCCCTGAGTGCAAGGTGCCGGGATAGTCTTCGCGCGGGCGGCAGGGTGGCCCGGTGTGACTGCCGGATGAGGAACCGGCCGACGCTGCCCGGCGCGAGCTGGAGGAGAAGACCGGTTACCGGGCGGGCCAAGTAGAGCACCTGATCACCTTCCGGCCACTCGCCAGCGTCGTTGACCCCGAACACCTGGTGTACGTCGGCCACGAGCCGGAACGGATCGGGGGAGCCGACCGATACCGCCGAGCAGATCGCGCGGCGGGAATGGGTGCCGCTCGCGTCGGTGCCTGGCTTGATCGCGTCGGGGGAGATCTGGAACGGGGATCACTGCTCGCGCTATTGCGCCTGCTCATGAAGGACACGCAGCGGACGCGGTCAGCATTGGCTGTGGGTCGGCGTCCCGTCAGGCGTTCGGCTTCGTCCAAGGCGAGGTGCCACGGCCAGTTGTCGATCAGTGTTCCGCCGGTGTGCGGCGGGTGCGGCTCGACGCCGCCGGGGCCGATGAGGATGCGGACACCTTCGGCGCGGAGGGCATCGACGCTGCGCCGAAATGGGGGACGGCTGGCCAGGGCGGAATTGACGAAGGGGAGGACCACGATAGGGGACGCCGAGGCCGGTTGTTTCGGCAAGGACGCCGAGGGCGTAGGTGTCCGGTGTTGTAAGTGGCGGGGGCCACGATGATCGCATCGGCCTTCTCGGACCTGGGTTCGCCTGGCTTGCGGTACTGACTACGGACCGGGCGGCCTGTCTGAGCCTCGATGGCGAGGGCGTCGAAGAAGTCCAGGGCGGCGGGAGGTGGCGATGGCGATGACCTGAAACCGTCCAGCCGCGTTCGCTGGCCTGATTGATCGGCGTGCCGATCGCGGTGGCCGGACCGGCGCCGCACACGATGATGGACAGCATCGGGCTGGGAGAGCTGTCGGTCATCGGGCCACCCCGAGCTGGCGGGCGAACTGCTCGGCGTCGCGGCGAACGGTCGGGGAGCCGTAGTGACGAGTTCGCGGATGAGGCGGTGCACGGACGGGCGCCCGGCGACTTCTTCGGGTGCGGTCTGCTCGGCGGCACGGAGGGCCAGGTACGCCTTTTCGTGCTTGCCCCACTGGAGGAAGGCGCGGGAGGTGTCGATGAGCAGGCTGGCCTTCCGCTCGGTGACGGTTATGGTGCCGATGTCGATTCCGCGGGCGACGTCGACGGCGGTCCCGGCGTCCCCGAGGATCACGGCGATGTTGACCCGGTGCAGTTTGGCGTTGGTCGGCCCGAACGCCGTCCAGTGGAGGTTGCCGTCCTTGCCGAGGCGCCGCCCGGCGTCGTCGGCTTCGGCTAGCAGCTCGTGCGCGGCGCCCCGGGTGTTGTTCTGAGCAGCGGCGACCGCACCGCGTAGCAGGAGCGAGCCGTATACCGACAGCGATTCCGAGGGCCAGCCCGAGGGCCACAAGATCAGCCATTGAGCTGGCGGGACTCGTATGCAGCGCCGGGCCCGGCGCCGGTACTTCGATGCGCTCCTGCGCGCACCTGTCCTGCTGATCATCTCGTCTGCCGTCGACCCGCCCGCCAGGGCAGCGGGCCTGGCGGGCGGGTCAAGATGGAGCGCCCCACCGGGACGAACGACCTTGGCGCGTGGGGCCTGGTCTGCTCTGCTCTGCTTGCCCGGGTCGATGGTGGGCGGGCTGATGCGCCACACCTTCGCGTCGATCATGGACCACGAGGGCGTCGAGCACCGCAAGATCGCTGACATGATGGGCCACCGCAACGTCACGACGTTCCAGCGGATCTACCGGCACCGGCTCAACCCTGAGGTCACCGAGATGGCGGACCTCATGGACGACATCTTCGGCGTGGGCGACGTCGCATAGCGCTCGCACGACGAAGGCCCCCGCCGGGTGAGCGAGGGCCTTGCTGGTGGGCGGTACAGGATTTGAACCTGTGACCTTCTCCGTGTCAGGGAGACGCGCTCCCGCTGCGCCAACCGCCCGGGATGCCGAGAGCCTACCAGACTCCATCGGGTCAGGCGGCCACCACGACGAGCCGGCCTGGAGGGCTGTCCAGGTACGCCTGGGCCAGCTCCAGCTTGCGCTCGATCAGACCGAGCGCGGTGTTGTACCCCAGGCACAGCAGCCCGCGAACGCACTTGCCGCACGAGGACTTCTCATCCGGGCAGCAGGCGTGGTCGTGGTCGATGAAGATCGGCTGCTCGTCCTCGAACGGTGTGGCACATCGCGCAGGCGTACCCCTGGATCTCCAGGAGCCGGTTGAACTGCTCCCGGGTCAGGCCGTAGCGAACCAGCCTGTACGCCTGGTTCCACCGGCGCTTGGCGTCGGGGTCGACACTCCGTCCGTGGCCAGCAACGCGCTCCGCGAATCGCTGGCGGGCGCGTGCGATCGACTCGGCAGTCGCGCAGGGTCCTCCGTGCCCAGGTGTACGGGCGCACGTGGTCCTCTTGCGTGGCATCCGCTTGCCGCACAGCTCCCCAGCTATACCCTTGTCACTGGCTGACATGGTGCTCACCCACCTGGTCAGTCGCAGAGCCCGTAAGGTGCGCAACACCTTGCGGGCTCGCCTTCTGTTGCCTGCCTGCCTCGCCCTTGCCTGCGTCTGGAGCGCTTCCGTTTCACTGGTCCGGAGGCCGCTTCGGCGGCCGAACCAGTGTTTCGTGCCGTGGAACGTCGCTTAGATATTCGAAATCCTCCCGGTTAACTGGAGGGATTCATGGACAGACCGCATCCGTTGCGGAGAGACTACCGGAGTGCGCACGACCTTGCGCCGCGTGCCGCGTCCCCCGGGAGCCGTCAGGGGCGGTGGTGATCGTGTGCCAGCGACTGCCCCCGTAGCCACGCTGCGATGGCGTCCTGCCAGGACTGGAGGTAGGCGGGGTAGGTGCTGGCGAACTCGCTCAGTTCGTGACCGGCAGTGTCGGCAGCGCCGGTGGCGCCGGTGAGCTCGGTCAGGTCGTAGGTTACGTCCACCTGGCTGTGGCGGCCGGCGGCGTTGACGACGACGGTCACGGAGCCGGCCAGGCCGCCCGGAGTCACGCGGGCGTAGGAGATGCGCGTGCCCCACTGCCGGTCGAGCACGAGCCAGATCGTGTGCTGGCCGTGGGCATCGGTTTCGAAGACGGTGCCTGGCTCGGTGTCATCCGGCGCCGGAGCCGGGAACCGCGGCGCCCATCCCGCCGCCCAGTCCTGTTCGCCGCGCGGGGTGAACAGGCGGAACGCCTCGTCCGGCGGCAGGCTGACCTGGATACGGCCGGTGAGCCGCCGCCGTGTGCCGGTCACTGGTCCTCCTTCAGCGTGTGCGCGTCGGCGGCCGTCAGCGTCAGCCCGTAGACCGCCTTGAGCTGGTCGATGGCGGCGAGGGTGGGCGGCCCGAATGGTGCCTTGCCGTCGAATGCGTGCCAGACGATGCCCTCGACGAGATCGCCGAGCGACAGGTCGAGATATTCGGCCAGGCCCTTCAGGACTTTCAGGGTGCTGCGCTCGATCCGGAGCCCGGTCTGCACCCGCTCGATCGTTACCATGGTACCAAGGTAACACTTCC
Organism: uncultured Actinomycetes bacterium; assembly: GCA_963720945.1. Taxonomy (GTDB): domain Bacteria; phylum Actinomycetota; class Actinomycetes; order Streptosporangiales; family Streptosporangiaceae; genus Bog-532. The sequence goes on along the minus strand of CAVRHH010000029.1, from coordinate 414,496 downwards.
GGCAGGGAGGCGGGCCCGCAGACTCCGGGGCGCGGGGCGCCGGCGCCCGCCCGGGCCGACCACCCGCTCGCCCGGGCCGACCACCCGCTCGCCCGGGCCGACACCTGCCCGCCGCCCGGCCACCCGGCGCCCGCCCGGCCAGCGTGGTCACGGCGAACCGCCGGCGGCGACGTACTAAATCGTCCAGGTGTGATTAATTCTGTACTTTCAGATGTCCTGTATTCTTTCTGGAGCCACAAAAGCTCGTCTCCAGTTTTAGTGCAGTCTTTATAGAGACGGGCCCGTAATAATGGAGCTGCGGTGGTTTCTCGGGAGGCATTATGTCCGAGGATATGGTGGCGGCTGGCAGCGTCCGGCGATGGTGGCCGGACAGCACCCTGATGTCACGGCTGGACGAGAACACGGGCGAGGAACTGGTCTCGCTGGTCCCGGGTGTCCGGTGCCGGGCGGGCTCCGTCCTGATCAGTCAGGGAGCCCGTGACATGCGGGTCTACCTGCTGGAACCGGCTAGTCCGGGGAGTGCCGCGTGCGTCAAGGTCACCGCGTGCCTGGAGAACGGCCAGGAGGCCCTGCTCGGCATCGGGGTGAGCGGGGACGTGGTCGGGGAGCAGGCCGTGCTCGGGCGGCGGGCGCGCTCGGCCACGGTGGTGGCCTGCTCGCCGCTGGTGGCTCACCCGATCCCGGGCCGCCAGTTCATGGACTTCCTGCGACGGCGCCCCAGCGCCTGGCCTGCCCTCGCGCTGATGATCACCGAACGTCTGGACTGGGCCGACCGCCGCCGGCTGAGTTTCGCGGGGCACGACGTCCGGGTGCACCTGGCCCGCGTCATCGTCGAACTCGTTGACCGGCATGGATACCGGGTGGCCGGCGGCCACGCACTCGGGGTCAGCTTGTCCCAGGCCGAGCTGGGCAGGCTCATCGGCGCTGGTCAGGACGCGACAGCGATCGCCATCCGGCAGCTCAGGGAGGCGGGCCTGGTGAGGACCCGCTACCGCGGTCTGGTGGTAAGCGACCTGCCCGCGCTCCGGGCCGCCGCCGGGCTGGAATAGCTTTGCGCAATTCTTTTCCGGATGCCGTACTAATACAAGGAATGCACCCAGTTCCTGTCCCAGAATTGGGTTGCTGCATCTTTTCCCGCTGAGATGACAGCGTCCGGGCAATTGATCAGGGAGCGCCCATTTTGGGCGGCGCCCGCTGATCGCCGTGGACCCTGTCTCGTACGGGAGCTGATCGTGGGCCGGACCGGGCTCGCGATCGAAGACGCCGCCGCCGGGGAGCTCCCCGGTCCTCTTCGTGAGGCCGGCGTCCCGTTCGGGGGACGGGACGCCGGGGCGGCCCCTGGCGAGCAGGGAAGCCGCGACGGGCCGGACGTCAGGAGTAAGAGCCGGACGTCAGGAGTAAGAGCCGGACGTCAGGAGTAAGAGCCGGACGTCAGGAGTAAGAGGCGGACGTCAGGAGTAAGAGGCGGACGTCAGGAATAAGAGGCGGAGACGGGAATCGAACCCGTGTACAGGGCTTTGCAGGCCCTTGCCTAAACCACTCGGCCACTCCGCCACGGAAGTTCCCCGGCCAGCGACCGCAACGGTCGCCGGCGGGAGGCCCGCCATGGAACCCGAGAACCGTGGGCTGGTTCCCGACGGTGTTCGGCGTCTCCGAGCGGACGACGGGATTCGAACCCGCGACCCTCACCTTGGCAAGGTGATGCTCTACCAACTGAGCCACGTCCGCGTGCCAGCCATGTGGCTGACGGCCGGCCGAACTGCGCCGGCGTGCGAACAGAACTGTAGCCGATCCTGGCCGGTGAGCAAACTCGGGTTCGCTGATCCGCCCCCCGGTAACTGCTGTCCCGTGGTCATGTTGGCACGCAGTGTCACTGTTCGGCCGGAAAACGAGCACTCCGTGGCGTTAGCATGCTTCTGGTCCGGCCATGATCGCCATAGGCGCCGCAGACCCGCGACAGGCAGCGCTACACAGGAAGGAACCCATCCCCCGATGAGCCAGCCGCAGGGCATTGACGTCGCGTACCCGCAGGGCCCGGACTACAACTGGAGGCAGTGGCGGGGCAAGATCAGCTTCGGCATGTGCAAGGCCACCGAAGGGCTGACGATCACCGACCCGTACTTCGTGACCAACTGGAACGCGATGTGGGAGCTCAGCTCCATCATGCCGCGCTTCGCCTACCACTTCTTCCACGCCTCGGATGACCCGGTCAAGCAGGCCGAACGTTTCGTGGCGGCGGTCAAGCCGCATGGCCTGCTGCCCGGCGACAACCTCGTGATGGACCTGGAGGCCACCAACTCCGACGGCTCCAACGATGGCGTGTCCGCCTCGGTCGTCGCCGAACGCGCCCGGACTTTCCTCCACACCGCCAATGGGCTGGCCCCGAACCACCGCGTTCTCGTCTACACCAACCCCGGGTTCGCCGAGACCGGGGCGTGTGCGGGCCTGAATCTCTGGTACCTGTGGGTCGCCAACTACGGGGTGAACTCCCCGGCGGTGCCGAAGCCGTGGTCGCAGTGGACGTTCTGGCAGTACAGCGACTCGCCGGTGGACACCGACCGTTTCAACGGCACCGAAGCGGAGCTGCTGAGCTTTACCCGCATGCCCAAGTCCCGGTAGGCCCGCTGGGCCCAGCCGGGACAGGCTCCGGGCCCGGGGGAGTGCCCCGGCCAGTCCCCGTTCGGCATCATGACCGGAGTCCACGGCCACAGCCTCCCCGTGGCAGGCTGTGGGCATGCGAGAAGTGATCATCGATGGCAGCGCCCTGACCGTGGCGGACGTCGTGGCGGTCGCGCACGGCGAGGCGACCGCGCGGCTCGGTCCGGACGCCCCGGCGCGGATGGAGCACAGCCGTTCCGTCGTTACCGAGGCGCTCCGCGGCGGCGCGCCCGTCTACGGGGTGAACACGGGATTCGGCGCGCTGGCCGACACGCCGGTCAGCGAGGCCGACCTGACCGCGCTGCAGTCCGCGATCATCCGGTCGCACGCGGCGGGCGTGGGGGAACCGCTCGGCGATGACGTGGTGCGGGCGCTGCTGCTGCTCCGGGCCCGGACGCTGACCGCCGGGTATTCGGGGGTCCGCGCCGAGCTGCCGCGCCGCCTGCTGGAGTTCCTGGCCCAGGGCCTGCTGCCGGTCATCCCGGGCAAGGGGTCGGTGGGCGCGTCCGGCGACCTGGCGCAGCTGGCGCACCTGGCCCAGCCGCTGATCGGGGAGGGGCTGCTGCGCGAGCCCGGGGGACCGGCCGGGGGGCGCCCGGCGGCTGACGTGCTGGCCGGCCACGGGCTCGAGCCGCTGCGGCTCGCCCCCAAGGAGGGCCTGTCCCTGGTCAACGGGACCGAGCCGATGCAGGCGGTGCTCGCGTTCTCGGTGCACGACGCGGCCGTGCTGGTGCAGGCGGCCGACGTGGCCTGCGCGCTGTCCATCGAGGCGCTGCTCGGCACCGACCGCCCCTACGACCAGCGGGTTCAGGCGCTGCGGCCGCATCCCGGCCAGCTCGACAGCGCCGCCAACCTGCGCGCGCTGCTGGCCGGGTCGCCGCTGCTGGCCAGCCACCGGCACAGCCGGCACGCCGTGCAGGACGCCTACTGCCTGCGCTGCGCGCCGCAGGTGCACGGGGCGGTCCGGGGCGTGCTCGGCCACGCGCGGAGCGTGCTGGAGACCGAGCTGGGCTCGGTGGTGGACAACCCGATCATCACCGACGACGGCGAGGTGATGACCACCGGCAACTTCCACGGCGAGCCGCTGGCCTTCGCCGCCGACATGCTGGCCATGGCGCTCGCGGAGCTGGCCAGCATCAGCGAGCGCCGGGTGGACCGGATGCTCGACCCGGCGTTCTCCCGCGGGCTGCCGCCGTTCCTCGCCCCGGAGGCAGGCACGAACTCCGGCTTCATGCTGGCCCAGTACACGGCGGCCTCGCTGGTCAGCGAGAACAAGGTGCTGGCGCACCCGGCGAGCGTGGACACGATCCCGACGTCAGGCAAGCAGGAGGACCACGTTCTCGATGGGCTGGACGTCGGTCCGCAAGCTCCGTGAGGTCGTCGCGAACGTACGGGCCTGCCTGGCGGTGGAGATTCTGTGCGCGGCGCAGGGGATCGACCTGCGCGCCAGCATCGCCGCGCCCGCGCAGGCCCTGGGTGCGGTGCACGCCGCCGTCCGGGGCCGCGTGCCGCGGATGGACGTGGACCGCGAGGTTGCCGGGCAGATCGCCGCGGTCAGCGAGCTGCTGCCGGAGCTGTGCCGCACCGCCTCGGACGCAGCGGACGGCCTGCGCTGAGCGTCAGATCCAGATCATCCCGAACGGGACTTATCTCAGTCCACCCGCCCCGGGCTGGCCCCCGGGGAAAGTCTGGGAGCAGTCAGGCTTGCCAGAGCAGGCCGTTGAGCTCGGCGTCAATGTCGATGACGTCGCTTTCGCGGCCCATCCGCACGATGCTGTAGGTCCGGTCCAGGAAGTTGGAAATCGCGTCGGCCGGCGCCTCGAAGTGCGCCTCACCGAACGGCGAGGAAAGCTTGATGTTGAGCACGCTGAGCGGGCCGCGGATCTCCCCGTCCGCGCCCACGGCCGGCGAGGAGGGCCAGATCTGCACGTCGCCGTCGCCCACCGGCGTCGCCATCCCGTCCGCAAGCAGCTCGCGGGCGAAGATCCACTCGACCGGCTCCTCGGGGCCCACGTGGAAGGCCATCCGGATCGCATAAGGGTCGCTGGCGCTGTAGTGCAGGCTGGCGACCAGGGGGACAATCGTCTGCTCGGCGGCGACAAGCCGGAGGCCGAGCTCGGCGGAGACCGTTGCACTGATGTTCATCGTCTAGCCAACCCTTACCTCGCCGGGTCCCGGATCTCCCGGGCTTCACTGACCTTGACGGCGCCGGCCGAGAACCATGACGCGATTACGCGACGAAGTTTTTCCCCCCGGCTCAGGAGACCCTGTTCCGGCGGTCAAACAATCCGCCATGAACACGATCGTAACCCCCTGAAGTGCTTAAACTCGCTGTTAGCGCTAACATCTTTACGTATACGTAATGTTCCTAGGCGTGATCATAGTGTCGTGTGACCTCCGTCACATTTATCACTCAGAGTGGCCGTCACCGCACTATGCCAACCGCCCGGGCGGCCGCCTGAACTCTGCTGCGGCGGTCGTACCCGAATCACCGCCGTGTAACCAGGCAGCCCCCCAATGCCCGCCCACCAGCCCGCCACGCGGTGCGGACCTGCTCATCGGTCAGATCCGGGCGCACCGGCAGGCCCCAGCGCGGTGAACGGGTTCATGAGCGTGCACGGGGTCCGAGGACATCATCGAGGCGGCGGCGGCTCCTCCTGCTCGCCGGCGGGTGGCGGTGCGGGCGGCGGGATGATCACCGTCGGTTCGGTCGGCGCGCGGCGGTAAGAATGGCCGGGGAGGGTTTGGGCCGGGCGACGTGCACATTGGTGGCGCTGCAGCGGTGCAGGTAACACGCCTGCCCGGTGTCCAGCGCGCGGATGGCTCGCGGTTTTCCGCGTCAACAGCATGTGAAGGTTGACCCAATGCCGGCCGATGCTCTCCGTACGGCGGGAAGCTGACTGTGATGCTGAGGTGGCAGAAGAGGTTTTGCATGCCTATGCGGAGGGGTTTCGCGGTCGCGGTGCATTCCGCCGCGGGCAAGCGGGCTTGCGGCGGTGAGACGTGGCGGCCTGCCAGCAGATCCGGGCCTGGCGTCACGATCGTCTCCTCTGCCGCCAGCCGTGTCGGCAGCCTGAGGCGGGTGCGGGGCATCGAGGTCAACCCAGATGCGTGGAAGGGCAGGGTAAGCGCTCACGTCCTTGGACCGGGCACCGTCTGCGCAGGCGCCGGTCCGGACCTGATGCCGGCGGCCGCCCGGGGAGCTGACAGCCGTGCCGGTGGCGGCCTGAGCGATCCCGGGGCGGGCTGGCGAACCTCCCGGCCGGTTTGTCACGGGGATGATCTCCGTTAGCAGCGGTACGTCGCGGGGTACCTAACGCGACGAGTTCGAGGCAGCCAGCTGAGCACGGGCCTTACCGGAGCGCAACGAGCTTGCTATCGGGACCGTCCCCAGCATGCTCCTGCTGCCGCGCTGGCGTGTCTGCGCCGGCGCCGTTGGCGGCGCCCAGCTCGCGGAATTTGGTCCTAAGCCGCATGGCCTCGCCGGTCAGCGGTGAGCTGGCGAGCTGCCCGAGTTCCCAGCCGGTCAGCTTCGCGGTCGCGGAGGCAGCGGCCGCGCCGGCCAGCACGGGGGTTGCGGCGGTCATGGCGGCTATCCGGACGGTATAAACGGTGGCGCGCGTGAGGATGCTCATGTTTTTTGTCTCCTGCAGGGTCTGGGCAGTAGCCTGAACGGTTGCTGCGGTGCCCGGCGTGTGACGGTCCGTCAGGGTGAGCACGCGCGGCTTCCCGCTCGAATTAACTGGAATCGTCTTGCTCGGGCCATGAACGCGAGTCAGCCTCAAGGGCGTTGCCGCGTCTATTTACCAGCCCTTACGCGAAGGAAATCGAGGCCACCGGCAGCGGCTCGGCCATAGTGGGGTGATCCGTGCGGCTGAACCGCACGATAACCAGATCATCATCGTCCAGGTCGGTCAGCTGACTGGCCGGCGCGACAAATCTCATCGGCTTTTGGCCAACCCGCTTTGCGTAAGCTGACTGCAAGCCGAAAATTATCTTGCCGCCAATCTCCGGGCCGAGCCCGGTTATCCGACCGGCCTCAGCCAGTATCTCGGTCATTATTGATCTTCCTTCCTTGGTGACGGCCCTGGTAATAGCTTCCCATCTCCAGGTTACGCAGCCGGGCCTGCAAGATCTCTGGCCGGCTCAGCCAGGATTTTCCTGGTCTGAGGTTCCCGCATTTTCACCGTAGCCTGGGTCGGCATATTCTGCAATTCGGCTGCAGTCCCACCAGCCACTCAAATTGCTTAAGCGCAGCGAGCACGTATTGTTTCGTAAATTGCAGGCACATTTTAAGTTACAGCTGCCGCTCCGTGGCTCAGCCAGCCGTTCACGAACCGGCCCATTTGCGGTCCATACAGCCAGGCTGGAATCACGCAGCTCCTGAACCGCATCCCGAATGTCACCCACCGTGAGCGTACCGGACAGCCGTATAGCTGGCAAAGTGATTCCGCCGACAGCGCCGCCACTGACAGGAACGGCTGGACTTGACGGCAATAAATCAATAACGTGAAGGTTTTGAGTGACGTGCTGCCCGGGACCCCGGCGGTATCCGGAACTACTCGTCCGGGGGGACCTCATGAGCCGCGCAAACCTGTACGACGATGACGATACCCAGTGGGCTGATCATTCGGATGCCGTGACCGCGTTCCCGGGACCGTATGATCCCCGTGATCCATGGCTGCAGCGGATGGATGCTAAGGGTGCCGTCACGTTCCCTCCGGCTGGTCAGCCCGGTCATGGCTGCACCGCTGTTCTCCGGAGCCAGCCCACACACCTCGTGGACGGCCAGCTAGAAGGCGGGTATACAGGCGCGTTCGAGATCATCTGCTGCGACTGCGGCGACAATCCGTACCGGGATTACTCCCAGGTTTCGGCGCGCCTGCAGAAGATCCGCGGGCCCTATGTGATGGCCGCGGGCTTTGCCGCCTATGAGGCGACAATCCGTACCGGGATTACTCCCAGGTTTCGGCGCGCCTGCAGAAGATCCGCGGGCCCTATGTGATGGCCGCGGGCTTTGCCGCCTATGAGAAGCACCTCGGGGTGACCGCCTGAGCGACAGCTCATAGCGGCCGTCGCCACGATGCGGGGGCCCCGGGCCCTCGTGCCGTGCGCCGTGCCCCCGGCCCGGGTTCGGGGGCACGGTGAAGAAGATGCCCCGAGGCTGCGGTATGGCCAGGGCGAGGAGGCGATGCGCGGGACGGTGGACGGCGGGCCCGCATCATGGCGGCGGTCACCGGGCGGGACGCCGGAGCGGGAAACCGCGGGGCGGAGCGGCAAGCGCGGTGGGCGGAGCGTGAGCGGGCCCTGCATCGCGGCGGTCAGCACGAAGCGGCGGAACAGTGCGATCAGGATCAGGTAGCCGAGCAGGATCGGTGGCCAGCCGAGGTTGTGCCGGATGACCTGGCCCTTCCTCGCGGACGAACTGGCCCCGCCCTCGGCCGGGCAACGTGCGGCCCGGATGCGCTACGCTATGGAGGCGCCGGGGATGACCTGCGGGCCGTGCGACGGTCCCGATTCCTTCCGGCGGCGGGCGATTGGCTCAGCGGGAGAGCGCCTCGTTCACACCGAGGAGGTCACTGGTTCGATCCCAGTATCGCCCACCTACCCAGCTCAGCGGCCGGTTCCGATCATCGGACCGGCCGTTTTTGATCTCCCGGGCGCAGCAAGGATGGCAACGGTGCTCATTCCCCGGGCCACTGACCGGTCAGGCGTCTGCCGGAAACGCTCGCGAAATGCGATGGCTGGCCACCGGGCCCCTCAACAGCTAGCCGCCGGCTGCCCCGGCGGCCGGCGTCAGCCCGTTTTCCGGCGTGCCTGTACCTGGGTGAATTCAGCGGCGAGCAGCCGCTCGGCGGTCTCCGCGTCGAGCCCGAGCGAGGCCAGCGCCTGGGCGCTCCGGCCGTCGGCGAACAGGATGCTCAGCAGCACGTGCTCTGTGCCGATGTAGTTGTGGCCGAGCCGCAGAGCCGCCTTCAGGGTGCCCCTCAGCGCTGCCCGGCCGTCCGGGCTGAAGCTTAGCTCGTGCAGGACCGCCGCGTCCGCGTCCGGGCCTGGCGCGGCGGGTCCGGCCCCGACCGCGGCGCAGACCTGGTTGCCGGTCAGCCCGGCCTGCTGGATGACCCTCGCGGCCAGGCCTTCCGGCTCGGCCAGCAGGGCCGCCGCCAGGTGCGCGGTACGAACCGCTTCTGGCGCAGAAGTGCGGAAGTGCAGAAGTTCCTTTGTAACGTAATCGGCCAGCCGCCCGCCCGGGCAGGCCAGGAGGCTACGCTATACATGTGGATAGCGTCTTATATACTTGTGTAGCCCGGCCGACGGAGGCAGTCACCGTGGGACCCACGGCCATACGCACGGAGGGGCTGACGAAGCGCTACGGCGGCGTCACAGCCCTCGATCACCTCGATCTTGAGGTCGCGCAGGGTGAGGTGGTCGGCTACCTCGGTCCGAACGGGGCGGGCAAGACCACGACGATCCGCCTGCTGCTGGGGCTCATCAACCCGACAGAAGGACGGGGCGAGGTCTTCGGCCTCGACTGTCACCGCCAGCCCGTCGAGACGCATCGCCGCCTAGCGTTCGTGCCCGGCGAGGCGGACCTGTGGCCGTCCCTCACCGGCGCCGAGACCCTTCGGCTCCTCGGGCGTGTCCAGGGATACGTCGATGAGGCGTACCGGGACGAACTGGTCGCCCGGTTCGACCTCGATCCCGCCAAGAAGGTCCGCGCTTACTCCAAGGGGAACCGGCAGAAGGTCATCCTGATTGCCGCACTGATGACCCGCGCCGACCTGCTCGTCCTGGACGAGCCGACGAGCGGGCTGGATCCGCTGATGGAGCAGGCGTTCCGGCAGAGCATCCGGGAGGCACGCGGCCGCGGCCAGACGGTGTTCCTCTCCTCGCACATCCTGAGCGAGGTGGAGGCGCTCTGCGACCGGGTGGGCATCCTGCGGGCGGGAAAGCTCGTGGAGATTGGGACGCTGGCCCAGATGCGGCACCTGGCCGCGCTTACCGTGGAGGCCACCTTCGATGGCGCGGTCCCCGATCTGTCGGGCGTGCCCGGGGTGAGCTCGGTGGAGGTGACCGGGCGGGTGGTCCGCTGCCACGTGCGCGGCCCGGTCGCACCGCTGCTGAAAGTCCTGGCCAACGCCGGGGTCACGGAGCTGCTGAGCCGGGAACCCTCGCTCGAGGAGTTGTTCCTCGCCCAATACGGCGGCGACGCCCACAGCGAGGGCGCCAAGGACAGCGGCCAGAGCCAGGCCACCCAGGGCGCGCAGGGTGACGCCCAGAGCGAGGGCGCCCAGGGCATGCAGGGCGACGGCCAGAGCCAGGCCACCCAGGGCGCGCAGGGTGACGCCCAGAGCGAGGGCGCCCAGGGCATGCAGGGCGACGGCCAGAGCCAGGCCACCCAGGGCGCGCAGGGTGACGCCCAGAGCGAGGGCGCCCAGGGCACGCAGGGCGACGGCCAGAGCCAGGCCACCCGGGGAACGCGGGGTGACGCCCAGAGCGAGGGCGCCCAGGGCACGCAGGGCGACGGCCAGAGCCAGGGCGCGCGGCATGGCGCACGCTGAGCTCGCGGCCCGGGCGCCGGGCCGGGCCGGGAGATCGCCGGGCACCGTCGTCGCCTGGCTGACCACCCGGAAGGCCGTCCGTTCCGGGGCCATCTGGGGCTATATCTTCGGCATTGCCATCGCCTCCTCGGCCATCAGCTACACCAGGATCTACAAGACCCCGGCCCAGCGGGAGGCGCTGGCGGCCGCCTACGGGGCGAACAAGGCGACCAGCGCCCTGTTCGGGCCGGCTCCGCAGCTGCAGACGGTGGCCGGCTTCACCGTCTTCAAGATCTCCATGACGCTCTTGCTCCTCGGTGCCGTGTGGGGACTCCTGACGAGCACCAGGCTGCTGCGCGGCGAGGAGGACAACGGGCGCTGGGAGCTGCTGCTCGCCGGGCAGACCACCCGGGGTGGTGCCGCCGCCCAGGCGCTCGGCGGCCTCGGCGCCGGCGTGCTCACGCTGTGGGCGGTCACCAGCCTCATCACCGTTCTCACCGGCCTGTACTCAAGCGTCGGCATCGCGGCCGGCCCCGCGCTCTACTTCGCGCTGGCCATGGTGGCGACCGCGGTCATGTTCCTGGCAGTCGGCGCGCTTACCAGCCAGCTGGCGGCGACCCGCCGGCAGGCCGCCTCCTATGCCGCGTCGTTCCTCGGCGTCAGCTACGCCGCGCGGATGATCGCCGACGCGGGGCTGGGACTGCACGGGCTGATCTGGGCATCGCCGCTCGGCTGGGTGGAGGAACTGCGGCCCCTCACCGCGCCCCAGCCGCTGGCGCTGCTCCCGATCGCCGCCTTCACCGCGGTGCTGGCCGCCGCCGCCGTGCACCTGGCCGGCACCCGCGATGCCGGGGCGAGCATCGTGCCGGACCGGGACAGCAGCCGCCCGCACCTGCGCTTGCTCACCGGACCTACGGGCCTTGCCCTCCGGCTGGTCCGGCCCGCGGTCATCAGCTGGTGGGCCGCGATCGCGGTCTCCGGGCTGCTGTTCGGGCTGATCGCCAAATCGGCCGGCGGCACGATCTCGGGGTCATCGGCGCGGCAGGTGCTCGCCAAGCTCGGTGCGCCGGGGACCGGCGCCGCCGCGGTCCTCGGCGTGTGCTTCCTCATCCTGGCCGTTCTGATCGCCTTCGCCGCCGCCGGCCAGATCACCGCGGCACGCTCGGAAGAAGCCGGGGGACGGCTCGACCACCTGCTGGCCCGTCCCGTCTCCCGGTCGCGGTGGCTCGGCGGGAGGCTCCTGGTCGCCGTCGCCGTCCTGCTGGCGGCCGGCGCGCTGGCCGGGGTCCTGGCCTGGCTCGGTGCGGCCAGCCAGCACGCCGGGGTGGGCTTCACCACGATGGTGGAGGCGGGCGTGAACCTCGTGCCGCCCGCGATCACCATCCTGGGCGTCGGCGTCCTGGCGTTCGGGGTATGGCCCCGGGCCACGCCGATCGTCGTCTACGTCTTGCTGGGCTGGTCGCTGTTCGCCGTCGTCATCGGCGGTATCGGCGCCATCAGCCACTGGATACTCGACACCTCGGTCTTCCACCAGATGGCCTCGTCCCCCGCCGTGCCGCCGCACTGGGAAGCAAACGGTGTCATGGTCGCCATCGGCGTCGCAAGCGCCCTGATCGGCGGCATCGCGTTCAGCCGACGGGACCTGCAAGGAGAATGACCACTCGCCAGCCAGACCCGGCCGCTGCTGCGATGAGCCCGCCCGGCGAGGAATCCGTGGCGTTCGAGGATCTCACCGCCCGGGCCCGGATCCGTGAAGCTGCCCTCCGGCACTTCGCGGAAGAGGGATACGAACGTGCCACCATCCGGGGTATCGCCCAGACCGCCGGCGTGTCACCCGGGCTGCTGCGGCACCACTTCGGCTCCAAGGAGGAGCTGCGCCGGGCCTGCGACGAGTACGTGTCCGGGGTGCTGCGCCGGGTGAACGCCCAGGTCCTCGCCGATCCGGGCCATGCGACCGCCGCCCGGCGCACCGCGAAGCGGTTTCAGCGGTATATCGTGCGCGCGCTGGCCGACGGGTCCGGCACGGCAGGGCCGATCTTCGATGAGATGGTGACCCAGACCGAGCAGTGGCTCGCACGGGCCGACGAAGCCCGCCCTGACCCGCCTGCCGTGGACCGGAGGATCAGAGCCGCGCTGGTCACGGCCATGGCGGCCGGCATCCCGCTGCTCCACGACCACCTGTCCCGGGCGATCGGCGCCGACATATTCGAACCCGAGGGTGACCGGCTGCTCGCCCTCGGGCTGCTGGACATCTACTCCCACACGCTCATTAACGAGGAGACCGCCGCCGCGGCAGAAGCAGGACTCGGCTTACCCGGGCCAGTCCGCTGACGTCCGCCATGGGAACGCCATCCTCCCCGCCTTACCGTGGCCATGGATGATCAGTAGTAGCCGGTCGCCCCGTCGAGGAGTTCCCGGATCGCGTCGAGATGCCCGAGGTGCCGCGCGGTCTCCTCGACCATGTGGATCAGCATCCAGCGCAGGGTGGCGCCGCCGGACCTGAACTCCCGGTTCGCGCCCACCTCGTCGAGCGAATGGGCGGCGATGATCTCGTTCGCCACCGTGCACTGCTGCGCGTACTCGCCGAGCAGCTGGGCGAGCGGCACGCCGCTGACCCGCATGTCCGCGTCCTCCGGCTCGTCCAGGAACTGCGGGTTGAGCTCGGACGGCCGGTCCAGGAACAGCACCTCGAACCAGCAGTGCTCGACCCAGCGCAGGTGGGACACCACGCCGGCCATCGTCATCAGCGGCGAGGACGGCAGGAGCGCCCGGTGCGCGCCGTCCTCGTCCACGCCTTCGCACTTCCAGTGCACGAGCGCCCGCTGCAGATCGAGCCAGCCGGTGAGCTGGGTACGCTCGTCCGCCACGAAGGGGGGACGGATGCGTGGCGGCGACATGAGCCGACGTTATCGGCGCCACCGCCCCGGCCGCATCCGATTATCCGGAGGCGAGATGCTCGACTTCACCGACGCTGTGATCAGGTACGACACCCTTCACATAGATATGAGAATGCGCGGTGGATCCCTGGTCCTCGTGCTCCGGCCGGGCCTGGTCGTGGATGCCGATTACCTGAAAGCGCGCTACGCCGACGTCAACATCCGCCCCGGCGCCGGGCCCGGTGTGCCGGTCATTCTTCGTGTGCAACTGGCCGGCCGAATGCGCTACGGCTGGATCGAGACGCGGTGGCCGTAACGGGCGGTGCGGCCTGACTGCCGCGCGTGACCTCCTCGTCCGGGATGGCTCTCAGCGGCTCGTCACGGTGCCGCCGGCGACCTCGATCCGGCGGGTGACCGTCACCGCGTCGAGCATCCGGCGGTCGTGGGTGACGAGCAGCAGCGTGCCCGGGTAGGACGCGAGCGCCGCTTCGAGCTGCTCGATCGCCGGCAGGTCGAGGTGGTTGGTCGGTTCGTCGAGGACCAGCAGGTTCACGCCGCGGGCCTGCAGCAGGGCCAGCGCCGCCCGGGTGCGCTCTCCCGGGGAGAGGGTGCCGGCGGGGCGCAGCACGTGCACGGCCCGCAGGCCGAACTTCGCCAGCAGCGTCCGGATATCCGCCGGGGCCATGGCGGGGACCGCGGCCGCGAACGCGCCGATCAGCGGCTCGCCGCCCAGGAACAGCCCGCGCGCCTGGTCGACCTCGCCGACGACGACGCTGGCGCCCAGCGCCGCGTGCCCCTCGTCCAGCGGTATCCGGCCGAGCAGCGCCCCCAGCAGCGTCGTCTTGCCCGAGCCGTTCGGGCCGGTGATCGCGACCCGGTCCGCCCAGTCGATCTGGAGGTCGGCCGGCCCGAAGGTGAACGCGCCGCGCCGGACGACGGCCCCGCGCATGGAGGCGACGATCGTGCCCGCCCGCGGCGCGGCCACGATCTCCATCCGCAGGTCCCACTCCTTGCGCGGCTCCTCGACGACGTCGAGCCGCTCGATGAGCCGCTCGGTCTGGCGGGCCTTGGCCGCCTGCTTTTCGGTCGCCTCCGTGCGGAACTTCCGGCCGATCTTGTCGTTGTCCGGCTGCTTGCGACGGGCATTCCGGACGCCCTTCTCCATCCAGGCCCGCTGGGAGTGAGCCCGTTCCTGCAGCGCCGCCCGGGTGCCCGCATATTCGTCGTACTCCGCACGTTCGTGCCGCCTCGACACGTCCCGTTCGGTCAAATACGCGGCGTAGCCGCCACCGTAGGCCCGGACCTGCTGCTGGGCCAGATCGAGTTCGACGACCCGGGTAACGGTCCGGGTCAGGAACTCCCGGTCGTGACTGACCAGGACGGTCGCGGCCCGCAGGCCGCGCACGAACGTCTCCAGCTGGGCGAGCCCGTCCAGGTCGAGGTCGTTGGTCGGCTCGTCGAGCAGGAACACGTCGTACCGGCTGAGCAGCAGCGACGCCAGCGAAGCCCGCGCGGCCTGGCCCCCGGACAGGGCGGTCATGGCCTGGTCGAGTTCCGTGGTCAGCCCCAGCCCACCCGTGACCGCGCCGGTCCGCTCGTCCAGGTCCGCCCCGCCGAGCGCGAGCCACCGTTCCAGCGCGCGGGAGTAGTCCTCGCCCGCGCCGGGCGTCCCGGCCGCCAGCGCGTCCGCGGCGGCCTGCATCGCCTCGTCGGCCGCGGCGACGCCGGTGCGCCGGGCCAGGAACTGCCGGACGGTCTCGCCCGGGTGCCGGTCCGGTTCCTGCGGCAGGTAGCCGATCGTCGCGCCCGGCGGGCTGACCGTGACCGTGCCGGCGTCGGCCGGGCGCACGCCTGCCAGCATGCGCAGCAGCGTGGACTTGCCGGCGCCGTTCACGCCGACCAGGCCGACGACGTCGCCGGGGGCGGCCACCAGGTCCAGGCCGGAGAACAGGAGGCGGTCGCCGTGCGCGGCCTCCAGGCCCTTGGCCACGAGGGTGGCGCTCACCGTCATCGCCTCCCGGGGGCACCTTCTGGACCGTCGTTCCCGCGGGTCCTGGCCCGCGAGCGTACCCTCGCGGAGCCTGACCCGCAGGGCGGCCCCAGCGTACCGGCCGCGCGCCAGGGCGTCTCCCGGTTATCGCCGCGGCCCTGTCAAGAGGCCAGCTCCATGATCGGCGTCGCTTTACCGCAGGATATGCGGAAAACCGACGCCGATCATGGCGGGCGTCGCCGGGATGCGGCTGCATCAGCAGGTGGCGTAGCCCGCCGTGAGGCCGGCCGGTCAGGCCGGCTGCGGCTGGCCGGGGGAGTGGCTGAGCAGCGCGGCGATCGCGCTGTCGGCGAGGCGGTACCGGATGACCCGGCCGTCGCGCTCGGCTGCGACGGTGCCGCTGGCGCGCAGATGCCGCAGCGTCTGGGAGACGGTGGTACCGGTGATCCCGGTGGCCGCGGCGAGGTCGGAGACACTGATCGGGCCGGCCGCATGGATGCAGGTGAGCACGGTCAGCCTGGTCGGATCGGACAGCAGGGCGAACTGCGCCGCGCGGGCCCGCAGCGCGGCGGCGTCACCGATGGCCTCGATGGCCTGGCAGACGCGCTCGCCGTCGATGACACGCTGGCCGCGGCGTTCGGCAGGCAGAAGATGCACGCGGATAGTCTGCCATAGCATACAGCTGATCACCTGATCAGCCTTGACGGCGTGCTGGCACTGTGTGTAGGTTCCGTGTGTCACGGCCCGGCGGCCGTGATGGCAGGCAGCTCAGCGAAGTCCGGTGAGAGCCCGGCACTGTCCCGCAACGGTAAAGCCCCTGGAGGGGACGAGTCCGGTCGCCTGGGCCGTACTGCCCGCGAGACCAGTCCTCGGAGGAAGGGCGGTTCGTGCGGGCGCCTTAATCTGGGCAGTTCCCGCAAGGGCTCTCTTCGTCCTCCGGCCTCAGGAGGATGACCATGCGGCAGCTGACCGGGCGGCTGCGGGCGGCGCGGGGCACGCTGACCCCCGCCGAATGGGCCAGGCTGAGCGGGATGACCCTGTTCATCCTGGCGCTGAACCTGCTGGGGTGGGGCATTTTCGCGTTCGCGATCCAGCCGCACCACTTCCGTTACACCGGCCTGGGGGCCGGCCTGGGCGTGGCGCTGACGGCCTGGACCCTCGGCGCCCGGCACGCTTTCGACGCCGACCACATCTCCGCCATCGACAACACGACCCGCAAACTGATGACCGATGGAAAACGGCCGCTGGGCACCGGGTTCTTCTTCGCCCTCGGCCACTCCACGATCATCGTGGTGGTCGGCATCGGCCTGGGGTTCGCGGCCAAGGCCGTGTTCGGGGCCGTGGTGGATCCCGGCTCCGGGTACGAGACGATCGGCGGCGTCGTCGGCACCTCGATGGCCGCCGGGTTCCTCTACCTGATCGCCGCGCTCAACCTGGTCGTCCTGGCCGGGATCATCAAAGTGTTCCGGGGTCTGCGGGCAGGCCTGTTCGACGAAGCCGAGCTGGAGCGCCAGCTGCAGGCGCGCGGCCTGATGTGGCGGTTCTTCGGCCGGTTCATGCGCTCGATCACCCGGACATGGCACATGTTCTTCGTCGGGCTGATCTTCGGCATCGGGTTCGACACCGCCACCGAGGTGCTGCTCCTGGCCGCCACCGCCGCCGCGGCCAGCCAGGGCCTGCCCTGGTACGCGGTGCTCGCCCTGCCGCTGCTGTTCGCGGGCGGCATGACCCTGTTCGATACCGCCGACGGCTGCTTCATGAACGTCGCCTACGGGTGGGCGTTCGCCCGGCCCGTCCGCAAGGTCTACTACAACCTCGTCATCACCGGCCTCTCCGTCGCCGTCGCGCTGCTCATCGGCACCATCGAGATCACCGGCCTGCTGTCCGCCGAGCTGCGCATGCACGGCAGCTTCTGGGCCTTCATGGCCAACTTCGACATCAACCGCGCCGGGTTCATCATCGCCGGGCTGTTCATCGTCGTGTGGGCGGCCGCCATTACCTACTGGAAGCTGGGGAAGCTCGACCGGCGCTGGGCGCCCGCGGCCAGCCTGCCCCCGGACACCCATCCAGGCCCAGACGCCTGACCGAAGAAGAACAGGCCCACCCGCACGTGGCCATTTCCGGCCAGCTAACGCTCAGAGCTCAAGATCGCTGGGGCTGTCCGGAACGTCGACGGCGTGCTCCCTGAGCGCATCAAGGGGAACGATCTCCAGGGCCCGTTCATGCGTCGACGCCAGCACCACGTGCGCAGCGGCGCCATCGTGATGAGCCCGCAGCCAGTTCGCCGCCGTTACGCACCAGCGGTCTCCGGGCACCAGGCCGGGGAAGTGGAACTGGGGCATGGGGGTACTCAGATCGTTGCCGATACTGCGCTGGTGCTCCAGGAACTCTGCGGTGACGACCGCGCAGATCGTGTGGCTGCCGAAGTCCTCCGGCCCGGTGGTACAGCACCCATCCCGGTAGAAGCCGGTGACCGGGTCGCTGCTGCACGGCTCTAGCTCACCGCCCAGCACATTGCGATCGCCCATGCCAGCAGTATCCTGCCCGGCGCCGGTGTCCGACAAGGAGACGCCGGGCTGAACACGCCTGCGATGCGGATCTCAGATGCCGGGGCGGCGCCGGGAACCCGGCCCGGCCGGCGGGCCTTCCGTCGCGGAGACGCGGGGCACGCCCGCCCGCCGGTCGCGGAGACGCGGGGCACGCCCGCCCGCCGGTCGCGGAGACGCGGGGCACGCTCGCCCCCGGTCGCGGAGACGCGGCGGCCACGCCGCCCCGCAGGGCTCGGCTGCCGGGGCGGCGCATCTGCGCGGTCACGTTGTTACCACTGTTTGACAACGTTTTCTTGCGGCCGAAATTTGGTCCGGTTTAAGGAGCACGCGATTGCGGGCTTATTCGGGTAAGCAATATCTACCTCGCCGGTGATATGCACGTGCATCTGCCCGTTCGCCCGCACGATAGTTACCCGTGAGTCAAATGATGCATCAAATGAGACACCGCACATGATCGTTAAGGCCGATGACCTGCGAAAACGTGAGATTCGGGAAAAAATATGATAAATCTACGCAGGTCAGGCTGGCATTTGTGCCACAGGTACTGCGCGCGGGCTGTAAGGTTTTCCACGTCACTCCCGCTCCGGCGCGCTAACCAGCCGCAATCCGGCATATCTGGCGGCTTACGGTGCTGGCCCGGGCTTCCGATTGACACATTGATGAACTTACGTGCGGACCGCTGGGTAGCCGGCGTTCGCGTTGCTGTGGTTTCCGTTCCGGCCGTAGAGCCGGGCGGATGCTGCCTGCTATATCGGGCTTATCGCGCCGCTAGCGGCCGGTACACGCCCGTCCATAATCGAGCCAAAAAACCGGAGGACCGCCCTCCGTTCCCGTGGCCCACAGTCCGACCAGACGCATGCCACGGCACTGGCAGGGCGGTCCCCCTCTGTCACCTCTGGAAGGAGGCGTACGTTGCCCGACACTACTGTCTCCAGGCCGCCCGGCGAAAGGGAATCTGGCGCAATTCCGCGCCGCAGGCTTCCCCTCTGGGCGGCCAGTCGTGCCGGCGATGACGATGAGATCCTGGCCCGCCTGCTGATCACCAGCTGGACGCTGGCGACCGGACGGACACTCCGCAGTGACGTCCCGCCGCAGTCCCTCAGCGATGAAGAGCTGATCAGCTTCTGGGCCGATGAGCGCATGACCGCGGACCAGGCGTCGCCGGCCGATGACGTTCCCCCGGCAGGGGCACGGTGACCCGCCCCTCACGCGGCCGGCCGTCGCCGCCAGGTGACGGGCAGATCTGCTCGCTGCTCGCCGTGGACATCGCCGAGTTCACCCGGCCCGACCGCGACGACGACATCCGCCGTTACCTGCGCAAGGGGCTGTACGAGATGCTCGGCACCGGTTTCGGTCAGTCCAATCTGCCGTGGGAAGAGTGCTGGCACGAAGATCGGGGGGACGGCGTCCTCGTGGTCATGCCGCCCGGTATCAGCGTGAAGAGCATCATCCATCCGCTCCCCGAGCAGCTGCGCACCCTCGTCCGGCTGCACAACCACGTCTCCCAGTATTCGGCGAAGATCCAGCTTCGCGTGGCCGGGCATATCGGCCCGGTTGAGCACGATGGCGAAGGGTTCATCGGCGCTCACGTCAACCATCTATTCCGCCTGCTGGACGCGCGGCCCTTCAAGAACGTCCTGGCCGCCTCGACCGCCGAGCTGGCCCTGATCGTCTCCGACTACGTCTTCGAGAACGTGGTCCGCGGCTATCCCAGCCTGGTCCGGCCGGAGGCTTTCCAGCCCATGCGGTTCCAGGCCCGGTACACCCGCGCCAAGGCGTGGACGTACCTTCCCGGCCTGCCCGCGTTAAGCCAGGGCAGTCCGCGCCGCTGCGGAGGGTAACCGAGGCGCAATCCGGGCAAGGATCCGGTGCGGCCGAGTACGCCGTGTGCCTGACCCGCCTGCCCCCGATACCTCGGGCACATTCCAGGCCAGCGTCGCCAACGTTGCCCTGCAGGGCCAGCGCTGACCCGGGTCCCGGGCCGTCGCACCCCGATGCCCGCCCGGCCCGTTAATACGCCTTTGT
The DNA here is from genome assembly GCA_963720945.1 of uncultured Actinomycetes bacterium. Taxonomy (GTDB): domain Bacteria; phylum Actinomycetota; class Actinomycetes; order Streptosporangiales; family Streptosporangiaceae; genus Bog-532. The sequence goes on along the minus strand of CAVRHH010000029.1, from coordinate 394,857 downwards.
ATTGCACGCAGCCAGTGATGGGGGTATTACTGATTGCGTTGCGGCGGAAAGAAAACTCCCGTCCCGTTAATGGATCGTCACGGTACGCGCGGGTAATAAGTGTGCACCCGTTTTTATTGGCCTTTATCTTCTGCCGGGCAGGCCAATAGCTGCCTGCGCCAGCCAAATACTGCTAACGTCAAACCGCTTGATTGTCAGGCTGCAAGCATCAGGCGGCCATCCCTGTGACCCGGCTGCTTCACCGCAACAGCTTCACGAATTGCCGTCTGCGGTGAACTTATCGTGACCCCGGGCCGCGCACGCAATTGCGGGCGGCCCAAAGTGCCGTCCGGGACGTGCCCGCCACGACCGATATGTCCTTTCTTTCCTGCCGACGACAAGACAATGGGGGGACGGATGAGCCGGGCAGAATTCATGCGCGCGCCGGCGAGCCAGCCGCACCGCGATGTACCGCTACCGGGCGACGGCCCTGAGCCCTTCCGTGGCCCTGGTCAGCACCGCCCGCCCGGCCCTCCGCCCGCCTCCGGACACCGGCGCGCCGATGGCGGCGTGGCGTCCCACGGCCGCCCGGTCCGCCAGCGGCCGATCCGGGTCACGCTCACCGTGCTGTTCCTCGTTCCCCTGGTCTCGCTGATAGCGCTGTGGGCATACGCCGCCACCGGCACGATCGAAAGTGCCATCGGCAAGCAAAACTCCGACACCGCCAACAAGGACATCGGCGGCCCCGCGCAGGCGCTGCTCCTCCAGCTTGCGCAGGAGCGCGCGGACACCTTCATCTGGCAGAACGCGCACGGCCTGATGCCTCGTACCAGCCTGGACACGCAGCGCGCCCGCACCGACGCCGCCGTCTCGGCGTTCAACGCCGGCGCCGCCGCGGCGGCGGCCGCAGGGGCGGAGACCACGGTGTCCCGGCCGGGGATCGAGGCGCTGTCCAGCGAGATGGGTCAGCTCGGCCAGATCCGGGCGGGGGTCGATGCCGGCACCACCCAGCCGCTGGCGGCGTTCCAGGCCTACAACGGACTCGTCGATGCGTTCTTCCCGTTCGCCCGCGGCTCGCTGACCTCTCCCGACGGCTCGCTCCCGCTCTACCAGCAGGGCGAGGCGGTCATCGACGAGGCCCAGGCGCTGGAGCTCATCGGCCGGGAGGCCGCGCTGGTGGGCGGCGCGCTGGCGTCCGGCGGCGTGATGACCCAGGCGGAGCACCAGCTGTTCGTGCAGGCCGTCGACAACCAGCGGTTCCTTGAGCAGACCGCGCAGTCGCCGTTCTACTGGCAGGAGAGCGCCGACCCGTACCCGCAGGTCTTCGCCTCCCGCACGTACCAGGGCTTCAAGGCGCTGGAGGACCAGATCGCCGCGGCCCGCGGCGGGACGCGCCTCCCGGTCAGCCCGCTCGCCTGGCAGGCCAGCGTCGAGCCGGTCCTGGCGGCGCTCAACCAGGCCGAGACCGTCGGCCGTCTGGGGGTGACCCGGGGAACCGCGCACGCCGGCAACGTCATCCTGCTGCGCCTGGGCCTGGTCGGCGGTGCCGGGCTCGCCGCGGTTCTCATCTCGGCGCTGCTGCTGCTGCGCTTCGGCAACCGCATCACCCGCGAGCTGACGAGATTCCTCATGGCCGTCCGGGCCCTGGCGGATGAGCGCCTGCCCGCGGTGGTGAGCCGGCTGCGGCGGGGTGAGGACGTGGATGTCGCGGCCGAGGCGCCGCCGCTGGCCCTGCGGACCAGGACCCGGGAAGTGGCCAGGATCGCAGATGCCTTCGGGGCGATGCAGCGGACGGCAGTGGAGGCGGCGGTCGGCCAGGCCGAGTTGCGCAAGGGGGTCAGCAACGTGTTCCGCAGCCTGGCCCGGCGCAACCAGTCGCTGCTGCAGCGGCAGCTCCGGATGCTCGATGCGATGGAACGCGGCACCGAGGATCCGGACGCCCTGGCACAGCTCTTCCGGCTCGACCACCTGACCACCCGCATGCGCCGGCAGGCCGAGGGCCTGATCATCCTGTCCGGGGCGCCGCCCGGCCGCGGCTGGCGGGAGCCCGTGCCCGTCGTCGAGGTGCTGCGCGGCGCGGTCGGCGAGATCGAGGACTACGCCCGGGTCGACCTGATCACCAGCCACCGCGACCTGGTGCCCGGCGCCGCGGTCGCCGACGTGACCCACCTGCTCGCCGAGCTCATCGAGAACGCCGCGCTTTACTCCCCGCCGAGCACCCGCATCCGGGTCGCCGCCGGCCCGGTCGCCAGCGGCTTCGCGGTGGAGATCGAGGACCGCGGGCTCGGCATCCCGCCCGGGACCATGGCCGCCCTCAATGACCGGCTGGCCAATCCGCCCGAGTTCGACCTGGCCGACAGCGATCAGCTCGGTCTGCTCGTGGTCAGCCTGCTGGCGGCCCGGCACGGGATCAAGGTGACACTGCGCGGATCACCCTACGGCGGGACCTCAGCCGTCGTGCTGATGCCGCACCGTCTCGTGCTGGAAGCCGATGCGGCGCGCCTGCCGTTCGCGGCCGGCGAGTGGGCTGTCGCTGGACACCCCGAAGGGGACCGCGGGTCAGCCGGTGCGGCAGGGAACGGTCACCGGCTCGGTGCCAGGCTCATGGCCAGCAGCGTTTCACCGGCAATGACAGGCCCCCAGGCGCAGCTCCCGGCCCGGCCTGAGCGACCGGACAAGGCAGCCGCCCCGCCAGTGCCGCGCGCGCCGTGGGAGACGGCCGGCTCGGACAGCCGCCCGCCAGCCGTCGCAGGTATGCATCGCGGCCTGCCGCGGCGTGTCCGCCAGGCGAACCTGGCTCCTCAGCTCCGTGACGACCCGGCGGCCGGCGGCCCCCGTGGCGGCAGCGCCCACCATGCGGGATCAGCCGAGCGGGCTCGTGCCCTCATCGCCTCCATTCAGCAGGGCTGGCGGAGCGGCCGGGCCGACGCTGGCCGGGCCGACGCTGGCCGGGCCGACGCCGACTTGGCCGACGCCGGCCGGGCGGCTGACGGCGCGGCGGCTGGCGGCGCGGCGGCTGGCGGCGCGGCGGAACCGCCGGGGGATACCGGTCCCGGCCCGGACTTCGGCAGGGCTGAGCGATGACCGAGGCACCGGAGCTGGGCGGGATGAACTGGCTGCTCGAGGACCTTGCCGCCAAGACCGATCACATCCGCCAGGCGGTCGTCCTCTCGCCCGACGGGCTGACCCTGGGCAGTTCGCCGGGGCTGAGCAAGGAGGACGCCGACCACCTGGCCGCGCTCGCGGCCGCCGTGCACAGCCTGGCGCGCGGGGCCGGCCGCCGCTTCCAGGGCGGCCAGGTCCGTCAGACGATCATCGAGATGGACGGCGCGCTGCTGTTCATCAGCGCGGCCGACGAGGGAATGTGCCTGGCTGTGCTGGCCGACACGGACGCCGACGCTGGCCTCATCGCCTACGAAATGGCCATGCTGATCAAGAGGGTAGGCTTCCACCTCACGGCCAAGCCGAGGCCTCCCGAGCAGACCACGTCTGCTGGGTGAGCCACGGTCATGAGGTCAAACGACGACTGGATGGACTGGGACGCCGGCCCGGTCGCCAGGCCCTACACCGTGACGGGCGGGCGGACACGGCCCAGGGGTGAGACGTACTTCGACCTGATCGACGTCGTGGCCAGGAGCAGCACACCAGCCGATGCCTTTGCGGTCGCCAGTCCCGAGCGCAGCCGGATCCTGGACCTGTGCAGGAACCAGGTAACGGTCGCCGACCTGGCCTCGGCCACCGGGCTCCCGCTCGGAGTGGTCCGCGTGCTGCTCGCCGATCTGGTCCACGAGGGCCTGATCCGGGTGGCGAAACCGGCGACCAGGGGACGAGTGACCGACACGCACCTGCTCAGGCAGGTTCTCGACGGGCTGAACGCGCTGTAATCCGCTCCGGACCTGGGCGGCACGCGAACGGCCGCCGCCGGGCCCGGGGGAGACGTCGGCGTACCCGGCGCGCGTTGCCATAGCTTTGGTGGGTGGTTGCCCTCATAACGGGCCTTTTGGTCGCTGTCGTCCTGCTCCTGTTCATTACTCTGCGCCGTGCCTGGCGTGACCGCGCCGCACGGGCCGAGGCCGCAGCGCAGGCCCGGGCACCCGTGCCGGGAGCGCAGGCCCGGGCACCCGCGAAAAGTGCGCCGCTGACGAACGTCGCCGTTCTGACGCAATACGACATGTGGATGAGGCGGGTCGAGCGAGAGCAACTCGGCACCCGGGACGGCACCTGGGCCGAAGTGAGCAGCACACCCCAGTACGCCACCTGGCGGCGGCTGGCCGAGGCGCGCGGCGCCGGGGACGACGTGCCGCGCTACATGACACACAGTCTGCTGTCCGAGGTCATCTTCGCCGCGGGCGGCGTTGAGCGGGAGTTCCAGGAGCTCTGCAAGGCGCTGGCGGACGCGCGGCGATCGGCCGGCGAGGCGACGCCGCATTCTTCTCCCTCGCCGGGCCCGGTGATCGCGCCGGGGCAGGCGATCGCGCCGGGGCAGGGGCTTCCCCGGTCCTATGGCACGGCCCCGCCCATGCGCGAGGCGTCATACTGCTTCGTCGACCTGCTCGGCTGGGCGCGATCTACGGTGGAGCGCACCGATCGCCCGTACCGGCCGGGGTCGTCGGAGCGGGCCGGACTGATCCCGGCCCTCGCACCGGGCCAGCTCCGCGACAGCGTGGAGGCAGCGCTGCGGCAGCTTCGGGCCGCGCTCCGGGATTCCCGGTTCCTCGCGGGTTACGCCCTTCATGCCGGTGCCGTCCCCGAAGGTACGCCTGGCGCGGAGATCCTGCCCGACGGGCGCGTACTCGCCCGGCTGGCTGAGCCCGTTACGGATCCGGTGCTGACGTGGGAAGGACTCGAGTTCACCGAAGCCCGCGACATGCTGACCTACGCAACCGGGCTGATGGCCGCGGTCGAGGCGTTCGTGAGCAGGGTGCTCGATGCCTTCGCAGCCGGCCGCCCAGCCGCCGCTGGCCCGCACGGCGGCAGTGTCGGGCACCCCGGGCCAGGGGAGTAACGGGTTGTGAAGCTCACTGCGGATAGGTGGCCAGGAGGTCCGTGTGCAACCCCACCCAGCTGCAGCGGATGCTCAGCGGCCTCGGCTGGCCAGCTGACGACCCGGCCACCGAGGTGATGTACCGCTCGCCGGTCGACATCTACATCGATGACGAATGGGTGTATGACCTGCTGCGCACGGTGGAACGCACCGGAGCCCGCAGAATTCTGCTGGACAGCCTGAGTACTAAGGCGCGCTAAGTCCGGGTAAGCCGGTTTCAGGCCCGGCTAAGACCTATCTCGGCAGCAAAATAGGGATTTCCTCCAATGCGCCAAGGAGGGCCTTACGGCGAGACTCAATGGTGACCGGCGATGAGATGGCCGGAAACCGAGGAGGAACGATGAACCACAACGTGACGCAGGGCGTGTGGGGTCCACTGGCTCGCATCGGCCGGCGCGTCGCCGCGATCGTCGCTGAGTGCAACTACGCCCAGACCCGGGTGACCAGCCTGCGGAACACCCCGGAGCATTTCTGACCCCGGGGGAACTAGCCTCCGGCGCCGGGCCGGATTTCCGATCCGGATCTCGAGCCCGCTCCTGTACGAACCAGCCGCTAGCTAGCCGGCAGGGCCCACGCCCTGCCGGCTAGGAGCCTGCTGAATAAGGCCTAAATTTGCGTGATCACGTTCGTAAAACTGCAGGTCAGCGACCTGCGACTTGATCACGAACAGGGTTATTCAGCGCCCTCCTAGCGCAAATTTCCGTAACGGTTCACTGGTCCTGTCCGGATGGACCGGTCCGTTCTGCGGCGGCCAACCCCGGGCTCCGTGCTTCTCACCGCGGGAGGTACCACCGGTCCCTATTCAGCCGGGCTTGCGGGCCATTACCACCTCGGTATCGCCCGGCCAGTCCCAGAAAATGCCCTCTGAAGAACGGTTCGCGAGCAGCGCCGCACCTCCCCGGCGAAGTCTTCAAGACGATCACCAAACAGGTGTGGCGCCGAGGACGAGAGGGACAAGTAGCCGGACAGGACGCTCTCGCTATCTCGCAGGAGGTCGGGGATGCCTGGTACGAAGAACTGCTGCGGAACACCAAAGCGAGTCCGGGCCAGCACATCCTCGAAGCGGTGAGTTCGTTCCGGGACGGTGCCTTGGCCGGCGCGCCGGATAGCTCCGAGATACTTCTCCACCAGCGCCTTGATCTCGCCGTGGGGGATCGGAGGTGGCCCAGGGTCTGCCCGATCATCCGTTATGCGCCTTCATCAGCGAGCCCGAAGTGGATCAGCAGGCCGCACGGATCGGCCGACGGAGCCAGACTGCGGGACCGGGTTGCTGGTGACCTCCACAGTCCGGCCCTGCCGACGCTGCTCTCGTAGGCTGGGCTGATGAACCCGATCGCCGTCACGGCAGTCCAGGCGATGGTGGCGCCGGTGGTGCTCATCACGACGGCTGCGATCTTGTCCGGTGCCCTGCTGACGATGTACGGCTCGGTCAACGACCGCATGCGTGCCATGGACCATGAACGCCTGCAGATCTTGACCGGCACCGGCGGGACGCTGCTGTCAGCTGCCGAGGCGCCACCCAGTGGCCGGGAGCGGCTGACCCAGATCGACACTCAGCTGCCCAGGCTCCTTCGGCGTCACCGTCTGCTGCACGACGCCGTTCTTCTCATCTACGCCGGGGTGGCCGTGCTGGTGCTGAGCGTGATCGCCATCGGGATCGCCGTCACGGCGAGCTCCGGAGCAGCAGGGACCACCGCCCTGGTCCTGGTGCTGGCCGGGACCGTGATGCTTCTGGGCGGGCTGCTGTTCGCAGCGCGATCGATCATCATCTCGACGGACGCGATCGACTACGAAGTGCAGCGCACTCTGTCGCTCGGGTCTTGATCAAGGCACCTGCTGAGCAGGTCCAGGGCCAGCAGCTTGGGGTTCAGCGCCGAGGTGAACGCTAGCGCGAAGAACTCGACGTTCATCTCTGGTCAGCCAGCACTCATCATCGCCCCTGCCCGGTATACGGCCTCAACGGTCATCCCTGATCCCTCCACAGGACGACCGCGCCGCGACAAGCATCCCAGCCAATCAACCGACCGGTCAGCATGCCCGGATGGGCCCTAAGTCCTGCTGTCCCAGCCGAACGGCCTGACCCACGGCTAGTGGCACCGGCCACCAGGGTGGCGGCCACCGTCGCCAGCATGGGCCAGACCACCGAAGCCATCGTCACCCCCTACGGGTGATTCGTCCCTGGGATGTCACAGGCGACGCTATGAGGAGAAGGCGACGCTGCAAGGAGGGGAGGCGACCAAGTGACCAGGTACAGCCATGACTGAGACGGCGCAGTACGTTGATGATGCCCGGCTGAAGCTGGCCGACGGGTGGCAGTTCAAGGCCAAGACGCTCGACCGGAACCTGATCCTGGACACCAAGGGCCTGCCCCACATCGTCGCCGACGATCTCGAAGACATGTACCAGGGCTGCACCGAAGACGCCCGCAACTTCGACCCGTGGGAATAGGGCACGCCTCGTAAAGGCAGTCCACGACCTGCCGGGCACGGCGCCAAGCAGGGTCGGTGACCAGGCTGAGTCACGAAGGTTGCGCAGAACCCAGAATCGCAGGGGCCTGAGGCGCCCGCCCGGCCCCTGAGCCTAGCCCGGCGCGGCTATTGCGCCCGGGCCGACCAGAGAGGAAATGCTCATGTCGAACAAGACAGTGGTCTTGGCCATCTTCAAAGACGAGGCATCTGCCGACGCGGCGGCCGCGTCTCTGAAGGACTCGGGTGTGGCACGCGGGGATGCCATCGGCGTCCTGGTCCTGAACGAGAAGGGCGAGCTCAAGGCGGAGAAGGTCGGCAAGCGCAGCTTGGGCAAGGGTGCCGGTATCGGCGCCGTCGTTGCGCTGGTCACCCCGGTTGGGCTGGCCGCAGGCCTGATAGGCGGTGGGCTGCTGGGCGCGTTCCACCACAAGAAGCTGGGACTGGACGAGGCTGATCGAGACCGGATCGGCGGCGAGCTGCAAGGGGGCAAAGCGGCTGTCGGCGTGCTGGCTCCCGTCTCCGAGGCCACCGTCGTGGCCGACAAGCTCACCGAGCTGGGCGGTGCCGTGGAGACTCATTCCGTCTCCGACGAGGCTGTCGAAGAAGCCCAGACAGCCGCCGCGACAGACGAGTCCTAGCCATCTTGCGCCCAGTTCGGATAACGGCAAAAGGGTGCAGAAGCCTGGCTGGGCTCATATCCGGGGATGGCCCGCCAGTCCAGCCTCAATCACTTACCGTGAGCCCGGTGCGCCCGCCCGGCCAAGAGCGCCGAATCCGGCGCTCTTGGCCGCGTGGCAGACAGGCCACCGTCGCGCGGGGCCGGCCCCGGGCTTCCAGATCGCGGGCGAAGCACTCGATGGCAGGCGGCGGACAGCTGGGCCGCCGCCCCCCTGCCTTATCGACTTCCGGGCATCCGCTGTTGCCGCTGGCCTACGGCACTGCCGATGGCTCCTCCTCCAGTTGCTCGGGCTCCGGAACGGATTGCCGGTACAGCGCGCTCGGCCACCACACCCAGCGTCCCAGGTCTAGGTTGAGCGCGGTGACCAGCACGGACCTGACGATAAGGGTGTCGAGCAGCACGCCGAACGCGACCGCGAAGCCGAGCTCGGCCAGGAAGGTGACCGGCAGCGTGCCGAGCGCGGCGAAGGTGCCGGCCAGCACGAAGCCCGCCGAGGTGATGACCCCGCCGGTCGCCGCCAGTCCGGTTAGCGCGCCGCGGCGCGGCCCCTGTTTTCCTGCCTCCTCCCGCACCCGGGTCATCAGGAAGATGTTGTAGTCGATGCCCAAGGCAACCAGGAAGACGAAAACGAACAGCGGGAACGAGTTGTCCGAGTTGCCGTAGTTGAACACGTGGTTGAAGAACAGCGAACTCACGCCCAGCGCCGCGCTGAACGACAGCACGACGGTGGCGATGAGCATGATTGGTGCGACGATCGCGCGCAGCAGCAGCCCCAGGATCAGGAACACCAGCACGAGGATGACGGGGATGATCACCTTCCGGTCATGGTCCGCCGCGCGGGCGATGTCCAGCGTGATCGCGGTATTGCCGCCGACCATCGCGTCCGCCCCGGGCACCGCGTGCACGTTGGCCCGGACCCGGTTGATCGTGGCGAACGCGGCCTGGCTGTCCGGTGCCGACGTGAGCGTGCCCTGCATCCAGGCGTGGCCGTCCCTGGTCACCGGAGGGGTCACGCCGGTGATCCCGGGCGTGGCCTTAAAGGCCGTCTGAACCTGAGCCGCCTGCGGCTCATTGGAGACCACGACCACTGGCTGCCCGGCGCCGGCCGGGAAGTTCTGGTCGATGACCGCCTGCCCGACCACGGAATCCGGGTGGTGGCCGATGAAGGACTCGGCCGCCGTCAGGCCGCTGGCCTTCAGGCCGGTCAGGCCGAGCGCCATTGCGCCGAGCACCACGGCGGTCGTCACCCAGACCACCCGCGGCCTGACCGCGATGCGCCGGCCCACCCTCGCCCAGATACCCCTAGTGGTGGGCTCGGCCGAGCCGAACGTCGGCTTGACCGGCCAGAACACCCAGCGGCCGCAGATCACCAGCAGGGCCGGCAGCAGCGTCATCATGGAGACGAGCGCCACCCCGACGCCGATGGCCAGCACCGGCCCCAGGCTCTTAGTGGAGTTCAGTTCCGCGACCGACAGGGTCAGCAGGCTGAGGATCACGGTGCCCGCGCTGGCGATGATGGCAGGCCCGGCCCGGCGCAGCGCGAGAGTCATCGCCTCGTGCCGGTCCTCGTGCCGGCGCAGTTCCTCGCGGTACCGGGCGGTCAGCAGCAGCGCGTAGTCGGTTCCGGCGCCAAACACCAGCACGTAGAGGATGCCGGCACTCTGTGCGTTGACGGTGAGGCCGGCGTGCGCCGCCAGCAGGTAGATGAGTGCCTCGGCGCTGACCAGCGCGACACCCGCGGAGATCACCGGCAATAGCCACAAGGTCGGGCTGCGGTAGGTGATCAGCAGCAGCACGATCACGATGAGCAAGGTGGCGGCGAGCAGGGTCCCGTCGATGCCCTTGAACGAGTTGGCCGAGTCCGCGGCGCTGCCCAGTGGGCCGGCGATGTGCACGGACAATCCGTCGGCGTTGGCCTGCGCGATGTTGCGCAGGTCGGTCGCCGCGGCCGAGGCGCCGTTCCAGCCCTTCGAGCCGAGATTCACCGGCACGAGCGTCTCGATCGCCTTGCCGTCCTTGGCGAAGATCGGCCCCGCGACCTGTCCCGGCACGACACCGGTCACTCCGGCGAACTTGGCGGCGTCGGCGGCCGCCTTCGCGCGGTCCGCGCTGGTCAGGCCGGAGGGACGGTCGTAGACCACGACCCCGGTGAAGATATTCGGAGACTGGAAGCGTGACTGCAGGTTAAGCACCTGCGTCGACTCGGCCTTGGCCGGGAGCCACGCCGACGAGTCGTTCTTCTCCGCCCCGGTGAGCTTGCTGGATAGCGGCGCGGCCACGGCCACGATGATCAGCCAGAAGACCAGCACGGCCCATTTGGCCCGGCGTCCGCTGGCGATGGTGACGATCGTGCGGGCTCGGCTCATGGTGATTCCCCTGTTGAGTCGCTGGTCTGGTTGCCCCGTTGGCTTGCACTAGCCCGTTGGCTGCACTAGCCCGTTGGCTGCACTAGCCCGTTAGGTTGCACTATCCGACATGACCGGATCCGAAGTCAAGACATATCTCATACGTCGGACCTTTCGCGGCGCTTACTCCTCTAAGAGTGCGGCCACCGGGATGCCCCCGTCGAGCGATATATCCGGTGGCCGCGCCTATCCCACGGTCCCCGAATGCCTGTGAACGCCCGGCATCGGTCAGCCTAATTGGCAAGTGGTCTGGTGATCCGGACCAATTGCTGGATAAAATATGAGTCCAATTGGCTCGTCCGATAGGGAACGGTTCCTTCGCCGGGCTTCGGGTCCGGACCGAGGTGGCTTCTGGCCGTGGATCTGGGGATCACGTTCACCGCCGGTGTCCCGCTTCGCCGGCAGCTTGAGCAAGCGCTGCGCGTGGCGATTCGGTCCGGGCGGCTTTCGCCGGGATTGGTATTGCCGTCGAGCCGGGATCTGGCTGAGGAACTCGGCGTATCGCGCGGGGTCGTAGTCGACAGCTATTCCCAGCTGGCCACCGAGGGCTACCTGTCGGCCCGGCGCGGATCGGGCACCCGCGTCGCCTTGCTGCCCGAATTCGCCGGGCCGCCCGTCCGGCGGCAGCTGAGTCCGCCCGCGCGGTTCCGGTACGACCTGAGGCCGGGGCAGGCCGACTTCCACGCCTTCCCGCGGGACCGCTGGAAGGCCGCACTTGCCCGCGCGCTGCGAGAGCTGCCAGATATACGGCTGACCTACCCCGACCACCGCGGCGTCCCCGAGCTCAGGAATGCGGTCGCCGAGTACCTGGCCCGCGTGCGCGGGGTCGTCGCAGAACCCGAGCATGTCGTCGTCTGCTGTGCGGCGTCACACGCGCTGACCGTGCTCGGGCGCGCGCTCCGGCACCAGGGCGCGCGCCGCGTCGCAGTCGAGGATCCCGGCTGGCGCTCGCAGCGCCGTACGGTCGAACAGGCTGGTCTTGAGGCGGTGCCCGTGCGGGTGGACACTGACGGCCTCGTCGTCTCAGAACTCGCCGCCGCCGACGTCGATGCGGTGGTGCTCACCCCGGCGCACCACTATCCAACCGGAGTGGTCATGACGGCCGAGCGGCGCGGCGCCCTGATCGCGTGGGCGCGCCAGCGCCGGGCACTGATCGTCGAGGACGACTACGACGTCGAGTACCGCTTCGGCCGCGATCCGGTGGCCAGCCTTCAAGGACTCGCCCCGGATCTCGTTGCGTTCGTCGGGACAACAAGCAAAACCCTCGCCCCTGCCTTGCGCCTCGCGTGGATGGTCCCTCCCGCGCACCTCATCGACGACATAGAGGACGAGCTCGAAGTCACAGGTGTGACACCGCCGACGCTCGATCAGATCGCCATGGCCTCGTTCATCCAGGACGCCGCGCTAGAGCGTCATCTCCGTTCGATGCGCCGACGCTACCGCGCCAAGCGGGACCTCTTCGTCGACGCGCTGGGCCGGCACCTTCCCGAGGTCCGCGTGAGCGGAACCGCCGCAGGACTGCATCTCCTCGCCTGGCTTCCCGACAGTATCGACGAGCAAAAAACGGCGGCGCGGGCCCGGCGCTCCGGCGTCGGCGTGCACGAACTGCACCGCCACTGCACGGTTCAAGCGCCGTCCCCACCCGCGCTTCTGCTCGGCTACGCGCTTCCCACGGCGTCAGAGCTATCCGCAGCTACGATGCTGCTCGCCGACGCCATAAACACCAGCGCCCGGAATCAGGCGTGAGGCGGAACGGACGGGCGAGACGGCAACGCCTGTCGCCACAGCCAGAATGGCGGAGCACCGCCGTCTTCCGACGCCCTCGCCCATACCACGCCCGTGCCGTAGCTCGCCGAGGCAACCTCCGCCAGCTCCGACGCCAAGCGGGTCTTGCCGATTCCCGGCTCATCACCGCACAACACCAGCCTGGGCTGCCCTTCGACCGCCGCCGTGAGGCAGCCGGGCAAGTACGCCAGCTCCCGGCGCCGACCGACGAACTCGCCCTGGACCACGGTTTCGACCTTACGTGCCAAGCTCCGGCGACGAGGCTCGTGGGGATAGCCCCGACGTGCGACAGGCCAGCCCGAACCTCGCTCAGAACGCCCGCCAATCGCGGATCGTTTCCAGCATCGCGTAACGCACCAGCCCTGGGCGCGGCAGCTGCCGCAGCAGGCTCTGGTCGACCAGCTCCGCCACGCCGTCGAGTACCGGCAGGCCGACGTCCACCGCGGTTTCGCATACTGTCTCGATGACCTCCAGGCTGGCGCTCCCGGCGAACACCGAGCACGTGGCGAGGAGCCGCCTGGCCCCCTCGGTCAGCAGCTCATAGCTCCAGGCGATCGTGGCGCGCAGCGCCTGCTGCCGGTCCGGCAGGTCGCGGCTGCCGCCGGTCAGCAGGCCCAGCGAGTGGTCCAGCCGAGGCAGGATCGCCTGCGGCGGCAGCAGCTTGACCCGCGCCGCCGCCAGCTCGATGGCCAGCGGCAGGCCGTCAAGTCTGCGGGTGATCGCCGCGATCGCCCCCGCCGCCGAGAACGATCACGTTTTGGTCGCTCATGTCGGCAGTTCCGTCCCGGCCTGCTCCGCCGCCATGTATTGGGCGTACCAGTCGGGCCAGTTCGCGTCTGCCGCGCCGATGCGCTTCTCATGCTCGCCGTGGGCGACCGCCGCGCGCCGCATCGCCCCCGCCAGGTCGCTCGCCGAGCCGAACGACGTCGCCGCCGGGTCGACGCGCCCGGGAAGCCGGGTCGTGACCTCCTGGAACAGCCAGCCGTTGCCGTCCGGGTCGCTGAACGAGACGAACGAGCCGTAGCTGGCGTCATTGGGCGCAGGGCCGCTGACGCGACCATTCTTACCGTTCTGCTCGAACCGAGCGCCGGGCGCCCCTTCGTGGAACACCTCGCTGACCTCGGCACCGCGGGCGGCGAGCTCGGCGCGCGCAGCCTCGATGTCGGAGACGATCAGGTACAGGTCCTGGGCCGAACCGGGCGCGGCCGAGGTGATGCCCGTGCCGAATTGGATCGAGCACTCGGAGCCCGGAGGTGTGAGCTGGACGATGCGGAAGTTGTCACCAGCGGCGCGGTCGGCGTCGAGCCTCCAGCCGAGCCCCCCGTAGAACTCCTTTGCGCGGTCGACATCCGAGACCGGGAGAACAACCACCTCGAGCTTCATGTCCACAATGCCGGCTCCTTTCCCTTTGATGTCAGTGGACTGTGTCAATGCCCCGGCTCTTGCGCCACCCGGGCTGGTCCTGACATCCACCCTCACGCCACTTATCGCCGAAGTCCACAAGTCCCATCAGATCTCTCGGGAAGCCTGGTGGCGGGCAGTGACGACAGCTCCGAAGCGGCGCAGGCCGTTCCCACGGCAGGCGCAGGTCAGCGGTCAAGCCGCGGGCGAGGCGGAGCTGAGCGTGGCAGGTGATGGTTGGGTTGGACCGGGGCGGTCCGCGGCGGGCGTCTCCATCCCCGTTGCCGTCACCATCTTTCCTAGCGAGCAGTATCAAGCGCCGCGGAGCCGGGCCGAGCGGGCCTACCCCGGCCTCATCTACTTCAACGAGGTCGACAGGGGCGGCCACTTCGCCGCGTGGGACCAGCCGGAGCTGTTCTCGGAGAATCCTCCCGACCGCCGAATATTTGCCGAGCCAATGCTCGGCATCTACATGCTGGTAGCGGCACAGATCATCCTGTTCGGTAGGGCCTTTCGGCGGGCGCCTTTGGGGGTGATCAGCATGCTCTCCGGGCGTTAGGCAGCTAAGCGACAGACCGGGCGCCGGGGAGCCTGCTTCTATGGGCTGTCTGGTGAACGGACCCGGGCTCGCAGGAACGTCCCGATTTGCTCGGTGGCTTCGGCTGCCTCGGGGGTGCCGAACAGGAGCTGGTAGACGTGGGGCAGGCCCTCGCCGATCTGCAGGGTGACGTCGACCCCGGCGTCGGCTGCTGCGGTGGCCAGGCGTTCGGAATCGCTGAGCAGCAGGTCGGCCGTGCCGACCTGGATGAGCAGCGGCGGGAGCCCGGTCAGTGCGGCGAACAGCGGCGAGGCCAGCGGTGTTTTAGGGTCGGCCCCGGCCAGGTAGTCGGCGGCGAACTGGCGGAGCATGGCGGGGGTGGAGATCGGATCCTGATCGGCGCGTTCGGTCATCGAGGCCCCCGAGCTGGTCAGGTCCACCGTCGGGGACATCAGTGCGGCGGCCGCCGGCATTGCCTGCCCGGCGTCACGGGTGGCCACGAGCAGGGCGACGGCGAGCCCTCCGCCGGCCGAGTCGCCGGCCACCGCTATTGACCGTGCGCTCAGGTCCTGGCCGGTGCGCAGCCAGCGCCATACGGCCAGCACGTCGTCGATGGCGGCGGGGAAGGGATGCTCGGGGGCCAGGCGATATTCGGGGAACAGCACCCGCATCCCGCTGGCCCGTCCCAGCCGGGCGGCCAGCTCGCCGTCGCTGCGCAGCGACCCGAACTCGAAACCTCCGCCGTGCAGGAACAGGAGCACCCGGCCGTCGTCCGCCCCGGGAGCGGTAAGCCAGTGGGCTGGCACCCCGCCAGCGGTCACCTGCCTCACCAGCACGTCGTCAGGCACCGGATGAAGGCGGTCCCCGGGGACGAAGTTGGCGCGGCGTTCTGCCAGCGTCGGCGGGGTCTGGCTGGCACTGGCCTTCTGCCGGTCCCTGAGGGACTCGATCACGTCCTGCATGGCCTGGCTCGGCATGTCGGCATCTCCTTTGCCATCGGCTGCCTGCCCGATTCAGCGTGGATGGCGCTTCGGCGGCCGGGCCAGGACGCCGGCGCTTGAGCCCGTCCACGGCCACGGTGCCGTCCGGGTACTGTGTCGTTACCTGCCCGGAAGCGATCACGGCCGGGCCCCCCTGGTCATCGGCGGGCTGGCACTGCCCTCAGGGTCACGCTCGGGGCCGGGCCGTCGCGCCCGTGTAAGTCCCTGGCCCCTACTCTGGACTGTCGGCCAGCAGCGGTTCGGCCAGCTCCTGGCGATCCGTGCCACGAAGCCGGACAACAACCCGCCCAGTGTGGCGGGGGAGGCACCCATTGGTGGGCGCTCCCGTAGTCGTGGGCCGTCGGCGAGGCAGCGGAGTGACGAACGTCGTGAAGGCGGCGGCGCACAATTCGTCGGCACGGGCTGCGGCCGGCGCGGCGGAGAAGTGCGGCCCGCAGTTCCCCGGGATGTGCCGGGTTTGCCCCCGCCCGGGGCGGTCCGATTACGCTGTCATGATGAGCGGAACGGAGCCTGCTGATGGTTAAGGCCGGTGAGGAAGTCCTCAGATGCGCCTATCCGGGTTGTGAGAATGAGTCGCGGCCGGGGGAAGCGGGGGCGGCAGAGCAGGGGTACGGCGGGCTGCCGGACCCGGTGACCGGGGCGCCGCATCTGGCGCTGACCGGGTTCCGGTGGCATTAAGTGCTGGCCCGGCAAGGTGGTGGGTCGGCCGACCCGGGGGATCCGGGTCGGCCGCGGTTCGCGTTCTGGCGGCGCCGCCAGCGGGCCGAGGCTGATGCGCGGGAGGCGCGCGCTGCGGCGGCGGAGGCCGAGGCGCGGCTGGCCGAGGCGCTGGCGGCGAAGGCTGCCGCCGAGCAGGAGGCGGTGACCGCGCGGGAGGCCGCGAAGGTACGGGCTGCCCAGGGTGAGCAGGCCGCGCGGGAACAGGTGGCTGCGGCGCGGCAGGAGCGGGACGATGCGGTGCGTGGCGCGGAGTCCCGGGTGGCCGGGGCCGAATCCCGGGCCGGCGAGGCTGGGCAGGACGCGGCGCGGGCGCGGGAGGCGGCCGGGTCGGTTCGGGCGGAGCTGGACCGGGTGCGCGGGGCCGCGGAGGAGCAGGTGGCGCAGGCCCGCCGGGACGCCGCGCGGGAGGCGGCCGGGCTGCGGGCCGGGCTGGAGGCACAGGTCGCGGCGGGCGAGGAGGCCCGGGCCGGGCTTCAGGCCCGCGCCGAGCAGGCTGAGGCTGATGCGCGGGAGGCGCGTGCTGCGGCGGCGGAGGCTGAGGCGCGGCTGGCCGAGGCGCGGGAGGAGAAGACCGCCGCCGGGCAGGAGGCGCGGGCCGCGCAGGAGCAGGTGGC
Organism: uncultured Actinomycetes bacterium; assembly: GCA_963720945.1. Taxonomy (GTDB): domain Bacteria; phylum Actinomycetota; class Actinomycetes; order Streptosporangiales; family Streptosporangiaceae; genus Bog-532. The sequence goes on along the minus strand of CAVRHH010000029.1, from coordinate 378,223 downwards.
TGCGGCGCGGCAGGAGCGGGACGATGCGGTGACCGGCGCGCAGTCCCGGGTGGCCGGGGCCGAATCCCGGGCCGGCGAGGCTGGGCAGGACGCGGCGCGGGCGCGGGAGGCGGCCGAGTCGGTTCGGGCGGAGCTGGACCGGGTGCGCGGGGCCGCGGAGGAGCAGGTGGCGCAGGCCCGCCGGGACGCCGCGCGGGAGGCGGCCGGGCTGCGGGCCGGGCTGGAGGCACAGGTCGCGGCGGGCGAGGAGGCCCGGGCCGGGCTTCAGGCCCGCGCCGAGCAGGCTGAGGCTGATGCGCGGGAGGCGCGTGCTGCGGCGGCGGAGGCTGAGGCGCGGCTGGCCGAGGCGCGGGAGGAGAAGACCGCCGCCGAGCAGGAGGCACAGGTCGCGGCGGGCGAGGAGGCCCGGGCCGGGCTTCAGGCCCGCGCCGAGCAGGCTGAGGCTGATGCGCGGGAGGCGCGTGCTGCGGCGGCGGAGGCTGAGGCGCGGCTGGCCGAGGCGCGGGAGGAGAAGACCGCCGCCGGGCAGGAGGCGCGGGCCGCGCAGGAGCAGGTGGCTGCGGCGCGGCAGGAGCGGGACGAGGCGGTGACCGGCGCGCAGTCCCGGGTGGCCGGGGCCGAATCCCGGGCCGGCGAGGCTGGGCAGGACGCGGCGCGGGCGCGGGAGGCGGCCGAGTCGGTTCGGGCGGAGCTGGACCGGGTGCGCGGGGCCGCGGAGGAGCAGGTGGCGCAGGCCCGCCGGGACGCCGCGCGGGAGGCGGCCGGGCTGCGGGCCGGGCTGGAAGCGCAGGTCGCGGCGGGCGAGGAGGCCCGGGCCGGGTTTCAGGCCCGGGCCGAGCAGGCCGAGGCTGATGCGCGGGAGGCGCGTGCTGCGGCGGCGGAGGCTGAGGCGCGGCTGGCCGAGGCGCGGGAGGAGAAGACCGCCGCCGGGCAGGAGGCGCGGGCCGCGCAGGAGCAGGTGGCTGCGGCGCGGCAGGAGCGGGACGAGGCGGTGACCGGCGCGCAGTCCCGGGCGGCCGAGTCGGTTCGGGCGGAGCTGGACCGGGTGCGCGGGGCCGCGGAGGAGCAGGTGGCGCAGGCCCGCCGGGACGCCGCGCGGGGGGCGGCCGGGCTGGAAGCGCGGGTCGCGGCGGGCGAGGAGGCCCGGGCCGGGTTTCAGGCCCGGGCCGAGCAGGCTGAGGCTGATGCGCGGGAGGCGCGTGCTGCGGCGGCGGAGGCTGAGGCGCGGCTGGCCGAGGCGCGGGAGGCGAAGACCACCGCCGGGCAGGAGGCACAGGTCGCGGCGGGCGAGGAGGCCCGGGCCGGGCTTCAGGCCCGCGCCGAGCAGGCTGAGGCTGATGCGCGGGAGGCGCGTGCTGCGGCGGCGGAGGCTGAGGCGCGGCTGGCCGAGGCGCGGGAGGAGAAGACCACCGCCGGGCTGGAGGCACAGGTCGCGGCGGGCGAGGAGGCCCGGGCCGGGCTTCAGGCCCGCGCCGAGCAGGCTGAGGCTGATGCGCGGGAGGCGCGTGCTGCGGCGGCGGAGGCTGAGGCGCGGCTGGCCGAGGCGCGGGAGGAGAAGACCGCCGCCGGGCAGGAGGCGCGGGCCGCGCAGGAGCAGGTGGCTGCGGCGCGGCAGGAGCGGGACGAGGCGGTGACCGGCGCGCAGTCCCGGGTGGCCGGGGCCGAATCCCGGGCCGGCGAGGCTGGGCAGGACGCGGCGCGGGCGCGGGAGGCGGCCGAGTCGGTTCGGGCGGAGCTGGACCGGGTGCGCGGGGCCGCGGAGGAGCAGGTGGCGCAGGCCCGCCGGGACGCCGCGCGGGAGGCGGCCGGGCTGCGGGCCGGGCTGGAAGCGCAGGTCGCGGCGGGCGAAGAGGCCCGGGCCGGGTTTCAGGCCCGGGCCGAGCAGGCCGAGGCGCGGCTGGCCGAGGCGCGGCTGGCCGAGGCGCGGGAGGAGAAAACTGCCGCCGAGCAGCAGGCGCGGGCCGAGCAGGCACGGGCTTCCCGGGTCGGCCAGGCCGGGCAGGCTGAGGCGCGGCTGGCCGAGGCGCAGGAGGCGGCCGAGTCGGCTCGGGCGGAGCTGGACCGGGTGCGCGGGGCCGCGGAGGAGCAGGTGGCGCAGGCCCGCCGGGACGCCGCGCGGGAGGCGGCCGGGCTGCGGGCCGGGCTGGAAGCGCAGGTCGCGGCGACCGAAGAGGCACGGGCCGGGTTTCAGGCCCGGGCCGAGCAGGCCGAGGCTAATACGTGGCAGGCGCGCTTGGCCGCGCGGCAGGCCGAGGCGCGGCTGGCCGAGGCGCGGGAGGAGAAGACCGCCGCCGAGCAGCAGGCGCGGGCCGCGCAGGAGCAGCTGGCTGCGGTGCGCCAGGAGCGGGACGAGGCGGTGACCGGCGCGCAGTCCCGGGCGGCCGAGGCCGAGCCGGCCGGCGCGGATGACGCCGGGGCTGAGCAGCAGCGTCCCAGCGCCGACCGTGACGAGGCGGCCGGGCAGCCCGCCAGGCGACAACCCAAGAGCACAACACGCCGCAACCGGCACCCTCGGAGAAAGTAAGCGGCGCCGCGGGCTGCACGGCGGTCCCCGAGCCGGTTGATCCTCTGGCCGGGGTAATCGTCCGGCCCGTCGGGCGATCAGGGCCGCGGGACGGCGGATCTGGACAGCCACCCGGTCCCCGCTTTGACGGCGGCTTGGAACCTTGCTGGTCTCGGAACTGCGCATGTCACGCTTCGCCGCGGCGAAGCAGCCGGGATAGCCCGGCGCACATGGCGGCGTTGCGCTCGATCGCTGCGCTTCACTCTCGCTGGCTGCCCCGAAAATCGCGATCCCGGTGCTGACCCGGCACAGGCACGGGCCCGGCGCAATCAGCAGGCCGTCGCCCAGCAGCTTCCGCAACCAGGCGGCGTGGGCGTCGAAAGCAGCCGACTCGGCGCTCATGGTCACGATGAAGACATCCCGTGGCGTCGGCCAGCGGGCCGGTGCCGGCCATGACGGGGGCGGCCCGCCAGCCGGGGACGATGATGAGGTCGTCCTTAGTGAGTTCGGGCCAGTCCAGGGCCGCCCTGATGGTGACGCCCTGGGCGGTGGGGACGTCCTCCTGCTCTCCGACGTAGCGGAGCTGGTAGCTGCAGCCGAGGTTGGCGGCGGTGCCGAACGCCTGCGCCGGCCCCGCCAGGTCCAGTAGGTGCAGCCCGGGGATGAGCAGGAAGACGACATTAGTCACGATCTGGTCAGTCTAGCTGGCCTGCTCGCGCTAGCTCGCGCGGCGGCTGGGCCGGGCCGCGGGCGCGGCGGCCTCGCCAGTCGCTTCCGCGATCGTGGCGATGGTCGCGAACCGCCCGGCAAGCGCGTACTCGGTGCGCTCGATGACCGCGCTGGCCGGCAGCGTGCGCGGGTCCGCGAGCAGCTGCTCGGCCGTCTGGCCTCCCGGGGCGTCGCGATGGGCGATCGGGCTGGTGGCGGTCGTCTCGGTCACGAACGTGACCTCGTAGCCAAGGTCGAAGGCCAGCCGGGCGGTGGTCTCGCAGCACTGCTCGGTCCGGATGCCGCAGATCGTCAGCTCGCTGATGCCCTGCCGGGTGATGCTCAGGGCCGGCGCGGCCGCCCTGGACGGTACGGCGCCGACCGGCATGGTCGCGGATGAGTTGCTCACCCCTGGCCGCCGCCGCCCGGCCAGCGCCCCGCCAGGACTGAGGTCACGGCCCGAGACGACACTGGTCCTGGCATCGGCCGGTATCCATCGATGACGCGCCCGGCCGGTCCCGGCTGCTTAACTGGCCGGGTGCCAGGGCAGGCGGTAGGCGCGGTAGGTGCTGACGCCAGCCGGGAGCTCCGCGTTGAACAGCAGATGCCCGGATGGGCTGAACTCGGAGATGTAGGGCAGCGCGCCCCAGCCGACGAACAAGTCCCCGTTGCGAGTGGTCTGCGCGTTCCCCTCAGCCGGGGCCACCAGGCCCTCGGGCTGGTCAACGGACTTCACCAGGGTAGCCACCCTGGTCGTGAGATCCAGCTTCACGGTGACGACCCGGCTATGGGGCAGCAGCGTGGTGGAGCCGTCGGACTCATCGTCGAAGAACGTGTACTTGCCGTTCCCGATGGCCTCCGGGTCGTGCTGGAAGGCGAAGATCTCGCCTGCCGTGTCGAGGACCTGCCCGGGGGCGGCCGTGAGCTTGAACGTGCTCTGCTTGCCGCCAAGTTCCCAGATGATCTTCCCGGTGCGCAGGTTCACCTTGTAGGTCGTCCAGGTGTAGCGGGAGTTGATCAGCAGGTTCCCGTTGGTGTCGAGGTGGACGGCGTTGATGTGGAACCAGTCCCAGGGAGTGACCGGCGAGGCGGGCCGGGGGTTGTGGCTGTCGCGGAAAGGAACGTGGTCCGCGCTGTTCCACTGGAAGAGCACCTTGCCGGTGCGGATGTCGATCTCCTGGACGATGCCATCGAAGACTTTCTGGTCGGCGGGACCGCCGATCGAGGTCAGGTTCGCGGTCCCGGAGGTGTCCGCCAGGATCAGCGCCGTGTTCCAGGGCGTGATGAGGAACTCGTGAAAGTCCGTGAGGTAGCCGTTACCGGCTCTCACTTCGGCGATCTGCTGGTAGCGGTCGTTGTAGATGTAGTCGGTTCCGCTCAGGCCGCTGCCCTGGAACCACGTGAGCACCGGCCTGCCCTCGTAGGTCTGGGTCCGGAAGTCGGTGGCCGTTTCCCCGGCCGGCAGGGCGTGGAACCAGATCACCTTCCCCGTATCGGTGAGGATCTCCGGGCCGTTCGCGTAGCCGCCGCCCCCTTGCGGGGCGATGAAGATATCGCCGTTACCGTTACCGGCACCCTGCATCAGCACCGTGACCGGAGGCGGCCCGTGACCGGCGGCCCCGGTGCCAGAAGTCGCGGCGGTGCAGGCTGTCCCCGCCAAGGCTGTGACCGCGCCGGCGACGATAACCGCGGCGACCTGGCGCGCGTGCTGTGGCCGGTTCCGCCGGCAGCCCAGAGCCCGGAACCAGAAGGCTTTCTCTGCCCTGTGCATGACGAACCTCTCTTTGCAAGCGCCCCCTCATCACTGCGCGCTACGTAGCGCAGCAACGCCGCATCGCCGCCCCCCCGCGCTCGGCCTCGTGGCCGAAGCCGTTCAGTGGTCCCACGCTCTGCCTGACGAAGCAGCAGGCCAGTTCGGTTCCCATGATCCATAGCCAAGTCAGCCGGACACCCGCCCGCACGGACAACAAGATCCGTTCAGTACGGGACGTACGACGTATAGCAGTTATCACACCCGGGTGTCTTCGGGGCGGGGCTAGTGAACGCCCCTCAGCGACATGCCCTCACCTGCAGGTTCCCGCGGAGAATTCGGCTTATGGAATCGGGTGGAGCGAGTTCGACGGGCTCACCGCCGCGGGTGAGTGCGCTGTGGCGGTCAGCAGGCGGGTGACCTCTTCGGGCTGCGACCGCGTCGGCGGTCGATATTTGCGGCGAGGAGGCCGAGCAGGGCTTGCGCGGCGCTGGTGGGTGGGCGCCCGGCAGAGACGACTGCGCAGATGTCACGGCGGATTGGCGGTGTGATCGCCAGGGTCGAGACCTCCGCCGTGACCGCGCGCAGGCTCATGGGGGGCAGGACGGAAATGCCGAGCCCGTGCTGCACAAGTTCGGCGAGGTATTGCATGTTCTGCGCTTCGCAGATGCTTTGCCGGGCCAGCCCGGCGGCAGCGCAGGCTACGCCCCGGACACCGGCGCGGCAGACGGCCGTGACTTGGCGGCTATGCTTCTTGCCCGGCAGGTGCGCATCTACCCGGAATCCGAGCAAGAGGTCCACAGTCGCCGATGCGATAGAACGACATTTCTGGACAGTCAGTATGGGACCGCCGCAGAGCACCGAACCGCGGCTATTTGTTCTCCCTGAAGACCACGTAGCGTGATCTACCGGTAAGCCAAGTTACCGACCGCGACGTAATCTGGTGATCCCCTCGCGGCCGGTCAAAGCTGTCAGCTCGTGGCGTACCTCTCCAGTCCGGCAGACTGGAGTTCCTCTGGCGCCATCGCGACCCGGTAATGCACAGAGGCGTCGAAGTTGAGCATCAGCGGCTCGGTCACGTGCGGAACCTGGCCGGCGCTATCCACCTCGATGATCATCATCGCGCCGCGTCCTACGCCGTTGTCGGTGAAGTAGATGACCTCAGGCTTGATAGCTCCGAGCACCTCGCCGATTTTCTCCCCGGCGGTGCCCTTGCGGACATAGGTGCTGAACGGCTCCAGCGGGAAATCGACTTCGACGATGAACTTCATGACGTCCCCACCACGGGCCAGCGAGCTAGTGGCCGATTACCCTGCTGCTGACAGCCGGCGTCAACACAACCATCCATGATCATCAGAGGTGGCTGGGGAAAGCTCAGCCTGCCGCTCATGTCAGCCTGGTTGACCGGCAGATCATCCCCCGGGTGCATCGAGCAGCGCGCGGCAAATATCTGTGATGTCGACTATGCCGGCCAGGCCGGCGTCGTCGATGACCGGCAGGTGCCGGAAACGGCCAGCAAGCATGGTGTTAGCCGCGTCACGGATGCTTGCCGTCGCCTTGATGACGCTCAGGCGAGTGGCCATCAGTTCATGGATCCGGACGGCATCTGGGTCCCTCCCATCCGCCATCAACTGGACAAGGTCCGTCTCCGTGATGAGGCCTATCGGCCGATTCGTCTGCGCGTCCACGAGCACGAGAGCGGTCACACTTCTACGCCTCATCAGGTACGCGGCCGCGGCCACATGGTCGTTCCGTTCTACCGTCGTCACCGCCGACCGCATAATGTCGGCGACGTGGGCCGGGGCAGGTGGCGGAGGCACGGACGGCTGCTGCGCAGAGGCTTCTGTCATGATCTGCTCCGTTTCCGGGGATCTCGACCAGATCCCCTTGGGATTGTGACCATGCTCCACGCTATGACCGGCGTCAGCCGGACGGTATTTCACCGCCGGCTATCGCAGCATTGCGGCTCGCGCTTGCTGGACCGGACCTGCTGGCCTCTTCGACGGCCGGACCAACGGTGCCGGCTTGATGGCGTTCCAGCTTGAGCTGGTGCCGCCCCCCATCCGACGCTTGCCTCGCTGGACGGACGTTGATGCGCCGCCGTGGCCGGAAGCCCGGTGGGGGTGTAGCGGTTGGACGGCGCGCCAGTCCCCGCGGCTGAGAAATCTTCCGCCGGTGGCGTGGGACTCATAGTCCAGCCGCGGCCGGCGCACATGTGCGGCCGGGGAATGAGACCCGGTCGACTCACCAGAGTCCATGCCCCGTCCTTGCCGGCCAGCTGGCTGGGGTGAGCAGATGGGCGGCTATCGACGCGCGGTGACCCGGGACTTTGATGGCTTACTCAGCGGACCGGCTGTCCCCGCCGAGCACGACCTGAATGGTCCGCTCGTCGGTGCCGCGGACGACGGCCAGTTGCAGGGTGCCGCCACGGGCCGCCTGCAGCGCGTCGAAGAGGTCATCCATGCTGCGGACCGGGCGGCCTCCGGCCGCCATGATCAGGTCGCCCGGCGCGAGGTTCGCGCGTGCGGCGGGGCTGTCCTCCATAACCTCACGGATGAGCAGGCCGTCAATGTCGGGCAGTCCGACCGCGCGCCGTAGCCGGCGGGCCACGTGCCGGGGAGTGATCGCGACGCCGAGCTTCGGCGGCGTGGCGGTCTCCCCGCGGGCCAGCGCGTCGGCCCGGCCGCGCAGCGCCTCATCGGCAGAGATGGCCAGATAGAAGCCCTCGCCGAGACGGTTGGTGTTGATCCCGACCAACTGGCCGCCGGCATCCAGGACCGGGCCGCCGGAGGAGCCGGGCAGAAGCGGTGCGGTGTGCTCGAGGCTTCCGGTGATGCGGACACCGCGCGGGCCGCGGAACGTCCGGTCGACGCCGGAGACGAACCCGAAGGTCACCCGCAGCCCGCGGCCGCCCGGGTTGGCCAGGGCGAAGACCGGCATCCCGATTCCGGCCGTACCGGTAGCCCAGGCCAGCGCCGCAGCATCACCGGTGTCGGTCTCGAGGACGGCGACGTCCGCGTCGACGTCGAGCCCGGCCACTCGCCCCTCGGCGGTGCGGCCGTCGGCAAAGGTGACCGTCACCTCGTCGCCGCGCACGTTGTGCGCGTTAGTCAGGACCCGTCCCTGGGCCAGGACGATGCCGGAGCCGACACCCCACCGCTGCCCGATGCCCACCACCGAGGCACCGGCGCCCTCGGCCAGCTGGACGATGCTGGCCTGGATCTCGTCGAGGATCGCCATTGTTCCCACCCTCTCAGGGGCCGTAGTGACTAGTAACTAGTAACTTACTACTCACTACCTAAGTGTCAAGCCCAACGGTTACGCTTACTTCATGGCCTCCCCGCAGAACATCCCGTCACCGCTGGCGGAAGCGCTGGCCAGGGTCGGTGACCGGTGGACCCTGCTCGTGGTGGAGGCGCTGCTCCCGGGGCCGCGCCGGTTCAACGATCTGCTCGGCCAGATCCCCGGCATCGCGCCGAACATCCTGTCCGAGCGGCTCAAGCGGCTCGAAAGAGAAGCCCTTCTCGTGACCCGGCCCTATTCGGAGCGGCCGCCGCGGGCCGCCTACGAGCTGACGGCCGAGGGCAGGGATCTCGCTGGGGCGCTGCGCCTGCTGGCGCAGTGGGGAGCCGGGCATACCGACCCGGCGCACGCCCCCCGGCACCCCGCGTGCGGCACCCCGATCGAGGCCCGCTGGTACTGCCCAACCTGCGACCGTCTCGTGGACGGGGAGCTCGATCACGCCGAAGCGCATTTCGTATAGCCGGGTCCCCGTCCCGGCCGCGCAGAGGGTGGGCCCCGGCCCCGCCGGGGAACGAGGAGGATGCCGGGAGCGAAGTCGATCGGCTGGAAGCGGCGGACGCGGCGAACGCGGAGAGAGCGAGCGCGGTACGTTGCGATCTTGGGCGTCGTTGCCGGGAGGGGCTGACCCTAAGCGCACATTCAGGCGGTCACTATCATCGGCCGCCTCGCCCCGTCGGGCCAGGAACCAAAGGTGGTTGAGAAGCGGCCGAGGGGTCTTTCGGCCCTGCCCTGGGTGCGAAGTTGGGAGACCCTGGACTGGGGGCACGGGAGCAGGAGGTGCTGTCATGCGAGCAGTCATCGTCTACGAATCGATGTTCGGGAGCACCAAGAAGGTCGCGGAGGCCATCGCCGCGGGGCTGGCCGATTGCGCAGAGGTCTCGGTGGTGCCGGTCACGTCGGCCGATACGCACATCCTCGACGGCGCGGATCTCGTGGTGGTGGGCGGTCCCACCCACACCCACGGGATGTCCAGGCCGAGTACCCGGAAGATGGCCGGGAAGCTGGCGAGGAAGCCGGGGAGCGAGGTTGAGCTGGTACCGGGCGCTGTCAGCGGCCCGGGAGTGCGCGAATGGCTCGCATCGCTCGATCGGCTGGAGGCCGGCGGCGCCGCTTTCGATACCCGGCTCCAGGGACTGCCGGCGTTCACTGGCCGAGCGTCGAAGTCCATCCGCCGGCTCCTCGCGCATCACGGGGCGCGCATCGCGGCGTCACCCGAGAGCTTCCTCGTCGAGGGCCTGACCGGGGCCTTGGCCGAGGGCGAGCTGGGGCGGGCCCGCGCCTGGGCAGAGCGCCTGAGCGAAGTGACTGCCGCCGGGGCGCCGCCGGGGCGCCGCCAGGCCTCCTGACGCCGTTCGCTGTCAAGAGCGCGACGGTGCGGGAACACCGTGGAGCCGTTAGGGGGCCCGGCGACTGCAGCCGAAGAAGCTGAGGACCCGCTCCGTCAGCTTGTGGCCCGCGGATGAGCCCGCGCTGCCAGCGCTGGCAGGGTTGCTGAGCTGCTCGCCCAGGGCCCTCAAAGCCCGGGCAAGAGCCCGGGCAAGCACCGGGCCGGCCATCGGTCTTCCGTGGCCGGGCGCCAGCACGCCCGGCTCCAGCCGCGCCAGTTCAGGCACGGACCCGGTCACTGCCCGCCAGTTCCACGTGGCAAAGCGCGGCGGCCCGCCGAGGGTGTGCCTTTGCGACAGGGCGCCGCCAGGCGAATTGAGGTTGACGGTCAGGACGGCGTCGCCCGGGATGAGGGCACGGTCTGCCTCCCGAAACAGCGCCAGGTGGCCAGGGGTGTGGCCGGGCGTGGGGATGACCAGCCAGTCCGGCAGGCCGGGGACGCCTGCGTCCGGGTCGATAGGGCTCAGCCCGTCCTGCCCGGAGGCGAACATCCAGCGCCGCCCGGCACGGGCCAGGGCGCCGATGATGCGGCCAGAGGGGGGCACGGGTACTGGCGGTAGATCTGCGCGTCGTCATACCGGTATTTCCTCAGCAGGCCGACCAGCCACAGATACCGGTCGTAGTCCCAGTCGGTGGGGCGCTGCGACGGATCGCCGACCTGACTGGTGTCCAGGCGGGTGTACGGGCCAGGCTTGGCCACCTCGATGCGCGCCAGAGCGCGGTCCCAGCGCGGGGAGTTGTCCGTGCCCTCCCAGGGATGGTAGACGGTGACCAGTCCCGATGCCTCGGGGTCGCGCTGCGTGGCCAGATAGCGATGCCACCTGACCAGCCGCGGGTAGAGCGCCTGCATGCGCGCGCGGATCTCCGGCCGCTGTGCTTCCGGCGTCAGCTGCCAGATCCGCTGCACCGCCAGGGCATGCACCGGTGGCTGGCAGATCCCGGTCGTCTGTACCGGCAGCGCTGGCGCGGCCGGCGCGATCGCGCAGTCCCACCACTCCGGCCCGGGAAAGTAAGCCTCGTCCGGGCCCGCCCGGAACACGATGTGCGGGACCATGCCGGTCGACCACTGCGCCGCGAACAGCTCCTCGAGCTCCGCCATGGCCCGCCGGACGTCCAGGTGCGCCCACCCGATCGCGTTGAAAGCGCTGTCCCAGCTCCACTGGTGCGGGTACAGATGCGGTGACGCCTTCGTCCAGCTGCCCGCGTCGTTGCCGTGGAGCACTGCGGCTGCCCGGTCGCGCAGCATGGCCGGAGTCCCGGCGGTCACGCTCACGGCGAGTCTTCTCCTGACGTCCGCCCTGGTTACCAGAAGATTAGCGTCTCCTGATGCCCTCTGTTCCGCATCGATCCGCTAGCATGCGGCGGCGGCGATCTCCGCGAGGCGGCTCCGGGGGGCGGGCGGCGAGAGGGTGGCCACGAAACCGGCGGGCATTGTTAGGGGGTGGATAAACATCTCCGCTTTATGACGGACCTCATCGAACCGCTGCAGGTGGTGCCGGGGAGCGCTGTCCGGCTCAGCCGTGACCACGACCCTGGCCTGGACGCGATCAACCCGGGATACCCGGCCGCTGACCCCGCGGAGAGGGAGGAGATGGCTGGAGCCCGGGCCGGGCTTGTGGCAGAACTCGGCCTCGCGCAGCCCGGGCGAGCGGCGAAAGATGATTGAGGACGAGGCCTGCCAGGGTAATGACCAGGGATTCCACGGGCGCGACGGATCAGTCGGAGCGACATACTGCTGCCAATACCAATCGACTCACGGAGGCAGCATGGCCAGCACCGACGTCAGCGAGGTGTTCCACAGTACCGGTGGGCGTGTTCCGGGCCCGGACCCGCGAGGTCGCTCCTGCCAGACGTCTGCCTCGTTCAGCGATCCAGATGGTAACGGGTGGCTGCTCCAGGAGATCAAGACGCGGCTGCCGGGCCGGGAGTGGGAGGACTGACGATGGACATCGCTTCCCTAGCCGGCCTGCTCCAGGAAACGGCCGAGCATCACGACCCTTACGAGAAGACCCATGCCCCGCACAACTGGTGGGACTGGTATGCCGCCTATATGGACGCGCGCGAGCGTGGGAGCACGCCGGACGAGGCATCGAAGGCTGCGGGCCGCTACATGGAGGAAGTCCTGCACATTGCGGCTCTATGAGTTCGTCGCGGCCCGCTCTGGTTCCTATGCCAGCGTCACACTGAGTTCGCCGCTAACGTCGAGGCGTTTCTTACCCGCTCCTGGTAATGGAACCAGGGGTGAGCAAGACAAGCAGCCCGTCCGGGTCGCGCACGGTCGCTAGGGTTATCGGGCCGCGTGGTGTCGATTGAGTGACGCGCCGGGGCGGTCCCCCCAGGCCGAGAGCCGCGAGCCGGCTCAGCGTGGCCTCGACGTCGACGAAAAACGACAGCAGGAAGAACCCGGTCCTCGGCGGCGAGGGCGGTTGCCCCTCCGGGACGTCACCGTCAAACACGTTGAGCTCCAAGACACCGGCGTGGTCGTCCGGAACTCCCGCGTCGCCGAGGAAGACGGCGCGCAGGCGGCGGCTGGGCGCGTCGAGCAGATCCGGCCAATCGCCCTCGACCTGCCGGTCCTGCAACAGGTCGAGACCGAGCCCGTCCCGATAGAAACGCAGGCTGGCCCCGAGGTCGCGGACTACGACCACGGAATGATGAATGCCTCCGGGCACAGCACGCAAGGCTAACAGGCGGTACCCGCAGCACAGGTGCCAGGCCGCCGCCTCCGCGCACGACCCGATGATCCCGCACACGCTGGTGCTCAAGCCGGGATTGGTCGTCCACAGCATCTACAACGGCTACTGGTACATCCTCATCCCAGCGCCGCCCCGATGAAAGCCCAGGGCTGGGCACTGGCGGACGCTATGGTGATCTATGCCTTTCGCCGCGCTGCCCGTGGCTGCCGCATGGCGGCATCACGACGCCCGGCTGGGTTTCGAGGTTGCCTACTTCCAGCCGGTCGGTCAGGGCTATCACATCCACGGGTGCACTACCGCGGTTGAGGACGGCCAGAGCTGGGTGGTCAGCTACGCGATCGGGCTGGATGAGGCCTGGAGGACGCGAAGCGCGCGAATCACCGGGCGATCAGCGGCGGGTATCCGTCGTGCCCGGCTGGAGACCGGTGGCCTGGGCCGCTGGCGGGTTGATGGCAAGGCCGCCGCCCATCTCGACGGTTGTCTCGACGTCGACCTGGAGTCCTCGGCCATGACCAATGCTCTGCCCGTTTGTCGGATGGGTCTGCGTGTCGGTGACCGGGCATCCGCTCCGGCCGCGTACGTGCGGGCTGTGGGCCTCAGTGTTGAACGGCTGGACCAGGATTACGTGCGCGCCGCCGATGAGGGCCGCCATCAACGCTACGACTATGCCGCACCTGCCTTCGACTTTGCGTGCCGCCTCGTCTACGACGAGTCCGGCCTTGTGCTCGACTACCCGGGCATCGCCGTGCGTGCAGCCTGACGTCTGCGGACTGACGTCTGCGGACCGGGCGGATACGCGTGGCTCACGAGCCATCGCCGGGGTGGGCTTCGGCGTAGGTCTTGAGTGCCGCCATGGTCCGCAGGTTCTCCTTGTCGAAGCTGCTGATAATGAGCCTGCGCAGGGGGCGGGTGATGACCGGCATGGCCATGTCCAGGACCAGCCAGCGGCTCACCCGGGTGCTGGCGTTTTCCGCCTGCTGTCCGGGGGATGCTCGCCGCGGCCGGCTGGCCGCGCTCAGGCGCTGGCGTCGTTAATCCGGCGCCACTCGGCGGTGGCGTCCGCCGACCATTTGGCGTGCAGGCGAGAGAAAAGCTGGGCCGCCCGGACTCCGCTCCAGCGGCCGGGGAGCAGTGCCGGGGGGAGGGCGGGGTCGATCCAGGGGAACCGGCGCCAGGCGTGGACCAGCTCGATGACCCGGGCCAGCGGATCGCGGCGGGCCGCACCGCCGGTGAACTCGGCGATGAACGCCTCGTAGCGGTTCTCGAGTGCCTCGAGGTCCCATGCCTGCCGGACCATTGCCTCAAGCGGGCCGCCGCCGCGATGCTCCGCGACGAATATCTGGGTATCGGCGAGGACGCCCGCCTGGCCCAGGACGTCCTCGACCTCGGGCAGCCGGTCGATGTGAGTGCCGATCCACAGGCCGGGTGCGGGGCTGCCCAGGCCTGCCCAGGCCAGCCGGGTGCGGAGCAGGTGGCGAGCCTGGCGCTCCGTCTCCGGCGCCCTGGCCAGCACGAGCAGCCAGCGACTGTCCCACTCCGCGGCCGCGGCGGTGAAGTGGTAGATCCGCTCGGTCCCCTCGGTCAGCAGTTTCTCCGCGCTCGCGGTGAGGTGCCAGACCGTGCGCCGGCCGGTGCGCTCGGTCGTGAGCCATCCGTCGGCCGCGGTGCGCATCAGAGCCTGGCGGGTTGTCTTTTCCTCGACGCCCAGGCGGCCGAAGACATCGATGAAAGCCGACGTCCAGGCCGCGCCGCCCGATGGCAGCACGTACTCACCGAGGACGGTAAACAGCAGCCCCCGTGCGCTTTCCGCTCCGGCCGCGTGCCGCCGCGACATCGTTGGCTTCCGCACGCCTTCCGGCCGCGTCGGGCTGGTCATCTTCCTCCATGCGAGCGGGGCCTAGCCAAGCAGCCAGAACCCGCGGGCCGCCGAATTGCTGGCGCACATCAACCGTTAATAACACTACTGCACCGTAACGAAATGCATAAGCGGCTGTAGAATATCCGCACTGAATCGCGTTCGCCGCGGCGCCCGGCCTCACGTGAGCATGCCGAGAGAGCGCGCTCGTTCCACGGCCATCAGCCGGTCATGGACATCCATCTTGCGGTAGAGGTTCCCCAGATGCTTCCGCACCGTCCGGGGGCTTACCTCCATCCTTCTCGCCATGGCCGTGGCGGTGCATCCGGTCGCCAGCAGCTCCAGAGCGTGCCGTTCGCGTGGCGAGAGAACGGGGTGGACGCCGCGCTCCGATGAGGGCGGCGCGCTGCGGCGAAGGTGCGCCCAGCTCAGCGCCAGCACCGGCAGAAGAGACCTGGCCAGCTCGATCTCCTCGTCGCTGAAGTCATGCCGGCTGCGGCCGATAACCCACCCGTGACCATGAGCCGGCGTATCGACGGCCACCACCATGCTGAGCTTGTAGGACGCGCCACCGCCGCGGACCAGCTCGCCGTGGCTCATCCGGGCGACGCTCGCCCCGGCGGCCACCGGGTTCAGCTTCGTCCACCGCAGCGTGTCCCCGGGCAGCACCGACTGCAGGAAGTCGGTCACGGCCGCAGCGTAGTCCACGAACGAGGAGACGGCGGTTAAACGCCCGCTCAGCTGCAACGCGAGCTGCCAGGATTCAGTCATTCCGCCCCCCGTGGGGTGCTCGAAACCGCACCATCTCCTGGTCCCCAGGAGCGCGCGATCGCACGACGGTCTTCTCATGCCGACAGGCGGCTGCCCCGGATCGGGGATCTTGGTGTTACGTGGCGGGCAGCCACACATTCCATATCACTAGAGCGCCTCCAGAGCAAGGTGTCCGAAGAGCGCAGTGCGCGGCCCCGGCAAACCCGCCCAAACTTGCCCTTGACTGCGAGGGGCCGCCTGTACGTGAGGGAGCAGCTATGCACGCCTTTGCGTTTCTCTTGCTCGGTATCGACAGCCTGATCGCGGCCACGGCGATCGGCCCGCTCGTGCCGGGCCGTTCACGGTACGCGCTAGCCGCCTGGTTCGGCATCGCCGACGGCGCCGGTTTCGTGATCGGCGCGATGATCGGCTGGCACGCGCCGGCCGCGCTCAGCACCCTCACGGCGCCAGCGGTGATGGGCCTGTACGGCGGCTACCTGCTGCTCGTTGCCGCCCTGAGCCGCCGCTTCCCGCAGCGGTGGCCGGTCTGGGTGCTGCCCGTGGTGCTGTCGCTGGACAACTTCAGCTACGGATTGAGCGGGCACCCGGGGGCAGGAGCAGCCCTTCACCAGGCGATACCGCAGGCTGCGGCCAGTGGGCTGCTCGCGCTCGCCGGCCTGCTGGCGTCCGCCCGCTGGGCGCGCACCCGGCCCCGGACGGTGGGCCTGCTGGCGGGCGGCGGATTGCTCGCCGGCGCTCTGCTGCTGCTCATCTGACCCGGCTCAGCTGACCTGGCGCGCGGCGGGGGCCCGGTCACTGTCGCTTACGGGGCGCTCCCGCCACGCCATCCGACCACTTCATCTGGAGAGCAGGAGACTCGATGCCGCCCGCCATCACGACCAGGTCCTACGACAACGCCCGGACGGGTACCACCGTGGATGAGCAGTTGCTCACTCCGCAGTCCGTCGGGACCCGCGGGGTTCGCCGTGCCTTCTCCCTCACCATGACGGGTGACCTGCGAGGGATCGAGGCCCAGCCGCTCGCGCTCCCGGCCGTGCAGCTGGCCGACGGAAGCCAGCACGACGTGATCTACCTGGCCGACATGGCCAACCAGATCTGGGCGTTCGACGCGGCCACCGGCCAGCAGCTGTGGATGCGCACCCTGGCGACACCCGTCACCGGGGGGCAGGCGATCGACTACTACCAAATTAACGATCACTGGGGCGTACTGAGCACCCCGGTGATCGACGCGGGTGCCGGCATCATGTACGTCGTGGCGTGGATCAGCCCGGACGGGAGCGGGAGCTGGACCTCGGCCGTTCACCAGTGTTACGCGGTCAGCATCCAAAACGGCCAGGACGTCCACCCGCCGGTCAATCTCGAGGGCGCCACCTACAACGCCGGGAACGGCACGCCCGTGCAGCAGTTCCGTTCGGCGCAGCGCAAGCAGCGCGCCGCGTTGCTGCTCACCACGGTTAATGGCGTCTCCACCGTTTTCATCGGATTCGGCTCGATCCAGGAGACGAGCCAGGATGCGCGAGGCTGGGTGCTCGCCTGCAGCACCGAGCCCTTCGCGTCCTCGGCAGCGTGGTGCTCGACCGCCGCAGGCTACGGCGGCGGCATCTGGCACGGCGCCGGCGGCCTGGCCGCCGACGGCGAGGGCTTTATCTACGCGATGACGGGTAATGGCGCCTTTGACGGCGTCACAGACTTCAGCGAGTCGTTCCTCAAGCTCCGGTACACGCCGCCGTCGGCGGGCGCGGCCGCGAGCCTTACCCTCGTCGACTGGTGGACGCCGTTCACCGACAAGGCGCGCGTCGCGGCAGGCGCGCCCGCCGTCGTCGCGGATGTGGCGCACGTGCGGGGTGCAGCCATCCCGGATGAGGCACAGGCGGTGGCGTCCAACTACCGCGCTTACGCCGTCCACGCCCGGCAGCGAGCCCAGGCGGCGGGGGTTCAGCTCCGTACGGTCGAGGAGCTGGCCGCGGCACCCCCGAGGCCGCCGCCGTCCTGGAGGCCGCCGCCGCCCCGGAGGCCGCCGCCCCGGAGGCCGCAGCCGCGCCGGCGGACGGCATGGCCATGGGCCCGGCGGACGGCATGGGCCCGGCGGGCGGCATGGCCATGGGGGACTGGGACGACATGGACCTCGCCAGCGGCGGCCCGGTCCTCGTGGCCTCGCTCAACCTGGTGCTGGGCGCGGGCAAGGACGGCGTGGTCTACGTGCTGGCGCAGGACAACATGGGACGCACCGCGCCGGCTGATCTGATCAACCCGGCCGGGAACTATGCGAAGCTGCGCTCCTCGCCTATCTTCTTCACCTACTTCCCGCCGACACTGAACCCCGCTCCGGCCGACATCCGCACGCTGAACGTGCTGTGGGCTGGCCAGACGCATCACCTGCACGGCAACGCGGTCTTCTGGGACAGCCCGGACCATGGCCCGGTCGTGTTCTGCTGGGGGGAAAACGGCAACCTGCGCGCCTGGGCCCTGCAGCAGAACGGCAGCCTGCAGTATCTGGCCTGCAGTGCCGAGGTGGCCTCGGCGCAGTCCCCGGTGCCGCCGGGGGGCATGCCCGGCGGGATGATCAGCGTCTCCGCCAACCAGGGCGTAGCCGAGACGGGGGTGGTCTGGGCCTCCATCCCGTACACGGACGCGAACCAGATGGTCTCCCCGGGCCTGCTGCTGGCCTACGACGCGTCGACGTTCGGCACGTTCGGTGACGGGTCGGGCCAGCTGCGGGTGCTGTGGGACTCGCAGGACTGGAACCTCACCTTCTCCCACAACAAGTTCAACCGCCCCATCGTGTTCAACGGGCGCGTCTACGTGCCGACCTACGACGACCGGGTTGACGTGTATGAGCTCGTCTGAGCAGGCACCGTTCCCCGTTACCAGCCCGCCGGCCGCGCTCATGGGCCGCCCGCCGGCGGCCCGCCCGCCGGCCGCGCTGCGGCCCGCGGCGGCCGGTACCCGCCGCGGGGTGCCGGGCGGGCTGACGGTCACGGTACTCTCGCTGCTCACGTTGCTCGGCGTCTGGCAGCTGGCCGCCACCGTGTCCGGTTCTGCGTTCCCGCCACCCGCGGCGGCCGCCCGGGCGCTCGCCGCCGCCAGCGGAGATGGCTACCTCTGGACCGACCTGGCGCATACGCTGGCGCGCCTGGTGCTGGCCTTCCTCCTCGGCTTCGCCGCTGGCGCCGTGGTCGGCATCCTGGTGGGCCGCTCCGGCTTGGCCTACCGCTTCTTCGGCGTGTGGCTCACGATCGGGGCGTCGACGCCCGCGCTTCTCGTCGTCGTGGCGTGCTACCTGGCCATCGGCATCAGCGACTTCGCGGCCGTCCTGGCCGTCGCGGTGATCGTGATCCCGGGCACGGCCGCCGCGATCTGCGACGGGGTGCGCGCCACCGACCCTGGGCTCAGCGAGATGGCGCGGCTGTACGGCGCGAGCCCCGGGTCCGTGCTCAGGCAGGTCGTGCTGCCGCAGGCCGCACCGTGGATCTTCACCGCCGCGCGCTCCTGCTGGTCGCTGACCTGGCGGATCATGGTGTTCGTCGAGGTCATCGGGCGTCCCGATGGGGTCGGCTACCGCATTCAGTACTGGTTTCAGCTGGCGGACATGCCGCGGGCCATCGCGTCCGCCGTGCCGCTGATCGCGGTGGTGGTCCTGGTGGACGTCGCCGTCCTGCGCACGATCGAACGGAGGATCGCGCGATGGCGCCCCGCGGAGCTCCGGTGACGGCAAGGGCCCGGGCCCAGGCCCAGGGCGGGTTGCGGTTCGCTGGCGTGGGCCGCGTCTTCGCGCCCGCGGTCCGCGGGGTGGCGCCCGTGGTGGCTCTGGACGGCGTGAGCTTCGAGGTGGGCGCCGGCTCCCGGACGGCCATCGTCGGTCCCAGCGGCGCGGGCAAGTCCTCCCTGCTGCACATCGCGGCCGGCCTGGACACCGGCTACACCGGGACGGTCGTGCGGCCCGGTCCCGGCACCGTCGTGGGTTACGCGTTCCAGGACCATCGCCTGCTGCCGTGGCTGACCGTGACCGGCAACGTTACCTTCGCGCTCCGCGCGGCGGGCTGGCCGCGGCCCGCAGCCACCGACCGGGCCCTGGCCGTGCTGGCCGCGGTGGGGCTGTCGCCGGTCGCCACCGCCTACCCGGCCACTCTGTCCGGTGGCATGCGGCAGCGGGCCGCGCTGGCCCGTGCCTTCGCCGTCCGGCCCGCGCTGCTGCTGCTCGACGAGCCCTTCGCTGCCGTCGACGAGGAGCAGGCGGACGAGCTGTGCGGTCTGCTCAGCGCCGAGGCGGACGCGGCCGGGGCGACCGTGCTGGTGGTGACGCACCGGATTCGCGAGGCCTGCCAGCTCGCCGACCGCACGGTGGTCGTCCGGGCCGGGCGGGTGGTGGCCGAGGTCGAAACCGGCCGGCACCGGCCCGGCTCGGCCGGCGTCGACCAGGCCGCCGCCCGGCTGCGGCGCGCGGTAACCGCGGCCACTCCCTGGCGGTCGCCGTGACCCCGCGCGCGGGGACCCGGCGCGCGGTGAGGTGGCGCCGGTCCGTGGCGGCGCTCGCCGTGTGCGGAGCCGCGGCGCTGTCCGGCTGCGCCAGCCGTGCCACGCATCAGGCTGCGGCACACCTCGACACCATCCGGTTCGGCGTGATCACCAGCGGCGGCGGCGCCGAGCTCCCCGAGGCCCTGATCCGCACCGGGATCGCGGCCAAGTACGGCCTGCGGATCCAGATCGTTCCGTACGCCGCGCCGGGGCAGCAGTACACGCTCGTGCGCGGCGGCGGCGCAGACATCGTGCCCGGCAACGTCCTGGACCTCCAGCGGCAGCGGCTCGCGGGCCTGCAGGTGCACGCCGTCGCCTCGTTCCAGCGCTTCTCCAGCCCGATCGTCGTCCGGGCGGGCTCCCCCCTGACCTCGTTCGCCCAGCTGGCCGGGCGGACCGTCGGCCAGTTCGGCCCGGCGACCATCGACTGGCTGACGATCCGCGCCGCCGGCAAGGCCGCCACCGGTCTCGATCTTGGCACCGCCCGGCTGACGCAGGCGCCGCCCGCGCTGCTCACCAGCCTGCTCGAGCGGGGCCAGGTTGACGCGGCGATGCAGTTCGCGAGCCTGGCTGCGCAGCCGCTGGCGGCGGGCCGCGAGCGCCAGCTCACGACCGTGCCGGCCCTGCTGCGCTCGGCCGGGCTCGATCCGGATGCGCTGGATGTCGTCTGGGACCTCACCGATCGCTGGCAGGCCATGAACCCGGGCGCGCTCCCGCGTCTGCAGGCCGCGATGAACGAGGCGTACCAGCGGCTCAAGAGCGGTGACCCGAGCCTGTGGGCCCCGCTGACCGCGATGGCCGGCATCCACGACCCGGCGGGGGCGAAGGCCTACGTCGCGGAGGAGATCTCCAACATGGACCCGCCTTACACCAGGGCGCTGCTCGCACCGACGCAGCGGCTGATCCGTGCCATCATCGCCGTCGCGGGTGAGCCCGCCGTCGGGTTCACCGTGCTGCCGGCTTCCGATTTCCTGTTCCCTCCTGATGGCGCGTCCGGCTGAACCGCGCCGGGCCCACCGGCGGGAGCACTGACGGCCTGGTTCACCCGGCGTGCCGGTCCGCAGCCGCGCCCGGTGGGCGCCATCGGCCTGCCTGGGCCATGAGCACCGCCGGCTGCTTTGCCGGACCGGCGGACGATGGCACACTGATGCGATGGCGCCGTGGCGGGTTCGCGACTTCCACGCCGATGATCTCGATGCCGCCGTACGGTTGTGGGACAACCCCGCGGCCAGCAGCGAGATGCCGGCCTTCGGCCTGTCCGACCTGATCGCGGCCGTCCGGGCGCACGAGCCCGCGGTGGTCGCAGTGGTCGGCGACGAGCTGGTGGGGACGGCCGTCGCCACCGTCGGCGGTGGCCGGGCGTGGGTGATGCGGATCAGCCTGGCGGCCGCGTGGCGTAACCGGGGGATCGGCAGTGCGATGCTGCGCGAGCTGGAGCGGCGGCTGGTGCTGGCCGGGGTACACCGGATCCAGTGCCTGCTCGCGGGCGAAGGCGAGATCGGCGCCCTGGCGCTGGAGCACGCCGGGTATGCCGCGCGCCGGGGCATCGTCTTCTACGAGCGGCTGGAGCCGGTCGATCCCGGCAGCGCCGGGGTGCTGGGCCAGCTCGGCGGGCGGATGGTGCGGGCCGGCGCCTGGGATGAGCTTGGCGGCATGGTCAAGGAGAAGGAGCTGATCGAGCGGCGGGTCATCTTGCCGCTGGCGGAGCCTCAGCTGGCCGACCGGCTCGGCCTGGTGCCGCCGCGGGCCATCGTCCTGTTCGGCCCGCCGGGAACAGGTAAGACGACTTTCGCCAGGGGCGCCGCGTCACGCCTGGGCTGGCCGTTCGTGGAGCTGTTCCCGTCGCGGCTGGCGGGTGACTCCCCGGCTGGCCTGGCAGCGGCCCTGCGGGAGGCATTCCTCCTCGTCGCCGAGCTGGACAAGGTTGTGTTGTTCATCGACGAGGTGGAAGAGATCGCTGGCATGCGCCAGCCGCGCACGGTCTCCGCGACGCAGGGCGTCACCAACGAGATGCTCAAGCTCATCCCGCCGTTCCGTGAGCAGGACGAGCGGCTGCTCATCTGCGCCACGAACTCGGTCCGCTCGCTGGATAGTGCGTTCCTGCGGCACGGCAGGTTCGACTACGTCATCCCCGTCGGGCCGCCCGACCCGGCCGCGCGGGAGGCGATCTGGGACCGCTACCTGGCCGCGATCCCGCACGGTGAACTCGACATGGCCGCGATCGTGGAGGAATCGCGCCTGTTCACCCCGGCCGACATCGAGTTCGCCACCCGCAGGACGGCGCAGCTCGCGTTCGAGCGCGTGCTGTTCCAGCGCGGCGAGGAGAAGGTGACCACGGACGACATCCGGCACGCCATAAGTGAGACACGGCGCACCCTCACCCCGGAGGTCGTGGCCGAGTTCGAGCAGGACATCCAGGACTACGCCAGGGTATGAGCGGCGGGGTTCCGTCGCGGCGGAGCCCGGCCTGGCACTGCGGCTGGCCGCGGCGGAGCAGCCCGGCGCCGTCCCTACCTTCGTAACGGACGGCGCCGGGCTCATTGCCGCCGCATGCGGGGACGTGCTGGCCAGCAGGGCGAGGACGAGCAAGGCTACAGCGCCGTGACGCACGGGCGGTAGCCGGCGGATTCGCCGCCGTTTCTGCTGCAACTGGCCTGCAACTGGCTTCGATCTGGGCCGCTACGCCCGCCGCTGAGCCTGAAGCCATGAACAAGTCGGGGAGCGTCATCGCAGCCGTCGCCGGGATCGCCGTCCTTTCCGGGTTCGGGCTCACCCACCACCACACGGCCACCGCCACGCACCCTGCGGCTGCGGTGTCCAGCACGGTGCACCCGGTCAGCCACCCCCCGGCGGCCGCCGCCGCCGCCCGACCCGCCACCACCGCCGATCCGTCCCTGGCCTGGCTGGCCTCAGCCGGCGGCCAGGCCCAGGTCACGCTCAACAACGAGGTCACCACCCTGGCCGCCGACCTGGAAACCGAAAACGGGTCGCCGACCGTCGCCAACCACCTCATCTTCGAAGCCGGCGCCCGCGCCGTCCGCGCCGAAGCGGAGAAGATCCTCGCTGACCCGGCGCTGCTGCCGGCCGTGAACCGGGCCGCCTACCAGCACATGCTCAACGACTACATCGTGGTCGCGAACCTGCTCCAGCCCGGCCCCGGCTACGGCACCACCCCGCAGGACGACACCGCCTGGACCGCCGCCATGAACGCATCCAACATCAACGTTTCCTGACCGGTCCGCACGGCGAGAGCGCCGCCCGGCGGGCCGGGTCGGCATGGGAACTACGTCTTGCGGGGCGCCGGAAATTAGGAGAGGGTAGCCAGGCAATCACGCAAAGTATCTAACCGAAAGCAATTTGTAACGGAAAAGGGGCCTCGATGCCGGTGCCTGCCTCAGCCGATGGGCTTCGCTGTGGATGCAGCCGCCGGTGGGCGCTCGCCGGCGCGGGGGTCTTCCTGCTGGGCGGCGCATCCGCCCGGGCCGCAAGCGCACCGGACGTTAACGGACGCGCCCGCTCCACCCGTGCGCGCCTTGCGGCCGGGCTGACCAGCCTGCAGCTGGCCGGGCAGCGGGTCATCGGCTCCTATTCGGGCCTGACGCCGCCAGCGAGCCTGTTCACCGGCATCCGTAACGGGCAGCTGGCCGGGGTCATCTTCTTCGCCGAGAACATCTCCAGCGAAACCCAGATCGCCGGGGTGATCAGGCAATTGCGCCATGCGCAGGCGCAAAGCCCCGTTCAGCTGCCGCTGCTGATGATGACCGACCAGGAAGGCGGGCAGGTCCGGCGGCTGCCCGGTCAGCCGGTGCTGTCGGAAAAGCAGATCGGGCAGTCCGCGGAACCGGTGGCCGCGGCGACCGCGGCCGGCACCGGCGCCGGGCAGAACCTTGCGGGCGTGGGCATGAACGTCAATCTCGCGCCGGTGCTGGACGTCTACGGCCAGCCGGGCAACTTCATCGACCAGTACCAGCGCTCCTACAGCAATGATCCCGCCGTCGCCGCCACCCTGGGCCGGGCGTTCATCACCGCCCAGCAGCGGACCGGTGTGGCGGCCACCGCAAAGCACTTTCCTGGCCTGGGATCTGCGACGAAGAACCAGGATACCGACAGCGGGCCGGTCACGCTGACCGTGCCGCTGGCCACGCTGCGCACCGTCGACGAGGTGCCCTATCCGGCCGCCATTGCCGCCGGCGTCAAGCTCGTCATGGTGAGCTGGGCGATCTACCCGGCGCTGGACGCCAAGCTTCCGGCCGGCCTGTCGCCCGCCGTCATCCAGCGCGAGCTGCGCGGCCGCAACGGCTTCACCGGCGTCACCGTCACCGACGCCCTGGAAGCGGGAGCGCTCAAGCCGTTCGGCGGGGCCGCCCAGCGCGCGGTCGCCGCCGCGAGCGCCGGGATGGACCTGATCCTGTGCTCCGCGCGGGATGCCACCCAGGCCGGAACCGCCACCACCGCCCTCGCCAGCGCCCTGACCAGCGGGCAACTCGACCGCACCGCGTTCAGCGCCGCCGTCAGCCGGGTGACCGACCTGCGCGCCAGCCTCTTCTGAGGTTCCCGGGCCCCACCCGCTGCCGTCGCCCCGACCGCACCGGTATAAGACAGAACCGTGCGAGTGGTTTCCGCTGTGCCGGACAGGGCGCCCCCTCCGCCCGGGGCCGGATCGATGAGGCTGGGCAGCTGACTGCCCGCGCTGCGTGAGGAGCGGGTGAGCCATGACTGGTCCAGCCGGTATGACTCTGCTTACTGCCGCCCACGTCACCGGTGAGGTGGTCCCGGCGCGAGCCCAGATGGCGGCCACGCTGGGGTTCCACATCATTCTGGCCTCCCTGGGGATCGCGCTGCCGTCGATCGTGCTGCTGGCCGAGTTCATCGGCTTGCGGCGGCGGGATGAGACGGCGATGCGGCTGGCGCGGCACTGGTCGCAGGCCATGGGGGTGCTGGTCGCGGTCGGCGCGGTGACGGGCACAGTGCTGTCGTTTGAGATGGGCCTGCTGTGGCCCGGGCTGATGCGCCAGTACGGGGCCGTGCTGGGGCTGCCGTTCGGTGTCGAGGGAATCTTCTTCTTCCTGGAGGCCATCTTCACCGCGATCTATCTCTACGGCTGGGGACGGCTGCCGGGCTGGGCCCACTGGTGGACGGGGGTGCCGATCGCGGTGAGCGGCATCTTCGGGGCGATGTCGGTGATCGCGGTCAACTCATGGATGAACCAGCCCGGCGGCTTCACCGAAAGCAGCGGCCGGATCACCTCGGTCGACGCGTGGCAGGTGTACTTCAACCACGCGGCCATCTACGAAATGCCGCACATGATCCTGGCCGCCTACATGGTCAGCGGGTTCACCGTGGGCGGGATATACGCGGCGGGCATCCTGCGCGGGCGGCGGGACCGTTATCACTACACCGGGTTCGCCATCGGGTTCATCCCCGCGGCGGTGCTGACCCCGTTCCAGATCTTCGTCGGTGACACCGCCGCCCGTGCTATCGCGCACGACCAGCCGGTGAAGTTCGCGGCCATGGAATACGTCACGCAAACCTCCGCGCACGTCCCCGAATGGCTCGGCGGTGTCTACGCCAACGGGCACATCTACGGCGGGCTGAAGATCCCGGACATGGACTCGCTGCTGGTCGGCTTCCGGCCCAGCACCAAGGTCATCGGGTGGGACAGCGTTCCTGCCGCGTACCGCCCGCCGGTGGTGTGGCTGATCCACCTGTGCTTCGACGCCATGGTCGGGCTGGGATTCCTGCTGCTGCTGGCCGGGCTGTGGGCCGCCTGGGAGTGGTGGCGCCGCCGCCGGCTGCCACCGCAGCGGCTGTTCTGGCTGGCCGGGGCGGTCAGCGGGCTGGCCGCGATCGTGGCCATGGAGTGCGGCTGGGTGGTCACCGAGGTCGGCCGGCAGCCCTGGGTGGTCTACCAGCTGCAGACCACCACGGCGGCCGCCACCACCAACGGCGGCGTGATCGCCAGCCTGAGCATCGTCATCGTGGGGTACGCGGTGCTCGGCGTGGTGACGATCGCGATCTTGCGACTGCTGGCCCGCCGCTGGCGCCGCGGTGACGTGGCCGAGGGCGCCGTTCCCTACGGGCCGCAAGATCGTGCTCTCGGCCGGGCAGGGTCGTGATGGCATCCGACGCCGTCGGGGGGATCCTGCTGGCCGGGATCACCTTGTACGCCGTGCTGGGCGGGGCCGACTTTGGCGGCGGCCTGTGGGACCTGCTGGCCGGCGGCGACCGGCGGGGGCAGGAACCGAGGCGGCTGATCGACGAGTCGATCACCCCGGTCTGGGAGGCCAACCACGTCTGGCTCGTCTTTGACCTGGTCATCTTCTGGACGGCCTTCCCGCAGGCGTTCGCCGCGGTGATGAACACGGTGGCGCTGCCGCTGTGGCTCGCGGTGGCCGGGATCGTGCTGCGCGGCTCGGGATTCGCCTTCCGCAAGGAACTGTCCCGGCCCAGCCTGCAGCGCGCGACCGGGGCGACCTTCGCCTTTTCCTCGCTGGTGACCCCGTTCTTCATGGGGACCGTGGTCGGCGCCATCGCCACCGGGAGCATTCCCGCCGGCGCCAGCTCCGCCAGCCTGGCCGCCTGGACCAGCCCCACGGCGCTGCTGGCCGGGTTCCTGTTCGTCGCCGCCTGCGGCTACCTCGCCGCCGTCTACCTGATCGGCGAGGCCGCACGCCGCGGCGACGCATCGCTGCAGGCCTACTTCACCCGCCGCGCCCAGGCCGCCGGCGTCGTGGCCGGGGCGCTGTCCCTGGCGATGCTGATCGAACTGCACAGCTCCAACCCGGCGCTGGACACCCGCCTCACCGGCCGGGCCCTCGCGCTGGTGGTCCTGGCCGGGGTATGCGGCCTGGCCGTGCTGGTCCTGGTCACCGCCGGCGGCCCAAGGGGGTCCGGCTGATCGCCGCGCTCGGGGTCGCCGCCGTCGTGTGGGGCTGGGGCGTGGCTCAGTACCCGGTACTGCTGCCCGGCACCGCGGTGACGCTCAGCAACGCCGGCGCCCCGCAGTCCACCATGGTCGGGCTGATCGTCGTGTTCATCGCCGCCGCGCTGCTCATCGGGCCCTCCTTCGTCCTGCTGTTCAGCCTGCAGGGCCGCCGCCTGCTGCACGCGGACGAGACCGGGGCGCTGGCGGCCGCCAGCCTGGCCGGCCGGACGGGGCCGCCATATCCACCGGGGCGGCAGCCACCCGCAGGCCGCAGCCCTGTCATCCGCGCCGCCGTGCTCGCCGTGGTGGTCCTGGCCGCCCTCCTCCGGCGCCGCCAGCAGCGCTGACCAGCTCGCCACCATCGCGTCATCAGACATCGGCGGTCTTTTCAGAGCGCCGCGGTCCCGGCCTCGAGGAATCGCATGGCGGCGGCGACGGCCTGCTCACGTTCTGCGCCCGGCTCGGTGTCGACGATCTCCATCGCGATCGCGGCGGCTGCCGCCGCCGCCAGCCGGGGGGCGATGGCGTCGGGGATGCTGCCGGTGTCGGCCGCGATCATGATCGCGCCCTCCCGTACCGCGGCGGCCATCCGCGCTGTGCGCAGGGCCCCGAGGTCGGGATTGGCCGCGAACATGCGGCGCGCGAGCCGGTAGAGTTCGCGCTCTTCTGGCTCGGCCTGGCTGGTCAGCAGCCAGCGGCCGAAGACGTCGTGGACCGTCTCGCCGGGCCGCCGGTCGCGTATCGCGCTGGTCAGGCTCTCCACCCCGTCGCTGAACCGGGATAGCGCGATGTCCTGCTTGGCCGGGAAGTACATCGCGACGGTCCGTGGCGAGACCTCGGCCGCCTCGGCGATGTCGGCAATCGTCGTCGCGTCGTAGCCGTGCTCGGCGAACAGCTCGTAGGCAGCGCGGATGATCGCCATCCGGCGGCGTGCCTTGCTGCGCTCCCTCAGCCCGGTTTCTGCCATGCGGCAAGTATACAGCAGACAGCAAACTTGCAGTCAACTGCAAATTTGCGTTAGGCTGCGGGAGTATCAAAACTGGCAGACCTGAAGGGATCCGGTCCGATGAGCAACGCCGCCGCTCCAGCGCACACCCATACCAGAACCGCAGAGGCAACGAACCGAACCCGGCCGGAGGGCATCCCCGGCCCGGCGCGGGGACCAGCCCCGGAGCCAGATGCGACCGGCGCGGACCCCCGGCGCTGGCTGATCCTGGCCGTCGTCGCCCTGGCCCAGCTGATGGTCGTGCTCGACGCGACGATCGTGAACATCGCGCTGCCCTCGGCCCAGCAGGCCTTGCACTTCTCCAGCATCGAACGGCAGTGGGTGATCACCGCGTACGCCCTCGCGTTCGGCAGCCTGCTGCTGCTCGGCGGCCGGCTCACCGACTTGATCGGCCGCAGGGCGACGTTCATCGCGGGCCTGATCGGCTTCGCGGCCGCGTCCGCAGCCGGCGGCGCGGCGGGCAGCTTCGGCATGCTCGTCGCGGCCCGCGCCTGCCAGGGCGCCTTCGGCGCGCTGCTCGCCCCGGCCGCGCTGTCGCTGCTGACCACCACGTTCGAAGGCACGAAGGACCGGGGCAAGGCGTTCGGCGTCTTCGGCGCCATCGCGGGCGCCGGCGGGGCGGTCGGCCTGCTGCTCGGCGGGCTGCTGACCCAGTACCTGACCTGGCGCTGGTGCCTGTACGTCAACCTCGTCTTCGCCGCGATCGCGTGCGCCGGAGCCGTCGTGCTGCTGCGCCGGCAGCAGGCCAGCCGCCGGCCGCGGCTGGACCTGCCCGGGCTGCTGGCCGAGGCCGGCGGCATGTTCTGCATCGTCTACGGCTTCTCCAACGCGGCCAGCGACGCCTGGCACGCGCCAGCGACGTGGGGCTTCCTCGCCGCGGGCGCGGTGTTGCTCGCCGCATTCGGCTACATCGAGACGCGGGCCCGCCAGCCGCTGCTGCCGCTGCGGATCGTCCTGGACCGCAACCGGGCCGCCGCCTACCTGTCGATCCTCATCACCGGCGCCGGCATGTTCGGCATCTTCCTGTTCCTCACCTACTACCTGCAGGAGACCCTGCGCTTCAGCCCGGTCATGGCCGGCGTCGCCTTCCTGCCCATGGTCGGCGCGATCATCGTCAGCGCCAACCTGGCCAACATCGTGCTGCTGCCCCGCGTCGGCCCCAGGTGGCTGGTGGCGCCCGGCATGCTCGCCGCCGCCGCCGGGCTGGCCTGGCTGTCCCGGATCGGCGTCCACTCCAGCTACGCGGCGGATGTCCTGCCGCCGCTGCTGCTCGCATCCACCGGCCTCGGCTTCGTGATGTCACCGTCGATGAACACCGGGACCGCCGGCGTGGCGCCGTCGGACGCGGGCGCCGCGTCGGCCATGGTCAACACCGGCCAGCAGGTCGGCGGTTCCATCGGCACGTCGCTGCTCAACACCATGGCGGCCAGCGCCGCCGCCAGCTACCTGGCCAGCCACCTCAGCCCGCGGCTGATGATTGGCGGTCACCCGGCACCCGCACTTGCCGAACTGGCCCAGGTGCATAGCTACACCACCGCGTTCTGGTGGGCCGCCGGAATGTTCGCTGGCGGGTCCGTGCTCGCCGCCCTGCTCTTCCGCCGCGGCGCGCCCGCGGCGCCGGCCGGAGAGGGGAGGCCTCGGCACAATGAGCCCGGAGGCCTCCGACAGCCCGGATCGTGACCGGGGCACGGCGCGCGCGGACGTCTGGCATGAGCTGCACCCGGGCCGCCCGCCTGAGAAGCCTGCCGCCGGGACGGCATCCGGGTCTAACCTGATGTCTCAGGAGGCCGCGTCGAAATGCTGCACGTGACTCTGCTGGGGGAGCAGGCAATCATCGACGACGAGACCGGCAGCGTCCGGATGCGCTCGTCGCGGACGGTTGCGCTGGTCGCCTTCCTGGCCCTCCATGCCGGGTCGCCCCAGCCGCGGCAGCGCATCGCCGGATTGTTCTGGCCGGATTCGACGGATGCACAGGCGCTGACCAACCTGCGCCGCGAGCTGCACAACCTGCGTAATGTCCTGGGAGATCAGCCTGTTCTCGTGGTGACGCCCAGGGATCTGTGCTGGCGTGACAGCGAGATGACTCGCGTCGACGTGCGCGCCTTCGACATCGAGCGTGAGGCTGCCCTCGCGGCAGCTGCGGCCGGTGACAGCGAGGGGATCCTCGCGCACGCCGCCGGTGCCATTGCGCAGTACAGAGGCGAGCTCCTGCCAGGCATGTACGACGACTGGCTGCTGGACGCCAGGGCCGAGCTTGAGCGCCAGTGCACGGACCTGTGCGATCTTCTGTGTGAGGCACGCGCGCGACGGGGTGACCTGGCCGGAGCGGTCGATGCCGCCCGCCGCCGCATCCAGCTGCAACCGCTGGAGGAGGCCGGCTATCGCACCCTGATGCTGCTGCAGGCCGACCTGGGCGACCGGGCCGGCGCGGTCAGCACCTACCACCACTGCGCTTCGGTCCTGGAGCGTGAGCTCGGCGTCGTCCCCGACCCGGCGACGCGGCAGGCACTCCAGCGCCTGATATCCCACCTGGATCCAGCAGGGACGCGGCCCCCGGCGACTGGGCCTGCGGTGGGCCGTTCCGGGTTCGCAGCGGCACAGCTCGTCGGCCGGTCTGCCGAGCTCGGCCTGCTCCAGGAACTGTGGCGGACCGCCGCAGCAGGTCACCCCAGTTTCGCGCTGGTCTGCGGCGGCGCTGGCGTCGGCAAGACCCGCCTGGTGGCCGAGATAGCCGACCTGGCGCAGCTGCAGGGCGCAGTGGTGGCCAGTGCCCAGTGCTTCGGAACATCAGGGCGGCTCGCGCTGGCACCGGTGGCTGACTGGGTGCGAAACCCGGCAGTCCAGTCAGCGACGGCGACACTGGACGCGGCCTGGCGCGCCGAGGTCGACAGGCTGGTGCCGTCCGGCGGCCGCGGACAGCGCGTGGCCGGATCCAGAGCCATGGTCGACGCCTGGCAACGCCATCGCTTCTTCGAGGGCCTCGCGCGGGCGCTGCTGGCCGTCGGCCGTCCGATGCTGCTGGTCCTGGACAATATGCAATGGTGCGACCAGGAGACCCTGGCATTCCTCACGTTCTGCCTGGGACTGTCGGCCAGCGCTCAGATCCTCGTGGCCGGGACGCTGCGCGACGACGACCTAGATGACGACCGCGAACTCGCGGGCTGGACCGTCAGGATGCGGGCCACCGGACTGCTCACAGAGCTTTTCCTCAGCCCGCTCGAGGTCGCCGATACGGCACGTCTGGCTGCGGCGATCTGCGGGCGGCGGCTCCAGGAGGCCGACACGAGCCTGCTCCAGGCAACGACGGGGGGCTTCCCCTTGTACGTCATCGAGGCCGTCCGCAGCAGTGTCGATCTCGGCAGCCCGGCCCTGCCGGCCGGTGATCTCACCGTGGTACTGCGCGACCGTCTGGAGCAGGCGACCGCGGCTGCCCGGGAGGTGGCCGGCCTCGCGGCCGCGGTGGGGACGAACTTCACCCTCGACCTGCTCACAGAGGCGAGCGACCTCGACGCCGACACCGTGGTAGGGGCAGTCGACGAGCTGTGGCGGCGCCGGATCATGCACGAGTTCCGTGACGGCTACGACTTCTCCCACGACCTGCTCCGCGAAACTGCATACATGCGGGTCAGTCCGCCGAAGCGCTGGCTGCTGCACCGGCGCATCGCCCAAGCCCTCGAGCTGCTCCACGCCGACAATATGGACATGGTCTCGGCTCAGCTCGCGGAGCAGTATGCCCGCGGCGGGCGGCCCGGGCGAGCGGTCGCCTATTACCGGCGCGCCGCCGATGTCGCAGCAAGCAGGTTCGCTCATGCCGAGGCGATCCGGCTGCACAAGGAGGCGCTGTCGATCGTCCGCGGCCTGCCCGAGGGGAAAGACAGGGACAGCCAGGAGCTCGCAGTCCTGGAAGCCATGGCGGCGCCACTCACCGCCAGATTTGGCTACTCGTCCCCGGAGCTCCAGCAGACGCTCGAACGCTCGGTCGACCTGGCCGAATCGCTTGGGTACCTGAGCTCGAAGCTCATCAGCCTGGTCGCGCTGGGTGCGTCGCGGTTCGTCCAGGGACGCACTGCCGACGGGTACCAGATGGCCAGCCGCGCACTGACGGTAGCCGGCCCGGAATCTGAGCTGAGCGGTCCTGCTCATTTCATGGCCGGCGGGGCGGCTATCAGCCTGGGCAGGCCCGCGGAGGGACTGCGCCATCTCGAGCTCGTCACCCATCTGGCGAGCCGTGCGCTCTTGCTGAGCATCGGCACCCGGCCCGACGTACACGGCACGGCGTGGGCAGCTCATGCCCACTGGCTCCTGGGGCACGACGCCGACGCCCTGTCCAGCTGCAACGACGCCATCAAGCTCGCCCGTACGATCGACCACCCGTACAGCCTGGCCGTGGCCCTGGCCTACGGCGCCATCACCCGCCAGGTGCGCCAGGACAGCTCCGAGCTGAAGGACACCGTCAGCGAGCTGTGCGAGCTGTGCGAACGGTACGGCTTCGCCTACTACCGCGACTGGGGGCTGGTCCTCGACGGCTGGTCCCGCATGGATGAGCCGGGCATCGGCCTGGCCAGGCAAGGCATCAGCAACCTGAGGGCAGCCGGCTCGTTCGCCCGGATGCCGTACTGGCTGTCGCTGCTCGCGGACTTGCTGGCACGGAACAACCGGCCCGCGGCCGCACGAGCAACCCTCGACGCCGCCCTGGTCGCCGGGCAGGCCCGTGAAGACCTGTGGTGGCTGCCCGAGGTGATGCGGATGCGGGCCGCCCACGACGGGGAGGCCGCTGGCTCGCGCCTGTACTCGGCCGCGCAGATGGCGATGGCCCACGGCAGTGTCGCGCTGCTCCGGCGCTGCGAGCGTGACCTCGCCGAGCGCGGCGTTCGTCTCTCGGCTCCCGGCGTTCTCCCGACCGCCTGACGCGAACGCCCATTCCGCGAACGCTGCGCGAACGCCGCGGGTCCTAATGTCCGTATTCCCAGATCATCGAGGGACGCACCGAGGGGGATCAACATGACCACAACATCAGCGGAAACCGCCACCACGCCATACGAAGAGCTGGCCGCTGCCCTGCGCGGTGACCTGATCAGGCCGGCAGATGCCGGCTACGACGAGGCGCGCGCCGTCTACAACGCCATGATCGACAAGCGTCCCGCGGCCATCGCGCGCTGCCGGGACGTCGCCGACGTCATTGCCTGCGTACGTTTCGGCCGCGAGCATGGCGTCGAGATCGCCGTCCGGGGCGGCGGTCACAACGCGGCAGGGCTGGGAGTCTGGGATGACGCCCTGGTCATCGACTTGTCGTTGCTGCGCAGCACCACGGTCAGCCCTGAAAATCACACGGTCCGCGCCGACGCCGGCTGCACCTGGGGAGACGTCGACCACGCCACCGTGGCGTTCGGCATGGCCACCCCGTCCGGCTTCCTCGCCTCCACCGGCGTGGCCGGCCTGACGCTCGGCGGCGGCATCGGCTACCTCACGCGCCGGTTCGGCCTGACCGTCGACAACCTCCTCGCCGCCGATGTGGTACTCGCCGACGGCACCTTCGTGACCGCGAGCGAGAGCTCGCACCCCGACCTGTTCTGGGCACTGCGCGGCGGCGGCGGGAACTTCGGCGTGGTCACCTCATTCACGTTCCGCTGCCACGACGTCGGCGACCGCGGCGTGATCATCGGCGGCCCGGTCCTCTACGACCTCGCCGACACCGCCGAGGTGATGCGCTGGTACCGGGACCTGCTCCCGTCGCTGCCGGAGGAGCTGAGCGGCTGGATCGGGCTGCTTACCATCCCCCCGGCCCCGCCGTTCCCCGAGGCGCTGTGGGGCCGCAAGGCGTGCGGCATCGTCTGGTGCTACACCGGGCCGCACGACCGGGCCGGCGAGGTGCTCGAGCCGGTCAGGACGTACGGCTCGCCGCTGCTGGCCGGCCTGCAGGCCATGCCGTTCAACGTGCTGCAGAGCGCGTTCGACGGCCTGTACCCGGCCGGGATGCAGTGGTACTGGCGGGCGGACTTCTTCAACGAGATCTCCGACGCCGCGATCGACGTGCACCGCAAGTACGGTGCGCAGCTGCCGACCGGCCACTCCACCATGCACCTGTACCCCATCGACGGCGCCGCCAGCCGCGTGCCCGCCGACGCGACCGGCTTCGCCTACCGGGACGGCGGCTGGGCCGGCGTCATCGTGGGCGTCGACCCCGATCCCGCGAACGCCGGCCTCATCTCGCGCTGGGCCCGGGACTACTGGCAGGAACTGCACCCGGCCTCAGCCGGCGGCGCCTACGTCAACTTCCTGATGAACGAGGGCCAGGACCGGGTCAAAGCGTCCTACCGCGGCAACTACGGCAGGCTCGCCCAGGTCAAGGACCGCTACGACCCGGGCAACACCTTCCACATCAACCAGAACATCCAGCCCGCCAGCGGACCCAATCCGTGAGCCGGAAGAAGCCCCCGCCGGCATGCGGATGACCAAGGCCGCCGCTAGATGGGCCCCGGCTCAGCAAGGAGGCACCAGAAATGGGCGTAATCGACCGCGAGGACATCCCCGTGGCAATAAAGGATCTGGGCCGCGGCTAGCCGGCACATGTGGCCAGGCGCAGCTGGACGTGGCGTTTCCGGTATGCCTATCGTGGCTTGAGATAGCGGCATTGGGCCCGCCACCCCAGCAGCTGGACTGAGCGATCGTTGCTCCGGACCCCGGTAGCGCGATCGGTGCGCTCCACGTGAAGAGGCATATCCCATGTCATCTGCCACCCAGAACCGCCCGGCAGCCCCCGACGACCGGCGCTGGCTGGTCCTGGTCGTGGTGGCTATCGCTCAGCTGATGGTGGTCCTCGATTCCACGGTCGTGAACATCGCGCTGCCGTCGGCCCAGCGTTCGCTGGGGTTCCCGAACAGCGACCGGCAGTGGGTGGTGACGGCCTACGCCCTGGCCTTCGGCAGCCTGCTGCTGGTGGGCGGCCGGCTTGGTGACATGTTCAGCCGCAAGTGGGTCTTCATTACGGGCCTGATCGGATTTGCCGTCGCCTCGGCCATCGGCGGCGCCGCCGTCTCGTTCGAGATGCTGGTGGCGGCCCGGGCGCTGCAGGGCGCGTTCGGCGCCCTCCTCGCGCCGTCCGCCCTCGGCACCCTGGTCAGCACCTTCCAGGATCCGCGCGAGCGGGGGCGGGCATTCGGTGTCTATGGCTCGGTCGCCGCCGGCGGCGGCGGCGTGGGCCTGATCCTCGGCGGGGTGCTCACCCAGTACCTGTCCTGGCGCTGGACGCTCTACGTCAATCTGGTGTTCGCCGCGATCGCCGTGGCCGGCGCTCTGACGTACATGCGCAGCAGCCGGCCCGCCATCCGGCCGCGGATGGACTGGCCCGGGGCCGTACTGGCCTGCGCCGGGCTGTTCCTCATCGTCTTCGGCTTCTCCCACGCCGAGACGGCCGGCTGGACGGCCGGGCTGACGATCGGCTCCCTGGTCCTCGGCGCGGTCCTGCTCGCCGCGTTCGTTGTCGCCGAGCGGCGGGGCAGTCACCCTCTGCTGCCAATGCGCGTGATACTCGACCGCACCCGGGGTGGCTCCTATGTCGCGGTCGGCCTTTCGGGAATCGCGATCTTCGGGATCTTCCTGTTCCTCACGTACTACCTGCAGGAGGTCAAGGGATACAGCCCGGTGACCAGCGGGCTGGCCTTCCTGCCGATGATCGGCTGCATCCTGCTCAGCTCCAATGTCTCCAGCATCGTGACCTTGCCCCGGCTCGGGCCGCGCGTCCTGATCGCCACCGGCATGCTGCTGGGCGCCGGCGCGATGACCTACCTGACCCAGCTCACCGTTTCGTCCAGCTACGCCACCGTCGTGCTGCCCGCCCTGCTCATCCTGGGCCTGGGCTTCGGCATGATCTTCGCCCCGGCCATCAACACGGCCACGGCCGGCGTCCCGCGCCAGGACTCGGGCGTAGCCTCGGCGCTGGTCAACACGATGCAGCAGGTCGGCGGATCGATCGGCACGGCCGCGCTGAGCACGATCGCGCTGACCGCGGCGACCAGCTACCTCGCCGCGCACCGCACGGAGGCGCTGGCGCCGGCGATCGCGGCCACCCACGGTTACACCGTGGCCTTTGCGGTGTCCGCGGGAATCTTCGCTGTCGGTGTGATCCTCGCGATCGTCCTGCTGCCATCCCGGCAGCGGCTCGCAGAACTCAGGGCCGCCGCAGCCGCCGCCGCCGCGCCCGCGCCCGCCGCCGCGCCTGCGCCTGCATCCGCGCCTGCGCCTGCATCCGGACCTGCGCCTGCACCCGGACCTGCGCCTGCACCCGCGCCCGCCGCCGCGGCGCACGCCGCCGCCGACCTCGCGCCGCAGCTCGAGGCGTACGAGATTCACGCGATTCCGGTGGCCCTGCCCTGCTGCTCGCCGGTGATAAACCCCGCTTCGCTCCCGGCGGGCAGGCCCGCCAGGTTATCGCGGTGGTGAAGGGACCCGATGGAACTTCGATCCCTTAAAGGTCCACGCTATGTTCTTCGTCGTCGAGCCGGACGCCAGCGAGCTAGCGGCAGCGCCGGTCGCAGTCGCGGCACCCGATCTCAGTTTCGGCCGCGGCGAGGAGCTTGGTTCCCACGCCGCAACTGCGCTGGTGGTCGCGCACCCAGAGCAGGTCAATGTAGCCGCACTGGCGAGGTACGTGACCAGGCGCACCTGTACGCGCTGCTCGACCGGCTGCGTGACTCCGGCATCGAACTGCTCGCCGTGGAGCCCGCCGGCCCAGCAGATGCCGGCGCTGACCGTGGCTCGCGGCAGCGGCCTGGCAACGACATTGCTGCGCGATGGGACTGCGCTGGTTATTCCGGCGTTGTCGGCCTTACCGGCTAACCGGCGAACGGTGCCGCGGGCTGGGTGTAACGGGAGGCGTCGCAGCGGCCCTGGCGCGTGAGCCAGTCCGCGGCAGTGTCAGCAGCCGTGCGGCGACCAGGATCTCGGCAGCCAGAGCGAGCGTGACCGCGGCCCGCTGCACAACGCCGTTCCACGGCGCAGCCGCCCGGGATGTGAAGACCGCCATGGCCACCGCGCTGGCGAGCGCGAGAACCTGAACCGGGCGGGCGAGGACGGCCCAATCCGGGTCAGCGCGAAAGCGGCGGCCCAGCACCAGCGGCGCCGCGAGCATCGCCCCGTAAGCGACGCCGCTGACCACGTCATGGACCTGGTTGTGCCACGACTCACCGGCGAAACCCGGGCCGGTCAGCAGCATGTGATCACGCCGGAACACTCCCGCGGCCGCCGTCGCGGCCCCCGCCGCCATGACCAGCCACGGCCCGGCCCGCTTGGCCGCGGCCACCCTGCGCAGGGCGGCGCCCAGCCCGATCGAGCAGCAGCCCAGCACCACGAAAGCGGCCATCATGAGCTGCGGGTCCCGGGCATCGGTGGCGGCCAGGCCACTCAGCTGCACCTCAGTCGCCGGGTGACCGGCCTGGCGCAGCGAGCTGACCACCCAGGCCGTGGTGAAAAGCACCGGGCCTGCGACGCCGCCATACGCGGCCAGCCTGATGAGCTTCAACGCCCGATGTCCCTCCCTCCAGCGCGCCACCGCGGTCTGCCACCCGCCGGCGCGTGCGCTGTTCATCTTCGCCGGCCGCCGATGTCATCAGCTGGCCTGGCCGGGCCGGCCCGCAGGGCGCTACGCGTCCGTGAAGCTGCCGGCAGCAGCACGACGGGGGGATGTGCTAACCGCAACCGTTACGCTTGGCTCGTGACCACTGCCAGCGCCCTCGGCATGCCGCAGGCATGGACCCGCAGACTGCTGCGCTGCGGCGCGGCCGCAGGCCCTGTCTTCATCGCGGTGTTCCTTCTTGAGGGTGCCATCCGGGACGGCTACCGGCCGCTGCGCCACCCAGTCAGTTCTCTCGCGCTCGGATCGCGTGGCTGGATCCAGGCCGGGAACTTCGCAGTGGCAGGGACCTTGTTCCTGGCCGGGGCCGCAGGGCTGGCGCGCGCTGGTGATCCCGCGAGCAGCAGCCGCGCAGCACCGGCGCTGATCGGCGCGGCAGGCGCGGGGCTTATCTGCGCGGCCGTCTTCACGACGGACCCGGTCAGCGGCTATCCGCCGGGAACACCCGATGCGCTCACCCGGCCCAGCCGTACCGGCGCCGCGCACAATCTGGCGGCGGTCCCGGTGTTCGCCGGCCTGCCCGCAGCCGCTCTGGTCTGCGGCCGGCGCTCCTGGCGGGCCGGCCAGCGCGGGTTCGGGCTCTACAGCGCAGGCATCGCCGTCACCATGCTGGCCACCATGGCCCTGGCCGCTGCGGGCTTCGGCCAGTCACCCCGGCTCGTCAATATCGGCGGACTGTTCCAGCGCGCCAGCATCATCACCGGCTTCACCTGGCTCACCGCCCTGTCCGTCCGGGCACTTCGGCATGCACCCCCCACCACCACGGCAGCGCCCGGTACGGAGTTCGCCGCCGTGATCGGGGAATGGACCACTGCGGCGTCCGCCAGCCGCGCCGCCCAGGCCTCGAGCTCCGCGCGGTCCGCGACGGCGAAGGCCAGGTGATCCAGGCCGGCGCGCGTCTCGTCGAAGGCGTCCTGGCTGCCGTGCTGATGCTGCGTGAGCCCCAGGCGAGCTTGCAGGCCGTCATGCCGGAGAAACACCTTGCGGCGAACCTCGCCGGGCGCCTGGAACTCGCCCACGCGCCGGAAGCCGAGCACTTCCTCATACCAGGCCGCGCTCGCGTCAACGTCACGAACCGTCAGCCCAAGGTGATGAATGCCTGTGATCATGCCCTGTTCACCGCGTCCATGCCCAGGGCGGTCAGTCGCACGGGTCTTGCGCTGCACCAGGCACCCGGACCCCACGGGCCCTCTTACCGCTTGATCATCTCAACCTATGCCTCTCGCACGCCTGCCCGCCTTCGATATGGGCGGACGTCGCCTCGAGGGATGACGAACAAGACAGGCGCGGTCCAGACCTGGGCATTCTGCGCACCACGAGCACCAGGGACCGCGACCAATCGTCAGCGCAACTGCGCGCCGGGACCGCGTTTACTTCCATAGGGAAAGTGCTGCGTTAGCCAAGAAGACCAGGACAGCGATGAACGCCAGCCACCGCACCCGTTGCCACTCGAGGCGGCGATCGAGTTCTGAAAGCGCGTGCCGGACATCTTTGTGAAGCCTTGGCACATCAAAGGCGCTGAGCGTCTGAGCCAGCAAACGGTCCCCCTCGATGGAGTGGGTCGGAGGTGCAACCGATGTAGTGAGGTCAGCCTCTGCCACGGTCCTCCGGAGGTGCTCGGCCTGCTTTTGTGACCTCGCGAGCCAAGGAAGCGTCCATGGACGAATGTTGCTCATCACCTCTTCCGCAACGAACGCCGTGTCACGTAGCAACCGACGCATCAGGATGCCCGTCTCGACCAGTCGGACCACCCGCATAGATGCCGGGTCCATGAGGCTCGTAGTTGTGTCGTAAATCGCGAGTGCATCCGTCCATCGGACATAGATCCGCTCAAACCTTCGCCCGCTAACGTTGGCGTCAGTCGCGTACGCGGCCAATTGTCTGGGTCGCTCGCGCTCCTTATCTCCGGTGAAAAGACGACCGATATCCTCCGCATTCGAGGAGACGAAGTCGTCGAGATTATCGGTGCCGACCTGAACCGTTAGCACCGTAGTGATGCGACCCACCCCGTCAGGATCAAGGCCCCAGGCCTCAAGCGCTTTGCGGAGTCGGTCCTGGTTTTGGTCGGCCTGAAGTTTTGCGCCAAGTGCATCGACTTTGCCGGCTGCGTCGACTGCGGTGAGCGTCTCCCAGAATGTGACAACTCCAAGGCCGAGGTGCCGGTGCAGGCAAACTCGCGTGCGGCCGAGACCATTGCCTTCCGCCTTGGCCTGAAGTCCGGGAGTGAGTGCGCCCTCCGTGACGGGCCTACGCCTGTCCTCACCGTAAAGAACTTCGGCTCTCTGCTGTCGACCGCGTTCATCAGTGTATTCTTTGCCGTAAAATAGCCAGTCGGACCCCTGGTCCATCAGCTTTTCAAATGTCCCGCCCCGGGGACCGCTCTTGGATCTCAGCACCTGCAAGAGGCCTTCGGGAGCCGGCCACGGTGGTGATCCAACAGCAACGTCAAGCATCACGAACAAGTGTGCCTTCAGCACCCGCATGTGCGCCTACTTCCAGTATCTCGGGCGCCAGCCCGTCCCAAGCGCTGCTATGTATCAGTCTGCGTCGTATCGAATCGGCGCTGGTATCGATGCGCCAACAGGCCCAGTTGTCGCAACGCTGCATCGCGACCCAGTGGGATACTGTAAACGCAGCTCGAAGACCTCCGAGCCGCCACGGCCCCAGGCCAGCGCCAAGAACGATCAGAGCGCCCACGAATACCAGCATGTCCTGCTCTATCGATACTCCCTATTGTCCTCATGGCCACTCCCGCCGCCTTCCGCGAATCTGCCTGTTGACCGATTGGGCGTTGATTGGCGAATTTAATCGCTTTACTAACTAACTAACCGGCCTGATCGCCGGTCACCGCGATTGCCTCGACGATCCTGCTGACCAACCCCCAAAACGACGAGTGAGTATGCCACTTTGTGGCTACGTGCATGGCGATATTTTCAGATTTGAAGTCCTGAATCCACAGCCGAAATAAATCATTTCCCCTGACGCGCTCTCTGAGCATAATCGGTTCACTCGGTACGAGAGTAATTCCGCCGACGGTGGAGTACCAGCATGTTTATGGTAACGGGCGCTGGTATCTTCAATCGCTGACCCAGGCATCGGCAGGCCAGACATCAGCGCACTCACGTCGGCATCCCAGCGCGTCAGATGTTCTGGGGCTTCTCCTGATGAACGGCTTCAGGTGCCGGAGGCCATGTAGGCGGCGAGAATGTAGTTGGGGTGCCGGTCGAGGTTCTTGCGGGCCATCTCTGGTGCATGGTGGCGCGGGGGCGGCGATCTGGACATCGCGCAGGTCGACTCCGGCGTTTGTAGTGCGCGGCTGGAACTCGTGCCCCTCGGATCACCGGATACACTCTGACCTCTTCTCCGCGAATTCAGCTAGCGGCTTGATCTGTCTGGATCGGCCCCGCCCTCTGCTGCACGTTCACCGTTAGTGGCCCGCTGGAGTGCCAGAATGGCCGTGAGTACCAGACTCAGGGACGGCTGGCGAGCGATGGCGGATTCACTATCGGTGAGTGCCCTGGTGGTGGCGCTGATCGGGGCTGGCTGGGGTATCGCCGCGGCATTCATCGCCGCTCGTGCTCAGCAACGGGTTGTTCGTTTGACGGCGTCATTGGGTGAGCAGCGCGCCGAGTCGGACGCACGGCGATCGTATGAGTATGAGGCACGCAAGCGGCTGTACAACGTGTACGAGCCGCTGCGCGTGCGCCTGCTGGACTGCACCGATAACGCCGTGCGGCAGATCGTGGATCTCGTCGGGCGGCCGGGGCCTGGCCGCCCTGGGTACAGCTCGGCTGAGTACCGCCTGATTCGTGGTGGTCTTTCGTTCCCCGGACGATCCTCCCGAGCCGGCTGTGAGGACCCGGCTTCTGACTGATTTTCGGGAGGCAGGCGCCACCGCGGATAAGCCCCGGGAGCGTGGCGGTCAGGTGGTGGCCCGGTCCAGGGGCGTTCCCTGGGCGGCGCTGGCCTCCTGGGCCTTGGCCGGCCCGCGCAGCACGTATGCCGCGCCGACCGCGAAGACCGCGCCGGCGACCGGCCCGATCAGGTAGACCCAGAAGGTGCTCAGGTTCCCGATGGCGACGTCGGGTCCGAAGCTGCGGGCGGGGTTCATCGAGGCGCCCTCGAACGGGCCGCCCATGGTGCCCCAGGCCATGATGTAGGCCCCGACCGCCAGCGGCACGAACGGCCCGTTGAGCTTGGGCCCGTTGGCCATGTTGAGGACCATGAGCACCAGGCCGAAGGTGATGATCGCCTCGAAGCCGGCCGCCTGCCAGGACAGGCCGGGCTTGGGCATCGTGGCGGCCAGGTGGCCGGCCGGGCCGAAGAAGCCGCGGGCCAGCAGCGACCCGCAGAGGGCGGCGGCGAACTGGACGATCCAGTACACGCTGGCCATCACCCAGTCCATGTCGCGGCGCAGCGCGAACGCCAGCGTGGTGGCGGGGTTGAAGTGGGCGGAGATGTCGCCGAGGAAGTAGACGGCGACCACGAGCCACAGCGCCGAGACGGCCGAGAGCACCAGCACCGTCTGCCACGGCTGCAGGCCGTGGCCGCCGTAGCGGGCCAGGATCGCCGCGCCGCCGGACAGCACGAATGTCAGCCCGGCCATGCCGATGAACTCCGACAGCAACCGCCGCAGCCGGTGATCGGGGTTGGTCCAGTCGGCGAAGCCCCGCTGGCCGCCCACGGACGCGATCAGGGCCGCCTTGCCGGCCAGCTCCTGCTGGCCGGCGGCGGCCTGGTCCCCTTTCAGGGATTGCACGTCAGGACCTTTCCGGGGTCGAGGGGATGTCTGCGGAGCCGGGGCGGGTGAGGGCGAGGGGGTTGACGACCTTATCGAACAGCTCCTCGGACACGCCCTTGGCCAGTGCCGCCTGCTTGAGGGTCAGGTCGTGGTCGATCGCGTAGCAGGAGATCGCGGCGGACTTGTCGTAGCCGATCACCGGGGACAGGGCCGTGACCATCATCACCGACCGGTCGATGTTCTCCTTCAGCTTGGCTTCGTTCAGTTTGGTGCCCTCGATCATGAACGTGCGGAGGTGGTCGCACATGTCGGCCATGATCAGCGCCGAGTGCAGGTAGCTGGAGATCAGGATCGGGCGGAACGCGTTGAGCTCGAAATTGCCCTCCGCGCCGCCCATGGTCACCGCGACGTCGGAGGCGATGACCTGGATGGCGACCATCAGCATGGCCTCGGCCTGGGTCGGGTTGACCTTGCCGGGCATGATCGAGGACCCGGGCTCGTTGGCCGGGAAGATCAGCTCACCGATCCCGGTGCGCGGGCCGGACCCCAGCCAGCGCAGGTCGTTGGCGATCTTGTACAGCGTCACCGCCGCCGCCTTGAGTCCCGCGTGCGCCCGCATCATGCGGTCGAGGGTGCCCTGCGCGGTGAACTTGTTCGGCGCAGTGACGAACGGGGCACCGGTCATCTGCGCGATCTGCGCGGCCACCTGCTCGCCGAACCCCGGCGGGGCGTTCAGCCCGGTGCCCACCGCGGTGCCGCCCATGGCCACCTTCAGCAGGCCGGCGGTGGCGTGCTCGGCCTCCTCGATCGTGTCGTCCAGGGCGCCGGCGTAGCCGGACCATTCCTGGCCGACGGTCAGCGGGGTGGCGTCCTCCAGGTGGGTCCGGCCGATCTTGACCACGCCGGCCCACTTCTTCGAGTTGGCGTCGATGGCGTCCCGCAGCCGTTTGAGGGCGGGGATGGTCTTGCCGGCGGCCATCGTGTAGGCGGCGATGTGCATCGCGGTCGGGAACGTGTCGTTGGACGACTGGCCCATGTTGACATGGTCGTTGGGGTGGACCGGCTCCTGCGAGCCCAGCGTGCCGCCGGCCAGCTGGATGCACCGGTTGGAGATGACCTCGTTGACGTTCATGTTCGACTGCGTGCCTGAGCCGGTCTGCCACACGTACAGCGGGAAGTCCGCATCCAGCTTCCCGCTGATCACCTCATCGCAGACCCGCTCGATCAGCTGGCCTTTCCAGGCCGGAAGCCGCCCGGCCGCGGTGTTCACCACCGCGGCCGCCTTCTTCACATACCCGTAGGCGTGGTAGACCTCCTTGGGCATCCGGTCGTTGCCGATGTTGAAGTGCTCGAGGCTGCGCTGGGTCTGGGCGCCCCAGTACCTGTCCGCCGGCACCTCGACGTCGCCGAGGCTGTCGAACTCCCGGCGCATCCCGGTGACGTCCAGCCCGATCGGCAGGTCCAGGATCTTCGGCGTCTGGCTGTCAGTGTCGGTCATAGCATGCGTTCTCCTGTTCTGTTCTCATTGGCACCACCGAAGTCATCGGTACGTGGCCGGGGATCACAGGTCCGCCGTGGTAGGCCGACTGCCACATGGCGTCCTGCAGCGGCTGCACGAGGTTGCCGGGTTTCCTGGTGGCCACGTCGTCGTCGATGGCGGCCTTTCCGATGCGGACCGCGGTGGTCGCCGAGGATGCGCGGAGCAGCATTACGACTAGAATGCTCTGCGGACCATTCGCCAGGGGTTCCATTGCTACCGGCGCCGGATGGATCGACATAGGTAAATTGCCTTCCCTATTGTCCTCGGCTTGCGATGGGGCCGTGACTGGGGGTGCGGCCGGCTGACGGCGTACCTAAGGCGGGACTGTGCGTTCTCACTGAGGTTCTCCATCACTCAGCGTGTTGTCGTCTGCCCATGCCGGTCGTCAACTCGGTGCAGCATGACCGGTCTGGAGATCGCGGCCAGGCGTGCCGCGCATACACGGCATGACAGTGGTTGCGGAATGTATCAACGGTCGTGTGCAGTCCTCTACTCGGTGAAGGGCACGGCATGCAACGAGCAC
Source organism: uncultured Actinomycetes bacterium (assembly GCA_963720945.1). Taxonomy (GTDB): domain Bacteria; phylum Actinomycetota; class Actinomycetes; order Streptosporangiales; family Streptosporangiaceae; genus Bog-532. Next base: position 334,373 of record CAVRHH010000029.1, on the reverse strand, counting down.
CGCCGCCGGCCCCGGGGGAGGGGGCATCATGCATCCGATGTTCGTGAAGCTGTTCATTGAGGCCGACGCCGATGATCTGCTGGCCGAGGAGGAGGTCAAGCGGCGCCGCGCACGCCGGTCCCAGCGCCATCGGCCGGCCGTAGTCGTGAGGGCCGCCTCCCGTGATCGGAATCTCCGGCCGCAACGGCGCGGATAGGCCATCAGCCTGTCCGAGGTTACCGGGAAGCATGGCATCACACTTCATCGCAAAGCCGCGGACCTGTGCAGCAAGGTCGACTTCGCGTCATGGGCAAAGTCGCCGGGCTTCGATGGGCGACTGGCGAGCCTCAGCGCAGATAGACGCCGTCCACGCCGATCCGGCCCGGCCCGTCCAGCACGTAGATGCCGGCCGAACTGCCCCGGACGTCGAACGCCAGCGTTTCGTCGTGGACCACGATCTCCCGGCCGGTGACGGCATCGCGGTAGGTGCCGTTGAGCACACCCTGCACAATGATGGTCTGGTCGCTGCCGATCGCGAGGCCGACGACGACGTAGCTGCGCCCGCCGTCGTGGTCGCGCACGAAGCTTAGCCCGCTGCCCCACTCGTTCAGATGGCTCATGGGTGCCTTTTGCAGGGCGGGGAGCGCTCGGCGGATCCGGTTGAGGCGCTTGATGTGCTCGTAGAGGGGGTGCGCCTGGGTCTCGCCGATTCGTTCGGGGGTCAGGTGGTCTCCGAAGTAGGCCCGCCCGGTCCGGGCCAGGGTGTCCCGCTCGCCCTCGACGTCCTGCGGCGCGCCCTTCATGAACTCAATCTCCTCGCCGTAGTAGAGGCAAGGGATGCCGCGGACTGTCCAGAGCACGTTGTAGGCGGCCGCCGCCATCCACTGTTCGCCCTTGAATCGGTACTTAAAGTCGTTGTCGGGGCCGACGTCGTGGTTCTGCAGAAACGTGATGAGCGTGGTCGGGTCACCGTAGATCCAGTCCATCGACATCGCCTGCGCGAGACCGCTGAAGGTACCCCGGCTCAGGTTGTCCCTGAACGAGGAGAACAACCCGAAGTCGAGCACCGCGAAGCCGGAGTCGCCGCCGGAACGGGGATTGCGCGGGTCGTCGCCGAGTCGGGTGTACCACCAGGGCCGGATCGGAGACGGGCCGTTGTCGCCGCCGCCCATGTCTCCCCATCCGTAGCCCTTGACCAGGTTCTCCCCGAAGACGAAGAGGCCCGGCTTGTGGGCCTTCCAGGCGTTGACGTACTCGAGCAGGTTCCCCCGCTCCACGTGCTTGACGGTGTCGATCCGCAACGCGTCGACGCCCATGTCGAGGTAGCGATTGATCGCGGTGATCAGGTAGTCCTTCACGTTTTCGCGCTCGGTCGCCAGGTCGATGCAGTCGCCTGCGATGTGCTTGTGCTGCAGCGGATATGCGCTTTCCCAGTCGCCGCCTGCGATGAAACCGTCCTGGTGGTACCACTGCGGGTCGAGCCGGCTCGGGTCCACCCCGAAGAACCGGCCGGGGTCGTACCCGGGTTCCGGGACGGCCTGGCCGGTCCGCGGATCGATCAGGGGTTCGCGGCCCTCCGGGTCGCGCTCGTGCCTTTCCCGGTACCACTGCGGCGCCACCGGGTTGTCCAGGTCGTCTCGGTTGGGCCAGGCGTAGTTGCCGAGGTTGCCCTGATAGGGCCCGTGGTTCACCTCACCCTGCCGGGACCCCTGCGGAACGTAGTACTTGATGGGCAGGTGGTCGATCCAGACCTTGCCCCGGATCCCGTACTGGCAGGAATGGTTGACGACGATGTCCTGAATGATCTTGATGCCCCGCTCGTGCGCCGCGTCGATGAGGTGCTGGTAGGTCGCGTCCGGCGACTCCAGCCGAGGATCGATCCGGGTCCAGTCGTAGCCGTGGTAACCGTGATAGTCCAGCCCGCTGCGGTTCTCGATCGGCGGGGTGATCCAGATAGCGGTGAAGCCCAGGTCCTTGAGGTAGTCCAGTTGCTCGATCAGCCCTTTGAAGTCGCCCCGCCAGTGCGGGTCCGTCGGACGGCCGTTGGGGTCGAAGGCGATCCGGTCTCGGCAGTAGAAGTTGTTCGTCGGATCACCGTCGTAGAACCGGGTGGTGATGAGGAAGTAGATGGTCTCCTCACGGAAGTCCACCCCGGACGGCGGGGCCTGCGGGGTGGGTGCCCCTGTCGCCGCGGGTGCCGTGCCGGACGCCGCGGCGGTACCAGCGGTCCGGGGGTCGGCATCCTGCCACTGGCCATCGCGATCCATCCAGCCGTCCCGCTCCCGACGCAGGTCGGCCGTCTGCCGCCCGTGCTGGTCGTGGAACACCAGGCTTGCGGTGTCCACGCCCTCGATGCGGTAGACGTACCAGCCGTCCCCGTGCGCGCGCATCGGGACTCCCGGCCAGCCCGTGACGGCCTTCCGAGGGTGGGTGTCCCAGACGTGGACATGAATGGTATCGGCCCATCCGCGTGGCGGGTGGAACCAGACCGTTAGATGAGGCACACCAAGCATCATAGGAAGAGCCGAACGGCGGCTGATCCCGGGTCATGAGGGAACGGTCATGGTTGTGCCGTTCGAGCAGCTGAGAGGTGCCGTGCTGCCGGAATGAAGATCTTCTTTCTAACCGCTGATTGCCCCGGCACACGTTCCGCCCGTCCACGTCGTAAACGGAGAATGTCCAGTCGCTTCCGGGTAGTGAGCAGCCGCACCGTGGATCGATCTTCACATAGAGGGTGCGGTGGCAAGAGTGTCCGGCTCGCTTCCCTTCTGGGGCGGCACCCCAACGCCGGTCACTACTTGAGACCTCGACTCGGACACCGGGAAGGGTCAAGCATTGCTCCCCGGGACGGTCTTCCCTGCCGCAGCGGCATACAGTACCCAGGGTGCGCTGTGAGCGATTCCCGAGCTCCCGCCTCACAGCCTGTAGGCGTACGTCATCGCCGCAGCGCCTGCCGCGGCGAGCAGTGCCAAGCCGTCAGCCATACGCCAATACATCGACCTCAATGTCGACTGCAGATAGCTGCTTGCGTCAACGTCTTTCACGTCGCGCAGCAGCCCAAATGCCCGCCCGGTACTGTGAGCGGCGCCAATGCTAGCCGCCAGCAAAATCCCGTACCCAATGTTGTCCACTGCCGCGACTGCGAGCGGTAGCAGCCAGAATCCGGCATAAGGATTACGGGTGGCGAATCCAGGGCCGAGCAACGATCCCCAGACCACGAATCGCCGCCGCCTCGAGGCTCCTCGCACCCACTCCGAGGGAACTTGCCATCTACTGCCCGGCGGTGCCGGCCGGACTATGCCACCTGCCTCCAGAACTCCGTAAAACACTCCGTACCCGGCCATGACAACCAAGGCGATAGCGCTCAGCGGCAGCAGGTTGGCCAGCAAGCCCAGCGTCATCCAGACGGCGATCGCAGGCAGGACGTAGGCGGCGAGCAGCCAGACCCGCCGGACAAGGCTCCCGACCGGGAGATCAGCGGCGAGTGAGGCCGCCGAGTTCGCGCCTCAAGGAGAGTATGCCTTGGAGTAGCCGTTCCCGGCGGCTACGAGGACGGCCAAGATTGCGACGGTCACGATGCGCCCTGACAGTGCCCAGCCAGCACCCAGCCCGAGCACGATGGCTCCCGCCGCGAGTAGTGCCCTAGCCCCTGCCATGAGGCCCTTCACTCAGTTGCGGCGCGGCCGTCACAGCTGGCGGCGGCGGAAGCATGAGGTGTCACTGCCCGGAGGAGAGCATCTGGATCCGGTATTGCTCTTCCTTGAAGTCCGCAGCGGTCTTGCAGTTGCAGCAGACGCACTCGGTGAGGCACGTGCACCAGTCCCGGCAGTGGTGGTGGAATATGCAGTCCTTGCAGATCTTGTACCCATAGCCGTGCCCAAGGCCGGTACATGCGATCCAGATCCCGCTCGGCCATTCGCACCGATAGCCCTCTTTGTTAAAGCAGTCACCCCGGGGCGATCCTTTGCACAGAATGTAGCCGTGCGGGCATTCGGTGGGCCTGCAGCCCCTGCACCGTGGCGTCGGGCCGCAGTGGTCGGCACAGTCGGAAGCGAGGGCAGGTGTCTCGCCGATCGAGATGGCGGCGATGCCGGCGGCGCCGCTTACGAAAACAGTTCGGAGAATGTTTCTGCGTGACATTCTCCGGGAGGCCCGTTCCGTCATCTGGCTGACTCGTGCGTCGAAACTTGAGCCGAACTGCCTCCAAGCCATCGCGCGATCCCCTTCTCAGTCGGTTCCAGCAGCCGGGGCGGCCGCTTCCAGGTCGTTTTCGTGCTGTGGTGCCGCCGCTGTAATCGGGATGGATTCTCCCTCATCCGGGGGAAGCAGGCACGCCCGGCTGAACGCCCGGACCTCGGCGAGCTGGATGGCCGGGGCGGCCGCCCTGACCACGCCATCGCGGTCGATAGCCACCAGCAGCGGCGTGGAAGTCGCGCCGTATGCCTGCGTGGTGGCCTGTGCCAGGATGCGGCCGCACTCCAGCCGGGTAGTGCGGAAGGCATCAGAGACCTTCAGGTAACTCTTCGGGCTGGAAGTGAGCAGCAGCACCCGCAAGCCGCTGAGCTCGCCCGTGTGCTCGGCTGTCCCGAGCGCGAGGACGAGTTGCTCGCAGGACGGGCAGGTCGGCTCGACGAACCCGAGCAGTGCTGGCTGTCCGTCTCCTGGCGTGAGGTACTGCACGGTGTCATCGGCGAACCGGCTGTATTCCAGGCTGGCCGCCTTACTGCCCACCGCGGGCCCAAGCGGGGCGGCCGCATCAGCCTGGTGCAGCGTCCGTCCAAGCTGGCGGTAAACAACGATCAGCAGCAGCCCGAAGACAAACAGCAGCGTCCATTGAGCCACGGCGAGATACAGGGGAATCTTCATTGCGCCACCACCTCCGGCTCTGGCTCGCGACCAGCGCTACGGGCCCTGGCGGCGGTGAACGCCGCCACGGCCAGCAGCCCGGCGGCGGCGAATAGCAGCACCCGCGCTGTCGCGTCCAGCTGGAGAGCTGCCGCACCCACGTGCGCTAGGGCGACGGCCGCAATACCTGCGACGACGGCGCTGCGCAGGACGCCCGCGGCGTCGAACCTCCGCTGGGACAGCGCCCCGAAACATCTGCATGACCGGCCGCGGTGGAAGGCATAGCCCATGGCGGAGACGGCAACAAATGCGCAGGCGATGGCGAAGACGAGGCCGTTCAGCGCCGTGATCGCCGGGAGCGTGAGGCTGGCCAGGCCGACAGCGAGCTCCCCTAGCGAGACTCCGACGGCGAGTGCCGACAGCCACGGCCAGGCGACGCGGAACGGGATGAACAGCCGCACGGTCGAAGCGAAGCTGGCCGGGTCGGAGAGTTTGGCGCCGCCCGCAACGATCAGCAGGTACGCGAGGGCCGTCTTGGCGCACAGAACCAGGACGTCCACTGGCCTACACTCCGGCCCCGGCTGTGCGGCGCCGGAAGCGGCCGCGCGGCGCGAGATTTTCCTGCTCGAGCGGGAGATCCGCGAGCTGCAGCAGCTTCGTCACCTGCCAGGCCTCATTGACCAGGCTAGATGCCCGCACCCGGCCAGCTGAGTCGACGAATATAACAAAGGGCGTCACCCGGACGTTATACGCGGCATAGAGCGAAGGTGACCCAGTCAGGACCGAGATGCCGTCCAGGCCGATCATGCGCAGCACCGGCTCCGCCAGCTCGTTGCGGCGGCGGGTCAGCACCACGATCTCCAGCCGCTCCTGCGCCATGACCTCGCGCAGCCCATCCACTACAGAAGGAAAAGCTTTCAGGGAATGGTCGGTGAACATGATCAGCTGCAGGGGAGTGCGCGGGGGAGAGCGGACTACCTTGCCGGTGGAGTCAACGAGTGACCAGACAGGTGCGTGCATTCCGGGCGCCAGGCCGTCACGCTCGATCGCCTCAGCGCCGGACATTGATACGTGCGTAACCCCGAATAGGGCCAGCACCGTGGCCACGCACAAGACTAGGGCGACAACAACAAACGAGCTGGCCAATATCATGGTCCCGTCCCGGCGCCGATCACCTCAGCCAAGCTAGATTCGCAGAACCAGCCAAGTTACGTCAACCGTGGCCGCGCTGCCGCGAAGCTCTGCTGCGCGGCACGGGGCCGCCGGTCTCAGGCTGGCCTGACCGGGCGGTAGCGGGGCTCCCACATCAGCGCCCTCACCTGGCCGGCGAGGTCGGCGTCCAGCGTGGCAGACGCCACGCCTTCCGCCTCGGCGGCCCTGGCGACCGCGGCGGCCACCGCGACCGACGTTTCCCGCAGGTGCGCCACCTGCGGCAGCAGCGGAGCGCCCGGGGTCGAGATGTCCACCAGGTCTGCGACCGCGCGGGCGGCTGCCAGCAACATCGCGTCGGTCACCCGCCGCGCCCGGGCGGCGATCACGCCCAGGCCCAGGCCCGGGAAGATCAGAGCGTTGTTGGCCTGGCCGATCTCGTAGCGGATGCCGCCGTGGTCCACGGCACCAAACGGGCTCCCGGCGGCGACCAGCGCACGGCCACCGGTCCACCTGATGAGGTCGGTGGGTGCCGCCTCGGACAGAACGGTCGGGTTGGACATCGGGAGGATCACCGGCCGCTCGGTGTGGCCCGCCATGTCGCGGACGACCGCCTCGGTGAACGCCCCTGCCCTCGTCGAGGTCCCGATCAGCACCGTGGGGTGCACCCGGGCGACCACCTCGGCCAGACCGAAGCCGCCCGCCACGCCTGGCTCCATATGGCCTCCTGGCACCGCGTGCTCTCCTGCAACCGGGTTCTTTCCCAGGCGACCATCGCGGCGCCAGTCCGCTACCTCTGCCGGGTCGCGGGCGTACCGGCGTTGCAGGTCGCTGAGCGCTGTCATGTCCCGCGTCAGCAGGCCCTGACGGTCGACCGCCCAGAACCGCCGCCTGGCCTGCGCCTCCGGCACTCCCTCGGCCACCATGGCCGCGGTCAGCTGGTCGGCGATGCCTGCCCCGGCCGTCCCCATTCCGAAGATCACGATCCGGTGGCCGGTCAGCGGCACCCCGGTCGCTCTGGTCGCGGCGAGCACGGCGGCCAGGTTCACCGCGCCCGTGCCCTGGATGTCGTCATTGAAAGTCAGCCGTTCATCCCGGTACCGCTCGAGCAGCCGCCTGGCATTCGCAACCCCGAGATCCTCCCAGTGCAGCAGCGCCAGCGGGAACAGCTTGCCGACCGCACGGACGAACTCGTCGAGGAAGGCGTCGTACTCAGCCGCGGGCACCCGGGGATGACGGTTACCGATATAAAGCGGGTCGTCGAGCAAGCTTTGCCGGTCGGTCCCCACATCCAGCATGACCGGGATCGTGCGGGCAGGATCGATCCCGCCCGCGGCGGTGTAGACGGCGAGCTTCCCCACCGCGATGTGGATGCCGCCGACCCCCCAGTCCCCGATTCCCAAAATGGCGCCTGCGTCGGTCGCCACGATCAGGTCGGCGTCGTCCGGCCCGAGATCGGAGGCCAGCAGCGAGGCCTCTATCAATTCCGGGTGGTCCACGGACAGGTAGATCCCGCGGGGCCGCCGGTACTCATGGCTGTAGTGCTCGATCGCCTGCCCGACCGTCGGCGTGTAGACGATCGGCAGCATCTCACTCAGGTGGCCAGTCAGCAGCCGGTAAAACAGGACCTCGTTGCGGTCGTGCAGCGCGTTCAGGGTGACGTTACGGGCCAGGTCGTCGGGCTGGCGCCGGTACTGCGCGTAGACCCGCGCGACCTGGTCGTCCAAGGTGAAGTGGGCGGCAGGGATCAGCCCGGTCAGCCCAAGGTCGCGGCGCTCGCTGTCGCCGAACGCCGTTCCCTTGTTGATCCGCGGATCGGCAAGCACCTGCCGGCCGCGCAGCGTAGTCCGCCACGCGCCGTCCTCGTCCCGCCGCAACGCCCGCATGCCGTCCCTCCGGCCAGCTACCGTGATCCATGATGACGTCCGGGCCTGCGCCATCGCTACCTGCTTGCCCGGAACCGCTGCCTGCCCCGCACAGGGACAATGCGACGGCTCAGGCTCCCGATGAGCCGGCCCAGAGTCAGCCTGGCGGCGGCGCACCCGAGGTCGCGGTGCAACCCGGCCCGACGCTCAACCCATCATCCGGGGCTGGGCGGCCTGGCGCTGCCGCGGCGGCCCGCCTGCTGGAAGGAAAGACCCGGTGGGCAAGGTACTCGCAGGCATCACTATTTCGTCCGCTCACGTTCGATGAGCACCCGGCGCAGGATCTTTCCCGAGGGCGACTTCGGGATCTCCTCGACGATCTCGACGGCGCGCAGCTTCTTGTACGGGGCCACGCGCCCGGCGACGAACCGGGTCACCTCCTCAGCCGTGATCGGCCCGCTGGGCACGACGAACGCTTTCGGGACCTCGCCGGCCTCCTCGTCGGGGATCGGGATCACGGCCGCGTCGGCGATCGCGGGGTGCGTGAGCAGCAGCGCCTCCAGTTCGGCGGGGGCGATCTGGTAGCCCTTGTACTTGATCATCTCCTTGAGGCGGTCGACGATCCGCAACGAGCCGTCCTCCTCGACGCGAGCGACGTCGCCGGTGTGCAGCCAGCCATCCGGATCGATCGCCCGCGCGGTCGCCTGAGGGTTGTTGAGGTAGCCCTTCATCACCTGGGGGCCGCGGATGCACAGCTCGCCCGGCTCGCCGGCCGGGGCGTCCTCGCCGGTCGCGACGTCGACGATGCGGCACTCGGTGTTCGGGACCGCGGGCCCGATCGAGCCGGGCATCTGCCCGGCTAGGTCGTCCGTCACGAAGTGGGTGACCGGGCTGGTCTCGGTCAGGCCGTAGCCCTGCTGCATCCGGCAGCCCAGCCGCTTGCCGCATGCCACCTCGAGCTCGGCGGACAGCGGCGCGGCGCCGGAGTTCATGAACTCCAGGCTCGACAGGTCGAACTCATCGACCAGCGGATGCTTGGCCAGCGCGAGCACGATCGGCGGGATCACCCAGGTGCGCATGATGCGGTAGTCCTGCACGACGCGCAGGAACTCGGCCAGGTCGAACCGCGGCATCGTCACGACTGTCCAGCCGCGGTACAGGGGCAGGTTCATGAGCACGACGAGCCCGTAGATGTGGAAGAACGGCAGACAGGCGAGGACGCGCTCATCCTCGCGGAAGCGCTGCTGAGTCATCTGGCAGATATTCGCGACGAGGTTCCGGTGGGTGAGCATCACGCCCTTGGGCAGCCCCGTGGTGCCGCTGGAATACGGCAACGCGACGACATCGCTGGCAGGATCGATCACGACCTCCGGCGGCCGGCCGCCCGGCTGAAGCAGCGACGCGAACGGCGTAGCGCCGGCCGCCTCGCCGTAGACGAAGATCTCCTCCACCCTGGCCCGCTCTGCCGCCGCGGTCGCCTTCTCCAGCAGCGGCGGCACCGTCACCAGCAGGCGCGCGCCACAGTCGCTGAGCTGGGCGGCGAATTCGTCCGCGGTCAGCAACGGGTTGGCCGTCGTGTTCACCCCGCCGACCGTGGCCACTGCGTGGAAGGCGACCGCGTACTCGGGCAGGTTCGGCGCGTAATGGGCGAAGACCTCTCCCTTGCCGAAGCCCCGCTCGGCGAGGGCCGCGGCGACCGCGCGCACGGACTCGGCCAGCTGCGCATAGGTGATCGTCCGGCCGCTCGGCGCGTCGATAAAAGCCGGCTTGTCACCGAGCTCCCCGGCACGGGCGAGGACAAAGTTGGTAATGGACACGTCCGGAATGTCGACGTCCGGAAAAGGGCTGCGGATCATCGCAGGCCTCCTCGCTTGACTTCTGCCGAGTCTACGCCCGCTCCGGGCAGCGCCAGGAAAATAGTTGCGATTAATAGGCTCGATCAGCCGCTCCCGGCGAACGTGAGAACAGCATTTTCCACGAGGCCGCGGTCTTCGTGCCAGCCGAGATTGCGGTCGAGCCGAACCCCCAGCCAGCCCAGCTGCCCGACCTGCGGGGGAACGCAGCAGGGAACCGGCCGCGGCACATCGCCTTGAGCGAAGGCGTTGCGCGCAACCGCGATCAAATAAAGAACCGGTTTCAAAGTGGCCCGTGTCAGAGGCAGCCACCACATCATGCGGCACCCTGATGGACGCGGCACCGACGGTCCCGGTGAACCCAGGCCGCGATGTCGCCAAAGGAACACTCCGCGGGATCCTCCGACGCCGGCATGAGCATCGAAGAACTGCAACAGCTCCTGTCACCAAGAACGCGCCAACCCGCCTGGACTCACGCTCACGGGGCGGCAGATCCGGACGTTCGGTCAGTGAAGGGGGCCGCTACTCGAGCGCCTCGGCTGGGCCCCGATCCATCAGGAATCGAGAAGCGCCACAGTGTGGCCGGGCCTAGCCTTTGGTGGAAGGCCGAAATGACACCGAGCCCCTGAGCGTCAGGAAAGGAAGCCCGGAATGCCTGCAAAGAATGCCGAGACCGAGTCCGGCGGCTTCAGCGCCGAGGAACGTGCCGCGATGAAGAAGCGCGCCGCCGAGTTGCGCGCGGAGGGCAAGAAGGGCGTCAAGAAGGCCGACGGCCTGCAGGCGGTCCTCGACAGCATCGCGGAGATGGCACCGGAGGATCGTGCGCTAGCCGAGCGCGTGCATGTGACAGTGACCGCGACCGCCCCCGAGTTGTCGCCGAAGACCTGGTACGGGATGCCCGCTTACGCGAACGCGGACGGCAAGATCGTCGTCTTCTTCCAGAACGCGGGCAAGTTCAGCTACCGCTACTCGACCCTGGGCTTCCAGGACGCGGCGAACCTCGACGACGGCGACGTGTGGCCGGTGTCATACGCGCTGAAGAAGTGGAGCCCCGTGGTGGAGAAGAAGGTCACCGAGCTGGTGACGGCCGCGATCTCCTGACCGGTGCCGCAACCGCCGTGGAGCGCCCGCATCGTCCGCGGGCACAGCGGCCTGGGACGGCTCCGCCTCAGCCCGCACAGTGGCTTCGTTCTGCGCTCGATCCTCACTACGGCCGGCGATACCCACGTCCAGATGCGCCGCCCGGGCGTGGCCGCGGCGGCGAAGGTCCCGTGCCTCGCGGCGCATGGAAGGTCACGGCCGGCGCTTGACGGCCACGATGACGCTCCGGGTAGCAGTAACCATTGCGGGCCTGTCCCGGCTATAGCGACCTGCTTGAGCAGGTTCTTCTGGTAGATCAAGATCGTCCACTGCGCCACGTGCCCGATCTTCGCTGGCTTGCCGAAGTATGACTCGGCTGACGGGCTCAGGCCACTGCCGGCGAGGTCGGTGATCACGAACGTTGCGTCGTGCCGGGACGCGTCGAACCATGAGGTATTCGTCTCCCAGTCATACCGGAAGACCTGGCTACCGTACATGGCGACCGCGCGAACCTGCACCTGGTTGCCCGACTGCAGGGTAACAACCGAGCTGTCCCAGTAACCGGCGAGGCCGTACGTGAGCCGGTGCGCCTTGAGCCACGCGCTGAGCGGCGCTATAGGCACCGCAGCCGCGGGCTGGGCGGCCGCGGCAGTCAACGGGAGCAGCGCACCGATGGCGACCAGGCCGGCCGCCATGCCGTCCCACAGCGTGCTGCCGATGTGTCCGGGCACGAAGGCACGAGCCGCGAGTACCGCGCCGCAGGGCAGTACGGCGGCGATCTCGTACGGGTTGCTGAGCACCGGCACGGTCGAGATCACGTACGCGGAGATGTTGATGACGATCGCGGCGCACAGCAGCTGCTCGGCCCGGCTTGCCGTACGCCAGGTCATCGCCACCCGCGCGAAGCCCGCCGCCGCGGCCAGCAAGCAGGCGAGCCCGAGGATTAATCCCGCACGCGCCAGTGAGGGGGAGCTTGCGCCGGCCTCCACCCCGAACAGGACGCCTACGGCGTGCCAGGCGAGTGCTGCGTTATGCGGCCATTGCCAGGGGGCCGAGATCGCCGTCTTCGGGGCGGCCATCTGGTACGCGCCGAAATGCCGCATCACCGCGCGGACCACGGAGGCCAGCGGTACCGACGCGGCGGCGGCCAGGGCGCACGCGGCATCGCCCGTGCGGACCTTCCGTGCGGCCACTGCGCGGTAGCCGCACACCAGGATGACTGCCGGCACGGCGACGTAGCGGATGGTGGCATCGCCGATCTGGCCGGCGCACAGGATCGCGCAAAGCAGCGGTGGCGTGAAACACCGGGCGGGAGCCCGGTCGATCAGCAGGAAGGAGACCAGGAGGAACACCGAGGTCCCGGTGTGGTCAGGTGCCCCCAGCAGGTACGGCACGTTCGATTCGACGTGAAACATGGCGGTCAGCACGGCGACCACGACACCGCAGCGGGCCACCCTGGCGAGGCCGCGGCTGTCCGTCACGGCCACGGCTACGGCACTGACCGTGACGATCAGGTATGTGAGCGCGGAGGCAACATGGCTGGTCAGGCAAGACAGCCCGAAAAAGATCTCGGTAACCGCGAGCACCGGCAGGTCAAGGGTGTAATACGGGACGTCGCTGGAGATCCACCCGTGCAGCAGGAGGTGACCGTGGAGCATATCCCACGCTTGCAGCGCATTGTTCGCCCCGTCCGAAGTCACGCTCCCGGTGAACGAGATCCGCAGGTAGAAGGCGAACAGCGCCAGGCAGCCGACGATCCACATCGTCGCCGCCCGCGGGCGGCGCACCCAGCGGTGTCCGGGGCCGGCCGGGCGCTGGGAGCGGGCCGGCGCCAACCCAGTTCGCTGGGCATCGAGCGGATCTGCATCCGCCGGGATCCGTCTGCTCCGGACCATGGCTCAAACCATACTGAGGATCTCTCGCTGCTGTACCACCCGTCCGGCGCGCTGGGATAAGCCGGACGCGGCAGCCATCGCCGACGCCAGGCTACAGCTACAGTTCGTAACCGAGGCAGCCCGCCCATCGGCCGCTGGCCAGAGCAAGTCCCTGCGGCCCAAATCACGCTTCTACATGGCATTAGGGCAGACCCGGTTACCGTCCCGCGGGTCAGGACGCCAGGCCGTATATTTATGCATTGCCGCTCTTATCGCGAACGTGCTCATTTGCGCGATGAGCGCTGCGATGGGCAGGGCCGCTGCTGCTGTACGCCCAGGAGATAGAACCGCACACCGGCTGGCACCTTGGGAACTTCCCCCAGGCCTTCTCGCACCTGGCGCTCATCAACGCGTGCGTGCACCTGATCCGCGAGGACGAGCGCATCGCCGCCGGGTAGGTCACCCTCACCGACGCGCCGTCCCCCAGTCGGCCCGTTAGGACTGCCACCATTGATAACCAGTATCAAAATGCTATCATATTGATAGGTGATCGGGTGGCCGGCACGCCACAACCCACAGGAGGCATCCCGATGAACGCACCCAACGACAACACCGCTTGGAAACGCCTGCGCGGGTGGTGGCTAACTCCCCCCCGACCCGGCATGCAACGCCTGATCCACCCATGGGAGTACCGCCATCTCCGCTTCTATGGCGTCACGCGTATTGCCGGTGGCAGTGTCGCGGCCGCCGCGGGCGTCGTGTGCCTCTCGTACGGCGTTTACGGGTGGGCAGCCTTCTTCCTGGTTCTTGCGGCGCTGAATCTCGCGGGTGGCTCCTGGTACCTCACTATCGCTGGCTCCGCATCTCCCCGAACCTGAGCCTGGTCAGACGCCGGCGGCGTTGTCCAGGCGAGGGCGGGTGAAATGTTGGCCCCGAAGAGCCTGCCGCGGTGCCGCTCGGGGATGGGGGTGCCGTGGTCGAAGGCGGGGCTGGTGAGGGTGAAGTTCTCGGGTGCTTGCAGGTCGGGACGTGCCCAGACGAGCGTGTGGTGTCCGGCGTGTCGGTTGCGCAGCGCGAGGCCGAGGGGGTTTGCGGCATGGTCTTGATTCCTTCTCTCTATGCCTGGCGGACGGGGAGGCCGGGGTTGCGGAGTCTGCGGTCGAAGACCGGGAGGGCGGGCTCCAGGGTGTCGCGGTATCGGCTTAGGCCGGCGTTGATGAGGGTGACCTCGCTGTCTTGCTCAAGCAGGAAGAAGTGCACGAATTCCGTTCCCAGCGTGCGGGGCCTCCTGGGTGAGCCGGGACGGGTCGCGGGCGGTCGACACTCGGGATGCGGTGTCTGGCGGCGTGGCCGGTCGGATGGTCATCGGGCTCCTTCCGGGGCGGGGCTCATGTCAGTGGCCAGGCGTGCGCCGTTTCGCTCGGCGGTGGCCAGCGCCCAGCGTCCGGTCGAGACGGTGCCGAGCAGCACGACCATGACTCCGCAGCCGGCGAGCACCGCCCACGCCGCGTGGCTGGCGTGCACGAAGCCGGCCGAGCTGGAGGCGATGATCGCGCCGGTGACCGCGACCCCGACGGCCGCGCCGGTCTGGCGGCAGGTGGAGGCGATCGCTCCCGCGACACCGGCCTGGTCCCGGGGCATGCCCGAGAGCGCGGTGTTGGTGATCGGGGCGCTGACCAGGCCCGCCCCTGCACCGTAGATGAGGTAGGCGACGATCAGGTACCACACGGCGGTGTGGGCGCTAAGGCCGGTCAGCAGGACCGCGCCCACGGCGATCAGCCCGCCGGACGCGATCAGAGCGAGCCTGGGCCCGCGGCTGGCTACCAGCCGGCCTGAGACGACGGAGAGCACGCCGAGCATCGCGGCCATCGGGATCGTGAGCAGTCCGGCGTGCAGCGCGCTGTAGCCGCGGACGTCCTGCAGGTACAGCGTGTTGAGGAACAGGAAGCCGCCTAGGGTCGCCAGCGCGACCACCCCGATCAGCGCCGCGCCCGAGAACGGCACGCTGCGGAAATACTGCATGTCGACCAGCGGCTCACGCCGCCGGGACTCGACCACGACCAGCGCGATCGCCGCGAGCACGGCAACCGCGAACAGCGCGACGATCGGCGCCGAGCCCCACCCGCTGCGCGGCCCCTCGATGATCCCCGCGGTCAGGCAGCCCAGCAGGGCGATGACCAGCAGCTGACCGGGAAGGTCAAGCCGCCGGGGCTGATCGGCCCGGGACTCGGGCACAAACCGCCGCGTGAGCGCGATCGCGATCAGGCCGACGGGAACGTTGATCCAGAAGATCGAACGCCACCCGATCCCGCTGACCAGCAGGCCCCCGAGCACCGGGCCGCTGGCGAGGCTGAGTCCGGCGACCGATCCCCACAGGCCGATCGCCTTCGCGCGACGAGCGCGGTCGGTGAACGTGCTGGCGATGATCGACATCGCCACCTGATCCGCATCCAGTACTTCAAGGGCTCGGGGCCTGAGAATGGCCAGGGACAGTGATCAGCCCAACCAGCGTGAGCCAGCTTGCCGCGCACGCCACGAGCACCAGATTTCGGCGCCGGCGCCACACCCTGTCACAAACAGTCAAATGTCTGCAGCGCACAAGATCCGCCGATATGGGCGGCTGCCCGCCCGGTCGCCGTGGGCGTCGGCGCCTTGCCGAAAAGAACATTCTGCGCATTCACGAGCCACGGACCCCGGGCGTCCGACGGGTTCAGCCGGCGCGGTGAGCTGGTTCTGTTCAAATGGTGGAATGGGAATTCGATATGGCGGTAGAGCGAGTGGCCGGTGCAGTAGTTGCCGGCTTCCGTTCTTGATCGCGAGTTAGGTGTTTGCGACCCGCGCGGCCTGGCGAGCGGAGCGTACCGATCGCGCAATGGCTATGTGCAGCTCGTTAGTGCCGCCGCAGGTCCACCGGCTATTAACCCAAGCGCATCACGGCCGCTGGTTTTCGTGGGAGTGTTCGATAGAAACGGTGCCTGCGGCTCCTAGTCGAAATACCACCAAGGTTCAATCCGGTACGTACAGGAACTCTCCAGATCCGGCCTGATGCTGCAGCATGCAGACGAAGAAAGGCTCGGGCCCCGGCGGCAATCCGGGTGCCCTGGGACTGTTTTTACAAAATGATGACATTGCCGGAACCTGCAGGTAAACAAGCTGGATAACGGCTGATCCCGGGGAATTGAACGCGGGTAAGACGGTACCCTGGTTGCACATCTCTGCGCACACTAGGCAATCAGGGAAATTAAGGTCATGAGCAGGAAGGCCGGCCCAGAGGCTGCGGTATCGCAGATTCGGATGCCGGGCGCTGACCGCAGTAACACGCTGAGCACGGTGCGCCCGGCCCCTGGCCAGATGCTGCCCGGGGAATTCTTTCTGAAAGACGGCACGCCTGCGCTGATCTGGCCGCTGCTGTCCACGGATGCCGAGACGCTGCGCGACCTGTTCCGCCGCCTGTCGCCCGAATCACGCCAGCGCCGGTTCCTCCACGTGGTCAATCAACTCGATGACCCGATGATCCAGCTGCTGGTCGGCAGTGTTGACGGGGTGCATCACATTGCGCTCTTGCTGGTCGTGCTGCCGCCCGAGGGCAAGGAGGAGCCGGCCGGGGTCGCCCATCTCCTGCAGTACCCCGATGATCCGGCCACCGCCGACGTCGCCGTCACTGTCGTCGACGACTGGCAAAGACGCGGCGCCGGCACAGCACTCATCTCGGCGCTGATGCAGCGGCGCCCGGCGGCAATCACCCGGCTGCGCACGCTCGTCGCAGCAGACAACCGCGCGCCGCTGGCACTGCTCGCCAGGGCCGGGCGCGTGTCGTCGGGCCTGCCTGAGCACGGCGTGCTCGATGTCACAGTTGAGCTCCCCGCGGCGAGCCAGCCGCGCAGCGCGGTGGAGAAGGTCGCTGACTTCTGGGCGCAGGGCGTGCGGACGTTCATTGACCAGGCTTACGTGCTTCCCCAGCTGCCGCAGGCCGACATGATCCCGGCCGTTGAAGGCTACGTCGAGTTCGTGCGGCGGATAGTAAAGATGAACCGCGACCTCACCGTCAAGTGGGCGGAAGCGGCGGGCGCGCTGACCGGTGCCGCCCGTAAGCAGGTCCCGGTCGAGCCGGCCAGTGACCTCGTGGGTGAGCAGGCCACCAGGGCCGGCGCCGAGCCGCCGTCGTAACCGATGACGGAGACACCCCTCTTGATCGGGTAACCGGGATCGAGTTCCAGCTTCGGTCGTCAATCGGCCATCGTCCGGGCCGGCACACGAGCCGGGCCGCCAAGTCAGCGATCACCGGCCGCCATGTGCGTCCACGGGCCATCTCGGCCGCCGCCAGCGCCCAGAACCGGAAGATCTGGCGCGACACCCAAACGGCTCGGTCGGCGTCGGCAGTCGCGCGAATCGGCGATCCGGCGCTTGGCTATCAGACGATCCCGTCACGATCTGTGATCGGCGCTGGGTCGACGACCAGGGCGCGATATCAGCCGATAAGGAACCTGGAGGGCCAGCTTCCCAATCACGCTCGGCGACCACGGCTGGCCTGAGGCTAGCGCGCAAGTATCCGCCGATCGGTGCGGCTTGTGGCCGTGGGATGTCAGCGGCCCCCGGCGCGCAGATCTGGACGTTCTGGATGCTGCCGCACAGCCGCGCCAGAATGGCGATGACTCTGTCACCCCTCGCCTGGCGGTGCGCGCACGCCGCCATCGGCGAAACGTGAAACGGGCCTCGATGAGCGAAGAGACACACGTCGTGCGGGCCGGATCCGAGCCGGGCGGATCTGGCCCTGCCGTGCTGCCTGCCCTGGCCATCAAGCCTGTGCTGGCCATCGCGGTCGTGCTCACCGGCCTGCTGATCGCTTTCTCTGATCGCTACGGCTACCACCGGGACGAGCTCTACTTCATCGAGTGCGGCAAGCACCTAGCCTGGGGTTATCCGGATCAGCCGCCGTTCGTGCCGCTGGTCGCCAGGCTGATGACCAGTCTGGCACCGGGATCGCTTGTGCTGCTCCGGCTGCCGTCCGCGCTGGCGGGCGGGATACTGGTGTTCCTGACCGGGCTGCTCACCCGCGAGCTTGGCGGCCGGCGCGCTGCCCAGTCGCTGGCCTGTGCCGTCATTGCGCTCGCACCGGTGGTCACCGGCGCAAGCCACCTGCTCAGCACGACGACCTTTGACCTCCCAGTCTGGGCGCTACTGCTGTGGCTGCTGGTACGGATCCTGCGTACCGGTGATCAGCGGCTTTGGCTGCCTGCCGGGCTGGCGGCAGGCGCCGGGCTGCTCGATACCGACCTGGTCGCCTTCCTGGTCGCCGCGGTCGTCGTCGCGCTGGCCATTGCCGGGCCGCGGGCGCCGCTGCGGTCTGGCTGGTTCTACGCTGGCGGCGGCATCGCACTTGGCTTGTGGGCCCCCTACCTGGCCTGGCAGGGCAGCCACGGGTGGCCCGAACTGGCCGTGGCCCGTTCGATCGCGGACGGCGGATCGGGAACATCGGCGCCTTGGTGGCTGATCCTGCCGGAGCAGTTCGTCCTGGTCGCGTGGTACTTCTCGCCGATCTGGATCACCGGGCTGGTGCGGTTCTTCCGCGACCCGGAACTTCGCTGGTGCCGGGCGGTCGGGGTGGCCTACCCGGTGCTGGCCGTGGCGTTCATGCTGACCGGTGGCAAACCGTACTACCTGGCGGCGTACTTCCCCGCCCTGCTGGCCGCCGGCGCCCAGCCCGCCGTGGACTGGGCCGGCCGCGCGCACCGCAGGGGCCGGGCCGGGCTGATCACGGCAGGGCTGGTGCTCGCCGTGCTGCAACTGCCGATCACCCTGCCGGTCCTGCCGATCTCGGCGGTTCACGACACACCGATCGTGACGCTGAACTACGACGCGGGCGAGACGATCGGCTGGCCTGCTTTCGTACGCGAGATCGCAACGGCATACCGGACGCTGCCGCCCGCCCAGCGCTCGGCCACGACCGTATTGACCAGCAACTACGGCGAGGCGGGCGCGGTCGACCGTTTCGGCCCGGCCGATGGGCTGCCGCCCGCTTACAGCGGTCACATGTCCTTCTGGTACTGGGGGCCGCCACCCGCCCGGGCGACTACCGCGATCGTGGTCGGCTACCAGCGCAGCCAGCTCACCTTCTGCGGCTCAGCCCGCCTCGCCGCACACCTGGACAACCACGCCGGCGTCAGCGACGACGAGCAAGGCGCCCCGGTCTGGATCTGCCAGCAGCTCACCAGGACCTGGCAGGCCATCTGGCCCGCACAAAAACACTTCAGCTGAGGCGGGCCACGAGCAGCCAGCGGAATGCGCCCCCGATGCGCCTGGCGCTTAGGCGGAATCGCACCGATTCCCAAAGCACGGACCGAAGCCACCATCACACATCATGATCCATTACAAACAACAGGTCACGCAAGTAGCCGCCGTTATGGCGCCGACTCTGCCATCCGACATGGCTGACTGCGGCCGTGCAGACCTGGATGATCTGCGTACCAGTCATCATCGGCAACCGGGAGCTGAACCGGTTCACCACCGGCTGGTTGCCCTACTTCCGGCTCGCGGATACCGGGAATCTGGTCCGCGAGGTGGATGGGTGGCTGCGCCGCCGCCTGCGGCAGGTCCGCTGGAAGGAATGGAAGACTACCGCCCCGGCGGCACAATCTGCGGATATGAGGTATCCCCGAGCGCAACGTCCGCAAGTGGGGCGGTAGCGGCAAGGGGTATTGGCGATTGCGGGCTCCCAGGTCCTCGGCGTGGCCCTGCCCAATTCCTGCTGGGAACACCTCGGCCTGAAGACATTGACCGCGACAAGGCAGCGTTTCAGTCCGACGGCTTGACGAACCGCCGGATGCGGGCCCGCATGTCCGGTGGTGTGGGAGGGGAGGGGGCGAGCCCATCCCTGCCCGATCCCGGCATCTGCTCGCACGGACCTGGCGCCTGCCGGAAGGCGGACTGGGCTGGCTGACGTCAGCTTCGCGGGCGCGGCCGGGGGCCGGATTGCGTCTGACCTTGCCCCGAAGCTGTTTTCTTTCCCGGTGGCGGGGTAACTGGCGGTGAGCGATGAGACTTCAGACGGCGGATTGATAGCGGCGCCGGGTACCGAGTGGCCGCGGGAGGGGACCGGATGCAGGACGCGGAGGCGGCTCGGTCCGGTGAGACATTGACTGCCATCATGAAGCCCGCGGCTGAGAGCGCGGCCGGGACTGTCAGGTGAACCCGCTTGGGCCCGTGCGGAAGATGATGGCCGCGCTGGATGACTGGCAGCGGCAGGCCCGGTGGGCTGGCGTGCCCTACGCGGTGCTGAAGAAGTCCGGCGACGATAACGCCAACCTGCTGGTCGTGGCTCTGGCCTGGTACGGGTTCACCGCCATCTTCCCGCTGCTGCTGGTCGTGGTCACCGTGTTCGGTTTCATCGGCGCACAGTCAATCGGCTCGGGCATCATCCGCACGCTGCACCAGTTTCCGGTGGTGGGCTCCAGCTTCAACCCGGCCAGCCACCAGGCGCTGCACGGCAGCGGACTGGGCCTGGTGATCGGCCTGATCGGCCTGCTGTACGGCGCGCAGGGCGTGACCCAGACTGCGCAGCAGGCGATGGCCACGGTATGGAACATCCCGCAGACCCAGCGCACCGGCTTCCTGCCCCGGCTCGGCCGCAGCCTGGCCGCCCTGTTCACCATCGGCGGCGCGTTCGTCATCAACGCCTTCGTCACCGCCTACGCCACGGGCGGCACCGCCAGCTACGCCATCCGGGTGCCGGTCCTGATCGGCCTGCTAGCGATCAACGCCGGGCTGTACTTTGCCAGCTTCGCCCTGCTGACCGCCAAGGCGGTGGGCCCGCGCGGCCTGCTGCCCGGCGCGATCCTCGCCGCGGTCGGGTTCACCGCGCTGATCACCGTCGGCACCGGGCTGATGACCCATCAGCTCAAGAACGCCTCGGCGACCTACGGAGCGTTCGGCACGGTCATCGGCATCGTCGCGTTCCTGCTGCTGCTGGCCAAGCTCACCATGTACGCCGCGGAACTGAACCCGGTGCTGGCCCGCTCGCTCTACCCGCGGGCACTGCCGCTGGGCGGCGAGCCCACCGCCGCCGACCGGCAGGTGCTAGCCGACCTCGTCCACGCCGAACAGCGCCGCGACGACCAGGCGATCGGAGTCGGCTTCGGCGACCACGCCACCACCCAAGCCGCATCCGACGCCACCCGGCACACCGACCAGCCACAGTGACATGGCGCGGTCTGACCTTCGCTACGTGGGACATATACGGGACTGAACGCTGTACTCCATCAGCCGCACGAACGTTACCGCAGGTCACATAAGACGGCTCAACCTGAGCGGTGATGGTCCGTAAAACCGTCGCCTCTATCTTGCCAGCTACTGCTGGTCCGCCGGGGCAGTCACCCGTGGGATGGGCTGCGCACTGGATGGCTGATATGAGCGCCGTGCGTGGCACTTGCACCTGACCGTACTCGAGCGCCGAGTCGGCGATCCGGCGCAAGGACCACCGCTCTCCTGTCACGCATTGTAGTTTGGGCTGCGCACAGCTTGACGAACGATATCCGCCGTTATGGGCGACGTCAGAGCGTCCACTGGGTGCGGCTGAGGAAGCCGAAACGGTTGCCCTTCCTGCTTGCAAGAGTTAGCAGAACGGATGGTCAACGGGCGTACGTTTGCTCTGGGTGCCATCGGTGGAGCCGGCGTGTCGGTCCAGCTGGCGCTCGCCGGGCGTGCCGTCGCCTCGACGGGCTCAGCGACCGAAGAGGCATCTCAATCGGGGATCCCCTTACGGACGCCAGCCAAAGGAGACCTCGGCCGGCGCGATGATCTTGAGTGATCGCTGGCCCGCCGCAGGCCCCCCGTTCTGACCATGGTCTCGAACCCCGGTTCTGCCTGCCTGGCGCCCGGCGCCGCCGCCAGGCTCGCGGGTCAGCTGGCTAGCGCTAGCCGTCCTGGCCGGCGCGCCATTGCGGGTAGATCGCGATGAACTCGTCCTGCATCTGCGGGGTCAGGTTATCGGGGGTGAGGGATCCGGTCAGCTCGATCGTCTTGCGCATCTGAGCGAGGTATTCGGTGCAGTGCGGGCAGCCGGCGAGGTGCGCCTCGAAGCGGCGGCGGCGGCCGGCGCGCGCGAGCGTGCCCTCCAGGTAGGCGGTCACCAGCTCGACCGCCTGCTGGCACGCGATGTCGCGGCGTAGCCGCAGCGCGGGGACCATCATCACGCCCTCCCGGACCGGGTCTTGATGACCTGGCGGAGGCGGCCCGGGCCCGGGTACGGCAGCACTGGCTGGTTGCCCTGGGTGATCTCCGGCACGCTGCACACCTCCTGGCTGCTGAGGCCCTCGATGTCGCGGGGCGTCACGGCCTGCGCTGTTTGTCAGCCAGGTCACCGGCCGCTGAGGCCGTCGCGGCCGCTTCCTCTGCCGGGGGACCGGCCGCCGGGTCAGCGTTCGCGCGAGCCGCCCCTGCACTGCCGGGCCAGGACACCACGGGCTACCGCTCCACGACGTAGCTGGCGGCATACCCGGTGTCGTAGGGCAGCAGCTGGCCGGCTGCTGCCGGGGATGCGGCACGACCAGGCTGTCCCTGGCCCCGCCCGGGCGGGCGGGCCAGGGGACAGCTGGCCGGCAAGCCGGCTAGTCGTTCCTAGGTGTTGACGATCCCGGATGAGGCGGCCCCGGCGGGCAGCGGGGTCGGGGAAGTGGGCACCTCAGTGAGGGTGCCGCCGTTGACGGCGAACACCGACACGAAATTGTGGCCAGCACCGTCGACCAGCAGGTACTGGCCGTCCGGGGACAGGCGGGCGTCGATGTCGGATCCGCCGCCGTTGATCGTGAAGCTGCCGATCAGGGCGAGTGAGCCGTCCGGGTTGATGGAGTAGCTGGAGATGGTGCCCGACCCGGTGTTGACGGTGAACAGGTACTGGCCGTCGTGGCTGATCTCCACCCAGCACGGCGCGGTCTGCTTGTCGGCGTAGGGCGAGGATCCGATCGGGGTGAGCTGACCGGAGGAGCTGTCGCGGTACGCGGACACCGTGCCCAGGCCGGCGCCGTTGTGCGCGTTACTGACGAACAGCTGCGAGGGGTTGGTGGGCCGGAACTCGGCGCCGAGCTGGCCAAGACCCTGCCCGGTGAAGGGAGAGCCCTGGGCGGCGGACAGGCGGCCGTTGGGCAGCACCACGAAGCTGTCGATCAGCGAGGTGCCGGTGCGGGTGCCGATGAGGCGATCGCCTGTGGAGTTGAAGAACACGTCGCCCAGGCCGGAGCCATCGGGGACGGTGACCGTCGAGTGCGGGATCGGTATCAGCTTGCCGACGGGATTCAGCCTGAAGCCGGAGTAGCCGCTGCCGCCAGCGCCGGAGTTCGCGAC
Organism: uncultured Actinomycetes bacterium; assembly: GCA_963720945.1. Taxonomy (GTDB): domain Bacteria; phylum Actinomycetota; class Actinomycetes; order Streptosporangiales; family Streptosporangiaceae; genus Bog-532. The sequence goes on along the minus strand of CAVRHH010000029.1, from coordinate 311,393 downwards.
GTAGACCAGGCCGGTCCTGGAGACCGCGACGCTTACCGGCTGGATGCCGCCAGATGACACCGGCTGGCCGACAAGCACTGGCACGCCGTCCGCGGTGATGCGCAGCACCGAGATCTGGTTGCTGCCGGCGTCGACAGCCAGCAGGTACCTGCCGTCGCTGGTTACCTGGATCGCGCCCTGAGAGGCCAGGCCCGCGCCGAGGCCCGCGCCGCCAGCGGCGAACGGTGAACCGGGGATCGGGGTCAGCGAGCCGTCCGCGTGCCGGTCGAACCCGGCGATGGTATTGGCGGTCGCGGTGTTGTCGTTGACATAGGTGTAGCCGACCACCGGTGGGGCCGTGCCGGCGCTGGCAGAAGCTGCCGCGCCGAACAGGCCGATCGTGGCCGCCAGCAGGCTGCCGCCCGCTGCTGCCAGGCATGTGCGCTTGCGCATGTCCTTCTCCTTGCGTGGGGAGGACCCACGGTGATCCGCGGACCGACCCAGTAGTCCCGGCCGCGCCAGCCCCGTTACACGCCGGCCTCCCTGCCTCACCCATCCGTGAGAAGCTAACCAGCGGTCCAGGCCGCATCCCCGCAGGTCAGCGATATTCGTTGTTTTTTCTGCGATTTTTTCCGTCGGTGATCTTCGCCCTGGGTGCCGTCGACCGGCGCGTACTCGCGCATCAGGCCCTGCCGCATTGGGCGTTCGCCGCCGACGGCCACGCCGAGCGCCGGGTAGCGGTACGGACCTCCTCGGGGATCAGCGGGCGCTCGCCCAGGCGCAGCGCAACCTTTCCGTCTTCCTCCGACCAGGTCTCTACGGGCATGACCGGCCCGATCCGGCGGACTTCGCCCTAGACGACGATGAGCAGCCTGATCTTGGGCCGCATGGCTTCGGCGATACGCCAGTACTCGCTGCCGGCGCGGCGCTGGGCCTCGCTGGCGTCGCCCTCGCCGGTCTCGCCGTATACGTGGCCCTTCGCGTCCACCCCGCGGCCGGGGCCGCGGTAGACCAGCATGGCGATCGGGTCTAGACGCTGAATCTGCACCACGGTGCGCGGGTCCATCTCTAGCAGCCCCGCCGCCTCTTCGCCCGCCACTTCCCCGCACGACCGCCGGCGGCCCGCGCCGCGCCGCCAGACCACGCGCCCAGGCAGCGATGCTGCCGGGCCGTCGTCACGTAAGCAGCCCAACCAGATATCTGCCGCATAAAGCGGGCCCTTCGCGGCTGAGGAGAAGGGGGTCGGCCGGTGATGAGTGCTGAGGCGTGCGCCCGGAGGGATTTCAGCACGCGGCTTTACCGCCCTGAAGCCGCTGCCCATCTGGTGGTTCGTCATGTGTCCGTAAGGGGAAAGCCCAACGGACGCCCGGCGGGACGGAGCCAGCTTGGGCTCCTCCGCCGCGCCGGCGCAGGTCAGCCGCCCTGCGTCCGTGACCTGCGCAGTCTCAGATAGGTGGTCCGCAAAGATTCTCAAATAACGGGGGCTATCCGTTACGCCCTGTCGCGCCGGCGAGGACGCGCCCCCTGGCAGGCCTCGTCGGCCAGCCCGGCACGGCCAACGGCCGCCGCCTGGCCTCCGGCCCATGGCAGTCGCCCGACTTCGGTCCACCTGCCGCTTGCGACAGTTAGCACTTGAGCGGTCTCACCACGCGCAATACCGCTCGGACCGCCTTTGCCAGGCGGTCGCCGGCGGCTTGCGCCAGATTCGGCGTCATGCGCGATTTTGAAATGCTGAACAGGCGTTTCTCGTTGCTGTGTGTAGTCCTATCGGCGCTGGGCCGCCGGGCCGGGGGCTGTGATGGAGGGCCGCGCCGGGTACGCACGGTAGTGCTTCGGAAGCGTTCGCGCGGTCCGGCGCCATCTTCAAGGGGCGGCCGCATGCGCCACAACCTAGCCAGGGGCGGGCCCGTGGAGACGACGAAAGACCCCGCCTCTATGGTGGACCGATGGCGTCGGTCAAGCAGATCCAAGTCACCTTCGACTGCGCAGAACCTGAGCGCGTCGCTCGTTTCTGGTGCGAGGTGCTGGGGTACGTCGTACCGCCGCCACCGGAGGGGTTTGCTACCTGGGACGATTTCGATCGCGCGCTTTAGGCGCCCGTAATCGGCGATGTGTGCCGGGATGGACTTTTCGGGCGGCCCGCTGTCGGGTGACGCTACGTAAGTGATCCTGGGGCGGTCAGCCTCCGGGGGTGGTGCAGCCGTTTTTGACCGCTGGGAGCCGTACGTTATCGCATGCGGATCGCGTGCGCGTGTTTACCAGCTGGATAGATGTTGTGCGGGTGGTGGCGTGTCGTGCCGCCGGATTTGTGATTGGGCGTGGTTGCCCGGATTTGTGGTTGGGGGTGGTTGCGGGGTCCGGGGCGCGGCCGCTTGCCTGGATTGCCTCGTGGCTGTAACGATGGGGCCGTGAAACTAGGGATCTTGTGTGGTGGCGGGCCTGCGCCGGGGATGAACTCGGTTATCTCCGCGGCCACGATCGAGGCGCGGAACTCCGGGTGGGATGTCCTGGGGATCATGGATGGCTTCGAGCATCTGATCGAGGGCCGGATCGAGGAGGCGCGGCCGCTGTCTATTACGGACGTGTCGAGAATTCACGTTCTGGGCGGGTCGGTCCTCCGGACCTCGCGGGCCAACCCGACGGTGCGTGACGAGGATGCGGCGGACCCGGATTGGCGGCTGCATGCTTGCCTGGAGTCGCTGCGGAAGCTGGAGGTCGGCGCGCTGGTGACGATCGGCGGGGACGATACCGCGTTCTCGGCGTCCCGGCTGGCCGGGGCGGCCGGCGGGGGCCTGCGGGTGGCGCATGTGCCGAAGACGATCGATAATGACCTGCCGTTGCCGGGCGGCACGCCGACCTTTGGTTTCGAGACGGCCCGGAGCGTGGGGGTCGGTCTGGTGAACAACTTGATGACCGACGCGATCACGACCCAGCGGTGGTACCTGGTGGTGGCCATGGGCCGTTCGGCCGGGCACCTGGCGCTGGGCATCGGGAAGTCGGCCGGGGCTACCCTGACGCTGATCGCCGAGGAGTTTCCCGGCGAGGAGCCCATCCGGCTGTCGCGCCTGGTGGATGTCCTGGAGACCTCGATGCTGAAGCGGATCGCGCACGGCCGCCCGTTCGGGGTGGCGGTGCTCGCGGAGGGTATTGGCCTGCGGCTGCCCCCGGACGAGCTCCAGAAGGCGATGCCGGACGCTGAGCGGGACGAGCATGGCCACGTCCGGCTGGCGGAGCTGGAACTGGACCGCTTGCTGGCCAGGCAGGTCAAGGACCGGTTCAGGGAGCGGGGGCAGAAGGTCACGGTCGAGGGCAAGAACATCGGCTATGAGCTGCGGTGCGCGCCTCCCATCCCGTTCGATATCGAGTACACCCGTGACCTGGGCTACAGCGCGGTGGACTACCTCAAGCGGGTGCTGGAGGGCGGCGAGCCCGGCGGCATGGTCACGATCCAGGAGGGGCACCTGGTGCCGCTGCCGTTCGGGTCGTTCACCGACCCCGGGACGGGGCGGGTGCAGATCCGGCTGGTGAACGTCGGGTCGAGCTCATACCGGGTGGCCCGCGAGTACATGATCCGGCTGGACCGCGAGGACCTCGATGATCCGGGCAAGCTCCGCCCGATCGCAGCGGCCGCAGGGCTCACCCCCGGGGCTTTCCGCGACCGGTACGGCTACCTAACCGGCAGCTGAGCCCCGCCCGCCGAGCCGCCCGGACCCCGTCCGAAGCAACCCCCGATCAGGAAGATCATCCTCATGATGCCGGTAGCCGCCGGCGGCTTCACCGGGGGACCGGAACGCGAGCCCGGCTGGCACAAGGCCGGCGACGAGCTGCACCGCCATTCAGCGAGCAGCCCGGCGCGATGGGCGCCTTCCTGATGGGACGCGCCACCGGCGAGCTGATCGCCGGAGTCTGGCAGGCGCTTGGCTCCCGCCAAACGTGGCCCGTCCGTGGCCCGGCAGGCCAGCTCCGGGCCGGCTGGCCACAATGCCGCCTGGCCGCCTGGCCGCCTGGCCGCCTGGCCCAACGTCCGGATAACGAGGAGTGGCTGGCCGGGGCCGCCGGTGCCATCTGGCACCAGCAGCAGCACACGCCCTGGGCACTGCTCGCCGTAGAGTCCAGCCAGTCAGAGCACGCCCCATCGTTCCGATGACTGGCCGCAGGTCACCCTGCGTCCTTGTCTGTCCGGCGGATCAGGCGTACCGTCCGGGCTAGGAAGGTGTACCCGTCCATCCTGCGTGTGGACGACGTCGATATTCCTTTCGGCTGCCCTGGACCTCGGTGGCGCCTTGTGCGCAGCTAAGCCGAAGGTGACTTGTGGTGGCATCTGCCCTTTTCCTCACCTGCTCTCTGTCAGTGGCACACACCGTCTTGAGACGCGACGTCATCGCGCACCACCGAAGCGACGATGCGGCCCCGGCGGTCCGCCACCCTGGTACATCATGCTGGTCATGGCCTGATCCCGGCGGCTGCTGCGATGCCTGACAGTTCACGAGAAACGGGTCTCGCCGAGGACGCCGCCGCGCCGGCTCGGCTGGGGGACAACGACAGGCTGCATGTGGTTTTCGGTACGGGGCAGGTCGGTCGCGTTCTCGCGGCCTTGCTCGCGGAACGAGGCGTCACAGTCCGGGTAGTGTCGCGGCGCAGGCCGGCTGGCATGGCAGAAGGGACCGACTGGCGAGCGGCGGACGCTACCGACCTTGACGCGGCCAGCGATGCCGCGAAGGGCGCCGCAGTCATCTACCAGTGCCTCAATGCTCCCTACGCCCAGTGGCCGGAGCTCTTCCCGCCACTGCAGCGCGGCGTGCTGGCCGCCGCCGAGCGCACCGGCGCTCTGCTGGTGACCCTGGAGAACCTCTATGGCTACGGCCCGACCGGGGGCAGGCCGATGACCGAAGACCTGCCGCTAGCCGCCACGACCGTCAAGGGCCGGACCCGGGCGGCCATGACCGGGGAACTACTGGCCGCCGCCGAAGCCGGCCAGGTCCATATCGCCATCGGGCGGGCCTCGGACTTTTTCGGTGCCGGCGTCACCGGAGGGTCAACGCTCGGCGAGCGGGTCTTCGGCAACGCGCTGGTCGGCCGGCGCGCCGACTTCATCGGCAACCCGGACCTGCCGCACACCTATAGCTACGTTCCCGACATCGCCGCCGGCCTGGCCACCCTCGGCACCGATCCCCGGGCCGCCGGTCAGGTGTGGCACCTGCCCGGCCCGCCGACCGTCACTACCCGCGCGCTGCTCGACCTGGTAGCTGGCGAGGTCGGGCATCAAGTCGGCGTCCGTTCGGTGCCCAAGCTGGCCGTGCGTGCCCTCGGGATTATCAACCCCACCCTGCGAGGGCTGGCCGAGACGGCCTACCAGTTCGACGCGCCCTTCGTCCTGGACACCAGCAAATACGAGGCCGTCTTCGGATCGGCCGGCACCCCGCTGGCCGCCGCCATCGCCGCGACCGTCGCCTGGTACCGGGCCCAGGCCAGCACGCCATGACCGAGCCGAAGGCGATAAACGCCATGACCTCCCCTGCTGACCACGTGAAGCCCGCCAGCCGTTTCGTATTCGAGAGGTGGGGGCGCACTGCTTACCGGCGCAGGCGGCTGATCCTCGTGATCGCCCTGCTGGTCGCGGTGGTCGGCGGCGTGTGGGGGACCACCATTTTCGCCAAGGTGCAGACCGCCGGCGGGTTCAACGCCCCGGACAGCCAGAGCCAGCACGAAGCGAACCTGGCAACATCAGCATTCGGCCGGGACGCCGGGGATGTGGTCGTGCTGTATTCGAGTAAGACCCTCACTACGGCATCCCCGGCGTTCCGGTCCGCAGTGACTCAGACGCTGGCGGCGCTGCCGCACAGCAAGGCCGAGTCGTACGCGTCGTACTGGTCGGCTAGGTCGCGGCAGTTCGTCAGCGCCAGCGGCCGGCAGACGTACGCCGTCATCGAGCTGGCCGGCGCCACCGACACCGCCCGGCAGGACAGCTACGACGCGATCAAGGCCCAGCTGAACGCCCCCGGCCTGCGCACTCAAGTTGGCGGGGTGGTCCCCACCAACGAGACCATCGACCAGCAGACCACCGCCAGCATCACCCGCGCTGAGGGCCTGTCCTTCCCCATCCTGCTGATCCTGCTGCTGGTGATCTTCGGCAGCCTGACCGCGGCCTGCCTGCCGCTGGCCATCGGCGCCCTGGGGATCCTCGGCTCGTTCACCGCGCTGCGGCTGCTGACCATTTTCACCGGCGTGTCGGTATTTTCGCTGAACATCACCACGATCCTGGGCCTGGGACTGGGCATCGACTACGGGCTGTTCCTCGTCGGCAGGTTCCGGGAGGAACTGCACCGGCAGGACTCGGTGGAGGACGCGGTGGCACGGACGGTGGCCACCGCTGGCCGGACGGTGGCGGTCTCTGGGGTCACCGTCGCTATCGTCCTCGCCAGCTTGATGCTGTTCCCCGAGCTCTTCCTGCGCTCAATGGGGTATGGCGGCGTCGCCACGGTCCTGGTCGACATGCTCGCCGCGCTCATCGTGCTGCCCGCGCTGCTGGCGGTGCTCGGCCCGAAGGTGAACTCGCTGCGGATCCGCCGCTCGGTGCAGCGCCCGCCCGCCGCCGAGGGCAGCGGTGGCTGGTACCGGCTGGCGCACAGTGTGATGCGCCGGCCCGTCCTGTACGCGGTGCCGATCGTGGTGGTGCTGCTCGGGCTCGGCTCGCCGTTCCTGAAGGTCGTCTGGGGCGGCGTCGATGCCACCGTGCTGCCGGCCGCCGCCGCGCCTCGCATCGTCACCGAGGCTCTGAACACCGACTTCCCCGGCAACCCGACCGCTCCGATCGAGGCCATCGTCCAGTTCCCCGGCCCGGTCACCGGCTCGCCCAGCCGCGCCGCCGGCCTGACCGCGTACGTCGGCCGCCTGGACCATGTCCCCGGCGTCACTGGCGCGCAGCTAACGGGCATCCACGGCAACATCGCCCGGATCGACATGAGCTACGGCCCCGGCCCTTATACGCCGCAGGCCCGGGCCATCGCCGGGCACGTCCGTGACGTCGCCGCGCCCCCCGGCACCACGGCATACACCGGAGGGCAGACCGCCGCGCTGGCCGATGAGCTGTCCAGCCTCGGGCAGATCCTGCCGTGGATGGCGCTGGCTGTCGTCCTGGCGACGTTCCTGCTGATGTTCCTGGCGTTCGGGTCGCTGGTCCTGCCGTTGCAGGCGATCGTGATGAACGTCTTGTCGCTGGGGGCGATGTTCGGCGTCGTGACCTGGATCTTCCAGGATGGCCACCTCTCCGGGCTGCTGGGCTTCACCCCGAACGGTACGATCAGCCCCACCATCCCGATCCTGATGTTCGCGATCATGTTCGGGCTGTCCATGGACTACCAGGTGTTCTTGCTCTCGCGGATCCGCGAGAGCTACGACATCACCGGCGACAACACCAGGGCGATCGCGTCCGGCCTGCAGCGCACCGGCGGCGTGATCACCAGCGCCGCGCTGCTGCTGGTCGTCGTGATCGGCTTGTTCTCCCTGTCCAGCATCACGTTCATCAAGCTGCTGGGCGTCGGCATGATCGTCGCCCTGATCCTCGACGCCACGCTGGTGCGGATGCTCCTGGTACCCGCGGTCATGCGGCTGGCCGGCGACGCGAACTGGTGGGCACCCGCTCCGCTGCGCCGCTTCTACGCCCGGCATGGCATCCACGAAGACGACGGTCCCGCGCCCGGCGCAGTCCAGGCACCCGCACCCGAGCCGGTCGGTACCTAGTGACGCGCAGAAGTCGTCATGGTGCCCGAAGCCGGCATTATCCCCAGTCGCAGCGGCCCGGCATCACCACCGGCGCCGTCCTGCGCTTCGTGGAGTCGGTGCCCAGCCGTGCCTAGAGCCGCGCCAGCCAGCACCCAGGTCGCCGGAATGACTGGCAGCGCCGCCGAAGTTCCCATCAGGCTGACGCGGCGATGACCGGCTTCCGGCCCTTCTTCAACCCTGCCACCGGCGAGTGGATCGAGTTCACGGCCGTGGCTGAGGACAGCAGCGAGGATCTCGTCCGGTTCAGCTGGCGCAGCGTGCCCGGCGGTGTGGTCACCGAGCACATCCACCCGCATCAGGAGGAACGCTTCATCATCACCTCGGGCGAAGCGCGTTTCACCCTCAACGGCGAGGAACTCGTGGGACGGGCGGGCGAGACGATCGTTGTGCCGCCGGGCGTCCGCCACTCCGAAGGAAACCCCGGACCTGCCGAGATCCAGGCCGTAGTCGAGCTCCGGCCGGCGCTGCGTACCAGGGAGTTCCACGAGGCCGTCGCCGGCCTGGCCGCTGACGGAAGGACCACGCCCAGGGGCGCCCCGCGCAACCCGCTCCAGCTGGGCGCCACCTTCTGGCATTTCCGCCACGAAAGCCGGGTCACCTCGCCGCCCATCGGGGTGCAGAACCTGATGCTGCCGCCGCTGTGGCTGCTGGCCAGGGCGCTCGGCGTGCGGCCCTACTACGCCCGGTGGGACAGCCGTGTCCACCGGGCTCCGTGATCGAGGCCGGAGAGGGTGAGATGAACGTGACTGATCCGATCCGCCGGGTGCCGGTGGTGAGCCGACGTCTACCGGTTCTGGGAGTTCGCCGGCGGCTTCCGCGACCTGCCTTCCGGCGCGGTAAGGGCCTGAACTGACCCGCTACAGGTTGAGGTGCACACGGAGTGCCCGGTCGAGTTCTGCAACGAGGGCCGCGGGCAATTGGCCGACCTTGTCGCCGATCCGCTGGACCGCGACCGAGCGAACCTGCTCGGCCTCTGCTTTGAAGTCACGGGGCAGCCCGGTCTGGTCTGCGGGCAGCAAAACCTGGAACGGGTAGATGCGAGCGGTGTTCGAGGTCACCGGCACGACCGTGATGACCCCCTGCCGCAGCCGGGTCACCGTGGCGTTGGCGGCGTCGTTGCTGACGACCACGGCCGGGCGGGTTGTGCCGGGTTCCGATCCGTGGGCAGGATCAAGGCTCACGGTGACGATCTCGCCGCGGCGCATTCAGATTCCCAGGCCGTCGGCGGTAACAGATTCCCATGCGCTGGCCTCATCGGAGGCTTCCCAGGAATCCCAGGCGTCGTCATATGCGTCTCCGAGATGGGTAACGCGCAGCAGCCCGACGGCCTCATGGACGACCGCGGACCGGGACTCCATTCCCCGGGCCTGGGCGTAAGAGTCCAGGAACTCGACGTCATCATCCGGCAGGCTCACACTCACGTTCATACCTGGAGTACTACCACGGCAGCAGGCTCACCCGCCGCCCCGACGGCCCTCAAGCGGCATCCCCACGTGCCGCTGTCACGCCGCTAGCAGCGCGCGCACTGTGGCAGTCCCGGCGATGGCCTCGTCCGGGTCCGGCGACCGCGGGATGAGGTTGAACTCCGCGCAGCCGCGCCAGGTTCCGCCAGGTCAGGCGGCGTCGGTTCGGGCATGCCCGCACGCTAGGGTGCCCGGCCCGCGCCGGCCATCGGGTGAGCTACCGCCTCATCCGGCTGCGCGGCGGCCGTTCCTCGGTGGGATTACCTAACCGGCAGGAGGCGACGGCAAGCGCACGCCAGTATCGTGATCTTCGTTACTCGCGGCCAGGGCGGATCAAAGTAGGGTGATGGCAGTTTCGCAGGAGGCTGGCAGGCCGCGTGAACGCCGCAGGATAATGCCGCAGGATAATAAGGAGTCCGCCATGCGCCGACTGATCCGGCAGCTCGTGCGCATCGAGACAGTAGCCGTGCTGGTCACCGCGTGGCTGGCCGGCGCGCTCGGGCTTGGGCTGGCAACAGGCGCCGGCGCGGTGCCGACGGTGGCACTGATGGCGCTGGGGCCGCTGCTTGGCGGCCTGCTCCTGCTGATCAGGCACAGCCTCGACCTGGCCAGCCGGATCGGCAACCTGGCCAGCGAAACCACGCGCACGCTCGACACCGTGCGGCGGGTCGAAGCCGACGTCGAGAAAAAGATCGAGAAAAAGATCGAGAAAGAGACCAAGCAGACATTCCGCCAGCTGGAAGCGTTGCAGACCCTGAACGCCGTGCTGCCAGCCAACGACGTGCTGCCCGCCACCCGGGGCTGGGCAGCGTCGCCAGACCTGCTCGTGCTGCTGGTCGACCTGGTTATCACCGAACGGCCGTCGCTCGTCGTGGAATGCGGCAGCGGCGCATCCACGCTGTGGCTCGCACTAGCGATGCGGCGGTTCGAGATCGACGGCCGGATCATCGCGCTCGATCACGACCCGGTCTTCGGCGGCAAGACCCGCGACTTCCTGGCCAGGCATAACGTCCGCGATATCGCCGAGGTACGCGACGCCCCGCTGGAGAGCTTCAGCCTTGATGGCGAGACCTACTCGTGGTACGCGAGGCGGGCATGGGAGGACCTGACGGGGATCGATCTCCTCTTCGTTGACGGGCCGCCCGCAGCCACCGGTCACCAGGCCCGCTATCCGGCGCTGCCGCTGCTGAGCGGGTCGCTGAGCCCGGTTGCCACCGCCGTCCTAGACGACCTCGTCGTGCCGGACATGCAGAAAGTACTGCGGCGCTGGCTTGACGCGTACCCGGATTTCGGCTCCGAGCTCCTCCCGCTGGAGAAACAGGCCGCGGTGCTGCGCAGGAGCTAGCCGTCCCCGGCTGGCCCCGCCGGCGCGGCGGGCGGCGGTCAGGCATGGCGGGTGACCCAGGCGGCGATCTGGGCGCGGGAGCGGACCTGGAGCTTGCGCCGGATGTTCTCGACGTGGGCCTCGGCCGTGCGGGGCGCGACCGACAGGCGGCTCGCAATGGAGTGGTTGGTCAGGCCCTCGGCCACCGATGCCCGGGCAGGCGACCATGCCGTCGCCCGCCGAACGGGCCGAACGGGCCGAACCGGCTGAGGAAGGACCGGAGTTAGTCGATGAGCCCGAGCGCACGGGCCCGGCCGACCGCTTCGGCGCGGCTGTGAACCCCGAGCTTCTTGTAGGCGCGCTCGGCTCGTTCCTTCGCCGCCGACCGGGAGATGCCCAGCTTGTCGGCGATGAGGGCGAAGGTCAGCGGCGTGGGCAAGTAGCGCAGGACCCTCGCCTCAGCCATGCTGATCGACGCTGCACTCACGGTGGCCGCGTCTTCCGCGACCGCGTCTTCCGCGACGGCGTCCGCGGCTGCCTGGTCGGCCGCTGTTACTTCTGCCGCGTCTTCCGTGACGGCGTCCGCGGCTGCCTGGTCGGCCGCTGTTACTTCTGCCGCGTCTTCCGTGATGGCGTCCGCGGCTGCCTGGTCGGCTGCACTCACGGTGGCCGCGTCTTCCGCGACGGCGTCCGCCGCTGCCTCGTCCGCCGCCGTCACTTCCGCCGCGTCTTCCGTGACGGCGTCGGCGGCTGCCTGGTCGGCTGCACTCACGGTGGCCGCGTCTTCCGCGACGGCGTCCGCCGCTGCCTGGTCCGCCGCCGTCACTTCCGCCGCGTCTTCCCTGACGGCGTCGGCGGCTGCCTGGTCGGCTGCACTCACGGTGGCTGCGTCTTCCGTGACGGCGTCCGCGGCTGCCTGGTCGGCTGCACTCACGGTGGCTGCGTCTTCCGCGACGGCGTCCGCCGCTGCCTGCTCGGCGGCTGCCACGATCACGCCCGCGGCGTCCAGGGCCTCAACAGCCTCGTGGGCGGCTGCCTCCTCCACGATGCCCGCGGCGATCAGCGCCCGGATGGCGTCGGCGGCCGCAGCCCTGCGGATAGCTTCCGAATCCGCGACAGCCTCGGCTGCCTCGGCCTCCGCGGTCATGGCACGGAGCAGGGCGCGGGCTTCGGCGGCCTGCGCCGCCGCAATCACCTCAGCCGCCTCCTCGGCCGCCGCGACCTCGGCGCCCGCGAGCAACTCGGCCTCGGCGGTGAGGAAATCCTCGCCCAGCAGTGCCCCGCCGGTCTCGGTGATCGCGTTGAAGAGTGGCTGCGCCCAGCCGTGCTCAATGAGCAGGAACGCAAGCGCCGTCCCCGGCGGCATGGATTCTGCCAGTGCCTGCGCGTCAGAGGGATCAAAGCCCGGCGAGTCCTCGCCCGCTGCTGGTTTCACGGGACCAGCGCCGCCAAGCGGGATGATTCTCGACAGGAGCGCGCCGAAGTCATCGTCGCCGACCACCAGACGATTGATCTGGCCGTCCTCGTCCTTGGTGACGAAGAGCAGGTCAACCAGCCGCAATACACCCCGGCCCTGCAGCCGGCCGACCTCGGCCAGCACCCGGCCCTCGAAATCGGCTGCGGCACGGAAGCTGGCGGCGATTACCTGCAAGGGACCGGGCATCTGCCGACCTCCCTTATCGTTACTGACGCTTACCGCACGAGACGCTCAGCTACGGGCGCGGAACGCTCAGCCACGGGCGCGGGGCCGCGGCACCGCCGCTCCGGGCGGGCCGGAATAGCGATCCTGCGACGAGGGAAAGGGTACCGCTCCCGCACGCTGGGAGGCAGATAGGTCCGCGCCGCCGGGCGCCTGTCACACCCGTCCCGCCCCGCCCACTGAGCGCCCGAACAGGACCGCGTGCCCGAAGATCAAGATTCGGCCTCGATGGGCGGTGCCTGCAATCAGGGCGTTCGGGGGGCGTCCAGTGGGGCGTCGTCGCTGGCTTCAGTCTGGCCGTTCAGCTGTCCCGTTGTCGTCACGCGCGGGCTGGGAGGCGTGGAGTCCCGCGAAATCCGCGACGGCAGGCGGGCGAGCACTAGGACAGCACCGCCGGCCGCGACGGCGGCGCCGACAGCTAGCGACACCTCCAGGCCGCTCATGAACGCGGCGCGCGCCGCGCCGGCCAGCAGGGTGCCGGCGGCGCCACCGGTGCTGGCCGCCACGGCGAGGGCACCGCCGAGCGAGCCCACGATGGTGTGCAAGACAGGGATCGGCACGTGCCGCCGGCCAGCGCCGCGGTCAGGTGATCCTGGTAGCGGGTCGACATCACACTTCCGATCACGGCAACACCGAGCGCGCCACCGACCTGGAGAGCCACGGCGTTGGAAGCGGACCCGATGCCCGAGTCGCCCTGCGGAACCGATCCCACGACGGAGTTCGTCGCCGTCGGAATCAGCAGGCCAGCCCCGAGACCGATCAGCAGCAACCCGGGCACTACCTGCCCATAGGTCGTGGTCAGCCCGGACACTGCGGAGATCTGCCACAGACCTCCCGCGATAGCCGCCAGGCCGGCGGCAACGGTGAACTTGATCCCGATGACACGGGCGGCGATCGGAGCCAACGCCGCACTTACTACCAGCACAGCCGCCAGCGGAAGGATGCAAAGCCCGGCCCGGAGCGGTGAGTAACCCAGGTCGAACTGCAGGAATTGGGTCTGCAAGAACAGCGTCCCGAGCAGCCCGAACGTCCCCAGGAGCTCCGCCGCCGCAGCCACGGAGAACCGGCGATCGGAAAAGAACCCCAGCTTCAGCATCGGGTGGCGGCTGCGGGCCTCCCAGCCGACGAACGCGCCGAGAACAGCCAGGCTGGCCAGCCCGGCTCCGACCACCTCCCCGGAGGCCCAGCCCTTGGCCGGAGCCTCGATGATTGCCCAGAGCAGCAAGCCCAAGCCGGCGATCGACAGCACTGCCCCGCCGGGATCCGGGCGTTCGGCCGACGCGTTCTTCGAGTCGGGCACCAGCACCAGGGCTCCTAGGATCCCGGCGACCACGATCGGGACGTTGACGATGAAAATGGAGCCCCACCAGAACCTGGCGAGCAGCAAGCCGCCGGCGATCGGACCGACAGCGATACCGAGCCCGATGGTCCCGCCCCAGGCACCAATGGCCCGGGCCCGCTCCGCCGGATCGCGGAAGACGTCGTTGATGATCGACAGCGACGACGGAATCGTCAGTGCGGCGCCCGCCCCCATGGCGGCTCGCCACGCGATCAGCAGGTCCACCGAACCTGACAAGGCAGCACCGACCGATGCTCCGGCAAACACGGCCAGGCCCAGGAGAAAGAGCCGCTTGCGCCCGAACCGGTCGCCGAGGCTGCCGCCGACGAGCAACAGGCCCGCGAAGACCATCGCATAGGAATCGACGATCCACTGCAGTTGGCTGGAGGTGGCGTGCAAGTCCCGAACGAGGGTGGGGAGGGCCACGTTGAGGATGGTGTTATCCACATTGATGATCAGAGCTGAGACGCACACCACCGCCAGCACAGCCCACCGACGAGCACTTGCTTCTCGATGCGAAAACGCCGCTGCTCGCGTCAGCAAGCTCATGAGATCATCAGACTTCGGAGGGCTTCAGCGGCGCGTGCAGCGCCCTGGCTAAACGTGGGCAGCGCCACAGTGAACACCGTGGTGTCCACGCCCACCGCGACCAAGGCCAGGGACACCGCGCCCGGCGCCCACCACCGTCGCGCTCCAAGATTTCTCATGATAATGCCTTAATTTAGAGTTAATTTCAGGGAAAATGGCGGCCACTGAGGGGCGGCAATATGACCAAAGGCCCCTTAATTGAAAAACTCCGGACCCTGCCGTGCGGCCGCAGTATTCGCGGACGCACCAGCCGCCAGGGTCTGGAGCAACGCTTTGAATCTACTCCGCGATGACTGCCGCGTATAGGGACGCGGCCGCGTTACGTTAACCGGCAGGCCAGGGCGGATTGGCGACAAAACCTGCGCCGCAGTGCATCACCCGTTTAGGCAGCTCAGACCATCTCTGGAACAAGTCGTGCTCGATCCCGAACTGGTCAAGGACCTTTCCAGTCGCCTGACGCGCAGATCGTCGATGGTGGCCGGCCGGTGGTAGAAGGCCGGACCCGCTACGGCCCGGCGTGTCAGGCTTCCGAACGGACCTGGGCAGAAGCCCAACGCAGTCTCGCCCCGCCTCGTCAGGGAAAGTGGAGTATGCGCACATACGGAAGAACGACCCGGCTGGACCGGCCCTGGCACCGGCCGGGGGCGGTGCGATACGCGCTGGGCCGGCTGCCGGGGCTGCTGCACCCGCCCGTGGATGTCTGCGAGCCTTCCGCGGGCTCGCTGTCGGTGCGACGGGACCTTCCGGTGGCCGTGCGGGACGGTGTTACCTTGCGGGTGAACGTCGTCCTGCCCGCCGGCGGCGGCCGGTTCCCGGTCCTTATGTCCGCGCACCCGTACGGCAAGGACAATCTGCCGCGGCGGCGCGGCCGCGGTTACCGGGTGTCCTTTCTGTACCGGATACTGCGGCAGACGGGCCCGGTGCGCTTTTCCGTCCTGACGGGGTGGGAGGCTCCCGATCCGGCCTGGTGGGCGGCCCAGGGTTACGCGCTGGTCAACTGCGATCTTCGCGGGGCCGGCACCTCGGAGGGTTCTGCCAGCCTTTTGTCCGATCAGGAAGGCGAGGATGTCTATGACCTGATCGAGTGGGCGGCGGCGCAGCCGTGGAGCACCGGCGCCGTCGGCCTGCTCGGCGTGTCCTACCTGGCCATCTCGCAGTGGAAGGCGGCGGCGCTGCGGCCGCCCGGCCTGAGGGCGATCTGCCCCTGGGAAGGATTCACCGACGCCTACCGGGACCTGATGCGCCCGGGCGGCATCCGCGAGGACGGCTTCACCCGGCTGTGGAGCCTCGGGCTGCGGCGGGTGCGGCAGCGCTACCGCCTGACCGAGCAGCAGCGCCGTCACCCACTGCGCGATGAGTGGTGGAGGGCGCTGGTGCCGGACCTGGAGAACATCACCGTGCCCGCGCTGATCTGCGGCAGCTTCTCCGACAACAGCCTGCACAGCCGCGGCTCCTTCCGCGGCTGGGAAGGCATCTCCAGCACCGGCCGGTTCCTCTATACCCATCGCAGCGGAAAGTGGGCGACCTTTTACTCATCCGAAGCCCGCGCCGCGCAGCTGCGCTTCTTCGACCGTTACCTGCGCGGCCACGATGTCCCCGCGCCGCCACGGGTCCGGCTCGAGGTCCGCGAAAGCCGCGACATCATCGCCGGGGTGCGTGCGGAGGACAGCTGGCCGCTCGATCGCACCGAATGGAGGCCGCTCTACCTGAGCGCCGCCGGGCTCGCCACCGCGCCGCCCTCGGCAGCCGGCCATCTCACCTTCGGTATGCGCTCCCGCGGCGTGTGCTGGGAGTGGACCGCCCCGGCGGACACCGAAATAACCGGGCCGATGGCCCTGAGGCTCTGGGTGGAAGCGCACGGTGCCGACGACGTTGACCTCTTCGCCGGCGTGGAGAAATGGCGCGGGCGCAGCTACGTTCCCTTCGAGGGTTCCTACGGGTTTGGCCGCGACCGCATCACCACGGGCTGGCTGAAAGCCTCGCTGCGCGCACTCGACGAGCAGCGCTCCCGGCCGTTCGAGCCAGTACCCACCTTCCGTTGCCGTCAGCCGCTGGAGCCGGGGCACGTGGTGCAGGCGGACATAGCCCTTGGCCCGTCCGCGACCTTGTTCAGGGCAGGGGAGACACTGCGGCTGGTCGTCGCTGGCCGCTGGCTGTGGCCACGCAACCCGCTCACGGGGCAGTTCCCGGCCGCCTACCAGAAAGGCCCGGACGGCAGATGCACGCTGCACTGGGGACCAGAAAACCAGGCCCGCCTGCTCGTTCCGGTCATTCCATGACGGGCGCCGCTAACTCGCGCTGCCTGGTTCCCTGCCGCGGATCGCCGCGCTCACGAAGCGGCCGAACGTGGGCCGTGCGGCCGAGGCGATGCGGTCATCCCAGGTGAGCACCAGTTGCTGCGCAGCGAGCTGATCGGCATGAGCCTGGCCGAGCGCAGCCGCCAGCGCCGATTTGCGCTGGCCGAACGACATCAGCTCGGCCTGATGCCGCTTTTCCATCTCGGTCAGCGCCGCGTTCAGCTCCTGCTTGATCACGGCGATCTGGTCGGCGATTTGCTGCGTCGCGCGCGTACGCTGCTCCCGGAGCTGCCGCTCCGCCGCCAGGAACTGTGCATCGATAGCGCTCAGTTCTGACGCTGGCAGCGCGGACGGCTGAAATGTCGTGGCATTTGCCACCTGAGCCCGCCGCCATTGGTCAATTCGGTCAGCCTTTACCCTGCCGACGCCCGGGACGTGTGCCCGGCGGCCCGATGTCAGCCGGAAATAAACACTGGTTGACTTGCCATTACTGACAAACCCGACGCCGACAAAATCGGCGGCCGTTCGGATACCGGCTGCGCGCAATTTCGTGACCAGCTGCGCGCCGACACCGGACACGTCATTGGCGTTAAGCTCAGCCTGGGACAGCCTGGCCCTGACGAACGTTTGCTGGTATCGCTTGAGGTAGCGCCGGATTTCACGGGTTTTGCGGTCATCCAGCTGGGTGAGCTGGCGGTCGATCGACTCGATCTCAGGCGATGCTTTTTTCTGCCTGCGATCGAAATCGGCCCTGAGTGACGCCTGCTCCTTCACCTGCCGGTTAGCTATTCGCTTCAGTGTGCGGTCGGCACCCGCTACATCTTTCTCGGCCCTGGAGGTTCTCGCCGTCGCCCGCCGCACATCGGATACGGCCTTCCTGCGGGCCCGTCTCGTTTCGATAAATGCGCGATTGAGCGGGCTGCACAGGTAGAGCACCCATAGCGCGATCGTGACGAGGAAGATCGCGGCGACGAACACCGTCAGGCTGAGCGCCCAGGCACCGGCGCCGGCAAACGCGGCCAGCGGCAGCACAGCGAGTATGCGGACGAGCCAGGTAAGCCATCGGCCGCTGTGCTGACTCTGCCCGGGGGACGGCGGCGCGCCAGTCTCAACCGGTGAGCCGGCAGGCTCTGGAAGGTGGCTCCTCATCCAGCCGGGTATGCCACGCGATGCGGCCTCTGGCGGGGCCGTGGGAGAACGGCTGCCGTTTGACGGAGGGGCGGCGACGGCGGGGATTGCCGTCACCGGGAGCGAGAGGATCTGGCGCATTGTCTGCGCAGACCGGCGGACATCCGGACCGTGATGGGAACAGAGCGCGGACAACCGCGGCGAAGAGCTCAGGTCCCGAAGGTCATTCCTATTGAGCAGCAGATACTCGTCATGGGCGGGATTGAGCTGATCCCAGAGCTCGGGGGCGGCAGCCAGGATTTTCAGCGACAGCGAGATCAGCCAGGCGGAGAAGCGGTCCATGGCCGGGCCGTAGTCATGCTGAGAGCGGCCTGGTGGCTGATAGTCCGGATGGCCCACCTCGTCCGGTGGCAGCCCATCCAGGCCTGGCACGTACATGCCGTCATAATCGACGAGATGCAGCCGGCCATCGTCGGCGACGAGCAGGTTTCCGGCCTGCAAGTCGCCATGGGCCATGCCGGACGCGGCCAGATCGCGGACCAGCTCGTCGAACCGGTGGGACAGGTTAGCGACGGCCCCGGGTTTATGAACGTTGCCGCTCACCCAGCGAGTCAGCGTGAGTCCCTGGACCCAGTTCATTCGCAGGATCGGGTACCGGGCACCGTCCACGTGGATGCCCTCCGGGACGAACTGAAAGTCAGTGGCCCACCAGGGTTTTAGTTTTCCTAGCTGCGCGCTGATGCGCTTGTACCGCTCCAGCTGGTGCGATTCGTGACGAGTGAAGCACTTCACGGCATACTTGTGCCCAGCAGCCGAGGTCATGGGAAAAACGGAAGCGAAGTTGCCGGAAATCATCTTGGGCAGCCCCATCGGCATCCGCTCGAACGAGGCCGACTTCAGGTCAGGGTCTGAGAAGCAGCGTTCGGGATGCTGCACCGCTTCCGCGTAATCGGATCCAGTGGGGAGCCCCTGCAGCTTCGTCATGCCGGGGTCACCAGATATCTACGTGCACGAGGGTCACGTCGTCATTGTGCAGCCCGCCGGTCCGCCTGGCCTCGTCGACCCATTCCGCGAACCCGATCTCGGTGAGATCCCGCAGGGTTTCCCACGGCTTGCCGTCCTCCTCGGCGCGAGAAAGGAACCAGGCCGCCATCGCGTCCGTGCAGACGAAGAAGTCGTCGCCTTCGGCGACGGTTCCCCGGGCGAGCCGGACGTGATCCACGATCGGTCCCGGATCGGTATCGCCGCTTCCCAGGAGGGCCGGGCTGGTGCCGAAGCTGCCGCTTTCGCTCACCGGGAAGGCGGCCCGGAGCCGTCCGTCACGTACGTGGAAGAGACACGTATCGCCCATCGCCGCGGATCTCCAGTCACCGATGACACGCGGTATGCCGGGATTCATGTACGGGTCCGCGCCGTCGTCCGGCTCTGCGCCGTCGTCCGGCTCTGCGCCGTCGTCCGGCTCTGCGCCGTCGTCCGGCTCTGCACCGTCCCCGGGCGGGGTATCGATGTTCATCTGGAGCGTAAGGAGCGTCGCGAAGGCACCCTTTTCGATACCGGGACGCTCATACCAGCGAAGCGGCCGGGCGGCTTTCTCGCGCTCAGCCAGATAGGACTCCACGACAGCGGGCCACCGGGCCGAGAGAGCAAGGGCGGTATCGGCAAACGAACGGGCATCGCACGCAGCGCCCCGGGCCACCGCGAACTCGTCCACCACCATGACGGCCCAGTAGCGGGCTAGCAGGCTTTCGGTCGCACCGTCAGCCACGGCCACCGCCACCCAGCCGCCCGGGAGCTCATCCGCGGGGCCGGGGAAAACTCGCCAGGCGTCCTCGTACTCCGCGGCGGAGCTGCCTTCTTTGGGCGCCCAGTAGGCGATGAGGCTCGCCCTCATGGATTACCGCAAGGCCAGCGCGCGCGTGCCGATGTCGAGGAACTGGACGAGCGAGACAATGTCGGAGTTGTAGACGAATCCCCGGCTGCCCTCGCGAACGTCGTAGTGGTTGCTGACCGCGTACTCGCGCATGTGCGGCGGCAGTTCGCTCGACATGCTGAAGAGGCTGCGCGCGTAAACATCCGGCAGGCCCGCTGACTCGGCCGGGAAGGTGATCGGGGCGCCACCCTTGTCGGATATGTGCAGGTTGAACAGGAGAACAGGCCCGTCGTCAGTCCGCAGCTGGGTCAGCCGCCCCGCGCTGGCGATGGGATCTCCGTCGTTGGCCTCGCCGTCGGTGAGATTGAGCACGATCGGCGGGAACCCGCGGGGATGCTCACCGATCCAGGCCGAGATCAGTCCCGCTGCCCGGGTGAGCGCACCGCACATGGGCGTGGCCCCGTTCGCCAGCGCCTCCACCCAGACGGGGAAGTCGGTCTTCACCTCGATCACGCCGCCGGCGCCGTCTGGTGTCTTCCTGACGCGCGGATCGACGCGCAACGGATGATCGGCTACCTCACTGATAGGGACCAGATCGTGCCCCTGCAATTCTCCGCGAAAAGCACTATCCACTGACTGGCCGCCGTAGCCAAGCACGGAGACGTAAAAGTAATCGCGTACTCCTTCTTCCTTAGCGCAGCGAATAGCAAGCTCTGTGAGCAGGCGGTTCAGGGCGTCAGCCACGACGTCCGCCTTACTTGCCCTGGCGTCGCCGATCGGGTCAATCATTGACGCTGACTGATCGACCAGGAAGAAGAAGCAGGACGGGTTGGTGCGGCTGATCTCTGCCGTGTACGGCACGGGAGCCCCCTTGGTTCGCTGGTCCGACGTCGCTCATCGTTAGCGCGCCCGAGAACCGTAGCGCGCCGATCCCGGCTGGAAACATGGTCTCAAAGAGCACGGCAGCACGGTAGGTGACGTAGCGCAGCGATGCACGTGAAGTTTAGCGCGCCCGGGTAACCGCGCCGTTTACGTATCGTTACTAATTACCCTCGAAACCGTGGGCCCTCGACTTTCGCGGTGACGCGGCATCGGGGAGCATCGGCGGGAACCCGTTTCATCGGCGTGGTGGCCCTGGTTGCCGCGGTCGTCAGGACGATGGCTGCTGGCGGGTTGAGCCGCGGTTGCCGGGCGGCTCAGGTCGCCCGGCGGCGGACCAGCCAGAGGGTGGCGGCGATGAGCAGCACTGACAGCGCGAGCAGCCAGCCGCCTTCGATCCACTGGAAGGGCCAGAACCGGCTGCCGGGCTGGTAGCTCGCCCACCAGGTGTACCCGTGCTGGGTGAGGCACTGCGCGGGCGAGAGCTGGGAGGAGTTGCAGGAGTAGTGCTGGAGGGCGTTGATTATCTGGGAGCCCCGGGCGGGGAACGCGAACGTGCCGTCCTGGGTGTACCACTGGTTGATGATCCACGCGGAGCCAGGCACGTTGATGTTGGTGGTGAGCAGGGGTGTCATGTAGTGCTGGCGCAGCCACAGCGCGGTCGCGAGGGCGAGCCCGGCGTAGGCGGCCAGGGTGGCGGCGATCGCGGGGACGGTCCGGCGGATGAGCATGCCGGCCAGGGCGCCGATCGCGAAGGCGGCCAGCGTCCAGCCGGTGAACGCGACCTCGCGCAGGTCGAACACGTCGGTAGCGAACGGGATCGAGTAGCCCGCGGCGGAGAACGGTTGGAGATACCAGGAGAACAGCACGCTGAACGCCCCGGCGGCGGCGGCCACCACCACCGCGAGCAGCACCAGCTTGGCGAGCGTCCAGCGCCACCGGCCGAAGCCCTGCGTCCAGGCGAACCGGAAGGTCCCGGTCTCCATCTCCCGGGCCAGCAACGGCGCCCCGGCGAACGCCCCGATCAGCGCCGGCACCGCCTGCAGAAGGACTCTTAGGATATTTACGCTAATTGCGTATCTGCCGGTGAAGTTTATGTTGCAGGCGAGTGAGCTGGCCGGGTGGCAGGAGGTCGCGTAGGCGTGTTGTATCTGAAGGCCGGTGAGCCACAGGTACAGCGCCAGCGCGCCCAGCAGCGCGGCCACGCCGGCCAGCGTGGCCCGGTGCTGGCGCCAGGTGACCCAGGCCATCCGCCGCCACGGCACCGGCCGCAGGCCCGCGTCGTGCTTCGGGCGGGCGGGCATGGTCAGCGCGGTCATCGCGTCACCTCCGTGGGCTGGCCAGTTTCAACCGGCAGAGTCCGGCCGCGGGCCGGGCCGGGCAGCGCCGCGGCGCCGGGCTCGCGCAGGTAGGCCAGGGCGAGTTCTTCCAGGCCGACCGGGTGGGCCTCCCAGCCGGGCGGGACCGGGTCGCCGGCGGGGGCCCGGACCAGCAGGTGGGCCTGGGCCGCGGCCCGGCGGACATGCACCACCGGCCGGTCGGCGTACTTGTCGGCCTCGGCGGCCGGGCCGGTCAGCACGCGGTGGCTGGCGAGCAGGCCGTCGACCTCGCCGGCCACCTGGACCCGGCCCTGCGACAGCAGGATGAGGTAATCGGCCACCCGCTCGAGCTCGGCGAGCACGTGCGAGGACAGCACCACCGACACGCCGTCGTCGGCCGCCGCCGTCAGCACCGTGGCCATGAAGTCGTGCCGGGCGACCGGGTCCAGCATCGCCATCGGCTCATCCAGCACCAGCAGCCGCGGCCGGCGGGCCAGCGCCAGGGTCAGCGCGAGCTGCGCCTGCTGGCCGCCGGACAGCTTCCCGGCCTTCCGCTTCGGCGGGATGCGCAGCTCGCCCAGCCGGGCCTCTGCGTAGCGCTGATCGAAACGCCGGTTCAGGTTGCGGGTCAGGTGCAGCATGTCCGCGACCGACAAGTTCCTGTACAGCGGCGTGTCCTGGGCGACGAACGCGACGCCATCCAGCGCCGCCGGGGACCCGGCCGGCTGGCCGCCGAGCACGGTGACGCCGCCCGCGGTCGGTTCCGCCAGGCCGACCGCCAGGTTCAGCAGCGTGGTCTTGCCCGCGCCGTTCGGGCCGACCAGCGCGGCCACGTGCCCGGCCGGGACCGCCAGCGAGCACTCGCGCAGCGCCCAGGTGCCGCCGTACCGCTTGCCCAGGCCGCTGGCCTCGACGACGTTCATGCGACGCCCTCCGTTCCGCCGCTCGCCGTGCCGCCACGGGTACGTGACCCGCTGCGGCGCTCAAAGAAATCCCGTAGCGCGCTGGTGAACAGCGCGACCATCCCGTCCTCGTCCAGCCCCGCCGCGTCGGCGGTGGTCAGCCAGCCCAGCAGGGACTTGCGCAACCCGGCGAGTTCCGGGAGCCCGACCTGGCCCATGGTGGCCTGGATGAACGTGCCCTGGCCGGGCCCGGCCGTCAGGCCCTTGGTCTCCAGCTCCTTATAGGCCTTCAGCACTGTGTTCGGGTTGATCGCCAGCGAGGCCACCACGTCCCGGACCTTCGGCAGCTGATCGCCCAGCGTGAGATAACCCAGCCGCAGCGCGTGCTCCACCTGGTGCACCAGCTGCAGGTAGGTCGGCACCCCCGAGGCCGCATCCAGCCGGAACTCGATCGGCGACCCCGGCCCGCGCGTCCCGCCCCCCGGCGTGCCGCCGCCACCCCGCGGAAGCTCTGGCACTGCCGGACCCCCTGTCTCCGACAGGCCGGCGAACAGCCCGCGCAGGTCGGCCCGGGTCTTGGCGCTCATGGCCCGCCCGACCCGGTCATGGAACTCGGCCTGGTCCAGGCGGCCAGCGGCGAAGTGCTCGGCCAGCCGGCCGGAGGCCGCCTCGCGCTCGGCGTCGGAGACGCGCAGGTGCTGGTCGGAATACGTGCCGCCGCTCGCAGGCGAAGCACCAGCCCCGCCGCCCGCCGGGCCGTCACCTTTATCTATAACCATAAGACTTGGTTACAGTAGATAATCTGGCTTGTCAACCTGGCGGCCTACCGCAGCAGCGCAGCGCGGGGTTAGCCGTCTCCGGACAGCACCACAAGCGCCCGCACAGCGCTGGCTATCGTGTTGCCAGCAGCGCGTAAGGCTGATTCGCGCCACGGGCACGCCTCCGGCGCCTGGCGGCGAGCATGCCGCCGCGTCCTCCGGACTCAAGCCGCAGGCCGGGCAACCCTGCTCCAGGCGGGTGATTTTCACCGCCTGACGGTCCCTGCGCCGACGGGGCCGCACCTCCTCCGAGTCTCCGTACGCGTCAGCGGTGTCGACGAGGTTGATGCCTGCGTCGAGCGCCTTGTGGATGATCCGGATCGAGTCCTCGGGGTCGGGGTTGCCGACCTGAGTGGCGAACATGAGCGCGCCGAGCGCGTAAGGGCTGACCTTGATGCCTGTTCGGCCAAGGGTCCGGTACTGCATGAGGGTTCTCCAGACGTGAGCGTGACGTGTGTAGAAGCCTCCGTCGACGTACACTGCCACCAAGCGGAAGCTCTTTCCGGAACTATGCGGAATCGCTTTCCGGTTAACAACAGGAGGACCATGGCTCCCGAGTCGGTCAGGACGACGGCTCCGTCGACGGGGCGCAGTATCGACCCGTCCCGGCGTCAGCGCTCTGACGCAAAGCGGAATGTCGTCGCGCTGGTGGAGGCCGCAAAGACCGTGTTCGCGGGCAGCGGTGTGGACGCGCCCGCGAAGGAGATCACGGATCTTGCGGGAGTGGGCGTTGGAACGCTCTACCGGCATTTCCCTCGCCGATCCGACCTCATCGTCGCCGTGTTGCAACACGAGATCGACGAGTGCGTCGAAGCTGCGGAAGAGCTCGGGACCACGCTCAGTCCGTGGGGAGCGCTCATGGGTTGGATCGAGCGCTTCACGGACTTCGTCGGCACCAAACGCGGGCTCGCCTCGGCGCTGCACTCCGGTGACCCGGCCTACGATGACCTCCCGCAGCACCTCATGGAGCGGCTCGAACCGGCGCTCCAAACGCTCCTCGCCCGAGCGGTAGACGGCGGGTACGCGCGCGACGACGTTACGGCCCGGGAAGTCCTCATGGCCATCGCCCTCATTTGTCAGCCGGTCCGCGGCGAGCAACCGAGCTTCAATCAGCGCATGACACGAGTGTTCATGGAGGGACTGGGCCGTATTGCTGAAGCTGGTGTTGAGCCAGTGGAGGGTGGTGTCTGCGTTTGAGTAAGCCCGCCGTCCTCGCCTGAGCACCGCCGCGACGCCCACCCTGCCGTGCTGTCCCCTGGTGAGGAACGGCTCCGAATGGCTGTATCACGACGCGATGCACGCTGCTCCGTAGTCCTGAAGACATCCACCCCAGGCTGCGGTCTGCCTGGGCTGGACGGCCCGGGGCTGGTGCTCGCCGATGTGCGCAGGGTCCCGGGCCCGGGCAGCGGATGAGGCTTTCCGCGCTGTCCGCTCCAACCTGTTCGAGGCATGAAGGGAACCGTCATATGGCCGTGACATTCACCATCGAGCCGGATGAATTCCTGGGGCTAAGTGCCCTCGCCGACCTGGGCCAGGCGGCCGATGGCACCGGCACCGGCACCGACGCCGTGAACGAAGCGAAGACGCTGATGCGCAGGGCGCTGGCGGACAAGCTGGAGGGCGCCGGCCTGCCCTGGGCCCCGTCCGCGGAAGCAGTCAGGCAGCGCGCCGCCGAGGCCGCGGAGCCGACCAGCCGCCTGCGTGCGCTCATGGACAACAAGAAACTGCGGAAGGACGCCGCGTACGCCCTGGCGGCTGCGCTGCTGGTCGCGCTCTGGGGCGGCTACGCCCGGGGATGGCAGTGGACGGGTTTCGGGGCAAACGCCCAGCTGTGGGATTGGCTCAACCTCCTGCTGCTACCGGTCGTCATCGGCACTATCCCGCTGTGGATCCGGCATAGGGACTACATCAGCCGGGGCAGGCGCGTCACCCACGGAGTCGTTATCGCGGCCTGGACCGGGTTCGTGATCGCCGGCTACCTGGTTCCGCTCAACTGGACGGGCTTCCGCGGCCAGACGCTGTGGAACTGGTTTGAGCTGCTCCTGCTGCCGGCGGCGCTGGCGGCGACGACGGCGCTGACGAGTATGCGGGTCCCGCTGTCGAAGGTCCTCCGCTCGCTGCGCCCGTATCACGCGGGAATCATGGCCGCCCTGGCCGCCGGGTGGATCGTGACGGTGATCGGCGGTTACATTCTGAAGTGGACGTGGACCGGCTACGCCGGAAACACTCTCTGGGACTGGCTGCAGTTGCTGCTCCTGCCGCTGCTGTTCCCGACCATCCTGCTCCCGGCCTTGCTCAAATGGGTCTCGGGTGATGCCGCCGGGCGTGCCAGCGAGGCGCACGAGGCGGCCATGGCCCACATAGCTGCCCCTGCATACGGCACATCGCCGCGTCTTACATCTCCGCACTGAGCGCGGCGCCTTCGTTCGATATCGGAGCGGCACGCCGAGGAGCTGGCCAGCCGCAACGAGCAGCGCCCACGCGGCGCAACTGCTCGGCGCGGCCGTCGTCATCGTCGGCGACATGAATCCTCAGCGGCTCGCCCAGGCGCGGAGCTTCGGCTGCGAGACCGTCAACATCGGCGAGGATGCCTCGCTGGGAGATCAGATCGAGCAGATCCTCGGCGAGCCCGAGGTCGACGCCGCGGTCGACTGTGTCGGGTTCGAGGCCCGGGGGCACGGCGCGGGCGCGTGACCCGGAACGCCGGGGAGGCGGTGCGGTGTGCCGCCTCCCCGGCGGTAGCGTCGGTATTGGTACTCGCGATCACGCAGGCTCAGGGGCAAGCAGGCTCAGGGGCAAGCAGGCTCAGGGGCAAGCAGGCTCAGGGGCAAGCAGGCTCAGGGGCAAGGAGCAGCGGCATGATCGAGGCGCGGGAGCTGACCAGCTCAACGGGTCCCGGCTATCGCATCGTGCCGATGACGCAGCCGCCGGCCCCGGCGATCAGGATGCCGGCCAGCACCCTCCGCGCCTGGGGCGTTCCCGGCTTGGGCACGTGGAAGGCCCAGATTCCGATGCTGGCGTTGACCAGCAGGCTGAGCTGGGCGATGGTGAAGCCGGTTCCGGTGCCCACCCGGGCGACGAGGCCGAGCAGGGTGAGGTCGCCGATGCCGAACAGGACGCCGGCGCCGAGCTGCGTGGCCGTGGGCCGCAGGCCGAGCCGGACCGGCTCGCCGGCCGGGAGGGCCAGGGCCAGGCTGGCGCTGAGGATTCCGATGGCGAGCGGGAAGTTGCTTACCTGCGCGGGTACTGCGGCCCACTGTGCTGGAACGAAGTAACTTCCCCACAGAAGCCCTGCCGCGCCCGCCCATAGCAGGCCGCCGCGTGCTGTGGTGGCCGGCAGGCCCGGTTCGGCCGCCATAGCTGCCTGTGGGGATGGCGGACCGGGCGGGGTGGCGGGGTTGCCCTGGGAACTGACGATCAGGAGCACTCCGGCCAGCACGGCCAGGAGGGCGGCGCCCAGGATGGCGAAGCGGGTGCCGGAGAAATGGTCCAGCTCGCCGAAGAGCAGGGCTCCCCAGGTGAACGCGATGATGATGTTGAGCGGCGTCCAGGTTCCGGCGGCCCGGGCGAGCCCGATCGTCTCGGAGGCCCTGAAGGCGGAGTAGTTGCCCGCCGTCCATACCGCGCCGCCGGCCAGCGGGAGCCAGAAGCCCCGCCAGCCCAGCTCCAGGCGGCCACCGCCGGCCAGGAGGGCGATCGCGGCGACGACGAGGTTGCCGACGGCCACGTAAAAGATCCGGGAGCGCTGCGGCACACCGGGCAGGAGCTGGGCCAGCGGAATCCAGGTGCCAAAGGCGGCCACCATGACGAACGCGAGCAGTATGGTCATGGCCGCGTCTGTTTCCCGCCCGTGCCATGAGCCCCTCTCACTCTCGCGAGTTTATCATCGTTTAACGAGTATAAAATGGGCGGTGAGATGAAGGCAGGACTCCGGACGTCTGCGCAGGCCGCGATCATGCGCGAGTTCGAGCTAGGCTGGGCGGCCAGGACCGGTGCGGAGTTAACCTTCTGAGGGCCGTCCGCGACGCCTCCAGGGCCTCCAGCAGGTCGGCTGACCCGATGAGTTCCGCCGCCCTTGATCGTCGGTACTGACATGACTGCTCCCGAACCCCGTGCGAAGAATCTCGCCGGCCTCTACGACCTCGCCCCGCTCGACTGGGCCGCTGTGCGCGGGGCGCTCGAGACCAACCTGACCCAGGCACCGGGCACCGGCGGGCCCGGCCACCACACCTTCTGGTTGTCGACGATCGACGCCGACGGCCGGCCGCACATGACCGCCGTCGGTGCATTCTGGGTCGACGGCCGCTACTACTTCTCCGGCGGCCCGCGGTCGCGCAAGATCCGGAACGTCGAGCGCGACCCGCGCTGCGCCTTCGGCGTCGCCATCCACGGCTACGATGTGGCGCTCGAGGGCCGGGCCGTCCGTGTCACCGGCGACGCGCTGCTGCAGCGCCTCGCCGGGGTGTTCGCCGAGGGCGGCTGGGCACCGACCGTGGCCGACGGCGGCTTCACCCACGAGTTCAGCGCCCCGAGCGCCGGGCCGCCGCCGTGGTACGTCTACGAGTTCACGCCCGAAGATGCCTACGCGGTCGCCACCGAAGAGCCCGGCGGCGCCACCCGGTGGACCTTCTAGTAGCGATGCCGTCTCGGGCGGCGATCCGCAGGCTCAGGATGGTCTTGCCGCCGAGCTCAACGCGCGACAGTTCCCTGCTCGGGGGACAAGCGCCCGACTCACCGGAGCGCGTGGCTGCGGACATTCACAGTCGGCGGTGGTCCCCGGAACCGGCCGCTTCTGAGACGGCGCGCACCGAGCGGTACGTCTCTTTAGGCTCGCCGTATCGCTGGGCTGCGGCCTGTTCAGGCAGGCAGAAGTGCCGCCGCGAGGCTGCCGGACAGCAGGACAAGATGGCCGGCGGGATGATCCCGCCGGCCATCGCTTGTGTCCGGGTTACCCTAGGTCGACCTCGACCGCTTCCCGGGCCACCACGTCACCGGCCGGGATGTTCATCACGGCCTCGGCACCGGCCAGGTCCGCGCGCGTCACCCGGATGAAGGCGAGCGTCACGATCAGGGCGAGCAGCATGATCCCGGCTGAGACCTCGAACCCGCGGGAGAACCCGACCGACAGCGCATGATCGTAGATCGCCGCCGTAGCCGCCTTGGCCTGGGCCGCGCTGACATGCACTGGGTGGCCCGCCTGGGCCGCCGCCGCTGCGGCCGCCTTCGCGGACGCCACCGAGTGATGGGCGGTGTTGGCGACTACGGTCCAGGCCACAGTGCCGAGCAGGGCTAGCCCGATCGAGCCGCCGACCTGCTGGCCGACGTTAGGCAGGCTGGCCGCCAGGCCGGCGTCCCGGTCGCTGACCCGGGACAGTGCCACCAGAGTCAGCGGCATGAACAGCATGCCCAGGCCGGCCGCCGTGACCAGCATCGGGCCGAGCAGTCCGCTGGTGTAGGTGCTGTGCTCGCTGATGCGGGACAGCCAGGCCATGCCGCCCGAGGCGATCATCGACCCGGCGATCAGCAGCGGCCGCGCGCCGATCCGCGGCACCAGTTGGGTGCTGACGCCCGCCATCAGCAGGATGACGGCGACCATCGGCAGGTAGGCGATGCCCGTCCGCAGCGCGCTGTAGCCCCAGACCGTCTGCACGAAGATGGTCAGGAAGAAGAACATCCCGAACATCGCGGTCCCGATGCACAGCATGATCACGTTGGCCGCGGACCGGTCGCGGTTGCGGAATATCCGCAAGGGCATCAGCGCGTGCTCGCTGCGCGACTCGATGATGACGAATGTGACCAGCAGCACGACCGCGGCGATCAGCGAGACGATGACCTTCGTGTCGCCCCAGTGTGAGACGCCGTTCTGGCTGGTCGCCGCGCTGGTGAGGCCGTAGACCAGCGCTGCCAGGCCGAGCGTGCTGGTGATCGCGCCGGGCAGGTCGAACCGGCCGGGGCGGCGGGCCGACTCATTAAGTACCCGTGGGGCAAGGATGGCGACCAGGGCGCCTATCGGCACGTTGACGAAAAACACCCAGCGCCAGGAGAGGTAGGTGGTGAGCAGGCCCCCGGCCATTAGGCCGATGGCCAGGCCGCCGATGCTCATCGCGGCGTAGACGCCCATCGCCCGGTTGCGCGGCGGGCCCTCGTCGAACGTGGTGGTGATCAGGGATAGCGCCGTTGGGGCGATGATGGCGCCGCCGACCCCCTGGACGGCGCGGGCCGCCAGCAGCCACGCCTGGCTGGTGGCGAAGCCGCCGAGCAGTGACGCCACTGAGAACAGGATGATCCCGGCGATGAAGACCCGGCGCCGGCCGAGGATGTCCCCGGCCCGGCCGCCCAGCAGCAGAAGGCCACCGAAGGTCAGCGTGTAGGCGTTGACCACCCACTCCAGGCCGGTGCCGGAGAAGCCGAGCGCCTTCTGGATGTCGGGCAGTGCGACGTTGACGATCGATGCGTCAAGCACCACCATGAGCTGGGCCGTGGCGATGACGAGCAGGGCCAGGCCGAGATGTCGCTGGACAGGTCCGGCGACCGCGCCACCTGGTGCGGCGTGCCCGGCGATAGGCTGTGTGGAGCTCATGCCTTCTCCTTTCAGGGCGTAGTTGTCCAAGGCCGCGGCGGCTCCGCCGCGTACGTACATGGGAGGAAGAGGTGCCGCCCGCTAATCGGCGCGTGTTCCGGCCGCACCAGCGCGGCCAGGGACCAGATCGGTGAGAGAGTCAGCCGACCGGGGGAGTAGCAGCAGTTGCCAGGAAGTTGGTCACCGCCTCGGCCGGGCAGTCGGAGGGGTTGGTGGCGCTCAGCGGCGGCGCCATCTTGTGGATCAGGGAGATCAGGGTGACGCGCTCGTCCGGGGTGAGGGCCTGGCGCCACGGCGAGCGCTCGAGCATGGCCTGCTCCACCTGGTGCTTCATGTCCAGGCCGGCGCTGGTCAGGACGAGCCGCTTCACCCGCCGGTCGGCCGGGTCGCTTTCCCGGACCGCCAGCCCTCGCTCTTCCATCATGTCCGCGATGCTGGTGACGAACGAGGGATCGCAGTGCATGCGCTGGCCCAGTTCCTTCATGGCCAGCGGGCCGTCGATCAGGTGCAGCGCCTTGATGAAGAAGGTCGGGACCCCGCAGTCCCTGGCCAGCCGCTCTCCCTCGGCCAGCAGCCGGGCGATCAGCCCGCCCAGGGCATCCAGAAGGCCAAGGTCCACGTCACGCTGGTTCTCCTCGGTGCGCTGATCCACGGTGCCTCCTGCCTCCCCCCGGACTCTCGCGGCGACGATCCCTGAGTGGCTCAATAGTTGAGTAGCTCAAATATAGACCGGGATGCTTGAGTAGGTCAAATTCTTTCCGTAACGAAGACCGGCGGTCGCGGCAACGGTCAGGAGATGGCGGCCTTCACCAGCTCGATCCTTTCTCCACTACGGGGCTTCACTCTTGGAGCGCGTACGACACCGGTGTGTCCGGTGTGCCGGCGGGCGGGCCGCGGCGGCCGCGTTCCTGGAGCGCGCGGCCGCGCTGACCCTGGACCCGGCGCGGGGCGGGCGCTGGCCGCGGCGCAGGCCACGTATCAGGCCGGCGCGTTCGATGCCGCCCTGGGACTCCTCGCCGCGGCGGAGGCCGGGCCGCCGGATCGGTTCCGGCGCGCCCGGGCGGACCTGCTGCGCGGCCAGATCGCGTTCGCGTGGGCTCCCTCCGGTAACCCCATGTCCCCGGCGTGGCCGCAAAGCTCAGGCCTTCCGATGCCGGCCACCCTCTTGATGCGGGTCAGGCTCGGATCTGCCGTCTGGTCCCGATTCCAGTGGGCCGCGTCCGGCGGCCGCCGCGGCTGGGCTGGGAGCGGTGCCGTCGGGTGTGGGCTCAGGTGTGGGCTCGGGTGCCGCCGCGGCCGGGCTGGGAGCGGTGCCGTCGGGTGCGGGCTCAGGTGTGGGCTCGGGTGCCGCCGCGGCCGGGCTGGGAGCGGTGCCGTCGGGTGCGGGCTCAGGTGTGGGCTCGGGTGCCGCCGCGGCCGGGCTGGGAGCGGTGCCGTCGGATGCGGGCTCGGATGCCGCCGCCGCGGCGCTGCCTTCCAGTTGCAGGTGCGGCACGATGGGCTCCATCCAGCGCGGCATCCACCAGGCACCCGCACCCAGCAGGGCCATCACCGAGGGAACGAGGATCATCCGGACCACCGAGGCGTCGATCAGCACCGCGAAGGCCATGCCGATCGCGAGCATCTTCACCGTCGGGTCGATGTCGAGCACGAAGCTGGCGAAGACCACCACCATGATGGCTGCCGCGGTCGTGATGACCCGGGCCGTGCTGCCGATCCCGATGGCCACACTGCGGTGCGGATCGCCGGTCGCCACCCAGGCCTCGTGCACCCGGGACAGCAGGAAGACCTCGTAGTCCATCGAAAGGCCGAAGACGATCGCGAACACCAGCATCGGCACGTAGGCGGGGATCGGCAGCGTCGTATGCAGGCCGATCAGGCTGGCGCCCCAGCCCCACTGGAAGATCGCGACGATCACCCCGTAGGCCGCGCCGATGGACAGCAGGTTGAGGATGGCCGCCTTGGCCGCGATCACCACCGACCGGAATGCCGCGGTCAGCAAGAGAAACGCGATCGCGACCACGACGAGGATCAGCCAGAGGATCCGGCTGGTGATCCGCTCGCTGAAGTCGACGGTCCCCGCCGTGGTGCCGGTGACGTAACTGGTTACGTGCGACTTGGGCAGGACGACATCGCGCAGCTGGTGGACGAGGTTCTCGGTTTCCTTCGCCTGCGGGCGCGTCCCCGGGATCACGCTGAACACCGCCGTCGTCCCGTCCGAGTTCACCTGGGCGGGCGTAACCGATGCGACGTCAGAGGTCGCGGTTACGTTCTGCTGCATCGTGTTCAGCAGCGATTGGTTGTCCGACGAGGACTGCTTCGGCAGCTTGACCACCACCGCCAGCGGCCCGTTGACGCCGACGCCGAATCCCTGGGACAGCAGGTCGTACGCCTGGCGGTTGCTCTCCGAGGGGGGATTCGTGCCGTTGTCCGGCTGGCCCAGCGTGATCGAGAAAAGCGGGATCGCCAGCACGACGAGCAGGACGACGCTGGCCACCGCCCATGGCCAGGGGCGCTCGCTGACCTTCCGGCCCCACCGCGCGAACGCGCTGTGCTCGTGCTGCTCCTGCGTGGCCGCGGCGGTCTGCGCCGCCTGCTCCCGCACGGTCAGGCCGGCCCGCCTGGCGCGCAGCCGGTCCGTCACCGCTCGCACGTTCCCTCTGGCCACGCCCATAAACGCGGGGACCAAGGTCAGCGCCGCGAGCATGGTGACGGCGACCACGACCGCGGCGGCCAGGCCGAGAGAGCCGACGAAGGCGACACCGGCGACGTAGAGGCCGAGGATGGATACCACGACGGTGCCCCCGGCCACCACGATCGCCGCACCGGAGGTCCCTTCGGCGCGCGCCACGGAGGCGACCGTCTCCATCCCGGCGTCCACCTGCTCGCGGTGGCGCGCCACGAGGAAGAGGCCGTAGTCGACCGCGACACCGAGGCCGAGCAGGGTAGCGATGGTGGGGGCCGTGGTCGGGAAGGTCGTCGCGGAGGCGAGCACTCCCAGCAGCGAAAGGCCGGCCAGCACGCTGAAGATCGCTGAAAGCAGCGGGATCGCGGCCGCGATCACCGAGCCAAACATGAGCAGCAGCAGCACCAGCGCACAGGACAGCCCGATCACCTCGGACTTCAGGTCGTGGTTGGCCTGCCCGATCTGCCCGGCGCCGGCGCCGTACGCGATCTGCAGGCCCGCATTGCGGGCCGGCGCCACCGCGTTATTCAGCTTGTCGAGGTACCCGGAGTCAAGCGAGCTGGGGTTCACGTTCCACGACACGCTGGCGTAGGCGATCGTGCCGTCCTTGGAGACCAGACCCGTGTTCGACGTGGCGAACGGGCTGGTGGCCTTGATGACATCCGGCAGCTTGGCGACGTTGCTGGTGGCCTGGTTCACGGCCGATTGCTGGGCCGAAACCGTCCCGCTGGTGGCGTGAAATACGATCTGGCCGGCGTATCCGCCTTGCTGAGGGAACGTGCTGTTGAGGACGTCGAGACCCGTGGCCGAGTCGGTACCCGACACCGTGTAATTGTTGACGTACTCGCCGCCGAACGCCTGACGCGCGCCAAGCAGGCCGCCCAGGATGATCAGCCAGCCGACGATGACAATCCAGGACCGCCGCGCGGCGAACGTGCCGAGCCGCTCAAGCATGGAATTCATGCAGCCTCCCCCCAGACTGCCAGCATGCGGGCCGGGGCGGTCCGGCGTCCATAGGGAAAGTCCCTAGTTTCGCGGCCCGGCCCTCTGGCGCCCCAGTGCCGCGGCCCTGGTCAGCGCGGCGAAGGCCGCGCCTGCAGAGCCAGCGCGCCGGCGTCGGGCACCCGTCGGTGACCCTAATGGCGGGGCTTACCCCGCCCTGAAGGACAGGGCTCTGCGCCCGGCCGTTCCGGTCACGCGCGGCGGTCCCGCCAGCGGGCGGCGAGGTCGGATGGCCTGGCGGCCGGCCCGGGTATGGGCCCGGCACCGGGGGCGTGCAGCGCCTGCAGGACCAGGTTCACGTAACGGCGGCGCAACGCCGCCCCGTCGCCGGTTCCGGGCGCGCCGGCCGCGTGGGACATCACCTCCGCCCTCGGCCGGCCTTCCGCGCTCACCCCCCCAGCTGGCCGCGCAGCTGCTGCCGGCCGCCCACGCCATTGCCGAACTCCTGCGCCAGTACGGTGCCTACGCTCCCGCGCTGGAGCCGGAGGCCGGGGACGACCCAGCCGCCGAACTGCTGCGCTATCTGGGCCGCGACCCCCACTGGCACCCCTGATGGCGCCCGGCGCTGCACGCCCCGGCCTGGGCCGGAGCCCAGCCGGGGTATGCTGACCTGCGATTTCTATGATTCCCCCCGAGGCGCAGGAACCGGCGGACGGCCCAGGCCGGGCCGGGCTGCCGGCGCGGCTCTCTCCGATGCTCGCCGTGCCCGGTGCGCTGCCTGGCGACGATGCCGGCTGGGCGTTTGAGATGAAGTGGGATGGCGTCCGGGCGCTGGCCTTCATCGACGACGGGGAACCGCGGCTGGCCTCCCGGACCGGCCGTGACATTACCGTCGCCTACCCGGAACTGTCCGCGCTCGGGCCAGCGGCCGGCGCGCAGCTGCTGCTGGACGGGGAAGTCGTGGCCTTCGACGACGGACGGCCGAGTTTCGCCCAGCTGCAGCAGCGAATGCACGTGACGTCGGCGGCGCAGGCCGTCCGGCTGTCCGGGCAGATTCCGGCCTGCTACCTGATCTTCGACGTTCTGCACGCTGATGGGCACCCGCTGCTGCACCTGCCGTACGCACGGCGGCGGGAGCTCCTCGAGGCGCTGGATCTGGAGGCCTCGAGCTGGCAGGTCCCGCCCTCGTTCACCGGCTACGCG
The DNA here is from genome assembly GCA_963720945.1 of uncultured Actinomycetes bacterium. Taxonomy (GTDB): domain Bacteria; phylum Actinomycetota; class Actinomycetes; order Streptosporangiales; family Streptosporangiaceae; genus Bog-532. Next base: position 276,595 of record CAVRHH010000029.1, on the reverse strand, counting down.
GCCGCCGACGTGCTGGCGGCCTCCCGCGCCCACGGCCTGGAGGGCATCGTGGCCAAGCGGCTGGACTCCCCGTACCAGCCAGGCAGGCGATCGCCGGATTGGCGGAAGGTCAAGAACTTCCACCGCCAGGAGGTCGTGGTCGGCGGCTGGAAGCCCGGCGAGGGTAACAGGGCCGGCCAGATCGGATCCCTGCTGGTCGGCGTATACGGCCCCCGGGGCCTGGACTACGCCGGCCATGTCGGCACCGGCTTCACCCAGCAGACGCTGCGGCTCCTCGGCGCCCGGCTGGCTGCCCTGCAGCAGCCCGCGAGCCCGTTCGCCGACGAAGTGCCGCGCGAGCACGCCCGCGGCGCGATCTGGGTCCAGCCGCGCCTGGTCGTTGACGTCGCCTTCGCCGTGTGGACGCCGGAGGGCAGGCTCCGCGCCGCTTCCTATCAGGGACTCCGCGACGACAAAGATCCCGCCCAGGTCATCCGCGAGACCTGAAGCCCCGGATGACCTGCCACAAATATGGCATAGATGCACCATCAATGTATGAGCGGCAAGGAACGGCTCTCGGCGTCGGTCGACGCTGAACTTCTGGCTGCAGCCCAGGAGGCAGTCGAACGGGGAGAGGCCGAGAGTGTAAGCGCCTGGGTGAACGAGGCGCTGCGCCTGAAGGCTGACGACGATCGGCGGCTGGCTGCCCTTGATGATTTTCTGGCCGCGTATGAAGCCGACCATGGCGTGATCACCGAGCAGGAGATGCACGATGCCGCCCGGCGAGCCAGGGCTGGTGCGATGGTCGCGCGCGGCCGTCCGGCTGGGCCCTCCCCGGTCGGCCTGATGGCCTTCCGGTCGGCCTGACGCCCGCCCGCCCTGTCGGCTTAATCACCTTCCCCGCGGGCCTCGGTGCCCTCCAAGGGGGCGTGACGTTCTGCTAGCAGGTTCGGTCTTTGCCTGGCCGGCACACAGGAAGGGGATTGCGCTATCCATGGCTATTCGATACTATATTCGAGTGAATCGAATCTAATATCCATCTATCCGAACGGGGATGTGGCCCGTGTCAGCCTCAGCGCCTGGGTTTCCGGGGGACCAAGGCACGCCGCGTAACGCTGGCCGCGGCGGCCCGCCCGCCGGAGGCGGCAACGTTGGCCCCGGCGATCACCGCGCTGGCGACCTCAGCCAGGAACAGATCCTTGACCTGGTCGTCGAAGCGATGCTCGCGGCAGGGGGGCCTGGCGCAGAGGACGACGATCTGGGCGACGACGACGGCGTGGACGCCGACAGCCTCGCCGGTAGCCTCTGGGACACGCGGGACGGGGCGGCCCCCGGCTGGCAGGACTGCGGCCCCGAGGGATTCGGCTCCGGGCAGCCCCTTGATGTGCTGCGGCCGGGACCCGTGCTGGCCGGGGAGGCTGACCGTGTGCATGCCAGCGCGCTGCGGCGGGTCAGCGACGACGAGCTGACCGGGATGATCAAGGCCTGGCGGCGGCTTACCTCCTGGGCAACGGCCCGGGAGCTTGGCGCTATCGCCGAGTTCGCCCGGCGCCGCCCGGAGGAGGCCACGGAGTCTGACTTTGCCCGGCGTGCCCGGGCACGCCGGGCCGCCAGCGGCCCGCCGCAGGCGGCGAAGCAGGCCGTCGGGTCCGCGCACACTGCCCAGACCGGCCAGGCACACTCAGCGGCTCAGGCCGCCCCAGCCGACGGAACTGCTGGCGGGGCGAACCCGGCGGCTCGGGCGGAAGTTTCCGCCGATGGGCGGCCCGGCGCGGAATCGGGCTTTCCCGAGGTGATCAGCCCGTTCGCCGCCTATGAGCTGTCTTTGGCGCTGACCCTGACGGGGCGCAGCGCCGAGGCGTACCTGGATTTCGCGGTCGAGCTGGCCACCAAGCTGCCGCAAACCGCGGCCGCGCTGGAAGCCGGGCAGATCGACATCGTCCGGGCGCGGATCATCGCCGAGGCGACCCACGTGCTGAGCACAGAGCACACCGCGGCGGTGGAAGACTGCATCTTCCCTAGAGCCGGGCAGCAGACGAGCGGGCAGCTGCGGGCGGCGCTGGCCCGGGCCGTTCTTTCCGCTGACCCCGATGCCGCGCGTCGCCGCCGGGAAGAGGCGCAACGTGACGCGCGTGTGCTGCGCTGGCGTGAAGACGCCGGGACGGCTGCGCTGTGCGGCCGTGATCTGCCCTCGGCGGAAGTTCTGGCGGCCGATCAGCGGATCTCGGCGCGAGCGCGTGAGCTGAAGTCCGCCGGCGTCACCGGCACGCTGGATGAGCTGCGCGCCCGCGCCTACCTCGACTTCCTGCTCGGGCGAGACAGCATGCCGCACAAGCCCGGCGACGAGCCCCAGCCGGCGACGCGCCCGAGTGGATCTCCAACGAGCGGCCCTCCAAGGAGCGGCCCTCCAGCGAGCGGCCCTCCAGCGAGCGGCCCTCCAGCGAGCGCCCAGGAGCCCTCCAGCGGGCAATCCCCCAGCGGGCAATCCCCCAGCGGGCGGCCATCTAGCGGGTGAACCCCCCGCCGCCGGGATGTCCCCGGCAGCCGAGGACGACCCTCGCCTCACCCCCTGGACGACCGGCGGGCCGCCGGGCAGTCTCGCCGCGCGGATCAACGTGACCGTCCCGTTGTCGGCAATTCTCGGGCTCTCCGATACACCTGGCGAAGTAGCAGCATTTGGGCCGGTCGACGGGGAGGTGACCCGGGACCTTATCCACGCCGCCGGGCTGCATCCGGCGACACGGTGGTGCGTGACGGTAGTGGGCCCGGACGGTCAGGCGGCCGGGCACGGATGCGCGCACGGCAGGCACCGGGCTCCGGCGTTCCCCCCTGATGGCGACGGTGATCCGCCCAGCACCGGCGGCTGCCCTCCGGTCAGCGGCGGCAGCCCCCCGGGCAGCGATGATGGTCCGCGGGGCAACGGCGACGGTCCTGGCGGCGGCAACGGGACGCCCTGCAACGGCGGCGGTCCTAGCGGCGGCAACGGGACGCCCCGCAACGGCGGCAGTACACGCGGTCCCCGGGACAGGCCGGGGGACATAGCGCCAGGCCCGGTACCACCGCTTCCCGCCCTGAATCTCCAGGCCAGGACGTTCATCCAGCGGCTCGGCGTAAAGATCACGCCGCTCGCCGTGGGGACGTGTGATCACCGCAACCAGGAGCCGGGTTACACGCTCAGCCCGCGATTGCGGCATCTCATCGCGGCCCGCACCGTGTACTGTACGGCCCCCGGCTGCCGGCGCCCCGCGACGCGGTGCGACTTCGACCACACGATCGCCTACCAGGCAGGCGGCCGCAGCTGCGAATGCAACGTGCGGCCCCTATGCCGGCGCCACCACCGGTGCAAGCAGGCACCACGATGGGCACTCCAGCAGCCAAACCCCGGCACCATGATCTGGACCACCCCCGCCGGCCGTCAGTACACCACCGTGCCCACCATTTACCACCTTTGACAGACGCATAAACAAGCCAGCCCGGACAGCCACCAGGCGCCGCCCACGTTCGATCGGCGTCGCCCATTCAGCGGCGTCTGGGCAGGCGGCGAGGCGGACGAGCGCGGACTTGTCGATCAGCCAGGCCTCACTGCCAGGCCCGTGACATGACGTCCGGATCAGCCAGGCCAGCAAAAGACGTCAGTGAAACGAGCCAGGTCCCTGAGACTGACGGGCGAGCCAGCTAGCGCCGCATCCTGGGCCAGGCGGCGGCGTACGTGACCGGCTGCTCGACCCGCCCGCCCGGCTACTGCGCCCCGCCGTGGCCCTGCGCGTGATCACTGGCAACCTGCGCCGCCACCCTGCGCCACCCGGGCCGGCCGCGGCAACGAGGCCGTGCCGCGCATCACTGAAGTGCCGAAGTCGCTGTCATCACGCTGAGGGGCGGCGGACCCACGGCATTCCCGCCATGGCGATCTCGGCGCCGTGCCCGCCCGATCATGGAGAAGTGAACCCTGGCGTCGGTGCGGCGACTGGCCGCAATCGTTGTGCGCAGGCCGCATACGGGGCCTGGTGGCAGCCCGCATACGGGGCCTGGTGGCAGCCCGCATACGGGGCCTGGTGTTGAAGCGGCAGCGGCTGGAGTCGTGAGGTTAGGCTGGCTGGGCCGTGGCTGGGTCCAGGCCGGTCAGGCCCGGCGTGCCGGTTGCGGGTGTCAGGCCGGCCAGCAGGTTGGCCACGACGGCCTGGAAGCGCGCGACATCACCGTAGGGGCGGGCGATGAGCATCGCCCCTTCCAGGCCCCCTACGATCATGCGGGCGGTGTCCCGCGCGGAGCCGGCAAGGCGCAGGCTGCCGTCGGCCCGGCCCTGCTCCAGGACGCTCTCCAGCCAGCTCTCGTTCTCGTCGAAGAACGTGATTACGGCGTCCTGCATCGGCTGCGGGAGGGTCTGGTACTCCGCGGCGAGCATGCCGCACAAGCACATCTTGCGGTTGCGCAGCACCTGCAGGTACAGGCCCGCGTAGCCGGCCAGCTTGGCGCTCGCGGCACCGCCGGCGGTGCCGACCTCAGCCAGCGCTTCCGCGAACCGGCTGGCATAGCGGGAGATGAGCGCCTCACCGAGGTCGGCCTTGCTGGCGAAGTGGTAGTGCAGGGCGGCCTTGGTGATCTGCAGCTCGGCTGCGATATCGGCGTAGCTGAACCCGTTGAACCCGCGGACCTGCACCAGATGCTCGGCCACGTCCAGGATCCGCGCGGCCGTGCCCGCATCATCGCGCCCGCGCCCAGCAGCCATTAGATCCCTTCGCAGTCCTTGACGCCTGACCTACCAGTAAGTCAGACTCTTACCTATCGATAAGTAAGTGTACCGGTGCCACCGCGCAGCGCCGAGGGCGATATGGACTAACAGTTCACCGCCGGTCCCCGAGACATAACCGCACTGCCCAGCGGCCACGATGCCTGGGTCGTCGGCGGCGAGCCCGTCGTCACCATCGACTGGTCCGGCGCGGGCAACTACGCCAGGTAGCCAGACGCACGCAAGTCAGCAACACAGCCGGGATCGGTCCCGGCTCAAGGGAGGGAGACCGTCATGGCCCGAAAGATGATCGACTGCCGCCAGGTACCCAACGAGATCGGCTGCACGCTCACCATCGCCGGCGGCGAGGAAGAGGTCCTCGACGCCGCGGCAGCGCACGCTGTCGCCAAGCACGGCCACCAGGACACCCCCGAGCTTCGCGAGATGCTCCGCGGCGGGCTGCAAGACGCCGAGCCCGCACTGGCATGAGGACCGTCAGCCAGCCCAGGCTCGGCGATCCAGCCACCGTCGTCCGCGAGTTCAACGCGGCCTGGAGCGCCCACGATCTCGCCGCGGCCCTAGCCCTGACCAGCGACGACTGCGTGTTTGAGGCAACCTCGCCCGCGCCGGACGGCCAGCGCCACGTGGGCCGTGCCGCCATCGGCATAGCCTGGAAGCCGATCTTCGACGATGTGACGAGTCGCTTCACCGTCGAGGATTCATTCACCGCAGGCGACCACGTAGTGCAGCGCTGGCGCTATGACTGGGGCGACGGCCACGTGCGCGGCATCGACGTCTTCACCGTCAAAGACGGCAAGGTGACCGAGAAGATCGCGTACGTAAAAGGCTAAACCGAAGTTACCGTCACTATGTGTAGATATCTGCGCCCTGACCTGCGATAACGCCGAAGAGACCAAAGTTTTTCTGCACAGAAAATCCGCGACCACGACCGGCTACCATGATGGGAGTTTGTGCTGGTCAGACATGCAGCCAGAAGACATGACCTTTGAGCTCGCGAAGGCCCAGGTCAGCGCCGCGAGTGGCGTGCCACCGCCAAGTAACTTCGGGCTAAAGGCCCGCATAGACAGCGTTGCCCGACAGCGGACCCAGCGACCAGTGTCATACTTGCGCGCCCGGCAGGGCGGCGGCCAGGCACGGCAATACCTGGAGGAGGTAGCAGCCAAGACGGCCGCGGCCAGGCAGGCCCGCGGCCTGTAGCGCCCGCCAGCACCACGCAGCCATGTACTCCAAGCGGGACGACGCCGAAGAGGAAGTGCCGTAAGGCTCCGCCGCGGCCCGGCTCCACGTCGAGCCTGACCAGACCGTGACCGCCAGCAGCGGCGGTCACCCCGAGAGCTGGCACGCCGAAGGCTCCGCTTACGCCGACGTCTACCTGCACGGCCCCTGTGCGGCAGGTAGATCAACATGACGGCTAGCGGACGACGGAAAGTGCCCGAATCCGGGTGGCGGCCTCGCTAGATGCCGGAGCAGCCCCCTCCAGACTGCTCCGGCATCTGCTGGTACATGTACTGCGCGATCTTCCAGTCGGCCCCCACGCGTTCCAGAACGAACAGCTGCCGGAGACGAGCTGGTTGCGTCTCGCCGGTGGCGCGGATCGTCATCGTCCCCTGGCTTGTCGCCCGGACTACCGCGAGGTCGCCTTGGACAGTGATGTCGTCGGGGCGGAACGTGAAGTCCAGGCGCATGTTCTCGAAAGCGGCGTCGTATGTGGCCGTAAGCTGCTGACTCCCCACGACGGTTTCGAGCTCGGGCTGCATGGCGGCGGCGTTGCCGGTGAACTGGCTGACGACGCCGGCCACATCGGCCGCGGCCAGCCGATCGCCATAGGCTTCGATCACCGCCCGCACGGCCGCCGCATCGTCGATGGCGGCGCTGGCGGCCCGGCCCGCCGCTCGGCTTTCCAGGCCGGTGCCCTCCAGGTCGGAGCTGATCATGCCGTCACCTCGGCGAGCACCTGCTGGGTGGTGAGCTCCTGCCCGTGGGAGCCGCGCGCGTGCTCGCGGATGGCGGCGACAAGGAGGCCGAGCTGGTCGTCGCTGGCGACCCGGAACTCAACCCCGCAGGGGCAGCGGCCGACATGCCCGGCTAGGGCACGCCCGGTGAAAGCGACGTCAAGCGCGACGCACGGCTCATCGCCCTCCACCCAGGCGTCGTGACCGGGCGACAACACGTGCGCGTCACCCGGGCCAAAGTCGTATTCGCGGCCGTCGTCCATGCGGGCGTGGAACCGGCCGGAGATGATGTAGCCGTGGTGGGTCGCCTGGCAGGCCTCCGTCCCGACGACGGGCTTGACGTCGGTCGACCACTTCCAGCCGGGCTGATACACCGTGCGGGCGATCGTGACGCCGGGCAGGTTGACCACGTTGAGCGAGGCGTGGTCGAACGCGCACCGCTCATCGGGCGTGTCGATGTTCTTGACCGCCACGGTCAGTCTCGCGGCTTCGAGCATCTGGTGGTGCCTTCCCTTGGCCTGTCTGGCCAGGCCAGGGTGCCAGCTGGCCACCCGCCGTCACATCGGGAACAACACGTAGATGCCAGCCGGGACTACGTAGTGGCCGGGGGAGGAGACGGCCGCTGGGAGCCGCGGATACCGGCTGGTGACGCGGCCGCCACCAGGCCGGTCCGGGAGCGAGCGCCGGTCTTGCGCAGCAGGCTCTCGACGTGCTTCTCCACCGTGCGTGGAGATAGCTTCAGCAGTTCTGCGATCTGCTTGTTGGCCAGCCCGTCGGCGACAAGGCGCAGCACGTCCGCCTCTCTGGCGGTGATTCCCGCTGCCACCCAGGGATTGGGCTGCGACTCCTTGAGCAGCTCGCGGCAGTGCTCGGCCAGGCGGGGCAGTTCCCGGCGATCAAATCCGGCCTCGGCCTCGGCCAGCCAGCGAAGCGGGTCGCCCCATCCACCGGCGAGCGCAGCGGGGGCGGCGCAGAACCTCGCCAGGTCGCCCCAGCCCCCGCAGTTCGTGAAGCCGGCGTCGCAGGCCGCCGCCAGTTCGTTTGCCCGCTGCCGCTGCCCGGCTCGCCCGGCCAGAACCGCCTCGGCATAGCCGATAAGGCTGCGGTTCATACGGAAGGCGCCGACGCCCAGCCGGCGGGCCTCCTCGATCGCCCGTGCCGCCCGCCGATCACCAAGTGAGGCCAGGAGCAGCGGCCATAGCGCCCGCAGCCCCGCCGGTTCGGCATGCGGAAGGCGGGCCAGGATCGCCATTCCCCGGGCGTAGGGTTCCGCGGCCGCCGCGGCATCGCCACCGAGCAGAACCACTGCTCCCCGGCTGGCCCAGCAGAAGCCGTCGAGCATCCGGTCGTCCGGATCGGCCGCGATGGCCCGGGCGGCGTACCACTCGGCCTGCTCCGCGTCGGCGCGCATGCTGGCGCTGCCGGCCAGTACCGCCAGCGCCTTGGCCCGGACCTGGTTCAGGCCGAGCCGCTCGGCGGCGGCGACGGCGGCCTGGGCGTGGGCATCACAGGTGTCCAGTTCCCAGCGGCAGGTGAACCCCGCGGCGAGCTGGAGATCCAGGATAGCCACGGTACTCAGCGCACCCATCTGCTCGCCGGCGCGCCGCGCCTCGGACAACCGCTCTACTCCGGCGTGATCAAACAGGTCGATGGTGCCCAGCTCGTGCAGGGCGCGCAGCCGCCACAACGGCAGGTCTGCGGTCTCCGCGGTGACCAGCGCGCGCTCGAATGCGGAGCGGGCGGCGGACAGATCACGCAGCCGGTGGCTCCGGCCGATGAGCTCCAGCGCGTGACAGCGGACATCCGGAGCACCGTCCTCGGCGGCGAGGACTTTCTCGGCGAGAAGCCGGGCCTCATCGAGGTCATCGGCGGCGAAGGCGACCTCGGCATCGAGGACGCCCATGCGGGCGCGCACGCCAGCCGGCGGGCTGGTTCCGGCCAGGTGCCGGGCGGCGCCGAGATGGTGACGTGCCATCTGCCACCGCGAGGCGGCCACCGCGGCCTGGCTGAGGCGAAGGTGGACCTCCGTCCGGAGTTCTGCCGCCTCGGTCCCGAGCCGGGTGATGAGCTGGCCGCCGGCCGCCGCTGCCTCCTCAACCCTCCCGGCCAGGGCCAGGGATTCCACCAGAAGAAGTTCCGCCCGTTCGCGCTCGGGAGTGCCTTCGAGGAGGTCAGCGGCACGCCGCAGGGTGCCGATCGCGGTGGCCAGCGCCCCCCAGGCCAGCGCCTGGCCGCCGGATTCGCTCAGCAGCGTTCCGGCGCGGCGGCGGTCCCCGGCACGGTTCGCCAGGTCGACGGCCAGCTCGCGCAGGCCGCCTTCCAGGCGCGGGTGTGCGGCGTCAAGAACGGCGAGCGCCGCCGAGGCCAGGGCCCGCTGGCGGGGTGGCAGCATGGTATCGAGCAGCGCTTCGCGGGTCAGCGCGTGGCGAAAGCGGAAGGCCGTGCCGTCGGCGCTCACCAGCAGTTGCTCGACAGCGAGCCCTAGCGTCTCCGCCACCAGGGCCGCACTCTGGCCGCTCACGGCAGGCAGCAGTTCCCAGTCGAAGTGGCGGCCGAGGATGGCAGCGGCCTCGATCACCGATCGCTGCGGTTCGCTGAACCCGGCCAGGCGGTCGCGGACCGTCTCGGTGAACGACTCCGGCAGCCCGGGAGACGCCAGCAGGTCTTCCACCAGCAGCGGTACTCCTTCGGCGGAGGCCTGCACCCGGCGCAGGAGTCCCGCCTCTGCTCCCGGGATGCAGGCATGGACCATGCGCGCCATGTCCTCATCGCTGAGCCGGTCAAGCCCGAGGTGAAGGACGCCTGGCCGGCCCCGCTGCCGGCGGGCGACGTCCAGTGCGGCCGACGGCCGGTTGGCGCGCAGGGTAAGTACGCACAGCAACGACTCGCCATCAAGGTGCTCACCCAGGTACTCCATCAGGGCAACGGTGTCCGGGTCGGCCCAGTGCAGGTCCTCCAGCACGATGACCAGGCCTTCTGGCGCGAGGCGCCGGAGAAGCTGGATCAGCGCCTCACCGCGGATCCCCGGTGAGACCTCTCCGCTGGCCGTTCCACTGGCCGGAGCGAGGCCGGCCATCCCCGGCAGCAGCGCGCCCAGCGCGGGCAGCCAGGGCTCCATCGTCGTGTCACCGGGAACGGCCCGGTCCCGGAGGAGCTGCACGAGCGCATCCGTGAGCGGGCGGTACGCAGCGGTCGCTGACTGCGGCACCGCCCGGCCAGTAACGACCCGGATGCCACGGCTGGCCGCCCGGCCGGCCGTCTCCAGCACCAGCCGCGACTTGCCGATCCCCGGTTCCCCGGTGATTACCACACAGCCGCCGTGCCCGGTCATCGCGGCCGCCAGCGCCGCGTCGACCGCCTCCAGCTCGGCGTCCCTGCCGATCACGACCGGGCACAAAACCTGCGCCATCGGCCTATTCTGACAGCAATTCTCGATACTGGAGAAAGGTCACTGGTTTCCGGAACGGGCGGCGCCAGGAGTGCCTGGTTGATCAGGAGTGCTCCCGCCCGGTTGATCAGGCGTGCTCCCGCCGGGGCGGTCTCAGACCGCGACCAGCAGCATCCCGGTGTCGGGCTGCGGGTTTGACGTGTCCTGCCGTCCATTAAGTCCCGGGCTCTGAGTCCGGGACGAGCACAGTACGCTGCGACGGCTGCTCGGGTAGCTGAGGCCACGCATCGCGAATATCCGGCCGCAGGCGCTGTGCGGGAGGTGGTTCGTCAGCGGCATATCCCACCCGCAGAACCATCTCCGGCAGTTCTGGGAATCGCCATCGCCACGGCCAGTGGCGTGGCTCGGCACGGACGTCGTCACGCTCGAGCGGCTGGGTCAGGAACGACACCGACAGGCCGTAATAGGCCAGCTCATCGTGCCCGGTCAGTAGGTGATGCCGAGCGGGGACGCCGTACCGGGCCGGAGCGTGGTGCTGCGCGGTCAGGCCATACGGAGCCGACACCGAGTACCGGGTTCCGGTCAGGATGGCGCGCTGCAGGGCCTGGCCCGCACGGAGCCAGTCAAGAGGCTTGTCGTCGTCCGTTGAGAGCGCCATCAGCTGCGGCCTGCGCCTGAAATGCTGTGTTTCGTCGTCGCGCCAGAAGTCGTGCCGGGTTGGTGGGTAACGGTTCGTCGGATGCGGCCCGTAATTTGCGGCGGAAACGTAATTCGGGAATGGCGGCCGGAAATCCGGATCTTGGTCGACTTCGGCGGCGAGGCGCATCCACTTCCTGGCCTGGCGGGGGTGCAGCAGCCGGAGCCAGCCACCTTCCTTGGCCGCTGCCTGTTCCATGGCCACGATGAGGGGAAGCGGCACCGGGCGGATGTAGGGCGAACGGTTCGTGTGGCGTTGCCAGATTGCCTCGTAGAGTTCCTGCTCGTCGAAGGTGGGCCTCTTGATCCGTCTCGTCATGATCTCGACCGACGCAAGCAGCGCGCGGTCGTGGTAGGGGTCAGGCATCAACCACACCGCAAGATCATGCCCTGCCACCCGGATGGCGAGCCGCAGGTTTAACAGGGCAGCGCCGCAACTGATGGTGTACTCGCGTGCGTGCGCAGGATCAACGCCGTCCAGGTTGGCGGGCAACCGCAGCTCGATGCGGTCAGTACCAGGGAACCGGAACGTCCATGGCCGTGTGTTGAAAACGGACGGCGCCTTCTCGACAGCCGCAGCTATCCGCACAATGTCGGCGGACGGGTTATATCCCATGACATGAACCCCCCTGTGTCATCTCGGTGATCTGGCTTCCTTATCACGGTTTACGCCTCGCCATAGGGGCCGACAGAGGACCTATGGCCCATTGAGAAGTGCCATTCGTCCTGTTTCGCCGGGACTGTCGGTGCGCCAGGGCTTTGCTGGCCATATTTCCGCGCATTTAATAAGTGCTGATTATTCGGTCAGCGGCGTGACTGAGGCGGCCGGGCGGGCGCGGGCTGCGGAGCCGGAAAGCTCAATGCTGGCGTCCGCGCCGAGGGCTGTGACGATCGCGGAGACGGCGCCCTGCATGCCCGCCACAGCAATCCTGGCACACCAAGATCATTTACAAAGGCAGCGATCTGCTCACTGCGCTATTCGCGGAATCGGGTCTGACGTGAGCGAAAATACCGGGACTACACACCGTCCGCTCGGGAGAACGCTCCTGCTCCAGAACCGTCCGCTGACGAAGTTGCCAGAGAGCCGTCAGCGAGATCCCGGGCCGGTACCGAGCCACAGGCCGTCCCGGGCCCGGGTCATGGCCACGAACAGGACCCGGCGCTCCAGTTCGGTGCGCTCCCGGTAGGCGTCGTCGGACTCGTGGGCGAACCGGGACCGGGGATAGCGATCGCGGTCCGGGATGAGCACATGGGCGAACTCCAGTCCTTTCGCCCGGTAAAACGTCCCGACCTTGACCCGGTCGCGCGGGGTCCCCGTGTACTCCTCCAGCGGGATGACCGGGATCTCCCCGCCGGCCAGGACGTCCCGCCATCGCGCCGCCGCCGTGTTGGTGGGGGCCAGCACGGCCATGTCGCCATAGCGGACGCCGTCCTGATGGTGGAGTTTCCGGATGTGCACCCGCAACGCGGCGCCCTGCGTGGCCGGACCTCCGGTAGCCTCCACTACCGTGCCGCCCGGGCGCGCGGTCTGCACGTCACGCTGCCCAGGGACCGGGTTGGTGTCCAGGTCGTCGAACTGGTCAGCGGCCACGACCGAGAGGGCGTAGCGCAGGATCCGCTCGCCGTTGCGGTAGTTGCGGTTCAGCACGGTGGACCGCCCGACCACGGAGATGCCCGCCTCGGACAGGGTGAAACCGCCGGGGTAGATCGACTGCTGACCGTCGCCGACCATCAGCAAGCCGTCCGGGCGGTCCCCGACGAGGGCGTGCAGGAACTGCAGCCCGACGCAGGTAAGGTCCTGCACCTCATCAACGATCACCGCGTCGAACCCGGTGTCGGCTCCGCCCGCCGCCTGCGCCCGGGCCAGGTCCCGCGCGATCCGCAGCGTGTCCGCCCAGTCCAGAATGCCCCGTCCGGCGAGGCGTTCCTGGTAGTCCTCGTACAGGTGCCACACGTCGGCCCGGGCGGCCGGAGTCAGCGGGGCCCGGCGGCCAACCCGGGCCAGCCGCGCGTACTCACCGAAATTCACCAGGCCGCGGCCCTTGATGACCAAGCTGATCTCGTCGTGCCAGTACTTCTTGTCCCGGCCCAGCCCGGGCAGGGACGACCCCTCGCCGGCCGACTCCCAGGCCTGCGCGAAGCAGGCCTTCGCGCCCCGTTCGTCCAGCCGGCCGCGGTTCTGGTTCTCCCTGAGCCGCCGGCTGGCCAGTGCGTGCACCCCCACGAACGTCACCGGGCCGGGCCGGGACGGCGCGAGCCGGGCAAACAGGGCCTCATGCACCGCCGGCAGGGTCCGGACGAAGGACGTGAACAGCACCCGCCGGCCCGGCTGGCCAGGTAGCTGGCCCGGTGCAGGGCCAGGACGGTTTTCCCGGTGCCGGCCCCGCCGCGGATCCGGGACGGCCCGGAGAACTCCCGGTTCACCTGCCGGGCCTGCAGCGGGTGCAGCCAGGTCATCCAGGACTCGATCGGTTCCCGTCCCGCCGCTTCCAGCAGGGCCTGCCAGAGCTCTTCCCGGCTCACCAGCGCGTCCTCCGGACCGGCTACCGGGGAGCCCGGTTGCCGGTCCGGAGCAGCTGAACGCCGGGACTGGCTCCGGGAGCGCCGCGACAAGCCGGGTGCAGGGCGATGCGGATCGCGTGCATCCCCGTCCGCCATCGGCGCGTCCCCGTCCGGCATCGGCGGGCATTCCTGGTCCAGCGTGGCGATGAGCCGATCGATCAGGTCCGGGGGAAGCCGCACTCCCCACCTGACCAGCTCCCGGACCAGGTCCTTCTCGCCTAGGAGGACGACCCGGTCCAGGTGGGCCCGGACGTTCCGGCGGCCCGCCAGCACCAGCAGCGGCACGACCTCGGTGGGAGCTAAACCCGCTCCGGCGAGGACCTCCTCCACCGCGGCGGTCTGGTCCAGCAGCTTGGTGACGTCGTCCTGGGCATCGGCATCACCGCGCCATAGCCGGCCCCGTTCCACCCGCACCTCGGCCCGCCAGGTCTTGACGTCGATCACGAACACTCCGCCCGGCCCGGCCAGGATCACGTCGATGTTGGCTCGCCGGGTGCCGGGCCAGCGCCGGTCGGCCAGGACGTGCCAGGTCGCATCCATGCCGACCAGAACCCGCATGACCGCTTGTTCGCCCCGGCCGCCGGTCTCCCAGGCCTGCTGCCGGCGGCGAAGCTCGGCCAGCAGCTCGGTCAGCTGGCGGATCTGCCGCTGGACCGATTCGATCTCCGATCCGATCGCAGCGGCCTGGCCCAGCGCGGACGGCCAGGCCGGTGAGTCATCGGGAACCAAGCTCACGCGACATCCCGGTCGAGGAAAATCTTACCTATTCACCATAAGCACCACATTCGCCACGGTGACCGTACGACCTCTTAACGAAGGTGACCGTACGACCTCTTAACGAAGGTGACCGTACGACCTCTTAACGAAGGTGACCGTACGACCTCTTAACGAAATAGCCGCCAGGCCAGTTCAGCCGACCGGACACCAGGCTGTCCGCAAAGGCCAGCCCGTCACGGTTCCATCTCCCACGCGTGGCAGAGAGCGTTGGCCAGGTACATCTGCCGCGGCGTCTTACACGCCACCCGGATCAGCGCCGGGCTGGCCACGATGAGGGCCTGCGTCCCGTCGATCAGGAGTGCTCCCGCCGGAGCGGTCTCAGACCGCCACCAGCAGCATCCGGCTGGCGAGTGCTGTCGAGGCGGCCAGGCTGTCCAGGAAGAGCCCGCGAGGGACCGGATCGTCGCGGAGCGCCCACAGCAGCAGGGAGTTGTTCCACGCCATGTCCCGGGCGCTGTTCATACTCCAGTTGCAGGTCAAGGTGGCCACCGCGGTCAGATGACGATCAACGGCCAGCTCGGCGGCGGATTCGAAGGACTGCCGGATGGACTGCTCGGCCGCGTCCAGCAACTGATCGACTTTCTGGTAGTCCGCGTAATGCTGGCCGGCCTCCGGTGAGGTGGCCAGGGCGGTGCAGGTGCTGACCACGGCCAGCGGCAGGTCGTGGTTGATATGGGCGTTCATGCCCGCCAGCGCGAACTGGATCGGTTCGATCCCTGCCTCGGCGCGGCGCTCCGCCAGCGGCCGCCAGGCCAGCGGCACAGCCGCCGGGTTGCCCGCCATGTCGGCCGCGGCGAAGTACAGGTTGGCAAAATCCACGTCCAGCTGGGTCATGAACGCGGGGTCGGCGTAAAAGCCCTGTTTGAGCTCGCTGTACACCTGGCTGGTCACATCCAGGTACATGCGGTTGAAGCACGCGAGCCCATCGGCTGCGGGAAGCGCCGCCCCGATTGCCTCCATGCGGGCTATCGCGCCGGCCACCGAGGTCACCGGCACGTCCGGCACGTCCGGGGGAGGCAGGGCGGCCGACATGGCAGTCACTATACGATCACCAGGCTCACAACCACAGAGGAACTGAACTGCCAGCTACCCGCACCGAGCAGTCACTATCCCGCTCGGCCTCAGCCGACCGTGGATTCGGTCGCCGTCTCGGCACCGCCCGTCGGCCCGGCCGCAGCCGCCCCCTTCTTCCTGTCCCGCTGCAGCCTGCGGAGCAGCGGCAGAGCCGCGAAGTAAGACCCGGCTAGGGCGATAGTGCCGACACCGACGTCGATCGAGATCCGGCCCTGCTTGGCCCAGTAGACGTCCCTCAGGTCGAGCAGCAGAGCGAACTCATCCACGATGAGCGCATTGCCGGTGCCATAGCTGATCGCGACGGCTGGATGACGGCGGTGCCGTTCCTCACCGCGGACAGCGACCGCGCCGACGCCCGACAGCAGGCCGATTCCCCACATGTAGTGATGCAGGTGCTCGCCGCCGACGCTGATGTTCTGGAAGGGGCCCTTGCCGGCCCGGATGCTGTAGGTGAGCGCGCGCAGCCCAGCAAAGGTGCCGGTGAAGGCCAGCCAGCTGAGCAGCGCGGACCGCTGCTCGGGGCCGAGTTCCTCGTGGAACGCGCGGCGGATTGAACGCGGCAATGGTGCAACGGTCGTCATCCGCGTACCTTACCAATTCAGGCTGGGCGCCCCTCCGCGACACGGCGCCCCCGCAACACAAGGAGCGGCACGCCGGCGGGCCCGGCTGAGCGTTAGTACACGCAGGGAATGCCGTATGGCGCGCTCGGGGCCACTGTGACCGGGGCGCCGGCCTGGCCGTTGTCCGCCGATGACGTGGGGCTGGCGGACGGGGAACTGGCCGGGGAAGCTGACGAGGTGGCTGAGCCGATGCCGGGGGGCACCGATGTGGCGCCCGTGCCCAGCAGGACCTCCACGTGACCGGCTGCCACCGAACTGCCCGGCGTTGCGGCCACGCCGTTGAAATACCCGGCGATCTTCGCCGCGCTCGCCTCCGCTCCCGTGCCGTACAGCACCTGGGTGGACGGCTGGGAGGCGATGTTGCCGACCTTGCCCGCCTTGAAGCCGGCCGACGTCAGCGCCTGCGACAGCTGACCGGCCAGCCCGGGCGTGCCGCCGCCGTTGTAGACGTCCACGGTGATCGCGCTGGCCGGCAGCGACACCGGATTCCCCGGCGATGTGCTCGCCGTCGGCTGCGTCACGGGCGGCGGCGGGTAAAAGGTGTTCTGCACGACTTGCTTGATCGCGGCCGGATCCACGAGGTTCACGGTCTGGCCATCCATCTGGCCGTCGGTGGTGATGACCGGCGCCGTCTGGAAGGTCAGGTTCTTCCCGGTCAGGGCCTTCATCTCGGTGGCGAACGTGAGGATCTGCCAGCCCGAGTCGGTGATCACGTATTTCTTCGCCACGCCGAGCAAGCTCGTGAGCTGGCCGAGGTCGCTGAATATCCCTTCGTGCTCAAGCTTCCAGATCACGTAGTCGATGACGGCTTGCTGCCGGTGGGTACGGTCCAGGTCACCGTTGGGGAGGTTATCCCGCTCCCGTACGAACGCCAGCGCCTGCGGGGGTGACAGGTACAGGTAACCGGCGTGCGGCTGGTTGAAGCCGGAGTTAGCGTCATGCAGATTCTGGCCCCCGTTGTAGGACTTCAGGCACGCCTCGATGCCGCCGAAGGTCTGCGCGAGCTCGTAGAACCCGGCCAGATTGACCTCTGCGAAGTGATCGACGTGCACCCCGGTCAGAGCCGTGACGGTGGCGATCGTGGCGGCCTGGCCAGCCTCGTTGGCCTGCAGGTAGCGCTGGTCCTTGCTCATGCTGGAATTGGCGGTCTGGTTCAGGCTCTGAGCCCAGGCGAGGCCGTAGGCCTGGTCGATCTTGCCCTGCGACTGACCGTCATACGGCTGGGGGAACGTCACCCAGTCATCACGCGGGATCGAGAAGCCGACCGCCTTCTGCCCGCCCGCGAAGATGTGAATAAGGATCAGGGTGTTCGTGTCCTGGCCGCCGACGCCATTCTCGACGCCTTGCACGCTGCCCGCGTGCATAGCGGCGAGGAGATCGGCCGGCAGGATGTTCCCGTCATAATCGGTGCGGCTTTCCAGGCCCATCAGCAGGATGTTCATGGCACCGGTCTGCGGCCCCCCGCTGATGACGTCCGAGCCGCCGATGCTGTTTACCTGGGCCCTCACGTAATAGGCGAAGCCGCTCACCACCAGCACCACGGCGGAGAGCCCGCAGGCCACCGCGTAGCCGGCTTTGCCGGCGATGCCTATACCACCGTGTGACCTGGGCACTCGGTTCCCTCCGGCCAGATTCCGGATTGATGCCCCTCGTCCGAAGGCTACAAGATCAAGGCAATTTCATCCTGTCGGCTGGCGGATGACGCCGCTGACTACCCAGGGCAGCAGCGGCCCGGAACTGTCCGTTTTGCCACGGTTAGCGGTCCAAATTGTTACCGCATGAATCCGGTGCGTCGCATTCCGTAAACAAATAAAGGTTCGCTGACGTCACATGGTGGAAGGCTCACTGCAGAGCAAGGAAGGGGTGCATCGGCATCAGACGGCTGAATAGTCGCGCATAGACCGGTTGGGGCGAATAGCCCGGTTCAGGTCATTCGGGGGGATTTGGCGCATGGGCTGCAAATGGCTTGCTTCCGCACTGCTTGGAGCGACAGTGGGTCTGAGCGTTCCGGCTATCTGGCCGGTTACCGGACCCGGCGCGGGATCAGTGGCGAGCGGGCCCGCTGCCATTCGCCTGACCGCTATGACGCTGCCCGCCGCACGCTCACAGGACGCTGGCGGCACCCCCGCCGTCGCGCCCCTGCACGGGCTCGTCGAGGCCGACATGCTGGTGGTCGCGCCGGTATCGCTCAGCGCGAAGACGCTGACCGCCCTCAGAAAGCTCCCCGGCGTCGCCGCCACCCAGCCCGTCGAGGCGGGCGAGCTGAAGGTGAACAATACGTCCGCCGCCGTGCTGGGCGTCAACCCGTCCACCTTCCGCGGCTACACGGCCAAGACGATGGCCGCCTCGAATCAGATCTGGCAGGCCGTGGCGAACGGCGCCGCCGTCGTCTCCAGCACGCTCGGCAGCCAGGACCGGCTGTCGCTCGGCAGCGTGATCTCCGTGGCCGGAGCCAAGCGGGTGAGCCTGCGGGTCGGCGGGTTCGGCGCCACCGGCATCGCGGGCGTCGACGCGCTGGTCTCCCACACCGTCGCCCGCTCCCTCGGCATGCCCGCGTCGAACGCCGTGGTGATCAGCGCCCCGCGCGCTAATCCGGCCTCGATGATCATGACGATAAAAGCGATGACCCCCCGCAACACCTGGATCGAGCCGCTCACCACCCAGACGACCGGGGGAGTCGTCAGCCACGTCCAGGTCACCAGGATGCTGACCGCCGCCCTCAGCCGGGTGGGCCGCCCGTACGTGTACGGAGCGGCCGGCCCGACCGCGTTCGACTGCTCAGGCCTGGTCAAATGGTCGTTCACGCAGGCCGGCCTGGCCATGCCCCGGGTGGCCGCCGACCAGGCGATGACCGGCCCGCTCGTCCCGGTCAGCCAGCTCGAGCCGGGCGACCTGCTCTTCTACCGCACCGACCCGGCCGATCCCACGTACATCTCGCACGTCGCGATCTACATCGGGAACGGGAAGATGGTCCAGGCTCCCCGGACGGGCGAGAACGTCCAGGTTGATGTGGTCAGCACCACCGTCGATTTCGCGGGCGCGGTCCGCGTCGACCCCATGATCGCCGCCGCGCTGGCTGGCTGAAGCTAGTGCCGTGGCTCCGGCGCTGCGGGCGTGCCGTGCCGGTCCGGCCCAGAGAACTTGACCAGCATGTCCAGGGCGGCCCGCAGGTCGGCGTGGGCGTTGATGATGTCGGTCCGCGCGCCTGAGTAAATAGCCAGGCTGTGTGGCCGTTCCGCCACCGAAGCCAACGTCGGCCTGTGGCCCCGCCTGCTTGCTTTGCTTGCCCTTCCTGACCGCCCTGGACAATCCTGGCGATGACCACTGGGGCAGGACGGAGAACTGCGGAACTGGCTGCGCCCGGAGCCAGAGCGGGTTCAGGACCGCGACGCTCTTACCCGCACGCTGCTGCTCCGGCCCTGGGACCTCGATTCCAATTCGGCAGAATGGATCGTGTCGGCGGGCATCGGTTATCTGAGGCATAAGGTCGGCTAACCGGTAGGTGCCTGAATCGGTCGAAGCGGTGCGACAGGGCGAAGTCGATCAGCTCTCCCTGGTATCAGGCGGCGTGGGGGGATATCGCGACGATGAGGTCGGCGTCGAGGGCTGCGGAGATCCGCTCGAGCAGGGGGATGGTGGGGATGACACCGCCTGCCTCCAGGCGGGAAAGTGCGGGCTGGGTCATGCCGGCCTGGGCGGCGAGTTCGACTTGGGACAGGCCGAGGGCCAGGCGGCGTTCGCGGACGGCCTGGCCAATGCGGAAGGCACGCTGAGCCTCGGCGTAGCCCTCGCGATAGCCCGGGCTCTCGCGTCGCCCGCGAGCCAGGTCGTCGTAAGAGGAGTGATCGCTGGTCATCTCAGGGCACCTCTCGGCCGAACGTGTCGTGGGCGGGACCGTGCTCGGCCTCGCAGACTTTCTGGGCGTGCACGGCGCGAGCGACTTCGGCGGTTTCGGCGTTGCGGGTTTTGCGGAAGACGGTGAGGAGGATGATTCTCCGGCCGGGCGCGAGCCAGTAGGTGATGCGGGTCTGCTGGGCCAGTAAGTGAAACCGGAGCTCGCGGACTTTGCCGCTGAGATGGCGGGTATAGGGTTCTCCGAGATCTTCGGCACGCTCGGCGAGCAGCCCGACGTGGAAGTCCACCCGGCCGAAGTCGCGATCGCTCAGCCCTGCCAGCCAGGACCGGACTTCAGGCTCGACCTCAACCGCATACAAGCCTGTCATGCATCGAAAGCTATATGCATCGTATGCTATAAGCAAGTGGGGTTGCCGCAGTGCCGCCCGGGGCTGTTACGGACCACGCCGCCGCCGCGCAGTGCCATTAGGGGCACGGGCAGGGGTGGAGCCGGTGCCCAGGCGCAGCTTTTGTGGCGGGCGCCGCCTTGCAGCCTTCGGACGCCAGGACTCCGGAGGGCAACGCGATATAGCTTGACATTAAAACGCGATAGTACTTATCGTCTCAGCTACCGTGGCGAGTATTGCCGCGCAGGGCCGGCATCGGCCACCGATTACGCCCGGCCGCACGGCAGCGGGCCACCAGCCTCCGACGAGGGACGGAGCAACACCATGGATACAATGGAGATTCTCACCGCGCTCGGCACGCCAGCGGGGCGGGCAGATCCGTATCCGCTGTACGCCGCGTTGCACGACGTCGGCGAGGTGATCGAGCTCGGCCCGGGCGACGTGCTGGTGGTCGGTTACGACGCCATTAACTCCGTCCTGCGCGATCCCGGCTTCCGCGTCTCCGACGAATCCAGTTTCGACAAGGACTTCCCCGGATGGCGGGCGAATCCGGTGTTTGTCCAGGTGGCGGACTGGATCCTGAACCTGAACGCACCGCGGCATTCGCGGATCAGGAGCCTGATGGCTCGCACGTTCACGGCGCGGCGCATCGCCGGCCTGGAGCCTGCGATCGCCGCGATGGCCGATGAGCTGCTCGACGCCATGGCTGATCGCGGCGTGGATGGTTCGGCCATCGAGTTCATGCATGACTTTGCCTACCTGCTGCCGGTCACCGTGATCTGCGAGTTGATTGGGATCCCGGAGGCGGACCGGGAAGGATTCCGGCCTTTGGCGAGGGATCTGACCGGCGTCTTTGAACTTACCGACATAGAGACTCTGCCCGCGATCAACGCCGCAGCGGTCCAGTTGCTCGCGTACTTCACCGAGTTGGCGGCCAAGCGGCGCGCCGTTCCCCGCGACGACCTGCTCAGCGACCTGCTCGCGGTAAGCGACGCCGACGATGGCAGGCTCACCGATGCCGAGCTGCTGCACAACCTGACGCTGCTGCTCGTCGCCGGCTTCGAGACAACGACCAACCTGCTGGGCAACGGCCTCCAGATCATCCTGCAGCACCCGTCGGCCGGCGAAGGCGTCCGGGACGGCTCAATACCGCCATCGGCATTTGTCGAGGAAGTACTGCGCTTCGATTCGCCCGTCCAGCTCACCAGCCGCCTCGGGTACGACACGAAGGTGGGCGGCGTGCCGGTATCCCCGGGAACCGGGGTGGTCACGCTGCTCGGGGCGGGGAACAGGGATCCGCGCCGATTCACCGAACCAGCCAGGTTCGATCCCATGCGTCCCGACGGCGGGCCCCTCAGCTTCGGCGGCGGCGCGCACTTCTGCATCGGCGCCGCGCTGGCCAGGCTCGAGGGCGCAGTCGCTTTCCCCCGGCTGCTCAACCGGTTCCCGAAGATCGCCGCCGCGAGCGAACCGACCCGCCGGGACAGGCTTCTCCTGCGCGGCTTCGACACGCTCCCAGTGACGGTCGCCTAGCGGCGCGGCAGGCGCCCCGCGACCCAGGACTTCAGCGTGTGGACGGCAGCGGTACATCGCCGGACCGCTGCCGTCCACGTTGGGGCGGCTACTTCTTCTTCTTCTTCTTGCTCTTCTTAGCCACGCGTATCATCCACTTTCCGACTCGGACAGGTCAACGATATGTTGACCAGGCAGCGTCAACATATCATTGACCGGTACCGGTTGTCGATACGCTGTGATGATGGCCTCCAAGAGTCCCGTCAGGCGGATCACTGCGGCGCTCGGCGCTCTCGACGTCGCCGACGGACCGATTAGCCAGCTCGAAGCTGCCCGGCGCCTGCGAGAAGCGGCAGAGGAGCTGGAGGCTGCCCAGGTTGAGGCCGCCCGCAAGGCCGGTGCCACTTGGAATGAGATCGGCGCGTGCTACGGACTCACCAAACAAGGCGCCCAGCAACGCTTTCGAGCTGCCCGCAACCAGGCCAAGGCCGTTACTGCGGCGCCAAAAAGGAAGAAGGCTGATCCGATGGCGTGACCAGAGTGAGCCGGTTATGGATGATCCGATCCCGAAGGCGACGGCCTGGTCAACAAGCCACGGACCCTGCTCGCTTGGGACACCCTCGAAGGCCGCGGACGTGGTCACGTTCCTGCTGTCGGGAGCGGGCATCGTGGATCACCGGGGGCAACATCGTCGTGGACGGCGGCCAGCGTTATCCCAGCGCTCGCCGGCCTCCAAGGACCAGCGGGATCAAGCAGCGCCTGGTCTCCGGGTGGGTCGCGTTCTGCAAGACTCGGCGGGTGGCGGGAACAGGATTGCCTGAGCTGGACGTGGCGCGGGTGCGGCGCTGGTGTGAGCAGCGCGTTCCCGCGCACGTCCGCGACCAGATACGGGTGGAATGTGAGGTCGCGCCGCGGCATCTGACGATCGTGGAATGCAGGGCGCCCGGGCGGCCGGAGGCCGGCCCGGAGTGGACACGGTTTCCCATCGCACGGCTGCGCTACACCAAGGCGAGCGGGCGCTGGTCGCTGTTCCGGCGTGACCGCCACCTGCGGTTCCATGCTTACGACGGGTTCGCGCCATCGGCGCACGTTGATGACCTCCTGCGGGAGATCGACGCCGACCCGACCGCGATCTTCTGGGGGTAGCGATGCGTGAGGCCACCGGAGGGCACCAGATGGTCGCCTGCGGCGCCCGGCCGCGGCGAAGCTGCCCGGGGTACATCTCCTTCACCGCGCAGAAACCGTGCGCCATGACCACGGCCGGGCAACTGGCGGTAATCTCGCCGGGTGAATCCGGGCCGCCGGGCGGTTGCCGGTCTCGCCGCAGATCATGTAGCGGGGTGATGGAGCCAGATCCGGATAGAGGCCACGTCGACGGTTCCGCGTCAGAACGAAGTTGCGTTTGTCTTACCTGGTCGCGACGGCGCGGTGCTGGCGGAGCTGGCAGAAGGCCCGCTCGACGATGTTGCGCTGCTTGTGCGCGGCAGCGTCGAAGGCGGGCGGCCTTCCACCTTTGCTGCCGCGCCGGACCCGGTTGCGGGCCTGGTCCGCGGGCTCGGGAATCGTGGCCTGGATCCCGCGCCAGGCGCAGGTGAGCGCGGATCGCGGTGCTGGAGTAGGCCTTATCGGCCAGCCTCTTGAGCCATCTGACAAACGGAGGCTCGGGGAAGGCTGCCTGTGCGGCAACCGACGCAGCATTAGTAACCGAGCCAGAGCCACTGAGAATGCCGGACGGCGCCGGTATGGTTGCCGGCGCCGCAAGGGAACTTGTCTAGCAGGGAAGGGGATCAGTGGCCAACTTTCACTTCCACTCCTGGTTCACGGTCGGACCGTGCCGCCCCTGGGCAGCCTCGGTGAGCCGGGAACCGTTCGCGGTCAGCAGGTACCGGCCGACATCGATGGTGGTGTAACCGCGGAACTGCCTGCTGGTCTGGCCAGGAGCGAACTGAGTTCCGTTCCGGCCGAGGCTGGCACCAAACGAGCTAACCGTCAGGTACTTCGCGTTACGGCCCGAGCCGTACTTCAGCTCGTACCTGCCGCCCCGCTCGGCCACCTTGGTGAACCTGGCAGCCTGATGACCCATGGACACCTGCCCGCGGGCGTTGACCTGGACATACTGCCCGGCCGCGTCACGCAAGGTGACGGTGGCTGCGGGCGCGTTCGGCTGTGCCGTGCTGGCGGATGCCGCTGCCGCGGTGGCTCCGAGTGCCGCCGGGACCATGCCCAGTGCCAGGACTCGTGCTACTGTCTTGCGCTTCATGATGCGCTCTTTTCAGGCCCTCCATAGGGTCTTTTAGTCTTCTGCAATATAATATCGCACGGTATTTCCGAATGATAGGAAGGGTTCCGCTGAGTGCCTGGGAGTAAGATGATCGCCAGCAGAATTGAAATTGCTTACTGGCGTAAATGATGCCGTGGTGAGCGAGCTGGCGGATTGCTGCGGCACATAGGCAGGCGAGGAGCCGCCTGCGAATAGGGTGCCGCTAGCGACAATCTCGGCACAGTCGAGGTGATAACCAGCGGCTAGAGCGTGTCTTTTAGATCATGTGACGGGATGTCGGAGCCAGATCCGGATTGAGGCGACGTCGATGGTGCCGCGCCAAACGAAGTCGCGTTTGTCGAATCGGGTGGCGACGGCGCGGTGCTGGCGGAGCTGGCTGAAGGCGCGTTCGACGGTGTTGCGGTCCTTGTAGGCGGTGGGGTCGAAGGCGGGCGGGCGGCCGCCGTTGCTGCCGCGCCGCTGCCGGTTACGGGCCTGGTCAGATGGTTCGGGGATGGTGGCTTTGATGCCGCGCCGGCGCAGGTGGGCCCGGATCGCGGTGCTGGAGTAGGCCTTATCGCCCAGCACCCGCCCGGGCCGGGTCCGGGCCGGCCACGACCGCGCCGTGCGATCTTGGGCTGATCCATGAGCGGGGGCGAAGGCGAGGGAGTCGTGCCGCTGCCCGGCGCTGGTGATCCGGGCCAGCGGCCGGCACCTCATCTCGGCGAGCTGGTGGATCTTGCTGGTCAGCCCGCCCCGGGACCGGCCCAGCGCCTCCCGGTTCTTTTCATTCGATGGTGCCCCTGAGGCGCACCGGGGCGCTCAGCTCCGCTGGGGCCAGCCGCGCCGGGTCCACGTCGGCGGGCGGCTGATGGCGTGCCCCGGCCGCGTGCTGATGGGCCCGCACCACCGTGGCATCGGCCGCGACCGTCCAGCCCGGCCCATCACGCTCATCGCACCCAGCCCGCAGCGCGTCCAGGATCATCTCCCAGGTCCCGTCGGCAGACCAGCGGCGATGCCGGTTATAGACCGTCTTCCAGTTCCCGGACCGCTGCGGCAGATCCCGCCACGGGCACCCCACCCGGGTACGGGAAAAGATGCCGTCCATCACCAGCCGGTGATCATTCCACCGGTGCCCCTGCCGCGGATGAGCGGGCAGCAACGGCGCCAGCCGCGCCCATTCCGCATCGGTCAGGTCATGCCGCTTCAGCCGGTCCTCATCCACGGCCCAATCCAACCGGAAACCGGCAACCAAGATCTATGGGACTACGCCCTAACCGGTCGGCGCCTGAATCGGTCGAAGCGGGGCGACAGGGCGAAGTCGATCAGCTCTCCCTGGTATCAGGCGGCGTGGGGGGATATCGCGACGATGAGGTCGGCGTCGAGGGCCGCGGAGATCCGCTCGAGCAGGGGGATGGTGGGGATGACACCGCCTGCCTCCAGGCGGGAGGCTGGATCCCCTCGACACCGACGGGCCGGCTCGCATGCCCGCCGCCTCCCAGCCGGCGGCCCCAGGCCAGCCACGGCCCGCCGCAGACTTCCGCCGGCGGCCGCAAGAGGCCGCGCCCACCCTGTTCGACGAGCCCGGTACCGAGCCAGCGCAGATTCTGTCGCCGGCGGTTGCGCCGGTCAGCACCGCCGCCTCGGCAGTGCTCCGGTCACCTTCCTACACCACGCAGAAACGGGTCGCCGGCCGCGTGTCCGTCTCCGACGAGCAGGTACGCGGGCTGCTTGATGTCCTCCTGGCCGGGCCTAGCCGCCGGCTGGCACCCGCAGCAGCCGCGACAGCGCTCCAGGTGTCACCGGTCACTCTGCGCGGGGCCATCCTGCACGTCCAGCGGCTGCTGAACGTCGAGGGATATCCCGTACTACGTGTCGACGCCGACGGGGCCACGCTCATCCTGGACGAAGACCTGCTGCGCGAGCAATTCGGGATCGGCTCGTGAACGAGCAGGTTTCCCCGCGGCGCCGGCGCGAGGTCATCGACGCCCTGCGGCGGGGCACTGTTCCGGCGAACGGCCTGGACCTGCTGGCCGTCGGGCTGGAGCGCTTCACTCCGGCCCTGGACGCCGACCTGAACGCCGTGGCCGGGGGCGGGTCCGCGTTCAAGGCCGTCCGTGGCGAGTATGGCGCCGGCAAGACCTTCCTCACCCGTTACCTGGCCGAACGGGCCCTGCGCGGAGGGTTCGCCACCGCCGAGGTGCAGATCTCCGAGACCGAGACTCCGCTGCACAAGCTGGAGACCGTCTACCGGCGGATCGGCGAGGCCCTCCGCACGGCCGCCTTCCCGCCGAGCGCGTTCCGCCCGGTGCTGGATTCCTGGTTGTTCACGCTGGAGTCCGACGTAACCGCCGCCGATCCCGGCCTGGCCGGGCGCGGGGACGAGGGGGTGAACGCCGCCGTGGAACTGCTCCTGGAACAGCGGCTCGCGGCTGTCTCCGTCCGGACCCCCGCCTTCGCGCAGGCTCTGCGCGCGTATCGTTCGGCCGTGATGGCCGGGGACGCTGCGGTGGCGGACGCCCTGGCCGCGTGGCTGGGGGGGCAGCCGCACGTCGCGGCGGCGGCCAAGCGCCGCGCCGGGATCCGGGGCGAGCTGGACCATTTCGGTGCCATGGGGTTCCTGCAGGGTCTGCTGGAAGTGCTCCGCGACGCGGGGCATCCGGGGCTGCTGCTCGTCCTGGACGAGGTGAGACGTTGCAGCGGGTCCGCGGTGACGTCCGCGACAAGGCGTTCAACGCGCTCCGCCAGTTGCTCGACGAGATCGACGCCGGCCGCTATCCAGGTTTCTTCCTCGTCGTCACCGGTACTGCTGCCTTTTACGACGGCCCCAGCGGGGTGTCACGGCTGCCGCCGCTGGCACAGCGCCTGGCCACCGATTTCTCAACCGATGCCCGGTTCGACAACCCACGCGCGGTCCAGCTCAGGCTGCCCGGGTTCGACCGCGAGTCGCTGCTCGCCCTCGGCGCCAAGGTCCGTGATCTGTACGTGGACGGGGCGGAGGAACCGGACCGCATCGTCAAGACAGTGGACGACACTTACGTTCGCGAGCTGGCCGATGCCGTCACCGGATCACTGGGCGGAAAGACCGGAGTCGCGCCGCGGGTGTTCCTGAAGAAGCTCGTCGCGGACGTCCTGGACCGGGTCGACCAGTTCCCGGACTTCGATCCGCGCCGCCACTACACGCTGACGCTGGCGGCGGGCGAGCTGTCCGAGCAGGAACGCAGCGCCGCGGCTGGCACTATGCCGTCCGCGGCCCGGGCCGACGACATCGACCTCGACCTGCCGTGACGACGATTTCAGCGGCGGATGAGGCGCAGTGACCCCGGGGCTCGACCGGCTGCATCCCGTCGTCGTCCATCACCTCGTCAACAGCCTCGGCTGGCAGGCGCTGCGGGCACTGCAGGACCAGGCCGTCGGCCCGGTGCTGGACGGTGCGGACGCGTTGCTCCTCGCGCCCACCGCGGGCGGAAAGACGGAAGCGGCCGTCTTCCCCCTGCTGACCGCCATGGACCAGCAACACTGGTCCGGCCTTTCGGTCATCTACGTCTGTCCCCTGAAGGCGCTGCTGAACAACCTGCTGCCCAGACTGGAGCTCTATGTGAGCTGGCTCGGGCGACGGGTCGCTGTCTGGCACGGCGACGTCACGGCATCAGCGCGGCAGCGGATCCTCCGCGAGCCGCCGGATGTGCTGCTGACCACGCCCGAGTCGCTGGAAGCCATGCTGATCAGCCTCAGAGTCGAGCACGGCCGGATGTTCTCGGATCTGCGGGCCATCGTGATCGACGAGGTGCACGCCTTCGCCGGGGATGACCGGGGCTGGCACCTGCTCGCCGTGCTGGAGCGCCTGACCCGGGTAACGGGACGCCCCATCCAGCGAATAGGTCTGTCGGCTACCGTCGGCAACCCTGATGAGTTGCTGGGCTGGCTTCAGGGCACCGGCCGGGACCAGCGCCCGGCCGTGGTCGTCACACCGGAGACGTCCCCCGCACCGGTCGGTGCCGCACCGGCCCGCGTCGCGGCGGGGGAGAGCACGCCTGCGCCGGCTGACATCGAGCTCGACTACGTAGGCTCGGTGAGCAACGCCGCCACCGTGATCGCTACCCTGCATCGGGGGGAGAAGCGGCTGGTCTTCTGCGACTCGCGGCAACTCGTGGAGGAGATAGGCGCCGAGCTGCGGGAACGCGGCGTGACCACGTACCTGTCCCATGCGTCGCTGTCGATCGACGAACGCCGCCGCGCGGAGCAGGCGTTCGCCGAAGGACGCGACTGTGTCATCGTCGCGACGTCGACGCTTGAGCTGGGCATCGACGTCGGTGACCTTGATCGCGTCATCCAGGTGAACGACCCGCCGTCCGTGGCGGCATTCCTTCAGCGCATCGGACGCACCGGACGTCGCGCCGGGAACACACGAAACTGCCTGTTCCTGACGCTGAATAAGGGATCACTGTTGTGGTCCGCCGGCCTACTGCACCTGTGGGGACAGGGATACGTCGAGCCGGTAGTCGCGCCGCCCGAGCCGCGCCACATCGTCGCCCAGCAGCTGCTGGCCCTGTGCCTCCAGGAACACCGGATCGGGAGCCGGCTGTGGGCCGAAGCGTGGAACGGACTTGCGCCTTTCGACCGCAGCGCCGAACCGATCGTGCGGTATCTGGTCGAGCAGGGCTTCATCGACCAGGACGGCGAGCTGCTGTTCATTGGTCCCAACGCGGAGCTGCGGTTCGGCCGGCGCCACTTCATGAGCATGACGGCCGTGTTCACCGCCCCGCCCCAGTTCACGGTCCTGGCCGGCCGTCAGGAGATCGGGCGGACCGACCCAATGCTGCTGACTGAGAAGACAGATGGCCCCAGGCTGCTGCTCCTTGGCGGCCGCAGCTGGAGGGTGACGTGGACCGACTGGAAGCGCCGCCGCTGCTACGTGGAGCCCGCCGAAGGCGGCGGCAGAGCGCGCTGGCTCACCCCGGGCGTCTCAGGAGCGAGCTTTGAGCTGGCGCATGCTGCCCGCGCAGTGCTCCTCGGTGCTGATCCACCTGTGGCGCTGACCCAGCGGGCCAAGCGGATACTGGCCGAGGTCCGCGACAAGCGCCTGCCTACCGTTCATCCGGGCGGCACAGTCATCGTCCGAGCCGGTGAGGACGTCCGCTGGTGGACGTGGGCCGGCTACCGGGGCAACGCAACTCTCGCCGCCACCCTGTCCAGCCTCACCGACAACGTCCAGCGCTTCGACGACGCCAGCCTCCGGCTGCGATCCGACCTAACGCCGGAGATATGGAAGGCCGGTTCAGCCGACGCCCCTGACCGGCTCTGCCTGCCCGACGTTGACGAGCGGGCCCTGGCTGGCCTCAAGTTCAGCGAAGCGCTCCCCAAACGCCTCGCGGTCGCCACCCTCGCCGCCCGTCTCGCAGATCTCGATTCAGCCTTGCAGACCCTCGCGGAGCCGGTACGGTTCACCGTCAAGACCGAAGAAGTGTGACCCTTACACGCTGCCAGAGTGGTCCTACTGGCAATATTCAGGGTGACGTGGCTTCTTCCTTGCAGTGGGCCGACGGACCGTGCTTCCTGGTCCTCGTCGTAGCCCAACTCGACGCTTTGATGTGCATCTACGGTTATCGTTTGCTGGCCCGCCAGGCGTCGATCGTGCGGCGCAGTCCTTGGGCGATGTCTAGGTAAGCGGCATCGGAGTCTGGCCAGGTGCTGACGGCTTTGCCGTCTTTGGGTAGTGCTAGCAGTCCCGCAAGACCCGCGCTTTGCCAGTCTGCAGGCTTGAGGATCACCGGAATCACGACGGCTTCGCCGAGGCGGTGTCGTTCCAGGGCCCTGACGAGTTCAACCGTGCCAATGAACTCCGATCCGAGGAAGCTGGAGGTGACGAGCAGCAGGATGATATCGGCATCGTCGAGCCGTTGGATGATCTCGGATGCCCACTCCTGGCCGGGAAGGATCTGACCGTCGCTCCAGTCCTCGATGTAACCACCGTGGCGTAGCCCGCCGAGATGATCAGAGAGCTTGTTGCGCAGCCCCTCGTCCTCATGGGCGTAGGACACGAAAACCGAGGCAGCACTTCTGTGGCTTGATTGCTCGCGTTGTGCGGCACGGAGACGCTGATCGGTATTCCGCTCAAGTGCTTGGCGCAGTTTAACCTCGCGAGCGGGGTCTCCGTCCCCGTTGTGAAGGTCAATCAGTTCCTGTTCAAGTGTCCCCCGCTGTTGTTCCAGATCTAGCAGGTCGGACATGACTGGCTTCGGCTGCGCAGCCCGCGCAATTGTCGGCTGAGCCATTTCCTGCGCGGCAAGTTGAGGCACTCGCTTGGCGAATTCTTCGTAGAAGGCCAAATACTCCATCGGCGAAGCTAGGGTGCGGGACATGAGCATGATCGATACATGGAGACGCCAGCTGGTTTTGGCGAGTACCTCGGTGATCACCCCGGCCATCGCAGCAGCCGAGGCTTCGATCGGGTAGCCGGCGACGCCCGTGCCGAGGGCAGGGAAGACGATAGAGCCGACGCCCAAGGGCTGCATGATCTCAAGGCATGCCCGAGTGGCGCGTCGCACGAGTTCGGGGACCGCGCTGGGATCTTCCTGTTGGTCCGGGCCGATCGTTACAACGTGAAACACGTACCGAGAAGGCAGCGCGCCGGCGGTCGTCACCACGACGTCGCCTGCCTCCCTGGGCACTGCCTTTGCGGCATCCAATACTAAAGCGGTCCCGGCTGCCGCTCGTATGGCAGCTGATACCCCTCCGCCCATAGTCAGCAGGTAGTCGTCAGAACTGACTACGACCTCGGCTGCGATGTCCAGCACACTGCCGACATCGATCGTCAGCTGGCTGTCCGCTATCTGATAGACGCGCTGCGTGCCCATCTCCCGCCTCCCAAGATGCCTGCTCAAGGTATTCACCCCCCGACAGGGACACATGCTACAGACCGCGGTGGTAGCCCACCTGTCACCTGAGCCTGCCTCCGCCCTTCGGGACAAGCCAACTCGAAGGCGCACAATACGCCATTCGGTACATAGGGTCCTGATTAGCACTGCCAAGCGCGGTCGCGCATGTCCGGTTATTGTGGCGTGGCGAGACGGCCCTGAAGCCGATCCTTCGTCCGATGAACGAAACGGCAGGTCTCACAGCGCAAATAACCGGACAAGAAAAATGATTACTGCTGGTATGGCACAGAGGTGTCATGACGGATATCGCTGGCGCGGCTTCTCAAGATTCTTCGGAGTTGGATAGATCCACATCGAGCCCTTGGGCGAACCACAAGAGCGCAGCTTCGCTGTCCTTACGTGTAACCTCATCGACGGTGCGGCTACGGCGAATACTGGCCGGGGTCGGGGGTGAGCCGTCTCTGACAAAGGCTAAGCAGCCCGCCTCCCACGCCCGGCAGAGAGCATTGGCCAAGTACATCTGCCGCGGCGTCCGACAAGCCACCCGGATCAGGTCACTGCTCGCCACCACGACCGCCATCGCCCTGGCCCTGGACGTCGCCACGTTCAGCCGGTGCGGGTCGTACAAGAACTCCAGCCCCCGCGGCGCATCATCAGCAGACGACGTCGCCATCGAGTAGATCGCGACGGGAGCCTCGCGCCCCTGGAACTTGTCGACCGTACCGACCCTCACCCCACCCGGGCACCTCGCCCTGCACCAGCGCATCCTCAATCGCCCTGATCTGCGCGTTGTATGGCGTGACGACGAGCACCTCACCCGCCCCAATAACCCGCCGCACCCCGTCCTTGTCCTGCCACTCCCGCCCTACCAGCCCGCGCACAAGCCGCGCCACCTCAGCGGCCTCCTCCGGCGAAGCGTTCGTGTTCCCCTCGTGCGTAACCTCCACCACCCGCAGCCCCGAACCGCGGAGCGCCACATCACCCAGGATCTCCTGGCGTTCCAGCCCCTTGGCGTAACTCAGCTTCCCGTCGTAGAACGTCTCCGACGTGAACCGGCACAGCCGCGGGTGCATCCGCCAGGTCTGGTCGAGGAGCAGGCCCGCGTCCGGCCGCACGGTCGCGTGGTCGCCGAGGATGTGCTCCAGCGCCGACACGCCCGCGCCGGGGGGATGGGCGGCCTGGCTGGGCTGGGCGAGCTGCTGGGGGTCGCCGATCAGGACGAGGTTCCGGGCCGCGCCGGCTACGGCCAGGATGTTGGCCAGCGACATCTGGCCGGCCTCGTCGACGAACAGCGTGTCCACGCTTCCCTGGAACTGCTCGCGCGCCCAGAGCCAGGCCGTTCCGGCCCCTATGTCCAGGTCGCCGTCCCGTAGTCCGGTCTCCAAAGCCCCATGCTCCAGGCCGGCCGCTTCCGGATGCAGATACGACGTGTCCTGGCCAGGGCGCTGGCCGATGCGCGGGCGGACCACGCCCAGCTCGTCGGCGCGTGAGACGACCTTGCCGAGCAGGTTGTGGATGACGGCGTGGGAGGGGCCGGTGATGCCGACCGTGCGCCCGGCCTTGATGAGCTCGAGGATCTGCCCGGCGGCGGTGAACGTCTTCCCGGTCCCGGGTGGCCCCTGGATCGGCAGGTAGGAGTCGCGGAGGGCGAGGACGAGCCGGACCGCCGCGTCGGTCACCGATTCGCCGTCGCCGCGCAACGGCCCAGCCGGACCGGCACCGACATCAGGCCGCAGGCGCAGCAGGAGCGCAGTCCCGGCATCCTGCCCGGTCACGCCTTCGCGTACCACCCGGTCGCCGAGGTCACGGAGCCGCTCGGCCAGCACTTTGGTGTTGACCGGGCTGTCCTCGACCAGCGCGGTCGGCCATGGCCCCGCATAGTCCCGGCCGACTTTCACGTCGATGGTCCCGTGCTCGTCGTCCACGCCCCAGACCGTCCACCCCCTGCCCGAAGCCGGATCGACGGCGGTATCCCCGCGCTTGAACTTGTACTCCTGTGGCGGGAACGCGAACCGCCGCACCACCGACCTCTTCACCTGGCCGACCACATCTCCGCCGGTCGGCCGCCCAGCGCGTCCGGCTCGTCAACCAGGTCCAGGGCGCTCAGCGTGCGGACGTAGAAGTAACGCCACCACTCCGGCTTCGCATCGCGCCGGTGCCAGTCGAGCAGGTCCGCCAGGAGCGCCTTGGCCTTCTGCTCCTCCGTCCGCTCCGACGCATCTGCGGGCAAGCCGGCCAGCAGTGCCGAACGGATCCGGGTGACCTCGGGATCCTCCGTGGTCTCCGGCTCCTCCACAGCGGTGGGACGCGGCAGGTCCTCACCCAGACGACCTGGCCAGCTCGGCCCGCCGCTCCTCCAGCCAGTCCCGGAGCGCCAGCGTGGCCCGGCAGTCGTCCTCGTTGTAGACGGCGACAACCCGTTTCGTCTCCCCGGCGTCCCGGGCGGTGCCGTCCTCCAGCGATGCCTCGAAGGCGATCAGGTTCTCGGTCGCCTGCCGCAGATCCATCTGCCGGGTGTAGCTGACGAGCGGTTCCAGCCGCTTGATCGAGTAGCTCTCCACGCCCGCCCGGACGCCCTGCCGAACGACCCGGTACAGGTCGACGAACACGCCTCGCCGGAACAGGTCGTCCACCTCGTCCTCACGGGTCGCGAAGCGGCCCATCAGCCGGCCGACGGCCTCCTGGCGGGTGCCGTGCAGCTCGGTGAGGTGGTCGACCGACGTGGGCTCGTAGTGGTTGTAGTGGTACACGTGCAGGCCAGGGTGACGCCGGCGCCGTTCGGTGATGAAGTCGATCAGTTCCTCGAACGCGCGCTTCTCCTCTGGCCGGTCGAAGGCCCAGATCTGCGTGTAACGGGGCCGGCCGCGGGCGTCGGTGTCGGCCGTGTCGACGACGCCGAACAGGTATTGCAGCCCGAATTCCTTGCCATCTTCGGAGTAATACCGCGCCCCTTCTATATCGAAGAAAAGGTCACCGGTAACCGGCACGGGCAGCGCGAGGAGTCCCCGGTTGATCAGGAGTTCTCCCGCCACGTCCCGTTCGGGATCCAAGATCTCGTAACGGATGCGGCCCTCATCCTCGCTGGCCACCTGCAAGCGGGCCTGCAGCCGGGCACCTTCCAGGGATTGCCGGCTCACTCCGTTACCGCCGGGAAGAACGTCCAGGGATGCCAGCCCGCGCCTGGTCGAAACCCCGGCCGTCTTCAGCGTCCGCCGCTGGTCCTTGGTGATCCCGGCGACGAGCGACAGGTCATCGTCACGGCGCCTGCGGTCTTTGCACAGGTCATCCCAGCGGCAGATCACGCAGTGCTCCACCGGCTCCGGGTAAGGATCGGTGGGCGGGTTGTGGCCCGGGTCGGCGGCGACGAACGTGCCCAGGGCCCGCCTGGCCTGCCGTTCGTAGGCCGCGTAGTCGCCGACCTTCAGCGCGACCAGTTCGCCCCGGCCGAGCGCCAGGTGCATCCAGCGGGGCCGGACGCCCTGCAGCGCCGCAAGCAGGTGGGAGTAGAACGCGGTCTGCGCGACCGCGCGCGCCTTGGCGGTCCGGGCCAGCTTGGCGTCCACGACCTCGTAATGGAGCTCGTCCGGGCGCGGCTCCCCATCCGGGGCTGCGAGCAGGTCGGCGCGCACCAGGAAGTCCGGCCGCCCCAGCAGCGCCGTCCCTCCGTCCGGGCTCGCGCCCAGCAGCACGCCCTGGTAGATGACGTCGGTTCCGCTACGGATGGCCTCCAGCGTGGCCTGAGCCGGCTCGGCGTCGGCGTCCGGGCGCTGGCTTATCTCCGTGATTGAGCGGCCGTCCGCCCGGAACCGCTCCAGCACGGTCAGCTCGTGCGCCTCGCCGCGCTTCACCAGATCCTCGAAACCGAGGTCGAACTCCCGCACCCGGCGCAGCGCTCTCCGGGCCTCCAGCAGGTCCAGCCGGGTCCGGTGCTGGCACGCCACGAAGTTGGCGACGTCACTCGCCGACAGCCGGAGCCGCTCCCCAGCGAACTTCATCCCGCACCCCCGTGCCCGGCCAGACTTCGTGCCGCCCGGTATCTTTCCCGATTGCGGCTCGCCGGGCATGGCTTTCGTTTACTCCGGCTGACGGGCCGCCAGCGTGGCGTGGGGGAGGGGAGACGGTGGCCAGCGCTCCGCAGGCCCGTAATGGTGGCCAGGCCCGATGAAGGCGGACGATCGAGACGGTGCTGACCCGAGCGGCCATCGCTGGTCTATCACCGGGTGCTGTTCGGCCCGCCCCACCACCAGGTGCTCAAGGATCACCTGCTAGCGCGGCTGCGCTACACCAAGACGACCGGGCGCTGGTCGCTGTACTACCGTGACCGCCACCTGCGGGTTTCACGCCTACGCCCGATGCGCGACTACTGTCCCCCAAACCGGCGGTGAACAACAATCCGCCCTGATGGCGTCGGGGGCAGCGGTTCACAGATCGTCTTCGCCGCCGTCGGGCCCGGCCGGGCGGAAGAACTTGTCATCCTCCTGGATCGTCGCGACGTCTTCGGCTGCAGCCTCCTTGATCTCGTTCACGCCCGGGTTGCCGCGGCTGCGGGGCCGGCTCGAACAGGCTCAGCCGGCGCGCGTTCGGCGGGCGCGGGTTCAGGCGGCGCGCGTTCGGCGGGCGCGGGCGCACGCGGCGGGGGTTCAGCGGGCTGCTCATCACCAGCGACAGCACCAGGCCTATAACACCGATCAGGATCAGGATGACGCCCACGACGTGCACGTTCAGGCCGTGGGTGGATGCGGCGGCGAACGCGAACCGCAAGATTGCCCCGACCGCGATCAGGAAGAGGGCTGTGCCGGTTGACATCACGTGCCGCCGGGCCTGCGGCGGCGCGGGCCGGCCCGGTCCACTGGGCGTGCTCACTGGTGCCTCCAGTCTGCCTGCCGCTCGGTGCGGCCAGCGTTATCCTGGCTAGTGAGCAGGTGACAGACCGGGCGGTGCCATGGCATTCACCATCCCTGGCCTGGCGCCTGGCCGGGACCGGCCCGCGCACGAAAAAACTCCGGAACCTTGCTGCACAGCCGCAACATCGCGGGCGCAGCTGCCGGGGACCGGAGCAGTACTTTTAACGTACGCTCCGCCGGCCCCGGCGAACAGGGGTGAGAGCAGTTTACCCATTTAGCGTGCTTTAGATAGCAAACACGTGTTCTAGATAGTAGGCTTGTACTGTGAACCTGACGGAGTGGGCCATTCTGCGTGCGAGACAGGGTTTTTCCCGCGCGGCCCAGCGCCCTGGCGGCTTTCCATCAGGGTGACAACTGCTTCGGGGGAGAGTGGGTGCCCGAAGAGCCGCCCCTGACCTTCGTCGCAGTCCAGGCCGGCCAGGGTAGCGAGCTGATGGCTCGTTTCGATGCCCTCGCCGACCACGGTCATCCCAAGTGCGTGGGACATCGCCGTCACGGCGGCGACGATCTCGCG
This sequence comes from uncultured Actinomycetes bacterium, assembly GCA_963720945.1. Taxonomy (GTDB): domain Bacteria; phylum Actinomycetota; class Actinomycetes; order Streptosporangiales; family Streptosporangiaceae; genus Bog-532. The sequence continues at coordinate 240,491 of CAVRHH010000029.1, read as the reverse complement.
GTCGCGGGTACTCCGGCTGATGTGCTCAACGAAGCTGCGGTCGATTTTCAGGATGTCCGCGTTCAGTCGCTGAAGATATACGAGCGTGGAATAGCCGGTCCCGAAGTCATCAAGGGCAATGCGCACGCCGATCGCCGATAGCGCGGACAGGGTCTCCTGGACGTCGCCAACTTCCGCAATGAGTGCGGTCTCGGTGATCTCCAGGCACAGCTGCGGTGGATGAAGGCCATGACACCGGACCATCTCGGCCACTCGCCCGGGGAGCCCGGGATCCGAAAGCTCGTGCCCGGAGACGTTGACCGCCATGGTGAAGGCACCCGGCCAGCCGTCCCGCGCAGCCCAGTCGGCGAGCTGGCGGCAGGCTTCGTCCAGCACGAACGAGCCGAGCTTCCCGATCAGGCCATTTTCCTCGGCGAAGGGGATGAAGTCGCTGGGTGGCATGACCGCGCCGCTGGGATGGCGCCAGCGCACGAGTGCCTCGACACCGGTCAGCGACCGCGCTTTCAGCGAGAACAGCGGCTGGTAGACCAGGAACAGCTCAGAATTCTCGATGGCGCGGCACAGCTCGTTGTGCAGTATGTTCTTCTCCGGCCGGGCGCAATGCGCCGGGTCGTAGACCTGATAGCGGTTGCGTCCGGCCTTTTTTGCTTCGTACATCGCCATGTCAGCGTTGCTGATCAGCCGGTTGGGCTCGGCGGCGACGTCGCTGGTCACGACGATACCGACGCTGCAGGTGACGGAGAAGTCCCGCCCGCTGCCGGTGTAGGGCACAGCGATCGACCGGATGATCCGGTCGCCTATGAGACGGACGACGGCGTGACTGGCCAGCTCCCCGCACAGCATCACGAACTCGTCCCCGCCGATGCGGGCTACCGTGTCCCCGCGCCGTGCGAGAGCCGAGAGCCGGCGGCTGGCCTCGGCGAGCACCAAGTCGCCGGCATCGTGACCGCAGGAATCGTTGATCTCCTTGAAGTTGTCCAGATCGATGAAGAGCACCGCGAGCCGTGAAGGGTGCCGTTCCATGGCGAGCAGCCCCTGGGATAGCCGGTCCAGCAGCGCGATGCGGTTCGGCAGCCCGGTGAGCGGGTCGTGCAGAGCCTGGTGGGCGAGGGCTTTCTCGGCTCTGATCTGTGCGGTCACATCGCGCGAGATGCCGAACGTGCCGATGATCCGGCCGCTTTCGTCCCGGAGTGGCATTTTCGTGCTCGACACCCAGGCGTCCGCCTGGCCGCCATGGGTTTCCTGCTCCAGCTTCCCGATGATCGGTTCGCCGGTGCGGATGATCTGCTGCTCGTCTTCAAAAGCGGTGGAGGCATGCTCCTGGTTGAAAAAGTCGAAGTCCGTCTTCCCGATCAGCTCGGCCGCGGCACGATCCGGGGCGTATGCGGCGGCCCAGCCTGCGCTGACCAAAAGGAACCGGCTCTGCAGGTCCTTGAAGTACACCCGTTCCGCGGTGCAGGACAGCAGGTTGCTCATGCACGTGAATTCGAGCTCGCGCAGTGGCCCGCTCTCCCGCAGTGGCCCGCTCTCCCGCAGCCCCGGTGGCGGCAGCTCGGCATCACCCCTCGCCCGGCGCCGCATTCGGTACGATTTCAGCTGCTTCATCCCCCCGGAAAGCAACTTGTCTCCCTGCCGGTATCTCCGCAGCTGACGCCCGCTAAACGAGCTATCGGCCACCGTGGGCTAACGTATCGATGCAGGTCAAAAGACGCGCGTTCAGCCGTGCCTGCGGCTGACCGCGGCGACCACTGCGATCAGGACGGAGGCGAACCCGGGGATCGCTGCCCTCGTCGTGACGTCGGGCCTACCTCTGGGCACCTTGCAGGGACTCCCGGCCGAATCCAGTACCGCGGCGACAGTGTTCCCCCTCTCGCATGCAGGCCTTCGATTGATGACGCGCCTGTCTTGTCGGCGCCAGGCGGCGATGTTCTACTGGACAGCACTCAGAGCGCAGCTGCACGGGCCCCGGTTCACGCAGCTGCCCCGCCCTGCCAGGGGGCACTTCACAGACGGTCACTGTCGCGTCGGGGGAAGCAGACGCGATTCATATCAGCGCCAGCCAGCACGAGCCTACGAGCCCTGCTGGTCAGGTAGTCGCGCGCACTCCGCCACCTGGCGGCCTGCGCCGCGCTGCCGCCGCACCGTCGGCGCAGCCAGGCCCGGGCTAACGCACGCGCGAACGCCTGACCGCGCGAAGGCGGACAAGGAGAGCACCATGCACGCTCGCATCAACATGCTGGCCGGGGATCCCGGCCAGCTCGACGAGGCCACCCGCTACCTCGAGACCACGGTACGTCCGCACGTGGAGAGCCAGCACGGGAACCGGGGCCTGGCCGTACTGGCTAACGCCGGACTCGGTACCTGCGTCGTCGCGTCGTACTGGGATTCAGCCGACGCGATGAGCGCCAGCGAGCCGGCGATCCAGGTTTCCCGCAAGGAGGTCACCGAGCTGGTCAAGGGCACGGTGACGGTCGAGCACTACGAGGTGCCCGTGTTCGTCCGCCGGAGCCGCCCCGCGGCAGGAGCCGGCGTACGGCTGACCCGGATAGAGGGCAGCCCGGCCAGCCTGGACCCGGCCATCGAGGAGTTCCGTAACACGGCGCTACCCGCGCTGATGGAGATGCCCCGCCTCTGCAGCGCCCAGCTGATGGTGGACCGCACCACCGGCCGCTCCATCGTCGTGACCGCGTTCGAGGACATGGATGCCCTGGCCGCCAGCCGCTCAGCCGCGGCAGCGCTGCGCGCCAGCGTCACGGCGGTGACGCAGGTCACGGTCCGCGGTGTGGAGGAATACAGCCTGGCGTTCAGCTCCATACGCGAGGGCGACACTCGCAGCCTCATCGAGCGCGAAATCGAGCTGTGGAACGCGCGGGACCGCGACGGCTGGCTCGCACTTGCCGACCTGCACCGGATGGAACTGGAGGCGCCCGGCGGCGTGCGGCTCCTGGGCCGGGACGCCGCCGAGGCCATCTGGGCCACCTGGAACGATGCTTTCCCCGATAACCGGCTCGAAGTGGTCTCCATCCACGCGGACGACCGGGGCGGCGCCCAGGAGGGCCGCTTCATCGGCACGCACAGCGGGACGCTGCGCGGCCCGGCGGGTGACATCCCGGCCACCGGCCGCCCGGTCGACGCGCGCTTCTGCGGCGTCTACGAGTTCGACGAGGGCAAGATCACCAGCTTCCACCTGTACTTCGATCAGGCCGACATGATGATGCAGCTCGGCCTGACACCGGAGGCCATGGGGTAGCAGCGGGTGACCTGCTGACTTCTCCGGTCCCATATCTCGGCTCCGGGCTAAAGTGGCGGGGCAGAGAGGAGCCCGGATGACCTCGACGTCAGAGCCTGCGCACCTCAACAACCATCACCGCAACACGCTGCGCCAGATCTTCCAGCATCCTGTGAGCCACAACATCGAGTGGCATGCCGTGGTCTCTTTGCTGGAGGCGATCGGCTCGGTCGTAGAGCATCACGATGGCATGGTTGCCGTTACGGTCAGGTCTCAGACCGAATTCTTCGACGTCCCCGCGCGTAAGGACATCGACACCCAGACGGTTGTCGACCTGCGCCGGATGCTGAGCAGCGCCGGCTACGGACCCGACATCGAGGAAGCCGAGGCCAAGGGCCGGTAAGACTGACAGCAGCAAGCGGGCGTGCTCGCCGCCGAAGCTCTCGGCGGAGGCCTGGGTTACGGGCGGAGCGCAGAGCTGACCTTGTCGTAAATGCATGCCCGGCGATCCCGTGATTTCACGGCCGGGCATGATCGGCAGGACGGCGTGAGGCCGGAGGCGAGGCCTTCCTCGCCCGATTCTCGCTGAGTGAAGACGAGCTCGTCGCCGGTCATGGACAGTGAGGCCAGGTCCGGCCGGTCGACAAGAAGGCCGCAGCGGTAGGCCCTGCCGTCCGGGAAAATCTGAAGGTTGGAGAAATCGGTCAGGGCGCACCCGGTGAGTTTCTCGTTGCCGGTGAGAAAACCGCGCTCGATCTCGACGAAGAAACCAGTCTTTGGCTCCGTCCGGCCTTCGATCCGGCGGACCAGATCCATCCACTCCTCTTGTTCCGGTATCTCATCAGCCGGCAGTTTACTTCCCAGCCCGATCGCGGACGGCCAGTGGATGTTCAGCCGGCGGCAGCCAGCGTTCCCGGCGAATTCAATCAGGGAATCCACGCCGCCCAGCACGGACCTCAGGGCCGTGACGTTGATGTCGAACGGGATCCCGTGCTCGTTCAGCAGATCGATTGTCGCCCTGGCGTCCCGCCATGCCCGTGGCCCGCGCAGGCTGTCCTGGGTCTTCTCATCCATGGAGTCCAGGCTGACCGCGACCCGGGATAGCTTACCCGGGCCGATTTCCAGGCCCCCGAGAAGCCGGCGGAACCTGTTCGCCCCATTCGTGACGACCCGCACGGCCATGCCCCCGCCATGGGCCATGGTGACCATTTTGGTGAATTCCGGGTGAAGAGAGGGTTCGCCACCGAGCAGGGTTATTTCGCCGACGCCGTGTTTCTGGCTCCAGAACAGGATCCGGTCATACAGCTCAATGCTCATGTGCGTCCGCGACGCCAGGAAATCGGCCGTCAGGAAGCAGTAAGTGCATCGCCGGTTGCACTGCGACGTGATGTACACGTCAACGGACGTGAGACGCCCGCTGTCCAGCAACGGCACGTCGACGGCGGCATTGGTCGCAGCTTCACCGGACACTTGGCCTGCCTGCTTTCGGGTAAGCCTGAAGCGGATGATTTGTAACTGAAAGTACGCCTATGAGCATTCACGTCCGGATTGGAGCCCGGCGCTGATCGCGTCGGACAGTAGCGCATGCTCATCCCAGGAGAGTGGGATCTTTAAACGCCTGGGGGTGTTTCTATCAGCTAAGCCGCACCGGCCACTAGGCGGGGTGCCTGGCGGGCCTGGGCGCTAATCCGGGGCTCCGGTCGGCGGACATACCTGGGCTTACAGGTTGAGCCACTCGACCACGGCTTTCGCGACCGCTGGCGCGACGGCCGACAGATCGTCACTTGGGGCCCGCAACAGCGCACTGATGTCACGGAGAACGGGATCCAGCCCGGCGCGGAAATCATCGTTGAGACTTGCCGGGAGCTGCACGGCGGCTCTGACCATCCACTCGACCATGTCGGCGTGCCGGTCCGCGGTGGTCCGGTTTCTCAGGTAGCCGGTCAGCGCGGACCGGTTGGTCCCCACCGCCAGTGCGGGTTCCTGCCACGGCGACCGATAGCTGGGGATGGGAGTCGGGCGCAGGTAGATATGCTCCACCCGGTCAGAAAGAGCCTCGGCGCAGCCCTGGTGCCAAAGTTCCCACAGAATCCGCTCGTCTTCCCCGCCCAAAGTAACGATGGGGGTGGGTTCGGTGTCTGGGGCCGGGGCCAGCAGCGCTGCAATTTGTTTCTCGAACACCAGCCAGTTTCGCAGCGGTGTCAGCAGTTTGTCGGCTCTCAGCGACTCGGCGCGCCGGACGATAGCCAGCACGCTTTCCTCCGCATCCGTGCTGTATTCCAGCGGGGAAACGATTTTGCTCGCCCGCAGCAGGTCGAGCACCTCGCAATCTCCGTTCAGGTAGTCGACGACCGCCTGCCAGCCCCGCTCGGTCTCATATTGCGGGCTCAGGATGGCGGAGTAGACGTCCGTCGACAATCTTCCGTCATCACCTCCGGCGAACCGGAACCACCGCCGGACGTACGCCTCGAAGTGGCTCCGCATGGCCCGGCGCCGATTGGTCGGCAAGGCCATATCGTCGAGGACCAGGCTGACCGACATGCCCGCCCGGGTGGCCGCCGCCGCGGCGAACGAGAACACGCCGTGCACAAGATTGGGGTCCCTGAGGCGGTGCACCCAGAACATCGTGGCAGGCAGCGCAGACGGCGGATCAGGAAGATCAGGAACGATAAAACCGCACGCCCGCAGCAGTTCGACCATGCGCTCGTAGCGCATATCCCATTCCCGCGGCCAGCCCCACACCTCGAAGGCGTCGCCGTCCCGGTAATTCCCGCCGAGCAGCTGGCGCAGTGTCCGGTTGAGTTGCTCGCAAGACAGGCGGGTCGGCCCGGCATTGGGCTCCCGGCCATTCTCCCAGCTGCGGTAGGTCGAGTGGCCGACACCGATTTTGGCGGCCAGATCCCTCTGGCTCAGCCCAGTAAGCTGGCGCCACGCCGCCGGTCTGCTCCTGAGCCCGCCTCCGTTGATCAACGGTTAGATGCACGGGCCGTTCGACCGGGCGTCCCCCATTTGCCATGCACGTAACGTATATGAGCGCCCATGGCCCTGTTAATAACGTGGTTTCCGAGCACGATTACATTGCGTTGATATCGCGGTTACATGGTGATGTGATCACCAGTGGGAAGACCACCCGCTCCGAGCGCTACCGGCAGCGCCTGGCCGCCTGGATTCGTGCGCTCGGCGAGAAGCTGTTCCGCGACGATGACGCCCGGGCCATCCGCCATGGGTGGCAGATCGAGACACGGCGCGGCGGCTTGGGCCGCGTCTACCGGGACCCCCGATTTGACCAGCTGGCTCGCTGCCCCGACTGCGGCGGGTCTGGAACCGGCGAATCCGGCGGCCCCTGCCACCGATGCTCCGCGACCGGCCGTATCGTGCTCGGCCAGCACGTCAGTAACACGGAGGGCGGCGGTAGCGGCAATGTGGCCTTACCGCCGGCGCAGCAGCCGCCAGGTACTTGCTGACCTGCAGTTCGCGTTGCGCCCGGTCGCGCGGCCCAACCCGCTGGTCATCATGTGGCGATGGCGGTATGAACTCGGACTGGTAACCGGCCTGCCTGCGGCGATGATCATCCTCGGGCGGGCGGTGGGCGCCGTCTGGGCGGTCGTCATCCTGGCCGCGCTGGCCCACCTGATCGTCCTCTGGCCGGCGGCCCGGCGCCTTCTTGTGGCCCAAGCGTGGTGCGTCATCACCGCTCATCGGGTGCGGACCGGTTGCGCGCAAGCCTGGATCCATTCGCGTAACGGCAAGATCCCGGTCGTCCTGATCACCAGTCGCCGGCCGTACGGGCAGAGCGTGTGGCTCTGGTGCCGGGCCGGTACCAGCGCCGAGGACTTTGTCGTGGCGCGGCGCCATCTTGCGGCCGCCTGCTGGGCCCGGGCGGTATACGTCACGCCGGACGCGCGTTTCGCTCATCTGGTTACGCTTCACGTGGTCCGGCATCCAGACTGGCCGCTGCCAGAAGATCCCGACGGACCGGGGAATGGTCTAGCGGGCCCGCAAACGCCGCCTGAGCCGTCGGCCGCCGGCCCTGGAGGCTCATGGCTCGCCATGGACACCACTGACTTCGCGGCGTGACATCGGGTTACTATGCGGCAGCCCGCGTGGAGCGTGATGCCCAGGCGAGCAGCGCAACTTCCACTGCGGCCCGGCCTGGCCACCCTGCCGGCTAGGGCAACTCTGTCTCTTGCGCTTCACCGCGGCGATGCAGCCGGGAGAGTTCTATATATGTGGCGGCGTTGCGTTCGATCGCGGCGCGCTCTGCTTCGGACAGGTCACGCCGGACCTTGCCCGGCACGCCGGCCACCAGCACCCCCGCTGGGACCTGTTGCCCTTCGGCGAGCACCGTGCCGGCGGCGATGATCGAATAACGCCCCACGCGGGCCCCGTTGAGCACGATCGCGCCCATGCCGATGAGGACCAGATCCTCGATGGTGCACCCGTGGAGCGTCGCATTGTGGCCGATGGTGACGTCTGAGCCAACGGACAGCGGGACGCCGGGATCGGCGTGCAAGACGCACCCGTCCTGCACGTTGCTGCGCTCACCGACGGAGACGGTTTCACGGTCGGCGCGGACCACGGCCCCGTACCAGACGCTCGCCTCAGCGCCGAGGGTGACGCGTCCGATGAGCATGGCACCAGGGGCGACGAAGGCGGTTTCGGCGACGGTGGGGCGGTCCTGGCCGAGGGCGACAACTGACGGGACGCCGGGGCCGGGGCGGGGCACAGGCTGGCCGTTCATGGGCTGGACCTGCCGATCACGCGCTGCGTTCTGAACATCTGCACGTCGCAGGGGCCCGGCTCCATCACCCGGACAACGGTGCGCACCATCAGCCCCTCCGCTCGCGGTCGACGTTGACACGCTACTCGCTGCCGGCTCTGTCTTGCCCGGCCCGGGTGCAGTTGCGGGTCTCCAGGAACACGGCCTCGATGCCTTCGGTCGTCATATCAGGTTTCCTTCCCGGGCGATTGCTGTCGGTGCCCGTGGGCATCGTCGAGATAGGCGCGCAGTGCGTCAGCGACCAACGCCGACAGGGACAGGCCCGACTCGATGGAGTGGTGCTTGACCTGCTTGATCAGCCCGACCGGCAGGTACACGTTGAACTGCTTGATCTCCTCATCGCCCACAGTCTGATGCTAGCATCCTAGCAATCTAGCGTGGTAGCAGGACCCCTGCAACGACCGGCTTCCCGCGTACAGCCATGATCGCCGGTATCATCAGGTACGAGACCGGACCTTTCTGACGCCAATCGGCGGTGCTGCCTCGCAGCGTCCGGTCCCCGCATCGAACCGACGGAGCGCCGCTTGGCCTCTCACCGGGCACCTCCCACCGGGCCTTTCGACATCCTGACTGGAGCATGTGCGCCATGACCGATGCTGTGTCGCCCGATCCGGGCGGGGAACGGGACTCAGCCCCTATGACCGATGCTGTGTCGCCCGATCCGGGCGCGGACGGTACTCAGCCCCTTATGGCGGGCGGGGAACGGGATTCAGCCCCTATGACCGATGCTGTGTCGCCCGATCCGGGCGCGGACAGTGCTCAGCCCCTTATGGCGGGCGGGGAGCGGGATTCAGCCCCCGTGACCGATGCTGTGTCGCCCGATCCGGGCGGGGAACGGGATTCAGCCCCTATGACCGATGCTGTGTCGCCCGATCCGGGCGCGGACGGTACTCAGCCCCTTATGGCGGGCGGGGAACGGGATTCAGCCCCCGTGACCGATGCTGTGTCGCCCGATCCGGGCGCGGACGGTACTCAGCCCCTTATGGCGGGCGGGGAACGGGATTCAGCCCCCGTGACCGATGCTGTGTCGCCCGATCCGGGCGCGGACGGTACTCAGCCCCTTATGGCGGGCGGGGAACGGGATTCAGCCCCCATGAGCGAGGCCATCGAAACATGGCCGGGTCGCTTCTACCCCCTCGGCGCCGCTTACGACGGTGCGGGGACGAACTTCTCGTTGTTCTCCGAGGTCGCAGAAGGGGTCGAGCTCTGCCTCTTCGATGCCGACGGCGACGAGCAGCGGGTGGAGCTGGAAGAGGTCGAAGCCTTCTGCTGGCATGCCTATCTGCCGGCGGTGACGCCCGGCCAGCGGTACGGCTACCGGGTCAGCGGACCCTGGGCGCCGGACAAGGGTCAGCGCTGCAACCCTGCGAAGCTGCTTCTCGATCCTTACGCCAAAGCCGTCGAAGGCCAGGTCGACTGGGATCAGGCCTGCTTCCCGTACACCTTCGGTGACGAGAACTCGCGCAACGACGACGACAGCGCCGCCCACGTTCCCAAGGCAGTGGTCCACAACCCGTTCTTTGACTGGGGCAGCGACCGGCCCCCGGATGTCCCGCTGAACGAGTCGGTCATCTATGAACTGCACGTCAAGGGATTCACGGCCCGGCACCCCGGCATCGCCGAGGCGCAACGAGGCACCTACGCTGGCCTGGCCCACCCTGCCGCTATCGAATACCTCACTGGGCTCGGCATCACTGCGGTGGAATTGCTCCCTGTCCACCAGTTCGTTCACGACGCCCACCTGGTCGAGCGGGGACTGCGGAATTACTGGGGCTACAACTCGATCGGCTTTCTCGCCCCGCACAATGAATACGCCTCCGGCGGCCAGCGGGGGGAGCAGGTCGCAGAGTTCAAGGCGATGGTCCGGGCGCTGCATGAGGCAGGCATCGAGGTCATCCTCGATGTTGTCTACAATCACACGGCCGAGGGCAACCACCTGGGACCGGTCCTGTCGATGAAAGGCATCGATAATGCGGCCTATTACCGCCTCGTGGCCGACGATCGGCGTTTCTACTACGACACGACAGGGACGGGGAACAGCCTGAACGTGCGGCACCCGCACACCCTTCAGCTGATCATGGACTCGCTGCGTTACTGGGTCACCGAAATGCACGTCGACGGGTTCCGTTTCGACCTCGCCGCAGCATTGGCCCGCCAGTTCCACGAGGTTGATCGCCTGTCTGTTTTCTTCAACCTGATCCAGCAGGATCCCGTCGTCTCGCAAGTCAAGCTCATTGCCGAGCCGTGGGATCTCGGCGAAGGCGGCTACCAGGTCGGCAACTTCCCTCCCCTGTGGTCGGAGTGGAATGGCCGTTACCGCGATACCGTGCGCGACTTCTGGCGGGGCAAGCCCGCAACCCTCGGCGAGTTCGCCAGCCGCCTGACCGGCAGTTCCGACCTCTACCAGGCCGACACCCGGCATCCACGGGCCAGCGTCAACTTCGTCACCGCCCACGACGGTTTCACTCTGCGCGACCTGGTCTCCTATAACGAAAAACACAACAACGCCAACGGGGAAGGCGGTGCCGACGGCGAGAGCGACAACCGCTCGTGGAACTGTGGCGCCGAAGGCGACACAGACGACCAAGCCGTCCTCGGGCTGCGGCAGAAGCAGCAGCGCAACTTCCTGGCGACCCTGCTGCTCTCCCAGGGGGCCACCATGCTCCTCGGCGGGGACGAATCCGGGCGCAGCCAGGGCGGGAACAACAACGCCTACTGCCAGGACAACGAGATCTCCTGGCATGACTGGGGACGGACCGACGAGGAACTGCTCGGCTTCACCCGCCACCTCATCACCTTGCGGCGGGAGCATCCCGTGCTGCGGCGGCGGCGCTACGTCCAAAGCCGCGCCATCCGGGGCTCTGTCGAGCTGGGCTGGTGCAAGCCCGACGGGTCCGAGATGAGCGATGAGGACTGGGACGCCGGGCATGCCCTATCGGTCGGCCTCTTCCTCAACGGCGAGGCGATCGCGGACCGCGACCGTCGTGGTCAGCGGGTGACAGACGATTCCCTTCTGCTCCTGTTCAACGCCCACCACAAGGCCATCAAGTGGACGCTGCCCGAACAGTGGGCCGAATCGTGGGAACCGATTCTTGACACCTGGGCCCCCAACCGGCAGAGGAAGGCCCTTAATAGCGGCCGGGCCTGTATGGTAGCCGCGCGGTCTGTCGTCGTCCTCCGGCGACAGGAGTAACTTCACACGGCCCGGACGATTACAGCCACGGTGGCGGGACATAGGACATACCCTGTCCCTTGACCCCCCGTGCCCAATACAGTTGGCGGTCTATGCCATTGTTCAGCGTCGCGGTGCGAGAGCATGCGTACACCGGGCGGTTCTATAGCGACGTCGTGCAGGCCGGGTCGTTCGAAGAGGCGCTGCAGGCGGCCGCCGAGCATGCCGCTGTGCCCTGGCCGCCGCCTGGTCCCACCCCGGAAGAAGGGTTTGACGTCGCGGTGACGAGGCGCGCCCACCCAGGGCGGCTGGATACCGAGGTTGTGCCCGCCGAGCGCCGCGAGGAGGCGCAGGAACCGGCTCCCGAGCAGGTTGCTCCGCCCGAACCGGCCGCCGAGCAGGTTGCTGCGCCCGAACCGGCCGCCGAGCAGGTTGCTGCGCCCGAACCGGCCGCCGAGCAGGTTGCTGCGCCCGAACCGGCCGCCGAGCGCCACGGGGAGGCACAGAAACCGGCCGCCGAGCAGGCTGCTGCGCCCCAGCCGGCGCTTGGCCCCCCGCCGCAGCGAGGATTCAGCGTCACGGTGAGAGAGCAGGCGTACACCGGCCGGGTCTATACCGAGGTCGTGCAGGCCGGGTCGAGTGAGGAGGCGCTGCACGTTGCCGCCGAGCGGGCCGCGGCGCCCCAGCCGTGGCCTGGTCCCGAGCCGCAGGCTGACGCCGCGGGCCGGCCGAGGTGTCCCGATGTCTGGATCTACTCCCTGCTGCACTGCGAGCTGCCGGCCGGACACGATCCTCCGCACATGGCGGTCGCGCACGGCTACAGGCGTCCGGTGAGGTGGGTGCGGGACGATCGCGACGTCGCCCGTACCCTGCCAGATCCTCCCACCGGCGCTCGCGCGGTTTCCCCGATCACGCAGCTACCGCCCGCTCCGGCCGGGGAGTCTCCTGACGCTGCACCGCTTCAAACCTAGGACCAGCGCGGGGCAGGACCCGCTGCTACGCAGCGGACCTTGCCGGCGAGCAGCATTATCCCCGGGCAAGACGATTGGCCGCGTCTGCACGGTCGCTCTCAATTGCGGATCGAGGTCAGCGCAAGACCGCACCCCTCCCTTGCCGTCCCGGTCACGGTGTGTTAGACGGGAAGACAGGTATGGCCGCATACGTCTTCTGGCGGTCGCTACCAAGGGGGAGTGTCAGCCATGGCGGGGATACAGAAACAGCCTGAAACGCCCGAGCCTTCCGTTAATGGTCACAAGTTAAGTGCCGACTTTGCCGCTGCGGACATCGCAGCTGTTAAGACTCTCGGGCGAAGCGATGACCGTGAAGCTACTCGCTATCTGTCTGCGGCCACGCAGCTGGACATCGGATACGCCAGGGCGGTTGTCAAGAAGGTAATGAACGAGCGGTTCCGTGCGCTCGCGCCCACCTTTGGTATCGATGTTCCCGTCGTTACTATGTGGGCAATAAAAGCCCTGCGCACCCGAGCCCAGCGAGACTACGCCCTAGCTGTACTGCTCACCGCACTGCTTTCTTCGCTGCTCTTGGCATTCCTGTGGGTATGGATGCTGATCGTTGCCTTGCTCGTGGTCATTGCCGTGTGGCTCGCCGTATCCTGGGAACGCTGGGAGCGCACCCACAACCTGGCGAAAATGCTGAGAGATCGCTTTGACCCGGACGACGCTCCGCCTCCTCAGCAAGAAGCTGAGTGTGAAAGGCTTCGGGAGGTAGAAAAGCGCAGGGACGGGAATCTCGTTGTATTCAGTGGCCATTCTGCGTTCGTCGGCAGCGGAAAGATGGTCTATCACCGGCGCCTGGTGCTGAATGTCAGCCGCGGGAAAGAAACAGAAGACGGTTCCCGTGAGGATCCGGAGCCTTTCTCCAGTCAGGATCTGCATTCGGCTCTTGCTGAAGCTTTTGATCACGAGTCTGGCCTGGCTAAGAACCTGAACAATATCAGGATCTACGAACGGCTCTTTGTTAATGGGCTTCATATTCAGAAGAATCGGCAGTTGCTGCCCGATCCGCTCTGCGCGCCACCTACGTCAGTCAACAGGGGCTTGCTGTCCGCCGCCGCGCTGCATCCATCTCCGGAAGCGCGCACCTACGTCTGCGTGGAAATGCCGGGCTGGCAAGGTCAGCTGGTTGTTACGCTGTTCATTCGCGCTGTCAACGCCGGCGGCTCCCTTTATGTTGAATATACGTTCCGCGTGCTTCCGCCGCTCAGGGCGGAGTTTCTGTGGATTGACCGTTTTCATGAACTGACCGTCCAGCGCCGATTGCGGCATTCGCTGGGTTTCGGGATATTGACAATGGTTCGCGCATTGCTCGCTTCGCCGTATTGGGCGATAAAAACTTACCGCCAGCCGCATGCCGCACGACGCCGTCAATTGCGGCAGCGCAGCGCCATTGAAAGAGGTTACGTATTCGACTATGGAGCGCAACGGAGTATCCGGGAGGACGCGTGCGGGACGCGGCGCTATCATTATTTTCTGGCGCAAGACGAAACGATGTATATTCTCCTCGCCCAGCAGACACTGATACGGGCGGTCGAAAAGTTTCTTGACGACCATGGAGTGGACCTTGACCAGTTTAATGATCAGGTGAAGATCATCCTCGATAAGAGTATAAATGTCGGCAATATAAGCGACAGTTCCGGAGTGGTCATCGGCGATAATTCAACAGCGAAAGTAAATGATTCAGCCGAGGAGAAGAAATGAGCAGTGAGAAAGCTGAGCGCCTGAATGCAGGCATCCGGACGGGGGACGTCCGCGGATCGGGAATTGTGATTGGGCACGGTTCCTCCGCATCCGTTGGCCAGACCCTGCCGCCCGCGCAGCATGAGACGATCGCAATGCTTGAGGAATTTGTCCGCCTGCTTGGCTCGTTCGAGAACGCTGTCCCTGATGCATCCGATATTCGTGAGGCGGCGGAGGCTGCGAAGGCCGAAACTAAGAGGGCGTCTCCCCGCTGGGGGGTCGTCCTGGGTTTGCTCAGAGGAATCGCTGCGGGCGTCGCCGGTGTATCCGCGCTGACCGATGCCATCAAGAACATTCAGGACTTGGTGGTACACATTTCGCGGTAGACGCCGTTATCACCCCCTCGAAGTGGGGCCGGCTCCTCCCGGTTCGCGTGACCGACCTCAGTCATCTGACAGCTTCCTTCCCTTCCGTATGGCCATGCGCCCCGCAGGGCGGGGCGAGATCCAGGCCGAGTTCCCGGACCGTACGCTCCCGCATCAGCCTCGGCGACGCTGGCGGCTCGCCTGAGTGGGGAGGGGAGCCGGCGGCCACGGGGACGTATCGGATACGGTCGTTGGCTGTCCGGAAAGGAGTCGCTGATGGACCTGGGCCTGCGTGGCAGCCGTACGCTGATCACCGGAGGAAGCAGGGGCATCGGCCTGGCGGTCGCTGACGCCCTGGCCGCCGAAGGAGCCGCTGTCGGGCTCATCGCCCGTGACGCCGGCGGCCTGGCCAAAGCCGCCGAGCACCTGAGCCGCCATGACGTGCCCGTGGCCACCGCGGCGGCCGACGTCACCGACACGGCCGCGCTGTCCCGCGCCGTGGAGGACATCGCCGCCGGACTCGGGGGCCTGGATCACCTGGTCGCCAACGCGGGCGGCACCGTCGGCAGCGGCAACCTCGGCAGCGCCCTCGCCGGTGAGTTCACCGCGACGTTCGCGCTCAACGCCGGGCACGCCGCGGAACTGATCCGCGCGGGCCTGCCCCACCTGCGGGCCAGCGGCCACGGCGCGGTCGTGATCATCTCCTCGATCACCGGCATGCGCCCCGCGCCGCGCACCGCCTACGCGGCCGCCAAAGCCGCCGAGATCCAGCTCGCCGCGACCGCCGCCCAGGAACTGGCGCCCGCCCGCATCCGCGTCAACGCCGTCAGCCCCGGCTCCATCCTGTTCCCCGGCGGTTCCTGGGAATCCTTCGCCCGCGACAACCCCGGCGACTTCGGCACCTTCGTGGCGACCCAGTTTCCCTTCGGCCGCCTCGGGCAGCCACAGGAGGTCGCCGACGTGGTGACCTTCCTGCTGTCCCCGCGGGCCTCGTGGATCACCGGCGCCAACATCGTCGTCGACGGCGGTCAGCGCTACCCCAGCGCTCGCCGATTCGACTAGCCACCTCGCCGGACCCCGCCCCACCTCTCCCCAACGCCGGTTCGGGCAGAGTTCCCCGCAGATCCACCGCGGCCGGTTTCGAGGGCTTCGAGTTCACCGGCGTCAGCCTCCGGCCCTGGGAGTCGTGCATTGATAACACGGCCGGGTCCCGCATGACGGTGGAGTAGTGCCCGCTGCAATCCCGGATTTCTTGCTAGCCGGTAGTCGAGCTGGCGGCTCGCCATGACGACAGCGCCACCCCCATGCGTGATCATCGACGGTATGCCGCACACGCGTGCCACAGGCGGTGCCGCCCTTATGGGCCTGACCGTGGCATGACCCTGGCCGATCGAGCGAAAGATGAAGCCATGCAACGCACACAGCTGAGGACCACGCAGCTTGGAGCCACCGGCCTTGAGATCACCCGCGCGGCCAGTCGCCGGGGCTACATCCTCACCGCTGCGGTGTTGCTGGCCGTGATGGCGGGCGGGACGCTGCCCATTCCGCTGTACGTGCTGTATGAGAAGCAGATGGGCTTCGGCCCGCTCGGGGTCACCGTGGTCTTCGCCGCCTATGTCATCGGCACGCTGTCCGCGCTGGTGGCGTTCGGGGACCTGAGCGACCATATCGGCCGCAGGAAGCTGCTGGCGATCGCGGTGGGCTGCGCGACGGTCAGCACCGCGCTGTTCCTGGTCGCCTCCGGCATCGGGGTGCTTATCGTGGCGCGGATCGTCAGCGGCCTGGCGGCGGGATTTGCCACCGGGACCGCCACGGCTGCACTGGCCGAACTGCAGCCGCGCGGGGACCGCCAGGCCGCCGCGGTGGTGGCCAGCGGGACCAACATGGCCGGGCTCGGCCTCGGGCCGCTGATCGCCGGGATCTTCGCCGCGTACGTGGCCCTGCCGACTCGCAGCGTCTTCTGGTTCTACCTGGGCGTCTGCGCGCTGGCTTTCGCCGCCATCGCGGTCATCGACGAGACGGTCCGCGACCCTGACCGGGTGATCAGGGTCCGTCCTCGCCTGAGCGTCCCGTCCGCCATGCAGGCCGTGATGGCCGGGGCGTGCCTGGGCGTGTTCGCAGCGTTCAGCATCCTCGGGACTTTCAGCAGCCTAGTGCCCACCTTCCTGCACGGAATCCTCGCCGTGCAGAACCTGGCCCTGATCGGGGCGGCGTCCTTCCTGATCTTCATCGTCGCGGCGATCAGCCAGGCGGTCTCCGCGCGGCTGCCGGCCCGCCGGAGCGTGACCGCCGGATTGCCGCTGCTGCTTGTCTGCCTGGCCATGCTGGAAGCGGCGCTGTTCGCCAAAGCGCTGTGGCTGTTCCTGGCCGGCACCGTCATCGGCGGCGTCGCCGTCGGGCTCATTTTCCGTGGCGGGCTGAGCGAGCTCAACCGGCTGGCCGACCCGCGGCACCGGGCCGGGGTCGTGTCCACATTCTTTGCCGCCGCCTACCTGGGCCTGGGCTTGCCCGCCGTCCTGACCGGCGTCATCTCCCAGCTGATCGGCACCGTGGACGCTAGTGCCTACACCTCCGGGCTCGTGGCCGCCATCGTGGTGGCGGCCATCCTCGTCGTCCTGCGCACCTTCGGCACCGCGCCGTCCCCCAAGCCGGGGTGCACGCCCAGCGACGCCTGGTGCTCGCCGCAGGAACCGGCCGCCGAGGGCGCAGGCCAGCCGAGTCAGTCCGGCCTGCGCGCCGCATCCTTATGCGGCCGAGCTAGCGGAGAGGCTGGTAGCGGCAGTGTGCCTTCTTGATGCACTCCGAACGGCTGTGGCTTCAGACTCAGGATGCCTTCTTGTCAGAGAACACGGCGCGTTCGAGGCGCTCCACCCGTGCCAGGAGGTCTCCTGCAGCCTCCGGCCCGTCCTCGTCCCGTTGCTGCTCGATCCATTGCCGGATCAGCACGCTCGGGCGCACATGCTGTGCGGCGGCGCGCTGCCGGACCCAGTCCAGTAGCGACTTTGGCAGCCGGACGGATGTGGTGATCATCGGGTCGGCGTCGGTGCCGGCCTCCCACGTGCCCTGTTCCATCTCAGCGGCGAAGTCGTGGCCTTCGGCGTAGCTGGCAACATCATTCAGCTTGCTCATCCTGGTTACCTTCCCTTACGCCGGAAGGCCTGGCGCTCGGCATCGGTCATGTCCCGGGCGGTGACTACGTATCCCCGCCGTCGATCGACTCGGTGAGGACGACCAGGAGGTACCGGCCCGCGTCGGTGGTGCCGAACACGTATTCCGTTCCCTCGCGGCCCGTCAGCACCAGGCGCGGCCGGGTATAGACGATCTGCTCAACCTCGTCCGGCGTGATGTTGTGTGCGGCGATGTGATCCTCGGCCTTGTCCGTCCACCGGATCTCCCGCACAAACGAGAGTGTAGTCACTTGCAATGCATCGCACTACCCTCACGTGTCTGAGTATCCGTGTGGAGAACTGGAATTTCAATCTCCGCGATCCGTTTGTCAGCAAGCTCATCGGTCCCCGGGCGCGCCTCGTCGCTATCGGCCAGGACGGTACGATCCAGAACCTGGATGAGCGGGAAGACGGCTGGCTCATCCCGGCCCCGGTCCGCCGGGGAAATCATGATTGTCCTTTGCGCGGCACCGCGCGGAATGTCGGCGCCTCCTGGAATCATGAGCATTGGTATCCGGCAGGCACACGAAGGAGGGCCGGCGTGGCGGACCACCGGATGGAGGTGGATCACCGGGCGGGCGGCCCGGGCTCGCGGGATACAACGGCGGAGGACGTGTTCGCGCTGTACGCGCCGCTGCTCGCCGGGCTGCGCAGCGCCGGGCATGTTGACCAGCAGTTGTCGATGCTGGTGGATGAGGCCGTGGGGGTGTGGAGCAGGCCAGGATTCGACACCTTCCTTTCCGTGCCCGCGCTCCGGTTCACCCCTTTCGATTATCAGCTGCAGGCGGCCCGCAGTGCTCTGCGGCGGATGCGGGGGCGGGCCATCCTGGCCGATGAGGTCGGGCTCGGCAAGACCATCGAGGCCGGGCTGATCCTCGCTGAGCTGCGGCTACGCGGGCTGGCCGACCGGACCCTGGTCATCTCCCCGGCGGGGCTGGTGACTCAGTGGCAGGAGGAGCTCGAGCGCAAATTCGGCGTGCCCACGGTGCTTGCGAGCCGCGCGGCCGGACCTGGTAACGCGGGACCCAGCGGCGCGGACCGGCCGGTGCTGGTCGCCTCACTGCCCGCCGCTCGCCGGGATCCGCTGAAGTCCGCGCTGACCGGCAGCCAGTGGGACCTGATCGTCGTGGACGAGGCACACCGGGTACGCGCGCCGCGCAGCGCCTCCGGGAAGCTGATACGCGAGCTGCGCTCCCGTCACTTGCTGCTGCTGACGGCGACTCCGGTAGAGAACCGGCTGCAGGATCTGTACGAGCTGGTGAGCCTGGCCGCGCCTGGCCTGCTGGGCACCGCAGCGCAGTTCCGGGCGGCGCACGGCGTGCGCGGTGCCGCACCGAGCTGGGAGCCGAGGAACGTGGCCGCACTGCGGAAGCGGACCGCCGAGGTGATGATCCGGCACCGGCGCAGTGAGGTGAGCGTGCTGCTGCCGCAGCGCCTGGCGGAGACGCTGCGCGTTGAGCCATCCGGGGCGGAACGCGAGTGGTACTCCGACCTCACGGCGCAAGTGCGTACCGAGGGCAGGACTGCCACCCCGGCCCAGCGGCTCACGCTGCGCAGCGTGGCGAAGCTGGCCGGCTCGAGCCCGGCTGCGGCCGCGCCGACGCTCGCCAAAATCGGCTGGGACGATCTCGCCGTACGCGCCGGGACCCTTGACAGCCCGGCCAAGACCGGGGTCCTGCTCGACTATCTCCGGCGGTACGCCGGGACGAGAGAGAAGGTCCTGGTGTTCACCGCGTTCCGCCAGACCCTCGACCATCTGGCCAGGCAGGCCAGCGCATCCGGCATACCTGCGGTGACCTATCACGGCAGCCTGCCGCGCGCGGACAAGGAGCGTGCCATAGCCGCATTCCGCGACGAGGCGCCGGTCCTGCTCTCCACCGAGTCCGCGGGAGAGGGGCGCAACCTGCAGTTCTGCCACGTGATGGTGAACATGGACCTGCCGTGGAACCCGATGCAGATCGAGCAGCGGCTCGGCCGCCTGCATCGGGTTGGCCAGGAACATGACGTGCTGCTGACCAACCTGGTTGCCAGCGGCACCATCGAGGAGCAGGTGCTGCGCGTCCTGGAGGGGAAGATAAACCTGTTCGAGCTGGTGGTCGGGGAACTCGACATGATCCTCGGACGCGTGGACGACGACTTCGACTTCGAGGCCACGGTGTTCGACGCCTTCGTGGCGTCCGGGGACGACGGGGAATTCGGCGAGCGGATGGCCGCCATCGGAGACGACCTGGCGCGGGCAAGGACCGACTACCTGGCCAGCCGGGCGGCGATCGACAGCCTGGCCGGTGACCCGGAGGAGCGGGCATGACCGTCGCGGCTGATCCGGCGCTCGGGTTCTGGCTCCGTCATGTGGCGGCCGCCGGCGGTCTCTGGGAGCCCGAAGGCCCCGCCGCGTACGTGGTCCTCCCGCCGCCGTTGCGTGACGCCTACCGGCTGCCGGAAGAACTGCGGGTGACCGCCGATCCTGATGTCGCGAGAGAGGACGGGGCGGCATTGCTCGCCGCCGGGCACCCCGTCCTCGCCGAGGCCGCCGACCGGGTGCTGAAATCCGGTGACGCCGGGCATCTCGTCCTCACCCGGCCCGCGTCGGTACCGCCCGGGCGCGAGGTGCTGCTCACCGAACTGCGGGACGCGTTCCCTGTCGGCCACGGCCGGATCGACCTGGCGGGCGAGCCGGAGGCGGTGCTGCATCCCGTTGCCCGCGTCGGCGCGCTGATCACCTATGAGCTGTCGGCAGAGGACCGGTTCCAGGAGCAGGCGGAGCGGTGGGTGGACCTTCCTGCCTGGCGTGAGCTGCCGGCGGCCCTCGCCGCGCATCTGGTGCGGGCGGAAACCTCCGAGCAAGGCGTGGCCCGGCCAGCAGAAGGTCTGCTTCCCGCCATCCGCGAGGCGCACCGGCTGATCGATGCGGGCGCCACCGCCCGCCGCGAGGCGCTCGGCGCGGAAGTGATCGGCGCATGCCAGGCCGAAAGCGGCCGCGCGGCCGCCTACTACGCGGACGCGATCAGCGGGATCGAGCGGCGGCTGGCTACCGCGCCGGCTGACCGCCTCTCGGTGCTTGAGCAGCGGCTGCGCAGCACCCGGGAAGAAAAGGCCAGGCGCCTGGCCGAGATAGCGGAGAAGTACGAGGCGCGGCACACGATCCGGCCCTACCGCCTGCACGTGATCCACGTGCCCGGGCTGCGGGTATCCGTCGATGTCCGGCGGGGCGACCGAAGGTACCCGATGATCTTCGACTGGCTGATGCCGGCCGGGGCCTACGCGCCTGTCCGGTGCCCGTCCTGCGGCGGCGAGGCACCGCTCGTGGCCGGCAAGCTGAAGCTCGGCTGCGAAACGTGCCTTCCGCCGGTGCCGGCCGCTGCCGCCGTGCCGGTGCCCGCTGCCTCCCCGGCCGTGCCCGGGCCAGAGGCGCGGCCGTCGGCGGCGTCCCGTCCCGTTCCCGGGGCTGCCCAGCGCGAATCCGGGGCTGCCCAGCGCGAATCCGGGGCTGCCCAGCGCGAATCCGGGGCCGCGCAGCAGGAATCCGGGCCCAGGCGGCCGGCAGCCGGGTCCGTGCCCGCGCCGCCGCGGGCGAAACAGCAGCCGGCCATGCCGCCCAAGGTCCGCAAGGAACGGCAGAAGGCCACCGGGACCGTGGCTGAGCGGATGTGGCGCGCTGTCGCGGCCGGTGACATCCGCGCGGCCGGGAAGGTCCTCCTCCCTGGCTCGCCTGCCGCCGCCCTGGTCCGGGCACTCGGCCCTGCCGGGCTTACCCGCGTGATCGGGATGCCT
This sequence comes from uncultured Actinomycetes bacterium, assembly GCA_963720945.1. Lineage (GTDB taxonomy): Bacteria > Actinomycetota > Actinomycetes > Streptosporangiales > Streptosporangiaceae > Bog-532. The sequence goes on along the minus strand of CAVRHH010000029.1, from coordinate 219,311 downwards.
CCGGGGGAGGGGCCGGAGAAGTTCGTCGCGGAGACGGACGGTGACACCGTGGCCGGCAGGCTGCTCGGCCACGGCGGCGCTGAATGCTCCTATTACATCTACTGCCGGGACGGGCAGGCGGCTGAGGTCCTGCCGTTCCCCCTGCACGCCGACGAGTCCTTCTGGCCCTTTTACTGGTGGGGCCGGCGGCCAGGCGACCGGTGGGCGACGGGAAAAATCGTGGCCGCCCCGCAACTGGATCCGGTAGAAGGCCCCCTGGTCAGCGTCGGCTCATCCTGGAACGGCCTGCCGGTCGCCGCCCGTTCCCTGGCGGCCTGGGAGCGGATCAGCGGTGGCCACGAGCCGCTGCTGTCGGCGCACGCGCCGCGCACGCTTGCGGCGGCCGTGCAGCGTCTCGTCGCCTACCGGGCCGGCAGCCGTGCGGCCTTCGCCGAGGCTGCGGGCGCCTACCGGGTGCCGGAGGAGGAGGTACGGCGGGCGGACCGTGCCGTCCGCCGGCTGCTGGCTCTCGGCCCGGCCCGGCCCTGGTAGCCGCGGCCGGGGGCCACCCTTCGGCGTGCAGACCGTGCGGGCTTGGCGGTCCTTCATCGATCGGCAGGTCAGCTGACTTCCTTGGCGGCTTCCTGGACGGCCTTGTCAACGTCCTTCGTGCTTACGTCAAGCTCCTTGGCAACGTGCTTTTCGGCTTTCAGCACCGCCTTGTCCATAGCCTGCTGCAGCTTGCTCTCCCCGACGATGACGAGGGCGGCCTGCCCGGTGTCGATGACGTCGCCGAACTCCTTGACGTCCGCCCGGGACATGCCACGCCACAGGTGCCCGCCGACCCCGCCCACCGCTGCGCCCACGAGGGCGGAGCCGATGATCGCGGGCGGGAACAAGATGCCGACCACGGCACCCACCGCGGCGCCGCCCCACGCCCCATGCCGGGTGGCCGTCTCATCCTTGTTGACATGAACCTTGCCCGCGTCATCCTTCGTGACCACCGCGGCGTCGTAGGTGCCGACCGCACCAGCGGCATGGAGGTCCTTGACCATCTCGTAGTCGTTTCGTGCCGCCGCTTCGGTCGGATAAGTGCCGATGTAAATGAAAACTGCGTCAGGCTTCGCCATCGCGTCTCTCCCCTTCTGACCGCCCCGGATATCCCGGCGGCGACCCACTGAGGACGCAAGGCTAGCGAGGACGCGGGGCTGCCCGGATCATCCCTGGCGGATGAACCGGGCAGCGGCCGTGCAGCGTGGAATGGGGGATTGGCGCAGTGCTTCCGGAGCGTTGCCCGGGCGCCCGCCTGCGGCAGCTGCCCGCCGGGGAGGAGCGATGGGTAAAGCCATCGGAGGATCACTGCCGCAGGCGGCCGGGATCGCGCTCAGCCCGCTCCCGGTCATCGCCGTGGTACTCATGCTCACCAGCCGCCAAAGCGCCCTCGGCCAACCCCGCCCATAATCCCGGTGGATACGCCCCCGGCCGGGCACCTGCGCAGACTCCGGCCGCGACTGCCGTCCAATCCGCTGGCCTGAGTCCGCCGTAATAGGTGAAAACGTCTGGCCCGCAGCGGCCGGAAATCATCGAACACCGTCTGCTCGCGTCTGAGCAGATATGGGGTCCGCCACAACGGGCCGGAGGCGAAAGCGGCACCGGACCAGCTGCCGGACCATGGGACGCGGCGGGCCGCACTGGTTGCCGCATGCACAGAAATGGAGACACATCGTGACGAGCATGCCTGCAGTCGGCCGCGACGTCCTGGCTGTGGTAACCAGCGGGGGGTACCAGTCATGACGACGATCGAAGCGCCCATATGTCAGGTGGAACTGGATCTTTCGGTTCCCGGGCCGAATGGGCAGGCACTACTGGCCAGCCAGGAGGCGAATGAGTCGAACGCGAGGACGTATCCCCGCCGGCTCCCGGTGGCGATCGCTGAAGCATCCGGCTCGTATATCACCGACGTGGACGGTCGTGTATACATCGACTTCCTGACGGGCGCCGGCGTGCTCGCGCTGGGGCACAATCACCCCGCGCTGGTCGCTGCGGTTCAGAACCAGCTGACGCGCCTGACGCATGGTCTGGACTTCCCCACCCCGGTGCGGGAGGAGTTCAAGCGAAACCAGCTTGGCATGCTGCCGGCCACCATGCGCGGCGATATGAAGATTCATTTTTGCGGGCCGACGGGAAGCGACGCCGTCGAGGCAGCCGTCAAGCTGTGCAAGAAAGCAACCGGCCGTGGCGGGCTCGTCGCGTTCCAGGGCTCCTATCATGGCTCGACCCAGGGCGCGATGTCGCTCACCTCGGAGACTCATCCCAAGGAGGGCCTGCATAATCTGCTGCCCGGGATACATTTCGCACCCTACGCGTACTGTCACCGCTGCCCGCTCGGGCTCAGGCCAGATACCTGCGCGACCAACTGCGCGCAGTCGCTGGCCAATACCCTGCGCGACACCCACGGCGGCGTGCCAAAGCCCGCGGCTATCATCGTGGAGCTCGTCCAGGGTGAGGGCGGGTCAATTCCGGCACCGGCCGATTTTGTCCGGCGGGTCGCCGCGGTCGCCCGGGAGCTGGACATCCCGCTCATCGTCGATGAGGTGCAGACCGGTTGCGGGCGCACCGGCACGTGGTACGCGTTCGAGCAGTACGGTATCGAGCCGGACGTGATCATCGCTTCCAAGGGCCTGTCCGGGCTCGGCCTGCCGGTGTCGGTCATCCTTTACCGCAGCCGTCTGGACCGCTGGGGGCCAGGCAGTCACATCGGCACGTTCCGTGGCAACAACCTGGCGTTCGCCAGCGGCAATGCCTACCTTGAGGTCCTCCGGCGGGAGAACCTGCTGGAGAACGTACGGGACCAGGGCTGGCACCTGCTCACCGCGCTGGCAGGCCTGCAGCGGTCCACCAGCCTGATCAGTGACGTACGCGGCCTCGGGCTGATCCTCGGCATGGAGATGGCCGCATATCCGGCCGCGTCGGTGACCGCGCAGGAGGTCGCCGCACGCGTGCAGCGCGCCGCGCTTCGGCGCGGCCTGATCCTCGAGATCGGTGGCCGAGAAGACCGCGTCGTACGGATCCTCCCGCCGCTCAATGTGACACGGCGTACCACCGACGACGCGCTCGCGATTATCGCGTCGGCCGTCACGGCGGTCCAGGCGGAACTGGAAGCCGGGAGAGGTTAAGCAGTCATGGCAGTAATTGAGGGCCCAATGATGTCCCCTGGCCTGACCGAGCCGGAGTCGGTCCTGCCCGCTGAGCAGGGGGCCGGCACCCCCCGCAGCAGGCGCGTTGTGTGGAAATTCGGCGGCACTTCGGTCGGCGATGCCGATCGGCTCCGCGCGGTGGCCAGGCAATTGGTGGCGGCCTGGCGCCAGGGCACGCAGGTGGTTGCCGTTCTGTCCGCGATGGGCGGGACCACGGACGAGCTGGCCCGGCAAGCCTATGACCTGTCCACCGAGCCGCAGCCGCGGGAGCTGGACGCGCTGCTGTCCGTTGGTGAGATGATGTCCTGCGCGCTGGCCGCGATGGCCGTGCACGAACTCGGTGAACGCGCGGTCTCGCTGACCGGTTCGCAGGCCGGAATCTTCACCGACGAGTCCCACGGCAACGCGCGCCTACAGCAGATCTCCCCCAAGCGAATCATCGAGGCCCTAGAAGAGGGCGCGATCGTGCTCGTCGCCGGATTCCAGGGCGTGTCGGGCAACGGTGATGTCACGACGCTGGGCCGGGGCGGCTCAGACGCCACCGCGATCGCCATCGCGTCGGCGCTGGGCGCGCGTGAATGCGACATTTTCACCGATGTGCCCGGGGTATTCACCGCAGATCCCCGGGTGGTGACCAATGCGCGCAAGCTCACCGCGGTCAGCCACGAAGAGATGCTCCAGCTTGCCGACGCCGGCGCGCGAGTATTGCAAACCCGAGCCGTCGAGCTCGCCGCCGCCCATGACATCGACATTCACGTGCGGTCCAGTTTTGCTTCCGGGCCGGGAACCTGGATTCGCCGTCAGACCTCTTCGTTTGAGGGCGAGCGGATTTCCGGGATCGCGCACATCTGGCACGACCCGCTGTACACGGTCTCGTGCCGGTCCCCGGCCATGGTCTCGGCGGCCATGGCCCAGCGCGGGCTGGCCGTGGGCCTGATCATCCACGACGACGGGAAAGTGCAGTTCACCGCCCCGAATGCCTGCTCCGCCCAGGTAATAGCCGCGATGGCCGCGATGGACCTGGAGGTGTCCGTCCGCGACGACCTCGGCAGCGTCAGCGTCGTCAGTGCCATGGTTGTTAACCGGTCCGATGTCACCGCGACCGTCCTGTCCGCCCTGGAAACCAGCGGCATCCACGCGCACCTGATCACCTGCACGCCCAACCGGGTCTCCTGCCACGTGCTGGCCGGCGATGTCGGCCGGGCCGCGCAAGTCCTGCACGACGCCTTCCAGCTGCATGCCGGCGAGGAACGCAGCAGCCGGGAGGGGGACCTGGAATGTGTGGGTTCTTGAGCGATCGGGTCGGCCTTGGAATGCGCCCGCCTCTGGCGGAGCTCGCAGCTTATGACCGTGGGGAGAGACGTCGATGCCGGTACTGACACGGGCGCGCAACAGCGCGGAGGCCCGGCCCGGTTCACGTGAATGCCTAGATGGGCAGGTCCTGGCCTGCGCCGGATACGGGGACGCCGTGCGGTGGCGGGAGGGTGACCGCCTGGAGCGTTTGTTCGAGGCTCGCTGTGACCGGCTGCGGGAGCACGGCCGGTCCGATCACCTCGCGGTCGACACCGGAGATGAGCTCTCGCTGACCTATGCGGAGCTGGACGCTCACGCCAACCAGCTGGCGCGGTTCCTGGTGCGCCGTGGCGTGCGGCCGGGTGACCGGATCGGCCTGCTGTTCGACGAGGCGGTGGACGGCTACGTCGGCATGCTCGCGGTCCTCAAGGCCCACGCGGCGTACGTGCCCCTCGATGCGGCATTTCCCGCGGACCGGCTGTCCTTCATCGCCGCCGACGCCGGCTTGCGGCTGGTACTGACCCGTTCACGGCTGGCCGGTGATGCAGAATCGCTGACCGGGGTCGCCGGGCTGATGTGCGTGGATCAGGTGCGGGACCTGGTAGCGGCCGAACCCGCCGGGCGGCTGGGTCCCGGCGAGGTCACGGCCGCGGCTGACGACCTGTGCTACGTCATTTACACGTCGGGCTCGACGGGCCGGCCGAAGGGCGTGGCGATCACTCACGCCAGCATCTGCAACTTCGTGCGCGTGGCGGCCGAGGTCTACGGCATGACCGGGGACGACCGGGTGTACCAGGGAATGACGATCGCGTTCGACTTTTCCGTCGAGGAGATCTGGGTGCCCTGGATGAGCGGCGCCACGCTCGTGCCGAAGCCTGCTGGCACGGCCCTGCTGGGCCAGGAACTGGACGCGTTCATGCGGGCACGCCAGATATCGGCCTTGTGCTGCGTCCCGACGCTGCTGGCCACGCTGGCCGATGAGCACACCCAGCTGCGCTTCCTGCTGGTGTCCGGGGAGTCCTGCCCGCAGGATCTGGTCACCCGCTGGCACCGGCCTGGCCGGCGTTTCCTCAACGTCTATGGCCCCACCGAGGCAACCGTGACCGCGACGTGGACGCTGCTGGACCCGGACCGGCCGGTGACGATCGGGGTGCCGTTGCCCACCTATTCCGTGGTCATCCTCGACCCGGAGGCGGACCGGAGCCTGCCGCCCGGGGACATGGGGGAAATCGGCATTGCGGGAATCGGCCTGGCCCGCGGCTACCTTAACCACCCGGAGCTGACCGAGCGGGCCTTCATTCCCGACTTCCTGGGCATCCCGGGCAACACGTCCGGCCGGATCTACCGGACCGGTGATCTCGGCCGGCTGAGCCCGGGCGGCGAGATCGAGCACCACGGCCGGATTGACACCCAGGTCAAGATCCGCGGCTACCGGGTGGAGCTTACCGAGATCGAGTCGGTCCTGCTCGGCGTGCCCGGCATCGCCCAGGCCGTGGTCGATGCCTACCGCCCCGCCCCGGATGTCGTGGAGCTGGCCGCCTACTACAGCCCGGGCCGTGACGATCCTCCGCCGCCCGCGGACCGCATCTATGCCTGCCTGCGTGACCGTCTGCCGTCCTACATGGTTCCCGCCTACCTGGAGCAGCTCCCGGTCCTTCCGGTGCTGCCCAGCGGCAAGGCCGACCGTAACAGCCTTCCTCCGCCGCGCGGCGAGCGCCGGCTGGCCGCCCGCGGCGACTACGCGGCTCCCGCGGCCGGCACCGAACAAGACCTGGCCGGGCTGCTGGCCAGCGTGCTGCGCATCGAACGGGTATCGGCCGACAGTCATTTCTTCAACGATCTGGGCGCCGACTCGCTGCTGATGGCGCACTTCAACGCCGCGATCCGGCAGCGCGGCGACCTCCCGCCCGTCTCCATGAAGGATATCTACCTGCACCCCACCATCCGCCAGCTGGCCGCGGCGCTGCCCGCCACCGGCCCGGCGCGAGATCCCGTTGAGGGCCCGGCCCAGCCCGTCGATGGCCAGGCCCAGAACCCGGTCTGGGCCGGCGAGCACCCGGCCAGGCCGGCAGAACATGACGCCAGGCCGGCCGGTACACCCCAGTACCTGCTGTGCGGCGCCCTGCAGCTACTGGCCTTTGCCGGCTATGTCTACCTTGCCGCGCTATGGCTGAACATGGGAATCGGCTGGGCCGGGACCGCCCACGGCGTGCCCCAGATCTACGCGCGCCTGGTGGCCGTCGGCGGCGGCGGCCTGCTGGTCATGGCCACGGTGCCCGTCGCGGTCAAGTGGCTTCTGATCGGCCGCTGGAAACGGCAGCGTATCCGGGTGTGGAGCCTGGCCTATGTCCGCTTCTGGCTGGTCAAGGTCCTCGTGGTCGCCAACCCCCTGGTGCGGCTATGCGTAGGCACCCCGCTGTACAACCTCTACCTGCGGGCCCTGGGGGCGAAGGTCGGCCGCGGCGCGCTCATCCTTACACCGCACGTGCCGGTGTGCACCGACCTGCTGAGCATCGGGCCCGGCAGCGTGATCCGCAAGGACTGTTACCTCAACGGCTACCGCGCGCAGGCAGGCTTCATTGAGACAGGCTCTGTCACGGTCGGCGCCGGCGCCTTCGTCGGCGAGGTCACGGTGCTCGACGTTGACACCGCCCTCGGTGACGGAGCCCAGCTCGGGCACGCCTCTGCGCTGCACGCTGGGCAGGTCGTGCCGGCCGGGCAGTGCTGGCACGGCTCCCCCGCGGAGCCTGCCGGCCCGGGCTGGAACTACCAGACCGTGGCACCGGCCCGCTGCGGCACTCTGCGCCGGGCCGGCACCTCGGTCTGGCGGCTGGCGGTCGCGGTCGCCGTCATCGGGCCGCTGGAGGCGGCCGCGGCCATATTGCTGCTGTGCCGCCCCGCCCTGGTCACGCACCTGCTGCACGCCGGCCCGATGACCGGCTGGGTGTATGAACGGGACGCCGCGGAGATCTCGGCGGCCGGCGACATTGGCCTGGTCCTCGTTGGGCTGCTCCTCGTCACCACGATCCCCCGGCTACTGGCGGCCGTCCTCCAGCCGGGGAAGATCTACCCGCTGTACGGCGTCCACTTCGCGCTGCAGCGGCTCGTCGCCGGCCTGACCAACGTCAAGTTCTTCAACTACCTCTTCGGGGACAGCTCCGCGGTCGTGTACTACCTGCGGGCGCTCGGCTACCGGCTGACCCCTATCGAGCAGACCGGCTCCAACTTCGGCACCGAGGTCAAGCACGAGATGCCCACGCTGAGTGCGGTGGGCACCGGGACGATGGTCTCCGACGGCCTGTCCTTCGTCAACGCCGAATTCTCGGCCACTTCCTTCCGCGTGCTGCCCGCCACCGTCGGCACCCGCAACTTCGTCGGGAACGATGTGGTCTACCCGGCCGGCGCCCGGACCGGCGACAACTGCCTGTTCGCCACCAAGGCCATGATCCCGATCGCCGGGCCCGTCCGCGAAGGAGTCGGGCTGCTCGGCTCCCCCTGCTTTGAGATCCCCCGCACTGTCGCCCGGGATCACCGCTTCGACCACCTCACCACCGGGCCGCGGCGGCAGCGGCAGCTCGCGGCCAAGAACCGGCACAACGCCGGCACCGCCGCCCTGTACTTGCTCGTGCGGTGGATCTACCTCTTCGGGCTGTTCCTGTGCGCACTGCTGACGGCCGGCCGCGACGGCAGGTCCCGCGTCCCGGAAATGCTGGTGATCGTCCTGTGCGACCTCGCTTTCACCATCGGCTATTTCGTGCTCGTCGAACGCGCGGTCACCCGGTTCCGCGGACTGCGGCCGCAATACTGCTCCGTGCTGCAGCTACCGTTCTGGCGGCACGAGCGCTACTGGAAAGTGCCCGCCCACACCTACCTCCCGCTGTTCAACGGGACCCCCTTCAAAGGCGTCATCTGGCGCCTGCTCGGCGTCCGGATCGGCCGCCGGGTCTTCGACGATGGCTGCGACATCGTCGAACGCACCCTGGCCAGCGTGGGCAGCGACTGCACCCTCAACGCCGGGAGCACGATACAAAGCCATTCCCTGGAGGACGGGACCTTCAAATCAGACCACATCAGCATCGGCGCTGGCTGCACCATCGGCACCCATGCCTTCGTGCACTACGGCGTGACGATGGGCGGCGGAGCGGTCGTTGGCGCCGATTCGTTCGTGATGAAGGGTGAATGCATTCCGCCGCGCGCACGATGGCAGGGCAATCCCGCCGCCGCGCACCCCGCCCCACCTGGCCCGGCACCGGACCCACCCGCAGCCCTCCCGCCCCCGGCGGTCCCGGTCCCAGGAGATCACCGCAGGTCACTGAGGTATCCGCGCACCGTTACCGGTCATTGAGCCGCGGCGGCCACTCAGCGGGGAGTGCCTGGTCGCCGAGGAAGCGCAGGACCTCGGCCACGAGCGGCTCCGGCGCCTGATCGAGAGCCTCATGCCCGCTATCCGGAAGTTCCGTGACGGTTGCCGCGGGGAGGGCGTCCTTACCCAAGGCGGCAGACCGGTCATCGGGCGCGGTGGCCGCGCAGCGTCAGCTGGAAGGCCCGGGCGCCCGCGGCCCAGGCCAGCCGGAGGTCGTCCGGGTCCGGGTTACCGTCCTGGTCCAGGCCGATCTTGTTGAACTTGGCGAAGCTGTGGTTGTCGCGCGCCATGACGGCGTAAAGCTCGGTGACGCCGACCTCGTCGGTGAAGACCCGGACATCGGCCGGCCGCGCCGGCCTTTGAGCCGGATGTCCACCGGCTCGCCGGTGCGCAGGTTGCGGCCCCACCCGAACGGCGTGCCGATCAGCAGGGCTCCGTCGTGGCGGGTGTAGGCGACCGGAACGGTGTAGCGCCGGCCGGACTTGCGGCCCACGATGTAGAGCGTGACCAGCCGGCCGCCCACGGCGCGGGACAGCAACGGCGTCCGCAGCAGCCCCCGGACCACCCGGTTCGCCGCCCCCTGGATCGGCAAAGTCTGCGCCCGGACGGGCGTAACCGGCTGCCCGTCCGGCGGTGTGGCCGCAGACCCAGACGTCACCCTCCGCACGCTACGCCGCCGGCGATCACCGGACAACCCGGCCGATTCGTGCGCGTACCGGACAGCGGCCCTTTGGGCCTGCCGGCTGGCGCTTCGGGTGGCCCGCCTGGGGCGGGTCAGGGTCCCGGGCGTGCCCTGAGCGGACAGCAGCGCCGTTCTGTTCTTGCCGTCGGTAGGAAACCGGCCCGATCGGGCACTGCCGGAGTGTCATCGCGCGGCGCGGAAAGAAGACCGTGGGCAGCGCGCACAGGGACCCGCCGTCCTGCCCGGGTCGTTAGAGTCAGCGCCACCGTTCCAGGCCGCCCGTGACCTGGTGTTCGCCGCGCCCCCCTTCAATCTTGCGGCGAGCCCGGATGCCTGGTCATGCTGTTCGCGGCACGTCCATGGTAAAGTTGGATAGTAGGAAAATCCGAACCGATCTGGAGATGTGAGTTCATGGCTGTGCCCGCCGCCAAGGCTGAGCCGGAGCCCCGGATGACCGCCCGCGTCAAGGTCCGCCCGAAGGCACAGCTCACCCTGCCAGAGGAGATCCGGCGCGCACTGCACATCGGGGAAGGCGATGAGGTGGAGTTCGCCGTCCAGGAGGACGGGACGGTCACTATCCGGGGCTATGTATCCATCCCGACCGATCAGGCATGGTTCTTCACCCCGGAGTGGCTGGCCGGGGAACGCGAGGCTGATGAGGACATCGCGGCACGACGGGGCACCGTGCACGAATCGGCCGAGGACATGTTCGCTCATCTCGACACGCTCGGGCCGACGGACGGCTGATGCCCACATTCGAGACGCTGCCCCGCTTCGAGCGGGACTGGAAGAACCTCACCCGGCAGCAGCGGGCTACCTTCCGCAAGGTCATCACGGAGTACTTCGTGCCAGACCTGGCCGCTCCCGACCGCCCGTTCCGCCCCGGACTCCGCGTCAAGGGCGTGACCGCCCATCCGGGCGTATTCGAGATGACATGGGACAACGACGGACGCGCGACCTTCAGCTATGGCCAGGAGCGAATCGCTGGGCAAGCCCACGTCATCTGGCGACGCATCGGGACCCACGCGATCTTCGCCCCGCCGCCCCGCCCGTAGCCGCGCCGCGAAACCGGGCTCCGGTCGCCGTGGCCAGCACCGGGAAGCCGTCTTGTTCCTCGATCATCAAGATGCCGCCGGGCCGCAGTGCCGCGCATAGCCGACCGAGCACCTGCTCGCGGGCCGGAATGTGCATCAGCACCAAACGGGTGTGGCATGTTAGATGTACCCGCGTGGCAGGTGTCGAGGATGCAGGCCATCGCGGAACTGCGCGGCTGGGCGCCGCTCGTCGCGCTGGAGATCCCGTACAACCTCATCGAGCGAACTGTCGAGCGTGATCTCATCCCGATGGCGGAGACGATGGGGCTTGGGGTCATCTGCTGGTCTCCGCTGGCGAGCGGGGTCCTTACCGGTAAGTACAGCCGTCCCGACCTGGGGCCGGGCCCGGAAGGGGAGGCGTCCAGCCGCAGGCAGGTCGCGGCGGGAAACGGCTTCCTGACCCCGCGCGGACTAGACATCGCCGAGACTGTGAAAGACATCGCCGCCGAACTCGGCACCACACCCTCACGAGTCGCGCTCGCCTGGACGCTGCTCAATCCGGCCGTCACCGCGCCCATCGTAGGAGCCCGCAGCCTCGCCCAGCTTGAGGACAACCTCGGCGGGCTCGACATCCAGCTCGTTCCCGAGCAGCAGGCCCGGCTAGATGAAGCGAGCGCCATCGAGCTCGGCTTCCCCCACACCGCCCTCCGCCGGCTCGGACTCGCCACATAGCAGGTGAGCAGCCAAAAGGACACGCAGCCGCACTCGCGCAACGCAATGTACGCCGGTCACTAGGGAGGGGTCATGCCACATGTCGTCATCGTTGCCCGCGTTACTGTCAAAGAGGGCAGGGCTGACGAGTACGTTGCCGCGTTCGCGCCCTTGCTCGAACAAGCGAAGAGGGAGCCTGGCACCGCCATCTATGCGGTCAACCGGTCCAAGGACGATCCGCACGTGTTCTTCACCATCGAGGTCTACGCCGACGACGCTGCCTTTGCCGCCCACACCTCAAGCGAAGTACACGCCGCCGCTTCACCCCTGTTCACCGAACTGATCGCGGCATCCGATGTCATGATCGGCGAGACGCTGATGGCCCAGGGCCTGGACGACTAATTGCACCTTTGAGCCCGCGAAGATGATCTCTCACCAGGTGAGCGACAGTCCGACCGGCGCGATAGCAATGAACGTCTCAATTCAGTAACGGGGTTGCCCGCGCCGTTGCGTGTCCTATGCCGCCTGAACAGGGGAAACCGGCAACCGTGCCAACAGAGGAACGCATTCTGCTTCTGTGGATCTCGTGGTTGTTGGCGTCGCACTAAGCTGCCCGCCGTCGGCGAGGGCGACCTCGATGATGTCGCGGCCGATCCCGGCCTTTAGCTCGGCCGCGGTGCCGGCCGCGACACCGATGGCCCCGCCGAGCTGCTGGGAGGTGTTGAGCAGCCCCGAGGCGAGCCCCGCCTCCGGCCCGGAGACGCCGGCCAGGCCGGCGATGGAAATGGGGACGAAGCCGAAGGCCGTGCCGGCCCCGGCGACGAAGAACGGCCCCGCCAGGGCGCTCCAGAAGTGCCCGTGCACCGGCACCTGCGTCGCCCACAGGACGCCGCCGGCGATCAGGGCCATCCCCAGCGCCGTCACCGGCCCCGCCGAGATGCGGGTGACGAGCAGCTGGGAGAGCCCGGCGAGCGCGACGGAGGTGAGCGAGGCGGCAAGCCAGGCAACCCCCGCCTGCAGGGCCGCAGCGCGACGTTGACGATGGTGAGATCGACGACGGTCATGAAGAAAGAGACGGCCAGCACGGCGAACGCGCGCCAGCGGCGGATCTGGGGTATCGACTCGGTGTTCAGCTGCCTTCCCTGCAGCCGCCTCGGTGACGGCCGGCGAGCCCAGTCGCCGCATCCGGAGGTAGTGATCCGGCCAACCGCGGCGATCCATCGCACATCAACGCGAAGATCACGGGGTTCTGCGCTGCCGCGGAGCCCGTGATGGCGTGTGCCCGGGTGCGGGTATGCCTGGCGCATTTGCGTATCAGCAGCGGGCCGGCTGCCTCTTTTTGGTAACGCGCGGCTTAACACCACGTGGACAGGGGGCAAACTATGCCGCGTAGGGGGAATCGTGAGTGAAAAGCCGCACCAAATGCAATCCCGCCGCCGAAGCAGGCCAGGCCGGGCTGACGGGATGTTGCACCTATCAGCGGAGTACGGCGCGCTGTTCAACGCCGTCACCGCCGGGGCCGGCCCGGGGAAGGGGTCCCGGTGAACGGGACATATGTGGGGTATGTCGCGGGTGATGACCCGCTGCACGGTTTCCTCGGCCTGATCATCCGGGATCGCATGGGGGTGCGCGAGCCGCGGCCGGCGTTTCGTGCCTTCCGGATGTCGGGCAGCAACGTGGTGTACGCGTACGAGGAGAAGTTCAGCGGCACCAAGGTCATCTGCAAGTTTTACGGCCCGAGATACGGCGCTGACGCGGACAAGGCGGCCGGGATGGCACGGCGGGAGTATGAGGGGCTGGAGACACTGCGCCGGTATGACCTGATCGGGTCGCCGCACCACGTGATCCGCCCGCTGGGTTTCAGCCGCGACATCAACGGCGTGCTCGCCGTCGAATACTACAGCGGCGAGGAATTCAGTCACGCGATCGCCCGTGCGACCCGGCACGGCGACGACGCGCACCTGTACTGGCGGCTGAAAGCACTGGCCTACTTCCTGGCCACCCAGCACAACCGGACCGCCAACGGCGCAACCGTCGATTTCGATCCCGACTGCCGGTACTTCGATACGCTTACCGGTCGGCTCAGGAAAACCCACCGCATCGGGCCGGGCGACATCGACGAGCTGTCCTGGCTGCGGGACTGCTGGCGGGACCGGCCGCGGATGTGGCAGGACCGGCAGGTCTGGCTGCACGGCGATGCGACCCCGGCGAACTTCTTGTTCGGTCAGGGCATGGACGTCGCGGCGATCGATCTGGAACGGATGAAGCGCGGGGACCGGATGTTCGACGTCGGGCGGGTCGCGGGTGAACTGCAGCATGCGTTCATGAACGGTACCGGCGACTGGCGCCGCGCGGAGCCGTTCATCGGGCATTTCCTGGCCGAGTACAGCTGTCACTTCCCCGATCGCCAGCAAGCGCTCGAGTCGGTCACCGCACGCGCACCGTACTATATGGCGCTGAACCTGCTGCGGATCGCGCGCAATGACTACATCGGCCGGGACTACGCTGGACGGCTCGTCAGACGGGCCAAGAAACTGCTCCGAACCGCCTGAACGCCCGGTTCCCGGCAGCAGACCCGCCGGGCAGGCAGCGCGGCGCCGTTGCCGCGCTGAGAGGCCTGAACCCGCCCGCAGCGAGCCCCACCCAGTACCAGCGAACGCCCATCACCAGCGAACGCCCTTCACCAGCGCCGCCGATCACCCAGCCCCACCGAACCCGCCCAGCCTCAGCCCTCATCCCGCCTGGCCGGCCTACACTGGGGCTGGGACGGCGCGGCCCCATGGCGGAAGCCACGCCATGTCGTCACGTGACCAGCATCGATGCCTTTCCGCTTCGCCGTGCCGAGTAAGGAGTGCGGACAGCAAGGTATGGACATTCGAGCGGTCGCCTTCGACGTGAACGGCACCCTGGTCAGGATCCTGACCGAGGAGGGCGCGGAGCAGATCTTCCGGTCCGCGGCGCACTTCCTCACGTATCAGGGCATCCACCTGCACCGCGAGCAGGTCCGTGACCTGTATTTCCGGATCCTGAAGGAGCAGCAGCGGGCCAGTCCGGAGGAGCATCCCGAATTCGACGCGGTCGGTATCTGGCGCAGCATCATCGATGAGCACCTGACGGATTTCACCCGCGCCCTGCCAGCCGGGAAACTCGAGCAGATGCCACTGTTCCTGGCCGAGATGTCCCGCGGCATCTCGCGCCTCCAGCTGGGTCTTTACCCGTACGTGCGCGAGGTGCTCGATGTTTTGCGCGAGCGCTACCCGCTCGCGCTTGTCACCGATGCGCAAAGCGCCTACGCGCGCGGCGAACTGCACAAGGCCGGCTTGCTCGGCTACTTCGACCCGATCGTTGTTTCCGGCGACCACGGATACCGCAAGCCCGACCGGCGGCTCTTCCAGTCCGCACTCGACGGGATGAAAGTGGCGGCCGAGAACGTGTTGTACGTCGGCAACGACATGCACCGTGACATCTTCGGAGCGCGGGAGGCCGGCATGAAGACGGTGATGTTCGATTCCGATCAGGGAACGAAGGCCTACCTGGATTGCATGCCCGACTACACCGTCACAGATTTCCGCGACCTCTTGCGGATCCTCGGCCTGGAAATTGGAATGTAACCGGCGCCGGGGCAGGCAGGTGGGGCAAGGGCCAGCTTCCAGGCGCTTAACGAAGCCCTCAAGAAGCGGGCGGAGGCCGGCTGAGTACAAGTCTCCCATGTATCAGCGGCACGGCTGCCTGCTCCTTTCTCTCAGAAGCAGGTACCCAGATATCCCGCAGACGCGGGGACCCGGGCGAGCGCCCCCTGCTGGAGGCGCTATTGAACGCGGGCCGGCTGGGAAGCGCAGGCATGGGGGGAAGTATGGACACGGCTGTCGGCAGGGACCGGTTCTGGGAGATGTTCAAGGGGCGGGCAGTGGTGGTACCGGAGTTGCCCGCTGGGCACAGCAGAGTCCTGGCGAATGTGGCCAACGAGATAGCAGGCCGCGATGACGCGTCGCTGCGCACGAAGGCCGGGTACCTGGCGCTCTACGACCTGCTGGTTGCGCTTGTCCCGCCAGTTCCGCCCGCGAAGCTGAGGCTGCTCGATGAGGCGGGGCGCCCCACCGCCGCCGCGCGGGCGATCGAGGACTACATCAGCGCGTCGTTTGGGAAGCCGGAGTTCTTCGACGCGGACATGTACATGTTTCATGTCACTGGATTTCGCCCGGGGCGCCGTGTCCTGACAGAGCAGGTGAAGCCCGCCCACGGTGCGAGGCTCGACGTGTGGAAGACCGATCCGGCCGATGACCGGCGCATTCCAGCACCGAATGGCGGAGATATCTTGTTCAGCGCGCCTGCTTTCTCGCTGAAGAACAGCGGAAACCGCACCCTGCGCGCGCCAAAGCGGTCCTGGAGGATGACCCTCGATGCCGCCGGGCCCGGCAACCGGCTGGCCGGGATGACTCGGATCAATCTCAAGGCGATGTACAATGACCCGTCTCAGATGCGCGAAGCATTGGCCTGGCGCCTGTTCGGCAAGGCCGATATCCCGGCGCCGCGGCACACGTATGCGAAGCTGGCATTTGACACAACCTACCGGGGCCTCTTCTCGGTCATCGAACACGTCGACAAAAGGTTCCTGAGAGATCACTTCGGCGAGAACCACCGGGGAAACCTTTACAAGACCGGATGCCGCGACATCGGCTGCGCGACGCTCGCCTACCGGGCCGGACCCGATGGTGATGACACGGGGCGCCAGTATTTCGTCCCGGGGTCCGCGGAGCGCACCTACCGTCTCAAGACCAACAAGAACAACCCCGAGGCCAATACGTATGACGACCTCGCCTGCTTCATCAGGACGATCAACGGCATCGGGCTCCCGGGCGGGGAGCAACGATTCGGCACGGACGCCTTCCGTGAGTCGGTGGACGGCATCATGAACGTCAATGCCTTCCTCCGGTGGGCGGCCGTCAACATGCTGCTCGGGAGCTGGGACAACTATTATGCGACCCCGTCGAATTATTATCTCTACAACTCGGGGCGCTGGGGGAGCGGCGGGGATTTCGTCAGCTCTCCTTATTTTCACTTCATCCCCTGGGACTACGACAACTGTCTGGGGATCGATTATTCCGGCACACGATGGCAGTACGCTGACATCCTCGACTGGCCGGGAAAAGTGAACCGCCACATCCCGAACATCCCGCTCGTGCGGAATCTGCTCCACAATCACGACTACCGTCAATACTACCTGGACTATATGGAGTACATGCTTGATACCGAGTTCAATCCGGGTGCAATTGCCGCGCAGATCGGGACAGGCGCTGAAGGCGGCTTGTGGCAGCGCGTCCGGCCGGCCGCCTACCTGGAATCTGATACACCGCATGGGCGGCCGTTCACCGGCCGGCGCTACAGCAACGACGAGGTCTACCAGAGCGCCTGCCGGCAGCTCGAACTGCGGCATGGGAAGAAGAAGGTGGACGGCATTGCCCATTACGTCCGCATGCGTCATGACAGCGCCCGCGCGCAGCTGAAGCAGCTAAGACGGACGATCCCGCGCGCTGCCGATGGCTTTCCCCAGGCGGTGGAGCAGCTGCCACGGGCGGCCTAGCGCCGCCTGGGATTGCCCCTGACCGGGGATGCGAGGGTAATCAGAGGGCCGCGAGGATAAGCGACGCTGTGGAATGACGCTGTGGAATGAGGGATATGGATCGTGCCCAACGAGGTCCCGGCGAGGCCAGCACCGGGGGACCCACCCCGGGGCAGGCGGTGCCCCTGCCCGTTCATGCCCTGTTCCAGCAACGCGTCGCCGGGGACGAGGCGCTGCTCAAACTCGCTGGGCTCCGCTTCGCCCAGACGGGCATGGCCGCCGAGGTGTACGCCGACACGCCGGACCAGCTCGAGTATGTCCTGCAGTTTGTGCCCTCGCATGCGTGCTTGCCCTTCGTCCACCTGAACCGTGGCGTCAACGTGCTGCACGGGCGGGGCCGCGCCGTGGTCGGGGAATTCGCCGACCGCTTCGCAGGCCGCGTCGCCGGCCTGGTCGTCCACGACAAACGTGAGATGGCGGCACAGACAGACCGCCTGCTTGCCTCATTGCGCAAGCTGAATGCCCGGCTTTGCGAGCGGCCGGACGGTCCCCTTGTTTTTCTCGAGTACGCCGCCGGCCTGGATCGCGGCTGGTTCGTCGAGGTGGCGGAGCAGCTCCAGGCCACTGAACGGGTCAGTTGCTGCATCGACGTCGGCCACGTTGGCCTGCGACAGGTGTCCTCCACCTTCGGGCGCAGCCATCCTGGCCTGGACCTCAAGAAGCTCAGCCCGGCGGACGACCGATTGCCCGGCCTGGTGACGGACGTTCAGGACGCGGTGGGAAGCGCCTTGCCACATGTGCTCGACGTCATATATTCCCTTGGCCGGCTCGGCAAGCACCTGCACTTTCACCTGCACGATGGGCATCCCCTCATCCCGGGGCTCCGGGATCACTTCAGTTTCCTGACGCGGCTGCCAATTCCCTTCAGCTACCAAGGCCGCCGATCACTGAGCACCATGTACGGGCCGGGCGGCCTGGCCTCCATCGTGTCAGCAGCGACCGAGGCATGCCCCCCGCAGGGAGTCTCCTTCACGGTCGAGGTCCACCAGGTCGAAGGCCGGCTGCCCCTCGCCGACGCCGCATGGCTCTTTCCTCACTGGCAGGAGACCACCAACGCCGAACGAATGAACTACTGGCTGTCGGTGCTGTCTGAAAATGCGATGCTCATATCCCAGCATGCTCACCACAACCAGCGTCCAGCCAGCCGGCCTGATGCATCAGCCCCAGACCAGACCACAAAGTGTAAAGTTTACGGCGCTCCGTGCTCTGGCCCGCGTCCGCAGCGACGATAAAGAAGCGTTCGCCCAGATACGTCGTACCATTGCCGCCCTCGCTGACCAGCCCCATCCTGACGGCGCGATTGCCTGGGGTGGCACCGGTATGTTCCGGCTGCACGCCTGGCGGGCTGAGCGCTATCATCGCCGGCAGTTCCGGGGTTCCTGGCCTGCTTACGTGCGCCGCCGCCACGGCGCCCGGGCCAGGACGAGCCCCTCGACCCGTGCCGCGCGCCCCTCATCGAGCAGGCATTCCGCGACCACGTTGAGCTGGCTGGCGGTCGTGCAGACGTCGTCGTAGATGAGGATGCGGCGCCGGGCCGTGCGCGTCACGTCGGGGATCACCAGGGCCGAGCGCAGCTCGCGTGCCGCGGCGCGCTTGGCCTTCGCGGTGGCGCTCGCCGACATGGCGGTGGCGCGGGTCTTGACGATGGCGGGCGGATCGCCCGGGTCGAACGGCCACCGGCGCAGCATGTCCTCCCGCGCGGCGGCCCGCAGGACAGCTTCGGCGTGGCCGAACGCCCGGCCCCCAGGCCCGGTGAACGTGGGGTTGACCACGATCAGGTCGGGCGGCGCAGTCCTCGCGTGCTGCTCCAGCCAGCCGAGCACGAGCCTGCCGAAGATCAGGGCCCAGTCCCGGGCCCCCTCGTACTTGTAGGTGTTGATGACCCGGCGCAGCGGCCCCGACTGGTAGGCGATCGCGTGGATCCGGCTGATCCGGCGGCCAGGATCCCCGCAGAGCCAGTTCGGGCAGGATCCGTCGGCGTCCAGCATCTGGCTGCAGACGGGGCAGGCGTCGGCCGCGATGTCCTCGAACGTCCGGCGCGCGCAGACGACGCAGATAACCGCCGGGCCGGTGCGCACGTACGGGCACCGCCGGCACTGCGGGAAGCCGGGCGGCAGCCCGGCCGGCAGTAAGGCAGACGGCGACATGGCGTCACAGCAGCGTCAGCGAGAGCTGCTGGTTCTGGCGTGCCTTCTGCCGGACCCGTTCGGGGGCGGCCAGGTGCGGGAGAACCTCGTCGACGCTGCCGACGGCGATCGCGCCCCGCCGGGTCACATAGTCGCGGGCCCAGGCCTGGTCCGTGACCAGCGTCGTAACGAGGAAGACTTTCTTCCCGTGCTCCAGCGCCAGGCGCGCTTGCATCTTGGCTCCAGACGTTTGGCTTGCCTCAATGACAACGGTGCCCTGGCTGAGGCCGGATGTAACGACGTTCCGGCGCGGGAATGTGTCCTTTCCGGGCGCCCGGGTCGGCCAGAACTGCGAGACGACGACGCCGGCCGCAGCGATCTGATCGGCCAGCTCACGGTTTTCCGGGGGATAGCAGCGGGTGATGCCGGTCCCGAGCACGGCGATGGTCCGCCCGCCGCTGTCCAGGGCGGCCTGATGAACGGCCGTGTCGATGCCCCGGGCCAGGCCGGAGATGACCGTGACGTGATGGTTCACGAGCAGGCCGGACAGCCGCGCCGCGCGCTCGATCCCGGCCGCCGACGCGCCTCGCGTGCCGACGACGGCCACCGACCGGGTGTCCGCCTCGCCCAGCGTGCCCCGGTAGAACAGGAACGGCGGCAGGTTGGGGATCAGCCGGAGATTCGGCGGGTAGTCCTCGTCCAGCACGGTGACGAGCCGCGCGCGGGCCTGTTCGGCCGCCTGGATCTCGGCCCCTACCCGTTCGGCCAGTGGCTCCGCGTCCCGGATGCCCCGGCGCAGGACCGGCAGGCAGCGTTTGGCGGCGGCCGACGTCTCGAAGAGGCGGCCCGCCCACAGCGCGTCGAGACCTTCCTCGAACTGGGCCTGCCGGGCGATGAGGCTCCAGTCCACGCTGGCGCCGTCGACGCGGATGGCGCACAGCGCAAGCAGCCGCCGCTGGCGCTCCGTGACCTCCACGCTACTCCCGAATCGAACTAACGTTCGCCTATGACGTTCACTCTGCCAGCGAGTCTGGCACAGCTCAAGTGCCGCCACGCCGGCACCCAGCTCACTCGCCGGGGGAGCTATTGAGACGCGGCGGCACATCACCGGCCGGGACCAAATACCATTCATCAGTGGTATCGGCTGCCAGGCGGACGAGGCGCACCCGGCTGATTGTCGCCAGCCAGGTGGTCACAGCCATTCTCACGGTCCTCGTGATTGCCGCCTGCGGCGGGAGCCCCGCGCAGCACACGACCTCGGCGCCCACGAAACGGCCGACGGCGACCGGGCCCAGCCCCTCCCAGAGTCCCTCGGCCAGCCCCTCCCAGAGCGCCGCGCCCCTGGGGAGCCCCGGCAGTTACCAGGTCGGCGCCCAGCAGCTGACCTTCACCGAACCGGCCCACACCGGCCCCACCGGCCAGAGGCTCGGGCCGCGCACGCTGGTCACGCAGGTGGAGTACCCGCTCGCCCCGTCGTCCGGCTCGCAGCCGGCCGCCGGGCCGCTGCCGCTGATCGTGTTCGGTCCCGGGTACCAGCAGTGCGTGGACGCCTACGGGGAACTGCTGCGGACCTGGGCCAGCGCCGGTTACGTGGTCGCCGCCGTTACCTTCCCGGTCACGAACTGCGAGCTCGGCAACGCGGCCAGCGAATCGGACCTCGTCAACCAGCCGGCCGACATGTCCGACGTCATCACCAGCATGCTGGGCCTCAGCGGGCAGCAGCATGATCTGTTCTCCGGGCTGCTGAGCGACCAGGAGATCGGCGTCGCCGGACAGTCGGACGGCGGGGACACGGTCGCGGCCCTCGCCGCCAGCACCTGCTGCATGGATCACCGGCTCAAGGCCGCGGCGGTCCTCTCCGGCGCGGAATGGCCGGCGATGCCTGGGCAGTACTTCCCGGCCGGCACCCCGCCGATGCTGTTCACGCAGGGCAACGCGGACACGATCAACCCGCCCTCGGCGAGCGTGCTGATGTACCGCACGGACCAGGCGGGCATCCGGTACTACCTGAACCTGTCCGGGGCCAGCCACCTGGTCCCGTACGAGGGAACGAACCCGCTGGAGCGGCTCACCGCCCGCGTCACGCTGGCCTTCTTCAACCGTTACGTGCTCGGCCAGGCCGGGGCGCTGGCCACCATGATGCAGGACGGCAACGCTCCCGGGCTCGCCGCCCTGGTCAGCGGCGGCCACGTCCCGGCGGACGCTGGCTGATCGCGTGACCGCTGATCCCGGTGCCACACTGGGCGGATGGGCTTCTATCGGGCTCAAGACGTACTACCTGAAGGGATCCCGCACGATCGGCTACACGTTCGAGGGCACCGCCACCAGAGTATGACCATCGGCCCTATCGCCACCGATCCAGCGCGCGTTGCGTCGGAGGATCGAAGGGAGGTGCCCGATGCGAGTCCTGGTTACCTATGGTTCGACACGCGGGGGCACTGAGCAGCTGGCCGCCGTGGTGGCCGACGATCTGCGCGACGAGGGCTTCCCCGTCGATCTGCTGCCGCCCCGGAAGGTACGGGCACTGGACGAGTATGGGGCCGTCATCGTCGGCGGCGCCCTGTACGCGTCCCGGTGGCACAAGGAAGCCCGCCGGTTCGTCCGCCGGCACGCGCGGGAGCTCCGGCAGCGCCCCACGTACTTCTTCTCCAGCGGCCCGCTGGACGACTCCGCCAGCCACGCCCCGATCCCGGAGGTCAAGGGGGTGCACGCCCTGATGCGGCGGGTCAACGCCCGGGACCACGTGACCTTCGGCGGCCGGCTCGCACCCGACGCCAAGGGTTTCCCGGCCAGCGCCATGGCCAAGAAGAAAGCGGGTGACTGGCGCGACCCGACGCAGGTCAAAGCCTGGGTGCACGGTATCGCCGCGCAGCTCAGCCCCGGCGACGGTGACGGCCCCGTTCCCGGCGATGGGCCCGCCCCTGGCGCCGGCGACGGCCCCGCTCCTGACGCCGTAACCTGACCGCGCTTACCCCGGGGAAGGGGTAACCTTCCGCGACCACCGCGATCAGGCTCCGCACCGCCCGGTCACCGGCGCCGCCCGCCGCCCGGGCCTTCAGCGCCTTCAGCGCCCCGAACACCGCCAGGCAGTTCGCGGTCGTGTCCACGCTCTCCATGGCCCGGCCGAACGCCGACGACACATGTTCGGGGCCTTCCTGGTGCCGTCCGTCCGGAATCTCCCGAACGGGACTTTCCTGACGTCGGGGCGTAGACGTTCGGCTCGATCGCCTCCAAATCGACGCGGTAGACAGCCCTTAAACCCGGAGCCGGGCCTTCCTGGGTGTCCGCCGCAAAGTGCAGAGCTACCGCGGGATCGCTCGTCAGGTCCAGGGCATTTGTCGGGAATCCATAAGACGCCCGGCTCTCCGCGATAAAGGTATTTCGGCGCAATGCCTTTTCCAGCGGCACCTGGAAAGTCCCACGTGGAGCCCGGGCGGCGAACCCACGCCGGCAGCTGGCTATAGGAGGGGCAATCCAGGCTTATCGCCGTCCAGCATCACCTTG
Source organism: uncultured Actinomycetes bacterium (assembly GCA_963720945.1). Taxonomy (GTDB): domain Bacteria; phylum Actinomycetota; class Actinomycetes; order Streptosporangiales; family Streptosporangiaceae; genus Bog-532. Next base: position 196,802 of record CAVRHH010000029.1, on the reverse strand, counting down.
TGAAATTGATCAATACGCTAGATCCCGGGGAAACCGCATACCGTTGTATCCGCTGCGGGATGGCGATGCTATTTTCTGGACGACGAGGGCGGGCGTGGTGCGGCTGAGGACAGGGATCGTCTCGCTGATCGCTGTTGCCGCCATGATCGGCGGCGGTGCAGCGGCGTGGGCGTCCGCGGTCGCGCGAGAAGGTCCACGACCCGTGCACCACCAGGTCGCGCCGGCTGCGGCCCGGACGCGCGCGCCCGCCGGGCCATCCCGTGCCGGCTCGCCGGCCGGTTCGGTGATCGAGGTGACCGGCGCGCCTGGCGGGGTGAAGGCCAAGGGCGCGGTGCTGGCCGACGTGGCCACGGGCCAGGTGCTGTGGAGCCGCGACGTGGACACCGAACGGCCGATGGCGAGCGTCACCAAGGTGATGACCGCCCTGCTCGTGCTGGAAAGCGGCAACCTCGGCCGTGAGATCGCGGTACCGCAGGCGGCGGTCAGCTATGCCTGGAAGTACGGGGGTGAAACCGCGGCGCTGCACGCGGGGGACGTGCTCACGGTGGGTGAGCTGCTGGAGGCGCTGCTGGTGCCTTCGGGGGCGGATGCGGCGTATACCCTGGCGAACGCCTACGGCCCCGGCCTGGATGCGTTCGTCGCGCGGATGAACGCGGCCGCGGCCCGGATGGGCATGACGCAGACCCATTTCACTTCGCCGGACGGGCTGCCTTATCCCACCGAGACCTCGACCTACTCCACGCCGTCCGACCTGCTCACGCTCGGGCTCGCCGCCATGCGGTACCCGGTTTTCCGCTCGATCGTGGGCCAGCGGTTCTACCAGCTGCGGAAAGGGCCCGGGCATCACGCGTACTGGTGGGACAACACGAACGATCTGATCGGCTCGTACCAGGGCGCGGTCGGCATCAAGACCGGGTACACCGACGACGCCGGGCACTGCTTGCTGTTCGAGGCGATCAGGAACGGCCGGGCGCTGATCGGGGTCGTGCTGGACAGCCCCGCCACCGGGCCGGCGGCCGGCGCGCAGGATGCCGAGCGGGTGCTGAACTGGGGCTTCGGGCTCCGCGAAAAACTTAGCGGATGAGCGCATCGGCGTAAGGGGCCCTGCGGCCAGCGGGCCGGGCCCGTCCGTCGCCCGGCTGGGTCTTCGGTACTGGCGGGGATCTGATCGCGATGGAGCGTCCAGGGCACATTGTCATCGATAACGGGCAGCTTCCTGCCGCATCGCCCTACCCAATAGCCGAGCAGGCCCATGATTATTGAGCAGGCGGACGGAAGGAGCATATAAAAGAAGATAAGCATGGCATGGATCCTTCTTTTTTGGAGACTGCCCTCAGCGGTTAGTGTGTGGGGCTGGCTGTTTCACCGTCGCTGTTAAACACGGCCATCGCCATACGTGTCCGGGCACAGGAACCGCACATGATGACGGTGTGCCTGAGCTGCGCTGATCGCGTGCACGGCGATCCGTGCCGGCCAGGCGGCCCGAGTGTGATGGGGGGATCGGCATGGCCGAACCGCCTGCGGTGCCCTTCGGTACCCTGCTGCGGACGTTGCGCATCGCTGCTGGGATGACCCAAGAGGAGCTGGCGGAAGCCGCACGACTGAGTTACCGGTCGATCAGCGACCTGGAGCGGGGCGTCAACCACACTCCCCGCAAGGAAACCGCCCGCCTGCTGGCTGAGGCACTTCACCTGACGGGCGCGGACAGGGTCGCGTTTGACGCGGCTGCCCGGGGCCGTGGCGGGATCGCCACGGCCTCAGTTCAGCCGCTGGGAGCGGGCACGGCTGCCGCGATGCGGACGCTGCCCCGTGACATCGCCTCATTCACGGGCCGCGAACGCGAGCTCACTTACCTGGTGAAAGCTGTGACCGATGCGGTGGTTTCCGGCGGGGGCGTGGCTATCTGCGCGATCGGGGGGATGGCTGGGATAGGCAAGACAACCCTGGCCGTGCATGCCGCTCACCGGTTGGCCCCGCAGTTCCCTGACGGCCAGATTTTCTTGCCGCTGCACGGGCACACCCCCGGGCAACGGCCGGTCGATCCGGCGGATGCGCTGGCCAGCCTGCTGGAAACATCCGGCATCGCCGCGCAGCAGGTTCCGGCCGGGCTGGAGTCCCGCGCGTGGCTATGGCGTGATCGCCTAGCGGACAAACGGATGCTGCTCGTGCTCGACGATGCGGCGGGGCACGAGCAGATCCGGCCGCTGCTGCCCGGCACGGCCGGGAGCCTCGTACTGGTCACCAGCCGCAGGCACCTGACCGCGCTGGAAGATGCCCAGCTCATCAGCCTGGACATCTTCACGCCTGATGAAGCCGCCGCGCTGCTTGTCCGCCTCGCGGCCCGCCCCGGCCTGGACCCCGCCGATCCCGCAGTGCGGGACATCACCAGGCTATGCGGGCACCTGCCGCTGGCGGTCGGAATGCTCGCCCGCCAGCTGCACCACCACCCAGCCTGGAGCGCGGGGGAGCTGGCCGCCGACTTGGCGACGGCTCGTAACCGGCTGGAGTTGATGCAAGCGGAGAACCTGTCGGCGGCCGCCGCGTTCGACCTGTCGTACCAGGACCTCACTCCGGACCAGCAGCAGATGTTCCGCCACCTCGGCCTCCAACCAGGCACCGACATCGACGCCTACGCCGCGGCTGCCCTCGATGCGAGCGACATCGACTCGGCGCGCCGCAACCTGGCTGGCCTTTATGACTATTACCTGATCGCCGAGCCCGCCCGCGGACGCTACCGCATGCACGACCTGATCGCTGAGCACGCCCGGGCCCTGGCGGCCACCGATCCTGCTGCCCAGCGCGACGCTGCCGTGGACCGGCTACTGGAGTACTACCTGCAGACCGCACGCGCCGCCAGCCATCATCTGGCCCGGCGGATTCCCGCTCAGCCGTACGCCGGAAGCGTCATCCCGCCAGCAAACATGCCGGGCCTGTCGAAACCGAAGAACGCGACCGCCTGGATGGACGCCGAGCGTGCGAACCTGTACGCGGCGGCCAGCTACGCCGCCACCCACGGCAGGGCCAGTTTCGCCCTCGCGCTCCCGGCGACAATGCACGGTTACCTGCGCCACCATGGTCACTGGGATCAGGTTCTCACCCTGCACGCCCGCGCCCTCGGCCTGGCACGCCAGGCAGGCGACTGGCAGGCCGAAGCCAACGCCCGCACCGACATCGGCGACATCCAGATGCTGAGAGGGAATCTTCCAGAGGCTGCCGCGAGCCTCACCCAGGCGATTGACATGTACCGCAAGCACGCCAGCCGGCTCGGTGAAGCCCACGCCCTGAGCATCCTCGGTTACGTCCAGCACCTGACCGGAGACAACCGGGCTGCCACCGCCAGCCTGACGACCGCGCTGAGCCTCTATCGCGATCACGGCGACCACCTGGGAGAAGCCGGCACCCTCGCCTACCTCAGCGAGGCGCAGGCTGTCACGGGCGATTACCGGGAAGCCAAGGCCGGCCTTGAGCAGGCGCTCGAGTTGCATAGGGACCTCGGCAACCCGCTCCGGGAAGCGGGAATCCTGAACTTCCTGGGGGCCGTGCAGCACGCGATTGGCGATCATCAAGCGGCCGCTTCCAGCCATGCACGTGCCCTGGAACTGCAACGCGAGATCGGGAACCGGATCGGCGAAGCGAAGACCACGTGCGACCTCGGTCTGGCGCAGCAGGCGGCCGGGGACTATCGGGCCGCGGCCGCCAGCTTTACCCGTGCCCTGGAAATGGATCGCGATCTTGGGCGACGGCCCAAAGAAGCGCACGATCTGCAGTGTCTTGGCACCGTGCGCTACCTGACCGGGGATTACGCGGGGGCAGCGGCCGCGCTTGACCGCGCTCTTGAGCTGGACCGTGCCATGGGCAACCGGGCGGGCGAGGCGGCGGTCCTCAACACCATGGGCGAGATGTCGCGGGCCGCGAACGCCTCCTCAGATGGCCGCGCCCGCCATGAAGAGGCACTGGCGGTGGCGCGGGCCATCGACTCCCTGCCGGAAGAAGCACGAGCGCTGGAAGGCATCGGCCATTGCCGGCTCCGCGACGGCCACGCCGCGGAGGCTGCCACATCGCTACGCCAAGCCCTGTCGATCTACGAGCGCATCGGCTCTCCGCACACTGACCGGCTCCGCACCGTCATTCGCGAGCACAGCCCTGTAGACCCAGAGTGAATGCCCGGATCCCTCGCCGGGGGGTTCAGGCATCCGCCTAGGGGCAGTGATGACGTCAGGAGCGTTTATGGAGTCGCTGGCCGCGGCTATTTGGTCGCTGCGGGCACCACTGGAGCGGTGCGGCGCGACAGCTGGATAGATGTTGTGCGGGTGGTGGCGTGTCGTGCCGCCGGATTTGTGATTGGGCGTGGTTGCCCGGATTTGTGGTTGGGGGTGGTGGCGGGGTCCGGGGCCGGTCCTTGCCCGGATCGCCTCGTCGCTGTAACGATGGGGCCGTGAAACTAGGGATCTTGTGTGGTGGCGGGCCTGCGCCGGGGATGAACTCGGTTATCTCCGCGGCCACGATCGAGGCGCGGAACTCCGGGTGGGATGTCCTGGGGATCATGGATGGCTTCGAGCATCTGATCGAGGGCCGGATCGAGGAGGCGCGGCCGCTGTCTATTACGGACGTGTCGAGAATCCACGTTCTGGGCGGGTCGGTCCTCCGGACCTCGCGGGCCAACCCGACGGTGCGTGACGAGGATGCGGCGGACCCGGATTGGCGGCTGCATGCTTGCCTGGAGTCGCTGCGGAAGCTGGAGGTCGGCGCGCTGGTGACGATCGGCGGGGACGATACCGCGTTCTCGGCGTCCCGGCTGGCCGGGGCGGCCGGCGGGGGCCTGCGGGTGGCGCATGTGCCGAAGACGATCGATAATGACCTGCCGTTGCCGGGCGGCACGCCGACCTTTGGTTTCGAGACGGCCCGGAGCGTGGGGGTCGGTCTGGTGAACAACTTGATGACCGACGCGATCACGACCCAGCGGTGGTACCTGGTGGTGGCCATGGGCCGTTCGGCCGGGCACCTGGCGCTGGGCATCGGGAAGTCGGCCGGGGCTACCCTGACGCTGATCGCCGAGGAGTTTCCCGGCGAGGAGCCCATCCGGCTGTCGCGCCTGGTGGATGTCCTGGAGACCTCGATGCTGAAGCGGATCGCGCACGGCCGCCCGTTCGGGGTGGCGGTGCTCGCGGAGGGTATTGGCCTGCGGCTGCCCCCGGACGAGCTCCAGAAGGCGATGCCGGACGCTGAGCGGGACGAGCATGGCCACGTCCGGCTGGCGGAGCTGGAACTGGACCGCTTGCTGGCCAGGCAGGTCAAGGACCGGTTCAGGGAGCGGGGGCAGAAGGTCACGGTCGAGGGCAAGAACATCGGCTATGAGCTGCGGTGCGCGCCTCCCATCCCGTTCGATATCGAGTACACCCGTGACCTGGGCTACAGCGCGGTGGACTACCTCAAGCGGGTGCTGGAGGGCGGCGAGCCCGGCGGCATGGTCACGATCCAGGAGGGGCACCTGGTGCCGCTGCCGTTCGGGTCGTTCACCGACCCCGGGACGGGGCGGGTGCAGATCCGGCTGGTGAACGTCGGGTCGAGCTCATACCGGGTGGCCCGCGAGTACATGATCCGGCTGGACCGCGAGGACCTCGATGATCCGGGCAAGCTCCGCCCGATCGCAGCGGCCGCAGGGCTCACCCCCGGGGCTTTCCGCGACCGGTACGGCTACCTAACCGGCAGCTGAGCCCCGCCCGCTTCCCGGTCACCGTCACCAATCGGTAGGTCACGCGCTGTGCCGGTGCGAGGCGATTCTCGTCGGCCCTGAGCTCGAATACGAGGAATTCGCGCGAGGACGCAACGGCCGCCACCCCAACGGCGCTGGCCAGCGGGCCGGCTGGGACCTGGACGCGCCACCCCGCGTCCTCTGCACCGCGGTCACCCCATCCCGACGGGGGTGGAAATGACAAAGAATCACCGCCGGTCACTAGCTGGCAACCGCGGGCTGAAGTAATAGCCTAGAGGTGCCGGCGGGCACGCGATCAGCCCCGGCTGGTGCCTGGGAGGGCGGATGCGTATCAGCAACATACTTCGCGTCAAGGGCACGCAGGTCGTCACCATCACTCCGGACACGAGAGTACGGCGCCTTCTGGCGGTGCTCGCCGAACACCGGATCGGTGCTGTCGTCGTATCTCGCGACGGCACCTCGATCGACGGGATCGTCAGCGAGCGGGACATCGTCCGGGCGCTGGCCCAGCGGGGCGCCGCGGTGCTGTCTGAGCCGGTCACGGCTATCTATACAGCCGAGGTGCGCACGGTCACGCCACGGACCCCGATCGAGGAGGTCATGCACATGATGACCGAGCACCGCGTGCGGCACGCGCCGGTCGTGGCTGACGGCGGCTTGCGAGGGATTGTGAGCATCGGCGACGTGGTGAAGAACCGCATCGACGACCTCGAGACCGAGCGAAACGCATTGACCGACTACATCACAGGTACCCGCTAAACGCGCGCAGATATCTACACATAGTGACGGTGACTTCGGGCTAACGTCGCCCAGCTCGGGTAAATGTCCGGCGCTCCGGTGGATGGTGGCCGGTCATGAACCGCCGCGGGCCTGCCCAGCTGGGCCGGGACCACCGGGAGACCCGCCCGGTGGCGGCAGCCCGGGCCGTCCTCCGTGTGCCACGGTGATGCCGCCGAGCGAAAAGTCGCGCATGGTGGTGAATGACCAGGCGCCCAGCCCGAACATGGCCATGACCAGGGCGGCGGACGTCAGCGCTAGCGGCGCCGGGCGCGCACGGGCAGCAAGCCGGGTGCCGATCTGGACCAGGAGCCAGGCGCCGAGCAGCGCGATAGCGCCGAGCGCGGGAACGTAGAACCGGACAACCTGCAGGGTGCCGCCACCCGGATGGGCCGTCCAGGTGTAGGCGGCATACAGGACCCACACGCTGGCCCAGGACGCGGTCAGGGCCAGCCCTACAGCCAGGTCACGGCGGGCACGCGCGGCGTGCTCGCCGCCGGCTCGCCGCAGCCGCACCCATCGCCCTGCGATCCACGCCAGTCCGGCCAGCCCGGGCACCAGCATCGGCATGGCCTCGATCAGGTGGGCCGGCATGTACCGCAGGTTAGGCAGCACCGCGCTGAGGCTGAAGGTGATCTCGCCCGGCCGGTACCCCGACGTCACCGGCCCGCCATACACCAGGGCATCGAACACCGCCACGCCCCCGCCGAACACCACGACCGACCCCAGCCACCAGGCCAGCGCCGCCGCAGGCAGCCTGGCCGCCCGGATCCGCCAGGCCACGGCCACCGCCACCGCGGCGCAGCCCAGCACGACGATGTCGGTGTACCGGACGAAGGTCGCGGCCTCAAGGGCAACAAACCCGGCCAGCCCGGCCCCGGTGCGCCGCGCCGGCGAGGCCCCGGTGGCCAGCACCGCCCACAGCAGCGCGCCGGTCCCCGCCGCGATCAGCGACGCGTCTGTAAACGTCGGCATGTAATCACGCCAGGCAAACAGCATCGCGGCACCGGAGGAGCAGAACAACCCGACCGCCGCCGCGCCGCCCCACCGGCCCAGCCACCGCCGGGCCCCGGCGTACAGGCCCAGGCAGCCCAGCGCCCCGTAGAACAGCGGCGCCAGCCGGATGATGCCCAGCGCCTGGAACGGCGCGGCCAGGAACGGGTACCCAGGATCCTTCTCGCTGATCCACCGCCCGCCCGGAAGCTGCACCCACTGCTGGATGACACCGCCGCCGCCCGCCTGGCCCCCGCCGGGCCCGGGCAACTGCGCGGCCAGGGCATGAACCTGGGCAGCGGACAGGGTCAGGAAATGCCCCTCAGTCATCGCGACGATCGACGCGCGGTAAGCATAATCGTCGGGCTCCACGAGCCTGGGCGAAAAGCTCAGCGCCATGACACACAGCACGGCGAAGGCAGCCAGCGCCGCACCAGCCGCCACCCGATCCCGGCCCGCCCACGCGGGAAGCGAAGCCCCCGGCTGGTCGCTGACCTGGGCCAGAACATTCACAAAGACCATCCTCCGCCGGCAATCCGCCAGGCACCACACGGATTATCTGCGAATTCGGCGTGAACCTCCGCGCACGAGCAGCACCCGCCCTGCCGGCCACTGCCTCACTGACTATCACGCTGCGTCAGAGTCAGCCGGGCGGTTGAGCGTTACCAAGCCGCTCGCGCAACGCGGCCGGGACTGCGGCCAGGATCAACGCGCCGGTAAGGGCGAACCCCACCGGGTAGCCGGTGCGGACGCAGATCAGGCCGAAGACAGCCGGGCCCGCGCCGTACCCGGCGTCGTAGGCGAGGTTCCACAGCGCGCTGGCCCTAGCCTCGGGCAGCTGCTCGATCAGCAGCGCGAACGTCGCGTTCTCGATCACTCCGAACCCGGCGCCGAACAGCACCATGCTTGCGAAGATCACCACGGGCGAGCCCAGCAGCATCATCGTGGCCATGCCGAGCGCCGCTACGGCGAGCGCCGGGATGAGCAGCCGGGCGTGACCGTACCGGTCGCCGTGCTTGCCAGCCTGCCAGCGGCTGAGCGTGGCCGTGATCGCTTGCACGAGCAGGGCGGCCGAGGAGAGGTTGCTGGGGATCCCCTTCGCGAGCGGCAGGAACGAGTCCAGCACGCCGGCCGCGATGGTGGCGGCGGCGAAGATCAGCGGCAGCCGCAGCGCGGCGCCCGCCATCCGCCCGCAGCTGCGGGCGCCCGGCATCTGCCCGGCGCGGGCGGTATGCCGTGCCTCGCGCCCGCCCGGCAGCCAGCGGATCGCCACCAGCGGCAGCAGGCCGGCAGCGGCCGCCATCGCCGCGGCCGCGGCGGCCAGGTGGTGTCCGGCGAGCCAGACCCCGGCCGGCAGCGCGACTATGGCCGGTACGCCGGAGACGACGCCGAGCAGGCCAAGCCCTTCGCCGCGCCGTGCGGGAGGCAGCAGCTTGGCGGTGAGCGCGCCGGTGACCACGCCGCACAAGCCGAAGCCGAGCCCGCGCACCAAGCTGACGCTCACCATGACGGCCTGGGGCTCGCGTGCGAGCATGGCCAGGGCCGGCGCGCCAAGCAGCACGGCTCCGGCCGCGAGGACCATCCGGTAGCCGAACCGCCTGATCGCTGCTGCGGCCGCGGCCTCGGCAGCCACGGTGCCGAGCAGCAGGGACCCGGTGATCAGCCCGGCACGGGAGCTGCTGGCGCCGGCCGCCGCCGCCAGCATCGGCATCACCGACAGCAGCAGGAAGAAGCTGGTGAGCGAGGTGAACTCGGCCAGGAACGTGACTGCCAGCGGCACGCTGAGCAGCCGGGCCGGAACCGCGGTACCAGGCTGCGCCTGCGTCAAGGTGCTCATAGCAGGCACGGTAGAACCCAGCCGGCACGCTGGTAAGGTCCGATTTCATGGCGATTGAGTGGTCCGGTTTGAGCCCGGGGCTGCTGGTTCGGCTCGACCGTTCGGCCAGCCAGCCGCTGCGCGCCCAGCTGGAGGCGAGCCTGCGCGAGGCGATCAGGGGCGGCCGGCTCCGCGCTGGGGAACGGCTGCCGTCCACGCGGGAGCTGGCGCGTGCGCTCGGCGTCTCCCGCGGCATGGTGCAGGACTGCTACGGGCAGCTGCTGGCCGAGGGATACCTGACCAGCCGCACCGGATCCGCCACCCGGGTCGCCGGCATCAGCGGCCAGCAAGCCGGCGACCAGCCCGCGGCCGGCCCGGCCATGGTCCTGCCCTCGCTGCCCCGTGAGGCCCCGGAACCGCCGCTGATCGCGGACTTCCAACCCGGCGTACCGGACCTGTCTAGCTTCCCGCGTACCGACTGGGCCTGGGCCGTCAAGCAGGCGTGCACCCAGGCCGCCTCCGCGGACCTGGGATACGGCGACCCGCGCGGCAGCTCGGTGCTGCGCGAGGTCCTCGCCGGTTACCTGCGGCGGGTACGAGCCGCCGCCGCCAGCCCTGCGCGGATGATCATCAGCACCGGCTTTGCGCAAGGAATCAACCTGGTAATGCGCGCCCTGGCCCGGCAAAGCGGCGTGACGTGCGTGGCCTTCGAAGACCCCGGCTACGGCAGCGCGCAGGCAGACGAAACCGTCCGCGCGGCCCTGGCGATGGGCATCCACGTCACCTACGTGCCGGTCGACGAGCAAGGCCTCGTGGTCGGCGAACTGGCGGCCAGCGGAGCCCAGGCTGTCGTGGTCACCCCGGCACACCAGTCTCCCACCGGGGTGGTCCTGTCCCCAGCACGGCGGCACGCCCTGACCGACTGGGCGCGGCGCGGCGGCGGGTACGTGATCGAGGACGACTACGACTCGGAGTTCCGCTACGACAAAGAACCCGTCGGCGCGCTGCAGGGACTAGCCCCAGACCAGGTCTTCCTGCTCGGCACTGCCAGCAAGGCACTGGCGCCCGCGGTCCGCCTCGGCTGGGTCCACGCCCCATCACCACTGGCCTCCGCGGTCGCCGCCGAGAAAGAAATGAGCGACCGCGGCTCCTGCACGCTAGACCAGCTCGCCCTGGCCACCCTGCTCGTGGCCGGCCGGTACGACCGCCACCTGCGGCGGATGCGAACTGTCTACGCCGCCCGCCGCACCGCACTGACCGGCGCGTTCGCCAGACACGCCCCCCAAGTCCAGCTCACCGGGCTCGCGGCCGGATTCCACGCTGTCGCGCCTCTGCCACCCGGCGCCGACGAGACGGCAGTGATCGCCGCGGCGCGTGAACGGCGGGTCGGGCTGCACGGCATCGGCGCCTACCGCGGCAACCTTGACACCGCGGCCCCACCCGCGCTGGTGATGGGCTTCGGCAACGTCGGCGAGCGAGCCATCGAACCCGCCATCGCCGGCGTCGCCGACCTGCTCAGCTGACCAGGAAGCAACCGTGCCCGGGGACCGGGCGCCTCGGCTAGCCGCAGAACTGGTGACCTTAGGCCCGGCCGCCCGGGACCTACGCCTGCGGAACCGCCGCGCGGGAGCGCTAACGTGAGAGTTGCCCAAGGGAAAGGGAACCCGGAGGGAAACCGAGGGGAACCGGAACCGGGCAACGGCCGAAGGGAACGAACCGGACAACGCCGGACGAAGGGAAACCGGAGGAAGGCGGACGAAGGGGAAGAACCCAGCGGGCAAACGGGAAACCGGAGGAAAGCCCGCAGGGAAACCGGAGGACGTGAGATGAGGCCCCAAACCGCCCGGTGAGAGTCCGGGGATTTGGGGCCGCATGCATCTACGACACCGCTGGCAGAGTCCCTGGCGGGTCAGCGCGGACTGCGCATAGGCGCCCAAAAACTTCCTAGGGCAACGGCCGTCGGTCTGTCAGTCGCGCTCCCCGGACGCGCAGGCGGATGGCCTTCATCGCCCCGCCTCCCTTTTTTCGTGTGTTGATGCAGTTCTAGCGGCCAGGGCGGCCTGCCGTGACGGCGCTTCGCTGACGAAGACCGTGCTCATGGCGGGTGAACGGGCTTCGCTAGCCGGGAATCATGCCGAGCTGTTTCATCTGTGACAGGACAACCGGCACAGAACCGGGCTCAGGAAGCGCGGCGCTCGCGGGCGTACGCGTCGAGCCGGTTGAGCTCGTCCTCGTAGATGGAGCGCATCACCCGGGGGGCGAACGTGCGCTCGAAGAAGCCGCCGATGCCGCCCGCGCCCTGCCAGCTCGTGGCGATCTCCACGAGCGAGACGCCGCTCTCCTTGGGCGTGACGGTGGTCTTGGTGACCAGGCTGGAACCCGTGTCGGACTCGGTGATGACCCGCCCCGGTTCGGGTTCGTCGACCTGCATCCGGTAGCTGCGGGTCCGGCCGCCGGCCTTCACCGTGAACCGCGTGATCGTGCCGGGTCCCACGCCCCCGGACTCGACCTGGAAGTCGGAGAACTCCGGCGGAAGGAACTTCGGGTGATGCTCCCGCATGTCCCTGATGTACCCGAACACCGTGTCGGCGGGCGCGTCCACGGTCTTCTCGGCGGTAACGAGGATGACTGCCATGGACGCATATGTATCACGGCGACAGAGCTGTTGCGGCTACTCCCGCAGCCATCTCCAGCCCCTGGCCGTCACCCCGGCGGCGGTTCGTCGTCCGGGCCGCGGATCAGGTTGACGCTGATCACGGTGTCCTCCGGCGCGCCGAGCGGGTCCCCGGTCAGGCTGGCCGCACGGCGCAGGCCGGCCGCATGGATGGCCCGCTGCCGGGTGAGCCGCTCGATCTCCTCAAACTTGGCCCTGTCCCAGCGGCGCACCTCCTCCGCCGTCGTGGGCAGCCGGATCGTCAGCCGCGCAGTGGACCAGGCGGTGACCCGCGTCAGCGCGTACCAGGCGCCGTTCTTCATGTCCGGCTGGCCGGGCACGACGGTCTGCTGCGCCGCCTGCAGCGTCTCCTGGAGTGTCTCCTGCAGCGAGCGCAGCGTGTCCAGCAGCAGCCCCGGCTGGTCGGGCGCGTCGATATGCACGCCGAGCAACGGCTCGTCCGGCACCAGGCCGAGCTGCTGCGGGCTCTGCCATTCGTTCCACAGCACCTGAACGTTCGCCTCCGTGTAGTGCCTGTTCAACCGGTTAAGGTCGTGCTTCCTGCCGGTACTGCCGTCCGGCTGGTGCGCGAGCATCAGCAGCACCGCCGTGCCGTGCAGTACCGCGTAGCTCAGCGCGGCCAGCCGCATGCCCGGCCAGCAGCGGCCCATCCAGCGCAGAATGTCCGCCTCGATACCGGCCCGCGCATCCGCGCACAGCGCCAGCACGCGCCAGTCCCGTACCGGCGGCTCGGCCGGGCGCGGGCCGGTGACGCGGGCGATGACGTCGATGTCACTCGCGAGGACCGGCCGGGCCTGGCCGGACCCGGCCGCTGGCGGGGGCGGGGCGACGACCCGCAGGCCGCCATCCGGAAGGGTCCGGACCCAGGCGTGGCATGGGCCGTACCGGCGGTCGCTGATCCGCTCCTGGAGTTCGTCAAGGAACGTGGGCAGCCGCCCGATCTCCCCGTCCCGCAGTCCGACCCGCACCCGGGCCCAGATACGGTCCTGGTGAGCGCCCGCCGGGGGCGGCACCGGCAGGCTCGCCTCGAGCACCATCAGCCGCTGGCCCCGGGCGGCCTTGAGCACGGCCATGATCGGGTGCTGGGCGATGGCCGGCCAGTCCGGCTTGGGCGGCACGCTGACGAAGATGTCCACCTCGTCCGCCGGGTTTTCCATCGGCGCGAGCCGGTCGGGGGCCAGCGCCACCGGCTTGGCGTCCAGGCCCTCAGCCCATTTCGGGTCCGGTTCCTCACGGAAGACAACGAACGTGAATGCCTGATTGGCCGTCCCGGAGCGCAGCAGGGCCAGCAGGTTCGGCGGTGGCGCGTCCGGCATCCCGTCGCCCGGGCCGTTGCCGTTGCCGTTCCCAGGCTGCGCCGCCTGCCCTGCGGCCGTCACCCGGCTCATGTAGGACTCCATCAGCGGATCCCGGATCCGGTACAGCAGCCGCCGCGCTGCCCCCAGGCCCGGCACCGGCGCGGGCGGTACCGTCTGCCTCGCCTGGACCACCAGCAGGTCGGTCAGTGAAGGCGTCCCCTCGTGCTCCCACACGATGTAAGCCTCGGCCTGACGGCCCAGTTTCAGCGCGTCCGCGGTGGTATTGCGCCACCAGTGACTCTGCAGCACCCCCCACCGGGTGTAATCGGGCGGTGGTGACGTCCACAGCCACTGCCGGCGCCGCCGTCCGGACAGCATCCGGGCCAGCAGCGGCCGGCCCCACATGACCACCTGCAGGCCCAGCTGAAGGAGGATCGCCCCGGCGGCGACGCCGATCGGTATCCACCCGCTGGCTTTGAACGCCAGGAAGACCGCCAGCATGAAGGTCGGCAGGATCGAGGCGACCACGAGCCAGGTCGCTCCGGAGGAGATCATGCCGCGCAGCGTCGACCGGTCCAGCCGCTCGATCCGCCCGGCCTGGATCGCCGAGAACAGCGTGAGGACGCTGGCCAGTACCTCCGGGCTCGGCCCGGTGCCGCTCAGGTCCTTGTGCCAGATCTGCGCGATGAGCAGGAAACCGAGCACCACCAGCATGAGGATGATGCTCACCGTGCCAGCGAACCGGGCGACGGCGAAGTACTCGGCGTCGGTGATCTCCACCCGAACGGCGATCCGGCCGCGGCGGGCCGTACCGCGCAGGGAGATTTCCTCAATGAACGCGGCCCGTCCCACGGCCAGCCGGGGACCGAGAGGGTCGGGCGCGGTACGCCGCCTGAGCGGGTGCGCGAGCCAGCTGCCCTCCTTCCAGGTCCGCCTGAGCGCCGTCAGGGCGGCCCGGGCTGCGTCGCCGTCGGCATCCGACAGCCGCACCAGCTCCCGGCGCAATCTGCGGAGCCGGATGCCGGCCCGCGACGTGGCCTGGTCCGCGTCGGCACCAGTGGGGCAGAGCTGGTAGTGCCGCAGCGTTTCGAGAGTGGCTCCGGCCTTGACCATGGTCAGGTCAGCCAGGCACTGCCGGGTCGCGGTCGGCATGGTGTCGGAGCCCGGGCCGGCCAGCCGGCTCATCAGCTCCTGCAGATCGGTCAGCGGCGACGGCGGCTCCACCTCGATGACCAGGTCCGCTGACAAGCTGGTGGTCGGCACTTCCAGTGACACGCCGTCCGGCAGCCCCACCCGCACCTGGCGGTCCGCGTCCAGGGACGGCAGCAGCAGATCGATGAGCAGCTCGGCGCACGGTGGGGCCATGCCCCACACCGGGTAGCGGTACAGCCGCCGCGGTGGCAGGCTCGCCGTCACCAGGGTCGGTGTCCGCGCCCGGTCGACCGGCACGACCACGATCGCGGACAGGGCCAGAGCCTGCAGGATCTGCACGGCGCGCTGGGTGAGCAGCTGCCCGAACGACCTCTCTGGCTCCTCCGGTGATTCCGTCGTGGCCTGGTCCGGCTGGTGGTCTCCCGGTTCGCGCTGGTAGTCATCGATATACGCGCCGAGCAGTGCGTCCAGCTCGGCTTGGGCATGGCCGAGCCGACCCGGGCGGGGCCGACCCGGGCGGGGCCGGTCCGGGCGGGAGCGGCTCGGCGCGGCCTGGCTCGCGGAGCCGCCCGGCAGTCCCCATGCCTCCGGCTGCAGCAGCCGGTAGATGGCCGCGGACAGGATCAGCCGCTGGTCACGGGTGGCCGTCGGCCGCTTGCCTGACTTGCCCACCCAGCGGGCGACCGCCATGTTAACGATGATCTCGGCCATCGCGGCCGCGATCCAGTGCCGGACGTCCGCCTGCGGCACGATAGGTAGCAGGTCACCGGCGGCGTCGGTGACGGTGAGGCTGGTGAACGGATCGGGGTCAGGCCGGTGGACCCGCCTCGGTGGCCACTGCAGCCTCAGCAGCTCAAGCAGCGCCGGCAGGCCGATCCGGCCCGGCCGCCCCAGGATCGTCCGGGCTTCTTCTGCCGAGCGGGGCCGGCCGGGCCGCCTGAACAACGCCGCAACCGGGATACGCTGCCTGCCCTCGGCCTGGCTCGCGCTCCGGGCTCGTGCCGGATCCGGATCCGGGTCCGGACGCTGCACCGGCAGGACCAGCAACGGCAGCCAGATGTCGCCCCCCTGGTGGTGGAAGGCCTCGTGCGTGATCTGGCCCAGATCGAGCTCCATCGTGATGCTGGTATCCACTGCGTCGGAGCGGCTGATGTTCACGTTTTCCGTGGTGCCGCGGATCCAGCCGTTATAGGCCATCAGAAACAGCAGCTCGCGGCCGTACCGCGAATCGCGGCTATAGCGCGCGTCCTGCCGGGCGAACTCGTCGCCGGTAATTCCCCGGGCGATTGTGCGCAGCCATTGCGCCGCATCCAGAATATCGTCCGGCGACGGACCGGCCGGCACGCTCGCCGCGGCCGGGCTGGTGGCCGCGCCCTGTTCAGCAGGCCGCCCGTCTCCATTTGGGGACCGGGTGGCGCCGAAGGGGGCTAATGCCCGGTACGCCCAGGACCGGTCACGGCGCCGGGGCCCCATCCGGCGTACTGGCTTCCCGTGGACGCGTGTACGCATGACGCCACACCGTTCCCCTCCCGAATGCCTTAAATTCCCGCCCAGGCCCCTCAATGTATATGAGAATGCAGTTTCCGGCTTTCCGGCGAAATGCGCCAGGCCGGTTTGTCCGGTTTATCCCGGGCGTGCACCGCCGCCCGTGCTGATATCGTCCGTCGCATTTTTCCCTTGACCGCGGGCGGCGTCCGGTCAGGCTTCTCGCGAGAAATAAACGACCGGCGAGGAACGCCCGGCCGCCTGCCGGAAGGCCCGCGCCAGCTCGGTCCCGGACAGCATCAGCGGGTGAGGAACAGCCAGGCGTTGACCACCCCGCCGACCAGGGCCAGCACTTCGGCCGCGGCCAGCCAGTACAGCCCGTTGCCCCTGGCGATCAGCAGGCACCCGGCCACGGTGATGAGGAGCATGCAGACGAGGTTCGGGTTGACCGTGTTGACCAGCCGGGCCAGGCGGTCCGCGGCCCCGGTCTCGTCGGCGTCCGGAGGCGTGTTACCGCCCTGGTCGATGGCCATGCCGCGGCCTCGGGCGGCGACCTGGCCCCGGGTGGCGTTCCGGCCGCGGCGCCCGATGAGCGTCAGGATCGTGCCGGACCCGATCGCGATCGCGACGAGCACGACCCCGACGGTCCGGGCCGACGTCCCCGGGATCACCAGCACCAGTGACAGCAGCAGCGCGAGCAGGAACAGCACCAGGGTCTGGCCCGCCTCGCTGCGCAGGGCGGGATGGCTCATGATGCGATCCCGGTTGAGCGAGACCGCGACGAACAGCAGCCCGGTCAGCGCGCCCGCCGCGCTCCCCGAGATCACCGCGAAGTTGTCCCAGACCCCCACCGTCATAGCGCCGAGCGTAACGGGGGTGCCCGGCCAGCACCGGCCAGCGTCGCGGTTCGGCGCTGACCGGCCGCTCATTCAGGAGCTTCTGCCGAACGGGACTGCCCCCGCCCGCTCGTTCACCCCATCACCCAGCCGCCGTTGACCTCGATCGTCTGGCCGGTGACGAAGGAGGAGTCCGGCCCGGCCAGGAACGCCACCACGGCGGCCAGTTCCTCCGGTGCCCCGCGCCGCTTCAGCGCCTGGTGGTCCAGGACGAACTGGTGGTAGGCGGCCGGGTCCTCGTGGCGCTCCTCGGCGGCGGTCGGGAACGCGCCGGGGGAGACCGCGTTGACGCGGATGCCGGACGGCCCCAGCTCACGGGCCAGCGCCCGGGTCAGTGCGACGGCCGCGCCCTTGGACGCCGCGTACGACGCGAGGCCGGACCATCCGCCGTGCGTGACGATCGAGGCGATGTTGACGATCGTGCCGCCGCCCGTCGCCATCATCTGGCGTGCCGCGGCCTGGGCGCAGAGCCAGTAACCGCGCTGGTTGACCGCGTGCACATCGTCGTACTCGGCCGGGGAGACCGCGAGGAACGGGGTGGCCGGGTAGATCGCGGCGTTGTTGACGAGAATGTCCGTGCCGCCCGACTGCATCCCCACCACGTCGAACATCTCGTTCACCGCGTCCGCGTCCCGCAGGTCCAGGGTCCAGCTGCGGACCGCACCGCCGTGCGACGCGACGTCCTTCCGCGTCGTCTCCACCGCGGCCGTGTCGATGTCGACCACCGCGACCGCGTGACCGTCGACCGCCAGCCGCCGGGCGATCGCCCGGCCGAGCGCGCCCCCGGCCCCCGTCACCACCGCAATACCCACCCTGACCTCCTCGTCATGGCTGTGTATATGCCCCGCACCGGCCGGGTGAACAACTCGTTGACCCGGTCAAGCAGCCGGGCGTGGTCCTCGCCGCTGATCAGCCCGTCCCGCAGCACCGCCGGCGCTTGGGCCGGCCAGGATCTCGCGGGTCTGCTCGCCGGCCAGCGGCGCCCCGCGGGTTACCTCGGGCGCGATCCGGCGGTCGGCGGCCGCGCGGGGCCCGTCGGCGGCTCCGCGGCGGCCGTCATGCGTGCTCCTGAAGCGCGTCGGCGCGGGCCATCTCGACGATCTCCCGCATGGCGTCCTCCGCCTTGCGGTGGTGGCCGCGCCGGATAGCGGTCGCGACCCGTTCGTGGATGGCCAGCGTTTCGCGGTTGTGCCCGACCGAACGGCTGTGCAGCGGGCGTATTGCCCCGAGCGCGACGCTGACCACATCGTGGATGTAGAGCAGCAGGTCGTTGCTGGCGGCGCCGAACACCGCGCGGTGGAACTCGAGATCGGCCTCGATGAACGCCTCGGGATCGTCGACCGTGGCCCACAGCCTCGCCATGGCCACCGCGATGGCGCTGCGCTGCTCCGGCGTGGCGCTTTCGGCGGCCAGCCGGGCCGCGCCGGGTTCGAGCGCGACGCGCAGGCCGGCCAGGGCCCGGATGTCCTCAGCGCCCGGAGAGGGGGCGAAACGCCAGGTGAGGACGTCGGGGTCGAGCAGGTTCCAGGACTCCCGCGGCCGGACCCGGGTGCCGGCACTGGTCCGGCTCTCCAGCAGTCCCTTCCCGGCGAGCACCTTCACGCCCTCGCGCAGCGCGGACCGGCCCACGTTCAGCTCGCTGACCAGTTCGTCCTCGGTCGGCACGACGTCACCCGGCGCCAGGGCGCCGCGCACAATCCGGGCTCCCAGCCCATGAACGACCTGCCCGTGGCGGGCGCGTGCCGGGTATGCGGCGCTCAACGGCGGTCCTCCACTGTGTTCGGCGGCACTGGTGAAGCTATGTCACCATTTCGCCGCCCGTCAACGCTTCATCTGATGAACATGAACGTTCGTGTGATGAAGTCTTGACCCATACGAAGGTGCCGCCGTACGCTCGCGGGGCAGTCGTAGGGCACGTCGATTGGCGGGCCCGGGGAGGTAGAGCGGTGCGGCTCATCAGGTTCCGGAACATTGGCCAGGGCGGACCTCAGCTGGGTGTCCTCGAGGAGGGACGCACCGACGCGCCGGGCGCGGGGGGTACGGCGGGCGGGATCGGCCCGGTGCTGGCCCTCGCCGGCATACCCGCCCTGGCCGACCTGCTGGCGCTGCCGCTCAGCGAGATCCGGGAGATCTGCGAAAAGCCCGGCGGCCATCCGGTGCAGCCCGAGGAGATCGAACTGCTCGCGCCGGCCGACGGCCGCACCGAGGTGTGGGCCGCGGGCGTCACCTACGAGCGGTCCCGTGCCGCCCGCGTGCTGGAGAGCGGGGAATCCGCCGACGTCTACGACCGCGTCTACGCCGCCGAACGGCCCGAGATCTTCTTCAAGTCGGCGGCGTGGCGGGTCCGCGGCCCCGGCCGCGCGGTGTCGGTCCGCGCCGACTCCGGCGTCGATGTCCCCGAGCCGGAACTGGCCGCCGTGCTGAACTACGCCGGCGAGGTCGTGGGCTACACGATCTGCAACGACATGAGCTCGCGCTCCATCGAGGGGCAGAATCCGCTGTACCTCCCGCAGGCCAAGATCTACTTCGGCGGCTGCGCGCTCGGGCCGTGGATCCGGCCCGCCTGGGAGGTGCCCGACCCCTACTCGCTCTCCATGGCCATGACCATTTCCCGGGACGGCGCGGTGGCCTGGGCGGGGCAGTCGAGCACGTCCGGCCTGCGCCGCCGCATCGGCGAACTCGCCGAATACCTTTTCCGCGAGGAAGAGTTCCCGGCCGGGGCGATTCTGTCCACCGGGACCAGCCTGGTCCCCGATCTTCCGTTCACGCTCCAGCCGGGCGACGAGATCCGGATCCATATCGCGCAGATCGGCGAGCTGGTCAATCCCGTGGTGCGGGGGAAGGCGGCGCTCGCCGGCGCGTCCCGCGGCCACGAGGTGCCCGCCTGAGTCAGCCCGATCCGGCCGGCCCCGCGCCGAGGTAACGCAACACGGCGAGCACCCGGCGGTGGCCCGCGTCCCCCGGGTACAGCCCGAGCTTGGCGAAGATCGAATTGATGTGCTTGCTCACCGCGCTGTCGGTGACCACCAGGGCCGCGCCGATCTCCGCGTTGGAGCGGCCCTCGGCCATCAGCGCCAGCACGTCACGTTCCCGTTCGGTCAGGCCGCCCAGCGGGTCGCCGCCCCGGCGCACCAGCAGCTGCGCCACCACCTCGGGGTCCAGTGCGGTACCGCCCGCCGCCACCCGGCGCAGCGCGTCGAGGAACTCGGACACGTCGGCGACCCGGTCCTTCAGCAGATAGCCCACGCCGTGGGTGTGCGCGGACAGCAGGTCGGCCGCGTAGCGTTCCTCCACGTATTGCGACAGCACCAGGATCGCGATCTCCGGCCACTGCGTGCGGATCACCAGGGCGGCGCGGATGCCTTCGTCGGTGTGGGTGGGCGGCATCCGCACGTCGGCGATCACCACGTCCGGGTGTTCCCGTTCGACGGCGGCCAGCAGGCCCTCCGCATCGCCGGCGGTGGCCACGACCTCGAAGCCGGCACTTTCCAGCAGCTTGGTCAGGCCGGCCAGCAGCAGGACGGAGTCCTCAGCGATCACCACTCGCTGGCCGGCCACCGGCGCCCCCGTCACGGGACCCACGCTACGCCGCCCCACGCGGCCGGCGAGTTCATTCGGTGCGCAGCGCGACGGCCGGCCGGGCGCGGGCGGCCCAGCTCGCCGGCAGCAGGGCCCCGGCGGCCGCGATCGCGATCGCGGCCAGGGACAGCAGCGCCAGCCGGGACGGGGGGAACACCTGGGTGAAGCTGGCCGGTATGCCGGTGTGCGCGGTACCGGCCATGGCCCGAATGGTGGCCGTGTTCAGCGCCACCGCGGCGGGTGCCGCGATCGCCGCGGCCAGCACGGCGGGACCGGCGATCCAGCACACCACCATGGTGAGCATCTGGCTGGGCCGCATGCCGAGCGCCTTGTAGATCCCGAGGTCGTGCACCCGGTCCCGGGTGCTCATCAGCACGGTGTTGAGCACGCCGAGCCCCGCGGCGGCCGCGACCATGAGCGCCAGCAAGCTGATCAGGCTGCTGGCGATGGTGTAGAACTGGCCGCCCTGCGGGGGGCTGGCCTGCCAGGGGCTGTTCCCGCCCAGTACCTCGTTCACCCCCTGGATGTACCCGGAGGCGCTGGTCCCGGGGCGCAGGCCCACGTCGTACTGCTGCAGGTTCTGGCTCGTGGCGATGCCGGGCAGCGTCTGCGCGCTGCCGAACAGCCTGGGGTCGCCGCCGGACGGGTCGAACACCTCCCCGGCGATCCGCGCCGTGACGTCGGCGGTGCCGGTGTTCACGGTGAGGGTGTCACCGACGGCGAGGCCGCTCTCGGTGAGGAACGCGGTGTTGACGTCCACCTCACCCGGCGCGTCGTACCAGTGCCCGGCGATCAGGCCGTCACCGATCCAGGCGGCGTCCCCGCCGAACGCCTCGGCGAAGACGTTCCCCGCGATGCCGGGCACCTTGACCTGATTGCCGTACACCGCGACGTCGTGCTGCGTGCCCGGCTGGGCGCGCAGGGCCGTGGTCACCGCCGTGTCCTGCGCCGCGTCGGGCACCTGCTGCGGGCCGGCGCCCGGGCCCACCTGCTGGATTTGCACCGGGACGGTGGCGGCGTGGGTCTGGCTCTGCGCGGCCCGGCTCAGCGAGGAGTTCAGGCCGAACGCGAAGATCACTGCGGTGGCCCCGAACGCGATCGCGGCCAGGCTCACCGCCGTCCGGGCGGGCCTGGCGAACGGTGCGGCGAGACCGAGCCCGACCGGGCGCGGCAGGTGCAGCCGGGCGGCGAGGCGGTGCGCGGCGTACCCGCGGCCGGTGCGGGGGGCCCGGCCCGCCGCGATGGCCTGCACGGCGGACAGCCGCCCGGCGCGCAGCGCGGGCCCGAGCGCGGCGAGCGCCGTGAGCGCGAGCATCAGGATTGGCGCGGCGACCGAGGCCCACCACGGGACCTGCTGGCTGCCCACGCCGTAGGCGCCGGCCGAATCGTGCAGGACGGGGGCCGCCAGCACGTTGCCCGCGACCACCCCGGCCAGGCATCCGGCCACGGCCGGCCAGCCGACCCGGCTCAGGTACGCGACCACGACCTGGGCCGGGGTGAGGCCGAGGCTCTTCAGCACGCCGATCCGGTAGTACCCGGCGACGACCGCGCCGCTGACCACGTTGCCCACGATGAGCACCGCCATCGCCAGGCCGATCAGCGCGAAGGCGACGACGAACGGTTCCATGATCGCGCCGTTGCCGGTGGCGTCGTTTTCCGCGGTGAGCCAGGAGGCGGCGCCGGTCACGCTGCCCGGCGGCAGCGCCCTGGTCACCGTGGCGACGTCGGCGCGGATCTGTGCGTAGCTGCTGGCCTGGGTGAACCGGTACATCATCTGTGCGCTGGCCGGCGCGCCGAGCGCCTGCAGCTGGGTGACCTCGCCCCCGGTGACCCAGCCGTCCGCGGTATTCGTGATCGAGTTGGCGAAACCGACGACGGTGAGGGTGAGGGTGGCCGGGGCGGTTTTCCGGCCGCCGGTCGCGCCGGTTGCTCGCGGCCCGCTGACGGTGAGAGCGCTGCCCAGCTGCAGGCCGCCTTGGCCCGGCCCGTCGTTACCGCCCGGCGCCGCCGTGCCGTCCAGCACCACCTGGCCCGGACCGTCCGGCCAGTGCCCGGCGTTCATGACCACGTCGTCGACCGGGCCGCCGGGCGAGGACCGTCCGGCCAGCATGAGCTGCCCGAATGGCTGCCCGCCGAGCTGCACGGGGACGGTGGCCGCGGCGAACGGCCCCGCCGCCGCGGTGACCCCGCCGAGGGTCCTGGTGGCGGCCAGCTCGGCCGGGCTGGCGTGCGCCGGGTTCACGGTGACGGTCACGTGCGCGCCGTGCTGGCTGCTGAACGCGTTCTGGAAGGGCGCGTTGCTGGCCGCGAGCAGCGCGAAGCCGAGCGTGGCGGAAGCGGTGGAGATCAGCAGCACCATGCCGATCACAGCCGCCTGCACCTTGTGCCGCAGCATCCCGCCGGTGGCGGTCCGTATCGCGCCCAGCCAGTGCAGGGCGGACCCGCTCCCGGACGGTCCCGGCCGTCTCGTCCCGGCTGCTCCCGGCCGTCTCGTCCCGGCTGCTCCCGGCCGTCTCGTCCCGGCTGCCCTGAGCCGGCTCATGCCGGCACCCCCACGGTGGCGACGTGGCCGTCCACGAGCTGCACGGTGCGGGCCGCGTACCGTTCCGCCAGCATCCGGTCGTGCGTGACCAGCACCAGCGTCTGCCCGCCCTCGTTGAGCTGGCGCAGCAGCTTCCCGATCTCCTCGCCGGTGGCGGTGTCCAGTGCCCCGGTCGGCTCGTCGGCCAGCAGCAGCTCCGGTGAGTTCACCAGCGCCCGCGCGATCGCCACCCGCTGCCGCTGCCCCCCGGACAGCCGCGCCGGGTAGGCATCGCGGTGCTCCTCGATGCCCATCCGCGCCAGCAGCTCGCCGGCCCGGGCCCGTGCCTGCCGCCGGGACGCCCCGGCGAGCTGGGCGGGCAGCAGCACGTTGTCTTCCACGGTGAGGTCGTCCAGCAGGTTGAAGAACTGGAAGATGATCCCGACGTGCCGGGCGCGAAACCGGGCCAGTGCGCTCTCGCTCAGGCTGTCGATCCGCCTGCCCGCTACGGTGACCGTGCCGGTGGTGGGCCGGTCCAGCCCCGCGATGAGGTTGAGCAGCGTGGACTTGCCGCTGCCCGACGGGCCCATGACGGCCACCACCTCCCCGGCCGCCACCCCCATGCTGACGTCCGCCAGCGCCGGCGCGACACCGGCCTGGTAGGTCTTGGTCACGCCGTCCAGCCGGATCACCTCACTGGCCAGCCGGATCACGTCGCCGGACATTCTGTGCTCTCGCATCGGGATCCTCTCGGGTACGGAACGGGCCCCGCTGGGCCAGGAATCATCAGACGGCCCGGGACCAGCGGGCGGCCCGTGCAGCAGCGGGCCCGGGCACCAGGCCCTGGAGGCCCGGCCGCCCCGGGCTCTGGAGGCCCGGCCGCGCAGCCAGCATGGGCCCTCGGAACGCCCGCGCACACTGGCCCAGGACCCCGAATCGGGGGTATGGCTAGCACCACCCGCGATCGTGAACCGCTCTGCATGGAGCCGTGACCGTCGGCCACGTAGCGTGGGACTTATGGCCGCTCCTGCCCTCCGCCGCGACGCACCCGCGCTGCGTTACCGCCGCGTCCCGTGGTCGCCGGCGGCGTGGCGCCAGACCCTGTTCCTGGTGGGCGGGATCCCGGCGCAAATCGTCGCGCTGTTCGTTGTGATGGCGCCGATCATTGCCGTTCATCCCAAATGGCCGCTCCCCCTTCTTGGCCTCGCGCTCGTCTTCGTCGCGCTGCCGTGGCTCACCCGGATCCAGCGCCACCGGCTGCGGGTCACGGCCGGGGTGGCGATACCGCCGCGGCCGGGCATACCGAACCGGCTGAGCCTGCAGGGGATCGCTGCCGCGGCGCGATCCCGGGCGACCTGGCAGCAGGCCGGATACCACCTCCTGGCCGGGCCGGCGCTGGCCGTGGCCGCGGCCGCCGCCTTCGGGATGTGGGTCGCGGGCGTCCTGTACACGCTGCTGTATACCTACGCCCGGACCGAGCCCCAGGGCAGCCTGCTGCAACGCGGCCAGTCGTCTCCGCCGAATGTCCTGCGGGTGCTCCATGTCCCGACGGACGTGTACCTGACCGCGGGCGGTGTCGCGCTCCTGCTCGCCGCGCCGTGGCTGACCGCTGCGGTCGGCGCGCTCGACGCCCGGGCCGCCCGGGCGCTGCTGGGCCCGGGCCGCGCGGAGGAACTGCAGCTCCGGGTGGAGCAGCTGACCCAGACCCGGGCCGGCGCGGTCGACGCGGCCGACGCCGAACGGCGCCGCCTGGAGCGGGACCTGCACGACGGCACCCAGCAGCGGCTGGTCTCGCTCGCCATACGGCTGGGCATGGCCCGAGCGACCCCGGCCGACGCGGCGCAGGCACACCAGGTCATCGCGGAGGCCCACGAGGAGACCAAGGCCGCGCTCTCCGAGCTTCGCAACCTGATCCGCGGCCTGCATCCGCCGGTGCTCGAGGATCGCGGCCTGGACGCGGCGCTGTCTGGGGTGACCGCGCGGATGCCGATCCCGGTCCGGCTGACCGTGGACGTGCCCCGCCGGCCGCCGCCCACGATCGAGGCGGTCGCCTACTTCGTGGTTTCCGAGGGACTGACCAACATTACTAAGCATGCCCAGGCGACCCAGGCCGAGGTGTTCGTGCAGCGTGCGGGGGACCGGCTGCACATCATCGTCAGCGACGATGGTGTGGGCGGCGCTGTCCCGGGCGGCGGTACCGGCCTGGCCGGGCTGGCCAAACGCGCCGAGTCGGTGGACGGAACCTTCGAGATCGCCAGCCCGCCCGGCGGGCCGACCCTGCTCACAGTGGACCTGCCATGCGCGCGGTAGCCGTCCCGGGCCGCTGGGTCTGGGGCCTCAGCGGCCTGGTGACCGCCGCCGTACTCGTGGTCCCCGGCGTGCGCCTGGTCACCGCGCCCGGCAATCCCTGGCACAGGCAGCCGCCGCCGGATACTGTGACCCGCTCGCTGACCGTGGACCAGAACGTCACCAGTATGGACGTGCAGAGCAACGGCGGCTCAGTGCAGGTGAGGACCGGACCGGTGCGCCACGTCCAGGTCACCGAGGCGCTCAGCTACGACAGCCAGGACGGCGACCCGCCCGGAGTGGTGCAATCGGTGTCCGGCGGCCGCCTGACGCTGGCCGACCCGGTGTGCGCGACATCCGACTGCACCGTCAGTTTCGCGGTGATCGTGCCGTCCAGCGTGGCCGTCACCGCGGCGACCGACGGTGGCCCCGTTACCGTTGACGGGGCTGCCGGGGCAAACGTCGATTCCGGTGGCGGTCCGATGAGCATCGCGCACATCAATGGACCGCTGACCGCCAGCACCGAAGGCGGGTCGCTGCAGCTGTACGAGACGGCCGAGGCGAACGTGGATTCCGGTGGCGGGCCGGTGACTGCCGCGCAGATCGACGGGCCGCTGACGGTCAGCACCGACGGTGGCTCGCTGCAGGTGAACGGGCTGGCCGGCACGTTGCGCGCCGACACCGGCGGTGGGCCGCTGTTCATGCAGGGCGTCAACGCCGCGATGGCCACGGCCAGCACGGGCGGCGGTTCGGCGCGGATCGACTTCTCCACGGCACCGGACACGGTAACGCTCAGCACCGACGGCGGCCCGGCGATGCTGACCGTACCCAGTGGGCTGTACGCGGTGATCGCCGAGAGCGACGGCGGCCCGCAATCGGTGGGGTTCGCTACCGACTCCACCGCCCGCCGTTCCATTACGGTGACCAGTGGCGGCGGGTCGCTGCAGATCGGCCAGTCACCGGCCCACCCGTCCGCGCACCCGAGCAGTTAGCCTGCTTCGTGGCTGTCCGGGCTGTCTTGTGTCTGTGTCTGTTATAGGTGGTAGATGGTGGGCCCGGTGGTGTACTTGCGGCCGGCGGGGGTGGTCCAGATCATGGTGCCGGGGTGTGGCTGCTGGAGCGCCCATCGTGGTGCCTGCTTGCACCGGTGGTGGCGCCGGCATAGAGGAATATGGCTGCATACGCAGATATAGCCGTTGATCTGGGAAAACAGTGGATACCTGCTGGCTCAGTCCAGGGTTTTCCCGCGTGCTGGCGAGTGGCAGCGCGTGAGGCTAGTGTCCAGCGTGGCTCCGGCAGACCGCGGTCGGGCACGGCGTAGGCGGGTCTGTGCGTGTCGGGACAGCTCCGCATCGGGCACATGGCCCCAGCAGGCAGCCCCGGCTGTGGTGACGGACGGCAGACTGTGGTTTCTGTGTCCGGTTTCCTCGGCTCGATGCGTCCGCGCCGTAAACTCCTGCATAGGCCGAGGGAGGAGCGTGACGCGTGACCTTGGACGAGATCAGGGCGATGGGGCTGCGGCTTGCCGAGCTGTGCGGGAAGTACGGCATAGCGGAGCTGTCAGTTTTCGGGTCGGTTGCGCGCGGCGATGCGCGGCCGGACAGTGATGTGGACTTGCTCTACGTGCGCGTTCCCGGCAATGACCTGGGCATGTCGTATTTCGCGTTGCAGGAGGACCTGGAGAAGCTCTTCGGCCGGCCTGTTGACCTTGTCCCCAAGGATGGCTTGCACCGGGTCATCCGGGATCAGGTCCTCGCCGACGCGCAGGTCCTGTATGCGGCGTGACGAACTGTACGTCGCCGATCTTGTAGACAATACACAAGCCGTCCGGGAGTATCTGGACGGCATAAGCCGCGGGCAGTGGGACCAGGACCGGCTGCGGCGGGACGCGGTCCTGTACCGGCTGCTCCTGCTGGGAGAGATCGCCAGCGCCCTTCCGGACGCCCTGCGGGACCGCTATCCGGACGTGGCCTGGCGGCAGATCCGGGCTTTCCGTAACCTCGCGGTGCATAAATACTTCGGCGTTGACTGGGCGGTTGTCTGGAAGATCGCGCAGGACGAAGTCCCGCTCCTGGAGGAGCAGGCGATGGCGATCATGCGCGCAGAGTTCCCCGACCTGGCGCGCACCTATGAAACAGGACCGGTCCCGGAGCCGGAGACCGACCCCGGGACAGCAGCCGAATCGGCCCCTGGAAAATGAGCCCGTAGTCGCGGATCAGGTCTGAGGAGCGGTGGGGTATCGCCAGAGATCTGGTCAGGTCGTCCGGGCGTATTTGGCTACCCGGGCGCGCTCGGCTGCGATGTCGCGGGCGGGGGACGGCAGTTCGGCGCCGACCTGAACAGCGAAGTCCAGGTACGCCTCGCGGCCGGGCATCTCCTTCAGGCACTTGGTGACGAGTGTGGCGGCCTGGGAAACGTCACCACGGCGCTCCGCGATCCTCGCGCGCAGGAAGATGAGTTCCGGCCCGGCGAATGCGGGGCTGGCGACGAGCCGGTCCAGCAGTTCGTCCTCGGGAGTACCCGCGAACCGGTCAAGGAGCATCTCGTGCCACGCGGCGAGGTCGTCCGCCCGCTCCTTGCGCCGGTAACTGGTCTCATCGAAGGTCCCGTACACGGTGCGCGGTCGCTTGGGGTCCGCGCGTCCGGCCACCTCCAGCGCCTCCACGTAGGACTCGGCGAACGTCCGCCACATATCCGGCGTTGTAAGCAACCGGGCAAGCGGATTGGCTAGGGGCGTCTCCCTTTCCGCCACCTGACCGTAGCCCCGGCGGGTCCAGCCGTAGCCTGCCTCCCAGCGGACGAGCTGCTCCGGCACGCAGTCGGCGAACGCCGCGAAACCATCATGCCGGAGTACCGACTCCCACAACGCGGCCACGGCCTCCGATACCACGAACTTGGCGGCCTCTACCGGATCGTCAGAGTGGAAATAGTCGTATCTCTTCATATCGCAGGCCAGATCGACAATCTTCGCGACGGACTGCTGTGCTGGTGCGGGGTCGTTGGCCGCCAGCGCCGCCAGCGCGTCGGCTACCAGCCGGCGGAACGTATACCGCCACTTCGACCGCTCGGTGTGATGCACCCGGCGGTCTCCCGCCATATAGGCGCCGTCCTTGGCCAGCTCGATGAAGGTCGTCACCTCGGCCAAGACGTCGTCCGGGTCTGGTAGCTCCTTCTTCGGCTTCACCTTCGGCTGATCCTGCGGGCGCAGCTCGTCCTCGATGCGCTCGCGGAGCTGAGCGTTCCCGCGCCAGTAGACGGTCCACAAGATCTTGCGGAGGCACGCGTCATCGTGAGGCGCCATCGCAGCGTAAAACCCGTCACGGTTCATCCGGTTCGCTGGCATGACACCCGATCGTAAGGCTAGACGGTCGGCTCCTGCGGGGCGAAGTCGGTGGCCTCCCATGCTCTGTTGTCCTGGCACGGCAAACGTCAGCCGTGAGGAAGGCTAACGCGTCGAAAGGCCGGTCCATCGCCTGCATCCCAGGCGATGAATGTCTCAATCCAGTAACGGGCCTGTCGGCGCAGTAGGCATTCTCAGTCGGCAGGCGCCCTGGCAGTGCGAGGATCCTGCTAGGCGACTGCCAGGGCGGCTACTCCGACGAGGAAGAACTCGGCTCTACCGCCCGCCTGGCCACTGCCGGTGAGGAGTGTGGTTGATCTCCTTCCGAGGCATCAGGCAGGCAAGGATCAGCGCCGCAGGCCACCCGACCGGGAACGCGTTCAGGCAGATGACCGAACCAAGGCATTCCACTTGGCGGGCGATGCCGATCATGGTGGGCAGGATGTACACCCCGGCCAGCACATCGATGATCGCCAGCCAGAACGGCCAGCTGTCCGCGACCGCCGCGGGGATCACAGCTCGGCCCCGTCCGTGGCGCGCCGGATCTCCGAGCTGTCCCGGAAACAGCACGGGTAGTACAGGTTCCGGCTGGCCGTCCCGCGCGGTGCCCGCCGCCCGTCCCGCAGCACGGCCAGCTCACGGACATGCACACAGACATGCCACTCATCCGGGCCGCACTGCTCTAGAATCGAACCCGGTAGCCACGGCCACGTCGACCGATCGCCCTGCTCATCCTGCTTGTCTCGCGGGTAGCGGACTTCCACCGCGCTCTCGTCGGGGAACCTGCCGTCGTTGTCCTCGTCCATGTCGGCTCCTTCGAGGAGCCGCCTGGACAACCTGTGTGATTATCGCAACCTGGGCGGACTATGCCGACACTCACATCAGGAGACAGCCCGGCTGACAGCACTGCCGCCGGTTGTTCATTAGGACCGCACCAGATCCGCCTTACCTGCGGCTCCAGAAATGGGGCACCGGGGCCGGATCGCCAGCATGGTCCTTAGTAATGTTGTGTCTACGGGGCATAGGCCCCAGCATGTTCAGTCGGCGGCTTGGGCTGCCGTGCCCGGTAGGCGCGGGGACTGACGCCTTTCCAGCGCCGGAAGGCCTGGGAGAAGCTGGAGACCTCCAGATACCCCAGCCGCTCGGCGACCTCTGCGACCGAAAGTCCGCCGGTGACCAGGAGTTCCTCGGCGAGCTGCTCGCGGATCTCATCCAGCAGGCCGCGGAAGGACACACCTTCGCCGGTGAGCCGCCGGCGCAGCGTCCGGTCGCTCACGTTCAGCGCGGCGGCGACCTGGCCGAGGCCTGGCGGGTCGGCCGCCTGGGCCACCAGTTGATCCCGGACCCGCCCGGCCAGTCCGGCCCGGGCGTGCCGCCGGGCGAGCAACTCGCGGCACTGCGCCTGGGCGATGGCGGTGGTGTGGTCGTTGGCCTGCGGCAGCGGCAGGTCCAGCACCGACGGGTCAATGCCCAACGTATTTTCCTCGGCTTCGAAGACCGGCTCGACACCGAAGATCTCGGTGTACCGCTGGGCTCCGCTGGCGGGCGGCGGGAAGACGAAGCTGACCTGCTTGATGGGGATAGGTGAGGCGAACAGCTCCTGCTGGATGGTCTGGATCGCCGCGCTGTCGCGTTCGACGACGAATCGTTTCAGCGCGAGCGGGATCTCCGGAGTGTCCAGCACGAGCCGCATTTCTTCGCCCTGCTCGCGGGCCTGGATTCGGGTGAAGGCAAATGTCAGGTCGATATAGCGCAGCCCCACGTCGAGCGCGCTGCGCCAGGTCGGGCTGCTGATGAGGGCGAAACCCCAGATGCCGTAGG
Organism: uncultured Actinomycetes bacterium; assembly: GCA_963720945.1. Classification (GTDB taxonomy): domain Bacteria; phylum Actinomycetota; class Actinomycetes; order Streptosporangiales; family Streptosporangiaceae; genus Bog-532. The sequence goes on along the minus strand of CAVRHH010000029.1, from coordinate 166,451 downwards.
TGGTCAGGTGATAGCGGGTACCGGCTTCCAGGCCGATTCCGGGCGTGTCACTGAGCGCCCTTTGCAGGTTGGCGATGACGGCCAGTTCCTGTTTCGCGGTCACCGTGGCGGCCGGGTCGCGCAGGCCTTCCTCGCTCAGTCCGGTGCGTTCCAGGCACGTCTGCGCCGGCACCCCGTAGTCGGCACCCAGCCGGGTGAGCAACTGCACGCTCCCCGGTGCGCGCTCGACGTCCCAGCGAACCATGACCGTCCCTCGCGTCCTCGCGAACGAGACATACCGTCATGGCCGAATCTAGTAACTTTTCAGCCTGCTGTCACGCGTGAGCGAGTTCGGGCGGCTTCGCTGTGGTCGGCTCACTGGTGCCGGCGCAGGTAACGCAGCGCGTCGGCGGCCGCGTTGGCGCCGCACATGCCGTGCACGCCGGGGCCCGGTGGGGTTGCTGCCGAGCAGATGTACATGCCAGGCACGCCGACCCGGTAGGGGGAGAAGGTCGTGCGCGGGCCGAGCACGACCTGACGGATGTTCTTGGCGCCGGTGACGATGTCCCCGCCGACGTAGTTGGGGTTGTAGGCGGCCATCTGCGTGGTCGACCGGACGGCCCGGCCCACGATCCGGTCCCGGAACCCCGGAGCGAACCGTTCGATCTGGGCCACGATCGCATCGGTGGCGTCGCCGGTGTAGCCGTGCGGCACGTGCGCGTAGGTCCACAGGGGGTGGACGTTTCCGGCGGACCGCCCGGGGTCGGCGAGGTACTGCTGACCGACGAGCACGAACGGGCGCTCGGGCATCCGCCCGGCGTGGATGTCCCGCTCGGCGGCGGCGATCTCGGCGAAGGTGCCGCCGAGGTGCACCGTCCCGGCCCGGCGCGCGTCCGGGTTCGTCCACGGCACGCCACCCTCGACCGCGAAGTCGATCTTGAACGCGCCCGGTCCGTACCGGTACCGGCGGTAGGCGCGGGCGACTCGGGCCGGCATGCGATCACCGAGGATGCCGGCGATCGCGCCGGGGGCGAGGTCGAACAGGGTCATGTCGGCCGGCGGCAGTTCCGGCGCCGCCCTGACCGTGGCGCCCGTCTCGATCTTGCCGCCCAGGTCGAGCAGCAGCGCGGCCAGTGCCGCAGTGATCGACCCTGACCCGCCGGCGGCGACCGGCCAGCCGTGCCGGTGGCCGGCCGTGATGATGCCCAGTCCGATCGCCGAGGTGAGCGGGTAGTGCAGCGGCCGGAAGGCATGCGCGGCGACCCCGCCGAACAGGGCCCGCGCCTTCTCGGTCGCGAACAGCCTGGCGACCTCGGATCCGGGCAGCAGCGTGGGCAGCCCGAACCGGGCCAGCGTCAGCGGGTGACGTGGGATCCGCAGCAGCGGCCCCATGATGTCCTGCGCCAGGGTGTCGAAGCTGGCGGAAGGCCGTCCGAACGCCAGCAGCCAGCGGGATCGGTCGGCGCCAAGCCCGGCGGCGGTGCCGGTGACCGAACGGTACAGCACTCCCGCGTCGCCGCCGTCCAGGGGGTGTGCGCAGTCGATCTCGGGCCACCGCCAGGACAGGCCGTAACGCTCCAGGCCGAGGCTGTTCAGGAACGTGGAGCCGACCGCCATCGGGTGGAACGCCGAGCAGTGGTCGTGCAGCAGGCCGGGCAGGATGGCCTCGCTGGAGCGGGCTCCGCCGCCGATCTCGTTGGCCGCCTCCAGCACCGTGACCTGCACGCCTTCCCGGGCGAGGGCCACGGCGGCGGCGAGCCCATTGGGCCCGCCGCCCACCACGATCGCGGTGCTCATGTCAGTGTTCCCATCGCGGCGTCGCGCCCGTGCGCCTGGCCACTGCGCCCGGCGGCCCGCTGGCCGGCGCGGGACCAGGTCACCTCGGTGGGGATCGGCCCGTTGGGCAGCCACGGCTGCTCGCGGACCGCGTCCGCCACCTGCCACGTGCCACGCTCGATCACGCCGAGCGCAGCGTCGATGACCTTGTAGTGCTGGACCTTGCTGTGGATGGCCTGCGACTCCACCCACACGATGACGAGCTCGCCCGGCTCGAACCCGCACCGGCGCTGCACCGCGGTGATCAGGTCCTCATTGTGCAGGTGACCGTCGCCGAAGTTGAACCCGATCAGCGAGTTGCAGACGAACTCACCCTCGCGGACCGTCCGCGTGTCGATGTCCGGGAGGTGCTTGATGAGCAGCGAGAACAGGCCGCGGCCCTGGCTGTGCATGGTCCGCCAGGCGATCGTCTGCTGCATGGTGACCTCCGCGATCGCCGGCTCGTAGCCCAGCGCCTCCAACTGGTCGACCTGATTGGCGGCCGGCCGGGTGACCGCGTTCAGCTTGTCCTCGGTGCCGGGGGCGAACGCCCACACCGCCGACGCCCAGTTGCCCGCGTACTGCCGCATCGACGGCAGGAAGGACACCAGGTCCGGGCGCAGGTTGCCCAGGATGGGGAAGGACAGCAGGCCGGCCACGATGACGATGGCCAGCCATGCCGGGGACATGCCGGTCACGCCATAGCCGTGCCAGCTGGGGAAACCGAGGAACAGGAATACCGTCGCGTAGCCGAACAGGATGTTCCACTCCAGCGGGACCGCCAGCGGGAAGGTGGAGGTGATGAACAGGTGGAACACCACCATCGCCGCGACTGCGGCCACGGTCAGCCACTTGTACGGGGAAAACAGCAGCACCAGCGGCGTCGCGATCTCGACGAAGGTGCCGCCGGCGTGGGCCATGAGGCGCGCCAGTTCCGACGGGCGCAGGTCGCGCGGGTAGTCACGGTAGTGGGCCCGCTTGACCCATTTGAACGGAACGGACGGGCTGTTGCTCACCATCGGCGGGACAACGTTGGAGAAGTGACGGCCGAACTTTGACACGCCCGCGCCGACCCACACGACGACGATCAGCAGCTTGAGCGCGATGATCATATTGACGAACGGCAGGATGGTGAAGAACAGCAGGGCGGGCAGGTACTGCTCACCGCGCGCGGCCAGGAACACCGTCTTGTCCCGCAGCCCGCTCGCGACCAGGAGCACGATTACGGGGATCAGCAGGGCCGGGTTCACCAGCCCGGAGGTGTTGTGCGGCAGGGCCGCGGACAGCGACGCGCGTGCCACGCCGGGCAGCACGAGCGGGGTGACGACGCTCACCAGCAGGGCCAGGTAGAGCGCGACGTCGAACCAGGTGCGCCGGTCGCCGGCGGTGAACGGGACCCGCCGCCACGGCCGCAGCCTGATGGTGCCGGGCCTGGCCCAGAACAGGATGCCCCCGGTCATCGGCTTGAACTTTCCGGCCAGCGGGCCCCAGGAACCCGCCACCCCGATCGTCTCGAGCAGCACCGTCCACAGCACCGCCTTCTCGTAGACGATCGGCTGGTTCCACCAGCCCGCGACATCCCAGAATGGCGGCAGGTGCGACGTCAACGTCGCCACCGTAACGCCTCCGAGCACGTAGAAGACCAGCAATTTCACGATATAGATTGCGTGTATCATCCGCGGCGAGCCGAATCCGTGCTCGACCCAGTGCTGGGCGAGTATCTTCATGCGCTCCATCAGCGGCTGCTGCAGAAATGTCTCCGGATCGACCGGAGGAAAGTCTGCCTTGGTGAATCCCATGATCACTCCTTAATTATGCGAAGGCGGGACGGCGGTCCCGTTCATCTGACGGGCGGTAAGTGGCCTTTGCTATGCGCTCTTTGGGCTCAGTGATTTCCGCAAGGCCGGCTTGTCGACCTTGCCGACCGCGTTCTTGGGCAGCTGCCTCAGGACATGGACCGCAGCCGGGATCTTGATCTTCGTGAGATCGTGCCTGCAGTGCTCGATCAGCTCCGCTGTGGTGACCGCGGTGCCCGGGTAGGTGACGACATAGGCGACCGGGACCTCGCCATACACCGGGTGCGGCGCGCCGACGACCGCGGCCTCGAGCACCGCGTCGTGGCCGGCCAGCGCCGACTCGATCTCCTTGGGATAGATGTTCTCCCCGCCCCGGATGATCATGTCCTTGATCCGGTCGACCAGGGTCAGGTATCCGTCCTCGTCCAGGAAGCCGACGTCTCCGGTATGCAGCCAGCCCCCGGCCAGGGCCTCGGCGGTCGCCTCGGGCCGGCCAAGGTAGCCGCGCATGACGTTCGCGCCCTGGATGACCATCTCGCCGGCCTGGCCCGCGGGCAGCAGCGAGCCGTCCGGGCTCATTGCCGCCACCCGCTGCCCGGGCAGGGCCGGGCCGACAGTGCCCGGCTTGCGCACGCCGTCCACCGGGTTCACGGTCGACGCACAGGTACCTTCGGTGAGCCCGTACCCCTCGATGATGACGAAGCCGAACCGCGATTCGCACCGCCGCAGCAGCTCCTTGGGCACCGGGGCCGCGCCGCACACCGCGAACCGCACCGACGAGGTGTCCGGGCGGACATCGCCGGGGAGCTCAGCCAGCCGCGCGTAGATGGCCGGCACCGCCGCGAAATACGTCGGCCGGTAACGCTCCACCGCCTCGAGGAACGTGTGCGGGGCGAACCTGGCCAGGATCGTCACCTGCGCGCCGGACACCATGGGAGCCAGGAAGCTGACACAGATCGCGTTGACGTGAAACAGCGGCAGCACCAGAAGGCAGTGATCGGCCGGGCCGAGCCGCATCGCCACGGCTAGCGACGATGCCATCGCGGCCAGATTCGAATGATCGAGCATCACGCCCTTGGGCCGGCCGGTCGAGCCGCTGGTGTAGATGAGCAGCGCAAGATCGCCGAGTCCGGTCGCGGGCTCAGGCGCAGTGCCCGCGGACCGGGCGGGCAAATCCTTCGCCAGCACGACCGGCACGCCGTAATCCGCGTCCGCCGTCGAGGTGAGCAACAGCACCGCGCCCGAGTCCTGGATCTGGTAAGCGGCCTCGTTAGCGGTGAAAACCGGGTTGACCGGGGTCGCCGCCGCGCCAAGACGCCACGCGGCCAGCAATCCGAGCAGCAGCTCCGCGCAATTCGGCAGCATTATCGCAACGACGTCGCCCCGGCGAACGCCCAATGCGGCGAACCGCTCAGCTACCGCCTCGGCCCGGCGAGCTACGTCGGCATAGGTGAATTCGATATCACCGTCGCGCAGGCACGGCTGGTCCGCCCTTCTTTCAGGTTGATTCCATGGGAAATAATCGATGCTCACTATGTACCTCGCAGAAAGGCTCGGATGAAATACAGCGCGGGATCAGCTGTTAGGCCGACGCGGTGACCTTCATACCGAAGATAGAAAGCACCCGAGCTTGGTCACAGGTGACAGGAGGCCGAAAAGTTACTAGATCCGGCCACGGAGCCGGCCTAGCCTCGATCTTTCGCGATCTTGATGTGCTGGCTGAGGCTACGGCGGATTGCCTTTCAGTGTCCGGGCGTGCCTGCCGGCCCGGCTGTCGCGCCCGGCACGTGCTGCTCGCCCGCCCCGGCGTCGGCACGGTCGCCCTCGCTGCTGTCCGGCCTGTTCAGGCTGGTCTACGGTGTCTCCCAGATCGTGATGGGTGTCCAACTGCGCCAGACTGGGCGGACCGGCAATCAGTCATCGAAGGATGCGGCCGAGCCGATACGGAGGTACCAGGGATGGCCAGACGTGACCTGCCGATCACACTCCAGCACCATCCTGTCGTTCTGGAGGAACAGGCGCGGCGAGCCGCGGACATACAGCTGCGGATCGCTGACTGGATCACCGCTTTCGCGGGGTCGATGAATTTCGTCTACCTGCACATCGCGCTGTTCACCGTCTGGATGCTGTTCATCGAGTCCAAGCCGTGGCCGACGCTGACGCTGATTGTGTCGCTGGAAGCGATCTTCCTGTCCACGTTCGTCATGATCGGCCAGAACCGGCAGGGGGCGTTCCAGCAGGCCAAGGCGGATCATGACTTTACCGAGCAGGAGCTGGAGCTCAAGACCAACACGCAGCTGACCCGGGAGATCCATACGCTCACCACCGAGTTGCATAGACGGGTGATGGGGGACCCCGCCCAGTAGGCCGCCGGCATCTGCCATACCGGCGCGTACTCGGTCATGTCAGGCGCCCGCCGCGCGTTCAGTGGGTAGTGGCTCTGGCCGGGGACGCTGGCGGGGCGGATGGAGCGCGCGGCGGTCCGCCGCAGCACCGCTTTGCGGATCTCGGCGGCCACCACGACCGGCAGGGCCACGGCGGTGCAGATCAGCCACTGCCGGACGTCGATCCTGACGGTCTTTAGCACGGTGTGGAAGATGCTCAGGACGGTGGACAGGACCAGCAGGACGAAGGACCCGCTGGTCGTGATGATGAACGTCTTGCCGGAGAAGGTGCCGAGGGCGAACGCCGGGTCCCGGTCGTCTTTGGATTCGATGGAGAAGAACAGAATGAACAGCGCGAACGTGACCATGCCCATGGTCCGTGCGATGTCGAGCCCGTGCACCTGGTCCGCCCAGCTGATCACGCTGAGGGTGCCGATCGCCATCAGCAGGCCGGCGAAGGCGAGCCAGATAATGAGCGCGCGGGTCAGGATCGGCCGGCTGGGCGGCAGCGGCGGGCGGTCCATCAGCCCGGCGGCGGGTTTGCTGTAGCCGAGCCCGACCGACTGGATGGACAGCATGGTGAAGCTCACCCACAGCGTCTGCAGCGGGAGCAGTGGTATGCCCGCGGCGACGTTGAAGATGCTGGCGCCGAGGAACGTGGCGATGTAGCCGAACAGCCCGCCGATCTGGAACCGGATGTACGGGCGAGGTTGTCATACAGCCCGCGGCCGAGTTCGACGGCCTTGATGATGGTGGAGAAGTTGTCGTCGGTCAGGATCATCACCGCGGCTTCCTGGGTCACCTCGGTGCCGGTGCCCATCGCGATCCCGATGTCGGCCTTCTTCACCGCCGGCGCGTCGTCCTCCCGCTTGTACCGCGGATAACGGACCTCCTCCACCGCGCTGTCGTCGGGGAACCTGCCGTCGTTGTCCTCGTCCATGTCGGCTCCTTCACCGAACCACCCGGACAACGTGTGTCATTATCACAACCTCGGTGGACTGTCTTCACACACACATCCAGGGCAGCTCGCGTGCTCTGCAGCGAGCGTCCCTCGTCTGGATTCCCACCTGATGTACGTCAGGCTGCCCAGGTCATTGCTGTAATGTTTCCCAGCATAGAGCTGTAAAGTTTCCCAGAAAATCGTTCAAGAGTTCCCCGCATGGCATCCTGAAGTGCATGAAGGCTACTAGCGGGCTGCGTCCTCGCCGACTCGCCGAAGTCGTCCCTCAGCGCATGAGCGAAGAGCCCGTCGTGATCCTCACCGGGCCGCGCACCGTGGGCAAGAGCACCTTGCTCGCGGCGCTCGCGGCCGAGTTCGACCGGCCCGTCCTCGACCTTGACCGCCCGGACGCGAGAACGGCGGCGGCCAGCGACCCCGGCTTCATCGTCTCCGGTCCCGGGCCGGTTCTCATCGACGAGTTCCAGCATGTCCCGGAGATCCTGGACGCGATCAAGGCTGAGCTCAACACGGATACCAGGCCAGGGCGCTACGTGCTCACCGGATCCACGAGATACTCGGTCCTGCCCCAGGCGGCGCAATCGCTGACCGGGCGGGCGCACGTCATCAACGTCCTGCCGTTGTCCCAGGGGGAGCTTCACGGGCGCCGGGAGAACTTCATCGACCGGCTCTGGGCGGACCCGGCCAGGCTTCCGGAGATGCCATCGCACCCTGTGACCAGGGAGGAGTACATCGATCGCATCCTGACGGGCGGCTTCCCCATGATCTTGCAGCGCCTGACGGCGAGGGCCCGCACGTCGTGGTTCGCCGACTACGTGAACCTCGTCGTGATGCGCGACGTGCTCGACATCACCAGAGTACGGCAGCGGGAGGCGCTTCCCCGGCTGCTCCGCCAGTTCGCGGCGCAGACTGGCCAGATGCTCAACATCTCCAAGGCCGGGCAGGCCGTCGGGCTGGAAAGCAGCACCGCGAACCGCTACGCGACTTTGCTGGAGGCGGCCTTCATGATCCAGCGGCTGCCAGCGTGGGGCACGACCCTTGGCAAGCGGATCGCCGCGTACCCCAAGGTGCACGTCATAGACTCGGGGCTGGCCGGCTGGCTGCTCGGGCTCAGCGCTGCGAAGATCAGCAGCCGCGATCCCGCTGTGCTGACCGAGTTCGGGCGTCTCGTCGAGACGTTCGCCGCCGGGGAGATCCTCAAGCAGGTGAGCTGGTCGGAAGAGGCAGTCACGGCCGCGTACTTCCGGACGCAGAGCGGGGACGAGGTTGATCTTGTTCTCGAGACCTGGGACGGCCGCGTCGCCGGTTTCGAAGTGAAGGCCGGATCCCGCGTCCAGGACACTGACCTGAGCGGCCTCCGGCTACTCCGCGACAGGCTAGGTGAGCGGTTCGTCGCGGGCTTCCTGCTCAACCTCGGGGAACTCGCCTACCGCAAGGAGGAGAGGATCATGGTTATGCCGCTGTCCGGGCTATGGTCCTTAACCTCCAGGCCGAGCTCCGCTCAAAGATCGGCGCGACGTGTGTCGTTATCACGTGCGTTGGAGAATGCCTGCATCCGCAAATAAGACACTGACCAGGCTAAACGGTCGAGTGATAACGTCCTGGGGACCTCTTGCTGCTGACCGCGCCGCTCGTGCCGATGGTCTGCACATAGCTATCTGAATCTAGCCAGTCACAGTCAGGCCCGGGCCCTGACAGACAGGGCATCACACCTGTCAGGGCAGTATTGAAGGGTGTCAGCCGAGATAACTGGGTCGGAATGCTGCGCGCATTGCGCAGAGATACCACTGTTGCGCGAAGAGATCGCCGCGCTCCGGGCACGCCTGAATGCGCCGACCACTCTGCCGCTAAGCGCATGACCCGCCGCGACGTAGTGGAGCGCGCAGAAGAGCTTCAGCTGCCGACGGTCGGTCCTGCGGTGCGGCTGCACAGATTTCCGCTGGCGGCTGAGCCTCCACCCCTGGACGTCATCAAAGCTGAGCTGAGCGGCATGCTGGCGATCCGCCGGGCCGGGCTGCCGCCGAGTCTGCTGTCGTCGCTGAAGCACCTCGCATCACTCCACAATCCCGAGTTCTACAGTCGGCAGCAGATCGGGCTGAGCGTCTGGGGCGCGCCGCGGATGCTGCGCTGCTACTCGGAGTCCCTGGACCGGCTGTTCCTGCCACGCGGCGTCGCCGACCGCGCCGCGAAGTTGATCGAGAAAGCGGGCAGCCGTCTAGCGATCACCGATCTCCGCAGCGCACCGGCCGAGCTGGAGCCGGTGATTGGTGAGATCCCGCTGTTCCCCGGCACCGAGATGGCCGCCCCAGCGCCGGCGCGCCCATCCAAACCCGCTGCCGTCTCGGCAGGGGAAGTCAGGGCGTGGGCGAAGGAAAACGGTCTCGACGTCCCCGCCCGGGGCCGCCTTCGCCCCGAGATCTGGGATCGGTACCACGTCGCGCATCCAGCGTAACCGCCGGAGTATCACCTTTTGACATTCGCGGAGAGCACAAGTCTGTGTTATTAGCACTTGTACGGCGGAGTCAGATTGCAGTCGCATATAGGCAGTTGAGCTGGGAGAACGCATGACGGTAACGCGTTAGCCCCGCGGCTCTGTCGCATGCTGGAGGATGGCGGCGATGTCGTCGACGGTGTCGAGCTGCCCGGCGGCGACGCTCATCACAAGTTCATAAGCACCGTCGTTGGTGAGCGTGAGTCGGCGGCCGTTAAGGCCGTAGAAGGCGATGAGCGCCGCGAGCGCGAGCCGCTTGCTGCCGTCGATCAGGGCGTGATTGCGGGCTATCGAGTGCAGGAGCGCGGCCGCCTTGGCATCCAGGCCGGGGTAGGCGTCCTTGCCGAAGGCGGTGGCCCGGGGACGTGCCAGGGCGGCTTCCAGCAGGCCGTAGTCCCGGACCGCGTAGTCACCCAGGGTCCGCTCGGCGATACGGAGCAGCCCGGGCAGCGCCAGGAAGATCACTCGCCCAGCCGCTCCAGGGCCTCGGCGTACCGGGGCAGTTCCTCGTCGAGGACGCGGTCCAGGAACTCGGCACGGCTATGGTTCTCGACATACTCGCGGATGGCCTGGCGCGCCACTTCCTGCATCGACCGGCGCTCCAGCTCAGCGCGCCGCCGCAGCGCCTCGGTCTCGTCGTCCGCCAGCCTCAGTGTCATCGCCATGAGAATGATGGTATCACCTTGATACCATCATTGCCGCGACCGGAGCTCGGACTGGTCCTTGACGGCGCGCTTGCGCCCGGAACCCTCCCAGCGATAGTTCACCAGCCCCTGCCACCGGTTGTTGACACCGCGCCGCCACTCCAAGAGGAAACCATCCACCCACCTGCCTCCCACGAGTACCTGGCAGGGCTTGGCACGGCAGCCATGGCCATACGGCCCGGTCGGCGAACTCTTCCCGCCGGCGTGCCTGCTCCCTGCGGTATCCGTGAGGGCAATAATTGAGTCATGGAGACTCGCGGACTGCCGTCGCGCTGGAGCGCCTATGCGCGTCGCCTGCCGTCTTCCCTGAAGGACTTGAGCGGGCCAGCCACGGGCACGGTTGTGCTGCCTTTGCATGTGGCCTGGTCAGGCCGGCGCGCGTACGACGTGAGTGATGAGGGCCAGCGTCTCGTGCTTTACGCGCTGCTGCTTGCCGAAGCCCAGCGCGAGGATCTTGAGCGGTTCCTGCACTCGGAGTCGCTGGTGAGCATGTGGCCGCGGCTGCGGCGGCTACTGGGCCCGCATGCGCGGCGGGCGTGGGAACGGGAGCTGATCCCGGCGCCTCAGCAGTGAGCCTGGACGGGCTTCCCGCTGGCCACTTGAGGGTGCTGCTGGATGGCCTGAGCGTCTTCGAGCAGCACGGGCTGCTGCTGGCCGGAGGATACGCATTCCGGGCCCATGAGATCGTGTACCGTCCGTCTCAGGATCTGGACTTCGCCACCGGGAACCATGAGCCCTTGCCGGACATCGCCGGGCACGTGCGGCAGGGTTTCGCGTCGGCCGGGTACGGGACGCGGGTGGTGGAGGCGACGGGCCGGTACGCGCGCTTGGTGCTGCGGCTTCCTGGTTCCGGTGACGAACTGGAGCTGGACCTGCTCAAGGAAACGCTGGGGCCAGGCGGGATCACGGTCCAGCTGACGCCGGGGGCGAGCGCGCGCGCTGTGTCGCTGGACGATGCGGTCCGCACATGGAGTGCGTGCGGGCCTTCGGCGTGACGTGGGTACCACGGGTCTCTCCGGCTTCGTACTGGCCGCAAGCACAGCTACCGCGGCCCGAGGAACTCGCGGGCCGCTACCTAGATCTCATCGGCCGCGTCCTGGCAGGTCTGCTCGGCCCTGCCTAGCCAGGCGAACTCCGCACGGACGCCCCAGCAGACCGACCGTGCGGTCCGGCCCGGCATGTCCAGGGCGCCAGGCCCGCCGTCTACCCGCTACCCGCCGTCTATGTGGGCAACTGCTTGGGGCTTCCTGGGTGATGAGTGATTCCCGGAGACTCATGGGACAGATCTCATCACGACGGGCATCCCCGTACGGTGTGATTCTTGGGAGAACCGCGAGGTGCGCCACTGTCCGCCGCTAACCAGTCCAGGTGACGTTGAGAATGATGACCACACCGGCGCCGTCATTTATTAATTAGGTGATCAGCCCGGCTCCGCCGAACTCCGCGCGCCTAACGTAAGGGTCGCTGGTGGGGAATGTCCCCGAGCGGGTCGTCTGGGTAATCAACGACTTCTGCCATGACCTGAACCAGGCTGTCGAACGCCGAACCTGGAAGCCCCTGCATCTGCTTGAGCGCCCGGGCGCTCAATTCGGCGCGGTAGGTCACCGCCGCCGGTCCCGGACCGCGACGACTCGCCCGGCCCAACGGGGGATCGCCTCGGTGACCGGTACGGTCGGCGCCGTTCCATCCCGTACGGCTGCCAGTTCCCCATAGTAGCCCGGCTGGCTGACAGCAACGACGGTCAGGCTCCACACGTGCAGCATGCGGCGCAACTGCTCATAACCGGCCGGATCGTGGGCAGCATCCACCGCCGCGTGGTACTGATTCAGGAACTCTGCACGCTCCCGCTGAGGAAGATCTCTCAGGATCACCAGCGGATCGGAGGGGTCCTCCACCGGCTGTGCGGTCATGGTGCATAGCCTACGCCCAGCGCCCTGCGCAAACCTGCTACTGCGTCGCCGCGTCGGTGGCCGCTAATGCCCGCGTGGCCGCTGGCGCTGAGGAGCGTGACTGATCTCCTTGCGTGGCATGAGGCAGGCCAGGATCAGCGCCGCAGGCCACCCGACCGGGAACACGTTCAGGCAGATGACCAGGCCGGGGCCTTCGACCTGGCGGGCGATGCCGATCACGGTGGGCAGGATGCAGGCCGCGGCCAGCCCGTCGATGATCGCCAGCCAGAACAGCCAGGTGTCCGCCACCGCCGCGGGGATCATGGCTCGTCCCTATCCGCGGCGCGCCGGATCTCGCTGGCGTCCCGGAAACAGCACGGGTAGCACAGATCTTCGGCAGCTGTACCGGCCGGTGCCGGCCCGTCATCGCCCAGCACAGCCAGCTCGTGAGCCTCCACGCACACGGACCACTCATCCGGCCCGCACTGGCTTACAATCGACCCCGGCAGCCACGGCCACGCGCCGGTCACCCCGTTCTTCCTTGCGGGTGCGCGGATAGCGAACCTCCACCAGGCCGCCGTCGGGGAACCTGCCGTCGTTGTCCTCGTCCATGTCGGCTCCTTCGCGGAGCCGCCTGGACAACCCGTGTCGTTATCGCAACCTGGGCGGACCGAGGGAACATTCGCATAGGTGGCGTTGAGCTGGGGGAACAGAGGCGGTTGTCGCCTTCGGGATGCTAATCCAGTCCAGCTTTGGCGGCCCGGTCCGGATCGGCCGATTCATTCCAGGTCCGGATTGACTGGAAGCTGATCTGGCAGGTATGCAGGATCTGTCGGCAGCTGCTCTCGCCGTGTGGCCACCGGCCGGGGCATGAGGCCTAAATAGGCGGCCATCTTGCGGAGGCTCCAGTGCGTGAACTCGCCTGGAGCACTACTAGAGGGCAAACGCGCCCGGTGTCCTGGACGACCGTCCAGCATTCGCCCGAACGGTCCCCTAACTTCACCTTCATCGTCCGCGTATTTTTTCCCTTGGCGATGGCGTCCGTCCGGACCATCGCTGGTAACGTCCCCCTGTGCCAAGTCACCGATTTTACCTCTGGCCGCCGCGGTAACCGCGGTAGCGCTTGGCGCGTCGCCAGCACTGGCCTCGCCGCTTTCACCGGGAAAGCAGGATGAGGCCAAGGCCGTCGCTTTTCCGCTTCTCGCGGTAAAGGGCCAGGCGCCGGCGAGCATCGGGGCTCATGTCAGCCACTCATCTCACGTATCGGGCTCGGGCCCCGGGCATGTCTCCCACGTTTCGCACGTCTCGCTGGCGTCCGGAAACAGCACGGGAAGAACAGGTCCCCGTCCACCTGAGCCTCGTGCCTGCCTTGGGCGAAATTCTCGGCTGTTAGCTGTCCGGGACCAGCTCGGCCACGTCGTGGTGAAGCTTCGCCATCGCCCGGTCGAACGTAGCGAGCCGGGATCCGTGGGCCCGTGCGAGCTGTGCCAGATAAGCATCGGTCACCTGGCGGTGACTGATGATTCCCTGGGTCGGGACATCGGTGTATGGGACATCGTCAGGCCAGAATTCATGCCGCGGATCGGCAGTGGTGCCGGTGAGGATCTCTTGTACCGCGCTGGCCGGCTGGCCTTCGCGGATGAGCAGTCGCATCAGGCTGCCTTGAGTGATCGGGCAGGTCGCGAAATTTTCGCTCATGCCGACGAACCAGTTCTCGGCCGCACCATGGTGAACATGATCCTCAACGAGCAGGGCGATGAGCATATTCGCGTCGAGGAGAACGGTCACTGGTCGTCGTCCTCCAGCCGCCGCACATCCTCGCTGGTGATCGTCCTGCCGAGGTGCGCGACAAGGAGGCCGGTGCGGGCGCTTCTGCCTATCTCGCCCGTGCCGCCCGAGCCGAGTCCCCGGCGGATCAGGCCGGCAACAGCCTGACTCAGCGACTGATGGGTATCCCGGGCGATCGCGAGCGCCTGAGCGTGAAGATCCTCTGGGAGGTCGATCGTAGTCCTCATGCAACCAGTGTAACTTCATCTCATCATGATGCAATGATGAGATGGCTTGTTAGTGGCTACAGCCATCGGGGTGCAGCAAGGCCGTCCCTCGGTGGCACGGCGCGCCGTTTAGTTTCCGGCGAAGCCTCCGTGACATCGGCCGGCCGCCGCGTAGGTTTGGGTGGTGGGCAAGACGAGCAGGCGGAAGAGCCAGCGCCGCCGGGGTATCGGGCCGTCGCGGGCGGATTTCGAGAAGCGACGCGACTACCAGATGCTGCTGACCGGCATGCAGTCGATGGTCAACAGGTTCGACGCGGAGAAGGGACGCGAGCAGCAGGCGAGACGCGCCTGGGCAGATGGCGCCGAGCCGCCGCGTGCCACGCTTGCGCGGTGGCGTGAGGATTCGGTAGGCGACCGCTTCTTTTCCGGAAAGACCATCGCGGACGTCGTTGGCGCACCGAGGCTCGCAGACGCTGTGCTGCCCAGTCCGCAGCAGATGGCTCAGAACTCCGGGCACTGGGCGACCGCGGTGTCAGTCCTGATCCGCGCCGTCGTGCTGGACCGGGTCCCGGTGGACGACCCTGCGGTCGCGAGGGTGCTGGATCTGCTCGCACCCGTCGTCCATGACGAGCTTGCCGCGGAGGCCGGGGAGGACAGGGACTTCCCCGACACCCACGGTCCTCTGTTCCTGTTGGGCACGTGCGCGCTCATCGACGCGACCTGGGCGATCGTCGGGCTGGACCCGCTGGATCAGGCGCTGGCCCTGATGCAGTACCGGATCGACGAGGCCTTGGCCGGGACGGAAAGTAAGGCATTGCCGGACGGGAAGGTGATTGCCGGGGTGCTGATCCGCGCGTTCGCCGGTCAGTACCAGTGCACCGAGCCTCGCGACGTCCGGACGCTGGAGCGTCTTGGCCGGGCCGCTTCCGGCAGTCCGCTGGTCGACTTGGTCCAGGGTAAGGATGCCGCACCGGGGGACGCGCTGCGTCTCGGGCTTATTGCGCTGGCCGCGCTCGCGGACCTGGCGCGAACCGAGGCCGACTCGCCTACGGGGCATTAGCGGCACAGTTCAAGGCAGGTTGCCCGCGCGCTTGCGGTCGTGAGCGAGCCCGTCTTGTCCACAGCACCTGAACAGAGGTCAGCCGTCCAGTTGCTTAGTGGTCCCGATCGCACAGTGACTGGCGGTTGGGCCTCGCCGCATGACTGATCTGATGCGCCATGTCCCGGCGACGTGGCGTGAACGACCGCACATGCATGTTGTGCCTGTGGGCGGACGCCGAAGACGTGACGTCGTACGGGTGGCCGTGTGAGACTCGACTGTGCCGCATGACCGTGATGTGGGGGCGTTTGATGAGCGCGCGTCCCGTTATGAGTCGGGCTGGCTGGGGTGGCTCCATCACCAGATCGCCGACCGCGCGATGGACTTTGCCCTGGCATGCGTGCCAGCGCCGCGACGGGTACTCGACGTTGGGTGCGGGACCGACTATGCCCTCCGGCAGCTGGCTGATCGCCTGTCGGCAGCTACGGAGCTGGCCGGAATCGATCCGGCACCGGAAATGGTCCGGACCGCACGCGATTCGGTTAGTTAGCGGATCAAAGCGAGGGCGGGAACCGGCGCCTCAAGGCGACGGGACGGCCGAGGCCGAGGGAAGCAGCCCTGCGTCAACGCACTGCGGCCGCGCCCGTGTCGCCAGTACCGATTGCCCCTGGACGTCGGACGAATGACAGAACGTCTTCGCGTCAGCCCCGCAGTAGTGCAGCACGCCGCCGCCGGTTGAGCTGGGCAGTGTCACGTTGATGCAGCCGTTCGCGGATTGGCTGTAGGAATCCTTCGCCACCGAACCCCACACGCCAAGGCCCACGAAGACGACCACGACGACTGCGCAGACGATCGCCATCGTCCGCTTCTGACGGCGGGTGAGCCGCTCGTTCATGGGATTGGTTCGGCCGAACATGATCGACACAGTGTAGGGCCACGCCGACCGTCGCAGGTACGCGGAGTCCTTACATGAGCGCCGGCACGGGATCGCTCACCCGGGCCGGCCGGTCCCGCGGTCTAGATCCGTTTGATCGTCGCGAACCAGGCCGGTGCGCCGTTGTCGTGGTATCTGGTCTGAATACGGTCCGGTTCGATGGCGGCGACAGTCCATCCATTGCGGGGGCTGAACGCCGATCTCAGCTCTGCCGGACTGATGGGGTGCGGGCCAGTACCGGGACCTTCGTTACTGAAGCACAACACATACAGGCTCGCATCGTGCTCGGTCACCGATGCCAGGCTCGCCACGTATCCCGGCCGCTCGCCGCCGTCGAAGGTATGAAACAGCCCGCAGTCCAGCACCGTCTCAAACTTGCGCCCCAACCACCCCAGCTGGAGCGCGTCAGCCGCAGCGAACTCAGCCTCGATCCCGCGGTCGCCGGCCTTCGCCCGGGCGATCGCCAGTGCCGTCTCAGCCACGTCAACGCCCAGAACCGGCAATCCCAGCGAGGCGACGTGAAGAGCGTTCTCGCCGGTCCCGCAGCCCGCATCGAGCACCGCTCCGGCGAATCCGCCTCCGGACGCCAACCGCACTATTGCTGGCTGCGGCTGGCCAATATCCCATGGCGCAGGGCCGTCGTGGTACGACGCATCCCAGGGCAGTCCCGTCAGCCGTTCGTGACTGGTTGGCTGCCGGCCACTGAACGGATCATCAGCGGAGATTCCCGATCGCTCCGGCAACTCCGTCCCCTTCCCACGACTGATCGTGCCACCTCATCGTGGCGATCCAAGCCACAGGTCTCGACTATCCTCCGGAGTCCCCACAGCAGAGACCTCAGCAACGGAGCAGGGGCTCCACCGTTAGAACGGGGCCCAGCGTCAGAACCGGGACTGACGCTGCAGCCGAGGGCTCAGGGCACCTGCTGAGTGGGCCGGACCAGAACCTCGTTGATCGCTGTACGGCGCGGCCTGGTCACGATGAAGCTGATGATCTCGGCGATATCGCTGGCCTGCATGCGCTCCTGGTGAGCGAACCGCTCAGTCAGCCCAGCCAGAATCTCCGGCCGGTTGTGCCCGGGGAGTTCGGTGTCGACCGCGCCCGGCTCCACCAGCGAAACCCGCAGGTATCGCGTCGTGACCTCCTGCCGGAGTGCCTCGCTGAAGGCGCCCACCGCGTGTTTGGTCGCGTTGTATACGGCGCTCCCACTGCGCGCGACGCGCCCGGCCACCGAACTGATGTTGATCAGGTCCGCCACCTGGCGCGGGCTGCTGGAGACCGCGTCCAGGAGCAACGGCAGCGCGGCGTGGGTGCAGTACAGCAGGCCGAGCAGGTTGATGTTGACCATCTGCTGCCATTCGGTCAGCGGCGCGTCCTGGACCGGCCCGAGCAGCATGACCCCGGCGTTGTTGACGAGGGTGTCGAGCCGGCCGAGCTCGGCGGCGGTCCGCGCGACGACCTCCCGCGCCTGGGGTTCGTCGGTGATGTCAGCCGCGAGGACCAGAGCCTTTCCGCCCTGGCTGCGGATGATGGTCGCCAGTTCCTCGAGCCGGTCGGCCCGCCGGGCGACCAGTGCCACCGACGCCCCGAGCCCGGCCAGTTCCAGCGCGGTCGCCGCACCGATGCCGCTGGACGCCCCGGTCACCAGGGCCACGGTCCCATCGAGCCGTTCCGCCATCGAGTCCTCCCAGACTGCCTGCCCGCCGCGTCGTCTATCCGGGCCCACGATGCGACTGCGCCCGGCCAGCCCTGCTGCCACGCCTGTTCCGGCTCAGCTGTCACACCCGTGCCCGCCGAACTCCCTAAGCCGCAAGTCTGACATGTGCCGCCGAGCCACCCCGTAGCCCGGGCCGGCCCCGCCCACGCTGCCGCTTCCCGCTCGCGCGGCGCCCGCTCACGGTGCCGCTGTGGCTAGCCGGGTCAGCGTGACGGTAAGCCAGTCCTGATAGCCGTCCAGGTCCCAGCCGTTCATGCGGGTGATCAGCAGGTAAGTTTCGGCCGCCGCGAGGATGCTGGCCGTATCGATCAGCCAGGCCAGGTCGATGGCCGGATCGAGCAGGCCGTCGTCGGCCAGGCGCGTCCAGACCACGGCCTGGGCATGGCGGGACTGCTCGCGGCCCTGCTGCCAGAACCCGGCGATCAGTGGCTCGACGGCAGCGGCGTGCGGATGGGGGTCGCCCTCGGCCATCCCAACGGCGGGCCCCCGCTGGCGCTGCGGCTCGACCCGGAGCGCGCCGCGGCGGCGGCCGGCTTCGACTATTTCGCCATCGGCGTGCTGGACAAGCCCGCGATCGAGGCGCTCGCCGACCGACTCACCGCGCTGGGGGAGGAGCACGCCGGAGTGCACTGGGCCAGCGTGGGGTGGATTCTGCCGTACGTGCACGACCCGGACGGTCACGAGGTCCGCTTCTACACCCACCAGCACCACACGGAACCCAGTGCGGGCACCGTGACCACGATCCATGACCCGCGTGAGAGCGCCGAGCGCCGCGACCGCGAAGCCACCTGACCACCCCGCACTGCTGCTCCAGCGGCCACCTGACCACCCCGCACTGCTCCGGCCGGCCCCGGCGACCCGGCCGGGCCAGCCGCCGCCCGCCGCCGGTCACCCGCCGTGGCCATGGCAGCATACGGGGCATGACGGTGCTGCCGCTGACCCCTGACGAACTGCTCACCACGACCCGGTCCGTGCGCAAGCGCCTCGACCTGACCCGCCCGGTCCCGATGGACCTGATCACCGAATGCCTCCAGATCGCGCTCCAGTCGCCCAGCGGGGGCAACTCGCAGGGCTGGCACTGGCTGGTGATCATGGACCCGGAGACGCGGGCCGCCATCGGTGAGCTGTACCGCCGCTCGACCGAGCGGTACCTGGCGGCGCGGCAGCGCCGGGCGCAGCAAGACAGTGGCCCGCCCCCGGACTCGGCCGCGGTGCAGACGATGCTGCGGATCCGGGACAGCTCGGCCTATCTGGGCCAGCACATGGGCGACGTTCCGGTGCAGGTCATCGCCTGCATCGAGGTCAACGCGCCCTGGGAGGCGGACGGCAACCAGGCCGGGCTGTGGGGATCGGTGCTGCCCGCGGCGTGGAGCTACATGCTGGCGGCCCGCGCCCGGCAGCTGGGCACGGCGTGGACGACGCTGCACCTGGCCTACGAGAAGGAGGCCGCCGACATCCTCGGCCTGCCCAGCAACGTGCGCCAGGGCGTGCTCATCCCGACCGCCTATTACACCGGCGAGACGTTCCGGCCAGCGCCGCGCCGCCCCGTCCAGGAGGTCATGCACCTCAACCACTGGTAGAGCACGCCGCTCGTGCCGTGCCCACCCGGCCCGGCGGTCATGATGGGCCTACCGAACGGCCTGAATGTGCCGTGCCCCCACCTGCGGCGCTCCGGCCGGCGGGCACTGCCTTGACCCGCGCTTGGTGTGCCGTGCGCCCATGTCCGGCGCTCCCTGGCGAACAGCACCCGCCCCGGCGAACACCACCGAATCTCCCTTGCCCCGACGTTGCCCCCAGATGAGCACCGCCGGGCATCGCCGGGCATCGCCGGGCACCGCCGGGCATTGCCGGGCATTGCCGGGCTACGCCTCCGGCTGCCCGGCCAGAAACTTCCTTTCCCGCAGCCGCATCACGCGCAGCACCATTTCCATCGCGAACCGCGCGTCGGGATCGCCGAACTGGTCGCCCAGGGTCCGTTCGACCTGGCGGATGCGGTAGCGGACGGTCTGCGGGTGCACCTGGAGGCGGTCCGCGATCTCCGCGGCCGTGCCGCGGGTCTCCAGCCACGCCCCGAACGTCTCGGTCAGCCGTTCCTGCTGGCGCGGGGTCAGCCCCTCCAGCGCGCCGAAATGCCGCCTGCTCACCTGGTCAGCCAGTGCGCTGTCGGACAGCAGCCACAAGGTGACCAGGTGATCCTCGCAGTACACGACCGGGCCGGCCTCGATGGTGCCGGATTCGGCCAGGGCGAGGGCCTGCCGCGCCCAGCGCAGCGAGTCGGCCGCGTCCGCGAGCGGGACGGCCAGCCCGATGGCGGCGCGCCGCCCGCCGAGCCCTGGCTGCAGCGCCTCCCACCGCAGCGCGCCGGCGTCGGCGGGGAGCAGCAGGTGCGGCTGCGGATCGTCGAGGCTGGCGAGGACATCGTCATCAGCAGGGAATGCCGCCGGGGCCCCCGGGGCCAGCGGATCCGGCGCGGCGGCCAGCGCCGCCGTCGGCGCGGGCGCGGGCATAGACGTGGGCCGGGGCGCGGGCCCGGACGCGGACGCGGGCCCGGACGCGGGCCCGGACGCGGACGCGGGCCCGGACGCGGACGCGGACGCGGGCCCGGGCCCGGACGCGGGCCCGGGCCCGGACGCGGGCGTGAGAGCGACGGCGATGACCTGCTCCGGCAGCGGCCAGCAGGCGGTCTCGCCCAGCTCGGCGAGCGCGCGCAGCGGCACCGGGTTATCGCGGTCCAGGATGAGCTGAAGCAGCCGCCGCCGCGCCGCGTGCTGTTCCTCGGCGGACTGCGCCTTGACCTCTCGGTAGCCCTCGAACGAGAGCGTGGCCAGGTCGTTCATGTACGCGAAGACGGCGTCCGCAAGCGTCGACATAACCGAGGAGGACAGCTTGGCGGCCCGGCCGACCTCCATGGCGCGGTGCCAGGCGACCTGCGCGCCGACCCGATAGGCAGCCTGCAGGGAGTCCAGGCTGCGGCCCTCTTCGGCCTCGTGCTGCCCCAGCATCCGCGCGACCCCGTCGCGGTCGGCCCGGGAGGTGGCTGGGTCCGCGACGAGGTCCACGAACGACGTCAGGGCCTGCTCCACGCCGGTACGCATGATCTGTCCATAAGGCCCGTCGATGGGGCGGGCGTACTCCGGGATCTTGTCGCGGATGGCGGTGATGATCTCGTCGGCGAGACTCGGAAGTTCGGGACGGAGGACGGCGGCCAGATCTGGCGGCAGCCCGTTGACCTGCTCGTGCTCAGCGCCGTGCTCGCTGGTCCGCGTCATTGTGGATAGCTCCGTCCCCGCCGCGTTGCGGCCGCCCGGGTGACCTGCACATGCTCGACGGTAAACCCGGCACAGCGGCCTCGCAGCCCTGACTTCGTACATTCTGGTAACGGGACGGACATGACGGCGTTACACGTCGCCCAGGATGATAGCGCCACGTAAGCAGCGGCCGGGCTCGCACGCGGCGGCGGCCCGATGTTAACGCTCACTCGATGACAAAAAACGGGCGTGACCTGTACCTTCGGTGCTAAGAAAAAATGAACCGGGATTCTGCTCCTGGATTTGCCCGTGTTCCGGTTGCGGGCTGAGTTACGCGGGAGTAGCCTCCCAGCTCTACACGTGAATGCGGTCCCCTTAAAATGAATCGCGTTCTTGGTGTTGCGGCCCTGAGCGGGGCCTCTTAAGATAGGGTCACGACGGGTTAGGATTTACTCTGCGGATATAGGCATTACGATCAGCGCAAGGGCGGCTTTCGGGTCACTGGTGACAGCCAGATGGACGTAACCGGAGGGTGCCTGCGCCGTCGGCAGCCGGTCACGCCTGGCTGCGGACCGTCTGGCTTCCCCCCCCAGCCGGACGGTCCGCAGCCCGTCGTGGCAATGGCGGAGCCCACGGGCAGGTGCCTCCGGACTGGGCCGCGCAGATGTCCCCTGGACTGGGCGCTATAAGCGCACGTGGATGCTATGGGAGTCGGACGTCAACTGCTGTTATTGCGATACTTACTTTTGCGATTCACACGAGCATTAATTTACCGTGAATATAGCGCTAACCCACTGGCGCTTTCCCGCAATGCGTGGATATGCGCCATTGCCCTGATCAATTCTTCCGGCCGCCATCAGGCGCGGCGCGTAACTCCACCCGGGCCGGGCAGGCTCCCCGCCGTAAGGCGATGAGCCGGGCGTGATCTGATGAGCCGTGATCTGATGAGAGCGAGCCGACCGAGGAGGACCGTATGCCGCGGGACACGATGGCGGGCACAGACGCCGTGCAGCAGCAGGCCGCCGCCGCGGACGACGCCTTCGGCGCCGGCCTCTACCGGTTGCTCGCCGCCGGCCGCCGCAACGTCGTGTTCTCGCCGGCCAGCATCGCGGCGGCACTGCAGATGGCCCTGTGCGGGGCGCGCGCGGCAACGGCCGCGCAGATCGCCGCCGCGCTGCACCTGGCCGGCCCGGACGCGGCCGCCGACGGCCTGCGGCTGCTGTCCGGCGTGCTGAGCCAGGCCGGCGACGGCACCGACGTGACGCTGCGCGCCCCGAACACGATGTGGGTGCAGGCCGGGCTGCCGCTGGAGCCCGGGTTCACCAGCCGGCTCGGCGACGCCGCGGCGCTGACCGTCCGGCCGGTGGATTTCCGGGGGGCGCCGGGGCAGGCCCGTACGCAGATCAACGAGCTCATCGCGGAGCAGACCGCCGGCAAGATCACGGATCTGCTCGGCCCGGACGCGGTCAGCGCGGCGACCCGGCTCGTGCTCGCCAACGCCGTCTACCTCAAGGCGCGCTGGGCGTTCCCGTTCCCGGTGGGCGCCACCGCCGACTCCCCCTTCTATCCCGGCCCCGACGGCGACCCCGACGCTGCCTCCGCCTCGGGCCCCGCCCCCGCCCCTTCCTCAGGCCCCAGCTCTCCCTCGGGCCCCGCCCCCTCCTCGGGCCCCAGCTCCCCCTCGGGCCCCAGCTCCCCCTCGGGCCCCAGCTCCCCCTCGGGCCCCAGCCCCACGCCTGCGGCCGGCGCTACGCTCACGGTGCCGATGATGCGGCGCACGGCGGACCTGGCTTACCTGCGCGCCCACGGCTACCAGGCCGTCCTGCTGCCGTATCAGGCCAGCCGCCTGGCCATGGCCATTGTGCTCCCGGACGGGCCGCTCCCCACGCTGGCGCCGCGGCTGGCCGGCGGCCTGGGACCGCTGCTCGCGGGCGCGGCGCAGCAGAGCGTGGCGCTCTCGCTGCCGAAGTTCCGCCAGCGGGCCGGCTTCGGGCTCATCCCCGTGCTCCGGCAGCTGGGCATCGAGGACGCGTTCACCGACGCGGCCGACTTCAGCGGGATCACGGCGCAGGAACGCCTGTTCATCAGCGCCGTCGTGCACCAGGCCTACATTGACGTCGACGAGCAGGGCACCGAGGCCGCCGCCGCGACCGCGATCGGGATGCGCCCGATGGCCCTGCGGCGCGGACCCGACCCGATCCGGATGGTCGTGGACCGGCCCTTCCTGTTCGCCATCATCGACACGGCGACCGGCCTGCCGCTGTTCCTCGGCCAGGTCACGCGGCCCGCCGTCTGAACCGGAGCGATCACGTTTACCAGGACTTCCGAGAAAGCCCGGCGTTCAGGCCGGGGATGAGTCGGAGAACCCGGTCTAACGGTTCGCTTACTCACGTCGGACCCATGTAGTAAACTAGCGGCATGCGGACGGCGTATAAGGTCCGGGCCTACCCCGACCCCGAGCAGGCGGCGATACTGTCGCGCACGTTCGGGTGCGTCCGCGTCGTCTGGAACCGGACCCTCGCCGGCCGGCACGCCCGCTACCAGACCGAAGGTAAGAGCACGTCGTACCGGGAATCTGACGCGGCGCTGACCGTCATGAAGAAACTCCCCGATCTGGCGTGGCTGAACGAGGTCTCCTCGGTCCCCCTGCAGCAAGCCCTCCGCCACCAGCACAAGGCGTTCGAGGCGTTCTTTCAGAAGCGGGCCCGGTACCCGCGGTTCAAGTCCCGCCGTAGCAAGCAGTCCGCCACCTACACCCGGGCCGCGTTCCGCTGGCGTGACGGGCAGTTGACCCTGGCGAAGACCAGCGCGCCGCTGGCGTTCGTGTGGTCCTGGCCGGACATTGACCCGGCGTCGATCGATCCCACTACGGTGACGGTCTCCCGTGACCCGGCTGGCCGCTGGTTCGTGGTCCTGCACGCCAACGTGGCCGACCCGGAACCGCTGCCCGTATCTGGCGAGAGCGTCGGCGTGGACCTTGGGCTGAAGGACTTCGCGGTCCTGTCCACGGGTGAGCACATCCCCCACCCCCGGCACATGGAACGCCACGAGCGGCGCCTGAAGCGGTATCAGCGGAGGCTTGCCCACTGCCAGAAGGGGTCAGCGAACCGGCAGAAAGCCAAGGTTAAGGTGGCCCGGCAGCACGCACGGGTCGCTGACGCGCGCCGGGACTTCCTGCACAAGACCAGCACCGATCTGGTACGCCGGTTCGACGGCATCGCCGTCGAGGACCTCGCGGTCCGCAACATGGTCCGCAACCGGTCGCTGGCAAAGGCGATCAGCCGCACCGGGTGGGCGGAGTTCCGGGCGTTCCTTGCCTACAAAGCAGAACGCAACGGCCGTGAACTGGCCGCCGTGGATTGCTGGTACCCGAGCTCGAAGACCTGCTCCAGTTGCGGGCATCTGCTCGCGAGCCTCTCCCTCGGCACCCGTTCGTGGGTGTGCCCAGGATGCGGCGTCCTGCATCAGCGGGACGTAAACGCCGCGAAGAACATCGTTTTGGCCGCCGGGCTGGCGGCTTCTGCCTGCGGAGGCGGTGTAAGACGTGCGGGGGCAACCCCGGCGCGGTCGCCAGTGAAACAGGAACCCCAGCCGGTGACGGCTGGAATCCCCGCCCTTTAGGGCGGGGAGGATGTCAAAAGCTTTCTGCTGGGAAAAAAAAGCCGACCAGAAACGCCGCGACCTGCGAAGACGCGAGCCAGCTGATCTGCCGCCGGGCCCGGCCCGGCGGCTGCAGCGGCCCATCACGCCGGCTCCGGCGATGGTGCCCGCTGATCGATCACCCCCGCATGTCCGGCGTGCGAAGGTGCCGCCGGCGCGGCACAATGCTTGAGCGCGCCGTCCCGGCCGGACGCCACGCGCCGCCGCACGGAAACCCCGGCGAGAACCCCAGTCATCGAACGCAGAAAGCGATAGCCATCGTGACGACGCCCGTCGACGAACCGGTCCAGACGCCCGCCCAGGTGCCCGCCCAGGGTCCGGCCCAGGATCCCGCCGAGGGCGGTGCCCGGCCGGCGGCCCCGCAGCCGGTCAGCCGGCGGATCGCCGATGAGCTCGGCGTCCGGGAGAGCCAGGTCGCCGCTGCGGTCGAGCTGCTCGACGGCGGGGCCACGGTGCCGTTCATCGCCAGGTACCGCAAGGAACTGACCGGGACGCTGGACGACGCGCAGCTCCGCACGCTGGAGGAACGGCTCCGCTACCTGCGCGAGCTGGACGAGCGGCGGGCCGCGATCCTGGAGTCGATCCGGGCGCAGGGCAAGCTCGACGACGCGCTCGAGCGGCAGATCATGGCCGCCGATTCCAAGGCCCGCCTGGAGGACATCTACCTGCCCTATAAGCCGAAGCGCCGGACCAAGGCGCAGATCGCCCGAGAAGCCGGCCTGGAGCCGCTGGCTGAGCTGCTGCTTTCCGGGGACGCCGGCGATCCGCAGCAGGAGGCGGCGGCGTACGCCGGCCCGGACCGGGGTGTCGCCGACGCGCAGGCCGCCCTGGACGGGGCCCGCGCCATCCTGGTTGAGCGTTTCGCCGAGGACGCCGACCTGATCGGCGAACTGCGGGAACGGATGTGGTCGGCGGGGCGGCTCGTCTCCCGGGTGCGCGACGGCCAGCAGGAGGCCGGCGCCAAGTTCGCCGACTACTTCGACTTCGCCGAGCCGTTCATCCGGCTGCCGTCGCACCGCATCCTCGCCGCCTACCGCGGCGAGAAGGAAGAGATCCTCGACCTGACCATGGACGCCCAGGACGAGACGGCGGACGTGCCGGTGCCGGGCGCGCCGTCGGCGTACGAGGAGCTCATCGCCCGCCGGTTCGGCGTGTCCGATGCGGGCCGCCCGGCCGACCGGTGGCTGGCCGAGACCGTGCGCTGGGCGTGGCGGACCCGCATTCTGGTCCACCTCGGGGTCGACCTGCGGATGCGGCTGTGGCAGCGGGCCGAGGACGAGGCCGTGCGGGTATTCGCCGCCAACCTCCGTGACCTGCTGCTGGCCGCCCCGGCCGGGGCGCGCCCGACCATGGGGCTGGACCCGGGGTTCCGCACCGGCGTCAAGGTGGCGGTGACCGACCGGACCGGCAAGGCGGTCGCGACCGAGACGATCTACCCGCACGAGCCGCGGCGGCGCTGGGACGAGTCGATCGCGATCCTGGCCCGGCTGGCCGCCGCGCACGGCGTCGAGCTGATCGCGATCGGCAACGGGACCGCCTCACGCGAGACCGACCGGCTGGCGGCGGACCTGATCAAGACCCACCCGGAGCTCACGCTGACCAAGGTGGTCGTCTCGGAGGCCGGCGCGTCGGTGTACTCGGCGTCCGCGTACGCCTCCCGCGAGCTGCCGGGCATGGACGTGTCGCTGCGTGGCGCGGTGTCGATCGCCCGCCGCCTGCAGGACCCGCTGGCCGAACTGGTGAAGATCGACCCGAAGTCCATCGGCGTGGGCCAGTACCAGCACGACGTCTCCGAGAACAAGCTGTCCCGCTCGCTCGACGCCGTAGTCGAGGACGCCGTCAACGCGGTCGGCGTCGATGTCAACACGGCCTCCGCGCCGCTGCTGGCGCGGGTGTCCGGGATCAGCGCCGGGCTCGCCGACGGCATCGTGGCCCACCGCGACGCCGGCGGCCCGTTCCGCAGCCGGCGGGCGCTCACCGAGGTGCCGCGGCTGGGCCCGAAGGCGTTCGAGCAGTGCGCGGGCTTCCTGCGCATCCCCGGCGGTGACGACCCGCTCGACGCATCCAGCGTGCACCCCGAGGCCTATCCCGTGGTGCGGCGCATCCTGACCGCGGCC
Organism: uncultured Actinomycetes bacterium; assembly: GCA_963720945.1. GTDB lineage: Bacteria > Actinomycetota > Actinomycetes > Streptosporangiales > Streptosporangiaceae > Bog-532. The sequence goes on along the minus strand of CAVRHH010000029.1, from coordinate 139,726 downwards.
GGGGCGACGATGCCCGGCCTGATCGGCAACGCCGCGCTGCTGCGTTCGTTCACGCCGCAGCGCTTCGCCGATGAGCGGTTCGGCGTGCCGACCGTCACCGACATCCTGCGGGAACTGGAGAAGCCCGGGCGGGACCCCGGCCGGCGTTCAAGACCGCGGCCTTCGCCGACGGCGTGGAGACGATGGCCGACCTGGTCCCCGGCATGCTCCTCGAAGGGGTGGTCACCAACGTGGCCGCGTTCGGCGCCTTTGTCGACATTGGCGTGCACCAGGACGGCCTGGTGCACGTGTCCGCGATGTCCAGGAACTTCGTCTCGGACCCGCGCGAGGTGGCCAAGCCCGGCGACGTCGTGCGCGTGAAGGTGCTCGCCGTGGACATCCCGCGCAAGCGGATTTCCCTCACGCTGCGGCTGGACGAAGCGGACGGCCGCGGCGCGGATTCGCCCGGCCGGACGGACCGGAATGCGACATCACCTAGCGGCCCGGGCGGCCGGGGTGACGGTCCCGGCCGCCGGGGCGCCCCCGCGCCGCGTGGTGGCCAGCGGGGGAGCGGCGGGCAGGGCGGCGGCCAGCGGGGGAGCGGCGGGCAGGGCGGCGGCCAGCGGGGGAGCGGCGGGCAGGGCGGCGGCCAGCGGGGGAGCGGCGGGCAGGGCGGTGACCGCCGGGGGAGCGGCGGGCAGGGCGGTGACCGCCGGGGAAGCGGAGAGCAGAAGAACGGAGAGCAGAACAGTGCGATGGCCGACGCGCTCCGCCGCGCCGGGCTGGCCGGCGGCACCGGAACCCCGCCGCGAGAAGATCGCCGCCGCGGCCGGTAAGCCGCCGCCGCCGGTAACCGGGGCCAGCCGATAATGCGCCGGTCCATTCCGGCGGGCTATCTTTGCCGGTTCGTGTGCATTCTCGCCTTTGCCGGTGATATCCGCATGGCGCGCATAAAGTGGGCGGACCAGAATTTGTGACTGCTGGCCTTCCCCCGGCGAGGGACTGGCCAACCGGCAGATCGGCCAGCGCACGTTCCGGGCGGAGCGGACGGTCAGGTACTACGTATCCGTACCGTTGCAGAACCCGGGCGTGGAACGCCGGACCCAGGCCGCCGGCTACCCGGCCCGGCTGTCCGGCCGGGGCCGGAACGGCCTGAATAGTGACAGATCGGCTCATAGCGAAGGCGGCCCCGCCTAACCAGAGGACTCCGCTCTCTGGCCGGCCGGGACTTTGGACCCTGGCTCGGGTTTCGCGCGAATTGCCATGCTCCACGCATGAACCCCGACGGGTCCGCCAAGTGCGTCCCCGAGACGCTCTCCGACGGCGAATGCCTGCGGCTGATGGCTTCGGTCCCGGTCGGCCGGATCGTTTACACGGTGCGCGCGATGCCGGCCGTCGAGCCGGTCAACTTCGCCTTCGACAATCGGCAGATTGTGATCAGGACCAATCGTGGCGGGAAGCTCGCCGCGGCCATCAGCCACGCCGTCGTGGCCTTCGAGGCCGACGAACTTGATTACGTGACCCACACCGGCTGGAGCGTCACCATCGTGGGCACCGCCCAGGAGGTGTCCGACCCGGCCGAGGTGGCCCGGCTCAAGGAGATCGATCTGGAACCCTGGGCGGCCGGAGAGCGGACGCACTTCGTCCGGATCACACCGGGAATTATCACCGGCCGGCGGCTGCACGGCGTCGGCTGGGCGCACGAAGAGCCCCGCCCTATCAGTTGACGGGCCACCCGCTGATCCTGTTTCACCCGCCGGATACGGTAAGAGGAACAGGGACGACAACAGCGGAGGCTGGCGGTGCGCTGGCCAGTGGTGCGCAGGTGGCTGGGTGAACAGACGGACGGCAGGGCGGATTCCGTACCGGAGGAGCCTGCGCCGGATGCTGGGCAGCCCGTGGCCCGACCGTAATCCGCTGCGCCGCGGCGTCGACCGGGCCGAGTCCCGGCTGATCGCCGCGCTGATCGTGTTGTTCCTGCTCGGAGTGCCACTCGTCGCGCTGGCCGCGTTCCAGGCAGGGTGGCACGGCGCCGCCGTGGCCGCGCGGCAGGAGAAGGCGACCTGGCGCCAGGTTCCGGCCGTGCTGCTGCGCGGTATCCCGCCGCTGGCCAGCAACGTGTACGGGCCCATCCAGCTGACGCCCGTCCCCGCACGCTGGAAAGCGCCGGACGGGACGGCCCAATCCGGCACGGTCATGGCCGCCTTCGGGACGCGGGCCGGCGGCACGGTGACCATCTGGACCAGCCGGTCAGGTGAGCAGACCGGGCCTCCGCTCACCCCGTCGCAGATCGTCAACCAGGGTGCGGTCGCGGCGATGCTGGCCGTGACGGGCCAGGCGCTGTTGCTGATTGTTTCCGCGCTGATCATCCGGCGGATACTTGACCGCCGGAGAATGGCCGCCTGGGACGCCGAGTGGAACGCCACCGGGCCGCACTGGAGCAGGGGGCGCTGACCGTTCTCGCTATTCTCGGCTGTGTCCGCACTTTCGGCCCCCGGATTCCGAGCGCAGGAGCAGCCCGTGACCGTGACCGAGCAGCATCCACTGAGCAAGACCGACCTGGAAAGAATTGACGCCTACTGGCGGGCCGCGAACTACCTCTCCGTCGGCCAGATATACCTGATGGACAACCCGCTGCTGACCGAGCCGCTGCGCCCGGAGCACATCAAGCCGCGGCTGCTGGGACACTGGGGGACCACCCCGGGGCTCAACCTCATCTACGCGCACGCCAACCGGGTGATCCGTAACTGGGATCTCAACATGATCTACGTGATCGGCCCCGGGCACGGCGGCCCGGGCATCGTGGCCAACACGTACCTGGAGGGCACGTACACCGAGCTGTACCCGAACATCAGCCAGGACGTGGCCGGGATGCAGCGGCTGTTCCGCCAGTTCTCGTTTCCCGGCGGCATCCCCAGCCACGTCGCGCCGGAGACCCCCGGTTCCATCCATGAGGGTGGTGAGCTGGGCTATTCGCTGTCACACGCCTACGGCGCGGTATTCGACAACCCGGACCTCATCGCGGTGTGCGTCGTCGGCGACGGCGAGGCCGAGACCGGCCCGCTGGCCACCGGATGGCATTCTAACAAGTTCCTCGACGCCGCCAGGGACGGCGCGGTGCTGCCGATCCTGCACCTGAACGGGTACAAGATCGCCAACCCGACCGTGCTGGCCCGGATTCCGGATCACGAACTGGTCTCGCTGCTCGAGGGCTACGGGTACACGGTGCACGAGGTGGCCGGGGACGACCCGGAAAAGGTCCACCAGCAGATGGCCGCCACATTCGACCGGGTGGTCGAGGAGATCGGCGACATCCAGCGGCGCGCACGCGAAGACGGCGATCTGACGCGGCCGCGGTGGCCGATGATCGTGCTCAAGACCCCCAAGGGCTGGACGGGCCCGAAAAAGGTGGACGGCGTTCAGGTGGAAGGCACCTTCCGCGCGCACCAGGTGCCGATCACCAACGTCCGGACCAACCCGGAGCACCTGCGCCAGCTCGAGGAGTGGATGCTCAGCTACCGGCCGCAGGAGCTGTTCGGCGAGGACGGGAAGCTGGCCGGGGAGCTGGCCGCGCTGGCGCCGAGCAGCTACCGCCGGATGGGCGCGAACCCGCATGCCAACGGCGGCCTGCTGCGCCGTGACCTCAACCTGCCCGACTTCCGCGACTACGCGGCGGAGGTGGACAGGCCGGGAACCGGCGAGACCGAGGGCACGCGGGCGCTCGGCCGGTGGCTGCGGGACGTGATCGTGCGCAATCCGGAGACGTTCCGGCTGTTCGGGCCGGACGAGACCGCCTCCAACCGGCTGGGTGACGTGTTCGAGGTGACGAACCGGACCTTCGACGCGGAGATTATCCCTGAAGATGATCACCTCGCCCCGGACGGCCGGGTGATGGAGGTGCTGTCGGAGCACCAGTGCGAGGGCTGGCTGGAGGGCTACCTGCTCACCGGGCGGCACGGGCTGTTCAACTGCTACGAGGCGTTCATCCACATCGTCGACTCGATGTTCAACCAGCACGCCAAGTGGCTGGAGTCCTGCAACCGGATCGAATGGCGGCGGCCGATCTCCTCGCTGAACTACCTGCTGTCCAGCCTGGTCTGGCGGCAGGACCAGAACGGCTTCTCGCACCAGGACCCGGGTTTCCTCGACGTGGTGCTGAACAAGCGGGCCGAGGTCGTCCGGGTCTACCTGCCGCCGGACGCGAACTGCCTGCTGTCGGTCGCCGACCATTGCCTGCATTCGCGCAACTACGTCAACGTGATCGTCGCGGGCAAGCAGCCGCAGCCCAACTGGCTGCCGATGAACGAGGCGATCATCCACTGCACCCGCGGCGCCGGGATCTGGGAGTGGGCCAGCAACGACTCACCGGGCGAGCCGGACGTCGTGCTTGCCTGCTGCGGCGACATCCCGACGCTGGAGACCCTGGCCGCCGTGGACCTGATCCGCCAGCACCTGCCGGAGCTGAAGGTCCGGGTGGTCAACGTGGTCGACCTGATGCGGATGCTGCCGGAGACCGAGCACCCGCACGGCATGTCCGACGCGGAGTACGACGCGCTGTTCACCACCGAGCGCCCGGTCATCTTCGCCTTCCACGGCTATCCGTGGCTGATCCACCGGCTGGCCTACCGGCGGCACGGGCACGCGAACCTGCACGTCCGCGGGTACAAGGAGCGCGGCACCACCACGACCCCGTTCGAGATGGTCCGGCTGAACGACCTGGACCGGTTCCACCTCGTGATCGACGTCATCGACCGGGTACCGGGGCTGGCCGCCAGGGCCGGGCACGTCCGCCAGCTGATGACCGACAGCCGGATCGAGGCCACCGCCTACACCCAGGAGCACGGCGAGGACACGCCCGCGATCCGCGACTGGGCCTGGCCGTACTGATGCGCGTCCTGGTGGTCAACGCGGGCTCCAGTTCGCTCAAGCTGAGCCTGCTGGACCGCGACGACACCGTGATCGGCCAGCAGGATCTGGCCATCAGCCGCGGGCAGTTCGAGCCCAGCGCGGTGGCCAGCGTGCTCGGCCGCCTCGGCGCGGACACCGCCGAGGCGGTCGGCCACCGCATCGTGCACGGCGGCCGGCAGTTCACCGAACCGGTGCGGCTGGACGCCGCCGTGCGGAAGAAGCTGGAAGATCTCGTCGATCTGGCCCCGCTGCACCAGCCCAAGTCGCTGGCGGGCGTCGACGCGGTAAGCAGGGTGCTGCCCGGCATCCCGGCGGTGGCGTGCTTCGACACCGCGTTTCACGCCGGGATGCCGGCCGCGGCGGCCACCTACGCGATCCCGCCGGAATGGCGGAAGCGGTGGGAGCTGCGGCGGTACGGCTTCCACGGGCTTTCGCACGCCTACGCGACCCGCCGGGCCGGCGAACTGCTCGGGCACGTCCCCGCCCGGCTGGTGGTCTGCCACCTGGGCTCGGGGGCGTCGCTGGCCGCGGTCCGCGACGGGCGGTCGGTCGATACCACGATGGGCTTCACGCCGCTGGACGGCCTGGTCATGGGCACCCGCTGCGGCTCGATCGACCCGGGGCTGGTGCTCTGGCTGGCCGACCACGTCGGCACGCCCGCGGCCGAGCTGGCCGCCACCCTGGACAACCGTTCCGGGCTGCTGGGGCTGGCCGGGACCGCGGACATGCGTGAGGTGCTGGCCCGGGCCGCCCAGGAAGACAGTGCCGCGGACCTGGCCCTGGAGGTCTACCTGCACCGTCTGCGCGCCCTGATCGGGTCGATGGCCGCGGCCCTGGGCGGCCTGGACACGATCGTCTTCACCGGTGGCGTCGGGGAGAACGCGCCGGAGATCCGTGCCGGCGCCGCGGACGGGCTGGGCTTCCTCGGCGTGGCCGTGGACGCCAGCCGCAACGCCGCCGCGCACGGCGATACCGATATCACGCACCCCGGCGCGGACGTCCGGGCGTTCGTCGTGGCCGCGCGGGAAGACCTCGAGATCACCCGCCAGGTCAGGCAGGTGCTGGGCGGGTGAGGGACGGCGCGGCCGGCCTCCGGGAGATACTGGACCGGTGACGGACCTTACCGATTTCGGCCGGCTGGTTCCCCGTGAGCACGGCCTGATCGTGATCTCCACGCTGCGCGGCGACGGGACGATCCAGTCGTCGGTGGTGAACGCCGGGGTGCTCGATCATCCCTTCACCGGCAAGCCGGCGGTCGGCTTCGTGGTCCGCGGCGGCACCCGGAAGCTGGACAACCTGCGGGCCCGGCCCCGCGCCACGGTGGTGATCCGGGCCGGCTGGGAGTGGGTGGCGGCCGAGGGCACCACCGAGCTCATCGGGCCGGACGACCCGGCGCCCGGCGTGGACGCGGAACGGCTCCGCCTGCTGCTGCGGGAGATCTTCACCGCGGCCGGCGGCACGCACGACGACTGGGACACCTACGACCGGGTCATGGCCACGGAACGGCGCGCGGCCGCGCTGCTCACCCCGGACCGCGTCTACTCCAACCCCCGTTAGCCGCCCGGGAACCCCGTTAACTGCCCGGGAACCCTCGTTAAGCTGCCCAGGAACCCCCGTTCAGCCGGCCAGGAGGCCCGCCCCGTGCCCACCCAGACGCCCACCGAGCACTCGACGATCACGCTGGCCGACGGCCGCCGCATCGATGTCGTGGCCGAAGGGCCCGAGGACGGGATACCCCTGGTGCGCCACCACGGCACGCCCGGCGGCGGCCTGGTGTCCTACCCGCCGATGACCGAAACGGAGCTGGCCCGGGGGTTCCGGAGCATTCATCTCGCCCGGCCCGGTTACAGCCAGTCCACCCCCCGGCCCGGTCGCCGGGTCGCGGACGTGGCCGGCGACGTCGCGGAGATCATGGACGCGCTCGGCGCCGGAACGTTCCTGACGATCGGCTGGTCCGGCGGCGGCCCGCACGCGCTCGCCTGCGCCGCGCTGCTGCCGGGCCGGTGCCTCGCGGCCGCCTCGGTCGCCGGGGTGGCCCCGCGGGAGGCGCCCGGCCTGGACTGGCTGGCCGGGATGGGACCGGAGAACATCGCGGAGTTCGGTGCGGCCGAGGCCGGCCCGGCGGAGCTGACCGGCTACCTGGAGAAGGAGGCGGCCGGTCTCGGCTCCGTCACCGGCGCCAGCATCATCGAGGGCCTTGGGGGCCTGATCGGCGACGCGGACAAGGCCGTGCTCACCGGCGAGTACGCCGACTACATGGCCGCCTCGCTGCACGCCTCGGTGGACCCCGGCGTGGCCGGCTGGTTCGAGGACGACCGGGCGTTCGTGGCCGGCTGGGGTTTCTCGTTCGGCGCGGACGCGGCCCCGGTCGCCATCTGGCAGGGGGATGACGATCACATGGTCCCGTTCGGTCATGGCCAGTGGCTCGCCGCCCACATCCCGGGTGCGCAGGCCCACCTGCTGCCCGGCGAGGGTCACCTCAGCCTGTCGGTGAACCACTACGGCCAGATTCTCGACGACCTGCTCGCCCTGGCCGGCCGCGGCGCCTGAGCCCAGCCCCAGCCCGAGCCCCAGCCCGATAGCATCGGTCAAGGGCACCCGCCCGCCATCCGTCTTCCATGCCGAGGAGTCACCGTGTCAACGCAGCAGCTTCGTCTCACTCTCGCCGGACGCGAGCATGTGGCCGAGGCTGGCACGACGGCCGGGGTGGCGCTCGCGGAAGCCGGCCAGGGCGAGCAGGCCCCCGGCGCGCACGCGGTCATCGCCGCGCGGGTCAACGGCGAGCTGCGGGACCTCGCCTGCCCGGTCACCGACGGGGACGTGATCGAGCCGGTCCTGATCGACGACCCGGACGGCCGCGCGATCCTGCGGCACTCCACCACCCACGTCATGGCGCAGGCCGTGCAGGACCTGTTCCCGGACGCCAAGCTGGGCATCGGGCCGCCGGTGGAGAACGGCTACTACTACGACTTCGACGTAGACCGCCCGTTCGACCCCGCGGACCTGAAGGCGATCGAGCAGCGCATGCGCCAGATCGTCAAGCAGGGCCAGTGGTTCTCCCGCCGCGTGGTCACCGACGGCGACGCCCGCGCGGAACTGGCCGGCGAGCCGTACAAGCTGGAGCTGATCGGCCTCAAGGGGGCCCACCAGGCGCCGGACGCCGAGGAGTCGGTCGAGGTGGGCGGCAGCGAGCTGACCATCTACGACAACCTCAGTCCGGACACCGGCGAGGTGATCTGGAAGGACCTGTGCCGCGGCCCGCACATCCCGACCACCCGGCACATCCCGGCGTTCAGGCTGATGCGCTCCGGCGGGGCGTACTGGCGGGGCAGCGAGAAGAACCCGCAGCTGCAGCGGATCTACGGCACCGCATGGGAATCGCGGGAGCGGCAGGACGAGTACCTGACCATGCTCGCGGAGGCCGAGCGGCGCGACCACCGCAAGCTCGGCGCGGAGCTGGACCTGTTCTCCTTCCCGGCCGAGATCGGCAGCGGGCTGCCGGTGTTCCACCCCAAGGGCGCGATCATCCGCCAGGTGATGGAGGACTACTCGCGGCGCCGCCATGACGCGGCCGGGTACCAGTACGTCAACACCCCGCACGTGACCAAGGCCGAGCTGTTCGAGACGTCCGGTCACCTGGGCTGGTACAAGGACGGCATGTTCCCGCCCATGGAGATGGACGGGCAGATCTACTACAACAAGCCGATGAACTGCCCGATGCACGTCCTGATCTACCAGTCGCGCGGGCGGTCCTACCGGGAGCTGCCGCTGCGGCTGTTCGAGTTCGGCACCGTGTACCGGTACGAGAAGTCCGGGGTCGTGCACGGCCTGACCCGGGCCCGCGGCTTCACCCAGGACGACTCGCACATTTTCTGCACCCCCGAGCAGCTGGCTCCCGAGCTGGCCTCGCTGCTCGACTTCGTGGTCGGCCTGCTGCGCGACTTCGGGCTCACCGAGTTCGAGGCCGAGCTGTCCACCCGGCCGGATAAGTACATCGGCAAGCCGGAGGAATGGGACGCGGCGGAGGCGGCCCTCCGGCATGCGCTCGATGAATCCGGGCTGCCGTACACCGTGGCCGAGGGCGACGGCGCGTTCTACGCTCCCAAGATCGACGTGCACGTCAAGGACGCGATCGGCCGCCGCTGGCAGCTGTCCACCCTGCAGGTTGACTTCCAGGAGCCGGGCCGGTTCGGCATCGAGTACCAGGCCGCCGACGGATCCCGGCAGCGCCCGTACATGATCCACCGGGCGCTGTTCGGCTCGATCGAGCGGTTCTTCGGCATCCTGGTCGAGCACTACGCGGGCGCCTTCCCGCCCTGGCTGGCGCCGGTCCAGGTCGTCGGCATCCCGATCGCGGACGCGCACGCCCCCTACCTGGACAAGGTGGTGGACCTGCTCCGCGAGCAGGGCATCCGGGCCGAGGTGGACACCAGTGACGACCGGATGCAGAAGAAGATCAGGACGGCCCAGCGGCAGAAGATCCCGTTCATGCTGATCGCGGGGGACGATGACGTGGCCGCCGACGCGGTGTCGTTCCGCTACCGGGACGGCTCGCAGAAGAACGGCGTCCCGGTCGCGGGCGCCGTCGCCGAGATCACCGCCGCCGTCCGCGACCGCATCCAGGTGTGACGCCGATGGCGAGCGGCGCGGAACCGGGCGGCCTGACCTGGCCCCAGACCGGGGTCGGTATCCCTGACGCGTTCGCGCGGCTGTGGATGCCGCACCGGATGGCCTACCTCAAGGGCGAGAACAAGCCGACCGGGTCCGGCGAGCGGGAGAGCTGCCCGTTCTGCCGCGCCCCGTCGCTCAGCGACGAGGAGGGGCTGATCGTCGCGCGCGGCCGCCTCGTGTTCACGGTGCTGAACCTGTACCCCTACAACGGCGGCCACACGCTGGTCTGCCCGTACCGGCACGTGGCCGACTACACGGAACTGGACGAGGGCGAGTCCGCCGAACTGGCCGACCACACCCGGCGCTCGATCCGGGCGCTGCGCACCGCGTCGGGCGCGCAGGGCTTCAACGTCGGGATGAACCTCGGCGGCGTGGCCGGCGCCGGCATCGCCGCCCACCTGCACCAGCACGTGGTGCCGCGCTGGGGCGGCGACACGAACTTCATGCCCGTCGTCGGCCAGACCAAGGTCCTCCCCGAGCTTCTCCGGGACACCCGCAAGCTCCTCGCCGAAGCCTGGCCCGCGGATTGACCCGGGGGCGACCCCCCGGGACCCCCCGGATGCGCTTCGCGCCCGCGCGGTGGTACCTCGCCGGCAGTGTTAGCCCGGGGGGCGACCCCCCGGGACCCCCCGGATGCGCTTCGCGCCCGCGCGGTGGTACCTCGCCGGCAGTGTTAGCCCGGGGGGCGACCCCCCGGGACCCCCCGGATGCGCTTCGCGCCCGCGCGGTGGTACCTCGCCGGCAGTGTTAGCCCGGGGGCGACCCCCCGGGACCCCCCGGATGCGCTTCGCGCCCGCGCGGTGGTACCTCGCCGGCAGTGTTAGCCCGGGGGCGACCCCCCGGGACCCCCCGGATGCGCTTCGCGCCCGCGCGGTGGTACCTCGCCGGCAGTGTTAGCCCGGGGGCGACCCCCCGGGACCCCCCGGATGCGCTTCGCGCCCGCGCGGTGGTACCTCGCCGACACACCGGCGCTCGCCGGGGCACAGGGCCCCGGCTCGCTGGCCGGTAACGAGCGCCTCGCCGTAACCCGCTGTGGTGCTCGCCGATACCCGCTGTGGTGCTCGCCGATACCCGCTGTGGTGCTCGCCGATAGAAGCGGCCGCTGGGCCGCTACTCCTTGGACTCCTCCGCGATCTTGGCGGCCAGGTGCGCCGGGAGGGGCTCGTGGCGCAGATAGGAGCGGGTGAACGAGCCGGTCCCGTGGGACACCGAGCGCAGGTCGATCGTGTACCGGGTGATCTCCAGCTCGGGGATCTCCGCCTTGACCAGGGTCCGCCCCACCGGGACGGGCTCGGTGCCGAGGACCCGGCCGCGGCGGGAGGACAGGTCGGACATGACCGCTCCCACGTAGTCGTCGGGGATCAGCACCGACACCTCGTCGACCGGCTCGAGCAGCATGGACTGCGCCTTCTCGACCGCGTCCCGCAGCGCGGCCCGGCCCGCCTTCTGGAACGCCATGTCGGAGGAGTCCACCGAGTGCGCCTTGCCGTCGTACAGCGTGACCCGCAGCCCCACCATCGGGTAGCCCGCGACCACACCCTGCTCCATCTGGGACCGGACGCCCTTCTCCACCGACGGGATGAACTGGCGGGGCACCACGCCGCCGACGACCTTGTCCACGAACTCGAAGCCGGCGTTGCCGGGCATCGGCTCGACGTCGATGTGGCAGATCGCGAACTCGCCGTGGCCGCCGGTCTGCTTCACGTTGCGGCCCAGCCCGTTGGCCTTGCCCGCGATCGTCTCCCGCAGCGGCACCCGCGGCGCGGACGTCCCCACCGCCACGCCGTAGCGGTTGCCCAGCCGGTCCAGCAGCACATCGACGTGGGCCTCACCCATGCACCACAGGACCAGCTGGTGGGTCTCGGGGTTGATCTCCAGGCGGAGCGTGGGGTCCTCGGCGACCAGCCGGGACAGCGCCTGTGACATCTTGTCGTCGTCGGCCTTGGATTTGGCCGACACGGCCACCGGGAGCAGCGGTTCGGGCATCACCCACGGCTCCATCAGCAGCGGCTCGTCCTTGCTGGACAGCGTGTCGCCGGTCTCGGCGGTCGCGAGCTTGGCCACGGCACAGATGTCGCCGGCCACCGCTTCGGTGATGGGCCGCTGCTGCTTGCCCAGCGGGCAGGTCAGCGCGCCGACCCGCTCGTCGGTGTCGTGGTCGGCGTGCCCCTGCTCGGCGCGGCCGTGCCCGGACACGTGCACCGCGGCGTCGGCGCGCAGCGTCCCGGAGAACACCCGGACCAGGCTGACCCGGCCGACGTAGGGGTCCGAGGTGGTCTTGACGACCTCGGCGAGCAGCGGCCCGGCCGGATCGCAGGACAGCCCGTCGACCGGGGTGCCGTCGAGGGTGGTGACCGTGGGCATCGGGTGCTCCTCCGGCGACGGGAACGCCTGGGTCATCACCTCCAGCAGTTCCTCCATGCCGATGCCGCGCGGGGAGGACACCGCCAGCACCGGGTAGAAGCTGCCCCGCGCCACCGCCTTCTCCAGGTCCTCGATGAGGACCTTCGGCTCGATGTCCTCGCCGGACAGGTACCGGTCCATGAGCGACTCGTCTTCGCTCTCCTGGATGATGCCCTCGATCAGCTCACCGCGGAGCGTTTCCATCTGCCCGGCGCCCGCGTCCGGCACCGCGGCCTCCGCGCGGCCAGCGCCGGAATAGTCGTACATCTTCTGCGACAGCAGCCCGATCAGCCCGCGGACCGGCGTTCCCTCGCCGTCGGCCACCGGCAGGTACAGCGGCGCCACGGACTCGCCGAACGCCTCGCGGCAGGCGGCCAGCGCGGCCTCGAAGTCGGCGCGCTGGTGGTCGATCTTGGTGATGACGACGGCGCGCGGCATGCCCACGCGCGCGCATTCCTCCCACAGCATCCGGGTCAGGCCGTCCACGCCCTCGGTGGCCGGCACCGCGAACAGCGCCGAGTCGGCCGCGCGCAGCCCCGCCCGCAGGTCGCCGGTGAAGTCGGCGTAGCCCGGCGTGTCCAGCAGGTTGACCTTGATCCCGGCGTGCGTGATGGGGGCGAGGGTGAGGTTGACCGAACGCTGCTGCCGGACCTCGATGTCATCGAAGTCGCTGACCGTCGTGCCTTCCTCGACCCGCCCGGTTCGCTGGATGGTCCCGGTCGCGGCCAGCAGGGCCTCCACGAGCGTCGTCTTCCCGGCCCCGGAGTGGCCGATCAGCGCGACGTTCCGGATCTTGCCCGGCTGGCCTGCTGGTACGCCTCCGGCGGCCCCTGAGGTGCCTGTTGTCTCCGCCACTGCCGTCGCCTCCTGTGTCGGTGCTGCGCTGCGTCCCGTGGGTTCAGCCTGAACCTGTCGGCGGCGTTACCACAAGCCCCCCGCGCAGAATCGGGAGGGTTACGGGAAGGTGCCGGAAACGTCCGCGTGACGCAGCGTTCTCCTGCCGCCAGTAAGATCGAACGGCCATGCTCAACAAGGCCCGCCCCTTCTTCACCCGGCTGATGACCCCGGTCGGTGAAGCCCTGGCCCGGACGCCCGTCACGCCGAACGCCGTGACCGTGACCGGCACCATCGGCGTGGCCGCCAGCACACTGTGGGGGTACCCGACCGGGCACCTGTTTCTCGGCACGCTCATCGCCACGCTGTTCGTGTTCCTGGACATGCTGGACGGGGTGCTGGCCCGGCTCAAGGGCACCAGCGGTCCTTGGGGCGCGTTCCTGGACTCGACCATGGACCGGGTCGCGGACGCGGCCACCTTCTCCGGCCTGGCCGCGTGGTTCGTGCTCGGCGGCCACAACCTGCTGCTCGCCGGAGTGTCGCTGTTCTGCCTGGTCGCGGGCGCGCTCGTGTCCTACGTCAAGGCGCGCGCCGAGGGGCTCGGCGTCAAGGCTAACGTTGGCATAGCCGAACGTCCCGAGCGGATGGTCGTCACCTACGTGGCGGTCGGCCTGTCCGGGCTCGGCGTGCCCTACATTCTTCAGATCGGCCTCTGGGGCCTGGCCGTGGCGAGCGTCATCACGCTGGGCCAGCGGATGGTCGCCGTGCGCCGGGGGATGGCGGCCGCCGCCGCGGAGCCTCCTGCCCCGGCCGCGAAGGCCACCCAGACGATCGACTAGAGCAGCGAGAGAGGCGCGGCGTTGTCTCGAGTGAAGGACCTGCTCGCCGGGACGGGCTACTGGCTGGGCTGGAAGGCGCTCTGCCATCTGCCCGAGCCGTGGGTGCGCTGGGCGTTCACCACCGTGACGGAGATCGCCTGGCGGCGCCAGGGGCACGGGGTCCAGGTCCTGGAGGGCAACCTGCTGCGCGTGCTCGGCCCGGGCGTCAGCGGCAAAGAACTGCGCGCCGTCTCCCGCGCCGGGATGCGCTCCTACGGCCGGTACTGGATGGAAGTGTTCCGGCTGCCGGCCGTCAGCACCGAACGCATCCTGCGGGACATGAAGGTCAACGCGGACGCCGATCGCGCCCTGAATGACGTGCCGAACGGCAAAGGCCTGATCTTCGCGCTGCCGCACATGGGCAACTGGGAGGTGGCCGGCGCTTACGTCGTCGGCCGTGGCATCAAATTCGCGACGGTCGCGGAGCGGGTCAAGCCCAAGTCGGTGTTCGACATGTTCCTCGCCTTCCGGGAGAGCCTGGGCATGGAGGTGCTGCCGCTGACCGGCGGCGCGAACGTGTTCGGCGTGCTCGCCCAGCGGCTCCGGGCCGGGCATATGGTCTGCCTGCTCTGCGATCGCGATCTCACCGAGAGCGGCGTCGAGGTGGACTTTTTCGGCGAGAAGGCGCGGATGGCGGCCGGTCCGGCCGCGCTGGCCGTGCAGACCGGCGCCCCGCTGCACGCGGTGACGCTCTGGTTCACTGAGGACGGCTGGTACGCGCACGCCAGCCCGGCCATCCCCATCCCGGCCGACGGCGACCGCAAGGCGAAGGCGGTGGCCATGACCCAGCAGCTCGCCTCGGCCTTCGAGAAGGGCATCGCCGAGCACCCCGAAGACTGGCACATGCTGCAGCGGGTGTTCATCAGCGACCTCGATCCGGCCCGGCTGCCCGGGCCGGGCGCGGAGCCGCCGCTGGAGGCCCGCTGATGAAGATCGGGATCGTCTGCCCGTACACCTGGGACGTCCCCGGCGGCGTGCAGCAGCACGTCAGGGACCTGGCGGAGGCGCTGATCGAGCTGGGCCACACCGTGTCGGTCATCTCGCCCGCCGACGAGGACACGCCGCTGCCGGATTACGTGGTGTCGGCCGGCCGCGCGGTGCCGGTGCCCTACAACGGCTCGGTGGCCCGGCTCGCGTTCGGGTTCCTGTCCGCCAGCCGGGTCCGGCGGTGGCTCAGGGAGGGCAACTTCGACGTGCTGCACGTGCACGAGCCCGCCGCGCCGAGCCTGTCCCTGCTGGCCTGCTGGATCGCCACCGGGCCGATCGTGGCCACGATGCACACCGCCAACCCGAAGTCGCGCTGGATGCACGCCGCTTCCCCGGCCCTGCGGTCCGCGCTGGAGAAGATTAACGGCCGGATCGCGGTGTCCGAGGCCGCGCGGACCACGCTGGTCGAGCATCTCGGCGGCGACGCGGTGCTCATCCCCAACGGCGTCGCCACCCGCCGCTACCGGGCCGCCGAACCGCTGCCCGGCTGGCCCGGCGACGGCGGCGCGATCGGCTTCCTGGGCCGGATGGACGAGACCCGCAAGGGCCTCGCCGTCCTGCTGAAGGCGTTCGAGACCCTTGGTACCGAACGGGACCGGCTCAGGCTGCTCATCGCCGGCCCGGGTGATCCGGAGGATGTGCTCGAGCGGGTGCCCGTCCCGTTGCGTAACCGGGTTGTCCTGCTCGGGCAGGTCAGCGAGCAGGACAAGGTGCGCATGCTGCACTCGGTGGACGTGTTCTGCGCCCCCAACACGGGCGGGGAGAGCTTCGGCATCGTGCTGGCCGAGGCGATGGCCGCGGGCGCGCCGATCGTGGCCAGCGACCTGGACGCGTTCCGCCGGGTGCTGCGCGGCGGGAGGGCCGGCGAGCTCTTCACCCCGGGGGACCCGGCGGACCTCGCGCGCGCCGCCCGGCTGCTGCTCGACGACCCGGCCCGGCGGGCCGTGCTGTCCGCCGCCGCGACCAGCGCGGTCAGCGCCTACGACTGGACCACGGTGGCGCGGGACGTGCTCAACGTGTACGAGACCGTGGTGCTCGGCACCGACGCCGTGGCCGTGGCCGTGGCGCGTTAGGCGGCCGGTCCAGGTGATCACCGACATCGTCCTCATCGCCGCGGCGGTGCTGTTCCTCGGCGTGTACGTGTCCTGGCGGGCCGGGCGCCTGGACCGGATGCACACCCGGCTGGAAGCGGCGCGCGCCGCCCTCGACGTGACCCTGGTCCGGCGCAGTTCGGTCGCGCTGGAACTGGCGTCCTCCGGCTTCCTCGACCCGGCGACCAGCCTGCTGCTGGCCGGCGCCGCGCACGACGCCCGCGGCGGGAACGGGGACCCGGACGAGCCCCCCGGCGACCCGGCCCCGCCCGGCGGCGCGAACTCCGCGGCCGGCCGTGCCGGGGCGCGCAGCGCCGACCCGGCCCGGGCCGGGCTGGCGAGCGGCGACGAGCTGACGCGCAGCGAGCTGGCGCAGAGCGACCTGTCCCGGGCGCTGCGCGCCGCGTTCGCCCAGCCGGGCTTCCGGGCGTCGCTGACCGGCAAGGACGGCGCGGACCAACTGCTGGCCGAGGTCGAGGCGGCCGCGCACCAGGTCTTCGTGGCCCGCAAGTTCTACAACAACGCGGTCGCGGCGACCCGCGAGGCCCGCCGCAAGCCACTGGTCCGGGTGCTCCGCCTGGCCGGCAACGCCGGGCTGCCGGAATTCTTCGAGATGGACGACTCCCTCGTTGCGGAAGACGGGGACGGCGCCGGCGCGGACATGCAGCGCCTGGCCCAGTAGGCCCGCAGCCTGCCGCCCGCCAGCCTGCCGCCCTTCAGCCTGCCGCCCTTCAGCCTGCCGCCCGCCGGCGCGAGCCGCCCGCTGGCCTGCCGCCCTTCAGCCTGCCGCCCTTCAGCCTGCCGCCCGCCGGCGCGAGCCGCCCGCTGGCCTGCCGCCCTTCAGCCTGCCGCCCTTCAGCCTGCCGCCCTTCAGCCTGCCGCCCGCCGGCGCGAGCCGCCCGCTGCCCGGCGCGACCTACCATGGAGGTAAGAATCGTCCAACCGCGGCAGTACGGGGTACTCCCGCTGATCGAGTGAGGTTTCCGTGTCCACCGTCAACTCCGCAGGCAGCCCAGGCAACCCGGCCCGCCCCGGGTCCCGTTCGGAATTTCTGCGCCGGCCCGGCGACGCGGCGGCCGCCACCGGCACCGCGCGGGTCAAGCGGGGCATGGCGGAGATGCTCAAGGGCGGCGTGATCATGGACGTCGTCACCCCCGAGCACGCGAAGATCGCCGAGGACGCGGGCGCGGTCGCGGTCATGGCGCTGGAGCGGGTGCCCGCCGACATCCGGGCCCAGGGCGGCGTGGCGCGGATGAGCGACCCGGACATGATCGACGGGATCATCGAGGCGGTCTCGATCCCGGTCATGGCCAAGTGCCGGATCGGGCACTTCGCCGAGGCCCAGGTGCTGCAGGCGATCGGCGTCGACTACATCGACGAGTCCGAGGTGCTGACCCCGGCCGACGAGGCGCACCACGTCGACAAGTGGAAGTTCACCGTCCCGTTCGTTTGCGGCGCGACCAACCTGGGCGAGGCGCTGCGGCGGCTGGCCGAGGGCGCGGCAATGATCCGGTCCAAGGGCGAGGCCGGCACCGGCAACGTGGTCGAGGCGACCCGGCACATGCGGCAGATTCGCCGCGAGATCGCCCGCCTGGCCTCGCTGCCCGAGGAAGAGCTGTTCAGCGCGGCCAAGGACCTGCAGGCGCCGTACGAGATCGTGGCCGAGGTCGCCGCGGCGGGCCGGCTGCCGGTCGTGCTGTTCACCGCGGGCGGGATCGCCACCCCGGCCGACGCGGCGATGATGATGCAGCTCGGCGCGGACGGCGTGTTCGTCGGCTCCGGCATCTTCAAGTCCGGTGACCCGGCCCGGCGCGCGGCGGCCATCGTGAAGGCGACCACGTTCCACGACGACCCGGACGTGGTGGCCAAGGTGTCCCGCGGCCTGGGCGAGCCGATGGTCGGCATCAACCTGGACGACCTGCCCGCCGGCCAGCACTACGCGTCCCGCGGCTGGTAGCCCGCCGGCGCTTCGCGCTTAACGGCGCGGGTTTCCCGCACCCGCTGCGGAGAATCAGCGCCGATCATGGTCCGCGCGGCCGCCAGCCCGGGAAGAACGGCCCCCGCGCCGGCGTTGTCACCTGGTGACCCCGTCCTTACCCGTGTTCCGCCATGCCCGAGAGAAGCGCCGGTGCCTGAGTCCCCCGCCTCGCCGCTCGTCGGCGTCCTGGCCCTGCAGGGCGACGTCCGCGAGCACGTGCGCGCGCTGGAGCGGTCCGGGGCCCGCGCCGTCCCGGTGCGGCGGCCCGCGGAACTGGAAGCCGTGGACGGGCTGGTGATCCCGGGCGGGGAGTCCACCACCCTCTGGCGCCTCGCGGTCTCCTTCGACATGCTGGAACCGATGCGTAAGATGCTGTCCGCCGGCCTGCCGGCGTTCGGTTCCTGCGCAGGCATGATCATGCTGGCGGACCGCCTGGCCGGCGGGGTCGCCGGGCAGGAGACGTTCGGCGGGATCGACATGACGGTGCGGCGCAATGCGTTCGGGCGGCAGGTCGACTCCTTCGAGTCCGACATCCGGCTGACCGGCATCGGCGGCCCGCCGCTGCGGGCGGTCTTCATCCGCGCGCCGTGGGTCGAGCAGGCGGGCTCGCCCGTAGAGATCCTCGGCACGGACGAGCGCGCCGGTAGGATCGTCGCGGTCCGGCAGGGCCCCCTCCTGGCCACGTCGTTCCATCCGGAACTGACCCCGGACACGCGGATCCACGAGCTTTTTGTTGACATCGTGAAGGGAAAGACATGAGCGGCCACTCCAAGTGGGCGACCACGAAGCACAAGAAGGCGGTGGTCGACGCCAAGCGCGGCAAGCTTTTCGCCAAGCTGATCAAGAACGTCGAAGTGGCGGCGCGGACCGGCGGCGGTGACCCGGCCGGCAACCCGACGCTGTACGACGCCATCCAGAAGGCGAAGAAGAGCTCGGTGCCGAACGACAACATCGACCGGGCCGTCCGCCGTGGCTCCGGGCAGGAAGCCGGCGGCGCCACCTACGAGAACATCACCTACGAGGGCTACGCCCCCGGCGGGGTCGCGGTCCTGATCGAGTGCCTGACCGACAACCGGAACCGGGCCGCCTCGGACGTGCGCACCGCGTTCAGCCGTAACGGCGGCGCGATGGCCGACCCCGGCTCGGTCTCGTACTTGTTCAACCGGAAGGGCGTCGTCATCGTCAACAAGACGCCCAGCGTCACCGAAGACGACGTGCTGAGCGCCGTCCTCGACGCCGGCGCCGAGGAAGTCAGCGACCTCGGCGACTCCTTCGAGGTGACCAGCGAGGCGACCAACGTGGTCGCGGTGCGCAGCGCGCTGCAGGCCGCTGGGATCGACTACGAGTCGGCCGACATCGCGTTCGTGCCGACCATGGAGGTCCCGGTCGACGAGGAGCATGCCAAGCGCGTGTTCCGGGTCATCGACGCCCTCGAGGACTCCGACGATGTGCAGGACGTCTACGCCAACTACTCGGTCCCTGACGAGATCATGGAGAAGCTCGGCTGAGCCCCCGCTGACCTCCCGACGGGCTCCGGCTGACCTCCCGCCGGGCTCCGGCTCGGCTTCCGACGGGCTCCGGCTGACCTCCCGCCGGGCTCCGGCTCGGCTTCCGACGGGCTCCGGCTGACCTCCCGCCGGGCTCCGGCTCGGCTTCCGACGGGCTCCGGCTGACCTCCCGCCGGGCTCCGGCTCGGCTTCCGACGGGCTCCGGCTCGACCTCCCGCCGGGCTCCGGCTCGGCTTCCGACGGGCTCCGGCTGACCTCCCGCCGGGCTCCCGCCGGGCTCCGTCCCGGCCGGCGGACCTGGGTGACCGCCGGTCCGCGCTGAGCCGTAGCGTATCCTTTTGTGACATCGCATCTGACCGCCCGGGGCAGCGCGGAGATCCGCGAGGTGGCCCCCGGCGACGACCTCGACGCGCTGTTCGACCTTTCCCGGCGGGCGTTCGGCCCGCCGCCCGGGCCGCCGGAGCCGGCCATTCAGCTCGCCGGCCGCCGGGCCCAGATCAACGCGGCGATCCACGAACGCCGGATCTTCGGGGCCTTCCAGGGCGACCAGCTGATCGCGTCCGCCCGGTACCACGACATGCGCCAGTGGTGGCACGGCCGGTCCATGCCGATGGCGGGCGTCGCCTCCGTCATGGTCGCGCCCGAGCACCGCGGCCAGGGCCTCGGCCGTTCCCTGATGACCGCGCTGCTGGACGCGATCGCCGGGCGCGGCTACCCGGTGTCTGTGCTGTATCCGGCCACCGCGCCGATCTACCGGTCGCTGGGCTGGGAACTGGCGGGCGGTCACCACCACGCGGTCATCCCCGCGCGCACCCTGCGCGCCTTCATCCCCGCGGACGTGACCAGCGGGCCGGCCCTGCTGCCCAGTGACGAGCGCGCCGCCACCGAACGGCAGCCGGACGTGCGCCGCGCGGGCCCGGACGACGCCAGTGAGGTCGTGGCGGTGATCGGCCGGGTGCACGAACGCGCCCGTGACTGCGGGCCGAACACCTGGGATGCCGGCATCATGGCCCGCTGGCTGGCCGATCCCGACCTGTTCGCCTACCTGGCCGCCGACGGCTTTCTCGCCTACCGCTGGCACCGCGGCCACGACGAGATCCTGGTCGAGTGGGCGGTCGCCGCCACCGACCGGACGACCCGCGCACTGTGGTCGATCGTCTCGTCGCATTCCTCGATCGCCACCTCCGTCCGTGCTCAGATCGGCCCGGCGGACCCGCTGTTCTGGCTGACCCGGGAGCCGGACGCCCGGCTGGCCGATCGCGACCTGTGGATGCTGCGGGTGGTCGACGCGCCCGCCGCCATCGCCGCGCGCGGCTTCCCCGCCTCGGCGCAGCTGGCCGTGCCGCTGTGGATCGAGGACGACACCCTGGATGGCAACGCCGGGCTGTGGGAGCTTTCCGTGACCGGCGGCCGCGGGTACCTGGTGCACAGCCCGGAGGCGGCCCAGCCGCTGACCATCGGCGCCCGCGGGCTCGCGGCGCTGTACGCCGGCACCCCGATGGCCACGCTGCGGCTGGCCGGCCTGGCCGCGGGCGGCAACCCGGTCGCCGACAGCGAGCTCGACGGTGCCTTCGCCGCGTCCGCGTTCATGCTTGATTCTTTCTGAACCGAACCGGCCCCATCTCAGGCCGCCCGGGCGGGGGAGCGCCACGCTGCGCGCCCGCCGCCCTCCGGGCTGACGGAATGTCCCCGGACGGCAGCCCCCCGGGCTGACGCCCCGGGTCCCGGTGCGTCAGCGGCCCCAGGCGGCGGCGGCCCGCGGGCAGACGCTCCCGGTCCCGGTCCCTGGGCCGACACGCCGCCGGAGTGCGCGACGCGGCCGGCCCGCAGACGGTAAGTTCGGAGCCGAACATCTGTTCGGCCACGACACCACGCTGGGGAGACCATGGCGCTGATGCATGCTGCGCGCCCCGTCCGCGTCCTCGGCGTCGACCCCGGCCTGACCCGCTGTGGCCTGGGCGTCGTCGAGGGTACTCCCGGCCGGGCGCTCAGCATGGTGGCGGTCGGGGTGGCCCGGACGCCGGCCGACGATGACGTCGGCGCGCGGCTGCTCGCGCTGGAGGAGCAGATCGAGGTCTGGCTGACCGCGCACCAGCCGGACGCGGTGGCCGTGGAACGGGTGTTCAGCCAGCGCAACGTGCGCACGGTGATGGGGACCGCGCAGGCGGGCGCGGTGGCCATCGTGTGCGCCGCCCGCCGCGGCCTGCCCGTCGCACTGCACACGCCGAGCGAGGTCAAGGCGGCCATCTCCGGCAACGGCCGCGCGGACAAGGACCAGGTGACGGCCATGGTCGTGCGGCTGTTGCGGCTCACGCAGCCGCCCCGGCCCGCCGACGCCGCGGACGCCCTGGCGCTGGCGATCTGCCACCTGTGGCGGGGTGGTGCCCGGTCCCGGCTGGAGGCCGCCGTGGCGAGCGCGGCACGCGCACGGCCGGAAACGAATCTCCGGAGGCAGCAGTGATATCGCATCTGCGTGGCACGGTCAGCGGCGTCGCCCCGGACGGCGCGGTGATCGAGGTGGGCGGGGTCGGGCTGAGCGTCCAGTGCACCCCCGGGACGCTCGCCACCCTGCGGCCGGGCGAACCGGCCCGCGTGGCGACGTGCCTGGTGGTGCGGGAAGATTCGCTCACCCTGTACGGCTTCACCAGCGACGACGAGCGGAACGTCTTCGAGCTCGTGCAGACCGCCACCGGCGTGGGCCCCCGGCTGGCGCTGGCCATGCTCGCCGTGCACACCCCGGACGCGCTGCGCCGCGCCGTCTCGACCGGGGACCTTAACGCGCTGACGCTGGTCCCCGGGATCGGCAAGAAGGGCGCGCAGCGCATCGTCCTGGAACTGAAGGACCGGCTCGGGGCCCCGGGCGACGTGCCTATGGACGGGTCCGGATCCGGCCTGCCGGGCGGGGCGCGCACGGTCCCGGCCCTTCCGTCCTGGCGCGAGCAGGCCCAGTCCGGCCTGGTCAACCTGGGCTGGCCGGCCCGGGACGCCGAGCAGGCCGTGAACGCGGTGGCCGCCGACCTGGCCGCTGTGGACGGGGCGGTGCCGGAAACGGCGGACGTCGCGGCCGTGCTGCGCGCCGCCATGAAGAAGCTGAGCCGCCGGTGACGCGCCGGGCGGACGAGGACGAGCTGGCGGCGCGCGAGGCCGAGGCGCTCGACCGGGCGCGTTCCGCCGATCCGGGTTCCGCCGATCCGGGCCGCCGGGGTGACGGGGACGACGGGCGGGTGGTGTCGCCGCTCGCCGACGCCGACGACCGCGCCATCGAGACCGCGCTGCGGCCGAAGCGGCTCGCCGATTTCGTCGGCCAGCAGCGGGTCCGTGACCAGCTTTCGCTGGTCCTGGAGAGCGCCCTGCGCCGCGGCCACCCGCCCGACCACGTGCTGCTGTCCGGGCCTCCCGGGCTGGGCAAGACCACGATCGCCATGATCATCGCGGCCGAGCTGGGCATGCCGCTGCGGATCACCAGCGGGCCCGCCATCGAGCGGTCCGGTGACCTGGCCGCCGTGCTGTCCACGCTGTCCGAGGGCGAGGTCGTCTTCATCGACGAGATCCACCGGCTCGCGCGGCCCGCCGAGGAAATGCTCTACCTGGCGATGGAGGACTTCCGCGTCGACGTGGTGGTCGGCAAGGGCCCGGGCGCGACCGCCATCCCGCTCGACATCGCGCCGTTCACGCTGGTCGGCGCCACCACCCGGTCCGGGCTGCTGCCCGCGCCGCTGCGTGACCGGTTCGGCTTCACCGCGCACATGGACTTCTACCAGCCGGAGGAGCTGGAGGTCATCATCCGCCGGTCCGCGGGACTGCTCGGCGTCACGTTGCGCGACGACGGCGCGGCCGAGCTGGCCGGCCGCTCCCGCGGCACGCCGCGGATCGCCAACCGGCTGCTCCGCCGGGTCCGTGACTACGCCGAGGTGCGCGGCGACGGGGTGGTGAACCGGATGGCGGCCCGCGCCGCGCTGGACCTGTACGAGGTGGACGAGGAGGGCCTGGACCGGCTGGACCGCGCCGTGCTCGAAGCGCTGATCCACCGGTACGGCGGGGGACCGGTCGGGCTATCCACCCTGGCCGTCGTGGTGGGGGAGGAGGCCGAGACCGTCGAGGTGGTGGCCGAGCCGTTCCTGGTCCGCCGCGGCCTGCTGGCCCGGACCCCGCGCGGCCGGGTCGCCACTCCGGCCGCCTGGCTGCACCTCGGCCTCACGCCCCCGGACAGCACCTCCGGCCCCGGAACAGCCACACTCTTCGATTAGCGTCCGTTGCGACGGCGAGAACCGCACGCGGGCTATGGCGAACAGCGGAGCGGAGCTCCGACCGCCTAGCGAACCGGGCCTTGTGCCCGGTGAGTGGCGGTTCCACGGCGGGCACCGCAACCGGGGTGCGAAGCACACGTGGGGGGTTCCGGGGGGTCATCCCCCGGGCAGACAAGGTCACGATCACGGCGCAGACGCCGTAGCCTGTTGGTGCGTGTCCAATGGATCGCTACACTGCGGCAGTTGGCCACTGGCCGCCGCCCCAGGCGGAAACCGGGTCCGTACCCGGGTCGCTGCCAGGGCCTGGGCTGGCCAGCCCGCAGAAACCAACCGGAAAGGTGCCCCACCCATGGGGGATAAAACAATCGCTGCGGCCGCGGCGGCTTCTGGCTCCAGCAGCAGCTCCACGTTTCTCATCCTGATCGTCGTCTTCATCGGCCTGATCTACTTCATGGCCATCCGGCCGGGCCGTAACCGCCAGAAGAAGGTCGCGCAGCAGCAGAACACCGTCCGGCCGGGCGCACGCGTGCGCACCACGGCGGGCATGTACGCCACGGTGGTCGCCGTTGACGGTGATGACGTGGTGCTCGAGGTCGCGCCCGACGTCGAGGTCCGCTACATGAAGCGCGCGATCATGGAAGTGCTCTCCCCGGGTGACGAGGTGCCGGCCGAGGACGAGGCCGAGACCGACGGGGCCGAGGACGAGTACGAGGACGGCACCGCGCACGACGACACTGCGCACGACGACGTGGACGCCGAGCACGAGACCGAGCCGGACCTGAGCGCCCCGGCCGGCCACTACGGCGATGACCTGGTCATCAACGGCCAGCGTGACGCGGCCGGGAACGGTACCGCCGCGCCGTCCGTTAACGGCGAGCACAACGAAGCCAAGCCGGGCAGCGCCGCGGCCAAGGACTGACGGCACCGCGGCGCGGCTCCGGCCGCGAAGGCACCGACGGCTTCGCAGGAATCGATTAAGGGACGACAGGACAAGTGGCTCCGCCAAGGAAGAGCGGCTCGAAACCGGGGCGCGCGCTCGCGGCCCTGGGCGCGCTGATCGTGCTCATGCTCATCGGCATCGTCGGCGCGAATGCGTTCAGCCCGGGGAAGTGGCAGCACGACTTCAAGATCGGCCTCGGGCTCGACTTGTCCAGCGGCACCGAGGCGACGCTGGCGGCGGTGACCCCGAAGGGCCAGACGCCGCCCGCCGCGGACATGCAGCAGGCCGTCTCGATCATCCAGAGCCGGGTGAATTCCTCGGGCACCACCGGGGTGTCCGTGCAGCGCCAAGGCGCCAACGACATCACCGTGACCGTCCCGGGCAAGGGCTCGCAGGAAGTGGTCAACGAGGTGAGCACCACCGCCCAGCTCCGGTTCCGGCCGGTGCTGCTGGAGGGCTCGTCCACCCCGGCCACCTCGGCGACACCGACGCCCAGCCCGAGCGCGACCGGCACCCAGGCGACGCCCAAGGCGACCGCCTCACCGTCCGCGAGCACCAAGGCGTTCATCCGGCACGCCGCGGCCACGTCCACCCCGGCCGCCAAGGCCAGCGGCAGCGCGACGCCGGGGGCCAGCACGTCCGCGACGCCGAGCCCGGCCGCGACCAGCTCGTCCGCGGCGGCCACCACGGCCGGTGACCCGTCCGCGGTCAACGCGGCCACGATGAAGCTGTTCGACAAGCTCGACTGCAGCGACCTGAACACCTGGAAGACGAAGCTCGGCTACACCGAGCCGCAGTGGGACGCGCCCGCCAGCCAGACGGTGGCGTGCGGCCCGAACGGCGTGAAGTACGTCCTCGGCCCGTCGGTCATCCTCGGCACCGACGTCACGTCGGAGTCCGCCGCGATCGACACCACCACCAACGCGTGGGTGGTGAACCTCAGCCTCAACGGCAAGGCCACCAAGGCGTTCGGCACCCTGACCGAGAACCAGGTCAGCAAGTACTACCCGGACGTCAACTCCAACGCCAACGATTCGGTGCTGGACCAGACGGCGATCGTGCTGGACGGGAACGTGGTCAATGCGCCGCAGACCACGCAGGCCATCCCGGGCGGCCAGGTCGAGATCAGCAACATCGGCGGCCAGGCCCAGGCCAACCAGCTGGTCGACGAGCTGAAGTACGGCGCCCTGCCGCTCACGTTCAACATCACGAACACGACGAGCGTCACCGCCCAGCTCGGCCGCAACCAGCTCGACGCGGGCCTCATCGCCGGCGCGATCGGCCTGCTGCTGGTCGTCCTCTACTCCTTCCTGTACTACCGCGGCCTGGGCGTCGTGTCGGTCTCCAGCCTGCTGATCGCCGCGGCGATCGGCTACCTGGGCATCGTGCTGCTCAGCAAGTACCAGAACTTCACGCTGTCGCTGGCCGGCATCGCGGGCCTGATCGTGGCCATCGGCATCACCGCCGACTCGTTCGTGGTGTTCTTCGAGCGATTGCGCGACGAGGTGCGCGAGGGCCGCTCGCTGCGCGGCGCGGTGGAGAGCGGCTGGAAACGGGCCCGGCGCACGATCCTGGTGTCCGACACGGTGTCCTTCCTGGCCGCCCTGCTGCTCTACATCTTCTCGGTCGGCGACGTGAAGGGCTTCGCGTTCACGCTCGGCCTGACCACGCTGATCGACGTCGTGGTGGTGTTCCTGTTCACCAAGCCGATGGTGACCCTGCTGGCCCGGACCCGGTTCTATGGCCAGGGGCATAAATGGTCCGGCCTGGATCCGGCGCGGCTCGGGGCGCGAGCCCCGTGGCGCTCCTCGGTGCCCCGGCGTAGCGCCCGGACGGGGTCATCCGGCACCGCGCGGACGCCGCGGACCACCTCAAGGGAGGCATGATGTCGCGCCTGGGTGACATCGGCGGGCGGCTGTACCGCGGTGACGTCTCGTTCAACTTCGTCGGCCGCCAGAAGCTCTGGTACACGATCTCTGGCTGCATCCTGGTCGTCGCGATCGTCGCGCTGCTCGTCCGCGGCCTGAACTTCAGCGTGGAGTTCAAGGGCGGCTCGGTCTTCCAGGTCAGAGCGCCGGACGCCAGCATCAGCCAGGTCGAGAAGGCGGTCACCGACGGCGGCGGCGGTAACGCCGTCGTCCAGCAGGTCGGCGTGGGCAGCAAGGCCCAGTGGCAGGCCCAGACCGCGCCGCTGAGTATCGCGCAGACCGAGCACGTCCAGGACTCCATCGCCAAGGAACTGGGCGTCAACGTCAACAGCATCAACACCGAGTTCGTCGGCCCGACCTGGGGCAGCCAGATCTCCAGCAAGGCCCTCGAGGCGCTGATCGCGTTCCTCGTCGTGATCGTGATCTACCTGTCGATCGCGTTCGAGTGGAAGATGGCGTCCGCCGCGTTCGTGGCCCTGCTGCACGACATCCTGATCACCGTCGGCATCTACGCGCTGGCCGGCTTCCAGGTCAGCCCGGCCACGGTCATCGGCCTGCTCACGATCCTCGGCTACTCGCTGTACGACACCGTGGTCGTCTTCGACAAGGTCCGGGAGAATACCGTCGGCCTGGTCACCAGCGCCCGGAGCACGTACAGCCAGGCCGCCAACCTCGCGCTGAACCAGACCCTGGTCCGGTCGATCAACACCTCGCTGATCGCGCTGCTGCCGGTGGCCGCCATCCTCATCGCCGGCGTCGTGCTGCTCGGCACCGGTGAGCTGTCCGACCTGGCGCTGGTGCTGTTCATCGGCATGCTGTCCGGCACGTACTCCTCGATCTTCATCGCCACCCCGGTCCTGGCCGACCTCAAGGAACGCGAGCCACAGTACAAGGCGCTGGCCAAGCGCCTGCAGGCCCGCGCGGCCAGTCCCCGCGTGGCGGCCAAGCAGGCCGGCGCCCGGGCGCAGGCGCCGGTCCCGGCGGGCCCGGCGGGCCCGGCCGCCGCGGGAGGCCGCGCCAGCGCGGCCGTCGCCGCGGGTGACGAGCCCGCGGACACCGAGCCGGACGATGAGGCCGCCCGCTACGACGACGCGGCGGAACCCGCCGGCGACGCAGGCGCCGGTGCGCCGCCGCGATCGGCGGTCGGCGCCAGCCGCGCCGCCGCGGGCCGTCCCGGCACGCCGGGCGCCCGCCAGCAGCCACGCCGCACCAGCGCGGCCAAACGCCGCCCCAGCAACGCCAAGAAGAAGAGGCGGTAGACGGTGCCGCCAGCAGAGGCCGCCGGGCCCGCCTGGCCCGGCCGGCAGAGCCCGGCTGACGTGCCCGAGGCGCTCGTCAACCTGATCAGGAAGCGCATCCGCGACGTCCCCGACTACCCCCAGCCGGGCATCTCGTTCAAGGACATCACGCCGCTGCTGGCCGACGGGCCCGCGTTCGCCGCGGTGGTGGGCGAACTGGCCGCCGGGCTCGGGCCGGTCGACAAGGTGGCCGGGATCGAGGCGCGCGGGTTCATCCTCGCCGCTCCCGTCGCGGCCCGCCTGTGCGCCGGGTTCGTCCCGGTGCGCAAGGCCGGCAAGCTGCCCGCCGCTACCTACCGCGAGGACTACCAGCTGGAATACGGCACGGCCACGATCGAGGTGCACACCGACGCCTTCGACCCGGGCGACCGGGTGCTCATCGTGGACGACGTGCTGGCCACCGGGGGGACCGCGCTGGCCACCGCCGAGCTGGTGCGCCGGGCCGGCGGCGAAGTCACCGGGGTGGCCGTTCTGCTGGAACTGGCGTTCCTGGACGGCCGGTCCAAGCTCGGCGATATCGGCTTCCGCGCGCTGCTGACCGTCTGAGGCGCCCCGGTAACCGTCCGCGGCACGCCGGTGACCTCGGTTATGGTCTTGGCCCACGCTCGCAACCTCTGTAAACGTCCGCCGGTAGACTGGCCTTTCGGCAGATAGACAGGAGCGCGAGTGCCCGGTGAGGTGATAGCGGAGGAAGGGCCCGTCCCGCAGGCCCCGGCCCCGGCCGCGCCGGGCCCGGACGCGTCGGCTGCTGATACGCCAGTGACGCATGGGACCACTCCGCCCGCCCCCACCGCGCATCCCGCCCCCGGCCCGGACGATCCCGCCGCTGTTACGGACGATCCCGCCTCCGGCCCGGGCAATTCCGCTGCCGGTACAGAGCATCCCGCCGCCCCGGATGCTGCGCCCGCTGGGGATGCTGCGCCCGCTGGGGATGCTGCGCCCGCTGGGGATGCTGCGCCCGCCACTCCCGTCACATCCGCGTCATCAGCTGCGCCTGAGACGGCCACCCCGTCACCAGCCCCGTCTCCGGCGCGTGCGCCGCGTGAATCCGCCGGACGCGGGCGCTCCGCGGGCGCGGGTGCCGCAGGCGGCGCGGGCTCTGCGGCCGGCGCGGCCTCTGGTGCGGGCGTGCGCCGCCGGCTCGCC
This sequence comes from uncultured Actinomycetes bacterium, assembly GCA_963720945.1. Taxonomy (GTDB): domain Bacteria; phylum Actinomycetota; class Actinomycetes; order Streptosporangiales; family Streptosporangiaceae; genus Bog-532. The sequence goes on along the minus strand of CAVRHH010000029.1, from coordinate 110,930 downwards.
CGGCTCGGGGCGCAGCGGGGAGCCGCAGTGAACCCTGTCCTCGAACCGCTCATCAAGACGGTGCGGGCCACGCACCCGAAGGCGGACGTCCGGCTGATCGAACGCGCCTACGACGTTGCCGCGTACTGGCACCGTAACCAGAAGCGGAAGAGCGGCGATCCCTACATCACGCACCCGCTGGCGGTGGCCACGATCCTGGCCGAGCTCGGCATGAACACCGACACCATCAGCGCGGCCCTGCTGCACGACACGGTCGAGGACACTCCTTACTCGCTGGCCGAGCTGCGCGGCGAGTTCGGCGAGGACATCGCCGCCCTGGTTGACGGCGTGACCAAGCTGGACAAGGTCAAGTACGGCGCCTCCGCCGAGGCCGAGACGGTCCGCAAGATGGTCGTCGCGATGTCCCGGGACATCCGCGTCCTGGTCATCAAGCTCGCCGACCGGCTGCACAACATGCGGACACTGCGTTACCTGCCCCGGGACAAGCAGGAGCGCAAGTCCCGCGAGGTGCTGGAGATCTTCGCGCCGCTGGCCCACCGGCTCGGCATGAACACGATCAAGTGGGAGCTGGAGGACCTCGCCTTCGCGACCATGTACCCCAAGCGGTACGACGAGATCGCCCGGCTGGTCTCCGAGCGGTCACCGCGCCGCGACGTGTTCCTGCAGGAGGTCATCGAGGACGTGTCCGGCGACCTCCGGGACGCCAAGATCCGTTCCACGGTCACCGGCCGCCCCAAGCACTACTACTCGATCTACCAGAAGATGATCGCCCGCAACGTCGGGTTCGACGACATCTACGACCTAGTCGGCATCCGCGTCCTCGTCGATTCGGTCCGCGACTGCTACGCCGCGCTCGGCACCATCCACGCGCGCTGGAATCCGGTGCCCGGGCGGTTCAAGGACTACATCGCGATGCCGAAGTTCAACATGTACCAGTCGCTGCACACGACGGTCATCGGCCCCGGCGGCAAGCCCGTCGAGCTGCAGATCCGCACGTGGGGGATGCACCGGCGGTCCGAGTACGGTGTCGCCGCGCACTGGAAGTACAAGGAAGAGTCGGTCTTCGGCAACCGGGTCAAGGACGGCAGCGGGCCCGACATGGCCTGGCTCCGCCAGCTGGTCGACTGGCAGCGCGAGGCCACCGACCCGGCCGAGTTCCTCGAGTCGCTCCGGTTCGACCTGGCCGCCGCCGAGGTCTACGTCTTCACCCCGCGCGGCGAGGTGATCGCGCTGCCGCAGGGCGCCACCCCGGTCGACTTCGCCTACGCGATCCACACCGAGGTGGGGCACCGGACCATCGGCGCCCGGGTGAACGGCCGGCTCGTCGCCCTGGAGAGCACGCTCGACAACGGGGACACGGTCGAGATCTTCACCTCCAAGGCCCAGGAGGCCGGGCCCAGCCGGGACTGGCTTCAGTTCGTCAAGTCCGCCCGCGCCCGGAACAAGATCCGCCAGTGGTTCTCCAAGGAACGCCGCGAGGCGGCCGCCGAGTCCGGCAAGGACTCGATCGCCCGCGCGATGCGCAAGCAGAACCTGCCCGTGCAGCGGCTGGCCACCGCCGACGCGCTGCTGTCCATCGCCAGCGAGATGCACTACCCCGACCTCACCGCGCTGTACGCGGCCGTCGGTGAGGGCCGGGTCAGCGCCCAGTCCGTGGTCACCAAGCTGGTCCGCTCGCTCGGCGGCCTGGCCGGCGCGCAGGAAGACCTCGCCGAGACGGCGCTGCCGACCACCCCCGAGGCGGCCCGCCCGCACGCCACCGGCGATTCCGGGGTCGTGGTCGAGGGCGCCTCGGACGTGTGGGCGCGGCTGTCCAAGTGCTGCACACCGGTCCCCGGCGACGAGATCAGCGGCTTCGTCACGCACGGGCACGGCGTCTCGGTGCACCGCAACGACTGCATCAACTTCATCCATCTGGCCGAGACCCAGCCCGAGCGCATGGTCGACGTGCACTGGTCGCCCACGGACGAATCGGTGTTCCTGGTCGCGATCCAGGTCGAGGCGCTGGACCGCACCCGGCTGCTGTCGGACGTCACCCGGGTGCTGTCCGACCAGCACGTCAACATCCTGTCCGCGTCGGTGACCACCTCCCGGGACCGCGTTGCGGTCAGCCGGTTCACCTTCGAAATGGGCGCCCCCAAGCACCTCGGCCACGTGCTGCGCGCCGTCCGGGCAATTGATGGGGTCTACGACGTGTACAGGATCACCAACTAGAGGTCTGTGCTGGGCGGCCGGTAAGGCCTCCTCTTAGCCGCTGAACTCGGCGAGGGTGCGCTCGGCTTCTTCGAGCCAGCTGCGGCGCGCCTCGATGGCTTCCTCGGCGTCGCGGGCCGCCTTGTCGTCGCCTCGTTCCCGGGCCTTCGCAAGCTGTGCCTCGAGCTGCTCGATGGCCGAACGCAGCTGGGTGACCGTGCCTTCCGCGCGGGCGATGGCCTCCGGGTTGGACCTGCGCCACTGGGAGTCCTCGGCCTTGCGGATGGCCTCCTCCACCTTGCGCAGGCCGCCCTCCAGGTGCTCACGGGAATCGCGCGGCACGCCGCCGATCTGCTCCCACTTCTCCTGGATGCCGCGCAGCGCGCTGCGGGCCGCCCTGATGTCGGTGATGGGCAGCAGCGCCTGCGCCTGGGCCAGCAATTCTTCCTTGGCCACCGCGTGCTCGCGCAGCTCGGCTTCCTTCTCCGAGAGGGCCTCGGCGCGCGCGGCGAAGAACGTGTCCTGGGCCGCCTTGAACCGGGCCCACAGCTGCTCCTCGACGTCGCGGCCGGCCCGGCCCGCCGCCTTCCACGCGCGCATCAGGTCACGGAACGTGCCCGCGGTGGGGCCCCACGCCGTCGAGGTGGCCAGCGACTCGGCGTCGGCGACCAGCCTCTCCTTGAGGACCCGGACGTCTTCGCGCTGCTCCTCCAGGCTCGCGAAGTACGCCTTGCGGCGCTTGGTGAACGAGTTCCGCGCCGCCGACAGCCGCTTCCACAGTGCCGCCTCGACGGCACGCTCGGCGTGCGGCGCCGCCTTCCACTCCTCCAGCAGCTCGCGCATCCGCTCCCCGCTGCTCTTCCAGTGCGTGGCCTCGGCGGCGATGTGCTCGGCCTCGTCGACGATCCGTTCCTTGATGTCCCGCGCGCCGCGCCGGGCCTGCTCCCGGGCGGCCTTGACCTCTTCGCGCTTGTGCCCGACCACCCCGGTCAGCTTGTCCAGCCGCTCGCATAGCCCGTCCAGGTCACCGAGGGCACTGGCGTCCACGATGGTCTTGCGCAGCCGTTCCACCGTCGCCTGGGCCTGCGCCGGGGACAGGTCGGTGGACGCGAGCCGCTGCTCCAGCAGCGAGACCTCGGTCTCCAGCGACTCGTACTTCCGCCGGAAGAAGGCCAGCGCCTCCTCCGGGCTGCCCGCCTGCCACGAGCCGATCACCCGCTCGCCGTCGGCGGTGCGCACGTAGACCGTCCCGTCGGGATCAACCCGGCCCCACGGATGATTGGCGGTGGTCACGGCGAACCTCCTGCGTGTTCGTGCCCCCCGGAGGGGCCGAGAAAGACCTCAGGTCTTCTCGGTCGTCACGTCGTTCTGCTCGTAAGTGTGCATCAGGTCTGCTTGATAGTGACGCTGTTGATGACGACGTTTTCCTTGGGATGGCCGTCGCCCGGGCCGTTGGAGTTGTCGCTGCCGGCCTTCGCGATCGCGGTGAGAATCGGCAGTCCCTGGGTGATCGTGCCGAACGGCGTGTAGCTCGCCGGCAGCGGCGTGTTCTTGTAGACCAGGAAGAACTGGCTGCCGTTGCTGTCCGGCTGCCCGGTGTTCGCCATGGCCACGGTGCCGGCCGGATACGTGGCGCCCTTCAGGTTCTCGCTGGCGAACTCGTACCCGGGGCCCCCGGTCCCGGTGCCGGTGGGATCGCCGCACTGGAGCACGAAGATGGTCGCGGTGGTCAGCCGGTGGCACGTGGTGTCGTTGAAGTACTTCTGCCCGGCCAGGTGCACGAACGAGTTGACGGTGCACGTCGCCTTGCTGTTCAGCAGGTTGATGCCGATGGTGCCCCGGTTGGTCACGATCGTGGCCTGATAGCTGGCGGTGTAGTCCGGGCTGGACGGAGGCAGGGTCACCTTCCGGGCGGCCGTCCCGCTCGCGCCGTAGGTGCAGTGGTGCGCCGGCTCGGCGACCGCCGCCGCGGACGGCGTGCTGGACGGCGACGGGGTGGGAGTCGCCGTCGGAGAGGCCGCCGCCGACTTACCGCCGCCCGTGCCGACCAGGAAATACGCGCCGACGCCAATCGCCGCGACCGCGCAGACGCCACCTGTCGCTATCGCGCGGATGCGCATCTTCTGCGAGTGCTGGGCACGGCGCGCCGCTTGCCGCGCGTGCCGTTCACGGGCGAGCTTGCGCTGACGCTCCTTCTTTCCCGCCACCGGTCAGGTCCTCCTATATCCGTGCTGCGGCGGTCCCGCAATCAGCGAAACTTCGCGAATCGTACCTGGATAGCTGTTAGTGCGGTACCGCCGTTATCGGTTCGCAGCCGTGCCGCCGGGCTCGGTAGCCTGTACGGGTCAGCGTGCTGCACAGTGTTACTCAGAAAGGACGACCGTGCTTGTCACCGGGTTCCCCGCGGGCGCATTCGCAGCGAACTGTTATGTGATCGCGCCTGCTCCCGGCGAGGAATGCGTGATCGTGGACCCGGGGCAGGACGCCGCCGGCGGGATCGAGGAGATCCTCGCCGAGCACCGCCTCAAGCCGGCCGCCGTGCTGCTCACCCACGGCCACCTGGACCATATGTGGTCGGTGGCGCCGGTGTGCGGGGCCAAGAACATCCCGGCCTACATCCACCCGGCCGACCGGGCCCTGCTGTCCGACCCCGCCCGCGGTTTCCCGCTCGGCGTGGACCAGCAGCTGTTCGGCGGCCTGACGTTCAGCGAGCCCGACGACGTGCGGGAACTGACCGATGGGCTGACGCTGAAGCTGGCCGGCGTGGAGCTGACCGTGGACCACGCGCCGGGGCACACGCCGGGCTCGGTGACCTTCGGCCACGCGGCGGAGCAGGCCTCGCCGGGCGTGATGTTCTCCGGTGACCTGCTGTTCGCGGGGTCGATCGGCCGCACCGACCTGCCCGGCGGGGACTACCAGACGATGCTGGCCAGCCTGGCCCGGGTGTGCCTGCCGCTGCCCAATGAGACGATCGTCCTTTCCGGGCATGGCCCCGCGACCACGATCGGCGCCGAGCGCGCGGGTAATCCATTCCTGGCCGGTCTCGCACCGGGACGCGGCCCGGGCCGGGGGCTGTGACGGCGCGGCCGGACCGCGGCGGCCAGGGTTCGTTCGGAACCCAAGAATTCGAGAGGCGAGGTTAATGATCCGCACCCATGGGGCGGGGACGCTGCGCGCGTCGGACGCCGGTGAAACGGTGGTACTGGCGGGCTGGGTAGCGCGGCGGCGCGACCATGGTGGCGTCGTCTTCATCGACCTGCGGGACGCCAGCGGCGTCGTGCAGGTCGTCTGGCGCGGTGACGACGCGGCCTCGGCCGGCGAGGACACCGGGCACGGGCTGCGCGCCGAGTTCTGCGTGCGCGTCACCGGCATCGTGCGGGCGCGCCCGGCCGGCAACGAGAACCCCGAGCTGCCCACCGGCGGCATCGAGGTCATCGCCGACGACCTGGAGGTGCTCAGCGAGGCCGACCCGCTGCCGTTCCCGATCGAGGGCACCGCGGACCTGAGCGAGGAAGTCCGGCTCAAGTACCGCTACCTGGACATCCGCCGCGAGCCGATGGCCCGCTCACTGCGCACCCGCTCCCGGGCCACCTACCTGGTCAGCGACGTCATGCGCGACCACGGGTTCGTGTACGTGGAGACGCCGTACCTGACCCGCTCCACGCCGGAGGGCGCGCGCGACTTCCTGGTGCCGGTGCGGCTGCGCCCGGGCAACTGGTACGCGCTGCCGCAGTCCCCGCAGCTGTTCAAGCAGCTCCTCATGGTCGGCGGCCTGGAGCGGTACTACCAGCTGGCCCGCTGCTTCCGGGACGAGGACTTCCGCGCCGACCGGCAGCCCGAGTTCACCCAGATCGACGTGGAGATGTCCTTCGTCACCCGGGAGGACGTGATTGCGGTCGGCGAGGACCTGGTGCGCCGGCTGTGGAGCGACATCGCCGGCTACGAGCTGCCGCTGCCGCTGCCCCGGCTGACGTTCGCCGACGCGATGGCCCGGTACGGCTCGGACAAGCCCGACCTGCGCTTCGGCTGCGAGCTGACCGATCTGACGGACTACTTCGCCGAGACGGGATTCCGGGTGTTCCAGGCACCCTACGTTGGGGCCGTGGTCATGCCCGGCGGGGCGTCCCAGACCCGCCGGGAGCTGGACGCCTGGCAGGACTGGGCCCGCGCCCGCGGTGCGCGCGGCCTGGCCTACGTACTCGTCCGGCCCGACGGTACGCCGTCCACGTCCGGGCCGGTCGTTAAGAACCTGTCGGAGAAAGAACAGGCCGGGCTGGTCGCCGCGGCCGGCGCGGCACCGGGGGACGCCATCTTCTTCGCGGCCGGGCCGCCGTCCCAGGCGCGGGAGCTGCTCGGTGCGGCGCGCCTGGAGATCGGGCACCGCTGCGGCCTCATCGACCCGGACGCCTGGGCCTTCACCTGGGTGGTGGACGCCCCGATGTTCGAAGAGGACGGCAGCGGCGGCTGGACGTCGGTGCACCACCCGTTCACCGCGCCGCTGCCCGAGTGGGCCGACAAGTTCACCGCCGAGCCCGGCGGCGCGCTCGCCGACGCCTACGACATGGTGTGCAACGGCTACGAGATCGGCGGCGGGTCGATCCGTATCCACCGGTCCCAGATGCAGCAGCAGGTCTTCGACGTCATCGGGCTGTCCCGCGAGGAAGCCCAGTCGCAGTTCGGCTTCCTGCTGGAGGCGTTCAAGTACGGGCCGCCCCCGCACGGCGGTATCGCGTTCGGCTGGGACCGGCTCGTCATGCTGCTGGCCGGCCGGGACACCATCCGCGAGGTCATCGCCTTCCCCAAGGCCGCCTCCGGCCTGGACCCGCTGACCGGGGCCCCCACCCCCATCACCCCCGCCCAGCGCAAGGAAGCCGGCATCGACGCCCGTGTTAGCCCGGGGGAGTGACCCCGGAGCCCCCCACGTGCGCTTCGCGCCCCGCGGTGGTACCTCGCCGATACACCGGCGCTCGCCGGGGCCGGAGGCCCCGGCTCGCTGTGCTAGCCCGGGGGGCGACCCCCCGGAGCCCCCCGCTGCGCTTCGCGCCCGCGCGGTGGTACCTCGCCGATACACCGGCGCTCGCCGGGGCCGGAGGCCCCGGCTCGCTGTGCTAGCCCGGGGGGCGACCCCCCGGAGCCCCCCGCTGCGCTTCGCGCCCGCGCGGTGGTACCTCGCCGATACACCGGCGCTCGCCGGGGCCGGAGGCCCCGGCTCGCTGGCCGGTCACGATCGCCTCGCCGTAGCCCGCACCCGGCGCTGCCCGCCCCGGCCCGGGCCCGCCACCACTACGGGAGAGAAACTGGCACATGCGACCCAGAACTCTGCCCATAGGCGGGCGAGGGCTGGGGGTGTTCGAACCTCCGTCCCCCGCGCGCTGACCGTCGGCCACGCGCGCCGGGCGGTAGCTAGCCGCGCGAAGGCTCACGGAAACCGGTCTTTACGGCGGAAAACGACACACGGTCATGGAAAGTGGCCTCGATGTCACGTTTTGCTGCGGCCGCGGGTTACTGTCGGTATGTGGCCAGAGCATATGGAGGCCAGGCGGCCCAGTCCGGCAGCCTGTTCGATGAAGCCGAGGAGCAGGCCGCGGCGGCCGCCGCGCCGCTCGCGGTGCGGATGCGCCCGCGCAGCCTCGATGAGGTCGTCGGGCAGCAGCACCTGACCGGGGAAGGCACCCCGTTCCGCAAGCTGACCGACAACGATGCGCCGATGTCCCTGGTGCTGTGGGGGCCGCCGGGCACCGGCAAGACCACCCTCGCCTACGTGGTGTCCCAGGTGACCCGCCGGCGGTTCGTCGAACTGTCCGCGGTGACGGCCGGGGTCAAGGACGTCCGCGCCGCGGTGGAGAACGCGCGGCGCGAACTCGGCATGACGGGCAAGCAGACCGTCCTGTTCATCGACGAGGTGCACCGGTTCAGTAAGACCCAGCAGGACGCGCTGCTGCCCGCGGTGGAAAACCGGTGGGTCTCCTTCATCGGCGCGACCACCGAGAACCCGTTCTTTTCCGTGGTCAGCCCGCTGCTGTCCCGCTCGCTGCTGCTGACCCTCACCCCGCTGTCCGACGACGACATCCGCGACGTGATCCGCCGGGCCAGCTCCGACGAGCGGGGCCTGGCCGGATCGGTCAGCCTGGACGACGAGGCACTGGAGCACCTCGTCCGGCTGTCCGGCGGCGACGCGCGCCGGGCGCTGACCTACCTGGAGGCGGCCGCGCTAGGCGTGCCGGCCGGCGGCCTGATCGGCACCGCGGCCCTGGAGCGCGCGGTGGACCGCGCGGCCGTTCGCTACGACCGCGGCGGGGACCAGCACTACGACGTGATCAGCGCGTTCATCAAGAGCATCCGGGGCAGCGACGCCGACGCCGCGCTGCACTACCTGGCGCGGATGATCGAGGCGGGGGAGGACCCCCGCTTCATCGCCCGCCGGATCATCGTGCACGCCAGCGAGGACGTCGGGATGGCGGACCCGACGGCGCTGCCGGTGGCGATCGCCGCGGCGCAGGCGGTGGAGTTCGTCGGGCTCCCCGAGGCGCGCATCAACCTGGCCCAGGCCGTGATCCACCTGGCCCTCGCGCCGAAGTCGAATGCGGTCGTCAAGGCGATCAGCGCGGCCTCGGCCGACGTCCGGGCCGGCCTGGTCGGCCCGGTGCCCGCGCATCTGCGGGACGCGCACTACGCGGGGGCGGAGGCCCTCGGGCACGGCGAGGAGTACCGCTACCCGCACGATTTCGACGACGGAATCGTTACACAGCGTTATGCTCCTGACTCGGTGGCCGATCGCGTCTACTACGAGCCGTCCGCCCACGGGATGGAGGCCCGCTTCGCGGAGCGCGTCGGCCGGATCCGTGCCATCCTCCGCAGGCCGGGCGGATCCGCCGCGCGATAGGGTCGGCCAGATAACAACGCCTGCCACCGTTAGGAAGCACGCATGCAGAACGCAGGGGATCTGGCCGCGCTCGTCGCCGCCTTCTTCTTCGCCGTGCTCGTATGCGCCGGCGTCTACGTGCTCGTCCGGCTGGCCCGGCTCATCTCCGAGGGGACCCGCCTGCTGGCCGACATGCGCTCCCGCAGCGACACCGTCTTCGAGCAGGTGCACGCGGCCGTAGACCGGGCCAATCAGCAGCTCGACGCGACCAGTTCGGTGACCGCCGGCATGGACGAGCTGAACGCCGGCATGTCGCAGCTCACCGAGCAGGTCTCGGCCCTGGCCGGGCTGGGCCGGGCCATCGCGGCCGGCCCCGCGGGCCGCGCCGCCGCCCTGGTCTACGGCGTGCGCCACGCCGTCGCGATCCGCCGGGACGGGACCGCCCGGCCAGGGCACGCCGTCGCGCCCGCTCCCGCCGTGACACCAGCCCCGCCCGTGACGCACGCGCCCGCCCCGGCCGGGACCCGTGCCGCCCTGTCCCGGCAGGCCGCCAACCGCCGCAAGTCCCTGGCCCGGTCCGGGGCCCGCCGGTGATCCGCCGCGTTTTCTGGCTGTCGGTGGGCGCGGCGGCCGGCATCACCAGCTACCGGCGTGCCACGGCGGTGGGACGGGCAATCTCGGTCCGGGTGACCGGCGACCGGCCCGCCGCGGTTGCGGGACCCTTCTGGCCGCCCCAGCCGGACGGGACCGGCGACCGGTCCGCTGCGGTTGCGGGACCCTTCTGGCCGCCCCAGCCGGACGGGACCGGCCAGCGGCCCGGCTCCGGCCAGGCGCCCGCCGCTGCGGGCCGTCCGTCGCCGCGCCCCCGCCCGCACCCGCAGTGGAGCACGGCCCGGGCCGCGTGGCGCACGTCGCGGGCCGCGTGGCGCACGCAGAAGGCCGCCATGGCTCAGGTCAGGGCGGCCGGCCGGTTCGCCCGCGACGTGCGCGAGGGCATGGACCTGTATATGAATCGGCAGCAGGGCCAGCCAGGCCCTAACCTGGCGAGTGAACAGAGAGCAACCGGGGCACCCGGAACCACTGGCACCAATGGCCGCCCGCGCGGCCGCACGGAGAATGTGAAGGATGGCCGCTGATGGAGTCGGCAGAGATCGCGCGCCGCTTCCTGGGATATTTCGAGCAGCACGGGCACACGATCGTCCCCTCGGCCAGCCTGGTGGCCGACGATCCGACGGTGCTGTTCGTCATCGCCGGGATGCAGCCGTTCAAGCCGTACCTGCTCGGCCAGCAGACCCCGCCGTTCAAGCGGGCGGTGGACGTGCAGAAGTGCATGCGGACCCTCGACATCGAGGAAGTCGGCCGGACCACCCGGCATGCGACGTTCTTCCAGATGCTGGGCAACTGGTCGTTCGGCGACTACTTCAAGGACATGGCGATCCCGTACGCCTGGGAGCTGCTGACCCGGTCCGAGCACGACGGCGGGTTCGGCTTCCCTGAGGACCGGCTCTGGGCCACCGTCCTGCCCGAGGACGTGGAGGCCTACGAGATCTGGCGGGATGTGGTCAAGCTCCCGGAGAACCGGATCCAGCGCCGCGGCCTGGCTGACAACTACTGGAGCATGGGGGTTCCCGGTCCCGGCGGCCCCTGCTCGGAGATCTACTACGACCGCGGCCCGGAGTACGGCCGGGACGGCGGCCCGGAAGCGGACGAGGACCGCTACCTGGAGGTGTGGAACCTCGTCTTCATGCAGGACCAGCTCAGCGCGGTGCGCAGCAAGACCGACTTCGACGTCGCGGGCCCGCTGCCGTTCCGCAACGTCGACACCGGGATGGGCCTGGAGCGGATGGCGGCCATCCTGCAGGGCGTCGACAACATCTACGAGATCGACACCACCTGGAAGATCCTGGACCGCGCGGCCGAGCTCACCGAGCAGCGGTACGGCCAGGACGCCCGGGCCGACATCGCGCTGAAGGTCGTCGCCGACCACCTGCGCGCGTCGGTGATGCTGGTCGAGGACGGGGTGCTGCCGAGCAACGAGGGGCGCGGCTACGTGCTGCGGCGGATCCTGCGCCGCAGCATCCGGAACCTCCGCATGCTGGCCGGCGGCCAGCGCGGCGGCGGGGCCTCTGGCGGCGAGCGTTACCTGCACGAGCTGGGCACCACCGCGATCGAGGCGATGGCCCCGCTGTACCCGGAACTGCGCCGCGACGCGGCCAACATCCACACCGTGCTCGACGCGGAGGAGGCGGCGTTCCTCGGCACGCTGCGCACCGGCACCGCGATCTTCGACGCGGCGATGGAGGAGACGCGGCGGAAGAAGTCGGCCACGCTGTCCGGTGCGCAGGCGTTCCAGCTGCACGACACCTACGGCTTCCCGATCGAGCTGACCCTCGAGATGGCCCAGGAGCAGGGGCTGTCGGTGGACGAGGAGGGGTTCCGGCGGCTGATGGCGGCCCAGCGCGAGCGCGCGAAGGCCGACGCCGCGCAGAAGAAGACCGGCAACGCCGACATCTCCGTGCTCGCCGACCTGCGCGAGCGCACCGGGGCGATCAGCTTCCTCGGGTACGACCAGTTCGCGACCGAGGCGACGGTCGCCGGCCTGCTGGTGAACGACCTGCCGGTCACCACCGCGGCCCAGGGCGAGAAGGTCTCCGTCGTGCTCGACCGGACGCCCTTCTACGCGGAAAGCGGCGGCCAGCTGCCCGACGCGGGCGTGATCCGGGTCGCCGGCGTGGGCGGCACGCCGGACAGCGAGGTCGAGGTCTTCGACGTCCAGGCGCCGCTGCCCGGGCTCATCGTGCACCGGGGCGTGGTGCGGTCCGGCGAGGTCACGGTGGGCGCGCCCGCGTACGCGGAGATCGACATCGAGCGGCGCCGGGCCATCTCACGCTCGCATACCGCGACGCATCTCGTGCACCGGGCCATCCGCGGCGCTCTCGGCGACGCGGCCGCGCAGGCCGGGTCGGAGAACGCGCCCGGGCGGCTGCGGTTCGACTTCACCGCGCCCGGCGCCGTCCCGCGGGCGGTGCTGAACGAGGCCGAGGACGAGGTCAACCAGGTGCTCATCAACGACCTGGACGTCCGTGCGTTCCACACGTCGATTGACGAGGCGCGCGCGATGGGCGCGCTTGCCTTGTTCGGCGAGAAGTACGGGAACGAGGTCCGGATCGTCGAGGTCGGTGACTACTCGCGTGAGCTGTGCGGCGGGACCCACGTGGCGCACTCCGGCCAGCTCGGCCTGGTCAAGCTGCTCAGCGAATCGTCGATCGGCTCCGGGGTACGCCGCGTCGAGGCGCTGGTCGGGATCGACGCCTTCCGGTTCCTGGCCAAGGAGAACATCCTGGTCAGCCAGCTCAGCGAGCAGCTCAAGGCGCGCCGGGAGGAGCTGCCCGAACGGGTCTCCTCGCTGGTGACCCGGCTCCGCGAGGCGGAACGCGAACTACAGCGCGTGCGCAGCGCCCAGCTGCTCGAAGTGGCCGGGGATCTGGCGGCCCGGCCCGAAGACATCGGCGGCATCGCCTTCGTCGCGCACCAGGTGCCGCCCGGCACTGACGCCGACAGCATCCGCAAGCTCGCGCTCGACATCCGGGGCCGGTTGCCGGCTGGGCGGCCGGGCGCGGTCATGGTGGTGGGCGTCCCCACCGACCGGCCGGTGGTGGTGGTCGCCGTGAACGACGCGGGACGCAACCGCGGCCTGGCCGCGGGCCAGCTGGTCGGCGCCGCGGCGCGGGCGCTCGGTGGTGGCGGCGGCGGCAAGCCGGACGTCGCGCAGGGAGGCGGCGCGCCGCTGGCCGACCGCGGGACAGGCGTGATCGACGGGGCCTTTGCGGCGGTTCGGGATACTTTGAGGGACGCCGCCTAGGCCGGCAGGTTAACGTGATGGCATGCTGCCCTTGCTGTCTGGTGAGACCGGCGTGAGAACGGGTGTCCGGCTGGGCGTGGACGTCGGTTCGGTGCGCGTCGGGGTCGCCCGCAGCGATCCCGGCGGCGTGCTGGCCAGCCCGCTCGAGGTGATCACGCACGGCCGCGGTGACCTGGACCGGCTCGCCGGGCTGGTCGCCGAGCACGATGCCCTGGAGGTCATCATCGGGCTGCCCACGACGCTGGCCGGGCGGGAAGGCCCGGCCGCCGCCGGCGCGCGCGAGGTGGCGGCGGCGCTGGCGGCCCGGATCGCACCGGTCGCGGTCCGGCTGTTCGACGAGCGTTTCACGACCACGACGGCGCACGCGGTGCTCCGTCAGGGCGGGAAGAACTCCCGGGCCCGCCGCTCCGTGGTCGACCAGGCGGCGGCCGCCGTGCTGCTCCAGGCCGCGCTGGACGCCGAGCGGGCCACGGGCCAGCCGCCGGGCGAGCTCGTGCCAGAACCGGGCCCCCGGGCGGGCGGAGCCGCAGGATGACCGACGAACAGCCGGAACCGGGCCGTAGCGTGCGCCGGCACGCGAGGCCCGTCCAGCCGGAGCCGGAGCCGGAGCCGGAACCGCCATGGCCGGCCGACGGGGCAGGCCCGCCCGCCCGCCCGGCGGGGCGGCCCGCGGGCTCTGGCCAGCCCTCCGGGTACGGCCAGACGGCGGGCTACGGTCAGGCCTCCGGCTCTGGACAGCCGGCGGCGGTCAATTGGGGACCGGACGCCGAGGGGACGGTGCCCGGCGGCTACGGCCGCTCGCCGGACACGACGGGAACGGCCCCGGGCGGCCACGGCCGCTCGCCCGGCGCCACGGGCACGGGCCGTATTGGCCGGCCCCGGACGGCGGCGCGCGCCCGGTCCCGGGCCCCGGCGGCCGCTCGCCGGGCGGCCCCGTCGCGGGCGGTCATGGGCAGCGCGGTACACCGCCGCGGGCCGCGCTTCCGCCGGGCGGGCGGCACGCGGGCCAGGGGGATGGCCCGGACCGGCCGGGCGCGTCCTACCAGGGCAGCCGGCGCAGCGCGCAGCCGGGCGGCCCGCAGCCGGGCGGCCCACAGCCCGATGGAACCCAGCCGAACGGAACCCAGCCGGGCCATGCACCCGGCCAGGACGCTTCCCGGCCGGGAGCCAGGGCGGCCGGAGCGCAGCGCCGCCCCGATCCGCTGACCGATCCGAGTTACGCCCAGCGCAGCGGGCCTGGCCAGCGTGATGGCCGGTACCAGCGTGACGATGATGGTCAGGGCGCCGCCGGCTACCAGCGCCAGACTGGTTACCCGCGTGGCGACGGGTCACGTGGCGACGGGGCAGATGACGGCCGCCGTCCGGACGATCGCCCGCGCGACGGGCAGTATGGGCGTGCCGACCTTTACCGGCCCGCCGCGTACCAGCCCGGCGAGCCCGCCGGGAGTGACGCGGCGTACCCGGCCGGCGGCCCCTCTCAGCGGGACGGCCGGTACGCCGATCCGCGCGCTCCGCGGGGCCGGCGTCACCGCAACGTGCCGCCCGAATCCGCCGATCCGGGCTCCTACCAGGGCCGGCGCCAGCAGGACCTGCCGCCCGGGCCAGCTGTGCCCGGCGCCTACGAGGGCCGGCGCCAGCGGAACGTGCCGCCCGGACCGAATGAGCCCGGCGCCTACGAGGGCCGGCGCCAGCGCAGCGAGCCGCCCGCCCCGGATGAGCCCGCGGGCCACCGTGGCCCGCGCCAGCGGAATGCGCCGCCGGAACCGGACGAACCCGCCGCCTACCGCGGGCGGCGGCACCGTGACGAGCCAGGCCCGGACGGGCCCGCGGGTTCCGGTCCCGGTACGCTGTCGTGGCAGGACTCGTACGACGACGGCTACGAAGAGGACGACCGCTTCGTGCCCGGCCTCGGCGGGCCGCGCTACCGCGACGATGAGGACGGCTACGACGACGGTTACGGCGAGGACGGCGACGGCGGCGGGCACCGCCGGGGCCGCGGCTCCGGCGGGGGCGGCCGCAAGCGGCGCCGGTCGCGCTGGATCGCCCCGCTGATCGCGGTCGCGGTCATCCTCACCCCGCTGATCATCGGCGGCGTCTACGTATACGGTCTGTACATGAGCAAATACCATCCGTCCGACTACACGGGTGGCGGCACGGGCCAGGCGATCGTCCAGGTGCAGTCCGGCCAGACGGCCACCCAGGTCGGCCAGCGGCTGGTCACGCTGGGCGTGGTCAAGAGCGTCCGCGCGTTCGAGCTGGCCGCCGAGCACAGCACCGACTCCCGCGGCCTGGAGCCCGGCTTCTACCGGATGCACAAGCAGATGCAGGCGACGCTGGCCTTCGCGCTGCTGCTCAACCCGGCCGCGCGGATCGAGGACAAGATCACCATCCCGGAGGGCTGGCGGCTCTCCCAGATCGAGACCGCGCTGGGCGCCAAATCCGGGATCCCGCTGGCCGACTACCAGCAGGCCCTGGCCAGCCGGGGCTCACTCGGCCTGCCCAGCTACGCCAACGGCAATCCGGAGGGGTACCTGTTCCCGGCCACCTACGATGTCCAGCCGAACATGACCGCGACGACCGTTCTGCAGACCATGGTCAACCGCTTCAACCAGGAAGCGGTGAACATCAACCTGAACGCGGCCGCGGCCCAGGCCCATATGACCCCGGGCCAGGTCATCACGGTCGCCAGCCTGCTGCAGGCCGAGGGCGGCCGGGTCACGGACTACCCGAAGATCGCCCGCGTGGTCCTCAACCGGCTGCAGGCGAACATGCCGCTGCAGTTCGACAGCACGGTGTTTTACGGGCTGCACCTATACGGCACGAGTGCCACCATCGCGCAGACCCACATCAACACCCCGTACAACACCTACGTGCACAAGGGGCTGCCGCCCGGGCCGATCGACAGCCCGGGGAACGCCGCCATCCAGGCGGCGCTGCACCCGGCGGCCGGCAACTGGCTCTACTTCGTGTCCGGCACGAACGGCGTGACGACGTTTTACCAGACGCTTCCCAGGTGAAGTGAATGGACAGGCCGTCTAGCATGGCGCCGATGAAAGCCGCCATCCTCGGGTCACCGATCGCCCACTCGCTGTCCCCGGTGCTGCACCGGGCCGGTTACGCCGCGGCCGGCCTGGAGGGGTGGAGTTACCAGGCGATCGAGTGCGACGAGGCCGGTCTGCCCGCGGTGGTCGGCGCGTGCGGCGCGGACGGCGCCGGCTGGGCAGGCCTGTCGCTCACGATGCCGCTCAAGCGCGCCGTGCTGCCGCTGCTGGATCACGTGGACCCGCTCGCGGCCGACGTGGGCGGTGCCAACACGGTGGTGTTCGCCGCCGGGCGGCGCCGCGGCTACAACACCGACGTGGCCGGGATGGTGGCCGTGCTGGCCGGAGCCGGCGTGCCCGCGCCGCGCTCCGCGGTGATCCTCGGCGCCGGCGCGACGGCCTGCTCGGCGCTGGCCGCGCTGCGCGAGACCGGCCTGCGCGCCGCCACGGTCGCGGTCCGTGACGAGACCCGGGCGGCCCCGCTGCGGAGGGTCGCGCAGCGGCTCGGCGTCCAGGTGGAGCTGCGGCCGCTGGCCGCGGCGGGCACGCTCGCGGGCCAGGACCTGCTGATCTCGACCGTCCCGGCCGGTGCCGCTGATTTTTATGCCGAACGGGCCTGGCCCGGGGCGCAGACCCCGCGGGTGGTGTTCGACGTGGTGTACGCCCCGTGGCCTACCACGCTCGCCCGGGCCGCGGAAGCCGCCGGGGCCACCGTGATCAGCGGGTTCGAGCTGCTGCTGCACCAGGCGGGAGGCCAGTTCGAGCTGATGACCGGTCGCCGGCGGCTCCGCTCGCGGCAATGCGCGCCGCCGGCCAGGCCGAGCTGGACCGCCGTTCGGCCGCCGCCGCGCGCTGAACCCCCGGCTGAACTGCCTGCCGGGCAGCCCGCTGAGCGGGCCGCCGGGACGGCCGGAGCCACTCAGGAGGGGGACACGGCCGCCGCGATGTCGTCCGGCACACAGCAGGACCGCAGCCAGCCGAGGTCCCGCGCGGGCTGCGGGCCCGGTCCCACACCCGGGGCGCCCGGACGTTCCGCCGCCGCGTGCTCAACTGAGCGCGCCACGGGCGCGCCGATCGGCGCAGAAATACCGCTGCCGGCGAAATTGTTGTTACCCTTAGCCGACGACTAGTCCGGTGTGCGATACCGGACGTGTAAGCGGAGGACCACCTCCCACCTCGCCAGCCGCAGGCTGGCAGGTCAGGCCGGATGCGACGGCCCTGACGCCCGGAGAAACCGGGCATGCGGGGGCCGCGCGGATCTGGCGTTGGCGGGCTGCCAGTGTCACAGTGGTGATGCGGGGCATTGCCCGCTATGGTGGTTACCCCGCGTGCACGGCGTGCGGGGCTTTTCTCGTATGCGGCGGAATGCCGCGTCCGGGCCGGCCCGGCAGGCTTAGTAACGGGCAGTCTGCCGCCGGAGATTCCAGTGGCAGTGATGGGACTCAAGGAGGTCACATCAGCGCCGAACCGCGTATAAACGAGCGCATCCGTGTTCCCGAGGTCAGGCTGGTCGGACCCGCCGGCGAGCAGGTCGGGATCGTTTCGATCGACGACGCGCTCCGGTTGGCCCAGGAAGCCGACCTCGATCTGGTTGAGGTCGCGCCGACGGCGCGGCCACCGGTCTGCAAGCTCATGGACTACGGCAAGTTCAAGTACGAGTCCGCGCTCAAGGCCAGGGAATCACGTAAGAACCAGGCCCAGACGGTCATCAAGGAGATCAAGCTCCGGCCGAAGATCGACCCGCACGACTACGGCACCAAGAAGGGCCACGTCGAGCGGTTCCTCAAGGCAGGGGACAAGGTCAAGGTGACGATCATGTTCCGCGGGCGTGAGCAGTCCCGGCCCGAACTGGGGTTCCGGCTGCTGCAGCGCCTGGCTGGCGACGTCGATGAGCTTGGCTTCGTCGAAGCCCAGCCCAAGCAGGACGGCCGGAACATGACCATGGTGATCGGCCCGCACCGCCGGAAGAGCGATGCCAAGGCCGACCGTCCCGTGCACCAGCAGGCCGAGCGCTCCCACCCCGAGCGCCCGGAGCGTTCTCCGCAGACCGAGCGGGGCCCGCGAACCCAGGCCGTCCAGGCCCAGCCCGCCGAGGCGGAGCCGGTCCAGGCCCAGCCGGTCCAGGCCCAGCCGGTCCAGGCCCAGCCGGTCCAGGCCCAGCCGGTCCAGGCCCAGCCGGTCCAGGCCCAGCCGGCGCAGGCGGAGCCCGTCCAGGCGCAGCCTGCTCAGGCGAAGCCCGCACAGGCCAAGCCCGCGGCTCCCCGGCCTGCGGCGCCCCGGCCTGCGGCGCCCCGGCCCGCAGCGGCCAGGCCCACGCCGCCGCCTGCGGACCGTGCGCCCGCCCGGCCGGTTCCCGGCCCGCGCGCCGTGCACGCCGCTGCGGCGTCCGCGGCCCGGCGGGCCGCGGACAGCGAGCAGGGGACCAAGCAGCCAGGCCAGGAAGTCTCGGCCAACTGACCGGACGCCTGCCCAACGCCTGACGCACGAGTGCCAGGTGCCGGCCCGTACGGCCCGGCACTGGCACAGGTACGGACAACGTGCCCCGGAACCCCGGGGCACGCACAGAACCCGGCACCGGCACAGGTACGGACAACGTGCCCCGGAACCCCGGGGCACGCACAGAATGAGGAGACGACGGCGACCATGCCGAAGATGAAGACCCACAGCGGGGCCGCGAAGCGCTTCAGGCTGACCGGTACCGGCAAGGTGATGCGCCGCCGCGCCAACACAAACCACCTGCTGGAGCACAAGTCGTCCCGCGTGACGCGCCGGCTCGCCGGTGAAGTGAGCGTCGCACCCAGCGACGTCCGTGAGATCAAGAAGCTGCTGGGGAAGTAGCCCGGCCCGCGAGCTGAGGGAGTTACGAAGAAATGGCACGCGTCAAGCGGGCGGCCAACGCCCACAAGAAGCGCCGCGTCGTCCTCGAACGGGCGAGCGGTTACCGCGGCCAGCGGTCGCGGATGTACCGCAAGGCCAAGGAGCAAATGCTCCACTCGATGACGTACGCGTACCGGGACCGCAAGGACCGCAAGGGCGCCTTCCGGCGGCTGTGGATCCAGCGCATCAACGCGGCGGCCCGTACCAACGGCATCACCTACAACCGTTTCATTCAGGGCCTGAAGGCGGCCGGCGTCGAAGTCGACCGCCGCATGCTGGCCGAGCTGGCCGTGGCAGACGCCCCCGCGTTCACCGCGCTGGTCGAGGTGGCGAAGAAGTCCCTGCCGGAAGACGCCGGCGCATCGAGTGCCGCTGCCTGACGGCAGCGGCCAGCGCCGGCTCGGCGGGCCCGGCGGGCCCGGCGGCGCGGGTCATCACCGCGGCCGGGCCGGCCCTAACCGGGCGCTGGGACGTCCATGACGGCCCCGCCCGGCCTGGCGTACACCAGCGTCCGTTCGCCCCGGCTCAAAGCCGCGCGCCGGTTGACCAAACGGGCGTTCCGGCAGCGTGCGCGGGCCTTCCTGGCGGAAGGCCCGCAAGCCGTTACGGAGGCGTTCGGCTCCGGGGCCCCGGTCACCGAGCTGTTCGTCACCGCGGAAGCGCGGGCCCGGCACGCCGATCTGGTCACCGCCATGGCCCGCGTCGGCATCCCGGTGCATCTGGTCAGCGGCGAGGTGATGGCCGAGCTGGCCCAGACGGTCACCCCGCAGGGCCTGCTCGCCGTCTGCGGTTTCGTCGACGTCCCGCTGGCCGAGGCCCTGGGCGGCGCCGGGGGAGACGCCGGCCCGGACCGTGCCGCGCCCCTGCGGCTGGCCGCGGTGCTGGCCAGCGTGCGCGATCCGGGGAACGCCGGGACGGTGCTGCGTACCGCCGACGCGGCGGGCGCGCAGGCCGTAATCTTCTCCGACGCGTCGGTCGACCCCTACAACGGCAAATGCGTCCGCGCGTCGGCCGGCAGCCTGTTCCACGTCCCGGTGGTGGCCGGGGTCCCGCCGGATCGCGCGGTCACCGCGCTGCGCGCCGCCGGGCTCCGGGTGCTCGCGGCCGACGCGCGGGGCGGCCGCACCCTGGACGAGCTGACCACCGCGGAGCTGGCCGCGCCGACAGCCTGGATCTTCGGCAACGAGGCGTGGGGCATGCCGTCCGAACTGCTCGCGCTGGCCGACGAGAGCGTCGCGGTCCCCATCTACGGCCGCGCCGAGAGCCTCAACCTGGCCACCGCCGCCGCCGTCTGCCTCTACGCGTGCGCCCGCGCCCAGCGCACCGCCTGATGCCCCCGCCCGCCAGGGCCCCCCGCCCCCGTCAGCTGGGCCCGCCCCCGCCCCCACCCCCGTCAGCTGGGCCCCGCCCCCACCCCCGCCCGCCGGGGCCCCACCTCCGCCCCGACCGAGGACCCGGCCGGGGCGGGGAGGATGGCGGGGGTGAGCACGAGGATGAGGCCGCCAGGAGGCCTGATTCTGACGGAACGCTTACGAGATATGGCATTTCGCTCATCATGCCGCACAATCGGTGGTGTGGGGCTGTTGCCCGAACGCGGCCACGCTAGAGTCACATCACATTCCGTCACGCGCTATGGGTGATGGTCGCAGCGCGGCTGACGAGCCGGAGTGGGCGGACGTGCCAGATGGAGGCGTCGTTCGAGTGGGTAGATCATGACGAGCCGAGCAGCCCTGGGCTGGCCCGGCGAGCCCGTGAACGCGGGCAGGCTGCCGGGGCCCGACGCGTTCGCCGAGGCTTGCGGCGTGCCCGGCGGCCTGGGCTGGCTCGTCATCGCGGACGAGCTTCCCGACGGCCTCGTCGTCGCCGACGAAGCGGGCCGCGTCACCGTCTTCAACCAGGCCGCGGCGCACCTGACCGACGTCGATCCCGCCGAGGCGCTCGGCAAGGACCTGTTCGACGTGCTCCCGCTGCGCGACGCCGACGGCCGCGACTGGTGGGCCTGCACCGACCCCTACCACGGCCTGCAGATCCGTAACCGGCACCCGGAACGGGCGCTCTACCTGCGGGACGGCACCGAGGTGCTCGTCGTCGTCCGCTACGTCCGCGAACCGCGCCGCCACGCCGTGCTGCGGCTGGTCGTCTCGCTGCACGACGCCAGCCAGCGGGCCCGCCTCGAGCGCAGCCGCGCCAACCTGGTCTCGACCGTCGCGCACGAACTGCGGTCCCCGCTCACCAGCGTCAAGGGGTTCACCGCCACCTTGCTGGCCAAGTGGCACCGGTTCACCGACGACCAGAAGCGCGTGATGCTGGAGACCGTCAACGCGGACGCGGACCGGGTCACCCGCCTGATCACCGAACTGCTCGACGTCTCCCGGATCGAATCGGGGCGGCTGGAGGTCCACCGCCAGCTCGTCGACGTCCCCGAGCGCGCCCGTAAGATCATCGCCGGGCGCATCGCGGCGGGTGAGCCCGAGGACCGGTTCCGGCTGGAGGCCCGCGACGGCCTGCCCGAGACCTGGCTGGACGCCGACAAGGTGGACCAGATCCTTTCCAATCTCGTGGAGAACGCGGTACGGCACGGTGCTGGTACGGTGACTGTCGTGGTAGAGCCAGCCGCCGGCGCCGGCGCCGACGCTGTAGCGGTATCCGTGCAGGACGAGGGCGAGGGAATCGCCCCCGACCTCGCTTCACGCGTGTTCCGGCAGTTCTGGCGGGGTAAGCGGCGCGGCGGCACCGGTCTCGGCCTTTACATCGTCAAGGGGCTGGTCGAAGCGCACGGGGGCACGATCAGCGTGGGCCGCGCGCCCGGCGGCGGAGCGGAGTTCCGATTTACCATGCCCGCAGGGACTCCTGCCGCCTAGGCGAGCCGGACGTTCCGCGGGCCACCCACGGCGCGCCCGCGTCCTTCGGCTACCCTGCACCCGTTCCCGGTTCCCCGGGGTACCCGGCGGCCGCTGCCCGTCCGGCGAGCCCTGCGCACGGAACGTGTGCCCGGGACCGCCCCGGCGCCGGGCCGACGCCTACTACGTCCCGTTCGGCATCATTGACGCCGGAACCACCACCAGACCTGCAGTAAACCCGCTCGGCCCGCGAGGAAAGGCCCGATGTCCGGACCCAACACGAACTACGACCCCGTGGAGGTGACGCCGTTGTCGCCCGACGAGGTAGCACGGATGCGCGATGAGGCGCTGGCGGCCATCGCCGCGGCGCAGACGCTGGATGAGCTGAAGGAGGCGCGGATCGCGCACTTCGGCGACAAGGCGCCGCTGACGCTGGCCAACTCCGAGATCGGCGCGCTGCCGCCGCAGGCCCGGGCCGACGCCGGCAAGCGGGTTGGCGCGGCCCGCGGCGAGGTAAAGAAGGCCCTGGCCGGGCGCACCGCCGCGCTCGAGGCGGACCGGGACCGGCGGGTGCTGCTCACCGAGGCCGTCGACGTGACGCTGCCGTGGGACCGGGTGCCGCCCGGGGCCCGGCATCCGGTGACGATGGCCGCCGACCGGCTCACCGACGTCTTTGTGGCCATGGGCTACGAGGTCGCGGAGGGACCGGAGGCCGAGGCCGAGTGGTACAACTTCGACGCGCTGAACTTCCCCCCGGACCACCCGGCCCGCGAGGCCCAGGACACGCTGTTCGTGGCCGGCCCCAAGGATGCCGACGACGGGCGCTCCGGCGGCGGCCCGCCGCACTCCGGGGTGATCCTGCGGACGCACACCTCCCCGGTGCAGATCCGCGCCATGCTGAGCCGGCCGCTGCCGCTGTACGTGGTCAGCCCGGGCCGGTGCTTCCGCGCCGACGCGCTGGACGCCACGCACAGCCCGGTCTTCCACCAGATCGAGGGCCTGGCTATCGACGAGGGCCTGACCATGTCCGACCTGCGCGGGGCGATCCAGTCGTTTGTGGACGCGATGTTCGGCGAGGGGCTGCGGACGCGGTTCCGGCCGGACTTCTTCCCGTTCACCGAGCCGTCCGGGGACGTGTCCATGGAGTGCCACATCTGCCGGGGCGCGTCCACCCGGCCCGGCGGCCAGCCGTGCCGTGTGTGCCGGTCGCAGGGCTGGATCGAGATCGCCGGCTGCGGCATGGTCAACCCGCGCGTGCTGGTGGCCAGCGGCGTCGACCCCCGCCGGTACAGCGGGTTCGCGTTCGGCCTCGGCATCGAGCGGACGCTGATGATCGGCCACGGGGTCACCGACATCCGCGACACCATCGAGGGTGACGTGCGGTTCAGCCGGGCATTCGGGACGGAGATCTGACGATGAAGCTTCCGCTTTCCTGGCTGCGCGAGTACGCGCCGGTAGAGGTGTCCACCGAACCGGCCGAGGTGGCCCGCCGGCTGACCGCGGCCGGCCTGGAGGTCGAGTCCGTCGAGCCGGCCGGCCACGACATCAGCGGCGTGGTCGTGGCCAAGGTGCTGGCGATCGAGGAGCTGGCCGAGTTCAAGAAGCCGATCCGTTACTGCCGGGTCACGACCAGGGACGACACCGGCGAGGACGACACCGGCGAGGACGACACCCGCGCGGACGCCGGGGCCGAAGGCGCCGCCCGCGAGGACGCGGGGCACGAGAACGCAGAGGACGGGGGGCACGAGAACGCAGAGCGCGACGGCGCCGGGCCCGAGGGCACGGACGGCGAGGGTGCCGCCGGCGACGGTACCTTCGGGGTCATCTGCGGCGCAACCAACTTCGCGGTCGGTGACCGGATCGCGCTGGCCAAGCCGGGCGCGGTGCTGCCCGGCGGGTTCGAGATCGGCGCGCGGAAGACTTACGGCCGCCGGTCGGAGGGCATGATCTGCGCCGCCGACGAGCTCGGCATCGGCACCGACCACTCCGGCATCCTGGTGCTGCCGGCCGACGCCCCGCTCGGCGCGGACTTCGTCCGCTACGCCGGCCTGCGCGACGAGGTGCTCGACATCGCCGTGACCCCGGACCGCGGTGACTGCGTGTCCGTGCGCGGCGTCGCCCGCGAGCTCGGGATCGCGTTCGGGGTGCCGTTCACCGACCCGGCCGACGCGGGGCTGCCGGCGCACGCCGGGCTCGGCGCCGACCTCGGCTGGGTGTCCGGTGACATCCGCCAGGCCAGCATCGCCGACCCGTCCGCGTGCGACCGATTCGTGCTGCGCGAGGTGCGGGACTTCCAGCCGGGGGCGCCGACGCCGCTGTGGATGCGCGTCCGGCTGGCCCGTTCCGGCATCCGGACCGTCTCCCTCGCCGTGGACGTCACCAACTACCTCATGCTCGAGCTCGGCCAGCCGCTGCACGCGTTCGACGGCACCAAGCTCAGCGGGCCGATCGTGGTGCGCCGCGCGGCGCCGGGGGAGCGGCTGGAAACCCTCGATCACGTCGTCCGGGACCTGGACCCGGACGACATCGTCATCGCCGATGATTCCGGGCCGATCTCGCTGGCCGGCACGATGGGCGGCCTGGCCACCGAGATCGACGAGAACTCCACCGACCTGCTCATCGAGGCGGCGCATTTCTCGTCGGCCGGCACGGCGCGGATGAGCCGGCGGCACCGGCTGCACAGCGAGGCGTCCTACCGGTTCGAGCGCGGCGTCGACCGCGAGCTGCCGCTGCGCGCCTCGGCCAAGGCGGTCGCGATGCTCGCGTCGCTCGGGCACGGGAAGATCATCCCGGGCTGCACGCACGCGCACGTGGACGTGCCCCCGGTCATGATCACGATGACGGCCGACTACCCGGACCGGGTGGCCGGCGTCGTCTACGGCCTCGACGTCGTGGTGCACCGGCTCCGCCAGGTCGGCTGCGCCACCGAGCACGACCGCGCGGAGCACGCGCTGGTGGTGACCCCGCCGTCGTGGCGGTCCGACCTCACCGATCCGGCCGACCTGGCCGAGGAGGTCATCCGGCTGGAGGGCTACGAGAACATCCCGGTCCACCGTCCGCGCGCCTTCGCCGGGCACGGGCTGACCGTCCGGCAGCGGCTGCGCCGCGCGGTCGGCCGCGGCCTGGCCGGAGCCGGCTACGTGGAGGTGCTCTCCGCTCCGTTCGTCTCCGCGGCCGACGCCGACGCGCTCCAGCTGCCGCCCGAGGACCCCCGCCGCGACATGCTGGCCCTGGCCAACCCGCTCAACGAAGACGAGCCGCTGCTGCAGACCACGCTGCTGCCCGGGCTGTTCCGCGTGCTTAACCGCAACATCGGGCGGGGCTTCGGCGACGTCGCGCTGTTCGAGATGAGCCTGGTGTTCCTGCCCCGGCTTGGCGGCCGGGCCGTCCCGCCGGCGCTGCCGGTGAGCCGGGCCCCGACGTTCGAGGAACTGGCCTCGGTGGAGGCCGCGCTGCCCGACCAGCCGCTGCACGTGGCCGCGGTGCTGGCCGGTAACCGGGAGTCGGCCGGCTGGTGGGGCGAAGGCCGCCCCGAATGCTGGGCGGACGCCATTGAGGCCGCCCGCGAGATTGGCCGTACCTGCCGCGTCTCGGTGACCGTGCGCGCCGACAAGCAGGCGCCCTGGCACCCGGGCCGCTGCGCGGCCATCTTCGTACGGGCCCGCGACGGCTCGCAGGAGACCGAATGGCTTGCCGGCTACGCGGGCGAACTGCACCCGCGGGCGATCCAGGCCTTCGGCCTCCCGGCCCGCACCAGCGCGATGGAGCTGGACATGTCAGCCATCCTGGCCGCCGCGGAGGGGTCCGGCCCGGTCCAGGCTCCGGTGCTGTCGTCGTACCCGCTCGCTACCCAGGACGTGGCGCTGATCGTCGATGAGGCGGTCCCGGCCGCAGACGTCCAGGCCGCCCTGCAGGCCGGCGCGGCCGCGGTTGACGATGGCACCCTGCTGGAGGACGTCACGCTGTTCGACGTCTACACCGGCGCGCAGGTGGGGGAGGGGCGCAAGTCACTGGCGTACACGCTGCGGTTCCGCGCCCCGGACCGGACGCTGACCGCGGCCGAGGTCGCCGTGGCCCGGGACGCCGCCGTCGGCGAGGCCGCCGAACGCCTGGGCGCCACCCTCCGCAGCGCCTGATCCCGGCCTTCGCCTGTCCCGGGCCTGCGCCTGTCCCGGGCCTTCCGCGGCGCGACCGCTCATGATCGGCGTGGGTATTCCGCGGCATCTGCGGAAAAGTCACGCCGATCCGGCTCCGGCGGCGTCACCGGGGGCATCGGGCCGAGCAGCCGGCCGGTGGCGGTGCCGTGCGCGGTACACGCCGCGACCACCAGCCAGGCCACCAGCAGGAAGGCGTACAGCACGACGGAGGCCCCGCGCAGCACCTCCGCGTGGCTGCGGGCCGCCAGCGCGATCGTCCCGGTCACGACCGTGCCGACCGGGAAGGTGAAGCTCCACCAGGTCAGCGCGAACGGCAGGCCCCCGGTGGCCCTCAGCGCGGCCCGCACGGTGATCGCCGCGGCCAGGACGAGCCACAGCATCGCGAAGCCCCACACCGGCACCCCGTAGAGCAGTGCGAACACGGCCGCCCCCGGCGCGTACGGCGCGGGCAGCACCCCCGCGGCCGCGGTCCCCAGGACGCCCGCGGCGGTGACCGACTGGCCGAGCGGGCCGAGCACGATCCACAGAGTCGGCACCAGCACCGCGGGCCCGGCCCCGCGGGTGACCAGCCCGGACCAGATCTGGGTGATGATGATCACCGAGGCGAGCAGGCTGATACCGAACATCGCGTAACAGGCCAGCAGCAGCGTCAGCCGTCCCTGCCCGGGCGCGGCGTAGGGCACCAGCAGCGCGCCGCTGGCCGCGGACACCATCGGCGGCACCACGGGCATGAGCCACCCGCCGAACGCGCCCGGCGATCCGTCCGCCCTCATCGCGGGCCGCGTCATCATCAGGTACGGGATCCAGCACACGGTCACCAGGCCGAGGGCGGTCCCGGCGCCCCACAGCACCCAGTCCGCGTGCACGGCCGTGCCCGTGCCGAGCACGCTGCGCCCGAGCACCAGCGTGCCGGTGCCCACCGTCATCAGCGCCATCGCCGGGGCACCCCAGAATTGCGCCATGACCGGGTGCCGGGCGTGCCCGCGGGCCCGCTCCGGGTACCGGATCCAGTGCGCGGCCCAGGCGGCCGTCAGCCCGATCAGCATCACGGCGGCCAGCCCCCACACCACCGTCGCGAACCCCCGCAGCCCGGGCATCCGCAGCGGCAGGATCGCGCCCGCGTTGGCCACGATGCCGGTGCCCATGACCGCCGCGAACCAGTTCGGGCCGAGGTCCCGGACCACACCACCCGGCCGTTCCAGCTCTTTGAACAGACCGAACGGGACATGTCGGGGTATGCCCCGGTCCGCATCGGCGGCACCGGGCGGAACGTCGAGAATCTGCGCCATGCCTTCACTGTGTGCCAGGGCGGCCGGCTCCGGTAGCCGGCAGAGCGCTATGGCGTCATAACCTCTGCTTATGACCTTGGCATCGCGGGTATCCGACCTCACCGGGTTTGACCTGCTGCTCACGGTGGCCCGGCTGGGCAGCCTGGGCCGCGCGGCCACCGAGCACGGCATGTCCCAGCCCGCGGCCAGCGCCCGGATGCGGCAGCTGGAAGGCCAGCTCGGACTGGCCCTGATCGAGCGTTCGCCGCGCGGATCCCGGCTGACCCCGGCCGGTGCGCTGGTCGGCGACTGGGCGCAGGCGGCCATTGACGCCGCGGCGGCCCTGGACGCGGGCGTCACCGCGCTGCGCCGGGAGCGCGACTCCCGGGTGCGGATCGCGGCCAGCATGACCGTCGCGGAGTACCTGCTCCCGGCCTGGCTGATCGCGCTGCGGGCCATGGATCCCGGCGCGGCCGTCGCGCTGATGGCGGTCAATTCCGCCGACGTGGCCGACGCGGTCCTCGCGGACGCCGCCGACGTGGGCTTCGTCGAGGGCCCGGACCTGCCGGACGGGCTGCGCGCCGAGCCGGTCGGCGCGGACGTGCTGACGGTGATCGTCGCCCCGGCCCATCCGTGGGCGCTGCGGGCCCGCCGGGGCGGCCGCGGGATCACCGCCCGCGAGCTCGCGGGCACCCCCCTGGTGGCCCGGGAAGCCGGCTCGGGCACGCGCCGCTACCTCGAGGAAGCGCTGGCCGCCCAGGTCGGCCTGGACCGGGTGCCACCGCTCGCGGAGCTGTCCTCCACCACCGCGATCAAGGCCGCGGTCGCCGCTGGGGCCGGCCCGGCGGTGCTCAGCTCGCTCGCCGTCGCGGCCGACCTCGCCGCCGGGACGCTCTGCGCGGTGCCGGTCAGCGGGCTGGACCTGCGCCGCACCCTGCGGGCGGTCTGGCCGGCCTGCTGCCGCCTGACCGGGCCCGCCCGTGACCTCTACACGATCGCGGCCCGTTCCGGGACCAGGCCCCCGGCGCGCGCCCGCCCCTGACGTCGCCTACCGGACTAGCATCGCTTTCGCCAGCACAACGTGATCAGGTGAGGCGGGCTGATGGATCAGATGCTTGAGGTGGGCCTGGCGCCCGCGCTGCGGCTCGGCGGGACGCCGCTGCCGCTGGCCGGGCGGGCCCGGGTGTACGTGTGCGGCATCACCCCCTACGACGTGACGCATCTGGGCCACGCCGCGACCTTCGTCTGGGCGGACACGCTGTCCCGGGTCCTGCACGCCGGCGGCGCCGAAGTGATCATGTGCCGCAACGTGACCGACGTCGACGACGTCCTGCTCGCCGCGGCGAACCGGGACGGTTCTCCCTACGACCGGTTCGCCGCCATCCAGCAGTTCTACTTCGACCAGGACATGACCGCGCTGGGGGTGGGCCGCCCGGCCCTCGAACCCCGCGCGCACGTGTTCATCCCGCAGGTCATCGCGCTGGCGGCCGGCCTGCTGGACCAGGGGGCGGCCTACCAGCGGGATGGCCAGGTGTACTTCCGCGGCGGCGCCGCCGCCCGGCGGGCCGTACCGGACCAGGGCGAGGCGCTGCGGCTCGCGGCCGAGTACGGCGACCAGCCCGGCGACCCGCGCAAGGACGACCCGTTCGACGTCGCCGTCTGGCAGGCGTCCCGGGATGGCGAACCGGCCTGGGCCAGCCCCTGGGGCCCGGGCCGGCCGGGCTGGCACGCCGAATGCGCGGCGATGGCGCTGCACGCCTTCGGCGCGGCCGTCGACGTCCAGGCGGGCGGCGCTGACCTGCGCTTCCCGCACCACGCCTACCAGGCGGCGCTGGCCGAGACGTTCACCGGCGTCACGCCGTTCGCCCGGGCCCGGCTGAACGCGGGCGTCGTCCGGGTGGCCGGGGCAAAGATGGCCAAGTCAGCCGGCAACCTCGTGCTCATCAAGGAACTGCTCGCTGATTACCCGGCCGCGGCCGTCCGGCTGCTGATCCTGGACCGCCGCTGGCACGAGGACTGGGATTACGACCGCGCCGGCCTGGACGCGGCCGCCGCCCGGCTGGATCGGATCGCCGCGGCGGCGGGCCGTCCCGGACGGGACCCGGCCGGTCACGACGACGCGGCCGTCACCGCGGTGCGGGCCGCCCTCGCCGACGACCTCGACGTCCCCACGGCCCTGCGCATCGCCGAAACCGAAGGTGGCCCCGCCGCCCGTTCCCTCGGCTCCCTCCTCGGCCTCTGGTAAACCGCCCCGCCCTCCGCCCTCGCCCGGCCCCCGCCTTGGCCCGGCCGCCGACTCGGCCCGGCCCGGCCCTCGCCCCGCTTCGGCCCTGCCCCGCCGGCGGCACCAGGGGCCCTATGGGCAGAGAAACTGGCAACATGGGCAGCGTCGGTTTTTATCTGACATTGCGCGATTTGGGTGGCAGGATCGCGCTATGGGTACTGATGATGCGCTGGTGGCGGTGCTGCCGGAAAACCGGCACACCATGCCAGCACACTTCAACCACGCCCGCGAGGACCCGCGACACGCCCGAGACCGCCAACTTAAAAACAGACGCTGCCATATGCCCCAGTTTCTCTGCCCGTGACACCCGCCGGGGCTTAGGAGGGGGCGGCGCTGGGGGGCGGGAGGACGGCCAGGACCTCGGCGGCGCCGGCGCGGCACACCGAGGTCTCGCCGGTCTTCAGCACCTCGGGCGTCGGGAAGCCCTGGCAGGTCCAGCCGCTCACCGTGACCGGGGCGCCGCCGCCGGTCCCCCGGATCTGGCCGGTACGCACCACGGCCGCGTACGAGTTTTCCACCCGAAGCGCGGTCGTGCAGGACACCGATCCCTGGTCGATGGTGACGATGACCGGGACATTCGCGCCGGTCCGGGTGGTCCCGCAGGTCTGGGCGGCGCCCGGGTTGCTCGCCGCGCCCGACGTTCCGCAGCCCGCGAGCACGCCCAGGCCCAGACCGGCGGCCAGCGCCGTCAGCCCGGCGCGGGAGAGCCGCTGACGGGCCGGTTCAGCGAAGCTGAGCCTGCCAGAAGCGCGGCCGGGCCGGTGGAACCGCCCGCAGGCCGGCCTGGCGAGGGAAAGCCTGGCGAAGGGCAGTCCGGGCCTGGCGAAAGGCAGTCCGGCGCGGGCCGGTGCGGTCAGCTGGCGGCTGGGGCGAGACGCAGGCCGACGGCCTGCGCACGGGCGGCGACGCACTGCTGGCTTACTCCGCATCCTGGGATTCGGGCTCACATCATCCTTGGACCCGGTTGCGCACCCGCCAGGTTCCAGCCTCGTGCCGTCATTCCCGGTCCGCTCACTTCCATAATGCCGCGCTCCCGTCGCACCCCCAAGCCGCCACCCCGTTGTCCACGAGCACGCCTTTCTCCCGTCTCACCCCGGTCGCCTCTGCTTTGCGACTCCCGTCACAGCCGCCTCACCGTCCACGTCTGTCCTCCCTTAAAGCATGTCTGTATGTATGCGGAGGCACCTGCGCATACACCGGGGTCGCGGCAAAGGCGCCGCTGCATACAAAGCTTTCGCCGTCGCGGTGCGGGCCCGTCACTTGCCGGGGGGCCGGGCGGGCACGCCGCTTGGCGGGGTCAAGCCGGCACGCCACTTGCCGGGGCCGGGCGGGCACGCCACTTGCCGGGGGCCAGAACAAATTCCCTTGCATAAGTTCTCGGGGTAGTGCATTATTTTTCAATAGCGGGTGTGGCGGCTCGGATGTCACCGACGGCGCGCCAGCGCCGGAGCAGGAGGAACGCGCGACATGGGCGCACGGGTCGCAGTAGCAGGTGCGAGCGGCTACGCGGGCGGAGAACTGCTCCGCCTCCTGGCCGGGCACCCGGACCTGGAGATCGGCCCGCTGACGGCCGGGTCGAACGCCGGGGCCCCGGTCACGTCCGTGCACCCGAACCTCATCGGGCTCGCGGACCGGACGTTCGGCCCCGCGGATCCGGCCGTGCTTGCCGGGGCCGACCTTGTCTTCATGGCCATGCCGCACGCGGAGGCCGCCGCGCTGGCCGCGGAGCTCCCGGCCGCGGTGAAGATCGTGGACCTGGGGGCCGGCTTCCGGCTCGCCGATCCGGCCTCCTGGGCGCGGTACTACGGCGGGGAGCACGCGGGCACCTGGACCTACGGGCTGCCCGAACTTCCCGGTGCGCGCGAGCGGATCCGCGCCTCGGCCCGGGTGGCCGCGCCCGGCTGCTACGCCACCGCATCAATCCTGGCGCTCGCCCCGCTGCTGGCCAGCGGGCTGGCCGAGCCCGCCGACATCGTAATCGTGGCCGCCTCCGGCACGTCGGGCGCCGGCCGCGCGCCCGCACCGAACCTGATGGGCAGCGAGGTCATGGGGGCCGTGTCCGCCTACAAGGCCGGCGGCTTGCACCGGCATACCCCAGAGATCGAGGAAGCCCTGCAGGGCGTGCTGGCCCAGGACGGCGCCGGGGCCCGGGTCACGATCTCGTTCACGCCGACGCTGGCCCCGATGCCGCGCGGCATCCTCGCCACCGCCACGGCGCGCCTCGCCGGGGACGCCGCCGCGGCCGGGGACGCCGCCGCGGCCGGGGACGCCGCCACGGCCGGGGACGCCGCCGCGGACGCGGACGCCGGGCAGGCGGCGGCCACCACGCTGCTGCGCGAATCCATCGGCGCCGCGTACGCGGGGGAGACGTTCGTGCACCTGCTGCCCGAGGGCTACTGGCCCGGCACCGGCGCGACCGCCGGGTCGAACGCGGCTCAGCTGCAGGCTGCGGCCGACACCCACGCGGGCCGGGCCGTCGTCGTCACGGCGATCGACAACCTCGGCAAGGGCGCGGCCGGGCAGGCGCTGCAGAACGCCAACCTCATGCTCGGCCTGCCGGAATCGGCCGGCCTCACCGTCTACGGAGTCGCGCCGTGATGACCCTGCCCGCCCCCGGCATCCCCTGCCCCCCGACCCCCACGGCCACAGGAGCGCACCAGTGAGCGTCACCGCCCCGCTCGGTTTCCGCGCCGCCGGCGTGGTGGCCAGGCTCAAGGCCTCCGGCGACCGCGACGTCGCGGTCGTCATCAACGACGGGCCGTCCCGCGCCGCCGCGGGCACGTTCACCTCCAACCGGGTGAAGGCGGCGCCGGTGCTCTGGACCCAGCAGGTGGTACAGGGCGAGCGCGTCCGTGCGGTGGCCCTCAACTCCGGCGGGGCCAACGCCTGCACCGGGCCGTCCGGCTTCCAGGACACCCACCTGACCGCGGAACGGCTCGCCGCCGCGCTCGGCGACTCGGCCGGTGAGATGGCCGTCTGCTCCACCGGCCTGATCGGCGAGCGGCTGCCGATGGACAAGCTGCTCCCGGCCGTGGACGCCTGCGTCACCGAGGCCTCCCGCGGCGGGGGACTGGCCGCGGCCGACGCCATCCGGACCACCGACACGGTCGTCAAGATCTCCTTCCGCCGGGCCGCCGCGGGCCCGGAAGCCGGCGGGGACGGGACCGGGTACGCCATCGGCGGCATGGCCAAGGGAGCGGGCATGCTCGCCCCCGGCCTGGCCACGATGCTGTGCGTGCTCACCACCGACGCGGACCTGCCCGCCGCCGGCCTGGACGCGGCGCTGCGGGCCGCGGTCGGGGTGACCTTCGACCGGCTCGACACCGACGGCTGCATGTCCACCAACGACACCGTGCTGCTGCTGGCCAGCGGCGCGTCCGGGATCCAGCCGGATCCGGAGGAGTTCACCGGCCTGCTCACCGAGGTGTGCGCCGACCTGGCGCGCCAGCTCCAGCTGGACGCCGAGGGGGCGGGCAAGATGATCGCGGTCGAGGTGATCGGCGCGGCCAGCGAGGACGACGCGGTGGCCGCCGGGCGCGCGGTGGCCCGCAGCAACCTGCTGAAGTGCGCGATCGCGGGCGAGGACCCGAACTGGGGGCGGGTGGTCTCCGCCGTGGGCACGACCGCCGCCCAGTTCGAGCCGGACCGGCTGAACGTCGCGATCAACGGCATCTGGGTCTGCCGGAACGGCTGCGCCGGTGACGAGCGGTCCAAGGTCGACATGTCCCCGCGGGACGTCACGATCACTATCGACCTGTCCGCCGGGCCGAACGCCGCCACCATCGCGACCACCGACCTGACCGACGAATACGTGTACGAGAACTCGGCGTACTCGACGTGACGGCGAACGTGGACAAGGCCGGAGGGCCTGCGGTACGCCAGGTGAGCGAGACCGCGGCCGCCAAGGCGGCGACGCTCCTCGAGGCGCTGCCGTGGCTGATCCGGTTCCACGACCGGACCGTCGTGATCAAGTACGGCGGGAACGCCATGATCGACGATTCGCTCCGCGCCGCCTTCGCCGAGGACCTGGTGTTCCTGCGGTACGCGGGGCTCCGGCCGGTGGTCGTGCACGGCGGCGGCCCGCAGATTACCGAGCATCTCGACCGGCTCGGCCTGGAGACCACGTTTACCGCGGGCCTGCGGGTGACCACGCCGGAGACGATGGACGTCGTCCGCATGGTGCTGACCGGGAAGGTGAACAAGGACATCGTCCGGCTGATCAACCGGGATGGCCCGTTCGCCGTCGGCCTGTCCGGCGAGGACGCGAACATGTTCACGGCCAGCCGCAAGCCCGCCATCGTGGACGGCGAATCGGTCGACATCGGGCTGGTCGGCGAGATCCAGGCCACCGACCCCGGCGCGGTGCGCGCGCTGATCGCCGACCGGCGCATCCCGGTGGTCTCCAGCGTCGCCCGGGGTGCGGACGGGGAGGTCTACAACGTCAACGCCGACACCGCCGCGGCGGCGCTCGCGGTCGCCCTGGGCGCGGCCAAGCTGATGATCCTCACCGACGTGCCCGGCCTGTACCGGACGTGGCCGCCGGACGGGGACGTGCTCAGTGAGGTCGGCGCGGGCGAGCTGGAGACCATGCTGCCCGGCCTGAGCACCGGGATGATCCCCAAGATGGAGGCGTGCCTGACCGCGGTTCACGGCGGCGTGCCCCAGGCCCACGTGCTCGACGGCCGCCAGCCGCACGCCGTCCTGCTGGAGATCTTCACCGATTCCGGCACCGGCACGATGGTCGTCCCCGACGCACCGGCCAGCAAGGCAGAACCCAGTAACGCAGAACACGGAGAGGCAGAACACGGAGAGGCAGAACACGGAGAGGCAGAACACGGAGAGGCAGAACACGGAGAGGCAGGGCCACGGTGAGCGCGACGGAAGTGATGCAGAAGCGGTTCGCCGCCGCGCTGATGCCCAACTACGGGCTGCCGCAGCTGGCGCTGGCCCGCGGTGAGGGCTGCCGGGTGTGGGACGCCGACGGCCACGAGTACCTGGACCTGTTCGCCGGCATCGCGGTGAGTGCGCTGGGCCACGCGCACCCGGCCCTGGTCGGCGCGGTCACCGGGCAGGTCAGCGCGCTGGCGCACACCTCGAACCTGTTCCTGCACGAGCCCGGGATCGCCCTGGCCGAACGGCTGCTGGCTCTGCTCGGCCCCGGTACGGGCCCGGCCGACACCAGGATCTTCTTCGCCAACTCCGGCGCCGAGGCCAACGAGGCCGCGATCAAGCTGGTCCGGCGGCACTGGGACCGGCGGGGCCAGGGCGGGGCACGCCCCGTCTTCGTCGCCACCGAGAACGGGTTCCACGGCCGTACCATGGGCGCGCTCGCGCTCACCGGCAAGGCGTCCATCCGTGACCCGTTCGGCCCGTTCGGGATCGACGTGCGCTTCGTCCCATTCGGCGACGCGGACGCGCTGCGCGCCGCGGCCGGCCCAGACTGCGCGGCCGTGTTCGTCGAGCCGTGCCAGGGCGAAGCCGGCGTCATCCCGCCGCCGCCCGGGTACCTGCGGGCGGCCCGCGTGGCGTGCGACGCGTCCGGGGCGGTGCTGGTCATCGACGAGATCCAGAGCGGCATCGGGCGCACCGGCGACTGGTTCGCGCACAGCTGCGAAGGCGTCACGCCGGACGTGCTCACGCTGGCCAAGGGGCTGGGCGGCGGGCTGCCGATCGGCGCGTGCGTCGGGTTCGGCGCGTTCGGCAGCGTGCTGGGCAAGGGGGACCACGGGTCGACGTTCGGCGCGAACCCGGTCGCCTGCGCGGCCGCGCTGGCCGTGCTGGAGACCATCGAGGCCGACGGGCTGCTCCAGGCGGCGGCCACCGTCGGCCAGCAGCTCCGGGACGGCATCGCGGCGATCCAGCACCCCCTGCTCGCCGGGGTCCGCGGCCAGGGGCTGTGGCTGGCCGCGATCCTGGCCAGGAACGCGGCCGCCGACGTGGAGGCGGCCGCGCGGCGGGCCGGTTTCCTGGTCAACGCCGTGCAGCCGGACGCGATACGGCTCGCGCCGCCGCTGATCATCACCACCGCCCAGGCCGCGGCGTTCCTCAGCGCGCTGCCGCACATCCTGGACGACGCGGCCGCAGCCGGGGCGGCGTCATGACCGGGGTACGGCATTTTCTCCGGGACGATGACCTGAGCCCGGCCGAGCAGGCCGAGGTGCTCGATCTCGCCGACGCGCTGAAGCTGAACCGGTTCGCCCGCAAGCCGCTGGCCGGCCCGCGCACCGTCGCCGTGCTGTTCGACAAGCCGTCGCTGCGCACCCGGGTCTCCTTCGCGACCGGCATCGCTGAGCTGGGCGGTTCCCCGCTGATCATCGACACGCAGACCACGCATATCGGCCGCGGCGAGCCGATCGGGGATATCGCCCGGGTGCTCAGCCGTCAGGCGGCGGCGATCGCCTGGCGCACGTTCGGCCAGGACCGGGTGGCCGCCATGGCCGACGCCAGCGACGTTCCGGTGATCAACGCGCTCACCGACGCGTTCCATCCCTGCCAGGTGCTCGCCGACCTGCAGACCGTCCGGGCCGCCCGCGGCGCGCTGTGCGACCTCACGCTCACCTTCCTCGGCGACGGCTCCAGCAACATGGCGCATTCCTACCTGCTGGGCGGGGCCACCGCCGGCCTGCACGTGCGGATCGCCGCGCCGGAGGCGTACCGCCCCGATCACGCCGTGCTGGCTACCGCCGCCGAGATCGCCAGCCTGACCCGGGGCAGCGTCCGCTGGTATGCCGACCCGGCCGAGGCGTGTGCCGGCGCCGATGTGCTCGCCACCGACGTATGGGCGTCCATGGGCAAGGAAACCGAACACGCCCAGCGGACCTTCAGCATGAGGCCGTTCAGTCTGGACAAAAGCAAGCTGGACCTCGCCAGCGCGGATTGCCTGGTGCTGCACTGCCTGCCCGCGCACCGCGGCGAGGAGATCAGTGCCGAGGTCCTGGACGGGCCGCACAGCGCCGTCTGGGATCAGGCCGAGAACCGGCTGCACGCGCAGAAGGCGCTGCTTACCTGGCTGCTCGGGCAGGCGTGATGACGGTGACCAGGCCTAGCACCAAGGCGTCCCGGCAGGCGTGGGTGGCGGCCACGCTGGCCGACCGCCAGGTCCGGTCGCAGGAAGAGCTCGCCCGGCTGCTGAACGAGCGGGGAGTGCCCATCACCCAGGCCACGCTGTCCCGTGACCTGGAGGAACTCGGCGCGGTCCGGGTCCGTGCCGCCGACGGCTCGCTGGTGTACGCGCTGCCCGGGGAACCAGGCGGTCCCGGGTCTCATCCCGGCCTGCCCAGTACGGCCGGATCAGCGGGGCCGGCCGGATCGGCGGGCCCGGTGGGTGCCGGGGCCGCCGCGGGTCCCGCGGGCGGCGAGACGGGCACGGCCACCGCCGCCGGGACGGCTCCGCCGGGCGGCCCGCGGCTGGCGCGGGTGGCCGCGGAGCTGCTGATCTCGGCCGAGGCCAGTGCCAACATGGTGGTCCTGCGCACCCCGGCCGGTGCGGCCCAGTTCCT
The DNA here is from genome assembly GCA_963720945.1 of uncultured Actinomycetes bacterium. GTDB lineage: Bacteria > Actinomycetota > Actinomycetes > Streptosporangiales > Streptosporangiaceae > Bog-532. Next base: position 74,047 of record CAVRHH010000029.1, on the reverse strand, counting down.
CGCCTCGGTGATGGACCACGCGGCCTGGCCATCCATCCTCGGCACCGTGGCCGGCGACGACACGGTGCTGGTGATCGCGCGGGACCCGGCGGGCGGCGCCGACCTCGCCGCGCAACTGCTCACCCTGGCTGAGCGCCGACGATGACCGCCGCGGCCGTCCGCGGCGCCTGAGCCCCTGACTTACTGACACCTGCAAAGGATGAGGAAATGAGTACTGAGAAGGACCGGGTCGTCCTGGCGTATTCCGGCGGCCTGGACACCTCCGTGGCCATCGGCTGGATCGCCGAGCAGACCGGTGCCGACGTGGTCGCCGTCGCCATCGACGTCGGCCAGGGCGGCGAGGACCTGGACGACATCCGCAAGCGCGCGCTCGCTTGCGGCGCCGTCGAGGCCGAGGTGGTGGACGCGCGGGCCGAGTTCGCCGCGGACTACTGCGTGCCGGCGCTGACCGCCAACGCGCTGTACATGGACCGCTATCCGCTGGTCTCCGCGCTGTCACGGCCGCTGATCGTCGACCACCTGGTCCGGGTGTGCCGCGAGAAGGGCGCCTCGATGCTGTCGCACGGCTGTACCGGCAAGGGCAACGACCAGGTGCGTTTCGAGGCGGGGATCGCCGCGCTCGCCCCCGACGTCAAGGTGCTCGCGCCGGTCCGTGACTCGGGCATGACCCGGGACAAGGCGATCGCGTTCGCGGCCGACAAGGGCCTGCCGATCGACGTGACGTCCAAGTCGCCGTACTCCATCGACCAGAACCTGTGGGGCCGCGCGGTGGAGACCGGCCACCTGGAGAACATCTGGAACGGGCCGTGGGAGGACGTGTACGAGTACACGGCCGACCCCGCCCTGCCGCGTGAGCCTGACGAGCTGGTGATCAGCTTCACCGACGGCGTGCCCACCGCGGTCGACGGCACCGCCAAGACGCCGCTGGAAATCATCACAGAAATTAACGAACGGGCGGGAGCCCAGGGCGTCGGCCGGCTCGACATGGTGGAGGACCGGCTGGTCGGCATCAAGAGCCGTGAGGTCTACGAGGCGCCCGGCGCGATCGCGCTGATCACCGCGCACCAGGAGATGGAGAGCGTCTGCGTCGAGCGCGACCTGGCCCGGTTCAAGCGGCAGGCCGAGCAGCGGTGGGCCGAACTGGTCTATGACGGGCTTTGGTTCTCCCCGCTCAAGCGGGCCCTGGACGCGTTCATCACGCAGGCGTCCGAGTACGTGACCGGGGACATCCGGCTCAAGCTGCACGGCGGCCGGGCCGTCGTTACCGGCCGGCGCAGCCCCGCTTCGCTCTACGATTACGAACTGGCCACCTACGACACCGGCGACACGTTCGACCAGGCGCTGTCCAAGGGCTTCGTGGAGCTGTGGGGCCTGCCCAGCAAGATCGCGGCGATCCGGGACCGCCGGGTGGGCTGACCGGGGTCGGGGTGCCGTCGGGCACCGTCGGGGTGCCGTCGCGGCACGCGGTTGTACGGTTGGACAGGGTGAGGAACTGAGGCAGAAGTGACAGAAGCAGGGAGCGCGCCGACCCGGCTGTGGGGCGGCCGGTTCGAGTCCGGGCCGGCCGATGCGCTGGCCCGGCTGTCGGTCAGCGTGCAGTTCGACTGGCGGCTGGCCCCCTACGATCTGCTGGCCTCCCGCGCGCACACCCGGGCGCTGTACGGCGCCGGCCTGCTGACCGAGGCCGAACGGGACGCGATGCTGGGCGCCCTGGACGACCTCGACCGCGCCTGCCGCGACGGCACGTTCCGTCCCACCGCCGCCGACGAGGACGTGCACACGGCCCTGGAGCGCGGGCTGCTGGAGCGGCTCGGCACCCTCGGCGGCAAACTGCGCGCCGGGCGCAGCCGTAACGACCAGGTGGCCACGGACCTGCGGCTGTACCTGCGGGACCACGTGCGCATGATCGTTTCCCGGTTGGCCGAGCTGGAGACCGCCCTGCTCGGCCAGGCCGAACGGCACGCAGGCGTGGCCGTCCCCGGGATGACGCACCTGCAGCACGCTCAGCCGGTGCTGTTCGCACACCAGCTGCTGGCCCACGTGCACGCGTTCGCGCGGGACGTGGACCGGCTGCGGGACTGGGACAAGCGGGCGGCGATCTCCCCGCTCGGCGCGGGCGCGCTGGCCGGGTCGTCGCTGCCGTTCGACCCGCGCGAACTGGCCACACAGCTCGGCTTCACCGCCGCGACGACCAACTCGATGGACGCGGTCAGCGACCGCGACTTCGCCGCCGAGTTCTGCTTCGCGGCGGCGCTCATCGGCGTGCACATGTCGCGGCTGGGCGAGGAGATCGTGCTCTGGTCCTCGCAGGAGTTCGGCTGGATCGAGATCGACGACGGCTACGCCACCGGCTCGTCGATCATGCCGCAGAAGAAGAACCCGGACGTGGCCGAGCTGGCCCGGGGCAAGGCCGGGCGGCTGATCGGCGGGCTCACCGGCCTGCTCGCCACGCTCAAGGGGCTGCCGCTCACCTACAACCGCGACCTGCAGGAAGACAAGGAGCCGGTCTTCGACGCGGTCGACACGCTGCTGCTCGTCCTGCCGGCGCTGGCCGGGCTGGTCGCGACGTTCCGGCTGCACGAGGAGCGGGTCGCCGCGAGCGCCAGCGCGGGTTTCACGCTGGCCACCGACCTGGCCGAGTACCTGGTGCAGCGGGGCGTCCCGTTCCGCGAGGCCCACGAGATCGTCGGCCACCTCGTCGTCTGGTGCCAGGTGCACGACGTCGACCTGGACGAAGTCAGCGACGCCGACCTGGAGCGGGTGTCGCCGTACCTGACGCCCGACGTCCGGCAGGTGCTGACCGTCGAAGGAGCCCTGGCCGCGCGGAAGCAGCAGGGCGGCACGGCACCGCAGCGGGTCGCCGAGCAGCTGGCCGCGCTGCGCGCCCTGGCCGACCAGCACGCGGCGTGGGCGGCCCGCTGACCCCCGGGGCTCCTGGTGTGCCCGGCCGGGACCGCCACCCGGCCGGCCCGGGCACGCCCGCGGTGCCCGGGCGGGACGGCGGCGCGGACCCGCCGGGTGTGCTGGCTCGCTCCTTCTTCGCCCGCCGGGCCGTGCAGGTCGCGCCGGCGCTGCTCGGCTGCGTGCTGGAGCACCAGACCCCGGACGGGCTCGTCGCGGTCGCGCTGACCGAGGTGGAGGCGTACGCCGGCGCCGAAGATCCGGCCTCGCACGCCTACCGGGGGCGGACCCGCCGCAACGGGGTCATGTTCGGGCCGCCGGGCCACTCCTACGTCTACTTCACCTACGGCATGCATTTCTGCGTCAACTTCGTCTGCCTGCCCGAGGGCACGGCCGAGGCAGTGCTGCTGCGGGCCGGCGTCCTCATCGAGGGGCTTCCGCTAGCCCGGCTCAGACGGCCCGCCGCCCGCGCCGACACCGATCTCGCGCGCGGGCCCGCCCGGCTCTGCCAGGCGCTGGCCATCGACCGTGCCCTGGACGGTGCCGACGTCTGCGCCGCCGGCTCGCCGCTGCGGATCCGGGGCCCCGCGCCGGGCCATTTTCCCGGGAAGGTGCTGACCGGGCCCCGGGTCGGCGTCAGCTCGGCCGCCGACGTGCCCTGGCGGTTCTGGATCGCCGGCGACCCCACGGTCTCCGTCTACCGGCCGTACGCGCCGCGCCGGCGCGGCAAAACGGAAACGGTTACCACCCCGGGCGGCGGAGATGGCACGATTCAGCCGTGACCGACATCATCGACGAACTGAGCTGGCGTGGCCTGATCGCGCTGTCCACCGACCTCGACGAGCTGCGCGACGCGCTGCGGTCAGGCCCGGTCACGGTCTACTGCGGGTTCGATCCGACGGCGCCCGGCCTGCACATCGGGAACCTGGTGCAGTTGCTGACCATGCGCCGCTTCCAGCTTTTCGGCCACCGCCCGATCGGCCTGGTCGGCGGCGCCACCGGGCTGATCGGTGATCCAAGCGGCAAGTCCGCCGAGCGTGTGCTCAACCCGCTGGACGTCGTGGCCAAATGGGTGGACCGGATCCGGGGCGAGGTCGAGCGGTTCCTGGAGTTCGGGGACATCGCCAACAGCGCCGTGATCGTCAG
>CAVRHH010000029.1:0-65000 GCA_963720945.1 uncultured Actinomycetes bacterium | reverse complement strand
TGCCGGTAAGTGAGAACGTGGCAGTGAGACTGCGGGCGATAAGGTTCGTAGTCGAGAGGGAAACAACCCAGATCACCAGCTAAGGCCCCTAAGCGTGTGCTAAGTGGGAAAGGATGTGGAGTTGCACAGACAACCAGGAGGTTGGCTTAGAAGCAGCCACCCTTGAAAGAGTGCGTAATAGCTCACTGGTCAAGTGATTCCGCGCCGACAATTTAGCGGGGCTCAAGCACACCGCCGAAGCTGTGGCATTCGCGCGTTCGCCCGGCTCTCTTTTGCGGAGGCGGCTGAGGCTTCAATCCAACATGACTTCGGTCATCGCGGGTTGTCGTCAGGGCTGCCCGAGCGTTGAGAGTCCAGGTGCGCGGATGGGTAGGGGAGCGTCGTGTGGCGAGAGAAGCGGCGGAGTGATCCAGCCGTGGACGCTACACGAGTGAGAATGCAGGCATGAGTAGCGAAAGAGGGGTGAGAAACCCCTCCGCCGAATGACCAAGGGTTCCTGGGGCAGGCTAATCCGCCCAGGGTAAGTCGGGACCTAAGGCGAGGCCGACAGGCGTAGTCGATGGACAACGGGTTGATATTCCCGTACCCGCGTAGATGCGCCCATGCCGAACCTGGCGATGCTAAGCACGCAACGCTGGTGATTCCTTCGGGAAGATCCGGCCGCGCTTGCGGCCCAAACCGGTAGTAGGCAAGCTGAAGGGGTGACGCAGGAGGGTAGCTCTACCAGGCGATGGTTGTCCTGGAGTAAAGGTGTAGGACGGCGTGTAGGCAAATCCGCACGTCATGAGTCTGAGACCTGATGCCGAGCCTATTTTGGCGAAGTGAGTGATCCCATGCTGCCGAGAAAAGCCTCGCAGCGAGCATCTAAGCGGCCCGTACCCTAAACCGACTCAGGTGGTCAGGTAGAGAATACCAAGGCGATCGGATGAACCGTGGTTAAGGAACTAGGCAAATTATCCCCGTAACTTTGGGAGAAGGGGAGCCATGTCCGGTGATAAGACTTGCTCTTTGAGCTGGGTGTGGCCGCAGAGACCAGGGGAAAGCGACTGTTTACTAAAAACACAGGTCCGTGCAAAGTCGCAAGACGACGTATACGGACTGACGCCTGCCCGGTGCTGGAACGTTAAGGGGACGGGTTAGCGGCCTTCGGGTTGCGAAGCTCAGAACTTAAGCGCCAGTAAACGGCGGTGGTAACTATAACCATCCTAAGGTAGCGAAATTCCTTGTCGGGTAAGTTCCGACCTGCACGAATGGCGTAACGACTTTCCCACTGTCTCAACCACGGATCCGGCGAAATTGCACTACGAGTAAAGATGCTCGTTACGCGCAGCAGGACGGAAAGACCCCGGGACCTTCACTGCAGCTTGACATTGGTGTTTGGGTCGGCTTGTGTAGGATAGGTGGGAGACTGTGAAGCGGGCACGCTAGTGTCCGTGGAGTCATCGGTGAAATACCACTCTGGTCGTTCTGGATATCTAACCTGGGTCCGTGATCCGGATCAGGGACAGTGTCTGGTGGGTAGTTTAACTGGGGCGGTTGCCTCCCAAAAGGTAACGGAGGCGCCCAAAGGTACCCTCAGCCTGGTTGGCAACCAGGTGTCGAGTGTAAGTGCACAAGGGTGCTTGACTGTGAGACAGACATGTCGAGCAGGAGCGAAAGCTGGGACTAGTGATCCGGCGGTGGCATGTGGAAGCGCCGTCGCTTAACGGCTAAAAGGTACCCCGGGGATAACAGGCTGATCTTCCCCAAGAGTCCATATCGACGGGATGGTTTGGCACCTCGATGTCGGCTCGTCGCATCCTGGGGCTGGAGTAGGTCCCAAGGGTTGGGCTGTTCGCCCATTAAAGCGGTACGCGAGCTGGGTTTAGAACGTCGTGAGACAGTTCGGTCCCTATCCGCTGCGCGCGCAAGAGACTTGAGAGGGGCTGTCCCTAGTACGAGAGGACCGGGACGGACGAACCTCTGGTGTGCCAGTTGTCCTGCCAAGGGCACGGCTGGTTAGCTACGTTCGGAAGGGATAACCGCTGAAAGCATCTAAGCGGGAAGCTCGCCTCAAGATGAGGTCTCTCTCGGGGTTAACCCGGTAAGGCCCCCAGCTAGACGACTGGGTTGATAGGCCGGAGGTGGAAGCACGGCAACGTGTTGAGCTGACCGGTACTAATAGGCCGAGAGGCTTGGCTTCTACTCTTTTCGGTGGGGGTTCCAGGGGGTCATCCCCCTGGGCTAACACTGTGTTTCGCGTCCACTGTGCGGTTCCCGAGGTGCGGTCGGGAACCAGTCGGCCAGAGATGGCCGATAGGCCGAGGCGGGTCCTCGTGCCGACTTACATCTCAATAGCGTTTCGGCGGCCATAGCGAAGGGGAAACACCCGGTCCCATTCCGAACCCGGAAGTTAAGCCCTTCAGCGCCGATGGTACTGCGCGGGGGACCGCGTGGGAGAGTAGGACGCCGCCGGGCATATTTTGAAGGAGGCCGCTCCCCTTATTGGGTTGAGCGGCCTCCTTCTTTTTGTTCGCCGGCTGGAGTATGTCTGGGCCGCGGCCAGCTGACGGTGCAGGCCGTCGCGGAGCCGAGGCTGGCTCACCGCGGCGACTTCGTGGAAAGGTAACACCGTGACCGAGTGGCGGGGTGGACCGCGGCCTGCGCAGCGGCCGCGGCCGGAAGGAACGCGATGGACGCGTGGCGTCCCCGGCCAGGCCCGGCGCGACGACGGCGAGGGCGACAGGGAAGGCCGGGGAGGCCCCCGGACGACCGGCTCGGGTGACCGCGGTGCGCCCGCTGGCCGTGGGACCTCTGGTAGCCGTGGGACTTCTGGTGCGCGCGGGCCGCGCGCTGGGGGCGGTTCACGCAGTGGCGGGTTCCGTTCGGCCGGTGAGACGCGTCGCGGAACGGGGCCGCGGGCGGGTGATGACGGTTCACAGCGCACCGGAGGCAATTCGGGAACCGGAGGGCCCCGTACGGGAGGGCCCCGTACGGGAGGGCCCCGTACGGGAGGGCCCCGTACGGGAGGGCCCCGTACCGGAGAGTCCCGGACCGGTGGGCCCCGGACCGGTGGGCCCCGGACCGGAGGCTCATGGGCTGGAGGCTCATGGGCTGGAGGCGGCCCCCGTGCCGGTGCAAGCCCCCAGACAGGCCGAGGCCCCCGGACGGGTGGAGCCCCCCGGACGAGTGGAAGCCCCCAGCCGGGCCGAGGCGCCGGGACGGGCGGAGGTTTCCGGCCGACGGACGACCGGGCGACGGACGGCCGCGTGCGCGGTGAGCGGCCCCGTACGGGAGCTGCCAGCTCGCGGGGCACCGGAGCTGACGGCCCACGAAGCACACGGCCAGCGGCCGGTCAGCGTTGGGGCGGTGCCTCAGCGTCCGGCCCGGCGCACCGGCGCGGCGCTGCCGGAGCTGACCGTCCCGAGCGGGGCGATCGACCGCGGTTCGGCGCGCCAGGCCGGAGCGAACGGCCGGCGTCTGACCGTCCCGAGCGAGGTGGGCGCCCCCGGTCCGATCAGGGGGAGCGTAGCGATTGGCGCGCCCGCGATCGGGGCGAGCGAACTGACCGGCCCGGCGGCGATCGGCGCGGGCCCGGCGAGCGGCCCGGCTACGAGCGTCCCCAGCGCAGTGGCGAGCGCCGGGGTGACCGTCCCGAGCGTAGCGAGCGGCCCCCGTATGGCCGGCCGCAGCAGAGTGAGCGACCGGGTGCCGGGCGTCCAGACCGGGCTGAGCGGCCCAGCTATGGCCGCGGCCGCCCGGAACGCCCGGGCCGTCCGGACCGGCGTTCGGGGCCGGAGCCTGGCCGTCCGGACCGGCGTACTGGACCAGGCGCTGACCGTCCGGACCGCGGGAGCGGACAGTCCGGCCGGCCAGAGCGCGACCGCGGCACCGGTTCGTCGTCGCAGCGAAGGCCAGGCGCGCCGCAGGATGGCCGGTCACCCGGTAGCCGGCCGGAACGGCCTGGCCGCGACGACCGGGGTGGCAGTTACGACCGGGGTGGCAGTTACGACCGGGGCAGTAGCTACGACCGCGAACGTGGCGGTAGCTACGACCGGGGCGGCAGCTACGGCAGCCGGGCGGGCTCTTCTGACCGAGGCCGTCCCGCTCCAGCCGGATCGCGGCCGCAGGGCCCGCGTGGTTCGCAAAGTCCGCGCGGCTCACATGGCCCGCACGGTACCCCGGACCCGCGCGGCACGCAGGGCCCGCAGGGCGGCCGGACGACCCGCAGCGCAGGCCCGCCCATCCCGGACGACGTGACCGCTGCCCAGCTGGACCCGGAGGCCCGCGCGGAGCTGCAGACTTTGCCGGCTGACCTGGCGGACAGCGTGGCCCGGCGCCTGGTCGCGGCGGAGCTTGAGGACGATCCCGAGCGGGCTTACGCCCACGCCCGGGCGGCGCGCGAGCTCGCCGCCCGGGTGGGCATCGTCCGGGAGGCCGGCGGGGTCGCCGCCTACCGGGCCGGTAAATGGGCCGAGGCCCTGTCCGAACTGCGCGCGGCCCGCCGGCTCACCGGCCGGGATATCTACCTGCCTATGATGGCTGACGCGGAGCGCGCCCTCGGACGGCTCGACCGCGCGCTGGCGCTGGCCCACAGCCCCGAGGCGGCGAAGCTCACCCGGGCGGGGCAGATCGAATTGCTGATCGTGGAGTCCGGTGTCCGCCGGGACCAGGGCAGCGCGGACGCCGCCGCCGTCGTGCTCCAGGTACCCGAACTCACCGACGGGCGGGTCCGGCCCTGGTCCGCTCCGCTGTACTACGCATACGCCGATGCCCTGCTCGACGCGGGCCGGGCGGAGGAGGCGCGGGACTGGTTCGCGCGGGCCGCCGCCGCCGACATGGACGGGGACACCGACGCCGACGAGCGGCTCCAGTCCCTGGAAGGGATCACGCTGGAAGATCTCGACCCCGCGGCCGACGACGACGAACCGGAGCCACCCGGCGACAGCGCCCGCTGAGCACCCATCCGGGGGCCTCAGCGGGCCGGCCCGCAGGTCACCGGTCTCCGGCAGGTAGACGCCCGCCGCGTCGCCCACGTACAGGTCGCCGCTGGCCGAGTCGAGCAGGCCGACGTGATGCTTGGCGTGCCCGGGCGAATAGTGACTGTCCAGCCGGCGGCCGCCGCCCAGATCGACGACCCCGGTTTCCTCCACGGTATCGATCCGTTCCGCAGGCGTCGGCGCGAGCGACCCGAACAGCGTGTCCAGCGCGTCGCCGTACACCATCCGCGCGCTCGCCATGAGGCGGGCGGGGTCGGCCAGGTGCCACGCGCCCTTGGTGTGCACGACCACCCGTGCGGCCGGGAACATGCCCGCGATGTCGCCGACCCCGCCCGCGTGGTCCAGGTGGATGTGCGTCACCACGACCGTGGCCAGATCCTGCGGCCCCACCCCGAGGGAGGCGAGCGCGTCCCGGACGACCGGCGCGGACGGCGCCGTGCCCGTTTCCACCAGGCACGGCCGGTCCGAGCGGATCAGGTAACCGGCGGTGATGCCCTGGTACCCGGCCATCCGGGTGTCGATCTCGAACACCTCGTGCCCCAGCGGGGTGATGCCGGACGTGATGCCGGTCCCGCTGTTCCGGGCACTGTGTGCGCCTGCCCCGTCGCCCATCCGCTCATTGTCGCAGAGCGCCTTTTCCTGGCGCCGCGCTCGCGTCCCGGCCCGGCGTGCTGACGGGCCTCAGGAGGCCGCGAAGGTCCGCATCACGAGCCCGGTGCGCGGCTTCGGGCCGAACGACGTCGACTTACGTGGCATCCGTTCCCCGTTCTCGGCGACGGCGCGGACGTCCGCGGCCGACACCGGGTTACAGATGACCGCGGTGCCGCCCGCCTGCCGGGCCGCCTCGGCCGCTGCGGCCGCGTCCCCTGGCACCACGACCACCTCCGGTTCGGCGTCGGGCAGTTCCCAGGAGCCCTGGATGAGCAGTTCGCGGAGCACCGACGCCGCCAGGCCCCGCCAGCGGGACGAATGCTCCGGCGGCATGACCTCCGCCAGCCGGCCGGGCTGCGGATCGGTCAGCAGGTACTGGGCAGTGCCGTCGGTGAGCAGGAACGCCGGCCCGCGGCGCCCCGCGCCGGTGAGCACCCGCACGGCATCGTCCAGGTCCCCGGGGACCTGGTGCACGCTCAGCGCCCCCTTGGCCATCTCCGCCGCCCGTGCGGGGGTCAGCCCGGGGATGACCCGGTGGATGGCGCCGATCCGCGGCGGGTAGGCTCCCGCGTCGACGAGGAACGCCAGACCGTAGTCCCACGGGCCGTCGTGCTGGCCGGCTTCGCGCTCGCGGTCCTGCATTTCCAGGTAGGCCGCGTACCGGTGATGCCCGTCGGCGATCAGCGCGCTGCGCGCCGCCAGGTCGGCGGCGACGACTCCGTGCTCGGCCGGGTCGGTCAGCGCCCACACCCGGTGCCGCATGCCGTCGTCGGTTACCGCGCACAGCAGCGGTTCCCGCGCCGCCGCCACCTCGTCCACCAGGCGGGTCGCGCCGCTGGGACCCCCGGCGCCGTCCGCGGCGCCGTCCGCGGAGTCGTAGAGCAGGAAGATCGGCTCCAGGTTCGCCTGGGTCGTCTCCATCAGCTCTCGCCGGCCCTGGACCGGCCCGGGCATGACGTCCTCGTGCGGCAGTACGCTGGCGCAGTCCGGCGGGACGAGCAGCAGGGCACCGACCAGCCCGCGCTGGACCGCCTCCCACGCTCCAGTCCCGGCCATGCCGCCGCCGGCGGGCAGGCTCTGCTCGTAGACGTAGAGCGCGGGCCGCGCATCCCGCACCAGCACGCCCGAGGCGAGCCAGTCGCGCAGGTCGCGCGCGGCCAGCTGGTCGGCCTCGGGGCCGCGCAGCGATTGCGGGGATCCAGCGCCGGGCAAGATCAGGCGGACGACATTGTGGGGTTCCGCTTCCAGGAGGCGCTGCACCGTGCCCGGGCCGATGACGTCATACGGTGGGGAGGTGACGTTCGCGATACCGCTCACCCGGTCGGAGGCGTAGCGAACCCCGCGGAAGGGCGCCAGCGTAAGGCCGCACGCTCCCGGCGCTGGCTGATGGTCGGACGGAAGGGTCTGCACACATGTCAGAAGTACCAAACGGTAGTCAGGATTCCCGGCCGGGCAGCGCAGGGCCTGATTCTGACCCAGCGGGCGCGGGGGGCCTGGCCGGTGCGGGCGGCCTGCCAGGCGCCGACGGCCTGGCCGGAGCCGACGGCCTGCCAGGCGCCGACGGCCTGGCGGGCGAAGGCCCCGACGGCCCGCAGGGCGACCCGCACGCCTGGTACCAGCGGGGGCTGGAACTGCTCAGCCGGGGCAGCCCGGCGGCAGCGGCCCAGATCCTGCAGCGTGCCGCGGCCGCCGAGCCCGGCTCCCGCAGCGTCCGTGAAGCGCTGGCCCGCGCCCAGTTCGACGCGCGCCGGTACACCGAGGCGGCCGACAACTTCCGGCTGATCGTCGAGGCCAGCCCCGCCGACGACTACGCGCACTTCGGGCTGGGCCTGTCCCTGGCGCGGTCCGGGGATCCCGCGTCCGCCGCCGAGTACCTGGCGCTGGCCGCGGCCATGCGGCCCGACGCGCAGCACTACACCAACGCCCTCCTGGCCGTGCGCGCTACGCTGCACTCCCGGCCCGCGGCCCGCACCGAACGCACCGGCGCCGAGGCCGGGACCACCGAGAGCCGGGAGGACGATTGAGCCAGCAGGCGGGCACGCCGGGCGGGACCAGTGCAGCGGACGGCGCCGGGGGAGCGGCCGCGAGCGCGCCCCGGGCCAGCGAGAAACCACTGTGCGAGGCCTACGACGTCGCTCTGCTGGACCTCGACGGCGTGGTCTACGTCGGCGGCAAGGCGATCCCCGGCGCGAGCCAGGCGCTGCGCCAGGCCAGCGAGGAAGGCATGCGGCTCGCTTACGTCACGAACAACGCGAACCGCACGCCGGCCGCCGTGGCGGAGACCCTCACCGGTTTCGGCGTCGCCGCCACCGCCGAAGACGTCGTCACCTCCGCCCAGGCCGCCGCGCGGCTGCTCGCCGAACGGCTGCCCGCCGGGGCCCCCGTCCTTGTCATCGGCGGCATGGGCCTGCGGGTCGCGGTACGCGAACGTGGCCTGCGCCCGGTGTCCACCGCGGCGGAACGGCCCGCGGCGGTGGTCCAGGGCTACAACCCCGGGATCAGCTACCCGATGCTGGCCGAAGGCGGCCGGGCCGTCGCGGCCGGCGCGCTGTTCGTCGGGACCAATGCCGACCGGACGCTGCCCAGCGCGCACGGGCAGCAGCCCGGTAACGGCGCGCTGCTGCAGGTGATCACGTACGCGACCGGGCAGAAGCCGCTGGTCGCGGGCAAGCCCGAGCCGCCGCTGCACGAGGAGTCCGTGGCCCGCACGGGGGCGCGGCACCCGCTGGTCGTCGGCGACCGGCTCGACACCGACATCGAGGCCGCGCAGCGGGTGGACGCGGACAGCCTGCTCGTGCTGACCGGCGTCACCGGCCCAGCCGAGGCCGTGCTCGCTCCCGCGAACCAGCGGCCCACCTACCTGGCCGAGGGCCTGTCCGGCCTGATCGAGGCCCAGCCGGAGGTCAGCTCCGGGCCGGGCGGATTCAGCTGCGGCGGCTGGACCGCCCGCTGGGCGGACGGCGGCGAGCTGGACCTGTCCGGTCACGGGAGCAGGATCGATGGCCTGCGCGCCCTGTGTGCCGCCGCCTGGTCCCGTGACGGCGCCACCGGCGACAACACCAGACAGGCCCTGCGGGCCCTGCACGACGCCGCCACCTGACCGACCCCACCGCGCCGCGACCGGCCGCAAAGGAAGCCCTTCGAGCCCACGGTCGAGGCCATCCTCCCGTCTGCGCACCGCGATCACGGGCCACCGCATGGGTTGTTCAGATCCAGGTAACCAGCTCGTGGCAGGCGGCGACGTCGGCCGGCTGCTGCCTGGCCGTGGCGCCTGGGCACATGATGCCCTATGGCCGTCATGTCGGGTAAGCCGAGTTCTCTTGCACGTATTCGTCGGTCAGGTCGGTTGTCATGGTGGTGGCGGCGTTCGGCCCGGCGGACAGGTCGATAGTGATCGTGACGTCCCGCGGGGACATGTCGACCTTGGACCGCTCGTCACCGGCGCAGCCGTTCCGGCAGACCCAGATGCCGTTGATCGCGACGTTCAGCCGGTCCGGCTCGAACTGGGCGGCGGTCGTGCCCACGGCGGAGACCACCCGCCCCCAGTTCGGGTCCTCGCCCGCGATCGCGCACTTCAGCAGGTTGCTGCGGGCCACCGCGCGCCCGGCGGCCACCGCGTCGTCCTCGCTGGCCGCGCCGATCACCTCGACCGCGATCATCTTGCCCGCCCCCTCGGCGTCCAGCTGGAGCTGGCGCGCCAGGTCGGCGCACACCTCGGTGAGCAGGCCGGTGAACTCCTCCGGATCCGGCTGGATCCCGGACGCGCCGCTGGCCAGCAGCAGCACGGTGTCGTTGGTGGACATGCAGCCGTCGGTGTCGAGCCGGTCGAAGGTGACCCGGACCGCGGCCCGCAGAGCGACCTCGAGGCCGGCCCCGGGAAGATCGGCGTCGGTGGTGAGCACGCACAGCATCGTGGCCATGGCGGGCGCGAGCATGCCCGCCCCTTTCGCCATGCCGCCGATCGCATAGCCATCCCCGCCCGCACGCCGGAACGAGATCTTCACGACCTTGTCCGTGGTCCGGATGGCGTCCGCTGCGGCGAGGCCGCCACCGCGCGACGCCCCCGCGGCGCACGCATCCACACCGGGCAGCAGCTTGTCCATGGGCAGTCGCTGCCCGATCAGGCCCGTTGAGCAGACCGCGATCTCCCCCGCGGAGTCGCCGAGCGCCGCCCCGAGCCGTTCGGCGATCAGGTGCGCGTCCTCGAAGCCGACCGGGCCCGTACACGCGTTCGCGCCGCCCGAGTTGAGCGCGACGGCGCGCACCCGCTCGCCACGCACCACCTGCTGCGTCCACAGCACCGGTGCCGCCTTCACGCGATTGGCGGTAAAGGTCGCGGCGGCGGCGCGTGAGGGGCCGTCATTGATGACCACGGCGACGTCACGATTACCGGAAACCTTGAGCCCGGCGGTGACGCCAGCAGCGCGGAAACCCAGCGGCGCAGTGACGCACATTTTGTTGCCTCCTTATGGAGTTTATCGAATTGCTATTCGGTAGATCCGACGCCTTCTGGCCGCCGGCGGTGAGGACATCTGGGGATGGGGGTCGAAGGCGGTCGTTCATCAGGAATGACCGGGCTGAGGACCCAGCACGACGTAGAGGTGATGGACACCGCGGCAAGATGCCGTAAGTTCGGCCTAGCTATAGCTAGGACGCGCTGCGGTTCGCCGTATTCGAGGGCACCACCGCTCCTGCCAGCTTCATCGCCTTCCATGAGATCTGCCCGCGCGGATCGGCGCGCGGGCAGATCTCACCTCAGCGCGGGCTGGGGCGCAGGTCGGGGCGGGCCGTGGTGGCTCGGTGGCGGGGTTGCCGCGCCACAGTGCGTGTGGCGGGACGTGTTCGCCTTTCATGAGGAAGGAATCGGTGTCGAGGACCGAGCCGTCGCCCATGGTGGTCCCGTAGAGGACGTAGGCGCCGGTGCCGATGGTGCAGCCGGTCCCGATGGTGACGTGGTCGGACTTGAAGGTCCCGTCTTCCAGGGAGTGGCTTTGCACAACGCTTCCCGCGCCCAGGGTGCAGTCGCTGCCCACGCTGGTCAGGGTCCGCTCCACGATGGAGCAGCCGTCGTCGAAGACCCGGCGGCCGATCCGTACGCCGAGCAGCCGCCAGACCGCGTTTTTGAACGGTGTGCCGTTGAATATCTGGATGTAACCGTTGGAGTGGACCTTCCAGTACCGCTCGTGCCGCCAGAACGGGGCCTGGTAGATGGAGCAGTACCGCGGCTGCATCGCGCGGAACCCGATGACCGCGCGTTCGACCGGCACAAAGTAGCCGACGGTGAACGCGAGCCCGAGGATGATTGTCGCCAGCGTGGCGGCCCAGCCCGGCCAGTCCCCGGTGCCGAACGTCCAGAAGGCCACCAGCAGCAGGCCGACGACGTAGAGATAGCGCACCAGCAGATACAGTCCCGCGGTGGCGGCGTTGTGCCGGTTCTTGGCGGCCAGGCGGCGCTTCAGTTCGGGTCCGGTGGCCAGGTGGTCGAACCGGTGATCCCGCTGGACCGTGCGGGGGATCTCGAAGCAGGGCGAGCCGAGCAGCCCGACCCCTTCCCGGACCGGCCCGGCGATCGGGATCAAGGCCTTGGTGGCCACCAGGCAGTTGTCGCCGGTGCGGCCGCCGGCCGGGTAGGCGATGTCGTTCCCGAGGAAGTTCCGCGTCCCGATGGTGACGGGCAGGATGCGGAATGAGCTGGCCGAGAACTCGGCGTTCATGAACGACAGACCGTCGGAGACCACCGTGCCGGTGCTGGCGGTGCAGAGCGTGGGCATCTCGTGCTTGACCGCCGTCCCGAAGTTGGAGCCGGTCTGCACCACCGGGGCCAGCCGGTAGCCGAGGGCCCGCAGGTAGTGCACGATCGCCGAGCTGTCCCCGAACAGGGTGAAGAAGGACTTGATATTCGTCAGCCGCGCAACAATGCGCTGCAGCGTACGGTGGAAGCCGTACAACGGGTACACCTTGCCCGGTGTCAGGGCGCGGCTGAGCAGCCGGGGAACGGTGCTGACGACCAGCAGCCCGGGCAGCAGGAGGCCGAACACCAGGACAGCGGCGATGACCAGCGCGTCGCGGATGGACGCCCAGCTCGTCACGTTCGCCTGGCCGGCCAGCAGATGGGCCAGCTGCGCAGGGGGGGCCAGCAGCAGGCTCGCCGCGGCTGCCGCCAGCGGGCCCGCGACGGCGAGCTCCAGCAGTAGCCGCACGGCCGAGGCGCCGGCCCGGCGCAGGGTGCCGCAGCGGGCCGGTGGCACCGTCTGATAGTTGTGGCCGGGCCCGGCGGGCTGGGCCGGGGAGCCGTGCCAGCATTGCCCGGCGGGCACCGCCTGGCCGGCGTGCAGGGCGGAGGAATGCCCCAGCTGGGCGCCGTCGCCGAGGGTGGTGCCGATGTCGAGGACCGTGTGCTCGCCGACGAAGACGTCCGCGCCGAGAGTGACAGCACCGGTCTCGATGACACCGGAGCGGGCCCGGTAGCCGTTGAGGTAGGCGTCTTTGCGGATCACGCTGCCCGCGCCGATGGTCAGGAGGTCGGTGCACACCGGCACGTGCGAGGTGAGGACTGCCACCCGGGGGCCGATCTTGGCGCCCAGCGCCCGCAGGTACAGGGTGTAGAGCGGGGTGCCCATGCACAGCCGGGCCAGCGGGTTGGCGACGATCAGTGTCTTGACGATCCAGAACCGTAGGTAGGCCACGCTCCATACCCGGACGGCCTGCGGTTTCCAGCGTCCGATCAGGGCCCACTTGGCCGCGATCGGCAGCACGCCCATGGCCAGCAGAGCGGCGCCGCCGAACACCACCAGCCGCGCGTAGATACCGGGCGCCCAGCCGCCGCCGGTGGCCCAGGTGGCGCCGGCGTCCAGCAGCAGCGAACCGGCGCAGGCGTAGCCGAGGAATACCAGCAGCTGCAGCGCGCCGCACAGCACATACCGCGGTGTGCCAGCCGCCGCGACCGCCCTATCCGTGGATGCAGGCGGCGGCCCTGGCGCCGGCTCGGCCGCCGCGACGGCGGCGGCCAGGCGGCGCACCGTCGGGTGCAGGTAGATGTCCTTCATCGACACGGTTGGCAGGCCGGTATGCTGGCGGACCGCGGCGTTGAACCGCGCCATCAGCAGCGAGTCGGCGCCCAGATCGTCGAAGAAATGACTGTCCGCCGAGACCCGCTCGACTCCCAGCATGCCCGCCAGCTGGCCGGCCAGCTCCCGTTCGGTGCCGGCCGCCGGGGCCACGTAGTCATCCTGCGCAGCCAGCAACCGCGGGCCGCGCGGCGCGGGCAACCTCTTGCGGTCGGCCTTGCCGCTGGCCAGCACCGGAACCACCGCTAGCTGTTCCAGGTAGGCCGGGACCATGTACCCGGGCAACCTCTCGCGCAGGTGCCCGTAGACGCGGCCGGCATCCACCGCGGGCGCGTCCCGGCACGGGCTGTAGTAGGCGACCAGCTCCATCACATCGGGCTGGGGCTGGTAGGTGCCGACCACCGTCTGCGCGATGCCCGGCACCTGCAGCAGCACCGACTCGATCTCGGCCAGCTCCACTCGGTAACCCCGGATCTTGACCTGGGTGTCGATGCGGCCCAGGTATTCGATCTCCCCGGCGGTGGTGAACCGGCCTAGATCACCTGTGCGGTAGAGACGCGGCACCTGTGTTCGCTCGCTTTGGATTGGATTGGGCACGAACCGGTCGCGGGTCAGGTCGGGACGGTTGTGGTAGCCGACGGCGACGCCGGGACCACCAATGCAGATCTCTCCACCGCCCCCTTCTTCGACGGGACGGAGCTCGTCGTCGAGGATGTAGACGTGATACGTCGGGAGCGGCGTGCCGATGGTGACGGGGCGATCAGGGACCAGTTCACACCAGGTCGCTGTAACCGTCGTCTCGGTAGGACCATAGGTGTTGAGCATGCGGCGGCCCGGCCGGGACCAGCGGCGGACAAGATCGGCCGGGCACGCCTCACCGCCGACGAGCAGGGAGCGGAGGGAGGGTACATCCTGATCGATGGTGGCAAGCAGTGTCGGCACGCAGCAGAGCATGCTGACCTGGTGCTCGATAAGGAAGTCGGTCAGCCCCTGACTCAGCCGCCGGGAGTCAGTGGGACCCGCGACCAGCGTGGCTCCGGCGATCCAGGTCGGCCATATCTCCTCAAAAGAGAAGTCAAAGGCGATGGTCATGCCCTGGTAGACGCGGTCGTCACTCCTCACATCGTAGATCGGCGTGACCACACGCAGGAAGTTGATGATGCTGGCGTGCGAGATACCGACGCCCTTGGGACGGCCGGTCGTGCCCGACGTATAAATGACATAGCACAGCGATGAGGAATCGGCATTGATCTCGGGGCGGGTCGTAGGCTGGCCAGCTAGCGCTATCGCTGCCTCGTCGAGTTCGAGCACAGGACAGGGAAGCTCCCGGGTTTTCTCGTGCAAGGCCGAGGTCGTCACCAGGTCTCGAAGCTCCGCATCTCCGGCGATGAATGCCACGCGATCGTCTGGAAGCGATGGATCGAGCGGGACGAAGGTAGCGTCAGCCTTGAGCACAGCGAGCAAGGCGACGTAGGTCTCGAGCGAGCGCTCTAGCAAAATGCCAACGTGCTGGCCTTGCCTCACGCCGCGCTTCAAGAGCAGATGGGCGAGCCGGTTCGCTCGTCGATCGATTTCCAGGTAGGTGAGCTGGGATGTCCCACAGATGACGGCAATGCTATCTGGCCGGGCGTCGCACGTACGTTCGAAGAACTGAGACAGATGCCGAATCTTCCTGGACGTACGCTCCGGCGCCGCCGCGGCGGCCGGGGAAACCGCCAGTTCGGAAGCTGAAAGCGTCAGCTCATTTGATGGGGGCACGGTTCCTCCCTCGAATCTTCGATCACGAAGGTGCAGGGGTTGTTTTCGATGTTCAATTCAGGGCATGGGGGCACCCGCGGGCGGCGCCGTGCCGCCTGGATGGGCACCCCGATCGTCACCGGCCGCCCCGGGTCCAGCACCGTCCACGTCGCGGTCACGGTCGCCTCGGTGGGACCGTAGACGTTCAGGAAACGCCGGCAAGGCCGGTGCCAGCGGGCGACCAGGTCCTGCGGACACGATTCCCCCGACACCAGCAGGAACCGTGAATGGGTCAGCACCAGCCGCAGGCCGGCGTCGGCCGTGATTAAAGCCAGCCGGCCGGTCGGGAAGGCTGCATCCAGCGGCACATACACCGCGCGGCCCTTCAGCACCGCCGGCCGCGGTCAGGACCTGGCCATCAAGGCACCCACGTGACCCCGGCCGGGGCCCCGCAGCATCACGTGAAGAGGTGAACATCTAGATCCCCGCCCCCCTTTGACAGCATCCTGCTATGTCTGTGTATGTCCGGCAACATGCCTCGCCGTCACGTTTTGGGTACGTGTGCAGGCGCCAAATGGTCGAGCCCAGCCGGACGTCAGCGCCGGGCCGGGCGGATTCAGCTGCGGCGGCTGGACCGCCCGCCGGACCGACGAGGGGAGAAAACCGGCCTGGTTTAACGGCGGGCCCGCCACGCGCTCTGTTAAGCTCTGGACCATGGACGACCGCTTCATCGTGCCCCGCCGCAGCGTTTCACGCCGTGCGGTGACGGGTGCCTGCGGTCTGTGTCCTTCGTGTTGTTGTTGCCGCTGACGACGGCCCGCCACGCTGATCTCTGATCGTCCCGCTCTGCCCGAGCGGCCACTCCGATCGTTCAGCCTTGGCCCGCCCCGTCGCCGGGCCCGCGCCCGGCGCCCCGGCCTGCAGGCCGGTTCCCCCGGACATCACACGCGAAGGACTGAATCCCGTGAACCTCGACGTTTCCGTCGCCCCGGAGATCGCCCAGCTCATGGGCCCGGGGCCGGGCCGGTCCCGGGAGCGGCGCGCGGCCTCCCCGGCTGCCGCAGCCGCCGCTCCGGCAGGCGCCAGGACCGCCGCCGGGCCGCCGCCCACGGTCGGCGACCTGGCCCGTCAGCTCCGGCTGATCACCGCGGCCCCGGAACGGTGGTGGCAGCTGGTTCGTTTTGATCCCGAACGGACTGTGCAGATCAGCATGCCCGCGGCCGGGCCCGGCGAGATATGGCTCCTGGTCATCCCGCCCTCGGCACGCGGCGAATGGGTGGAGGACGGCGGCGAATGCGGCTGCGAGGTGGTCACCGTAATAGCCGGCGAGGTCACCGAGCAGGCGATCGGCGAGTGTGGGGTCGCAACGACACCGCTGCTGCCGGGCCGGATGCGCGTGCACGGCAGCGGCCAACTGCACCAGGTCATCAATCGCAGCGCCGGCTACACCGTCAGCGTGCACGCGCGCGCCCGCACCACCTCGCACGGCTGACCGCCCGCCCGGGCCAGACCCCGCTGGGCGCTGCGCCGCAGGCCGGCAAAGCCCCAGGTGAGCAGGGGATCATACAGATGGCCGGCGGCCCGGCTCATCCGTTGGGTGCATATCCGAATCACCCTCAGGGTCGATGCCTTATGACATCTGTCATGCCAGGCTATGGAGGGACAGCACTCCGCGGTGGCCTGAGCCAGCGCCTAAGGTGGACAACAACGGGGGGCTGGCATTGACGTGCGCGCAGGAGAACATTCATGACCGGCTACCCCGGGCGTCTCCAGGGGTACGAAGGGACACGTAGATGATCGAGGTACGGGGCCTCTCGAAGAGATACGGCGAGAAACTCGCCGTGGACAATCTGTCCTTCAGCGTCGAACCCGGCAAGGTGACCGGGTTCCTCGGCCCGAACGGGGCCGGCAAGACCACCACCATGCGGCTGATCCTCGGCCTGGACTATCCGACCGCCGGGGAAGTCGCCATTCACGGCAAGCCGTACCGGCAGCTGGGCTACCCGATGCGGGAGGTCGGCGCGCTGCTAGATGCCAAGGCGGTGCATGGGGGGCGCAGCGCCTACAACCACCTGCTGTGCCTGGCGCAGACCAACAACATCCCCAAGCGGCGGGTCGACGAGGTGCTGTCGCTGGTCGGCCTGACCGAGGTGGCCAAGAAGCGGTCCAAGGGGTTCTCGCTGGGCATGAGCCAGCGGCTCGGCATCGCCGGGACGCTGCTCGGCGACCCGGACGTGCTCATGTTCGACGAGCCGGTCAACGGGCTGGACCCAGAGGGCATCCGCTGGATCCGCAACCTGATGAAGGCGCTGGCGGCGGAGGGCCGCACGGTGTTCGTCTCCAGCCACCTGATGTCGGAGATGGAGAACACCGCCGACGACATCATCGTGATCGGCCGCGGCAAGCTGATCGCGAACACCACGATCGATAAGTTCATCGCGGAGAACTCGACCGAGACCGTCCGGGTCCGCACGCCGCAGGTCGACGTGCTGGCCAAGGCCGTCGCCGCGGCGGGCGGCTCGGCGACCAGCAACAGTGACGGGTCCCTGCTCGTCCAGGGCCTGCCCACCGACCGGGTGGGCGACGTCGCCTTCGAAGCCGGCGTGCGGCTGCACGAACTGACCCAGACGCGCGCGTCCCTGGAGCAGGCGTTCATGGAACTGACCGCGGACAGCGTGGAGTACCACGCCGGGACGACGGCCGGCGGTTCCGGCGGCCGGCACGCCGCCGCCCCGCCGGACGCGACGGCCCCGGTGGCCGCGGGCCAGCCGGGTGACACGGAAACCGACCAGGCACGCGCGGGAAGGGTGAGCTGACATGGCCGCGGTAACCACAGAAGGCACGCGCCTGTCGACGCTGCCGCAGCCGTCCGGGCGCGCCGGGCTGACCGGCACGGTGCGCTCGGAATTCACGAAGATCCGGTCGGTGCGTTCCACGTACTGGACGATGCTGGTCCTGTTCGTGATATGCGTCGGGCTGGGCGCGCTGATCACCGCGCTGACCGCGGCGCACTGGAACCAGGTGGGCCCGGCCGACCGCGCCACCTTCAACCCGGAGCGCAACAGCCTGCTCGGCCTGTACTTCGGCCAGTTCGTCATCGTGGTGCTCGGCGCGCTGACCGTCACCGCGGAGTACTCCACCGGGATGATCCGGACCTCGCTCACGGCGATGCCACGGCGCGGGGTCTTCTACCTGGCCAAGGCCATCGTGTTCACGGTGGTAGCGCTGGTGATCGGGGAGATCACCAGCTTCATCGCGTTCTTCGTCGGCCAGGCCCTGCTGTCCAGCAAGCACATCGAGACCACGCTGGGCGCGCCGAACGTGCTGCGTGCCGTGATCGGCGGCGGCCTGTTCCTGGCCGGGTGCGGGTTGTTCGCCTTCGGGATCGGTGCCCTCGTCCGGCACACGGCGGCGGCGATCAGCACCGCCATCGGGCTGCTGTTCGTGCTGCCGATCATCGTGAACTTCCTGCCCTCGTCGTGGACCAACGACATCATGCGGTGGCTGCCGTCCGAGGCCGGCCTGGCTATCTGGAACACGCGCCAGCAAGCGCACGAGTTCTCCTCGTGGGGAGAGTTCGGCATCTTCTGCGCCTACACCGCCGCCCTCCTGATCGCCGGCTTCATCCTCTTCCGCAAGCGCGACGCCTAACCGGCCCAGCGACCCCGGGCCGCAAGGCCCGGGGGAGCGGCCGGTGCTATCGGCGAGCGCCACAGCGGTTACGGCGAGCCGATCGTTACCGGCTAACGAGCCGGGCCCTCGTGGCCCGGCGAGCGCCGGTGTGCCGGCGAATTACCACCGCGCGGGCGCGTAGCGCGCCGGGGGGTTCCGGGGGGTCGTCCCCCCGGGCCAGCACAGCGAGCCGGGCCCTCCGGGTCCGGCGAGCGCCGGTGTGTCGGCGAAGTACCACGGCGCGGGCGCGGAGCGCATCCGGGGGTTCCAGGGGGTCGTCCCCCTGGGCCAAAACTGGTTCCGGGGGGTCGTCCCCCCGGGTATTACGGCACCGTAAGAATCTCGTGGCCGTCGTCCGTCACCAGGATTGTGTGCTCGAACTGGGCGGTCCGCTTGTGGTCCTTGGTCACGACGGTCCAGTTGTCGTCGAGGATGTCGTAGTCGATGGTGCCGAGCGTCAGCATCGGCTCGATGGTGAACGTCATCCCCGGTTCCATCACGAAGTCGTTGCCGGGGTCGTCGTAATGCGCGACGACCAGCCCGGAGTGGAACGTCGTGCCGATGCCGTGCCCGGTGAAGTCGCGGACCACCCCGTAGCCGAAGCGGCGCGCATAGGACTCGATGACCCGGCCGATCGCGTTCAGCGGGCGGCCCGGCGCGACGGCCCGGATGCCGCGCATCATGGCCTCGTGTGTCCGCTCGACGAGCAGTCGCGACTCCTCGTCGACGTCACCGGCGCAGAACGTGGCGTTGGTGTCGCCGTGCACGCCGCCGATGAAGGCGGTGATGTCCACGTTGACGATGTTGCCGTCGCGGATCACCGTGCCGTCGGGGATGCCGTGGCAGATCACGTCGTTCAGCGAGGTACACAGGGACTTGGGGTATCCGCGGTAGCCGAGCGTGCTGGGGTACGCGTCATGCGTGATCAGGAAGTCGTGCCCGACCTGGTCCAGTTCGTCGGTGGTGACGCCGGGGGCGACGTGCTTACCCACCTCGACCAGGGCCTGCGCCGCGATCTTCCCGGCGGCACGCATCCGCTCGATCGTTCCGGCGTCCTTGACGTCGGGCTCGCCCAGCCGAGGGCGCTTCCTGCCGACGTACTCGGGGCGCGGGATCTGCGGGGGAACCGGGCGGAGCGCGGAAGGTGCGCCCGGGTGGAGCTTGATAGCCATATTCTGCGAGTCTACTGTCCATGGACAACGACACTGGCAAGCACTGGTGGTACTGCCTCACGCACCACGAGGTCGAAGGCGACGACGGCTGCCCCGGCAAGGACCGGCTCGGCCCGTACGCCACCCGGGAGGAAGCCAGCCACGCCCTGGAACTCGTCCAGGAGCGGAACCGGGAGTGGGACGCGCGGGGCGGCGACGACGAGTACTGACGGCCGCCGTGCCGGGCGCCCCCGGCTGCGGCGCTCCGGGGGCGCCGCGCGGGCCCGGCCTCAGCCGAGTCTCAGCGCGCCCGTGGCAGAGTATCGTGGGGTGACCCGCGAGAGAGGTGCGCCGTGACGAATGACCCGCGCCGGGCGGGGCTGCCACCGGTCGCCGAGGCACGGATGGCGGAGATCCGGCGCAGCGGCACGTGGGGTTCCGCGCTGTCCGCCGACGAGTTCACCGCGATCCGCAGTGTCGGATTTGAGCCGGCCGGGCAGGTCCTGGGCGCGGCCGTGTACAACATCGGCTACGCCGGCGGCTACGGCTGCGCCGGCGCCTGGTCCGGCTACTACGGCGGCCCGTCCATGTTCGGCCCGGTCCGCACCGTGACCCAGACGTCCAGCCGCGGCGGCATGTCGTCCTTCGCCCCGCTGGTGCAGGCGCTCTACGACGCGCGGCACACCGCGATCAACCGGATGACCGCCGAATGCGCTGAGCTCGGCGGCCACGGCGTGGTCGGCGTGAAACTGACGATCGGGCCGTTCCCCGCGGGCGGCCTGGAGTTCAAGGCGATCGGGACCGCGGTGCGCGCGCCCGGCGGGCCGCCGCTGAAGCGCCCCTTCACCTCCGACCTGTCCGGCCAGGACTTCGCCAAGCTGATCATGCGTGGCTGGGTGCCGGCCGGTCTCGCGCTCGGCATCTCGGTCGCCGCGCGGCACGACGACTGGCTCACCGTCGGCCAGACCCGGTGGAGCTCCGGCAACGCCGAAGTGGCCGGGTACACCGAACTGGTCCACGAGGGGCGGCACGACGCTCGCGTCCAGCTCGAGCGGGAGGTCCGGCAGCTAGGCGCCGAGGGCGTCGT
The DNA here is from genome assembly GCA_963720945.1 of uncultured Actinomycetes bacterium. Lineage (GTDB taxonomy): Bacteria > Actinomycetota > Actinomycetes > Streptosporangiales > Streptosporangiaceae > Bog-532. The sequence continues at coordinate 44,656 of CAVRHH010000029.1, read as the reverse complement.
GATCGCGGACATGCAGATGCGGGTCAGCGAACGCGAATGCCCGATGGCGGAGGGAAGGCGCGACCACATCGTGGAGACGACGATCATCGGTACCTCGATCGCGCGGTTCGGCGCGCCGCGCGCCGGGCGGCTTTCCTCCCGGCGGGTGCCGGAGCACGAGGGCAAGCCGAGCATCGCTGTACTATCCCTGGACCCGCAGCGCCGGCAGGCCGCGCGGGTACGGATCGGACGAGTGTAGGAGAGCGGATGACCGACCAGAACACCACCGAGATGAGCGCGGCGGGAGTCCCCCAGGACGCCATGCGGCGTCTGGCCGAGCTCGAGCCGGGGCGTGCGGGCAGCATCTTCACCTCCGACCTGTCGGTGAACGAATTTCTCCTCGTCCGTGAGGTCGGCTTCCGCCCGGTCGGCCTTGTGCTCGGCACGTCCATCTACCACGTCGGCCTGCAGATCGGCCGGTGGGGCAAGAACCAGGAACTCGACGTGCTCTCCCAGGCCATGTACCACGCGCGGGAACTGGCCATGACCCGGATGGAAGCCGAAGCCGACGCGCTGCACGCGGACGGGATCGTCGGCGTCCGGCTGGACGTGGAGATGAAGGAGTTCGGTAACGACATCGCCGAGTTCATCGCGGTGGGCACGGCGGTCAAAGCCGAGGAGGGCGCCGGCGGCGGAGGCGTCACCCAGTGGCGGAACAACAAGAACCAGCCGTTCACCTCCGACCTGTCCGGGCAGGACTTCTGGACGCTGATCAGGGCCGGCTACGCGCCGCTCGGCATGGTCATGGGCTCTTGCGTGTACCACATCGCGCACCAGCGGATGGGCAGCATGATCGGCAATATCGGGCGCAACGTCGAGATCGAGCAGTTCACCCAGGCCCTGTACGACGCGCGCGAGCTGGCCATGAGCCGGATGCAGGCCGAAGCCGAGGCGCTGCACGCGGAAGGCATCGTGGGGGTCCAGTTGCGGCAGCACAGCCACACCTGGGGCAGCCACACCACCGAGTTCTTCGCGATCGGCACGGCCGTGCGGCCGCTGCGTCCCGATCACGTCATCGATCGCCCCACCATGGTGCTCAGCCTGGACAGCTGAGGTCCCGGCCCGGTCCCGGTCGCGGGCTGCCGCTGTCCGGCGCTAGCCGGCGTACGGGCCGCTGACCATGTCCAGCAGGTGCGCCAGCCGTTCCCGCACGCCGCGCCGCGGATGCGGGCCGCGGTCCCCGGCCGCCGCGCTGACCAGGTGCTGGGCCACCGTGAACGACACCGGCGACGCGCTGCCCGGCGGCACCGTGAGCGTGTCGTGAGCCAGCCCATCCAGTTCGGGATCGCCCTGGGTGAGCGCCAGGATCGTGGCGCCGACCCGGCGGGCGTCGCTGACCCGTTCCAGCAGCGGCGAGGGGGCGGTATCCGGCGTGACCACGAACAGTGTCTCGCCGCGCCGGGCGCTCGCCAGGCGCTCCAGGCCCACCCGCAGATGCGGCGGCGCGTCGGCCGGGGCGTTCCAGCGGACCAGGGTCGGGGCCAGTTCGGCGATCCCGGACAGGCGGCTCTCGTCGTCCAGGTGCGCCGCGAGGTGCCACGGCTCGTCGGCGGGCGTCCCAACCAGGAGCAGGCCGCCGCGCGCCCGGGTCGAGGTCCGCAGGGCGCGGGCGAACACCCGGGCCCGCTCCGGCCATCCGGTCGGTGCCAGCAGGGCCCGCAGCGCGTCCACCTCGTCCCGGTTCACCCGTCCATCCTGCCCCAGCCCAGCCCAATTCGCATGGTAATCATCCGACCGCGCACAGTTTGTATCGCGAGGCCGGGCGCCGATTGCTATCGGCGAGCACCACAGCGGGTTACGGCGAAGCGATCGTTACCGGCCTAGCGATCCCGGCCGTTAGGCCGGGTGAGTGGCCGGTGTGTCGGCGAAGTACCACCGCGCGGGCGCGGAGCGCATCCGGGGGGTTCCGGGGGGTCGCCCCCCGGGCCAACACAGCGAGCCGGGCCCTCGTGGCCCGGTGAGCGCCGGTTGCTATCGGCGAAGACCGCAGCGGGTCACGGCGAGGCGATCGTTACCGGCCAGCGAGCCGGGCCCTCGTGGCCCGGCGAGTGGCCGGTGTGTCGGCGATGTACCCCCGCGCGGGCGCGCAGCGCATTCGGGGGGTCCGGGGGGCGTGCCACTCCAAATGGCAAACAGCCAACCCAAGCCGACGCCTGGTGATCGAGTGGACCACCGAACTGTGACCGAGCCCGCAACGAAGGGGGAACAGCAGTGACACCGAGTTTTCCCGGTTCGCTCGAGATAGGGAGACGAGACAAATCCGAAAAAATGGGTGGCCGCCGCCTGGTCATTGAGCGGACAGCCCAGCTCTAAGACCACCACGCTAACGCGGCCAGCGTGACCGGCCGCGCGGCCTAAGGAAGGCAGGCACCGAAGAAGCCACACCACCGGCAGGCCGGGGCCAAGCGCCGCCACACTCGTCCCCGGCCGCGCCCATCCGGCGCGGAAACAGCAGCAACAAGCTGGCGGCCCGCCCACCCCCCGGGCGCCGACCCGGCCGCGCAAAACCCGCGCCGCCGCCCCAGCCCGGCGCCCGGGCAGGGCAAACCGTAATGGCGCCCTCCGGGCACAGTCCCTCAGCAGCCCCAACGGGTCTCCGGTGGCCTATGCCGTCGGGCAGCCGATGAGCGCACTAAGGCTGCTCAGGGCCTGGGAGCGCGCACGGTAGTACACCCACACCCCCCGCTTCTCCCGGCCGACCAGACCTGCCTCATACAGCACCTTCAGGTGATGGCTGATCGTCGGCTGGGACAGATCAAACGCCCCGCCCAGGTCACAGGCGCACACCTCCCCGCCGGGATGCGAGGCCACCAGCGACATCAGCCGCAGCCGGACCGGATCAGCCAGCGCCTTCAGCAGCGGCGCGACCTGCTCGGCCTGCTCCACGGACAGGGCCTGCGCAGACAGTGGTGAGCAGCACGCTGCCATCTCCACCGGATTCAGCACGACCAGAGACTTAGACATAGATCTATATTGACAGCTGCCAATGTCTCGTGGCAAGCTCAGGTCACGGCAAGACATAGACAACTGTCAAAGTTCTGGCACCTGGAGGTCCCCATGTCCCGTGTCCAGCTGGCCCTCAACGTCAACGACATCGACGAGGCCGTCACTTTCTACAGCAAGCTGTTCGGCACCGAACCGGCCAAGCGCCGTCCCGGCTACGCCAACTTCGCGATCAGCGAGCCGCCGCTGAAGCTGGTCCTGCTGGAAAACCCCGGCCAGGGCGGCAGCCTCAACCACCTCGGCGTCGAAGTCGCCGACATCGACACCGTCGACGCCATGCAGACCCGCCTGGCCGAGGCCGGGCTCGCTTCCGTGGACGAGCGCGACACGACCTGCTGCTATGCCAAGCAGGACAAGTTCTGGGTCCAGGGCACCCCCAACGGCGAATCATGGGAGATCTACACCGTGCTGGCCGACAGTCAGACCTTCTACGGCGAAGAAGACGGCCCGGCCTGCTGTGGCGGTGCGGCCGCAGAATCGTCAGAGGCAACGGCACCGGCCGGCCCTTGCTGCTAGCAGGCTGACGCCATGTCCTGTGGGAAGGTGGCGGTATGGCAACCCATCGATGTCCGTCGATGTATTCTGGAGGTTCCAGAGTCGTCTGTCCGCCTGGCTTTCAGCCTCAAATGACCAGGAGGAGCCACGCTAGCCCCTGATCTGCTGACAGGAGAATGCCATGCCCGTGATTAACGTTTACGAGCCAGCCTTGTGCTGCAGCACCGGGGTGTGTGGCCCCGACCTGGACCAGGCCCTGGTGACGTTCACGGCCGACTTCGATCACCTCAGGGGCCTGGGCGCCGAGATCTCCCGGCACAATCTGGCCAGCGACCCGGCAGCCTTTGCGGAGAACGACAGCGTGCGCTCCTTCTTGGAGGTGGCCGGATCTGCGGGGCTGCCGCTGACCTTGGTTGACGGGGTAACCGTCGTCACCGGCACCTATCCGACGAGGGATCAGCTGCTCCGCTACGCGGGCCTGGCCAGCCCGGCGGCAGCCCCGGCGGGCGTGACCGAGCTGGGACTGACCGAAATCACCGGCGACAGCTGCGGGCCCGCCGGATGCTGCTAGGGAGCCAGATGAACTTCCTTGAAACCCCCCCACGGTTCCTGTTCTTCACCGGCAAGGGAGGGGTCGGCAAGACATCCGTCGCCTGCGCCGCGGCCCTGCATCTGGCTCGCCGTGCCAAGCGGGTGCTGCTGGTCAGCACCGACCCGGCATCGAACGTCGGGCAAGTCCTCGGCATGACGATCGGCAACACCATTACCCCGATTGAGCAGGTGCCCGGCTTGTCCGCGCTGGAGATCAACCCCGGGCAAGCAGCGGAGGCTTACCGCGAACGGATCATCGCCCCGGTACGAGGGCTGCTCCCGGACAAAGAGCTGGCCATGATCACCGAGCAGCTGTCCGGTTCGTGCACGACCGAGATCGCCTCGTTCAATGAGTTCACCGCCCTGCTCGCGGACGAGAACTTGATCGGCCAGTACGACCACATCGTTTTCGACACCGCGCCGACTGGGCATACCATCCGCCTGCTGCAGCTTCCCGGATCCTGGAACGACTTCCTCGTGGCTGGCAAGGGAGATGCGTCCTGCCTGGGCCCGCTCTCTGGTCTGGAGAAGCAGAAGGCCGTGTACGCACGGGCCGTCAGCGCGCTGAAGGACCCGGCCCAGACGAGGATGGTCTTGGTCGGCCGCCCGCAAGCCTCCGCGCTGGCCGAGATCGAACGCACCAGCGGTGAACTCAGGCAGATTGGCATCACCGGCCAGTACGTCGTCATCAACGCTGTGCTGCCTCAAACGACTGGCGAGGACGACATCACCCGGGCCGTGCGTGCAAGTGAGGCCAGCGCGCTCGCCGCCATCCCGCCCGCGATCGCTGGCCTGCCGCGCGACATCCTGACACTCAAGGCGGTGAACGTGATCGGCGTTGAGGCACTGGGCGCGCTCTTTTGCCCGGCGAGCGCGACCGCCGACATCGACGCACCGCCACCGCCGGAGGTCCCCGATGCGACCCTGGCAGGGCTGGTGGACGAGATACTGCGGACCGATCACGGACTGGTCATGTGCATGGGCAAGGGCGGGGTCGGCAAGACCACTATCGCCGCGGCCATCGCCGTCGCGCTGGCCCAGGCGGGCCGCGAGGTGCACCTGACCACCACCGACCCGGCAGCGCATCTCACCGAGACACTGCACGGCACCGTCGCCGGCCTGCAGGTCTCCCGCATCGATCCCGTCGCAGCAGTCCAGGCCTACAGCGACCATGTGATGGCCACGAAGGGCAAAGACCTGGACGAAGCCGGACGAGCGGTTCTAGCCGAGGACCTGCTGTCCCCCTGCACCGAGGAGATTGCGGTCTTTCAGCAGTTCTCCAGGGTGCTCAGCGAATCCAGGCGCCGCTTCGTCATCGTGGACACCGCACCCACCGGGCACACGTTGCTGCTGCTGGATGCCACCGGCTCCTACCATCGTGAGGTCGCCCGCCACATGGCCAACTCGATGAACTTCACGACCCCTCTCATGCGACTGCAGGACCCGGCCGAGACCAGGGTCATTCTGGTGACCCTTGCCGAGACGACGCCTGTCCTGGAGGCCCAGGGCCTGCAGGAGGACCTGGAACGCGCGGGCATCCATCCCTGGGCATGGGTCATCAACGACTCCATCAGCGCCGCCCGCCCCAAGGCGCCTTTTCTCCGGCAGCGCGCAGCCAGTGAGGTCGAGCTGATCCAGCAGGTGAGCGCCATAGCCGACAGGATGGCCGTCGTGCCCCTCCGCGCCACCGAGCCCATCGGGGAGAAAAACCTCGCGGCACTGGCGAATCCCACCGGCCAGCCCGTGAGCGCGCTGATGGACTAGCCGCCTCCCCGCTCTCCGGCAATTAGTGGTCAATGCACCCCATAGCACAGCTCCGGGTACCGCCGGGAAGATTGAGACTTGCCGCGGCGTGGGCTGGTGGGGTCAGGCTGCTGGAATACTGCGCGGCCTGCGGGCAGCTCACCCTGGCGACACTGACCGCTCTCACCGGTGCACGCACCCCGGTGGTCTGGTTCAAAATCTGCCCCGCGCTGCTGGCAGGCTCGGCAGTCCTGCTGCTGATCGCAAGCGTGGCTCCGGTCTAACGGGCAGGGCAAATGGGTCAGGGAGCGGCCTTGAGGCGCGGTGCGAACCGCTGAATGCGGTGGCTTAGCTCAGTCAGCACTGCGTCGAAGGTGGCGGGGTCGCCGGCCGGGACCGGGTCGGGGACCGACCAGTGCACCGCCGGCAGATGACCGAGTTCTTCGTGGGCCAGGTCACACACCGTGACGATGAAGTCGCCGTCCTCCTGCACCTCGCTGAGGTGACAGGGCCGCAGGCGGCGCAGCGGCAGATGGTGGCGTTCGGCCGCGGCTATCGCGCCGGCCGCGATCCCATCAGCCGGATGGGTTCCGGCCGATGCCGCGGGCAGGTTACTGGCGCGGCGCCACAGCGCCGCCGCCAGATGCGAGCGGGCCGAGTTGGCGGTGCACACGAACAGCACCCGCCGCGCCGTGCGCGCGGGCGGGGCGCCGAGCGCATCGAGCGCATCTGGGATGAGCCGCAGGTAACTACGGCGGCGGTCACCTTCTGAACGGCGGCGCGTGATGAGGCCGGCCTGCTCCAGCACGTGCAGGTGATGGGCGAGCAGGTTGGACGGCATCGCGAGCATCGCCGCCAGCTCCGACGGGGACGCGTCGCCGGCGCCGAGCGTGTCGATGATCTGCAGCCGCGCCGGGTCGGCCAGCGCCGCATGCACCGCGGCCCGGCCCGCTACCCCGGAAATTTGCTCAGTTTGCATTGCCTCAATCTTGACTGAACTAACTCTAAGCGTCAAGATGGCGCCGTGACCAGGATACCGCCACCGGAACCAGTCGTACTGGGGCGCCGCTTGGTGGCCGAGTTCCTCCGCAGCGGCTTCCTGGCCGCGGCGGTGATCGGCTCGGGGATCGCCGCCCAGATCATCGGCGGCATCGCCGGAGTGGCGATCATCAGGCGCCGTATCCCGGCGTCACCCCGGCCGACTCCGCTGACATCATCGTCCCGCACCACCGCAGCGGTGCTGAGCCGGCGCCTGTCCGCGCGGCGGACGATGGCGCATCCCCGGCTGCGGGCCGGTCAGCCGGTCCAGGCCGGCCGGTTTGACCAGCTAACCCGAACGGGAGCCAGCCATGCACCTGATAGCGATCGGCGGCAGCGACGCGGGGATCAGCGCCGCGCTGCGGGCCCGCGAACTCGACCCCGGCGCCGAGGTCAGCGTCGTCGTCGCGGACGCCTACCCCAACTTCTCGATCTGCGGCATCCCCTACTACGTCTCCGGTGAGGTCAGCCGCTGGCAGAACCTGGCCCACCGCAGCATCGCCGACCTGGAAGCGACCGGGATGTGGCTGCGGCTGGACACCACCGCCCGCCGGATCGACGTCGCCGCCCGCAAGCTCCTGGTCACCGGCCCCGACGGCACCGAGGAACTGCTCGGCTATGACAAGCTCGTCGCCGGGACCGGCGCGGTCCCGGTCCGGCCCCCGATCGGCGGCCTGGCCGGCCCCAATGCCCTCGGCGCCGATGACGGGGTGCACCTGCTGCACTCGATGGGCGACACCTTCGCCGTCATGCGGACCCTGGAGCAGGCCGCGCCGGCCAGCGCGGTCATCGTCGGCGCGGGCTACATCGGCCTGGAAATGGCCGATGCCCTGACCGTCCGCGGCCTGCAGGTCATCCAGATGGAGCAGCTCCCCGAGGTGCTGCCTACCGTCGATCCGGAGCTCGGCGCGCTGGTGCACGCCGAGCTCGCCTCCCGCGGCGTCGAGGTCCTGACCGGCACCACCGTGCGGCAGATCAGCCGCAACCCGTCAGGCGAGGCAGGGCGGCTGCGGGTCCAGGCCACCGCTGCCGACGGCACGGCCGTGACACGGACGGCCGACATGGTCCTGGTCGTCGTCGGCGTCCGCCCCGACACCGCCCTGGCCGCCGCGGCCGGGGCCACGCTGGGCGCCAGGGGTGCCATCGCGGTGGACCGGCGGATGCGGACCAGCCTGCCGGATGTGCTCGCGGCGGGGGACTGCGTGATCACCCACCACCGGCTGCTCGGCGAGACCTACCTGCCGCTGGGGACCACAGCGCACAAGCAGGGCCGGGTCGCCGGGGAAAACGCGGCCGGGGGGAACCGCGAATTCGCCGGCAGCCTGGGCACCCAGGTCGTGAAGATCTTCGACCAGGCCGCCGCCCGCACCGGGCTGCGCGACCACGAAGCCAAAGCCGCCGGGTTCGACCCCGTCACCATCGGATCCGAGGCCGATGACCACAAGGCCTACTACCCCGGCAGCCACCGCATCACGATGCGGTTCACCGGCGACCGCGGCACCGGCAAGCTCCTGGGCGTGCAGCTATTCGGGCACCGGCACGCCGAGATCGCCAAGCGCATCGACATCGCCGCTACCGCAATCTTCAACAACATGACCGTCGATGCCGTCAGCGACCTCGACCTGTCTTACACCCCGCCGCTCGGCAGCCCCTGGGACGCAGTCCAGATGGGCGCCCAGGCCTGGGTCCGGGCCACCGGTCGGCACTAACCCGCTCCGCATCCTCAGCAAAGGAGCCACGATGCCAGAGCACCACGCACGGCCCGGCCTCCAGCCCCGCCACACAACGCACCCAGCCATCAGGGCCGCCGCCGCCGCGATCATCCTTCTCGCTCTCGCCGCATGCGGCAGCACGACTACTACGCCTGCCACGAATACCGGGGCCACGGCCATCCCCAGCGGCGGCCCGGGCATCCTCACCGGGGCGGGTTCGACGTACGTCGCCCCGTTCTTCGCCGCAGCCTTCGCCAAATACCATCAGCAGCACCCTGCGGTCACCGTGAACTATTCCCCCGTGGGCAGCACCGCGGGCATCGCCGCGATCAGCGCCAAGCAGGTGAATTTCGGCGCCTCGGACGTGCCCATGAACGCGAGCGAGCTAGCCGCCGCCAAAGGAGGCCCGGTCACGCAGGTGCCCGACGCGCTGGGCGCCGAAGGCGTGGCCTACAACCTGGACCTCCCGGCGGGCGCCCGGCTGCACCTGACCGGCCCGGTCCTCGCGGCCATCTTCCTCGGGCAGATCACCCACTGGAACGACCCAGCCATCACCGCCCTCAACCCCGGCATCACCCTCCCGCCCGCGTCGATCACCGTCGTGCACCGTTCCGACGGCAGCGGCACCACCTACATCTTCAGCAACTACCTGTCCAGCGTCGACCCGGCCTGGGCGGCCAAGGTCGGCACCGGCAAGACACTGAACTGGCCGGTCGGGGAAGGGGCCGAAGGCAACGGCAGTGTGACCTCCACGGTGTTCCGCACCCCCTTCTCCATCGGATACGTCGAGCAGGCCTATTCGCAAGGCCTGGTTCTGCCGTTCGCCGCCATCCGCAACCAGGCTGGCTCCTACGTCCTCCCGTCCACCCAGTCCATCACCGCTGCCGCCGCCCAGAAACCCGACATCACCCCGGCCGACTTCTCCATCGTCAACCAGCCCGGCGCCAGTAGCTACCCCATCAGCGGATACAGCTGGGCACTGGTCTACACCCACCAGCCCAACCAGGCCACCGGGCAGGCCCTGGTCACCATGCTGGACTGGCTCACCCACGACGGCCAGGCCTCCGCCGCCGCGAACCTCTACGTGCCCCTGCCAGCCCAGGTCCAGCAACTCGCCCGCACCATGCTCCAGAAGGTCACCGGACCCACCGGGACACACCTGCTGAGCTAAACCAGGCGCAACATGCACACAAGGGCCGCACACCACAGTCACACTGCGCCGCCCGCCCGTGCGGGCACTGTACAGGCCAGGATGACAGCGGCTTACGCCGCTGGCCTGGCCGGGTGCCGTCCAACCCGCTCCGCGAACGCTTCCTGACCTCACCCCCACAACCAGGGGCCGAGGTCAGGAAGCAGCTCCACAGGACGGCACCCACCCAGGCAAAACATCAAGAAGAAGATCAAGAGAAAAGGTCAAAAGATAAAAGGATCGGGGTACTCACCGCGCAGATGACCGGGGAAGGTGCAAGCACAAGCACACCAGGTATCCGCCGTAACCGGCAGATGAGGAAACAGCGTGGCTCCCCGGTACAGGCCAGTTCCATTGAACCGAACCTAGGGGGACAGATCACTCCTCATATGGTGGCATATGCCCTCGGAATCGGCAGGTACAGGTCAAACCGGGCGACGGTGATTGAATCTGTCTCACCCGCTACGGAATGGTACCCCGATACGGAACGGTACCCCGATGCCCGGGCCGGTCAACTGGCAAACCAGTCAATGGGTCTTGGCGGCGCGGGGTCCCCGCGAAACTGGGGTCGCGTGAGGGCTGCGGGTGGTCACGGGCCGACGTTGCTGGCGACAGGTGTGCTGCCCGTGCGCCGGCCGGCGCCGTGACCGGTTCCATGGTGGCGGATGCCGGCCGGGCTGTCCAGCGGGGAACGCTGCAGCCGGTGCGGTCTGCGGTATATGCGTGGCTGCCGGGACGGGGCGGGGGCATGATCGTCGTGTGCTGCCCGTGACGCCGTATTCACCATGAACACCCCGTACCCCGAACCGCTGGTGCAGCTGGCCGGGACACGGCGCGTGCTGGAATCGGCGCACAAGCTGATCGGCGCGACCTGGGGCGAGGAAGGCACCACCCGCACCCAGCACCGCCGACCTGGCCACCGATCAGCCGTATGTGCCCGCCCCGGCCACGTCGCTGCCGGTCTCGCCGGGTGCCGGGATGGTCCGCGCGGCCCGGCTGGTCCCGGCCCGCATCCGGCACGGGCGGCCCTGGCATCTGCTGGCCCGCGCCCTGGCCGCCGCCGTGCTGTCGCTGCTGGTGGTCGGCCTGCTGCCGGGCCAGCCGTCCGGCCCGTCCATCGTGACGGGCCTGGTCACCTGCTTCGGCTTCACCGCACGCGGGGACCTGGCCCCGCCCCCGGGACGGTAAGGGAGGTGCCAGGTGCGCGGCGGGAGATTTTTTAGCCACCTCCCGGCTCCGGGCATCGCGCGGGGAACCCCTCGGGAGGCCCCGCCGGACAGATCGCGGGCAGCGGCAAGGCTGCCCGGCCCGCCCCGGCCAGCGTAGGGCCTCCCGCCCCCCGCGCGAAGCCCTCCACCGGCAGGACACCGGCCAAACAATCACCCCCCGCTCCCCACCGCACACACCCCCGCGCGCCGCACCCCCCGGGGTTAAAGAAAGGGCTACATGAAATGGGCAAGGAAACAAACAAAGCGCAGGGCAATGAGCCGGAAATGCACGACTGTAATTCACCGCGAGACCTTAAAGGGCCGTACATTATCAGCTACAATCTAAGGGAAGGGGAAAGGCCGGGCGGGCTGAAAGTCCGGTACAAGATAAAGATAGAGACCGGGCGGAAAGCCCGGGAGCTGGACGAGCGGCAGGCCGAGGTGATCCGGGACCTGCTGGCCTGGGCCCGGCGGCCCGGGGCGTAAAGGAGCAAGGGACATGACCGTGACAGCCGCAGACATCCCCCAGGCCCTGGCCGCGACCGCCGGGCCGGCTGAACCGGTCCCGGTGGCGTTCCTGGGCCGCACCTCCAACGAGCGCTTGCAGGACCCCGTTGCGTCGATGAACCGGCAGGTCCGCAACTGCCGGGCCTGGCTTCCGCCCGGCTGCCAGATCGTGGCCTACTACTGGGACGTTGAATCCGGCGGCAGCGACCTGGAAGACCGGGGCCACTCCGGCGCCTGGCAGGTCGCCGCCGCTGCCGGGATCCCCCGGGACGGCGGCATCGCTGACCTGCTCAGCGAAGCGGCATCCCCCACCCCGAATTTCGCGTTCGTGGTCTGCGAGGACATCGAGCGTTCCGCCCGTGACACCTACAACTCACTGAAACTGGAAAGAGAACTCCAGAATCAGGGCATCCCGATATTTGCCACCGATGAGCCGTTCAATGTCGAAGGGATCAACGCGACCACTGTTCTGGTCCGGCGGGTCAAGCAAGGCGTCGCGGAATGGTACCGGCTGCAATTGAAAGGCAAGGTCTGGGACGGGCTGAAAGAACATTCTCTCGCCGGGTGGAACCTCGGCAAAGTCCCGGTGGGCTATCTCGGGGAGCGGCACCCGCACCCGAACCCGATCAAGGCCGCCGAAGGCCGCACCAAAACCCGGCTCATCGAAGACCCGGTCTACGGGCCGGTCATCACCCGCATCTACGACTGGCGGGTGAACCAGCATCTGGGTAAGCCGACGATCCGGGCCCGGCTGGCCGCCGACCCGATCACCTGCCCGCCGCCCGGCCCGGCCGCCCGGCCCGGCCGCCCGGCCCGGCCGGCTGGTCCCTGGCGCTGGTCGATGAGATCCTGTCCAACCCCAAGTACACCGGCCACCAGGTGATGGGCCGCCGCCGCCGCAAGGCCGGCAAAAAGGTATGGATGCCGGCCAGCGAATGGATCTGGTCCGCCGAGCCCACCCACACCGCCCTCGTAGACATGGCCACCTGGGACGCCGCCCAGCGGATCGGCCGCCGGCACGGCAACGTCCGCGACCCCGAAATGCCCGCCCGCCGCACCGGCCGCCGCTACAAGCTCCGGTCCCGGCTGTACTGCTCGATCTGCCACCGCCGCATGAGCGGCACGACCATCCGCGCCTACACCTACTACCGGTGCCCGCACGATCCCGGCCTGCCCCGCCACTACGCCGCCTACCCCGAGCACCGCACCGTCGCCGTCCGCGAAGAGATCGTCGCCGCCGCCCTGGCCCGGTTCTTCACCGAGCGGGTGTTCGGCCCCGACCGGGCCGCTATGCTCACCGCACAGCTGCCCGCCAGCGCCGCCGGCCAGGCCGAGCGCCGCGACAAGCAAGCCGCCGCCATCCGCCGCAAAATCGCCCGGCTCGACACCGCCGAGACCGCGCTGATCACCGAGCTGGAAACCCCCGCTGACCCCGGCGACCCCGCCGCCCAAGCCTTGCGGCAGCGGATCCGCGCCCGCTTCACCGACCTCTACACCCAGCGCACCACCCTGGAAACCGAGCTAGCCGCCCTCGAACAAGCCCCGGCCCAGCCGGTCAATGACCCCACCCTGCTGGACGAGCTGCCGATCCTGGGCGACATCCTCACCGAAGCCCCCGCCGCCCTCACCGAACGGCTGCTCGACGCGTTCGACATGCAAGCGGTCTACAACCGGGACAAAGACCAGGTCACCATCCACGCCACCCTCACCGACTCCACCCCCCAGGCCATCAAAGACCTGCTCACCGACCCCCGCGCCGACCACAACACCCCGCTACCATCACAACCAGCGACCACATCACAAGATCAAGTTGGCCATTTGGCAGGGCACACTGGGTCGCCCCCCGGGCTAACACGATAGTTTCCTGATCGGACGGACGTTGTTGCGAGACGGGTGGCCGATGAAATTTGCCTGGCTGTGCAGCCACGAGGAGTACCAGCCCGAAGTCCTGGTCGACCAGGCGGTCGCGGCCGAGGGGGCCGGCTTCGACATGGTGCTCGGCTCCGATCACTTCCACCCGTGGGTGGACGACACGTCCGCGGCGGGGTTCGTCTGGTCGTGGCTGGGTGCGGTGGCGGCCCGGACTCAGCGCGTCCAGCTCGGGACCGCCGTGACCTGCCCGCTGTTCCACTACCACCCCGCCCTGGTGGCGCAGATGGCGGCGACGACGGACCGGCTGTCCGGCGGCCGCCTGATGCTCGGCGTGGGCACCGGCGAGGGCATCAACGAGCGGCCGCTGGGCTGGGAGTTCCCCGGCTACAAGGAGCGACAGGAACGCATGCAGGAGGCGCTGGAGATCATCCACCGGCTCTTCGCGGGAGAGAAGCTCAGCTTCTCCGGCCAGTACTACACGACCGAGACGGCCAAGCTGTACTCGCCGCCAGCCGGGTCGCTGCCGATGCTGATGGCGGCCGGCGGCCCCAAGTCGGCCGCGTTCGCCGGGCGCTACGCGGACGGCCTCATCACCAGCGTGAAAGACCCGGCGGACACGGTGGCCAAGGTCATCGAGCCGTACCGGCAGGCGGCGGCCGGGCGCGAAGCCGCCCAGCTCGTCCTGGCCACCCGGTGGACGGTGCTGGCCGACGGCCCCGGCGAGGCGTGGCAGGCGCTGTCCGCGATGCGCGGGCTGCGGGCCCCGGGGCGGCTGGAGACGGCCGACCCGGCGGAATTGCGGTACCGGGCGGACGAGATGGACCGGTCCGAGGTGCTCGGCAGCTACAGCATCGTCCCCGACGCGGCCGGGCTGATCGGTGCCTACCGGCCGCTGGCCACCGACGTCGGGGCGGACATCGTCTCCTTCCAGGTCATGTCGCGGGACCCGATGGCCACCATCGAGCTGATCGGCAAGCAAGTCCTGCCCCAGCTGCGCGCCGCGGCGTCCTGACGCAGATCCGGCCCCGCCGGCGGCGGCACGCCGTGGCGGGGTCTTCTCGGCTTTCTGCACCTTTTCCCTCGGCACAGGGTCACCGCGCGTCGGCGGGGTAGACGCTGCCGTGAGCAAAACCGAGAAGGGCCTGCGCATGGGCATGGGCCAGGCCAACGTCAAGCGGTACAACCAGAAGCTGCGCGACATGATCATCGAGGGCCGCGCCACGCCCAGCTTCGTCGTGTGGCACGACCTCCCGCTGGACGAGGCCCCCGACGCCTACGAAAACTTCGACCAGCGGATCGACGGCTACACCAAGGTCATCCTCAAGCCCGACGCGGCCTGACCTGGGATACTCGCCGCCAGCAGCGGAACAGACCCCCGCCGGGGTCTGTTCTCGCTGTTAACTGAGCAGTTTCCAGCGCGAACCGCCGAAGGAGAAGGCCATGCCCCGACCCGTCCTGCAGCCCACCGCCGAGCACCCGATCACCATCGAGCCGACCCGGGGACGAGTGGTGGTCCGCGTGGGGGACCAGGTGGTCGCCGATTCCCGGCAGGCGCTGACCCTGCAGGAGTCGGCGTATCCGGCGGTGCAGTACATCCCGATGGCCGACGTCGACCAGAGCGTGCTGCGCCGGACCGACACCTCGACGTACTGCCCGTTCAAGGGCGACGCGAGCTACTACAGCGTGCAGACCCCGGGCAGCGTGGTCGATGACGTCATCTGGACCTACGAGAAGCCGTACGCCGCCGTCGCCGAGATCGGTGACCACGTGGCCTTCTACCCGGACCGAGCTGAGGTGACCGTCGAGCCCGCCAGCGCCTGACCAGTGCCCTTACCGGGTGAGACCGCCCCGCCGGTGGATCCCCCCGGTGAGTCCCGTTCGGTTACATCGCTCGACGCGGCCGGTCAGGCGGCGCGGGACGGGACCGTTCGACGTCGTCCGCGCTGCGGTCGAGGCCCGCGGCACGCAGGTTCGTGATCACGCCGTCGATGTCGGCCTGCGGCCGGTTCTGGCTCGCCTTCGCCTTGGCCTCGATCCGGGTGATCGCCAGCTCAAGCCCGACGATCGCGCGCAACTGCCCGGCGATGAACGCCGGCGGCGCGTCGTCCACCGACCAGGGGTGCTCGCTGCCGTCCTCGTGCTTGGCCGTAAGCCGGCGCACCAGGGCCTCGACCCAGACCGGGTTGTCGTGCACGATGAGCCGGCCGTAGACGTGGGCGGCGATGTAGTTCCAGGTCGGCACCACCCGGCCGTGCTCGGCCGTGGACTGGTACCAGGCCGGCGAGATGTAGGTATCCGCTCCCCGGACGATGACCAGCGCCTCGCCGATCGGCGGCACCCGCCACTGGTCGTTGTTGCGGGCCACGTGGCCGAGCAGCGCGCCGTGCTCGCCGGCCGTGGCGTCGTACACGAACGGCAGCAGCGTGGCCAGCAGCCCCTGCGCCGTGCTGGTCACCAGGTCAGCCGCGCCGTGCCTGGTGAGCAGTTCGCTCACCAGGCCGTCGTCGGCTGCGAAATGCGCGGGTATGTACATCGGCATCCCTCCGCTACCCAGCCTGCCCGCTCACTGGCCAGCGGTCACGCCGATTTACCGATAGGACTCGGCCGGGCCGGGGAACGTGCCGGACACGACGTCGCGAGCGTATGCCGAGGCCGCGTCATGCAGCACGGAGGCCACGTCAGCGTACTTCCGGACGAACTTCGGTGTCCGGGGCGACAGGCCCGCCATGTCCTGCCACACCAGGACCTGCGCGTCGCAGTCAGGCCCGGCGCCGATGCCAATAGTGGGGATCGACAGCGCGGTGGTCACCCGCGTCGCGAGCGGCGCGGGCACGGCCTCCAGCACGACGGCGAACGCGCCCGCCGCCTCCAGGATCTTGGCATCGTGCAGCAGCCGTTCACCGTCCTCGCCGCGGCCCTGCACCCGGAACCCGCCGAACGCGTGGACCGACTGCGGCGTGAGGCCGAGGTGGGCCATCACCGGGATCCCGGCCGCTACCAGGTCCTCGACCTGGTGCGCGACCCGCTGGCCGCCCTCCAGTTTGACCGCGTGCGCGCCCGACTCCTTCATGAACCGGGTCGCGGCGGTCAGCGCGTCACCCGAGGACGCCTGGTAGCTCCCGAACGGCAGGTCGGCGACGACCATGGCCCGGCTGGTGCCGCGGACGACGGCCGCGGTGAGCGGGATCAGGTCCTCCAGGGTGACCGGGATCGTGGTCTCGTACCCGAACACCACCATCCCGGCGGAGTCCCCGACGAGCAGCACCGGGATACCGGCCTCGTCGAAGATGTGCGCGGTCAGCGCGTCGTACGCGGTGAGCATGGGCCATTTCTCGCCGCGCGCCTTGGCGGCGGCGACGTCCCGGACGGTCACCCGGCGGCCGGTCCTGCCGCCGTACAGCGGCTCGGGAGCCGCGGCCCGGGCCAGGCCCCCTGGGCCCGCGGAGCTTGCTGCGGCGGGAGCGGCCCCACCCGCGGTGGCGGGCGAGCGGCTGTCGGCCGGGACGTGTGCTGTGGTCCGCTCTTCGGTAGCGGCCGCGCGTGGTCCTTCTGCCTGCGGATTCATCGTCGAACCTCCACGTCTCGAGGCGCCCCTGCGGCGTCCCCGGACACATTGATCATTGCATTCATCCGGATCGGACGGAACACCGTCAATTATCTGACTGTCCGTAATGAATCAGGCAGGCGTGTGGCGCGCAAGGGCGGAACGTCCCTGGCTGAGACACTAGGCAGTCGGATAAGTGGCAGGAGGCGGTCATGGCAGGGGAGAGCGAGTTTCCCGCGGTCGAGGCGGCGTCCGTGGACGCCCTGGCGGAGAGCTACCAGCGCCGCGGCGGCCAGCCGGGTATCGCCTACGGCATCGTCGCGGGCGGCCGCCTCGTGCACGCGGGGGGATTCGGCCAGCTCTGTGCGGGCGACGGCAGCCCCGGCGAGGGCGGCGAGGGCGGCGGGGACGGCGCGGCCGGCGCGGCCGGGCCCGCGCCGGACGCCGGGACGGTCTTCCGGATCGCGTCGATGACGAAGAGCTTCACCGCGTCGGCGGTACTGGCCCTGCGCGACGAGGGCGCGCTCGGCCTCGACGATCTGGCCGAAGACTACGTCCCGGAGCTGCGAGGGTGGCCGGCGGTCACGCCCGACGCGCCGCGGGTGCGGATCCGGCACCTGCTGACCATGACCGCGGGGTTCCCCACCGATGACCCGTGGGGAGACCGCCAGCAGGGGACACCGCTGCCGGAATTCTCCGAGTTCCTATCCGGCGGTGTCAGCTTCGCGTGGGTGCCCGGCACCCGGTTCGAGTACTCCAACCTCGGCTACGCGATCCTCGGCCGGGTCATCTCCGCCGTGTCGGGCACGCCATACGCGGGCTTCATCCGCTCCCGGCTCCTGGCCCCGCTGGGGATGACCCGTACCGGCTTCGACGCCGCCGAGTTCCGGCCGGCCGAACTGGCCGCCGGGCACCGCCGCGAGGGCAGCGGATGGGCCCGGATCGAGCCGGCCCGTACGGGGCGTTCGCCCCCATGGGCGGGGTGTTCAGCTGCGTGCGGGATCTGGCCGCCTGGGTGGCCGGCTTCGCCGCGGCCTTCCCGCCCGGAAGGCAGGAGGCGGGCGGCCCGCACCCGCTGTCCCGCTCCACCCGGCGTGAGATGCAGCTTCCGCAGGTCGCCACCGGCATGCGGGGCCCGGTGCCGCTGCTGGGCGCCGCGCCGACCGCCAGCTACGGGTTCGGGCTGTTCGTCGAGGACGATCCCGCGTGGGGGCGGATCGTCCAGCACAGCGGCGGTTATCCCGGCTTCGGCAGCAACATGCGCTGGCACCCGGCCACCGGCCTCGGCGTCATCACCCTGGGCAACAGCACCTACGCGCCGGTCGGGCCGTTCGCAACGCGGCTGCTGCACACCGTGCTCCGGGAGCAGGCACGCCGGGCCGCGCCGGGCCGTCCCGCGCATCTGGACGGTTCCGCGCACACGGACCGGGCCGTGGCCCTGGCGCCGGCGGGCCCCTGGCCGGAGACCGCGGCCGCCCGGGATGCGGTGGCCGGGCTGATGCAGTCCTGGGACGACGCGGTGGCGGGCAAGCTGTTCTCCGGCAACGTCGCCCTCGACGAGCCGCTGTCCGGCCGGCGGGACAAGATCCAGGTGATCCGGGAGCGCCTCGGCGGCATCCGCGACGACGGGACCCGGCCCCCCGAGTTCGATACGCCCGCGCACTGCCGCTGGTGGGTCACCGGAGACCGGGGCGTGGCCCAGGTCGAGATGCGGCTCAACCCGGAGCGGGAGCCCCTGGTGCAGTCGCTGATCCTCGCCGTGCCGCCCGCGGCGGGATCGCCGCTGCGCCTGCTGCTCGACCGGATCATCGCGCTGATGAACGACGGTACGGCGGCCTGGCCCGCGTCGGTGCCGACCGCTCCGGGGCTGGACCGGGCCCTGCTCATGCGCCGCCTGCGGGCGGCCGCCGCCTGGGCCGGGACGTGCCGCGCGGGCGCTTTCCGCGCCGGGGACGGCGAGACGTCGGTCACCGCCGAACTCGACGGTGAGTTCGCCCGGCTCCAGCTCACCGTGGTCGTCGACCGGACCGGGGGACTGATCCAGCAGGCGGACGTCACGCTGGGAGTCTGACCGCCGCCTCGCCCCAACGCCGGGTTGGGGAGAGTTTCCCGCAGCATCTGCGGGGTGCGTGAAACTCTCCCCGAACCTCGTACCGGTGCGGGGGGACGCCGCGGGCGTCACTATCGGGGCGGGCTGCCGCCGGCGCCGGTTCCTTCCCGGGGACGGGGCCACCGGGGGGATACGGACGCCGAGCGGCGCCCAAAAATACCTCGCGCCGCGGGAATGCATTCCGATACGGTCCTGTTCCGTATCGATAGCGCGGTCCGGTACCGCCACGGCCAGACCGGACGCTCCGCCAGCACTACTCACCGGAACGACCGCACCGCGCGCGATCTTCCCGCATACCGCGGCACCGCAGGATCCCGCGGGCTGGCGGGACCGTACGACATCACTTTGCGAAAGGCACCATGGACACGCAGACGATTTACCGACGGCGATGGGGCATCCTCAGCGTCCTCATCGTCAGCCTTCTCGCCATCGTCATCGACAACACCGTCCTCAACGTCGCGCTGAAGACGATCGCCGAGCCGCACGGCGGCCTGGGCGCGAGCCAGAGCCAGCTGGAATGGGCGATCAACTCCTATACCCTGGTATTCGCCGGCCTGCTGTTCACCTTCGGGGTCATCGGCGACCGGATCGGCCGCAAGCGCATGCTCATGATCGGCCTGATCCTGTTCGGGATCGGCTCGCTGCTGTCCGCCTATTCCCGCTCGCCTGATCAGCTGATCTTCGCGCGCGCGGCGATGGGCCTGGGCGGCGCGGCCGTCATGCCGCAGACGCTGTCGATCATCTCCAACGTTTTCGAGCCGCAGGAGCGGCCGCGGGCCATCGGCATCTGGGCCTCGGCCGTCGGAATCGGCTTCGCAATCGGCCCGGTGCTCGCCGGCGTGCTGCTGGCCCACTTCTGGTGGGGCTCGGTCTTCCTGATCAATGTGCCCGTCACGGTGGCTGGTGCGATCGCCGTCGCGCTGCTGGTTCCCGAGTCAAGGAACCCCGAGCGGGCCGGGATCGACATTCCCGGCGTGCTGCTCTCGATCGCGGGCCTCGTGCTGGTCGTCTTCGGGATCGTCCAGGGCGGCGACGCCGGCTCCTGGGTGCACCCCTCGGTGCTCGGCCCCATCGCGGGCGGCCTGGCCGTGCTTGCGGTCTTCGCCTGGCACGAGTCCCGGACCCGTCATCCGGCCCTGGACGTCCGGCTGTTCCGCGACCGGCGCCTCTCGGCGTCGGTGGGCGCGCTCGGCCTGGTCTTCTTCGGCATGGGCGGGGTGTTCTTCTTCACCGCTTTCTACCTGCAGAACGTCCGGGGCTACAGCGCGCTTGACGCGGGCCTTATGACGGTGCCGTTCGCGGTCGGACAGCTGCTGTTGTCCCCGCGTAGCGCCGCACTGGTCCGGCGGTACGGGCCCAAGGTCGTGGGGACCGCCGGCATGTTCGTCATGGCCGCCGCGCTCGCCGGGTACGTGCTGCTCGGCACGGCCTCCCCGATCTGGCTGCTCGGTCTGCTGTTCTTCATTCAGGGAGCGGCCATCGGCGCCGCGATGCCGGCCGCCACGTCCGCGGTCATGGACGTGCTGCCCCGGGAGCGGGCCGGCGCCGGTTCGGCGCTGACCAACACCGCCCGCCAGGTCGGTGTCGCGCTCGGCGTGGCCGTGCTCGGCTCGATCCTGGCCCAGTCCTACCACCAGACGCTGAGCCCGACGCTCGCCAGCCTTCCGGCCACCACGAGGGGCGCGGCCGGCGGCTCCATCTCGGCCACGCAGGCCGTGGCCGCCCAGCTCGGTTCGGCGGGCCGGTTCCTGCTGGGGCCCGCGAACGACGCCTTCGTCAGCGCCATGCACGTGACTGCGATCGTGGCCGCGGTCATCGCGCTGGCTGGTGCGATCGTGGTGCTGCGCTGGATGCCCGGTCTGAGCGCCGCCCCGGCGGCGGCCCAGGAGAGCCCTGAGCCGGCCGCGCCGGAGCAGGCGGCCCCGGAGCGGGCCATGCTGCAGCCGGCCGCCCTGGAAGCTGCCGCGGCTCCCAGGATCGACCCCATCGACGCGGCCGACGTCTGGCAGGAGAACCTCTCTGCCCGGACCGGCCCCGCCGGGGCCGGCCCGTCGCCGAGACGGAGGTGGACCCGGCGGATGAGTACCTCGTCGACCTCTGGCCAGGGGACTTCGCCGACCAGTCACACGGCGTGGAAGGATAAGAAGCGATGATTCCGGCGGCGATGCACCTCAATGCCGAGGCCGCGAGCGACTCCCGTGAGCTCGGCGCGAGCGGCTCACGTGAGCTCGGGCCGCTCGACGAGCGCTGCCCGGACTCGCGTGACGACAGCGCGGCTCAGCAGGCGGGCCCGGATTCCGGGCCCGCCGCGGGCCGTCGCCCCGGCCGGCCGCGCAGTGAGCGCGCCGAGCAGGCGATCATCGAAGCCGCGCTCCAGCTCTTCGCCGAAAAGGGCGCCGACGGCCTGTGCGTCGAGGAGGTCGCGGCGCGGGCCGGTGTCGGCAAGGCCACGGTCTACCGGCGCTGGCACAACAAGGAAGACCTCCTGCTGGCCGCGCTGGGCTCGCTGAAGAGCCCGCTGCCCCACCCGCACGGCGCCTCCGTACGCGACGACCTGATCACTCTGGTGACGGTGATGTCCCAGGACGCCGCGGACCCGCGCCGGACCCGGCAGTACACCCTGCTGCTGGGCGAGGGGGAAAAGTACCCGCGGCTGATGGCCCGGTACACGGAGACCATCGTCGAGCCCCGGCGGAACGTGATCAGGTCGGTGCTGCGGCGCGGCATCGAGACCGGCGAACTGCGTCCCGACATCGACATCGAGATCGCCATGCTCACGCTGACCGGCACCGCTATGTCGCGCGGCAAGTGCGAAACGATCGGGCGCAACGCGGAGTTCGCCGAGCGTGTCGTCGACAGTCTGCTGCTTGGCCTGACCCCGCGCTGACGCCCTGAGCCGTCCCCGGTGCCGGGACGCTGCCCGCCGTGAACGAGGGCGCCCGGCCGCCGGGTAGACCAACCGGCGACCCAAGAACGCCGTCCTGCTGCCGTGGGCCGCGCTCGGCCTGGTGACCTGTGTACTGCTGGTCAGCGGCCCGGCCCGCCGGTCGGTGCCCCCACCGGGCCTTCCCGCCAGGCGTTGGTGATCGGCAGCCGGCGGTCCCGGCCGAAGTTCTTCTGCGTGATCTTGGGGCCGGGCGGGTACTGGCGCCGCTTGTACTCGGCCTGGTCCACTAGCCAGATGACCCGCTGGACCAGGGCGGGGTCGTGGCCCGCCGCGATCAGCTGCGCCGAGCCCATGTCCTTTTCCACGTAGTCGTCGAGCAGGGCGTCGAGCACCTGGTAGTCCGGCAGCGAGTCGGTGTCCATCTGGCCGGGGGCCAGTTCCGCGCTCGGCGGCTTGGTGATCGAGTTGTCCGGGATCGGCGGCGTCTCCCCGCGCGCGGCGGCCTGCTGGTTGCGCCACCGGGCCAGCTCCCACACCAGCGTCTTCAGCACGTCCTTGATCGGCCCGAAGCCCCCGGCCGAATCCCCGTACAGCGTCGAATAGCCGGTCGCCAGCTCGCTCTTGTTACCCGTGGTCAGCACCAGATGGCGTGCCGCGTTGGACAGCCCCATCAGGATCACGCCGCGCACCCTGGCCTGCAGATTCTCCGCGGGCAGCCCGGTTTCGGGGAATCCGGCCGGCGCCAGCTCGGTCTCGAAAGCGTCTACCATCGAGCGGATCGGCACCGTCACGGCGTGCAGCCCTTGCCGCTTGACCAGTTCCTCGGCGTCGCCCACCGAATGATCGGTGGAGTACCGGCTCGGCATCAGCACCACGTACACGTTGTCCGGGCCGACCGCGTCCGCGGCGATCGTCGCGGTCAAAGCCGAATCGATCCCGCCGGACAGGCCCAGGATCACCGTGCGGAACCCGTTCTTGCGCACGTAATCCCGGACTCCCAGAACCAGCGCGCTGTAGACCTCCGCGGCGTCCGGCAGCGACGGCCAGAACGGCTCCCGGGCGATCTCGCCCCCGGCCGGCGCCGCCACCGGCTCGAGCTCGATGTGCCGGATCGTGATGACCGTGCCGTCGCCCGCGTCCACCGGCCTGCCTTCGTCGGTGATCGGGCCCCGGGCGGCGGGCAGGTCCAGGTCGGTGACGATCAGCGCCTCCTCGAACTGCGGCCCGCGCGCCAGCAGCTCACCGCCGGCGGCGACCAGCAGCGAGCCCCCGTCGAAGACCAGCTCGTCCTGCCCGCCGATCAGGTTCGCGTAGGCCAGCGTCGCGCCGGCCTCCCCGGCGCACCGGACGCACAACGCCAGCCGCACGTCATCCTTGCCGCGCTCGTAGGGCGACGCGTTCGGCACCACCAGCAGGGAGGCTCCCGCCTGGCGGGTCACCGCGACCGGGCCGCCCTGCTGCCACAGGTCCTCGCAGATCGCGATCGCGACGTCCACGGTTTCTTCCCCGGCGTCCCCCGTGGCCCCTGCGCCAGCGGCGCCCTCGCCGTCCGCGGCAGACCCGCCGTCCGCGGCAGACCCGCCGCCCGCGGCAGACCCGCCGCCCACGGCAGGCATACGGAACACCGGCAGGGAGTTCCCAGGGACGAAGTACCGGTACTCGTCGAACACGCCGTAGTTCGGCAGGTGATGCTTGGCCGTGGTGATGACGACCCGCCCGTTGTACAGCAGCGCGGCGGCGTCCAGCGGCGCTCCCGCGGGCAGCCCGGTCCGCGGCACGAGGCCCGCCTGCCGGTCCAGGTAACCGGTCACCACGGCGACCCCGCCCAGTTCTTCGGCGGCCAGCCGTTCCGCCACGGACTGCAAGGCGGCGATCGAGGCATCCACGAACGAGGCGCGCAGCGCCAGGTCCTCTACCGGGTAGCCGGTGAGCATCATCTCGGGGAACACGATCAGCCGGGCGCCCTGCTCAGCCGCGCGCCGGGTCCAGTCGACGATCTTGCCCGCGTTCCCCGCCAGATCCCCCACGGTCGCGTTGACCTGGGCCATGGCAATCCGCAGCATAGGCACCCATCTAGCTTAGGCCGCGCCCGCCGCGCACCCGCGCGCTCCGTCCGGGCAGCGTTCCCGGTCCGGTTCGGCTATACGATCGTCTACCAGGCGGGCGGCCGCAGCTGCGAGTGGCGGCAGTCCGAGGAGTTCCACGGCATCGTGGACTCGCTCGTCGATGAGATCGAGAAGCGCTTTACCACCTTGGAGGATGGATGGGAGTCCAGGTCGCAGGACTGAGGGCATCACCCATGGCAACCGCCAGGGAACGGAACATCGATTGAATCGCTGCGCAGAAGCTGCCCATTACCTCTACCGCCGCCGGGAACTCAACGAACAGGCCCCTGCTCCTGGTCTCTGCCACACGCCAGTACCTCCCCTAGAGGAGGCCGAGTTGGCGGCCACGCTGGAGCGCGTCGGCCCGTGAGGACACCGTGAGCTTGCGGTAGATCGCCCGGACGTGGCTGTGGACCGTGTTGTGCGACACATACAGCTCGCGGCCGATATCGTGCTCGCATAGATCACTGTTCAGCAGCTTGAGCACCCGGAGTTCCTGCTGCGTCAGCTCCTGATCCGCGGATCGGACGCAGCGGGCCTGCGACGGCCGGCCGAGGGCAGCCAGCCTCCCGGCCAGGATCCCCGGATCCGGGCAGGATTCGAGGATGGATCTCGCCTCGGCTATCGCATCCGCGGCACGCTGGTGCTCGCCCAGGGCCCGGAGCACCGGCGCCTGGCTGAGCAGCGCATTCGCCAGCTGGATGGGCTGGCCAAATGTCCGCGCGAGAGCGACGCCGCGTTCGATCAGCGGCAGTGCCTCCCCGGGCCTGCCGCGCGCCGCGAGCGATACTCCCAGCGCCAGCGGAGCCGCGCCGATGACCTTCTCGGCGCCGTGCTCCCGCACGAATTCGGCTGCCGTCTCGGCCAGCACCCGCTGTTCGTCAAGACGGCCCCGCTCGCCGGCGATCAACGATCGGTAAACCAGCGACGACTCGCCAGCCAGCCAGTGCGCGCTCGCGGGCGCCAGCGCCGACGATTCCGCGAACCACCGGTCGGCCTCGTCAGGCTCACCTCGGAAGTACAGGCCCGTGCCGACCGCCCAGCACGCCAATGGCCGCCAAGACGACCCGGGGCCCTCAAGCTCGGCCGCCCTGCGGCCATTTCTGAGCTGGGCGCCGACGTCTCCCCACGGGAAGCAGGCCCGCAGCATCGTCAGGCTCGCCTCAGCCGAGCTGAAGCCGTCCGGCAGCGGCCCCGCGCCCAGGTCGCCCAGGTCGCCCAGCCGTTCGGCCGCCGCGATGGCCCGCGCCGCCTCCTCCCGCCGGGCGAACAGCGAGAGTACCCACGCCTGAACCAGGAGCAGATGCACGTTGCCGCTCAGTATCTCGCCGGGGAGCCGCCGCAGCCAGGCCAGGACGGTGTCGTACCTGTACGTGTTGGCGTAGCTAATCCACGGGCCTTGGATCAGCTCGGCGCCCGCGGCGTAAGCGCGCGCTACCCGGGTCTGCGGGCGGCCTGCACGGACTGATTGCCTGGCCGGCAATGTCATGTGGTCGCCCGCGCGATCAACATCTTGAAGTAGGAGCCGGGAAACCAGCTAGCAGCTCAGCGATCACCCGGCTGAGGTCGACACCGCGGCGGGATCACGGTTGGTCCGGGCAGCTGGTCGCTCGTGCGGCAGCTCTCTGGTGAACCCGAGCGAGATGAGGGCGAGGAGGGCAGCAGCCAGGAGCCCGGCCTTGAGCGATCGGAGCTGTGCCGACTCGTAGTCATCGACGAGTGCTGCGGTAGTCGTGGCGTCGAGGCCGGCCTTTTTCGCTGCGGCGTCGATCTGCGTGGCGGAGACGAAGTTGGTGTTGGAGCCCGCCGCCACCCCCACCTGGGCCGACACGTCGGCGCTGATTCGAGGGTCGTGCTCGACGTTTGAGATGAAGGTGCTGGTCAGGCCGATCAGCACGATGGACCCGATGAGCGCCACCCCGAGCGACGAGCCGAGCTGCTGCCCCGTGTACTGGAGCCCTCCGGCCTCGCTCCGGCCCGACTCCTCGACCGAGGACTGAACCACGTTGCCCAGCTGGGAGATCATCAAGCCCATCCCCACACCGAGCACGGCCATTCCGATGGCGAATCCAGCGCTGGAGAGAGTGGGCTTGATCGTCGCGAGCAGGACGAGCGCACCGGCGAGGGTCAGGATCAGGCCGCTCTGCACGATCGCCCGCACCGGGAAGCGGTTCGACAGTCGTGAGCCGATCGCCGCGGTCGCGAACATGGCGATCGAGATGGGCAGCATCTTGATCCCGGTCTCCAGGGCGCTCAGCCCAAGGACCAACTGGAGATAGAGCGGAACGACGAAGAAAATCCCCATGAGGAGGAGGTTCTGGCTGAACATCCCGATCAGCCCCGACCGCACCGCCGGGATCCGGGCGAGTGAGAGATGGACCAGCGGGTCTCGGTTCGTGGCCTCGCGATGGCGCTGCCAGGTCACGAATCCCCAGAGCAGGATGCCGCCAGCGGCGAGGACGAAGAGGGTCAGCGAGAAGCCGAAGATCGTGATCGGGGAGTTCTTCGGCTTGACCCACCCCCAGGTACTCGACTGGAGAACTGCGAAGACGAAGACCCCGAGACCGGCGGCCGACAGCACCGAGCCCACGATGTCGAGCTTCGGAGCAGGATCCGGGCGAGGGGCGTCTGCCACCTTCCGCACCATGAGCAGGATAAATGCAGCAATGAAGACCTCGCCGACGAACACGACCCGCCACGTCAGTACGGTCGTCGCCCACCCGCCCACGATGGGGCCGACCGCGATCCCCGCACCAGCCACCCCACCGACGACCGCGTAAGCGGCCTTGCGCCGGGGCCCGGCGAAGTTGCCGGCAATCAACGCCGCGAGCGCAGGAAAGACCAGCGAGGCGCCGATGCCCTCGAGCACCGACCACCCGACGGCGAGCACAGCTACCGACTGGGACAGCGCGGTCAGCGCCGAGCCACAGGCGTAGATGATCAGTCCGACGACCAACGCCCGACGGCGGCCGATCATGTCGCCGATCTTGGCCCCGGTGAGGATGAGCATGGCCATGACCAGGCAGTAGAGGGTGATGACCGCCTGGATCGTGGTGACCGTAGTATGGAAGTCGTGGACCAGCGCGCTGATCGAGACGTTCATCACGGACTGGTCCAGCACCATGAGGAACTGCGCCGTGGCCAAGGCGACGAGTGCCAGCCAGCCCTTGTTCGCCGTGGCGTTGTTCACGTTCCCCCTTGGTGCTGCGCGCTCACACCCGGAACTCGTCTCCGAAAGCCTCGGTGATCCTGCCCCTTCGGCACGTCCTCGACGGCTTCCCGCCGTCCCGACCGGATTCCTGCTGGAACGTCAGTAAGTATTGCACTGGGAGACGGCCGTCGGGTGTGGAGTGTGACGCGTGAAGACGGATGCTGGCCACGGGCGGCACGCTGGTCAGCTACGGCATGGCCACCCGGCGCGACGACCGGACGCCGATGATCCTGCTGTTGCTGCCGCTGCGCAGCCGGCTGGCCATCTGGAATCATCTTCCGAACGGTCATCATGCGTCGCACACCGTCGTGGGCAAGGTGATCCTGGAGCCGTGCGGCGGGCCGGGTATGCGCGCCGGAAAACCCAGATGCGGTTCGCCCGCCGTTCGGTCAAGCTCACGTTATGAAAGATGGCGCAGGCAGCGAAGGTGCCGCGGGCCAGCCAGCCGTGCTGGAACGCGTGCTGCCGCAGATCGGCGGGATGGTCACCGTGGAGCGGCTGGCGGCGCTCAGCGGCAGCGATTTCACCAGCGTGATGCTGGAGGTGACCCGCCGCCGCGCGGCCCGGGAAACGCCCGCCAGCGTCCGGCGCCGCTACGCCAGCGACCGGTTCACCCAGCCGGGCCGGGCCCCGTGGCGCTCGATCCGGCAGGCTGAAGGCGCCCTGCTGGGCTGCCTGCCCCCGGACGTCGAGATGCTGACGCTGGCCCCCGTGGTCCCGCTCGGCACGCACTCGGCGCTGGCCACGGTCAGCCAGCACAAGGTGCTCAGCACCATCCGGGGGTGCGAGGTCGCGGCCGACCCGACCAACGCCCTCGCCCTGGAGGCCGCCGGCCGGCGCCGGGCCCTGCCCCGGACGGCGACGGTCAAGCTCGCCGGCATCCAGCGCGTCGTGCGGGCGCAGCAGTTCCAGCACGCGGACGCCCCGGCGCATTTCACCTTGTTCGGGCTGGTGACGGCCGGGCGGGACGAGGGCGGCTACGGGTTCGAGCGGGCGGCGCTGGCCGAGCACCTGCGTTTTGCCGTGGCCGGGGTGGCGGTCACCGGGCTGCGGCATATCCACGTGGCGCTGACCCCGCTCTCCGACGCGGGCGAGCGGATCGCGGCGGCGGTCATCGGTGAGCTCGACCAGGACCGCGGGCCGGCCGCCGCCGCGGTGATCGTGCTGGATCACGCCCGGCAGCGCGGAGGCGGCTATTACCGCGACCTGTGCTTCAAGGTGCACGCGCACGTCCGGGGAGAGCTGGCCGAGATCGCGGACGGCGGGTTCACCGACTGGACCCGGGGCCTCGCCGCCAGCAACAAGGAACGCCTGCTGATCAGCGGTATCGGCCTGGACCGGCTCGCCACGTTCGCGGCCGCCGCCAGCCGGCGGGGAGGACCTCACCCGTCCCGGGCCGGGTCGTGAGGCTGGGCATCAGCAGCGGGTAGCGGGCCGCCGAACCACACCTCGCCCGCGTCCGGGATCAGGATGCCGACGTACCGCGACGCTGAGCCCGGTGTAACGCTGAGGAAACAACTACCGGGCACACTGGCAAATCAGAACCGGAGACAGCGCGGCGGCCAGGCACGACCGGCCGGCGCGCAGTGGAGCGCGCCACGTGGAGGCTGGGTTTTGGACTGGGGGCGTCTAAGGTGAGAGGCGTGGACAGGCAGCAAGAGTTCGTGCTGCGCACGCTGGAAGAGCGGGACATTCGGTTTGTCCGGCTCTGGTTCACCGACGTGCTCGGCTATCTGAAATCCGTCGCCGTCGCCCCGGCCGAGCTGGAGGGCGCCTTCGCGGACGGCATCGGCTTCGATGGATCCGCGATCGAGGGGTTCGCCCGGATCTACGAGGCGGACATGATCGCCAAGCCGGACCCGTCGACGTTCCAGTTGCTTCCGTGGAAGGGGGAGGCGCCGGGGGTGGGCCGGATGTTCTGTGACATCCTGCTGCCCGACGGGTCGCCGTCCTACGCCGATCCCCGGTGGGTGCTCAAGCGCGCGCTGGGCCGTGCCTCCGACCTCGGGTTCACCTTCTACACCCACCCCGAGATCGAGTTCTTCCTGCTCAAGAACAAGCCGCAGCCGGGGGAGCGGCCGCAGCCGATCGACTCGGGCGGCTACTTCGACCACACGCCGCACAGCGTCGCGCACGACTTCCGCAAGACGTCGATCATGATGCTGGAGAGCATGGGCCTGTCGGTGGAGTTCAGCCACCACGAGGACGGCCCCGGCCAGCAGGAGATCGACCTGCGGTACGCCGACGCGCTCACCACGGCGGACAACATCATGTCGTTCCGCCTGGTGATGAAGGAAGTCGCGATCGAGCAGGATGTCTACGCGACGTTCATGCCGAAGCCGTTCACCGACTACCCCGGGTCCGGGATGCACAGCCACGTGTCCCTGTTCGAGGGCGACCGGAATGCCTTCTACGAGCCGGGCGCGGAGCTCCAGCTGTCCAAGATCGGCCGGGCGTTCATCGCGGGGCTGCTGCGGCACGCCGCCGAGATCACCGCCGTCTGCAACCAGTGGGTCAACTCCTACAAGCGGCTGTGGGGCGCGACCGAACGGACCGCCGGCGCGGGCGGCGAGGCGCCGGCCTACATCTGCTGGGGGCACAACAACCGGTCCGCGCTGGTGCGGGTGCCGATGTACAAGCCGCACAAGGGCAACTCGACCCGGGTGGAGTTCCGCTCGATCGACGCCGCGTGCAACCCGTACCTGGCCTACGCACTCATCCTCGCCGCCGGGCTCAAGGGCATCGAGGACGACTACGAGCTGCCGCCGCCCGCCGATGACGACGTGTGGGCGCTGACCTCCTCCGAACGCCGTGCCATGGGCATCAAGCCGCTGCCGCACGACCTCGGCGAGGCGATCAACGTCATGCAGGACAGCGAACTGGTCGCGGAGACCCTGGGCGAGCACGTCTTCGACTTCTTCCTGCGCAACAAGCGCGAGGAGTGGACCCAGTACCGCCGTCAGGTCACCGAGTACGAGCTGGACCGCTACCTGCCCATCCTGTGAGGCCGGCTACCCGCTGACCGGCCCGGCCATCTCGGCCACCTGGCCGAGCGGCACCGGGGAGAGCAGCGGGCGCGTGTGCAGGTCGCCGACCTCGGACAGGCCGCGCCCGGTGGCGGACGCGACGGCTTGCTGGAGCACCGGACCGCACACCTGGCCCTGGCAGTAGCCCATGCCGCAGCGGGTCACGCCGCGGACCGCGCGGACGTCCCGCGCGCCGTCCGCGACCGCCTGGCCGATCGCCGACCAGGGCACCTCCTCGCACCGGCACCCGGGCGTCCCCGGCTCCGGCCAGCTCAGCCAGCCCGGCTGCCACGGGTACAGGCCGTCGAGCGCGCCCGCGAACCGGCGCGCACGCACCAGACCCGCGCGTACCCTGGCGGTTTTCTGACCGAACGGGCCGGACGTGAGCCGTCCTGCCGATCGGGCGGCGGCGGCCCCGGCGATGTACCCCTCCAGTTCGGCGACCTCGGCCCCGGCGACGCCGGTGGTCTCGCCCGCCGCGAACACCCCGGGCACCGAAGTGCCCTGATCCGCGTCGTGCCACACGGCGGCGGCCGGCCGCCCCGGCTGCGGGAGGTCCGCGCAGCCCAGCAGCCGCGGCAGCGCCAGGGCCGGGCAGAACCCGAAGCTGGCGTGCACCGCATCGACGGCCACCTCGCGCTGCGATCCGGGGATGGGGCGCCAGCCCCGGGTGAGCCGGGAGATCGTCGCGCGCTGCACGCGCCCGTCGCCGTAGCACGCGGTCACGGCGCGGCCGGCCAGGACCGGGACCCGGTGCCGGGCCAGGACCCTGGCGTACCCGGCGGCTTCGGCGACCTTCTCGGTGAACGGGGCGAGCAGCGCGGCGCGGGCCGCCGCCGGTCCCGCCGGGCTGGCCTCCAGCACGGCCCGCACGCGTACCCCCGCCGCGGCCAGCCCGGCGGCCGTGGGCAGCAGCAGCGGCCCGGAGCCTGCCACCAGCACGCGGTGCCCGGCCACCACCCCGTGCGCCTTCAGCAGGGCCTGCGCCGCCCCGGCGGTCGTCACGCCCGGCAGGTCCCAGCCCGGGAACGGCAGCGTGACCTCGATCGCCCCGGTGGCGATCACGACCGCGCGGGCCCGCAGCAGGTCAGGGCCCGCGTTCGCGGCCGCCGCCCGCCCGGCCGCGTCGGCCAGCCACAGCACGAATCCGGGCCCGCCGGTCCCGGCCTCCCCGCGGGTCCCGGTCTCCTCCCCGCCGGTCCCGGTCTCCCCGCCGATCCCGGCCTCCCCGGAGGTCCCCGGCGTCCGGTCCGGCGCGGTCGCGTGCCACACCGTTGTGCCCGGCAAATGGTGAATGCCCGGGTGCGCGGCGGCCCGCCGCAGCCGCCGGGGCATGCCCGGTGCCGCCGTTCGCGGGCCGGCCGCGGCCCCGCCCGAGGCCGGCCCGCGGTAGATCTGGCCGCCCATCGCGGGGCCGGCGTCGACCATGATCACCCGGCAGCCCAGGTCCGCGGCGGCCAGCGCGGCGGCCATGCCCGCGGGCCCCGCGCCCACCACGGCGACGTCGGCCGTGATCGCGGTGCTCATTCCGCCGTTCCTCCGCCCGGTCCCAGCGAGACGCTCGTCTGCACGCGGTCTCCGTCGTGCACCGGGATGAGGCAGGCGCGCACGGCCCGGTCGTCGTTGACGTCCACCAGGCAGTCGAAGCAGGCGCCGATGCCGCAGAACAGCCCGCGCGGCCGGCCGCCGGAGCGGGTCACCCGCCAGGAGGTGACGCCGCCCGCGAGCAACGCGGCCGCAACCGTCTGACCACGCTGCGCATTCATGGCCACACCGTCGAAGGTGAAGCTCAACCGCTCTTTACGCACATGTCCTCGCTATCACGGCCATCATCGCGGCACGCCGAAAGCTGCCGAAACGTCCGGGCCGAACCGGGCCGGGGAGAACGGCGCCGCGCCGGCGGGCGGCACCGTGACCGCCGGGCGGGCGCCGTCGATGAGCGCCGTGACCAGCTCGGCGGTGGCCGGGGCCAGGCCGATCCCGGCCCCCTCGTGACCGGTCGCGTGGAACAGGCCCGGCACCGCCGGATCCGCGCCGATGACCGGCAGGTGGTCCGGTGAGGCTGGGCGGAACCCGGTGTAGGCGCGGATGGCGCGGACCTCTGCCAGGAACGGGAACAGCGAGATCGCGCGGCGGGCCATCTCGGCCAGGACCGCTGGGTCGGCCCGGGCGGAGAACCCGGCCACGTCCCGGCTGGAGCCGATGAGCACGGTGCCGCCGGCGGTGCCCTCCACCACGGCCGAGCACTGCCGCCCGGCGGCGTCGCTGGCCACCGCGCCGACGTAGTCGGCCTCGTAGACCTTGTGCCGGATGACGGCCGGCACCGGCTCGGTGACCAGGATGCGGCCCCGCCGTGGCCGGACCGGCAGCGCCGACCCCAGCCGCCGCGCGACCACCCCGCTCCACGGCCCGGCCGCGTTCACCACCACCGGGGTGGCGACGCGGCCGCGGCTGGTCACCAGGGCGGACACTTTCCCGCCCGGTCCGCCCGCCGTGCGGCGCGTAGCCGGCGTGGTTTCCAGCGCGATCACCTGTGCGCCCCCCACCACCTGCGCG
Organism: uncultured Actinomycetes bacterium; assembly: GCA_963720945.1. Classification (GTDB taxonomy): domain Bacteria; phylum Actinomycetota; class Actinomycetes; order Streptosporangiales; family Streptosporangiaceae; genus Bog-532. The sequence goes on along the minus strand of CAVRHH010000029.1, from coordinate 11,820 downwards.
CCGTACCGCCGGGCCCGTGCCAGGTACGCCAGCGTCGCGCGCATCGGCTGGACCTGGGCGTCCTGCGGATAGAACGCACCCCCGGCGAGGTGGCGGGACAAGCGCGGCTCCGCGTCCCGCAGCGCACCGCCGTCCAGCGCCTCGACGGTCACCCCGGCGGCGCGCTGGCGTTCCCCCAGCTCCCGCAGCGCGGCCAGCTGCTCCGCGTCGTGCGCGACGACGACGCCGCCCTTGGGCTCGTACTCGGCGGCCGGGCCGTCCTCGGCCGCGAACGCCTGCCACAGCGCGACGCTGCGCAGCGCCAGGTCAAGTTCCGGCCCGGGCAGCTTGTCGGAGACGAGGATGTTGCCCTCACCGGCGGCGGTCGTGCCGCCCAGTGGCCCGGACCGGTCCACCACGCAGACCCGGCGGCCGGACGCGGTCAGGGCCGCGGCGGCCGCCGCGCCGACCAGGCCCGCGCCGATGACCACCACGTCGGCCGTGCCGGGGAGCTCGCTGCCGGCCGCCGCGCGCAGGGCGGGCGCCGGCCAGGAACCGCCGGTCACCGCGGGTACCCGGGGCTCAGGGCCGCCGCCCGATCAGGAACCCGGCTGGAAACGGGTCCTCCGGATCCAGCAGGTAGTGGCCGATGCCGGTCAGCCAGGCACGGCCCCGGATGGTGGGCACGACCGCCGGGAAGCCGCCCACCGTGGCCCGTTCTACCAGGCGCCCGGTGAACGTCGTCCCGATCAGTGACCCGTGCACGAAGTCCTCGCCGATGGCCAGTTCCCCGCGCGCCGCGAGCTGCGCCATCCGCGCCGACGTGCCGGTACCGCAGGGGGAGCGGTCCACCCAGCCCGGGTGAATGGCGACCGCGGCGCGGGCCGGCCGATCCCCCTCCGCGGGCTCGGTGAACACCACGTGCCGGCACTCGCTGATCTCCGGGTTCTCCGGGTGCGCGAACGTCAGCTGCTCGTTGACCGTGTCCATGATCGCCAGCCCGGTGGCCACGATGCGGTCGTGCAGTTCGGGGCGCACCGCCAGCCCGGCCGCCCCGGCCGGCAGGATCGCGCAGAAGTTCCCGCCGAACGCCACGTCCAGGGTCAGCTCCCCGGCCCCGGGCACGGTGACCGCCGCGTCGCGGAGATGCAGGTACGACGGCACGTTCCGGATCGTGACCGAGGTGGCGCGGCCGTCGCTGACCGCGACCGACGCCTCCACCAGCCCGGCCGGCGTGTCGAGGCGGATCAGCGTGACCGGTTCCCTGACCGCCACCATGCCCGTCTCGACCAGCACGGTGGCGGTGCCGATCGTGCCGTGCCCGCACATCGGCAGGCACCCCGAGACCTCGATGAACACCACGCCCACGTCGGCGTCCGGGCGGGCCGGCGGCTGCAGGATCGCGCCCGACATGGCGGCGTGCCCGCGCGGCTCGTACATCAGCAGGGTCCGCAGGTCGTCACGCTCGCTGACCAGGTACCGCATCCGGTCGAACATGGTCGTCCCGGGCAGCACGCCGGGGCCGCTGGTGATCACCCTGGTCGGCATGCCTTCGGTGTGGCTGTCGACGGCGGAGAAGATACGTCGTGCCTGCATCACGCGCTCGCGCGGGCGCAGGCCCGGGCCACCGCGCGGGCCTCGGCTTCCTCGTCAGCGGGCAGCGGGAGGCGGGGCAGCCGCACCGGCCCGCCGTAGCGGCCCGCCTCCTCCTGCGCGAGCTTGATGGCCTGAACGAACCGGGGATCGGCGTCCCACCGCAGCGCCGGGAGCAGCACGCGGTACAGGCCCATCGCGGCGCGGTAGTCCCCGGCGGCGCACAGCTCGTACAGCCGCACGCTGGCGGCCGGGAACGCGTTGACGTACCCCGCGATCCAGCCGGTCGCGCCGAGCAGCATCGCCTCCACCAGCGTGTCGTCGCAGCCGCAGAGGACCTCCAGGCCCGGTGCCTGCGCCCGGATCTGCGCGACCCGGCGGGAGTCCTGGGAGAACTCCTTGACCGCCTGGACCTGCCCGATCCCGGCCAGCCGGGCCAGCAGCGGCGGGGTAAGGTCCACCCGGGTGGAGAACGGGTTGTTGTAGGCGATAACCGGCAGCCCAGCCCTGGCCACCTCGGCGAAGTGCGCGACCACCTCGTCGCCGGTGGGCTTGTGTGACGTCGGCGGCAGCGACATCACCGCGGCCGCGCCCGCCTCAGCGGCGTGTTCGGCCCACCGCCGGGCTTCCGGGCCGGACTTGGCCGAGACGCCGGGCACGACCGGGACCCGGCCGTCCGCGGCGTCGATCGCGGTGGTCACGATCTGGGCGCGTTCGCCGTCCGACAGGGCCTCGTACTCGCCCAGCGACCCGTTCGGGATCAGGCCCGCGACCCCCTCCCCGATGAGCCACGCGCAGTGCTCGCCGAACTGCCCGATGTCCACCGACCCCTCGTCACGGAACGGCGTGGTGGTCGCCGCGTACACCCCGGCGAAACGGGCCCCGGCCAGGTCCTCACTCACGAACGCGGTCCTTTCCCTGGTCCGCTGGTGGTCACCCCGACCCTAAGCCAGCCGCTCCGCCGGGGAACACGCCGCGGATTGGTAGACCGGTGTCCCGCCGACGACGGTGGCCACGACCCGCTATGGGCTCATCGGAGGAGGGTGCCTTGGGTGGTTCGATCTGGAGGTGCGGCAACCAGTCCAGCCAGCGGGGCAGGTACCAGCTGCGTTGACCGAGCAAGCTCAAGGTGCTCGGGAGGATGACCAAACGGATCAGTGTGGCATCCAGGATCAGGGCTACCGCCACGCCGAAGCCCATCTCCTGGAACTGGAGGAGCTGCCCACGGGCGAAACCGGCGAACACCGCCACGATGATCAGCGCCGCACCGGTGATGATCTTGGCCGTGGATGTGACACCATCTGCCACCGCCTCCCGTGTCGAGCCGCATTGGTCATAGCGCTCCTTGATCCGGCTCATCAGGAAGACCTGATAGTCCATGGAGAGGGCAAAGAGCACCGAGAACATGAACAGCGGGACCCACGCATCGATGACGGGAACCTGCTGGAACCCGAAGATGCCTGCGCCGACCCCATGAATGAACACGAGTGTGAGCAGGCCGTAGGCGGCCCCGACAGACAGCAGGTTGAGCAGGATCGAGACGGCCGCGATCGTTAGTGATCGGAAGGCCAGCAGCAGAAGAAGGAAGCTGAGTCCCAGCACGAATGCCAGCACGTACGGAGTCGGGCTGGTAACGGCATGAAAGTAGTCGGCCTCATCGGCGGTCTTTCCTCCGACGTAGACCTGTGCGCCGGAGCCGGCAAACGCCGACGGGATCAGCTGCTGGCGCAAATTCAGTACGGCCGCCACGTCCTGGCTGGAGACGTCGTCACCGCGGATGGGAACGGTCAGTGTGAGGATCTTGCCGTCAGGCGAGGCCTGAACGACGCCGGGCCCGAAGCGCGGGTCGCCGGCGAGCACGGCTTCGAGCTTTGAGAGGTCTGCCCGGGCAGTGCCGGTCCGTCCCACCGAGACGATCTCTACCGGGTCCTGGCTCTGGCTCGGGAAGTAACGCTGGACGGCCAGGTAGCCCTGTTTAGATGGCAGGTTACCTGGCAGCGTGGTTACTCCGCTCTGGCCGATGTGCAGGCCGAGCACCGGTACCGCCGCCAGGACCATGAATCCTCCCGCCAGCGCCAGGCTCACGGCTGGACGGCGCATCACCCTTCCGGTCACGGCTCTCCAGATCCGGGCTTCGGCCGCGTCGGAGCGCCCGAGGTTCTTGCCCACAATGGGCAGGGGCAGCGAGTTCACCCGATCACCGATCAGGCTGAGCATCGCCGGCAGGAGGGTCAGCGCGGCGGCGACGGATACGACTCCGACGATTACCGCGCCGGCGGCCAGGCTGCGAAGGATGGTGACCGGTACCAGGAACATGCCGAGCAGGGCGACGACGAAAGTGCTCCCGCTGAAGAGCACGGCGCGGCTAGCGGTGGCTCCCGTCATCCGGATCGCCGCCTCCTTGCCGCGGCCGTGGCCGCGTTCCTCCCGGAAGCGAGAGATCATGAACAGCGAGTAGTCGATGCCGAGCGCCAGGCCCATTCCGGTCATCATGTTGACGATGAAGACCGAGAGGCTGAACTCCTGGGCGAGCAGCGCAGCGATGCCCAGGCCCACGATGATGGAAAGCAGAGCCATCAGCGCCGGCATCAAGCCGGCGACCACGGCGCCGAACACCAGCAGCAGGATCACGATGGAGATCGGTAGCCCGAAGTCCAGTTCCCCGTGCTGCAGGTCGCTCGCCGACAGGGTCGTGAAGTCGTTCCCGACCGTGTGGTCGCCGGTGACGGCCACCGAGAACCCGCCGCTGCCGTTTGCCGTCTGGACGTCTTTCACCACCGGCTTTATGTCGGCGTCGCTCGCGGCCCGCAGTGCGATCAGGGCTGCGTGATGGTCGGACGAGACGAACTGGCTTCCAGCGCTCAGATCCGTGGCAACATGCGTGACGCCAGGAGCCGTCCGGACCTGAGCCGCCAGCCGGGCCACGAACTGCTGGAAGCTGCCGTTGCCGACGGTGGAGCTCTTCGAGCTGACCACGATCACGTCGGTCGGCCTTTGGCCGGCCGACGCACCCATCGCCTGGCGGTACAGGGCTTCGGCCTGGCTGGACTGCGTAGTCCCCACCACATGGACACTCGTCGTCAAGCCGCGCAGCGAGGTGCCGGCAAGAATCAGCGCCACCACCACGGCGATCCCCCAGATCGCCAGCACACGGCGCGCCCGCCTCGCGCTAGCCGCCGCCAGCCTTTCGGTCAGGCCAACCGAACCGCGGCCTTCCGATGGCAACGCGGCGACGCCCGTTTCGTGGGCGGCATCGGGGCCAACGGCCTGCGCCGCTATGGGATGTGCCGGCGGGCGAACTCGCAACCCCGAGTCTGGCGCGTCATGGCCTACCTCATCCGACTTCCGGGAAGAATCGTTGTGCATCGTGGTCTCCTTTGTTGTGCCCTGACGGTCCGGCGCCAGCGTGCGCCGGGCGGCTACTCGACGGGGCCGATCTCGGCGCCGGCGAGCTCGGCGTAGATGAGGAACTTGAACGGGTCGAACTGCTGGTACTGCTCCATGAGGCGGTGCAGCGCGGTGCGGCGCAGCCTGGCCAGGGTGATGCTGGCGGGGTGGCGCAGCAGGCCCGGCTGGATGATCTCTAGGGCGAGGGCGTGATCGCCTTGGCCGATGAGGGTGGCAGCGGCGGCGGCGAACTGCTCGTCCCTGCCTCCGGCGAGCAGGTCGAGTGCGGCGGCGTGCTCGGCCGCGGTCGCCAGCTCGAGTCCCTGCCCGTCTGGCTGCCAGTAACCGGTGCGCTGGTGGTAGAGCCGCTCGGTGAAGTGGTCGCGGATCACCAGGTAAGGCACGACCGCGGTGGGGTGATCGCGGAGTACCGCGGGGAGGCTGGCCTCCTCCAGGATGTCGGGGAGGGTGCGGCCGTCGCGGATGCCGTCCAGCACCTCGCCGTGCAGCTGGGTCAGTGCCGCCTCCAGGCCGGGGACCGCCTCGGCGGTGAACTGCTCGGTCAGCGTTGCGTGGCCGTGGATAAGCAGGCGGGGCCGCAGGCTGCCGATGAAGGCGAGGGCCTGCAGGAGCCCCTCCGGGGAGCCTTCGCCGGCGAATGGCTGCCCCAGGTAGGGCATGAGCACGTCGCCGGCGAACAGGACGCCGCTGGCCGGAAGGTGAACCATCAGCGCGTCGCTGGTTTCCCCGCCCGGCGTCGGATACAGGACAAGCTCGGTGCCCCCTACCGTCAGTGGCGTCGGCTCGCTGATCAGCTGGTCGGGGACGACGGCCGGGGGGACGTCCCCGGCGGCTCCGGTGAAGTAGCGGAAGCGTGGCCGGTCACCTTGGTCACGGTCCAGTCCGGCGGGGAAGCCGGCCTGGGCGATCACCCGGGTGCCGGGCCCGCGCAGCGCGCCCGCGCCGCCGATGTGGTCCCAGTGCGCGTGGGTGAGGATCAGGTGGCTGATCGCGCCGTCGGCGGGCGGGTCGAGGTCGCCGAGCGCGGCCTTGACCCGGTCCTGGGTGGTGCCGGCGTCGATCGCGACCATGCCGTCGCTGGTCGTGATGAACGCCAGATCGCTGAAGTCGTAGCCCTGGGCGACCTGGATACCGGGTTCCGGGCGCAGGATCCTGGGCGAGGTGAAGCGGAACCCGTCGGCGGCGGTGGCCCAGAAGCCGCCGAACATCAGTTGGGTGTCTGCCGGGGCCGCGCCGAGCCCGGATTTGTGTTCGGCCTCGGCGGCCTGGTCATCGTGGCCCAGCACGGCATGCGCAGTGGCGAGGCCGTGATGTGCGGCGCGCAGCAGCATGGGCGGGAACTGGTCCCGGACGGCCAGGACGAACTCCAGGTCGGCCACGGCCTGTTCGGCCCGCCGCGGGTCCGGCGGCAGCCCGGCCAAGGCCAGCCCGCGGAAGTACTGCGGCGGGCCAAGATCGGTGGCCGCGGCCTGGTCCAGCTTGGCCAGCGCGGCGTCCACATCTTTGCCCAGCCGGGCCTGGAAAAACCCGGCGAGCGTGAGCGGCAGCGCCTCGCCTGGCTGGGCGCCGGCAAAATCGCAGAAGTAGCGGTAGCCCTCGGCGTCCGCGCGGGCAGCCGCGAGCCTGGTGGCCAGGATGACCGTGGTGTTCCGGTCGGCGCCAGGCCAGCGGGCCGCTGTCTTAAGTGATTCGATGTCGCGGTGGCGGGTGATCGGTCCGGTCATGGCAGTGATCCCTTCGGTGTCAGTCAGGTGCGGCGGGGCAGTTTGCTGCCGCCGGGTTACCGGGCCGCTGAGGCGGGGTGCGCTGGGGTCTGGGCAACGCGGCGGCCTTCGGCTGTTGCGGGTTCATCGGCCGCCGGGCTCGCTGGCGGGGCGATCTGGATTGGCTGGGCGGGCTGGGCGGGCAGGAACAGGACTGCCAGGAGGGCTCCTACGGCGGCGGCGGCGCCGGCGATGAGGCAGCCGACGGTGAGGCCGCGCAGGAAGGCGTTGGTGGAGGCGTGCTGCAGTGCCTGTCCGAGAACCGGATGGCCGAGGGCCGCGATCTTGCCGGCGGCCACGTAGGCCGCGCCGACGGACTGGTGCGCGATCGCCGCGACCCGGCCGGGCACGCTGGCGGGCATGGTGGCGGTCAGCCGTGACGCGTAGACCGATGCGTACACGCTGCCGATCACTGCCGCGCCGAGCGTGCCGCCGACGAGCCTGGTGGAGTCGTTCACGGCCGAGCCGACGCCGGCCTTGGCCCGGGAGATGGCACCCATGATGGACTCGGTGGCGGGCGCCGAGGTCAGGCCCATGCCGAGCCCGTACAGCACCATCTGGACCGCGATGACGTCGTAGCTGATCGTTGCGCTGGTGGTCGCCGCGACCCAGCCGTAGAACGCGGCCATCGCGACCAGCCCGGTGGTGACGATGAGCTTGGTCCCCGCCCGCACGGCGAGCTGAGTCCCGGCTACCGATCCGGCGCCTACCGACAGCGCAACCGGCAGCAGGTGCACCCCGGCCGAGAGCGGGCCGTACCCCCTGACGAACTGGAAATACTGGGTCATCAGGAAGATGAAGCCGAACAGGGTGAAGAACGACACCGTGACCGCGCCGCTGGCCGCGCTGAACCGCAGGTTGCGGAACAGCCGCACATCGAGCATCGGGTGCGCGGCACGCCGCTCACGCACGATGAACGCGGCGAGCAGGACCGCCGAGGCGGCAAAACCTGCCAGGCTCCGTACCGCTCCCCACCCGTAGGCCGGCGCCTCGATGATGGTGAAGACCAGCAGTGCCATGGTTGCTGAGGACAGCACCAGGCCGGCGATGTCGGGAGCTGCCGCCTCCGGGTCCTTCGAGGTGGGAACGACAAGGGCCACCAGGATCGCGGCCGCCGCCGCTACCGGCGCCATGGCGATGAAGATGCTGGCCCAGCTGAACTGCTCCAGCAGCCAGCCACCGACGATCGGCCCCATCGCGATGGCCACGCCGGCGATCGCGCCCCACAAGCCGATGGCGCGAGCCCGTTCCCGGCGCTCGGTGAATACGTTCGAGATCAGCGACAGCGTCGCCGGGAATGCCATCGCGGCGCCCAGCCCCATCACGGACCGGGCCGCGATGAGCTGCGCCGGGCTGGAGGTGAAGCCGCCAGCGAGGCTGGCGGCGCCGAACACGGTCAGTCCTGCCAGCAGCAGGCCCTTGCGGCCGAACCGGTCGGACAGGCTGCCGAAAGTGAGCAGCAGTGCGGCGAAGACGAGGTTGAAAGAGTCAACGACCCACAGCAGCTGAGTGGTGGTGGCATGCAACTCGCGCACCAGGGCGGGAAGCGCCACGTTCACCAGGGTCGTGTCCAGGTTGACGAGGAACGCTGCCAGCAGCAGCGCGACGAGGATCATGGGTTTGGATCGCATAGTGCGAGCCTGACTGCGACGCGGCCTTGGGGACATCCGCCGGATGGCCGATGTCGTTCCCCGGGACGGGCCTCCGCCGAGTACCGGCGGGCCCATCGCCACGGCGGTCTCGCCGGGCGCAAGATCCGGCCGGTTCACGGCGGCCTCGTGGCTGGCGGCTTCGCCACCCCAACCGGGCGATGGGTACCTGCGCCGCGATAAGCGTCACGGCGCGGCCGGCCTGATCGCGGGCGGCCTGCTCAGCACCTGCGCGTGCTTACCCGCCGGCGGAGTCCGCGGTGTCCGCCGGCTCGCTGCCCCGATGGCGGCTCACGTCGACGGCGAGCTGGGCACGGGTGGCGATGTCCAGCTTGGCGAACATGTGCGCGAGGTGGGTCTGCACGGTCCGGCGTGATATGTACAGCCGCTCGCCGATCTGGGGATTGGACAGTCCCTCGGCGACCAGGCCGGCGACCGCGTGCTCGGCGGGGGTGAGGCTGGCCCAGCCGATCTGCGGCCGGCCGCGTGTCCCGCGGCGGCCGCGCCGGATGCCCGCCTCGCGCAATGTGGCTTCGGCGCGGGCCAGGTCACGGGCGGCGCCGAGCCGCTCGTAGATGCCGAGCGCCTGATCGAGGAGCGGGCGGGCACGGTCCAGGCGGCCCTGCCGCGCGAAGGCGGCGCCCGCGTCCTCGCAGGCAAGCGCGAGCCCCAGGGGACGCGACCCGCCCGCGCAGGCGCCAGCGGCGGCTTGCAGGATCTCGGCGTCGTCCTCGATCAGGCCCCGGCAGCGCAGCGCGGCGCCGGTCATCCAGGGCACCTCGTTGCGTGCCGCTACCTCGGTGACCGCCGCGGAGGCATCCCGGGCCCGTCCCATATCACCCGAGGCCAGCGCGAGCCGGACAAGATCGGCCCCGACGGCCGGGTAATCCAGCGCGAGCCCCAGCCGGGCGGACATGTCCCACGCGCCGGTCATGGTGGCGAGCGCCTGCCCAAGCTCGCCGCCGGCCTCCAGGATGAGCGCGCGCGGCCACGCGGCCCAGGTCGTGCGGTAGCCGGAGCCCCAGCCGGCGAGATCCCGGGCGGCGGCGCCGGCGGCCTCCTCGGCGCGGCTGAGGTCGTTGCGGTGAAGGCTGATCAGGGACAGTATGCCGTGCGCGAACACGTGGTTGTAGGTCGAGCCGATCTCGTCCGTCAGCTCGAAGCTTGCCTCGAGCTCGGCGATCGCGTCATCCCACTCCCCGGTGATGAAGCGCTCGAGGGCAAGGAACACCTGGTAGATGGACAGCGGCCAGCGGACGCCGCTCTCCTCGCTGATCCGCATCCCGACGCCGAGCGCGGACCTGGCCTCCGCGGGCCGGTCGAGCTCGATGAGGATGTGTCCCCGGGTTGCGCGGATCGGATAGCGGTGTCCGAGCCTGCCAGGGCTCTCGTCGGCCAGGTGCACCGCCTCGTCGGTGATCTGGAGCGCGTCCCGGAGATGACCGCGGGATTCCGAGACCCGGGCCAGCGTGGTCATGGCGACGCTGACGGTCAGGTGATCGCCGGCTGACGCCGCCGCCGAGCGGGCCTGCTCCGCCGAGGCAGCGGCACCGTCGAGGTCTCCCAGCGACACGCGGGCGAAGCCTGCCCACGCCCAAGCGGCGGCTCGCTCGGCACCGGGCAGCGCAGGTGATGAGCCCGCCTGTTCCAGTTCCTGCAGCGCGTCGCGCACCTGTCCTTCGGCGAGCAGGGCGCGCCCGAGGCAGATCCGGACGGGGCCATCCACCTGTGGGTCAAGGTCGCGGTCCAGCAGCGAGCGGCAAGCCTCCAGGGTGTCGGCGATCCGGCCCGACACCATCAGGCTGCTGGCCCGTTCGGCGAGCAGCCGGTCGCGGCCGGGATCGGCCGGATCCATCAGCCCGGCCGCCCGCTCCATCAGGTCAGCGGCGGCATCCGGTGATCGCGCCGCTGCCTCCCGGGCCGCCCTGGTCAGCCACCTGATGGCCTCGGCGTCTCCTGGCCCGGCTCCGCGGGCGAGGTGCTCGGCCACCTGCAGCGCCGGGGCTCCCGTTCGCGCCAGCCGCTGCCCGGCCTCGCGGTGCAGCCCCCGGCGCACGCTGAGCGGCAGATCCTCATAGATAGCGTCACGGATCAGGTCATGACGGAACCGGATGACGGCGCCGTACTCTTCCAGGACCCGCCCGGCGATCCCTTCCGCCAGCACCACCGACAGCTCGAGGGCGGGACGGGCCATGGTCACCGACAGCTCGGTGACCGTGAAACTGGATCCCAGGATCGAGGCGGCCCGCAGCGCCTGCAGGGAGTCCTCGGACAGGAAGCTGAGACGGCGCAAGATCGTCAGCCGCAACGTCGGCGGCAGGGTCACCTCCGCTACCTCGGCCCGCCCGCCGGCGGTCTCGATCGCGCCCTCCCGGGCCAGCGCCCCCAGCAGCTCGGTGACGAACAGCGGGTTCCCGGCCGCTCCCGATACCCCGGCTAGCAGCCTCGGGCCCGGCACGGCGACCACCGCCTCGGCCACCAACTCCGCCACCGCCCGCTCGGTCAGGCCCCGCACGGCGAGAATGCGCCCCCCGGCATCCAGCAGCAGACCGGCGAGGCGATCCAGTTCCGGGATGCGCGGGGCGGGCCGCAGGCACCCGATGAGGGCCACCGGAAGATAGGCCAGACGGCGGTTCACCGCGGCCAGCGTCAGCAGGCTGGACGGATCGGCCCACTGCAGGTCATCCACGCCGATCACCAGCGGCCCGGCCAGCGCGAGCTCCTCCGCCAGGTCAGCGAACGCATCGACCACCCGGAACCGCAGCCCCGGGTCGCTGGTCACCGTGATCGGGCCCCGGTCACCGCCCCGGGTAGCCAGCAGCGCGGCGATGGCCGCCCGCCGCGGGTCCGGCGACGAGCGGACGCACCCGAACGCGCCGGCCACCAGGCCGAACGGCCGGGTCCGCTCCAGCTCCTCAGCCCGGCCCGCCGCCACCTGCATGCCGCGGCCGCGGGCGTCCTCCAGCACGCCGGCGAGTAGCCGCGTCTTCCCGATCCCGGCCTCACCCTCGATCAGCACGACCGCCGGCCGGCCTGACACGACCCGGTCCACAGCATCCCCCAGGACCGCGATCTCCGCCGCACGCCCGCGGATGCCTGGGACCGGCGCCAGCGTTCCCATGAGCCGGATGCTACTCCGCGAGGAGCGTCCCAGGGCAGCGGGCCGCGCGCGGGTTAGGGCACCGGAACAGAGCCGGCGCCGGGCCCCCCGGTCACCTCATACAGCGCCCTGAGCAACCCGAGCCAGCCGGTGAAGCGGATCTCCTCGTCTTGGCCGTCGTGGCAATGCCCGGGATCGGGGACGGCCCGCAGGCGGCCGGCGGGCGGCTCGGCCCTGTCTAGGATGATGCGGATCTCCATCTGCCCATCGTTGCGGCCCTGACCGGCGGCAACATCGGCCAGCTGGCCGATGTCTCCCCTGCCGGTGC
>CAVRHH010000028.1:0-14061 GCA_963720945.1 uncultured Actinomycetes bacterium | reverse complement strand
GGTCCTGGTAGGGGAACGCCGCCTGCGGGTAGTGGTAGCGCCACCGGTTCAAGGCATGACTGGCCACCGCGTCCCGGTACCACCAGTACTCCTTGACATCCTCGCCGTGATTACCCTGCGGGTTCGTGAGGCCGAAAGCCCGCTCCTTCAGGATCGGGTCCCGCCCGTTCCACAGCGCCAGGGCCAGGCACAGCCGCTGCTGGATATCGCAGAACCCGGCCAGCCCGTCCTCACCCCACCGGTAGGCCCGCGACCGGGCGTGGTCGTGCGGCAGGTAATCCCACGCGTTGCCGTCGGCGCTGTAGTCCTCCCGGACCGTGCCCCACTGCCGCTCGCTGACGTACGGCCCCCAACGGTACCACTCCCCGGCCTGCAGCGCCCGTCCTCCAGCCGGCCGAACCCGGCGACCCGCTCGCGTTCTGCGCTCATCGCCACTCCTAGTCGCACGGCGCCCGCTACATGATGCCACGCTAGCTCAACGGCGCCACGGTGCGGCCATGCCCGCTCGCCCGCTTCAGGAAGGCGCCTTGCCAGCGCCGTGGCAGAGCCAGCGGTGACCCGGTGACCAGGAGAGACGTGCAGGCCGGGATGGGCGTCGAGCGCCTCGTAGGCTACGACGGTTCCCACGAAGCGCGTCATCACGCGGGTGGGTAGCCCGGGAGGCGGGGACGCGCTGAGGGCGAGGCGCCCGGATGGCGCGAGCAGATCCGGACCCACAGCGCCGTCGGCCGGATAGCGAACCGCAGCGGCGGATCCAGGTCCACCGCCTCGCCGTCAACCCCGGCGTGCACCGGTGCCGCGGCATTCACCTCCAGCCGCGGCGCGGTCCAGGCTTGCCCTGGAGAGTGCGGGCTGTCCCCGGGTGCGTCCAGGACGACGATCCCGAGCTGGCCGCTGTCCAGCGCCGGACGGGTGCCTCCGACCAGCGGGCGATCAAGCGCGTAGGGGTTGTTCGACACGAGCACGACGGCGAGATGACGGTGCTCGCGCCCCTGGTCATCGGCCAGGCACATCGCAGGCGCCCCCGCGCTCGGTCCCATCGCCTCAGCCGCGGTCTCCAGCAGCGTACGCGCCTTGGCATCGCGGTAGGCCGGGCTGCGGACCGCATCACCGTAGATGCCAAGCGAGACGTTGTTGAGAAACATGCGGCCGTTCACCTCGGCCATGTCGATCTGGCGCTCGACCCCGCCGGTGAACGCGTCCAGTGCGCCCGGCAGGTCGTGCCGGTCCACGCCCACGTCGAGCGCGAAGTGGTTGCGCGTCCCGGCCGGGACGCACACGAACGGGATCCCGTGCGCCGCCGCCACCGCAGCTACGACCGCCAGCGACCCGTCGCCGCCGGCCATCCCGAGCGTGTCCGCGCCGGCCGTCACGGCCTCGCGGGCCAGCGCGGCCAGGTCCTGGCCCGGGGCGAGGATGACGGCCTCGATCCCCTTTGCGCGCGCCCGCTCGGCCACCCCGGCGCGCGCGGCCTTGCCGTCACCGGACCTGGGGTTGACGAACAACACCGGCCGGCGCGGCGGATCAACAGGCCGCCAGCCATAACGTGACAGCTGCGGCCTGGACGGGCTCATCGCGGGCGTGGGGAGCATGGACGAATCACGACGCTAGGCCGGGTGCAGGCCAAGGTATGTCTCCGCGCCTGGTATCCCTCGGGCCTGCGCTCCGCGCGGCGACCCCGGGGTTGCTGACGGGACGCGGCCGGCAGCATCGTGGCGGCTGTTACCACGTGCCGGCGTCCGGGAGGGGGAGGGCAGCGAGGCGGGCGGCTTCGCCGGCGGGGACGCCGAGCAGGCGCAGCTCGGCCTCGGCGAGCTGGTCGACGGTGGTCTCCGTGACGCGTTCCGGGTGCCGCTGGCGCATCTTGAAAAGCCCGAGCATGCCGCCGGTCGCGGCGCTGAGCGCGATCTCGGCATCGGCAACGGTGAACCGGCCCGCGGCCTGCCCAGCCTCGATGTCGCGCAGGGCACGCGGCGCCAGGCCGCCGGGGATGTCCAGGACATCCAGGCCGGACCCGACCAGGAACCCGGCGATCTCCGGGTGGGTCCAGCCCAGCCGCCCGGTGATCCGCGTGCCCACGGCGAACAGCTCCGCCGGGTCGGTGATGCCGGCGCTGGCGCGGTCGATCAGCTGCCCCCAGCGTTCCAGCACCTCCTCCGAGGCGGCCTGGAACAGCTGCTCCTTGCTGTCGAAGTGGTTGTAGAACGACCCGAAGCCGATGTCGGCCTCCTCGGTGATCTCGGCGATGCTGGCCCGGTCCCCGCGGCCCTCGGCGATCAGCCGCACCGCGGCGTCGATGAGGGCCTGCCGGGTGCGGGCCTTACGCCGGTCCAGCCGCGACACCCTCGGCGTGCCGGCTGCCGATGCCGCCTCTGCCATCACTGCTCCTCCCGTCGTCCCGCCTAGCACATTAGCGGCCACGGTTCCCGGCCTAGCCAGTCCGCGGCCGCCGCTGCCGGGCGGTGCTCAGCACCCATCCAGATGCTACCCGTAATCAATGCTGATAGCTTATGACAATTTTGATCCTACCAGTTACGAGGCCGATGCGCATCTCCGCTTCCGGGTCCTGTGTCTCCGGCGCGGCGAGGGACGGGTCCCGCGGGGCTACGCACGGGAGCGCTCTAGCTCCTGGGGTGCGACTTGTCCCGCCCGGGCCAGGAGCCACGTCACCACCAGGCCGAAGACGAACCCGCCGACGTGCGCGAAGAACGCGACACCGCCCCCGTTCGCCGAGGCGCTGAACAGCCCGAGGAAGAGTGAACCACGCTGGTGGCGGGCTCGCCCTAGGCCGGGGTCTTTTCCCGCGCGGCGGGGTCCAGCGTCTTGCCGGTGCGGCGCAGCTCGATGCCCTGGACGAGCATCCAGATCCCGGCGATGAGGCTGAACAGGCCGAACAGCAGCGCGAGGGTGACCGCGCCGATGCCGGGGCGGGCGCACAGCACCACGCCGAACGCGGCCGTGATCAGCCCGCCGAGGATGAACAGCGCCCGGGTCCCGGCGGCCTCGCCGTGACCGAAGGCGGCGGCGATCTCCGCCAGGCCGGCCATGATCGCCCAGACGCCCACGATCAGCACCAGGACCAGCGCGGTGGGCCCCGGCCAGGCCAGCGCGACGACCCCGGCGGCCAGGTCGACCAGCCCGAGCAGCAGGTGCCCGAGCACCGGCCCGGCCTTGCGGCTGCTGAACGCCCGCGCGGCCTGCAGGCCGGCGGCGATGAACGCGTACACGGCGAACAAGATGACCAGCGCCAGGACGGTGACCGAGGGCCAGGCCAGCGCGATGATCCCGACGATCACGGCCAGGATGCCGCGCACGATCAGGGACGTGCTCAGTGACTTGAACATGACAGTTCCTTTCGCTTCGCTGCCCTGGTCACCCGGAGTACCTGACTCCGCCAGGCCAGCTCTTGACACGATGGTAATCATAATTGATGATAGATTACAAGACTGATCGAAAGATTCAGTATCGAGAGTGAAGGAGCCGATCATGACGGCGCATCCGGGCCCGGCCTACGAGGCCGCCGGCGACGAAGAGCTGCTCGTGCACAACTGGCGGGTGGCACGGCTCGCCGGGCTAGGCATCCCCTGGCCGCTGGCCGAGGTCGACGCCGACCACCTTGACTGGCACCAGGTCGCCCGGCTGGTGCAGCGCGGCTGCCCCCCGCGGCTGGCCCTGCGCATCGCCCGCTGATGAGCGGACCCGACGGCGCATTCCGGCAGCGGTACCAGGCCGAGAACCAGCGGCTGGGCGAGCAGGGCCTGCGGGTGATCGCCACCGCGCGCAAGGACTTCGACCCGGCCGCCTTCGACCCCGCCGCCGACCTGCTCGCGCTGGTCACCGGGCTGGAGCTGCTCGCCCTGGTCGGCATCGTCGACCCGCCCCGCCCCGCCGCCAGGGCATCGATCGCGACGGCGAAGAAGGCCGGCATCCGGGTCCGGATGATCACCGGCGACTACGCGGTCACCGCGGCCGCGATCGCCGGCCAGCTCGGCATCGACGGCACCGTGCTCACCGGCGCCGAGTTCGCCGCCATGAGCGAGCAGGAGGCACTGGCCAAGGTCGACGGCATCGGCGTGATCGCCCGGGTCAGCCCCGAGCACAAGGTCCGCCTGGTCGACGTCCTCAGGAAGCAAGGCCAGATCGTCGCGATGACCGGGGACGGCGTCAACGACGCGCCGGCCGTGAAGAAGGCCGACATCGGGATCGCGATGGGCACCGGCACCGAGGTGACCAAGGAAGCCGCGGTGATGATCCTGACCGACGACAACTTCTCCACCATCGTCAAGGCCGTCGAACTGGGCCGCGGGCTGTATGACAACCTCGCCCGGTACATCCGGTACCAGATGGGCGGCCTGTTCGGCTACATCGCCACGTTCCTCGGCGCCAGCATCTTCAACATCGCCGAGGGCATACCACTGCTTCCGCTGCAGACGCTGTGGGTGAGCTTCACCATGCTGTCCATCCAGTCCGTCGGGCTCGGGTACAGCAAACCCGCCGCCGGGCTGATGGACCGCCCGCCGCTGCCGCCCGGCCGGCCGATCCTGACCCGCGGGCTCATCGCCTGGCTCGCCTTCGTCGGCCTGCTGATGGCGATCGGCACCCTCAGCGTGATCAGCTGGGCGGACCAGGTGCACGGGCTCGCCGTCGCCCGGACCATGGGCATGGTCACGTTCGCGCTGTTCC
Organism: uncultured Actinomycetes bacterium; assembly: GCA_963720945.1. Lineage (GTDB taxonomy): Bacteria > Actinomycetota > Actinomycetes > Streptosporangiales > Streptosporangiaceae > Bog-532. Next base: position 9,378 of record CAVRHH010000028.1, on the reverse strand, counting down.
TGCTGTTCTTCTCCATCGAGTCCAAAGACGAACGGGACTCGGCGTTCTCCCTCGGCACCTTCTCCGACAGGACCTTCGCTCGCACGACCGGCGTGTCCTTCGTCCTGCTGGTCCTGTCCACCGTCCTGGGCATCTTCCACACCGTGATGAAGACCGCCACGCTCAGCGTCCCGCAGTGGCTGATCTGCACCGCCGTGGCCCTGCCGGTCGTGGTGGCCGCCGAGATCCGCAAAGCGGTCCTGCGGCGGACCGCCGCGCCGCCGGGGATGCAGGTCAGCCGGTGACCTCGAGTTCGTCGCGGATGTCGACCACCCCGCGGGCCATCAACGCGGCGCCGATCACCGCGTCGTGTTCGGCCCAGGTGCGGACATGACCGGTCAGCGTGATGACGCCGTCCTTGGTGTCCGCCTTCACGTCGCTGCCGTCGGGGACCGCCGCGGAGCGGTCCAGTGCCTCCTGGACGTGCAGGTCGACGTCGATCGGATCGATGTCGTAGCTGATCTCGATGTCGTTGATGACGTTGCGGACACCGGCCAGGCCGGCCACGGCCGCCTCGGCGGCAGTACGCTCGGTGCCGTAGGACACGGTCCCGGTCAGGGTGATGTCGCCGTCCTCGGCGGTCGCCTCCACGCTGTCCGGCACGGTGACGTTCTGGGCGAGGGCGTTGTTCGCCGCGGTGGCCAGCTTCACGTCATCGCGGTAGTCGCCTTCCGGCAGCACCACCTCCAGCTGGTTGTGCACGCCGGTTACCCCGTCGACCCGCCGCGCGGCGGCGGCCGCCTCCAGGTACTGGGGGTAGCTGGGCACGGTGCCGGTGAGCGTGACATCGCCGACGATGTTCCTGACTGCGATGTGCGTGGCGTCGACCCCCGGGTCGAAGCCGAGCTCCTTTTCGACTGCCGCGCGGACGTCCTTGGTCTTGCTGCACTGGGTCCTTGTCCACTTGCCTGAATCCTTCCCAGGGCGATTGAGGCCTGCCAGCTCGTTCGGTAGCCGACGCTATTATCTCGCCCGGCGGGCCGTAAAGGACTAAGGGCCCTGGCTAACGGGGACCGATAGTCCTAGCTTTCCTGATGGCAGACGAAGACGGTGGACTTCGATTTGAAGAGGCCTCCGGGCAGCACCGCGTGCCGCGCGGGTCACCAGCGTGAGAGCGCTCGCAGACGGCGGCTCGCTGAGCAGCAGCCTCATGGTCCAGGGCCAAGCAGGTGCGCTCGTTGAGGCTCCGAAGCCAGGAGACGGTCGTGAGCAAACATCCCAGGCGCGAGTCGCCGGCGAAGGCCGCAAGGGCCCAGGCGGAGGCAAGGACCCAGGCGAAGGCCGCAAGGGCCCAGGCGGAGGCCGCGCAGGCCCAGGCCGACCTGGCCGAGGCTGAGGTGAAGGTGGCTAAGGAGCAGGACGCGGCCATCGCTAGGGCCTTGCAGGAGGATGAGGCACACCGGCAAGCGGACCTGGAGGAGGTTGCTGAGAAAGAGGCCGAGGCCGTGCCGGACTGGCCACCAGACGCCTGATCATCGCGGAACCGGTGGCCAGGGACCGGAATGGCCGCCTCAGGCAGCTGACGCGGTTGGCGTGCCGACCGGCCGGGCGAGGATCTGGCTGAGCGCGGCGGCGAGGACGGCCCGGGGGTCGCTGGCGGCGGCCGGGTGCCGCCAGGCGATGAACCGGTCCGGGCGGACCAGGATCGCGCCGCCGCTGGCGATCTGCCGGTGGCGCAGCCAGGTGCAGCGCGGGTCGTGGTAGTCGCCGTCGAGGTGGCCGATCCGCACCGCGTCGAGCGGGATGTCCGTCTCCGCGGCGAGCTGCCTGGCCGCGTCGCACCAGGCGTTGGCCGTCCTCGCCGGCGATCAGCAGGAACCGTCCCGGCGCGACGAGGTCCTTGACCGGGCGGCGGTTGCCGTCCTCGTCATCGATCCAGGCGTGCGGCAGGGGAGCGCCCGGGCGGGTGGACGGCTGATACACGCGGATCTCGTCCACCGGCGCGGGCGCGGCACTGCCGTCCGGTACGACGGCGGCGGACTGGTAGCAGTAGCCGTATTCGACGTTGAGCTCATTGAACTCCATCGACTGCGCGCGCATCGCCCGCAGCACGCCCGAGCGGTGCGCGGCGTCCTCGGGTCGGCCGCTCCACATCCGGCGCAGCTGCTCCATGTTCTGCTCGGGCGTGTTCTCGTGGGAGACGCCGAGCGTCACGCCGATCTCGAAGTGGTTGACCGCGTTCTCCAGCGAGCGCTGCGCGTTGTGCTCATCGACCGGGCGCCGCTCGGCCTCGTAGGTGTCCAGCAGCGCCGGTGATGCGTGACCGGCGAGCACCGACGCCAGCTTCCAGCACAGGTTCTGCGCGTCGTGGATCGCGCTGGTCAGTCCCAGCCCGCCGGTGGGCGGGTGGCGGTGCGCCGCGTCCCCGACCAGGAACACCCGGCCGGCCCGGAACGACGAGGCCAGCACCGCCTCGACCGACCAGCGGGTGATCTTGTGGATCTTCATCGGCAGGTCCGGGACGCCCAGCGCCTGGCGGGCGTCGGCTTCGACCTGCGCGTCGGACTGGGCCCGGGGATCATCGGCCGGGTAGTTCAGGTGGATCACCCACTCCTCGGAGGCGGGGCCCCACCGCTGCGGCCCCATCGGGACCATCACCACCAGCACGCCGGCCTGCGGCGAGAAGATCCAGCGGATCAGGACGTCCGGGTCCTTGGCCCAGGGTGAGAAGTCGGCGGACACGTGCAGCGTCGCGGTCTGCGTGATCACGCCGAGCCCTTCGTACTCGACACCGACCAGGCTGGCCACCCGCCGCCCGCCGTCGGCGCCGAGCAGGTACTGGCAGCGCACCACGTACTGGCGGCCGGAGGCGTTGTCGCGGATCGTGGCCCGCACGCCGTCGGCGTCTTGCTCGAGGCCGGTCAGCTCGTGGCCGAAGCGGATCCGCCCCGGCGAGAGCTCCTCCGCCCGGGCCTTCAGCAGCGGCTCGAGGCGGATCTGCGGCAGGTTCAGCTGCCGCCACGGGCTCGCCGCCCGCCAGCTCTCATCGGCCCCGCCGGCGCCCCAGCACTCCAGGCGCGCCAGGCGGCGCCCGTAGTCCGGGCCGGGGCCGGCGAAGCCCGCGTAGAACGCCGTCGCCGCCATCTGCTCCGGCGGCGTGCTGCGCTCGGCGATCGCGTCCGCCACGCCCGCATCGTCCAGCACCTCCATCGCCCGCTGGTTCAGGACATGGGCCTTGGGCAGGTCAGAGGTCTGCGGCCGCGCGCTGACCAGCAGGTGCTCCACGCCCAGGCGGGCCAGCAGCATCGAACTGGTCAGGCCGGCGCCGCCGCCGCCCACGATCAGGACCGGGACTTCTTCTTCCTCGGCACCTGCGGTGACACGCATGGCGCCTCCTCTCTCTAGAACTGGAGTGAACACTACAATAGTGAAATTGGAGTGTCAACTCCAATAGTTGCGCTATCCTGAACGCATGGCACGCGCCGAAGTGACGCCCAACCGCCGGGGCGTGAAGTCCCGCGAACTGGTGCTGGACGCCGCCGAGCGGGTCATGGCCGAGCACGGCTTCGAAGCCGCGACCCTGGCCCGCGTGGTGGACCGAAGCCGGCATCCCGATGAGCTCCGTCTACCACTACTTCGGCTCCAAGGACGGAATCCTGCTCGCCGTCATGGAACGCGGCGCCGATCGCTTCTTCGCCGACCTGCCCGACCTGACCCGGCGGCCCGGGCGTCCCGCTCAGCACCTGGCCAGGGTGGTGTCGGCTGCCGTCGGCACGCTCCAGCGCCACCCGGACTTCCTCCGGCTGCTGATCGTCTTCGCCGCGCAGCCCCCCGCCGCGGGTCAGGGAGAGATACAAGCTGTCGTCTGCCGGGTACGCGAGCACGCGCTCGAGCTCCTGCGGGAACAGATCGCGGCCGCGTTCGGCGACGATCCGCGCAGCCCGGTCACTGACCAGCTCGCGCGGTTCGCGCTCGCCGCCATCGACGGCGCGTTCGTGGCCAGCCAGACCGACCGCGGCGGCCACGCTCGAGCAGCTGCTCCAGCCGCTCGCGCCCTCGCTCGTGGCGTCCCGCCAGGCCCTGCTGGCCGGAAGCTGAGCAGGCCACCCGGTGTCCGTGGCCGGCCGCGATGTCAAGCCCAGGACCGGCCGGGAAACCCCCGCTCTTTCTGCGGAAAGGTTGTTCCGAAACGGCTGCCTGCCTTGTCGGGCTCGCTCTGCCCCGGATAACCGACGATCCGGATAGACCACACGCATCGCAGCGCCACCCTGGCTAGCCGGTGATCCCCAGAGCCCGCCGCCAGATGAGCCGGCGGTGACCAGGGACGTCACTTCTCACACGCCGATGATGGGGCGCTCGGGCGTGCCCGCCAGCCGCGATGCCCCAGATGCCTGCGCCCGGCAGTGCGGCATTCACCCGCGCCATCGCTCTTGACAATCATCCGATCATGTCTGATATTCTATTACAAAACTGATGAACCCTGACAGTAAGTTGGGGCGCGAAGGAGCTGATCATGATGAAACAGGACAGCCGGACGGAGGTCCTGGCCGGCGTGGGACAGGCCCAGGACCCGCATCGCTCGCTGCACAGCGAGACCGGCGCGCGGCCCGGGGAGCATCCCGGGCGGTCGGGGAATCCGCTGGTCAAGGTGGCCGGGCTGGCGTGGCTGGAGTTCGAGAAGCCGGACCTGGACCGCGCCGAGCGGTTCGGCACCGACTTCGGCTTCACCGTGGCGGACCGGACGCCGGAGACGTTGCTGCTGCGCGGCCGGCAGGCGGCTGCCGCGTGCCTGGTGATCCGCCGCGGTCCGCAGGCCCGCTTCGTGGGGCCGGCCTTCGCCGCGGCCGCCCGGGATGACCTGGACCGGCTGGCCCGCGGTACCGGCGGGACGGTCACCGCGCACTGGGGCGGCCACGCCGTCCTGCTCCGTGACCCGAGCGGGTTCCCGGTGCGCGTGGTGCACGGCGTCCCGGAGCTCCCCGCGCTGCCCGAGCGCGCCCCGCTGCCGCTGAACTTCGGCTCGGAGCCGGTGCGGGTCAACGCCACCCAGCGGCCGGCCCGGCGGCCGGCCGAGATCCAGCGGCTGGGCCACGTGGTGCTGGGCACCACCCGGTTCGGCGCGGCGCTGGACTGGTACCTGGACACGCTCGGGCTGATCGTGTCCGACTTCCTGTACCTGGACGGGCAGCGTGACCGCGGCCCGGCGATGGCGTTCATCCGCTGCGACCTGGGCAGCGTCCCGGCCGACCACCACACCCTGGCCATGGCGCTGCAGCCGCACACCGGCTACGTGCACTCGGCCTACGAGCTCACCGACCTGGACGAGGTCGCCGCCAGCGGGGAGTACCTGCGCGAGCGCGGCTACCGGCACGCCTGGGGCCTGGGCCGGCACATCCAGGGCAGCCAGATCTTCGACTACTGGCGTGACCCGGACCGGGCGATGTTCGAGCACTACACCGACGGCGACGTGTTCGACGCCGCGATGGAGCCCGGCTGGGCCCCGCTGTCGCGTAGCGGCCTGGCCCAGTGGGGGCCGAAGGCGACCGCGGAGTTCACCGGCACCAACGACCCGCGGTGTCGTCGTCGCGGCGATCAAGGCCCTGCGCCGACAAGGGCAACGAGGTTGACCTGCGCGCGCTGCGCGGGCTGATCAAGGCGATGAGCTCATGAGCGCCCGGCTGGCCCGCACCGCGGACGGCTGGTGGGCCGTGACGCCGGCCGGGCTGGTCCGGCTGGACCTGCCCGCCGCCACGACCGCCGCGCTGCTCGCCGACCGCACAGCTCTGACCGCGGCCATCGAGGCCGCGCAGGCCACCGCGGCCGCCGCGCCGCAGGACGCGGTGCCCGCGGAGTCGCTGGACCTGCTCAGCCCGGTGACCGCACCGGCCCGGGTGGTCGCGCAGGCGGTGAACTACCGGTCGCACGCGATCGACTCCGGGTTCGACCCGGACACGGTCCCGGCGGCGTTCTTCCGCAAGGCCTCGCACTCCATCACCGGGCCGGCCGGGGACATCATCCGCCCGGACGGGGTCGGGTTCCTCGACTACGAGGTCGAGCTCGGCCTGGTCATCGGGACGGACCTGCCGGTGGGCACCACGGTGACCGAGGCGGACCTGGCCCGCTACGTCGCCGCGCTCGTGGTCGCCGACGACGTCAGCGCCCGGCAGATCCAGCTGGTCAAGACCCAGTTCTACGAGTCCAAGTCCTACCCCACCTTCACCCCGGTGGGTCCCTGGCTGACCCTGGTGGACGCGGCGGACCTGGCCCGGCTGGGCTCGCTGCGGCTGACGCTGTCGGTGAACGGGCAGGTGCGGCAGGACAGCACCGTGGCGGACATGATCGTCCGGCCGGCGCAGGCGCTGACCCTGCTGTCCCGGTTCCAGCCGATGGCCCCGGGCGACCTGCTGCTGACCGGCACGCCCGGCGGCACCGCGCTGAAGGCACCGGCCAAGATCGCCGGGACTGGTCGCCGGGCTGCTGCCGCCCGCCACCCGGTGGAAGCTGTTCTTCAACCAGCAGGCGGCCAACCCCCGCTACCTGCGCGACGGCGACGTCATCACCGCGACGATCGCCTCGCCCGACGGCCAGCTCGACCTCGGCACCCAGCACAACACGATTATCGGGAAGCTGCCATGACCACACGAGAAATACTGCCGCAGCCGGAATCGACCTACCAGCTGCTGCTGGACGCCGCCCGCACCTGGCCCGACGGCATCGCCACCCAGTGGATCCCCGACCCGGCCGATCACACCCGCTGCCTGGCCTGGACCTACGCCGAGCTGGCCGGCACGGTGACCCGGATCGCCAACGCGCTGACCGCTCTGGGCGTGCGGCGCGCGGACGCGGTGACGCTGGCCAGCGTCAACACCTCGATGCTGTACGCCGCCACCCTGGCCGCGCAGGCCGCCGGGATCGCCGCCCCGGTCAACCCCGCGCTGTCCGCGCGAGCGGATCGCCGAGCTGATCCGCCGGACCGGATCACGCGTCCTGGTCGCGGCCGGGCCCGAGCTGGACCCGCAGCTGTGGCAGCGGCTGCTCGGGGTAGCCCGCCAGGCGGGGATGACCGCCGTCCTCGCGCTGCGGCCCGACGGCGCGCACGGCGACCCGCCCGCCCTGGGCTCACCGGTGACGCGCCTGCCGGCGGTAACCCGAACGGCCGCGGGCCGGTCGTGGCCTACCTGGACGACGTGATCGCCGGGCAGCCGGCCGGCCGCCTGGCCGGCGCGGACCTGCCGGCGGCAGCCGACCTCGCCGCGTTCGTGCACACCGGGGGGACCACCGGCGCCCCGAAGATCGCCGCGCACACCCACGCCAACCAGCTCGCCTGCGCCCGCGGCATCGCCGTGTGCAGCGGGCTGGCGCCCGGGGAGGGGATGCTGGGCGGGCTGCCGCTGTTCCACGTCAACGCGCTGATCGTCACCGGCATCGCCCCGATGTTCAGCGGCGCCCGGGTGGTGTGGCCGGGCCCGGCCGGTTACCGCGACAAGGCCCTGTACGCCCGGTTCTGGACGATCATCGAGCACTACCAGATCGCGGCGATGTCCGCCGTCCCCACCGTCTACGGCACCCTGGCGCAGGTCCCGGTCGACGCCGACATCAGCTCGCTGCGGCTGCCGATCGCAGGCGCGGCCCCGCTGCCGGCCTCGGTGCGCGAGGACTTCGCCGCGCACACCGGGCGGCACCTGCTGGAGGGCTACGGGCTCACCGAGGCGACCTGCGCCAGCACCTGGACCAGGCCGGGCGAGGAACGCCCCGGATCGGTCGGCCGCGCCCTGCCCGGGCAGCAGGTCAAGGCCGTCCGGATCGGCGACGACGGGTCCTGGGCCGACTGCGCCCCCGGCGAGACCGGCGTGCTGGTGATCGGCGGGCCCGCCGTGTTCGCCGGGTACGTCACCGACCCCGCTCTCGGCGGCCCCCGGGTCAGCCGGGACGGCGTCGTCCGGGACGGCTGGCTGGATACCGGCGACCTCGGCAGCGTCGACGACGGCGGCTTCGTCTACCTGACCGGCCGGGCCAAGGACCTCATCATCCGCGGCGGCCACAACATCGACCCCCGGGTCATCGAGGACGCGCTGCTGCGCCACCCCGGCGTCCGCGGCGCAGTGGCCGTCGGACGCCCCGACCGGCACTCCGGCGAGGTCCCGGTGGCCTACGTCGTCCCCGCCGGCCCCGGCCGGTTCGACGAGGCCGACCTGCTCGCCTGGGCCGCGGACGCCATTGACGAGCCCGCCGCCCGGCCCAAGCACATCTACCCGATCGACGCCATCCCGGTCACCGAGGTGGGCAAGCACTTCAAGCCCGCGCTGGCCGCCGACGCCGCCGTCCGCGCCATCACCGAGGCGCTGGCCGCGGCCGGCCTGCCCGACGCCCGGGCCGACGCCGCGCACGAACACGGACGGCTGGTCGTCACCGTGACCGGCGCCGACCCCGGCCGGGTCCGCGACGCCGTCGCCGGATTCGCCCTCACCGTCCGCTCCGGGCCATCGCCCGCCGCCCAGACCACCGCGAAATGACCCGCAGAAACAGGACACGACCATGAACGACCACTACCCCGCGACCCAGGAGCCCGTCATCATCGTCGGCGCCGGCCCGGCCGGCTGCACCGCGGCCCTCCTGCTCGCCGACTCCGGCATCCCCGTCACCCTGCTGGAACGCCACACCGCAACCCCACCCCCTGCCCCGCGCGGTGCACCTGGACGACGAGGTCGCCCGGATCCTGCACCGGATCGGCGTGAGCGAGGGCTTCCTGGCCCGGTCCCGGCCCGGCAGCGGGCTGCGCCTGCTCGACGCCGGGCACCGCGTGATGGCCGAGTTCCGGCGGGAGCACCAGGCCAGCGAGCACGGTTTCCCGCAGGCGAACATGTTCCACCAGCCCGACCTGGAAGAGCTGATGCTCGCCCGGGTCAAGGCGCACCCGCTGATCGACTTGCGCCGCGGCGCCGAGGTCTGCGGGATGGACGGCGCCGACGGGCCCGCTCACCGCGGACCCGGTCCGGGTACACGCCCGCATCGCCGGAGACCTGCAGACGTTCACCGGCCGGGTCGTGCTGGGCTGCGACGGCGCCAACAGCACGATCCGGGAGCTGGCCGGGATCACCATGGACGACCTGGGCTTCACCGAGCGCTGGCTCGTGGTCGACATCCGCGCCGAGACCGGCCTTGACACCTGGGACGGCGTGGAGCAGATCTGCGACCCGGCCCGGGCCGCCACCTTCATGCAGGTCACCGGCGACCGGTACCGCTGGGAGTTCCGGCTGTTCGACGGCGAGGACGAAGCCGGCCTGATCACCCCGCAGGCCCTCGGCCAGCTGCTGCGGCCCTGGACCGGGCGCACCGACCTGGCCGGCCTGGAGATCATCCGCACCGCCACCTATACGTTCCGGGCCCGGCTGGCGTCCC
>CAVRHH010000027.1:0-116367 GCA_963720945.1 uncultured Actinomycetes bacterium | reverse complement strand
CAGGTTGAGCGGCCCAGCTACGACGCAATGATGGCGCAGCAGGTGCGCGAGGCGCAGATCAAGCAGGGCGAGGGCGACCTCGCCGCCCTGCTGGCCGGCGGCGACACCTGGACCATCCGCTAACCGGGACACCGCGGTCAGGAGGTAAGGCTGGCGGTGGCCTGATCCGGGCCGAGCGTCGCGGTGGCCGTCACGGTGGCCTGCACCTTACCGTCGGCCAGCTTCTCGGTGAAGGTGGCCGACGAGGAGGCGCCGGCCGGGATCGAGACCGACGTGTCGCTGAGCGAATCACCCCCGGCTTGGGACAGCGAGACCGTCACAGCACTGCCGGATGAGCTGGCGACCGGGTTCTGGAACTGGTCAACGAGCGTGACCTGGACGGACATGAAACGGGATTCCCCGGCCGGGGCCTGCGGACTGAGCGTGCAGGTGGCGGCCGGACCGGAGGTGCAGGTGACAGCGGCGCTCCTCGTGATACGGCCGGTCCCGGTGGTCACGCCGGTGAAGCTGAGGCCGGCCGCGGTCCCGGCGCTGATCGTCTCGGCCTGGGTGCCTGCGGTGGCACCGGCCGCGGACACGGTGATGGTCGGGGTCCCGGCCAGCTCGTCGCCGTAATAGAAGCTCGCCGTTGACGATCCCGCTGGGATGACGATGGAGCTCACCCGGGCGCCGCCGCTGCTGGCCGAGAACTCGTTGGCACCGATGGAGCTCGAGGACAGGTCGACGGTGCCCCCGGTGGTCACCGGAGCGCCGCCCACGGTGCGGAACTGCACGGTGATGGGCCCGGTCGATGGGCTCGCGGTGGCCGTGCCGCTCACCGGCATAGAGGTAATGGCCAGCTCATGGCCGCCGCCGGTGCTGGCCGGGCCGCCGGTGGCCGGCTGGGCGGAGCTTCGGCTGTGACCGGCCGCCGAGGACGCGGAGCCACTCGCGGCCGCGAAGTGCGCGGCCTTCGCCGACGCGGCGGCGACGATGTCGAAGGCGCTCGCGTTGGCCGGGGCCTTCAGCGCGGGCGTGACGGAACTGGACGCGGTGAGCGTGTAGCCGGTCCCCGCCTTCGGGATGACGCAGCCGGTGAAGGTCGCCACGCCCGCCGACACCGGCACGGTCAGGCCACCGGGGCTGGCGCAGGTGAGCCGCCCGTCCCCGGGATTGTGCCCGAGGGCCAGGGTGACCTTGTCGGTGCTGTCGCTGGCCACCACGTTGCCGAAGCCGTCCTCGATGGCCACAGAAACAGCGAACGTCCCGTTAACCGGGATTCTGGCGCCCGTGCCGGGCTGCGCGGTGAAGGCGAGCTTCGGGGTTCCCGTGCCCGGGATCTGGAGGGAAACACCAGCCGCCGTTTTCCAGGTGCCGCTGCTCACCGCGCCGGAATTGGTGCCGTAAGCGAATACCGTACCCGCGCCGAGAGTGGCAACGACAGCGAAGACAATGACGAAAAGGGTGCGGCTGCGGTGTTTCATCCGGCTACCTATCCCCGGCTAGGTTCGGTGGCACGCCGCCCGCGGGCGCGTCCTATTTTTAGGCAGCACAAAGAGAAGAGAGAGATTAGGCGATTCCCCCCGCCCCACCCCTTCATACTGCGGTCGCTTGGTAGGACGTTACACGCACCGCGCTGGTTTACGCCGTAACCGTAATCTTTTCCCGGTGCCCGATTCGCCGGGACAACCCGTTAAGCAAATGTCCCGATTGGCCCGTAAATGCGGCAAAGCGCTCCTCTGCCGCCTGCGGTCACGCCCGCCTCCGCGGGCTTTGCGGTAAGACTCAGCCAACACTGCGGGGTTCTTGACCGGACACTACGGCGAACTTACGCTTCGGGCTCGGGGGGACTCTCGTGCTTGTGCTATCTCCTCATACCCGCGTACCGATATAACGGATTTGCATTCAACGGGGGAAGGTAATGCGCACAATTCCAATCGCACTGGGCACGGTCGCGAGCCTGCTGGCTTTCGGCGCGACGGCTGCCCAGGCGTCAACGTCAGGCACCACGTACGTTTCGCCGCACGGCCACGCCGGTGGCTCCGACCACTCATGCGGCACGGCCCGGTACTCAGACATCAATGCGGCCATCGCCGCGACCAGGGCCGGCGGCACCGTGGTGGTGTGCCGGGGCACGTACGACACGCAGGCCGTCGTAACCAAGCCGCTGAACCTGGCCGGCCGGCCGGGGGCCACGATCAACGCCAAGGGCCAGCCGCCGCTCAAGGTCGGCTCGGTCACGCTTCCGGGCAGCGTCGGCATCGCCGTGCTCGGCACCAGCCACGTCCGGGTCAGCGGGTTCAGGGTCGGGCACGCCGGATTTGACGCCATCCTCATCGCCCGGAGCTCGCATGTCTGGGCATCGCGCAACGAGCTGCTGCACAACGGTGACGTGGGCGTCGACATCAACGGATCGTCCTGGTCCGGGGCGGTCGGCAACGTCGCGAAGGACAACATGGGCGGCGGGTTCCTCGTCGCCGACGACGTCGGCCCGAACAGTCACAACGTGATCGCCTGGAACGTGGCCACCGACAACCCGGGTGGCTGCGGGGTCATCCTGGCCGGGCACAGCACCGCGGGCGTCACCGGCAACCTGGTCGAGCACAACCTGCTCACCTACAACGGCACCCTGAAGAAAACCGGCGGGGGCGCCGGTGTCGTCATCGCCACCGAAGTTCCCGGGGAGACGGTGGCCGGCAATACCGTGACCGGCAACGACATCTACGGCAACGGCCTCGCCGGGGTGACGATCCACGCTCACCTGCCGGGCCAGCACCTCAACGGCAACCGGATCATCGGCAACACGATCGGCACCAACAACACGCTCGGTGACCCGATCGGGCTGGCTCCCACGCCGACCTCCACGGCGAACGTCGCCGTGCCCGACACCCGGACCACGGGCATCCTGGTGGGCTCGGCCAGCCCCATCTGGGTACAGATCAGGAACAACGTCATCCGCAGCAACCACTACGGGATCTTCCTGGAAGGCACCGGCCCGGTGGTGCACGCCACCCTCTACGGCAACCGGTACCGCAACGTGAGCGTGCACGTGAAGCGGGTGATCGCCCCATAGACGGTCCGGACGGCCCTCCGGGCGGCACCAGCCGCGCGGAGGGCCGTCCTGGGCCTGGGCCCCCGCAGCCACCCCCGCACGCAGCCCCGGGCCCGGGAGTGCCCTAACGCGGTTTGCCGGATGAATGACCGGCGCCGGGCGCCATGTGCCGCACTGGCTACTCCGCCTTCACGCCCAGGCCGACCGGGCAGCTCACGCCGGTGCTGTGGTCGGGGCAGTACCCAAACGGGTTCTTGTCCAGGTACTGCTGGTGATAGTCCTCGGCGAAGTAGAACTCACCGGCCGGGACGATCTCCGTGGTGACGGGGCCGTAGCCGGCCTCGGCGAGCTTCTTCTCATACACCGCGCGGGACTCCTCCGCTGCGGCCTGCTGCTCCGCGGAGCGATAGAAGATCACCGAACGGTACTGGGTGCCGACGTCGTTGCCCTGGCGCATGCCCTGCGTCGGGTCGTGGGACTCCCAGAACACCTTGAGCAGCGCGGCGTAAGAGACCTTGGCGGGGTCGAAGACAACGCGGACGGTCTCCGCATGCCCGGTCCGGCCGGAGCAGACCTCCTCGTAGGTCGGGTTCGGCGTGTAGCCGCCCTCGTAACCGACGGAGGTGGACACGACGCCCGGCGTCTCCCAGAACGTCCGCTCCTCACCCCAGAAACAGCCGAGCGCGAACTCCGCGATCTCGGTTCCGGCCCGGTACGGGGGTGCCAGCGGCGTACCGAGGACGGTGTGCCGCTCCGGCACGGGCATGGTCTCGCTGCGTCCCCGCAGGGCCCGGCTGGGGTCCACCATCTGCGACGCGCGCATCCCGAACAAGCTCATTGCATCCTCCTTGTTTTGCAACGATTACAACGTTGCAGAGGTGCGGAAACTTCCGTAGGCGCGGATCCTGACCGTTGCCGTCAATCGCCTGAACGGCCCTGGTCAGGGGCATTCGGCGGTGTCTGGAGCAGGCCGCGGAAAGGTCCGGGGACGGCTGCCGCGGGGGGGTCAGCCGGTGCGCTCGACGACGAAGTTGCAGAGCTTCTCGAAGGCGGCCCGGGCCGAGCCGGCCGGCAGGGCCAGGACATGCTCCCGCGCCTTGTCCGTCCAGGCGATCAGATCGTCCCGGGCCGCTTTCATGGCCGGGCTGGTGCGCAGCCGCGCGAGCGCCTCAGCGTGCTCGTCGTCACCGGTCAGCGGGCCCCGGGCGAGCAGCTCACGCAGGCGGCCATCGGCCGGGCCCGCCGAGGCCAGGGCGTGCAGAACCGGCAGCGACTGGACTCCCTCGCGCAGGTCGGTACCCGGCGTCTTCCCGGACTGGCCGGTTTCGCTGCTGATGTCGAGGATGTCGTCGGAGATCTGGAACGCAACCCCGAGGGCTTCGCAGGCCAGCTCCATCTGCGCGATGATCTCCTCGGGCGCACCGGAGAACATCGCGCCGAACCGGCCCGACGTGGCGATCAGCGAAGCCGTCTTCTCCGTCACCACCCGCCAGTAGTGATCCAGCGGGTCCTCGCCGGGACGCGGCCCGATCGTCTCGGCCACCTGCCCGCTGACCAGGCGGGCGAAGGTCTCGGTCTGGATGCGGATCGCCTCGGCGCCCAGGTCGGCCAGGATGCGGGAGGCCCGGGCGAACAGGAAGTCGCCGGTCAGGATGGCGACGGTGTTGTCCCAGCGGGAGTTGGCCGACGGGTGGCCACGCCGGATCACCGCCTCGTCCATCACGTCGTCGTGAAACAGGGTGGCCAGGTGGGTCAGCTCGATCGCGGCCGCGGCCGGCGCAAGCCGCGGGTCGCGCGGGTCGCCGAACTGCCCGGCGAGCAGCACGAGCATGGCCCGGAAACGCTTGCCGCCCGCATCAACCAGGTGCAGGGAGGCCTGGGTGAGCAGGGCCTCCTCGGCGTGCGCCGTCTCGCGGATGACGGCCTCGACGAGGGCGAGGCCCTCAAGTACGTCCGCCTCAACGGCGGTGTCGGGGAAGTCGACAGGTACGGCACTGGTCACGCAGGCTCCAAATCCTCGGTACCCGATCCAGGCGCGGGTGCTGTTGCCAGTATCGGCCGTGCCCGGCGTACCCGGGATCTGGGAGTATGCCCGTTATCGTCTCCAGCGACACACGCGGCGCGGTACCGCCGCGTGTCAGCGCACGAACAGGTGGGTCGCGGCATTGTTCGCCAGGCTCAGGACCGGTCCGGGGATGATGCCCAGGAACAGCGTGACCGCGGCCCCGACCGCCACGGCGCTGCCGGTCAGCGCGCTGGGCACGACCACGGCCGGGCCGTCGGGCAGGGGGTCGCTGAAGAACATCACCACGATGACGCGGACGTAGAAGAACGCCGCGATCGCGCTGCTGAGCACACCGACGATCACCAGCGGGATCGCACCGCCCGCCTCGGCCGCCTGGAACACGGCGAACTTCCCGGTGAATCCGCTGGTCAGCGGAATACCGGCGAAAGCCAGCAGGAAGAACGCGAACGTGCCCGCCACCAGCGGCGACCTCTTGCCGAGCCCCGCCCAGCGGGACAGGTGCAGGGCCTCGCCGCCGGGGTCCCGCACCAGGGTGATCAGCGCGAACGCCCCGACCGTGCTGAACCCGTACGTGACGAGGTAGAACAGGCTGCTGGACAGGCCGAGCGCGCTCGCGGCGATGACCGCGGTCAGGATGTAGCCGGCGTGCGTGATCGAGGAGTAGGCCAGCAGCCGCTTCACGTCCGTCTGGGTGATGGCGATGACCGCGCCGACGACCATCGTGAGGATCGCGACCCCCCACATCGCCGGCCGCCAGTCCCAGGTCAGGTTGCCGAACGCGACGTAGAAGACGCGCAGCAGCGCGCCGAACGCGGACACCACCACGCAGGACGCCATCAGCGCGGTGATCGGCGTGGGCGCGCCCTGGTACACGTCGGGCTTCCAGCTCTGGAACGGCACCGCGCCGATCTTGAACAGCAAACCCACGCCGAGCAGTGCCATCCCGGCCAGCAGCAGCGTCTCGTTGGCCGTGTTGGTGGTGGCCGCCGAGGCGATGGCGGACAGCCGGACCGAGCCGGCGAAGCCGTACAGCATCGCGACGCCGAACAGGAAGAACGCCGAGGAGAACGCGCCGAGCAGGAAGTACTTCATCGCCGCTTCCTGCGACAGCAGGCGGCGCCGCCGGGCCAGCCCGCACAGCAGGTACAGCGGCAGTGACAGCACTTCGAGGGCGACGAACATCGTCAGCAGGTCGTTGGCGGCCGGGAACAGCAGCATGCCGCCGATCGCGAACAGGGTCAGCGGGTAGATCTCGGTGTGCGTGACGCCCTTCAGCAGCCCTTCGCGTTCCTCGGCGCTGCCGGGCACCGCGGCGGCCTGCGCGACGAACGGGCTGAGGCCGTGTGAGGTGTCCGCGATGATCAGCACGCTGACGAAGGCGAGCACCAGGATCGTGCCCTGGATGAACAGGGTCGGCCGGTCCACGGCCACCGCCCCGGCAGCCGCGATGTGCCCGGCGCCGCCGCCGGCGAAGATGCTGCTGGACGCGGCCACCAGGATGGTCAGGATGAACGCCGCGCCGAGGCCGCCGAACGCCAGCACGAGGTGCAGGCCGCGGCGGGCGGAGCGGGGCGCGAACGCCTCGACCAGCACGCCGGCCAGCGCCGCGCCGAAGACAACGAACATCGGTGCGAGCTGGCTGTACTCGATGTGCGGGGCGGCGATCGCCGATGCCGCGAGCACACCGGGATGGCCCGTGAGGCCCACGGAGCTCATAGCGCCGGTCACGGTGCGGTTCCCTTCTGCGCCGTCGCCGGATGCGCCGGCGTGGGATCAGTCATGTGCACCTGGACCATGGTCTGGTGCACGGCCGGGTTGATCACGTCGAGTACCGGCTTGGGGTAGACGCCCATGGCCACGATCAGCGCGACCAGCGGCACCACCGCCCACAGCTCCCGGGGCCTCAGGTCCGGCAGGCCCTCGACTTCCGGCGCCGTCGGCCCGTTCATTGTGCGCTGGTACATCCACAGGATGTAGACGGCGGCCAGGATGATGCCGACGGTGGCCAGAATGGCCGGCAGCTTGTACCGGCTGAACGTCCCGACCAGCACCAGGAACTCGCTGACGAACGTGGACAGGCCGGGCAGCGACAGGCCGGACAGGCCGGAGATGAGGAAGAGCCCGGCCAGCACGGGCGCGACCTTCTGCATGCCACCGTAGTCCGCGATGCGGGTCGAGCCGCGCCGGCTGATCATGAACCCGGCCAGGATGAACAGCGCCCCGGTGGAGAAGCCGTGGTTGACCATGTACAGGGTCGCGCCGGACTGGCCCTGGCTGGTCATCGCGAAGATGCCAAGGGCGATGAAGCCGAAGTGCGACACCGAGGTGTAGGCGAGCAGCCGTTTCAGGTCCTGCTGGCCGATCGCGACGATCGCGCCGTACAGGATGCCGATGACCGCCAGCGTGAGGACCAGCGGCGTGAAGTACTTCGACGCCGAGGGGAACAGCTCCAGGCAGTACCGGATCATGCCGAACGTGCCCACCTTGTCCAGCACGCCGACCAGCAGCACCGCGGCACCGGGCTGCGCGGAGGCGGCCGCGTCCGGCAGCCAGGTGTGAAACGGCCACAGCGGCGCCTTGATCGCGAACGCGACGAAGAACCCGAGGAACAGCCACTTCTGCGCGGCCGGGTCGATCGGGACGTGCACGAGCTGGCTGAACAGGAACGTACCGTGGTGGCCGGTCACGGCGCTGCGCGAGGAGAACACGTACAGCGCGATGACCGCGACCAGCATGAGCAGGCCGCCGGCCAGACTGTACAGCAGGAACTTCACCGCCGCGTACTGCCGCTTGCCGACGCCGTAACTCCCGATCATGAAGTACATCGGGATGAGCATGGCCTCGAAGAACACGTAGAAGAGGAAGACGTCCGTCGCCGCGAAGACGCCGATCAGCATCGTCTCCAGCACGAGCATCAGCGCGAAGTATCTCTTGACGCTGCGCGCGCCCCCCTCGGCGTCGTGCCAGGACGCCAGGATGACAACCGGCATGAGCACCAGCGACATGCCGATCAGGACCAGCGCGATGCCGTCCACGCCGACCGCGTAGTGCACGCCGAACTGCGGGATCCACGAGACGGCCTGGGTGAACTGGTAGGTGGGGCCGCTGGGCTTGAACTGGGCGGCCATCACGATGAACCAGATCAGGGTGACCACGGAGAAGCCGAGCGCCAGCCGCTTGGCCAGCAGGTCACGGGCGGCGCGGTCAGCTTCGGCGCCGTTCGCCGGCATCCCGGGGATCACGGCGATCAGGATCGCCCCGGCGAGCGGGATCGCGCCGGCGACGGTCAGCCAGGGAACACTGTTCATGTCGTCTACAGCCTCACCGCGAGGAGGGCGGCGACCAGCAGCGCGGCGCCGAAGAACATCGACAGGGCATAGGAACGCACGAAGCCGGTCTGTACCCGGCGCAGCCGGCCGGACGACCCGCCGACCGCCGCGGCGGAGGTGTTGACGACGCCGTTGATGCCGCGGTTGTCGAAATACACCGACAGGCGGGTCAGCCATTGGCCGGGCCGCATCAGCACCGATTCGTTGAACGCGTCGCCGTAGAGATCCCGGCGCGCGGCCCGGGTGAGCAGCCAGGCCGGAGCGACCGCGGGCACCTCGACGCGTCCGTAGATCGCCCACGCGGCCAGCACGCCCAGCAGCACGACCGCCAGCGTGACAATGGACGTGATGTTGAACAACGCGTGAATGGCGGGTGCCTGCCCGATCACCGGGGCGAGGAAGTTCGCGAGCCGGTTGTTGACCACCAGGAAGCCGCCCATCACGACGGAGCCGATGGCGAGCACGATCATCGGCCAGATCATCACGGCCGGCGACTCGTGCGGATGCGGAGCCGACCCCGGGTGCCGGCCCCCGGCGTCTCGCGGCGTTCGGCGGGAACCTCGTTCTCCCACCGGGGTTTGCCCATGAACGTCATGAGCACCATCCGCGTCATGTAGAAGCCCGTGATCGCCGCGCCGATGACCGCCGCCGTGCCGAGAATGGCGCCCGACGTGCCGCCCTTGTCAAAACACGACTCGACGATGCCGTCCTTGGTGAAGAAGCCGGAGAACGGCGGGATCCCGATGATGGCCAGATAGCCAGCGATGAAGGTGACATAGGTGACCGGCATGACCTTGCGCAGCCCCCCGTAGCGGCGCATGTTCACCTCGTCGTTCATGCCGTGCATGACCGACCCGGCGCCGAGGAAGAGGTCGGCCTTGAAGAAGCCGTGCGCGACCAGGTGCGCGATCGCGAACGCGTACCCGATCGGGCTGCCGAGTCCGGCGGCGAGCGTCATGTAGCCGATCTGGCTCATCGTGGACCCCGCCAGGGACTTCTTGATGTCGTCCTTGGCGCAGCCGATGATGGCCCCGAAGAGCAGGGTGACCGCGCCGACCACCGTGATGGCCAGCCGCGCGGTCGGCGTGTAGGCGAGGATCGGGTTGGACCGCACGAGCAGGTAGACGCCCGCCGTGACCATGGTGGCCGCGTGGATCAACGCCGACACCGGGGTCGGGCCCTCCATGGCATCGAGCAGCCAGGACTGCAGCGGCACCTGCGCGGACTTGCCGCACGCGGCGAGCAGGAGCAGCAGCCCCAGGGCGGTGTCCACACCGCTGCCCGCCGCGTGCGCGCCGTTGAAGACGCCGGTGAAGCTGACTGTGCCGAACGTGCTGAACATCAGGAAGATCGCGATCGTGAGCCCCGTGTCGCCGATCCGGTTCACGATGAACGCCTTCTTCGCGGCCACCGCGGCGGACGGCTTGAACTGCCAGAACCCGATCAGCAGGTAAGACGCCAGGCCGACGCCTTCCCAGCCGACGTACAGGACCAGGTAGTTATCGGCCAGCACCAGCAGCAGCATCGACGCGACGAACAGGTTCATGTAGCCGAAGAACCGGCGCCGCCCCGGATCATGGGCCATGTAGCCGATCGAGTAGATGTGGATGAGCGAGCCCACGCCGGTGATCAGCAGGACGAACGTTATCGACAGCGGGTCCAGCAGCAGGTTCGCGTTCACGTGGAATCCGTACACCGGGATCCAGGTGAACATGTGCACGTCGCGGCTGCGCTCCGCCGCGGGGTAGCTGAGCATGTTGAAGAAGATGATCACGCCGTAGACCAGGGACGCGATCGGCATCGCCACGCCGAGCAGGTGCCCCCACCGGTTGGTGCGGCGGCCGCCGGCGATCAGCACCAGGGCGCCGAACACCGGGAAGGCCAGCAGCAGCCACGCGTCGTGCTGGACACCGGTGGCGGGCACGGTGGTCATGGTCGCGGCGATCGTGTGCACGCCAGCAGCCGAGCTGCTCACCCGTCCACCCCTTCTAGTTCTTCAGCAGGCTGGCGTCGTCCACCGACGCCGACCTGCGGGTCCGGAAGATCGCCATCAGGATCGCCAGGCCCACCACGACTTCCGCCGCGGCGACCACCATCACGAAGAACGCGATCACCTGGCCATCCAGGTTGCCGTGCATGCGCGCGAACGCCACGAACGCGAGGTTGGCCGCGTTCAGCATCAGCTCGATGCACATGAAGATGATGATGGCGTTGCGCCGGACAAGGACGCCGACGCCGCCAATGGCGAACAGGATGACCGACAGCGTCACGTACGCCGAAGGGCTCATTTTTATTTGCCTCCCTCGCGGGCGCTTCGCTTGGTCGGGCCGGAGGCGCGCAAACAAGCAGCGCGGGAGGCGTGTCCTCGGCGCCGGGATACCGCTCCGGCCCTGGCGGGCCTGCGCGGTCGTGCCGGAGGCGCGCCGAAAACGCGGCGGCCCGGCGCCTGCGGCGCTAGGGACGAACAGCCTGACGTCGACACACGAGGTCTCACGAGGGCGCCCCTCCCTTGCTCGAGGCCTCGACGGGCTGCCCGGTGCCGCCGTCATCCGGCGGCCCGTCGCCCGGCTCCTCGTCGCCCTGGTCTGCCCGGTGGGCCAGCTCCGGCGCGGGCGGCGCGGCCGGGAGGGCCGGGGTGCCGTCGTCGCCGATCTCGCGGCGGGTCAGCAGGGAGCTGACGGACAGTTCCGAGGGGGAGCCGTCCGGCAGCAGGGCCGGCAGGTCGACGGCGTTGTGCAGGGCGAACACGCCCGGGGACGGCAGCGGGGTGGGCCGCCCGCTGGCGACCCGGCGCTTGGACATGTCCCGCTGTGTCAGCTTGGGGCTGGTGCGCTCGCGGTGCGCCAGCACCATGGCGCCGAGCGCCGCGGTGATGAGCAGGGCGCTGGTGGCCTCGAAGGGGAACACGTACGTGGTGAAGATCAGCGTGGCGATCCCGCTGAGGTTGCCCGTGCCGCCGTCGGCCACCGACAGCGTGGCGGGCCCGATGGCCGCGTGCCCCAGAGCGAGGATGAGCAGCACCACCAGGGCGATCCCGGCGACAGCCGCGGCGAGCCGCTGGCCCCTGATCGTCTCCACCAGCGAATCGCGCGAGCTCACGCCGATCAGCATCATGACGAAAAGGAACAGCATGAGAACAGCGCCGGTGTACACGATGACCTGGACGAACGCCAGGAATGGCGCGCCCTGCATGGCGTAGAACACGGCCAGGGACAGCATGATCGCGCCAAGGAATATGGCGCAGTGTGCCGCCCGCCGGGACAGCACCATACCGCACGCCGAGCCGACCGAGACCACCGCGAGCACCCAGAAAACGACCGACTGGGCGGTCGCGGCGGCCGTGCTGCCGGCGCTGGCCAGGGTGTAGCTCACCGGTCCTCACCGCCCGCACCGCTGTCGCCGGTCTCCAGCGGCGGGGTAGCGAGCGGGGATTCCCCGCCGCCGACCCACGCGGACTGGCCGGCCGCCTGACCGCCCGGGTCGGCGCCCGCGGTGGGCGACGCCTCCGACGCGGCCACCGGCTCCCAGGTACCGGGGATGCCGGCCGCGCCGAGCAGGTAGTAGTCCTTCTCGTCGTCGCCGAGCCGCATCGGGTGCGGCGGGCTCTCCATCCCGGCCTGCAGCGGCGCCAGCAGCTGCTCCTTGGTCCAGATCAGGTTTTCCCGGCTGTCGTCGGCCAGCTCGTACTCGTTCGTCATCGTCAGCGCGCGGGTCGGGCACGCCTCAATGCACAGCCCGCACAGAATGCAGCGCAGGTAATTGATCTGGTAGACGTGCCCGTACCGCTCGCCCGGGGAGTAGCGCTCGGTGTCCGTGTTGTCGCGGCCCTCGACGTAGATCGCGTCGGCGGGGCACGCCCAGGCACACAGCTCACAGCCGATGCACTTCTCCAGGCCGTCGGGCCACCGGTTCAGCTGATGGTGCCCGTGGAAACGCGGCGCGGTCGGCCGCCTCTCCTCCGGGTACTGCACGGTGTCGACCTTCCGGAACATCTCGTGGAAGGTGACCCCGAACCCCTTGATGGGGTTGAGGAAGTCAAGCACCGGTGACCTCCTTGGTGCCGTTGCTGTCACCCGCGCCGGCCACCGCGCCCGCCGGGGGCGGCGCGGCGGGGCGGGACGGGTCGCTGACCCCAACGCCGTGGTAGTGGGGCAGGTCGAGCGGCGGGACCCGGTAGGTCACCCGGCCGCTGCGGGTCGCGGCGGCGGCGCTCCCCGGTTCGGGCCCGGCTTCCAGTGCCGCCCCCTCCGCGTCCGCCGCGCGTGCTGCGCGCCGTTCCGCGGCGATGTCCCACGACACGGCGATGACGAGGATGATGGCCAGGACCACGCCGCCGACCACGTAGACGGCCGTGCTGTGGGTGTCGTACCGCCAGGCGCGGACCGTAGCGATCAGCAGCAGCCAGATGATCGAGACTGGGATCAGCACCTTCCAGCCGAGCGCCATGAGCTGGTCGTAGCGGACCCGGGGCAGTGACCCGCGCAGCCAGATGAAGCCGAACTCGAACAGCGCGACCTTGATCAGGAACCAGATGATCGGGTACCAGCCGCTGTTGGCGCCGGACCACAGCGACAGCGGCCAGGGCGCCCGCCAGCCGCCGAGGAACAGCGTGGTGGCCAGGGCCGAGACGGTCAGCATGTTGACGTACTCGGCGAGGTACATCAGCGTGAACCGCATCGAGGAGTACTCGGTAAGGTACCCGCCGACCAGCTCGCCCTCACCCTCGGGCAGGTCGAACGGCAGCCGGTTGGTCTCGCCGACCATGCAGATCACGTAGATCAGGAACGACGGGAGCAGCTCCCACACATACCAGCCGTGTGCCTGCGCGTTGACGATGCCGGTGGTGGACAGGGTGCCCGCGTACAGGAAGACCGCGACGAAGGACAGGCCCATCGCGATCTCGTAGCTGATCACCTGCGCGGACGATCGCAGGCCGCCGAGCAGCGAGTACGGCGCCGTCGACGACCAGCCGGCCAGCACGATGCCGTACACCGCGATCGAGCTCATCGCCAGCACCAGCAGCACCGCGACCGGGAAGTCGGTGAGCTGCAGCGGCGTCTGCACCCCGAAGATCGATACCTCGGGGCCGACGGGGATGATCGCGAAGCTGATCAGCGCGGGCACCGCGGACAGGACCGGGGCCAGGAAAAACAGGAGCTTGTCCACCTGCCGCGGCACGATGTCTTCCTTCAGCGGCAGCTTGAGCGCGTCCGCGACCGGCTGGAGCAGCCCGAACGGACCCCAGCGGTTGGGACCCGGGCGGTTCTGCATGCGGCCGATGACCCGCCGCTCGGCCCAGATCATGAAGATCTGGAACAGCAGCAGGAACAGGAAGATGACCACCACCTTGATGGCGATGATCCACCACACCAGGGGGTAGAAACTGGCCAGCGTGGGGTCCGCCGCGGACACCGTGCCCGCAGCCAGGTCGGTCATTCTGGGCTCCTCAACGTGACCCGGGTGCCATGGCCCGCGCCCAGCTGGGCGCGGACCGCGCAGCCGGCGGAGTTGGCGGGCAGCCACACCACCCGGTCCGGAATGTCGGTCACCTCAACGGGGAGCGTGCATGATCCGCGTTCGGTGGCCACGGTGACCTTATCGCCGTCGGACACCCCGGCCTCCGCCGCGGTCCCCGGTGACATCCGGGCACTGGCCGCCCGGGCCGTCCCGGCGAGGTAGGGCTCGCCATCCTGCATGCGGCCCGCATCGAGCAGCAGGTGCCAGGTGGCCAGCGTGGCCTCGCCGGCCACGGCCGCCACCTGCACCTGCTCCGGCACGGCCGGAGCGGTCTCCCTGGCGCCGCGCCAGGTACCTATGCGGGCGATCTCGGCGCGCGCGGCCTCGGCGTCCGGCAGCCCGAGGTGTACATCCATCTCGTCGGCGATCTCGCCGAGCGCGTACAGGTCGGACCGGATGCCGGGCACCGGCAGGGCCGGCCCGAACGTGCCGCCGCGGCCCTCCCAGTTGACGAACGTGCCCGCCTTCTCGGCCACCGCCGCGACGGGCAGCACAACGTCGGCGCGGTCGGTGACCGCGCTGACCCGCAGCTCGAAGCTGACGATGAACGGCGCCATCTCCAGCGCGTCGAGCGCCGCGGCCGGATCCGGCAGGTCCGCGGGATCGACGCCGGCGATGACGAGGGCGCCGAGCTCACCGGCGGCGGCCGCGGCCAGGATGCCGGTGGTGTCCCGGCCCGGCACCGACGGCAGCGACGCCACGCCCCAGGCCCGCGCGACCTCCATGCGCGCATCGGTGTCGGTGACCGGGCGGCCGACCGGCAGCAGCCCGGGCATCGCGCCGGCCTCGATCGCGCCACGCTCCCCCGCGCGGCGCGGGATCCACGCGAGCCGGGCGCCGGTCGTCCCGGCCAGCCGGGCGATCGCGGACAGCGCGCCCGGCGTCTCGGCCAGCCGTTCCCCGGCCAGGATGATCGCGCCCGGTGCGGCCAGCGCGTCGGCGGCGGCCTTCCAGGCCGCGGCCTCCGCGTCGGCGGCTGACCCTTGCCCGGGGGAAGCGGAGGACCGCCGGGCCGCTCCTGTGTCCCCGCCCAGGCGGGCCAGGGCGCGCGCCTCGCCACCGGGCACGGTGGCGAGCAGCCGGCCGGACAGCTTGGCCAGCCCGCGGCTGGCGAACGGGGCCACCGCGTAAACGTCCAGCGCGGACTTGCGGACCGCCTTGCGCAGCCGCAGGAAGACGATGGGCGACTCGTCCTCGGGCTCGAAGCCGGCCAGCAGCACGGCCGGGGCGTGCTCCAGGTCGTCGTAGCTGGCACCGATGCCCTGCCCGGCGACGCACGCGGCCAGGAACGTGGCCTCTTCAGCTGAGTGCGGCCGGGCCCGCATGTCGATGTCGTTGGTGCCCAGCGCGACACGGGCGAACTTGGCGTAGCCGTAGGCGTCTTCCAGCGTCAGCCGGCCCCCGGTCAGCACGGCCGCGCCGTGCGGGCCCTCGGGAGGCAGCCCGGCCGGGGTGCCGGGCAGGCGGGCGGCGTTCAGGCCGCGCGCCGCGGCCCGGATCGCTTCCGGCCAGGACGCGGGTTCCAGCACGCCGGCCTCGTTGCGGACCAGCGGGGTGGTGAGCCGGTCGGCCTCGGTGGCGTAGGTGAACGCCCACCGGCCCTTGTCGCAATTCCATTCCTCGTTGACCTGGGGATCGTCGGCGGCCAGCCGGCGCATGACCCGCCCGCGGCGGTGGTCGGCACGCTGCCGGCAGCCGGACGCACAGTGCTCGCACACACCGCTGGTGGAGACCAGGTCGAACGGGCGGGACCGGAACCGGTACGGCGCCCCGGTGAGCGCGCCCACCGGGCAGATCTGCACGGTATTGCCGGAGAAGTAGGAGTTGAACGGCTCACCGTGGGCGGTGCCGATCATCTGGTTCGGCCCGCGGTCGACGAACTCGATGAACGCGTCGCCGGCGATCTCCTCAGAGAACCGGGTGCAGCGGGTGCACGAAATGCAGCGTTCCCGGTCCAGCAGCACCTCCGAGGAGATCGCGACCGGCTTGTCGAACGTCCGCTTCTCCTCGGTGAACCGGGTCTCGCCCTGGCCCGTGGACATGGCCTGGTTCTGCAGCGGGCACTCACCGCCCTTATCGCACATCGGGCAGTCCAGCGGGTGGTTCACCAGCAGCAGCTCCATGACGCCCCGCTGGGCCTTTTCCGCGACGGGCGAGCTGAGCTGGGTGTGCACCACCATGCCCTCGGTGCACACGGTGGTGCACGAGGCCAGCGGCTTGCGCTGGCCTTCCACGTCGACCAGGCACTGGCGGCAGGCGCCGATCGGGTCGAGGAGCGGATGGTCGCAGAACC
The DNA here is from genome assembly GCA_963720945.1 of uncultured Actinomycetes bacterium. Classification (GTDB taxonomy): domain Bacteria; phylum Actinomycetota; class Actinomycetes; order Streptosporangiales; family Streptosporangiaceae; genus Bog-532. Next base: position 100,171 of record CAVRHH010000027.1, on the reverse strand, counting down.
GGGGGATCTGGATACCGAGCAGCTCGGCGGCCCGGATCACCAGCGTGCCCTTGGGCACGGCGATCTCGAAGCCGTCGATCGTGACGGTCACGGTGTCGACGGGCGCGGGCGCGCCGGGCCCGCTGGTTGCCTGCACGGTCATCGTCTACTGGCCTCCGCCCAGGATGTCCGCTGGGCCGCTCGAATCGAACAGGGTCGAGGCGGCCGGGTCGAACGGGCAGCCGCCGCGCTTCTGGTGCTCCATGTACTCGTCCCGGAAGTACTGGATCGACGAGGTGATCGGGCTGGTCGCACCGTCGCCGAGGGCGCAGAACGCGCGGCCCAGGATGTTGTCGCAGATGTCCAGCAGCTTGTCCAGGTCCTCGTCGGTGCCCTTGCCGTCCTCCAGCCGCTGCAGCACCCGCACCATCCAGTAGGTGCCCTCGCGGCACGGGGTGCACTTGCCGCACGACTCGTGCTGATAGAACTCGGTCCAGCGGAGCACGGCACGGACCACGCAGGTGGTGTCGTCGAAGATCTGCAGCGCCCGGGTGCCCAGCTGGGATCCGGCCGCCATCACCGACTCGAAGTCCAGCGGCACGTCCAGGTGCTCGTCGGTGAGCAGCGGGACCGACGAGCCGCCCGGCGTCCAGAACTTGAGCCGGTGCCCGGCGCGCACGCCGCCCGCGAGGTCCAGCAGTTCGCGCAGGGTGATACCGAGCGGCGCCTCAAACTGGCCCGGCGTGGTCACGTGGCCGGACAGCGAGAAGATGCCGTAGCCCGTGGACCGCTCCGTGCCCAGGTCCGCGAACCACTCCCCGCCGTTGGTCACGATGGACGGCACGCTGGCGATCGACTCGACGTTGTTGACCACGGTCGGGCAGGCGTACAGGCCGGCGATGGCGGGGAACGGCGGCTTGAGCCGGGGCAGCCCCCGGTAACCCTCCAGCGAATCCAGCAGCGCGGTCTCCTCGCCGCAGATGTAGGCGCCCGCCCCCGCGTGCACGGTGATGTCCAGGTCGTAGCCGGACTTCAGGATGTCCCGGCCGGCGTACCCGGCCTCGTAGGCCTCGGCGACCGCGTGCTGCAGCCGCCGGACGGCGTGCAGCACCTCACCGCGCACGTAGATGAAGGCCTGGTTGCAGCGGATCGCGTAGGCGGCGATGATGGCGCCCTCGACGAGGGCGTGCGGGTTGGCCAGCATCAGCGGGACGTCCTTGCAGGTGCCCGGCTCGGATTCGTCCGCGTTGACCACCAGGTAGTGCGGCTTCCCGTCGCCCTGCGGGATGAACGCCCACTTGTTGCCGGCCGGGAACCCGGCGCCGCCGCGGCCGCGCAGGGCGGACTCCCTCAGCATGGCGATGACGTCGCCCGGCGGCATGGCCAGCGCCTTGGGCAGGGCCCGGTAGCCGCCCGCCCGCCGGTACCCGGCGAGCAGGAAGCTGTCCGGCTCGTCCCAGTGGGCGGTGAGAACGGGTGTCAGCGTGTCGGTCAACGCGACGCTCCCTTGGTGGCGGTGCTGTCGGGCGAGCCGGGCTCATCGGGCGCCTCCGGCGCCGTCCAGCCGTGTTCCCTGGCGATCCTCAGTCCTACCAGGCTGGCGGGGCCGGCCGCAGGCCCGTCGGCGGCCTGGCCGTCGGTGAACCCGGCGAGAATCCGTGACGCCTGCCGCCAGGTGCACAGCCGGCCCGGCCCGCGGGTGGGGGTGACGGCGCGGCCGGCCCGCAGGTCGTCCACCAGCGCGATGGCGGACTCCGGGGTCTGGTTGTCGAAGAACTCCCAGTTGACCATCACGACGGGGGCGTAGTCGCAGGCCGCGTTGCACTCGACGTGCTCGATGCTGACCCTGCCGTCGCCGGTCGGCTCGTCCGGGCCGACGCCGAGGTGGTCTTCCAGCGTGGCCAGGATCTGGTCGCCGCCCATGATGGCGCACAGCGAGTTCGTGCAGACGCCGACGTGGAACTCGCCCACCGGCTGCCGCTTGTACAGGGTGTAAAAGCTGGTTACCGCGGTGACCTCGGTCTCGGTGAGGCCGAGCCGCGCCGCGCAGAAGGCGATGGCGTCGTCGGAGACGTAGCCCTCCTCGGACTGCATCAGGTGCAGCAGCGGCATCAGGGCCGAGCGCGGCCGCGGGTAGCGGCCGATGACCTCAGCGACCTCGGGCTCCAGGCGCGCCAGCGCCTCATCGTTGAACGCCATTACCGGTCTGCCCCTCCAAGTCGCATCCGGAGCGCAGCGTCGATGCGATACGGCCGCAGCCCCCTACGGCGGGATGATTGGCTCACCGGTCCACCCCGCCAAGGACAGGGTCGATGCTCGCGATCGCCGGGATCACGTCGGCGAGCATCCCGCCCTCGCAGAGCGCGGCCATCGCCTGCAGGTGGTGGAACGATGGGTCCCGCATGTGCACCCGGTAGGGCCGCGTCCCGCCGTCGCTGACGACGTGGCAGCCCAGCTCGCCCTTGGGCGACTCGACCGGTACGTAGGCCTGGCCCGCCGGGACCCGGAAGCCCTCGGTGACCAGCTTGAAGTGGTGGATGAGCGCTTCCATGGACTGGCCCATGATGTGCGCGATGTGCTCCGGCGACGGGCCCAGCCCGTCCGGGCCGAGGGACAGCCGCGCGGGCCAGCCGATCTTGGCGTCCTGGATCATCACCGGGTCGTTGGCGGGCCGGCGGCTGGCCAGCTGGCCAACGCACTGCTCGATGATCCGCAGCGACTGGTCGATCTCATCCATCCGGATCGCGTACCGGCCGTAGGTGTCGCAGGTGGTGCGGGTGGGCACGTCGAACTCGTACGTCTCGTACCCGCAGTAGGGCTGGCTCTTGCGCAGGTCCCACGGCAGCCCGGCGCTGCGCAGTATCGGCCCGGTCACCGCGAGCGCGATGCAGCCCTCCAGGTCGAGGTAGGCCACGCCCTTGGTCCGGCCGGTGAAGATCGTGTTGGAATCAATCAGCTTGCGCAGGTCGCCGGTCCACCGCGGCGCCTCGCGGAGGAACTCGCGGATCTTCTCCAGCGCGCCGGGCGGCAGGTCCTGGGCCACGCCGCCGGGCCGGATGTAGGCGTGGTTCATCCGCAGCCCGGTGATCAGCTCCATCAGGTCGAGCACGTCCTCCCGCATGCGCACGCCCTGCATGAAGATCGTGGTCGCGCCGAGCTCCAGGCCGAACGGCCCGAGGCCGCCGAGGTGCGAGCCGATCCGGTTGAGCTCCATCATCAGCACCCGGATGATGTTCGCCCGGTCGGGGATCTTGTCCTCGATCCGGAGCAGCCGCTCGACGGACAGGCAGTACGACGTCTCGTTGAAGATCGGCATCAGGTAGTCCGCGCGGGTGCAGAACGTGACGCCCTGCGTCCAGGTGCGGTACTCCATGTTCTTTTCGATGCCGGTGTGCAGGTAACCGATCCCGATGCGGCACTCGGTGACGGTCTCCCCGTCCAGGGTCAGGATGAGCCGGAGCACGCCGTGAGTGGACGGGTGCTGCGGGCCCATGTTGATGACCATGTGCCCGGTGCCCGGCGTGTCGGCGGCCTGGTCCGCGGCGGCGACGAGCTGGTCCCAGTCCTGGCCGGAGACCGTGTAGACACGGCCCTCGGTCGTGCCGTCGTCCAGGCCAGCGGCGCGCGGCGGCGCGGAATGGCTGGTCATATTCATCTGCCTCCCTCGCGGGCGCTTCGCTGGCTTCGGGAGGCTGGTCCTCGGCGCCGGGACACCGCTCCGGCCCTGGCGGGCCTGCGCGGCGTTCGGCCCGGCGCCTGCGGCGGCATGGGCCGACAGCCTGTGGTCGACAGCAGGTGCCTCATGCGTAAGACCTCCGCTCATCGGGCGGCGGCACCTTGGTGCCGCGGTACTCGACGGGGATGCCGCCGAGCGGGTAGTCCTTGCGCTGCGGGTGGCCCTTCCAGTCGTCCGGCATCTCGATCCGGGTCAGCGACGGGTGGCCGTCGAAGATGACGCCGAAGAAGTCCCAGGTCTCCCGCTCGTGCCAGTCGAGGGCCGGGTAGACGTTGACCAGCGACGGGATGTGCGGGTCCGCGTCGGGCGCGGTCACCTCCAGGCGCAGCCGCCGGTTGTGGGTGATCGACACCAGGTGGTAGACGGCGCGCAGCTCGCGCCCGGCCTCGGCCGGGTAGTGCACGCCGGAGACCCCGGTGCACAGCTCGAAGGCCAGCTCCGGCTCGTTCCGCAGCTTGGCGGCGACCTCGGGCAGCCGCTCCCGGCGGACGTGGAAGGTCAGCTCGCCGCGGTCCGCGATCACCCGCTCAATGGCGTCACCGAAGCCGGTCCCGTCCGCGTCGAGCACGCGGGCCAGCTCGTCGGTGAGCTCGTCGAAGTAGGAGCCGTAGGGCCGGGGGCTGGACAGCTCCGGCGCCAGCCGGACCAGCAGCCGGCCGTAGCCCGACGTGTCGCCGCTGGTCTCGGCGCCGAACATGCCGTGCCGGACCACCTGCTCGGCGAGGCGTTCCTGGCCAGCCCGGCCGGCAGGTTGACGTTCTCCCCGGCCGCGTCACCGGCATCCGGGCCGGGCGTGCCGGGGCCGGTGGGCTCGCTCATTCGTGCGCTCCCGGCTCCGCGGCGGACCGGGCCGGCGTGCCGCCGAGCAATCCCTCGACGGGCAGCCCGGGGGTGTGCAGCGGCACCCGGCTCAGCCGGGCCTGCTCCAGCTCCTCGATCTGGCGCTCGCGGTTCTTGCCCAGCTTCATGTTCTCGATCTTGTCGTGCAGCTTCAGGATGGAGTCCATCAGCATCTCGGGCCGCGGCGGGCAGCCGGGCAGGTAGATGTCGACGGGCACGATGTGGTCGCAGCCCTGGACGATCGCGTAGTTGTTGAACATCCCGCCGCTGGAGGCGCAGACACCCATCGAGATGACCCACTTGGGGTTGGGCATCTGGTCGTAGACCTGCCGCATCACCGGCGCCATCTTCTGGCTGAGCCGTCCCGCCACGATCATCAGGTCGGCCTGCCGCGGCGTGGCCCCCGTCTTCTCCATGCCGAACCGGCCCAGGTCGTGGCGCGGGCCGCCGGTCTGCATCAGCTCGATCGCGCAGCAGGCGAGCCCGAAGGTGGCCGGCCACACGGAGCTCCGGCGCGCCCATCCGGCGGCCTTCTCGACCGAGGTCAGCAGGATGCCGCTCGGCAGCAGTTCTTCAAGACCCATGGCTAATCCCACTCCAGGCCGCCGCGCCGCCAGATGTAGGCGTACGCAATCAGCACGGTGACGACGAACGTGACCATTTCGACGAGGCCGAAGGCCCCGAGTTTCTGAAACGTGACCGCCCACGGGTAGAGGAAGACGATCTCGATATCGAACAGGATGAACAGCATCGCGGTCAGGTAGTACTTGATCGGGAACCGGCCGCCCCCCGGGGGCTGCGGGGTCGGCTCGATGCCGCTCTCGTAGGCCTGCAGCTTGGCCCGGTTCCACCGCTTCGGGCCGGTGACGGTGCCGATGACGATCGAGAAGACCGCGAACGCGGCCGCCAGGGCGCCGAGCACGAGGATGGGCACATAGGCAGTCATGAGTCCCCGTTCCCTCTCTGCGATGTCCGATGGCTCCGCGATCCGTGATCGCGCGGGCCGCGTGCGCCCGACCCGGGGCGATCATCGGGCGCGCAGGTCCCCGCCGCGGTGTGCGCGGCCGGGATTTCTATCCTAGGCACGGTATCCACATTCGCTTCTTCAGGGGCTCAGCTAGCGCGCGGGCGCCAGCCTGGTCATCGCGTTGATCAGCCGGTCGGAGGCATCTCCGCGCGGGTCGGTCAGGTTGCCGAGCAGCTTGAGCGCGAACCGCATCAGCGCCGGGCGTGACATGGCGTGCCGCGTGGCGAACCGCATCAGCTCGGGACGGCCGATCGCTTTCACGAACGTCCGCCCGAGAGCGTAGTAGCCGCCGTACGCGTCCGCGAGCGCGCGGGGGTAGCTATTCAGCACCTTTTCGGCGTCGGCCCAGCTCGGCGCGGCCAGCGCCTGCGACACGGTCCGCGCGGCGATCTCGGCCGATTCCATCGCGTAGGCGATGCCCTCGCCGTTGAACGGGTTCACCATCCCGCCCGCGTCGCCGACGAGCAGCAGGCCCCGGGTGTAGTGCGGGGTCCGGTTGAAGGCCATCGGAAGCGCGGCCCCGCGGACCGGGCCGACCCGGTTGTCCTCGGTGAATCCCCACTCCGGCGGCATCCCGGCCAGCCAGCGGCGCAGCAGCGCATGGTAGTCGGTGTTGCCGAACGCCGTGGACGTATTCAGCAGGCCCAGCCCGACGTTGCTGGTGCCGTCGCCCATGCCGAAGATCCAGCCGTAGCCGGGCAGCAGCCGGTCACCTTCCCACAGGTCGAGCCAGGACTCCAGATAGTCGTCCTCGTGCCGTGGGCTGGTGTAGTAGGCCCGCACGGCCACCCCGAGCGGGCGGTCGTCCCGCTTGCGCAGCCCCATCGAGACCGACAGCCGGGAAGAGTTCCCGTCGGCGGCGATGACGAGGCGGCCCCGGTAGATGCGCTCCGGGCCGGCATCGGCCGCCTCGCCGTTACGGCCGCCGGCCGGGCGGGCGGTCACGCCGGTGATCCGGCCGGTCCGCTCGTCGACGACCGGGCCGGTCACGGTGATGCCCTCGATCAGCCGGGCCCCCGCCTTCTGCGCGCGCTGGGCCAGCCGCTGGTCGAAGTCCAGCCGGGTCCGGACCAGGCCGTAGCCGGGATAGCTGGCCAGATCCGGCCAGGGCAGCTCCAGCCGCATCCCGGCGCCGACGACACGCAGGCCCTTGTTACGCAGCCACCCGTCGCTCTCGCTGATCGGCACGCCCATGGCCACGAGGGCCTTGACCGCACGCGGCGTGAGGCCGTCCCCGCACACCTTCTCCCGCGGGAACCGGCTCTTTTCCAGCAGCAGCACGTCCAGACCCGCGCTGGCGAGGTAGTACGCGGTGGTCGACCCGGATGGCCCGGCGCCGACAACGATGACATCCGCCTCGTCGGCGGCTGGCTGTGCGGTCGCCGCCGTGGCGGCGGGGGAAACGTGCTCGGTCACGTGTCCGTTCCTGACTATCCCTTGTGAAGCTCTTCACAAGTTCTTTGCCGTTAGTTTAAGCCCGGCCCATGGTGGGCACATCACCGCCCCGCCGGTCAAGCGGCTCGCGAGGTCAGGCGGCTTCGCCGGGCCTGCGCGCGGCGTGTACCGCGACGATACCGAACGTCAGGTCGCGCCACTTGACCGCCGACCAGCCCGCTCCTTGCATCAGCCGGGCCAGTTCCTGCTGGCCCGGCCAGTCGGCGATCGACTCGGCCAGGTACTCGTACGCCGCAGCGTTGCGGGCCACGCGGCGGGCGATCGCGGGCAGCGCGCGGGCCAGGTAACGTTCGTACGCTACCCGGAGCGGGCGCGCCCGCAGCCGGGAGAACTCGCAGATGACGAGGCGGCCGCCGGGCCGGGTGACCCGGAGCATCTCGGTGAGCGCGTGCGCCGGGTCGACGACGTTGCGCAGGCCGAACGAGATCGTCACCGCGTCGAAGGCCCCGTCCGCGAACGGCAGCCGGAGCGCGTCACCGGCCACGAACGCGGGCTGCGGCCCCGCAGGCCCATCCGGCGTGGCCCGCACCCGGCGCAGCCCGGCCCGGAGCATCCCGAGCGAGAAGTCGCAGGCCACGCAGTCGGCGCCGGACACGCCGAAGGTGACGGTCGAGGTGCCGGTGCCGGCCGCGAGGTCGAGGATCCGCTCCCCCGCGCGCGCGTCGACGGCGCGCGCGACGACCCGCCGCCAGTACCGGACCTGCCCGGCCGACAGCAGGTCGTTGAGGAGGTCGTAACGCCCGGCGAGCTCGTCGAACATCGCGGCGACTTCACCGGGCCGCTTATCCAGATCAGCACGGGCCATGCCCCCAGCCTGGCATAGCCGCAGGCGTGCTGTAGCCGCCGACCACGGGTTACCGGACAGGCGATCGTCACCGGCCAGCGAGTCCGGGCCTTCAGGCCCGGCGAGCGCCGGTGCTATCGGCGAGGCACCACAACGGGTTACGGCGAAGCGCTCGTTATCGGCCCAGCGAACCGGGCCTCGCGCCCGGTGAGCGGCCGATGTGTCGGCGAGTTACCCCAACGGGTTACGGCGAAGCGCTCGTTATCGGCCCAGCGAACCGGGCCTCGCGCCCGGTGAGCGGCCGATGTGTCGGCGAGTTACCCCAACGGGTTACGGCGAAGCGCTCGTTATCGGCCCAGCGAACCGGGCCTCGCGCCCGGTGAGCGGCCGATGTGTCGGCGAGTTACCCCAGCGGGGCGCGGAGCGCATGCGGGGGGTTCCGGGGGGTCGCCCCCCGGGCTAGCACAGCGCATGCGGGGGGTTCCGGGGGGTCGCCCCCCGGGCTAGCACAGCGCATGCGGGGGGTTCCGGGGGGTCGCCCCCCGGGCCAACACCGCATCACAGCAGGGCGGGGCGGCGCCAGGGCTCGCCGAGGACGTGCTGGGCCAGGAAGGCGAACACGGTCTCGTACCAGACGGCGGCGTGGCCGGGGCTGAGGATCCAGTGGTTCTCGTCGGGGAAGTAGAGGAACTTGGCGTCGGCGCCGTGCCGGGACAGGTCCCACCACAGCCGCAGCGCCTCGCCGACGGGCACCCGGTAGTCCTTGTTGCCGTGGATGACGAGCATCGGCGTACGGATGCTGGCGACGTGCCGGTGCGGCGAGTTCTCCTCGTAGCGGCCGGGCGAGGTCAGCGGGTCACCGAACTGAGGGCGCCAGAACATCGGCAGGTCGGTGGTGCCGAGCATCTGGTCCAGCACCCACAGGCTGGCGTGACTGACGATCGCCCGGAAGCGGCTGGTGTGCCCGGCCACCCAGTTCGCCATGTACCCGCCGTAGGAGCCGCCCATCATCGCTGTCCGCGACCCGTCGATGTCCGGGCGGTTCACGGCGGCGTCGGTGGCCGCCATCACATCGGCGAACGGCCGGGCGCCCCACTGGTGGTAGGCGCGGGCGATGAAGTCCTGCCCGTAGCCGGTCGACAGGGCCGGGTCGGGCAGCAGCACCGCGTAACCGCGCGCGGCCATCAGCCACGGGTTCCATCGCCAGGACCAGGAGTTCCAGCTCGACATGGGACCGCCGTGCACCCACAGCAGCAGCGGCGCGGGCGCCTCGGCGGAAGCGGTCCGGGGCAGCACGAGCCAGCTGCGGATGCGGGTGCCGTCATCGGCGGTGGCCTCGATCTCCGTCAGCCGCCCGGGCAGCGTCAGCGGGCTTCCCGGGCTGGCGAGCCGCTCCGGCTTCTGCCCTCCGGCGGCCTCCAGCCGGACCGGCGTCGGCGGCTCGTCCACCGAGGAGCGCAGCGCGAACAGGTAGCGCCCGTCCGGCGAGGGGCACAGGCCGGTGTAGGCACCGTCATCGGCGGTGATCCGGGTGACCTCACCGGTGCCGGTCTCGACCCGGAATACCGGGCAGCGGCCCTGGTCATCGGCGGTGAAGTACAGCGCCAGGGAGTCGGGGGCCCAGGCCAGCTCAACGGGCCGCCGGTCAAACCCCGCCAGCAGATCCCGCTCCCCGGCGGGCCCTACGGCGAGGCGACCGTGACCGGCCAGCGAGCCGGGGCCGGAGGCCTCGGCGAGCGCCGGTGTATCGGCGAGCACCTGCGCCGGGGCGCGGAGCGCAGCGGGGGGTTCCAGGGGGGTCGTCCCCCCAGGCCAGCACAGCGCGATCGTCACGTCGCCGGGCGCATCGGGCGCATGGTGCTCCGAGCGGATGCAGGCGACCTGCCGGCCGTCGGGTGAGATCGCCGGGTCCTCGTAGTCGGTGCCGGGAGCGGACGCGGCGGTCCGCCGGGTCCCGGTGGCCACGTCGATCACGGCCAGTTCGGCGCGTGCTCCGCCGTTGCGCTCTGCCACCCACCAGCCCGTCGCGACCGTGCGGCCGTCGGCCGAGACGCAGAACGACTGCCGGTCCAGGGCCCGCCCGGGCGCGGGCGTGAGGTCCCGCAGCCCGGCTGCCGCGCCGGGACCGCTCTGGCCTTCCGCGGGGCCGTCCGCCGCGAACAAGCGGACCTGGGCGGGTCCCAGGTCGTGGTCCCAGTACCGGACCGGGACGGACTCGTGCAGGATCGCCGTGACGCCGGCGTCCTCGCGGGCCTGCCGCAGCTGGGCGTCATCGTCCGCCGGGCCATCCGCGCCGGGCATCACCGCCGAGGCGAGCACGATCCCCTCGTCCCGTTCGGCGGTTTCGGCGGCGCTCACGCCACCGGGCCGCACAGCCAGCAGGACGGCTTCCCCGCCCCCCGCCGGCAGCAGCCACACGGCCGGCTGGTCGCCGCCCGTCCCGTCCGCCCCGGCCGGCTGCCTGGGCCCGTGGCCGCCCCCGGCCTCGGCCGGCTGTTCATCGGCAGCGGGCCCGTCCGGGCCCACCGCCTGCTGGCTAGGCCGTTTCGATATGAACACCAGGGACCCATCCGGCAGGAAGCGCGGATTGCTTTCGCCGTCCGCCGACCGGGTCAGGCGGCGCGGGGCGTCCGCGCTGCCCGGCCCGGCCGGGATCCGCCAGATGCCCGTGACGTACGTCTTCCGGTCCGCGGCGAGCGTCTGGACCGCCGCGGCCAGCCAGCTTCCGTCGGGCGACAGCCTCAGCTCGGTGACCCGCGGGATCGCCACGTAGCGGGCGAGGTCGTGGAAGGACGTCTCCCCAGCCGCCGCCGCACTCACCGGGTGTCGGTGATCATGGCGGCGCCGGCCGTGGCGTTCGTGGCCTCGTCGATCAGGATCATGCCGCCGGTCAGCCGGTTCCGGCTGTAGGGGTCGGAGAAGATGGGCTGGGTCAGGCGCAGGGTCACCCGGCCGACCTCGTTCAGCCCGAGCTGGCTGGCAGCTTCGTCCCGGTGCAGCGTGTTGACGTCGATCCGGTAGTGCAGGTCCTTGACCATCGCTTTGACCGTCCGCGAGGTGTGCTTGACGATGAGGCGGGTGCGCGGGGTAAGCGGCTTGTCGCGCGCCATCCAGCAGACCATGGCCTCCACGTCCTGCGTGACGGACGGCCGGTTGTGCGGGCGGCAGATCATGTCGCCGCGGGAAATGTCGACGTCGTCGTCGAGCAGCAGGGTCACCGACATGGGCGGGAAGGCCTCCGGCACCGGCCGGCCCGCGACCTCCACCCCCCGCACCGTGGTGGTGAACCCGGACGGCAGGTGCATCACCTCGTCGCCCGGCCTGATCACGCCGCCGGCCACCTCGCCGGCGTACCCGCGGTAGTCGTGCAGGCCGGGATCGGTCGCCTGGTGCGGGCGGATCACGTACTGGACCGGGAACCGCACGTCGATCAGGTTGCGGTCGGAGGCGATGTGCACGTGCTCCAGGTGGTGCAGCAGCGACGGCCCGTCGTACCACGGCATGTTGGCCGACCGCTGCACCACGTTGTCGCCCAGCAGGGCCGAGATGGGGATGAACGTCAGGTCGCCGATGTCCAGCTTGGCGGCGAAGGCGGAAAACTCGGCGGAGATCTGCTCGAACACCGCGGCGTCGTAGTTCACCAGGTCCATCTTGTTGACCGCGAGCACCAGGTGCGGGACCTGCAGCAGCGTCGCGAGGAAGGCGTGCCGCCGGCTCTGCTCGGTCAGCCCGTTGCGCGCGTCGACGAGCACGACCGCCAGATCGGCGGTGGACGCGCCCGTGACCATGTTGCGGGTGTACTGGATGTGCCCCGGCGTGTCCGCGATGATGAACTTCCGGCGGGGGGTGGCGAAGTAGCGGTAGGCCACGTCGATGGTGATGCCCTGCTCCCGCTCCGCCCGCAGGCCGTCGGTCAGCAGCGCGAGGTTGGTGTACTCCTCACCACGGTCCTTGCTGGTCCGCTCCACCGCCGCGAGCTGGTCCTCGAAGATCGCCTTCGAGTCGTACAGCAGCCGCCCGATGAGCGTGCTCTTGCCATCGTCCACCGAGCCTGCCGTGGCGAACCGCAGAATGTCCATCAGAAGTAGCCCTCCCGCTTCCGGTCTTCCATGGCCGCCTCGCTGGTGCGGTCGTCCGCGCGGGTCTGGCCCCGCTCCGTGATCCGGGTCGCTGCCACCTCGGTGATGACCGCCGCGACCGTCTCCGCGGTCGATTCGACGGCCCCGGTGCAGGTCATGTCCCCGACGGTCCGGTAGCGGACGATGGCCTCGAAAAGCTGCTCGTCGTCGCCGCGGGCCACGTACGGGCTATCGGCCAGCAGGATCCCGTCCCGTTCGAACACGGTGCGGGAGTGGGCGAAGTACACCGACGGCAGCTCGAGCTCCTCGCGCTCGATGTACTCCCAGATGTCCAGTTCCGTCCAGTTGGACAGCGGGAAGACCCGGATGTGCTCGTCGCGGCGGATCCGGGTGTTGTAGATGTTCCACAGCTCGGGACGCTGATTCTTGGGGTCCCACTGGCCGAAGTCGTCGCGGAAGGAGAACACCCGCTCCTTGGCGCGGGCCTTCTCCTCGTCCCGCCGCGCCCCGCCGAACAGCGCGCCGAACCGGTGCTCCTCGATCGCGTCCAGCAACGTGATCGTCTGCAGCCGGTTCCGGCTCGCCCACCGGCCGGTCTCCTCGGTCACCCGGCCCGCATCGATAGAATCCTGGACGGAGGCGACGATGAGCCGGACGCCCAGCTCCGCAGCGCGCTGGTCCCGGAAGTCGATGACCTCGCGGAAGTTGTGCCCCGTGTCGACGTGCATGACGGGGAAGGGGATGCGGGCCGGGCGGAACGCCCTTTCCGCCAGGGCCAGCATCACCACGGAGTCCTTGCCGCCGGAGAACAGCAGCACGGGCCGCTCGAACTCGGCGGCTACCTCACGGATCACGTGGATCGATTCGGCTTCGAGCACGTCGAGCTGGGAGAGTGTGTAGTCGGTACGCATCAACGGCATCCAGGAAGCATCGGGGGCAGGGAACGTGTCCGGCAGGCTGCGGCTGCCGCTGGGGCCGTCATCGCTGACCGCCGCCGGTCTCGCCTTCCGCGCCGGATTGCACGGACCGGATCGCATCCAGCAGCGCCCCGGCGACCGCGGGCGGACACACCAGGATATCCGGCATCAGCAGGTCAGCCTGATTGTAGGAAAGCTCACGGCCGTCGATCCGGGAGGCGTGGAACCCCCCGGCCCAGGCCACCGCGACGGGGGCGGCGGAGTCCCACTCGTACTGGCCGCCCGCGTGCACGTACGCGTCAGCCTGGCCCTGCAGGACAGCGGCGGCCTTGGCGCCCGCCGACCCCAACGGGACCAGGTCCGCGCCGAGGAGTTCCGCCATCCGGGGCAGGAACGGCGCAGGCCGGGTGCGGCTGACGACGACCCGGAGCCGGCCGCCGGGCAGGTGGCCGGGTGCGCGCGGCGGGGCGACCGTGCTGAGCACCTCATCCTGCGCCGGGAGCGCGACCGCGCCGGCCGTGAGATTCCCCGGCACGTCCGGGCCGCCGGCCTGGTCAGGCCCGGCGCGCTCCCAGAGGGCGACGTGCACCGCCCAGTCCGTGCGGCCCGCGTCGCCGAACTCGCGGGTGCCGTCCAGCGGGTCCACGATCCAGACTCGTCCGGCGGTGAGCCGGGCCGGGTCGTCGGCCCCCTCTTCGGACAGCACCCGGTCCCCGGGCCGCAGCCGGGCCAGTTCGGCGGAGAGGAACTCGTGCGAGAGGCGGTCGCCGGCCTTGCGGAGGTCATCCGGGTCGCCGCCGCGGCGGCGCAGGCTCACCAGGCGGCGGCCCGCTTCCACGGCCAGGTCGTGGGCGAGACGGTCGTCCTCCGTCGCCATCGGCGGGCTCCTCGGGTGCTTCCCCCGGAGGGGGAAAGCCGGTAAGTGCGGTCGGGTTCGCCAACGTAAGCGCCAGCGCACCGCTCAGTTCTTCCCGGGCCGGCCCAACTGATGCTCCGTTCCGGGCAGCGGCGGTCGGAACGCAGCCAGGGGGGCACCGCCGGGCCCCGGCCGGGATCCCTCAATCGGCGTGAAAGGTGTTCTGCGCGACGGCCAGCCCCTTGGACAGCAGCGTCTCCACCGCGTCGGCGCAGCGATCGATGAGGAGTGGCAGTTCCTTCCGTTCGGCGGCGGAAAAGTCACGCAGGACGAAGGTGGCGGCATCCATCCGGCCCGGCGGCCGGCCGATACCGAGCCGGGCCCGGTTGTACTCGTTGGTACCGAGCGCCTGGGTAACCGAACGGAGCCCGTTGTGACCGTTGTCACCACCGCCGCGCTTGAGCCGCACCGCCCCGAACGGGATGTCCAGCTCGTCGTGGACCACCACGATCCGCTCCGGGGGGATCTTGTAAAAGGCGGCGAGCGCCGCCACCGGCCCCCCGGACAGGTTCATGTACGTGCGCGGCTTGGCCAGCGTGACCGGCACCCCGGCGAGCCGCCCGTCGGCCACCCCGTTGCGGGTCCGGTGCGCCTTGAACCGGGCGCCCATCCGCTCCGCGAGCAGATCCACCACCATCTGCCCGGCATTGTGCCGGTTCCCGGCGTACTCCGGGCCCGGGTTGCCGAGCCCGGCGATTAGCCAGCGTTCCTCCGGCATCGCCGGGCTCAGATCCGACCGCACATCGAACCGGTGGGTCAGCCTGCGTCGCTCTCGCCGGACGCCTCGGTCGCGGCCTCACCAGCCGGCTCCGGCACCTCAGCGGTTTCCGGCCCACCGATCTCAGCTTCCATCTGCTCGGCGGTAGGCGCCGGCAGGACGTGCACGATCAGCGTCTCCGGTTCGACCTGGAGGGTCACACCGCGGGGCAGCGTGAGGTCGCCCGCGTGAATCGAGCTGCCGACCTCCATGCCCGTGACGTCGACGTCGATCCCGTCGGGGATGTTTGTCGCCTCGGCCTCGACCGAGAGCTGGACAACCTGCTGGTCCAGCAGCCCGTCGGGAGCGATCTCCCCGCTGACCCGGACGGAGATGTCCACGGTGACCTTTTCACCCTGCCGGACCAGGATCAGGTCAGCGTGCTCAATGAAGCCCTTGATCGGGTCGCGCTGGACGGCCTTGGGCAGCGCGAGCCCGGTCACCCCGGGCACCCCGTCGAGACGGATCAGGACGTTCGGCGTCTTCAGCGCGAGCATCAGCTCATGGCCGGGCAGCACGACGTGCCGCGTCTGTTCGCCGTGCCCGTACAGGACGGCGGGCACCAGGCCCTCGCGGCGCGTACGCCGGGCGGCGCCTTTGCCGAATTCAGTGCGCGGCTCGGCGGCGATGCGGACCTCAGGCACGGTCGTCACTCCTCATGCGGTGGGTATTTCTCTCCGGCAGGGTCACCCGGCTGTCATGGGGCGACGGTCATGCCGTCCCCTGGCGGTGGCCCGGACCAGGAGATCCGTGCGGCCTGAAGAAACCGCGCCACCGCCGGGCGGCGGCGCCAGCACATAAGGCCGCCTCCGCAGTGTAGCCGAAGGCTCCCTGGACCGCGTCCCGGGCGGCGCGGATGGACCGCACCGCCCGGGAAGCGGAGCCACTCGGCGCCGGCTAATTTCCCGGCTGATCCTCGTTGGTCATGCCCGCCGGCTCGGCCTCGTTGGTCATGCCCGCCGGCTCGGCCTCGTTGGTCATCCCCGCCGGCTCGGCCTCGTTGGTCATCCCCGCCGGCTCGGCCTCGTTGGTCATCCCCGCCGGCTCGGCCTCGTTGGTCATCCCCGCCGGCTCAGCCTCGTTGGTCATCCCCGCCGGCTCAGCCTCGTTGGTCATCCCCGCCGGCTCAGCCTCGTTGGTCATCCCCGCCGGTCGGCCTCGTTGGTCATCCCCGCCGGCTCGGCCTCGTTGGTCATCCCCGCCGGCTCGGCCTCGTTGGTCATCCCCGCCGGCTCGGCCTCGTTGGTCATCCCCGCCGGCTCGGCCTCGTTGGTCATCCCCGCCGGCTCGGCCTCGTTGGTCATCCCCGCCGGCTCGGCCTCGTTGGTCATCCCCGCCGGCTCGGCCTCGTTGGTCATCCCCTGCGGCCTCGCGGCGAAGCTGCTGTCCTCGCTCATCCCGTCGTTCCCCATCTTCGTCGTCTCCTGTTCGTTGCCCCCGGGAGCCCGGACGAATGGCAAAAGCTGGCCCCCTGCGGCAGCAGCCTATCGACCAAATTGCGGGGGATAGGGGGTAAATGTGACAGACGGTTAGCGCTGCCAAGGTGGTATTGACCTATCGATCGGGGACAGTGATTACTAACCCCACGGCCGGCTATTGGCCAGCTACCTGGCCTTGCTTCCGTCCGGCGTCCAGGATCTGGGCCAGCTCAGCCGATTGCGTCTCATCACCGAGCTCACGGAAGATGGCGAGCGCCTGGTTCCAGCAGTCATGCGCCGCACCAACGTCTCCCATGCCCTCATTAACGTCGCCCATGAGCCTGAGGGTGACGGCCTGGTTGCGGATATCACCGGTGGACTGGCGTATCGACAGCGCCTGGCGCAGGTAACTGAGCGCTTCGTCGGGCCGGCCGAGACCCACGTGCGCACGGCCGAGACTGTGCAGCACCCAGCCTTCTCCGGGCGGGATGTCCAGCTCGGTGAAGATAGCCCGTGCCTTCAGCAGCGATTCGATCGCTTCGTCGAAGCGGCCCAGATCCAGGTAGGCCTCGCCCAGGTTGTGCAGCGCGACGCCTTCGCCGTACCGCAAACCGCCGTCCTGCTGGAGCCGCAGCGAACGCTGGAGCGAATCGAGAGCCTCCTGGGGGCGGCCGAGTTCGAGGTAGACGTTGCCGAGATTGTTCGCGGCCTGCGCCTCACCGCGGTGATCGCCGATCTCACGCCGGATAGCGAGCGATTTCTCCAGATCGCCAACGGCCTCCTGGAGGTGCCCGCGGGCGCGCGCTTCACCGAGGTTGTTCAGCGCCCACGCCTCACCATGCCGGTTCCCGGTGCGCCGGGCGCTGGCCAGGGCGATACGGTGCGCCACGATGCAGTCCGCCCAGTTACCGCGCCGGCTGAACACGCTGAACAGCGAGGTGGGAAGCTGCACGGCCGCGTTATCGAACTTGAGGCTGGCCGCCTGCCGGGTGGCCGCGACCAGGCTGGCACGCTCGGTGTCATACCAGACGAGCGCGCGGTCCGCGGTGCTGAACGACAGCGGCCGGACCCCGGGCTCGAGGTCGTCAATCTCGCCTGGGTAACGGTACGGCGCGAGGGCCTGCGCCGCGGCGGCCGCGGTGTGGACGTACCAGGACAGCAGCCGGCAGACCGCGGCGGTTCTTTCCGCATCCGGCTCGTCAGCCTCGGCACGCTCGGCCGCATAGACGCGCAGCAGATCGTGCAGCTGGTACCGGCGCGGGCTCGGGGACTCCAGCAGATGGGCCTCGAAGAGCGTGTCCAGCGCGGCGGCGACCTTGCCTTCCGGCTGGCCGATCAGGGCCGCCACGGCGCCCAGCCCGATGGACTGCCCGTGCCAGAGGCCCAGCATCCGGAAGGCATGAGCCGGGGCCACATCACCCGGTCCGGCCGCGTCGGGGAGACTGGAGAAGCTGACCTCGAAGCTGGCCCGGACGGCGAGGTCGCCCACCTTCAGCTCGTCGAGCCGGCGATGCTCGTCGCTGATCTCGTCGGCGAGCCAGCGGATCGTCCAGCCGCTCCGGGCCGCGAGCCGGGCAGCGGAGATCCGGATCGCGAGCGGCAGCCCGGCACAGGCCACCAGCAGCTCGGCGGTCGCATCGGGCTCGGCCGCCGCCCGCTCCGCCCCGACAATGCGGCTGAACAGCGCGAGCGCCTCACTGTCGTCGAGCACGTCCAGGTGCACCATCCCGCCGCCCACCAGATCGGACAGGCGGCTGCGGCTGGTCACGATCACCGCGCAACTGGCACTGCCCGGAAGCAGCGGCCGGACCTGCGCCGCGTCCCGCGCATTGTCCAGCACGATCAGCGTCCGCCGCGCGTCCAGACGCGTCCGGTAGAGCGCGGCCCGCTGCTCCGCACTGGCCGGGATCTGAGCCTCGCGCACCCCGAGGTCGTGCAGGAACCGGGCCAGGACATCCGAGGAGGGGAGCGGCTGAGGGCTGGCCCCGTGCAGGTCCACGCAGAGGACGCCGTCCGGGTACTGCGATCGCATCCGGTGCGCGGCGTGCACCGCGAGCGTGGTCTTGCCCAGGCCGCCGGCGCTGGCCACGACGGCCACCGGGACCGCACCGGGATTGTCGTCGCTGCGGCCGACCGAAAGCAGCCGGCACAGCTGCTCGACGTGCACGTCGCGGCCGGTGAAGTCGGTGATGTCCGCGGGCAACTGCATCGGGCCCGGCTCGGCCGGCTGCGAGGCGCCCGCGGCGTCCCGGCTGGCATCGCCGGCCTCGACGGTGCCCAGCGAGATAGTGCCCGGTGCGCCCGGCAAGGCCGGATCCCGGGATGGAGCGTCGTCGAGCTGGCCGTCCCGGTCGCGCGGCTCCGCCGGTCGCGGTCCCGTCTCATCGGCGTGCGCGGGCCGGGATCGCGGCGTCGCCCCGGGCCTGGCGGGTGGCCGTGCGGGCCGCTTGCCCTTGCCGGGAGGCGCCGCCGACCCCCTGGCCCCGCGCCCGGTGCTGCTGCCGGGAGGGCCTGCCTGGTCGGCGGCCAGCAAATCCTGGAACAGCCTCCGCATCTCGGGGCCCGGGTCCACACCGAGCTGCTCAGCGATGGCGGAGCGCGCCTGATCGTAGACCGTAAGGGCCTCCGCGCGCCGGCCTGCTCCGTCGAGTGCGCGCATCAGCAACAGCCACAGCTCTTCTTTCAGGGGCTGATCGGCCAGCATCCGGCGCAGGTCGGGAATGACGTCGCGATGCCGGCCGCAGGCGATATCCGCCTCGATGCGCAGCTCCAGCGCGGCGAATCGCAGCTCGTCCAGCCGTTCGGCCTCGGCTTCGATGAAGGTCGACAGCGGGATGTCGGCCAGCGCCTTGCCCCGCCACAGGGCGAGGGAATCGGCGAGCACACCAGCCGCACGCCGGGGATCGCCGGCGGTCAGCGCCTCCCGGCCGTCGCTCATCAGGATGCCGAAACGCTGGGTATCGAGGTCGTCCCGGCCGAGTGCCAGCTGATAGCCCGGAGACCGGGTTTTCAGGACCCGCCCGTCGTGATCCCCGATGAACCGGCGCAGCCGCAGGACGTAGATGCTGACGAGGTTCGGGGCGCGAGCCGGCGGGTCATCGCCCCACAGCTCGTGGATGAGGGTGTCGGTGGAAACGATCTGCCCCCCGCTGAGCAGCAGGCGCGCCAGAACCGCCCGCCACTTGGCCGCCCCGATCGGGACCCAGCCGTCCGCGGTCTGAACCTCAAGGGGGCCCAGTATGCGGAAACGCATAATCCTGATCCGCCCGGGCTCACGATCTCATCTGCCTCCGGGGTTCAGTGACGCCACCATCCCGGCACCTCGAATAGTCTCCCCGCCCCCACCCGCTCCCGCGATCCAGGTCGCTTCCGGAGCCGGATAACAGGGCCACTTAATCATGAATCAATCGGAACGTAAATCACGGGAGCGATCCTTTGGGCGCACACCAGGAGCCCTGCGCCCACAGCCAGCGGGTGCGGCGAGATGCACCAGCACCAGCTGGCTGTATCCGGCAGAACGCTAGCCGGCTCCGGGGGCGAGGCAATCGCCGCTCAATGAGGAAGCAATTGTCGCCTGCCACGATCAGATCGATCGCAGATCACCGGCCGGGCCAGCGCAGTATCCGGCCCGGGCAGGAGAGGCCGGCCCGATCACCGGGGACCGCATACAGGGGCGCGGTCTGCGGTGATCGGGCCACTGGCTCCGGACAACGCAGGACAGGACAGGGCGCCTTCCCGGTGCCAACGGAAAACGTCCCTTGGGGCCTCTCACAAGGGACGCCGGCCCGCTCGCGCGGATGGGGTAAGGCGCGAGTGGGCCGCGTAGCGCAGGCTGGCGGGCCATCGCCGGGAGCGGCGGCGCGTCAGATGGATGGGGTGCGGCCAGCAGCCGCAGCGCAGGCTGGGTGGGATACGGCACAGCCTCTGTGCCGTATCTGAAGGCTGCACCGTAGCGGCCAAACGGCACTGGCCGTTACGGTGCAGCCGCCGGGGTGGGGGTCTGAGGCGTGACCGTCGTCTTTGTGGCGTCAACGGGGGCGGGGACGGCGGTCACCCTCGGCCATCAGGTACGCGCGGCCGGGGTGAGACGCCCGGATCCGCGGAACAGGCTCAGCTCTGGCCGTCGAACAGGCTGGTGACCGAACCGTCGCTGAACACTTCGTTGATCGCGCGGGCGATCAGCGGCGCGATCGAGAGCACGGTGAGCTTGTCGAACTGCCGCTCCGGCGGGATGGGCAGCGTGTTCGTGATGACGACCTCGCTGATCTGTGAATTCTTCAGGGTGTCGACGGCCGGCCCGGACAGCACGCCGTGCGTGGCCACCACGATCACCTTGGCGGCGCCCTGATCGAACAGCGCCTCGGCGGCCTTCGTGATCGTCGCGCCGGTGTCGATCATGTCGTCCACCAGCATGCAGGTGCGGCCCGCCACCTGGCCGACGACCTCGAACATCTTGACCTGGTTGGCCACGTCCGGATCACGGCGCTTGTGGATGATCGCCAGCGGGCAGCCGAGCCGGTCCGTCCAGCGCTCACACATCCGGACCCGGCCAGCGTCCGGCGCCACCACGGTGACCTGGCTCAGGTCAAGCTTGTCCTCGATGTAATCGGCAAGGATGGGCAGCGCGAACAGGTGGTCCACGGGCCCGTCGAAGAAGCCCTGGATCTGCGCGGTGTGCAGGTCAACCGCCATCAGCCGGTGCGCCCCCGCCGTCGCGAACAGGTCGGCCATCAGCCGCGCCGAGATCGGTTCCCGGCCCCGGCTCTTCTTGTCCTGCCGGGCGTAGCCGAAGAACGGGGTGACCACCGTGATCCGCTTGGCCGACGCCCGCTTCAGCGCGTCCACCATGATCAGGTGTTCCATGATCCACTCATTGATCGGCGCCGTGTGGCTCTGCAGCACGAACACGTCGCAGCCACGGACGGAGTTGAGGAAGCGGACGAAAATCTCCCCGTTGGCGAAGTCGAAGAGCCTCGTCGGCGTGAGCTCGATGCCGAGGCAGGCGGCGACCTCCTCGGCCAGTTCGGGAAATGCCCGGCCCGAGACGAGCATCAGCTTCTTCTCGCTGGTGGCCATGATGCCGCTCACTCGGCCTCCCCTGCCGTGTCGGGTCCTGGTTCCTGTTCCGCTCCGGGCGGTTGCGCCGCCTCAGCGGCCGCGGCGGACGTGCTGCCCGGCCGGCACCGGCCCACCCATCCCGGCAGGTTGCGCTGCCGGGCCCGGCCGATGCCAAGCGCACCCGGCGGGACGTTGCCGGTGATGACGGAGCCGGCGGCGGTGTAGGCGCCGTCCCCGACCTCGACCGGCGCGACGAGCATGGTGTCGCTCCCGATCCGGACGTGATCACCCACGCTGGTGTGGTGCTTGCCCACGCCGTCATAGTTCACGAACACCGTAGCGGCCCCGATGTTCGAACCGGTACCGATGTCGGCGTCGCCCACGTAGGTCAGATGCGGCACCTTGGAGCCCTCACCGACGACCGCGTTCTTCATCTCCACGAAGCTGCCGGCCCGGGTACCGGGGCCGAGCTTCGTCCCGGGCCGCAGCCGGGTGAAGGGACCGACGCTGGCCTCCGGCCCAATCTCGGCTGACTCGGAGACGACGTTGATCAGGGTCGCGTCTTCGCCGACCACGGTGTCCCGGAGCACGCAGCCGGGGCCGACCCGCGCCCCGGACGCGATGGTGGTCCGGCCCTCCAGCTGGGTGGACGGCCCGATCTCGGCATCCGGCTCGAGGGTCACGTGTACGTCGAGCCAGGTGGTCGCGGGGTCAACGATGGTTACCCCGGACCGCATCCAGTGCTCGAGAAGCCGGTCGTTGTAGATGCGCCGGGCCTGAGCCAGCTGGACCCGGTCGTTCACCCCCTGGATCTCGGCGGAATCCCCCGCCAGGACCGTGCCGACCCGGTGGCCGTCGCCGCGCAGGATCGCTACGACGTCGGTCAGGTACTCCTGGCCCAGCACCTTCGAGGCAGCGATCCGCTTGATGGCATCCGCCAGCAGGGCCCCGTCCAGGGCGTAACAGCCGGAGTTGACCTCGCTGATCAGGCGCTGCTCGTCGGTCGCCTCCGCTTCCTCGACGATCTCGCTGATGACGCCGGTGCCATCGCGGACGATGCGGCCGTACCCGGCTGGCCGGGCCACGTCCGCGGTCAGCACGGTCACGGTGTTGCCCGCCTCGCCGTGCGCACGGGCCAGGCTGGCCAGGGTGGCCGCGCGGAGCAGCGGCATGTCGCCGTAGGTGACGATGATCTGGCCGGGGATGAGCCCGACGGCCTCGATCACGGTGCGCACGGCATGGCCGGTACCGCCCTGCCGGTCCTGGACCACCACTTCCGCTTCCGGCGCTTCGCTGACGGCATGCGCGGCCACCTCGTCACCACGATGGCCGACCACGACGATCAGCCGCTCCGGGCTGAGCTCACGGGCGCCGGCAATCGCATGGCCCAGCATGCTGCGGCCGCACAGCGGGTGCAGCACCTTGGGGACCGTGGATTTCATTCGCGTGCCCTCGCCTGCGGCGAGGATGATGACGGCGGCCGGGCGGCTGGGGCTCACTCCGCAGGGCTCCTCGGATCGCTGCCAATATGCCAGGACGGTGACGTGCCTGTTCACGCACCCCTCACTGGGAGGATACCGCCCGGTCGCATTACCCGGCGGCCCGGTTGGGCGGCCGCCTTCGAGCGGTGGCCACTCTCAGTGCGCGACTATTCTCACACAGGTCACGGCTGTCCGCTCCGCCCGCTGGGCCGGCCGCCTGCGGGGGCGAGTGTCCTCATCCCGGTGGGCTGAGCGTGATGTCAGCTTCCCAGACACGGTGATTACTCGCCGGGGCCGCAGGCAGTGCGGTCACGCCGGGCCGGTATCCGCTGGCCACGAGCGTGTACCGGGCCGCCGGAACATCACCGAAGGTAAACTGCCCGTCGCCGCTGTGCACATCCACGCTGGCCCGTACCGGCTGGTGGCCGCCCGCCACCAGGACGTGCGCACCCTCGCTGAGGCCGGTCAGCCGGTACCGGCCGCCGGCGTCCGTGGTGGCGCTGGCGACGATCTCGCCCGCCGCGTTCGCCGCGGTCACCAGGATGCCGGGCACGGGAGCACCCCCGGGCGCCCGGACGAATCCGTGTACCTCACGTTCCAGGCGTTCCGGGCCCATGGCCGCCAGCATGAAGTCCCGCTCGAGCCCGGCCCCGGGCCGGGCCAGCAAAGCCGCCGCGGCCGGTTCACGACCGCGTGCGGTGGCGATGACCGTGAGGGCCCCGGCCGGCAGCCCGGTGATCCGGTAGTGGCCGTCCGGTGAGGTCAGGGCGCGCGTCAGCTGGCGGCCCTCGGCGGTGGTCACCGTGATGACCGCACCGGCCACGGGACGGCCGCCCTGGTCGCGCACGATGCCGGTCAGCCCGGGACCGTGCGGCCTGCCGTTCCCGGACGGCGACCGATCGCCGTTCCCGGGCAGTGACCCCTCGCCGTTCCCGGACAGTGACCCCTCGCCGTTCCCGGACGGCGACCCGTCGCCGTTCCCGGAGACCGGCCCGCTGGACGCCGGGTGCGGCGCGGCCGCGAACCGGGCTCCCCGGGCCCCGTCCGCCTCGTCGGCGGCAGGCAGCACGAGCTCACTTGGTTCCCAAGAACCTTCCCCTGCGACCGCGGCGAGTTCCTCGCCCAACGGCTCATCGCCTGCGCCGCGGCGCCGGATCCCTTTGGTCAGCAGCGACGCGATGGCGGCGATCAGGTTGGCGGCGATTGCGAACCAGAAGGCGATCCCCAGGCCGCTGTGGAACGGATGGGTGATCACGTTCGGGAAGAAGTCCCGGCCGGTCAGGTAAGCGGCGTGCGACGCGGAGACGTGCCCGAGCAGCGGGCCCAGCAGTTGCTTCATCGGGTTGTAGCCGAGGAAGGCCGCGAACAGCACGCCGATCGGCGGCAGGTGAGCGATGGTGTGCGCGGCGCTGGCCGGGATGCCCTGCGAGACCAGGCCGCCGGACAGGGCCGCCGGCAGCGTGCTCGACAGGCCGGTCACGATCAGCGTAAAGAAGATGCCGATCGACAGCACGAACGCCGCATTCTGGAAGGTCGCGATGGTGCCGCCCGCGGCGCCACGCTGGTTGGCCGGGACCGAGTTCATGATCTCGGCCCGGTTCGGCGAGGCGAACAGGCCGGAGCCGAACCCGTTGAGTACCAGGACCAGTGCGAACACTCCATAGCTGAAGTTCACCGGCATGAGCATCAGGAACACGAAGCTCAGCGCGGTGAGCAGCGAGCCGCCCACAGTGAAGGCGCGCGCGCCGAACCGGTCAGACAGCCAGCCGGACAGCGGGGCGGAAACCAGGAACCCGATGGTCAGCGGGATCATGTAGATGCCGGCCCACAGCGGCGTCTGCGAGAAGCTGTAGCCGTGCAGCGGCAGCCAGATGCCCTGCAACCAGATGATCAGGGTGAACTGCATCCCGCCCCGGCCCAGGGCGATCATCAGGTTGGCCAGGTTGCCGGCCGCGAACGCGCGGATCCGGAACAGCGACAGCCGGAACATCGGCTCGGCGACCCTGGTCTCGACGAAGCAGAAGACCGCCAGCGCAGCCAGGCCGCCGAAGATCATGGAGAGCACGAACGGGCTCGTCCAGCCCATAGCGTGCCCGCCGTAAGGTTCCAGGCCGTAGGTGATGCCGACCAGGATCGCGACCAGGCCGGCCGCGAAGAGGACGTTGCCCCACCAGTCCATCCTGGCACGGTGCCGCTCGCTCAGGTCGTGCAGCATGAAGTAGGCCCAGAACGTGCCGAACAACCCGAACGGCACCGAGACCAGGAACACGAAGTGCCAGTTGATGGGGGCCAGCACACCGCCGAGCAGCAGCCCGAGGAAGGAGCCGGCGATGGCGGCGATGGCGTTCATGCCGAGCGCCGTGCCGCGCTGGTTGGCGGGGAAGGCGTCGGTCAGGATGGCCGTCGAGTTGGCGAACAGGAACGCGCCGCCGACGCCCTGCACGATCCGCCAGATGATCAGCCAGAGCGCCGCGTCCGTGCCCTTCATCCAGGTCACGGCGAGGAAGATCGACGCCACGGTGAAGACGGCGAAGCCGATGTTGTACATGCGGACGCGGCCGAACATGTCGCCAAGCCGGCCGAAGGACACCACGAGCACGGCCGATACGACCAGGAAGCCCATGAACATCCACAGCAGGTAACTGGTGTTGCCTGACGACAGTGGATTGACCCCGATGCCGCGGAAGATGTCCGGCAGCGCGATAAGCACGATCGACTGGTTGATCGTGGCCATCAGCACGCCCAGCGTGGTATTCGACAGCGCGATCCACTTGTAATGCGGACCGGGTTGCCAGCCGCCGTGCTTTGCGTGCGCCGCCGGACCCGTGCCTGCTACGCCGGATTTCACGGCCATAGATGAACGAGCCCCTAACAGTCTGAGACACGGAATATAACTTGCTTAACCTCAACTAACGATATCAGAGGCGCCTCACCGCCCGGCCGGGCACCGGGCCGCCCCCGGCGCAACCGCCAGGCCCTGCGGCACGCCGCCCGAGAGCGGCCTGCGGCACGCCGCCCCGGCGGGAGGTGCACTGCTGGCCCCTTGCGCATTCCCCGTAATGTCAGACGTCGGCCATATCATTCGAACATGGGCAGGAATATTCAATTTGATCAGCTGCGATCGCAAGCCATCGAGCTGCGCCGGGCTGGGAAATCACGCCGCGAGATCAGGGAAGCGCTCGGCATCGCCAGCAATCAGACGCTCTGCGAAGCGCTTCGCGGCGAGCCGCCGCCCGAATGGACCCGCCGGCCCAACGCGAAGGACGAGATGCGCGCGCGGGCACGAGAGTTGCGCGGGCGGGGGATGGATTACGAGGAGATCGCCACCCGGCTCGGCGTATCGAAGAGCTCGGTTTCGCTGTGGGTCAGGGACCTTCCGACTCCCAGCCGCCTTACCTACGAGGAATGCAGGAAGCGGTCCGTGGCGGGAATCCGGCGCTACTGGGAGGCCGAGCGCCCCGCCCGCGACGCCGCGCGATCCGCGATCCGCGATGCCGCCGCCGCCGAGATCGGCCAGCTCAGCGAGCGCGAGATTCTCCTCATCGGCGCGATCGCCTACTGGTGCGAGGGCACGAAGAGCAAACCGCACCGCCGCCACGAGTGTGTCGTCTTCACGAACAGTGATCCGCGGCTGATCGTTTTCTTCCTGCGGTTCCTCGCGAGGGCAGGGTACCCGCACAGTCAGCTCGCCTACCGCATCTATATTCACGAGAACGCGGACATCGAAGCGGCTCAGCAATTCTGGCTCAACGCCACGGGCGCCAGCCCGGACCAGTTCCGCAGGCCCACGCTGAAACGGCATAACCCGAAGACCGTGCGAAGGAACGTGGACGCGGCGTACCACGGATGCCTGCGGATTGACGTCCTCAAGAGCGGCGATCTGTACCGCCGGATTGACGGGTGGATCGCCGGAATCGCGGTCGCCACTTCGGGAGCCGGTTAGTCTGTTCGAATGCGTTTCCGCAGCTCCCGGAGAAGGATTCGAACCTTCGTTGACGGATCCAAAGTCCGCTGTCCTGCCAGGCTAGACGATCCGGGATCGGCCGCGAACTACTTTACCGGGCATGCAGCAGGCCACCCCATGAGCGGGCAGCCCTTGGCACTGGCCGTCCGGGCCCGTGCGCGGTCCGTATAGCCCCGCTACGAACGCCACGCGGTTGACAGGTCATGTGGCGGGCAAGCGAAACACTTTTCAATACTTTCCCGCATAGCCTTGCCTAACTTACGGTCTCGTAGGTTACGGTTACGTAAGCGTCGTACGCACCGTGCATATGTCCCGCAGGTCCCGACCACAGCCAGGAGCACGATGACTACTTCTACCGAACGGGCCAAGGCCCCCGCCGAGGCCCCGCCGATGCTCGCGCCCCCTGCCATGGCCGTTCCGGTCAAGGACGCCGAACCGAAGGCGGCCGCCAGACCCACCAGCCGGACCGCGCGCTCCGACTTTGACGAGGAGCAGGCCACTCCCGTCCAGCGGGCCCTCGTCGGGGTCTTCGTCGGCGTCCCGCTGCTGGCGCTGATCGCCGCGATTCCGCTGGCCTGGGGCTGGGGCCTCGGCTGGCACGACGTGATCATCGCGCTGGTCTTCTACTGGATTTCCGGGCTCGGCGTGACGGTCGGCTTCCACCGCTACTTCACGCACGGATCGTTCAAGGCCAAGACCGGCCTGCGGGTCGCGCTCGCCGTAGCCGGGACCCTGGCCATTGAGGGCCCGGTGTTCAACTGGGTGGCCGACCACCGCCGGCACCACAAGTACAGCGACAAGGAAGGCGACCCGCATTCGCCGTGGCGCTACGGCGAGGACGTGAAGGCTCTTTCCAAGGGTCTCGTCTTCGCCCACATGGGCTGGCTGTTCGACCCGAACAAGACGTCGAAGGAAAAGTTCATCCCTGACTTGCTCGCTGACGCCCGGATCCGGCGCGTCCACCAGCTGTTCCCGGCGCTCGTCGCCGCGTCACTGCTGGCGCCGGCCCTCATCGGCGGCCTGTGGTCGATGTCATGGCAAGGCGCGATCACCGCGTTCTTCTGGGGCAGCCTGGTGCGGGTCGCGCTGCTGCACCACGTGACCTGGTCCATCAACTCGATCTGCCACACGTTCGGCAGCGAGGAGTTCGAGGTGCGGGACAAGTCGCGGAACGTGGCCTGGCTGGCGATCGCCTCGTTCGGGGAGTCCTGGCACAACCTGCACCACGCCGACCCGACCTGCGCGCGGCACGGGGTGCTGAAGGGGCAGCTCGACCCGAGCGCCCGGGCGATCTGGGCTTTCGAGAAGCTCGGCTGGGCCTGCGACGTCCGCTGGCCGGACGCGGAGCGGCTGGAAGCCAAGCGCCCGGCGACCGCCACCAGGAAGCTTGGTTCCATGGCGCGCCGGAAACTCGCACCAATCGCGTCACGGCCGTCGCGGATCAGTGACGAACCGGCCGGCTGAGAGCAATGATGGATTGGTGAACGGCGACCCCCCCTTCAGATCCGGCCGCAGGCGGATGACCGGCAAAGAGCGCCGCGAGCAGCTCCTCGACGTCGGGCGGCGGCTGTTCGCCGAACGTGGCTTCGAGGGAACCTCGATCGAGGAGATCGCGGCGAAGGCAGGCGTCTCCAAGCCCGTCGTGTACGAGCATTTCGGCGGCAAGGAAGGCCTTTACGCCGTCGTCGTGGACCGCGAGGTCGAGCGGCTGCTCACCATGGCCACGACGTTGCTGGACGGCAGCGACACGATGCCGGAGTTCCAGGGCGCCGCGGTCAAGCTGCTGAAGTACATCGAGGACAATGCCGACGGTTTCCGCATCCTGGTCCGGGACTCCCCGCCCGGATCGGGAACCGGAACGTTCGGCACGCTGCTGGCGGACATCGCCGGGCAGGTGGAGTACATCGTGGGCGATTATCTGTCGGCGCGCGGGCAGGACCCGAAGCTCGCCCCGATGTACGCCCAGATGCTGGTGGGCATGGTCGCCTTCACCGGCCAGTGGTGGCTGGACGCGCACAAGCCGGAGCGCGAGGAGGTCGCGGCGCACCTGATCAATCTGGCCTGGAACGGGCTGGCCCAGCTCGATCCCGCGCCACGGATCCCGCCGGAGATCATCGCCGGCCAGCGGGCCCCGGACGGCGGGGTCTAGCAGGCCCGTGCGGCCGGGCCCGCTGACTCCGGCGGGCATGTGGGCAGCCCTCCGGCCGCCCACGCCACGAAGCCGCCGATGATGTCGGTGGCGCTGGCGAGGCCCAGGTCCTGGAGGGCGGCCGCAGCCAGGCTCGAGGTGTACCCCTCGGAGCAGAACACGATGACTTCCTGGTCATACCCGTGCACCCAGGGCAGCCGGGCCTCGCTGGCCGGGTCGAAACGCCACTCGAGCACGTTGCGCTCGATGATCACCGCACCCGGGATGCCGCCCTCGCGGGCGCGCTGGGCCTGCGGGCGGATGTCGACGAGGACGGCCCCGCCGGAGAATCCCGCGAACGCCTCTTCCGGGGTCAGCCGGTGCAGGCGGGCCCGGGCGGCCGCGAGGATCTCATCGATCGTCCGCGCGCCCGGCGGCCGGGGGGCGCGGGCGGCCGCGCCGCTCGTCACGGGTCCGGTCACCGCAGGGCCGGCCACCACTGGGCCGGTCACCGCTGGGCCGGCCACCACTGGGCCGGCCACCACTGGGCCGGTCACCACTGGTCCGCGGATTCGGTATCGAGCACGACGAGGCCGCTCTCGGTGAGGTCGTAGCGCGTCATCTCGCTCAGCGGGGGCGAGTAGGCGTGGACGCTGACCGCAACGGCCTCCGACATGTTGCGCACGTCGTGAATGTACTCCGGGCCGAAGGAACGGACCCGGCCCGCGCTGACCTGGGTGGCCCGAACGGCGTGACGGTGCGTGGGCGTCCCGGCCTGGTGCTCTTCGAGCGCCCCCCACACAACCCCGAACGCTCCGGCCGAGCCGCCGTGGTCGTGGAATCCGGTGCCCTGCCCGGGCAGCCAGCTGATCAGCCAGATCTCGTGCCGGCGGCCCACGTGAATGCGCTCGTACCAGCGCTCGTCCGGGCTGAGCCGGACACGTGACATCCAGTCGCGCGGCGTAGCCGCGAGCTTGCGCACTTCCTCAGCGAGCTGCCGTGGGCTGAGTGCGGCGGGAATGATCGTGGTCATGGGGCGTCTCTCCTCGCGTCGTGGTCCCGGGCCGGTCCTGGCCGGCGATGGCTCCCTGTACCGTCCGGACCGGACACAGGGCGCTCGCCTGACGGCGGAGGTCCACGTGAAGACGCTGATGATGGTGGCGGCGGCCGCGATGCACGGGCACGATCATGCCAGGCATTATCTACTAAATCAATTTGGAAAGTAGGTTAATCTCCTGACCGAACGGGCCGGGCGCCAGCGTTCCCCGTAGATGCTGAGCCGCAGCTGAGCGGATGGTCAGCGAGGCCCGGTAGGCCGGCGATCATCCCGGGCGCTGCGCCACGACGAACACGCGGCGGAAGGGCAGCACGGTCCCGAATGAGCGCGCCGGATACGCCCGCCGCATCCGGTTCCGGTACTCGGTCAGGAACTCGGCGGCCTGTACGTCATCCAGGGCGGCCAGGACGGGGCGCAGGGCGGTGCCCTTGACCCATTCGACCACGGGATCCTCGCCATCCAGAATGTGCAGGTAAGTCGTTTCCCAGGCGTCCACCCGGCACCCGGCGCCGGCCAGGACGCCAAGGTATTCCGCCGGGTCACCGGCCTGCCGGGTGAACTCACAGCCACCGATCAGCGGGCGCCAGCGCGGTGAGTCAGCCATGTCCCGGATGGCCGTGTGCGGCGGCTGATCGAAATTGCCGGGGATCTGGAAGGCCAGCCAGCCGCCGCGGGACAGCCAGGACACCCAGCGCGGCAGTAGTCCGAGATGGCCGGGGACCCACTGCAGCACGGCGTTGGCCGTGACCACATCCGCGGGAGCGGCCGGCCGCCAGTCCCGGACGTCGGCCAGCGCGAACGACAGGCCAGGCGGCGCCTCCCACTTCCGGGCCACCTCGATCATCTCCGGAGAGTTGTCGACGCCGAGCACGGTCGCCTCCGGCCAGCGGCGCACGAGTTCCGCGGTGAGATCGCCCGGCCCGCAGCCCAGGTCAACGACGGAATGCGGCCGGTCCGCCCCGATCCGGGCGAGCAGGTCGGCGAAGGGCCGCGCCCGCTCGCCGGAGAAGCGCCGGTATTGGCCCGGGTCCCACATGACCGCCCCTTTTCTCGACATCGATATACTTTTCTTCTTTACCTAAGCATGCATCTTGACGTCAAGAGATATGCTTGAGCGATGCAGGATGGTCGCGAGCCCGGCACCGGCACGCACGCCGCAGGGCGCAGCGCGCTGGCGCTCAAGGGCTCCCCGCTCCCCGACGGACCAGCCGGCGGCAGGACCGACCCAATCGGCACGCCGGCTGGCAGCGAGGCGACCCACGACAGGACGCCAGCTGGCGATGGCGGGCTGCGTGATGAGGTGGACGATCTGGTCGCCGGGTGGCGCGCACAGCGGCCCGACCTCGACGTGGAACCCCTCCAGGTGCTCAGCCGGGTGTCCCGGCTAGCGCGGCACCTGGATCTGGCCCGGCGCGCGTCGTTTGCCAGTCACGAGCTTGAGGCCTGGGAGTTTGACGTGCTGTCGGCGCTGCGCCGGCAAGGACCCCCGTACCAGATGACGCCCGGCGCGCTGATCCGCGCGACGCTGGTGACCTCGGGGACGATGACCAACCGCATCGACCGGCTCGCCGAGGCGGGGCTCGTCCACCGGAAACCCGACCCGCGGGACCGGCGCGGCGTCCTGGTCACCCTGACCGACCAGGGCCGGGCCAAGGCCGATGACGCCCTGGCGGACCTCCTGCGCCGCGAGCGAGAACTGCTCGCCTCGCTCGGCGCGGGCGACCGGCACACGCTCGCGGGACTGCTGCGGACGCTGCTTGCCCCGTTCGACGCCCTGCCGCCGGAGTAACGCCCCGCCACCGGAGTACCACAGGCGGGCGGGGAAGGCCCGGGCGCTCGTTCAGAGGTTCAGTGTGCCCTGCGCGACGACCAGGCCGGAGCCTCCGACACGGACCCGGGGCCCGGACCAGCCACGCGGTTCGGGCAGGTGATCGGCGTCGATCACCAGCGACAGCGGGTTACCGGTGAGCGGGAGCCCCGCGAAGACGTCGACGAAACAGAAGGACGCCGTGCCTGTCATGCGCTCACGCGTCCAGGTCCGCGGCGACGGTGAGCCAGCGTTCCTCGAGGAGTGCTTTCTCCGCCTGGACGGAACGCAGGTCGGCACCCATCCCGGTGAGCTTCTCGTAATCGCTGGCGTTGTCGGCCATCTGCGCGCTGAGCTGCGCCTCGCGGCCGGACAGGCGGTCAATCTGCCGTTCAAGCCGCTGAAGTTCCTTGCGCGCGACCCGTTCCCCGGCCGCACCAGCGGCCGTCCCGCCGGGTGCCGGGCCGGACGGCCGGACGGTGGCCGCCAGGGCGGGCAGGGACGCCTCGCGGGTCCCCCGAACCCGGTCGAGGTACTCTTCGACCCCGCCGGCCAGGAACGACAGCTTCCCGTCCCCCAGCAGTGCCACCACGTGGTCGGTGACC
The DNA here is from genome assembly GCA_963720945.1 of uncultured Actinomycetes bacterium. Classification (GTDB taxonomy): domain Bacteria; phylum Actinomycetota; class Actinomycetes; order Streptosporangiales; family Streptosporangiaceae; genus Bog-532. Next base: position 68,163 of record CAVRHH010000027.1, on the reverse strand, counting down.
CGCTCCAGAAAGTACCGGTCGTGACTGACGACGGTCATCGACCCGGGCCATCCGTCGAGCAGGTCCTCGAGCTCGGTCAGCGTCTCGATGTCGAGGTCGTTGGTGGGCTCGTCGAGCAGCAGCACGTTCGGCTCGTCCATCAGCAGCCGGAGCAGCTGCAGCCTCCGCCGTTCGCCGCCGGACAGCTCCCCGACGGGCGTCCACTGCGTGCCGCCGCGGAACCCGAACCGCTCCAGCATCTGGCTGGCGGACAGCTCGCGCTTGCCGACCCGGACGAACGAGCGCACGTCCTGCACGGTCTCCAGCACACGCCGGTCCGGATCCAGCTCACTGAGCTCCTGGCTGAGATGGGCGATCCGCACGGTCTTCCCCCGTATCACGGTGCCCTCGGCCCGGACGGCGGCCGGGCCGGGCGGCCCGGCGGAGTTCGCGGCGCCCGGCCGGGCCGGCACGAGCGACCCATCGAGCAGCCGCAGGAACGATGTCTTCCCGCTGCCGTTGACACCCAGCAGCCCGGCTCGCTCACCGGGCGCGAGCTGCCAGGTTACGTCGTTCAGCAGGACCCGCAGCCCGGCCCAGAGCGTGACGTCCTCGACGTCGATGACCGTCTTGCCCAGCCGCGCGGTGGCCAGGCTGGTGAGCTCAACAGTGTCCCGTGCGGGTGGCTCATCGGCGATCAGCGCGCTGGCCGCCTGCACCCGGAACTTCGGCTTGGTGGAGCGGGCCTGCGGGCCCCGGCGCAGCCACGCGAGTTCCTTGCGCATCAGGCTGCGCCGGCGGCGCTGCACCGCCTCCTCATTCCGTTCGCGCTCGGCCTGGGCCAGCACGTACGCCGAGTACCCGCCGTCGTACGCGTACACCTGCCCGGACTCGACCTCCCACATCTGGTCACAGGCGGTGTCCAGCAGCCAGCGGTCGTGGCTCACCACCACCAGCGCGGAGCCGCGGTCCCGCAGGTGCCGCCCCAGCCAGTCGATCGCCTCGAGGTCAAGGTGGTTGGTCGGCTCGTCAAGCAGCAGGACATCACGGTCGGCGGCCAGCAGCGACGCCAGGGCCGTGCGCCGCCGCTCACCGCCGGAGAGCCGCGCGGCGTCCGCGCTCAGGTCGATGCCGCCGAGCAGCTCCGCCACCACACCACGGGCCCGCGGGTCACTGGCCCATAGATGCTCGGCGGTCTCGCTGGCCGCCGGGCCGAACACCGCCTGCCGGACCGTTCCGGACAGCTCGTCACGCTGACGCAGGTAGCCGATCCGCAGGCCGGCGGTACGCGCGATCCGGCCGGAGTCCGGCTCCGCGACGCCCGCGAGCAGAGACAGCAGCGTCGATTTGCCCGCCCCGTTGCGGCCCACGACGCCGATCCGGTCGCCGGTCGACACCCCGAGCGACACCGCGTCGAGCAGCCTGCGGTCCCCGAACGCCTTCGTCACTTTCTCGGCGCTGATCAGGTTCACCATGCCGGCCACCACTGGTACGGCGCGGGACGGGCCGGCCTGCCGCAGCCCGTCACGGCGTCCCGGCCGTGACGAACGCCCCGGGCACGGGGCCGGCGGCCCGGGCCACCGACCGGCACACGCCGGCGCCCGATAGGGACACCGCGAGATCGACGGCCCGCTCGGCGCTGGCGGTGAGGAAAACGCAGGTCGGCCCGGAACCCGCGACGATCGCACCCAGGGCGCCAAGCTCCCGGCCGGCCGCCAGGGTCTTCCGCAGCGCGGGGAACAGGGAGACGGCGGCCCGCTGCAGGTCATTGGTGAGCACCTGGCCCACCGCGGCCGGCTCGCCCGACCGCAACGCGCCCATCAGCGCGTGATCGAGTTCTGGTTTGTGGTCCGCGGCCGTGCCGCGCAGCCGGTCAAGGGCCGCGTAGACCTCGGGGGTGGACAGCCCGCCATCGGCCACGGCCAGTACCCAGTGGTACTCACCCGACGCCAGCGCCGGTGTCAGCCGTTCCCCCCGGCCCAGGCCGACGGCCGTACCGCCCAGCAGCGCGAAGGCGACGTCACTGCCGACGTCCGCCGCGATCTGGCTGAGCTGCTCGTGGCTGAGGCCGGCGTGCCACAGCTCATTGCACGCGATCAGCGCCGCGGCGGCGTCGGCGCTGCCGCCGGCCAGGCCGGCGGCCACCGGTATCCGTTTGCGGATGGTGACCTCGATGGGCCCGGTGGTCTCCCGCGGCAGGCCGGCCGCCCGGGCTAGTGCCCCGGCGGCCTTCAGGGCCAGGTTGGCGGGGCCGCCAGGTACCGCGGCGGCGCCTTCCCCGCTGGTCAGGACGCGGTCGCCGGGCCCGTCGGCCTCGCTGACGGTCACGTCGTCGTACAGCGAGATCGCCTGGAACACGGTCACCAAGTCGTGGTAGCCGTCGTCGCGGCGGGGCCCGACGGCGAGCTGCAGGTTGATTTTGGCGGGCACCCGCACGGTCACACCGGTCACGGTTCACCGATCATAGTTGGATAACCCCAGCCCGAGCGGGTTACGGACAGACGGGCCGAAGGCCCGATCGGGCGCGACCCCGGGCCTTGGCCCGGGCGAGCGCCCGATGTCACGGCGAGCACCGGACCCGGGGCGTCGCGGGGGGCTCCGGGGGGTCGTCCCCCCGGGCCAGCACCGCGGACGGGCCGAAGGCCCGATCGGGCGCGACCCCGGGCCTTGGCCCGGGCGAGCGCCCGATGTCACGGCGAGCACCGGACCCGGGGCGTCGCGGGGGGCTCCGGGGGGTCGTCCCCCCGGGCCAACACGGCGAATTCGGCGATGCTGAGCGCCTCACCGCGTGCGCCGGGGTCGAGGCCAGCCGCGCGGACCAGGCGTTCCGCCTCTGCCGGAGACCCGGCCCAGCCCGCCAGTGCCGCGCGGAGCGTCTTGCGGCGCTGGCCGAACGCGGCGTCGATGACCGCGAACACCTCTTCGCGGGACGCCGTGGTCTGCGGCGGATCTATCCGCGCGAACGAGACCAGGCACGAGTCGACGCCGGGCACGGGCCAGAACACGGTCCGCGGCACCGGCCCGGCGAGGCGCATCCGGGCAGACCAGGCCAGCTTGGCCGAGGACACCCCGTACTCGCGGCTGCCCGGCGGCGCGCACATCCTCGCCCCCACCTCCGCCTGCACCATGACCAGGCCGTGCTGCAGCGACGGGAACCGGTCCAGCACGTTGAGCAGGACGGGCACGGTCGCGTTGTAGGGCAGGTTGGCCACCAGGACCGTGGGCGGGGCGCCCGGCAGCTCCCGCACCCGGGCGGCGTCGGCCGTAACCACCTCCAGGCGGCCGCACAGGCCGGGAGCACGGGCCGCGGCGGTCGCCGGGAGCGCCGCGGCCAGGACCGGATCCATCTCCACCGCGACGACCCGGTGCGCCGCCTCCAGCAGCGGAAGCGTCAGCGAGCCGAAACCCGGGCCGACTTCGAGGACGACATCCTCGGGCCGCAGGCCCGCCAGGGTCACGATCCGCCGCACCGTTCCGTGATCGATGACGAAGTTCTGCCCGAGCCGCTTGGTCGGCCGCACCGCCAGCCGCACCGCCAGCTGCCTGATCTCGGCCGGTCCCAGCAGCCGTGCGGAATCCGGCGTGGTCATCGCGGTCACCTCCGGCCCGGGCCGGTCACCATGGTGGCGTCACCGCTGGGCCGTCGCCGCGCCGACGGTCACCATGGGCCGAAGATGCGTTCCCCGGTCGCCGTCACCAGCGCGCACAGCTCGGCCACATCCATGTTCTTCACCTCGGCCAGGCGGCGGGCGGTGTAGGCGGCGAGGGCCGGGGAGTTCGGCTTGCCGCGGTAAGGCACCGGGGTCAGGAACGGCGCGTCGGTCTCCACCAGCAGCAGGTCCGGGGGCGCCACCGCGGCCGCGTCACGCAGGTTCTGCGCACTGGCGAAGGTGAGGTTGCCGGCGAAGCTCATCACGTAGCCCTGGTCCGCGCAGCGCTTGGCCATCTGCTCGTCGCCCGAGAAGCAGTGGAAAACCACTTTGTCCGGCGCCCCTTCCTCAGCCAGGATGCGCAGCACGTCCTCGTGCGCCTCCCGGTCGTGGATCATCAGCGCCTTGCCGGTCCGTTTCGCGATCCCGATGTGCGCACGGAACCACTCGCGCTGCAGCGCCGGGTCGGAGTGATCCCGGTAGTAATCCAGGCCCGTCTCGCCGACCGCGCGGACCTGCGGCAGCCCGGCCAGCGTCTCGATCTCGGCCAGCACCGCGTCAGCGGAGGCCACGTCGCCCCCGGCGGCCGCGGGGCCGCCGGTCACCCCGGCGGCGGCCGCCGTGCCGTTCGGGTGGATGGCGACGGCGGCGAACACGCCCGCGTACTCCGCCGCGCACCGCGCGGACCATCGCGACGACTCCAGGTCAACACCAACGGTGATGACCTGCTCGATCCCGGCGGCGCGCGCCGCCTCCAGGACGCCGGGCACCGGCAGGCCCATGATGTCCAGATGGGTGTGGCTATCGAAGGCCGGCCGCGGCAGCGGGCTGGTGACGGCCGGACCGGACCGCCCCGCCGGAGCCTGCTGAGCCCGGGTTCCGCTCGGCTCTGTCATCAGTCCCCGGACTCCCGCAGCCGGGCAACTTCCTCATCGGCCACGCGCTTGTCGAGCTTGGTGAACAACGGGGCGGGCACCGTGAGCGGTGTACCCGGCTGGATCGGCCGGGACTCCCAGCGCGCCGCGCCCTCGTACCGGCCGGTGATCACGGGATAGGCGGGGCCGCCTTCCTCGTCCACCTCCCTGACCTCCGGCGTGCCGGACCAGTCGCCGGACCCGCCGAGCATCTCAAAGACCCGCTGGGACGAGCCCGGCAGGAACGGCGTCAGCAGCGTCTTGGCGTCGTCGACCGCCTGCAGCGCGACGTGCAGGATCGTCCGCATCCGGTCCGGGTCGGTTTCCCGCAGCTTCCACGGCGCCTGTTCGGAGATGTATTTATTCGCCTCGGCCACGACCCGCATGGCCTCGCCCGTGGCCAGCTTGAACCGGGACCGCGCCAGGTGCGCGCCGACCGTGCCGAACGCCTGCCGGGAGTGCTCCAGCAGCGCCGCGTCCACGTCGGTCAGCGGGCCGGCCGCCGGGATTGACCCGATGTTGCGAGCCGCGAACGAGACCGAGCGGTTGACCAGGTTGCCCCAGGTCGCCACCAGCTCATCATTGTTGCGGCGGACGAACTCACTCCAGGTGAAGTCGGTGTCCTGATTCTCCGGCCCGGCCACGGCCACGTAGTACCGCAGCGCGTCCACGTCGTAACGCTCGAGAAAGTCGCGCACGTAGATCACGACGTTGCGGGAGGAGGAGAACTTCCGGCCTTCCATCGTCAGGTACTCACTGGAGACGATCTCGGACGGCAGGTTGAGCGTGCCCAGGGAGCCGGGCGTCCCGCCCTTGTCTCCCTCACCGTTGTAGCCGAGCAGCATGGCCGGCCAGATTTCGGCGTGGAAGACGATGTTGTCCTTGCCCATGAAGTAGTACGACTCGGCGTCCGGCGACTGCCACCAGGCCCGCCAGGCGTCCGGGTCACCGGAGCGCCGAGCCCACTCGATGGACGCGGACAGGTAGCCGACCACCGCATCGAACCAGACGTAGATCCGCTTGTCCGGGCGGTCCCGCCAGCCGTCCAGCGGGACCGGGACCCCCCAGTCCAGGTCCCTGGTGTAGGCCCGCGGCTTCAGGTCGTTGAGCAGGTTGAGCGAGAACTTGAGCACGTTCGGCCGCCACTGGCCGCTCTTACTCTGCAGCCAGCCGCCCAGCACATCGGCGAAGGCAGGCAGGTCGAAGAAGAAGTGCTCCTCTTCGACGAACTGCGGTGTCTCCCCGTTGATCCGGGATCGCGGGCGGATCAGGTCCACCGGGTCGAGCTGGTTACCGCAGTTGTCGCACTGGTCGCCGCGGGCGCTGTCGTAGCCGCAGATCGGGCAGGTTCCCTCGATGTAGCGGTCAGGCAGCGTGCGCCCGGTGGACGGGGAGATGGCACCGAGCGTCGTCTTGGGGAAGATGTAGCCGTTCCGGTACAGCCCGAGGAAGATCTCCTGCGTGACCGCGTAGTGGTTACGGGTTGTTGTCCGGGTGAACAGGTCGTACGACATGTTCAGGCCGGCCAGGTCTTCGGCGATGACGCGGTTGTACCGGTCCGCCAGCGCGCGGGCGGACACGCCCTCGGCGTCGGCCTGCACCTGGATCGGGGTGCCGTGCTCGTCGGTGCCGCTCACCATCAGCACCTTGTTCCCCGCCATCCGCTGGTAGCGGCTGAACATGTCGCAGGGCAGCCCGAACCCGGAGACGTGACCGATGTGTCGGGGACCGTTGGCGTACGGCCAGGCCGGTGCGGCCAGAATGTGCCGACCTGGCTGAGTTGGCGAGGACATGGTCCAAGCCTAGGGCCACCCGCTGGCTGCTAGTCGCGAATTGGTGCCCCGTCGGAGGTGGCCCCGCGCGCGTCGCTTCCCGCGCCCGCAGGCACGTGGCCGGCCCCGTCCGCGGCGGCCGGGGCGCCATTGGCGGTGCTGCCGGCCTGAGCGGGTGCGGCTGCGGCCAGCCCCGCGGCGGGAGCACCGGCGTCGACCCCGACCGTGCCGACCGCACCGTCCGGCCGGGTGCGGGTGATGACCCCGGGTGCGGCCTCGCGGCCCTCTTCGTCGGTCTCCAGTGCGCCCATGGCCGGGTGCCGCGTCCGGCGGATGCCCAGGATGGACAGGAAGAACGTGCCGAGGATGATCTGGCAGCTGACGATCAGCGCGGTGGCCGACGGGACGACCAGCCGCAGCGCGTGGTCGTAGTTGAGCGCGCCGAACCGGGTGCTGTTCCAGTAGAAGAACGAGAAGACCAGGCCGACGATCCCGGCCACGGCGAGCGCGCCCCCGGCCAGCAGCCCGCGCTCCAGGCTCAGCGTCTTGAGGATGTGCCGGACCCGCTTGTCCTCCGGCAGGAAACCCTCCGCGCTGGCGTACACCTGGGTGAACAGCGCGAAGAGGACCGACTGGAAGCCGATGACCACCATGGCCGAGGCGGCGACGAGCGTGTCGACGTCGAACGTGACCGAGCCGATGCTGAACGGCCGCGGGATGACGACCGCTCCGATCACCACGCCGAGCGCGAAGACCACCAGGCCGGGCACGAAGAACAGCCAGCGCGGGCTGAACATGAGCAGGAAGCGCAGGTGACGCCAGCCGTCCCGCCATGTGTGCAAGTGCGGCGGCCGGCTCCGGCCGTCCTTGGCCAGCGTGGTCGGCACCTCGGTGATGCGCTGCTTGGCCAGCGTCGCCTTGACCACGAGCTCGCTGGCGAACTCCATGCCGGTGGCCTGCAGCCCGAGCTTCATTACGCTGTCCCGGCGGAAGCCGCGCAGGCCGCAGTGGAAGTCGCCGATCTTGCTGCTGAAGAAGAGCCGGCCGACGAAGCTGAGCACCGGGTTGCCGAGGTAGCGGTGCAGCGGCGGCATGGCGCCCGGCTCGATCCCGCCCTTGAAGCGGTTGCCCATCACCAGGTCGGCCCCGTCACGCAGGCTTTCCACGAACGGCATCAGGTTGGTGAAGTCGTAGCTGTCGTCCGCGTCGCCCATGATGACGAAGCGGCCGCGGGCGGCCACGATCCCGCCCATCAGGGCGTTGCCGTAGCCCTTCTCGGAGACGGGCACCACCCGGGCGCCGGCGTCGGTCGCCAGCTGCTGGCTGCCGTCGGTGCTGCCGTTGTCGGCGACGATCACCTCACCGCTGATGTCGTGCTCATGCAGGAATCCCACGGCCTTGCGGACGCACGTCGCGACCGTCTCAGCCTCGTTGAGACACGGCATGACGACGGTCAGCTCCACGTCATCTCCCTTACTGCTCACGGTTTCACCATCCGCTGAAGTTTTGCGCCAGGTAGCGTGGGAAGGCGCCAGGCCCCGGGGGCAGCCCGCGGCCACTGGGCCGCTGCCGCACCGTAATACCGTAGGCGAAAGAATGCATGCGGGGCGGCCGGTACTGGCGAAGCATTCACACGCGTTCGTGCGACAGAGTCATTGAACAGTACAAGGAGGGTCCGGGTTGACAGGACCGGCCTCAAGCCCATGGCGGGCGACGCTGACCCGCCTGCCCGGCTCGCTTCGCCGGAACCGTTCCGCGGCCGCTGAGGACTCAGGAGGCCCGGTCAGGGCGCTGCATTCGCCGTCCCGGATCCGCGCTCTGATCTCGGGAAACCGGCTGTTCGCCCTGCTGCTGATCCCGGCGCTGCTCCTGCGGGCCGACGCTGAGCTGGGCTATAGGTGGCAATCCTGGTTCAACGACTCGTTCCAGTACATGGGCGACGTGATCAGCCTGCACCCGGACGTGACACGCCCTGCCGGCTATGCGGTATTCCTGAAGATCCTGGAACCGCTGCACAGCTTCGCGGTCGTAACGATCTTGCAACACCTGATGGGCGTGGCGGTCGGCGTCATGGTGTACGCGCTGGCCAGGCACCGGTTCGGCGTCCGGCCCTGGATCGCCGCGCTGGCCGCGGTCCCGGTGCTGTACGACGGCTTCCAGATCCAGCTCGAGCACCTGATCCTCAGCGACGTCCTGTTCGAGTTCCTGCTCGTCCTGGCGACCACGCTGCTGCTGTGGGACGCCAAGCCGTCGTGGCAGCGCTGCACGCTGATCGGCCTGATCCTGGGCGTGTCGGCCACGGTCCGGTCGCAGGGGCTGCCGTTCCTGGCCCTCTTCGCGGTGTACATCATCATCCGGCGGATCGGCTGGCGCGCCCTGGCCGGCACCGTCGTCGCCTGCCTCGTCCCGGTGCTGCTGTACTGCTCGTGGTTTTACGCGAGCTACGGGCAGTTCGCGATGACCGACAGCACCGGCATCTTCCTGTACTCGCGCGTCATGTCCTTCGCCGAGTGCTCGAAGATGCACGTGCCCGCCGACGAGCTGTCGCTGTGCACGGCGACCCCGCCGGCCAAGCGCCCGATCGCACAGTCCTACATCTGGACGAATGTTTCCCCGCTGGACCGCCTCCCGCCGTCGAAGTTCTCCCCGCTGCCCAACCAGCTCGCCGAGGACTTCGCCAAGCGCGCGATCGAGGCGCAGCCGCTGGCCTACGCCCAGACCGTGGCATACGACACGTTCCGCGTCTTCGAGTGGCGGCGCTACACCTTCCCGAACGCGGCGACCTACGACGAGTACCTGTTCGGCTCCCGCTCGCTCCCCATCCCGTCCTGGGCCCGCGGGCACGTCGGGTCGTACAACTCCGACGTCGCCTACTACGTCCGCGGCAACCCGCTGACCGATGTGGTCGGGCCGTTCGCCGGGGTCATCCGGGTCTGGCAGCGGTACGTCTGGCTGCCCGGGTCGGTGTACGGCGTCATCCTGGTCATCGGGCTCGGCGGCATGGTGCTGGCCTGGCGGCGGCTGGGCGGTGAGGCCACGATGCCGTGGCTGATCTCGCTGGCGCTGATCGTTGAGCCGGCTGCGACGGCGGAATTCGACTACCGGTACGTGCTGCCAGCGGTGCCGTTCGCCTGCCTGGCGGCGGCCATGGCGTTCGGCCGGGGCACGGCCGCACGCAACTGGCTGGACGCCCGCCGGGACCGCCGCTCTTCCGGGACGACCGCGGCGGGCCCGCCGGCCCCGCAGGGACCGGCGGATCAGGAACTGGCGCGCGGCGAGACCACGGCGTCGTAGACGAGATTGCGGGGCAGGCCGGTGTCGGCCACGACGGCCGCGATCGCGTCCCGGCGGGACAGGCCGCCGGCGACCCGGCGGGTCACCTCCTCGACCGCCGCGCCGATCTCGGCGGTGCCCCCTTCCCGGCCTACGGCCGGGGCACCCTCGATGACCAGCGTGATCTCGCCGAGCAGGCCCCCGCCCGCCCAGGCGGCCAGCTCGCCCAGGGTGCCGCGGCGGATCTCCTCGTGGGTCTTGGTCAGCTCGCGGCACACGACGGCGCGCCGCTGCGGCCCGAAGGTTTCCGACAGTTCCCCGAGCGTGGCCCCGGCCCGCCGCGGTGACTCGAAGAACACCAGGGTCCGGCGCTCGCCGGCCAGCTCGCCGAACCGCCTCGACCGTTCCCCGCGTCCCCGGGGCGGGAATCCCTCGAAGCAGAAGCGGTCCGTGGGCAGCCCGGAGACGGCGAGCGCCGCGGTCACTGCCGAGGGCCCCGGCAGTACGGTCAGCCGGATTCCCGCCGCGGCCGCCGCCGCGGTGAGCCGGTAGCCCGGATCGCTGACGCCCGGCATGCCGGCGTCGGTCACCAGCAGGACGTCGTGGCCGGCCCGCAGTTCGCGCAGCAGAAGATCGTGCCGTTCCGCCTCCACCGCGTCGTAGTAGGAGACGAGGCGGCCGGTCAGCCCGACGCCCAGGCGGGCGGCCAGCCGCCGCAGCCGGCGGGTGTCTTCCGCGGCGATGACCGGAGCGGCCGCCAGTTCGGCCGCGAAGCGGCGCGAGGCGTCCTCCAGCCGGCCGATGGGGGCTGCCGCCACGATCAGCGTGCCGGCGGGGGCAGGCGTGCCGTCGATAACGCCCCCGGCATTTTCTTGTCCGCCGCGCATTCACTTTCCTTCTCTACGGCCACGTGTCCATCCCGTACGATATGCAGCGATGGCGGCAACCGAGGCCGGCGCACCGGCCACCGAAACGGCGGATCGAACGTCGGCGCTGCGCGACCGGCTCGTCGCGCCGCTGCCCACGGACCGCATCCTGGGCTGGCTGGGGCCGCTGCTGGTCACCGCGTTCGGCGCTTACCTGCGGTTCAGCCGACTGCGCGTGCCGCGCGCGCTGATTTTCGACGAGACCTATTACGTCAAGGACGCGTACAGCTTCCTGAACTACGGCGTTGAGCACAACCTGGTCAGTAACGCCAACGCGCTCATCCAGTCGGGCAGCACGCGCGTATTCGCGCCGGGCGCCGAATATGTGGTGATGCCGCCGCTGGGAAAGTGGATCATCGCGGCCGGCGAATGGCTCTTCGGCCTGAACTCTTTCGGCTGGCGCTTCTCCGCCGCTGTTTTCGGGTCGCTGGCGATTCTCCTCATCTGCCGTATCACCCGGCGGATGACCAGGTTGACGCTGCTGGGCTGCATCGCCGGCCTGCTGATGTCGCTGGACGGCCTCGAGTTCGTCATGAGCCGGACCGGGCTGCTCGACATCTTCCTGATGTTCTTCGTGCTGGCCTCGTTCGGCTGCCTGGTGATCGACCGTGACGTTTCGCGCGCCCGGCTGGCCAGCGCGGTGGCGGCCCGGGGGACGAGCGGCGCCGGCCCGGGGATCGGCATCCACTGGTGGCGGGTCGCGGCCGGCTTCTTCATCGGCTGTGCCTGCGCCTGTAAATGGGATGCGATCTGGTACGTCATCGCGTTCGCCGGCCTGGCCGTCGCGTGGGACGTGGGGGCGCGCCGCGCCGCGGGCATCAGCCATTTCTGGCGTGGCGCCCTGGCCCGTGACGGCAAGTGGCTGCCGCTCACCTTCGGAGTGCTGCCGCTGGCGGTCTACATCACCTCATGGACTGGCTGGTTCGCGTCCTCCCTTGGCTATGACCGCAATTACGCGGCCACGCAGGGAGTGCACACGCCGGTTCTGTCCGCGCTCTATTCGCTGTACGAGTACCACGTGCAGGCGCTGCAGTTCAGCGTGGGCCTGCACACGCACCACCCGTACGAGTCCCAGCCGTGGGATTGGCTGGTGCTGTCCCGGCCGGTCGCCTTCTACTACTCCGCGCCCACGTCCGGCGCCGCGTGCAGCGTCGCGCCACACTGCTCACAGGAAGTCCTCGCGATCGGCACCCCGGCGATCTGGTGGGCATCGATCCCGGCCCTGATCTTCTGCCTCTTCTGGTGGCTGCTGCACCGGGACTGGCGGGCGGGCGCGGCCGTCCTCGCGGTGTCGGCAGGCTGGCTGACCTGGTTCCCGTTCGTCTCGCGGACGAAGTTCTACTACTACGCCACGGAGTTCGAGCCGTTCCTCATCCTGACGATCACGCTGTGTCTCGGGCTCATCATCGGCGCCGCCCGCGCCAGCGTCCCGCGCCGGTCCATCGGCGCGGCGGTCAGCGGGGCCTATCTACTCGTCGTCCTGCTGAACTTCGTGTACCTGTACCCGATTCTGGCCGGAAAGGTCATCCCGTACACCTCCTGGCTGTCCCGCATGTGGTATCACGGCTGGATCTGAGCGCGCGTTCAGCCTGTTCACAGCTCCCGGGATGTAACGTACAGGGCAAGATCGTAGACGTTTGTGATTTGCATTACATTGGCGAGCTATCCGGCCCTCCCGAACGTCTACTAGTAAGTAGCAAAGATCGAGCCCGGAGAAAATGAATGAGCGCCAGTGACGAGGCCGAAGAGAGCCGCGCCCGGTTCGAGCGTGACGTCGTGCCTCAGCTCGGCCAGCTTTATCCCGCCGCCCTGCGGATGACCCGTAACCCGACCGACGCCGAAGACCTCGTGCAGGAGACGTCGGTAAAGGCGTACGCGGCCTTCCATCAGTTCCAGACGGGCACGAACCTCCGGGCGTGGCTGAACCGGATCCTGACCACCACGTTCATCAACGTGTACCGGAAGCGCAAGCGTGAGCCGCAGCAGGCGCTGGGCGGCGACCTGGCGGACTGGCAGATGTCAGCCGACCGGCTGGCACCCCCGTCACCGTCGGCGGAGGCCGAGGCCCTGGACCGGATCACGGACTCCGACCTGCTGCGGGCGCTGCGAGAGCTGCCCGGGGAGTTCCGGACGGCGGTGTACCTGGCCGACATCGAGGGCTACCCGTACCGCGAGATCGCGGAGATGATGGGCACCCCGATCGGCACCGTCATGTCCCGGCTGCACCGCGGCCGCAGGCGAATTCGCGAGCAGGTCACCGGGCCAGGCCTGCCGCCTGCCGAGTGTTAGGAGTGTTAGCCCGGGGGGTGTATTAGCCCGGGGGGACCCCCGGAACCCCCCGAATGCGCTGTGCTGACCGGGGGGCGACCCCCCGGACCCCCCGAATGCGCTGTGCTGACCCCGGGGCGACCCCCCGGACCCCCCGAATGCGCTCCGCGCCCCGCGGTGGTACTTCGCCGACTGTGCTGACCCGGGGGGCGACCCCCCGGACCCCCCGAATGCGCTCCGTGCCCGCGCGCTGGTACTTCGCCGACACACCGGCCACTCACCCGGCCTGACGGCCGGGATCGCTGGGCCGGTAACGAGCGTCTGGCCGTAAACCCGTTGGGGGACTCGCCGATATGCACCGGCCGCTCGGCCGCTTCATTTGGGCTGGAAGCGGAGGCCGCCGTCGAAGCGGATGACTTCGGCGTTCATGTAGTCGTTTTCGATCAGCGCCCGGACCAGGTGGCCGAACTCGGCGGGACGGCCCATCCGCTTCGGGAAGACGATCGGCGCGGCGAGCCGGGCCTTGAACTCCTCGGCACCGGGCCCGTCGCCGTAGATGGGGGTGTCGATGATGCCCGGGCAGACCGTGTTGACCCGGATTCCGGCTCCGGCCAGGTCGCGTGCCGCGGGCACGGTCATCCCGATGATGCCGCCCTTGGACGCCGAGTACGCGATCTGGCCGGTCTGACCTTCGAGACCGGCCACCGACGAGGTGTTGATGATGACACCGCGCTGCCCGTCCGCGTCCGCGGGCTCGGTGGCCGCTATCGCCGCGGCGGCCAGCCTCATCACGTTGAAGGTGCCGATCAGGTTGACCGTGATGACCTTCTGGTAGGCGCCCAGGTCATGCGGCGTGCCGTCGCGTGCCACCGTACGTGCGGCCCAGGCGATACCCGCGCAGCTCACGGCGGCCCGCAGCGGGCGCCCCGTCCCGGCCACGGCCGCCACCGCGGCGGCGACAGATGCCTCATCGGACACGTCGGTGCGCGCGAACAGGCCGCCGATGTCGGCCGCGACCGCGTGGCCGCGTTCCTCAGCCAGGTCGGCGACCACGACGAGGGCCCCGGCCTTGGCCAGCTCGCGGGCGGTGGCCTCGCCGAGGCCGCTCGCACCGCCGGAGACGATTGCGCTGGTTCCGTTCAGTTCCATGGCCGGAGGATAGCGTGCACCGGTTACGGCAGCACGGTGGCGACGGCCCGGATAGCGAGCCGGGTACTGGCGGGCAGGCCAGCGCGCTGCGTCAGCATGTCCAGGTGCTTCGCGGTGTAGGCGCGGAACCGGCGCCCGGTCCCCGGCTCCCCCGCCCGGGCCGGGATGACGTGCTGGCCTGATGTAACACAGCTCCTTCACTGGTGCTCATGTGGCTGGCATCCGTCTAGACGAACGTCGCGGGGGAAAGGTTGCCGCGTGCCCCGTGCGCCCCCTGCGTGCCGCGAGCCCATCCCCCGCCGTCCCGTGTGCCGCCCGGCGAGCCAGCTACCCGGGTACCGGCCACGTACCGCTATACGAGCGGCGACAATACAGCCGGTAGGGTCAGATGCCGCAGAGAATGATAACGACGGGCCGTCCTCGGCGGCTGCTGACACGCGGGGAATGGAGCTGCGTCCCGTGGCACCCGATTCCAACCTCGTCCCCGCCGATCCGGCCGGCTCCGGGCACGTCGTAGCGGTGGACGCGATGGGCGGCGACCACGCTCCCGGCGAGATCGTCGCCGGGGCGCTCACCGCTCACCGCGAGCACGGGATCGAGATCATCCTGGCCGGGCAGCCGCAGCCGGTGGCCGCCGAGCTTGCGTCGCTCGGCGCCGCCCCGGACGAGATCACCGTCGCCGCGGCCGAGGACGTGCTCGGCATGGACGACGGTGCGCTGTCCATCCGGCGCCGCCCCCGGTCCAGTGTGGCGGTCGCCTGCCAGCTGGTCCGGCGCGGTCAGGCCGCCGCGGTCGTGTCGGCCGGATCGACCGGCGGGGTGGTCACCACCGCCCGGCTGCGGCTACGGCCGCTCCCGGGCGGCGTACGCCCGGCGCTGGCCGCCGTGCTGCCTACCGTGCCCCGCCCGACCGTGCTCATCGATGTGGGAGCCACCGCGGACCCCAAGCCGGAGATGCTGGTCCAGTTCGCCCAGCTCGGCGTGGCCTATGCGCAGGTGACTCTGGGGATCCAGGCCCCCCGGGTCGGGCTGCTCACCATCGGCGCCGAACCAGGCAAGGGAAACAAGCTGACCAGGGACGCGCACGAGCTGCTCGCCGCGGATCCGGCGCACGGCGCCTCCCCGCTCATCTTCACCGGGAACATCGAAGGCGGCGACCTGATGGCCGGCAAGGTCGATGTGATCGTCACCGACGGCTTTACCGGGAACGTGGCCCTGAAGACCCTGGAGGGGGCGGTCCGCTTCGCCGCCGCTCAGCTCCGGGAGACCGTCACCGCCAACCGGGCGGCGCGGGTCGGTGCCGTGCTGCAGCGCCGCGCGTTCCGGGATCTGGCCGAACGGCTCGACGCGGAGACCTACGGCGGGGCGGCCCTGCTCGGGCTGGGCGGAACCGTCGTCATCGCGCACGGCGCGAGTACGGCCCGGGGCGTCACATCGGCGTGTGTCCTCGCCCACGACCTGGCCCGTGGCCACATCGTGGACAAGATCAGGGAACGGCTGGGCCCCGGCCGGCCCGGCCACTTCCGGCGGCGGCCGGGCGGCTGATCCCGGCGGTGGCCGCCCGGCGGATAATCCGGAGCCTCGGGTGAGCACCGCCGATAGTCTTAAGGCATGGCCAATCCGCAGGAACTGCTCGCACGGCGGGTGCAGGACGGCCTCGCCGCGGCGTTCGGTGAGGCCTACTCCGGCGCCGACCCGGTGATCCGGCCGTCGCAGCACGCCGACTTCCAGGCCAACGTGGCCCTGTCGCTGGCCTGGCCTGCACCGGCCGCCGCGGGAGGTCGCCGCCGACCTCGCCCGTTCCCTCGAGATCGCCGACATCTGCCACGAACCCGAGGTAAGCGGTCCGGGCTTCATCAACCTGACGCTCCGCAATGACTGGATCGCCGGCCAGGCTGACGAGATGCTCGGCAGCGGCCGGCTCGGCATCGGCCGGGCGGCGGACCCGCAGACGGTCGTGGTGGAGTACTCCTCGCCCAACATCGCGAAGGAGATGCACGTCGGCCACCTGCGGACCACGATCGTCGGTGATGCCATCGCACGGATCCTGGACTTCGCCGGCCATCACGTGATCCGGGACAACCACGTGGGTGACTGGGGCACGCCGTTCGGCATGCTGATCGAGCACCTGCTCGACGTGGGCGAGAATTCACCCGAAGCCGGGACGCTGCGGACCGACCCAAATTCCTTCTATACGGCGGCGCGGGCCAAATTCGACGCCGATCCTGTCTTCGCCGACCGGGCGCGGCAGCGAGTCGTCCTGCTGCACGGTGGCGATCCCGGCACGCTGCGGCTCTGGCAGGAGCTCGTCGACCTGTCCAAGGCGTATCTGCACCGGATATACAGCCGGCTCCGGGTCTCGCTGACCGACGATGACATCCGCGGTGAGAGTTTCTACAACGCCATGCTCCCCGCCGTGGTGGCCGATCTGGAGGCCGCGGGCATCGCGGTACTCAGCGACGGTGCCCTGTGCGCCTTCCCGCCCGGGTTCACCGGCCGCGACGGCAGCCCGCTGCCGGTAATCATCCGCAAGAGCGACGGTGCGTACAACTACGCCACGACCGACCTGGCCACGATCCGCTACCGGGTCGACGACCTCGGCTGCGACCGGGCGATCTACGTGGTCGGCTCGGCTCAGGCGCTGCACTTCCGGATGGTCTTCGCCGTGGCGGAGCTGGCCGGCTGGCTCCCGGCGGAGGCGAGCTTCGAGCACGCGCAGATCGGCAACGTACTCGGCACCGACGGCAAAATCCTGCGCACCCGCAGCGGCGACTCCATCAAGCTGAGCGCGCTGCTGCAGGAGGGCGTCGACCGGGCCCGCGGCATCCTGGACGAACTGGAGGCGAGCGCGCAGTTCGACGAGGCGACGCTGGCGTCCATCGCCGAAGCGGTCGGCATCGGCGCGGTGAAATACGCCGACCTGTCGACGGCCCGCGACAGCGAGTACGTCTTCGACTGGGACCGGATGATCTCCTTTAAGGGAAACACCGGCCCTTACCTGCAGTACGCCACGGCCCGGATTCGCTCGATCTTCCGCCGGGCCGGTGTGGACCCGGAGTCGGCCACCGGGCCGGTCGTCATCGCGGAAGAGCCGGAGCGGGCGCTGGCCCTGAAGCTGCTCGGTTTCGGCGCCGCCATCTGGTCGTCCGGAGAAGCCGCGCAGCCGCACCGCCTGTGCACGTACCTGTTCGAGCTGGCCAGCCTGTTCACCACGTTCTACGAGCTGTGCCCGGTGCTGAAGGCGGACGACGACGAGGTCCGGGCGTCCCGGCTGGCGCTGTGCGCACTGACCTTGCGCGTCCTGGTGACGGGGCTTGACCTGCTCGGCGTTCCGGTCCCGGACCGGATGTAGCCGGTACCAGGGAACATTCTGGGCGTTCCCAGCCTCTTCCAAGGTGACGCCGACAGCCGTCCCAGGATGACGGCCGACACTCGGTGGTATGAACGCACTGGCGCATCACTTCGCACAAGATCGCCGCAGGTCCCTGACCTGGGCGATCGGCATCACCATAGCCGCAGCGCTGGCCGCCGGCGGGGCCATCGCCGGATCGGTGCTGGCGGGCGGCTCACCGGGCGGCTCGTCCGCTGACGGGGCGACGCTCAACGCCGCGCTGAGCAGCGCCGGGAACATGGCCGGAAGCACGGCGGCCGGGACGGCACCCGCCAGGGCCGGCGCCATCGCCCGGCTGCGCCGCCTGGGCGGCATGTACGGGCAGATCGCGTTCCGCGGCAAGGACGGCGCGACACGGACGCTCGCCTTCGAGCGGGGTGTCATCACCTCGGCCGGCGGTGACCTGGTGGTCAAGGCGGCCAACGGCACCACATGGACCTGGCAGTACACCTCCAGCACCGTCGTCCGCAAGAGCGGCGCGAAGGTGAGCCGCTCGGATCTGTCCAGCGGCGAGCACGTCCTGCTGGCGGGCCCGGTGGTATCCGGGGCGCGCGACACCCGGCTGATCGTCGTGGCGGGGGCCACCCATCCCGCCACCGGGACACCGACACCGGCGCCGTCCCCGTCGGCTTCGGCGAGCGGCTCGACGTCCAGCTGAACGTGACGGGAAGCCCGGCAGGAGGAGAGAAAAGCGTTCCCGGCAGCCGCCCCGGCCGCCGGGAATCGCTTTTCGTAATGTTGTGAATTCCCGAACGTATCTATTACGTACCTGGTCATATCGCATCGGGCCGATTGCTATCCGCAGCCGTCACAAAACACCGCCGCAGGAATGTGAACTCTCGAACGGACTGCTTACGTGGACGCCGATCACGTATCGGTCTCGGCGGCGCCAGTGCACTCTCATAGCCATGGATATGTACGAGCCGTCCATCGGCTATCCACAAACCCACTGGCAATCGCAGTCGTACCAGGACGCGCGTGGCGGGCGCAGCGACTTGGGAAGGAGGCACCGATGATGGGACGCAATCGGCGTGGCCCGGCTGGGCGCCGGCGCACCAGCCTTAAGGCGCGCCTCGGCATTGCGACCGCGGTCGTAGTCGGCGGCGGCGCAATCGGCGCGGTGGCGGTAGCAACCACAAGCCACCCAAGTGTGACCACGGCCCAGTCTGCTGGTTACAGCAAGCACTATTCGTTCTATTCGAGCCAGGTAAATGACCTCAACGCAGGTCTAAGTGATTTCTCGTGGTCGCACGCCCGCGCCTTTGCGTACTTCTCCCGCCTCGCGAACACCAATCGCGAGACGGAGTTGTGGCAGGGGCATAGCAAGCTCGCCTTCGAGCGCGGCACGGTGGTCCTGGCCACCAAGAAGTTCGTCCTCATCCGCGCGGCCAACGGCTCGTTCAACGTGTGGTGGCTGTCCGGCGGCACGAAGATCACGAACGTGGCCGCCAGCATGACCGGCACTACAGCACTGACCGGCAGCACCGCGGCCGCCAGCGCGGCGATGGCCGGCCAGATGACCCCGGCGACGACCATGCTGACCGGGAACATCACGGCCGCGCAGCAGGTGCTCGCCCCGACCACCGCGACCGTCACGGTCAATGTGGCCGGCACGGGCATCACGGTTTCGGTCAAGGTGACCAGCAACGTGGCCACCGTGGCGCAGAACAACACGTGGTGGCGGCAGCCGGCCACGACCTCGGTCGCCGGCCTCCAGCGCGGTGATCTGGTCTTCATCGCGGGCACCCGGGCCGACTGGGCGCTGCACGCCAAGGTCATCCTCATCGAGAAGGCGCCGGTAACGACCACCGCGCCGCCGACGACGGCACCGACCACGACGCCGACGGTTTGGCCGTCGCCGACCGCGACCTCCACAACCGGAACGATGGGTAACCACTCCTGAGTTCACGACCCCGGGCCACCCCGTCTCCGGACGGGACACAGCCCCGCCGCCCGCGCCATGCCGCTCAGCGCGGCATGGCACGGGCCGTCGGCGTGCACAGGCCGGGCCAGCGGGCCCGGGCGCGGGTCAGGCGGCCGGGCGGCCGCATGCCACAGCGCGGCGGCCGGCCTGGAATCATTAAAGCGCGCCACCCGTTCGCGATAGCAGGGAAGACCGCGACGACGCGGTGGGGGCGGGAGAAGATAATGCTGGAACCCGATGGCTGAACATAAGCACATCCCGAAGGTGCTCGTCGTTGACGACGAGCCGAACATCCGTGAGCTCGTGCAGGTCGCGCTGAACTTCCACGGCTGCACGGTGCTGACCGCCGCCAGCGGCAAGGCCGCGCTCCGCGACGCCGAGACGGCCGAGCCCGACCTGATCGTGCTCGACGTCATGCTGCCCGACCTGGATGGCTTCGAGGTGTGCCGCCGGCTCCGGGCGCGTGGCAACGAGGTGCCCATCATCTTCCTAACGGCCCGTGACACCTCCTCCGACACCGTGCAGGGGCTCGCCCTCGGCGGCGACGACTACGTGACCAAGCCGTTTTCGGTGGAAGCCCTGGTCGCCCGCATCCGTGCCGTGCTGCGCCGCGCCGCCCGCCCGGCCGGCGAGGGAACCGCCGACGAGACCGTGACACTGCAGGCCGGCGATCTGGAGCTGGACGAATCCCGGTGGACCGTGCACCGCGCGGGGACACCGGTGGAGCTGTCGCCGACCGAGTTCCGGCTGCTGGCCTATCTCATGCGGCACCAGGGCCGCGTCCTGACCCGCGCGCAGCTGCTGGAGAACGTGTGGGGCTGGGACTACGCGGGCCAGTCACAGATCGTCGAAACGTACGTTAGTTACCTGCGGCGCAAGCTCGACCCGCTCGGGCCGCCGCTGATCCACACCCAGCGCGGCGTCGGATACACGCTGCGCCCGCCGCAACCGGTCGCGGGTGCGGACGCTGCAGAATCGCTTAGATGACCCGTTCGCCCCGGCTGTCGCTGCGCGCCCGCCTGCTGGCCGGGCTGATCACCGTGACGGCCGTGTTCCTGGTCATCATGGGAACGGTCAGCGCGTTCGTGATCAGCGGTCACCTCGAGGCACAGTTCGAGGACAGCCTCCGGGCCGTCTACGGGGAGACGGCGGCTCAGATCGCCGCCAACCCCTCCTACGCCGTGGCGTTCAAGTCGCGCACCGGCGTGGTTACGACGTTCGGCGCCTCACCTAACGCCCGCGCACTGGCCACCGGGATCGACGCGATACCGTACGCCCAGCTCAGCCGGTACGTGACCGCACGCACCATTTTCAGCATCCCGGGCACTAACGGCGATCCCGCCCTGGCGGCCCTGGGCCGGCGAGCCCCGGCCGCGCTGACCGGCGTCGCCGGGATCATCGTGATCGCGGAACCGCGCGGGCGGGTCGCCGACGGGGTACGCAGCCTTATCATCGCCGAGCTGATCACCGGCTTCGCCCTGCTCGCGGTGCTCACGGCGGGCGGCCGGTGGCTGATCGGCCGGGGACTCGGGCCGCTCAACCAGATGGCTACTACGGCCCGCCGGATCACCACCCAGGGCGACCTGACCGCGCGGATGCCGGATCCGGGTGATCACGCGGAGGTCGGCTCACTGGCTGATGCGATCAACACCATGCTGGACCGGATCCAGCAGGCGTTCAGCGCCCGGCTGCACTCCGAGCAGAAGGTCCGCCAGTTCGCCGCGGACGCCTCGCACGAGCTGCGCACGCCGCTGACCACCATCCGCGGCTATGCCGAACTGTACGGCCAGGGAGCGCTGGGCCCGGACCAGCTGCCGACCGCGATGCGCCGGATTGACGAGGAATCGCAGCGGATGAGCAGGCTGGTCGCTGAGCTGCTGGAGCTCGCCCGGCTCGACCGGACGTCCTCGCTGAACCTGACCCAGACCGATCTGGCGGTGCTGATACGCGACGCGGCGGCCGACGCCAGCGCGGTCGAGCCGGAGCGGCCGATCCGGGTTGAGGCACCGGAGCGCCTGGTGGTCGTCGCCGACGAGCCGCGAATCCGTCAGGTGCTCGCGAACCTGCTGGCCAACGTGCGTGAGCACACCCCGCCCGGCACGCCCGTCGCGATCCGGCTCAGCGCCGCGGCGGACGGGGCACTGATGGAGGTCGCCGACGCGGGCCCGGGCATGGCGCCCGAGGACGCGGCCCGCGCGTTCGACCGGTTCCACCGGGGCATCCGGTACGCCGGCGAGGGCCGGGCCGAGGCCGGCAGCGGGCTCGGGCTGTCGATCGTGCAGGCCATCGCGGCCGCGCACGGCGGGCGGGCGGATCTGGCGTCCGCGCCGGGACACGGCACCCGGGTGCGGGTGTGGCTGCCCGCACAGGTCACATCCGACTCCCCCGGCAGGGCGTAGCCTCCCCCGGCCCGGTGACGTACCCTGAGGATGCAACGGGCAAGTGCGCCACGTAGGAGGCGAGCATGGCAGGGGTCATCCTGCTCTTTTTCCTGGCCATTCTCGTCGCATTTTTCTGGACCAAGCTCCGCAAGCGCGCGGGCCTGGGTATTTCCTCCAAGACCTGGACAGGCGTCATTGCCGTCTTCGTCGTGGTGGTGGCGCTGCTGTACGCCTCCAGCGTGGGCCACTGACCCGCTCTCCCGCTGTCCGGGGCTTGCTGCGCCAGGTCAGGACGGCTGGCCGTCGATAGGCATTTCGAACCAGACGGTCTTGCCGTTCCGGGTGGGACGCGATCCCCACCGGGTAGCGAGCTGCTCGACCAGATAGAGGCCGCGCCCGCCTTCGTCGCTGTCCTCGGCCGAACGGATCCGGGGAAGCCGCATATCCGGATCGAAGACTTCGACCCAGACGGCGGAGGAACCACGCCGCAGGCTCAGCGCGAAGTCCTGCTGCGCTCCGGCGGCGAAACCCATCGCCCTGCCGTCCATGACCGGCACGGTGCCGTCCCACGGCATCGGGGCGGGCGGGGCCGCCACCGCTCCCCCCGCGGCGGCCGCACCGGCCGCCGGCGCCCCGCTGCCCGGTGCTCCCGGGCGCACCGGGCCGGCCGGGCCCACCGGGCCTGGTTCCAGGCCGAAGTCGCCGAATTCCCGGCGCGGGCTGCCCGCCGACGTGTGCAGCACGGCATTGGTGACGACCTCTGAGACCAGCAGGCAGGCCAGTTCGGCCTGGGCGCCGCCCATCCCCCATTCCCGGAACGTGTCCAGTGCCATCCGCCGCGCCTCAGACACCATGACCGGCTCGGCGGGGAAGACCCGCTCGCGGGCGTCCAGCTCGGCCGGGAGCGAGCGGACGACCAGGATCGCCATGTCATCATCGATGTCGCCGGGAACGGACTCCTGCGCGGCCCGCGCGATCGCGTCGGCGCCCCCGCCCGCCGCCGCGCTGACCGCGTGGCACAGCATGCCGAGCGCCTCTTCCTCGGTGTAGTGGCCAGCACCGTCAGCGCGTGCCCGGCGGTCGGTCAGGCCGTCGGTGTAGAGGACGAGCGTCGCCCCCGGCGGGAGGGTCAGCGTTTCCTCCTTGTACGTCGGCAGCCCGCGGATGCCCTTGCCGCGGACTCCGAGCAGGACCCCCTTGTCGCCTATCTCCATCTGCCGGGCCTCGCCGTCGACCACGAGCAGCGGGGCGTCATGACCGGCGTTCGCGAACGAGAGCTCACGTGACCACGGGTCGTAGACGAAGTAGGTGCAGCTCACGGTGGGCGGGTCAGCACTCAGCAGGCCGGCGTCGCCGGCGGGCGTCATCGACCGGCACCATTCGTCCAGCTTGCGGAGAATATCGGCCGGTGCCTTCTCGTCCTGCGCGAACGCGCGCAGGGCCGCCCTGAGCTGGCCCATGATGGCGGCCGCGCGGGCACCCCGTCCCTCGACGTCGCCGATGACGATGCCCACCCGCCCAGCCGCCAGCGGGATGACGTCGTACCAGTCGCCCCCGACCTGGGTCTGGATGCCCTGGCCGTGGGTCTCCAGCGGCTCGGCCGGCACGTACCGGCAGGCCACCTCGAGCCCGTCCAGCTCGGGAAGTTCCTGGGGCAGCAGGCTCTTCTGGAACACCAGCGCCGTCTGCCGCTCCGCCTCGAACAGCATCGCGTTGTCGATCGCGATCGCGATCCGGCTCGCGATCGCGCCGAACAGGTCACGGTCGTCGGGCCCGTACCGCCGCCCATCCCGGTCCGACAGCCCGGACAAGACCAGGCTCATCACTCCCAGCAACTCACCCCGGGCGTGCAGCGGCAGGGCGATCACCGAGGTCATCCCGACCCCGCGGCTGGCCCGCAGGCTGGGCACGGTGGGCGCCGGGTAACTGTCTTCCTCCAGGTCGGCGACGACAATGATCTCCATCCGCGCCATGGCCTGCTGGCAGAAGTGACCCTCCGGATAGCTGACCGGCGCACCCGTCGGAGTCCACGCACGGGGCGGGGGCTCCCAGCCGCCGGCGTTCATCTGGACCCGCCGGATCAGCTTGTCGCCCTGGAAGAGGTCGATGAAGCAGTGGTCGGCGAACTGCGGGACGAGCATCTCGGTGACGTGGCGGAGGGTCGCGTCCAGTTCCAGTGACCCGCCCAGCCGTTCACCGATGCGCTCCAGCAGCCCGATCCGGTTCCGCTCAGCCAGCGTGCCCCGGCCGGCCTCGCGCGCGAAGATGGCGATGCCGTCGATGCCACCGGACGGGTGGCGCAGCGGCACCGCGTAGGCGCGTACCAGCAGGCTGGAACCCTCCCCGTGGGCGCTGGCGAACGTTCCTTCCCACGGCCGCCCGCGCAGGACACACCGGGCCAGCCCCGTGACCTTGTCCTGATCCCCCGCCGCGAACCCGATGCTGAGCACGGACTGGCCGATCAGCCGTGACGCGTCCGCAGGCACACCCATCAGCTGGGTCGCGTAGGCGTTGAGGTAGAGCAGATTGCAGCGCCGGTCGGTGACGATGACCGCCATCTCGGCCTGGTCGAGCAGCATCTCTGCGGGCAGGAACGACTCGCCGGCCGCGTCCGTCCACGACGTCATATCTGCGCTCCGCGGCCGGGGAACGGGCCGCCGTGAAACCGGCAGCCCGCGTACGGGCAGCCCGGAATGGCCCCGCCGGCGGGCATCACCGCGCCCGCCGGTGCCCCGTACCGGTTACGGCCGTGACACGAAAACGTGCGCGGCGATCTCACGGGGCAGATCCGCCTCGGCACCATCAGTGCTATCGCCACACGTCACTCGCACACCATCGTCGCTTGCCGCAAGCATTACCTCACGTCCGGGTTGTATCCCGGTGCGCTTGAGTTTAAGCATCAGAACCAGATCGCTTTGGATCTGTTCACTAATCCGCTGCACAACCACCGGCACGGGCTCCCGGCCGGCGGCCGTGGTCATCGCCTCACCGCCGCCTGCGGCCGCGGCCGCGGCCTGCTCCTTCGCCTGCGGCGGTATCCCCAGCTCATCGAGACCGGGAATCACGTTCCCGTGCGGGCAGCGGACCGGGTAGCCGAGTAGCTCGAACAGGCGGCGCTCGACGCTCTCCGATATCACGTGCTCCCACCGGCACGCTTCGATGTGCACCTCCTCCCAGGGCAGCTCGATGACGCCGACCAGCAGGCATTCGGCCAGCCGGTGCTTGCGCATGACGCGGGTGGCCAGTGTCCGGCCCACCTCGCTGAGGGACAGCTGCCGGTCGCCCGCGACATGCAGCAGCCCGTCCCGCTCCATCCTGGCCACCGTCTGGCTGACGGTCGGCCCGCTCTGGCCGAGCCGCTCGGCGATGCGGGCACGCAGCGGGACGATGCCCTCCTCTTCGAGCTCGAAAACGGTACGGAGGTACATCTCGGTCGTGTCGATAAGCCCCTGGGCGGTCACCTGCTCATTCCTCCTGCTCAAATGCTATGCCGCGCTGGGGCCACGGTGTACCTGCCCGCGCCGCCGCGCCGCAGCGCACCCGGCGGCGCCCCGCTACGGTGACACCCGCTCAATGACCCAGCCACCTGGGGTTCTGCGATACTGGAACCGGTCGTGCAGGCGGCTTTCACGGGATTGCCAGAATTCGATCGTTTCTGGCACGAGCCGGTAACCGCCCCAGAAATCAGGCATCGGCACGTCGGTGCCGGGCGGCCAGCGGCGCTCAAGCTCGCTGAAGCGCTCGTCGAGATCCGCGCGGGATGTGATCACCCGGGACTGCCTGCTGGCCCACGCCCCGATCTGCGACCCGCGCGGGCGGGACCGGTAGTACGGCTCGCTGTCCGCCGTGGACAACGCGCTGACGGGCCCCTCGATGGTGACCTGGCGGCCGAGCGCATACCAGGGAAACAGCACACACGCCCACGAGTTCGCGGCGAGATCGGTGCCCTTGCGTGACGTCCGGTTCGTGTAGAAGACGAATCCGGTGCGGTCATGCGCCTTGAGCAGGACGGTCCGGGCCCGGGTGTGCCCCTCGGCCGAGGTGGTGGCGAGCACCATGGCGTTGGGTTCCGGCAGTCCCGCCGCGATGGCGTCGGCGAGCCAGCCGGAGAACTGCTCAACGGGATCATCTGCGAGCATGTCCTCGGAGAGGGACCGGGACACATCGGGCGGCTGGACGCGGGAACCGTCACCGCGCCGCGTCGTTTCCATGAGTAACAATCCTCACATTGCTGTCGGCTACCGTTAGGTAGGTCTGGCGATATTGAATAAGAGAACAGGGGTAGAGCGCGGCCTGGAGTCCGCGCGGTCCTATCCTGTGCCCTGGTCAGGTTGCACCCTGACGAGGGCCACGGCAGGACTGTCACGGTGAACGGCGCCCGGACGCAAACAGCTTGCCGGCGCACGACCCAGCGCGCCATCCCGCACAACGAAGGAGACCCGATGCCCGACTACAAGCCAGGGCTGGAAGGCGTTATCGCCTTCGAGACCGAGATCGCCGAGCCTGACAAGGACGGCGGCGCGCTCCGCTACCGCGGCGTGGATATCGAGGAGCTGACCGGGCACGTCTCGTTCGGCCGCGTGTGGGGCCTCCTGGTTGACAATTCGTTTACTCCGGGCCTCGCCCCGAGCGATGGCTATCCCCTCAACGTGCACTCCGGCGACATCCGGGTCGACGTGCAGAGCGCTCTGGCCATGCTGGCCCCGGCGTGGGGCATCAGGCAGCTGCTCGACATCAGCGACGAGCAGGCCCGGGACGACCTCGCGCGGGTCTCGGTGACCGCGCTGTCGTTCGTCGCCCAGTCGGCCCGCGGTCTGAGCCTGCCGCTGGTACCCCAGCGCGAGGTGGACAAGGGGAAGACGATACCGGAACGGTTCATGATCCGCTGGCGGGGTGACCCGGATCCGCGGCACGTCAAGGCGGTGGACGCCTACTGGGTTTCGGCGGCCGAGCACGGCATGAACGCTTCCACGTTTACCGGCCGGATCATCGCCTCGACCGGTGCGGACGTGGCGGCGGCGATGTCCGGCGCGGCGGGCGCCATGTCCGGGCCCCTGCACGGCGGCGCGCCCGCTCGGGTCCTGCACATGATCGAGGAGGTCGAGCGCACCGGCGACGCGCCCACCTACGTGAAGCAGCTGCTCGACCGCGGCGACCGGCTGATGGGCTTCGGGCACCGCGTGTACCGGGCCGAGGACCCGCGCGCCCGGGTGCTGCGGCGAACCGCCAAGGAACTGGGCGCCCCGCGCTATGAGGTGGCCCTGGCGCTGGAGAACGCGGCGCTGGCCGAGCTGCGCGCGCGGCGAGGCGACCGGGTGCTGGAGACCAACGTGGAGTTCTGGGCCGCGATCGTCCTCGACTTCGCCGAGGTTCCCGCCAACATGTTCACCTCGATGTTCACCTGCGCGCGCACCGCGGGATGGGCGGCGCACATCCTGGAGCAGAAGCGCGAAGGCAAGCTGGTCAGGCCGAGCGCACGGTACATCGGCCCGGCGGCCCGCCATGCGCGCGACGTACCCGGCGCGAGCGAAGTTCTCGGCAAGATATAGGCTCCCGCCTTCCGCCGGGCGCTCTGGGTGCTGGCCGGGGCGCCTGGCGCTGTTGCGCCGGCCCGCGCCTGCCCGCGGCCGGTCCGGGCCGATCGGGGGCCGCGGATAGGCTGAAGGCGTGAGCAGCGTCGTCATCCCCCCGGAGACAAGGCCTGCGGACGGCAGGTTCGGCAGCGGGCCGTCCAAGGTACGCGCCAGCCAGATCGCGGCGCTCTCCCGGTCCGGCGCCACGTACCTGGGTACCTCGCACCGGCAGGCGCCCGTCCGGTCCCTGGTCGGGCGGATCCGGGCCGGGCTGGCCGCCCTGTTCGCACTGCCGGAGGACTACGCCGTCGTCCTCGGCAACGGCGGAACGACCGCGTTCTGGGACGCCGCCGCCTTCGGGCTGATCCGCAGCCGGTCTCAGCACCTCGCGTTCGGCGAGTTTTCCGCCAAGTTCGCCGCCGTGACGGCGGCCGCGCCGTGGCTGGGCACGCCCACCGTGATCGAGTCCGCCGCCGGGCGTCATCCGCAGCCCGCCGCGGAGCCCGGGGTAGACGCGTACGCCCTCACCCACAACGAGACCTCGACCGGAGTGGCGATGCCGGTCCGGCGCGTACCGGACGCCGATCCCGGGTCGCTGATCCTCGTCGACGCCACCAGCGCCGCCGGCGGCCTCCCGGTCGACCCCGCCGACTTCGACGTGTACTTCTTCGCCCCGCAGAAGTGCTTCGGCTCCGATGGCGGCCTGTGGATCGCCCTGATGTCGCCCGCCGCGACCGCCCGGGTCGCCGAAATCGCCGGGACCGGCCGATACGTGCCCGGCTTCCTGTCGCTGCCGGCCGCCATCGAGAACTCGGCCAAAAACCAGACCGACAACACGCCGGCCGTCGCGACCCTGCTCCTGCTCGCCGAGCAGATCGACTGGATGCTCGGCCATGGCGGCCTGCCCTGGACGACGGCCCGGACCGCCGATTCTGCCGCCCGCCTGTACACGTGGGCCGAGAAGACGCCGTACACCATGCCGTTCGTCGCCGACCCGGCGCAGCGTTCGCCGGTCGTCGGCACGATCGACTTCTCCGGGGATGTCGACGCGGCGGCCGTCGCCGCGACGCTGCGGGCGAACGGCATCGTCGACACCGAGGCGTATCGCAAGCTGGGCCGCAACCAGCTGCGCATCGGGATGTTCCCGTCCGTTGAGCCAGCCGACGTCGAGGCGCTGACCGTGTGCATCGACTACGTGGTGGAACGCCTCTGACCGCGGCTGCCGCCTGTCCCGGCTCTCCGGCGGGACTGTCCGGCAGGGGGAGACCCGGCCGGCCCGGGACCGGTTGACCCTCCCCCTGAGGGAGCGGCCAGGGTGGAAGGCACAGGCCATCCGGCCAATCCGCACGGGAAGGACACGCACATGGCCACCGAGCCGAGCGGTATCGTCGCGGCGCACATCGCCGCCGTCAACGCATTCGACACCGACGCGATCGTTGCTACCTTCGCCGCCGACGCCTATGTCAACGACGCGCACCGCGAGATCGCGGGCACCACCGCGATCCGGCGGTGGGTGGAGAAAGAGATGGTCGGCGACAAGGTCACCCTCGACGTACAGGAGGTCGTCGATCACTATGGCGACATCATCGTGCGGGCCGCCTACGACGGCGAGTACGACAAGACGAACCTCCCCGACCCGCTCGTCATGTCCAGCTACTTCAGCATCCGGGACGGGAAGATCGTCAGCCTGGCCGTCATCCGCAACGCGCCGTCGCCGTACTGACCGCCCGGCCGCAGGCACCCGGGCCCCCGCCGGCGACCGCGGGCCCTCGCGGTGCGTCTCAGTGCACCACGGAGCCGACGAGCACGGTGAGCACCAGGAGCGCCAGCACGGTGGGAAGGAGCCAGCGGGGCACGCGTGTCACCCACCGAGCCTATCCCGGGCCGAGCGGCCAGCTGGCCACCGTCGCGTAGCGGGGCTGGCCGCCAGGCCGGCTGTGGATGAGATGAACGCGATCCGCGGTCCAGCCCGGCCCCTCATACCCGCGCAGGGCATCGACGAGGCCGCGGACGTCAGCCGGAGCGCGGCAGCGCGCCAGCGTGAGATGCGGGCGGAACGGGCGCTCCTCATCCGCCGGTGGTGCTCCGGCGCGGCGGGCGGCGGCGGCCACCGAGGCGGCCAGGGCGGCTACGTCGCGGTGGTCGCCGCGCAGACCGCACCACAGCACGCGGGCCCGGGCCGCGGCGGGGAACGCCCCGGCACCGGCGAACGTGACACGGCAAGGGGGGTGCCGGCCCGCGGCCCGGGCCAGCCGTGGCGTCAGCCGGGCCGCGGCCGTCTCGTCGGTCTCGCCCAGGAAGGCCAGCGTGATGTGCCAGGCGTCCTGGCTGGTCCAGCGCAGCTCGGGCTGCCGCGCCCGGAGCGGGGCGAGCGCTGCCTCGAGCCCGCCGAGCACCGCCGGGGGCGGCACGAGCGCCACGAATAGTCTCATTCGCTCATTGCTAGCAGCCGGGTCAGGCGGCGGCTGGCCGGCCCTCGCCGGGAGCGGGCAGCGGGGACCGGCGTGCGCCCCCGCGGAGCTGGGTCAGCGGCCGCAGGCCGTCCCGGACGCTGATCCCGGTGACGTGCGACAGCACGATACCGGCCACGACGGCGGCGATCGCCGAGATCACCCCGCCGGAGATCAGGCTCATCCGCGGGCCGAACTGCTCGGCGACCCAGCCGATCAGCGGCGAGCCGATCGGGGCGCCGCCCAGGAACACCAGCATGTAGACGCCCATGACGCGGCCGCGGATCCGCGGATCCGTGCCGAGCTGGGTGGCGGAGTTCGCGGCCGTCGTGTACAGCACGACCGACAGGCCCGTCGGCAGCAGCAGAAGCAGGAACGCCCAGTAGGCGGGCATTAGCCCGGAGGCCGTCTCCAGGACGCCGAACGCCAGCGCCACAGCGATCTGGAGCCGGGCCGACGGGCGGCGGCGCCGCGCGGCCAGCAGCGCACCACCCAGCGCCCCGGCCGCATACGCGGTGGAGGCCAGGCCGAATGCGCCCGCGCCGGTATGAAACACCCCTCGCGACATCAAGGCCGTTGTGACCTGGAAATTCATGCCGAACGTGGCGACGAAGAAGAGCATCGTCATCGGTATCCAGATGCGTGGCACTCCTGCCAGGTAGCGCAGCGTCTCCCGCATCTGGCCGCTGGCCCGCGGGGCCCGCAGCGACGGGGTCAGCTCGCCGGGGCGCATCAGCAGGAGCCCGGTGATCACCGCGCCGTACGACGCGGCGTTGACCAGGAACGCGGTGGGCGTGCCGACCAGGCCGATGACGATGCCCGCGACCGCCGGCCCGGCGATCCGGGCCAGGTTGAAGATGGCGCTGTTGAGCGCGATCGCGTTCGGCATGTCGCTCTGCCCGACCATCTCGGTCACGAAGGTCTGCCGGGTCGGGTTGTCCACCACTGTGACCAGGCCGAGCGCAAAAGCGAGCAGGTAGACGTGCCATAGCCGGACCGTCCCGGTGACGGCGAGGAGGCCGAGGATCAGCGCCAGGCCTCCCATGAGGCCCTGCGTGATGAGCAGGATGCGGCGCTTGCCGAAGCGGTCGGCGATCGCGCCGCCCCACAGGCTGAACAGCAGCAGTGGGAGGAATTGCAGGCCCGCGGCGATGCCGAGGGCGGAACCGCTGCCGTGTGACAGCTGCAGCACCAGCCAGTCCTGCGCCGTCCGCTGCATCCAGGTCCCGCTGTTGGACACGACCTGCCCGGCCGCGAACAAGCGGTAATTCCGGTTGCGGAGAGAGCTGAACATCCGGCTCCGGGCCGGGGAAGCCGTGCGGTGCCCCGGCGAAGCTAGCCGGATGCCTGCCGCCGCCAGCCGGTTCAGGACTGGCTGAGCTTCTCCAGGATGGGCGCGGCGGCCCGCAGGGTCGCCCGCTCTCGCGGGGTCAGCTCCTTGAGCCGCTTCGCCAGCCACTCGTCCCGCCGGCGGCGGGCCCGCAGGACCGCGGCCCGGCCCTCCTCCGTTACGGTCAGGACAACCTGGCGCCGGTCGGTCGTATGCGGTGCCCGCATCACGAGACCACGATCCTCCAGGACCGCGATGACGCGCGTCATCGAGGGTGGCTGCACCTTCTCGTATTCGGCGAGCTCGCCCGGTGTCATGGCCGAGTGGCGCTCCAGCGCCGAAAGGGTGGCGAACTGCGTGTCCGACAGCTCGGACTCCGGCAGGCCCTGGGCGGCGCGCTCGACCCGCAGCCGCCGCGCGAGCCGGCTGACGGAGATCCGCAGCCCGGTGGCCAGGCCCACGTCGGACCTGGTTTGCGCTCCCCTTGCCTGCGTAAGTGTCATCTTCATTAGCCTGAGTCATTACTTTCGCTAACAATATGCGGCATACCGGGATTCCGCAAACCGCCTATCGCGCGTGAGCTGGCAGCGGGCACCCGCAGCCGGATGATCAAAGTACATCACGGACGGCGGGCGCGGCGGGAGACATCACAGGCGCGGGCCGTCACGGCCGATCCGGCAGCCACGTACCCTGGCACTCGTGGCTACTCCGCGCCGCTCGCCGCCGCCCCCGCTCGAGGGGAATGACCGGCTGATCACGGCCGCCATCACGGCCGGATGGGTGATCGCGCTCATCGTCGTCCTGATCATCCGGTCGAGCCTGCCGCCGGCCGAGCGCTGGTGGGTCTGGACCTGCGTGACCGGAGTGGTGATGGGATGCTTCGGCCTCTGGTACGTACCGCACCTGCAGCGCCGCCGGACCGCCGCGGCCGGGCGGCGCGCGGCCCCGCCGGCCGGCCCGGAAACGGGTCAGGCGCCGCCGTTGAACGACTCGAACACGGTCTCGTCCAGCGAGACACCGGGCAGGTCCACCAGGTCGTAGCCGAACTCGTCGATCACCGGCGAGATGGCGTGCGCGGGCGTATCGGCCAGCGCGGATTCTGAATGCGCGCCGCAGCCGTGGTCGCCGGAAACGATCCGGCCGTCGTCCGGCGCGTAGGCGTTCGCGCAGCCGCCGAACACCTGGCCGAGCACGCCGCTCAGCGGGACGAAAAACCCGCAGCTGGCACAGGTGGCCGGGGCCGCACGGGCCAGTGGCGTCCGCGGCCCGTGCTCGCTGTCGTACCAGCGTTCGGCGGTCTCATCACGGCCGGCCGGGGACAGTACCCGGGCCCGGCCCGGGAAGGCCTGCTCCGGCACGTCCCGCGATCCGGGTGGATCGGGCGCTTCCGGGGGGCCGTCGGCGTACCAGTCGACCACCGCGTCGTCTCCGGCCAGCATCACCATGGGGACGAGCCGTTCGTCGTCATCGTGGGCGGGAAGCAGGTCACCCACACCGACATCGCCGGGCTGGAGCCGGTCGCGCCAGGGGACCCAGGTGGGCGCCAGCAGCGCGTCAGGCCCGGGGATGAGGGCGCTGTCGTCGACGGTCACGTTGCGGGCGCGCGAGGCGCGCGTGACGGTCACGGCCCAGCACCAGCCAGGGTAGGCAGGGTCGAGGCAGGAGAACAGGTGGGTGACGACCCGGTCGCCCCCCGCCTCCACGCCGAGATGCTCTCCCACCAGCTCAGCACCGACGACGTCCGCCAGCGCCGCACGCGCCAGGCTGACGGCTTCCGCGCAGACCTGGTCCGGCTCTTTGCTGCGGACACGGATGGAGCTCACGATTAGTTATTCTCGCTCATCATGGTGACTGCACGAGCCAGCTATCGGGGAATTCGCGGCCATCTGGCCGGCGCAGCCCTGGCTGGGACGAATACTTAGACCATGGGATTGTCGGAGGCACGGCGGGCGACCGGCCATGCGGCCCAGTCGGCCGCGCGGGCGGGCGTCTCCGCGAACCGGCGGCTGGGACGGTTCGTGCACCGGCTGAGCGGCGCATCGGGCGCGGGCCGCACCGGGCTGTCGAGTCTCATCGAGCTGACCGCGGCGGGCAGTGCCGGGGACGCCTTCGTGGCCGTGGCCCTCGCCGGGACCGTTTTCTTCAATACCTCCCTGCACGAGGCGCGCAGTCAGGTCGTGCTCTACCTCGTCCTCACCGTGACGCCGTTCGCGCTGCTTGCACCGTTTATCGGGCCCATGCTGGACCGGGTCCGGCAGGGGCGCCGGTACATCATGATGGGCACGATGCTGGCCCGCGGCCTGCTGTGCTGGGCGATGTCCGGCGCGGTCACCGGTGATCCGGTCACGCTCTTCCCGGCCGCGTTCGGCGTGCTTGTGCTGCAGAAGGCCTACACGATCACCCGCAGCTCGGTGACCCCGCGGCTGCTGCCCGCCGAGATCACGCTGGTGACGGCGAATGCCCGCAACGGGCTGGGTGCCGTGCTGGCCTCGACGGTGGCCGCTCCGATCGCCTTCGGAATCCAGAGCGTGGCCGGCGCGCCCTGGGTACTGCGGATCGGCACCCTCGTCTATCTCGGCGCCACCGTGCTCGGGGCCCGGGTCCCGGACCAGATCGATGACAGCCCGCCGGAACCGGCGCCGGTCAGCCAGGAGGCCGCCGGCGGCGCGCGGCCCGGCGCCCCCGGCGCTCAGCCCGTGCCGCCCGGCCCGGGCGCCGGCGACGGGGTGCCCGGCGGGCGCCCGGGAACGACGCGGCCACTGGGCGAGCCGGGCCGCCAGGACGCCAGGCCCAGGGTGCGGGGACGGCTGCGGTCGGTCGGGCCGATCGTGGCCCAGGCCATGTGGGCCAACGCGGCGGTGCGCTTCTTCGCCGGCTTCATGGTCTTCTTCCTGGCGTTCCTGCTGCGCAGCGCGCACTTCCACGGCTTCTCGCAGAACCTGGCGCTGGGGACGCTGGTGTTCGCCGCGGCGGCCGGCGGCCTGATCGGGACGGCGGCCGGCTCGCTGTTCCGGTCCCGCGTCCCGCAGGTGATGGCGTTCGGCGTGCTGATCGTGTCCACGGCGACGTCCGCCGTATGTGCCCTGTTCTTCGGCCTGGGCACGGCGCTGATCGTCGCGTTCGTGGCGTCGGTCGGGACCGTGCTCGCCAAGCTCGCGCTGGACTCTACGGTGCAACGGGAGATCCCCGAGGAGACCCGGACGTCCACGTTCGCCGTGTCCGAGACGATCCATCAGGTGTCCTGGGTGGCGGGAGGCCTGGCGGGCGTGCTCGTCTCGATGACGGGCAGCGGCCCGGTGGGGCTGTGGATCAGCGCCGCCGGACTCGCCGCCGCCCTGGTGCTCCTGGTGGCGTCGCGGCGGCACCGCCTGCGGGCCGCCTGAAACCGTCAGCCGGCCTCAACGTCGTCGGCGACCGCCCGCAGCACAGCGCCAATCTTCTTCGCGTCACGGCTGTCCGGATGCTTACCGCGCCGGTAGGTGTTCGACACTCCGTCCAGCAGCTTGATGAGGTCTTCGACGATCACGACCATCTCATCCGGCTTCTTGCGGGCCACCTTCACGGTGACGGTGGGAGGCGGCTCGATGAGCCGCACCTGAAGGGCCTGCGCGCCCTTCCGGCCCTCGGCGACGCCGAATTCCACCCGCTGGCCGGGGCGCAGCGAGGTGGTCCCGGCGGGGAGGGCAGAAGAGTGCACGAAGACCTCGCCGCCGTCGTCGCGGGCGAGGAAACCGAACCCCTTCTCGGAGTCGTACCACTTGACCTTGCCGGTAGGCACGCAAGACCTCACGTGTAGAGAAAAAATGCTGACGAACAGTAAATAGCGTGATCGAGCCGAAGCTACGGACACCTCTAGGCTAGCCGCCGCACGGACTGGAGGGCATACCCGCGGCGGGCCCGAGCCGCCCCGCCATGCCCCCGGCGGCGGCCGGATGGGCGCTGACATGCGAGGGCCCGGGGGAAAATCCCCCGGGCCCTCACCGGTGAAGGCTGGACTAGAAGTCCATGTCCCCGCCGCCAGGGGCGGCCGGGGCCTTCTCCTTCTCGGGCTTCTCGGCGATCACGGCCTCGGTGGTGAGGAACAGGCCGGCGATCGACGATGCGTTCTGCAGCGCCGAACGGGTGACCTTGGTGGGGTCATTGATCCCGGCCTTCAGCATGTCCACGTACTCACCGGTGGCGGCGTTCAGGCCCTGGCCCGCTGGGAGGCTCTTGACCTTTTCCACCACGACGCCGCCCTCGAGGCCGGCGTTCACCGCGATCTGCTTGAGCGGCTCCTCCAGGGCCCGGCGCACGATCGCCGCGCCGGTGGACTCGTCGCCCGTCAGTTCCAGCTTCTGGAACGCGCTGTTGCCCGCCTGGATGAGCGCCACACCGCCGCCGGGCACGATGCCCTCCTCGACGGCCGCCTTGGCGTTGCGCACCGCGTCCTCGATGCGGTGCTTGCGCTCCTTGAGCTCGACCTCGGTCGCTGCGCCGGCCTTGATGACGGCCACGCCGCCGGCCAGCTTGGCCAGCCGCTCCTGCAGCTTCTCGCGGTCGTAGTCGGAGTCGGTGTTCTCAATCTCCGTACGGATCTGGTTGACACGGCCAGAGATCTGTTCCGCGTCACCGGCACCGTCCACGATGGTCGTCTCGTCCTTGGTGACGACAACCTTGCGGGCCCGGCCGAGCACGTCGACGTCGGCGTTCTCCAGCTTCAGGCCCAGCTCCTCGCTGATGACCTGCGCGCCGGTGAGAATAGCGATGTCGCCGAGCATGGCCTTGCGGCGGTCACCAAAGCCGGGCGCCTTCACCGCGACCGACTTGAACAGGCCGCGCATCTTGTTCACGATGAGCGTCGCCAGGGCTTCGCCCTCGACGTCCTCCGCGATGATGACGAGCGGCTTGCCCGACTGCACGACCTTGTCCAGCAGCGGGAGCATGTCCTTGTTGGCCGAGACCTTGGAGTTGACCACAAGGATGTACGGGTCGTCGAGGACGGCCTCGAGGCGCTCCGGGTCGGTGACGAAGTACGGCGCGATGTAACCCTTGTCGAAGCGCATACCCTCGGTGAGCTCGAGCTCGAGGCCGAAGGTGTTGCTCTCCTCGACAGTGATGACGCCTTCCTTGCCCACCTTGTCCATGGCCTCGGCGATCATCTCGCCGATAGCCGGGTCGCCCGCGGAAATGGAGGCGGTGGAGGCGATCTGCTCCTTGGTCTCCACATCCTTGGCGAGCTTGGACAGTTCCTCGCTCACCCGCTCGACGGCCGCGTCGATGCCGCGCTTGAGCGACATCGGGTTGGCGCCGGCGGCGACGTTACGCAGGCCCTCGTGAACGAGCGCCTGGGCGAGAACGGTGGCGGTGGTGGTGCCGTCACCCGCAACATCGTCGGTCTTCTTCGCAACTTCCTTAACGAGTTCCGCGCCGATCTTCTCCCACGGGTCCTCGAGCTCGATCTCCTTGGCGATGGACACGCCATCGTTGGTGATCGTGGGGGCGCCCCACTTCTTCTCGAGAACCACGTTCCGGCCCTTCGGGCCGAGGGTTACCTTCACGGCGTCGGCGAGCTGATTCATACCGCGCTCGAGGCCGCGCCGGGCGTCCTCGTCGAACGCGATCATCTTCGCTGCCATAGGCTCCAGTCCTCCGTGGCTTGCCAGCGGATCGAGCCGACGCCCGCGACGGCTGGCCTGAGCGGCGGGCAGTCACTTCCTGCCCGGGCACAGGCCTCATCGCCCGATCCCGCCTATCGCTGTCACTCTCATAGGGAGAGTGCCAACGCCATGTTTAGCACTCTCACAGGGAGAGTGCAAACTATGTTGCCCCGGGGGGATGACCCCCCGGAACCCCCCACGTGTGCTCCGCACCCCGATAGCGCTTCTCGCCGTAGCACCGCCACTCGCCGGGGCATAAAGCCCCGGCTCGCTAGGCGGTCGTCGCTTCGCTCCGCGCCTCTCCGTAACCCGCGTCCAGTTCTCGCCAACCCGCGTCCAGTTCTCGCCGACAGCACGGCCGCTCGCCCGGGCCTGCGGCCGGGGCTCCCAGCCGGTAACAAATGCCAATCGGCCCGGCCCCCGTGGGGGGACCGGGCCGATAGCCGAACTACCCGTCAGAGCTTCAGATCACGCGGACAGCATCAGCCTGCTGCCCTCGGTCACTCTGCGTAATTTCGAACTCCACCCGCTGGCCCTCTTCAAGCGAGCGGTAACCGTCCGCCTGAATTGCCGAGAAGTGGACAAACACGTCTTTGCCCTGATCGACGGCGATAAAGCCGTAGCCCTTCTCCGCGTTGAACCACTTGACGGTGCCCTGAGCCATTCCACACAACTCCCTAACTGCGCTCGGGCCTCGAGCTCCGCCCTTGCAACGCGGAACCCGTTCGATCGCTTTGCCCGGGCCACGCCAAGTAACGGGTCCGACCGATGGCGACCAGACACGACAATACCGTGTACGCGAACCGGACGGGGAAGATCTCCGGTGATAAGCGTGCACAGGCCGCGAGCAAACGGTAACCACGGAAGGGACCGGGCGGGGGCGCTAACCGCCGGCGACCGCGGGGATGACCGAAACCTGCGCACCCGAAGGGACAAGGGTGTCAAGGCCCTGCGCGAAACGGACATCCTCCTCACCGACGTACACGTTGACGAACCTGCGGAGCTTCCCGCCGTCGTCGACGATCCGGCCCGCGATGCCGGGGTAAGCGGCGTCCAGCCCGGCGATGACCTCACGGAGCGTGCCGTGGCCGGCGCTGACCTCTGCCGCGCCGCCCGTATAGGACCGCAGGATGGTGGGGATTCGTACCGATACGCTCATTCGACGCCCGCCTCTCGGAATGATTCCAGCGTCGGTCGCACCGTCGGCGGCACGGGCAGCGCCCCCACGACCGCGTCCAGCGTCTTCAGGCCGTCACCGGAGTTGATTATCACCGTCTCCGCCCCCGGATCGAGCCGCCCGGAAGCGAGAAGCTTGCGCAGCACGCCCAGCGTCACCCCGCCGGCCGTCTCCGCGAAGATGCCCTCGGTGGCGGCGAGCAGCCGGATCGAGTCGATGATCTCCGCATCGCTCACGTCCGCGACCACCCCGCCGGTCCGGCGCACCGCGTCCAGCACGTAGGGGCCGTCCGCCGGATTGCCGATCGCCAGCGACTTGGCGATCGTGGCCGGGCGCACCGGCGCGACCACGTCCTGGCCCGCCGCGAACGCGGCCGATACCGGTGAGCACCCGGTGGCCTGGGCGCCGAACACGTGCCAGCCGGTGTCCTCGACGAGGCCGAGCGAGGTCAGCTCCCGGAAGCCCTTGTCCACCTTGGTGAGCTGCGCTCCCGAGGCGATCGGGACAACGACCTGTTCCGGCAGCCGCCAGCCGAGCTGCTCGGCGATCTCGAAGCCGAGGGTCTTGGACCCTTCCGCGTAGTAAGGCCGGACGTTCACGTTCACGAACGCCCAGTCCTCGTGCTCACCGGCCAGCTCGGAGGCCAGCCGGTTCACGTCGTCGTAATTCCCGTCGACGAGGACGAACGTGCCGCCGTACACCGCGGTGGTGATGATCTTCTGCTGCTCGAGGTCGGCCGGGACGAGCACAATGGAGCGAATCCCGGCCCGGGCCGCGGCCGCGGCCACAGCGTTGGCCAGGTTCCCCGTCGATGGGCAGGCGAGAACCTTGAATCCCATCTCCAGCGCGGCAGCGAGCGCCACGGCCACGACGCGGTCCTTGAAGGAGTGGGTCGGGTTGTCCCGGTCATCTTTGACCCACAGCCGCCGCATGCCCAGGGCATGGGCCAGGTTGTCCGCCCGGATCAGGCGGGTGTAGCCCGGCTCGGTGGTGGGCCGGGTGGCGATGTCCGCGGGCACCGGGAGCAGCTTGGCGTAACGCCACATGTTCCGCGGGCCGGCTTCGATATCGGCCCGGGTCAGGGGCGGGAACTCGTAGGAAACCTCGAGCGGGCCGAAACAGTCCGCACAGGCGTAGAACGGCCCGAGCTCACGGGTCAGGCCGCATTCCCGGCAGGACAGATGGGTGGCGTAACCGAACCGGGACACCGAAGGTGTCGTACGGCCGGAAGGTACAGCGTCATTTTTCTCAGTGGCAGATGTGCTCACGTCGCGAGGCCCCTTTCATCCTCATCTTTCCCGTGGTCACCCTGACCACGGGCCGGAGTTGGCACCTCTCACGACATGACCTCGCGCGGACCCGTCGCCCATGGTGGGCGGACCGGTCCCCTTACGGACGCCGCGCAGGAAATTTACTCCTGCGGGCAGAGCATCATCGTGACGGTTGCCGGGGCTTCACAGGGCCGATCCCTCCACCCCTCTAGATGAGCTGTATTCAGTTGTGCCGCGGGGATACTGGCGCTCTCCGCAACCGGGCCGTTTCCTGACGGACACATGCCTTACGTGAACTTTAACCGATCATGGCGGATGCCGCAGCATGGGATATCGCTCATCGGCCCGGTCCCGGCCTGTCAGCTTCCTCCGCTAGCCTGCCAGGATATGGGTCACAACTGCAGCCCGTGCCGCGAGGCCACCAGCGGGGAGACCACCCCGGACGGCGGGACCGACAGCGACGGCGACGCCGGGGAGCCGGCCTCTCAACGGGAGGCCGGCCCGGGGGATGCCCCGGGTCATCAAGCCTTCCCCGGCGCGGACAGCCGTCACGATGGCGGCTGCCTGCTCGTGGCGTCGAACCGGGGCCCGCTGTCGTTCACCCTGGCCGCTGACGGCAGCCTGTCCGCGCGGCGCGGCGGCGGGGGGCTGGTGTCCGGGCTCATGCCCGGCTTGTCATCGCTCGCCGGCCAGGCCGAGGTGCTGTGGATCTGTGCGGCGCTCACTGACGCCGACCGGGCCGCGGCGCGGTCGGACCCGGAGGGCACGCGGTTCGGCATCGAGGCGGCGGGGCCGTCGGGCGGCCGGACCGCGGTCCGCGCGCTCGACATACCGGCCGACACTTTTCAGGGCGCCTACAACGCGGTGGCCAACGCCACCCTGTGGTTCGTTCATCACCTGCTGTTCGAGACCCCGGTCGAGCCGCGCTTCGGGCCGGCGTTCCGGCGCGACTGGCAGTCGTATGTCGCCTACAACGAGGCCTTCGCGCGCGCCCTCGCGGCCGGGGCGACGGCGGCGCCGGTGACCGCCCGGGCGCTCGTGCAGGATTACCACTTGTCACTCGTCCCGCGGATGCTCCGCGACATGGTGCCGGGCATCCGCATCGCGCACTTCTCCCATACGCCGTGGGCACCGGTGGACTACTACCGGATACTTCCGGACGACGTTGGCCGTGCCGTCCTGGACGGCATCCTGGGCGCGGATCACGCGGGCTTTCTGTGCCAGCGGTGGGCCGACGCCTTCCTCGACTGCTGTGAGGCGCTGCTGGGCGCACAGGTTGACCGGGCCGCGCAGCGGGTCATCCACCGCGGCCACGTCACCAGCGTCGGCGTCCATCCGCTCGGGGTCGACGCTCCGGCCCTGCGGGAACGCGCCCACGCGGCCGACGTCGGGGCGCATGTGACCGCGCTGACCACGGCGGGGCCGGCCGGAAGCTGATCGTGCGGATCGACCGTGCCGAACTGTCCAAGAACATCCTGCGGGGACTGGCCGCCTACCGCGAGCTGCTCATCACCCGGCCCGAATGGCGCGGCAAGGTCATCCACGTCGCGTTCGCCTACCCGTCCCGGAGCAGGGTACCTGGATACCGCGAGTACACCGAGGAGGTGCTCCGGATGGCGGCCCGGATCACCGCGGAGTTCGGCACCGCGGACTGGGATCCGCTGATCCTTGAGGTCAAGGACGATTACGCACGGTCGCTGGCGGCCGCCCGGGTCGCGGACGTGCTAGTCGTGAACCCGATCCGGGACGGCATGAACTTGGTGGCCGAGGAGGGCCCGGTCCTGTCCGATCGCGGCTGTGCGCTGGTCCTGTCCCGCGAGGCGGGCGCCGCCGCGCTGCTGGGATCGGACGCGCTGCTCGTCAACCCCTACGACGTGAGCGCCACCGCGCACGCGATGCACCAGGCGCTGCTCATGCCCGACGACGAGCGCCGGCGCCGGTGCACCGCACTGGCCACCGCCGCGGCCGCCAAATCGCCCGGCCAATGGCTCATCGCCCAGCTGGACGCGCTGGGCTGACCTGCGGGGATTGGCCCGGGGGGGCGACCCCCCGGACCCCCCGCATGCGCTCCGCGCCCGCGCGGCGGTACCTCGCCGACAGTGCTGGCCCGGGGGGGCGACCCCCCGGACCCCCCGCATGCGCTCCGCGCCCGCGCGGTGGTACCTCGCCGACAGTGCTGGCCCGGGGGGGCGACCCCCGGACCCCCCGCATGCGCTCCGCGCCCGCGCGGTGGTACCTCGCCGACACACCGGCGCTCGCCGGGCCACGAGGGCCCGGCTCGCTGGCCGGTAACGAGCGCCTCGCCGTAGGTCCTGCTGCGGTGTTCGCCGATAGCACCGGCCGCTCGCCCGGGCACGAGGCCCGGGCTCGCTGGGCGGGTAACGAACGTCTCGGCGTGGCCCGCGAGGGTGATCCTTAGGGCTGGGGCCGGAGGACGTCCGCCAGGGTTGTCAGGAAGGCGGCTATGCCGTCGGGGCCGTCTACGAGGAGGTCGGCTTCTTCTGGGGGTACTTCGGATTCGGGGGCGGCGCTGACGACGTTGACGCCGGGGATGCCGTCGGCGCGCAGGGCGCGGACCGCGGCGAATGCGGCCAGGTCACCCAGGTCGTCGCCGCAGAACATGACCGACCGCGCGGCCCGCTCCGCGGCCAGTTCCCGCAGGGCCACGCCCTTGTCCATGCCCGGCGGCCGCAGCTCGATGACCTGGCGGCCCGGCTCGACCGTCAGCCCGGACCGTTCGGCGAGGGCCAGCAGCGGGCCACGCAGCCGGGCCAGCGCCGCGTCCGGGTCGGCGGTGCCGCGGGTGTGCACGGCCAGCGCATGCCCCTTGTCCTCGGTGCGGGTTCCCTCGGGAGCGCCCGCCGCCTTCAGCACGCCGGGAAGGTCACGCCGGACGGCCGCCACGCCCGGTGGCGCAGCCGCAGCCAGGACCCGGCCGTCCTCCCAGCGTTCCCAGCCGTAGTGCCCGAGCACGATCAGTCCCGGCACGCTGGGCAGGTCCCCGAGCTCGACCGCCT
The DNA here is from genome assembly GCA_963720945.1 of uncultured Actinomycetes bacterium. Lineage (GTDB taxonomy): Bacteria > Actinomycetota > Actinomycetes > Streptosporangiales > Streptosporangiaceae > Bog-532. The sequence continues at coordinate 26,079 of CAVRHH010000027.1, read as the reverse complement.
GGGCCACCGGGCGGCCGGTGATGACCGCGAGCGTGCCAACGGCCCCCGCCAGCCGCCGCAGCGCGGCGATCGCGCCGGGATGGGCGTACGCGGCGGCCGGATCACTCACGATCGGCGATAGGGTCCCGTCGAAGTCGGAGGCGATCAGCGCGTGCGCGGGGGCGGCCGCCAGCGCATTCAGCCCGGCCTGTCCTTCGGCGGTGGCGGCGCGGGGCAGCCCGGCCGAAACGCGTTCGGAACTCATGGCCGCCTTCCCGGCGCTGGTGGCATCACGTCATCCCTGTTCGGCATTGCGTGGTGACCGCATCCGCTGCCGCCGGGCACGCTGCCTGCGCAGCCGCTTGATGAGCACCGGATCGAACCGCAGGGCTTCCGGTGTGTCGATCAGCTCGTTGAGTATCTGGTAGTACCGGGTCGGGGGGAGGTCCAGCACGTCGTGCATGGCTTGTTCCTTGGCGCCCGGGTGCCGCCACGACCGGCCCTCGAAGGCCAGGATCTGGGCGTCACGCTCGGACAGTTCCGCCATATCGCCCTCCTCCCGGACACGCTCATCGTAGGCGGGCAGCAGCCGGCGGTGGGAGATCCGGGGGCACGCCGCGTCTGTACCGGCGGCCTCCTGCGACGTACGCTCACGGATCGTGGCCCCTTTTCGCTGTCTGACATTCCTCACCGACTACGGGCTGGAGGACGGGTTCACCGCCGCCTGCCACGGAGTTGCCGCCCAGATCGCGCCGCAGATACCCGTCGTGGATATCACCCACCTCATCCCCGGTGGTGATGTGCGCCGCGGCGCCGCCGTGCTCGCGCAGACGATCCCTTACTTCCCGCCTGCGGTGCACGTTGCCGTCGTCGACCCGGGAGTCGGCACCGACCGGCGGGGAATCGCCGTCGCCGCTGGTGACGCGATCCTGGTCGGCCCGGACAACGGCCTGCTGTCATGGGCGGTGTCAGTGGCCGGCGGCCCCCGTGTCGCGATCAGCCTGACCAACAAGGAACTGTGGCTGAACGCGGCCGCGGCGCCGACGTTCCATGGCCGCGACATCTTCATGCCGGTCGCCGCACGGCTGGCCGCCGGTGCGGACCTGGCGTCCGCCGGTCCGGAGATCGAGGTGTCAGACCTGGTGACGTTGCCGCCGCCGGCGAGCCGTGTGCTCGACGGAACCGCGCAGGGCGAGGTGCTGACGGTCGACACGTTCGGCAACGTACAGCTGTCCATCTCTGCGACGGATGCCGGCAGTATCGGCGTCCGGTACGGCCGTAACGTGGTCATCCGCGCCGGGCGCCGGCTGCTGACCATGCCCTACCGGGAGACGTTCGGCTCGGTCGCACCCGGTGAGCTGGTCGCCTTCGCCGATGGATCGGGCATGGTCTCGCTGGCCGTCAATTCCGGCGACGCGGCCCAGCGGCTCGGGCTGCCGCCCGGTGCGCATGTCTCGCTGAGCTCGGCGCCGTAGCCGTAGCCGTACCCGCAACCCCGCCCCGCCCTCGCCGTCGCCGGGCTCCGCGTGGCCGGGCGTCTACGCTCCGTCTGGCCCGATGCGGCCGCCCCGGCAAGATCGGAGCGAACGATTCCCCGGGCGGGCACCCGCATGGCACGATGGTCCTGCGACGACGAGACCGTAGGGACGGACCGGGATGACGGCGCCAGGAGCCAGCCAGGCGGAGCCGCGATCCCGCGAACGGGCAGCACGCCGCGTGTCCCCCGTCCAGAGGAGACGTGACCGCCGTGTCACCTCGATTGCCCAGCGGCGCGCTGCTGGCTCTGACCGTGGTACTGACGGCCACCACCACGGTCCTTGCCGCCCTGCCTGCGTCCGCCGGTCCCGCGGCGCGCGCCGCGCTGGGCGGCCGCGTCACCAGGCGCACGGGGACGCTCTCCCGGATGCCATCAGGCACCATCCGCGGTCAGGAATGGTGGCTGGCCAATCTGCACGTCCCGCAGGCGTGGCAGTCCTCGCGCGGGGCGGGGGTCACCGTCGCCGTGCTCAGCAGCGGCGTGCTGGCGACCCATCCTGACCTGAGCGGCTCCGTCATCACTGGCCCCGATTTCACTGGATCAGGTGAGACATCCAGCACTCCCTCCTGGGGGATCGAAGGCACATCCGCAGCGAGCGTCATCGCCGGTCACGGGGACAACGTGGGGGACGCGTCCGGCATCATCGGCATCGCGCCCGCGGCCAGGATCCTCTCCATCCGGGTGGTTCTCGACGCCACCGACCCGCTGAACGCCAGCCCGGCCGATGTGCGGCGCCTGCCCGCCGCGATCGCCGCGGGCATCCGGTACGCCGCCGCCGACGGCGCCCAGGTGATCGCGCTGCCCCTGGATCCGGCCAGCCTGGCCTCGGACGGTGCGGTAACCGGAGGCCTCGCCGCGGGCGCCGGAGGCAGTGCCGCGGAACGCGCGGCCGTGAGCTATGCCCTGGGAAAGGGCGCCGTTCTCGTCGCCCCCGCCGGGGACAACGGTGAGGACGGGAACGAGCCCACGTTCCCGGCGGTCGAGCCCGGCGTCATCGCGGTGGGCGCCGTCGACCGTCACTTCGTCAGGGCCGCGTTCTCATCCCGGCAGTCATACGTGGCGCTCACCGCTCCCGGCGTGAACCTGACCACGGCCAGCCCGCCGGCCGGATATCGCAACATGAGCACCACCGACGCGGCGAGCGCCGTGGTCGCGGGGATCGCGGCCCTGATCCGCTCGCAGGATCCCACGCTGACCAGCAGCCAGGTACGGGAGGCCCTCGTCAACGGCAGCGTGCCCCGCCCGCCGGCCGATACCACGGCGGGTTACGGCGCAGGCACGGTGGACGCGCTGAAGGCGGTCCAGGCAGCGGCGCTCATCGCCAGCGCACGGCCCGCGGCGTCCGCGCCGGCGACTGCCCCGGCCACTGCTCAGGCGCCGGGAACGCCACGGCCAGCGGCCACCCCTCCCCGGACGGGCATCCTGGGCCGGGCCAAGACGGTGCTGCGCGACGCGGCCATGGCTGCGGGGATGCTGATCGTCCTGCTGCTGGCGAGCCTGGTCGGGATCCGGGTCCGGCGGCGGCGCGCAGAACGGGGCACGCTTCCCGCGCCGGAGCCGCGAACCCTGCTCAACGCCCGGTCCGGCCCGCTGGCGACCTCGGCCGGGGGTGCCAGGCATACCCGGGAGACAGCCGGGCAGCGCGCCGCCGCCGCGCACATGGCCGCGCCGGGAGGAGCTCCATGGCGGACGGCCCCGGGCGCCCAGGACCGGCGATCGTACGCGCAGGCCACCGGTCAGGCTGCTCCCGTCTGGACACCTAACCGGCCGGGCCTGCCCGGTACGCCGGCCGCCCTGGCCAGCGGGACGCCGCCCCGCATCCTGCCCGTACCAGGGGCATCAGCCTTCCCGGGCCCGTCGTCATCCGGGCTTGCGGGCCGGCCCAGCGAGCCCGGTGCTCCACCGCGAAGCGGGGATCCGGGAAGCGGCCCCCTCCCGGGCGGCCCCGTCCCGGCCAGCGCAGTCGGCGGCGGCAGAACCCGCAGAAGGGCACGGATCCGCAGCCGGAGTGGCCGGTACCGGACGAGTTCCCGGATCAGCGCGCATGGCCTCCGGATGCGCGAGACGCCGGCCGCGGGCACGGTGGCACAGTCACAGGTCGTTGTGCCCGGCGGGCCACCGTGGGAGCCGGCCCGCATGCCGGAAGGCGGACTGCCGCACGAGGCGATGCATCGGGTCACGGATCCGTTCGCCCTGTTCCTGCCGCCGGCCTCAGCGGCATCCGCCCCCTGGGAGGTACCCTCGCCGGGCCGCGCCGTCCCTCCCGTCCCTCCGCCCACGGCGGGGCAGCCTGGAGCGCCCGGGCCCTACGCGTGGCCGGCGGGATCCCGGGGTGAGCCACCGCCGATGCCCCCTGAGCCCAGATCACTGCTTTCCCGGCGCGGCCCGGCGGGCTCCCCGCCCCCAGCACTGCCGGCGGGCCCCGTCCCCCCGGCACCCTCCGCCGGGCCGGTACCTACGATCGGCCCCCGGTTTGCGGGCGGGCCACCCGAGCCACCTACGCCGCTCATGCCACCGGGACCCGGCGGCGACGGGCCGCTGGGCGGCCGGCTGCCGATCGCCCGGCCGTCAAGTTTCGCGGGCTCGTCCGGGCCACCGCCTGGGCCATCACCCGAGCCGCGGGACGCCGGTCCGGGTGCGGCGCCACCGGCCGGCTCGCCCGGAGGCCGGTACCCCGGACCGCGCCGGTCACCGTACTCGGGCAGGCACGCCTCGGCGGCCGGCGCTGGCGCGAATCAGGGCGGCGAGCCAGCCGGCTCAGCCGCGAGCCCGGTCGACGGCCCGCCGTCGGGCCCGCTCTATGTCTGGAATCCGGGCGCCCTGACAGAACCGTTCCCGCCCGCGTCACCGCCCAGCAAGCCTGGCGAACCCGCCGATCCCGGGGAGCCGGACACCGGGCCGCCGCGGCCTTAGGCCCCGGCCGCGAGCTGCTCCTTACGCACCGATGCGTATATCGGCGCGTATTCCTGCCCGGACAGCTCCTGAATCGCCCGGACCACCTCGTCGGCGATGGCGCGGCGCGCCTTGCCCGGTGCCTCGTGTTCGCCGCCTGCGTCGACCCCGAACGTCATCGGCTTCCCGATACGTATCTCGATCCGCCCCAGCCGGGGAATGGTCCGGCCTGGCGGCAGCACGCGATCCGTCCCGATCATGCCCACCGGAATGACGGGGAGCCCGGACTTCAGGGCCAGCCAGCCCACACCCGGCCGGCCCCGGTACAGCCGGCCGTCCGGGGACCTGGTGCCCTCGGGATAGATACCGAACAGCTCGCCGTCCTGCAGCAGGGCCAGGGCACCCTCGAGCATCGCCTGGGCGGCCCGAGCGCCCTCCCGGTCCACCGGCAGCTGACCGGTGGCCTTCAGGTACACGCCCATCAGCCGCAGGCCCGGCCGCCTGCCGGTGAAATACTCGGACTTGGCCGCGAAGGTCACCGGGCGCTTGAGCATCAGCGGCAGGAAGACCGAATCGATCACCGACAGGTGATTGGAGGCCAGGATGGCGCCGCCGGTGTCCGGGATGTTCTCCGCGCCGATGATCCGTGGCCGCCACAGCCCGCGTAGGAACGGCCCGGCGATGAGCCGCGAAAGCTGATACTGCACCCTGTTCTCCTTCCGTATCCGGTCGCCCGGCTATCCGATCCGGCTGGCGATAGAGGCCCGCGTGACCGCCGGCCCGCGTTCGGCCGCGCCATCCCCGTCAAGCGGGACACCGGCCAGCAAAGCGAACCCGAGCGGCAGGGCCAGCGGCAGCGCGGTTGCGGGCACGATGATGCCCGAGTCGTCGGCGAACCAGCCGAGCACGCAGACCAGCCACATCATGGCCAGGGTCATCGCGAGCAGCGGTTCGGCCGCATAGCCGCGGGGCAGCGCCCTGATCCTGAACCAGGAGGGCCGCAGTAGCATAAGGCCGGCCAGGACGACGACCAGAGGCACCAGCGGGCTGTAGGTGTTCACCGCGAGCGAGCCGAGCATGGAGGTCAGCTTGCGCGTCAGCAGGCTTCCGGCGTGGCCGTGGATCAGGTTCCCGGCGAAGGAGCCGATGTCGGAGGTCCCGGTGGCCGGGATGAGGTAGTTGATGAGCGCGAACACGGCGAACAGGGCCACCCCGGTGCCCAGCACGACCGCGGCCCGCCGGGCCGTGATCTTGATCCCGGCCAGGGCCAGGAGCAGCAGCAGGGCGCACGGGACGAGGGCGATGGTGCCGCCGGCCTTGGCGCCGAACTGCGGCCAGCCGCACGCGATCACCGCGAACGCCGCGACCGCGGCCGCGGCGGCGGCCGCCCGGCCCCGGCTGCGCGCCTGCAGCAGCGTGTTACCCACCCAGGCGATGGCGATCAGGGCGCAGACGGCGTACAGGCCGACCGCTTCCCCGCCGATGCCGTAGAACCGGCCGCCTTCCAGCACCGACAGGCCGAACGGGGCACCCAGCTGCAGCCGGGACCCGGTCATCACGTCCAGCCCGATGATCAGCACCGTCGCCAGCGCCACCACCCCCGGCGGCCCGAACGGGTCCCGGCGCCACGGCCCGGCCAGCGCGATCCCGGCGACCAGCGCCGTCCCGGCCACGGTCAGCCCGTACTGCCAGATCGCCGGATGCCCCAGCAGCCACCACGGCACCACATTGGCCAGGAACGACCCGGCCGGCACCGCCCCGGCGATCGTGCCCGCCACCCGCCAGCACGCCGCCCGCCGCGCCCGCGCGCCCGGCCCGGCCCCCCGGAAGATCAGCCCGATCCCGGCGAACACGGCCAGATCCGCCAGCGCATACGCCCAGAAAAACACGGCGTGCGTGCCCGCCCACACCTGCGCGGCCGTGTCCTGCCCGATCAGCCCGCCCACCACGGACGACAGCGGGCCGCGGGCCGCGGCGGTGACCGGCGCGCCGGGCAGCCCGCCCGGCCGGCCCTGCCCACGCCAGCCCAGCACCGTGGCCGTCAGGTCGGTCAGCACCACCATCCCGCCCTGCCGCGTCGAGGACGCCCCCAGCAGCCCCGCCCGATACCCCGGCCCGCTGATCATGACCGCCTGCAGATGCGCCGGCAGCCCCCCCGATCCCAGCCCCGCCACCAGCAGCACCGTACCCGCCGGCAACTCCGCGGCCAGCCCCGCCACCTGCGCGTCCGCACGCCGCACCGCCGCCACCCGGCCGCCGCCCGCCGCCGGCAGCGACCCCAGATCAGCCACCGTCAGCGGGCACCGCGCCAGCACCGCCACGCTCACCGCCGAGACGGCCGGCAGATACGAGCCGACCGCACCGCCCGGCCCGGCCAGCGCCAGCGCCGCCCCCGGCCCCACCGCCGTCGCGCACCCCCCCGGCCCCGCCGCCGACGCCAGCAGCCCCCACCGCGGGCCATACTTCAGCCCCCGCTCATACGACACCAAAGACGGCATCGCCGCCACCCGCGCCGGACCCGCCACCCCCACCCGCCCAGACCCCCCGCTCACCGCCGGCAACGCCGGGCACCCCCCCGTACCGCCATGCGGCACCTGCGCCCGATCCCCCCCATTCAGCGTCAGCCACGCATCCGCCGGGCACGTATCCGGACCCACCGCAAAATCAACCAGCGACCCAACCGAGCCCAACCCAGCCACGTTCCACAACGCAGGCGTCGTAGCCGGGGAGATATCAGTCCACCGCAACCCCGAAATCCCCACCACGACCACATGAGCCGGAACAGCCGCCACGGGTTTGCCGGCCGCCCGGGCCGGGCCGGATGCGGCAGCTGTGAGGACGCCCGCCGCGGCCGCCGCGGCGAGGGCACCGAGCAGCATCCGGCGCACGAACGTCCCCTTCACGGGGTCAACGGTATCCGGCCTGGCCGGATACCCGGCTTTCCGAAGGAAACCATATGCCCGGCTTTCGGGGGAGAGCCAGCGGCCCGGCTTTCCGCGGGGCTGCGCCCTGGCCGGCCGCCCGTCCTCAGCCGCGGCCGGTCCCGGCGCCGCACCTCAGCCGGCGCAGATGTTCTGGTTCGCGGTCCGGGCCGACGGGATGGGAGCCGACGGCACGGTAGAGGGCTGTGCCGTTGGCGTGGAACTGGCCGACGGGCCGGACGTCGAGCTGCCTGGCGTGGCCGACGGCGCCGCCGGGCTCGCGGACGGGCTGTTCGCGCCGGCGGACGGGCTGGCGGACGCGGACGCCGATCCGGCGAAGAGCGACTGGCTGGCGGGAACGTCGTTCCGGAACGACTGGAAGATCTCGCTGTCCTGCGGCTGGGTCCAGAGCACGTTGGCGGTGTCCGAGGGGACGACCTCCGACCGGGGGTACGTGGGCAGCGTGAAGAAGGCGACCTTTCTGGACGGCAGGTTGCGCAGGCTCGATGCGAGGTTGTACAGGCCGGTCACCCCGCCCAGTTTGGTGTCGATGGTGAGAGATTTCGTGGCGGCGTCGAGGAACCGGTAGATCGCCACGGGGTTCAGCAGCTTGCTCTTCACCCGCTCGATGAGAGAGGACATGAACGCCTGCTGGCGGGTGATCCGCTCGAGGTCACTGCCGTTGCCCAGGGTGTAACGCGCCCGGACGTACGCCAGCGCCTGGGCCGGAGTCAGCATGTGATGCCCGGCGGTCAATCGCAGCCCAGACAGCGGATCGTTGATGGGCTGCGTATTGCACTCCGCCACGCCGCCGAGCGCCGCCACCATGTTCTTGAACCCGGTGAAGTTGACCACGACAAAGTGGTCGATGTAGATACCGGTGTCCTGCTCGACCGTCTTGATGGTGCAGGCAACCCCCAGGGCGGTGTTGTTGCCGTCGAGGTTGCCGATCGCGAACGCCTCGTTGATCTTGAATACCTGCGGCGAGGACATCTGCCCGTCGCCCATCCGGCAGGCCGGGATGCTGACGTAAGAGTCACGCGGGATCGACATCACCTCGGCCCACTGCCGGTTCGCCGCGACGTGCACGATCATCATGGTGTCGGACTGGTCGGTCACGAGGTTCCGGCCGTACTGGGTGCCCTGCCCGTACCGGGTGTCCGACCCGACCACCAGAATGTTCTCGGCCTGCGGGTGCAGGTCGATAGGCTGGCTGCCGAGCAGGCCGCTCACGTCGCGCTGCTGGATGTTGCCGTTCAGATGACGGTAGAGCAGAAAGACGCCGACGGCGGCGATGGCTACCACACCCGCTGTGATGCTCGCAGTCCAGATCAGGATCGTGCGCCCGCGGCGGCGGTGCGGCGGCGAGCCAGCGGGCGGCGGAGGGCCACCGGGTGGCGAGCCCGCAGGCGGTAGCGCCGGGGCGGCGGGGGACTCTGGATCAGCCGGAGAGGCGGCGGAACCGGGGCTGGCGGAGGCCGAGGGCACCCGATCCGGCGGTGCCGCAACAGCCGGCGGCGCGGCGGCGCCCGGCGACGGCGGGGATCCGGCCGACACTATCCCGCAGCCGGGCTCCTTGCCTGGCGGGACAGGACTCCCCATGTGTCACTCCACCGGTCTTTCTGAAGTCTGTGAAGATCACCATTCCCAGGCCCCGGGCAAACACTCCTCAACAGAAACGACGTACGGCCGAAGTCAATAGTTGCCGGGCATTTCAGGCGCTTCGTTCATTCCATGTTCTCCCGGGCGTTTCGGAGCCGTCGCACCGGGTCCGGCCATCGGGCCGGCAGGCGGACGAGGGATAGGCCGGGAGACCGATGACCGCGCTTCGTGAGGAGCCGGGCTGGTACGGGAAGGGTGGCGGCGCGGACGACATGTACGCCAGCCGGACAATGGAGGCGCACCGGGAGGGGCCGGACAGCGCACTACGATGCGGCCATGGCAAATGGTTTCCGGTTCGCGCTGCAGCCGGCGCCGCGCGACCACCGGCACTGGCTGGCCACCGCGCGACGGCTGCTCGCGGGGCGCTGAGCGCCCGCACGGCGTGGTCACCGGGCGGCGCAGGAACGAGCCTCAGGACCGGCCGGCCGCCTCGTAGGCGCGGCCGCTTCGGTGGCCGCTCCGCCGGCGCATCCGGCCGCCGGACGGCTCCATCTGCCGCCGGCGTTCGCGTGCCGAACAGGAGACGCGGGAAACCGGGCGCGGATAACAGAAATCCGGGTCAGTGATTTCTGTCATCTTCACCGGCCAGCGGTCGCCTGGAGGGAGGTGTCGATGAAATGGCGGCACCGCGATGTCCAGCCAGTGATCCACCTGCCGCCGGGCGCACCCACGCGGGGTCCGCCTTCCCGAGCACGCCGGCCGTCACGGCGCCCAGGATCGTCAGGACCAGGGCGATGAGCAGCGGGGCCCAGATCTGCGCGTGCCGCACCAGCGCGGCGCCGATGAAGGCACCCACCAGCATGGTGGCGACGGCCGTCAGACGGCGGCCCGCCTTCGCCCCGCTGCCACCCGCCAGTGAGCTGTCGGCGGCGATCCCGGTGATGGTGAGGGTAAGCACGGTCGTGGTGAGATCGGGAACGGCGATCGAGCGGGCCGCCGCGTTCTGGATGCCCATCGACATGCCCAGCGCCACGATCAGCGCGTAGCGGCACGCGCTCGTCAGCGGGCTGGCGGCGAATACGGCCAGCAGGACCGAGGCGGTGAGGAAGAGCGCCTGGGCTGCGGCGGCCCGGCTGAAGAGCCGTCCCCGGTGCCCGCGGTGCCGGGCGGCGAGCCTGCCCCCCAGCAGGGCGCCGGACGCGAAGGACGCCAGGGCGGCCAGCGATGCGGCGACCGAGAACCCCGGTGCGCCGGCCAGGGCAAAGCCGAGGAAGACCACGTTCCCTGTCATGTTCGCGACAAAGACGTGCCCGAGGAGCAGGTAGCTGAACGCATCGACCAGGCCCGTCACCAGCGTCATGCTGATCAGCAGCGGCGGCAGCGGGCCGTGCTGGCCACCCCGGGCCGGTAGCAGCGTGCTGCGTACGTCGGTCAGAAAAGGCGTCATGGGAAAGCTCCAGCGAGGCGCGGTTACTGTCACGCTAGGGCGGTTACATCATCCTGTCCAACAGATCAAATAGCTGATAGCGATCGTTAAATCCGATCACTGAGCAGGCGCGCCGCCGGCGTGACGGTCCAGGATGCCGAGAAACGCGGCCGCCGCCGGCGCAAGGCGCGGTGCGTCGTACACCACGCTCACCGGATGGACCGCGGCCGGGTCGGAAAGCCGCAGCACGGAGAACTCCGCGTGCCCGCGCCCAGCCGGGTCGAGCAGCGTCGCCGCGGAGCGCGGCACGATCGTCACCCCGACGTCGTGCGCGGCGAGCCTGATCATGTCGTGGATCTGGCTCATCTCGAAGCCTCCGGTGCCCGGCACCCCGGCCCGGGCGAACGCAGCTTCGACGTACCGGCGAATGCCGGTGCCCCGGCGGAAATGGATGAACTGGCCGTGCTGGAGGAGTTCGCTGATCGCTGCCGTTGCCCGCCCGGCCAGTGGGTGCCGCAGGCCCACGATCGCGACGAGGGGGTCCTGGCCGAGCAGCCGGCAGGTGAGCGATGGCGGCAGGTCTTCCGGGCCGAGCCCGACGATGGCCAGGTCCAGCCGTCCGGCCCCGACGGCGGTGACCATGTCGGTACTCGGATCGCTCATCACCTCGAAGTCGATATCCGGGAAGCGGCGGTGGAAATCACCCATGACCTCGGCCAGATCGATCGCGCTGCCACTGGTCTGGATCAGGCCGAGGCGCAGCCGGCCGCGCCGCAGGCCGCCGAGCGCATCGAGTTCTGCCTGGGCCGTCTCGACGTCGGCGAGGATGCGCTGCGCCAGTGGGACCAGGACCTCGCCGGCCGCGGTCAGCCGTACCGACCGGCTGTTGCGGGCGAACAAGCGCGTGCCGACCTCGGCTTCGAGGCGCGCGATCTGCTCACTGAGCGCCGACTGGGCGACATAGCACTCGGCCGCCGCTTTGGTGAAACTGCTGGCTGAAGCGACGGCCAGGAAGTACTTCAGGTGCCGGAGCTCCATCGGCCTCTCCGATCACTGCGTGCCGGATGGCAGGCCATGCCGATTGCCAGTAGGAGCGTACCGCCACGCTAAGCTGCGGAAATCCAGAGGGGTGGTATCTGATGAGCCGTGAGATGCCCGGCGTGGCCGGCCGGACGGCGGCGGCCGGCGTCTCCGGGGCGGTCGTGGTGGCTCACGGCGGGCGCTCGGTCAGCACCGAGCCCGTCACCCGCACGCAGCCCGCGGTGCTGCGGATGGTCCCGTTCGTACGGGCCATCCGGCACGCCCTGCGGGGCAGCGGGGTGGCGGTGTACCGCCCGCGATTCCAGCTCCGCGGCTGGAACGGCGAGCTGGCTTCCCCGGTGGCGGATCTGCGCGAGGCGCTCGACCGGATCGGGGCGCGGATCGGCCCGGTCCCGGTGGTCCTGGTCGGCCACTCGATGGGCGCACGCGCGGCGCTGCGCGCGGCCGGTCATCCCCTGGTGGCGGCGGTCGCCGGGCTGGCCCCCTGGCTGCCGCCCGGTGAGCCGATGGACCAGCTGGCCGGGCGGCGGGTTCTGCTCGCGCACGGGACCGCCGACCGCGTCACCCGTCCGGCCGACACCTGGGCGTACGCGGAACGCGCCCGGCTGGTCACGGACGTGGCAGCGATCGAGGTACGGGGCGGCGATCATGCTCTGCTGCGCCGGGCGCCGCTGTGGCATCGCATGGCGGCGGACTTCTGCCGGGGCTCGTTCGGCCTCGATAGCACGGGGGCGGTGACGGACGCTTTCCGGCGGGCGGCCGGGAACCAGCACCGGCCGGTGCTGTGATCCTGTACCGGCAGAGCGCCGGTTCGGCCTATCTGGCTCGCCGCCCGCAAGTAATCTGGTCGCAGGGCTCCGGCTGGGCGTGACCATTCCCTCTGCCTCGCGCTGATCGTCGCCGTATCGCCCCCGGCATCACGCGGGGACCGCGCACCCGCACGACAGGCCGGGGTCTGCGGTATCAGCGGGAAGCAGGTTTCTCATGTTCACCGAGTGCCTGCTTTGATCAGATTCCCCGGGTTAATGCGCAGATGCCCAGGCCAGGCAGGTATGCCTGGACATTATCGGGGGTAGCCCACGGGCATAGGGACACGGCTTGCCGTGGGGGCGCGGGGTTGCTGCTGGACACGAACAGGCCGGGGACAACGACGTCGGCAGGCCGGGGAGGTGACGACGATGGCTGCCAGCTGGGACGACGAGGAACTGCACGAAGCGCTCCGGCAGGTTTTCCGCTCCCAGGGGGACGTCCCGCCGGAGGTCGTGGACGCTGGGAAGAAAGTCTTCGCCCTGCGTGACAGCTGGGACGCCGATGCCGAGCTCGCCCAGCTGACTTACGACTCCCTCGCCGAATCCGGCCCCGTCCCGGCCCTGCGGGGGGACACGGCGCCGGCGCGTGCCCTGACGTTCAGCTCCGCGCACCTGACCGTCGAGCTCGAGGGCACGGCCGAGTCGGTGCTGGGCCAGGTGATCCCGCCTCAGGTCGAGGCGATCACGGTGCAGCTCAGCACCGGCACCGAAAGCGCCCTCACCGTCGACGAGATCGGCTCCTTCGCCATCCGCCCTGCCCCGCCGGGGGCGTTCCGCCTGCGCTGCCAGGCCACCGGGGGCTACCGGGTCCTCACCCCATGGATCAGCGGTCAGGCCTGGTTTTCGTAGCTGACGGTGAGCTCGCCGCCGGAGTAGCCGATGCGGATGACGGCACCGTCGCGAGGACGGCCCAGTGGCCGCGGAGACCTTGGGGGCCGTGCCGCCCCAGCGCAGGCCACCCAGGGGTCGGCGGTCATCGAGGGCCAGGACAACACCGGGGCTACCAGCCGGACCGGGGTGTTCACCACCGGCAACACCGAGTACGGCATCCTCGCCGACCCGGACACCAGCGGCAAGGGCTCCCTCGGGGTCTACGGGCTGGGGCAGAACATGGGGTCCGCGGCGAAGCGGGCAGTTCCAGTAACGGCGACGGGGTGCAGGGCTTCGGGGGCGGCAGCGGCAACGGGGTTTTCGGCAAAGGCCGGCCCTTCGGGGGCAATGGGGTGTTACCGGCGCATCTTCAGGCCATTTGACGCCGCCGAGGATCGCGCCAGTCAGGTCGGTGCCGGTGAGTGTCGCGTAGGTGAGGTTGGCGCCGGTGAGGTTCGCGCCCCGCAGGTTGGCACCGACCGTCGTGCTGCTGAATGCCTGAAGTGGACATGATGTTGGCTCTATCAACGGAATATGCGCCGGTTACATGTACTCCTGGGTCACACCTGGCCCGCCAATATTCGCCATTTCCTTTCCCGAAGCGCTTTCACTACACCATCGTAACCTGGAAAAAAACGTGCTCCGGTGATTCGTTCCCTAGCTAGCAAGGTTAGCAAATGAGGAGCATGACTTAGCGGTAGCTGAAAGCGCCGCATCGCAGGTGTTGTTCGCCCTTCTCTCAGTAGCTTTTTGTCCATTGGAATAGTGTCTGTCTCTGCTGCGTCCCAGTCGAATAGCGTTGGGTTGTCCAGCGTGAACAGCCCACTCTGCGCTCGCAGGTTGACGATATTTGCACCTGGAGCGGTCACTACTATAAACGGCGCGCGGGCAGCGTCGCCCTCGTCGGGGTCAGGAGTCGTGAGATACAGGTTGAGCGCCCAGACCTCGATGAGGCCGTGCTCGTACCGCTCCTGCTGTCCCTGTGTCAGTTCTCCGACATCGGCCAACGCCTCGAGCTCCACCCACTCTCGAGCAGCGTCGACGCAGGCAAAATAGGTCGCGGCACTAATGTCGTAGCTCCAGTCGAGCAGGCGTGTCGGCAGCCCGTGATGCTGCGCTAGACCAAGCATAGAGAGAAGCTCGGGGGGCGGCCATGGCGTGCGCTCCTTACTTAGTCGAATAGCGTGCTTCCATGGCGCATTTATCTCGTCGCGTATTCGCTGGCTATCCTCAGGCAGCGTCAAGCCTTGCTGATCCGCCAGGACATAAAACGCGCGCAACGTGTGCAGCTCAGCCAACACTTGGCCGAACGGCTTCGGTGTGCGCGTTTTCGTCCTAATGGGCTCCCATCTGCTCAGCTCGGCGGTGAGCATTTCCGCGTCAATTCGGAGCGCCAACGGTGTCAGCGGCCAGTTACTATCGCGGTGTCCCCGGAAGACCCAAGGTCGCGTCCGAAACTGGACCAACTCATTGGCGAAAAACCGACCCCATGGCGATGTCTCTTCAAGGAAATGCCGTGCGTCCTCACAGTACACAGTGTCGACAGGGTCGACGAAGCCGTCGCCGCTTGCTGATGTCATCGGATCCGTCTCCTGAAGATCGTGCGCTGGGGGCTAGGGCGGCTACGTTCCATGGGAGGGCGGAGGGGTGAGCGGCCGGGATGGTCATGGTTGCGGTCGCTCCGCCCGTCGGCCAGCTGCCGCACCGCCGCGGTCCGGTCGCCCGGGATTTTTGATCATCCGCACCCACGTGTCGCTGGTGTAGGTGGAGAAAACCGTATCCTTTCGCCATGAGTTGCCCCCCTTCGAATGACCATCTCCCCGCTCTAACAGGACGCCAGCTCAGGAGGTCGGCCGCAGGGCGTCAGATCCAGCGAGCAGTCTCATTTCTAGTCTCATACATCCACGTGCCCCAGCGTCGATCGGCGTACATCACGGGTGGCCGAGCAGGCGAGTAGACCATCGTGGCCGGTTCTGCACGATGATCCTTAATCCTGAAAAGCGGAAGGTGCGGATTCTTGGAGCGCGGCAACCGCGCTAGCCTTCCTGGCCGGGTGGCGGGTAAGCCTGGGTCGCATCCTTAGCGCGTGACAGTGCCAGGCTGAGTTGGTCCTGAGTCAGCAGCTCGTGCGTCTCCAGGTTCTTGAAGGCACCCGTGCTTCCGACAGCGATGCT
Source organism: uncultured Actinomycetes bacterium (assembly GCA_963720945.1). Classification (GTDB taxonomy): domain Bacteria; phylum Actinomycetota; class Actinomycetes; order Streptosporangiales; family Streptosporangiaceae; genus Bog-532. The sequence continues at coordinate 10,828 of CAVRHH010000027.1, read as the reverse complement.
CACCGCGGCAGCGCTGATCGAGTCGGACTGATCTGAAATGACGATCCCGTCGTGAGTGCCGAACATCCAGTAAACGCATTCAATCGACCCGCCCAGCGAGTCGGCCAGCCGCCGTACTGCGGCGGTCCGGTCACCCGGGTTCTGGATCATCCGCGCCCATGCCTCGCTGGTGTAGGTGAAGAAGGTCGCGTACTTCGCCATGGCTGGTTCCCCCTCAGCTCGCCGGATCTTCGTCTGAACTGGCCTGAATCCTGGCCGTACAGCACGCGAAACACAGGCTAACAACGCGTACTAGGGAGTGCCATCCCGCCACGTCAGAAAGCACGCAGGTCGCCAGCACTCGTGGCGCAATCTACGATCTGAAGGTTGTTAGGACCGGATAGTTGTGGACCGGACGCGGACCAAGCATCGTGCTGGCCAGTAATGTACGCACCTAGGGCCGTATGCACTTAACGCCTCCGGAGCCATGTTCGCACGTTCCAATCTATTGGGTACTCCGCATAAGCCGGGAACGCAGGTAGTGACCCAGGGCCCCTGGACGCCCTGCGCAGGTCCAGCTCATACGCCTGACGGGTCAGGCGCTGTACCGGCGAGGAACCCGGCTAAGGCCAGCCGCTCGGCATTAGTTGGAATGGCGGGTCTCCATTTAACCGGAGTCGCGCAGGTCAGCGCCGCGCTGGGAGCAACCGGATGCACGGGCACTCTTGATCCGTGGCCAGCAATAATGTCGGCTACTTCCCACGCGTAGGTCCGCTTAGATGGAGACCCCGGAGTTGGAAACTATGGCGACCCCGGACGCTGGCCCCCCATACCCTCGCCGCGTAGCCTCCCCCACTTTTGTCCCGCTCCATGTATCAGGTCGCCTGGGCAGGCCTCCGAACATGCATGAGCCGCGCGCACAAGAGAAGGACGCTTCTGAACGGCAATGGCTACCGGTTACATGAGCCCGCGCCCCGGCTGCCGAGGATGACCCGTCTGCCGTCAGCAAGCCCGCCGGCGGCCCGCCCAGGGAGGAATGGACCTATGAGCAAGATCGGAGCGCCCAGGCGCATCATCGAGATCGAGCCGATCGAGGAACCAGCCGCCGAGCCCGCCAGGGTGCCCGAGCCCGCCAAGGTCCCCGAACGTGTCTAGGGCCGAGTTCGGTATCACGCCCCTGCGCGGCTACCGCAAGTGGCACGTCCGCGACAGACGCCTGGTCAGCCATTACAACCAGGCCTGGCCGCTTCGCGCCCCGGCCCAGGCTGCCTGCACGCACTGCTCCCGCGCGGGCCTGCCCATTCCGTCTGGGACCAGGCACGGCCACTTCGCGGGCGAGGGCTGCGGCCTGTACGCCTGGAATGCCCCCGAATTCGTCGGGCGCCCGTCCACACTGCTGAGCAAGCGCATCCAGTGCTGGGGAGTCGTAGCGGGCTGGGGCCGCGTCCTCGAGCACGAGAAGGGCTTCCGCGCGCTCTGCATGCGCCCGCTGGCCCTGTCGCCCATGTTCCCGATCGACCTCAAGCTCCTGAAGGACATGGCCGCCGCCTACGAGATCCCGCTCCTGATGAACGTGGGCGAGGTCCGCCGCGCCTTCCCCCCGCTCACCACCGGAGCCCTGTCATGACCCAGCACCCGCCCGGCGACGTCCAGCCAGCCCACATGGCAGACGACGCCGGCACCGCAGGACGTAGCCGGAGAGCAGCCAGTATGCGGTCAGCACGATACGAGAGACCCGGTCCCGGGACCGGCCCCCGTTGGCGTTGCCTTTCCCTCGGTCGTGGCGGCGCATTTCCATCTCGCCGTAGTAGAAGTCGGCAGCGCCGGGTTCGTCTTTGGCGTCCTCCCGACCTTTGCGCAGTGCGCGCGGTACAGCCCGGCGATCGCTCCCGGATTCAGTTCCGCTTGCTTCTCACCGCCAGCCCACTCCGGCCACGGCGGGGCAGTCCACCGGCCGCACGGTTTGTCCTTCGCCCGCCATTCAGATTCCTCAGCGACCACTTGTCGCCGTTCCCACCCCGCCCGGGCTGGCGAAAGCCCGAAGGCGATATCGGCTTCCAGCCGCAGCTTGTCAAGGTTGTGCGCATTGGTGAACCGGCAGTCAGCGGGATTGACGTTTGCTAGCCCGAGTCCCGCCACGTTGGCTCGCCGAAGAGACAGCAGCCGCGGCTGCTCAGAAATCTGGCCAGCAAACTGCCGCTGCCAATCCTTGGCGATGCGTTGCTCCTGCGCTGCCATCTCGCCGCTGGCCAGGCGCGGAATGCCGGTAAGCAGGCACGGTGCAGTAAGGTCGGTATCATCTAGCACAACGCGCGCCCACCGCAACCGGAATTGCACACCGCCCGGAAACCGTGCGCGGCGGCAACACATGCTCGGTTGTGCTGGCCTCGATCTGGACTGGTTGGGCGAACTGTGCGCCATTCAGGTTCAGCTCTCTATGGGCCAGCACAGGGCCGAACCGTTCCGCTTGCTCGAACCCCGCCCCGCCGAACCCGGCCTCGCCTTCGAAGGTCGCCGCGCCGAACTGGGCAGCGCGCTTGAAGCGCGCCCCGCCGAACCGGGCCTCGCCCTCAAACCTCGCCCCGCCGAACTGAGCCTCGCCCTCGAACCCCGCCCCGCCGAACCCGGCCTCGCCTTCGAAGGTCGCCGCGCCGAACTGGGCAGCGCGCTTGAAGCGCGCCCCGCCGAACCGGGCCTCGCCCTCGAACCCCGCCCGTCGAACCCAGCCTCGCCTTCGAAACCCGTCTCGCGGAATTGGGCGGTGCCCTTAAACCGTCGACCTCCGCGCTGACCGGGGCGGCATCCGCAATCTGGTGACCGAGACGCTCAGAAATCCGGACTCCACGAGCATCGAGCCTGCCTGTCCTGGCAAGACACCTAATACTGCAACGGCACTTGACTTGAGCGTGCGGACCCGGACGGATCAACCCTGCCCGTCGGGAGCCAGCCACTTCCCCACGTCAGCAGCCGCGACCGCCCGGCAGAGATTAACGTCCGGGTATTGTCAGCTGGTCGGGAGGAGCTTGCCGTGGGGCGCGAGGTTGCGGAGCTGTACCAGGGCCAGCCGATGCTGGCCTTCCCGGACCCGGCCGCGTGGGAGAAATGGCTGGCGGCCGAGCATGCCGGCTTCTCAGGGCTGTGGTTGAAGCTCGCGAAGAAAGGCTGTCCCGACACCACCGTCAGCTACGCCGAGGCCCTCGACGTCGCCTTGTGCTTCGGCTGGATCGACGGCCAGAAGCGGCCGCTGGACGACGATTACTGGCTGCAGCGATTCACGCCGCGCAAGCCGGGCAGCAAGTGGTCGAAGATCAACCGCGGCAAGGCGGAAGCTCTGATCGCGGCCGGCCGGATGCGGCCGGCCGGCCTCCGCGAGGTGGAAGCGGCCAAGGCTGACGGCCGCTGGGCCGCCGCCTACGACGGGCAAAGCACCGCGACGGTCCCCGACGACCTGCGCCAGGCCCTGGACCAGGATGAGGACGCCGCGGCCTTCTTCGCCACGCTCGACCGCGGGAACCGCTATGCCATCTTGTACCGGATCCACGAGGCCAAGAAGCCGGAGACCCGAGCGGCCCGCATCGCTAAGTTCGTCGCGATGCTGCACGATCACCAGACCGTGCATCCCGTTCCGGCCCGCGACCGCGCGGGCGCCGCCCGGGACTGACCGCTGCGGGAGCCTGCGGATCGCCGCTGATCTGGCCACAAGCGAGCAGTTCCCTGTGGCTCACCTGGCTGACAAGGCCAGGCCCCACCATCCGGCACACCAAGTGCCGTTGCAGTACTAAGCGCGGCATCCCGTAGGTCGTCCCGCGCATGGGCAAGGCAGCCACTTCCGGAGTCCAGCCGGACGCCGTCGCAGGCGAGCTGCTCGCCGCACCTGGACCAGGTGGCAGCGGACTCAGGGTCGCTCATGCTCATCACCACCCCGCCGAGACTGCCCTTAGTCGGGTCACCTGATGAGAGCACCATACGGTCGGGGCACCGACAAAACCGTGACGTGCGGCAAAGTGCCGTCTTGGCGTCTGGCATCGGCACTTCGCGGGTATCCGGGCTGCGGTGCGTTGGCAGGCGCCAGGCGGGCCCCGCAGTGCGGTCCCGAAAGTGCCTGTGACATGGCTTGAGGAGCGGTCAGCAACACGATTTCCACCGGCGACAGGCCCCCGGATCCGATCGGATCCGGGGCCCCGAGGGCTCCGGGGACGTCAAGCGGGTATGCGGTCACCGAGCCCGCCGGGGTCTCCCCGGGCCGGGTGCCGGGCCCGGACGGCACGGTCGCGGCACCGGGCCCGGCCGGCCTGGGCCGGTGGGCCGTACGGTGACCGGCGGCCCGGGGGTGTCCAAGTGTGCGGGGGAAGCTCTGACCTGTGTCCGCTCCACTGGCGGTGGCCGCGTCGACCATAGGCATCACGGCCGTCAGCATCCTGGTCGACTTCGGTTCCGGCGTGGGTTCGATGAGCATGTCCTGCTCGCCCATCTCGACGGGCGCCTGACCGTCTTCGAGGCGACCGCCGGGACCGGCATGCGCTATGGCGAGCTGTGCGGCCTCCGATGGGCCGACGTCGACCTGGATGCCGGAGTCATCCACGTCACCACGGCCCGGGTCCAGGCCGGCTGGGAAGTCGTCGAAGGCGGCCCGAAGAGCGACGCGGGCCACCGCGAGGTCCCACTGGTCGACCAGGACATTGAGACGCTGAAGGCGTGGAAGCGACTGCAGAACCGTGAGCGGCTCTCCTGGGGGCAGGCGTGGCAGGACACCCGGCTCGTCTTCACCCGCGAGGACGGCACCGCCTGGCACCCGGGCGCGGTGACCGACACCTTCGAGCGGCTGGCGTTCGCCGCGCACCTGCCGCCGATCCGCCTGCAGGACATCCGCCACGCCCACATCTCACAGCTGCTCGCCTCCGGAGTGGACATCCGGATCGTCTCCGACCGTGTCGGCCACTCGGGCTCGAAGATGACCCGCGACTACGCTGCGGTGGCCGCCGAGGTGTCCCGGCAGGCCGCGCAGAAGGTCGTCAGCCAGATCCCGCGGAGCGTGAGGCAGTGAACGGTCCAATTCGGGGCGGACTCCAAATGGACTCCCGTCCCGGCCCAGCGGTGGGAGTCCCGGAAACGGCAGACAAGCCGCCGCACTTCACGGCCTTCCCGAGTGGAGAGGTCTTCACGTTTGGGGCTGGCCTGGGCAAACGGGGTCTGGCTGGGGGGCTGCCCACGGGTTAAGCGGGCTTGGCCCACGTTTTCCGGAGCATGCGGCTCCGGTTCGGTGGGCGTTTACGTCTCCTGGGTGCGGTGTTCCTCGAGGATTTCGAGGGTGAGGTCCTGCAGTTCGGCGATCAGGGCGCGGAGTTTCTTCGCGTTGCCGAACAGCGGCTGGTAATCGGCCAGCTCGTCCGGGGTGAGCCGGCGGGTGATGGTTTTGCCGCCGATCTTGCGGGTCCATTCGGCGTAGGGGCCGTGCAGGCGGGGCGGGTCGGCGTGGCAGCGGCAGTTCGGCTTGCCGCAAGCGCAGGAGCGGACGGTGAGGGTGCCGGGCAGCGCGAGGCCCGCCCGGGCCAGCTCGCCGGCGATCCGGTCGCGGGCCGCGCGCTGGGCTGGGCTTGGTTTCATGCGGCACACCGTCTCAGATCCGGAGGCCTGGACGCTCTCCACAGTATAGTCCTGTGGAAGTTCCCGCCTGGGAGGCCTTGTGGAGCCTGGGGTAGCCGCCTATATCGGGCGGTGGCGGCCGTTGCCGGTATCGCCGCGGGCGGCAGCGTTCGCCCGGGATGTGATCAGCCAGGTCGCCCCGGCCGGGCGGGAACGGGCGAAGAACCTGCTGTGGGCGGCGGGCCGGCTCGCTGATTACGCGGCGTCGCTGGGCCTGGACCTAGATCCCCAGGTGGTGTTCCACCCATCGGTGATCGAGCGGTTCGCCCGGTCCGCGCCGGGCCTGCCGGGCGTGACGCGGCGCACGCTGCGCACCAGCCAGCGGTTCATCGCCCGGCGGGTGGTGCCGCAGCTTCACCCCGCCGATGTGCCGCTGCCCCGGGAACGGCCCAAGGCGCCCTATACAGCCGCGGAGATCGATGGCTTCCTCGCCCTGGCCGATGCCCAGCCCACCCGCGAGCGGCGGATACGGGCGTCCGGGCTGATCTGCCCCGGGGCTGGCGCGGGCCTGATCCGCGCCGGCCTGCGTGACGTGCGCGGCAGCGACGTGACCGCCCGGTCCGGCGGGCTCGTGGTCGCTGTCGGCGGCAGGCGGGCGCGGGCCGTTCCCGTCCTTTCGCGCTATCACGCCCGGTTGCTGGCGGCGGCCCGGTCCGCCGGGAACGGCCTAATCTGCGGCGGGACTGACCCCGGGCGCCGGAACATCACGAACCCGCTGATCAGCGCGCTGGACGGCGGGTCGGGGCTGCCGCGGCTGGACACGTCCCGGCTGCGCGCCACCTGGCTGGCCGGCTGCGCGGAGCTGCTGGGGCTGGCCACGTTCATGCACGCGGCCGGGATCAGCTGCTCCCAGCGCCTGGGCGATCTCGTCGCCGGGCTGGAGCCGGCCGGCGAGGCCGAGGCGGTCAGGCTGCTCGGGGCGGCCCGGCAGCCATGATCCCGCTGGCGGTGCTCGAGGCGGTCATCGACGCCTCCGGCGTCGCACCGCGGATCGAGGCGGCGCTCCCCGTGGGCGTGCGCGCCCGGCAGCTGACGGCCCGCACCCTGCTGGCCGGGATGTGCCTGGCCCAGGCCGATCACCGGCCCGCCCACCTCACCCGCGTGCACCAGGCGCTGACCGCGCTCAGCGGCAAAGACCAGCGGCGGCCCGGCGTGACCGCGGAGTGGAAACACGGCCCCCACCTGCTCACCTACCGGCAGGCCGAGCGTACTTTCGGCCTGATCGCCGGCGCCCTCGCCAGGGACGAACCCGGCGGGCTGCCCTCCGATCGGCTGCAGCGCACCTGCGATGACCTGCTGGAGGCATCCGTCCCGGAAGAGTTCAAGGACGCCAGCAGCTCGCTGGCCGTGGACTGGACGGATATGGAGACATTCTCCCGCCCGCCCCCGGCCAAAGCAGGCGAGTGCGCCGACCGCGAGGCCTCCCGGGGGCACCGCAAGAACAACCTGCTGCGCCGCCAAGACGAGCTGTTCTACGGTTACTACCTGTCCGCCGGGATCATGATGCCCGGCGAGAACGGCCCGCCGGTTCCCGAGCTCGCCCGCCGCGCCACGCTGCCGTCCTGCCGCCACGACCCGGTCCGCGCCCTCGTCCCCGTCCTGACCGCGATGCCCGCCGCCGGCATCCCGCCCGGCGGCATCCTCGCCGGCTCCGGCTACGCCCACCGCGACGCTGATGCCTGGGCCCTCCCGCTCAGAGCCGCAGGCGCGCAGCTCGCCCAGGACCTGCACCCGCACGACCGCGGCCCCAAAGGCACCCACGACGGCGCCATCATCGCCAACGGCAACCTCTACTGCCCCGCGGCACCCAGCACGCTGCTGGAACTCGGCCCGCTGGCCCGCGGCGCCACCAGGGAACAGGCCGCAGCCCACGACGCGAAGACCGCTGAGCTCGCCCGCTGCAAGCCCGGCCGCCTCACCCGCGACGACGCCGACGGCTACCACCGCGTCACCTGCCCCGCGGTCATGGGCAAAATCCGCTGCCCTCTCCGGCCCGCCTCAATGACCCTTGACCGGGACCGCCCGGAAATCCTGCAGCACCCGCAGCAGCACCCGCAGGAATGCTGCACCCAGCAGACCATCACCGTCCCGCCTCAGGCCACCGCGAAAACCGCGCAGAAGCATGACTATCCCTCCGCCGCGCACCGCCGCTCCTACGCCCGCCGCACCGGCGCCGAACGCGGCTTCGCCACCGCCAAGGACCCCGCCAGCAACGACATCTCCCGCGGCTGGTGCCGCCTGATGGGCCTGGCGCCCCTGATGCTGTTCACCGCCACCCCGCTGATCGTCCGCAACCAGCGGATCCTCGCCGCATGGGACGCCCGGCAAGAAGAAAACCAGCGCCGCGCCGCCGCCGGGCTCCCCCCCAGAACCCGCAAGCGCCGCCGCAAAACCCTCGCCAGCCTCACCGCTGCCCCGCCATAGCCCGCGCCCGGCACCCCTCACCAGCACGATCACCACAATGCAGGCAGCATAAGCATGCCCGCAAACACGCACCCCGGACAGAAAGCAACCAGCCAGGCACACACCGCACCCGGCACGGCCGGCACCCACACCGAAACCACAGGCGCGCCTGGAATGTCAGACCAAAACGTGAAAATAGGCCTCACTGAAACGTGAAGACCTCGTGGAGCCGGTGAGCGGATTCGAACCGCTGACCTGCCGTTTACAAGAAGTACGGCCCGGTGCGACGCGTGCGCTAGCTGCACAGATAGCACGGCCCATTGCTCTGCTGGCCCCCGCTGAGCTGGGATTATCGGGCAGCCGTTCCACGAACCGTTCCACGCCATGAACACCTGGGAGGCGACCCGAAGAAGCAGCGGTTTCAAGAAGTGGGGGACTCACCTGGGTGTACGCCTCTGATCTGCGCTTCTGCCACGCATCACCATTAGGAGTGTCAAGATCATCCCCTGTATATTCCGGGCGCTGCACGATAGGCCTCTCCGATCCGTGGTTACCGCAGGCTGTTACTCGAACTCAGCTTTCATCGACTCGATGAGATCGTTTCGCCCGATGCTGGCCCATGCTTCGCGGGCTGCCCTCCAGTGGCGGGCTCGTTCGCTGTTCCCGGGCGTGTCCAGCCGGGCCAGACGGATATTTGTCCATCCGGTGGAGTAGGGGTCCGCGATTGCCTGGTACAGCGGCAGCGCCTGCTCATACCGGGCCCGCGCGCGCGTCGTGATCGGACCGGGCCAGCGCGATGTCGCCGAGGCCCTGGATGCAGTTGGCCTCGCCCAGCACGTCGCCGACCTGGCGGTAGAGCGGCAACGCCTGCTCATACGCCGCGCGCGCCGCGTCGTGCTCCGAGCGCGCCAGCGCGATGTCGCCGAGGCTCTGGATGCAGTTGGCCTCGCCCAGCACGGCGCCGACCTGGCGGTAGAGCGGCAACGCCTGCTCATACGCCGCGCGCGCCGCGTCGTGCTGCGAGCGCGCCAGCGCGATGTCGCCGAGGCTCTGGATGCAGTTGGCCTCGCCCAGCACGTCGCCGACCTGGCGGTAGAGCGGCAACGCCTGCTCATACGCCGCGCGCGCCGCGTCGTGATCCGAGCGCGCCAGCGCGATGTCGCCGAGGCTCTGGATGCAGTTGGCCTCGCCCAGCACGGCGCCGACCTGGCGGTAGAGCGGCAACGCCTGCTCATACGCCGCGCGCGCCGCGTCGTGCTCCGAGCGCGCCAGCGCGATGTCGCCGAGGCTCTTGATGCAGTTGGCCTCGCCCAGCACGTCGCCGACCTGGCGGTAGAGCGGCAACGCCTGCTCATACGCCGCGCGCGCCGCGTCGTGGTCCGAGCGCGCAGCGCGATGTCGCCGAGGCCCTGGATGCAGTTGGCCTCGCCGAGCACGTCGCCGACCTGCCGGTAGAGCGGCAGCGCCTGCTCATACGCCCGCGCGCCGTCGTGGTCGGAGCGCGCCAGCGCGATGTCGCCGAGGCTCTCGGATGCAGTTGGCCTCGCCGAGCACGCCCCGACCTGCCGGTAGAGCGGCAGCGCCTGCTCATACGGCCCGCGCGCCGTCGTGATCGGAGCGGTCCAGGGCGATGTCACCCAGGCCCCGGATGCAGTTGGCCTCGCCGAGCACCGCCCCGACCTGCTGGTACAGCGGCAGCGCCTGCTCATACCGGGCCCGCGCGCCGTCGTGATCGGACCGGGTCCAGGGCGATGTCACCCAGGGCTTTCGATGTTTGCGCCTGCTGGAAGGCGGTGCCGAGCGCGCTGATCGCTTGCTCGGCGGTGGTGATGAGTGCTGGCTGGGTGAACCCGGTGAACCGCCAGTACTTGGCCAGACCGTAGATGGCCTCGGCGAGCTGATCGGTGCGGCTGGCTGCGGCGGCCCGCTGGAGCATGGCGGTGATGTTGCCGGTGTCGGCTTGCAGCCGGGTCACGGCCCGGGCCCCGTCGCCGGTGCCAACCTGGTCTCCGGTGGTCGCGGCGAGCTGGGCGTAGTGGCTAATCATCTGGTCCAGGTCGGCGGGGGCGGGCGGATCAGCGGCGGCGATGTGCTCGCGGACTGGGGCCAGGGTGCGCAGCCGGTCGCCTTCACCGAAGGCCAGCCCGAGTTGCCGCAGCACGGCCGCCCCGGCCAGCCCATCATCCGGCAGCAGCTCGGCCAAGTCGCCGCGGGCGGTGCCGTCGGGCAGCACGCCCAGCAGGCTCAGCAGTCGCCGCGCCGCCTCGGTCATCAGCGGGGAGGTGACCGAGGCCTCCACCGAGACCGGCACGCTCAGCTCCCGGGCCGCCCCGCCCATCCGCTGCAGCATGCCGGTCCGCTCGGCCCGCCACCGCGCCGCGACCTCGGCCAGATCGTCTTGGCCCTGGGCGGCGTAGGCCATCAGCTCGACCGCCAGCGGCACCCCATCCAGCTCGCCGAGCAGCTCATCCAGCCGCGGGTCAGCCAGCAAACCCGGCCCGGCCACGGCCGCGAACAACCGCCGCGCATCCCCCAGTGGCAGCGGGCTGACCATGGCAAAGTCGCGCCACCGCAGCCCGGCCGGGCGGCCGGTCCCCCGGGAACTGACCGCCAGCCCGGCCTGCCGGATCGCCGCCAGGATGCGCAGCAGTTCCTCGACCGGCAGCGGGTCAGCCATCCAGGGGGACTCGAAGTTATCCAGCACCAGCACCCCCAGCCCGGCCCCCAGCGCCGCGCACACCGCCTCGGTCACCCCGCCCGGTGACCCATCCCCGGTCACCCCCAGCTCGGCGGCCACCCCGGA
>CAVRHH010000026.1:0-33553 GCA_963720945.1 uncultured Actinomycetes bacterium | reverse complement strand
GTCGTCCCCCCGGGCTAACACGGCGCGGGCGCGGGTGAGGCGGAGGACGTTGGCGATGACCTGTGGCCGGCCCGGCCGGAGGCGGTCAGGATCGACTCCGGGTGGAACTGGACGGCCCAGCGCCCAGCCGCGGGGTTCTCGATGGCCATCACCACGCCGTCCGGGGTCGTCGCCGTCACCTCGAATCCGCCCTTGACCTGCTCGGGCCGGGCGTAGATGGAGTGGTAGCGCGCGCCGGTGAACGCACCCGGCAGGCCATCCAGCAATTCGCCGCCGGTGACCCGGACGACCCCCGGCTTACCGTGCGCGGGTTCGGCCAGCAGGGACAGTTCCCCGCCGGCGTGCTCCACCATGGCCTGCAGCCCCAGGCACACGCCGAACACCGGCAGCCCCCGGTCGTCGAGTTCGGCGAGCAGGTCGCCGCAGGCGAAGTCCGCTGGCCGCCCGGGCCCCGGCGAGAGCACCACCAGGTCGGGGCGTAGGAATCCAGCAGTGCCGGGCTGAAGCCTGCCCGCAGCGTGGTCACCTCCGCACCCTGCTGGCGGAAGTAATCCGCGAGCGTGTGCACGAACGAGTCCTGGTGGTCCACCAGGAGGACGCGCATCCCGGCTCCGGGAGGCTCCGGCGCCGGCCCGCCGGCCGCCGCGGGTACGCCTGCGCCGGTGGCCAGCCGAGCAGCAGCCCGTTCGGCATCTTTGAGGGTTTCTATCAGCGCCCGCGCCTTGATCTGCGTCTCGCGTTCCTCGGCGTCCGGGTCGGAGTCGAACAGCAGGGTGGCGCCGGCCCGCACGGCCGCGATCCCGTCCCGGATGTGCGCGGTCCGCAGGGTGAGGCCGGTGTTCATGCCGCCGTCGAAGCCGATCGCCCCGACCGCGCCGCCGTACCAGCGCCGCGGCGTCGCCTCGTGGTCCTCGATGAACTGCATCGCCCACATCTTGGGCGCGCCGGTGACGGTGACCGCCCACATATGCGTGAGGAAGGCGTCGAGCGCGTCGAACCCGGGCCGCAGCCGACCCTCAACGTGGTCGACGGTGTGGATTACCCGGCTGTACATCTCGATCTGGCGGCGCCCGATGACCTGGACGCTGCCCGGCACGCAGACCCGTGACTTGTCGTTGCGGTCCACGTCGGTGCACATGGTCAGCTCGGACTCTTCCTTGGCCGATCCGAGCAGGGTGCGGATGTTCTCCGCGTCCTCCAGCGGGCCCTCGCCCCGGGCGATCGTGCCGGAGATCGGGCAGGTCTCCACCCGGTCGCCGGTGACCCGGACGTACATCTCCGGGGACGCGCCGACCAGGTACTCCCCCTCCCCCAGGTTGAACATGAACTCATACGGCGCCGGATTGCGCTGCCGCAGCTGCTCGTAGAACGCCGACGGGAGCGGGCAGCGGCCGTAGAACACGTGGCCGGGCACGACCTCGAACAGGTCGCCGCGCGCGAACCGCTCCCTGGCCTCACCCACCACCTGGGCGTAGGAGCCGGGCTTGGGCTGCTCGGGCAGGTCCTGCGGCGCCTGCGGCGGCCCGGCGGCCGCGCCGGTGCGCCCGGTACGGCGGGGCAGCCCGGCGGTGGACACGCCGCCGGCCTCAAACTCGTAGGCGTACCGGGTGGCCTGCTCCCGCTTGCGGTCCAGCACGTAGATCTCGTCGGGCAGGTGCAGCACGAGGTCACGCTGGTCGGCGGGGCGCTCCAGGTTCAGCCGGACCGGCTCGAACTGGAACGCCAGGTCGTACCCGAACGCCCCGTACAGGCCCAGGTGGGAGTCCTCGCAGCGGAAGGCCGCGATGATCTCCCGCAGCGCGCTGAACACGGTGGGCCGGCGGCTGCGCTCCTCCTCGGTGTAGCCGCGGTCCGGCTCCGGGATGACGACCTGCACGCCGCCGGCCGCGGCGCCCCCGTCCGGGTCCGCGGTGCCGGCCCGCAGCAAGGCCGCGCTGATCATCGGCAGCACGACCCGGCCGCGGTCGTTCAGCGCGCGGGCACCGATCCGCCGGCCGCGGGCCACGATCTCCACGCATGGGTCGGCGTAGGCGATGTGCCACCGGCTGTAGCGCCCGGGGTACTCCATGCCGGAGCTGAGCACGCCGCCGCGGCGCTCATCGACGGCCCGCGAGACGTCGGCCAGCAGGTCGGGATGGAACGGGCCCGCGGTGCGGGTGACCCGCACGCCGCCGGCGGTCTCGAAGGTGGTCAGCTCGTCTCGCGGTTCGGAGTCCACGTGGGCACCTTTGTCCGGGCCCGGCCACGGCGGAAAAGGGAAACGACCGCCGTTACCCGGGCGATCGTCTCATGATCTGCGCAGTACGCGAGCCATCACGCCGCCTAGAGGCGGCGCCACCACAGCAGGCCCGGCGCGGTTCGCATGGCGGTCAGCTTAGCGGTTCGGGCCGGGCACCGCCACACGCGGGCGGCAGCCGGCCGGGACGGCGCGTTAATGTCGTCCCGATGCCCGCATGCGAGCGCGCGACCATGGGAGATATCCGTCCGTGAGTGGGAAGGCGCTGTCACCGATCGCGGCCTGGTTCCGGTCCAGCCGCAGGATGCTCGCCGCCGAGCTGAGCCAGGGCGGCTGGCTGAATTTCGGCGCGTTCCGCTGGTCGGATACCGACATTCCCCGCGGGCTGCGGGCCGGGGCCGGGATGATCACCCCGCTCGCGCTCGGCCTGGCCACCGGCCATCTGGAGTACGGCGTCTATGCATGCCTCGGGGCGCTGCCCGCCGGGTTTGTGTCCTTCCAGGGCGCCTCGCGGACGCGGGTGAGCGCGGTCGTGCTCGCGGCGCTCGGCATGGCGGTGGCCACGTTCACCGGCGGGGTGGCCGCGTACGCCAGCGGCTGGCTGCTGTTCCCGGCCGTGCTGATCTTCAGCTACCTGTCCGGGCTGCTGGCCACGCTGGGGCAGCGGTTCCAGGTGGTGGGCCTGCAGTGGGCCGTTCAGCTGGTGATCGCCAGCGCCATGCCGCTGCCGCCCGGGGACGCCGTGGTCCGCGCGGGGCTCGTGCTGGCCGGCGGCCTGTGGCAGGGCGCGCTGGTGGTCGCGTCGTGGGCGGTCACCCGCGGGAACCAGGAGCGCACCTCGCTCGCGGGCGTGTACCAGGCGCTCGCACGTTACGCGGAGCAGAATTGCCGGCGGACCGCGGACGGGCCGGTCCCGCCGCCCGCCGGGTTCGGCTCGGACGCGGTGCACGACCCGAACCCGCTTCTGCGGGCGCAGGAACGGTACCGGTTCCTGCTGCTGCTCGAGCAGGCCGGGCGCATCCGGGTGAGCCTGGCCGCGCTGGCCAGCTATGGCTCCGACTGCAGCGTGCTGGAACCGGTCGCGAGGATTCTCGGCGGGCTCGCCGACGCGCTGGAGGCGCGGCGCGGGCACCGGGAACGAGCGGATGCGCTGCTGGAGTCGCTCGCGGCGATCGAGGTGCCGCCGGATGCTCCGTGGCGGTGGGCGGCGGCGTCGCTGCTCGGCGAGATGCGCGGGGCGGTCCGGATCCTCCGGCGCCTGGACCTGCGGGACACCGAGCCAACCGCTGATCCCGTCCCGCACCCCGGCCACCGGCGGGGAACGAGACGCGCCGACCTGAGGGCGTCGCTCGCGGCGCTCCGCGCCAGCGCCGGGACGTCAACCGAAACGGGACGGCACGCGCTGCGGCTGGCCGTGGTCGCGGGCATCGGCGAGATCGTCGCGGAGGCTTCCGGCCTGCCGCATGGTTACTGGATCGTGCTGACCATCCTCATCGTGCTGCGGCCCGACTACGCGTCCACGATCTACCGCGGTGTCCAGCGGGCGGCCGGCACGGTGATCGGAGCCGGCCTGGGCGTCGCCACGGCGCTGCTGCTGCACGTCGGGACCGCGGCGCTGGTGGCGGCGGTCGGCGTGACGATGACCATCGCCTACGCCATCTTCGCCGTGAACTACCTGCTGTTCGCGGTGTTCCTTACCGACTTCGTGGTGCTGCTGATGGCACTGCTCGGCGAGACGGCCGAGCAGACCGCGGGCGCCCGGCTGGTCGGGACGGGCATCGGCGCGGCGCTGGCCCTGATCGGTTACCTGGCCTGGCCGTCCTGGGAGGGTGAGTCGGCACAGCAGAAGCTGGCCCGGCTGTTCGAGACTCAGGCGCACTATGCGGCGGTGGTGCTGCGCGCCTGCGCACGGCCCGGCGGCATGGACGCCCACGCCCAGCGGCTGTCGGCGGGACCAGCGGGGCGGGCCGCGCGGCAGGCGCGTTCGGATGCCGAGGCGTCGGCGGACCGGCTGGCCGACGAACCGTCCCGGCCGCCGATGACCGCGCGCCTCGCGTACGGCCTGACCGGGATCGGCCGCCGGATAGCGCACGCCTCGCTCACCCTGCAGGCCGCGGTGGAGGCTGCGCACGCCGGCCAGAAAGCCCCCGGCGGGAAGAAGACGGGCGACGGCGGGGAGAAGGCCGGCGGGGACACGAAGGCCGGCGGCCGGGAGGCGCCCGGTGGGAGGAAGGCCGGCGGGGAGAAGGCCGGCGGGGAGAAGGCCGGCGGGGAGCGGATCGAAGGGCTCGCCGGGGCGGTCAGCCGGTTCGCCGACGGCGTGGAAACCGCGGGCCAGGTGATCGCCGGATCACTGCGCAGCCTGCGGCCGCCGGGCGACATGCCCCCGCTACGGGAGTTGCAGACCGCCATCTACGATCAGCTCAGCCGGCCCAGGACGGCGGCCGGCGCGGCCAGCCGGAACGGCCGGGACCCGGCCAGCCAGGACCCCGCGTACGACCAGGCCACCACCAACGGCCAGGACCGCGGCGCCCCCGGGCAGGCCAGGGTGGTCAGCCGCGCGCGGGCGGCCGGGCGCACGCAGGCCGCAGACCCCGGCACCGGCCGGATCACCGGCCCGGACGCCGGTCACGGCACAGCGGCGGACACGGGTCACGGCATAGCGGCCGACGCCGGTCACGGTACAGCGGCGGACACGGGTCACACGGCGGGCCCCGGCCCCGCACCGGACGACACGGACACGGTGCTCCTCGGTACCACCGACGAGTTCACCGACGCACTGGACACCGCTGCCGACCTGCTCCGCCGTCGCCTGAATGGCTGATAATCAATACCGCATTGCAATGTTCACTGCCTTTTGGAAGATTTAATTTTGTGCTATAATGTCGGTTGGTTATAGCGTCTGGCTCTATGGGGAATTCCGGACAACCGAGCCCGACCGCGCTGACCTCGGCGGCGGCCCGCGCCGCCCACCTGATCGTCGATCACGAGCCGCTCATCTTCTCCGACACGCTGGCTGCCCTGTTCCTGGCCGACCGCGCGGACGAATTGCTCAGTTACCACCGCAGCCACGGCTCGCACCCGGTCCTGGCGGGGGCCCGGGCGACCGTGACCACGCGCAGCCGGTACACCGAGGCTCGCCTCGCCGGCGCCCTCCGCTGTGGCGTCACCCAGTACGTGATCCTCGGCGCGGGATTGGACTCCTTCGCCTACCGGTCACCGCTGGCCCGCCGCGTCCGGGTCGTCGAGGCCGATCACCCGGCAACGCAACGGTGGAAACGCCGGATGCTCGCCGCCACCGGGACCGCCGCCCTCGGCGACCTGCGGTACGCAGAAGCCGACCTGGAGAGCGCGGCGCTGGCCGGGCAGCTGGCCAGCGCCGGATTCGATTTCTCCCGGCCCGCACTGATCAGCCTGCTCGGCGTCACCATGTATCTCACCCGGCAGGCCATCGCCGGAATGCTGTCGGTCATCAGCCGCTGCGCTCCCGGCACGGAACTGATCGCCGAATACGCGGTGCCCGCGGGCCTGCAGGATGCGCGGGGCCGTGCATACGCCCGGCTGGTCGCGCCGGCCGCGGCCGAGCGCGGCGAACCGTGGCGGACGTTCCTTGACCCGGCCGGGATGTCCGCGCTGCTGGACCAGCACGGCTTCGGCGAGGTGACGCACGTCGGGCAGCACGACATGGTGGACGGCACGCTCTGGAGCCGCACCGATGCCCTGCAGCCCTCGCGGCTGTTCCAGCTGGCCGACGGCCTGGTGCGGGCCGCGCCGTGATCCGGGTGCGCGGGACCACCCGCTCCGGCCGGGCCGGCCGCTTCCGCGGCTACCCCCATGCCGCGCCGGGACGGACGGGTGGTAGGAAGTCCCCGGGCCTGGCGGCGCGGTGAGCGCCGGGCCCGACGGCCCGGGAGGCGCAGCAGGTGAAGACGGTATCCGCGACGACGTGGATCGACGCACCGCCGATGAAGGTGTGGGCGATCCTGACCGACCTGAGCCGCTATCAGGACTGGAACCCGCTGTTCCCGGAGGCGTCCGGCGAGATCGCCGTCGGGCGCAGGATTAGGCTGCGCAGCGTTCCGGCGGGCGGGCGGCCGATGACGATAAAGCCCGCGATCACCGCGGCGACGGCGGGAACCGAGCTGCGATGGGCCTCCCGGCTGCCCGGCATCCTCAGCGGGGAGCACGGCTTCACGCTCGGTGCCGCGAACGGCGGGACGCTGGTGGTGCAGAGCGAGACCTTCCGCGGGGCACTCGTCCCCTTCTCCGCCAAGGCCCTGGCCCGCGCCGAGACGAGTTTCCAGGCGCTGAACCGCGCCCTCAAAGAGCGAGCCGAATCTCTGTAACGAACGTCTCACTGGTCTCTTGCACCACGTAACGTTCGGGCTGCACCAGGCGTAGCTGTTACTGATCAGTACCCACAGGATACGGGCGTGCCACGGTGAACCGTCACCCCGGCGCTTTACTACACAAAGCTATTCGGCAATTTCTCTTGGTGACAATGCCGAATAGTTAGCCGGTGATAACAATGGGTAAAACGGATATTTTGCCCACGACGCGACTAAACCCGTTGACCAGCTCAGAAGGCCCCAGTTAATGTGGACAACGCTTTCCGTCAATTCTGACACGCACGGTATCGCGCTGCCCTAGACGGCGCACGAATACCAAGATCTCCACTTGTGGCGCACAGGGGCCGTCACAGGTGGCGGATCGCCTATAGCGGTCACCGGCGGCTCGGCGCCCAGTTGCCCGGCCCTCCGGCCCCGGGGCCGTATCGGCGGTGACGTGGCCGGAACCGGACGGAGCGGCCGCCCAGCTCCCTCAGGGGCTGCGGCACCTCCCCATCAGACGGAGCGGCAGACCGGCGCAGCAATCGTTCCCGCGGGCAGGCCCGGCCGCCGCGATCCCGCCCGTGCGATCCCTCAGAAGGTGAAACCGCCCGTGCGATCCCTCAGAAGGTGAAACCGCCCGGGCGTCCGTTGCGGTCAGCCAGCAGGCCAGCCAGAGTGGCGATGGCGATCTCCGCCGGGAGCCGCGATCCGATGTTCAGGCCTACCGGGCGGTGCACCCCGTCGATTTCTTCCCGGGACACCCCCATCTCCTGCAGGGTCTGGAGGTACGGCGCCGGGTGCCGGGGATTGCCCATCACGCCGATCCACCGGGCCTTGCCGGCCAGCAGGTCACGCAGCACCGTCCCCAGTTCGGGCCGGTGATGGTCGGTGACCACGACATCGGCGGAAGGGTCCAGATCGTCCGGTGACGTGGCCACCTCCGCCCCCGGGATCTGGGCCGTAGCCGCGCGCCCGGCGTCGGGCTCCAGCAGCATGACCCGGAAACCGCAATCCGCGCCGTAGCGCAGCAGGAATTCGGCGACCGGTGAAGTGAAAACGGCGACCAGGGTACGGGTCACGGCCGCGGGGCCGGCGCACCATGCGCGACCGCGCACACCGGGTCGTCCGTCGATCCATCCGGGAGGGTTTCGTGCTCATGCGTCATTCGGCCAGTCTCGCATCAGCCACCGGCCAATGCACAGACCCGGCCCATGCACTGACCCGGCCCATGGCGTGGATTGTGACGCATACCCGCATTCCATTTCCCCGATCTTTTAGCGATCCATTTATGCAAACGATTTCTGCGTGCGGATTTAGTATATGCCTTGACAGTAATATTCCGTCCTGGTTATATACGGTCATGGCATCGGAGACGTTCGCGGTCCTGGCCGAACCGGTGCGCCGGCGCGTGCTGGACCTGCTGCTGGACGGGCCGCGCCCGGTTGGCGAACTGGCCGGCCTGCTTGGCCTCAGCCAGCCGGGGACGTCCAAGCACCTGCGCGTGCTGCGCGAAGCAGGCCTGGTGCGGGTCCGGCAGGACGCCCAGCGGCGCTGGTACGAACTGCGGCCCGGGCCGCTGGCCGAAGTCGACGCCTGGCTGCGTCCGTACCGGGAATTCTGGGCCCGTCACCTCGATGCACTTGAGCACCATCTGGACGCCGGGCCAGCCGCCCGGCCCGGAGAGCCTCCCGCCGGGGCCAGCCCCGGGGAGCCGACGGAGGAGATGAGTTCGTGAACGGCACACTGCACGCCGGGGAAGGCCGCTTCGTGCTGCGTTTCGCGCGGCGGTTCGCCCATCCCCCGGAGAAGGTCTGGGCGGCGCTGACCGATCCGGCCGAGCTCAGCCACTGGTTCCCGCAGGACGTTGAGGCGGATCTGCGGCCGGGAGGGACCATGCGGTTCACGTTCCGGGGGGCCGAGGCGCCCCCGTTCAACGGGGAGGTTCTGGTCTACGATCCGCCGCGGGTGTTCGCCTACCGCTGGGGCCCGGACGTACTGCGCTGGGAGCTCCGGCCGGACGGCAGCGGCTGCACGCTGACGTTCACCGACACGATCGAGACGCAGGGCAAGGCCGCCCGGGACGGGGCCGGTGGCACGTCTGCCTGGAGGCGCTGGCCGCGCGGCTGGACGGGGCCGAGCCCCCGGCCGCCAGCCGCTGGAAGCAGGTCCATCCCGGCTACGTCGCGCGGTTCGGCCCCGAAGCCGCGACGATCGGGCCGCCGGCCTAGGCCTGGGCACGGCCACCCGCGTACAAAAACAAGCGCCCGGCTGCCCGGAGGTGGCCAACCCGCTGAGATTGTCAGCGGTTGGCGGCAAACTGCCTGTAGGACAGTTGAAGGGGACGCGATCATGACGAATAGCAGCAGATGCCGTGCGCCGCGTGAGCGGGGTACGCCAGCGGCTGGCCGGGGTGCACGGGACGAAGAGGGCGAGGGCTGACGATGAAACTGGTCAAGCACGAGGTCAGCGCCTGGACCGTCGGGCAGGTCCGCAAGGCTCTCGCCGACTTTCCCGACGACATGCCCGTCCGGGTGGCGCCGCTGGAGGAACCGGGCGGTGAACTGGAGGCGCCGCTGCAGGTCGTTACCAGCACGGAGGTCCGGCGGTTCGCCGACGGGGCCGGGCCCGGGGGCCCGCTGAACGGGGATCGGGGCGAAGGTGCGGAGGAGTACGTGACGCTCGAGTGCGACTTCCCATCGGGGGAATACGCCCCGTAGCCGCGCTTACGGCCTGGCCGGGGGCCCGCCCTGGTAGCTGCGCTTACGGCCCGGCCGGGGAGCTGGCCCGGGCGGCGGGGCTCACGCCGGCGCGATCCGTGCTGCCGGGACGCCCGGGATGCGCGCGAGGACCAGCGTCGTGTCGTCCTCGCCGCGCTCCCAGAGTTTGCCGATGACGGCGTCGCAGATACCAGGGAGCGGCCCCTGGCAGCCAGCCAGGGCATCACAAAGCGCCTCGACGCCTTCGTCGAAGGGCCTGACCCGGCTCTCGACCAGGCCGTCCGTGTACAGGGCGAGAACAGCACCCGGCGGCAGCGGGACGTCCACGACGCCGAACGTCTCGGCCCCCAGCCCGAGCGGCAGGCCGGCCGGGATGCCGATTACTTCCGTCTTGCCGTCCGGGGTGGCCAGCACGGGCGGCAGGTGGCCTGCGACGGTGATCACGCATGCCCCGGCCACCGGGTCCAGCACGGCGTAGACGCAGGTGGCGAACGTCGCTGTGCTCAGGCGCGCGGCCATCTCATCGAGCCGCTGCAGCACCGCGGAAAAGATCGATGTCGGCCTGGACATATTCTGGCGTGAAGGCCACCTAGTTCATCACCGCGTCGAATTCGCGGTCCCCCAGCGCCTCGCGCACCGACGCCGTATCGCGGATATCCCCGCGCAGCACGCTGGCTTCCGGGGGCAGCGGGCGCAGTTGCGTGGCGCCGCGGTTCAGCACCGACAGCCCGATGCCGCGCCGCACGGCCAGCCGCGACGCCTCAGAGCTGATAACGCCGCTGCCGCCAATGAACAGGACCCGCAGGTCAGCCATGGGCAACCTCCAACCCGTCGGCCGCCCTCGCGCGCCTCAGTCAATCACGCCGCCCGGAGCCGCCCGGAGCCGGCGTCCGGTCTCCGCAAACGCGCCGTGACCGTCGCCCGCGGCGAAGGCGGTGGCGGTAGCGGTGGCGGTGGCGGCCGTAGTGCCCTCCGGCCGGCCCATGCAATCCCACTGGATTCATCCCACTGGATTCATTTGCTACGGCCGATTGTGACTCTCGATCCTGCTACGATCACCTTCGGTGAATAACTGCTGGGTTAGGGGTTTTGTTCGCTTGATCGCCGTGAACTCCCCGCTCTGCACGGCCGGCCCCGTGACGGCACGGAACGCCGCCGGTTAGCGCGGCCGATCGCCGGGTCAGGCGCCTTAACTCCCGCGGGGGCAGGCACCCCTTCTGACGCCCTGGCGTGCTGCCTCCCGGTTACCCCTCAAGGAGATTCCATCGTGACGTACCCGCCGCCCATCGCGGCCAACGGCGACTACTCTTCGCATTCGAGTCAAGACGTGACGTATCTCCCGCCCGCCGCGGCGGGCGGCGCCGTCCCCGGCCCGGACGCCGCCGGCGAGAGCCTGGGCGGGCGCCGGGCGGCCCGCCGGAGTTTGTTCGGCCGGCTGCGCCGCCGGCCGCCGCACGACGGCCCGGAGGCAGTCCCGGGCCAGCCGGCCGCCGGGGTCTGCGCGGCAGCATCCCCGGATCCGGAGTACACCGACGGCCCGGGAGACCGGGTCGCCGGGTACCGCCCACTGCATCGCGCGGACCGTGCCGAACACCCCGGGATCTCCTGGTCCGCCGCCCGGCCCGGTCCGGCTCAAGTGGCGTCCGAGGAGGTCAACGAGCGCCTCGGTCCCGGCCGGACCGCCCAGGAACATCTGTCCGCCTGCTGGCCCGGCGCCGGCCGCGCGAGCACGGCTGTACCCCGCGACCCGGCCAACGACCTACCGGCGACGTGCCGGCCGCCGCGTGGGTGGCGGGCCGGTCCGGCGACCCCGGGCGTTCCCTGGCCGGGGCAACCTTCCCGGACGCAGTGCCTGCTCCGGCGGGACCCGCCGCGGCGAGTGACCCCCTGTACCGGGTGCTGGCCGGCCTGGCGATGCGCGACCTCGCCCTGGTGGAGTCGCTGCTGCAGGTCGCGGAACAGCTGGAGAGCCAGGAAGAGAACCCCGGGCAGCTGGAGCTGCTGTTCCGGATCGACCATCTGGCCACCCGGATGCGCCGCAACAGCGAGAACCTGCTCGTACTGGTCGGGCAGGGCGGCCAGAACCGCGGCACCGAGCCGGTGCCGCTGCTTGACGTGGTGCGCGCGGCCATCTCGGAGATCACCGAGTACAGCCGGGCCCAGACATCGGCGCTGCCCGACGTGAAGCTGACCGGCCCATCGGCGGACGACGTGAGCCACATCCTCGCGGAACTGCTGGACAACGCCACGTCCAAGTCACCGGAAAGCGCCGCCGTCATCGTGCGCGCCGAACGGACCGGTGATGGGATGATGATCCTCACCGTCGAGGACGCCGGCACCGGGATCCCGGCGGACCAGCTGGCCGGCATCAACGCGCGGCTGGGACGGCCTCCGGTGCTGGAGCCCGCCGCGACCCGGCACATGGGCCTGTACGTGGTCGGGCGTCTCGCGCAGCGGCACAGCATCCGCGTCCAGTTGCGTGAGCGGCCCTACGGTGGCACCGCCGCGCACGTCATCCTGCCCGGCGGGCTGATCCACACCCAGCCGGAGGCGCCCGGCAGCAGCCGCCGCGCGAACCAGATGCGGCGTGCGCCCCGGCTGAAGACCGGCGGTTTCGCGGTACCCCCGCCTGCTCCCGCCCCCGACGGGCCATCCGCCGCGCTGGCCGTGTCGCGGCCGCCGCTGACGCCGACGTTCGCGCCGGCCGACCCGGACAGCCTGCCCAGGCGCAGCCCGGGACATGCCGCGGCCGGGGAGCCGGACGAGGCGCGGACCAGCCAGATCCGGGCGGACCTGTCCGGCTTCCAGCTGGGGCGCGCCGGGGGGGCGGGCGGGGCATGAACGGCCCGAGCACCGAGGCCCGGTCGCTGACATGGCTGGTGAACAAGTTCGTCGCGGACGTGCCGGGCGTGACGCACGCGATCGTGGCGTCCGCGGACGGCCTGCTCCACTCCGGGTTCCAGGCTGTCCGGGCATCGTGACCAGGACCCTGGCCAGGAGCGCCCGCGTGCGGCCCTACGCCATCACCGGCGGCCGCACCCATGCCCGGCGCCCGCTGCTGCTGGAGACGCTGGTGTCGGTGCCCGACTTTGACGTCGCGGTGCACCGGGCCCTCACGGCCGAATCACAGGACATCTACGTCCTCTGCCGCGCGGTGCGGTCGATCGCCGAGATTTCCGCCGGGCTGGGCATCCCGCTGGGGGTCGTCCGGGTCCTGGTCAGCGACCTCGCCGACCGGGGCACCATCCGCATCCATCCGACCGCGGCCGGCGCCGGGCTGTCCGACACCGTACTCCTGGAAAGGGTCCTTCGTGGTCTACAGACCATCCGGCGGTGAGCTGCCGCCTTCCGCCATCTCCACGAAGATCGTTATTGCGGGCGGGTTCGGCGCCGGCAAGACCACCTTCGTACGGTCCATCTCCGAGATCGAGCCGGTAACCACCGAAGCACTGATGACCGAGGCCAGCGCCGAGACCGACGATCTGTCGGCCACCCCCGACAAGACAACGACCACGGTCGCCATGGACTTCGGCCGGGTCAGCCTGGATGAGGAACTGACCCTTTACCTGTTCGGGACGCCGGGACAGGACCGCTTCTGGTTTCTGTGGGACGACCTGATCCGCGGCGCGCTCGGCGCGGTGGTGCTCGCGGACCCGCGCCGGCTGGCCGACTGTTTCCCGGCCATCGAGTACTTCGAGAAGATCCCGGACGCGCCGTTCATCGTCGCGCTCAACTGTTTCGACGGGATCCTGCCGTACAAGCTCGAGGACATCCGCACCGCGCTCGCCATCGACCTGGCGATTCCGCTGCTCACCTGCGACGCGAGAGACACCGCGTCGGCGGTCTACACGCTGACCGAACTCGTCAGGTACGCGATCGCCCTGACCGACGGCGCGGCCCTGGTCTAGGCGATGTCACGGACAATCCTCATCGTCGGGGCCGGCCAGTCCGGCCTCCAGCTCGCGCACGGGCTACTTCAGCATGGCTATGCGGTGACGCTGATGTCCGCGCGCACCGCCGGGGAGATCCGCGGCGGCCGGGTCATGTCGACCCAGGCCATGTTCGGCACGGCGCTGCAGCACGAACGCGATCTCGGGCTCAGCTTCTGGGAGGACGCCGCACCCCGCGTGACCGGCATCAGTTTCAGCCTGGCCAGCCCGGAAGGCGAGCGGGCCCTGGGCTGGGTGGGGCACCTGGACGGCTACGCCCAGTCGGTCGACCAGCGGGTCAAGATGGCCGCCTGGATGGAGGCCTTCGAGGAACGCGGCGGCCGGCTCATCACCCACGGCGTCACCGTCTCCGACCTGGACCGGCTGGCCTCCCGGTATGACCTGACCATCGTCGCGGCCGGCAAGGGCGAGCTGGTCAGCCTGTTCAGCCGGGACGCGTCCCGGTCCCGCTATGCGGCGCCGCAGCGCGCACTGGCCGTCGCCTACGTCCGCGGCCTGAAACACCGCCCGGAACGCCCGGACCTGCACACGGTGAACTTCACCCTGGTGCCCGGGGTGGGCGAGCTGTTCGTCATCCCCGCGCTCACCACCACCGGACCGTGTGACATCCTGTTCTTCGAGGGGATCCCGGGCGGCCCGCTGGACTGCTGGACCGGAGTGCGCCGGCCGGAAGAACAGCTCCGGCTGACCCTGCAGCTGATGGAGAAGTTCGTGCCCTGGGAGCACGAGGAGGCCCGCGACGTGGAGCTGACCGATGGAGGCGGCACGCTCTCCGGCAGCTACGCACCGGTGGTCCGTTCCCCGGTCGCCAGGCTCCCGTCCGGCGGGATCACGCTGGGCATGGCGGACGTGGTGGTGGCCAACGACCCGATCACCGGCCAGGGCTCGAACAACGCCAGCAAGTGCGCCGCCAGCTACATGAACGCGATCCTCGGCCACGGCGACCGCCGGTACGACGACGCCTTCATGCAGGCCGCGTTCGATTCCTTCTGGGACGACGTGCAGTACTGCACCACCTGGACCAACGCGATGCTCCAGCCACCACCGCCGCACGCCGTGCAACTGCTGGGCGCGGCCGGTCGGCATCAGCAGATCGCCGACCGGTTCGCCAACGGATTCAACGACCCGCGCGACTTCTTCGCCTGGTTCATGGACCCGGACAAGGCCGCCGCCTACCTGGCCGAGGTGACCGGGGCCGGCCCTCGGCCGTAAGCTCGCGGGAGTGCTCGGCCCGCCGCGTTCGCGCAGGCAGCCGGGCAGGTTGCGGGAGCTGAACGGCCGGCCGCTATCCGGCCCGGCCGCCGGTTCGTTACAAATCCGTCCGCCCCGGCGGGTCCTCCGCTGACAGCACGTTCCGGCGGCCGGCGTGTCTTACCTGTGTGAAGGCCCGTGGCGAGGGAACGTTGCCGCGGTACCTGATAGCCGTCTGGTCACTACGGTGGACGGCGCCCGGGCCTTCGCCTCAGGCGGGCTCAGCCGGCCTGGCGGAAAGGAGCGCTTGCCGATGACCCAGCCCACCCGGGAAGATTCCAGCCCGGACCGTCCCGGCCCGGCCTGGAGGAACCTGTCCCCGGTCATGCCGGCGCGGGCGGTTCTGGCCGCCCCGGGCCCCGCCTGGTGTCGCGGAACACCAGCCAGCGCATGGCGGCGTACATGTAGACCGCTTCGCACAGGCCCGCGATGACCCGGGCGAGCTGGTAGCTGACCCCGAGCGCGGCCAGCCCGGCGCCCACGCCGAGAATCCAGGCCAGGTAGTTGACCGCGATCACCGCGATGTACGTGACGACCTGCCGCCCGATCGCCGCGTGGGAGTGGAAGTTGAAGGTCCGGTTCAGCAGATAGCTGAGGCTGGACGCGGCCGCGTAGGAGAGCGTGATGCTCACGGCCACTGGCCAGCGCAGGCCGCCGTGCAGCGCGGTGAGCAGCCCCAGATCGCACGCGAACGTGAAGCCGTTGATGACCGCGAAGCCGAGGAGGTTTGGCGGGACGATCCGCGCCAGCCCGAACGGGAGGTGCCGCACCGCGGCCGTCATCACGGCGGTGAACCGTTCTCCCCGCGCGGTCCTCTTCCGCGCGCGCGTGCTTTCCGTTCCGTTTCTGCCCGCTCGCACGTCCCCCGGCGGCGACACGGGCTTCAGCGTGCCACGGCCACGGTACGCGGAACCGGCCCCGAGGTGTCCATCTGGCTAACGGGCCCGGAACCTAACGGGCCCGGAACCTAACGGGCCCGGAACCTAACGGGCCCGGAACCTAACGGGCCCGGAACAGGGTCGTCCTGACGGCCGGGCCGAGGACCGGATTGGCGAGCGGCAGCAGATAGCGGTAGGCCGGTGCGAGCTGGGCCCGCAGAGCCTTCGGTGGCCGGGTGATGCGGGCGGAATCAAGGACGGTCAGCCCGAGCCGCTCGAGCGAACGCGGATCGTCGCATGCCCACTGCCACCGTGCGATGCGACGCCGGGCCGCCAGCTGCTGCTGCCGCCGGAAGGTCTGCTGCGAGTACGTGTCCAGCGCGATCAGTGCTCCGGGAAACCGCTGCGCGAGGCGGGCGAGCGTCTGGGTGACATCTTCTTCCGGCAGGTAGACAAGGACGCCCTCGGCCACGAAGAAGTACGGTCCGGGCATGCCTCGCACCGAAGCCAGCCACGTCTCGTCCAGCACCGAGGCGCTCAGCATCTGACGCCGTTCGGTGTCGGCGAAGTACCGGCGACGCAGCTCGATCGTGTCTGGCAGATCCAGGTCGATCCAGTGGACGGTTCCGTTGTCGACGCGTTCGAACCTGGTGTTCAGCCCCGTGCCGATCTCCACGACCGTGCCCGCTGGGTTCCGGGCCAGGAAGTTCCGCACCCAGACGTCGAACGTCGCGGTGCGCAGGATCGTCACCAGGCCGCCGACGCCCCGGCCGTACTTAGCGGTGTCGAAATCGATCGACTCGACCATGTGCACGGCTTTCGGATCACGCAGGACCGGGCGCCTCTTCCGCGTCTCCCGCGCCCTGGCCGCGAGCGGGATGAACAGCGTCTCCTGGACAGCCCCCAGCTCGACCTGCTCCCCCTCGGCCATGATCAAGCCCTTCTCCGTCTCCGTCCGGCGGTTTCGCCTGTGCAGGACGAGTATGCCCACGTTTCTGCGGGCCGTTCCTGCTCACGGCTCCCAGCGGCGTCCGCTGGCGCTTAGGTCCCCAGGATCGGCGTTGCTTTTCCGCAGATGCTGCGGAAAAGCAACGCCGCTCTTCCCGGTGCCCGGGTGGGGGCCCGCTCCGCCGGGGTGGGCGGGGGGCGGGCCGGTGGTTAGGTGCTAGTGATCATCTCCTGGTGGTGCCGGTGGCAGTGGTGTGCCGCGTGGGTGAGGGTGGTTGCGTGGGTGTGGCTGACGGTGTACCCGGCGGTGGGCCGGACGGTGTACCCGGCGGTGGGCCGGTCCGTCTGAGCAGTGGTGTGGCGGATGGAAGAGGTGATGGTGGGAGTGGTACTGGGGGATGTGCAGTCCTGATCCCAGTGGTGGGGGCAGCAGCAGAGCCGGGGCATCCGGTGGTTCGGCGGGTACCACCAGTAGCAGTGCCCGTAGTCGCCACCCGAACCCGAAACGGAACCGCTGCCCGAGCCGGATCCAGTTCCGGAGCCCGAGCCGTTGCCGGACCCAGAGCCCGAGCCGTTGCCGGACCCAGAGCCCGAGCCGTTGCCGGACCCAGAGCCCGAGCCGTTGCCGGACCCAGAGCCCGAGCCGTTGCCGGACCCAGAGCCCGAGCCGTTGCCGGACCCAGAGCCCGAGCCGTTGCCGGACCCAGAGCCCGAGCCGTTGCCGGACCCAGAGCCCGAGCCGTTGCCGGACCCGGAGCCCGAGCTGTTGGCGCAGGTGGTGTCCAGGCAGACCCCAACCCCGATCCCGCCGCCGGTCCCGGTCCCGGTCCCGGTAGAGCCAGTCCCGGTCCCAGCAGAGCCAGTCCCAGAACCGGTGGTTCCAGTCCCACCCGGGCACGTGGCCAAGGCGCAGACGCCGACGCTGGTATCGGTCCCGGTGGAGCCGGTGCCGGTCCCGGTGGATCCGGCCGTGCCCGTACCTGGGCAGGTCGTCAGAGCGCACACACTCACGCCGACGCCGGTGCCGGTGGTGCCGGTGGTGCCGGTGGTGCCGGTGGTGCCAGCGCCGGTGGTACCAGTTCCGCCCGATCCTGTGCCAGAGCAGTCAGCGGCCAAGCACATTCCAACGCTGCCGCCGGTCCCGCTGGTGCCCGCTGAGCCCGTTCCGGTGGTGCCTGATCCCGTGCCCGGGCAGGTGGACAGGGCGCAGACGTCGGCATTCAGCCCGCTGCCGGTTCCGGTTGACGCGATGGTTCCGGTTGACGCGACGGTTCCGGTTGACGCGACGGTTCCGGTTGACGCGACGGTTCCGGTTGACGCGACGGTTCCGGTTGACGCGACGGTTCCGGTTGACGCGCCGGTTCCGGTTGACGCGCCGGTTCCGGTTGACGCGCCGGTTCCGGTTGACGCGCCGGTTCCGGTTGACGTGCCGGTTCCGGCAATGCCGGCGCCACTGGTGCCGCTGGTATCGGCGGAGTTGCTGGTGCAGGTGCCGGACACGCAGAGGTTCACGCCCAGGCCGGACGAGCCAGCGCTGCCGGTGGAGTCGGCCGAGCCGGTCCCCGTTGCGCTGGTACCTTCGCCGGTCCCGGCGCTGACGGTTCCGCTGGCACCGACGCTGAACTTACCGGCGGCGGCGATGGTGCTGTTGCTGCTGGCACCGGCGCTGAACTTGCCGGCGGTGGCGGCCGGACCGCCAGAGCCAGAGCCAGAGCCGAGCAGGCCAGTGGCCGCCGACACGCCTGCGCTGCCGTTGGCGTGTACGCCGGTGCTGCCGACGGTCAGCCCGGCGCCAAGGTTGGCACTGGTGCCGCCGGGCAGGGCCAGCCCAGCTCCCGTTCCTGGGCTGGTGCTGGCCGGCGTGGTGGTAGCGGTCACGGAGACAGTGGCCGGCGGGTTGGTGGCCGCGTGAGCGGCGGTATGGCTGAGCAGGAACATCCCGCCCGCGCCGGCGGCCAGAACCAGGCCGCGCTGCAACACATTCATGACAAGTAATTCCCGTCCCTAGATCCCCATGTGGGGGCGTGCTGGATAGGGGGTGACCGACGCCAGCGGGACAGCGAACGGTCCACCAGGCGCGCCGCAGCCCTCATCGGCGGCCACCGATCAGCGGATGGCCGGAACGTGGGGCGCGGGGCGCGGCGGCAGGCCCGGCAGGTGGCCCCCAGCCCACCGCGGGTAGGGCCGGGGGTCCCGGGCCGGGCAGAGCTAGCCGGGACGGTGCGGGCCGCGCAGATCGCGCGGGCCCGGGAGCGCCGTATGGCGGCGCATAGCCGCCAGCAGCAGGCCGGCCGGGATAACCAAGACGGCCAGAGCAAGATCAGCAGCCGGCTGCGGCTGGCCGTCACCGGGACCTTCGGGGCCGCCTGGGCCGGCCGGGCCGGCCGGGCCACCCGCATCGGCCGGGGCCGCCGGGAAAACCGGCGCCCGGGGCGGACCCGGCACAGCCGGGCTGCCCACCCCGGTACCCGCGGCAGCCTGCACGCCGGTAAGGCTGATGAACGCCGCATCCAGTGTCACGCCCGGGACCGTGCCCGCGGCGCTGCGCGCGGCCGTGGCCGTGGCCGTGGCCGTGGCCGTGGGAGCGGTTGTGCTGGTAGCGGGTGCGGTGGCGCCGGGCGCGAAGGCCAGCACCAGGCCGGGCGCGCCCGTGCCGCCAGCACCTCCTGGGCCGGCCGTGCCGGTGCCGCCCAGACCGCTGCCGGCGTCTGCGCCGCTGGCCGTGCCGCCTGTTCCCGTGCCCGTGCTGCCGATGCTGGTGCTGCCGGTGCCGCCGGCCCGGCCGGTGCTCCCGCTGGGGAGGACCGGGAGCACCGGGGCCAGCGGCGCCGTGACCGGCGCCAGCGGGGCAGTGACGGGGGCCAGCGGCACGGTCACCGGCGTCAGTGCGCCGGGCACCGGGGCCAGCACGGGCGCCAGCCCCGGCCCGACAGGCGCGAGCGCGGAGGTGACCGGGGCCAGCGCGGAGGCCACCGGGGTGAGCGCGGAGGTTACCGGGGCCAGGGCTGTACTCACCGGGGTGAGCCGGCGGTCGGCCGTGGCGGGCGCGGCTGCCTGCCCGGCGGCCGCGGTCACCGGGGTCACGGCCTGGCCCACCGCAGTGCTGACCGGGGCCGCGGCGTGGCTGACCGTGGTGGTGACAGGGGCGGAGGTCTGGGCGACCGCGGACGTCACCGGAGCCGCCGCGTGGGTCACCACAGCGGCCGCGTGGGTCACCGCAGCGGCCGCGTGGGTCACCGTCGCGGTCACCGGAGCAGCCGCCTGCGACACGGTGGCGGTCACCGGGGCCGCGGCCTGCGTCACCGCCGAGGCGGCCGAGGCGGCCGAGCGGGTCAGCCGGCTGACGGTCCCGGACACCGCACCGGTGACGCCGCTGACCGTCCCGGACACCGTGCCGGGCAGGCCACCCGACGGGCCCGTCGGCTCGGCACCCGGGGCCGAACGAGCCACGGTGGCCACACGAGCCGCCGGAACCGAACGAGCCGCCGGAACCGAACGAGCCGCCGTGGAGGCGCGGGCACCCTGCCCGGACAGCAGCCAGAACACCGCCATCAGCCCGGCACAGCAGCCCGCCAGCACCAGGGCACGCATCGCCAGCCGCACGGCCAGACCCCGGCCCCGCGCGGCCGCCGAACCCGGTGCTGCCACATCCACCCCGGCGCAACTCCTGACGATCGCCGGCAACCTGCTACCAAGTGACAGGAAGCCACTACTCTCCGCATCAGATATTAACCATACGTATCCAATAAAGGACAGAGAGCGATGAGACTTTTTTAGCCCGTTTAGCGGGACGAGCCACGCGCACCTGTCATTTCAGAGCGAGCGGGGCCGCCGCGATGGCACCAGCAGGGTCGGCGCGGTCCCAGGGCTCCATGCCGGGCTCCTTCCGCAGTGTCAGCAGTGACAGATGTGACGGTACGGATCGTTGATGCTTTCCAGCAAGGTGGGAACAGCGATGAATCAGCCCGCGCGAACCTGCCGGCCGGTTACCTGGGTGACTGACCGGACAGTTAATTCGTAACGGAATCACGCCAAGCCCCGGGATGCCGCAACAGTTCAGTGTCCGGGGCTCTGGTCGAGTCGGCGGGACTGGGCGGGACGGGGCAGCCGCGCGGGAAGGTTCCCAGCCTGGCGACGTCATAGCCCTCGGGGTAGCTGCGGATGTTCGGCAGCTGCCGGGCGAAGAGCGGCTCTTTGCGGGCAGGCAGCAGCCGCACCACGCGGGCGCGCAGGCGCAGCGCTCCGGCGGCCAGGCTCCGTTCCCAGCGAGTCGGCCGGCGGTAATGGAAGGCGTCGAGCAGCGGGTCATCCATCAGCGCCCTGGCGAACCTGTTCACCGCGCCCCTGGGGGCAAAGCGGTTCGGCGAGAATGTCGCCATCAGCTGGAGCGTCGCCTCGGATACCGCCAGGGCGCCTTCGTCGAAGGCGAAGTGCTCGCGCTCGTGCTGGTCAAGGAAGGCCGCGAACTGCGGGTGCGTTTCCGGGATCCCCTTGATCCCCATGTGCCGGCCCAGCGCGCGGTAGTAGTTGGCGCTGGCCACCCGCTCCGCCTCGGTGAGGCGCTGCCAGCCGTAGGTATCGAGCCAGCGGATCGGCATGACCACGAAGGTGGAGAGCACGTAGAGCTTGTCGTCGTTGGAGATGTCGTAGGCACCGTACATCTGGTTCATGCGCCGCGCCGTGGCGTGGCCTTCAGCCCTGGCCCGGGGGGTCAGGGGCCAGGGGGTCACGGGCCAGGGGGTCACGGGCCAGGGGGTCACGGGGCAGGGGGTCAGGGCACTGACGCCGCCATCCGCGCGGTGGCCTGATCGAGGATGCCGGCGCTGGTGGCGAAGTTGAGCCGGGCGTAACCGCTGCCCACGGCGCCGAACCGCAGTCCCGGTTCGAGCGCGACCCGGCCCCGGGCCAGGAAACGCTCGCGGGCCTGGTCGTCCGGCCCCAGGGCCGAGCAGTCCAGCCAGGCCAGGAAGGTCGCCTCGGGCGGATGCCAGCTGATCATCGGCAGCCGGTCCCACAGCAGGGTCGACAGCAGCGCCCGCCGGTGGTCGAGGGTGGCCAGCAGCCGGTCCAGCCAGGGCTCCCCGTCGGTGTATGCGGCGACCGTGGCCAGCACGCCGAAGTGGCCGAAACGCCAGATGGTGTCGGGCGGGAACCGGGCGACCGCGGCGGCCATCCGCGGTGAGGCGGTGACCACGGCGGCGCACTTGAGGCCGGCCAGGTTCCACGCCTTGCTCGCCGACATCACGGTGACCGCGAGGTCGGCCGCCCCGGGCACGGTCAGCAGCGGGGTGAAGGTGGCGCCGGGCAGCACCAGCGGCCCGTGGATCTCGTCGCTGATCAGCGTGACCCGGTAGAGCCGGGCCAGCCGGACCAGCGCGGCCAGCTCATCGGCGGAATGCACCCGGCCGACCGGGTTCTGCGGGTTGCACAGCACGTAGGCGGCCGGGTGGGTGGCGAACGCCGCCTCCAGCGCGTGCAGGTCCAGCCGCCATCCCTCCGGGCCGGGCGCGAGCGGCGCCTCCAGCAGCCGCGCCCCGGCCTCGGGCACCCAGTCGAAGAACGGCGGGTACACCGGCGGACTGATCACCACCGCGTCGCCGGGCCGGGTCAGGGCCCGCAGCGTCTCGACCACGCCCACCCCGATGTCGGTCACCGCGGTCACGCATCCCGGATCGAGGTCCCAGTTCCAGCGGCGCGCGGCGAACGCAGCGATGGCCCGGCCGAGGTCCGGGACGGCGTGCGCGTACCCGGTATCGGACGCGGCCACGGCCCGGCGCAGCACCTCCGCGACCGGCTCGGCCAGTGCGAAGTCCATCTCGGCCACGGTCAGCGGCAGCACGTCGGCGTCGTAGGTCCGCCACTTCGCGCTGCGCCGCCGCCGCAGGATCTCCAGCGAGTCAACCGGCAGCCCGGTACCATCCGCGTTCATGCGCCCAGCCTGCCCCAGCATCCTGGTTTGCTAACTTCCCGGTTCGCAGCACAATCGCGGGCGGCACAGCCGCGAGGCCGCCGGTGAAGGCCCCGGCCGCGATGCCGGCGATCATGGCGGGGGTGACCCGGTCCCGCTCGTCCCCCGGCAGGGCGAGCCAGTGCACGATTACCGCGTCGACGTAGCCCAGGTAGCCGCGCACGGCCAGCATCGTGAGCGCCGCCGCGGCCGCCTCGTCCCCGGCCGCGGCGCCGGGACCGGCCGGGCTCCGGCGCAGCGCGGTCAGGTCGGCGTGGATCTGCCCGGCCAGTTCGTCCCGGAACGCCTCGACCAGCGCGGCCGCCTCCGCCACGTCCTGGCCGCCGCGCAGCAGAGACAGGAACCCGGCCCGGTGGGTCCGGCCGTACTCGGCGTAGAACACCACGCCGGCCCGCAGCCGGTCCAGCGAGGGCGGCCCCGGCAGTTCGTGCAGGCCGGCCCGGATCGCGCCCGCCGCGGCACCGAGGACGGCCAGGTACAGCGACCGCTTGCTGCCGTAGTGGAACACGATCAGCGGCGGGGAGACGCCCGCGGCCTGCGCGATATCGGCCACCGAGACGGCCGCGTAAGGCCGCTCGCTGAACAGGTCCCGCGCGGCCCGCAGGATGAGGGCGCGCCGCTCGTCCGGCACCATTCGCCGGGCGGTCACGGCGCCACCTCCGGCCGGGCGGTCACGGCGCCGCGCCTGGGGAAACAGTCACGGCCGGAGCTCCAGGATGGCCCAGCCGTGCGGTTCCACGCCCCCGGAGGCGGCCGCGTCGTCGCTGCCCAGCAGGTACGTGACCGGGCGGCCGCCGAGCGAGAATGCCGACTTATCGTCAGAGGTGTTGAGCAGCACGGCCAGATCCGGGCCGCCGTCCGGGTGCCGGGCCAGGTAGCCGAGCGCCTCGTTCCGCAGCGTCAGTACCTCGGTACGGGACCCGGCCAGCCAGGCGTGCCGCCGCCGCAGCCCGATCAGGTCCTGGTGCAGCCGGTAGGTGGGCCGGCCGTCCGGAGCGAGGTCACCGGGTACGGCGGGGAACGCGGGACGGACCTCCGCGTCGCCGCCGGCCCGGTCGTACTTGACGCCGCGGAACGCCTGCTCATCCCCCGCGTACACGGACGGCGAGCCCGCCACCGTGAACAGGACGGCCAGCGCGTGCGGCAGGTGGCGCAGGTCGCCGAGCTGGCTGGCGATCCGGGTGACGTCGTGGTTGCCGATGAAGGTCATCGGCAGGAAGGCGGCCGCGAAGTCGTTGTGCCGGCCGAGCGCCCAGGCCAGCTCGAAGAAGTTCCGGTCGTTCAGCGAGCTCCAGATCGCCTTCCACAGCTCGTACTGGGTGACCGAATCCAGGCCGTCGTCCCGGACGGCGGCCACGTAATCGCCGTGCAGGATCTCGCCCACCAGCCAGACGTCCGGATGATCGTGCCGGACCCGGTTGGTCACGGTGCGCCAGAAGGCGGCCGGCACCGCGTACGCCGCGTCCAGCCGCCAGCCGTCCGCGCCGCGGTCCAGCCAGTACCGCATCACGTCGGTGACGTAGTCCTGGACGGCGGGCTCGGCGTGGTTGAGCGCGACCAGGTTCTGGCTGCCCTCGAAGTCGGCGTAGCGGAAGCCGTCCGGGCCATCCGGGCCGTCCGGGCCATCCGGGCCATCCGGGCCATCCGGGCCATCCGGGAAGCCGAGCACGAACCAGGACGCGTAGGCGGACGACCGGCCGTGCGCGAGCACGTCCTGGAACGCCGGGAACCCCCGGCCGACGTGGTTGAACACCCCGTCCAGCAGCAGCCGGACGCCCCGCTCGCGGCACCGCGCGACCAGGTGGCCGAAGTCCTTTTCGGTACCGAGCCGGGGATCGATGCGGAAGTGGTCCACGGTGTCGTAGCCGTGCGATTCGCTGGCGAAAACCGGCCCGAGGGCCAGCCCGTTGCAGCCCAGATCGACCAGGTAATCCAGCCACGCCTCGATCCGGCTCAGCCGGTGCGCGGGCGGCGCCGCCCGCGCGGCGGGCTCCGCGCCGGTGAAGCTGACCGGGTGCAGCTGCCACCAGATCGCGTGGGCCGGCCAGTCCGCCATGTGACCTCCTTGCTGAATGTCCATTCAGCAAGGAGACTATCAGGCCATCACCCGTCGCCGGGCTGGCCCCGCTCGGGCTGGCTAGTCCTTGGCCGGTGCGGCGAACGCGCCGGTATGCGTGGCCGATGTCGCGTGCGCGGCGGCTGACTCAAGGAAGCCGGTGACGCGCCCGAACACCTGCCCCACCGTGCGCCCGGCCAGCCACCTCTCATACGCCCGGTGCCGCGTCGCTTCCCACGACCGCACGCGCGGCGCGGCCACCCGGGAAGGCTCCGGCAACCGCTGCCAGGTCCAGGCCGCGAGACCGCCGTCCGGGCCGGCCGCGCTGGACGGCGGCCCGATGAAATCCGCGCCGCCCACGGGGCCGGCCATCAGGTTGCGGACGAACCGCAGCCCGGCCAGGGTGCCCTCGATCGTCCGGCGTTCGGCCAGGGGGTGCGCCGCGAGCACACGGTCGTAGACATTCAGGTAATGGCGGACCAGCCGGGCGTCGACGATCGTGACCCACCAGACGGCGTTGCCGACCATGCTGATAGCCGCGGCCCGGTCGCCGGGTTGGGTCCGGGAAAGCCGCCCGGTCACGTCGCGCATGCCGCCGGCCGACCACTCGAGCGCCCGCACCTCCGCCAGCAGATCGCCCGAATGCTCGCGGTTCCACGCCGCGCGGCATCCCGGGGAGCAGAACCGCCCGTGCTCACGGCGCGGCACAAACTCCGTGCCGCACTGCTCACAGCCCCGGGTGTCTGCCATCGGCCCATCCTACGTAGGGAGAGGGCGGTGCGTTGCTGGTCAAGCGCCCCTGACCGGGTTGCCCGGCCATAGCCCGGCCAAACCGGCGGCGGCTCAGACGCCCAGGTTACGGCCGACGATCTCCTTCATGATCTCGGTCGTGCCACCGTAGATGGTCTGGACGCGCGCGTCCAGGTAGGCCCGCGCTACCGGGTACTCCAGCATGTAGCCGTAGCCGCCGTGCAGCTGGACGCAGGCGTCGATCACGCGCTTCTGCAGTTCGCTCGTCCACCACTTGGCCTTAGCCGCCTCGACCGCGGAAAGCTCGCCCGCGAGGATGGCTTCCAGGCACCGGTCCACGAAGACCTGCGCAATGTCCAGTTCGGTGTCCAGTTCGGCGAGGACGAACCGGTTGTGCTGGAAGGAGCCGATCGGCTGGCCGAACGCGGTGCGGTTCTTCGCGTAAGCCAGCGTCTCGTCGAAGATCGCGCGTGCCCCGGCGACCGCGTTGATCGCGATCGACATCCGCTCCGCGGGCAGGTTGTGCATCAGGTGGTAGAAGCCGCGCCCCACCGTGCCGAGCACGTTGGCCGCGGGCACCGGCACCTCGTTGAAGAACAGCTCCGCGGTGTCCTGCGATTTCAGCCCGATCTTGTCCAGGTTGCGCCCGCGGGTGAAGCCGGGCATGCCCCGCTCGACGACCAGCAGGCTGAGGGCCCGGTGCCCGGCGGCCGGGTCGGGGTCGGTCCGGGTCACCACGATCACCAGGTCGGAGTTGATCCCGGACGAGATGAAGGTCTTGGCGCCGGACAGGATCCAGGTGCCGCCGTATGGCACCGCGCGGGTGCGGACCCCGGCCAGGTCGCTGCCCGTGCCCGGCTCGGTCATGGCGATCGCGCCGATCAGGTCGCCGGCCGCGAAACCGGGCAGCCACCGGTGCTGCTGCTCCGGCGTCGCCAGAGAGGTGAAGTACGGGGCCACCACGTCGTTGTGCAAGGTGAAGGCCGGGGTCCCCGGGCCGGCCTTGGCCAGTTCCTCGCTCACCACGGCGTTGAACCTGAAGTCGGCGACTCCCCCGCCGCCGAACTCTGCCGGCACGTTGAAGCCGATCAGGCCGTGCTTGCCGGCCGCCCGGTACACCTCCCGGTCCACGATCCCGGCCTTCTCCCACGCCTGCGCGTGCGGTGCGACCTCGCGCGCGAGGAACTCCCGTACCACCTGGCGGAACTGCTCGTGCTCCGGCTCGTACACGGTGCGCCGCATGTGCCGTTTCCCTGCTTCCCGATCCGCCGCCCGCGGGCCTACAGCAGCTCCAGGATGGTGGCGTTGGCCTGGCCGCCACCCTCGCACATGGCCTGCAGCCCGTAGCGGATCCCGTGATCCCGCATCCGGTACACCAGCGTCGTCATGGCGCGGGCGCCGCTGCCGCCCAGCGGGTGCCCCAGCGCGATGGCGCCGCCGTTCGGGTTCAGCACCTTCGGGTCGGCGCCCAGCTCGGCCAGCCAGGCCAGCGGCACCGGCGCGAACGCCTCGTTGATCTCGGCCGCGCCGATCTGGTCGATGGTCAGGCCGCTGCGCCGCAGGGCCTTCCGGGTGGCCGGGATCGGCGCGGTCAGCATGATCACCGGGTCCGCGGCGGCCAGCACCGCGGTGTGGATCCGGGCCAGCGGGGTCAGCCCCAGCTCGGCGGCCTTCTCGCTGGTGGTGATGAGCAGCGCGGCCGAGCCGTCGCTGATCTGGGAGCTGTTCCCGGCGGTGATGACGCCGCCCGGCTTGAACGCCGGCTTGAGCGCGGCCATGGTCTCCAGCGTGCCGCCCCGGCGGATGCCCTCGTCCTTCGTCA
The DNA here is from genome assembly GCA_963720945.1 of uncultured Actinomycetes bacterium. Lineage (GTDB taxonomy): Bacteria > Actinomycetota > Actinomycetes > Streptosporangiales > Streptosporangiaceae > Bog-532. The sequence goes on along the minus strand of CAVRHH010000026.1, from coordinate 6,646 downwards.
CGACCGTGCCGCCGGGCGTGGTCACCGGGACGATCTGCACGTCGTACCCGCCTTCGTCCTGCGCGGCGGCGGCCCTCTCGTGGGAGGCGAGGCTGTACTCGTCCAGCTGGGCCCGGGACAGGTTCCAGCGTTCGGCGACCATCTCCGCGCCGATGCCCTGGTTCGGCACCACGCCGTCGTAGCGGGCCCGGAAGCTCTCGCCGAACGGCCAGGCCTGGGCGAGGGAGGAGCCCATCGGGACCCGGCTCATCGACTCCGCGCCCCCGGCCACGGCCACGTCGTACTGCCCGGAGATGACCCCCGCCGCGGCGAAGTGCACGGCCTGCTGGGATGAGCCGCACTGGCGGTCGACGGTCACGCCCGGGACGGACTCGGGCCAGCCCGCGCCCAGCACCGCGTTGCGGGCGATGTCGAAGGTCTGCTCCCCGACCTGGCTCACGCAGCCCCAGATCACGTCGTCCACGACCGCGGGGTCGATCCCGGAGCGCTCCGCGAGCGCCCTGAGCACGAGGGCGGACAAGTCGGCGGGATGCACCCCGGACAGCCCGCCGTTGCGCTTGCCGACCGGTGTCCGCACTGCCGCCACGATTACCGCGTCACGCACTGAAGCCGTCCTCCACGTCGCCGGGACCGGCCCGCGGCCCGGATTTTCGGGGTGTCCCATCAGGCTAACATTCCGTTTCTAAGAATCTATAGAAACTATCTGATCTATGGGACGTGCCGGGGCTGGGAGCTGGGCTAACATCGAGTCACCCGGACCTGGCTGCACCAGGCCGGGCTGATCGTTTTCCTGGCGTGACGGGCGATGCCCGGCTTGCTCACGCGACCGGGACGGAGATGGCACCGTGACGAGACCGGCGGGCGCGCGCCCGTTCAGCACGAACGGCTACCGGGTCCGGCCGCTGAAGATGGCCGACATGGTGGCGGGCCGGATCCGGCAGATGATCGCCCGCGGTGAGCTCACCGACGGCGAGTGGCTGCCGACCGAGCCCGAGCTGATGACGCAGTTCGGGGTGTCCCGCCCGACCTTGCGCGAGGCGTTCCGGCTGCTGGAGGCGGACTCGCTGGTCACCATCCGGCGCGGGCCGCCCGGCGGCGCCCGCGTCACCGTGCCCGGGCCAGAGGCATCGGCGGCCCAGTTCGGCATGCTGCTGACGCTCACCGGCACCACGCTGAAGGACGTATACGAGGCCCGGGCGGTGATCGAGCCCGCCGCCGCGCGCCGGCTGGCCGAACGCGGGACCGCCGCCGACCGCAGGCAGCTGGCGGCCGTCCTGGAGACGCTGCGCGAGCACCTCGACGACCCGCTCACGTTCGGCCGGATGACCACGGTGTTCCACCAGAGCGTGGTGGAACTGTCCGGCAACAAGACGCTGACCGCGGTGGTGGGGATGCTGACCGAGATCATCAACCGGCACCTCGAGCGGAGCTACCACGAGACCACCCGGCCGCCCGAGGAGATCGGGGCGGACAGCCGGCGCGCGCTGCGGTCCTGCGAGAAGCTGATGGAGTATATCAACACGCGGGACGGCGACGGCGCGGAGCGGTTCTGGGCCACGCACATGCGCGCCATCCGCCAGTACCTGATCCCCGGCACCGACACCAAGGTCGTCGACCTCCTCTACTGACCCGGGTGCCCGGACCCCGGTTGCCCCGCCCCGGGTGCCCTGATTTCCTTACTGACTAGTAACGAACGGACCTGGAGGAACTCCCGATGGCCGATGCCGTGCTGAACCTGGAGCGCATCGACGCCGGCCTGTACCGCAGCCAGGCGGCCGGGGAATCGGTACGGCCAATCGGAGAGGGGTAGGCATGCCCGGTCCGCTGCACGGTCTGCGGGTAATCGAACTGGCCGGGCTCGGCCCGGCGCCGCACGCGGCGATGATCCTCGGCGATCTGGGCGCCGACGTGGTGCGGGTGGACCGGCCGGTGGCGGGTTTCGACTTGGCCGGCGGCAAACCGGACCACCTGCTCCGCAACCGCCGCTCGGTGACCGCCGACCTCAAGGCGGCCAGCGGCCGGGACCTGGTGCTGCGCCTGGCGGCCCGGGCCGACGTGCTGCTGGAGGGGTTCCGGCCCGGGGTCGCGGAACGGCTCGGCGTCGGCCCGCAGCAGTGTCACGCGGTCAACCCCGCGCTCATCTACGGGCGGATGACCGGATGGGGGCAGGACGGCCCGATGGCGGCCCAGGCCGGGCACGACCTCAACTACATCTCGCTGACCGGGGCGCTGCACGCGATCGGCCCCGCCGACCGGCCGCCCACGATCCCGCTCAACCTGGTCGGCGACTTTGGGGGCGGATCGATGTTCCTGGTCACCGGGGTGCTCGCGGCCCTGTGGGAACGCCAGCGCTCCGGCCAGGGCCAGGTGGTGGACGCGGCCATGGTCGACGGCGTCGCCGCGCTGACGCAGATGATGTGGGCCTTCCGCGGCGCGGGCACCTGGAGCGACGAGCGGGAGGCGAACCTGCTGGACGGCGGCGCCCCGTTCTACCGCACGTACGCCTGCGCGGACGGCCGGTGGATCGCGGTCGCCCCGCTGGAGCCCCGGTTCTACGCGCGTTTCCTGGCCGGCCTGGGGATCGACGGGGAGGACCTGCCGGACCAGCACGACCGGTCCGGATGGCCCCGGCTGCGGGCCCGGTTCACCGAGGTGATCGCGAGCCGGCCACGGGACGAATGGGCGGAGATCTTCGCAGGCACCGACGCCTGCGTGACCCCCGTCCTGGCGTTCGGTGAGGTGAGCGCGCATCCGCATCTGGCCGCCCGGGAATCCGTCATCTCGATCGACGGGATCGAGCAGGCGGCGCCGGCCCCGCGGTTCTCCCGGACCCCGGCCGGCCGCCCCGCCGCTCCCCCGGTCCCCGGCGCCGGCACCGAAGCGGTCATGGCCGACTGGCAGGCCTGACGGCCGGGCCCGCAGGCGGCGGTCCCGGGGCCCGGTCACCGCTGCCTCACAGCCACTAGCGCTCGCGCGCTGGCGTCCGGGATGATGTGCTAGCCCAGGGAAGGGGGAGGCGCGCAGATGGCGAACCTCGGCAACGTGTGGCACATCCCGGCGAACCCGGAACCACCCGGCGTGGCCGGCATGCGCGACCCCGTCTTCCCGGCGATGCCGGCCGCAACGGTCACCATCTACACCGGCAACCAGTTCGCCGGCGGCGGCAACCCCGGTAATCAGCTGCAGGTCGGCAGCAGCCTCTTCTATTCACCGCCGGGCGGGGCGGCCTGGACCGAGGTACCGCTGGCCTTCTCGGCGGAGGTCGGAAACAACAAGTACTACTCCGGATCAGTCCCGTTGGGGAGTTTCCCGGCCGGTACCAACGTGCGGTACTACCTGCGTATCGCGTACGACGACCACGACACGACGTTCCTGCAGCTCAACACCGATGGCATCACCTCCGCGACGACGGCGGACGAGAGTGCCGCCCAGGCGGCCCCGTTCGTTTTCACGGTCGATACCCCGGCGCTGCGCGGGCAATGGGCACCGGTCATCCCGCTGCCCAACGTGGGCATCCACGCGCACGTGCTGCCGAACGGCCTGGTACTGATGTGGGGCCGGCGCGACAACCCCAGCCAGTCCCTGAACGTCGATCCGCCGACCCCGCTGCACCAGGGCGGGCCGCCCGCCCCGCCCGCGACGTGCACGCCGTTCCTGTGGAACCCGGCCACCGGTGAGGTCAGCAAGACGAGCCAGCCCACCATGCCGGACGGCTCACTCGCCAACCTGTTCTGCTCCGGGCACACGTTCCTGCCCGACGGGCGCCTGTTCGTCGCGGGCGGTCACCTGGCCGACGGCGCGGGCGTGAACCAGACCACCGTCTACGATCCGGTGGCCGGCACGTGGACGCCGGGGGCGCCGATGAACGCCGGCCGGTGGTACCCGACCGTGACGCGGCTGCCCGACGGCAGCGTGCTGGTGCTGTCGGGCAGCTTCGCCGGCCCGGGCGGAGGCTCGGTCCCCAACACCGTTCCGCAGGTGTGGCGGGCCGGGAGCCTGAGCAGCCTGGCGGGCAACCCCCAGGGCCCGCTGGACCTCTATCCCCGCGTGCACGTCCGGTCGAACGGCCAGGTCCTCGTGACCGGCTCGCTGGCGGAGACCTGGTCCCTGGACCCCTCCGGCACCGGGACCTGGACCGATCTGGGCATTCAGCGCGCCAACGGGCAGCGGGACTACGCTCCGTCCGTCCTGTACGGCACCGACCAGGTGCTCTACATTGGCGGCGGCAGCCCGCCCATCGCCGACGCCGAACTGCTCGACCTGAGCCAGCAGCCCCCGGCGTGGCGCGACCCGAAAGACCAGGCCTCCCAGATGGCCTTCCCCCGGCGCCAGCACAACGCGACCATCCTGCCCGACGGCACGGTCCTGGTGACCGGGGGGACGCGCAGCGGCGGCGCGGGCCCGCCGGAGAACTTCAACAACCTCGATCCCGGGCAGCCCATCCACGTCGCCGAGCTGTGGGACCCGGGCACCGGGCACTGGACACAGCTGGCCGCCGAGCAGGAGGACCGCTGTTACCACTCGACGGCCGTGCTGCTGCCGGACGGCAGGGTGCTGAGCGCGGGCGGGGGCGAGTTCTTCCCGGTCGAGGGGGTGCCGGAGGAGAACCTCCCGCAGGACAGCCACCTGGACGGGCAGATCTTCTCCCCGCCCTACCTGTTCAAGGGCACCCAGCCGGTGATCACGTCCGCGCCGGCCGCGGTCAGCTACGGCCAGACGTTCCAGGTCGGGACCGCTCAGCCTGGCGACATCCAGAAGGTGACCTGGATCGGCCTGTCGTCGGTCACGCACTCGTTCAACACGGGCCAGCGGTTCCTCGCGCTGCAGGCCGTGCCGTCAGCCGGCGGCCTGGCGGTGACGGCGCCCGCGTCGCCGGACGCCTGCCCGCCGGGCCACTACCTGATGTTTCTCGTTACCACCGGGGGAGTTCCGTCGGTCGCGGCGACCGTGCAGGTGGCGGCCGCTCCGGGGCAGCCTCAGCCGGTGGCGGCCGCTTCAGATCAGCCCCAGCCGGTGGCGGCCGCTTCAGATCAGCCCCAGCCGGTGGCGGCCGGGGCCGCCCGCGTCGAGCCGGCCGCTCCCGAGGCCGCCCACGCCCAGGCGGCCGCTCCCGCGACTCCCGCGCCCCCGGACGTGTTCGCGTTGCGCGCCTCGGTCCTGGCCGCGGCGACCGGCACCAAGGTGGTCGTCGGCATCACCGGGACATGCCCGTACGGCATCGCGGCGTGCTGGGGCGGCGCCAACGAGGCACTGCACCACCTGGACGGCGTCGCGTTCGTGGACCCCATCGCCAACGCGGAGGATTCAACCGCCACGGTCTTCCTGGCCGGCGGCGGCCTGCCGCCCCTGGACCGCTGGCGGGAAGAATTCCGGCGGATCGCCAACGACAGCTACACGCTGCGCGGAATCGAGGTGACCGCCACCGGCCGGGTGACGACGCGGGACGGCACCGTGATCCTGGTCAGCGACGACGCCGTGCCACCTCTCGTGCTGATGCCGCTCGATCAGGCCGACGTGGTGCAGTGGGACCGTTCCGCCCGGGCTCCCCGGACCGCTGATCCGCGCGAGCTGGACGCCTACCTCACGCTCGCCCGGGAGACCGTGGGCCGCAGCGGCACGCCCGATGCGGAAACCCAGCTGGTTACGGTGACGGGGCCGCTCGTACCCGCGGCGCCCGGATACCGCCTGCAAGTGCGGACCGTGGCCGAGCCGGGCCGGTAGCGTGAGCTGGTTTCTTGACAGCGCGATCATGGCTTTCACATTGGAAATGACGGGGGCGTTCTTCGGATACATCTGGGGCGGCGATGTCATGGCCGTCCGGCGACAGCTTCGCACCCGGCGGCCGTTCGCCATCCGGCGACAGCTTCGCGTCCGGCAGCTTCCCGTCCGGCGGCAGCTCCGCGTCCGGCCGTTTGCCGTCCGGCGGCAGCTTCCCGTCCGTTAGCAGCTCGGCAGCCAGCCTCGGCGCCGCGGCAGCTTCCCGTCCGTTAGCAGCTCGGCAGCCAGCCCCGGCTCCGCGGCTAGCGCCGGGGCGATGCCGACCGATCAGGGCGGCCGGGACGGCACGCCGCGGATGTGCAGCGTCGACTTCCTGACGGATCGCCTTGCCCCGATCTCGCGGTCGCCGGTTCCTACTGTGAGCGCCACGCCGATGTCGCCGACCGGGACTTCCAGGTGCTCCAGGAGATCCGTGATCACTTTCAGCAGGACCTGCGCGAGTTCTGGCAGCGGTCCAACTTCTACCTGGTGGCCGACGGCGTACTGGTATTCACGTTCGCCACGTCGCACGTCCATGCCCTGCAGCTCATCCTGTCCTGTGCGGGCCTGGTTATCTCGCTGTTCTGGCTGCTGGTGGCGCGGGGCAGCATCGCCTGACTGGCATTATGGCGCGCCGAAGTCCGCCGCGTGGACCTGATCGTCAACCGGTTCCAGTCGTTCAGCACGATCGAAGGCCGCCTGCAGCGCAAGTCATGGCTGAGCCCGTCCTGGCTAACGCAATGGCTGCCCGCCTGCTTCCTGGCTAGCAATCTCCTCCGGCAAGCGGCCTCGAACCCAGCACAGCCCGGGAATCTCCGCCGGATTCCGCTCTAAATTCTCGCCTGCCCTTGCTTTTCGATATTATGTTCGATAGACTATAGCCATGTAA
>CAVRHH010000025.1:0-65905 GCA_963720945.1 uncultured Actinomycetes bacterium | reverse complement strand
TAGTGCTGATGATGCGTTCGCGCGACCGGGCGCAGCATGACGTCCTTGCCGTCGGCCTTCGCGCCGAACGTCAGCGGCCCGGCCGGCGTGAGCCAGCCTGCCGCAGCCGGGGCATCGTGGCCGGCTTGTCCGTGCCGTAGGCCCCGGCCAGCACGATCGGGCCGTAGGCCGCCGCACGCACGGCCCGGTCATCGGGGGCGGCCGCCAGCGCCAGCCGCATCGGCAGCGTGACCTCCAGGACGTCACCGGGCTGCCAGAGCCGGTCCACGGCCAGCCAGCCGCCGGCGCGCGCCGTCACGTGAATGGGGCGGCCGTTCAGCCGGGCGGCCGGCGCCGCCGCGGTCCAGGCCGGCACGCGGACCCGGATCGTCATCACGGCCACCCCCGCCATGATCTCGATGCGGGTGGCCGGCTCGTCCGGGAAGCTCGTGACCTGGCGCAGCGTCACGCTGCGGTCGGCGCAGGTCAGCTCGGACGCGATGAACAGGTTGACGAAGATCCCGCGATCATCACGGGAGTAGATCGTGTCGGCGAACTTCGCCTGGGTCTCCATGCCGGTCGCGTTGTCGCAGGTGAAGTCGCGGTAGTCGGTGGCGTAGACGTCCGGGTCGGCATGCGGGAAGTAGTTCAGCGGCTGCTGCTTGAAGGCGCCCGGCGACAGGCCGGTGTAGTAGATGTTGAACCCGTGCGCCGAGTGCGGGTCCTGCTCGCCAAGCATCTGGTTGAACAGCGCGCGCTCGTAGTAGTCGGGCAGGTCAGTGCGGTCCGGCCGATGGAAGTGCAGCAGCCGGGTCAGCTTCAGCATGTTGTAGCTGACACAGTTCTCGCAGGTGTAGTTGGACAGCTGCCCGGCGATGACCCCCGGCCGGTGGAAATGCTCGTAGTTGCTGGCGCCGCCGATCGTGTAGGTGTGGTGCCGCGCGACCATCTGCCAGAAGTTCGCCGCGACCCGCCGGTACAGCTCGGTACCGGTCTCCTCCCACAGGCGGAGGCAGGAGATCACCTTCGGCACGGTGGTGTTGGCGTGCAGGCCGTCGAGCCGGTCCTGGCCCCGGCCCATCGGGTCCAGCACCCGGGCGTGGTAGAAGCGCTCCGCGGCGAGCAGGTACCGCTGCTGGCCGGTGATCGTGTACAGGTTGGCGAGCGCCTCGGGCAGGCCGCCGTACTCGGTCTCCAGGACCTGCTGCATGTGCGCGTAGCTCAGCCGCCCGCTGCGCCAGTCCACCCAGTCGCCCAGCGAGATCGCCGCCTCGAGCGCGAGCTCGTCGCCAGACAGCTGGTACTGGTCCAGGAACCCGGCCAGGTACTTGTGGATCATGTAGTACGGGGACCAGACGGCCTTGCCAGCCTCGAGCCGGTCGAAGAAGTCCTCCGGGAACGCGGACAGGTAGCCGGGGTTGAAACCGGCCTTGCCCGCGCGGGCCTGCAGCGCGGCGAGCTGCCGGACGAGGTAGCGCCCCTTGTCCAGGGCGGCCCGGTCGCCGGTGCTGGCCCAGGTCAGGGCTAGCGCCGACATGAGGTGGCCGGAGTTGTGCCCGCGCACCTCGATATGCGGCGACTCCCAGCCGCCGCACGGCTGGGCCGACGACGGCAGGCCGTAGTTCAGCCGGAAGGTGTGCAGCAACCGGTCCGGGTCGACGAACAGCAGATAGCTGGTGTTGCGGAGCTGATTGTCCCTGAACGGGCTGTCGAGCAGCCGGACCTGGGACAGGGGGTACGCGGCAGTGGCCCCCGCGCTGCCGTCCGGGGCGTAACCGGTCATCACGGGCCGCCGGGACGGCGGGGTGAGCTGCAACGCGTCCCCGGTGGCGGTCCCGGCCACCGCGGCCGCGGCCGCAACGCCAGCAGCCGCCAGAAATCCCCTCCTGCTCAGCGGCGACGGCACGAGCGGATCGTATCGCCCGAAGCTCTGCATGATCAGCCTGTCGCACGGTAGTTAACCGGCCGGAAGCCAACCGCCAGAATCCGGAGGTTATGTCTGATGAGCGGCCGAGTGGTCGTCGTGACCGGCGCGAGCGCCGGGATCGGCCGGCCGTGCGTACGTGCCTTCGCGGCGCCAAGCACGGCATCCAGGGCTTCAACGAGTCGGCAACCAGGCGCACGCGCGCAGCGCGCAGCTGTGGGCCTCCCAGCACCACGGGGCCGTCGCCGCGGCGGGCGCCGCGGCCATGGCGGGCCTCGGCTGGGCCATCAGCGCCCGCCGGGGCAGGTAACCGATGCCGTTCCCCGGATCAGCGACCGGCGCGGGCGCGCCGGGGCACGGACGCCCGCGTCGGCTCGACCGGGCACGTTACATACGTGATGGTAGAGATGCGGAACCGGGGGTAGCTGGCGAGCGTGATGATCACTCCTGACCACCTGGAACCCTGGGAAGAGACCGCGCAGGCGTTCACCGCGGCCGCCGCCGCGGGGCAGCTGGACCTGCCGTTGCCGGGGCACGGGCGGACCCGGGTCCGGTGGGCGGCACTGGCCGCGCTGGCCGAAACCGACCTGTCGCTGGCGCGGCTGGGCGAAGGGCACGCCGACGCGATCGCGATCCTGGACGAGCTGGGCCGTGCGCCAGGCGCACCGGGCCCGCAGCGGCCGCAGGCCCCGCCGCACAGCCGGTGGGGCGTGTGGGCGGCCCGGCCCCCCGGGCCCTCGCTGTCGGCGGAACAGCGCGACGGCCGCTGGTGGCTCCACGGCACCAAGCAGTACTGCTCGGGCGCCCGGGTGTGCACGCACGCCCTGGTGACCGCGGACGCCGCGGACGGCGTGCGGCTGTTCGCGGTCCGCACCGGCGAGGACGGGGTGCGGCCGATCCCCGGCAGCTGGCCCGCGGTCGGGATGGCGGGCAGCGACAGCCTCGACGTGCGCTTCGGTCACGTGCCCGCCGAGCCCGTCGGGCCGCCCGGCGGCTACACGGCCCGTCCCGGGTTCGGGCACGGCGGCTGCGGCGTGGCCGCGTGCTGGTACGGCGGCGCCCGGGGGGTGGCCTGGCCGCTGCTGGCCGCCGGGCGCGAGCGGGACATCGGCCCGCACGCGTTCGCGCACCTGGGGGCGGTGGACATCGGGCTGCGGACCGTGGCCGCGGCGCTGGACCAGGCCGCCGACGAGATCGACGACGACCCGCTGGACCGCAAAGAGGCCGCGGCCCGCCGGACGCTGCGGCTCCGGACGCTGACCGAAAGCGTCGCCGCCGACGCGGCGACCCGGGTCGGGCACGCGCTGGGCGCGGGACCGCTGGGCCACGACGCCGGGCACGCCCGGCGGGCCGCCGACCTGATGGTCTACCTGCGGCAGCATCACGCCGAACGTGATCTGGAACAGCTGGGGCGGCTGGTGGCCAGGGAGGGGAGCAGCTGGTGACGGTCGCACCGGACACCGGGCCCGAGGGCGATGCCGCCCCGCATCCGATCGACGCGCCGGGCACCGCCGAGGAGGAATGGCGATCCTGGCCGCTGCTCCACGAGCTCCCGGTGCTGGACATCAGCCAGTGCCCGGGCGTCGTGGTCGTCGCCGCGCACCCGGACGACGAGGTGCTCGGCGCGGGCGGCCTGCTGGCCATGCTGGCGGCGTCGCGGGCGCGGCTGAGGCTGATCGCGATCACCGACGGGGAAGCGTCGCATCCCGGCCTGGACCGCGCGGCGGCCTGGCGGCTGGCCGAGACGCGGGTGGCCGAGACGTCGGCGGCGCTGCAGCGCCTGGGCGCCCCGGCGGAAATCGTCCGGCTGAAAATACCCGACACCGGGGTGGCGCGGCGTGAGCCGGAGGTCCGCACGGCGCTCAGCAAGCTGGTCCCCGGCTTCCCGCTGTGCCTGGCGCCCTGGGAAGGGGATCTGCACGCCGACCACGAGGCGGCGGGGCGCGCGGCCCGCGACGCATGCGCGGCGGCGGGCGTCCGGCTGCTGCGCTACCCCATCTGGACGTGGCACTGGGCGCATCCCCGCGACTCCCGGGTGCCCTGGGAGCACGCGATGCGGGTACCGCTGTCCGCGGCGGCCGCCCAGCGCAAGCGCGCGGCGATCGGCTGTTTCACCAGCCAGCTCCGGCCGCGGGGCCCGCAGCGGCCCCCGGTGCTGCCGCCCGGCATGATCGCGCACTTCGCCCGCGACCAGGAAGTCCTGATCAGTTGACCGGCCGGGTGACGCTGGGAGCCGGCTATTTCGACGGCCAGTACGCGGCGTCGGCGGACCCGTGGGGGTTCACCTCCCGCTGGTACGAACGCCGGAAGTACGCGATCAGCGTGGCGATGCTGCCGTCGGCGCGGTACCGGAGCGCGTTCGAGCCGGGCTGCTCGATCGGCGAGCTGACCGCGATGCTCGCGCCGCGGTGCGACGCGCTGCTGTCGTGCGACGTGTCCGCGGCCGCGGTCGCGGCGGCGGCCCGGCGCACGGCCGCGTTCCCGCAGGTCCGTGTCGAGCGACGGGCGGTACCGGGCGGCTGGCCGGCCGGGCCGGGCCGCTTCGACCTGGTGATCTTCTCCGAGATGCTCTACTACCTCGGCGACGATGACCTGCGCCAGACCCTCGATCTGGCCATCGCCGCGCTGAGCCCCGGCGGCACCCTGCTCGCCGTGCACTGGCGGCATCCGGTCGCCGCGTACCCGCGGACCGGTGACGAGGTGCACGAGGCGATCGCGGCGCGCCCCGGGCTGACCCTGATCGCCGGCCACCAGGAGCCGGACTTCCTGGCCCAGGTGTACCTGGCCGTCCCGGCCGGCACCGATCCCGCGTCGGTGTCGGTCGCCGCCGCCGAAGGCCTCACGTGACGGGGCGTCCGGGGCCGGGCGGCCGCGCGGGGCGCGGGTGACCAGTTCCGTTGGTGTCGTCGTGCCCGCTCACGATGAGGAAGAACTGCTGCCCGGTGGGCTGGCCGCACTGCGCGAGGCTGCCGCCGTGGCCGAAGCGGAGCGGCCGGGGCTGCGGGTGCGGATCGTGGTCGCGGCCGACGCGTGCTCCGACGGCACGGCCGCGCTGGCCCGCGAGGCCGGCGTGACGGTGGTGAAGGTCAGCGCGCGCAACGTCGGCGTGGCCCGCGCGGCCGGGCTGCGGGAGGTGCTGCGGCAGCAGGCCGGCCCGCGGCAGGTCCTGCGGCAGGCGCCGGAGCCTGCCCCGGCCGGGCCGGACGCGGGCCTGTGGCTGGCCACGACCGACGCGGACTCGCTGGTGCCGCCCGACTGGCTGTCCCGGCAGCTGAGGGACGCCGACGCCGGCTGGGAGGCGGTCGTCGGCACCGTCACGGTGACCGACTGGACCGGGCACGCCCCGGGCACCGCGGGCGAGTTCGCCCGCCAGTACGGGGGGTGGCAGGGCCCGCACCCGCACGTGCACGGCGCGAACCTCGGCTTCACCGCCGGCGCGTACCGGGCGGCGGGCGGTTTCCCGCCGCTGCGAACCGGCGAAGACCGCGCGCTGGTGGCCACGCTGCGAGCGCAGGGACGGCGGGTGCTGCGCACGCCGATGGTGACCGTCGTCACGTCGGCGCGCGCCACGTACCGGGCCCCTGCCGGCTTCGGGCACTACCTCACTACTCTGGGCGGCGGGACCGGTTCGCTGCTGGACGCGTCGTGAGGGGGGTGCAGGCCTTGTTTGAGAAGTTCGCGCTGGAATACGTGGACGCCGGCCCGGTCCGGCTGCGGGTCCGCCACGGCGGGTCCGGGTACCCGGTGCTGCTGCTGCACGGGCACCCGCGCACGCACACCACCTGGCACCGGGTCGCTCCCCTGCTGGCGGCGGAGTTCAGCGTGGTCTGCCCGGACCTGCGCGGCTACGGGCGGTCGGCGAAACCACCGGTCACCGACGATCACAGCAGCTACAGCAAGCGCGCCATGGCCGGGGACTGCCTGACCCTGATGCGGGAACTCGGCTACGACCGGTTCGCCGTGGTGGGCCACGACCGGGGCGCGTACGTCGCGTTCCGGCTCGCCATGGACCATCCCGGCGCCGTCAGCCACCTGACGATCGCGGACGCCGTGCCGATCGGCGACGCGCTGGCCCGCTGCGACGCCCGGTTCGCTCAGGCCTGGTGGCACTGGTTCTTCCTCGGCAGCCCGGCGGCCGGGGCCCACCGGGTGATCAGCGCCGATCCGGACGCCTGGTACCACAGCCAGGACAAACGGGCCCAGATGGGCGAGGAGAACTGGGCCGACTTCATGACCGCGATCCACGACCCCGGCACGGTGCTGGCCATGTGCGAGGACTACCGGGCCGGCCTCGGGCCCGACCGGGCGGCCGACGACGCCGACCGGGCGGCCGGGCGGCGGCTGCAGTGCCCGGCCCGGATCGTCTGGGCGACCCGCGACGACATGGAAGACCTGTACGGGGACGTGCTGGCGGTCTGGCGGGAATGGGCCGACGACGTGTCCGGGGCACCGATCGAGTCCGGTCACCACATCGCCGAAGAGGCACCCGGGCCGTTCGCCGCGCAGATCGCGTCGTTCGTCGCGGCGTCCGCGGGCGCCGGGCCAGCGGCCGGCCAGCGTACCGTCGGACCATGAGCAACCTGGATCCGGCTCCGCAGCCGGTCACGCTGGCTCCCGGAAGCGCCGGCGGCCTCGCGGTGCACCAGGCACCGGACGTGGTCGAGGCGCGGAAGGCCGCGGTCGGGGACGGCACCGAGGTGCGCCGGCTGCTGCCGCAGCGGACCCTGCGGACCATCGGGGCCTGGTGCTTCCTGGACCACTACGGTCCCGACGACGTCAGGGCCGGCGTGGCGGGTGCGCACGTCGAGCCCGGGCTGATGGCGCACCTGCCGGCGGGCCTGCCCTCGGTCCGGCTGGCGCCGTCCGGCGGGGCGGCCGGCCGGTTCTTCGTGGCCGGCGGGGCGCCGTTCGCCGAACGCCTGGTGATGTGGTGGAACTTCGTCGCGCGGACCGGTGCGGAGATCGCGCAGTACCGGGCCGACTGGGCGGCGGGACGGTTCGGCGAGGTGCACGGTTATCCCGGCGAGCCGCTGCCCGCGCCGCCACTGCCCGCCCTCCCGCTGCGCCCCAGGTAACTTCGGTTGCTATGACTGCGCTGATCGGCATCACGACCTACAACGACGTCGCCCAGTGGCGCGACTGGTCGGCACCGGCCGCGGTGCTGCCGCGCACCTACGTGGACGCGGTACGCCGCGGCGGCGGCCGGCCGGTCCTGCTGCCGCCCGGCGGCACCCCCGCGGAGGCCGCCCTCACCGTGGCCGACCTCGACGGCCTGGTGGTGGCGGGTGGCGGTGACGTGGATCCGGCCCGGTACGGCGCGGCCATGCACCCGGCGACCGGGGCACCCAACGCCGAGCGCGACGCCTGGGAACTGGCCATGATCGACTGCGCGCTGCAGGCCGGGCTGCCGCTGCTGGCCATCTGCCGCGGCATGCAGCTGCTCAACGTCATCCGGGGCGGGACGCTGCACCAGCACCTCCCGCACGTCGTCGGGCACGAGGAGCATTCCGGCGTCGCCGATGACTTCGGCCGGCACGCGGTCCGCATCGGCACCGCCGGCATGATCAGCCGCATTCTCACGCCGGACGAGCCAGCGGCGGGCGCGCACGCCGGGAACGGCCACCACCCGGGCGGCCCCGGGACCGCGGTATTCGGCTGGCCGGCCGCGGACGGGCACTGGATCGAGGTGGCCACGCACCACCACCAGGCGGTCGACCGGCTGGGCGAGGGGCTGACGGCCACGGCGTGGGCGGCGGACGGGACGGTGGAGGCGGTCGAGTTCGCCACCCCGGCGGGCACGCCGGAGCCGCGGGGATTTGCCGTCGGCGTGCAGTGGCATCCGGAGGAAACCGGCGATCCGCGGCTGTTCGGGGCCCTGGTGGACGCGGCCGCCACCGCGGCCCGCGGCCGGCTCGGGCCGGCTGAGCCGGGGCACGGCCGGCCTGCGGGCGGCGTCGTCGTTCCTGGTGGACGGCGGCATCTCCGGCGCTTACGTCACCCCGATGTAGGGACACGCCGGCCCGGGGGGACTCGCGGTCCGGCCCCGGTCCCGTTACAAATCATGGACGAACCGCACGGCTGCGCCACCCGGCTGCGCGGCCCGCGCCCGGGCCGTCCGGTCAGTCGCAGCGGATCGTGCGGAGCCGGATGGTGACGTCCATGGCGTGCAGCTGGGCCAGCACCTCGGCGCTGTACGCGGTCCCGATGTCGGTGATCGCGTAGCCGATGTCGTCGCGGGTGCCGAGCAGCTGGCCCTCGACGTTGACCTTGTGGCTGGCCAGGATCTGGTTGATGGACGCCAGCACACCGGGGACGTTCTGGTGGATGTGCACCAGGCGGTGGGTCCCCGGCACGGTCGGCAGCGCGATCCCGGGCAGGTTGACGCTGAGCGAGGCCGACCCGGCCGTGAGGTAGTCGGTCAGCTTGCCGGCCACGAACTCGCCGATGTCCTGCTGGGCTTCCTCGGTCGATCCGCCGACGTGCGGGGTCAGGATGACGTTCGGCAGGCCCCGCAGCACCGAGGTGAACTCCTCGCCGCTGCCCTTCGGCTCCTCGGGGAACACGTCGATCGCGGCGCCGGCGATGTGGCCGCTCTCGATGCTCCGGCGCAGCGCCGCGTGGTCCACGACGAACCCGCGGGACAGGTTGAGGAAGAGGCTGCGCGGCTGCATCCGCGCGAACTCGGCGTCCCCGAACAGCCCGCTGTTACCCGGCCGGCCGTCCACGTGCAGGGTCACGGCCTCCACGGACTCGAGCAGCTCGGCGAGGGTGCCGCAGCGGTGCGCGTTGCCGAGGGCCAGCTTGTCCGCGATGTCGTAGAAGTAGACCGACATGCCGAGGTTCTCGGCCAGCACGGACAGCTGGGCCCCGATGTTGCCGTAGCCGACGATGCCCAGCCTGCGGCCGCGGATCTCGTGGCTGCCGGACGCGGACTTGTCCCACTCGCCCAGATGCATCTTGGCGTTCTTTTCCGGCAGCCGGCGGGCGAGCGAGATGATCTCGGCGATCACCAGTTCGACGACGCTGCGGGTGTTGGAGAACGGCGCGTTGAACACCGCGACGCCGCGGTGCGAGGCGGCGGCCAGATCGATCTGGTTGACGCCGATACAGAACGCGCCCACCGCCACCAGGTCCGGCGCGGCCGCGAGGACCCGCTCGGTGACGTTCGTCCGGGAGCGGATGCCGAGCAGGCTGACCCCGGGCAGCGCCGCGATCAGCTCGTCCTCGCTGAGCGCGCCCTTGCGCGTCTCCACCGCGTAGCCGGCCTTGGTCAGCCGGGCGGTGGCGTCCGGGTGGATGTTCTCCAGCAGCAGGGCCCGCAGCGGCGGCTTCGTGTCCAGCGTCATTCTCCCCATCCCTCGCGGCCATGCGCGGGCGCTCCGGCGAGCGCACCTGGGCAGCATGGCAGCCCGCTCTCTAGCGTAACGGGCGGCGGTGACCGGCTCGGGCGGTCAGGCCCCGGGCGCGGTCAGGCCCTGGGCACCCCGGCGGCGGGCGCGGCGGAGGACCCCGCCTGGGTGTCCTCCGGCAGCACCGAGTGCGAGGAGACGAGCTGGTTCAGCCGGGCGCGGGCCTGCTCGGCGTCCTGGTGCGGGATGCTTTCCAGGATGGCCAGCGCCTGTTCCCAGTTCTTCCGGGCCGACGCGGGATCCCCGGCGTGCAGCTGCGCGTCGCCCAGGCCGATGTGCGAGCCGGCCTCGTGGAACCGGTCACCGATCTCGTGGTAGATCTCCACCGCCTGGGAGTAACACTCGGCGGCCTGCTGATGGTCGTTCATCCGGCTGTGCGTGTAGCCAAGGCTGTCCAGGGTGTCCGCCTCGCCGCCCCGGTAGCCGATCTCCCGCTGCAGGTCCAGGGCGCGCTGGCAGTACATCAGCGCCTCCGTGCTCTGGCCGAGGTGGGCGTACAGCCAGCCGACACCGTTCTCGATGCTGGCCAGCGCCGTGATCGGGCCGATCTCCTCGATGATGCGGAGCGCTTCCCGCGCGTGCACCAGCGCCTGGGCGTACCGGCCCTGCTGCTCGAACAGCGCGCCGAATCCCTTATGGACGGTGGCCAGGCTGGGCCGGTCGCCCAGCCGGCTGAAGACCTCGAGCGCCTCGGCCAGGTGCGGCTGGGCCTCGCCGAAATCCCCCAGGTTGACGAGCATCCGGCCGAGCTCGTAGTGCGCGTGCCCCAGGCCGGCCGGATCGCCCAGCCGCTGGGCGGCGCGCAGCGACTGGCGCTGGATGCCGATGCCCTCGTGCCACCGGTTGCGGCGGTACAGGAACGGCGACAGGGTCCAGGCGATCTGCCAGACGTACTCGTCGTTGCCGCTGGAAATGGCCTGCGTGAAAAGCCCGAGCATGACCGGGCTCTCGGCGTCGAACCAGGCCAGCGCCTGCCCGCGGCCGGAGAACTCTTCCGGCACCGCCCCCGGCGCGGGCGGCGCCAGGTCCAGGGGCTTGCGGATGCGGTTGGACTGCACCGCGCCGGCGTGCGCGGTGTGCAGGTAATGGTCCAGGCAGCGGCGGGCGGCGGCGTTCCGGTCCGCCTCACTGTCCTCGATCTCCGCCTGGCGGACGGCGTACGCGCGGAGCAGATCATGGAATGCGTAACGGCCCGGCTGGTGCTCGGCCACCACGTGGGTCCGGGTCAGCTCGCGCAGCTCCGCCGTCGCGTCCGCGCGCGGGACGCCGGCCAGGCTCGCCGCGGCCGCCACCGACACATCAGGCCCCGGATGCAGGCCGAGCAGCCGGAACATCCGCGCGGCGGGCTCGCTCAGCTGCTCATACGACCAGGACAGCACCGCACGCACGTCGGTGGCCGCATCGCCCACGTCCAGCGCCTCGAGCCGGTTCCTGGTGTCCCGCAGCTCGGCGGCCAGCGCGGCCAGCGACAGCCCGGGCCGGGTGGCCGCGCGGCCCGCCGCGACCCCGAGCGCCAGCGGCAGCCGCGCGCACAACGCGATCAGCTCGGCCGCGGGCTCCGGCTCGGCCGCGATCACCTCCGGCCCGAGCCGGCGGCCCAGCAGCTCATGGGCCTCGTCCTCGGTCAGCACGTCCAGGCTGAGCGGCGTCGCCCCCTCCGCCGCGACCAGCCCGGTCAGCTCCGACCGGCTGGTCACCACGACCAGCGACCCCGGCGAACCGGGCAGCAGCGGGCGCACCTGGTCACTGTCCCGCGCGTTGTCCAGCACGATCAGCACCCGCTTGCCGTCCAGCATGCTGCGGAACAGCCCGGCCCGGCTTTCCAGGTCGGCGGGCATCCGCTGCGGCGGCACGGCCAGGGCATCCAGGAAGTAGCGCAGCGCGTCATCGGGGCCGGTGGCCGACCCGGACGGGTCGAAGCCGCGCAGGTTCACGTACAGCTGGCCGTCCGGGAAACGCTTCGCCACCTGGCGGGCGAACCGGATGGCCAGCGTCGTCTTGCCCACCCCGGCCGTGCCGGTGATGGCGATGATCTGCACGGTGCCCGGCGGCCGTTCGCCGGATCCGGCCGCGCCGGCCGGGTCGTCCCCCGCGGCCAGGCCGGCCACGCGCAGCATGCGTTCCAGTTCGGCGTGCCGCCCGGAGAAGCCGGGGGCCTCCAGCGGAAGCTGCGCGGGCGCCGGATCGGGTATGGCGCTGACGCCGCCCGGGGCGGCGGGCGGCGCCTTGGCCGCCCCGGGCGCCTCCAGGCTCGGATCCAGGGCCAGGATCTGCTGGTGGATACGGCTGAGCTCGGGACCGGGGTCGATACCGAGCTCGTCGGCGAGCACCTGGCGGGCTTCGTGAAAGGCCTGCAGCGCCTCGGCCTGCCGGCCGCAGCGGTACAGCGCGACCATCAGCAGCCCGCGCATCCGCTCGCGCAGCGGGTGTTCCGCGACGAGCGCGGCCAGCTCGGGTACGGCCTGCTCGTGCCAGGCCCAGGTCCAGCAGCACGTCCGCGCGCTCTTCGGCGGCGGCCGAGCGCAGCTCGGCGAGGCGGACCCGCTCGGCGGCGACGTACGGACCCGGCACCCCGGCGAAGGCGGACCCGTGCCATTCGCCGAGCGCGTTGTCCAGCGCGGTGATCGCCCCTATCAGGTCCCGGGACGAGCGGAGCCGGCGCCCGCGCTGCAGGCTGCGCTCGAAGACGATGGCGTCGACGTGCTCCGCGTCCAGGCGCAGCACGTAACCGCCCCCGGCCGAGGCCAGGACCTGGCTCGGCCCCCGGCGGGAACGGCCCGGTTCCAGCACCCGCCGCAGCCCGGCCACGTAGGTGTGCACGCCGCCCTCGGCACTGGCCGGAGCGTGCTGGCCCCATACGGCATCGACGAGCTCATCGCGGGATACCACCCGGTTCGCCCGCATGGCGAGCATGCCCAGAACGGCCTGCTGCCGGGGCGGACCGATAGGTAGCTCCCGGCCGGAAAGCCAGGCCCGTACGGGCCCAAGGACGCCGACCCGCAGCGACTCGAGGCGCTGATTGCCGTCGTCCACGTCATCGATGGCCATCGCTGTCTCTCCACGACGCGGCCTTTTTGGCCGGAGCTACAGCATATGTGCGATGCATCCAGAAAAAATCCATAACACGTAGGGAGGCATGACTTATCACTAGTAATGACGGGAAGCGCTACGCAGCTGACGGTTCCGGATAACCCGGGAACGCCGGCCCACGACCGGTTTCCGCCACCGTCCGAACCAGACTTAACGCAGGGAAGACTGTGACGATCGTGACCAGTGGGGTGTCCGGCAACGCCGGTGGCTCCGTTGGCTTCGTGCATTCCCGGCCCAGGGACACGGCGTCGCAGAACCGGCTGTCCGAAATACGACCGGAGGCCCGACCGGAGGAGGGAATCGACGAACGGCTGCTCCGCGAGCTCGCGGAACGAGCCCGCTGCGAGCGCCTTCGTCACAACCTTCAGCGGCCGGCCGACCCCCAGACGGGTGGGTGTTCCTTAAGGTCCGCACCGGCGGGCACTTCCTTCGCTCCTCCCCCCCAGAGCGAATGCAGGCGCCGGGCCGGGCGGCCTGATACAAGGATCGTCCACCGCTCTCCGGGGGGAGTGAACGCCATCCCCCCCAGCGTTCACTCCCCCCCGGAGAAGTAACGCCCCCCGGAGAAGCCGTGGCCGCTTCTCCGGAAGGCGGGGCACGGGCAGCCCCGATGAGGCAGGGCCGGCTCAGTCCGCCATCCGTCCGGTGCTGGCCGGCCCTCCGCCATTCCCCGCCCTAGAGCTCTCCGCCCCTAGCTAGAGCTCTCCGCCCCCAGAGCTCTCCGCCCCCAGAGCTCTCCGCCCCTTGCAACGCCTCCCCCCGTTCCCCCCGCCCCTCCGGGGCACTCCTCCACCGCCCGCCCCTCCGCCCCCTTTTCCTGTGTATGCAGAGGCACCTCTGCATACACCCCGGTCGCGGCAAAGGCGCCTCTGCATACATATGGCGCGGGGTCCGGCGCGGGCGCGGGCGCGGGGGCGGGGGTCCGGGCGGGCCACGATGGCGCCACCGTAGTTGCTATGGCGTGCTATGGCGACCACCGTCGTACCTTCGCTGCCCTGCGGGGGGAAACCCTGCGGGGGGAAACCCTGCGGGGGGAAGCGGGCGTTACATCTTGGACTGGAGGGCGGTGATCGTGGGGGTGCACGCGCTGGCGGGCTGGTCGCCGGTCACCTTGCAGATGGCCGCGGTTATGTAGCTGGCGGTCCCGTTGACGGCCTGGGCCACCGGGCTGGACGTGTTCGTCAGGTCCGCGGCGATCGTGGCCCAGCTCAGGCCCTGCAGCACCTGCGGGCTGGCGCTCGCGCCGTTGATGAGGTACTTGTTGCCGATGTCCACGAACGGGATGGAGCCGCCCGGGTTGTACTTGGTCAGCAGCGCCTGCTGCGCGGCCGTGGGCGACTGCAGGGGCACATACCCGAGCGGCGAGTTGCTGTCCGGGACGTTGGTAGTCTGCTCCACCGTGGCGAACGTCAGGTACTTACTGGTGAACGACGACTTGTAGAACGTCCAGGTCGGCGTGTTGGGGAACTGATCTGTGCTCGACGAGTGCACGGTGCTCAGGCCGGAGAAGGAGCCGAACCGGCTGAGGGCCACGATCATCCCCCACCGCTCGAACGCGCAGTAGGGGCAGTACTCCGCACCCACATACAGCATCTCGGGCTTGCCGCCCGCGGTCAGCGGCGTGCCCGAGATGGCCGACGGAGGCGTGGTCACGCTGCCGGCCCCCACCTTTTCCAGGACGGAAGTGGGCACGCTCGTGGTTTTGGCGACGACCGCGGCGAGCGCAGAACCGGTCGGCCCGTTGGAACTGGCCGTGGTGGTGGGGGGCTTGGAGTTCAGCTTGGCGATCACGAAGCCCAGCACCACCGCGATGACCACCACGGCGATACCCGTGAAGATCAGTATCCGGTTGCGGACCTCACGCCGCCGCTGCGCGGCCCGCTGGGCGGCGATCCGGTCCCGCCGGCTGGCGTTCTGCTTGGGTCGGCTGGCTTTTCCCATGGCCTACTCAGTATGAGGGGAATGTGACCGCAGTGTAACCACAGCGAGCAGCCCGGCCGCCAGCACCAGGCCGGCCGACAGGAACAGCGCGTCGCGCAGGCCGTCGTGGAACGCGGTGTACGCCGCATCGATCACCTTCTGGACGAGCGCGCCCTGGCCCGCGGGTCCCACACCGGAACTGCTGCCGCTGGAGGGCACCTGGCCCGTCTCGACGCCGTTGATGACGACGGCCCGAATGCTGGCGGGCAGGCCGAGGGCGCGCAACTGGGCGGTGATGCTCGAACTGAGCTGGCCGTTGACCAGGGCACCGAGCACGGCCACCCCGGTCACCGCGCCCACCTCGCGGCTGGTGTTGGTGGCCGAGGCCGCCATGCCGGACCGCTCCGGCGGCACCGCCGACAGCGCCGAGGACGTGATGGGCACGACCGTGGCGCCGATCCCGATCCCGGTGAGCGCGAGAGCCACCAGCAACGGCAGGTAGTCCGGGTGCGGGCTGAGGTTCACGTCCGACAGCCACAGGCCGGCCGCGAACAGCACGCAGCCGCCGAAGATGGCCCAGCGCAGGCCGATGGTGTCCAGCCAGCGGCCGGTCAGCAGCGACGCGACGATCATCAGCACGGTCATCGGCAGGAACACGAGGGCGATGCGGTACCCGGACAGCCCGACGACCTCGTACAGATACAGCGCGGTGAAGAAGAAGATGGCAAAGGTCGCGAAGTAGGTGCAGAAGGCCACGATGTTCGCGGTCGTGAAGCGGGCGATGCGCAGGTAATGGAGGTCGATGAGCGGATGCGCCGCGCGGGCCTCCCGCCAGACGAAGGCGACGGCACCGGCGGCGCTGACACAGAATAGCGCGATGACCTGGGGCGCGGCGAATCCGGCCGTTTCCGCGTTGATGATCCCGAAGACGAGGGCGGCCAGCACGCCCGCACCGAGCAGCGCGCCGGCGGTGTCGACCCGGTGCGCCTCGGGATCGGCGCTCTCCGGCAGGATCACCGCCGCCAGCACCAGCGCGGCCAGCCCGAAGGCGAGATTGAACCAGAAGATCGCCCGCCAGTTCCACAGGCCGACGAGCGCGCCACCGATGACCGGCCCCAGGGCGAGCGCCAGGCCGGACACGGCCGCCCAGACGCCGATGGCCCGGTCCCGGCTGCGCTGATCGGTGTACAGGTGCCGCAGCATCGACAGGGTGCCCGGCTCGCTCGCGGCGGCGCCCAGTCCCATGACGGCCCGCCCGGCGATCAGCACGCCGGGATTCGGCGCCACGGCGCAGAGCACGGATCCGGCGCAGAAGACCCCGGCCCCGGACAGCATGACCAACTTGCGGCCGAACTCGTCCCCGATCATCCCGCACGCCAGCATCACGCTCGCGAACGTGAGGGCGTAGGCGCCCACCACCCACTGCAGCGCGGACACCCCTGCGTGCAGGGTGGTCTGCACGCTGCCCAGGGCGACGCTCACGACCGTGTTGTCGAGGAACGTCAGGAACAGCAGCGTGCACAGTACCGCGAGAGCCAGGGGCCGCCCGCCGCGGCGGGCGGCCGCCGGTTCCCCGGGGCCCTCCGCGCGCGTCTGGAGGAAGCTTCCCGAGTCCACCGGGCTGGCTAGCTCGCGGCGCTGGCGCAGGCCGACGGCGCCTTACCGTTGTTTTCCAGGGTCAGCAGGGCACAGAAGCTCTGGTCGCCGACCTTCCAGATACCGTCCTGGAAGACGGATACGCCCGGCTGGTTCTTCAGCGCCGGCGACCCGCCGACCAGGATCGAGTAGGTGACCTTGGCCTGGGTGGACGACTCGACCGTCACGGCCGAGACCGTGGACGTCGCCTCAGACGCGAGCGGCGAACCGGCCTGCGCCTTGATGATCGACGCGAACGCCGAGCCGTTCTGCAGCAGGTTCACGCGCTGCGTGACGGGCGTCTTGGGGTTGAAGAAGGTTTCCCAGTTCGTCTTGATCTGGGTGACCGCGGCCGACGTGGTGCCGCCCGACGACGGCGACGCCGTGGTGGGTGCGGCCGTGGTGGGCGCGGCCGTGGTGGGCGCGGCCGTGGTGGGCTTGGCACTGGCCGAGCTGCCCGGCTTGGTGCTGCCACTGCTGCTGCACGCCGTGACGGCAGCGACGGCGGCGAGGACGACTATAAGGAACACCCTCGTGGGCGGAAATCGCATCTGAGCCCTCCCTTGGCTCTGGCGCCGAACTGAAGGACCATAACGCGAGCGCCGGGCCGGTTACGCACAGCGACGCCCGTGAGACCCCTCATCCTAACGCGCCGGTAGCCAGTGATGCCGGAATGTCCGCCAGAGCACTGACATGCCCGTCAGCCGAGCCTCAGCGGGTGCTCAGGGCGGCTTAAGATTTCGCGGCGCGCGGGCCCAGTCCCCAGATGGCCACGGCGAGGCCGGTGAGGACGAACAGCAGGAACGTAATGATGTGCACGCTGGTGCAGTATAGGCAGATGGCGCCGATGTCGAACAACTCGGCGTAGACCAGGTACAGCACGAAGCCGATGCCGACGACCAGAGAGGCCATCCGGGCCAGCGCGACCTCCCGGCGGGCGGACCGCCAGGCGTACGGGCTCATGATCGCGACCAGGAAGACGTAGAAGGCGAGCCCAAGGACGGCGACCGGGATGCCGAAGACGACCGACTGCGGGCTGGTCGTCACCTTGCCGCAGTTGACGGCGCCGCTCGTCTCCGTGCAGCCCGCCAGGGCCGAGTCCGTGAAGTGCGTGTACGTCAGGTAGGCCGAGGCGGCCAGCCCCAGGATCGCGAGGGCGAACGTCGACCACCGCAGCCAGGCGGGCGGGCCCGCAGGCGCCGGGGGGGCAGCGGGCGGTGCGGCGCCATCCCGGCGCGGCCGCCCCGGCTGGACCCCGGCGCGTTGCGTCTTCGTTCGCTGGGCCGCGTTCCTGGGGGGCGTGGTGGCCCGCTGGCCCGTGCCGCGCTGGGTCCCGCCCTTCTGCGTGCCGCCCGCCTGCGCGCCGGGCTTCTGCGCGCCGGGCTTCTGGGCCCCGGCTTTCTGGGCCCCGGAGCGCTGGGCTCCGGTGCGCTGGGCGGCTTTGGCCATCAGAGTTTCGCCTCCAGCTGTTTGACCGCCGGGGTGCAGGCCGACGCGGGCTGATTGCCGGTGAGCTTGCAGATCGTGGCGGTCAGGTAGTTGGCCGTGCCGTCGACCGCCTTGGCGATCTGGCTGTTCGGGTCCTTGAGCGCCGCGGCGATGGTGGCCCAGCTCTTGCCCTGCAGCACCTGCGGGCTGTAGCTCGCCCCGCTGAGCATGTACTTGTTGCCGAAGTCGATGAAGGGGATGGCACCCGAATTCGCCGACGAGACATAGGGCGGCGCATCGTACTTGGACAGCAGGGCCTGCTGGGCCGAGGTGGGGGTCTGCAGGGTCGTGTAGGACCCGCTGCCGTTCGGGATGTTGGTCTGCAACTCGACCGTCGAGAACGTCAGGTATTTGCTCGTGTAGTGCGCGTGAGCGAACGTCCAGGTCGGCGTGTTAGCGAACTCGTCTGTACTCGACGAGTGCACGGTGCTCAGGCCGGAGAACGTGCCGAACCTGCTCAGTGCGACCACCATCGCCCAGCGCTCGGCCGCGCAGAAGGGGCAGTACTCGGCGCCCATGTACAGCACCTCCGGCTTGCCGCCGGACGTCAGCGGAGTGCCGCCGGTGATCTTCGTCGGGAGGCCCGTCACGCCGCTGCCGGCCCGACCGCGTCGAGGGTGCTGGCCGGCACGCTGGTGGTGTCGGTGACGACGCTGGACAGCGCCGTGCCAGTCGGCCCGTTGCTGGCGCCGGCGGCGCTGGTACCCGACGTGGAGTTCATCTTGACGACCACGAAGCCCAGCACGACGGCAATGATGACCACGGCGATCCCCGAGAAGATCAGCACCCGGTTGCGGATCTCGGCCCTGCGCGCAGCGGCCTGCTGGGCCGCGATTCTCTGCTGGCGGGTACCGTCCCGCTTGGCCCTGCTTGCCTTACCCATCGCGTGCCGTAACCTAGCCTCTCACTGTCATTGGGCCCAGCGGCTTTTACCGCCGGGCGGCGCCCCGCTGACTCACGGCGGCTGCCCATCCGCGCACTCTGGCAGTCCGCCGGATAGCGCCCCAGGCCCGGCTGCCGGTTCCCCATCTTATTGGGTAATGGTGCCGTCACGGCCTCCTGACGAAGGGATTCACGCTACTCAGAGGCAGCACATAGCTTCGGCGCCGCCAGACCGCCGGCGCGGCCGGGCGCGGGCGGGGCAGATCCGGACCGCAGCGGCAGGCCGGATGCGTGACTATGATGGTAAATGTCCCTCTTTGCCTATCTCGCCGTGACTTTAGGATGGCGGCTACGGCACGTCAAGCCCGGCGCACCGCCGTCGAGAAGTGCGCCGTCGTAGCCCGCATGCCGACGTAAGATTCACTTTAGTGATGTGCGCGTGATAGGCGGCACGGTGCCCGATATCGCACTTGCCTTGCCTATATCGCCTCATGTCGTGCTATCTTTCCCCGTTATCGCATGGATCCCTGGGGGGCACTTGCCAGTCGTGCATGTTCATAACTTCTCGTACGGGCTGCTCAACCCGGTACTGGGCTACCTGATGTCCTGCCTCGGGGCTTTCATCGGCCTGCGCTGCATCACCCGGGCCCGGGCCTATGCGGGCACCCGCCGGGCCCTGTGGCTGCTGCTCGCCGCCGTGTCCCTGGGCGCCACCGGCATCTGGGCGATGCACTTCATCGCGATGCTGGGCTTCACGATTTCCGGCCAGACCATCCTGTACAACGTGCCGCTCACCATCGCCAGCTTGGCGGTCGCGGTGGTGGTGGTCGCGATCGGCCTGTTCATCGTGGGCTTCAGCCGCACCGAAGGGGCGCTCCCCCTGGTGACTGGGGGCGTCATCATCGGGCTCGGCGTGGCCAGCATGCACTACCTCGGCATGGACGCCATGAGCATCCCGGAGATGATGCGCTACAACATCCCCCTCGTGGTGCTGTCGGTGCTCATCGGCATCGCGGCGGGGACCGCGGCGCTGTGGGCCGGGCTGAGGGTGCGCGGCATCTGGTC
This sequence comes from uncultured Actinomycetes bacterium, assembly GCA_963720945.1. Taxonomy (GTDB): domain Bacteria; phylum Actinomycetota; class Actinomycetes; order Streptosporangiales; family Streptosporangiaceae; genus Bog-532. The sequence goes on along the minus strand of CAVRHH010000025.1, from coordinate 46,513 downwards.
CACGCTGACCGCCGCCCTGATTTTCGGCGTAGCCGTCACCGGCATGCATTACACCGCCATGGCCGCGATGCACGTGGTCGCGGGCAATGCCGGCGTCTATGGAGCCGGCCAGGGCATTACGACGGGAGGCGAGGCCGCGTCGGGCTTCACGCTGCCGCTCGTGCTGGGCATTGGCATCTTTAGTTTCCTGGCCCTGATCGTCATCATGCTGGCCCCGTCGGAAGAGGAAATCCGCGCGGACGCGCTCCTGGCGGAACGGCTCGCGGAACGGCCGGTCAGCCACCGCCGCTAGCAGACGGCGGGCGGCGGCGCCCAGCCTCCAGCGTGGGCGGATGGCCGTCAGGCCTCCAGCGTGGGCGGATGGCCGTCAGGCCTCCAGCGTGGGCGGATGGCCGTCAGGCCTCCAGCGTGGGCGGATGGCCGTCAGGCCTCCAGCGTGGGCGGATGGCCGCCAGGCACAGCCACCGCGGCGGATCCTCGCCGGACCAGACCGGCGTTCGGCCGCCGGCGCTTGGCTGATGACGCCCAGTGGCGCCTGCAGGGCAATTGCGGCGATCAAATGATCATGAAACGGAATTCCGCTATGGTCCTTTTGGCTACATTTGACAACGTTCTCATAGTGGATTTGTCAAGCTTTAGCAAGTGAAATGCAAACTTAGCGTTTGGTGATTATTTAGTTTTTTCTTTACGTTTCTCTGGTGTTGGATTCGGTCGGGTCGTACCACTCTTGGACCGACCAGCGTTCTCCCTCACAAAGAGGAACGCACGAGCAACGGAGAGATACATGGGTCTTTGCGCCCGCAGGCGCGCACTGGTCATCGCGGGGAGCTCAGTGATCGCTGGCTTCACGCTGATGGCGCCCGCCTACGCCGCCGTGTCGGGCCACTCTGCCGCGACCGCCGCCAGTCCCGCCACGGCGGGGCGGCAGACTCCGGCCGGGGGGCACGTCCAGCCCGGCGGGATCAGCCATCTCATCGGCCCGCGCCCCGCGCACACCGGCACCAAGAACGCGACCACGACCAGCACGAACTGGTCGGGATACGCGGCGACCGGCGGCACGTACACGAGCGTTTCGTCGAGCTGGGCGGAGCCGACCGGCATCTGCAGCTCCGGTGACCAGTACTCCAGCTTCTGGGTGGGCCTCGACGGGTACAACAGCGACTCGGTCGAGCAGACCGGCTCAGAAGTCGACTGCGCCGGCCGGACCCCCGAGTACTACTCCTGGTATGAGATGTACCCAGCCGACCCGGTCAACTTCAGCAACGCCGTGCGGCCCGGCGACCACTTCACCGGCTCGGTGACGTACACCGGAGCCAACAGCTTCACTCTGCAGCTCTCGGACACCACGCGGGGCTGGAGCCACACGGTCACCAAGACGCTGGCCGGAGCGGCCCGCTCTTCGGCGGAGGTCATCGCCGAGGCGCCCTGCTGCACCCTCAGCGGGGGCATCCTGCCGCTGGCCGACTTCGGCACCGTGAAATTCACCGGGGCCACGGCCAACGGGTCGCCGCTCGGCAGCTTCAATCCGGTAGGGATCACCATGGTGTCCGCCAGCGGTGTGCAGGAGGACCTCATCTCTGCGCTCACCGCCGGTGAGAACTTCAGCGCCACCTGGCTGAACAGCGGCAGCGGCCGCCGTGGAGGTGGCCGGGGATAGGCTCGCCCGGCACCAGCGGTGGCCGGTGGCATTACCGGCCACCGGCGCCGCGGCCCTCCCGCCCGGCCGCTACTGCTGGCGGGAGGGCCGCGGCCTATCCGGGGACCGCGATGGTCAGCGGGGAGGCTCCGGCGGAACGGGGGCGGGAGGCTGAGCCGGAAGGGCGAAGCTCGCGTTGCGGCCCCGGCGAGCGGCCGGTTGCGCCGGCTCCGCCGGGCCGGTCGTGCCGGGAAGGCCGTCCGTGCCGGGAAGGCCGTCCGTGCCGGGAAGGCCGTCCGTGCCGGGAAGGCCGTCCGTGCCGGGAAGGCCGTCCGTGCCGGGAAGGCCGTCCGTGCCAGCCGCGCTCGCCAGGCCGGGGATACGGGAGGGCGCCGGCTCCCCGGGGTCAGCTGACCCGGACCCGGAATCGTGGTGGAAGATCCGGTGCGGGCCGGTGTCGCGCAGCCGCGCCACCGGCCGGTGCACGGGCTCGACAACCGCCTGGCGGAGGCTGCTCAGGGCGGGCGCGCGGGCGACCAGGATGACGCCGAGGACCAGCGCGGCGAGGCCGCCCGCGTGCGTGGCCAGGCTGCCGGGCGACAGCGAGATCTTGTCGCCGAAGATCACGATGCCGAGCAGGATCCCGGCCACCGGCTCGCCCGCGGTGATCGTCGGCAGCGAGGCGTGCAGCGGGCCCGCGTTGAACGCGCTCTGCATCAGCAGGATCCCGACCGCGCCGGTGGCCACCAGGCAGTACGCGGACCAGCTGTGCAGCAGCCCGGACATCCCGTGATGCTGCAGGATCTGCAGGGTCTGCCTGGTCAGCGCGTCCTGGATGCCGAAGACCAGGCCGGCCCCGAGGCCGGTCAGGGTGGCGCGATGTCTACCGGACCGGCGCCGCCCGGCCTGGACCGCGACGAACGCGACGCCGGCGATGCCCGCGGCCGTCGGCCAGTGCGAGAACGAGCCGAAGGACTGCCCGATGGGCTCAATGGAACGGGCCAGCGAGAGGATCGTCTCGCCGGCGATGAGCAGCAGCGCGCCGGCGACCTCGGTGACGCGGACGGCCTGATGGGACAGCGGGACGGCCAGGATCAGGGCGACCAGCAGGTTCGTGGTCAGCAGCGGCTCGACCACGGACAGCGCAAGGTGCCCGATGGACCACGCGGCGAGGATCTGCCCCAGGATCATGCAGCCGATCCCGGCCAGCCATTTCCGCTTCCGGAACAGGTCGCCGAACAGCCGGAAGCTGAGGAAGTGGGACTCCGGCGCCGTCTCGGCGGACTGCTGCTGGAGGACGAAGCCCACGCCCAGCAAAAGGGCTGCCACCAGCGTAATCGCGTAGTCCACGGCGCCAACCTACCCGCGCAGCGCGAAATAACGTATGCAGACCGCGGTAGATCGCCGCGCTGACGCTGACATGGCGGATGCTAGCCGATGCGGCGTAGTTCAGCCGGGTAACGGCGGGCTGATGCGAGGTAGGCCTGCATGGGCGCGTCGATCCAGCCGTCGGGCTGGTCCAGCTCGCGGATCCGGCACGGGACACCGAGGGCCATGGCCCCGGGCGGCACCTTGAACCCCTCCGGGACCAGGGCGCCCGCGCCGACCAGCGCGCCGTCCCCCACCATGGCCCGGTTGAGGGTGATCGAACCCGAGCCGATCATGCACCGGTCGCCGACGACGCAGCCCTCCAGGTGGGCGTTGTGCCCGACCACGCATTCCGCGCCGATGATCGTCGGCCAGTCGTGGGTGCAGTGCACCACCGTCCCGTCCTGGACCGACGTACGCGCACCGACCTCGATCATCCCGTGGTCGCCGCGGAGCACCGCCGTTGGCCAGACCGACGCCTCCGCGCCCAGCCGCACGTCCCCGATGATCACCGCGTCCGGATGGACGTAGGCGGCGGGATCGATCTCGGGCTCGATGTCGCCCAGCGCGTATATCGGCACCGCAACCTCCCTCGGCTCGTTCCCGTCAGCCTAGACGCCCGCGCGCGGTCAGCGGGCCGGCCGGGCCGGGCGAAGCTGCCGGGCGCGCTCCGCCCACCGGGCCCGCCGCGCCTGGGTGCCATCCCCGCTCCCCCGGTCCAGCTCGCGGCGACCGCCGGCGCCGCGAGCCTGCAGGCGCTCACGCTGCGGCACGACCGTGTACTCCGGATAGCGCGCGGAGATCCGGCCCGCCTCGAAAATGCCGAACCGGGTCAGCGCGGAGGCCCCCAGCAGCGCGAGGCCGGACAGCGCCGACCCGGCGCGGCTGCGCCGGGACAGCCCGGCGCCGGCCAGGCCGCCGGCGGTGAGGATCTCCCCGGCGCGCAGCAGCGCCCCGGCCCGCCCGGTCTGGTAGGGCTCGACCAGGGGCCCCAGGCGCCGTTCCAGCAGCTTCTTCGCGGTGAGCTCGACGGCGGCGCCCACGATGGCCAGCCGGCGCGCGGGCTCGGATTCGCCGCGCGGCGCGGCGAGCAGGCCGAAACCGCCGGCCGCGCTGGCCGCCGAGCCCGCGAACACGTAGGGCATCTCGCGGTGAGCCTCGTGCCAGGCGGGCACGGCGGTGTCGCACAGCAGCACGGCCGTATAGGTGGTCACCGCGGGGCCGAGCAGCGCGGCCCCGGCGGTCGCGGCCGTCCCGGCGGCGGGCAGGATGCCGGTGACGTCGGACAGGGCGGCCGCGCCCGCGGCCGGGCCGTAGGCGCTGAGCAGCCAGGACCCCACGCTCATGGGCGAGGACAGCTTGAACACGCGGAGCATGTGGTGGAACCGGGCGGGCCGTCCGAGGTCGTTGATGAGGAACACCGTGGACAGGCCGATGCCGCCGAAGGCGGCCGTCTTCGCGGCCCGGGCCAGCCCCCGGCGGCCGGTCAGCTGCGCCGCCGCGGCCAGCACCGAGGACGCGCCCGCCAGGCCGCCGAAGAACAGATAGCCGGGGACATCCGGCTCCTTCCACACCGGCTCCTTGATGATGGGCCGGCCGTAGTAGGAGCGGAATTCGGCGCGCGGCACCATGAACTGCTCACCGCCACGGCCGTTACGGCCACCGCGGCTGCCCCGGCCGTTTCTCCCGGGGCGCGCGTGCCTGCCCCCGCCGCTGGCGACCGGCTGGCCCCCGTGGGCCGCCCCGGGGCCGGGACTGGTCCCGGGCTGAGGCGCGCTCATCGCCGTCCCGTTCCGGATCCCGCGAACGCGGCCAGGACCATGGCGCCGACGCCAGCCGCCGCCAGACCTGCGTGTTTCCATATACGCGGCAGGGACCGGGTGGACACTACCGGGTCCGGCGGGAGGCCGTAGACCTCGGGCTCGTCGAGCAGCAGGAAGAACGCGCCGGCTCCGCCGATGCCGTCGTCGGTGCCCTCGAGGTACAGCCGGGCGTCGGCGCGGCCGGCGTCCTGCAGGCCGGCGACCCGGGCCTGGGCCCGTTCGCGCAGCTCGTCCAGCGGGCCGAACTGGATCGATTGGGTCGGGCAGGCTTTCGCGCAGGCCGGCTCCATGCCGACGCCGAGCCGGTCGTAGCACAGCGTGCACTTGTGCGCCCCGCCGTCGTCCTCGCGGCGCCCGATCACCCCGAACGGGCAGGCCGGGACACAGTACCCGCAGCCGTTGCACACGTCGTCCTGGACGACCACGGTGCCGAACTCGGTGCGCATCAGCGCCCCGGTCGGGCAGACGTCCAGGCAGCCCGCCTCGGAGCAGTGCTTGCAGACGTCGCTGGACATCAGCCAGCGCATGGCGTCGCTGCCCTGCGGGCCGCCGGCCGCCTGACCGGGGCCACCCTCCGGCGCCTGCTGCTCGATGAAGGCCACGTGCCGCCAGGTGGAGGCGGACAGGCCGATCGTGTTGTCGAAGGACATGCCGGTGAGCGTCAGCCCGTCCTCCGGCACGCCGTTCCACTCCTTGCAGGCCACCTCGCACGCCTTGCAGCCGATGCAGACGGACGTGTCGGTGAAGAAGCCCATCCGGGGCGCGTGGTCGCCCCATCCGGCCCGCTGCGCGGGGTCCGCTCCCCCGGTAAGGCCGGGGCGTTCCGTGATGCTCACCTCACACCTCCGTGCCCGTCTGGTCGGTGATGCCGGCCCGTTCATGGTACGAGCGCACCAGGTCCCGCAGGGCGGGCCCGCGGGGGCGCCGCCCCGGCTGGATGTCCACGGCGAGCGCCTTGACCTCCTGGATGTGCACGTTCGGGTCGAGCGCGAAGTGCGCGAGATCGTTGGCGCTGTCCCCGGTCGAGATGCCGTTCCGGCCCCAGTGGTAGGGCAGCCCGATCTGGTGCAGCCGCTTGCCCTGCACGGTCAGCGACGGCATCCGCTGGGTGACCATGACGCGGGCCTCGATGGCGCTGCGGGCGCTGATGATCGTGGCCCAGCCCATGTGCTCCAGGCCGCGCTCGGCGGCGAGCTCCGGTGACACCTCGCAGAAGAACTCGGGCTGCAGCTCCGACAGGTAGGGCAGCCACCGGCTCATCCCGCCCGCGGTGTGGTGCTCGGTCAGCCGGTAGGTGGTCGCGACGTAGGGGAACACGTCCGACCCGGGCTCGCTGCCGCTGGGCTGGTACGGGGTGCCCGGATGGCGGAGGATCTCGCGGACCGGGTTGTGCTCCTGCCGGGGATACAGCAGGTTCTGCACGGGCGAGTCCTGCGGCTCGTAGTGCGCCGGCAGCGGGCCGTCGACCAGCCCGGCCGGGGCGAACAGCCAGGCCTTCCCGTCGGCCTGCATGATGAACGCGTCGGTCCCGGAGATCGCGGCCACCCCGGTGGCCCCGTCGGGCGGCCGGTAGGACGGCGGGCGGTCGGCGACGAAGTCGGCGATGTCATGCCCGGCCCACTTGCCGGCGTCGCCGTCCCACCACACCAGCGCCTTGCGCTCGCTCCAGGGGCGTCCTTCCGGGTCGGCGGAGGCCCGGTTGTACAGCACCCGCCGGTTGGCCGGCCAGGCCCAGCCCCACTCGTTCGCCACCCAGTTCTGCTGGCGGCCCGGCTTGCGGCGGGCGGCCTGGTTGACCCCGTCCGCGTAGACCCCGCAGTAGATCCAGCAGCCGGCCGCCGTCGAGCCGTCGTCCTTCAGCTGGGTGTAGGAGGACACCGGCTTGCCGTCGCCGTCCCAGCCGTTGACTTCGGCCAGCACGGCCTCGGCGTCGGGCTCCTGCAGCGCGCCCTTCAGCGGGTAGTCCCAGGTCAGGTCGAGAACGGGGCGGTTCATCTCCGCGCTGCCGCCGGTTCCGGCTTCGCCCTCGGCGGCCAGCTTCTCCCGGATGATGCGGCCCAGGTGGTAGGCGAACCACAGGTCGCTGCGCGCGGCACCGGCAGGCTCGACCGCCTCGTGGTGCCACTGCAGCATCCGCTGGGTGTTGGTGAAGCTGCCGTTCTTCTCGGTGTGCGCGGCGGCCGGCAGGAAGAACACCTCGGTGCCAATGTCTTCGGTGCGCATCTCGCCGGTCTCGATCTCCGGGCCGTCCTTCCACCAGGTGGCGCTCTCGATCAGCGAGAAGTCCCGTACCACCAGCCAGTCCAGCTTGGACATGCCGAGGCGCTGCAGCCGGCCGTTGGCCGAGCCGACCGCCGGGTTCTCGCCGAACAGGAAGTAGCCGCTGCAGTCCCCGGCCAGCTGGGCCAGCACGGTCTCGTACGTGCCGTGGCTGCCGGTCAGCCGGGGCAGGTAGCCGTAGCAGAAGTCGTTCTCCGGGGTCGCGGCCGGCCCCCACCACGCCTTGAGCAGGCTGACCATGTACGACCGCATGTTCGCCCAGAAGCCGTTGTCCATGGCCTCGGCCGCGACGTATTCGTCGAGGGTGTCGTTGCCGTGCACGTGCGGCATCGGCAGGTAGCCGGGCAGCAGGTCGAACAGGGTCGGGATGTCGGTCGAGCCCTGGATCGAGGCGTGCCCGCGCAGCGCCAGGATCCCGCCGCCGGGCCGGCCCATGTTGCCCAGCAGCGCCTGCAGGATCGCGCCGGTCCGGATGTACTGCACGCCGACCGTGTGCTGCGTCCAGCCGACGCTGTACACGAAGGCCGTGGTCCGGTCGCGGCCGGAATTGCTGGTCACCGCGTCGCAGACGGCCCGGAAGTGCTCCGGTGAGATGCCGCAGATCTGCTCGACCAGCTCCGGGGTATAGCGGGAGAAGTGCCGCTTCAGCACCTGGAAGACGCACCGCGGGTGCTGCAGCGTCTCGTCGGTGTCCGGGGACGGATGCGCGGCCGCGCCGCCGGCACCGTGCGCCTCACCCCGGGCCGCCTCGCGGACCTGGCGGCGCCGGCCGTTGCCGTTGCCGCCCGTCGCCTGGCCGGGCCGGTCCCGGCTGCCCGCGGCCGCCCCGACGTCGCCCGCCTGGTACCGCCAGGCCTCGAAGTCGTAGGCCCGGTGGGTGCGGTCCAGGCCGGAGAAGACACCGTCCAGGTCCTCGGTGTCGGCGAAGTCCTCGCTGAGGATGGTGGACGCGTTGGTGTAGGCCAGCACGTACTCGCGGAAGTACTTCTCCTCGCGCAGCACGTGGCTGATGATCCCGCCGAGGAACGCGATGTCACTGCCCGCGCGGATGGGCACGTGCCGGTCCGCCATCGCGCTGGTCCGGCTGAACCGCGGGTCCACGTGGATGACCGTCGCGCCGCGGGCCTTAGCCTCCATCACCCACTGGAAGCCGACCGGGTGCGCCTCGGCCATGTTCGAGCCCTCGATGAGGATGCAGTCAGCGTTGGCCAGGTCCTGCAGGAACGTGGTCGCGCCGCCGCGCCCGAAACTGGTCCCCAGACCGGGGACGGTGGAGGAGTGTCAAATACGGGCCTGATTCTCGATCTGCACCGCGCCCAGGGCGGTGAACAGCTTCTTGATCAGGTAGTTCTCTTCATTGTCGAGGGTCGCCCCGCCCAGGCTGGCGAAGCCCAGCGTGCGCCGGGTCCGCTGGCCGGCGACGTCCCACTGCCAGCCCTTGCGCCGCGCGTCGAGCACCCGGTCGGCGATCATGTCCATCGCCTGGTCCAGCTCCAGGGTCTCCCAGTCCGTCCCGTGCGGCCGGCGGTAGAGCACCTGGTACTCGCGGGCGTCCCCGGTGGTCAGCTGGAGGCTCGCGGAACCCTTCGGGCAGAGCCGCCCCCGGCTCACCGGCGAGTCCGGGTCACCTTCGATCTGGGTGACCTTCTCGCCGGCGACGTAGACGTTCTGGCCGCAGCCGACCGCGCAGTAGGGGCAGACGGACTTGACCACCTTGTCCGCCGTGGCCACGCGGGGCTGGTGCCGGCTGGTTGGGCCGCTCTTGGTCGCGGCCCCCAGGCCCAGCTTGTCCGGGCCGGTGAGCTGCCGGTAGACCGGCCACCCCTCGATCCACGTGCGCACGCCCACGCTCCTTCGCCCTGACGAGCCAGCTGCCCTGTTTCCAGCTAACCACACGCGATTGCACACTTCCCCAGCGGCCCGGCCGTAATCCACGCGCGCCCAGGCAGCCCCGCATCCCGTCGCCGGGCCCCCGCTCACCCTTCAGCCTCTCTCGTTACATCTTGTGTGTGGGTGCAGAGGCGCCTTTGCGTATAGCCGGGTCGTGGCAGAGGACCCACCCATAGCCACACAGAATCGAAGCTACCACGTCCAAAAGAGCTCGGATATGCACGGATGTCAAGACGGAACGGGTGACGGGTGGGGCGGCCCGGGCGCACGGTGGTCCGGGGTAGGGGGCGGCGCACGGTTGGGGCGGGGCCGCCGGTCGGGGCAGGGCCGTGGTCCGGGCGCACGGTGGTCCGGGGCAGGGGGCGGCGCACGGTTGGGGCGGGGCCGCCGGTCGGGGCAGGGCCGTGGTCCGGGCGCACGGTGGTCCGGGGCAGGGGGCGGCGCACGGTTGGGGCGGGGCCGCCGGTCGGGGCAGGGCCGTGGTCCGGGCGCACGGTGGCCGGGGTGGCGCGGGCAGGGGGGCGGCCGGATGATGGGGGTGGGCGGAGGTGGCGGTGTGGCGGATGAACGACAGCGGGCCGGGCCCGAGCCACCGCGCGCGGACAAGCGGCGTTACTTCGTGCTGATGGGGATTTGCATCGGGCTGTTCGTGCTGTCCTGGGCGGTCGTGGACCGCTATTCAGTGCTGGCGGCGGTCATCATGTCGGCGGTAGCGCTGGCCATCCCCCCGTTCGCGGCGATCATCGCGAACGTGGCCAGCGCCACCGACCGCCGACGCCGGTAAGGCCCAGGGCGGGGAGATTCCGCTGGGCGGCAGGCCCGCAGGCCCTGGGCGGAGGACGGCTCCGGGCGCCGGCTGGGCCCGGTCACCGTCCGTTCGGGAGATTTCGCGGTATTGCCGTCAGCCGGCCCGCTGCTCCGCGTGGGAGTAACGGGATTGCCGTCAGCCGGCCCGCTGCTCCGCGTAGGAGTAACGGGATTGCCGTCAGCGCCGGCCCGCTGCTCCGCGTGGGAGTAACGGGATTGCCGTCAGCCGGCCCGCTGCTCCGCGTAGGAGTAGGCGAACTGAAGGAAATCCGATCCGGCCAGTGCGGCCAGCGTCGTGACCGCGAGGCGGGTGGCGCGGGGCATGAACACGTAGCCCGCGGTGAAGCCGGTCGACACCCACATGCCGAGGCAGAACGGGCAGCTGACCAGCTCTCCCACGGTCTTCCGGCGGGCGTCGCCGTCGCGGACGTCCTCCGCCAGCTCGGCCGGCCCGGACGTGCCCTCGAACGTGGTGAAGGGGGCACGCAGCGGGCTGGTTACCGGGTCCTTGGCGATGATCCGGCTGAGCTTGTGCGTGGCCACCGCGGTGAGCGCGGTGTCCCATGGGCTGATCCGGTCCGGCAGCCGGGTGCCGGACAGCCGAGCGGCCGCGACGATGGCCGCTACCACCCCGCCGTACACCGACATCGCGGTGGCGTAGCCGCCGAGCGGGAAATCTTCGCCGGGCGCGTATTCCTGCTGCTGGCGGCGCCAGCTTTGGGTCACGCAGTCTTTCAGTGTCGTGAGCTCAGGCATAGCGGCAGGGCTACCCGGGACACGGGAGCCCATGCATGGACAGAACAGGTGTAGCGCGAACGCGGGCGGGCAGGCGGGGGCGGCGGCTCAACAATGGATGGTCCCTAGAGGTGATGTACCTGGTCAGCGGCTACCCGGGGCAGCTCACCGCCGCCGCGGACGCGCTCGACGATGCTGGTCGTCGACCGGCCCGGCAGATAGCCGACCGTAACCACACGGCCGCCGTAGCATTCGACCGCCAGCCTCTCCGGCAACGTCTCCGCGTCGTAATCGCCGCCCTTGACGTAGATGTCGGGCCGGACCGCCTCCAGCAGGCGGATCGGCGAGTCGTCGTCGAAGATGGTGACGTATTCCACGCAGCCGATCGCCGCGACGAGCGCGGCGCGATCCTCCGCCGGGATGACCGGCCGCCCGGCACCCTTCAGCCGGCGCACGGTCTCGTCGGAATTGACTCCCACGACGAGCACGTCGCCGAGCGACGCCGCCTGGTGAAGGCATTCGACGTGGCCGCGGTGCAGCATGTCGAAGCACCCGTTGGTGAAGACGATCCGGTGGCCGGCACGGCGGTGCCCGGTCAGGCAGCGGGCCAGGAGGTCAACGGGCCAGATCGAATCAAGTCGCCACTCTTCGAACCGCACGTTGCACACCCACCACTCTCGCATCGCTGTTTGCGGCGCGATACCCGGCTGTCGGCCTGGCAAACAAACCGGTGCCGATGCCGCAGAACCTCCGGCCGGTCTCGCGCCCTGTTGCCCCCTCTCTGGCCGGTACCCCAATCCGCCGGGAACACGCGGGCTGGCCGGCGCATACCACAGCGCGCTCTGGGTAGGGCGCGGGTCCCGGCCCGGGGCCGCGGGACCCGGTCTGGGACCGCGGGACCCGGTCTGGGGCCGCGGGACCCGGTCTGGGGCCGCGGGACCCGGTCTGGGGCCGCGGGACCCGGTCTGGGGCCGCGGGACCCGGCCCCGGGGCCGGCGTGGTGCGGGCACGCGGTTCCGGGGCGATCACGGTGGGCTAGGTTAGGCGCGATGAAACTGCGGCGCGAACTGAGCGACCTGCCGTTCGCCGGGGCCCTCGCTCCGCACGAGGGGGACCTGGCGGCCGGGGGCCACTACGACGGCAGCCACTTCACCGGGGGGACCACCTATACCGGGACCCGGGTGGACGGCGGCCGCTTCATCGAGTGCGCGTTCTCCGAGGTCACGCTGGAGAACGTGACGGCCCGCCGGAGCCGGTTCAGCGACGTGTGGCTCCGTGACGTCCGGCTGCTGTCGGTAGACCTGGCCGGGAGCACCTGGCTGGACGCGACGTTCATCGGCTGTGCGGCCGCCGGGATCCAGGCGTTCGACGTGGCCCTGCGGCGGGTCGTCTTTCACGAATGCAAGCTGGACTCGGTGAACTTCCGCGGCGCTCAGCTCGCCGACGTCACGTTCGAGGACTGCCTGCTGCGCGACGTCGACTTCGCCGGGGCGACGCTGAAACGGGCCCGGTTCCCCGGATCGGCACTGGCCCGCGCCGACTTCTCTCGCGCCACCCTGGAGCAGGCCGACCTGCGGGGCGCGGAGCTGGACATCACCGCCGGCTTCGAGTCGCTCCGCGGCGCCATCATGACCACGGGGCAGTTCCTCTCGCTGAGCCCGGCGCTCGCCCGCCAGCTCGGCGTCGAGCTCAGGGACACGTAAACCGGGCGGCCCGCCGTGCGTCCCAGGCGCCCCCTGGCCGCGGGGCGGGATTAGCGGCGTCGGTTTTCCGTGCATGCTGCGGAAAATCTGCGCCGATCATGGGCGGCGTGTCAGGGGACGGGCGGGCGTATCAGGGGACGGGCGGGCGTATCAGCGGGATGGCCGTGCCGTGTCAGCGGCGGGGGCGATGGTGGTCTCATGACCCACTTTATGAGTGTGACCAGGGAGGCCGGATGGCCGACGTGATCGAGGCCGAGGGCCTGGCGAAGCGCTTCGGCCAGACCCAGGCGCTGGCGGGCGCGGGGTTCTCGGCCAAGCGCGGCACGGTGCTCGCCCTGCTCGGCCCGAACGGCGCCGGGAAGACCACCGCGGTACGGGTGCTCGCCACCCTGCTCGCGCCGGACGCGGGACAGGCCCGGATCTGCGGCTACGACGTGACCACGGACGCGGTCCAGGTCCGCCAGCTGATCGCGCTCACCGGGCAGTACGCCTCGGTGGACGACGAACTGACCGGCGCGGAGAACCTGATCATGATCGGCCGGCTGCTGGGATACCCCCGGGCCGACGCGCGGCGCCGGTCGGGCGACCTGCTGGAGCGCTTCGAGCTGACCGACGCGGCCCGGCGCGCGGTGAAGACGTACTCCGGCGGCATGCGGCGGCGGCTGGACCTCGCGGCCAGCCTGATCGGCGAGCCGCAGGTCATCTTCCTGGACGAGCCCACCACCGGCCTGGACCCGCGCGCCCGCAACCAGGTCTGGGAAACGATCCGCGACCTGGTGGCACGCGGCGTGACCGTGCTGCTCACCACGCAGTACCTGGAGGAGGCGGACGAGCTCGCCGACCAGATCGCGGTCATCGACCGGGGCCGGGTCGTGGCGGCGGGCACCCCCGGCGACCTGAAGGCGACGACCGGGCAGCAGACGATCGAGGTCCGCCCGCTGGACCGGCGCCGGGCCGGCGACGTGGCGGCGGTCGTCACGCGGCTGACCGGCGCACCGCCCGACGTGCGCCAGGAGACCGGCCTCGTCACGGCGACGGCGGCCGACCCGGCCGTGCTGCCGGAACTGATGCCGCTGGTGTTCGGCAGCAGCATCCTCATCCCCAACACCCGCACCATGCCGGGCTGGTTGCAGGCGTGGGTGAAGGTCAACCCGGTCACGCACCTGGCGGACGCGGTGCGCGGCCTCACCGTCGGCGGCCCGGCCGCCACGCACGTGCTGTACACCCTGGCCTGGGCGGCCGCGATCGTGGTCGTCGCCTTCCCGGTCGCGATGCGGATGTACGGCCGGCGCGTCTGACGCCCCGGTGGCAGCGCTCAGCCGGCCAGGGCCAGGGCGTCGTCGCGGGTGAGCTCGCGGCCGCGCTCGCAGGCGACGGCGAAGGCGTCCGCGCCGATCGCGGCGATCACCGCCGTGCTGGTCCGGGTGACCTCCAGGCTGGCGGCGTCACAGAAACCGTGCAGCGTATGTGCGAGCCCGAGCAGTTCGGCGGCCCGGAGATGATCGCCCTGGGCGGCCGCGAGCGCGGCGAAACCCTGCACGGCCTCGGCCAGCACCGGGTTGACCGGCAGAAACGGAATGTCGGACGGCCTGAGGACGCCGAGGGCCTGGCCGTGCCAGCGAGCGGCCGTATCCAGGTCGCCCTCCTGCTCGGCCAGGCAGCCCAGCTTGCTGAAGGTTCTCGCGGCCACCAGCCGCATGTCCATCCGGCGCATTCTCGGCTCGGCGACGAGGCGCGCCTTCTCCAGCAGGCTCCGCGCCCCGGCCAGATCACCGTCGCGGCGAGCCAGATCGCTCAGCTCTATATAACCGGACACCTGGTCGTCAGTTTCACCGATCCGCTCGGCCGTGCGCACGGCCTGTTCCAGGTCGGCTCGCGCCGCGGCTGGCTCGCCCGCCGCGGCGCGGGCCCGGGCCAGCGGGATGAGCGCCATCTCCCCCCAGTTCACCGCCTTGCCCTCGGCGGCGTACCGGCGCGATTCTTCCAGCACGCGGACGGCGGTGGCCGGGTCGCCACGGGCCATCGCGACTTCCGCTATGCCAGCGAGGCTGATGAATAGCCCCCAGCGGTCACCGATGGCCCGGAAGGCGGCGTACCCGGTGTCGAAGTGCCGGGCGGCGGCGGGTACGTCGCCGTCATTCATGGCCAGATGACCGCCGATCGCCTGCCCGGCGGCCCGCACCCACGGGTCACGGTGCCCCGACAGGGCGAGCAGGTCGCGGCGCGCCCCGCTGATGTCCCCGGCGAACATGGCCGACAGCGGTGCGGCCAGCATCAGGATCGGATGCGTGGAGCCCTCGGTAACGAGCGCCGCCGCCCGCTTCAGCGCAGACTGCAGCCAGGGCGAGCGCGGCGTCGACGGCGTCGGTCAGCCGCAGGACCTCGGGGACGCCGAGCACCGCCGCCACGGCCTTCGGGATCTCGCGGGCATCGCGGACCGGGGCCAGCGGCACGAACCAGACGCCATCGGGTAGCTGGGCCGGCCACCGGGTGGCGGCCTCCATGGCCAGGCGGGTCTTGCCCGCCCCGCCCGGGCCGGTCAGCGTCACCAGCCGGGTCTCGCCGAGCTGCTTTCCGACCTGCTTGAGCTCCTCCTCACGGCCGACGAAGCTGGTGAGCGGGGCCGGCAGATTGGTCGCGCGCACGACCGCCGCCGGGGCGGACGGCGCGGGCGCCGGCTCCGGGAACGGCGAGCCGGCGGAGGCCGGGGCGCGCGAGCGGTGCGGGGCCGGCGCGGAGGGCGAGGCCGGGGCGGCCTCGCCGCGCAGGATGGCCAGGTGGATAGCGGCCAGTTCGGGCGACGGGTCGACGCCCAGCCGCCCGGCCAGCAGCCGCCGGGTGTCCTCGTATACCGCGAGCGCTTCCGCCTGGCGCCCGGCCACGTACAGCGCGCGCATGAGCTGCCCGCGGAGCCGTTCCCGTAGCGGGTGAGCGGCCACGAGTTCTTCGATGCCCGGCACGAGCGCGCCCGCGTCACCGAGCGCCAGCCGGGCCTCGGTCAGGTCCTCCGCCGCGGCCACCCGGAGCTCTTCCAGCCGGGCGATCGGGCCGGCCGCGAACGGCGCGTCCGCCGCGTCCGCCAGGGCCGGGCCGCGCCACAGGGCGGCCGCGTCGGCCAGCATGGCCGCACCACGGTCCTGCTCACCCTGGGCGAGGGCCCCGCGGGCGGCAGTGACCAGGTGCTCAAAGGCCACGGCGTCGATGTGGGCGGGGTCCACCGCCACCCGGTAGCCGCCGGCCCCGTACTCGACGAGGTCGCGGCCGGCCGCCTGGCGCAGCCGGGAAACCAGCGCCTGCAGAGCGTTGGCGGCATCGGCCTGGCCCGCGGGCTAGAGATCCGCGGCCAGCCGGTCCGCGGTGACTACGTGGCCGCCGGCCACGGCCAGCCGGGCCAGCAGCACCCGGAGCCGGGGCCCGGTCACCGGCACGCGCTCACCCCCGGCGCCCCGCACTTCC
Source organism: uncultured Actinomycetes bacterium (assembly GCA_963720945.1). Taxonomy (GTDB): domain Bacteria; phylum Actinomycetota; class Actinomycetes; order Streptosporangiales; family Streptosporangiaceae; genus Bog-532. The sequence goes on along the minus strand of CAVRHH010000025.1, from coordinate 30,815 downwards.
AGCGGGCCCAGGATGCCGACGCGCATGCCGTTCACCCTGCCATTGTCCCAGACTGCGCGGACCAGGACGTTAGGCGAAGGGCCGACGGGAACTGCCCCGCGACCGCACGAGGCCGCAGTCAGCTCATGTGCTGCAGCGCCTGCCGGACCCGCTGCAGCAGGCCAAGGTCCAGCGGGGTGGCGTGGGCCAGGTCCGCGGGAAGATCGTCGCGGTCCGGCCCGCGGCGCGGCAACTCGGCCACCGCCAGGCCGGCGCCAGCCTCTCCGGGCACGGCGGGAACCGCATCCGGGGCGGCCACCGTGCACATGCCCGCGTGCACCAGGCGGCCGACGGATTCCACCGTCTCGTGCAGGGCGAAGCCACCACGCCAGGCCAGCTCGGCCACGGTGGTCCGGCCGTCGATCTGGCCGACGATGGCCTGCTGGTCACGGTGTACCAGGCCCTCGGGATGTCCCGCCCCGGACAGCCGCGGGCACCCTCGTGCGGGGATGTCGTACCAGGCCAGCCGCTGGGTCATGTGGTCGAGATAGGTCCGGACGGACGCGACGTCCATCGCGAGGACCGCTTCCGCCCAGTGCGAGCGCTGCGGCGCGAACCAGATGCCGGCCACCGCGCATTCCCCCGCGAAAGGCGTAGTCAGCGCGAGCAATGCGTCCAGGGTGATCGACTGGAGCAGCCGCTGGAGCTCGGCCGCGGTGACGATGCCCCGGCCGACCAGGGCGCTGCCGATCGCGCCATCGGGCCGGCTCTGCCGGGCCAGCTGATCCCACACATCAGGCTGAATGCGCCCCGAGCGGATCAGCCGGGTACCAAGATCGGGCACGGCGGGAGATTCGGCGAACGTCAGGCGGCCCGCGCCCAGGTAGATAATTCCGCCGGGCTGCCCATTGATTTCCAAAGCCCCGCTCGCTTCGCCCTGGGCGAGTACAGCCAGCTCGCGGGCGATCTGATCCGCCGGTATCAGCCGGCCAAATTCAGCCAAAACATGCCCTCCCCGGTCATGTGCTGAAAGGAGTTGCTCCGGTACCCGCCCGCACCGTTGCAGGGCTTCTTCATCACCGCTCCGGACGTGCGGTGACACACGGCATGATAAGCCAGAATAAGGGGGTGCATACAGACCAGGTGAAGGGCCAGAGGTCCTTAGCACCGCCCTCACGAACCACAAATTACATGGTCAGCGCAACCTTGTGTGACCAATCGGCAACACCGGAGATCGCCATGATCGAATGGCACGAAAATCGGCGGTGAAATCAACACGGAACAGCCCGGAATGGGGCCGTTACGATGGGAAAGGCAACGCCGGTTCACGGTGGCACCTTTGCCGTCAGCAGCATCCTTATTACCTTTATTCCCGGGCATGCCCGGAAAATCAGAACGGCTGGGACTGGCCGGCCGGGCCGGGCCCTAGGCCATGCGCTGCAGGCCACGGAGCACCTGGGCCAGCAGCTTCAGGTCGGGCCGGGAGGCGATCGCACCGGGCTCCGTGGCCTCCTCGGGTGGCTCACCCAGCGCGACGACGGCGCCCTGCGTGCCACCGGCCAAGGCCGTGACCGGTCTGCGGCGGGGCAGCAGTGGATTCTGGGTCTCCGGGCCGCCGGCCGCGTCTCTCACCCGCGATGACATCACCGCGACCGCGGGCGGGCGGAACTCCTCCTCAGCCTCGGCCGACAGAGCCGACTCGGGTTCCGCGTGCACAGCCGCCGATACTCCCCAGACCACCGGTGCCCCCTCCACTGCCTTCGCCGCGCTGAAAGGCTATGGGGCGGCTGGCCGGATGAACAGGGACTCCCGAAAAGAACTCGGCATGCAGAAGATCTCGTAACATTTCCTGACGAACGGTCATGTAACAACCACATGGAGCCAGGGCCGGTGGGCCGTCCCGGGCCATGCCGGGCCATCCCGGACGGGGTGGCTCACCAGCCATGAACTCTAGGTGGTGGGCTCCGCGGCCTGGCAGCCCTGCATCGCGCGGGTGAAGGCCTCGCCGCGTTCCCGGTAGTCACGGAACTGGCCGAAGCTCGGCGCGGCGGGCGACAGCAGCACGACACCGTCCGGGCGGGCCCAGCCGAAGCCGCGGGCAACTGCCGCCTCCAGGCCAGGGCAGTCCGCCACCCCCGCGAGGCCAGATGAGGCCGCAGGGTGCCCCGGCGAGCCTGCCGCGCGGAGGGCCGACTCGATCTCGGCGCGAATCCGGGGCCCGCTGTCGGGCAGCGTCAGGACCAGGGTCGGGGCAGTGCGGCCGAGCAGGCCCGCGGCGAGCGGCACGTAGTCGATGCCGCGGTCGTGGCCGCCCGCGATCAGGGCCACCCGCCGCCCGGGAAACGCGTCCAGCGCGGCGAGCGTGGGCAGCACGTTGGTGGACAGGCTGTCGTCCACGAACGTGACCCCGGCGACCTCGCCGGTCACCTGGAGCCGGTGGTCCAGGTGCCGGAATCCGCGGGCCGCGGCACGCAGCGCCGCGTCGCTGGACGCCGCCGCGATACCGAGCGCCTGCAGGCAGCGGCGGGCGATCAGCGCGTTGCGCCGGTTGTGTCCGCCGAGCAGGCCCAGCGGCTCCATCCAGGTGGCGTCCGGGTCGTCGGCAGCGTGCACCCACTCCACCCGCGGCCCGAGCAGGGCGACCCGCCCGCGGAGCAGATCGCTGTCCCCGTTGGCGACGGTCAGGTCCGCGCCCGGCTGGGAGCACACCGACAGCTTGTCGCGGTAGTAGTTCTGCACGCCGCCGTGCCAGTCGAGGTGATCGGGGTGCAGCGAGGTGACCGCGACGACCGGCGGGGAGCACGGCAGGTCGGTGGCCTGGTAACTGGAGACCTCGATCACCCAGTAGTCCCACGGCGCGGTCTCGCCGCCGGGGCCGTCGGCACCGGGCTCGCCACCGGCGCCGTCCGGGTCCCAGGGCGGCCGGCCGATGTTGCCGCCGACCAGGCAGCGGTAGCCCAGGCCGGTCAGCAGGTGGCCGGCGACCGCGGCGGTCGTGCTCTTGCCCTTCGTCCCGGTGATGAGCAGCACGCGGGCGGGATCGGCCTCCTGCAGCCACAGGCCCAGGCCACCGGCCACCGGAACGCCGCGTTCCGCCAGCCGGGCGACCTCCGGGCGGTAGCGGCTGATCCCCGGTGACTTGATGACCACGTTGCACTTTTCCAGCGCGGCGAGCCCGCCGTAGCCGGTGGTCAGCACGGGCCGCCCGTTGATCGCGACGGCCTGCGGGCGGTCATCGACCAGCACCGGCTCGACGCCCAGCGCGCAGAGCTTACGGATGTTCGCCATCCCCTCGCGGCCGAGGCCCCATACCCCGGCGCGGGCACCGCGCAGGTCCGACCAGGAAAGCTTGGGACGTGTTCCGGTCACGCCAGGAGTTCCTCCGCGTAGGGGACGGGAATGAAGTGCTCCCCGACGGGCTGCAGCAGGCCGTCGGCCGACGGCCGGGCGGGCAGCGCGCGCACCTCGGCGGCCAGCTCGTGCAGCAGCGGGAACGCGCCGCGGTCGCCGCGGTCGTCCGCGAGCAGCAGCGCCGCGCGGCACTCGTTGACCTCGCCGACGCATTCAAACGGCTTGCTGAGGTCGGTGTCGCCGAGCAGCGCGCGGAACCGGCCGGCCAGGCCGGGATCCGCGAGCGGCTCCCGGCCGCCGAAGATGGCCCCGAGCTCCGTGGCCGGCAGGAACGGCGCCAGGATCAGGTCGATGAAGCAGCACTTGTCGCACTGCCCGCACCAGTGGTCGAGCCGCTTGGCCGGATCGATGTGGAAGGCGCGGTTACAGCTGCGGAACGTGCCGTGGTACTGCTGCATCCGGGCGAATCGCTCGGCGATCCATAGTTCGGTGCGCGGCCGCAGCGCGGAGAAGTAATCCGGCATGGCCGCGCCGGCGGGCAGGGCGGCGGACGTCCCGGCCAGCACGTCGCGGAAGGCGGTCTCGAACGCCGCGCTCTTGGAGTACTGGTGGTTGACCGCGTGGTCGCCGGCCTGCACGGTCGGCACCGACGCGGACCACTCGTTGGACATCACCACGGCGTCGCGGCCCTCCAGCGCCGCGGCCATGACCGCGATCGCCGAGATGATGCCGGTCACCGGGACGTGCCCGTTGAGGAACCCGAGCTCACCCGAGCGCAGCAGCTGCGGGTCGATCTCGCGCTCGGCCCGGGCCACCGGGAGCCCGGTGACGGCCGCGGGCCGCTCGATCGCGTCGAAGCGGTCACCGGGCCGGCTGACGACGAACAGCGCCACGTCAGCGTGCTGACGGACCAGCTCGACGGTGACGATGGAGTCGATACCGCCACCGAACGGGACGAGGGCACGAGGCTGCCCGGGTACGGACGGTCCCGGGGCCGGGCGGCCGGCGGCCGGCGCAGGGGTTCCCGGCGCACTCGGGCCTTCGATGCGCAGGCTGGACAGGTCGATGCCGTTGCGGTAGGCGAACTCGCCCAGCCCGTCCATGTAGAACGCGCGGAGGAATTCCCGCTCGCGGGGGGTCAGCGCGGTCTCGCCGGTATTGATGACGGGCGGCGCGGCCGTCTTGTAGGCGGAGACGCCGGCGAGCAGGAACACGAGCCGGGCGGCGGCGGCCACGGCCGGGCTGTCCCAGCGCGCCTGGCCCATCGGGTGGAACGTGATCTGTTCCCCGAACGGCCTGCCGTCGACGCTGTACCGACAGCTGAGCAGGCCGGAGCCGGGGTCAATCCGGTAGGCCTCGTAGCGGAACTCCTGGCCGCGCCGGGCCCGCGGGGTGGCCGCCGCGCCCGCCGTCTGGGTGCTCATCGGGTCTCCCGGGGCTCAGTGGGTTCAGCGGGCACAGCGGATTCGGCGGGCACAGCGGATTCGACGGGTTCGGCAGGCACAGCGGGGCGGAGGCGGGCGAGCGCCGCGAACCGGCCGCAGGGCTTTTCGGAGCGGTGGCTGAAGAACCAGCCGCCGTCCGGGGCTGCTGGGGTGCCCGGGCCTGGCGGGCCGGTCGGGACGTGCGCGACGTGGATCTGGGCGGCGGGGACCCCCGCGTCCTGCAGGACGAGGCGGTTCGCGGCCCACACGTCCAGTTGCCACTGCCCCGGGCCGATGGCACGGAGCACGCCGGGAGTGCGGCCGGCAAAGGCCTGTCCGGCCGCATCGGCGACCTCGGCACCGACCTGGTAGCGGTCCGCGGCGATCGCGGGCCCCAGCCCGGCGACCACATCGGCGGGCCTGCTGCCGAGCGACCGCATGGCCGCGACCGCGGACGCAGCCGCCCCGGCGACCGTGCCGCGCCAGCCCGCGTGCGCACAGGCGAGCACGTGCGCGACCGGGTTGTACAGCACGATGGGAACGCAGTCGGCGGCCAGCACGGCCAGCGTGGTCCCGGGATCGGCGGTGGCCAGCGCGTCCGCACCCGGCACGGCGGCGGCGTCCGGGCGGGCGCCCCGGCCGCGGTCCGCCGCCCCGACCACCGTGGCTACCGCGCCGTGCACCTGCTCGGCGACCACCACGTCCTCGAGGCGGGCCCCGAGTGCGGCCGCCGCCCGGCGGCGGTTCTCGAGCACGGCGGCGGGTTCGTCACCCACGTTGAAGCTGAGGTTCAGGCTCGCGTAGGGGCCGGCCGAGACCCCGCCGTGGCGGGTCGTGACCAGCACGTCCACGCCGAACGCGTCGAAGGCGGGCCAGGTGAGCACCTCGAGGCCGCGGACCTGGCGGAACACGGACGACGTGGCGGGGGGCGCGATCATCGCGAGCGATCCTAGCGGTACGCCGGCGCTGCTGTGGCCGCGTTACCGGCGGCGCCCTCCGCGGTGCCAGCGGCGTTCTCCGCGGCCCGCAGGACCCGCAGCAGGTTGCCGCCGGCCAGGGCGGCGCAGTCGGTGTCGGTCCAGCCGCGGGCCAGCAGCTCGGCGAACAGGGCCGGGTACCCGGAGACGTCGGCCAGCCCGGCGGGCATCTGGGCCGATCCGTCGTAGTCGCCGCCGATGCCGACGTGGCCGAGGCCGGCCACCGCGCGGACATGCTCGATGTGGTCGGCGACCTGGGAGAGCGTCGCCTCAGGCGGCGGATGGATGGCTTGCCACTCCGGCAGCACCGTGTCCCACGTGGACATGTCGCGCGGGTCCAGGCCGCGCCGGCCCGCTTCGGCGAGCAGCCCGGCCTGCCACCCGGCGCACTCCGCCGAGACGAAGAACGGGACGAACGTCACCATGCAGACGCCGCCGTTGGCCGCGAGCCGGGTCAGCACGTCGTCCGGCACGTTGCGCGGGTGGTCGCACACGGCCCGGGCCGAGGAGTGCGAGAAGATCACCGGGGCTTCGGCGACGTCGAGGGCGTCGTGCATGGTGGACGGGGCGACGTGGGACAGGTCGACGAGCATGCCGATCCGCTGCATCTCCCGGACCACCGCACGGCCGAAGTCGCTCAGCCCGCCCGCCTCGGGCTCATCGGTGGCCGCGTCCGCCCAGCCCACGTTGCTGTTGTGGGTCAGCGTCATATACCGGACGCCGAGCGCGTACAGCGCGCGGAGAACGCCGAGCGACGAACCGATCGAGTGCCCGCCCTCCGCGCCCAGCAGCGAGGCGATTTTCCCGGCGGCGAAGACCCGTTCCACATCGGCGGCGCAGGTCGCCAGGGCCAGCCGCTGCGGGTAGGCCCGGACCATCCGGTGCACCAGGTCGATCTGCTCCAGCACCGCGGTCACCGCCGCGTCCCCGGCCAGGGTGCCGGGCACGTAGACCGACCAGAACTGGGCGCCGACGCCGCCGGCGGCCAGCCGTGGCAGGTCGGTCTGGGTCTGCGGCACCGGCTCGGTGAGGCGGGCCCGGACCGGGTCACCGCCGAATGTGTCGCGGATCTCCCACGGCAGGTCGTTGTGCCCGTCGATGAGCGGGAATCGGCGCAGCAGATCGCGCGCCGCGGCCAGCCGGTCTGTCATCGCTGACCGGCGGGGATCTCGACGGCCAGGCCGTCCGTTCGGTTCATTAATTCACTTACGGCGGCCCGGGCTGAGCCGGTTCAGCTGCCACCAGGCGATGAGCACGAACACGGCCGACAGGGCGATCATCGCGCCCATGTCCGTCAGCCAGGTGGACGCCTGGTGCTGCCAGAGCGAGTCGAAGGGGGTGGCCTTCGGCGGCAGCAGGTGGTTCAGGTCGGCGGTGGAGGCGACGGCGGCGAAGCCCCAGCGACCCGGGACCAGCCACGCGACCTGCTCCAGGCCCATCTTGCCGGCGATCGACACGACGCCGCCCGACAACACGACCTGCACCATGGTGATCAGGACGAGGAACGGCATGGCTCGTTCCGTGGTGCTGACCAGGGCGGACACCATCAGGCCCAGGCACATCGACGACACGCCGAGCACGGCGATGCCCAGCAGCAGCTCGGCGAACGGGGCGCCGGTCAGGAACGAGCCGGTGGCAGGCAGCGGATGGCCGAGCAGCCCGATGGCCACCAGGATCACGGCCTGCACGACGGAGATGAATCCCAGCACGATCAGCTTGGAGAACAGGTACGCGCCGGAGGACAGGCCCGCCGCCCGTTCCCGTACGTAGATCGTCCGTTCCTTGACCAGTTCCCAGATCGAGCTGACGGTGCCGGACAGGCAGACGCCGACGATGAGCAGGATCAGCAGGGTCTCGGCCCCCGAGTTGGTGCCCATGGGCCCGCCGAGCCCCTGCTTGCCCGCCACCAGGTGGATCAGGACGCCGAGGATGACCGGCATCAGGCCGGTGAACAGCAGGTAGCCGCGGTCGGAGGCGATGACCCGCGCGTACCGGCGGCACAGCGTGCCGATCTGGTGGAACGCGCCGCCGCGGACCGGCGCCGGGGTCCCGGCGGCCTTCGGGCCGCCGGCTACCGGGGAAATCGCCTGCGGCCGGGTCACGTACTCCTCGTAGACCGGCGAGCCCGCGAACTCGGCGGCCCAGTCCCGGTCCGGATACCGGTCGAACGCCTGGAACACCTCGGCCCAGCCGGGCTCGCCGAAGTAGCTCAGCCCCTCCTGCGGCGGCCCGAAGAACGCCACCTTGCCGCCGGGGACGAGGACGAGCAGCCGGTCACATACGTCGAGGTTGGCCACGCTGTGGGTGACCACGATGACCGTCCGGCCGTCGTGCGCGAGATCGCGCATCTGCTCCATGACCGACTTGTCGAGCCCCGGGTCGAGGCCGGACGTGGGCTCGTCCAGGAACAGCAGCGACGGCTTGGTCAGCAATTCCAGGGCCACGTTGACCCGCTTGAGCTGGCCGCCGGACAGCTTGTCGGCGCGGGTCTCGGCGTGCCGGGTGAGCGCCAGCTCGCTCATCACCTCGTCGACCCGGGCGTGCCGCTCGCGGGCGTGCGTATCGGGCGGGAAACGCAGCTCGGCGGCGTACCGCAGCGCCCGCTGGGTGGTGAGCTGGGTGTGCATGATGCTGTCCTGCGGGACCAGGCCGATCCTGGTGCGCAGCTCCGCGTAGTCCTTGTACAGGTCGCGGTTGTCGTACAGCACGACGCCCCGGTCGGCCGGGCGCATCCCGGTCAGCGCACCGAGCAGGGTGGACTTGCCGGCGCCGCTCGGGCCGATGATGCCGACCAGGCACCGCTCGGCGAGCGGGAAGCTCACATGGTCCAGCAGGACCTTGCCGCCGCTGACCTGGACGACCAGATCCTGCGCGACCAGCGAAACATCGCCGGTGTCAATGTATTCGCGCAGCTCACCATCGGTCAGCCGGAATGTGGCGTGCCCGATGCCGACAATATCTTTCTCGGTGAGCGTGGCGGAGGTAACGCGTTGCCCATTGACGAATGTTCCGTTGTGACTGCCTAGGTCGACAATCTGGTACTTTCCGTCGCTGGTTTTGCGCAATTCGGCATGGCGCCGCGAGATACTGAGGTCGGAAAGGACGAGGTCATTGTCCGACGTCCGGCCGATACGCAGCCGGCGGGCGGGCAGCGGCAGCACCGCGGTGGGCCGCCGGTCCACGCTCAGCCGGTAGTCCTTCTGCGGCTGGACGCGCCCGCCGCCGCTCCGGCCGCCGCCCCCGTTGGGGCCGTAGCCGGCCGGGCCGCCGTTGCCGCCCGGGGCACCGTTGCCGCCCGGGCCGCCGTTGCCCGGGGTGGGGGTACGCGGGCCGGGAACGTGCGGATCAGGAACGTACGGGCCCGCGGCACCCGGGACGGGGGCGCCCGGGGCACCCGGGGCCGCGACACCCGGGGTGGCGGGGCGGCCCTCCCCGCGGCGGACGTCGCGGGCCCCATCGTGACGCAGGTCACGGGACTGCTCGTAGGGGTCGGAGAACTGCTCGCGGCGGACGCCCTCGTAAGGCGGCAGGTCACGGGGCGGCACATCGCGGCGGAAGTCGTCACCGCCGCGGATACTGTCGCGGCGGGGCTGGTCCTGAACCGCAGCGTCGTCCAGCACGGCGGTGCCGGGCTCGCCGCCGGGGGCGAGCGCGCCGGCGTCGGGCGTCGATATCTCGGTGGGTGCATGCACGGGGCGGGCGGCCGGCTCGCAGCGCAGTACCGGGCCATCCTCGGGATTACCGAGCCTGATCACGCAATCGGAACTGATGGTGATCCGGTCCACGCGGCGGGTCCCGACAAACGTCCCGTTTGTACTTCCCGCGTCCTCAAGTATCCATGTGTCCTGTTCGTGCCGGAGCGTCGCATGACGCCACGACACGCGCGAGTCGGACAGGACGATATCGGAGCCCGGATCCCGGCCCAGTTGGTAAGAGGTCCCCGCGTGCAATCTGTGGTCCGATTGCCGCGTGCGCACCACAAGTACCGGGCCAGCCCCCGCCGGGCCGGAACGCAGCGATGACATGTCTACTGAGTCTAGAGGTACCGACGATAAACGGGAATATGCCGAACCTCTTTCTTCTACCGGCCGTTTATTGCATTAAACTCTCATCCGCCCCCGGATAGTGGAGCTGGTGTCATGAGCGAGGACCCAACCCGACCGATCAGGCCGGGGGAGTACGGACCACCGGGCGGGTATGGCGCGTCACCGGACTATGGGTCACCGGGTGGTTACAATTCGCCGCACGATTACCGGCAGCCGGGCGATTACGGTTCGCCCCGGGAAAGCGGCACCACACCGAGAGGCCGGCCGGGCGGGTATGGGGCGGGCGGCGGGGCAGACCGGGGATACGGACCTGACGGCGGGGCGGGCCGCGGATACGGACCTGACGGCGGGGCGGACCGGGGATACGGACCTGACGGCGGGTACGGGGCGGACCGGGGGTCTGGGGGGCCGGGCGGGTACGGGGCGTCATCGGGCACGGCCCAGCTGCCGGGCAGCGGTTACGGCGGCCGGAGGCGGCGGGCCGGACGGGCCGGTCGCCGGCGGCACCGCGGCCTGACCATCACCGCGATCGTCGTCGTGGTCCTGGCCATCTTGCTGGTCGTGGCGGACCGGGTCGCCGCGGGTATCGCCGAGAACGAGGTGGCCAGCCAGATCAAGTCGGCGGGATTCCCCGTCAAGCCGAAGGTAACGATCGACGGTTTCCCGTTCCTCACCCAGCTCGCGGCGCGTGACTTCCACCAGATGGACATCGCGGCCAGCAACGTGACCGAAGGGCCGCTGGACATCGCGAGCGTTAACGCGACCATGCACGGCGTCCACATCAATTCGGGCTTCAACGGCGCCACCGTCGACCAGATCAACGGCACCGCGCTGATCACGTTCGCCGGGCTGAGCCGCGCGGGCGGCATCGGGGACGGGATCACCTTGTCCGACGGGGGCAACGGCGACGTCAAGGCGTCCATCGACCTCGGGTTCGTGAGCGGGACGGCGCTCGCCCAGGTGACCAAGACCGGGCCGCACCAGATTGGCGTGCGGGTGGTCTCGGCCGGCGGGCTCCCGCTGTCCGTCCTCGGCCCGCTGCAAGATTTCAGCGTCAACCTGCCCAACCTGCCGGCCGGGATGACCATCCAGAGCGTAAGCGTGACCGGACAGGGCCTGCTCGTCGCCATCGCCGGGACCCACACCACCTTCAGCCAGTGAGCGCCGGGGACACGTCCCGCGCGGGGAGCGGCCGCGATGAGCGGTAAGGACCGGAACCGGTTTGCCCAGCGCCTGTTCACGCCGTTGCCGGGGCGTTACGACCGGCTGGCCGAGATCCTGTCGATGGGCCAGAACGGCCGCTGGCGGCGCGCGATGGTCGACCGGATCGCCGCCTCCCCGGCAGGGCCGGGCTCTGGGCCGGCGGCCGCTGCCCCGGCGGCCGCTGCCCCGGCGGCCCCTCCTCCGGCGGCCGCTTCGCCGGCGGCCCCTTCGCCGGCGGCCGCTCCTCCGGCGGCCCCTTCGCCGGCGGCCCCTTCGCGGGCGGCCGCTCCTCCGGCCGCTTCGCGGGCGGCCGCTGCCCCGGGGGCTCCTTTGCCGGCGGGCGGGCCGCTCGTCCTGGACGTGGCGTCGGGGACGGCCGGGGTCGCCGTCCAGCTGGCGTCGCGGACCGGCGCACGTGTGGTCGGCGTCGACCTCACCGAGGAAATGCTGCGGCAGGGCCAGGCCAACGTGGCGGGCGCCGGCCTGAGTAGCCGGATCGGGCTGGTCGCCGGGCAGGCGGAACAGCTGCCGTTCCCGGATGGCAGTTTCGACGCGCTGACCTTTACCTACCTGCTGCGCTACGTCGAGGACCCGCAGGCGACGCTGACCGAGCTGGCCCGGGTGGTCAAGCCGGGCGGGACCATGGCGAGCCTGGAGTTCTGCGTCCCCCCGGCGCCGTTCTGGCGGGCGGCGTGGGTGCTGTACACGCGGCTCATCCTGCCGGCCGGCGGCCTGCTGCTCGGCGGCCGGCCCTGGCTCCGGGTGGGCCAGTTCCTGGGGCCGAACATCACCGGCCACTACCGCCGCTACTCCGTCCCGTGGACGGCCGAGGCGTGGCAGCGGGCCGGTTTCACCAACGTGCGGACGCAGATCATGAGCCTGGGCGGCGGCCTGGTCATGTGGGGACAGCGCGCCGGTGACTGACCGCGCGGCCGGTGACGCGGACGCGGACGGGCCGCCGGCCGGGCGGCCCGCCTACTACGCCGCACGGGCGGGCGGGTGGCGCGACTGGTGGACGCTGCTGCATCCGCCGTACACCGCCTGGCATCTGTCGTACGTGGTGATCGGGGCGTCGCTGGCCCCGCAGGTGTACCTGAACCGGCTGCTGTACGCGGTGGCGGCGTTCTTCCTGGCCGTCGGGGTGGCTGCGCACGCCCTCGACGAGCTGCACGGCCGCCCGCTGCGGACCGGCATCCCGGCCGTGGCCCTGGTCGGCGCGGCCGCTGCCTGCCTGGCCGGCGCGGTCGCCCTGGGCGTCTACGGCATCACCCAGGCAGGCTGGATCCTGGTGCCGTTCATGGTGGCCGGGCCCGTCCTGGTGATCGCGTACAACGCGGAGCTGTTCGGCGGCATCCTGCACAACGACCTCGGGTTCGCCGCCGCGTGGGGCGCCTTCCCCGTGCTCACCGGGTACGCCGCCCAGGACGGCAACCTGGCCCCGGCGGCGGTCGCGGCCGCCGCCGCGGCTCTCGCGCTATCCGCGGCGCAGCGCCGGCTGAGCACCCCGGCCCGGAACATCCGGCGGCGCGCGGCCCGGATCGACGGCACGATGACCCTCGCGGACGGGACGGTGGTTCCGCTCGGCGCGGACCAGCTGCTGCAGCCCCTGGAAGGGGCGCTGCGGGCCATGTCGTACGGCCTTATCCTGCTGGCCGCCGCCCTGGCCATCGCGCGGTTCGCATGATTCGGGCCGGCTTTTGCGCGGCAGCAGCGGTTTTCCCGCCCCGCTCATTCCGCGCAAGCCGAGCAAAGTGGTATTCACCTGGCTTACAACGCGTACGCGGATCTGCTGCCTGACGGGCATCGTTGGCTCATAATTGGGCTAAGAAGGCCTGGCGAATGGGTACAGGACAGGAAGCGGTGATCTAGGCAATCACCGTGGCGCCAAACGGTGAGCCGCCGACAGGAGAGCACCACGTGACAATCGGCACGACGGTCGATAGCAGCGCACCGCCGCAGAATTCGTCGGTGCGGACCATCATCCTGGGCATCGACCACTCCGGGCGCATCGTCCAGCACGACCGCACCGCCCCGGCTGTTCTCGCCCGCCCCGCTGACAAACTTCTCGGTGCCACCCTCAGCGACCTGCTGACCGAAGTCGGCGCCACGGCCCAGCGCACGGACAAAACCGCAGGTAAGAGTGAATCCAATGGCACCGTAGCCGGTGCCCGGTCCGCGGCCGCTGCCGGGTCACCAGCGTCGGCCAGCGAGACGGTTGCGGCGCTGCTGGAGGCGATCCGGTCGGACCGTGAGGGCACTGGCATGCTGCCGATCCAGACCGGCGCCGGCAAATCGGACGCGATCGTCACCGTGCACCCGATGCGCGCGGGCGACGCGAACGTCGCGGCGCTGGCCTTGCTGCGCATCGCCGCCCCGGTGGCCGAGCGGTTCGTCGACCCGGCGCTGATGCGGCAGGTCCTGCTGGACCGGACGTTCAAGCGGATCGGCGACACCCTCGACTTCGATCACGTCGCGCGCGAGCTGATGTCCACCCTGGTCCCGCACTTCTGCAACTCGGCCGGCATCGCCGTGCTGGAGAGCCTGATCGGGGAGGAGGACTTCCCCGAGGGCGGGCCGGGGGGAACGCACCCGCTGCGGCGGCTGGCGGTGTCCACCGACGCGGATGATCCGGCCTGGGAGGCCACGTTCCCGATCGGTGAGATCCTCCGCTACCCGCAGGGCTCACCGTACGTGCGGTGCATGGCCACGGGCAGGCCGGTGCGGGAGAGCCCGATCAGCAAGGACGAGGCGGCGAACCTGGCCGAGATGTGGCAGCGCCCGCCGGTCGCCGAACTGCTGGCCGACGCCTCGATGCTGCTGCTGCCGCTCGTCGCGCAGGGCAGCACGCTGGGCTTCTTCGTCTGTGTGCGGAAAGCCGGTTACCGCCGGTTCGACGCGTACGACCAGGAACTCGGCATGGAGTTCGCCGCCCGGGCGGCCATGTTCGTCGACAACGCGCGGCGATTCAACCGCGAGCACGCCACCGCGCTGACCCTGCAGCGCAGCCTGCTGCCGACCGGCCTGTCCGCGCCGTCCTCGGTGGACGTGCGGCACCGTTACCTGCCCGGCAGCAAGCTCATCGAGGTCGGCGGCGACTGGTACGAGTCGATCGCGCTGCCCGGCGCGCGGGTCGCGCTGGTCGTCGGCGACGTGGCCGGGCACGGGGTCCGGGCCGCGGTGACGATGGGCCGGCTGCGCACCGCGATCCACACCCTCGCGCGGCTCGAACTGCCGCCCGCCGAGTCGCTGCAGCAGCTCGACGAGCTCATGCACACGCTGGGCGAGCGCGAGCCGCACTTCGCGACGTGCGCCTATGCGATCTACGACGCGGTCAGCGGCACCTGCGAGGTGGCGGTGGCCGGGCACCTGCCGCCGCTGCTGGTCCAGCCGGACGGCAGCAACGAGTACCTCGACGTCGCCCCGGCTCCGCCGCTGGGCGTCGGTGAGGGCCCGATCGACAGCCGTCAGTTCACCGTCGAGGACGGCAGCCTGTTCCTGCTTTATACCGACGGCCTGGTCGAGAACCGCACCCGGGACATCGACGACGGCCTGCAGCGGCTGCAGAAGATCTTCAGCGACGCCTCACCGGACCGGTCACTGGAAGACCTGTGCAAGGCGACGCTGGACGGCGTGTACGCCGACCATCAGCGCGACGACATCGCGGTGCTGCTGGCCCGGCTGTCCCGGATCCCCGAAGACCACCACGCCACCTGGACGCTGGGCCGTGAACTGACCGCGGTCGGCGAGGCCCGCGCGCTGATCCGGGAGCCAATGCAGCGGTGGGACCTGCAGGACATGCTCCCGGTGACCGAACTCCTGGTGTCCGAGCTGGTCACGAACGCGCTGCGGTATTCGGCCAAGGGCCCGGTGACGCTGCGGCTGGTGCGGGAGGGAGGGCTCGTCTGCGAGGTCGGCGACTCGTCCGCCGCCCTCCCCCGGCTCCGCCAGGCCGGCCGGGACGACGAGAACGGGCGCGGCCTGCAGGTCGTCAGCCAGCTCGCGCAACGCTGGGGCGCCCGGCGCACCCCTACCGGCAAGGTGGTCTGGTGCGAGCAGCCGCTGCCCGGCCCAGAAGGCGAACCCCACGTCCTGCCGCTGCACTAGCTACTCGACGGTGACGCTCTTGGCCAGGTTGCGGGGCTTGTCGATGTCGCGGCCGAGCTTGGCCGCCATGTGGTAGGCGAAAATCTGCAGCGGGATCGTGAGCAGGATCGGGTCCAGCTCCGGCGTGCAGTGCGGCACCCGGATCATCGCGTCCGCCAGGTCGGCGGGCAGATCGCCGCTGGTCACCGCGATGACCGGGCCACCGCGCGCCTTGATCTGCTCGATCGTGGAGATGTTCTTGCTGAGCAGCTCGTCGTCGGGGACCAGCACGACGCTGGGCATGCTCGCGTCGATCAGGGCCAGCGGGCCGTGCTTCAGCTCGGAGGCCTGGTAGGCCTCGGCGTGCACGTAGGAGATCTCCTTAAGCTTCTGCGCGCCTTCGCGGGCTACCGGCCAGGCGCGGACGCGGCCGATGAAGAACATGTGATCGGCGCCCGCGAACTGGCCGGCGACCGCGGCGATCTCGTCTTCCTGGGCCAGCACGCGGTTGATGTGCTCCGGCAGCGCCCGCATGCCCTCGACGATCCGGGCCCCCTCGGCCGCGGACATGTCGCGGACCCGGCCGATCAGCAGCCCGAGCAGGGCGAAGGTCGCGGTCATATTGGTCAGCGCCTTGGTGGAGGCGACCGCGATCTCCGGGCCGGCGTGCAGGAACACGCCGCTGCCGCATTCGCGCGCGATCGCGCTGCCGACCACGTTGACGGCCCCCAGCACCTGGCCGCCCTTGCGCTTCAGCTCCTGCACGGCCATCAGCGTGTCCAGCGTCTCCCCGGACTGGCTGACCGCCATGTACAGGGTGTCCGGGTCGACCACCGGGTTCCGGTAGCGGAACTCCGACGCGGGCTCGGCGTCCGCGGGTACCCGGGCCAGCTCCTCGACCAGCACCGCGCCCATCTGGCCGGCGTAGTAGGCCGAGCCGCAGCCGAGGAACTTGACCCGCCGCACCGACCGGAGCTGGCGGGCGTCCAGGTCGATACCGCCGAGGCGCGCGGTGGCGAAGCGCTCGTCGAGGCGGCCGCGGAGCATCCGGCGCAGCGCTTCGGGCTGCTCGTGGATCTCCTTGCGCATGTAGTCCTCGTACGCGCCGAGCTCGTAGTCGCCGGCCTCGGCCTCGACCGTCATCGGGGTCTTGCTGGTGCTCTGATTGTCCAGCGTGCGGGTCTGGAAGCCGTTGGAGCGCACG
Source organism: uncultured Actinomycetes bacterium (assembly GCA_963720945.1). Lineage (GTDB taxonomy): Bacteria > Actinomycetota > Actinomycetes > Streptosporangiales > Streptosporangiaceae > Bog-532. The sequence goes on along the minus strand of CAVRHH010000025.1, from coordinate 14,548 downwards.
GTGGCGATCTCGGCGTCGTCGAGATAGACGACCTGCTGGGTGTGCCGGACGAGCGCGGCGACGTCGGAGGCGACGAACATCTCGCCATCCCCGATACCGAGCACGATCGGGCTGCCGTTGCGCGCCACGACCAGCTCGTCGGGGTCCCGGACGTCCATGACCAGCAGCCCGTAGGTGCCCTCGACGCGGCTCAGCGCGCGGCGGACGGCGTCCTCCAGGCTCATGCCGGATTCCCCGCCGGCGATCTCGGCCGCGATGAGGTGGGCCAGCGCCTCGGTGTCGGTGTCGGAGACGAGCGGGACCCCGGCCGCGGTCAGCTGGTCGCGCAGCTGTTCCGCGTTCTCGATGATGCCGTTGTGCACCACGGCGATGTGGCCGCTGGCGTCCAGATGCGGGTGCGCGTTGATCTCGTTCGGCTCGCCGTGCGTCGCCCACCGGGTGTGCCCGATGCCGATGTTGGCGCGGACCCGGTCGCTGACCTGGTCGCGGAGGTCCTGCACCCGGCCCGCGGTCTTGGTGACCTGGAGCCTGCCGCGGTAGATGACGGCCAGGCCCGCGGAGTCATACCCCCGGTACTCCAGCCTGCGCAGCCCCTCGATCAGCACGGGCACGGCCTCCCGGCGGCCGATATAACCAACGATTCCGCACATAAACGCGTCTCCTCCCCCGGGTGTGTGCCCGGGTCAGCCGTACACGATCCGGCGCAGCTGACGTTCCGACAGCGACGGTGCGCCGAACCTTCGGGTGGTTATCTCGGCCGCGATGGCCGACCAGATGTCGGCGTTCCTGACCTGCCGGAGCCTCATCTCCTGGTGCCGCCGGCGCACGAAGTCCTCGACCGTCTCGCCGTAGTACGCCAGCACGTCCGCGATGACGCGCGCGGCAATGGCGTGCGGCAGGCCCGTGGAGACCGTCACGTGACGGATCAGGTCGGGCTCCGCAGGCGGAAGAAGCTCCGGCATGGACTCAATTTGCCAGAATCCCTGGACTTAAGGCAACTTTCCTGCCCGGATCCGGGCAGCATTTCCGGCAAATCGCCAGAAACGGCAATGCCCGTGTCCCCGGGACGTCCCGGGGACACGGGCATCACGTTCGCGCGGGCCCTGCGTGAGGCCAGCCGGGTCAGGAATTGAGCGTGGTCTTCTGCACCTGAAGCAGGAACTCGGCGTTGCTCTTGGTCTCCCGCATCCGCTCCATCAGCAGTTCGAGCGCCTGCTGCGGGTCGAGCGCGTGCAGGACCCGGCGGAGCTGCCAGATGATCTTCAGCTCGTCGGGCGCCATCAGGATCTCTTCCTTACGGGTGCTCGAGGCGTCCACGTCGACCGCCGGGAACAGCCGCTTGTCGGCCAGCTCACGGCGGAGCCGGAGTTCCATGTTGCCGGTGCCCTTGAACTCCTCGAAGATGACCTCGTCCATCCGCGAGCCGGTCTCGATCAGCGCCGTGGCCAGGATGGTCAGCGAGCCGCCGTTTTCGATGTTGCGGGCCGCGCCGAAGAACCGCTTCGGCGGGTACAGCGCGGTGGAGTCCACACCACCGGACAGGATCCGGCCGCTGGCCGGGGCTGCCTGGTTGTAGGCGCGGCCGAGGCGGGTGATGGAGTCGAGCAGCACGACCACGTCGTGGCCCATCTCCACGAGGCGCTTGGCCCGCTCGATGGCCAGCTCGGCGACCGTCGTGTGGTCGTCGGCCGGGTGGTCGAAGGTGGAGTGGATCACCTCGCCCTTGACCGTGCGCTGCATGTCGGTGACTTCCTCAGGACGCTCGTCGACGAGGACGACCATGAGGTGGCACTCGGGGTTGTTCTTGGTGATCGCGTTCGCGATGGCCTGCAGGATCATCGTCTTGCCGGCCTTCGGCGGGGACACGATCAGGCCGCGCTGGCCCTTGCCGATGGGGCAGATGAGGTCCATGATCCGGGTGGTCATGATGCCCGGCTCAGTTTCCAGCCGGAGCCGGTCCTGCGGGTACAGCGGGACCAGCTTGGAGAACTCGACCCGCGACTTGGACTGCTCGGGGTCGAGCCCGTTCACCTTGTCCAGGCGGACCAGCGCGTTGAACTTCTCCCGGCGCTCGCCGTCGCGCGGCTGGCGCACGGCGCCCTCGATGACGTCGCCCTTGCGCAGGCCGTAGCGGCGCACCTGGGACAGCGAGACGTAGACATCGTTGGGCCCGGCCAGGTAGCCGGTGGTCCGGACGAAGGCGTAGTTGTCGAGGACGTCGAGGATGCCCGCGATCGGGATCAGCACGTCGTCTTCGCTGACCGTCGGCTCGGGCTCGCCGCCCGGGCCGCGCTCGCGGCGCCGGTTGCGGTTACGGAACCGGTCGCGGCTGCGGCGGCGGCCCGAGCCGTCGTCGTCGTACTGGTCGCCACCGGACTGCGCGGCGGCCGGCTCACGGCTGTCCCCGCGGTCCCCGCGGTCGCGGCCTTCACCACGGTCACCGCGCTCACCACGGTCGCGGCCGTCACCACGGCCGTTGTCCCGGCCATCCCGGCCGTTGTCGCCACGGCTGCGGACCTGCTGGCCGTCGCGAGTGCTGTTGTTGCGGCGGCGGCGGTCACCGCGCGGCCCGTCGCTGCCCTGCTGGCCGTCACCGCGCACGGCTTCGGTCCCGCCGTCGGCGGAAGCGGCCTGCGGGCCCTGCACAACCGGTGCACCATGCGCTGCCGCATCACCGGTGGGGGCCTGGTCGAAGCTGAGCTGCTGAATGGCGGCGGGGCCGCCGCTGGAACTCTGGCTGCCGTTGCCGCCGGCCCGCCCATTACGGCGGCTTCCGGTCTCCGGGGATGTCTGAGGCTCCATAGCGTCCTGCTTGACGGGGCGAGACACGTCGGCTCCCGCAGACGCGGCCCGCGGGGCCGAAACTTCGGTGGCAGCGGCGTCGGGACCGGGGCGGGAACCGCGGTCGGCGGTGCCGCCCTGCTTCTCCTGGATCGCCGCGATCAGCTGGCTCTTGCGCATCCGGGCCGTGCCCGGGATGCCCATCTGCTGCGCCACCTGCTGCAACTCCGGGAGCAGCAACGCGGAAAGACCAGTCCCCTGACGGCGGCGTCCCTTAGCCGCCGCGGCACCGTCCGGCCCGGCAGGCGCGCTGGATCCGGTGCGGGAACCCTCAGGGTCGGCGTTCCCCGCGGACGCCGGACGACCGAGGGGGGTTTCCCCGGGCGCATCCGCTGCGCCGCTGAGGAATTCGGTGGTGTCGCTCACTAATGGTCCTTCCATAACGATCCTCGGCCGGTCCTACGGCCGATCGGCCAGGCGCCGCGATCCGGCGGTGCCCAGGCGTAGATTCGCGCTTTCCCTGATATGCGTCATTGCCGTGGCGCCCGGGGTGCTCCTCCATGAGATGTGCTGTGCGCCCGCAGCCGAGCGATAGCGAACCAGGCGCACTCACGCGGCCAGCCGCCTGAGTTCCCGAACCCTGCTCGCCTGCCAACCCGTCCTCTCCCGGGAACCGGGCGGGAACGAAAATACTTAACTGACGCATTGCCGGGGGGCCACTGCCTGACCGCGGCCACAGAAGCTGCCAGGTCACAGATGGCTGATGAGCACCTGCCCCGGATCGGGGCACCTGGTGCAACACCCAGCTTAACACCACGAGAGCCCACCGCATTCCCTCACTGGTTCCGTGTGTCGCGGAAGAGGACGACCAGCCTGCACGGGATGGATATCGCGTCCGGCGCCGAAGCCACTCGTTCCGAGGACATCGTCACGACAGTGTGCCGCCTGCCGGAACTGAGCCTGGCGTTACGGACTGGATGCTAGCGCCTCGCCGGTCCACGTCAAGAACGCTTATATCCCAGCCAATACCCATTTCGCGAGCGGTTGAATCCAGCACATCCAGGCTGGCCGTACCGGGGCCAGCGGCAGTCCCCGGCCTGACCAGGAACGCAAGCACGGAGGGGCCCGCGCCGCACAGTACCGCCGGCACGCCGGCCGCGCGCAGCCGTCCGACCAGATCGGCGGTGACCGGCATCACGCCGGCCCGGTACGGCTGGTGCAGCCAGTCCCGCGTTGCCTCCAGCAGGACATCCGGGGCGCTGGTCAGCGCGGCCACCAGCAGCGCGCTGCGGGCGGCGTTGGCGGCGGCGTCGGCGTGCGGGACCGACGACGGCAGCACCCCCCGCGCCGCCTCGGTGGAGAGCGGCTCTGGCGCGAGGAGCACGGCCGGCACGATGGTGTGCAGCGGGGACAGCCGGATCGCCGCGGCGCCGTCGTCGCCGGTCCAGGCGATCGTCAGCCCGCCGAACAGGCATGCCGCCACGTTGTCCGCATGACCCTCCAGTTCGGTGGCCAGCTTGAGCACCGCGTGCAGCGGCAGCCGGTCCGCGCCGCCGTCGGTGAGCGCGCGGGCGGCGAGGATGCCGGACACGATCGCCGCCGCGGACGAGCCGAGCCCCCGGCCGTGCGGGATGCGGTTGGCGCAGCGCAGCGCGAGGCCGGGTGGCTGGCCATCGAGCATGCCGAACGTGGCCCGCATCGCGCGTACCACCAGATGACGCTCACCGGCCGAGGCCGTGGCCTCCCCCTGGCCGGCGACCTGGATGGTGAGGCCCGGCCGGTCGGTGCGCGCCTCCACCATGTCGTGCAGGAACAGCGCGAGGCCGAGCGCGTCGTATCCGGGGCCGAGATTGGCACTGGTGGCGGGGACCCGGACCCGAACGGAACCGTCCATCCGGGCGCTCTCAGGCCAGCCCGAGAGCGGCCGCCGCGGCGCCGGAGTCGGCGGAGATCGTGGCTGGTGACGGGGCACCGGACAGCGCCCAGTCGGGGTCTTTCAGGCCGTTGCCGGTGATCGTGCAGACGACGCGGGAGCCGGGCACGATGAGCCCGCTGGCGTGCGAGCGCAGCAGCCCCGCCACGCTGGCCGCCGACGCCAGCTCGCCGAAGACCGCTTCCTCGCGGGCCAGGATCCGGTAGGCGGCGAGGATCTCCCGGTCGGTCACCGCGTGGATCAGGCCGCCGGATTCGTCGCGGGCCGCCTCGGCGAGCCGCCACGAGGCGGGGTTGCCGATCCTGATGGCCGTGGCGATCGTCTGCGGCTGCCGTACCGGCTCGCCGGTCACGATCGGGGCGGCGCCGCTGGCCTGGAAGCCGAACATCCGCGGCGCGTGCGTGGCCAGCCCGTCCCGGGCGTACTCCTGGTAGCCCATCCAGTAGGCGGTGATGTTGCCGGCGTTGCCCACCGGCAGGCAGTGCACGTCGGGCGCGTCACCGAGCGCATCGACGATCTCGAACGCGGCGGTCTTCTGGCCCTGGATGCGGTCCGGGTTCACCGAGTTGACCAGGGCGACGGGGTATTCGGCGGACAGCTTGCGCGCGACCTCGAGGCAGTCGTCGAAACTGCCGCTCACCTGGAGCAGCCTGGCCCCGTGCACGAGGGCCTGGGCCAGCTTGCCGATCGCGATCTTGCCGCGCGGCACGAGGACGGCGCAGGTCATCCCGGCCCGCGCGGCGTAGGCGGCGGCGCTCGCGCTGGTGTTGCCGGTGGACGCGCAGATCACCGCCTGCGCGCCGCGCCCCGCGGCCGCGCTGATGGCGACGGTCATGCCCCGGTCCTTGAACGAGCCGGTCGGGTTCGCGCCCTCCACCTTCAGGTAGACGTCGCAGCCGGTCCGCGCGGACAGCACGGGCGCGGGCAGCAGCGGCGTCCCGCCCTCGCGCAGGGTGATGACCGGGGTGTCGCCACCGACCGGCAGCCGGCCGGCGTACTCGGCGATCACGCCGCGCCAGACGCGCGGGCTGGCCTGCGCGGGGGGCGGCTGGGCCAGCCGTCCCGCGGTAGGCAGCCCGCCCCCGGCCGGCGCCTCGTCCCCGGCCGCCAGGCCGGGCGCTGCGTTGCCTTCCGCCGGCGCGGCAGGCAGTGGCGCCTGCGGCATGCGGATACCCGGCTCGCTCATGACGAACCCTCCTCACCTTCCACCCGCATCACGCTGGCCACGGCGCGGACCACGCCGAGAGACTCGAGGTCGCCGACGGTCGCGGCCAGCGCCGCGTCCCGCGCCTGGTGGGACACGATGATCAGCTGCGCGTCGTCGCCGCGGGCCTCCTGGCGGGCCGCGCGAATGGAGACGCCGTGGCGGGCGAACGCATCGGCCACCTGCGCGAGCACACCCGGCCGGTCCGCGACGTCGAGGGAGACGTGGTAGCGGGTGAGCGTCTGCCCCATCGGCATGACCGGCAGCGCCGCGTAGGTGGAGGCGTCGGGCCCGCGCGTGCCGACCAGCCGGTTCCGCGCGACGGCCACGATGTCGCCGAGGACCGCGCTGGCGGTGGGGGTGCCGCCGGCGCCCGCGCCGTAGAACATGAGCCGCCCGGCCGATTCGGCCTCAACGAAGACCGCGTTGTAGGCGCCGCCGACCGCGGCGAGCGGGTGCGACCGGGGGATCATCGCCGGGTGCACGCGTACCGACACGCCATCGTCGGACCGCTCGCAGATCGCGAGCAGCTTCACCACGCAATCCAGCGCCCGCGCGCTGGTCATGTCGGCGGTGGTGACGTCGGTAATGCCCTCACGGTGCACGTCGGCGGCGGTCACCTCGGTGTGGAAGGCCAGGCCGGCCAGGATCGCCGCCTTGGCCGCCGCGTCGAATCCCTCGACGTCGGCGGTCGGGTCGGCCTCGGCGTAGCCCATCGACTGGGCTTCCTCCAGGGCCTCGGTAAAGCCGGCACCCGAGGTGTCCATCCGGTCCAGGATGTAGTTGGTGGTGCCGTTGACGATGCCGAGCACCCGGCGGACCGCGTCCCCGGCCAGCGACTCGCGCAGCGGCCGCAGCAGCGGGATGGCGCCGGCCACGGCGGCCTCGTAGTAAAGGTCTGCGCCGTGCTCGCGGGCCGCGCCGTGAATCTCCGCGCCGTTCTCGGCCAGCAGCGCCTTGTTCGCGGTGACCACGGACTTGCCCGCCTTCATCGCGGCGAGCAGCAGGGACCGGGCGGGCTCGATGCCGCCGATCACCTCGACCACGATGTCGATGTCCGGGCGGGTGGCCAGCCCCATCGCGTCGGCGGTGAGCAGTTCCCGGTCGATACCGGCGGCACGCGGATGCGCCGGACGGCGCACCGCGATGCCCGCCAGCTCCAGCCGGGCCCCGGTCCGCACGGCCAGGTCAGCGGCCTGCTCGCGGAGCAGCCTGGCGACCTGGGAGCCGACCGAACCGCAGCCGAGCAGCGCGATCCGCAGGGTGGCCCGGCCGGCCGCCGCGTCCGCTTGGCCGGCGCCGGGCCCGTCATGGGCGGTGCGTTCGTCTGGAGCGGTCATCCGACGTCCAGCCGCAGCAGATCGTCCATTGTCTCCCGGCGGACGATGACCCGGGCCGCGCCATCCCGGACCGCCACCACCGGCGGCCTCGGCACATGGTTGTAGTTGCTGGAGATCGACCGGCAGTACGCGCCGGTGGCCGCGACGGCCACCAGGTCGCCGGGGGCCAGGTCGGCCGGCAGGTAGGCGTGACGGACCACGATGTCGCCGCTTTCGCAGTGCTTGCCCACCACCCGGGACAGCATGGGCGGCGCGTCGGAGGCACGGGAGGCGAGCGCGCAGGTGTAGGCCGCGTCGTACAGCGCCGTGCGGATGTTGTCGCTCATGCCCCCATCCACGCTGACGTAGGTGCGCAGGCCGTCCACGTCCTTGATCGTCCCGACTTCGTAGATCGTAACGGTGCCCGGCCCGGCGATCCCCCGCCCGGGCTCGACGGTGAGCTGGGGCCGCGGCAGCCCGGCGGCCTGGCATTGCCGGTCCACGATGTCACGGATACTCTGCGCGAGCACCTTGACCTCGGGCGGGGTGTCCTCGTCGGTGTAAGCGATGCCGAATCCGCCGCCCAGGTCGAGTTCCGTGATCTCCACGCCGTGCTCATCGCGGATCCGGACCGCCAGTTCCAGCACCCGGTGCGCCGCCACCTCGAACCCGGCGGTGTCGAAGATCTGCGACCCGATGTGCGAGTGCAGGCCGGCCAGCTCCAGGTCCGGGCAGCCCAGCACGCGGCGGACCGCCTCATCGGCCGCGCCGGACGACAGCGAGAAGCCAAACTTCTGGTCGTCGTGCGCGGTCGCCATGAACTCGTGCGTGTGCGCCTCCACCCCCGTGGTGACGCGGACCAGGATGCGGGGCCGGCGACCCGGGGCGCTGGGGCGGTCCCGGTCGGCGACGTGGGCCAGCCGCGCGATCTCCTCGAACGAATCGACGACAATGTGCCCGGCACCGGTGGCGACGGCGCGGGTAAGCTCGTCCAGCGACTTGTTGTTGCCGTGCACGGTGATCATTTCCGGCGGTACCCCGGCCGCCAGCGCGACCTCCAGCTCACCGCCGGTGCACACGTCCACGCCGAGCCCCTCGGCGCTGACCCAGCGCAGCGCGGCCCGGGAGCAGAATGCCTTCGCCGCGTAGAAGACGCCGGCGTCGGCCCCGAACGCATCCCGGTAGTCCGCGCACCGGCTCCGGAAGTCCGCCTCGTCGCACACGAACAGCGGCGTGCCGTAGGTCCCGGCCAGCTCGCGCACGTCCATACCGCCCACCGTCAGGACGCCGCCGTCGCGGCGGGCCGTGCGCGGCCAGATCGCCGGGGACAGCGCGTTCAGGTCGGCGGGCGGCGCCGGCGGGTGATCGGCGGGCAGCACGTCGGCGTAACGTGGCCCGGCCGGGTGGGCGGCACGGCTCATGACATTCCTTCGTAGTCGGTCGTTGGCCGGCGCGGGATCGGCCGGCGTCAGGTTTTACAGCCGGCTCGGCGCGCCGACGCCGAGCAACGCCAGGCCCGCGGCGAGCCCGGTGGCCGCGGCCCTGGTCAGCCACAGCCGGGCACGCACGGTGCGGGCGTCGCCCGGGAGCCCGTCGCGGTGGGCGCCGTCGTGCCCCCGCTCCGGCCAGGCCGGGCAGGCTACGCGGCACACCTGGTACGTCTCCGCCAGCTCCTCCAGGAAGAGGGTGAACTCGTGCGGCCGCCGACGGCGCGCGGCCCGGGCCACCTGTTCGGGGAGCCAGGACAACGCGGCGAGCAGAGCCCGCTCCCTGGGGTGCGCGAGCGAGCCCGGCTGCACCGCTGCCGCCTCACCCGTCGCCAGGTCAAGGGCAGCGGCCCAGCGCAGCGTCGACGCAGCGCAGGAGTGCGCGTAACGAACAGCATAGGCGGGATTGGCCGGAACGTGCCGTGCCCACGCGGCCGGGTCGGCAGCGAGGGGACGTTCCGGGGGGATGCGGGCCAGGATATAGGCGATTGCGTCCAGCCCGGCGAAGGCGACGGCCTCCGCGACCGGGGTGGGCCCGGAGGGCGTGGCGGGGATTCCGGCTCCCTGGAGCGGGCGTGGCCCGGATGCGGGGATGACCGGAAACCCGGCCCGTTCGGCTCCCCGCAGCGGGGATGGCCCGGATGCGGGGATGACCGGAAACCCGGCCCGTTCGGCTCCCCGCAGCGGGGATGGCCCGGATGCGGGGATGACCGGAAACTCGGCCCGTTCGGGATCATGATCGTCGGCCACGGTCGCGCCCGCCGCAGCGGCCAGACGGGCGGTGACCTGGGCAATGACCAGCTGCCTGGCCTCGGGCCAGCTGTGCGCGGCGGTCAGCGGGGTGCGGGGCGGCGCCGCGGCGCGCGTGCCGGCCAGGGCGTCGCTGCGGGCGCATGCGGGGCCGGCCCCGGTGACGCGGACCGCGACCTCGGTGAGCGCTTCGGGGGTGATGGTGATGGTGAGGTAGCCGTTCCCGGCGGCCCGGGCGTCTTCGACCCAGGCGACGGCGCGCAGGATGGCGGCCATGGTGGCGGCTGCTTCGGCGGGCCTGGATGCGAGGCGGAGCGGGAGGACGCTCAGGTACCGCCCGGGCGCGCCGCCGTCGCGCAGGCCGACGTCGTGCCACTCCCCCGGGTATCCCGCCTCCCGGGCCGCCGCCGCGACCGCGTGATGGAGGTCGGCGGACAGCACGCCGCCCAGGTTATCGGCGCTGTCTTCGCTGTCAGCCGTGGACAGCTCTGCGGGTCAGCCGAGGGCGGTTCGGCGGGTCAGCCGAGGGCGGTCGGCGGCGCGCCGGCCAGCTCGCGGACCACGCGGATCATCTCGCCCGGATCAAACGGCTTGGTCAGATAGGCGTCGACCCCGATCTGGTGCCCGCGCTTCTTGTCGTCTTCCTGCGCCCGCGCGGTGATCAGCACGACCTTGATGTGCGCCGTCCGCGGGTTCTTCCGCAGTTCCCCGGCCGTCACCCAGCCATCCAGCCTCGGCATCATCACGTCCAGCGTGATGACCTGAGGCGCGATCGCCCCCACCTTGTCCAGGCAGTCCTGGCCGTCCACCGCGGTCGCCACGTCAAACCCCTCAAGCGTGAGGTTCACGGCGATAAGCTGCCTGATCACCTCGTCGTCGTCAACGACGAGGACCCGTCCCAGTGCCTGCGTCACCCGCGCGAGATTATCCGCTCCAGGCGCTCGGCGCGCGCTGTACGGTCGCGTGTCCGGGGGATGCTGTTCACTGGCTGTACGGTCGCGTGTCCCGGGGATGCTGTTCACTGGTAGTGTTACGGCGTTCCCTCGGTGCCGTTCTGGCGTCGGCCGACGGCATAGTTTGAGCCTGCCGTCGGCGTTGAGCCCCCATAGCTCAGGGGATAGAGCAACGGCCTCCGGAGCCGTGTGCGTAGGTTCGAATCCTACTGGGGGCGCTCATTTCGGCGCTGACCTGCGGAAACCTCCTCACGGCCCCGTCCGGGCCAGGTGCTGTGGTCAAGCATCTCGGTGCTACGCACATAGCCTGGCGGCCTCAAAGTGTGCGTAGCTCCCCGGACGGAGGAGCGCTGGCATGCCAGCAACCACTGTTCTCCCGGGGCGGGCGGCGGCCCGGCCCGCAGGCCGTGCGGCGGGGCGGAAGAGCCCGCTGCGGGTCGTCACCGAACTGCCGCCCTTCACCTTCGAAGAGCCAGCCGGCCCGGCGAGGCCGGGGCGGCCCGGGCTGGGCCGGCCGCGGGAGCTGACGGCGGCGCAGCTGCGGCGGCTGATGATCAGCGAGTTCCGGGACTGGCTCGGTCCCGGACCAACCGGAACGGGCGGCCATTCCAGGCCGACACGATCTCCGCCTACGCGGATGCGGCGATCGCGCTGGACGCCTGGATGACCGCCGAGGGCATCGAGGGGACTTCACCGCGTGCGACACGAAGACGCTGAACCGGTTCTTCGCCGCCTACCACGCCGCGCATGGGCAGGGCGGGACCAACACCAAGCAGCGGAACCTGCGGCACCTGTTCAGCTGGCTCGAGCGTGAGCATGATCACCCGCACCCTTACACCGATGACCTGCAGCGGTACACCCCGGCCAGGACCCGGCCGTCCACGCTGGCCGGGCAGTTCATCACCGATCTGCTGGAGGTGACCGGGAACGGGCGGGCCCGGGGCTTTGAGGACGCCCGGGACCACGCGATGATCCGGATGCTCACCGAAGGGGTGCGGCGCACCGAGCTGGTCCAGCAGCAGACGACTGATCTGCCGGTGGACGTGATCGCGCAGCCGTTCGTGCGGGTGGTGCCGCTGAAAGGCGCCCGCGGGTCCACCGAGGGGCGGATCGTGCCGCTGGCCCCGGCGACGGCCCGGGCGCTGGCGGCGTATCTGCGGGCGCGGCGGGGGCACCGGCTGGCGGCGTCGCCTGGCTTGTGGCTGGGGACCCGGAACCGGGGGGCGATCACCGGGTCCGGGCTGTACCGGATGCTGCAGCGGCGGGCCGGGGAGGCCGGGTATGACCCGGCGGTGCACCCGCACCAGTTCCGGCACACGTTTGCACACGACTGGCTCGATGGCGGCGGGGCGGAAGGGGACCTGATGCGGCTGATGGGCTGGGCGGACCGGTCCATGCTGGACCGCTACGGGGCTGATCTGCAGGTCCAGCGTGCTGTGCAGGCCAAGCGCCGCCGCGGCGACCTCTACTGAGTGGCCAGGACGGAGGCAGCCGACCATGATGAGCACCGCCACTCGCATCACCGCCGCTCCGTGCCCGGCGCGGCAAACGGCGTGGCACCCGGCGGCGACCCGCACCAGGACCATCCGGTCAGCGGTCCTGACCGGTCCGGCAGTCCGCGGACTGGACCGTGCAGCGGGACGCACCAGCGCCGGAACGAGGCGGACCGGTCCGCAGGTCCCCGCAGGGACGGAGACCCATCTGGTCGTGGCCGCTGCTGGTCCTCGCCGCGCCGGCGACTGCGGCCGTGTGGTCCGGCTGGGTCGGGATCGGGCAGATGACCGGGTTTGGCGAGATCCGCCCGCTGCCCGGTATCTGGAACTCCCTGCACGTCGACACCGCCGTCACTTTGCCGGTCGGGGTCGAGGCCTACGCCGCGTTCGCCCTGCACGCCTGGCTGACCAGCAATCCCGCCGTCAGCGACCGGACGCGGAGATTCGCCCGCTGGTCGGCTATCGGCGCACTGGTCCTTGGCATGGCCGGACAGGTCGCCTATCACCTGCTCGCCCAGGCAGGGATGACAAGGGCGCCGTGGGAGGTCACCACGCTGGTGTCCTGCCTGCCAGTCCTGGTACTGGGGCTCGGATCCGCACTCGCACACATGCTCCGCAGCGACGCTTCGGCGGCCGACGCCGCTGTTCGCGCGGGCACACAGCATCTGCCGCACAGCCGGCCTTGGAGGCGACCGGACAGTATCCGCCAGACCAGACGGGCAACTCTCAGACCCATCCAATTGAGGACGTAATCCCCACGCCGCCCAGCGCTGTCCCTGCGGCCCCTTGGACCCAGCCTTGCAATGCCGCAGGCCAGCGCAGGGCCGACCGTAATCGAGCTGTCTATCTCGCGCGTCAGGCCCAGGCGCGCCCGCCTGCCCGGATGCGGCTTCCGGATGCTTATACCGCTGCAGCAAGCGTCATCGCATCAGGCCAGCGTGTATCACGCCGCTCGCTGCGCTCCGCCGGGCTGCACGGCTCGAACGCAGATCTCGGCATGCTCGCACGCCTGGTGAGGGGAAACCCCTACGGCGACGAATCGCGGGCAGCTCCTTGACTGCCACGTCGACCGGCGGTGACCTTCACTGCCCCCAGTCCGGCTAGTGTATCGATGACCTGTTCTAATCGACGGATCGTCGACGAATATTACCGGATCGGTGATCGTATCCGGCCAAATACCAGTACGGTCACGGCTGTGAACCTGACAAGGTGGCGCGCGGGTGGCTGCCCTGCGGCTGTTCTGGCGCCAGGCACGGCAGCCGGGTCAGGCGGTGGCCACCTGGTTGCGGGGGCTTGCTGCCAGATCTGTTCTCGCTGGCTGCTGGCCTCGCGGCAGCGCACGGCAACCGGCCCGTGAATGTCTTACCTCGCCGGTACGCTTCCGTCATGTCCGAAGACGGGTTCGCCATGACGCAGAGCCAGGTGCAAGAGATCGTAGTGCCGGCGCGGAACGCCATGGACCTCTATGAGCCGTTCTCCCGCCAGCTTGCGAGCCAGGTCGCCGAAATGATCGCGAGCCTCCAGCCCGATCTGAGGCCGTTGCATGAAGCCGTGCAGCAAATCGCGTACTCGGGCATTGGCGAGGCAATACAGCCCATTTTGCGCCAGATAGCCGAGATGAACAGCATCGGTGGAATCCTGGCGCGGCAGCGAGAGGCGATGGCCTCGATCGCGGCGAGCTTCCAGCTGCTGCCTGTGCCCACGGCTCAGGAGCTGTGGGAGGCTGAAGCAGCTTTCCGGGAGAACTTCCCCGAGACGCCTGAGCAGATCGAGCAGGCCGAGCAGCTCTCCGAGACCATCACGGCTGATCCCCGGCAGCGTGAGCTGATCAAGCGCGTAGTCGACACGCTGGAACACGCCGGTCTTTCGAAAGTTCCGCCGGTCGCGCTGCCGGCGCTGCTGTACTGGTGGCTGTGTCACGTCCTGAGCTTGCCTCTTACCGGCGAGGTCACATCTGCCCAGGCCGCTGACTACCTCGGCGTGGTTACGGTCGTTCTCACCGTGCTGTTCGGCTTGTGGGCGCGTAACTAGCCACGGACCTGACCGTCATCTACTCGGGGCTAGGCGATCTCGTCGCGCTCGGCGCAACCGCAATCGCGGTGGTAGCGGCGTGGCAGTCCAACAAGTCGTCTGGCAAAGGCAGACGAGACCGCCGGAGCACTTGCCGATATCGAGCAGGCTCGCCGGCACTCTGAGCTGACACCACGGTTCCGGATCCGGGTCGAGCCATGGACAGCAGGCTACGACCAGAATCTTCGCCTCCGCGTCATGCTAACCAGCCCAACCGGGCTAGACCGCATCAACGGCCTGACCGTCAAGATTCGGGACGATCGCTTCAGGAGGGGTGAGGGCACCCCAACTGCAGGCGGCCCGACCCGTGAGGAGATCAAGGCGCAGGCCTAGGGTCCGTACCGGTTCAAGCCCGGCACCGGTCCGGATGAGTCTCGCGCCGACGACGATGACCAGCAATGCCTGACGCAGGTGATCGAGGCGCAGCGCGCCTCGATCCTGGTGCCTCACGATCACCTCCATAACAACCATGAGCGGACGTCTTCGCCGGAGCGGCGGCCGACGGCTGAGTCAGGGGCGGATTCTGGTTTGACGTCAGCGGGACGGCAACGGTAGCAG
>CAVRHH010000024.1:0-77266 GCA_963720945.1 uncultured Actinomycetes bacterium | reverse complement strand
CCTGGCCGGTCGGCAGATGCGTCCATGCACGGGAGTTCCCGCCGCGGGCCAGTGATACATCCGGCCGCCTGCTTGGTCCGGGCGGGGCGGGATCGCTAGGGTGCTGAGCGTGCCGGCCGACTACGGGAAGATCCGCGACGAGAACGTCGCCCGGTACGGCTGGGACACCGCGGTACTGGATCTGCTCGGGCAGCTGTACAGCGAGCGCACCCACTTCATCTTCGAGCTGATCCAGAACGCCGAGGACGCCGGCGCGACCGAGCTGGCCTTCGAGCTTTTCGGTGACCGTCTCGAGGTCCGGCATGACGGGCGCCCCTTCACTGAGGCCGACGTCCGCGGGGTCTGCGGGGTCGGGCAGAGCGGGAAATCCGGCGACCTGACCAAGATCGGGCAGTTCGGCATCGGATTCAAATCGGTGTACGCGTACACCAGGACCCCGCGCGTCTACAGTGGCGATGAGCATTTCCGGATCGACATGTACGTCCGGCCCTCCGCCGTGGACCCGCCCGGCGAGGACGGCGAGGACGGCGGCCGCACCCTGTTCGTCTTCCCCTTCGATCACGGCACCGTCTCCGCCGCGGTCGCCGTGCGGGAGATATCCGCGGCCCTGAATACCATCGAGCCGGGCACCCTGCTGTTCCTCACCAGCATCAGGCGGCTGAGCGTCAGCGGCGCCGGGGTCACCCGCTCGGTCATCGAGCGCACCACGCAGCACCGCACGGCCACCAGCCGCCACGTCACCCTGTCCGCCGGCCGCGGCCGGCCCGGCGAGGAGTGGATCGTCTGGCACCGGGCCGTGCCGGGCCTCGGCCAGCCCGGAAGTGCCCACGAGGCTGGGAGCGCCCACGAGGCTGGGAGCGCCCGCGCGGCCGGGGGTGCCCGTGCGGCCGGAGCCGCCCGCTGGCCCGGCGGCGGCCTCCGGGTCGAGATCGCTTTCCGGGCCGGGACCGCGCGCGGCCAGAGCCGGATCGCCGGGACCGTCCCTTCCCCGCTGACGGTCTTCTTTCCCACGGAGAAGGAGACCTTCCTCGGCTTCCTGGTCCAGGGCCCGTACCGGACGACGCCCGCTCGCGACAACGTCCCCGAACACGACCCGTCGAACCAGGCCCTGGTGCGCGAGACCGCCGCGCTGCTCACCGGGGTGCTGCGCGAGCTGTGCGCCGATGGCTTGCTTACGGCCGAGGTCCTGACGGCGCTCCCGCTGGAGGCGGGGCATTTCCTGCCGGGGTCGATGTTCCGCCCGCTCTTCGACGCGGTGCGCGACGTGCTGGCCCACGAGGAGCTGATCCCCGCGGCCGGCGGCTACCACCGCGCGGACGACGTGCGACTGGCGTCCGGCGCCGAACTGCATGAGCTGCTCGGCCCCGATCAGCTCGGTGCGCTGCTCGGCGCCGCCCGTCCGCTCTTCTTCGCGGATCCGGCCATCACCGAGCACCTCACTCCCGTCCTCTGGCACTACCTGCGGGCCGAGACCGGGATCGCCATTATCACGCCGGAGGACGTGGTGACCAGCGCCACCAGCGAGTTCCTGGCCGCGCAGCCGGACGGATGGGTCACCCGCCTGTATGCATTTGCCTACCTCTTCGCCTCGCTGTGGAAGGCACCCAGGTTCCCCGGCGAAGAGCCCGGCCCGGCCCGGACCCGGCCGGTCATCCGGCTCGAGGATGGCCGTCAGGTTCCGCCGTTCGATGCCGATGATCACCCCGCCGTCTACCTGCCGGGGCCGGGCGCTTCCCGCTTGCCCACGGTCCGGCGTGCCATCGCGGCCGCGCCCGAGGCCCAGCCGTTCCTGGACGCCCTGAACCTCGCCGAGCCGGACGCCGTGGCCGAGGTGCTGGAGATCGTCTTGCCCCGGTACGGCGGGCTGGATATCGCGGCCCTGGATCCGGCCCAGCACGACGCCGATCTTGAGTGCATCGCCCGTGCGCTGGAGGAGGCCGCGCCAGGCCGGCGGAGCGGCTCCTGGACCGGGTACACCGGACGGCGTTCCTGATCGGGGAGAACGCCGCCACCGGCGACCAGCACCTGATGCCGCCGCCGTCGCTATACCAGCGCGCCAAGGATCTGGACATCTACTTCGACGGGAACCCGGACGCCTGGTTCGCCGGCGACGCCTACGGCCCGTGGCTGGCCCAGTTGCGCGCGATGGGCGTGCGCGATGCCGTCGAGGTACGGGCCCGGCCCGCGGGCCCGCTCGGATACGTCGTTCTCGTGGACGAATTCGCCCGCCAGGAACGCGGCATCGACGGGTTCGATCCGGCGGCGGAGATCGACGGCCTGGACTTCGCGCTGGGCCACCCCAGCCCGGCTCGCTCCGAATACGTCTGGAACGTGCTGCTTGGCCCGAACCGCGGGCTGGTCGCCGGGGTGGTCGAGCAGGCGGTCCGCCCGTCCTACGCGGACTCCAGCCTGGCGACCGTCCCGTCGGCGATCGGCGCCGCCGCCGCGCGCGCCGCGTGGCTGCCTGGTCCGGACGGCGCGTTCCGCCGCCCGGCCGACCTTTCCCTCGATGACCTGCCGCCGACGTACGCGCGGGACGAGACGCTGGCCCACGCGCTGGGCATGGCCCAGCCCGTGGTGGCGGAAGCGGCCCGCCAGCTCGGCGTTCCCGCGGCGGTCCTGCGCGGCCTCAGCGCGCACCCGGACCTGGTCGCCCTGGTGGAGCGCGAGCTCAGGGCCCGGGACGCGGGCGGCCAGGCTGAAGGAGCTGGACCGGCGGAACGCTAACGGGGGAGTGACGAGCCGGCCGCGGCCGTCTGCACCCCGCCCGAGATCCTTGCCTCCGGTGCGGATCAGCAGTTTCCTGAGGCCGACGCGGTCTTCGGGCCCGTCTGTGACTTCTCGGCGTGGCCGGACGTGCCGATCCGGGTCGCGGTGGGCGCCGATGACCGTTTCTTCCCGGCTACGTCCATGACCCCCTCCGCAGAACTTGCCGCTATCTCAGGAGTGCTGCCAGATTTTGACCGAGCGGATCAGCATGGTGCCTTCACATCCCTCAGTGGCCGTGGGCTGGTCGGACTCGGCCACGTTGGCAATGAAGTACATGAGCTGGTGCGGTACGTACTCGCTCGTTGAGAAAATCTGCTCGCCGTCTACGTACCAGGTCAGCTGGTTCGGCTCCCAGGACACCGCGTACGTGTGCCATGCGCCGAGGTCGGGAACCGGAACGTGGCTCTCAATGGTGCTGCCGCCGAGGGGGTGCAGATAGACCCCGTAGAAGGGATAACTGCTCCAATGCTCCATGATGTCGATCTCTGGCGGCCAGTTGAGGTCGGAGGCGGCCAGCCAGAGCCCGGGCCACAGGCCCGTGCCCATGGGCACACGCGCCTGCACCTGCACATAGCCGTATTCGAAGTTGAAGCTGCCGTTTGTGGTGACCATTCCCGAGCGGCACGCGTATTCCTGTGCCGCTCCCGACTGCGTTTGCCCGGGAGTTGGCAGCCGGCTGGCGGTGAGACTCAGCGCTCCGTCAGCTACCTGGACCTGGCCCGGCAGGTACCACTCGTATTCTGGGTTGCCATAATTTGTGCAGCCTGCCCCGCTGCCCGCCCACGGATAACACGTTTGCCACAGCTGGCTGTCGAGCGCTGAACCGCTGAAGCCGGCGTTGAAGGCGAGTTGCCAACCGGGTCCGGTGACTCCCGGCGGTGTGTCCGTGGACGCTGCGGGCCTGGGTGGGTGTGACGGAGACGGTGACGGTGACGCTATGGACGCGCGAGCCCACGGGGTGCCCAGGGGTACGGGCGCGGCCGGTGGTTGCTGCTGTGGTGATGCGGGCAGTGGTTGCTGCTGTGGTGATGGTCGTTGTTCTTTCGCTCCTGGTCCATCCAGCCGCCAGCCGACGAGGGCGCCTATAACCAGGATCACCACTAGCCCGAAGGCCACGCGTCCCCTCATTCGTGCCATGCCTCCTCGGCTGCGCAGATATCACGGACGGTCGCACCGGACGCGGGGATTCTAGCGATGAAACAGCCCAGACATGCATCTTTATGCACAGATAGGCACGCCATCTTGACCGCGCAGGTGCTCGGCCGCGGTCCCAGCGACGGGAGCCGAACCGTCCGCGTCTGCTAGTCCGCGTCGGCCGCCAGGACCGGCAGCGGAGCGGAGCGCGGCATCGACGACTCCACCTCCCGGGGGAGCGGAACCTGAGCGAAACCGGCTGGCTGCTCCATCTGGGGCGTGACGGGCAGTTGGTGAGACTTCCAGGCCTCCGGGGCACGAGACCTCCAGGCCTCGGAGACGATGGTCCGCAGTACCCGGAAGCCGTCGCCGAACGTGCTGAGGTTGCTCACTCCGTGAATGCGCGAGTGCTCAAAGCTGGGGACTTCTGTCACCGTGAGGCTCGACTTGGCCACCCGGACGTGAATGAGCGCCTCGATCTCGAACCCGTCTCCCCACAGCCGACCCCCGTTCCGGTCCGTGGCCGGGGAAGTGGTGTCCAGGTCCAGCACTTCGAGATGACGCCGCCAGAAGACGTTATATCCGTAGCACAAGTCGGAGTGGTGCGTCCGGTAGCACACGTTGAACACAGCGCTCAGGGCAAGGTTGCCCAGACGGCGCAGCCGAGTCAGGTCGGCGCTGCCGCCACCTTTGCCGGAACGTGTTCCTTTAGCGAAATCGAAGCCGTTGAGGAGCGCTTCGACGAAGCTGGGAATCTCGCCTGGATCGGCCGAGCCGTCAGCATCGACCGCAGCGATGACGTCGCCGGTAGCTGCGGCGAAACCGCAGGCCAGGGCGTTTCCCTTGCCTTTACGGGTCTGCGTCACCACGCGCACGCCGGGCCATTCCCGCCGGGCGACCGCCACGGTGTCATCGGTCGAGTTGCCATCGACGAGGATGACTTCGTAGGTGTCGCGCGGTATGCGCGCGAAGACATGAGGCAGATTACGTGCCTCATTAAGGGCTGGAATGACAACCGACACTCTAGGCCACAGCGAGTCAATGTCAGTCGGGTGCATTCTGAACCGTCCTCCAGGGGCAGCTGTCATCGGTTGTCCAGCGTGTACTCAGAGTATTCAGTGGACCTTCGGACTTCACTTCAGGGCGCAGCCATGTTCGGAACTTATCCGATGCGGGGACACTAGCAGGTGCCCATCCGGGAAGACTGGTGAAACCCGCTTTTTGGTAAGAATTTTTTTTCGACTAATCACTGTAACCAAGTGAATACTTTAAGCTATCTACGCAGCTTAAGCGCTGCGTGATTCCGTCACAGCAATCAGTAGTCTTTTGCGGGGCTAACGACTATATGCGCTGCCCGGTCGGCTGACGGTGGCGGCTTAAAGTGCCTGCCGACCGCGGCGTATGAATCAGTCACGCCATTTGTCTTCAGGTAAATATCCGGCCCCATGGGCCTGTCGCTCAGCCGTTCGTCACGGCCGGTCCGGGCATGTGCCCGTGGCCCGCGCTGCGTGACGTGTTCGCCGCCGGGGAGTGGTGGCGTTACCCGGACCGGGGTTCACCATCAGCCGCTGTCCGTGTGTACGGCCGGCATCTGGCCCGGCGGGAAGCCTGCTCGGCCGGCGGCCCGGCGGCCTGGGCTGGCCGGAGGCCAGCATCCAGAGGTGGGGCCTTGATGTACGCAATCATGACCTTCCCAGTGTGCGATGCCGGTGCGTGCCTGTCCTGACTGATCTGCTGTACGGAAGACGCCCAACACGATGCAACGGTTTACATAGATGATCCGCCGATGAGCCGATGAGCCGGTTGCGTCCGGACTCGAACCGCTTTATCCACGACACGGAGTCGCTTGCTAACTCTCCGGAGTCGACAGGCTGCACGCCAACGCTTTTCTGTGCTCCGGAACCCTTAGCTTTAGCGGCGCACCCATCCGTCGGGGATGTCGAGTTTCCGGATCACCCGGGCCGGTGCGCCCGCGGCAAACGAGTCCGGCGGGATATCGCTGGTCACCACCGAGTTCGCGCCGATGACGGAGCCGTCGCCGATGGTCACGCCGGGCATCACCGCGACGCTGCGGCCCAGCCATACGTTGCTGCCGATCACCGTCCGGCCCGTGTACTGGACCGCACCCGGCTCGATCTCGTGCCGGCCGTCGTCGATGATCGAAGCGAAGGGCCCCATCAGGACGTGGTTGCCGATGTGCACGTCGTGCCGGACCTCGATGGTGGCACCCGCGTTCATGTAGAAGTGAGTGCCGATCGATAGGGTCGCCCCGCCGGACACGAAGATGCCTGGCGGCACCAGGCGCCCGTCAGCCATGAACCGCGCGCCGATATTCGCCGTGCCCCTGGACCGGAAGCGGAGCTTGCCCAGCAAGGCGGGCCCCGGCCCGAAGCTGGCACCTCGGGACAGCCTGGCGCGCAGGCTGCCGTGCAGGTTGTGCCGCAGATTGGCGGAGCGCTCGAAAATTGTCGCGCGAGCTGACCCGATGGTGTGCATGTTCGGTTTGTCCATTCCTGGTGGCCCGGCTTCCTGGTGGCCCAGCGCGGCGCGCCCGGCGCGGCCCAGCGCGGCGCGCCCGGCGCTCTATGCGGGGCAAGGCCGCTGCGCCGGTCCGGCCCGCGGCAGCGGCGGCGATGCAGATCAGCGGTCCGGAATCGTGCCTGCAGGCGGCACCCCGGCTGACTGGCCCGCCGTCCGTTGACTGTAGCCTGGGGCTCGACATCGGGCCACAGAATCTCCGTTACCCGCCGAGATGGCGATGAATACGTTGCGTCATGCTCTATCTCCATACAGTCGCATATGGCGGATGCGCTCCTCGGGTGCCGAGGCTCGCGTAATCTGCGCCCGGGCCGGACGCGCGTCATCGTGTCCTCCTCGGCCGAGCGGAAGAGTTAGCGCGTGCTGTGCGGCGCCTCTGCGCGAACGCTGCGTTTCTTCTTTTTTGGCTGATGTCATTGCCCTGCGGGGCAGGTATTGTTCAGGCTCATCCACATTTATGTGCCGCGGAATGCGAAGGAATCAAGGCCAGAGATGCCCCGGAGATACCCGTGAAGTCCAGCCGTTCGCGGGCACAGGCTGCCGCCCTTATCGCGATGATGGTTACTTCGCTGGCCCTGGCAGCCGGCTGCGGAGCCAGTGCCACCAATGGAGCCAGTGCCACCAATGGAGCCAGTGCCACCCATGCCCCGGCGCAGCCGCCCGCCCCCGAGCCTGCCGGTGATCCGGGCGACTGGGTGCTGAAGTTTGATGACGAATTTAACGGCACGAAGCTAGACACCGCGAAGTGGTCGACTGGCTGGCTCGGTTCGGGCATTACTGGACCCGTCAATTCGGCAGAGGAAGAATGTTATGACCCGGCGCAGGTAACGGAAAGCGGCGGCACACTGAGCCTCAATCTGATCACAAAGAGTGAGTCGTGTGGCATAGCTGATCCGGTGTATGCGTCCGGCATCGTCAATACCAATGGGAAATTCAGCTACACGTACGGCTTTGCGCAGGCCAGGGTCTGGCTGCCTGCGGCAACGAGCCATCCGGGCGAGATCGCGAACTGGCCCGCTATATGGGCGGACGGCCAGAACTGGCCTGCCGATGGCGAGAACGATATCGCCGAAGGCATCGGCGGGCAGGCCTGCTCGCATTTCCATAGCGCGGTCAGTCCTAGTGGGATAGGTCCGTCCCGCGGTGCGGTAGAGCAGCCTGGCCAATCCGGCTGCGCGAGCGGAGACTATACCGGCTGGCATACTTTTGGCGCGGACTGGGAACCAGGTTCTGTCACCTATTACTACGATGGCAAGAATGTGGGATCGGTAACAACAGGTATCACTTCCGCGCCGATGTTCCTGATCATTGACTATGCTGCGGGCCCGCCTTTCCAATCACCCGGCACCATGAAGGTTGACTATGTCAGAGTGTGGCAGAGAGCATCGAGTTAGCCTCGGCGCTGGGGAGCAGGGGCGGGGGCGCGGGGACGTACTCGGGCCGGTAGCCTGGCGTAACCTGGTCCGTGCTTTCACCCAACTTGGCCCGTTCTGATCCGATTCTGGGGCACACTGAAATAATGCCTATCAGGTTTGTGAGCACCTTGCCTCCGGCGGCACAGCGGGCCGAGCTGCTCGATCTGCTGGCCATGGTCACCGCCGGGGGCCTCATCGTGTTCGTGGTCATAGACGGGCCTACGCTGCCGCGCATCCTGCTGACCCTCGGGTTCACTTTCTTCGTTCCCGGGCGAGCGATCGTGGCCAATTGGCCGCGGATGGCCCGATGGTCTCAGGTTGGGATGTCCATCGTGCTCAGTCTCGCGGCTCTGACCCTGGCCGCCACGACCGTACTGTGGGCTCATTACTGGCACCCACTCGGGCTGTTCCAGGTGGAGGCCGTGCTCAGCCTCGGCGGCCTCGGGTTCGGACTGGTACGCCGGCGGTGGCAGCCGGGGGACGGCGGTGACCAGCCGCACGGGCCGTGGCCGCCAATGGGTGCGCGATGAGACCGGGGAAACGGGTTCCGGCCGCGCAACGCGGGGTGAGGCGGTTCAGTAAGGAGACGGCTGGATGGTCCGGCAGGGACCGGCAGATCAGCTGACCGGGGGGCGAGTGATTACCACACGTAGCCGAACCGCGCCGTCAGTGCAGTCGGCTTCACCGCCCGCGCGGCGGTCGGTGTTCCATATCGCGGATGTTCTCCTGCCCGTCAGTCTCGCCCTGTGGGCGTTTGGCCTGAGCCGCACCAACGCGACCGCGCTCGGGGGGTATGGTCTTCCCGCCAACCTGCCCGTGGTGTTCTATCTGGGGGTCGCGCTTCTTGTCGTGTCGGCGCTCATCGAGCTGGCCCGGGCCCGGCCGACGCGGTGGCGGATGGCCCTGCACGCGGTGGGACTGGTCGTCATGCTGTACGGCACGGCCCCCATCCTGTACCCGGAGGGACGTTACGCCTGGCTGTATAAAACGATCGGCGTCGTCCAGTACATCAATCAGAATGGCCACCTGGACCGTCACATCGATATTTACCAGAACTGGCCAGGTTTCTTCGCCCTCGCCGCCTGGTTCGGGAAAGTAGCCGGGGTCAGCACCCCGCTGGCCTACGCGAAGTGGGCCCAGCTCGTGTTCGAGCTCGCTGCTCTCCCGCTCCTGTATCTGTCGTACGCGGCGCTGTCCCTGTCCGTATGGCAGCGCTGGCTCGCGCTCATGCTCTATGTGGGCAGCAACTGGATCGCGCAGGATTACTACTCCCCGCAGGCTCTGGGCACGGTGCTTTCGCTGGGCATCATGGCGATGATCATGCGCTGGCTCTATGGCGGCAACCGCGACCCGGTCACCCGGAGACGCCGGTTCTGGCAGCGGAAAAAGAAGGCGGCCGGACCGCGCCCGGAGCAAGAACCGGACCAGTCGGCCCGCATTCCCCGGGTCGACGTTTATGAGGCGTACCGGATCGTCCGCTCGTATAAAGGGCCGGCCGGAACCGATGGGATGACGGTCAGCGATTTTGCGCGGGATCTGCCGCGGAACCTGCAGCGCGTGTGGAGGCAGCTGTGTGACGGGACCTATACTCCCTCTCCCGTCCGCGTGGTTCCGCCGCCGGGCGGCCGGGGCAGGCCCCTGTCCGTGCTGACCATTTCCGATATGATCGCGCAAATTGTCATTGCCCGGAAGCTGGAATCCCAGCTCAGCCTGAGGCGTGAAGCCGACCGCGAGAACGTGGGCCAGCCGTCCAGGTCCGCGCCGGGCGCGTGGAAGGTGGAGGTTGACGTCCGGGGCGTCTTCACCGCGTCCCGGCATGATCTCCTGCTCCGGGTGGTGGAGGCCAGTACCGACCAGGAATGGCTGCTCGAGTACGTGAGCCGGTGCTTGCGGGCACCGGCGCGTCAGCCGGATGGCTCTTTCCGCACCCGGCGCCTGGGCACGATGCCGGGATCGCCCCTGTCCGCGGTCCTGGCTGATCTGTTCCTTTACTACACGCTGGACCTGTGGGCCAAGCACACCTTCCCGGACACCATGGTGGTCCGGGAGCTGGATTCCGCGGTCGTGCACTGCCGCAGTGAGCGCCAGGCGCAATCCGTGCGCGCCGCCATCTGGCAGCGGCTGGATGATGTGGCCCTGCGGCTGGACAAGGCGGATATCCGGGTCGAAAGAGGTCAGTACGGCGAGCAGACTGAGGTGTTCGCCGTGCCGGTGCCCGGTCCCGTCACCGAACGCGGGCCCGCGGCCGGCCCGGAGGTGGCTCCGGAGCGCCCTGCCCCGGGAGACCGCGGGCCGGTCCCGGCCAGGGCTACCGCAAGCGCCAGGAACTGGAACTCCATCATCGTATGCGGCACGCTCATGCTGCTGTTTTTCATCCTGTCGTTCACTCATGAGCTATCCCCGTACATCGTGATCGTGCAACTCGGCGTGCTGGCCGGCGGGCGGCTGCTGCGGCCCCGGTGGCTCCCCCTTGCCTTTGCCGCTATCGCCGTGGGCTACCTGCTGCCGCGTTTTTCCTACGTCAGCAGCACCTACGGCCTGCTCAGCTCCATTGGCAGCTTCTTCAGCAACGTCGCGCCCCCTTCGGTAACGGGCGGCGCGTCCACCTTGGCCATTCCGGCCAGCCAGGTCTTCATTCAGCGCAGCGCCGAAGTGCTTTCGCTGCTGATCTGGCTGCTGGCCATCATCGGGGCCTGGCGGCGCCGGCGGTCGGGACGGACAGTCCTCACGCTGTTTGCCCTGACCTTTTCTCCGGCCCTGGTCCTGGCGGCCCAGGCGTACGGCAATGAAGGGCTTTTGCGGGTCTATCTTTTCTCCCTGCCGTGGGCTGCCGCCCTCGCCGCTTCGGCCCTGGAGCCGCTGAGCAACACGGTTAGCTGGTCTGTGTCCCAGCTACGGGGCGGCACCGGCGGATTCATCCGGCGGAAAGCGCCGGTGAGCTGGATCGGCGCCCCGCTGGGACTGGGGCTCGTGCTGGTCCTGTTCTTTCCCGCCTTCTTTGGTGATGACGCGTCCAACGTGATGACACAAAGTGAGGTCACCGTCATCTACAATTTTTTGCAGCACGCGCCTTTGGGTCCCATTTACCTCGCAGCCGGTAACGCGCCTCTCGAAGATACCGCCAGATACAATCTGTTCCAGCTGCCGACCGTGTTCGGTACCCAGGACGCAGCACCGCTGGTCAGCAACGCGACATCGAATTTGGCCAGTATCATCGCCCAGGATTCGCTCACGTACACGAAAAACCAGGAACCCGCCTACGTGCTTATCTCGCCAAGTATGATCGCGTACAGCGACGCCTACGGCGGGCCATCGGCGAGCAGCTTCACCATTCTGCTCGATTCACTGAAGCATTCTCCGAAGTGGAAGCTTCTTGTTCAGGAGGACGGCACGGCCATCTACGAGCTGCCGGCCGGGCAAGGCTGATTTTTTTGTGTGGCGGCGCAGACAGCGGCACCCGCTGCTGGCGGGCTTGAGCGTGGCCAGTTGCTGCGGGGAGGATCCTGCCCGGGCCTGGCGAAGGGGAAGGGCATGACTAGTTTCGGGAAAGCCGGTGCGCCCCGGGTGACGGTGGTAACTCCCGCGTACAACGTCGCCGCGTATATCGGCGAGGCGGTGGACTCCGTCTTGCGGCAGACGTTCACCG
Organism: uncultured Actinomycetes bacterium; assembly: GCA_963720945.1. Classification (GTDB taxonomy): domain Bacteria; phylum Actinomycetota; class Actinomycetes; order Streptosporangiales; family Streptosporangiaceae; genus Bog-532. The sequence goes on along the minus strand of CAVRHH010000024.1, from coordinate 65,764 downwards.
ACTTCGAATACCTGGTGGTGGACGACGGTTCCGTCGACAACTCGGCCGAAGTGGTGCGGGCTCACGCTAGCGACGATCCGCGGTTCCGTCTGGTGCCGGGGGAGCACCGGGGCCTGAGTGCCGCACGGAATGTCGGGATCCGGGAGGGCAGGGGCGAGTACATCGCCTATCTCGACGGTGATGACCGCTGGCATCCCCGGTTCCTGGAACGTCAGATCGCCTCGATAGAATCGCTGCCTCCCGACGTCGGCCTCGTGTTCTGCCGGTCCCGGATGATCCTGGAAAACGGGACTCCCGTCTTCTTCCAGTGGCAGCGTGCCGGGCGATACGACTTCGATGACTTCCTGGTGGGCAGCAATCCGGCTCGCAACGGCAGTTCACTCCTGATCCGCCGGTCATGTTTCGAGGACGTCGGCGGTTTCAACGAGGAGCTGCACAGCGTCGAGGATCTCGACATGTGGCTTCGTATCGCCGATGGGTCGAAGACGCCGGTCCTGTGGGCGAGCAAGCACTTCCTGGTGGACTTGCGGCTGCGTCCCGGTTCGGTCACGAGAAACCGGACGGCGAGTGAAACCGCCCTCGCTGACCTGCTCGAAGGGCGGATCGGCCAGCTCCGGCGGCTGCCCGCCGGGCTGGCCTATGTCCGGCCGGCGGTCGCAGCCTTCAAGCACGGATCAGACGATGACCTGGCCAGCTACTGGGCGGCGAAAGCCAGATCAGCCGGCACTGATCAGCTCCTGCGCAGCATGCCGGGGCTGCAGCTGCTGTTCTGGCACACCCTGCCCCCGGCCGGCCGCCGCGTCGTCCGGTCGGCGCAGCATTCAGCCCGGGAGGCGGTCAAGGCCGTCAACCTCCGGGTGCGCGGCGGTCCGGGCTCACGGGCGATAGCCGGCCGCGACGAGGGGGCGGCCCGATGAGGCCGCCAATCCTGGTGGGTGAGCTGGAACTGGCCAGCCCCGTTCCGGACATCGAGCTGCCGGCCCGGGATGGTGACGCCTACACTGCCGTCCGGCTTCTCGTCCGTGTGCATCGTGAACCCGCCGGGTACGTTTTGCTCAGCCCGGATGCGCTGGACGCGGTGTCTGTGGCAGAGCGGGTGTGGCAGCAGCTCGGCCCGGCCATCAATGCGCGGCGGGAGCGGGATGGCCTTCCCGCGCTCGATGCCTTGCCGCCCGATGGCCTGCCCGCCGCCGACGGCACCCCCTCGGGCAGCCAGGCTGCTCCGCCGGTCAGCGTGGTTGTCTGTACCCGGGACCGCCCGGATGGGGCGCTCAGCACGCTGCGCGGGCTCATGGCGTCGCAGTACCCGCGGTTTGAGGTGGTTCTGGTCGACAACGCGCCGAGTTCCGACGCGACCAAGGACGCCGTGCTGGGAGAATTCGCTACGGACGCGAGAATCCGTTACGTCCGTGAACCGAGGCCGGGCCTGTCGTGTGCGCGTAATCGTGGTGTCGCCGAGTCGGCCGCCGAGATCATCGCTTTCACGGATGACGATGTGCGGGTGGATCCGTGGTGGCTGCACGGCATCATCCGCGGCTTCGGCCGGGCCGACGATGTGGCCTGTGTGACGGGCCTGATTCCGACCGCTGCCCTCGACAACGCCGTGCAGCTCTATTTCGACCAGCGTCAGAGGTGGGGGGCGTTCTCCGAGCCGAGAATCTTTGACCTGACGGACAACCGCGACGACTCACCTCTCTACCCCTACTCGGCCGGGATCTTCGGCGCGGGCGCGAACTTTGCCATCTCCCGGCGCGCGCTCAAGGAGCTGGGCGGCTTCGACGAGGCGCTCGGCGCCGGGACGCCCAGCGGCGGCGGGGAAGACCTTGACGTGTTCGTGCGCACGGTTCTGTCCGGCCACCGTCTTGTCTATGAGCCGTCAGCGATCATCTGGCACGACCATCGCGACAACCTGCACGACCTGTCCCGTCAGATGCTGGCCTACGGTTCCGGCTGTACGGCCGCGCTCACCGCTCTCCTGCTGCGTAGCGGGAAGGCAAGACGCGAACTACCGGCCAAGATCGTCGCCGGGGCGATCCGCGTCTCGGCTATCGGCGACCGGACGAAGGACAATCCTGTCCTCCCGGCCGGCCTGGCCAAACGGGAGTTCCGCGGCATGGCGCTCGGGCCGTGGCTGTACTTCAAGAGCCGGCGTCAGCTCCGCCGCGAAGCCGCCCCGCGGTCAGTCGTGGCCGGCAGCTCCTCTGCATGACTATCTCCCTCAGGACCTGTCGTGTCCTGAGGGAGAGCCGGGCCCTGACGCTGGACGGCTTGGCGGGCCCGTCCGGTGAAATATCCGGCCGCCGCGCTCGCGAGCCCGGCCAGGTTCGCCGTCATCCTGGCCGGTGCGGCCACATCGCCGGTGAGCAGGCGGCGCAGCTCCCGGAGCAAGGCCGCGGGAATGACCAGCACAGCTTGCCGCCGTTCCCGTTCCAGACCCGGGCCGGAGCCGGCCAGCCGTACCACGTCGGCCTTGGAGCGGCCCTCATGCCAGCAGCGGCTGATGAAGTAGCCCAGCTTCAGACGGTCCTGGGTCACGTGATGGTCCACCGCCGCGGTGGGTACGTACATGACGGCTGATCCGGGCGATCGGGCGGTCAGCCGGATGGAAAGCTCGGTCTCTTCGCAGCCTCGTGTATTGCCGCCCAGCCGCCCTATTCCCTCGTCGAAGCCGCCGGCTTCGAGAGCCAGGCGGGTGAGCATGCTCATGTTGGCGCCGATCGGATTGCGTATCTCGCCCCCCGACTCCGGTAGCCCCAGGTAACTGCAGCCCACAACCCAGTAGAACTCTGCTGGCAGCCAGCGCGGCGCCTGCTCGGGCCATACGGGGTGCACACCACCGCCGGTGGCTACCACATTGGCGCGCGCGTAAGGCTCGACGAGAGCCGCCATCCAGCCCGGCCACGCCTCGGCGTCGTCATCCAGGAAGGCCGTGATGGGCTGAGTCGCCGCCCGCAGGCCTGTGTTGCGGGCGCCGGATAGCCCGGTAGGCCCCTCGTTTTCCAGCACCGTCACGTCGGTGAGCTCACGCCTGGCGCGTGCCGCCAGCGCGGCGTTGTGGTCGACCACCAGAAGCACCTGCGCGGGTGCAGGATCCTGGCTCAAGGCAGACTTAACCGCGGCGCAGGTTTGCTCCCATCGTTGCTCTGTGTAGCAGCAGATGACCACGGTCACACCAGAACAGCCTCGCGCAAGGGGCTTCACCAACGCCCTCCGTCCAGTCTCGGGGCTGCGTCGTCTGAGTTCATCGACGAGGTCTCGATGACGCATAATCAAGGCGGCCGTTCACCTCTGGCCGACTACCTGTGCGACCACCAGATGTGCCATCAGCTCGCAACGGCAGCCGCACCGCGCCGGGGCAAGCCCGAGCTGCGGGCGTCACCGGATGCGCCTGAGGGCCCACACTATCGTGGCGATACGCGGCCGACTGTGCTTTTGGATCAAACTGTGCTTTACGGTAAATTGTCAGTGCCGTCACAGTGCGTCACAATGATTGAGGGAATCTTTACCCTACGTACATGAATGGCTATCCAGGTGGCCACCGGCGCGGGATTAACGAACTGCACCCGGGCGGGTTTACGTTCCGTAACGGGCCTATCACCGAGAGCTTGAGAATTTTTGGTTGTTCCCCGATGACCAGCAGAAAAGCTTGCTACCTTGCTCCCAGCACACCTTGCATGACTTCTCATAACCGGCCGACGTCCATTGCCACCAGCCGGGCAGGAGCACAATGACAGAAGCTAGCATCTGGGTCAGCCTCTTGGATCTGGACGATTCTGGGCCCGTCCGTGGCATGAGCGGACCGCTCAGTGAGCAGCATGGTATGGCCCGGGTACTGGTACGTATGCACCATGCGCCGATCGGGTATATCGAGCTCCCAGCCGCGCCGGCGGAAAGCCTGACCGCCCGGGCCATTAGTGTCGCCGAGAAAACGCTTGCGGCGCCGCTACGGCGCCATGAAGAGCTCGATAAGGCGGCTCTGGATACGCAGGAATCAGCCGGATGGATGGCTTCCGTGTCCTGCCCAGACCGCTTTGCGTCCGGTGGCCCGGGCGTGACGGTCATCATCTGCACCAGGGACCGGGCAGAAGGCCTGCACAAGTGCCTGCGGTCAATCCAGCAGATCAATTATGAACCACTCGAGATCCTCGTTGTCGATAACGCGCCGACGAGCGATGAGACGCGTGAGCTCGTGACGAGCCTGGCCCAAGCGGACGCACGGATACAGTACACATGCGAGCCCGAACCTGGTCTGTCCCGCGCCCGTAATCACGGGCTGGCGCGAGCACAGTTCGATCTGATCTGTTTCACCGACGATGACGTGCGGGTCGATCCTGGCTGGCTCGCCGCCGTCGCTGCTGGGTTCGCGGCTGATCCCGGGACAGTGTGCGTGACGGGCCTGGTCGCTTCGAGCTCGCTGAACACCGGCGCGGAGCGCTACTTCGATTCGCGATACTCATGGGGCGAAGCCTTTGAGCCCCGCCGTTACGATCTCGCCGCTCATCGTCATTCTTCGGCGCTTTACCCTTTCAATGCCGGAGTTTTCGGGACCGGCGCCAACTTCGCGATCCGCCGCAGCGCCGTAAAGGAACTCGGCGACTTCGACCCCATACTGGGCGTAGGTGGGCCCGGCCGGGGTGGCGAGGATCTGGATATGTTCCTCCGCATCATCCTGGCCGGCGGCCGAATCTGTTACCTGCCGTCATCCCTGGTCTGGCACCGGCACCGCTCGGACGAGGACGCGCTGGCGGAGCAGATCTACTCCTACGGCCACGGACTGGGCGCCTACCTGGGTAAGCATCTGCTCAGCGGACAGATGCCAGTCGTGCTGCTTACCCGCGCGCTCCGTCACGCAACCGCCATGCTGCGTCGCACGCGGAACGCTTCGCGGGCCGGCCAGATGCGGGTGGGCGGCCGGCGGCTGGTGCTCATCGAGGCCCGGGGGGCCCTGATCGGCGCACTGTCTTACCGCCGGGCTGCACGCCGGGCAGCCAGCGCCTCGTCACATCTTTAATTAAGATATCTAGGTGGCCAAGGACTTGAACGAAGCGGTATACACGGAAATTGCGCCTTTGATGTATCACTCCGTGGCGCCCCGTCACGATGACCCATATGAGCTAACGGTGCGCCCGGAGCGCTTCCGGAAGCAACTACGGTCGCTACGTCGTCTCGGCCGTACGGGGACATCGGTCAGCAATTTGCTGCACGCGTGGCAGCAGGGTTCCCAGAAGCGCCTCGTGGGCCTCACATTTGATGACGGATACGCTGACTTCGCCGAGAACGCACTGCCGGTCTTGCAGCGCTACGGGTTCACGGCCACGCTGTTTATGATCGCCGGAAGGCTCGCGGGAAGCAATGAGTGGGATCGCGAGGGGACTCGTAAAGCCCTGCTGACCGCGGACCAACTGCGCGAGGTGGCGTCAGCAGGAGTCGAGATTGGCTCGCACGGGATGCATCATGTGTCGCTCCCTTCCGTCGGCGACGCCGAGCTGGCCAGTGAAATTCACGAGAGCCGGCGCATACTTCAGGAGATCACCGGCCAGGAGATCACTGGCTTCTGTTATCCGTATGGCCATCTCGATGAGCGTACGGTCAAGGCGGTAGAAGCGGCGGGCTACGATTACGCCTGCGCCATCTCGGAAACGCAGTTTACTGGGCAGTACGCGATCAGGCGTACCTTTATCCGTGACGGCGATTCGCCGGAACAGCTGTGGCTGAAAAACACGGTGCAGTCGTTGCTGGCGAATAAACCGTCGCGTATGGCCGGCCGAGCATAATAATCCTGGCCGGAACCCGGGGGCAGGCAGTGACCAGAGTGAAGATGGCCCGAGTGGGCTGCCGCCTGCTATGGCTTCTTGCCATCTCTGCCACCGGGGCCCTGGCTTACTGGCGTTACAGCCTGCTGGAGAATGTCGTACCCGCGGGACCTTCGGGGAATGGCGGCGATTTCTGGACCTACTTGCAGGGGGCGCGGCAACTATCAGCGGGCCGCGGCCTTTACAGCTTCAGCGATATATCCAAAGGTTTCGGGTACGTGTACTCGCCCCTGCTGGCGGTGGTCCTGATCCCGTTCTCCGCTGCGGCGACCGTCCACGTGTGGCACGTGTACACGGCCCTGGCCATCGCCTTCCTTGTGCTCTTCGCCGTCCTCGTGACGATGACGGGAGCACCGTACCTGCCATCCTGGCGGCAGCCAGTCTTCTTTGGCTTCGCCTCGTTTACAGTCCTGGTGTTTATGCCGACGGAGGCAGAGCTCTCGAATGGGCAGGCCGATGCCTTCGTCCTGGTATTCCTGGCCGCGGCAGTACTGGCCGCAGCGTCTGGCTGGCCCGCCGCAGCCGGGATGCTGACCGGCGTGGGCGGGCTGATAAAGACGTGGCCGACCATCATCGCATTGGCGTTTTTCCGGCGAGGTTACCGAGGCCGCCTGCGCGCGCTCGCCGGGCTGGTGGCCACGCTCACGGTAGGCCCGGTCCTCGCGCTTGCTACCGGGGGCATACCCGGGCTCATGGACTTTTTCAGGGTCACCGTGGACGCACGATCCCAGCAGCTTGTCAGTTATTCGGTCTGGGGTGTACCGAAGATCCTTTTCTCCCGCAGTGGATTGGCCCGGCCGCTATTCGTCTCATCCCCCGTGCAGGCCGCGGTGACCTTCACGCTCGCGGCACTTGTGCTGGGCTTGCTGGTGCTGGGCCTGCGCTGGGGAGAGAACTCGGCCCTGGGATTCTGGCACGTGGCCGGCTGCGTCGTGCTTATTCTCCCCGTGTCGCACAGCGCTTATACGCTGTACCTGCTGCCACTGTTCTGGATATGGGGATCCCGGTGGCTTGCCGTACCCCGGTTCAGCGGCCTGGTAGCCATGGTGGCGGCTTTGCTTGCGCTCTGGTGGCTGGCCTTGTTTCACACGCAGTGGGATTCCGGCCCGCTGACCGGTTCTTCGCTGCGGTACTCGGTCCTGTTTTTTGCGAACTTCGCGGCTGTCGCTCTGTCGACGATCGCGGACCTTTTCCTTCACGTCAGGGCAGCACACCAGCCGGGGATTAATACGCCAATCGCGGCCTATAGGTTGTCGCCCTCTGGGCGTCCTGCGCCGCGCCACGCTGCCAGGCCTGCGAGATGGAGACCCTAGTACTTCCCGTCGCGGAGAAGGGATTATGCCGGGATTGTGCGGAACCAGCAGGGAAGCTGCCGGAGGCCCTGGACCGCAAAATGATACGCATGGAGTATCACCGGCCGACCGGGGTGGCCAAGATATCCTCGATCATCTGCTGCGGAACGGTGACGTCGGTCGAACCACCGGCCGCAGTCGTAGACGCTCGGAGCGTGCAGCAGGAACAGGTCAGCCTCGAGCCGGGACGCTATCCGCTGATCCATCGTTGAGGATTCTCCCGTCCGGCAGAAGGCCCGGCCCCGCGGCTGATGAGCCGTCCCCTTGCGGCGGGATCAGCCCGAGGACGTCAAGATCGCCCGTTTTCGCCCAGAATTCCCAGTGGGCCGGGCTGCTCAGGATGGCGGCGCTCATCTCGGCGGCGCAGCGCTCGAAGGCCGTCGCGGTTTTTCCCTCCACCGGCACGGGCGCGGAGATCTCCAGCACCTGGTGGCGGTAGTCGGCCGCGCGGTACACGAAACCCATGAGCAGCGGCGCGCCGGTCACCTGGGCGAGGGCCACTGCCCCGGGCAGCAGTCCGGCCTGGCGGCCGAGGAAGGGAACCTGGACGGCGCGGGCCTGGTCGCTGTCCAGCGGCGGCGCGTCGATCGCGATCGTCACCACCTCATTGGCGCGGAGTGCGGCCGCTGCCAGCACCGCGACCTGGGGCCGGCCAGGCCATGGCTCGATGTTCGGCCGCTGCCGGTGGCGCCGCACGGGCTTGAAGTAGAGGTGCCAGAACCGCCGCTCGGCGGATGAGAGGCCGGGCGTGTACTTGTGGTGCCAGCGCCCGACGGTGGTGACCGGGAAGCCGCTGGCGTGCAGCACCGAGAAGGCGCTGCTGTGCGAGCCGAAGTGGCCGGTGCCAAGGATGGCTCCCTTGCCCGCGGCCAGCGCGGCCTCCAGGTGTTCCCGCCCACGGATCTCGACCAGCCGCCGCAGGGGCCGTGTCGTGAACCGTAGCCGCTCCATGTCGACCGCCTCGCAGGAGGCGAGCCGGAACCACTCCCGGGTCACCTCCTGCACCGCCGCCGGGCTGAGCTCGTCCCCGAGCACCAGTTGCAGGTTGCGAGCTATCTCGGTGCTCTTTCCGTCCTGGCGCCGGAAAAGTGAGTCGGCGCGCCAGCATGCGATGCGGTAGCCGAGGGCGGCCGGCAGACGGGCCAGGGCTGCCGAGAAGGCCACGCGTACCACGTTGCCCAGCAGCCCTCCCGCGGGGCGGTCACCCACGCGAGGCTTGCTGCTTTCCGGGCTCCCGAGCGCGGAGGTAGGCGCAGATAGTGTTCACGCTGGCGAAATTCTCCGGGAGCAGGTCCGCGTCGCCCATCGTGATCCCGAACCGCTCTTCCAGGAAGACCACCAGCCGCAGCAGGCTCAGCGAATCGAGGATGCCGCTCTCCAGTAGTGATGTATCGTCCGCCAGCGGCAGCAGCGCCGGGTCCTGGACGAGTTCCCGGCTGATGTAATCGTTGATGACCGTCTCCACCTGAGCACCTTCCTTCCGTGTGTCTGCTAGCGCTTGTTCCGTGGCCGTCCCGGCGCTCAGTGAGAAGTCCACGCCGCTTCCCCACCAGTCATAACTTGCTCCTCAGGTACCGGCCACGATAGAGGACGCGGATATGCCACGAGAGGTTTACTTGTAATCATTCGATACGACTCGTCGGTGATTGCGTCGATCTGGGTGCGGTTACCGTCGGCCAGGGCGAGCCAGGTGCGGCGGTGACCCGGGTCGCGGCGCTCTGCCTCGCCGCCCGCGTCCGCGCAATTCCTTCCGGGCCGGTTACGTCGTGGCGGCGCTCTTCCCGCGCCGCCAGCAGGTCCAGCAGGTCCAGGTGATCCTGATACGGCCGGCGCAGCAGCTCCCGTCCCCGCCCCAACGGGACCTGGTTCGCGAAAGGCACTCAGGGCCTAGGACTTCCCGGTCGCGCGGAAGGGATTATGCCGGGACGGTGCGGAGCTGGCTGGTGAGGACCTTGATGAATCTTTCCGCGATCGTCGTTGCCGCGAATTCCTGTCGCTGTGCGTTAGCAAGGGCAGCGGTGCGCAGTCTTGCGTAGGACGCTGGATCTGAGAGCATCCGGTCAATCGCATCGGCCCAGCGTTGCGGCGGGTCCGTGGGCGGCAGCAGGACGCCCGATTCGCCGATGGATTCGGGGATTCCGCCGATGCGGCTGGCCACGGCGGGGATGCCGTTAAGGCCTGCCTCTATGATGACCCGGCCGAAGGCCTCTTCGATCTGGGAGGGCGCCAGGAGCACCGCGGTCGACGCGAAGACGTCTTTGAGCCCGGCGGAGTTGGGCCGCAAGACGACGTTGGGCAGCCCGGCCAGGTCAGCTATCTGTTTTTTGCGCTCCGCCGCGCTCCTGCGCCAGCCCTGGACGAAGAGAAAGTCCCGGTGCGGGAGCAGCCGTGCTACCTCCAGGGCGACCGTCAGGCCTTTCCAGGGGACCGGGCTGATAAAGGTGATGTACCTGGGGTCGATGTTGTCGCAGGTGGAATCCTCGGGCCTGATCAGGGGATGGACGACGGGCGAGGAAACCTGAAGGAGCTCTTCAGCTTTAGCGGCTATAAATGCCGAGTTGCTCACTATGGAGAATAGCGGGCTACGCAATAGTGCCGCAACTGCGGTATCCTTTGCGGCCGCTTCGGCGAGCACTTCAACGCCCCACAGGTCTATCTGCCGCAGGACAACCGGGACCCCTCGGCTAACGGCTGCAAGTGCGAGTGTCCAGGAATCTTGTCCTTGTGTCACAACGATATCTGGGCGCCATGCTGCTATTCGTTCCTCCAGCAGCCGGGGGACGAGCCAATTCCCGGCCCGGAATGTCTCATAGCCGCTGTCGGTATCGCGGTAGATAACGAGTTCTTTCCGGGAGGCAGCCTGCAGGAACCGGTAGGGAAGCTGCCGGAATCTCACCGATTCCGGCAGCCCGGGCAGCGCTGAGGCCACCGCGACGTCATGCCCCTCAGATGCGAGCGTTAGTGCCAGGTGGTGAATGTCCATGGTGCTGCCGGCAAACTGATACGGAACGCTCGGTCCCTGGACCGCGAAAATGATACGCATGGAATATTCTTCCCTCCGGAAAGACTCGTCGCGCATTCGGCCAGGCCCGCGGCCGGCGCTGCGGCCGGCTCAACGAGGGAACCGCGCCCGGGCCGCTAGCGCTGTGTCAGCAGGGCGCCCAGCGGCCGACGTTCGTTCCGGGCCGGGTGTCCCGGTTCCGGGCCGGGTGTCCCGGTTCAGGGGCGGGCTCGCCAGCACAGAAGGTACGATACAGCCGGATCGCCATGCTCTGGTCGATCCGCGCTTTGTCAGGCGATGTGCTCCGGGGTGTTCTTCCCTCGCGTGGGTGATACCCGGGAGCGTGCCGTGCATGAGGCCGTGGAGGGCGGTGACATTCCGGTCAGGAAGGGGATCTTCTTGGTATCACCGCGCAATTGCCTGCCGGATCCGGGCAACCATGCCTCGCGGTCGTGCCGGCGGTTTGCGTCCCGGCCCGCCGGGCGCGGCCGAGAAGCGGCGGCCCCGGAACGAGACCGGCGAGCGCGGCGGGCCCATCAGCTCCTGCCGGCCGCCGGAACTTATTTCTTCCGCCCGCCCGGTTCGGCCAGGAAGGTGAGTGCGCGGACCGGGGCCATCGATCGCCCTGGACCAGCATGATGCCTTCCCTGGGCCGGTATAAGGCCCTGCTTGTCAATGCAGCGAGCCTTATTGCCACGACCGGGCTTACCTCGGCCCTGGGCTTGGCCTACTGGGATCTTGCGGCCCGGCTATTCAGCCAGCAGGCCGTTGGCTATGGCGCCGGGGCCGTATCAGTGATGACGCTGCTCTCGTCATTTGGTGTATTTGGCCTCAGCACCCTCCTTATCGGGAGCTTGCCCGGGCGAACCGGCAATCGTTCCGGCCTTATCTGGGCGGCAGTGTTCGCGGCGGGTGTCGGATCGCTGATATTGTCCGTCGGTTTTATCTTCGTGGCCCCTTACTTCACTACGCATTTCAGCACTGTTATCGGGACTCCGCTGCACGCGGCCCTCCTCTGTGCCGGGGTTGTCCTGACCACGGCGTCGGCCGTATTTGACGCTGCCGCAATCGGTTTGCTGCGCGGCGGACTGCAGTTGACGCGAAACATGGCATTCGCGGTTGTGAAACTGCTGACCCTGATTGGCGTAGCTACTGTCCTGCACTACACCCTGGGTATTGGGCTTTTCTTGTCCTGGGTGGCTGCTATTCCGGTATCGCTACTCGTGGTCGCGGCCCAGCTAGGGCTGCAACACGAGCGTTTCCTGCGTAGGCCGGAGTGGGGCGTGCTTAAAAGCTTCGGCGGGACCGTGGCGGCTCACAATTGGCTGAATCTTGCCATCTCGGCTCCTGGCCTGCTGGTCCCGGTGCTGGCGGCCTCGATCCTGTTGCCTTCTGCGAACGCCGGCTTTTATGCCGCCTGGACCATCTGCAGTTTCCTGTACGTCCTGCCAGGACACGTTTCTACGGTTCTCTTCGCGGTCGCCTCTGGTGACTCGGATGGGATGGCCAGGCAGCTCCGCCTGAGTTTGCGCATATCAATATTGCTGGGTATACCGGGAATGGCGATACTAGGTTTTGGCGCTCGTTACATACTGCAAATATTTGGCTCAGGCTACGCTGATGTGGCCACGCTGCCCATGCAACTGCTCGTCCTTACCTACCTGCCCGCCATTCCCGGTTCCTTTTACGTTGCCGTCTGCCGCGCAAACGGCAAGCTGACGCGAGCAGCAACCGTCCTGACGGCCTTTGCCGTGGTTAACGTCATTGCGTCGGTGATCGGCTGCCTGCGCGGCGGCCTGGTCGGGATGACGTTCGCCGGGCTGCTGGTCACAATGGCTGAGGCTCTGTTCACCACCCCGGCCGTCATGCGCGCGGCTGCTGGCTATGGTCGGCACCGGAAGGTCGCCGGGCAGAGCAATTCGGCTGCCGTGGATGCCGCGTCTGCCGCGGACGCCGCGGCATCCACGGCTGCTGCGAACGCGCCTACGATTTGGTTCCCCGTTGTCTCCAGGAGCGCAGTTGATTCCGGCCTGCAGGTCCAGCAGGAGGAGGGGCTGGCCGTTCTGATGGCCATGTCGACCCCGGCCCCCCCGAACCAGATCGGCTGGGCGTGGCCTAACGTGGTCACCACCCAGCCAATGCCAATCATTCGCCGCGAACACGGGATTGCCCAGGCTGAGGGCCAGGCTGAGGGCCAGGCTGAGGGCCCACCGCCTGCGCACCGGCCATCCGGCCGCCGGCACCGGCAGGCAAGCCAGGCCGATCAGCCCTCGCCAGATCACCAGCGCCAGGACCGTGGCGATGAACTCCAGTCAGGGCCATCGCATAGAGCCGGATCGCTTCCGCGCCGGTAATAAATCGGCCATATCGGCCATAAAGGCGTTCGTGCCGCCGATGGCCACATCGGCGCACGGCTCGGCGCCGCCGCCCAGGCGCGGCATGGCCGCGGTCAGGAGTCAGCGGCCAGGAGTCAGTTCCTGCCGGTGCGACCTGCCTGGCGGCTGCGGCGGCCCGGGATTCTCGGCTGCACCGCTCGAATGCGCCCCGGACTGCCCGGTGCCGGCGTGGACAATCTGTTCACCTGCTGGTAGAGGTCGTGGAGCAGGGCATGACCGCGATTGCGAACCGCGGCAAGCCGTCTGGTCGCCGTTGTCTTCACCTTAATGAGGATAGGCATTCGGCGGTCGCCCCATGCCCGTTTTTCCTTGCATGCCCCGATCGCTTAGCGCGGTTCCGTTTGGTTCTGCCGGATCAGGTGCCAGGAGATTGGCGGCATCCGCAAAGAGGGCAGATACGTACACAATCCCATATGCCGACGTTGTATCGCCGGAGGCTTCCGTAGTGCTCTAGTTTTAGCGCCAGATCGGGGTCCGCTGGCTCTCCCGGGACGATCCCGGCCGGCCTGTGGGGGGCAAGGGCGGTCTGTGCAGGTTTGCGCTATGCCGGAAAGGATACACAAACGTTATGAGCATCTCCCGGGGGCCGACCGTTTGCCGATGCGGTCATGAACGGCCGGCGCATTCGCATTACCGGCGTGGCACTGATTGCGCGCTGTGCGGTTGCCGCCGGTGGTCTAGGCCCCCCCGGATGTTGAGGTTTGTCCGGCCGGTCATGGGCAAATTGCGCCGTTTTGTTAAAGTCGTGCCGCTACCGCGGACTCCCCTCTCGGCCGTGCTCATCCGGAGGCGGGAAACCTAGCCCCCGGCGCCAGCGCGTGCGGATGGTATTCCCGTCCTTGGGCGCCCGCTGGCCAGCGCGGCGGCGCCGACGCAGAACGGATCCACATGTTCAGCTGAATCTCCTCGGCCAGGTTCAGCGCCGTTACCCGGGCGTGTCCGTTACCCGCGTGTGCGTGCGATCAGGTCGTCCGCGGTGAGCGCGTTGATCACCCGGTCCGGCGCGATGCCCGCCGCTTCCGCCCGTGCACAGCCGCTGCCGATCCAGTCGAGCTGCCCCGGAGCGTGCGCGTCGGTGTCGATGGAGAACACGCACCCGACGTCCACGGCCAGGGTGAGCAGGTCGCCGGGTGGATCCTGGCGTTCGGGGCGGCAGTTGATCTCGACCGCCGTGCCGTTCTCCCGGCAGGCGGTGAACACGGCCTCGGCGTCGAACTGCGACTGCGGGCGGCCGCGCCCGGTGATCAGCCGCCCGGTGCAGTGACCAAGAATGTCGGCGAGCGGGTTGCGCACGGCCGCCAGCATGCGCTTGGTCATCGGTGCGGCGTCCATCCGCAGTTTCGAGTGCACGCTGGCCACCACGACGTCCAGCCGGGCCAGCAGATCGTCGCGCTGATCGAGGGATCCGTCCTCGAGGATGTCCACCTCGATGCCGGTCAGGATGCGGAACGGCGCCAGCTCGGCGTTCAGTTCGTCGATGAGGCCGAGCTGCGCCAGCAGCCGTTCCGCGGACAGCCCGCGCGCCACCGTGAGCCGCGGCGAGTGGTCGGTCAGCGCGACCCAGCTGAGCCCCAGATCGCGGGCCGCCTCGGCCATCTCCCGTGGCGGGCTGCCGCCGTCGGACCAGTCCGAGTGGGTGTGGCCGTCGCCACGCAGTTCCGCTCGCAGGCTCGTCCGCGTCGCCGGAACGGCGGCGGCGAGCAGGCCGGCCAGGTATGCGGGCTGCTGCCCGCCGGCCGCCTGCTCGATGACCTCGGCGGTCGTGGCGCCGATCCCGGGCAGAGCGCGCAGCGTGCCCTGGCCGATCCGCTGCGTGAGTTCGCCGGGCGGAAGCTCGTCCACGACCTGCGCGGCCCGCCGGAACGCCCGGACACGGTACGTCGGCGCGCCTGCCCGCTCGAGCTCGAACGCTATCTGCCGCAACGCCTGTGCCGGGTCCACCTGTCCTGTCTTACCTCAGCCGCCCGGGTCCGCGCGCCGGTCTCTTCCCAGCCAGTCCCGTCCCGCGAGCTGCTCTTACTCCGGCCGGTGTTACCCCTGTGATCCGCGCGTGACCTGCGACAGACTATGGATCATGAAGAGAGCAGAGGGCACCTTCGGCCTGGACCACCTCGACGAGGAGGTACCGTACGACGACCGGGAACGGGTAAAGCTCGCGCCCGCCCACATCAGCAAGACGTACGCCTGCACCCTCGACTACGAGCTCTGATGCCGGCCCGCTGACGCAGAGCGCGAGACGAAAGCCGCCGGATGGCAGATAGTGCTCCGGACGCCCTGCTCGCCGCGGTCGTGGCCGAAGCCGGGCTGATCAGCACCCATGTTGTGCGCCACGCCGGGAAGTCGCTGCTCGTGGCGGGCGAGCTGGACGGCGAGCTGGTCATCGCAAAAATCCTGATCACCGGCGACCCGTTCTGGGTGGCGAAGTGGCGGCACGAGATCGATATCTACCGTTCCTTCGCCCGGGAGCGGCCGCCGATCCGGATACCCGGGCTGAAATGGACGAACGGCGAGACCGCGCTGATCCTGGAACGTATCGTGGCCCGCCCGGCCGACGAAGGCCGCTATCTGTCGCGTGCGCTCGATCCGGGTGACATCTCGGCCGTCATCGCCACCGTGCAGGCGATCGGCACCTGGCAGCCGGTGTTGCCGGGTTCGCCTGCGCTTCGCGTGATGGTTGATTACGAGAAGCGGATCGAGCGTTACTATCGCCGCGGATTCTTCACCACCGCCGATCAGCAGGCGCTGACGCGGCTGCTGGCCCGCTGCGGGAAACGGCGCGAGTTCGGCCACGGCGATCTGCTGCCGGCCAATGTGCTGCTCGGCCCCGGGCACGGGTGCACGCTGGTCGACTGGGAGTTCGGCGGCCAGTATCTGGCCGGTTACGACCTGGCCACCTTGTACGTGCTGTTCGGGGACGCGGCCCCCGAGATGCGGCACCGCGTTGACGCGGCCGTGGCGTCGGCCGGGACGGGCGCGGAGTTCTGCGTCAACCTCGCCTGCATTCTGGTCCGGGAACTGCGCATCCACCGGGAACTGGACGGCGCCGACACGGCGCGGAGCCGCCTGCCCGGCCTCGAGGCGGCATGGGCCCAGGGGCGCCGCCGGCTGCACACCTCAGCAGGCTAGACACCCCGGCGTACCGGCAAAGCCGGGGGGCGGTGCGCCGCGGAAGCGCGGCCGGCCTGCGGGCCCGGGGCGAGGAATCCGGCTGTTTGTGCCCGGCTGAGTCGTAACGACCGGGCCACAGTCGTGTGTCGCTTCTCGCCTGGCCGCCGGGCCGCCGGTAGCGTGTCGGGCGGCGCAACACCTGGCCCAGCCGACTGAGCGAACGTGAGGGAAAGCGTGCGCCGTACCGGAACGATCCTCGCCGTCCTGTCCATCGCCGCCTTCGGGGTGTCCGCGTGCTCGGCCACCGGGCCATCGGTGGCCTCGCCGTCGACTTCCGGGCCCGGCTCGTCCCGGGATCCGCTGGCGGCCCGCACGCAGCTCCCGTCCTCGGCGGCAGTCGTGCTCACCAGCACGCCGCCCGACGAGCTGGCCGCGGGCGTCGCTCAGCAGCTGTTCCGGTCCGCGCCGGTCGTCGTGGTCAGCACCGAGGACCCGGCCGCGGTGATGGTGGCCACTGGTGACGCGCGGCGGGCGGCCGCGCCGTTGCTGCTGACCGCGCCGTTCCCGGCGGGCACCCCGGCTGGCACCGCCGCGGGTGGTGCCTCGGCTTCCGCCACGCCCCCGGCGCACCAGAGCCCTGCCCCGCCGCCGGGTCCAGCCACGCACCGGCCGCCCGCACCCTCCCAGCGGCCCGCACTGCCCCAGAGCCCCCGGCCGTCCGCCGTACCCGCGCCGGCCGCTGTCCCGGCGGGCGGCGGATCGGCGCCGCCCCCCGGGCCGCCACCGCCGCCGGCTGTGGTGCCAACCGGCGCGATCACGGCCGCCCTGCGCGCCGAGATCAGGAACCTTCACCCTCGCGACGTGCTCGTGATCGGGCTGGCCCCGAACGTCCTGGCGGCGAAGCTGCCCGGCATTCACGTGACCGGTGCGCCCAGCACGCTGCCCGTGACCAAGGCGCCGCCACCGCTCAGCCACGTCGCGGTCCTCACGGCGCCTGGCGATTCCGCCGTGGCGCTCGCCATAACCGCAACTGCCCAGGTCGCCGGGGCGGCCGTGGTGCCGGTGCACGGCGGTGACCCGCGGGCCGACCCCGCCGCGATCGCCGCGCTCGCGGCGGGGAAACCGGTCCGGGTGGTGGCGGCCGGTGCCGGTTTCGGGTCGGCCAGCACGCTCGCCTACCGGGTCGCGGTCGCGGCCACCGGCGTGCAGCTCCCCGGCGGTGGCCAGCTCGTCTTCCCTGGTCACCGGCTGGTCGCCCTGTACGGCAACCCGGAATCTCCCGCCCTCGGCGCGCTCGGCCAGCAGGATCTCCCGGCCACCATCGCGCGGGCCCGGCAGATGGCCGCCCCCTACCAGGCGCTCAGCAGCGTCCCCGTGGTGCCGGCCTTCGAGATCATCGCCACGGTGGCGCTGGGCTTTCCCGGGCCGCAAGGTACCTACTCGGCGGTCAGCAGCCTGGCGTCACTGCGCCCGTGGGTGCAGCAGGCGACCGCGGCCGGTTTTTACGTCATCCTGGACCTGCAGCCGGGCCGGGCCAATCTCCTCGATCAAGCCAAGATGTACGAGCCGCTGCTGGCGATGCCCAACGTCGGGCTGGCCCTCGACGCGGAGTGGAAGCTGCAGCCCGGTCAGCTGCCGTTGCAGCAGATCGGCAGCGTCAGCATCGGCGAGGTCAACGGCGTGGTGGGCTGGCTGGCGGGCCTGACCGCCGAGCTGCACCTGCCGCAGAAGGTGCTGGTGCTGCACCAGTTCCGGCTGTCGATGATCCAGCACGAGCAGGAGCTCGACACCCGCAACGACGACCTGGCCATCGTCGTCCACATGGACGGCCAGGGCACCCAGGGCGTGAAGCAGGAGACCTGGAACACGATCACCGCGGCCGCCCCGCGCGGGGTGTTCTTCGGCTGGAAGAACTTCTTCGTCAAGGATCACCCGATGCTGAGCCCGCAGGGCACGATGGCGAAGGTCCCGGCGCCGGTGATGATCTCCTACCAGTAGGCGGCCACCCTCCGCCGGTCGGCCCATCACCATCTGTGCCAGCGGCCCGGTCCGGGCGCCCTGCCGCCGCCTCGTTACCAGGCGGGCCGGCGGCTTCTTTTGGTGTTAAACCGTTGAAAGCTTCCCTGGCAGGGCATGGAAAGGGAGCATGGCGGTAACCCCCGGGCAACGCAGCCCGCCACCATGCTGAAAGGAGGGCCACCATGCCGGATCCCAGCGTTCTGGGGATCGTGCTCGCCGGCGGCGCAGGTACGCGCCTCAGCCCGCTGACGGCCGACCGCGCCAAGCCGGCGGTCCCGTTCGGCGGCCTTTACCGGCTGATCGATTTCGCGCTGTCAAATCTCGTCAACGGCGGCATCCGGAAAATATGTGTCCTCACTCAGTACAAGAGCCATAGCCTCGACCGGCACATCTCCACCACATGGCGGATGAGCGCCCTGCTCGGCAACTACGTCACCCCGGTGCCGGCCCAGCAGCGGCTCGGCCCGCAGTGGTACACCGGCTCGGCCGATGCCATCTACCAGTCGATGAACCTGATCAACGACGAGCAGCCGGACCACGTCATCGTCTTCGGCGCCGACCACGTATACCGGATGGACCCGTCGCAGATGATCGAGCAGCACATCGCGCACGGCGCGGGGGTGACGGTGGCCTCGATCCCCGTGCCGCGCGAGGAGGCCACCGACTTCGGCGTGGTGGGCGTGGGCAAGGATGGCCGGACCGTCGAGGCGTTTCTGGAAAAGCCGGCCGAGCCGCCGGGCATCCCAGGAAGCCCGCACCTGGCGTACGCGTCCATGGGCAACTACGTGTTCGACACCAACGTGCTCGTCGACGCGCTGCGGAAGGACGCGGCCGACGACTCCAGCCGGCACGACATGGGCGGCAACATCGTCCCCATGCTGGTCCGCGACGGCTCCGCGCAGGCGTACGACTTCCTGAGCAACAAGATCCCCGGTTCCCACCCGGACGACGTCCCGTACTGGCGTGACGTCGGCACGCTCGACTCCTACTTCGACGCGCACATGGACATGTGCGCCATCCAGCCGCTGTTCAACCTGTACAACGACCGCTGGCCGATCCTCACCTACGTGCCCTCACTGCCACCGGCGAAGTTCGTGCACGAATCCGGTGACCGGGTGGGCCGCGCGGTCAACAGCCTGGTCAGTAACGGCGTGATCGTGTCCGGCGGCCTGGTGCGCGAATGCGTGCTGTCCCCGGGCGTCCGGATCAACAGCTGGGCCTCGGTGGAGCGCTCGGTCGTCCTGCACAACACCAGGATCGGCCGGCACGCCGTGGTGCGGAACGCGATCCTGGACAAGAACGTCGAGGTCCCCGAGGGCGTGATGGTGGGCGTGGACAAGGAACACGACCGGGCCCGCGGCTTCGTCGTGTCGGCGGGCGGCGTCACGGTGGTCGGCAAGGGCCAGCCGGTGACGCAATGACGACCGCCACCCCTGGCCCGGATCCGGTCACGGCCCCGGTCACCGGGCCGGTCTCGGCGCCGGCCGCGCAGTACCGGCTGCGGGTGGCGCTGCTCACCCGCGAGTACCCGCCCGAGGTCTACGGCGGGGCGGGCGTGCACGTGACCTACCTGGCCCGCGAGCTGGCCGGCCTTGTCGATCTCACCGTGCACTGCCAGGGCAAGGACCGGCCCGATGCGGTCGCGCACCGGCCGTGGGAGCTGCTCGCCGGCACGAATCAGGCGCTTCAGACGATCTCGGCCGACCTCTCCATGACCGCCGGCGCGGAGGGCAGCGACCTGGTGCATTCGCACACCTGGTACGCCAACCTGGGCGGCCATCTGGCGTCGCTGCTGTACGGCATCCCGCACGTGATGACCATGCATTCGCTGGAGCCGCTGCGGCCGTGGAAGGCTGAGCAGCTCGGCGGCGGGTACGCGCTGTCGTCGTGGTGTGAGCGGGTGTCCGCCACCGCCGCGGCCGCCGTGATCGCGGTCTCCAACGGCATGCGCGCGGACATCCTCGCGGCGTACCCGGAGGTCGATCCCGGCCGGGTCCGGGTGATCCGCAACGGCATCGATACGAGTGAGTACGCGCCGGACCCGGCGGTTGACGTGGTGGAGCGGCACGGCATCGACCCGGCCCGGCCCTACGTGATCTTCGTGGGCCGGATCACCCGGCAGAAGGGCGTCCCGGTGCTGCTCCGCGCGGCGGCACAGCTGGACCCGGCGGCGCAGCTGGTGCTGTGCGCCGGCCAGGCGGACACCCCCGAGCTGCTCAAGGAGGTGACCGGCCTGGTCGACGGGCTGCGTGCAAGCCGGTCCGGCGTGGTGTGGATCCCGGAGATGCTGCCCAAGCACGACGTCATCCAGCTGCTGACGCACGCCACCGTGTTCGCCTGCCCGTCGCTGTACGAGCCGCTCGGGATCGTCAACCTGGAGGCGATGGCGTGCGGCACGGCCGTGGTCGGCTCCCGGGTCGGCGGCATCCCGGAGGTCGTCGCGGACGGCCAGACCGGCCTGCTGGTCCCGCCGGACGACCCTCCGGCGCTGGCCGAGGCGCTGAACACGCTGGTGCGGGACCTCGGCCTGGCCGAGGCGATGGGCCGGGCAGGCCGCGAACGTACCGTGGCCGAGTTCGGCTGGCGGGCGATCGCCGAGCAGACCGCCGCGCTCTACTCCGAACTGGCGTCCGCCTCCAGCGGCTGACGATCGCCGGTGCCGTAGCTGGCCCCGCCGGCGGCACCGCGGGCACGCCCAGCTCGGCCAGTGATCGCAGCAGCCGGTACTCACGGCGGGCGAACCTCTCGCTCAGCTCCTTGAGCGCGTACAGCACGCCGTCGTCGATGACGAAGCGGACCACGTGAGGCGAGATCCCGCGCTGGCGGATCTCGACGAGCCGTTCGTCCTGCCAGTTTTCCAGCGGCTCATTCCACGGCAGGGACAGCAGCCCGGCCGCTTCCCCGGCGGGCGGGGTGAACACGAATCGCAAAGACCGGCTCCTCTCTGCGGTATCCCGGTCAGCTCATGCCGCCCCAGTCTGTCTCATGCCGGTTGCGGCCAGTGTCAGTGGCATGGGCCACGATGGGGGGAGGCAGCCCCGGTGGCTGGGCAGCGGCGGGCCGGCCGGAAGGAGATTGATGGGAGCGGAGGTGCTGAGCCGTCAGGCGCTCAACTGTCCCACGACGACCGCTCCCGGATCATGAGCGAGGATCACCGCAAGCGCCTGTTCAGCCTGCTGAACGTGTTTCCTGGCACCGTCCTGGTCGGCGGGTTCGTCCGCGGCATGTGGCGGCTGAGCCGGTCCCGGGACACTGCGACGCTGACGGTCGAGCTGTTCAGTGACCGGGTCCCGGCCCGCGACCGGGACGAGGTCACCGCCGAGGCCGGCCGGGTGCTGGCCTTCGCCGCGCCGGCGGCCAGCGTCCGCGACGTGCGCTTCGCCGCCATCGGCCCGGTGGCCGGCTAGCGTCCCGCTGGCCGGTCAGGGCCCTGCGGTCGGCCAGGCCCGGGCGGCCGGCTAGGGCTGCGGGTTGATCGCGACGATGGCCTCGGTCGTGTAGACGAGGAAGGTCAGCGATTCCTGGAAGTACAGCTCCACCTTGGCCGTGTCGTGCGACAGGTAGCCGATCGACAGGTCCTGGCCGAGGCAGAGCGCGTAATCGCCGCCGCGCGCGGACAGCAGGAAGGCCCCGTCGATGGCCGGCGCCCACAGGATGTCCCCGTCGAACAGCTGCTCGATCTGCCGCCGGATCGGGTACCCGTGATCGGACGTCACGTTGATCGCGTCGTAGGCGGCCGTGCTCAGCGCGAGCGAGTACGGGCCGCTGACGCCGGCCAGCCGCAGCGCCGTCAGGGCGTCGATGATCACGTCGGGATAGTCGTGCGGGTCGGCGGGCAGCGCCAGCGCCGGGTTCGTCGTCGCGGCGCGGATTCCCTCGATCCCGGCCGCCGGGTAGCCCTCGAATATCGCCCGGTCCTCGGCGTAGGCGATCTTCTTGGCCGCCTCCTTGAGCGGCTGCCAGTCCGCGTCCTGCGCGCCCCGCTCGACGGAGTTGATCTCCTCCCGGCTCAGCGTGAACGGCACGCGCAACCGGACCAGCGGCTTGGCCTCGCGCAGATGCGCGATCACCCCGTCCGCCGGGGCGTCCACATCGCCCAGATGCCCGGTGTTGACCGCAGCCATCGTGGGGCCGCCGGGTCCTTCCACGTCGGCGATCCGGCGGCCGGCCACGTAGGTGCGGAACGTGCGCCGGGCCTCCTCCTCGATGCCGGCCCACGCGGAATCGGTAATGGGCGCAAGCTCGCGATAAAGGTTGTTCATTGCGGAGTGCTCCTTTTCAGGCTGCCGATTCCGAGTGAACCACTGGATGAAGCCGGGGCGCCGTCGGCCTCCGGCCCGTCCGCCGCGTCGCCCGCCGCGCCAGTCACGCCGGCCGCGCCAGTCACGCCGGCCGCGCCAGTCACGCCGGCCGCGGACGGCGGTTCGGGCAGGTCGTCCAGGAAGTCGGCCGACGGCGCGAAGAACAGGGTCCCGGTGGCCGCCGTGGAGAACTCCAGGATCCGGTCGTAGTTTCCGGGCGGGTCACCGACGAACATGTTCTCCAGCATCCGCTCGGTCACGCTGACGCTGGCCGCGTACCCGATGTAGTACGTGCCGAACTCCCCGCTGCCGGCCGACCCGAACGGCATGTTGGCCCGCAGAATCTGCCGTTCGGTGCCGTCCGGATCGACGATGGTGTTCAGCGCGACGTGCGAGTTGGCCGGTTTGACGTCATCGGGCATCTCGATGTCGGACAGCTTGGTGCGGCCGATCACCCGTTCCTGCTCCTCGGTGGTCAGCGCGTTCCAGGCGTCCATGTCGTGCAGGTACTTCTGCACGATGACGTAGCTGCCGGCGGTGAAGTCCGGGTCTTCCGCGCCGACCAGGGCCGCCGCCTCCCCGGCCCGGCCGCCGGGGCTCTCGGTCCCGTCCACGAAG
Source organism: uncultured Actinomycetes bacterium (assembly GCA_963720945.1). Taxonomy (GTDB): domain Bacteria; phylum Actinomycetota; class Actinomycetes; order Streptosporangiales; family Streptosporangiaceae; genus Bog-532. The sequence goes on along the minus strand of CAVRHH010000024.1, from coordinate 43,156 downwards.
CCCATCAGGTCGCGCTCGTCGAAGTACCGGAATCCGTGCACCTCGTCCTGCACGGTCACCGCCCCGGCGAGCCGGTTCATGACCTGGGTGGCGAACTCGAAGCAGAGGTCCATCTGGCTGGCGCGCATGTGGAAGAGCAGGTCGCCCGGGGTGGCCACGGCGTGGTGCTTCGCGCCCTGGAGGTCGCGGAACCGGTGCAGCTCGGCGGGCCGCGGGCCGCTGAACAGGCGGTCCCAGGCCGCCGACCCGATCCCCACCACGCTGGCCAGATCCGCCTCCGGCAGCCGGAATCCGACCGACCGCTGCAGCGCGGCCACGTCGGCCAGCAGGTCCCGTGCCGTGTCTTCGCCGCCCGGATCGATGGTCAGCACGAGGAAAATCGCCGCGGTCCTCAGCGGCGTGACGATCGGCTGTGGCTCGGGCGGCGGCTGCTGCGGTGCTGTCATCGCGGTCTGGTTCCTTCCTCCCGTACGAGCCAAGCTTGCCACAGGCGCCACAGCTCACCCGGCCCGACCCGGGGGGCTCACCCGGCCCGGCCAGGGACCTCAGCTCAGCGCTGCGGGCGGGCCGGTGTAGCGCCTGGTGAGCGGCCGGACGGGGTGGTGCGCGACCCGGTGGGCAGCAGCGCCGACGGGCCGATGGAGTCCAGCGGGGCCGCCGAGCCCGACGGGGTGGCTCCGGGATAGGTTTCCGCCTGCTGTTGCGCCTGCTCGTCGGCCAGGGCGATGGCCAGTTCCCCCGCGGCCGTGGGGTGGAACGGCGCGGGATCGTTGACGCCCTGGACGTACGGCCCGGGATCGCACAGGGCGTGACCGGTGAAGTCCGGCTGGACCGGGATCTGTGCCGCGGCGGTCGCGCCGTTGGCCAGGACCTGGTTCAGTGCGGCGAGCAGCGCGCCGAGCGCCTTCTCCTTCGCCGCGTCGAGACCCTCGCTGGTGAGGCACTGCTGCCGCAGGTCGAACGGGTTGTAGTACAGGTTGATCAGCACGCGGGGGTGGGACGGGAGCGTGGCCAGCTGTTCCAGCAACTGGTAATACTGCGAGGCGAACGTGGCCAGGTGCTGCTGGAAGTAGGCCGTCGAGGCGCCGTCGGCGCAGGACTTCGCCGCGGCGCAAGGAGAGGTCACCGCCGGCGGCCCGGATCCGCATCGGCACGACGACATCCGCCGCGCCCGCCGGGCCTGAATCGTGCACCGGCCCGGCGTTGTCGCCTGGGTAACCGCGCAGTTCTTCGTACAGCTCGCCGAGGAACGGGTCACCGGTCCGGTCCGCCAGGTGGCGCACCCGGCTCAGCACGTGCTGACGCCACTGCCCCAGGTTGGCGATGCGCGGCGCGGTCCCTTCCGGGTGAAGGCTCAGCCGCAGCACGTTCACCGGCGGTTCCAGCAGGTCCGCCGCGGCCCCCTCGATTGGGTGGTCACCGCGTACGGCCTGGCGTACGGCGTGGGCCTGATCACCGGGGGCCGGCTCGGTGACCGGTACGGCCGCCGGCGGATGTTCGTCACCGGCCTGGCCCTGTTCCCCCTGTTCCCCTGGCCTCGCTGGCCTGCGGTCTGGCCGGGAACGCGGCGGTACTGATCATCAGCCGCGCGGTGCAGGGGATCGGCGCCGCCCTCGCCGGGCCGCAGACGCTCTCGCTGATCGGCGTGACCTACGAGGGACGGCGGCGGGTCACGGCTATCACCCCCTACGGCGTGACCCTCGGCTCGGCAACTCGGTCGGCGTGGCGGTCATCGGGGTGGTGTTCTTCGGCGCGCTGGGAAGCCGGACACCACCACCTTGCCGGTCATCCGCCCCTCCTCCACCAGCGCGTGCGCACGGCGCATCGTTTCGGCGTTGAATGGGCTCAGTTCCTGGGTGAGCGTCGTGCGGACCACGCCCTCGTCCACCAGGCCGGCCACCCGGTCCAGCAGTTCGTGCTGGACGATCATGTCGGGCGGCTCGAACAGCGGCCGGGTGAACATGAACTCCCAGTGAAAACTGATGCTCTTGTTCTTCAGCGGCAGCAGGTCCAGCCCTTCGGGCTCGTCGATCGCGGTGATCGCGCCGAACGGCTCCAGGATCTCGGCGAAGTTGCCGATCGCGCCCGCGGTGTGCGGGGAGAAGATGTGCGTGACGCCGGCCGGCGCGACCGAGCGCACCGCGGCTACCAGGTCATGGTGGCCCACCACGTGATGGGCGCCGTGGTCGAGCACCCATTGCTGGGATTCGGGCCGCGACGCGGTGCCGATCACCGTGACCCTGGTGAGCGCCCGGGCCAGCTGCGTGATCATCGACCCGACACCGCCCGCGGCACCCTGCGCGAGCAGGGTGCCCGGGCTTTCCGGAGAGTTACCGCCGGCACCAGCCCGCCCGGATCGCCTGCCGGAGCCAGCCCCGGAAAATGTCGCCAAGACTTCCTGCCGGGCCAGGCCCCCGCTCACAGGAGCGTAAAATGTCGTTGGCTCGTGGGATGATTCGATTATGTGTTCCCCTGGAGTGTCCGCGCGGGACTGGGTGCTGGCCGAGCTGGCCGGTCTCGGCCCCGGGACCGCCGATCCGCTGACCCTGCTGGATCAGGTGCGGGATCTGGCGGGTTTCATCGACCGGGCCCAGGGCGAGCTGGCCCGCCTGACCGGGGCGCTGGACGCGGTCGGCGGTGCGGCCGAGGCGGGGTATTCCTCCACCGCGGCGTTCCTGCGGCACGGCTGCGGCCGCGCGCCGGGCCGGGCCGGGGAACTGGTCGCGACCGGGCGGGCCCTGCGGCGGCTGCCGGCCACCGGGAGAGCGCTGATGGCCGGGGAGGTCTCCTTCGATGCGGCACATGCGATCTGCCGGGCGGCTGGCCAGCTTGGTGATGACGCGGCGGCCGGGGCGGTCGAGGAGCAGCTACTCGCGTTCGCCCGGCCCCAGCCGGCTCCGCTCCCGCGCCGGATGCGGCCTCGCCGGCGGCCGGGCCGGAACCGGCGCCGGGCCTGGACCCGGCCCAGCTGCGCCGCCTGGGCGAGGAGCTGGTCTACCGGGCTGACCCGGATGGGGTAGAGGAACGGCAGCAGAAACGGTTCGAGCGCCGGCACCTCTCGCTCGGGTTTACCTTCGATCAGTCCGGCGCGATCTCGGGGATGTGCGGGGACGCCCTGTCACTGGAGATCATCCGCACCGCGGTCGACGCGTTCGGGCCGCCGGCCGGGACCGGGGACACCCGCACCGCGGCGCAACGGCGGATGGACGGCCTGACCGCCGCCTGTAAGGCCGCGCTGGACTCCGGCACAGCCGGCACCCGGCACGGCGCCGCCCCGCACCTGAGCATCCTGGCCGAAGAACAGACCCTGGCCGGGACATCAGGCGCGCCGCCCGCCCAGACCGGCTATGGGGCCCTGCTGACCGCCCGCCAGGTCCTCGCCCTGGCCTGCCGCGCCGAGATCAGCCTCATCCGCTGGCGTGATGGCCTCCCGCTGGATGTCGGGCGCCGCTACCGCACCGAGACCGCCGCCCTGCGCCGCGCGCTGGAAACCCGCGACCAGGGCTGCCGCAGCCCCGGCTGCAGCATCCCGGCCGCCTGGTGCACTGCCCACCACCTCACCCCGTGGAGCCAGGGCGGCACCACCAGCCTGGACACCACCGCCCTGTTCTGCTTCGTCCACCACCACTACTTCATCCACCAGCTCGGCTGGACCATCACCGGAAGCCCCAACGGCACCCTCCACTTCACTCACCCCGGCGGCTGGCTCACCCTCGACAGCCCGCTACCCAGCCAGACCAGACCCCGCGCCCCCTGATCAGGTGCGCAGGGGTGCCTGCGGGTGAACGTCCCGCCACCCGCGCGCTCTGGCACCCTCCCACCTGCCCTCGGGCCTCGCGTACATCGGGGCGACCGAGGCGGAGAGGGCGGGCGCGGGGACGGCAGGCGCGGAGAGGGCGGGCGCGGGGAAGGCAGGCGCGGAGAGGCAGGAGCGGGGAAGGCGGGCGCCGGCAACGAATGGGGCGGCCTAGGGGCGGCCAGGCTCTGGCCGGCCCACGGCGGCGAGGCTCTGGTCGATATCGGCCAGGAGGTCGTCCGCCGGCTCGATGCCCACCGACAGCCGGATGAGCGACTCGGGGGCCGTCTCCGATGACCACCGGGCGCGCCGTTCCCAGGCGGACTCCACCCCGCCGAAGCTGGTCGCCGGGAGGATGATCCGCGACGCTGCGATGACGGCGTCCGCGTCGGCGGCGATCCCGTCGACCTCGAAGGAGAGCAACGGGCCGAAGCCGCGGGGCATCTGCCGCCTCGCCACCTCCAGCGTCGCCGGCCCGGTGCCGGGATAGTGGACCGCGCGGACCCGCGGGTGAGCGGCGAGACGCCGGGCAATCGCGAGGGCGCTCTCCGACTGGCGGGTCACGCGCAGCGCCAGGGTCTTCAGCCCGCGCAGCGCCAGCCAGCTCTCGAACGGCCCGGGAATGCCGCCGCCGACCGACCGCCAGCCCCTGAGGTCGTTCAGCAACTCCGGGTCCCGGGTCATGACCGCACCGAGCAGGACGTCGGAATGGCCAGACGCCGCCTTGGTCAGCGAGCACAGGGAGGCGACCGCGCCCAGCTCCAGCGGTTTCTGTAGCAGGCCCGTCGCCACGGTGTTGTCCACGATCATGGGTGCGCGCGCGGCGGCGGCCAGGCGGCCCAGCTCACCCAGGTCGGCGACCCGCAGCAGCGGGTTAGTCGGCGTCTCGGCCCACAGCACCGCGGGGCCCGCGCCGAGGTGCCGCTCTACCTCGGCCAGGTCCAGCAGGTCGGCAGATACCGGTGCGGCGCCGTGCGGCCGCAACCAGTCGGCGAGCATCCGCGTGTTGTAGTAACCGTCGCAGGGCAGCACGACCTGCTCCCGGCCCTTCGCCAGCGCCAGCATCAGCGCCATCGACGCCGCCTGACCCGAGGCGAAGACGACCGCCTCCGCGTCCTCCAGCACGCCGAGCGCCTGCTCGAGTGCCTCCCAGCTCGGATTCCCGTTCCGCCCGTAGGCACGCGGCGGGTCGGGTTCGCCCCAGGAGGCGTAGACACTGGCCGGGACCAGCGGAGGGGCGGCCGGGGCACCGGGGTGCCGCTGCGTCCCGGCGTGCACTATCCGCGATTCCGCCGACGGCACCTCGTTCATCAAACCTCCGGTGCGGAACCCCGCCGTTCAGGGCGGGGAGGAACGCCGGGTACGGCGCGATACAATTGGAGTGTTCACAGGACCCGCCGCAGGGCATGCGGTGGCAGCGCGGTGAGCCTTCTTGCGCAGTCGGGCACGGCGACGATCCGCGAACCTCCACAGGGAGGCTTGACACACTTACGTGTGGTAGATGCCACTTTGCAGGGAGCGGTTATACCGCGAGAGCCAAGCGGTGCCGCTCCCCGCGCTATGCTCGCCATGTCAAGCCTTTCTGTGGGAATCCCCGTCGTTCACGGCGGGGAGGATGTCAAGTGCTCCCATCCAGCGGCCGCCGCCGCCGGACGGCCGGGAGAGCGGGCCGGACGGCCGGGGGAAGAGGTCAGACACCGACGGTTCCGTCGATACCTTCACGCAGCAAGTCTGCATGCCCGTTGTGCCGGGCGTACTCGTGGATCAGATGGAGCATGACGAGCCGCAGCGACACATCCTCACCCCAGCGGGGGTTGTGCACGGTCATGTCGAGCGAGTCCGCCGCTTCCTCGATGCGGCGCGCCTGCTCGATCTCCGCCTGCCAGGCCCCGAAGGCCTCCGCCCGCGTGGCCGTGCTCGCGTCGTAGGCCACCTGGAAGTCGCCGTCGGCGGACCACACCAGCGGGATGTCCTCGCCGTTGATCACCCGGCGGAACCAGGTGCGCTCCACCTCGGCCATATGCCGGACCAGGCCGAGGAGCGACAGGGTGGACGGCGGCATCGACGGGCGCCGCAGCTCCTCACCGGACAGGCCGTCGCACTTCATCGCCAGCGTCGCGCGGTGGTAGTCGAGGAACGTGCGCAGCATGACCCGCTCGTCGCCGGTCAGCGGCGGGTCGGGTCGCTCGGTGGTCATCACGGCATCCTCCGTCAGCGGGTTTCGGGGGTTCACAGTTCGCGGGTCCGCAGCCGCAGTGAGGTCCAGCTGGCGTCCGCCACCCAGCCGCCGTCGACGGGCAGCGCGACACCGTTGACGAAGCCGCTCCGGGCCGGATCAGCCAGGAAGGCGACCGCGGCCGCGACGTCGGCCGGGGAGGCGAAGCGGGCCATCGGCACCTGGCCGGTGATATCGGCGTCGGTGTAACCGCCGCTGGCCTGGTCCTCAGCGTCCATCTCGGTTTTGATCCAGCCGGGGCAGACCGCGTTCACCCGTACCCCCCGGCCGCCCCACTCGGCCGCGAGCGTGGAGGTGAGGCCGACCAGGCCGTGTTTCGACGCGTTGTAGGCGGCCCGGTGCGAGACACCGCGCAGGCCGGCGATCGACGCGATGTTGACCACCGAGCCGGATCCGGCCGCCAGCATCTGCGCGCCGAACTCCCGGCACAGCAGGAACGCCCCGGTCAGGTTGATATCGAGCACCCGCCGCCACTCGCCGGCCGAGGTCTCTTCGGCCGGCCGCAGCAAGGAGATGCCCGCGTTGTTGACCAGGACATCGGCCCGCCCGAAGCGGTCACGGGCGCCGGACGCCAGCGCGAGCACGTCCGTTTCGGAGGACACGTCGGCCCGGGATGGCCATACCGGTGCGCCCAGCGCCGTGACCTCGGCGGCCGTGGCGGCAAGGTCCCCGACGTCGGCCAGCACCAGGGCGTAGTTCTGCCGCGCCAGCGTCGAGGCGATCACCCGGCCGAGCCCGCGCGCCGCCCCGGTCACCACCGCGACACGTCCCGTCTGCTGCATGGCAGCGTTCTATCAGAGCGCCGGGGGCCCCAGCGCTGCGCTGGCCCGTGCGGGGCCAGCGCTGTGCGTGCCTACCAGAGGTCGCCTCCGACCAGCACGTACAGGAACGGCACGAGGGGAATCAGGCCAAAGATCGCCCACACCACCTTCTCCAGCCCGGTGAGATCGCTGCGGCCGGCCAGGTTGACCCACATGAGGATGACCGCGACCGGGTGAATGAGGCAGACCAAAAGCTCCAGAAGCTTCTTCATAGTTCCCCTTTCTACCTCAGCGGCGTCCACCGCAGTCACGCCCGTATCCCGGGTCGCGGGTATTCCGGGAGTTTCAGCGGAACCTCAGGGTCCTCAGGAAACGTTCAGCAATGTTCCAGCTTGCCACTTGCCCGCCGGCAGCTTCGCTCAAGGTTCGCTGCCGACACTGGCGACATAGTGAAAACAAGGAGCTAGGTGGGCAGATCCATGAACGTCATCCAGGGCACGGCGCTACCGGCGGGATCAGAAGAGGCGTCCTCTTCTTCCGCGCACCCCGGCGCGGGCAGCCCCTACGGCTCGTACGGGGCAAGTTCTGCCGAGCCGTACGGCTCGGCCGGCGGCGGCTGGTCCGGCGGGAACTGGTCCGGCGGCGGCTGGTCCGGGGGGAACTGGTCGGGCGGCGGCGACGTGCCTCCCCCACGCCGCCGGCGACTGCGGCGCGGGCTGGCGTTCGGGGCTGCGGGGCTCGCGGTCGCCGCAGCCGCCGCAGTTGGTTCCTACGACGCCGTGCAGAACGGAAGCGGGACCAGCCACGCGACCACCAGCGCCACGACGGTCCTCAGCACCTCCCAGATCGCCGCGCGGGTGTCCCCGGGCCTGGTCGACGTGGTGTCGACCCTTGGGGACCAGAACGCCGAGGCGGCCGGCACCGGCATGGTGCTCACCTCCACTGGTGAGGTGCTGACCAACAACCACGTGATCGACGGCGCGACCTCCATCTCCGTCACCGACATCGGGAACGGCAAGACCTACACGGCCACCGTCGTCGGCTACGACAAGACCAAGGACATCGCCGTCCTGCAGTTGCAGAACGCGTCCGGCCTGCAGACCGTGAACCTGGGCGATTCGTCCACGGTCACGGTGGGCCAGAACGTCGTCGCCATCGGGAACGCGGAAGGCAAGGGCGGCACCCCGTCGGTGGTCACCGGCAGCGTGACCGCGCTCAATCAGTCGATCACGGCCAGCGATGAAGGCTCCAGTAACTCCGAGCAGCTCAGCGGGCTGATCCAGACGAACGCGCCGATCCAGCCCGGCGATTCGGGCGGCCCGCTGGTCAACTCGGCCGGGCAGGTCGTGGGGATCGACACCGCCGCGTCCTCCGCGAGCCAAACAACGTCCGCCCAGGCGGCGACCCCGGGCCAGAGCCAGCAGGGCCAGAGCCAGCAGGGCCAGAGCCAGCAGGGCCAGAGCCAGCAGGGCCAGAGCAAAACAGCCACCCAGGCCTTCTCCATCCCGATCGACGAGGCGGAGACCATCGCGGCGCAGATTGAGGCGGGCACGTCGTCCTCGACGGTGCACATCGGCGCCACCGGATTCCTCGGCATCGAGGTCAGCAGCAGCGCGAGCACCGGGACGGGCGGTGACGGCAGCGGCTACGGCGGTTACGGCAACGGCTACGGAAACGGCTACGGCCTATGGCGGTTTCGGTGACGGCGGCAGCACCACATCGGGCGCGACGATCGCCGGGGTGCTCTCCGGCTCACCGGCCGCCGGGACCGGGCTGACGGCCGGCGACGTGATCACCGCCGTCGGCGGCCAGTCGGTCACCTCGCCCTCGCAGATACAGTCGATCCTCGGCCCGTACCACCCCGGCGACAAGGTCAGCATCAGCTGGACCGACGCCTCCGGGCAGAGCCAGACCGCCACGGTGACGCTCGCCAGCGGCCCCGCCGCCTGAGACCGGTCGCGACACGCTGAAGCCCCTGCGGGAGCTGCCCGCAGGGGCTTCAGCACGCTCAGCCGTGGGTCCCTCCGTCACCGTCGGCCGGCGACGGGCACGTGCGTTAGCAGCGGCCGGCGTAGGCGCCGGTGACGTACGTCGTCCACGGGCTCCAGTTGCTGCCGTCGCCGCTGATGTCGACGGCCGCCCTGGCGTTACCCAGCGGGTTGAGCGTGGCCTCCGCGCCGTGCGAGCCGTTGATCTGCCAGAGACCGAAGTCATCGGTGGGGCTGATGGCGTTCGGGTTGCCGCCGGACTCGGCCATGGCGATCTCCGCCGCCATCACCGCCTCGCCGGAGGAGCCGCCGGCCTCCTCCCACAGTGCCTCCAGGCCACCGCAGCTGTACGTGCCGGCCGACGTCGGGGCGGCGCCGCCGGAAACGTGCGAGACCGTCGTCGGCGCGCTGGCCGTCCCCGAGCCGCTGCCGCTGCCGCTGTCACTGCCGGTGCCGCTGTCGGTGCCGCTGTTTTGGGCCACCGGGGCGGCGTGCCGCGCCTGGTAGCCGCCGGACGGCGCGGTCGAGACGCTCGAGGTGGTGGCCGGGAGCGCCGACGCGGGCAGGGTGTAGTTTGCGGGCGGGTCGGCCGGAACGTTCAGCACCTGGCCCGGGTAGATCAGGTTGGGGTCGGAGATGGTCTTGCTGTTCACGTGGTAGAGCCACTGCCAGTCGGCGGGCTTCCCGTAAACGTGGTCCGAGATGCTGGACAGCGTGTCGCCCGAGCGCACCGCGTAGTTCTGGCTGGCCTTGGCGGCGTGCGTCGCCGCGTCGAGGGTGGAGTGGGCGAGTGCCGCCTTCGTCATGATGGCCTGCGCCGCGGAGTCCGGGCCGGCCGCCGTGGCGTGCTCGGTCTTCGCGGTGACGACCGCTGCGGCCACGGTGGCGTGCGTGGCTGCCACCGTTGTGTGCCCGTGCGGGACGGCCATCAGCGCGCCCGCGGTCACCGCCATCGCCGGAGCGGCCTTCCCGGCCTTCTCCGCAACCTTCTCCACCTGTGTCGGCGTCGCGTGCCGTCCCGACCGCATGAGCTTCATCTTGCGGCCATGCCTGTGCGATGAACCCACAAAGCTCCCCATCGTCGTGTTGATGCCCACCTACTCGCTGCCCGCTGGGCAGTGTTCGGCCCGGCCGAGCGCGATCACGTTTGTGATCATTGGCGACGTTTGCCACGCCTTGGCGGTGTTCCGTGCCGCTGGAGAGCATCGCAGGGCGCGCGGGCCGCCCGCAGGCAAATTGACGAAATTCTGTGATGCTCTCGTGATAAACCACGCAGGAAACACGTGACACAGGGGCATTCAGGAGCCATCCAGCACAGAAAGTAATCAATACTGCAACGTAGCGTGAGTATCATCGCGTACGCCGCGAGGGCGGAGCGCCTGCGGCAGGTCTGCGGATAACGCGTACGCCGCGAGGGCGGAGCGCCCGCGGCAGGTCTGCGAAAGAATTGCCCCGCGGTTGTCGATCCGCACCGGTCCCGCGCGTCGGTGAAGTGAACGGCCCGGAAGGCGGGCCGCATACGGGAGGAAAGCACCATGTCCCAGTACCTGATCCTGATCTACGCAGACGAGGCCCAGTGGGCGGGCGCGACCCCGGAGGAGAACGCGCAGCTCACCAAGGAGCACATGGAGTTCGGCCAGCGCCACGCCGGGGTGATCCGCGGCGGTAACGCCCTCCAGGCCACCAGCACGGCGACCTCCGTCCGGCCCGGCCCGGACGGCGGCGCGACGGTCACGGACGGCCCGTTCGCCGAGACCAAGGAGGCCCTGGGCGGCTACTACCTCATCGAGGCGGCCGATCTCGACCAGGCCCTCGCCGTGGCCAGGGAAGTGCCGGCGCGGTTCGGTGGTGTCGAGGTCCGGCCGATCTGGGAGGTCATGTGACGCCGGTTCCCGCCTGATGGCAGCGAGACCATCGTGGACATGGACTCGCCCATCGGCCCGGCGGCCGCTGGCCCGGCGGCGGCCGTCAGCCCGGCTACCGCTGCCCCGGCTGTCACCGCTGCGGTCGCGGACGCGCACCGTCGTGAGTGGGCTTTCGTGCTCGCCGCGACGGTGCGCGTCACGCGCGACCTGGACCTGGCCGAGGAATGCGTCCAGGACGCCTATACCCGGGCCCTGGGCACGTGGGGCGCTACCGGGATCCCGGCTCGCCCCGGGGCATGGCTGACCACGGTCGCCCGGCGGCGCGCGCTGGACCTGCTCCGCCGGGACGCGACCGCCCAGCGTGTCCTGCCGCTGCTCGTCACCGATCAGGTCCTGGCCACCGGGCCGGAGGCGGCCGGCCCGGCTGGGACGGACATCGCCGATGACCGGCTGCGGCTCGTGTTCACCTGCTGTCACCCGGCGCTGGGCACCGAGGCGCAGGTCGCCCTGTCGCTGCGGCTGCTCTGCGGCCTGTCGACGGCCGAGGTGGCGCGGGCCTTCCTGGTCAGCGAGCCCACGATGGCGGCCCGCATCACCCGGGCCAAGAAGAAGATCGCTGCGGCCCGCATCCCCTACCGGGTGCCGCCCCGGGCGGAACTTACCGAGCGCGTGGACGCCGTCCTGACCGTGGTTCATCTGCTGTTCAGCACCGGCTACGCCGCCCCCACCGGGGATGTCCTGATGCGCGCTGACCTGGTGGACCGCTCGCTGGACCTGATCCGGATGCTCCGCGTGCTGCTCCCCGGCCGCCGCGAGGTCGCCGGGCTGATGGCGCTGATCCTGCTGACCGACGCCCGCCGGGACGCCCGTGCCGACGGCGCGGGACGGCTGATCCTGCTGGCCGACCAGGACCGGGCACGCTGGGACGCGGCCAAGATCGCTGAGGGGACCGCGCTCGTCCGGGAGGCTCTCGCCCAGCGGGCGCCGGGACGCTTTACGCTGATGGCCGCGATCGCGGCGGTCCACGACGAGGCACCGGCCTTCGGTGAGACCGACTGGCCGCAGATCGTAGGGCTCTATGACCTGCTGATGCGGCGCTGGCCCTCGCCCGTCGTCGAGCTCAACCGGGCCGTCGCGGTCGGCTTCGCCGACGGTCCCGCGGCCGGCCTCGCCGCCCTGGACGCCCTTGCCTCGAGCCCGGAACTGGCCGGCTACGGCTACCTGTCCGCCGCGCGGGCCGACTTCCTTCGCCGCCTCGGCCGGACCGGCGAGGCGCGTCTCGCCTACGAAGAAGCGCTCCTGCTGACCGGCAACGCTGTGGAACGCGAGTTCCTGGCCACCCGCCTGGATCAGCTCGGTTCCTGATCAGCCCGGTCCCTTGATGGCGCTGCGGAGGTCGTCAGCCGCCGGGGATCGAACAGGGCGATGGGATGGGAGGTTCCGCCGCCGGCGGCCAGGTCGGCGAGGATCTCCCCGACCACGGGCACGAACTTGAACCCGTGCCCGGAGAAGCCGCACGCCACGATCACCTGTTCGTGCCCGGGGTGCCGGGCGATCACGAAATGCTCGTCCGGGGTGTTGGTGTACATGCACGTCACGGCCTTGAGGAAGGTCCCGGGCAGATCCGGCATCCGCGGTGCGATGAAGGCCCGCATGGCGCCGATTTCTTCCGGGCAGACGGTGCGATCGATGGTCGCGGGCGTGCAGGGCTGCCCGCCGCGGAAGAAAGCCACCTTGACCCCGCCCGGGGGCCCGCCCGCCGGGCCGGCGAACGACGGGAAGCCGTAGAACTGGCGGCCACCGTCAGCTTCCCAGATGTAGATCGGGTGGCGTTCCGCGCGGAACCGTTCCGGGCCGGCCGCTGGTGCGAACCAGTACTGAACCTGCCGTTCCACGCCGAACGGCACGCCCAGGTCGGCCAGCAGCTCCGGGGCCCACGCCCCGGGGCAGGCCACCAGCTGGCCGGCCAGGTAGGTGGCCGCCGCGGTGCGCACGCGCACGCCCCCGCCCCCGGTGGCCTGCCAGCCGGTCACCGGCTCCCCGAAGTGCAGCTCGGCGCCCGACTCGGCGGCGAGCGCGAGGTGGGCGGCGACGGATTCCTCCGGGATCACCAGCCCGGCGCCGCGCTCGTACAGCGCGACCTCGTCCGGCGCCGGCGTCATGGTCGGAAACCGGCGGCGGATCTCCGCGGCGTCGAGCAGTTCATGCGGCAGGCCCCACTCCTGCGCGCTGCGCAGGCTGCCGGCCACGGTCCGGCTGTCCGCGCGGCCCACCATCACGCCCCCGGTCAGGTGCACGATCGTCCGGCTGGAGGCGGCCTCGACCTCCGGCCACAGCTCGGCCGCCCGCAGCAGCAGCGGCACGTACGCCGGATCCTCGAAGTACGCCTGCCGGGTGATCCGCGAGCCGCCGTGGCTGGACCCTTGATCGTGCACGGGGGTGTACCGCTCCAGCCCGAGCACCCGCAGCCCGCGCTGGGCCAGCCGGTACGCCGCGGCGCTGCCCATTCCGCCGAGCCCGGCCACGATGGCGTCGTAGGACGGCACGCCCGCTCCTCGCTACGCTCCCGTTAAGCCCGTCAGCGCGCGTACCCGATCTGGGCCGACAGGTCCGCCGACGCCGCGGCCAGCTCGGGAATGATCTCCTCGGCGCGCCGGCGGGTCAGCCGGTAGGAGGGCCCGGAGACGCTGATCGCGGCGATCACCTCGCCGCGCGGATCGAAGACGGGCACGGCCACCGCGTTCAGGCCCACTTCCAGCTGCTCGAAGCTGATCGCGAACCCGTCCTTCAGCACCCGGTCCAGCTCGGCGGCCAGCTCGGCCGGATGCGTGACCGTGTGCAGGGTGTGCCGGCGCAGCGGCTTGTCCAGCATGGATTCGCGGTCTTTCTCCGGTACGTGGGCGAGCAGCACCTGGCCGCTGGAGGTGGCGTGCAGCGGGGTCCGCTGGCCGACCCAGTTCTGCACCGCGACCGCGGACGACCCGAACCCCTGGCTGATGTTGATCGCGGCCCGGTCGTGCAGGACGGCGACGTTCACGGTCTCCCCCAGCCGCCGGGCCAGGTCCTCACAGACCGACTGGCTCAGCTTGGTGAGATCCAGCCGCCGCGTCCCCGCGGCGGCCAGCCGGGCGATGCCGAAGCCGAGCGCGTACTTTCCGCGATCACCCAGCTGCTCCACCAGGCCCCGGTTTTCGAGCACGCTGACCAGCCGCGACGCGGTGGACTTGTGCACGCCCAGTTCTTCCGCGATCTCCGTGATGCCGGCCCGGCCGCGCTTGGCCAGGAATTCCAGCACGCTGATCGCCCGGTCCACCGACTGGATGAGCGCCGCGGATCTCGGCTCTGGGTCAGGTACCGGCCTCAGGTGCGGCATAGCTAGACGCTAACCCGGGCAACGGCCACCCGGAACCCCCGTGCAGGCCCGGCGGGCGACCCAGTGTGCCCGGCCAGAGAAAAAGCGGCGGCCGATGGTAAATGCGGGCCCCGCACGGCACAAAGGACGGTTTAAATGGTGATTCTTCGGCAGGTCAATCCCGCTGGCAAATATCGGGCAATTCTGCCATACCCGGCGAAGAACGAGCTGACCACCTCGACCGCGACGGGCAAGCTCGCCCAGGACATGGACGCGGCGTACGCCACCGGCGAGGGGGCATTCCTCGCCTCCGCGCCCGCCCGGCAATCCCAGCTCCTCGGCTCGCTCTACACCACCATCCTGCCCGCGACCGACACGCAGCTCGCCTACTTCGAGCAGCTCCACGCGGGCGATCCTCCGGCCGAACACGCCGACATTGAGCGGTTCGCCGGGCAGTGGGCCGCCGTACGTGACCTCCTCAGCCCAACGCACGTGGCGGGCCATCCGGACACGATGCTTGCTTCCCGGCTCATGACCGCCTATCAGCCCGTCAACGCGCACCTCAACCGTCTCTTCCTGAAGGAGCAGCACGACGGGCATACCGACCAGGTACCGGCCACGTCCCTACGCGGAGGCCGAGGAACAGCGGATCCGCGAGTCCGTCGGTCAGGCGGCACCGGTCCTCGCGAACCTCCGTAACCTGGCCGTCGCCGAGATCCGGGCCGCAACCGACGGCCTGACCGGGCTCCCCAACAAAAGGGCGGTCACGGACGCGCTCAAGCGGATGTTCGCACAGGCCTCGACGACGGGTTCGCCGATCGCGCTCTTGCTTCTCGACCTCGACCACTTCAAGCAGATCAACGACCAGTGGGGCCATGCGGTGGGGGACCAGGTTCTCGCCAATGTCGGCGCAGTGCTGCGGAGCGTGCTGCGCACCCGGGACTTCGCTGGCCGCAATGGGGGAGAGGAGTTCGCGGTCCTCCTCCCCGACACCGAGACCGCCGTGGCGCTCGAGATCGCCGAGCGCGTCCGCGTGGCGATCGCCGAGATCACGCTGCCAAGCGCCAACGTATCGGTCACCGCCTCTATCGGCGTCGGCGGTTATCCGGATCACGCAAGCACGCTGGACCGGCTCGAGCGGCTCGCCGACGCGGCACTCTACGTCGCCAAGCGGCAGGGGAGAAACCGTGTCGAGCTGGCCGTGCCGTCGGTTGCCGAGGCCGCGGCCGACCTTCCCGAGCCGCCCGCGAACGGTTCCGGGCTGGCGCCCGTGCCGGAACTGCCGGCGGTGCGCCATGGCTGACCGGGAAGCGGAATCTGGCGCCGGGCGGGCGTCACCAGGTGACGGGCAGCGCGTGCAGGCCGTAGACGAACGCGTCGTTCTTGACCGGAAGCTCGTCCAGCGGGACAGCCAGCCGTAGCCCGGGAATCCGGCGGAACAGCGTCTCGTAGACGATCGCCAGCTCGGTCCGGGCCAGGCTCTGCCCGAGGCACTGGTGCGGCCCGTATCCGAAGGCGACATGCGGCCGGATGCGGCGCGCCGGGTCGAGCGTGCCCGGATCGGGGAACACCGCGGGATCATGGTTCGCGGCCAGCAGGGAGATGATCACTCCCTCCCCGGCCCGGACCTTGGTGCCGCCGATCTCCCTGTCGGCGAGCGCGGCCCGGCCGGTCCCGATGTCGGCGATCGAGAAGTACCGGAGCATTTCCTCCACGGCCTGCGGGACCTGGTCAGGATCGGTGACAGCGGTCCGCAGCACCGCGGGATCCCGCAGCACCGCCAGGGTGCCGAGCGAGATCATGTTGGCGGTCGTCTCGTGCCCGGCCACCAGCAGCAGGAAGGCGAGGCTGACCAGGTCCCGGTGGTCCTCCTCGCTGGCCGGGGCCCGCCCGGCGGCTTGCCGGCCCAGCAGGGTGTCGCCGGGCGCGGCCTCCTCCGCCGAGACCAGGTCCTCCAGGAAGGCGAAGAGCTCCCGCAGGGCCTCGAACCGCTGCTCCGCGGGCACCCGGTGGCTGAGCAGCATCACGCTGCGGGACTGGAAAAATTCGTGCCGCGCGTACGGCACCCCGAGCAGTTCGCAGATGACCTCCGACGGCACCGGCAGCGCCAGCGCCGGCACGAGGTCGGCGGGCGGGCCGCCCGCCAGGATCGCATCGACCCGCTCGTCGACGATCTGCTGGATCCGCGGCCGCATGCCCTGCACCCGCCGGGCGGTGAACTCGCCGATGACGGCGCGGCGCGCAGCAGTGTGATCCGGCGGGTCCATGCCGATGAGGGAGGCCCCGCGGCTGCGCGCCCGCCGCTGCGCGGACGTCAGTTCCGGCCGCGGCACCCCGGCCGGCGGGGCGGGCCGCTGCTGCGGCATCGGGAACGACGGGTCGGAGCGGTCGGCCGTGAATTCCGGCGCGGACAGCGCCGCCCGCGCGTCCTCCATCCGCGTCACCAGCCATGTCAGCGCACCGCCGGGCAGTTCCGCCGTCGCCAGGCCGGGACGCTCGCGCAGCTGGCCGTACTCCGGTGGCGCGCGGAACGGGCAGGCGCGGGGGAGCGGAAGGCTGACATCCGGCCGTTCGTCCACGCCTGAGTCCCCTCGTCGCGGTGGGGGACCGGCCCGTCAGGCCCATCGCGGCCGCCGCGGCCGGTGCCGCTTATGCCCGTTTCTATCACCAGTTCCCCGGTCCGGCGGCCGGCCCGGTTTCCATCCGGCCGCACCCGGGCGATAGTGGAAGCGGTGAGGACGGGAGAAACGGGACACGCAGGCCGCGGCCGGGAAGGGATTCATTCATGCTCTGCACCTTCGGCTTCGAGCGCATCGGGGTACTGATCAGCGACCTCTACTTCGTCGACCCCAGCCCCGGTAGGGGGCAGGAAGGCGCGGAGCACGGGGTCCGGCTGGAACTTCGGGTGCTCGAACGCGGGGACCTCAGGGGGTCGATCTACTCCGCCCAGCCGATTTCCGTCGGCCAGCCCATCTGGCGGGTCGACCTGCTGGAATCGGTCGCCGGGAAGCCGGGCAGCTTCGACCGGACCCACCACCACCCCGCCTTCACCGGCTGGGAGCCGGGCCGGCGCGTGTTCGTCCGGGAGCTTTCCGCGGACCCGATCGCCTGGCTGGCGGCAAAATTGTCGGACCTGCCGGAGGTGCTGAAGGAAGCCGGGGTGGCGGCCGACGTGGCCGGCCCGGACGACGCAGAAAACCTCCGCCGCGCGGTCCCGGACATCCTGGAAGCGGCCGAGCGGCTGCTCGGCCAGGTACGGCGGGGCGAACTGGGCACCGCCCCGGCCGGCGGCCCCGCCGACAACGTCCGGGCCGGCTGGCTCTAGAGCGCTGGTCACGTCGTCATCAGGCGCTGAGCGCGCGCCACCATGATCACCTTGTGCTACCATCCCGATCGTTTGAGTAATCGATGTCAATCGGCTATCTCACAGTTCATCGGGGGGATTCATGCACGTGGGATACACCAGGACCGCGCTGGCCGCGGCGACGGCCGGGGGGCTGGCGCTGGCCGGGCTGACGTGGGCGGCGCCGGCGCTGGCCGCGCCGATGGCAACGCAAGTGCCGTGCAGCCCGGGCGCGCTGTCCGGCGCGATCAGCGGCGCGGCCGATGGCGATGTGCTGCAGCTGGCCACGAACTGCACCTACTGGCTGACGAGCGCGCTGCCCAGCGTGACCGTGCCGCTCACCATCGATGGCACGCACAGCACCCTCAGGCGCAGCCCGGCCGCGCCGGACTTCAGCCTGCTGACGGTGGCGGCCGGCGGGAACCTGACGGTCCAGAACGTGAACTTCAGCAACGGGGCCACAACGGGCTCCGGCGGTGCTATCAGCGCCGGGGACGGCCCGGTGTCCGTGACTGGCGGCACCTTCACCGGCAACGACGCGGGTGACGACGGTGGCGCCATTTACAGTGACGACGGCATCTCGGTGAACGGTGCCACCTTCACCGGCAACTCCGCCGCCGACTACAGCGGCGCGATCGAGATCGATGACACCGGGACGGTAACCGGGTCCACGTTCACCCGGGACACCTCCGAGTACGGGGGTGCCATCGACGTCGACGGGACGGCGACCGTGAGAGCGTCGACCTTCACTAAGAACAGTTCGTCCGAGTACGGCGGCGCCATCGAGCTCGACTCCGGCTCGCTGACCGTGAACAAGAGCTCCTTCTACCAGAACTCCTCGTACTACGGCGGCGCCATCGAGACCGAGTCCGGCGATCTCACCGTCAGCACCGGCTACTTCCAGCAGAACACCGCTGACTACGCCGGCGGCATCTACAACGATGACGGCATGACGCTGTACAGCACAGGGTTCAGCGGCAACCAGGGCACGTATGACGGGGGCGGGGTTTACAACGAGGGGGACGCGACAGTCAACAGTGCCACCTTCACCGGCAACACGGCCGGATATGGCGGCGGCTGGTACAACGAGGACACCGTGACGATGACCGGCGCCTCATTCAGCTCCGACCACGCTCAGGAAGGCGCCGGCATGTACAACGAGTATGAGGCGACCGTGGGCGGCAGCGGGTTCCAGTACAACATCGCGTCGGAGGGCGGGGGCGGCCTTTACGAGGACGGTACCTTCGCGCATCTCAGCGACAGCAAGGTCTTCTCCAACCACGCGCCCTCCGGCGGGGGAGGCGGTATCTACAACAATGACACCGTGACGCTGGCGACCACCCCGGTGACGATCAACACCGTGAACAACTGCTCGCCGGCCGCCTCGGTGCCCGGCTGCACCGGCTGAGCGCCCGGCCGGATTGGGTACCGGGCACCCCCGGATTGAGTACCGGGGGTGCCCGGCCGTCGTTCCGGCCCGCTGCACCGGACCTACCAGACCGCGCCGGGGCGGACCGCCGGCACGGCCGAGACCAAGAACGCCGGCTTCCGCGGTTAGCTCTGGCGGCGCCAGGGCCTGGGGGCTGGCGCCGCCCCGTGCCCCGGATCGCCGGCAGGACGGCGGCGAGCACCATGAAGCCCACCGTCATTGGTCACGCTCCGCGTTCTCTCATCCCCGGTTTCCTCAGGGCCAGGACTGATGCCTTCCGCTGCGCCGGGACCACTGCCCGGCCGTAGCATTTCCCCCGCCTGCGGCGATGCGAAGGCTATTCCGGGACGGCCCGGGCCGGGACGGCTCGGCTATTAACGCACCCCTCCGGCAGGACTAGGCTGAGGCTTATCCGGGTGGTGTAAGGGGGCATGTATTGACCGAGGACTCGTCGGCCATCGGCTCGGTGGGCATCCTTACGGTCGGCACGCGGGGGGAACGCGGCCCGGGAGAAGTCCGGATCAAGATCCGTGGCGGCTCGGAAGCATTCATTGCCTGGTCGGAGAAGCCGTTGCCGAAAGGTGCGACCGTCCTCGTCACCGAGTGGCGCGGGTCGCGCGCGGTCGACGTGATGGCGTGGGCCAGCGACCCGCTCGACGAGCTGGGCGACTATGGCGCCTGAGGCGCCCGGAAACCCGCCGCCCGGAAACCCGCAAAGAGAAAGACGCCGGCTCACCGAAAAGCCGGCGGGAAGGTAAGCCGGTTTAGGAGATGAGCAATGTTCGGATTCCGCGTTCCAGCGCCCGATGAGGCCCTGCTGATTTCTGGGGGAAGGGCGGGTCGCACCGGTGCGCCTTTCCGGGTGGTCACCGGCCGCGGGGCCTTTGTCACGCCCGCGTTCCGTAAGGCGCGTTACCTCACGCTCAGTCTCCAGGAGGCGGAAGTCGCCGAGACCTGCGTGACCAAGCAGGGCATTTCCCTGAACGTCCGGGCCGTGATCGCCTTCAAGGTGGGCAACGACGAGGAGAGCATCGTCAACGCCGGGCAGCGTTTCCTGTCCGACCAGGACCAGATGACGATTCTCACCGGGCGGATCTTCGCCGGTCACCTCCGTTCGATCATCGGCTCGATGACCGTCGAGGAGATCGTCACCGAGCGGCAGAAGCTGGCCAGCGAGGTGCTCGACGGCTCCAAGGCCGAGATGGCCACCATCGGCCTGACCGTCGACGCGCTCCAGATCCAGTCCATCGATGACATGGGGGCCGGGTACATCGCCGCGATGGCCTCGCCGCACAACGCGGCCATCCAGCGGCAGGCGAAGATCGCCCAGTCGCAGGCCGACCAGGCGGCCGCCCAGGCCCAGCAGGAGTCGCAGCGCCAGCAGGCCGAGTACGCGCGGCAGACGTCGGTCGTGCAGGCGCAGTACAAGGCGGAGGTGGACAAGGCGCAGGCCGAGGCGGCCCAGGCCGGCCCGCTGGCCCAGGCGCACGCGCAGCAGGCGGTCATCCAGGCGCAGGCCGATCTGGCCCAGCGCCAGGCCGAGCTGCGTCAGCAGCAGCTGGTGTCCGAGGTGGTCAAGCCCGCGCAGGCCGAGGCCGAGCGGGTCCGGATCCTGGCCCAGGCCGACGCCGAGCGGACCCGGATCCAGGCCGAGGCAGCCTCTTCCAACAACCGGGTCGCGCTGGACCAGATGCTGATCAGCCAGCTCCCGCAGATCGTCAAGGAAGCGGCGGGCGGCCTGGCCGGCGCCAACGTCAGCGTGCTCAACGGCGCTGACGGGCTCGGGGAGATCGCCGCCGGCCTGGTCAGCCAGGGCCTGACGATCCTGGAGTCGGTGCGCCGGAGCGTGGGGGACCAGGCCGGTACGCCCTCCGGCAACGGAATGAGCCCGCGCCGACTGCCCCAGGCGGCCGCCTCCGCCGGCCGGCTGGCGGCCAGGCCGGCGGGCCCGGCGGCGCCTGACCCGAGTGCGCGGCGGCGCGCCCGCCCGGACACGCCGGAGCCGCTGGCGGCCAGGCCGCCAGCGGCTCCGGGGACGGGCCAGGACCAGTTAACCGTGCGCGCGCACGTAGACCGGGATGCCGTTCGCCGGGACGAGGCCGGGGAAGATGTTGGCCACGTCCATCGGGATCCGGATGCAGCCGTGTGAGACCGGCTGGATCGGGACGTAGGTGTCGCCGTGGATGGCGTACCCGCTGTAGAAGAACACCGGGTTGTACAGCTCGCCGAGCGACGAGGCGTGCCAGCCCTTGAACCGCCGCGTGGTGCGGAAGTTGCCGGTCGGCGTGATCGCGTAGGAGCAGCCGCTGTCGCAGTAGTAGTAGCCGCCGCCCGATGAGATGTGGCTGATCAGCACGATCTTGTTGTGGTGATAGACGTACAGCACGTGGCGGCCGAGGCTGACCTCGACGCGGAGCGCCCCGCCGTGCCGGACCAGCGGCGCCGGGTACCTGGGATCGACCAGCGCCCGTTCCACCTTCACGGTCACGGTCCCGCTGGCGGCCATGCCCTGGACCTCTTCGAACGCCCACACCGCTTCCTCGGTGTCGGCGCCGTAGTGCCCGTCCTCCTTGCCGGGGTAGTACGCGAGCTGCGCCAGCCGCTGCTGGAGCCGCTTGACGTCGTTACCGCTCATGCCCGGCGTCAGCGTGCGCATCGCCGGCGTGTAGCGCGGCGCCGGCCCGTGCCCCGGCGCCGCGTAGGCCACTCCCGCCGCGGTGCCGCTCAGCACGGCCGCGGCCATGGCCGCCGCGCCAAGACCGAGCGTCCACCGGCGTCGCGCCGATCTGGCCATCCCCATCCCCACCCGAGCTCCCTCCGGAAAAGAAATCCCCGCATGCGCTGCGCTGGTCCTCGTGTCGGAATGAGGCGGGCGCACGCGCGTAACCGTTTGCCGATGTTGCGTTAGATGTCTACCTGCAATTCCGCCCGCCCGCATCCATGCGTGACGAATGTACTCCGCAGCGTTACATTCCCGGGACATGGCGGTGGCCGGCCCGCAGGGCCGCCGCGGGAGCGCGGCCGCGCATAGTTGACTTTCCTGACCGGATTTAACTAGATTCAGCCAGGTCAGCCGTTTCATGCCCAGCTGGGCAGGTTCGCTGGCCGGCCGCTGACGCCGCCGCGGCAACCCGGGACCGGGACCCCGTACGCTGCCTCGCGCTTGACGCCGCCGGATTTGAAACGATCTCCTGAGGGGCGGGTGACTTGAGTGACGTGGCACGTGGGTACGGGACCAGAGGCCCGCAGAACCGTGGACAAGCGAGGGAGCTTCCGTCATGGCCGATGAGCACCAGCATCATCACGACCCGACCTTCTACCGTTCGCCGGCCGACGCCTCGAGCGACTCTTACTGCTTCCCGTCGTAACGTCCGTCGTCACTCAGGAGGGGTACAACGACATGTCCATCACCGACGATCTGCTGGCCAACAACGAGCGCTACGCGGAGAGCTTCCACGGCCCGCTGCCGCTGGTGCCGTCCGCCCACCTGGCCGTGGTCGCGTGCATGGACTCGCGGATAAAGATCTTCGCCCTCCTCGGCCTGCAGGACGGCCAGGCGCACATCATCCGCAACGCCGGCGGCGTCGTCACCGACGACGTGATCCGCTCGCTGACCATCAGCCAGCGGCTGCTCGCCACCAGGTCGATCATCCTGATCCACCACACCGACTGCGGGATGCTCACCTTCACCGACGACCAGTTCAAGGCGAGCATCCAGGCGGAGACCGGGATCAAGCCGGAGTGGGCCACCGAGGCCTTCCCCGACCTGGACGAGGATGTCCGGCAGTCCATCGCGCGGATCAAGGTCAGCCCCTTCATCCCGCGCACCGACGATGTCCGCGGCTTCGTCTTCGACGTCGGTACCGGGCGGCTGCGCGAGGTGAAGTAGCACCCCTCCCGGCCGGGCGGTTCCCGGCCGGGACGAAAATTACCTTTTGCTGCGGGAACTGGCCCGGCTGTCCCCGTACGTGAGCTTCGCGTACTACCCTCAGCAGGCGTGGCTGCCCTGCCCGTTACGAGATCCTCCGCTGACGCCCAGGACGACCCGCCGTCCCGGCGCGAGGCGCGTGTCCTCACGCTGGCCGCTGTCTATTACCTGCTGGCCGCGGCGGGCTTGCTGCTGTGGCTGTGGCGGCACCCGGCGGCCGGCACGGTCGCGGGCAATGCCAACGACGCGGACCAGTTCGCCTGGTTCTTCCGCTACGACGCGACGGCCGTCGCCCACTTCAGGCTGCCGGCCCTGGTGACCACGGCGCTGAACGCCCCGCAGGGCATCAACGTCATGTGGAACACGTTCCTGCTGCTGCCCGGCGTCCTGCTGGCGCCGCTCACCCTGCTGGCGGGACCGCAGGTGAGCCTGACCGTGCTGATGACCGTGGGGTTCGCGGGCAGCGCGCTGGCGCTGTTCGCCGTCCTGCGGCGCTGGGGTGTCAGCGTCACCGGCGCGGCCATCGCGGGCGCGGTCTACGGGTTCTCCCCGGCGCTGCTCCAGTCCGCCGTCGGCCACTACGACTTCCAGTTCGCGGTCCTGCCGCCGCTCATCCTCGACGCGGCGCTGCGGATCGGCACCGGGCGCGCCCGGCCGCTGCGCGGCGGGCTGTGGCTGGGCCTGCTGGCTGCGGCGCAGTTGCTCACCGCCGAGGAAGTGCTGCTGGACACGGTCCTGGCGGGTGCCCTCATCGCGATCGTGCTCGCCGTCAGCCGGCCGCGGGCCGCGCTGCAGCAGGTCCCGCGCCTGGCGGCCGGTCTCGCCGTCGCGGTGGCCCTGCTGTTCGCCGTGTGCGGTTATCCGCTGTGGGTCCAGTTCTTCGGGCCGTTGCACCAGCACGGCAGCGCGTTCACGCCCGACTTCTTCAAGAACGACCTGAGCGGGTTCGTGACCCCGTCGTCGTTCCTGTTCCTCCACACGGCGTCCAGCGCGGCGGCGGCCGCCCGGTATCAGGGCGGCGTGCCGGAGTATCTGGCCTACCTGGGCTGGCCGCTGCTCATCGTGCTGGCCGCCGTGGCGGTGCGCTTCTGGCGGAACCTCGCGGTCCGGGCGGCCGCCGTGACGTTCGCGGTCATGGAGATCTTCTCCCTGGGCGGCACTCTCATGATCGGCGGCACCGATCACCATGCGATCCTGCTGCCCTGGCACTGGCTGGGCTCGCTGCCGCTGCTCGACGCGGCGCTGCCGACCCGGTTCTCGATCCCCGCGGACGGCGCCGCGGCGGCCCTGCTGGCCTTCGGCCTGGACCTGACCCGCCGCCTGCCGCGGATCGCCGCGCGGCGCTGGGGGCCGGGCGCCGTCACCGCGGCCGCGATCCTCGCCGTGCTGCCGATCCTGCCGCGGCCGCTGCCCGACGCCGCGGCCGCGCCCGTCCCGGCCGGGTGGTCCGCGACGTTCGCCGCGCTGCATCTGCCTGCCGGGGCGCGGGTCCTGGTCGTGCCGATCCCCACGGCGACGTTCACCGAGCCGATGCGCTGGCAGGCCGACACCGCGCTGCCCATCGACCTTATCGGCGGGTACTTCACCGGCCCCGGCCCGGGTGGCCAGGCGTACATCGACGGCGGGATCATGGCCCCGGGCGCGCTATACCTCAACGTCTTGTGGTCGGGCGGGGCCTTCCTCCAGATGCCCCCGCGCGCGCAGATGAACGCCCAGCTCGCACGCTGGCGGCCGGCCGCCATCGTCGCGGTCACCGGTACCCGCTCGGGTCTCGGGGAGTATCTCATCGGCCTGCTCGGCCATCCCAGCTACCACGTCGGCAAGATCCTGGCCTGGCGCACGTAGCCCACGGCCCACGGCCCGCGCCACGGCTGCCCTGTGCCAGGCTTCCCCTGTGGGTGCTCTGGGTATCGCCGCGGCGCTGGCCGCCGTGGCCTGGGCCGTGCTGCTGACGGGGCACGGCGGGTTCTGGCGGACGGATCAGCGGCTGCCCGGCCCGGCCGCGGGAGATGCCGGGTCTGCCGGTGCCGCCGGTACCCTCGTATGGCCGGAGGTCGCCGCCGTCGTGCCGGCCCGGGACGAGGCGGCCGTCCTGCCGGTCACACTGCCGGCTTTGCTGGCCCAGGACTATCCCGGCCCGTTCTCGGTCACGCTCGTCGACGACAGCAGCTCCGACGGCACCGGTGAGGTCGCCGCCGCCCTCGCCGCCGGGGCGCCCCGTGCGCTGCGCGTCGTGCCCGGCGCGGCTCCGCCGCCCGGCTGGGCCGGCAAACCCTGGGCGATGGCGCAGGGACTGGCGGCGGCCGGCGCCGGCGCGCCCTACATCCTGTTCACCGACGCCGACATCGCCTGGCAGCAGCCCGGTGCGCTGCGCGCGCTGGTAGCCGCGGCCGAGGCCAGCGACCGTGACCTGGTATCGCAGATGGTCCTGCTGCGCACGGAGACCGGCTGGGAGAAGGCGATCATCCCGGCGTTCGTCTACTTCTTCGCCCAGCTGTACCCGTTCCGCTGGGTCAACCGCCCGGGCGGCCGTACCGCCGCAGCGGCGGGCGGATGCATGCTCGTCCGCCGCCGCGCGCTCGATGCGGCCGGCGGCCTGGCTCCCATCCGCGGTGCGCTCATCGATGACGTCGCCCTCGGCCGCCTGCTGAAGCGGCCACCGTCCCGGGGGCGGTGCTGGCTGGGGCTCACCACCAGCGTCCGGAGCGTCCGCCCGTATCACGGGCTCGCGGACCTGTGGGACATGGTGGCGCGGTCGGCCTACACCCAGCTCCGGTACTCGCCGTGGCTGCTGGCCGGCACGCTCGCCGGCCTGGCCTGGCTCTACGTGCTGCCCCCGGTCAGTGCGATAGCGGGCCTGATCGCGCTGGCCGGGGGCGCGGGCCGGATCGGCGCCGGGCCGCCGCTCTGCGCGGCGGCCGGCGCGGCCGGCTGGGCGGCGATGGCGGTCAGCTACCTGCCGATGCTGCGGCTGTACCGGCTGTCGCCGATGCGGGCCCCCACGCTTCCCGCTATCGCGCTCATGTACGCGGCCATGACCGCCGACTCGGGCCGGCGGCACTACGCGGGCCGGGGCGGCGCCTGGAAAGGCCGGGCGGGCCGGCCCGGCGAGCGGGAACGCAGCGTTGAGGAAAAGGCGCGCGGATAGCAGATAAAGGACAATGCGGGCCATGTCCGAAAAGCACCGGGACAAGGCGGAAATTCGCCGGCCCGCCGGCACGGTTACCTATCCACCCGGTTGTTCCGTTCCGGTGCGAATCGCCGGAATATCCCAGTCGGCCAGCTCATATAGACGGTGATTCTCCGGCTATCAACTGGTGTTGAGGCCTTATTGTTGGCATTATCGGTCCCGCACCCGACACAGCCCGGAGGCCATTGTGCTCAGCGGGACAGCAGGCGGACAGATCCCCGATAGCGGTCGCCGGCCGCGGCACCGCAGGCCTGACGATCTGGCGATCCTGCCGATCGGTGACGTCGCCGGCCAGACCTATGAGGAGCTGTACGTCGAGCACGCGCCGGCCGCCCGCCGGGTCGCCCTGTCGATGGTGCCGCGTGACGTCGCCGACGATATCGTCGCCGAGGCCTTCACCCGGGTGCTCGGCGCGATCCGGGCCGGCGGCGGGCCGGGCCTCGCCTTCCGGGCCTACCTGCTGACGGCGGTGCGCAACACGGCCAACGACTGGCTGCGGGCCAGCCGCCGCACCACCGTCGTCGGCGATCTCGGCGAGGACCTCGAAGACCGCGTGCCGGAAGAGAACATGGGCGTCGCCCGGCTGTCGCGCGGCCCGGAAGCGGAAACCGAGGCCCGGGCCGAGGCCCGCCTGGTCGCCCAGGCCTTTGCGCACCTGCCGGCCCGCTGGCGCGCCGTCCTCTGGCAGCTGGAGGTCGAGGGGAAGGCGCCCGCTGCCGTCGCGCCGATGTTCGGGCTGTCCGCCAACGGCGTCTCGGCCCTGGCCGTCCGGGCCCGCGAAGGGCTCCGGCAGGCCTACCTGCAGGAGCACATCGGCGGCAATATCTCCGCGTCCTGCCGTTCGTACGCGGAGGCGCTCGGCGCCGACGCCCGCGGTCGGCTCAGCCGGCGCCGCCGTAGCGCCGTCCATGAGCATCTCGAGCACTGCCCCAGCTGTTATGCCCTGGCCACGGAGCTGACCGAAGTCAACAGCCGGCTCGGGGCGATCCTCACCCCCGCCGCGCTGGCCGGTGCGGGCGCCCTGGCTTCCGCGGGCCATGGAGTCCTCCCGGCCGCGGTGAAGGCCGGGGCCGGGGCCAAGGCGGCCGCCGGCCTCAAGGCCGGCGTGGGCGCGAAAGCCGGAGCGGGGCTGACGGCGGGAGCGGGGCTCAAGGCTGGCGCCGCGGCCCGGCGGGGCGGCCGGGCCTGGCTGAGCGGGCACGTGCGGCTGCACCCGGTGGCCGCGGCCGCGAGTGCCGCCGCCGGGCTGGCCGTGGCCGGCGGCGTGGTTTTCGCGGTCAGCGTCAGCCCGTACGGGCCCCTGGGCGCCGGTTCCCGGCGGGCCGTGCCGGCCGCCGCGGTGTCTCCGGCGGGCCCATCCGCATCCAGCCGCGTCCCGGCCGCCGCCAGCCCGCTCGGCTCGGCCTCGTCGGTGACCCCGGGCGGCGGGGCCACGGGAACCGGCTGCGCTGGTGTCGCCGCCCGGATCTGCGCGGCGGGCGCCGGGTCCGGCAGTCCCGCCGCGGGAACGCCGGCCGGCGCCGCGCCCGCCGGGACCGGTGCGGGCACCGCGGGCCGTCCCGGCGCGACCGGCGGGACCACCGCGAGCCCAGGCACCGGGTCTGCCGCGCTGAGCGGGCTCGGCGGGGCGATCGGGGCGATCGGGACGGTCACCAAGGGCGTGGGCGGCACCCTCGGCGGCACGGTCAGCGGGACCGGGCAGGTCGTCTCGGGCGCCACCCAGGTTCTCGGCACCGTGCTGGGCCCGACCACCAATACCCTCGGCAACGCGGTGGCCGGCGTAGCCCAGCAGCTGGGCGCGGGCGTGAACAGCGCCGGACTGGGCAGCACCGGCGTGGGCAGCACGGTCACGCAGGCCGGCGGCGCCGTCGGCGGCACCGTCAAGAACGCCGGGAGCACGGTCAGCGGCGTCACCGGCAGCGTGGGCACCGTGGTCGGCAACGTCAGCCAGGGCGCCGGCGGCCTCCTGACGGGCAAGCCGTAGCACGCGCCGTTGGCTGTGCCGGGCACCGGCGGCCCGTTCCTTCTCTGATAAGTAATGAGGGTGAGAGGCGCCGCGGCCAGATCCGGCCGGGCGGCCGGGCCCGGGTGGGAGGGTGAGCCGATGGCGGACAGCGTGCAGGGCGTGATCGCGCGCGAAAAGGGTGCTCCAGTCGAGGTCACGACGATTCTGGTACCGGATCCGGGACCGGGAGAGGCCCTGGTGCACGTCCAGGCGTGCGGCGTCTGCCACACCGACCTGCACTACAAGCAGGGCGGGATCGGCGACGACTTCCCCTACTTTCTCGGGCATGAGGCGGCCGGAGTGGTCGAAGCCGTCGGCGACGGCGTCACCGACGTGGCCCCCGGCGACTTCGTCATCCTTAACTGGCGCGCGGTCTGCGGGCAGTGCCGCGCCTGCCGCCGCGGGCGGCCCTGGTACTGCTTCAATACGCACAACGCGAGCCAGAAGATGACGCTGGCCGACGGCACCCCGCTGTCGCCCGCGCTCGGCATCGGCGCGTTCGCCGAGAAGACGCTGGTCGCCGCCGGGCAGTGCACGGAGGTCAACCCGGCCGTCCGCCCCGAGGTGGCGGGCCTGCTGGGCTGCGGGGTGATGGCCGGGCTGGGGGCCGCACTGAACACCGGGCAGGTCAGCCGGGGTGATTCGGTCGCCGTGATCGGCTGCGGGGGCGTGGGAGACGCCGCCGTCCTCGGCGCCAGCCTGGCGGGAGCGGCGCGCATCATCGCCGTGGACGTGGACGACCGCAAGCTGGACTGGGCGCGCCAGTTCGGCGCGACCGACGTGGTCAACGCGCGGGCCGGTGACCCGGTCGGGCGCATCCGCGAGCTCACCGGCGGCTTCGGCGCGGACGTGGTCATCGATGCGGTCGGCCGCCCGGAAACCTACCAGCAGGCTTTCTACGCGCGCGACCTGGCCGGGACCGTCGTGCTCGTCGGTGTGCCGACCCCGGAGATGCGGCTGGAACTGCCGCTGCTGGACGTCTTCGGCCGCGGCGGCGCCGTCAAATCGTCCTGGTACGGCGACTGCCTGCCCACCCGCGACTTCCCGATGCTCGTCGACCTGCACCTGGGCGGCCGCCTGCCGCTGGAGAAGTTCGTGTCGGAGACGATCGCGCTGGACGACGTGGAGAAGGCGTTCGGCAAGATGGAACGCGGTGAGGTACTGCGCAGCGTCGTTGTCTTCTGAGACCGCGCGGATTCCGGGACCGGGCGCAGGCAGCCCGGGCGCACACAGCGAGGAGCCACTGTGCCGGCCATCCTGATGACCGGCGCGGCCGGCCGGATCGGGACGATGCTCCGGCCCCGGCTGGCCCGCCCCGGCCGGACCCTCCGCCTGCTGGACATCGCCCCGCTGACGGCCCGGCCCGGCGACCCGGTCTTCCGCTACCTGGGCGGCGAGCTCACCTTCCCCGCCGGGGGCGTCCCCATCCCCTGACCCGGCCGGGCCCGTCCGGGATCGGTCACATCAGCCCGAACGCCCCGTTCAGGCTCGCGCCGGGCGCTGTGCGCCGGGCGGCCCGGGCCGGGCCGGGGGAATACCTTGGCCCGGGCCGTCCGGGATCAGTACGAGCGGCCGAAGATGACGCGCTTGCCGTATGCGGACGGCCGGCCACAGCGGATGCAGGGGCCGGACTCCGGCTCGCCGTCCAGCGGGATGCACCGGGCCGTGGCCCCCGTCTCGGCCTTGATGTCGTCCTCGCATTCCGGCGTCCCGCAGTGCAGGGCACGGGCCCATCCGGTGCTGACCGCCGCGGTGAAGTCGTCCCACGAGTCGGTCGTGACGGTGTGCGAATCCCGGAACGCGGTGGCGCGCTCGAGCAGGAAGGCCTGGAACGCCTCCAGTTCCTCGGCCAGCCGCGCGGGTGCCCCGTCCAGGGCGATGGACTCCTTGCCGCCGCCGAGCCGCCGTGCCATCACCGCGCTGCCGGCGGCCAGGTCCCGCGGCCCGAGCTCCAGCCTGATCGGCACGCCGCGGAGCTCCCAGTCGTTGAACTTGAAGCCCGGGGACAGCTGCGGCCGGTCGTCCACGTGCGTCCGGATGCCGGCGTCGGAGAGCCGCCGCGCGAGCGCCGCCGCAGCCGCGGCGACCTCCCCGGCCTGCTCGCCGCGCCCGATCGGGACGATCACGACCTGGTAGGGGGCCAGCCGCGGGGGCAGGACCAGTCCCTTGTCGTCGCCGTGCGTCATGATCACGCCGCCGATCATGCGGGTGCTCATGCCCCAGGACACGGTGTGGCACAGGGCCAGGGTGCCGTCTTCGCCGGCGTAGGTGATGTCGAAGGCCCGAGCGAAGTTCGTGCCCAGGTAGTGCGACGTACCGGCCTGCAGGGCGCGGCCGTCGCGCATCATGCCCTCGATCGTGAACGTCCGGACCGCGCCGGCGAACCGCTCGCCGGGGGTCTTCTCGCCCTCGATGACCGGCATGGCGGCCATCTCGCGGGCGGTGGCCGAGTACAGGCCGAGCGCCAGCATCGTCTCCCGCATCGCGTCCGCCTCATCGGCGTGCGCGGTATGCCCCTCCTGCCACAGGAATTCGGTGGTCCGCAGGAACATCCGCGGCCGCATCTCCCAGCGGACGACGTTGGCCCACTGGTTCAGCAGCATCGGCAGATCCCGGTGCGAGCTGATCCACTTGGACATCATCTCGCCGATGATCGTCTCCGAGGTGGGCCGGACGACGAGCGGCTCCTCCAGCTCCTTGCCGCCGGCGTAGGTCACCACCGCGAGCTCCGGCGCGAACCCCTCGACGTGGTCCGCCTCGCGCTTCAGGTAGCTTTCCGGGATCAGCAGCGGAAAGTACGCGTTCTGGTGACCGGTCTCCTTGATCCGCGCGTCCAGGTCGGCCTGCAGCAGCTCCCACAGCCGGTAGCCGTACGGGCGGATGACCATCGTGCCCTTGGCCGGGCCGCGGTCCACAAGTTCCGCCTTGAAGACCAGTTCGTTGTACCAGGCGGAGAAGTCTTCGCTCTGCGGCGTCACTCCGCGTTCGTCTCGTGCCACATCCACGAGGTTAGACCAGTAACGTGTGATGCCATGACCGAAGCGGAGCGCATGTCACGGATGAGGTAGCGGAGCCGCCTGTTTTGTCGCAATGATGGAAATTGGACGTAGGTCGGCCTTGCTCTATGACACTCGGGGGTGACCCGGAAACATGAGTAGCGGATGGCCGCCGGAGGAAGATGGCAACCGGTGGGAGCCGGTTCGGCACGCTTCCGCCGTCGGCGCGGTGCACGATTCCCGTGCTGCCGAGCGCGGCTACTCAGGCTACGCCCGCTACACGTCAGACGCGGGCGACAGCGGCGCATTCGGGCCCTATGATCTGCCGCCCAGCTATGACGAGACGGACTGGTACGGCGCCCAGGGCGAGCCAGGCCCCGCGGACGCGTCGCATCCCTCCGGCCCACTGCCGGGCACGCACGGCGGCCACGGCGCCACCGGCCCAGGTGAGCTGTACGGTGCTCCTGTCTACACCGAGGCGGGCTACGGCGGCACCGGCGCCGGGGACGGCGCGTACGAGGCCGGGGACGGCCGGTACGGAGCAGACGGGGACGGCTCCTACGACGAGGGAACGTACGAGGAGATCCCGTACGGCGGCGCCGCGTACGGCCAGGGGTACCAGGGCGAGCAGTACGCCCACCAGGGCGAGCAGTACGTCCCCGAGCAGTACACGGGGCAGTACTCAGCGGGCGGCTACCCGGAGGACGCGTACGAGGGCCACGAGGCCGGCGGCTACGGTCAGCCGGGCCATGCGAACCCGGCGGGGTACCAGGGGACCAGCTACGCGGGCTACCCGGACGCGGGCCAGGAGGAGGTCTACCCGGACGGCGGTTATCCCGGTTACCCGGAGCCGGAACCGGGCGCCGGCTATCCGCAGCCGGGCGCCGGCTATCCGCAGCCGGGCACCGGCCGCCAGGGCTATCAGCCCCCGGTACCCGCCGGGCAGGATTACGGCTACCAGGACTACGGCGACCCCCGGTACGACGACCCCAGCTACGGCGACCTGGCCTACGACGACCCCCCGCGCGCAGGTGCCGGATACGCCGGGACCACCCAGGCTGAGCCCGCCTACACCGGCGACGGCTACCAGGACGGGGCGGTCCAGGACGGGGCGGCGTCCCCGGACGCCGGCTGACGGCACCGGGGCGTACCCGGCCGGCCATGACGGCACCGCCGGTTACGAGGACCACGGCCAGGAGCTAGCCGCGGACGCCGGCGGCGATCCGGCGTACGCCGCGGGCGGCTACGGTCCCGGCCCGGGCTACGGAGCCCCGGAACGCGGGGCGTACGGCCCGGACGGCGTGCCAGGTTACGTGTCGTCCGAGTACGTGTCGGGTCAGTACCCGCCCGGGGCCGGCGCCATCGGTGAGCTTTCCGCCGGCCTGCCGGACCCGGCCGCCACCGGCATGCTGGATGCCACCGGCATGCTCGACAGCACCGGGATCTCGGACCACGTTGACCTGTACAACTACCATCCCGGCGCGGCCGGGGCCAGCCAGGGTTTCCTGGACGCCCCCGCGCCCGCCGGGACGCTCGGCATGACCGGCGTGGACCCGTCCGGCTTCGCGGGCGGCCCGGCCGCACCCGGGGATCACGGCACCGTCCTGGCCGGGGCCGAGGCGGGCGACGCCATCGGCGTGCTGGAGGGCGGCTCGGGTTTCTTCGACCACGTGGACCCGGCCGGCACCTCGATCGACCCGCCGGCCGCGAGCCTGGGCCGCGGCCCGAAGACCGGCGGCACCGGCGCGCTGCTCCGCCCCCGGCCCGGCAGCCGCCCGGCCTGCCGCCGCCGGGGCCGCAGCGGTGACCGCAGGCTCTGGTTCGCGCTGGCTGGCGTGGTGGTCGTGTTCGCCGGGACGCTGGCAGCCATCTTCACGCTGGCCTTCCCGTCCGGGCCCGGCGGCCCGGACCACACCCTGGTCACCCCGGACAAGCTGAACGCCTTCATCCGGCGGCCCGCGCTGGAACAGCAGATGAACGTCGGGCAGTTGCGCCAGGACGTCGTGAACATGAGCGCGGGCCAGGCGCGCCATGTCGTCGAGGCGGTCTACGAGGCCGGGGACTCGACGTCAGGAACCACGCCGCAGATCGTCCTGTTCATTGGCGGCAACCTGCTCAACGCCTCGCCGAAGGTCTCGGTGACCAGCTTCACCCAGCGTTTCAAGGGCGCCGGCATCACCAGCGCGGGCAGCCTCGGCGGCGAGGCCGCGTGCGTGAACGCGACCGCTTCGGAGCCGGGCAGTGTGGCCATGTGCGCCTGGTTCGACAACGACAGCTTCGGTGAGGTCGTGTCGCCCACCATGAACGCGTCGGCCCTGGCCAATACGATGCGCCAGATCCGGCCGCACGTTGAGCTGGTTGTCCGGCAGAAGCACTAGCGCCCAGCCGGCCGAAGCGCGAGCCAGCCGTCAGGAAACGGCAGCGGCCAGCCAGCCGGAGCGGGAGCCAGCAGGCGGTCCGTCAGCTGCCGGACTTGCCGGTGTGGCGTACCTTCCGCACCGAGATCCTGGTCACCGCGATAGCCACGCCGAGCAGCAGGATGATCAGCCCGGCGATCTGTGCCCCGAATTCGGAACTGCCGAGCGAGAGCGGGATCGTCGAAGGGTCGGCGACCGGATCTCCCTTGACGGCCGGGCTGCCCGGCGCCGGGCTGGGTACGGCGGAGGGGCTGATCTGCGGGAACAGGCTTGACGCGCTCCCCGCCGGGATCGTGGTGGTGGTGGTGCCCGGGACGCCGACTCCGACGACCGGAATCGTCCCGAGGGGCAGGCTGTAGGTCGACCCCGAGACGCCCGCGATCGTGGCGCTGGAGCCGCTTACGCTGACGCCCGGGCTCTGCGAGGCGCCTGCGCCCGTGGGCTTCTTCGCGCTGCTCGACGTGGGGGTGGGTGAGGCGGACTTTGCCACCGTGACCGTGGGGCCGTTGACGGTCGCGGTCAGCGGCGAGCCGCTGCCGTCCGGGACGGAAACGGTGGCGGTGAACTTGATCGTCTCCCCTGCGGGGGCCGTCTTCGGCACACTCACCGAGGCCTCGATCTGCGGCGCGGAGGGCTGTGCCGCCGGGAGGGTCAGGTCGCAGCTCGTCTTCGTCGGGTTGCTGGCGCAGCTGTCGACCGTGAATACCGGCTGGCTGAAGGTGGGGCTCTTCGCGCTGGGCGTCAGGGTGGTCGCGATCGTCCCGTTTTCGGCCGAGCTGGACCAGGCGGAGATGCGGAACAGGACGGTGCCGCCCGCCTGCACGCTGGTCCCGGAGGCCGTCACGGCGACGGCGGGTTTCGTCGGCGTGGGCGTGGCGGTCGGTGTGGGCTTCGGGGTCGGCGTGGGCGTGGCGGTCGGCGTGGCGCTCGCAGCGGGTGACGATGCAGCGGGCGACGGTGACGCGCTGGTGGAGGCCGTCGCGCTGTTCGTCGCCTTGACCGTCGCGCTGTTCGTCGCCTTGACCGCCGGCGCTGACGAGGTGGCCGCGGCGGTAGGGGACGCAGCGGTAGGGGACGCAGCGGTAGGGGACGCAGCGGCGTGAGAGACCGCCGAGATCGAGGGCGCCGGGGTGCTGGTGCTGGAGGACGCCGGGGTGCTGGACGCGCCGGTGGCCGACGGCGTGGCTGTCGCCGACGGTGAGGCGGCCGCCAGGGCCGTTCCGCTCATCGCGCTGGAGACGACGAAGATTCCGGTGGCGGCCAGGCCCAGCGTGACCGGCCGCGCGTGCGGGGATCGCATGAGGACACCCTGCCTGTGTGTGCTGTGACGGCTGGGAACGTGCCGTTCGGGATGTTATGTCACCTTGAGTGCACGGGTCACCTTTGGTCACGGACAGATCTATTCGACACCAATACCGGCGTTCACCGCCACCCTCGAGACCCAGTAGTTTCGGACTTGCTTCCACCTCGTCGCCCAGGGTCATATCCCCGGCCGCCGGGCGGGGCGCGGCCAGGGCGGTGCCTCTTACTACGACGATTCCGGTTCCCCGTTCGGTTCCCTGTATGCCCCGCCTGGCCCGGGAAACCACCCCGCGGCGGAAAACTGCCCGCACCGTCGCCCGCCCGGGCGGTCCGGCGGATCAGTCAGGAACGGCGGCGGCTCGTGGTCCTCTTACCGGCCCGTTCTTCTCGAAGCGGCGCGCTCACGGGTCATGAAAGCGAACCTCCGGGACGGTCTGGGTTCCGGCGGCAGCGGGCTGGCCGGCGGGGCCGGCGGCTGGGCGGCCAGTGGCTGGGTGATCGCGCCGTCAGCCCACGGCGACGAGCCGGCCCAGGACGCGGGGGAGGAGCCGGGCCCAGCCGCAGGAACGGGCTCGGGTCCTCCCGCGTGGACAGGCTCAGGCTCGGATGCGTGGAGAAGCTCAGGCTCGGACGCGGGGACGGGCTCGGGTTCGGGCTCAGCCACGGGCATGGGCGTGAACGCCGGCTCGGATACGTCGGCGGGCTCGGGCGCGGCCCGATCCCGCCCGGGTGCGGCACCCGCGGTACGGCCGGCGGCATGGCGGGGACCCCCCGGCCTGGCCACCGCAGCCGGCGCCGGCACGGGGTCAGCGACGTAATCGCTGGGCTTGGTCGCGTCGTAGCCGTCCTGCAGGCCGGAAAAGCGGAAGAAGACCGTGAGCACGGCCGAGACGGCGAGGTTCAGGATCAGGGCGGCGATCGCGATGTAGGTGACGTGCCCGAACACCGGGGCCGCGGAGGCACCGAAGTGCGCCTGCCCGCCGCCGGGCGTCCGGTACGCCTGGACCGTGCCGTACACCATCGCCACGGCCCAGCCGATGATCAGCGCAGCGCGGTGGAACCACCGGGTGTACAGGCTGATCACGATGGCCGGGAAGGTCTGCAGCACCCAGATCCCGCCCAGCAGCTGCAAGTTGATCGAGAACGTCCTGTTCAGCTCGAGGGCGAAGCCCAGCGCGCCGACCTTCATGAGGAGCGAAGCCAGCCGCGCCACCCGCGTCTCCTGGGCGGGGGTGGCGTCCGGCTTGAGGAGTTCCTTGTAGATGGTGCGGGTGAACAGGTTCGCCGCCGCGATCGACATGATGGCCGCGGGGACGAGCGCGCCGATGACGATGGCCGCGTCGGCAACTCCGGCGAACCAGCTGGGGAACATGTGCGCGAACAGCAGCGGCACGGACAGCTGGGAATTGCCGCCCGCCGCCTTGACGTCCGCGTTGACGGCCGGCACCGACCGCGCCATGTAACCGAGCAGCGCGATCAGGCCCAGGACGAGCGAGTAGATCGGCAGGAGAGCGGCGTTACGCCGGATCACGTCGCGCCGTTTGGCGGCGAACACGCCGGTGGTCACGTGCGGGTACACGAACAAGGCCAGCGCGGAGCCGAGCGCGAGGGTGGCATAGGCCCATTCACCGGCCGGCAGCACGATGAGGCTGCCGTACGGCTTGCCGGTCGCCGGGTTGACCGTTTTCAGGTGCGCCGACGCGGTGCCGAAGATGTGCGCCCAGCCGCCCAGCTTGCCGGGGATGTAAAGGATCGCGACGATGACCGTCACGTAGATGAGGATGTCCTTGACGAACGCGATCAGGGCGGGCGCGCGCAGCCCGGCCAGGTAGGTGTAGGCGGCGACGACGGCGAAGGCGATGATCAGCGGCAGGTCCCTGACGAAGGCGTTGCCCGAGGTGCTGCCGATCCCCAGCACGGTCAGCACCGACTCGATGCCGACGAGCTGCAGCGCGATGTACGGCATGGTGGCCAGGATTCCGGTCACCGCCACTGCGAGCCCCAGGCCCTGCGAGCCGTACCTGCCCCGGACGAACTCGCCGGGGGTGACGTAGCCACGCGCGCGGGCGACCGACCAGAGCCGCGGCGCGAAGATGAACACGATCGGGAAGACCATGATCGTGTACGACAGTGCGTAGAACCCCGCAGCCCCGGTGGCATAGACCAGCGCGGGCACGGCGATGAAGGTGTAAGCGGTGTAGATGTCACCGCCGAGCAGGAACCAGCTGACGAATGTCCCGAATCCGCGGCCGCCGAGACCCCACTCGTTCAGCTGCATCAGGTCCTCGGCTGGGCGCCATCTGGCGGAGGCGAAGCCGATGTAGGTGACGAGCACGAACGCGGCGGCGAGGATGGCCAGCGTAACCGCGTTGAGGTGGTTCATCTGCGCGTACCTCTGCCATCCCGTGGCCCGGCGTCCCGGGGCGGCCTGTTCTTCGCCAGCAGGTAGCAGATCCAGCACAGCGCGCCGGTCACGGGCACCCAGATGAGCTGGAACCAGTAGAAGAACGGGAAGCCGCCCAGGGCCGGCGTGGAGCGTGCGTAGAGGGGTACCCACAGCGTGCCGGCGATCGCGATGATCAGCAGGACCGCGATCACGCCCCAGGTGACCGGGCTCTTGCGCGGGAGAGCGGTCTGGGCCATTGCAGCCTCTCAGACTGTTACGCGCTCTCAGACCACGCTGCGCGTATGACCCGGCCCCCGCCCAGTCCCCCCGCGCGCAGACGATTGCGCTCTTGGACTTCTTCAGACGTATGGTGCCGCAGAATCCGCCAGAAGATGAGGCTTTCCGCGCATTACAGGCGAAGGTCCAAATTCGGGCTTCCGCCATGGCACCCCCCGGTGCGGGTCAGGTGACCTGCGGGGACGCTGCTTCCGGCGCTGAGCCGGCCTACCTGCTCCGGGTCTGGGCCACGATCGTGGCGGTCCGCCCGATCGTGACCGCCAGCTCGGCCAGCGCCCGCCGTAGCCGGCCGCGCATCCGCCCACTGAGAGCCTTCGGCAGGGCGTGGCGGCCGTTGCGGACCACCGCGGCGGCTTCCGCGGCGGTCTTGGCCGCGAGATCGGCGAGTTCACCAGTGACCCGGTGGATCACCCGGGTGCTTTCCTCCCGGGACAGCTTGCCCCGGGTGCGCAGCTTGCCGGCGATCTGGCGGACCCGCCGCGCCGCCGCCCGCCGCCTATCCACGAACGTGGTGCCGGTGGCCCCGTCGGCGGCCTGCACCCGGCGGACCGCCCGCACCAGCTTGCCTACCGCCTTCGCCGAAAGACCCGAGTCGGTGGGGTAGGCCACGTTCGCCGGGATCACCGTGGTGTCCGCCCGCACCCGCGCCGTAGTCCGCGGAACCAGGCTGGTCGTCCGCGGGCCGCTCCCTCCGGTCAGGCCTCCCGGCTAAGGAACACTCTGGCGTTCCCGGCGGCGAACTCGGCGAAGCTCGTCGCGGGCCTGCCCAGCAGGGCAGGGGTGACGGCCGACACGACGGACTCCTTCCCGGCCCTCCGTTCGGCGAACAGCTCGGCCAGGCCGTCCGCGAGGTAGAGCGGCATCCCCGCGTCCAGCTGAGCCTGCCGCGCCGCCTCGGGCGGCACGTCCACGTAGCGGATGGTGGTGCCGATCGCCTCGGAGAAGATCGCCGCGACCTCGGCCATGGTCAGCGCCTGGGGGCCGGTGATCGGGTACGTCTGGTTCTCGTGACCCGTGCCGGTCAGGACCCGCACGGCCACGGCCGCGATGTCGACGATGTTGACGATGTCGATCGAGGCGATCCGCTGGTCGGCCATCGGCAGCCGCAGCTCGTGCCGGCCCACGATGTTGGGGACCTGACGGAAGTAGGCCTGCATGAACTCCCCGGCCCGCAGCATCGTGTAGGTCAGGCCGGACACGGCCAGGTGCTCTTCGATCTCGGCGTGCATGCGGGCAAAGCGGAACGGCGAGTCGAGGCCGGGGATGATGCCCGACAGCTTGACGACGTGGCCGACGCCGGCCCTGGCCGCCGTGTCGATAAAGCTGTTTTGCACCTCGGCCATCGTCGCGTCGGACGAGGAGATGAGCACGGCCTGCCCGACATCCTCGAGGGCCTGCCCGAGGCTTTCCGGGCGGCCCAGGTCGCCGGTGACGATCTCGACGCCCGGCAGCGCGGCCAGGTCCGGTGCGCGGGCCGGGTCGCGTACCAGCGCGCGGACCGGAACCTGCTGGCCGGCTAGCTGCCGGACGACCTCGCCGCCCACCAGGCCGGACGCCCCCGTGACGAGGATCATGAGCCCGCGCCGAGCTGCCGCATGATGGCCGCCACGTCGATCAGGCCCCAGTGCTCGCAGATCATGCTGTCCTCGGTGAACCGGCAGAAGTCGGCGTTGTTGACCGTGAAGGACTTCCCGGAGGGCGGCAGGCCGAGGAACTCGCCCCGCTGGGTCCCCGAGACCTGGTTGAACGCTGCGACCATGTCACCGTCGGCGACCATGAGGCCGGTGCTGAAGTGCATGTCGGGAAAGGCGCCGATCATCATCGTCATCAGCTTCTTGAAGCCCGCCAGGCCGGTGGTGAACTCCGGCGGGAAGGTGGGGTCGTGATCTGGCCGGTCGGCGGTTATCAGCGCGTCGGCGGCCTGCACGTCATGCCTGTTCATGACCTCGTTGTAGAGGCGCTGGAGGTTGGCGGCGTTGCGCTTGGGATCCATCATGGCCGTCCTTACGGGTGTCGGCTCGGCTGCGGTTGCGGTGCGGCCCACGGATCAGGGCCTGGGTCCTCGCCCCGGGCGGCGACGGCGAGGCGGGCCAGGTAGTGCGTCCAGCCGGCCGCGCTCCCGGCGCTCTTGTCGGGCTTGAGGCCGCGGTGGACCAACCGCAGCCGCGTTCCCTGGCCGTCCGGGGCGAGGGTCACCTCGACCTCGCCCGGTTCGGCGAGGCTCTCCTCGTCGCCCTCCCAGCTCCAGGTGAAGACCACCCGGTGCGGCGGGCTGACCTCGAGGTAGGAGCCGACCGCGACGTCACCGCGCCCCGTCACGTCCAGGCGGAACCGGCCGCCCGGCCTGGCCTGGGCCTCGGCGCTGACCGCCTTCCAGGTCAGCAGCTTGCCGGGGTCCACGAAATACGGGAACACCTGCGCCGGAGTCGCCTCGATGTGAAGCTCGCGGACGATCTCCTCGCTTCCTGCGGGCATCAGGACTTCCCTTTCTTCGCATCGGCCTCAGCCGAATGCTTGATGGCGGCCAGGTTCTGATCCCAGAAGCTCTCCAGGAAGGCCCGGGCCTCGGCCAGCCGCTCCGGCCTGGCCCGGTACAGGCGACGCGTGCCTACCCGGCGCTCCTCAGCGAGCCCGGACTCCCGCAGCACCCGGAGGTGCTTGGAGATGTTCGGGCGGCTGACGTCGAAGTGCGCCGCCACCTCGCCGGCAGTAAGCTCCTCGGCCCAGATCAGCCGCAAGATCTCCTGCCGGCGTGGCTCGGCGATCGCCTTCAGCACCGCGTCCACGCGGGAAGCGTATCCAGCTAGTTACGTAACCGTCAAGGAAACAAATTGTCGCGTGCGACGCGACGAATTCGCGCGCGTGTCGGGATCATGTGTTGCAGGCAGGTTTTCTCGGAGGCGAGCGCCAGGCTGGCAGGTGAGCGGGGCGATGGGACACCACCGGCAGAACGGGGTCGTGCACATGGAACTCCACACGCACGACCTGGCTGAGGCCCGTGCCTTCCTGTGGCACCTCCTCGGCTGGCGATCCTGGCCGGTGGGCGTGGCGGGCCGTGACTACCTGGCCCTGGACGTCAGCGACCGGCTGGGCGGCGGGATCGTCGGCTGCGGCCAGCACCCGCCCTCATGGCTGCCCTATGTCGAGGTCGGCGACGCGCGGCGGGCGACCGAACGGGCCTGCCGGCTCGGGGCCTCGGTGCTGCTGGCGCCGCGGGAGGGACCACACGGCTGGCGCAGTGTCGTCACCATGCCGGCGGCTGGCGATCTCGCCTTCTGGCAGCCGAAGCCCGGGCGGCGCCGGTGACGAGCGACCCGGCGGCCGAGGAGGACCTCATCGCCGCCGCCCAGCGCGGTGACCAGCAGGCCTACGGTCAGCTGGTGGCCGCCTACAGTGCCGAACTGCGCGCCCACTGCTACCGGATGCTGGGTTCACCGGCCGACGCCGAAGACGCGGTCCAGGAGGCCCTGATGCGGGCCTGGCGGGGGATGCCGGGCTTCGAGCGCCGTGGTTCGCTGCGGCGATGGCTGTACACGATCGCGACCAACTCGTGCCTGAAGATCATCGAGCGCCGCTCTCCCCGGGTGCTGCCCACGGACTACGGCCCTGCCGCCGACCCGCACGACCGGCCGGGGGTACCGTCGGCCGAGACAGCCTGGATCGAGCCCTACCCCGGCCCGCTCGACCTCGCCGCCGACCCGAAGGCCACGCCGGAGGCTCGCTACGACCAGCGCGAGGCCGTGGAGCTGGCCTTCATCGCGGCCATCCAGCTGCTGACCCCCGCCCAGCGCGCCGCGCTCATCCTGCACGACGTGCTGGCGTTCAGCGCCGCGGAGATCGCCGGCATGCTCGAGATGACGTCGGCCTCGGTGTACAGCCTGCTCCAGCGCGCTCATAAGACCTTGCGCAAGCGCCTGGCCCAGCCGAGCCAGCAGGCCACCCTCCGGCGGCTGGGCAACAGGGCGATCCGAAGCCTCGTCGACCGGTACGTCACCGCGTGGCACGAAGATGATGTCGACGCCCTCGTCGCGATGCTGACCGCCGACGCCGTCGTGTCGATGCCCCCGCTTCCCGCCTGGTTCCTCGGGCAGGCCCCGATCAGGGAATTCCTGGCCGCCTCGATCATGGCGCAGCCGGGCCACTCCAGGCTCATCGCCACCCAGGCGAACGGTCAGCTGGCCTTCGGCCACTACCGGCTCGACCCGGCCAGCGGCGGGTACCGCGCCTACAGCCTCGACATCCTGACGGTGCGCGATGAGCGGATCGCGGGGATCACCGCCTTCGTCCTGCCCGGGCTGTTCGGGCAGTTCGGACTCAGTTCCCACCTCGAGCCACGATCAGGGAGTCACCAGCCATGAAGCCAATCCTGCTGTTCGGCACCCAGTTCACCCTGAGCCTGGTGGCGTACGCCCTCATCGGGCTTTGGTATGTCGTGCCGCGGCTGGCCACCAAGCCGCGCGAGGCAGCCCTGCAGCCGCTGGTCTGGGTGCACGCGTTCCGGATGGTCGGCGGGAGCGTCCTGGCCCCGGGCGCCGTCGGCGCCGGGGTCCCGCTCCTGTTCGCCAAGGAGATTGGCTACGGCGAC
This sequence comes from uncultured Actinomycetes bacterium, assembly GCA_963720945.1. Lineage (GTDB taxonomy): Bacteria > Actinomycetota > Actinomycetes > Streptosporangiales > Streptosporangiaceae > Bog-532. The sequence continues at coordinate 1,280 of CAVRHH010000024.1, read as the reverse complement.
ATGATCACCGCGTTCCTGGCCCTCATAGCGCTGGTCGCCCTGCACACGCGGTCGTCGTGGGCCATCCCGCTGACTTGGCTGGTAGTCGTCGTCGGGCTGCTCGACACCGTCAACGCGATCATCCAGTCGATGCGCTATGACGTGTTCATCCACCCGCTGGGTGTGAACTGGGTGATCGTGACCCTGTACGTCCCCGCGCTGCTGGTCAGCAGCGCGCTGATCCTGTGGCAGCTGATCAGGTCACCAGTGGCCCAGGTTAGCGCCCCGGCGCTCGCCGGGCAGCACTAAGGGACGGGGTCGAAGAGCCGCCACCCCGCACCCCGCTATGACGTGGGGAAACGACCAAGAGAGAACTCACCTCAAAGCCAAGCGCGAACGCGCGTCTTGGTCATGAGTGACCCGTTGATCTCGCCCTCCTCGTCCAGCCAGCCAAAGAGCTGCTGAAGGGACCGGTAGCGCGTCGCGGCCGACGATGGCGCGGTGCGCTCCAGCTCGGCCGCGATGAACGCCTCGACGTGCTCCCGCCGGATGCTGCGCGCAGCGCACCCGATGCGACGACCCAGCCGCCGAGGCGGTACGCGTCGCAGGTACGCGACGAGCAGGCCCGCCGTACCCGGCGGGCGATCGTCACCGCGGCTCACGACCTCTTCTTGGCCCAGGGTTATGCGGCCACGACGATCGACGGGATCGCGGAGGCCGCGCACGTGAGCCGGCGTACCGTGTTCAACTCGGCGGGCGGCAAGGTGGCCCTGCTCAAGCTGGCCTTGGATTGGGCCATCGTCGGCGACGACGAGCCGATAGCCCTGGCCGACCGCCCGGCGATCAAGGCGATCCTGGCCGAGTCCGACCCGCGGAAGGCGCTCACGCTCTGGGTGCAGACCGTGACCGACGTCGCCGCCCGCACCACGCCGCTCGGCGAAGTTCTCATCGCCGCAGCCGATATCGACCCGGCGGCCGCACAACTGCTCGCCGAGGCGAGCCGCAACCGGATGCTGGGCGCTACCGTGTTCATCCGGTATCTCGCGTCCCTGGACGGACTGGCCGCCGGCATAACCGAGCAACGTGCCGCGGAACTCTGCTGGGCGCTCACGGACGGCCACCTCTACCGGCTGCTGGTCGCTCAGCACAGCTGGAGCACCGCCGACTTCAACCGATGGCTGTCCGACACCCTCGCAGCGGCACTGCTGCCTACCTGAGCAGCGGCACTGCTGCCTACCTGAACGGGCCGCAACCCAGCGATACGGCGAGCCTAAAGAGACGTACCGCTCCGTGTCCGCCCT
>CAVRHH010000023.1:0-73189 GCA_963720945.1 uncultured Actinomycetes bacterium | reverse complement strand
GGTCTCGGACTCTTGGCTGCAAACTACTGGCACGGTTGGATTGGAGACAACGACCCCGACCGCTTCCTTATCAGGGAATCTCTAAATTAGAGAGGCTTGTGCTTTCGCATTATGGCTATGAGCTGCCGTGACTGGTCCGCTCACGTCCGCTGGTGTCCCGCACCCCTTGAAGTCCTGCGGGCGGGAAAGAAGGCTGCGCGACCGACTGATGACTCACAGGCATGTAATTCAGTGAGTATCCTGAGCCCCGGACGCAATCGACGCCCGTTCGGAGACACCGGCCGGGTGTGGGCCGCCTCCAGCCACGACCTCTACCTCCCGGAGTCTGCACCATGATCTCGGAGGCCGCCCTAAAGGGGTATCTCCTAGAGGAGGCACTGGCCTGGGTTCTGCATAGCTCAGGCTATCGGCTTCTCGTCCATAAGAGCCAGGATCCTGGCGAACTAGAAGACGGGCGTCAAGGGCTCTGCGTGAAAGGCAGGGGTGCTGAGCACCAGGTCGACGTCCTGGGCGAGTTTGCGGTCACACCAGCCTTCTCCTTGCCAATCCGGCTATTCCTGGAGGCAAAGTTTCGTCGCCAAGCCTGCCCACTCCATGTGCTACGTAATGCGCACGGGGTAATCCATGACATAAATGAAAACTTCGGACTTACATCGACTAGATGCGTACGGAAGCGGTACCGTTATGAGTACGCGTTGTTTTCCACGAGTGGGTTCACCAAAGAGGCGCAGGACTTCGCGACTGCCCAACTGATTTCTACCGTCAATCTCTCTGGCGAGTCATTCGTCTGGCTGCGGGAAAGCATTGAGATAGCCGCCAAGGATCTGTTCGCACTGCAAAAGCGATTGCACATGGCTACGTTCCCAGTCAGATGGATGCGCGGTAGCCTGCGAGAGATGTTTGGCACTATGCCAACTCTCTCTAGCGAGATAGCCCGGTATCCGGAGCCCCATGAAACTATATTCGCTGAGCAAGCTGCATCGGCTCTGCATCGCCTGGTGAACACTCTGCGAGTAAGGCAGCCCGGTGAACTGCTGCCAAATGTTTCGCTCACTGCATTTATTCCGCCTGCGACCGCCGATAACTCCAAGCGGCTCCCTGATAATGAGCCCAAACATAAAGAACGCCAGATCCCGCCAGAAGAGCGAACTGAAGGAGTTTCACCCGCGAACGTGGCGCCCAACGCCCACGCCGCAACTCCCGCCCGTCGGCCGTACTGGCTGGACAGGCCGTGCCCGCCCTGGTGCTTCATGACTGCTCCTCATGAGGATCATGACCTGGCTGACGACCGTTCGCATATGAGCGCCTTCTACCATGTAGACCTCACGCTAGAGGATGCGCTCACATTTTGGAGCGCAAATCATGAACTGCTTTCATGTGAACCGGCGTTCTTGACCGCGATGCTCCTCCAGCACTATCGCGAACGCGAGCCGCGTATTATCATCACTTGGAACGGTAAGGTGGACATCCCGTTCACGGTCACCGAAGCGGGCGAGTTGGCGCAGGCCCTTGTTAGCCTCGTCAGCCGGGGCGCGGATCAACAATCCGAAGTGAGGGATGATCCGTGTCCGCCATGGTGTACTGCCCTTCATGAGACTATGGAGAGTGTTCCAGATCGCGTCCACATTGGTGAGTACACGATGATGTCCCTCACCCTTGATCAACCTGATTACTTCCCATTGCGCTCGGCGACGGACGCTTTGCCGCAGCTTATCGGTGTACGGCTAGAACAACCATGGCGCGAGTTTGAGCCTCGCATAGTTGTAATTTACCGCGATGAGTATCTGGATATGACCCTCGCCGAGGCGCGAGACCTGACAGAGGCGCTCATCGATCTTACCGGTCAGACAGTCGAAGGGGTTTCCGCTAGAACACTAGCCGAGCCGAGCACGGCTGATTCCCCTGACGCGACGACCCCGACCGGCTGCTTAGAAGGTCGTTTCAGGCAGGGGGTCAACCTGCACGTATCCAGGTCGGAGGCCGTTCGCGATGTCTGTGGGTGACCGCTGGTGACCGCAGTTTCCCGACCGTTCTGGCACGGATGCGGCACGGATGCGAGTGTCCGCGACGGAGGCCAGCTCACGGCTCCGGAGGCAGTTGGCGGGCAGCACCGTGAGCTGGCAAGCAGACGATTAGGCTGAGACACTGGTCCGCGTGTGGTCCATGCCACCGATCAACTAAGCCTAGCTAGCATGGCGATCTCATGGGAGGGAGAGGTATCGATCTCATGTCAGACATGAACAAGCGCAACCTCGTTTATTTTGAGGGTCCTTCAATGCGCGGGCTGTATGACAGCATGGAGGAGTGGCAGCAGGTTAACAACCGACGTTTGCTATCTATTAGCATCCAGCAAGACGGCGGTAACTACTGCTGCATTGCTCTGACCAATCCGAGTGAGGTCGTGATCACTAGCGCCGACGGTCGGACGCATGCGAATGTCGGAAGCATGGCCCTACGGCCGTTGGAACCATCATCCCCAACTGTTAACTATCTGCAGGTAGATCAAATTCCACCCCCGTCCTTCCGATAGGCGCAGAGGTTGGCCGCGCGCTTCCGGGCCTGGCCTCTGGCCTGGCCCTCGTCGTCAGGCCCGCTGGGGCGGCAGAGGTCTCCGGGGTCAAGGGTGGGCGCTTGCGCCCACCGCCTTGGCGACGCGCCGCAGGCGCGCCCTTGACGCCGGAGGGGCCGCCCCGGACAATGCGCGGCGTTCCGGCCCGGTACCTGTGACCTTTCGCCCGCGACTGGCGCACTCGGCGCGAGCGCGACGGCCTGGTCCTGCTCGTGGGCGCGGCACCGGGGCCGTTACGGCGGGGACTGGCTGCGGCCGGTGCCGGGGCAGCCGTGTGCGGCAGCAGCCGCGTCCGTAGGGCCTGCGTCCGAAGGACGCGAGCGAAGCTGCCGCCCGGCAACGGCGAGAGCCCGGCGACCTGGCCGCTAATGGCCTGTTCCTCGGCCGCTCAACTCACTCCCCAGTGCTCGCGCAGCCAACCCCAGGCCGCCAGGCGTGGCGCGCCGAAGGTGCGCCCTTGAAGCCGTGGAGAAAGTTGTCGCAGATCAAGATCACGCCCGTTTGTCCCCAAGGGCTAGTCACTCAGTTAGTCACGCACCCATATATAAGAGGCCATACCCGGGAGCCGGGTATGGCCTCTGACCTGGGTCGGGGTGGCCGGATTTGAACCGGCGGCCTCTTCGTCCCGAACGAAGCGCGCTGCCAAGCTGCGCCACACCCCGCAGGTCACGTGAGCCCGCCTCAGCGAGCATCACCCGACCGCCCGCAAAGTCTAGCGGATGCCGGGCCCCGTTGCGCACCGCCGGGAAATGCCCCGCCGCACCCGCGTCCGGCGGCCCCAGGGGGCCTCAGTTCGCCGTCGCCGGGACCAGCGTGAGCAGGGTCGCCTCCGGGCGGCAGGCGAACCGGGCCGGGGCCCAGGGGGACGTGCCCAGGCCGGCGGACACGTGCAGCCAGGCGCGGTGCCCATCGGGAGCGGGGCTGCCCTCGGCCGGGTTCTGGTGCAGGCCGCTGACCCGGGGCCGGTCGATCTCGCAGTTGGTCACGATGGCCCCGTAACCGGGTATCCGGAGCTGGCCGCCGTGGGTGTGACCGGCGAACAGCAGGTCATAGCCGTCGGCGGTGAAACGGTCGAGTATCCGCGGCTCGGGCGTGTGCATGATGCCGAGCCGGAGATCGGCCGCTAGATCGGCCTGCCCGGCGATCCGCTCGTAGCGGTCCCGCTTGATGTGCGGGTCATGCACCCCGGCCACGGCGATGTCCAGGCCGCCCGCCTTGATCCGTCCGCTCCGGTTGTTGGCGTCCAGCCAGCCCGCGCCGGCCAGCGTGTCGCCGAGCTTCTGCCAGGGCAGGTCGGGCTCATGCCGCGGGTAGCGGCGCGCGCTGGTCTCCCACAGGTACCGGGCCGGATTTTTCGGCATCGGCCGGTACAGGTCGTTGGAGCCGAACACGAACACGCCCGGCCGGTCGAGCAGCGGCCCGAGCGAGCCGACGAGGTACTCGATGGCATCGGGATGCGCGATCGAGTCCCCGGTGTTCACCACCAGATCGGGCTCCAGATCGGCCAGCGAAGCGACCCAGGCCATTAGCCGCTTGCGGCCGGGCGTCAGGTGCATGTCCGAGATGTGCAGAACCCGGAGCGGGCTGGCGCTCGCGGGCAGGACCGGTACCTCGGCCTGCCGCAGAGCGAACCAGTTCCGCTCGACGACTGACGCATAGGCCAGGGTGGCACCGGCGGCTGCGGCGCTCAGGGGGAGGATGACTCGTGCTCGCACCCCCCCATGGTGCCATGTCAGGGAGGATGGTTTTCATGGCTGAACTAAAGGAACGGCTCCGGACCGACCTGTCAGCGGCGATGCGGGCCCGTGATCAGGTACGGATGCGGACGCTGCGGATGGCGCTGACCGCCATCACCAACGAGGAGGTGGCCGGGAACGCCGCGCGTGAGCTGTCCGACGACGAGGTGCTGAAAGTTCTGGGCAAGGAGGCGAAAAAACGCCGAGAGGCGGCGGACGCGTTCGGCTCGGCCGGCCGGGCCGAGCAGGCCGCGGCCGAGCAGGCCGAAGGTGAGGTCCTGGCCGGATACCTTCCCGCCCAGCTCAGCGACGACGAACTCGCGCGCATCGTGGCCGGGGTCATCACCGAGACCGGAGCGGCCGGCATGTCGTCGATGGGGCCGGTGATGAAGGCCGTCACCGCGCGCGTCGCGGGGCGCGCCGAAGGGGCGCGGGTCGCCGCCGAAGTGCGCCGCCGGCTGACCGCGGGGCCGTCCTGAGCGGCGCGCACCGTCCCGGTCGGCCAGACCCCCGCACGCGCTGATACCGCCCACTGACACCCGGATCCACCCCTGGCCCGTTCCGCCGCGCGGATGGCGGAAGGGGCTGGCGGCTCAGAAGGCTCAGAACCGGCCGCCACTGATCCGCCGGCTGCGCTGCATCTGGCCCTTCTCGCCGTACGGGTAATCCGGTGTGCCTGGCTCGCTCGCCTCGTCCAGCAGGCGTATCTCATCCTCGCTGAGCTGCATCGCGGGCGGCGAGGTTGTCGTTCAGCTGATCCAGGGTCCGTGCGCCGAGAACCACTGACGTCACCGTGGGCCGCCCGAGTACCCAGGCGATCGCGACCTGGCCCATCGCGGGCCGATACGGCACCTCCGCTGTTACCGGGCAGGCGGTACTCCATCGCTCCTCCGTCACACCACGGAAAACGGTTTCGCTTTCATCCTTGCCCCCGCCGCCGGGGGAGCTCACGCCGCCCCCGGGAGAACGGCATGCCCGGCCAGTGCGAGGTCATGACGCGCGGAACCGGAAACTGGGGCGGGGCAGGGCCGGCACGGCCAGTAGCATCGGCAGGGCGACCGGATGGAGGAGTTAATCATGGCGTCCCAGCAGTTCGAACCGCCTTCGGGTACGAGGGACTTCCTCGCGGGCGACCTGCGGGTACGCGAGCATGTGTTCGCGACGATCCGCGAGGTCTTCGAGCGGTACGGTTTCGAGCCGCTGCAGACGCCGGCCTTCGAGCGCCTGGAGACGCTGACGGGCAAGTACGGCGATGAAGGCGACAAGCTGATCTTCAAGATCCTCCGCCGTGGCGAGCACGAGGCCTCCGGCGAGGCGGATCTCGCCCTGCGTTACGACATGACCGTCCCGCTGGCCCGCGTGGTCGCGGCGCACGGTTCCCAGCTGCCGGTGCCCTACAAGCGATACGCGATGGGGCCGGTCTGGCGTGCTGACCGGCCGGGACGCGGCCGCTTCCGGGAGTTCGCCCAGTGTGACGTGGATGTCGTCGGCTCGACTTCCCCGCTCGCCGACGCCGAGGTGGTCTGCGCCGTGGCGGACGCGCTGACCGCGGTGGGCGTCGGCAATTTCTCGATTCTGGTGAACTCCCGGCGTGCGCTGAGCGGGCTGCTCGCGGTGTACGGCGTCCCGGACGGGGTGGGAGGCGGCGTTTTGATCACCCTGGACAAGCTGGACAAGCTGGAGCCCGCAGAGGTGGCACGGGAACTGGTGGAGGCACGTTCACTGGATCCGGGGACGGCCAAGGCACTCGTGGATGATCTGACGGCGGCCGACGCCGTCGACCGGCTGCGCCGGACGCTGGCCGGGGAGGAAGAGGGCCGGGCGGGACTGGCCGAAGTGGACCGGCTCATCCAGTTTGCGGCGCCGGTGATCGGTGCGGAGCGCATCTCATTCACGCCGCGCCTCGTCCGCGGCCTGGACTACTACACAGGCGTGATTTTCGAGGTCGTGGCCGCGGGGATGCCGGGTTCTATCGCTAGCGGCGGCCGCTACGACCGGCTGATCGCGGCGATGGGGGGCCCGGACGTCCCGGCGTGCGGCGGCTCCCTGGGGGTGGAACGGATCATCGGCCTGCTCAGCGAAGAGGCGGTCAGCATGCCGCGGCTGGAGGCGGCCATCACGGTCATCGACGACGATGCGGCCGCTGACGCCATGGTTTTCGCGGCCCGGCTGCGCCGGGCCGGGCTGCGCGCCGAGGTCTACCTCGGCTCCAGCCGCAAGCTGGCCCGGCAGCTCAAGTGGGCAGCGGACCGGCGGGCCCGCTACGCGCTCATCTACGGCCCGCAGGACCGCGCCGCCGGGCTGGTCACCGTGCGGAACATGGACTCCGGGGAGCAGCGGCAGGTTCCCCCGCGCCAGGTCGCTGAGAGCTTGCTCTCATAGCCTGCCCGGCGTCAGCCCTGGACGGGACCTCCGTTCGCGCCGCCCCCGTTACCTCCGGTGCAGAAGAAGAAGATGCAGTTGGGGGTCGTCCCGTTACCATTGCCGTTGCCGTTGCCGTTGCCGTTGCCGTTGCCGTTACCGTTACCGTTTCCCGTGCCCCCCCTTTGGCCTTTTCCCTTGCCACCCCCTTGCTGTGGTGAGTTCTGGCCGTTGCCCATGCTCATCAGCGGGCTGTCGCCGGGAACGGGCACAAAACCGACGTCCGGGCCGAGGTTGGCGTGCTCGAAGCTGAGCTGCCAGGTATGGCCGGGCGCGTCGGCGCCGAACATCTCGCTGTCGCAGGCCAGGCCGCCGCCCTGTTGCTGATAACAGGCGCCCGATCCCACCATCGCTTGCGGGGGAGAGGGATGGTAGACCGACACGTAGGCGGCCAGGTTGGGCGTGTAGCCGCCGAACGCGGCGTAGTAGGAGTTGTTCGCGGTCCCGGTCTTGCCGGCCGCGACGCGGTTGAGGCCGAGCCCGGCGCCGGTCGCGCCCGGGAAGTTCAGCACGCCCTGCAGCACGTAGTTGACCGCGTTGGCGATCTGCGGCGAGATGGCCTGGCGGCAGTTGGCCGACGGCACCGCCAGTGATGCCCCGGTCTCGGTGGTGATCCGGGTCATCGCGACGGGAGCGCAGTACTTGCCGCGGGCCGCCATCGTCGCGTACGCGCCGGCCATGCTCAGCGGGGACACGGTGACCGAGCCGAGCGTGAACGACGTGATGTCGTCGGCTGGAACCCCGCCGGGCGGCGCCTTGAGCAGCGGGGTCCCATCCGCCCAGGTCACCCCGAGGTTGGCGGCCGTCTTGACCACGTTGCACAGCCCGACTTTCTGCTCCAGTTCGGCGAAGAACACGTTGATGGACTGCGCGGTGGCCGCGTACAGGGAATACGTGGTCGACCCCGAGGTGGAGTTCTCGTCGTTCTGTACCGGGAAGCCGTTGGTCAGCGACTGGCCCGCGCAGTTGGTGAACCCCTGCACGGTCGTGCTGTCCGGCACGCTGGCAGTGTAGCCGAACGGGATGTTCTGCTCCAGCGCGGTGACCAGCGTGAACAGCTTGGACGACGAGCCGGTCTGGATACCGTTACTTCCGCCGTAGCTGGTATTGACGGCGTAGTTGATCGTGGTGCCGTTCATGCCGTACTGCCGGTTCTCCGCCATCGCCTTGATCTCGCCGGTACCCGGCTGCACCATCACCTCGGTGTCCGCGTTGCCGGCCGGGTTGTAGACCTGGCTGTACTCCGGCAGCGTGTAGCTGACCGCCTCGCTGGCCGCATTCTGGTCCTCTTCGTCCAGCGTGGTGTAGATCTTCAGGCCGCCGGTGGCGAGCAGCCTGGCGCGGGCCGCCGGGGTCTTCGCGATCGACGAATCCTGCAGGATCACCTGCTCGACGTAGTTGCAGAAAAACGCGGCCGAGCCGGCCACCGTCTGCGTGCACCCGTTGTCGGGCGTCGCGTTCTGCACGCCCAGCGGCGCCTGCTCGGCCGTGGCGGCCGCCTTGCTGCTCAGCACGCCGGTCTGCACCATCCTGGCCAGCACTGTGTTACGGCGCTGGGTGGCCACGGTGGCGTTGGTGAACGGGTCATATCCGGTCGGGTTTTCCACCATGCCGGCCAGCAGGGCGGCCTGGGGGAGCGTGAGCTTCGCGGCGGAGGTGCTGAAGTAGGTCTCCGCGGCCACCTCGATGCCGTAGGCGAGATTCCCGAAGTAGGCGTCGTTGAGATACCCGCTCAGGATCTGCTGTTTGGACTGCTGGTGGGCGACCGAGATGGCGAGCCGCAGTTCGTGCAGCTTGCGGGACAGCGTGTCCTGGGAGGCGGCCTGGGCTTGCTGGAGGTTGGGCGCCGACAGGATCAGCATGTTCTTGACGTACTGCTGGGTGATGCTGGAGCCGCCCTGAACCGCCTTGTGCTGCAGGTCATTGACCAGTGCCCGGAGGGTGCCCTTGGGGTCCAGGGCGCCTTCCTGCCAGAAGCGGTTGTCCTCGATCGCCACGACCGCCTGCAGCATGACCGGGGAGATCTGGCTGTAGGTGACCGGCTGCCGGTCGATGCCGGTCGCCGACGCACCGGGACCGCCGTTCACGCCGTACACGTAGGCCAGCAGGCGGCCGTTGGCGTCCAGGATCTCCGAGCGCTGCGGAATCGTGCCGAAGCTCGCCGAGGCGGGCGCCGCGGCCTCATTCGCCTGGTCTCGCAGGACCACGCCGGTCGATGCGATGACGGGCAGGGCCATGGCGGCCGCAATGACGCCGCCCACCGCCGAGATGGAGATAAGGCGGCCTACGGTTCCCGTCTTGCTTGCAATGTCGCCTGACAGCACGGCATCAGGGTACGTCCCGAATGGCGCACGTACCCCGTGCCTCGCATAACGGCTCCCTAAGCTGCTCGTTCCCCCAAATAGGACAAGATCGCATAAGCTGTCCGTTCGTCACCCAGAGACGCCATAGGCGACCGAAGGTGACTAGCCATCCCACCCGGCATGGCCCAAGAGGACTATTCCGTAAATGGGCACACCGGGGCCTTGGCAGCTACCCCGTGACTTCCGTAGGTTGCTTTATCACGAACCGGTAACCCGGTGCCGCGACAGCGGAACCGGCCGCAAGCAACCGCCATCGAGCCAGCGACCGTCCATGTACGTAGTACGAGACGATCAAAAGGAGTGGGCACATGTGGATCACTGACTGGACCACACGCGCCGCCTGCAAAGGAACCGACCCGGACGAGCTCTTTGTCCAGGGCGCAGCGCAGAACCGGGCCAAGCTGATCTGCCGCGGCTGTCAGGTGAGAACCGAATGCCTCGCCGACGCGCTGGACAACGGCATCGAATTCGGCGTCTGGGGCGGGATGACCGAGCGGGAGCGGCGTGCTCTGCTGCGCCGCCGCCCCGATGTGAAGTCCTGGCGTGAGCTGCTCGAGCAGGCTCGTGAGCGCTACGAGCAGGACGTCGACGACCTGGTGGCGAGCTGACCCGCTAGCCGCGTGCCGGTCGCCCGGCGAGGCTCAGACCAATGGCCCGCAGGCCCTCGAGGTCATGGACGTCCTCGGGCTGCGCGGTCACCTCGGCCACGGGAACGGTGGGATTAGCCGCCGTGAAATGCTCGGCCACCCGCCGTTCCCGGGCCGCCAACTGCATCCGTTCCGCGTGCAGGCGCAAGACCCCCGCCGCGAGTGCGTAACGCGGTGGGCCGTCCGCTGCCACGGTGCCGTTCGGTAGCTCGTGATTCTCCAGCGTTTCCGCGGCGGCCATGCTCCGGGCCGCGGACAGCCGGGTCGCCGCCGGTACGTGCACCCGGTTCAGGATCAGGCCCGCGAGCGGCATGCGTTCCCCCGCCAGCCGCTCGACGAAGTACGAGGCCTCCCGCAACGCGTCCGGCTCGGGCGCCGCGACCACGATGAACGCGGTCCCTGGCGTCTGAAGCAGGCGGTACGTCGAGTCGGCCCGCTCGCGGAAGCCGCCGAACATCGTGTCGAACGCCGTGACGAACGTCTGCATGTCCTTGAGCACCTGCGCACCGAGCACCTTGGTCAGCGTCCCGGTGACCAGGGAGAATCCGGCAGTCAGCATCTTCATGTAGGCGCGTCCGGGTTTGGCCGGCGCGGTCAGCAGCCGGATCAGCCGCCCGTCCAGGAACCGGCCCAGCCGCTGTGGCGCGTCGAGGAAGTCGAGGGCCGAACGGCTCGGCGGCGTATCGACCACGATCAGGTCCCACTCATCGGTGCGGTGCAGCTGGCCCAGTTTCTCCATGGCCATGTATTCCTGCGTGCCGGAGAAGCTCGAGGACAGGGACTGGTAGAAGGGGTTCGCCAGGATCTGCGTGGCGCGATCCGGGTCCGCATGGGCCTCGACGATCTCGTCGAAGGTCCGCTTCATGTCGAGCATCATGGCGTGCAGGCTGCCGCCGGAAGACAAACCCGCCTCCACCGGCCGCGGGACGTTGTCCAGGTGGGTCAGGCCCATCGCCTGGGCCAGGCGGCGCGCCGGGTCCACGGTGAGCACGACCACATGCCGGCCGCGTTCGGCGGCGCGCAGGCCGATCGCGGCCGCGGCGGTCGTCTTGCCGACACCACCGGACCCGCAGCAGACGATGATCCGGGTGCGGCGGTCATCGATGAGCGTGTCGGTGTCGAACCGGGGCGGCGCGGGCGGCTGATTCACCGTGCCACCCGGCCGTTCAGCGGCGCGGCGCCACCCGCGCGGCGGCCAGCCATCAGGCCGCTCCCTGATCCCGGAGGACCTCCGCCAGCCGGTACAGGCCGCCGAGGTCGATCCCATCCGTGATGGCCGGCAGCTCGTAACGAGGCTGTCCGGCCGCCGCCAGCTCGCGCCGTTCACGTTCCTGCAGCGCGACGCCGCGGGCGTGTTCGGTGAGCTCGACGGCCAGTGCGGCGGCAAGGGCCTGACTGTCGGGCAGGCCGGCTGCCTTCAGGCCCAGCGCGATCTCCGCCTCGTCGGCGTGCCCGGCTGCGGCCTCCCTCAGGTCCGCCTCGGGTACGCCGTCAGGACGGACCATGTTGATGAAGATCCCGCCGAGCTGAAGGCCGAGGCCGCCCAGCTCATCGACGCCGTCCAGCGTTTCCTGGACCGGCATCTCCTCCAGCGTCGTAACGAAATGAACGGCGGTCTGCGGAGACCGGATCACCCGGGCGACGGTATCCGCGTGCGCCCGCACCGGGCCGACCTTGGCCAGGCCGGACACTTCGACACTGACGTTGAGAAAGCGGCCGATGCGGCCGGTGGGCGGTGCGTCCATGACAACCGCGTCGTAGACCTCGCGGCCGCCGGCCTTGCGTCGCGTCGCCTCCGTAGCCTTGCCGGTCCTGAGCACATCGGACAGGCCGGGCGCGATCGTGGTGGCGAAGTCCACCAGGCCCAGCCGGGTCAGCGCCTGGCCGGTATGGCGCAGCCCGTAGAACATCTCCAGATAGTCAAGGAGCGCGCCCTCGGGATCGACCGCCAGCGCGTAGAGGTCGCCGCCCGGGCGCCCGTCCTTGCCAAGGCCGATCCCGACCTTCCGCTCGACATACGGCAGCGGCGGGCAATCGAAGAGCTGCGCGATTCCCTGCCGCCCCTCCACCTCGATCAGGAGCACCTTGCGGCCGCCATAAGCCAGCGCGAGAGCCAGGGCGGCCGCGACGGTCGTCTTGCCCGTGCCGCCCTTACCTGTGACGACGTGCAGCCGCACGCCCTCCCAGTCGGTGTCCCTTGCTCTCATCACTGCGAGGCTATCTCCGCCCCGGTACTTCTTACGGCCGCCCACTGCTGCCGCGTGAGGTAATTCTTACTACGCTGGGGGTTGAAGAGAGGTGATCGTGTTGGCCGCACTTGTCGTCATCCTCGTGCTACTCGTGATCGCCGGCCTGATCGCGGCAGGCCGGACCTTCAAGGTCGTCCAGCAGTACGAGAAGGGCATCATCTACCGCTTCGGGCGGGTCCTGCCTGAGGTGCGCGGGCCGGGCCTGACCCTGATCCGCCCGATCGGCGACCGCATGCAGAAGGTCAACATGCAGATCGTGGCCATGACCGTGCCCGCGCAGGACGGCATCACCCGGGACAACGTGAGCGTCCGGGTGGACGCCGTGGTGTACTTCCGCGTCGTGGATCCCATCAAGGCCACGGTGAACGTGCAGGACTACATGTTCGCGATCGCGCAGCAGGCGCAGACGTCGCTGCGGTCGATCATCGGCCAGTCCGAGATGGACCAGCTGCTGGCGGAGCGCGAATCGGTCAACCGCGAGCTCCGGCGCATCATCGACGAGCCGACCGAAGGCCCGTGGGGTATCCGGGTGGAGCGCGTCGAGGTGAAGGACGTCTCGCTGCCCGAGGGCATGAAGCGCTCGATGTCCCGGCAGGCCGAGGCCGAGCGGGAACGGCGCGCCCGGATCATCACGGCCGACGGTGAGTACCAGGCGTCCAAGCGCCTCGCGGCGGCCGCCAACGTGATGGCCAGGGATCCGGCGGCGCTCCAGCTGCGCCTGCTGCAGACGATGGTCGAGGTGGCGGGTGAGCGGAACAGCACGCTCATCATGCCGGTCCCGGTCGAGCTGCTCCGGTTCTTCGAGAAGATGGCTCCCGGCCCGCCGCAGCCCATCGCCAGGCCGGACGAGCCCGAGGACGTCGGTGACGCTGAGGTCGCCGAGGCCGAGGCGGAGATCAGCATGGCCAACGTCCCTGAGCTCAGTGAGGCGGCGGCCCCGCAGCTGGACGAAGCCGCGGTGCCGGCGATCGAGGACGCTCCGGTGCCGCCGGTACCGTACGTGGACCCCCTGGCGGACGTCGAGCCGCTACCGGAGGTCGAGCCGGTGCCAGAGGTCCCGCCGGTGCCAGAGGTCCCGCCGGTAGCCGGCTTCGCCCCGGCGCCCGTGGCCGCCCCGGATGTGCCGCCGGCCCCCGGGTTTCCGTCCGCGGCCGAGGCGACGCAGGAGTTTCCCGTCCCGTCCACCGAGGTGCCTGATCTGCCGGGCACCACAGCCAGCGAATCCGCGGAGATCCCGGCCGCCGCCGATGACGCCGCGGCGGCAGGCCCAGCGGCCAACGGGCCGAACGGTGCGCGCCGGAACGGGACCGGGACCAGGGGGGCCGGAACCCGCAGGCCCAGGGCCACCGGGGAGCGCAAGCCGCGGACCACGGTCACGCGGAGGCCCAGGCCGGCCGATGAGGGGCCGGCCGACGGGGAGCCGGCGCCGGGGCAGCCGCCCAGCGGCTAAGGTCATCCCCATGCAGAAGTGGGAGTACGCGACCGTGCCGTTGCTGGTCCACGCGACCAAGCAGATCCTGGACAACTGGGGCGACGACGGATGGGAACTCGTGGCGCTGGTCCCGGGCCCGAACCCCGAACAGCTGGTCGCCTACATGAAGCGGCCCAAGCTGTGAGGTCCGGCACCCGGGAGGGCTGGTGAGTTCGCCGCAGGAGCGCCTGACCACGCTCGGCCTGACCCTGCCGCCGGTCGCGGCCCCGGCCGGCTCGTACGTCCCCGCGCTGCGTACCGGCTCGTACGTGTACACCGCCGGGCAGCTGCCGCTGGCTGACGGCAAGCTGCTGGCGACGGGGAAGGTCGGCGAGGCGGTAACGGCCGAAGAGGCCACCGCGCTCGCCCGCGTGTGCGCGCTCAACGCCCTCGCCGCGGCTGCGTCGGCCGCTGGCGGCCTGGCCGCGATCACCCGGATCGTCAAGGTCACCGGGTTCGTCGCCAGCGCGCCGGGCTTCACCGCGCAGCCTCAGGTCGTGAACGGGGCGAGTGATCTGCTGACCGAGATCTTCGGTGCGGCCGGCAGGCACGCGCGCAGTGCGGTCGGGGTGGCCGTGCTGCCGCTGGACGCGCCGGTTGAGGTGGAGCTGATCGCTGAGGTCGGCAGGCCCGCGGACGCGGGCGCGGCGGCCAGCGGGGGCGAGGCGGCCGAAGGGAACACGACCTGAACCGGCTGCGGATCTCCGGCAAGGTCGCCGCCCGGGCCAGGGACATCCTCGAGGGGCGGCTGACCCCTGTGGCCCCGCGCGATGCGGCCACCGTCATGCTGGTCCGCGCCCAGCCGGGCGCGGGCACCGAGGTGTACATGCTCCGCCGCCAGCGGTCGATGGCCTTCGCGCCCGGCGCCTACGTGTTCCCCGGTGGCAGCGTCGACGAGAGCGACACCGACGGCGGTCACGGCTGGGCCGGGCCGCCGCCCGGCCAGTTCGCCCCGGCCCTCGGCCTGCCGCCCGCGGACGCGGAAGCCCTGATCCGTGCCGCCGTGCGGGAGACGTTCGAGGAGTGCGGGGTGCTGCTCGCCGGGCCGTCGGCCGGGGTGACGCTGGCCGGCCCGCCGGGCGATGGCTGGGAAGCCGACCGGCAGGCGCTGACGGACCGGACGATCTCGCTCGCGCAGCTGCTCAACCGCAGGGGCCTGGTGCTCCGCAGTGACCTGCTCACCCCCTGGTCGCGGTGGATAACCCCGGAGGCCGAGCCGCGACGCTACGACACCAGGTTCTTCGTCGCACGGCTGCCCGGGGGCCAGCGCGCTCTGGGCGGGACGGGCGAGTCGGACCAGGCGGCGTGGCTGCGGCCGGCCGCGGCGCTCGCGGCGGCCGGAACCGGTGAGCTGGTGCTGCTGCCGCCGACCGCGATCACGCTGCACGAGCTCGCGGACCAGCCTGATCTGGACGCGATGCTTGCGCTCCGGCGGCGGATCGTGCCCCGCCGTCCCGTGGTCACCTTCACCGGCGATCAGGCGTGGCTGACCATCCCGGACGACCCCGCCTCCGGCGACCTCCTCCCGGGCGGCCCCGGCTCCGCAGCCCCCGCCCCGGACGGCTCCGTCCCCGCCCACGCCGGCAGCAGCGATGACGATTGACGGTTCCGGCACATCCCTCGCGACGTGCGTGCTGGCCCCCAACCCGTCGCCGATGACGCTCGAGGGCACCAACACGTGGCTGATCGCCGCCGCCGGCTCCTCGTCGGCGGTGGTCGTCGACCCCGGCCCCGAGCATGAGGGGCACCTGCGCCGCGTCGTGGCGCGGGCCGCGGAGACGGGCCGCAGGGTGGCGCAGATTCTGCTGACGCACGGCCACAGCGACCATTCGGCGGGCGCGCGCCGGCTCGCCGCTCTCACCGGGGCGCCGGTGCACGCGGCCGACCCGGCGCACCGGCTCGGCAGCGAGGGGCTGACCGACGGCCAGGTGGTCACGGCGGCAGGATGCGAGCTCCGGGTCATCGGTACCCCGGGACACTCCGCGGACTCGCTCAGCCTGCTGCTCCCGGAGGACGGTGCGCTGCTCACCGGGGACACCGTGCTCGGGCGTGGCACCACCGTCATTGCCGGCGGCGGGTCCCTCGCCGACTACCTGCGCACGCTCGGCGCCCTGAAGGAAATGGCCGACACCGCGCCGGTACGGGTCCTGCTGCCCGGCCACGGCCCGCTGGTCGACGACCCGTCGTCAACGCTCGCGACCTACATCACGCACCGGGCGGAACGGCTGGCGGAGGTCCGCGCCGCCCTCGCCGCCGGCGCCCGCACGCCCCGGGACATCGTGGCCCGGGTCTACCACGACGTCGACCCGGCAGTCCGCGCGTTCGCCGAGCTGTCCGTCCGGGCGCAGCTGGATTACCTGGCCGCGGAAGGCTAGCAGGCGGGCCTACCGGGCGCGCTTACGCAGCCGCTCGGCGTCCACGATCAGCACCGACCGCGCCGAGATGTGCAGCCACCCGCGCGCCGCGAAGTCCGCCAGTGCCTTGTTCACCGTTTCCCGGGACGCCCCGACCAGCTGCGCCAGCTCTTCCTGGGTCAGGTCGTGATGGACCTGGAGGCCCTCATCCGTCTGCTGGCCAAACCGTTCCGCCAGGTCGAGGAGGGCCTTGGCGACCCGCCCGGGCACATCGGTGAAGACCAGGTCGGCCGTCACGTCGTTGGCCCGGCGCAGCCGCTGCACCAGGGCGCGCAGCATGTGCAGCGAGATCTCGGGCCGCTTGCGCAGCAACGGCAGCAGCGAATCGTGCGGCAGGACGGCCAGCATCACATCGGTGACGGCGCTGGCGCTCGACGTCCGCGGCCGGGGATCGAACAGCGACAGCTCGCCGAACATCTCACCTGGCCCGATCACGCTGAGCAGGTTCTCCCGGCCGTCACCGGCCGCGCGGGTCAGCTTCATCTTGCCGTCGAGCACGACGTAAAGGCTGTCGCCGCCATCGCCCTCGTCGAAAAGCCGTTCGCCGCGGTGCAGCTTGAGCTGGCTCATGGTCTGCCGAAGTTCGCGCGCGCCCTCTTCGTCCAGCGCCTCGAACAGCGGCGCCCGCCTGAGCACCTCTCCGGCGTTCTCCACCGGTCCCTCCTCGCTTACCTTGTGCCCTCTAAGTGTGGACCATCCGCAGCCCGAATGTGTGTGCGGGACCACTGTCATCTGGCCATGGCGATGTAAGGGCACGCCACGAAGCGATTATCACTACTTCGTGATGCCAACCGATTACATTAAGTCTCTCACAAGCGAATATCGGGGAAGCTCGATCGATTCCGGGGGACGGGATGGCTGACGGGCCGGGGGGTTACTTCAGCGTGCGCAGGACCGCATGGGCGATGGCCGGGTGCGGCCTGCTGACGGCGGCCGGGCTGGCGGGGGCCCCGCCGCGGATGGAACTGGACGGCAATCCCGTGCCGAGCGCGGGTCAGGTCCAGGCGGCGCAGAACAAGGTCAATCAGCGGGCGGCCGCGCTCGGTCAGGCGGAAGAGCGGCTCGCCGCCGCTAACGCCAAACTGACGGACCTGGAAACCCAAGCGGAAATCCTCACCGAAAACTACGACAAGACCATCGTCGGGGAACAGCAGGCGCAGGCCGCCTACACCACCGCGGTGAAAAAGCTCGCCAGCGCCCAGAGCGCGCAGCGGAGCAGCCGGCGGCAGGTAGCCGACCTGGCCGCCACGGAATTTGAGACCCAGGGCGGGTTTGATCCCATGGCGGCGATGCTGGGCGATGCGCATGGCATGCAGGCCTACCTCAACCAGATCGGCCTGGGCCAGGTGTTCGCCCGCAACCGGACGGACATCCTCGCGAAAAACAGCGCCGACAGCGTGGTGGCCGGCGTCTTCCGCGCCGAGGCGAGAACTGCGCTCAAGCAGAAGCAGGCGGATGTCCGCCAGGCAGCCACCCTCAAGACGGCCATCCAGGCGGCCGTCGGCAGGCAGCTCGCGGCGGTGACGACCACCAAGTCCGTGACCAGCCAGCTGTCCGGCCTGCTGCAGGGCGCGAAAATTACCGAGCAGTCGCTGACGGCGAAGCGCCAGGCAGCCCTGGCGGCGGAAGCGGCCGCGGCGGCGGCCGCCGCGGCGCGGGCGGCCCGGCAGCGCGCCGCATCGGCCGCCAGCGCCGCATTGGCCCCGGCGGTCTCGTTCCCCAATTCGCCGGCCAGTTCCCAGCAGGGCAACATCGCCGCGGACTGGGCGCTCAGCCAGATCGGCCGGCCGTACCAGTGGGGTGGCGCCGGGCCGTACACCTATGACTGCTCGGGGCTGACGATGGTTGCCTGGACCCACGCGGGCGTCGCGCTGCTGCACTACACCGGCGACCAGTGGGTCGAAGGGGTGCACGTGCCGCTTGATAGTCTGCAGCGCGGTGACCTGCTGTTCTACGCGACCAACAATGCCGACCCGGCCACCATCCACCACGTCGGCATCTATATCGGCGGCGGCGACATGGTGGACGCTCCCTATACCGGAGTCGACGTGCGCATCGACAGCATCGACGCGCCGGGCGTCCCGATCGGCGCCGTCCGGCCGTAACGGCAGGCGCGCCGGAGGGAGGAGCGGGGGCGCCGCAGCTCATCCACTCCTGAAACGCGCCGGCTAGAAGCCCGCGATCTCCGCGCGCTTGCGGGACGCTTCGATCTCGGCTTCCGCCGCGGTGCGATCCGCCCAGGCGGCGCCCTCGACCGATTTCCCCGGCTCCAGGTCCTTGTAGACCTCGAAGAAGTGCTGGATCTCCAGCTTGTCGAACTCCGACACGTGATAGATATCACGCAGATGCTCCCAGCGGGGATCGCTCGCGGGCACGCAGAGCACCTTGTCGTCGCCGCCCTTCTCGTCCCGCATCCGGAACATCCCGATGGCGCGGCAGCCGATGACACAGCCGGGGAAGGTCGGCTCATCCAGGATGACCAGCGCGTCGAGCGGGTCGCCGTCATCACCGAGGGTGCCCTCGATGAACCCGTAGTCGGAGGGATACCTCGTAGAGGTGAACAGCATCCGGTCCAGCCGGATCCGCCCCGTGGCGTGGTCCATCTCGTACTTGTTCCGCTGGCCTTTCGGGATTTCGATGATCACTTCGAACTCCACGATGCTGCCCTCACCTCATGCGGTCGATGGTTGACTCGATTGTCCCCCGATGCTCGGCAAAATAGTGCAACGGGTCTGTCCCAAAATTCTGCACGGAAAGGTGGATGCGCCGTGCTGCGCAGCACACGGGGCGTGGCCTTGATCACGCTGGCCATGCTGAACGTGTTCACCCTGGCCGCGGGCGTGGTCCTGGCGCGCATGCTGCCGCCGCGGCTGGCCCTGCTCAAGCCGGTCAGCGTGGCCGCCCGCTCCGCCGTGCGGGCCAGCCCGGTGCTGGGCGGAGCCACTGACGGCCCGCTGCCGGCAAGTTCCGGGCTGAGCACTGCGCTGGGCGGCCTGCTGTCCTCGTCCGCCCTGGGGCCCGGGGTGGCGGCCGTCGTCGCGGACACCGCGGGGCAGGTCGTGTACGCGCGTAACGGCAGTGAGATGGCCACCCCGGCCTCCACGGAGAAGGTCGCCACCGCCATCGCGGCCCTGGACGTGCTCGGCCCGGGTGCCCAGTTCAGCACCCGTGTCGTCAGCGGCCCGGGAGACAGCATCGTGCTGGTGGGCGGCGGGGATCCGACGCTCACCGCCGCCCCGGCGCCGTCGTCGGACTACCCGCAGCCCGCGTCGCTGCAAGATCTCGCTGCCCAGACGGCCCGCGCGCTGAAGGCGGAGCACCGCAACCGGGTCCGGCTCGGCTACGACACGTCGCTCTACACCGGGACCGGCATGGCCCCAGGGTGGCCCGAGTCGTATATCACCAGCGGCGACGTCACGCAGATCGCCTCCCTCGAGGTCGACCAGGGACGGCTGACCGCCGCGGGTACCCCGGAAGACGCGGATGATACCGTCAACTTCCGGCCGCGGTCCACGGATCCCGTCGGCATGGCCGTCTCGGCGTTCGCGTCGTTTCTGCACGGTGACGGCATCACGGTCACCGGCAGCCCGTCCGCGGCGGCCGCCCCGGCCAGGGCTCCGGTCCTTGGCTCGGTCAGCTCGCCGCGGCTGTCGGCCATGGTCGAGTGGATGATGCAGGAAAGCAACAACGTGATCGCGGAGAACCTGGCCCGGCACGTCGCGATCGCGATGGGTGATCCCGCCTCCTTCGCCGGCGCCGCCACGGCCGAGACAGCCGTGCTGCGGCGCCTCGGCTCCGGCCCCGGAGTGCAGCTGTCCGACGGGAGCGGCCTGTCGCCAGCGGACAAGATCGCTCCGGAGGCACTGGTCCGGCTGCTGACGGTGGCCGCGTCGCCCCAGCACGCCGCGCTGCGCGCCGCGGTCACCGGCCTGCCGGTCGCTGGATTTTCCGGCACCTTGTCCGCGGGCCAGAGCGTCTTCGGCGGCATCGGCGGCTCGGCCCGCGGGGTGGTCCGGGCCAAGACAGGGAACCTGACCACGGTGGCCGCCCTGGCCGGTTTCGCGTACGACCGTGACGGCCGGCTACTCGTATTCGTCTTCAACGCGGCCAGCATTCCCCATCCCGCTGACCTGCAATCCGCCGCCAGCACCATCAACGCCGCCGCCGCTGTCCTCGCATCCTGCGGCTGCCACTGACCGGCCCAGCGAGCCGGGCCTTGGCCCGGTGAGCGGCCGGTGTCTCGGCGAAGTACCACCGCGCGGGCGCGGAGCGCATCGGGGGTCCGGGGGTCGCCCCCCGGGTCAGCACCGAAATACCGCACCGGGCTCCGACCACGGCACGCCACAACGTACGGTGGGAGGGTGAACAACGGACAGATGATCGACTGGGATGTGGCGGTGTCCACCGGTGTCCGTTGGGCGCGCCCCGGACCGCAGGTGAGCCTGGCCGAGGCGCGGCAGACCGTCGCGGAGTTGCGTGAGCTGGCTGCCGCGGTCGAGGGGCCGGTGCGCGAGGTCACGGGCCTGCAGAGCAAGGTCGCGCCGGGCGCGGTCGCCGTCGTGGACCGGGCCGGCTGGATCCGGGCCAACGTGGATGGCTTCCGCGTCGTGCTCGATCCGCTGGCCGAGCAGATGCGCCAGCGCAGCCCCGCCGCCAATGCGTCCGGCCTGGTGATGGGGGTCGGCTCGCGGGTCACCGGCATGCAGGCGGGGCTGATTCTCGCCTATCTGTCCGCGCGCGTCCTCGGCCAGTACGAGCTGTTCCTGCCGCCCGGCTCCGGCCGCAACGGCGGCGAGGAGCCCGTCGGCCGGCTGACCCTGGTCGCCCCCAACATCGTCATGGTCGAGCGAGAGCTCGGCGTCGACCCGAGCGACTTCCGCCGGTGGGTGTGCCTGCACGAAGAGACGCACCGGGTGCAGTTCACTTCGGTGCCGTGGCTGCGCGCGTACGTGCAGGACCAGATGACGGAATTCCTGCTCGCCTCGGACCTCGACCCCGCGACCATCCTCAGCCGGCTGCGGGCGGCCGCCGACGCGGTGGCGGGCGCGGTACGCGGCAGCGACAGCGAGAGCCTCATCGAGGCCATCCAGACGCCGCGCCAGAAGGAGATCCTCGGCCGGCTCACCGCCCTGATGACCCTCGTGGAGGGGCACGGCGACTATGTGATGGATGCCGTCGGCCCCCAGGTGGTGCCGTCCGTCGCGGAGATCAGGGAACGGTTCAACACCAGGCGCCGGACGGCTGGCCGGGTCGAGCAGGCCATCCGGCGGCTGCTCGGCATCGACCTGAAGATGCGCCAGTACGCGGACGGCGCGCGCTTCGTCCGCGCGGTCGTCGACCAGATCGGCATGGATGGCTTCAACAAGGTCTGGGAGTCGCCGGCGACCATCCCGACCATGAGCGAGATCAGCGACCCCGGTGCCTGGATCACCCGGGTGGCCAGCGGCTTCACGGCCGCCCCCGCGGTGACCGCAGCGCCCGGCGAGCCGTCGGCCACCGCGCCGGTGAACGGCACGAGCCCCGCGTCCAGTGTCGGCACGGTCACCGAGCCGGGGCCGCCGGCCGGGGCTGACCTGGCGAGCGATCCGGCCGCTCCCGGAGAGCCCGAGGGAGCCGGGGAGCCCGCCGGGGAGTCATCCCACCCCCGGTTTGACACCGGCAGCACAGACCCCGCCCAGCCTGACACGGCCGGTCAAGCCGGGGAAGCGGCCCCCGAGGGGGAAGAGGGCCGTCTCCGGCACGACGGCCAGTAGCCCGGGCATGGGCCCGCGCCCGGCAGTCGCGGAGATCCGTAACGCGGTCCGGGAGAGCCTGCAGGATCTCGGTCCCGGTGACCTGGTGCTGGCGGCCTGCTCCGGCGGAGCTGACTCGCTCTCGCTCGCGGCCGCGCTCGCGTTCGTGGCGCCGCGTCAGCGGCTGCGCGCCGGCGCGGTCACCGTTGATCACGGCCTGCAGGCTGGCTCGGCCGAGCGCGCCCGCGCGGTGGCGGCGACGCTCACCGGTCTCGGGCTTGATCCGGTCGAATGCGTCCCCGTCACGGTGCCCCGCAACGGCGCGCATGGGGGGCCGGAGGCGGCCGCCCGCACGGCCCGCTATGCGGCCCTGGATGACGCGGCCCGGCGCACCGGCGCGTCGGTGGTGCTGCTCGGCCACACGCTCGACGATCAGGCGGAGACGGTCCTGCTCGGGCTGGCCCGCGGATCGGGCCCCCGGGCACTGGCCGGCATGGCCCCCCGGCGGGGCCAGTACCGCCGCCCGCTGCTGGCGGTGCGGCGCGGCGTGGCGGCCGACGCGTGCGCGGCGCTGGGACTGGCGGTGTGGGACGACCCGCACAACGCTGATCCCCGGTTCTCCCGGGTCCGTGTCCGTCACGAGGCGATGCCGGTGCTGGAAGCAGCGCTGGGCCCCGGCGTGGCCGAGGCCCTGGCCAGGACCGCAGGGCAGTTGCGCGCCGACGCCGACTATCTCGACGCACTAGCCGCCATGGAAGCCGAACGGGCCGGTGGCGGGCGTTCCAGCCTGCTGACTGACAGCCTGGCCGCCCTGCCGCCGCCCATCCGGAGCCGCGTGCTGCACGCTGCCGCCGTCGCCGCCGGCTGCCCCGCCGGGTCGCTCACCGCGTGCCACGTGGAGCAACTGGAGGCGCTGGTGACAGGATGGCGCGGGCAGCGGTGGATCGACCTTCCCGGCGGCGTGCGCGGGCTCCGGCGGGATGGCCAGTTGCGGTTCACCCGCGTTATCGCTCCAGCCGGAGACGTTCCGGCCGGATCCGGACCTAGTGCCGGTGCCGATGACGGGCCGGGGCGGGACAGGGAGGATGGCCGTGGACGCGGGCGACATGGGAACAGACCTGAAGGAAGTGCTGATCAGCGAGGAGCGGCTGCGCCAGCGGGTGACGGAGCTGGCGGCGCGCATCGACGCGGATTACGCCGGGCGTGACCTGCTCCTCGTCGGCGTCCTGAAGGGCGCCATCATGGTGATGGCGGACCTCGCGCGGGCCATGCACCTGCCGGTCCAGATGGACTGGATGGCGGTGTCGTCCTATGGGTCGGGAACGCAGTCATCCGGTGTGGTCCGCATCCTCAAGGACCTCGACACGGACATTTCCGGCCGGGACGTGCTGGTCGTCGAGGACATCATCGACTCCGGCCTGACCCTGTCCTGGCTGGTGGGAAACTTGCAATCGCGCGGGCCGGCGTCGGTGCGCGTGTGCACCATGCTGCGGAAGCCGGGTGCCACGCGGATGCGGGACGTCGAGGTCATCTACACCGGCTTCGACATCGGCGACGAGTTCGTCATCGGATACGGGCTCGACTACGCCGAGCGGTACCGTAACCTGCCCTTTATCGGGACTCTTGCCCCCCACGTCTACGGGGGGAACAGAACCGGAGCGCAGTAGCGTTGACCGGGGCAGGTTAGCAAGGTCAGAAGGCAAGGCGGTCCCGCCGGCGGTCGGCGGGATGTGAAGCTGGTCAGGAGGGAACGGCTCCCAGCCGAGGGGGTCGCTCGTCGATGGATTCTAAGCGCTCATTCCGCATGCTGGGGCTGTTCGCCGCCGCGGTCCTCGTCGTGGTGGTGCTGTTCAACCTGGCCAACGCCGGGAGCTCGTACCAGCAGGCCGACACGTCACAAGTCGTCTCGATGATCGACCATGGCCAGGTCAAGTCGGCCAAGATCACCGACAAGAACCAGACCATCCAGGTGACGACCAAGGACGGTAAGCAGTACCAGGCCGACTGGGTCAGCGGGCAGGGCCTCATCCTCCAGCAGGAACTGCAGAAGCAGTACGACGCGGGCAAGCTCCCGCAGGGCTACACGATCGCCATCCCGTCCGGCAACTCGGTCTGGAGCCTGCTCGGTTCGTTCATCCCGTACATCTTCATCGCCTTGTTCTTCTTCCTGCTGCTCAGCCAGATGCAGGGCGGCGGCTCGCGGGTGATGAACTTCGGCAAGTCCAAGGCCAAGCTGATCACTAAGGACACCCCGAAGACGACCTTCTCGGACGTGGCGGGCGCGGACGAGGCGATCGAGGAACTGCAGGAGATCAAGGAATTCCTGCAGAACCCGGCCAAGTTCCAGGCCATCGGGGCGAAGATCCCGAAGGGCGTGCTGCTCTACGGGCCGCCCGGTACCGGCAAGACGCTGCTGGCGCGGGCCGTCGCCGGCGAGGCGGGCGTGCCGTTCTACTCCATCTCCGGCTCGGACTTCGTGGAGATGTTCGTCGGCGTCGGGGCTTCCCGGGTCCGTGACCTGTTCGAGCAGGCCAAGTCCAACGCGCCCGCGATCGTCTTCGTGGATGAGATCGACGCCGTGGGACGGCACCGCGGCGCCGGGCTCGGCGGCGGTCACGACGAGCGTGAGCAGACGCTGAACCAGATGCTCGTCGAGCTCGACGGGTTCGACACCAAGGGCGGCGTGATCGTGATCGCCGCGACCAACCGGCCGGACATCCTCGACCCCGCGCTGCTGCGCCCCGGCCGCTTCGACCGCCAGATCATGGTGGCCCAGCCCGACCTGACCGGCCGGAAGGGCATCCTGAAGGTGCACGCGCGGGGCAAGCCGATCGGCCCCGACGCCGACCTGGATGTCATCGCGCGCCGGACGCCGGGCTTCACCGGCGCCGACCTGGCCAACGTGATCAACGAGGCCGCGCTGCTGACGGCGCGGTCCAACGGCAAGCAGATCAGCATGGCGTCGCTGGAGGAAGCGATCGACCGGGTCATGGCGGGCCCGGAGCGCAAGAGCGCGATCCTGTCCGAGAAGGAACGGAAGATCATCGCCTACCACGAGGGCGGCCACGCGCTCGTCGGGCACGCGATGCCGAACGCGGACCCGGTGCACAAGATCACGATCATCCCGCGCGGCCGGGCCCTGGGCTACACCCAGTCCCTGCCGACCGAGGACAAGTTCCTCGTCGGCCGGGCCGAGATGCTGGACCAGCTGGCCATGCTGCTGGGCGGCCGCACCGCCGAGGAACTCGTGTTCCACGAGCCCACGACGGGTGCCGCGAACGACATCGAGAAGGCCAGCGAGATCGCCCGCGGCATGGTCACGCAGTACGGGATGAGCGAGAAGCTCGGCGCGCGGAAGTTCGGCAGCGGTGACACCGAACCGTTCCTGGGCATGGAGCGGTCGCACGCGCGGGATTACTCCGAGGAGATCGCGTCCGCCATCGACGGTGAAGTACGCCGGCTGATCGAGTCGGCTCACGATGAGGCCTGGGAGGTGCTGGTCGAATACCGTGACGTGCTCGACGGGCTCGTCCTCCGGCTCCTGGACAAGGAGACCCTGTCCCGCAAGGAAGTGCTCGAGGCCTTCGCTACGGTGCAGAAGCGGCCGCTGCGGGGCTCCTACACGGGATACGGCAAGCGGCTTCCGTCTGACCGCCCGCCGGTCCTGACGCCCAAGGAGCTTGCGCTCGCCGCCACGTCCGACGGCAAGAACGGCGCGGCGATCCAGGGGAACGGCCAGGCGCTCGGCTACGCCCCCAACGGCGGCTCGGGCGAGCTTCCCAGCGGTTCCGGTACGGGGACCGGGTCCGGCGGGCCCGCGGACAGCGGGCCGCACGACTTCCCGGGGGCCGGGCAGCCATACGACTACGGCGACCACCCGGACGGGGGCCAGTGAGCCGGGTGCGGGCCACCGCGGGCTCCCGGAGTGCCGTATGACCGGCGGTACGGAGATTCCGCCGGAGGTTGACCGGCCGCGGATCGAGCGGGCCGTCCGCGAGATCCTGCTCGCCATCGGGGAGGACCCGGAGCGCGACGGGCTGGCCGACACACCGGCCCGGGTGGCCCGGGCCTACGCGGAGCAGTTCGCCGGGCTGCGCCAGCGGCCCGAGGACGTGCTGACGAAGGTCTTCGACGCGGACCATGACGAGATGGTCCTCGTGCGGGACATCGAGCTGTATGCGACGTGCGAGCATCACCTGGTCCCATTTTTCGGCGTCGCCCACATCGGCTACATCCCGAACGAGAAGGGCCAGATCACCGGGCTGTCCAAGCTGGCCCGGCTGGTTGATATCTACGCGCGGCGGCCGCAGGTGCAGGAGCGCATGACCAGCCAGATCGCGGACGCGCTGGTGGCCAACCTGGAGCCGCGGGGCGTGATCGTGGTCATCGAGGCCGAGCATCTGTGCATATCGATGCGGGGCGTGCGCAAGCCCGGGGCCAGGACCGTGACCTCCGCGGTCCGCGGCGTGTTCCGCACCAGTGCCCGGACCCGGGCCGAAGCCATGAGCCTCGTCCAGGGCGCCCGCTGACCGTTGCCGTCCCGGGCTGCCCTGCCGTCACCCGTCGAACTGTTCCGCCCGCGCGGCCGTTTTAGGGGTACCGTGACGGAGGGGGGAGCGAGATGGTGCATGTGAGCGGCACGGCCGGGTATGGGCGAAGCGCTGAATTTTTGCAGGCATATTTATTCTCAGCGGCTGGTAAGCGCTGCCGGGAGTTCCTGGCTACCCTTATTTTCCGTGATCCGGGGCCTGGAAAAACGTTGACATGAACGAAAGCGACACTACTCAGACGGCCGGGCGGGCGGTCGCGGGCGACGAGAGTTTCGACCACCCGTGGCTGGATAGCCAGCGAGGGCAGCGGCGGTGGATTCCCTCCATCGCCAGCCTGCTGTGCCTGCTGATCGGCGTCTCCAACGTCCTCGCCATCTTCACCCCGAGCTTTCACGCCCGGCTGCACCGGATCAACACCTACGTTCCCGGCACCCTGACCAACGCCGCCCGCAGCGCCGACGTGATCGTGGGCCTGCTGCTGCTGATGCTGTCGCACGGGCTGCGCCGCCGGAAGCGCCGGGCCTGGCAGGCGGTCACCGCCCTCCTCGTGCTCGACATCGCCATCCACCTCCTGCGCGCCCCGACGGCGCACGTTCCGACTACGGTGGTGGCCGCCGTCCTGCTCGGCACGCTGCTCTGGTTCCGCAACGACTTCTACGCGGTCGGGGACCGGCGGACCCGCTGGCTGGCCCTGTGGGTCTTTCTCGGGCTCGCGGTGGCGGACATCGCGATCGGCCTGGGCTATCTGTCCGTCAACGCGCTGGCCGGCGGCTATTCAATGGGCACGCGGATAGCAGACGTCGTTTCCGAGACCATCGGGGTCTCGGGTCCCATCACCTTCATCTCCGAGGGCCGCGGCGACAGCTACCACCTGCTGACCAGTGCGCTCGGGCTGTTCACCCTGATCGTCACGGCCTATCTGTTCCTGCGCCCGGCCGAGCCGAAGGCCCGGCTCACCCCGGCGGACGCGGAGGGGATCCGGCAGCTGCTGAGCAAGTACGGGGACCGGGACTCGCTCGGCTACTTCGCGCTCCGCGACGACAAGAGCGTCATCTGGTCCCCCACCGGGAAGGCCTGCGTCTGTTATCGCGTGGTGTCCGGCGTGATGCTGGCCGGCGGCGATCCCATCGGGGATCCGGAGGCGTGGCCGGGGGCCATCCAGGCCTTCCTGGATCAGGCGGCTCGCCATGCCTGGGCCCCGGCGGTCATGGGGTGCAGCGAACTCGGCGCGGAGGTCTGGTGCCGTGAGGGCGACCTCACCGCGCTGGAACTGGGCGACGAGGGCATCGTGAACGTGGCGGACTTCAGCCTCTCCGGGCGGTCCATGCGCAATGTCCGGCAGATGGTTTCGCGGGTGTCACGGAACGGCTATACGGCCGACGTGCGCCGGGTCGGCGACGTGCCACGGAAAGAAATCGACACCATCCTGCAGGTGGCCGATTCGTGGCGCGGCAGTCACACGGAGCGCGGTTTCTCCATGGCGCTGGGGCGGGTCGGCGCCCCCGGCGACGAGCAGTGCGTGATCGCCACCGCCATGTGCGACGGGACCCTGCGCGCCGTGCTGCACTTCGTTCCCTGGGGCAGCGACGGCCTGTCCCTCGACCTCATGCGGCGGGACCGTGGCTCCCAGCCGGGCCTGAACGACTTCCTCATCGTGGAAGCGATCAAGGCCGCATCGTGCCTGGGCGTCAAGCGCATCTCGCTCAACTTCGCCGTATTCAGGGCGGCACTCGAGCGCGGCGAGCGAATTGGGGCCGGGCCGGTGCTGCGAGCCTGGCGGTCTATTCTCCTTTTCCTGTCCAAGTGGTTCCAGATTGAATCGCTCTACAAATTCAATGCGAAATTCTCGCCCGTCTGGCAGCCACGCTTCTTCGTTTTCCCGACCGCCAAGGACGCGCCGCGGATCGCGCTCGCCGCGCTGGAGGCCGAAGCGTTCCTGGTCTGGCCGGCGCTGGAGCCGCGCCGGTGGGCCCGCCAGCTGGGACTGGGCCGGCTCCGCCGCCGGCTGCGGCGCGCCCTGCGCCGGAACTGATCTGCGGCCGGACCAGCCGGCCTCATAGGCTGGGGACCATGGCGAGCAGTCCCGTAGCAGGCCGGCAGTACCTGCTGGCCGGGCTGCCCAGCGAGGATCGCTGCCTGGTCATGGGCGTCGTCAACGTCACCCCGGACTCGTTTTCCGACGGCGGCGCGTGGCTGGGCGCCGACGCCGCCGTCGCCCACGGCCTGGACCTCGCCGCCCAGGGCGCCGACATCGTCGATGTGGGCGGGGAGTCGACCAGGCCCGGTGCGCAGCGCATCCCCGCTGAGGAGGAGATCCGCCGGGTCCAGCCGGTCATCACCGAACTGGCCCGGTCCGGGATCCCCGTCAGCGTGGACACGATGCGCGCGCGTGTGGCGGAACTGGCCATCGAGGCCGGAGCGCGCCTGGTCAACGACGTGAGCGGCGGTCTCGCCGACCCGCACATGCCCCGGCTGGTCGCGAAGGCGTCGGTGCCGTATGTCGTGATGCACTGGCGTGGCCACAGCCACGACATGAACTCCCGCGCCATTTACCAGGATGTGGTCAAAGAGGTCCGCGATGAGCTGAGCCGGCGGGTGGACGCCGTGGTCGCGGAAGGAGTCGACCCATCCATGATCGTCCTCGACCCGGGCCTGGGATTCAGCAAGCTCAGCGAGCACAACTGGCGTCTCCTCGCCGCCCTGGGTGACCTCGGCTGCCTCGGCGCTGCTGCTGGGCCGGGTACCCCCGGCGGGACCCAGCGCCGGTTCCCGGTGCTCGTCGGCGCTTCGCGCAAGCGCTTCCTCGGCCGTCTCCTCGCGGCAGCCGACGGCACGCCGAGATCGTTCACCGGAAGCGACGATGCCACCGTGGCGACGACCGCGCTCGCCGCGGCCGCCGGCGCGTGGTGCGTACGCGTGCACAAGGTCCCGGCCAACGCCGACGCCGTCCGGGTGGCCGCGGCCTGGCAAGCCGCCCGGGCGGACCCCGCATGAGGGCCGACCGGATCGAAGTCCGCCGCCTCCGGGTCCGGGGGCACCACGGCTTTCTGGACACCGAGCGCCGGGACGGCCAGGAGTTCCTGATCGACGCCGTGCTCGCGGTAGACACCCGGCCGGCCGCCGCGTCCGACGATCTCTCGCTGACCGTGGACTACGCGGCGCTGACCGAACGGCTGGCCCGGATCGTGGCGGGTGAGCCGGTCCGGCTGATCGAGACGCTGGCCGAGCGCCTCGCCGGGGCGTGCCTGGCCGAGCCCGGCGTCCGGCAGGCCGAGATAACGGTGCACAAGCCGAACGCGCCGATCGGCCGCCCGTTCGGGGACGTGGCGGTCACCATCCGCCGCACCCGCCGGGTGCGGGTCGTCATCGGCCTGGGCAGCAACCTCGGGGACCGGCAGCGGGAACTGCAGCGAGCCGTGGACGCGCTGGCCGCGACGCCAGGCCTGGATATCACCGCGATCTCGCCGGTGTACGAAACCGCCCCGGTGGGCGGCCCGCAGCAGCCCGACTACCTGAATGCGATCGTGCTGGCCGAAACGTCCCGGCCGGCCGCCAAAGTGCTGCGGCGGGCCCACGCTATCGAGGACACCGCCCAGCGGACCAGGGAGGTGCGCTGGGGGCCGCGGACACTCGACGTCGACATCATCGCTTACGGCGACCAGACCAGCGACGATCCCGCGCTGACGCTGCCGCATCCCCGCGCCTGGGAACGCGCGTTCGTCCTGGCCCCGTGGCGGGACGCCGATCCCGCCGCTGAACTGCCCGGGCACGGCCCCGTCGCGGCGCTGCTGGCCGCGCTGCCCGGCGGCAGCGTGCGGCCGCGTGCGGACGTGGTGCTGCGGCGGCCCGCATAGCCTGGCTGCCGTGGCCAGAGTGACCGTCGCGGAGACCGCATGACCCCTACCCGGATACGAATCCTGCTCCTGTACGCCGTCGCCTTCGCGGTGGCGGGCTGGCTGGTGGTCCGGTTCCTCTACAGCAGCCTGCCGCCGCTGCCGTGGACGATGGTGCCCGCCCTGGCGATCGCGGCTGTGGCGGAGGCCTGGCTCGGCCACGGCCTGCGCGCGCGGATCCTCGGCCGTCCCGGCACCAAACGGCCGGAATCGGAGTACGTCACGCGGATGGTGGCGCTGGCCAAGGCGACCTCACTGACCGCGGCGGTGATCGGCGGGGCCGCGGCCGGGTGCGCGGTCGCCGCGGCCAGCTCGCTACCGGCGTCCGTACCCAAGCATGATGTGATCGCCGCCGCGACGACGTTCGGCACGTCGGTGGTTCTGGCCCTCGCGGCGCTGTACCTGGAGCACTGCTGCCGTGTCCCGGACGATCCCGGGGCCGGCCGGTACATCCCGCCCCCGCCACCCGTGGATCCCTTCCACTGAGGCCTGCCGCCCAGCGGCGGGGCCGAGAGCCGGATCGCCGGCCCCGGCCGCCTTGACTATGCTCGGGTGGGATACCGGGCCCACCAGGGGCATCGGCCCGTCCGGTACCCGCTGAGGACTGGAACGACATGGATTCTGTATCAGGCGCCCCCGGCGCGCACGCTGCCGGTGAGGCCGGGCAGCACCCGGCTCGGCTGCGGGTCGGCATCATAGGGCCCGGCCGGGCCGGCACCGCCCTTGGTATCGCGCTCACCCAGGCCGGCCATGAGGTGACCGCGGTGTCCGCGGTGTCCGACGCGTCCGTCAGCCGGGCCCGCGAGCATTTCCCCGCCGCGTCGGTCACCGAACCGGCCGGCGTGATCGCCGGCGCCGACCTGGTTCTGCTGACCGTGCCCGACGACGCCCTGCCCGGCCTGGTCTCCGGTCTCGCCGCTACCGGGGCTGTGGTCGGGGGACGGCTGCTCGTGCATACCAGCGGCCGGTACGGCACGGGAGTGCTTCGCCGGCCACCCGGCTGGGGGCACTCCCGCTGGCCCTGCACCCGGTGATGACGTTCACCGGCCGTAGTGACGACGCGCCACGGATGCACGGGATCTCCTTCGGCATCACCGCCCCTGATCCGCTCCGGCCGGTCGCAGAGGCACTGGTCATCGAGATGGGCGGCGAGCCCGTCTTCATCGCCGAGGAAAACCGGAGTCTCTATCACGCCGCCCTGGCCGGCGCGGCCAACCACCTCGTCACCCTCGTGACCGAATCGTGCGACCTGCTGCACACCGCCGGCGCGGACAATCCGGCCCGGATGCTCAGCCCGCTGCTGTTCGCCGCGCTGGACAACGCGCTGCGGCTGGGCGATGCGGGCCTGACCGGTCCTGTCGCCCGCGGTGACGTCGGCACGGTGGCGGAGCACCTCGAGGCGCTCCGGGACGTGGCCCCGGAGGCACTGGCGGTCTACGTCGCGCTGGCGCGGCTGACCGCGGACCGCGCGCTCGCCGCGGGACTGCTCGCCGCGCCCGACGCCGAACGCCTGCTCGGCGTGCTCTCCGGAGCGGCCCGGTGACCGGCGCGCCTGCCCGCCCCGCTGAGCCCGCCGGGCCTGACCGCGGGGCCGGGCCTGCCGGGCCCGCTGAGGCCGCTGAGCCTGCTGCGCCTCCCGGGCTCGTGCTGGCGGCCAGCCTGGCCGATCTGGCCGCCGCCCGGGAACGCCTTGGCTCACCCGTTGTGCTCGTGCCCACCATGGGGGCCCTGCATGACGGCCACCGCAGTTTGCTCCGGCGCGCGGCCGTCCTGGCCGGGCCGGGCGGCTCCGTGGTGGTGTCCGTCTTCGTCAACCCACGGCAATTCGGTCCCGGTGAAGACCTTGACCGTTACCCGCGCACCCTCGGCGCCGATCTGGACATGTGCGCGGGCGAAGGCGTCGCCGTGGTCTTCGCCCCCGCCGCGGCCGAGATGTACCCGGCCGAGCCAGTCGTCACCGTCGATCCCGGGCCCATGGGACAGCTGCTCGAGGGCGAGTTCAGGCCGGGCTTCTTCGGCGGCGTGCTGACCGTGGTCCTCAAGCTTTTCGGGATGGTGCGGCCGGATATTGCCGTGTTCGGCGAGAAAGACGCACAGCAGCTAGCCCTGGTGCGCCGGATGTCCGAGGACCTCAGCCTGGGCATCCAGATCGCCTCCGTCCCGACGTTCCGTGATGACGACGGGCTCGCCACGTCCAGCCGCAACCGGTACCTCTCGGCGGCCGCACGCCGGATGGCGCTGGCCCTGCCCGGCGCTCTGGCGGCGGGCAGGGCGGAAGCTGCCGCCGGGCCGCAGGCGGTCGCCGAGGCCGCCCGCAGCAGCCTGGAGCGGGCGGCCGGCACCCTCCGGGACGGTGGTGCCGCCCCGCAGGACGCCCCCGCGCCGCCGGTACCGCTGGCTGTCGACTACCTCGCCCTGGTCGATCCGCGCACCTTCCACCCGGTGCCGCCTGGTTTCACCGGCCCGGCGATTCTCGCGGTCGCGGCCCGTGTCGGCGGCACGCGGCTCATCGATAACGTCCAGGTCGAGTTCGGCTGACGCGGGCACGGGTCAGGACAGGCGCGAAAGGGACACAATGCTGCTGGCAATCGATGTGGGCAACACCAATACGGTGCTCGGGATCTTCGATGGCGAGGAAGTGATCGAGCACTGGCGGATCGCCACCGTGCCTGACCGGACGGCGGACGAGATCGCCGTCGTGCTGAGCGGGCTGCTCGCACAGAGCGCCGTGTTCAAGGACACGGCGCAGGGCGGCCCGGGCGGGATGCCGGCCAGCGGGATCGCGGGTATCGCGCTCTGCTCGACGGTGCCGTCCGTGCTGCACGAGATGCGGGAGATGTGCCAGCGGTACTACCGCGAGGTGCCGGCGGTCATCGTCGAGCCCGGCGTCAAGACCGGGATCCCCGTCCGCATGGACAATCCCAAGGAGGTGGGCAGCGACCGCATCATGAACGCCCTGGCGGCGGTCCACCTGTTCGGCGGCCCGGCGATCGTGGTGGACTTCGGCACCTCGACCAACTTCGACGCGGTCAGCGCGCGCGGCGAGTTTGTCGGCGGGGCGCTCGCCCCCGGCATCGAGATATCCGTGGACGCGCTGTCGCGCCGGGCGGCGCAGCTCCTGAAGGTGGAGCTCACCCGCCCGCCCCGGGTGATCGGGAAGAACACTGTAGAGGCCCTGCAATCCGGCATCGTGTACGGGTTCGCCGGCCAGGTCGAGGGAATCGCCCGGCGGATGGCCCGCGAGCTGGCCCCCGCCGATCCGGATGCGGTCACGATCATCGCCACCGGCGGCCTCGCGCCCCTCGTCATCAACGAAGTCAGCATCATCGACGCCTATGAACCCTGGCTGACCCTGATCGGCCTGCGCCTCGTCTTCGAACGCAACGCCGTCCCGCCCGCATAGCGGGCGCTTAATCACGCTTCGATGCGGACCGCGCCGACGAAGATGCCCCAGTCGACCGGCTGGACCATCACGTCCTGGCCGAAGGACGGCGCGTCGACCATCAGGCCATTGCCGATGTAGAGACCCACGTGGCTGATGTCGGCGAAGAAGAACACCAGGTCACCGGGCTGGAGCTGGCTGCGCGAGATGTGCTCGCCTTCGTTCCACTGGTCGCCGGTGTAGTGGTCGAGCTGAATTCCCTCCTGCTCATAGGCCCACATGACCAGGCCGGAGCAGTCGAATGCCGTCGGGCCGGCCGCCCCCCACACGTAGGGGTAGCCGCGCCGGGTCAGCGCCGCACGCAGGGCCACGGCCCCGACGCTGTTGCCGCCCGGTATGGCGATGTTCGGGTACTGCCCGGTCTGGTTGAAAATCGCCATGGCCTGCGTCATGGCCGCGCTGTTGACCTTGTCGATCTCGCTCTGGATCGCCTTGGTCTTCGCGTTCATCGCCGATTCGAGCGCGGTCACGTTCGCGATCTGTTGCTGAGCCGTCTCGCGGGCGCGCTTGTCCGCCGCCTGGGCCGCTTTGAGCTGGCTCACCCTCGTCCCGTTCTCCTGATCAAGCTGCTGCATGATGGAGGACTGGTTGAGGAACTGGGCGGCGTTGCTGGCCGTGAGGATCTCCAGCGTCGGGTCGTATCCGGCGTTCTCGTAGCTGGCCGCGGCCAGCCGCGAGACGGCGGCCTGACCGACCTGGAGGGCCGCGGCGTCCTTCGCGGCTGCCTGCTCGGCCTTCGTGGCCTCCGTGCGCGCCGAGGCAAGCTGAACCCGGAGGCCGTCATACTGCTCGCTGAGCGAGTTGATCTGAATGGTGAGCTGCTTGGCCTGAGCCACCAGGGAACTCAGCGTTGGCGACGGCGCACGGGTGTTCGCACTGCTGATCCCGCCGGGCAGGAGCAGGGCAAGGGCGGTCGCCGTGCCGACTGCGGCTACCGCGGCCCGCCAGGACCTGGCTGCCGTGGCCGGCCCGCGTACAGGCGAGAATCCGGCTCGGTCCGCTGCGCCGGGTGCTGAACGCCGCACAGGAGCCTCCTCTCGCGGACGGCCTGTTCGACGTTGGCATCATCCGTGTCAGTCGTCTATCAGTGGCAACAGCGATGCACGATATTGGATCCGCGAAGGGCCTGCCAACCGGAACCACGCAACTCGCCCCGGTGTTTTCCGCCGCGTTACATACGTGCAGGCCGGCCGGATATCGCACCGGCTATGGTGGAGCCGCCATGGGATACACGGTCAGGCAGGCGCGTACCGCGGATGTCCCGGGAATCCGCGGCCTGATCGACGCGAACGTGGGGTCCGGCCGCCTGCTCGGCAAGGCCACGGTCACGCTGTATGAGGACGTCCAGGAATTCTGGGTCGCCGAGCAGGAATCCGGCGGGCTCATCGTCGGCTGCGGGGCACTGCACGTCCTGTGGGAAGACCTCGCCGAGATCCGGACGATCGCGGTCCGCCCGGATTGCCAGGGGCATGGCATCGGGCGCCGGATCGCGGATGTTCTCCTTGGCCGGGCCCGCGAGCTGGGTGTACAGCGGGTGTTCGTGCTGACGTTCGCGGTCGAGTTCTTCGGCAGCCTCGGCTTCACGGAGATCTTCGGCACGCCGGTCGCACCCGACGTCTACGCCGAGCTGCTGCGCTCCTACGACGAAGGTGTCGCTGAGTTCCTCGGCCTCGACTGGGTGAAGCCGAACACCCTGGGGAACACCCGGATGCTGCTGCACCTGCGGCCCGGCCCGGCGGCGCCGCCCGGCTGATCCGGGTCGTCCGGAAGCCATCACAGCAGCCGGAGCTGCCGGTCCGGCTGTGGCCGCCTGGCCGATGCCACCCGGCTGAGCAGGACTGGATCGATATCGGCCAGAAACGGCGACGGGCCTGCCGTGGCGGGGCCGCCCGGCCCCTGCGGCTCGCCGGGCCCCAGCCGCCCGCGGTGGCGCGCGCAGGTGAGGAACAGCCGCGTCCGGGCTCTCGTCATCCCGACGAACAGCAGCCGCCGTTCCTCGGCCACGTCGGCCGCCGGGCCATCCGGCTGACCCGCCCGGGGAGCGGGGACCGCCCCCGGGCGCCACAGCGGGAGCAGGCCCCGCTCGCAGCCCGCGATGAACACCACGCCGAATTCCAGCCCCTTGGCCGCGTGCAGCGTCAGCAGTGACACCGCGTCGGCCCGGGGATCGATGGTGTCCGCCTCGCCGCCCAGCGAGATCTCCGTCAGGAACTGCCCGACGTCATCGCCGCACCGGCTGGCCAGCGGCGCGAGCACCTCACCGGCCGCCAGGATGTCGACGGCGGACGGCGCCGAGCCCGGCATCAGGGCCGTCAGCCGCCGTACGGCGGCCCGCAGCCGGCGGCCGACCTCCTGGGCGCCCGCAGCGGCCCCGGCGTCATCGGGGATGCCCGGTTCCGTCAGGCGGATCTCGCGGACGATGTCCCGCACACCGGGGCGGCGGCTGAGCCGGTCGTGCGACCTTTTCTGAAAGGGCAGCCCGGCCCGGGTCAGCGCCTGGACGAGCCCCCCGGCCTGCGCGTCTGTCCGGTAGAGCACGGCTATATCGGACAGGGCCAGCGCCGCGTGCCGCTGCCGGGCGTCGACCCGGCCGCTGTCCAGCGAGTGAAAGGACGAACCGCCGATCAGCCGGTCGATCTCCCCGGCAATCCAGCTGCCTTCCGCCTGCTCGCTGCCGGCCTCGTGGAAAACGATGGGGGGCCCGGAGGGCGCCGTGCCGCCGGAGCGGCCGTCCTGCCCCGCGCCCGGTGCCGCGCCGGGGCGGCACAC
Organism: uncultured Actinomycetes bacterium; assembly: GCA_963720945.1. Classification (GTDB taxonomy): domain Bacteria; phylum Actinomycetota; class Actinomycetes; order Streptosporangiales; family Streptosporangiaceae; genus Bog-532. Next base: position 36,933 of record CAVRHH010000023.1, on the reverse strand, counting down.
CGCGTCCAGACGCCGGCCCGGCACCAGCGTCGCCGGGGCGATCGCCTGCAGCGCCGCCCTGACAATGACCGGGCCGGACCGGTAGTTGCGGGTGAGAAAAGCCGTCCGGGCCGCCGGGTAATCCTCGCCGAACCGGAGGAAGAATCTGACGTCGGCACCGCGGAAACCGTAGATCGCCTGGTCCGGGTCCCCGATCACGGTGAGACCGGCCCCGTGGCCGGCCAGCTGGCGGAGCAGTTCGTTCTGCTCTTCGTCGAGGTCCTGATATTCGTCCACACTGATCCACGGCCAGCGGTCACGCAGCGCGGCGGTGATAGCCGGCTCGGCGCGGAGCATCCTGGCCGCGCGGCCAATCAGCTCATCCACATCGACCAGGCCGACGGCGGCCAGTTCGGCCCGCAGGGCCTCGCGCTCGCCGCTCAGGGTCCTGTCAGCGAGCCGGTGGCCGGTGCCCAGGGCCGCTATCAGCCGGCGGCCGTCGCGCTCAGAACCGGTGACGTTCGTGGCCGCCTCGAGCCGGGCTGTCTCGTCGGCCACGCGGAAACCGGGGGGCAGGCCGGCCTTGTCCCGGTGTTCGCCGAGCAGTCTCAGCGCGAGTCCATGGAAGGTCGTGACGAGGACGTCCGCGGCCGGCCCCCTTGGCCCGTAATCGCCCTCCGGGAGCAGGGAGGCGAGGCGGTGCTGCATTTCCCCGGCGGCACGCCGGGTGAAGGTAAGAGCCAGGAAGCGGCGCGGCGCAATCCCGCCTGCAGTGATCTGCCAGGCGATCCGGTGCGTGAGGGTCCGTGTCTTCCCGGTTCCGGGCCCCGCAATGATCATGAGCGGGCCGCCCGTTTGCGCGGCCGCCCGCTGCTCCTCATCCAGGCCGCCGAGCAGCGTGCCGTCTACCGCGCGCACCCGTTCCCGGTCATCCGCCGGGTCCAGCCGGGACGTAAGGTCATGGGTGTCCGCCCCCAGGTCCGGGCCGCCCGGGCCGGCCAGCGTCCCGCTGCGGTCGTCCGGCGGCACCGGCCTGGCCGCGTGGTCCCGGCCGGCGGCTTTATTCTTTTCCGCCGCATTCTTTTCCGCCGCTGGAGCGGAGGCCGGCAGATCGAAAAGTGCGTCGGCGCGGTCCAGTTCCCCGGGCCGGAACAGGCGGACCCGGCCATACTCGCCGTCGTAACCGGCTTCCTTGATGACCTCACCCCGGCGCAGCCGGGTCATCGCCTCCGTGAGCGCCGAACCGCCGATGACGGCCAGATCGTCCGCGGGCACCTCCTGGAGGATCGCGAGTTCCGGCCCGAAGGCGGCGACAAGCCGGTCAATCACGGAGTTAACGCTCTTGCTCTTCGGCCCGACGGAGAGGATCTCGCTAATGATTTCCGCGAGCGGAACGAGATTATTGAAGCCCGCGGCCCCGTCGGGCTGGTAGCCATCCGGGCGGTCAGCAAGTTCGGCGACCCGGTGCAGAACCCCGACGGTGAGCGGTTTATGACACTGCGGGCATGCTCCGTCGCTCTCCCGAGTTTGCTGCGGTTCAAACCTGATCCCGCACTTACGGTGCCCGTCCAGGTGATACTTGCCCTCTTCCGGATAGAACTCGATCGTCCCGCGCAGGCCGTCTCCCGTGCGCAGGGCTCCGGCGATAGCGAAGAAGTCCATCGCGCCCGTGAAAGTGGTCGCCTCCCGCCCCAGCATCGGCGGTGAATGAGCGTCGGAGTTACTGACGAGTTGATAAGCATCCAGCGATGAACACATCCAGTTCATGCGCGGATCCGATGACAGGCCCGTCTCGACCGCGAATATTTCCCCGGCAAGGTCGCCGTAGCAGTCAGCGACGGCGTTGAAACCGGACCGGGAACCGAGAACAGCGAACCACGGTGTCCAGATATGTGCCGGGACCAAGTAGCAGCCGGGGCCGCCGTCAAGCGTGATCTCGAGCAGATCGCGCGAGTCGAGACCCAGGATGGGCCGCCCATCAGACGCAAGGTTCCCGATCTTGCCGAGAGATGCGGTGATCCGGCCGGCCGCCTCGAACGTCGGGGCGTATATCAGATGATGCACTTTACGTGTACGCTCGCCCCGGCGATAGATAGTCGAGATCTCTACCGAGAGCATGAATCGCACCGGCTGCTCACATGCGGCGGGCACACGCCGGCGAACGTCCCTTTCGAGATCGGGCCGCAGCCTCAGCAAGCCCGCTTCTGCGGGAACAAGACTGTCTTTAAGTTCGTCTGTCCATGCGGGGTGAGTGAAGTCTCCGGTACCGACCACGCTGATGCCCTTGCGCATCGCTCCGGCGGCAAGATGCGGGATGTCGCAGTCCCGGCTGCACGCGCGCGAATACTTTGAGTGGATGTGGAGGTCGGCGTGGAACATTGCCGTATCTGTGCCCCTCTCGCCTAACGGCCACGGGCCGCGGCCGGCTCCGATCCTGCCACGCCTGGCCCGTTCATAAGACGAAACGCCCGGCCCAGCCGCGGCCGGCGGATCCGGACGTCGTGCCGGCGATCCTGGCTGGCTCGTCTCCACGGTCTCCGCGGGCGCGCCCGCGGAGACCGCTGGTCATCTGGTGTCTATGCGCTCTGACCTGCGAAAGCGTGCCCGTGAGACCGCTCAGGGGCGGCCCGTCCCGTGCATCGCGGCCAAGGGCAGGGGCAGCCGCGCAGCGAGGCGCGCGGTGAGACACAATGCTGATAGAAGGCTGGTTCCTGCCACTCCCTGGCAGGCTCCCGGCGAGGTGCCCGGTCACCCCGCGGTGGCCGGCGCGGCTTCCGCGCGGTGACGTCCTCGCGCCGCCGTGCGGCCCGGCGTGAGCCGGATAACGCCAGCGCACGGCATGGCGGTCTTATCGGCGGGCTGCCGGAAGGACGCATTAGAGGGCAGTACGAATATTGCGGGCACTTGCGTTAAGCACATGCGCGGTGGCGTACTGCGACCCAGCGTTGGCGGGATCCGCCTATGCGCTAAACAACAGGAGAGGAGGATGTCTTGCTGAAGGATCTCGCGGCGCTGACTCCGCCGGCGGTTGTTTGCGCCGCGTTCCTCATCGGCCTTGTGCTGTTGCTGCGCCGTGAGATGGCGCCGAAGCGCAGAGTACGCGAAGACCCGGGCGATGAACGAGATATTTCCGGCAACAACGGCATTATCGACGTCAAGGCGCCGGCATCGGTCGCGGGCCCGGACGAGGATGATGACGCGGGCCGATCACCGCACGAAGGTGCTACCTGATCATCAGGCCCCGTGCCTTCGGCTAACTAAGTGTTTCTCCTTGTCAAGAAGATCTCCTTGCGCCTGCGTTGGCGGAGAGCCTGCACTTAGAATCCTCTCAGAGTTAGGAAGAACGCGCCCAACGCGGCAATCGGCATCGCACGGCAGGAATGCTAACGGCTCACTCAATGCATGATTACGGAGAGTCACCATGTGCAGGGAGTGGCTCCGGGCTTGCCTGCACGGCAGATGCTTACTTCCACGCTAACGCGCCAATCTTCATGCCCTCCAGAATTGGCAAACGCAACACGGGGGGTATATCTTCAGTTCAGAAATATGCGTGATCCACAGAAGGGCTGGTTCCATGGCACAGAAGGTTCAGGTGCTTCTCGTCGACGATCTTGACGGCGGTGAGGCGACCGAGACCGTATCGTTTGGTCTTGATGGCAGCTCGTATGAGATCGATCTGAGTTCGGCCAACGCGGACAAGATCCGTAAAGAGCTGGCCCTGTACATCGAGCACGCTCGCAAAGTCAGTGCGCCGGCTAGGCGCCGTCGTCCGCGCACGGGTCCTGGACGTCAGCGCAGCGCGGAAATCAGGGACTGGGCGAAGCAGCGCGGTTACCACGTCAACGAGCGCGGCCGTATTCCCGCTTCGATCGTTTCCGAGTACGAAGCCTCGCACTAACCAGCGGGCGGGGTGCTTTCCGTCGTATCCCGCAACGGCGGCCCTCCCGACCGGGTGTGTCCGGGAGGGCCCTAGGGCAATAGCCGCCTTCCGCCTCTTTCCGCGGAAGGTAACCAGTGCCGTGGGACAGCATGATGCAGCCGGGTTACGTGGTGCCGTGGGAGACCGGTGCCCCCGAAAACCCCGGACCCCCGGCAGAATCTGGCGTCTTCGAGTAATTCAGAGCGGCCCGCGGCCATGCTCTCCCGCCGCGGTACGTGCCCGGTCACCCGGCCGTCATGGCCTCCATGCGGAGCCTGGCGAACCGGGATGGCCGTCATCCCGCGCGGCCACCGCGGCTCGCCGGGTCATGCCACCGCCGGCATGAGGTGAGTATCAGCTGGCAGTGTTTCCGTTGCCGGTCCGCCGTTCGCTTGCGGCGTAGCGGGAACACCACGGGCCGTTGACGCGGTTTCATGGGATGAACGCTGCCCTTCCGGGGAACTTTTACCGTATGACCTACGGCACGAAGCGCACGGCCGGGGCACGTGGCTACCATGCGGACAGGCGGGTATAACTTTCCGCACCTGTCTGACCGCGCTGTGAGGAGAGCAACGATATGTTCGAGAGGTTTACCGACCGAGCGCGGCGGGTTGTGGTCCTGGCTCAGGAAGAGGCCAGGATGCTCAATCACAACTACATCGGCACCGAGCACATCCTGCTGGGCCTCATCCACGAGGGTGAAGGCGTGGCGGCGAAGGCTCTGGAATCGCTGGGGATCAGTCTCGAGGCCGTGCGCCAGCAGGTCGAGGAGATTATCGGCCAGGGACAGCAGGCGCCGTCCGGGCACATCCCCTTTACTCCGCGCGCCAAGAAGGTGCTGGAGCTGTCGCTGCGTGAGGCGCTGCAGCTCGGCCACAACTACATCGGCACCGAGCACATCCTGCTGGGCCTCATCCGCGAAGGCGATGGGGTGGCCGCGCAGGTGCTCGTCAAGCTGGGTGCTGACCTGAACCGCGTCCGGCAGCAGGTCATCCAGCTGCTGCACGGGTACCAGGGCAAGGAGCCCGCGTCGGCCGGGACGTCGGCCGAGTCCGCGCCGTCCACCTCGCTCGTGCTGGATCAGTTCGGCCGCAACCTGACCGCCGCCGCGCGGGAGGGCAAGCTGGACCCGGTCATCGGGCGCGAGAAGGAAATCGAGCGCGTGATGCAGGTCCTCTCGCGCCGCACGAAGAACAACCCGGTGCTGGTGGGTGCGCCCGGCGTGGGCAAGACCGCCGTGGTCGAGGGGCTGGCGCAGAAGATCGTCCAGGGCGAGGTGCCCGAGACGATCAAAGACAAGCAGCTGTACACCCTGGACCTGGGCGCGCTGGTGGCCGGCTCGCGGTACCGCGGTGATTTCGAAGAGCGGCTGAAGAAGGTGCTCAAGGAGATCCGCACCCGCGGCGACATCATCCTGTTCATCGACGAGATCCACACGCTCGTCGGCGCGGGCGCCGCCGAGGGAGCCATCGACGCGGCCTCCATCCTGAAGCCGATGCTGGCCCGTGGCGAGCTGCAGACGATCGGCGCCACGACCCTGGATGAGTATCGCAAGTACCTGGAGAAGGACGCGGCCCTCGAGCGGCGGTTCCAGCCGATCCAGGTCGCGGAGCCGACGATCTCGCACACGATCGAGATCCTCAAGGGCCTGCGGGACCGGTATGAGGCGCACCACCGGGTATCCATCACCGATGGCGCTCTGGTGGCCTCGGCACAGCTCGCCGACCGCTACATCAGTGACCGGTTCCTGCCGGACAAGGCGATCGACCTGATCGACGAGGCCGGGTCGCGGATGCGTATCCGCCGGATGACGGCGCCGCCGGACCTGCGCGAGTACGACGAGAAGATCGCCCAGGTCCGCCGGGAGAAGGAGTCGGCCATTGACTCCCAGGACTTCGAGAAGGCCGCGGCGCTGCGCGACAACGAGAAGCAGCTCCTGGCCAAGAAGGCCACCCGGGAGAAGGAGTGGAAGGCCGGCGACATGGACGTCGTCGCCGAAGTGAACGAGGAGCTGATCGCCGAGGTTCTCGCCACGGCCACCGGCATCCCGGTCTTCAAGCTCACCGAGGAAGAGTCGCAGCGGCTGCTGCGGATGGAAGATGAGCTGCACAAGCGGGTCATCGGCCAGAACGACGCCATCAGGGCGCTGTCGCAGGCCATCCGGCGGACCCGGCCGGCCTGAAGGACCCGAAGCGGCCCGGCGGCTCGTTCATCTTCGCCGGCCCGTCCGGTGTCGGTAAGACCGAGCTGTCCAAAACGCTGGCCGAGTTCCTGTTCGGTGACGAGGATGCGCTGATCCAGCTGGACATGAGCGAGTACATGGAGAAGCACACCGTCTCGCGGCTGTTCGGTTCCCCGCCCGGTTACGTCGGGTACGAGGAAGGCGGTCAGCTAACGGAGAAGGTGCGCCGGCGGCCGTTCTCGGTGGTGCTGTTCGACGAGATCGAGAAGGCTCACCCGGACATCTTCAACTCGCTGCTGCAGATCCTGGAAGACGGCCGCCTGACCGACGCCCAGGGCAAGACGGTGGACTTCAAGAACACCGTCATCATCATGACGACGAACCTCGGCACGCGCGACATCTCCAAGGGCGTGTCCGTCGGCTTCGCGAAGGCTGATGAGTCGCGCAGCTCGTACGAGCGGATGAAGGGCCGGGTGCAGGAAGAGCTGAAGCAGCACTTCCGGCCGGAGTTCCTCAACCGTGTCGACGACATCATCGTGTTCCACCAGCTGGCCCGCGATGAGATCTTCAGGATCGTCGACCTGATGATCGCGAAGGTCGACGAGCGGCTGAAGGACCGCGACATGGGCCTGGAGCTCCGCCCGGCTGCGAAGGCCCTGCTGTCGGAGCGGGGTTACGACCCCGTGCTCGGGGCCCGGCCGCTGCGCCGGACCATCCAGCGCGAGATCGAGGACCCGCTGTCGGAGAAGATCCTTTTCGGTGAGCTCCGGCCGGGACAGATCGTGATCGTCGACAGCGAAGGGGAAGGGGCCCCGGCCACCTTCACCTTCAACGGGATCTCCAAGCCCGACGCCGTGCCCGACGTGCCGCCGGAGGAGATCGAGCCGGCCGGCAGCGCCGACGGTCCCCCCGCCGTCAGCTGACGAACACCGACACCAACGGTGCCCGGGCCCGCGCAAAGCGGCCCGGGCACCGCCGTATTACGGCGGGACGGTTGCAACCGGCCAGCGAGTCCGGGCCTCGTGCCCGGGTGAGTGGCCGGTGCATATCGGCGAGCACCGCACGCAGGTTACGGCGAGGCGCTCGTTACCGGCCAGCGAGCCGGGCCTTCAGGCCCGGCGAGTGCCGGTGTGTCGGCGGAGTACCCCCGCGCGGGCGCGGAGCGCAGCGGGGGTTCCAGGGGGTCGCCCCCCCGGGCCAGCACAGCGAGTCCGGGCCTCGTGCCCGGGTGAGTGGCCGGTGCATATCGGCGAGCACCGCACGCAGGTTACGGCGAGGCGCTCGTTACCGGCCAGCGAGCCGGGCCTTCAGGCCCGGCGAGTGGTCGGTGTGTCGGCGAAGTACCCCCGCGCGGGCGCGGAGCGCAGCGGGGGTTCCAGGGGGTCGCCCCCCTGGGCTAACACGGCAATCCGTAGTGGCCGTTGGGCAGCGCGTCCACGAGGCCGTCTGCTACCAGGCCGTCCAGTGCCCGCGCCCGCTGGACGGCCATGGGCCACACCGTGTCGAGCTGGCCGCCGGTGACGGGTCCCTCGGCGTCACGGAGCACCGCCAGCAGACGTCCCCGGCACTGCCGGTCGGTCCCCTCGTAGCGCTGCCCGGCGGGTCTGGTCGTGGCGCGCGGCCGGCCCGCGTTCAGCCAGCGGCAATCACCGGCGAGCGGGCACGCGGTACAGCGGGGACGCGCCGCCGTGCAGACCAGGGCGCCCAGTTCCATCACGCCCACTGACCAGCGGGCCGCAACTCGCGGTTCGGCGGGCAGCAGTGACTCGGCCAGACGCCATTCGGCCGCCGACGGGGTGCGCCCGGGAAACTCCGCGCCGGTGACCAGGCGGCACATCACCCGGCGCACGTTGGTGTCGAGGACCGGGTAGCGCTGCTGGAAGGCGAAGCTGGCCACTGCGGCGGCCGTGTAACGGCCGATCCCGGGCAGCGACAGCAGCGCCTCGTACGACGGCGGAACGCGGCCACCGTGGCGTTCGGTGAGGATCCGGGCCGCCTCGTGCAGCCAGAGCGCGCGCCGGGGATAACCAAGCCGCCCCCACTGCCGGACGGCTTCCCCGGCGGCGTCGGCGGCGAGGTCGGCGGGCGCCGGCCACCGGCTGAGCCAGTCCCGGTGAGCGGGCAGCACACGCGCCACCGGCGTCTGCTGAAGCATGATCTCACTGACCAGGACCGACCAGGGGGACGCCTCGGGGGAGCGCCAGGGGAGGTCACGCGCGTGATCCGCGTACCAGCTGAGGACCGGTTCGAGATAACTGCTTGTCATGACAATGCACGATTGTCCCACGTCAGGGGCGGCATTGAGGGCGCAGGCGGCCGGCGGGTCGGCGGGCGGGACGCGCTCCTGCGGCTGATACTGAGCGTATGGATCCGAATGCGCAGCGTAGCAGAGGCCGGAGTGGCGAGGCCGACGCCTACTGGCAGCGCCGGTTCTTCACTCTCGTGGCCGGCCTGGGCGTCCTCGGGCTGCTGGCCTGGGCGTGCTCCGGTGTCGTCAGCGGCAAGCGCGCGCCGCAAAACACCGCGGCCGGGTCGTCCGGCACAATGCCGGCGGCCGCATACGGCACCGCCTCCGCGGGGCAGGCCACGGCGGGCGCAGCCGGGGCAGGCCGGGCATCCCCCGCATCGTCGGCGCCGGGCGTGGCCCTGTCCGCGTCGCCTCCCGGGTCCCCGGCCCGCCCGTCGCCCCGGCCGTCGGTCTCCGGTACCAGCCGCCCGGCGGCCGCCAGCGGCGCCGGAGGCAGCCCGGGGAAGCCCGCGTCCGGCAATGCCGCCTGTCCCGCCACCGATATCGTGCTCACGCTGCTGGCCAGCAAGGCCAGCTACGGGCCGCACGAGCTGCCGGCGTTCCAGATCGATGTCGTCTCTACCGATACGTCAGCGTGTGTCTTCGACGCCAGCCCCCAGTCCTTGCGGGTCGTGGTCACGCACGGGGGCCAGCTGGCGTGGAATTCCGGGGCCTGCCTGCACGACGCGACGGCCCGCGTCACCCGCCTGCGGCGCGGCGTGCCCGAGGTCGTGCCGGTGGTGTGGAATCGCCGGCTCACCGTCAGTGGCTGCCTGATAACGGTCATGGCCGCCTCGCCGCGTACCTATGTGGCCATGGCGCAGAGCGGCGCGGTGAAAAGCCCCAGCCAGCCGTTCCGGCTGAAGTGACCGGTCCCGGTTCCCGCGGCCCGCTCCGGGAGCTATGCGTCCCGGGCGGCAGGCCCGCTCACTGCGGGCCTCAGTCGCCGAGCGCCGCAGTGATCGCGTGCCGCACGTCCTCGACCTCCCGCACGTCCATCAGGCCCCGCAGGACGTCGTCGCTGGAGACCACCGAGAGATGGCCCTTCCGGCCGTCCGGTGGCGGTGCGGACGATGGCAGGCCGCCTGAGCCGGGGGGCACGATCGCGCGGCGGAAACCCATACGCTCGGCCTCCGCGAGCCGGCGCGCGATGCCGCTCACCCGGCGGACCTCACCGGCCAGGCCGACTTCGCCGATGGCGATGACGCCGGCCGGAACGCTCAGGTCCGACGACGAGCTGGCCAGGGCCACGGCCATGGCCAGATCGACGGACGGCTCGGTCAGCCGGACACCGCCGACGGTCGCCGCGTAGATGTCCTGGCGGCCGATCTTGAACGCGGTGTGCCGCTGCAGGACGGCCAGGACCATGCCGACCCGCGCGCCGTCCAGGCCGGACGTCACCCGGCGCGGCATGTCGAGGACCGACGGGGCGATCAGCGTCTGGACCTCGGCGACCAGCGGGCGCCGGCCCTCCAGCGTGACGGTCACGCAGGTGCCGGGAACCGGTTCGCTGCGCTGGGACAGGAACAGGCCGCTCGGGTCAGGCAGCCCGATCAGCCCGTATTCCCCCAGGTCGAAGCAGCCGACCTCGTCGGTGGGGCCGTAGCGGTTCTTCACCGCGCGGACCATCCGCAGCTGGGAGTGCCGGTCTCCCTCGAAGTGCAGCACGACGTCGACCATGTGCTCGAGGGTGCGCGGGCCGGCGATGGAACCGTCCTTGGTCACATGACCGACCAGGATCGTCGCGAGCGAGCGTTCCTTCGCGGTCCCCATCAGCGTGGCGGCGACCTCACGGACCTGGGTGACGCCACCTGGCACGCCGTCCACCCCCTGGGCCGCCATGGTCTGCACCGAATCGATGACGAGCAGGTCTGGCCGGACGGTCTCGACGTGGCCGAGCACAGCGGCCAGATCCGTCTCCGCGGCCAGGAACAGGTTCTCGCTGACCGCTCCGATACGGTCGGCCCGCAGCCGCACCTGCGCGGCCGATTCCTCTCCGGTGACGTAGAGGACGGGGCGCGAGCCGGCGACCAGGGCGGCCGCCTCCAGCAGCAGCGTCGACTTTCCCACGCCCGGCTCGCCGGCCAGCAGCAGGACAGCGCCCGGTACCAGGCCACCGCCCAGTACCCGGTCCAGCTCGTCGAGCCCGGTCGGCCGTGCGCTCGCCCCGTGCGCGTCCACGGCCGCGATCGGGATGGCAGGCGTGCTCACCGGGCCCGGTCCCACAGCACGGACACCCGCCCGGACGAGCCGGGAAGTCCCCGCCTCCTCGATGGTGCCCCAGGCCTGGCACTCGCCGCATCGGCCCACCCATTTCGGGGCCTGCCAGCCGCACTCCGTGCAGCGGAAGGCGCTGCCTGCCGGTGACTTAGCCATGGCTGGGACCCTAGTCACCGGCACTGACATTTCCGGGGCGGCCGTCCAGCCCGCGGCCGTCCGGCGTGCCCGCGGGCGGGATGGAGTAACTGGGACCGCCGTCCACATAAGCTAGCTCGACGGGAAGCCCGTACGCGGTGTACGGGGGGACTGGGTGTGGAGGGAAGGGCATTGAGCGAGGCTGACCGGGCGGCCGGCACGCCCGTCGCGCTGTCCACTTCGTCTGTCTACCCGGACCGGACGCCGGACGCCTTCGAGGCGGCCGTCCGGCTCGGCTATGACGGGATCGAGGTCATGGTCTACACCGACCCGGTGAGCCAGGACGTCGACGTGCTCAAGCGGCTGATCGACTATCACCAGATTCCCGTCCTCGCCGTGCACGCGCCCAGCCTGCTGCTCACCCAGCGGGTCTGGGGACGCGAGCCCTGGGAGAAGCTGCGCCGCTCGCAGCATCTGGCCGAGCAGGTGGGCGCCAAGGTCGTCGTGGTGCACCCGCCGTTCCGCTGGCAGCGTGATTACGCCCTGGGCTTTGAGGCGGGCCTCGCCGACATGGGGGCGGACACCGACGTCATCTTCGCCGTGGAGAACATGTTCCCGCTGCGGGCCGGTGGCCGTGAGATCGTCCCGTACGCGCCCACCTGGGACCCCACCGCGATGGACTGCACCAGCGTCACGCTGGACCTGTCGCACACGGCCGCTTCGGGCTCCGACGCCCTCGCCATGGCCGGCGAGCTGGGTCCCAGGCTGGCTCACGTGCATTTGGCAGACGGCACCGGCGTGCCGAACGGCCCGTTTCCGGACGAGCACCTGGTGCCGGGCCGGGGCAGCCAGCCGTGTGCGGAGGTCCTGCGCGGCCTGGTCGCCAGCGGCTACCCGGGCATGGTCGTTCTCGAGGTGAATACCCGCCGGGCGCTCACCCAGGAGGAGCGGATGGCGGACCTGGCCGAGTCGCTCGCCTTTGCCCGCGAGCACCTTACCCCGGTCCCCGCGCGCTGACCCGGCCCCGTGGCGGGGCACGGCATGCGGCTGGTGGACGGCGGATCGGTGAAGGGGGATGCTGTGGGCATGGGAGCTGGCCGGGCGGACGGGGACGCGCTGCGGAGCGGGAAGATCGCGACGCTGATCACGGTGGCGCCGACCGGGGCGGAAGCGGCCAAGGATGCCGCTCCAGCGCTCCCGGTGGCTCTGGAGGAGCTGGTCACCACCGCGAAGGAGTGCCAGGCCGCCGGGGCGTCCGTGATCCACGTACACGTCAGGGACGACCGGGCGCGCCCGACGCTGGAGGTGGGTCGCCTCACGGAAACGGTCGCCGCGTTGCGGGAGGCGACCGATCTGGTCGTGCAGCTGTCCACCGGCGGCGCCGTCACCGACAGCTTCGAGGACCGGCTGGCCGTGCTCGACGCCGCGCCGGACGCTTGCTCGCTGACCTGCGGAACCGTCAACTTTGGGGATGAGGTCTTCGCGAACCCGTGGCCGTTCATCCGGCAGCTCTACCGGCGGACGCAGGAACGGGGCGTCGTACCGGAGTTCGAGCTTTTCGATCTCGGTCATGTCGCCACGCTGCACCGGCTGCTGGACGAGCTCGGGCCGCCGGCCGGCGGCCGGGTGCATTGCGACCTGGTCATGGGGGTGCCCGGCGGAATGCCGGGGGACGCGGCGACGGTGGTGCAGGCCGCGTCGGCCCTCCCCGCGGGCGCTACCTGGTCGGCTACCGGGATCGGCCGGACCTCGATTCCCGTCATGCTGGCGGCGGTGGCCGCCGGGGGGCATCTGCGGGTCGGCATGGAGGACACCCTCTCCTACTCCCGCGGCCGCCCGGCCAGCGGCAATGCCGAGCTGGTGGAGCGGGCCAGTCAGCTAGCGCGGCTCGCTCAGCGCGCACCGATGAGTGTCGCCGATGCGCGCGCCTTCCTCAGCATAAGGCCGTAAAGCTCCTGTTCAGAGGCTCAATTAGTCGTCGCGTACCAGCCCCGGCGGGTGGGCGTGCCCGGCTCAGCAGGTAACCTTCCTGCTTGCAGGACGTTTGCAACTGCAAGCAGAATAGGTGACAATGGGCGTATGCCTCAGGTATCGGTGAACTCGATTGGAGAGTACATTCGCCAGCAGCGCGAGCAGGCGAAGATCTCCCTCCGCCAGCTCTCGCAAGCGGCGGGTGTATCCAACCCCTATCTCAGCCAGATTGAGCGCGGGCTCCGCAAGCCCAGCGCCGAGATCCTCCAGCAGATCGCGAAGGGACTGCGGGTCTCTGCCGAGGCCATGTACGTGCAGGCCGGGATTCTGGAAGACAAGCCGGCGGACTCCGGCGTCCGTTCGGCGCTGCTGACCGACCCATCCTTGTCCGAGCGCCAGAAGCAGGTGCTGATCGAGATCTACGAGTCTTTCCGCAAGGAAAACGGAGTAGAAAACGGAGTAACCGCGGACCCCGCGCCGGAGCCGCCGGAGACCGGTGATGCGCCGGCCGCGATCATGGCGGGTGTGATGACCGAGGAGGAGCCGGGCATCCGGCGCGGTGGCCGTGCGGCCCGCCGGGCGCGCGGCAATTGGGCGGCTGCCACCGGCGGCAGTGCGGGCACCGGGGAGATGCCGGCCGGCCCGCTGGACCCGCCGGATCCGGCGAGCCAGGGCGGTACCGGCTGGCCCGCGGCCGCCCCGGGCGGGAACGAGGAGTAACAGATCAGCAGGTATGGCGGTCAGGCTGAGCGCCTTATGACCATCCCGCCACGCGGCGAGAGGCCATGGCCGGCCAGCGCCATCGGCAGCAGGAAAATGCCGTCCGCGGGACGGCCCGGGCGGTGCGGCCGGAACGGGAGAATGACCCGGCTACACCAGATAGCGTGGATGGCGTGTTCACAGGTTCAGCGATGACCCCGCTCAACATTTTCTTCCTCGTCATCTCGATCGCCGCGTTCGTGGTCGAGGCGTGGGCGTTCGTTGACGCGGTGCGCAGGCCTGCGCCGGCCTTTGTCGCCGCGGGCAAGCAGACCAAGCCGATTTGGCTGCTTATTCTCGGTGTGGCCACGGTCGTCGGCCTTGGTTACGCCTTCTACCTGGGCGGTGCGTCGGCCATTTCGATCCTGCCGGTCGCCGCTTTCGTCGCGGCCGCGATCTACCTGGTCGACGTCCGGCCCAAGGTCAGGGAATTCAAGACCGGCAGAAGCTCCGGCTCGGGCCCCTACGGCCCCTGGTAGGCCGCTGCGCTGTGCCCGGTCAGTCAGGCGCCGGGTCAGTTGGGCAGCAGCAGCACGGCGACCGGCACGACCACGATCAGGGTGGCCGCGCACCAGATACCGGCGCGTACCGCGTGAGCGATCGGCGGCGCCGGAGTCATGATGCGGGTTACCCGTGCGGCCATTTCCCCTTCGTACGCGGCACCGGAGACAGCCAGCGCGCCGGCCGGGGCGTTCTCGCCGCAGCCCGCGGTGCCGAAGCGTGCCAGCGCCCCGGCGAGAGCGCGCGCGGGGCGGGCCCGCAGGGCGCGGTCATCGGCCAGCATCTCGATCAGCAGGGCGACGGACTGATGAGCGTCAGCACAGATCCGGGACCAGCCGAATGCCCGCCGCAGCGCGGTGAACGGCAGGACGACCAGATCGTGCCGTTCACGCAGGTGGGCACGCTCGTGGGCGAGCACCGCCGCCAGCTCGGCCGGCCGCAGCAGATCGAGTGCGCCGACGCTCACCACGATCCGCGACCGCAGTCCGGGCAGGCAGTACGCCGCCGCTGCCGGGTGATCGACGACCAGGGCGCCGGGAGCTTTCGGGTCGCCCCGGCCCAGCAGGGCCAGGAGCGCCCGCTGCCGGCGGCGGGCCCGGACCACCGTCGCCGACGACGCGAGAAGCACCGAGCAGAGCTGAGCGAGCAGCGCCAGGCCCATCACGAGGCTGACGAGCCGCAGGAAAACGGGCAGCGCGGGCTGCCCGGCCGGGAAGAGGCGGCCGCTGGCCGCCGCGGAGGCCACCCGGGCCACGCCGTTAGCGACGCTGGCTGACCCCGGTGGAAGGCCTATCTCAATGAGTGCCCCGATGGCGGCGAGGCCGCCGCCCAGCCCGAGAGCCTGCCACAGCAGGATCGCCGCGCCGGGTGACCGCCGTGGCCACCGTGCGGCTCCCAGCGCCGCCGAACCCCGCACGCTCCCGATGGCGACAGCGGCGAGCAGGGCCGCGTCGGCCGGTCCAGTCATCAGCCCCCGCCGTCACCCTCGATCTCGTCCAGAGCACCACGGAGCACACTGGCCTCGGCTCCTGACACCGATTTGGCGAACCGGGCGAGGGCGGCCGACCGGTCGCCCGTCTGCTCCAGTGCCGTCAGCATCAGTTCGGTGACGTACGCCTCCCGCGTCGCCGCGGGCCGGTAGCGCCAGGCGCGCCCGTCCCGCTCGCGCCGCGCGAAGCCTTTCTTCGCCAGCCTGTCCAGCACGGTCATCACCGTTGTATGCGCCAGATCACGCTCGGTGAGCTGCGCGCTGACCTCACGAACCGTGAGTGACACGCCGGTTCCCCACAGTACGTCCATGATCGCACGCTCGAGATCGCCTAGCCGGTTCACATTGGCCACTTTACCCACGGCCGCCGACGGCGAACCGGCCATAGCACGCAGACCGGTCCACAGCCGGCCGGGCGACTGTGCCCTCGGGTCATGTCCGCGCAATGCTCTCGTCCTGGTGAATGGTGGTCATCCGGCACGGATGTTACTGCCCTGGTGACACTACCGATCACAGCGCGGGCGTGGCGGTTATTGGCGCGAATTCCGGGCCTGGGCTGGGGCGTCCGGGTCCGCAAACCGGGCAAACGCCTGCAGGTTGGCCAGGCTCTCGCCGTTCTTCGCCCGCCATGCCCATTCCCGCCGGATGGCCGACGCGAAGCCCAGCTCCAGGGCGGCGTCGAAGTTCTCGTCGGCGTAACTGAGCACGCAGCCGAGAATCCGGTCGATTTCGGCGGGGGTGGCCGCGGCCAGCGGCAGCCGGCCGACCAGATATACGTCGCCCATCTGGTCGATGGCGAAGTGCACGCCGTAGGTGCGCCCGTTACGTTCCAGCAGGAAACGATGGAAGCGCTCGTGGTTCTCGTCCGGCCTGCGGCAGAAGAAGGCCTCGACGTGGAGGCTGTGCCGGCCGGCGATCAGCCACGTCATCGTGGCGAGTTTGTGCTGCCCGGCCAGCTTGACCAGGTACGCCCCCGGGCTCGGGTTCTCGTACGGCAGGCCCAGTTCCGTCAGCGCTCCGGCGATCGCCGCCGGGGGATCCAGGCGCGGGCCCTCCGGGCCGGTGCCGCTCATGGCTGCCTCGCCGGGCCGGCGCTCATCATGCCTCCACCGTGGCCCTCGCCTCACTCACGGCACCTCCGTACACGCCGAGCAGCCGGTCAACCGCGGCCGACCAGCCGAAGCCTGAAGCGTGCCGGACGGCCCCGGCCGACATCCGGGCCAGGGCCCGGGGCGACGCCGCCAGTTCGCTCAGCACCCGCGCGTAGTCGTCCGGGTCGTGGCTGTCCACCAGGATGCCGGACTCGCCGTGCCGCACGGCCGTCCGCAAGCCGCCGACCGCGGCGGCGACGACTGGCGTGCCGCACGCCTGCGCTTCCAGCGCGACGAGGCCGAACGATTCCGAGTACGACGGCACGGTCACGACGCTGGCCGCGCGGTACCACGCGGCCAGGTCCGGCTGGGGACACGGCGGCTCCAGACGTACCACGCCCGATATGCCGAGCCGCGCCGCGAGTTGCGTCACCATGTCGGGGTCGTTGCGTCCCAGCCCGCTTGGGCCGCCCACGAAGACGACCGCGAGCCGGGACGGCAGCCCAGGATCATCCCTGACCATGCGGGCGACCGCGTGCAGCAGGATGTCTGGGCCCTTGAGCGGCTGCATTCGCCCGGCGAAGAGCAGGACGAAGGCGTCCGGCGGCAGGTCCAGCGCTCGCCGGGCATCGGCTTGACGGCCAGGGCGGAACACCGAGAGGTCGACCCCCGGGTGGACGGTCTTGACCCGGGAGGCGTCCGCCCCGTAGAGCCCAATAAGCTGCCGTGCCTCCTCGGCGGTGTTGGCCACCAGGCGGTCGGCGGCGGCCACGACCTCGGCCTCACCGCGGATCCGGGTGTCCGGCTCAGCCGAGTCGCCGGTGGCCAGAGCGGCGTTCTTCACCTTCCCGAGGGTGTGCATGGACTGCACCAGGGGTACTCCCCAGCGTTCCTTCGCAACCGCGCCTACCTGGCCGGACAGCCAGTAATGGGCGTGCACCAGGTCGTAGCGGCCGGGGGCGTAGGCCGCCTCGATACGGAGCACCTCGAAGGTGAAATGACATATCTGGGCGGGAATGTCCGCCTTTTCGAGCTCCTCGAACGGCCCCGCGGTCACGTGCCGGACCAGCACGCCAGGGAACAGTTCGGTGACCGGAGGGGCCTCCCGCGACACCGCCCGGGTGAAGATCTCCACCTCGGTGCCGCGCTCGGCGAGGCGCTTGGCGACTTCAACCACGTAGACGTTGAGGCCGCCGGCGTCGCCGGTGCCCGGCTGGTCGAGCGGTGACGTATGGACGCTTATCGTCGCGATCCGCCTCGGGACGCTTCGCGGCACAGGTATGCACCTCCGACCTTGCAACCTCAGCGTGTCGCCCAGTGTTCCCGCGCGGTTGGCGCCCATGCGGCGCGACTCCTCATCGCCACGGCCCATGGCCTGGCCAGCACGGCAGGCCCGGCGGCCGCCGAGGCGGATAAGCTTCGCGCCATGGGAACTCTTGTGCTGTTGCGCCATGGTGAGAGCGAGTGGAACTCCAAGGGCCTTTTTACCGGATGGGTAGATGTCGGCCTCTCAGCGACCGGGGCTGACGAAGCGGCCCACGCCGGGAAGTTGCTGCATGACTCCGGGATGCGCCCGGATACGCTGCACACCTCGGTACTGACCCGGGCGATCCAGACCGCGCACATTGCGCTGGAGGCCGCGGAACTGCTCTGGCTCCCGGTGCGCCGGTCCTGGCGGCTGAACGAGCGGCACTACGGGGCCCTGCAGGGCAAGGACAAGGCGCAGACCCGCAAGGAGTTCGGCGACGAGCAGTTCATGCTGTGGCGGCGCTCCTACGACGTCCCGCCGCCGCCGATCGCCGATGACGACCCCCTCTCGCAGGCCGGCGATCCGCGGTACGCGCTCCTGCCACCGGAATTGCTGCCCCGGACCGAGTGCCTGAAGGACGTGCTGGGCCGGATGCTGCCGTACTGGTACGAGTACATCGTCCCGGACATCGCCGTGGGCAAGACGGTGCTCGTGACGGCGCACGGGAACTCGCTCCGTGCCCTGGTCAAGCACCTGGACGGCATCGGCGATGACGATATCGCCGCGCTGAACATCCCGACCGGCATCCCGCTCGTGTACGAGCTGGACAGCAGTTTCCGGCCGGCCGAGCGGGGCGGGCGGTACCTCGATCCGCAGGCGGCGGCCGAAGCCGCGGAAGCGGTCAAGAACCAGGGCCGCTGAGCAGCGCCCGCGCGGCCATGGCGTAAGGCGTACCCCTCCGGCAGGCGGCGATCAGGCGATCGCGCAAGAAATCGCGTATGTCCTGATAATGGACGGGTGGGAAACACTGGGGTAAAAGTCGCACGTCACATTGCCCGCACTGGGATGTCCGGGATGCCGACCCTTACCATCGGGTGTGTGGGCCTGAGCTGTTCGGACGCGTGGCCGCCAGCCGGCGGTGGGCGACGGCTATCCGGGGAGCAGCGATGCGGGTGAGCACCCAGGCCAGCAACGGGACGTCACTCGAATACGCCGATCCGGCGGCCCGCCTCCCGCCGGGTATCGCCTCGGTGCTGTCAGTGCTGTCCTCGTCCGCGGTCGTGGTCGACGGGGAGGATCGCGTCCTGCAGGCGAGCCACGCCGCGCGATCGTTCGGCCTGGTCAAAGGCGATCGCCTGATGGCCAGTGAACTGCTCGCTCTGGCCCGGCAAGTGCGCCGGGACGGTGAGATCCGGGAAGGCGAGTTCGAGGTATCCGCGGGCGGCCGGATGGGCGGCCGGATGACCAGTTTCGCCGTCCGGGTGGCTCCGCTAGGCGGCGATGTCGGCCGGGAGGGCCTGGTGCTGGTGCTGGCCGAGGACCAGACCGAGAGCCGCCGGGTCGAGGAGGTCCGCCGGGATTTCGTCGCGAACGTCAGCCATGAGCTGAAGACGCCGGTCGGGGCCCTGGCCCTGCTGGCGGAGACCGTTGAGGACGCTGCGGATGACCCGGACGCGGTACGGCGGTTCGCGGGCCGCATGCGCCAGGAGGCGTCCAGGCTGACCAACCTGGTCCAGGACATCATCACGCTGTCCCGCATTCAGGCCGCCGAGCCCGTACCCGATCCCGCCCCCGTGCAAGTGGACGCGATCGTCGCGGAAGCGCTGGACCGGTGCCGGATGAAGGCCAACGCCCGGGGGATCACCCTGGCCGACGCCGGTGACCGGGGACTGGGCG
This sequence comes from uncultured Actinomycetes bacterium, assembly GCA_963720945.1. Classification (GTDB taxonomy): domain Bacteria; phylum Actinomycetota; class Actinomycetes; order Streptosporangiales; family Streptosporangiaceae; genus Bog-532. The sequence goes on along the minus strand of CAVRHH010000023.1, from coordinate 17,756 downwards.
TGCTGGGGGACGAGGACCTGCTGCTCACCGCGATCCGCAATCTGCTGGAGAACGCGGTGGCCTACAGCCCGGAGCGGACCCGGGTGCTGGTCACGACGCGTCGCGCCGGTGAATGGGTGGATATCAGCGTGGAGGATCAGGGAATCGGGATTCCCGAGCGTGAACTGCAGCGGATCTTCGAGCGCTTCTACCGGGTCGACCCGGCCCGCTCGCGGGCGACCGGCGGCACCGGCCTGGGGCTGGCCATCGTGAAACACGTGACGGCCGCGCACGGCGGCACAGTGACGGTCCGGAGCGTGGAGGGCGCAGGCTCCACATTTACTCTTTCCCTGCCCTTGCGGAATTCACATGCCGGTTCAGGTTCTGCCTAGCACCGCGCGCCGTCGGCCCGCGCGCGAACGTTCATCGGGAGGCACCCAAGTGACACGTGTGCTCGTGGTCGAGGACGAGGAATCGTTCAGCGACGCGATCTCCTACCTGCTGCGGAAGGAGGGCTTCGAGGTCGCGGTCTGCGCCACTGGCCCGGACGCGCTCAATGCCTTCGACCGTACGGGTGCTGACCTGGTGCTGCTGGACCTCATGCTTCCCGGGCTGCCGGGCAGTGAAGTCTGCCGGGCGCTGCGTTCCCGGTCCAACGTGCCGGTGATCATGCTGACCGCGAAGGACAGTGAGATCGACAAGGTGGTCGGCCTGGAACTCGGCGCGGACGACTATGTGACCAAGCCGTTCTCGTCCCGGGAGCTGGTCGCCCGGATGCGCGCGGTGCTGCGGCGCCGGGGCGAGACGGACGAGGTCACCGTTTCGGCGATGGAGGCGGGACCGGTCCGGATGGACGTCGACCGGCACGTGGTGACCGTCCGCGGCGGCCAGGTCCAGCTCCCGCTCAAGGAGTTCGAGCTGCTGCAGGTGCTGCTGCGGAACGCCGACCGGGTGCTCACCCGGATGCAGCTGATCGACCGGGTGTGGGGGGCGGACTACGTCGGGGACACGAAAACCCTGGATGTGCACATCAAACGGCTGCGAGCCAAGATCGAGGTGGACCCGGCCAATCCGCGGCACATCGTGACCGTCCGCGGGCTCGGCTACAAGTTCGATTCCGCGGCCACCTGACGGCCCGCCGACCCCAGGGGGCGCGCCTGACGGCCCGCCGGCCTGGCGCACCCGGGCGGCGCCCGCCGCCCGCTACGGGGTGGTGGAGGGCTGTGCCGACGCTCCCAGCGTCGGTGTGGGCGTGGCCGTCGCGCCCGGCTTGGCCCGCTTGGCCGGGCTGGCGCTCGGCGCCGGAGGCAAGTAGGAGGCGTAGTAGTTCGACCGCGCTTCCACCGGCACGGTCAGCGAGATGGCGCCCGCGTTCTGGAACGTGAGAATCACCGTGACGGTCTGGCCGGCGGCCAGGGTCCTGGTCAGCCCGGTGAGCACGACCTCGGGAGCCGGACCGGTCAGCCGGGCGGCCGCCTGCGCGGGTAGCGCGATCGACCCGCCGGCCAGCCGCACGGACGTAGCCGTGCCGGGCGCGCTGACGGAAACGAGCTTGTCGGCGCTGCCGCCCCCGTTGTACGCGTACAGGAACATGCTGGCCGAGCTGCCAACGGCCAGCGGGGTGCCATCCGGCCCGCCGAGGATGAAGGCGTTGTCGACGCTGATCGCGTCGGCCGTGGCGTAGGCCCCGTTCGCTGCGGGGTGAAACTCGAGCGTCGGGGCGTTATCGCCGGCCTCACACCCCGCGAGCACGGGAACCAGCAGGACAATGGCGCCGATCAGGAGACGGCGCAGCAGTGTGCTGCCGTGGCTGCTGCGGATCACGGCTCGGGCCTCCTCGGGCTCGGGACACATCGCGGGCGGACGTCGGAAATCGTAGCGATCCCCGGAGCGTAGCCGTCCAGCGGGGCACCGGCGGCGCGGCTAGGTCGGGGCCGGGACGGCCGAGGCGGCTGCCCCCGGCTCCGGTGAGGCGCTCCTAGCCCCGGTGCTCAGCGCGCGCAGCTCGTCCTCGAGCTGGAACCCGCTGGTCAGATTCCGCTGCACCGTGGCGGAGGCGTCCGCCCGGACGAGGACGACCGTCAGTCCAGCAGGATGGTACGCCGATCCGAGCACGTTCTCCGTGTCTTTGACGGCTACCGCCGTGCCCTGGCCGGCCGTGCGGGTCAGCCGGGTCACGTCCGCCATCACATCCGAGGTCCCCACGAAGAACACCCGGACGCGGGCGCGGGCCGCCTGCGTGGTGAGCTGCTGCAGCTCGCTGCTGCAGTTGCAGTGCGCGGGAACCAGGGCCAGGACCGCGCTGACGAGCCCCCGGACCGGGGTGGCCTTCCCGCTGACGACAACCGTCCCGGCGGGCAGCGGGACGCGGCCGTCCGCGCCGGAAGACAGGTCCGAACGCGGCGCCGGGGCCGGCGAGCGCGCGATCACGGGGGCGGACGCGGGACTGATGCTGAAGACCGACAGCAGCGTGCCGGCCAGCATGGACAGCGCGACGCAGGTAGCGACGAGAGGCAGGATGGCTCCGTGCCCGCGCATGGGGCCGAGAACCCGGTTCCAGCGGGCCCGCCGACGTCGCGCACGCTGCTCGCGATGGTAGGCGAGCACCTCACGCTCGAGTTCCCGGGCGTCGTCCGGGATCTCGATGTCGACCGGGGGCAGGCCGCCGTCGTCCCGCCCGGATTCTCCGCCAGGGTTCACCGGCACGCACCTCTCCGGCATGGGTTCCCACGTCACTACTAGTATGGGACTAAATAAGCCATGTGGCCGACGAGCGCTGTCATTTGCCGCCGGATGCGCAGCCGTTAATGCGGCGCCGTGTCCGGGCAGCCGCTGGACCGATGGAGGCCGCTCGGAGCCGCGTGCACTAAGCGCCAACTGCTGGTTACGTTCGGCTAATAAGGGGCCTTCGGCGCCCGCCGCGCGGCGTGCCGCAAGGTAATTTCGGCGAGCCGCAATTACCTGGATGACCTGGCCTTATAGGATAAAGGCCATTCAATCAACCCCCGGCGACGTGGTAAGATAGCCTTCAGCGGAAGGGGTACTTGCCACATGTCTTTCAAGGTCGGCGATACCGTCGTCTACCCCCATCATGGGGCTGCTCGCATCGAAGCGGTCGAGACTCGCACGATCAAGGGCGAGGACAAGACCTATCTGGTTCTTAAGGTCGACAAGGGTGACCTGACCGTACGCGTACCCGCGGATAACACTGAGCTCGTAGGCGTCCGGGATGTCGTTGGCCAGGAAGGCCTCGAGAGGGTGCTGGAGGTGCTCCGCGCCCCGCACACCGAGGAGCCGACCAACTGGTCGCGGCGCTACAAGGCCAACCTGGAAAAGCTCGCCTCAGGCGATGTCAACAAGGTGGCCGAGGTCGTCAGGGATCTGTGGCGCAGGGACAAGGAACGCGGCCTGTCCGCCGGCGAAAAGCGCATGCTCGCCAAGGCACGGCAGATTCTCGTCAGCGAGCTCGCGCTCGCCGAGAAGACGAATGAGGACAAGGCCGAGGCGCTGCTTGATGAGATACTCGCCTCCGGGCCACCGCAGCGAGTGTCCTAAAGCGAGCGAGTACGGTTTGATGAGGCGCGGCCGGCACTAATGCGGACACGGTTAATGCCTGCTGAATCAGACCTTCGACACGTGTTGCCCAGGGTGGGCGTCGGAACCGACGTCCACCCTTTTGGGCCCTCCGGGTCGGGCCGGGTACTGAACCTGGCCGGGCTCACGTGGCCCGGAGAACCGGGCCTGACAGGTCATTCGGATGGTGACGTCGCGGCGCACGCCATCTGCGACGCCCTGCTGTCCGCGGCCGGGATCGGTGACCTCGGAGCGCACTTCGGCACCGCGCGCCCGCAGTGGGCCGGCGCGCACGGCCTGACATTGATCCGTGAGACCTTCCGGCTGGTGGCCGACGCCGGATTCACCGTCGGCAATGTCGCGGTCCAGGTGATCGGGAACCGCCCGAAGGTCGCGCCGCGCCGCGCGGAAGCCGAGAAGGTCCTGTCGGAGGCCCTCTCCGGTGCTCCGGTCAGCGTCTCAGGCACCACCACTGACGGGCTTGGGCTGACCGGGCGCGGTGAGGGTATCGCCGCCATCGCCACCGCCCTGGTCGTGGCGTCGCGGCCGGGCGCCGCTTCCTCAGGGGCCTGAGTCCGCTCCTCCGGGAACAGTGCCGGGATGGCGAGCGGCATGTCCCGTTCAGCACGACGATCTGCCGCTGCCGCTGCCGTGATCCGGCCTGCGGGTCAGCCGCCCGGTGGTGTCGGCCCACTGCGGACGCGCTCGAAGCGCGCCGGCGGCCCGGCGGTCCCCGGGCCTCTCTGCTGCGCCGTCCCGGGCTCCGCATCGGCCGCCGGATGCCCGGAGCCGTCCGCCTCCCCCTGTGCAGCGCTTGCGCGCGGGGCGGAATCAGGCCGGCCGACCGGGGCCGGTTCGTGGGCGAGTTCCGCGGGCTGGCCCACCGGCGGGGCCGGCGGCTTGCCCCGCGCCGCCACTGCTTCGGAAGCCAGTGCCACCAGCCTCCTGCCCGGTGGGTGGCCCGCGGCCGGCTCGTCCGGCTCAGCGGTCTCGGGGGACTGGGGCGGACAGAAACGTAGGCGCTGGCGTCCGCGGCGCGGGAGCCTCGTCCGCGGGAGCAGGGTCCAGGGGCGCTGCGGACGGGAAGCCGTACGGCGGGGTAAGCGCTTCGGCGGGACGTTCGGCTGGGAGCCTGGCGGGCGCGGGCTGCTGCGCAGCCGCTGGCCCGGCGGCCGGTTCCGGTGTGGTCTCGGCCGCTCGCCGGGACGCGGGCTCGGGGGCCGGGTCCGGCACCGCGGGCGGAGCGCCTTCCGTGCTGGCCGGGAAATCTTCCGCGACCGGACCGCTCTCTGCGGCCGGGGCGCTTTCCGGACTGGCCGGGAAATCTTCCGCGAGTGGGGTGCTCTCCGCGTCGGACGGGGCGCTTTCCGTGCTGGCCGGGGAGTCTTCCGCGGGTGGGGTGCTGTCCGCGTCGGACGGGGCGCTTTCCGTGCTGGCCGGGGAGTCTTCCGCGGGTGGGGTGCTGTCCGCGTCGGACGGGGCGCTTTCCGTGCTGGCCGGGGAGTCTTCCGCGAGTGGGGTGCTGTCCGCGTCGGACGGGGCACCTTCGTCGGGCCGGGCGCTTTCCATCGCGGGCGAGGAATCTTCCGCGGGCAGGGCACCTTGCGCGGGCGGGGCGCTTTCCGTACCTGAAGGGGTGCTTTCCGCGGGCGGGACGCCTTCCGTTTCGGGCCGGGTGTTCTCCGTCGCGGGCCAGAGAGACGCGAACAGTGCGGGCAGCCCCGGCCGCGCGGCGGCGGAGACCGCCTCAGCGGGAGCAGGCTGACCGGTCTCGATCGCCAGCGCGGGCCCGGCACCCAGCTCGGCGGGTACGCGCGGGCCGGTGGCGGCCGCCGTGCGGTTCCAGCGAGTGTGACGCAGCATGGACAGCCACAAGCTGAAGCCGAGCAGGACCAGGGCCACTGGCAGGGCGGCCACGGTCCCGGCCGCGACCTTGTGCGGCAAGCGCAGGCCCATGGCGTGGTAGGCGTCCGCGGCACCGATCAGTGCCCCGGTCACGAGAACCGAGAGCCAGGCGTAATCGCGGGTCCACCACCGGGCGTCGCGGAGGGTCAGCGCGGCCGCGCAGGCGACCACGAACACCGCGTCGAGGATGGCCGGATACAGCCGGGCCAGCGATGCGGTCACCCCGGACGCCAGCGCGATGTCGCGCACGGCGTTGTAGGACAAGGTGAAGACGCCCGCGGTCACGGCCAGGACGCCGATCACGACCGCGACGTGCGCGAGCAGGCGGCCGCCGCCGCTACGGCGCCGGGCGGGCTGCTGTTCGCTCATCGGGAGGAGCCGTTCATGGGAACCCGCTGTCCTTTCTTGGCCGCTCGCACATGCCGCCGGCGGGCAAAGATGGCGATAATCCGGCATTTAGCCGGATAGCAGCAAAGATCCTACGCACAAGACCGGGCGTCCGTCCGGTGGCGCGCCAGGAACGGGCCAGGACCGTTCCTGATGTTCAGCGGTAAGGCGGCACCGGGTAAGCATTCAGGGGAAAGGCGGATCCTGTGGCGGCTGGGAAGAGAGGTTCTGGGCGGCATCTGACCTGGGTCCTTCGGCGCGGAAAGCCCGCGCGGGCAGGCCTCGCCATCCCATAGCCTAGGCAGCGTGACCCTGCGCCTTCATGACACCGCTACTCGCGAGGTACGCGAATTCACGCCCCTGGTTCCCGGGCGGGTGTCGCTGTATGTGTGTGGCGCTACCGTGCAGGCGCCGCCGCATATCGGCCACCTCCGGTCGGGCATTGCCTTTGACATTCTCATCCGCTGGCTCGAGGCCAGCGGCTACCAGGTGACCTTCTGCCGCAATGTCACCGATATCGACGACAAAATCATCCGGGCCGCCGATCAGGAAGGCACCCCCTGGTGGGCGGTCGCTGAGCGCAACCAGCGCCTCTTCTCGCGCGCGTACGACGTTCTCGGCTGCCGGGAGCCGGACGTCCAGCCGCGCGCCACCGGGCACGTGCCGGAGATGGTCGCGCTGATGCAGCGGCTCATCGACCGCGGCCATGCGTATGCGGCCGGCGGCGACGTCTACTTCGACGTCCGTACCGATCCGCACTACGGCGAGCTGTCGGGGCAGCGCCTGGACCAGATGCGCGCGTCGGACGACGCCGGTAACTCGCCCGCGAAGCGGGACCCGCGGGACTTCACCCTGTGGAAGGGCGCCAAGCCCGGCGAGCCGTCCTGGGACACGCCCTGGGGATCCGGCCGTCCCGGCTGGCACCTGGAATGCTCGGCGATGTCGATGAAGTATCTCGGTGACACCTTCGACATCCACGGCGGCGGTATCGACCTGGTGTTCCCGCACCACGAGAACGAGATCGCGCAGTCCACCTGCGCGGGCTACACGTTCGCCCGGTACTGGATGCACAATGCCGTGCTCGGTGTCGCGGGCGAGAAGATGAGCAAGTCTCTCGGCAACTCGCTGCGGGTCGAGGAGATACTCAAAACCGTCCGGCCGGTCGAGCTCCGCTACTACCTGGGTCAGGCGCACTACCGGTCCGTGCTGGAGTTCTCCGAGGACTCCCTGGCCGAGGCGGCCGCCGCGTACAAGCGCATCGAGGGGTTCGTCGAGCGGGCCACCGAAGCCCTGGCCGGCGAGGCGGGCAGCCACGAGCCGCCGCCCACGGCCGGCTTGCCCTTGTCGTTCACGTCGGCACTCAACGACGATCTCGGGGTCCCGGCAGCCCTTGCCGCCGTGCACGCGGCGGTCCGGGACGGCAACGGCGCCCTGCAGGACGGCCGCACGGCGGACGTCCGCGAGAGCCTGACGCAGGTGCGGGCGATGCTGGCCGTACTCGGCCTCGATCCGCTCTCCCAGCCCTGGGCCGCCTCCGACACCGGCAGTGAACGAATGCGCGACATCATCCAGTCGCTCGTGAAGGTGGCGCTGGACCAGCGTGCGTCCGCGCGGGCCCGGAAGGACTACGCGACCGCCGACGCGCTCCGGGAAGGCCTGGAGAAGGCCGGGATCGCCATCGAGGACACCCGCGACGGGCCGCGATGGGAGATACGCCGGTGAGCGGCCGAGGTTCGGATGGCGGGCGCCCGGATAAGGGCACACACGCCAAATCCGGCAAGCCCCGCCCGGGCACGGGCGGTTACGGGCGCCGGCGGCTGGAGGGCAAGGGCCCGACCCCGCCGGCCCACATGCGGCCCGGTCATCCCGCCCAGCGCAAGACCGGCGGCGCGCGGGGGACGGCATCGGCGGAACCGAGAGACGGTGACACCGACCGCGGAGGCCGCCCGCCCGGCCGTTCCGCGGCCCGGGGTACGGCCGGATCACGCGGTAGCGGGGATGCGCCGGAGATGGTGGCCGGACGCAACCCGGTCGTGGAGGCACTGCGTGCGGCGGTTCCCGCGGTCGCGCTCTACGTCGAGCATCGCGCCCCGGCCGATGAGAAGATCCGGGAGGCCGTGCAGCTGGCCGCCGGCGCCGGGGTGCCGGTGCGGGAGGCCGGCCACGCGGAGCTCGGAAGGCTGACCGGCGGTGCCGTCCATCAGGGCGTCGCGCTGAGCGTCCGCGCCTACGACTACGCCAGCCCGGGTGATCTGCCGGAACTGGCCGCGTCTGCCGGGCAGCTGCCGCTTATCGTCGCCCTGGACGGGGTCACCGACCCGAGAAATCTCGGTGCGGTGGTGCGATCGGCCGCGGCGTTCGGCGGCCATGGCGTGCTCATCCCGTCCCGGCGCAGCGCGAGCGTCACCGCTGGGGCATGGAAGGCTTCCGCCGGGGCGCTCGCGCGGGTGCCGGTGGCCCGCGCCTCCAACCTCGTCCAGGCGCTGGCCGCCTACCAGGCCGCCGGGATCTTCGTCGCGGGGCTCGACTCGTCGGGCGACGTCGCGATCGCGGACCTCCCGGTCGCCGACGCGCCGCTCGCTCTCGTCGTCGGCTCCGAAGGCCGGGGGCTTTCCCGGCTGGTGGCCGAGCGGTGTGACGTGATTGCCCGGATCCCGATCCACGGCGGCACCGAGTCACTCAACGCCGGCGTCGCGGCGGGGATCGCCCTGTACCAGGTGGCCCGGCAGCGCACCGCTGCGGGCCGCTGACCGGTAACGGTTCCCGGCCCCGGCGGCCGCGGCGCCACCGAAAACGAGCGCGGGATCGGCTAGCATGGCCGCTGCCCGCCGGTGTAGCTCAGTTGGCAGAGCAGCCGTCTTGTAAACGGCAGGTCAGCGGTTCGAATCCGCTCACCGGCTCCCGTCCCTGTCGTCGATCCCAGCCCTCTTACCTGCGAGAACGCAGGAGAGAGGGAACCGGAATGGCGCAGTCAGCGCCCGCACGGACCAAGATCAACACAAAAGTAACACAAGCGGCCCCCGGCCCGGGGCCACGGCGCCCGCCGGGCCGGGGCACGGCCCGCCGCCCGGCGAAAGGCCCCCGCGTGAGCGGGGACGCCCGCGAGTCCGTCCGGCACCCCGCCCGTCCGGTGATCGAGGTGGAGTACGGGATCTTGGTGTACCCGCCGGAGGCGGACGGGGAGCCGTGGCGGGCAGTATTCACTGAGCACGGGCAGCGGAAGTACCGGCAGGGCGCGACCGAGGCGAAGCTGGCCGCCAAGCTGGAGAAGGTCAGGGAGCGGCTGGCCGCCGGCGCGGGGAACATGGAGCGGGCCGGCACGATCCTGATCGCGCATTACCTGGACCCCGACCGGCTCCCCGCCGACAAGCAGTGGTCCCGCAAGCACGCGCACACCCAGCGGCGGCTGTGCGAGCGGTTCGCCGTCCCGGTCATCGGCACCGTGACGTGCCAGGACATCGAAGCCTGGCACATGCAGCAGATCGTCAACGCGGCCTCCACGCCGGGGGAAGGCGACCGGGTCCCGGGCGATGATCTCGGCCCTGGTCACCGTCGGCCTGGAGGGCGGGTACCTGGCCAATCCGCGGCTGGCCAAGGTGCACTGGCAGGCCGGAGACCGCCCGCTGCCCGCGCCCCGGGTGAGCGTCGCGGGGGAATCGGGACTGTGGGTCGACCCCGCCGAGATCCCCGCCGGCGACGACATCGGCAAGCTCGGCCAGGCCCTGAGCCGCGGGCGGCACGGGGACCGGGATGAGCTGATGGCCAGCACCGCCGCCTACAGCGGGCTGCGGTGGGGTGAGCTGACCGCCCTGACCATCGGCCAGGTCGACACCGGCACCCGCGTCATCACGGTGGACCGCAAGGTGGTCGAGGTCGCCGGGCACCTTTATATAGAGGCGCCGAAGAACCGCAAGTTCCGCAGGACGATCTACCCCCGCCGAACGCCCGCCGGGTACCCGCTCGCCGAGCGGCTCACGGCCCGCATCGAGCAGGTCCGCGCCGAGCAGGAGGCGGGCACCAACCCGCTGGGGCTGATCTTCCCTTCGCCGGCGGGCAAGCACTGGCGGTCCTCGAACTTCAACCGCAACGTCCTCAAGCGCGCGTACCTCGCGGCCGGCTGGCGTGACGCCGGCGGCAACGGCGGGTGGACCTGGCACAGCCTGCGGCACGTGTTCTGCACCACCGCCCTGTTCACCTGGAAACTCGACGCCACCGACGTGTCCCGCATGGCCGGCCACGCCAACTACCGCATCACCCTCGACATGTACGTCGGCACCACCGCCGGCGTCCTCGACCGCGCCCGCCAAGCCACCGACTAACCATGTCCGGCCACGATGAGGGGCCGGGCAGGGTTCACGCAGGGTATGAGCTGCCCGGTTCCTCCTCGCCCTCCTGGAGGAACAGCATGCCTTCTTCTGATCTCGATCAGCCCGATCTCGGCCCGCTGCGCGCAGCAGCCGAGGCTGCGGAACTCGCGCAGGCAGCGTCCGGGCTGGTCAGCACGTACGGGTACCGCCTCGGGGACAGTGATCCGCTGGCGCCGCTCGCCTGCGATGTCGCCCGCTCACTGACCGAGGCGGGCCTGGCCGTGCATCACTGCGCGCGGCATGACCCGCGGTACCGGCTCGGCGGGGTGTGCCTGCTGCCGGTCCCGGCGGACTCCGGTACCGGCCGCGGCGGAATCGCGGTGTCCTGGACCACGTACCACCTGCTGCGGCTGGACTGGGACAGGTACGGCACCTGCACCGGCACCCAGCAGATGATGACCGCGGCCCTGGGCGGCATCCTGCCCGCCTTCGGGTACACGGTCGCGCCGTTCGGCTCCGGCGGCGCGTGGCTGGTCACCGGCCGCCGCGATCAGCACCCGGCGGCGGGACGGTGACCGCGCCCGCCGCCCCGCCTGCCGGGGGCCGGTCCCTGCCCGCCGCCGGCAGCGGCGTGGACCGCGCGATCCGCGTGTCCACCGCCGCCGTCGTGCTCGCCGTGGCGGGCATCGCGGCCTACATCTCCTACTGGCACGCCTACGCTGTCGTCCGCGAGTACGGCGAGAGCGGCCTCACCGCCCGGCTGGAGCCGGCCACGATCGACGGCCTGGTGTACGCATCCAGCATGCTCTCCGACGGTCGGTGAGGTGTCGCGTGATGTTGCGTTGAAAGGGCTCGTTGCTGGTCACTCAGCGTTTCTCCGTGACTGTGGTGCGTGTTGCTGGTAGTTGTAAGGGGTTGCCTTGCACGGGATCGGGGGATGGGGTGCGGGCTTTCGTGGTGAGGCTGCCGTCGGGGGCGCGGTACTGGACAGTGCTGGATGAGAACCTCGCGGTGGTCGGCGAGGCGGACGCGTTCTTGCGGCATCTGCGGTTCGGCCGCGACTGCTCAGAACTGACGACCAGGTCGTATGCGGGCGCGATCGCGTTGTTCCTCCGCTGGTGCAGCAGGACAGGCCGTCACTGGCATACGGGGGTGGAGCATCTGGCGCTGTTCGTCACCTGGCTGCGCTATGCCCCGGCGGTGACGAGCGGCGTGGGGGCAGAGCCGGGCGCGGGCGGGGAGCTGCTGGCCGGGCCGGGCGCAGCGCCGGCTCGCGGGGCGCGGCGGGTCAACCTGGTGCTGACGGCGGTGCGCGGGTTCGTGGCGCACGCGGTCGCGGCCGGGACGGCTCCGGCGGGTCTGCTGCCGCTGGTGTACGAGGTCGCCGATCAGCGGGATCTGCCGGCCGAGGCGCGCCGGGAGGACGGCCGGATGGCATGGCGGCTGCGGGCGCGGCACCGGCTGCGGGAACCGCACAAGCCGGTGGACCGGGCCAGCGATGAGGAGATCGTGGCGCTGCTGCGGGCATGCTGCTCGGCGCGGGACCGGCTGATCGTGCTGCTGATGGCGCGAGCGGGGCTGCGCCGAGGCGAGGTGTGCGGGCTGCGGCGCAGCGATGTGCACCTGCTGCCGGACTCTGCGGCGCTCGGGTGTGAGGTGCCGCGCGCTCACCTGCACGTGGTCCGGCGGGAGAACCCGAACGGGGCGTGGGCGAAATCCCGTCGCCAGCGGGCGGTCCCGCTGGATTTCCTGGTGGTGCAGGCGTTCGACGCCTACGAATTCGAGCGGCTGGGCGTGCCGCAGGCGGCGGCCGGCGATTTCGTGCTGGTGAACTTGTTCCGCGAGCCGGCCGGTGCGCCGATGCTCCCGGACGCGGTCAACGGCCTGGTCGCCGCGGCGTCCCGCCGGGCCGGGCTGACCCGCCGGGTGACGCCGCATCAGCTGCGCCACGCGATGGCCAGCAACCTGGCTGACTCGGGCGCCACCCTCGATGAGGTCGCCGAGCTGATCGGGCATTCCTCGGTGTCCTCCTCGCAGGTCTATGTGCATCCTGATCCGCGGCGGCTGCGGGCAGCGGTGGAGCGGGTCGGGTCCCCTCGCGAGCATGCCGGGCAGGACCGGTGAGAGCCACCGTGCGGGTCGCTCTGGTGGGATCGGCAGCACAGCAGGTCTCGTGGGCGGCCGGTGAAGCCGCAGATGAGGCCGCCGCCGTGTTCGAGCGGCTGCTCGATCCGGGTTTCCTGGCTGAGGCCGGCTGGGACGCGGTCGCGCGGCTGCTGGCCCCGCCGCCGGCGCATCCGCTGCTGGGGCGCCCGGTCTGCCGCGCTCCGGGATGCCAGGCGACCGCGTCCGGGCGAGCGCGGGTCTGCCATCGGTGCCGGCGTCGGCTGGCCCGGGCCGGGCTCGCCCTGGATGCGGTCTTGTCGCTGTCGGAACCGCCGTGCCAGCCGCCGTCGCGGTGCGCGGTGAAGGGCTGTCCGCGGCCCTGGAAGACGTCGGGCGACCGGTTGTGCCTGACCCACCTGCGGCAGCAGCGAGAAGTGCTGAAGGTGTCGCTGGAGGTGTTCCTCGCCCACCCGCAGACCCGGCCGCTGCCATCATGCGGGCCGTGCCAGGTGCCGGCGTGCAACCGGGACCGTGTCGGGACCAGCGGCTCCTACTGTGACGCGCACCAGCAGCGGTTCCGCGCGGCCACACGCGCTGTCCCGGAACTGGACGAGGCGGCCTGGCGGGCCGCCCAGCCGGCCATCGCCCAGTACGGACAGGTCAGCCTTTACGGGCTGGCACCGTTGGTGACCGCCCAGCTGCTCGTCGGCCTGCAGCAGCGCACCCGCAGCAGCGCCAGGACCAATGAGAAGGCGCTGCGGTCGGTCTGCGAGAAGCTCCGCCTGCACCAGGTCACCACGATCGTCCCGGGATCGGGCGAGGTGTCCCTGCTGGGCCTGGATCGCAACGCCAGTACCTTGCTGGCGTCCCTGACCCGGCACGCCCGCCGCGCCGTGCTCGACCCGGAAACCGAGAAAGCCAAGGACGAGTGGGATCTGGTCGCGTTCGGCCTGCCGGGCGGCACCTGCCCTTCACCAGCATCTCCCAGGGGTGGCTGCGGGAAGCCGCGAAACGGTGGGCGATCGAGGAACTGCCTCGCCGCCGCGGCCGGGGCGTCGGCGGCAGCCTCCGCTCGTCCGTGCAGAGCCTGGCGCGACTGTCAGCGACGCTGCGGCTGCGCGAGGACGGCGGCCAGGTCCCTGCCACGCTAGGCCGGGCCGACATCGAGGCGCTGCTGAACCGGCTGGCCTACCAGCAGAACGCGGGCACTCTCACCCATCCGTCGCGGGTGATGACCTGCCGCCACCTCAAGCTGGTCTTGTCCCGCATCCGGGCGATGGGCCTGACCCGCCCTGGCGGCCCGGCCGCCGGGCTGCCCGATGACTTCACGGTGTCCACCAGCGACATCCCTTACCTGCCCGGCCATGCCGAACCGTCCCGGGATCTGCCGCCGGAGATCATGCGGCAGCTATGTGATCAGCTCCCCGCCCTGGAACGCCAGCACGGCGTCAACATCCGCACCATCGTCGAGCTTGTCATCGACACCGGGCGGCGCCCCGACGAGATCTGCACCCTGGCCTGGGACTGCCTGACCCGCGACAGCGACGGCTCGGCTGTGCTCATCTATGACAATCACAAGGCCGGGCGGATGGGGCGGCGGCTGCCGGTTACCGAGCCACCGCCACCTTGATTACCGGGCAGAAGCAGCGGACCCGGGACCCTACCCGGCCACCCCGCTGGACGAGTTGCGGCTGTTCCCTGCCCTGCAGCGCAACCCCGGCGGCCGCAAGCCGGTGGCAGGTCCCGGCCTGGTCGGTCGGCATCGCACCTGGGCCGATGGCCTGCCCCCACTGCTGCTGGCTGATGGCACCGAGTTTCCCAAGGCCAAGGTCACCTTGTATGCCTACCGGCATACCTACGCCCAGCGGCACGCTGATGCCGGCGTGCCGCCTGATGTGCTGCGTGAACTACTTGATCATCTCAATTTCGATACCACGCGGCAGTATTACCGGGTTGGCGAGAAACGCCGCCGCGAGGCCGTCGACCGGCTCACCGCCGTGCAGTTCGACCGGCACGGCAACCGTACCTGGCAGCACGCTAAGGCGCTGCTGGATTCTGAGCACGCCCGCCGTGCCGTCGGCGAGGTCGCCGTCCCGTTCGGCGGCTGCGCCGAGCCGTCCAATGTCACGGCCGGCGGGCACGCCTGTCCCTACCGGTTCCGCTGTGTCGGCTGCGACCACTTCCGCACCGACGCCTCCTACTGCCCGACCTAACCGCCTACCTCGATGACCTGCTCCGCACGCGGGAACGGCTGGCCGCCGCGGCCGACCTGGACGCGGGGCCCGCGCCGACGCCATGCCCAGCGAGGAGGAGATCACCCGCATCCGCCGGCTCATCGGCAGGATCAAGACCACCCTGGACGACCTCACCCCGCAAGAACGGCCGAGTCGACCAGGCCGTAGCCGCCGTGCGGCGCCACCGCGCGATCAGCCTCGGCATGCCCCGCATCCGCCAGCCGCTGCTTCCCGGCATCGATCACGGGCGCACCGCGTGACCACCACCTGTTGACAGCCCGCGCGCCAAGGCGCTGGCCGACGGGCGCCGCGCCGACTCCGCCCGGCGGCGGCAGCGCGTCATCGCCGCGATCAATCGCGCCGTCACCGACGGCACCGAGATCAGCGTCTCCGCCATCGCCCGCGCCGCGGCCGTGGACCGTACGTTCCTCTACCGGCACCGCGACCTGCTCGGCAAGATCCACGCCACCCAGGCTGGCCCGCCCGGTGACTGCGCCGCTGGCCCGGCCGTCACCCGCGCCTCCCTGCAAGCCGACCTGCTCGCCGCCCACGAGCGCGCCCTCCGCCTCGCTACCCGCGTCCAGCAGCTGGAAAAACGCCTATCCGAGGCGCTCGGCGACCAGGCCTGGCGCGAATCCGGGCTCGGCGCCCCGGCTGACATCGACGCGCTCAGCACCCGCATCACCATCCTCGAACAACAAGCTGCCGACCTGCGCCTCCAGCTTGAGAAACGCGACGACGAGCTCGCTGCCGCCCGGGCCGCCAACCGCGAACTCATGACCCAGCTCAACGCTGCACACCGGTGACACGACCACCAGCAATCCGTCCAGGTGGACAGCCAGCGATAGACCGCTGGCCACCATTCAGACGGCAAGGCTCGTCGCGGATGGTGACTCCTGTCACGGCATCGCCGAGTTCCATCAGCACGCCGAACGCCACACATTTGTCATCCGTTATCGCCCGAGCCGCCATAGCTCAGGGCCCGCAGGACGCGCCGTCCTTAGCTAAGATCGGCGAACAGTACGTAGTGAGGTCTGTCCGTGGGGTCACAAATCATCTCTACGGGACGGTCCTGCAGGCCGGTAGCCTTCGGCGCGCAGACGCCATCGGGCTGCTCCGGCAGCATCGTCCTGGGAGGCCAGGTAGCCGCGTAGTCCTCCATGATCTGGACATGCCGCTGCACGCCATCTTCGCCATAGGCAGCGAGCAGTGAACGGTTGTTTCGTGTCAGATTGGCTTCGGCCAGGTCTGCTGCCTTCTGGCGCCATTCTCCAGCGCCGGTCAAATCGCCTCGGGTGAAGCAAAGGTCTGCTAGTGCTGTTGCCGCGCGAGCGTCCCCGCGGCCTGCGGTCTGGCGGAACCACTGTTCGGCCTCAGCAGTTCCCCCATCTCTGCCAGCAGGCCGCCGAGCCCGAGGATCGCATTGGACACACCCTCGTCGGAGGCTTCTCCTGGCCATGGCTGATAGGTTTCCGGATCCGCGTGGATCCTGGCCATGGCATGTTCGGCTGCCTTCCGGTACCAGGCGACGGCTTCGTCGAGCTGCCACGGGCCTGGAACATCTGCGCCAGGTGTTCCATGGCGCCAGGCTGGCCGAGTGCTGCCGCCCGCCGGTCCCATTCCTCAGCGCCAGGCTGATCTCCACGGCGTGCCAGGAGGTATCCGAGGTCTGTCATGGCCAGCGCCTCGCCGAGATCGGCTCCGCGCCGGAACCAGGTCTCGGCCTCGTCGAGTCGGCCCATGCTCTCCAATTGGATTCCCCAATCCACCATTGCTGCGGGGTCGCCTTGTTCCGCGGCCTCCCTCAGCCAGCGCAGCGATTCCGGCCAGTCGCCGTAGCTCTCCAGTACATAGGAAAAGCCCCGCATCGCGGGGATGTCACCGAGATCGAGTGCCCGCTGAAACCAGCGTCTGACCTCGGACTGCTCTCCGCGGTCGAAGAACAACCATCCGAGCATTCGCATCGCGCGGGAATCACCGGACTCGGCGGCCAGCTGCCATGCCCGCTCCGCCTGCGTTGTCATGTCCCCGGCGTAGGCTGCGATGCCGATATCGGTCCGGGCCGTGGGGTTTGCGTGTTCCAGCAGAAGAGCCCAGGTTCTCTCGTCGGCAAGAAGGGGGCGGACGATGTTGCATGCCGACTCATATGAATACTGGAGCAGGATGTCGGAAACCTTGTAGCCGTCGATGACACCTGGCTGTGTCGCGGTTCGCCGGAGCGCTGCGATGTTCCCGTTTACCGGTTTCTCGGCCCATCGGATCGCTGCCTGGGCCCAGGTGACCGTTTCAGGTGCGCCCGCCGCGGCCACCAGTAGCGGCACGGCCAGCGGTTCGAGCACGCTTTGCGGGATCGTCTCGGGGGGCCCGCAGCGGCGAGCCGTTATGGCCGCCGTGATGATCGCCTGGCCGTACCGGTCAGCAGTATCGTCCGGCCACCGGGCGA
Source organism: uncultured Actinomycetes bacterium (assembly GCA_963720945.1). Taxonomy (GTDB): domain Bacteria; phylum Actinomycetota; class Actinomycetes; order Streptosporangiales; family Streptosporangiaceae; genus Bog-532. The sequence continues at coordinate 822 of CAVRHH010000023.1, read as the reverse complement.
TGAGCCCCGGCGCCCCGGACAGGGTAGCAATGACATTCCCGTCCTCGGCAAGGCTCAGCGCCGTCCCGAGGCGCGGATCTTTTGCGGCGAGCTTCTCGGCGTCGACCACTTCCTCGGGTTCGAGCTTGATCTTCAGGTGGAACAGCACCGCTGGCCCCTGTGCGCCGCTCTCTGCGGACCACAGCGACAATCCCTGAATATGTCGGCCGCCTCATGTTGGGCCGCGTCACGCTTTTCGTCGAACCCGCCTCTCGCCTGCAGCTTTTCTCGTTCATCTGAGCGGATGGTGGCAGCGAGCAGCACAGGCCCGAGGCTCCCAGAGAGCAGCGCGGCCACCGTCGCATTGGTCAATGGTCGTCCGTGAAGAAATTCTGCAGGTCGTCCAGCCATAGAACGGTCGGCGGCATTTTCGCCTTCCCCCGCGCCATCTCATTGAGCTGCGCTCCGGTCCTGACATCCGGCATGCGCCATTTCGGAACCGCGGCAAGCAGGGCCTCATACAAGCAGCGGGTCTTGCCCGTGGCGGCAGCGCCGTCCAGGACGACAAAGCCACTCTTCTTTTTCCTCTTCTGCATGCCTTCATCCACGAACGGAGATCCGCATCGATACGCCGTGCGAAGTATTCCGGGAACCGGCGAGACTTAACCACCTGATCAGCGCCGCGCGGCAGCGCAATCGTAGGATGCAGCTTCAGCTCCTCCAAGCCGATCTGGCCCACGCTGCGAACCGGGTAGACAAGTCCCCCAGCCGCTTCGAACCTTCGCCTGATCCACGCCGCCAAAGCAGAGCTGCCGCTGTCAACCAGCTTGAGATTCGTTGCTA
>CAVRHH010000022.1:0-27855 GCA_963720945.1 uncultured Actinomycetes bacterium | reverse complement strand
ACCCCATCGCCGACGCCGACCTCGATCGCATCGTCGAAGCCGGCTGGCGCGCCCCATCTGCGTCCAACCGCCAGCACTGGGACTTCGTCGTCGTCACCGACCACACCCAGCTGGCCGAGCTGTCCACGGTCTGGCAGGGCGCCCGGCACATCGCCGGCGCCGCGGCAGCCATCGCACTTGTCCTGCCCGAACCGGCTGATGAGCGCAGCCGCGTCGTCGACCAGTACGATATCGGCCAGGCCACCTACGCGATCATGCTCGCTGCCGCCGACCTCGGCATCGGTACCGGGCATTCATCCGTCGGCGAACAGGACAAGGCCCGCGCCATCCTCGGCGTCCCGGACGACCACTTCGTCGCCTATCTGATCGGCCTCGGATACCCCGCCGACCGGCCCCTGACGCCCATCGCCAAGCCCAACCGCCGTCCGCTGGACGAGGTCGTACACCACGGTCGCTGGTAGACGGCCCGCTACCCGCCAGGGGAGGCATGCATGAGGTTCCAGCTTCCCGGCATCCTGCCCAATATCGAGAACCCGGTGACCGGCCGCATCGTCAGCACCGCCGACCGGCTCGAGCAGGCGGTGACGGCGGCACGCTACGCCGAGCGTCCGGTTTTCAGGAGCTGCGGACGGTGACTTGCGCGGAAGGGTAGCCAGAAGCACCGTTCGGGGTTGGCTGGACCTGGGCGGCGGTCTGGGTGTAGCCGGTCGCGTCGGTGGCGCGGGCTTCGATCAGGTAGTTGCCCGGCGAGGCCGGCCATTCCCAGACCCACTGCCGCCATGTGTCGATGCCGGGCACCGCAGCCAGCCGTGCCTCGTGCCATGGGCCGCCGTTGAGCCGTACCTCCACGGCGGCGATGCCCTTGTGCTGCGCCCAGGCCACACCCGCCACCGGTATCCGGCCCGGCGCCAGTGACGCGCCTCCGGCGGGCACGTCGATCCTGGACTCGGTCTTGATCGGCGCCTGCTGCGACCAGCCGCGCTGCGCCCAGTAGGCATAGGCCGCCGCGAACGTGGTCACCTCGATGTCGGTGACCCACTTGGTCGCGGACACGTAGCCGTACAGGCCGGGCACCACCATCCGCGCAGGGAAGCCGTGCACGATGGGCAGCGCCGTGCCGTTCATGGCCACGGCGAGCAGCGCGTCCCGGCCGTCGAGCACGATCGGCAGGGGGGTGCCTGAGGTGAACCCGTCGACCGAGGTGCACAGCAGCTGATTGGCGCCCGCCAGCGGGCGGGCCTGCCTAATCAGGTCCGCCAGGCTCGCGCCAAGCCATCTGGCGTTTCCCACGTAGGGCCCTCCGACCGGGTTCGAGACGCAGGTGAGCGTCACGTAGGCCTCGATGAGCGGGCGCCGCAGCAGGTTGGCGAAGGTGAGGGTTACCTCGCGTTGCACCATCCCGTGGATCCGCAGCCGCCAGGTCGCCGGATCAACCTGGGGCACGAGCAAGGCAGTGTCGACGCGGTAGAAAGCGTCATCGGAAGTAACGAACGAGCTGAGGCCGGTGATGTTGAGGTTGCTGCCGGCGGGAACCGGCGGTGCCGGAACCGTGGGCCGGGGGAACCGGATGGCGGCCCGCGCCGCGGCGATGTTGTGCTCGTTGATCAGGCTTCTTCCGGCCAGCGTACCGAGCGCGGCGGCGGCTGCAGCTGCGCCGCTCGAGATCAGGAACCACCGCCGCGCGGGCCAGCGGGATGGGTTTTGGTCGTCCGGATGAGCCAGCGAGGTAACGGAGTAGGCCGGGCCCGCACGGACGGTAGGTTCGGCGACGTCGGCCGGGTCAGGCGGCCGTTTTGGGCCGGACGGCCGCACCGGGTCCGCCGGCTGACCCAGGTCGGTCCGCTCCGGGTGCAGGCCGGAAGGGAACGGGGCGTCCGAAGGAGAGCCGAGCCTGACCGCCGCGCGGACCAGCCAGGTCAGCGCGAACGCGCCGGCCGCGGCCCCCACCAGAGTGGGAACCACATATCCCGCCGTGGCCGTCGGCCTGGTCAGGGCCGCTGCCAAGCCGATGGAGGCGAAAATCGCGAGCCCCCACATACCGAAGGCGAGCCGGCGTACCGCGAGCATCCCGACCACCGCCGCGTACAAGGCGATGACCACCAGGATGCCGCCGAGCAGCACCGTCTTGTCGTCGGCGCCGAACGCGGAGACGGCGAAGTCCTTGACTGGCGGCGGTGTGAGATCAATGGCAGCCTGGCCCACCGCGAACACTGGTGAGCTCTGCGGAACGCCAAGGCCAGCAGCGAACTGAGCGGCGCCCATGGCGACGGCTGCCGCGAGGACGCCAGCGACAGCCCCAAGGGCGCGAGTATGCCGAGTGTGGCCGTCGGCGATGCTGGTGGGTGCTGTCATGGCGGAAAGTCGCGAATAGACGCTTCGCCCACGATACCGCCCCGTGATCTTGGCTCGGGTGAGGGCGGCTCCGGACTGTGAGGCCGGCCCGCCGCCTGACATTCCGGAGGGTTACGTCGTCGAACGGGTGAGAAGAACACATCATCCAGCGAACAGGGTCCATGCAGCCGTGACCTGTTCGATGTGAGAAGGCAACAATCCAGACATCACCTTCACTGCGGCTGGCATCCGGCTGTCTGGCCAGCGTGTCGCCGTGACCGGCGCGCTGACCGTGCGCGACCGTACCCGGCCCCTGTCCTTCGACGCCGCGGCGTCCGCCCCGGGCGACGGCGAGATCTGGCTCGACGCCCAGGTCCGCATCAACCGGGCCGACTTCGGCCTCGTCACCGCCCGCCCATAACGCCGGTCACCGACGCGTGTGAGGAAGCCCACCGGGGTGGTGCCTCCGCTGCGCCGGAGGCGGGACTAATCTTGATCGCGATGACCACCGACACGCCGCCCCCCGGGAACCTATACCTCATCGTCGGGTATGACGGGTCTGCGCCCGCCAGCCGGGCGCTGGACGCCGCGGTCAGCCTGCTGCACAGCCGTGCCGGCCGCGTCGAGGTGGTGTACGTGGCTCACCTGCCCGCCATCGACATGATGTCGGCCGACGCGATCGGCGAGATGCAGGCCGATTTCGACGACATCGAGCGGGATCTGCGCACCGCGGCCGCCAGGCAGCTGCGCGGCCGTGAGGAGCGCTGGGGATTCGAGCGGCGCCAGGGCCAGATCGCGGACGAGCTGATCGCGGCCGCCACGGTCATCCGCGACGCCCACCCCGGCGACACGGCGGTGATCGTGGTCGGCAGCTCGTCGCAGGCGATGCACCGCGTCGTCGGCTCGGTGGCCGTGGCCCTGGCCCGCCGCTCACCGGTGCCCACCGTGGTCGTGCCCTAGTCTTCTGCTCTTCTGCGCCTGAAATTCGCTCGCCCGCCTATGGGCAGCCTTCTGGGCCGCCCCAGGTTCTCTGCCCGTAGGCGGACTGGGGCGACCTGCCCAGCCCGGGCGCCACCCTAACCGGGCTGCGGGCTGGTGCGGCCGAGGCGGCGGACGATCTCGTCCGCCACATCGGCCGGGGACCCGGTGGCCGGCACCACGAGGCACGGTTCCGCCGGATCCGGCAGCTCCAGCTCGCCGAGCTGGCTGTTGAGCAGGGCGGCGGGGAAGAAGTGGCCGTGCCGCTGTGCCAGCCGCACGGCCAGGTCGTCCCGGTCAACGTTCAGGATGACCACCCGCAGCGCCGGGCGCCCCTGGCGCAGGCAGTCCCGGTAGGAGCGCTTGAGGGCCGAGCACGCGATGACACCGGACGCGCCCGCCGTGATCCGCTGATCGATCCATGACCCCACCTGCTGCAGCCAGGGCCAGCGGTCGTCGTCGGTGAGCGGGATACCGGCATGCATCTTGGCGATGTTCGCGGCGGGGTGCAGCGCGTCGCCGTCCTCGAAGACGCAGCCCAGACGCGTGGCGAGCAGGATGCCGACGGTGGTTTTACCGCTCCCGGACACTCCAGCCAGGACAACGACCATACGGCCGGACGCTACCAGCACGGCGCCGGTCAGCGCTGCGCAGGGTGCGGCGCCTAGGGTGGTCCGCATGACGCCGGCCGGTGCAGGCACGCATGCCTGGGTGGACGCGACGGCGGGTGTGGCGGGCGACATGCTGCTTGCCGCGCTCGCCGACGCGGGGGCGCCGCTCGCCGCGCTGACGGCCGCCGTCGAGGCCGTGGCGCCGGGCTCGATCGGGCTGACGCCCGCCCAGGTCCGGCGGGCCGGCCTTCGGGCCACCAAGATCGACGTGAAACCGGCGATCACGGAGCACGCGGAGCGCAGCTGGCGCGACATCAGAAGCCTGCTGGAACGCGCCGACCTCGCGGAGCGCGTGCGGGAGCGGGCCCACCGCGTGTTCCTGCGGCTGGCCGAGGCCGAGGCGCGCGTGCACGGGGTGGCGGCCGACGACGTGCACTTCCACGAGGCCGGGAGCTGGGACTCGATCGCGGACGTGGTCGGCGTCTGCGCCGCCCTCGACTGCCTGGGGGTGTCCTCGCTGTCCTGCAGCGCCGTGGCGCTGGGCTCGGGCCGGGTCACGACGGCTCACGGCGAGCTGCCGGTGCCGGTGCCCGCGGTGCTGGAGATGTCGCCGGGCTGGCGGGTGCTGTCCGGCGGCGAGGGCGAGCTGGCGACACCGACCGGCATGGCCCTGCTCACCGCGCTGGCGGGCGAGTCCTGCGACCTGCCGGCCATGTCGGTGCACACGGTGGGCGTGGGCGCGGGCACCAGGAATCCGCCCGGGCGGCCGAACGTGGTGCGCGTCGTCCTGGGGGAGCGGGCCGATCGTGCCGCGCAACCGGGGGATCCGCCGGTCATGTCGATACTGGAGACCAACGTCGACGACATGGACCCCCGCGTGTGGCCCACGGTGCTGGCCGCGCTGCTGAACGCGGGCGCGGCCGACGCCTGGCTGGTCCCGATCGTGATGAAGAAGGGCCGCCCGGCGCACACCCTAGCCGTGCTCACCTCGCTCGCCAGACGTGCCGGACTGCGGCAGCTGATCTTCGAGCTGACCAGCACGATCGGGGTGCGCGAAGTCGCCGTCACCCGGCTCGCGCTGGACCGGCTCTGGGTGCCGCTGACGGTCAGCGGAGGCCAGGTCCGCGTCAAAGTCGCGCATCGCGGCGGCGGCATCGTCCATGCGACCCCGGAGTTTGACGACGCCGCGGCAGTCGCCGCGGCCCGGTCCGTCCCGGTCCGGCGGGTGCTGGAAGAGGCCATCGCGGCCGCGGAGCGGGCGGGCCTGGTGCCGGGCAGGCCAGCCCCGGGGGCCTAGTGCGGGGCCGCGATCTGGGCGGCCAGGTGCCCGGCGCCGTAGCCGTTGTCGATGTTGACCACGGCCACGCCCGGGGCACACGAGTTGAGCATGGTCAGCAGGGGGGCCAGGCCCTGCAGCGCGGCGCCGTAGCCGACCGAGGTCGGCACGGCGATCACCGGCCCGGGGACCAGGCCGGCGATCAGGCCGGGCAGCGCGCCGTCCATCCCGGCCACCGCGATGATGACCCGGGCTGATCTCAGCTGGTCGAGCCGGGCCAGGATGCGGTGCAGCCCGGCGATGCCGACGTCGACGATGAGGTCCGCCGCGCGGCCGAGGTACTGGGCGGCCAGCTGCGCCTCGCGGGCGACACCGACGTCGGACGTGCCGGCCGCGACCACCACGACGCGCCCGCCGCGCGGTTCCGGCGGTTCCGGCGGCCACGCCAGCAGGTGCGCGTCTTCATCGTGGCGGGCATCCGGCAGCTCCCGCAGGATCGCCTCGGCGTGCGCGGGACCGGCCCGGGTGAACAGCGCCGCCGCGCCGGACCCTTTGCTGGCCCGGGCAATGACGGCGACCTGGCCGGGCGTCTTGCCCTCGCAGTACACCGCTTCGGGATAGCCGCGGCGGCGCAGCCGATCGTGGTCCAGCTCGATGAACGCGGCCAGCGCCTCGCCGGGTTCCCAGTGCTCAGTCACGCGTGACCGGCAGCAAGGACATCGTGAACGCGCCGGACTGGATGCCGAGCACGTCGACGGCGGCGAACTGGAAGCCGGCGGCGGTGACCGCGGCGTGGATCTGCTCCCTGGCCGGTGCGGAGACGGCTCGCACCAGGTCGCCGGCGGGCAGCTCGATGCGGGCCACCTCGCCGTGGTGGCGGACCCGGCAGTCGGGAAATCCCAGCGTCCGCAGCGCCCGCTCGGCCGCCTCGATCTGGCCCAGCTTGGCCTCGGAGACCTCCTGGAAGTGCGGAATCCGGGAGGCCAGGCACGGTGCGGCGGGCTTGTCGGCGCTGGGCAGCTGCAGGGCCCTGGCGATGGCCCGCACCGCGGCCTTGCCCAGGCCCGCGTCGGCCAGCGGCCGCAGGACCTGGTGGCTGGTGGCCGCGCGGGACCCGGGCCGATCGGGGCGCCGCATGTCATCGGCGTTCTCGCCGTAGGCGACGGCGGCCACGCCGTACGCCCCGGCCACCTCGTCGTCGATGCGGCTGAACAGCTCGTCCTTGCAGTGGAAGCAGCGATCAGGCCCGTTGGCCCGGTAGGCGGGGTTGTCCCCTTCCCGGGTCTGCACCTCGACGAGGCGCGCGCCGATGAACGCGGCGACCTCGTGGGCGGCGCGCCGCTCGTCCGCCGCGAGGCTGGGTGACACGCCGAGGATGGCGATGACCTGCCCGGCGCCGAGGGCCCGTACGGCCAGCGCGAGCAGCACCGAGGAGTCGACACCGCCGGAAAACGCGACGCCCAGGGGCGCCGCGGACTGGAGCAGGACGCTCACCTTCGCCGCGGCCGCCGAGAACTCGCCGGTGAGAGGGCGCTCCACCAGGCTCGTCATCGTGATCACCTCGGCTAGATCTGAATGGCGAATTAACATTCTGTCACGGGGCCTAGCGGCTCCCCTTCAGCGCCGCCGGTCTCGTGCCCGGGGCCGCCGGCGTGACAGTGTGGTGCCGTGGACGGTTTCTTGCTCAGCTATGACGGTTTCGATCCGGAGGACGAGGGGCTCCGCGAAGCGCTCACCTCGACGGGCAACGGCTACCTGTGCACACGGGGCGCGGCGGAGTGGGAGGAAGCCGACGGGGTGCACTATCCAGGTACGTACTTCCATGGTGGCTACAACCGGGAAACGACGATCCTCGGCGGTCTTCCTGTGCTCAACGAGGACCTCGTCAACCTGCCGAACTGGCTGGTCCTCGAGCTGCGCCTCGAAGAGGAGGATGCCATCCGGCTCGCCGACGTCGAGCTGCTCGGCTACCGGCACGAGCTCGATATCCGGTACGCGACGGTCATCCGGCACCTTCGTTTCCGTGATCGTGGCGGCCGGGAGACGACGCTGAAAAGCCGCCGGTTCGTCAGCATGGCCGACGCTCACCACGCCGGGATCGAGTGGACGCTGACCCCGGAGAACTGGTCGGGGCGCATGGAGGTGATCTCGGCGCTCGACGGCCGGATCAACAACCACGGTGTCGCGCGCTATCAGCAGCTGGAAGGCCGCCACCTGAACCCGGTGTCGCCGCGGACGTTCGGGCCGGAGGTCATCGCGCTGAAGGTGGAGACCCGGCAGTCGAATCTGTATATCAGCCAGGCGGCCCGCACCCGCCTGTTCAACGGCGAGCGGCCGCTCCCGGTCATGCGGACGCTCTACCAGATGGAGGACTACATCCAGCAGGTGCTGGCGTTCGACGTGCAGCAGGGCACGGCGACGCGGGTCGAGAAGGTGGTCACGTTCTTCACGTCGCGGGACCCGGCGGTCAGCGACACGCTGGTCAAGGCGGCCACGTCGGCGGCCCGCCACACCGATTTCGCCGCCTCGTTCGAGCGCCACATCGCGGCCTGGGAAGAACTGTGGCGGGTATGTGACGTGCGCGTGTCCGGCGACGATCGCGTGCAGATGCTGCTGCGGCTGCACATCGCGCACCTGCTGCAGGTCTGCTCGCGGCACACCGCCGACCTGGACGCCGGGCTGCCCGCCCGCGGGCTCAACGGCGAGGCCTACCGCGGGCACGTGTTCTGGGACGAGATCTACGCGTTCCCGTTCTTCAACGTCCGGCTGCCCGAGGTCACCCACGGGCTGCTGATGTACCGCTACCGGCGGATCGGCGAGGCGCGGGCCGCGGCCCGCGCGGCCGGGCTGCGGGGGGCGATGTTCCCGTGGCAGAGCGGCAGCGACGGGAGCGAAGAGACCCAGCGGGTCCACCTCAACCCGCTGTCCGGTCACTGGGAGCCGGACCTGAGCCGCAACCAGCGGCACGTCAACGCGGCGATCTTCTACAACCTCTGGCATTACTTCCAGACCACCGGTGACCAGGCGTTCCTGGCCGACTATGGCGCGGAGATGATGCTGGAGATCGCGCGCTTCTGGGCGTCGATCGCGCACTTCAATCCCAGCCGCGAACGTTATGAGATCCACGGCGTGATGGGCCCGGACGAGTTCCACGACAAGTACCCGGACGCGCGGGAGGGCGGGCTGCGCAACAACGCCTACACCAACGTGATGGTGGCGTGGCTGTGCGACATCGCCGGCAAGATGCTGCCGCTGCTGCCGAACAGCCGGGTGGAGGCGCTGCGCGGGCGGCTGGGCATCGGCGACGACGAGCTGGCGCTGTGGCAGGACATGAGCCGCCGGATGTTCGTCCCGTTCCACGACGACGGGATCATCAGCCAGTTCGAGGGGTACGAGAATCTCGAGGAGCTCGACTGGGACGCCTACCGCGCCAAGTACGGGAACATCCAGCGGCTCGACCGCATCCTGCGCGCGGAAGGCAACGACCCCAACCGTTACAAGGTCACCAAGCAGGCCGACACAGTGATGCTCTTCTTCCTGTTCCGCCAGGAGGAGCTCCGGGAGACCTTCGGGCGGCTCGGGTATGACTACACCGGCGACACGGCCATGCGGAACATCGCCTACTACGACCGGCGCACTTCGCACGGCTCGACGCTGAGCTTCGTCACCCACGCGGGGGTCCTCGCCGCGCTCGACCCGGCCAGCTCGTGGGACCGGTTCCTGATCGCGCTGCAGAGCGATGCCGACGACATCCAGGGCGGCACCACCAAGGAAGGCATCCACGTGGGGGTCATGTCCGGGACACTCGACCTGGTGCAGCGCTGTTACGCCGGCACGCACGTCCGGGACGGCGTCCTGTACTTCGATCCGGAGCTCCCCGTCCAGCTCAAGAGCCTGTCGTTCTCGATGCAGTTCCGGCAGACCCCGATCCACGTCACGCTCAGCGCCGATCGGCTGACCCTGGCCAGCCACCCCGAGGGCGCCGCCCACCCGGTCCGGGCCGGGGTCCGCGGTGACGTCCGTGACCTATGCCCGGGCGACCGGGCCGTCTTCGAGCTCGGCCAGGACGCGGCCATCCCCGGGCCGCAGGCCCACAATTGACACGGCCCGCAGGCCCACAATTGACACGGCCCGCAGGCCCACAATTGACACGGCCCGCAGGCCCACAATTGACACGGGCCTCCGGCCCGCAACTGACACGGGCCTCCGGCCCACAACTGACAGGAGGGCCCCATGCCGACATTCCGGGGGGCGATTTTCGACGTCGACGGGGTGCTGGTCGACTCGCCGCACGAGAAGGCGTGGCGCGAGTCGCTGCGTGAGCTGATGGAGTCGGACTGGGCGGACATCCGTGACGAGACCACGTGGTCGCCGGACGCGTTCACGCCGCAGGTCTACCAGCAGTACATGTCCGGGAAACCACGGATGGCCGGCGCCCGCGCCGCGCTCGACTACTTCCGCGTACCCGACGCCGAAAAGCGGGCCGCCGAGTACGGGCAGCGCAAGCAGGAGATGGTCGTGCGCCTCATCCAGGCCGGGGACTTCACCGCCTACCCCGACGCGCTGCGGTTCGCGATCGCGGTCAAGGACGCCGGCCTGCTGATCGCGGACGCGTCGTCGTCGAAGAACGCCGGGCTGCTGCTGGGCAAGATCCGGCTCGACACGTTCGCGAAGGAACAGGGGATCTCCTCCCCCACCATCCGGCCCGGCCTGACGCTGCTGGAGTACTTCGACGCCGACCTGTCCGGGCGTGACTTCGCGCACGGCAAGCCCGACCCCGAGATCTTCCTGGCCGCCGCGCACGACCTCGGCGTCGAACCGCGCGACGCGATCGTGCTCGAAGACGCGGTCGCCGGCGTCCAGGCGGCCAAGGCCGGCGGCATGACCGGGATCGGGGTGGCCCGGGCCGACGACGCCGACCTGCTGGCGGCGGCGCACGCCGACATCGTGGTCACCACGCTGGACGCCATCGACACCGGTGCCCTGGCGACCGGCCGGCTGACCACCCGTACCGGGTAGCGCCGACCTGGTTCAGCGCAGCCGGTACAGGTCCTCGCCGGCGTCGGGCACCACGAGCGTGCCCGGATCTTTCGCCCACGCGGCGGGGTCGACCCCGGCCGGGTCGAGGTAGTCGAGGTTGACCAACCGGGTCACGTCCCCGGGGATCCCGGTGGCCAGGGTGACCGTGACCCGGTCGCGTTCGCCGTGCACCGGGTCCCAGGTGCCCGCGCCGCGCAGGTGGGTGGAGTGGGCGAGGTCGCCCCAGTGGTAGCCCCTGAAGCGGTCCCACTGCTTAACGAAGTAGTCCCGGCAGTGATACCCGATCTCCGCGATCGCCGGATGGGTCGCGGCGACGTCGTGAATGTGCGGGGCGTACAGCACGACCTGGCCGCCGTCGGCCACGATGGGCTCCACCTTGTAGAAGCCCTTGGCGCCGGTCCACAGGTCGCCGTATTTGGCGGGGATCAGCGACAGGACCCGGCGCACCGGGGCGTCGAGGTAGCGGATGTGCGTCTCGGCCGACACGTCCGCCGCGGCCGCCCACGCCGCCGGCGGGTCAGCGAACATCATCGCGTGCAGGTCCTCGGTGCCGGACTTCGTGACCATGCAGAGGGCGAGCCGTTCACCGGGCACCATCGACGCGGCCTCATCGATGAGCGCGCGGACCGGGGTGATCCCGCGGGTACCGATGATCTGCGAGCTGGTGATCAGCGCGCCCAGCCAGTGCGACAGGTCGATCAGCTCCCGGCCCGACACGCCGGGGAACAGGTACTTGCTGCCGCCGGAGAACCCCACGACCTCGTGCGGGAACACCGGGCTGACGATGACCGTGACGTCGTGCTCGACCACGGCGCGGTTGACGCGCACACGGGCGGAGTGGTGCAGCATGCCGTGGGACAGCTCGGCGATCCGGTCCGCGCTGATCGTCCCGACCTCCGCGAACGACGACGGATCCCACCACGCGTGGTTGAGGACGGTCATCGACGGATAGCGGCCGGCCAGCGCGCCGGCGTCGTAACCCAGGTGCGCGGCGAGCTCCTGCTCGCTCATCGCGGCGTGTGTGCCGAGCGCGACGAGCACCGTGAGACGGCTGACCCGCCCGTGCAGGACGTCATGGATCGCCGGCACGATGAGCGGCAGCGGGCAGCTGCGGGTGCCGTCCGGCACCAGCACGCACACGCTGCGCCCGTCCAGGTGGGCGGCGCCGAGCTGGTCGTGCACGAACGCCCGGATGTCATCCTCGGTGAGGACGCCGCCGGTACCGCCGATCTGCGCGACCCCCGTGGTCGCCGGGCTCGCCGGGCCGGCCATCTGACACCCCCACGTGAGCCGGGTGCGTTTCCGGCTACCCCAAGGGTTGCCCCGGGCAGCCTGGCCAGCAGAATATACGACTATGGCGGGGCCCGGATCGGGACAGATGATGCACCCGGACCGGCTGCTCCCGGCCGAACCGGGCGAGCGGGCGATCGCGCGGTCGCTGTATGAGGCGGTCCGCGACCTGCCGGTGATCTCGCCGCACGGCCACGTCGATCCGCGGCTGCTGCTGGACGATGAGCCATTCCCGGACCCGGCGACGCTGTTCGTGACCCCGGATCACTACGTGACCCGGCTGCTGCACGCCGACGGGGTCGGGCTGGACGCCCTCGGGGTCGGGCAGGGCCCGCTCTCCGAAGCCGCGGCGCGGACCGCGTGGCGGCTGATGTGCGAACGCTGGGACCTGTTCCGGGGCACGCCGGTGCGCTTCTGGCTCGAGGCCGAGCTGGCCGGCATCTTCGGCGTCACGATGCGCCCGTCGAAGCAGACGGCCGACGCGATCTACGACGAGGTGGCCGGGCGCCTCGGCCAGGACGCGTACCGCCCGCGGGCCTTGTTCGAGCGCTTCCGCATCACCGTCCTCGCGACCACCGACGACCCCGCCTCCGACCTCGCGGCGCACGCCGCGCTCGCCGCCGACCCGGCCTGGCCGGGACGGGTGATCCCGGTGTTCCGCCCGGACCGCTACCTTGAGCCGGCCCAGCCGGGATGGGCCGGCGCGGTCGCCCGGCTGGGCGAGGCCGCGCAGACCGACACCGGCGGCTACGCCGGTTATGTCAGCGCGCTGGAGGAGCGCCGCCGCTACTTCATCGCCCACGGTGCGACCTCCGCCGACCACAGCCACCCGGATGTGCGGACCGACCCGCTCGAGCCCGCGGAGGCGGCGCGCATCTACCGGGCGGCCCTCGCCGGGACGGCCACGGGCGCCGAAGCGGTGGCGTTCCGCCGGCACATGCTACGGGAGATGGCCCGGATGTCCTGCGACGACGGCCTGGTCATGGCGCTGCATCCGGGGGTGCGGCGCAACCACCACACGCCCACGTACGAGCGGTTCGGGCCGGACGCCGGCGCCGACATCCCGATCGGCATCGAGTTCACCGACGCGCTCCGCCCGCTGCTCGACCGTTTCGGCACCCATCCGGGTTTCCACCTGGTCGCCTTCACCGTCGATGAGACGGTGTGGTCGCGCGAGCTCGCGCCGCTGGCCGGGTTCTACCCGTGCGTGTACGCCGGGGTGCCGTGGTGGTTCCTCGACGCTCCCGACGCCATCCGGCGGTTCTTCGCCGGCGTGACCGAGACGGCCGGTTTCTCCCGGACGTCCGGTTTCGTCGACGACACCCGGGCGTTCTGCTCGATCCCGGCCCGGCATGACATGTCGCGCCGCGTCAACGCGGGCGTGCTGGCGCGACTGGTCGCCGAGCACCGGCTGGATCCGGAGGAGGCCGCCGAGACCGCCAGTGACCTGGTCATCGGCCGCCCGGCCGCGGTCTTCAAGCTGTGAGCGCGCCGCGGCTGTCACGAACCGCGGGCCGGGGCCGCGCCGCCGCCCCGGTCCGGCTTGTCCACCTGGGACTCGGCAACTTCTTCCGCGCCCACTCGTGCTGGTACACCGGGCACGCCCCGGACGCCGCGCAGTGGGGATTCGCGGCCTTCACCGGGCGGGGCAGCTCGCCGCTGGTCGATGAGCTGAACGAGCAGGACGGGCTCTATACGCTCGTGTCATGCGGCGGTGACGCGGACCGGTTCGAGGTGCTGGGCAGCCTCTCCCGGGCGCATACGGCGGCCGACAACGACGCGTGGCTCCGCTATTTCGAGGACCCCCAGCTGTCCGCGGTCACGATCACCGTGACCGAAGCGGGGTATCTGCGCGGCGCCGACGGCGGCCTCGGCACCGGCCGCCCCGAGGTCCAGGCCGACATCACGGTGCTGCGCAACGACCTCACCGGGCTCGTGCGCACGGCCCCCGCCCGGCTGGTCGCCGGGATCGCAGCCCGGCGCAAGGCCGGCGCGGGCCCGCTCGCGCTGGTGCCCTGCGACAACACGCCCGGCAACGGTGCGCTGGCCGAGCGGGTGGTGGGTGACCTGGCCGAACTGATCGACGACGGACTGGCCAGCTGGCTGAGGGCCTCGGTGGCCGTCGTCACGACCATGGTCGACCGGATCACGCCCCGCGCGACGCCCGGCGACGTCCGCACCGTCCTCCGGTCCACCGGGTTCGATGACCGCTGCCCGGTCGTGACCGAGCCGTTTCACGAGTGGGTGCTCAGCGGCGCCTTCCCGGCCGGCCGGCCGCGCTGGGAGGACGCCGGCGCGACGTTCACCGACGACATAACGCCGTACGAGCACCGCAAGCTGTGGCTGCTCAACGGCGCGCACTCGCTGCTGGCCTACGCCGGGTCCATCCGCGGCCGGCAGACCGTGGCCGAGGCGGTGGCCGACGACACGTGCCGGTCCTGGGTGCAGGAGTGGTGGGCGGTGGCAGCGCCGCACCTGGACCAGCCCGCCGCGGACGTCGCCGCCTATGAGACCGCGCTGCTGGAGCGTTTCGGCAACGCGCGGATGCGCGACCGGCTGGACCGGATCGCCGCTGACGGCTCGCAGAAGCTCCCGATCCGCATCCTGCCCGTGCTGCGCGCCGAGCGGGCGGCGGGCCGGGTGCCCGCGGCCGCCACCCGCGTGCTGGCCGCCTGGATCTGCCACCTGCGCGGCCTCGGCGCGCCGGTCAGCGACGTGCGCGCCGACGAGGTGGTCCCGCTGGCCAGGGGACCGCTCGCGACCGCCGTTCCCCGCGTCCTCGGCTGGCTGGACCAGGCGCTCGGTGAGGACGCCGACGTGGTGGCGATGGTCGCCGGCCAGAGCACGAAGTTCTCCGGCCAGGAGCCGTGAGATGACCACGAGCGGCCAGCGCGCCGGGCGGCGCGCGTGCTGGGAGGAGCAATGGGCCAGACCGTAGGAATCGTCGGGCTCGGGATGATCGGGCACCTTCATGTGCAGGCCCTCGAGCAGATCGAGGGTGTGGACGTGATCGGCGGCGCCGATACCGGCACCGGCCGCACGCTGCGCTACCGGGGACGGCAGCTACCCGTTTACCGCCGCGTTGACGATCTGCTGGACAGCTCGCCCTCGGCCGTCATCGTGGCGACGCCGACGCCGACCCACGCCGGGATATACCGCAGGCTGGCCGCGCACGACAAGCGCCCCCGCCTCGTCCTGATGGAAAAGCCGCTGGGATCGTCTCTTGCCGAAGTGGACGACATCCTGGGCTTCGGCGAGGGCATAGAGGTGATTGGCCTCTATCACGCGGCCCATGCGCCGGAAGTGCTGTGGGCCATGGACCACGCGCTTGCGTGGCAGGAAACCTATGGCGCCTTCTCCGGGTACCTGGCGTCGTTCGCCGATCCCTACCGCGAGCGGGGACGTGCCCACAACCAGGTGTACGTCAATAGCTGGGTCGACTCGGGTATTAACGCGCTCAGCGCCGCGTACCGCTTTCTCCAGCTCACCGCGATCGATCAGCTGGCCGTCCTGGACGAGCGCAGCAGCACCTTCCGGGCCTCGGTCCGCTTCCGGAGCAACGGCCGGGAGAACGCGGGCACCATCGAGACGAGCTGGGCTGTGCCGGTCCCGGCCAAGCACACCATCCTGCGCCTCGGCGAGGCCACGCATCTCTACCTTGATCACCAGCTGGCCACCGGACAGCTGACGCACGGGGACACGGTACGGGAGGAATTCGCGTACACGGGTACCGTCCCCCGGCTCCAGATGCATTATGAAAATAACTTCCGCAGCATCTTTACCGACAAAAAGGGCTACTACACGGCCGGCGAAAGCCGGTTGCTGCATCGCCTGCTCTTTGCGTGCGCCCCTGAGCAGCCACCATCACCCGCGCCCCGGCGCGCATAATCTACAGCCCGAGGAGGACATCACATGACCACAGCCAGCCCGGACGACACGGTCAGCTTCGCCCGCGACATCAGGCCCCTGTTCCGCGCGAAGGACCAGGAGTCGATGCGGAAGGCCTTCGATCTCTTCGACTACTCCGACGTCGCCGCTCATGCCGACGCCATCGCCGGCGCGCTGCGGAGCGGGAAGATGCCGTGCGACGGCCCGTGGCCCGAAGCTCAGGTCGCGGCGTTTCAGCACTGGATTGACGCGGGCAAGCCGGCCTAGCTGACCGGCCCATCCCGGCCAGCAGGACCGGGAAAGCGGGCCAGAGGTCCCTCGACAGGCCAGATGACGGCGTGTATGCCAGAGGGAAGGCGAAAGCCCAGAGGGAAAGCAACGGCACGAAGGAGGTAATGGCCTATGCCGCTGGTTTGGTACGCCTTCTCGACGCCTCAGTCCGGCGTTCACACCACGATGTCGGAGGGCGGCCTGGTCGTGATGGCCATCGTCGCCATGATCAGCCTGGCTGCGCTGCTGATCCCGGTCAACCTGGCCAGCCGCGCACCCCGCCGGCCGGGCCGGCCTTCGCGCCCCCGGGAAGCGTCGCCGTGGCGGGCAGCCTGCATCCCGGCGACGGGCGCAGCGTCGCACCGCACCAGGATGAGCCCGCCGTGCCGTCCGGTCAGCAGCAGGCCGTACCGGCTCCGGCCGCCCGCGAAGGCGAAGGGATGGCTGGCCAAGGGTAAGCCCGGGGAAACGTGACCATCATCCGGAGTGCGCGCGTCTGAGCACCGTCAGGACCGCGTACAGGTCCTCGACGGGAATCTGGCCGGGCGCGGACGGGGTCCCGGCCATGCCGAAGGTGGCGGCCGAGCCGAAGGTTTCGCCGGACACCCGCGAGACGATCCCGAGGGCGCCCATCGCCACGGTGATCAGCGGCCGGTCGGCGTGCTCTTCGGCCATGATGCGGGTGGCGTCGAGCAGGGTCAGCACGTCGGCGGGCGAGTGCGGCATGGTGGCGATCTTGCAGATGTCGGCCCCCAGCCGCTGCATCGCCAGCAGACGCGCGACGATCTCGTCCCGGGCAGGAGTCCCGGCGAAGTCGTGGTTGGAGGCGATGACGTGCACACCGGTCGCGTGGGCCGCGCCGATCACCCGCTCGACCACCGCGGGCTGGCGCTGGTACTCGACATCGACCAGGTCTGCTGTACCCGACTCCGCCACGGCCACGTTGAGGTCGCCGTATGCCTCGTCGCCGATCGCGGCCTGGCCGCCCTCGGCCGCAGTGCGGCAGGTGAACAGGACCGGCGTGCCGGCCAGCTGATCCGCCAGGGCGCGGCCGCAGGCCAGGACGCTGGCGGTGTCGGTGAGGGCCCCGAAGTAGTCGGCGCGCCACTCGACGATATCGGCGTAGGCGAGCGGAAGCGCGGCGGCCTGGGCCCGGAGCTGGGCGGCGCTGGCGCCGGTGAGGGGCACCAGGATCTTGGGCATGCCGCCGCCGATCGCGACGCCCTTGACCACGACCGGCTTGACCTGACTGACTTCTTCGGTCACGACATGCTCCTCGGTAACGACCTGCCCTCCACGCTAGCCCGCGCGGCGTTCTCCTGACGGGCGTACCGTCGGCGCCAGCGGCCCGGGCAGCGCAGCTCACGAGCGGGCGTACCGTCGGCATTGTGACCCGCTATTCAGCGGAAAGACCCGCCGGGGATGACGAATGCATAGGGCAATAGTTTTGCTGTAACAAGGAGCAAACAATGCCGGATCGGCAATTCGACACCTGTGTAGATCGCGGCTGAGAGTGCCCGGACATGACGCGTTTCCGCTCCCGCCGAATTATTACCAGCGGGTATTCATAGACCGGCTGCCACGGAGCCCGCCGGAGTCAGCCGCCGGGCGCAGGTCCCGCCCCCGTCGTCCCCCGCGCCCGTGGCCCGGCCGCGACGGAACCGGATCACACCCCTTGGCGGGACGCGGATCCGGCGCAGCCACCGCCAGATGGCCAGCCCGCCCGGAACCGGGGTAGTTATGCAGAACTCGGCCCGCGGCATTTATAATCCACCGCATATTCGGGCCGGGATCACGATAGGCGGCAGCTGTCGCTAGCTGTTTTCTATAGTCCTTCCTGAGCAGCCACGACAGTCAGCTCATCCCGGGCCAGGAAGCGCCGGGCGGCCAGCCGCCCTGTATCTGCCTCCATGGCCATTCTGTGGTCTGCATGACGAGAAAGTAAAAACATTCCAGCATGGTGAATAGTGTCCGCGAATGAACGCTATGATCCCGCGCATAGCAGACCCTGAGGTACGCCAGCTGACAACGCCGTCAGCGAAATGCGCTCAGCTGAACTCCTACTGATTGCGCCTACCGCCGATCACGGTACGCACAAATGTTCTTACTAAACGCAAGCAAATGCCGACGAGCCGCAGGTTCGCTGGCCGGTGAGCGTCGGCCTTCCGCCGCGTCCAATCCGGATTCGGCGATGCCGTACCTTCCCCGCCCGCGGGCTGCTGAGCGGCCGCGACCAGGCCCGTCACGACAGGAGAGCAAATGGCGGATCAAACCGCAACGTCCCTGGCCGGACACGTACCGACGCATGCGGCCCGGCTGGAGCCGGACGCAATCGGCGTCGCTCAGGACACCGTCATCGGCATGGCCTCGTCCGCCCCGGCGGCGTCGGTAGGGCTCACCCTCGCCGCCGTCGCCGCGGCGACCGCCTACGGCACTGGCCCGATCATCCTGCTGACCGCCATTCCGATGCTCATCATCGCCAACGCCTACCGGCGGCTGAACATCTGGAACGCCAACTGCGGCGCGTCGTTTGAGTGGGTCGGCCGGGCGATCAACCCGTACCTGGGCTTCCTGACCGGATGGCTGATGGTGGCCGCCTACGTCATCGCCACGGTCAGCGGGGTCGAGGTGCTCGGCCCGTCGGTCCTGGCGGTGTTCGGATCCAACTCCACGAGCACCTGGTCGAACATCATCATCGCCACCGTCGTCGGCGTGATCATGCTCATCATCGCCGTGGTCGGCATCCGCATCACCGCGAAGACCCAGGTCGGCATGGCCGTCGTGGAGTACGCGATCCTGATCGGCTTCGCGATCGTCGGCCTGTGGGCGGTACTCAACCATCACCCGGGGACCTTCCCGGCGACGCGTGGCTGGCTGAGCCCGACCGGGATCGGCGGCAAGGGCAGCCTGGCCGCCGGGTTCCTCGCGTCCGTCTTCATGTTCACCGGCTGGGACGGCACCCTCTACGTCAACGAGGAAGTCAAGCACCGGCGGGTGAACCCCGGCCGGGCCGCCATCATGGCGGTCGTGCTCCTGGCCATCATCTACACGCTGTCCGAGGTCGGCCTGCAGGGCGTCGTGTCACCGGCCAAGCTGCAGGCCCACTCCTCCACCGTGCTGGTCTACGCGGCGCAGGCGCTCGGCGGCAGCGGCTGGGCCAAGGTGATGGCGCTGTCCCTGGCGCTGTCGGTCATCGCCACCACCGGGACCGGCATCGTGCTCAGCGCGCGGATCGTCTACGGCATGGCCAGCTACCGGGTCCTGCCGCAGTTCCTGGCCAACGTCTCCCGCCGGTTCGCCACCCCCGTCTCGGCCAGCATCATCGTCGGGCTGCTGATCATCGGGCTCAGCTGGGTCTACCTGCTGGCCACCACCCTGCAGAACGCCTTTACCGACGTGGTGGACGTCACCGGGCTGCTGTTCGCGATCTTCTACATCCTCACCGCGCTCGCCACGATCGTGTACTACCGGCGCCGGGTCTTCACCAGCCTGTGGGATGCGGTGGCGCTGGGCGTGCTGCCCATCGCCGCGGCCGGGTTCCTGGTCTGGATCGTGGTGAAGTCGTTGCTGAGTGCGCCCGCGTCGCAGATCTGGTCGCTGATCGGCATCTTCGGCGTCGGCCTGATCCTGATGCTGTTCGCCCGGCTGGTGCTCCGGTCGTCGTTCTTCCACATCGAGCGGGAGAGTGACACCACGAACTCGCACCGCGCCCGCCGCTGACTCACTCTCATCGTCGTGCTCCCGTCCCGGTACCGGGGCGGGAGCACGACGCGTTCCGTCCCGCTCAAGTCCCTGCTCCGCGTGCCCGCCGTCGCCTAGGAACCGACACGGGCAGCGGCGGGTTAGCCAGCGGCTTGCTGACATTCGAGGTATTCGTGCTCTACTAGGGCATGACACGAAACGGGCGGGCAGGAAGAATCGACCCATGGCCGCCAACTCGGTTGAGGAGACACGGCTCGCGTTAACAATCGGCAAGATCCTGCACGCCCATCCATCGGGCGGCCTGGCCACCGCCGTGGTCAGCCCGGGGGGGCTTCAGTTCTTCCTGGGTTCCGGGGTCGCGGACCGGGCGCGCGGCATTCCCATCACCAAGGACACCGTTTTCCGGGTTGGCTCGATCTCGAAGACGTTCACGGCGGTTGCGATTATGCAGCTGCGCGACCGGGGCCTGATCGACCTGGACGACCCGGTCAGCCGGCACCTGCGCTCCTTCCGGCTTACCCCGGCCCGGGCCTCGTTCGGCCCGGTGACCATCCGCCAGCTGCTGACCCACACCGGCGGGATCGGAGAGCTGCGGAACGTAACGGATGTGCTCCGGCCCACGATCGGGCTGGCGGTTCCGGCGGACCGGCCGGGGCCGTCGCTGGCCGCCTACTATCGCGGCAGGCTCCGCGTTGAGGTCGAACCCGGCACCAAATGGGCCTACGCCAACCACGGCTTCTCGGTCCTGGGGCAGCTCGTGGAAGACGTGTCCGGTGGGCCGTTCGGTTCCTACATGCGGACGCACGTGTTCGGCCCGCTCGGCCTGGACACCACGGACTTCGTCCGTACCGACGCGATCGCCGGGCAGCTCGCGACGGGGTACACGCTGCGCCGGCACGGGCTCAGGAAGGTTAAGGACCGAGACATCGCGGTGCAGGCGGCCATCTCGGTGTTCTCCACCACCGCGGACATGGCACGGTACGCCGCGGCCCTGCTGGGCGGCGGCGGGCTGCCGCTGACACCGGAAAGCCTCCGGGAGATGTTCCAGCCGCAGTACCGGCCGGATCCCCGGCTGCCCGGCCTTGGCCTGGCGTTCTGGCGCAATGAGGTCGACGGCCACCGCACCGTAGGGCACGGCGGCGGCTGGCCCGGGTTCATCTCGGCCATGCTGCTGGCGCCCGACGATGGCGTGGCGGTGCTCTCGTTCAGCAACACCGGTACCCTGACGCCCCACCGGATCAGCGACGCGCTGCTGCGCGAGGTGCTCGGCGCCCGCGCCGACGAGCCCCGGCTGGACGTGCCGGAACAGCCCGCGGTGTGGGACGAACTGTGCGGCTGGTACGGCCTGGCGCCGGGCACCCTCACCAACGCGCGGCCGCGGATGCTCATCGGGGGCGGCGCGGAAGTGCTGGTCCAGGGCAGGCACCTCATGCTGCGCGCGTACACCCCGGTGCCGCGGCTGCGCCGGGCGCACCGGCTGCACGCCGACGACCCGGCGGACCCGTACCTGTTCCGGCTCGACCTCACCGATGAGGGCCTCGGCACCTGGCCGGTGGCCTTCAGCCGCGACGACGGCGCCCGGGACATGTCCATGCACGTGGGCGTGCTGCCGATGTCGCTCTACCGCCGGCCGGCCTACCGCAGCCCGGCCCGGCTGGCCACGGCCGGGGTGGGGGCGGCGGGCGTGGCCGGCGCGGTGGCGGCCTGGCGCCATCGCGCGCCGCACGGCGCCGTAGGCAGCGTCCCCCGTTCCTGTAATTAGATCATTCCGATAGAAATAGTTGAGTACTGGCCCCGGGAATCCCGTTGCAGGGCCCTTTGCCCCTGCTCGCTGACTGTCACCAGAGTGCACGCTTGTGAGGAACGGACCTGTGAGGAGGCCGATGCCGATGGGCGGCACGAGTCGCCGTCGCAGCACGGAAGGGCTGCGCAGGCAGTGATGTTCGTGAACTGGAAGGGGATGTTCCTCTACAGTCCGGACATCAGCTGCGCGCTCGCCGCGACCGGCGGCCTTGCCGCACTCACCGGACTCCTTCGCGTGGTCAAGGCTGGCCGGGCGCCGCCAGCATCCCTGGGCGGTCCGCATCCCCATCAGCGGCGTGCCGCCCACCCCCAACCAGGTCGCCTGGCTCGAAGCCAGCTGATCGCCTTGGCCGCACCTACCTGGTGGACCCCCACCCTGCTGCTCAGGCGGGGCGGCAGCCACGCGGCCCTGTGGGCCGCATTGGCCGGGGATGCCGAGCTAGTTGCCTGACCAGGTCCGGCCTGCCGCCCCGCTGGGCGGCCAGCCAGAATTCCCGGCGCACGTGGGGCTGGCCAGCGTTCTTCGCCGGCTCATCGAGCGGCCCGGAGACGACGAGCGCCGTACGCCCGACAATGCCCTGCCGGTCGTCGAGCGGCCCGCCAGGGACCTGACGGGACGGCGGCCGTGAGGCGCCGGCTGGGCGCGTTCTGGCGCCAGACGTTCTCCTCGCTGAAGGTCCCGAACTACCGCCTGTACTTCACCGGCCAGTCGATATCCCTCGCCGGGACCTGGATGCAGATGACGGCGCAGTCCTGGCTCGTGCTGACCCTCACCCACTCCAGCACGGACCTGGGCTTCACCGTGGCCCTGCAGACCCTGCCCGTGCTGCTGTTCGCCCCCTACGGCGGCGTTGTCGCCGATCGGGTGGACAAGCGGCGGCTCATGATCGTGCTGCAGATCGCCATGGGCTTCCAGGCCCTCGCGCTCGGGCTGCTCACCGTTCTCGGAGCGGTCCGCTTCTGGCAGGTCTGCGCGCTGGCCGTCATCCTTGGCCTGAACAACGCCTTCGAGAACTCCGCCCGGCAGGCTTTCGTCCGGGAGATGGTCGGCAAGGATGAGCTGCGCAACGCCATCACGCTGAATTCGGTGACGGTGAACGCGGCCCGGGCCGTCGGGCCAGCCATCGGCGGCGTCCTCATCGCCACGGCCGGCATCGGGATCTGCTTCCTGCTGAACGCAGCCAGCTTCGCGGCCGTCGTCACCTCCCTGCTCATCATGGACCGGTCCGCCCTGCGGCCCAGCCCACCGGCGGGGCGGGCCAGCGGCCAACTGCGCGAGGGCCTGCGCTACGCGGCACGCACTCCCACCATCGCCATTCCGCTCGCGATGATGAGCCTGGTCGGGCTGCTGGCATATGAATTCCAGGTCACGCTCCCGGTCCTCGCCCGGCAGACGTTCCATGGCGGCGCGGAGGCCTACGGCTTCATGACCGCGGCGATGGGCGTGGGAGCAGTGATCGGGGGACTGTTCACCGCCGCGCGGGGCCGGACCGGACTGCGCCCGATGATCATCGCCTCGGCCGGTTTCGGCGCGGCGATCCTCGCCTGCGCATTTTCTCCCGTTCTCGGCCTTGCCTACGCCGCGCTGCTGTTCGTCGGCTGGGCGAGTGTCTCCTTCATCGCGATCGGCAACTCCACGATCCAGTTCAGCGCGGAGCCGAGCATGCGCGGACGGGCGATCGCGCTGTGGCAGGTCGCCTTCCAGGGAACGACGCCGATCGGCGGCCCAGCGATCGGCTGGATCATCGCCGCAACCGGCCCGCGCACCGGCCTCGCAGTTGGGGGCGCGTCCTGCTTCGTGGCCGCGCTCGGCGGCCTCGCCCTCGCCCGGCGCTCCCGCCCGTCACCACCGCCGCAGGTGACCCAGCACGAGCACCCGCCGCCCGCCGGCCCCGGCACTGCCCTCCCGGCCGAAGACCCCCTCTGGTGAGGCGGCGGTACGCGGCCGTCACGAGCCGGATCGGGCCCGGGGAAACCGCGATCCCCGCCCTAAACCGAAGTTCCCCCCAGCCGATAGGACCCTGCGCGGTGCCAGAAGTCCGCAGGCCAGGCAGTCCGCCAGGCCCAGCAGTGAACGAATCATTGGGGGAGACGGGCTTCATTCCGCCCCTCGTGGGCGGGGCGGAACAATCATTGTGTCATAGTAACCATTGTGCGCTGACCCGGCCCGGGAAGGTGTTGGTCCTCAGCGGTGCCGGACACCCCCCACCCTGGACACCCCAAGGGGGCGGAGGACCCGGACGGCCTCGCCGACGCGCCCGCCGCCGCCGGCCCGCCGGTGGAAATGACGCGGCCACCATGCGCGCTGCTCGTCTGACTTGGCCCCGGGGGGTGGGATCCACCACCGGGCGGCGAGGGTGTTGACCGTGCGGTCATGAGCAAGGGGGAGCAAGGGGTCGTGTTGTTGTAAGCAGATTCGCTGAAGGCCTCGGCCTGGTCATCTGCCTGAACGCGATCCCGGCCAAGTGGCGGCCGTGGTCACACTGTCTCCCTCCTGCCGCCTTCGCCGGATCTCGCCCGATTCCGCCGACGCACCACCAGTCACGGCCTGATCGTAGCTGTCAGCCAGAAGATCCCGCCTGTTTAGAGCCACGCCTCGCCACTGGCTAGACCTTTCTCTCCTGGGCACCGGTTGAGGATCTCTTCGAGGGCAGCGATGATCCTGCCGGTATCGGCCTTGGTGCGGCGGTAGCTGCCGGGCATGAAGATCATGCCGAAGTGGCCAGCCCCGCCGGGTGTTATTGCCTCATGGTGCAGCGGGCGGAAGTCGCGAAGGTTATTTGTGACGACGGCGCGGTGCTCAGCACGGGCGAGCGCCAGCACCTCAGGATCTGACAGGGCCTCGCGGTCAGGATTACCCGCGACCGGCTCTACGTCATGTCCGCGTGAGCGCAACTCCCGGGCGATCGCCGGACCCAGCATCTCATCCAGCAGCAGCTTCACCGCCGGAGGGCCGCCTGCCCCGCCAGGTAGGCTGCGTGCGCCTCAGCAGCCTCCCGCTGGTTGGCCTCAACCTGCTGGTCGATCTCTGCTGCGTAGGCGCCGTAATAGGCGATGGCGGCCTGGACCAGGCCGAGCGGGATCTCCAGGTAGCGCGCTGACTCGGCGGCGTCACCGCCATTGTCGCGGACGACCTCGATGACTTCCCAGACGTCCTTCCCGGTCCCGATCAGCCGGGCGCGGCGGCCCGCCGGGCCGTCGGCGAACCGGACCAGCGGATGCTCATCCATCCGCAGGCCTTCCTCTACGTAGCGCTGCGCGAGGGTCCGGGGCGCCAGGTGAACACGCTGGGCGCGGGCGCCTAGACGGCTAATCGTGGCGTCATTCAGGCGGACGCTCAGTGGCTGGCTCATGTAGTTCATTGTAGTACGCCGTAACACGGCAGCCAAGAAGCATCCCGGCCGTCAGGCTACCTGGACACCAGCGGCAGGCTTCGCGGCAGCACCGGGCAGCCCCCGTTCACTGCGCCCAGCGAGCGAGCAGAGCGAAGGAGTTCGGCAGCCGCCCGCTCCACACCGCCGCGGAGACACCGCCCGCACGCCAGAACGGTTCCGGATACTCGCCCAGGTGCAGGATCTCCAGGCCGGAGATCCGGCGCCCCACCGATGGGGAGCAGCGGTGATCCCGGCGGCGGTGGCGGACAGCCTGGTGTTCTGGCTGGCGATTATCGGCGTGCTGGCCGGTGTCTACATTCTGCCCACCGTGATCAGCATCGCCCGCCAAGTGGAAGGCCTGGGCCTGGTGATCTGCCTGAACGTGTTCCCGGTCGGATGGCCCGCAGCGCTGATCCTCGCTTGCATGATGCCGCGCAAGCAGATCCGGTAGCGTCCTGCGCCTGCGCCAGGCCCCAGGCGCCCCGCCGTCCGTTGCTGGCCGACGGGCGTCAGAGTGTGCGGGGTTATGTAAGGTGCCTGGTTGTGAGGATCAGCGCGAGCTTGTCGCGCTGATCGCCGGACAGCGGGGCACCTCATCAAGCATGTGGCTGCCCCCGCCGGACACCTCGCTGCATCTCTGGCCGCTAGCATGACAGGCGTGGAGATGCAGGCGTTTGAGACGGCTGACCAGGCTGCTGGCAGCGCTCTTGCCATGCTGCAGGATGACGAGCGGCTGAGCAGGCTCTGGCGCTACGTCTTTGTCCAGCTGCTGGACGACTACACAAGCGTCCTGCACCACCACGGTGTCTCCGCCGCGGCGCGGATGTGGTCCGCCGCTCCCAGGAGCACCGGAGACAGCCGGGTCGATGCCGCGTTCGCTGCGATGGCTGAGTACCTGGCCCGCAGGGACGGATGGATGGTTCCGTCATGGGCCAGGCTGCCTGAACGTGAGGCATGGCCCTGGTGGTTCGTCACCGACCTGCGCGGCCTGCACCCGCGTGCGCTGGTCGAGTCGCCGTCTTCGTTTCGCCGTCGTGGTGTCTTCATCACCAGCGGGGCACTCGATCGCGCATGAGCGTCGGGCTTGGGCGGGAGGACATCCGCGCGCTCCTGGACGACCTCTCCGCAGAACTAGCGGCACGCGGGGCCAGAGCCGAGCTCTTTCTCGTCGGAGGCGCCGCTCTGGCAGTCGCCTATGACGCCACGAGGGCGACCCGCGATCTCGACGCCGTGTTCATCCCGACCAACATGGTCCGGCAGGCCGCGGCCGTGGTAGCCGAGCACAGGGGACTGACGGAGGACTGGCTGAACGATGCGGTGAAGGGGTTCCTCCCCGGTCCCGACCCGGACGCGCAGCGCTTCTACTCCAGTGACTCGCTGATCGTGGACGTCGCCTCGCCCAGGTACCTGCTCGCGATGAAACTGTTCGCAGCCCGTGCCGAGATCGACGCCGACGACATCATCCTGCTCTACCGTCAGCTCGGCTTCACCACGGTAGACGAGGGCCTGGACCTGGTCGAGCGAGCCTACCCGGGCCGCCCGATCCCCGCGAAGGTGAAATTCCTCCTCACCGAGATCGTGGACTCGATGCGGCACTGAAATCCACCACAGGCGGTCGCTGTAGGTCTCCTGCGCGTAGGAACTACGCGCTCAAATGCTGAGCCGATCCGGGATACCCACGTCAACGTTCAGCAGCTAACGAACGCCCGGCCAAGTGACGCGAGATCGGCCCTTTGCGCACCTGGAGCGCCCGGGGCGCTGCAGGTGCGCAAGGGCCGCCTATCACTGGCTGCCGGGCGGACTGGTCAGGGCACCGGACGCAGGTGCGGGCTGAGGCGGTTGCCGCTTGTTGTGAAGACGCCGCCGCAGGCGCCGCGGACCGAGCAGGAGCGGCAGATGTCCAGGTAGTCGTTCTTCCAGTCGCTGATCGAGCGGACCGCGTACGGCCACAGGCGCTGGTCGAGGACGCAGAGCTGGTGGTTGTAGATCCATGCCGAGATCCCGGCCGTCACGAGTATGCCGACCGCGTCGGCAAGCTCGCGCTGGTAATCGGCGGGGTCGGCCCAGACCAGCGCCGAATTGGGCCGGGCGAGGCCGGTCATCTCCAGGCCCATCAGCGCGACCTGAGCGACGAACGGTAGGTTCCGCACGATGAACGTTGCCAGGCCGGCGAGTACGGGAACCGTGTGCCGCTGGACCACGACCCGGATCTCCACCGCCTGGCCGAGCGAGGCCAGGTCGAGGATGCCGTGGATGGTCTCATTGAAGGCGCCGGGGGCCTGGACGATGAAGTCGTGCAGGCCAGGCTCGGGCGCGTACACCGGGATGCCGGCCATGATGTCGGCGAGACCGACGGCTGCGTAACGGCGTGCGAAGGCCGGGTCGGCGAACCGGCGGCCGTTCGACAGCAGGTGGACCGAGAGCTCGGGGGCGACTTGCTGGCAGTGCTCAAGCAGGCCGGTGAGCGCGTCGGCGTGCAGGGTCGGTTCGCCGCCGGTGAGGCTGAGGGAACGCGCGCTCGCGGGCAGCAGGCTGATCACCTTCCTGGCCCGGTCGAACAGCCAGGTATCGTCGCGTTCCTTCGGTGGCTGGGAGCACATGAGGCAGTAGTTGTCGCACTGCTCGGTGAGCAGCAGGGCATTATGCCTGGCTGAGTTCTTCCAGAGCACGGTGACCCGGCGGGCATCGGCGGGCACGTGGATGATGTCGCCCGCGCTGAGGTGCGCGAGCTCGGGGCCGAGCTTGAGCACCGGGCTGGGCGGCCCCGGTATCGCGCGGCTGGGAGTCCCGGGCACCGCGACCGTCCCCGTCTCAGCCTCGGTGATGAGGTAAAGGCCGTAGCCAAGGGGCGTGGGCCGCCCGGCCTGCACCAGGCATGCGAGGGACTTCGCGGGGCCTTCGTTCCCGGCGCCGTCGCGGTCGCCGTCTCCATCCTCCGGCATGCAGACCCGCCATACATCGTCGGCCACCGGCCAGGCCTGCCCGCTTGCGTCGGCGCGGCCCCTCAGCTTCAGCATGACCGTCCCCGCCTCACCGGACCTACCTCGCAATGCCGCCGTACTGGTCCGCCGCATCGCACCACCGCACGGGGCTGCCTCACTGGGCCCACCGCCGCATCAGGTCGCGGAAATAGGGATCGTCGCGCATCTTGCGCATCTGGCTCGGCGTCCTTTCGTTCCCCGAGCCCGCCCTCCCTCGCTTCAGCCGCGCGCCGGGGCCAGAAAGCCTGCCCGATCTACCTCCCGAACACCTTGCCACTCGATACTGTGTTCGATAGACTGTGGCTATGTGA
>CAVRHH010000021.1:0-52465 GCA_963720945.1 uncultured Actinomycetes bacterium | reverse complement strand
GGGTCGCCCCCCCGGGCTAACACGGGAGAAGCCATGTCACTTGTCGCGCTGGCCACCGCGTACGGCGGCCCTGACGTCCTGACCGTCACCGACGAGGCGGTCGGCGAGCCCGGTCCCGGCGAGGCCCGCATCGCAGTCCGCGCCAGCGGGGTCAACGCGATCGATTACAAGTCCTACAGCGGCGCCTTCGGCCGGGACCCGTCCCGGCTGCCACTCCGGCTCGGCTCCGAGGCTGCTGGAGTGGTCACCGCCGTCGGGCCGGGGGCGGCCGGGCCGGCCCGCTCACCGTGGGCGACGAGGTCATCGCCTACCGGGCGCCCGGCGCGTACGCCGCCGAGCTCCTCGTCCCGGCGCAGGCCCTGGTGCCCCGGCCCGCCGGGCTGGACTGGCCGCAGGCCGCGGGGCTGATGCTGACCGGCGCTACCGCCTGGCACGCCCTGACAGTCACCGACGTGCGTAAGGGCGACACGGTGCTGGTGCACGGCGGCGCCGGCGGCGTCGGGGTCATGGCCATCCAGCTCGCCGCCGATCGCGGTGCGCGCGTCCTCGCCACCGCCAGCCCGGCTAACCACGACTTCCTGCGCGAGCTCGGCGCCGTCC
Source organism: uncultured Actinomycetes bacterium (assembly GCA_963720945.1). GTDB lineage: Bacteria > Actinomycetota > Actinomycetes > Streptosporangiales > Streptosporangiaceae > Bog-532. The sequence goes on along the minus strand of CAVRHH010000021.1, from coordinate 51,865 downwards.
CGGTCAGCTACGGAAACGGCCTGGCGGACCGCGTCCGGTGGGCGGCCCCGCAGGGCGTCGATGTGGCGGTGGACACGGTTGGCACCGACGAGGCCATCGACGTCTCGCTGGAGCTCGTCGCCGCCCGGAGCCGAATCGTGACCATCGCCGCGTTCACCCGCGGGCTGGACCTGGGTATCAAGGTGATCGGCGGCGCCCCGGGCGCCGACCCCGGCACCGAGATCCGGCAGGCCGCGCGCCTGGGCCTGGTGGAGCTCGTCCGCGACCAGCGGCTCCGGGTGATCGTCACGCAGACGTTCCCGCTCACCGGCGTCGCGGCGGCGCACCGGGCCATCATGACCGGCCACACCCGCGGGAAGATCGCGCTGCTGTGTTAGTCGGGGGGCGACCCCCCGGAACCCCCCGCTGCGCTCCGCGCCCCGCAGTGGTAACTCGCCGACACACCGGCCGCTCACCGGGCACACGGCCCGGTTCGTTAGGCCGGTAGCGAACGGCTCGCCGTAGCGGGTGGGCTGGCGCAGAGGCGGTTTTCCACTAAGGCTCAGGAACCCATATCCTGCCGTGCATGGCGAAGCAGAAAAACCCCGACGACGAGGCTACCCCCGGGCGTATCCAGCAGTTCCGCATGGTGGCCGGGCTGGTGCACAAGGCCAACCCGAGGGCCCTGCCGATCGTGATCGGCAGCGGACTCGGCGTGCTGGTCGTGCTGGTCGTCGTCGGCCTGCTGACCGGGCTCGCCGGGTTCCTCATCCCGCTGGGCGTCCTGCTCGGCATCCTGGTCGCGTTGCTGCTGTTCGGCCGGTTCGCGCAGACCGCGCAGTACTCGACGATCGAAGGCCAGCCCGGCGCCGCCGCCGCGGTCCTGCAGAGCATGCGCGGCAACTGGACCGTCACCCCGGCGATCGCCGCCAACCGGAACATGGATGTGGTGCACCGCGCGGTCGGCCGGCCCGGCGTCATCCTGGTCGGCGAGGGCTCCCCGACCCGGCTGCCCAGCCTGCTGGCCGCCGAGAAGAAGCGGGTCGCGCGGGTCGCGTTCGACGTCCCGATCCACGACTACCAGGTCGGGGACGGTGAAGGCCAGATCCCGCTCCGCCGGTTGCAGCGCAAGATCATGAAGCTCCCGCGCGATCTCAAGGGCACCGAGGTCGCCGACCTGAACTTCCGGCTCAAGGCGCTGCCGCAGTCGCTGCAGGCACCGAAGGGCCCGATGCCGCGTGGCGGCCGCCAGCCCAAGATGCCGCGTCCCCGCGCTCGCTGACGCGCACGCCAGCGCGCCGGCTATGATCGGCGCCAGCGTACCGGCCATGATCGGCGCCGGAAAACTGCACATAATGCGGAAAAACGACGCCGCTCATGGGGCCTCCTCACCCCGTCGGCTACATGCGCACGACGATGGTGTTGGCCGCCTTGTCGTGCAGGCCGCGCCGGTCCCGGTCGGTGACCAGCGGCGGCACCACGGCCAGCAGCAGCAGGGTACGCACCAGGCCCCAGCCGAAGCCGACCGGCCGCCCGTCCAGCCGGGCAACCCGCAGGCCGAGCAGCCGCTTGCCGATGGTGGTGCCGGTCAGCGCGGTCAGGATCCAGGTCTCGGCGCCAAAGATGGCCAGCGCCCAGTACTGCGAGCGCAGCAGCGCGGTCGCGATGAACGCGCACAAGATCCAGTCGACGAACAGTGCGGCGAGCCGGCGGCCCATTCCGGAGACCGAACGGGGCCCGCTTTGGGGCAGGCCGAACTTCTCGCCGGGATAAGTCGAAACTACCCGTCCGCCCGCTGCCTGCGGCGCCCCGGCCGGCCCGGCGCCGGCCCACTGTTCATCGGCCACCTCACCACGGTATCCCCCGCCCGGCCATGAGGGGCCCCCTACCCCGCTGAGGACGGCCGGCCCCGCACGCGTAACATGTGCGAAACACAAGGGACACGAGGTGGAAATTGCCAGCGTCTAGCGTCCCAAGGGCGTCCGCCTAGTGCGTGCCTATGAATACGGATATGCGTGCCCGGTCAGGGAGGGTTAATGTTTTCAAACGCCGACGAGGTGTTGAGATTTATCGCGGACGAGGGCGTCCAGTTTATTGACGTCAGGTTCTGTGACCTGCCGGGAACGATGCAGCATTTCACCGTGCCCGTTGAGGTCTTCGACGAGGACGTGTTCACCAACGGCCTGATGTTCGACGGTTCGTCGATCCGCGGCTTCCAGGCGATCCACGAGTCGGACATGCTCCTCCTTCCCGACCCGGCCAGCGCTGTGCTGGACCCGTTCCGGACCTACAAGACGCTGAACCTGACGTTCTTCGTGCACGATCCGCTGACCCACGAGCCCTACTCCCGTGACCCGCGGAACATCGCCCGCAAGGCCGAGGAGTACCTGCGGAGCACGGGCATCGGCGACACTGCGTTCTTCGGCCCGGAGGCGGAGTTCTACATCTTCGACTCAGCGCGGTTCGAGACGGCGCCGGATCACGGGTACTACTACATAGACTCGATCGAGGGCGCCTGGAACACCGGAATCGAGGACGGCGGCAACAACCTCGGGCACCGGCCCCCGTACAAGGGCGGCTACTTCCCGGTTCCGCCGATCGACCACTACACCGACCTCCGCTCGGAGATGACGCGCGCCCTGATCGAGGCGGGCGTCCAGGTCGAGATGCAGCACCATGAGGTGGGCAGCCCCGGCCAGGCCGAGATCAACATGCGCTTCGGCTCGCTGCTGAACACGGCCGACCGGCTGATGCTGTTCAAGTACATCATCAAGAGCGTGGCGGATAAGAACGGCAAGACCGTGACGTTCATGCCCAAGCCGGTCTTCGGCGACAACGGCTCGGGCATGCACTGCCATCAGAGCATCTGGAAGGACGGGTCCCCGCTCTTCTACGACGAGGTGGGGTACGCCGGGCTCTCGGACATAGGGCGGCACTACATCGGCGGCCTGCTGAAGCACGCGCCGTCGCTGCTCGCGTTCACCAACCCGACGCTGAACTCCTACCACCGCCTGGTGCCCGGCTTCGAGGCGCCGGTCAACCTGGTGTACTCGCAGCGGAACCGTTCGGCGTGCGTGCGGATCCCGATCACCGGGACGAACCCCAAGGCGAAGCGGATCGAGTTCCGCGTGCCCGACCCGTCGGCCAACCCGTACCTGGCGTTCCCGGCGATGCTGATGGCCGGCCTGGACGGCATCAAGAACAAGGTCGAGCCGCCGGAGCCGGTGGACAAGGACCTGTACGAGCTGCCGCCGGATGAGGCGCTGGCCATCCCGCAGGTTCCGGGCTCGCTGGAGGCGGTGCTCGACACCCTCGAGGCCGACCACGCCTACCTCACCGAGGGCGGCGTGTTCACCGAGGACCTGGTGGAGACCTGGCTCGACTACAAGCGCAGCAACGAGATCAACCCGCTGCGGCTCCGCCCGCACCCGTACGAGTTCGAGCTCTACTACGACTGCTGACCGGCACGGCGCGGCGTAGGTTTCGCTCCGCAGGAAGGCCGCCGGTTCTGCTTATGAACAGCAGAACCCGGCGGCCTTTCCGCATACTTCCGGCCTGAGCAGGAACAAACCTGGTATGAAGGATCAGCTGCTCGCCGTCAGCACTCGGGCTTTACCTGCAGATACAACTTTAAGTGATTCTCTTTTACTTAGCGTGTCTGCTATGACAGGATGAAAGGATACATAGCGTAATCATCTGGTGACGGGAATCTCGTAATGATCTACGCAGACATTGCCGCCGTGGTGGCGGTCGCGCTGTTCATCTGGCTCGTGCCGGTGCGGCGCAACGGCATTCCCGGCCTGCGCGGGCGCGGGAAGCTGCCGATGGGCCCGCCACCCTCACCCCCAGAGCAGGCCGCGGGCCGCCCGGCACCGCTGGCCAAAGTCATCAACCTGCCGGAACAGCGCCGCCACGAGCCCAGCGGGCACGCGCATCACTCCGCCCCGGAGACCAACCCGGAGCCTGCCCCGGGGACGGCACGGCCGGAGCCTGCCCGGGGGACGGCACGGCCGGAGCCCGGCCGGAAAACGGCACGGCCCTCAAGTTACTAGCGGGTAGTAATTTGCCTGCCGGCCGTTTACTCTCTGGTCATGGCAGGCCTCGATTATGACGTCGTCGTCATCGGCTCGGGTTTCGGCGGCAGTGTGGCCGCGCGCGCACCGGGGCCCGTTCGGCTGGACCATGAGATCCACCCACGGCCACGGGGAACCGAGCCCGACCTGGATCCCGGCGGCCCACCGGGCCGTCCGGCTGCTCGCCGAGGAGCTGGGCGGGATCGCGGGCGGAACGTGGCTGGACCTGTTCAGCATCCCGACCACGGCACATTTCCTCGGCGGGTGCGCGATCGGCGACTCCCCGGCTCCGGGGTCATCGACCCCTACCATCGCGTGTACGGGCACCCGGGGCTGCACATTGTGGACGGCTCGGCGGTATCGGCCAACCTGGGCGTGAACCCGTCGCTGACGATCACCGCCCAGGCCGAGCGGGCCATGGCGGCCTGGCCGAACCGCGGCGAGCCGGACCCGCGCCCGCCGCTCGGGGCGCCCTACCAGCGGGTCGCGGCCGTTCCCCCGGCGCACCCGGCCGTCCCGGCCGGCGCCCCGGCCGCGCTGCGCGTGCCTCAGTAGCCGGCCGCCGGCGCCGCGCGGCGGGCCCTGGACGGCGCCCTGACGGCTGTGTCATCACGACACCCGGGCGGGCTAAGGAGATGCATAGGCTCCGTTCATGGGGTTGAGTAGGGGTGTGGACGCGTATGGCACCATCGAACGGATCGATGCCTTTTGCGACGCCGTGCCCCGGCGCCGGGCGCGCGCGGAGGAGCACGGCCCGCTAGTGCTGTTCGTGCCGACCAGGCCGGGCTTCCCGTATTACGCCCGCCCCCGGCGGGGCGCCTCCGCGACGGTGACGGCCGAGGACATCCGCGCCGTCCGCGCCCGGCAGCGGGAGTTGCTGATCCCGGAGTCCTTCGAGTGGATCGACGAGGCGTCACCTGCGATGACCGCCGCCGCCCCGGCCGGCGGCCTCGCAGCCCGCGTGCACCCGCTCATGGTGCTCGGCGCGCTGGCGCCGCCGCCGGAGACCGGACCGGAGGTCACCGTCCGCCTGGTGACCCCGGATGAGCCGGACCTGGACCGGATCTGGGCGGTACCCGCCGTCGCCTTCGGGCAGCCCGGCACGGCGGTGGGCCTGGCCGGTGCCATCGAACGGGACAAGATCGCGGCCGACCACGACGACCTCACGATGGACCTGCTGCGGGAGCGCCTCCGGTCCGGGCAGTCGGTGCTGGCCGCGGCGTTCGGCCCGGACGGGCCGCTCGCGGCCGGGAGCTGCCAGCCGCTGGGCGGCGTCGCGGAGATCACCGGCGTGGGGGTGCTGCCCAGCTCGCGCCGGATGGGGCTCGGCGGGGCCGTCACCGCCGCGCTGGCCCGCGAGGCGCTACGGCGCGGCGTCCAGACGGTGTTCCTGGCGGCCTCGGACGACGATGTCGCGCGGGTCTACGCCCGGCTCGGCTTCGGCCGCGTCGGGACCGCCATGATCGCCGAACCCGGCGACTAGGCCCCCGCCCGCTTGCGGGCAGGCCTCTGGGGGCGTAAGTGGGCCGGGGTCGTCCTCCTGCTCGTGCTGCTCGCTGATGACGGCCGCGTGCTCGGCGGCACCGTCCGCGCTTGGCCTGATCCTGACGCAGATCGGGTCCCTGGCGGCGGTGGTCACCCGGGGCGCAGTCGTAATCGGGGCAGTTCGCGACACGCCGATATGGTCCGGTAGCGGCGCGGGCAGGGCCCGGGAAGTGATCATGGCGGTTCCTGAGGCCATCCAGGCTACTGCAAACGATCACGCACTGAACGTTCTTCATCCTGCGATCTCGCGGGCTTGAAGGACGTGGATGGCCTGCCACCCGCCCTGGATCTCGGGCCGTTCGACCCGCTGCGGTTACGGCTCCGGTGTTCCTTCCGCTTCCGCTTCCGCTTGTGCTATCAGAGGGCCGTACATCTCCGCGTAGTTCTCGTAGTTAAAGGGGGCCTCAGGGCTCGCGCGCACCGCCGCGTCGAGCATCTTGGCTTCCTCGCCGACGAGGATCCGCCAGGCTCCGGATCGCACCCCGTCCAGGATGATGGTCGCCGCCTGCGCCGCGGTGAACCCCTTGTCCTGCAATTCGGGTTTTTTTTGCGCGATCACCTGGCGCAGGTCATCGGCGGAGAAGTCTTCGGCTAGCAGGCCCATCGCGATGAGAGTGGCCCGCGTATCATCGGGGAGCAGCTCCAGCAGCTGGGCGTCGCTCAGCTGTTCCCACGCTGGCTGGCCAAGGGCGCGGCGGGAGTTCACGTAGATGTCGGTGTTCACCACACCCGGCATGACCACGACGACCCGGACCTGCGGCGCATTGGATCGCAGGTCTTCGATGAGTGCTTCGGAGAAGCCCTTGATGGCGAACTCCGACGTGCTGTAGGCGGTGATCGGCGCGCCAGCCCCTGCCGTGGCCCAGAAACCGGCGACGCTACTGGTGTTGACCAGGACGCCGTTGCCGCTGGCGATCAGCAGCGGCAGGAACGTGCGGGCGCAGTAGTACACGCCCCACCAGTTGATGGCGAAGGTGCGCTCCCACTCCTGCCGGGAGTCCTTGACGAAGCTGCCGCCGCCGGAGATGCCCGCGTTGCTGAAGACCAGGTTGACGTGATCGCTGGCGTGCTGCTCAAGCAGTTCGTCGCGGAACCGCTGGACCTGTGTCTCGTCGGAGACGTCGCAGGCATGGCTGGTGACCTGGACGCCGGGCGGGGCGGCCGCCCGCGCCGTGGCCGCGGTCACCGCGATGGTGTCGGCGTTCAGGTCACACGCCGCGACCGAGCATCCCTGCGCCGCCAGCTGGCGGGCAAGCTCGCGGCCGATGCCCGAGCCGCCGCCCGTCACCACCGCGAGCTTGCCCGTGAACAAATCCACAGCCATGATCCTTACCTGCTCTGCCACTGCTGGTCAACGCTCCAGGGTGCCTGCAGCTCGGCAACCCGCCGGGCCGCACCGGCCAAAAAACCCGAGGACGCTCAGGGCAACCTCGTCGGCCCCGGTGACCTGGCGGCCCAGGCCCGCCAGGTGCCCGCCAACCTCGGCCGTGCCCTCGCTGCTGCCAACGCCGCCCCGGGCAGGTTGCCAACATCACGATCTATGTCGTTCATCACCGGCCCGAGTACCTGCCAGTGACGAAGAGGCCCGGCTAGGCCTGTTCGGCGATCACAAGCCAACCGACACGGTAATGGGGGTAGAGACCCTAGCCAGACCCGAGTACCTGATCGAGGTCGACGCAATCGCCGTCACAGACGGCTGACGTCCGCGACCCATCACACCATGCGGCTGAGCGCTCGCAAGAGCTCCCCCGATAAGCAGAAGGAGGATGAAAAGGCTCACTGTTAGCCGATGAGCGACTTTGCCGGCGCCCGGCCCCGATCCCCTCTTCGCCGAGCCTGACGGCGAATGCCGCTCTTGATGATCCACCCATATCATTTAGATATGTGACCGGGCAGCCGACGGCAGGAGGCATCCCGATGCGCGCACCAGATGACAGCACCACTCCCCCGCGATCTGTCACTGTTGCGAGGCGTCTGATCAGGCCATGGGAGTACCGGCACCGCCGTGCCGTCGCTGGCGTGCGCTTTGCCGCCCGGCGGTTTTAATCTCGGCATCGGCCTCGTTCTGCTCTCGCTCGGTCGCAGCGCGGGAACTGACCGAGAGCGGCGGGCTCCCTGCTGGTAGAGAAGCTTCCTGTCCGGGGGCCCCTGCCGCATGATGCTTATTCCGGATCTGTGCCAGTCAGCCGGCCATAGTAATATCCGGAAGAATCAAGGGTTTCAGCGCCGAAGAGTGCAGCATCCATGGTGTCGTGGACCGTAAACCGCGTGGTCTCAAGCCTGATAAGGGGCTCAGGCTTGAGACCGTCCGGCACGGCAATGGACAGGACCATCGCAGTCTCGTTGTCGATAACCATTGTTCCGGTCGCGGTGAGTCCTGCGGGAGAGCCATGAATGGGCACCTCGGTTGCTGGCCTGCCGGTAGGACGATGCGTAGTCGCAGTTCCTTCATCTGATTCGGTCCGCAAGCCGAGCTTGTTGGCGAAGAACACCGGTTTCGACAACATTCGCAGCGCACCGGCCGGATCACCCCGGCCGATAACCTGGCCGCCGCTACCCGCTTGCAGAATTATCTCACCGTTCTCTTCCACGAGCCAGAAAAAGGGCGTGTGATACCAGTAATCAACTTCGCCGATCTCGAAGTGACCGGCCATCACGAGATGACCCGAGATCCCGAAGCCACCGGTTCTCATGGGCTCAAACATGCATCCTCAACTACTGTCGCAGCCGACAGGCCAGTGACACCGTTACGCAGACCTCAGCAGTCGATGCCGACCTGGTCGCTGGTAGCATACCCGCTTACTTCGGGGAAGCGGAGCACTGCGCCATTCGAGAGAGTGGCCTTCGCGTAGGCCTGTACCCGGAACTGGCCATCGTAAGCCCCTTCGCACAGCCAGCTCTGGTTGTTCCAGAACTTGGTCTCGCTTGCTCCAGGGAAGTTCTTTTCGCGCCATGCGGTGACGGGAACCCATTGTGCGTAGCCGCTCGGGCCCCTGAAATCGAACTCGAGCCTGATCCAGGATTGGATCTCGTCTATACCGACGCCCACCGCGATGCACTCTACCCACGTGTCGAAATCCACGTATTTGTGCGATCCGCTCTTCGTCTCGGTCGGCGGATAAACTTGGCCCTGACATTCCGCCACCCAGACGCGGGGAGAACGAGTGGCGGACGGACTTGCCGCATGCTGGGCGTAGGTAGTGGCCGCGGAAGCGGAAGACGATGTGGCGGCAGCGCTGCCAGCCCCCATCGCGATAACGGTAGTAGCGATCGCGATGGTGCGGCGAATTCTCGAAGAAACGATCATCGGTACACCTTTCGTTGATCCTGAACTTGTTACCATATGGGCATCGGCCAGAATGATGGCCGCGCAGAAGTCGCCGCGGAGAAGAGTTATTTCCTCGACGGCAGCGAGGCTCGCGCTTGCGTACTGGGCTGCCGCTGCCGACCGCACCAGATCTCGCAGGCAGTGGCCGAATTCTGCGGACAGTTCGTTTCCGGTCGCAGTGCCCGGTTGATCCGGCGGAGCGCGTGCGCAAGCCTTCGCAGCGATGGCTGGCACGACACAGACGCTTAAGGCCATGGCGCGCTTCCCGCTCCCCTGGTTGCTCGCCGTGAGCGAGGTCGTGTACGGTTAGTCATTCACACTTGTCAGCTATAACGGCCGGACCTGACCTTATGGTTCATGATTTTGCCCGATTAGGCTGCGGGAAATACGTAGCTATTACATGAACGGTACGTACGCTTTTGACGCCAGAGAGTGGCAGCCAACCGCTTCGGCGGCCACGACGTTGAGCGAAATCAGGCGGAGCGGCGTTCGCGGATGAGGGCGGCGGGCGGCAGGCCCGCCAGGCGCACCGTTTCCCGGGTCAGGTGGGGCTGGTCGGCGTAGCCGGCGTGCACGGCCGCCTGCGCCAGGTCCGCTGAGCCGCCGGCCGTGTCGATGACGGAGACGAACCGGCGAAACCGCAGCACCCGCTGCAGCATCTTGGGGCCGTAGCCGACCGCCGCCTCACACCGGCGCCGGAACTGGCGGGGGCTGAGGCCGACCTGAGCGGCAACGTCCTCGGTCCGGGCCGCCGGGCTCGCCAGCAGGCCGCACGCGTGCAGCACGGCGGCATCCGGCGGCCGTTCCGTGGTGAGGCGCCCGGCCACGTCGGTGACCGCGGCGATCGCGTCCGCCGGCTCCAGCGTGGCCGGCAGCCGCGCGGCCAGCTCACGCCGCAGGTCAGCGACGCCGACCCGCTGATCACGCAGGGCAGCGAGCGGGACCCCGAGCGCGTCACCGCCGGCGCCGGGACGGAACCGCGCCCCGGCCAGCACCGTGCCCGGCGGCAGCAGCGTGGGCACCGGGCCGGTGTCCGGGCCGGCCACGAACGCCCCGCGGCCGCGTTCCCAGATCAGGTCGGCGCAGCCGTCCGGCAGGACCACGCTGGTCCGGGCTGCCTGCTCAGGCGTGACCTGCGTCCACAGGCAGGCCAGGACGTGGCGCAGCGCGGCGGGCGGCGCCCATTCCCGGTACCCGGGTGAGAGGTCCACGTCATCCAGCATGCCATGGGCGGCGGAATCGCTCCCGCCCGCCGGGCCCTGGGCCCAAGGTCACCGCCTTGGGCCCAAGGTCACCCTTTTGCTGTCCCATTGGCCTCTGGACAAGGCGGCACCCCGGCCCAACCCTCACGATGGCGGCGGTGCGCCGGGGCTCCACGTACGGATGGGAGGGGCCCAGGACCGGATTCCACACCGCCGGCTGATTCGCGGCGAACCCCCCGGCCCCAGGCCCACAGAGGAGGCGCATCGCGATGCGCAGGTTCCTGACGCGCGTGACGGTCATCGGCACCGCGATCCTGGCGGCGCTGGCTCTCGGCTCGTACGCACTAGCGTCGACGTCGACGCGGGCGGCCCCGGCCGCCCCGGCGGAACTCGCGGCCACCGTCCCCGGCTGCACCGCCGGCGCTCTGGGTGTCTGGGTGGCGGTCAGCCAGAGCAACGGCGCCGCCGGGACCATCTACTATCCACTGGAATTCACCAACATCAGCAGCCACAGCTGCTCACTGCGCGGGTACCCGGGTGTCTCCGCCCTCGCGCAGAACGGGAGCCAGCTCGGCAACCCGGCCGCCTGGGGCGGGATCGCCAGTATTCCGGTGCGCACCGTGACGCTGGCCCCGGGGCAGACCGGGCATTCCGTGCTGGCGTACAGCGACGCCGCCGTCGGCAGCACCACGTCGGCCGCCTACGCGGCCCGGCTGCGGATCTACCCGCCGAACCAGTCCCAGGCGACGTACACCTTCTGGAGCCTCAAGGGCATCACCGTGAAGGGGATGACGTACCTGCGTGTCTCGCCCGCTGAGGCCGGCATCGGCCTGATCGGCAACATGTAGCCGCCGGGCGGCCCAACACCGCACCGGCTGGCCGGCCGCAGCGCGCCGCCGCTGATGGCCGTTTCGTTCAAGACGGCGGCGCGCCCGCTGCGGTGTGATGGGGGCATGACGAGTCCTGACATCGGCAAGGCGGTCCAGTTCCTCGCCGCGAACGCCCGGGTGGTCGACCGCCGCCGCTACGAGCGGCTGTTCGAGGGCGGCGAGGCGCAGCCCGTTCGTGACGCCGTCGCGGCGTACCGCAACCCGGACGGCGGCTTCGGTCACGCCCTGGAACCGGACGTGCGCGCCCCGGCCAGCCAGACCGCCGCAGCGGAGCTGGCCCTGCGGATCCTGGACGAGACCGGCGTATGGGACGCAGCCCTGGTCGCGGGGGCGTGCGCCTGGCTGGCGGCGACCGCCCCCGCCGAGGGCGGGGCGGTCGCCGCCGACCCGGGCCAGGAACCCTGGCCGCACGCGCCGTGGTGGGTGCCCGAGGAGGGCCGCCCGGCGTCACTGATCATGACCGGCCTGATCGCAGGCACGCTGCACGCCCGGCAGGTCCGGCACCCGTGGCTGGACCGGGCCACCGAGGTGATGTGGTCCCTGATCGGCCAGATCACCGAGCCCACCCCCTACGGCATGCTCGGTGTGCTCCGGTTCCTGCAGTACGTGCCCGACCGCGACCGGGCGCGGACGGTCTTCGCCCAGATCACGCCGCTCATCACGGACAGCGGCATCGTCACCCTCGATCCGGACGCGCCCGGTGAGGTGCACTCACCGCTGGACTTCGCGCCCGAGCCGGACTCGCTCGGCCGCGCCCTGTTCGGTGAGGCGACGATCAAGGCGCATCTGGATCACCTGGCCCACGCCCAGCTCGACGACGGCGGCTGGACGTTCAACTGGCTGGCCTGGTCTCCCGCGGCCGAACGCGACTGGCGCGGCTACCTCACCGTCAACGCCCTCCGCCTCCTCCGCGCCAACGGCCGCCTATGAGACTGGGCACCGCCGAAGCGTTCAGCCGTAGAAGAGGTGGTCCATGACGGTGCGGGCGTGCCGGGCGGCCCGGCGCCAGTCCTGTTCCAGGGCCTGGCCCTCGCCCGGGCCGTAACCCAGAACCCGGGCGACCGCGCCCTGCTCGCGGGCCGCGACGGGGATCGTGTCGGAGGCGGTGCCGCGGACCAGCATCACCGCGTCCCGGATCCGCGCGGCGAGCTGCCAGGCCTCCGCCAGCACGGCGGCGTTCCCGGGGATGATCAGGCCGGCTTCCCGCGCGGCGGTCAGCGCTGGCAGCGTGCGCGTGGTGCGCAGCCCCGGCACCGCGAACGCGTGCCGCAGCTGCAGCAGCTGAACGGTCCATTCGACGTCGGAGAGGCCGCCGGGGCCCAGCTTGACCTGCAGCGCGGGCTCGACCCCGCGGGGCATCCGCTCGCCTTCCATGCGGGCCTTGATCCGGCGGATCTCCCGGACCGCGTGGTCGCCGACGCCGCCGTCGGGATAGCGGAATTCGCTGATCATGCGGACGAACTCATCTCCCAGAGCCGGGTTGCCGGCCACCGGCTCGGCGCGCAGTAGCGCCTGCGCCTCCCAGGGCCTCGACCAGCGCCGGTAGTACGCCAGGTAGGAGGCGAGGGTGCGGACCAGCGGGCCCTGGCGGCCCTCGGGGCGCAGGTTCGCGTCCACCACCAGCGCCGGGTCCGGGCCGGGCAGCGCCAGCATCCGGCGCAGCTCCTGCGCGACGGCGTCCGCGGCGCGGCCGGCGTCCGCCTCGGCCACGCCGGGCAGCGGGTCGTGCACGAACATCACGTCGGCGTCGCTGCCGTAACCGGTCTCGTGGCCGCCGAACCGCCCCATGGCGATCACCGCGAACCGGGTGGGCAGCGGTGCGCGCAGCTCGGTTTCCACCTTCTTCGTCGCCGCGCCCAGGGCGGCGCCGATGCTGGCGGCGGCCACGGCGGTCAGCGCGTCCGCGGTCTCGGCCGGCTTGATCAGGCCGAGAATGTCGGCGTCGGCGATCCGCAGCAACTCGCGCCGCAGCAGTGAACGGACCGCGGCGACGGCTCTTTCCGGCTCGTCGTGCCGGCGCACGGCGGCTTCGGCCTCACCGCGCAGCGTGGTCACCGAACGCGGCATGAGCTCGGCGTCGTCGCCCAGGATGGCCACCGCCTCCGGGGCCCGGAGCAGGAGCCCGGCCGCGTACCGGCTGGAGGCCAGCACGCGGGCCATCCGCTCGGCCGCCTTGGTTTCGTCCCGGAGCAGCCGCAGGTACCAGGGGGTGGACCCGAGCGCGTCGCTCACCTGCCGGAACGCGAGCAACCCGGCGTCCGGTTCGGCCGCGTCGGCGAACCAGCCGAGCAGCACGGGCAGCAGCGTCCGCTGGATCGCCGCGCGGCGGGACACCCCGGCGGTGAGCGCGTCGATGTGCCGGAGGGCGCCGGCCGGGTCCACGTAGCCGAGCGCCTCCAGCCGGGCCCGCGCGGCGGACGGGGTCAGCCGGGCCATCTCGCCGGGCAGCCGGGCCACCGCGCTGAGCAGCGGCCGGTAGAACAGCTTCTCGTGCAGCCGCCGCACCTGGAACGCGTGCTGCCGCCACATATCGCTGAACCCGGCGGCGGGATCCGCGCTGGGCGGCCCGCCGTCGGCGCCGGGCCCGCTGACGCCGCCGGGCTGGCCGGTAGTGCGCATGGCGCGGCCGAGCCGGCGCAGCACGGCCGGGTCCTCGGGCAGGATGTGGGTACGGGACAGCTTGTACAGCTGGAGCAGATGCTCCACCTGCCGGAGGAAGCGGTAGGCGTCGGCCAGGTCGCTGGCATCGTCCCGGGCCACGTAGCCGCCCGCCGCCAGCGCCGCCAGCGCGGGCAGGGTAGATGGGCTGCGCAGCGACTCATCGGTGCGGCCGTGCACGAGCTGCAGCAACTGGACGGCGAACTCGATGTCCCGCAGGCCGCCGGGGCCCAGCTTGATCTCCCGCCCGGCCTGCGCCGCAGGCAGCGTCTTTTCCACCCGGCGCCGCATGGCCTGCACGTCTTCCACGAAGCGCTCCCGCTGGGCCGCCCGCCAGATCATCGGGGTCAGCGCGTCGACGTACTGCTGCCCGAGCTCCATGTCCCCGGCGGCGGGGCGGGCCTTGAGCAGCGCCTGGAACTCCCAGGTCTTGGCCCAGCGCTCGTAGTAGGCGATGTGGCTGGCCAGGGTGCGGACCAGCGGGCCGTTGCGCCCCTCCGGCCGCAGGTTCGGGTCGATCGGGAAGATCATGCCTTCCGGCGTGGTCCGGGAGCACACCGCGATCAGGCCGGTCGCGAGCTTCGTCGCGGTGCGCAGCGCCGCATCCACGTCCTGGCCGGCGCCGGGGTCCGCGCCGCTGGGACCCCGGCACCGGCCGGAGCGGCCACGAAGATGACGTCGACGTCGCTGGCGTAGTTCAGCTCACAGCCGCCGCACTTGCCCATGGCGAGCACGGTGATCCGGCACGGCGCGGCGCCGGCGGGCAGCTCGGCGCGGGAGACCGCGAGCGCCGCGCACAGCACCGCGGCGGCGATGTCGGCGAGCTCGCTCGCGACTTCCTCGGTGGTGGCCACGCCGGTGATGTCCCGCGCGGCCAGGTGCAGGATGTGCCGCTTGTACGCGACGCACAAGGCCGCGGCCGGGTCCGTCCCGTCCAGCGACGCGAGGTCGGCGACCGGGTTGTCGTCCAGGGGGCTGGCGCCCACCGCGTACAGCAGCGCGGCGCGCAGCTGGTGCGGGGAGGGCCGCCGGACGGCGTTGGCGCCGCGCAGCAGGTGACAGTCGTCCGGATGCCTGGCCAGGTGGTCGGCGAGGCCCGCGCTGACCCCCAGCACGGCGGTCAGGCGCGTCCGGAACCCCGGCTCCGCGCGCAGCGCGGCACGGATATCCGCGGCCTCGGACCCGCCGTCGGTACCCGCGATCCGGGCCAGCCCGAGCAGGGCGAGGTCGGGGTCGGCCGCGGCGGCGATGGCCTCCAGCACCGCGTCGTCCATGGGCGGGCCGCCGAAACTGACCTGGACGCCGGCTGGTTCCGGCGGGCCGATGTTGAGGGCCAGGTCGGAGGTGATGAGGCGTTCTGCGGCGGGCGCGTCGGAGAATCCCATCCGAGCCAGCCGCCCCTCCAGGGTCGTCGTCCGCATGCCGCTCACCCAGGTGCCCACGCCATGACGTTATACGGATGGCCCGGTTTCCACGAGGAGCCCCTGGGCGGATGCGGTGGCGGTGGCGGGCCGGCGGTGCGAGGTCCTGGACGGCGGGCCCGGCGACCTGCTCAGCTGGCGCGAGGAACCAGCCGGCCCCGCTGCGGAGACCGAGCGCCGCCGGTGATGGGGTGGGGAAGATGGTCGTGAGCACATCCGGGATCACGTTCCAGGTACTCGACGGGGCGCAGGCCGCCGCGCACGCGGACGACCTGCTGGCGCTGCACGCCGAGGTGTACGCCGAGCCGCCGTACGGGCTGCACGATCATGATGCCGCTCGGTTCACCGACCGCTTCCGGGTGCAGCGCCGCCAGCCGGGCTTCGTGCTGGCCGAGGCGCGCCACGGCGGCTACCTGGTCGGTTACGCGATGGGGATGCCGCTGCGCCCGTCGACCTCCTGGTGGCGGGACCTGACCACCGCGCTGCCGGGCGACGTCACGGCCGAGCATCCCGGCCGCACCTTCGCGCTCGCCGACCTGGTGGTCCGCGCGTCCTGGCGGCGGCAGGGCATCGGGCGGGCCCTGCATGACCTGGTCCTGGCGGGCCTGCCGAGGAACGGGCGACGCTCACCGTGCCGCCAGCGGCTACCGCGGCGCAGCAAGCCTTCCAGGCGTGGGGCTGGCGCAAGCTCGCGCGGACCCGCGGTGCCAGTCCCGGCTCGCCCGTGTCCGACGTCCTCATCCGGACACCCGCGGCCAGATAACAGAACTTAAGCAACAGCCTCAAACCTCTTGACCGCCCAAGCCAAACAGGTTCGACCGCTAGGATAGGACAACGTTGCCGATCCCGGAGAACGTCACGCCGCTCGCCATGCACATCTTCGCGATCGGCCAGGGATGGCGGGCGGGGCGGGTCCCGGCCCCCGGTCAGCCAGCATGTGGGCAGCGTTCTCGGCGAATACGGCGAGACGATCGTTACCGGCCCAGCGAGCCGGGCCCTTGTGGGCCCGCGAGTGGCCGGTGTGTCGGCGAAGTACCACCGCGGGGCGCGAAGCGCAGCGGGGGGTTCCGGGGGGTCGCCCCCCCCGGGCTGAATACAGTGAATGCATGAGCGATCTGATCCCCCGTAGCGTGCTGTTTGGAAATCCGGAACGGGCCTTGCCGCGGCTGTCCCCCGAGGGGACCCGGCTGGCCTGGATCGCGCCGCACGAGGGGGTCCTGAACGTCTGGGTCGCGCCGCTGCGGATCGATCCGGACGCCTACGGTGGTGAGACCGTCGACTGGTCCGCGGCCCGGGTGGTCACCGACGACGAAGACCGTGGCATCCGGATGTTCTCCTGGGCGCACGACGGCCGGCACCTGCTGTACATCCAGGACACCGGCGGGGATGAGAACTGGCGGCTGCACGATGTCGACCTGGACACCATGACCCGGCGTGACCTGACGCCGTTCGAGGGCGTGCAGGCCCGGGTCATCGCCTCGAACAAGAAATTCCCGACCGAGATCCTGGTCGGGCTCAACCGCGAGAACCCGCAGCTGCACGACGTCTTCCGGCTCGATCTGCTGACCGGCGACATGACCCTGGAGGTGAAGAACCCGGGCTTCGCCGGCTGGCTGGCCGACGAGGACATGGTCATCCGGGCGGCCTACGCGCCCAAGCCGAACGGCGACATGGAGCTCTTGGTCCGGGAGCGGCTGCTGGACGACTGGCGCCCGCTGCTGACGATCCCCGCCGACGACGTCACCGCCAGCGACGTCGTTCTCGTTCAGCGCCGACGGCCGGTCGCTGCTGGGCATCACCCCGATCGACGCCAACACCTCGCGGCTGATCCGGATCGACGTGACCAGCGGCGAGATCGAGGTGCTGGCCGAGGATCCCGAGGCCGACGTGGACGGCGTGGTGCTGCACCCCGACACCGAGGAGCCGCAGATCGTCACGGTGCTGAAGGACCGCACCGAGTACCGGGTGCTGGACAGCGCGGTCGGGGCCGACCTGAAGGCGATCCGGGCGCTGCACCCCGGCGACCCGTCGATCGGCGGCCGCGAGCACGCCGATTCGCCCTGGCTGGTCGCGTTCAACAACGACACCGGCCCCGTGGCGTATTACGTCTACGATCCCGCCGGGCACAGCGGGCGGTACCTGTTCGACGCGCGCCCGGAGCTGAACCGCTACGAGCTCGCCGCGATGGAGCCGTTCAGCTTCACGTCCCGGGACGGCCTGACCATCCACGGGTACGCGACGTTCCCGCCCGGCGCCGAGCGCGCCGGCCTGCCGGCCGTGCTCGACGTGCACGGCGGCCCGCAGGTTCGTGACGCGTGGGGCTTCGACCCCGAGGCGCAGTGGCTCGCCAACCGCGGCTACATATGCGTCCAGGTCAACTACCGCGGCTCGACCGGGTACGGCAAGGAGTTCGTCACCGCCGGCGACCACGAGTGGGGCGCCAAGATGCACGACGACCTGATCGACGCGGTCGACTACATCGTGGGCCAGGGCTGGGCCGACCGGGAGCGGGTGGCCATCTACGGCGGCTCGTACGGCGGGTACGCCGCGCTGGTGGGCGCCGCGTTCACCCCGGGCGTGTTCTGCTGCGCCGTCGATATCGTCGGGCCGTCCAACCTCAAGACGCTGCTGGAGACCATCCCGCCGTACTGGACGCCGATGATCGCCCAGCTCTACAAGCGGGTCGGCAACCCGGAGACCGAGGCGGACTTCCTCTGGTCCCGCTCACCCTTGTCGCGGGCCCACGACATCCGGATCCCGCTGCTGATCGCGCAGGGCGCCAACGACCCGCGGGTGAAGCAGGCCGAGTCGGAGCAGATCGTCGCCGCGCTCGAGGAAGCCGGGATCGACCACGAGTACATGCTGTTCCCGGACGAGGGCCACGGCTTCGCCAAGCCGGAGAACCGGCTGAAGTTCTACGCCGCCGCCGAGCGCTTCCTGGCCCGTTACCTGGGCGGCCGCTTCGAGGAGTAAACCCGGCGGCATCGGGCGGCTACTCCCGGGCCAGCCGGGCGATCAGGGTGGCCGAGTCGGCAGGGCGGAGAGCCCGGGCGCACAGGTGATCGAAGGCGGCGGCGTAGCGCGCGATCTCGTCCTGGCGGTCGAGGAACAAGCCGCCGGTGAGGTGCTCGAGGTACACGACTGGCCGGTCGGCGGCCGCCCGGAAGTCCAGGATCGTGAAGGGTGGCACCGGGTCCGCGTGGGCGGCGCTGCGCAGCGGCAGGACCTGGAGGGTGATGGCGGGCCGCGCCGCGAGGTCGGCGAGCCGGCTGAGCTGGGCCCGCATGATCGCGGGGCCGCCAGCCTGGGCGCGCAGCGCTCCCTCGCCGATCACCACGCGCAGCCCGGGCGGGCTGGGCCGGGCCAGGATGGCCTGGCGCTGCATGCGCAGCGCGACCTGCCGGCCGGCCGGATCGCCCGGGCCGCCGTCCGGGGCGGCGCGTAGCACCGCACGCGCGTACTCCTCGGTCTGCAGCAGGGCCGGGACGGCCATGGGCTGGAAGTCGCGCAGCCCGCCCGCCTCGGCTTCCAGCCCGAGATAGGACCCGAACCAGGGCGGGACGATCCGGCTGTAGGCGTGCCACCAGCTTTTGCGCCGCGCTTCGCGGGCCAGCTGGACCAGATCGCCGGCCTCGCGGCCGGCCACGCCGTACAGGTCCAGCATCTCCCGCACGTCGCCGGGCCGCACGCTGATGCGGCCGGTCTCGAGCCGGCTGACCCTCGTGCCCGAGCATTCCAGCTGCCTGCCGACGGCTTCGCAGGTCAGACCGGCCTGTTCGCGCAGGCGGCGGAGTTCGGAGCCCAGGCGGATACGCCGGATGACGGGGCTGGAGCTCGGCGCCACGGTGTCTCCGTTTCGTCGCGGGCAGCGCCCGTTTGGCCCATCGTGCCCGATTCGCATCGGCAAGCTACCTATTGGTAGTTTGCACTTGCGTTTCGCAAAGTACTTCTGAGCACTTTGCTTTTTTGCATGATACGGAAAACGTTGATCGAGGTCTGCTCCTTGCCTTCATCGGGCAAACTGCGAGGTGATGAGCGAGATGGCTGCCGCCAGTCCCGCGTTCCATCACCGGGCGCAGGAGCGTCCGATGAGTGGCTCGTGGGCACGGCGGACACACCTGGAGCTCGGCGCATTGCGGGGTGCCGTTCCGTGCGCGCGGCTGCATGCCCGCCACGTGCTGTGGGAATGGGGCCTGTCTGATCTGGACGAGGCGGTCGAGCTGGTGGTCTCCGAGCTGGTGACCAACGCCATCCAGGCGTCGGCCGGGCTCAGCCGGGAGGTGCCCGGCTACGACGAGGACACCCAGGGCCTGCCCTGCGTCTGGCTGTGGCTCGCCTCCGACGGGCGGCAACTGGTCGTGGAGGTCGGCGACAGCAGCCCGCGCGCCCCTATGCAGGCTGAGACGGAGCACGACGTCGAAGGTGGCCGGGGCCTGCTGCTGGTGGAGACGGTTAGCCGCCGGTGGGGCTATTACTTCCCCGCCGAGGAAGACGACAGCCAGCGAAAGATCATCCGTAAGGTGGTCTGGGCGCTCCTCAGCCGCACCTGACACTCCTGGGACGCGGGGAAGCCGTCCCAGGCCGCCCGGGCGGCGCGGGCCCCTCAGATACGGCGCAGAACGGAAACGACCTTGCCGAGGATCCTGGCGTTGTCGCCGAGGATGGGGTCGTAGAGAGGGTTGTGCGGCATCAGCCAGACGTGGCCGTCGCTCTTCTTGAACGTCTTGACCGTCGCCTCGCTCTCCTCGCCGTGGCCCTCCAGCATGGCCGCGACGATCTCGCCATTTTCCGCATTCTCCTGCGCACGGACGACCACCCAGTCCCCGTGGGTGATCGCGGCGTTGATCATCGAGTCGCCGCGGACCTGGAGCAGGAAATGCTCGCCCTCACCGACCAGCTGCTTCGGCAGCGGGAACGTGTCCTCGATCTGCTGCTTGGCGATGATTGGCCCGCCGGCCGTGATGTGGCCCACCCAGGGCACGTACGCCGCCTCCTGGGACGCGATGTCGAAGGCGGCAGGCGCAGGGGCGGTGCTGTCCGCTGCGGGCGGCTCGGGCGGCGGGCTGGAGGGCGCCTGGAGCAGCTCGGTCGTCCGCGGGCGGCCCGAATGCCGCTGCAGGTATCCCTTCTTCTGCAGCACCTGCAGCTGGTAGGAGACGCTGGACGTGCTGCGCAGGCCGACCGCCTCGCCGATCTCGCGGATGGACGGCGGATACCCGTGCTGCCGCACGGCCTCGCGGACAAACTGGAGCACCTCTTCCTGGCGCTCGCTCAGCGCATGCGCAGAGCCGCCCGGCTCCCGCTCGGCCGGGATCAGGGCTGTCGCCGCCGCACGGTTACCGTTGCTCGCCATCCGCTGCCCCTTCGCCGATCGTTACCTGTGTCGAAGGTTATCAGCAGGAGCGGTCAGTTATCAATAATTTGTTCGAATAACTCCGGACGGCGCCTGCGGAGCTCCGAACAATTCCGGGCAGCGTCCGGGGCGGGGCCCGGCCGCAGTCCGTTCGGTTCACTCAGCGATTTCGGCCGCCACCAGCGCGCCAAGCTCCCAGCAGGCGGCCAGGTCCTCCCGGCCCGGCGGCCCGGTCACACAGACCGGCGGCCGGACCGCGCGCCACCGCAGGCCGGTGGTGATCGACTCCACGGCGCGCACCGCGCCGGCCGTGTCCTGGCCGCCGTGCACGTACAGGCCGTACGGGCGGCGGCGGGTCGCCTCCAGGCAGGGGTAGTAGATGCCGTCGAAGAAGTGCTTGAGCGCGCCGGACATGTAGCCGATGTTGGCGGGGGTGCCGAGCAGGTAGCCGTCGGCCTGGAGCACGTCGGCGGCGCCCGCGGTCAGGGCCGGCCGGACGACCACCTCGACACCCTCGACCTCGTCGGTTCGCGCCCCGCTCGCCGCGGCCTCGAACATGGCCTGCACGGCGGGGCTCGGCGTGTGATGGACGATCAGCAGAGTCGGCATCAGCGCCGAGCTTAACGGGCGGGCGGGAATGTCCCGCCATCGAGAGTTCACCGCGCGTTTCGCGATATCGGTTTGCCGGGTCCCCAGGCCGTCCTGTCAGGATGATGTCATGCCGTGGATTGAGCTCGAGGGTGCCGTCAACGTCCGTGACCTGGGCGGCCTGCCCACTTCGGACGGCGGGAAGACGGCCACTGGCCGGCTGCTGCGCAGCGACAACCTGCAGGAACTGTCGGCCGCCGACGTAGCCCGGCTGGTGGACGGCCTCGGCCTGACCACCGTCGTCGACCTGCGCAGCACGGCGGAGCGGCACGCCGAGGGCCCGGCGCCGCTGGACGCCGTGGCCAGCGTCCGGTACTGGCACCACCCGGTGCTGCCCGAGGCGGGAACGGCCACCGACGCGGTCGCCGACGTCCTGCTGACCCGGGACGACGCGGACCGGTCCCGCTTCCCCGGCGATCCGCGGGCCGGGCACTACCTGGGTTACCTGGTGGACCGCCCGGATCAGGTGGTGGCCGCGCTGCGCACCATCGCCGGGTCCGAGGGCGCCGCGCTGGTGCACTGCGCGGCGGGCAAGGACCGGACCGGCGTGGTGGTGGCGCTGGCGCTCAGCGCCGTCGGTGTCCGGGCGGACGCCGTGGTCGCGGACTACGCCGCCTCCGGCGAGCGGACCGACGCGGTGCTGGCCCGGCTGCGCCGCTCCCCCACCTACGCGAGCGACATCGACCGCAGGCCGGCCTCGTCGCACCAGCCGCGCCCGGAAACGATGACCGCGTTCCTGGAGCAGCTGGAAGCCCGGTGGGGCGGGGTTCTCGCCTGGCTGGACGGCCACGGTTTCGGTGGGGCGGACCTGCGCCGGCTGCACGCCAAGCTCCGCGCGTCCTAGCGCCTCAGGGCGGGCAGGTCCTCAGTGTGGGGGCCTGCAGGGGCGGGGGCCCCGGGCCGGGGCCCGCGGGGCGGGCAGGCCCTCAGGGCAGCAGGGCCAGCTTCCCGGCGACCTGCCGCCGGGCCAGGCCGTTCAGCGCCTCGGCCGCGCGTTCCAGCGGGTACGTCACGGGGGCGACCGGATGCAGCTCGCCCGCCCCCACCCGGCCGAGCACGTCGGCGATCAGCGCCTGGCTGGCCGCCGGGTCGTGACGGGACCAGGCTCCCCAGTCGACGCCCACGATGGAGCGGTTGTCCAGCAGCACGCGGTTGAGCGGCAGCCGCGGAATGGAGCCGCCGGTGAAGCCGACGACGAGGTAACGGCCGAACGCCTGCAGGCTGCGCAGCGCGGGCTGGGCGAACGGGTCGCCGACCGGATCGATGACCAGGGCGGCGCCGGCGCCGGTGATCTCGCGGACCCGGGTCTTCAGGTCCTCGGTTTCGTAGTCGATCGCGACCTGTGCCCCGGCGGCCAGGGCCGCGGCCCGCTTAGCGGGAGTGGACGCGGCCGCGATCACCCGGGCGCCCAGGGTCCGCGCCACGTCGATGGCGGCCAGGCCGATGCCGCCCCCCGCGCCGAGGACCAGGACCCACTCGCCCGGCTGCACGGCCGTGCGCCGGGTCAGCGCGAACAGCATCGTCGCGTAGCTCTCCACCGCGGTCGCGGCCACCTCGTACGTCACCGCGTCCGGCAGCGGGACGACCGCGTCCGCAGGCAGCACCCAGTGGCTGGTGTACCCGCCCATGCCGAAGCTGCTGCCCACCACCCGGCGGCCGGCGGCCAGGCCAAGCACGCCCGGGCCGGTGGCGAGCACCTCACCGGCTCCCACCAGGCCGGGAGTGAACGGCAGGGGCGGCTTGAGCTGGTACATCCCGCCTGCGATGAGGCCGTCGACGAAGCTGACGCCCGCGGCGTGCACCCTGACCAGCACCTCACCCGCGGCCGGCCGCGGATCGGGCGATTCTTCCAGTTTCAGCCGGTCCGGCGGCCCGAACTCCTGGCAGACAATACGGCGCATCTGACCGTTCTCCTCGGGCCGGGGCGTGCCCTGCTCTCGCCCCCCGGGCCACCGTAGGCCGGCGGGCACCCGGGACGTAAGAAGCGGTCCCGGTTTCCGTGGCATACGAGTTTTCCGGTGGCACACGGACAGGCGGGCCAGCGGCGCGAAGCCACTGACCCGCCTGCCTGATGGACCGGGCGGCGCGGGATACCGCCCGGGTTGGGTGGGACAGGTGGCGCGGGAACCGCCCGGGATGTGGTCACAGGCGGCCGCGGGGAAACCGCCCCGATCCAGGCCGGGCGCTGCTAGCCGCCCGCGCTGATCTGCTGGGGCAGATCAGCAGCCGTCGTAGGCCGACCAGTTGGACTGGCCGCCAGCCGCGACGGCGTTGTTGAACACCTGGTTCTGCTCGGCCACCGACGCGCTGCCGAAGCTCGAGGGCGAACCGCCGTACGCGGCCCAGGTCGACGCGCTGAACTGGTACAGGCCGTAGTGGCCGGAGCCGTTCATGACCTGGGAGTTACCGCCCGACTCGCGGGCGATCACGCACTGCTGGAACGAGCTGCCGCCCGAGTAGGTGGCAGCCGGCGCAGCCTGCGCGACAGGGGCCTGCACCGGGGCGGCCTGGACGGGCGCCGCACTGGCCTGCTGCACCGGGGCGGCCACGGGCGCAACCGAGGGCCCGGTAGCTGACGGCGCGGCGGGGATCTGGTCGGGCTTGACCGGGACGCGCAGGCGCTGCCCGATCTGGATGCTGTCCGCCCACCGGATCTGGTGCTTGTTGGCCCAGAAGAGCACCGGCCACGCGTCCGGTTCGTTGTAGAAGCGCTGGGCGATCGAGCTGAGCGTGTCGCCCGACCGGACGGTGTAGTGGGCCAGCAGGCCGGACTTCGTCGTCTCCTTTGCCGCCTTCTCGGTGGCAGCCAGCAGTTGCGCGTCCTGCTGGACCGGCGGGTAAGCCGGGCTCACGGCCGCAGTGCCGTGTGCGGTCGCCGCCATGGCTGGCGCTCCCGCGAGTGCCTGTGCGGACAGGCAGGCCACCGCGGCGGCGCCGATGACCGTCGGTACGACGGCGCCCGGGAGGCGGTGGGTGAAGCGATTACGTGAGGGTTTTCCTGGGCGGCCCAAAGGGCTCCTTCCCGCGTAGGGCACGCTCACTGGGAAGACTCCACGCGGTACATCTAGGGTGCGGGAGCCTTCGGAGCGCCTGACAGTGGCCGAGCATAAAAGGATGGATACAAATCCGTCAAAGGTGGGTAAAGATTTACCCCTCACCCGGCCTGCTGCCCCCGCAGTGGGGCGCACGGCATCCCGTCCAGGCTAAAGGCGGGAAATGAGCGCCTGCTCCCAGTAGTTACCGAGAGTCACCCTGGCCCCAAGATCTTCCCCTGACCTGGGTAACTCGCCGGCGTCAGCGCGGCCGGTTCCGGTCCGATTCGGACGCTCTTGCGCGCCGTGCGGCCCGCGCCCGAATCAAGCGTAAAGGTCCGTGAAACGCCACCGGCAGCGTGACGAAGCTCACTAATTCCTACACATTCCGCGCTGTGAGTTCTGAGGCGTTTGTTAAACTAGAGTCTTCATCCGCGGCGACGCGCGAGACCCGGGCGGCGGCACGCGCGGGTGACCTCGGGCGTCTTCCGGACCGGCTAGGCGGGACCCGTTTTCACGATCTGGTAGAGGATGTGGTCTTGCCACTTTCCGGCGATGTTCAGGTACGCCGGAGCCAGCCCGAACCGAACGAAACCGCTACGCTCGAGTACGCGTTGTGACCGGACGTTATGCACCAGCGTGCCCGCCTCAATGCGGTGCAGCCCAAGATCGTCGAAGGCCAGCCGGATGATGTTGCGGACCGCCGCGGTGGCCAGGCCGCGCCCGTTGAATTCGGCACCGAGCCAGTAACCGAGAGTAGCGGACTGGAAGGCGCCGCGCACGATCTCGTTGAGATTGATCCGCCCGGCGACCTGACCGGACTCGTCACAGATGACGTGCGGCAGGTGGGTGCCCTCGCCGTACCTGGCCAGCGCGCGGGTGACGATGGCGCGCTGGCCGTCCGGCGTGAAGTCGCCGTAGCCGCGGACGGGCTCCCACGGAGCGAGGAAGTCCCGGTTGGCGCGGCGCAGTTCGGCCAGAGCCGGGACGTCGTCCAGCGTGACGAGCCGGGTGACGTTCACCCGCCTATGCTCTCAGCCGGATTACCGGGCGGGCATCAGGATTAACACCCGCCTCGTCGAGCCGGGGCCACCGCGGCAGGGGACATTCCGGGCGTTGTGTGCCGGACCGGGACAGGGCAGAGTGGCCTCATGCCCCGTCGCGGCGTGCATCCGGGCGTGCGGGCGCAGCGGCGGACGGCCGCTGAGCGGGACCGGAACGACGCGGGCCGGCCTGCCGATGATTGCCGGACTCACCCCACCCGATGGCCAGGGCACGGCCACGTCCATGAGCAGGGAGAGCAGAGCAGGATGGATCCCTTCACCGTTTTCCGCAGGATGGCCAGGCTGGAGTATGCGGCCATTCGCCTGCCGTTCGCCCTCTTCGAAGACCTCGTGATGGCCCGCTACTGCGACGAGGACGCGATTATCCGCCTCGGCTTCGAGTGTTTCCTGGGTTCGATGGACTGGTGTGCCGGGCAGCTGCTCGACGACGAGTACGTCGCCCAGCGCGGCGAGGAGCTGCTCCGGCATACCGGCTGCTGGGCGACGGGCGATGCCACAGCGACGGACGGGGCCCCGGCAACAGCGAATGCTCCAGCGACGGACGATGCCCCGGCGGAAACGGACGAAGCCACAGCGACGGACGAAGCCACAGCGACAAACAAGGCTCCAGCGACGGACGACGCCCCAGTAACGGACGACGCCACAGCGACGGACGAAGCCACAGCGACGGACGGGCCCCGGGCGACCGACGAAGCCACAGCGACGGACGGGCCCCCGGCGACCGACGAAGCCACAGCGACCGACGACGCTCCAGCGACCGACGAAGCCACAGCGACCGACGACGCTCCAGCGACCGACGAAGCCACAGCGACCGACGACGCTCCAGCGACGGACGAAGCCACAGCGACCGACGACGCTCCAGCGACGGACGGGCCCCCGGCGACCGACGACGCTCCAGCGACCGACGAAGCCACAGCGACCGACGAAGCCACAGCGACGGATGGTGCTTCGGCTCCCCCGGCAGCCCCAGCCTCCCCGGCTCCCACGAAAGCCCCGACAGCCCAAGCTCCCCCGCCTCCCCCGCCCCCAGCCCCCACGGCAGCCCCGTCGGCCCCGGCAGCTTCGGCGGCCCCGGCAGCTTCGGCGGCCCCGGCGGCCCCGGCAGCCCCGGCATCTCCGGCGGTCCTGGCGGCTTCGGCGGCGGGCACCGTTGACGTCACCTTCACGCTTCCTGCAGACGTCCGGGCGGACAGCGTGGCCCTGTGCGGAGACTTCAACGACTGGTCGGCCGGGGCCATCATGCTCGAACAGGTCAGTGACGGTTCGTGGCAGGTCACCGTCGCGCTCGAACCGGGCCGCAGCTACCGGTACCGGTACCTGCTCGACGGCGAACGCTGGGAGAACGCCTGGCAGGCCGACCGCTATCTGCCCAACGCGTACGGCAGTTCCGACTCGGTGGTCGTCGTCGACTGACCGGTTCCCGCCGGCCGATCTCCTAGCGATCCTTTGGATCGCTAGTTCCGCCGGTCAGGGAGGGCCCCGCTGGACGCGGTGCCTTGCCCGCGGCGGGATCGCCGGCGGACTTCCGGCCCAGCGGCGGGGACCTAGGTCCATGGGTTGGCAGGGATTTGTGCGGTCTACTGCGGGATGTTCGTCAGCGACGAGGCGCTGCTGCCCGACGTGCCGGGTCTGCGAGGCTCGCCGGCGGTGGTGGCCGTCGCACGCGCTGTGGTGGCCGAACCAGGTCGCCTCCCTCGATCCCGCAAGCCTGACTCAGGCCGTCCAGTGTCATGGGCGGCCGGTGTGCCCGGGCGTGGGCTGAGCCCAGGCCACCAGTCAAAGGAGAAACGCCGGATGCTCAGGGAAGCAGCGATGCCGCGTACGCGGCTGGTGGATCTGCCGGGCCGCGGGACGACGCGGGTGTGGGAGTGCGCCGGCCCGCCCGGCGCGGAGACGGTCATGCTGATCCACGGAGTGGCGGGCACGGCCGAGCTGAACTGGGGACAGGTCCTCGTGCCACTCGGACGTGATTTCCGGGTCGTCGCCGCCGACCTGCGTGGCCATGGCGACGGGATCCGGCTGCGTTCGCGGTTCCGGCTGGAGGATTGCGCCGACGATATCGCCGCGCTGGCCGGGGTCCTCGATATCGGCAGCTTTGCCGCGGTGGGTTATTCCATGGGCGGCCTGGTGGCCCAGTTGCTGTACCGGCGGCACGCCGCGCTGGTGTCGGGCCTGGTGCTGTGCTCCACCGCGGGCAATGCCCGCGGGTCACCGGCGGAGCAGCTGGCCGCCCTGGCGATGCCGGCGGTGGCCGCGGCCCTGCGCTGGAACCCGCTGCTGCATCTGATGGGCGCCGAGTTCGCCGGCATGGCGCTGCTGGGCCGCATTGACGACCCGGCGACGAGCAGGTGGGCCCGCGCCCAGCTGCGCCGGACCACGCTGGCCACCGTCGTGTCGGCCACGGAAGCCGTCAGCGCGTTCACCTCGGACAGCTGGCTCGGCCAGGTCGATGTACCCACCGCAGTGGTCATCACGGCCCGGGACCGCGTCGTGCCGCCAGGCCGCCAGCTTGAGCTGGCCCGGGCGGTCCCGGGCGCGTCGGTTCACTATGTGGACGCCGGTCACGGGGCCTGCGTCAACGCGCCGCAGTTGTTCGCCCGCGCGCTGCTGGAGGCCTGCTGGTCGGCAGCGCCTGGCCGCGGCACCGCACTGCGCACACCAGCCTGACGCGGCCGGCCCGTGTTACGGCCGGTACCCCGAAACCCGCCGGGGAGCCGGGCCGCCCGGGACCGGGTCCTCAGGCTAGGACCGGGCCCGCGGCGCCTGACCGGTCACGATATAGCCGCTGCCGAGCGCTAGCTCGCGGATCCGGACGTCCTCGATCAGCTGCTCCAGATGTTTCCACGGCCGGCCGAACCCCTGGAAGCTCCGCACGAATGGAGCGTGCAGCATCCTGGCTTGCAGGTTCACGCCCACCAGCCACGGGGCGGCCCACTTGCCGCCGCCCGCGGCCACCCAGGCGCCGGGGCGGAGCTTGGTCATGACGTTCCGCAGCGCGCCCGGGGACTGCAGGATGTCGTGGACGGCGCAGAACAGGGCGGCATCCGCAGTCACCGGGATCTGCGCGTCCTCGGCCGGTGACTCCACGATCGTGACGTTACGCCAGCCTTCGTCGGCGATGCGTTCGCGCGCCACCGCCGCCATCTCGGGCGATTCCTCGATGCCGACGACGCCGCCCTGCGGGCCGACCTTGTCCTGGAGCAAGCCGCAGCACAGCCCCGTCCCGGACCCCACGTCCAGGACGACCTGCCCCGGACGGACCGGGAGCGCCTCGATGATCGCCTCGCGGTAGGACTGGAACGCGTCCGTCCGCCGGTCGTAGGAGCGGGCATGCCCGCCGTAGGCCGGCTGCCGCGCGGGCCGCCGGTCCGGCCGACGCGCCGCCGGCGCGGAAATACCCGATTGGTTCATGACCCTTCGCCCCTTATCGATGGAGAAGCACCTCCTGACGTGTTCCCGCGCCGGCCAATGCTCTCCATGCGGCGGCAAGCTGACCGTAATGCTGCGGTGACAGAAGAGAGTTTGCATTTCCATGCGTGGAAGCGCAGGGCAGGCGGCACGTCCCCGGACCGGACACCGTAAGCGCCGACCCGGACCTGGCGCCTGCGGCTGCCCGGGAGCTAATGCCCGCACCTGCAGCGGCTGGCGCGATCCCGGGGCGGGCTGGCGAACATCCCCGCCGGTGCGTCAAAGGGGGATGATCTCCGTCAGCCCGCAGTACTTCGGCGTGCCTAGCGCGACGAGTTCACGGCAGCCAGCTGAGCATGGGCCTTGCTGGAGCGCGCGGCCGTGCTATCGGGGCGGTGCCTCGCGCGGCCCTGCTGCCGCGCTGGCGTATCTGCGGCGGCGCCGTTGGCGGCGGCCAGCTCGCGGTATGCGGCCAGCTCGCGGTATTTGGCCCTAAGCCGCATAGCCTCGGCGGACAGCGGTGAGCTGGCAAGCTGCTGCAGTTCCCAGCAGGCCAGCTTCGCGGTTGCGGTCGCAGAGGCCGCGCCAACCAGGACGGGGGCAGCGGTAGCTACGGCGGCGATCCGGGCGGTATGAACGGCGGCACGCGTGAGGATGCTCATGATTGTCTCTCCCGCAGGGTCTGGGCGGCAGCAGTACGTCTGCCACGGTGCCCGATATGTGACAATCCGTCAATGTGAGCATCGTCACCCGTCGTGAGCTACCCGGCGGCCGTGCGCCTGCACGGGCACGCTGAAGCACTGGCGGAGGGCGGAGAGGCGGGAGAGACGTCTGTGAGCGCGGTGCCGGCGCTCTCGCGGCCCCTGGGCGATGACGGGGCTGACTGCCCGCGCCAGGACCCTTGAGCCCGATTCGCGGAATGCCGTTAGCTAAGCTAGATGTGCGGTCTGGCCGTCCCGGACCCTGCCTGCTCGCCGCTCGCCATGTCAGTGACTTCGAGGGAGCGTATGAGCGAGCGAATCGATGTCCGGGCGGACATGACCATCGCCGGTGGTGCGGTCCACGGCGAGCGGACTGCGCTGACCCGGGGGGTGGCCGCCGGGCCGGCGGCCCCTGTTCCGGCAGGCGGCGGCGTGCCCTGCGCTGCGGGGTACGCGGGGGAGGTCGCGGCCAACAGGGGAGATCCTCTCCCTATCCGCGGGAAACTCTGCCCGCTTGCGCTGGTACCGGTGCGGGGACGGTCACCGGGACCCCGTAGCCGGGCACTTCCCGGCCGCACTGGAGAACGCGCTCATCGCGGTGCTGCCCGCTTCGAGTTGCGGCACGGCGGTCGCCGCATTACCGCCTGCGATCGCCGTTCCGGCCACCGCGTAGTCGGCGGTGAGGGCTTTCCATGAGGCGGGGTCGACGGGAGGCAGCGGGAGCGTGGCGGCGGCGATGGCGTCGGAGGTGAGCTTGCGGCCGGCTTTCGTGACGGCGGGTGCGTTGTTGGCACTGGCGTCTGCCGACAGTGCTCCGGTGTCGGCGTACAGCGCCTTCACCGACGCCTCGCCGCGCCGGTTCCAGGCCGCCTGCTGGGAGCAGACGAGCTGGGTCGGAGCCTGCGTGGCCGTAGCGGCGCTCGGCGTGGCGGCCGCGCTCGTAACGCGATGGGACGTGCTGGTACAGCCGGTCACCGCGGTGACGGCAAAGGCGGCTCCCGCCAGGGTGATGGCGATCGGGCGCGTCATTGGCATCCTGGTAACTAATTCGTGCCTGCGGCGGATTTGTCCGATGTAACGCAAAGTATTTAACTCATTACCGGAAGTACTATAGCCATGACCGGCGGCCCTGCGGGAACGGCCGCCGTCCGCCCGGGGCGCGCAAAGCGGCCGGCCGGCGAAACGCGGTGCGGGGCCCGTGACAAGGTGGGAGCAGCCACCGTGACCGCCGACCACACCGGAGGCACCATGACCCGTCCGGCCATACCGAGCCGCCTGCCGGCCGGCGCGACGCCCGAAGGCGACGGAATCCTCGTCGGGAACGGCCCGGTCCGCATCGACGCCTACATCGACTTCCTGTGCCCGTACTGCCGGCAGTTCGAGCTTTCCTCGGCGGCCGCGCTGGCGGCGCTGGTGGCCGCCGGGGAAGCCAGCATCGCGTACCACCCGATGAACTTCCTCGACGATGCCTCGACCACTAACTACTCGACCCGCGCGTCGGCGGCGTCGGCCTGCGCCGCCGACCAGGGCCGGTTCCCCGAGTATGCGCACGCGCTCTTCGAGCACCAGCCGCCCGAGGGCGGCGCCGGGCTGAGCGACGCGGAACTCACCGCCCTCGGCAAGGAGGCGGGACTCGCGGAGACGTTCGGTACCTGCGTGGCCGGGGGGCCGTATCTGGGCTGGCCGTCGTACGTGACCGAATGCGCCGTGGCGGCCGGTGTGAGCGGCACGCCGACCATCCTGGTCGTAGGCGAGGACGTCGAGCCCACCGGGGAAGCGATCACCGCTGCCGTGGCCCGGGCGACCAGCTAGACGCTGACGCCGTGAACCGGGCGCGCATGATCCGGTGGGAGCAGGCGGCCCGCAACGATCCGGATCCGGCATCCAGAGGCCGGCCTGATCACGCTGGAGCTGTTTCAGCTCGGGCTGGCCAGCGGCGACCTGGCCCGGATCACCGCGCTGCAGGAGTGTTAGCCTGCGGCTCATGTCCCTTTTGCCATGGCCGTTGCGCCCCTACCAGGAGTGGCAGGCGACGTGCGACACGCTGCACGCGCACACCCAGGTCCTCGGGAAGCTGGCGGCAAAACTTGCGCCGCCCGAGCCAGAGCTGCAGCATGCGGCGCTGCGCCTGACGGCGCGCGGGTGGGAGACGCTGCCGCTGCCTGCCCCGGACGGTTCCGGGTCGCTGGTGGCCGCGCTGGACCTGCGTGCCCACGAAGCGGTGGTAGAGCACAGCAACGGCCAGGCCGAATACATCTCACTCAGGCCGGACCGCGCGGTCGGGGATGTCACCGGTGAGCTGCTCACCGCGGTCCGCCGGCTGGGCGGGTACGTGGAGATCGACCCGACGCCGCAGGAGGTCGGGTGGACCGTCCCGCTGGACCAGGACCACGAGCACGCGCACTATGACGCGGAAGAGGTGACCGAGTACTTCGCCGCCGCGACGCAGGCCGCGCTGATCCTGGCTGCCTACCGGGCGCCGTTCCGGGGCCGCTCGACGCCGGTCAACGTGTGGTGGGGATCGTTTGACCTGGCGGTGAGCATGTTTTCCGGGCTTGCGGCCCGGCCGCCCTCGGATGACTTCATCATGCGCAACGCGATGGACGCGCAGGAGGTGGCCGTCGGCTGGTGGCCCGGTGACGCCCGGCACGGGCAGGCGGCGTTCTACGCCTACGCGCATCCCACCGTCGCGGGCTTCGACCGCGCCGCCCTGGGCCCGGACGGCACGCACTGGGACAGTGTCCTGGGCGAGTACGTGCTGGCCTGGGATGACGTCCGGTCGGCCGCGGACCCGCGGGCCGCGGGCCTGGAGTTCGCGCGCTCGGCGTTCAGGCACGCGTGTGAGGTCTGCGGGTGGGACAAGACCCTGGCCGCGACCGCGGACGGTAACCCGCCGCCGGTCCGGTGACGCGGGCGGTCAGTTCCCGCGTGACGTGGCGTTCTCCCGTGGCGTGGAGATCGAGCTGAACCTGGGGGACGACATACTGAGGCGGTGGCGCAGACGGGTTCTCCGGGATGGGTCCTCGTGCTGAACGGGCCGCCCCGGGCGGGGAAGTCCAGCATCGTCAAGGTCATTCAGGAAACGTTCGAGGGCCCGTGGATGAACCTCGGGGTGGATGTGTTCAACCGGTACGTGACTGCTGTTCTCCATCGCCTACGGGATGACCGGGTCCGTAGGCGACGCGGAGGACACCGTGCAGGACGCGTTCCTTGGCCTGACCCGGGCGCGCCAGGCGGGAACGCGACTGCCGGAGAAGGAATTACCGCAACACGGCGAAGGCCGACGGCCTTCGGCGGTGACGAAGATAGGTGCTTGGCAGCATTCTCGACGCGTGTGTAGCGGCGCCGGAATTCCCTGGAGGCGGCGGCCCGGCCGGTGGTCTCCCGGACGCGCGATTGTGGACCATGGCGGTCGCGATCCGGCTCCGATCGCCGGCGCCGCTGGAGGAACGATATCCATGCTGGCCCGGGTGGGCCTGCGGCGCTCCGCCCCGGCCCAGCTGACCTCCGAGGGCGACGGGGCGGGCGGCTACCTGGTCGAGCGCTACTGGCCCGGGGTGACCGAACAGGCGGTGCCGACGCCGCCCACCGAGCCGCAAAGAGTCCGGACTACTGATGTATCTGAACGTCATCGGCGTCCTCTGTGCAAGTAAAGGCAGCTGACCTCGGCTAGCGAACTCCAGGCTTGAGCCGGCCGCGGGCGCTGAGGTGGTCAACACCCTGATTGAGGATTCTCCTGGCTCTGGAAGACATTCAGCGTCCCCGGCAGGTCAACAGGAACGTTCAACGCCGACATCGTGCTCTTGAAACCGTCAGCGAAGAAGGAGGAGCCGCATTCAAATGACCAATGTGCCAGGTGAATCCCCGGGCAACTCACCGAAACCGATTAAGCCTCCCACGCATAAGAGAGGAGCATTCCCAACACCGAAGTCGGAAATCGAGAAGGCGAAGCCGTATATCCCTGACCTGAGCGAGGAAGAAGACTTCCCAGAAGAAAACCCCGATCGCCCGACGGACATCGAGCGTGAGAAAGAAAGTGATCCAGGCCAAGGGCCTTTCGATCCAAGCGAGGAAGTCGTCAACTCAAAGTCAATGTGAGGAGAATCACATGCCGAACCAATCCCCGAAGCGTGGTGCCATCCCGACTCCCCGAAACGTGCTCGGCACCGCACGGCCCTACTTCGCTCACGTTAGGGCGCCCGCTGCGCCCCCTAACTTCATCGTGACTCCCAAGCAGCTCTCGATGTGGGGGAACGACGTCCACGGCGACTGCGTCACAGCGGAAGAGGCGTTCGCCAAGGCGTGCAACAATCCCGAGATATTTATTTCGGATGACGATGTTATCGCGTGGGCGACGAGGCATGGCGTACTCGAGGGCGCCTATCTGTACCAGGTCATGACGTGGATGCAGGACGACGGATTCCCTGACGGCTCCTTCACTTATGACGACGGCTCCTACAGTTCTGTTGACTGGACAAACGCTGGAACTCTTCAGAGTGCCATTTCCCAGGGTCCCGTCAAGCTCGGCATCGCAGCAGACCAGCTCGATGCCACCTGGCAGTCGACAAACGGCAAATCCGGGTGGTTCGCAACGGGATATCACGACGACACCAACGAGGATCACTGCACCGCGCTGTGCGGCTATGGATCCATATCCTGGCTGGCACAACAGCTTGGCGTCCAGGTGCCCGCGGGAATCGACGGGACGAAGCCGGGCTATGCGATGTTCACGTGGGATTCCATTGGGATCATCGACGTGCCCTCCATGATCGCCATCACGGCGGAGGCGTGGTTCCGG
The DNA here is from genome assembly GCA_963720945.1 of uncultured Actinomycetes bacterium. Classification (GTDB taxonomy): domain Bacteria; phylum Actinomycetota; class Actinomycetes; order Streptosporangiales; family Streptosporangiaceae; genus Bog-532. Next base: position 17,765 of record CAVRHH010000021.1, on the reverse strand, counting down.
CAGCCCACTACGGTGCGCCGGGGAGAAACCGCGGATTTGTTCGTGAGCGTGTACAACGGCCAGCAGCACTTCACCTACCTGGACGTGAACGGGAACCTGCAGGACGCCTGGTACGGCGGCGGCGCCTGGCACCTGCAGCAGGTCAACGACGCGAACGGGGCCGGCGCCACCGTCCCCGGCGAGTACATCGCCACGCCGCAGGCGACCGCCCCCGCCGCGGGCGGCATGTTCGTCTGTTCCTTCAACGACCAGGACCACTTCGCCTACCTCGACGCCAACGGCAACATCCAGGACTGCTGGTACGACGGGTCCACGGGCAAGTGGAACCTGCAGCAGATCAACCGCGGCAACGGCCCGACGGTGGCCGGGGAGTACGTGGCCACCAACGGCCCGGCGGTCGCCGGCGACCTGTTCGTGAGCGTGTACAACGGCCAGCAGCACTTCACCTACCGCGACCAGAACGGGAACCTGCAGGACGCCTGGTACGGCGGCGGCGCCTGGCACCTGCAGCAGGTCAACGACGCGAACGGGGCCGGCGCCACCGTCCCCGGCGAGTACATCGCCACGCCGCAGGCGACCGCCCCCGCCGCGGGCGGCATGTTCGTCTGTTCCTTCAACGACCAGGACCACTTCGCCTACCTCGACGCCAACGGCAACATCCAGGACTGCTGGTACGACGGGTCCACGGGCAAGTGGAACCTGCAGCAGATCAACCGCGGCAACGGCCCGACGGTGGCCGGGGAGTACGTGGCCACCAACGGCCCGGCGGTCGCCGGCGACCTGTTCGTGAGCGTGTACAACGGCCAGCAGCACTTCACCTACCGCGACCAGAACGGGAACCTGCAGGACGCCTGGTACGGCGGCGGCGCCTGGCACCTGCAGCAGGTCAACGACGCGAACGGGGCCGGCGCCACCGTCCCCGGCGAGTACATCGCCACGCCGCAGGCGACCGCCCCCGCCGCGGGCGGCATGTTCGTCTGTTCCTTCAACGACCAGGACCACTTCGCCTACCTCGACGCCAACGGCAACATCCAGGACTGCTGGTACGACGGGTCCACGGGCAAGTGGAACCTGCAGCAGATCAACCGCGGCAACGGCCCGACGGTGGCCGGGGAGTACGTGGCCACCAACGGCCCGGCGGTCGCCGGCGACCTGTTCGTGAGCGTGTACAACGGCCAGCAGCACTTCACCTACCGCGACCAGAACGGGAACCTGCAGGACGCCTGGTACGGCGGCGGCGCCTGGCACCTGCAGCAGGTCAACGACGCGAACGGGGCCGGCGCCACCGTCCCCGGCGAGTACATCGCCACGCCGCAGGCGACCGCCCCCGCCGCGGAATGAAATCGGCGAACTCCATCAGGTCGGCACTGAGATCAACCCGCCCGGCACGGTGGAGGCCAATAACAACATGACCAGCGTCGAAGCCCGGCCGACTGCCATCATTCCGTGGAGCTGACCGAGCTGGCGAGCGTCGTGGGTGGCCCCGATGCGCCGTTCCGGGCGCATCGGGGCTTTCTCGACGCGTGTGTAGCGGCATCCTGGCCTCCCGTCTCGGTCACGCTGGGTGGACGCTGGCCGCGCGTAGCGGCGGGAGTGTGCGTATAGCGAGTATCGAGGCAGCGCGGCCGCGGATTCGGTCACGCCCCGGCACGGACAGGCTCGTGCCCCGCATCCCTGCAGGGTGGAGGCCTAGGCTGGGGGACGTGAGCGTAAAACTGCCCGCCGTGGCCGAGGCCCGGATGGCGGAGCTGCGGTCCAGCGGCACGTGGGGGTCCGCGCTGACCACGGACGAGTTCGCCGCCATCCGCAGCGTGGGCTTCGAACCCGTCGGCCAGGTGTTCGGCGCGGCCGTTTACAGCGCCGGGTCCGCCAGCGGGTATAGCTGCCCCGGGGCATGGGGATCGTCCGGTGGCGGGCCGGCGGCCCAGGTGTCCGGGCGGGGCGGTGTGGGGTCGTTCGGCCCGCTCGTGCAGACCATGGACCAGGCGCGGCACACCGCCGTCGGCCGGATGATCACCGAGTGCGCCGGGCTCGGCGGGCACGGGGTGGTCGGCATCCGGCTGTCCCGGGGGTCGTTCCCCCTCGGCGGGCCGCAGTTCACGGCCCTCGGCACCGCGGTCCGCGCGCCGGGTGCCGAGCACGGGCCGCCGGTGCCCTTCACCGCTGAGCTGTCCGGGCAGGATTTCGCCAAGCTGATGATGACGGGCTGGGTGCCCGCGGGGCTCGTGCTCGGCATCTCGATCGGGTCGCGGCACGATGACCGCACGACCGCCCGCCAGGCGCGCTGGGGCTCGGGCAACGCCGAGGTCGCCGGCTGGACCGAGCTGGTCAGCCAGTCGCGGCAGGACGCCAGGCGCCAGCTGGAACGTGACGTCAGGCGGCTCGGCGCCGAGGGCGTGGTGATCGCCACGATGCAGATGCGGGTGCGGGAGCGGGACTGCCCGGTCACGGCCGGCCGGCGCGACCATATCGTGGAGGCAACCCTCATCGGTACCGCCGTCGCCAGGTTCGCCCGTGCCGGGCACCGTCATGACGGTCCGGCCCTGCCCATCATGCCGCTCGGCCCGCAGCGCTCCCAGGCCGCCAGGATCCGGATATAGGTACCTCAGCGGCCGCCTCGGCTGTGTCCGTTACCTCCTCGTGGCCGGCCGCCGCTTGGCGGCGCAGAATAGCCGGCTATGGGCTCTGCCGGGACGAGAGGTGCCCGTATGGCCTAGTCCTAGTTGTAGATGTATACCGGGGTGCCAGGCGTCTTCACCAGGGTGTGGAAGAAGGCGGCGATGTCCATCGGGATCCGCACGCAGCCGTGCGAGACCGGCTGCAGCGGCACGTCGGTGTCGCCGTGGATCGCGTAGGCCGTGCCGATAAAGAACACCGGGTTGTACATCTGGCCGAGCGGCACCGTGACCCAGCCGGACATGAAATCGGTGGTCGTGAAATGGCCGGTTGGCGTGATGGCGTAGCCGCAGGAGCCGTCACTGCAGTAGTAATATCCGCCGCCGGAGGAGACGTGGCTGACCAGTGACAGCTTGTTGTCCCGGTACAGGAGGAGCACCCGCAGGCCGAGGTTCACCTCCACCCGCTCCGCACCGCCGCGCGGATCGCGCGCTTGCGGAGCGCGGGGGCTTACCAGCGCGTGCTCGGTACGCGCGCCGACGACGCCGTCGGCGCTCAGCCCCTGCACCTCCTGGAACGCCCAGACCGCTTCCAGCGTGGCTGCGCCGAACTGGCCGTCCGCCGCGCCCGGGTAGTACGCGAGCTGCGCCAGCCGCTGCTGGAGTGCCCTGACGTCGTTGCCGTGCATGCCGTCCTTAAGCGTGCGCTTGGCCGACACGTACGCGGATGAGGTCACGCGGGCCGCTGTGACCCGGACGGTTGCCACCGCCGGCGTCTGCCCGGCCGCCGATGCGACCCCCGGCACCGCGCCCGCGAGGGCGATGCCCGCCACCGCGATGCCGGCAGCCACGGCCCTGTTGATGTGCAAGAACCTAGTCATACGCCTCACACCTTCTCAACTTCGCATTCGCTTTACCTGACGGAAAGCTGGCCGCATAGGGTCTCAGGGCGGGCAACTGCGGACCGACGTCACATTCTGCTCTAACCCGCGATCAATTTGGCGGATCTGCCAGTCTGGCGCGTCGCGGCCCAGGCGCAGATGAGGGCGCAGATGAGCAGGAAGCTGCTTGGCCCGGCGGCTGGCCCGGCCGCCGCTGAGGTCAGCGGCCGATGCTTGCCGCCGGCGGAGACGGTGGTTGGCCACGTTGACCTGGTTGGCGCACCGGATGCTGCAGAAGTGACGGCGCCCGTTGACGACCCATCTGCCAGGACCATCGCCGGACGCGATGAGCGCATGCCGGGGGAACGCGCCCGGCGCGATGGTAGGCGTCGTCAAAGGTGCTGCCAGGCGGCGCGCCCTGTTACGGGTCTGCCGGCCGGGGTAGCCTCCGGTGATGGCAACTGGCAACGCCGCCGCCGGGACCGTACCGCCGCCCGGCACCGAACGGCCCCGCCGTTACCGCCCGAAACTGCGGTACGAGCTGATCGGATGCGGGCTGCACGGGCACGAACTGCTCGGCACCGACGCGGCTGCGCTGCGGCCGCAGGACGACCTCTTCGCCCGCGAGGGAGGCGGCCTGCGCTGGTACCGGTGCTTGCGCTGCGACTCCTGGGTCGCGCTCAGCCCGCCGGATCAGCCCACGCAGAAGTACCCGCCGGAGCGCGAACGCGTCAGCTTGCCGTTGCGCGGCCGCCCGCTCCGTGATCGCTACGTCCTGCGGGTCATCGCCGCGGAACGGGTCATCCACTTCCTGGTACTGTCCGCGCTGGCCGCGGCCGCCTTCCTGTTCGCGGACAACAAGGCCACGCTGAACAGCGATTTCATGCAGATCCTCAAGGATCTGCAAGGCGGCCTCGGCGGACCGGTCAACAACACCAACCACGGGCTGCTGCATGACCTGCAGCGGCTGTTCGCCGTCAGCACCACCAACCTCTACCTGCTCGCCACCGGGATCTCGGCATACGCCCTGCTGGAGGGCGTCGAGGCGGCCGGGCTGTGGGCCGGCAAGCGGTGGGCCGAGTACCTGACCTTCATCGCGACGGCGATCTTCGTGCCGTACGAGGTCTACGAGCTGACCAAGAGCATCACGGCACTGAAGATCGTCACGCTGATCATCAACCTGGTCATCGTCATCTACCTGGTAGTGGCGAAACGGCTGTTCGGGCTGCGCGGCGGCGGCAAGGCCGAACGGGCCGAATACGAGCAGGACACCGGCTGGGAGGCCATCGAGCGCGCGACACCCCGCCCGGGCCGCACCCCGTCCGCCGTACCCCAGGAAGCCGCCGTGTCCCAGGAAGCCGCCGTGTCCCAGGAAGCCGCCGCACCCCCGGAGGTCCCCGTGCCCCCGGAGCAGCCGGCTACTGGCGCAGCAGGGCGCTGAGCGTCCGGGCGTTGCGCACCGCGTTCGCATCGCCGTCATTATTGAAGTACACGAACACGTCCTGCCCGGCCGCGCTCCACTCCCCGATCCGGTCGGCCCACCATCGCAGGTCAGCGTCGCTGTAGGAGCCTGCGTACAGGTGATGGTGGTCCGGGCCGTGCAGGCGCACGTAGGCGAAATCCGCCGTGACCTGCAGCACACACGGCAGGCCCGCGCCGCTCATCACGCAGTACGCCGCACCGTGCGCCGCCAGCAGCGCGAACACGTCCGCGTCATGCCAGCTCGGGTGCCGGAACTCGACCGCCAGCCGTAGCCAGCAGGGCACCAGCCCCAGGAAATAGGCCAGCCGCCGGTCATCGCGGGCCTGCGAGGGCGGGAGCTGGACCAGCAGGACGGCACGCTTGTCTCCCAGCTCGTGCCAGCCCTCCTGCAACCGCCGGATCCACTCTTCCGGGGCGTACAGCTTCCGTGCGTGGGTCAGCCCCCGGGGCGCCTTGACCGATAGCCGGAAGCCGTCCGGGAGCCGGCGCTGCCAGCTGGCGAACGCGGACGGGCGGGGCCAGCGGTAGAAGCTGCTGTTCAGCTCGGCGGTCCGGAACGTGCCCGCGTAGCAGGCCAGCCGGTCACGGGACGGCAGCCCGGGCGGGTACAGCTCAGGCTCCCAGTGGTGGTAGCTCCAGCCCGACGTGCCCACCCAGATGACCATCGGATGCCCTCTACCCGCCGGCCGGCCGTCAACCCGCCGCTGCCGCCGCCTTTGGGCCGCTACCCTCCGGCCAGGCCGGCTCCCTGCGACCTGGCTCCCTGGGCTTCGGCGATGTGCATCTCGATGATGGAACGGAAGTCCCGGTCCGGGGTCAGGCCCAGCCGCTCGGCCCGCTCGGTGCGGAGCCGGGCCGGCCAGCTGCTGACGATCTTCGCGATCGCCGGGTCCGGCACCCAGTCGATCAGCGCGGCCACCTCCGGCCCGCCGGCCTGCGCCAGGGCGGCGGCCATGTCCGCGATGGTCACGGTGAGCGCGGGGAGGTTGACGGCGCTGCGGCCGCCCCAGGTCTCGTCGTCGGCGGCGGCCGCGCGCAGCAGGCCCTCGATGGTCTTGGCCGGCGAGGCGAGCGCCACCGCCGTCTGCGGGCCGACCGGGCACACCGCGCGCTGGCCCGCCAGCGGCTCGCGGATGATGCTGGACATGAAGCCGGAAGCGGCGGCGTTCGGCCGCCCGGGGCGCACGCACACGGTCATCAGCCGCAGGGCGCGGCCCCGGATGAAGCCTTTGCGCGTGTAGTCGGCGATGAGCTGCTCGCCGATGACCTTCTGCGCCCCGTAACTGGTCTGCGGGTTCGGCAGGGTCTGGTCGTCCACGACCGCCGGGAGCGGATGGTCGCGGGAGTCGCCGAATACGGCCAGGGAGCTGGCGAACACCACGACGGGCGCCGTACCGAGCACCCGGGCCGCCGCCAGCAGGGCCTCGGTGGCGCGCAGGTTGGCCCGGATGCCGAGGTCGAAGTCGGCTTCGCACTCCGCGCTGACCGCCGCGGCGAGGTGGGCGATCACGTCGGCGCCTGCCAGCGCGCCCGGGGCCTCCCCGCCGGGCCCACACAGGCCGGCCAGGTCGCCCTGGATCGCGGTGACGCGGCCGTCGGCGGCCAGGTCCGGCGGGAGGGGCACGCGGTCGATCAGCGTCAGCCGGTCCAGCGGGCGCCGCTGGCTCCCCGCCACCGAGACCGAGCCCGCGGCCAGCAGCTCGCGGGCGAGGCGTGAGCCGAGGAAGCCTCCCGCCCCGGTCACCAGCACGTTCACCATGATGTCTCCGTCCCCGGTCCGGCCGTGCGGGCGTCGAATAGGGTGATCCTACGACTGCCCGAATCGACGGAAAGGCCAGGCTCCTGCCGGATAGCCTGCCGGCCGCCTCCGAGGTGCTGGCCGGCCTACCTGACGCCCTCCCGGACGACGGAGCCCTCCGGGAGACGGTCGCCGCGATGCGCGCCGCGGACGGGCTGCGGCTGGGCGTCCTGGACGACGACCCGACCGGATCGCAGGCAGTGCACGACGTGCAGGTCGTGACCGTGCTGGACGAGAAGGCCTACGGGGCCGCGCTGGACGGCCCGGCCGGCACCTGCTTCGTGCTGACCAACACCCGCAGCCTCGACGAACCGGCCGCGGTGGAGATCAACCAGCGGGCCGCACGGGGACTGATCGCGGTGGCCGAACGGGCCGGAGTCAGGGTTCAGCTGATCAGCCGGAGCGACTCCACCCTGCGCGGCCACGTCATGGCCGAGGTCGCGGCGCTGCAGGCGGTGCACCGTTCCGTTTCCGGCCGGGGCTTCGACGGGGTACTGCTGGTCCCCGCCTTCCTGGAAGCCGGGCGGGTGACAGCGGGGGACATTCACTGGGCCCGCCTCGGCGCGGACCTGGTCCCGGTGGGCGAGACCGAGTTCGCCCGGGACGCCGCGTTCGGCTACCGCGCCTCGGACCTGCGGGACTTCGTCGCGGAGAAGAGTGGCGGCACGATCCGGCCCGCCGACGTGGCCAGCATCAGCCTGGCCGACATCCGGCTCGGCGGCCCGTCCCGGGTGCAGGAACTGCTGGCTCGGGTCCGGGACGGCCGGTGGGTGGTCGTCAACGCCACCGAATATTCCGATCTCGACGCCGTGGCCTGCGGAGTGCTGCGAGCCGAGCGGGACGGCCGTTCGTTCCTGTTCCGTACCGGTCCCTCGTTCGTGCGGGCCCTGCTCGGCATGGGCCCGAAGGCGCCGCTGCGCGGTGCGCAGATCTGGCCGCCTGCATCGCCCGCCGCGGCCGCCGGAGCCCCCGGCGGCCCGGCCGGCGGGCACGGGCTCGTCGTGGTCGGGTCACACGTGGGCCAGACGACCCGGCAGGTCGCCGCGCTGAACGCGCGCGGCGGGGTGACCGGTGTGGAGCTGGACGTCCCGGCCCTGATCCGCGGCGACGACGTGATCACCCCCGCGGTCCGGCAGGTCACCGCCGCGCTCGGGCACTCCGACGTGCTGCTCTACACCAGCCGGACGGTGGTGGCGGGCCGGAACCCGCCCGCCGGCCTGGCCATCGCCCGCGCGGTGTCGGCGGCGCTGTCCCGGGTCGTCCGGGACACCCTGGCCGCCGCCAGTTCGCCGGGCCGGGCGGGACCGGCCTGGATCGTGGCCAAGGGCGGGATCACCTCGCACGACGTGGCCGTGCACGGTCTCGGCATCCGGCGGGCGGAGGTCATCGGGCAGCTCTTCCCGGGCGTGATCTCGGTATTGCGCCCGCTGGACGCGGCACCCGAGGCGATCGGCCGCCCGTTCGTGGTCTTCGCCGGCAACGTCGGCGATGAGGAGACGCTGGGCCAGGTCGTCGGGATTCTTAACGGAAATTCCAGGGAGGGCGCCTGATGCAGGTCGGCTGGCTGGGGCTGGGCGCGATGGGCGCGCCAATGGCGGCGTGCCTGGCGGGCGCGGGCCACGACGTCGCCGGCTACGACGTCGTGCCGGACCGCGCCCAGGAACTGGCCGGCGCGGGAGTGCGGCCGGTGCGGACCGTCGCCGCCGCGGTGGACGGTGCCGATGTCGTCGCCGTCATGGTCGCCACGCCGGAGCAGCTCAAGCACGCGCTGTTCAGCCCGGCGGGCGTGGCCCCGGTGCTGGCCGCCGGCACGATCGTGATGATCATGGCGACCGTCGGGCCCGAGGCGGTAACCGCCGCGGCCGCCCGGCTGGCCGGCCGCGGCGGCCAGGTGATCGACGCCCCGGTGTCCGGCGGCGTGGCCCGCGCGGCCTCCGGCGACCTGCTCATCATGGTGTCCGGCCCGGAAGATTCCATCGCCCGGGCCCAGCCGCTGCTCGGCGTGCTGGCGCGCAGCGCGCCGGTCGTGGGCTCCTCTCCCGGCGACGGGCAGCGGATGAAGCTGGTCAACCAGCTACTGTGCGGCGTGCACATCGCGGCCGCCGCCGAGGCCCTGGCCTTCGCCGAGTCGCTCGGCCTGGATCCCGCGCAATGCTGGCAGGCGCTCCGCGATGGCGCCGCAGCGTCGTTCATGTTCGAGGACCGCGGGGCGCGGATGATCTCCGGCCAGTTCGGTGACGTCCGCAGCGCCATGGACATCTTCGTCAAAGACATGGGCCTCGTCGCCGGGGCCGCCGAGGAGGCCGGCGCCCCGGTGCCGCTCGCCGCCACCGCACGCCAGCTCTACGACCGGGGCCACGATCAGGGCCTGGGCCGGCGGGACGACTCCGCCCTGATCGAGGTGTTCCGCCACGCGCGCGGCGCGCCCGGCTAGCCAGGCGGCTGGCGGAACGCGCGGTGGACCGCGCGGGCCTGCTCGGACATCCGCTCGATGTCGGCGATGCCGTGCTCGTCGGCGGCCGTGCGGGCCAGCATGTCCAGATGCCGGCCGTGGACGTCGGCCAGCGCGGCCGCCTGCTGCCAGTCCCGGTAGGCGGCGTCCGCCTCGGCCACCTCGGCGGCGTAACGCTCCAGGGTCCCGACCCAGCTGGCGATGCTGGCGTCCGCGAGCCGCGCGGCCTCGTCCTGGCGGTGCAGCAGCGCGGCGGTCTGCGTGCCGCCGCGGATCGTGGACAGTTCCGCCCGCTTGGCGCGCAGCACGGTCTGCTCGCGCAGCGCCAGGGCGATGTCCCACTCCTGCCAAGCCAGGGCCGCGCTGGTGGCCGGCTGGTCGAGTACGTCGTCCCGGCAGACGGCCGAGGACAGGACTGCGTTGATCGCGTCCTGCGACCGGCGCAGCAGGCTCCTGGCCCGGGCGTCGAAATCGGCGCCGGTGAGGTAGCGGCCATGGTAGGTGCGGGCGGCCGTTTCAGCCGGCGCCTTCCCGCTGGGCTGCCCGAAGCGGACGATCCGGATGCCGAGGAGCACGGTGGTGATCGCGGCGATGACGCCCGCCAGAATCAGGGCGTAACGGTTCGAGGCGGCCTCCCAGCCGGCCGCGCCCTGGAACACCAGCACGCCGACGGCCAGCGGCGTGGTGCCGAAGAGCGCGGCCAGCCCGGCGGCGGTCATGCCGGTGACCGTCCCGTCGATCGTCGCCAGCCGCTTACCGGGGTCGGTGGGCAGATAGTACCGGCGCCGGGCGGGCCGGTCCTGGCCCGCTGGGGGGAGCAGCGAGCCCCGCGCGGTCAGCAGGGCACGCTCGGGGGCCGGGATGCCGGGATCGAAGGCCGGCCGCCGCAGTACGGCATCACTCCACGCCGCCTCATGCTGGTTACCCATCGGCCGGCTCCTGTCCCACGGGCCTGCAACCGCGACTGACGAGAGAAAGGCAGATTCCCGTTCAGGGTAACGCCGGCAGGGGCACTTTACGGCCGGGGACCCCCGGCAATAGGTCAGACCCGCCGCGCCGCCATTGCGGAGCGGGCCGCCAGCAGCCATCCGCACGTGACGGCCAGCAGCACCACGAAGACGCCGTAGACCCAGAACACCGGGGTGAGACCCGAGCTGATCGTCAGCCCAGCCTGCGCGGCCTGCGCGGGCGAGATCCCGAACTGCGCCGGCGACACCGCCTCCCCGGCCTGGATCAGCGCCGAGATCGCCTCCGCCACCATCGGGATCGCGGCACCGGCGAGCAGCGCCGCGCCCAGGCGCGCCGGCCGCCATAGCGCCGCCGCGACCGCGGCCAGGACGAGCGCGGCCATCACGGCCACGTTCCCCGCGATGACCGGGGCCGGGTTGGCGAAGGCGTTCCCCGCGGTCAGGGTGTGCACCAGCCCCGCCGGGGTGCGCAGCGTGTAGCTGTCCCACGATGGGGCGAACGTGATCGCCGTGCCCAGGGCGGCGGCTCCCGCCAGGCCCAGGGCCAGGAGGGTCCGCCGGTCGCGCCAGTCCGGCTTGACCAGCCCGGTTTCCCCGGCCATCCCGGCCATCCCGGCCATCCCGGCCATCCCGGCCGGCCGGGCGGGCGCCGGACGGCCGGGGCCGCAGCGCCACCACCGCTCCCGCCGTGCACACGAGCCAGCCGGCCAGGCCCAGCGCGAGGCCGGCGCCCATCAGGTGCGCGCCTCCGGCGATCACTTGGCCGGCGTCGGCGAAGAAGAAGCCGAACGTGACCACGCTCGTGCCCAGCCCCAGCAGCGCGCCGGCCCGCAGACGGGCGCCGCCGAGCAGGATCGCCACGGCGCTGGCGGCCCAGGCGGCGAGGTAGATCGCGTGCGGCACGAGGCTGGCCGGCTGGCTGGCCAGGCTCACGCCCGACAGGTAGCCCGGGAAAAGCCCGGCGATCCCGCAGACGACGCCGACCGCGAGCAGCGAGGCCGCGATGACGGCGCGCGGGCCGGTACCGGCGGCGACGGCCGCCAGGCGCTGGCCAGCCGGGACGGGCGTGCCCTGGCCAGCCGGGGCGGCTGAGGTGCCCGGGGCCGGGGCCTCCAGCCGGGTAAAGCGGGTCCAGGCGCCGTTCCAGCCTTCCGGGGTGTCCGGCCACCACTCGATGGACGCTGGACGCGGCGCGCCGGCGGGCCAGATCCCGTAAAAGCCCGGCCCGTGCCCGATCTCAAAGTTCTGTCCCCGGTACAGGGTGGTCTCGTTCTCCGGCACGACTCCGGCCCTTCCCCTTCCGCTGCGTCGCCTGCGCCTTCTCCTGCGCCGCTGTAACGATGGAAAGCCTAGGAAGCTGATCTGCAGGCCTGCTGAACGGCTGCTCCAACCTTCCTGACGCCGGGCGTAACGTGCGGCCCAGCCTGGCATTACTCGGGCGGCGCAAGCGGGTACGTCGACTATCCGGTGTGGCCGGGCGATTTCCCGCGCGGCGGTCACAGCCTGGTGCGCACGGCGGGCGGAGAAGGCGGCCGCGATCGGCCGTATCGACCCGCGGCGGCCGGCGCTGGCGACCCACCCCATCAGCCCCGCCGGACGCGACGTGGCCGAGGCCGCCGCGCAGCTGCACCGGCTGCACGACGCCGCCGCCGTGCTCCGGGCCCACCCGGACTACGCCACCCCGCAGGCCCGGACCGATGCGATCCTCGCGCTGCTGCGCTCCGGCCGCTTCCCGCTGCTCGGCTAGCGCCGGCGCCCGCGAGCACGACTCACTACGGGCAGAGAAACTGGGGCACATGCGACCCAAAGTCTGCCCATAGCGGGCGAGGGCTGAGGCGTGCTTCAGGCGCGGGCTAGCGGGGCTCGGCCGCCGCGCGAGGGCGGTCATCCGGCGTCATGGCGGTGGCGTGGCTGAACCGGCGGCCCCAGTCGTGCACCCGGCCGAGCAGCTCGGGCGGGGATATCACCTGGAAATCCGCGCCGACCGCGCCCAGCGCCATGGTGGGCCAGTCCAGTGAGTCGGCGGTCATGCGTACCCGGCACCGGGTGGCGCTGATGTCCTCGACGGTGGACCACCGGCCGATCCGCTCGCGCACGGCCGCCGCCGGAGCGTCGACCAGGACCTCCACGTCGTAGGCGGCGAACGCGCTATCGATGCCGGCCCGGACGAAGGCGGCGGCGTCGGCGGCCGGCAGCTCGCGCGGCCGGAACCGGGCCCCGGTGCCGGCCGGCGCGCTGAGGCGGTCGAGGCGGAAGGTGCGCCAGTCGTGCCGGGTCAGGTCGTAACCGACCAGGTACCAGCGCCGGGTCAGCAGGACCAGGCGATGTGGCTCGACGTGCCGGGCGCTCTGCTCGCCGCCGGCCGCGATGTAGGAGAAGCGCAGCCGCTCGCTGTCCCGGCAGGCGAGGGCGACGGTGGTGAGGGCGTGCGGATCGGCGCTCGGCTGGGCCTCGCCGCCCCAGCTGGCGGGAACCGTCATCGCGCCCAGGGCCTCGACCCGGCGCCGCAGCCGGGCCGGCATCACCTGGACCACCTTCGCGAGCGCCCGCACGGAGGACTCCGCGATACCCTCGACCGCGCCCTGCGCGGCCGCCTGCAGGCCAACGGCCAGGGCGACCGCCTCCTCGTCATCCACCAGCAGCGGCGGCAGCGCCGCGCCCGCCGCCAGCTGGTAACCGCCCTCGACGCCACGCTGGGCCTGGACCGGGTAGCCCAGCTCACGTAGCCGGTCGATGTCCCGGCGCAGTGTGCGCGGCGACACCCGCAGCCGCTCGGCTAGTTCGGCGCAGCACGCCGGCCACGCCGACATCATCCGCGAATCGCTGGACGGGGCCAAGTCAATGGGCTGACGGGGCGGTCGCGGTCGCCATGACGCGGCGCCGCAGGCCGAAGGTGGCCAGGGAGCGCACGCCGGAACGGACAGCCGGCGGGCGTTCCGCGTGGCGATGGGGCAATGCCGGGCGTTCTGGTTACATTCGTCTTCATGTTCGAGGTGGCGAGCCTGCTGGACGGGCTGAACGAAGAACAGCGCCAGGCGGTCACCCACGCCGGAGGGCCCTTGCTGATCCTGGCCGGGGCCGGACCGGGAAGACGCGCACGCTGGTGGCCCGCGCGGCCTGGCTGGCCGCCCAGGGGGTGCCACCCAGCCGGATCCTGCTGCTGACCTTCACCCGGCGGGCCGCCGAGGACATGCTGTCCCGGGCCGTACCGCAGACCCGGACGCCCAGCGGGCGGATCACTGGCGGCACGTTCCACGCCATCGCGCACCGGATCATCCGCCAGCACGCCGAATCGTTCTCGCTGCCGCCGGAGTTCACGGTCATCGATCCGGCCGACGTAACGGACCTGCTGGACGCCCGCCGCGAGGAACACGGCCTGGTCGGGACGCAGCGCCGGGCGCCGCGTGCCGCGGTATGCGCCGACATCTACACCCGCTGCGTGAACACCCAGATGACGGTGGCCGAGGTGGTGCGCGGCGGTTTCCCCTGGTGCACGGAGTACACCAGCCAGCTCGCCGATCTGTTCCGCGGCTACGTCGCGCACAAGCAGGCCCACGGCCTGGCCGATTTCGACGATCTGCTGCTGCTGTGGCGGGCCGCGCTGGCCGATCCGGCGGCCGGACCCGTGCTGCGGGGCATGTTCGACGCCGTGCTGGTGGACGAATACCAGGACGTCAACGCGATCCAGGCCGACATCGTCCGGCTGCTGGCCCCGGAAACCGGCCACCTGACCTGCGTCGGTGACGACGCCCAGGCCATCTACGCGTTCCGCGGCGCCGACCCGGAGCACCTGCGCCGGCTCGCCGGGACCTTCCCTGGCCTCACCATCGTCCGGCTGATCAGGAACTACCGCTCCAGGGAGCCAGTGCTCCAGCTGGCCAATGCGGTACGCCCGCAGTCCGGCGGCCTGGAACTGGCGCTGACGTCAGCGCGCGGCACCGGCCGCCGCCCGCTGCTGGTGCGCTGCCACGACGAGGCCACCCAGGCCCGGGAGATCTGCGCCCGGATCCTGGACACCCACGAGGGCGGCACGGATCTGCGCGACCAGGCGGTCCTGGTGCGCGCGGCACACCACAGCGACGTGCTGGAGGTGGAGCTCGCGGCCCGCGGCATCCCGTTCGTGAAGTACGGCGGCCTGCGGTTCACCGAGGCCGCGCACGTCAAGGACTTCCTGGCGGCCGCGCGGATCGTCGCCAATCCCGCCGACGACGTGGCGTGGTTCCGGGTGCTGCGGCTGCACGAGGGCGTCGGGCCGGTGCACGCCCGGCGGCTCATCGGCATCCTGCGGCCGGCCGAGCCCGCCCCGTTCGATCGCTGGAAGGACGCCGCCGGTGCCGCGCCGCGGCGGGCCCGCGAGGCGCTGGCCGCCACCCTGGGCGCGCTGGCCGGTATCGTCGCGGTGGAACCGGCCGGGGAACGCGCCGCCGGGATCCTGGCCGCCCTGGACGAGCCGCTACGGGCCCGTTACCCCGACGCCGACATCCGGATCGCTGATCTGCAGCGGCTCGCCGACGCGGCGGCGAGCCTGCCGTCGCTGCACGACGCGCTGGTGGAACTGGCCCTCGACCCGCCGGTGTCCGCCTCCGACCTGGCCGGGCCGCCCCGGCAGGATGAGGACTTCCTCATCATCTCGACCGTGCACTCGGCCAAGGGCCTCGAATGGCCCGTGGTGCACCTGCCGCACCTGGTCGACGGGGCCGTGCCCAGCGACATGGCGCTGTCGTCCCGGGAAGGGCTGGCCGAGGAGCAGCGGCTGTTCTACGTCGCGGTCACCCGGGCCCGCGAGCAGCTGTTCCTTTACGCGCCGCTGCGCCTGCACCACCACCGGCTGGCCCGCGACGACCGGCACAGTTACGGGCAGCTGAGCCGGTTCCTCGACGACCGGGCGCTGGCGGCGTGCGAGTCGGTGCAGGCCGTACCGCCGCAGCCGCTGCTCCCCCGCACCGGGCAGCTGGGGGCGCGCGTCGCCGCCGACCTCGACGCGCTATGGTCCGGCTGATTCGCGCGGTCAGAATCGGGCGCCCGGTGAGGGCGGCCTGGCCGCGCGGGGGCCCGGGGCGCCCCGGTACGGATCCGGTCCCCGGCCGCGCGGGCCTGACCACCTAAAATGCCGTCAATGCCACGCCTGGCCACCGCCACACGAAGGGGCGTTCATGAGCCTGCTTGGGGACCGGAAGCTGCGCCTGGCCGACCGTTACGAGCTCGGAGAAGGCGGCCTTTACCTGTCCGGGCTCCAGGCGCTGGTCAGAATCCCCATCGACCAGCACCGGCTCGATCAGCGCCACGGCCTCCGCACGGCCACCCTGATCTCCGGGTACGAGGGGTCGCCGCTCGCCGGCTACGACCTGGAGATCGGGCGGCAGCAGAAGCTGCTGGCCGGCAACGGGGTGGTGCACCGGCCCGCCGTCAACGAGGAGCTGGGCGCCGACGCGGTGCAGGGCTCGCAGCTGGCGTCCGCCGCACCGGACAAGACCTGCGACGGGGTCATCGGGATCTGGTACGGCAAGGCGCCCGGCCTGGACCGGGCCACCGACGCGCTGCGGCACGGCAACCTGGGCGGTGCCGACGCCACCGGGGGTGTGCTCATCCTGGTCGGCGACGATTCCATCGCCAAGTCCTCCACCGTGCCGAGCAGCTCCGAAATGGCCATGGCCGAGGTTGGCATGCCCGTGCTGGCTCCCGCGGACCCGCAGGACGTGCTGGATCTGGGCCTGCACGGGATCGCGCTGTCCCGGTTCTGCGGGCTGTGGACCGGGTTCAAGCTGGCCACCAACGTGGTGGACGGCGCCGCGTCGGTCCGGTCGATACGCAGCAGGAACTGGCGGGGCTGGACGGCGTCACGGTCCTCATCCACGACCAGGAGTGCGCGACCGAACTGCGGCGCAAGCGCAAGCGCGGGCTCGCCGCCGAGCCGGCCCAGCGGGTGCTGATCAACGAGCGGGTGTGCGAGGGCTGCGGCGATTGCGGGGTCGCGTCCAACTGCCTGTCCGTCCAGCCGGTCGACACCGAGTTCGGCCGCAAGACGCGGATCCACCAGGCGTCATGCAACAAGGACTTCTCCTGCCTGGACGGGGACTGCCCCTCGTTCATCACGGTCAGGCCGGGTAAGCGGGGTCACGCGGGCCGGCCGGGCCACCGCGAGCCGGAGCCGGAGCCGGAGCCGGGGCCAGGGGCGGGGCCGGGGCCAGGGGCGGGGCCAGGGCCAGGGGCGGGGCCGGATGCCGCCACCGGGGCGCTGCCGGAACCGGTGATACGGGTCCGGGCCGGTGACTTCAGCATGCGCATCACGGGGGTGGGCGGGACCGGGGTGGTCACCGTCGCCCAGATCATCTGCACCGCGACCGGCGGCGGCCTTGACCGGCGGCTCAGCGGGACGGCCGGCCGAGCAGCCGCTCGATGGTGCGGCGGTCGCGCTTAGTCGGGCGGCCCGCGCCGCGGTCGCGGACGGCCACCGGCACGACCGTCTCGCGCGGCGGCGGAGGCGGGCTGTGGTCGGTGTAGCACGCGGCGGCGCCGGGGGCACTGACCCGCTTGCTGATCACCCGGACCACGGCCACGACGCGCTCGCGGCCCTCTTGGCGGAGCCGCACCTCATCGCCGGGCCTGATCAGGTGCGCGGGCTTGACCCGGACCCCGTTGACCCGGACGTGCCCGGCCCGGCAGGCGGCGGAACCGGCCGAGCGGGTCTTGATCAGCCGGACCGCCCAGATCCAGCTGTCCACCCGTCCCGCCTGATCGTCTGCCACCCGGCCACTGTAATGCGGCCGGCCGCGTCCCCCGCTAGGGCCGGCCCACTCGCCCCGGGGCCGCCGGGGCGGGAGACTGGGGCCATGACCGGCATGTGGGCCTGCCCCGCCTGCGGGCGGAGTTTCGCCAGCCGCAACCAGGTCCACACCTGCGCCGCGCTGGGTGACCTGGACCGGCATTTCGCCGGCACCAGCCCGCAGGTCCGGGCCACCTTCGACGCGGTGCTGACCGCGGCCGCCGGCTTCGGGCCGGTTGAGGTGCTGGCGGAGAAGACGCGCATCGCCTTGCAGGTGCGGATGAGCTTCGCCGCGTTCATGCCGCGACGGCACTGGCTGAACGGCCACCTGGTGCTGGCCCGGCGGGTCGGCAGTCCCCGCTTCGTCCGCATCGACGCGCTGTCCCCGCGCAACGTGGTGCACGCGTTCCGGCTGACGGCGCCCGCCGAGGTGGACGGGGAGTTCACCGCATGGCTCGCCGAGGCCTACCAGGTCGGCGCCCAGCAGCACCTGCGGCGTCCGGCCGCAGGTAACCCGCCGTCGTAAAGGCCCGCCGATGGGCGCGGCGGCACCGGCAGGGGAGACATCGGCCAGCTGGCCGATGTTGCCGCCGGTCAGGGCCGCAACGATGGGCAGATGGAGATCCGCATCATCCTAGACAGGGCCGAGCCGCCCGCCGGCCGCCTGCGGGCCGTCCCCGATCCCGGGCATTGCCACGACGGCCAAGACGAGGAGATCCGCTTCACCGGCTGGCTCGGGTTGCTCAGGGCGCTGTATGAGGTGACCGGGGGGCCCGGCGCCGGCTCTGTTCCGGTGCCCTAACCCG
>CAVRHH010000020.1:0-25242 GCA_963720945.1 uncultured Actinomycetes bacterium | reverse complement strand
GACAGAACGTGGAGGTCGTCCCGGCCGATACCGGCAACGAGTTCGCCGGCGCGGTCCGGGTGGACCCGGCCCTGGCCGCCGCGGTGGCAGGCTCCATCTGACCCTCCGC
Source organism: uncultured Actinomycetes bacterium (assembly GCA_963720945.1). Lineage (GTDB taxonomy): Bacteria > Actinomycetota > Actinomycetes > Streptosporangiales > Streptosporangiaceae > Bog-532. The sequence goes on along the minus strand of CAVRHH010000020.1, from coordinate 25,133 downwards.
CCGGGCCAGCCCCGTCCGCCCGGCCGTGGCGCAGGCGATATGGTCACGCGTGTGATGCGGCGTGGTCACGAGGCCTCCGGTGCACGGCGCGACGCGCGGCGCAGCCTGCTGCAGGACCATTCCGGCGAGCAGCGGGTCACCAACATTGAGCTGTTCTTCGACCTGGTGTACGTGTTCGCCGTCACCCAGATGTCGCATCACCTGCTCGCCGAGCCGACGGCGGATGGCGCGCTGCAGACCGCGCTGCTGCTCGCCCTGGTCTGGTGGGCGTGGGTCTACACGACCTGGGCGACAAACTGGCTGGACGCCGAGCGGATACCGGTCCGGCTCATGCTCATCGCCCTAATGCTGGTCAGTCTGGTGCTGTCGGCGGCGTTGCCCGCGGCGTTCGGGTCCCGCGGGCTGATCGTGGCCGGCGCGTACGTGCTGATGCAGGTCGGCCGGTCCGCGTTCGTCGCGATCGCCGGGCGGGGCCAGCGGGTCGACCGCATCTTCACCCGGGTCACGCTGTGGTCGGTGGCCAGCGGCTGCGTGTGGATTGGCGGAGCCTTCGTGGGCGGCCATGCCCGGGAGCTGGTGTGGCTCGCCGCCCTCGGGGTGGATCTGCTCGCCGACGGTATCGGCTTCTACACCCCGGGGATGGGCCGGACCACCAGCGACGAGTGGACGATCGCGGGCGGCCACTTCGCCGAGCGCTGCCAGGCGTTCATCATCATCGCCCTCGGCGAGTCGATCGTCGTCATCGGCCAGGCCCTGTCGGTGCGGGCGCAGGTCACCGCCGCCGCGGTCGCGGCGTTCGTCACCGCCTTCGCCGGGAGCGTCGCGCTGTGGTGGATCTACTTCGACCGGAGCGCGGAGGAAGGGGCGCGGATCATCGCCGGGTCGGCCGATCCCGGGCGGCTGGCCAACTCCGCGTACCACCTCATCCACCCGGTGATGGTGGCCGGGATCATCGTCGCGGCCGCCGCCGACCAGGAGGTGCTGAACCATCCCGCGGTGGTCGGCCGCATGAGCACGACCTGGATGGTGATCGGCGGGGCGGTGCTGTTCCTCGCCGGGCACGTCCTGTTCAAGCGGGTCATCTGGGGCGTCGTCTCCTGGACGCGTGTCACCGCGATCGCCGTGCTGTTCCTCCTGCTGCCGCTGGCCCCGCACGTAACGGCGCTGGCCCTGAACATCGTGGTCGTCCTGGTGCTCGTGGGTGTGGCCGTTAGCGACCGGGTGCACGGGCACCAGACGGCCGCCGTCACGGAGGGCGCCCCGGGGGCGGCCCCGTCCCCGGGTAGAGCCCGGGTGTCTTGACGCCTGCACGCGACGGTGTAATCATAATTACATGAGTACAGAGCAAGAGGGGCCGGCCGAAGAGCCGGCGCTGACGACATCACCAGCGCAGCCGGCCAGGCCGGTGACAGCGCGGACGGCGCCCAGGAGGGGGCCGGGCAGGATGACGAAGGCTCCCCGGGCGAACGACTGCGTGGCTGGTTCGCCGGGCGGCTTCCGGCCGGATGGTTCACCGCGGTGCCGGTGGTCCAGGCGGACCGCGAGGAGATCACCGTGATCGGGACGCTGCCCGACCCGGAGACCGCCGCGGACGCGTCTGACGCCGAGCACGCGGCGGCCGCCGAAGGCCGGATCCGCAGATTCCGTGAGGAGACGCGGGCCCGGCGGGTCGACATCGCCCGGGAGGCCGAGCACCGGTTCCGGCGCAAGGTGTCGTGGGGCGTCACCTGCGGGGGCCGGACCGAGATGTTCACCACCCTGTCCGTGCCCGTTATGACCCGCCTGCGCCAGCCGGAGCGCCGGGTCCTCGACACCCTCGTAGAGGGCGGTGTCGCGCGCAGCAGGAGCGACGCGCTGGCCTGGTGCGTGCGCCTGGTCGGGCAGCACGAGGATTCCTGGCTGGCCGACCTGCGGTCAGCACTGCGCCGGGTCGAGGAGGTACGTTCGGAGGGCCCACGCACCTGACGGGCCGGAAACCCTTCGTGCTGAGCACCGGGCGCAGCGGCAGCAGCAACAACCCAGATTCCAATAAGGTCACGATTCCCTGCTCCTCCGCGATCGTGCAGGCCATCGTCGAGGGCACCGGCCGCGCCGCTGACCAGGCAGCCATGGTCGAGAGGATGAAGCGGGAGCGCAGCGAGTACATCCCGTCATTCGAGGGGCTGGCCCCCTCGATCCTCAAGTCGATCGCCTGACCTGGCCCGCATCGGTGCCGGTGGGCCGGAAGCGGCCTACGGCAGCCGTGCGTCCACCCCTTTCACCCGCTCTTTGCCGATACCTCAGGATCGTTGGATACGGTTCTTATGGCTGAGCAACGGTGACGGGAAGGTCGCTACATGGGATTTCGTGGCCTGGTTTACCGGCTCTACGCACGCAGGCTCGAAAGTTCCCTGTCCCCGGAGGTGATTCCCCGGCATGTCGGCGTGATGTGTGACGGCAACCGCCGGTGGGCCAGGTCCGCCGGCCTGCTCGACGTGGCCAGCGGTCACCAGAAGGGCGCCGACAAGATCTTCGAGCTGCTCGAGTGGTGCCGGGAAGCCGGCGTGGAGGTCGTCACCCTGTGGCTGCTGTCCACCGACAACCTCACCCGGCCCGCCGCCGAGCTCGAGCCGCTGCTGCGGATCATCGAGGACACCGTGCGGCGGCTCGTCGCCGAGCGCTGGCACGTGAACCCGATGGGCGCGCTCGACCTGCTGCCCGCCGACACGGCCCAGGTGCTCAAGGACGCGGCGGACGTCACTTCCGGCAACCCGGGCCTGCTGGTGAACGTCGCGGTCGGGTACGGCGGCCGGCGCGAGATCGCCGACGCCGTACGTTCGCTGCTGCATGAGCACGCCACCCGCGGCACCGCGATCGAGGAGCTCGCCGAGATCCTCGACGTCGAGCACATCGCCGAGCACCTCTACACGGCCGGTCAGCCCGACCCCGATCTGGTCATCCGTACCTCGGGCGAGCAGCGGATCGGCGGTTTCCTGCTGTGGCAGACGATCCATTCGGAGTTCTACTTCTGCGACGCCTACTGGCCCGCTTTCCGCAAGGTCGACTTCCTCCGCGCGCTCCGCTCCTACGCGGCGAGAAATCGCCGCTTCGGCGCGTTATAGCCCGGGGGGACGACCCCCCGATTCCCCCCGCTGCGGTACTTCGCCGGCACACCGGCGCTCACCCGGGCCGGAGGCCCGGGACTCGCTGGCCGGTTACAACCGTCCCGCCGTAGGACCGCTGCGGTGCTCACCGACAGCACCGGCCGCTCGCCGGGCCTGAAGGCCCGGGCTCGCTGGGCCGGCATGAGCGACTCGCCGTAACTCGTTCCTGGCGCTCGTTCTCCGCAACAGGACGTTGCGGGCTTTATCGGGCGCGGGTCTGGAATCGGGACACGCCGGCGGGCCGCGGAAAGGGCCGTGGCAGCGCGCCCACCTGGAATTTCCCAGCTCGTAGCGTGTGCGGTATTTCCAGACCGATGGTTATCCAGGTACCTTCGAAGTGGCGGACGGCGAGCGCCGTCCGCGGGAAGGCCCTTGGATTTGCGAAGCGTTCGCGTTTCCGGACGCAGGCGTGATGAAGGAAGGGCCGGATCGTGGCCCTTCATGGGCCTACCCCGGTCCGTCCGAGACGCCTGTGAGCGTTACTCGCCAAGTGGCTGGCGGCGGGCCTGCGGGCCCTCCACGCCCCTATGGGCCGGTCGCGGCGGTGATGGTCACCGCATGGGTCCGAGTAACGCGAGCCTCTCCGGGCACAGGCTCCTAGCAGGGTGCCGCTCCAGGTATCCAGGGGAGATCGCGTGGCCAGTTCCTCGATTCGCCGCGGTCCGCAGCAAGCCAGCAGCCAGCCAGTTCCCGCGTCGGGCAGCAAGCCCAGGCGGCGTGCCGGCGCGGCTGCCGGGCGGTCCCGCAGCAAAGTCCGAACCTACGTGCTCGACACCAGCGTCCTGCTCTCCGACCCGGCTGCGTTCAGCCGGTTCGACGAGCATCTCGTGGTGCTGCCGGTCGTCGTCGTCACCGAACTGGAGGCCAAGCGCCACCATCCTGAACTGGGGTACTTCGCCCGCCAGGCGCTTCGCTACCTCGACGACCTCCGGATAGAGCACGGCAGGCTGGACGCCGAGCTGCCCGTCAACGACCTGGGCGGCACGGTCAAGGTGGAACTGAATCACACAGATACCGGCGTCCTGCCGGCCGGATTCCGGCTGGGCGACAACGACACCCGCATCCTTTCCGTCGCCTGCAACCTCGCGGCCGAGGGCCACGACGTGGTACTGGTCAGCAAGGATCTGCCGTTGCGGGTGAAGGCGGCCTCGGTGGGCCTGGCCGCGCAGGAGTACCGGGCCGGGCTGCCCGCCGACTCGGGCTGGATGGGCATGTCGGAGCTGACCGTGCCGCGGGCCGACATCGAGGAGCTGTATTCGGCCGGCACGCTCGACTGTGAAGCGGCCCGCGACCTGCCCTGCCACACCGGCCTCGTCCTGGTCTCCGAGGGATGCAGCGCGCTGGCCCGGGTCAAGCCGGACAAATCCGTCCAGCTGGTCCGGGGTGACCGGGAGGCGTTCGGCCTGCGCGGGCGCAGCGCCGAACAGCGGGTCGCGCTCGATCTGCTGCTTGACCCGGAGGTGGGCATCATCTCCCTCGGCGGCCGCGCCGGGACCGGCAAGTCGGCGCTCGCGCTGTGCGCCGGCCTCGAGGCGGTGATGGAGCGCCGCCAGCACCGCAAGGTGATCGTCTTCCGGCCGCTCTACGCCGTTGGCGGCCAGGAGCTGGGCTATCTGCCCGGCTCCGAAGCCGACAAGATGAACCCGTGGGCCCAGGCAGTCTTCGACACCCTGTCCGCGGTCACCACGCAGGACGTCATCGACGAGGTGCTCAACCGGGACATGTTCGAAGTGCTCCCGCTCACCCACATCCGCGGCCGGTCCCTGCACGACGCGTTCGTGATCGTGGACGAGGCCCAGTCGCTGGAACGGGGCGTGCTGCTCACCGTGCTGTCCCGGATCGGGTCCGGTTCCCGGGTCGTGCTCACCCACGACATCGCGCAGCGGGACAATCTGCGCGTCGGCCGGCACGATGGCGTGGTCGCGGTCATCGAGAAGCTCAAGGGCCATCCGCTGTTCGCGCACGTGACCCTGGTGCGCTCGGAGCGGTCGCAGATCGCGGCGCTGGTGACCGAGATGCTCGAGGACTCCGGCCTGGAGGACACCGGGCAGTAGGTCAGCGGCCGGGCCGGCGGCCCGCGCGCCGGGGGTGCGCGGGCCGCCCGCAGGCCGTCACCGAACGTAAGGATCCCCGGTTGGTAAGGCAGTGATCGGGGATCCACGCGGCAAAAACTCCGTCGCGTGCAGTAGCGTGACGGTCGTCATGGTGCACACATTCCCCGGCCCCGCGGACCCGCCGGCACGCGCCGGTGACTGGCCACCGGTATCGGTCGTCATGCCCGTCCGTAATGAGGCCCGGCACCTGGCCGACGCGGTGCGGCACATCCTGGAGCAGGACTACCCGGGCGAGATCGAGCTGGTCCTCGCGGTCGGGCCGTCGCGGGACCGCACGCTGGCCATCGCCGGGCAGCTCGCCACGGACAACCCGCACGTCACGGTGGTACCCAACCCGAGCGGCAAGATCCCCTCCGGCGTGAACGCCGCGATCAAGGCGGCCCGGTTCGGCATCATCACCCGCGTCGACGGGCACGCCATGCTGCCGCCCGGCTATCTGCGCACTGCGGTCCGGACGCTGCAGGAGACCGGTGCGGCCGACGTCGGCGGGGTCATGGCCGCCGAGGGCGTGACGGCCTTCGAGCAGGCCGTCGCGTGGGCCATGACCTCAAAGGCCGGGGTCGGCGGGGCGAGCTTCCACACCGGCGGGCAGGCCGGCCCGGTCAACAGCGTCTACCTGGGCGTCTATCAGCGGTGGGCCATCGAGAAGGCCGGGGGCTACGACGAGCACTTCCTGCGGGCCGAAGACTGGGAGCTCAACCACCGCATCCGGCTGTCCGGGGGCGTCATCTGGTTCGAGCCGCAGCTGCGGGTCACCTACCGGCCGCGCTCCAGCCCGCGGGCGCTGGGCGCCCAGTACTTCCACTACGGCCGGTGGCGGCGGGTCGTGGCCCGGCAGCACGCCGGCACGATCAGCCTGCGCTACCTGGCCCCGCCGGCCGCCGTGTCGGTGATCGCCGCCGGAGCCGCCGCCGGAGCCGCCGGCCTGGCCGCATTCGCCGCCGGAGCGCCCGCCGCCCTGGGCTGGCTGGCCCTCGGCCTGGTGATTCCCGCCACCTACCTGGCCGGGATCGCCGCCGTGGCCGCGATCTGGGGCCGTGACCTGGCGCTCCGGGTCCGGGCCCGGGTGCCGCTGGCCCTGGCCACGATGCACCTGTGCTGGGGCGCCGGGTTCCTGACCAGCCCGCGGACGCTGCTGCGAGGGCGAGGCGGAAACGCCCGGCCGCGCCCGGCCGCGCCGGAACCCGCGGCGCCGCGGTCGGTCGGTCAGTTACCCGGCCCGGTCCCGCGCTGACCAGCCGGGGCCGTGGCCCAGCACGGCGACGGAGCCGTTACCGGATCGCTAGCTATCGCACAATGCGTGTTGACCGGGTCATTAGCTCGGTCATCCGCGCAGGCGGGAGAGAATGGACCATGACCTTTGATCTGCCCAGTCTCCTGAGCGCGCGCAGCGGGCAGGGATACGAGCTGACCGGTCGCTACCTCAACCCCCAGCTGCCCCGGATGCTGCACGCCATCGGCTTCAACCACGTCTACGAACGAGCCGAGGGTGCCTACCTCTACGACAGCCAGGGCAACCGGTACACCGACTTCCTGTCCGGATTCGGGGTTTTCGCGGCCGGGCGGAACCATCCCGTCATCCGCAAGGCGCTGCACGACGTGCTCGACGCTGAGCTGGCCGACTGGGTGCAGTTCGACACCCCGCTGCTGCCGGGGCTGCTCGCCGAGCGGCTGCTGGCCAAGGCACCGGGGATGGACCGGGTCTACTTCTGCAACAGCGGGACCGAGGCGGTCGAGGCAGCGCTGAAGTTCGCCCGCTACGCCACCGCCAAGCAGCGCGTGCTGTACTGCGACCACGCCTTCCACGGGCTGACCACCGGGTCGCTGTCGGTCAACGGCTCGGCCGAGTTCCGCAAGGGGTTCAACCCGCTGCTGCCCGACGCATGCATCCCGCTGGGTGACCTGGACGCGCTGGAACGCGAGCTGCGCAAGGGAGACGTCGCCGGGCTCATCATCGAGCCGGTGCAGGGCAAGGGCGTGCACATCGCGCCGGCCGGCTTCCTGGCCGCCGCGGCCGGCCTGCTGCATTCCCACGGGGCCCTGCTCATCTGCGACGAGGTGCAGAGCGGCTTCGGGCGCACCGGGAAGTTCTTCGCCTACCAGCACGAAGACATCGAGCCCGACATCATCACCGTCGCCAAGGCGCTGTCCGGCGGGTTCGTCCCGGTCGGCGCGACGATGGCCAAGGCGTGGATCTTCGACAAGGTGTACTCGTCGATCGACCGGGTGCTCGTGCACGATTCGACGTTCGGCTCCGGGGCCGCCGCCATGGCCGCCGGCCTCGCAACGCTGTCCGTCATCGAGACCGACGGGCTGACCGAGAACGCGGCCCGGACCGGCGACGCGCTGCGCGGGGCCCTGCAGGAGATGGTCGACCGGTACGAACTGCTCGGCGAGGTCCGCGGTCGCGGCCTGATGATCGGCATCGAGTTCACCAAGCCGAAGTCGCTGAAGCTGCGGACGAGCTGGAACATGCTACAGGCCGCCCGGCGCGGCCTGTTCGCCCAGATGGTGGTGGTCGCGCTGTTCCAGCGGCACCGGATCCTCACCCAGGTGTCCGGCGACTTCGTGGAGATCATCAAGCTGATCCCGCCGCTGACCATCGGCGACACCGACGTCAAGCTCTTCCGCGAGGCGTTCATTGACATCATGGACGACGCCAGCCGCGGCAGCGGGCTCATGTGGGACTTCGGCCGGACCCTGGTCAAGCAGGCGATCAGGAGCTGACCTCGCCGTCACCGGCCCGCAGCAGGGTCTCGGCGACGGCCAGGTCCCGCGGATAGGTGATCTTCAGGTTGCGCTCGCTGCCCGGCACCACGTGCACCGGGACGTCCGGCAGATAGCGCAGCACGACGCCGCAGTCATCGGTGGGGGTGAAGTCCGGGTCGGCCAGGGCGAGCTCGTGCGCGCGCGCGATCACCGGCAGCCGGAAGGCCTGCGGGGTCTGGCAGCGGAGCAGGCTGTCCCGCCGCGGTATCCGGGTCATCACGCCGTCGCTGACCACGACGATGGTGTCCGACGTCGGCACGGCCACGCCAACCGCGTCCGCCGAGCCGAGCGCCGCCACGCAATCGGCGATGATCCGCTGGCCGACGAGCGGCCGGGCCGCGTCGTGCAGCAGCACGCCGCACTCACCGGGGCTCCGGGCGGCCGTCCGCGCACTGACGGTGGCGATCGCCCGGCGGGTGGATCCCGGGCGGGTGGTCCCCCCCGCGATGATCCCGGCGAGCTTGCGGTAGCCGCCGCCGTCCAGCAGTTTCGCCGCCTCATCGATGCGGTCCGATGGCATCACGACCAGGATCTCGTCGATCCCCGGCGCCTGGTCGAAGGCCGCCACGCAATGCTCGATCAGCGTCCTGCCGTCCAGTCTCAGCAGCTGTTTTGGCACGTCAGCACCGAATCGCTGGCTGGATCCGCCCGCCAGCACGACCGCGACCATCCGCATGAGCCGGACTTTACTGGATGCCGGGCCCGGCCCGGACGGGGTGCTCCGGCCCGCCGCGCCGTGGTCCGGTTGCGTGAAACGCCGGCGACAACGTGTGCCCGTTCACGGATTTACCGGGTTAGCTCGGTAGTCTTCTGGGAACGTTGTGGGCCTGAGCAGCACCTTCTAGTGGTTCAGGGCTCAGGGCACACTGTGGGCGGCCGGTCGATAGGAGGATCGGGGCGACAGGCCGCTGAGAGGACAGCTAGATGACCGTTGCGCTGGTCCTCGCGGCCGAGCCGGCCGCCGGGCTTTGCGGCCAGCTGACATCGCTTGGCGTGCGACGGGTCGACGCGACCGAGAACGCCGCCTCAGGTGGCGGCCTGCGGACGATCGCGGCCGCGGCGCGCGCTACCGGCGAGCCGATGCTGATCTGCGCCGGTGACCTCGCCGTGCCCCGGCAGTCGCTGGCCCGGCTGCTGGATGCCGACGGGACCGCCGGCTACGCGGAGGCCCGCGACGACTGCCGGGCCATTCTTGTCGGCCCCTCGGATTTGCGGGCGCTGGCCGAGGCCGCGGAATACCTCGCGTCCCGGCCGGAGACGCCGGATCACGTGAGCGCGCTCATCGGCGAGCTGGCCCGCCGCGGCGTGGCCGTACGGTTCGTCGAGGCCAGACCGGACGGGGATGCCGACCGGGACGAGGACGGGTTCGTCGCGGAGCTGTTCGCTGACCCGGTCGCCCGGGACGTGGCGCGGTGGGCGTCCGAACGGGCCCTCGCGCCGGCCGCCCTGATGGGCATCAGCCTCGGCCTCGGCCTGACCTCGGCTATCTGGTTCACCGAGCCGACCCCGACCGCGAAAGCCGTCGCCGCGGTGGCCCTGCTGGCGGCCTTCGTCTCCAGCCGCGCGGGCCGGATACTGGCGGCGGCGCCCGGGCCCGTGCTGGCCGCGATCGGGGCGCTCGGCGGCCCGGCGGGACGCAGCGGACGGGCTGGCGCCCGCAGCCGTGTCATCCAGCCCGCCGGCGACTGGCTGTCGGCCGCCGGGTGGGCGATCACTGAGTGCGCCGTGTACGCCGGCCTGGCCGCCAGCGCCGGCCTCAGCGGAACGGGCGGCCAGGGCGGTTCCGGGATCGCCGCCATCGGCGACGGCCCGGGCGGCGTCTGGCATCTGGCGGTCACGGCCATGGCGGTGCTGGCCGTCCGCCGGATGGCCGACCTGTGCTACGAGCGCGCCACGGAGAGCACGGGCGGCCGGACCCGGCTGCCGCGCTCGGCCGGACGGCGGCGGATCGAACGGGCCCTCCTGCTGCCGGCCGGCGAACGGGTCCTGCTGCTCATCGTGGCCGGGGGGATCTGGGGTCCGCGGGTGGCCTTCCTGGCGCTGATCGGCTGGGGGGTACTCGCGTTCGGCTACGTGCTCACCGCGCGGCTCATCGGCCTGCACGACAGCGCGGCGGACGGCCGACGGCCGCCGTCCGGTGCCCTCGCCCCGGCCGACGAGGGAGCGATCAGCCTGGACGCCGCGGCAGGCCCCTTCGGGGTACTGAGCGCCCTGACGGACGGCCCGCACACGCCGGACGGCCCGGTCCCCGAGGACGGACCGGGCCCTGATGACGGCGCTTACCCCGATGACGGGTTCGGGGAGAACGCGCTCTCCGCGGTCGGGCTGCGGGCCACCGGGACGGGCCGCGTGGCGGCCGCCGGGCGGCCGCCACGGTCCCGCACCGCGGCCCACCGCGAAACCACCGCGGGCGGCCAGATTGCCGCCTACCGCGACGACGGCCCCATCTCGCTGTGGCTGGGCCGCCTGGTGGAGGGCCGCATTCCGCCCGTGCCGCCCGTGCTGGTGGGGGTGTTCGTGACGGTGGCGCTGGCCCTGCTCGGCATGGGCAACCTGTCCGGCGTGCTCGTGCTGACCCCGGTGGAGGCGATGCTGCTGGCCGGCCTCGGCTCGTGCCATCCGCACGACGGTCGTCTGGACTGGCTGGTGCCGCCGCTGCTGCAGGTGGGAGAGTACTTGTTCCTGGCCGCGCTGGCGTTCAGCCGGGCGGTGTCGCCGCCGCTGGTATTCGCGGTGATCGCCGCCGTGGTCCTGCGCCACCTGGATGTCGCCTACCGGGCCCGGCACCGGATGCGCTGGCCTGCGGCCAGGGCCGCGGACGGCCGCCCCGGCAAGCCGGGCCGCCGCCAGCCGTCCCGCGTGGAGGAGGCCGGCCGCGAGCAGTCCCCTGAGCAGGACCGTGCGCAGGCCCGTCGCGGGCCGCACCGCGCGCAGGCCGGCAGCGCGCAGAGCCGTAGCGATCAGGCCCGCGGCCCGGCCACGCAGGAGCGTCCCGCCGGGAGCCGGGGTGCCGCCAGCTACGGCCTGACCTGGCCGCCCACGGCGGCGGACGGACGGCCCGCCGACGTCACCGGCCTGGGCTGGGAGGTACGTATGCTGGCGCTGGGCGTGGCGGCGGCGCTGGGCATCATGCCGTTCGCGTGTATCGCGCTGGCCGGGTACCTGTGGGCGCTGACGATCCGCGACTTCCTCACCGGATGGCTCGGCGTACGCAGCGAGCCGGCCTGATCCGGCGGCCCGCCTCCGCCGCACCCGCGGCCACGTGACTAGAGTGAATTTACCGATGTAAAAGTTTCGCGCGGAAGGGCGGCACGGATGTGGTCCGCGCTCAGGCGGCGCGGCGGTGAGGCAGCAGGCAGCCGGCCGCGGCCCAGTGAACGCCTCCGCATCCCGCAGCCGCTGATCAAGCGGCGCCTCCCGTCCGGCCGTGGCGCGACCGAGCAGCCGAACGTGACCAGTGACGGGGATACCGCACTGACCCCGGCCTTCTGGCTGGTCCTCGTGGCGACCGGCGTGGCGGCGGGCCTGTTCGGCGCGGCGCTGATGTACCTCCTGTTCACCGTCGAGCACCTCGCGTTCGGCTACCACACCGGTGACCTCGAATCAGGCGCCCGGCACGCGTCGGACCTGCGCCGCCTCGTGTCCCTCCTGGTCGCGGGCGTCGTCGGCGGAGTCGGCTGGTACCTGCTGCGCCGCTACACGGCCGGGCAGAAGACCGAGATCGACGACTCGATCTGGAACGGGGACGGGCGGCTTTCGTTCCCGCGCTCCCTCGGCACCTCGCTGCTGTCTGAGCTCGTCATCGGCATGGGTGCGTCCCTCGGCCGGGAGGCGGCCCCGAAACTGATGGGCGGCGTGTCGGCGAGCTACCTGGCCGGGTGGGCCCAGCTGTCCACCGGTCAGCGGCGGCTGCTGGTCGCGTGCGGGGGCGGTGCGGGCCTGGCCGCGGTGTACAACATTCCGCTGGCCGGTGCTCTGTTCACCGCGGAAGTGCTGGTGGGCAGCCTCGCCCTCCCGGTCGTGCTGCCCGCGCTGGCCTGCTCGGGTATCGCCACCGCCGTCGCCTGGATCTACCTGCCGGAAAATGCCACCTACCCGGATATCCCCGCCTACCGGTTCAGCGCCCCGCTGCTGGTCTGGGCGCTGCTGGCCGGGCCGGTGATCGGGGTGGTCGCGGCCGGCTACATCCGGCTCATCGGCTGGGTGTCGTATTACCGGATCACCGGGCGGCTCGCGCTGTTCGCCCCGGTCGTCGCGTTCGGGGTGCTCGGGCTGATCGGATTCGCCTACCCGCAGCTGTTCGGCAATGGGCGGGACATCGCACACGACGCGTTCGTCGGGGCGGGCGGCTTCAGCCTGCTGCTCGCGCTGTTCGTGCTCAAACCGCTGGTGACGGCGCTCTGCCTGGGCAGCGGGGCCTCCGGCGGGCTGTTCACACCCACCCTGAGCACCGGCGCGTTGTTCGGCGGGGCCTTCGGCATCGCGTGGACCTTGCTCTGGCCCGGTTCACCGTCGGGCGCGTACGCGATGGTGGGCGCGGCCGCGATGCTGGGTGCCGCGATGCAGGCCCCGCTGGCCAGCCTGGCCCTCGTACTCGAGCTCACGCACGGCGGTTTCCAGATTATGGTCCCGATGCTAGCGGCCACCGTGATCGCGACCGTTGTCGCCCGTTACATCGACGGGTACTCCATTTACTCCGCCCGGCTGCCTCCGCAGCGGGGCGGTCCGCCGCGGCGGCCCGGCGCGGCCGGCGGTATCACCGCGGGCGCCGGCACCGACGGCCTGGACACCGCGTGATGGTCATCGCGCGGATGCAATGCCGGGGATCGGGACACTGGCCCACTGACCGTGAGCGGCCCACGGCAGACGGCGACAGCCGGGACGGAACGGCGTAAACCTGCGATAACAACACCGGCCCGGCGGTCGCACCGGGGGTAAGGTCAACAGGGGGCAATGGATAGGATCGCGCGGGGAGGATCGCGGATGTCCTTGCTGACGCGCAATCCAGCACGTGGGGGTGGCCTGGCGCCCGGGCAGGCCCTGTCGTGGCAGTCGCTGAGCACCGTACACCGGTCCTGGGTTGCTGCCGCGTTCGCGGCCTGCGCCCTGTTCGGCGGCGGTGTGTCGCTGGTGTCCAGCGACTACCTGCACCGCATGTGGGGCCTCATGGCGGCCTTCGGCTATGGGCTCGCCGCCGTGTCCGTGCTGGCCTGGCGGTCGCGGGGGACGGACCTGGCCCTTGCGGTGAGCCTGTGCGGTGCGCTGATCGTGCCGCTCGCCTGGATGGCGTGGACCGGCCAGGGGCAGCCAGAGGTCAGCGTCATCGCGCGATCGGCGCAGCTGCTGGTCCACCACGGCACGCCGTATCAGGCACCCGCCGTGCTCAGCCATACGCGCAACCCGAACGCCTACGATCCCTATCTGCCCGCCATGACCGCTTTCGGCCTGCTGTGGGCCGTGGCCGGGCCCAGCCCGCTCGCTGATCCGCGGGTGTGGTTCGGTGTCGCGTTCGTGGCCGTGTTCGCGCTGGCCCTGCGGGTAGCGCAGGCGAAGGACGTGGCCCGCTGGACCGTCTTCGTCACCGCGACCCCGATCATCGCGTTCGAGCTCGCGGTCGGCGGGACGGACGTGCCGATCATCGCGCTGATCTGCCTCGGCTTCGCGTTCATGTGGCAGCACCCCCGGCCGGTGCTGGCCGGCCTGGCCTTTGGCGGAGCCGCCTCGATGAAGGCCACCGCGTGGCCCGCGATCGTCGTGGCGATCAGCCTGGCGCTGGCCCGGGACGGTAAACGTGCGGCGGCCGTCATGACCGCCGTTTCGCTCAGCGTCGTGGCGGTCCTGGTCGGCCCGTTCGCCGGCCTGCAACCGGAATCGCTGGTGAAGAACACGATCCTGTTCCCGCTCGGGCTGGCCAGCGTGACGTCCCAGGCGGTCAGTCCCCTCCCGGGGCACCTGATCGCGCAGACGGGCCACGCCGGGCGGTTGTTCGTCATCGCGCTGCTGATCGTGTCGGGTCTCGCCGTGCTGGCCTCGCTGGTGGTCCGGCCGCCCCGGACGGTTCCGGCCGCCGCCGTCCGCCTGGTGATCGGGCTGATTCTCATGTTCATCCTGGCTCCGGCGACCCGCTTCGGTTACTTCATCTACCCCGGCGGCATCCTCGCCTGGCTGATCGTGTCCTTCGCCGGGCAGCGGGCCCGCATCGCGGACGAGGAGATCGTGCCGCCGCCCGGCCCGGCGGATGCGGCGGTCGCCCGGCGCTGATCCCTGGCCGGCCGGTCAGGGAGCGAAGTCGGCGGGCACGTCCGGGCCGGTGAACGCACCGGAGTCGGCACAGATGTTCGTGTTCCCGGTGATGCCGCCGTAGGTCTTGGTGACGTTGCTGACCCCGGACGAGGACGAACTCGCGCCGGAGGAGGAGCCCGCGCCGGACGTGGAACCCGGCGAGGCCGCCTTGATCCCGGTGAAGCCGGAGCCCAGGATCAGGTCGACCGTCCCGCTGGCGACCCCGGGTACCTGCTGGACCACGGCGCCCGGCACGACCTGAGTCAGCGTGCTGGCCGCCGCAGCGTCCGCCGCCGAGCTGTACTGGACGATCGTAGCCGCCGAGGGCGCGGCGGCATTACCGGTGCCGAGAACGTCGTAATGGCCCTGGCTGAGTGCGGCCGCCGCCTGCGCCGCCAGGCCCGCCGTGGCCGTGGCGTTCAGCACCTTGATGCCGGCTGCCGCGGGGCTGGCCGCCGCGGACGCCGCGGTCTTCGGGGTGGAACCCGGCGTCTTCGCGGGCTTCGCCACGGACTGATCGTGGGCGATGGCGCTGAACAGCTGGGTGGCCTGGGGCTGCTGCCACAGCACCCGGTTGGCATCGTTCGGGTCCTGGACGACCGGGATCTGGGTGAACTGGACCCCCTTGCTGGTCAGCCCCTTCATGCTCTGCGCGACGTTCAGCATCGTGCTCACCGACAGGCCGCTGTCCGTGGTCAGCGTCTTCGCTACGTCGCGGGCGATCGCGTAGAGCTGCGGCACGTCCGACATCGTCTTCTGCGTGTCGATCTGCTGCAGCAGGGCGGCCATGAAGAACTGCTGCCGCTGGATCCGCTGCAGGTCCGATCCCTCACCGATGTGCCGCTCGCGGACGAATGCGAGCGCCTGGGCACCGGTCACGTGATGGATGCCCGCGGTCAGGTTGAGGCCGGACGCCGGATCCTTGACCGCCTCGGGCAGGCAGACGTTGACGCCGCCGAGGTCGTTCACCACCGACTGGAAACCGCCGAAGTTGATCTCGATGAAGTGATCGATGAAGATTCCGGTCGTTGCCTCCAGCGTCTTCCACAGGCACGCCGCGCCGCCGGCCGCGAACGTCGCGTTGAGCATTTCGGTGCCGGGCTGCGCCTTCTGGCCCGGGTCACCCTGCCCGTCCGCCTGGCAGCCGATGACCGGTACCAGGGAGTCACGGGGGAAGCTGATCACCACGGCGCCCTGGTGCTGGGGCAGGATGTGCAGCAGCATCATCGTGTCCGACCGGGCGCCGGCGATGGCCTGCGCGCTGCCAAACTGGCCGTTCGTCCCGGCCCGGCTATCCGACCCGATGACCAGGATGTTCATCGCCGCGGTGCTGTACTCGGGCGGCCGCTTGCCGAGCAGATGGGAGACGTCGACCTGGCGGATACCGTCGACGACATTGCGGTACGCGATGTAAGCGGCCAGCGAGGCGGCCACAAGGACCAGCGTGGTGACGATGGACGTCCAGCGCACGATCTTGCGCCGCCGCGACTTTCGCGGCTGCGGGTCATCCCCGGGACCGCCTGGCCCTCCCGGGCCCCGGCCGCCCGGGCCGGCTGGGCTGGGCCGCCCGCGCGGTGCCTTCCGCTTCCCGGCGGACGGCCGCGCGGCAGACTGGCGGCCGGTGGACGGGGACGCGCCGACCGGGCGAACGCTGACCCGGGTCAGGCCGCCGGCCGGGCGCTCGCTGCTGGACTGCGGGCCGTACGCACCCCTAGGCCACGACGCGTCGCCAGGCCAGGGCGCGCCGTACGGGCGTGGTTCGTCAAGATCTAGCTCGGCAAGACTGTGGTTGCGGTCCATCGCCTTCCTGGATCTCTTCCTGGACGTGGAGAGGCTTGATCGCCGTACCCGCGATCGGTGCCTGGCGCCCGGGCCGGCGGTCCTCGGGAGACACCCGGCACCGGCCACGCGTCCGTTCTGTCTCCCGGCCAGCCGCGCTGCTGTCCCTTTGTTTATCGCTTATCGAAACGAGATTGGTGCAAATTGCGTTCAAAGGTACCTACGAACGGATGTCGTCCATGGCAGATCCGGCCCGCGCCGTTGCGGGCGTCCCGCTGTTCCCAGGCCCCGGCGGGGGACGCCGGCGGGGACGACGGCGCCAGCGTCTGCCGCTGTTACTGACGAACCTCCCTGGGGCGGTAGTTCCAGGTGCCGCCGCGGTTCCCGGACGCGGCCGCTGCCCGGCTGGCCCGGCCCCCGTCAGGCGCGCCCTGTGACCGTGCATGGCGGCCCATTTTCCGGCCCTCTACAGTGGGTCCGTGCGCCGAGGACTCCGCGGGTCGGGCAGGGGTGGTGACGTGCCCAGCCATGCCGGCGCAGCCAGCCCTGCCGGATCGGACGGGGTTGCCGGATCGGACAGGGTTGCCGATCCGGTCACGGCGGCTGACCCGGTCACGGCGGCTGACCCGGTCACGGCGGCTGACCCGGTCACGGCGGCTGACCCGGTCACGGCGGCTGACCCGGCCAGCGGCACAGGCGCCGCGGAGACCGTGGCCGCCGAACCTGATCCGCCGGGCGAGCCCGCTGCCATGGACAACGTTCCTGCGAAGGCCCCCCCGGACCGCGCTGAACTGGCCGATGGCGCGGAGAGCGCCGAGCCCGGCCCGCGGGACGCCGGACCGGGCTCGCCGGATCCTGAGCGTGGCCCGCTGTACGCCGAGCCTGGCCCGAAAGGCGCCGAGCCTGACCAGCCGGATGCTGAGCGTGGCCCGCTGCACGCCGAGCCTGACTGGCTGGATGCCGAGCAGGCCGGCCAGGCGAGGTCCACGCACCTGAGGCAGCGGCCGGGGGCGGCGAGCCCGGCATCGATAACGCGACCGGGCCTAGCGCGACCGGTACGTCCCGCGGGAGCAGTGCCTGGCGTCCCGCGGCGGCGGCCGGCACCCTCAGCACGGTGCGGCCGGGCACGCCGCGCGGCGCCGCCCGGCTCACGCTGCGGCCGGCCACCCGCCGCGCCAGCTGGCAGCGGGCCCCGGGTGTCCTGTTCGCCGCCGTGACCATACTGCCCGCCCTGCTCCTGATGG
Source organism: uncultured Actinomycetes bacterium (assembly GCA_963720945.1). Lineage (GTDB taxonomy): Bacteria > Actinomycetota > Actinomycetes > Streptosporangiales > Streptosporangiaceae > Bog-532. Next base: position 7,802 of record CAVRHH010000020.1, on the reverse strand, counting down.
CGTGGCTGCTGCCTGGCCTGCCGCTGCTCCTGGCCGGCCGGTTCGCTGATATCCCCATGATCGTCATATCGGTCCCGCTGGCGCTCGCGCTGATCGTCATGGTGCTCCGGGAGCTCCCGTCCGCCTGGCCGCACGGCATCCGCGACCTCTGGGACGAGGGACAGGCCGGCCCGTCCGGGGCTGCCCAGGCCGGCGGAGCCGCTCAGCCAGAAACCGCTCAGCCAGAAACCGCTCAGCCAGAAACCGGCCAGCCTGGAACGGGCCGGGTGCGCTCCGGCCCGTGGGCGGAACACAGTGACCGTGCGGCCGTCCCGGCGGCGCCGGGTGCGGATCCGGGCGAGCCGGAGCACCGGATGGACCCCGGAACGGACCCGGTTCAGGGCGCCCCGCCGGCCCGGCCGGAACGGGCCCGCAGCCGCCCGGCTCCGCATCGCCGCCCTCCCGGCGCCGGCTGCGGCCCAGCCGCAGGCGGCGGGACCGGCAGCGGACGGATGTGCCCTGGTGGGCCCTGGCCGGGACGGTCGCGGTAGCCGCCGGTTTCGGCGTGTGGCAGTTCGCCGAGAATTCACAGCAGATCATCGTGCTTCGTGATCCCGCCACGTACCTGCAGTTCGCCTACTGGATCGCCGGGCACGGCTCGACCCGCATCCCGCAGTCGCTGCAGGCCTTCGGCGGCGCGCATCAGGGCCTCACGTTCAGCAGCCTCGGCTTCTACTCGTCCGGGACATCGGTGGTGCCCCAGTTCATGGCGGGGCTGCCGATGACGCTCGCCATCGGCGTGTGGGCCGGGGGCCAGCTCGGTGCCGTGGCCATGGCCCCGTTCATCGGGGCGTGCGCGGTCCTCGCCTTCGCCGGCCTGGCCGGCCGCCTGGTGGGGGCCCGCTGGGCGCCCGCGGCGGCCCTGGTCCTCGCGGTCAGCCTCCCGGAGCAGTACACCAGCCGGAGCACGTTCAGCGAGACGCTGGCCCAGGTCATGCTGTACGGCGGACTCTGCATGCTGGCCGATTCCTTCGTGCTGACCGGCGGCCGTCACGCGGTGACCTTTCCCGGGCCGCCCTCGTGGCGGGACGGCCCCGCGCCGAACGTCACGCTGGCCTTCTTCGGCGGGCTCAGCATTGGCCTCACCCTGCTGATCAGGATCGACGGGCTCAGCGATCTGCTGCCGGCCATCCCGTTCCTCGGGATCCTGCTGATCAGGAAGAGGCCCCAGGCGGTCCCATTCGGCATCGGGCTTTTCATCGGTGCGGCGTACGGCTTCGCGGACGGGTACCTGCTGTCCCGGCCCTACCTGAACTCCATCGCCCCCTCGCTGCGGCCGCTGGCCATGATCGCGCTGGCTGCGGTCGCCCTCACCGTCGTCGGCATGGGCCTGCTGAGCGCCCGGCGGCCCCATTCCTGGCTGCGATTCCTGCTCAGGTCCCGGCCGTTGCGCTGGCTGCCGGAGGCGGTAGCCGCACTGACGATCCTCGCGGTCATCGGCTTCGCCGTGCGCCCCTACTTCCAGACCGTTCGTGGTGAGACCGACCCGGCGACCATCAGCTACGTCGCCGAGCTCCAGAAGCTCGCCCACCTGGCCATCGATCCGCGCCGCCAGTACTCGGAAGACAGCCTGTACTGGGTGATCTGGTACATCGGCGTCCCGGCGGTGATCCTCGGCGCCATCGGGATCGCCCTGCTCGCCCGGCGGTGCCTGCGTGCCCTGCTGAGCTGGCGGGACAGCGGGTATGTGCGGATCTGGGCGCTGCCGCTGATGATTATCGGGTGGGTGACGGTGACCGTCTTGTGGCGTCCCGGCATCATTCCCGATCAGCCCTGGGCCAGCCGCCGCCTGGTCCCGGTCGTCCTGCCCGGGCTGATCCTCACCGCGGTCTGGGCGTCGGCGTGGATCAAGGAACGCGGCCGCCAGCTCGGGGCGAGCCGCGTGGCCGCGTCGGTCGTCGCGGTGTGCTGCGTGATCGCCCTGCTGGTTCCGGCCGCTGTGACCACCTTCGGCTTCGGTACCACGAAGACCGCGGCGGGCTCGACCCGGCTGACCGCAAACGGCCTCGCGTTCAAGCGCACCGGGGCCGGCGAGGACCAGGCCGTCCGGCAATTGTGCGCCAGTATCGGGCCGAACGCGTCGGTGGTCATCGTCGACTCGCTCACCGCCGACCGGTTCAGCCAGGTCATCAGGGGAATGTGCGCGATCCCGACGGCCCGTATGGACAGCCCGGACCCGGCCTCGGTGGCCGCGGTCGTCGCCGGTATCGAGCGGGCCGGACGGCGCCCGATTCTGCTGGCTGAGCAGCAATCCCAGCTTGCCGCCTACGGCGGCACCACGCAGCAGGTGCTCAACCTGCTGACGACGCAAGACGCCCACCAGCTGACCCAGCCACCGGCCCGGACCTGGCTGATTCACTTCGTTATCTGGATGTCCCAGCCAGGCGGCCTGACCGGAGGGGCCGTGGCAGGCCAGGCAGCGGAGTATTCTCGCCGGGCGTGAGCACTCCACAGGAACCAGGGCCGTTCGGATGGCCCGAACACGAGCGCCCCGACGCGGAACCGCCCGCGAACGGACGGCATGCGCCGCCCGACGGGACGGTGCCGCTGGAGTCGCTGTTCCAGCCCGGGGAAACGTCGTCGGACCCGTCGTACCCGGGAGAGCAGCCATATCCGGGAGAACAGCCGCACTCCGGCCACGGGTCTTACCCGGGCGAGCAGGCCTACCCGGGAGACGGATCGTACCCAGGCGAGCAGGCCTTCCGGGCGTCCGGTGAGCAGGCCTACCCGGCTCCGGGCGATCAGGCTTACCCGCCTCCCGGCGAGCAGGTGTACTCCGCGGAGCTGGGCGAGCAGGCGTACTCTGCGGAGCCGGGCGAGCAGGCCTACCAGACTGGGCCGTCCTACGGCTACCGGCAGGCGCCGCGTGAGCCCGCGTCGTCATACGACGCGCCGCCTGTGTACGGCGCTCCGCCTGTGTACGACACCCCCGCGTACGACGCCACGTCGGCGTACGGCGCCCCGCCCTCGTACGAACCCAGGCCGGCGTACGACGCGCCCCCCGACCCGGGACTGCCCGGGGCCGAGCCGTCGTATCCGTTTGGCGCCGTGCCGCCGCCCCAGCCCGAGCCGCCCGCCCAGGCGGAGCCGCAGTACCGCGGCACCCCGCCAGATGGCCGTGAGCCGCACGTGTCCATCGTGCTGCCGTGCTACAACGAGCAGGACCACGTCCTGCGCGAGGTGGAACGGATCAGCCGGGCCATGGACGCCAGCGGGCTGCCGTACGAGCTGATCGCGGTGGACGACGCGTCGACCGACGCCACGCTGGAGCGGCTGCGGGCCGCCGAGCCGAACCTGCCCCGGATGCGCGTCGTGCACTTCCCGCGCAACGGTGGCGCGGGGACGGTCCGCCGGATCGGCACGCAGCAGGCCAAGGGCGAGATCGTCGTCTGGACCGACGCCGACATGACCTATCCGAACGAGCGGATCCCCGAGTTCGTCGCGATGCTCGACGCCGACCCGACGGTGGATCAGGTGGTCGGCGCGCGCACCAGCGAGGAAGGCACGCACAAGGCCGCCCGGGTCCCCGCCAAGTGGTTCATCCGCAAGCTGGCCGAGAAGCTCACGAACTCGCAGATCCCGGACCTGAACTCCGGGCTGCGCGCGTTCCGCCGGGACGTCGCCGAGCCCTATCTGCGGCTGCTCCCGCCGGGGTTCTCCTGCGTCACCACGATCACGCTGGCCTTCCTGTCCAACCAGCACACCGTGACGTACGTGCCGATCGACTACGCCAAGCGGGCCGGTGTCTCGAAGTTCCGCTTCGTCTCTGACGCATACCGGTACATCCTGCAGGTCCTGCGCATGGTGATGTACTTCAACCCGCTCAAGGTACTGATGCCGGTGGCACTGTTCCTGCTCTGCCTGGGCCTCCTCAAGGGCATCTACGACATGGTGGTGCACCCGCTGTACTTCGCCATCAACACCGTCCTGATCTTCGTGACCGGGCTGATCATCGCGTCGCTGGCCTTGCTCGCCGACCTGATCGTGAGATCCCGGGGCGATACATGACGCTCAGCGGCCCTCATCCGCCCGGTACTTCTGAGCGGCCGGACCCGGGCGGCCGGCGGGAACCGTGCGGATCGCACTGATCGGCCCGGCGCACCCTTACAAGGGCGGCGGGGCGCGGCACACCACCGAACTGGCCCGCCGCTCGCCGGCGCCGGGCACGAGGTGGTCATCGAGTCGTGGAGCAGGCAGTACCCGGCCGGGCTCTACCCCGGGGGCCGGCAGACGGTCGACGTACCCGACGGTGAGCCGTTCCCTGGTACGCGGCGTGATCTGTCCTGGCGCCATCCGGCCGGCTGGATCGCCGCGGGCCGGCGGCTCCGCGACCGGGACCTCGTGGCGTTCGCCCTGCTCATTCCGCCGCAGGCCATCCCCTACCTGGCCATTCTCGCGGGCCTGCGCGGCCTGCGCCCTGGCCGCCGTCCCGCTCGGCGGGCCGTGGTCATCTGCCACAACGTGCTGCCGCACGAGAGCAGGCCGGCCGACAAGCAGCTGACCAGGCTGCTGCTCCGCCGCGCCGGGGCCGCGCTGACCCATTCGGCCGAGGAAGCCGCCCGCGCGCACGCCCTGGCGCCGGGCGCGCTGATCAGCACGGCACGGATGCCGCCGCACCTGCCCGGCGCCGGACCCGCCGCTGAGCGGAATGGTCATGCGGGCGCGGAATCGATGCCCGAACGGCCCTCAGCACCGGTTACCACCCCCTGCAGGCTGCTCTTCTTCGGGATCGTCCGGCCCTACAAGGGGCTCGACGTGCTGCTCCGGGCCATGGCCAGGGCGCCCGGGAACGTCGTGCTGACCGTCGCCGGGGAGTTCTGGGGCAAGGCGGAAGCCGAGACCAGGGCGCTGATCAGTCAGCTCGGGCTGGACAGCCGGGTCACCCTGCGTCCCGGCTACGTGCCCGCGGACCAGATCCCGGGCCTGTTCGCGCGGACCGACGTACTCGTGCTGCCCTACCGTTCCGCGACCTCATCGCAGAACGCCTGGCTCGCGTTCGAGTACGGCCTCCCGGTCGTCGCCACGCGCGCGGGCACCCTCGCGGACGCGGTCCGGGACGGGGTCGACGGGATCGTATGCGAGCCGGGGGACGAGGACGACCTGCTCCGCGCCCTGGTCCGGGTCAGCGGGCCGGGGGAGGTGGACCGGCTGCGTTCGGCGGTTCAGGCAGCCGACCCGCGCGGCTACTGGGTTGACTATCTGGAGGCCCTGCTGAACTTCGCCCCCCAGCCGGAGCGGGAACCCCCCGGCCAGAAGCAGATGGCCCGGTAGCGACCGCCTCCGCGTCCGGTATCTCGTCCCCAGGCGCGGCGGCTTCCGGAGCTGGCGCGGTCCCGGCGGCCGCAAGGCTCGCCGGGTCCGTCACCGTCCCGGGGACTGCGGCGTCCCGGGACGGCCTGCTGCGGCGGCCGATCAGGGCGGCCAGCCCGGCCCAGACGAGATCGCCCGCGGTCATGACGACCCGGGAGGCCAGCGCGATTACCAGCGCCGGGCCCCGCGGCATGACGGGGGAGAGCACCGCGATCAGCGCGACCTCCCGGGGCCCGATCCCCCCGGGGAACGGTATGAGCAGGAATCCCACCGCCCAGGCGAGTGCGTAGCCGCCCGCCGACAGCAGCAGGACGTGCAGGCTCTTGCCCGCGATGGCGCCTACCAGCAGCCAGGCGTGCACGCCGAAGAAGACCCACCCCAGCGCGGTCCACCCGACCGCTCGCGCCATTCCGCCCAGGCTGAGTGGCTTGTCTAGCCCGGGCCGCCGGATGAGCCTCAGCGCGAGGTCCAGACCGTACTTGCTGACCGGTGGGTACAGCCCGATCAGGATCAACGGTATGCACGCCAGCACCCACCAGTAGTGCCCGAGCGCGCCCGCAGACGCCAGCGGCAGCGTGATCCCGGCCATCATGAGCCCGACCACCAGGGTGATCGCCATGCTGACCAGGCTGGCTGTCCCGCTGCGTCGCTTCGGCACGCGGTAGTCCTGGGCCAGGCTGACCTGCGCCGCGACGGCCCACACCGCCCCAGGGACGTACTTGCCCAGCTGCCCGAGGAACATCACCCGGATGGCGGCCGGCACCGGGAGCGGCGACCCCAGGTCGGCGAGCAGCGCCCGCCAGGCCAGCATCATGCATCCGAGGGCCGCGATGACCGCGAGCGCCGCGCCGATCACGTCAGAGACGGCCAGCTGCCCCAGCGCGGCTCGCACCTGCGGCCATTGTGATATCAGCCCGTAGCAGGCGAAGCCGAGCGCGATGGCGAGAAGCCCGGCCCTGGTCCAGGGACTCGCGCTGAGTCGGCGCAGCACGCGGCCAGCGTACCCACCGGACTGGATATTCGCGGCCAGCCTGGTCAATGGGCGGCGTTCCGGGCCGGCGCGTCAGGCATTCAGGGCTAACGCAGGGCCTCCGGACAGCGCGGCAGGGCCTCCGGACAGCGCGGCAGGGCCCCCGGACAGCGCGGCAGGGCCTCCGGACAGCGCGGCAGGGCCCCCGGACAGCGCGGCAGCCGTATCGCCAGGCTGACCGGTGCCACCGTTTGCCGCATCCGTTTGGCGGTGGCAGGAATTGTGTGGTCGATGGCATTAAAGTCACTCGCCATGGCTGACGTCAGCGGGCAAGCTGGACCCGATGAGGGATCTGTACGCCTCTCCCGACGCATCAGCCCCAGTTGGTGAGACTCCCGCGCCCGGAAACACAGCGCGGCCGCCGGCCTACGGCGGATGGGCGGCACTCCTGGTCGTCTACGTGGTGTGGGGCAGCACCTACCTGGCCATCCGGGTCGGCGTCGAGACGATCCCGCCGCTGCTTCTGGCGGGGATCCGCTACCTGATCGCCGGCTTGATCCTGTTCCCGTTCGCGATCCGCAGCGGCTCCCCGGAAGCCCGGACGACGGACCGCCCACGCTCGGCGAACTGGCTGGCCTGCGCCATCGTCGGCATCCTCCTACTGCTCGGCGGCAACGGCCTGGTGTCCGTCGGCGAACGTACCGTGCCGTCCGGCTTCGCGTCGCTGCTGGTGGCGACGGTGCCGCTGTGGCTGCTCGTCCTCGACGCGGCGCTGACCCGCCGCTGGATCGGCTGGCTGCCGTGCGCCGGCCTGATCGTCGGCCTGGCCGGGGTCGCCCTGCTCGCCGGGCTGGGAGACGGCACGTCAGCGAGCGGCGCATCCGCGCCCGGGGTAGCCATCATCCTGGTTGCGAGCGTGTGCTGGGCCCTCGGCACGATCCTGTCCACGCGGCTGGCGCTGCCCCGGCGGGCCCTGCTGTCCACGGCCATGCAGATGCTCACCGGCGGCGTGACGATCACCATGCTGGCCGCGGTGACCGGGGAGTTCGGTTCCTTTCAGCCTGCCCACGTCTCGCTGGGCTCCTGGCTGGCGCTGGCCTACCTCATCGGGCCCGGCTCGATCCTCGCGCTGTCCGCCTACAGCGTCGCGGTCCGCAGCCTGCCGACCTCGACGGTCGCCACCTATCCCTACGTGAACCCGGTGGTCGCCGTCATCCTGGGCGCCGCGCTGCTGAACGAGAAGCTCACGCCGACCATGCTGATCGGCGGCGGTCTCATCGTCGTAGCCGTCGCGCTCGTCGCCTGGCGCAGGGGCAGCCCCGGCCACTGAGCTGGGCATCCTTGTTCCGCCGTTCCCTTGACCCCGCTCTCGCGCGCCGGGACTGAGCCGCCGATTTGCTTAGTACACCGGAAGTTCATAAAGTAAGGGCACACGACGCGGGGTGGAGCAGTTCGGTAGCTCGCTGGGCTCATAACCCAGAGG
>CAVRHH010000019.1:0-104084 GCA_963720945.1 uncultured Actinomycetes bacterium | reverse complement strand
TGGCTGCCGCGTCAGCACACAGCGGGCCTGCTGGTGCCGCCGTCCGACTTCTGGGTGTTTGATGAGCGCGTGGTGGTGTGGAACCACTTCGCCGGTGACGGCTCCAAGGTGGCCGAAGAGGTTAGTGAGGACCCGGCCCTGGCGAAGCTCTGCGTTTCATCCTTTGACGCGGTGTGGGAACGGGCTATTCCTCACCGGCAGTACCGGCCCGCCTGACCGGGCCGGCGATTCCCGATGATTTTACTGTGCTCCAGCAAGCCGTTGACACCGCGATGGGCGATCCGGAAAGCGGTGCCGCTCTCGCGCTGCTTGCGCGGGCGGCAGTTGCCCGAACTCAGCTCGGCCGGAGCGAGCTGGCGTGGTTCAGGCCGTGTGCCGGCGGAAGAGCACGCCGGCGAGGGCGATGGACGCGGTGAGCAGGCCGGTGCACCAGATGACGGCCACGAGTGGGGCGTTCCCGGTCGGGATGTGGAGCAGCAGGCCGCGGAAGGCGTCGATGACGGGAGTGACCGGCTGGTGCCGGGCGAAACCGCGGATCCAGGCGGGCATGGTGGCGATGGGCACGAAGGCGCTGCTCGGGTAGGGCAGGAAGATCATCGCGAAGACGACGTTGCCCGCGCCTTCGGGGGACTTGGCGACCAGGCCGATGGCGGCGGCCAGCCAGGAGAAAGCGGAGATGAACAGCAGAAGAATGCCGGCTGCTGCGGCCCAGTCAAGCGGCGAAGCATGCGGCCGGAGGCCCAGGGCAAGGCCGACTGCGAGGGCCATGACGAGCGAGGCGAGGTTGCGGAGCATGCCGGTGACGACGTGGCCGGTGAGCACTGCCGCGCCGCTGACGTCCATCGACTTGAGCCGGTCGACCATGCCGCCGGTCATGTCCTGGCAGACCGTCACCGCAGTCTGGGCAGAGACAAACCCGGCGGACAGCAGGAGCACCCCGGGGACGACATAGTTGGCGTAGGCGATGCCGGTGCGGACGGCACCGCCCAGGATCTCGACGAACAGCAGCATGAGGATGACCGGCAGGACGAGGCCGGTGTAGAGGGCGTCGGCGTTCCTGCTGGCAAGGCGGAAACCCCGGCCGGCCAGGATGATCGTGTCACGGCGAGCGGATCTGGGCCGGACCTGTGCCGCTGTCTTGCCTGTCATGGTGGTGGTGGTCGTCATCGTCATCGGCGGGCGGAGCGAGGGTCGTGGGTGTCCTGGCCCGTGTAGGCGAGAAACACATCGTCGAGGGTGGGCCGCCGGACCTCGAAGCGCACGACCTTGTCGCGGTCCGGGTCGATGGCGTCGAGGAAGGCCCGCGCGGTGGCCGCGGTGCCGTCGGTCTCGACCTCGATGCTGAGGCGGGCCTGATCCGCGGCGGGGTGCCGTCCCTGAAGGCGCCGCAGGCCTCCGGCGTAGGCGGCGCGGTCGCTGAGGAAGATCCGCAGGCGCTCGGTGCCGACCCGGGCCTTGAGCTCGCCCGGGGTCCCTTCGGCGACGATCGTCCCGCCGTGGATCACCGCCACCCGATCGGCAAGCTGGTCGGCCTCTTCCAGGTACTGGGTCGTCACGAACACGGTGATGCCGCGCCGCGCCAAGCCCTGAAGGACGCTCCACATGGTCTGGCGGCTGGGCAGGTCGAGCCCCGTGGTGGGCTCGTCCAGGAAGATCACGGCGGGCTCGGCGATAAGGCTGGCGGCGAGGTCGAGCCGCCGGCGCATCCCGCCGGAGTAGGTGCCCACCCGCCGGCCGCTGGCGTCGGCGAGGCCGAAGCCTTCGAGCAGTTCGGCGGCGCGCCGCCGGGCCGGCTGCCTGGACAGCCCCCACAGGCGTCCCATCATGAACAGCGTCTCTTCGCCGGTCTGCAGCTCGTCGACCGCCACGGACTGGCCGGTGAGGCTGATCGCCCGGCGCACGTGGTGCACCTCGGCGATGACATCGAACCCGGCGACCGTGGCTGTCCCGGCGTCCGGGCGCAGCAACGTGGCGAGGATGCGCATCAGGGTGGTCTTGCCCGCGCCGTTGGGCCCGAGAAGGGCGAGCACGCCGCCGGCGGCGACGTCGAGGTCGACGCCGCGCAGCACCTCAAGGGTGCCGAACGACTTGGTGAGCCCTCTGGCAGTGATCGCCGGCCTGGCGCCCATACGCCCCCTACCTCGTTTTACCGTGCAGCGTATAGTGTACCTGATACGCTGTATAGCGTACAGGGTAACTGTGAGGAGAGCCGATGACGACCAGGGACCGGGCATCGCGGCTCCCGGCTGGGATCGAGCGGGCATGGGGCCGCCGGCCCCTTCCCAGGAAGGGACCCAAGCCCGGCCTCGATCTGGAGGGCATCGTCGCCGCAGCGGCCAGTCTTGCCCAGGCTGAGGGCCTCGAGGCGGTGGCCATGAGCAAGGTGGCCGCCGCGCTCGGCGTGTCGACCATGGCTCTCTACGGTTACGTCGACACCAAAGACGAACTGCTCGCGCTCATGGTGGACCACGCGTGCGGCCCCCCGCCCGAGCCGTCAGCGGCCGGCAGGGGCTGGCGGGACGGGCTGACGCGCTGGGCGTCTGCCCTCTTCGGCGCCTACCGCCAGCATCCCTGGGCGGTCCGCATCCCCATCAGCGGCGTGCCGCCCACCCCCAACCAGGTCGCCTGGCTCGAAGCAGGCCTTGGCTGCTTCGCCGCGACCGGCCTGACCGTGCAGCAGAAACTGTCCACAGTCCTGCTGATGAGCGTCTTCGTCCGAAGCGAGGCAAGCCTGGCCCTCGACCTCGCCGAGGCCCGCCAGCACGCCGCCACCGCCGGCCAGCCTGCCAGCTACGGCCAGATGATCCGGGCGCTCATCGACCCTGACCGCTTCCCCGGCGTCTGGACAGCCGTATCCGCCGGCGCCTTCGAGGACGACGCCGGCGTGGATGGGGAATTCAGCTTCGGCCTCCAGCGCATCCTCGACGGCATCGCCACGCTACTGCGCACCCGGGACGCAGCCGAGGACATGCGAGCCTAGCGCCGGGCGCGCAACCCTGCCGTGACCGTGCGGAGCGAGCATGAGGTGCTTCGCACCGTGATCACTGGCCCGCACGGTCGGCCGTAGGCGTGGTCTTGCGGCTGTTCCTCGTATATTGGGATAGCGCTGAGGACGCTGCCCGAATCGGCTGTCAGGGCCGCAGCGGGGCGAGGACGGTGGCGGCCAGGTGGGCCAGGTGGACGGGGGCGCCGCCGGTGGCCTGGCGGATCTGGGTGCGGCAGCTGTAGCCGTCGGCGACGACCGAGGCGTCCCGGCGGGCCCGGATGGCGGGGAACAGGACCCGTTCGCCACAGGCCTGGGAGACCTCGTAGTGGCCGCGTTCGAAGCCGAAGTTCCCGGCCAGGCCGCAGCAACCCGAATCGAGCACGTCGGCCTGGACGCCGAGCGCCGCCAGCACCTCGCGGTCGGCGTCGAAGCCGAGGTCGGCGTGCTGGTGGCAGTGCACCTGGACCAGCGCCTTCCGCGGTGGCGCGGCCCCCTGCGTGGCCTGCTGTGCGGCCCCCCGCGTGGCCTGCTGGGCGGCCCGGGACCGCAGTTCCTCGGCGTGCGGGCGGAGGATCTCGGCCAGCGAGCGGACGGCCGCGCTGGCCTGGGTGGCCCCGGGGTGGTCCGGCAGCAGCTCGGTGGCCTCCGACTTCAGGGCGGCGGTGCAGCTGGGCTCGAGCCCGACGATGGGCACCCCGTCGTCCAGCCAGGGTTTCAGCGTGGCCAGGGTCGCTTTCATGACCCGTTTGGCGTGATCCAGCTGGCCGGTACTGATCCAGGTCAGGCCGCAGCACACCGGCTGGGCCGGCACCTCGACGCGGTAACCGAGCGCCTCCAGGGCGGTGACGGCATCCCGCCCGATGCTGGGCTCCAGGTAGTTGGTGAATGTGTCGGGCCACAGCAGCAGCCGCGGGCCAGCACCGCCCGGCCGGGCGCCGCGGCGCGCGAACCAGGCCTGGAACGACTGGCCGGCCAGCGCGGGGATGTCGCGTTCCGGCGCGATGCCGCCGAGCCGTTTGGCCGGCCCGGCCAGCGCCCGGACCCTGGCCGCCCGGTTCAGCAGCGCGGCGCTGCGGGTCCGGCTGACCAGGCGCAGCCAGCGGGGCAGCCAGCCCAGCGAGTAATGCGCGGCCGGGCGGCGGTGCCCGGCGTAGCGCTGCGCCAGGAACTCAGCTTTGTACGCGGCCATGTCCACGCCGACCGGGCAGTCACGCTTGCAGCCCTTGCAGGACAGGCACAGGTCGAGGGCCCCGGCCACGTCGTCGGCGTGCGCCGCGTCGACGCCGGCCCGGCCGCTGGCGAACTCGAACAGCAGCCGGGCCCGGCCGCGGGTCGAATGCTGCTCCTCGCCGGTCGCCCGGTAGCTCGGGCACATCACGTTCCCGCTGCCGGACAGGCACGCGCCCACGCCGACGCAGCGCCGGGTGGCGGCCTCCAGGCTGCCGCCGTCGTGGGCGAACGCGAGCTGGGTGCGCGTCGCCGGGCGCGGTCCGCTGACGTACACGCGCAGGTCGGTGTCGAGCCGCCGGGGCCGGACCACTGCGCCGGGGTTCATCTTGTCCCGCGGGTCCCAGATGCTCTTGAAGTCCGCGAAGGCGGCGATCATCTCCGCCGGGTACATCCGCGGCAGCAGCTCCGAGCGGGCCTGCCCGTCGCCGTGCTCGCCGGACAGCGACCCGCCGTGCGCGGTGACCAGATCGGCCGCGTCCTCGATGAAGCGCCGGAAGCCGGCGATCCCGGGCGCGGTGATCAGGTCGAAGTCGATCCGGATGTGCACGCAGCCGTCACCGAAGTGCCCGTAGTAGGCGCCGTGCCGGCCGTGGTCGTCGAGCAGTTTCTGGAACTGGCGCAGGTAGGCGCCGAGCCGCTCGGGCGGGACCGCGGCGTCCTCCCAGCCGGGCCAGGCTTCCGTGCCGTCGGCGCCGCGGGTGACGATCCCGGCGCCGGCTTCCCGGATGCCCCACAGGGTCCGCTGCGCCACGCCGTCGGTGACGATCGTGGCCGTGCCGCCGAGCTGCCGCGCGCGGGCGGCGATCGCGTGCGCGGCGGCCCCGGCCTCGGCGGCGGTCGCGCCGCCGGATTCGATGAACAGCCAGCCGGCCCCGTCCGGCAGGAGCTTGTACCGCTGGTCGGCGGGCCGGGCCGCGCGCAGCGCGGCGATCAGCGCGACGTCCATCCCTTCGATGGTCAGCGGGGCGAGGTCAAGGAACTGGGGCGCGACGTCGGCGGCCACGAAGGCGTCCGCGAAGCCGGCCACGGTCAGGGCGCGCGCGGCCGGGACCGGGACCAGGCCGACGGTGGCCTCCAGGACGGTGACGCAGCTGCCTTCGGTGCCGGTGAGCGCCCTGGCCACGTTGAACCCGTTCTCCGGCAGCAGCTGGTCCAGGTTGTAGCCGGACACCCGCCGCGTCAGCTGGGGCGTCTGCGCGCGGACCAGATCACCATGGGTGGTGGCCAGCTCAGTCAGGCGGCGGTAGATCCGCCGGCCTCCCCCGGCTGCTGCGCGCGGGCGGCGGCCTCGTCCGGTGTGGTGGGGCCGGCCGTGAGCTGCGTGCCGTCATAGCTGACGACGGTGAGGCCGCGGACGTTGTCGACCGTCTTGCCCCAGGCCACCGAGTGCGAGCCGCAGGCGTTGTTGCCGATCATCCCGCCGAGCGTGCACCGGCTGTGCGTGGACGGGTCGGGGCCGAACGTCAGGCCGTGCGGGGCAGCCGCCGCGCGCAGGTCGTCCAGCACCACCCCGGGCTGGATCCGCGCGGCGGCCTGCTCCGGGTCGATGCTGAGCACGGACCGCAGGTGCCGGGAGAAGTCGATGACGACGGCCTCGTTGACCGCCTGGCCGCCGATGCTGGTCGCGGCGCCGCGCGGCAGCACCGGCACGTCGTGCTGCCGGCATACCTCCAGCGTGGCCAGCACGTCGTCGGTGTCGGCCGGCTGAACGACCCCGACCGGGACGTGCCGGTAGTTAGAGGCGTCCGCGGCGAACACGGCCCGGCTGGCGGAGTCGAAGCGCACCTGCCCCCGGACCCGCGCGGCCAGATCAGCGGCGAGCGCGCGGCCCGCCCCGTTACGGGCGGCGCTGTCCTCGCGGGACAAGCCCGTCACGTTTCCCGATCCGGCACGACATCACAGCGTAGTCCGCGGCTCCTTCGCCGGCGCCTGCGGGGACGTACCCGCAACCGGGCCGGACGTACCCGGAACCGGGTCGCCGGCGCGGAGCGGTGCGCCGTGGTACCGGCCCTCGTGGGCCAGCACGGGGCGCCGGTCGCTGCGCAGCTCCCCGTATTTGCCCTCGAGTTTCTGCCGGGTCTCCCACTGGCGGCGCAGCTGGCCCACGTATTCGGGGTGGCCCTCGTAGGTGCCGCGCCAGGTCTGCGGCATCTGCTCCATGCCCAGCCCCGGGCTGGCCTGCCCGCCGAGTGACACCCGCGACGGGATCTTCGCAGCAGCCTGCCCGCAGGCGGGGCAGGGCTGCTGCTGGCGGCCGGCGATGGTCGCCATCTGCTCGAAGGAGTGCCCCTGCGGGCAGCGGTAGTCATAGAGCGGCATCAGGTCACCAGTTCTCGATCGACCGGGTGAAGATCCCGGCAATGTCCTCCTCGTGGACCGCGCGGGGGCAGGTGGCCAGCAGGCGCTGCTGCTTCATGGTGCCGGGCACCAGGTCGGGGACGTCGGACTCGGTGTAGCCGACGGCGCCGATCCCGTTCGGGATGCCGATGTCGCGCATCAGGTCGACGACCGCGGACGGCAGCTGCTCTCCCGCGTCGTTCAGCTTGTCCTGGCCCGGAGCGAGCATGGCGGCCGCGCGCAGGTGCCGGTCCGGGGCGCTGGGGAAGCTGAACCGGAACGCCTCCGGCGCGGTCAGCGAGACCGACATGCCGTGCGGCACCATGGCTTCCTGCTGGGGGTAGCCGTGCGGCCGGAAGTCCCTGACCATGCCGGCGATCGGGTACGCGTTGGCGTGCGGGATGTGCACGCCGGAGTTGCCGAACCCCATGCCGGCGAAGGTCGCCGCGAGCATCATGTTGCTCCGCGCCTCCAGGTTCGACCCCTCTTGCACGGCCGTCCGGAACGAGGCGGCGATCAGCCCCAGGGCCTTCTCGCTCCACAGGTCCGAGATCGGGTTGGATCCGCAGTAGGTGACGCGCTGCTCGGGCTGCTTGCGGTCGAAGGTGGTGTAATACCGGGCGGTGTAGGACTCCAGCGCGTGGCACACGATGTCCATGCCCGCCGACGCGGTGACCTCCGGCGGCAGGGTGAGCGAGACCAGCGGGTCGATCACGGCCAGGGTGGGGCGCAGCCGCCAGTGGCTGATGCCCGTCTTGACCCGCATCGACAGGATGTCCATCACGCACATCGCGGTGCTCTCCGATCCGGTCCCGGCGGTTGTCGGGACCGCGATCAGCGGTTTGAGCGGCTGCTGCGGAGCGCGGCCCGCGCCGATCGGCGCGTTGATGTAGTCCATCAGCTCGCCGCCGTCGGTGGTCAGCAGGTTCACGGCCTTGGCGGTGTCGATGGAGGACCCACCGCCCACCGCGATGAAGCCGTCCCAGGGGCCCTGCTGGCGGGCGTAGCCGGCCGCCTTGTCCATGCTGTCGTCGGTCGGCTCGACGTGCACCCCGTCGAAGATCTCCGACGTGATCCCCTGCCTGGTCAGCGACTCGGCGATCCGCGCCGGGATACCCAGCTCGCTGATCCCCGGATCGGTCAGGATGAGGACGCGCCTGGCCCCGAACTGGGCCATCTCGAAGCCGATTTCGTCCACGGCGCCGGCGCCGAACTTCAGCGGCGGTGCGCCCCAGGTAAAGATGGTCTCTTCGGTCAGGTTGACACCACTCGGGGCGGCCATGATCAATCCTTTCGGCGGGTAAGACGATGGGGGCGGCCGCGGGGCCGCAGGTCAGGCCCCCCAGCGGGAGCCGCGGGGCCGCGGGCAGGCCCCTCAGCGGGAGCCGCGGCGCAGGCCTCTCAGCGGTAGCTGCCGTCCGGTGCGGTACGCAGCTGATGGATCTGGTCCGGATCGTGCCCGAAAACCAGGGTCGCGTCCGACTCGGTGGCGATCTTCCGCAGCTTCTCGACCGAGCCGTAGAACTGCTCGAGGTTGTTCACGATGGCCGCGGGCACGGTGGGCGGCCCGTAGCTGGCACCCATGTAGACGGCGTCCGCAGTGAAGATCATCGTGCCGGTCTCGGGCAGGTCGACCCGCATCGACATGCTGCCGGGGGTATGCCCCGGGGTCTGGATGAAGCTGACGCCGGGCAGGAACTCCGCGTCGCCGGAGACCGTCTCGAAGTCCAGGCCCTCATAGTCGGTCTTGAGGTGCGCGCCGGTGAAGAGGCCGTCGAAGCCGAACGCGAACTCCTTCTCCTTGTCGCTGCACACCAGCCGGGCATTCGTGTCCTTGAACATCTGGGCGTTGCCCGCGTGGTCGAAATGCAGGTGCGAGAACACCACGTAGTCGAGGTCACCGGGGGCCAGGCCAAGCTGCTTCAGCCGCGAGTCGAGGTACTCGTCGTCGGAGACCTTGTCGTAGGGGAAGAAGTCCTGCAGCCCGGTGGGCCCCCAGCGCTGCTCCCAGTCCCGCGGGCAGCTGGTGTCCCACAGCAGCCTGCCGTCCGGCGTGTCGACCAGCACGCAGTGGGTGGGGACGTCGACCCACTCGGCCGGGAGGTTCTTGTCCTGACGCCGGCGGATGGCGCGGCCCGGCGCCAGCAGCAGCCAGGTCAGGTCGGCGGTCATCGCTCCGCACGGAATGATGGTGACAGTGGTCCCTGTGGCCATGCTGACTCTCCGTTGAATCGGCGGCTGAATTGGCTGTTTTCCCAGCGTCCGCCGCTGGGACAACCATGTCAACGTCCCGCCCGGGGGCTCAGCCCGTCTCCTGCCGCGCCCGGGCGCGCAGCTCACGGCGGAGGATCTTGCCGGTCACAGTCTTCGGCAGCTCCGCGATGATCTCCACCGGCCGCGTACAGCACGTCTTCGCCTTCGTCAGCGTGGCCAGCGAGATTGGCCAGCGTTGACCTGCGGCCGCCGGGCCCCCGGGCAGGCCGCCGGCGCCTGGTCCCGGGCCGCTCTCAGCTGGCCGGACGCGGCGCGACCAGCAGCGGCTGGTGGACGGTCCCGCAGCGGCCGAAGGCGTCGGACAAGGCGCCTTCGGTCAGGCCGATACCGTTGCGGCCGGGATCAGAGCTGGCGGTCAGCCGCACCCAGTCCCCGGCCGGATAGCGGTACAGGTGCATGGTCACCCCCGGCGGGATGAACAGCCACTCGCGGAAGCTCACCGGCGCGCTGAGCCCGTTGGCGGAGTCGGCCACGATCGCGAAACGGGCCAGGCCGTCCAGCCGGCGCCCGGCCACCAGCGGGATCCGGACCCGGGTCCACACGTCGGCGGCCCCGGTGCTGCTGGCGTAACCGCCGGAGACGGTCCGCCATTCGGTGGCGCGGCCGTACCCCCAGTCCTCGGCGCCGTCGAAGAATTGCTGCGGCTGCGGCTCCGGGAGGTCGGCGGGCAGGCCGAGCTCGTCCTCAGGGATCCCGGCGTCACTGATGGGGCCGGGACCGGCCGAGGCGTCGCCGGCGTCCGGCCCGAGCGCGGGCTCGCTCAGGGCGGGATCGGTCTCGCGCGCGGCAGGCCCGGGACCGGTCGCCAGGTGCCACACGCGCGCCGTGCCCACCCGGCGGTCGCCGGCCCACAGGCTGGCCTCGCTCAGCTGGGTCCGGCGGCCCGGCCGGAGCAGTTCGGTCTGCACGCGCGACGCGGTGCGCGGCACCGGGCCGAGGAAGTCCATGCTGATCCGGGCCACGCGCAGGTCCGGGCGCCCAAAGGCGTCGTCGAGGCAGCTGGCGAGCAGCGCGGTCGGCGGACCGCCGTGCTGCGCTCGGGTATCCCACGGGCTCGTGGTGGCCTCGGTGGGCTCGAAGTAGCCGTCGCCCAGCGGCAGGTAGTAGGCGGGCGGAAGCTCGTTCATGTCCGAAATCATGCCCGACGCCGGTCAGGTGCGGACCCCCTGGTGCCGTGCCGCGGCGCGGACGCACGCCGTTGGCCGCCGGGATCCGGCGGACCTGAAACCAGCCGCCAGACGTCGCCGCGGACTGAATTACATGGCTGTGATTACGCACAGTCTCATCCACAGCCTGTGGATGACGGCGCGTCACAGCGGCGGAACGTGCGGTTATGTCCACCTCCCCTGTGGAAAGTCCGCTTTGCTAAGCTGCTGTAACGCAGTAATTACGGTATTACGGCGGATCCCGTCCGGCGGGAGCCGGCCACATCGCGACGTCGCCTGGGGTTCCCGCGCGTGCACCCAGCGTCAGGGCAGCGGCTTACTGCTACCGCAAGGCCGCAGACGCTGCGATAATGCCTGGATGACTGGTCTAACCGTTGCCCTGGCGAACCTCAAGCCAGGGACGGGCAAGACCACCTCAGCCGTCTGGCTGGCGCACGTTTTCGCGCAGGCGGGGAACAGCGTGCTCCTGGTGGACGCGGACCCTTCGGGCAGTGCACTGGAGTGGTCCGATCTCGCCGCGATGAATCCGGGGGTCCCACCGCAGGCGGCGTTCCCGTTCCGGATCGTGGCCCTGCCGTCCCGTGAGCTGCACCGGCGGGTACCGGACATCGCCCAGGACGATGACGTGGTGATCATCGACACCCCGCAGCTCGAGGACCACGCCGGGATCGCCCGCTCGGCCCTGCGGTTCGTCGATGAGATCATCGTCCCGTGTGCGCCGAGCCCGATCGAGATCAACCGCACCACCCCGGTCCGGGAGGAGATCGCCGAGGTGTCGCCGCTGCGGGACACCCCGGCCCGCTCGGTGGTGCTGCTGAACCGCTGCATCGCCCGCGCGCACTCGACCACCGACGCACGGGAGGCGCTGCGCGGGCTCGGCTACGACGTGCTGGATACCGCGGTGCCACGCCTGGAGATGTACGCGCAGAGCTTCGGCATGCCGATCAGGATCTCCGAGCACGACGTGTGGCGCCAGGTGGCGCACGACCTGGTCGAGCGCTGTTCCCCGCTCTGCTCGGTGCGGTCATGACCTCGCAGCGGGAGCAGCGGAAAGCGCAGATGGCCGCGGCTGCGGCGAGGCGGGCTCAGCCGGACGCGGGCCCGGCAGGCAAGACCGCGATCCGGTCCAAGCCGGTCCGGATCACCCTGGACCTCAGCCCGGAGCTGTACCGTCAGCTCACCCAGTGGGCGGATGCGGCGGCGGTGGAACTCGAGGTGCCGCGCGTCCCGCTGGCCGACGCGATGCGGGCCATGATCCGGGTCGCCACCGACAATCCCGGTGAGGTCCTGGACCGGCTGCGCCGCGACCGGGAGCAGTAAGCCTGCCCTGCCCGTCCGCCCCCTCAGGGCAGGGTGGTGAGGTCGATGGCCTGGACCTGGCCGGAGTTGCTGTTCGTCACCAGCGCGGTTTTGCCGTCCGGGGCCAGGCTGAACTCGCGGGGCAGCTGACCGGTGCTGATCTGGCCGAGCAGGGCGTGCCCCCCGGCCACGGCCGCCGACGTGCTCACCACCGACACGCTGGTGACCCCGTTACCCTTCCCATTGAGGTTGGAGTCGGCGACCAGGATGCGGCTGCCGCCCCGGACCATAGCCAGGCCGATCGGGGACTCGCCGACGCCGACCCGCGCGATCAGCGCGTGCGAAGGATTGCTGCGCATCGCGGCCGCGGAGAACCCCAGCAGCGTGTTGCTGTCCCGGCTGCTGACCCACACCTGGCTGCCGTCCGGCGAGGTGATGATCCGGACCGGGCTGCATCCGGCCGTGACCGTCGACACGATGGCGGCCGGCGACGGCGCCGTCTCGGCCCGGGCCAGATCGATCACGCTGATCGTGCCCTCGGACGGGGCCGGGGCGCCGTTGCGCAGCCGGCTCGCGGCGTACAGCCAGCGGTGGTCCGGTGAGATGGCCATCCCGACGGGTCCCCCGCCGAGGGGGATCTTCCCCACCACGTCGGACGGCCCGAAGCCATTGATCAGCGCGCTCTCCAGGTTGAACACCACCAGGGCGGAGCTGTTCTCCAGCGTGACGAACGCGAACTTGTCGTCCGGCGAGAGCGCCACCTCGACCGCTCCGGAGCCGAACTGACTGGTCAGCGTGCCGACCACCGCCGCGTCGCCCGCCTCAGCGCTGGCCACGTTCATGACGATCGCGCCGCTGTTCGCCGCCACCAGCAGGTACTTGCCGCTGTGGGTGAGCTGCTCACTGCCGTTGGAGCCGGGCGCGGCCAGCACGTGGGTGAGGACCGGGGCCAGCGGGGAGCCATCGCTGAGCACCGCGACGGCATTGTTCATGGTAACGAACGAGAAGGCGCCGTCGGCGGTGGTGACCACGCCGAACGGCTGACTTCCCACGTCGACGAGGGTGGACCGGACGCTGGGCAGCGCCGCCGCGGAGGCCACGCTGGTGCTGCAGCCCGGAACGGAGAGCGCCGCCGCGGCGGGCCGGCTGGTCGCCGTCCCGGCGGCCCCGGTCCCGGAGGCGGCCTTGCCATTGCCGTGCAGGCCGATCACGGCTCCGATCGCGATCCCGGCCGCGGCCGCACAGCCGATGATCACGGCACCCCACGGCCGCCAGAACGACCGTTTGCGCGAACCGCCCGGCGGCTCCGGCCCGCGCGGGGGCGTGCCGCCACGCTGCGCCGGCCCGGGCGGGGGCATCGCGCCGCGGTACTCCGGCCGGGACGGTACCCCGCGGGCCGGGCCGGAAGCGCCCGACCCGGCCGGCACCCAGCCGCCCCCGCGAAGGGGCGGCAGCCATCCGTCTGCGGTCGGGGGCTCGTATTCGTCCGGAGACGCTGGCACGGCGTCCCGCGATCCGGACCCGGCTCCGGCGGATCCCGGCGCGCCGGATCCCGGCGCGGCGGAGCGGGGAGCGCCGGATCCGGGCCAGGCGGATCCGGGCCCCGCAGATCCGGGCCCCGCAGATCCGGGTCTTGCGGATCCGGGCCCGGCGGATCCGGGCCCGGCGGATCCAGGGCGGGCGGAACGGCCCGGGCCGCCCGGCTGGCCGAACTGCTGCGGCGCCGGGCCGGGTGCGGCGGCTTCCCAGCCGGTGGTCGCGGGATACTCATCGTCCGCCGCGGCAGGGGGTTCTCGGTCGGCGGGGGCGGCATCCGCCGGGTGGCGCGCTCGTGGCCACGAGACCTCCGTCGCCGGATGGGCGGCTGGGCCAGGCCGGCCAGCCGCCTCCCCCGCGTCGCCGGCGGGCGGCCCGGGAACGACCGTGGGCGGCCCGGGCTCATCCGCCGCCAGATCGGGCGGCGATGCGTCCTCGCCGAGCGCCTGGCGCAGCGCCAGGGCAAAGGCGATGCAGGTCGGGAAGCGGTCGGCCGGGGACTTCGCCATCGCCCTGGCTATGACCGCGTCGACCGCCGCGGGCAGTTCCGGGCGCTGGCCGGACAGGGACGGCGGGGGGGTCGATACGTGCGCCCACATCACCGCCAGGTCGTCGTCCCGCTGATAAGGCGGGGCACCGCTCAGGATCTCGAAGGAGGCACACGCGAGCGCGTACTGGTCGGCGCGGCTGTCCACCGGCCGTCCCTCGACCTGTTCCGGCGCCACGTAGGCCGGGGTGCCGAGGAACTGCCCGATCGAGGTCAGGCCGGTCACCGACAGGGACCGCTTGCTCAGCCCGAAGTCGGCGAGGTAGACGTGATCCCGCTGGCCGCTGCCCGCCACCGAGTCCAGCAGCATGTTGGCTGGCTTGATGTCCCGGTGCACCAGGCCGTGCAGATGCGCCGCATCCAGCGCCAGCGCCACCTGGGTGATGATATCGGCGGCCCGGCCGGCGGGCAGCGGCCCGACGGTGTCGAGCAGCGTGCGCAGGTCGCCGCCCTGCACATAGCGCATGGCGATGAACAGCACGCCCTCGCTCTCCCCGGCGGCGAAGATGGGGATGATGTACGGGTGGTCGACCGCGGCCGCGGCCCGGGACTCGCGGATGAAACGCTGCCGGAACGCATCGTCCAGGGCCAGCACGGGGGCGAGCAGCTTCAGGGCGACGTTCCGGCCGAGCTGGACGTCGCGGGCGCGGTAGACGACGGCCATCCCGCCCCGGCCGATCTGCTCTTCCAGCCGGTAACCGGCCACCACCGAGCCAACGGTGAAGCTGTCCGGACCCCGGTATTCCCCCCCGGTCACGACCCCTGCACCTCCTCGGCTGGCCTGGCTGCGCGGTGCCGCTTCCATCCTCGCCGGCTGCGGGCGGGATACCAGGGATCGCAGGCGCTCCAGCCAGGAAGCCGCCTGTTACGTCCGTAATTATTCATCTCACCGGTGATCATGCAACCCCGCCCCGGCCGGGCTCACGGGCGGATGGCGGCGGCGAAGGCGCTGATCGCAGCGGCGAGCGGCCCCGGCGAGGAGATCATCGTCAGGTGCCGCCCGGCTACGGCGACCGGGGTCGCAGGTGGCCGCTGCGCGGACAGCTCCCGCGGCTGGTCACGCGGGAAGGTTCTCTTCCGCCCACGTGGTAAGCCCGCGCAGCACGGGCAGCAGCGCCTGCCCGGCCGGGGTGAGGCCGTAGCTGACCGCGATCGGCGGCCCTTCGTCCACGCACCGCTCGACCAGGCCCGCCCGGCCCAGTTCGGTGAGCCGGTCGGAGAGCACAGAGTCGCTGATCCCATGGACGGCCCGCCTGAGCTCGGAGAAGCTGGCCGGCCCAGCCAGCAGGGTGCCGAGGATGACGCCGTTCCAGCGTTTGCCCAGGAAGCCGAACGCGCGTGCCAGGGCGCCGTCGCACTCGCGTGGGTCGTGCGCCACGTCACGTTCGGCCGCCATGACGTCAGTGTATCCGTGTGCTAGTCTCCTGAACGTTACTAGTTTTTTCGAAGTTACAAGGAGATTACAAGTGACTGTGAATTCTGTAGAGACGGTGCCGCAGGCCCCGGCGCCGCAGCCGCTGCCCGCGCTGGACGAGGCGGGGCGCGCGCTCCTGTTCACCGAGGCCAGGACCGCGAACAGCTTCGCGCCGACCCCGGTGACCGACCGCGAGCTGGACAGCATCTGGGACCTGGCCAAGTGGCCGCCGACTGCAGCGAACGTGCAGCCGTTGCGCGTGCTGTACGTCCGGACCCCGGAGGGCCGCGAGCGGCTCGTCCGGCACATGTCCGACGGCAACAAGGCCAAGACGGCCACCGCGCCCGCCGTCGCGGTGCTCGCGGTGGACACCGATTTCCATCAGCACATCCCCCAGGTGGTCCCGTTCCGTCCGGAACTGAAGGACGTGTTCGACGCAGACGAGACCATGCGGACCGAGACCATGCGCTTCAGCGGGGCGCTGCAGGCCGGGTACTTCCTGCTCGCGGTACGGGCGCGCGGGCTGGCCGCTGGCCCGATGGGAGGCTTCGACCGGGCCGGCCTCGACGCCGACTTCTTCCCCGACGGGCGCTGGAAGTCCGTCCTCGTCGTCAACATCGGGCACCCCGGCACCGATCCCTGGTTCGGCAGGCTGCCGCGGCTGGATCACTCCGACGTCGTCCGGTGGGCCTGACCGCCGGAAGAACGTCCCGGGCGCGCGGCGTGCCCGCTCAGCTGCGGTGATGCACCTCCTGCAGGCCGTAGACCGGCGTGGGGATGCCGCTTTGACGGGCCTTGAGCTGGAGCGCCAGGTAGAGAGAGTAGTGCCGGGACTGGTGCAGGTTCCCGCCGTGGAACCAGAGGGCTTCCTGCTGGGTCGGCTTCCACATGTTGCGCTGCTCGCCCTCCCACGGGCCCGGGTCCTTGGTGGTGTCGGAGCCCAGCCCCCAGCACTTGCCGACCGTGTCCGCCACCTGGCGGGAGATCAGGTCGGCGGCCCACCCGTTCATCGAGTTGTAGCCGGTCGCGTAGACCACCAGGTCGGCGGGCAGTTCGGTGCCGTCGGCGAGGACCACGGCATCCTCGGTCAGGTGATCGACCTGGCCCCGGGCGAGCTTGACGTCCCCGTTGGCCACCAGGTCGGCGGCGCCGACGTCGATGTAGTAGCCGGAGCCGCGGCGCAGGTACTTCATGAACAGGCCGGAGCCATCGTCGCCCCAGTCGTGGTCGAAGCCGGCCTTCTCCAGCCGGTCGTAGAAGTCCTTGTCCCGCTCCCGCATCTGCTCGTACTGCGGGATCTGGAACAGGTGCATGATCCGGTACGGGATGGAGGCGAAGATGAGGTCGGCCATCTCGGTCGTGATGCCGCCCGCGACCGCTTCCTCGGAGTACAGCGGCTTCAGGCCGATCTCCATCAGCGAGTCGGACCGCGCGATGTGCGTGGATGACCGCTGCACCATTGTGACGTCCGCGCCGGCCTCCCACAGCGCCCCGCAGATGTCGAAGGCGGAGTTGTTCGACCCGATGACCACGCACCGCTTGCCCTTGTAGGCGTCCGGGCCCGGGTGGGCCGAGGAGTGATGCTGGTCCCCGCGGAACACATCCATGCCCGGGAAGGACGGCAGGCTGGGCTTGCCGGACATCCCGGTGGCCAGGACGAGCTGCCTGGGGCACAGCACCATGGCCTGGCCGTCCCGCTCGACGCTGACCGTCCACTCCCCGGTGGCCTCGTTATAAGAAGCGCTCTTGGCCTCGGTGTTCCCCCAGTAGTTCAGCTCCATGATCTTCGTGTACGACTCGAGCCAGTCGGCGATCTTGTCCTTCGGCGAGAACACCGGCCAGTTATCCGGGAACTTCAGGTAGGGCATGTGGTCGTACCAGACCGGATCATGCAGGCAGAGGCTCTTGTACCGGCTGCGCCACTGGTCACCGGGACGGGCGCGCTTGTCGATGACGATCGTGGGCACGCTGAGCTGCCGCAGCCGCGCGGCCAGGCCGATCCCGGCCTGCCCGCCACCGACGATGAGCACGTACGGCTGCTCGGTGAAGCCCAGCTCCTGCGCCTCGTGCTCACGCTTCTCCTGCCAGCTGGTCCGGCTGCGGTTGACGCCGTGCTCGGCGCCCTTCGGGCGGGCCGGCCCTTTCGGTTCCTCGTATCCCTTGAGCTCGTAGAGGGTGGTGAGCAGGGTCCACGCCTGCCCGCCGCGGAGCCGCAGGTGCCCATGTCCCCGGCCGGCGGCGGTCTCGAAGTCGATCCACGCCTCGGTGATGCCGCCAGCCTCGGCGGGCTCCAGGCCGCCGGTTATCTTCCAGCCGGTGGGCTGCACATGAGCCAGGGTCGCCGTGAGCATGTCGCTGATCTCGGCGCGGCCCTCGAGGGTCTTGAGGTTCCAGGTAAATGCGACGAGATCGCGCCAGAAGCCGTCCTCGGTGAAGAGGGCGGCGGCCCGGGCCGGATCGTTCGCGGCCAGCGCGTCACCGAAGGCCGACAGCCACGCGTCGACTGATGCCGTGACCTCGTTCGGCTGAGTAGCGGTCGTCATCGGCCAGGCTCCCATCGTCATCGAAGGTTGCGGGTGAGCGCTCGTTCCCGCGCCCACGCTCCTGACCAGCCTCGCTCGGCGGCGGCGGGACGTCCAGACCTGACATTGACGGTTTCTCCCGTCCCGCCGTATACAAGGGGCGCGGCAGACGGCCGGGGCCACGAGGCTGCCACGACGGAGGCCACCGCCCTGCCGCTGAGGGGGCCGCCATGCTGGCCCGGGGCTTGGCTCACTGGGTTCCCGAGGACGCGGAGCGCGTCGAGGAGCAGACCGTGGGTGGCCTGCTGCGCTGGGCGGCGGCCGAGGCGCCCGGGGTCGTGGCGCTCGTGGAGGGCCTGCCCGATCCCTCGCACCGCCGCCGCTGGACCTATGCGCAGCTGAAGCACGTGCTGCGCGAGCCGCTGTCCCGCGACCGGCCGCAGCCTTAAGCGCGCCGGAACGGGCCGCCCGTCAGCTCTTGTGCTGCAGCGTGTAGCGGACGGTCTGCACGCGGATCAGGCCGTCGCGGAAGATGAACGTGTCCAGGCCGTCCTCGACGCGGGTCGCGGCGGCGTCCGCGGTCCACTCCAGGAACAGCACGTCCTCCTCGTAGATCTGCGTCTTGAGGTCCCAGGCCGCGTTCGGCACGTCAGCGAGCAGCTGGGTGAAGCCCGCGCGGATGCCGTCCTTGCCGCGCTTGGTCCCGGACGGGGTGATGAAGATGGCGTCGTCGGTGTAGTCGGCGACGATCCCGTCCAGGTCGCCCGCGCCGAGCGCCTGGGCGTGGTGGGCGAGCACTTCTTCCGGCGTGCGTGTCATCGCGCTCCTCCATCGCAGCAAGTACCTGCTGACCAGCCTGTCCTTAGCTGGCCAGAATGTCGAGGCCCAAGTCCAGGGCGGGGCTGGAGTGGGTGAGGGCACCGACGGAGACGAAATCAACGCCGGTTTCCGCGACGGCTCTGGCCGCCTCCAGGCGCAGGCCGCCGCTGGCTTCGAGCCGGACCCGCGGGTACGGGGCCGCCAGGGCGACGGCGGCGCGCAGATCGGCCGGGCCCATGTTGTCGAGCAGGATGAGCTCCGCGCCGGCCGCCAGTGCGTCGCGGACCTGATCCAGGGTGTCGCATTCCACCTCCATCGGCAGCCCGGGTGCGGCCGCCCGTACGGCCGCGATCGCGGCGGCGATCCCGCCGGCCGCCAGCACGTGGTTGTCCTTGATCAGCGCGGCGTCGCCGAGGCCCATGCGGTGGTTCTGGCCGCCGCCGCAGCGCACCGCGTACTTTTCGAGCTGGCGCAGCCCCGGGAGGGTCTTCCGGGTATCTCGCACGGCGCAGCCGGTACCCGACAGCGCACCGGCCCATGCCCGGGTCGCCGTGGCGATCCCTGACAGGTGGGTGAGAACGTTGAGCATGGTCCGTTCGGCACCCAGAAGCTCCCGCAGCGGGGCATTGATGCGCAGGACCTCAGCCCCGGCGGCGATCCGGTCGCCGTCCTGCTGCCGCGGCTCGGCGGCTTCGGGCGCGATCCCGGCCACGTCGAGCACGGCGAGGGCCACGGGGAGGCCGGCCAGCACACCCGGTTCCCGGGCCACGACCCCGGCTACGGCGTGCGCGCCCGGCGCGGTCGTGGCGGCCGAGGTCACATCGGGGCCGTACCGGAGGTCCTCGCCGAGCGCGGTGCGCACGACCCGTTCGGTGTCGGCGGGATCAAGCCCCGCGGCGAGCAGTTGCTTGCCGACCAGCGCGTTCAGCGTCATACGGCTACTCCTGCTGCGATCTCGGTGCCGGCGGCCGCCCGGACCTGGTCCCCGTCCAGGCGCAGGACCGTGTGGCGGGCGCGCCCGGCCGACGTGACGGGCGGGATGTCCCGCCACCGGTGACAGCCCCGGCTTTCCGCGCGGGCCAGGGCGGCCGCGGTGACCAGGACCGAGGCGGCGTGGAGGTTGGCCGCCTCGACCGAGGCCAGGTCCAGCCGCTGGGCGGGGGCTTCATGGCGTGCGGGCTCGCGTGCGGCGGGCGGGCCGCCGGCGGGCGGGCCGCCAGGCGGCCCGCCCATGGGCGGGGCCTGATCCAGCGTCCGCTGGAGGTCCTGCATGCCGTCCCGGTCGCGCAGCACGCCCGCGTGCCGGGACATGGCGGCGGCCAGGGCCGGCCGGACGGCGGGGTCCACCCCCGGGCCGGCCGGAGGCAGCCGCAGGCTGCCAGCCGGCCCAGGAAGCTCGTACCCCAGCAGCTCACCGGCCCGGCGCCCGGTGATCAGGGCCTCGGTCAGCGAGTTGGAGGCGAGCCGGTTGGCGCCGTGCACGCCGGTCGAGGCGGCCTCGCCGACGGCGAACAGCCCGGGAACCGGGGTTCGCCCGGCCATGCTGGCCTGGATGCCGCCGCAGGCGTAGTGCGCACCGGGCGCGACGGGGATCGGCTCGGCCGCCGGATCGACGCCCCGGGCCCGGCAGGCGGCGGTGACGGTCGGGAAGCCCCGCTCCAGCGTGGCCCGGCCCAGCGCGGTGGCATCCAGCCACAGGTGATCGGCGGGGCCGTCCCCGCACGCCATCCGGTGCTGCATCGCCGCCGAGACCACGTTGCGGGGCGCCAGGTCACCGAGCGGGTGACGGCCGGCCATGACGGGGCGGCCCGCCACGTCCACCAGCACGGCGCCGGCCCCGCGCAGGGCCTCGGTGATGAGCGGGCACTGGCCGCGGGCGGCTGGCTGCCACAGCACGGTCGGGTGGAACTGCACGAACTCCACGTCCCGCAGCGCGGCCCCGGCCCGGGCCGCCAGCGCCAGCCCGTCACCGGTCACCCCGGCCGGGTTGGTGGTCGTCGCGAAGGCCTGGCCGAAGCCACCCGTCGCCAGCACGACCGCGCGCGCCGTCACGGTCCCGGTCCACAGGGCGCCGTCGTCCCCCACCATCCCGGCGAGCAGTCCGCCCACCGCGCCCCGGGCATCGAGCAGGGCGTCGAGGGCGACGCAGCGGGTGAGGATCTCCACCGGGCTGGCCAGCAGGGCCGACAGCAGTACCCGGTGGATCTCCGCGCCGGCCGCGTCCCCTCCGGCGTGCACGATGCGGTTACGGCTGTGCCCGCCTTCCCGGTGCAGCGCCGTGCGGTTCAGCCGGGCGCCCCGGGCGGCCAGGCGGGCGATCTCGCGGGGAGCCTCGGCGGTCAGGGCCGCGACGGACGGGGGGTCGCAAAGGCCGGCCCCCGCGCTCAGCGTGTCCTGCCGGTGCAGGCCCGGGTCATCATCGGCGCCGATCGCCGCGGCCAGGCCGCCCTGGGCCAGCGGTGTCGATCCCCCGCCGAGGTCGTCCTTGCTGAGCAGCAGCACCCGCCGGCCAGCCTGCGCGGCGGTCA
Organism: uncultured Actinomycetes bacterium; assembly: GCA_963720945.1. Classification (GTDB taxonomy): domain Bacteria; phylum Actinomycetota; class Actinomycetes; order Streptosporangiales; family Streptosporangiaceae; genus Bog-532. Next base: position 83,426 of record CAVRHH010000019.1, on the reverse strand, counting down.
GGGCCGCGGTCATCCCCGCGGCGCCCGAACCGACCACGACGACGTTGGTGCCGAGTTCCCAGTGCGCCTGGGCCCGGGGCAGGCGGCGGAGCCCGGGCCGGGTCATTCCGCCGCCCTCCCGGCCGGACCCGGTGCAGCCCCCGATGATGCACCGGCCGCGATCATCGCCTGGACGGCCCGGCGGGCCCGGGCGGCCACACCGGGGGCGACGGTCACTTCCGCGGTTCCCTGGCGCAGGCAGCGCAGCAGGGACGCCGGAGTCGTCATCTTCATGAACCGGCAGACGGCGCCCGGGTTGACCGGCTCCCAGCGCACGGCCGGGTTGGCCCGCCGCAGCTGGTGCAGCATGCCGGTCTCGGTGGCCACCAGCACGGTGGACGCGGTGGTCGAGCGGGCCGCCTCCAGCATGCCGCCGGTGGACAGGATCTGCGTCCGGCCGGGCGGCAGGTCACCCTCGCCTGCCTGCCACAGCGCGGCGGTCGAGCAGCCGCATTCGGGATGGATGAACAGCGCCGCCTGTGCGTTGGCGCTGGCCTTGCGGCGCAGCTCGGCCGGGCTGATCCCGGCGTGCACGTGGCACTCGCCGAGCCAGATGTGCATGTTCTCCCGGCCGGTGACGCGCTGCACGTAGGCACCGAGGAACTGGTCGGGCAGGAACAGCACCTCCTGGTCCGCCGGGACGGACGACACGATCTGCGCCGCGTTGGCCGACGTGCAGCACAAGTCGGATTCGGCTTTGACCTCGGCGCTGGTGTTCACGTATGCGACGACCGCGGCGCCGGGATGGCCGGCCTTCCACTCCCGGACCTGCCCGGCGGTGATGGTGTCGGCCAGCGAGCAGCCTGCGCCAGGTTCGGGGATCAGCACCGTCCGGTCCGGGGCCAGGATCTTGGCTGTTTCGGCCATGAAGTAGACGCCGGCGAACACGATGACACGAGCCGTGCTCCGGGCGGCGAGCCGCGACAGGGCGAGCGAGTCGCCGACGTGATGGGCGATGTCCTGGATCTCAGGGGCCTGGTAGTTGTGCGCGAGGATCACCGCGTCGCGTTCGGCCGCCAGCCGCCGGACCTCTTCCGCCCAGCCCTCGCCGGCTTCCGCCGCAGTCGCTTGCGTGCTGCTCATGCTCTGCCCCTCTCCATCGTGGAGCCTCTTCAGGTTTTAAACTTGGAGTGTAAAACTGTTTTTGCCTTACAGTCAAAAACCTTTCTGAGTCGATAGCATGCGAGCGTGCTGAACAATGAGCCGCGGTTCCCGCATGAGGTGCTGGCGGTCGTGCTCCAGGTCCGGGGGAGGAGCCTGCAGGTCCTGCTCTGGCAGCGGGCCGAGCCGCCGTTCGAGGGACGATGGGCACTGCCCGGCGGCCCGCTCGCCGCCGATGAGCGGCTGGGCACGTCGCTCGGACGGCACCTGGCCACCAAGGTGGACCTCACCGGCATCGCGCACATGGAACAGCTGGAGACCCGCAGCGATCCCGCGCGCGATCCCCGCGGCCGCGTGCTGGCCACGGCCTACCTGGCCCTCGTGTCCAGCGACGCCGAGCCGCGCATCCCCCCGGACACGGCCTGGCACCCCGTCCAGGGGCTTCCGCCGACGGCGTTCGACCACGGCTCGATCGCGGAATCGGGGCGGGAGCGGCTGCGGGCCAAGCTGTCCTACACCAACATCGGCTTCGCCCTGGCCCCGGAAACCTTCACCATCGCCCAGCTGCGGGACATCTACGCCGCCTCCGTCGGCCACCCGATCTCGGCGACCAACCTGCAGCGGATCCTGACCCGCCGCGGCGTCATCGAGGCCACGCCCGCGGCGGCCCGGCCAACGTCGGCGGGCGGCCGCCCGGCCACGCTCTACCGTTTCGCGACCCGGAGGCTGGTCGTCACCAACCCTTTCGCCGCCTTCCGCCCCCCGGCCCTGTCCGCGGCGGGGGCGGACTGAAAACGCCCCGGGCGCAGCCCGCCGGACGAGACGCGGCCGCAGCTCCAGGCCCCGCGGCCGGTCAAGCCGCGCGGGCGGTCAAGCCGCGCGGGCGGTCAAGCCGCGCGGGCGGTCAAGCCGCGCGGCGCCAGGCACCGGCCAGGGCGGTGTAGCTGTCCCGGCGGCGGTCACGGTCCAGCCCCGGGGTGACGACGACTATCTCGTCGACCTCGGCGAGCTGCTTCATCTCCAGCAGCCGCTCGGCGACGGCCTTCGGCGTGCCGGTCACCATCCGGCCGTCGCCCTGCCGGGCGGCGCGGAACCCGGCCGAGCGGGACACCTCGTGCACCTGCTCCGGCCGCAGCGGCTCACGTATCCCGCGGCGGAGGTTCTGGATGGTCAGCGTCCACGCTGCTTCGAAGTCGAGGACCGCCTCGTCGTCGTCGCTGGCGAAGGCCAGCACCGACATCGCCGAGTAGGGCTCGCCGCCGGCTGGGCCCGGCGCGAAGTCCCGGCGGTACTGCCGCAGGGCCTCGAACGCGAGGTCGGGACTCATGTGATGAGCGAAGACGGCGCTCATCCCGTTCACCGCGGCAAACTGCGGCCCGTAGGGGCTGGACCCCAGGACGAACAGCTCCGGCCGCTCGTCGACGACCGGCGCGGCCACCATGCCCGCGTAGGGGTGCCCGGCGGGGAAGCCGTCGCCGAGAAACGCGAGCAGCTGGGCGACCTGGCCGGGAAACTCGGCGGCCGGGTCGGTATTGATGCCCCGGCGCAGGGCGTGCGCGGTCAGCGGATCGGTACCCGGGGCCCGGCCCAGGGCCAGATCGATGCGTCCCGGGTACATGGCCAGCAGCGTCCGGAAGGTCTCGGCGACCTTGAGCGGCGCGTGATTGGGCAGCATGATTCCCGCCGCGCCGACCCGGATCCGGGACGTCTGCGCCCCGACGTGCGCGGTCAGCAGCTCGGGGGCACTGCACGCCAGGCTGTTCATGTTGTGATGCTCGGACACCCAGTAACGCCGGTACCCGGCCGCTTCGGCCGCCTGGGCGATCCGGACGGCACCGGCGATCGAGGCTGCGGCGCTCTCGCCGTATTCGATCCCGACGAAGTCCAGCACCGCCAGCGGAAGCGATTCCTCAACAGCACTCACGGCCGGGGCAACATACGCGACCCCGGCCGCATTCCCCCCGCCCAGGCGGTAACCCCCGACCAGGCCGAGGCGCGCGTCGCGGCGGCGCTCGCCGCGGGCGGGCGGCTGGTGAGCGACGCGCACGCGCCGGCCTGGTGGACGCTGGCCGACGCCGAGGGCAACGAGGCCGACGTGGCCACCTGGACGGGCCGCGAATAAGGACGGCAGCGCCGGGTGACTGCGCTCTACGGCGGCCAGTGACCCGCAGCGCCGGCTGTGGTCCTCGGCCCGGTTACGCACATCATGCTGTGCGTAAAGCTGTGGAAGGCATGTGCAGAACTGCAGGGCGGCTGTGCACAGGAAGAAATTTCTGGGGATTATGGCGGTGCCGATTCCCGGAAACGGGATGTAAATCGGGAAGCAATTGTCCACACCCTGTGGATGAGGCAAAAATGAGAACTATCCAGGCACCACGCCGCTACCTTTCGTAAGTAATCCGAAGGTCTACCAGTTCTTTATTCGGCTGTTACCAGAATTCAGGAGCGTAAAGGATTCACGCAGTCCAACGGAAATTCCGGGCGGTTAGCGGGGGGAGGGTAAGCGCGAAATGGCAGCGCGTGCGCGCCGGTCACGGCCGCACCGCGCTCACCCTAGCTGAACTGGAGGGCCCCACATGAAGATCAAGATCAGGCCAGATGACGTCGGCACGCCCAGCGGGAACGAATGGGCCGAGATGAACGGCTGGCTCGCCGAGTTGCGGGAGGACAGCCCGGAAGGCCCGGTGGACGACCGGCAAAGAGGCCCGGTGGACGACCGGCAAAGAGGCCCGGTGGACGACCGGCAGAGAGACTCGGCAGGCGGCAGCCAGGGAGGCCCGGTGGACGGCCGCCGGGGAGACCGGGCGGGTAATAGCCCCGTCAGGCCAGCCAGTGACAACCACGCCAGGCCAGCCAGGCACGGCTATGCCGCGCCGCCAGCCGGGGCCCAGGTGCGTGCAGTGATCGGCGACGAGCTGCGGATTCCGATCATTTGGTGCGAGATGGGCTCCTGCATTTCCTGGCACACTGATCGCGCCGCACTCGGCCAGGCGGACGTCCGGGCCCGGGCCATCCGGGCTGGATGGCGGATCGACGCTCTCGGGCGGCTGGCCTGCCCGCAGTGCCAGCAAACAGACGTCGCGTTCCGCGCCACCCGCCCCGTCGTGCTGTGGGACCGGTCCACGGCCATCGCCATGGCCGCCCGGGCTACCGCACCAGACAACCGGTCCGCTCGGGCTGCCGCGCCAGACAACCGGTCCGCTCGGGCTGCCGCGCCAGGAAGCTGGGCCGCCCGGGCTATCGTCCCGCCGTCCCGCCGTCCGGCTGTCCCGGCCGTCCCGCCGTCCCGCCGTCCGGCTGTCCCGGCCGCCGGGCCGTACGGCCGAAATCCGCGCCAATCGGCGGCCGGCCCCCGGTGAGCTCCGGGGCGGCCCTGATGATCCAGGAGCGTGCGACACTGGCCGCAGCCATGGCCGGCGTGGCCGGCGGCACCTGGCGGCTGTCGCCCGATACCGCCCCGGCGGGCTGGGCCTGCTTGCCGGGGATCTCGCCGCGCACGCCCGGCACGGACGCCGGGCCGGTCCACCTGGCGCGCCAGTTCACCGTCGCGACCTTGCACCGGTGGGGCGTCACCGGACGCTGCGAAGACATCGCGGTCGTCGTGTCCGAGATGCTGACCAACGCGCTGCGGCACGCCTGCCCGGGGCTGGGTGATACCCAGCCCCGGTCGCTGATCCGGCTGGGCCTGTACAACCCCGGGCCGTGGGTGATGTGCGCGGTGGCGGATCCCAGCACGGCCGTGCCGGTGCCCCGGTCGCCCAATTTCCTGGCTGAGACGGGCCGCGGGCTGCACATCATCCGTGCGCTCAGCGACTCCTGGGGGTACACCACCCCGGACGACACCGGCAAGGTCGTCTGGGCCACGTTCGCCTGGCACTGACCCGACCCGGAACTTGTCCTGACTCCGCGCTGACTCCGCTGCGGGCCCCGCCTGCCCGGCGCCCGCGTCAGGCGATCACGACGCCCATTCCGGCCTTGCTGAACACTGGCGGACGATGAACTGGACGGAGCGCCTTCTCGTAATACAGGGCAAGTCGGCTCGTTGATATGCCGATCGGCTCTCAATGTGTCCAACAGCGGGCAAACGGCGGATGTACGAGGGACCGGGCATGGCGATCGACGATTTACCGCTGCCAATCGTTACCTTCCTGAATGCCACCGGCGTGCCGTGGCCGTACCTGAACGAGGACACCGTGTCCTGGGTTGATGTCGTCAACGCCGCACGCAAAGGACTCAAGCTGTGAGCCAGGAAAGCTATAGCGCAGCGACCCGGATAAGACCCGGGTAACCAGCTCAGTCGCGAGCCGCCGTGGTCTCCCCCGCTGGCCGGCGATCTGGAGCAGCGCGATCCGGGCGTCGCGGCCGCCGTCGGCCCTGTGCGCGGTAGGAGGCCTGAAAGGCACCCGGGGAGATCCCCTGCACCCGCTTGAACGCCTTGAGGAAGTAGTAGTAGTCACCGAAGCCGACTTCCCGGGCGATGTCCTTGATCGGCTTGCCCATCTGCAGCCCGTGAGCGGCGGCCTGGATACGGGTCCGCAGCAGTTCCTGATGGATGCTGCGGTCATAGGTCGCCCGGAAGACACGCTCCAGGTAGGCGTAGCTGTAGCCGAGGCGGGCGGAGATGACCGGCCCGCTGAGCTCCTGCGTGTAATCGGTATGCAGGAGCTCCAGCACGTTCCTGGCCAGCGAGTGCGCCGGGTCGGCGGGCGCCGTGGCGCGGCGGCGCTGGAGGGCTGCAACTTGCCCCGCGATGGCGAGGAGTTGCACGCCGAGCTCGTCACCGTCGAGCAGGCCGGTGCGGTACTGGCTCTCCAGCAGCCGGGACAGTACGGCGTAGTCGACCAGGGGCGACGTCGGCCCGGTGAGCGAAAGTTCGATCGGCGGGATGGCGCGCGGCGCTCTGCCGTCCGGGGCGGTGCCCGGTTGCGTGCCGGCGACTGCTCCCGGTTCAGGCCTGGGCAGGAAGAAATGGAAAAACACCGCGTCGAAGCGCGACGTATCGAGCCCCTCGTGCGGGACCAGTTCCGGCAGCAGGTAGTAGTGACCCGCGCTCACCGTCATGCGCTCGTCGCCGGCTCTGATCCCCACCTGGCCCGCCGTGACGATACCCAGCACCGAAAAATCGAGCAGGCGGGTGGCGTGCCCCGGCACTTCACGCACCGATCCGAGGTCGATCACCCGGGGCACGCTGCGGAAGGTGAAGGCTGAGGGATGTTTCGCTTTAGACATGACACCATCTCCCGGCATCGTTGTCGGCAGGCGACGAATCCACCCAGGCTAACGTGTCCGTTAATCAAATGTCTGCAGGCTAGCCTGCCAATCTCGACGTCCGTGCCAGCACCGCGGGATACCCAGAGGTGCCTGCGAGTGATGCACTTTCGGTACCGCATTTAGTTCTGTTCTCACATCATGTGTCCGCGATCACCCATCGTCACCGCCCGCCGCCCGTCCCTACCGTGACGGGATGGGAGGGAGTTGGAACGATGACGTCAGCGATTCCTGCAAAGGGGATCAGCGCCCCGGGTGACACCGCAGACAGCGGTCACCGCGGTGGTCACGGCGGTCCGGGTCACCCCGGGGTGACCCGGGTCGCGATCGATCCCCGCCGGTCGATCGGGACGGTCGATCGCCGGATCTTCGGCGGCTTCGTCGAGCACCTCGGCCGCTGTATTTACGGAGGCCTCTATGAGGAGAACTCAGGGCTCAGCGACGAGCGGGGTTTCCGGACCGACGTGCTCAGCCTGCTGAAGGACCTGCGACTGAGCGTGCTGCGGTGGCCGGGCGGCAACTTCGCAGTCGGGGGCGAAGACGGCGCTGCTGTGGTTCGCCTCCCAGGGCGAGAAGATGCTCGCTTCCGAGGGTGTGCTGCCCACGCGCTCCGACATCGCCAGCGCGACGTACGCCACGCAGGACCCCCGCCAGGCGGTGTTCGTCCAGGCACTGGCCGTGGGGCATACTCCCAAGTCGACCAAGGCGTCTCCGGTCCTCTTCGACAACACGGGACCGTTCGGCGGTCTCATCCAGAATGCCGTGTTCGGTAATGGCAGCATCGCGGCCGCGATGGCCAGCGCCCAGGCCAGTGCGACGAAGCTGATGGGCCAGTAACAGCCGATGACAAGTGACCCGGGTGCCGTCAGGCGTGGCCGGCCCGTCCAGGGCCGCGTCACGCCGGGCGTCCGCCCACCGGGTCGCCGGCACGAACGATTCCGCCCGCGGAGGGGATGAGATGGTCAGGCAGATCACCACCGAGAACCTGCGGCCGCCAGCCCCGCCTGGGCGGTCCAGGCCGGCCCGGCGGAGGTTCGCGGGATCACGGCGCGGGTTCACCGGCGCCCTGCTCGTCGCCCCGGCCGCGATCCTGATCGCCGGCCTCTTCGTCGTACCGCTCGTGCTCGACGGCTGGATGTCGCTCAACCATTGGCCGCTCCTGGGTGAGCACACGTTTGCCGACCTGGCCAATTACCGCCAGTTGTTCGATGACAGCGGGGTCCGCCACGCCCTGCTGTTCACGGTGATCTTCACCGCGGTCATCGTCCCGCTCGTCTTCGCCACCTTCGTGATCCAGAACTCGTTCGCCGCCATACCGGAAGATCTGTGGGAGGCAGCCGCTGTCGACGGCGCCGGAGTCTGGCGCAACCTCCGGCTGGCCCTGCCGCTCATCCGGCCCGGCATGATCACCGCCGGCCTGTTCGCGTTCTTCACCGCCTGGAACGAGTTCTTCATCGTCCTGGTCCTGCTGTCGAACGAACCGAAGTACACGCTGCCCGTGGTGCTCACCACCCTTCTCACCGGGACCCTCGGCAGCATCCACTGGGGCATCCTGGACGCCAGCGTCATGATTACGGCCGTGCCATGCCTCATCCTCTACGCGGCGCTGCAACGGCACTTCGTCCGCGGCGTGATGACCGGAATCGGACGGTGACCGGCCTCGCCCCGGCAGCAGGAGGACCTCGCCCATGGCGTTATAAGACGCTGACATGGCCGCATCGCGGCGCGCCGTCAGACGCGCGGATGGGTAACGTTGCCCCTGACCAGGTTCCTGTGGCCTCCGTCCACGACCGGCTTGCCCGAGTTGCGGAGCGAACGCCCGAGCCGGTCCAGGCCGACGTAGTTGTCGAGCACACGGTTGTGGCTGGTGCCCATCCGGAGCCAGACACCGTTGCCAGAGTTGCCGCTGATCAGGTTGACGGGCGCCTTGCTGGTATCGCCGATCGAGTTGCCGTAAGCCTGGCCGCTCACCAGCACCCCGCCGTCTCCGTTGCCCAGCGCGGCCAGGCCCAGCAAGTCCGGCCCGATGAAGCTGCCGAAGACGCTGTTGTCATGCGCCCGCCCGGTGATCACCAGCCCGTAGCCCTCGTTGCCGGAGAACGTGTTCTGCGGGATCACAGAAACCTGGGTGCCGCCGATCGTGTTGTCGTGCGCCGAACCATCGATCAGGACACCGTTGCCGCCATTGGGCAGGACGGCGTTGCCCTTGGTCGTCAGCCCCACGATGTTGGGGTCGACCGTCACTCCGGTGGCGCCGCCCGCCAGTTCGATCCCGTTCCTCGTGTTGCCTGAGAACACGTTCGTCCTGGCCACGATGTGGCCGCCGGTCGAGGTGACGAGCAGGCCGTCGTTCCCGTTGGGCGCGGCCCCTTTGAACGCCAGCAGCCCCCCGAAAGTATTGAACGTAATGAACTTGCTGGCGGTCCCAGCCACCTCGATGCCGTTCAGGGTGTTGTCGCCCGACACGTTGCCCAGCGGGATCACCCCGCCGACCACGGTGTTCTCCGAGGAGCCGTTGACGAGGATGCCGTCGCCGTTGTTTCCGACGGCTGACGTGTTGTTGGCGCCGACCCCGAAAAAGTTGCCCTGGACGGTGGTGTTGTCCGAGCTGGTGACCAACAGGCCATTCCGCTTGTTACCGGAAACCACGTTGTAGTAGACGAACGGGTTGTTGACGAGCTCGCAGCCCACGAGGGAGTTTCCGTTCGCGCCGATGATGGCCACGCCATTGCCGGAGTTGCCGATGGCGGCGTCACCGTCAGCCGTCGTGCCGATGAAGTTGCCGTTCAGGACGTTGTCTTGGGACCCCATGCCGATCAGCACGCCGTCGCCGGAGTTGCCTGAGAGCAGGTTGCCCAGCGGGGGAACCACAAAGACCGGGGTGACCGTGCCCTTGCTGCCGGTGGGGTTGTTCTGCTGGCTCGTCGCGGCGTCGGTGTATTCGGTGCCGCCGATCTCGTTGCCGTTGGCGCCCCGGGTGAGCCAGATGCCGTTGCCGCCGTTGGCGATGGCAGCCGAGCCAGCCGGGTTGGTCCCGATGCGGTTCGCCACCACGGTGTTGTCCGTCGCCCCGGACAGCACCAGCCCGCTGCCGGTGTTCGCAGAGATCACGTTCGCGACTACGCCTGAGTCACCCGAGCTGTTGAGCCCGATCATGTCTCCCGAGGAGCCAGGCGAAACGAAGACACCGTCGCCGTGGTTGCCGTCCGCCGCACCAGCCAGGTCCAGGCCGATGTAGTCGCCGTTGAGGGTGATCGCGTCCGCGTCCAGGGTGACGCCGTTGCCGCTGGCATCACCCACGGCCACAGCCAGCAGCTCGGAGTCAGCAGAGCCGGAGGAGAACCGCAGGCCAGCGTGGCCGTCGCAGTTGATCTCCACGGCCGGCGCGCCGCCGGCGGTGTAGGCAGGCGCCGACGTGCCATCGATGATCACCTCGTTGGTGATGGCGGGCAGCGCGCTAGCCAGCGTGATCGTCCCGTCGACGGAGAAAGTGATGTCCGTCGCCGTTCCGGCGGCCGCCGAGTTGGCGGCTTCGATGGCCGCCCGCAGTGAGCCAGCACCGGAGTCGCTGCGGGTCGACACCGTCTCCGATTGCGTGGTGTCCGGCCGGAAGCCGTCGTGCCCCCGGGCCGCGGCGGCGCTGGCCGCTGCCGCCGGGGCCGCGGCGATGACCATCGACACGCACACGGCCGCACCGGCCATCCGGCACAGGACGCCCCGAGGACGCGACCGGCCGGCGGGCGGCCGGGAGCGAGAGAACCCGTTGTCTGTGGCGGCAATGGACATCGTCTGCCTGCTTTCTAGCTGGCGACACGGGGAATGCGGCGCATAATCACTCACCCGCCAGCCCACGATCCCCCGCGATTGGCCCCGAATATATCCCGGACTCCGAAGAGTATGCGCCCTCATGCGCGGCGCTAAACATTGAGTCCCGGCAAACGCCACACGGCAGGAATCATTATGAAGATATTCAAAAGCGCTTATTTTGGCCATTGAATCACCCCATGTTTGGTAAAGACTCCGAACCCACGAGAGGGTGGAGTCATGTCAGCACCGAGGAGGTACCCGGATGAGCCGAGTGAGCGTGGGTGGACGAGGATCACATCGCAGAAGTTCTCAGGGCCAAGCGGATGGGGCACGAAGTGCCTGGTATGCGCGGCGTCCACAGCCATATCAGTAACGCCATTCGGGCCGAGCTCAAAGCAGCACGGCAAGAGCGCTGGACAGCCTCATTCCGTGAACGAGCTCGGCTGGCACCGCGCTCAATCGTGCCTGTCCCGGACACCCGGGGAGCGGGGACCGCGCTGTGAGGAAGCCAGCAACCGCTGGGAGACCATCTGGCGGCTGCCCCGCAACCAGCAAGGCATAGCCCAACCCGGCATCTGACGCCTCAGCACACTCAGACCAACCGGCCAGATCAAGCTACCCGCCAGTCACCTACAAAATTGGCGCACACCCCCACTTCCGGGGGTGCGCGACACATATGTAGGGGGTCCCACGGCTGGGCAGGTTAAGCTGGGAGTCTGGTTGTGCTATGCACAACCAGATGAGGAGTGCCCATGTCACGTCCCTCGCTTCCGGAGCTGGAGGCTGAGCGGGAGCGGCTGCATGCGCAACTGGCGGCGGTCGGTGATTTCCGCCGTGGTTCGGTAACGGAGAACTACCGGAAGTGCGGGAAACCGAACTGCGCGTGTGCGCAGCCGGATCATCCCGGCCACGGGCCCCGGTTCCTGTGGACGCGGACGGTGCGGGGACGGCGGACCTGGAGGCGGCGGAGACCGTGATCCGCGCCGGGATGCTGCAGCTCGGCGGCCGCATGCTCGCAGAGCTGCTGGCCGCAGACCCTGGCTACCGCGGCCCGCGAGTGCCCTGCGGCCAGGGACACGAGGCAGAATTCGCCGCCTACCGGGAAAAGGCCGCCGACACCGTGCTTGGCCCGGTCACCGTCTCCCGCGCCTGGTACCACTGCGCGCAGTGCGGCCATGGGCTGGCGCCCCGGGACGCCGAGCTCGGGGCTAAAGAGACGCGCGCCATCCGGTTCCGGTTGACTGGCGCCAAGCTGTTCCGGGCGTGCCCTTCTTAGCCGCGGGAACAGGTGCCCGATCAGCCTCGGCGCGGCGCGGGATGCTTGCTTGTTCCCGCGGGGACGGTGTGGATCCGGCTGTGGGACTTTGGTCCCTTGCGCAGGTCCCTGTCCGGGGTGCTAGCTGGCCAGCTTGGGGGGTGTCTCTTTCCGCCCGGCCCTCTCAGTCTCAGGAACCGATGGCAGACGGGAGCATTCGATGTACCGATCTACCTTCTTGTCCTTGCCTAGCCTCCGCCTGGCGCGTGCGGCGCTGGTGGCGGCCGGACTGGCCCTGGCCGCGGCGGCGGCCGTCGCCCCAGCGGCGCAAGCCGCGCCGGCGAGCACGACGGTTGCGTTTACGACGCAGGGCTGCACGACGTGGACGGCGCCGGCGGGGGTCAGCAGCGTCCAGATCCAGGCGACGGGCGCCGCCGGCAGCCCCGGCGGCAGCCACGGCGGCGTCCCGGGCGGGGCTGGCGGGCTGGGCGATGGCGTGTCGGGGACCCTGCCGGGCCTGGCCGACGGGCAAGTCCTGGACGTCTGCGTCGACCAGGGTGGCGGCACCGGCGGAGTCGGCGAAGATGTGAACGGCGGTAACGGTGGCGGCGCCTCGGGCGCGAGCTTGGGATCGAACTTCAGCTCGCCGGTGCTCGTGGCCGGTGCCGGTGGTGCCGGCGGCGGCGGCGCCGGAAACCTCGGCGGCGCCGCTGGCGGGAGCGCAGGGACGCCGGCGGGCCAGACGGGCGTCGGTGTGGGGGACGCAACCGGGGGTGCCGGCGGGAGCAACACCGCGATGGCGGGCGGGGCCGGCGGCGTGGTCACCGGCTATCCCAGTCTCGATGGGCAGCCCGGCGGCGCGTCCACCTCGGCTGGACCGGGTCCTGGCGGCCCAGGCGGCACCGAGGCCGGTCCTAGTGGCGGCGGCGGCGGCGCCGCCGGATACTTCGGCGGCGGCGGCGGCGCGTCCACCGGCGACGGCGCCGGCGGCGGCGGCGGGACCGACTTCTGCGCGGCCTCGATCACGGGCTGCACCGTCTCCTCGGGCGCCGGCACGCAGACGACCGCGGGCAGCGGCACAGGTGACGCCCAGGTGACGATCACCTACACCGTCACCGCCCTCGAGCTGGACCTGGCAGTGACCCCGAAGACGGCCGCGCCCGGCACGACGGTGACGGCGAGCGCCACGATCGGCAACAATACGAGTGCGTCCGAGACGGTGACCGGCACGGCCACGCTGACCTTCACCGGCAACCCCCGGGCCGTGAGCATCTCGGTTCCCTTCACGCTGAAGCTCGCCGCGGGCCAGACGCTGAGCAAGAGCGTCAGCTTCACGATCCTGTCGTTGTTCCCGCACGGGACCTATACGGTGACGGTCACGGCGAAGGACAGCGCCGGGACAGCGACCAGCAGCGCCTCGCTGACCGTGACCTAGGGAGACGAACCGGAGCGAGCGGGGGCCAGGGCGGCGACAGCCGCTGCCGCCGGGCTGCACCGGCGCGCCGGAAACGCCTGACCTGTCCGGCTGCCGCCGCCTTGGGCCCCCCACCCTTAGCAGCAGCAGGCTCGGCAGGGAGAGAGTGCAGACACGTTGGGGGAGGTGAACGTACCGCGCGGCTGAAGGTCCCGGGTTTTACCCGGGATGATGGCCAGACGGCCGAGTACGGGAGCCGGTACGCGACGAGAACACCCGCCCAGCGGGCCGAAAACAGGCCCCGGGCGGATGTTTCCGTCCACGGGCCTATATCAGCCCATGGACCGCAGCTCGTCGGCGAGGTTCCCCGGCTCGGCCGGGGGAGCGGGCGCGTGCCGCCGGTTGGGTGCACGTCAATTTTGTAGGTGAGCAGGATCATCTTCGAGCTCGGCGTCCCGGGGCGCCAGCCCATGGCCGCACTGCGCGCAGTGGTACCAGGCGCGGGAGACGGTGACCGGGCCAAGCACGGTGTCGGCGGCCTTTTCCCGGTAGGCGGCGAATTCTGCCTCGTGTCCCTGGCCGCAGGGCACTCGCGGGCCGCGGTAGCCAGGGTCTGCGGCCAGCAGCTCTGCGAGCATGCGGCCGCCGAGCTGCAGCATCCCGGCGCGGATCACGGTCTCCGCCGCCTCCAGGTCCGCCGTCCCCGCACCGTCCGCGTCCACAGGAACCGGGGCCCGTGGCCGGGATGATCCGGCTGCGCACACGCGCAGTTCGGTTTCCCGCACTTCCGGTAGTTCTCCGTTACCGAACCACGGCGGAAATCACCGACCGCCGCCAGTTGCGCATGCAGCCGCTCCCGCTCAGCCTCCAGCTCCGGAAGCGAGGGACGTGACATGGGCACTCCTCATCTGGTTGTGCATAGCACAACCAGACTCCCAGCTTAACCTGCCCAGCCGTGGGACCCCCTACATATGTGTCGCGCACCCCCGGAAGTGGGGTGTACACGGGAATTGTCGGTCCCCTCCCCTAGCCTGTCCGCGTGGATGCTTCGGAAGCTGCCCCGCCGGCGGGCGCCGTGGACGCCTCCCGGCGCGGCCTGTTCCACTACCTGACCGTGGAGGAGTCGGCCGACTATCTGGCGATCATGGATCTGTTCTCGGGCACCCTGCTCACCGATCTGTCCGCGACCGAAGTGGCCGCCCAGCTCGCCGAGCGCGGGCTGAACCTCCCCCGCGACACGGTCGAGTCCCGCTGCCGGCAGCTGGTCGACTGGGGCAACCTGGTCCACTCCATCCGCGATGCGCGGGTCGCCACGGTCGCCGAATACATCCGCTCCCGGTCGCGTTACCAGGTGTCCAAGCTCGGCGGGCGGCTGCACCGGGAAGCGGTCGCCATCTGCACGCCAGCGACGGCGCGCGGGAGGTGGCCCGGGAGCTGCTCGGCCAGATCGTGCAGTCGCTGGACCGCATCCTGGCCGTGCTGGACCGCGACGAGATCGACGCCGACGCGCTGGCGGGCGAGGTCACCACGGTGTTTGGCAACCAGCGGCTGTTCACCGACAGCGTCCGGGACTTCTACGCCTACCTGGCCGGCATCCTCAGCCGCTACGACCTGGGCGGCGAAGACTACGCGCAGTTCAAGGAACTGCTGCTGGTCTACATCGACCTGATCACCGCCGACGTCAACCGGCACGCCCCGGCCGTCGCGCACCGCATCGGCCTGGTGCGTAAGCAGGTCGAGCCGCTGCTGGCGGCGCTTGCGGGGCTGCCCGGGCTCACCCTGCCGGACGGCACGCCGGTCGAGCGCGCGCAGGGCCGGACGCACGCGGACTGGGAAGAGCTCGCTTCCTGGTATGACGCCACCCACGGCACCTCAGGCCCGGAACAGCTGCGCGCGGCCGCGGGCCAGGCCCTCGGCCAGCTGATCACCAACGCCAAGCGGCTGCTCGATTCCTCGGGCACCGGCTTCTCCCGGCGGGCCGACTTTCTCCGGCTCGCCCGCTGGTTCGCCGCTTCCGACGACGAGGGCGCGCACCGGCTGTCCGCCGCGGCGTTCGGCGCCTACCCGGCGCGGCACCTGCTGTTCGGCCCGGAGGAACCGGATCCGCGGGTCGGCCCCACAACATCGTGGTGGCGCGGCGAAGCTTGGCGAGGCACGGACGCTCAGCAGCAAGGCAGCCGAAGATGTCCGCGCTCAGACCGCTCAGATGGCCGCCGCCGCCCACCGGTTCAGCCGGTGGATTGCGCTGCCCGGGCTCGCCGCCGCAGCCACCGCGGAGCGGCTGGCCCCCATCGTCCACCCGGACCAGGTGCAGGAAGTCACGTCGGCCGCGAACGCGGTGCTGGCAGCGGTCACGGCCCCGCGCCAGGCGGCGTCGCTGAACACGGCCTCCAACGCGTTCCGCGACTTCGACCGTGAGGTCTCAGTGCGCGGGACGATCACGGTGGAGGTCGGCGATGACGGCGCGGACCGCCTGGCGGGCCTCCTCGGCCGGCCGGTGCCAGGCCCGGCCCGGGTACGGCTGGCCGACCTCGACGCCGCACTCCGGTCGAGCGCGGCCGGGCGGGGGCTGGCCGCCGTCGTCGCCGAGCTGACCGGCGGGCCGCTGCGGGACCGGCCCGCCGAGCGGGATGCAACCCGGGCGGGGCGCGAGCAGCTCTGGGCGGAGCTCGACCGGCTGCTCGTCACGCATGGCCTGGCCGGCCGGAACTGGGTGCAGCCGTGGACGGACTGGCTGCACCGCGGCGGCGTCCTGACCCGGCTGCCCGCCGCGAAGGCCGCCCCGGCGCTGGCGGCCGCGACCCGGGCTCTGGCGGAAGTCCTGGACGGCGAACGGCCCCCGGCGGGTATCGCCGAACTCGCCAGTGAGATCACCGGCGACGCGCACGGCCTCGACGACGGAGCCCCGGCTGCCGCCCTGGTACTGCGCGCGCTGGCCTTCGCGCTGGACGCCCCGCCCACCGCGTCAGCGGCGGACCGCCGCCTGCTCTGGCAGCGTGTCGGCGTGAGCACCGACGAGATCTCCGGCACGGTGATCACCTACGGCCTGCGGCCACCCGGCGCTGACCGCTGGTCAGCCATGATGCGCGAGCGCGCCGGCCTCGGGCTGATCACCCACCTCACCGTGCACGAGTTGCAGCGCGCGGCAGACCTGACCCGTCCCGGCGAGATCATCCACGTGTGCGAGAACCCGCAGGTACTGCAGCGGCTGGCGGCAGCAGGCGTGGACCGCCCGGTCGCCTGCACCTCGGGTAACCCGGCCGCCGCCGGGATGCTGCTGCTGGCCCGTTCCGCCGTCCGCTACCACGGCGACTTCGACTGGCCGGGCATCGCCATCGCCCGCCGCATCATCGGGCGTGGTGCCCGCCCGTGGCGGTTCGGCCATACCGATTACCACGACGCGGCAGAACGGCTGCCCGCCGGCGGCTGGCTCGCGCTGACCGGCCGCGCCGAGCCCACCCCGTGGGACGAGGAGCTGTCGGCCGCCATGGCAGCAGCCAACGTCGCCGTCCACGAAGAAGCCATCGCCGGCCTTCTCCTGGCCGATCTCCGCTGACAGTCCGCGACACCGGGGCTGACCAGAGGCACTCTATCCAGACGTGATCATCTTCTACCCTCGCGAGCGACGTGCGGCGCTGCTCCTCGCTGTCCATTCCGCTCCCATCGACACCATCAGAGAACCACGGTCAACCCGGCCCCGCCACGAGCCAGCCGTCAGCGCCCTGCTCAGCTCAGCCGGCTCCCCTATGCGTCGCCGGCGTCGCGCCCCTTCTCTTCCGGCTCTTCCGGACCGACCACGGCAGCCCGGCAAGATACGCTGGCCGGGCGCCGCCACGCGATCACTTACGCGGAACCCACCGGAGCGGAGCGGATCGACTGTGACGTCAGGCCGGAAGGGCGGGCGCATGGAATATCAGAAGCAAGCCGCCGGACGGCCCGATCACTATGCCGGGCGGGCGGGCTCCCCGGTCGTCCCGCATCGCGGGCCGGCCGGACCGGACGGCCCCCTGCTCCGCCGGTGCCGTGGATGACAGATAGACGGCCGGCCAGGATCTGGGGCCTGATCGCTGAGCTGGCGGCCAGCCACCGTGGTCCGGTGGCGGCCGCAGACGCCTGCGTGGCGGCCGTGGCCGCCATGGCGGTGACCGGTGGGTGGCTGAGCGCGGGGCAGGGCACCCAGCCGGGTCACCTCGTCCACGCGACCAACGGGGTCAGCGAGCGGTTGTCCGAGCTCCAGCTGACCCTGGGCGAAGGCCCGGTGCCGGACGTTTACGCCACGGAAGCCCCGGTACTGGCTTCGGATCTGGGCGTCAGGGAAATCAATCGCCGCTGGCCGGTTTTCGCCCCGGCCGCCCGCCAGGCCGGGGCCGCGGCGATCTTCGCGTTCCCGTTGCAAATCGGGGCTATCCGCAGCGGGGTGCTGAGCCTCTACCGCGACCAGGCCGGCCCGCTGAGCACGCTCCAGTTCGGCGATGCACTGATCTTCGCTGATACCGCGACCCTGCTGCTGCTCGGCGCCCAGGACCATGCGGCGGACAGCCTCCCGGCCATGCTGGGCCGGCCGTTCAGCCGGCCGCCCTGGGCCGGGGCCACGCCGAGATCGACCAGGCCACCGGCATGTTCACCGAGCAGCTCGGCGTCAGCATCACCGACGCGTACCTGCGGCTGCGCGCCTATGCTTTCGTCAATGACCTGCGGCTGACCGACGTTGCCCGCGATATCGTCGCCCGCCGTCTGCGGTTGCGTCCCGACCCCGACACATCCCAGGATGGTGAGGCGTGAGCACTCTCGGGCACCAGCCTGTCCGCGGCTCTCTCGGGCGTCCTGCAGCGGAGGTGAGCGCCCATGGACGGTGACCTGCTTGTGGAGACATTCGTCGAGCTGACCGACACCATGGTGGCCGGCTTCGACATGATGGACTTCCTGCACGCGCTGACCGGCCGCAGTGTGCAGTTGCTGGACGTCGCCGCGGCCGGGCTGCTGCTGGCGGATCCGCGCGGTGAGCTGCGCGTGGTGGCCGCCTCCAGCGAAGCCGCCCGGCTTCTGGAGCTGTTCCAGCTGCAGAACGACCAGGGTCCCTGCCTGGATTGCTTCCGCGGCGGTGAGCCCATTGCCGTTCCGGACCTGGCCGCCGCGGTCTCGCGCTGGCCCCAGTTCGCCGCCGCCGCCCAGCAGGCCGGGTTCGGGTCCGTGCAGGCCCTCCCGATGCGGCTGCGCGACCAGGTCATCGGCGCGCTGAACCTCTTCCGCGTCAGCACGGGCGCCTTCGATGCCACGGATGTCCGTATCGGCCAGGCCCTGGCCGATGTGGCCACGATCAGCCTGCTGAATGAGCGCAACCTGCGGCACGGTGACACCCTCAACGAGCAACTGCAGGCCGCCCTGAACAGCCGGGTCGTCATCGAGCAGGCCAAGGGCAAGCTCGCCGAGCGTCTCGGCCTGGACGTGAGCCAGGCCTTCGGCCTGCTGCGTGACTACGCCCGGGCCCGCAACCATCGCCTGTCCGACCTGGCCCGGGCCTTCGTCGACGGCACCGACACCCTCCCCGGCCTGGCCACACCCACCACCCACGGGCCGCCACCCGGCTCCAGGCGGACATAGCCGACCTTCCGGCAATTAACGTAACAGTATTCGCTAACGTCAGCTATCCGGCAAAAGTGTCGTTTGCGCCACGACTGGAGCTGGCTTTACAAAAGGATGATGACCACCTTTCCCCGTGTCGGCGTGCTGCCGGAAATGCGCCCGTGACCGCATTCACGGTTGTGCGCACACGGCATGACCGTGCTGTGGTTGAATCAAGTGAGCCGAGGCCTGGACCCTGCTTCGCCCGAATATTGACATTTGATGTCGTTATTCACGGAAGTGGGAATAGATGCCAGCTGCCGGCCGCACGCTGAACACGTCTCCCGCCTTTACCGATAACTATGCCGGGGATGGGCCACTGGGAGCGAACGGCCTGACCGCCAATGGCCAGGCAAGGCCGCTGGCCGTCCGTCTCAGCGAACCTTTGCGGCGGCTGGCGAATTTGGCATCAATCGCCCTGAATGTCCCGCGCGCGTCCTTTATGGTCGGTGAGTTCCTGCCGTCCGCGATGACCGGTGCCCAGATCACCGCCGGCCAGTACGGCCGGGATGAACAAGCCCGGGATGAACAAGCACTGTGCATGTACGTCGTCGGCAGTGGGGAAAAGCTCGTCGTCGACGCCACCCGGGTGGCCCGGCGCAGGGATGGCGGTGATCCATACGGCATGATCGCCTGGGCTGGCTTCCCGGTGCGTGACCTGGAGGGCCAGGTCACAGCCGTGCTCTGGGTGGCCGACCGCCTGCCGCGCCGGTGGAGCAGCAGCGATATCGCGATCCTGGAGAGCCTGGCTCAGGTCGCCGCCCGCGAGTTCGCCTTCCAGGATGCCGTGGCGCGCAACGCCGAAAGTACCGCGCTGGCCCGGTTGCTGCAGGAGAGCCTGCTCCCGCCCCGGCTGCCGGACATCCCCGGCTTGCAGGTAGCAGCCGGGTTCGCGGCCGGCGGAACAGGAATTGAGGTCCTCGGGGATTTCTACGACGTGTTCCCGTCGGTGCGGGGGAGCTGGGGGATGGTGGTCGGTGACGTGTGCGGCAAGGGTGCCCCCGCGGCGAAGAGCACCGGACTGGCCCGGTACACGCTGCGAGCCGAGGCGCAGCGCCAGGCCCGGCCAAGCGTGATCCTGGCTGGCCTCAACCAGACACTGCTGGACTGGCCCACGGACGATCCACGCTTCCTGACCGCGATCTACGCGACCGTGCGGCCGGTCCGCGCCGGGGCCGCGGTGCGGATCAGCTCTGCGGGCCACCCCCTGGCGCTGGTGCGCCGCGCGGGCGGCCGTGTGCAGGAGTTCGGGCGCCCGGGCGTTCTGCTGGGGCTCCTGGCCGATCCAGAGTTGCATGACGCGAGGAGCCTGCTGCGCACCAGCGACAGCCTCATCCTGTTTTCGGACGGTGTCACCGAAGCTCGTCGCCGGACCGGCCGTGAGCTATACGGCGAAGAGCGGCTTCGTGCCTTCGTCGCTGGCCTGGACGGTATGACCGCGGTGGAAATGGCACAGGCCATCACGCACGCCGTACTGGATTTCAGCGGCGGCCACCTCAGCGACGACACCGTCACCCTGGTGATGCAGGTCCCCTCCCCCGAAGCAGCTGACCGGCCGTGCCCAGCCGGTCACGAATGAAGGTCCTGGGATTCCCGCGTGCTGCGGTCTGCTTGTCTGAGGCCTGGCGCCGGGAGAATGTGACGGGTAAGCCCATGCCAGGCCCGGATTATCTGTCCGGCGCCTGCGGGCAGACTGGCACATACGGCCAAAACCTCTGCCCGTAACCGGGCGGCGGCCAGGCCGTGTTTCAGAAGTAACTCATGAAACACGGCTCAGGGCTGAGCCCGGGCGACCGCCGCCAGGGCCGTCGCGCGCCACGGGGCGGCGGAAATGGACTGGGCGAGGCGTTCGGCATGAGCGGGATCCACGGCGGCCAGCGCTTCGCTGACGGCGGCCAGCGCGGACGCCTTCCGGTCCGTCCCCGGGATCGACTGGGCGCTGCGCTCGGCGTCGCCGACTAGCCGGCCCGCCCGGTCGGCGTCGAAAGCAGCCAGCGCCTTCGCGACCGCGGCCAGCGCTGGGGCCCGCGCGCTGGCGCCGGGAATGGGCCGGGCGATCCGCTCGGCGTCGGCGATCAGCCGTTCCGCACGATCGGGGTCATCGGCGGTCACCGCCCGGGCCAGGGCAGCCAGCCCCAGCACCTTCCGGTCCGCGGCGGGAATGGACTGGGCGACCTGTTCGGCGTGGTTGGAGTCGATGACGGCCAGCGCTTCGGTGACGGCGGCCAGCGCGGTCGCCTTCCGGTCCGGGTCCGTAACCGACCGGGCGCCGCGCTCTGCGTCGGCGATCAGCCGCCCGGCGCGTTGCGCGTCGGTCGCGGCGAGCGCCCCGGCCACGCCCGCCAGCGCGGATGCCTTGCCGGGCACATCGGGGATCGACTGGGCGACGGTCTCGGCGGTATCGGCGTCGCTGGCCGCCAGCGGGCCCGCGACCGCGGCCAGCGCCGAGGCTTGCTCGGTCGGGTCGCTGATCGACTGGGCAACACGGTGGGCGTCGGCCACCAGCCGGGCCGCCCGGTCAGGGTCGGTCAGCGCGACCGCCCCGGCCACCGCGACCAGGGCCCGCGCTTTGGGGCCGCTTTCGGGGATGGACTGCGCGGCGCGGAGGGCTTCGGTGACGAGATGATCATGCCGGGACCGGCCCGACTGGCCAGGCTCAGGGCGTGCCCGGCTGCAGGGCGTGCCAGGCTGCAGGACGTGCCAGGCTCAGGACGTGCCGGCTCAGGACGTCCTGAGCCAGGGCGGGACGGCGGGGCGGGCGCGGGATCCCGCGTGGACGCAGCACGGGCACCGAGGCTCCCGGCGGCGACGGGCCGTGGCCGCGGGGGCCCCGGAACCGCGGCGTTCGCAGTGAACACGAACTCACGGGCCGTGCCGGTGCCACGCTGGCTCGGGGCGGGCAGGCTCCTGGCGGTCAGGCGCTCGCACAGGACCGGGTAGATGTCCCCGAACGTCAGCCACGGGGGGCGGCCGGGAATGCCGTGGGTGATCAGGTCCCGCAGTTCACCGGTGAACGAGGTGCAGGCGTCGTCCTGCTGCTCCGGGTGCGGGACGTGGGCGCTGTCGTCGCGGGTGGTCGCGGCGAGCGTGTAGCCGCCTTCGATGTCCGTGAGGCCAGCCGGGGTCACCGCCGGGCCACCGTCGCCGGCCGGGCTGCCGGTCGCCTGGCCGGCGAAACAGCAGTCCAGGATCGACAGCCGAGTATGCGCGGGACTGCCGCGCAGCACGTCGGCAAGGATGCCCCAGGGCAGTCCGCTGGCTTCCGGCCGGTCCGGATGGGTCGATGTCACGGTCAGGCAGAGATCGCCGCCGGGCGACAGCACGCCGTGGCCGACGTAGTAGAGCAGCAGGACACCGGTCGTGGCCGCGGCCAGGTCCGCGATCTCGGCGGCCAGATCGGCGGCGGAGATCGGGTTGGCGATGACCGTGATCTGCTCAGCCGGCCACGCGCACAGTGCCGGGTCCGCCAGCAGGGAACGCATGGCGTTCAGGCTGTTGCGGGCCGCGCGGATCGGCGGGAGCCCGGCGTACTCGTACGCCGAGACACCGATCAGGACGGCCGATGACCCCGAGGGCACGATGGCGTCAGCCATCATCGCCGCCCTGCATCCTGGCCTGGCGGGCGTCACCCGGGCAACCGGAGCACGTGTTCATGTCCCCCCTCCCACCGGTTGCCGCTGGCGCCTGCACGGAGGCCGGCTCCCGGTAGGCAGCTATCAGCTAAAACGCTGACATCGTGTCAGGAAATAGCGCACCGGTGAGGGACGCGGTCCGGCGCGCCCCGCCGCGGAAGGGCCGCCCGGCACTGGCCACGCGAGTAAATCATTTGCCACGGGCTCGTACTGCCGAGGCCATGAACGATACCGAGAGCATGCTCGCAGCCTACGACGAGCAGATGCGGGGCGCGCCGCCGCACCCGCCGGCCGGCGTCACGGTCGAGTATGACGGGCCGCTGGTACGGGTCGTAGGCCAGTTCCGCGGCTTCGTTGAGAGGCCGCGCGACGTCGGGGCCCGCGGCGCCGAATTGGACCGCCTGATCGCCCGGCAGCGTGACTACTTCGCCGCCCGCAACGAGGCCGTGAAGTGGAAGGCCCGCGCGCACGACCTGCCCGCCGATCTCACCAGCCGGCTGCGCGCTGCGGGCTTCGTCCCGGAGGAGCAGGAAACGGTCCTCATCGGCCTGGCCCGGGACCGGGCCAGCACGCCCGTGCTGCCGGAAGGGGTGACCCTGCGGCAGGTTATTTGCGCTCGCTGACCCAGCACGGCGGCCCGGCCGCGGGAGATGCTGGCCGGCCAGCCGGGCGGGCCGCATCCGATGGGCCGCGTCAGTTCTTGAAGCCGATACCGCAGTAGCCGGCCAGGCCGCTGACCGCATCCGTCTCTGCCGCACCGGGTGATCCCCACTCGGCAAGCGGCACCACGCCGGGCGGGATCAACTCGAGACCGTCGAAGAACCGGGTGACCTCCGGCCGTGTCCGCAGCGTGAGCGATACCGGCGACAGCGCGTTATAGCGCTGCATCATCCCGGCCACCGCCTCCGGCTCGATGTCACTGGCGCCGTGCGCGAGCACCAGGCAGCTGCCCGGCGGCACCGCATCCATCAGCCGCGTCACGACCTTGTACGGATCGTCGTCGTCCGGGATGAAATGCATGATGGCGATCAGCATCACAGCGACCGGCCGGCTGAAATCGAGCGTCCGCGCCGCCCCGGCCAGAATTCTGGGCGTGTCCCGCAGATCGGCGTGAATGAAGTCCGTGCGGCCTTCGGGATTGCTGGTCAGCAGCGCCCGGGCGTGCGTCAGCACCACCGGGTCGTTGTCCACGTAGACAATCCGCGACTCACCGGCTGCCTGCTGGGCGACGTCGTGAGTGTTATCAGCCGTCGGCAGGCCCGTTCCGATATCAAGAAACTGGCGGATGCCATACTCGGCCGCCAGCCGGTGCACCGAATCGATCAGGAAATAGCGGGTGAGCCGGGCAATCTGCGGCATGGATGGCAGCAGTTCCAGCACGCTGTCCGCGGCCACGCGGTCCGCGCGGAAATTGTCCTTGCCGCCCACCCAGTAATTCCACATCCGCGCCGGATTGGCCACGCTGGTGTCAACGTCCGGCTCATCCCCGTTGCCGACGGCCCAGTCTCCTGGCCAGCTCTGCGTCACGGCGTCCCCTTTAGATGCCCCGCTCTCACGCGTGCTGCGCAACAGCGTAGCCCTTGCCCCTAACCGCGGGCCCGCACCCAGGCGTCGAACCGCTCGTCGGCGCGCAGGCTGGCGTTCAGATCGGTGTCGATGTAGCCGGGCGCGAGGCCGTTCGCCTGGATCACTGCGGGGCGGCCACGAGGACGCAGATGTCGTCCTGCGGCGCGGTGCCGTCGAGCACGCGCAGGGCCACCCGCCGCTCGGCGGACACGTCCTGGAGCACGACCATCACGCGCCCGGCGGCTACCCGTACGGCCTGCATCTCCAGGTACGCCGCACCGTGCGCACCAGCCCGGATGAGTGTGCCCTGGCCCGCGGCCAGCGGCCCTATCCGGCTGGGGTCCCGGGTGATCACATCAATCATTCCGGGGGCCAGCTGGCCGAGCAGCGGGAAAAGCTGCGACAGGTCACCGCTGCCGATGACCGGGGCGAGCATGTTCACCGCGGCCGGGTTCACCATCCGGACCGCGCCGGAGTCGTCGGTCTCGAGCAGGCCGACCGGGCACTGATGGAAGAATTGCCGCAGGTACAGCAGATCCTGTTGTTCCCGCGCCTGATCGTGCCGCGGCCGCCCGGTCTCCGGGCCGGCAGGCCCGCTGACGTCACGGGGCTCGGCCGGCGTGCCGCTGCTCACCGAAGGGCTCACCCACTTTGCCGCGGGGCACTCAGGAGTCACACACATCAGTGCCCTGCGCCGATGATAGATACCGGTGTATGCACAGACCAAATGTCAGCGCACCGGCGGCACTATGCCGGGAGGGGCAGGACGAGGATGGGGGGAGTGCCGGGTGAAGGCCCGTGAAATGGTGGGCACGCTGCTGGCCCCGGGCACGTTCCGGTCATGGGACGATGCCCCGGCCGATGTGCGGCCGGACCTGGCCTACGCCGCCGGCCTGGCCGCGGCCAGGGACCGGACCGGCCTCGACGAATCGGTGATCACCGGCGAGGGCCTGCTGGCCGGGCGGCGGGTGGCCGTCGCCGCGAGCGAGTTCGGTTTCCTGGGCGGGTCGATCGGCGTGGCGGCCGGGGAGCGGCTGGCCCGGGCCGTCGAACGGGCCACCGCCGAGCGGCTGCCGCTGATCGCGCTGCCCGCCTCCGGCGGTACCCGCATGCAGGAGGGCACGGTCGCGTTCCTGCAGATGGTGAAGATCACCACGGCGGTCACCGCGCACAAGGCCGCGCGCCTCCCCTACATCGTCTACCTGCGTCACCCCACCTCCGGAGGGGTGTTCGCCTCCTGGGCGTCCCTTGGCCACCTGACCCTGGCCGAGCCGGGCGCGTTCATCGGCTTCCTCGGCCCCCGGGTCTACCAGGCCCTGTACGGCACGTCGTTCCCCGGCGGCGTGCAGACCGCCGCGAATCTGCACGCCCACGGCCTGGTTGACGCCGTGATCAGCCCGGCGGATCTGGCCCGCTACCTCGGCCGGCTCCTCACCGCGATGACCGCCCAGCCCCGGCCCGTTCCGCAGCAGGAAACCGCGGGCGGCCCCGGGCAGCGCGGCGGCGAGCCAGCCTGGGAGTCCATCCAGCACACCCGCGAGCCCGGCTACCCCGCTGCCGCGGACCTGATCCGGGCGGCGGCCTCCGACGTGGTCCCCCTGCACGAGACGGGGACCATCCTGGCGCTGGCCCGGATCGGCGGCTACCCGTGCGTGCTCGCCGCCCAGGACCGCCACGGCCCCCCGCCCGGCCCGGCCGCGCTCCGGCTGGCCCGGCGGGGCATCGACCTCGCCGCCGGGCTAGGGCTGCCGCTGGTCACCGTGATCGACACGCCGGGCGCCGAGCTGTCCCCGGAGGCCGAGCAGGGTGGCCTGGCCGGCGAGATCGCGCACTGCCTGGCTGACCTGATGGCGCTCGGCACGCCAACCGTGTCGGTGCTGCTCGGGCAGGGCACGGGCGGGGCGGCGCTGGCCCTGCTGCCCGCCGACCGCGTCCTGGCCGCGGAGCACGCCTGGCTGGCCCCGCTGGCCCCCGAGGGTGCCAGCGCCATCGTCTTCCGCGACACCAGCCACGCCCCGGACCTCGCCGCCCGGCAGGGCGTCCGCGCCACCGACCTGGCCGCTCAGGGCATCATCGACCGGGTGATACCGGAACCGCCCGGTGACGCCGGTGAGCTCTGCCGGGGGCTCGGCCGCGCGGTGCACCGTGCCCTGGCGGAACTCATCCGCCAGGACCCGGGCACGCGGCTGGAGAT
The DNA here is from genome assembly GCA_963720945.1 of uncultured Actinomycetes bacterium. Classification (GTDB taxonomy): domain Bacteria; phylum Actinomycetota; class Actinomycetes; order Streptosporangiales; family Streptosporangiaceae; genus Bog-532. The sequence continues at coordinate 57,528 of CAVRHH010000019.1, read as the reverse complement.
GCGGGCGGGCCGGTTCCGTCACCTCGGCGCGTGACGTACCGCGGCGGGGTCAGACTTTGGTCAGCTTGGCGCAGGGGGTCATGATCCGCACGCGCCGTGAACCGAAGTCGATGATCAAGGCGTTGTCGTCCTCGATGAGGATGACCCGGCCAAGTCCGTACCTGTCGTGCGTCACCCGGTCCTGCACGGCAAACTGCTCGGCCGGGGGCATGGCGACAGGGGGCTTGTTGAAGGGACTTCCGGACAGGTGTCGCCGGGACGCGGCGCGGTCAGGCTTCATCATCTCCAGTATGCGCCTGCTCAGGTGCTTCTGTTTGTTTTCGCAGCGTGCCGGGGCCAGGAAAGCTGCTGCAAAGCCCGTCTGCGCCCGGCGTCCTGCGTCTTACGTCCGTGGCGGCCGTCACCTAACGGCTTGGTCACTGCGGTACGGACGGCGCGGCCGACCGCTCACCGATGGCCAGCCGCCGGGTCAGCGGCGGCGGCCACGGAAGCCGGCGGACAGCGCCGCTGCGCCGCGGCCGGTGCCCGGCACGGCCGGGGCGGTCTCCGCGCGGGCGGCGGGCCGCGCCGGCGGCGTCACGAGTGCAGCGGGCTCGCCCGCGATCGAGCGCAGCAGCGCGGATTGCGGGGTGACGGTGGCGGCCAGCGGGACGACGCGGGCCTTCCGCATCAGGGCACGCACCTCACCCGCCTGGGCCGGGGTCTGCAGGGTGATGACCACCCCGCCGGCGCTGGCCCGGGCGGTCCGCCCCGACCTGTGCAGGTAGGCCTTCGGCTCGGTGGGCGAGTCGGCGTGCACCACCAGGTCAATGCCGTCGACGTGGATGCCGCGGGCGGCGATATCGGTGGCGACCATCACCCGCACGGAACCGGCGGCGAACGCCGCGAGATTCCGTTCGCGGGAACTCTGCGTGAGATCGCCGTGCAGCTCGCCGGCGGCTATACCGGCCCGCGTCAGCTGATGGGCGAGCTTATGCGCGGCGTGCTTGGTCCGGGTGAAGACCAGTGAGCGGCCGCTGCCGCTGGTGAGAACGGCCACCACCGCGGTCCGGTCGGCGGGTGCGACGGTGAGCAGGTGGTGGATGATCGCGGCCGGCGCCTCGGCGGGCCCGACGCTGTGCTCGGCCGGATCGGTCATGAAGCGCCGGACGAGAACGTCGACGTCCTTGTCGAGGGTCGCGGAGAACAGCATCCGCTGGGCGTCCGGCGGGGTCGCGTCCAGCAGCCGCCGCACAACCGGCAGGAATCCCAGATCCGCCATGTGATCCGCTTCGTCGAGCACGCTGACCTCAACATCGCCGAGGTGGCAGTGGCCCTGCTCGATCAGGTCGGCCAGCCGGCCGGGGCAGGCGACGATGATGTCGGTACGGGCGCGCAGTGCGGCCACCTGCGGGTTCTGCGGGACGCCACCGAAGATCGTCGCGACGCTCAGGCCAACCGCGCGGGCCAGCGGCGCGAGGACCGCCTGGACCTGGCTGGCGAGCTCGCGGGTCGGCACGAGCACGAGGCCGCGGGGCCGGCAGGCGCTGGTGAACCCATCGGCCAGCCGGGCGGCCAGCGGGATCGAGAAGCCGAGCGTCTTGCCGGATCCGGTCTGCCCCCGGCCGAGAATATCCAGGCCGGCGAGGGCGTCCGGGAGGGTGGCGGCCTGAATGGGGAAGGGTGTGGTGATGCCCTCTTCGACCAGCGCCGCCACCAGCGGGGCCGGCACGCCCGCGGAGGCGAAGGTGACCGTGGGGATGGCGGCGCGGGGCTTGCCGCGGTGGCGCCGGCGGCGCGGGGCAGCCCCCTGTTCGGTGGGCAGGGCAGTCATACGGGTTTCTCCTGGATGTCGGGTGGCCGCATGGAGGCCGCCACATCCGTGGAAACCAGCTCGCTCTAGAGCAGAGAGTACGACCGGCGCGCTCTGATAGCTGCGCCCTACTACGTGCCGTGCACGTGCACGCTGCCGCACCGGAAACGCCGGCCGCGTGGAAATACAAGATCCTGGCGTCCCCGGCCGGGTGAACGGCCGGGGATACCGGGGTTCCGCAGCGCCCGGGATGGACCGGATGCCGCGTCAGTCAGTGATCAAGGTCAGAGGGGCCGGACGCGCTCGGCCTGCGGGCCCTTCGGACCCTGGGTGACGTCAAACTCGACCCGCTGGTTCTCGTTCAGGCTGCGGTAACCGGTGGACTCGATCGCGGAGAAGTGAACGAACACGTCCTCGCTGCTGTCATCGATGTTGATGAACCCGAAGCCCTTGTCTGCGTTGAACCACTTCACAGTTCCCTGTGCCATGGCGTGTCTCCTTCCGGGAGATGAGCATGTCCCCGCGCGGTGCGGGAACGCCGCCGCGGGCCCCGGCTGCACCGTCTCCGGTAGCGGCACCGTCCCGCCAGTAAATCCGGTAGCGCGGCACCAACCACGTACACAGAAAACTACGACTCCCTTATCTAACCATGTTCCGGCCCTCGCCATTCCGGCAACATCCGATTCACCCTCCGTGAGAGCCAGCCGGCGCCCCGCTGAGGTCAGTGGCCGGGGGACGGGATGGCAGGCCGGTACACCTGGACGCCGTCGGCCGCGTAGGCGAACCGGAACCCGGTCTCACGCAGATACTGGATGACCGCCGGGCGCTGGATGCCCGGCCAGTTCCACACCAGCACCCAGCCGACGTCCATGCGACGGGCGTCGAGCCGGGCTGCCGCCAGCTCCGCGGGAGTGTTCTGGTTCCCCCACCACTGGGTGGCTATCAGCCGTACGTAGAACGCGTGCTTGTTCAGCGCGGTCACGGTCGGTTCGGGTACCCGGGAAATGAAGCCGACCGCGCGCGGGTGACCATCGGCGGTCTCGAGCACCTGGGCCTCCGGGTCGAATCCGCTCCCGGTGAAGTTGGTGCCGCCCCGGACCCCGTAGGGGATATCGACGACGATGGAGCTGGAATGGTCGGCCGCGATCGGGCGATCCAGAGCGGGCAGCGCCGTGGGCATGGTCCCGATCAGGGGGCTGCCGGACCAGCCAGCGTCGAGGATGCCGAGCAGCCCGACCACGACGATGGCCGGGGCCGCGTGAAAGCGCAGCCAGTCCACCGCGGCCCCGCCGAGCAGGGCGGCGGGCAGGATGCCGAGCATGGTGATCCGGCCCGCCTCCCGGAAGCCGGACAGTCCCGGGAGCCGGATGAACCAGGTGTACGGGAGCACGTACGACACCCGCTGACCGTCGAGCAGGTGGGCGTCGGGGATGAAGACGTGCGTGCCGATCTTCAGCACCGGGCCCAGCGCCAGGACCACACAGCCGAACCACAGCAGCGCCAGCAGCCAGGCGCTGCGCCGGCGCCGGGCCAGGACCAGGCCGAGCAGCGCGACTATGGTCAGCACCAGGCCGAACGTCGGGATCCCGTCGCCGGTCGAGCCGTGATAAACGAGGGGGGAGCCTTTCAGCCCCAGGTCGCTCACCCACGGGGAGAGCGTGAACAGTTCCCCGAGCCCGATACCGCCCTGAACGTAGGACAGGCCCAGGGCCGGCAGCGGGGACGAGGCACCGCCGGATCTCGTCTGGTGCACGATGGCGATGATCTGGAGGCTGGCGAACCCCCCGGCGACCACTGCGGCCAGTGCGGCCGGCCACAGTTTCGCGATGGTCGGGCGGCGCAGCATCCAGGGCAGGAGGGCCAGGACGGCCACGATGAGCGCGAGGACGCCCATCTCCTGGTCGGTCAGCAGCCCGCCGGCTACGACCAGCCCCAGGACCAGCGCCTGGCGCCAGCCAGGACGGCGCCGGAAACGCACCGCGGCCTCCAGGGCCAGCGGAAAGAACAGCACCCCCGCCGCCAGGTTCAGGTGGTAGAAGGACCGCCACGACATCATCGAGGACAGGCCGAAGAACGCGCCCGCCGCGATGGCGCCCACCTGCGATAGCAGCCACAGCCGGGCCACCCGGTAGGTCGCGTAACACAGCAGCCCGGGCAGCAGGGCGGTCAGCAGGTTGTAGGAGACGCTCGGGCCCAGGGTGACGGTGATGGGGATCATCAGGACGCCCGGCAGCGGCATCAGGGCGTGCAGGCCGAGCTGGGCCCCCACCGGGGCGGCGATGAAGCGGGTGAACCACGGATCGCTGAAGTGCTCCGCCTGGCGGGCCATCCACCAGAACCCCCAGACGTAGCTGCCCGCGTCGCGGGTGGCCGGAAGGCGGTGATCGAACAGGTCGGCGGCCCGTGGCCAGGTCGCCGCGGCGCCGGCGAGGATGAAGCCGATCAGGACGGCCAGGTGGATGGTGACGGGGTGGCGCGCGATCGGGCCAACCCGGAATCTGGCCTGCCGTGGTTGCGGCGAGGCCGGGGATGGCGCCTGCGGGATCGGTTCACCAGCGGGCCGCATGACGAGGTTCAGGCTTTTCCTGAAGCCGACCGGTTCCCTACCATTTGTCACGAGTTCTATCGTCCCCCCTGCTCCGCCTGCCAACGGCCGCAATGGGGAACTGGCCTGCAACATTCACGTATCGGCGCTGGCGGTGAACCGGCCGCTCACGGCCGGGGCCATGGCCTGGGCCCACTCCGACAGGAGAACTGCCTTCCCGTAACCCGCTGGGGCAGCCACCAGCACCAGCCCGCGGTTCGGCCTGATCCCCTGACCCGCAAGAGATGGGCGGGTTATCCCGGGCGCGGGGCGGGATGCTCTTCGAAGAAGCGGATGAACTCGGCGCAGGCATCCGGTCCGCGGGGGTCGGTGTAGGACCCGTGCGGGACACCACCGGACCAGGCGTGTCCGCTCTGGTGGATGGTCCAGCACTCGGCCAGGACTGCCCCGGCAGGGTCCTGGTAGCAGGTGCGGGTGTAGGCATGCCCGCCGGGCACCTGCCCGCCGCTGATCACCGTGCTGGGCGTGCTGCCTGCCGCCAGCGCGTCGCCAATGAGGCCCGCGGCATTGGCGGGGGCCACGATCGCATCCCGGTCGCCATGGAAGACGATCAGCGGCAGCGGTTGCGCCGGAGGCCGGCCCCGGAGCGGCGAGCCATGCCTCATCGCCGCGAACGCGGAGGGCAGATCACCGGCGGCGGCGTAGGCCAGTCCGGAGTGCACGCCAACGGCGGCGTAGAGATCGGGGTAGACCGCGGCCATCACCGCGGCCATCGCACCGCCGGCGGAAAACCCGGCCATATACACCCGGGCGGCATCCACCTCGTAGCGGTCCATGACCTGGCGGGTGATCCCGGCGATCAGCGACGGCTCGCCGGCGTCGCGGCGCTGATGACCGGGGGCAAACCAGTTCCAGTACCGGCCCAGGTTCGCTGAGCGGGCCTGCTCGGGATAGGCGACGAGGAACGTCTCACGCTCGGCGAGGTCGTTCATGCTGGTAGCGGCGGCGAAGGTGGCTGCATCCTGGGTGCCGCCGTGCAGCATCACGACCAGGGGCAGGGACCCCCCGGTGTGGCCGGTGGGGACATATAGCCGGTAGGTGCGGGAACCGCTGGCGTTGGCGTAGGAGAAAGCGTCAAACCGGCCCGCCGGCGGCTTGGCGGCTGGTACCGCGGGCCGGGGTGCGAGGCGGGGACCTGTCCCGCCCCGGCCGGGGAAAGCCCGGCGGGTCCAGCCGGGAGGGATCAGCCTCGGCAGAGTCCCGCCGCGGAAGGCCAGCGGTGGCGCGGGATCGGGGTGACGGCCGGGCCGGCCGCCGGTCTCCTCCCCGGCACATGGCGCATCCGGCGCCCGCCGTGTCACCGCCGGGCTGGCCAGGGTCCGCTGGATCAGCGCGGTTGCCTCGATGAGGCGGCCCTGGCGGGTCAGGCGGGTGGCCTCAGCCATCGCCGCCATCTGGCATGCGTCCATGACGGTATCCCTTCGTGGGGTTGTTTCGCTGGCCTGCTGGCGTGGCGGGCGTCCGCCGACGCCCCGGCGCCCCGGGCAGCCGTCACGAGCGCGGCGGCTCAGGCGGTGCGATCCGCCAGGACGGCTTTCACGGCGGTGGGGGCCCGGAAGGCGCCGAGTACCTCTACTGAGGCGATCGTGTCGAGGGCCAGCTGGGGGGAGACATCGGCAGCGATGGTCGCCAGCCCCAGCACCCGGATATGGATCATCTGCCCGGTGCCGCGGATCTCCTCAAGATCGCGGCGGCTGTAGTAGCAGTTGCCCAGAGTGAGGGTGCGCCGGGCCGCTGTCTGGTCGAGCGCTTCGCCCCGGGCGGCGAGCTGGGTGCGGATAGCCGTACGGATGAAATCGGTGCGGTTGGTGTAGAAGCCTTCCTGGACCAGCAGGTCGATCTGCCCGAGGTCCACGAGGCCCAAGTTGATAGTGATCTTTTCGGTCTTCTCGTTTTCGCCCTGCGCCATCCTGCTACCTTCTCCACACCATCCATATGGATGGTAATCCGGTAAGTGGTGACGCCGCAATGGGCCAGCAGCTGTTTTCCGCAGCGGTTGCGGTCTGGCCACACACGTGGCCTCGGCCCCTTGCCGAACGTCCTGCCGGGACGGTACATCCAGCGCGGTGCAGCTGTGGAACAGCAGGGCGGGAACACCGTGTCGGTGTCCTGCGCGGCCCGGCTGGGGGCGAACGCCGCAGCCCTGTACGAGACCGCGGCCAATGGGACGAGCGAACCAGTCAGGAGCCGAGGGGCTGTTTCGCCACCGACGCCTGGTAGATCTGGTTGATCGAAGAATCTAGCTGCGCGTTGAACTGCTCGTCGGTCTGGGTCTCGGTGAGCCCCTCCAGCAGCGCGCGGGAGAAGCTGGCGATGAGGGAGGGATCCCGGCTTAGCAGGGCGCAGGCTTCGTCGCGGCTGTAGCCGCCCGACAGGGCGAGAGCCCGGAGAACGCGCGGATCGGACGCCAGCTCGCCGTACAGGCCGGGTTGGGTCGGGATGGTGAGCTTGAGCATGACGGCCGCGTCCGGGGGCAGTGCCTCGACGTGCTTGTGCAGGGCATCACGCAGCAGCGTTTCGGCTTGTTCCTTGTCCGGGCTGGTGATGCTGACCTCGGGTTCGATGATCGGGACGAAGCCCGCGGCCAGAATCCGGCTGGCGTAGCCGAACTGCTGCTCGACGATGGCCGAGATTCCCGCCTCGCTGGCGTCGTTGATCACAGAGCGCATCTTGGTGCCGAAGATCTGGTGCTGGTGCGCGCGGTCGAGCAGGTCATCGAGGGTGTCGATCGGTTTCATGAGCTGCACGCCGTCCTGCTCGGCGGCCAGGCCCTTGTCGACCTTCAGGACCGGCACGACGTTCTTTTCGTCCCACAGGTACCGGGCTGTCGGCATGCCGTGCACGTCCCGTTCCATGGTCTGCTCAAACAGGATCGCGGCGAGGATGCGCGAGCCGCCGAACGGCGGGCTGGTCAGCACGCGGGTGCGCATGACCTGAACCAGGTCGAACATCTCCGCCTCGGAGCGATAGCGTTCCGGGCCGATGCCGTACTCCGCCAGCGCCTTGGGCGTGCTGCCGCCGCTCTGGTCAAGAGCGGCGAAGAAACCGTGACCAGTCTTGATCTTGTCGAACTGCGCGGCGTTCACGCATCCATTGTGGCATCCGCTAAAGGCCGAGGGCGGCGATAACCACGTCGGCGGTCTCGGCGCCGCTGAAGTTCTGCTGCCCGGTTACCAGATTCCCATCACGGACGGCGAAGCCTTTCCACAGCCCGGCCTGGATGTAGTTGGCGCCGAGCTTTTTCAGTTCGTCTTCGATCCGCCATGGCATTACATGCTTGTCCCGGGGGAGCGCTCCGGTCGACCACACGGCCTGGTCGGCGAAGTCCTCCTCCACGTTGGCGAAACCGGTGACGGTCTTGCCCTTGGCCAGCGGTTCCCCGCTGGACAGGCGGGCGTAGCGGAGCACGGCGGCGCCATGGCACATCGCGGCGGTAATCTTGCCGGCTTCGTAGAATTCGGAGAACTTGGCGTGCAGGTTGTCCGCGTTCCCGAAGGTGAACATGGGTCCCTGGCCGCCGGCTACCAGCAGTGCGTCGAAGGCCGAGACGTCTATGGCGTCGACCGGCTTGGTGTTCTCCGTGCGGGCGGCGAACGCCGGGTCGTGCTTGTAGCCTCGCGAGATGACGTCTTCGGCCTGCCACTGGCTGACGTCCTCTGGGTCGCTCATGGCGTCCGCCAGGCACTTGCCGCCTCGCGGGCTGAAGATCTCGACTTCGTAGCCGAGCTCGGTGAACTTGAAGTAGGGGTGGCTGAGCTCTGACCACCAGAACCCAACCGGCCACCCCGAGGTGGTCGACACGGCCGGGTTGGAGATGACGATGGCCACCCGCTTCGGGTGGGCGGCGCTGACCGGGTTGAGATCCTTGTGACTCACAGCCATTGACCTCCGGGTCGAGGCGACCAAGAAACATAGCATTGGCACAATACGTTGGGATCAACGTATTATCAATACGCAAATTATGCGCCCGTCGCATCGTCCCCTCGGGCAGCGCTGGGTCGGGTACCCCACCCACGGACAGGCTTTGGCCTGGTTGAGTCACAGCGCGCTTGTCGGCACGGCGCCTCGCGGCTGACCAGATCGCCTGGCCGGAGGCGGGCCAGGCGGCCGCATCATAGTTTGGCTGCAAACTGTGGCGTTCTCATTGGGTCACTACCCTTGGTGCATGGCACGCACCACCGCCCACGCCCGCGCATCCGTTGCTTCCCTGCGGCCCGGCCCCGTACCCGACGGCACCGACCGGGTCATCCACCAGTGGGCGAAGGTGCGCCCCGACCTCAATGTCTCGCCGATCGGCGTGATCACCCGGCTGGAGCGTCTGCGAGCGATCATCGCCGAGGAGCAAGAGGCGGTCTTCGCAGCGCACGGCATCAGTAACTCGGCCTTCACTATGTTGGTCACCCTGGTGCGGATCAACCAGCCCGGCGGGGTGTCTCAGCGAAGGCTGGCCGACGAGATGGGGCTGACGCCGGGAACCGTGAGCGTCCGAGTCGACCGGCTGGTCGCCGACGGGCTAGTTGCGCGCTCTCCCGATCCGGTCGACAAGCGTGGCTCGCTGGTGTCGCTCACCGATCGGGGCAGGGAGCTCTTCGAGACGGTCGTGCCCGCCCACCTGGCCAACGAGGCGCGTCTGCTCGGCTCGCTCACGCCGGCGGAACAGGCGACGCTGGCCGGGCTCCTGCGCAAGCTGCTGGTCGCCTTCGAGGGCAGCGCCGAGCCGGAAGGCACACCGGTCCGCCTCGGCCTGACCTTGGCCCCGGTGCACGTCGCACTGGCCATGCAGCGCGCGGTCGGGCTGCCGGAACGCCCGGGACTGCTGGTTCGCTCGGCGGAGGAGCAGTCACCTGCCGCCGCGGCCGGCCTCGCCGAGGGTGACATCCTCACCAAGGCCGGCGGGGAACCCCTCCGTTCGGTCTCGGCCCTGTACGCGGCCATCTCCGAAGCGCTCCCGGCGGGCGTGCTCGAGTTGCGGGTCCGCCGGGGCCTGAAGGAACGCCGCGTGTCAGTGCTTCTCGGCGCGCCGCCCGCATCAATGGCCAGCGGGGCGGGCGCCGCCCGCGCCGGGGAGCACCGCGTCTGATGACCTGGGTTGCCGAGCTTCGTTACATATGCCATATAGTTTGGAACCAACCTATGGCTCCGATGTATATCACTAGGAGGCAACCGTGCGAGTAGGCATCATCGGTGCGGGTCACATCGGCGGCAACATCGCCCGTTTCCTCGCAGGCGCTGATCACGATGTGACCGTCTCATTCTCGCGAGACCCAGGATCGCTCGAAAAGCTGGCTGCCGAGATCGGCCCACGCGTCTCGCCCGGCAGCCCTGCCGAGGCGGCCGCATCGGCCGAGGTCGTGGTCGTCTCGGTCCCGTGGCCCGTGATCGACGAGGCGCTAGCGCAGGCTGGCCCGCTGGCCGGAAAGGTGGTGATCGACACCACCAACCAGTTCGGAGCGGGGGCCGAACTCATTCCGGCCGGCCACACTGCCGCCCAGTTCAACCAGGCCCGGATGCCCGGCGCCCGCTACACCAAGTCGTTCAACACTCTTACCGCCGCATTCCAGCGCCGCGCCGCGGCCCGCAGCGGCGACAACCGGGTCGTGCAGTGGCTGTGCGGCAACGACAGCGAAGCCAAGGCCATCGCCGCGTCCCTCATCACCGGCTCCGGCTTCCTTCCGGTCGATCTGGGCGGCACCGCTGACGCCACCGTCATGGAGGCGCCTCGCCGAGCGGGAGCGGTCTACGGCGAGGAATATCGCGGGCCCGAAGCCCAGGCCGTGGTGGAAGCCGTCCGGAACGGCCGGCCGCTGCCGCCCACCCCCAGTTACCCATCGGCGTGAACCCCCGCCCGCGGGAACGAAGCACTTTCCCGCCTCGCCCCGCACGAACGGCGGGGCGGAACGTGCCGGGTCAGCGAACGGCCGGGGCATAGATCAGCTTCTTGTTCACGAACTCGTCGATGCCATAGGGGCCCAGCTCCCGGCCGACGCCGGAGCGCTTGGTCCCGCCGAATGGCAGGTCGGCCATCGAACCCTGCGGGCTGTTGATCCACACCATGCCGGTGTCAAGCAGAGCCGCGACTTCCTGCGCGCGGGCCGGGTCCGCGCTGTAGACGACGCCGCCGAGCCCGAACGACGAGGCGTTGGCCAGGTCCACGGCTGCCGATGCGTCGGCAACCCGGTAGATGACCGCCGCAGGGCCGAACAGCTCCTCGTGGTAAGCCCGCATCTCCGGGGTGACATCCGTCAGGACAGTTGGCTCGACGAATGCGCCCGGCCGGTCGACCCGCTGACCGCCGGTCCGCAGCGTGGCACCCTTGTCCACGGCGTCCTTGATCTGGCCCATCAGGCGCTCGGCGGCGTCCTCCGAAGACAGCGGCCCGAAGTCCGAGGCGGGGTCCGCGGGATCGCCCGGATGCAGTGCGGCCATCGCGGCGGTGAACTGGCCGACGAAATCGTCGTAGAGATCTCCGACCACGATGATTCGCTTGGCCGCGTTGCAGGCCTGCCCGGCGTTGCCCATCCGCCCGGCGACCGCGGCCTTCACGGTCTTGGTGAGGTCGTCGCTGTCCAGCACGATGAACGGGTCCGATCCCCCGAGCTCGAGGACGGCCTTCTTGAGGTTACGGCCCGCCACCTCGGCTACGGCAGCGCCGGCCCGCTCGCTGCCGGTCACCGACACGCCGGCCACCCGGGGATCGGCGATCATGTCCGCGATCTGGCTGCTGGTAGCGAACACGTTGATGTAGGCGTTCTCCGCAAGGCCGGCGTCGCGGAAGATCTGTTCCGTCGCCAGGGCCGACTCCGGGCACTGCGGCGCGTGTTTCAGGATGATCGTGTTGCCGGCCATCAGGTTCGGCGCGGCGAACCGGGCCACCTGGTAGTACGGGAAATTCCACGGCATGATGCCGAGCAGCGGGCCGACCGGCTCCTTGCGGACCAGCGCCGTCCCCCCGGCCCGGGGGCTGAGCGGGACGTCCGCGAGGAGCGCTGGCCCCTGGTTGGCGTAGTACCGGTAGATGCTCACGACCAGCAGGATCTCGCCCTTAGCCTCCCGGGTGGGCTTGCCCATCTCGCGGGTGATCAGCGCGGCCAGGTCGTCGATCCGCTCCTTGTACAGCTCGGCCACCCGCAGCAGCACCCTGGTCCGCTCGTCCTTCGCGGTCGTCCGCCAGGACTGGTAAGCGCGGGCGGAACGCTCCAGCACCTGCTCGATCTCGGCATCGGTGGCGGCAGCGAACTCTCGCTCGGTCTCGTTCGTCGCCGGGTTGACGATCTTGAACTCGCTCACTGCCCTCGTCCCTTCAGGCTTTACTTCCGCGGCTCATACCCACTCTGGAACCGGCTCTGCCCGGCTGGCTGACCACCGTGGTCGGCCGCGTGTGCCTGGGCATGCTGCGTGCCCGCACCGCCCGCCGGCAGGACGCCCTCAACGTCCGCCTGCCCGACCCGGTCGTGACGTACGGCGACGAGTCGGACCCCGAGGCCGGGGCCCTGCTCGCCGACTCGGTCCAGGCCGTACGCAACCCGGCCGACCCCGACGCCGACATGCAGGCAACGGGCGGCCTGCTGCCCGGCCCGGGGGCACGGCTGGCCGGTCCGGCGTTCGCGGAGTGGCTCAACTCCACGCCATGACGCCATGACACGTGCTGATCGTAAGCTGCGCTGCTAGCACGTCAGCTTGCCCCCGAGCAGCCGGGCTCCCTCGGCAGCGATAGACAGACTCGCGATGCCGCGTGGGTCGCTCAGGGACTGGCCACTGAGCTCCTCAACCCGTTGCAGCCTGTTACGGACGGTATTGCGGTGGCAGTACAGCTCTCGCGCCGCGGCTGAGGTGTTACCGCCGCAATCTATCCACGTCCGCAAGGTGCCCAGCAGGAGTTCCCGTTCGGCGACGGCAAGATCAGCGACCCGGCCGAGGAGGCGGCGGACAACGCGACCCGAGATATCCGGCGCGCTCGCCACGACCGTCGCCAACGGATCGTCGTCGATGGTGGCAACGCCGGCACTGCCCGGCGGGAGGCAGCGGCGGGCGACGGCCGCGATCTCCAGCCACCGGCCTGCGTCGAGGGCGTCGTCGAACGCGGGGCTGATCCCCACCCGGCCGGTGGCTTCCTTCGCCAGCAATTCCCTGGCCGCGGGAAGGGGCAGGACCCGGTTCACCGCGATAAGCCCCACCTGCTCATCGGGCCGAAGACGCCAGGCGGACGCCACGCCGTGCCGGCGCAGATACTGGCCGGCTGCGCGCAGGTTCTCGATGCCAGCTTCCCTGGTCTCCGCTGAGACAGCCAGGTAAGGGCCGTGCTCGGGCAGGCCGATGGCATGCAGCCTGCCGCCGAGCAGCTTCCACTCGCGCAGACGACCTTCGAGGAGCGCGTCCAGCAGCAGCATCCGCTGCTGTTCGTCGTGCCGGGCGGAATCGATCAGCGCCTCGTGGTACTGCATGTTGACGGCCTCGGAGCTGGTATCCACCCAGGCCCAGACCGTTGTCGACTCGCGCACCAGGCCATCCAGGCAGGACTGGCCCTCCCGCAGCGCGCGGTCGGCCAGCGCAGCCCAGATCACCCGGAACCCGAGCCGGTAGGCGTGCAGCACCGAGCCAAGCGGAACGCCCTGCGCTGCCCGTCGCCGGGCGGTGTCGCGCGAGGAGGTGGTGCTCGGGGTGCTCTGGCTAACGAGATCAGTGAGAAAGCTGTGCAGGTTCGCGTGCACGGTGCGGCGCAGGTCGGCGATGTCGACAGGAAGGTAGGACTCGTCGGTCTCCCGCAACGAGGTAACAAGCTGCTCGGTCAGCCCGTCGAGTTCGCCTATCAGATCCGCCGCGAGCCTGGCCACCACCGATCCGCCCGGCGGCGCCGCCGCTACCTGGACCATGGCCCGCACGATATCGCCGGCGCGGCGATCGCCGCTAGGATGTCGCCGGCTTGGCGGGGAACCGCAGTGCACAAGGGCTCTCGCCTGTCGTCGCGTGCCCGGGTCACCGTCGGTCAGCCGCCAAGTGCGGTGACCATGTTCATGATCGTGACCATCTGCGGGGCGCTCTTGACGGCGAAGTCCGGCCCGTCGTAACCCCACCAGTCCCAGCATCCCTCCGGGTTGGCCGGGACGACGGTCGCGATTGCCTGCGGATACAGGATTACCAGGTGGTTGGTGTCGGCATACGTGTCCAGGTTGCCGAGCTCGGGGAACTCCTCACCCAGCAGGTACTCCCCGCCCAGGCAGCCGTGCAGGGCGACGACGAGCCTGCAGGCGGCACCGGCCGCGCACGCCGGCGGCATGTAGAGGAGGCCGTTGCTGTCCATGCTCAGGGCCGGAGCGCTGCCGCCGGGGGCGTAGCGGTCCTGGCTGAACGACGACAGCGTTCCCTCCGGGGTGCCTGTGTTCGGCGGGTTGACGCTGCCGAGCCAGTGCCTCAGCATCTCGCTCTCGGGATCGTCGCCGCAGTTGATCAGGAACGGCGGGCTGGTCAGCGGGCACGCCAGCACGCCATCCGGAGCCGGCCAGCCGTGGCCCGCCGGGTCGGTGCTGTGATACTCGACGCTGGCGCCGAAGTGCTGATAGAAGTCAACGCCTGAGCTGGACACCAGCTCGTTGACCACCGGGTCGAGGGTGCCGTGGTAGACGTAGACCGGCTTGCCGGCCAGGTCCGAGATCGGGTCGATCAGTCCCTGGCTCGACCAGGTGACCGCCTGCTGCTCCAGCCCAGGGAGGCTGGCCCCGATGTCGCAGGTCGCGAACTCGATCACGTTGCCCTGACCGCAGTCGTACGGGCCGGCGGCGATGATGCCAGCGCCGTCGAAGGTGCCGGAATCGGCCACCTGCAGTTGCGTGGCCATGAAGCCGCCGGCCGAGACGCCCGTCACGTAGACGCCGCTGATATCAAGCTTCGGCAGGGCCGAGGAACTGGCATCGGCCGGGGCGGCGAGGCAGACGATGGCGAGCGCGGCCGCGGCGGCGAGCGCCACGCGCCGGAAAACGCGGTGGGTCATGGGCACGCTCCAGGGGTGCGGGGCGCGGGCCCGCGGGCGGCAGGATCTCCTGCTCGAGGTCGTCCGGAAATGTCTGCCGCCGTGCGGGCTGCATTGTTTCTGGTGTTAACTGATTAATAGCGACGGCAACCAGTCACGTCGATGTGCACGTGCACAGAGATCGGAGCCCGTGCGTATGCCGGGGCACACCCGGCCAGGCCGCCTCTCTGCATCGCCCCGGAGTTTGCGGAGGCCAGCCGGCTTTGCCGTCAGCTATGCGCCATGGATGAGGCCACAGGCGCCGGGACGACGTCCGCCCGCTGGCCGGGTGGATGCCGTCCCGGTCGTCGGTTAGTGCAGCACCGGCGTGCCCAGCGGGAACTCCTTGCCTCCGGTGGCATTAAAGAACGAGCCGACCCAGATGTACGCCCCTATCGCGGCGAATACCAGCGCGACGTACCCGCCCGCCTTGAGCAGTCCGGTCGATGCCTGGACAGTGCCGAGGAGTACCAGCAGCACCGCGACGTCGACAAGCGTGAACAACGCCGTAAAGGCGAATGGCAGCCGCAGCGTCGCCAGCGTGAGCAGCACCATGACGGCCAGCCAGCCGGTCAGGAACAGCTTCTCGGTGCCCACTACGCTTACCTGCAGGGCGAACTGGCGGGGCAGCCAGCGGTTGAAGGTGAGACGGTCGGTCCGCATGCTGAAACCAGGTACTGCGGAGAGTTGCCCGGCGAGCCAGTCCACGTAGGCCACGTGACCGGGGCTGCCCGTATAGCGGGTTCCGAATCGGACAAGCTGCTCTTCCCATTGCCACACTTCCCGCAAGCCGGGCATGCCCGTGGCCGCACCACGGCGCATGGACGCACCAGTGTGGGTAGCCGCCAGCGCTCCCGGCGTGCCCAGGCCGGCGCTGACCGCGAAGGCGCCCACGCCGGCCGTTCCCGCCTGCGCGAGGAACTGCCGCCGCGGCAAGCCGGGGCGCCGTAGCGCACCGCTGTGGCGGGAGTCGCTGGAATCGGCGGGATTACTGGTGTTCATGTTCACTTCGCTCCTTGCGGGAGGTCGGAGGCCACAGCCGGGGCGGAACAGGAGACCCGGGCCATAGGTGCGGGCGGTGACATGCGGCTGCGGTGAAGACCGGGCCTGGCAACATCAGCCGGGCGGTCGCAGACCAGCAGCCGACCGTCCGCGGGTAGCGATCGACACGCCGGGAGCGGCCTCGCGGCCGGCCACGCCAGGATTCACGCTTGCGAGCACGACTCTCCTCGCGGTGGCTGCCACGGCCATTTGGGGCTGCCAGGCGCTGCCAGGCAGTGGGTGGAGTATGCACACCGCCCAGCACGGAATGCACTGTTCGCAGTGACACAAATCGCCAGGCCGCATTGTGCACCCGGCATGGGCCTGACAGCCTGTGCCGTGCCAAACCCACTTATAGCCGCTGACCAGCAGCTTTTCGCTGGCTATGCTGCTCTGGCCAGCGAACTGACCGCCTGGATGCAGATGCTCGCCCTGGACGGCCCCGCCCGGGCCGGTCGGGCGATCACGCGTACGCCCGAGGACCTCAGCACCAGGTCCTCACAACCAGCCACCGCAGCCGCACGCCACCGGCAGCCTCGCAGCCAGCCCGGTTATCCTTGGTCAATACTGCCGTTGCCGTTACGCCGCCGCATTTTTCCCTGGGATATACGGAGTTCGCGAGCCATCGCCCGCCGCCGCCTGACGGGGAATGGTGCTGTGCTTGGAGGCCCTTGCGGGAGGAAGCACGACTCGGTACGTTCGCACTATGTTAGGGGGTGGCGCAGCAGTGGCGCGGCAGCGGTCTATTGCCGCGTCGAGCTAACCAGTGCCCGCCCGCGTGCCCGTGACGGCATCCCCAGCGCGGCAGCAATCGGCACCTGACACGTCAGCGCCAGACTCTGTCCCCGCTGAGCCGAAGGAACTGTGCCTCACCCTACTCGGCGGGTTCGGCCTGCACGCCGACGATAAGGCGGTACAGCTCGCGCCGGGGCCGCAGCGGCTCGTGGCGCTGCTAGCGCTACACGAAACGGCCCTCTCCCGGGGCTACGTCGCGGGGCTGTTGTGGGGCGGCTCGACCGAGATGCGCGCCCACGGCAGCCTGCGCTCGACCCTGTGGAAGCTGCGGATGGCCCGGCCAGGGGTGGTCTGGAGCCGGGGTGACAGCCTGGAGCTGTCCCCGGACGTCGTCGTCGACCTCAGGCAGGCGGCGAGACTGGAGAGGGCCATCGTCACGGGCCGGTTCGACGAAGAGCTGGCTGTCGCGCTGCTGGAGTCCCGATTCTGCTGTGAGCTGCTGCCTGGCTGGTACGACGAGTGGGTCCTGCTGGAGCGGGAACGGCACCGCCAGCTGAACCTGCACGCGCTGGAATCGCTGTGCGAGCATCTCACCGCCGCTCGCCGCTATGGCGCCGCCCTACTCGCGGGTTTGGCGGCGGTCGACCGGGCGCCCCTGCGCGAGAGCGCACACCGGGCACTGATAAGGATCCACCTCGCCGAGGGCAACGCCGGGGAGGCTATCAGGCGGTACCGGTTGTACGAAAGGATCGCCGTGCGAGACCTCGGTGTCGAGCCGTCCCCGATGATGCGATCGCTGCTCAGTGGCATCATGACCGTCTGACGCCTGCCGCCGGACATCTGCATCACGGTCATCCCGAGGTCCCCGACGCGCTGACCGCGGTCGCGGGCCTGGGCGATAAACGCCGCCGCGACGATCACGGCCAGCGCTGCCACGCACGGCTTCGCCCCGAGCCCCGCGCAGCAGCGCTGCTGATCAGCGTCGCCGCCGACGGCGGCGCGGCGCCACACCGAGACGGTCCTCACCTGTACCTAGTCCGCCCGCGGGAAAAGCGGCAGGCCCACGATGGAGCGGTCATAACGCAGTCGTGATGCCGCGCTCACGCCGCCCTAACACGCTGATCACGGCCCCGTTCGTACGGTTGGACCGCGCCGGATACCTGAGCTGGCCGGCGACAGGGCGTGCGCGGAGGAGGACAGATGACGGTCATGACGTCGTATCCGGGGGTCTACATCCAGGAACTCCCGAGCCTCGTCCACACGATCCAACCCGCGCCGACGTCGATCGCGGTGTTCATCGGCTACACCCACCCGTTCCGCACCAAGAACTTCGGCACGGCGGTCCCGCTGTTCAGCTTCGCGGACTACCAGACGAACTTCGGCGGCTTCTTCTCCTGGGACGGGTGGCTGCCCGACTACGTTGGCCAGGCGGTCTACCAGTTCTTCCTCAACGGGGGACCGATGTGCTACGTCGTGGGCATCAAAGCGACGCAGTACTACGACGCGACCGGAGCGGCACAGGGGAGCGTCACGGCCGCGAGCGTCACGGCGCCGGGCAGCCCCCCGAACATCGTGTTCAACGCCCTCCAGCCGGTCGGGATCGCGGCGGTCCCGCCGGCTACCGGGTATGTGGGCATACCGATGCAGGTGGTGATCTCGAACCTCAAGTCGTCACAGCCGCCGACCACCCCGCCCGCCGCACCTCCCCCACTGGACACGGCGGACATTGTCATCACCTACGGCACGACCGTCGAGACGTACCGGAAGGTGACCATCGCGAACCTGCAAACGACCTCGGACCTCAACACCGGCACAACCGTTCCCCCCAACGCCCCTCCGCCGATGCTGCAGAACTCGAACCTCGTGCAGGTCACCTTGTCGGACCCGGCGCCAACGGCGTTCACGGCGGGCAAATACCAGCTCGGGTATTCGTCGGTCAGCTCGCCCGACGTCGCGCCAGAGGCCGGCTGGACCGTCATCAACCCCGGTGATTTCGCACCGGTCTTCCAGGATTATCAGTCCCTCGACAAGGTACCGATCTTCAACCTGCTCGCCACACCCGGGATCAGCAACGCAGGCGCCGCCTCCGAAGCCGTCGCCTCGGAGGCCGTCGCCTTCTGCGAGCGCAAACGGGCCTTCTACATCATGGATACCCCGTCGCCGGACACCTCCGGCTGGGACGCCAACGCCATCGTCGGCGATCTCGCAGCCGGGACCGCGCTGCCGCTGACCCCGCCCGTCAGCATCAACGCCGCGGTCTACTACCCCTGGCTGCAGACCACCGACCCGGTCACCGGGCTGCCGTCGACGGCCCCGCCGAGCGGGTTCGTGGCCGGCATCTACGGCCAGCAGGACAGCTCCGGAGGGGTCTGGACCTCACCGGCCGGCATCCAGACGGCCCTGCTCGGCACCACGGGGGTAGATCAGAACGGGCTGATGACCGATCCGCAGCAGGGGGTCATGAACC
Organism: uncultured Actinomycetes bacterium; assembly: GCA_963720945.1. Classification (GTDB taxonomy): domain Bacteria; phylum Actinomycetota; class Actinomycetes; order Streptosporangiales; family Streptosporangiaceae; genus Bog-532. The sequence continues at coordinate 38,885 of CAVRHH010000019.1, read as the reverse complement.
AGAACGCCATCGACTGCCTGCGCCAGTTCCCGAGCGTCGGCACCGTGGTGTTCGGCGCGCGGACGACGGCGGGCGCCGACGCCAACACCGCGCAGCAGCAGTGGAAGTACGTCGCGGTGCGGCGGATGGCCCTGTTCATCGAGCAGAGCCTCTACGCCAGCCTCACCTGGGCGGTCTTCAAGCCGAACGCCACGCCGCTGTGGGCCGCCCTGACCCAGGAGGTCAGTGCGTTCATGCTCAGCCTGTTCCGCCAGAACGCGTTCGCCGGGGACACGCCGAGCCAGGCGTTCCTCGTGCAGTGCGACTCGACCACGACCACCGCCACCGACATCAACAACGGCATCGTCAACATCCTGGTCGGCTTCGCCCCGCTGCTCCCCGCGGAGTTCGTCATCGTCCAGATCGCGCAGCTGGCCGGCCAGGCACCGAGCTAGGCGAGGACCATCATGGGCCAGATCTTCCCGGCGAACCTGAACCGCTACGACCCGTACAAGACGTACCGGTTCCTCGTGTACTTCCTCTCGAGCCCGACACCGACGACACCGGTCGCCGGGGTGAGCAAGGTCGGAGCGATCAAGCGCTCGTCCGACGTGATCGAGTACAAGGAGGGCAACAGCGCCCTCATCCTCAAAGGCCTCGGCCGGACCAAGTACGACCCGATCACCCTCGAGCGGGGGGTCACCCAGGACAAGGACTTCATCACCCTCGCCAACAGTGCCCAGGTGCTCGACCATGGCTTTCCTCACACCTCGCTGGCGAATCTGCGCCAGGAGATCAGCATCGTCGTGCTGAACGAGGAGGCCCAGCCGGTGCTGCGGTACCTGGTCCACCGCTGCTGGGTGTCGGAGTTCCAGGCCCTGCCCCAGCTCGACGCGGGCGCCAACGCGATCGCATTCGAGACCATCAAGCTGGAGAACGAGGGCTGGGAGCAGGACACGCTCGCCGAGCCCCAGGAGACCTGACCAATGCTGCCCGTCAGCGGCCTGATGCTGGCCATCCGCGAGCCAACCGGCGACGACGAGCTCTACGTCGTCGAGACCGCGCTCGCGCCGCCGCCGGCGCTCGTCGGGCTGGCGCAACGGGTGGCGAGTACCGCCGGCGGGAGGCCGCCCGACTGGGCGGGCCTGCCCGCGACGGACCTGGACGCCGCCGCCCTCACGATCAGGCAGGCGTGGCTGGGCGACGCGATCCGCACCGACATCCGGTGCCCCGAGCCGGGCTGCCGGGAGCGGATCGACGTGAGCTTCGGCATCGAGAGCTACGTCGAGCACCATCGGCCGCGCCGGCCGCGCGGCGTAGCCCCGGCACCGGATACCGGCTGGTTCACGCTGGCCGGGGCGGATGTCAGGTTTCGCGTGCCCGCGGTCGCCGATATGCTCGCGGCCGCGCTCGACGGCCAGCCGGCCGACACGCTCTCCAGCCGGTGCATCGAGGGCCCGGAGCTATCACGGGCGCTGGCCCGGCGGGTGGACCGCGCCCTGTCGGCCCTCGCCCCCAGCCTCAAGGATCTCATCGGCGGCAGCTGCCCTCGGTGCGGGCAAGAGGTGGCGATGCGCTTCGACCCGGTCGGATACACGCTCGCCGAGCTGCGGAATGCCTTCGCCGGGATTCACCTGGAGACCCACGCGCTCGCGTCGGCGTACGGCTGGCCGGAAGAGATGATCCTCGCGCTGCCGCGCGGCCGTCGCAGGCGCTATGCGTCGATCATCGCCGATGAGCGGGCGGTCGCATGAATGCCCGGGTCCGCTATCTGGCCGGGCTGGCCGGGCAGGCCGGGCAGCCCGCGGCGGCGCCGACGCTGCAGCCGCCGCGCCAGCTGTTCGCCGACGTTGCCCGCCCGCCGCTGCGCTCGCCCGGCCGCGGCAGCCGGCGCACCGGGGATCAGGAACAGCGGATGATCGCAGGTACCGCCGCACTCCCCGGCCCAGCCGGGGAGCCGGCCGCGCAGCCGCCGGCCGCACCGCTCCGCAGCGAGGAGCGGGCCGGGGACCGACCGGGCGGCGCGCCCGGCGCACCCTCGCTGCCATCGGCGCCCGGTGCCCGCGCCGTAGCCGCCTGGGCCGAGGGCACCCATGCGGGCACCTCCGGCCCCGGCGGCCTGGGGCGACCGCAGCTCCGGGCCCCCGCGCCGGCCCTACCGCCCGAACCCGTCCAGCCCGGCGCGCCGGTGGCGCCGGGAACCGGACCTGGCCCGGCTGCTCCAGTCGCCGGGCCCGGCCCGGCCGCGAGCACGCCGCCGGGGGCGCCGGCGGCCGCGGGTAACGCCGCGTACCTGGCGGTGCCGCCGCTGGCCGGAGAGTCCCGGCGCCCCGGCGACGGCTCGCCCGCGGGTTCCCTGCGCCCCGGCGACGCGGCGCCCGCGCGGCCGCCTACCTCATGGGCGGACCCGATGTGGGGGATGCCGGTCGAGGTGCCCCCGACGACCGGGCCGGAGCCGGCGACCGGCGAGAAACTGATCCCGGTGCCGCCCGGATCCCGGGACGCAGGTGGCCGTGCCCGGCCCGGGGGACCGGCCGCCCCGCGCGATCTGCTGCCGCCGCCCGGCCAGCCGGCCTGGGCGGCCGGGATGCCCGGCCAGGACCCGGGCGTCCCGCGCCAGCAGCCGGACGGCACGAACCGGCCCCGCGTGTCCATCGGCACGATCGAGGTGACCGTCGTCCCGCCCGAACCGCCCGCCCGCGCCCCGCAGATCCTGCCCGCGGCGCAGCCGGTGCCCGGCCGGTCCCGCCCCCCTGCGCCGCCCGCCGGGAGCGCCGGGGCTGGCCGGCTGCGGGACGGGCTCCGCCGCTGGCACGGGACCGCGCAGGGCTGAGGGCGGCAGACCGATGATCCTCGACCTCTCCGCCGTGACCGATTCTCTCATCGGGCTGGTCAAGAGCCAGTGGGCGACGGCGCCGCTCTGGGTAGAGCTCGGCGCCGGGCCATCGTTCACCCCGAATTTCACCGGACTGGCACCCGACGCGGCCCGCGCGGAGTCCGGTCCGCAGCTAAGCATGTACCTCTACCACGCCGAATCGGACAACGCTCAGGAGAGCCTGTTCTGGCAGCCGCAGATACTCGACGGAACGGGCGAGCCGGTACGGTTCCTGCCTCTGGCCCTCGACCTGTACTACCTGCTGTTCGCGTACTCGCAGACGAACTACACGCAGGAGCAGGAGGCGATGAGCGTGGCGCTGCGCATCTTCCACGCCAACCCGATCGTGCGCAGCGATCCGGGGGCGGCCACGGCCTGGGAGCTGACCCTCACCATGGAGCACCGGTCCTACGACGAGCTGAGCCGGCTGTGGCAGGCGACCACCGCACCGCTGCGGATGTCCCTGGTATACCGCGCGGCCGTGGTGTTCATCGCCCCCGATCAGCCGCCGGAAACCGGCCCGGAAACGAAGACGTTCTCGGTGGCCGCCGACCCGGTGCCGCTGCCCCTCCCGGCGCAGGGCCCCGGCGACTACCCGGTTCTCTTCGGCACCTTCCGGGCCGGCTCCTACCTGGGGCCGGTCAGTGCGGCCGTCACGTTCTCCCAGTCGCCGGCCACGGTGGCGGCCGGCCAGACCTGCTGGCTGCTCGGCTCGGATCTCGGCGTGACCGGCGTCTCGGGCGGCGTGTACCTGCTGCCGCCAGGCGGCGGCCCCGAGACCGACGTGACCGCGTGGGCGGTGACCGCCGAGTCGAGCGCGGCCAAATTCGTGCTCGCACTCCCCCCGGCCGCCGGCGCCGCGCCGGCCGGCACCCCCGCCCCCGGCGTCTACCAGCTACGCGTCGGCGGCGGCGCGCCCGGTACGCCCGGCGCCACCCGCAGCGACCCGGTTCCGGTCAGCATCGCCGCGTGGGTGGACCCGTCGGGAGGCCCGGTGCTGTCCGGGCCGGGCCCGTTCACGGTGCACGGCGCGGGCTTCGTCCCGGGCGCGACGGAGGTGCTCGTCGGCACGGTCGCGCTCACCCAGGTCGCCGCGTCACCCGCGCCCGGCCAGGTCAGCATCGACCCGTCGGGCACGTCGCTGGAGCTCTCGCCGCCAGCAGAGCCCGCGGGGACGGTCCTGCCGGTCCGTGTCCTGGTCAACGGCATCGAGTCAGATCCGGCGCTGTGGGTGACAGGGTGAACGCGGCGCCAGCCGTCCAGGCACGGCCCGGCGGCCGGGACGCCGGGATGGCCGACCCCGGTTCGCCGGCGGGCGGCGCGGCCGAGCCGCGCTGGCTCACCGAGGTCCGGTTGCGCGCCGCGCGCCAGGTGCTGTGGCTGCGCCATCTCTGGTCCAGGCACGGCTACGGGGACGAGCGGCTGCTGGCGATCAGCCACAGCGAGGTCGACCGGGCGCTCGCGCCCAGGGCCGAGGCCACCGACGCAGAGCAGGCCTTCTACCGGTCGGACGAGCGCGCGGCGGCGGTATCCGCCCAGATCGCAGCGCTCGCCGGGCAGCCCGAGGATGCCCGCCTCGGGCACCTTGTCGGCACGCTTGGCCTATCGGCCGCGGACACGGCGCTGCTCATGCTCACGGTCGCGAGCGCCGCAGACCCGGCGATCGGCCGGGTGTTCGGGTACCTGCTCGACTTGACCGAGGCCGCCGATCCGACGCCGGTGCTGGCGGCCACGCTGTTCGGGCTGGCCGGCGAGCTGCCCCCCGGCCCGGACTCCGCGATCGTGCGGTGGCTGCTCGCCGAGCCGGTCGCGGCCGGGCGTGATGCGTTCGCATGGTCGACCGGCTGGCGGGCGGACCCGTTGCTGCTCCGGGCGCTTACCGGCCGCGCCGGGACGCCCGGCGGCGACGGGCCGGCGCGACGCGGCGACGCGCGGACCGGCTGGTCGGACGGCATGAGCGGCCGCGTGGTAGATCTGCCGCCCGATCCGGTGCTGCGCCCGGAGGCGGTTGAGGAGATCGCCGCCTTCGTGCGCGGGCTCGGCCGGGACGGCGGGGCGGGGCTGCCCATCGAGATCGAGCTGGTCGGCGCGCCAGGGTCGGGCCGGACGACGCTCGCGGCGCAAGCCGCCGCGCGGCTCGGCGTCCGGCTCGTCGCGGTGGACGCGGCGGCACTGGCGGCCCGGGCCGACGCTGCCGCCGCCGCGACCCGCGAGGCCCGCCGGGCGCGCCTGGACGGATCGGTCCTCGCCTGGGAGCACGCCGAGGCCCTGCCGGCCGAGCTGCGGGCCGCCATTCCCGAGGCACCGCTGACGTTCCTGTCGGTGCAGGTCCCGGTGGCCGACGCCGCCGGGTACCGCTCAATCAGGCGGTCGGTCCGCTGCGGGCCGATCGGCCGGCGCGAGCGGCTCAGGCTGTGGTCGTCGCTGGCCGCCGCGCCCGCCCCGGCCACAGTCGCCGACTGGGCGCTGCGGCCCGCCGAGATCGGCGTGGCCGCGCGCGTCGCACCGGCCGGCGACCACGAGGTCGGCGAGGTCTGCCGGAGGCTGCTGATGGCAGGCACCCCGGAGCTGCTGAGCCCGCTGCCGCTGCCGTTCGTGTGGTCCGACCTCGTCCTCTCCCCGGCCACGGCCGCGCACCTGCGCGAGTTCGAGGTGCAGGCGGCCGAGCGCGGCCGGGTGCTCGATGACTGGGGCTTCGCCGGGCTGACCTCGCTCGGCCGCGGCACCACCGCGCTGTTTGCGGGCCCGAGCGGCACCGGCAAGACGATGGCCGCGCAGGTCCTGGCCCGGTCGCTCGGGCTCGGCCTGTACCGCGTCGACCTCGCCGGGGTGGTGAGCAAGTACATCGGGGAGACCGAGAAGCACCTGCGCGAGGTCTTTGAGGCCTGCGAGCGGGCACCCGTGCTCCTGCTGTTCGACGAGGCGGACGCCCTGTTCGGCAAGCGGACCCAGGTGAGCGACGCCCACGACAGGTACGCGAACATCGAGATCGACTACGTGCTGCAGCGGATGGAGCAGTTCGACGGCGTTGCCGTCCTCGCGACGAACCGGAAGGGGGACCTCGACACCGCGTTCGTCCGCCGCCTCCGGTTCATCATCGACTTCGCGCCCCCGACCGAGGGCGAGCGCGAGCGGCTGTGGCGGATCGCCCTTGAGGGAGCGCGCGACGTGTCGGGACAGCCGCTCATCGGCCCGCTCGACTGGCAGCGCCTCGGGCACGACCTGGACCTGACCGGCGCGGGCATCAAGTCAGCGGCACTGGCGGCGGCGTTCCTCGCGTGCGGCGAGGGCGGCCCGATCACCGAGCGCCACGTGCACGCGGCCGCGCGGCGCGAGCTGGAGAAGCAGGGCGTCGTCGTCCGGCCCGGCCAGATGGAGTCCCGGTGAGCCCGGCGGCCGGCCTGGCCGACGCCCCGGGCGCGGCCGGTGACGCCCACATCGACCGGCTGGTGCTGCGCGTAGCTGGCCTCGACGAGGACGCCGCGCGCGCACTCGCGCGGCTGGTCGCCGAGGGCCTGGCGCCCGGCATGCTCCGCCCGGCCGGGGCCGCCGGCCTCGACTCGCTGCGACTCGAGGTGGCAGCGGCCGGCGCCGACCAGGGCGCGCCGGACCTGCTCGCGCGGCGCATCGTGGGCGAGATCGGATGGGCGCTGGCGCGTGACCGGGTATCGGGTGGTCCCGACGGGGAGGCGGCACCGTGAGCGGGGTGGTGCTGAAGGGCGCGCTCGTCGAGTTCATGCCCACATTCCTGCCCATCCCGCTGCCGAACGTGATCGTCTTCCAGTACAACCCCGAGACGATGACCCACACCTGGACCCAGCCTGAGCCAGCCAGCAGTGCGGGAACAGAGGGCAGCAACCCGCTTGCGGTGCAGGGCATGCCGGGCGAGGCGTTCTCCTTCACGATCGCGATGGACTCCAATGAGGACATCGCCGACGGGATCCAGCCCGGCTCGGCGCTCGCCACGGCGAGCGGGCTCTACAGCCGGCTGGCCGCGCTGGAAATGCTGCTCTATCCCACCGGGACGACCAACGCGGTGCTCGGCGCGGTGTCGGCGGCGATCGGCTCGGCGCTCAGCGGCACGAGCTCAGGCCCGACGCGCACCGTCCCGCAGTCCGTCATGCCGGTCACGCTGTTCATCTGGGGCGCGGGACGGATCGTGCCCGTCCGCGTGACCGGGCTCACAATCACCGAGAAGCTCTACGACTCGACGCTCAACCCCATTCACGCCGAGGCACAGCTCTCGCTCCGGGTGCTCACCCCGGCCGAGCTCACCGCCGCATCGGCCGACGACGACGTGCTGGGAAATCTCGCCACGATCGCCTACACCTACACGCTCGCGCTGCGCCAGGCACTCGCGGTGGCCAACCTCGCGAACGCCGCCGAGTCAATCATCGGGATGATCCCGCACTGAGGGAGGCAACAACCGTGTTCACACCCGACAGCCGTTACGTGAGTCAGGCCACGTACACCGTCGCGCTGCCGGACGGCACCCAGGTCACTGTAGTGGTCCCGGCACTGCCGAACCCAGTCCCGATCATCGGCTCCTACCAGAACGCCGGACAGCAGCGCCTCGACCTCGTCGCGGTGCAGTACCTGAACGCGCCGACCGGCTTCTGGCGGCTCTGCGACTCGAACAACTCCATGGTCGCCGGGGCCCTCGCGGCCCGCGCGCTCATCGGCATCCCGCAGGGCGGCGCCGCGTGAGCGTCACCATCCAGCTGGCCGTCGGCGGCACCCCGGTACCCGGGGCGTTCTACGACGCGATCAAGCAGCTGGAAGTCGAGGAAAGCTCGGACCGGCCCGGGGCGCTGCTGCTCCGGCTGCCCGTGAACCGGACATCCGCCGGGGACCTGCAGTTCGTCGGCGACGGCAGCTTCGAGCCGATGACGAACGTCACCCTCACGGTCACCCCGTCGGCGCAAGGCGCCAGCGCCCAGTGCATCTTCGACGGGTACGTGCTGTCCTGGCGGCTGCACCTGGACCGCGCGTCGACCTCCTCCACGATCGACATCTGGGCGCAGGACGCCTCGTGGCTGATGAACATCGACGACAGCGTCACCGAGTGGTCCGGCCAGACCGACGGCGAGGTCGCCAACGCGATCTTCGGCAGCTACGGTTTCACGCCCGCCGCGGGCAACACCGACAACGACTCGCCCAGCCACACCCCCGACGGGCACACGCTGTTCCAGCGGGCGACGGACCTGCAATTCCTGCGCGGCCTGGCGCGGCGCGGCGGGAAGCTGTGCCGGGTCGCCTGCACGGATACGCCCGGCGCCCGCACGGGGTACTTCACCGTCCCCGGCGTCACCGGCCAGTCCGTGGCGACGATCTCCCTGCTCGACCCGGCCACCTGGACGGTCGAGAACCTCGACTTCGACTGGGACGTCATGCGCCCGACCGAGGCGGACGCGAGCCAGGTCGACCTGACCCAGTCCGCGGACAGCGGCACCGATGTGACCACCGGCGCCAGCGGTCTCGCGCCGCTTGACGATCGCGACTACCCCACCTATCTCGGGCAGTCATCGACGCTGCTGCTGACGGCATCGGCGGACGTGCCCGAGCTCAGCCAGCGCACCGCAGCCGTGCTCAGCGAATCCGGGTTCTTCTCCCGCTGCAGCGGTGAGGTGGACGCGGACCGGATCGCCGCGATCCTGCGGGTCGGGGACGTGGTGACGATCGAGGGCGCCGGCAATCTCCAGTCCGGGGATTGGCTCGTCTGGAACGTCAGGCACAGGTTCTCGCTCCAGTCCTGGAAGATGAGCTTCATCCTGGTCCGCAACGCGATGGGCCCGGCGGGCGGCGGCGGCACGCTCGCCTCCCTGGCCGGCGCCCTGGCCGGGCCGTCAGGGGCGCCGTCGCTATGACCATGGCCGACGACCGGGCGCTGGAAGACCTGCTGGAGCGGCTGCGCACCCGCTTCTACGGGAAGTACCGCGGCATCGTGTCCGACGTGGACGCCGGCACGATGCGGATCAAGGCGAAGGTGCCGTCGGTGCTTGGCGAGACCGATACGGGCTGGTGCATGCCGTGCGTGCCGTACGCCGGGCCGAACGTCGGGTTCGCCTTCCTCCCGGAGACCGGCAGCGGGGTCTGGATCGAGTTCGAGGGCGGTGACGTGTCCTATCCGATCTGGGCCGGAGGGTACTGGCGCGAGGGCGAATACCCGGCCGACGCGGCTGCTCACGTGAAGGTGATCGTCACGACCGCTCCGTGCAAGGTCGAGTTCGACGACGACCAGGGATCGGTCACGCTCTCGGACCCGAACGGCAACACGGTCACCATGGACAGCTCGGGCCTCACACTCGCCAACGGCCAGTCGATCTCGGTCGTGGTCAGCAGCACGAGCGTCTCGGTGAACGACGGCGCGCTGGAGGTGCAGTGATGGCCATCGCCCGGCAGGACTTCGCGTTCCCCTTCCGCGTCGACGCGGCGTCGCAGCAGACCGCGCAGACCAGCTACCCCTGCCACGTCGACCAGATGGTCCGGCAGTTGCTGCTGACCAGCCCCGGCGAGCGGGTCAACCTCCCGCAGTTCGGCTGCGGGCTGCGGTCGCTGGTGTTTGCCCCGAACTCCGACGCCCTGGTGGCGACCGTGAAGCTGCGCGTCATTCAGGGTCTGAGCCAGTGGCTGGCCGGTGCGGTCAACGTGGTGGACGTCGTCCTTTCCGGGGGCACGAGCGGGGCGGTCCTGGAACCAGGCACGCTCCAGGTCACGGTCACCTACACCCTCGTCGAGACACAGACGAACCAGGCCGTGACCGTGGCCGTCGCATGACGGCGCCCCCGCCCGCGCCTGACCGGCGTCAGCTGCTGCTGACGCCCGGTGCGCAATTCAACGGCATCGACTGGGTTGGCGTCGCGGTGAGCCAGACCCAGCTCTTCGTGCACTTCCTGAACGCGGTGCCGGTCCAGGGGCATCTGGCCGCGACCTCCCCGGTGACGATCACCGGCGGCGAGGTCATCACCACGATCGTGGTCGGCCCGGTCGACGACTCGGCCGGCTCGGCCGACTGGAGCACGGACAGCGAGGGCCGTCCGGTCCTGACGGTCAATGTGGCCGCGCCGGGGGATTTCTCGACCTACCAGCTCACCGTCCGGAGCCACAAGCTCGACCCGTTCTTCGACTCCGCACCGTTCAGCTTCAAGGCCAACTGCCAGACGACGCTCGACTGCGCGACGCCCGCTCCCAGCTGCCCGGAGCCGACGGCCGAGCAGGTGCCGATCGACTACCTCGCCAAGGATTTCGGCAGCTTCCGCCAGGCGCTGTCGGAGTTCTCGGCCCTGCGCTACCCCGCCTGGGTGGAGCGGTCAGAGGCGGATATCGGCGTCATGCTGATGGAGGCGCTCGCGGCCATGGCCGACGAGCTCAGCTACTACCAGGACCGGGTATCGGCGGAGTCGACGATCGAGACAGCAACCCAGCGGCTCTCGGTCGTCCGGCACGCCCGGCTCGTCGACTACGAGCCGGCGCCCCCGACCACCGCCACCACCGTGCTCCAGCTCGACGTGCAGGACGAGGGCACCGGGGGCTGGACCATCGACCAGCCGCAGCTCTGCAGCGCACTGGGAGGCGACGGCTCCGTCATCGAGTTCGAGATCGAGGACCCGGCATCGGGCATCGCCAGCCCGGGCAGCTTCACGGTCGACGCCCGCTGGAACCGCGGCGCGCTTACGCCGTACTACTGGGACGAAAGCCAGCGCTGCCTGCTGGCCGGCTCGACGGAGCTCTACCTCGCCGGCCATGACCTCGGGCTCTCCGCAGGCCAGTTGCTGCTGCTCGACTCACCGGGGGCCAGCAGCGCCGATCCTCCGGTCCGTGAGCTGGCCGAGATCTCCGCCGTGACTCCCACGTCCGATCCGGTACTCGCCCACCCGCTCACCCGGGTGCACCTTGCGGCCGCCACGACCGAGGACCACGACCTGGGGAGCACCGTTGTCGCGGGGAACATCGTGCCGGCTGTCCAGGGCCTGCGGCACACCGAATCCTTCATGATCCCGGACCCGTCCACGCCTCCGCCCGGGCCGGTGGTGGTCCGTGTTGCCGCCAACTGGACGCCGGACGACCCGCTGCCCGACTTCCGTTACTGTCTCGCCTCCGGCCCGCTGGCCTGGCTTGCCACCACAACGCAGGACGAGGACACGGCGGTGCCGGCCCAGCCCGAGATCACGGTCAGCGCGGTTGCGCCCGATGGCGCCGCAGCACCGTGGACCTTCCAGCGCTGGCTGCTCGGCGCCGGGCCCAGCGACCCGGTATACACGCTCACCCCCGAGCAGTACTCGCCAGTGCTCACCAGCAACCGCGTGACCTGGTACGACTACGACGGCGACGGCGGCACCACGATCCGTTTCGGCGACGGGACCTCCGGCTCCGCCCCCGCGCACGGCACAGTCTTCACCGTGATCTACCGGGTGGGCGGCGGCTTGGCCGGCAACGTCCCCGCGGGCGCGATCGTGACCGTCGCGCCGGAGCCGTATGGATCAATGATCAGCGCGTGCACCAACCCCTTCCCGGCGGCCGGCGGCGCGGACGCCGAGACCCTGACGCAGGTGCGCGCCCGCGCGCCGCAGATGTTCCGCGCCGAGCCGTTGCGCGCCGTGCAGACCACGGACTACGTGGCCGCGGCGCAGTCGCTGCCGTGGGTGCAGCAGGCGGGCACCACGTTCCGCTGGACGGGCAGCTGGCTCACCGTGCTGACCAGCGCCGATCCGTCCGGGAGCGAGCAGCCGACGACCGCCCAGCTGACGTCGCTCAACCAGCTGCTGGACCAGCGGCGGCTGGCCGGCTACGAGAGCTACGTCCTGCCGCCGCGTTACGCCTCGATCGACCTGCAGATCACGGTCTGCGGCCAGCCCGCCGCCTTCGCCAGCGACGTGCAGGCCGCCGTGCTCAGCCGGCTGCAGCCCGGGCCGCTGCCCGGCGGGGCCGGGTTCTTCGACCACTCGCAGTGGAGCTTCGGCCAGGCACTCGAGTCGAGCGCGCTGCTCGCCGCGATCCAGGCCTGCCCGGGCGTCGCCGGCGTGTACCAGGTCCAGTACCGCGAGCGCGGCACCCAGCTGGGCTGGGCGCCGCTGCCGGAGACGCTCACGTTCGCCGCTGACGAGATCCTGCGGGTCGACAACGACCCGAGCCGGCCGGAAGCCGGATCGCTGAAGGTAACCGTGGAGGGCTCGAAATGAGCAACGGGACGGCTTCGCCTTGCCCGTGCGCGCAGGGCCAGGAACCGCAGGTGGTCAGCAACCCGCCCGGCCTCTCGCAGATCGCCTACCGGGTGGACGACTTCACCGGTTTCCGCCAGGCGATGCTGCGCCCGCTGGGCGGCGAGCAGGCCATCGGCGCCTGGCGGCCCGCGCCGGGCGATCTCGGCCTGCAGGTCCTCGAGTGGTGGGCCTACCTGGGCGACGTGCTGACCTTCTATAACGAGCGGATCGCCAACGAGAGCTACCTGCGCACCGCCGTGCGGTCGAGCAGCGTCGCCAACCTGGTAGCACTGCTCGGCTACGAGCCAGCGCCCGGCATCGCCGCCACCGGGAACGTGGCCGCGATGCGCTCGGCAGGCTACCCGAACGAGCCGCTCGTCATCCCAGCCGGCCTGCGCCTGTCCAGTGTGGCGACCCCGGGCGCCGCAGCGCAGACCTTCGAGGCCGATGCCCCAGCCAGCTTCACCGGGGTATCGAGCGTGCCGGTCACGCTCCAGCCGGACACCAGTTTCGTGGTCAACGGCGACGGGAGCCCGCAGTCGGTCCTGATGGCGGGCCCGCTGAGCGGTGTGAAGCCAGGAGACCAGCTCCTGCTGGCCGAGCAGGATTTCGCCGGGCAGGACGACAACTGGTCCCTCGTCACGGTGAGCACGCTCACGCCGGCGACCGACCCGGGAACCGGCGTCATCAACACGCTCGTCACCTTCTCCGCCGGCGGGTGGGGGCCGTCCGGACCCCCGGCGGACACCGCGGCCGTTGAGTCATCGTTCCGGCTTACGGACGAGTCCACGATCTCGGTGTCCGGGGCCGCTGCGGCATCGGCCGCCGTCGGGGGCCTGGCCCGCATCGGCGGGATCCGGATCGCCGGCGGCTATCACTGGGCCCCGGGAATGCCCGCGACCCCAGCGCCCGGGTCGTCCCGGCAGTCGACGGACTACCAGCTGATGCGCCCCACCGCGGTGGCCGCGCTCTGGACCCAGGGCGGGACCGGGCAGGCGGTCAACCCTGATGCCGGCCCGGGTTTCACGGTGCAGCTGTCGGCGGCGGTCCGGGCGATCTCGCCCGGCGAGATGGTCCTGTTCGACTGCGGCGCCGCTGCGCCGTCCGCACTCGCCGTCGTGGCCAGCGTCTCCGAGGTGCTCTCGGCGGTCCCGTACCCGCCGTTGCCCCACCCGCCGAAGCCGCCCGACATCGTCGTGGCGCACACGCAGCTTGTGCTCACGCTGGACACCCTGGACGCCAGCGCGCTGACGGACGCGGACCCGGGCACAGTAGCGGTCAGGTACGCCTTCAAGGACCTGGGCACGATCACCGGGGTTCCGGCGCCGGCCCTCACCGGCCTGCCCGCGAACGTTCTGGTACCGGCGTCCTACACCCCGCCCAGCGGCGGCGCGGCGGCCTTCCTGGTGGACACGACCGGTGCCGGTGTCCTCGTCTGGGTCAGCGCCGCGGCACCGGGCCAGGTCACTCTCACCGGTGCGGGCACCCCGCCGGCGACGATCAGCACGCCGCTCGCGGTGCCGCTGCGGCTGCTGCCCGACGTGGTGCCGGTCTCGCGCGGGACGACGGTGACCGGCGAGGTGCTGGGCAGCGGGAACGCCGCGCTCAGCAACCAGTCCTTCACGCTTTCGAAGTCGCCGCTCACTTATCTGGCGAGCGGCAACGGCTCGGTCGCCGCACTGGCCGTCTACGTGGACCAGGTCGAGTGGCAGCAGGTGCCGAGCTTCTACGGCCAGGCCCCGGGCGCCCGGGTGTTCGTCGTGTCGAGATCGCCGGACCAGACCGTCACCACCGTCACCTTCGGGGATGGCGTCAATGGCGCCAAGCTCACCTCCGGGGCAGGCAACGTCGTCGCCACCTATCGCTACGGATCGGGGGCGGCCAGCCCGCCCGCCGGGCGGCTGACGACGATCAGCCAGCCGCAGCCAAACCTGGCGTCCATCCAGAACCCCGTGGCCGTGTCCGGCGGCGCCGACCCGCAGGCCGTAACGGACGTCCGCACTGACGCCCCGGCGAGCGTGTTCACCTTCGGCCGGGCGATCTCGGCCGTCGACTACGAGGTCGTCGCCTCGCAGGCCCCCGGCGTCTCCCGGGTCGCTGCCTACTGGACGTTCGGGGCCGGGCAGCGCGCGATCGTGGCCGTCTACGTGGGCGACGACCAGGCGGCCGTCGCGGCGGCGAGCGCCGCGCTCGCGGGATCCGAGGACCCGAACCGGCCGGTCAGTGTGATCGGCGCGACCCCGATCGACCTCCGGCTGACCTGCACGCTGGTGGTGGCCGCCGACCGGCAGGTCCCCGCGGTGGTGGCCGCGGCCACGGCGGCCATCTCCGACCCGTCCAGCAGCCTGTTCAGCCCGGCCGTGATGGGCATCGGGCGCCGGCTCTACCGCAGCGCCATCGACGCCGCGCTCATGGTGCCGGGCGTGGTCGCGGTGCACGACCTCGCTGTCACCTGGCCGGTCTCTGACCTGCTCGTGCTCCGTTTCCCGATCCAGTTCGAGCGGGTCATGGACGAGTTCTTCGACCCCGGTGAGGGCTCGTTCTTCGCCCTCCCGCCGGGCAACGTCTCGATGGTGGGGGTGCGCGCCGGTGGCTGAGATCGACGACGGCTACGGCGCCTACTACGCGGAGCGGCTCTGGCAGCTGCTGCCCGCCGTCTACCGGACGGCGGATACCGACAGCCTCGATGCCCGGGGGCCGCTGCGGGAACTGATGAACCGCATTGGCGCACAGGTGGCCGTCGTCCGGCGGAGCATCGACCGGCTGTGGGCGGACCAGTCGATCGAGACCTGCGACAACTGGGTCATCCCGTACCTCGGCGACCTGCTCGGCACGAATCTGATCGACAACCTCGATCCGGCCGCCCAGCGCCTCGACGTCGCAAACACGATCCACTACCGCCGCCGTAAGGGCACCGTCGAGCTGCTAGAGGAGCTGGCCGGCGACATCACGGGCTGGACTCCGCGCGTCGTCGAGGGCTTCCGGCGCCTCGCCCGCACCAGGCACGGCCTCGACCCGGCCGTCGGGGCAGCCGCCTTCCCGTCGGCCAGCCCGGCTGAGGTGACCCAGCTGCTGCAGACCGAGGGCCTGGCCGGCCTGCTGACCGGCGGGCTGGCGGGCGGGTTCGCCGACCTGCGTTCCAGCCACGGTGCCTCGCTCGCGAACACCGCCTTCGACGAAAGCTTCCACGCCGCCGACCTCCGGGCCGGCCAGGGCGCCCTCGGCCACTTCGGGATACCTAAACTGCTGGTGTTCTTGTGGCGGCTCACCAGCTTCCCGGTCACGGCCACGCCGGTCGTGGTGGCCAACTGCACCGACCAGTACGTGTTTGACCCGACGGGGCGCGAGATCCCGCTGTTCCTCCCCCCGCCCGCCGTTCCGGACTATTTCTCCGAGACATGGACACCGGCCCAGGAATGGCAGGTACCCGGCCCGCTGACGACCTCACTCGACCAGGCGATCAGGGGCACGGGGACGCCCCCCTCCCAGCCCTATCCCGACGCCGACGTCCCCTACAGCCTGGGCGGTGCGCAGCTCGCGTCGATCTGGCCGGAGATCGGCAGGTTCGCGACGAACGGCCCGCCGCCGGAGCCGTTCACAGTGAGCTACCAGTATGGCTTCCCCTCGCTGGTCGGCGCCGGCCCCTACGACCGCGACCTGCTCGGTGACCCGCCCCCCCAGGCCGGCGACGAGGACACCACCGTGACCGGCGGCGGCGACGGGCTCGGCTCGGCCCTGACCGGGATCGGCGCCACCGGCACCATCACCGTCAACGACTCCCTCACGTACACGGTGCTGGCCAGCGTCGGCACGACGGAACCTGTCGCCTCGGTCCTGGTGCGCGCCGGCCAGAGCGTGCGCCCCGTGCTGCGGCCGGCCGCCGCGGCCGGTCCCTGGGTCTTCACCGGCGGTGGCGGGGGACAGCTCGTCCTCGACGGCCTCACCGTCACCGGGTGCGACATCGTGCTCCGCGGCTCATTCGACACCGTGCGCCTCACCGCCTGCACCATCGACCCGGGCACCGCCGCGGACGGCTCGCCGCCACTCGCGAAGGCCGCCGATGGCGTCACGCTCGCCCCGTGCCGGATCTTCATCGAGGCCGAGATCGAGCAGCTGCTCGTGGACCACTGCATCCTCGGCCCCATCCGGACCCGCTTCGGCGGGTCCGTCGCCGGAACGCTGACGATCACCGACAGCATCGTCCAGGGCCTCCCGGCGACCGCCGGCACCGCCTACACCGCCGCTGACATCTTTGATCCCGCGCTGCTGGCTGGCGGCCTCACCGCAGGCAACCCGCTTTCGCGGCAGCTACTGTCAGCGATGCCGCCGGCGGACGCGACGGCCGTTCAGCAGTACGCCGCCGAACCGCCGCCGGGCCAGCAGGCCGGCCTCCCGGCTGTCCTTGACGGGCTCAACGCGCTCGTCAGCGGTCCGTCGCTGTACGACGCGAGCCTGTTCGCGACGGTCAATCTGAGCGCCGACGTGCTCGCGCTCGTGCAGGCCGCGAAGCTCGATCCGGCGCACTTCACCGCGCTGGACCTCGCCGCGCTGAATCGCGGCCTGCTCGACGAGTCGTTCCCGGTCGCCCTCGGCGTGGCCGCCCTGGCGGTCGCGGACGCGACGGTGCAGCTCACCCGGGTCACCGTGCTCGGGCGCATCGCCGCGCACCGGCTCCTCGCCAGCGACTCGATCCTGCGTGACTTCGCGGCCGTGGACGACACCCAGGACGGCTGCGTGCGCTTCAGCGCCGCTGCCAGCGGCAGCGCCATCCCCCGCCAGTACGAGTCGGCGGAGATACCGCCGGGCGCGCCGATCTTCACCAGCGACTCCTACGGGCAGCCGGGCTACGCGCAGCTGCTCGAGACCGCCGACAGCGCCATCGTGACCGGCGCGCCCGGCGCGTCGATCTCGGCGGGCGCCGAGAACAGCTCCGAGATGGGCGCGTTCTCCGCTGACCTGAACCCTGTCAAGGAACAGGGCCTGCTGATCAAGTACGCCGAGTACATGCCACTCGGGCTTACGCCCGTGATCGTGCATGTCACGTGATCATCGTCCCGCCTGGGGCGGGAGAGGGAGACGGCGATGGCCGGCGACCGCGCGCGAGTGAGCTTCGACCCGACCCGCAAGTGGCGAGGGCTGGTAGCCCAGCAGGGCCGGGTGACCGTCGAAGCGGACTGGAACGAGGCCGCCACGATCGACCTCGAGCGCGACCGGCTGCAGGCACTCGATGTCGTCGGCCCGGCCGGGACACCCGACCACGGCTACAGCGTCACGGCTTTCCCGGCGGGGGCCGCGGCCCCCGCGACGCCAGGTGACCTCACGATCGGGCCGGGCACGCTCTACCTCGGTGGCGAGCGTCTCCACTTCGACGCGGCGGTCACCTACAGCACGCAGCCGGACTGGCTCGACCACTCGACGGATCCGCTCTGGGTGAAGCCGGCCGCGAACGGCAACGAGCTCGTCTACCTGCTGGCATCCGAGCAGGAGGTGTCGGCCGTCGAGGATCCCGCCCTCGCCGACGTCGCTCTCGGCGGCCCGGACACGATGCAGCGCCAGCGCATCCTGCAGCACGTCGTCCGCCAGCCCAGCCAGGCGGGCAGCTGCGGCGACGCGTGGAGCGCATTCGTGAGTTCGCTGGCCGGCGACGGGCTGCAGTTCGACGCGGCATCGATGCGGATCGAGTCGGCCACGACGCTGCAGGTGTCGTTCACCGACACACCCGGCGCGACCGGCCCGTGCCAGCCCGTCGCAACCGGCGGCTACCTGGGCGCCGAGAACCAGATGATCCGGGTGATGGTCATCAACGCCGACGAGCCGACGATTGTCTGGGGATTCGACGATGCCTCCTTCCTGTACCGGGTTGCGTCGGCAACAACCGACACGAACTCACAGAACACGACGATCACCCTCGCCAGCGCGCCGGTGGACAGCTATCATTACCCCGCCAGCGGGCAGGTCGTCGAGCTGCTCCGGGACGCGGTTCAGCTCACCGACGACGACTACATCGCCTCGGCGGCAGGTTTCATCGCGCAGCTCGCCGCTAACTACGACCCGACCCAGATGCAGCTGGTGATTTCCGGCACACCGCCGCCCGGCCAGTCGGCCACCGGCCAGCCGCCGACCTACCAGCCGCCGCCGGACTACCTGTCGGCCGCGACGCAGCAGCTCTACCTGCGGGTGTGGCAGTCGACGGTCATCGCGCCCGCCGGCCAGGCGACCGAGCTCGGTACCACCGGCGTCATGGTCACGCTCACCCCGGGCCCCGGCGGCTTCCACGCCGGCGACTTCTGGCGCTTCGCGCTGCGGCCGATCCAGCCCGCGATCGTCTACCCGGCCCGCTACCTCGACGCTCCGCAGCCGCCCGACGGCCCGCGGACCTGGGCCTGCCCGCTCGCCGTGCTGACATGGGAAAGCGGGAGCGCCACCGCGACGGCCTGCGTCCCGCCGTTCTCCGACCTCGTCCAGCTGACCGGCGCCAAGGCCGGCTGCTGCACGGTGGACGTCGGGCCGTCGGACGTCGGCGACGGTGCCACCCTGCAAACGCTCCTCAGCAGCTACGCGGGCCAGGGACCGATGACCGTCTGCCTGGATCCTGGCACGTATACGCTCTCCGAACCGCTCGTGCTCGGGCCCGGCCTAAATGGCATCACGCTGCAGGCCTGCAGCGAAGGGGTCGTCCTGCAGGCGCCGAGCGAGCCGGGGCCCGAGTTCACCCTCGGGCTGATCGTGATCCAGGGAGCGAGCCCGGTCACGATCCGGGGCCTCGAGCTGTCCGTTCCACTGGTCGGATTCCCGGCGTCGAACGAGACGTTCCCTGGCCTGCCCGTGCAGAACCAGGAACTGCTCGGAGCTTTCTGCAAAGAGCTGAATGTCGCGATCGGCATCTCCGTTACTGACTCGGCCGGCCTGACCGTTGCGGACTGCACGGTCAGCTTCCCCGATCTTGGGCAGCAGGCGAGCACCTTCGGCGCCGGGATCTACGCGACAGGCGTCATGGACGGCGTAGCGGTGACCGGATGCACGTTCCAGTACGCCCAGCCGCCCGAGACCGTGCCGTTCTATGACCTGGCCGCAGGCAACCCGACCTTTCTCCCCTACCAGCTGACGTTTGGCTACCTGCAGGTGGCCATCTTCGCGCAGCAGAGCGACTCCTCGCCGGCGTCGACGGCAGCGGATGCCGGGACGGCGGCCGACGCCGCCGCGATCGCGGCGGACGCCACGAGTCAGCTCCTGCACGACGCCGCTATCGAACGGTGCCTGTTCCAGGGCGTGACAGTGCCGGTCTTCGCGGTGACCCAGCTCGGGACGCTACGTATCGACCAGAACACGATCCGGAATTCCTACGGCGGCTGCTGGCTCTACTCCGTCAGCGATCAGGCGCTGGTCACCATGGTGGACGAGATCGCGATCGGCAACTCCGAAATCTTCCAGTACCTCGCGGCGATTGGCGCTGCCGCGCTGGGCGACCGCATCTTCCCGATGGCGACCACGATCGGGCAGCTGCTCCCCGCGACACCTCCTCCGCCCGGCCAGGCTGCCGTGGCACGCAGGATTTCCCCGCCAACCGCTGGGCAACTGGCGATGGCCCGGCAGACGTTCACCGCCTTCTACGCACAGGCCAGGGGGCCCGGCGGCTCGGGGGCTCCCTCGCCGGCGGCGGGCGCAGCGTCCGCCGCCGCCAGTTCCGGAGCGGGACCGGAGGCCGGGCCTGCCGGGGCGGCAGCGGAAACCGGGCCCGCCGAAGCGACACCGGAGGCCGGGCCGGCCGAAGCCGACGTAGCCGGCCTGCCGCCCGTGTTCGGAACGGTCTTCGGGTCGGCGGGCAATGAGCCGTCGCAGCCGGTCATCCCGGTCGCCGACACGGGCACGAGCGTGTCCCTGCGCGTCGATCTGTGCGACTGCCAGATCGACGCGGTCATCGCCGAGTCCTACTCCGGCGCCGCCCTGCTCCTGGCGGACCTCACCTCGTCGGCGGCGGCGTCGGCCCTGGTGCACGGCAGCCGCCTCCGGTGCCGGTTCCCCGCGGGGGAGACGGTCCTGGGGTTCTGGCTGGCGGAGGCCGCCGTGACGGGGAACATCGTCGCCAACGAGGTGGCGGTCCCGGCCCAGTCCAATGCGGCGATCCCGGACAGCTACAGCCTTGCGCTGGTCGCGACGGCCACGCCGCTTGGCAGGCCGGCCCTGGCCGTCGCCGGCAACGTCTTCATCGACCCCATCCTTCCTCGTGATCAGGAGGTCATGAATCTGCTCAACACGATCATCGACTACAGCGTGGTGCCCACCGTCACCGCGATAACGCCCGCCACCGGGCATGCCACAGCCACGGAAGGTGTCACGATCACGATCACCGGCACCGGTTTCACCGGGGCCACCGGCGTGACCTTCGGCTCCGCAGGCCCGGCCGCCTCGTTCACCGTCAGTTCCGATACCGAGATCTCCGCCACCAGCCAGACCAGCGGCAGCGGCACCGTGGACGTCACGGTGACCACCCTGGCCGGGACGTCGGCCACCAGCGCGGCCGACCAGTTCACCTTCGATTAGCCCCCACAGGCGGCCCGGAAACGACCGGGTACCCACATACTGACCGGCCCGTCACTGGAGGCCGGCGGCAGTCTGCCCGGCCGCGCTCACCGTCACGACACCACCCCACGTGCAGTTGCACTGGGACGAGTCGTCGAGGGCGGGCACCTCCCCGACCGTGACCCTGGCCGACCCCGGTGTCCACGGCGACAGCACCGGCAGGCACGGCTGCGGGCTGAGTGTTCCCGAGGCGGCGCTGGTGGCCGAGGCCACCTGCGGGTTGGCCAGCGACATGCACATGCCGAACGGCGGCACGTTCGCCGCGGCCACATCGGTCACGACACCGGCCGCGGCGCCCGCCAGGGCCTGAGTGCCCGAGGCGGCGAACGTCGCCGGCGTGGTGCCGAACGAGCACTGCAGCGTCGCCCCGGTAGATACCACGTTCGGCATGGGCTCATCCTCCAGGCGGCGTTACCCGGCCGCATACCTGATGCTGGTCAGGTGACCGGTCCCGTTGTTTACCATTGTCCTGCCGAGCATGCGAGATGGCGGCGCTCGTGCCCGGACGTCACTGCGGCGGTGGCGCCGGAGGTGTGCCACCCCCCGGAGCCGCCAGCGCGGCAGCGACGTCGGCCACGCTGGGGGGCGCCCAGAACTGGAAGTGGAGTGCCCTGGCGAGACGCGCCAGGTTGCGCCCCCTGCCGGCGTCGTCGACGTCGCCCTTGTAGCCGTACATGCCGGCCAGAATGCCCTCGGTCCTGTCGTCTTGTTTGGCGAGATTCCGCCATACGGGGCAGACGTGCAGGTGGGAGGAGATCGCGTACCAGTACGTCTCTGACGTGTCGCAGCGACCTCCGCCCGAGGGTTCGCACTCGAAGTCGATTGGGTCGCCGAACGCGCTTTCCATCTTCGTATAGTCGCCCACAGCTGCATCGAGCAGGGCCGGGGTGTGCCCGCCGAGAAATCTGTCGCACTGCGCCGCGTACTCCGCGAGGAAGTCGGGCCGCCGGTCGGACACCACTCCCAGCGCGTCGCGGTTCCAGCGCTGGGCATCCTCCGCAGCGCTGGTGAGCAGCGGCTTCCAGTCTTCCGGGCAGTCGTGCGTCGGGTCCGAGGGTACCGTCGACACGACCGGCGTCCCGAGGCCGAGTTCCCTGACGAGGCTGGCGTATGACTCTGCGTTAGTGAGCGCTTCTCCGGGGGCCAGATCACCGTACTTCCGGTCGCCCAGATAGGCGCGATCGGTGATGTGGAGAGGACCGCTGACCGGGGCGAGCGAATGGGCTATCTCGTGCACCATGGTCATCACCTGCCAAGTCTGGGATCCGCTGAAGAAGCTTGGGCAGAAGACCAGCAGCTGGCTGTCGGACTGCACGTACGCGCCGGCCGACCCGCACTCGGTGTCCGGCGGCGTCGTATGGCACTCTACGGTGAGGACCTCCGGCGCTCCCTTTTCGGTGCGGAGGCGCTGCGCGATCTGGCGGATTCTCTCCTGGACATAGCGGGCGGTCGCCGCATCGGCCGCTGAGAAGTGCCGCGCGAGCGCGGCGGCCGCCGGGGCGGCGGCGGCAGCAGCGGGACCCGCGACAAACTGGGTCAGCCGCTGATCGGACGTCTGCAGCCACTGCTGGGCCGTGCTCACCGCGGGTATGACGACGCTGGTCTGCCCGGGGTCGCACGTATTGGGCGGGGCGGTGAAGGTCGTCGTGGCTTGATCGGGTGCGCGCCGGAGCGTCGTGACGGCGGTCGCCGTTCCCTCCGCCCGGCCCCCGGCGCTGGCCGCCACGGGACCGCCCGAGAGGCCGTCCGAGAGGCTGTCCGCCTCCCGCTCGAACTCGCTGTCGCAGGCACCGACCTCGAGCGGGCCGGACGAGGCCACCCCCTGCTGCTGGGCGACGTGGACGAGCTCGTGTGTGATGAGCCGCCGGCCCGCGTCCGAGCCGGGGTCGTAGCGACCGGAGCCGAAGACGACGTTGTTGCCCACCGTGTACGCCCGCGCGCGCACGGCCTCGGCGGACGCCGCCGCTGTGGCGTCGGCGTGTACCCGTATCCCGCCGAGATCGACGCCGAGCCGCGCCTCCATGTCCGAGCGGAGTGCAGGCTGAAGCGGGCTCGCGGGTGAATTGAGTGCCCGGTTCACGATTGGTGGCACCCGTGACCCTACGGTCAGACCAGTTTCCAGCGCGGATCGCTGAAGCTCACGGTCATCGGCCTTGGCGCAGTCCTGGCACGCGCCCCCGGCCGCGTGGTCGCCGCATGCGCAGGCCCGCCGCAGTACACGGCTCGGGGGCGCGCCCGATATGCGCGGCGTCGCCCCCGTTGCGGACCAGCAGCGGGACGGGCGGGCGGGAGCGAATGGCCTCGTCCCGGATCGCGGGGCAGCGGAAGCACCCGTGCCGCTCGGTGCACACTCCCTGCCGCGATGCCGCGCCGTCTCCGCATCTGACGCGCGGGAGGGGCGGTCGGCTGTGCGGGCGGCTGCCTCCGCGGGGCCCTGCATGACGGGCGCCAGGCTCAACGGCCGGCCCCCATTCCGGCCGGGAACTTGCACACGAGGGCGTCATCGGCTATGCCGGACGCCTGAACGGCGTCGCTGAGCATGCTCACCCTCCAACTGCCTCTGCCTGCTCGCTCCCGGGCAGGACGCAGGGAAACAAACTCAAACCCCGACCATAGCGTCGCCAGCGTGATGGAAGCGTCACGATCTCGTGAGCGGCTCGTCAACGCTGCCGCGAGTACCGCTGGTACATCAACCGCCTCGCGTTATCCTCGGACCGCCCGTGAGGACGACCAGCATGGTCCGGTCTATGTCGCGGTCCAGGGCGGCCAGCAGCGGAAGGTGCTCCTCCGGCGGGATCCCGGCCGGGTAGGCGCGCCGCAGGACGGCTGCGGCCTCGTCGGTCGCCGGTGCACCTTCCCGGGCTTCACCGCAGGCGTCTCCACATAGCCGTCACGGATCGGCACTTCGACGCCTTCTCGCGGGTGCTGAACAGCCTGCGGCTGCCCACCGTCAGCAGGCTGCGCGACCTGGCGCCCGGCAACACTCCTCCCGGGGGTGCCATCACCCGGTAGCGTACGGGCCGGCCGGGGGGAAAGATGGAGGCCTCAGGGGAACGGCCGGACGATGGTGTCAGCTCGTGCTACCGCTCACGGCTTCTTCGGGATGTCAGGGAGGTCCTTGATGTCGACCAACGGGATGCTACTGGGGAGGTCGTTGAAGTCCACGGTGGCGGGCGGGTCGACCGGCCAGTTGAGCATGTGCTCCGGCTTCTTCATCTCGGTGTTGTAGGCGAACTTCTCGTAGCTGGTCCACGTTGCCTGAGAGAAATTGGCTACCTGCCGCACGTAGTTGTCGACATCGCTGCACTCACATTTGCAGCGCAGGGTCTCCAGCGTGCCGGTCACGTTCTCCCACTTGTTGGTGAGGTGGTACCTGAAGAACCTCGCGATTGCGGCGTCCCGTTGCTGAGGCGTCAGGATCTGGCTGCGGCGGAGGACAATCGGGAACTCCGACATCTGCGCGGCCACTTCCGAGAGGTCGGATTCGACGTCGGACGGCGCGCAGCCGGCGGTAGCCGGGCCACTGAGCGGTGTCGTTGCAGGGTCGTCCGCGGCGATACCGAACCGGCCGTGCTCGGTCTCGTGGGTCAGCGTCTGGAGCGTCTGTGTCACCCACGCGTACCGGTCAACACCGCCGATCGTCGGCGTCGTGGTGTTCATGTATAGGTTCGCCTCCGCCTCTAGCGCGTCCGGCACCGTCGTGCAGTCCTCCTTACCGCCGTTGATAGGGAGCGGCGGCGAGAACGAGGCGCAATCGACCGTGACCGCCCCGTACTTGGGCGAAATGTCCTTGTTGATGAACAGGCCGCTGACGAAGTTTAGGCGTTCGGGCGATCGATCTCTAAGGAACGCCGTCAGCGCCGTGGCCTCCGCGGCGTGGCCATCGCTCGTGCACGCCGGCCGGTGCGCGGCGCAGTCCGCCCTCCGCGTGTCGGCCTTCGTCTTGGTCACCGGATTGGCTTCGGCCTCCTGGACGAGCTCCGTCAGCGAGGCCTTCTTTCCAGCGCACTCGGTGGCGGGCAGGCAGGCGCGCGCCAACTCCCGCCGCGGCGGGCCGGCCGCTTGCATCGAGATCGCCGCCGTCGCATCCGCCGCCGTCGCATCCGCCGCCGTCGCATCCGCCGCCGGCGCATCCGCGATGTCGGCGACGATCGTCTTCGCCTCTCGCTCGAGCACGTCACCGGGCTGCGACACGGTCAGCGGCCCGCCGGCCGGGGCGCTGCGCTGCTGCAGCGTGTGGACCGCCTCGTGCACGATCAGGCGGTCCCCGTCGGCGGTCCCGGGTCGATACAGGCCGGCGCCGAAGAAGACGTCGTCTCCGACCGCAAAAGCCCGCGCCGAGACAGCGCGCGCCAGCGACGCGGCGCGGTCGTCGGCGTGGATCCGCAACGCTCCGAGCGACTCGCCAAGCGTCCGTTCGAGACGCGCTCGCGCTCCACCGTCGAGCGGCTGACCGCTCCCGCGGGCCCCGTCGATCTCGCCCTGGACGCT
Organism: uncultured Actinomycetes bacterium; assembly: GCA_963720945.1. Classification (GTDB taxonomy): domain Bacteria; phylum Actinomycetota; class Actinomycetes; order Streptosporangiales; family Streptosporangiaceae; genus Bog-532. Next base: position 13,760 of record CAVRHH010000019.1, on the reverse strand, counting down.
CGCGCGCACCCGGCCCGACGGAGAGACTGCACCGGAACGGGCGGACGGCGCTCCAAGCGCATCGCGCTGCACGCTATGCTGCGCGCAGTCGGCACACTTATCCTCTTCGTCCTTACCGTTACAGCCGCATTCGCGCAGCAGCAGACCTCCGGTGGCGATTCCGGACGCCGCGGTCCCAACTGGAAGACGGCTCGGTGGGAGCCCGGCTGGCGGACGGCGGGCCGCGCCGCGCGCCGCCCAACGATCAGCTGGAGCCCTCCTCGACTTTCCCGGGTCGCGCGCCGACTCAGCTACACGGGCGAGCGCCGCGCTACCAGCCATGACCGAAGCATACCGACGGGCAGGAGCTAGAGGCTAGCCTCCTTCAGAAGGAGGTCGGTGGCCTGCTTCTCGGTGACCTTGAGGCGGCCGGCAACCGCCAGGCGGCCTCAGCAGGCTGGGCTTCGACGTGATCGGCACCGGAGGCGCCCCGGCCACCGGGCCGCAGGCGGCCACTTCGATCAGCAGTGCTATCAGCGCCCGGCCGGGCCATTGCGACGGCCGGGCGCCGGCAGCGGCCGGACTGGGTCCAGGCGATGGCTGCCGAGGCCCATGCCTGGATTAGCCCTCAAGTCCGGTAGCCCTGCTGACGGCGTGCATCGCTGCGGCCCGCGCCGGCGTCCGCTGCCGGGCGCCCGACCCGAAGGACCCGCCCTCTTTACTGGCGTCGGCGACCACCCCCGCCATCTCGGCCAGGAACGCCCGGAAGCCGGGCAGTTCCGCGGGTGCCTGCTCGGCGACGATGGCGGTAGCCGAGCGGATCGCCTCCAACGCGGCAGGCTCGTAATCGGCGTACCTGGCGCCGGTATCGCGTCAGCCGCATCGGGATCTCCGGCCTTCCTCGCCCGGTAGCTGGCGAGCACGCACGCCAGCTCCGCAAGGCCCTGGCTGGCGAGGGGGATGCCGGCGATGACGGAGGCAAGCTCGTCGTCAAGCGTCTCCCAGGCAGTCGCTAGCCCGGCCATCTGCGGGCCGGGGCCTGCCGCCGACGGCACCCGCTGGGCCTTGGGGACATCGCGGGCGTACAGGTGCAGCGAGTCGATGGTGAGCTGGTAGCTTCCGAGGCCAGCGCCGAGCCATCCGGCGAGGAGCTCTTGCAAGATGGTCGCGGTGAAGATGTCGTAGCAGAACCCGAGCCACAGGTCCTGGCTCCGCATCGTGGTGTGCATGTGCAGTTTGGCGTCGCGCAGGAAGAACCGGTACCCGAGCGTGCACGGGACGTCCTTGTGGCCGCGTGCGTCGGCCTCCGGGTCGTATAGCTGTATGACGGCCCGCCTGGTCCCGGGGTCAGCGGCGAGGACCTGCCGGACGTGGGCGAGCTGGTCGGTGGTGCCGTGCCAGCGGCGCAGCCGCGGCCCATAGGCACCCATGAGGCGGCCGTCGTCGGCGTACTCGGCCAGCCGCTCGTTGTACAGGTAGATCCACGGGTCGTCAGAGCCGGACAGGATCCACATCGCCTCGGCGACCGCGAAGGCCGGGTTGATCACCCGGGCTGGTGGCACGTCCACCAGCCTGCGGCGAGGGTCGGTCAGCGTCAGGCTCGCGCCCAGCACCTCGACGGTCGGCAGCCCGCGCGGCGCGGACGGCTGCCCGGCAGCAAGGACCGCGTGACAGGCCTGAGCGAACAACTCGCTCGCCGACCCAGCAGTGAGAGTGAGCTTCATGGGGCCGCCTCCGCCATGGTCAGGTCGGCCGGATGCTCCCTGGCGGCAAGCCATTCCCACTGCCTGCGCGGCCCTTCGTCCAGGTCCACCTGGGGCTGGTAGCCGAGCAGCTCGCCCGCCCGGGCCAGGTCGGCGGTGGTCGCACCGACATCGCCGGGCTGGGCGACCCGCCGCCGTGCTGGCACCTCAGCGCCCGACAGCCGGGCGATGGCCTTGCGGGCATCCGACAATGGCACGCTCTGGCCGGAGGCCACGTTGATCACCTCGGCCTGCGCGTCCGCCGAGGCGGCGGCGATCGTGGCGGCGACGGCATCCGAGATGTAGGTGAAGTCGCGCCGCTGGGCGCCCGTTCCGTACAGCAACATGGCCCGGCCGGACAGCGCGGCCCGCATGATCCGGCTCAATGCCATGTCGGGCCGCTGCCGGGGACCGTAGACGGTGAAGTACCGCAGTGCGATGATGCTGGTCGCCGCGCCGCGCTGGCTCGCGTACGCCAGGCACAGCCGCTCGGCCGCGAGCTTGGACACCCCGTACGGTGATAGCGGCAGCGGAGGATCGGTCTCCCGCGACGACTTGCCAGTGCCCGCGCCGTAGACGCTGGATGAGGACGCGAACACCAGCCGCGGCATATCCGCAGCGGCGCATGCCTCGAGGAGGCGCTGAGTCCCGAGGACGTTGCAAGTCAGGTAGTCGCTGAACCTGTCCCCCCACGACCTGCGCACGCCCGCGAGTGCCGCCAGGTGGAACACGACCTGAATGCCTTCAGACAAGATCGTCAGGTCATCAGCCGCGACATCCGCTCCCACGAACTGGAAGCGGGGATCGCTAGCCAGGTCCGCCAGGTTCTCGGCGGCGACCGGGTCGCTGGCCGGGGACCTCGTGTCCAGAGCGCGGCCAGGGCCTGGGTGCAGCGGGGCGCGGTGAGCGGGTGGAGCCGGATGAGCAGTTCGCCGTTACCGGGGCAGATGTCGCCGGAGGCGGTGAGGGCCAGGCCTTGCGGGTAAGCGCGGCGCCCAGGACGTTCCGCATCACATGCACCTTCGGGTGGAGTCCCCAGCCGCCAGGCGGCCATTCAGCCAGGACTGCACCGTCGCCACCGAGAGCCGGTCGAGCCGGTGCCGCCCCAGGCTAGGCATCAGGTACAGCCGAGTAATCACCTCATACGGGGGCGGAGCAGGAGCCATCCGAGGGCGAATGGGCCAAAATCACGTGATCCGGCGGCGACGACGACCGGAAAGGGACCGGGGCAACGCAGGCTCACTGTAAACGGTGACGATCAGCCCACGCCAAGCTGCTTACGGCGCACCGCAAGGATCGTCGCGAGGACGTCCAGCGGCTGGAGGTCTATTGGCGGTGGCGGGCTTACCTGAGTCGCAACGAGGGCCATCAGGCGCATCGCACCTTCCTCGGCGGAGGCCCCGGTCATGTGCCGGTACCCGTGCAGATAGTCTTCGGCCTGACTGACGGTCCTGTCCGATAGCCGCGACACATCCACCACTTGCGCCCAGGCGACCAGGTGCGGCGGCAACACCGGCGCCACATCGGGACTCGGCTGCGCTGCCCGACGCCACCAGTGCTTGGGCATAGCCCGCACCTCCAAGGTGCCGTGCCTGACCGTCAGGCCCCCGATGGCCATGAGAGTCTTAGGCAGGCGACTAATCCCAAGGTTATCGCGGGCCCGGGATATTCAGGGGATCAGGACTCCACATAGCTCCACATAGAGAGGTATTTCACGCAATGCCCGGGGGGGGTTTGACCTGGTAGCGCAGGGCGAGATCGGTGCCCGGGTAGCGGGCCTGGGCTTGGGTGAGCTGGTCGCAGAGGGCGGCCAGGGCCTGGGTGCGCCGGGGGGCGGTGAGCGGGTCGAGGCGGATGAGCAGTTCGCCGTGGCCGGGGATGATGTCGCCGGAGCCGGTGAGGGCTTCGCGGATGAGGGCGTAGGCTTCGTCGCCGGCGCGGGCGTAGTGGCCGTCCAGGGCGCGGGCCAGGGCGGTTTCGGCGTTATAGGCGGCCATCCGGATGGCGTGGGTGATCTGCTTGACCTCGGTGTCCAGCCGGGCCATGTCCGGGGCGATCTCGCCAGGCGGATGCGGGCGGAGACGGCTGCCGCGGCGTCCTGGGCGGCGTGGAGTTCAGCCCAGGCGGCCTCGGCCGGGGCGTCCAGGGCGTTGATCATCTGGTTGGTGATGGTGACGGCCTGGCCGGGCGGCGGGTTGCGCAGGGCTGCCAGGCTGGCGTCGCGCTGGGCCTGGGCTGCGGCGGCGAGGATCTCGGCGTGGCGGACCTGGGCGGCGGCGGCTTTCCTGGCCGGGTTGGGGACCAGCCGGCCTGGGTCGTCGGGCGTGGCGGCATGGGAGTCCAGGGCGTCCAGCGCGAAGTGGGTGCGGGCGTAGCGGAAGTAGTTCTCCTCCCGCCACCGTGAGGTCAGCCGCCAGCAGACTTCCCCGGCGGCCAGGCCGGTGCGGGAGGTCAGCGCGTGGATCTGCCGGGTCCCGCCGCCGCGGGCAGGGACCCGGCGGGTGACCTGCCGCAGGCTGACCGTCTGCCCCTTGCGCGGCCCTTGACTGATGGTCAGGGTGATCATGGTGTCGGCCAGGTCGTAGTGGTGCTCCCGGCCCCGGTCATCGGCGCAGGTGATGGTGGTGAACTCGTCCGCCTGGACATCGGGGGCCGGGCCCTTCCGCCAGGTCAGCAGGCTCTCGCCGAGCAGCCCCCACCGGGCCAGCACCCGCTCCCCGTCCCGCCGCACCGGGTCCGGCAGCACGGGCAGCGGCCCGCCTGCGGCCGCTCTCTCGCCGTCCGGCTGCTCAGGCACGCTGCCCTGGCCGGCGCCACCGCTGGCGGCCGGGGCCTGGCCGCCCGGACCGACCCGGCCCAGCGCGCTGCGGACGGTGAACGTCGACACCCCGGTCGCCGCCGCGATCTGCCGCAGCGTCTGGCCATCAGCGTCCAGTTCCGCGATCCGGGCTGCCAGCGCGGGCGTCAGCTTCGACGCGCCCTTCGGCCCGCGGCGGGCCGGGACCAGCCCGGCCACCCCGCCCGCGGCCACCGCCTGGTCCCACCGCCAGATGGTGGCCGGATCCACCCCGAACGCCTCCGCCACCTGCCCCTGCGAGGCGGCCCGCAGCCGGGCCAGCTGCACCGCGGCCAGCCGTCGGCCCGCCTCGTCCCCGGCATCCCACGCGAAGGTGGCCAGCCCGTGCACCGCGACCAGCCCGCCGTCCTCGCCGGCCAGCAGGCCCACCCCCGGGGCGATCTCCGCCGCCCCGGCCGGCAGCAGCGGGAGAGGAAGCTGGCTGAGCATACGAGCCATGATCCACCATCCCGCCAGGCCGATCGTCTTGCAAGAATTTTCTCACAAATCGGGCGAGCAGGACACGAGCGACACGCCGTAAACGCAGATCAGCCCGCCTCGATCACCAAGGCAGCTGGCTCTATATCAGGAGTCCTGAGCTCACTACAGGCCGCCGCCCGCAACGGCGAAGCGTTCAGCACGGTGACCGGCCGCCCGGTTTCCTGGCAGCGCGAAGAAACCTCAGTGAGCTGGTACATGCTGGCTCTTGACTATGCTGCGGCCAAATGGCCCTATGTCTCGCCGAACCATCGCCGAGGAATCGCCGAAGCGCTCACCGACGCAACGGAAGCGATGCTCGCTAGTGACAATCATCCATACGAGCAGGCCGAGATCCGCCGCGCACTGCGCACCTGGGCATTCAGCGACCGGCTACGCGGCACAAGTGAACCACCGCAGGACATCGCACCCATTATCCGCTGGCTGGAAACTAACACAGCGCGAATGACTGACTTGATCCGACCCGCTACTGGCGCCATTCGCACCCGGGCGCTTCTCGACCGGATCAGCAAGAAACAAGACGGCACGCTGGCCGCGGCCAATACCGCAAATCGAAAGCGGGCGGTCCTGAACAACTTCATGCAATACGCCGTGGAGATGAATATCCTGCCCGGCAATCCGCTCAAGACCGTCAAGTGGACCCGGCCGCGAACGCTAAAGACTGTAGACCCGCGCGCCGTCGTGAACGCCGATCAAGCTCGGCGGTTTATCGCCGCCGTCAGCGAACTGGGGCCGCGGGGAGAGCGAATGGTGGCCTTCTACGGCTGCATGTACTACGCCGCGCTCCGGCCCGAGGAAGCAACCGACCTCCGGCGCGATAACCTCGCCAGCCTGCCCGACCACGGGTGGGGAGAGATGATCCTGACCAACTCCCAGCCGCGAAGCGGATCTAACTGGACCGACGACCGCACGGTGCGGCAACGTCGTGAGCTAAAGCACCGGGCACCCGGCGAAACGCGCACCGTGCCGATTCACCCCGAACTGGTGACGCTACTCCGGAACCACCTCAAGCAGTACGGCACCGGCCCCAGTGGCCGTATATTCACCCTGCCCCGCGGCGGCATCCTGACCGACCGCGCCTACCTGGCCGTCTTCCACAAAGCCCGTGCCGCCGCATTCACCACGAGCGAAGCTGCATCGCTGATTGCCCGGCGGCCATACGACCTGCGCCATGCGGCAGTGTCCACCTGGCTGAACGCCGGGGTGGCACCGCCCCAGGTCGCCGAATGGGCAGGCCACAGCGTGGACGTCCTGCTACGGGTCTACGCCAAGTGCATCGCTGGACAGCAGGACGAAGCCAAGCGGCGCATCCTCGAAGCCACCGAGCCAGCCGAGACGGACAACGACGGCCGCAGTCCCGCCGGAAGTAAGCAGATTCCCAGTCACTGAGCTGACAATCCGCCGCCAAACGCCGATTCGGCGCGGCAGGCGGGCAGGACTCGGCTGGGCCCTAATTATGCAGTTCTGTGCATCCTTGACTTGGGTCCCGCAGAAGGCGGACACACTAATGATATCGCGTCCCATCATAACCACAAATGCCCCAAGTCGCGGAGTTTTGCGGAATCGTTACCAGACAGGCGGTATGTGCGCTTAGAATCAGATTATGGTGTCGGTTTGGATTCCGGTGATCACAGCTTTCTCGGCTCTGTTTGGCGTCGTTGTCGGCCAGTACTGGCAGGGGCGCCGAGAGGAAAGGCGGTGGTGGTGGGAACGGGAGCTGGATGCCGAACATCGAGAAGAGCAGCGTCTGCGCGACCGTGAGATGTGGGCGCGCGACGATCGAAATAGGTTTATGGACCAGAAACGTCAGATATACGTTGACTATCATACCTGCGCGTATAACATCAGCGTACTAATCATCGACACTGGCCGTCGTATGCGTGAGTCGCAGAGTGCAACAGACAACCCTGATCTCGGAAGTGGCGATTTTCTCGACAGTTTGGATTTCGCTAAGAAGTTTACCGAAAAGTATGATGAGCTGAAAGTCATCCGCAACTATATCAGGCTTATGGCCCCGGCTGAGGTGTTGACGGCGGTTACTCGAATCGATGAGATTCTAATCCCGGTCATTGACAGGTTCTATGATAACGGCATGCAGGCAGCGCCTGAAATTTGGAGCAACCTACGCACCGCTCGGTTTGAGCTATTCGACGTCATGAGGCGAGACCTGAATCCTGGCGGCTCGATGTTGCCTGACGGGACGATACCGCAGTTCGTGAGCGAGGCGAAGGCTGAAACGTGGACTGGTTAGCCTAAAGTCGGGATAACTAGTGGTCCGCTCTATGGATAGATGGCTACGCCGCCGCCTGCGGTAGATCGGCTGGAAGGAATGAAAGACCACCGCCGCCAGGGCGGCACAACCTGCGAATAAGAGGTATCTCCGAGAACAACGTCCGCAAATGGGGCGGCAGCAGCAAGGGATACTGGCCAATCGCAGGCTCCCAGGGCCTTGGCGTGGCTCTGCCCAGCACCTACTGGAATCACCTTGGCCTGAAACCATGACCGCTACCAGGCAGCGCTTCAACTCAGCGGCCTGGCGAACCGCCCGGATGCGGGCCCGCATGTCCGGTGGTGTAAGAGGGGGCGGGGTGACCCCGCCCCCTACTCGATTTTAGTACGGCTCAACTCAGCACTGCCATCTGCCGTACTGAGGTCTCACTGCTCAGGTCCTAGCGGCATTCCTAGTCTGCGCAGTCCTCTCTCCACGGGCAGAGGATGCGGAACTCGGCGAAGACAACGGCCAGGCTAGAGATCCGGACCTGGCGAGACGCTCGCCCAGCTTGGCCGCGTATTTGACACAACTAGCCGCATTGGGCCGCCCTGACCCGCACACAACCGCATAAGACGGGGCCCCCCTGACCACGTTTTACCTGGTCAGGGGGTGGTTTTGGCTGGTGTGGCAGGTGGTGGATTCGAACCACCGAAGGCGTAGCCGACGGTTTTACAGACCGCTCCCTTTGGCCGCTCGGGCAACCTGCCTGAAAGCCGCCGTGTTGCCCGGCGGCACAGAGAAGGATAGCGGACGATGCGCCGGACGCGAACTTGGATGGTTAAGCGAGCCGCGACGCGCGCCTGCGCGTGACCATCCGGCGGGACGCCGTTCTAGCCTTGACCCTGGCTTCAGACCATCATGGCCGCCTGGGAGTAGTTACATGCCTGCAGAGTCCTCGTTCGACATCGTGTCCAAGCTCGACCGGCAGGAGGTCGACAACGCGCTGAACCAGGCCGGCAAGGAGATCAGCACGCGGTTCGACTTCCGCAACGTCGGCGCGTCGATCGCCTGGTCCGGTGACCATGGCGTGGAGATCCGCGCCAACAGCGAGGAGCGCGCCAAGGCCGTCCTCGACGTGTTCAAGGACAAGCTGGTCAAGCGCGGCGTCTCGCTCAAGGTGCTGGACACCAGCGACCCGAAGCTGTCCGGCAAGGAGTACCGCCTGGCGATCAGCCTGAAGGAAGGCATCACGCAGGACGACGCCAAGAAGATCGCGAAGATAGTCCGGGACGAGGGACCGAAGGGAATCCGGGCCCAGGTTCAGGGTGACGAGCTCCGGGTGTCGTCCAAGAAGAAGGACGATCTGCAGACGATCATCGCCCTGCTGAAGGGCAAGGAGTTCGACTTCGCCCTGCAGTTCACCAACTACCGGTGAAACGCCCAGCCGATAACGCTGCGGCAAGACCCATTCACCTGTTCCGCAGACGGGATGTAATGCTTGTGGCAGGGAACCTCGGGGAGCTTGACGCCGCCGCAAGGCGATAATCCGATTATCCGGTCGATCACAGCTGCAGACGGCCCGGTCAATGTCGCAGGACACCATGATTCGGGCCCGGAAAGTGGTTCGATCGGCAACCGGCTGGCCATTTGCAAACGTATCGCAGTAGTGCAGTAGTGCAGTAGTGCAGTAGAACGGGCGATTCCGGCTGACCTGTTACAACTGAGCTTTCTCTGCAGCTTCTTTCTTTACAGCTCCAAGGGCGCGTTTCTTTACAGCTCCAAGGGCGCGCCTCCGGCATGCCAGGCGCCGGGCAGATGACCGGGGGCCAGCGATTCGACGGCGCTGCCGCTTACTGGGTTCGCGCTATGCTCCAACCGGATGAGGAGGTCGGCCATGGCAGAGACACCCTTCACGATCGGGGCCGACGTCGCTTGTACCGATGGGGTCTGCGGCAAGGTGATGCGCCTGGTCATTGACCCGGTTGCGCGGGCGGTCACCCATCTGGTGGTCGAACCGAGACACCGGCCAGGCCTGGGGCGGCTTGTCCCGCTCAACCTTGTCGATATCGATGCTGCGACACCGAAGGAGGTCCGGCTGCGCTGCACCCGGGCCGAGTTCGACCAGCTCGGCGTCGCCGAGGATACGGATTTCGCGCCGCGGACCAGCCAGGACCCGTACCCAGGCTACAGCGCGGAACAGCTATACACCTGGCCCTACTACAGCCCGATCGCAGGCGGGGGCACGCCGCAGACCCAAGAATATGCGCTGACCGGCACCGGCTCCCTGCCCCTGGACGAGGTCCGCGTGCGCCGCAATGAGCGCGTCTTTGCCACCGACGGCGAGATCGGGCGAGTCGAGGGGCTTGTCATCGACCCCCGCAACCATCACGTGAGCCACGTGCTGCTGCAAGAGGGGCATTTGTTTGGCCGCAGGGAAGTGACCGTCCCGATCGGCGCCGTTATCGTTACCCGGGTCGAGGACGCCGTCCAGCTCAACATCACCAAGCAGCAGGCGGAGAACCTGCCGCCCGTGAACACCGATCACCCCAACTACCGCTGACGACCGGGGCCGGCCAGCGGCAATCCCGCACGGCGGCCCCAGCCGATGGCCGCTCAGCGCGGGTAACCGGCCTGGCCTTCCAGCCGGTGCACCCGCTCCCCGGTGGGCGGATGCGTGGAGAACAGCCGGGTGAACCCGGCGCAGCTGAACGGGTTCACGATCATCAGGTGGCTGGCCGAGGCGAGCGGCCCGGTGGGGAACAGTGGCAGCTCCACCGTCCGGGCCTCGATCTTGCGCAGCGCGCGGGCCAGCGCCAGCGGGTCGCCGGCCAGCCGCGCCCCCAGCAGGTCCGCCTGGTACTCCCGGAAGCGGCTCACCGACAGCTGCAGCAGCAGCGCCGCGACCGGCCCGAGCACCAGGATGGTAAGCCCGGCCAGCACGCGGCGGCCGCCGTCCGGGCCCCGCACCCCGCCGGCCAGCACGAAATGCGCCGCGCCCGGGGACGGGAACCAGGCCGGGCTGACCACCGAGGTGATGAGAGCGGCCAGGCCCGCCGAGAACGACGTCACGATCGTGTCCCGCTCCCGTACATGGGCCAGCTCGTGCGCCAGCACCCCGCGCAGCTCGTCGGGTGACAGCAGCCGCAGCAGTCCCTCGGTGCAGCACACGACGGCGGAGCGGCGGCTGCGCCCGGCGGCGAACGAATTGGGCTGCAGGGCCGGGGAGACGTAGATCCGCGGCACCGGCAGCCGGGCCGCCTTGCTGATCTCCCGCACCACCCGGTACAGCTCCGGGTACTCGACCTCGCTGACGGGCTGAGCCTGAAAAGCCGACAGGGCGACCCGGTCGGCCAGGAACATGGCCAGCAGCACCACGGCCGCGATAGCCGACATGGCCATCGCGATCCCGGCCACGCCCCCGGCGACGGCCCCGAGGAAGATGGCCGCGCCGACCGCCACCGCGGCGACCGCGACCGACCGGAGCCAGTTACGGTTCACCGCGTTCCTCCTTCGTGGGCGCCAGCCGCCGTCCGCGCCAGCCATGCGGCCGCCCAGATAATGAGACGAACATGCGGCCGCCGGGCGGCCGCTCACATCCGTTCAACGAACGGGCGGCGGTCTCGCGTTCCCCGCCGGCAACCAGTTCACTATCTGAGATGCCGCAGGCCACGAAGGTACGTCCGGCCCGGGCCGGCGAAAGAATGAGTCAGGCAGATGACATGGCTGTCACGCCCGGATGACGCCGGCGCCCGGGGAGCGCGTATCCTCGACCGCGAGGAAGGCTTAGGGTTACCTAACGGCGCAGCTAGGCCTGCCCGCAGCGGTCTTCCTTTAAGCGTAAAATCGTTTCCCGTCCGAACTCACGCCCCCGGCTGTGGGGTGGCGCCAAAGAGCGCCCGGCCGCGGCGTGCGGAGGAGGTCCCTCACTGTGACCAAACAGGTCCAGCAGCTCGATCGTGTCATCATCCGTTTCGCAGGGGACTCGGGCGACGGCATGCAACTGACGGGCGACCGGTTCACCCAGGAGACGGCCGTCTTCGGAAATGACCTTTCCACCCTGCCGAACTTCCCGGCCGAAATCCGTGCCCCAGCCGGCACGCTGCCCGGTGTATCGAGCTTCCAGGTTCATTTCGCCGACCACGACATCCTTACCCCGGGCGACGCACCGAACGTCCTGGTCGCCATGAACCCGGCCGCGCTCAAGGCCAACCTGCGGGACCTGCCCCGCGGCGCCGACCTCATCGTCAACACCGACGAGTTCACCAAGCGGAACCTCACCAAGGTGGGCTATGCGGCCAATCCGCTCGAGGACGGCTCGCTAGCCGACTACAACCTGCACGCCATGCCGATCACCTCGATGACGGTCAAGGCGCTGGAGGACTTCGACGTCACGCGCAAGGACGCCGAGCGGGCCAAGAACATGTTCGCGCTCGGCCTGGTGTCCTGGCTGTACGACCGGCCGCAGGAGGGCACGCTGAACTTCCTGCGCTCGAAGTTCGCGACCAAGCCCGAGATCATGAAGGCGAACATCGCGGCCTTCCACGCGGGCTGGAACTTCGGCGAGACGACCGAGGCCTTCTCGGTCAAGTACGAGGTCAAGCCGGCCACCCTGGACAAGGGCACCTACCGCAACATCACCGGCAACACCGCGCTCGCCTACGGGCTCATCGCGGGCTCCCAGCTGTCCGGTCTGCCGCTGTTCCTCGGTTCCTACCCGATCACCCCGGCCTCGGACATCCTGCACGAGCTGGCCAAGCAGAAGCGGTTCGGCGTCCGCACGTTCCAGGCGGAGGACGAGATCGCCGGTGTGGGCGCCGCCCTCGGCGCCTCGTTCGGCGGCTCGCTGGGCGTCACCACCACGTCCGGGCCCGGCATCCTGCTCAAGGCGGAGACGATCGGCCTGGGTGTCTCGCTGGAGCTGCCGCTCATCGTCTGCGACATCCAGCGGGCCGGCCCGTCGACCGGAATGCCGACCAAAACCGAGCAGGGCGACCTGCTGCAGGCCCTCTACGGCCGCAACGGCGAGTCCCCGCTGCCGGTGATCGCCCCGTGCAGCCCGGCGGACTGCTTCAGTACCGCGATCGAGGCGACCCGGCTGGCCGTCAAGTACCGGACGCCGGTCATCCTGCTGTCCGACGGTTACCTGGCCAACGGCTCCGAGCCGTGGCTCATCCCCGACGTATCCAGCCTGCCGGACCTCACGCAGGACTTCTCCTTCGCCGACCCCGGCGACTGGCGGGACGCGGACGGCGGCATCGACTTCAAGCCGTTCCAGCGGGACGCCCGCACGCTGGCCCGGCCTTGGGCCGTGCCCGGCACGCCGGGCCTGGAGCACCGGATCGGCGGCATCGAGAAGGCCGACGTGACCGGGGACATCTCCTACGACCCGGACAACCACGACCTGATGGTGCGGCTGCGCCAGGCCAAGATCGACGGGATCGCCGCCGACATCCCGCCGCTGGAGGTCGACGACCCGGGCGACGAGGCCCGCGTCCTGGTGCTCGGCTGGGGCTCGACCTACGGCTCGATCGGCACCGCGGTCCGCCGCGTGCGGCTGGCCGGCCAGCCCATCGCCCAGGCGCACCTGCGCCACCTCAACCCGTTCCCCGGCAACCTCGGTGACGTGCTGCGCCGCTACGAGAAGGCGCTGGTGCCCGAGATCAACCTGGGCCAGCTCGCGCTGCTGCTGCGCGGCCGCTACCTGGTCGACGTGATCTCCTACAACCGGGTCCGTGGCCTGCCGTTCGGTGCCGCCGAACTGGCCGGCGTGATCAAGGATGTGATCGACAATGTTCTGAGGCCGCACCCACTCCCGGGAACGGCTCAGGGCCACGCGGCGGCGCCGCGAACGGGCATGCCCCGGCGAACGGACATGGGCAGCCGAAGGGGACCGAGCCGGGGGCCCGCCGGCCCGCGTCGCTCACGCTGGTGCCGAAGGCCCCGGAGAAGCTCGCCACCAAGGACTTCAAGTCCGACCAGGAAGTCCGCTGGTGCCCCGGCTGCGGCGACTACGCGATCCTGGCCGCGTTCCAGGCGTTCCTGCCGGAGCTGGAGGTGCCGCGGGAGAACGTGGTGGTGGTCTCCGGCATCGGCTGCTCCTCCCGGCTCCCGTACTACATGGACACCTACGGGATGCACTCGATCCACGGCCGGGCCCCGGCGATCGCCACCGGGCTGGCCTCTTCCCGGCCGGACCTGTCGGTCTGGGTGATCACCGGGGACGGCGACGCGCTGTCGATCGGCGGCAACCACCTCATCCACGCGCTGCGCCGCAACGTCAACGTCAAGATCCTGCTGTTCAACAACCGGATCTACGGACTGACCAAGGGCCAGTACTCCCCCACCTCGGAGCAGGGGAAGATCACCAAGTCGACCCCGTTCGGCTCGCTGGACAACCCCTTCAACCCGGTGTCGCTGGCCCTCGGGGCCGAGGCCACGTTCGTGGCCCGCAGCATCGACTCGGACCGCAAGCACCTGACCAGCGTGCTGCGGG
>CAVRHH010000018.1:0-49728 GCA_963720945.1 uncultured Actinomycetes bacterium | reverse complement strand
GACACAAGCCGGGAACTAACGGGTACCGGGCTGCTCAGACGCGAGACCGGCGCTTCCCCCTCGGCCGGCCTCGAACCGGGCGACCAGGTAGGCGACGCCGAACGGGGCGTCGGCGTACAGGACCTTGGTGGCAGGTTTTTCCGGCCCCCAGGCTCCGGCCAGGACCTGCCATGCGGGACGGCCGGTCACCATCAGTTCGTGGGCGAGACCGGGGTCCAGCGCGGCGAGAGCGGCCAGGTCGCCGTCCCGGACGGCGCGTTCCACTGCGTCATCGAATGGAACCGCCCGCTCGTCCAGGTGGCCGGGAGCGGACACGGTGCGCCGGGCGCTGCCGTCCCCCATCACCAGCATGACTGCCCCGTTCCCGGCGCCCGTCCGGTCCCCGGGCGCTCCCGGATCCCCGCACCCCGCCCGCCCCCGCGACTCCGCGCGCTCCCCGGACGCTGCCCAATCCCCGGACGCTGCCCAATCCCCGGAGGCGGGCCGTTCCGCAGCGGCTACCAGCGACGCACCGAGCCGAATGCACCGGTCGCCAGGCTCACCCTCCCCGACCGCCTGCAGGACCCGGGGGCCGGAATAGCCGACCTGATCCAGGAGGAGCGCGGCGAGGCCGACGGACAGCGGGAGGTCCGGCTTGCCGCCGTCCTTCAGGGCGGGGGCGTAGGCGGACAGGTCCAGCCGGGCCCCGGGGTCCCAGTCGGCGGTCAAGGGGGCGGGACCAACCACGATGACCTGGCCGGGCGCGCCCTGGACCAGCCAGGCAACGGCTTCCGCGCAGGCCGCACGCAACTCGGGGATAACGGCATCCCGCCCGGTCAGCTCGCGGGCGAGCAGGGGCGGGCACGGGCACAGCACGGCGCGGGTGATCACCGCTGGCACTCAGGTCCTGGCATCGGCTACGTCAGCCCCCTGATCGTGCGGGCCGGCTGAAGATCGCCCTTGATCGCGGCGACCATGTTCAGCGCCTGCCGGGTCTCCGCGATGTTGTGCGCGCGGAATATACGAGCACCCAGCCACGCGCCAACGGCGGTGACGGCCAGCGTTCCAGCCAGCCGGTCCTCGATGCCGGCGCCGAGCGTCTCGCCGACGAAATCCTTGTTCGAGACCGATATCAGCACCGGCCAGCCGCTCGCGGTCATCTCGTTCAGGCGCCGGCTGACCTCGAGCGAATGCCAGGTGTTCTTGCCGAAGTCGTGGGCCGGGTCGATGATGATCCGCGTCCGGTCCACCCCGGCCCGCAGCGCCCGGTCGGCCAGCACGAGCGTGCGGTCCAGCACGTCCGCCATGACGTCGGCGTAGGCGACCCGGAACGGGCGGGTCCGCGGCGTCTGGCTGCCCGCGTGCGCGCACACCAGGGCGGCGCCCGACTCGGCGGCGACCTCCGCCAGCCGGGGATCGAAGCCGCCCCAGCTGTCGTTCAGCAGGTCCGCGCCCGCCTCGCAGACCGCCCGGCCCACCTCGTGCCGCCAGGTGTCCACGCTGATCACCACGTCGGGGTAGGCCGCCCGGACGGTCCGGATGAACGGAACGGTCCGGCGGATCTCCTCCTCCACCGGAACGTCGGTCCCCGGCTTGGCCGGAACGCCCCCGATGTCCACGATGTCGGCACCCTCGGAGATTACGGCGTGCACGCGTTCCAGCGCGGCGCCCTCGTCCCAGGTGATGCCCGGCCGGTAGAACGAGTCGGGGGTGCGGTTGACGATCGCCATGATGAGCAGCTGGCCCGGCGCGAACTCGGTGCGGCCCAGGCGCAACGGCCCCTGCGGCACGCCCAGCACGCCCGGTGCCCCCGGCGCGCCCGGCGCCACGGCCTGTGCGCGGTCATCCATGCCCAGCGTTGACTCCCTTCCGTTCGACTCTATCCACGCCCCGCGGCCGCGGCGCGGCCGCGGCTCAGGATGTGCCGTAGACCGGGATGTGGGCACCAGAAACGGCGTCCGAAGAGTCCTCGCACAGGAAGAGGATCACCCGGGCAATGCGCGCGGGCGCGACCCACGTCGAATAATCCGCCCCGGGCTGGGCGGCCCGGTTCGCGGGCGTGTCGATCACGCTGGGCACGATGGTGTTGACCCGGATGTTGTCCTTCCCGTACTCCACGGCCAGCGTGTCCGCCAGGGCGAGCACGGCCGCCTTCCCGGTCACGTAGCCGGCCGCGCCGGAAAACGGGCGCAGGGCCGCCCGGCTGGACACGCACACCACCGCTCCCCCGCCGCTGGCGATCAGCTCGGGCAGCGCCGCCTGCGTGGCGACGTAGAGCGGCCTGATGTTCAGCTGCACTTGCTGCTCGAACTCCTCCACGGGCGTCTCGTGGACCCGGCCGCCGGCCGCGAACCCGCCGACCAGGTTGACCAAGGCGCGCAGCGGCGCCCGGGGCGACCCGGCGGCCAGGGCAACCGCCTCCTGCGCGGCAACCGGGTCGGACAGGTCAGCCTGCACGGTGACCAGGTGCGGCGCCTCGGGCAGCCGCTTCAGCTCCCGTTCCTCGATCCACGGCACCACGACCCGCCATCCGGCGGCCAGGAACTCCTCCACCACCGCGGTGCCCAGGCCACCGGACCCGCCCGTGATGATCGCCGTCGCCTCCATGGCTCACCCTCGCTTCCGTCGACAAAGCTGCTTATCAATAGGCCCTATCAGCCCAGCTCCCGGCGCAGCGCCCGGGCGATGACCATGCGCTGGATCTGGTTCGTGCCCTCAAAGATCTGCGGCACCTTCGCTTCCCGCATGTACCGCTCGACCGGGAAGTCACGGGTGTAACCGGCACCGCCGAGCACCTGCACCGCGTCCGTGGTCACGCGCATCGCCATATCGGTAGCCACCAGCTTCGCGATCGACGCCTGCCGGTGGAACGCCAGGCCCCGGTCCCGGCGCCGGGCCGCCTCCAGGTAGGTGGCGCGCGCCGACTCCACGCCCGCCGCCATATCGGCCAGCAGGAACCCCAGGCCCTGGAACTCGAAGATCGGCCGGCCGAACTGGGAACGCTGGGCCGCGTAGGACACGGCCTCGTCCAGCGCCGCCTGGGCCAGGCCGACCGCGCAGGCGGCGATGCCGAGCCGCCCGGAGTCCAGCGCCTCCAGGGCGATCTTCAGACCGTGGCCTTCGGCCCCGAGGCGGCGCGCCACCGGGACCCGGGCCCGGTCGAGGATCAGCTGCGCGGTCGGCGAGCCAGTCAGGCCCATCTTGTGCTCCAGCGGGGCCACCGAAAGCCCCGGCGTGCCCGCGTCAATCAGCAGGCAGCTGACCCCGCGCCCGCCGTCACTGGTGCGGACCATGGTCGTGTAGAAGTCCGCCTGGCCGGCGTGCGTGATCCACGCCTTGGTCCCGCTGACCAGGTAATCGTCCCCAGCGCGCACGGCCCGGGCGGACAGCGCCGCCGCGTCCGAGCCCGCCTGCGGCTCGGACAGCGCGTACGCCCCCAGCAGGTCACCGCCCAGCATCGCGGGCAGCCACTCGTCCCGCTGCGCCTCGCTGCCGAACAGGGCCAGCGGGTAGCACGACATCGTGTGCACCGACAGGCCCACGCCCACGGTCATCCAGGCCGCGGCCAGCTCCTCCAGCACCTGGAGGTAGACCTCGTAGCTGACGTCGCCGCCGCCCCAGCGCTCCGGGTACGGCAGGCCGAGCAGCCCGCTCTTGCCCAGCAGGCGGAACTTCTCCCGCGGGAAACGGCTCTCGGCTTCGTACTCGCTGGCGATCGGCGTCAGCTCCGAGGTGGCGATGTCGTGCGCCAGGGCCACCAGGTGCTCGGCCTCGGCGCTGGGCAGCATCCGGTCTACGGGCATAAGGGCAGCTTAACCAGGCGGGCCCAGCACGGCCCGGGCCCGCCGCAGTACCTCATCGGGCCCCAGCACCCCGGCCACGGCGGCCAGGTCCGGGCTCCGGGTCGTGCCGGTCAGCAGCACCCGGATGATCTGCGACGCCTCCCGGATCGAGCCGGGGTAGGCGTCCGGGTCCTTCTTGTAGGCCTTCTGGCTGGGCGCGAACCCGAGTTCGGCGGCCAGTTCGCGAATCTGCCCGAACCATTCGGTGCCCGGGGCGGGTGGCTGGTACCGCCTCGCGAACGCCTCAGCCACCGAACGGACGACGGCCGGCTCCAGGCCGGCGAACCGGTCGTCCGCGGCGTCGGTCACCGGGGCGAACAGCTGCGGGAAGAAGTACCCGTACACGGTGCGGAAGTCAGCCCAGCGGCGCAGGTCCTTCCGCGGGTTCGGGACCTCTTCCCGCTCGATGGCCAGCGCCCCCAGCGCCGCCTCCGGCGAGGCGGTGAGCACCTTGGCCAGCGGCGGATCATACGCCTGCGCCCAGGTGATCACCTGGCCCAGGATGTCCGCGGCGGGCAGGGTGGCGATGAAGTCGGCGCTGATGTCGTCCAGCTTGACCAGGTTGACCAGCGGCCCGGCCACACCGAACTCGGACAGCTCGATCGGGGTGGCCAGCGCCTCGGGCAGCGGCATCTCGGCCAGCCGCCCGTTGGCCAGGCCGCGCAGGTAGTACTGCACCGCCTCGGCCGGGTAACCCTGCTCGATGTAGAAGCCGACGTTAGCCTCCGGGTCCCTGCGCTTGGACAGCTTGCGCCGGCTGCCGCCGTCCTGCTTCATCAGCGGGGCGATGTGCGCATACCGGACCTGGGGGAAGCCGAGCGCGTTGAACAGCTGAAGGTGCAGCGGGACCGAGGAGATCCATTCCTCGCCCCGCACGACCAGGCTGACCCGCATCAGGTGATCGTCGACCGCGTGCGCGAAATGGTAGGTCGGCAGGCGCAGCGGCTGGTCGCTGCTCTTCAGGATGACGGCGTTGTTGCGGTTGTCGTCCGCGCTCAGCATGCCGCGGATCGCATCCGAGTACGTCACCCGGCCCCCGGCCAGCCCCGGTGAGCGGAACCGCACCACGTACGGGTCGCCTCCCCGGAGCCGCTCTTCGACCTGCTCCGGGGAGGCGTCCCGCCAGATCGCCCACTTCCCGTAGTAGCCGGGCAGCGCGCCGGCCGCCCGCTGCCGGTTGCTGATCTCCTCCAGGTCGGCCTTGGTCGCGAAGCACAGGTACGCCTTGTCGTGGCGCAGCAGCTCCCGCACGTAGGTCAGGTAGATCTCCGCGCGGCTGGATTGCACGTACGGGCCGTACCGCCCGTTCAGGTCGTCTTCCTGCGGGCTGATCGAGAAGTACGTCAGGGCGGACGAGAACTGGTCGACGGCGCCCTCGGTGACGCGGGCCTGGTCGGTGTCCTCGATCCGCAGCAGGTAGACGCCGCCGGTATGCAGCGCGACGTCCGCGTCGATGATGGCCACGTAGACCCCGCCGATGTGCAGGTAACCGGTGGGGCTGGGCGAGAACCGGGTGACTTCGGCCCCGGCCGGCAGGTCGCGCGGCGGGTACCGCTCCTCCCAGGCCTCCGGGCCGGGCAGGTTCACCGGGAACAGTGAGTCGATCAGGGTCGGGCTGAGCATGGGCAGGCGGCTCCATCAGAAGCGGACGACAGGTCAGCCTACCGTGCGCCGAACGGGCGTCGAATGGGCCCCGACGAGGACCAGGTGAGGACCAGGTGAGGACCGGGTGAGGACCGGGTGACTTTTGACTCTGACGTAAACAAAAGCTGCGGCCTAGCGTAATTCTGGAGGTCAGGAAGGCCCCTGGAAGGAGCGTGAACGTCATGAAGTCAGTGGCCGAACTCCTCGATCTGACCGGCAAGACCGCGATCGTCACCGGTGGCGCGGCCGGCATCGGGCAGGGAATTTCCCGGCGGCTGGCCGAGGCGGGCGCCAGCGTGCTCATCGCCGACATCGACGGCGAGGGGGCCACGCTGGCCGCCAAGGAGCTGTCGGAAGCGGGATACCGGGCCGAGGGCAGGACCGCGGACGTCGGGGACGAATTCGACGTCCGGGACGTGATCGACGAGGCCGTGCGCCTGTTCGGCGGCGTCGACATCCTGGTCAACAACGCGGGCATCTACCCGAACGTCCCGCTGGCCGAGCTCGAGCCCGGCACCTTCGACCGGGTGGTGGCGGTCAACCTGCGCGGGGTCTACCTGTTCACCAAGTTCGCCTCGGAGCTCATGAAGAAGCAGGGCCACGGCGGCCGGATCATCAACGTGACGTCCATCGACGCGCTGCACCCGTCCATGATCGGGCTGGCCGCCTACGACGCGACCAAGCACGGCGTGTGGGGCTTCACCAAGAACGCCGCCGCCGAGCTGACGCCGTTCGGCATCCTGGTCAACGCGGTCGCTCCCGGCGGTGTCGTGACACCGGGCACGCAGAGCATGACCGGGCCGGCCGAAGGAGCGGACGCCGAGGCGCTGCAGGCCGCGTTCCTGGCCAAGATCCCGATGCGCCGGATGGGCGAGCCGGACGAGATTGGCAAGGTCGTCCTCTTCCTCGCCTCCGACATGGCGTCGTACATGACCGGCAGCCAGGTCGTCGTCGACGGCGGCGCCCTGCTCAGCTAGGGGCACGCGCCCGGCCCGGTCAGTGGTGCCCGAGCGGATCCAGGTGCTCGGGCGTCGCGTCGTCGGCCGTCGACGCCGTCTTCGACGACATGTGCCGGGAGACCGTCGATGCCGTGCCGATCGACCCGGCCAGCCTGCCGGAATACGCGGGCCGGCTGTTCGACTCCTACGAGCAGCGCCCGTGGGTGCAGCGGATCGCGACGTGGTACCGGCTCGAGCGGGCGGGCACGCGCGATCTGCTGCCGGTCGTGCTGGCCAGCAACGCCGCCAAGGTCAGGGCGGTGGCCGACGCGCAGGCGAGCGGAATCCTGCCGGCCCGGTTCCCGCCGAGCGTGCTGCTCGGGCTGGTCCTGCACCTGTCCGGCTTCTGGAGCGCCAACGTGCCCGAGTTCGACGCACTGGTCGACGACACCGCGCCGGCGGCCCGGCGGAAGGTCGTCGTCGAGGCGGTCGCCGCCCTGCTGTCCTAGCGGGGCCACCGTCCCGCGGCCGCCGCGGCCCGCTCACCGATATGCCGTGGCGGCCGCTGTATCAGCGGCGGCACAGGCCCCTCTGTGCTCCTGGAAGCGGAAGCACAGAGCTGGGGGTCAGTGAGATGCCAGGTGGAGACGGAAGCAACCCGGGCGGAGCCGCCGGCGCCGGCAATGACCGCATGATCATTGTGGTCCAGCTCGTCGTCGGCGCGCTGCTGGTGATGTTCGCCGCGCTCTTGCTGGTCATTTTCAAGGTCACGAACGTGCTGGGGGGGTCGGGTGATCTCACCGCGGTCGCCGGCAGCGTGGCGACCGGTGTGCTGGGCGTCGGCGCCGCCCTGCTGCCGTCGGGCGCCGCGGCCAGCGCCAGTGCCCGCATCCTGCAGGGGCTGCCGTCCCAGCCGGCCGCGCAGGCGCCCGTCGTGGCCGCGGTCACGGCCACTCACCTCGCGGCCGGCGGATCGCACGTGGCCGGCTCCGTCGTCACGGCCAGCGACGGCCTGTGGTTCGTGCAGTGGGGCGACAATTCCGGGGACTACCTGCACACCGAATCGGGCGGCTCGGTGACCGGCAAAGCGGTGGAGCAGGGCGTCGCCGCTGACTTCGCTGACCTGGCCGCGGGCAAGTGGGTCCGGGTCGGGTTCACCCCGCTCGGCACTGGCCAGACGGTCTACAGCAAGGAAACCCAGGTCCAGTAGGGCGGCCGCCGGGGCCGCCGGCCATTGACCGCGGCAGCCCGGAACGGGACGGCGGGCCCAGATCACCAGCCGACGGCAGCGAATGGCCGTCCCGCCGTAAACCGCACTTATGTGGCACTTGGCGCGTAATAGATATATGCCGATGTAAAACGTCACTTGCTGTTGACAGGGCTGCCCGCCTCACGTATTAATGTCTTGCCAGCCGAATCCAGATATCCCGCCATACGCAAGAATTTCCGAATCAGGCTTGAAAATAGGCACCCGGCCTGCCGGGGGTCAATGGTGGGACAATTCCACTGGCGGTTAGCGCGATAGCAGCCAAGGGCCTAAGCGGTTAGCCAGCGGTGCCTGAAGGCATTTTTGTCGCGCCAGGTATGCATCCCGCGGACCGTTCTCGGCGTGCGTGTGACGCGCGCCTATCGTTCGATAGAAACGGGGAAAACACATGAGCTATGGGCCGGACTCCTCCGCGTGGCCGGGCGCTGAAGGCGGCAGCCGGGCCGTGCCGCCCCCCGGAGCCCCGTCAGAAGCTGCCCCGCCGGACGCTGCCCCGCCAGAAGGAGCCCCGTCACCGTCCGCCGCGAGCCGGCCGGACGCCTGGGCCTCGCCGGGCGGTGCCGCCCGGCAGTCCGCGCCGTGGGCGTCAGGTCAAGCGGCCGCCCGGACGCAGCTCCCGCCGCAAGCCCCGCCCCCGCCGGCCCAGCAGCAGGCCCAGCCGTGGGGAGCGCCACCGGCCGGCGCGCAGCCCCCAGGGTGGCCGTACGGGCAGCCTCAGGGACAGGTCGTGGTGCCCAAGAACCCGGTCCTGGGGCTCGTCCTTTCCCTCCTTCTCCCCGGGCTCGGGTCGATGGTCAACGGGGAAGTGGGCAAGGGCTGCATCATCCTGGGCCTGTACGCGCTGGGCTGGATCCTGTCGATCATCCTCATCGGTATCCCGCTCCTGATCGGCGCGTGGATCTGGGGCCTGGTCGACGGCTATCAGTCCGCGCAGCGCTGGAACCGGGCGCACGGCATCATCGCCTAGCCCTGCCCCGTTACAGCTGCACGGACCACCGGCGCACACATACGGGGCGGTAGGCTGGCAGCAGAAGGCGGCGGGAGGCCCGATGGTTTATCTCGGTGGCCCAAGGAGACGCAGGGGGACTCTGACCAGAGGAATCTATCTGCACGATCCTCCCCCGGGCTATCATCCGCCCAGGCCCAGAATTCCGTTGAAGGATCGGCAACGGACGGCACGCCGGGACTGGGTCCTCATGCGCGTCAGCACCGTAATCCTGGTACTTGCGGCCGCTGCGATGGCCGTGTTCATCGTCCTGATGATCGCGGGGTACCACTAGCCCCGGTCTTCCGCCCCGGGTTCTGGCGGTCAGCCGGACGTGGCCGCGCCCAACGTCAGCGAGATCGTGTTGTCCGGCCCGGGAAGCGTGAGGTTGATCAGCGGCGTGGCCAGCAGGCAGTGCGCGAAGCGCGGAATGGTGTAGGTCCCGCTCACGGTGCCGCCCGTCAGCGCGTTGAAGCCGGGTTGCGACGTCAGGGTGATCGTGGCCGGCGCCCATCGAGGACGCCGCTCCCGCCACTCCACCGGAATTGCTGCCAGTAAGCACGTTACTGGCACGTAACAAGCACCGCAAGAGGGTACGGCCGAGAACTATTACGCCATTCTCGGGTCAGCCGGATTGTTAGCAGAACGAGAGTGAAGCACGGCAGAGGCATTATCACGAGATGAGCGTCAGGGCAGGCCGAGAATAGTCAGCAGATCGCGCAGGTCCGTGATCGTGTAGTGGGGCACGCAGCCCTGGTAGTCCTTCGTCCCCTGATCGGAATCGAACATCACCGTCGTCAGGCCGGCCTCGCGCGCCCCGAATATGTCCCGGTGCATGTCGTTGCCGACGTACAGCGCGTTCCCGGCGGCCACGTTCATCCCGTCCAGGGCGAACTGGAAGAGCCGCCGGTCGGGCTTGCGGTACCCGTAGTCCCCGGACACGACGATCGGGTCGAAGTAGCCGAGCAGGCCGACCCGGTGCAGTTCACCGCGCGCGTACGCGCTTTGCGCATCGGTGACGATGGCGAGCGGATAGCACTCGCGCAGAACGCCGAGCACCTCGCGGACGTGCGGGTAGAGGCCCAGCTGGTGACGCGAGATGCCGCGCGACATCTCGGCCAGGAACAACGGCATCTGCTCGAGCTTCGCGGCCGGCAGGGCGCGGGTGAAATCCGTTGCGTGCCCCTCGACGATGCGGCGCCAGATCGCCACCGCGTCGTATTCGGGATGTTCCTCCGGGCTGGCGTGCTGCTGTTCCTTCATGACCTGGCCGTACAGGTCCCGGACCTGGTCCCGGCACAGATCGATGCCCTGGTAGGTGAGGAAGTGCGCGGCGGCCCGGAAGATCTGGTCCATGCCTTCGTCGGTCAGGATCCTGACCAGCGTGCCGTTCACGTCGAAGGCGATCGCTCGAATGTCCATGCATCGCTGATTATGCCCTGCCGCGGACGGCGGCAATCGTGCCCGCCGCCGTCCGGGCGGGCTCAGGCGGACTGGAGCAGCTTCTTGGCCTGTCGCACGAGCCGCCCGCCGTACTCCGGGCTGATGTAGTCGTTCCGTGCGATCCGCAGCAGGTTGAGGGCCATGTAGTACGGCGCGCGGGCGCTCAGCGACTCGAACGTCCGCTGCGGGTCGGGGAAGTGGTCGCTGTACGCCCGGAGGAAATGCGCGACGAACGGCTCCGCGCGGTGCCGTTGGCCGGCGTTCATGAACGCGTGCAGGAGTTCCCCGGCCACCCGCCCGACATCGAACATCCGGTCGCCGCGCTTCATCCGCTCGAGATCGATGGCGGCGACGTCCATGCCCGGGCCGAACAGGAAGTTGGCGGGGGTCGCGTCCCCGTGCAGCCAGACCTGCCGGTCCTGCCACATCCGCGGCCGGTCACGCCAGCAGTCACGCAGCCAGCAGAGCTCGTCGATGTCCCACTGCCCGATGCGGTGAGCCTTCTTGAGCTGGCCGACCAGCGAGCCGAAGTACCGGCATTCGGGTTCGAAATCGACGCTGGCCCCGTTGGCGGTCCGGTTGTGCTGGGTGGCGAGGAAGGAGGCGAGCGCCGTCAGCCGCCGGTAAAGGTGCGCGTCATCGCGGTGCTGCGTCGCGCGCGCGATCGCGTCACTGAACTGCTCGCCGGGATAGTATTCGACCGCCAGCACACCGCCCAAGTCGGGGCTGACGCCCAGCGGGCGGATCACGTGGTGCGGCGACCCGATCAGGTCGTAGCCGCGCAGCGTCTCGAGCCCCCGGTATTCCTGGTGCGCCATCGACGCCGCCCGGTCGCGGTCGAATCTCGGGCCGTAGAACTTGCAGATGATCTTGGAGCCGCTGAACTTCTCCTCGTATGCGTAGACCACATTGCTGCCGTTCAGGCGGTAGACACGGAACGCGGGATGCGGCTCGCACACCCCCATGCGGTCGCGGATGATCGTACTGAGAAAGCCGTGCAGCGGGTCACTGCCCCTTACGTATCCCATATAGCTTCCGGTCATCACGGTCTATTTCACCCCCGTGTCACTGTGCGTTAAGCCATGCTTCACCTGACAGAGGGAACGGGCAGGCCCCAGATACAGACCACGGGCACCATCACGGACAGGGCGGAAAAATCGGGCCTGTCGGTCGTTGTATAGCCGCCCTGGACCGGGCAAAGTGACCAAGTACCCGTCACGGCCGGACGGGATGCAGCGCAGCCCAACCACCAAAGGAAGAGCTCGATGGAAGCCGTCATCATCTCACGCAGGATTGTTAAGCTGCCTTATGCGGCCGTCCGGCGGCCGTCCGCCTTCCTGTACGACCGCGTGCTGCGGCGGACCAGGGCAGCAGCCCCTGCCCGGGATGAGGAACGGGCCGGGCCAGGCGCCGTACCGGACCAGGCGGCCACGGACGCCACGGCGGAACACGCCGGGCCAGCGATGGCCCGCACCGTCGACGTCACCTTCACCCTGCCGGGCGAGGTGGGCGCCGGAAACGTGGCGCTGTGCGGGGACTTCAACGGCTGGTCGCCGGAGAACATCGCTCTCCAGCGCGGCAGCGACGGCGCCTGGCAGGTCACCATCGCTCTGGAGCCGGGCCACAGCTACCGGTACCGGTACCTGCTCGACGGCGAACGCTGGGAAAACTCCTGGCACGCGGAACGCTACGAGCCCAACCCCTTCGGCGGCACCAACTCCGTCGTCACCATCGAGTGGCCGGAGCGCACCCCCGAGCCGGTCTAGCCAGGCCTCGCCCCGGGGCGGGGCTACAGCGTGCCGCTGCGCTGCAGGCCGAGGTAGGCGAGCCAGCCGGCCGGGATGGGCAGCCAGAAGGTGGCCACCCGGAACACCAGGACCGCGGGGATGGCCTCGTGCGCGGGAATGCCTATGCCGGTCAGGCCGGCCGCCAGGACGGCTTCCACTCCCCCGAGGCCGCCGGGGGTCGGCGCGGCCGAGCCGACCGCGTTTCCGGCCAGGTAGACCACGGCGGCGGGCAGGATCGCCGGGTGCGCGCCGACGGCGTACAGCGAGGCGAAGAAGGCCAGCAGGTAGGCGGCGGTCAGCAGCAGGTTCGCGGCGGCGCTGAGGGCCAGCCGGACCGGGTTGGACAGGGCGTCCAGCAGCCGGGGCCAGACGCCGCGCAGGTGCGGCCACACCATGCGGCTCAGCGAGGCGCGGGTCTGCGGGATCAGCAGCAGGATGGCGGCCGCGGCGGCGATCACGGCCAGGGCGATGAGCACGTCCGTCCCCGGCACGAGGTGGAACCGGCTGAGGCCGGACCCGGTGAGCAGGCCCAGGGCCACCAGCAGCAGGACAGTCATGACGACGTTCACCAGCTGTGACAGGGTGACGGCCGCGGCGATCGAGCTTTCGTCCACGTTCTGCCGGTGCAGGTAGCGGGAGTTGACGGCCACGTGGCCGACGGACGGCGGCATGGCGACGCCCACGAAAGCCGTCGCGAGCTGGACGAAGAACCCGCGGACCGGGGACAGCCGTTTCGGCACGAACGCGGCCAGGTTCGCGGCGGCCGCGAAGTAGGTGATGGCCGACGCCACGACGGCGACGGCGAACCAGGCGAGGTTGGTCTCCTTCAGCGTGCCGAGCAGGTTCACCTTCGAGATCTGCCCGATGAGCAGGTACGCGGCGATCGTGAGGGCGACCGCGCTGAGCACGGTCCGCCACCGGAAACGTTCGAGCCGGGCGGCCGGCACCGCCGTGTCCGGGCCGAGCAGCTGGTGGCGCACCTGGGTCAGGCATCCCTCGGCGCTGCGCATCGCCGACCAGCCCCACGGGGCCAGGGCGAGCGGCTGCATGACCGCGGCGACGGCGGCCTCGTCCACCGGGCCGTAACCGGAGCGCAACGCCTCGACCGCGCTGGCCGGCCCGGCGGCCCGGCCGAGGGTGGCCAGCAGCTGGGCCAGGTCCAGCCGGCGGACCAGCACGCTGGCCCCTGGCACGGCCGCGTCGAGCGAGCCGAAGCCGGCCGACGAGCCGTTCAGCAGCAGGTTCCCGGGCCGCAGGTCGCGGTGCGCGATGCCGGTGTCGTGCAGGGCACGCAGCGACGTGAACAGCGCCGTCGCGCTCTCGGTGCTGACCGTGCCGTCCAGCGGGTGACCGCGCGGCCTGGCCATGACGAGCACCAGGGTCTCGTTCGGCATCTCCTCGAGAAGCAGCACGGACGGGCTCGGCACCTGGGCCTTCTGCGCCAGCGAACTCGACAGCGCCAGCTGCTGGAGCTGGGCGCGCGAGCTGAGCGGGACGTGCCCGGCGACGACCGGCCGCAGCCGGATGAGCGACCACAGTTGCCGCGCGACGCCCGATCCGCGGGTGTCGCGGTCGGCGAGGTGCACGTCGATCGGCGTGCCGTCGGTGAGGGTGCCCTCCAGCCGGCCCTGGTGGCGCGGGTCGGCCGCCGCGAGGTCACCGATGCCGGCGCCGTGCCGGCGCAGCCAGGCCATCAGCTCAGCGGTGCCCGGCCGGACCGACGCCGCGCGCAGCAGCCAGCGGACCAGCCAGCCGATCATCAGCCCGCCGAACAGCACCAGGACCACCGCGTACGGCGTGAGCGTGTCGATGGCGAGCCCGGTAAGCATCAGCGCCGCCGCCGAGCCCGTGCACCATCGCGACCAGCGGGATCGCCGGCTCAGGTCGCTGCCGACCAGGAAAGCGACGAACGCGGTGTTGACCACGAACATGCTGGGGTTCTTGCCGTGGATCACTGCCTGCGCGACGGCGCCGCCCTCTATCCGCCAGATGGTCCACGCCACGGTCGCGGCCGCCGCGGCGGTCAGCGCGGCGACGCCGGCGTTGAGCGCGTCCCGCCACTGGTTACGCACCAGGATGACCAGCACCAGGATCGCGAACAGGAAACAGCCGACGCCGGCGGCCACCGCGGCCAGCGACGACAGCCAGCGCGGGATGTGCTGCAGCCAGTGCGACACGTCGTCCGACAGCTCGGTGCTGCCGAGCGGCAGGGCCCGGATCGAGCCGATCACGACGACCACGACCGTCAGCGAGAGGACCGCGAACAGCAGATCCGCCGGGCGGCGGACGCGTATAGGCTCCGGTGAGTCTCCCGGAGGGGACGTCACGTCACTCGCTTGCTGCCCGACGGCATTACGACCCGGCAGGTGCTCCCCCTCCCTCCGGCCGTATTTACCGGGGCAAACTACCCGGCATTACCTGGTGCATTCCCGCTATGGCGCGTACTTAGATCTCCCGCCATCATCTCTTGTGCCTTTTCCTTTCACTCCCCGGCCGGTTCCCCCGGGACGACCAGCCCGGTCTCGTAGGCGAGAATGACCGCCTGGACCCGGTCGCGCAGGCCGAACTTGGCCAGCAGGTTGCCGACGTGGGTTTTGACGGTGGCCTCGCTGACGAACAGGGCCGTGGCGATCTCCGCGTTGCTGCGCCCCCGGGCGAGCAGCAGCAGCACGTCCCTTTCCCGGGCGGTCAGGTCGGCGCTGGCCGTCAACGTGGATCCGGCCCTGCTGCACCGCGCCGGAAGGGCTAGCCGAGGGCCGCACTCATGTCGCGGAAGAGGACGGCGCGGTCGTTGGCTTCGCCACCTGGATCGAGGCCGGCGGAACCGCCGACCTGGAAGACCTGTTCGTGGATCCGGTATGGATGCGGCGCGGGATCGCCACGGCCCTGGTCAACCGCATCGCGGACGTGCTGCGGGCACGGGGGGCCCGATGCCTGGACGTGACCGCGAACCCGCATGCCCTGGGCTTTTACCGCGCCGCCGGATTCACCGGCTGCGGCGTCGCCGAGACGAACTTCGGCACCGCGCCGCGCATGAGGCGGCCGATCTGCTGACGGCCCATGACGCGCTCCACGGCGCGCTGGTTCAGATGTTGGTCTCGTCGGCGGGGAGGTCGGCGGATGGCTGCGGGGATCCGCCGGTGCCTGCGGCGTGTGGGCAGGCGAGCCCGAGAGTGTAGGCCGTCATGGACAGCGAGCCGTAGGTGTAGCCGTCGACGAGGACATCCACGTTGCCGGGACGGTCCGCACCGGCCAGCCCGGCCAGGTACAGCAACGGGATGAAGTGGTCCGGTGTCGGCACGGCGTGCCGGTAGTCGCGATGGGCGTCGAGCCGGGCCACGGCGGTCGGATCGGACAGCATCTGGGCCTTGGCATCCTCGTCGAAACGCTGGGCCCAGTCGTAGCCGTCATCGGTCAGGCTCCATTGCACCGCCCGCAGGTTGTGCACCACGTTCCCGCTGGCCACCACCAGCACGCCGCGCTCGCGCAGCGGGGCCAGCTTCCGGCCCAGTTCCAGGTGGTAATCAAAGTCCTTGTCGGCGTTGACTGACAGCTGGACCACGGGGATGGACGCGTCCGGGAACGCGTGCACGAGGACCGACCAGGTGCCGTGGTCGATCCCCCAGCTGTCGACGTCGGCCCCGATCCACGTCGGCTTCACGATGTCCTTGATCTCGCCGGCGAGCTCGGGCAGGCCGGGCGCCGGGTACTGGACATCGAACAGTTCCGGCGGAAAGCCGTAGAAGTCGTGAATGGTGCGGGGCCGCGGCATCGCGGTGACCGCGGTCGCGTTGATGTACCAGTGGGCGGACACGACCAGGATGGCGCGCGGGCGCGGCACCGCCCGCCCGAAGGCCCGCCACGCGCTGGAGTACCGGTTGATCTCGATCGCGTTCATCGGGTTCCCGTGCCCGATGAACGCCGCCGGCATCACGGCGGGGACATCGCTGGTCGCGGTCATGCCGGCCTCCCAGCCTGAAACAACGGGCGACACAACAGTACTGCGCCCAGAATCCGGCGGCGTGCGGCCCAGTTCGCGGCGGTCCTCGCACCGTCGCGGGTGGCGCCGAGCTGCTCAGCGGCGAGCAGATCCACGATCGCGGGCAGATCACCGGCCGCGGCCCGGCGCAGCACCACCCGGCACGAGCGCAGATCCAGCGTTGCCAGCACGTCCACCCGCCCAGTCTGCCCGGCCCCGTCTGCCCGGTGCGGCCAGCGGCCGCCTATACGTATCAGCCGGATGCGCAGCTCAGCACCACGGCTGGCCGGCCCGGACGGGCACCAGCCAGCTGAGCGGTCCCATGCTGCGGCATCCGGCTGGAGCCGGGCCGGCTGTGGCCGGGCCGACTACTTCCTGAACGCGTCCTTGACCTTGTCCCCAGCCTGCTTGAGGTTCCCCTTGGCCTGGTCGCCCTTGCCCTCGGCTTCCAGTTCCTGGTCGCCGGTCGCCTTGCCCAGGGTCTCCTTGACGTCGCCCTTGACTTCCGTGGCCTTGTGGGCCGCCTTGTCCTCCGTCGCCATGACGCGGTCCTTTCCTTTGTGTTGTCCGCTTCATCTGTCCACCACGATGGCCGCCAAACCCCGGGACCGGCACTATGACCCTGCGGCGTTAAGGTGAGCGGGTGAGCGGCACCGACGCGCTCGTCGAGCGCATCCTGACCACCTACGACACCATCACCGTGGTGGGCGCGAGCGTTGCGCCGGCCAAGGCGGCGCATGCGGTTCCGGCGCACATGCAGCGGCATGGCTGGCGCATCATCCCAGTCAACCCGCACGCCAGCACGATCCTCGGCGAGCCTGTCTACCGGACCCTCGGCGACGTCCCCGAACAGATCGGGCTGGTCGATGTGTTCCGCCCGCCCTGGCAGGCGCCGGACATCGCCCGCCAGGCGGTCGCAGCGGGCGCTACCGCGCTGTGGCTGCAGCTGGGCATCGCCTCCGCGCAGGCCCGTGCCATCGCCGAGGACGCCGGGCTGCTCTACGTCGAGGACCGCTGCCTGATCATCGAGCTGCGGCGCCTCGGGCTGAACGCACCGGCCCGCTGACGCGGTGCCGGAACCCAGGGAAGCAGGCGGAGCATGGCACGCGGCATTCAGGCCGGCGACATGGCCCCCGGCTTCACCCTCCCGTCGCAGTCGGGTGAGCCGGTCCGGCTGCAGGACCGGCTCGGTGAACGGGTGGTGGTCCTGTACTTCTATCCCCGGGACAGCACGTCCGGGTGCGCGGCCGAGGCGTACGCCTTCCGTGACAGCTACGAGGTCTTTTCCGCCGCCGGCGCCGAGGTGATCGGGGTCAGCTCCGACTCCGTCGGCCGGCATGCCGCCTTCGCCGGCGGCCACAGCCTGCCCTTCACGCTGCTCAGCGACCAGGGCAGTAAGGTCCGCAAGCAGTACGGGGTCCCGTCCGTGCTGGGTCTGCTGCCCGGCCGGGTCACCTACGTGATCGACCGCCAGGGCACGGTCCGGCACGTCTTCAACTCGATGACCAACATCGGCCGGCACGTCGGTGACGCGCTGGACGTGGTCCGCCAGCTGCAGTCCGAGCCGACCGCCTGACGGATATCCACACGGAAGCATGCCGCAGCTGCCACCCGTCGGCATCCTGGACATGCTCGGCCGGGAAAGCCCGGGCCGCTCTCTCCTGCAGGCCCCGCACCATTCCCGGGCAGCTCAGGGCGGAGGGCGCCGGCACGCGCTCCCCCTCTCCGCCACGACCTGGAAGGTGGCCAGGGTGGGATCGGCGGCGTAAGCGACCCGGCCGCCGTCGTCCAGCACCGCGCGCAGCACCCAGTCGCCAGACACCGACTCCGTCACCCACTGCCATTCGGCCTCGTTGACCACCAGCCGGGGGCCTCCCCCGTCGGCATCCGTCATGGAGCTTTTTTACCCACAATCACCCCCGCCGCGCATGCGCGCCGGCCGTCGCTGCACACGGGTCAGCGGGCCCTGCAGCGAAAACGGCCGTCTCGTTGCGCAGGTCGCGCATAACCTGGCGCGTGGCGCAGGCGGGCCACCGGACGCGACGCACAGGACCGGCTCGGCCGGCTCAGCGGACCCGGCGGCCCGGGGCGCCACTGTTGAGAGCTACCGAGAGAGGCACGTATGAGCATCGGCAAGCCCGAGATCGACTTCCCCGGCGGGGAGCCGCCCACCGACCTGCAGATCACCGACATCTGGGAAGGTGATGGCCGTGAGGCGAAGGCGGGCGACACGGTCCAGGTTCACTACGTCGGGGTCGCCTACTCGACCGGCGAGGAATTCGACGCGAGCTGGAACCGGGGCGACCCGCTGCAGTTCCAGCTGGGCGCCGGCCGGGTCATCGCCGGCTGGGACCAGGGCGTGCAGGGGATGAAGGTCGGCGGCCGGCGTCAGCTGATCATCCCGCCGGACCTGGCCTACGGGGACCGGGGCGCCGGGAACGTGATCGCGCCGGGCGAGACCCTCATCTTCGTGTGTGACCTGGTGTCCACCTGATTCTGGCCGGACGCCGGCCCCAGCGGGAACAGCGCGGCGCCGGGCAGTTGCCCGGCGCCGCTGCATGCCGGGGAGTCAGCCCGCACCGGGCTCAGGCCAGGTTTCCGGGCCTACGGCTGGGAGATGTTGACCAGCCAGGAGACACCGAACTGGTCCAGGCACATGCCGAACTCATCGCCCCAGACCTGCTTCTGCAGCGGCATGGTCGTGGTCCCGCCGG
This sequence comes from uncultured Actinomycetes bacterium, assembly GCA_963720945.1. GTDB lineage: Bacteria > Actinomycetota > Actinomycetes > Streptosporangiales > Streptosporangiaceae > Bog-532. Next base: position 31,150 of record CAVRHH010000018.1, on the reverse strand, counting down.
CGGACAGCTGCTGGAAGTAGCCGCGCAGGGCCTCGCCGTCGTCACCGCTGAGGCTGATCGCGAATCCGGCCATGGGGTGATATTCCATGTCGCTGGTGACGTCGGCGGCCATGAGCGTGTAGCCGGCGTCCGTGTCCAGCATCGCGTGCATGATCCGGTCGGCGTCGGGCGAGTCCTTGGCCCCCAGGTCAGCGAACGTGTTGAGGGTGAGGGTGCCGCCGAACACCCGCTGGTAGAACTCCATTGCCTGGCGCGTGGTGCCGTTGAAGTTGAGATACGGATTCAGCTGAGACGCCATCGTCTTCCCCCTGGTGCCATGCCCGCTGACGGGACTTTCGCGAGGCCTGAGCGCAACGCAGTGTGATCGTAGCAAGGCGGCGCGGCGATGGCCCAGGGGCGGCGCAGCCTTCCTTGTCGCCGTCACGCGCTCGTCCGGCGCCCCCGAGGTGGTCGCGCTCTACCACGCCGCCGGGCTGAGCCTGACCGCCGACCTGAGCAAGCTCAACCAGGCCCCGCGGATCAGCGCCACACCATCCGCGGTGCGTTACCTGGCGCAGAACATCACCTTCGACGGCCGGCTGACGGTCCGGTGCTCACCATGCACACCACCGGTGACGGCCTGGTCGTGCCGGAAAACGAGCAGGCCTACCGGCCAGCGGCGCAGCAGGCCGGGGCCAGTCGATGCTGCGGCAGATCTTCGTGCACCGGCCCGGGCACGGCGCGTTCACCCCGGCCGAGACCATCACCGCCGTCCAGACCCTGATGAACCGGCTCGGCACCGGGCACTGGAACAGCGCGGCCCTGACCCCCGCCGCCCTGAACGCGCAGGCCGCGGCGCTCGGGCCGGCCGACAACATCTTCTCCACCGGAGGCACCGTCTCCGCTGCCCCGCCGGCGTTCCTGCCGTACCAGCCGCCGCCGGAACTGCGCCCGTTCAACCTCCCCGCGTGGTGAACCGCCCGGGGCGGCCTGGCGGCTCCGGTGGCCTGGCGGCTCCGCCTGCCCGGGGCGGGGTTACCAGATGCGGGCGCGGGCGGGGGTCACCCGGATCACGTGCGGGTAGTCAGCGGCGAAGCTCTGCGGTGTCCACCCGTAGGAGTCGATGAACGTCCGGTACTTCTCGACGTAATCGGGCACCGCGTCGGCGCGGGGGCCGTCCGGGTCAATCCAGGCCTCGCCCTCGAAGATGACGTTCGCGCCGCCCCGCCCGTTACCCTCCAGGTGCAGCGAGACGTGCGGGTTGGCCGCGATGCTGGCGTTCTTCGGCCCGTGGGCGGCCCCGTAGATCAGGAACGTTCCGTCCTGCCACAAGAACCAGACGGGAGTGGACTGTGGCTGCCCGCCCGGGGTCACGGTGGTCAGCCAGATGATCGGCTCGGACCGCAGCCGCTCCTGGGCCGTGGCGTGGGCGGGCTTGGCCGGATCCAGGATCGTCATGTCGGCTCCAGGGAAGTGATTGCAGGGGATGCCATCGCTCAGCGTGCCAGAGGCCACCGGATGTGGCCAGGCCTTGGCCCCCGGCGCCGCTCCCCCGGCCCCGTGCCAGGTCCTGCTCAGCGCGGGCCGGTCTCGGCCGGTGAGAAGAACCAGTTACTCAGCTGCTGAGGCGTCTGGGTGTGGTCATTCGCCGTAGCCAGAATGTTCAGGCGGGTGCTGGTCCAGATCATCTGGCTCATCCCGGCGATATCGGAGAAGCACGCCCAGGTCCCGGCGGAGCCCGTGGCGAAGTGGTACGTCCCGCGCTGGCCGCCCTGGTCGCAGGTGCCGCCTGCCGGAACGCCCTGGGTGTCGTGGCTGAACACGCCGTTCAGGTCGGCCGCGGTCGCGTACTGGTAGTACTCCAGGTGCGCGGGTGCGCCGCTCCCGGTCGGCGTGCAGGTCACCGCGGCGACCAGCCCCGTCGGCATCGGCTGCGGCGTGAAGGAGGCGCACGAGCCGGCGAAGGCGGCCGGTACGTGCGTCTGCAGCGCCGCGACCGCGTCCGTGGGGGTATCGGGGAACACCAACGAGGCGGGCGGGGCCGCTGCGGCCGAGGGCCCCGGCGACGGCCGCACGGGGGCAGCAGCAGCCGCCGCCGGCCGCGGACCCGGCGCCCGCCCCAGCACGGCCAGCAGGTGCGGGTATACCGGGGAGAACAGCCCGTACCCCGCCGCCGCGACACACAGGACGCTCACGGCGATGGCCACCGCGGCCAGCGTGTGGCGCGGGCCGTACCGGTGCCGCGGCGCCGGCCGGGCCAGGACGTCCCAGACCCAGCGGTCCGTCCCGCCCGCCCGCTCCTGATGGAAGGCGCGGGCTTCCCGCGGCGCCGCGTGGCCCGCGAAGCTGAGCAGGTTGAGGTAGCGGTCGGTCAGCCGCGGCGACCGGGCGTACAGCAGCGGCAGACGGCGAAACCGGCGCCGCCGTACCGATGCCGCCTGCCGCAGCAGACCGGTCACGTCGGCGCTGGGGGCGCAATCCGGCGTGGCCAGCAGCCGGCTGAGCGCGATGACCGACTCATCGAGGCTGCCGCAGCACGCCGCGGCGACCTGGTCCCCGGTATAGACGATGGCCCGGTCCCACGGTGCGACGAGGACGTTCAGCACGCACGAGAGCCGCAGCACGTCGATGGCGACGCGGGCCGGCGGCCACGCCAGGCTCCTGGCCTTCAGCCTGCCGAAGAACATGGCGAGCGCGAAATCCAGCTGGGCCCGGTTCCCCGGCTTGCTAAGGTCCGCAGCCAGGTCTCCCCCGATGACCAGGACGTGCGGCCCGAAGGTGCTGATGAGCAGGGCGCGCCGCGCCGTGGCGGACACGAAGACATCGGCCGGCCGGAGGTAGCCCAGCTGCTGTCTCACCTCGCTGATGGCGGCGCTGAGCACGGGGAACGTGCCCGGCGTGACCTGCGCGGCGCGGCCGAGCAGATGCGCGCGGTAGGCCTGCGCGCAGCACCAGCATGATCCCAGCGCGATGACCGCCAGGGCGACGGCGGCGGCCAGCCAGCGGACGCCCGCCAGCCGGGCCACCAGCAGCAGGCCAAGGCCGATCAGCAGGATGGACGCCGACGCGGCCAGCGCGAAACGGGACGGTTCCGCCGGGTACCGGAGCCGCCGGACGTCGACGGGCGGCCGGCTCCGGGCCGGGGCGGCCGGCCCTGCCACGGGCATCGCCGCACGCACTGCGGCAGGCACCGCCGGAGGGACCGCGGCGGGCTCTGCCAGAGACACCCCGGGCTCGGCCGGCGCGGGCTCGGCCGCCGCAGGCTCCGCCAGAGACACCCCGGGCTCGGCCGGCGTGCGCTCCGCCGCCGCAGGCTCCGCCAGAGACACCCCGGGCTCGGCCGGCGCGGGCTCGGTCGCGGGCTCGGCCGCCGGGGGCTCGGCCCCGGGCCAGGCCGCGAAGACCTGGGTGTCGGTGTCATCGCAGCTACGGAACGCGTGCGGTTCGGGCAGAACGTCTTCGGCGGCATAGGTGCGCGTGAACTCTGCTGGCATTGGTGATCATTCCCATCCCGGCCGGGCCGGACCACAGAAAGACCTCGTATTAGGCAGAGCGCAGTTCGCCAGCGGTGATACGCGAGTTCCGCCCGAAAAGGGTCATCGCGAGGTCGAGCCGCCGCCGCATGCCACCCGAGTACGTCATGGCCATCTTGCCGGCCGCTTCGGTCAGGTCGAAGAGGCTGAGCAGCCGGGCGGCACGCCGCTGTCCCTCGGCCCGGTCCAGGTGGTACAGGTCTGCCATCAGCAGGAGGTTCTCCTGCCCGGTGAGCAGGCCGTCCACCGCGGAGAACTGGCCGGTGACACCGATCGCGGCGCGGACCAGTTCCGGTTCGGTGCCCAGGTCGTGGCCGCCCACGCGGACCGTGCCGCCGTCGGCGGGCAGCAGAGTGGACAGGATCTGGACCGTGGTCGTCTTGCCGGAGCCGTTCGGCCCGAGCAAGGCGAACACCGTGCCCTCGGCGATGTTCAGGTCGATGCCGTCCAGCACGACGCGATCACCGAAGGACTTGCGCAGCCCGGTGGCGAGGACGGCCGGCTGCGTGCCGACCGCCTGCTGGGAGGTGCGGAGCTCGTTCATGGGCTCATGCTGCAACCCTGACGCAGGGACAAGGTCAAGCCGCCGCCGCAGGGTTTTCCCGCGCTTCCTCCGGGCTGGGGCGGCCCCGGTCCCGGGCCTGGCCCGGGCTCGATCGGGAGCCGAGTGTCGCAGGGTCACGGCATAGTGCTGGCATGGCCGAAGAGACGCAATTCCGGCACCGCACCGTGGCCGTCGGCGGGTCATCGATCCACGTGGCCGAAGCCGGGGATCCGGCGGCGCCACCGTTCCTGTTCCTGCACGGCTGGCCCGAGTCGTGGCACAGCTGGCGGCGGGTCATGGCGCTGGCGTCCCGGCAGGTGCACGCGATCGCGATCGACCTGCCGGGGGTCGGGCAGTCCGGCGGGGACCCGACGGACGGCTCGAAACGCCAGCTCGCGGAGACCGTCCACGAGCTGGCCGCGCAGCTGGGGCTGAAACAGCTGACCCTGATCGGCCAGGACGTCGGCGGCATGATCGTCTACCCGTACCTGCGCTCGTTCGGCGACCTGGCCCGGGCGGTGATCATGGATGTCGTCATCCCCGGTGTACCGCCCTGGGAGGATGTCGTGGGCAACCCGTACATCTGGCATTTCGCGTTCCACTCGGTGCCGCGGCTGCCGGAGCTGCTGGTGCAGGGCCACCAGCGCGAGTACTTCGATTTCTTCTACGACGTGCTGTCCGCGGACCCGGCGGCGATCACGCCGGCGGCGCGCGACCGGTACGCCAGGGCGTACGCCTCCGATGCCGCGCTCGCGGCCGGTTTCAGCTGGTACCGCGCTTTCGCCCGGGACGCCGCGGACAACGGGCACGCCATCGGGGAGGTGACGACGCCGCTGCTGTACCTGCGTGGCGAGAAGGAGACCGGCCACATCGCGGACTACGTGGGCGGGCTCCGCGCGGCCGGGCTGACCAGCCTGTCACACGGGCTGGTGCCGGGCGCCGGGCATTTCACCCAGGAAGAGGCACCCGACGCCATCTGGCGGCTGATCGCCGGCTTCGCCGGTCTCTGACCGCCCATGATCCCGGGTGCGCGACCATAGGCGGGACGGCCCCGGACGCGGGGGACAGCCCCGGACGCGGGGGACAGCCCCGGACGCGGGGGACAGCCCCGGACGCGGGGGACAGCCCCGGACGCGGGGGACGGCTAGCGAGCCCGCATGCGGTTGTTGCGCGCGTTGTGCTCGACATCGGCCAGGCCGAGGACCTCCAGGACCGGCGGCACATAATTGCCGAAACGGCCGCGGAGCCCCTTCTTCAGCCCGTACCAGCCGCCCACCGGATTGCCCGGGGAACGGCCCCACGCCTCGACGGTGCCCTCGGCGGCGGCCTTCTGCTCGTCGGCGTTGCCCAGCGGCATCCAGTCGCCGCGCTCCTTCAGCATCGCGTGCAGGTCCTCGATACAGCGCAGCTGGTACCGCAGCTGGGTGCCGCCCACCTGGACGACGAGCGCCGGCGGGTCAGCCTCCTCGTCCCGCCACGCCTCGAAGTCGGATTTTCCGGGCGGCGTGCTCAGGATCCACGGGTCGGCGGCCGTGCCCGATCCGGCAACGTTACTGGTCATGGTGTCCCCTTGACTGCGGTTGCTGGCCAGTATGGCAGCCGATACCTGACATCTCGTGTCATGATTCCCGGCTAATGTGGGCCGCGTGCGCGCCAGCCGGCTCGTCACGCTGCTGGGTCTGCTGCAGGCCCGGGGCCGGATGAGCACCCGCCAGCTCGCGGCCGAGCTTGAGGTCTGTGAGCGCACCGTGCTGCGCGACATCGAGGCGCTCAGCGGTGCCGGGATCCCGGTCTACGCGACCCGGGGCCGGCACGGCGGCTTCGAACTGCTGGACGGGTTCGCCAGCGGCCTGGCCGGCGTGACCCGCCGCGGTGCGGCGTTTACGCCATCGGGCGCGGCCGAAGGCCGTCCCGCGCCGCCCGCACCGGCTGACCCGGGCGGCGTCCAGCGCGCGCTGATACGGCTGTCGCCGCGCGGGCGCCGGCTCGCGGCGCTGCTCGGCCGGCCCGCCGGGCTGTACATCCGCCGTAATGCGGCCCCCGCCGCGGCCCGGGCCGGCTGGATCGACGCCTGGGTCCGGATCGAGTCGCCGGAGGCCGCGGTGCTCGACCTGCTGGCGCTGGGCGCAGAGGTCGAGGTCGTGCGGCCGCCAGCGCTACGGGCGGAGCTGGCCCGGGTCGCCCGCCGCATCGCGGACCTGCACAGCGACGGGACCACGGCGTCCTAAACCGTCTGCCACTGGCCTTCGAGGCGATACTCGATCGTGGTCGCCCCCCAGTTCTTGGCGCCGAAATCCCGTTGTAGGCAGGTGCCTTTGCCGCGGCCGTTGTAGGCAGAGGTACCTTTGCCGCGACCCCGTTGCAGGCAGAGGTACCCTTGCCGCGACCCCGGGCATCGGTCCTGGCGCGGATGACTAGATCTCCGAAGCCAGCGTGGCCATCCGGGCCGGCGTCCCGCTGCGCGTGCTGACCGACGTCGTGCACCCGTTCCCGACCTACGCCCAGGGCTACGAGATCGCGCTGCGCGACCTGACCGCGCAGCTTGCCCGCGGCTGAGTCACCGAACGGCAGGCGGGCCCGGCACGGTCAGCAGGTACCCGGCGTCGGTCCAGACCAGCCGGCACGGCGCATCCAGGGCTTCCCCGGTCCCGAGCACCCGGCGCAGCCGCGAGACGTGCCGCTGGATCAGGCTCACCGAACGCGCGGGCGGGACGTCCCCCCACACCGCGCTGATCAGCCGCGATGAACCGCGAGCTGATGAGCGCCGGTCAGCGGCCAGCGCTGGCATCCGGGTCAGGCCCGGCCATTCGCGGGGGACGTGACCTGCTCGGCGGCGGCGGCCACCTGCGCGTCGGGGGCGTCGATGGCCGTGGGGCCGCCGGGGATTGGCACGAACCAAATGTGGATCATGGGCGGGGTGACGTGGTTCCGTGACCCCGCCGGGCAGGTGGGATCGGCGGCGTCGACGATGCCGACGACCCCGAGCCCCCGGCTCAGGCACAGGTTAGTGTGCACGTGCCACTGGGTCAGGCACCCGCCGGGCTGCGGCGTGCGGCCGCCCGGGGCGGTGATGTACATCGCGGCGGCCAGCACCGCCCCGTGCGGGGTGTTGGCGTACACCAGCGATTGCGGCTGCGCGTAGTCCAGGACCGGGCCGCCGAGCACGGTCGCCCGGTAGGAGACCTTGCTGATGTAGTGCACGACCGGTGCGCCGGGGGGCGTCAGCGGGACGTAGCCGGCCGCCCTGGCCGCCGCCAGGCTCTGATATTTCTCCGCGTCCTGCCAGCTGGTATCGACCATGCTGACCGCGGCCTTCTGCTGGGCCGCGGTCGGCGTGGCGTCGCAGGGTGCGGAACTGGCCATCTTCATGCCCGGCATCATCATGCTGGTGTCCGGCATCGTGATGTCGCCCGCCGGCGATATCGTGGCGAGCCTGATGGAGGCAGCCCCGGTCCCGTTACCGGTCCCGTTACTGGTTCCTTTACTGGTCCCGGGCATGGTCATGGACGGCGAGGTCCCGGCCGCCGGGCTACTGGCCGTGCTCATCACCATCTCCGGGCCGCCCGCGACCAGGGCCACGCTGAGCAGGACGGCGGTCACCGCACCGGTCGCGGCCGGCACCGTGCGCAGATGGCTGCGGCGGACCCAGCGATCGGCGCCGACGGTCAGCAGCAGCCACGCACAGCCGGCCGCGACGATGGCTTCGAGCACCGTGCACAGCCCGTCCCCGAAGCCGAACGGCTCGACGGCGTCCGGTGTCGGGCCGATGACGTCCCCAACCGTGCGGGTGACGATGTAGACGACCACGACGCCGGCGTTGAGAACGATCCCGGAAACCAGCAGCCACCGGGACGGCCGGACCAGGGCGACGATGGCCCACATCAGCTGCAGCCAGGCCACCACGAGCATGAACACGCCGAACAGCCAGTACTCGGCGAAGTGCTCACCGGCGACGGCGAAGTGGATCACCGCCGTCGCGAGGCTCAGGATGGCGAGGCAGTACGCCGCCACCCTGAGCCTGGACACCAGCGGCCCCGGCCCGGCCTGGGGGACGGTGGGCTGGTCAGCACCCGGATCGACGGGTCCCCCGGACGTTGTTCATCACGCCTGTCTCCTGTGCGGCTGGGCCGGCCGGCGCGATGAGGCGGACGAGACCGGCCCGTTTCCTGTGCGGTTCCTTCCATCATTGGCCGGACGCATAGGACCGCCATGAGAATTGGTTGCGAATTCCCTGTGACGGCTGCTGCGCCCCGGGGGCGTGGCACGCAGCCGGGCGGGCGGCGGTCAGGCCACGTGCGTCTGCACCATCGCGCCGACCTGCGGGAGCGCCGCGACAACGTGCTTGGCCGCGTGGCCGCGGACGGTGCGGTACGCCTTGATGATGGCGGGCCGCCCGGAGGCCGCCGCCCGCGCGTCGGTCACCGAGAGCAGGGCTTCGGCCACCTCGTCGCCGCGCTTGGCCAGATAGTCGCCGAACTCCGCGCCGCCGGAGGTGCCGAAGTCCGACCAGTACGGCTCCAGCTCTTCGGTCATCCGCGGCAACAGCGTCTCGATCAGGTAGGTGACATGGCCGGGGGCGACGGCGCGCACCGTCTTGTAGGCGAGCTTGACCGTGCTCCCGGAGATCCCGGACATGCCGGCCACCTGCTGCTCGATCAGCGTCTGGCAGTCGGCGACCACCTGGGGCTGGGTGTCGGGCGCGAGCAGCGCCTGCTGAAGGGTGGCAGTCATGGCTGGATCTCCTTTATCGCGAAGGCGTCGCCCGCTGAGCCGTCTCAGGCTTCCGCACTTAGATAGCGTCCGTTACCAGAACACCGAGATGGTGACGGTGATACGCCGGTGACGGTCGCGGCATCATCACGGATGGACTGAACGGGCCGGGACGGCCGGCGTGAGCCTGGCCCATCGCGTCCGTGTCAGCCGCCGGCGGCGGCTGCCTGGCGGCGCTATGGCGCCGTTCCCTCGATGACGCCGTAGGGAGCGGCCACAGGCTGCACCCGGCCAGGTGCCAGTCCAGCCTGCGCCAGCAGGTCTGCGTACTCCGCGTTCGTACGTTCCATGCCGCCGGTCAGCACCAGCATGTTGATGTCGCTCAGCAGGACGGGAACGGCATCGGCGGAGTCATCGGGTATCAGCCGCTCGACGATAAGCACCCGGCCGTCAGCGGCCATGACCTTGCGGCAGTTGGCCAGGATCTGCACAGACCGCGCGTCGTCCCAGTCGTGCAGCACGTTGGCCAGCACGTAGATATCCGCGCCCGCCGGTATCGCTGCGAAGAAATCACCGGCGACGACCTCGCAGCGATCCGTGACGCCCGCCGCCGCGAGCACGCCCGCTGCTTCCGGCACCACCTCCGGCCGGTCGAGCAGCACGCCGCGCAGGTGACCATGCTCGCGCAGGATGGCGGCCAGGAGAGTGCCCTTTCCGCCGCCGATGTCAGCCACCGTCCGGGCCGCCGAGAAGTCGTACCCAGTGGCGAGGCTCGGGGCGAACGCCGCCGTGCGTTCGGACATGGCAGCCTGGAAGCTCTGGGCCTGCGCCGGGTGCGCGGCGAGGAAGTCGAAGCCGCTCATGCCGTAGGCGATTTCGAGGCCGGGCTTGCCCGTCCGGACCGTCTCGATGATGGGATCGAACGACCGGACACCGCCGATCGAGTCTGTCAGCATCGCCCACGACCGCATCGACGCCGGGGCGTCCGTGCGCAGCCTGTCGCCCAGCACCGTCAGGCCGAACGAGCGGTCCTTGCCCTCGGTGAGCACGCCGAGCGAGGCCAGCAGCCGCAGCACGCGATACAGCGACGGCTCGTGCGCTTGCGTGGCCCGTGCTAGCTGCGCGGCGGTCATCGGCCCGCTGGCGAGCATGTCGGCGATGCCAAGCTCAGCCACCACATACACCGCACGCGAGATGTGCAGGCCCCAGATCATCCGGAGCATGGCCGGGTGCCGACACCCGTCGACGAGCAAGGCGTCGTCCGCATGAACCGCGACACCCTCTATTCCAGTGGCGTCTTCGATCTTGATGCTTCACCCGTGACTTTGCGGTTGCCGGGCGCTGGCACACGTTTCATGTCCGTGCTGCCGATCAGCCAGGGCCATTACACGCCGGGGCTGTCTCTACGGGCCGGGTCCGCATTCGTTCACGCGTCAGCAGATCGGCACTCGTTACGTCTCACTCGTCGTCCGGACGTTTGCCGACCCAGATGACCCGGGCGACCTCGACGCCGTGCACGCCATCCAGGACGCCATCACCGCGGAGCAGGACCGGCCCGGAACCTTCGAGGTGCCGAACTGGGACCCGGTCACGCTGACCGTGGTGCGCGACACCCTCTTGCGCGTCGCCCCGGCCCGCCAGCCGGCTTCACCTTGGCGCCTGCGCACCCACCGTTGTCATCGTGGCGGGATGCGGCGCCATCACGATCTGGGCGGGTCTGAAGCTCACAGCCCCGCCCAGATCGTTCGTGCTCCTTACCTGGAGGCCACGCCCTGGGCGTAGACGTTCAGGTTGAAGGCCGCGGGTTCATCGTTCTGGTTATAGTCGCACTGGCCGTGCTTCTTCTTGAGCTTGAGATACTCGTTCAGCCAGAACCGGCCATGCCCCTTCGCGTGCCTGTACTTACCGGTGCCTCCAGTGAACGTCCAGTAGCCGGAGTAGTTCAGCGTGCCGGCGCAGGTGTACTTGTTGATGTGCGGATTTGGCACCGAACTGTGCCACACGTAGACGTTACCGCCGCGGAACTCAAAGGTGCCCGTGGTCTGTGAAGTCTCGTTGTCCAGACCGTTATAACCGGTGAGCGCGCCCCACATGTTCACGGTGCCGCCGTTCGGCATGCTGAGATTCTGGTGGATCGTGAACGCCTCGTAGCCGGACTGTGCGGATGTGCCGGCGCTGGCTGCTGTAGCAGAAAGTGCAAGGGCGGGAACCGCCGCGGCAGAAACGAGTGCTGCTTTGACCCGGTTTTTCATGATGCGCCCCCTCGAGAGCTTGACCGATGGACAAGCTGCGCAGCATAGGGACGATAAGCATCAAAAGGGCCCAAAGTCAAGGGCCCATGGGCTCTTGACTTAGCTACGTAGCAGGCGGACGAGGCCCATGGGCGGGGATCGTCCCCATCCTGTGGGTGATACCGCCACTACGCTCAGAGCGCGATGATCTTCCTGTCCGCTCGAAAATAGGATCCGTGTCGTGACCTGCGGTTCTTCGAGGTGTCAGGCGGTCCGTGAGTATTCGTTGATCAGGCCGCCCAAGACGGGTTTTCGGTGGATCCGTTCGCGGTCGAGGTCGGCAACGGTGAGGTGGCCACCGTCGTGTTTGAGGTCGGGGACGCGCTGGGCGATGCCCTGGTGCGGCCGGGCCGTGTTGTAGTGCACCTGGTATTCGGCCAGTACGGTGCGCAGGTGCGCCCCACCGAGAATCAGCACGCGGTCGAGGACCTCTCGGCCCAGCGCCTGCGCGGTACATGCCGCGCCAGCGCGGCGAACCAGGCCCGGTCGGCCGGCTCGTACCGCACCCGGCCGGCGTGCCGCCGCAGTACCGCGTTCTCATGCCGGAGTACCAGCAGCTCAGCGTCCTTCGCCAGGTCACCGCGGAGCACCAGGACGGCCAGGCTGAGCACCCGGCACGTAAGCAAGTAGGCGATCTTGAGCAGCACCCGGCAAGCCAACCATCACCACGTCAAGCCTGCCGGCGAAAGCGCAGGGCACCACTCAATTGAGTATTCGAGCGGTACAGGCAGGGGATGCGAGGTTCCGCCATCACGCCGCCGCCTTCAGGTCGGCGAGCTCGAACAGCCGCTCGCCGCACAAGCAGATGATCGTGGTGCCCTGGCTCAGCGACCACCCGCCGTGCTCGCCGTGGCCTGCGCGGCCGACGTGCCGGTCGATGCCGCATTCGAGCGTCGTCGTGTTGCGGATGAGGGTGCTCATCGCGCGAACTCCGTTGCGAGGCCCGAATGAGTAATTGAGGCCGGAGTTGTTGTCCCAATAGGTGCCTCCGGGGACGGTATAAAAAGCCGCGAACTGGCCTGTTGCGCCTACGGCGACCGGACCGATGTTCCACAATTCGGTATTGGGCTGATGCGGCGTGCTGGCTGGCGCGAACGGCGGCGAGTAGACACCGAAGGCGGTGTGGCAGGTAAACCAGTTGTCCGTCGTGTAGGTTATGGCCACTTGTTTCTGGAAGGCAATATTTCTCACCAGCACCTGGACGTTCAGGTTCCCGGCGTCTGCTTGATACCCGCCGACGAGCACGTTCGGGGCCATGGCGACAGTGCTTACCCCTTCCGCGACCTCCGCCGCCTTCAGGTCGGCCAGCTCGAACAGCCGCTCGCCGCACGAGCAGATGATCGTGGTGCCCTGGCTCAGCGACCACCCGCCGTGCTCGCCGTGGCCTGCGCGCCAGGCGTGCCGGTCGATGCCGCATTCGAGCGTCGTCGTGTTGCGGATGAGGGTGCTCATCGCGCGAACTCCTTTGCGAGGTTCGGAGGTGCCCGTCCATCGGCTCGCCGAGAATGCGCCGGCCAGCCGGGGCATGAGGTAAGGACCGTGCACCCGGGGCTCAAATGATTGATCTTCCCTGGGTGACAGCGGAATCAGGTCTTCCCAGAGGACGGCTTCAGCGCCGGGTGGCCTGGCGCGCAGCAAGAAGCGTGCCGGCCGGGGCGAGGTTCCGCATGGCCCGCGCGGCGGACCGGGGCTCAACCCACGAGGACAGCATACCCCGGATATGACAGTCAGGCACGGGCAGAAGTAACACCGTTCGCGGCACCCACACCTCCTCGCGTTCAGGGCACACTCGGCACGCACATTATCGGTACGCCTTGTTGACGTGGATGCGACGATCGTGCAGGTCCGCGACGTGCCGGTGAGCGTTGTCGCCGCGCGCGAGCCCATCAGCTACCCGGCCGGGGACTTGCGCTCCTTCACCGAGCACGGGCGGCGGTGACCCGCGCCGTCGACTGCTCGATCGTCATCCGGCTGCTAGCCAGCAAGCCAGGCGACGAACTCCTCCGCCAGCGCCTGGCCCGGACCGTGCACGCGCCAGCCCTGATCGACGCCGAGATCTCCAGCGTCGTGCGCGGCTTGTCCAGCACGGCCAAACCCGGAGTCCGGATTAGCGCCGGGCGGGCGCTGGAGATGCTCGCCGACTACGCCGGCCTGCGGATCGTCCGCCATCCGATGCAGCCACTGCAGGCGCGGGCCTTCGAGATGCGGCACAACCTCAGCGCCTATGACGCGATGTATGTCGCACTCGCCGAGTCCCTCGGCTTCCCCCTGCTGACCGACGACGCCAAGCTCGCCGTAGCCCCAGGGCACACCCCGGAAATCCGCCAGTACCCCAACTGAAATTCCAGAACCCTGTCCCGCTCGAAAGGGACCGTAAGAACAACTTGATGCGATGAAGGAGCGGAGCCTCTCGCTCCCTGGCGGATGCTGGAAGTTGCGAAGCATACGTCCCCACCAGGTATAGGGAGGCCCCAATGGAGATAGGCCAGGTAGCCGCGGTCCGCGCCCTCGCCGGACAGCGCCGCGAGCGGACATCACGGGCGGCATCCTGCTCGCCGCGGTCTGCCCAGGCATGATGAACACGCCTACCTCGGGCATGTGGTGGGACGTCAGCGACGCTCCCAGCCCCGCCGACGCCGCAGTCGCCCTGCTGGACCTTGCCTTCGACGCCGTCAACGCCGACCACTACGGCCAGCTCGTCCGCAACGGAAACGTCCTGCCCTGGGCTCCCGGGCGGTAGGAATACGCGGCGAGCGAGCGGATCGTCGAACTGTTCGATGGGGTCGCATACAGTCCATGCTGCGCCCGGCGATGAACCTCTCATAATCCGAGCTGTTCGCCTACTGCGCGTCAACGTCCGCCCGGTCCGCCTCGCGCACCAGCACCGTCCCCGCTGCAGCCACTCCCGTTCTGCCTGCGCTCTTACCACCAGCGACGCTACTTGCCGTAACTGGCGGTTCATGCCGTACGGGGACGCATGTTTGCTCCATGTTTGCTCGGATGTCCCGGTATGGCCCGGTAGCGGGCGGCATCACGCGGCCCCCAGTCTCCCGGTTCGCCGTACAGCCCGGCAGGTCACGGTATTTCCCGGCATTATCTGACACGGGTTAAATGGAAGACCAGCAGGCTCTTAATCTGCTTTCCTGGATCGGCAGGTCATGTCGGCTGTACTCCGGAACGGTCTGGTCAGGCCGGGATCGCGGGCTTCTTCGTGACCCTTTGGCCGATGGCCGCAGGCGTTCTCGTCGTCTTTCGGTGTTGCATGGAGAGCGGGGTTTACGGCTTACGACATTGGTGGCCAGACTGTCGGTGCCATGAGGGAGAGTGGTATTTGTGACCCTTGATGACGACAATCCTGTCTGGGAGCAGCATTCAGGCAAGGACCTGCACCACGGCCCGGAGTGGCAGGATGGGGACAGCGCCCGGGCAGAAGCCTTCTACTCGTCCATTCGTCCATAGCCTTCTACTCGTCCATTTCCGACAACGCCAGGCTGGTTCTCGATGCTTTGATGGACCGCCCCGGTGACCAGGTCAGCGCGGACGAACTCGCTCAGCACCTGCAGCCCCGCAAGCCAGGAGAAACGGCCACGAGCCATCGGCGTGCCGTGGCGGGGAGCCTTGCCTCGGTGAGCGGCCCGGCGAGGGAGTCCGGCCGCCGGCTTCCGTTCTACTGGTGGGCAGGTGCTGGCGGATCCGCTGCGCGGTATGGCATGAAACCGGCGGTGGCCCGGCTATTCCGCGGCCAGCCGGCTGAATCGACGTCCTCCCGTCGCTGGTCGAGGCGGAATCCCGCGCGATCGCCGACTCGAACATGACCATCCTGAACGGCACCCAGGGGGTCAACGAGGTACTGACCGGGATCATCAGCCAGGGCCTCATCATTCTTGACGTGCTGAAGCGCTCCACCGCCGCCCTCACCACCGGCACGGACGGGACCGCCGTGAACGGAGACGAGCCCGAGCCCCCGTACGGCTCCCGGCCGGCTCCCTGCGTTAACGGCGTCGGTTTTCCGCACCATGTGCGGAAAACCGACGCCGATCATGACAGGGCGCTACGCGCTGGCGTGGCGGTCGAGGAACTCGTAGACGTCGGCATCGTCGACGCCGGGGAAGATGCCGGCCGGCAGCGCGGACAGCACGTGTGAGTGCGCGCGTGCCGACGGCCAGGCCATGCCCTCCCAGCGCGCCTCCAGCTCGGCGGGCGGGCGCTTGCAGCACTCACCGTCCGGGCACGCCGAACGCAGCCGGTTCGGGGTCTCCCGGCCGCGGAACCAGCGGGAATGCTCGTACGGGACGCCCAGCGTGATCGCGAAGCCGCGGTCGGCGCGCGGATCGACCTGGGAGACGCAGAAGAACGTCCCGGACGGAGTGGCCGAGTACTGGCAATAGGGCGAGTAGCGGTCGGACGCGCCGAACACCTGGCGCCCGGCCCACTTGCGGCACATCCGCTGGCCCTCGATCGCGCCGTCCGGGTCGGCCGGGAACACCAGGCCGTCACACTGGTAGGCCTTGTAGATGATGCCGCTCGAGTCGTTCTTGGTGAAGTGGCAAGGCATCTCGAGGTGCCGGGTGGCCAGGTTGGTGAACCGGTGCGCGGCCATCTCGTACGACACCGAGAACACGTCGACCAGGTCCTCCACGGCCACGTCGCGGGCCTCCTTGGCGTCGGCCAGGAAGCGGAGCGCGGGCTTCTCCGGCATCAGCACCGCCGCCGCGAAATAGTTGCTCTCGACCCGCTGGCGCAGGAAGTCCGCGAAGTCCCGCGGCGCCTCGTGCCCGAGCAGGAAATGCCCCAGCGCCTGCAGCAGGACCGCGCGCGGCGAGTGGGTGCCGACCGGCTCCTGCCGCACGTAGATCCGGTGGTTGCGCAGGTCAGTCAGGGACCGGACGGAATTGGGCAGATCCTGCACGTAGCGGACCGCGAAGCCGTGGTGGCTGACCACCGACAGCAGCATGCCCTGCGACAGGGCGCCGCCGGTGTAGCCCGCCGCTTTCAGCGCGCCATCCGCCACCCGCTCGATGTCCTCGAAGTAGTTGGCTCGCTCGCGCATGGCCGCGCGCAGCTCGGCGTTGGCGGCGCGCGCCTCCTCCGGCGTCGCGGCCGGGCGGGATCGCTGCTCACGCAGCGCGCTCGCCAGCTTCACCAGGTGCTCCAGCACCTCGGTCGGCACCCGGGTGCCGACCTTCAGGTGGGGCAGGCCGAGCTCGGCGTAGCCGGGATCCCGCTGCGCGTCCTCGAGGGCGATCTCCAGCTGCGCCCGGCGGCTGGGAGCCTGCCGCAGCAGCAGCTCCTCCACCGGCACCGACAGCGCGGTGGCCAGGTCTTCCAGCGCCGACAGCTTGGGCTCGCGGCGCCCGTTTTCCAGCAGCGAGAGCGCAGACGGCGCACGGCCCACCCGGTCGCCCAGCTCGGCCAGGGTCAGCCCGCGGGAACGGCGCAGATGACGCAGCCGCTGACCCATGGTCATAAGGTCTAGACCATGCTCAGATGTCAACTTTGATGCTCCTTTAGTCACGAAACCTAGCTTATCTTCTCGGAATGAGAATTTCTACGTTTTTTATTTGTAAAGTTACTTATAAGTAGCTTGATGACGAGGCACTCTTGTATAAGGGGCCACTGACGCGGCGCCCAAGCTGGAGGCGATAGGGACATGAACAGGATCAGCGAACAGGCAGCCCGCCTAAGGACCGAATGGCAACAGAACCCGCGCTGGGCCGGTACGCAGCGCACGTACTCGGCCGACGACGTCATCCGGCTGCGCGGCTCGGTGCAGGAGGAGCACACGCTGGCCAAGCTAGGCGCCGAGCGGCTGTGGTCACTGCTGCAGGACGAGGATTACGTCAACGCGCTCGGCGCGCTGACCGGCAATCAGGCCGTCCAGCAGGTGCGGGCGGGGCTGAAGGCCATCTACCTGTCCGGCTGGCAGGTCGCGGCGGATGCGAACCTGGCCGGCCAGACCTACCCGGACCAGAGCCTGTACCCGGCGAACTCCGTGCCGCAGGTCGTCCGGCGGATCAACAACGCGCTGATGCGCGCCGACCAGATCACCTTCTCCGAGTCCGCGGACGGCGACACCGGCAGCGCACCGTACTGGATGGCCCCGATCGTGGCCGACGCGGAAGCCGGGTTCGGCGGCGTGCTCAACGCCTACGAGCTGATGAAGGGCATGATCGCGGCCGGCGCGGCGGGCGTGCACTGGGAAGACCAGCTCGCCTCCGAGAAGAAGTGCGGCCACCTGGGCGGCAAGGTGCTCATCCCGACCGGGCAGCACATCAAGACGCTGAACGCGGCCCGGCTCGCCGCCGACGTATGCGGCGTCCCGTCCCTGGTGATCGCGCGCACCGACGCGCACGCCGCCTCGCTGATTACCAGCGACGTCGACGAGCGCGACCGGGAGTTCACCACCGGTGAGCGCACCGCCGAGGGCTTCTTCCGCACGCGTAAGGGCATGGACCCGTGCATCGCCCGGGGCCTGGCCTACGCCCCGTACTCCGACCTGCTGTGGATGGAGACCTCCACGCCGGACCTGGAGGAGGCGCGGCAGTTCGCCGAGGCGATCAAGGCGGTCTACCCCGACCAGATGCTGTCCTATAACTGCTCGCCGTCCTTCAACTGGCGCCGCCACCTGGACGACGCCACGATCGCGAAGTTCCAGCGCGAGCTCGGGGCGATGGGCTACAAGTTCCAGTTCATCACGCTGGCCGGCTTCCACGCCCTGAACTACTCGATGTTCGAGCTGGCCACCGGCTACGCCGCCGAGGGCATGACCGCCTACGTCCAGCTCCAGGAGAAGGAGTTCGCCGCGGAAGCGGAGGGCTACACCGCGACCCGGCACCAGCGCGAGGTGGGTACCGGCTACTTCGACCTCGTTGCGTCGGCCATCAACCCGGACTCCTCCACCGTCGCCCTGGCCGGCTCCACCGAGAGTGAGCAGTTCACAAAGGCGTGACCTGCTCCCCATGGCCCGGTGACGCGATCCGCTCGCGTTAGCCGGCGCAGGACAGAACCCGTTCCCGTCCCTATCGCTGCGGGAGCGGGTTCTCCTGTGTCCGGCTAAGCCGGCGGGAAGGGATCGCTTCCCGGGCCGGCCGAGCCGCTCGGCGGGAACGGGTCGGGCTGGATGATCGTCGGCGACGTGTACTGGTCCTGCGGTGGGTAGAACATGCCCTGCTGGGTCGCCTCGGGATCGGAGCTCAGCAGGCCGGTCGAGGGACCGGCCGGAACGGGCTCGCCGAGGTAGCGTCCGGCCCGGCGGCGCCAGCGCGACGGGATGAACAGCGGGATCACCATGGCCAGCCCGGCCAGGGCGAGCACGCCGTTGAACAGCATGGCCTCGAACCCTTGCCCGTAGATGTGCGTCTTCAGCGGGATCAGGTGCACCGCGCGCCGCACGCTGGCCAGGTAAAGACCGGTCAGCGCGAGCAGGGCGAGCCCGGGCAGCCCCGCGGCCAGCGGCGACACCCACGGGATGGCGATCAGCAGCCCGGCCACCAGCCCGACCGCGAGCAGAGCAGCCATCGCGACCACCGCATTGTGGTCGTGCAGCAGCGAGCCCCCGCCCGCCGGCAGGGTAGCCAGCGCGCCGGAGGGCGACGGGGCCCGGAGCAGCTTCAGGTAGCCCCAGCCCCCGGCGAAGAAGATGACCACCGCGGCGACCATGGCGAGAACGATCCCGACAAGATGCCGCATGTCCTCATTCCCTTCATCCACCCGGGCCGCTGAGCGCCCGTGCGGCCGGGCGTTCCGTATCGGCAGTTCGGTGGCCGGACGCCCGTGCGGCCGGATGATGGGTACGAGGCTAGCGCGCGGGTCCCCCGTTGGGGCTAATTCGGGTCCCAGGGCCGGCGCGCCGGCTCCCAGGGCGGTTCGGACGGCCTCGCGGCCCTGGGACGCCGGGGCTGGACGGGACGCCAGGCCCGGCGCCGGGCCTCGCCGCCAACCCGCGCGCCGTCGCCCGCCTGCGGGCCGTCGCCCGCCTGCGGGCCGTCGCCCGCCTGCGGCCGGCGCGCGTACGGGTCGTCGCCTCTCTCCAGGTCGCCGCCTCTTTCCAGGTAGCCGCCGGCCGGCGATGGGGGTCCGTACGGGTCGTCGCCTCTCGGCCGGTAGCCGCCTTCCTCCTGGGGGGCGTACGGGTCCTCGCCCCCCAGGAGGAAGCCGCCGGCCGGCGGCTCGAGTGCGCGCGGCTCGCGGGATGCGGGCGGCGGGAACGGAGACCCCGGCCGGAACGGAGACCCCGCGGCCAGCTGCGGGCGGCGCGCCCCGGGACCGGCCGGCAGGGCGGGCATGAGGTCGGCGACGTCAGCGCCCGGTGCCCGCGGGGACATGTCCTGCATCCGGACCCGGGCCGAGATGGCCACGGCCACCAGCGCCGCGCAGATCCCGTACGTCCAGGCCGCCCACACGGGCCCGCCGCCCTCCAGGATGCCGTGCAGGATCGCCAGCGGCCACGCCACGTAAATTGACCGGTGCACCATCCGCCACAGCTGCGGGTGCGCCGACCGGGCGTACCGCATCCGGGCCAGGCTGGTCCCGATGATCGCGATCACCAGGTCGGAGGCGATCGTGCCCAGCCCCAGGTAGAGCCGGTCGCGCGCGTCGCTGAACGGGAACACGGCAGCGAGCGGCCCGGCCTGGTCCGCCACCGTCTCCAGCAGGATGTGCACGACCAGGAAGCCGACCGCGATCAGCGCGACCGCGCGGTGCACGAGCTGCGCGGTCACCCGGGTCTGGGCGGGCAGGATATGACGCTCGGTCACGGCGACCCCGAGCACGACCGCGACGGTCAGGGCGAGCAGGGCCAGTTCGCCCGAGCAGGCTTCCAGCGCCTGGCTGAGCGACCCGCTGGCCGCTAGGCCCCCGGGCGCGGACGCCGCCACGGCCATGGACACGGCGATGACGATGAGCCCGGCCAGGGCGACCGCGCCGAGCGTGCAGGCGGCGATCGCCGCCGGGGTCATGGCCGCCGGCCAGAACCGCCGCAGGCCGGCCGTCCCGCGGCCCGGATCTGCCCGCCGTCCGGCCGCGCGGCGTCCCGGCGGGCCGGGCCACGTTCCCGGGTCAGCCAGGGACCCCGCGCCGTGCCGCGGCCGCACGCCGTACCGCGTCCCCGGATCGTGCCGCGGTCCCGGGTCACGGCGCCATCCGGCGTCGTGACGGGCGGGACCATGGTGCATCAGACCTCCGCGGGACCGTAAGCAAAATCTGGCTTTTGGGCTCGGATAACCGGCGCTGTGAACGATGACGAAACCGGACACGGAGCGCGTTCAGCCGCTTATCCTGCGAATTCCTCACTGGTTATCTAACCACTAAGGCGGCCCTGGCACGGGCCAACGGCTGCCGGAATTTGCCTGCCGAAAGTTTTCCGGCAGACCGGTGTAGCAGTCGCGTAACCGCGGGCTCAGCCGGCTCACAGCGGGGCGCCAGTATGCTTCTGCGGGTGCGAATCGAGGGGATTTTCGGGGCCATAGGAACGTTCGCCGTCAAATTCCGGTGGGTCGTCCTGGTCGTGTGGGTGCTGGCCACGGTCGCGGTGCCGCGCTTTCTGCCGTCGCTGGCCAGCGTGACGCAGGGTAACAACGCCAACTTCCTGCCGGCCAGCGCGCCCAGCCAGCACGCGGCCGACCTAGCCGCGCCGTTCGGCGGCACCAACCTGACCCCGGTGCCGGTGGTGGCGGCGGTCAGCGAGGGGCAGCTCACCGCCTCCGACGTGTCGTGGCTGAGCACGCTGCGGCAGGATCTGCGCAACGTGCCGACCGTGGTGCGGGTCCCCGACCTGGGCCGGTCCGGTGACGGCCAGGCCGAGCAGTTGCTGGTGCAGTCGAGCGTGGGCGGCGGCGACCAGACCGGCCTGACCTCGCTCATCAATAATCTCCGCGGCGCCATCGCGCGGGCCGGGCCGCCGTCCGGGCTGCAGGTGCATCTGGCGGGGGCCGCCGCCATCCAGGTGGACCAGCAGAAGAAAACGGGGTCGACCGGCAACCAGGAAGAGGCCCTGACGGTCGTCTTCATCCTGGTGCTGCTGCTGCTCATCTTCCGTTCGCTGCTGGCGCCGCTGATCACTCTCATCCCGGCGTTCATGGCGGTGGCGATCTCGGGGCCACTGGTCGCCGAGGCGGCGCACCACGGCCTGAAGGTGTCGCAGATCGCCCAGCTGATGCTGATCGTGCTGGTGCTGGGGGCGGGCACTGACTACGGGCTGTTCCTCGTGTTCCGGGTCCGGGAGCAGCTCCGGGCCGGGATCGAGTCCAAGGAAGCGGTGCGGACCGCGCTCATCCGCGTCGGTGAATCGATCACCTTCTCCGCCGCGACCGTCATCGCGGCTCTGCTGACGCTGCTGGCGGCCACGTTCCAGATCTATTCGCAGCTCGGGATCCCGCTGGCCATCGGCATCGGCGTGATGCTGCTGGCCGGGCTGACCCTGCTGCCCGCGCTGCTGGCCATTTTCGGCCGGGCCGCCTTCTGGCCGACCAGAACGCGCGCCGGGACGGGCAAGGCCGGTATCTGGGGCCGCCTCGCCGCCCGCATCGTCCGGCGTCCCGCGGCCGCGCTGATCACCGGCGTCGTCGTCTTCGGCGGCCTGGCCTTCGCCGTCACCGGCTACAAAGCCGCCGGATTCGGCGGCACCCTGAGCGCCCCGGCCGGCACCGACTCGGCGTCCGGCCAGGCACTGCTCGCCAAGCACTTCCCTGAGAGCAGCGCCAACCCGACCAACCTCGTATACAAGCTCAAGAAGCCGGCCTGGGACGACGCGCAGGCGATCGCGGCCGGCGAGCAGTCGATTAGGAGCAGCGGGCTGTTCACGGGCGTGACCGGGCCGCTCAACCCGGTCGGTGCGGTCAACCTGACCCCGGCCCAATTCTCCGGCCTGCACGCGGAACTGGCGTCGCTGGGGCCGCCGTCAACGCTGCCGACCACGCCGCCGGCCAACCTTCCGGTCCCGGTGGCCGCGTACGACGTGTATCGCGCCACGGCGGCCTACGTGAGCGCGGACGGCCGGACCATTCAGTTTCAGACCGGCCTGAAGGCGGGGGATCCGTCCTCGACCGCCGCGATGAACGCGGTGCCAGCCATCCGTAACGCGGCGGCGGTGGCGGCTGGCCGCATCGGCGCCGCGGACTACGGAGTCGGCGGCGAGGCGCCCGCGTTCTACGACATCAGCCAGATCTCCAACAGCGATCTCATCCGCGTGATCCCGATCGCCATCGTGGTCATCGGCATTCTGCTGGCCCTGGTGATGCGCAGCCTGGTCGCCCCGGTGTACCTGATCGCCTCGGTCGGCCTGTCCTACCTCGCGGCGCTCGGCCTGTCGGTGCTGATCTTCGTCAAGATCGCGGGCGACGGCGGCCTGACCTTCATCCTGCCGTTCCTGATGTTCATCTTCCTGCTCGCGCTCGGCGAGGACTACAACATCCTGGTCATGAGCCGAATACGGGAAGAGGCCCATCATTACCCGCTGCGGGAGGCGGTGAGCCGGGCGGTCGCGGTGACCGGTACCACCGTCACGTCCGCGGGCATGGTGCTGGCCGGCACGTTCGCGGTCTTCGCGGTCGTCGGCGGGCGAGGCTCGGGGGGCAGCCAGATCCGCGACGTCGGCGCCGGCCTCGCGCTGGGCGTGATCATGGACACCTTCGTGGTCCGTACCGTGCTCGTCCCGTCCACCGTGGTGCTGCTCGGCCGCTGGAACTGGTGGCCGTCCCGGCTCAGCCGCCAGCCGGCCGACCGTCCCGGGGATGAGGGCCACGGCGGCGGCGGAGGGCCGGGGGGCGATCCCGGCGACGGATCGCCCGGACCAGACGGTGCGGCCGCGCCCGGACCGAATATGGTGCACTCCCCCGAGCCGGCCGTGCCGAGCCTGGACCCGGCGATGCACTCCTCCGGACCGGCGGTGCCTGCCCGGGATCCCTCCGCCGAAAGCACCGGCCAGTCGGCGAAAACCCCGGCGCCGGCACCGGAGGCGGCGCCCGGGGCCCCGCTGCGCACGCCGCCGCGCTGACGTCCCCGCTCTCTGCCGTCCGGAAGAATCCCAAGGTGAACTCGGGACATGCCGGGCAGGGTGCTGGCCAGACAGCCCTTGACCGGCCAGACTCGTGCCGGGAGCCGAGGTACCGGCATAGGGTACGACCGGACACAGCGTTAACGCTCGGATACGACGCTTCGGGACGATGCTGCGGCCGGGCCCAGCGGCCCCCGGGCAGCGTGCGAGAGCGGAAGGGACGCCGATGCAGGAACTGCGCTTCGTCGCGGTCAGCGAAGACGGCAGTTACGCCGTTCTCGCCATCCCGGGGCGGAGCGGGCGCTTCATGCTGCCTATCGACGATCGGCTGCGGGCAGTCGCACGCGGCCAGTTCTCGCGGCTCGCCCAGTACGAGATCGAAGTGGAGAATCCCTTGCGACCCAAGGAGATCCAGGCACGAATCCGCGCCGGGGAAACGGTTGAGGAGATCGCGGATGCGGCGGGTATCCCGGTCGAGAGAGTCCGGTGGTTCGAGGGACCGGTCCTGGCGGAGCGCGGCTACGTCGCTCAGCAGGCGCAGACCGCGTCCGTGCGCCGCCAGGGAGATTCCACCCCGGGCCCCCGTCTCGGGGAGGTGGTGGCGGAACGCCTGACCGAGCTCGGCGCCGACCCCGAGGACGCGCAGTGGGACTCGCGCAAGCACGGGGACGGAAGCTGGCAGGTGCAGCTGGCGTTCCGGGCCGGCGGCCGCCTGCACATCGCTGAGTGGCTGTTCGACCCGCGCCGGCGGCACGTCTTGCCGGCCGACGACAACGCGAGCCGGCTGTCGCTGCCGGAAGCCGAGCTGCCGCCGCCGACCGGCGGGTCGCTGGGGGCGGCCACGGTGACCCCGATCAGGCCCAGGCCGGACCGGAGCCAGCCCGCTCCGCCGCCCGAGCCGGTCATGGAACAGGCGGAGGAGCCGGCCCGGGCGGCCGCGCACGCCGCCGCCCCGGGGTCCTTCGCTCCCTCGCGCGCGCCCATCGGCCGGCCGCCGTCGCATGCCGCGCCGCAGCCGGGCAGCCCGCGGATGCCGGTGAGCGATGATGAACCGAACGGGACTGGCCGGGGGCCCGCGCACCGCGCGGGCGGTACCGGGGGGCCGGCACCTGGCCAGGGCGCGGACGACCGGAACGCCGGGCCCACGCCCGCGAGCCCCGCAGCGCAGGGCCGGGCCGCGCCGGGCCCCGCCGCCCAGCCGGCCGCGGCCGCGCAGGCCCCGCCGGAGGGACCGACGGCTCCCGGGCCGCAAGGCCGGCCAGCAGCGGACACGGACACCGGCGCGCCATCCGCGCCATCTGCCGAGCGCTCGCCACGCCCGGAACGCGCTGCCATGGGTCAGGCCGCTACGGAACAGGCCGGCGCGACGTCCGCCGACGCCCAGGACCGGGGGGCGCCCGCGGCAGGCGAGCCGGCGGGCCAGGGCGTCCACAGTGCGGATAACGACCGTCCGCAGGCCGCGGCTCAGCCACCGCCCGACAAGCCCGCGGACGAAGCCCCGGCCCGCGGGCGGGGCAAGAAGGCCGCGGGCCCGCGCGGCCGGCGTGCCTCCGTCCCCTCCTGGGACGAGATCATGCTCGGTAATTCGCGCCAGCCCGAGTAATGGCGGCACGCGCGCCGTTCGCCGCCCAAGCGCGGTCACCGGGCGCATAAGATCGGGCACCGGAAGCCGTCCGGCTTCCCGGGGCGGCGAGTTCCCGGTGGCAACCGAAGGGCAAGGGTGACGGGCGCGTGAGCCGGTTTCCTCGTGCGGGGCGCCGCCCTCGTGCGGGCTCCCTCATCGCGGCCGGTTCGCTCTTGCTCACCGGGTGCGGGGCGGCGGCCGGGAGCGGCAGCCTGACCCCGGACGCGCCGTCCACCATGACCGTGAACAGCGCCGCATTCAGCCAGGGCGTGCTCCCGCAGCGCTTCACCTGCCACGGCGGGAAGAGCGGGAAGATCAGCCCGCCGCTGGACTGGACCGGGGCACCGTCCGGGACGAAGAGCTACGCCATCGTCGTGGACGACGCCGCCGCGCCGATCACCCCGTACATCTACTGGATCGTGTTCGACATCCCGCAGGCGACCACCGACATCCAGAACGGTCCGCAACTGCCCCCCGGGGCCAGGCAGGCCGACAACAGCCTGGGCCAGGCCAGCTACGATCCGCCCTGCCCGGACGCCCCCGGGCACAGCTACCGGTTCACGGTGTACGCCCTCCGGTCCACGCTCAACCTGCCCAACGGCGCGCCGACCCTGGCGGCCTGGACCGCGATCGCCGGCGCGGCGATCGCGCGCGGCCGGCACGCGATCCCGGCCAGCCCCTGACCGCCGCCGCCCCGGCTTCCCCGGCCGTCCGGGCCGACGCGGGCGGTGCCATCGTGCGCCGGCCACGGAAAACGCGGCCCGCACGGGGCGGATACCGCTGCCGAAGGTGCCGAAACTTTGGCAATCCTCAGACACCGGCCAGACGGGTCCGAAAGAATCGGATGTCGGGGCGACCAGCCGTAGACGGGTCCAGGGCGCTAGCGATGACAGGGGCAGGTCCGCGTCGATGGCCGCGTGAACCTCGCTAGTGCCACCCACGTGGCCATGGTTTGTTGGGTGGTGTAATGACTCTGCTCGTGGTCCTCGGGGTCGTGGTGATCGCTACGATTCTCGCGGCCCTCTACCTCAGCCTGAAATCGGGACGAGGCGATGAGCCCTCCCCCGGTGACCCAGGGGCCGGCGGCCCGCAGGCCAGGGGCGGGAGCAGGATGGGCGGATCCCCATCGCTGGCCGGGCGCATCCGCTCCATGGCCGACCGGGGCAAGGCGGCCGGGTCTCCCCGGCGGCGCATGGCCGCTGACGATGACGACTACGACTACGACTACGACGTGCCCGATCACGTCGCGGCACGCCGGTCCTCCCGGAGCGCAGGCGGTACGGACCGGAGCAGCCTGGTGGCGGCGGGCGCGGGCCGGCGGGCAGGCGAACGATCTCCGGGCCGGTTCGACGACACCGATCCGGCGCCGCAGGGCGGCTACGGCCCGAGCGCCGCGGGATACGACGGATACGACGCGGCGGCCGACACGCGGGTGTCCGGGCCGCTCGACGCGGAGCCGGGTACCGGGCCGTTCGGTACCGGCGGATACGACACCGGCGGCTACGAACCGGGCACCGGCCCTCCCGGCGGGTACGGCGCTGAGCCGTCCGGCGGCCGCCGCGGCCGGGGCGACACGGGCCCGGGCAGCTACCGGCCCGGCGGCGGCCCCACTGATGGGCCCGGCGGCGGGCCCGGCGGTGAGCCCGCTGGCGGGCACGGGCGCGATGCCGGTTCGCGGCGCGGCCGGGGCCCGGCCCGCGAGGGAGGCTACGAGGGTTCCGGTGCCAGGGGCGCCTATCCCGACCAGGACCGTTACTCGCCGGCGGAGGGGTACTCCGCCGGGACGTCCCGCGGACAAGCGCGGCCGGGCGGGCGCCGCCGGGCCACCGGTCCTGCCTCGGGCCCAGCCGTCCCGGGAGGCCCGGGGGGCCCGGCGAGCTACGAGGACGCGCCCACCGCGCTGACCGACAGCGCGTTCGCCTCCGCCGGCCCCGAGCCGGGTTTCGCGGACCCGGACGCCCAGGACACCGGTGAGCAGCACAGTCACGGCGGGCGGCGGCGGATCACGAAGGTCCAGAAGCCTCAACTGCGGCTCGGCCGGTCCCGGCAGGACTACGACAACGATCCGTGGCCCAGCGCCGACGAGGTTGACGGCGTACCCGACGACCAGTACTGGAGCGACCTGTCCTCCGACAAGCCGCTGGCCACGACGGCGCGCGCGGCCCAGAACGCGGGCGATGACGAGCCGTGGGCGCCAGGGGCCTGGCCGGGTTCGCCATCCCGGGACGTCGGGCCGGATGTCTTTTCCGCGCCCGTCGAGGCGGACGCCCCCGGCCGCGGCCGCGGCCGCCGGGCCCGGGTCCGCGATGAGGGTGAGCAGGACAGCACCGAGCCACGGCCGCTGCAGCAGCCCGGCCGCGGGACGTCCGGGCGGCGGCGCCGGGCAGAGCCGGAGCGTTCCCCGCGCAGCACGGAGGAAGACCCGCTGACCAGCGCGTCGTTCTCTCGTCACGCGCGTGAGGCCAGTGACAGCCGGTCCTACCGGGGCGCCCGGCAGGCGCAGCACCGGCCCTCCCACGGCCGCCCCGACGCGGCCCCGGCCGACACGCCGCCGACGCGGCCCGGCCCGCGCGGGTACGGCGCGGCAGGACCGGCCGGAGCGCAGGCCCCCGGACGCGGAAGCCGGGGCGTGCCGCCCGGGAGCAGCCTGCCGCCGGGCACGCCCGGCTCAGGAGGTCCATCGGCCCCACCCGGCGGCTTCGGCCCGCAACGCCCGTCTGGCCCGCCGGGCGCGCCGGGGCGGCGTGATCCCTACGGGGACGGCGCCTACCGTAACGGGACCCGCCAGCCGGGGAACCCAGCCGGCCCGGCCAGCCCCTATACCGACGGCACCGGCGGCTATGCGCCCCCCGGCCGCGGGGGCTCACGGCATGCGTCCCCGCCCGGAACCGGCCTGCTGCTGGCGTCCAACGGCCAGCGCCGCGCGCGTCCCGCGCTTCCGGGCCCCTCCGCCAGCGGGTCCTACCCGGGAGTACCCGGGGACGCGGGGATCCAGGGCGGCTCCCCCTACCCGGGGAGCAACGGAGGCTCGCCGTACCCGGGGAGCAACGGAAGCTCCTCCGCTCCAGGGAGCAACGGCACCTCCTCCTACCCCGGCGGCAACGGGAGCTCGCCCTATCCCGGCGGCAACGGGAGCTCGCCCTACTACCCGGATTACCCGGGCACGACCGGAGGGTCGCCCTATCCCGGCGGCAACGGGAACCCGGCCAATCCCGGAAGCAACGGGAACTCGCCGTATCCGGGGAGCAACGGGAACTCCTCCCGTTCTGGTAGTAACGGAGTTTCGTCCTATCCGGGCGGCGGAAGTTCCCCGTATCCGGATTCCTATGGCGGTTCGCCCTACCCGGAGGACGGCGCGGGCCCGGGTGAGCACCCACGGGGCCGGCGGTCCAGCAACGGCCGCCTGCCGAACGACCCCTACGAGGACCCCTACGGCAGGCCGGACGGCAATCGTTACTGAGCGGCCAACACCGGCATCCGGTCACCAGGCGGCGCTGTCACCCGGCAGCGCCGCCTGCGGCATGCTGGGGCCATGCCTGAAGGGGACACCGTTTTCCACGCGGCCGGCCAGTTGCGCGGCGCCCTGGCCGGGCGGCCGCTGACCCGCAGTGACTTCCGGGTGCCCCGCTTCGCCGTGACCGACCTGGCGGGCCACGTCGTCACGGAGTCCGTCGCGCGCGGCAAGCACCTGCTGCTCCGGACGGACCGCGGCCTGACCGTGCATACGCACCTCAAGATGGAAGGCCGGTGGCGGATCGCGCCCGTGTCCGAGCGGCTGCGGGAGAGCTACCGCATCCGCCTCGTCCTGGCCAACGAGGAGTGGCGGGTGGTCGGCTACCAGCTCGGGATCGTCGAGGTACTGCCGACTGCCGAGGAAGAACGCGTCACCGGGCACCTCGGGCCGGACCTGCTCGGCCCGGACTGGGATCAGGCCGAGGCGGTCCGGCGGCTGCAGGCCGACCCGAAACGTTCCGCCGGGGAGGCGCTGCTCGACCAGCGCAACCTGGCCGGGATCGGAAACGTGTACAAATCCGAGGTACTCTTCCTGCGTGGCATCCGGCCGTGGCGGCCAGTTGGCAAGATCAACGACGTCGGCGCGCTGGTCAGCCTGAGCTACCGGATGCTGCAGGCCAACAAGGACCGGGTTAACCGGGTCACCACCGGCGATCAGCGCCGGGGCCACGAGACCTGGGTGTACGGGCGGCGGGACCGGCCCTGCCGGCGCTGCGGGACGCGTATCCGGTGCGCGGAACTGGGTGACCGGGTGACCTACTGGTGCCCCTCGTGCCAGCCCGACTGAGCGTGATGCCCGCCGAACCGGCCGTCACGGGCGGCGGCCATGGGTTTGCGCGTTCAGCGAACCTGGAGCCCCGGCCGCACAAAGATCAAATCAGCGTAGGGCAAACTGACAGCATGACAGTGGACAAGCCATGAGCAAGCAGGTTACGCCCCCGCCGCCGGGCGATAAGCCGACACCGTTTGCTCCGCCGCCGCCTCCGGCCTGGCGGCACTGGCTGTGGCCGATCGCCATCGTCATCACGCTCGGGCTGTGGATCGCGCTGGGTGAGCTGCACACGAACCCGCCGGTCACGCTGACCTACTCCCAGCTCATCTCGAAGCTGGACGCGCACCAGGTAAAGACGATCTCCCTGGCGCAGAGCGGGCAGACGAGCACCGGGACGCTGACGGACGGGAAGGACTACACCACGGTCATCCCGGCCCAGGCGGGCTCGTCGCTGCTGAGCCAGCTCGAGGCGGCGAAGGTCCAGGTGACCGCGGCGGCCACGGGGGAATCGCTCGGTTCGGAAGTCCTGACCTGGGCGATCATCCTGCTGCCGCTGCTGCTCTTCGGCTGGCTGTGGATCCGGCTGTCCCGCAACGCGGCCGGCCAGCTGCAGGGCGTCATGGGCGTCGGCCGGTCCCGGGCCAAGGTGTTCGACGCCGAACGGCCCTCCACCCGGTTCGCCGACGTCGCCGGGTACGACGGCGCGAAGCGGGAAATCTCCGAGGTCGTCGACTTCCTCAAGGAACCCGAACGCTACCGGGCGGCCGGCGCGACCCCGCCCCGCGGCGTGCTCATGGTCGGGCCGCCCGGAACCGGCAAGACCCTGCTCGCCCGGGCCGTGGCGGGCGAGGCGGAGGTGCCGTTCTTCTCCGTGGCCGGCTCCAGCTTCGTGGAGCTGTTCGTCGGCGTCGGCGCCGCCCGCGTCCGCGACCTGTTCAGCGAGGCGCGCAAGCGCGCCCCGGCCATCATCTTCATCGACGAGATCGACGCGATCGGGCAGCGCCGCTCGGGCGGTCAGGTGTACGCCTCAAACGACGAGCGCGAGCAGACGCTCAACCAGCTGCTGTCCGAGATGGACGGCTTCGACCCCGCCGTGGGCATCGTCGTGCTCGCCGCGACCAACCGTCCCGAGGTGCTGGACCCGGCGCTGCTGCGTCCGGGCCGGTTCGACCGGCAGGTCACGATCCCGCTGCCGAACCTGACCGAGCGGGCCGCGATCCTCGCCGTGCACTGCCGTGGCAAGCAGCTCGCCCCGAACGTCGACCTGAACGCGGTGGCCCGCGGGACCCCGGGATTCTCCGGTGCCGACCTGGCCAACCTGGCCAACGAGGCGGCGATCGTTGCGGTCCGGGCCTGCTGCGACGTGATCACGGCCGCGGACTTCGACGCCGCCCGTGACCGGATCCTGCTCGGCCGCCGTGACGATTCGAACGTGCTGCTGCCTTCGGAGAAGCGTTCGGTGGCGGTGCACGAGGCGGGCCACGCCATGGTCGCCGCCCTGTCCCCGCGCGCCGACCCGGTGGCCAAGGTGACGATCCTGCCCGCGGGCCAGGCGCTCGGGGTGACCCAGCAGCTTCCGCTGGTCGAGCGCCACCTGTACAGCGAGGACTACCTCAACCAATCGCTCGCGGTACGCCTGGGCGGCCGCGCCGCGGAGCTGGTCAAGTTCAATCAGGGGTCCACCGGCGCCGCCAACGACCTGGCGTCGGCCACCGACCTGGCCACCCGGATGGTCCGGGAATTTGGCCTGTCCCCGGCCGTCGGCCCGGTCGGATACCCGCAGGGCGGGGCGATGTACCTGGACAGCGGCGGTCCCGGCCTGTCCAGCCGGCCGTACGCCGAGTCCACCCAGGCCGTCATCGACCGGGAGGTGTCCCGGCTGCTGCGGAGGCCGAACAGCAGGCCATCAGCCTGCTGCGCGCGCACGAGACCGAGCTGGACCAGCTCGCCGACCTGCTCGTGGACCAGGAGACCGTCGGCGGTGAGCAGGTCTACCGGCTGCTGGGCCTGACCCCGCCCGACCGCATCGAGGACGCCCCCACCGTCGCCCCGCACCTGGTCCCCGCCCATCACACGGCCGACCAGCACCCCGCGGCCACCCCCCGGGACACCGCCACCCCGGACTGACCGGCATCCCAAGACCGGGCGCGGGCGTGCTGCGTTCGCGGGGTCGGGCAGAGTTTCCCGCAGAA
>CAVRHH010000017.1:0-82661 GCA_963720945.1 uncultured Actinomycetes bacterium | reverse complement strand
CTAACCTCGCCCCTGTCCCGGCCGGAAACATGATTGTGCCGATGAGCTGCAGGCCTTCCGTGGTCAAGCGGCTCGCGAGTATTCGTTGATCAGGCCGCCCAGGCTGGGTGCCTTGCTGTGCTGTTATCCATGGCGCCGGGCTCTGCGGACCCTTGCCCGCCGCTAGACCTCGACGGGATCCTTGTGCTGGGCCGGGGCGTCACTGCGGCCGGGCTCCGGCGCGCGCTGGGCGCCTGGCAGCCACAGGGAGAGGAGCACGGCGACGGCGGCGAACCCGACGGACCACCAGAACGCCACGTGGAACGCGTCGGCGAGCGCTCCGTGGTGCGCGGCGATGGCGCCCTCCAGGATCACCGCGAGGACGGCGGTGCCGAACGAGCCGCCGACCTGCTGGGCCATGCGGGTGAGCACGCTGGCGTGGGGGATCTGCTCCTTGTCCAGGCCGATGTAACCGGCGACCATCAGGGGCATGGTGACGGCACCGAGGCCGAACCCCCGGATGATCATCCAGAGGGCGAGCAGCCACGAGCTGGTATCCGGCCCGGCGAAGGCGAACGGCACGGTGGAGGCGGCGACGATGGCGCAGCCTATGAGGACGATGGGGCGCGAGCCGTACTTGTCGATGTTGCTCCCGGCGATGGTGCGGGACAAGATGGTGCCGATGCCCTGCGGGATGAGCATGATCCCGGCGGTGAGGGCGGTGGCGCCGCGCAGGTCCTGGTAGAACAGCGGCATCAGGAGCATCGCGCCATAGAGGGAGAAGCCGGAGAAGAACAGCGCCGCGCTGGCGGAGGCGACGGAGCGCTTGGCGAACAGCCTGATCTCGACGAGGGGACGGGCCTTCCTGAGCGCGTACCCGGTGAACGCGGCGATAAGAGCGACGCCGATCACCAGGGGGATGATGACGTCAGGGTGGCCGAACCCGGCGGAGGTGCCCGCGTTGGCCAGGCCGTACAGGAGCACCGAGCTACCCGGTGCGATGAGGAGCAGGCCGGGCACGTCGAGCCGTGCCTTGCTAGCCGTGTCCTTGCTCGGGGCGTCATCGGCGAGGTACCGCCAGGCGAGCAGGAAGCCCACGACGCAGAACGGCACGTTCACCCAGAACATGAACCGCCAGCTCAGGTGGGTCAGGATGGCGCCGCCGATCACCGGGCCGAGGATCGGGCCGAGCAGCGCCGGCATCGCGATGTAGGTGACGAGCCTGCCCAGCGACTTGCCGCCGGCGGCCTGGAAGATGAGCGTGGTCATCAGCGGGAGCATGAGGCCGCCGCCGGCGCCCTGCACGACACGGCTGGTGATGAGCGAGCCGACGTTCCAGGCGAGGCTGGAGCCGATCGAGCCGACGAGGAAGACGGCCAGGGAGAACATCCACAGCCGCTTTCCGCCGAAGCGCTGCAGGGCCCAGGCGCTGAGCGGTACCGCGATAGCGAGCGCGAGCAGGTAGCCGGTGGTCACCCACTGGATCGTGGAGACCGACGTGTGCATCCGCAGCGCGAGCGTGTGCAGGGCGACGCTGACGATCGTCGTGTCGAAGATGACGGCCATCCCGCCAACGATGAGGATCAGGGCGGTCTTGACGACCTTCGGGTCCAGCTTCTCGACTGGGGGCTTCGCCGGTGACGTTGGTGTCGTTGCCATGACGTCCCTCCGCCCATAAGAGATGAACCCTTCTCTTATGAGAATAGGGTACGGCGTTAAGAAATGCAAGCATCTCTTATTGGCCTCGGGGGCGCTATGCTTGATGACATGACCCAGCAGGCACAACGGACCCGGCAGCGGCGGCGGGGAGAGGAACTGGAGGCCGCACTGCTGGAGGCCGCGTGGGCGGAACTCGTCGAGGCCGGCTTCGCCAGGCTGACGATGGAGTCGGTCGCGGCCCGTGCGAAGACGGGGGTCGCGGTGCTGTACCGGCGCTGGCCCAACAAGGACGACCTCGTGCTCGCCGCCATCCAGCACTACGGCAGGACGCACCCCGTGGAGCTCGCCGACACCGGGAACCTGCGCGGCGACATGATCGCGATGCTCAGCAGCTTCAGCAACGCGCGGGTCAGCTTCGCCACGGTCGTCAGCGCCGTCTTCTCCGGCCTGCTGGCCAGCGGCGGCCTCACCCCGGCCCAGGTGCGGGAAAAGCTCATCGCCGACCGCCCGCTGTGGTCCCTGGAGATCTACCGCCGGGCACACGAGCGCGGCGAGATCGACCTCGGCCACATCCCCCCGATCGTCTTGTCCATGCCATTCGACCTGATGCGCCACGACATGCTGATGACCTACAAGCCCATCCCCGAGGAGCGGGTCCGCGAGATCGTGGACGACCTCTTCATGCCTCTCGTCGCCGCCAGCCGGACGGCCCAGCACCGCCGCCAGCCCTAGCGATCCTTAGGATCGTAGGCACCGAGAGCGAGATGCGCATGGCGATGGCCCGTCAGTAGGACCGGCAGGTCAGGCTCCCCGGTCGGCCGCGCGGCAGGAGGAACCGGTGGCCCCGGTAACTAGCGAGGGCGTTGCCGGTGCGGACCGGCGGGTGGTGGCACGGCGGCTGCGTGCGGCGGGGCCATACCCGTGCCGGGCGGCATGGGTGTCGTGGAGGCGGGCCTGATCGGCGGCCTGACCAGCGCCGGCATCCCCCAGGACCAGGCCGTCGCGGCGGTGTTCATCCAGCGACTGTTCACCGCCTACCTGCCCCCGATCTGGGGCTGGATAACCCTCGCCTGGATGCGCCGACGCGAACACGTGTGACGTCGCCCGCGCCAGGGTCAGCCGGGATTCGTTCATGGCACGGGTGGGGGCATCCACGGGCGGATGCCAGCTCACGGCTACGGAGGCGGTAGCACATGGTCGCCGGTAGTTGACGAACTGCCGGATCGCGATGCTAGGAACTACATCGATCCTGAGGAGCGCTTCGTCGTCCCGGGCGGCGGCTGTCTCACGCGCTCCTTGCTTGCCAGCGGGGACGGCGAATACTGATGAGCGTGGATCACCACGCTAACGCGCATTGGGCTCTTTCGGTTGGTGCTCTCGGGGTTGTCTTCGGAGACATCGGCACGAGCCCGCTGTACACCGAGCAGACGGTCTTCAATCCCCATGATCCGCATCCGATCCAGGCGTCCACGGAGAGCATTTTCGGGATCGTCTCGCTGATCTTCTGGTCGGTGACGATCGTCGTCACCGTCACCTACGTCTTGCTCGTGATGCACGCCGACAACGACGGCGAAGGCGGGATCATGGCGTTGATCACCTTGATCCGCAGACGAGGAGTTCCCGGCGGGCGCCGGACCGTGGTGGCGCTTGCGGCGCTCGGGATCTTCGGCGCATCGCTGTTCTTCGGCGACAGCGTGATCACGCCGGCGATCTCGGTTCTTTCCGCGGTCGAGGGCCTCAACGTCGCCGCGCCGTCGCTGGCCAGCCTGGTCGTCCCGATCACAGCGGCGATCATCGTCATCCTGTTTGTCCTTCAGCGACTGGGCACCGGCGCGATGGGACGCCTGTTCGGGCCGGTCATGTGCCTCTGGTTCACCGCGATCGGCGTGATCGGGGTCCGCGGTATCGCCGCCCACCCCGCGATCCTCAAAGCGCTGTCACCCAGCTACGCCGCTGGCTTCCTGACCGGGCATTTCGGCACCGCGTTCTTCGCGCTGGCCGCCGTGGTCCTAGCCGTCACCGGAGCCGAGGCGCTGTACGCGGACATGGGGCACTTCGGCCGCGCGCCGATTACCCGCATCTGGCTGATCCTGGTCTTCCCCGCCTGCATCCTCAGCTACATGGGACAAGGCGCCTTGATCCTCGGTGACCGGAGCGCCGTCACCAGCCCGTTTTTCCT
The DNA here is from genome assembly GCA_963720945.1 of uncultured Actinomycetes bacterium. GTDB lineage: Bacteria > Actinomycetota > Actinomycetes > Streptosporangiales > Streptosporangiaceae > Bog-532. The sequence continues at coordinate 78,844 of CAVRHH010000017.1, read as the reverse complement.
GCTGGTACCCGGGTGGGCGCGGCTGCCGATGGTTTTCCTGGCCACCGCGGCCACGGTCATCGCCTCGCAGGCGGTGATCACGGGCGCTTTCTCGCTTACCCAGCAGGCCGCCCAGATCGGCTATCTTCCGCGGCTGCGCGTGGCTTACACCTCCGAACAGAAGATGGGCCAGATCTACGTCCCATGGATCAACTGGGCGCTGATGGTCTCGGTCCTTACCCTCGTCGTCACGTTCAAGACCGCAAACGCGCTGGCCTACGCGTTTGGCATGGCAGTGACCGGCACGATCACCATCACCACGCTGCTGTTCTTCTACATCGCCCGTCAGCACTGGCACAAGCCACTGTGGATGGTCGTGCCCGCCGCCGCCGCGCTCCTAACCGTTGACCTGCTCTTCTTCGCCGCCAACCTGACCAAGCTCGTCCATGGAGCCTGGCTTCCGCTGCTCATCGCCGTCGCGGTGTTCACGGTCCTGACCACCTGGCAGAAAGGCCGCGCACTGGTCACCCGCCAGCGCCAGCTTGACGAGGGGCCGCTCGGGGCGTTCATCGACCAGATCCATGCCATCAAGCCGCGGCTGCCCCGGGTGCCCGGCACCGCTGTGTTCCTCAACCGCGGCAAGGCCACAGCCCCGCTGGCGCTGCGCGCGAACGTCGAACACAACCAGATCCTGCACGAGCACGTGATCATCCTCGCGATCGAAACCATGCCCGTACCGCACGTCCCGGACGCCGACCGGATCACCGTCGAGATGCTCGGCTACAAACACGACGAGATCATTCACGTCACCGCCCGCTTCGGCTACGCGGACCAGCCGGACGTCCCCGGGCTCCTGCCGCTGATCCGCAAGCCCAGAAACGAAAGCGCCCTCGACAGCGACAAGCTGTCCTACTTCCTGTCGACCATCGAGCTGTGCCGGGGCACGACACCAGGCATGAACCGGTGGCGAAAACGCCTGTTCATCGCCACCTCACAGATCACCGCCGACGCCGCCGAGTACTTCCACCTCCCCCGCGACCGCACTGTCATCATGGGCTCACGCATTGAGCTCTAATGCCCGCTGAGAACGCCGAGCTGCCGCGGCCCTCGGTACGCCTTATTCATGCAGTCTGCATGAATAGGCGTACCATGGTGGCATGGATACGACGGTCGTGCAGGTCCGCGATGTACCGGTGAGCGTTCTCGCCACGCTCAAGGCCAGGGCCGAGGCCCGTGGCATTTCCCTGTCGTCTTTCCTCAGGGACCTGATGGCCAGCGAGGCGGCGATGCCTCCGATCGATGACGTGATGAGAATGATCGCCGCGCGCGAGCCCATCAGCTACGCGGCCGGGGACTTGCGCTCCTTCACGGAGGACGGGCGGCGGTGACCTGTGTCGTCGACTGCTCGATCGTCATCCGGCTGCTAGCCAGCAAGCCAGGCGACGAACTCCTCCGCCAGCGCCTCGCCCGGACCGTGCACGCGCCAGCCCTGATCGACGCCGAGATCTCCAGCGTCGTGCGCGGCTTGTCCAGCACGGCGAAACCCGGAATCCAGATTAGCGCCGGGCGGGCGCTGGAGATGCTCGCCGACTACGCCGGCCTGCGGATCGTCCGCCATCCGATGCAGCCACTGCAGGCGCGGGCCTTCGAGATGCGGCACAACCTCAGCGCCTATGACGCGATGTACGTCGCACTCGCCGAGTCCCTCGGCTTCCCCCTGCTGACCGACGACGCCAAGCTCGCCGCAGCCCCAGGGCACACCGCGGAAATCCACCACCAGGTATAGCGCCCCCGCCCCGGCTGCCGCGAGCACAACGATGATCGCTTCCGGCCCATAGGCGACCGGCGTCAACGCATCCGGCGACAGCGCCGACAGCCCCTCACCCCGGGTGATCTGCTCCCTGGAAACATCCCGCGCCCGCAGCGGGGACCCAGCCAGAAACCGCCACACCTCCCGCCTGCCCGGCACGCCCGTACTCTGTGGCACCGCTGCTTGCAGCGGTACGCCATCTTGGCCAGCCTTGATTTACTGCCGATGGTGCCGGGTGATTTGACGGCGTGCGGTGAGGCGGGTTGGTATGGCGATCACAGAGCGTCTGGACGAGTTTCAGCGCAAGCACCGGTGGGCAGGCTTCCCGCTCGCGGTGGTGTACAAGTACTTCGACGACTTCGGCGCCTACCTGGCGGCTTTGCTCACTTACTACGGGTTCGTATCGCTGTTTCCGTTGCTGCTGCTGCTCTCGACGGTCCTGGGCTTCGTTTTGTCAGGTGATCAAAGACTCCAGCACGAGGTGCTCACCTCGGCGCTGCACCAGTTTCCGGTGATCGGCGGGGATCTGGACCAGCCGAAGCGTCTCGGCGGCGGCCCGGTTGGCCTGGTCGTGGGAATCCTCGGCTCCCTGTACGGCGGCCTGGGGGTGGCGCAGGCCTTCCAGTACGCGGCCAACACGCTATGGGCGGTGCCGCGCAACAGCCGGCCGAACCCCTTCAAGGTCCGCGGCCGGAGCCTGCTGCTGCTGGCCACCGCCGGATCGGCCCTCCTGGGCACGACCATATTGTCCATCGTGAGCGGCGGCGGGGCCGGGGCGCTCGGCACAGCGGGAAGGTCCCTGACCCTGGCGGCGTCCGTAGTGATCAACATCGCCGTGTCCGTCTTCGCGTTCCGCTTTGCGCCGGCGCGGCGGTTGTCCGTGCGCGACGTGGTGCCGGGCGCAATAGCCGCAGCGGTGATCTGGCAGCTGCTGCAATCTTTCGGGATTATCTACGTCCGGCACGTGGTCGAGCACGCCAGCGCCACGAACGCGGTGTTCGCCTTTGTGCTCGGCCTGCTTGCGTTCCTCTACATCACGGCCACGGCCGTCCTGTTGTGCGCGGAGATCAACGTCGTGCACGTCAGTCACTTGCATCCCAGATCGCTGCTCACCCCATTCACCAACAACGTCACCCTGACTGCCGGGGACCGGCTCGCGTACTCCCGCCAGGCCAAGGCCCAGCGCAGCAAGGGCTTCGAACACGTCGACGTCAACTTCGACCCGCCCTCACCTGAACCGGAGCAAGACGATCCCAGCCCGTAAACCACGCCCGGAACCCTGTGGGGTGCCAGAACTGCGCCCACGTCCGCTGAACTGGTATTTCGTGAATCAGCTAAGGCTTGTCACCGTTTTCGTCGTCGACCAGACATTGACAATCGTGTCCCGCTCCTACGGGCGGGTCCGCGCCTGATCGGCGAAGCCGCCGTAGGCGTCCACCACGGCCCGACCGTCGATGTCCACGACAAGGGACAGGCCGCAAGGCTCCTGGCCGTCGCGGCGCACAAGAGGTATTATCTAGTATTTCGATCGATTTTATTGACTATAGGCACACTTCCTGCGAAAGTGACGACATGCTGGCAGCTCACCGTCCACTCACCGCCCAGCGCTACGTCGACCTGGGCAGGACCGAGAGCGCACTGTGTCGCATCGCCATTGGCCATGAAGCACTCGGTTCGTCGCCGGACCGCTGATTCCCGGGCCGCCACAGCGCGCCTGCCGCGCCTCAGCGCGCGGCAGTAAGCACGAGGCCGCGCCCGCGCGGATGGCGCCCGGCCGCTGGAAATCCTCACCAAGGGCGGTAAAGCATGTCCGGATCATCCGCAGCGCTCGACAACGAGTTCGCCTTCGTCCCCAAACTGGCGGCCCAGGTGGGGGCGCCCCGGATTCGGCTCTCAGGGCTCACCGGAGCTGGGTCAACGTGCCGGCCGGCGGCCACGTCAGCGCCGTGGTCTGGGGAACCGGCCCGGCCGAGTTGGTCTTCCTGCACGAGGCCGGCCGCAGCGCCCGGGCCTGGGACGAGGTCGCCCTGGGACTCGGCCGCCCCTCGGTCGCGATAGACCTGCCCGGCCACGGCCGCTCGGCCTGGCGGCGCACCGGGCGCTACGAGCCGCGCAAGCTCGCCGCGGCGATCGCCGAGGCCATCCGCTCGTTCGCGGCGGGGGCTGAGCTTGTGGTGGGCAGCGGGCTCGGCGGCCGGACGGCGCTGGGCCTGATCACGACGCCCCGGCCCGCATTCGTGCGCCGGCTCGCCCTGATTGACACACTGCCCGGCACGGCCGGGAGCGGCCAGGAAGCCGATGCTGGCACGGAGCGCTTCCGCAGCGGCGCCGAGGCAGTCACCGTGCTGGCCGCCCGGCATCCCGAATGGCGGGAATCAGCGCTGCATCGCGAGGCCGGCTACGAACTCGTCCAGGATCCGGACGGGTGGTGGAGATGGCGGCACCACATCGGCAACCTGGCCGGCGCCGGGAGACCGCGTTTCGACGACGTGACCCTCTGGGAGGAACTGGCCGGACTGGCGAACCCGGCATTCGTCATCCACGGCGAGCAGTCCAGCCGCCTCAGCCCGGCTGATCTCCGCGACCTGGAGCGAAAGGCCCCCCGGGTGCAGCTGATCACCATCCATGGCGGCGCGGACGACGTCGTGGCGAGCCAGCCCGCGGCGGTGGCCAGCCAGCTCGACTGGATCGTCTCAGCAACCTGAGGAGGACGGCCAGGCAGTCGCCGACAGCACCCGGGACCATCTTGTGGGGCTCGGAAATATGATCCGGCTGGTGACCTGCGTTTTCCCGTAGCAACGCAGGTGGTAAGGCGGCGACGTAGTACTCGCGGGTGAGTCCCCCCAGGACCTGCTTCCTGTGCTCGGTACTGTCGGTCTTGAATTGCTATCATGCTTGGTACCATCGATTGCATGGGGTGGTAGCAGTGGCGGCATTGAACATCCGGAACCTTGATGAAACGGTGAAGCGGCGCCTTCAGGTTCGCGCGGCTCGTCACGGCAGGTCGATGGAAGCAGAGGCGCGTGCGATTCTCGCGGAAGCCGTCCGTGAGCCCGCGGACTCCGCCGGGCTGTTCACGACGCTCCTCGAACGGTTCGGTGCGCTGGGCGGAGTCGACCTGGACCTGCCCGGGCGCGAGGAGTCGGCGCGTGCCGCGGATTTCTCCGCATGATCATCCTCGACACGAACGTGGTTTCCGAGCTGATGCGCCCGGAACCCCCGCCTGGCGTCGCAAGCTGGATCCGCGACCGGGACAGGCGCGAGCTGCGCACGACCGCCATCACGCTCGCAGAGGTCCGGTACGGCATTGCCCGGCTGCCAGACGGACGCAGGAAGCAGGTCCTTCTCGCCGCGGCCGACGAGATCTTCTCGGCCTTCGCAGACCAGGTCCTGCCGGTCGATACCGCAGCCGCGGAACATTACGCGGTCATCGCCAGCAGTCGCGAGCGGGCCGGGAAACCGATCGCCGGCTTCGACGCGCTGATCGCGGCCGTCTGCCGCTCACAGGGCGCCGCGCTGGCGACGCGCAACGTGTCCGACTTCGACGGCACCGGCATCGAGATCATAGATCCTTGGCTTCAGTGACCGGGCTGAGGGATTTGCATTGCATCGCTGACCGCCAATCCGGATGTTTGCGGCAAGCGTTCAGCATGCGGCAAGCGTTCAGCAGAGGCGTCGCCCGTGGGCACCGCAGGCACGCCGTGGGGAGCACTCCCCTACCCATGCTCTTGCGTCAGCTCACGGCGGACACCAGCAAAGATCACCAAATGTGTCCACGATCTGCGCTGCACCCCGGCCCCGCGGACAGCACTTCCCGTCGGCGAAATAGGCCATTACGCACCACGGCCAGAAAGCAGCCGACCATGGTGGTCTAGACCTTTACCCCCGCGTGTCGCTTCGCTGGTGTTGTCTGGGATACGCAGGCGGCTGCCGGTCAGCCGGGGCCCGTCCAGGGAGGGGGTCCAGGCCAGCGGCGATGCTGACGTAGGCAGGCCAATTGCTCTACGCGCAGTCGGCAACTGGCCCCGCGCCGAGCAATTCGGTGATACTGCTCACCGACGGCGACGGATACCCGCAGGGAGATCGACTGGTGGAACAAGTACGGGGCTCCCGAGCAGCACATCAGGGTGCAGCTCGACGGATGTCGCCGTCTGCCTGTCACCAGCCGAGGCCGACGCCTTCCTCAGCAGCGTCGCCACGATCAATGAGTCCTGCGGCGCGCCCTTGGCCCAGCCAGCCAGCGGTCACTGACCCTTGGCGATCGCTTGCCGCACCGCAGGCACGATCTCCCGTGCCCAGCGCTCTCGCGAGACCTCGGCTGGCTCGTCCTGGCCAGTGGGGAAGAAGACGAAACCGGATGCCTGGTGCTCGAGGACCGCACCGGTGAGCTCGTCGATCCACTGCTGCACGGAGCCCCCGATCCAGCGGCCGTTCTCGTCGCGGGTGGCGCCGAGCGGCTCCGCCGTGATCCTCCCGGGGAAGTTGTAAATCGTGGCGACGGCGGCGGGGTCGCGGCCGGCAGCGGCGGCAGCGTTGTCGATGATGGGCCTGGAGTCCCGGTACCGGGGACTGAGCCAGTCAGCCGCGAAACCGGGGATCCAGCCGTCGGCCAGCCTGCCGGTCACCGCCAGCGACTTCGGCCCGACCGAGCCGGTCCAGATCGGCGGCGCCTTGACCGGCGCCGGATCGACGCCGTCCACCCGGAACGTCTCCCCCTCGAAGGTCACCGGGTTCTCCCCGCCACCGCACAGCGCCCGCACGACCGCGATCGCCTCCGCGATCGACTGGACGGCGGCCGCCGGGCTCCGCCTTGGCACGCCAAGCTTGACGATCTCATCCCACAGCCCGCCCGCGCCAAGGCCGAGCATGAGCCGCCCGCCAGACAGCGCGGAAAGCGACGCGACGGTCCTGGCCAGCATCGGCGCGGGCCGCAGGCCGAGGTTGGTCACGTCGGCGACGCCGGAGATGCCGGTGGTCGCCCCCGGAACGAACCCGAGCGTGGCATACGCGTCGAGGCGGCTGCCGTAGTAGGGATGATCGGCTCGCGGGAACGTCGCGCTCACAGCTGGGAACCCGCTGGGCGATGCCCTGATGCGGCTGGGCCGTGTTGCAGTGAACCTGGTATCACCAATCCCGGCGCGCTAAATCGTCTTCGCCTCAATGCCCAGTACCAGCCCTGCCGTGCCGGACACCCGGCTCACCCGTGCTGTGGCCAGTGGTCCCAGCCCGCAAAATGCTGACCGGATCATCCTGGCCGGGCTGAGCATTCCCGTTTCGGTGCTGTCTCGCCCGGGTAACCAGCCCGTCATGGCGCCAGGAGGTGGCTGAGGTGGGATCGGCGGAGGCGCCTGACCCGCGGGACGAGTCCGAGGCCCAGCGGGCCGACCGTAATCTCGGTGAGCTGCTGCAGGAACTGCGGGTGGCCGGGCTGGGCGTGCAGGTCCTGTTCGGCTTCCTGCTGTCGCTGCCGTTTACCAACCGGTTCACCCGGCTCAGCCCTGGCCAGCACAACCTGTACCTGGCCTGCCTGGTCCTTTCCGCGGTCGCGACCGCGCTGCTGCTGGGGCCGGTCGCCTACCACCGGCTGGTCTTCCGCCGCGGACTGAAGGAAAGCCTGGTGCGGGCGGCGAGCGTGATGGCGATTGCCGGGCTGGCCACGGTCGGCCTGGCCGTCTCGGCCGCCGTCCTGCTGGTCACCGGCCACGTCGCCAGCGGCCTGGCCGCGGCGGTGATCAGCGTGCTGGTGTTCCTGGCGTTCGGGCTGCTGTGGTTCGCGTTCCCGCTCACCCGCCGCTAACGCGGTGCCGGCGGCGGCGTATTGCGGCACGCCGCGCCGGCCCGACGCCGCCCATACTGACAGTGATATGCGGAGCGTCCTACTCTGTCCTCGTGGCTACCCCGCCCAGCCCACCGCCGGACGCGGAGGACAAGCTCCGGGGCATCCGGTCGATCACCGATGCGGCCCTGTCTTACCTCGACGCCGATGAATTTCTCACCGAGCTGCTGAGCCGGGTGAAGGAAAGCCTGGGCGCGGACACCGCAGCGGTGCTGTTGCTGGACCGCTCCGCCCGGCAGCTCATCGCCACGGCGGCGAGCGGGCTGGAGGAGGAAGTCAGGCAGGGCGTGCGCCTCCCGGTCGGCCAGGGCTTCGCCGGGCGGATCGCCGCGGAGGCGCGGCCGATCATCCTGGATCATGTCAACCACAGCAACGTGCTCAACCCGATCCTGCTGGAAAAAGGGATCCGGTCGCTGATCGGAGTGCCGCTGCTGGTCAATGGTGCCGTGATCGGCGTGCTGCACGTCGGCTCGGTCGGCAGCCGCGTATTCACTGTCGACGATACGGCCCTGCTTCAGATGGCCGCCGATCGCGCGGCCCTGGCCGTGCAGTCACTCAGGTCCCGCGATGACCGCGCCGCCGCGACCGCCCTCCAGCAGAGCCTGCTTCCCCCGGAGCTGCCCGCGATGCCCGGCGTGGAGATCGCCGCCCGGTACGTGCCTGGGCACGGCCGGGTCGGCGGCGACTGGTACGACGTGTTCACCCTGCCGTCCGGTGAGCTATGCCTGGTGATGGGCGACGTGGCCGGATCTGGCCTGCAGGCGGCGGTCATCATGGGCCGCATGCGCAGTGCCCTGCGCGCTTACGCGCTGGAGAGCCGCGACCCGGCCGAGGTGCTGTCCAGGCTGGACCGGAAGATACAGCATTTCGAGCCAGCCGCCATGGCCACCGTGTCCTACGCCGTCCTCGAGCCAGCGACCGGGCACATGCACATTTCGGCGGCAGGCCACTTCCCGCCCGTGGCTGCTGCTCCAGGACGGCGCACCGACCTGGCCGACATCGCGGTCGGAGTCCCGATCGGCGTCGCCGATGACCCGCGTCGGCAGACCACCACCCTGCATCTGGCTCCCGGCGCGGTGCTGTGCTTCTTCACCGACGGGCTGGTCGAACGCCGGCACACGCCAATCGATGACCGCCTTGCCCGCCTCTGCCAGACCGTCTTGCCAGAGCCGCCGGAAAGGGTCTGTGTCTCGGTGATGCGAACTCTGGTCGGCCGTGAGCCCGCCGGGGACGACATCGCCCTCCTCGCCCTGCGCTGGCAGCCCGGCCGGGAGCGATCCCATCCGGCTGGGCCGCCGAGATCGCCGTGAATCTTGATCATCCAGATACGAATCGCGGTGAAAAGATCAAGCGGTCTTGAAGGGAATACTCGGACTTTCTGAATGATCATGACGCTGGATGTGCTCCGGAGGAGCTGGGCGGTCAGCCAGGCGATCCCGGCCGGGCGTCGCGGATCAGCAGGAACACGGTCAGGCTGAGGAAATGCCTGGTGAGGACGAGCCGGTAGCGCGGCCGCAGCACCGCCGCCTGGTTCGCCGCGACGGCCCGGTAGGGGTCAATCAGGCGGCCGCTGCCGACGATCCAGATCCGGGGCTCATCACCTAGGCACGCGGCAGGACTGCAGGCGACCGGGAGGATCTGGCTTGACTGCGGGGCCGTCGCGGCGACGAACAGATCCCGCGGCACCGGCACGCCATGCGGGATGTCCCGCCGCAGGTAGTACTGCAGGCCCGGGCCGATCATCTGCCACCAGAGGCTGCCCTCCTGGTAGACGATGCCGTCCCCGGTCCTCGCCTCGCCCGCAATCATGCTGGCGGCGACCGCGTAGTCCAGGTAGGAGCCGCCGTAGGCGACCGGGTAGGACGGCCAGTTGTGCGCCCCCGGCTGCCTGATCACCTGCTGGTCGCTCGCGCCGAAAACGGCGATGGCCAGGACGGCGACCGCCGCCAGCCGCACGTCAAGCCGGCTGAGCGCGATCCCGGCCAAGATCGCCCACGCGGCGACGGTGAACAGCAGGTACCGGCCGACGAAATACGAATGCGGGCCCTGCGAGAGCAGCCACACCGCGGCCACCGGCAGCACGGCTACTGCGGTCGCAAACGCTGCCGCCCGCCAGGCCGACCAGGCCAGCACGCTCAGAATGATCACCGCGGCGGCCACCGACGTCGAAAAGAACAGGTTCCGGGCGAAGGAGCCGAAGGCATACGCGTCAAGGCCCGGCCGGTTTATCCAGAAGACCTGCGTCCCGGCCTTGGTCAAGCTGAAGGCCACCAGCGGCACGCAGGCGGCCAGCCCGGCCGCCGCGGCTGCGGCGAACCCGAGCAGGGCACGGACGTCCCGGTCCTGCCGGGCGTCCGTGCCCTGCCACCAGCGCAGAGCTGCCCCGGCCGCATGACCGAGGACCACAGACAGGGCGACGACGTTGATGTAACCGACCACCGCCAGGCAAGCGCTATAGGCCGCCCACCGCCGCACGGACGGCGCATCAAGGGCCCGCAGCAGCAGCAGCGTGGCCAGCGTCACGGCCAGCACCGCGGGCGCGTAGAACCGGACCTCCTGAGCGAACCGCGACACGCTCGGCACAAAAGCGAACACCAGCCCCGCCAGCAGGCCCGCCCGCGCGCCGGCCAGCCTCCGCCCGGCCAGCGTCACGCAGGCCGCCGCTCCGGCCATGGCCAGCACCGACAGCATCCGCATCGCCACGGCCGAATCGCCGAACGCCGCCATCCAGTAATGCAGCACCAGGTCATAAACAAGCTCGGCCGGATTGGACCTGCTCGCGCTCACGACCAGTTCGTGCACCGGATCGGCGGCGAACGACCAGCTCCACAGCTCATCCGCCCACAGCTCCGGCCGGCCAAGCTGATAGCAGCCAAGCAGCAGCGTCAGCAGCGTCGGCCAGAGCCACGGCACCCGCATCGCCCACCGGGCCACCCCGTCCGGCGGCGTGCCCCGGGCCCCGCTGTCAACCCCGTCGGCCTGAAGGCGCGCAGCACCACTCCGGCCCCGCACATCCCGGGGAACGGCCATGGCACCTCCAGGCAGGTTACCGAATGCAGCCTTTACGTGACTTACTGACAGAATTCATCATCCTACCCGCCGAGATCCCGGGCGGCCGCGACACACCACCTTAGCCCCGGGGATGCGGCCGAACGCCCGCGACGTACGCAATTGCCCGGAACACCTCCGCAGCCGCAGCGTTTCTGCTGTGACGGCTTACTCAGCGAAGGGATTGAGAACCTCGACTCCGGCCAGCTCAAAGTCCTTGACGTTGCGGGTGAGCACGGTCATGCCGTGCACCCGCGCCGTTGCTGCAACAAGCGCGTCGATCACCGGAGGGGCTGCGCGTACTGACGGCCCCAGGCAGCGGCGACCGGGAGGGTGGCCGGCAGGACCCGATCTTCGAACGCCGGGATACTGATGGAAAACGCCGGGATACTGATGGGAAGCGTGACGGGAAGCGTGATGGGCAGATGACGACGCTGGGACTCGAAGACCATGTCGTGGATAGCGATGTCTACGATCGGTCGGTGGCCCGGTTCCGGGACGCGAGGGTGCTGCTGCCGACGTTCGCGCAGCTGGCCGGCCCGGTGGATGGCATCCCGGCGGCGGTCCGCACGGCGCTGGCCGGGGTGCGGCCGGACGCGGCGCATCCGCTGAACCTGTTCCGGGTGCACTGGTACAACGGCGCCGACCGCGCGCGCCTGGCCACCGTCCCCGGCTACGTCGTGCTGCCCGGGGAGCTCACCGGCGTCGAGGCCACGATCATGGTGGCGATCGGCGCGCGTTTCCCGATGATCGGCTCGCACAAGGTGCTGGCCGCCTACGGCTGCCTGGCGCCGCGGATTATCACCGGGCAGTTCGACCCGACCCGGCACCGGGCCATCTGGCCGTCCACCGGCAACTACTGCCGGGGCGGGGTGGCGATCTCCCGCCTGCTGGGCTGCCGCGGAGTGGCGGTGCTGCCCGAGGGGATGAGCCGGGAACGCTTTGACTGGCTCGGCGGCTGGGTCGGCGATCCGTCCGACATCATCCGCACGCCCGGCACGGAAAGCAGCGTCAAGGAAATTTACGACCGGTGCGCCGAGCTGGCCGCGGACCCGGACAACGTGATCTTCAACCAGTTCGCCGAGTTCGGCAACCACCTGGTGCATTACCTGGTCACCGGGCGGGCGCTGGCCGCCATGTTCGGGGACATGCGCCGCGCCGACCCCAGCCTCCGGCTGAGGGCGTTCGTCTCGGCCTCTGGATCGGCGGGCACCCTCGGCGCCGGTGACTACCTCAAGGAAACCCACGGCGCCGCCATCACCGCCGTCGAAGCGTCGCAGTGCCCCACCATGCTGCGCAACGGCTTCGGCGAGCACAACATTCAGGGCATCGGGGACAAACACATCCCTCTGATCCACAACGTGGCCAGCACCGACTTCGTGGCCGCAGTGTCCGACCAGGCGACCGACCACCTGGCGCTGCTGTTCGCTGAGCCGGGCCTGGCCTACCTGCGCGGCCGGCGCGGCGTGAGCGAGGCCGTCATCGCCGCGCTGCCACTGTTCGGGCTGTCGTCCATCTGCAACATCCTGGCGAGCGTGAAGCTCGCGAAGTACCTCGACCTCGGGCCGGACGACGTGATCGCCACGGTCGCCACCGACGGGGCCAGCATGTATGGCAGCGAGCGGGCCCGGATCGCGGCCCGTGACTTCCCCCGCGGCTTCGACGAGATCGCCGCCGCTGAGGCGTTCGGCCGGTGGATGCTCGGCGCGGGCACCGATGAGCTGCTGGAGACCACGCGCACAGACCGCCGGCGGATCTTCGACCTCGGCTACTTCACCTGGGTCGAGCAGCAGGGCGTGCCGGTCGAGTCGTTCGCCGCACGCTGGGAGCCGTCGTTCTGGACCGGCCTGCGCAGCAAGACGGACGCGTGGGACGAGATGATCCGCCAGTTCAACGGGCGGACCGGGGTCACCGCATGAGCCAGGGCGCGTCCACCCTGGTCTGCGCGGGCTGCGGGACCGCACCTGAGCGGTCCGAGCCCTATCCGTTCGCCTGCCGCAACGCCGGGGACGACGACATCGACCACGTGATCGTCCGGGTCCTGGACCCCGGCCAGGTACGCTTCCCGGCCGCCGGCGGCCAGGCCGAGCCATTCGCCGCCTACCGCGGCCTGCTGCACAGCTACCACCGGGCCATCAACGGCGGCCTGGCCGACGAGGACTTCTGCGCCCTGGTCGGCTGGCTCGACGAGCGGATCGCCTCGGTCGACGGGCACGGCTTCCGGCGTACCCCGCTGCGGCGCGATGAACAGCTCAGTGACGTGCTCGGATTCCGCGCGCCCGGCGGGGTCTGGGTGAAGGACGAGACCGGCAACGTGGCGGGCTCGCATAAGGGCCGTCACCTGATGGGCGTGCTGCTGCACCTGCTGGTCGCCGAGCGGATCGGCAGCACCGACCCGGCCCGGCGCCCGGAGCTGGCCATCGCCAGCTGCGGCAACGCCGCGCTCGCCGCCGCCGTGCTGGCCCGGGCCGCGGACTGGCCGCTGCGGGTGTTCGTGCCCTCGGACGCCGAGCCCGGCACCGTGGCGCGGCTCGCCGACCTGGGAGCGAATATCAGCACCTGCCCCCGGCAGCCAGGCCAGCCGGGCGACCCGTCCTGTCACCGGCTGCGCGCCGAGCTGGCCAGCGGGGCGATCCCGTTCACCTGCCAGGGCAACCTGAACGGCCTGGTCATCGAGGGCGGCGAGACGCTCGGCTTCGAGCTGGTCGCCGGGCTGAGCGCGGCCGGCGTGGCCCTGGACCACCTCGTCGTCCAGGTCGGCGGCGGAGCCCTCGCCACCGCCTGCATCAACGCGTGCACCGAGGCCGCGGCACTCGGCGCCGCAGCCGGCGTGCCACGGGTACACACCGTGCAGACCGAGGGCGCCCACCCGCTGGAACGCGCCTACGAGCTGGTCCGCGGCACGCTGCCCGCCGACCCGGCGGCGCCTGATATCCAGGCCGCGGTCGCCGCCGCGGCCCGGCACCGGTCGGATTTCATGTGGCCGTGGGAGAACGAGCCGAAGAGCCTGGCCGCCGGGATCCTTGACGACGAGACGTACGACTGGCGTGCCGTGGTGGAAGGCATGCTCCGCACCGGCGGGAGGCCGGTGGTGGTGTCCGAAGATCAGCTCGGCGCGGCGCACCGGCTCGGCGTGCAGGCTGGTTACCCCGCCGGCCCGACGGGTACCGCGGGCCTGGCCGGGCTGCCCGGACTGCTCGCATCCGGTGCCATCGCGCCGGAGCACACGGTAGCGGTGCTGTTCACGGGCGTACAGCGATCAGGCATATGACCAGGTGCGGGCCGCGCTGCGTCCGGCCGGTTCCGGGTTCCGCGTACCGGGCTAGCCGCTGTGCCGCGCCGGGCCGGACGCGGTCCCGGCCATCAGCAGGCCGATCGCCTCGCGGCTGACCGTGCGCGGGTCGGCCTCGCCGGCGATACGGCCCTCGTACACGACGAGCAGCCGGTCGCAGATCGTCATCACCTCATCCAGGTCCTCGGAGATGACCACGACGGCGGTGCCCGCGTCGCGCTGGCCCAGCAGCCGCTGGTGGATGTACCGCGAGGAGGCGACGTCGATGCCGCGGGTGGGCTGCGCCACCAGCAGCACCGCCGGTGCGCGGGACAGCTCGCGCGCCATGATCAGCTTCTGGATGTTGCCGCCAGACAGGTTACGGGCGGGCGTCTCCAGGCGCGGCGTCCGGATGCTGAAATCGGCGACCAGCCCGGCGCAATGCCGCCGGACGGCTTCCCGGCGCAGGAGCCCCCGCCGAAAGAAGGCGGGGCTGGTGCTGTCCACCAGCAGCAGGTTCTCAGCGACGGTGAAATCCCCGATGACCCCGTCCCGCATCCGCTCCTCGGGGACGTAGCCCAGGCCCGCGCCGCGCACAGCGGCCGGCTTGCGGCCGGTCACGTCCGTGCCGTCCAGGACGATGCTGCCGTCGGTCACCGGGCGCAGCCCGGCGATGGTCTCGGCCAGTTCGCGCTGCCCGTTGCCGGAGACGCCGGCGATGCCGAGGATCTCGCCTGACCGGGCCGTCAGCGACAGCCCGCGTACCGCCTCACTGCCGCGATCGCCGGCCGCGCGCAGACCGGTCACCGCGAGCCGCACCGCCCCGTCCGGCGTCCCGGGCGGCACGGGCAGCGGCGCGACCTCGTGCCCGACCATCATCGTGGCGAGCTCGGCCCTGGACGTGCTCGCGGCGTCGACGGTGGCGATCTTCCGGCCGCCGCGCAGCACGGTGATCCGGTTGGACAGCTCGAGCACTTCGTTCATCTTGTGCGAGATGAAGACCACGCCCAGGCCGTTGCTGATCATCACCGTCAGCACGCCGAACAGGTCGCGCACCTCGCCTGGCGTCAGCACCGCCGTGGGCTCGTCGAGCACGAGCAGCGAGACGTCGCGGTAGAGCGTCTTGATGATCTCCACTCGCTGGCGCTCACCGACCGACAGCTGCCGGACCAGGGCGTCCGGATCGATCGAGAGCCCGTAGCGGTCGGACAGCTCCCGGATGCGGACGCTGACCCGGCCCGGGTCGATGAGCGGGCCGCGGGAGGACTTTAGCCCGAGCGCCACGTTCTGCGCCACGGTCATCGTGGGCACCAGCATGAAGTGCTGGTGAATCATGCCGATGCCGCGGGCGATGGCCGTCGCGGGGGACCGGATGGCGACGGGCTCCCCGCGCAGCAGGATCTCGCCTTCGTCCGGCGGGCAGAGGCCGTACAGGATCCGCATGAGCGTGCTCTTGCCTGCACCGTTCTCGCCGAACAGGGCATGCACCTCGCCGGCCCGGACATCGAAGTCAACCCGGTCGCTGGCGAGCACCCCCGGGAAGCGCTTGGTGATCCCGCGCATCTCGAGCAGCGGGCCGGCCGCCGCAGGGGTACTCGCCAACGCCGTCTCCCTTTCCCGTGCTGGTCGCTACCGTGCTGGTCTCACTGAGGCGGCGTGATCGCGCCGGACTGGATCTTCCCGGCCACCGATTCGCCCGCGGACTTGACCGAGGCGGGCAACTGGTAGCCCGGGTTGAACTCGATCTTCTCCCCGCCGTTCTTCAGCGTGATCGTGTAGGTCGCACCGCCCAGCTTGCCCGCCCGGATCGCGGTGAAAATCTGCGACAGCACCGGAACCCAGTTGTAAGCCTGGCTGGAGACCACGTCCGCCGGGGCCAGCGACGACTGATCCCACTGGGTGCCGAACCAGGCCACGTTGTCGGACTTGGCCACGCCGATCGCGCCGACCACCGACTGGGAACTGCCGGTGAGCACGTCCGCGCCCTCGGACACATAGGACTTGGCCGCGCTGGCCATCAGGGACACGTCGCTGAACGAGCCGGTGAACGACAGGTGCACGGTCGCGTGCTGGTCGGCAGCGAGGACACCGGCCTTGAAGCCCCCGGTGTACAGCTGGGCGTCACCCACGTTGATAGGGCCGATGACCCCGACCACCTTCTTCTTGCTCAGCAGCCCGGCCATGTAGCCCTGCACATAGCCGCCCTCATTGGCCGCGGCCTGGTAGGCGAACACGTTCTTCAGGCCGTACGTCGACCCGGCCGTGCCCCAGGCGAACGACACCTTGGGATACTTGGCGGCCAGCTGCTGAACCGTGCTGCCGTACTGCGATCCGTTGGCAATGATGAGGTTGTAGCCCTGCGACGCGAACTGCTGCATCGCGTTGGCCGCGTCCGACACCACGAACATGTTGTCCTGGACCGAGATCTTCAGACCGTACTTGGCCTGCACCGACTGCAGCGCGGCGTACATGGCCTGGCTGAACGCCAGGTCGTTGGTGGCGCTGGGGGTGATCAGCGCGACCTTGAGTACCGGGGGGGCCTGGCTGGAGGCCGCCGTGGGCTTGGCACTGCTGCTGCCGCACCCGGCGGCCAGGATCAGGACCGCAGCCCCCGCGGCCAGCCACCGCGTCCTGGTGAAGGATATGTTCATTATCTTGCCTCTCTTATCTGGTTTACTGCGTGCCGTGACAGCCAGGGCCAGGTCACTGCCGCAGGTACGGCTTGCCGAGCGCGGCGGGCTGCCGGTACCGCCCGACCAGGAAGAGCAGGGCCAGCACGACGATCACCGCCGGGGCCGTCGCCGCGAGGTCGGAAAGGGACAGCGGGATGATGCCGAGCGTCTTCAAGGTGAGGATGACCGATCCGGTCAGCCCGTAGAGCAGGGCACCGACGGCGACCCCGGCCGGCCGCCAGCCGCCGAAGTACACCAGCGCGACGGCGATGAACCCGGCCCCCTGGGTGAGGTTCTCCTGGAAGATGCCGTCCAGGATGAGCAGCGAGGCCCCGGCCACGCCGGCCATCGTGCTGCCGAAGATGACCGCGGTGTAGCGCACCCGGGTCACGCTGACGCCGAGGCTGTCGGCGGCCGCCGGGTTCTCCCCGGCCGCGTGCACGTTCATCCCGTACGTGGTGTGGTGCAGCACGTAGGTGAGCGCGGGGACCAGCAGCAGCGCGGCGTAGACCAGGATGTTCTGCTTGAACAGCATGGTCCCGAGGTACGGAATCCTGTCCAGCAGCGGGATGTGCACCGCCACGAACGGCCCGCGGCTGTTGGTGATCGGCGTCGGGGTGCCGACGTACCGCTCGAAGAGCAGCCCGGACAGGCCGAGCGCGGCGATGTAGATCCCGATACCGCTGATGCCCTGCTCGGCGCCGATCGTCACGTTGATGAATGCGGTGATCAGGCCCATCACGACGCCGATGCCCAGGGCGACGAGGACCCCCCACCCGATACTGCCGGTCCGCAGCGCGACCAGGTAGGCACCGAACGCGGCGAGCAGCATGATGCCGTCGACGCCCAGGTTCAGCACGCCGCTGCGCTGCCCGACCGTCTCCCCGAGGGCGGCCAGCAGCAGCGGTGCGCCGAGGGCGATGCCGGACGCGATGGTGGCCGACAGGACGGCCGCGGTGAAGAAGTGGCTCACGGCTGCGCCTCCCCGGCCTGGTCCGCGGCGGCGGCCGGCTCAGGGCCGGCCTGTTCAGGAACGGGCTGCTCAGCGGCGCCCTGGCCGGGCACCGCCTGGGCCACGGCCGGCGCGCGGGCATCATCTCGCCGCAGCCAGCCTCTGGTCAGCAGCTCGCGCACGCTGGCGGGACCGGCGGCCCCGGCCGGCAGGCCGGACCGCCGCCGGACGGCGTTGAGCGCGACGACAAAGCAGACGATCAGGCCGACGATCGTGGTGACCAGGTCGGAGGAGTAGGGCACGTTCAGTGCGATGCCCATCGAGACGCCGCCGACCAGCAGGCCGCCGAACAGGAACGCGGACAGGATCGTCCACAGCGGGCTGAGGCCGGCGAACAGCGCGACGACAATCCCGTAGTAGCCGTCGCTGCCGGTGAACCCGGTCAGCGAGCCGTCGGTCACCATCCGGTGGCTGATGCTGCCGAACACGAGCGTCGCGCCGGCCAGCCCGCACATCGCCCCGGACAGGGTCAGGGCCAGCATCGTGGTCCGCTTGACGGCCATCCCCGCGTAGCTGGCCGCGTCGGTGGACAGCCCGACGGCGCGGATCCGGAACCCGAATCCGGTCTGCCGGAGCAGTACCCATGCCGCCACCGCGACCAGCACCGCGATGACCGCGCCCAGGTGCAGCTGGGTGCCGGGAACGATGATCGGCAGCCACGAGCTCGGCGACAGCAGCCGGGTCTGCGGGATCCGGCCGACGACCGCGAACGACTCCGTCCTGTCGATCATCGGGCAGGCCAGCAGGTAGTTCATCAGCTGGACCGCAACCAGGTTGAGCATGATCGTGGACAGGACCTCGTTAACGCCCCGGTAGGCCTTGAATGCGCCGGGGATAGCACCCCAGATCGCCCCGCCGGCGGCCCCGGCCAGCAGCACCAGCGGAATGAGCACGAAGCCCGGCAGGTTCGGCAGCACGAGCGCGGTCGCGGCGCTGGCCAGGCCGCCCATCACGATCTGTCCCTCGCCGCCGATGTTGAGCACATTGGCCCGGAACGAGATGCAGATGCCCACGCCGACCAGCAGCAGCGGCACCGCCTTGACCGCGGTGCTCGCCAGCTGGTAGGAGCCGCCGAAGGCGCCGCTGATCAGCGCGTGGTAGCCGGTCAGGGGATTGGCTCCCATCACCGCGATGATCACGGCCCCGATGACCAGCGCCCCGATGGCGGCGGCCGGCAGGATCAGCCAGCGATTGAACACCGCCCGCCAGCCGCCTAACGGCGCGGCTGCCGCCAGTGCCCGGCGGCGGGACGCTCCCTCAGGCTGGCTCATCGCCCCTCCCCGGTCTCCCGCGGCAGCAGACCCGCGGCTGAATGCTGGCGAGCTTAGGGCGCGGGCATTTCCGGGAGATTACGGGAGATTACGGGCGTTAGGCCGCTGCCCGCAGGACCGGCCGCGGGACCGGCTGCGGGAATCTCTCCGCCCTCGCTTCTGGACTTTTGACCCTAGGCAGCAGTCCCGGAAACGAGATTGGATCGCTCAAAACGGAAGGGAGCGCCTGGTGAAGTTTGTCCTCAACGGCACTCCGGTCTCGGTGGACCTCCGCGGGGACGAGCATCTGCTGGACGTGCTGCGGGAGCAGTGCGGGGTGCTTTCGGTCAAGGACGGATGCGCGCCAGAGGGCTCGTGCGGGGCGTGCACGGTGCTGTCCGGCGACAAGGCGGTCGTGGCCTGCGCCCAGGCGGCCAGGCGGTTCGAGGGCCGCGAGATCGTCACCGCCGAGGGCCTGGGCGAAGCCGAGCGTGCCCGGTGGGCGGACTGCTTCGTGCTGGCCGGCGCGTCGCAGTGCGGCTACTGCTCGCCGGGGATCGTGATGAAGGCCGAGGCCCTGCTGCGCAGGGAACCCGAGCCGGGCCGGGACCGGATCGCCGCCGCCCTGGCCGGGAACCTGTGCCGGTGCACCGGTTACGCCAAGATCCTGGACGCCGTCGGCTTGGCGGCGCGGGCCCGGCGCGGCGTGCCGCTGCCCGCCGCCGATCATTCGGGCCGGGTCGGCTCGCGCACCGCCCGCTATCAGGGGACCGAGCTGGCGCTGGGCGACAAGGCCTACGTCAACGACCTCACCATGCCGGGGATGGCGTTCGGCGCGATCCGGTTCGCCGACCATCCGCGCGCGCTGATCCTGCGGATCGGCACGGAGCGCGCCCGGTCGTGCCCGGGGGTCCTCGCGGTGCTCACCGCCGAGGATGTGCCCGGCGAGCGCGTTCAGGGGGAACTGGTCGCGGACTGGCCGCAGCTGTACGCGGCGGGTGAGACCACCCGCTACGTCGGCGACGTGCTCGCGCTGGTCGCGGCGGACAGCCGCGCGGCGGCGCGCGCGGCGGCGGCGCTGATCGAGGTCGAGTACGAGGTCCTGGACCCGGTCACCGATCCATTCGCCGCGACGGAGCCCGGCGCGCCGCAACTGCACCCGCATGCGCCCGGCAACGTGCTGTCGGTCTCGACGGTCAAGCGCGGCGACGCCGGCGCGGCGCTCGCGGCCTCGGCTCACGTGGTCAGCGACACCTTCCGCACCCAGTTCATCGAGCACGCGTTCCTCGAGCCGGAGTCCTGCCTGGCCTACCCGGCGGATCCGGGGAAGCAGGGCGTGCATTTCTACACC
The DNA here is from genome assembly GCA_963720945.1 of uncultured Actinomycetes bacterium. Lineage (GTDB taxonomy): Bacteria > Actinomycetota > Actinomycetes > Streptosporangiales > Streptosporangiaceae > Bog-532. The sequence continues at coordinate 58,615 of CAVRHH010000017.1, read as the reverse complement.
CAGGGCCAGGGCATCTGGAGCGACCGGCGGCAGGTCGCCGGGCTGCTCGGCCTCCCGCAGGACGCGGTGCGGGCGACCCTGGTCAGCTGCGGCGGCGCGTTTGGCGCCAAGGAGGACCTGAACGTCCAGGGACACGCGGCGCTGCTGGCGCTGCGCACCGGCCGGCCGGTCAAGCTCACCCTGTCCAGGGCGGAGAGCCTGCGCTTCCACGTCAAGCGGCACCCGCTGACGATGACCTACACCCTCGGCTGTGACGCCGGCGGGCGGCTCACCGCGGTCCGGGCCCGGATCACCGGCGATACCGGCGCGTACGCGAGCGTCGGCGCGAAGGTACTCGAGCGGGCCGCCGGCCACGGCTGCGGCGCCTACCGGGTACCCGCTGTCGACGTCGAGGCCCGCGCCGTCTACACCAATAACGTGCCATGCGGTGCGATGCGCGGATTCGGCGCCAACCAGGTCAATTTCGCGATCGAAGGCCTGCTCGACCGGCTCGCCGGGCTGACTGGCCTGGACGGCTGGGACATCCGCTGGCGCAACGCGCTGCAGACCGGCGACATCTTCGGCACCGGCCAGCGGCTCGGCCCCGGCGTGGGCCTGCGGCAGACCCTGCTGGCGGTCCGGGATGACTACAAGAACGCCCGCTACGCGGGGATCGCGTGCGCGGTCAAGAACACCGGGATCGGCAACGGCCTGGCCGAGTACGGCCGGGCGATCCTGCGGCCGGAAGCCGACGGGACGGTGACCCTGTACCAGTCCTGGACCGAGATGGGCCAGGGCCTGTACACCGTGCTGGCCCAGATCGTGTGCGAGCAGCTCGGCCTGACCCCCGACCGGGTTCGGGTGACCACCGACACCGAGCGTGAGCTCGACGGCGGCCAGACCACCGCTTCCCGCGGCACGGTGCTCGGCGGCCGGGGGGTCATCGCCGCCGCCGCCCGGCTGCGCGACCGCCTCGCCGAGCTGGACGGGCCGCCGCCCGCCGACGGCGGCCCGAGCCGCGAGCAGCTCGGCCGGCTGGCCGGTGAGGAGTTCTACGGCGAGGTCGTTATCGACTGGACCACCGCGCCGGGCGCGGACGTCGCCGAGCCGGTGACCCATTTCGCCTACGGATGGGCCACCCAGGTCGCCGTGCTGGCCGGCGACGGGCGGATCGCGAAGGTCATCGCCGCGCACGACGTGGGCAGGGTCATCAACCCCACCCTGCTTGAGGGCCAGATCGAGGGCGCCGTGCACATGGGCCTGGGGCACGCGCTGTCCGAGGAGTACGTCGTCGAGGGCGGGCATCCGGTCACCACCACGCTGAAGTCGCTGAACATCATCCCGCCGGCCGGCATGCCAGAGGTCGAGTGCCGGTTCGTCGAGGAGAACCAGCCCGAGGGCCCCTACGGCGCCAAGGGGGTCGGCGAGATCGGCCTGGTGCCCACCGCCGCGGCGGTGGCCGGGGCGCTGCACTCGTTCGACGGGACGTGGCGGACCGTGCTGCCGATGAAGGACTCGGCCGCGGCCCGTACCGCCGCGCCGCGGCTGGCCAGAAGCCGGTAGTGACCGCCGGCCAGAACATGCTCGCCCTGTGCGGCGGCACGATCGTGACGTCCCTGGACCCGCCGGACGTCACCGACGCGGATCTGGTACTGGCCGGGGACCGGGTGCTCGCGGTCGGCGCCGCCCCGCGCGGCGCGGCGCGGCGCGATGCCACCGGCACCCTGATCGTGCCCGGCGCCGTCTGCGCGCACCATCACCTGTACTCCGCGCTGGCGCGAGGGATGCCGTTCCGGTTCCCGGCGCCGGCCGGCTTCACCGAGATCCTGCAGCGGGTGTGGTGGCGGCTGGACCGGGCGCTGGACGAGGCGTCGATCCGTGCCTCCGCGCTGACCGCCGGGCTGGAGGCACTGCTGGCCGGGACGACAACGATCGTGGACCATCACGCGTCGCCGAACGCGATCGACGGGTCGCTGGACATCATCGCGGACGCGCTCGCCAGCCTGGGGCTGCGGTGCGTCCTGTGCTACGAGGTCACCGACCGCGATGGCCCGCGGCGGGCCCGCGCCGGGATCGCCGAGAACCTGCGGTTCCTGGCCGCAGGACGGCCGCTGGCCCGCGGCATGATGGGCGCGCACGCCTCCTTCACGATGTCCGATGAAACCCTCGCGGCCTGCGTCGACGGCGCCCGGCAGGCAGCGGTGGGCATCCACATCCACGTCGCGGAGGGCGCCGCCGACAACCGCGACGCGCTGGCCCGCTGCGGCCGCACCGCCGCCACCCGGCTGCATCGTGCCGGGGTCATCACCGCCCGCGCGCTGCTCGCGCACTGCGTGCACGTCACCGGGCCGGAGATCGAGCTGGCGGGCAGGGCCGGCGCCACCGTCGTCTGCAACCCGCGCAGCAACATGAACAACGCCGTCGGGCACTCCCCGTTCGCCCTCCGGACCGGCCGGGTCGCGCTCGGCACCGACGGGATCGGCGGCGACATGATCGCCGAGTCGCAGGCCGGCTTCTTCCGGGCCAGGGAGGAGTCACTGGCTGTGCCGTCCCGCTGGCCGCTGGCCCGGCTCGCGGCCGGGGCCGCCTTCGCGGGCCGGGTGTCCGGCGAGCCGCTGCTCGGCACCCTGCAGCCGGGCGCTCCCGCGGACCTGGTGATCCTGGACTATCCGGCGCCTGCCCCGCTGACCGCCGCAGGGCTGGCCGGGCACTGGACCTTCGGCCTGACCGCCCGCTGCGTCCGGGACGTCTACGTTGCCGGGGACCGGGTGGTCGCCGGCGGCCAGTCCACCCGGCTGGACGCGGCCGCGCTGGCGGCCGAGAGCTCGGCGGAAGCCGCGCGCCTGTGGGCGCGGCTTGAGGGGATTGAGCCGCATACGTATGCGCCCGGCGGACGGAGGAGCAGATGAGGGTCGCGCTCTACCTGCAGGACAAGCACTCGATCGCCGAGAGCATGGAGTACGCCCGCTACGCCGAGGCACGTGGCTTCGAGGCGGTCTGGCAGGCCGAGAGCAGGCTGGCCCGCGAGGCCACGGTGCCGATGGCCGCGTACGCCAGCGTGACCAGCCGGATCAAGATCGGCTCCGGGGTGGTCTCGATGTGGACGCGCAACGTCGCGCTGCTCGCCGCCACGTTCTCCACACTGGATGAGCTGGCCCCCGGCCGGGTCATCCTCGGGCTCGGCGCGTGGTGGGAGCCGCTGGCCGCCAAGGTAGGCGTGGACCGGCGCAAGCCACTGCGCGCGATGCGGGAGATCGTCGAGGCCACCCGGCAGCTGCTCGCGCTGCAGCATGTCACCTATCACGGCGAGTACGTCCACCTCGACGACGTTGCGCTGGACATCGTGCACGGCGACCGGTCGCCGCGGCAGGTGCCCATCTACATCGGCGCCACCGGCATGCGGATGATGGAGCTGGCCGGGCAGATCGGCGACGGAGTGCTGCTCAACTACATGGTGACCCCGCAGTACACCGCGCGGGCCGTGGCGGCCCTGAGCGCCGGCGCGGCGCGGGCCGGGCGCACGGCCGGCGACATCGACCGGCCGCAGCTGATCGTCTGCTCGATGGACCACGACCGGGACCTCGCCCTGGACCGCGCCCGCGCGCTGCTCACCCAGTACCTCGGCCAGCAGCCGCACATCATGGCGGCCAGCGGCGTGGATCCGGCACTGATCCAGGCCATTGGCAAGGTGCTGACCTGGCCGGCGGCCCGGAGGAGATCCGCGCGGCCATGAAGCTCGTTCCCGACGACGCGGTGCAGGCCGTCTCGGCGACCGGGACGCCGGAGGAATGCCGGGCCAAGGTCGGGGAGTACATCGCCAACGGGGCGACCTGCCCGGTCCTCTACCCGCTCGGCGACGACGTGCGGCTCATGATCGACACCTTCGGCGCGGGAGAGGCGCGGTAATGCACGCTGATCTCGTCTTCCGGGCCGCACAGCTGGCCGACGGAGAGCAACGGGTGCGCACCAGCGACGTTGCCGTAGCGGAGGGAAGAATCGCCGCCATCGGAGAGCGGCTGCCGGTTGAGTCGTGCGGGGAGGAGGTTGACGCCCGCGGTCTGCTGCTGTGCCCGGGATTCATCGACATGCACGCGCACTCGGCGCTGCGCCCTTTCCTGGATCCGCGGCAGGCGCCGAAGGTTGCCCAGGGCTTCACCACCGAGGTGATCTGCCCGGACGGTCTGGGTCCCGCGCCGGTGACCCCGGATGGGCGTGCGGAGCGCCGCCGTTACCTGTCGGCGCTCGAAGGTCCCGGTCCCGAAGAGTGGCCGTGGGTCTCGCTGGCTGACTACCTGGCCGCGCTGGAGGCGGCGCACGCCGTAACCAGCCTGGTGGCGAGCGTGCCGCACTCAGCAGTGCGGGACGTCGTCCTCGGGCCCGCCAAGCGCCCCCCCGACGACACTGAACTGCGGCGAATGCAGGATGAGGTCGCGGCGGGCCTGCGGGCCGGGGCCCGGATGCTTTCTTTCGGGCTCATCTACGCACCAGGCCTGTACGCCGGTACGGGCGAACTCACCGCCCTGGCACAGGTCGCCGCGGACGAGCGCGTCCCGCTTATGCCGCACGTCCGCAACGAGGGGGCCGGGGTGCTCGACGCCATCGGGGAGTTCGTGCGCATTGCCGAGCGCACCGGGGCGGCCCTGCACCTGTCTCACCTCAAACTTGTCGGGTCACCCCATCTGCTGGACTCCCTGCTGGGCCTGATCACCGATGCCGCGCAGCGCATCGACCTCAGCTTCGACCACTACCCCTACGGTGCGGGAAGCACCCTGCTCAGCGCCTTGCTGCCGCCGTGGGCCTTCGATGGGGGCCCGGCGGCGATCCTGGGCCGGCTACACGACAGAGCCGAACGGCTGCGGATCTTGCGGGACATCGAAAACGGCCTGCCGGGATGGGAACACCTCCTCGGGGCGTGCGGGCCGGCCCAGATCACGATCACCGAGGCGGGCGGGCCGCGTGCCGCCGATGTCGGCAAGACTCTTGAGCAGATAGCCGCCGAGCGATGTGCCGAGCCGTCCGTTGCGGTGCTGGACCTTCTCACCGACACAGACCTGAATGCCGGCATGATCGATCACTACGCCACCGAGGAGGTAGTCCGGGCGATCTTCATGCTGCCCGGGGCGCTCGTCGGCTCCGACGGGATCTTCAACGCTCATCCGCATCCCCGCCTGTACGGGACCGCAGCCCGGGTGCTAGGCCGCTACGCGCTGCGAGACGGCCTGGCCACGACCGAGGAAGCCGTGGCCAGGCTGACCAGCCGGGCCGCGGACCGGCTCGGCCTGCGTGACCGCGGCCGCGTCGCGCCCGGGTTGCGCGCCGACCTCGTCCTGCTTGACCCGGGCAGCTTCATCGACACCGCCACCTACGAGCGGCCCTGCCAGGCGCCGCCGGGGGTGCGCCGGGTCCTGGTCGCCGGGCGCGATGTCCTTGAACCGGACCTCCCTCACCCCCAGTGACGGCCGCCGAGCCCGCACTCGCCGATCAGCCTGCGCATCCGTCATCCCGCTAGTTCCCGGAACGGGATGCGGCCGGATCTAGACGTGTTCTGCTGGGAGAGGAGATGATGAACGCGGTTATGGCAGGGACACGCTTGGTCGGTCGTGATCACGAGGCGGGCGTGATCGCCCGTCTCGTTACGGGCGTGCACCAGGGCGGCCAGGTACTGGTCATCCGGGGCGAGGCCGGCATCGGCAAGTCAGCGCTGCTGACCCAGGCGGCCACCATCGCCGCCGCCCACGGCATGCTGGTTCTCAGCACGACCGGGGTGCAATCGGAGGCGAACCTGCCGTTCGCCGGGCTGCACCAGCTGCTCCGCCCGGTCCTGGCCCGCTATGACGGGCCGGCTGCTGGGCCAGGCCGAGGGTAACCCGCTCGCCCTGCTGGAACTGCCCGCGGCGCTGGGCTCCAGCGCACGCGGCGGGGAGGCACCGCTGCCCGGCCGGCTGCCGCTGACCGCGCGCCTGGAACGGGCCTTCGCCGCCCGGGCTGCCGAACTGCCGCCTGCCACCCGCACCCTGCTGCAGATCGCATCCGCCGACGACGGCAGCGAACTAGCGGAAATCCTGCGGGCCGCGCAGCCCGCCAGCGGGCCCCGCTCCCCCATCGCGGACCTGGACCCGGGCGCGACCAGGCATGGCGAGCCCGGCCGCGACGGGGTGATCGCCTGGCGGTGCGATGGGGCCCGCTGCGTCCTCTATGTCGGCCCGCTGACCGGATCCTGGCCGGGAACCCTGGTCCTGGCTCGCGACACCGAACTTCCCGCGTCGCCCAGATCCTCGGTCCTGACTGGCAGCGAGAGCCGGCCAGCCTCCAGCTTCGGCTGGCCCTGCACCTGCTCGACGTAACCGGCGCCGACCCGGTGGACCCGCCGGCCGGGCGGGATGACTTCTCACCCGAGGATCCGGGCAGGCTCACCGGGCCGATGCGCCATGGGCGCCCGCTCCGGCGGGCAGCCGCGGGCGGATGACGCGCAGCGCGAGCCACGCGGCGGCGACGCCGACGGCGACGCCGATAACCGTATCGGCCAACCGGAGGATGGGCTGCTGCCAGTCGTCACGCGGGCTGACCGCCGCGACGACCAGGATCACCGCCGTGGTGATCCCGGCCGTAATCGCGTCGCCGGGCCGCCCGGCCAGCGTGACAGCCAGGGCGCTGAGCCCGACCAGGACCGCGAGCGCCCAGACGTGGAATGGCAGGAACAGCAGGTAGACGAAGCACAGGACGAAGCTCACCAGCGTCGCCATCATCCGGGAGACGGCGGCGGACACGCTCTGCGTGTAGCTGTCCCGGAGTACGAACACGGTGGCTATCACCGCCCACATGCCGCCCAGCAGATCATCGTCCCGGGACACCGTGTCGATACGGGACAGGAGATGCGTGGTGAGCCAGTAGGTGATCAGGCACGCGATCGCCAGCACCCCGCTGTCGGCGACTCCGGAAAGAGCCTCTGCCCGGCCAGGGAAGCGGAACCATGACATGGCCCGATTATCCGGCCAGCCCAGGACGGTATGGGTGTCCCGGGCTGGCGCTGCTGCGGTGCGGTTCAGCCGAGCCGTCGGAGCAGATCGCTGTACTGGTCCCAGAGCGGGCTGGGCAGGTGGTCGCCGAAGGTGCGCAGGTGCTCGAAGATGAGCGCGGCCTCCCGCTTCCACGTTGTGGTGTCGACGGAGAGCAGGAGGCGGAGATCGTCCTCATCGATGTCCAGCCCATCGGTATCGAGGGCACCCGGGGCCGGGATCCTGCCGATCGGGCTGACGGCTGCCTCGGCGTCGCCGGAGAGCCGTTCGATGATCCACTTGAGGACACGGCTGTTCTCGCCGAAGCCGGGCCACACGAACCGGCCGCTGGCGTCCTTACGGAACCAGTTGACGAAGTAGATACGCGGCAGTTTGGCGGCATCCGCCGAATGGCCGATATCCAGCCAGTGCGCGAAATAGTCGCCCATGTTGTAGCCGCAGAACGGCAGCATCGCGAACGGGTCATACCGCAGTTCCCCGATCTTGCCCTCGGCGGCCGCCGTCCGTTCTGAGGCTATGTTGGCGCCGAGGAATACGCCGTGCGCCCAGTCGAAGGCCTCGGTGACCAGCGGAACGGCCGTCGCGCGCCGCCCGCCGAACAGGATCGCCGAAATCGGCACGCCCGCGGGATCTTCCCATTCGGGAGCGATGATCGGGCATTGACTGGCCGGGGTGGTGAACCGCGAGTTGGGGTGGGCGGTGAGTTCCGGCGAGCCGGGAGTCCAGTCGCGGCCCTTCCAGTCGGTCAGGTGCGCGGGCGGCTCCTCGGTCAGGCCCTCCCACCACACGTCGCCGTCGTCGGTCAGCGCGACGTTGGTGAAGATGCTGTTGCCCCACAGCGTCGCGATCGCGTTGGCGTTCGTGACGTCACTGGTTCCGGGCGCGACGCCGAAGAATCCCGCCTCGGGATTGATCGCGTACAGCCGGCCGTCGTCGCCGAACCGCATCCACGCGATGTCATCGCCGACGGTTTCGATCTTCCAGCCGGGAACGGTGGGCTGGAGCATGGCCAGGTTGGTCTTGCCGCACGCGGACGGGAAGGCGGCGGCGATGTACTTCGCCTCGCCCCCCGGCGGGGTGACCTTGAGGATGAGCATGTGCTCGGCCAGCCAGCCCTCGTCCCGCGCCATCACCGAGGCGATCCGCAGGGCGTAGCACTTCTTGCCGAGCAGCGCGTTCCCGCCGTACCCGGAACCGTAGGACCAGATCTCCCGCGTCTCCGGGAAGTGCGAGATGTACTTGACCTTGCTGCACGGCCACGGCACATCGGCCTGGCCCGGCTGCAGCGGGGCGCCGACGGAGTGCACGGCGCGCACGAACGAGCCGCGTTCCTCGATCAGCCGCAGCGCCGGTGTCCCCATCCTCGTCATGATGCGCATCGACACGACCACGTAGGCGGAGTCGGTGATCTCGACGCCGAGCTGGGAAAGGTCGCTGCCGAGCGGCCCCATGCAGAACGGGACCACGTACATGGTGCGGCCCCGCATGCAGCCATCGAAGACATCGGCGAACGTCTTCCGCATCTCGTCCGGGGCGATCCAGTTGTTGGTCGGGCCGGCGTCCTCTTCCTTGTCCGAGCAGATGAACGTGCGGTCCTCGACGCGCGCCACATCGCTGGGGTCCGACGCGCAGTGGAAACTGTTCGGGCGGAGCTTCGGGTTGAGCCGGGTGAAGGTGCCGCTGTCGACCAGCAGATCCGTCAGGCGCTGCCATTCGGAATATGAGCCGTCGCACCATGAAATGTGATCAGGCTTGGTCAGCTCGGCAATCTCGTTCACCCAGCTGGTCAGCTGGATATCGCGTGTTGGTACTCGGTCGGCCACGAGAATCGGCCTGCTCATGGTACGGCTCTCCTTGTGTTGGCGGACTGCATTTTTAAAGGTAATTCGTTGAGTATTTGAGAACGAGGTGCGTATTGCCGTCATGCTGCCGCCAGATTTATGGCCAATGCAGGGCCAAAGGTCCCGTTAACAAGTGATTTGAATCATACGCATCTGCTGTATCGAAATACTTTTGAAATATTATTGCCTGGACCTGAAACATGCCAGAAATATATCCGCAACGCGCACTTAATGAATTGTGTCACGGAAAGGGAAAGGGGCCTGCTCGCTGGCCTGGAGCTTCGCCAGCCCGGACGGCAGGGCACGCGCGTTCACGCACGGTAGTTGACGGCTGGAAATCAACGACTATAGAATTACGCGATCAGAAGTTCAATATCCGTTGAATTATGGAGGCCTGCCGTGTGGGCGATGATCGCCAAGGAGTTTCGCGAGCTCCGGCGAGACCGGCGGACGGTGGCGATGATGATCGTCTTGCCCGTCGTCCTGCTGGTCGTCTTCGGTTACGCCGCCAACTTCAGGGTCAGCGACATCCCGGCCGTCGTGGTCGGCCCGGGCGCCCATCAGGCGGCCGCCCTGCTGCGCGCGCCGGCGTTCCACGTCACCGAGGTCGATCCCGCGGGGGACGAGTCCACCGCGCGGGCGCGGCTGCGGGACGGTAAGGCGGTCGTCGCGGTGGTGGCCGCGGGACGCAGCCCGCTCGTCCTCATGGACGGCACGCAGCTGTTCTCCGTGGAGACGGCGGAAAGTGCCCTGGGCCGGATCGCGTCAGCGCAGGGGACGCCATCTCCCCAGGTCAGGATCCTCTACAACCCGGACTTGACGACCTCCTGGGTGATGGTCCCCGGCCTGGCGGGCCTGATCCTGGTCTTCATCGGAACGCTGATCACCAGCCTCGGCGTGGTCCGGGAGCGGCAGGCGGGCACGCTGGAACAGCTCGCGGTGATGCCGTTCCGCGCCTGGGACGTCATCGCGGGCAAGATAGCGCCGTACCTGATCGTGGCGGCGATCGACCTCGTGCTGATCATCGTCATCGGCATGGGCGTCTTCCACGTGCCGTTTGCCGGCAACGTCGGCACCTTCGCCCTCGGGGCCGCCTTGTTCCTGCTGGTCACGCTGGGCATGGGGGTCCTGGTCTCGACGGTTTCGCAGAACCAGGGCCAGGCTATCCAGCTGGCGTTCATGATCGTGCTCCCGCAGGTGCTGCTGTCGGGGCTGATCTTCCCGGTCTCGTCGATGGCGGCGGGGGTGCGGTGGATCTCCTATGTGCTTCCGCTCACCTACTTCATCGAGATCAGCAGGGGCGTGATGCTGAAGGCGGTGCCGATTTCTGACCTGTGGGAGCCGCTGGGGCTGCTGGCCCTGCTCGCCGCCGTCGTCCTCGGCCTGGCGATCACCAGGTTCCGCCGCGATCTGGCCCCGAGCAGCCGGAAAGAGCGCGCCGCGGCCCGCACGCCGGAAACCGCAGCGATATGAAATGGGGACTGCAGGACGTCCGCGTCAGGCGCGGCCGGAACGTCGCTCTCGCCGGGGTGACGGTGCCCGTCGACCCGTCTCGTATCACGGCCGTGGTGGGCGGGGACGGCGCGGGCAAGTCCACCTGCCTCGACGTGCTCGTCGGGCTCCTCGAACCCGATGCCGGGACCGTGCGGCGCCCGCCGAAGGAGCAGTTCGGCTATGTACCGGCCACCGCGGGGCTTTATACGGACCTGACCGTTCAGGAGAACCTCGACTTCTCCGCCCGTGCCTACCGGCTCTCCGGACGCGAATACCGGCGGAAATCGGGCGAGCTTCTGGAGCGGACCGGGCTCGGCCGCGCACGCGACCGGCTCGGCGGGCAGCTATCCGGGGGCATGCAGCGCAAGCTGGCCGTCGGGATGGCCCTCCTGCACGCGCCCGGGCTGCTGGTCCTCGACGAGCCGACCACCGGCGTTGACCCGGTGAGCCGCGCGGAGCTCTGGCGGCTAATTTCCGGGGCCGCCGCGGCGGGCACCGCCGTCGCGGTCACCACGACCTACGTCAACGAGGCCGCCCGCGCGGTCGCCGTGGTCCTGCTGGACAGCGGGAAGGTGGTCGCCTCCGGCTCGCCGGCGCAGATCCTGCGAAGCGTCCCTGGCGCGTTCGGCACCACCGGGGGCGCCGAGCGCCCGACCCCCCTGTCCTGGCGGCGGGGCGCCAGCTGGCGCGTATGGGATCCGGGCGGCAAGCTCCCCGGCGGCGTGCAGCCGGCCGCGCCTGACTTCGAAGACGCCGTGGTCGCGGCCACCCTCGCCAGCGAGCAGGGGAGGTAACGCGATGGATGTCCTCACCGAAGCCCGCCGGGTAACCAGGCGCTTCGGCCCGTTCACGGCCGTATCCGGGGTAGACCTCGTGGTCAGGCGTGGCGAGGTCGTCGGCCTGCTCGGGGCCAACGGGGCCGGCAAGACAACCCTCATCCGGCTGCTGCTCGGCCTGCTGCGCCCCAGCGACGGCATGATCCGGCTTTTCGGTGAAGCTCCCTCGATCGCGGCCAGGCGGCGGGCCGGTTACGTCCCGCAGACGCTCGGTCTGTACAGCGGCCTCACCGTGGCGGAGAACTGGAGCTTCACGGCTGCGGCGTTCCACGAGAAGGGTGCCCCGCTGCCCGGCGCCATTTCCGCGTGGCGGAAAGAACTGGTCGGCAGCCTTCCGCTCGGCGCGCAACGCCAGGTCGCGTTCGCGGTTGCCCTCTCTCACCGGCCAGAGCTGCTGGTCCTCGACGAGCCCACCTCGGGCGTCGGGCCGCTGGGCAGCGCACGGCTTTGGGAAGGAATCCGGCACGCCGCCGGCGAAGCTGCCGGAGTGCTCGTGACCACGCACAACATGGAAGAAGCCGAGCAGTGTGATCGCCTGATCATAATGGTGGACGGGAAAGTGGTCGCCAGCGGTACGTCCGCCGACGTCGTCGGCGACCGGAAGGTTTCCGAGGTGCGGTGCGGCGACTGGAACCGCGCATTCACCCTGCTCGACGCGGCCGGGTTTCCCGTGCAGGTACACGGGACGGCCCTGCGCGTCGGCAGGCCGCCAGCGGACGTCGCGGGGCTGCTTTCCCGCGAGGGCATCGATGCGGCCGTCGATCTCGTTCCCGCGAATCTTGAGGAGGCGTTCGTGGCCATCGTCACGCAGCCGGCGGCGGTATGAGCAGGACCGGCCGCCGCCCCGGGACCCCGGATACCCGGGAGACGATCCTGACCGCCGCCCGCCGCAGGTTCGCCACGCGCGGCTACGACGCCACCTCGGTGCGCGCCATCGCGACCGAGGCTGAGGTGGACCCCGCGCTGGTCATCCACTACTTCGGCACCAAAGAGGCGCTCTTCATCGCCGCGGCCGGCCTGCCAGCCGGCCTTTCCGAGCTGTTCGGGAACCTGGCCGCGCTCCCGGACCATGACTTCGGCCGGACCCTCGTCCGCAGCTACCTGACCCTCGTCGACTGCGACGATAGCCGCAACGGCATCCTCGCCCTCGTCCGCTCGGCGGTGTCCAACGACAAGGCCGCCGCCATGCTGCGGGAGTTCCTGACCGCCGAGCTGCTCACCGTCATGGCCCGGCGCACCGGCCAGCCGGACGCACGCCTCCGGGCAGCCCTGGTCGCGGCGCAGCTCATCGGCATCGCCACGCTGCGTCACGTTATCCGGGTCGAGCCGCTCGCCACGGCCAGCCCGGACGACATCGTCGCGCTGGTAAGCCCGGCCGTCGAACAGTACCTGCGCTAGGCGGGCCTGGCTGAGCCCGGTGCTGCCGGCGCTGTCACACCGGGACGACGTAGGGGAAGTTGCTGTCCCGTTGATGCTGGGAGATGGACGGCTTCAGCCCGGAGGGCACGGCCGTGCCGGCGACCAGGGACATCATCGTCTCGGGTGCGTTGTCGGCCATGGGCCGGCCGTTGCGCGCGGCGAAGCCGTATACCGCGGGGGTTCCCACCTCGTACGACAGGACGTCGGGGAACAGCGCCCGGGCCACGGTCTGGCCGTAGGCCTGCGGGTCGTCTGCGGTGCCGCTGGCGGCCACGACGGCGGCGATCTGGCCGGCCGTGTACGCGCCGGCGGCGGCGGCATCCTCGGACGGGTGCCGGGTGTTGGCGGGGTCGGAGAAGTCGGTGTCGCCGGGCCAGAAGATCGGCCACATCATCGGGTGCCCGGCGCGGTTGATCTGCCGCCAGCCGCCCGCGTCGGTGGCCAGTTTCGTGGCGGCCCAGACGCCGATCCGGGCCCCGGGGCGCAGCTGCGGATGGCTGTGCGAGACCTCCAGCACGATCGATTCCACCGACGTGCCGGCGAAGCTGTTCTTCGCTTCCTCCGGGCGCCACCCGGACAGGTCCACCGCGGTGCCTTTCGCGATCGCGCCGTTGACGATGGCCAGCAGGGACAGATCGACGTAGAACGAGTCACCGGCCCGCCCGGCCCACAGCCGCAGGCCGCCGCCGCTGGCCGCCTCGCCCGTGCGGCCCTCCAGCAGGAGCTCGCCTCCGGCGGCGTCGTCGCGCGCCTGGCCGCCGGTCAGGGCGTGCAGCCGCAGCGGCTGCCGCCCGCCCGCGTCCGGTTCGCCGAACGACACCCGGTACGTCAGGTCCTCGAAATCGGCCCCGTCAAAATGCACCTTGAACTCGTAGCGCGCCTCCGGGTGGAACCCCGGCTGGGCGTAGACGCCGGTGACGTTGGAGTTGATGTCCATGATGAGCACGGTGCTGTCGTTGCTCTGGAAGACGTACAGGTCGTCGAGGAACAGCTGGCCGTTCTGGGCCGCCAGGGGCGTATCAAGGTGATGAGACATGCGGCAATCTTTTCCCGCCGCGGGCCTGAAGTCGATAGGCCGCCGCCGGGGCCGGTCAGACCAGGTCGCGCGTCTTCAGCTCGCCCTGGTGCGGGAGACTGTTTCATGATCTCTTCACCGTCGTGCCGCATGCTTGAGCCGGTGAAGAGGACGTCCGGGATTCATCCATGGTGGCTGGCGTGCAGCGTGGCCGCCATCGGCGTGGCCGTGGCGGGCTGTACCACCGGGCCGGGTGCGGCCCCGGCGGCCGGCACCCATCCGGGGACGACGCCGGCCGCTTCCCGTGCCGCCGCGTCCCCGAGCCTGAAAGCCACGACGGCCCCGCCAGCCCCGCCACCCGCGCCGCATGTCGTCGTCTCCCGGATCCGGACCGCCGACGGGGCGGTGATCACCGTGGCGGCGTTCCGCGGCCCGGTGCAGTACGTGCTGCACAATGGCAGCGGCGATCCCGGTGCCGCGGCCACGGGGCTGGTCAAGGCGGGACCGGCGGTGACCGGCGCCGAACGCCCGCGGCTGCTGGCCGCCTTCAACGGCGGGTTCAAGCTGTCCGCAGGAGCGGGCGGCTACGAGCAGGAGGGGCACGTGATCGCCGCCCTGCGCACCGGCCTGGCCAGCCTGGTCATCGACCGCTCCGGCCAGGCCCGGATCGGGATCTGGGGGGCCAGCGTGCCCGCGCCGGGCGAGGCGGTCTACAGCGTCCGGCAGAACCTGCAGCCCCTCGTCTACCGGGGCCAGCCGACCGCCGCGGCGGCCAGCCCGGGTCTGTGGGGCGCCACCCTGGGCGGCGGCGTGTCCGTGGCCCGCAGCGCCGTTGGCCAGGACTCCTCCGGTGACCTTCTCTTCGCCGGGAGCACGGCCGCGACCCCCGCCGACCTGGCGCAGGCGCTGGCTGCCAAGGGCGCGCGGATCGCGATGGAGCTGGACATCAACCCGGAGTGGGTCCAGCTCGACATCGCGCGCACCCCGGGCGGCCCGCTGATCGCCGCGATCCCCGGGCAGAACCGCCCGGCCAGCCAGTTCCTGGACGGCTGGACCCGGGACTTCTTCACCGTCCTGGCCGCACCGACATCGTGATGAAGTCGCGGCCCCACGATGGCTGGAAGAACGTCCACGGGCCCTGCACGGTCGACGGCAACAGCTTGATGCCGTTCGACGGCGCGGCGGGGCCGCCCGCGGACGGCGGGGCATAGCTGACGAAGACCGTCCAGTACGGGTTGATGTCGAGCTGCATGCCACGCACCACCCCGGCCCGTACCAGCAGCTGGGCGAGCTGCAGCGGAGCGAGCGCCGGGCCGGTGATGTAGACCAGGGCGCCGCCGGTGGTCACGCCGGCCCCCGACCGCCACTGGTGCTCGACGCCGGGGACTGAGTGCAGGCAGGAGGACGCGCCGCAGGTCGATCCCCACGCCTGCCAGTCACGGCTGGCCGCGGCGGCCGTGGGCCTGCTGCTGGCCACCAGCGGGACGAGGTTCTGCCGGACGCTCACGACGCCCGGGGCCATCCGCACATCACGGCCCCAGGCGCCGACGGTCACGCGGCCGTCCGCGCCGATCACCAGGGATGCCGCCCCCGGCCAGAGCGGGTAGACCATGCGGCCTTCGGTGTAGTAGCCGCCTGCCGCGTCCTTCATCTTGAAGCCGCCGTTGAACGCGGCCACCAGCGAGCGGGCCTGCGCGGGGGCGACGGGCGCCGTATACCGGTACGGCCCCCCGCCGGGGCTTTCCGAGCCGGAATACAGCCGGGCGGACAGGATCGGGGTGTCCAGCCACGCGATCCCGGCGGGCTGGGTACCGCCCGGCGGGATCAGCGTGGTCTCGTAGAGGGCCGGGATGCCGCCGGATGGACGGCCCGCCGGACGCCAGACGCCTTCCCCCGCGGCGGCCGGGCCGCCGAACGGCACCAGCGCGGCCGGCGCGGGCAACGGCGTCCCGGGGCTGGGCGCGGACCGGCTGGGCGCGGGGGTGCCCGGCGACATCGGCCCGCTGACCGGGGCGGTGGCGCGCGTGGTGCGCTGCCCCGCGGCCGGAGCGACGGCCTTTGCGCCGCTTCCGCCGCTGCACGCCGACAGCCCGGCGCCCAGGCCGGTTAGCAGAACGCCGGCGACGGCCGCCCGCGCCAGGCGGGGCGGGACGCCGACAGCCGCGGCCCGCGCCAGGCGGGGCGGGACGGTGGCCATGCCCCTACGCTAAACGCCAGCGCAGGACCAGCGGGTCACGGCGGCGGGCCAGCTCGAGCAGGCCCTCCCGGACCGGTACCGGCAGCGGGCCGAGCGGCCGCCGGGCCGCCTCGCTGCGGATGACGCCGCCCTCGTGCGCGCCGGGGACGCCGATCACGCCTCCGCGATATACGGGCGGGGGTATGGGGTATATTGGGCGGAGACGAGCAAGGGAGCCACCCGGCCCGTGCCGTGCTGCTTCCGCGGGCCGCCCGCATCGTGGACGCTCGCGCGGCTGCCGTTGGCCATTCCGGCGACCTGATATTATACCCCACAGGGTATTTAAAGAGACCTCCCGGCCGGTGGGCAGCGATCCGGTCTTCATGCGCCGGGCCGGACCTCAGGGAGCCGCCGTGGATGTGGACAGCCAGGCGATGGCGGATGTGATCAAGCGGCTCCGCCGCGCCCAGGGCCAGGTCGGCGGGGTCATCAAGATGATCGAGGAGGGCCGCGACTGCGCTGACGTCATCACCCAGCTCGCGGCGGCCTCCCGCGCCCTCGACCGGGCCGGCTTCAAGATCATCGCAACCGGCCTGGAGCAGTGCGCCCGGCAGGAGCACGACAGCGGCGGCACGGCCGGTACTGATCGCGCGCAACTCGAGAAGCTCTTCCTCTCCCTCGCCTGAGAACCGGCCCGGCGTGACAGCGCCCACGGAATACCTGGCCGGTTCCGCCTGCTGTTCCTGATACCCCATACGCATGAGGGACAGTGCAGCTCGGAGGCTCGCCATGCATTTCGGGAGCTCTGGCGCCGACGGCGCCGGCCCTCACCCCGCCCTGTGGACGACGTGCGGGCGGGAGATCCGGGTCGGCCATCTCGTCCTCGGCGGGAGCCACCGCCCGGCCCAGCGCGTCAGCCTGAGCATCAGTGCCTCGTCACCAGCGGGCGAAGCGACCTGGACCGGGCTCACCCCCGGCGAGGCGCGACGGCTCGCCGACATTCTCTGCCGGCAGGCCGCGGCGTGCGAGGCGGCCGCCGCCACGGCGAGCATCCGCTCCCCGAAGGCGGGCCCGCCTCGCTACGACGGCTGACCCGTGACGGCGGGGCGGCCGTTACCGTCGCCTGGCCGCCCGGCCGGCCTTACCGGTTCAGGTGGCTGGCCGGGATTCCGCTGGGCTGGCTGGCCTGCTGGCGGTAGAACTCCTGGAAGGCCGCGAACGCCCGGGCTCCGTAGACAGTGGCGGGACCGCCGTTCATGAGGAACGTAACGCCGATCGCCTCGGCCGCTTCCTCCGGGCTGGCACCATGCTGAACCGCCGCGTGCGCGTGCGCGGCGATGCACCCGTCACACTGCTTGCTGACCGCGATGGCCAGGGCGATGAGCTCTTTGGTCTTGACGTCCAGCACTCCGGGGCCCAGCGCTGCATCATGAAGTTCCTTGTAGCCCGCGTACACCTGCGGGATCGCATGCCGCAGCTCACGCGTCGGCACCCGCAGTTCGTCACGCATGGCCTTTCCGTAACTCATCAGCCCGTTCCTTCCCCGAGGGGACAGATAGCACCGTGAGTATGCGGTGCGGTCCCGGATCCGGCCACGGCCCATGGTCATCCGGGCCGTGGACCAAGGGCCTTAGCTCGGCAGTTAGCTGGGTAGAAGGGGGACGTGGCTGCCTGGGTGCTGCATTTCGATCTCGACCAGTTCATCGCCGCGGTCGAGGTGCTCCGTCATCCCGAGCTGCGCGGTCAGCCGGTGATCGTCGGCGGTGACGGCGACCCGGCCAAACGCGGCGTGGTGAGCACGGCCTCCTACGAGGCCCGCGCGCATGGGGTGCACTCCGGCCAGCCGCTGCGGACGGCGGCCCGGCTGTGTCCCGGTGCGGTGTTCCTGCCGGTGGACCGGGAGGCGTACGAAGCCGTCTCGGCCGAGGTGATGGCGGTACTGCGGGAATCCGGCGCGGTGGTGGAGGTGCTGGGCTGGGACGAGGCGTTCCTGGGGATCGAGGACGACGACCCGGAAGCGTTCGCCCGCGTGCTCCAGCAGCGGGTCCGCGCCGCCACGCAGCTGGACAGCACGGTCGGGATCGGCGAGAACAAGCTGCAGGCCAAGCTGGCTACCGGGTTCGGCAAGCCGGCCGGGGTCTTCCGGCTGACCAGCCAGAACTGGTTCGCGGTGCTGGGCGACCGCCGCACGGACGCGCTGTGGGGCATCGGCGCCAAGACGGCCAGGCGGCTTGCCGGGCTGGGCCTGCACACGGTACGCGCGCTGGCCGCGGCCGATCCGGACGCGCTCGCCGCGCAGTTCGGCCCGGCCACCGGGCCGTGGCTGGTGCTGATCGCGCAGGGCCGGGGCAGCCGCGAGGTGGACGACACGCCCTATGAGGCCCGGTCACACGGGCGCGAAGTCACCTTCCAGGAGGACATCGCGGACTGGTCCCAGGTGACCCGGGAGGTCGAGCGCCTGGCCGGTACGGTCGCGGGTGAACTGGCCGCCGGTGAACTGCCCGGCGGAGAGCTGCCCACGGGAGAGGCGGCCGCCGGGGGGCGGCCTGCGGCCCGGATCGTGGTGAAGGTCAGGTATGCGCCGTTCATCACCGAGACGCACGGCCAGCCGCTGGCGGCCCCCACCGTCGACGCCGGCGCGATCAGGCAGGCGGCGCTGGCCGCGCTCGGCCGGTTCACCAGCCGCCGCCCCGTCCGGCTGCTGGGTGTCCGCGCCGAGTTCAGCCGGCCGCCATCGTCGTCCCGGTCCGCCGGGTGATGAGCAGGATGCCCAGGCCCACCAGCAGGGCCACCCCACCCAGGCCGAACAGCCAGACCTGCTGCACTCCGGCGGTTCCGCCGGCGCCGGTCGCCGGGGCGCCCTGCGGAATCTTGGCCACCGGCACGCCCAGCTCGGACGCCGCCTGCTCGGCAATGCTCAGGTGCATGTTCAGCATCGGCATGGCCGCGCTGGCGTAATCCCTGACCTTCCAGTTGCTGCCGTCGGCCACCTCCTGCCTGAACAGCACGATGGCCTGCTCGTGGGCGATGACACTGGCCTGGGCGAAGGCAACGTTCAGGTTGTGGCCCGACTGCGACTCGATCTGCGACGCCTCGGCCAGCTGCTGCGCGCTGGGCGACGACGGTATCGGGACGCCGAGCCCGGCGGCGATCTGGCGCAGCTCGGCCAGCGCGGTGGTGTGGTCGCTGACGTACCTGGCGGCCACGCCGTCCAGCGGCTCGGTGACCTTCAGCTCGACGTTCTTGCTGATCGATATCTCGGCGATGTTGGCCTGGGCCGCGGCGGCCATGAAGGCGCGGTCCTGGTTCGACAGCGTTAACGTGTCCGGCCGGGCGGTCGCCCCCTGCGCCGGGGCGGCCATCGCGGCGGCGGTGATGAGCCCGGCGGACAGGGCGAAGCAGGCCGCGGCGAGGCCAAGGGCGAGCCGCGCGCCGGGGCCGCGGCTGCCGTGACGGCTGGGGGCGTCTGGGCTACCGGGCTCGCTGGGGCTACCGGGCTCGCTGGGGCCACCGGGCTCGCTGGGGCTACCGGGCTCGCTGGGGCCACCGGGCTGCCGGTGAAGCTTCATAATGCCTCCATTGAACTCGCGAGGACCGGTATGCGTACATAGAGGCAGAAGCCACAGCCGTCTTACCGCTCTACTAAGGGGAACAGCCGTCTTACCGCTCTACTAAGGGGAACGGCGCCCGGCGGATCCCGGTTCGGCCGGAATCGGCGCTTTTCGCCCGACGGCCTGGCCGGGGCAGTAGGCCCGCGAGAATCGGAGTTTTGATGCCCCGCACGCAGGACGATCCCGGCCACTTCGGCGCACTCCGCAGGGTCCGGCCAAAGGCTGCTTTAATAGCCGCCGCAGTCCTGATCGCCGGCGGCGGGACCGCTATCGGCGTAGCGGTCAGCAGCCAGCATCACGCCCCGCAGCCGGCCAGTTCGGCGGCCGGTTCCACCGGGACGGGGTCCGGGACCGCGTCCGGGTCCGGGCACGGCGGCTCGTCCGGGGGCGCGGCGGCCTCGTCGGTCCCGCTGCCGTGGGCGGGCGAGACCGCCAAGCAACTGGAGGCGGCGCAGGGGCCCACCCTGCCGCGCTCGGTGCCCGTCTCGCTGAACATCCCCGCCATCGGCGTCAGCTCCAGACTCATCCGCCTCGGGCTCGGCAGCGACGGGACGATGCAGGTGCCGCCGCTGTTCGCCAGGCCGAGCGAGGCCGGCTGGTACGAGTACTCCCCCACGCCCGGGCAGGCCGGGCCGTCGGTGATTGTCGGCCATATCGACACGTACCAGGGACCATCGGTGTTCTACCGGCTCGGCGCGATGCGCCCCGGCGAGGAGGTCGACGTCGGCCTGGCCGACGGGACCACCGCGGTCTTCCGGGTGACCGGCGTGCGCGCCTACAGCAAGGCCAGCTTCCCGTCCTCAACCGTCTACGGCCCGACCAGTAACGCCGCCCTGCGCCTGATCACGTGCGGCGGCGATTTCGACCCCACGACCGGGCACTACCTGGGCAGCACCGTCGTCTTCGCATCGCTGACGTCCAGCCGCGCCAGCTGAGACCCGGGACGCCGGAGCGGGGTTTCAGCCGTTCGGGGTCAGCGTACGGAGCGGTTCGGCCAGCTCCCGGGCGAAGAAGTCCATGAACCCGTCCGGGTCCGGGCCGGCGTTCATCGTGACGAGGCGGTCGAACCCTGCGTCGACGTATTCCTGGGCGACCTCCAGATGCCGTTTCACCTGGGGACCGCAGGCGAACTTCACCATCGACGACGTGGCGACCGAACCGTTCGGCGACGGGCAGCCTGCCGGCGGACGGGCCCGGACGGTGGAAGTGACGTTGCACGTCCACGGCAAACGGCCGGTCAGCGAGCTGGCGTGCGCGCTGTCTGACCTGGACTTCGTGGACGCGGTGCTGGCCACCGACACCAACACCGCTGACGATTAGGCCGCTCCGCCCTCGGTGGCCGCTCCGCCCTCGGTGGCCGCCTTGCCGCCTGCCCTGGTGCTTGGTCGGCCTGGGTGGCCGCCTTGGCGCCAGGCCGCTGGCCTGCCGGTATTGCCGGAAAGGCCATGTTTGAGCCGACAGGCCGTATCACCGCACGCAAGTGCGGCTACGATCAAGCCCTGAGGGACGATGAGAATCGAGGGCGGGAAGATGCGGAAGCAACGGGTGCCAGGCTGCAAGGGACGGGCGGACCGTTGACGGGCGAGTGGGATTTCCGCGGGATCGAACCGGGCGAGGAACTTCCTGACATCGACACGTCGGTGCCGCACACGGCCCGCATCTACGACTACATCCTGGGCGGCAAGGACAATTTCGCCGCCGACCGGCAGGCGGCCGCGAAGGCGATGGCCACCAACCCGCACCTGGCCAAGGCCATGCGGGAAAACCGCGCCCTGATGCGCCGCATGGTGGCGTGGCTCGCCCGGGATGCCGGGGTCCGCCAGTTCCTTGACATCGGTACCGGCCTGCCCACCAGCCCGAACGTCCACGAGATCGCCCAGGCGGCCATCCCGGATGCGCGCGTGGTCTACGTGGACAACGACCCGATTGTGCTGACCCACGCCCGCGCCCTGCTGACCAGCAGCCCCGAGGGCGCGACCGCCTACATCCACGCTGATCTGCGCGACCCGGACAAGATTCTCAGCGACCCGCGGCTGCGGCAGACCCTGGATCTGTCACAGCCGGTCGCCCTGACGATCTTCGGGGTCCTGCACTTCATCCCGGACGAGGATGACCCCTGGGACGTCGTGGCCCGGCTCGTGGCTGCGCTGCCCTCCGGTAGTTACCTGGCCATTCAGCACCCCACCCGGGACTTCTACGCCCAGGAGAATGGCACCGACCGGAGCTATCGCAACTCGGGGATCGCGTTCCAGTACCGGAACAAGGACGAGTTCCTCCGGTTCCTCGAGGGCCTCGAACTCCTCCCGCCCGGCCTTCAGCTCATGACCGAATGGCGGGCCGAGGATGAGCCCCGGCCGCGTCCGCCTGCCTCGGAGGTCGGCGCCTACGCGGCGATCGCCCGCAAGCCGTAGCCCCGGCCTCATTTCGCCTGATCTTGCGTGTTCAGCACCATGCCTATGCGGTCCGGGCTGAGGGCGAACGAGGCCGGGATCCGCGTGCCGGGGATTACCCGGATCAAGGCCTGTCGCCAGGCTGAATGATGCCTTGCGGGAATTTCACTGCTCGGTGCGCTCACAGCTGTGCGCGCAGGTGCGGCGGCCCAGAAGCGCGCGAGCGGCTCAGGGCAGCGCAGTCGATCACCAGCTGGAAGCTCACGGCCATCGGTCTCTCCCCGGTACTGGCAATATGCCGTCGCCAGTGTGCATGGAGCCTCTGACACCGACCCGCCCGCCCTACCGGCGGCATGAGCGGCTGCACACCGAGCACGGATGATAGAAAAGGCCATGACCTTGCTGACACACCGCGGTGAGGGACCGGCATTCTCCTACGCCGGCCAGCCGATGCACATCCTGGCCGGCCACGGCGGTCAGCCGCCTGGGTTCGCCGCGATGGAGATCACCGTCCCAGGTCACTTTGCCGGGCCGATCCCCCACGCGCACGAGGATTTCGACGAGGCAATCTACGTGCCCCGCGGACGCCTGCTGGTCGTCGGCGATGATGAGCCTCAGGAGGCGGCGCCAGGCTCGATGTTCGTGGCGCCCCGCGGGCACCGGCACGGCTTCAGCAACCCTTTCGGCGAGCAGGCCCGGGTGCTGGGACTCTGGGCCCCGCCAGAAGCCGCCCTTGCCTTCATGCGTGAAATCGGCGCCGCGCTCACGCCAGACACCCCACCAGACCCGGACCGCATGCGCGAGATCTACACCCGCCACGCCAGCCGCCTCCTGCCCTGATACCACGGCGGCTTGCTTCTCTGCGTATACATTTCAGCGGGCACGAGCAAGACTCCACCCGTAACGGCAAATGGGCGTGTCCCGGTCGGCGCACAGGTGGAAAGCAGTTGCCTGAGTCGCATGGGGATATGTGTCATTCTGGCCGAGCCCCCGAATGTCAAACCCCAGTGGCGTGCCTTCGCGGCAGGCTTGAAATGACAACCTTGTCCCGCCGCTTGCATATCCGATCTCCAGATACACGTTTGGCGGAGATAGCGTAAGGTCAGCGATTACGAGTCAGATCACCACTGCTTGCCCCGCGCCTGCCCGTGCTGTCGATGGCACGCTACCCGTTGAGGCTGTATGGACCGAGTGGCCGCCCCGCGGTCCCCGGTTCCGTGCGATGGGATGGCAGGGAAGGCGGCGGCACGCTCCGCGTTGATGTGGCCGATGTCAAAGCGGCCGTACGGACGGCCCCGGGATCGATCTCGCTACCGAAGACGCGCTCGGACTCGGCTACCGCTTCAGCATGGCCAGAGTGCACCGCGTCGGTGGCCGCTGTTATCAGCTCGTGGGCGTATTCACCGCCGCAGTCTTCCGCCCGGCCGTCACGCCGGCCGTCGATGCAGACCGCTCGCGGTGCCGGATGCGGCCGGGCGGCCCTGGCATCCCGACGATTCTAGCCATTGTAACGACAACCCCCGACCCTTCACCTGGCACAAGAGCGCCGAGGAGATCCCCGGCCGACTCGCCGGCTACTGCCGCTCCCTCAACAACTCGCCGGCTACTGCCGCTCCCTCAACAAATAGCGAGCGCTCCAAACTGACAGGACACTCGGGGAGGAGCCGGTCAAGGGCGCGACGCGGCGAGGCGAACCCTGGACCGACGGAGGACGGCCGGGCTCGCGACTTGCGTGAGTGGGCCGGCGGTCCACCACTCGAAGCGCTTGCCATACCAGCGGTCGGATGTCCCCTGGTGGGTCATGCCCAGGCGACGCATCACCGCGAAAGACGCGTCGTTGCCTGCGTACGCAAGCGCGTTCACGATAGCCAGGCCCCGGATCAGCGGACGCGTGATCCGTCGACACGGGCGCACTCAGTCGCGTATCCGTGCCCCCGCGCGGCGGACAGGTGCCGGTGCGGGCTCCGCCGATCCCTTCCGTCACGCTTCGCCATGAAGCAATCACAGCATCGGCTACCGGTATTCCAGCCGGGGCGCGGGACGGACGGGGCGCAGGACGGGGCGCGGGACGGGGCGCGGGACGGGGCGACAGTCACGCGAGACGTTCACTCAGCTCAACCACGCTCGCCTGGCAGCACTTTGATGCCGTCTGAAACGTCGAGGCCCCACTACGATCATGCGAGGCGACCCCCAAGCCGCTGCGCAACCAGTGTGCGGCCTGATAGCCGCCAGATTCCCCGGCTGAACGTGACATTTGCGCCCCCATTATCTTGCCACTCTTGCTTTTCGATACTATGTTCGATAGGCTGTGGCTATGTGATGGTATCCATCGAGCGGGGCGAGCAGCATGGCAGCTGAGCCATTTCCCGGTGACGGGCAGCGCGACGGGGATGCCCCGCGCCCCGGCGGCCCGGGCGGGCGTTCCGCCGGTGATGTCCCCGGCCGTTCCCGCGGCCCGGGCGGGCAGCCGGCCGGGGAGGGCCCCGGTCCTTTCCGCGGCGATCACGGGCAGCCGGCCGAGGAGGGCCCTGGCCCGTTGCTGGATGACGGCCCGCCGGAATGGGCGTTCCCCGATGATCGGCCCGCGGGTGGGGGTGACTGGTGGCCGGCCGAGGACTTTGAGGAACCGTGGCCGGATTATGCGGCGATGACGCCCGTTGATCCGGGTCCGGCGGCGGGCCTGGACCCGGGCCTGGATGCGGGGTTCCTGCCGAGGGACCGGGTGCCGGGGCAGCAGGGCCGGGCCGGGTCGGGGTTCAGCTCCGGGCACGCGTTCGACACCAGCGGGCCGGGCCCATCCCTGGCCGGCGCGCTGGACGCCGCCACCGCCAGCACCGGCGGGTATGCGAGCCTGGATGATGATGAGCTGATCGGGGTGCTGGCCGGGTGGGCGAGAACCGAGGCGTGGGCGGCGGCGGGGCGGCTGGCCGCGGTCGCTGAACTGGCCGCCCGCCGCCCCGCGGCCACCCGTAAGGACGCGGCCACCCGGGGCGGGACACCGGCCGGGTGGAACAAGTTCTGCGCCGATGAGGTCGCGGTCGCCCTCGCGCTGTCCCGGCGGTCCGCGGAGCGGATGGTCCCGCTGGCGCGCGACCTGGCCACCCGGCTCCCGTTGACCCGGCAGGCCCTGGCGGAGCGGGATCATCGGGGACTATAAAGCGCAGCTCATCGCCGAGGCCACCCGGGTGCTGGGCGACGCGGCCGCCGCCGAGGCCGAAGCGGCCGTGATCCCGACGGCGTGGCCGGGAAGACGCCGGGGCAGATCCGCGCGGCGATCGGCCGGGCCGTCGTGAAGGCCGACCCGGACGCGGCGCGGCGGCGGCGGGCGGAGGCGGAAAAAGATCCGCGGGTGGAGCTGTGGCGCGAAGATGCCGGGACCGCGGCGATCTGCGGGTATGGGTTGCCGCCGGATGCGGCGCTGGCCGCCGACCAGGCCATCACCACCGCCGCCCTGGAACTGAAAGCCGCCGGGCTGGCCGGCACGATGGACCAGCTCCGCGCCCGCGCCTACCTCGACGCCCTGCTCGGCCAGGACTCCCGCCCCACCGCACCCCAGCCCGCCAGCCCGGAGACCCCCAGCGCGGAGCCTGCCGCCACCGAGTCCGCCAGTACAGAGCCCGCCAGCGCGGAGGCTCCCGCCGCGGAGCCCGCGCCCGCCGGGCCTTCCGGCCGTGCCGGGACCGGGCCGCCGCCGGCCGCGGCGATCAACTTGACCATCCCGCTGACCACCCTGCTCGGCCTCACCGGCCACCCCGGCGAGGCCGCCGCGTTCGGCCCCATCGACGCCGCCCTCGCCCGCACCATGGCTACCCACGCCGCCGGCAACCCCGCCACCACCTGGTGTATCACCGTCACCGACGACCACGGGCACCCCACCGCCCACGGCTGCGCCCACCCCGCCCGCCGCGGCAAACCCCGCCGCACCAACGACCCCGGCGGGCCGCCACCCGGCGGGCCGCCACCCGGCGGGCACACCCGCCCACCCGGGGGAAAGACCCGCCCATCGGGGGAAACCACCACGCCAGCCAGCGCCAAGACCAGCCCACCCGGCAGCGGCAGCGGCAGCGGCCCGCCCGGTCCCGGCAGCGGCCCGCCCGGCGGGAACCGGACCTGGCGGCTGCGCCTCCCCGGCCACACCCTCGACCTGACCGCGGCCCTGGAACCCCTCGCCGTCACCGAATGCGACCACCGGCACCAGACCAGCGCGCACGACCCCGGCCGCACCCTCCGCCACCTGGTCCAGATCAGGGACGGCGAATGCACCTACCCGCCCTGCCTCCGCGACGCCCGCCGCTGCGACTTCGAGCACACCGTGCCCTGGGAACAAGGCGGCCGCACCTGCAGCTGCAACACCGGGCCCCGCTGCCGCCATCACCACCACCTGAAGCAGGCCGCCGGGTGGGTACTCGAACAGCACCAGCCCGGCTACCACACATGGACCACACCCGCCGGACGCCGCTACACCACCGGCCCCACCACTTACCCCATCTGACGAAGGGCACAAGCCCGATCATCCTGAACGGGACGCGGCTAAAGCTCCACGATGATAGTGACGGGACCGTCGTTAACCAGGCTCACCTTCATGTCGGCACCGAACACGCCGGTCTCCACCCGGGCACCCAGCTCACGCAGGGCGGAGACCACCGCATCTACCAAAGGCTCGGCCACGGGGCCGGGGGCGGCGGCCAGCCACGACGGCCGGCGGCCCTTGCGGGTATCGGCGTACAGCGTGAACTGGCTGATCACGAGCAGCGGCGCCGCGACGTCGGAGCACGACTTCTCCCCGTCAAGGATGCGCAGGTGCCAAAGTTTGGCGGCCAGCTTCGCCGCCAGCTCCGGCGTGTCGGCATGCGTGACCCCGACCAGGACGACCAGGCCGGGTTCCTCGATCACCCCAACGACCCGCTCATCGACGGTCACGCTGGCCTGGCTCACCCGCTGGACGACGGCCCGCACCCGGAGCCTCCCTTCACCGTCAGCAGGGTACCGCCCGGCGGGGAAATCGCCGCGGCCCGCGAGAGATGGATAACCAGGGGACGGTGAGACGGCGCGGGCTGGTGCGTCTGGCGGGACTCCGGTCTGGCGGGCACCGTAGGCTGGCGGGGTGTCGCCCGGGCGGTTCACCCGACTCGGGCGAAACCGGCGCGGTGGCGGAGGGAGCGGTCATGGCTGACCCGGCCCGGGTGGCTCGTTCGATGTGGACGCTGTTCGAGCCCATCCACGCGGTGACCTACTTCACGCCTGAGGCACGCGCGGCCTACCAAGAGCAGGGGCTGCACGGGTTCTGGCGGGGGTATTTCGCGGGCCGGGCCGCCCCGCTGGGGCCGGCGGGCGCGGCGGTCGTCACCGCCTCCTTCTACAACTTCGCGCCGGCCATGGTCGCCCGGGCCATCCCCGCCGTCTGGGAGTTGTCGTCGCCGGGTAAAGCCCTGCGGGCACGCCAGGCCGGCGCGACCGCCGCATTGCGCCGACTGCTCGCCGGACGGGACAAGGAGACGGCGGCGGTCACGGACCAGCTGGCAAGGGTGGCCGCCGGCCTGGACTGCGCGGGCCGGGTCCTGGCTGCGGCCAACACCGCTTTGCCGGGCCCCGGGCACGCGCTGGCGGACAGCGACATCGCGCTGGCCCGGCTCTGGCAGGCGGCCACTGCGCTACGTGAGCACCGGGGTGACGGTCACTTCGCGGCCATGGCGGCAGCCGACATCGACGGCTGCGAGGCGCTGGTCCTGCGGTGCGCTCTGGACATGCGACGCGAGGACATTCAGCCCATCCGCGGCTGGACCGACGAGCAGTGGGACGCCGCACAGGCCCGGCTGACGGACCGCAGCCTGATCGGGCCGGACGGTGAGATCACCGACGCGGGCCGGGCCGCCTATGCCGCCGTCGAGGAGGCCACCGACCGGGCCGCCGCGCGGCCCTGGGAACGCCTCGGGTGGTCCGCCACGGCGGACATCGCGGACGCCCTGCTGCCGGTCGCGCAGGCCTGCGCCACGGCGATTCCCTACCCTAGCCCCATCGGCGTGCCCGCGCCCGGCGCCTGATGACGGAACTGGTCCGGTACGAGACCCGGGACCAGGTTGCGACGGTGACGCTGGACTCGCCGCACAACCGCAACGCGCTGACGATGGCGCTGATCGGGGAATGACCGGGCGGATTGGTGCCGCGGCCGCGGACCCGTCCGTGCGCGGTGGTTCTCACCCACCGCCGCGGCCGCGGACCCGTCCGTGCGCGGTGGTGCTCACCCACACCGGGCGGGTGTTCTGCGCCGGGGCCGACCTCAAGACGGCGGGCAGCGGGTCGATGACCGAGTCGGCCACCGCCATCATGGCGGCGCTGACCCAGATCGTCCGGCTGCCGAAGCCGGTCATCGCGCGGATCACCGGCCATGTCCGCGCCGGGGGCATCGGCATCGTGGGGGCGTGCGACCTGGCCGTCGCAGACGGCGGTACGTCGTTCGCCTCAGCGAGGCACGGGTCGGCGTGGCGCCCGCGATCATCTCGCTGACCACACTGGACCTGATGACGCCGCCCGCCGTGGTGGCCGTCGGCCGCGGGTTAGTCGCCGGAGTCAGGTTCCGGAGCGGCCCCTGGGACTGAAGAGGCTGTTGGGACTGAAGAGGCTGCTGGGGCTGAGGGAACTGCCGGGACTGAAGAGGGCGGAATCACGGGGCCGGCCGGGGGAAGCGAGTGATCCCAGTCGGACAGCAGGGTGCGCAGCGCGGCGATGAGGGCGATCGGCTGGTCGAGCATGACGTGGTGACCGGCGACGGGAATCTCAATGAGCGGGGCGACCCGGCCGAGGCGGTCGTACATGACCTCGCTCATCTGCCGGGACATGATGCCGTGCTCGGCCCGGAACAGCGCCACCCGGCAGTCCAGCCGGGTCAGCAGCGCGGTCCCGAACTGCGGCCGGCCGAAGATCCGCGGATCGAACTTCCACGTCCAGCCGCCCTCGACCTCGCGTACCGACGTCTCGGCGATATGCCGGGTGATGTAGCCCAGTGCGGGCTGGTCAGGAACGGGATGGAACCGGGCGATGGCCGCCGCCCGGGTGGGGTAGATCCGCAGCGGCCCGAAGGCGCGGTGCTCGCGTGCCGCCTGCTCTTCCGGGGTGAGGTCGCGGATGGGCGAATCGATGATGACCGCCCCGGCGATCCGGGACCCGTAGAGGCTGGCCAGCCGCAGCGTGACGAAACCGCCCATGCTGTGCCCGATCACGGCCGGCGGGGCGGTGATCCCCGCGGCGGCGGCCACCGCGAGCACCTCGCGCGCCCACATGTCGAGGCTGTAGGTCTCCCGCCGCCCGCTGTCACCGTGCCCGGACAGGTCCAGGGCGGCCACCCGCCGGCCCGCCGTCATCAGCGGGGCGATGTGGTCCCACCAGCGGGAATGCGCCGCGCCCCCGTGGACCAGCACGATACCCGGGTCGCCTGGCTCCCCCCAGGCGCGGTAGGCGATCGGGGTGCCTTCGACGTCTATCCGGGCCCGTTCGGGTTCCGTGGCCAAGGCGGTGGTGAACCAGTCCGGCGGCGCGGCATCGGCGGCAGAGGTCATGACCAGTAGCGAACCACATCCGGGCGGCGGCGATCACCGGCCGGCGGTCCCGCGATCTGGCCGGCCAGCTCTTCCGGGACCAGGACGGTGCGCGAGCGCAGGTACTCGCCCAGGCCCTTGGCCTGCGCGTCCGGGCAGGTGGTGGCGGCCACGCCGGGGGCCAGCAGCCCGGCCACGACAAAGTTGAGGGCGCGGAGGTTCGGCAGCTCGTACCGCTCGACGCCGAGACGGGCGGCCTCGGTGAGCAGCTCACGGAACCGTGCCACGGGCGCGGACGTGGTGGTCTGCCCCCGGGTCACCACCGCGGCACGCAGGGCCCGGTGCTCGTCCGTCTCCGCGAAATCCACGGCCGCCTCCCGAGCCAGCGCCGGCTTCATTAGTGAAGGAACCTTCACTAGCGACACCGGTCCCGTTCGGTAGTGAAGTTCCGGTGACTAGCGCGGGAGCAGGCCCGCGCCGGCGGTGACCCTGGTCGGCCGATCGGTGGATGGTCACCGCCATCCGGCGTGCCCGCCGGTTCAGCCGTTAGGTGCCCGGATATGACTGGTCAGCCGGCGCGCGGCCGGAGGTGATGTTGCGACGCTGGCAGTACCCGGGAGCCGCCCGGGCGTCAGCAAGCCAGGGAAGGATCATCGTGATCACCCAGAGCCCCACCGAAGAGCACCTGAACCCCCCGCAGACCTCGGCGCCGTTCCGCCGCGTGAAGATGCTCGTTGGCGGCTACCTCACCGTCAGCGCGGTCACGTTCGTGGCGATCGTCCTGCTGCGCAATCACACCGCCGTGGTCGACTCCGCGGTCTGGATCCGCGGCACCGTCGTCGTCGCCAGCGCCGCGGCGATGCTGATGTTCACCGTCCGCGCGGCGCATGGCTCCCGCCGGATGTATCTGCGGCTGCGGATCGTGTCGGCCATCATGGTGGCGGCCATCGCGGTGATCGCCGCGATGCCGGGCATTCTGCCGCTGTGGATGAGGATCGAGCAGGGTGTCTGCGGCGTCATCCTGATCGGCGTGGTCGCGCTCGTCAACAGCCGGCCCGTCCGCTCGCTGTTCGCCGTGCGGTGACGCCGCCGGGCGGCCGCCGGACCAGCGGCCGCCGGCTCGTCACGCGCCGCCTGGGGGAACACCGTCCGGTTGCGATCGCGCCCGGACGGTGGTCCCCTGGAGACGCTGGTGGCGAGCTCGGCGGATTCCTTCATGATCCTTTCACTGTCGTCCCGCATCCTTATGCGGGTGAACGCAAGGCAGGCAGTTCCCGCGCGCCCCGGCCCGCCCGGCGGCCCCAGGCGGACGCCGGCGCCGCCGGGCAACGGCAGGCTGCGCCGTCCGCCGGCGCCCCGCCCGGGCTGCAGGCCCACCCCTATTCGCTGTCCGCGCTGCCGCAGCCGCCGTACGTGCGGCTGACCGTCAAAGGCGCCGGTGACCACTCCGCCGCGCTGGCTCGCCTCGAGCCCGGCACGCGGGTCGCCATCGAGGGACCGTACGGGACCTTCACCCAGTACGCCCAGCAACGGCGGCGGGTCCTGCTGATCGCCGCCGGGATCGGCGTGACCGCGGTACGGTCCCTGCTGGAGGACCTGCCGCGCGGGGCCAGGCCGGTCGTCATCCTGCGCGCCGCCCGCCGCGAGGACCTCGTGCTCGGCGCGGAGATCGCCGACCTCGCCCAGCGCCGCGGCGGCACGCTCTACGAGCTGACCGGCAGCCGCGCCCAGGCCGCCATCGACGAGCGCTCGCTGCCGCACATCGTCCCCGATCTGGCTGACCGCGACGTCTACGTGTGCGGACCGGAAGGGTTCGTGACCGACGTCGTGGCGGTAGCCAAGGTCCTCGGGGTACCGGACGAGGCCATTCACCATGAGGCGTTCGCCATCTGATGGCGCGGCAGACAGGAGAGCACACATGAAGCGGGCGCCGCTGCTGGTCCTCGCCGGGACCATGGCCGGGTTCGCCGGGGTCCTCACCTTCCACACCCGGCCGGTCTCGGCGACCACGCCGGGCGGGACGGGCGCCGCTGCCTCACCCGCGGCCACCCCCTCCCAGCCGGTGGCGGGGCCCGCACGCACGGCGCCGGCCCGCGGCACGGGCGGCAGCGCCGGCCCCAACGGCGCGGGCAGTGCCATCCGCAGCGCCGAGGGCACCAGCGTGAACTTCAGCTACGGGGTGCTGAACGTCGAGGTGACCGTGAGCGGGACCCGGATCACCAACGTCTCCGTCCCGAACCTGCAGACCGCGGAACCGACCTCGCAGCAGATCAGCGAGCAGGCCATCCCCATGCTCCGCGCCGAAGTGCTGCAGGCGCAGAGCGCGAACGTGAACGGGATCTCCGGCGCCACCTTCACCAGCCAGGCCTACCTGCAGTCGCTGCACGCGGCGCTGAACAAGCTCAACGTCCAGTGAAAGAAGCTGACCAGGACCGGGCGCCGGCGGTCACGGATACCTGCGCCGTAATGGGCACCGTGGTGTCATTCACCGTGCTCGGCCTGACCGGGGCGGCCGCGCGGGCCAGCCTCGACGCCGCCTGCGGCACGCTGCACGAGGCGGACGGGACGTTCAGCACCTGGAAGCGGGACAGCCCCGTCAGCCGCCTGCGCCGGGGCGAGGTCGCGCTGAGCCAGGTCCCGCCGGAAGTCGCGGAGGTCCTGGAGCTGTGCCGGACGGCCGTGGCATGGTCCCGCGGCTGGTTTGATCCCTGGGCGATACCGGGCGGGGTCGATCCCACCGGGCTGGTCAAGGGGTGGGCTGTGGAGCGGGCGCTGAACGTGCTGCGCCGGGCGGGCGCGGCCGCGGCGCTCGTCAACGGGGGCGGCGACCTCGCCGTCTTCGGCCGCCCGGGCCCGGGTCAGCAGTGGCGGATCGGCATCCAGCACCCGTGGCGGCGGGACGCGCTGGCCGGCATCATCGAGGTTCGGGCCGCCGCGGCCACCTCGGGCACGTACGAGCGCGGGCCGCACCTGTTCGACCCCACCACCGGGCGGGCGGGGCACCGCGCGGTCTCGGCCACCGTCACCGGGCCCAGCCTCGCGATGGCCGACGCGCTGGCGACGGCGGTGGCCGTCGGCGGCGACGACGCGCTGACGGCGGTCGGCGCGCTCGACGGGTACGCCGGCTACCTGATCCGGCCGGACGGCACCGAGGCGCGCACCGACGGCATCGACGTCTTCCGCTGAGCCGGCGGCGTTTCCGGGAGCTGGCGGCGTTTCCCCCGGCCGGCGGCGTTTCCCGCTGAACCAGCGGCGTTTCCGGGAGCCGGCGGCGTTTCCGGGCTGGCGGCGTTTCCCGCGAGCCAGCGGCGTTTCCGGGAGCCGGCGGCGTTTCCGGGCTGGCGGCGTTTCCCGGGAGCCAGCGGCGTTTCCCCCGGGCCGGCGGCGTTGACATCGGGGCCAGCTATGAAAGACATAGTGAATGGCTATATCGGCTCAGGTGTGGGAGCACCTCCTGAACGCCGGCGGTGTCCGCACCTTCAAGCCAGGCGCCCCGCTGCTGCGGCAGGGCGAGGCCGCCACGCACGTTCTCGTCCTGGTCACCGGGCGGGTCAAGATCGTCCTGACCTCCGCGGACGGCAACACCCTGGTCCTGGCGATACGCGGGCCGCGTGAGATCCTCGGCGACATGGCGGTGCTCAGCCACGCCGAACGCTCGGCCACCGTCATCGCCATCGACCCGTGCGAGACGCGGCGCATCGAGGCCAGCCGGTTCCTCCGCCTGGTCGAAACGTACCGGCTGGAAGCCGACCTGCTGAGCCACGCGATGACCCGGATCAGGGAGGGCGAGCAATGGCGCGCGGAACTCGCCCAGCTCCCGGCCGGCCCGCGGCTGGCCCGCACGCTCGTCCACCTGGTGGCGGCCGGCTCCTGGACGCCGGCCGATGTCGGCCTCAACCAGACCGAAGTCGGCCAGGCGGCGGGGCTGTCCCGCGCCATGGTCGCGGCCGAACTGCGCCACCTCCGCGAGCGGGGCGTCATCGAAACCGGCCGTCGCCGGATCACCATCACCGACATGCCCGCCCTGCGGGACATAGCAGGACTCTAACCGTCTGATTCCGGACAGTAGGCACCCGGAACATCGCACACGATGAGAAAGGAGACATCGAAAGGAGACGTAATGGTCCCGGCGTTCCGTACGCTTTTTGCCGTCGACGCGGCGGCCGTGATCGTGCCAGCGGAACAGTTCGGCCCGGTCGACATCGACGGCGCCGGCACGCAGAACGCGATCGGGCACACGGTCGGCCACGACCTGGTGCTGCAGATGACCAGCTACGTGCGCAGCCGGCCCGCCATGTACCTCGGCGTGCGGGAAATCGACCAGCGGGTCGCCGCCTACGTCCCCGCCCGCAACCACGACCTGGTGGTCAAGACGCTCGCGGAGGACCGCGCGGTGGCGCTGGCGGGCCCGGACGGGTGCGGCCGGGAGATCACCGCGATCGCGGCCATCCGCCAGCTCAGCCCGGGCATCCGCATCCGCCGGTTCTCCCTGGAAGACGAGGACGCGGACGACATCCTCACCAGCGGTGACTGCGGGTACCTGATCCGGGCCGGTGACGGGCTGGCCAGGCTGGCGCGGTGCGTGGAAGCGGTGCGGGCCGCCGGCGGCTACCTGGCCGTCGTGGGAAGCGGCCGGGAGACGCAGGCGCTGAGCAGCACCATGCGGTGGATGGTCGTGGAACCGCCACATCCGGTCCAGGTGTACCGGCAGCGGGTCGCGGCCCTCCCCGGCTGGCCGCACTGGGACGAGGCACCCCGGCTGCTGGAGCACGCGCTCCCCGGGGACGCCCGGCGGCTGGCCCGGCTGGTGGCCGAGGCCGAGCCACGGGGCGGTGACCCGTACGCGCTCCAGGCGGAGGTGGCCCGGGCCTACCGGCGGTGGCATGACGAACTGGCCCGCTGGTTCGGCGAGCACACCGAGCCGCACGAGCGCACGCTGCTGATCGCGGCGGCGGCGCTGGCCCCCGTAGCGGACGAGACACCCGTCTACGCCGCCGCGGCGGCCCTCGCCGAGCGGCTGGCGATCACCGTCAGCGGCGCCGGGCTGGCCTGGTACCCGGCGGCCGGGCTGCGCGCGCTGGTCGGGGCGGCCGCCGGGGAGAACGGGGTGGTCTTCCACCGGCCCGGCTACGCCCACTCGGCCCTGCGGCACGCCCTCGCGGACTACCCGCTGGCGCGCGGCGAGCTGCTCGGCTGGCTGGCGGCACTTCCCGGCGACCCGGCCATCGACCGCAGAACCGGGAAATCGCTGGCCGGGCTCTTCGCCGATCTGGCCGCCGAGCACGGCGCGGCCGGGCAGATCATCGACGCCGCCGGACGGTGGGGGAAGGCCGATGATGCCGACCTGGCGTTCATCGCCTTGTCCCGGACCTGCCTGCACCCCCGGGCCGGCGGCCGGGTACGCCGGGCGCTGTATGACTGGTCGCGCTCGCCCGGCACGGCGCAGACCCTGAAGCTGACGATCGCGCAGGTGTGCGAACCGCTGGGCCAGGCCCTCCCGCTGATCGCGCTGACCCGGCTCAAGCACCTGGCGGCCAACGGCAACCGCCAGGTCATGGGGGAGGTCGTGAAAACCGCCGTGTCCCTGGCCGCGTCGGGACACCACGCGGAGGTGCGGCGGGCGGCGCTGGCCTGGTGCGCGCCGGGCAGCCTGGAAAACCTGGCGCCGGGGACACGGCAGCGGCGGCGGCGGGCCGGCACGGCGCTGTTCCTGGAACTCGCGGCACCGGTCACCGGATCCGGCCTGCCCCTGATGCTGGCCGGTGACGAGCCGGCCGATCCAGCGGAGTGCGTGCCCGGATGGCGGTCGGTGCTGGACGCCGAGGCCGCGGCCGGCACGCCGGGGTACCCGGTCCAGGACGTCATCGAGACGTGGCTGGACGCGGCGGCCCGCCATCCCGCGTGGCGGGGCCGCCTCACCGGGATGTTCGTCGCGGCCGCCATGCCGTCCGCGGGGGCACCCGGCGGCGGGCTGACCAGGATGACGGCGGCGGGCGTCATGATCGGCCTGGCCCGGGCCTGGGCGGCCGTGAACCGCCGGGACCCCGCGCGCCGGGACATCAAGGAGGACATTGTCCTCCCGCTGACCCGGCCGTGGGTCCTGCGCCTCCTCAGGGTGGGCTGGGCCCGGCTGCGGGACAGGATGGGCACCGACCGCCGTCCCTGACCACAGCACACGGCAAGATGGGGCTGCGGGACAGGATGGGCACCGACCGCCGTCCCTGACCACAGCACACGGCAAGATGGGGCTGCGGGACAGGATGGGCACCGACCGCCGTCCCTGACCACAGCACACGGCAAGATGGGGCTGCGGGACAGGATGGGCACCGATCGCCGTCCCTGACCACAGCACACGGCAAGATGGGGCTGTGGAACAGGAAAAAGTACACACCGCAGCCGGGGCCTGCTGGACCGGCCATGTCCTGCCCAGCCTGGCCCGATTCGTGGAGATCCCGGCCCTGTCGCCCGCCTTCGACGCGTCCTGGCAGGCCAGCGGCCAGCTGAGCGCCGCGGTCGAGCACGTCAGGGAGTGGATCAGCGCACGCGGCCTGCCCGGGGCCCGGACGGAGGTGGTGCAGCTGCCGGGCCGGTCACCGCTGCTGCTGGTGGACGTCCCCGCGACCGCTGGGGCGGCGGGCCAGGGCACCGTGCTGCTGTACGGGCATCTGGACAAGCAGCCCCCCGTCGGCGGCTGGGCGGACGGGCTCGGCCCGTGGACGCCGGTCTTCCGTGACGGCCGGCTGTACGGCCGCGGGTCCGCCGACGACGGGTACGCGGGCTACGCGGCGACGGCCGCGCTGGAGGCTGTGCGCGCCGCGGGCGGGGAGCACGCCCGCGCGGTCCTGCTGCTGGAGACGGGGGAGGAATCCGGCAGCCCGGACCTGCCCGCCTACATGGACCACCTGGCCGGCCTGTGGGCGAGGTGACATTCGTGGTGTGCCTCGACGGCGGGGGCGGCGACTACCAGCGGATGTGGCTGACCAGCAGCCTGCGCGGCATGGTCAAGGTCACCCTCACGGTCCGCGTGCTGGATACGGCCCAGCACTCCGGCCTGGCCAGCGGCATCGTGCCGAGCTCGTTCCGCATCCTGCGCCAGCTGCTGGACCGGCTGGAAGACTCCGCGACCGGGGAGATCAGGATCCCGGAGATGAACGTGGCGATCCCGGACGTCCGCCGGGCCGAGGCGCAAGCAGTCGCCGCGCTCGATCCCGGCGGCCCCCGGCGCCTCTACCCGCTGGTGACCGGCATGCGCGCCGCCGCCGGCGACGACACCGAGCTCATCCTCAACAACACCTGGCGGCCAACCCTGTCGGTGATCGGGGCAGCCGGGCTGCCCGAGCCGGCCGAGGCCGGGAACGTGCTGCGGGCGTGGACGTCGCTGGCGCTCAGCTTCCGTATCCCGCCCACGGCCAGCGCGGAGGCCGCCGCGGACGCGGTGACGAGGACGCTGACCACGGACGTGCCCTACGGGGCGACGGTCGAGCTGAGCGACATGGCCGCGGAGGACGGCTGGAACGCGCCGGCCCGGCACCGTGGCTGTCCGCCGCGCTGGACGAGGCCGACCGCCGGGTGTTCGGCACGCCGCACCGCAGCCTGGGCATCGGCGGGTCGATACCGTTCATGGCACTGCTCGGCCGGCGCTACCCGGAGGCCCAGATCGTGATCACCGGCGCGCTGGGCGCGGACTCGAACGCGCACGTCCCCGACGAATGGTTGAACATCCCGTTCGCCGGGCAGATTACCGAGGCCGTCGCGTACCTGCTGGACGCGCACGCGCGGAATTCCCGGAAGCGGGCCGCATTACCCGGTCTGGTCGTGCACGTGTTCGGATAACCGTTGTGAGCTTAATGTTCGCTTCATAAACCGGCGCTTCATGTTGCCTTCACCGCGGGGCAATACTGTTTCCCCGGTAATACACTGAATGAGACCTGCCTGGAGGCTTAGAAGTGAACGTTCCGCTGGAACGGCAGTGGGATAAGCGTGTCGAGCAATGGCATTCTCATGTCACTTCGGCCGCCGCCTTTGAGAAGGTGCTGGCCGGGCTGCTCGACATGGCCACGCCGCAGCCGTCCGACGTGTGCGTCGATCTGGGGGCCGGAACCGGGTTCGTAACGACCGCCCTCGCCCCGAAGGTGTCCTCGGTGCTGGCGGTGGACATCTCGGCGGCCATGGCCAGATCGCTGGCCGAGCACGCCGCCGAGGCCAGCCTGGCCAACGTGTCCACCGAGGTGGCCAACCTGTGCGGGTTCGATCTGGCCCCGGCCAGCACCGATCTCATCGTCTCCAGCTACGCGCTGCACCACCTGGTGGACGCGGACAAGCGGGCCCTGGTCGCCCGGTCCCTGCCGTGGCTGCGCCCGGGGGCCGGCTCGTCATCGCGGACATGATGTTCGGCCGGGGCGGCAGCCAGCGGGACCGGCAGATCCTGCACCAGAAGGTGGTCGCGCTGGCCGCCAAGGGGCCCGGCGGATGGTGGCGGATCGCGAAGAACCTGGCCCGTTACGGCCTCGGCGTGGGCCAGGAGCACCCGGCCACGCCGGAGTTCTGGCAGGCTGCCCTCCGGGACGTGGGGTTCACGGACGTGGTCTTCGAGCCCGTCGTGGCGGAGGCCGGGATCGTCCGCGGCGTCCGCCCTCCATCCGCCTGAGGCCAGCCAGTACCCGGCCGCGCGGACCCGCGACTCACTCACCGTCCTCAGCCCAGCCGCGGCGGCCAGCACGCCCGGCTAAAGATCCACACCCGTACAGCCTGGACATTGACAGTGATACGGCGCTTGTATGGCTATGGAGAAACCCTCAGCCCAAGATCAAGCAGAAAGGGGCGGGCGTTCAGCCTAGCCGCGCGTTTGCTGCTGCCATTGGAGGACGGATAATGGGCGGCGAAGACGAGAAGTACCGGGTCGGCCGGCGCATGAGTGAACCCGCTCCCCAGCAGCCCGAGCACAGCCGGCCGTCGGACAGGGTGCCAGTGGACAGAATGCAAGCAGACAGAGTGCAAGCAGACCCAGTGCAAGCAGACAGAGTGCAAGCAGACACAGTTGAGCAGGACAAGGCGGCCGCGGCCGAAGGGCGCCGTCGCGAGATTACGGTCATCGAGCGGGAGCGCATCGTCGCCCAGCTCCAGGACAAGGTGATACAGCGGGTCTTCCGGGCCGGGCTGACGTTGCAGGGCGCCGCGAGAATGACCGCCGACCCGGAGATCCGGCACCTGATCGAGGCGGCCACCGAAGAGCTCGACCATGTGATCCGCGAGGTCAGGGGCGCGGTCTTCGGCCACGAGCAGCGCGGCGACGGCCACGAACTGCGGGAGAAGATCATCGAGCTGAGCAGCCGGCTGGTCACGGCGGCGGACATCAGCTTCATCGGGCCGCCCGACGGCACACTGGACGCCGCGACCAGCGCCTGGCTGCTGGAGACCTTGCGGCAGGCGCTGGCGCTGATCGGCGAGTACGCCACGCCGACGCGCATCGACATCACGGCCGGCGACAACACGCACGACATCGTGATCGAGGCCGCCCCGCTGGGCCCCCATGAGGGCGACCCGGCCGCGCGGTTCGACGGCCTCCGGGCCCGGGCCCGGCAGGCCGGGATCCCGGTGGACGTCGACTTCGTGGCCGACGGCACCCGGTTCACCTGGCACGCCGCCGTCGGGTCCGGCGGCTAGCGATGCCAGGTCAGGTGTCTTTGGGCCGGTACTTAAGCCGGCGCCGCGCCATCTCGGACACGCCGCGCCGTTCGTTGTCCGCCACCACCCGCCTGGCCTCATCGAGGTCGGCCGGGGTCAGCAGCCCGTTGGCCAGCAGAAAGGCCGGAAGATTGCGCGCGTGCCCCCGTTCCTTCCAGATCAGGCCCTGGAGCAGCTTCTTGTAGTCGGACACCGCGCCCTCGCCGCTCAGGTCCAGCGCGACGACCACCTCCATCATCGGCGGCGTCTGCGGGGCGGCCAGGCCCAGAATGAATTCCCGGTAGTAGAACGCCATCGTCATCCGCGCGGTGGCGTTCCGCTCGAAATAGCCGCGGACCCGGCTGACCGCTTCGTCACCCGGGTCGCCGGGCGCGCGGGGCCGGACCTTCCCGTCCTGGGTGGGCGGGCCGGCCGGGGTGGCGGCCGCCGGGGGCGCCGCCGCGTCCAGCCGCAGCCGCAGGACCCAGCTGGCCACGCTGACCAGCCACGCGCCCTCGTCCAGGACCACCGGCAGCGCCTCGTAACGGGCCGGGGCGACCGGCAGGACATGCCGCGCGGCCCGCTGCACCGCCGCCGCGTCCGGCGCCGCCCCGTTGGTGTCGGGCGCCAGGTACACCCGGTAGGTGGTGTCCCGGCTGAACAGCTCCCACCGGTGATGCACGCAGCGCAGGCCCGCGCAGCGTGGCGCCCGGTGCAGCGTGACGTCCTCATTGCCGCTGAGCACGGCGCGGTCCAGCCAGGTGATCTCATCCGGCGGGCAGGCCACCCACCCGCCACGCTCCGCCGACCAGAGCATGAGCCGGCCCGCGGCCACCGAAGAACCCGCCACGGATGACAATTGTGGCACTTCAGGCCGAGTGCCCCGCCCGGCCCACCCGGGGCGGAGGGGCCGGGTGGGACGGGAGGGCCGGGCGGGACGGCCTCAGCGGATCTCGACCCGGGACGCCAGGGCGTCCGGGCGGGTGCCCCAGCGGATCGAATCGCCGTCACTGACCGGATGCTCGCCGGTCACGGGCTCGCCGTTGATCGTGAGCCCGTTCATGCCGAGGTTGGCGACCCGCCACTGACCGCCGGAGAAGGTGAACCGGGCGTGCTCCCGCGACACCGTGGGCACCTCGGGCAGCCCGAGTTCCACCGGGCCGCGGCCGGCCCGGGCGCCGGACGTCCGGGTCTCCGCCACCTGGTCACCGGTGATGAGCCGGAGCACCGGGACGGAGGGCTCGGTGCGTTCCATGACGGTCGGCAGACCGTAGCCGGGCGCCCAGCCCGGCTCCTGGTGGGCCTGGGTGGTCCCGTCGTGCCCGGTAAAGCCGCGGAAGGGCGGGCCGACGGGAGCAGGCTCGAAGGCGTGATGGGACTGCGGTTCGGCGGACCCGGCGGACCCCGCGCCGGCGAAGGCCAGCTCGGGGGCGGACGCGTAGGCCAGCCCGGCGGGCGGGCAGGCGGGCTCGGCCGGGCCGGCGCCGGCGTTGACCGGCTGTCCCTGCCGCAGCCGGTAGCGGCCGGGCGGGACGGACGGGTCGACGATCATCCGGACCTCGGCCGGGCCGGGCCGGGCGAACCGGGCACCGTGCTCGGTCACCTGCTCCTGATACACCTCGGCGGCGCTCGCCATGACCAGGGCGGGCTCCATCCGCTCCCCCAGCACCCGGAGGTCCTCCGGGTTCATCCGCAGGTCGACGATGTTGGGCGCGAGCAGGGTGCCGCTCGGCGTGACCACGAACACCTCGGACAGGTGCCGCAGGGCGATCTGCAGCACGTCCTGCCCGTCGCGCCACGGCCGGGCCGCCGCCCGCTGTATCCACGGGTGGTCCCTGGTCACGCCCAGGGCCCGCAGGCCGAACACGGCCACCACGCCGAAGGCCGCGAGGACGAACAGCAGGATCGTCGCCCCCGTAAGCGAGCCGGTCGCGGCCATCAGGATCACCCAGCACGCCACCGCGCCGCCGGCGATTCCCCACCGCTTCCGCTTACGCGGCGACAGCGAAGCCCGCGCCGGCCGGCGCATCACTTCCCCGTGCTCACTCATCCAGCACCCTTCCCCGTTATGTAGGCACCGGGGTGCCCCGCACGCCCGGCTGACTGGTTCGTCACTTGAGGATGCGGTGCCCACGCGCGCGCGTCAACGAATCGCGGGCAGCTTCCAGATATCTGGAATTTGAAACGAACAGCCGCCCGCCGGACGCAGATGAGCGGAAGCCGGGGGCGGGCTGAAAGCTTTCTCCGGATACCCCGCACGGCGGGGCTGGCATAGGCCGGGGAAATTCGGCTGAGACGGTTTACAGAGAAAGCCCGGATAGGGTTAATCGGCACAGAAAGGCTCGTTCGGTTAATTAAAAAATCTCAGATGGCACGCAGAAGAGACGTTCAGCATCAGCCAATTGCGGCAGCCGAGGCTGACCAGCATGAAGCCACTCGACATCGTTGCAGAATCCGGGCGGCCGGTGGCTGATCGCGCACTCCCAGCACCCCAGGTGGACATCGTTGTCCCGGTGAAGGACGAGGAACGCGATCTGGCTCCGAGCGTCCGGCGGCTCTGCTCCTACCTGCGGGAGAAATTCCCTTTCTCGGCCCGCGTCACCATTGCCGACAATGGCAGCACCGACCGCACCTGGGCGGTCGCGATGGCGCTCAGCCGGGAATTCCCCGGCGTTACGGCCATTCATCTGGACCAGCCGGGGCGGGGCCGCGCGCTGCGGGCTATCTGGTCCGCGAGCGACGCCGATGTGCTCGCCTATATGGACGTCGATCTGTCCACCGATCTCAACGCACTTTTGCCGCTGGTGGCCCCGCTGCTTTCCGGGCACAGCGACATCGCCATCGGGACCCGGCTCGCGCACGGTTCGCGGGTGATCCGGGGACCTCGGCGTGAGGTGATCTCGCGGAGTTACAACCTGCTGCTGCGGGCCTCGCTCGGCGCCGAATTCACCGACGCGCAGTGCGGTTTCAAGGCGATCCGGCACGACCAGGCGCGGGCGCTGCTGCCGCTCACCGAGGACACCGGCTGGTTCTTCGACACCGAGCTGCTCGTGCTGGCCGAACGGGCCGGCCTGCGCATCCACGAGGTCCCGGTCGACTGGATCGACGACACCGATTCCCGGGTCGACATCGTGGCCACCGCCCTGGCGGACCTGCGCGGCATCGCGCGGCTGGGCTGCGGGCTGATGCGCGGCACGATCAAGGTGCCCGCGCTGCGCGCGGCCGCCGTGCCCACGGCGGCCCCGGACGGGAGCGGCGCCCGGCGCGAGCTGGGCTGGCAGATCGCCGGGTTCAGCGTCATCGGCGTGGCCAGCACGCTCGCCTACATTGCCCTCTACCTGCTGCTGCGCAGCGCGATGCCGGCCCTGGCGGCCAACGCGGTCAGCCTGCTCATCACGGCCGTGGCCAACACCGCGGCCAACCGGCGGCTGACGTTCGGCATCCGCGGGCGCTCGCACGCCGCCCGGCACCAGGTCAAGGGCCTGATCACGTTCGGCGCCGGGCTCGCGCTCACCTCGGGCGCGCTGGCCGGGCTGCACGCGGCCGTCACCGCACCGGGCCGCGGCGCGGAGGTGGCGGTACTGGTCGCCGCCAACCTGGTGGCCACGGCGCTCCGGTTCGCGCTGTACCGGACGTGGGTGTTCGGCCGGCGAGGCGGCACCGCCCGGCACGCCGCACCCCCCGCAGACCGTTCCCGCGCGGACGCCGTCCGTGGCGTCCGGTCCGCGGCGGAGCCTCTTCCATCCATTCAGCCCGACGGGAGCATGAAATGACCGCCACGACGACGTCCGCGGCGCACGGGGCCGGAGGCCGGCACGTCCCGGCGCGCGGCCGCGCGAAACAGCTGCTACGCGGGACCGGCCCCCGCTGGGAGCGGCCGGCGCTGCTCACGCTGCTGGCGCTGACCGCGTTCCTCTACCTGATCAACCTCAGCCGGAACGGCTGGGCCAACGACTTCTACGCCGCCGCGGTCGAGGCCGGGACCAAGAGCTGGAAGGCGTTCTTCTTCGGCTCGTTCGACTCCGCCAGCTTCATCACCGTGGACAAGACACCGGCCTCGCTGTGGGTGATGGAGCTGTCGGGGCGGATCTTCGGGGTCAATTCCTGGAGCGTGCTGGTGCCGCAGGCGCTCGAAGGGGTGGCCTGCGTCGGGGTGCTGTACGCAGCGGTGCGCCGGTGGTTCGGCCCGGCCGCGGGCCTCATCGCCGGCCTGACCCTGGCGCTCACACCGGTCGCGGCGCTGATGTTCCGGTTCAACAACCCGGACGCCCTGCTGGTGCTGCTGCTGACCGCCGCCGCGTACACGATGGTGCGGGCCCTGGAGAACGGCCGGTCGAAGTGGCTGGTGTTCGCCGGCCTGCTGCTCGGCTTCGCGTTCCTGGCCAAGATGATGCAGGCGTTCCTGGTCGTGCCCGGGTTCGCGGTGGCCTACCTGTGGGCGGGACCGCCGGAGCTCGGCAAGCGGATCCGGCAGGTGCTGCTGGCCGGGGCCGCCATCATCGTGGGCGGCGGCTGGTGGGTGGCGATCGCCGAGCTGGTCCCGGCGGCCGACCGCCCGTACTTCGGCGGGTCCACCAGCAACAACATCCTGCAGCTGGCCATCGGCTACAACGGGCTCGGCCGGCTGGACGGCAGCGAGACCGGCTCGGTCGGCGGGCGTGGCGGCGGTGGCGGCGGCTTCGGCGGCGCGACCGGCATCACCCGGCTGTTCTCCGCGGAGTTTGGCGGGCAGATCAGCTGGCTGCTCCCGGCCGCCCTGATCTGCCTCGCGGGCATGCTGTGGGTGTCCCGGCGGGCCGTCCGCACGGACCGGACCCGCGCCGCGGCCCTGCTGTGGGGCGGCTGGCTGCTGTGCACCGGCCTGGTGTTCAGTTACATGAGCGGCATCATCCACCCGTACTACATGGTCGCCCTCGCACCGGCGATCGCCGCCCTGGTCAGCGTGGGCGCGATGGCACTGTGGGAGCGTCGGCTGGGGTGGTTCGGGCGCCTGGTGGCCGCGGCGACCGTGGGCGTGACGGCCTGGTGGGCGGATGAGCTGCTCAGCCGGTCGGCGTCGTGGTTCCCGTGGCTCCGCTGGGTGATCATCCTGG
Organism: uncultured Actinomycetes bacterium; assembly: GCA_963720945.1. Taxonomy (GTDB): domain Bacteria; phylum Actinomycetota; class Actinomycetes; order Streptosporangiales; family Streptosporangiaceae; genus Bog-532. The sequence goes on along the minus strand of CAVRHH010000017.1, from coordinate 14,550 downwards.
CCGGCGTGGCCGCGGCGGCGTCGATCCTGGCCGGTCCCCGGCTGGCCGCGCTGGGCGGGTCCCGGCGGGCCGGGCTGGACGGGTCCCTCCGGGCCGGCCCGGAGGGCAGCGCCGGGGCGCGGCGGCGGCTGAGGCTGGCGGCCGTGCCGGTGGTGTGCGCACTGGTGGCCGGGCTGACCGGGCCGGCCGCGTACGCCATCGACACGGTGGCGACCACGCACACCGGGTCCATCCCGAGCGCGGGACCGCAGACCACCGGGGCCTTCGGTGGCCCGGGCGGCGGAACCGGCGGGACCGGGACCGGGACTGGGACCGGGACGCGCGGCGGAATCGGCGGCGGGACCGGCGGGACCGGGACGGGCACGGGCACGGCTGGGGGACCGCCTGGGCAGGCGGGCGGGTCCACGGGGACCGGCGCCGGCACGGGCGGTTCCACCGGGACGGGCACGGGAGGGGGGCCAGCCGCGCAGGCGGGTGGGTCCACCGGGACGGGAACGGCGCGCGGGTTCCCGGGCTCGGCCGGGCGGACCGGCGGGGCGGCGGGCGGGGCCACCGGCAGGCCCGGCGGGCTCAGCGGGGACACCCAGGTGAGCAGCGCGCTGGTCAAGCTGCTGGAAAAGGGCGCGGCCGGTTATACCTGGGTCGCCGCCACGGAAGGCTCCCAGGAGGCGGCCCCGCTGGAACTGGCTACCGGCGGCGAGGCGGTCATGGCCATCGGCGGCTTCAACGGGACCGACCCGGCGCCCACGCTGGCCGAGTTCAAGGCGCTCGTCGCCGAGCACAAGATCCACTACTACCTCGGCACGAACAGCCAGAGCTTCGGCGGCGGCCAGGGTTCCTCGGCCATCGCGAGCTGGGTGGCGTCGCACTTCACGAAGGAGACTGTCGGCGGGACCACCGTCTACGACCTCACCAGGGCCGTGAGCTCATGACCGCGTGAGTCCGCAGTGGCGGGAGTGTGCGGGGCCCAGGTCCGGGAGGCTGGCCTGGGCCCCGCCGGCGGTCCGGGAACCGGCCGGGACCTACCACTCCCAATGAAAGCCGACGACGGTGTTCTCAATGGCACGGAGGAAACGCTGGGCTGAGCACTGGCTGTCCAGCGCGACGCTCTGCTGGTCGACGACCGGCCCGGCCACGCCGTCCCAGACGGCCCACCAGACGTTCCGCGGCAGCATGCGCGGATCGAATTCCACCCGGATGTCGACGTTCTCCATCCGCCGCCGGACCGCGCGGCGGTACTGGCGCAGATCGCCGCTCATCTCCCCGGCCGGGACCGGCTCGTAGGTGAAGCTGGTCACGTACTCCAGGGTCAGCGTCTCACCGAGGCCCAGGGTCCGGACCAGGAGCATCTCCGTCGCGTAGAAGCCGCTGGTGACCTCGGTCAACCGTTCCCGCAGGCCCGTGCAGCCCTGGATGAGGTCAATGGTCAGGGCTTCGGTGTTGTAGATGTACGGAATCCGGCCGACGTTATCGGCGATGGCCTCGATGACCTGCAGCGTGCGCGTCCGGCTGGGCAGGCAGTCCGGCCCCACGTAATGGTGGTCGTGCACGGACAGCGTCCGGTGCACGGCCGGCCCGAGCGCGGTCTCGATCTCCGCCCGGGCCTGGCCGGCGAAGGATCGCGGCCCGGACAGCACCCGGATCCGGCTGGAGCCCTCCCACAGCTTCCAGAGCTGATCCCGCTCGAACGCCGGGATACCGAAGGCGTCGATAAAAAGGCGCAGCGCGGATTTGCTGAGCAGCTTGCCGGAAAGTGCCCGGGAAGCGGTGTCTTTCAGCTGGCGGGGCAGAATTTCCCGGTCGCCCGGGCGGCGCGGATAGTCCCACAGGTAACGCGCCAGCACCTCCGCGACGGCGAGCTGATTGATCTGCCCCGGGCGGTTCCGCTCGGCGTACTGCTCCCACGTGCGCCGGGCCCGTCCCGGCCGGAGCAGGAGTTCACGCAGGTAGGCGGCGGCAGCCTGCCGGGGCGCACCGGAGCCGGGCGTCAGCATCCGGCCGGGATCATCGGCGGGAACCGGCCGCCCGGGTCCTGTCTGCGCCACCAATTCCTCTCACCGGCTGAGACCTAAGCGCGACATATCCCGGTTATCGTACGACAGCTGGCCTCGTTGAGGGGGCGGGACCAACGTCGGTGCCAGACCGGTGATCCATGGATCGGCGGGGAGACGGGCTGCAGGGTTTGGCCTCCGGCCGGAAGGACCCGGAACAGCCCGTCCCGCCGGCCGGAGGCACCCTGGCTATCTTGCATTCGCAGGTCCGGGCGCCTGCCTGGTAGGCGATCGTGTGGTCGAAGTCGCATCGCGTGGCGGGGCGCCGGCAGCCGGGGGCGCAGCAGTACACGGTGCGGGCCGCGATGAGATGCCGCAATCGCGGGCTGAGAAGGTGTCACCGTCCAGGCCATTTCCCACCGGGGTATGCCGGGCCAGCCCGGTGCGGCGGCCGGTCGTCTCGAGCAGCGCGAAGGCGCGAGGCGCGAAACCAGCGCGAAGGGCACCACGGATCAGGCGGTTGCTGCCCCGGTCCAGCGTCGTCATGACACGGTACTTCCGGGAGCGCATACCCCGGTTGTACCGTGGCCGCGCGCAGCCGTGAATGTGGGATCAGCCACAGCATCAGGACGGTATCAACAGGGGACGCATCCAGTTACAGATAAATGGCTTCGCCATCCATGGCATCGTCTCGTCGCGGCGGGGCGGGGGAGCCGGGCGGGAGGGGCCGCCAGGCTCCCCGGCCGGCGAACGCGACCCGGTCTGGACGGCGCCGGCGCCGTCCAGCATCGTCTCGATCTTGTCCACCGCGGCCCGGGATTCGCGGTGCAGGCGCGCGATGTTCAGGCCCTCGTCTCCAGTCAGGATCAGCACCGCCGTGCTCCCGACCGCGTAGATCGCCACGTAGCCACCGCTGCTGCGGGTGACAGCTTCGCGGAGCGCCCCCTGCCCGACCTCCCGGGCCATGCGCTGGGCCAGGCCGAGCGAAGTGGCGGCCAGGGCGGCCAGATTGTCCTGATTGACCTCGGTATCGGCCTTGATGATCAGGCCGTCCCGGCTGGCCAGCGCGGAACCCGTAATTCCGGTCACGCGGTCACGCAGCGCGTGCATCTCGGCAAGCAGTCCATCCGGTGCCACCGGAGCCCCCTCTAAATGGTCTTGTCACAGTTTGCGGGATCTTATTCCTCGCCGGAACGTGGCCGCAGTAGCCGCCGCAAGGACGGCAGGTCCGCGCCGGCGTCGGAGTTGTCCTCGCGCCGGTGCTGGGCGCGGCCCTTGCGGCGGCGCGGCAGCGGGGCTGGGGGCTCCGGCTCGTTACCGGGTACTGCGGCCGGGCGGCTGGCCTGGGCCCGCTCAGCCGGGGCCACCGCGCGGTGTGAGGTGGTCATGAGCAGGCCGGCGCCGTACATGTGCACCATCTGGAGGGTGGTGGCGTAGACCCCGCGCCCGAGGGCGAAGGCCATGTCGCGCGGGGTGCGGCGGCCGTTGGCCAGGGCCAGGATCTCGTCCCGCCCCTCCCCCAGGACTACTCCGGGCTGCACCACGTCAGGCGCGGCCGCCATCCGGTCCCGGTCGTGCTCGACCAGGCCCGGCAGCGACGCGAGGACCCGCATCCGCCGGGAGGCCTCGGCCAGCAGCCAGCCGACCTCGGCTGGCTGCTCCAGGGGAAGCTGACAGTCCGCTGCCCCCGGCTCTACTTGGCACTTCGCGACCTGGCCACCGGACAGCACAAACATGGCATCGGCCAGGGCGATCCCCAGCACCGCCTCCAGTTCGCCCGCGCCGATGAGGTCACGCGCGACGAGCTCGGGCCCGAGCGGCGCCCCGCCGGCGGCCGACGCGGCGAAGGCCGCGGCCCAGTCCGGCTCCGGAATCTGGTGGGAGCGGAGCAGGATGACCTCCGGGCTGGGGGCACCGGGCGTCTCGATGGCTATGACCCCGCCGCCGGAAAAGTAGATCGTCCCGCCGGGCTCGCCGGTCACCTCCAGCACACCGGACAGCCTATCCGCGGCGCAGTCCTTGAGCGCCTGACGGAGCGAAGGCGGCGGGCCGCTTGCATCGTCGGCCGGTTCCTGAGTGCCCATGAGCTACGCGAGCACCGCCAGCGCCATCTTGCCCACCCGCATGGAGGCCAGCGCCATGTTCGCCAGCGACCGGTCCAGGTCGATGAACAGGAGCAGGCCCTCACCCGGCCGGGAGCGGAGAATCCTGGTGAGATGCATCCGGCCCGCGGTGAACAGCACGATCCCGTCGAGTTCGCCGCCGGGCTGGTCAGGTCCCTGGGCGGCGCGGGCCGCCCGGGCCTCGTCGGCCATGCTGGCCGCAGCAGCGGGGAGGCTCGCGTTCTCCTCACCGGCCGACCGCACGACCATGCCAGTCGCCACATCGATCACAGCCGCCGCCCGGACCCCCTCGACGGTCAGGATCCGGCGAAGTGACTCGTCAAGGCTGGACACATCTCCCCCAACGCCGGAAAACCATACGCTATCGCCCGAGGTCAGGAATCCTACAGCAAGCAATCTCCGGGAGCGGGGCGTTCGGCCGCCCCACGGTTTCACGCATTTCATTCACGCAATTGCGGGGACATATAGGCACGGAAGTGATACAGAACGTTAAAATTGTAAATTTGGCCAATATCGTGAGCGACCCGCACATCTCGCCTTACGCTCTTTCGTGCCTGACGACTGCTGTCGTGAGGCATGGGAAGAGCTGGCGTCCGTGCTGTGAACTGCCCGGCGCCGGCGCCGCAAATCGTCGGCACCATAAAGGGCGGGATTTTGAATATTGAGACGGCGCTCAAGGAAGCGATGACCATCGAGGGCGCACAGGGCGTGGCGCTGGTCGACTGGGACAGCGGCTTCTCGCTGGGCAACCTCGGCGGCGGCAAGTACCTGGACCTTGACCTGGCTGCGGCGGGCAACACCGAGGTCGTCCGGGCCAAGATGCGGACCATCGAGTCACTGCGCCTGAACGACACGATCGAGGACATCCTGATCACGCTCACCCAGCAGTACCACCTGATCCGCCTGCTGCGGAATGCTGACGGCAGTCAGAAGATGTTCCTCTACCTGGTCCTGGACCGTGCCAAGGCTAACCTGGCGCTGGCCCGGCACCGCCTGACCCGGATCGAGAGCGAACTGCAAGTCTGACGCGACGGCCTGCGGGGCGCGGCCGGCCAGCACGGCCGCGCCCCGCAGCGTCCACTGCTGGCCGTCCAGGCCGCGCGGCCAGATGGCAGCCCGGCGACGGGGATCAGGTCGGCTGGCCGACGGTGACGGGTCGGCCGAGCACCGCGGACAGGGCCCCGGCGAGCCACTCCCGGGCGGCGGCCGCCGACGCGGGCGCGGCCTGGTGGCGGGCCGCGATGTACAGGTCGGGCCGGACCAGCAGGACGCCCCCGTCGTCGGTCTCCCGCAGCCCGGCCCAGGTGCCGTAGGGATCCTCGACGGGCTGGCCGGGGCCGATGAGGACGGGGGTAATCGTCATCTCCAGGGCGGCGGCCAGTTCTGCGGCGGCGTCCAGCCAGGGCTGCCCGCCGATCCCGGTCACGACGGCGAACCGCCCCTGCCCGGCGAGGTCGAGGGTGGACAGCCGCCGGCCGTGCCGGGTCACCCAGGTGTGCGGCAGTTTGGCGCCGGGCCACGTGGTGGGCTGGGCGTACAGTTCGGGATCGCGCCGGAAGCCGGGCATCGCCGTGCCGTCCGGCAGCACCGCCGAGGATGCGTACCGGTGGTTGTGCTCGACGCCGTGCGCGTCGAACTCGTACGCCTTGTACGCGATCGCCTCCCGCAGCGCGGCACGGATCTTCTCCCCCTCGGGGCCCGGCTCCTTGCGCAGCGCCAGCTGACGTTCCAGCCGTGTGACGTCGGTGGTGTCGGTCAGGTCCAGCGCGGTCAGGATCTTGCCGGTGTCGACGATGCTCTGGTTGGCGCGCTCCACGATCTGCCGGGCCACCGGGGCGCGCTCGGCGTCGTAGGACGCGAGCAGGGACGGGGCGGCCGTGCCCGCGACGACGTGGGCGATCTTCCAGGCCAGGTTGTAGGAGTCCTGGATCGAGGTGTTGGAGCCGAGACCGTTCGTGGGCGGATGCCGGTGCACGGCATCCCCGGCGCAGAACACCCGGCCGCGGGCGATCGTCGTCGCGAACTGGTGGTTCACCGTCCACGGGGAGGCGGACTTGACCGTCATCTCGAAGTCGCCGGTACCGACCAGCGTGACCGCCAGCTCCCGGATGAACTCGTCGGTGAAGGTGGGCGGCCCGGCGGCGACCTCGTAACCCCACATCAGCATCCACTCGTGCCACGGCTTGATCATGCGCAGCACGCCGAGGCCGACACCCTCGCGCTCGGCGCCCGGCTGCAGCATCCAGTACAGGACCGACGGGCGGTGCGCCACGAACCGGGACAGGTCCGCCTCGATGATGATGTTCATCGCGCCGGCCACGGCGCCGGGCCCCTCGAACGGCAGGCCGAGGTCGTCGGCGACCTTGCTGCGGGCCCCGTCCGCGCCGATCAGGTACTGGGCGCGGATCGCGTATTCGGCACCGGTCAGCCGGTCCCGGACCATCGTGGTGATGCCGTCCTCGTCCTGGGTGTGCGCGAGGTACTCGGTGTCGAACCGGATGTGCGCGCCGCGCTCCTGGGCCGCCTTGACCAGGATGGGCTCGGTGATGGTCTGCGGGGCGTCGAGCATCGTGCACGGGCTCTGCAGCTCGTAGTCGGCGTGCCGGACGGTGTTGGTCCCCCAGGACGGAATCCGGCCAAGTTCCTCGCCGGCCAGGCTGGTGCAGAACGTGGTGTTGCCCATCAGCTCCCACGGGGTGGCCTCGCGCATGAGCGTGTCCTCGATACCCATGTCGCGCATGGTTTCCATGGTGCGCTGATTGGTGATGTGCGCCCGCGGGCTGTCGGACAGCCTCCTGTACTTGGTGACCATCAGCGTCCGGGTCCCGTACGAGGCCAGGAACAGGGCGGCCGACGCGCCCGCCGGGCCCGATCCCACCACCAGGACGTCCGTCTCGGCCGCCGGCTGCCCGCCTGCCGCTGTCGTCATCGCCATCCTCCCCGTTCGTACCGCTCCGTGCGCCGTTCCGCCGCGGCCGGCTGGTCCGTGCGCAGGGCCGGTTCCGCAGTGCTGATTTCACTGAACGTACACTTGTCCGCTGTACGGATAGCGTAACCATGCTGCGTGGGGGCGGGCGGTGTCAAGCGCGTGCTCCACCCGGCCGCGGGGCGCGCTCAGCGCAGCCGGGCGAACTCGACGATGGCACCGACGCCGGCCCGGGCGGGCAGGGTGCCGAAGGCCGGCGCCCAGTCACCGTCCAGGCGCGAGGCGCAGAAGGCATCCGCGACGGCGGCGGGCGCGTGCGTGACAAGCAGGGCGGCCTGCAGGGCCAGCGCGATGGCGGTGACCAGCCGCAGGCCGGCGCCGGCCGGATCGGCGACCATACCCTCGATCGCGGCGATGGCCGGGCGCAGCCGAGGCTCGGCGGCGGAGGCGCCTCGCAGCTCGCCGAGCAGCGGCTCGATCGCCTTCGGCTCCCGGGTCAGGACGCGCTGGACGTCGAGCACCATCATGTTCGAGGTGCCTCGCGGTAGTAGCGCGGCAGCGGATGCTCCTCGACGTAGCCGTTGCCGCCGATGCACTCGATGGCCTCCCCGGCCACCAGCGGGGCGCGTTTGCAGTTCCAGTATTTCGCGACCGGGGTCAGGATGCGGCCCAGCAGGCGCTCGCCCTCGTCGCCAGGCTGGTCAAGCGTGCGGGCCAGCCGGAAGGCCAGGTAGGCGGCCTCGGCGAGGTCGCCGACGGCGGCGAGCTGATTGCGGGGGTCGCAGGCCGGATCGCCGGGCTGGTAGATGCGATGGAGCTGGTCGTAGGCGTCGGCGTGACGTCCCTGACCGAGGGCGAGCAGGCCGCGTGCGTACTGGACCAGGGACAGGTGCTTGGTCGTGCCGACGGGGAGCATGACCTCCTCGACGCGGGCGGTGAGACGGCAGACGGCGGGCTGGTCGCCGCGGAGTGCGGCGAGGGCGGCCTGGGCGGTCCAGCTTCCGGCTTCCCACAGCGGCTGGGCGGTTTCGGCGGCGAGCCGGCCTGCTTCCTCGGCGGCGGTCAGCGCGGTGCCGAAGTCGGAGGTCATGATCGCGGCCCAGGCGCGTACGGCCAAGGCGTGGGTCAGCACGCGCAGGCGCCCCTGCTGCCGCAACCGCGGTGCCGCAACTCCAGCCCGGCAGCTTGGAACGGCACGGATCCGGCGGGGGTGTTGGTGAGCAGGGCGGTGACCCGCATGCCGTCGATGTCGGTGAAGGTGAGCTGCGCGCCGGGGTGGGAGCGTTCCTTGCGCTTGATCAGCCGCGACCCGTCCGGCCACGAGGGGAGTGCCTTCCACTTGACGATCCTTGGACCTTCGAACAGCCCAAGAATCCCAAGCAGGACAGGCGGGCCCCACCATGGGCACCGACCACCATGGACGCCGAGTGGCCGGTGCCCCGGGATCCCTTCTGGCTCGTTCCTGGCCATCCCAGCAGGGACTGTCCGCATCACCAACCGAGTGGGTGCTCCTTCGTGTACGCCGTACGCCTACCGCTCGTGGACGGTGTAGGTCAGGTGGGTCACCCGCTGCGTCGGCTCCGCGCGGACCTGCTCCAGGGCCACGCGGCCCGCGTCCACGCCCTCGAACAGGCGGATTCCGGAGCCGAACAGCACGGGTGAGAGCGCGATCGTGAACTCGTCGATCAGGCCGGCGTTCACGTACTCCAGGATCGTTGCGCCGCCGCCCGCGATGCGGACGTCCCGGCCGCCGGCGGCCTCGCGGGCCTGGTCGAGCGCGGGCTCGATGCCGTCGTTGACGAAGTGGAAGGTGGTCCCGCCCGGCCGCTCCCAGGGGTCACGCTTCTCGTGCGTCACGGCGAAGACCGGCGTGTGGAACGGCGCCTCCTCCGGCCACGCCTGCTCGCCGAGGTCGAACATGCGCTTGCCCATCACGCTCGCGCCGGTGCGCTCGAACGTCTCCCGCACGATGTCGTTGTCGCGCCCTTCCTCGCCGCCCTCGCCGAGCTTCAGGTTCTCCCGGAAGAACCGCTGCGGGAATATCCACTGCTGCAGTTCCATCCACTGCGCCATCCAGCGCTGCACATCCGGGTCGTCCATGCGCTCCTCGGGCGCGATGAACCCGTCCAGCGACATCGTCACGCTGAAGAACACCTTCCCGGCCATCAGTCCTCAACTCCCGTCCGGACGATCTCGGTGACGTAGGCAGCCAGGTTGCTCAGGGTCTGCTGGCCGCCCTCGATCGCGTGGTACTTCTCGGCCGCCTCGTCGCGCAGCTCCTTGGTGGGGAACACCGTGCGCATCTCGATCCGGGTCGCCGCGCCGTCGGGCGCGAACGTCAAGACCGACTCGAAGGCGTTCGGGTCGCCGCGGGACTCACCGTGGAGCAGCGCGATCCGCTCCGGCGGGGCGATCTCGGTCCAGGAGATCCACTCCTGGTAGTCCGTCCCGTCCGGTCCGTGCATCACGAAGTCCCACTCCCCGCCGACGCGGAACTCGAACGCCCGCGTCGTGGTGGTGAACCCCTCCGGTCCCCACCACCGCGACAGGTGCCGCACCTCGGTGAACGCCTCGAACACCAGCTCCCGTGGGGCACTGATGACCCGGGTGATCACGATCTCGCGGCCGGCCGTCGCTGACCGCGCCGGCGCGTCCCGTCCTGTCGCTGCCATCGGTCACTCCTCCCGCCTTGCCTGCTTGAGGTCCTGCACGTACGCGTCCAGCCGGTCGAAGCTCTCGTTCCAGAACCGCTCGAACCCGCCGGTCCACTCGTGGACCGGTCGCAGCCCGCGGGCGTCAAGGCCGTACAGGCGCTGCTTGCCTGCCTTGCGGTCCCGCACCAGCCCGACCTCCCGGAGCACCCGCAGGTGCTTGGACGCCCCCGGCTGGGTCATCCCCAGCTCCTGGGCCAACTCGGTCACCGGCCGCTCACCCGCCCGCAGCAGCACCAGGATCTCCCGGCGCTGCGGCTCGGCGATCGCGTTGAAGACGTCCGACGTCGTCGCTGCTCGTGCCATGGGCGCCATCATATGCCCATATCGGCATACGTCAAGCCGGGAGGAATCAGGCGGGTCCCGTCAGATGACGATCGTGACCCTTGTCAGCGGCTGCGGAAACGCGTATCCCGGAGACGGCACGCGCGACGGCGGCGGGCAGGGAGGGCGATGGGTGAGCAGCACCCCAACGGCTCGCGGGTGAGCCGCCACCGGCTGGTGGCCGACGCCACGGCCGGTGCGCCCTGACCTGCGTGAGGTACGGCGGGAACCTACCACGCGCCTGCCGGCGGAGTTCGCCGCAAAGAAGGCCGACGCTCAGCAGCGGGCGCGCTATCGCGGTCGCGTGCGCTGGCGGACCGGCGCGCCTCGGACACAGAACGATGATCGCAGACCGTAATCAGCGCACGCGTCGCGGCTGCTCACGTAGCCGTTCGGTACGCTTACAGCGATTCGCCGGACGCCAAAAGCGGCGCGCATAACGGGTCCGATCTGTGCGGAAGGCCGATCGCCGCTGGATCTAGCGGCTCTGGAGAGCCGAGTACGCGTCCGTAGAATCCGCCGAGCGCATCGGCATAGCCTGACGGGTTCTGAAGCCAGTGCACGTGACCAGAGTCTTGCAATGTCACCTGGATGGCCTGCGGGAACCGGCTTCTGACGATCTCGGTGCCGTCTGCGAAGATATCGGAGGCACCGTACAGGACCATTGCACGTCCCTGGTAGCTCGATGCACCCGTGAGCGCGTCCGGTTGTTCCCGTGACATCGCCCGGTCAGTCTTCATCATGGCTGCCGGAGAACCGCCGGCTAGCCACGCGGGATCAGGATCGGGCGCAGATCTGGGGTCCGGAAAGTAGTTGTGCCACGTCTCGGTCATCACGTGACGCATCGACCAGGCCCGTACCGCGCCGGGGATCAGCAGGCCCGAACCGTAGGCGTAGAAGCGCAGGGTGCGCCAGATTCCCGCGCGGGCATGCTCGATACGGAAGGATTCACGTTTGGTTCGCTTCCACTGGCTGCCCACGCCGAGCGAGGAGCTGACAAGGACCAGGCTGCTGACCCTGTGCGGGTAGGCAGAGACGTATGCCTGAGCGAGGAGACCGCCCCAGGAGTGGCCCAGCACGTGCCAGGACGCGACGCCGGTGCGAGCCCGGATGGCTTCGATATCGTCCAGGTAGGCAGGCAGTTCATAGCGCCGGTCACGGCACGCGGATTCACCGGTTCCGCGCTGGTCGAAGCTGATGCACCGCAAGTTTGGCAGCATCGGGGCCATTGCGGCCTGCATGTAGTCCGGCACTCCGGGACCGCCGTGCAGCAGCAGCAGCGGCTCGCCATCGTCACGGCTTTGCCGTACCGCCAGGACCGCGCCGGCGGACTCCACGAAGAACCGGGCCATTCGGGCATCCTCGTGCTGGGCATCCCTGGAGGGAAGGGCCGTTGGCCCTTAGGCCGGTACCGCGCCGGCGTTATCCGTGCGTGCGGGCGGTCTTCCTCGTCGCCTAGCGGAACGCCGGCTTCGTGCGGGCCGTTGCCGGGCAGTTTTCCCTTCGCGCCCTGCAGCCTTGCACGTCGTCCCATTGCGGGCGGTCTGACAGGTCGCGTCCGCCGATGTAGGTACCGCAGCAGCCGGCGGCGTTGCTGGGCGCTTCACCAGGCGACCGGAAACGCGGCCAAGCCTCTCATCATGGTCCGGGTGTGCCAGGTCAGCTCGTTCTCGGATACGGCGATACGGAGCCCAGGAAGCCGGGACAAGATCGCGCCCAGCGCCACCTGGAGTTCCATCCGGGCCAGGTGCGCGCCCAGGCAGTAGTGCGGCCCGTAGCCGAAGGCGACGTGCGGGTTCGGGTCGCGGGTGAAGTCGAGTTCCCCGGCGCGGGGAAAGACGAGCTCGTCGCGGTTGGCCGAGCTTCGGGAGCACAGTACCGGCTCGCCGGCCCGTACCATCACCGCGCCGAGCTTAACGTCGGCCGTGGCTATCCGGGGGTTGAGGGCGCTGCCGAACACGATGAACCGCAGCAATTCCTCGACCGCGTTCGGCAGCAGCTCCGGCCGGTCCTTGAGCTGGCGCAGTCGCTTGCCGTGGCTGAGCAGCGTGTACACCATGTTGGTGATCTGATGCGCAGTGGTCTCGTAGCCACCGACCAGCAGCGCCATGCCCAGGAAAAGCAGTTCTGCTTCGGTCAGCCGGTCGTCGTTATCGCGAGCCTGGACGAGCCAGGTGAGCAGGTCATTGCCGGGCTGCGCGCGACGCTGCGCGAACAGCCCGGCGAGATAGCCAGCCAGGTGCAGGTAGGTGTCCTGCAGTTGCTCTGGGGTGGACGTGGCCGTCGAGACGATCGCGTCGGTCCAGCCGCGGAAGGCGTGCCGGTCGGCGCCGGGGATGCCGAGCAGCTCGCAGATGATGATCGCGGGGAAGGCGAACGAGAAGCTCTCCACCAGGTCGGCGGGCGGACCGGAGGCGACCATATGATCGATAAGGCCGGAGGCGATCTGCTGAGCGCGAGGACGTAGCCGCTCGACCCGGCGGGTGGTGAACGCCCGGCCAGCCAGATGGCGGATCCGGGTGTGCGCCGGCGGATCCATGCTCAGCACGCTCTCGGCAACCTGGCCGACCTCGACCGCGCACTCGCGGGGATTGTCCCGGTTGATGGTGGCGGCGCGGCTGAACTGCGCATCCCCCAGTACCGACTTGGTGAGGTGATAATCGGTCACCAGCCAGGCCGGCGGACCGTAGGGCAGCTGCACCCGGCAGACCGGCTCGGTACGGCGCAGCTCCGCGTACTGCGGGCCGGGATCCAGCCGGTTCCGGCTGAACGGGTAACGTCGCAGCGTCCGGCCGGTGATGTCGCTATCGTGCGCCACTTCGGTTCCTCACCGCCAAGCTTCCGACATGACGTGAGCCCTGCCGATTGTAAGCCGCCCCGTATGCGGGCCATAGTGACCGACTTCGGTTTGCGGCTCATCCAGCCAACCTTGAAACCCATCAGGGATCGGCTGCGCGTCGTGACGCCATCGCTGTTGGCATGCGCTCTAGAACCGTCTTACCTGCATCCGTTTGTGACCGCAAGCGTTCGATTTCTGGGGTTCACGGTCATGGTCAGCCTTCGTCTGGGGATGCCCGAGTATGCCTCGGGCAGGCCTGTACCTCCGGTAGGCTGCCGGGTTCTGCGAGGGGCGGGCGGGTCAAAGGGGCGCGCAGCGCCCGCGGCAGCGGCGCCGCAGGTGCCCTTGACGCGATCGTCCGGCTGAGTCGGTCATGTCCTGGGCAGCGGCCGGGTCAGGAAAGCCCGTGGTGGTGCGGGATCTGGTTCAGCGGTTCCAGGCTTACGGCCTTTCTGGGCGGGGTGACCGGCCATGGCGGCCGGGGCCGGGGCCAGGAGGCAGCCAGCCTTACCTAGGTCCGCGGGGCTTCAGGCGCTGCCCCGGCGACATGATGATTGATTGGGTGTCCCCGGCCTGCGGGGATGCGGCCGCTCAGTCTAATCAGGCCGTCCGCCTGGCCCTGCGGGGCAGGGTCGGCAGCGGCTGACAGCGGTTCGGCGGGAGCTGGCCGCGGTGGTTCCCCATCGGGTGAATGCGGCTGCGGCGGGCCCGGCCGGGCCGGCGCGTCATGGACTGGTCACCGTGTCATGGGAGCGTTGGGTCTCAGGCGGCGGACAGCGCGTCGTCGCCGAGCTCGGCCAGGATGTGGCAGGCCTGCCGGAGGATCTTGCGGGCCTCGGACAGCGCGGCGCGCTTGCCGTTGCAGCGGTCCTTCACCTGAGCGTAGTAGCGATGGTCAGGGGCCGAGGACCGGGCGTGGGTCTTGCCGGCCTCGTACACCGCCCAGCGCAGCACCGGCGGTCCCTGCCGGGACAGCCGCCCGGGCGGGCCCTTGCGGTCGGAGGAGTAGACGGTGACGTCCAGCCCGGCGAACCGGACCGCCTTGCGGGAGGAGGAGAACCGGCCTTCCCCGGCCAGCCAGCAGGTCATCGCCAGCGCGGTGACTGGCCCGACCCCGTACAGCCGCGCGGCCAGGACCTTCGCGCCGGTCAGATGCCGGGCGGCATCCAGCAGCTGATGCCGTAGCTCGTGCAGCCGGGTTTCCAGCATGTCGGTCATGTCCAGGGCGGTGGCGACCTGCAGCTGCCCGGCCGGGGACAGATGGGCGGCCGCGGCCGCCCGCAGCGCGGCCAGGCCCTGCTCGCTGCGAAGTGTGCCCTCGCCCAGGGCCGGGGCGCCCTGGTGGAACAAGACCGCGTGGATGCGCTGCACCCAGGCCGTGTGCTCGGCCCGCAGGTCGTGATAGGTCTCCAGCAGTGCCCGGCATTCCAGGATGTGGCTGGGCGGAATCCAGCACTCCGGCAGCCGTCCCTCGGCCAGCAGCATCCGCAGGTGCCGGCAGTCGGTCTTGTCGGTCTTGGCGTGCCGCTTGCGGCCGCGGGCGAACGCGGTGTCGGCCGGCTCGGCCAGATGCGCCGCGATCCCGGCCGCGGCCAGTTCCTCGGCGACGTACCGCTTATGGAGAGCTCTCCATAAG
>CAVRHH010000016.1:0-28932 GCA_963720945.1 uncultured Actinomycetes bacterium | reverse complement strand
GCGCGCGAGTCGTCCGCCCGGGCCCTGGCCGAGCTGCGCGCCCTGGTCCGCGGCATCCACCCGCCAGTGCTGGCCGATCGCGGGCTGGCCGACGCGGTGCGCGCCCTGGCCCTGGACAGTGGCCTGAACGTGGAGGTCACGGGCGCGCTGCCGGGCCGCCCGCAGGCGCCGGTGGAGTCGGCCGCGTACTTCGCCGTGTCCGAACTGCTGGCCAACGTGTCCAAGCACGCCAGCGCCCGGCAGACCTGGATCGACATGCGGCACGAGCGTGGCCTGCTGCGGGTGGACGTGATCGACGACGGCCACGGCGGTGCGGATCCCGCCCAGGGCAGCGGCCTGCACGGGATCGAGCGCCGGCTCGCGGCCTTCGACGGGATACTGGCCCTGAACAGTCCGCCTGGCGGCCCGACCGTGGTCACGATGGAGATCCCGTGCGCGTTGTCATCGCCGAAGACCTCTTCCTGCTGAGAGATGGCCTGACCCGGCTGCTGCAGGCGCATGGCCTGGACGTGACCGCCGCGGTCGACAACGGGAAAGACCTGCTGGCCGTGCTGACGGCGGACAAGCCGGACGTGGCCGTGGTCGACGTCCGGCTGCCGCCCACGTTCACCGACGAGGGCCTGCGGGCCGCGCTGGCCGCCCGGCGTGAGGTGCCCGGGCTGCCGGTGCTGGTGCTGTCGCAGTACGTCGAGCAGCTGTACGCCCGCGAGCTGCTGGCCGGCGGCGGCGGCGGTATCGGTTACCTGCTGAAAGACCGGGTGTTCGACAGCGCCCAGTTCGTCGACGCGGTGCACCGGGTGGCCGGCGGCGGGACCGCCATGGACCCGGAGGTGATCGCGCGCCTGCTCGCCCGCAACTCCGGTGACGGCGCGATCTCCGCGCTCAGCCCCCGCGAGCGTGAGGTGCTGGCCCTGATGGCGGAGGGGCGGTCGAACGCCGCCATCGCGCAGCGGCTGTTCGTCACCGAACGCGCCGTGGCCAAGCACACCGCGTCCATCTTCCTCAAGCTCGGCCTGCAGCCCTCCGACGACGACAACCGGCGCGTGCTGGCCGTCCTCGCCTATCTCGGCCGCTGAGGCGGGCATAACCGGTCGTGCCCTGCGGTTAGGCCGAACCGGAAGGGAGTTAGCGATGCCGAAGGCAGTGCGTTTTGACCAGTACGGCGACGTCGACGTCCTGAAGGTGGTGGACGTCCCCCGTCCGGTGCCCGGGCCGGGCCAGGTGCTGGTCCAGGTCAAGGCGGCGGGGATCAACCCGGGTGAGGCCAAGATCCGCGAGGGGCTGCTGCACGCCCGCTGGCCGGCCACGTTCCCCTCCGGCCAGGGCAGCGACCTGGCCGGGATCGTCGCGGAGACCGGCCCGGACGTGACCGGCTTCGCGGCCGGCGACGAAGTGATCGGGTTCGCCGACAACCGCGCCAGCCAGGCCGAATTCGTCCTGGCCGAGGCGAAGAACCTGACCCCGAAGCCCGCCGCGGTGCCGTGGGAGGCCGCCGGGGCGCTGTTCGTGGCCGGGGCGACGGCCTGGGCGGCGGTACGCGCGGTCACCCTGGCCGAGGGGGACACGGTGGTGGTGGCGGGCGCGGCCGGCGGCGTCGGCTCGATCGCGGTCCAGCTGGCCCGGCGGGCCGGGGCCACGGTGATCGGCCTGGCCAGCGAGGCCAACCACGAGTGGCTGCGGAGCCACGGCGTGATCCCGGTGACCTACGGGGACGGGGTGGAGGACCGGATCCGGCAGGCGGCCGGCACCGTGGACGCGTTCGTCGACACGGTTGGCGGCGACTACGTGCAGATCGCGCTGGATCTGGGCGTCAGGCCGTCCCGCATCGACACGATCGCCAACTTCGAGGCCATCGAGAAGTTCGGCGTCAAGGGCGACGGCAGTGCCGTGGGCGCCAGTGCCCAGGTGCTGGCCGAGCTGGCCGGCCTGATCGCGGCCGGTGAGCTGGAGATCCCGATCGCGGCGGTCTACCCGCTGGACCAGGTGCAGGACGCCTACCGCCGGCTTGCGCAGGGCCATCTGCTCGGCAAGATCGTCCTCATCCCGTAGCCACCCGCGGGCGGATGCCGGCGGCCCTATCCCCGCCCGGCCGGGTCTGGCCTGAACCGCGGCTACCCCACCGGCTGGGGTGCGCCCGGTCAGTCCCGTTCGGGGTCCGGTCGCTGCGCGGCCAGGGTCAGGCCGGCCGACCGGAGCCGGGTGGCCAGCGCGGGGCCCATGGCCGTCGCCGGGGTCAGCACCCCGGCGCGGCCGGGCAGCCGGTCGCGATCGAGAGCCAGGCACAGCGCGCTCTCGCCGAACATCACGGCCGTCGCCTGGTAGCCGGGATCGCCGTGCGCCGCCACCCGCGCCACGTACCGCCGCCCGGACGAGGTGCGCGTGTGGATCGCCATCCGGAAGTAGCCGTTCCGCCGGGTCTTCTCACTGGGCCCTTCGCCGGGGCCGGGGAGCACGTGGCCGAGCAGCGACCGGGACGGCCCGAAGGCCAGCCCCGCGGCCAGCGCCCCCAGGGCCCCCGTGATCGTGCCGGCCCGTACCGCCTCGGCCCGGCCGGCCCGAACCCGGTTACTTCCTGGTAGCGGAACCGGCGCCCGTAGGCCCAGTCCTGCAGGGCGTTGCTCCGCCGCACCACCCGGGTGTTGAAGCGGGCCATGATGAACGGCCCGGTCCAGGTGCCCAGGCTGGCGTCGTAACGGACCCGGGTCAGGTCCCGTTCCCGGCCAAGGTCCGGTTCGGCCGGACGTTCCGGGCTCAGGGCGTACGGATCCGCCGCGGTCCGCCGCAGCCGGGGGTCGGCGCGTACCTCGTCCAGCTGCCGCAGGGCGGACGCGATGGTGCCGCCGCTGAACCCGCCCCGCAGCGCGGTGACGACCAGCGTCGTGTCCTCCAGGTCCCCGCCGCCGTCCGCCTGGACCGTGTCGTGCAGTACCTGTACGCCCAGGTCGGACGGGATGGAGTCGAACCCGCAGCTGTGCACGATGCGCGCGCCGGTGCCCGCCGCCACGTCGTGGTAGCGGTCGATGCTCTCCCGTTCGAACAGCACCTCACCGGTCAGGTCCGCGTAGTCGGTGCCGGCCCGGGCGCACGCCTCGACCAGGGCCAGCCCGTGCGGGCGGTACGGTCCCACCGTGGTCGCTACCACCCGCGCCGAGCGGGCCAGCGCCGCCAGGGATTCCGGATCGCCGGAGTCGGCGGTCAGCAGCGGCCAGCCCGCCGCCACGTCCCCCAGCCCGGCGCGGACCTCCGCGAGCCGCGCCGGGGACCGCCCGGCCAGCCCGATCCTGGTGCCGGCCGGAACGTGCCCGGCCAGGTAGGCGGCCACCAGCCTGCCGGCGAAACCCGTCGCGCCGAACACCACCACATCGAGATCCCGGTCACCGTCCATCCGCCCATGCTAGAGAACCGGGCCCGCGGCGACACGCGGCGCTCATCCGGCTGGTGAGCGCGCCCGCCGGCGGCTGGCGTCCCTACGATCAGCACATGGCCATCGCCGATGAGAAGTACATCGCCTCGACCACGTTCCGCAAGTCCGGCGCCGGCGCCCCAGTTTCTCTGCCCGTAGGCGCCGGGCAGCCGAGGCAGGGCGGGCCTACGGCCGTAAGATGCCGCTGGTGAACACGGTGCTGATCATCGGGGCGGGCGACCTGGGGGAGCGGTTCGCGGCCGGCCTGGCGGCGGCCGGGGCGGTGCGCCGCCTGGTCCTGGTCAGCCGGACCGGTGCGGCCGAGGCCGCGGCCATGCTGGCGAGCGCGCACGACGTCGTTGTCGAGGCGGTCGCCTGCGACGCGAGCCTGCCGGGCGACGTCGCCGGCCTGCTCACCCGGATCACCCCCGACCTGGTTGTTCAGTCCGCCGCGGGCCGCGGGCCGTGGGCCCTGGCCGGGCGGGACGATGCGGCGGCGCGTGCCGTGGGCGCCGCCGGCTTCGCGCTGCGGCTGCCCTATCAGCTGCCGGTGCCGCTCGCCGTGATGCGGGCCGTGCGGGACACCGGCTACACCGGGCCCGTGGCCAACGTGTCCCTGCCCGACGTGACCGGCCCGATCCTGGCCCGCGTGGGCCTGGCGCCGGGCATCGGGCTCGGGAACGTCAGCATGATCCTGCTGCGGGCCCGGGCCGCGCTGCGCGCCGCCGCCCCGGACGCCGGGATTCCGCTGGTCCGCGTGCTGGCTCAGCACTCCCAGCTCAGCGCGGTCATGCAGGCCCGCGAACCGGCCTGCCCCGCCAGCCGCCCCCGGATCTGGGTGGGTGAGCCGGGGCGCCCGGCTGACGGCCTGGCCTACCAGGCGCCGGCCCTCGCGCCGAGCATCCGGCACAACTACGTGACGGCCGCCTCCGCGCTGCCCGTCCTGCGGGCGCTGCTGCCCGGGGCGGAACCGCTGCGCTGGTCGGCTCCGGCCCCCGGCGGCCTGCCCGGCGGTTACCCGGTCCGGATCGATGGCGGTGCCGTGTCGCTCGACCTGCCCGCCGGTCTCAGCCGGGACGAGGCGATCGCGTTCAACGAGCGGATGGCCCACGCCGACGGCGTGGCACGCATTGACGAGGACGGCACCGTGCACTTCACCGCCGCCTGCCGGGATGCCGTCGCCGCTCTCGACCCCGGCCTCGCCGATCCGCTGCCGCTCGGCGACCTGGCGGCGCGCGCCGCCCGCCTGGACGCCGCGCTCGCCTGATGGCTGCGCCCGCCACCGAGACCGGCCCCGTGTTCCCGGGCCCTTCAGCCTGCGGGGCGCCGCCCACCATGATCGGCGTCGGTTTTCCGCAGCCCGTGCGGAAAACCCGTGCCGATCATGAAAGGCGCCTCAGGCGGGCTGCCAGCGGAAGCGCCAGGCGGTGAACGTAGCGGCCGCCACCGCCCAGGCGAGCAGCGTCACCAGGGCCACGCCGGGGAACGCGTGCGCGGCCGGCGTGTAGGCGTCCTCCAGCACCTCGGCCAGGGCTTTGATCGGCAGCGCGCTGGCCCCGGCGGACATCCAGCGCGGGAGGCCGATGGTGGGGTCGAAGATCCCGGAGATCATCACGACCGGCAGGTAGATGGCGTTGGTGATGGGGCTGGCGGATTCGGCGCTCTTGATCAGTGAGCTGACCGCCAGGCCGAGCGCGGCGAAGCAGACGATCCCGAGCGTGAGCCCGGAGCCCAGCAGGAACATCCCGTCCAGCCGTGGTACCGTCCCGAACGCCAGCCAGCCGGCCAGCGCCGTGCAGCCGGCGATGGCCAGGCTGGTGAGGACCGTGCTCACGATGAGGCCGATCAGGTAGGCCCCGGGCGGGAGCGGGGTGGTCCGGATCCGCTTCAGCACCCCGTCGTGCCGCAGCACGGCCATCTTGGCCCCGAGGTTGGCATACGCGGCCGCGATCACCCCGAAGGCCAGGATGCTCGGCACCAGCACCTTGATCTGCCGGATGTGCCCGGGCAGGTAGGAGCCGCCGTTGGCCGCGCCCAGCAGGAGCAGCAGGAACAGCGGCAGGGCGAAGGTGAACAGCGCGTACTCCGGGCTGCGCCAGAAGTTGCGCTGTTCCATCAGGGCCTGCCGGGCGGTCATGCGGAGGGCTTTCATGCGCCGGGGTCTCCATCGGTTCGTTCGACGTGATGCAGGTAGGCATCTTCCAGGCTGGGCGTGACCACGGTCAGGTCATCCAGGTCCCCGACGTGGTACTGCGCGGCCCAGTCCAGCAGCGCGCGGAGGGTCGCGGCGGTGTTGCGGGTCCGGCAGGTCGCGGTGCGGCCGTCGACGACGAGGTCGATGCCGTCCGGCGCCGGGATCTCCTTGTGGCGCAGCGCATCCGGTGCGCCGAACGTGATGTGCGACGGCAGCGCGGCCATCCGGGCGACCTCCCGGGTGGAGCCGGCGATCTTGATACGGCCGTCCAGCAGGATCGCGACCCGGTCCGCGAGGCGCTCGGCCTCGTCCAGGTAGTGCGTGGTGAGCACGATCGTCTTGCCGATGCCGCGCAGGTTCTCCACCGCCGTCCACAGACGCCGCCGGGCCTCCGGGTCGAAACCCGTCGTCGGCTCGTCCAGGAACACCAGGTCGGGGTCGCCGGCCAGGGCGAGCGCGAAGTCGAGCCGGCGCCGCTGCCCGCCGGACAGCTTGCGCACCGGGGTGTTCTGCTCGCCGGTGAGCCCGGTCACCTCGAGCAGGTCGCCCAGCGGCCGCGGATTCGGGTAGTAGTCCCGCCAGATGCCGATCAGCTCGCCGACCCGCGCCTGCCGGGGGAAGCCGCATTCCTGCAGCACGATGCCGATGCGCTCACGCAGCTGCGTGGGCTGCGCGGCCGGGTCAAGGCCGAGCACCGTGACCTCGCCGCCGGTCCGGGCGCGGAAGCCCTCCAGGATCTCGACCGTCGTGGTTTTGCCGGCGCCGTTGGGTCCGAGCAGGCAGAACACCTCACCCCGGCGGACCTCGAAGTCGATGCCGCGCAGGACCGCCCGGGCCCCGTAGGACTTCTCCAGCCCGCGCACCTCGACGGCCGCACCCGATGCGGTGGCGCCCGCGGTGACCTCCGCCGCGGTGGTGTTACCCATCGCGCGACGCCAGCAGGTGCGCGGGGACCAGCGCGTGCACGAGCGCGTCCACGACGGTGGCCTCGGCCACCTCGGCGGTCATGCCCGCCCCGTAGGGGTCGGAGAACCGCTGCCGGGCGAACCAGTCCAGCGTCTCCAGCACCAGCCGCGCGGTCGCGGCCGCGTCCGGTGTCGTGCGCAGCAGGCCGGCCTGGGCGCGGCCGGCCAGGTACGCGGTCAGGGCGCGCAGCACGGGCCGACGCAGCCCGGAATTCAGCAGGTCCGCCAGCTCCGGAAGTTCCCGGGCGGACCGCTCGATCATGTCCGCGGCCTCCCGGGTGCGGGATTCGAGCGTGAACGTCTCGCGCAGGATGTCCTCCAGTTCGGCCGCGGGGTCGTTCACCGCCGGCTCGGCGATCGCTGCGGCCAGATGACCGAACGGCACCACCGACGCGACGAACTCCCGCGCTTCCTTGATCGTCACCGTCAGCGGCGCGGGGGACAGCGGCAGCGCGCCGCCTGGCAGCTCCTCCAGCAGCAGCGCATGCCGGATGGCCAGCACGAACAGGCCCTCCTTGCTGTCCACGTACCGGTAGATCGCCCCCTCGGAGAGCCCGAGCTCGGCCGCCACGTCGCTGATCCGGGCCAGCCGGTAGCCATCCCGGGTGAAGACCCGCACGGCCGCCGCGATGAGCTCGGGCAGCCGTTCATGCGCATTACGCTTACCAGGCACATCAGGAGTATACGGGTGAGTGAGTGACTCACTTACTAACAATGAGACAGCGGAGCGGGATTCCCCTGGCCTCCGGCGCGTAACCGGCCGGACACACGGGACGCCGTCACCGCGCGGCCAGCAGCCGCTCGTACAGCGCCGTCGTTTCCGCGGCCGGCGGCACGCCGACCTGATCACGAAGCATTTCCTGGAACTGCTCGTAGTGCCGGACGGCGCGGGCCGTCTCGCCGAGACGCTCCCAGCAGACCATCAGCTCCCGGTGGGCGGACTCGTTCAGCGGCTCCTGCGTGATGACGCGGCGGAACGCCGTCGCGGCCGCCTGGTGGCGGCCCGCGGCCGCGTGCAGCCGGCCGATCGCCAGCAGGGCCGACTCGAAGGCGCGGCCGAGTTCCTCGCGGCGCGCCTGCGCCCATTCCCCGGCCGCCATGCCCGCGAGGAATTCGCCGCCGTAGGCCGCGACCGCCCGCTGCAGTTCGGGCAGCGCGGCGGCGGCCGGGCGCGCGTTGCGGGCCGCCGCGAGGGCCTGGCTGAACGTGTCGACGTCGCAGTCACGGGGCCGTGCCGCGCTGAGGGCGTAACGGCGGTCCGCGTAGACCACCCAGCCGGGATCGCCGAGCGCGCGGCGGAGTTCCCGCAGCGCGGTGTGCAGCGCGTTCCCCAGTTGCTGGCGCGAGGCGTCCGGCCACAGCGCGGCGCCGATCTGCTCCTTGGTCAGCGGTGCCGACGTGGCGAGCAGGAACAGCAGCTCGCGTGGTTTCGCGTAGCCCCAGTCCGCCACGGTCAGGGCGGTCTCGTCCCTGAGCTGGACGGTGGCCGTGCCCAGGGCCCGGACCACCAGCGTGGCCGGGCCGCCCGGCGGGCCCGCCGGGACCTCGCGTCCGGCCGGGGCCGGGACCTCACGTCCGGCCGGGGCCGGGACCTCACGTCCGGCCGGGGCCGGGACCTCACGTCCGGCCGGCGCCGGGGCCTGCCCGGGGGCACGGGCCGGCGTCTCCAGCTCGTCCGGCGGAGCCAGCCGCCCCCGCTGCCACGCCGCCGCGAAAGCCGCCGCACCGAGCGCCGCCCGCGCGCCGGCCAGGGTCTCGTCATGCTGGGCCCGCTCGCAGGGCGCGATGACGGTGCCGATCGCCTCCCGCGTCGCCTCGGCCGCGCCCAGCAGCCCGGCGGCCTGCTCCGCAGCCGCCTCGTCCCCGCCCGCCAGCGCCACCGCCGCCAGATCATCCAGCACACTGCACATCCGCCACCTGTCTCGCAGCTCACGATGCAGCGTGAGACTGCGGCGGAGCAGCGCGGCCGCGCCGGGGTCGCCGGCGCTGGCGGCGAGCAGGCCCAGCTGTTCGAGCGACCACGCGACGCCTTCCCGGAAGCCGATGCTGTCGGACAGCGAGCGGCTCTGCCCGAGCAGAGCCGCGGCGCGGTCGCCGTCACCCTCATACCGGGCCACCGTGCCCAGGCTCAGCAGCGACCAGGCGGTTCCCTCGACGTCCCCCAGCTCACGGAACTGCTCCAGCGCCGCCGTGCATTCCTCGGTGGCCCGGCCGAAGCCGCCCTGCAGCCACGAGACGAACCCCAGGTAGCCGTGCGCGCTGGCTACCGCCCGCCGGTCACCGGAGGCCGCCGCGATGGCCAGGCTCTCCGCGTGCAGCCGCGCCGACCTGGCGTAGCTGCCCTGCTCGCGGGCGACACTGCCCAGCACCTGCAGCGCGCTGGCGATGCCCCCGGGGTCGCCCAGCTCCCGGTACAGGCGCAGCGCCGCATGGAGCCGCCGCACCGCCGGTGCGTAGTCGCACTGCAGCAGCGCCAGCCGGCCGCTGCCGAGCAGGGCCTTCGCCCGCAGCGCGGCGGGCGCGTCCGCGCCGTCCAGGACGGCCTCATCCATCCACTGCCGGATTTCGTGATAGTGCCCGCGCAGGTACGCGTACCGCCCGAGCTGGCCGGCCAGCCGCAGGGCCGCTTCGCTGCTGCCGGACTGGCGCGCGAAGTCCAGCGCCGCCCGCAGATTCGGCCGTTCCGTGTCCAGCCGGTCCAGCTCCCTTTCCAGCGCCTGCGGGCTTTCGCCGTGCTCCACCAGCGGCCCGACCTGCTCGGCGAGCTCGGTGAAGTACCGCAGGTGGGCCCGCCGCACCGGTTCCTCCTCGGCGGCCTCCGCCAGCCGGTCCCGCGCGTAGTCGTGGATGATGGCGAGCAGGTGGTAGCGCGCGCCGCCGTCCGGCTGCTCCACGCGCAGCAGCGACTTTTCGGCCAGCCGGGTCAGCAGGTCCAGGATGTCCCGGCCGGGGATGCCGCCGCCCGCCGTGACCTGCTCGGCGGCGGGAAGGGTGAAGCCGCCGGAGAAGGCCGCGAGCCGCCGGAACACCGCGCGCTCGTCCGCGGTGAGCAGGTCGTAGCTCCAGTCGAGCGTCGCGCGCAGCGCCTGATGGCGGCGCGGCGCGTTGCGCGCCCCGCCCGTCAGCACCGCGAAGATGTCGTCCAGGCGCTCCGCCAGCTGAGCGGCCGGCAGAATTCGTATCCGCGCGGCGGCCAGCTCGATCGCCAGCGGCAGGCCGTCCAGGCGGTGGCAGATCTGCAGCACGGCGGCGGCGTTGCCGTCGGTGACACGGAACGACGGCCGCACCAGCTGGGCCCGCTGTTCGAAGAGGCGCACCGCGTCCGAGCCGGCCAGCGCGGCCGCGGTCGCCGTGACGACGGCGCCTCCCGGCGGCAGGGACAGCGGCGGGACCGGCCAGCTGCATTCCCCCTCGACGCCGAGCGGCTCGCGGCTGGTGGCGAGGATCGACAGGGCCGGGCAGGCGACCAGCAGCCGTTCGGCGAGGCTCGCCACCGCGGCGGCCAGGTGCTCGCAGTTGTCCAGCACGATCAGCGTCCGCCGGCCGTCCACGTGATCGGCGATCGCCTCGGCGGCGTCCTGTCCCGGCGTGTCGGGCGCGCCGAGCTGGCTGGCCACCGTCTGGCCGACGATCGCGGGATCGCCGGCCGGCGCGAGTTCCACCCAGCAGATCCCCCCGGGGAAGGAATCACCCGCGACGGCGGCCGCGGCCAGCGCCAGCCGCGTCTTGCCGGTCCCGCCGGGACCGGTCAGGGTCAGCAGCCTGCTGGTGGCCAGCTCCTGCCGCACGTCACGCAGTTCGCTGGCCCGGCCCACCAGTGACGTGAGGCGCACCGGTGGCCTGCCTGCGGTCAGCGTTGCCATCTGGTGCCCGCCCCGCTCTGCTGACTAAAACTGTCATCTCAGAATTTAGATGCCTTCACCGCCAGTTACGAGGGCCGGGCGCCGGCGGTTCAGCGCGCCCGCGCAACAGCGTTTCCCCCTGCCCCCCTGCGTTTCCCCCGGCGGCGCTCACGAGGCTTGCTGACGAACCACCGGGGCGAGCGGTCCGGAGTTACCAACGGGGCCGGCTCCGCTCGCCGCACCGGTTCGGGGACGCCGCCGTGCAGCACCGCACGGTGCGGACCAGCAGTGCAGACCAGAAAAGGCAGAAAGCGCAGAAAGGACCGCAGAAATGAGCATCGCCAACCGCATCGGGCTGCGCGTGGCCGCGGCCGCGGTGGCGTCGGGGGCAATCGTCGCGGGCGGCGGCCTGGCCGCCGCCGCGCCGGCCGGCGCCAGCACGGCCGGCGTCAGCAGCCAGACGTCCACCAGCTACACCTTCCGGACCCTCGACAACGCCCGCGACCTCACGTTCAACCAGCTGCTCGGCATCAACGACCACGGTCTCATCGCCGGCTATTTCGGGTCCGGGGCCCAGGGGCATCCCAATAAGGGATACCTGCTGTTCCCGTCCTACAGCCAGTACAACTACCGTAACGAGAACTTCCCGGGGTCGGTGCAGACTCAGGTCACCGGGCTCAACGACAACGGGGTCACGGTCGGGTTCTGGTCCAGCATGAACACCGCCAGCCAGGTCAACAACAACTTCGGGTTCTACTCCCTGGACGGCCGGAACTTCCACACCGTCAACTTCCCCACCAGCGACAATGCGACGCCGCCGGTCAACCAGCTGCTCGGCGTCAACGACAGTGACATCGCAGCCGGCTTCTACACCGACGCCCAGGGCATCAACCACGGCTACACCTACAACATCGGCCGCCACACGTTCAGCCGGGTGACGGTGCCCGGTGACGCGGGCCTCAGCCTGACCGCGGCCGGGATCAGCAACGCCGGCGACGTGTCCGGCTTCTACACCGACGCGAACGGCGTCACGCACGGGTTCCTCCGGCTCCGCAGCGGCCGGTTCACCACGCTCAGCGTTCCCGGTGCCTCCGCCACCCAGGCGCTCGGCGTCAACGGCCGCGATGAGGTCGTCGGCGTCTACACCGTGGGCAGCGGCGCTGCGGCCACCATGCACGGTTTCACCTGGCAGCCGGGCCGCGGCTTCCAGACCGTGGACGACCCGCACGGCGCCGGCACCACCACCGTGAACGGCGTCAACGACCACGGCCAGCTGGTCGGGTTCTACACCGACGCGGCCGGCAACACCGACGGTTTCCTGGCCAGCCCCCGCTAGCCAGACCAGACCAGGCCAGCCCGGCCGGCGGCGACCCGGCCGGGCCGCCAGTAACCGGACCGTCCTGCCCGGGGTCTTCCCGGGCAGGACGGTCTGCTGGCGTGCCGGCCGCCAGCGTGCTCACACGGTGAGCGGCCAGCGCTCCTGCCGGTAGCCCATGTCCCAGAACATCCACTCGTAGCGGCTGGTGGTACGGAAATGCCAGTGCATCTGGGCCCGCTCGCCGTCGGACAGCCCGGCGGCCAGCAGGTTGGTGACGTCCAGCACCTCCTGGACGTACCCGCCGAAACTCTCCCCGCCGTAGGTGTCGATCCAGCGCTGGAACCGCGGGTCGGCGGACCCCCGGCGGCGCAGCTCCTTGCCGACCTCCCAGTAGATCCAGTAGCACGGCAGGACCGTGCAGACCCCCTCCGCGTAGGAGCCGCCCCGGGCCGTCGCGAGCAGGTAACTGGTGTAGGCGAGGGTGGTGGGCGCCATCTCGGCCGTTTTCGCCACGTCCGGGTCGATGCCCAGATCGGACAGCAGCGTGTCGTGCAGCTGCTGCTCCACGGCGACCACGCCGATGAAGTGCCGCGCGAACATCTCCGTCTCGCCGGCTTCGGGCGCCCGGCTGGCGATCGCGGCCAGGGTGTGCCCGTACTTCTCCAGGTACAGCGAGTCCTGGATCACGTAGAAGGCGAACGCCTCGTCCGGCAGGGTCCCGTCCACCAGCCCGGTGAGGAACGGATGCGCGAGGATGGCCTCGTAGATGCCGGTGACGCCCTGCCAGAGCTCACTGGTGAAGCTGTCCGTCATCTGCCCGCCCCTTGATCGCCAGTGCACCGTCCATAACCGTATTACGGCCGGCTCGCTCCGGGGGGTCACCATGTCCCGTCCGGAACAATGATTTTCTTTTGCGGGGGTGTCGATTCCGGCCAGCCCCCTTCGTGATGAGGGTGAGAGGCCGCCAGCACGGCGGCCCGCCCGAAGGGAGAACGACCATGACGCAGTACCTGCTCGCCGTGCACATCGTCGAGGGAGAGCCCGCGCCGTCCGAGGAGCAGATGCAGCGGGCGTACAAGGACGTGGACGCGCTCAACGCCGAGCTCCAGTCAGCCGGGGTCTGGGTGTTCGCCGGTGGCCTCCAGCCGTCGCCGTCCGCGACGGTCGTCCGCGCCCAGGGCGGCCAGGTGGTCACCACCGATGGCCCGTTCGCCGAGACCAAGGAGCAGCTCGGCGGCTTCTGGATCATCGACGTTCCCGGCCCGGACGCGGCGCTGGACTGGGCCCGCAAGGCGACCGTCGCCTGCGGCGGCCCCGTGGAGGTGCGGGCCTTCCAGGAGATTCCGGAGGCCTGACCGTTGCCCGGCCTGGACACCACGGCCGTCGAGCGTGCCTACCGGGACAGCTCCGGGCGGGCCGTGGCCACCCTGGTCCGCCTCTTCGGCGACATCGACCTCGCCGAAGAGGCGGTCCAGGAAGCCTTCGCCGTCGCCGCCGAGCGGTGGCCGGTGACGGGAGTGCCGCCTAACCCCGGCGGCTGGATCACCACCACCGCGCGGAACAAGGCCCTGGACCGGCTGCGCCGGGAGTCGTCCCGGTACGGGCGGGAGGCCCAGGCCGTGCTGCTCCAGATCCAGGCCAGCCCGGGAGAGCCCGGGCCGGCTCGCACAGCGGAGGTGGCACCCGTGCCCGATGACCGGCTGCGGCTCATCTTCACCTGCTGTCATCCGGCGCTGGGCGCCGAGGCGCAGCTCGCGCTCACCCTGCGGCTGGTGGCCGGTCTGCAGACCCCCGAGATCGCCCGCGCGTTCCTCACCCCCGAGGCGACGATCGCCCAGCGCCTGGTCCGGGCCAAGCGGAAGATCCGGGACGCGAAAATCCCGTACCGCGTGCCGCGTGACGCGGAACTGACCACCCGGCTGCCGTTCGTGCTCGCCGTCGTCTACCTGGTCTTCAACGAGGGCTACACGGCCTCGGCCGGGGATGCGCTGGTCCGTTCCGAGCTGTGCGCCGAGGCCATCCGGCTGGCCCGGCTGCTGGCCGGGCTGATGCCGGACGAGCCGGAGGTCCGCGGCCTGCTGGCGCTGCTGCTGCTGACCGAGGCGCGCCGCCCGGCCCGCACCGCTGCCGACGGAGCCCTGATCCGGCTGGCTGACCAGGACCGGAGCCGGTGGGACCGGGCCATGATCGCCGAAGGCCAGGACCTGGTGCGCGCGTGCCTGCGCCGTAACCAGCCGGGTCCCTACCAGCTGCAGGCGGCGATCAACGCGGTGCACGCCGACGCGCCGGTGGCCGGGGCCACCGACTGGCGGCAGATCCTCGCGTTGTACGACCAGCTCGCCGCGGTCGCGCCGACGCCGGTGGTGGCGCTCAACCGCTGCGTCGCGGTCGCCGAGGTGCACGGTCCCGGCGCCGCGCTCGCCCTGCTCGATCGGGTGGACCTGGACGGCTACCACCTGTTCCACGCCACCCGCGCGGATCTGCTCAGCCGGCTCGGCCGTCCCGCCGACGCCGCCGCGGCGTACGAGGCGGCCATCGCGCGTACCGCCAACGGTGCGGAACGGGCGTTCCTCACCCGCCAGCGCGACGCGCTGGCCGCCCCGCCTGGCCCTCAGCGCCCCCGGATCCGCTAGCCGCGGGCGTTGCCCGGATAGTTAGCTGAACGTACGATCGGAGTCAGTTTTCCAAATTGCCTGGGCTGGCTGCCGCCAGGATGGTCCCGGGACGTCGCTCCAGACCTTGGTGACGTAGGCGTTTTACCAGGGAGATGGCTTATGAGCGTCGATGAACGGGTCAGCGGCACGGCGGACCTGGGCCAGCCGGGGGTGCCGCGTACGCAGCTGGTGGAGCTGCCGGGCCGCGGGACGACACGGGTGTGGGAGTGCGCCGGCCCGGCCGGCGCGGAGACCCTCATGCTGATCCACGGGGTGGCGGGTACGGCCGAGCTGAACTGGGCCAAGGTCTTCGCGCCGCTCTCGCGTCATTTCCGGGTCGTCGCGGCCGACCTGCGCGGGCATGGTGACGGGATCCGGCTGCGCTCGCAGTTCCGGCTCGAGGATTGCGCGGACGATTTCGCCGCGCTGGCCGGTGTCCTCGGCGTCGGCAGGTTCACCGCGGTCGGGTATTCCATGGGTGGGCTGATCGCTCAGCTGCTTTACCGGCGGCACGCCCCGCTGGTCTCAGGCCTGGTGCTGTGCTCGACCGCGCGCAACGTCCGCGGGTCACGCGCGGAGGAACTGGCCGCCCGGATGGCACCGGCGATGGCCGCCGCCCTGCGCTGGAACCCGGTTCTGTACCGGGTGAGCGCCGAGCCGCTCGGCATGGCGCTGCTGGGCGACATTGGCGACCCGGCGACGGCCCGGTGGGTGCGCGCCCAGTTGCGGCAGACCACGTTGGCCAGCGCCCTCTCGACCCTGCCCGCCGTCAGCGCGTTCAGCTCGGACAGCTGGATCGGCCAGGTCGATGTTCCCACCGCGGTGGTGGTCACGACCCGGGACACCACGGTGCCGCCGGAGCGCCAGCTCGAGCTGGCCCGGGCGATTCCGGGCGCATCGGTCTACGAGGTGGCCGCCGGTCATGGGGCATGCGTCAGCGCGCCGCAGTTGTTCGCCCCCGCGCTGCTCGAGGCAGCCTGGGCGGTAGCACCGGGCCGCGGCAGCAGGGTGCCCGCGCCAGCCTGATGCGCCCGGCCCGCGCGGAGCACCCTGAAACCGGCCGGGCCGTGCGCTAGGACGGGGGCCGCGGCGGTGCCTGGCCGGTCATGATGTACCCGGTGCCGAGCGCCACCTCGCGGACGTGGACGTCCTCGATCAGCTGCTCCAGATGACGCCACGGCCGGCCGAACCCCTCGAAGGTCTGCACGTACGGCGCGTGCATCATCCGGGCCTGCAGGTTCACTCCCACCATCCACGGCGCGGCCCACTTGCCACCGCCGGCCGCTACCCGCGCCCCGGGACGGAGCGTGCTGATGACGTTCCGCAGCGCGTCCGGGGATTGCAGGATGTCGTGGACCGCGCAGAACAGGGCGGCGTCCGCGGTGACCGCGATCTGGGCCTCCTCGGCCGGGGACTGCACGACCGTGACGTTGCGCCAGCCTTCGGCCGCGATGTGCTCGCGCGCCACCGCGGCCATCTGCGGTGACGCCTCAATGCCGACCACGCGTCCCTTCGGGCCGACCTTGTCCCTGAGCAGGCCCGCGCACAGCCCCGTCCCGGATCCCACGTCGAGGACCACCTGCCCGCGGCGGACCGGGAGCGCCTCGACGACCGCCTGGCGGTAGCGCTGGAACGCGCCGGTCTGCCGGTCGTAGGAGCGGGCATGCTCACGGTAGGCCGGCTGCCGCCCGGCCCGCCGGGCCGTCTGATGCGCGGAGGCTACAGAAGTAGATGGTGTGTTCAAGGCTTTTCGCCCCGCCTTCGGTGGAGCGACACGCCTAACATTTTCCGGCGCGTCCGTCGTAACAAGGCTCCAACGTACCTGGGGCTCGCAGTTATCCCGTCAACGGCGTGTGAACTTTCCGATACGGGCCTTGTACTGCCTGCGCCGTACTCCCCGCGCGCGAAGCCGGCCATGAGGTGACCTCCTGGCCTTGGGCGATCAGGTGGTGATATCGGGGTAGGGGAGGTTGAAGTGGGCCAGCCGGGCGGCGTAGTCGCGCTGCATGCCCAGCGGTTCGGGGGAGTCACGCTCGAACATCGCGATCCATAGCGTGAGGGTAAGGAACGGGTGCGCTCCCAGCTGGAACAGGGCCACGTGGTCGTGTGCGGACAGCGCGTCCCGTTCCTCATCGGTGAACGACAGCCAGGTGGACGCCTCGCCGGCGATGCAGTTGAGGATCTGGTTCGCCTCTTCCGCCTCCCACCACGCGACCGTGCCCGCGGGGTCGCAGCGGTACCGCTCGACCAGCTCCGGATCGCGGTCGATGGTGAACAGGAACTTGTCGACCAGGTACTTGCTCATCGGCTGACCCCGTTCGGGTACCAGGTGAAGTAGGCCTCCATGGTGTGGAACAGGTCCAGGCTGTCCACGTAGTCGGCCTTGCTGTAGCCGGCCGCCCCCATCATCAGCATGAAGTCCATGAAGCCGTGGGTGGCGTTGCCCGGCGCGTGCAGGCTGTCCAGCGTGACGTTGGCCAGGCAGCCGTCGATGTCGCCGTCCGCGATCCACTGCACGGCCCGGGCGTCGAACTCCGGATCGGGCCCGTGCTCGCCGAACTGCCGCGGCCCGCCCAGCTCCAGCGACAGGTGGCCGGTCCCGATAAGCGCCACGCGCAGGTCACCGGGCCAGGCGTCGATGATGTCGCGCAGCGCCCGCCCGAGCGCGACGAACCGTTCGGGCCGGGGCAGCGGCGGCGCGAAGATGTTGGTGTACACCGGCACCACCGGCAGGTCGTTGCCCGGGCGGACCGTGAAGATCGGGCACGTGATCGAGTGGTCCACCCGCAGCTCGTTGGAGAACGCCAGGTCGAAGCCGGCGTCGATGCCCGCCCGCAGGATGTGCGCGGACAGCTCCTCGTGCCCCCGCAACAGCAACCGGGGCAGGCCGAACTCGCGTTCCTCGTTGTAGTAGTTGGCGTCGTAGAACGGCGCCTTGCCCACCAGGAACTGCGGCATGTTGTCCAGCCAGAGCTGGTGGAAGTGGTCCGAGCCCACCATCACGAGGACGTCGGGCCGGGCCCGGGTCAGCGTCTCCCGGTACGCCTCGACCTTGCGCACCCACTCGGCGGCGAACGGCGGCGCCTGCTCCGGCGGGAGCTTGCTCGTCGCGTAGTAGAACGGGTGATGGGTGGTGGCCAGGATCGCGACCAGTTCCGCCATGAACCATTTCTCCTTGCCGGTGCCCGGGGGACAATGCACCCCGAGTGCTCTGGGAGGCAGCGCCTCATAAGCGTACAGTTGTCCGTCTAACGGCGGCTAGGTGCGGGAGGCCCTGGGCCTACGCTAGATCACAAACGGCCGGTCACAAACGGCCGCTAGGTCACAAACGGCTGCAACGCGGGAGGTGAGCATGGCCGGACGCGGCACGGGGCCCGATTTCGTCGAGGCCCTCGCGCGGGGCCTGGACGTCCTGGCCTGCTTCGACGAGCGCCGCCCGCGGATGAGCCTGACCGAGATCGCCGTGGCCACCGGCCTGGCCCGGCCGACCGCCCGCCGCCTGCTGCTCACCCTGGCCGAGCTGGGTTTCGTCCGGCTGGAGGAGGGCGCCTTCACCCTCACGCCGAAGGTCCTGCGCCTGGGCATGGCCTACGTCGGCTCGCTCGGCCTGTGGGACGTGGCCCGGCCGCACCTGGAGGACCTCGTCGGCCAGACCGGGGAGTCCTCGTCGATGGCCCAGCTCGACGGCTCGGACATCGTCTACGTGGCCCGGGTCTCGGTGCCGAAGATCATTACGCTCCGGGTGGTCATCGGTACCCGGTTCCCCGCGCTGCAGACGTCCCAGGGCAAGGTCCTGCTCGCCGCGCTGGATGCGGCGGCCCTCACCGCGACGCTGGCCGAGCCCAGCCGTTCCGGCCTGCCCGCGGCCGCGCCCCGCGACCGGGCCCGCGTCGAGGAGGAGCTGCGCACGGTCCGGGCGCGCGGCTGGGCGCTCGCCGATGAGGAACTGGCGCCCGGGATCCGCTCGGTGGCGGTGCCGGTCCGCGACGGCGACGGCGACGTGCGGGCCGCGATGAACGTGACCGTGCACGCCGCCGAAACGAGCGTCGCCACGCTGGTCAACGAGCATCTGCCGCGGCTTATCCGCGCGGCGGGGGAGATCTCGGCGGACTGGGCGCTGTGGCAGTCCCGGCCGCACGCCGAAGTCCCCGCCCAGGGGGGCCGCGGCCCCGGCGGTGATTTGACAGCGGTTACTTGACAGCGGGCGTGCCCGGCGGGCAGATTGGCGGACAAGTGTCCGTATAGCGGCGCCGCGGATGGTGCGAGCAGCTGCGTATCGAGCGAGCAGCCGAGTATGGAGCGAGAAGGAGCAGGCGTGCCCGAAGGACCGAAGGGACCGCTGTCCGGGATCGTGGTCGCCGACTTCTCCCGCATCCTGGCCGGGCCGTACGCCACCATGATGCTCGGCGACCTCGGGGCCGACATCATCAAGGTCGAGAGCCCGGCCGGTGACGACACCCGGGAATGGGTGCCCCCCCGGCGGGACGGCGTCGGCACCTACTACCTGGGGGTCAACCGCAACAAGCGGTCGATCGCCCTCGACCTGGCGGACGAGCAGGATCAGGCCGTGGCGCACGCGCTGGCGCAGCGCGCGGACATCTTCATCCAGAACTTCCGGCCCGGCGGCCTGGCCCGCTTCGGCCTCGGCTACGAGGCGGTCGCGCGCCGTAATCCCGGCATCATCTACTGCTCGATCAGCGGCTTCGGCGCCGGGAAGGGCGCGGCGCTGCCCGGCTACGACGTGCTGGTCCAGGGGGTGTCCGGGCTGATGAGCCTGACCGGGGCGCCGGACACGCCGCCGTTCCGGTCCGGCATCTCCGTCTTCGACGTGTTCACCGGGCTGCACTCGGCGGTCGGCATCCTGGCCGCGCTGCATCACCGGGACGTCACCGGCGAGGGCCAGCACATCGAGACGAACCTGCTGTCCACGGCGCTGTCGGCGATGGTGAACCAGACCTCCGCGTACGTGGCCGGGGGAGTGGTGCCGCACCGGATGGGCAACTCGCACCTCAGCCTGTTCCCGTACGAGCCGCTCGCCACCGGCGACGGGGACCTCATCATCGCGGCCGGCAACGACCGCCAGTTCCGCAAGCTCGCCGCCGCGCTCGGCGCGCCGGAACTGGCCGACGACGAGCGGTTCCGCAGCGTCGGCAGCCGCAACGACAACCGCGAGGAACTGCGGCCGCTGCTGCTGGCCCGGCTGGCCACCAGGTCCGCCCAGGAGTGGTTCGGGATCCTCACCGACGTGGGCATCCCGTGCGGGCCGATCAACGACGTCCGCGGCGGCGTCGAGCTGGCCGAGAGCCTCGGCCTGGAGCCGGTGGTCATGACCGGCGACGTGCCGACCGTCCGTAACCCGATCCGGATGTCCGCCACGCCGCCGCGGCATGAGCTGCCCCCTCCGGCGCTGGACGCCGACGGCGACGCCATCCGCGCCTGGCTCGGTTTCGGCCCCGGGAAGGACACCCCGCACCATGAGCACTGACCAGCCCGTTCCCTCCTTCCCGACCTCGCTCGGCACCTCCGAGGGCACGTCGATCACCCTGCTCGGCCAGGACCTGGCCACCGACCTCATGGGCCACGTCAGCTTCGGCGAGCTCGCCTACTGGCTGATCACCCTGCACCGCCCCACCCCGCGGCAGGCCCGGCTGTTCGAGGCGGTCCTGCTCGGGCTGGCCGACCACGGCTTCACGCCGACCGCGATCGCGGCGCGGCTGACCTACCTGAGCGCGCCGGACGCGATCCAGGGCGCGCTGGCGGCCGGGATCCTGGGCGGCGGCTCCCGGTTCCTCGGCGTCACCGAGGACACCGGCCGCTTCCTGGCCGGCATTCTCGAGGCCACGGGCCCCCTGCCCGCCGACGACGCCGGCTGGGACACCCTCGCCGAGCGGGCGGTGGCCGATCGCGCGGCCGCGGGCCAGTTCGTGCCCGGCCTGGGCCACCCGGTGCACAAGGAGGGCGACCCGCGCACGCCGCGGATCTTCGGCATCGCCCGCGAGGAGGGCCTGTACGGGCCGCACCTGGCCCTGTTTGAGGCCATCGGCCGCGTGCACCCGAAGGTCCTCGGCAAGCGCCTGCCCCTCAACGGCGCCGGCGTCAGCGGCGCGGCGCTGGCCGACCTGGGCCTGCCGCTGGGACTGCTCCGCGGCGTGGTGCTGCTGGCCCGCTGCGCCGGGCTGCTCGGCCACATCGCGGAGGAAATCCGCCGGCCGATCGCCGATTCGATCTACATGACCGTGGATCGTAACGCTGTGTATATTCCACCGAACGGGACAGCGACAAGCGATACCCCCGCCGGCCGCCGGCCGGATGAGGGGCCTGGATCGCCCGCATTTGTCAGGTTTCACCGGCGGATTCGCCGTACTGTGATCGCATGCGAGCAGCCGTCCTCCGCGGTCATCGCGATGTCCCGGAGGTAGAGCAGTGGCAGCCGCCGGACCCCGGGCCCGGTGAGGCGCTCGTTGAAATGCGCGCCGCCCCGATCACGCCGCTGGACCTGCTCTGCGCGAGCGGGACGTCGTACTTCGGGCCGCCGGAGCTGCCCTACGTGCCGGGGGTGCAGGGCGTCGGGCTCGTGCTCAACGCGGGCAGCGTGCCGTCCGGGTCGATGGCGTGGTTCTCCACCCGGGCCGGCATGGCGCCCGGCGACGGCAGCCTGCGCGAATGCTGCTCCGTCGCCCAGGCGGACCTGGTGCCGCTCGCGTTCGACGTGAAACCAGAGCTGATCGCCGCGCTGGGCCTGTCCGCGGTCGCCGCCTGGATGGCCCTGACCTGGCGCGGCGAGCTGCACCCGGGGGAGCAGGTCATCGTGCTCGGCGGCGGCGGCACGGTCGGGCAGGTCGCGGTGCAGGCCGCGCGGCTGCTGGGCGCGCGCCGGGTGATCGCAGGCTGCCGGTCCGCTGGCGCGGCCGAGCGGGCCCGGCGCTGCGGCGCGGACGCCGTGGTCCGCCTGGACACCGACGACGTGGCCGAGCTGGCCCGGCGGTTCACGGACGCCAGCGACGGCCCGGTCGACCTGGTGCTCGATCCGCTCTTCGGCCCCCCGGCCGCGGCCGCGCTGCGGACGCTGCGGCACTACGGGCGGCTGGTCCAGCTGGGCAGCGCCGCCGCGGAGACGGCCCCGATCGACAGTTCCACGCTGCGCAGCCGCTGCCTGCGGCTGCTGGGTTACACGAACAACGAGCTGACCGGGATGCAGCGCGCGGACGCGCTCAACACGGTGCTGTCCTATGCCGCCGCCGGCCAGCTGAGCGTCGCCTTTGAGTCGGTGCCGCTGGACGGCATCGCCCAGGCGTGGGACCGCCAGGCCCGCGGCGAGGCCCCCGTCCGCATCGTGGTGACCTGCTAGCCGCCACCCGCGCCCCGGCGGCGACCCCGCGCCCGGTGCTCCGGCGACCCCGCGCCCGGTGCTCCGGCGATCCGGTGCTTCCGCGATCTGGCGCCCCCGCGATCTGGCGCCCCCGCGATCTGGCGCCCCCGCGATCCGGCGCCCCCGCGATCCGGCGCCCCGGCGCCCCCGCGCCCCATCCGCCGCCGCCCAAGCTATCCCAATCACCACGGCTATCCCTGCCACCTCAAGCGCCCCACACCATGATCAACGCGGCCCGTTCTTGTGCAGTTTCTGCTGTGCCGCCAGCAGAACGGCACAATGTCCGGGTGGGGCCTTCCGGGTGGGGCCCGCGGCGGTCACTGCCCGTGGGTGCTGCCGGTGTGGTACTCGGTGTAGGTGTACGGGTTGTCCAGGATCTTCGTCTCCGGGACGTCCGGGTGCATGCCCTTGACCCACTCCTCCTCGCCCAGCGCGGACCGGAGGTACTCGACCGTCGCCTCGATCTCCTGCCGGACCGGGGCCAGGTCGATGCCGACCAGCCGGTGCTCGTGCTTGACCACCCGGCCGTTCACGATGACCGTGTGCACGTCGCCGCGCTGTGCCTGGAAGGCGACGTGGCCGTACGGGTTCAGCAGCGGGAACGACACCGGCGACGCGTCGTTCTTGATCAGCACGACGTCGGCCTTCTTGCCCGGCTCGATGCTGCCCAGGCTGGCGTCCCGGCCGAGCGCCCGCGCCCCGCCGCGGGTGGCCCACCCGACGACGTGCTCGGCGCGCAGGCTGGCGTTGGTGATCGTCTCGCCGCGCGCGTGCGCCTCCATGTGCTCACGGGACCGGTCGGCGCCCAGCGTGCTGCGCATCGCCGAGAACAGGTCGCCGCTCCACCAGACGCTGGTGTCCATGGACAGCGACACCGGGATGCCGTGCGCGCGGATCGCCCAGGTGGGCGGGTAGCCCTGGCCGGCGCTCTGCTCGCTTTCTGTGGAGACCGAGATCGACCCGCCGCTGGCGGCGATGCGGTGGTAGGAGTCAGCCGACAAGGTGGCGGCGTGCACGAAGATGCTGGATTCGTTCAGGAAACCGGCCTCGTGGGCCAGCCGGATCCCGTCGTCGTTAGTCGCGCCCCACACCCCCGCGTGCGTGGTGACCGGAACGCCGAGGTCGCGGGCCACCTCGTAGGCCGCCTTCTCCGGGAACGCGGGGTCGCCGGTGACGTCGAAGGCGATCTGGAAGCCCAGCATGTCGTCCCCTGCGGCCTGCATGCTCTGCGCGAACGAGCGGAAATCCGCCGACGTGGCCCATTCCCACGGCCCTTGCTGGATGTTGCCGTAGGCGAGGACGAACCGGCCCGGCACCGACCGGAGCGCGTCCACCGCGGCCTCCGCGTGCTCGGTGGTCTGCAGGCCGTGCGACCAGTCGACGCAGGTCGTGACGCCGGCGTCGAGCGCCTCGATCGCGGCCAGCCGGTTCCCCGCGTGCACGTCCCGTGGCCGGAAATGCTTGCCCGACTCCAGGTAGTACCAGACGAAGTACTGCGAAAGCGTCCAGTCCGCGCCGTAGCCGCGCATGGCCGTCTGCCACATGTGCCGGTGGGTGTCGATCATGCCCGGCATCACGATGCCGCCATGCGCGTCGATCTCGATGGTGCCGTCCGGCACCGCCAGCCGGGGGCCGGCCGCCGCGATGGCGTCGCCGATGACCAGCACGTCGGCGTGCGGAAGCACCGACCGCGCGTCGTCCATGGCCAGGACCGTTCCGCCGCGCAGGACGACCGGCCGCCCGGCCCCGAAGTCAGCTGGCTCACCCATGGCTCTCGCTCCTTTGCGACGTACGCGCCTAGCCGGAACCTGGCCGGGCGGGGGACTGGCCCCGCCGGGACCCGGCCCGCCGGGACCGCCGGCCTCCACGGCACGGCCTGTCCTGCGGCCGTCTCCGCCCCGGTCCCCTCGCGACCGGACAAGTGTCCGTTGTCCGGTCAGTCTCGATGGAAGCCACCCTCCCCGATCGCCGGCCGCGGTGTCAATACCGCCGGCGTGCCTTACGGCTGCTCGCGCCGGCGGGCGGCGCCGAGCGCCTCGGCCCACCAGGTCAGGTCATCGGCGAGCAGCTTGAGCCGCGGCTCCAGCGCCGCGAACGCCGTGGTGTCGCCGGGATCGGCGCTCTGCCGGGAAGCCATCATGACGTCGGGCAGGATGTGCACCGCGTGCCGCAGCGGCGCCATCTCGAACTCGACCGAGACCAGCCGCAACTGCTCGATGGCGCGGGCCCCGCCCACGTTGCCCCAGCCGACGAACGAGATCGGCTTGCGCCGCCACTCCACGAACGTCCAGTCCATGGCGTTCTTCAGCACCGCCGGGTAGCCGTGGTTGTATTCGGCGGCCAGCACGATGAACCCGTCGGCCCGGTCCAGCGTGCGGCCCAGCCGTTCGACCTCCGCGCTGGCGTACTCGCGGGGTGCCCGGGCCGGGGCCACGCCGTCGAAGAAGGGCAGCGGGTAGTGACGGAGGTCCACCTGCTCGACGTCGAAGCCCTCCCGGGCGGCCAGGTGCCCGGTCACCCACCGGGCGACCTTCTCGCTGAACCGGCCTTCGCGGGTGGTACTGGAGATCACCTGAATGAGCATGCCTGTCCCTGGTCACGACGTAGTGATGACGAGTTTGCCCAGCTTGTGCCCGCCGAAGTCGGCTACCGCCTGTGCGGCCTGGGCCAGCGGATAGGTGCGGGTGGCCGGCACCCGCAGCGTCCCGCCTGCCACGCTGGCCAGCAGCGACGCGAACTTAGCGGGCTCGGCCACGGCCATTACCCCGGTGACCGTGACGTCGGCCGGGCCAGCCTGTTCGGCGGTCGCGCCCAGCGCGGAGGCCAGGCGGCCGCCGGGGCGGAGCAGTGCGCCCAGCGCGGCGACGTCGCCCGCCGCGTGCACCACGGCGGTCACTCCGTCCGGCGCGGCCGCACGGGCCGCGGCCGCCAGGTCGCCGGTGTAGTCGATCGCCGCGGCCGCGCCCAGGCCGCGCACGAAGCCGGTGGCCTCACCGGGCCGGGCGGTGGCCAGCACCGTCGCGCCGGTGGCCGCCGCCAGCTGGACCGCGTACGTCCCCACGCCGCCCGTCGCGCCGGATACCAGGACCACGTCGGTGGCGGTCAGCGACAGCGCGGCGATCAGGTCGTGCGCGGTCACCGCGGCGAGCCCGGCCGCGGCGGCCTGCTCGCTCGTCACCCCGGCGGGCCGGGCGGTCAGCACGCCGGCGTCCACGGTGACCGATTCGGCGATCGTTCCCGTGCCCAGCGTCATCCCGGTGATCACCCCCGCCACCGGATCGCCGGGCGCGAACCCGGTCACGCCCTCTCCGGCCTCGGCCACGGTGCCGCCCACATCGCGCCCGAGCACCACGGGAAAGGTCGCCGGGAGCATGTCCCAGAGATACCCGGCGGCCACCGCCGCGTCGATCCCGTTGACCGATGCCGCCTCGACCACGACCCGGACCTGCCCCGGGCCGGGTTCCGCGAGCGGCACGTCCGTTACCGAGAGCGTGTCGTCCCGGCTGGCAAAGGCCAGGGCCCGCATGGTGACCACCTCAATCCGCGATGGCATCTGTTGCTACCGAGCGCGACGATAGCACAAACGGGGATTAGTCCCCGATTCGATCCTTATGCTAGATCCATGGTGACGCCCGACCGCCTGGACACGTGATGCGCGTGACCCCTCAGCCGCTGCGCGCGGACGCCGAACGTAACCGCTGCCAGCTTATGAACGCCGCGCTGGCCGTCTTTGGCGAGCGTGGCCTGGACGCGCCCCTGGATGAAATCGCGCGCCGCGCCGGCGTCGGCAACGCGACCCTCTACCGCCGTTTCCCCACCCGCTGCGACCTGATCGCCGCCGTCTTCCTCGGCACGATGCAGGAGGTCGTCGACGCCACTCGGCGGGCCCTGGCGGAACCGGACCCATGGACGGCGCTGGCCGGGCATCTGATGTTCCTGTGCGAACTGCAGGCCGCCAACCAGGCGCTGGCCGACCTGCTGACCGCCACTGTCTCCGGCACGCCCGAGCTGGAACGGCTCCGCGCGGAAGCCCTGGACGGGCTGACCCGGCTGATCGACCGGGCCAAGGCCAGCGGCGGCCTGCGCGGTGACTTCGGCCACGGGGACGTGGTACTCATCCTGATGGCCAACGCCGGGCTCATCGAGCGGACCGCCGGGACGGCCCCGGGCGCGGCGCGTCGCCACCTCGGTTACGTGCTGGACGGCCTGCGCGCATCGAACCGCGCGCCCGTCCCTCCGCCGCCGGGGGAGGACCAGGTGATCGAGGCGATGCGCGCCCTCGGCCGCCGCTACGGCTGCGCCTGATTGCTCAGGAGGGTGCCTGAGCAATCAGGCGGGGCGCTCGGCGCGCACCAGCGTGTCGATGGCCACCCGCTCACCGTCGGCCGTCTTCACGTGCCGCTCGACCTGTTCCGCGCGGTGCACGGTCAGGCCGTCCAGGCCGGCCGCGACCGCCTGGGGTGTCCACAGGACGTCCGG
Source organism: uncultured Actinomycetes bacterium (assembly GCA_963720945.1). Lineage (GTDB taxonomy): Bacteria > Actinomycetota > Actinomycetes > Streptosporangiales > Streptosporangiaceae > Bog-532. The sequence goes on along the minus strand of CAVRHH010000016.1, from coordinate 2,708 downwards.
GTACTGCGGGCCGCCCCAGCCGCGCGTCAGGTTGTCGGAGTCGTGCCCGACCGCCAGCAGCGTCCCGCCCGGCGCGACCGCCGCGGCCGCGGCCCGGACCAGGTGCGCGAGCTCCGCCGGCGGGAGCTGGATATAGGCGATGAGCACCAGGTCGTACCCGCCCGGGGCCGGCGCATAGCTGAGCAGGTCGGCCTGTACCCAGTCGACGGCGACCCCGCGCTGCCGGGCCAGTCCGGCCGCGCGGCCCAGGCCTACGGCCGAGAAGTCCACCCCGGTGACCTGCCAGCCGTGCTCGGCCAGCCAGATGGCGTTCCGGCCCTCGCCGGTCCCCAGGTCGAGGGCCCGGCCGGGGCTCAGCCCCGCCAGTTCCGTGGCGACGAAACAGTTCGGCCCGGCCCCCCAGACCAGTTCCGGTCCCGCGTACCGCTCGTCCCAGGCGGCCTGGTCCATCCTCCGCTCCTTACCACGGCGCATCGTATGGCACCTGTCACCAAGGCCGTTCGGTGGCATCGGCACCTCAGCCATTATCGGCGCGAAGCGGTGGCCACGGCCGTTTCCGGTGATCACAGAGCCGGCTCTTTTGCGCGGCCGGGCCCGCCGGGGGAGGCAGGCGAGGTGCCGGGATACCCGATTTTGGGATACCCGATGGCGATAGCCATGGAATCGTATGTGTCAAAGTGGTAGGAGACCATGCGACGGTGGCGGGCGTGGCCGCCGCCGTGAGCGGTTAGCACGAAGCTGGCCGTCAGCTGACCGGGGTCGGGGACGCTGACGGCGAAGGGCGAACTGAGCGGCTATGGAGCCTCTAACCAGGGACGATCCCGCCGAGATCGGTGGTTACCGGCTACGTGCCCGGCTCGGGGCCGGGGGCATGGGACGGGTGTACCTGGCGTCCACGCCAGGGGGGCGGCGCGTCGCGCTGAAGGTCGTGCGCCCGGAACTCGGCGACGACGCGGATTTCCGGGCCCGTTTCCGCCAGGAGATCGAGGCCGCCCAGCGGGTCCGCGGCCTGTACACCGCCGAGTTGCTCAACGCCGATCCGGCGGCCACCCCGCCGTGGCTGGTGACCGCGTACGTGCCGGGCCCCTCGCTGCAGCAGGCCGTCGCCGATCACGGCCCGATGCCGCAGGAGACGGTGATCCTGCTTATGGCCGGGGTCGCCGAGGCGCTGCAGGCCATCCATTCCGCCGGTGTCGTGCACCGCGACCTCAAGCCGTCCAACGTGCTGCTCGCCCCGGACGGCCCGCGCGTCATCGACTTCGGCATCGCCCGGGCGGCCGAGGCCACCAACCTGACCCAGAGCGGCCTGGCCGTGGGCTCCCCGCAGTTCATGGCGCCGGAACAGATCCGCGGCCTGGCCATCACGCCCGCGATCGACGTGTTCGCGCTGGGGGCGGTGGCGGCCTTCGCGCTGCTGGGCCTGCCGCCCTTCGGGGAGGGCCAGGTCGCCGCGCTGATGTACCGGGTGCTGAACGAGCCGCCCCGGCTGACCGGCTGTTCCGGCCCGCTGCGCACGCTGATCGAGCGCTGCCTGGCCAAGGAGCCGGCCGACCGCCCCACGCCCGCCGCGATCATCGAGTCCTGCCGGTCCCTGTCCTCGGGGAACCTGGGCGAGTTCACCGACTCCTGGCTGCCGCCCGCCGTGGCCGCCGCCGCGGCCCGCGCGCCCGGGACGGCGGGCGGTCCCGGCAGCCCATCTCCCCAGCCGGGTGGCCCAGTGAATGGCGCGGCGGCCCTGAACGGCGCCGCGGGCGTGAACGGCGCCGCGGGCGCCGCGAACCGCGCGACGCAGGCGCCCGGATCGCCGCCCCGCGGTTCGGCCCGGCCGCCCTTCCCGGGTACGGGAAATGCCGCCCCCGGCCGGTCCGCGCCGCCGGTGATGACCCCGCCAGCTGACGTCACTGCGGGCCGCCCACGTCAGGCCGGCGCCACCGGCCCCGGTGGGCCCTATCCGCCCGCGGGACCCTCCTGGCGCCCGCCGGTGCCGTCCTCGCTGACCACCGCGGCGAAGCTGATGAACATCGGCGCCGGTGTCTGCGCGCTCGGTGCCATCGTGGGCCTGGGCACCGTGCACGAACTGAAGACGATCATCGCGCAGCAGCACCCCGCCGCCCCTCAGGGCGCGGTCGGCGCCGCGATCGCCATCCTGCTGGCGCACGGGCTGATCGGCACCACCCTGTGGCTGTGGCTGGCCCGGGAGACCAGGCGCGGCCTGCGGCGGGCCCAGGCCTGGGCCACGGTCATCTTCGTCATCGCCACCGTGACCGGCATCGGCATCGACGCCAACGCGCCGTCCACCCCCCTGACCCAGGCGTTCAGCGGCATCGACTGGATCATCGGCCTGTGCGCGGTCGTGCTGCTCTGGAACCGGGCCTCACGCATCTACTACCGCGCCCTCACCCCGCCGGCCGTCCCGCAGCCCTTCTCCCCGTCGCCCAGCCTGCGACCCCGGCAGATGCCGCCGTCTGGCGCAGGCAGCACGCGCCGCGACTGGCAGGCCCGCCCCCCGGGAAACCGCCCGGGCCAGCCCAGCGGGTCCCGCCCGTCCCAGCCGGACCGCCCCGGCCAGCGCCGCTAGCGAGACCGCTGACGTTCGGCTGAATCTCAGGGACTCTGTGCCCGGACAGCGGGGCCGAACAGCCGCCCGGGGCTGCTAAGCTCATGCCCAACCGCAAGGGGCTATGGCGCAGTTGGTAGCGCGCCTCCAT
>CAVRHH010000015.1:0-77715 GCA_963720945.1 uncultured Actinomycetes bacterium | reverse complement strand
ACCGCGCTGCTGAACTACCTGGCAGGGCGCGCGTCGGGGTGCCAGGTAGTGCGCGTGGCGGGCGTGCAATCGGAGATGGAGCTGGCCTTCGCAGGGCTGCATCTGCTGTGCGCGCCGATGCTGGACCGGCTCGATCGTCTGCCGGTGCCGCAGCGGGAGGCGCTGCGGACCGCGTTCGGCCTCAGCGCCGGGCCGCCGCCGGACCGGTTCCTGGTGGGGCTGGCCGTGCTCAGCCTGCTGGCGGAGGTGGCCGGGAAACGGCCGCTCATCTGCCTGATTGATGACGAGCAGTGGCTCGACGATGCTTCGGCGCAGGCGCTGGGGTTCGCGGCACGGCGGCTGGCCGCCGACCCGGTCGGCCTGGTGTTCGCCGCCCGGGTCCCGGGAACGGAACTGGCCGGGCTGCCGGAACTCGAAGTGGAGGGGCTCGGCGAGCGCGATGCGCGGGCGCTGCTGGAGTCGGTACTGGCCGGCCCGCTGGACGCCCGGGTACGGGACCTCATCGTCGCAGAGACGCGGGGTAACCCGCTGGCGCTGCTGGAACTACCGCGGGGCCTGACACCCGCGGAACTGGCGGGCGGCTTCGGGCTGCCCGGCGTGGTGCCGCTCGCGGGCCGGATCGAGGACAGCTACGGCCGGCAGCTGGAGGCCCTGCCGGAGCAGACCCGGCTGCTCCTGGTGGTAGCGGCCGCCGATCCGTCCGGCGATCCGTCGCTGGTGTGGCAGGCGGCCGGGCGGCTGGGCATCCCGGTTCAGGCGGCGGCGCCGGCGGTGGGTGCGGGGCTGGTGGAGTTCGGCTCCCGGGTGCGGTTCTGGCATCCGCTGACGCGCTCGGCGGCCTACCGGTCGGCGTCATTCGAGGTAAGGCAGGAGGTGCACCGTACGCTGGCGGAGATCACTGACCCCCAGGCTGATCCGGACCGCCGGGCCTGGCACCGGGCCCAGGCCGCAGCCGGGCCGGACGAGGAGGTCGCGGCGGAGCTGGAGCGCTCGGCGGGCCGGGCGCAGTCCCGCGGCGGGCTGGCCGCGGCCGCAGCGTTCCTGGACCGCTCGGTCGCACTGACCATCGACCCGGCGCGCCGTGCCGAGCGCACGCTGGCTGCGGTCCAGGTCAGCATGCAGGCCGGGGCGTTCGGCAAGGCTCTGGAGCTGCTCGGCGCGGCGGAAGGCGGCCCGCTGGATGAGTTCGCCAGCGCCCGGGCGGACCTGCTGCGCGGGCAGCTCGCGTTCGCCTCGGGCCTGGGTAGCGACGCTCCGCCGCTACTGCTGAAGGCGGCCAAGCGGCTTGAGCCGCTCGACCTGGACCTGGCGCGCAAGACCTGCCTGGACGCGTGGATCGCAGCGATGTTCGCCGGGCGTCTGGCGGGCGCCGGTGATCTGGCCGAGATCTCCCGCGCCGCCCGGGCGCTGCCCCCGCCGCCGGATCCGCCGCCGCTGGCCGACCTGCTGCTGGACGGCCTGGCGCGGCTGGTCACCGATGGCCGGGCCGCCGCGGCACCGACACTGCGCCAGGCCGTAAGCGCCTTCGCCAGCGGAGACGTTTCCGCGGAAGAAGGCCTCCGATGGGGCTGGCTGGCCCAGGCCGCCGCTATCGTCGTGTGGGACGATGACGGCTGGCACGCGATTGCCGTGCGGCAGACTCGGCTCGCCCGTGATGCCGGCGCCCTGGATCAGCTGCCGATCGACTTGGCCTCTGAGGCCGCGACTGTGATACGCAGTGGTGACTTTCCGGCGGCGGCCTCTCTGATCGCTGAAGCTGATGTGGTCTCGGAAGCCACCAGCATCCGCCACCCGCCGTTTGCCGTCTTGTGGCTCACTTGCCTGTCCGGCAACGAAGCCGAAGCCGCACCGCTGATCGAGGCCACCATCACCGAAGGCACAGCCGGGGGCCAGGGACACGCAGTGAGCTTCGCGCAGTGCATGGCCGCGATCCTCTACAACGGCCTCGGCCACTACGCCGCCGCGCTGGCCGCGGCCCAGCAAGCCAGCGAGGACACCCTATATGTCTCCATGTGGGCGCTACCCGAGCTGATCGAGGCCGCCGTACGCAGCGGAAACACCCGAACCGCCAGCGATGCACTGGAACGGCTGGCGGAAACCACCCAGGCGGGCGGTACGGACTACGGCCTTGGCCTCGAGGCACGTTCACGCGCGCTGCTGAGCGACGGTGAAGCCGCCGACGGCCTTTACCGCGAGGCAATCGACCGGCTGAGCCGTACCCGGCTCCGTCCGGACCTCGCTCGCTCCCATCTGCTCTACGGCGAATGGCTGCGCCGCGAGGCCCGCCGCGCAGACGCCCGCACGCAACTCCGGACCGCGTACCAGATGCTGGCCCCGATGGGTGCCGCGGCGTTCGCCGAGCGTGCCCGGCGCGAACTGCTGGCCGTCGGCGAGACGGCGCACAAGCGCGCGGCGCAGACCCGCACCGAGCTCACCGCGCAGGAGGCGTCCATCACCCGGCTCGCGCGGGACGGCCAGACCAACACGGAGATCGGCGCCCAGTTGTTTCTCAGCGCCCGCACGGTCGAATGGCACCTGGGCAACGCGTTCATCAAGCTCGGAATCAGTTCGCGCCGCGAGCTGCGCCGGGCGCTGGCGCACCCCAGACAAGCGGATCTGCCGGCGTAGTGGCCGGTGATCTGGATTTGGCCCGCATATCCCAGAAGCTCGATGCTGGATCGAGGTTTTGCGCGCTGCTGTCGCTCACAATGACCCGGCAGGCAGGTGAGGCGGGGCTGCAAAGCGCGAGCACATCGGCCGCCATGCCGAGCACGGACGCAGAACCGCCACCGCCCGCGCGGCCGCCACGGCCACGTCGGCAGCCGCAAGCTCGACCCCGAGCCCCGCAGCCACCATGCCCAGCCCGCTCGCCATCCTGGCCGAGGCTGGCGGTACGCCGCTGGCCGGAACCGGAGTGCTCGCGGGCCTGGTCAACATGGCCATGCTCGCCGTGGCCGCCAAGCTCTTTCACACCCCGGCCCTCTCGACCCGGACCGAGGGCTGGGCCGGGCCGGGCCGGGCCGGGCGGGGGGCGTGCTCCCGGGACGCCCGGTTCTCAGCCCCCGTCGCGGAGGGAGCGCAGGACGTACTGCATGATGCCGCCGTGCCGGTAGTAGGCCGCCTCGCCGGGCGTGTCGATCCGTACCGTGGCCCGGAACTCCTTGCCGTCGGCGCGCACCTCGACCTCGCGCGGCGCATCGCCGCCGTTAATTTCCTCGATCCCGGTGATGTCGAACGTCTCGCGGCCGGTCAGCCCGAGGGAGGCGATCGACTCGCCCGGCTTGAACTGCAGCGGCAGCACGCCCATGCCGATCAGGTTGGACCGGTGGATCCGCTCGAACGACTCGGTCAGCACGGCGCGGACGCCGAGCAGCGCGGTGCCCTTGGCGGCCCAGTCCCGCGATGAGCCCGTGCCGTACTCCTTGCCGGCGAGCACGATCAGCGGGGTGCCGTCGGCGATGTAGGCCCGGGATGCGTCGTAGATGCTCATCTGCTCGTCTTCGGGCAGCTTGGTGGTGACGCCGCCCTCGGTGCCCGGGGCGAGCAGGTTCCGCAGCCGGATGTTGGCGAAGGTGCCGCGGATCATCACCTCGTGGTTGCCGCGGCGCGACCCGTAGGAGTTGAAGTCGCGGCGCGGGATGTCGTGGTCGGTGAGGTAGCGCCCGGCGGGGCTGTCGGTCTTGATCGCGCCGGCCGGGGAAATGTGGTCGGTGGTCACCGAGTCGCCGAGCAGGGCGAGCACGCGGGCCCCGTGGATGTCGGTGACCGGCTCCGGCTCGTCGGGCATGTCATCAAAGTACGGCGGCCGCCGCACGTAGGTCGAATATCCGTCCCACGCGAACGTGTCACCGGACGGGACGTCCAGCCCGCGCCACCGCTCGTCGCCCTGGAAGACGTCGGCGTAGTCACGCGTGAACATCTCGGCGGCGACGGCATCCTGCACCACCTCGGCGATCTCCGCCGGCGAGGGCCAGATGTCGCGCAGGTAGACGGGCTTCCCGTCGGTCCCGGTGCCGATCGGGTCGTTCACCATGTCGACGTCCATCGAGCCGGTAAGCGCGTACGCCACCACCAGCGGCGGCGAGGCCAGGTAGTTCATCTTCACGTCGGGGTTGATCCGGCCCTCGAAGTTCCGGTTGCCGGACAGCACGGCCACGACGGCCAGGTCGCTCTCGCTGACCGCGGCGCTGATCTCTTCCGGCAGCGGCCCGGAGTTGCCGATACAGGTCGTGCAGCCGTACCCGACCAGGTTGAACCCGAGCTTGTCCAGGTAGGGAATCAGCCCGGCCCGCTCGTAGTAGTCCATGACCACCTTGGAGCCGGGCGCCAGCGTGGTCTTCACCCACGGCTTGCGGCTCAGCCCGGCCTCCACCGCCTTCCTGGCCAGCAGGGCCGCGCCGACCATGACGGACGGGTTGGAGGTGTTGGTGCACGAGGTGATGGCCGCGATCACGACCGAACCGTGGTCGATGGTGACCGTGGTGCCGTCGTCCAGCGTGGCCTGGGTCGGCTTGGACGGCTTTCCGGCCGGCTCGGCGGCCACCGGGTCGGAGGCGGGGAACGTGTCGGCGACGCCGTCGTCCTGCTCGGACCCCGGCACGTAGGCGGTGACGGCCTCACGGAAGGCGTTCTTGGCGTCGGACAGGGCCACCCGGTCCTGCGGGCGCTTCGGCCCGGCGATCGACGGCACGATCGTGGCCAGGTTGAGCTCGAGTTCCTCGGAGTAGGTGGCCTCGTGGGCCGGGTCGTGCCAGAGGCCCTGCTCCTTGGCGTAGGCCTCCACCAGCGCGACGTGCTCCTCGGCCCGGCCGGTCAGCCGCAGGTAGGCCAGCGTCTCGTCGTCGATCGGGAAGATCGCGCAGGTTGAGCCGAACTCCGGGCTCATGTTGCCGATCGTGGCCCGGTTGGCGACCGGGACCGCGGCGACGCCTTCCCCGTGGAACTCGACGAACTTGCCGACGACGCCGTGCTTGCGGAGCAGTTCGGTGATCGTGAGCACCAGGTCGGTGGCGGTCGCGCCGGGCGGCAGCTCACCGGACAGCCGGAACCCGACCACCTTGGGGATCAGCATGCTGATGGGCTGGCCGAGCATGGCCGCCTCGGCCTCGATGCCGCCGACGCCCCAGCCGAGCACCCCGAGCCCGTTCTGCATGGTGGTGTGCGAGTCGGTGCCGACGCAGGTGTCCGGGTAGGCGGTGACCGTGCCGTCCGCGTCCCGGGTCATGACGACGCGGGCCAGGTGCTCGATGTTCACCTGGTGCACGATCCCGGTGCCCGGCGGCACCACCTTGAACTGGTCGAACGCCGACTGGCCCCAGCGCAGGAACTGGAAGCGCTCCTTGTTCCGGCCGAATTCGAGGTCCACGTTGCGCTCGAAGGCGTCCGGGCGGCCGAAGACGTCGGCGATGACCGAGTGATCGATGACAAGCTCGGCCGGGACCAGCGGGTTGATCTTCGAGGCGTCCCCGCCGAGGGCCGCCATCGCCTCGCGCATGGCGGCCAGGTCCACCACGGCCGGCACGCCGGTGAGGTCCTGCATGATGACGCGCGCCGGGGAGAACTGGATCTCGGTGTCCGGCTCGGCCTTGGGGTCCCAGCCGGCCAGCGCGCGCACGTGGCCGGCGGTCACGTTCACGCCGTCCTCGGTGCGGAGCAGGTTCTCGAGCAGGATCTTCAGGCTGAACGGAAGACGCTCGGCGCCCGGCACGGCCCCGAGGCGGTAGATCTCGTACGACGTGCCCGCGGCCTTGAGCGTCGCGCGGCTGTCGAAGCTGTTCCCGGTCATCGTCGTGAGCCTCCTTGCCCAAGCCCTGCGTTCCAGCCTGCCTCTTAACCTACAGTATCTCGATATCAAGCTATCTATCAAGGCCGCAAGTTACTCATGGGTAGGCAGCCTATCGGCGAGAACCGCAGCTTCAGCTGTCTCAGCGGGTCCCCAGCAGTACCCGGCGCCAGAACCGGCGGCTGCCGAGCAACCGCAGCCGGGCATGGAACGGCAGTCTCGCGGGCTGATGGATACACCCGCCCGTCCCGCCGGGGAGCAGGCAGTTGCCGGCGCAGTTACCCCAGCAATGCCGGCAGTGGCGGGGCGCGGGCTGGTCCATCCATACCATTGTGAGCGAGAGCCGGGCCGTGTGAGCGAGGGGCGGGCCGTGTGAGCGAGGGGCGGGCCGTGTGAGCGAGGCCCGGGCCGTGTGAGCGAGGGCCCGGGCCGTCGTGTGCGGGAGACCCGGCAGCCCGCCCGGCACCACCAGGCCATAAGGTCGGATCGCAATGCTCGCGGCCGGCAGGGCGCCCGCGGGCGGTGGCGGCCGAGGAGGCGCTGAGCGCATGCGATTCGCGATCAAGACACGGCCCGAGCACACCACCTGGGCACAGATCCGCGACGTCTGGGTGGCGGCCGACACCATCCCGCTGTTCGAGTCGGCGTGGAACTGGGACCACTTCTATCCGCTGTCCGGCGACCTCAACGGCCCGAACCTCGAAGCCTGGACCATGCTCGCCGCGCTGGCCCAGGCCACGAAGCGGATCCGGCTCGGCTGCCAGGTGACGGGCATGATCTACCGTCATCCGGCCGTGCTCGCGAACATGGCGGCGACCGTGGACATCATTGCCGACGGCCGTCTCGAGCTGGGGCTGGGCGCGGGCTGGAACCAGATGGAGTGCGACGCCTACGGGATCGACCTGCCCCCGCTCAAGGAGCGTTTCGACCGGTTCGACGAAGGCGTGGAGGCCATCGCCTGCCTGCTCAGCCTGGAGACGACGACGCTGGCCGGGCGGTACGTCAAGCTGACGAACGCACGTTGCGACCCGAAACCGGTCCAGCGTCCCCATCCCCCGATCACCATCGGCGGGCGGGGCCGGACCCGCACGCTGCGCACCGCGGCGCGCTGGGCTCAGCAGTGGAACTGCCTGCCCGACAGCATGGACGAATGGCACGACCTCAAGCAGGCACTGGTCGCGCACTGCGACCGGATCGGGCGGGAACCCAGCGAGATCACCTGCTCGGTAAACGTCCGGATCGACCCGGACCTGGGCATCGAGCCCGCCGTCGCGATGGCTTCCGCCTATCGTGACGCCGGCGTTGACCTGGTGATCATAAACCTGCCGCACGGCGCCAAGCCGGACATGCTCGCTCCGCTCGCGGACGCGCTGGCCCCGCTGGCCTGAGCCGGCCGCGGTCAGTTGCTGCTGGGGTCGTGGTCGGTGATGACCGGCTGATCTGCCTGGTCCGGCGGGGAGACGCGCGCCGTGCCGGTGCCGATCCCGGTCTCCTTGAAGTAATCGCTGATCAGCTCGCGCTGGCGCTGCATGAGCTCGTCGAAATGCTTGTCGACGTTGTCGTCCCCGATGGCCTCGACCGTGAGGTAGAGGTCCTTGATCTTCTCGAGCTTCTCCTGGGAACCGTCGCGGCCGGGCTCCCCCTCGGCGTCCAGGCTCACGGCGCCGTGCCGGACCGGACCGCCGATCCCGGGACCGTCATCCGGCCGCCGCGCGTCCGGGATGTGGCCACCCATGACGCGGCCGTCCACGATGCGGGCGTCCGGCTGCGGGCCAGCGTCCGCGGGGCTGGCTGGAGCCTCGCCGGACGACGCCATCACGGCCGGCAGCGGCCCCGTAGGCTGGTAGTCGCTGAGCTTGGGCTGGCCGGGATGAGGCTCGAACGGCCCGCGGAACGGCTCGGTATCCGCCCCGGTGTCGGGATCGTCGGGGGCGACGTACGGCGCTGGCTCGGCCCCATCGTCGCAGGCGGGCGATGGCCCCGGATCGGACGTGCGCGCGTCGCCGGGAGGGCTGCCGGCGAAGGCGGCCGGCTCCCCGTAGGGCGTGCCGGCCGGTTCGCGGTAGGCGTACACCTCGTCGGGCGTCTCTTCGGCCCCGGCATGGTCGGCGGCCGCGTCTGGCCCGCCGTAGGCGGCCGCGTCAGGACCGCCGTAGGCGGCGGCATCACCTGGCCCGTCGTAAGCAGCGCCTGCACCGGGGGCGTACCCGTCCTCATCTCCGGGATCCCGGTAGACAGGCACGTCAGCCGAATGGCTGTAGCCGGCGGGCCCGGCGGCCGGCCCGTAGTCGAACCCCTCGCTCGTGGCCTGGCGCTCGTAGCTGGGGTCTTCGGTGCCGTAGCCCGGCTCCGCGGCGCCCGGGTAGGCAACAGCTGGCCCGTCACGGTCGCCGTAGTGCGCCGTCCCCTCGTGGCGGCCCGGCCCGCCGGGGCCTTCCGCCCGGTGGCGGCCGGTGCCGTCGGCGTAGCCGTCCGGGGTGCCGGCGTAGCCGTCCGGGGTGCCGCCGGCGTAGCCGTCCGACGCAGGCTCGTCATAGCCAGCCGGGACGCCTGCGTCGTAACCGTCCGCTCCGCCGTCGTAGCCGCCCGGGGCAGGCTCACGGTAGGCGGCCGGCGCGCCGTCGCCGTAATCGGCCGGGGCAGGCTCGCCGTAATCGGCCGGGGCAGGCTCGCCGTAATCGGCCGGGGCAGGCTCGCCGTAATCGGCCGGGGCAGGCTCGCCGTAATCGGCCGGGGCAGGCTCGTCGTAATCGGCCGGCGCGCCGCCGTCATAGCCACCTTGGGCGGCCTCGCCATAGCCAGCGGGGGCGCTCCCGTAGCCAGCTGGCGCGGCCTCGTCATAGCCGGCCGGCCCGCGATGCCCGTAGTCGGCGCGGGCGTCCTCGCCGTAGCCGGCCGACGCGGCCTGGCCGTAACCGGCTGGGGGGCGCTCGCCGTAGTCTGCGGGAACGGCATCGTAGTGACCGGATGCGCCCCGTCCCGCGTCGTAGCCGGCTTCTGGGCCGTCCGCATCCGGGTAGCCGGACGGACCCGTTTCCCCCAGGTAGTCCGGCGGCGGGGCGGCCTCGTACCCGTAACGGGACCGTTCGGCGGGTGAACGGCCGTACCCGGGCGGCGGGCCGCTGACTGAGGGGTCGTAACCGGGCCGGTCATCGTAACCGGGCCGGTCATCGTACCTGGGCTGGCCGTCGTACGTGGGCTGGCCGTTGTACGTGGGCTGGCCGTCGTACCTGGGCTGGCCGTCGTACCTGGGCTGGCCGTCGTACCTGGGCTGGCCGTCGTACCTGGGCTGGCCGTCGTACCTGGGCTGGCCGTCGTACCTGGGCTGGCCGTCGTACCTGGGCTCGCCGTCGTAGCCGGGCCGGCCGCGTGGTCCCGGCGGGGGCCCGTACGGGCCAGGAGCCTGCTGCGCGGCCGGCCGGCGGTAGCCGGGCGGAACGCCGCGACCGGGCGGAACGCCGCGACCGGGCGGGCGCCGGTATCCGGTCCCGCCACCGGGAGGGGCCCCGTTCCCGGGTGGCGTCCGGTAACCGGCCGGGGCGCCGTCGCCCGCCACGCGCCGGTAGTACGGCGGGGCCTCGCCTCCCGGCGGGGGCCGGTAATCGGCGGGAACCTGGTAGCCGCGCGGGGGCGCCGTGGTTCCGTAGCCTGGGTTACCGGCGGGCGCGGCATACATGCGGCGATCACCGGTGGCGTCATAGCCGGTGGCGGAGCCCGGCGTGCCGTCGTGGCCGACGGCGGGCATGGGGCCGGTGGCGAGCAGACCGCCCCAGGGGGCGTCCGGGCTGGGGGTGTCGTGACCCGAGCCGGGATGGAACTCCTCGCCCTCGCTGACGGCGTAGGTGTAGCCGCCGTCGGCGTAGCCGGGATCGTACGCCGCCGGGCCGCCCGGGCCCGGATAGGGCGCAGCCCCGGCGGGCGGGGAGTAGCCGGGAGACGGGCCGGGATAATAATCGGGCTGCTGGCCAGGAGGCGGCCCCGGCGCGTATCCAGGTGCGGCGCCGTATGGCGGCGGGGCCGCGTAAGGCGGCGGGCTGCCGTAGCCCGGCGGAGGTTCCTCGTCGGGGTCCACCTCCGAGTCGGGACCCGGCGGATAGGCCGCCCCCGTTTCGTACCCGGGAGTGTGCGCGGGGACGTGGCCGGCGGCGGGAACGTGGCCGCCGGGGGTGCCGTAGGCGAGCCGCGGATCGTAGGAAGGCGGGTAGGCATACCCGTCGCCCGGCCCGTACGCCGGACTGGGCGGGTAGGGCCCGGGGGCTCCCGGGGGCCCGGGGTACGGAGCATCGCCGGGCCCGTACGCGGCCGCGTCGTACGGACCGGGCCCGTAGGCCTGGTACGCACCCGGATCGCCTCCGGGGCCAGCGCCGTACGGGTCGTCCGTCCCCTGGTCCGGCCGGGGACCGCCCACCAGGCCCCGCGGTGAGATCACCGACGTGGGCTGCAGGACCTCGTCGTCCTTGGTGCGGAATCGCGGCGGGTGAGAGCGCCCGGGGGGCTCGTCGGCGTACGGCCCCTCATCGTCATACGGGCCACCCTCGTATGCGTCCCCGTCGTAAGCCTCACCGGGATACTCGCGGTCATCCTTGCGCCGTCCCGGCCGGAACCGGCTCACCGCAGGCCCGCCCCAGGCATGCGTGTGATGGCCCCCGCGACCGCCAGGGCCACCAGGACCCGTACCCTCCAGGCGGAGACGGAGCCAACACGCACCCAACCACGATCGCATTGCCGGGATTACAGCCGCAAGCCAAATCCCCAGGTCCGCCCGGTGAAGACGGTCACCAGGCGTAGCCTCCGGAGGCGGTTAACGCTATCCCGCCGGGTGTCCGGCCCAGCCGCTACATTGGCCGGATGACAGATCAGGCCGCCAGAACAGAACGTTTCCTCACCCTGCATCACGGCCCTGAGCCGCCCGCTCAGGCCGGGACCTGCCGCAGCACCTCGGAAGCGAGCAGCTCCAGGTGGTCCAGGTCGCTCAGGTCAATGACCTGCAGGTAGATCGTCCCCGCCCCGGCGCGGGCGTATCCGCCGATGGCTTCGACGATCTCGCCCGGCGTCCCGGCGAGGTCACCGCTGGCGCGCATGTCGTCCGGCTTCCGCCTGATCGCCGCGGCGCGCCGCGCCACCTCGGCGTCGTCCTTGCCGCAGCACACCGTCTTCGCCGCGGACAGCCGGATCGAGGATGACTCCCGGCCCGCCTCGGTGCAGGCGTCCCGGACCCGGCCGAACGCCGCCGACGTCGCGTCCAGGTTCTGGAACGCCAGGTTGAACTCGTCCGCGTACCGTGCCGCCAGGCGCGGGGTGCGGCGGGTCCCGGCGCCGCCGAGAATGACCGGCGGCCGCGGCCGCTGGGCGGGCTTGGGCAGCGCGGGTGAGTCCGCCAGCTGGTAATAGGTGCCGTCGTAAGAGAAGGTCTGTCCCTCGGGGGTCTCCCACAGCCCGGTGATGATCGCGAGCTGCTCCTCGAACCGGCCGAACCGCTCTTTCAGGCTAGGGAACGGTATCCCGTACGCGGTGTGCTCGCCCTCGTACCATCCGGTACCGAAGCCGAACTCGACCCGGCCGCCGCTCATCTGGTCCACCTGCGCCACCGAGATCGCCAGCGGCCCGGGCAGCCGGAAGGTGGCGGCGGTGACCAGTGTGCCGAGCCGGATGCGGCTGGTCTGCAGGGCCAGGCCGCCCAGCGTCACCCAGGAGTCCGTAGGCCCGGGGAGACCGGGGAATCCCTGCATCGTCAGGAAATGATCGGAACGGAAGAACGCGTCGAAGCCGAGCTCTTCCGTCGCCGTCGCGACCCGTAGCAGCGTCGCATAATCCGCCCCGAGCTGCGGCTCGGTGAAGATACGGAGTCTCATCGCTCCATCCAAGCACGCGGCCTCGCTCAGCCTGCGGGCGCTGCCCCCTGGACCAGGGTGGCGAGGCACTCGACGTGGTGGGTCATGGGGAAGGCGTCGAACGCGCGCAGCGCATCCAGCCGCCAGCCGTACCGGGCGAACAGCGCGATGTCGCGGGCGAGCGTGGCGGGGTCGCACGAGACGTACGCGATACGCCGCCCGCCGTCCGCGCCCGGGCCGGCCGGGCCGGGGCCCGTGGCCAGGTACTCGATGACGTCCCGGGCCGCGCCTGCCCGGGGCGGGTCGAGCACGGCCAGCCGGGCCGGGGGGAGCACGCCACGGGCGATCACCTCGCCCACGTCGCCCTGGTACACCGCCACCCACGGCGTCTGCCGCAGGTTGCGGCGGGCGTCGCGGACGGCGGCCGTGCTGGCTTCGACACCGGTCACCGTGCCGCCGGGCCCGACCGCGTCCGCCAGCGCGCCGGCGAACAGGCCCGCGCCGCAGTACAGGTCGAGCGCCGTGTCGCCCGGCCGTGGCCGCAGGGCCTCCAGTACAGCGCCGGCCAGGGTGCCGGCCGCGGCCGGGTGCACCTGCCAGAACCCGCCGGCGCTGACCCGCCAGGACCGCCCGGCCGCGCGCTGCCGCAGGTGCGCGTGCCCGCGCAGCACGGTGCCGCCCGGACGCTGGTGGTGGCCCGCCGCGAGCACCGATTCCGCCGTGATCTGTTTCAGGGCAGCCGAACGGGCCTTGCCCGAGGCGATCACGGCGCGCTCGCCGTTGTCCGTGGCCACGACCGCCTCCAGCGCGTTCAGCTGCGGCCAGCGCTGCGCGGGGATGCCCAGATCCCGGATCCGCGGGTGCGCGATCAGGCAGTCCGCGACGTCGATGACCTCGTGCGACCGGTGGGCCCGCAGGCCCGCCACGCCGTCGCCGCGGACCGCGAACGTGACCCTGGTCCGCCAGCCGAGGCCCGCCGTGGCCGGGGCGTCCCCGGCCTGATCTCCGGCACCGGCGCCGGCCCTGTCCCCGGCCGGACCCTCGTCACCGGGCAGCGCCTCGACGGTGACCGGCCAGTCGATCCCGGCGATGCGCCGAAGTTGCTGCCGTACCACCGACGCCTTCAGCTCGCGCTGAGCCGGCAGCGACGCGTGCTGCCAGTCGCAGCCGCCGCAGCCACCCGGCCGCGCGTACGGGCAGGGCGGCTCGACCCGGTTGGCCGAGGGCACCAGGATCTCGATGGCGTTGGCGCGGGCGAAACGCGCGGTCACTTCCGTGATCCTGGCCCGTACCCGCTCACCGGGCAGGGCGTGCCGGACGAATACGACGGGGCCCGTCCCGCCCAGGCGGGCCACGCACCAGCCGCCGTACGCGGCCTCGCCCGCGAGCAGTTCGGTCACGTCCCCCGGCGCGAGCAGATCACTGGCGCGGGCCGCCTGCCCCGGCTCGGGCTCCGGCTCGGGCTCCGGCCGGGCCGCCTCCGCCGGCCCGGGGACAGGCCGGTCACCGGAACAGTCCACACCGTCCGTTATAGTGACGGAAGTCACATTCTCTGATCGCATGTCATTCTTCCGGTTTGACAACTTTTCTTCCCGTGCCGGCCGGAGGCGCCACGACCATGATGTCGCAGGTGCGGTGGCCTGCCGCTGCCCCGGAGGATCGCGGCGCGGGATCCACGCCGGCCACGTGTCGCAATCACCGCCATGAGGGCATAACTTTGGCGATGCGCTTCAACCTGGAAGGACGGCCGTGCATTTCGTGATCATGGGCTGCGGGCGGGTCGGGTCCACGCTCGCCCACATCCTCGAGGACCGCGGTCATTCGGTCGCGGTCATCGACCAGAATCCCGAGTCGTTCCGTAAACTGCGCTCCTCCTTCAAGGGTAGCCGGGTCACCGGGATGGGCTTCGACCGCGACGTCCTCATCCAGGCGGGCATCGAGGAAGCGGACTCCTTCGCCGCCGTCAGCAGCGGCGACAACTCCAACATCATTGCCGCGCGCGTCGCACGGGAGTCGTTCGGCATCGACCGGGTCGCGGCGCGGATCTACGACCCCCGCCGCGCCGAGGTCTACCAGCGCCTCGGCATCCCGACCGTCGCGACGGTCCGCTGGACGGCCGACCAGATACTGCGGAAGCTGCTGCCCGAGGGGGCCGAACCGCTCTGGCGGGATCCGACCGGCAAGATCGTGCTCGCCGAGGTGGCCTTCTCCGGCCGCTGGCTGGGCGAGAAGATCAAGGCGATCGAACTGGCCACGAACACCCGGATCGCCTTCGTCGACCGGCTCGGTGAGGCCCTGATCCCGTCCCCGGCCACGGTGCTGCAGGAAGGCGACGTGGTGCACGTGATCGCGCACGAAGACGAGCTGGACCGGATCACCGATCTGTTCTCCGTCGGGCCCGAGGGAGGCCGCTGATGCGCGTCGCGATAGCCGGGGCTGGCGCGGTCGGCCGCTCCATCGCCCGGGAACTGCTCGAGAACGGGCACGAGGTCCTGCTCATCGACCAGTCGGCCAAATCCATCAAGGCGGACAGCCTGCCCGGCGCGGAATGGCTGCTGGCGGACGCCTGCGAGATCAGCTCGCTGGACGAGGCGGCCCTGCACCGCTGCAATGTCGTCATCGCGGCGACCGGCGACGACAAGGTCAACCTGGTCGTGTCGCTGCTGGCCAAGACGGAGTACGGCGTCCCGCGCGTCGTGGCGCGGATCAACCACCCCAACAACGAATGGCTGTTCAACGAGTCGTGGGGCGTGGACGTGGCGGTTTCCACCCCGCGGCTGCTGTCGGCGCTGGTCGAGGAGGCCGTTAGCGTGGGCGATCTGGTCCGGCTGATGACCTTCCGGCAGAGCGAGGCGAGCCTGGTCGAGCTGACCCTGGCCGCCGACGCGCCGCTGGCCGGCCAGCGGTTTGGGGACATCGACTGGCCCGCCGACACGGCCCTGGTGGCGATCCTGCGCGAAGGCCGGGTCATCGTCCCCCAGCCGGACGACCCGCTGGAGGCCGGCGACGAGCTGCTGTTCGTGACCAGCCAGGACGTGGAGGATCAGCTCGCCTCGCTGCTGGCCGACCGGTAGCGGACCGCCTCGCGCGCAGCTGGCCGGCGGCTGGCAGCCCGCCGGCCAGGTATCGGCCCGGCGGGGGCGGGGCGATCAGCAGGCGGCCCGGAATTCCGGTGCGGACGTCCGGGCCGGCGTCCCCGTGCTCAGCTCGTAGCGCGGGTTGAACATCGTAGCGCGGCCACGGCGGACGCCCAGCCTGCCCTCGGCCACGACCGTGCTGCCGGGCTCGATGCCGGGAATGCTCGCCCGGCCGAGCCAGATCAGGTCAATGCGGCCCGGGCCCTCGCACAGCTCTGCTTCCAGCGCGGGCATGCCGCCAATCGGGTCGTGCCTGATGGCGCTGACCGTGCCCGCTATCCGGATACGAGGCCGCTCAGCCCGGTGTTCCTCACGGATAGGTGACCCCATGAAAGCACGGTAGCCAGGCAATGTTAACGGCATGTTGCCGTGCGTTAATTCGGCGCGGCCAGGTCCGGCCAGGTCAGGTCCGGCCAGGTCGGGGCGGGGCGGGGCGGGGCGGGGGTGGCGGCGTCAGCGCGTTTCGGTGAACTCCGGGCCGCGCTCGAACGGGTTGAGATCGGTGGTGCGGAACCGGTTCTCCTCCTCCGGCTCGGCCGCACCGCCGGCCTCCTGCTGCTCGGCCGCCTGCTGCTGCTCGAGCGCCTGCTGAACCTCGGGCGGCAGCCGCAGTTCCAGCATGTCCCGCGGCGGCATCGGATGGTCCCCGCGCACGACCACGATGTCGCTGAGCAGGTCCTCGAACGGCTCGAAGGGCTCGGCGCCGGTCGCCGCGGCCCCGATGATCAGGCCGCGCAGCAGCCACCGCGGGCCGTCGATGCCGATGAACCGGACCGGGGTGGTGCCCGCGGCGGGGTTGCCCGGCTCCACCCCTACGTGCGCAAACACCTCGGTCCCGAAGGGGCCTTCGGTTTCCTCGGCGGCCGTGCCGGCCGAGGAAAGCTCCTCGGCGATCTCCTGCCGCACTTCCTGCCACAGGCCCGCGCTGCGCGGCGCCGCGAACGCGTGCACCCGCAGTTCACTGGCGCCGTTCTTCACCGTGACCCAGATGAACCGCTGCCCGTCCGTGGCCAGCTCGATCTGCTGATTGGGCGCGATCGGGACGAGGAGGCTGCCGAAGTCGGCCCGGTCTCGCTCCGGGTAGGCGTCGTCGGCGTCCCAGGGGCCGCCCGCGGCGCCCGCCACGCCACCGGGCGCGGAGCCGTCGTCCCAGTCGCCTATCTCATCGGAGTCTGCCCAGCCGTCACCGGCGTCCCCGGCGGCATCCGCTGCCTCGGGGTTGCCAGGGACGGCCTGGTCCGCGTCCTCGCGCCGACGCCGACGGAACACTGCACACGCTCCTTATTCATCTCCCGTGGGAGAACTCCCGCGATGTGCTGGGGATTCCCCTCGATGGGCCTTCGTAACGGATTCACGGTACCGGGACACTGGCGGCGTGGCCGCCAGTGGAGCCGAAGCCGCCGTCCCCACGGGCCGACCCGGGCAGTGCGGCGGTCTCCCGGAACTGCACGTTCTCCACCCGCTGGATGACGAGCTGGGCGATCCGGTCGCCGCGCCGGAAGCTGACCGGCTGCGCGCGGTCCGTGTTCAGCAGCGTGACCTTGATCTCGCCGCGGTAGCCCGCGTCCACCGTGCCGGGCGCGTTTACGATCGTGACCCCGTGCCGCGCGGCCAGGCCGGACCGGGGATGCACGAACGCCGCGTAGCCGGCCGGCAGGGCGATGGCCACGCCGGTCGGGACGAGCGCGCGCTCACCCGGGGCGAGGTCCACGTCCTCGGCCGCGAACAGATCGGCGCCGGCGTCCCCCGGATGGGCGAAGGAGGGCAGCGGCAGACCGGGGTCGAGGCGCTGGATGAGCACATCGACCTGGTCGGCGGGCGGGTTCATGGGCATCAATTCCTCGGACGGCTGGCCGGGTCACGGCGCGCAGCATGCTGCCGCCAGCTCCTTACGCCCAGTGACCCTATCGCGCTTACGGAGCACGGGGACCCGGGTCGCCACGGGCCGGGACGCCAGCCGACTCCGGGTAACGCCGCCGCAGCTCCGGGACCGCGCGGGTGATCGCCGCGGCCACCGGGACGGCCACCACAGCACCCGGGATACCGGCCACGATGCCGCCCACGGCGAGCACCAGGATGATCGCGAGCGGATGGAGCCGGATGATGCGCCCGACGACCTGGGGCTGCAGCAGGTGGCTCTCCAGCTGGTTCTCCGCGAGGAAGACACCGAGCAGGATGACCGCGGCGATCCAGCCCTTCGCCACGAGCGTGATCAGGATGACCACGGTCCCGGCGAACAGGATGCCCACGAGGGGGATGAACGCCGCGAGGAAGACCAGGACGGCCAGCGGGGCGACCAGCGGCACGCTCATGATCGTCAGCGTGGAGCCGATGACGACGGCGTGAATCGCCGCCACCAGGACCGTGCCCCGGACGTAGGACACGACGGCCTGCCAGGCCGCGCGGCCAGCCCGGTTCGCCCGCTGGCTACCGTCCGGCCCGAAGGCGCGGATCAGCCACGCCCAGATCTTCGCGCCGTCCTTGATCAGGAAGAACGTCACGAAGAGCATGAGGACGATGCCGCCGAGCACCTCGAAGGCAATCTGGCCGCCGGTCAGGACCGTGCCCGCCACCAGCGATTTGTGCTGGCCCAGATAGTTCACCAGCTTGTTTGAGGAGGCCTGCAGGCTCGTGGTCTTCAGGTGCAGGGGTGGCCCGGCCAGCCAGGTCTCGATCTGCCCTGACGTGTGCCGGACCTGGGTCACCAGGCCCTTGTACTCCGCCCGCACCCGGATCGTGACCAGAGTGATCGTGCCGGCCAGCAGGATCACCGCGCCGAGCAGGGTACACCAGGTCGCGGCCAGCATCGGCAGGCCGGCGCGGTTCAGGCGGGAGGTAAGCGGCTGCAGCAGCGCGGTCAGCAGCAGCGCGCCCGCGCACGGGATCACCACCAGCGCCAGCCGGCCCGCCACCCGGTAGAGGACGTAGAGCGCAACGCCGATGAACAGCAGGCGCCACGCCCAGCCCCCGGCGACCTGCAGCCAGTACGGAACGACTCCCCTGGCGCCGGCCGGAGCTTCGGTCACGGGCCCGCCCGCCGGAGCTTCGGTCACGGGCCCGCCCGCCGGAGCTTCGGTCACGGGCCCGCCCGCCGGAGCTTCGGTCACGGGCCCGCCCGCCGGAGCTTCGGTCACGGGCCCGCCCGCCGGGGCTTCGGTCACGGGCCCGCCCGCCGGGACTTCGGTCGCGGGCCCGCCGGCCGGGCGGGAGCCAGCCACGCCGTTGGTGAGCGCGGGGGCGCCGTCCGGCGGCGGCACCGGCCCGGTCTCCCCCTCGTGTTCCCCGGCGGTGCGGCGTTCCTCCGCGCTGCGGACACCCTCGCGGGCAGCGGTCAGGAACTGCCGTGCCCTGTGGCCGATACCCGGCCCGGACCGCCCCGCCATAAGGCCATCTAACCAACTACGGTTGACGGCATGCGTGATTACCGCGAACGGCTCACCGTGCCGACGGCGTGGTGGCTGCTGGCCGTCCCCGTCATCCTGCTGCTCGGCGCGTACGCGGCCTACGCGAACCTCAGCGGGCCCGTCGTGGTGATCGTCTACGCCGTGCTGACCGCCGGCAGTGTGGCCGCGCTGGTGGCGTGGGGATCCAGCCTGATCGAGGTGAGCGATGGGCAGCTGCGCGCGGCCGGGGCGGTGCTGCCGCTGTCCCGGATCACCGAGGTGCGGGCCCTGGACGCCCGGCAGGCCGAGGTGATGCGCGGCCCGCGGGCCGATCCCGCCGCGCATACGCTGATCCGGCCGTTCCTGAAGGCGGCCGTGTACATCGCGATCCGGGACCCGGCCGGGCAGGTTCCGTACTGGCTGATCGGGACGCGGCGGCCGGCCGAGCTGGCCGCCGTGATCGAGCGCGGCCGGCCGAAGGACGCGGCCGCGGCCACGCAGGGTTCGGCGGGCTGAGCCCGGGTACCGGCCGGCGTGCCGGCGTAGCTACCCGGCCGTACGTGGAATGATCAGACAATGGGGTTTGGAGGAAGTACCGGCATGTCGGACCAGCGCGCAGATATGACCACCAAAATCGCCGGGGGAATCGCCGCGTTCGCCGCGGCGTACGCGGCCCGGAAGCTCATCGCGTTCGCGTGGACGCGGGCGACCGGGAAGGAGCCCCCGGTTCACCCGGAGGACGTGGACGTCGAACTGAAGGAGGCGCTCGGCTGGGCCGTGATCACCGGAGTGGTGATGGAGGCGGTGCGGCTGCTGGCGACGAGAGCCGCCACCAAGCGGGTGCGCGCCTATCAGGGTGCCCCGGCCAAGGACTGAGCGGGCAGCTGAGCAGCGAAACTGACGTGGGCCCGGCCCCGGGCCGGGCGGGCTGAAACGGAACCGGCACGACCGGGAGCGCGGCGGCGGGCCGCTCAGGCGCTCCCGGGATCGGGCCTCTTCTTACCCCGCGGACAGGCGCAGCAACTGACGGTGGAGTGACGTCAGGCGGCGCACTCCCGGCAGACAAGCTGGCCATTGCGGTCTTCGGCAAGCTGGCTGCGGTGATGCACCAGGAAGCACCGCGAGCAGGTGAACTCGTCGGCCTGCCGTGGGATAACGCGGAAAGACAGCTCCTCGTTCGACAGGTCCGCACCAGGCAGCTCAAGTGACTCAGCCACCTCGTCCGGGTCAATGTCGATCGTGCTCGACGACTGGTCCATCCGGCGGGCCTGCAACTCCTGCAGGCTGTCCTCGGTGAGGTCGTCGTCTGTCTTCCGCGGGCTGTCGTAATCAGTGGCCATGGTGGTTCTTTCCCCCTCCATCTGTTGTGCGCCTCTTCATCGCGCGGGTGTAACGCTCCGGAGGCCTTGGTTGTGCCCGATTCCGGCGGGGAATTCTGTCACGTTTGCTCGCCGGGCACACGCAACACGGGGGTGTCGTGCCGTGGAGGGTTTGACCTGCATCGCACCTCCGTCTCCGCGTGTGCCCGGCAGCCGAATCCGCCCGGGGCATAGCAGCCCGCGGACAGCGCCGAGTGCCGCCGGACGCGAAGTGTACCGGCATATCGACCCGTTCGCTCCGCCGTTCGCCGTGGGGGAACACCTCGCCCGAGAAGGTATGCCCGTGTGGGCCGGATCTCATTCCCCCGTCGGCGTTTCGGCTCCGGAACCGGGTTTAGCGGCGCGCGGCACCGGGGTAAGAATCGCCACACATTCCACGTGTTTGTCCGGAGGGAGTCGCATGGGCGAGTTCGCAGCCACACTGCAGCACCGTCTGAGGGAAGCCCACGCCTCCCTACGGGCGGCGCTGGCCGCCGGGGACGCTCACCTCACCGATACCCAGCTGGACGAGCTGGAACACCTGAGGGAGATCGCCGCGGCCCACGGCATCACCGAGCCCGCCTGCGCCTGACGCGCTCAGCCCTGGACCAGGGCCACCCCGGGCGGTCCTGGTTTCGTGTGCCTAAGCGTCGCGTTCGGGATCGAGCGGCGCGAGGGCGGCGATGAGCTCGGCGTGCAGCCCGGGGGCGGCGGCGACGGTCATGGACGGGCCCGGTGGCCGGCCATTCAGGCCGGTCACGACGGCGCCTGCTTCCTCCGCGATCAGCGCGCCGGCCGCGTAGTCCCAGTAGTTCAGGCCCCGTTCGTAGAACGCGTCCAGCAGGCCGGCCGCCACCATGCACAGGTCGACCGACGCGGACCCGCCCCGGCGGATGTCCCGGATCCGCGGCAGCAGCGCGCTGACCACCTCGCCCTGGACACGCCGCCGGCCGGGCAGGTACCCGAACCCGGTGCCGACCAGCGCGCGGGCCAGCGGGACGTCGCGGTTGCAGCGCAGCCGGGCGCCGGTTTCCCCGGTTTCACCGATGGCCCCGGTTTCCCCAGTCGTGCTGGTTTCCCCGGTAGCACTGTGCAGGCCCGCGTCGCTCCGCAGCCACGCGCCCCTGCCGCGGACGGCCAGGAACGTCTCGCCGTGCAGCGGGACGGCCACCACACCGGCCACGATCGTGCCGCTGGCCTCGGCGGCGATGCTAACCGACCAATCCGCCAGGCCGTAGAGGTAGTTGACGGTGCCATCCAGCGGGTCCACGATCCACCGGACCGCGTCCGCCGGGGCGGCTGCGCCTTCCGTGGCCTGCGCGACCCCGTGGGTCTCGCCGCCTTCCTCGCCGAGGATCGCGTCGCCGGGACGGGCCGCCCGTATCCGCTCGGTGATGAGCGCCTCGGCCTGGCGGTCCATCTCTGTCACCACGTCGGTCAGGCTTGATTTGGTGTCGACAACCTCGGGGCGGGCCATCGCGCCGCGGTCGGCAAGCAGCCGTCCCGCGGCCGCGGCGGTCTCGGCGGCCAGCGCCAGCAGGTCTTCCGGGTCCGGAGCGGTCACGCCGGGCCCGGCCCGTCCGGGCGGCCCGCGGCGGGCGGCTGCCCCGCGGCGGCCGCCTGCACAGCGGCAGCCGCCGGGCGCGCGACAGCGCAGCAGCCGGGCGGGCAGACGTCGGTGGACGGCCCCAGCGGGCCCAGCGCCGCCCGGGGCGCGCCCGGGGAGTCCGGCGCGCTGAGGCGCTCCCGCACCAGGTCGATGATCATGGCCCGGAACCGGGGGTCATACCAGGGCGTGGCCGCGCGGGCGACCGGCAGGCCGAGCGCCGCGGCCGTCTCCGCCGCCTCGGTGTCGAGGTCGTGCCTGACCTCCATGTGGTCGGACACGAACCCGACCGGAACGACTACCGCGGCCGGGGCGCCCGCCCTGGACAGCTCGGCGAGGTGATCGAGCACGTCGGGCTCCAGCCACGGCTGGGCGGGCGGTCCGCTTCGGCTCTGGTAGACCAGCTGCCAGGGGCGGGCCCCGGCACCAGCCCGTTCAGCAATCAAAGCCGACGCGTCGGCCAGCTCGGTCACGTACCGGTCACCGGCACCGGGTGGCCCGCTGTGCTCAGCCATCGCCAGCGGCACGCTGTGCGCGGTGAAGACCAGGTGCGCGCCGTCCCGGACCTCGGGCGGCAGGGCCGCCAGCGCCGCCCGCGTGCTCTCAGCGAACGGCTCGATGAAACCCGGGTGGTTGAAGTAACGGCGGATCTTGTCGATACGCGGCGCGGACGGGCCCTGCTCGCGCGCCCGGTCGATGTCGTCCAGGTACTGGCGGCAGCTGGAGAACGAACTGTAGGCGGAGGTGGCGAAGGCGAGGGCCCGCTGCACGCCGTCCGCGGCCATCTGCGCCACGGTGCCGGTCAGGTACGGCTCCCAGTTGCGGTTGCCCCAGTAGATGGGCAGGTCCAGGCCCGCGCCGGCGAAGGCAGCCCCCAGCGCGGTGATGAGATCACGGCACTGCTGGTTGATGGGGCTCGCGCCGCCGACGGCGTAGTAGTGCTCCGCGACGGCTTCCAGGCGCTCCGGCGGGATGTTGCGGCCTCGCGTGACGTTGCGCAGGAACGGCATCACGTCGTCCGGCCCCTCGGGGCCGCCGAACGAGACAAGCAGGAACGCATCGTAATCCGGCATGGTCACCATCCAACCAGGCACCCGCCGCCGGCTGCGCCTCAGGCACCCGCGGCGTACTCCCGGGCGATGGCCAGCACCTCGTTGACGTACCAGTCCGCGTGGTTGTAGGCGAAGATCGCGCCCTGCAGCGACGACCCGCCCTGGCCTGCGCCGTCCGCGCACAGCATCGCGGCCGCGCTCGGCACCGCGTCGAATGGGTTCATGATGTCCGGGGCACCGGTGTCCCCGAAGCCGTCGATGCCCCACACCGTCCAGGTGGACGGCAGGAACTGCATCGGCCCGAGAGCCCCGGCGGTGGACGGCCCCACGTTGGCGCCGTCACCGCTTTCGACCTCGCCGATGGCCGCGAGGACGGTCCAGGACAGCCCGGGGCAGTACCGCGCCGCCGACTCCTGGTACAGCTGCAGGTACGTGGTGGGCCGGCCGGTGGGCACCGAGGTGTCCACCGGGAGCCGGCCGGGCGTGCTGGTGGTGGCCGGCTGCAAGCTGACGACGTGGCTCTGCGCCCCGGTGACCGCGTGCACCTGGGAGACCAGGGAGGCCAGGTTGTCGGCGGGCGCGTTGATCAGCACCGCCAGGTCGGGTACCAGGCCGAGCCGGGAGGCAACGGAACGGTTCACGACCGCGTCCACGCCGGGGATGCCGAGATCGGCGGAGCCGCCGAAGGTAAGCGCCGACCGGGTGGCCGCCGCGACCGGGTAGGAGTGCCCGCGGGCCAGGCCCAGGGTGCGCTGCGCCGCCGTGCCGGTGACGAACTGGCCGCGGTTCAGCGCCTGCCAGAGAGCCTGCTCGCCGGCGGCTGCGGGCGGCGTCCAGGACCGGAACGCCCCGGGATCCACGCCGATCACGTTGGCGGCCTGGCCGCCGATCGTGATGGCGCCGCCGCTGACGGTGAGTACGGAGCGTACGCCGTTCAGTTTGCGGATCCTGGCCACGTCGGACTGCGGGATGCCGGTCTGGATGACCGCGAGCACATCCGGCACCACCAGCTCGCGGGGCAGCTGCGTATCGGACGTGGTCCGCACCGTGGGCCCGGCGCCTTGGGTCCCTGGCTGGCCGTCCGGCTGGCTGGCGGCGCCGAGCGGCACCCCGATCACGGCGGGGCCGCCCGCGATGGCCACGCCGGCCTGGCCGGTGCCCGCGCCCGTCACGGCGGCGAAAGAGGCCACGGCGGCGAAGACGGACAGCCTGCGCCAGGTCACCTTCCCCACAATCAGACAACCTTATCCGGCGATCCGCGCTGGCGCAGCCCCCGTTTTCTGGTGCCGTTCCCGCTGGTCGTCTCGTCGCGGCGGCCATCCCGGCGTTCTGGGCCGGCCATCCCGGGCGTTCCGGGGCGGCCATCCCGGGCCCTCCGCGGCGGCCATCCCGGGCGCTCCCCGGCGGCCATCCCGGGCGAGCCCGCTCCGATCTGCTCCCGTTTCCCGGCGGGGTCAGTAGCAGATGTTGGTGTGGATCTTCGGTGCCGGGGCCGGATGGATGAGGGCCTGGCGGGTCCGCGCGTCCGCGGGGCGGTAGAGAACCACGTAACCGTCGTCGCTGAAGACCAGGCGGTACCCGTGCGCCCGCAGGAACGACACCTCCTGGGCCTGCTGGGCCGGCGAGCAGAACGGGAAGTCCAGGCCCTTGGTGTCGGCGACCACCCAGGGGGCCCACCGCGGCGTGCCGTCGAGCAGCAGCACCGTGTCCCGGCCGGACAGCCGCGGACCGAGGGTGTCGGCCGCCTCCACCTCCACGCGGGACGGCACCCGGGCGGTGGCCTGGTCCGCGGCCCGCATGCGCGCGTTGACCAGGTAGTAATTCGGGTGCAGGAGCGGGCCGAACGGCGAGGACGGGACGTAAGCGACGGCCGCGATGCACACCGCCGCGGCCCAGACCGTGGCCGGCGTCCAGCCCCGGGGCAGCCGGGGCAGCGTGCCGCCCCAGCGGCGTTGCAGCCGGGCCGCCCCGTCCACGGCCGCGAGGAACAAGATCATCACGACGAACGCGTTGTACTGGAACTTCGCCTGCCACCAGAGCGGGTACCCGGACGCGAGCATCCGTTCGGCCAGCAACGGCACCGCGGCCAGGGTCAGCGGCGAGGCCAGCGGCAGGAACCCGAGCGGGACCAGCAGCCCGAGCATCGTGCGGACCTTCACCCCCGGCGTCACCAGCACGTGCAGCGCGTGCCAGGGGTGCGTGAGGATGTCGGCGGCGGCGCTCCCGGCGGTGCGGCCGAACTGGCCGTAGGCCCAGTAGAAGCTGGCCGAGCCGCCGAACGCGGGGATCAGCACGTGGCTGGCCAGCCAGGTGGCGGCGATTCCTCCCACCAGGAAGCCGAGCCCGGTCCAGCGGCGCCTGGTCGCCAGCAGATACAGGCCGTACCCGGCGATCAGCAGGCCCATGTCCTCCTTGACCAGCAGCAGCGCCGCCGCGGCGAGGATGGCCGTCCCGCGCCGCCCGGCCTGGAAGCGTTCCGCCATCACGGCCGTGAGCACCGGGACGAACGCCACCTCGTGGAAGTCGAACGTGACCGCCGCCATGATGGGCAGGGACAGCGCGTACGCCGCGGACACGAAGTAGGCGCACGGCGCGCCGAGCTGGCGGGCGGTGAAGGCCCACAGCGGCGGGATGGCCAGGGCGAACAGGACCGCCTGGGCCACCAGCAACGTCGCCGGGCTGTCGTGGATCCAGTACAGCGGCGCGAGCATGGCCAGGATCGGTGACCAGTGATCGGACAGCAGCACAAAATGCGCCGTCCCGCCGTCGGCCACCCCCCGGGCGATCGAGACCGGCGCGCTGAAGTGCGCGTAGCCGCGCACGCCCTGGTCGAAGATGACCAGGTCAAAGGTGCTGGTCAGGAAGCGGCGGAATCGGATGAGCGCGTCGGTCGCGTACACCAGCGCCGCGGCCACGGTGAGGGCGGTGACCCGGATCGCGGTGGCCCGCCCGCGCATGACCGCGGCGGCCCGCACGCGCCGGGAGGACCCCGCGTGCTGGCCGGCCGGGCCCCGGCCGTCCGGGCGGGACCTGGCTCCGTCCGCCTGCGCCGGACTGCTCACCGATCGAAGGGTAGCAGCGGCAACGTGGCTGCTAGGCACGGTGCGGCCGGGCCGCCGTCATCCCCCAAGCTGGTGGCTCCTGCACCGAGTGCCACCCCGGCGGGAACCGGACGGCTAGTCTCTTACCATGACTCACGAGGGAAGCCGCGGTCCGGTGTCACCGGGACCCGAGGCGAACCGGACGCGGCCCCGGACCCCGGCCGCCCCGGCTCCTGGTGGTACGCCACCCCCGGCGCACGGGCCGGGACGGCAGCCGTCACACGGAGGCGGTGTTCCCGCTCGTGACCGGGAACTGCGCGCCCAGGGCCGGGCGACCGTCAAGCGCCTGCTCGACGCCGGGATGATCGAGTTCGAGGAACGCGGTTTCCACGGCGTGCGGGTTGACGACGTGGTCCGCCGGGCCGGCATCTCACACGGCACCTTCTACCTTTACTTCTCCAACAAAGAGGACCTGTTCAAGGCCCTGCTGCTGGACGCGCTGCGCGACATGGAGACCGTCGCCGGCGACTTCCCGATCGTCACCCGCGACGAGGTGGGCAAGACCGTACTGCGCCGCTGGGTACGGAAGTTCTTTGACGTCTACGCCGCGCATGCGACCGTCATCCGCATCCTCAGCCAGGCCGACCTGGTCCCTGAGGAAGTGTACGGAGACGGCCTGCAGATGCTGTTCAGCATCTCCGAAGCCATGACCACCGGCATGACCGCGGCCACCCGCAGCGCCGGGCAGCAGACCGAGCATGTGGAGCTGACCGCGCTGGCCTGCCTGATGATGCTGGAGCGGGTGAACTACCTGCTCAGCGCCGAAGTGAAGCTCCCCGTCGACGAGATGGCCAACCGCATCGCCGACATCATGTTCGCGGCGTTCGCCCCGGCCTGACGGACCCGGCCGCGGGCGGCGATAGCATCCGGCTGCAGCGGGCACAATCTAGGACGTGCAATTTATCCGCGGCACGGTCCCCGCGCAGGACCTGACCTAC
The DNA here is from genome assembly GCA_963720945.1 of uncultured Actinomycetes bacterium. GTDB lineage: Bacteria > Actinomycetota > Actinomycetes > Streptosporangiales > Streptosporangiaceae > Bog-532. The sequence continues at coordinate 51,527 of CAVRHH010000015.1, read as the reverse complement.
AGCGACGTGTTCATGGTGCCGAACCGGTCGGCCGTGGCCTCCCGGCTCGACGTCGACCTGTCTACCAGCGACGGCAGCGGCACCACCATCCCGCTGGTGACCGCGAACATGACCGCGGTGTCCGGCCGGCGGATGGCGGAGACGGTGGCGCGCCGCGGCGGCCTGGCCGTGCTGCCGCAGGACATCCCGGTGGACGTGGTCGCGGACGTGATCAGCTGGGTCAAGTCCCGGGACCGCGTGCACGACACGCCGATCACCCTCGGCCCGGGCGACACGACGGGCGAGGCGCTCAGCCTGCTGCCCAAACGCGCGCACGGCGCCGTCATCGTGATCGAGGACGGCCGGCCGGTCGGGGTGGTCACCGAGGCCGACTGCCAGGGGGTCGACCGCTTCACCCAGCTGCGCCAGGTCATGTCGGTCAACCCGGTCACGGTGCCCGCCGGGACCGATCCCGAGCGGGCGTTCAACCTGCTGCACGAGGGCAGGCACCGGCTGGCCCCGGTCGTCGACGAGGCAGGGCGCTGCGTCGGTATCCTGACCCGGACCGGGGCACTGCGCGCGACGCTGTACCGCCCGGCCGTGGACGATTCGGGGCGGCTGCGGCTGGCCGCCGCGATCGGCCTGAACGGCGACCCGGGCTCGAAGGCGAAGCTGCTGCTGGAAGCGGGCGCGGACCTGCTGGTCGTCGACACCGCGCACGGCCACCAGGAGAAGATGATCAGCGCGCTGCGCCGGGTCCGGGAGACCTGCCCGGACGCTCTTGTCGTGGCCGGCAACGTGGTCACCGCGGCGGGGGTTTCCGACCTGGTGCAGGCAGGCGCGGACATTATCAAGGTCGGCGTCGGCCCGGGCGCGATGTGCACCACCCGGATGATGACCGGAGTCGGGCGGCCTCAGTTCAGCGCCGTGCTGGAGTGCGCCGCGGAGGCGCGCCGGCTCGGCGCGCACGTGTGGGCCGACGGCGGCGTGCGGCATCCGCGTGACGTGGCCCTGGCGCTGGCCGCGGGCGCCTCCAGCGTGATGATCGGCTCCTGGTTCGCCGGGACGTACGAGTCGCCCGGTGACACGTTCCGCGACGCCGACGGGCGGCTGTACAAGGAGAGCTTCGGGATGGCGTCGGCGCGGGCCGTCCGGCAGCGCAACGCCGGGGATTCGCCGTTCGAACGGGCCCGCAAGGCACTGTTCGAGGAGGGCATCTCCACGGCCCGGATGTACCTGGACCCGGCGCGTCCAGGGGTGGAGGACCTGATCGACACGATCGTCGCCGGGCTGCGCAGCGCCTGCACCTACGCCGGCGCGCGCGACCTGGAGGAGCTCAGGGAGCGGGCGGTCATCGGCCTGCAGAGCGCGTCCGGCTACAGCGAGGGCATGCCCCTGCCGGCTGGCTGGTAACCCGGCCTTCCCGGGCCCCGCGCATCCGGCCGTCTGGTGTCCGGCGGTTAGGCGTCCAGGGCGTCCGCGTCGAGGGACTCCGCATCCAGGGACTCCACGTTGCGGATGGCCTCGGCCGGGGAGGTGCCCGCCGCCGCGGCGGCCCCCGCGGCTTCGGCCGCCTCCTCCGCGGACGCCTCATCGGGATCTTCGGCGGGCGGCAGGTCCAGCAGCCCGGCGGCCACCGTCCCGGTGGCGTTCCCCGCCACGGCGCCGGCGAGCTGCTCCGCCACCGGCGCGCCCGCGGCCGTTGCCACCCAGCCGCCGATCCGGTCGACCAGGGCGGGACGGCAGCTGGACTCGGCGTGCCCGAATCCCGGCACCAGCCACAGTTCCTTCGGCTCCCGCGCGGCGTCGTAGAGCTGCTGGGCGTGGTACACGGGAAAGTAGGGGTCCGAATCGCCGTGCACGATCAGCAGCGGGATGGGCGAGATCTGCGCGGCCGCCTCGTCGGGCGGCACCGGCGTCGGATCCCACTGGCCGGAGCTGATCCGCGTCTTGGTGAGCATCCTGGCCGCCAGGCGGCCCACCCGGTGTTCCGCGGCGAAGTGCACGCGGCGCATCCGTTCCGTGCCCCGGTAATACCAGTGCCCCGGCCCGCTCACCGATACGGCCGCCTCCAGGCCGCCGACCAGCCCGGCGTACCGGACCACGACGGACGCGCCCATCGAGAACCCGACGGCCGCGACCCGCTCGTAGCCGAGCTCCCGGGCGTAGGCGACCGCGACGCCGAGGTCCTTGATCTCCTGGTCGCCCAGGGTGGACAGCCCGCCGGACCGCCCGTGCCCGCGGAAGTCGAAGCTCACGACGCCCGCGATCCGGTTCAGCCGGGTCGCGATACGCCATACCGCGGGCCGCTGCCAGGACAGCGTGAAACCGTGCGCCAGCACGATGGCAAGATCACTTTCCTGCGGGAGGTGCACGGCGTCGATCGGAACACCGTCGTCCGTTACCAGGGTCTTTGCCATCGTCACTGGTTTAGCCATATATCCCATTGTGCGTCGGGACGGCGACTGCGGCGCACCGGGGACCGCCAATCTCAGGCCGGCGGGCCGCCCACGGGCCGTGCCCGGGGCCACCGGCATGCCCGGCAGCCATCCCGCCAGGTGCCCGCCGCTTTCGGCCGCCGACCGCCAAGGGCCGCCTGAGGCAGCGTTTGGTAACAACCCGGCTTCGTTCTCCAGCCGAGGTTTCGCCGGCCCGCGGTGCGGAATGGTCGCGATAGAGGGACACGGAACTTCTCACCCGCGGCGCATTCCTGGCAGGAGGGTTCGCTGTGGATCTCCCCGTCACCATCCCGGGCGCGTACCACAGCACGGCCGCGTGTTCCTGCGCGGCAGGCACCAGGCGCATGGGAGGCAGCCGGTGACCAGGGGGCAGGCGCCGGGCGCACGAAAGCAGCCGGCGAGCACGGGGCAGTCGACAGGCCCGCGCAAACAGCCGGTGAGCACATTCAGGACGCGCGCATCCGCCGCGTCTATCGCGGGAGCCTGCGTCTTCGCGGTCGTGTCCGGTGCGGGAGCGGTATTCGCCGGTGACTGGTGGGGCCAGCATCACGGGCCGGTAGTGATCCAGTTCGTTAACGGCCCAGGCGGCGGGACTCACGCGAGCACGTCGCGCGCCGCCGTCAAGGTAACGCCCCAGGCGCCCACGCCACCGGCAGTGGCAGTGGCCGCCGCCCCGGCTGAACCTGATAGCAACGTCAGCCGGGCCTCCCCCAGCGCCACCCGGGCGCCGCGGCCAGCGCTCCACCCTGCCACGCAGCGCGGGACGACGACACCGACGGCGGTCACGACCGTCAGCGCGACCCCCAGCCCCACGGCGACACCCTCCGCGCTGCCGTCCAGTTCGGTGCCTCCGGCCACGCCGAGCCCCAGCGATCCACCGTCCAGTTCGGTGCCTCCGGCCACGCCGAGCCCCAGCGATCCACCGTCCAGTTCGGTGCCTCCGGCCACGCTGGGCCCCAGCGATCAGCCGCCATGGTCGGTTCCGGCCGCTCCGACGCCGTCCGCGGGGCCGCTCGGCTGAACCGCTCCGCCGGGTGACGGCGGCCGGGACCTCGCGGGCAGCAACACGCCCGCCCCGGCCTCTGGGACGCCGCCCTCCGGCCACCGCCGCCCGCCGGACTCTGACGCGCGGGCCCCGCCCTGGACACCGGGATGCACGGGCCTGCTGGGCTCGCGCCGCAGGGGGCGCCACACTCGCCCGCCCCCGCATAGTAGGAGCGCCACGGTGGCGCCACCGTTGTCGTAGCGACAACGGTGGTACCACCGCTGCCCTATCGGGAGCGCCCCGGGCGGGCGGGAGCCCCCGGGCGGGAACCCCCGGGCGGGAACCCCCGGGTGGGAGCCCCGGGCGCGAGAGACGGCGTCTGCCCCCGGTACCGCGGGGTACCGGGGGCAGACGGTGGACGCGAGCGGGTCGCGGGCGCCGGGACTAGGTGTCTTCGGTCGTCTTGGCGGCCTTTTCGGGTTGTAGTGAGTCGCTGGATGACATCGGGGACAGCGGATCCGCGGCGCGGGCGGCCGCCGAGATGCTGACCAGGTCCTCGGATGGGTACGCCTCTTCGCCGTGCACCGCCACGTCGCCGATCTCCAGGGCGGCTTCGGGTAGCCGGAGCTTCATGAACAGCCCGAGCACCCGCAGGATGATGAAGGTGACGAGGCCGTCCCAGACGATGATCGTCAGGGCGGCGCCAGCCTGGATCGCCAGCTGCTTCGGGTGGCCGTAGAACAGGCCCGCGCCGCTGAACGAGGCGGTCTTGCCAAGGCCGATGTACTCGATCATGTTCGGGTCCGCGAGGCAGCCGGTCAGCAGGCCGCCGAACAGGCCGGCGACGCCGTGCGTGTAGACCACGCCGAGGGCATCATCGACCTTGTTGAACGGCCACACGTACCTCGGCAAGTACGTCCAGGCCACCCAGACGATGGCCGTGCAGACGAAGCCGATCACGATGGCGCCGAAGCCGTTGACAAAGCCGGCGGCTGGCGTGATGCCGACCAGGCCGCAGATCATGCCGTTGAGGCCGCCGAGGAACGTCGGTTTCTTCTCCTTGCTCAGGAACATGTCCATGAGGATCCAGGTCATCATGGCGACGGCGGTGGCCACGTTCGTGTTGACGACCGCGGCGGACGCGTCAGCGCCCGCGAAGTACGGGTCACCACCGTTGAAGCCGTTCCAGCCGAGCCACAGGATTCCGGCGCCGACCGCGACGAACATCAGGTTGTTCGGTACCGCACGTTCCCGGTCACGCGCCAGCCGCGGCCCGATGACGGCGGCGGCCACGAACCCGGACGTGCCCGCGGCGAGGTGGATGACGTAACCACCACTGAAGTCGAGGGCGCCCTTGCCGGCCCAGTAGCCGCCACCCCAGAGCAGGAACGCGTTGACCGCGTACGCGAACGTGATCCACAGCGGCACGAAGATCAGCCAGACCTTGAAGCTGATCCGGCCGATCACGCTGCCGATGAACAGGATCGGCGTGATCGCGGCGAACACAAACTGGAAGTAGACCAGCGAGGCTTCCGGGAACCGGAATTTAGGCATCAGCCCGTCCAGCAAGGGGACGTTCGCCTGCCCCTCCAGGGCGTTGTGCCCGAGGACCGTCCCTGGTATCCCCACGAACGTGTGGATCCACGGTGAGCCGAAGCCCATCTTGAAGGCCCACAGGACCCACGTGATGAGGACCAGGCAGAAGGTACTGAACACCATCAAGACGGTGTTCATGGCCCATTTTCGCTGAACGAGGCCGCCGTAGATGACGGCCAGGGCCGGAATGCTCATCAAGCCGACGAGCGTGGCGGCTGTCATCTGCCAGGAGTTATCTCCGGCGTTCAGCCATGTTGGATAGGGAACCACTGCTCTGCGCCTCCAGGGGGGCTACCTTGGAAGGGCCATTCGGGTTTCCAGGGGTCTCCCCCAGGGGCCTGTACGGACCCACCCCGGCCGCTCCGACTTCTTTCACGGAACGGTTCCATGTCTCCCATGATCGGGTTTCCGGCTCATTTCCCGTTTGTTACGTGGCCGGTAACGCATCTGGCCAGAGGCGTTCCGATGTTTCCAACATGTATCGTCAGCCCCTGAGACGGCCGGGAAAACACCCCATAGGCCCCATTTCGTACCACGGCTGCACTGGTTTTCCGGCCCGTGGGCGTCCACGCCCCGGAGTGATGCTGCGCACGTCAGGACCGGTATAGACGGGAATTCAGCAGTTCGGGAGGGGGTGGATCGAGGCCGGCGCGACCCGCGGGCGGTGGCCGGAAACGGGACATACCCCATGTCACTTTCCCGTAACGGTCATAGAAGGAGGCCTTGAGCACAACGGGCGAAGAGTCGTAGCCTTCAGGCGAGCCGGTAAGCGCTTACCGGCGAGACGGACCGGCGCAGGAGCCAGGTCTGCCGCAGCGGAAGGAGCCGGCCGTGGACGCGGAATCGGCGGTGAACGCGGGACAGGCCGCGGGCGTCGGCGAGCCCGTCGTTACGCCACCGCCGGGCGGGCCGCCCGCCGTCCCTATCACGCCACCGAACGGGCCTTCGCCGGACGCCACCCCAGCGCAGGAGGCCACCCCCGCACCCGCCACACCGAACGGGCCTTCGCCGGACGCGACCCGCGCCGGGGAGCCCACCCCCACACCTGCCATGCCGAGTGGCCTCGCAGCGGGCACCACCCCTGCGGAGGAGTCCACGCCGCCGACCGGGCCCGCGCGGGACGGCACCTCAGACGGTGGGGCCACGCCGCCGAACGGGCCCGCACTGGGCACCAATCCCGCCGGGGACGCCGGCCCCAACGGCGAGCCCGCCCCCACGGGTACCAGGCCGGACGGGCTGGCGGCGGGTACGGTGCCGACGATCTATGACGTGGCCCGGTCGGCGGGGGTGTCGATCGCATCGGTGTCGCGAGTGCTCAACGGGCGGCGCAACCCACGGCCGGAGACCAGGGACCGCGTGCTGCAGGCCGTGGCCGAGCTGGGCTTCATCCCCGACGGCGCGGCGCGGGCGCTGAGCGTGCGGCTGAAAGAAGTCGCCGGGGTCATCATCCGGCTCCCCTGGGCGTCCAGGGACCCCGAGGACCTGTTCGCTGATGAGGAAGACAGCCTGCAGTTCCCCGACATGATCAACCGGGGCATCGCGGAGGCCGCGCAGCGCCGCGGTTTCGACATCCTGGTCCGTTCGGTCGACCTGGACGAGCACGACCCCGGTGGCCGCATCCTGACGCTGGCCCGCAAGAGCGACGGGATCATCCTGCACGACCGGGTGCTGGAACCGGACCAGCTCGCCTGGCTGGCCCGCCAGGTCCCGGTGGTCACCATGGCGGGGGTGGCCACGCCGACGACCGCCAACGTGCGCAGTGACAACACGGCGGGCATGCGGGACCTGGCCCGGCACCTGCTGCACGACCACGGCTACCGCTCGATCAGCTACATCGGGGGCCACGTCGACAGCCCGGACAGCATCGCCCGTTTCGGGTCGCTCGCCGCCGAGGTGGCGGACGCGGGGGCGGAGTTCCTGGACGGACCGGAGTGGCAGGGCAACTACACCGCGGGAGGCGGCGCGCGGGTCATCAACAACCTGCTCGCCCGGCATACGGAATTGCCGCGCGCGATCGTCTGCGCGAACGACCAGACCGCCATCGGCGTGCTGTACGCGCTGGAACGCCATGGGATCAGCGTCCCGGGTGACGTGGCGGTGACCGGGTTCGACGACATCCCGGTGGCCCGGCACCTGCAGACCCAGCTGACCACGGTCCGACAGCGCATAAGGGAACTCGGCGCGACCGCCTTCGAGGTGCTCTATTCCATGATCAACCACCAGACCCCCGCCGACCGCGACATCGTGCTGCCGACCACGCTCATCCGCCGCCAGAGCTGCGGGTGCGGAAGGGAACGGCAGGCATGATCGCCATCACCCGCAAGCTCGCCGTGTACATCGTCACCGCGTGGGTGGCGATCACGGTGAACTTCCTGCTCCCCCACCTGATGCCGGGCAACCCGGTGCAGACCATGATCGGCAAGCTGCAGGGCCGGGTGACCCCGCAGACCCAGAAGGCCATCGAGCTGCAGTTCGGCATCGGGCTGCACCAGAGCCTCTGGGCGCAGTACACGAGCTACTGGAGCGAGCTGTTCCACGGCAACCTGGGCCAGTCGATCACGCTGTCCGCGCCGGTCAGCACGGTGCTCGGGCAGACGCTGCCGTGGACGGTGGGCCTGCTCGGGGTGGCCACGGTGATCAGCTTCGCGCTCGGCACACTGGCCGGGATCGCGCTCGGCTGGCGGCGCGGATCCTGGCTGGACGGGCTGCTGCCGGTGTCGACCTTCTTCCAGGCCGTGCCGTACTTCTTCCTCGGCACCGTGCTGCTGCTGGTGCTGGGCAGCGACCTGCACTGGTTCCCGGTGCTCGGCAACTACGCACGCGGGATGACCCCCGGATTCAACTTGCCGTTCATCGGGAGCGTGCTGCGGTACGCCGAGCTGCCGGCGGCCACGATCGTGCTCAGCTCGATCGCCGGCTGGATGCTCGGCATGCGGAACATGATGGTCACCGTCATGGACGAGGACTTCGTCCTGGTGGCCCGGGCCAAGGGCCTGCCCACGCGCAAGGTGATCAGGTACGCGGCGCGCAGCGCGATCCTGCCGAGCATCGCGAACTTCTCCCTCGCCATCGGGCTGGTGGTCTCGGGCGCGCTGCTGGTGGAGCTGGTCTTCAACTACCCCGGCGTGGGCAACCTGCTGCTGCAGGCGGTCCTGAACCAGGATTACCCGCTGCTGCAGGGCATCTTCCTGGTCATCACGCTGACCGTCCTGGCCGCCAACCTGATCGCCGACTTCGTGTACGTGCTCCTCGACCCGCGTGTCCGCCAGGAGGCCTAGAGCTCATGTCCGTCAACGCCGACGACCTCCTCCCCGCCGGGCCGCTGCCGGCGGGGGAGCCCGCCACGCCGGTCATCGCCAAGGGCCGGATCCGGGCGATCCGGCTGCCCCGCTCCCCCAAGGCCCTCACCGGGCTGATCATCATCGCGGTGTTCGCGCTGCTGACGCTGATCGGGCCGTGGATCGCGCCCTGGGCGCCGAACTACAACGCGTTCGCGCCGAACCTGCACCCCTCGGCCACGCACTGGCTGGGCACCAGCAACCTCGGCGCGGACATCTTCTCCCAGCTGCTGAACGGGGCCCGCGCCACCATGGTGGTGGGCTTCATCGCCGGCCTGGTCGCGACGCTGCTGGCAGTGATCGTCGGCATCGCCGCGGGGTACATCGGCGGCGGCACGGACGAGGGCCTGTCGCTGGCCGCCAACGTGTTCCTGGCCATCCCCGGGCTGCCGCTGCTGATCGTCATCGACAGCTACCTGCCGCCCTCGGGCCGCTCGAACACGCTGCTCATCGGCGTCATCATCAGCATCACCGGCTGGGCGTGGGGAGCCCGGGTGCTGCGCGCACAGACCATGTTGGTCAAGAAACGGGACTTCGTGGAGGCCGCCCGGGTGGTCGGCGAGGGCCGGCTCCGGATCATGTTCTACGAGGTGCTGCCGAACCTGGTGGCCATCGTCGCGTCGTCGTTCCTGTTCACCATGCTGTACGCGATCGGCACCTACGTCGCGCTGGCCTACCTCGGCGTGACCAGCACGTCGGTGTGGAACTGGGGCACGATGCTGTACTGGGCGCAGTCCAGCAACGCGCCGCTGACCGGGGCGTGGTGGTGGTTCGTGCCCCCCGGCCTGTGCATCGCCCTGGTCGGGACGGGGCTGGCGCTGATGAACTTCGGCGTCGACGAGTTCATCAACCCGCGGCTGCGGGCGGCGGGCCTGTCGCGCCGCGGGATGAAGAAGGCCGGGCTGCCGCGCCATCCCAAGCTCGGGCTCACCCCGGTCGTCCGGACGGCCCCCCGGAAACCCGCCGCCCAGACCGCGGGCGCGCCGACGGGGGTGGCCCGGTGAGCGCCGGCGAGATCGCCGCACAGGGCAACGGCCGCCCCGGCTCCCCCGGCACCGCAGCCGCACCCGGCACCACAGCCACACCCGCCAGTACGGCAATATCCAGCACTACAGCCACACGCGCCAGCGGCGCTACATCCACCAGCGGCGCTACATCCACCAGCGGCGGCACATCCGGCAGCGGCGCCACACCCGGCAACGCCGCCATACCCGGCAACACCGCCACACCAGCCCCTAGAGTCACCCTGGAAACCCGCACCGCACGGACCGGCTTCGCCACACCGGCGGGACGCGGCGAGCCGGTGCTGGAGATCCGCGGCCTGTGCGTGGATTACGGGGTCGGCGAGGAGGCCACGCACGCGGTGGTGGACGCGAACCTGGTGCTGCGCCGCGGCCAGGTCCTCGGCCTGGCGGGCGAGAGCGGCAGCGGGAAGTCGACGCTCGCCTACGCGGCCACCCGGCTGCTGCGGGAGCCCGGCGTGATCACCGGCGGCGAGGTGCTGTTCCACTCCCGCCCGAACAGCCAGAGTGGGCCCGGCGCGGTGACGGGCACGGCCGACCTGCTGGACCTGGACGAAGGTGACCTGGAACGGGTCCGCTGGTCGGAGATCTCGGTCGTCATGCAGAGCGCGCTGAACGCGCTCAACCCGGTCATCAGCATCGGCGCCCAGATCGAGGACGTGCTGCGGGCCCACCGGCCGGACCTGCACCGCCGGGGCCGGGAGAAGCGGGCGATCGGGCTGCTGGAGATGGTCGGCATCACCGGCGACCGGCTGCGCAGCTATCCGCACGAGCTGTCCGGCGGGATGCGGCAGCGGGCGATGATCGCGATGGCCCTCGCGCTGGAACCGCAGGTCGTGATCATGGACGAGCCGACTACCGCGCTGGACGTGGTCACGCAGCGGGAGATTCTGGAGGAACTGATCCGGCTGCGCGACGAGCTGGGCTTCGCCGCCCTGTTCATCACGCACGACCTGTCGCTGCTGATCGAGCTGGCTGACGAGATCGAAGTGATGTACGCGGGCCGCCTGGTGGAGCGGGCCCCGTCCGCCGCGCTGTTCCGGGCCCCGCGCCACCCCTATACCTACGGGCTGCTCAACTCGTTCCCGCCGATGCACGGGGCGCGGACCGCGATGACGGGCATCCCCGGCACACCGCCCGACCTGCGCGCGGTCCCGCCGGGATGCGCGTTCCACCCGCGCTGCCCGTATGCGCTGGCGCGGTGCGCGGTGGACGTCCCGCAACTGGTCCCGCTGACCGGGCCGGACACCGGGCCCGAACCGCGTGAAGTCTCGTGCTGGCTGCACGATCCGGCCCATCCCGTCCGGGTGCCGGAAGAGCTGTCGCGGCCGGATCCGGTCGCTGCGGCGGTCGCGGATCCGGCGGCGAGCGAAGGCGGCGAGAACGCATGACCGAAACCCTGGCCACCCCGGCGCCGGCCGGCACGGACACACCGGCCCTGGAGGCGCGCCACCTGACCAAGCTGTTCCGGGTGCGGCGTGGCCTGCGCGGCCGCGGCGCCGTGCACGCGGTCGAGGACGTGTCGATCACGCTGGCGCGCTCGTCGGTGACGGCGGTCGTCGGCGAAAGCGGCTCGGGAAAGTCCACGCTGGCGCGGATGCTGGCCCGGATCATCACCCCGACCTCGGGCGAGCTGCTGCTTGACGGGGACCCGCAACCGCTCAGCCAGCGGCACCGGCAGGCGTACGCGGGCCGGGTGCAGCTCGTGCTGCAGGACCCGTTCGCGTCGCTGAACCCGGTGCATTCCGTCCGCTACCACCTCAGCCGGCCGCTGAAGATCCACCACCTGGCCGGCGACAACGAAGGCGAGGCGATCGCCGGCCTGCTGCGCCGCGTCGCGCTCGACCCGCCGGACCGGTTTATCGACAAATACCCGCACGAGCTGTCCGGCGGGCAGCGCCAGCGGGTGGCAATCGCCCGGGCGCTGGCCGTCCAGCCGGACGTGCTGCTCGCCGACGAGCCGGTGTCGATGCTGGACGTGTCTATCCGGCTCGGCGTGCTCAACCTGCTCGCCGACCTGCGCGACACCTCCCGGCTGGCCATCCTGTACGTCACGCACGACATCGCCTCGGCGCGCTACCTGGCCGACACGATCGTCGTCATGTACGCGGGTGAGCTGGTCGAGTCCGCGCCGGCCACCGAGCTGACCGACGCGCCCGCGCACCCGTACACCCAGCTCCTGCTGTCGGCGGCGCCCGATCCGGCGCGCGCCGGTCCGCCGTCCCTGGCCGGCCGCGGGGCACCGCCCAGCCTGGTGTCGCCCCCGTCCGGCTGCCGTTTCCACCCTCGCTGCCCGCACGCCATGGCCATCTGCTCGGAGCAGCGGCCGCCCAGCGTGCAGGTATCCCCCGGCCATTCCGCCGCCTGCTGGCTGCATGTCAGCGACCTGAGACCCACTCAGGCCCGCCTCGCAGACCCGGCGCCGGCCACGGAACCATCCCGCCGCGTGAGTCCACCGAAGGAGGACTGATGAGCTAGTGAGCCGGACCACCGCTTAGCGACATATACCGCGCCCGCCCGCGGGCGGGCGCCTCGCGGACCGGCCGTGCGCCCGGCCGGCCCCGCACCGCACTACTGGCGAAAGAGACCCCGACACGGTCAACAACGCTGGCCGGTGAAGAACCGGCCGGGCACCTTGGAGTTTAGGACAATGAGTCACAGATACATAAAGGGCATCGCCGTAGCGATGGCCCTCGGTCTGGGGGTCGCGGCCTGCTCAAGCAGTCACAGCGGCAGCGGCTCCACCTCTTCGAAGTCGGTGACGCTCACCGAGGAATCGGTCACCGGCGTCACGTTCACGCAGAACTTCAACCCGTTCGACGCGAACTCGCTCGGCACCCAGGCGAACGTGCGCAGCCTCACGTACGAGCCGCTGTTCGAGTTCGACGCGCTGCAGCCCGGCGTCTACCACCCGATGCTTGGCAAGAGCTACACCTGGTCCAACGGCGGCAAGACGCTGACCGTGGACCTGCGCACGGGCGTCAAGTTCAGTGACGGCCAGCCGTTCTCCAGCGCCGACGTCGCCTACACGTTCAACACAATCAACAGCAACGCGGCCGCCAACTACAGCGGCGTGCCCGCGCTGTCCAGCGTCACTACCCCAGACAGCTCGACCGTGGTGCTGAACTTCAAGGCGGCGCAGTACGCGAACATCTTCGCCATCGCCGGCGACACGTTCATCGTGCCCAAGCACGTGTTCTCCTCGATCAGCAACCTGCCCACCGCGACCGTGGCCAAGCCGGTCGGCACCGGCCCGTACGTGCTGAAGTCGTTCACCACGCAGCTGGTCACGTTCACCGCGAACCCGCACTACTGGGGCGGCACGCCGCCGATCTCCACCGTCCAGATCCCCTACTACTCGGGTAACACGGCCGCGACGACCGCGCTGGCGGCCGGTCAGCTCGACTGGGCCGGCAACGAGATCCCGTCCCTGCAGTCGCTGTACGTGAGCAAGGACCCGGCGCACAACCACTACTGGTTCCCCGGTGGCAACACGGTGACGCTGTGGGTCAACGTGGCCAAGGGCGGCCCGCTGGCCGACCCGAAGGTGCGGCAGGCGATCAGCGCCGGCATCAACCGCCAGGAGCTCAGCAGCAAGGGCGAGTACGGGTACGAGGCGCCCGCGACCTCCTCCAGCGGCCTGATCCTGCCGACCCAGCAGCAGTCCCTGGCGTCGTCACTGGCCAACGACATCTCCGCCTCGGCCGACGCCAGCAAGGTGTCCTCGCTGCTGTCCGGTGACGGCTACAGCAAGGACAGCAAGGGCATGTGGGCCAAGAACGGCCAGGAGATCTCCTTCCAGGTCGAGGACCCGACCGCGTTCACCGACTACTACGCGGACGCGCAGCTGATCGCGGGCCAGCTCAAGGCGGTCGGCATCAACGCGACGGTCGACGGCGTGGCCGCACCGGCTTGGTTCACCGACGCCGCTGACGGCAACTTCCAGACGATGGTGCACTGGGGCGGCGGTGTGGGCGGCGCAGCCGACCCGTTCCCGTTCGGCCAGTACCAGTACTGGATGGACTCCAGCATTGGTGCCCCGCTGGGCCAGAGCGCGACGTCGAACTACGGCCGCTACAGCAACTCCCAGGCCCAGGCGGCGATCACCCAGTTCGAGAACACCAACGACACCGCGACGCAGACCACCGATCTGCAGAAGCTGGAGACCATCGAATCCACTCAGATGCCGACCATCCCGCTGCTGTACGGGGCCGACTGGAACGAGTACAGCACGGCGCGGATCACCGGCTGGCCCAGCCAGTCCGACCCGTACATGGACCCGTCGCCGGACGACCCGGAGGTCGGCTACACCCTGATGCATCTCAAGGCCGCATCCTGACCTGGGAGCTGGAGGAATAACCGACCGGATCACCTGATGGATAACTCCCGCGACGGGCGGGTTCCGTGCCCTGGCACGGAACCCGCCCGCAGGGCTCACCCAGCCTCGCTGCCGCCTGCCGCTTCGCTCGGCGGCCCGCTGCCGCCCGCCGCTCCCCCCGATGTCCCGCCGCCGCTGGCCGCTCCCCTCGACGTCCCGCCGTCCCTCGACGTCCCGCTGCCGCTCGACGTCCCGCTGCCGCTGGCCGCCCCGCTGCCGCTCGACGTCCGGGTGCGCCTGCTCACCGGGGCGGACAACTGGCGGACGGCGGGCGACGCCACGGCCGGCCTGCGGCCGATGGCGTTCTCCGACGGCCCCGCCGGGGTGCGCGGCATCGCCATGGACGAGCGGGCCCCGTCGTCCAGCCTGCCGTGCCCGTCGGCGCTCGGCGCGACCTGGGATCCCGAACTGGTCGCGGAGGTCGCCGCGGCCCTCGGGGCCGAAGCACGCGGCAAGGGCATCGACGTGCTGCTGGCGCCGACCATTCACCTGATGCGCACGCCGCTCGGCGGCCGCGGCTTCGAGTGCTTCGCCGAAGACCCGGTGCTGACCGCGCGGATCGCAGTGGCCTACGTCCGCGGCGTGCAGAGCGCCGGGGTGGCGTGCGCAGCCAAGCACTTCATCTGCAACGACTCCGAGACGCAGCGCTGGACCTGCAACGTCCGGGTGGCGCCGCACGTGCTGCGTGAACTGTACCTGGTCCCGTTCGAGGCGGTCGTCCGGGAGGCCGGGGTGCTGGCCGTGATGGCCGGCTACAACTCCGTCAACGGGGCCACCATGACGGAAAACGGCCCGCTGCTGACCGGCGTGCTCAAGGACGAATGGGGGTTCGGCGGCGTCGTCGTGTCGGACTGGCACGCGGCCCGCAGCACCGACGAGACCGCGGCGGCCGGGCTCGACCTGGCCATGCCCGGCCCGTCCGGGCCGTGGGGCGACCGGCTGGCGGAAGCCGTGCGGGCCGGCCGGATCCCGGACGCCGTGGTGGACGACAAGGTCCGGCGGGTCCTGCACCTGGCCCGCCGGGTCGGCGCGCTGGACGGGCCCGGCGGGCACCGGAACGGCCACGCGGCCCCGGGCTCGCTTGCGGACCCGGCGCTGCTGCGGCGGGCCGCGGCGGCGGCGTTCACGCTGCTGGCCAACCCCCGGGGGGTGCTCCCCCTCGACCCGGGCACGCTGCGCACGCTGGCCGTCATCGGCCCCAACGCGGTGGCCCCCGTCACCCAGGGTGGCGGCAGCGCGGCCGTCAACCAGGTCAGCGTGTCCCGCCCGGCCGACGCGCTGCGCACGGCGCTGGCCGGGCGCGCGCAGGTGACCGCCGAACCGGGCTGCATCACCTGGGAGGCGGTCCCCGAGCCGCCGCCCGGCTCGCTGACCGACCCGGAGACGGGCGAGCCCGGCACGCGGCTGGAGTTCCGCGACCCGGACGGCCGCCTGATCGCGGCGGAACACCGCACGGCCACCATGTTCACCTGGTGGGAGGGCCTCCCGGACGGGATCGGCTGGGGTGGCCAGGGCCGGATCCTGCTGCGGGCCCGGTTCCGCGCGGACCGCGACGGCGCGCATCTGATCGGCGCTGGCGGTGTCGGCCAGCTGGCGTTGTCCATGAACGGAACGGGACTCATCGAAGGCACCACCCCCGATCCGGCCGACCCGGTCGAGGCAATGGTCCGCCCCGGCGAGATCCGTGCCACCGTTGCGCTGCGCGCCGGTCAGGAAGCCGAGATCGAGGTGGCCCTGCTGCCGTCGGGCGGGGCGCCCGGCCCGGTGTCCATCCGGCTGGGCGTGGTCCCTGCGCCCGACGAGGACGCGCTGCTGGCGTCGGCCGAGCAGGCCGCGCGCGGCGCGGACGCGGCCATCGTCATCGTGGGGTCGGCGCCGGCCGCGGAAAGCGAGGGGTTCGACCGGCCCGGGCTGGCGCTGACCGGCCGCCAGGATGAGCTGGTGCGCCGGGTGGCGGCGGTCAACGACCGGACGATCGTGGTCGTCAACGCGGGCATGCCGGTGCTGATGCCGTGGGCGGACGAGGTTGCCGCGGTGGGGTACGCCTGGCTGGGCGGCCAGGCCATGGGCGACGCCCTGGCCGACGTGCTGCTCGGCGCGGTGGAGCCGGGCGGCCGGCTGCCGGTCACGCTGCCGGCCGCCGAGGCCGACTGCCCGGTACTGCACGCGGTCCCGCGCGACGGCCAGCTGCGTTACTCCGAGGGGCTGCTCACCGGGTACCGCGGCTTCGACCGGGCCGGGACGTCCCCGCGCTTCCCGTTCGGCCACGGCCTCGGCTACACCACCTGGGCGCTGGAGTCGGCCCGCGGCCCGGCCCGGATCCGCGCGGGCGAGGACGCGGAGGTCCGGGTCGTGGTGCGGAACACCGGGACGCGGCCAGGCCGGGAGGTCGTCCAGGCGTACGTGGCGGCCCCGTCAGGGGCCAGACTCGGGGCGGAGGCCAGACTCGGGGCGGAGGCCGGGGACGGCGCCGGGCGGCGGCCGGTCCGTACGCTGGCCGCGTTCGGGGCGGCGGCGGCCGCGCCGGGTGAGACGGCCGAGGTCCGGCTGCGCATCCCGGCCCGCGCCTTCGCCCGGTACGACGAGCAGGACGCGCGCTGGGCCTGGCCGGGCGGCCAGTTCACCGTGCAGGTCGGCCGGTCGTCGCGGGATCTTCCGTTGTCGGTCCCGGTGAGCGTCAGCTAGCCCGAAGTTACCGTCACTATGTGTAGATATCTGAGCCCTGACCTGCGATAACGCCGAAGAGACCAAAGTTTTTCTGCACAGAAAATCCGCGACCACGACCGGCTACCATGATGGGAGTTTGTGCTGGTCAGACATGTAGCCAGAAGACATGACCCTGGAGCTCGCGAAGGCCCAGGTCAGCGCCGCGAGTGGCGTGCCACCGCCAAGTAACTTCGGGCTAGCGGTCTCCGCCTGACTCGGCTCGCTGATGGAGTCCGGGGCAAGCGCGCCGCTATGGGGTAACGATGGCGAAGTCGGGGTCGGGGTTGCCGATGAGTGACATCAGCCGCCCGAGGACGGCGGGGTCGCCGGCATGCATGAGCGGCCGTAAGGGACCGGACCTCGCCTAGTTCAGCTGGCCGGGATGTTAGTTCGGGTTGTAGGGCGCGTAGCGGAGGTCGGGCGCTGGGCGGGCGGTGAGGGTACGCAGCATCGTCGTCTCACGCTGCAGCAAAGCCCGTTCGGCCGTCAACCGGCTCAGCGAGTCCGGCTCGGCCAGCAGGCCCTGGCGGTCCGGCAGGTCAATGATCATGGTCGCCGCGACCAGGTAGGACAGCAGGACGGGTTCTTCGGGCAGTTCGGGGACGGTGACCTGGGCCAGCCCGCGCGCGGCGAGGGCCGCGAGGTAGTCGCGGAACGAGGCGGCGACGAGGCTGGCGGCGCGCCCGGCCTCGGCCGAATCGCCCGCGTCCTCGGCCAGGAACTCCACGTCGCCCTGCAGGTAGGGGCGCGACTCGTCCAGCCGCTCCAGCCGGAACCGTTCGGTACCCACGGTGACCAGGTTGAACCGGCCGTCGTCGTGCTCCTCAGTCTCGCGCAGCGTCGCGGTGCAGCCCACCTCGTACAGCGACGAGACGCCCTCGATACCGGTCTCCCGCCCCTTCCTGATGGCGATGACCCCGAACCGGCGCGGTTCCGGGCCGTCCAGCAGTTCGTGCACGAGCTGGCGGTAGCGGTCCTCGAAGATGTGCAGGGGCAGCAGCAGGCCGGGGAACAGAACGGTGCCGAGCGGGAACAGCGGCAGCCTTTCGCTCATGCCGTGACGATATGCCCGTCCCGTCGCGACAGCTAGACCAGGGCGGATGAGGCGGGACGCCCGGCGCGACACCGGGCCTGGCGGACGCTGGCGCCGCCCGGCGCATCCGGGCATACCGGGCACCCGGTAACCGGCCGGAAACATCGGGCCACGAGGATGGGACGATGCAGACGCGGCGGATCCGGATCGGGTGCACCTTCACGTACGTGGCCGAGATCGGCACGCCCGTCGTCTTTCACGTTCAGCCGCACAACGACCCGGACATCACGCTGGCCGGCGAGGAGCTGGAGTCCGAGCCGGAGATGGCGCTGCGGGACTACACCGACCTCTACGGAAACCCGTGCACCCGGGCGATCCTGCCGCCCGGCCGGTCACACTTCCGCTACGCCGCCGTGGCCACCGTCCCGGACGCGGCCGAGGACGCCGACGTCGGCGCGCCGGAGATCCCGCCGGATGCGCTGCCCGATGACACGCTGATCTACACGCTGCCCAGCCGGTACTGCCTGCCGGACGTGCTCGGCGACGAGGCGTGGTCCCAGTTCGGCGGGCTGGCGCCTGGCTACCGCCGCGTGCAGGCGATCTGCGACTACGTGCACGGCCACCTCACGTTCGCCTACGGCAGCTCGACGCCGACCTCGACGGCGGCCGACGTCTACGCGTCCGGGCGCGGGGTCTGCCGTGACTTCACGCACCTGGCGATCTCGTTCTGCCGCGCGCTGAACATCCCGGGCCGGTACGTGTTCGGGTACCTGCCGGACATGGACGTACCGCCCGATCCGGCGCCGATGGACTTCGCGGCGTGGATGGAGGTCTGGCTGGGCGACCGGTGGTGGACCTTCGACCCGCGCAACAACCAGCGGCGCAAGGGGCGCATCGTGATCGGCCGGGGCCGGGACGCCTCGGACGTGGCCATGGCGACGACCTTCGGCGGCCCGTTGCTGGAGGAGATGGTGGTCGTGGCCGAGGAAGTCCTGTAGGAATTCAGCGAAGTTGCCGGTCGTGCGAGGCCAGTGCCAGGAGCTCGGCGATCCCGTGGCGCAGGCCCCAGCGGATTGCGTGACCTGGATTTCGGTTCCGGTCCTGGCCTGCAGGTCGATGACGGTTTTCTTGCCCGCGGCCTGCGCGGCCATCTCGGTGAGGAAGGTGAACAGCGCGGTTGGGGGATCGCCTTCGCCGGCGAGCGCGGTCACCTCGCCTGCTTGAAGGTCTGGACCAGGTTGGTGGTCCATTGTTCCGGGATCTCCCAGGGGATGAAGTGGCCGCCGTGGGGGTGGGCGGCGATGTTGACGTGGTTGTACCAGGCGGCGCGGTCGCTTGCCAGAAACGACTCGATGCGCTCTTCCGGGCTGCTGACTCCCGGGGGATTCTCGTAGTCGACGAACGTGATCCCGGTCGGTGCCTCGATGACTGGCGTCCGGTCGTGGGAGGGTGCCCAGGGGTACCGGTTGTTGTTGGCGTACGTGCGGATCGAGCTGGCGATGGCGTTGCCGGTCCAGTAGATCGTCGCGTGGGTGAGCAGGTCGTCGCGGGTGAAAACGGTGTAGATGTCTCCGCCGTTGTCGGACCAGTTCATCCATCGTTCGAGGATCCAGGCCAGCATGCCGGCTGGGGAGTCGGCCAGTCCGTACCCGAGTGTGCTCGGAGCGAGTACGTGCGCGGCGAGGTGCACAGCGAACCGTCGCTCGATTTCGACCAGTCTGTGCCGCTGGTCATCGGGTAGCCCGGGCGGGATGGGCCTGCCACCGGAGAAGTCCCAGGCACGGTCGCCGGTGAACAGGTCGAGTTTCAGGGCTGATCCGATGTGGATGCCGTACAGCTCGCCGGCGTACTTGTGGCCGAGCTGTCCCGTGACGAGGGCACCGACGTCGCAACCCGCCGCGGCGTACCGGGTATGGCCGAGCGTCTGGGTCATCAGCTCGTGCCAGACGTCCGCGATCTTCCAGAAGTTCATGTCCGGCTGGGTGGGTGTCGAGTACCCGAAGCCCGGCAATGACGGGACGATCACCTCGAAAGCGTCCGCCGGGTCGCCGCCGAATGCGGCCGGGTCTGCGAGCCGGTCGATGACTTTCGACCAGTGCCAGAAGGTCCAGGGCCACCCGTGGCTGAGGATCAGCGGGGTGGGATCGGGCCCGGCGCCCGGCTTGCGCATGAAGTGAACGCGGGTGCCGGACACGTCAACCAGGTAGTGCTCGTAGGCATTCATTGCTCGCTCGGCGGCTCGCCAGTCGTACTCCTCGGCCCAGTACTGCGCCAGCTCCTGGAGCAAGGCCCTCGGGACGCCGTAGCGCCCGTCCTCGTTCCCGTCATCTTCCGGCCAGATCGCGGCCCGCAGCCGCGACCGCAGATCCTCGAGAACCCGCTCCTCAACGGCGATCGGCGCCGGCGACAGTGCATTCACGCTTGTGCTCACTTCCCGCTCCTTTCATCAGGTTTTCGTCTTGCTCGCTGGCGAGCTGAACGATCTGGTCGAGTACGCCCGCGATGCTCAGCAGCCGCGTGCGGTCAGCAGGCGAGAGCCGGTCAATGAGACTGCGCAGCCGCTCCGCACGATCGGCATGGCGCCGGGACACAATCGACTGACCATCCGCGGTGAGAGACAACATCGAGGCCCGCCCGTCACACGGATCGGGCCTGCGTTCGATAAGCCCGTCGCGTTCCAGCTTCGCTACCGCCGACGTGAGCGCCGGCTGCTTGATCTGCTCCGTCCTGACCAGGTCACTCAGCCGGCACGGCCCCACCCTCGACAGGGTGTGCAGCACCGACAGCGCAGAGAAGCTCAGCCGATCCGAGGCTGGGAGCCGGATGAACAACGAGTTGAAGTCCTCGATGGAGCGGGTCAGCCGCTCTGCGGCACGAACGGCATCCATGCCGAAACTATATCGACCTTCGATCTAACTCTACGATCGGGGCCTGTCTTCTTCGGGCCGACCGGCCGGGATGTCAGCTACGGTTTCCTGATTCTCGCGGCGCTCTCCCTGACCAGCATCGGAGTAGCCCGGCTGATGCAGGGAAACGGACCGCCCGGGGGCACCGGCCCGGCGCGGGAGCGAGCCCGGTAATCGGGAGCCCGGTCACACGGGGCGCTGGGACGACGGGGTGTCCTGAGTGCCCGGAGTACCCGGGCCGCGCGGCGTGTCCTGGCTGGCCGGGGCGCCGTTTGCGCCGTGCGGGGCGGGGCGGTCCTGGCGCAGGACGGCCAGCAGTTCCTCGTACGGCCCGATCAGGTAGGCGCGGTCCCCGGCCCGGAACCGGGTGCCCCGGCGCGGCGGATGCTCCAGCAGCTGCTCGTCGGCCGCGCGCCGGATGGCCAGCACCCGCGTCCCGGCCGACAGGTCGCTCATGGCCAGCCCGTTCAGGCCGCCGCCGGGGGTCACGGTCAGCCGCGCGACCAGCAGCGGCTGGTCGTCGGCGTAGAACGTGCTGAGCACGTCCAGGCCGAGCGCCGCGCCGACGAACCACGGCGCGGCCAGCGCGGCGGTCGAGCGTACCGCGGAGAAGCCGAAATTGTGCCGGACGGACCTGGCGAACGGCGAATCGAACATCCGGAGCACGACCGGCACGCTCTTCGACCGCTCGCCAAGCTGATCGCGGACGGCCAGCCCGGTCTCCAGGTTGGCCAGGTCGTCGCTGGTGACCACGGCCACCGCGGCGGCGTTCGGCAGGCTGACGGCTTCCAGCGTCTGCGGCAGCGTCGCGTCGGCGATGATGACCGGCACGCCGAGCGCGCGGATCGGGCCCAGCCGCCGGTTGCCTTCGTCCTTGTCCACCGCCACCACATCGCGACCGGCGGCCACCAGGCGCTGGATGACCCGGGTGCCGACCGTGCCGAGGCCGATGACGATCACGTGCCCGGCCAGGCCGGTGATCCGCTGCCGGCCGAGCGACTCCTCCAGCCGCCGGCTGACGATCATGTTGGTGAGCATGGCGAAGAAGACCGCGACGAACATCGCGCCGAGCAGCATCAGGCAGATGGCCGCGACTATCAGGGCGGCCGGCTGGCCGCGGAAGGAGTAGTCGCCGTAGCCGACCGTGGTCACGGTCTCGACGGTGAAGTAGGCCGCGTTCAGCACCGAGATCCGCCCCAAGCCGGGGGTCCGGTAGGTCAGGTGCAGGATCGTGGTGGACGCGATCAGCACCACGACCAGCGCGCCCAGCGCGGTGGCCATCCGGCGGTCCGCGACCGCGCGCAGCACCGACACCGCCACGTGCCGGGCCCGCCGCACCGGGCTGAACGGCCGGGCGTGCGCCGGGTCGCGGACCTGCGCGCTGATCCCGGCGGCGCGCAATTCGTCCGGCGTCGCGAACAGCGTGACCCGGTCCCCGGGGGCCACGATGTGGTCGCGGCCAGGGCAGATCGCGACGTCGTCGCCGTCCGCGGGCAGCACCGCCACCGGGGCCAGCGCCCCGTACAGCTCGCGCAGGGAGGCCCGCCGCGGTGCCGTGGTACGGGCGGCCAGGAAGCGCTCGCCGTCCAGCGGGATCTCCTGGATGCCGGACTGCAGGCACGCCTCCGCGATGGACGGCGCGGACAGCCCGGCCACGTCCAGCACCGAAACGTCGATCTTGGCCAGCGCCCGGCCCACGGCGGGGTTGCCGAGCTGGACGACGACCCGCACGTCGGCGCGCAGCTCGCGGGTCAGCAGCGCCGTTTCCAGGGTCATCAGGTCATCGCCGAGGGCGCAGATGACGGCGGTCGTGCCGGCCAGGCCCGCGTCGGCCAGGGTGGCGGCCGACCGGGAACTGGCCGAAAGGTGCGGGACGCCCCAGTCGGCTAGCTGGCGGGCGAGCGCCGGATCCGGGTGGTCGTCGATGACCACGGCGGGCACGCCGGACAGGTTGAGCTCCTCGACGATACGCAGGCCGACACTGCGCAGGCCGCACACGATGACGTGCCCCCGCCAGTCCGCGTAGCTGCCCGTCACACGGGCATCATCCAGGTCTTCTATGACGCAGATGTTAGCGGCGCGTATGCGCCCGATGATGGTTCCGGGGGCGCTAAGCTGCCCCCCTCCGGGTCCAGGGCGGCCGGGAACACCGCCGTGCGGGCCTCGCCGATGATGTCGTCCAGCTCGTCGATGGCCTGCCGGAGCTGGGCGGCGAGCGGGGCGTCGGCCAGGCGCGCGGCGGCCTGCAAGCCCAGGCCCACGTTGAACAGCCGGCTGGTAACGCCGAGGAGGAGATCCCGGCAGCCGGTGCGGTCCGTGCCCGGGGAGGACAGCACCGCCCACGCGCTCGGGGAGGGCACGGTGGCGGCCAGAGCGGTTTCCACGGTCGGGTAGAGCGATATCAGGCGGTCCACGCCGTTGATGCTGAGCACCCGCCGCACGAACTCGCTGGCGACCACCAGCCGCAGTTCGGTGCCGCTGGCCAGCGCCCGCTGATACACCCGGACCAGCGCGTCACTGCCCGCGTGGTCACACGAGACCGTCGCGCTCATGTCCACCACGAGCGCGAGCACCTCGCGGTTGACGATGGACAGCAACTGCTCGCGGATCTCGCCGACGTTGGACAGATCGATGTGCTCCGGCAGCGCCACGATGGCATGCCGATTCAGCCACCGTACTGGGCAATAGCCCCAGGTCTTTCGGGGAGTCCCGGGCACATGATCACCCCCAAGCCGCGAAGGCCCCGGCGATCTGGCTGCGGATGGATCGCGGGGGTCCGGGACAGCGCCGTGTTTACATTATCGGCCCGGCCGCCGCCGTCAACTAGTGACGCTGAGCAGCCTCAGACGCGCTTAAGGCGACGGAGAAACACCGTCCAGCCGCCCGCCCGGAAGGCCAGCGCCGGACCGCCCGGGTCCTTGCTGTCGCGCACCGCGACCGAGCCCGCCCGCCCGGCCACCTCCACGCAGTTGGCCTGGCCATTGCTGTGGCGGCTCTTCCGCCATGCGGTACTGGGATCGTCTCTTCTGTTCACTGCCGTAGCTCCTCCGCACTTCTACATACGAGACCTGTCGACGTCGGCTCGTCCAGCGCAGCACTCCAGATGCTCTCGAATGCGTCCGCGTACCGCTGAACCTCGTTCGGTTTATCCAGGTAGAGGGCGCCAGTGAAGCCGTCCACGTACACCGTGGCCGGCTCGCTTTCCTGACCGTCGCCATTGAGAGGGAATCGCAGGATGACGAACGGACCGGACATCACGCCGTGGTGCAGGCCCGCACGGAACGGAACCACCCGGAGCGTCACGTTCGGCAAGGCAGCCGCCTCAGCCAGGCTGTCGAGCTGGGCCGCCATGACGGCGGGGCCCCCGACGGGACGCCGCAGGATGGACTCGTTCAGCGCGACCTGCATGGCCAGCGGCGCCGTGGTTCGCCGGACCAAGGCCTGGCGGGCGATCCGCACGTGCACGCGCCGGTCGATCTCCTCGTCGTCCACACCCGGGTTGAGGAAATGATGCCCGCCGCCCCGTCGCGCGGAAGCCATGGCGTTGGTAAAAATGGCACGCCCGGTCGTTGCCCGCGGGCACCCACAGCCCAATCCGCGTCGCACCATCGTCGCTGGCCCAGCCGATGACGGCGCGGACCAGCAGGTCGCTGACCCCCCGGCCGCGCCAGGGCGCGGGGGCGCCGGAGCGGGGCGCCGGAGGCGGGGGCCTGGGGGGTGTGCCAGGATGCGAGGGTGGCCGAGGTGGGCGGGGTGGTGGCGGAGGCGGCCGCCGCGTTCGGGCTCGACCCGGGCCGGCTGCGCAGCCTGGGCGGTGCGTCCGGCTCCAGCTGGGATGCCGGGCCGCACATCCTGCGGGCCGGCCCCGCGCCGCCCTGGACCGGGAACTGCTCGCCGCCACGGCGGCCGCCGCCGTCGTCCCGGTACCCCGGATAGCCGGCCGGAAGGATTTCGGGGACAACAGCGCCGTCCTGCTCGAACGCCTGCCCGGACGGCCGGCCGCGGATCTGGCCCGGGAAGGACCAGCCCAGGCCCGGGCCGCGGGCCAGGCCTGCGGTTCCGTGCATGCCCGGCTGGCCGACGTGCCCGCCCCGGATGGCCTGCGGGCGGCGCCCGGCGCGCCGGAAGACCCGGGCGGCGGCCACCCGGCGCGGCTGCTGCACCTGGACCTGCACCCGCTCAACCTGCTGGTCAGCGCGGAGGGCGCGCTGACGGGCGTGCTGGACTGGGCCAACGCCGCGGCCGGTCCCCCCGTCCTGGACCGCGCCCGGACCTGGGCCATCCTGACCCTCGACCCGGCCGCCCGCGCCCTGCACGCGTCACCCCTCTTCCAGGCGCTGGCCGCCGGGTGGACCGAGGCGGCGAGCCTGGACACGGTCCCGGCGGCCGCCCGTGCCTGGGCATGCCGGTTCATGCTCATCGACCTGTCCCGCCGCTACTCCCCCGCCGACCTCACGCACGTCCGGCAGGCCGGAGCCGAGGCCCAGGCCGAAGCCGAGGCCGGCCACGGCGACCGCGCTGATGAGCTTCCCTGACTTCCCGGTCGCGGGAGAACCAGGAACCTGGTCAGGGGCGCAGGAAGGATTTGATGGCGCGGCGCTCGTCCATCGCGCGGTAGCCCTCGGCCACCTGCTCGAGCGGATGATGGCGTCGGCCGGTTCGGTGATTTCCGGGCCGTCGCGCTCTTCCAGGCGCACGTCCCAGGGAGCGTACAGGACGGCTCCTCGCATGATTGCTCTCCTCAGGTCCAGTTCGGCTTCAGGGTTTCGGTCCGGTCGGTCGCCGGGGCCGGGGACGGGGACAGCGCGGAGATCTTCTCCCGCAGCTCGCCGTTCATGTCGACGTTCAGGGCCGCCAGGGAGTCCCCCAGCTGGGCAAGGTTCCGCGCGCCGATGATCGGCGCGGTCACGGCCGGCTGCGACATCGCCCACGCCACCGCGAGGGTCGCGGGCTTGACGCCGATCTCCTGCGCGAACGCCGTGAAACGATCCGCGGTGGCGAAATCGGTCGCCAGGCCGTACCGGTCGGCGTACCGGGCGCTCTCGACCAGCCGCCCGCTCTCCGGCCGCTTGCCCGTGCCGTACTTCCCGGTCAGCAGGCCGCCGCCGAGCGGGCTGTAGGTGACGACGCCCATCTTCTGCGCCCGGGCCAGCGGCAGGATCTCGACCTCCGCCTGCCGCCGCACCAGGTTGTACATGGGCTCGATCAGCTCGAACCGGGCCAGGCCCTGCCGGGCGGAGATGCCCAGCGCCGTGGCGATCTGCCAGGCGGCCCAGTTGCTGACGGCCGGATAGCGGATCTTCCCCTGCCGCTGCAGGTCATCCAGGGCACCGAGGGTCTCCTCGATCGGCGTGAGCTCGTCGAACGCGTGCACGAAGTAGAAGTCGATCCATTCGGTGCCCAGCCGCGCCAGGCTCGCCTCGACCGCGCGGGCGATGTGCCGGCGCGACAGGCCGCGGGCGTTGACGTCCTCGCCCGTCGGATAGAACACCTTCGAGGCGATGATGGCCTCATCGCGGCGGCCGGAGACGAGTTTCCCCAGGATCTCCTCGGAGGCACCCTGCCCGTAGACGTCGGCGGTGTCGAAGAAGTTGATCCCCGCGTCGCGGGCCCGGTGGAACATCTGGGCCGAGACGTCCTCGTCAGCCTCGGCCCCGAACGACATCGTGCCGAGACACAGCGGCGAGACCTGCACGCCGGTTGAACCGGCGGTTACGTAGTCCATGAACACTCCCTACGCGATGGCACTGGCCGGGCAGATCACGAAACCGGCTAGCTGGGCTGAAAGAGTTCCTGCTGAGCGCCTGACGGCTTCTTGTCCGCTGCCATGGTCCGCTGTCCCTTCCTTCGTTCACGGGAGGCCTGAAAATCATAGGATGCTGAGCGTTACTCAATAATGGTCATTCGTATCCCGGTGATCGGCTCGGTCCGGCCCGGCTGTGCGAGGCCGCCGTTCATGGAGCCAGGAAACCCGGCGCGGCGCGGATGAGGGAGAGCCGGCTGACCCGGGTACTGGGAGTACCCCCCGACCCGGCACTCAGCCGCATGATGACGGGAATGGTCATGAACGGGCCGGATTCAGGCTGCCTGGCTGACGCTGCCCCCCGGCGGCCGCCACGTTATCCTGGGATCCGCCGTCTTGACGGAGGCCCAGATGACGACCAGCCCGGGTTGACGGATGGCAGCCGAGAGTTATGCCCGCATGCGGGCGTCGAGGGCGGACCGGGATCGCGCGCTCGACGTCATCCAGGCATCTTTCGTTGAGGGCAGGCTGACCAAGGAGGAGCTGGACCTCCGGGTCGGGCAGGTACTGGTCTCGCGTTTCTTCGCGGAGCTGATGGCGCTCACCGCCGACCTGCCGGTCGGCCCCTTCGGGAGACTGCCCGCGCATCCCGTCACCCCCGCGTACCCGCGGATGAGCCGGCTGGCGATCATCGCCCTGGCCTGTGCGATGGCCGGCCCGCTGAGCGCGGGGATCACCGCCATCCCGGCCATCGTCGTGGGGCACAGGGCGCGACGCCAGATCCGGCGGACCGGCGAGCGGGGCAGGGAAGCCGCCGCCGCGGCGGTGGCGCTCGGCTGGCTCACGCTGCTGATCGCCGTCCTGGGCGTCGTGCTGGCCGGCTAACGGGGCCCGGCCCGGGTCATCAGGAGAGGCTGTGCACCGCCGCCGCGGCGACCGGGGTGTCCCCGGTGACCAGTTCGAGCGTCTGATGCCGGGTACCCGGCTCGTCGAGCAGGGCGGCAATGACCGCGACGACGTTGGCGCGGGGAACCGTGCCACGCGGCACCGGCGGGGGCGCGAGCCGGACCCGGCCGGTGGCTGGGGCGTCGGTGAGGCCGCCCGGGCGCAGGATGGTCCAGTCCAGGGCCCGGGAGCGCAGATCGTCCTCGGCGGCGGTCTTCGCCGTGATGTAGGCCGCCCAGACCTCGTCCGAGCCGGGCTGCGGCGGCTGGCCGGCGCCCATCGAGGAGATCTGCACGAACCTGCCTACCCCCGCCTGCCCGGCGGCTTCGGCCATCAGCACGGAAGCCGCCCGGTCCACGGAGTCCTTGCGCGCGGCGCCACTGCCGGGCCCAGCGCCGGCCGCGAAGACCACCGCGTCGGCCCCGGCCAGGAGTCCCGCGACCTCATCGGCGGCGGCTGATTCCAGATCACAGACGACGGCTTCGGCGCCGGCCTGCTGCACATCGGCGACATGGGCCGGGTTCCTGACCAGCCCGACGGCCTGGTCCCCTCGCCCGGCGAGCAGGCGCTCCAGCAGCAACGCGATCTTGCCATGGCCGCCGGCGATCACAACGCGCATACTGCCAGCCTACCGACGGAGCAGCCTACGAACCGGGCAGCCCGCAGACCGGGCAGCCCGCAAACTGGGCAGCTAACCTAACGACGGGGACAAATCGCCCACCTATAGCGATGCCGCCTATCAATGCCAATAGGTGCCGATGCCAATTCGTAACTTATTTGCGGCAATCCATCTGATTACCGGGGGCGTCTCTTCTATAGGTATGCCGCGTCCGCCGGGGGCCGGAGCGCATCATGCGCCGATCAGCGGCAGCTATGCCTGGTGACAGCTGTGAGAATCCGCCGTGCCCGGTCAGCGAGGGCCCGACGCCCGCAATTTACGGGGATGCCCGGGAAGGGAAGTGCTCAAATGAGTGCGCACGGGGACAGGGAATCGGCCGGATTCCTCAGCAGGCTGGCGTCAGGAATGGGCTCTTTCGCTGGAATCACCACCGCGGTAGCCACCATCATGACGTCCGCCTCGGCGGTCCTGGGCCTTCTTGTGCACCACCAGGCGGCGCAGTTGCAGCAGGCCCACGCGACGGTCAGCCGGCAGGCTCAGCAGATTCATGTGCTGAAGGAAAGCGCCGCGCGCGTGTCGCCCACGGCGCCAGCGAGCCCCAGCGCCGCCAGTTCCCCGGTCGCCGCAATAGCTGGGACGGTCCGTTACCTGAGCGATCTCACGCCGACGGTCGACAATGGATCTGTCTTCCCCGGTCAGCAAGTTATCGCGGCGCAGTCATACCCGAAGAGCATATTGTTCCCGTGTAATGGCGGCTCGGGTGACCAGCCGACAGAAGCGTACGACGTGGCGGGCAGCAGCACCTTCACCGCGGAAGCCGGAATCCCCGACAACATGTCGGATGCCACCAACGTCATTGCCACGATAACGTTCACCAACGAATCGGGGCAGCAGATCGGAAGCCCGATCCAGGTATCTCTCGGCCATCCTGTCAAAGTGCAATTGAGCATCGGCGGCGTCACCCAATTCGGGATGACGTGCACCGGGCGCAACACGAGCACCAACCAGGCCGCCGGGAACTTCCAGGTCTCACTCGGGAACGCCGGCATCTCCTGAACCGGGCCCGCGCCGCGCCCGGGCGGCGGGTCTGCGGGCCAGCAGGGGCCGGTCATTTCTCCCAGTGCGGCGGGCGCTCGCGATAGAGATGCTCGTCGTCGTCCGGTTCCGGCCGTTCTCCCCAGTCGGCGTCGGTGTCCTCCCGGCTCTGTGGCGGCACCGCCGGGCTGTCGCGGGGGGCCGGCGGCCCGGCCTTGAGCGGACTCTTATCCGGGGCTTCGTCCGCCGCGCCGGCGGGTGGCTCAGGCAGATCCATGCCGCACACCCTAACGACCCGGATCAGTGCACCGCTGGCGCAGCAGGCTGCGGGCCTGGAGTGCCTCGTTACGTTCCTGAATGCCTCACCGCCGGGGCCGGTCCTCGCCTACCGCGACCATCTTCTGGATCGCCTGGCGGGTCACGCCCAGCTCCCGGGCCAGGTCAGCCTGGGAGAAACCCTCGGCCAGCAGGACGTCGATGAGCTGCCTGCGCTCACGGGCCAGTTCACGCGCGATGCGCACGTGCTCCAGGGCCGCAGCCCGGACCTCCTTCAGCTTGCCGATCATCTCCGCGTGGACCTGGGACTCAACGTATTTGCTCATGCCGTCATTATGACAACCCCGGGTTGTCGATGTCAACTATGGGTTGTCATCCGACGGCGGGCGACCGGTTCGGCGGGTTCGGCGGGTTCGGCCGGAAGCGCCGGTCGCGCAGCGGGAAGCGCCGGTCAGCGCAGGAGGTAGTACACCTCGGTGTCCAGGTCGCCATCTGGGCGGCTCGGCGCAGGCCCTACACGGCGGGCAGGTCGGCCAGCCGGGCCAGGGACGCGCGGTGGGCGTCGGACGTGCCGAACGCGATCGAGTCGGCCTTGGCCCGCTTCAGGTACAGATGCGCTGGGTGCTCCCAGGTGAACCCGATACCGCCGTGCATCTGCACGCATTCCTCGGCGGCCCGGACGGCCAGGTCACCGCAGTACGACTTGGCCAGCGCGACGGCGAGCGGCGCGTCACTGTCCCGGTCGGCCAGGCACGCGGCGGCGTACCGGGCGGCGGCCCGCGCCTGGGTCAGCCCGACCCACAGGTCGGCGAGGCGGTGCTTCAGTGCCTGGAACGAGCCGACCGGGCGGGCGAACTGGCGCCGCTCCTTTACGTAGCTGACGGTCATCTCCAGGCATTTCTCCGCGATGCCGAGCTGCTCCGCGGCGAGCGCGGCCGCACCGGCGGACAGTGCCGCCTGCAGCGCGCGGTCGGCCTCCGGGCCGGGCGCCAGCGGCTGGGCCGGGGCGTCGTCGAACTCGATGTCGCACAGCTGGCGGGTCATGTCCAGCGAGAGGACCGGGGTGCGCCGTACGCCCTCGGCGTCCGCACCGACCAGGTACAGGCCGTGCGGCACTGCGTCGGCCGGCACCACCAGCAGGTCGGCGGACAGCGCGTCGGCCACCCCCTGGACCCGGCCGCGCAGCCGGGCCACGCCGGACCGGCCGTCGGCGGGCTTCGGCCCGGCGACCCGCGCGGTCAGCGGGAACGCCGCACCGGGCCCGGTTTCGAAACCGACGGCCAGCGCCGCGGTGACGTCCCCTCGCGCCAGCTCGCGGACCCTGGTGTCGTCCCAGGCGGCCAGCAGCGCCGTCGTAGCGACCACGGCGCTGCCGACGTACGGGACCGGTGCCACCGCGCCGCCCAGTTCCTCCGCGACAGTCGCCGCCTCACGGAAGGAAGCCCCGGCGCCGTCCTGTTCCTCCGGGATGAGCAGCCCGGCACAGCCCATATCGGCGGCGATCGCCTGCCACAGGCCGGTGTCATATGGTTCGGGACCGCCCAGCCGGGCCAGCACGTCCTCCGGACGGCATCGTGCCGCCAGCAGAGAACGCAGGCTGTCCGCCAAATCCCGTTCCGTGTCGCTATACAGGAGATCGGGGGCACGCTGGCCAGGCTTATCCGCGGCCTCAGCCTCGGCGATACTCATCGCGGCAGGTCCTTCCATGGCACGTCTTTGTCCACGCGCGGCTCCGGCGGCAGCCCGAGCACACGTTCGGCGATGATGTTGCGCAGGATCTCGGAGGTGCCGCCCTCGATCGAGTTGCCCCTCGCGCGCAGGTAGCGGTAGCCGGGAACGCGGCCGAAGAAGTCCGCATGTGCGGGACGGCGCATGGTCCAGTCGTCGTAACGCAACCCGTCGGCCCCTGCCAGCTCCACCTCGAACCCGGAGATCTCCTGGTTGAGGCGGGCGAAGACGATCTTGGCGGCGGAGCCCTCCGGCCCGGGGTGGCCCGCGGCGAGCTGCTGGCGCATCCGCAGCCCCGCCAGCCGGGCGATCTCCGCCTCGGCCCACAGCCGCAGCAGCCGGTCGTGCAGGCCCGGGGTGCGCTGCTCGGGGTGCTCGCGCCAGGCCCGGGCAGCCCCGCCGATCATCCCGCCCTCGCGCGGCATCGCGTACCCGCCGATGGCGACGCGCTCGTTCATCAGCGTGCCCTGGGCGACCTTCCAGCCGTCCCCGACCTCGCCGATCCGGTCCGCGTCCGGGATCCGCACGTCGGTCAGGAAGACCTCGTTGAACTCGGCCTCGCCGGTGAGCTGGCGCAGCGGGCGGACCTCGACCCCGGGCGCGGTCATGTTGACGGCGAAGTAACTCAGGCCACGGTGTTTCGGCACGTCGGGGTCGGTACGGGCGACCAGGATGGCCCAGCGGGCCTGGTGCGCCAGCGAGGTCCACACCTTCTGCCCGGAAACGGCCCAGTCCCCGCCCGGGTCTCGGACCGCGCGGGTCGCGAGCGAGGCGAGGTCGCTGCCGGCGCCGGGCTCGCTGAACAGCTGGCACCAGATCTCCTCGCCGACCCACAGCGGCCGCAGCCAGCGCTCGCGCTGCGTGTCGGTGCCGAACGCCAGGATCGTCGGGGCCGCCATGCCGAGCCCGATCACGTTGAGGCCCGGGTTGTTGGCGGGCGCGCCGGCCGCCGCGAACTCCTGATCCGCGACGGCCTGCAGCGCCCGGGGCGCGCCGAGGCCACCGAGGCCGGGCGGGTAGTGCACCCAGGCCAGCCCGGCGTCGAAGCGAGCGTGCAGGAAGTCCAGCCTGGGGGTGGCGACCGGGTCGGTCGCGGCCAGGAACTGGTGCACGCGATCGCGGATGTCCCCGGCCGTGAGCTCGGAGCCCTTTAGCACAGGGGACCGCCGGCCACGTAGATGACCTGACCGGACACAAACCCAGCGCCCTCACTGACCAGGTACGACACGGTGTGCGCGACGTCCTCCGGCAGCCCGACCCGGCGGACCGGGATCCGCTCGGCGGCGGCCTTCTTGAAGTCCTCGAACGACATCTTCACTCGCGCCGCGGTGGCCGCCGTCATATCGGTGGCGATGAAGCCAGGCGCGACACTGTTCGCGGTGATGCCGAACGGGCCCAGTTCCTTGGCCAGCGTCTTGGTGAAGCCCGTCTCCAGTGACATGTGCGTACCTTTCGTCTGGCCGAGGCACCCTCTTCAACGGTCCGGGCCGATCGTTATCTACTCGCCAGTATCTTGCGCTTCGCAATAGTTAGCCGCAAGAGCGGGGACGGTACCCTCCGTGCGGCCGCCGGCGCGTCCCTTGCGTACCCCGGAGTCACACCGGCTTCCTCCAGCTTCTTTCTCCAGCTTCGGTTACGGCCCGGCCCGGCGGAAGACGTAGACGCCGCCGGTGTCGTAAATCACGTTGTACCTGACGCCCGGATGCTGGCTGGCCACGAACGCCGGGATGTCCGTGGGCGCGGGTGAGTAGCCGCTGTCGGGCCCGTCGAACACGATGTAGTCGGTGTCCGGGTTGCCGGCGTTGCCGATCCAGAACGTATCGGTGCGCGAGGCGAGCGGGGCGAGCAGGTCGAGGGTGGTGGTGACGGTCGCTCCGTCCGGGACCATCGCCATGGCCGCGTTCGCGTCGGTCACGTGCGCGCCGAGCCGGTAGGTCGCGGGATTCCACAGATTGCTGACCGGGAACTGGAACACCAGCGCCACCGCGATGGCCAGCATGGCGGCGGCGCCGTGCCGGTCGATCGTCGCCGTCACCGCGTCCCGCCAGCCGGTGCCCGCCGCCGGCTCCGCGGCCTGTTGCGGGCTGGCCGCCGCCGCCGGCCCGGTGCCCGCCGCCGCCGGTTCCGCTGATGATCCCGAACGGGCCCGGGTACGGCGTATCCGTACGATCGCGTCGACCGCGGCGATGAAGAGAATAGGCATCACGGTGGCGTTGTAATGCCACTGGGTGCTCCAGAAATTGCTGCTCGTGCCGAGGAAACGCAGCACGATCGACGGCAGCGCGATCAGCGCGAGCGGCGACCACAGCGCGATGAACACGGTCGGCAGCAGCAGCATCAGCGTGGTCTGCAGCTTGGTCGGCCAGGAGGTGAAGAACTGGCGCACGGTGCCGCCGATGGAGAAGTGGCCACCGGGGCTGAGCGCGCCGCCGTCGCTCCAGTACTGGTAGTGATGCGCCGCGTTGAAATGCGGGATGATCACGCTGATCGCCAGCACCGACCAGACGATCCCCCACACGATGAGCAGTTCGCCGCCGAGGATCGCGGCGCGCCTGGAGCTCTCGGCCCGCCCGGAACTCTCGGCCCGCCCGGAACTCTCGCTCCTCCCGGAAATGGTCGCGCGCCCGGGGTCGCCCGTGCGCTCCGCCGCGGCCGGATCGCCGGGCCACAGGCTGATGATGATCATGAGGGCGCCGATCGCGGCGACCGTGAACCCCTGGTCCTCCTTGACGAACACCAGCGGCAGCGCCCACGCCACCGCCGCCCGGATACGCCCGCGGACCAGTGCCGACAGCGAGAACGCGAGCAGCGGCACCGCGAACGCGATCTCGTGGAAGTCGAAGTTGATCATCTGCTGCAAGCCCCAGGAGAACCCGTAGGCTGCGCCGATGGCCGCCCCGGCGCGGCGGCCCAGCTTCTCCGCCGCGGCCCAGGTCACCGGGAGCACCGACACCGCGGTGAGGAAGGCCTGTGCGACCAGCAGCGTGGCCGCGGACGGCGCGGCCAGGAAGAACGGCGCGATCAGCGCGATGATCGGTGAGAAGTGATCGCCGAGCAGGTTGGTGCCCGCCCCCCGGACGTCGGCGATCGGCGCGTGCAGGTGCGCGTACTGCTTGACCAGTTCGGTGAAGATGCCCAGGTCCCAGGACGAGGGGTCGAGCTGCAGATACCGGAACAGCGAGATCACCAGGTAAACGGCGAACACCAGCGCCGCGATCAGCCACGGCGCCAGGTACCGCCGCTGCGGTGTGCCGGGGGTGCCGGGTGTGCCGGAGTCCGGCCGGGCCGGGCCCGGGGCTGGAGTGTTCTGCGGGCCAGTGGCAGCCGCCCTGGTGGTGGGAGTGCTGGCGCCTGGAGTCCCCGGCCACGGGGCGTCAGAACCCGGAGGCGCAGGGCCAGCGGCGCCGGGAATATCGAGGGGGCCGGATGGCCGCCCGGCGGGGCCGACACGTGTCGCGCTCGCCGCTTCCGTGCCGTCGCTTTCCAGCCCGCGGGGCCCCTCTTCCGGCATCGCAGGCAGCCTACACGCTCCCGCCCACCCATCCCGCGCGCCGCTCATCTCCCCGATCGCGCCGCGCCCGCGCCTCCTCCTGCCCCCTGCCCCGCCTTTGCAGGTAAAGGTGCCTCTGCCGCGACCGTCCCCCAGCTGCTGATCGCGCGGATCATCCAGGGCCTGTCGACCGGTGCCGCGGCCGGGGCGATCGCGGGGGTCGGGCTGACGCTGCTGGCCGTGAGGTTCGGCTCGGTGGCCGGGTTCTTCGTGGGGACGGCGATCGCGGGCGCCGGGTTCGGCGGGGCGTTCCAGGGCGCGATCCGCTCGGTGATCCCGCTGGCGGCGCCGCACCAGCGCGCCGGGGTGCTGTCCGTCGTCTACGTGATCTCCTACCTGGCCATGGGCCTGCCCGCGGTGATCGCCGGGTTCCTGCTCGTGCACGAGGGCGACCTGCTGGCGACGGCCGTGCAGTACGGCGTGGCGGTGATGGCCCTCACGGCGCTGGCCCTGGGCGGGGCGGTGCGGACGGCCCCGGCATGCGGCCCAGGCGGATCAGGTGGCGGGGACGCAGGCTGGCCCGGACTGGCGGCACTCCGTTAAGGGTGGGGGGACTGCTCACCGGACTGCGTTCCGTTACATATCCCGGTAAGAAATGGCCGCGGCCGGCGCTCCCCCAGAGTGGGGCCGGCCGCGGCTACTTCAGCAGCAGGCGGCGGATCCGGCGACTGGCCACGTAGAGGCCGGCCAGGCCGAGGACGGCCAGGTAGGCGGCGTTGCCGAGCATGGCCGGGCCCACGTCGCCGAGGGCGAAACCGCGCAGCAGCGCGACCGCCTGGTACAGCGGCGTGCACTCGACCACGATCTGAAGGCCGCGCGGGTACACGCTCAGCGGGTAGAAGGTGCTGGAGAACAGGAACATCGGCAGCGTGGCCAGGATGATGAAGTCGAAGTCCTTCCAGCTGCGCATGAAGGTGGTGGCCGCCATGCCGAGCCCGGCGAAGGCGAAACCGATGAGCACCGCCGCCGGGATCGCGGCCAGCAGCCAGGCGGAATGCACCAGCCTCAGCGCCGCCATCACAGCCAGGAACATGATCGCGTACATCAGGCCGCGGCTGAGCGCCCAGGTGATCTCGCCCAGCGCGACGTCACCGGGGCCCATCGGGGTGGCGAGCGCGGCTTCGTAGACCTTGGCGTACTTCAGCTTGTGGAACACGTTGAACGTCGAGTCGTAAACCGCGCCATTCATCGTGGACGTGGCTAGCAGCGCGGGCGCCACGAACTCGGTGTACCCGACCGGCCGGCCACCGGGCCCGGCCACCGGCCCGACCAGCGCGCCCAGGCCGACCTTGACCGACAGCAGGTAGAACAGCGGTTCCAGCACCCCGGCGACCAGGACGATCCACAGGTGGCGGTAGGCCCGGGCGTTCCGCTCGACCAGCGGAAGGCCGGCCCGGCCCCTGGCCAGCGACCGGCCGAGGAGGCCCGGCAGCGGCAGCCGCGGGCTGGCGGGCACGCTACTCATTGAGCCGCCTCCGGTAGGTCCGCCCGGCCAGTAGGCAGCCGGCCGCCGCGAGGGCGAGCAGGTAGCCGGCGTGCACGGCCGCGCCGCCCAGGTCGGCGGTGCCGAGGCTGAGCGAGCGGCACAGCTCCACGCCGTGCCATAGCGGGGTCACGTAGGCCACCGGCTGCAGCCACCCCGGCAGCTGCGTGATCGGGAAAAAGGTGCCGGAGAACAGGAACAGCGGGACCATCAGGAACCGGAAGAGCACGCTGAAGCTGGTGTCGCGAGCCCGGGTCACCGCCCAGGCCATCAGGGCCGGCGCGAACGCCAGGCCGGTCAGCACGGCGGCCGGGAGGGCCGCGATGGCCAGCGCCGACCGGGCCGCGCCGAACGCGGCGATGACAGCCAGGAACACACCGCAGTTCATGGTGAGCCGCAGGATGACGAACAGCAGGTGACCGCGGAACACGTCGGCCGGGCGCAGCGGGCTGGCGGCCGCGGCGAAGTAGTTCTGCACCCACTTGACCGAGCCGAGCACGGGGTACAGTCCCTCACCGAACGCGGTCTGCATGGCGGTGGCGGCCAGCAGCCCCGGCGCAATGAAGTCCAGGTAGCTGACACCGAGGGCACCGCCCGCGTGCCGGTTCACCAGGGTTCCCAGGCCCGCGCCCATCGCGCCCAGGTAGAGCAGCGGGCCCAGGACGCTGGAGATCACCGAGCCACGCCAGGTCCGCCGGTAATCGGTCAGCCAGAACCGGAACTCACGCAGCGCGAACGACCACCGCGCTCCCCCGTTGGCCGGCGGCACGGCGGCGGCCGGTGCCTGGGTAACGTCCGTGCTCATCGGCAGGGTGGCCCGTCGTCCATCAGTCGTCCAGCTGGCGGCCGGTCAGCCGGAGGAACACATCCTCGAGCGTGCTGCGCCGGGCCAGCGAGGTGAGCGGTTCGAGGCCGAGCCCGCGGACCGCCGCGAGCGCGTCATCGCCATCCCGGGTATAGACGAGCACCCGGTCGGCGAGCACTTCCAGCCGTTCGGCGGTCTCCGCGGGCAGCACGGTGAGCTTCTCGGCCGCCTGCTCGTGATCGCCCGGGTCGAAGCGGAGCTCGAGGACCTCCGGGGTGGAGTACTGCCTGATCAGCGCGCGCGGCGAGCCTTCCGCCACGATCCGGCCGGCGTCCATGACCACCAGCCGGTCACAGAGCTGCTCGGCCTCGTCCATGTAGTGCGTGGTCAGGATGAGGGTGACGCCGCGCTGCTTGAGGCGGAACAGCCGGTCCCACACGATGTGCCGGGCCTGCGGGTCCAGCCCGGTGGTTGGCTCGTCCAGCAGCAGGATGTCCGGCTCGTTGATCAGCGAGCGGGCGATGACCAGGCGGCGCTTCATGCCGCCGGACAGCGGGTCAACCTGATCTTCGGCACGGTCGCTGAGCTGGACGAACTCCAGCAGCATCTCGCTGCGCGCCCGGATCACGGCCCGGGGCAGGCCGAAGTACCGCCCGTACACGAGCAGGTTCTCCCGGACCGTCAGCTCGATGTCGAGGGTGTTCTCCTGCGGGACGACGCCCAGCCGGGCCCGGATCGCCGGGCCGTGTATCACCGGGTCCAGGCCCAGGATGGTCAGCTCGCCGCTGGTCGGCGGGGACACGCAGCCGACCATGCGCATCGTGGAGGACTTGCCCGCTCCGTTGGGGCCGAGGAAACCGAACGCCGCACCCCGTGAGATGCTGAAATCGATGCCGTCGACCGCGGTGAAGTCCCCGAACCGCTTAGTGAGGCCGCGGGCCCGGACAAGTACCTCGGCTTCGGCAGCGTGTGACACCTTCGTGACGTTACCTCGCAGCCCGGACAATTTAACAACGCGTTTTCCGGCTCCAATGTGTGTAACCGGGCTTGGGCAGGTAACCTCATCAAACGTTCCCGTATGTACACGGTGCAGATCGAAGGGACCGTCGACCAGGTGAAATACATCCGTGATACTTACGCGCGATACGCGGTACGGATTCACGAGATCGCCAAGTTCGGCGTCGTCGGGGGTATCGGCTTCTTCGTCCAGCTCGGCGTGACCGACGGCGCGCACCTCGGCCTCGGCATGGGCGCGCTGACGTCGGTGGTCGTCGGCTACATCGTCGCCACCGTTGTCACCTTCCTCGGCAACCGGCACTGGGCCTTCAAGCACCGCCAGGGCAAGGGCCTCGGCCACGAGACGATGCTGTTCGTCCTGCTCAACGTCGTCGGGCTGGGCATCCAGGAAGCCGTCGTCGCGACCGTGCACTACGGCCTGCACATGACCGACCCGCTGTCCTACAACGTCGCCAACATCGTGGGCATCGGGCTCGGCACACTGTTCCGGCTGTGGTCCTACCGCAAGTGGGTCTTCCTCGACGTGAACGAGGAACCCGCCGAGGTGGCGCCCACCGTGCTGCCGCACGAGATGCCGCCGCCCGCCGCGCCGCACCCCCAGCCGCACCCCCACGGGGCCCAGCCGAACCAGGCGTACCCCGATGGGGCGTACGCGAATGGCGGCTACGCGCACGGGGCGTCCCCGAACGGCGCGCACGCAGGCGCCGTGCACATGACGGGCCCGCACGGGACGCACGCCCCCGGGCGGCACCGGGCCGGTGACGAGACGCGGCCGCCCGAGCCCGAGGAGATCTACCCCCAGCCGTCGGTCAACTGACCGCTGGCTTCTTCTTCGCCGATCACTCTCCCCCGCCGTTCCCGGCGGATCCGCTGGCCGGTCTGAGCGCGCCGGGGTGGCGGCTGCCCTGGCCTGGATATGTCGTGGTATAGAAGCGAGATGCAGGACGAGCCAGAGGCCGGAGCAGCAGAAACGGGCCCAGAGCAGGACATGCGGCCGTTTAGCGCCCGAGCCGAGAGGGCCCTGGTCGCCTCGATGCGAATGGCGCTCATCCCCGTCGCGTTCCTCATCCTGGCCGCCCTGGGCGCCTTCGCCTACGGAATCGCCGTGTTCGTAGACAGTATCCGCGTCGTCAGCGACCATCCCTTCCCGGTCGGCCACCAGGTCGGCCTGTTCCTGCTGGACGTCGACCTGTTCCTGATCGGGGCCACGCTGCTCATCTCGGCCATCGGGTTCTACGAGCTGTTCATCAGGGAGATCCCGCGGGACGAGGCCACGACGCTGCCCGCGTGGCTGACCATGCGCGACCTGAACGACCTCAAGGGCCGGGTCGCCTCGATGATCGTCCTCGTCCTGGCCGTAAGCTTCGCCGAGACGGCCGTGGACTACTCAGAAGGCCTGCAGATCCTTGAGCTGGGCGGCGCGTCCGCCCTGGTCATCGGCGCGCTGACCGTGTTCGTACGGCTCACCGGACACTGAGGCCGGGCCCGCTGGGCGTGGGATGAGGCGGCCTGCGCCGGCGGCTGGCGCCGGGCCCGCTG
The DNA here is from genome assembly GCA_963720945.1 of uncultured Actinomycetes bacterium. Classification (GTDB taxonomy): domain Bacteria; phylum Actinomycetota; class Actinomycetes; order Streptosporangiales; family Streptosporangiaceae; genus Bog-532. Next base: position 12,385 of record CAVRHH010000015.1, on the reverse strand, counting down.
GGCCGGGAAGGGGGCGGCCTGCGCCGGCCGCTGGCGTCGGATGAAGGCCGTTCGGGAGTTCCTGACGTTACGGCGTTCAGCTGGCGCAGCCGGTTCGCTCAGCTGGCGCAGCCGGTTCGCTCAGCTGGCGCAGCCGGTTCGCTCAGCTGGCGCAGCCGGTTCGCTCAGCTGGCGCAGCCAGTTCGCTCAGCTGGCGCAGCCAGTTCCCTTGGGCACCAGGTTCAGCGACGTGCCAAGCACGGCGGTGCCCTGCGCCTGGGTCAGGTCGCCGACGGCCACCAGGCGCCCGACGACGTGCTCCTCGCGGGCGCGGGCGTTCTGCGGGTTGGTGCGCGGGTCATCGACGGTGGGCGCGTTCACTACGCCCGCCAGCACCGCGGCCTCCGGCCAGGACAGCTGAGCCGGCTCGACGCCGAAGTAGCCGCAGCTGGCCGAGCGGAGCCCGTAATAATTGTCGCCGTAGTAGGCGACCTCCGCGTACATCTGCAGGATCTGCGCCTTGCTGTAGCTCGTGTTCAGCTTGATGGCCAGCACGACCTGCTCGGTCTCGACCGTGAACCCGGAGCGTCCCGCCGTGTAGAGATTCTTGGCCAGCTGCTGCTCCAGCGTGCTGCCGCCCTGGTCAGCATGCCCGCTGATCTTCCCGGCGACCAGCCGCGCCACGGCGAACAGGTCAACGCCGGGATTGGAGTAGAAGCGGTGGTCCTCGGTCGCGACAAGTGCCTCGGTGAACCGCTGCGGGGGCTGGACGCCCGGGTAGCTGATGCCGTGCTGCACGGCCTGCGCCTGGACCAGGGCGGGCGCCTGGCTCACCGACGGGGTGACCAGCCACAGGCCGCCGACGACGATCACCAGCAGGACGACGATGACGGTGAGGATCTTCGCGAGGCGGACCGGCCAGCGGCGCCTGTTCTTCAGCGGGCGCGTGGTGCGGGACGGGCCCTGGGTGCGGGGCCTTCGGGGGGCATGGGAGCGGGGCCTTGGGGGGCGCGGGCCGCCCTGGGCGTACGGCTGGGTGGTGTCGTCGGGTCCCGGGCCATACCAGCCGGACATGGAATCACGCTCGGATGCCCTCACCTGACCCCATTCCTCCTCGGTGGCTGCGCCGCAGGCTGCGGCGCCGGGTCACCGTAAAACGAGTTCACTCTAGTAGCTGGTTCCCGTGATTCCGTTGCTTCCCCGCGCGTGTCGGCGTATGCGGTCAGGAGCCGGTTCGTCCGGGATCACCCCCGCCCCGCCGCGGACGGCGGCTGTCCGGCGGCCCCGGCCCCGGCCCTGTGCTGTCCGGCGGCCGGGGTCCTGGTCCGGTGGGGCGGCCCCGGCCCCGTACTGTCCGGCGTCCGAGGGCCCGCTGCTCTCCGGGTGGCACCGGCCCCATGCTGTCCGCCTGCCAAGGGCCGCTGCTGTCCGGTGGCACCAGGCACCCCGCGGCTGCGCTAAGGTATGAAAACCCGCCGGGTTCGGCGGGTGTGTGCGCCTGGCGCACCGGGACGTGGCCCAGCTTGGTAGGGCACTTGACTGGGGGTCAAGGGGTCGCGGGTTCAAATCCCGCCGTCCCGACTGGTCAGAGGCAACTTCCGATCATGGAACCAACCTCTGAGTGACTAATTGAGTGACTATCGGCCCAGATGCCGTAGCGCTCTCACGGAAGATACGGTCCATCGCCTCGGCCCCTCCGACGATGACGGGCCGGATCTGCTGCCGGTACACGGTCTCGGTGACGGCCGTGCTGGTGTGGCCGACCAGGCGGGCGATGTGCTCGATGGGCATGCCGTCGTCGGACAGCAGCGACACGAAGCTGTGCCGCAGCTCGCGGGGTGTCCACTCCCCCGCTGTGAGCCCGGCGGCCTCGGCGACCTTCCGGAAGTCACGCCGCACGTTGTGCGTGTCCAGCGGCGTCCCCACACGGCTGGTGAACACCAGGCAGTCACACTCAGCGCGATGAGTGTGCGTACATCTCCGTGCGTCCCATAGCGCGCTGAGCGCGTCCACGCACCGTTGCGGCATAGCCAGAGCCCGCCGGGACCGGCGGGTTTTGGTGTCTCCCCCGGCGCGGACCGAGCGCAGCACCGAGATTGACGGCGGGACCGGCATGGTCGCGTCCAGGTTCCCGGACAGGTCGACATGGCACCAGCGCAGGGCACGCAGTTCCTCCGTACGCGCACCGATTAGCAGGGAAAGCACAATGTAGGCGTACAACCGTGATTCAGTGGCAGCGTTTATTATAGCCGTTGCCTGACTGAGTGTGAGCGCTTTGGATGGCCGCCCTTTACGGCCCGTTGGCACGTCGCATAGCAGAACGACATTGCGGCGTACTTTGTCCCGTGCCTGCGCATTGCGGATGCTGCGGCTAAGGATGGAATGCAGCAGCCGCAGCGTGCGGGTACTGCATTGGCGTGATTCAGTGGTTAGCCATTGATCTACGTCCTCGGCGGACAATTCGCGCAGTTTCCGCCCGCCGAGGGTGGGCAGGATGTGCGTCTTGGCCAAGGTGGTATAGTTGGAGACGGTGGCCTCATCACGGCCCCGCAACCCATAGGTGAGCCAGTAGGCCACCGCGTCGGCGACGGTGTAGCCGTCTACGGGAGTGGGCAGGCCGTCGTCCTGGTCGCGGAGGAGTTCACGCAGCTTGGTCTTGGCTTCGGTCTTGGTCTTCCCGCTAGCTCTGCGTGTGATCCGCTTGCCCCGGCCGTCGTAGCCGATGGTCACCGAGGCGATCCAGCGCTGACGCTTGTCGTCCCAGTGCAAGCCCCCGTCGCCACGTGCCCTCCGCGTTGTCACGTTGCCGTCTCCTTCGCTTCGTCCTTAAGGAGAGTGATGTAATCGCGTATCGCGTCGGCGGTAATTAGCCGGGCCCGGCCTTGCTGGACTGACCGGAGCCGTCCTGCCCGGAGCTGTTCATAGATGACGGTGCGGCTCAGGTTCAATAGCCGCATCGCATCTTTGACCCGGTAAAGCTGGAGGTCGTTCAGCTGTTCCGGGTCAGGTGCTGACGCGACAGCCATTACGGTTCTTTCCTTTCCCGTGAAATTACCTCATAAGGTTTTGACGCTTAAGCGTCAAAGGTGGCGATCAGTTATGCAGCCTGGCGGCCGGCCCTGCGGTTGTATTGGTCAGTAAGTTCGTCGTTTCCGGCTTCACGACGTTTTCTGGCTTGGTCGGCGGCGGTGCTGGCGAGGAGGGCGTCTCCGGTGGTTTTCCAGCCGGTTCCGGCGTAGCTGAGGTTGCCGACGAACAGCGTGGTTTCCTCATTACCCGTGTGGTCGGCGGTGCGGATGGGCTCGTGTTCGGGGCCTGCGTCCTGGGTGCGCCGGTAGAAGATGCGAGCGGCACGCAGGGCGGTGAAGGTGACGGAGTAGTAGCGGCCTTTGGTGAGGAAGTGACCGCCGAAGCCGAGCATGTGCGCCCACCGCTGCAAGCTCATGTAGTCCGGGTAGGTGCCAAGCTTCCAGCAGGCGTGGATGAGCCGTTCGGCGTGGGTACCGTCGGCTTTGGCGTGCAGGCTGATGGTGGCCGGGGTGAGCCGCTTGGAGGCGTGCCCGGTGACCTCGGTGCCTTTGGTGGAGTATTTGGACAGGTAGGAGGCGACCATCAGGTCGGTGATCGAACCGGTGGCCGCCAGGGTGATGACCCGCACGTCGAGTTCGGGTCCCCAGCCGATCAGCCAGCCTGCAGGCCGGGCCGGATGAGGTGGCGTCTGGCAGGTGATGATGGCGGCGGCGTGCCGGGTGGCGTCCTCGAGGTCGGCGGCGGTCAAACCGGGAGGCGGGGGCAGCAGCCGCGCGGGGTCGGCGGGGTCCAGGCCGTCGAGGCGGAGCAGGACGTGGAAGTGGACCGCGCCGCGGGCCTGATATTCGGCGGCCTTGCCATGGCTGACGCGGACGCCGTAGAGCAAATGGCGGTGCCGAGCGAGCTGGTTGAGATGCCGTTCGATGGCTTGCTTGGTGCGCCGCCACAGTTCACCGGCCTGGTTGTTCCACACCACATGGGCAGCGTGGTCGTAGCAGTCCGGGCACAGCGGCTGGCCGAGCCGGGCATAGTCGCGGGCATGACGGTTGAAACAGGCCAGCTTGCGGCCGTGCGGGCACACTTCCACCTCACGCCGGGCGCGGCATGGCTCTGCCTGGCAACGGCAGTGGGCCTTGCCGGTGCAAGTGTGCCGCCGCACAGACCGCGTGTGGACGGGGCCGAAGGAGGGGGCGGTGAAGGTGGCGAACACGGCCGGGTGCGCCGCGACGTGCGCGGGGACGCCTTTGCCGCCGATCAGCCCGGCGCGGATGAGCTGGAAAGCATCCCGGCGGTAGGTCTCCGCACACGACGGGCAGGCCGAGACGCGGCGGTTGCCGCACGCTTTGTAGATAATCCCGTCCGGCATGCCCGAGGTCGGCAGCGTCGAGGTGACCTCACCGGTAGCGGGGTCAACCCGGTGGATCTGCCCGCCAAGACGGATGGGATGAGCGCATCCGGCGGCGGGCCAGATGTGATCCAGCCAGGCGTCATAGGCGGCGGGGTTGATGGAACTGGCCGGGATGATCTCGGCCTCGATGCCGGGGTCGAATGCGGTGGGCGGGCGGACCTGCGTGACGCGCCTGATCAGGTAGCCGTCGCGGGCACGGGCGAACGCGCTGACGGGGGCGTGCAGGTGGGCGGCTTGGGTGTTCGCCCCCGTGCCCGGGCCGTGGCGTGGTCCGGGTGCGGGAGCCAGCAGGAAGCCGGGCGGGGTCACGGGCGGCTCCCAGTCATGCCGGGGCCGTCGTGGTCGTGGTCGTGACCGGGGGTGGTGCCCCATCGTTGCTGGGCGGCCTGGCGGCTGATGCCGAGCCGCAAGGCGATGTCGGCCCAGGAGTAGCCCGCGCCGGTGCGCAACCCATGGACGGCCTCAGTGATGGCTTGATCGAGGTGATCGGCGAGCCGGGTGATGTCGGCGAGGGCGTCGATGTCGCCGGATGCGACGCGGCGGCTGTAAGCGGCAATAGCACGACGGAGGAACGCGGCGTACTCGTCGTTCTCGGTGACCCGTACGGACCGTTTGGGTGTCAAGGAACGGTTGACACCGGATCGCCGTTCGGCGGGCGGGGCCATCATCGGTAGCCCCCGGCCGCACAGTCGTTGCATTCGCCAGTTGAACGCGGAATGTAGTAGTCCTTCTGAGTGCCACAAGTGGCGCAGGTGCGGCGAGCGGCCAGCGCTTTGCCGATCGCCGTCAATTGAGCCGGGGTGGCATGCCGTTTCGGCAGGGCGAGTTCGATGCGGTACAGGTAGGCGACGCAGCGCTTGTTCTTGCGGCGGCCGTTGCGCCGCCACATGATCTGGGCGGCGGGTTCCTGACCGCCGGGCCGCAGTCCCTTGTCGCGGAGCTGGCGGATGGTGAACAGGCCGTCGGGGGCACTGTGGAAGGGGTAGGTGGGCAAGCCGAAGCGGTGGCCGTGCGGGTCGTAGAACTCGGTGAAGATGCCCCGGATGCGGGCGCCTTCCAGCGCCGGGACGCACGGGTCCCAGGTGAGCAGGTGGGTAGATTGCATGGTGTCCACGTCCTTTGCCGAGGTGAGTGGATGAGGCCGGGGCCGGGCTGACCTGGGCAGGACAAGACCCGGCCCCGTGCCTGAACTGGTGAAGATGGACCGCACGCGCACCGGACGAAACCGGGCAGAAAGACGCGTCGCGGGAAGGGCCGTGAACGCTGCGAGTTGACGCTTAAGCGTCAGCGTTCTTGGCCGTGAAGGGCTCGCCGCAGGCGGTGCACACGATGGGTGCCTCGGCCAGGGTGGAGGCGGCGGCGCGGATGGACCGGCCGCATGGGCAGATCGCGGCGATTAGGTTCGAGTTGCGCCGGGGGGTGGGGATCTGGGTTTCGTCGGTGCGCCAGAGGGTCATGGCGTCCTGGAGGGCGACGAGCTGGTCTTTGTACGCCTCGATGGTCGGGCCGGGAACGGTAGTGAGCGCCCAGCCGATGGCGGGATGCGATTGGACGGCCAGGCCGAGTTCTTCGGCGAGGGCCTTGTATTTGGTGTTGTGGTAGCGGCCCTGGCGGGAGATGTCTTTGATGCCGCGTACATCGGCCAGGGCATGGGCGGCCTCGTGCAGCAGGACACCAAGCACGTCGGCCGGTTCGCGGCGCAGTCCTTCGCCGCTGATCATGATTTCGGCGCGCTGCTCGTTTCCGGTGACCCAGCGGCCCGGGGCGTGGTAGCCCCACACGGCTTGCTTGCGTTCGGTACCGGACGCGATGATGATCACGACGGGCGGGACCTGGCCGTGCCGGGCCCGGATCATCGCCCAGATGTCTTCCAGCACGCGCACGACGGCGCTGACCGCGGCGGCCCGGCCGCTGCGGTCATCGCCTGGCATGTCAAGGCGCTAGCGATCAGGCTCCAGCTTGGCGTCCCGCAGGCCGTGATCGATTCGCGCCGTCTTGCCGCCTGCCGACGCGAGCTGGGCGCTGAGCCCTTCACCGGCCTGCTGGCCCAGGCTGCCGGTGACACCAAGCTGGCCGGGACAATCACATCCCTGCTCGATCAAGCCGACGCGACCGGCGACGGCACGGCCTGATCGGCTGCTGATCACAGACTCAGCGGCGGGTCAATGCGAGCAGATAGCCGAGCAGTTCAACTCCCCCAGGACACCATGTCCTGCCCACGGCGAAGCGCTATCTGTGCTCAGAGCGATTGGCGGTGCGCTGCAGCCCAATGCAGCAACTGGCGGTTCCCCACAGAGGCATGTGCAGCCTGGTTGTGCCGAATGCGTGCCCAGACAGCCTGCAGCCAATGCCACGCCAGCACGTCCTGCCAGGTCAGCAGCCCAGCGTGTTCGGGAAGCCTGGTTGTTTACAAGACGGCTGCTCTGCCAGCCGATCCGCGGAAACCGCTTGATCGCGCCAAATATGCGCCCAAGCTTTCAGCAGATCTGGGCATCTGCGCAGTTCAGAATGGTTTCCGTACGGGTCTTGAAAACCGTCGCGCTCGCCCCGGGCAGGGAGGGGAGATCCGCCGCGCGGCGCTTAGCGCCCGGGGTTAAGCCGTTCGGGCGGCGGCGCGATTGAGTTGAGTGCGGTGCCGCCGCGGCTGTCACGGACCCTTCCGGGAAGCTTCATCGTGGCAAATACGCGGCCAAACGGTGGCAAGCCGTGCCGCTGGTCGTGACCTTAGGGGAGGTCAGGGCAGTATCCGTGCTGCGATGAGCGCTGGTCTCACGATCCGCTAGTCATGCTGTTGGAATTTGGGCTGGTAGGGGAGCTGCGTGAAGAGGACTAACAGCGCCTTGGTGCCTTCCGTGCCAATGGCGCTATGCGATGGTCCCGCACTTATAGGTCTGTGAGCTTCTTGATCAGTCAGTCCGCGCCAGCGTCCGTATCCCCGGCCGCCCGGTCCAGTAGGCGAGGCTGTGGCGGGTGGCCAGGGTGTCGGGGTGCTCGGGGCCCAGGACCCGTTCGCGGATGGGCAGCAGGGCGGCGAACTGGTCGCTGGCCCCGGCCGCATCCCCGGCCTCCCCAGTCCAGCAGGCGAGGCTGTGGCGGGTGGTCAGGGTGTCGGGGTGCTCGGGGCCCAGGACCCGTTCGCGGATGGGCAGCAGGGCGGCGAACTGGTCGCGGGCCGCGGCCGCGTCCCCGGCCTGCTCGGTCCAGCGGGCGAGGTTATGGCGGGTGGCCAGGGTGGCGGGGTGCTCGGGGCCCTGGACCCGTTCGTAGATGGGCAGCAGGGCGGCGAACTGGTCGCGGGCCGCGGCCGCGTCCCCGGCCTGCCCGGTCCAGTAGGCGAGGCTGTGGCGGGTGGCCAGGGTGTCGGGGTGCTCGGGGCCCAGGATCCGTTCGCGGATGGGCAGCAGGGCGGCGTACTGGTCGCGGGCCGCGGCCGCGTCCCCGGCCTGCTCGGTCCAGTAGGCGAGGTTATGGCGGGTGGCCAGGGTGGCGGGGTGCTCGGGGCCCAGGATCCGTTCGCGGATGGGCAGCAGGGCGGCGATCCGGTCGCGGGCCGCGGCCGCGTCCCCGGCCTGCCCGGTCCAGTAGGCGAGGCTGTGGCGGGTGGCCAGGGTGTCGGGGTGCTCGGGGCCCAGGATCCGTTCGCGGATGGGCAGCAGGGCGGCGTACTGGTCGCGGGCCGCGGCCGCGTCCCCGGCCTCCCCAGTCCAGCGGGCGAGGTTATGGCGGGTGGCCAGGGTGGCGGGGTGCTCGGGGCCCAGGACCCGTTCGCAGATGGGCAGCAGGGCGGCGATCTGGTCGCGGGCCGCGGCCGCGTCCCCTGCCTCCCCGGTCCAGCGGGCGAGTTCCTGGCGGGCGGCCAGGGTGTCGGGGTGTTCGGGGCCGTACGCATCGCTTTTCGTGTGCGCGTCGGTGATCAGCCGGGACAGGTCTCGGGCTGCGGTGTAGCTGCCGCTATGGCCCAGGGATTGCGTAACCCGCCACAGGCCGCCGCTGGTCAGGTCAAGGACGGCGCGGGCGTGCGGCAGGAGCACCGCGGATACCGGCCACGCCGCGGGAAGTTCCGGGTCGGTGGGGACCACCCCTTCGACCAGGACTGTGGCGGCCCGTTCCCACTGGTCCACCCGATCCGCGGGTAGCTGGGTGCGGGTCATGGCCTGCACCAGGCGGTGCACCAGGACCAGGCCGTCCCCCGCTGGAGCGATCAGGGAGTAACGCCGCAGCGCGATGATCGCAGTCCCTACGGCCACCAGATCACCGAGCAAAGGCCCGACCGCCTCGGTGACCTCGGGACCGATCAGGTCAGCGGGTTGCTCATCGGCGAGCAGCAGGGCCAGCGGTACCGGTTCGGGTGCCAGAAACGCAAGCAAGCGCATCAGGCCGGCCGCAGACCGATCCTCATCTGCGAGGCGGGAAAGGGCCAGCCCCAGCGTGGCGGCCACGTCGACCGGGTGCCCGGCAGCTTGGCCGTGCGCCAGCAGATCGGCTTGCCGCGCCCGGAACATCGGCAGGTAGCGGGCCAGAGTGGTCCCGGTGGCCTGCATGTAGGCGGCGGCCTGCTCCAGGGCCAGTGGCAGCCCGCCCAGCTCGCCCGCAAGCTCCCCGGCCGCCACACGATCTGCGTCGCCGGTGCGGTTCACCAGGAAATCCGCCGCGACCTCCGAATCGAGAACCGGGACGTCCAGGGCCTGGCCGGGCGGCCAATGCTGGTTCTGCGTGGTAATCAGCACCCGCCCAGGCCCAGCAGGCGGCACGAACGGCTCTACCGACGCCCGGTCCGGCGCATTGTCGAACAGCACCAGCCAGCCGGCGTCCTGGCGGGCCAGTACCGCGTGCACCGAGGCCACCGGATCTCGCGGGTCAACGACCTCCCGCGCGCCGAGCTGGGCGGCCAGCACCGCGAACTCCGCCGCCAGGACCGCCGGGTCCTCGGCGGGGAGCTGCCAGCACACCGCGACCTCGGCCAGATGGCGGTGCGCGTACTCGACCGCCACGCTGGTCTTGCCCGCACCCCCTAGCCCGCACAGGGCCACCAGCCGGGGCCCGGACTGCCCCTGCGTGCTGGTCAGCCGGGCGTCCAGGTCCGCGAGCAGCTGTTCCCGGCCCGCCAGAAACACCGGCCGCGGGGCGAGCCGTACCGGCTGGCTGGCCACCTCCGGCCGCCGCTGGTATTCCACGGTGCCAACAGCGGTACCGCCCCGGTCGGCTGCCACCGATCCGGGCGCCAGATTCCACTCCCCGGGTGCGGCTACTGTTTCGCCGGACCCGGCGGGGTAGGGCTTGGCGGCGCCACATTCCCGTGGATCACCCCGGCCGCGGTGCCGCCACCGGATGCGGTGATCTTCACATCCCGCGCGGCCGCCACCGAGTGATCAGCCGCCGATACCGCCGTGGCGGGCAGCTGGGCCGCGACCTCCTCCGCCAGGGCCCGAAGCGCCGCCTCCACTCCGGGGTCCTCATCCAGCAGATCCGCGAACCGGCCCGCCCACCGCTGCGCCTGAGCCTCCCGGGCCTGCTCCAGCCCAGCACCTGCCGCCGTGGTGAGCTGCTGGCGTGTCTGCGCCAGCCATTGCTCCGCGACCTCGGTCTTGCGGGTATCACCGCGGCCCAGCAGGCGGGCGAACCGGCCCCTGACCGCCTCCCACACATCGGTGATCGCCGCACCCGCCACCGTCTGGCCAGCAAACTGCGCCAGAGCCACTAAAACATCACCCGGCACACCACCACCCCCTCTATCATGCCAGCCAACTCTCGCACACCGCAGCACCACGGCGCCATCAGTCCACGCCTCGGCAAAAAGGGCCGGCAGATGACCCTACCGTCCCACCGCCGCAGGATGGCTCTGGCATCAGATTCTCAGGGCCGCTATAGGTACGCCGAGAGCATCGTCGTGGCAAATACGCGGCCAAACGGTGGCGGCCAGCACCCCCAGCTTGGGAAGTTGAAGCACGTGAGGCACGGTATCGATACCGCGATGAGCGCTGGTCTCATAATCCGCTGACCATGCTTTCCATCACTCGGGCTGATCAGCGCCCCTGTACCCGGAGCCTTTCCAAGCTGGGGGCGCTGCCCGTGAGAGCGGGCGCGCGAGGCGGGTGGGCGCCGATGCTGTACAGCACCCGGGTACAGCAACGGGCACGCATTACGGCGGATCACGGCGGACCTCTGGGGACTGCTGAACGCTCACTGACCTTGGCATACGCTGCGGTTCACGGGCAGGTGCCAGTATCTGGGGGTCAAGGGGTCGCGGGTTCAAATCCCGCCGTCCCGACAGAGTATCTGCAGGTCACAACCATGATCAAAATTTCAGCTCAAGATAACGGCCGTTGATCTTCTTGCCCGCGTCGTAGCCGCGGCTGGCGCGGGCGACCTCCTCGGCGGCCTTGACCGACTGGGAGTCGATGACCGCCGCGGTGGGCTGGGGCTTGCGGCCGGCGGCGATCCGGCACTGCTCGCGCAGTTCGCCGTGCATGGCCTCGGTCGCGCCGCTGGCCTGCCAGCCCGCCATGGTGTCGTAGATGGTCTGGTAAGGCGGGAAGTCCGCGGGCATCGCCCGCCACTGGATGCCTTCCTTGACCAGGTAGCGGATGCCGTCGACGATGTCGCGGCGGCAGTGCCCGGCCGGGCGCCCGCCCCGGCCGTGTTTCCACGCCGGGGCGGGCAGCGTCGGCTCGATGACCGCCCACTCCGCCTGGCTCATATCCGACGGGCAGCGCGGTACCCGGGTGCTGCGGCCGGTTCCGCCCGGGCAGCAGCGGCAGCTAACCGCCTGTCCCGGCCGGCGGCCCGGCGTAGCCTGGGCATGCGCGGGTCCCGGTGGTTTCCTGATCGTCACACATCGGAATCATGGGACCCGCGCCCGGCCTGCAGGGCGAACGGCAACTCCGCCATCGCCCGCGGCTGCTCACGCGGAGCAGATGGTCAGTAGCTGAAGGTGGTCGCTGCCTCGTCGCCGATCCATTCCCATAGCTGGACGCTTCCGGCCAGCTCGGCGTTGGGCAGCAGGCTGCCCTTGTCCAGGTGCTTGGCGTTGAAGCAGACCGGGCAGACCATGAACCGCCCGCCTGCCTTCTCATACCGGGTCAGCAGGTCCGGCAGGGGCGGGCAGCCTTCGCAGGCGACACCCGCGGCCACCCCTTCCAGGGCGAGCCGGACGGCTTCCTTGGCCTGGAAGATCAGGGTCGGCCGCCCCGATTCGGCGGCGCCGACCGCGACCAGGAACGCCACGGTCACTTTCTCCGGGTCTTCCATGCCGGTGGTGAGACTTATCACTGCCTTTCCGGCCATTGCTTGCCTCCTTGTCAGTTGCGTGACGGCCAGGCCTTCATCCGGGGACTTAGCACGATCGTTCGCGCTAAATGGACGGTACGACCGGTCGTGCTATCTTGTCAAGATGACGGAGAGTGCCACGAATCCGCGCACCCGGGCGCGGCAGCCCCGCGCGGACGGGGAACGCACCCGGGCCGCGATCTTGCGCGCGGCCGCGTCGCTGGCCACCGTGGACGGTCTGGAGGGCCTGTCGATCGGGAACCTGGCCGCGGCGATCGGCATGAGCAAGAGCGGCCTGTACGCGCACTTCGGCTCCAAGCAGGAACTCCAGCTGGCCACCGTGCAAGAGGCGGGGCGGATCTTCGCCGACGAAGTCGTCCAGCCCGCCCTGGCCGCCCCGGCCGGCCTGGCCCAGCTCGTCGCGGTGTGCGAGGCGTTCTTCGAGCACCTGCAGCGGCGCACCTTCCCCGGCGGGTGCTTCTTCGCCGGCGCCGCGCTGGAGATGGGCACCCGCCCCGGCCCGGTCAAGGAGGCGGTCGCCGGGTTCCAGTCCGGGTTCGTGGACCTGATCAAGGGCTTCGCGGCCACCGCGATCGAGCAGGGCGAACTCCCCGCAGGTGAGGACCCGCAGCGGCTCGCGTTCGAGCTGAACGGGATCATCCTGGCCACCGACACCAACTTCGTGCTGCACGATGATCCCGC
>CAVRHH010000014.1:0-205253 GCA_963720945.1 uncultured Actinomycetes bacterium | reverse complement strand
AACAGCGCGAAGGGCTCCCGGCTCCCGCCGGGAGCCCTTCCGCATGTCTGGCTTAAGCCGGGAGCCCTTCCGCATGCCCGGCATGCGGCTCCCAGGCGCCCTCGCGTCCTCCGCTCCCGCGCCGCGTCCCCGCCCCGCTAACCGCCCCCTCCGCCCCCATGCCCTATGTATGCAGAGGTGTCGGCTCCTCTGCCACGACCGGGGTGTAGGCAAAGGTGCCTCTGCCGCGACGGAGGCGCGGGTACCCGGATGCGGGTTACGGCGAGGCGATCGTTACCGGCCCAGCGAACCAGGCCTCGTGCCCGATGAGTGGCCGGTGCTACCGGCGAGCACCGCACGCGGGGTTACGGCGAGGCGCTCGTTACCGGCCAGCGAGCCGGGCCCTCGTGGCCCGGCGAGCGCCGGTGTGCCGGCGAAGTACCACCGCGCGGGCGCGGAGCGCATTCGGGGGGTTCCGGGGGGTCGTCCCCCCGGGCTAACACCGCCCCAAATCGCCGCAAAGGCCTACGGCTGCCGGGAAATGAATTCGTGAGGCGCGGTGTTGTGTAAACTATCCACGGCACAAGGGACTTGGTGCTGGGCCTCGTTTTGACCAGGGGGGCCTGGGCTGGGTAACCTGTGTCTTCGTGCCCGTCACACGGCGGGCGCGTATGCGTGTCAGCAGGTGGAACGGCCGCGAGCCCAGAGCCTTAAGGGCCGAGTGCGGGCCGGATAGCCCTGACTGACCGCTCGGTTACTCCCCGATTAGTTCCGGCTCGTGATGGGCCGGGTCTGCCTGGGGTCGGCGACACGCCCGACCTCGGGGGTCGGGACAGGAGATAAAACCGCAGGCGAGCCGCGTCTAACCGCGCGGATTGGCCACGCGGACCGGCAGGGAAACGCGCCCCGGCGCGTAGGAAAAGGCGCCCCGGCGCGCCAGCGGAAGATACAGGGAAGACGGAGACTCGGTGCCCACGATCCAGCAGCTTGTCCGGAAGGGCCGCCAGGAGAAGGTGGCGAAGACCAAGACCCCGGCGTTGAAGGGAAGCCCGCAGCGCCGCGGCGTGTGCACGCGTGTCTACACGACCACGCCGAAGAAGCCGAACTCGGCGCTCCGCAAGGTGGCGCGTGTCCGGCTGACCAGCCAGATCGAGGTCACCGCTTACATCCCCGGCGTTGGGCACAACCTGCAGGAGCACTCGATCGTGCTCGTCCGCGGCGGCCGTGTCCGCGACCTGCCCGGTGTCCGTTACAAGATCATCCGCGGTTCGCTCGACACCCAGGGTGTCCGCAACCGCAAGCAGGCCCGCAGTCGTTACGGCGCGAAGAAGGAGAAGAGCTGACATGCCGCGCAAAGGCCCAGCGACGAAGCGGCAGCTCGTCACCGATCCGGTCTACGGCTCACCGCTCGTCACCGCACTGGCCAACAAGGTCCTCAGGGACGGCAAGCGCTCGCTGGCCGAGCGCGTCGTCTACGGGGCGCTCGAGGGCTGCCGGGACAAGTCGGGCAACGACCCCGTGGTCACGCTGAAGCGCGCGCTCGACAACGTCAAGCCGACGCTGGAGGTGCGCAGCCGCCGGGTCGGCGGCGCGACCTACCAGGTCCCGGTCGAGGTGCGCGCCTCGCGCAGCACCACGCTGGCGCTGCGCTGGATCGTGCAGTACGCACGGGCGCGCCGCGAGAAGACCATGACAGAGCGGCTGATGAACGAGCTCCTGGATGCGAGTAACGGCCTGGGCGCGAGCGTGAAGCGTCGCGAGGACACCCACAAGATGGCCGAATCGAACAAGGCGTTCGCCCATTACCGCTGGTGAATTTTCAAGCTTAGGGAACGAGGGCAACTTACCGTGGCCATCAAGACGGCCGTAGATCTCGCCAAGGTCCGCAACATCGGGATCATGGCGCATATCGACGCGGGCAAGACGACGACGACCGAGCGGATTCTCTTTTACACCGGTATCAACTACAAGATCGGTGAGGTCCATGAGGGCGCCGCCACCATGGACTGGATGGAGCAGGAGCAGGAGCGGGGGATCACGATTACCTCCGCCGCCACCACGACCACGTGGCGCGACCACACCATCAACATCATCGACACGCCCGGGCACGTGGACTTCACCGTCGAAGTCGAGCGGTCCCTGCGTGTCCTGGACGGCGCGGTCGCCGTTTTCGACGCCGTGGCCGGCGTCGAGCCGCAGTCGGAGACCGTGTGGCGGCAGGCTGACCGCTACAACGTGCCGCGGATCTGTTTCGTCAACAAGATGGACCGGGTTGGCGCGGAGTTCCACCGCTGCGTGGACATGATCGTGGACCGGCTGGGCGCGCAGCCCATCGTGGTTCAGCTGCCGTGGGGCGTCGAGTCCGACTTCCGCGGGGTCATCGACCTCGTCCGGATGCGCGCGCTGCTCTGGCAGACGGAGGGCAAGGGCGACAAGTACGACGTCGTGGCCATTCCCGACGACCACGCCGCCGCCGCGCGCGAGTGGCGGGACCGGCTGCTGGAGGCCGTCGCCGAGAACGACGAGCAGATGATGGAGCTGTACCTGGAGGGCACCGAGCCCACCGAGGAGCAGCTCGTGGCGGCCATCCGGCGAGTCACCATCGCCGGCGGCGTGACCCCCGTGCTGTGCGGGACCGCGTTCAAGAACAAGGGCGTCCAGCCGATGCTGGACGCGATCGTGGACTACCTCCCGAGCCCGCTCGACATCCCCTCCATCCAGGGGCACGCCGTGGGCGACGAGGAGACCGCGGTCGAGCGGCACTCCGACCCCGACGAGCCGTTCTCGGCCCTGGCCTTCAAGATCATGGCCGACCAGCACCTGGGCAAGCTCACGTACGTCCGGGTGTACTCCGGGACGGTGGAAACCGGCAGCAGCGTGCTGAACGCGATCAAGGGGCGCAAGGAGCGGATCGGCAAGATCTACCAGATGCACGCGAACAAGCGCGAGGAGCGCAACGTCGCGGTAGCTGGCCAGATCGTCGCCGTGATGGGGCTCAAGGACACGAGCACCGGTGACACTCTGTGTGACCTGGGCAAGCCCGTGGTGCTGGAGTCGATGACGTTCCCGGCCCCGGTCATCAACGTCGCGATCGAGCCGAGGACCAAGAGCGACCAGGAGAAGCTGGGCACCGCGATCCAGCGTCTCGCCGAGGAGGACCCGACCTTCCAGGTCAGGACCGACGAGGAGACCGGCCAGACCATCATCTCCGGCATGGGCGAGCTGCACCTCGAGGTGCTGGTCGACCGCATGCGGCGGGAGTTCAAGGTCGAGGCCAACATCGGCCGGCCGCAGGTCGCCTACCGGGAGACCGTGCGCAAGAAGGTCGAGAAGATCGAGTACACGCACAAGAAGCAGACCGGCGGCTCCGGCCAGTTCGGCCGGGTGGTCATCAACCTGGAGCCGACCGGCGGCGACGGCGGTGGCTACGAGTTCGAGAACAAGGTGACCGGCGGCCGGATCCCGCGGGAGTACATCCCGTCGGTGGACGCGGGGTGCCAGGAGGCGGCCGAGTTCGGCGTCCTCGCTGGTTACCCGATGGTTGACCTGAAGGTCACGCTCACCGACGGCGCCTACCACGAGGTGGACTCCTCGGAGCTCGCCTTCAAGATCGCGGGCTCGATGGCCTTCAAGAAGGCGGCAGCGCAGGCCAACCCGGTGCTGCTCGAGCCGATCATGGCGGTCGAGGTCAGGACCCCCGATGAGTACATGGGCGACGTCATCGGTGACCTCAACAGCCGGCGTGGCCAGATCCAGGCGATGGAGGAACGCTCCGGGGCCCGGGTCATCAAGGCTCACGTGCCCCTGTCGGAGATGTTCGGCTACGTGGGGGACCTGCGGAGCCGTACGCAGGGCCGGGCGGATTACACCATGCAGTTCGACTCTTATGCAGAGGTGCCGCCTAGCATCGCCAAGGAGATCATCGCCAAGGCCCGCGGCGAGTAGCAGGAAGAAACGTAAGGAAATCACGGCGCCGGTAAAGCGCCTGGCCCCACTGCGGTGGGGCGGATCGCAACGAGGAGACACCAGTGGCGAAGGCCAAGTTCGAGCGGACCAAGCCGCACGTAAACATCGGCACCATTGGGCACATCGACCACGGCAAGACGACACTGACCGCGGCGATCACCCGGGTGCTGCACGACAAGTACCCCGAGCTCAACCCCTTCACGCCGTTCGACCAGATCGACAACGCGAAGGAGGAGAAGGAGCGCGGGATCACGATCTCGATCTCGCACGTCGAGTACCAGACCGAGAAGCGCCACTACGCTCACGTGGACTGCCCCGGTCACGCGGACTACATCAAGAACATGATCACGGGTGCCGCGCAGATGGACGGGGCGATTCTCGTCGTGGCGGCCACCGACGGCCCGATGCCGCAGACGCGCGAGCACGTGCTGCTCGCCCGCCAGGTCGGCGTGCCGTACATCGTCGTGGCGCTCAACAAGGCGGACATGGTCGATGATGAGGAGATCCTCGAGCTCGTCGAGCTCGAGGTCCGCGACCTGCTCACCGAGTACGAGTTCCCCGGCGACGACGTGCCCGTGGTGCGGGTGTCCGCGCTCAAGGCGCTCGAGGGCGACGCCGAGTGGGGCCAGAAGGTCGCCGAGCTGCTCGACGCCTGCGACGAGAGCATCCCGCAGCCGGTGCGCGAGATCGAAAAGCCGTTCCTGATGCCGGTCGAGGACGTCTTCTCCATCACCGGCCGCGGCACCGTGGTGACCGGCCGGATTGAGCGCGGTGTCATCAAGACCAGCGAGACGGTCGACATCATCGGCATCAAGGAGAAGCCGATGACGACCACCGTCACCGGCGTGGAGATGTTCCGCAAGATCCTCGACGAGGGTCAGGCGGGCGACAACGTGGGGCTGCTGCTCCGCGGCATCAAGCGCGAGGACGTGGAGCGCGGCCAGGTCGTCATCAAGCCGGGCACCAACACCCCGCACACCTCGTTCGAGGGCCAGGTCTACATCCTGTCCAAGGACGAGGGTGGACGGCACACGCCGTTCTTCAACAACTACCGTCCGCAGTTCTACTTCCGGACCACGGACGTCACCGGCGTCGTCACCCTGCCCGAGGGCACGGAGATGGTCATGCCGGGCGACCGGACCGACATGCACGTTGAGCTGATCCAGCCCATCGCCATGGAGGAAGGACTGCGCTTCGCGATCCGGGAAGGCGGCCGTACCGTCGGCGCCGGCCGGGTCACGAAGATTCTCAAGTAAACGGCTGTGACTGAGCGGCCGGGCCTCCCCGGCCCGGCCGCTTAGCACGCCAGGGCAGAGCGGCATCGGCACCACGGAAGCGAAGGACAAACAAGCCAATGGCGGGACAGAAGATCCGCATCCGGCTCAAGGCATATGACCACGAGGTCATCGACAGCTCGGCGCGCAAGATCGTCGACACGGTGACCAGGACCGGCGCGCGCGTCGCGGGCCCTGTGCCGCTGCCTACTGAGAAGAACGTGTACTGCGTCATCCGCTCGCCGCACAAATACAAGGACTCGCGCGAGCACTTTGAGATGCGGACGCACAAGCGGCTGATCGACATCATCGATCCGACGCCCAAGACGGTCGACTCGCTCATGCGCCTCGACCTGCCGGCCGGCGTCGACATCGAGATCAAGCTCTGAGGAACGCACCGACATGGCCACACAGATGAAAGGCATCCTGGGCACCAAGCTCGGAATGACCCAGGTCTTCGACGAGAGCGGGCAGGTAACGCCCGTCACCGTCGTCAAGGCCGGACCGTGCGTCGTCACCGCCGTGCGCACGCCGGACCGGGACGGCTACTCCGCCGTCCAGTTCGGCTACGGCGAGATCGACCCGCGCAAGGTGAACAAGCCGGTCGCCGGGATCTTCGCCGAGGCGGGCGTGACACCGCGCCGGTACCTGGCGGAGCTGCGCACCGACGACGCGTCCGAGTACCAGGTCGGCCAGGAGGTCACGGCTGAGGTCTTCGCGGCCGGCCAGCTCGTCGACGCCACCGGTACCAGCAAGGGCAAGGGCACAGCCGGTGTCATGAAACGGCACGGCTTCAAGGGCCTCAGCTCCTCGCACGGCACCCAGCGCAAGCACCGTTCGCCCGGTTCCATCGGCGGCTGTGCCACCCCCGGCCGGGTCTTCAAGGGCCTGCGCATGGCGGGCCGGATGGGCGCCGTGCGGACCACCGTGCAGAGCCTGACGGTGCACTCGGTCGACGCGGACCGGGGACTGCTGCTCATCAAGGGCGCGGTCCCGGGCGCCGCGGGCGGCCTCATCCTGGTCCGCAGCGCCGCCAAGGCGCCGGCTACGAAGGAGGCCTGATGACCGCCGTCACCATCGTCGGCACGAGCGAGACCGCCGAGCTCCCCGACGAGATCTTCGACGCCAAGGTCAACATCCCGCTGATGCACCAGGTCGTGGTGGGCCAGCTTGCGGCCGCCCGGCAGGGCACGCACGCGACCAAGACGCGCGGCCAGGTCCGCGGCGGCGGCAAGAAGCCCTACCGCCAGAAGGGCACCGGCCGGGCGCGGCAGGGTTCGCTGCGGGCCCCGCAATACGCCGGCGGCGGCACCGTGCACGGCCCGCAGCCGCGTTCGTACGTGCAGCGGACGCCCAAGAAGATGAAGGCGGCCGCGCTGCGCGGCGCCCTGTCGGACCGGGCGCGGCACGGCCGGGTGCAGGTGGTGAGCGGATTCGTCGACGGGGACCAGCCCCGGACGAAGGACGCGCTGGCCGTGCTGGGTTCGGCGACGGGTTCCGGCCGCGGCGCCGCCGTCCTGGTCGTCGCGCGCCGCGACGACGAGCTGACCTGGAAGAGCCTGCGGAATGTGGTGGGCGTGCGCGTGCTCGCCGACACCCAGCTCAACACGTACGACGTGCTGGCCGCCGATCATGTGGTCTTTACCGCCGAGGCGCTGCGGGCGTTCGTGGGCCGCGGCAGTGCGACGGGTAGCGAGGAGGCAGCCCAGTGAAGGGCACCGACAACCCCCGGGACATCTTGCTGCGGCCGGTGATCTCCGAGAAGAGCTACGGCCTGCTGGACGAGGGCAAGTACACGTTCATCGTGGCGCCGGATGCGAACAAGACCGAGGTCCGCCTCGCGGTCGAGCAGGTCTTCGGCGTCAAGGTGACCGGGGTCAACACCGTCAACCGGCGGGGCAAGCGCCGCCGGACCCGGGTGGGCTGGGGCAAGCGGCCCGACACCAAGCGGGCGATCGTCACCCTGGCCGAGGGCGAGCGGATCGACATCTTCGGCGGCCCGGTCCGCTAGCGGCAGGCACGATACAGGAGATTTGAGCATTCATGGCTATCCGTAAGTACAAGCCGACCACGCCGGGCCGGCGCGGTGCCAGCGGCTCCGACTTCGCCGAGATCACCAGGGACGAGCCGGAGAAGTCGCTGGTTCGCCCGCTGCACTCCAAGGGCGGCCGGAACGTGCACGGCCGGATCACCACCCGGCACCAGGGTGGCGGCCACAAGCGCGCCTACCGGCTGATCGACTTCCGGCGGCACGACAAGGACGGTGTGCCGGCCAAGGTCGCGCACATCGAGTACGACCCGAACCGGACCGCCCGGATCGCGCTGCTGCACTACGCCGACGGCGAGAAGCGCTACATCATCGCCCCCCAGGGCCTCTCCCAGGGGGACCGGGTGGAGAACGGTGCCGCGGCGGACATTAAGCCCGGCAACTGCCTGCCGCTGCGCAACATCCCGACCGGCACGGTGGTGCACGCCATCGAGCTCCGGCCCGGCGGCGGCGCCAAGATCGCCCGGTCGGCCGGCTCCGGCGTGCAGCTGCTCGCCAAGGAGGGCAGCTACGCCCAGCTCCGGATGCCCTCGGGTGAGATCCGGCGGGTGGACGTGAGCTGCCGGGCCACGGTCGGCGAAGTCGGCAACTCCGAGCAGGGCAACATCAAGCTCGGTAAGGCGGGACGTAACCGGTGGAAGGGCAAGCGCCCCTCCGTTCGCGGTGTCGCGATGAACCCGGTCGATCACCCGCTTGGCGGCGGCGAGGGCAAGAGCTCCGGCGGGCGCCATCCAGTCAGCCCCTGGGGCCAGCCCGAAGGGCGCACCCGGCGGGCCCACAAGCCCAGCGACCGGCTCATCAGCCGCCGCCGTAGCAGGAAGAAGCGGTAGGACCGGTGAGCGTTATCCGGAACCGGCTAACGAGCCCGGGCCAGCGGCCCGGGCGAGCGGCCGGTGCAGGCGGATCAGACAGGACAAGTGGATGAAACAGGACTCCGGTCATCCGGATAACGCGATCCTGAGTGAAGGAACACTACGCGATGCCTCGTAGCCTTAAGAAGGGTCCTTTCGTCGACGACCACCTGATGAAGAAGGTGGACACGCAGAACGAGAAGGGCAGCAAGAACGTCATCCGGACGTGGTCCCGGCGTTCGATGATCATCCCGGCCATGCTGGGCCACACGATCGCCGTCCACGATGGCCGCAAGCACATCCCGGTGTTCATCACCGAGTCGATGGTCGGCCACAAGCTCGGGGAGTTCGCGCCCACGCGGACGTTCCGCAGCCACGTGAAGGACGATCGGCGCAGCCGGCGCTAGATCGCGACGACGCAGAGACGGAGAAACTGATGGAAGCGAGGGCAAAGGCGCGCTACGTGCGTGTCACGCCGCGGAAGGCTCGCCGTGTGGTGGACCTGATCCGCGGAATGCCCGCCGAGCAGGCACAGGCGGTGCTCGCCTTCGCGCCGCAGTCCGCCAGCGGCCCGGTCGGCAAGGTGCTGGCGAGCGCGATCGCCAATGCCGGGGCCAGCGACCGGCGGTCCGACCGCGGCGCGCTCGTGGTGAGCCGGGCATGGGTCGACGAGGGTCCGACGCTCAAGCGGTTCCGGCCGCGGGCCCAGGGCCGCGCCTACCGCATCAACAAGCGCACCAGCCATATAACGGTGATCGTCTCTGACGAGGCCGAAGGAGGGACCCGCTAGTGGGACAGAAAGTGAACCCGCACGGGTTCCGGCTTGGCATCACGACCGACTTCACCAGCACCTGGTACGCCGGCAAGCTGTACAAGGAATACGTCAGGGAAGATGTTGCGATCCGCCGCATGCTGCAGCGCGGCATGGAGCGGGCCGGCATCTCCAAGGTCGAGATCCAGCGGACCAGGGACCGCGTCCGGGTGGACATCCACACGGCGCGCCCGGGCATCGTCATCGGGCGCCGCGGCGCCGAGGCGGACCGTATCCGTACCGACCTGGAGAAGCTGACCGGCAAGCAGATCCAGCTCAACATCCTCGAGGTCAAGAACCCCGAGATCGACGCCCAGCTTGTCGCGCAGGGCGTGGCCGAGCAGCTATCCAGCCGGGTTTCGTTCCGGCGGGCCATGCGCAAGGCGATGCAGAGCGCGATGAAGGGCGGCGCCAAGGGCATCCGGGTGCAGTGCTCCGGCCGTCTCGGCGGCGCGGAGATGTCGCGCTCGGAGTTCTACCGGGAGGGGCGCGTGCCGCTGCACACGCTCCGCGCGGACATCGACTACGGCTTCTACGAGGCGCGTACCACCTTCGGCCGGATCGGCGTGAAGGTCTGGATCTACAAGGGCGAGGCACCCGCGACCCGGGCGGCCCGCGAGGCGGCGGCTGCCGCTCAGCGGGCCGGCGGCCCGCGCCGGGACCGGCCGAGTGGCCCCGCGCCGCGTCGCGGCCGCCCGGACCGCCCGGACCGCCCGGACCGCCGCGAGCGGGGCGACCGGCCCGACCGTGGCCCAGGCGGCTCGCAGGGCCCGGCGGCTGCGGCCTCCGCCCCGGCCGAGGCAACGGCCCCGGCGGCCCCGGCGAGCCCGGCGGGCGCAACCGGAGCGGAGGGCTAGGACATGCTCATTCCACGTAGGGTCAAGCACCGTAAGCAGCACCGGCCCGACCGTCACGGCAAGGCCAAGGGCGGCACCAGCGTGGCCTTCGGTGAGTTCGGCATCCAGGCGCTCGAGCACTCGTACGTGACCAACCGGCAGATCGAGGCGGCCCGTATCGCCATGACGCGGCACATCCGCCGTGGCGGGAAGGTCTGGATCAACATCTACCCGGACCGGCCGCTGACCAAGAAGCCGGCCGAGACGCGGATGGGCTCCGGCAAGGGCTCGCCCGAATGGTGGGTGGCCAACGTCAAGCCGGGCCGGGTCATGTTCGAGCTGTCCGGGGTGGCCGAGCCGGTCGCCCGGGAGGCGCTTCGCCGGGCGATCCACAAGCTCCCGATGAAGTGCAAGGTCGTAACGCGTGAGGGCGGTGAAGCTTGATGTTCAACCACAAGCTCCCGATGCTGTGCTTGCTGAAGACCTGCAAGGTTGTTACGCGAGAGGGCGGTGAGGCGTGATGGCGACCGGCCTGAGCGCCGCTGAGCTGCGGACGTCCACCGAGGACGAGCTGGGCAGCAAGCTGGCCGAGGCGAAGGAGGAGCTGTTCAACCTCCGATTCCAGGGTGCCACCGGCCAGCTGGAGAACCACGGGCGGCTGCGTGCCGTCCGCAAGGAGATCGCCCGTATCTACACGGTGATGCGGGAGCGCGAGCTCGGCATCGTCGTTGAGCTTTCTGACGAGGACGCCGGCGGGACCGGCGAGGAGGCGGACCGGAGTGAGTGAGAACACGGGGACCGCTGCCAGCAGGGAAGCGGCCCGCGGTTACCGCAAGGCCCGCGAGGGCCTGGTGACCAGCGCCCGGATGGACAAGACGGTCGTGGTCGAGGTCGAGGACCGCGTGAAGCACCCCAAGTACGGCAAGGTCATCCGCCGTACCAAGAAGTACCAGGCGCACGACGAGGCCAACGCCTGCGGCATTGGCGACCGCGTGCTGCTGATGGAGACCCGGCCGCTGTCGGCCACCAAGCGGTGGCGTGTGGCCGAGATACTCGAAAAGGCCAAGTAAGCCAGATAAGGCAGAATTCGCCGGCCGCGATGCCCGGCGTGAGGAAGCAGGAGTTGACGTGATCCAGCAGGAGTCGCGGCTTAAGGTCGCCGACAACACGGGTGCCAAGGAGATCTTGTGCATCCGTGTGCTCGGCGGTTCGGGCCGGCGATACGCGGGCATCGGCGACATCATCGTGGCTACCGTGAAGGACGCGCTTCCCGGTGCCGGCGTGAAGAAGGGCGATGTCGTCAAGGCCGTCGTCGTGCGCACCCGCAAGGAGCGCCGCCGCGGTGACGGCTCCTATATCCGCTTCGATGAGAACGCCGCGGTCCTGATCCGGGACGGCGGGGATCCCCGCGGTACCCGCATCTTCGGCCCGGTCGGCCGCGAGCTGCGCGAGAAGCGGTTCATGCGGATCATCTCGCTCGCGCCGGAGGTGCTCTAGTGAAGATCAAGAAGGGCGATCACGTGATCGTCGTGGCGGGCCGGGACCGGGGCCGCGAGGGCACGGTCATCGCCGCCTACCCCGAGCGCCAGCGGGTGCTGGTCCAGGGCGTGAACATGGTGAAGAAGAACACCAAGGTCACCCAGGGCATGCAGGGCGCCAAGCAGGGCGGCATCGTGCACGCCGAAGCGCCGATTCACGTGAGTAACGTGCAGATCGTCGACCCGGACACGAAGAAGCCGGCCCGTGTCGGCTACCGGGTGGACGAGGACGGCAAGAAGGTCCGGGTTGCCCGGCCGAGCGGTAAGGACATCTGATGCCAGCAGCGACGAGAGATGCGGCCACGGCGGCTCCGCCGGCGGACGC
Organism: uncultured Actinomycetes bacterium; assembly: GCA_963720945.1. GTDB lineage: Bacteria > Actinomycetota > Actinomycetes > Streptosporangiales > Streptosporangiaceae > Bog-532. Next base: position 193,626 of record CAVRHH010000014.1, on the reverse strand, counting down.
GCCCCGTCTCAAGGAGCGCTACCTCAGCGAGATCGCGCCCGCCCTCCGCGAGGAGTTCGGCTACGGCAACGTCATGCAGGTGCCTGGCCTGGCCAAGATCGTGGTCAACATGGGTGTCGGCGAGGCGGCCAGGGACGCCAAGCTGATCGAGGGCGCGGTCCGCGACCTGTCCCTGATCACCGGGCAGAAGCCGGCCGTGGCCCGCGCGAAGAAGTCCATCGCCCAGTTCAAGCTGCGCGAGGGCATGCCGATCGGGGCGCACGTGACGCTGCGCGGCACCCGGATGTGGGAGTTCGCCGACCGGCTGCTCACGATCGCTTTGCCGCGGATCCGTGACTTCCGCGGTTTGTCGCCCCGTCAGTTCGACGGCCGCGGCAACTACACGTTCGGGCTGACCGAGCAGCTGATGTTCCACGAGATCGACCCCGACCGGGTAGACCGGCAGCGCGGGATGGACATCACCTTCGTCACGACCGCAACCAATGATGAAGAGGGCCGCTCGCTGCTGCGGCGCCTCGGTTTCCCCTTCAGGGAGGGTTGATAGTGGCGAAGAAGGCGCTGGTCGTCAAGGCCAACCGGAAGCCGAAGTTCGCGGTGCGCGCGTACACGCGCTGCACCCGCTGCGGGCGTCCGCGTGCCGTGTACCGCAAGTTCGGGCTCTGCCGCATTTGCTTCCGCTCGATGGCGCACCGCGGTGAGCTGCCGGGCATCACCAAGTCGAGCTGGTAATCAACGGGCGGCCGCCGTGCCTCGGCGGCCGCCGGCAACGAGAAGACCGACCTGGGTGCGCACCGCGCGCCCACCGACCACACCGAAGGTCCGCACCGCCGGGGGCAGGCAGCCCCCGGCGGGCCCGGAAACCGCGGTGAGGAGGGCCATCAGGCCATGACCATGACCGACCCGATCGCAGACATGCTGACCCGTCTGCGCAACGCGAATGCCGCGTACCACGACACGGCGGCCATGCCGTACTCCAAGATCAAGTCCCGCATCGCCGAGATCCTCCAGCAGGAGGGCTACATCGCCGGCTGGAAGGTCGAAGACGCCGAGGTGGGCAAGAGGCTGGTGGTCAGCCTCAAGTACGGCAACTCGCGCGAGCGCTCGATCGCGGGGATCAAGCGCGTCTCGAAGCCGGGCTTGCGGGTGTACGCGAAGAAGGACAACCTGCCGAAGGTTCTCGGCGGCCTGGGCGTCGCGATCATCTCGACGTCCGGCGGCCTGCTGACCGACAAGCAGGCCAACAAGCGCGGCGTGGGCGGCGAAGTCCTCGCCTACGTCTGGTAAGGGGGAGGCGGCTATGTCAAGAATCGGACGGCTCCCCATCCCGGTGCCCAGTGGCGTCGACGTCGCTATCGACGGCCAGGACGTCACCGTCAAGGGGCCGAAGGGGACGCTGCAGTACAGCGTGCCCGAGCCGCTGACGGTGCTCCGGGAGGACGGCACGGTCAAGGTCACCCGGCCCAGCGACGAGGGCAAGGTGCGTGCCCTGCACGGCCTGTCCCGCACCCTGATCGCCAACATGGTGACGGGCGTCACCGACGGCTACCGCAAGACCCTCGAGATCGTGGGGGTCGGCTACCGCGTGCAGGCCCGGGGGCAGAACCTGGAGTTCTCGCTCGGCTACAGTCACCCGGTGACCGTGACGCCCCCCGAGGGCATCACCTTCCGCGTCGAGGCGCCCACCCGGTTCGTCGTCGAGGGCATCGACAAGCAGCAGGTGGGCGAGATCGCGGCCAAGATTCACAAGCTGCGCAAGCCCGACCCGTACAAGGGCAAGGGCGTGCGGTACCAGGGCGAGCAGATTCGCCGCAAGGTCGGGAAGGCTGGGAAGTAGCCATGGCTAGCACGAAGACCAGGTCGCGTGCGCGCAGCGGGCGGCGGCTGAGTGCCCGCTCCGCGGCGCAGGCCAAGCGGCACCTGCGGGTGCGCAAGAAGGTCACTGGCAGCCCGCAGCGTCCCCGGCTGGTCGTGAACCGCTCGGCGCGGCACATGTTCGCGCAGATCGTCGACGACACAGCGGGCCGGACGCTGGCGTCCGCCTCCTCGCTGGACGCGGACATCCGCGGCGGCGACGGCGACAAGACGGCCAAGGCCCGCCAGGTCGGCGAACTGCTGGCGCGGCGGGCGGCCGAGGCGGGCATCAGCGCCGTGGTGTTCGACCGTGGCGGTTACGCCTACCACGGCCGGCTGGCGGCACTCGCCGATGCCGCCCGGGAAGGCGGGCTGGATTTCTGATGGCGCGCGAACGTTATTCAGAACTGGTTAGCGAACCCGGGCCTCCTGGCCCGGGTGAGCGGCCAGTGCAGGTGTCTGTGGCAGAAAGCCCAGCGGGTTCTTTGAATAACGCGAACTTTCTAAAAGGACACTGCGTTAACGCAATACCTGAGATGAGGATGAACTAATGCCAGGAGCTCCGCGGCGCGGCCCCGGCGGCGAGCGGCGTGACCGCCGTGACGACCGGCGTGGAGGCGGGGCCGACAAGTCGCCGGCCTACCTCGAGCGCGTGGTCACCATCAACCGGGTGGCCAAGGTGGTCAAGGGTGGCCGCCGGTTCAGCTTCACCGCGCTCGTTGTGGTGGGCGACGCCAACGGCATGGTCGGCGTCGGATACGGCAAGGCCAAGGAGGTGCCCGCGGCGATCGCCAAGGGCGTCGAGGAGGCCAAGAAGCACTTCTTCCGCGTGCCGCGTATCGCCGGCACCATCCCGCACACGGTGCAGGGTGAGGACGCGGCCGGCGTCGTGCTGCTCAAGCCGGCCAGCCCCGGTACCGGCGTCATCGCCGGCGGCCCGGTGCGCGCCGTGCTCGAGTGCGCGGGCATCCACGACGTGCTGTCCCGTTCCCTCGGTTCCTCCAATCCGATCAACGTCGTGCACGCGACCGTCGCCGCGCTGAAGGGCCTGAGCCTGCCGGAGGAGATCGCGGCCAAGCGCGGCCTGCCCATCGAGGACGTCGCCCCGGCGGCGATGCTCCGGGCCCGCGCGGGCGCGGCGAGCTAGGGGCGGGATTCGACCATGGCACAGTTGAAGGTCACCCAGATCAAGTCAGAGATCGGTGGCACGCGGCCGCAGCGTGACTCGCTGCGCTCGCTCGGCCTGAAGCGGATCGGGCAGGTGGTCATCAAGCCGGACAAGCCCGAGTTCCGCGGCATGGTCCAGGCCGTGCGTCATCTGGTAAGCGTGGAGGAGGTGGACTGATATGCCAGCCAAGCCAGCGAAGGACGGGGACACCGCGAAGGCCACCGGCCGGGCCCGGAGCGCCAGCACGCCCGCGGCGGAAGCCGCGGCCGGGGCGCCGTCGGGCCGTGGCCTGAAGCTGCACCACCTCCGGCCGGCGCCCGGGGCGCGTACCGCGAAGACCCGGGTCGGCCGGGGTGAGGCCTCGAAGGGCAAGACCGCGGGCCGCGGTACCAAGGGCACCAGGGCGCGCAACACGATGCGCCTGGGCTTCGAGGGCGGCCAGATGCCGCTGTACCGGCGTGTGCCGAAGCTCAAGGGCTTCTCCAACGCCGGTTTCGGCACCACCTACCAGGTGGTGAACACGGGACGGCTCGCCGAACTGTACCCCTCGGGCGGCGACGTGACGCCGGACGACCTCGTGGCCAAGGGTGCCATCCGCAAGGGTGAGCGCGTCAAGGTGCTTGCCGATGGCGACATCTCGGTGGCCCTGCGGGTGAGCGCGCACGCGTTCTCCGCGTCGGCCCGGGAGCGGATCACCGGTGCGGGCGGTTCCGTTACGGAACTTTGAGCGCCCGTCCCATTCGCCTTAGTAGTTGCCGGAGCGCCCGCCTGCAGGCGGGCGCTCCGGCCCTTCTGGAGAAGACAATGCCGGAACTGCCGGGTAGGATACGGAAGCCGCACGGCTGGGTGACACTGATCAATCGAACCGAGGGCTGCGCATGCTGACCGCGTTCCTCCGGGCTTTCCGGACGCCAGACCTGCGCAAGAAGCTGCTCTTCACGGTCGGCATCATCGCGCTTTTCCGGTTCGGGGCGGCGGTCCCCACTCCTGGCATCTCCGAGAAGGCCATCACCACCTGCGCCGGCATCGAGGCCAGTAACGGTACCGCGCAGGGTGTCTACCAGCTGATCAACCTGCTCAGCGGTAACGCCCTGCTGCGTATGTCGGTGTTCGCGCTCGGCATCATGCCGTACATCACCGCCAGCATCATCCTCCAGCTGCTCACCGTGGTCATCCCGCGGCTGGAGGCGCTGAAGAACGAGGGCCAGGCGGGCACGGCCAAGATCACCCAGTACACCCGGTACCTGACCATCGGGCTGGGCGTGCTGCAGTCCACCGGGTACGTCGAGCTGGCCCGGTCCGGCCGCCTGTACCCGAACTGCTCCACCCCGCTGATCCCGAACGCCTCGGTCTTCACGATCGCGACCATGGTGATCACCATGGTGTCCGGCACCGCCGTCATCATGTGGATGGGTGAGCTGATCACCGACCGCGGTGTCGGCAACGGCATGTCCATCCTGATCTTCACGCAGGTGATCGCCGTCATCCCCGGCGGCCTGCTGGAGATCTACCGCACCAAGTCGGCGTTCATCACCGCGATCACCGTGGTCGTCCTGATCGCGATCGTCGCGTTCATCGTGTTCATGGAGCAGGCGCAGCGGCGGATCCCCGTGCAGTATGCCAAACGGATGGTGGGGCGGCGGATGTACGGCGGGACGTCCACGTACATCCCGCTGAAGGTCAACCAGGCCGGCGTCATCCCGGTCATCTTCGCCTCGTCCCTGCTGTACATCCCGCAGCTGGCGGCGTCGCTGTTCGGGAACCAGACCAAACCGCAGGGCTGGGTGGCGTGGATCGACCGCTACGTGGCCTCGACCGACTCCGCGTTCTACATGCTCGCCTTCTTCGTGCTGATCATCGGCTTCACGTACTTCTACGTATCGATCACGTTCAACCCGACCGAAGTTGCCGACAACATGAAGAAGTACGGCGGCTTCATTCCCGGTATCCGGCCCGGCCGGCCCACGGCCGAGTACCTGAACTATGTCCTCACGCGCCTCACCGCGCCGGGCTCGGTGTACCTCGCGGTCATCGGCCTGATCCCGATGGTGGCGTTCGCGCTGATGGGCGTGAGTAACGAGATACCGTTCGGCGGCACCAGCCTGCTGATCATGGTCGGTGTCGGCCTGGACACGGTGAAGCAGATCGAGAGTCAGTTGCAGCAGCGTAACTACGAGGGTTTCCTCCGATAGTGCGCATCGTCCTCGTCGGGCCCCCCGGAGCGGGCAAGGGGACACAGGCCCAATTCATAGCCTCGCACCTGGCGATCCCGAAGATATCGACAGGTGACATCTTCCGGCACAACGTCACCAACGGGACGCCGCTCGGCCGCCAGGCCAAGGAGTACATGGATCGCGGCGACCTGGTGCCCGACGAGGTCACCATCGCCATGGTCCGCGACCGGCTCGGCGAGGAGGACGCCCAGGCCGGTTTCCTGCTGGACGGGTTCCCGCGGAACGTTCCCCAGGCCGAGACGCTGAAGAAGATGCTCACCGACTGGGGGACGCGCCTGACCGTGGTGCTCGAACTGGTCGTGGACGAGGACGAGGTGGTCCGCCGGCTGTCCGGCCGCCGGACCTGCCGGCGGTGCGAGCGCGTCTGGCATATCCTCTTCGACCCGCCCAGCCGGGATGGGATCTGTGACGCCTGTAGCGGTGAGCTCTTCCAGCGCGACGACGACCGCGAGGAGACGGTCCGGCACCGCCTCGAGGTCTACACCAAGCAGACCGCCCCACTGGTCGCCTACTACGCCGACGAAGGCATCCTGATCGGGATCGACGCGACCGGGCCGGTCGAGGAGATCACCGAGCGGGCGCTGGCCGGGCTCCGGCCGTTCGCCCGCTGACCAGATTAAGGTGGCGCGGATGAGGCCGAAGCCCGGCATAGAGATCAAGACCCCGGACCAGATCCTGTCGATGCGGGCCGCGGGCCTGGTCGTGGCGCGCACGCTGGCCGTGCTCCGGGAGGCCGTCGCGCCCGGTGTCAGCACCGCCGACCTGGACGAACTGGCCGAGCGTGAGATCCGCGCGGCGGGGGCCACCCCCTCCTTCAAGGGCTACCACGGGTACCCCGCGTCGATCTGCACCTCGGTCAACCAGGTCATCGTGCACGGCATCCCCCGCCCGGACACGGTACTGGCCGAGGGGGACATCATCTCCATCGACTGCGGCGCCATCGTCGACGGCTGGCACGGCGATGCGGCGCTCACCGTCGGCGTGGGGGAGATCGCCCCCGAACTGACCCGGTTGCTCGAGGTGTGCGAGACCGCCTTGTGGCAGGGCCTGGCCCGGGCGCAGCCCGGCCGCCGCCTCACCGACATCTCCCACGCGGTCGAGGCGTCCGTGCGCGGCGCCGGCCCGTACGGGATCATCGAGGAATACGTCGGCCACGGGATCGGCAGCGCCATGCACATGGATCCGCCCGTCCCCAACTACGGCCGGCCCGGGCGCGGTCCGCGGCTGCGCGAGGGCATGGCCGTCGCTATCGAGCCGATGATCGTTCTCGGCGCCGCCGAGACCGAGGTGCTGGCGGACGAGTGGACGGTCGTCAGCGCCGACGGGAGCTACGCCGCGCACTACGAGCACACCGTCGCCATCACCGCGGACGGGCCCTGGGTGCTGACGGCCGAGGACGGCGGCGCCGCCGGTTTCGCGGCCATCGGCCAGCCATCGGTTGCCGCGAAGGCACCTGAAGAGGCACTCTCAGAAGAGAGGCTCCGCCGCTAGGCCGCGGCCGGGGCCGCCGGCCTGGCCCCCAGGCCACCGGCGGGCCTCCCGGCCCGGGCTGGCGAGTGAGGTGAGGAGGAGGCTGATGTCGCCGTCTGAAGCACGGCTCCGCGCCTCCGACGCCGACCGGGACCGGGTCACGTCGCTGCTGCAGGAACACCACGCGGCCGGGCGGCTGACGGCGGAGGAATTCGGCGAGCGGCTGGAGGTGGCGCTGCAGGCACGCACCCTCGGCGAGCTCGATGAGCTGCTGGCTGACCTGCCGCATACCGACCTGCGCCACTATGTGCTGCCGGACGACTCCCTGCACCGGCCGCCCGCCCAGGGACTGCTCCCGGCGGACTGGCCGCGGGCATAAATCCGGGGCCATGTTGCTTATACCGCCCAGGACGGGCATCCTGAGCCGGCGGCAGCGCTGCCGGGCCCGGACGATGGCACGGGCCGGTGCGGGCGATGAGTTCGCAATGGTGCCGTGCATCGCGTAAACTCGCTCACGGCCTGTGGGCTGTTCTTCCCGCGTATCTTTACCGCGAAGCAACGTCTGCTTGGCCGTACCGATCCTGCCGGGGCGGATCCCGTGCCGGCAGGCCCGGCGAGGGGAGCCCGCACGGGCCGTATCTCGCCAGGCAGCCCACTCGGGATACGTAGCAACGCAACGCCGTGCGCTGTGCGCGCGGCCGAGCCGGATAGTGAAACGCGGAGGACATGCCCAAGAAAGACGGCGCCATCGAGATTGAAGGCACAGTTGTCGAGTCCCTGCCGAACGCCTTCTTCAAGGTGGAGCTAGACAACGGGCACCAGGTTCTCGCTCACATCAGCGGGAAAATGCGGATGCACTACATCCGCATCCTGCCTGACGACCGGGTCGTGGTCGAGCTCAGTCCCTACGACCTGAGCCGCGGGCGGATCGTGTACCGGTACAAGTAAGACGAACAGCGAACAGCACAGCAGGCGGGCCGCGCAGGCGGCCCATGAGGAGAAGCAGGCCGTGAAGGTCAAGCCGAGTGTCAAGAAGATCTGCAGCAAGTGCCGGATCATCCGCCGGCACGGCCGGGTGATGGTCATCTGCTCAGATCCGCGGCACAAGCAGCGCCAGGGATAACAGCCTGGGCGGGTCAAGGCTGCGCCGCAGCCATGGCCGGCCAGGGCTGCTCGGTGGCTGACGCCACCTTCGCCTTGGCCAGGCTGCTTGTGCTCACCCGGGGGGCGACCCCCCGGACCCCCCGGTGCGGGGCTCCGCCCCGCGCCACAACTGAAAACGCGTACCGCAGTCCGGTGGCCGCCTGGGTGGCCGCGGGACCACCCCCGGGGGAGGCCGGGGCTGGCTCGGGCAGGGTCAGGAGCGGCGCGAAGGACCTCCCACTCACCGAAGGAGAACTGCCCGCACATGGCACGCCTTGTCGGCGTTGACCTCCCCCGCGAGAAGCGGATGGAGGTCGCGCTCACGTATATCTACGGCATTGGCCGTACCAGGGCACTGGAGACGCTGAAGGCGACCGGTGTCAGCCCCGACTCCCGGGTCAGCGAGCTCGGCGAAGACGAGCTGGTCCGTCTCCGTGACTGGATCGACGCGACCTACCGCGTCGAGGGCGACCTGCGCCGCGAGGTCCAGGCCGACATCCGGCGCAAGATCGAGATCGGCTGCTACCAGGGCATCCGGCACCGCCGGGGACTGCCCGTGCATGGTCAGCGGACGCAGACCAATGCGCGCACCCGCAAGGGCAAGAAGAAGACGGTGGCCGGCAAGAAGAAGGCCGGCAAGAAGTAGTAGTCCGCCAGGACCGATCACCTCCAGGAGTTAAAAGCACATGCCGCCAAGGAGCCGCAGCGCGGGCGCCAAGAAGGTGCGCCGCAAGGAGCGGAAGAACGTCGCTCACGGGCACGCCCACATCAGGAGCACGTTCAACAACACGATCGTCTCAATCACCGACCCGACCGGGAACGTCATCTCATGGGCGTCCTCCGGGCAGGTCGGTTTCAAGGGTTCGCGCAAGTCGACGCCCTTCGCCGCGCAGATGGCCGCCGAGGCCGCCGCGCGCCGGGCCATGGAGCACGGCATGCGCAAGGTCGACGTTTTCGTTAAGGGTCCCGGCTCGGGCAGGGAGACCGCCATCCGGTCGCTGCAGGCGACCGGCCTGGAGGTCGGCTCGATCCAGGACGTCACCCCGGTTCCGCACAATGGCTGCCGCCCGCCGAAGCGGCGCCGGGTCTGAGGGAGTTAAAGAGCAGATGGCTCGAGACACGGGCGCGGACTGCAAGCGCTGCCGCCGCGAGAAGATGAAGCTGTTCCTGAAGGGGGCCAAGTGCGACTCGCCGAAGTGCCCCATCGAGATCCGGCCCTACCCGCCGGGTGAGCACGGCAGGAACCGCCCCAAGGAGAGCGAGTACCTTCTCCAGATCCGCGAGAAGCAGAAGGCCCGCCGCATGTACGGCGTGCTGGAGCGGCAGTTCCACAACTACTACGAAGAGGCCACCCGCCGTCACGGCCGGACCGGCGACAACCTGCTCCAGATCCTGGAGAGCCGCCTGGACAACGTGGTGTACCGGGCCGGCTTCGCCAAGAGCCGCGACATGGCCCGCCAGCTCGTCACGCACGGGCACCTCACGGTCAACGGCCGGAAGGTGGACATCCCGTCCTACCGGGTGGCCGAGAACGACATCGTCGAGGTCCGCCAGAAGTCACGCGACATGACGCCGTTCGTCGTGGCCCAGGCTGAGGCGGGCGAGCGCCAGGTCCCGGCGTGGCTCGAGGTCGTCCCGGACCAGATGCGCGTGCTGGTGCACGCGCTGCCGGTCCGCGCGCAGATCGACACGCAGGTTCAGGAACAGCTCATCGTTGAGCTTTACTCGAAGTAGGCACTAACGCCGGGCCCGGTCTGCGGGCCCGGCGGAGCCGGCGGCCATGGGGCCGCCGGCCAGATCGCGACTGTCAAATAGTGGGCGTCGCGGGAAGGAAGGCACCATGCTTATCGCTCAGCGTCCTACCCTGACGGAAGAGCAGATAGGTGATGCCCGGTCCAGGTTCGTCATCGAGCCGCTGGAGCCGGGATTCGGGTACACGATCGGTAACTCACTCCGCCGGACGCTGCTGTCGTCCATCCCCGGGGCGGCCGTCACCAGCATCCGGATCGAGGGCGTCCTGCACGAGTTCTCTACCGTGCCGGGCGTGAAGGAAGACGTCACCGACATCATCCTCAACCTCAAGGGCCTGGTCGTCTCCTCCGAGCACGACGAGCCCGTGGTGATGTACCTGCGCAAGCAGGGGCCGGGCGAGGTCACCGCGGCGGACATCACGCCGCCCGCCGGGGTGGAGGTCTACAACCCCGAGCTGCACATCGCCACGCTGAACGGCAAGGGCAAGCTGGAGATGGAGCTGACCGTCGAGCGCGGCCGCGGCTACGTCTCGGCCACCCAGAACAAGCAGCCGGGCCAGGAGATCGGCCGGGTGCCCATCGACTCGATCTACTCCCCGGTGACCCGGGTGAGCTACAAGGTCGAGGCCACCCGTGTCGAGCAGCGGACCGACTTCGACCGGCTCATTCTCGACGTGGAGACCAAGTCCTCCATCCGGCCCCGGGACGCGGTGGCGAGCGCCGGCAAGACGCTCGTCGAGCTGTTCGGGCTGGCCCGTGAGCTCAACGTCGACGCCGAGGGTATCGACGTCGGCCCGTCGCCCACGGACGCGGCCCTGGCCGCCGATCTGGCGCTGCCGATCGAGGACCTCAACCTCACCGTCCGGTCGTACAACTGCCTCAAGCGTGAGGGCATCCATACCGTCGGCGAGCTCGTCTCGCGCAGCGAGCAGGACCTGCTGGACATCCGCAACTTCGGTGCGAAGTCCATCGAGGAGGTCAAGCAGAAGCTGATCGACATGGGCCTGGCGCTCAAGGACTCCCCGCCCGGGTTCGACCCGAGCAGCGCGGTGGACAACTACGCGCCCGACGAGGACGACAGCTACGTCGAGACCGAGCAGTACTGACGCATCATCTCTAGCAAGTACAAGAAACCGAGAAGAGGAAACGGATGCCCACGCCCACCAAGGGGCCGCGGCTGGGCGGCAGCTCGGCCCACCAGCGGCATATCCTGTCGAACCTGGCCACAGCGCTCTTCGAGCATGGGCGGATCACTACGACCGAGGCCAAGGCGCGCCGCCTGCGTCCCGTGGCCGAGCGCCTGATCACGTTCGCCAAGCGTGGCGACCTGCACGCCCGGCGGCAGGTGCTCACGGTCGTGTCCGACAAGGGAATCGTGCACTCGCTCTTCACCGAGATCGGGCCGGGGTTCTCTGAGCGCCACGGTGGCTACACCCGGATCACCAAGATCGGGCCGCGTAAGGGCGACAACGCGCCGATGGCCGTGATCGAACTGGTCCAGGATGAGGTCACCTCCCGGCCGCGCCTGCGGATCCGCCGTTCGCGGGACGAGGCGGCGGCCGCGGTCACCGAGGCTCCGCCCGCAGAGGCCAGCACCGCAGAGGCCAGCACCGCGGAGACGGTCAGCGAAGACACCGAGGACACCGAATCGCCCGCGGTCAGCACGGCCGGCACGGCCAGCGCCGGGACGGCTGCTGCGCCCGCGGCCGGCGCGGCGGAGGACGACGAGGCCGCGGCTGACGGCGAGGAGCCCGAGGCCGCCGCCGGAGAGTCCGCCTGAGAGGCCAGCACCACAGATCGCACCGACGGGCTGTCCCTGCACGCTGGGGACAGCCCGTCCCTGCGTCTGGAGCCCGCGCCAGCAGTGCTGGCCTCTTCGGGGGCCCGCGTTCGATGACCCAGCCGAGGAGCCCCCGCGACGTGAGCAGGGCCACGTGAGCACCGGTGAGCCGGGGATCCAGCCTGCGGCCCTCCGGCTGCGGCTGGACCTGGCGTATGACGGTTCCGGGTTTTCCGGGTGGGCCACCCAGCCCGGCCGGCGGACCGTGCAGGCCGTGACCGAGGAGGCGCTGAGCCGTGTGCTGCGGCTGCCGGCGGCGCCGCGGCTGACGGTCGCGGGCCGGACGGATGCGGGCGTGCATGCGCGGGGCCAGGTGGCCCACGCCGACGTACCCGCCGGCGCCTGGCACGCCGCGGCGGGCCGTGCGGTTCGCGCGCTGGCCGGCGTCCTGCCGCCGGACGTGCGGCTGCGCGGCCTGGCGCCGGCGCCGGACGGGTTCGACGCGCGGTTCTCCGCGCTCTGGCGCCGGTACACCTACCGGGTCAGCGACGATCCGGCCGTGGCGGACCCGCTGCGCCGGAACGAGACGCTGTGGTACCCCCGCCGCCTCCGCCTGGACCCGATGAACGCGGCGGCTGCCGTGCTGGTCGGCGAGCACGATTTCGCCGCCTTCTGCCGCCGCCGGGAACGCGCGACCACCGTCCGGCGGCTGCTCCGGCTCGACTGGGCGCGGGACGATGACGGGGTGGCGATGGCGACCGTGGTGGCCGACGCGTTCTGCCACAACATGGTGCGTGCCCTCGTCGGGGCCCTGCTGGCGGTGGGCGAGGGACGCCAGCCGCCGGGCTGGCCACGGGATGTGCTCGCCGCAGCGGTCCGGGATCACGCTGTGCACGTCGCGCCCGCGCACGGGCTGTGCCTGGCCGAGGTGCGCTATCCGCCCCCGGAAGAACTCGCCGCCCGGGCGCGTGCGACCCGCCGGGTACGGCCGGTGCCTTCCGCCTGAGGTTAGCCGGACGTTCCCACGGTCTGCGGATGACCGTGCACCAGGCGGTAGCTCAGGGCGATGTTGGCGCTGCCGGAGATCAGATTGGCCGAGAACTGCTCGAGCTGAGTCCGCATCGCCTGCGTGGACGGGGCCGTGAGGTTGGTGAACTCCGCCCAGATCAGGATCAGGTAGTGGCCCTTGAATTCGGCCTGGACGACGCCCGTTCCCTGGCTCAGGTTCTTGGTGGGCGCGGTCGGGCCGTTCAGCGGGGCGACGAAGTTGTTCGAGCCGGATGCACCCCCGGCCTTGGCCGCGTCGTTGGCGCTGGGCAGGTTGACCACGCCGATCGTGCCCATCATGGTCTGGTCCGACGAGACGTAACTCGCGCGTACGACCTGGGAGCAGCCGTAGACCTTGGCGGCATTCTGCAGCTGGGTGCCGAACAGTCCCTGGTTGCAGTCGGTGTCCGTACGGTCGGTGGCCCGGACGAACGAGCTGCCGTTGATCAGGAACTGGGCCGGGTACAGCTCGGCCACGGTCAGCGGAGCCGCGTCCGTGGCCCGGCTGGTGATGTAGCCCCATTTACCGAGCTTCGACGTGGCCGACGTGCCCGACGCGGTGGGGGTCGGCAGCTTGGCGGCCGACGTCACCGGGGACGAGCCCTTTGCCGCGCCGGCGTGGTGCGGGTGGCGGGTCAGCAGCAGGTAAGCGGCCGCCGCGACGCCGGCGATCACCACCACGGCCGTCGCGGCCACCGCGATGGTCCGGGACCGGGAACCGCGGGCCGTCTTCCGGGATGATCCGTTACGCCCGCGCGCCGTGCTGCCCGGTGCGACCGCGACCGCGGCCGCTGGGGTGGCCGCAGCGCTCCGCCCGTGGCCGCCCCGGCGCCGCCGGCCTCGCCCGCCGCTGTCCTCCTCGGCGGATTCCGGGTCACGCCGGTAATCCGGGTAATCGCCTGAATCCCACGCCCCGGTGCCGTCCCGGCCGGCGATGGCGAAGCTGGCGCGGTCGTAACCGGCCGGGTGACCGTCCGCGTCCTGGTAGCCCGGGGTGTCCTGGTAGCCGGTGTCCTGGTAGCCGGTGTCCTGGTAGCCAAGGGCGCCCTGATAGCTGGGTGCGCCTTCGTAGCTGGAGCCATCGTGGCCGCCATGGCCGACGGGATCGGCGGGATCGTGCCATTCGCCGTTCTCGTCCCAGTGGCCGTACGGTGCGTCCCAGTGGCCGCTGCCTTCACCCCAGGGCTGCGGGCCCGCGTGCTCACGGTCCCAGTGCTCCCCCTGGTCCCAGTGCTCCCCCTGGTCCCAGTGACCGGGCTCGGCGCCGGGCTGGCCCGCCTCGCCGGCGCGGGCCCATTCAGCCGTCTGGCTGGCGGCCCACTCGCCGGTGCGCCCGGCTTCGCCCCAGTCAGCCGTCCCGGTCCCGGGGTGCGTCCCGGTGGACTCCCACTCAGTTACAGGGGCGGCGTCCCAGCGCCCGCCCGCGGCCGGGGCATGCCACTGGTCCTGGTGCGGGCCGTCCTGGCCGCCGACGTCCGTACCGTCGCTCCAGGCGTCGAAATCGTCCTGCAGGTAGACCGGATCGGGCTGGCCCGGCGCCGGCGGAAAGCCGCGCGCGGGGCCTCGCGAGGGGACGCCGGAATCGCCGTCCGACGGTTCCATTGCCGCGCTGGCCGAATATGACCGAGGCCGCCCGGGCCGCTGACCCTGCCAGCCGTCCGGCGCGCGGGAGCCTTCGGTGCCCCGGTGTCCCATAAATGTGAGGTTATCGTTCTGCTCCCGCGCAGCAAGGTAGTCACGATATTTTCCCGTTACGCTTAGACACTGCGCGCTCTCGGGCAGTCTCCAGCCACAGGTTTCCCTGGCGGGACGCGGTGGCCGGGCTCCGGACAGCTTCCGGCCGGGACCGCGGCGCCGAAATCCGCTTGCTTTGCAAAGCATGCTTGACAGCGAGTATTCTTGGCATTCGCGTCCATGTGTTGTGAGCATGCACGCGGTGCCCGGTCAGGCGGATCAGCCTGCGGGCGCGGCCGGTGCGGCAGGCTTCCCCCTCAGGTGGGCGCCGCAGCACGGGTTCCTGATCTTCAGTCCCACATGCGAAAGGCTCGACTGTGCGCACGTTCAGTCCGAAGGACAGTGACATCACGCGGCAGTGGCACGTTATTGACGCGTCCGGTGTCGTTCTCGGCCGGCTGGCCAGCCAGGCGGCCGTGCTGCTGCGCGGCAAGCACAAGCCGATCTTCGCCCCGCACGTGGACACCGGCGACTTCGTAATCGTCATCAACGCGGACAAGATCGCGCTGAGCGGCAACAAGCTGGAGCAGAAGCGGGCGTACCGGCACTCCGGCTACCCGGGCGGCCTGCGGGCGGTCAGCTACGCCGAACTGATGGACTCCCATCCCGAGCGTGCGGTCGAGAAGGCGGTCCGGGGCATGCTGCCGAAGAACTCGCTCGGCCGTAAGACGCTACGAAAGCTCAAGGTGTACGCGGGGCCGGACCACCCGCACAAGGCGCAGCAGCCGGTGCCGTTCGAGATCACCCAGGTTCCGCAGTAACAACCCAGCCCACGCCGCAGGCCCCGCCCGTGGCGCGCAGATGACAGCCGAGCAGACGACCGCTCCAGGCCAGGAAGCACGAGGAAGTAACCGTGGCTGAGCCCACAGGGATTGAGACGCCCGTCGACGACGCAGGCGTGGAAGGCGTGGACTTCGGGGAGTACGAAGGAGACGACGTTCCCTCCGAGTACACCAGCGAGACGCCCGGGGACGCTCCCGGTCAGGGGACGGCGCGCCGTCCGGTGACGACCGGCCAGAGCGCCGGGACCGGGCGCCGCAAGGAAGCGATCGCGCGGGTCCGCATCGTCCCGGGCACCGGGCAGTGGCAGATCAACGGCCGGACGCTGGAGGGGTACTTTCCCAACAAGGTCCACCAGCAGATCGTCAGCGAGCCGCTGGTCACCCTGGGCGCCGAGGGCCAGTTCGACGTGATCGCCCGCATCAGTGGAGGCGGCGTCACCGGGCAGGCCGGCGCGCTGCGGCTCGGTGTCGCGCGGGCGCTCATCCTGATCGACGTGGAGAACCGCCCGGCGCTGAAGAAGGCCGGGTTCCTGACCCGGGACGCGCGGGTCAAGGAACGGAAGAAGTACGGCCTGAAGAAGGCGCGCAAGGCGCCGCAGTACTCCAAGCGCTAGTTCGTGGGCGCTGGCGTCTCAGCCAGGTGCCCTGAGCGCCCGCTCCCGGATGTCCTGGTACTCCGGGTGCGGGCGTTGCGCGTCTTCATATTTATCCGGCGGATTGCTCACAACGGGGAGCGTGACTGAATGGGCCATCTCTTCGGTACTGACGGTGTTCGGGGAGTCGCTGGCTGTGATCTGACGGCGCGGCTGGCTCTCGATCTGTCCGTGGCCGCGGCGCATGTGCTCGGCAGGCAGAGCCGACCCGATCCGGCCTGCGGGGGCGGTCGGCCACGCGCCGTCGTGGGCCGGGATCCCCGCGCTTCGGGTGAGTTCCTGGAAGCGGCCGTGGTCGCCGGACTGGCCAGTGCCGGGGTGGACGTGCTGCGGCTCGGCGTGCTTCCCACCCCCGCCGTGGCGTACCTGACCAAGGCCCTGGACGCCGATCTGGGGGTGGTCCTGTCGGCCAGCCACAACCCGGCGCCGGACAACGGGATCAAGTTCTTCGGCCGGGGCGGCCGCAAGCTTCCCGACGCCGTTGAAGACCAGATCGAGCAATTCCTGGGCCAGAGCGAGCCGGACGGCGTCCCGGGTCCGCCCGCGGCCGGGTTCGGGCGGGTTCTCGACGCCCAGCCGGAGCAGGAGCGTTACCTGCACCATCTGCTGGCCTCGCTGACCGGCGACCCGGTGCCCGCCCGGCCGCCACTGGCGGGCCTGCGGGTCGTGGTGGACTGTGCCCACGGCGCCGCCTACGCCATGGCACCGGAAGCACTGCGCCGCGCCGGCGCCGAGGTGATCGCCATCGGCGTGGAACCCGACGGCCACAACATCAACCAGGGCTGCGGGTCGACCTGCCTGGACACGGTGGCCGCGGCCGTGCGGGCGCAGGGCGCCGACGTGGGCATCGCGCACGACGGTGACGCCGACCGGTGCCTGGCGGTCGACGCCGACGGCCAGGTGGTGGACGGCGACCAGATCCTGGCCGTCCTCGCGACTGAGCTCAAGCAGGAAGGCCGGCTGGCCGGTGACACGGTGGTCGTCACGGTCATGTCGAACCTGGGGTTCCGGCTGGCCATGGACGACGCGGGCATCCAGGTCGTCGAGACGCCGGTGGGGGACCGGTACGTGCTGGAGGCCATGCTCGCCGGGCATCACGTCCTGGGCGGGGAGCAGTCCGGCCACATCATCCTCGCCGAGCACGCGACGACCGGGGACGGGATCCTCACCGCCCTGCACCTGCTTGGCGTGCTGGCCCGCCGCGACGTGACGCTGGCCGAGGCGGCCAAGGTGATGACCCGGTACCCCCAGGTGCTCATCAACGTCCCCGGCGACAAGGCCCGCGCCGCCGCCTCCGCGGAGGTGGCCAGCGCCGTTGAGGCGGCCCGGGCCGAACTTGGCTCCTCCGGCCGCATCCTGGTCCGCCCCAGCGGCACCGAGCCCATCATCCGCGTCATGGTCGAAGCCGTCGACACCCACCAAGCCGAAACCGTCGCCCGCCGCGTCGCCACCACCATCCAGCAAGCCCTGTCCTAACCCGGCGAAGCCGGTTCCTATCGGCGAGCACCGCACGCAGGCTACGGCGAGACGGTCGTAACCGGCCAGCGAGCCGGGCCCTACGGGCCCGGCGAGCGCCGGTGTGCCGGCGAAGTACCACCGCGCGGGCGCGGAGCGCAGCGGGGGGTTCCGGGGGGTCGCCCCCCCGGGCCAATACAGTTACCTCATGCGGGAAGCTCACGAGGTTGCCACGGTCCGCGCGGCCGAAGCCGAACTGATGGCGGAGCTGCCCGCCGGCGCCCTCATGCAGCGCGCGGCGGCCGGGCTCGCGTCGGTCTGTGCCACGCTCCTCGGCCGGGTCTACGGGGCACGGGTCGTCGTGCTGACCGGCAGCGGTGACAACGGCGGTGACGCGCTCTACGCCGCGGCGCACCTGGCCCGGCGGGGCGCGGCCGTGCTGGCGGTCGCGGCCGGGTCGCGGGCGCATGAGGGCGGCGCGGCCGCGCTGCGCGCATCCGGCGGCCGGATCGTGACGAGCGCGGACCCGGCGGCCGAACGTGCGATCAGCCGGGCCGGCCTGATCATCGACGGGATGCTCGGCATCGGGGGCAAGGGGGGCCTGCGGGAGCCGTACGCCACCCTGGCCGCCCTGGCCGCCCGATCGGCCGCGACGGTGGTCGCGGTGGACCTGCCGAGCGGCATCGACGCCGACACCGGAGCGGTCGATGGGCCCGCCGTCCGCGCCGACGTCACCGTCACCTTCGGCACCTGGAAGCCGGGCCTGCTCGTCGATCCCGGCGCGGCCCACGCCGGCGTGGCCGAGCTGATCGACATCGGCCTGGGGCCTCATCTCGGCCCGGCCGCCCTCGCCTCCGCGCAGGCCGCGGACATTGCCGCGCTGCTTCCCGCACCCACCGCCGATTCTGATAAGTACCGCCGGGGCGTCATCGGCGTCGTGTCGGGCAGCGAGCGGTTCACCGGCGCGGCCGTGCTGTCGGTCGGCGGCGCCATCCGCGGCGGCGCGGGGATGGTGCGGTTCGTGTCCGCCACGCAAGCGGTCGAGGTCGTGCGGCAGTGGTGGCCGGAGACCGTGATCACCCCGCTGCCCCCCGAGCAGGCCGGCGGCGGCAACCGCTGGACGGACACGACCGCCGGAGACTTTCTCGCTTCCGTGGGCCGGGTGCAGGCCTGGGTAGCCGGTCCCGGCATGGGCACCGGCGACGATTCCGCCGAGCTGCTGCGCGCGGTGCTCCGGACCGATCTGCCCGTTCTCGTCGACGCCGACGGCCTGACCGTGCTGGCCGCCCACCGTGAGCTGCTGCCCCGTCAGGCGCCCACGCTGATCACGCCGCACGCGGGCGAGCTCGCCCGGCTCACCGGTGCCGACCGCGGCGACATCGAGGCCCAGCGCCTCCGGCACGCGCGGGCGGCCGCCCGCCAGCTGGGGGTCACGGTGCTGCTCAAGGGCTCCACCACCGTCATCTGCTCACCGCCCGGTGAGCCCGCGCAGCCCGACCTGGTCAACTCCACCGGGACACCCTGGCTGGCGACCGCCGGTACCGGGGATGTGCTGTCCGGCCTGGCCGGCTCGCTGCTCGCGCAGGGCCTGGACCCGGCCCGGGCCGCCCAGGCGGCCGCGTTCCTGCACGGCGTCGCGGCCCGCCGCGCGGCCGCTGGCGACCTGTCCGGGGCCGGGCCGGATGACGACCCCGCCGCGGACGAATGGGCCGGGGATGGGGTGGCAGCCGAGGGCGCGCCTATCGGCGCGGCGGACGTCGTCCGTGCCCTGCCGGGGGCCATCCGCGCGATCCAGGCCTGATGGTCCGGCCGAACGGGCCATTGTGCGAGCGTACGGCGATTCCGAGCACGTACGGGGCAGCCGCCCGGGCCTGGCAGACTTGACGTTCATGGACGGGCCAGGAGACACCTACCACGCCCAGGCGCCGGTCGACCTGGCCGCGATCACCCGTAACGTGGCGGTCCTGCGGGAGCGGATGAACGGCAGCCAGGTCATGGCCGTCGTCAAAGCGGACGGGTACGGCCATGGCATCACCCAGGCCGGCCACGCCGCCGTGGCCGGCGGTGCCGACTGGCTCGGCGTCGTGCACGTGGCCGAGGCGCTGCGGCTGCGCCGGGCCGGGATCACGGTGCCCGTGCTGTGCCTGATGGCGCTGGGTGAGGACGCGCACGCGGACGCCATCGCCGCCGGGATCGACCTGACCGCCGGATCGGTCCCGATGGTACGGCAGATCGCGGCCGCGGCCGGGCGTGCCGGACGGGTGGCCCGGCTGCACCTCAAGGCCGACACCGGGCTCAGCCGGGGCGGGGCGACCAGGGCGGAGTGGCCTGCCGTGGTCGATGCGGCGCTGGCCGCCCAGGCCGGCGGCGCACTACGGGTGGCCGGCCTGTGGTCGCATTTCGCCTGCGCCGACGAACCGGGGCATCCGTCGATCGCGGCGCAGCTCACCCGGTTCGGTGAGGCGGCCGATCACGCGGAGAAGGCCGGCCTGAGCCCCGAGGTCAGGCATATCGCCAATACCGCAGGCGCACTGACCTTCCCGCCATCGCGGCTGGATCTGGTGCGGCTGGGCGGCGCCATCTACGGCCTGTCCACGCTGCCCGGGGGTGCTCCCGGCTGGTTGCGGCCGGCCATGACGCTCACCGCGCGGCTGGCCCAGGTGAAGCGGGTACCGCCGGGCACCGGAGTCTCCTACGGGCACCGCTACGTGACCACGGCGGAGACCACACTGGGCCTGGTACCGCTCGGCTATGCGGACGGCGTGCCGCGGTCCGCCGCGGGCCGCGCGCTGGTGCAGGCGCGGGGCTGCCGGTGGCGGGTCGCCGGGACCGTCTGCATGGACCAGTTCGTCGTCGACTTCGGGGATGAGCCGGTCACGGCCGGCGAGGAGGTCGTGCTCTTCGGCCCTGGCGATGACGGTGAGCCCACCGCCCAGGAGTGGGGCGAGACCCTGGGCACCATTTCCTACGAGATCGTCACCGGTATCGGGGCCAGGGTGCCGAGGACCTATGCCGGCCGCGAGGCCGCGGGGCGGAGCGGGCCGATGCGTGAGGAGATCGAGGTCCCGACGGCCGAGGACATGCGCGCCCTGGGGCGCCGCATCGCGTCCGGCCTGCGCGCCGGTGACCTGCTGGTGCTCAGCGGCCCGCTCGGCGCCGGGAAGACGACCCTGGTCCAGGGCATCGGTGACGGCCTGAGGGTGCGTGGTCCGGTGACGTCTCCCACGTTTGTCATCGCGCGGGTCCACCCGTCGCTGCGCGATGGCCCGGCGCTGGTGCACGCCGACGCGTACCGTCTCGGCGGTGTGGCCGAGATCGACGACCTCGACCTGGACTCCGGTACCGCCAGTTCGGTGACCGCTGTCGAGTGGGGCGAAGGCCTGGCCGAGGGACTGTCCGAGGACCGTTTGGAGATCTCGATCGAGATCTCCGGCGAGGCGCGGAGGGTGCGGATCAGCGGCGTGGGCATCCGGTGGGCCAGCGCCGCTTTCGCGTCCGCCTGACCGGCTCTCGCTCTGCATCGCCGGCGCGCCGCCGGCCCTGCGGAACCGGCCGCGCGCCCGATCGCCGTTGCCATAGGATCAAGCGTTCCAATTCCTTCCCCGGAGGCGCGCTGTGACAGAGCAGGGGTCACTTCCGCCACGTCCGCCGGACGCTTCCGCGCCGGAACGACCCGGCGACGTCATACCCGCGGACTGGCCTGGCCGGGTACCGCGCCTGGGCGGCCGCGGTCACCGGAACCGCGGCAGGCGGCGCATCCCGCTGCGGTGGCTGGTAACGGCGGCCGCGGTCATCATCGCCGTGCTGGTCGTGGTCCTGGTCCTGGTGGTCCCGGGCGGCTCGGGCCCGGCGACCGTCACCCCCGGTTCGCTGATCACGACGTTCCTGCCGGGCGAGATCCAGAAGGCGCCGGCCGCGTGCCCGGCGGTTCCGGCGGTCACGCTCAGCGGCATCGTGCCCGGCAAGCCCAAGGTCGCGGCCCCGCCGCCGCTCGATGGTGTGCTGGACAGCCAGTGTGACTGGACCCTGGACGCCCCGCCCGTCTACCGGCTGCTCCAGCTCGACATTCAGGCCTACAGCCCCAACGGCCTGGCCAGCGGGAACGGAAGTGCGACGTTCGCCGCCATCGACGCCTACGCCGGGGCGATGCAGCAGAAGCAGGACCCGCCCGCCGGGACCGGCGCCCCGCGCGCCCAGGTCGCCACGGTGCCGGGCCTGGGCACGGCGGCGTTCACGGCGACCCAGGTCTACCAGGTCGGCGGGGCCATCACCGACGTCGCGACCACGATCGTCCGTTACCACAACGTGCTTATCACCGCCGTCCTGAACGGGCTGGACCGGTCCAACCGCGGGGATTACGGCCCGGTGTCGATGAGCCAGCTGTCCGCCGGGTCGCTCGCCGTCGCCCGCGCCGCGTTCGCCCAGCTGCACACGTAGCGACCCGGTGTGCGGCCGGTGCTATCGGCTGAGCACCCAGCGGGACCTACGGCGAGACGCTCGTAACCGGCCAGCGAGCCGGGCCGTCAGGCCCGGCGAGCGCTGGTGTGCCGGCGAAGTACCACCGCGCGGGCGCGGAGCGCATGCGGGGGGTTCCGGGGGGTCGTCCCCCCGGGCCAGCACAGCGAGCCGGGCCGTCAGGCCCGGCGAGCGCTGGTGTGCCGGCGAAGTACCACCGCGCGGGCGCGGAGCGCATGCGGGGGGTTCCGGGGGGTCGTCCCCCCGGGCCAGCACAGCGAGCCGGGCCGTCAGGCCCGGCGAGCGCTGGTGTGCCGGCGAAGTACCACCGCGCGGGCGCGGAGCGCATGCGGGGGGTTCCGGGGGGTCGTCCCCCCGGGCCATTCAGTACCCGCGGCGGATGAGGATCGCCCAGCCGCGCTCCAGCGGCTGGGTCAGCACGTGATCGTGGGACTTCATCAGGCACCACGCGGGTACGTCTTTTTCGGCCGCCGGGTCATCGGCCAGCACGGCGATGACCGAGCCGATCGGCACCTCGCCGATGCGCTCCGCCAGCATGATGATGGGGATGGGGCACTTGCGGCCCAGCGCGTCGATCGTCAGCAGCGGGGTGGGCGCCGCCGGGTCTGCGGTCCCGGTCAGGCCATTGGTGGCCGCCCCGGCCAGGCCGTCCGTGGCCTGCTCCGGCTGGCCGTCCCGGCCAAACCAGCGGTTGCTCATGCGATCACGCCCATGTCCCCATGATGCCCTGACACTTGTGTCCTGCGCTCGACAATACACTTTGAAGTCATTTGACTTCAATTCGTTATGATCTTCATGCCGGCCCGGGCTGGCACGGGCCTGCGCGTCACCGGGGTTCCGGCGTGCGCCGGCCCCGACTAGGCAGGCCGGAAAAACGCCGGGGGTCCCCGACCATGAGAGACGGAAGCGCGATACTGTTTCCACGACACGCTGTAGAAGGACGTGAGCACCGGCTCCGCAAGCCGGGGACACCCTGCCCGGAAGGCATTTCGTTGACTCCCATCCGCCCCGCTCAGCGCAGCGGACGCGCAGGCAGGCCGCGCCGCTGGGTGCCGCGCGCGGCCGCCCTTGCCGTGGTGCTGGTCGCCCTGACCGGCTGCACGAACGACACGTTCACGCGCATCGGCTTCCCCGATCCCATCACCCAGCAGGGACGCGTGACGCTCCACCTCTGGCAGGGGTCATGGATCGCCGGTATGTCGGTCGCGATCTTGGTGTGGGGACTGATCCTGTGGGCGGTGGTCTTCCACCGCAAGCGGGGTGACCGGCTTCCCCCGCAGGTCCGGTACAACCTTCCGATCGAGATCCTGTACACGGCCCTGCCGTTCGTGCTCATCGCCGTGCTCTTCTACTACACGGCGAAGGACGAGAACTACATCGACAATCTGTCCTCGAACCCGAACGTGACGGTCAACGTCGTCGGCTACCAGTGGAGCTGGCAGTTCCAGTACCCGCAGTACAACGTGACCGACAACGGCGTGATGTACCCCGGGCCCCTGCCGCTGCTTGAGCTGCCGACCGGCGAGACCGTCCGGTTCAACCTCACCTCGCCGGACGTGATCCATTCGTTCTGGATGCCGGAGTTCCTGTTCAAGCGGGACGTCATCCCCGGTCACCCGAACCATTTCCAGGTCACGCTGACCAAGACCGGCACGTACCTCGGCCACTGCAGCGAACTGTGCGGGCTTTACCACAGCCGCATGCTGTTCACCCTCAAGGTGGTGACCCCGGATCAGTTCCGGCAGTGGATTTCGTCGCGGCAGGCGGCATCGAACTCGTCATCCAGCGGGCAGCCTGCGACGACGACGGCTTCCAGGAGTGGTGTCAAGTGAGCACGATCGAACAGCAGCCGGTCACCGGCCTGCCGCCCGCCGGCACGCCGGTCATCCCGGGTAAGCGCACCGAGCGCAAGGGGTCCGTTCTGGCGGGCTGGCTGTCGTCGACCGACCACAAGGTCATCGGGTACATGTACCTGATCACCTCGTTCGCGTTCTTCATCATCGCCGGCATCATGGCGATCATCATCCGGCTGCAGCTCTTCGAGCCCGAGAACCACATCGTCTCCGACCAGGTGTACAACGAGCTGTTCACCATCCACGGCACGATCATGCTGCTGCTGTTCGCCACCCCGCTGTTCATCGGGTTCGCGAACGTGGTCATGCCGCTGCAGATCGGCGCGCCCGACGTGGCGTTCCCGCGGATGAACCTGCTCAGCTACTACTTGTTCCTGTTCGGCGGGCTCATCGTGGTGGCCAGCTTCCTGGCTCCCGGCGGGGCGGCTGCCTTCGGCTGGTACGCCTACTCGCCGCTGACCAGTGCGGTGTACTCGCCCGGCGTCGGCGCGGACATGTGGGTCATGGGGCTGACGCTGTCCGGGCTGGGGACCATCCTCGGCGGCGTCAACTTCATCACCACGATCTTCTGCCTGCGGTGCCCCGGCATGACGATGTTCCGGATGTCGATGTTCACCTGGAACACCCTGCTCACCAGCATGCTGATCCTGCTCGCGTTCCCGCCGCTGGCGGCGGCGCTGCTGGTGCTGGAGATCGACCGGCGGCTCGGCGCGCACGTGTTCGACGCCGCGACCGGCGGTGCCTTGCTATGGCAGAACCTGTTCTGGTTCTTCGGCCACCCGGAGGTGTACATCCTCGCGCTGCCGTTCTTCGGCATCGCGACCGAGATCCTGCCGGTGTTCAGCCGCAAGCCGCTGTTCGGCTACAAGGGCCTGATCGCCGCGACGATCTCGATCGCGGGCCTGTCGATGACGGTGTGGGCGCACCACATGTTCACCACCGGCGGCGTGCTGCTCCCGTTCTTCTCGTTTATGACGTTCCTGATCGCGGTCCCGACCGGGGTGAAGTTCTTCAACTGGGCGGGCACGATGTGGCGCGGCCAGCTCACGTTCGAGCCGCCGATGCTGTTCACGGTCGGGTTCCTGATCGTGTTCCTGTTCGGTGGCATCACCGGGATCATGCTGGCGTCCCCGCCGCTGGACTTCGCGGTCAGCGACTCCTACTTCGTGGTCGCGCACTTCCACTACGTGCTGGCCGGGACCGTGCTGTTCGAGATGTTTGCGGGCTTCTACTTCTGGTGGCCGAAGATGACCGGCAAGAAGCTCGACGACCGGATCGGCAAGATCCAGTTCTGGCTGATGTTCATCGGGTTCAACATGACGTTCCTGGTCCAGCACTGGATCGGTGTGGAAGGCATGCCGCGCCGCATCGCCAACTACCCGGATCTGCCCGGCAACGTGACGACGCTGAACCAGATCTCGTCGATCGGGTCCTGGGTCCTGACCCTGTCGATCCTGATCTTCTTCTACAACGTCTATAAGACGTGGCGGTACGGGGAGAAGGTCAACGTCGAGGACCCGTGGGGCTTTGGCAGTTCGCTGGAGTGGGCCACGTCCTGCCCGCCGCCGCGGCACAACTTCTACCGGATCCCGCGTATCCGGTCCGAGCGGCCCGCGTTCGACCTGCATTACCCGCACGTCAGGTGGGGCATGGCCTCCCGGGAGCTCACCCAGACGCTCGATCCGCCCGTCGATCAGATCGCGCCCCCATCCGCCGACGAGTAACGGAAAGACTCTGCTGACCATGTACGGCTTGGTGAGGGTGAGGTTCGCATGAAGGTCGAAGGCTGGCTGTTCATGGGCTGCGCGGCGTTCTTCGGCGGCGTGGACGTCATCTACTGGTACTACTCGAAGGACCCGACGGGCACCGCGGCGCTGGCGTTCGCGGTGGGCCTGGCCATCCTGGCCGGCTTCTACGTGCTGTTCACCGGCCGGCGCCTGCCGGAGCGGCCGGAGGACAACCCGCAGGGCGAGATCGCCGAGGGCACCGGGGAGATCGGCTTCTTCAGCCCGCACAGCTGGTGGCCGCTGTTCGTCGGCTTCTCCTGCGCGGTCGCCGCGGCCGGCTTCGCCATGGGCTGGTGGCTGTTCCTGATCGGCGCCCTGATGACGATGTTCGCCACCATCGGCTTCGTCTTCGAGTACTACCGCGGCCACTACGCTCATTGATTCGGGGCGGCGACGTGCTAGCCCGGGGGGACGACCCCCCGGAACCCCCGCACGCGCTCCGCGCCCCGCGGGGGTACTTCGCCCCCGGACCCCCCGCACGCGCTCCGCGCGCCCGCGGGCGGTGCTCGCCGACACACCGGCCACTCACCCGGCCTGAGGCCGGGATCGCTGGGCCGGTTACGAGCGTCTCTCCGTAGCCCGCGGGCGGTGCTCGCCGGTAACACCGGCCACTCACCGGGCACGAGGCCCGGTTCGCTGGGCCGGTATGAGCGTCTCGCCGTAACCCCCGCTGCGCTACGGCGTCCCGCCGGGACTAACACCCGCCTACCTTGACCAGGCCGCTCTGGTAGCCGAGGATCACCAGCTGGACGCGGTCGCGGGCGCGCAGCTTGGCCAGCAGGTGGCCAACGTGAGTCTTGGCGGTCGCCGGGCTGATCGTCAGGTGATCGGCGATCTCGGCGTTGGACATGCCCCGCGCGACCAGGGCCAGCACCTCGATCTCGCGTTCGGTGAGCCCGCTCAGCGTGCCCGCGCCGTCCGGGTCCCCCGAGCCGTCCAGGCCGCGCGTTTCCGCGGTCGGCAGCCGCGCGAACTCGCCGATCAGCTTGCGCGTGATGCTCGGCGCCAGCAGGGCGTCACCGGCGGCGACGACCCGGATCGCACTCAGCAGGTCCGCGGGCAGCGTGTCCTTCAGCAGGAAGCCGCTGGCGCCGGCCCGCAGCGCGGCGTAGACGTATTCGTCCAGGTCGAACGTGGTCAGGATGAGGGCGCGGATGTGACAGGTTTCCGGTGCGCTGGTGATCTGGCGGGTGGCTTCGATGCCGTCCATCAGCGGCATCCGGACGTCCATCAGGATGACGTCGGGGCGGGCGCGCCGCGCCACCTCGACCGCTTCGCGCCCGTTACCGGCCTCGCCGACCACGGTGAAGCCGGGGGTGGCGTCGATGATGCCGCGGAAGCCCACGCGCACCAGCGCCTGGTCGTCGGCCACGACGACGCGCAGGCTCATGACCCCGCCCGGTTCAGCGGGAGGGTGGCGGCCACCCGGAAGCCGCGGCCCGGCCGCGGCCCGGCGCTGAACTGGCCGCCGCACAGGTGGACCCGCTCGCGCATCCCGATCAGCCCGTGACCGGACACCACGGGGCTGGCGCCCGGGCCGGCCGGGGCGAGCACCGCGGCATGGCCCTCGTCGATGATCTCCAGGCCCAGTTCGCCGTCCCGGTAGTCGATCGTGACCCGGCAGCCGGGCGTGCCGGCGTGCTTGACCACGTTGGTGAGCGCCTCCTGGATGATGCGGAAAGCGGACAGGTCCACCCCGGCCGGCACGTCCCCGCGCTCGCCGTTGACCCTCAGGTCGACGTGCACCCCCGCGTGCCCGACGCGGGTGATCAGCCGGTCCAGGTCGGCCAGCCCCGGCGCGGGCCGCAGCGGCGCCGCCGCGCGCCGCGAGACGCCCGCAGCCGTCTGCGCGCCCGTGTGGTCCTGGGAACGCCCGTAGCCGCTCCCAGCGGCCGCTGGGAGCTCGGCTGGCCTGGTGGGCTCCTGGGGGCTGGGCGGCCCCAGCAGGCCGCTCAGGGAGCTTGCCGGGGGCGCTGGGGTCACGCCTTCCGTCGTGCGCAGTGGCCCGTCCGCGGCCAGGTCAGCCAGCTGGTCAGGCTGATCGCCGGGATACGGGCCAGCGGCCGGCCCGCCGCCGCCGGCGGTGTCGGCCTGCCGCAGCACGCTGAGCATCCGCCGCATCTCGTCCAGGGCGTCCCGGCTGGTCGCCTGGATGGCACCCAGTGCCTCCCGCGCCTTGGCCGGCTGGTCGTCGATGACGTACTCGCCGAAGCCCGCCTGCACGGCGATCACGCTCATGCTGTGCGCCACCACGTCGTGCAGTTCCCGCGCGATACGCAGCCGTTCCTCGGCCACCGCCCGGCTGGCCGCCTGCTGCTGCAGGCCATCGGCGTACGCCCGCCGCTGCCGGACCGCGGACCCGAACCCCCAGGAGATGATCAGGAACAGGGCCAGCGAGAGTGCCGACCCGGCCTTCCCGCCGCCTGACCCCCAGACCCGGAACGTTTCGGCCGTCACGGTGGCCAGGGCACAGCCCAGGGCGATCGCCGCGGTCCGGCGCGGTGATGTCGCCGCGACCGTGTACAGCACGTAGGTGGCGGGCACGGCCACGATCAGGCCGTCCTGGGCCTGGATCACCGCCAGCAGCACGGACAGGGCGAACAGTGCTTCCAGGGCCAGCAGCGGGCGCAGCCGCCGGAGTGCGACCGGCACCCCTCCGGCGGCGGCCAGCAGCAGGCCGAGCGCCAGCATCGCGGCCGAGCGCGGCGCGGGCTCCGATCGGTGGGACGCCAGCACGCTCCCGGCCATGATCACGACCGTCACCACCGCGACCAGGCAATCGAGCAGGATCCACTGGCGGCGGGAGAGCCGCTGGGTCAGCGGGGGCCGCACCCTCGGCGGCGGCACGCCCGGCTCGGTGTACACGTCACCACGGTAACCGCGCCGGCCGCCTGCGCGCGTCCGCCGGGAAGCTTACGCCTGCGGGCGTAGCCGCGGCCTGGCCCGCTGGGCCGCCGGGCCTACCCGGGAGCGGAAGTTCGCTCCGCCGGGCGACGCGGGGCCGTGCTCACGTGCGGCATGGTGAGGAATCGCCCGACCCAGTACCCGCCCGGCACCCGCCCGGCACCCGACGAAAGCGAGACTGGCCGTCGGCCTGTTCGCCGGCGCCCTGGCCGGCTCGGTCATCTACAACGCCGTGTTCGTCTCGCTGTCCGCGGCGACGGCCCGCGCGCTGGCGGTGGGCCTGTTCTACGTCGTGCTCTGGGAAGGAGCGCTGGCGAATTTCGTCGGCGGCGCGCGCATTCTCTCGGTGGGCCACTACGCGCTGGCCATGGCCAACTCGGTGGCCCATGACCCGGCGCTGACACCGGGCGTGAGCCTGACCACGGCCTGCGCGGCGGGCGGCGCCGTCACCGTGGCGGCACTGGCCGTCGCGGTCCGGAAGCTGGCGTCCTTCTCGCTCCGCGGCGACGCGGCCTGACCGGGGCCAGGACGGACCTGCGGGGGCCCGCCCCGGCCCCGGTCGGTAAGGCCACACGACCGGAGGCGGCCACCCGTTGCCGGGTGACCGCCTCCGGTCGCTGGACGTTCTCGCCGTCCCGTTCGGCTGGTTATTCGCCGTCCTCGCCGGTCCGCGTGTCCTCCACCTCAGCCGGCTGGGTGCCGCTGCCCATGGTGGCGGGCTCGCCGTCGCCGATGGCCGCGTGGCCGTTGCCGTGCCCGTTCCCGTGCCCGTCCGCCGGCGGAGCCAGCGAGATCGACTCCGCGAACAGCTCCCGGGCGCGCGCCTGCAGCTTGCCCCGCACGCCGCGCAGGGCCGTCGGGCAGGCCGTTCTCGTCCACGTAGTGGGACGGGAGGGCCGGGACCGGTGGCTTGGCCCCGATGACGGCGATCTCGTCCTCGTCCAGCGGCCGCTCCGCCTCGACGAACGCGCCGTTCGGCAGCTGGGAGATGATGCCGGTCTCGACGCCGTGCGTCAGCATCGCCGCGTCCCGGCGCTGCAGCCCGAAGCAGATCCGGCGGGTCACCCAGAAGGCGATCACCGGCCCGATGAAGATCGCGTACCGGGCGATCTCCGTGGTGGTGTACAGCGGGATCTGCAGGTGTACGGCGATCAGGTCGTTCGCGCCCTCCAGCCAGAGGACGCCGTAGAAGGTGACACCCGCGATGCCGAACGCGGTCCGGGTCGGGGCGTTCCGCGGCCGGACGTTGACGTGGTGGTAGCTCTTGTCGCCGGTGGCCCACCGTTCCAGGAACGGCCACGCCCCGAGCGCGCCGAAGAGCACGCCCATAACGAGCAGTGCCGGCACGAACACGTTCCACGCGACGGTATGGCCGCCGATATCCCACGTCCAGTTCGGGAACATGCGCAGGGCGCCCTCTAGCCAGCCCATGTAGAAGTCGGGCTGCGATCCGGCCGAGATCGCCACTGGCGTGTACGGGCCGACCTGCCAGATCGGGTTGATCTGCGCGAACGTGGCCAGCAGGGCGAGCACCCCGAAGACGAAGAAGAAGAACGCGCCCGTCTTGACCATGAAGTACGGGTACATGGGCTGGCCGACGACGTTGCCCTCGGTGCGGCCCTTGCCCGGCATCTGGGTGTGCTTCTGGTGCACCATCAGGAACAGGTGCGCGCTGATCAGCGCCAGCAGCAGCCCCGGGATCAGCAGCACGTGGATGATGTAGAACCGCACCACGAACTCGGTGCCGGGGAACTGCCCGCCGAACAGGAAGAACGACATGTACGTGCCGACCACCGGGATACCCATCAGCACGCCCTCGGCGATCCGCACGCCGGTGCCGGACAGCAGGTCGTCCGGCATGGAGTAGCCGAGGAAGCCCTCGAAGATGCCGAGGGTGAACAGGCCCAGCCCGATCAGCCAGTTGGTCTCGCGCGGCTTGCGGTAGGCCCCCGTGAAGAAGATCCGCAGCATGTGGCACATGATCGCGGCCAGGAACAGGTCCGCCGCCCAGTGATGGATCTGCCGCATGAGCAGGCCGCCGCGCACGTCGAAGCTGATCCGCAGCGTGGACTCGTACGCCTCGCTCATCCGGACACCGTTCAGCTTCGTGTACGACCCGTGGTAGACGACCTGGGTCATGCTCGGGTTGAAGAACAGCGTCAGGAAGATGCCGGTCAGGATCAGGATGATGAACGAGTACAGCGCGATCTCGCCGAGCAGGAACGTCCAGTGGTCCGGGAAGACCTTCCGCAGCAGCGTCCGCAGGCCCTTGGCGGCGTGCAGCCGGTCGTCGAGCTCCTCGCCCTGCCTGGCCAGCGGCTTCGGTATGGTCAGCCGCCCGTGGTTAGTGGTCATCCCCGCTCCCAGAAGCTTGGCCCGACCGGTTCGTGGAAGTCGCTCTGGGCCACCAGGTAGCCCTGTGCGTTGGTCGTGATCGGAAGCTGCGGCAGCGGCCGCGGCGCGGGCCCGAAGGTCACCAGCGCACCGCGGGTGGCGTCAAACGTGGACTGGTGGCACGGGCAGAGAATCCGGTGCGTGTTCTGGTCGTAGAGCGCGGCGGGACACCCGACGTGCGTGCAGATTTTAGAGTAGGCGACGATATTGTCGACCGTCCAGTTCAGGTTGGTTGGCGCCTGGAGCAGGCCCGGCTCCATCTTGATGATGATCGACGTCGCCTTGGCCAGTTCATCGTCGTCGTCCTGGTACCCCTCCGGCACCACCGTGATCATGCCGCCCTGCGAGTCGAACTCGGCGGGCGTGATGGGCTGGTTCGTGCCGTAGACGAGGAGCCGCATCCCCTTCCTCCACACGGTGTACCGCAGGCTGCCGCCGGGCAGCGGCCCCAGGTCGCGCAGCAGCACCAGCGGGGCGAGCGCCACCGGCACGGTCGCCGCGATCAGCGTCCGCCGCAGCAGCGGCCGCTTGGTGATCTGGCTGGCCTCCGCGCCCTCGATGAACGTCTCGGCGAACTTTGACCGGTCCTCCGGGGTGGACGCCAGGGCGTGCCGGTCCTCGGCCAGCTCGACCGGCGGCATGATGTTCCGGACCCAGATGACCATGCCGATGCCGATGGCCAGGAGGGCCACCGACATCGCGCTGCCGAGCGCGAGGTTGGACCGCAGCGTCGCGTCCACGACGTCGCCGTTGCCGTGGCCGCCGACCTCCAGGCCCACGTAGGCGGCGATGAAGCCGGCGCTGGCCAGCGCCGAGATGATGAACAGGGCCGCGGCGACCCGCTCCCAGTTCCTGGCGGAGACCGGGTTCGGGTTCTCGCTGGGCAGTTCGGGGGGTTCGGCCTCGCCCGGGCCGTACGGCTCGGCTCCGCCGCCCTCGCCGGGCCCCGGCTCGGTGAGCAGCCCGCGCGCCGGCGGGGGAGTGCCGATCACCCGGTGCGGGTGCGGCCGCTCCTCGGGCGCGTCTTCCAGGTCCCTGTCGTTGTCGCTCATCGGTTACCCGTGTTTTCTCCCGTGCGCTCTTCCCGGCGCTTCGCGGTAATCCACATGGCGGCGAGCACGAGC
The DNA here is from genome assembly GCA_963720945.1 of uncultured Actinomycetes bacterium. GTDB lineage: Bacteria > Actinomycetota > Actinomycetes > Streptosporangiales > Streptosporangiaceae > Bog-532. The sequence goes on along the minus strand of CAVRHH010000014.1, from coordinate 162,020 downwards.
GCGCCAATGCCCCCGAGCCACGCGACCAGGCCTTCCGTGGTCGGCCCGATGCGGCCCAGGCTGAACCCGCCCGGGTTCGCCTCCGCGCGCGTCTGCGTGACGTAGGCGATGATGTCGCGCTTGGCGCTGGGGGACAGCGTGCTGTCGTTGAACACCGGCATGGCCTCCGGGCCGGTCAGCATGGCCTCGTAGATCTGCTTGTCGGTGGCGTCGGTCAGCGGCGGGGCGTACTTGCCGTCGGTCAGCGCGCCGCCGGCGCCGGCGTAGTTGTGGCACTGGGCGCAGTTCGCGTTGAACAGGCTCTGGCCGAGCGCCGTGTCCGCACCTGCGGTGCTGTCCTGCTGGGCGGTCGGCTCGGCGGGGCCGCCGCCGAGTGAGGCGACGTAGGCGGCGATGGCGTTGATCTCCTGCTGGCTGTACACCGGAGGCTTGCGCGGCGCCTCGGCACCGACCTCCTTCAGCGGCATGCGGCCCGTGCTCAGCTGGAAGTCAACGGCCGCGGCGCCCGCCCCGATCAGGCTGGGTCCCTGCGTGGTGCCCTGGGCCGCCATGCCGTGGCAGGTCGCGCAGGAGACCGCGAACAGGTTCTTGCCCTGGGTGATCAGCGGTGACGCCGAACCCGAGCCCGCCGACGCGGTGCTGCCGCCGAGCCCGGTGACAGCCGCGTACAGCATGCCGACCGCGACCAGCGCCAGCAGGACGGCTGCGTAGCCGACGAGCGGGCGACGTCGCCGCGCGGTGATCCACCTCACTGCTGCCCTCGGTTTTCCGGATTGTGGTCCAATTGTGTCTTCGCGTTGCCGGGTGCCCCTGGATGCAGGACGCCGGAGCGAACTGGTCACTCGCACCGCCCGCCTCCCGCGGGTCAGTGGATCAGGTAGATGGTAGTGAAGAGGCCGATCCAGACGACATCGACGAAGTGCCAGTAGTAGGAAACGACGATCGCGCTGATCTGCTGTTCTCGGGTGAACCGTTTAGCGGCGTAGGTGCGGCCGAGCAGGAACATGAACGCTACGAGGCCGCCCGCCACGTGCAGGCCGTGGAAGCCGGTGGGGATGTAGAACACCGACCCGTACGCGCTGGACGAGACGGTCAGGTGTTCCTTGTGGACCAGGTTGAAGTACTCGTATCCCTGGCCGAGGTCGAAGTACAGGCCCATCAGGAACGTCAGCACGTACCACTCGCGCAGGCCCCACTTGCGGGGGTCCAGCAGGCTGCCCACCCGCCCGACCTGGCCGCGCTCGACTGCGAACACGCCCATCTGGCAGGTCACGCTGGACAGCAGCAGAACGGTCGTGTTGACGGACCCCAGGGCGATGTTCAGGTGGGCGCCGGGCCACGGCAGGCCCTCGCCCTTTTCCACGGAACGGACCGTGAAGTACATCGCGAACAGCGCCGCGAAGAACATGAGCTCTGAGGACAGCCAGATGATCGTGCCGACGCTGACCAGGTTGGGACGGTTGGCCGGCGTACGGGGTGCCGCCTCGGTTACGGATGCTGTCGCCACGACGTCATTATTACGACAACCCGTAGGCGAGCGGCAGGCGCCCCCCCAACTCGGGGGCATTTATTTTTCCGGGCGAGCCCGCCCGGACCGCTCAGGATGCCGGGTCTGCGTGGTTCCGCACGCGGCGGGTGAACTCCGGCCGGCGCGCATTCCCGGCGTACCTGATCAATGTGCGGGCAGCCGCCGCGGCGGCATCTCCCCGGAGGCGGCTCTCGCCGAAGCCTCAGCCGGGTTTTAGCGTGCACCGATAGACTTGCCGCAAGTTAAGCTCCGCCGCAGCTCAGGGTCACCGGGCCCATCGGGCCCCCGCGGCCACCAGCGAGAAGGCAACCACTTCTGTGAAGGTCGTTGTTTACAGCCATGACGCCGACGCGCGTGCTGAGATCCGGCTTGCCATTGGCCGGCGTCCCGAGCCCGACGCACCGGACGCCGAGATCATTGAGGTCGCCACCGAGCCGGCCCTGTTCCGCCTGCTGGACGAGGGCGGCGCGGACGTGATGGTGCTGGACGGGGAGGCCCAGCCCGCGGGCGGCATGGGCGTTTGCCGGCAGGCCAAGGACGAGATCTACGACTGTCCCCCGGTGCTGCTGATCACCGGCCGGGCCGACGACGGATGGCTCGCGACCTGGTCCCGGGCGGACGCGGTGACGAGCCACCCGATCGACCCGCGCCAGCTGGCCCGGGAGCTGAGTCGGCTGATGCGGCACCGGGCGGCGCGCTCCGAGATCGCCAGCAGCTGACCGCGGCCGGCTAATGGAAGCCCGAATGAACTGGCCGGCCCTGATCGGCGCGCTCGTCAAGGGCGAGTCGCTCACCGCCGATGAGGCGGCGTGGGCGATGAACGAGATCATGGAGGGCGCGGCGACCGACGTCCAGATCTCCGGGTTCGCGATCGCGCTGCGCATCAAGGGCGAGACGTCGACCGAGCTGGGCGGGCTGGCGCGGGCGATGCTGGAGCACGCCACCCCGATCCGGGTCCCCGGGCGTCTCGTCGACCTGGTCGGTACCGGCGCCGACGGCGCGCATACCGTCAACATCTCCACCATGGCCACCGTGGTGGCCGCGGCGGCGGGCGCGCGCATGGTCAAGCACGGCAACCGGGCGGCCTCCTCCCGGTGCGGGGCGGCTGACGTGCTGGAGGCCCTCGGCGTGGTCATCGACCTGCCGCCCGCGGCCAGTGCGGCGCTGGCGGAGGAGATCGGGGTGGCCTTCCTGTTCGCCCCGCTCTACCACCCGGCCCTGCGGTACGCCTCGGTGCCGCGCCGTGAGCTCGGCGTGCCCACCGTGTTCAACTTCCTCGGGCCGGTCACGAACCCGGCCCGGCCCCAGGCCCAGGCGGTCGGCGTGGCCGACCGCCGGATGGGCGGGATCATCGCGGGCGTGCTGGCCGCGCGCGGCTCGAGCGCGCTGGTGTTCCACGGCGGGGACGGCCTGGACGAGCTGACCACGACGACCACCTCGGCGGTCTGGCTGGTCCACGGCGCCGCGGTGGCCGCAGCCGAGCTTGACCCCGCGGAGCTGGGCCTGCCCCGCCCGGAGCCGGGGGACCTGCGTGGCGGGGACCCCGCGCACAACGCGGCCGTGATGCGGGCCGTCCTCGATGGCGAGGCGGGGCCGGTGCGCGACATCGTGCTGCTGAACGCGGCGGCCGCCCTCGCCGCCGACCAGGGCGTGCCGCGCCCCGAGGACCTTTACCCGGTGCTGTCCGGTGCCCTGACCCGCGCCGCCGAGGCCGTTGACTCAGGCGCGGCAGCGGGCCTGCTCGACCGCTGGATCGAGACCAGCCGCCGGATGGCGGGCGCGGTCCGGCCTTTAGGCCTGCCATCCAGGCCGGCTCGATCGCCGGGCGGCCCTGCTCCAAAAGGGCGGCCGCTGCTAGGCCAGCTCGGACGCGCCGAGTGAGAAGGCGGCCTCCAGGTCGTGCCGCGAATAGGCGCGGAACGCGATGTGCGTCTCGGTGTGCGTGACGCCCGGGACCTTGTTGAGCCGCCCGGGGATCACGTCGGCGAGCTGGTCGTGGCCGCGCACCCGGATCATCGCCACCAGGTCGAACTCGCCAGTCACCGAGTACACCTCGCTGACCTCAGCGATCTGGGCGATCATCTCCGCAACCTCCGGGATGCGCTGGATGTCCGCCTTCACCAGAACGATCGCGGTAACCATTCGCGCCTCCTCGGCCTTCCGCCTGCCGCCGCCCCGGGCGGGCCCGGCTCAGGGTACCGCCAGCCACTCGCCGAGATCATCCAGGGTGCGGATACCCAGCAGGGCGAGCCGGGTGAGCAGCACATCCATCACGGCGGCGGTGGCGCGCGCGTCGGCCAGCGCACGGTGCCGGGGCGGCGTCGGCACGTCGAAGAACGCGGCCAGCGTCGCGAGCTTGCAGTCGGGTACCTCGGTGCCGACCAGGACCTGCCGGGCGACCGCCACCGTGTCGAGCACCGGGAAACCGGGCCAGGGCAGGCCGCAGGCGCCGCACGCAGCCATCAGGAAGCTGAGGTCGAAGGGCGCGTTGTGCGCGGCGAGTACGCATCCGTGCGCGAATCCCAGCAACGCCGGCAGCGCGTCGGCCGCCCGCGGCGCGGTGGACACCATCTGGCTGCTGATCCCGGTCAGCGCCTCGATATCGGCGGGTACCGGCATACCCGGATCGACCAGGGTCGAGAACTCCCCGGTCACCCGGCCCGCCTGGAGCCTGACCGCGCCGATCTCGGTGATCCGCGCCTCCGCCGGTGACCAGCCGGTGGTCTCCACGTCGACCACCGCGAACTCGATCTGCGTCAGCGCCAGCCCACCGGGCGCCGCCCGGTCCTGCTGCGGCGCGCCGTAGCAGGCGGCGGCCACCGGGGGCGCGGAAGCCCAGGCCGGCGCGCTCGCCTGCAGATCGGTCACGGTCCATACCGTAGGCCGCCCCCCCGACAGTTTGCGGGCGGCCACGCCGCGTTGCCGCGCTCCAGACGGGCCGCTCCCGCGGAAATGTCAGGGGCCGCTCCTAACGTGAGCCGTGTCCAATGCGGCGATGAACGGAGAGTCATGCTTATTGACTGCGGGCAATGCGAGTTCCGTAAAATTGCGTGCGGTGACTGCCTGGTCACGGTGCTGCTCGAAAATGGATCACGCGGTGTACACGGCAGCCCGGCCCAAAAGCGTAAGAAAGACGTAAGTAATGCAAAAGGTGCCCCGGTGCAGGCGAATAGCGCGTCCGCCCGCCGCCGCGCGGCCGGTTCCGCCGTCGGCGGAGACGTGCCGGACGGTGCCCCCCGCCGCGAGGCCTTCGGGGCCCTTGAGCTGCGTGCCCTCAATACGCTGGCCGCGGCTGGCCTGGTGCCGCCGCTGCGGTATCGTCCCGCCAGGAAGGTGACGTGCGAGATTGTAGCGTTATACAGTCTTGCCCGTGCGGTGATTGGCGAACCTGGAACGACACCGGCCGAAGCGGTTGAAATGCCTTATTGCTTTCACTAGGGTCTCCTTCCGGTTACACCGTTCAATTAGCTCCTCAATCGTGAGGCGCTGACCTATCCCTGCCGTCGGAGAAGGAGCGTGCTGGCCCGTGCGTGTGCCGCTACCGGGCATGAAGTCCCGGCTTCGAGCGAGTGTCGCGATCGCGACCGGCGTTCTGGCCATCTCCGGCCTCGCCTCGTATGGCGTCACGGCTGGAGCGGACCCGCAGCCGTCCCTCAGCCAGGTGCAGGCGAAGGTCAACCAGTACCAGTCGGTGTTCGACCAGGACAACCAGCAGTACGACCAGGCCGCGCAGCAGGCGTCGCAGGCGCGGGTCAAGCTGGCCGCGGTCGACAAGCAGGTCGCCGCCAACGAGGTGCAGTTCAAGAAGCTCCAGGGTGCCGTCGCCCAGATCGCGGCCGCGAGCTACGAGACCGGTGACACGACGTCGATCGCGGGGCTGCTGACCTCCAGCAACCCGAACACGGTGCTGAACGGCGCGTCGCTGCTGCTGGAGATCTCCGGTACCCGGAACCAGCAGCTGAACCAGTTCCTCGCCGCGGCGCGCCAGCTCCAGAGCTCCCAGCAGCAGGCGCAGCGCACCAAGGACGCGCTGACCGCCATCGAGCAGACCGCCGCGCAGAAGAAGCAGCACGCCAGCCAGCAGCTGAACCGAGAGAAGGCCATCGAGGCTAACCTCACCCCGGAGCAGCAGACTCAGGTCGCAGCTGCCAGCGTCGGCGGCGGAGCGGTCACCGCGACCGCCTACACCGGGACGACCGCGACTCAGGGCGGTAAGGCCGCGGCCTTCGCGGTGGCGGAAGCGCAGGCCGCGTGCCCGTATGTCTACGGTGGCACCGGGCCGTGCGCGGATGGTTTTGACTGCTCGGGCCTGGCCCAGGCGGCCTGGGCGTCGGCCGCGGTCTCGATCCCGCGTACCACTTACGACGACTGGGATGCGCTGCCGCACATCTCCATGAGCTCCCTTGAGCCCGGTGACCTGATCCTCTACGACGGTGAGGGGCACGTCGCGATCTATGTCGGGAACGGGATGATCGTCGATGCCCCGCATACCGGCGCGGACGTCGAGGAGATCTCGATGAACGAGTCCTGGTACGCCGACAACGCGGACGGTGCCGTCCGGCCGTAGGCCACGATCGTCACGCTGAGCCCGGCAGGGACCTGCCGGGCTCAGCGTGCCCGCAGGCACCGCATGCCCGGCTCCTGGCCCGCACGGCTCCCGCGCCGCCCCTAGACTCGGGCGCTATGCGCGGCACGCTGATCGTCACCAATGACTTCCCGCCCCGGCAGGGCGGTATCCAGTCGTTCGTGCACGGGCTGGCCTGCCAGCTGCCCCCCGATCAGGTGGCCGTGTACGCGCCGGCCTGGGACGGGGCCAAGAACTTCGACGCGCGGCAGCCGTTCCCGGTGATCAGGCACCCGACGTCGCTGATGCTGCCCGTCCCGGCCGTGCGCCGCCGGGCCGTGGCCGCGCTGCGCGGGCACGACTTCGATACCGTGCTGTTCGGCGCGGCCGCGCCGCTGGGGCTGCTGGGGCCGGCGCTGCGCCGGGCCGGGGCCACCCGCCTGGTGGCCCTGACGCACGGCCACGAGGCGGGCTGGGCCGCCCTGCCCGGCGCTCGCGGCCTGCTGCGCCGGATCGGGGACAGCGTCGACGTGGTGACCTACCTCGGTGAGTACTTCCGGGCCCGGCTGGCACGGGCGCTGTCGCCGCAGGCCGCCGCGCGAATGGTGCGGCTGGCTCCCGGCGTCGACACCGGCGCCTTCCGGCCCGGGACGGCCGGCATCCGTGAGCGGCTGGGCCTAGCCGGCTGTCCCGTCGTCGTCTGCGTGTCCCGCCTGGTCCGCCGCAAGGGGCAGGACACGCTGATCCGCGCCTGGCCCGGTGTCCGCGCTGCGGTCCCCGGCGCGCACCTGCTGCTCGTCGGTGACGGCCCGTACGGCCGTGACCTGCGCCGTCTGGCCGCGCAGCAGGGGGTGGCCGGCGCCGTCACGTTCACCGGCGGCGTCCCGGCCGGCGAGCTGCCGGGGTATTACGCGGCCGGTGACGTGTTCGCCATGCCCTGCCGTACCCGGCGGGGCGGCCTGGACGTGGAGGGCCTCGGCATCGTCTACCTGGAGGCGTCCGCCGCCGGGCTCCCGGTGATCGCCGGCGACTCCGGCGGCGCCCCGGACGCGGTCCTGGACGGGGAGACGGGCTACGTGGTTCCCGGGCGGAGCGTGACGGGCCTCACGGAGCGCGTCACCAGGCTGCTGGCCGACCCGGCCCGGGCGGCGGCGATGGGGCGCCGGGGACTCGACTGGGTGGAGCGCGAGTGGGACTGGTCCCGCGTCGCCGGCCGCCTCAGCGCGATCCTGCGCGGCGAGCCGGGGTCAGCCTGCCCCAGCCTGAACGTGCCCGGTGGCCGGCCCGCCGGGCATCCGGCGGGGGAGCCCGGCGGTCAGGAGTAGAGCGCCTCGATATCGTCCGACCGGTCAATGTGGACCACGTTCCTGCGCACCTTGAGGGACGGCGTGAGCTGGCTGTTCTCCTGTGTGAAGTCGCCGTCCACGATGCGGAAACGGCGGATCGACTCGGCCCTGGACACCACGGCGTTAGCGTCGTCGATCGCGGCCTGGATGCCGGCCACCAGGTCGGGGTCGTCACGCAGCTCGGCCACCGTCGCGCCGGCGGCCTTGCCGTGCCTTTCCTTCCACGTCGGGAAGGCTTCCTCATCGATCGTCACCAGCGCCGCCACGTACGGCTTGCCGTCGCCCACGACCATGGCCTGGCTGACGAGCGCGTGCGCCCGGATCCGGTCCTCCAGCGGGGCGGGCGCGACGTTCTTGCCGCCGGCCGTGATGATGATCTCCTTCTTCCGGCCGGTGATCCGCAGGTATCCTTCGTCGTCCAGTTCGCCGATGTCACCGGTGCGGAACCAGCCGTCGCCGGTCAGCGCCTCCGAGGTGCCCGCGCTGTTGCCCCAGTAGCTCGTGAAGACGGTGGGCCCCTTGATGAGGACCTCGCCGTCGTCGGCGATCGCCGCGGCGTTGCCCGGCACCGGCAGCCCGACCGTGCCGATCTTGTTACTGCGGGGCCGGTTCACCGTCGCCGCCGCCGTGGTCTCGGTGAGCCCGTACCCCTCCAGGATCGTGATCCCCACGCCGCGGAAGAAATGGCCCAGCCGTTCGCCCAGTGCGGAGCCGCCGGAGACCGCGTACTGCACCCGCCCGCCGACGGCGGCCCGCAGCTTGGTGTATACGAGGCGGTCGAACACCCCGTGGGCCAGCCGCAGGCCCCGGGCCGGGCCGCGGCCACCCGCCGCCTGGCTGTCCAGCGCCTGGCTGTAGGCGATCGCCGTGCGGGCCGCCCGCCGGAATATCGCGCCCTTGCCCTCGGAGTCCGCCTTCAGTTCGGCGCCGTTGTACACCTTCTCGAAGACGCGCGGCACGGCCAGCAGAAACGTCGGCCGGAAGGAACCGAGGTCGGGCAGCAGGTTGGTGACGTCGGGGCTGTGCCCGAGGATGATGCCGTCCTCCAGGCACCCCACCTGGATGACCCGCGCCAGCACGTGGGCGAGCGGCAGGAACAGCAGCGTCGAGCCGCCGGCCACGCCGAAGATCTCCGGCGCGGCCGCGCTCGCGTTGCGGACCTCCGACAGCAGGTTGCGGTGGGTCAGCTCGCAGCCCTTGGGCCGCCCGGTGGTGCCGGACGTGTAGATGATCGTGGCCAGGTCGGCGGCGCCGATCGCGGCGGCTCGCCCGGCTACCGTCTCGTCGCTGACGGCTGCGCCGTCGGCGGCCAGCGTGTCCAGGCCGGGAGCCTTGCCGGCCGCGTCGCCGCCGGTCGCGCCGCCAGTCCGGCCGGCGGCCGCCTGCCCGGCGGCCTCGATGCGCCAGATGTGCTCGAGGGTGCCCAGCCGGTCGCGCAGGCCCGACACGATCGCCTCGTGGACCGTGGTCTCCACGAAGATCGCCTTGGCACCGGAGTCGCTCATGATCCACTCGACCTGCTCGGCGGAGGAGGTCTCGTAGACCGGTACGCACACGGCACCGGCCGTCCAGATCGCGTAGTCGAGGAGCGTCCACTCGTACCGCGTGCGGGACATCAGGCCGACCCGGTCCCCGGCGGCGATGCCCGCGGCGATCAGCCCCCTGGCCAGCGCCGTCACCTCGTCGCGGAACCCGGCCGCGGTGACATCCTGCCAGGTCCCGCCGCCGGCGTCGCGCCGCAGCGCGACCTGTTGCGGGTCGGCGGCGGCCCGCTTGAACACGACGTCGGCGACGTTAGCCGAATCGGGGATCTGCACGAGAGCCGGGATGCTGTGCTGGCGCACGACGCTGTCTCCTTAACCAGGTAGCCTCCGCGCTCACGGTATCGCGCAAAAGCTACTGACCGGTAGAGCAAACGGCTGGGGCGGATGTGCCCAACGGGCGCGCAGCCCGCATAACCAGGCTATCCGGGCCCGGCTTAGCGTTGTCTCATGCGGATTCACGTGGTGAGCGACGTGCACGGCCGGGCCGACGCGTTGCCCGCGGCGGCCCGCGACGCCGATGCGGTCGTCTGCCTGGGGGACCTGCTCCTGTTCATGGACTACGCGGACCACCGCCATGGCATCTTCGCCGATCTGTTCGGCGCGGACGAGGCGCGCACGTTCATGGCGCTCCGGCGGGCCCAGCGGTTCGACGAGGCGCGGGCCCTGTCCGCCCGGCTGGCCACCCGGCTCCCGGACGGCTCGGTGCGGGCGGCGGTCGAGGCGGCCGCCGCCCGCCAGTACGCGGAACTGTTCGCGGCGCTCCCGGAGCCCGCGTACCTCACCTACGGCAACGTCGACATCCCCCGCATGTGGGCGGAGCACCTCAAGCCCGGCCATCAGGTCTTCGACGGGGCGCGGGCCGAACTGGACGGCTGGACGTTCGGCTTCGTTGGCGGCGGCCTGATCTCGCGGTACCACACGCCGAACGAGATCGACGAGGACGCCTACGCCGCCAAGATCGCGGAAGTCGGCGCGGTCGACGTGCTCTGCACGCACATTCCGCCCGCCGTGCCCGAACTGCTGTACGACACCGTCGCGCGGCGGATGGAACGGGGCAGTGACGCGCTGCTGGCCGCGATCAGGCGGACCAAGCCCCGGTTCGCGCTCTTCGGCCACGTGCACCAGCCCCTGGCGCGCCGCGTCCGGATCGGCACCACCGAGTGCATCAACGTCGGGCATTTCCGCGCCACCGGGCTGCCTTATGTCCTCCAGTGGTAGAGGTACGCTCCAAGAAGAGCATTAGAGCAGGAGGCGCCACGTGACGGACCGGGACAGCCAGCCAGGCGGGGATCCCCTCGGTGACCTCCAGCGGTGGCTGATGCGTTCGGGCGCACGCAGTATCACCAAGGACCTCACGGCCCCGGTACGCCGGGCGATAGGCCAGGAATCCTCCGGTAAGCGGGCCGATGTGTGGGAGACGGCCACCACGCGTCCGCTCCGCGACGAGGAGGCCCCCGAGTGTGCCTGGTGCCCCGTCTGCCGCGCCGCGCGGCGGCTGCGCGAGTCGCGCCAGGGCGCCCAGGGTTCACCGCTGTCCGGGGCCGGCGACGCGCTCGCCTCGGTGGTCCAGGAGGCCTACTCGGCCTTCGAGGCCGTCATGAAGGCGCCGCAGCCGTCCCACCCGCGCCATCCCCACCCTGAGGACCGGGCCGCCGGGCCCGCCGCGAGCGCCTGGTCAGACGCCGCCGATCCGTGGGGAGACACCGGTCGTGCGCCTGACGATCGGCATTGATGTCGGGGGTACCAAGGCTGCGGCCGGTGTTGTCGGGCCCGACGGGCGGATCGTCGAGAAGCTGAAACGCTCCACGCCCGCGGCCAGCCCGCCGGAGACGGAGCGGGTCATCGCCGACGTGGTGACCGAGCTGACGTCCCGGCACGACGTGGCCGCGGTCGGCATCGGTGCCGCCGGTTTCATCGACGAGACCCGCTCCACCGTCTTGTTCGCGCCCAACCTCGCCTGGCGGGACGAGCCGCTGCGCAAGTCCGTGCAGGAAAAGGTCGGGCTGCCCGTCTTCGTGGAGAACGACGCCAACGCCAGCCTCTGGGCCGAGTCCCGGTTCGGCGCCGCGCGCGGCTACCGGGACGTGTTCCTGATCGCCGTGGGCACCGGCATCGGGGCGAGCATAATGATCGGCGGCGACCTGTACCGGGGTGGTTTCGGTATCGCCGGCGAGCCCGGCCATTACCGGGTCGTGCCCGACGGCCGGCTCTGCGGCTGCGGCAACCGGGGCTGCTGGGAGCGGTACGCGAGCGGCAGCGCACTGGTCGCCGAGGCGCGGGAGTTCGCCCGCCGCAGCCCCGAGGCCGCACTGCGGCTGCTGCAGCTGGGCGGGGGGACGCCCGAGGGCATCTCCGGTCCCCAGGTCACCCGGGCCGCCCGGGAAGGCGATCCGGCGGCGTTGCGGTGCTTCCAGATCGTCGGCGGCTGGCTGGGCCAGGGCATGGCCGACCTGGCCGCGATCCTCGATCCCGGCTGTTTCGTCATCGGCGGCGGAGTGTCCGAAGCAGGCAGCCTGCTCGTCGATCCGGCCCGGTGGGCCTACGAAAGGGCGCTGCCCGGCCGCGGCTACCGCGATTTCGCCGACGTCAGGCTGGCGGAACTGGGCACCGATGCCGGGGTCGTAGGTGCCGCCGATCTCGCCCGCCGGCACGCTGGCGCCTGACGCCTGCACCACGGCGCAGGTATGTCCCGGCGCCTGACGCCTGCACCACGGCGCACGTACGTCCCGGCGCCTGACGCCTACACCACCGCGCCGTCGTCGGGACCCTTGCCGTTGCGGTCATCACCCATCCGCAGCACGAGGATCGCGAACCCCCCCACGAACGCGCCGATCGCGAAGAACGCCGCGACCGCGGGGACCGTCCAGCCCACCGCCGTCGCGATCAGGAGATAGGCGGGACCGCCGAACAACGCCGCCCACGCGCCCTTGCTCAGCGGGTCCAGCTTGGGCAGCGGCGGGGGAGGCGGCGGGAAGTAATGTTCCTCCTGCGACTCCGGCCCGCGCGGCGACGGCCGGTCCGGGCCGGCCGGGGACGGCGGGGTGCCGGGCACCGGGGCCGCGCCGCTTGCGCCGTAACCCGGGCCGTGACCGTCGAGCCCGTTCCGCCCGCTGAAGCCGTTCGCCCCGGGGCCAGGCCGGGTACCGGGGACCTGCCGCCCGCCCGGTGCGGGCCGCTGATCCGGGCCCGCCAGGGGGTCGGCCGGGGCCGCGGGCCGGGTGCCCGGAGGCGGTTCACTGATCGGGAACGGGCCAGTTGCCTGCGGGGAGTCCGGGGTCTGGGGGGATCTTGTGACTTGAGAGGCGCCAGGGATGGACGCGTTATCGGGTTCCGTAAGGTTCTCGCGCTCGGGCCACGGGCTGCCGCCCTCGATGGCCGCGGGTACGTCGTAACTCGCGATCAGGTCGAGCCAGGCCGCTTCTTCGTCATTCTCACCGCTGGTCACGTCCTTGCCTCGCACCTCCCTCCCCGACTACGTGGTCTCCGGCACGGTCCCGCCGGCACACCATGTCTCATCCCGGCAATGCTTACGGACAAACTCCGCGCTTCCGGCAAAAATAGCCTGCGCGTCATTGTCCCTCGTCGCAACGTGATAACTATCGCCGCAGGTTTGGGTGGTCAGCAGCCCCGGCGCCAGCCCGGCTTCGAGCACCTCCATGCTGGCGGGCCCGACGACGTGGTCCACGTTGCTCCGGAAGACCAGCACGGGCTGGGTGATGTCCGCCAGGTGGCGGGCCGTCTCCCGCCAGATCTTCGGCAGCGTCGCCGCGGCCCGGACTGGGACCCGGTCGTAGGAAAGCTCCACCGCGCCCGGCTTCTTGATGTCGCTGCCGACCCCGGGCAGCGACCGCACGATGTACTTGAGCACCGGGGCCAGCAGGAAAAGCCGGGTGTCGGGGGCCAGCGACGGATTGACCAGCACCAGGCCGCTGACGTCGGGCCCGTGGCGTTCGGCGAGCCGCAGCGCGAGGCAGCCGCCCAGCGAAAGGCCCATCACGAATACCTCGGCGCACTCCCCGCGGAGCCCGGCCAGAGCCCGTTCGGTCTCGGCGTACCAGTCCGCCGAGGTGGTCCGCGCCATGTCCTGCCAGGTCGTGCCGTGGCCCGGCAGCAGCGGCACCGACACGGCCAGGCCCTGCTCGGCCAGGTACTCCGCCCAGGGCCGCACCGATTGCGGGCTTCCGGTGAAGCCGTGGCAGAGCAGCACACCCACCGCGCCGCCCGCGCGGGACAAGGGCTCCGCGCCCGGCAACACCTCGGCCATGAAGTGCCGCTCCCTTCCCGGTGGTCAATCGCCAATGTTAGGCATCGTCGCACGCGGGCACGCGGATCGCATCCCGCGCACGGTTAAAAAGACCGCCGAACGTGGGATATTTGGACGTGTACTACAAACTGGCGCAGCTCACCCTCGGCGTGATGCTCAAGATCATCTTCCGCCCCTGGGCAGCCGGCGCGCGGAATGTCCCGCGGCGGGGCCCGGCGATCCTCGCCAGCAACCACCTGTCGTTTTCCGATCATTTCTTCGGGCCGCTCCCGCTTCGCCGTCAGGTGATCTTCCTGGCCAAGGCGGAGTACTTCACCGGGCGTGGCCTGAAGGGCCTGATCAGCAAGGCGTTCTTCACCGCCCTGGGCCAGATACCGGTCGACCGGCACGGCGGCGCGGCCAGCGAGGGCGCGATCCAGGCCGGCCTGCGCGTGCTCGCCGAGGGCAAGCTCCTGGGCATCTACCCGGAGGGCACCCGCAGCCCGGACGGCCGGCTCTACCGCGGCAAGACCGGCATCGCGCGGCTGGCCCTGGAGGCACGGGTGCCGGTGATCCCGTGCGCGATGGTGGGCACGTTCGAGTTCATGCCCTCGGGCCAGCTCCGGCCGAACTTCCGGATCCGGCCGGGCGTGCGGTTCGGCGAGCCGCTGGACTTCTCCCGCTTCTACGGCCAGGCGTCCGATCGCCGCGTGCTGCGTGCGGTCACCGACGAGGTGATGCGGGCGATCGGAGAGCTCTCCGGCCAGGAATACGTGGACATGTACGCCCAGCAGGCCAAGGAGAAACTGGCCGCGGGTGCCCCGCACCTGGAGGCGAGCAGCCCCCTGCCGGGGACCGCGCCCGCCCCGCCGGGCACGCTCGCGGAAACGCCGCCGGAAACCAGGTCCTAATAAGGCCCGTCCCGGCCGGCCCGGCACGGGCTAAGGTTGGCGTCATGAGAGTGGGAGTCCTCACCGGTGGCGGCGACTGCCCCGGTCTAAATGCTGTCATCCGGGCCGTGGTCCGCAAGGGCGTGGCGGAGTACGGATATGAGTTCGTCGGCTTCCGCGACGGCTGGCGCGGCCCGCTGGAAGGGGACACGGTTCCCCTGGACGTCCAGGCGGTCCGCGGAATCCTGCCGCGCGGCGGGACGATCCTCGGTACGTCGCGGACCAACCCCTTCGCCGAAAAGGGCGGCGAGCGCTCCGGCGTCGAGCGGATCAAGGACAACCTCGCTGGCCTGGGGGTTGACGCCCTGATAGCGATCGGCGGCGAGGACACGCTCGGCGCCGCGACCCGGCTGTACGCCGACGGTGTCAACGTGATCGGCGTGCCCAAGACGATCGACAACGACCTGGGCGCCACCGACTTCACGTTTGGCTTCGACACCGCCGTGAACATCGCGATGGAGGCGATCGACCGGCTGCACACGACGGCCGAGAGCCATCACCGTGCGCTGATCGTCGAGGTGATGGGGCGGCACGCCGGCTGGATCGCGCTGCACGCCGGCATGGCTGGCGGGGCCAACGTCATCCTCATCCCGGAGAAGCCATTCGAGATCAAGAAGGTCTGCGAGTACGTCGAGCACCGCTTCCAGACCAGGTACTCGCCGATCGTCGTCGTCGCCGAGGGCGCGCACGCGGTGGAGACGGACCTTGCGCTCACTGAGCAGGGGGTCGACGCGTTCGGCCATGTGCGCCTCGGCGGTGTCGGGCAGATGCTGGCCGACGAGATCGAGAAGCGTACCGGCAAGGAGGCCCGCGTCGCCGTGCTCGGGCACATCCAGCGGGGCGGCACGCCCACCGCGTTCGACCGGGTGCTCGCGACCCGGTTCGGCGTGCACGCCATCGAGGCGGTGCACGACGGCGCGTTCGGCAACATGGTCGCGCTGCGCTCCACCGACATCATCCGGGTGCCGCTGAGCGCGGCGACCGCCGAGCTGAAGACCGTACCCGAAGAGCGGTACGCGGAAGCCGAGGTCTTCTTCGGCTGAGCGGCCGCGCGGCGGCTTGCCCGACGCGCGCGCTCCGGCAAGCACTGAGCGGCCGCGCGGCGGCTTGCCCGACGCGCGCGCTCCGGCAAGCACTGAGCGGCCGCGCGGCGGCTTGCCCGACGCGCGCGCTCCGGCAAGCACTGAGCGGCCGGGCTCAGGTTACCGCCACGGTCTCGCTGTCCGGGACCGCGGCGGTGCACGGGACCAGCCCGGCGCCGCTGGCCTTCGTCCGGCGGATGTCGCGTGGGATGAGAGCCAGCGCGGACGCCACGGCGATCAGCGCCGCGGCGCCGTACTGCGTCCTGCGGACCGTGAAGACGGTGGCGGCGGGCCCGGCGACCAGCGCGCCCGCCGGCGTCGCCATCATCGAGCCCAGCGCGTCGTAGCCGGAGACGCGGGCCAGCATCGCGGGGCGGATGTTCCGCGCCATGGCCACCGTCCACACCACCATCATGATCTCCGTGGCCGTGCCCATGGCGAAGGACGCCAGGCAGATCAGCGGCAGCGGCCACAGCATGGCCAGCGACAGCGGTGCCACCGCGATGAGGCCGCCGATCGTGACCACCAGCAGCATCGGCCGGCGCGGTGCCCACCGCAGCGAGACCACGCCGCCTGCGACCAGCCCGACCGATTCGGCCGCCATGATCGCCCCCCACGCGGCCGGGCCGCCCAGATGATCCTTGGCCACCACCGGGCCGAGTACCTCGAAGCCGCCGAACCAGGCCATCATGACCACGCAGAACTGTGCCACGATGACCCACAGCCAGGTGTGCGAGATGAACTCGGCCCAGCCGTCACGCAGGTCGCTGCGCATCCCGGCTGATGGCGCCGGCCGTGCCGGTTTCGCGCGGATGGCCAGCAGCATCGGCACGGTGCCGGTCATGCCCACCCCGCAGATCGTGAGCGACCAGCCCGGCCCGATCGCGGCGACGGCGATGCCGGCTACCGCTGCCCCGCTCATCTGCGCCGCGTTCATCACCAGCCGGCTCAGCGCGCTCGCCTGCTGCAGCAGGTCACCGGGGGCCAGCACGGGCAGCAGGGCCTGCGAAGCGGGATAGAAGATGGCCACCCCGGTCCCGGACACCGTTTCCAGCATGATCATCTGCCACAAGGCAGGCCGTCCGGTGAGGACGAGCACACCGAACGTTCCCTCGCCCACGGCGACCAGCAGGTTCGCCGCGATGATCACCCGCTGTGGCGCGATCCGGTCCGCGACGACCCCGCCGAGCAGGCAGAAGACCAGGCACGGGGCGATCTGCGCGGCGAGCACATAGGACAGGTCGGCCGGGGTGCCGTGCGCGTCCAGGACCGCGAACGACACCCCCACCATGGAGAACGCCATCGCCCACGGCGCGATCATCCGGTCCGCCAGCAGCAGCCGGAAGTCACGGCGCGAAAGCACAGGGAAGCGCCGGGTTACCGATTGCCGCGACATGACATATCCGATCTGAGCTGCGGTGAGGGCCGGATGAGGTTAACCATGCGGCGGAGGCACCGGCAAACCATTTTCGCCGCGGCGGCCGCCGCCGGAACGGGCGCCCGGCTGCCCTGCCCAGCACGACCGCCAGCCCGGCGCGGCAGCACAGCCGCTGCGCGGGCCTGATCAGCCGGCCGGGCCGTCGTCCCGGAGCGCCTTGAGGGTAGCGATGTCGCGGGCGTGCGCGTACTGCCCGCCCGGGGCCGTCGCGTTCGCCCCGATCAGCGGGCTGCGCGGGCCCTGCGGGCCGTGCCGCTCCGTCATCTGCCGGTCAGAAGCCGGTGTAGAGCGTGATCGTGCTGCCCTTGGGCGCCTGCCCGTTCGGCGAGTACTGGAACACCTTGTTGAACGGCCCGAACCGGCTCACGTTCACGGTGAAGCCGAGCTTCGTCAGGGTTTGCCGCGCCTGCCCGACGCCTTCCCCGTCCACGTTCGGGATGGCGATCTCGGGCGGCCCCGCCGACACCCAGATCGTCACCGTCTCGTTCTGGGTGATCGGCGTGCCCGCGGCCGGGGACTGCCGGGTGATGGTGCCCTGCGGCTGGCTGCTGCCGGTGTCCTGCTGGACGTTGAGCGTGATGCCGTTCTGCGCCGCCCACTGCTGGATGCTGTGCTGGTCCTGACCGACGAAGTTGGGCAGCGGCGGCCCTTCGCTCACCGTGATGACGACGGGCGTCGGCTGCGGCCAGGACAGCCCGGCGGCCGGCTGGGTGCTGACCACGATGCCGGCATCCACCGAGTCCGAGGCGACCTTGTGGACCTGCCCGGGCGTCAGGCCCGCGTTACGTAGCGCCTGCTGGGCGTCGCTGAGCTGCTGGCCGGACACATCCGGCACCTCGATCATCCGGGGGCCGGCAGACGGGATAAGGGTGATGCCCGCCCCCTTGCGGACGCGCCCGCCGGCCGTCGGCGTGGTCCGCGCGACCGTCCCAGCCCTGGCGTTGTTGTCGGTCACCGCGGCTCCCATCCGGACGGTGAAGCCGTCGGCGCGCAGCGCCGTGACCGCGGCGCCGTCCGTCATGCCCGCGACGGCGGGAACCGTCGTGTAGTCGGCCTGGGTGAACCACCAGCCGGCCCCGCCGGCCATCGCGAAGATGAGGACGGCCAGCGCGATCAGCAGGCCGATCCGCCGCTTGCGGCGATAGCCGGCGCCATCGTCGTAGCCCGGCCCGCCATAGCCCGGCCCGCCGTAGCCGCCCAGGTCGTCGCGGTCGGCGATCACCGTCTGGCCGTCGCCGGGTACCCCGAGAATCTGGGTGTGGTGCTGCTCGCCGCCGTATCCCGGGATGCCGTGCGGGGCGGTACCCGGCCATGCGGCCGCCGGGGCGGCCCAGCCGCCGTCCGCCGGCAGCCCGCGCAGGACGTCGTTCAGCAGCCGGAGGAACTCGCCCGCGTCCGCGGGGCGGTAACGCGGGTCCCGGCTGGTGGCCTGCGCGACGAGCCGGTCCACCTCCGGGGGGATGCCGGGCACGAGCCGGGAGGGGGCCGGGACGGTCTCGTTGACGTGCTTGTACGCCACCGTCAGCGGGCTGTCGCCGGTGTGCGGCTTGGTCCCGGTGAGCAGTTCGTACAGCACGATGCCGGCCGCGTAGACGTCGGTGCGGGCGTCGGCGCCGGTCCCGGTGACCTGCTCGGGAGCCAGATACGCCACGGTGCCGATGATCACGCCGGTCCGCGTCTGGGAGTTCACGGACAGCGCCCGGGCCAGGCCGAAGTCAACCACCTTGAGGTGACCGTCCGGGGCGATCAGCACGTTCTCCGGCTTGACGTCCCGGTGCACGATCCCGGCGGTGTGCGCGGCCGCCAGGCCGGACAGCAGTGGCACCATGATGGACAGCGCCTCACCCGCCGGGAACCGGCCCCGCTCGGCGAGCAGGTTCCGCAGGGTCCGCCCGGGCAGGTACTCCATGGCCAGGTACGGGTAATGGCCATCACGGCCCTGGTCGAACACGGAGACCACGTTGGGGTGCGACAGCCGCGCCACCGATTTGGCCTCGCCGATGAACCGGTTGACGAAGTCTTCGTCCCGCGCCAGGTCAGCGTGCATGACCTTGAGCGCCACCCAGCGATCCAGGCGGGTGTCGATGGCGCGGTACACCGTCGCCATGCCGCCGAGCGCAACCAGCGCCTCCACCCGGTAGCGGCCGTCGAGCAGGCGTCCGACCAGGGGATCCGCGAGGGTAGTGTCCATCGCGGCTAATTGTACGAGCAGGTCAATGGTGCCGGGCTGGATTACCCGCTTTGCGTCCGCTGTCCCGTCGCCGCATCGCTCGCCGGAGGGGAGGAGGCGCGGGCGTAACGGCGTTGCGGGACCCGGCCGGCCAGCCGGGCCCATCGCCCGGCGATCACGGCGTGCCGCATCGCTCCGGCCATCAGTTCGGGGTCGCGGGCCCGGGTGACGGAGGTGGCCAGGAGAACCGCGTCGCAGCCGAGTTCCATCGCGATCGCGGCGTCACTCGCGGTCCCGACGCCGGCGTCCAGGACGACGGGCACGCCGGCCTCGGCCACGATCAGCTCGATGTTGTGCGGGTTCCGGACGCCGAGCCCGGAGCCGATCGGTGCGCCGAGCGGCATGACCGCGGCGCATCCGGCCTGCTCCAGGCGCCGCGCCAGCACCGGGTCGTCGCTGGTGTACGGCAGCACGGTAAAGCCCCGGGCGACGAGCAGGCCGGCCGCTTCCAGCAGTTCCACCGGGTCCGGCAGCAGGGTGCGCTCGTCCGCGATCACCTCGAGTTTCACCCAGCTGGTATCGAGCGCTTCGCGGGCCAGTTCCGCGGTCCGCACCGCGTCGGCGGCCGTGTGACATCCCGCGGTGTTCGGCAGTACCCGGATGCCGCGCTCGGCGAGCAGGCCCAGCACCGTATGCCCGCCGCCGGGTGCCACCCGGCGCATCGCGACGGTGGTCAGCTCGGTGCCGGACGCCACCAGGGCCCGGTCCAGCACGTCCAGGCTGGGCGCCCCGCCGGTGCCCATGATGAGCCGGGAGCCGAACTTCTCGCCGGCGATGACGAGTGGATCTTCCATTCAGCCTCCCTGAACCGCGGTGAGCACCTCGACGTCGTCGCCTTCCGCCAGCGGGGTGGATTCCCACACGCCGCGCCGCACCACCTCGCCATTGACCGCGACCGCGATGCCGCTGGACGCACTGGTCAGCAGCCGCACGGCCGCGGCGGTGGTCGCGCCGTCGGCGAGTTCGGCCGGCTGGCCGTTGATGGTGATGATCATGCGGACCGCCCGCCGTGCCCGGGCCGCTCCCGGTAGAAACGGCCGATGGTGAAGTGTTCCGCCACCTCCGGCAGCCGCCCGGTCGCCAGGTAGCCGGCGATGACGTCGGCGGTGATCGGTGTAAGCAGCACCCCGTTGCGGAAGTGGCCGGTGGCCAGCACCAGCCCGGCCGCCGGGCAGCCGCCCAGGATGGGGGCATTGTCGGGTGTCCCGGGGCGCAGCCGCGCGACCGCCTCGATGAACTCCAGCTCGGTGATGCCGGGCAGCAGGGCCCGCGCGTCGCGCAGCAGCTCCCACAGGCCGCCGGCGGTCACGCGCGTGTCCGGCCCGAGTTCCTCCTGCGTTGCGCCCAGCACCAGCTCGCCGTTCTCCCGCGGCACCAGATAGACCGACGAGCCTCTGACGATGCCACGGACGGACCGGCCCACGAAGCCGCCGTCCGGCGCCCGCAGCCGGACCACCTGCCCCTTGACCGGCCGGACAGGGGGGACGCAGCCCGTCGGAAGCCCGCCGATTCCCGCCGAGTTCCAGCCGGCCGCCAGCACCGTCCAGTCCGCCGTGAGCGTCGTCCCATCGGCAAGGCGGACACCATAGGCCCGTTCGGTATCCAGCTCGCCAGCCGGGCCGCAACCGGCCAGCGGTCCATACGCCGGCGCGGTGATGATCTGCGCAACGGGCTGCCGGATCAGCCGCACCCCGGCGCGCGCAGCCGCCGCTAGCAGGGCCCGGGTCAGCCGCCGCGGATCCACCGAGCCGTCCGCCTCCACCAGCAGGCCGCCGCGGATGGACGGATCGAGCATGGGCTCGAGGTCGCGGCATTCCCGCGCCGTCAGCCGCCGGCCCGGGACCCCGAGGCTCTCCTGCAGCGCGTGCAGCTCATCGATGACGGCCAGGTCGTCGGAGTCGTAGCCGACCTGCAGAGTGCCGGTGCGCCGGAAACCGGCCGGTTCCCCCGCCGCCGCGGTGAGCTCCGCCACGAACGCGGGGTAGCGCTCCAGCGAGGCGGCGCCCAGCGCGAACAGTTCCTTCTCGGTGAAGGCGGCCTCGGAGACGGGGGTGAGCATGCCCGCCGCGGCGTGACTGGCACCCTGGCCGGGAGCGGGGTCGGCGACGGTCACGCTGAACCCCCGCTGGGCGGCCCGCCAGGCGATGCTGAGGCCGATCACTCCGCCGCCAGCCACGATGACTGTCGCCATGCCTTCGCTCCCTTCGCCGGCATGATCCGGATCAGGTTCTGCGGTCGGAAACTCGGCAGCTTCCCTCTCAGTCCGGTCTCCACCGGACTCCCGCGCGCCGGGCCTAGCCTATGTCGTCATGCAGGTTGTCATCGCCGGCGGGGGGCTGGCCGGGCTCCGGACCGTCGAGGAACTCCGCGGGCGCGGCTTCAGCGGGCCGATCACGATGATCGCCGCCGAGGGCAGGCCGCCGTATGACCGGCCTCCGCTGTCGAAGCAGGCCCTCGCGTCGGGGGACCTTTCCGGCGAGGTGCTGGCCGGTGAACCGGACGCGGCCGCGATCAGCGCTGAGCTCGATACGACGCTGCGGGCGGACTTTACCGCCCTGCGCGTCGGCCTGCGGCTCGGCGAGCCCGCGACCGGCCTCGCGCTGGCCTCGGCGCCCAGCTCAGGCGGCCTCAGCGGCCTGGTGCGCACGGCCCGGGGCGAGTACCCGTTCGACCGCCTGGTGCTGGCGACCGGGGCGGAACCCGTGGCGCTCCCGGGGCCCGGGCGCCAGCGGTTCCTGCGCACCCATGAGGACGCGCTGGAGCTGCGCGCACGGCTGACGCCGGGTACCCGCCTGGTCATCGTGGGGGCCGGCTGGATCGGGGCCGAGCTCGCCACGGCCGCGGCCGCCCGCGGCTGCCGCGTCACCGTGCTGGAGGCGGGGCCGGCCCCGCTGGCCGGGGCGATCGGAGCGGACGTAGGCGCGCGGACGGCTCCCTGGTATGCGGCGGCCGGTGTCGAGCTGCGCACCTCGCAGGCGGTCGAATCGGTTCAGGACGGCGGGCTCGCACTGGCGGGAGGCGGGTGGCTTCCGGCCGACGAGGTCGTGACGGCCGTCGGGGTCCGGCCGGCGGTGGCGTGGCTGGCGGGCTCCGGCCTGCAGCTCGACAACGGCGTCGCCGCCGATGAAGGCCTGCGAACGTCCGCGCCAGGCGTCTTCGCGGCCGGCGACTGCGCGTCCTTCCTGTCGCTCAGGTACGCCAGGCGGCTGCGTTTCGAGCACTGGGACGTGGCCCTGAACGCACCGGCGGTCGTGGCGGCCAACATCCTCGGCGGCCAGGAGGTGTATGACCCGGTCCCCTACTCCTGGTCGGAGCAGTTCGGCCGGATGATGCAGTACGCCGGGTACCACGGGGACGGCAGCCAGCTGGTCTGGCGGGGTTCGCCGGACGCGGGCGCCGGCCCGGGGACCGGCGGCCCGTGGACGGCGTGCTGGCTGTCCGGGGGGCGCCTGGTGGCGGTGCTGGCGGTCGACCGGCCCCGCGACGTGACCCAGGGCCGCCGTGTCATCGCATCCGGGGTGCCGGTTGACGTCGGCTTGCTCACCGATCCGGCTGTGCCACTGAGGAATGCCACGGTGAACTAGGCTGTGCATCCGTGCTTCTGTGTGCCTTCGATACCGCGACCCCTGCCGTCACCGTCGCCCTGCACGACGGGCAGCGCGTGCTGGCCGAGATCGTCACGGTGGACGCGCGCAGGCACGGTGAGCTGCTCGCCCCTTCCATCGCCAAGGTCATCGCCGACGCGGGCGCCGAGCCGGGCGACCTGACCGCGATCGCGGCCGGGGTGGGCCCGGGTCCCTACACCGGGCTCCGGGTGGGCGTGGTCACCGCGCGGGTGTTCGCCCGGACGCTCGGCATTCCGGTCTACGGCGTCTGCACTCTCGACGTCATCGCGCGTGCCGCGCGGCCCGCCGCGGCGGGCCGGGAGTTCATCGCCGTGACCGACGCGCGCCGCAAGGAACTGTACTGGGCTCGTTACGCGGCGTCCGGGACGCGGGTCAGCGGTCCCGACGTCAGCCGTCCCGGTGAGATCCCGGCCGGCGCCACGCTCCCGGCTGCGGGCCAGGCGGCGACGCTCTATCCGGATGACCTGGGCGAGCCCATCTGGCGTGAGCACCCCTCCGCGGCGGTCCTGGCCGAACTGGTTGCGGAGCGCCTCGGCGGGCCCGATGGCCGTGCTGCGCCGAGTGGGGCTGGTGGGGTGCAGGACAGCCCGGGAGTGGTCCTCCTCCCGCCGGAGCCGCTGTACCTGCGCAGGCCCGATGCCCGGATCCCCGGCCCGCCGAAGCGGGTGACGGGGCCGTGAGCGTGCCGCTGCGCCTGCTCCGTTACAACGATCTGGCCGCCGTACTGGACCTGGAGCGGGCCATCTTCCCGGACGACGCCTGGTCACCCGGCATGTTCGCGGAAGAACTCGCCATGCAAGGACACGGCCGGCACTATGTCGCGGCCGAGGAAGGAACTGAGCTCGTGGGATACGCCGGGATGATGCTGCCCGGTGGCCGCCAGGCCGAGGTGCTGACGCTGGCCGTCGCCGCGGAGCACTGGGGCCGGGGGATAGGTTCGGCGCTGCTGGCGGACTTGGTGGCGGAGGCGGCCCAGCACAGCTGCGCGGAAGTCTTCCTCGAGGTGCGCGCGGACAACCCGCGGGCCCAGGACCTCTACCGCCGGTTCGGCTTCTCCGGCGTCGGGATCCGGCGCGGCTACTACCAGCCCTCGGGGACGGACGCGATCGTGATGCGCCGTGGCCTCGGCCAGCCGAGCCCGGCGGACGGTACGGCTTCTGCGGGAGGTATGCGATGACGGCCGGCCCGCTCGTGCTCGGCATCGAGACGTCCTGCGACGAGACCGGGGCCGGGCTGGTCCGCGGCAACGAACTGCTGGCGGACGCGGTGGCCTCGAGCGTCGATGAGCACGCCCGGTTCGGCGGCGTGGTGCCGGAAGTGGCCAGCCGGGCCCATCTGGAGGCGATGACCCCGGCGGTCGACCGGGCGCTGGCCACGGCGGGGGTCACGCTGGCCGATGTGGACGCGATCGCGGTGACCGCCGGGCCCGGCCTGGCGGGTGCCCTGCTGGTGGGAGTGGCCGCGGCCAAGGCGTACGCGCTCACGCTCGGCAAGCCGCTGTACGGTGTCAACCACCTGGCCGCGCACGTGGCGGTCGACCAGTTGGAGCACGGGCCGCTGCCCACGCCGGTTATCGCGCTGCTTGTCTCGGGCGGCCATTCCTCGCTGCTGCTCGTGCCCGACGTCGCGGGCGAGGTGGTATCCCTCGGCGCGACCGTCGACGACGCCGCCGGTGAGGCTTACGACAAGGTTGCCCGGGTCCTCGGTCTGCCGTTCCCCGGCGGCCCGCCGATCGATGCCGCCGCCAGGTCCGGCGACCCGGCCGCGATCGCTTTCCCCAGGGGCAAGTATCACGACGGATCGCTCGACTTCTCGTTCGCCGGGCTGAAGACCGCCGTGGCCCGCTGGGTCGAGGACCGCGCCGCCCGCGGCGAGCCCGTGCCGGTGGCCGACGTCGCCGCGTCGTTCCAGGAGGCGGTGGCCGACGTGCTGACCCGCAAGGCGGTTGACGCCTGCCGCCGGCACGGCGTCGGCCATCTCGTGATCGGCGGCGGCGTAGCCGCCAACTCCCGGCTGCGGGCCCTGGCCGAGGAGCGCTGCACGGCCGCAGGTATCCGGCTGCGCGTCCCGCGTCCCGGCCTGTGCACGGATAACGGCGCGATGGTGGCCGCCCTGGGCTCCGAGCTCGCGGCGCGCGGTCTCCCGTCGTCGCCCCTGGATCTGCCCGCCGATTCGTCGCTGCCGGTCACCGAGGTCGTCGTCCGCTAGCGGCGAATCGTCCGCCGGCCGCCGCCAGACCGGGCTCGCCTTTGACTCCTGTGACGTACGGTACTCGCGTGACGTAAGCGCAGCCTAAGCGGAGGCGTCACCCGAAAACCTGTGCAGTTTCTGCTGTTTTAACAGCAGAAACTGCACACGAACCGAGAGGCCGGGGCACGGGATCCCGCCGAGGGCGGCCTGCGCTTAGGTGGTCAGGCGGAGGCGCGGCGGCGGAGCCGCCGGACACCCCAGGTCACCAGGCCAACGGCCACGGCGGCGCCGACTACGGGAGCCAGCCGCTTCAAAATCACTGGTCCCACCAGGCTCAGCAGGTCCAGGGACTCGTCCTGGTGCTGCACCCGTACCGGCTGCACGGGTTCCGGGGCGGACTGGACGGGGACGTGAGCCGGCGGCGTACGGGGCGCGGCCAGCGCCCCCGCTGTGCCGCCCATTTCGCCTGCCTGGGCCGTCTCGCTGGGGCCGTCGGCCGCAGCACCGCCGGCCGGGGCCGCCACGGCTACCCCGCCGGAGGCGAGTTGCTGCGCGAGGTTGTCTGCAAACCTGTCGATCAGCCGCGAACCTACCTCGGTGATCACCCCCTGGCCGAACTGCGCGGGACGCCCGGTTACATTCAGCGTGGTGTGCAGCGTGACCAGGGTCACGCTGGCCGGCCCGGAGCCGTTCTCCGGGCGCAGGGCGGCCCGGACGGTGGCCGAGGCGGTGCCCGAGCCGCGCATCTCCTTGCCGGACGCCTCCACCAGGACCGACCGGTCCGTCTCGTCCCGGTCCTTGAAGGTGGCCGTCCCCTTGTAGGTCAGCGAAACCGGTCCCACCTTGACCTTCAGCCGGCCCGCCACGTCATCGCCGTCCACGGTGTCGACCTGGGCGCCCGGCATGCAAGGCGCGACCTTCTCCACGTCGAGCAGGACGTCCCATGCCTGTTCCGGCGGAACCGGGACGGTGAATGAATGATCAAGCTCCATGCTCATAGGTGGTCCGCTTTCTCCGGCCAACGACGATGCCTGGCAATTATGCAGAAACACTTACTTTAGTGCCCACCTGGGCATATTCGATGATGGCGGGGCCGGCGCTAGCCCGGGCCGCCAGGTAGATCCGCAGGTCAGGCCGTGTCCAGCCGCTGGAACGCCTCGGCTAGGTGACCGTCACCCAGGCCTGCGCTCCGGGCCGCGGCGGCGAGCCGCTCGCGGAGCCGGTCCTCAAGGCCGGTCAGGTGCCCTGTCTGGCTCTCGTGGGCGCGCAGCGCCGCGATCTTGCGCGGGAACGTGCCGGTCACGTCTACGTAGTGGTTCGGGGCCGGGCCGCCAGCGATCCAGACCTCCCGGACGGCCCAGGCGGCGAGCCCCTCGTCGCGGGCCAGTTCGGGGAAGGCGAACGGGTTGCGTGCGTCCGGGTACACGGCGTCGAGCGCCGCTGAACCGACCGCGCGGTGATCGGGGTGGCTGGTACCCACGCGAGCGTAGTTCCGCTCCGGGCTGGGGCACACCACCCGTTCCGGCCGGACCTGCCTGATCACCCGGGCCAGGTCCCGGCGGAGACCGATGCTGGGCTCGACCCTGCCGTCCGGGTAACCGAGGAACCGGACGTCGTGCACGCCGACGCATTTCGCGGCCGCGGTTTGCTCGGCCCGGCGCAGCGGTCCCATCTCGGCGCGCGGGAACGTCTCGTCGAACCCGCCCGCATCCCCGTCGGTCACGATGCAGTAGACGACGCCGATCCCCGCGCTGGTCCAGGTGGCGATCGTTCCCGCGGCGCCGAAGTCCAGGTCATCGGGGTGCGCCGCGATGGCGAGGACCTGGCTGATGTCAGAGTCGTCCGGCACAACGGTGATCCTACGCAGCGTCCGGCGGCGACGTGTCACTGGATAACGGCCGGCGTTCCCCGGTAACTTATCCCCGGGGGGTATTCCCGCCGCGTGGCACCGGAGGAGCAAAGGCAAAGGCTCCTCCCTTATCTGACGAATGGACCACGGCCGATGAGCGGGGCGCCGATCAGCATGGTGGATTTCGCCGTTGTCGGCGCGGGCCTGGGCGGAATTCGCACCGCGGTCGCCCTTACCGCCGCGGGCGCGTCGGTGGCCGTGTTCGAGGCGCGAGAGCGCGTCGGGGGACGGGTCGTCTCCGCCCCCCCGATTGAGGGAAGCGCCAGCGGGCCGCCGCTGGCGCTCGATCTTGGCGCCCAGTGGGTCGGACCTGGCCAGACCCAGATACTCCAGCTCATCAAGGAACTCGATCTGCACACCGTGCCGACGGGCGCGCCGGGCCGGGCCATCTGGGGCCTCAACGGCGGCCTGAAGCAGGGAGGGGCGACGCTTCCCCCGCTGCCGCCGCTGGCGCTGGCCGAGGTGCTCGTGGCCGCGGCGCGTGTGGTCTCGATGTCCAAGCGCATCGCGCCGGACGCGCCATGGCAGGCGGCTAAATCGCGAAAATGGGACCGCATCTCGGCCGGAGATTGGATACGCCGGAATCTGCGTACCGCGGCCGGGCGGGATTTCGCCCGCATCTACATCACCGGCAATGCGGCGATCGAACCGGGCGAATCGTCGGTGCTCGGTATCCTCTTCGACCTCCGCTCGCTTGGCCCGGCCCGCAACCTGGGCACGGCCGAGGCTTTCCGGCTGCGCGAGGGGGCGCACGAGATCGCCCAGCGCCTCGCCGGCCGGCTGGGTGACCGGATCCGGTTCGCCGACCCAGTGCGGGCCATCGCGCAGGACGCGGACGGCGTCACCGTCGAGTCGGATGCCGGCACGTTGCGCTGCCGCCGGGTGGCGGTGTGCGTGCCGCCGCTGCTGGCCGGCCGGATCACCTACACCCCCGCCCTGCCGGACGCGCGTGCCCGGCTGCTGGCCAGCCTCCCGATGGGCGCCACGGTCAAGTTCCACGCCGTCTACCCGCTCCCGTTCTGGCAAGCGCGGGGGCTGAGCGGCCAGGTGTGGACCGCCCAGGACACCGTCAGCCTGACGTACGACAACTCGCCGGACGACGGGACCGGCCGCGGAGCGCTGGTCGGCTTCGTGGTAGCGGACGAGGCCCGCCGCCTTGGCGGGCTCGGCGCCCAGCAGCAGGAGCGGGAGATCCTGACGTCACTCGGCCGTTTCTTCGGGCCGGACGCCGCGGCACCCGACGCGCTTGTCGTCCAGGACTGGGGAGCCGAGGAGTGGACCCGCGGCGCGTATGCGGCGCACTTCCCGCCCGGCGTCTGGACGGCCTGCGGAAGCGCGTTCCGCGCACCCTGCGGCCGCATCCACTGGGCCGGCACGGAGACATCGAGCGAATGGCACGGCTACATGGAGGGGGCACTCCGCTCCGGCGATCGCGCCGCTGCGGAGATGCTGCGCGCGGATTCGATGACCAGGAGCGGAACATGACCAAAAGCCGTGAGAAATCACCGGCCGTTCCTCCCCAGCTGAACACAGGCGTTCACCTGCGGGAGACGGACGGCTCCGCCGCAGAGTCCGGAACCCGGCCGCGCGCTTCGGAGCCGGATGCCGTGCTGGCCGCGGTGCGGCAGGAGCTCAACCAGATTGTGGTGGACCTGGGCGAGCGGGGACTCGGCGGGACGTGGACCGCCGAGACTCATCCCCGGGTCCACACGACCCGTGAGCTTGAGGCGAAGGTCACGCCACTCTCGGTTGACCTGAAAGACAAGCTGACGCATTGGTCCGGCCCGTCGGCCGCCGGCCGGATCGATCTGCTCATGCACGTGTGGCACGAGTGCTGGGAACTCTGGGACCGTTCGCTGGTTTACCGGACCCTTGAGGCCGTCGTCCGCGCCACGTCCCCCGATCCCGGCGAGACCCCGCACAACTGGGAAGACACGGCTCGGCATGCGGTTGCCCACGCCATGCAATTGCTCACGGCGGACGCCCATGTGTACAAGGAGATGAACCTGTCGGATCCCCGCGGGCTCGCTGAGGCAGCCAGCAAATCCGGGGATGAGGCGGGTGAAGTCCTGCGTAAGGTCAGATCAGTGCTGGCGACCGGTGCGGGCCGCCAGGGCGAGTCTGCGGGCAGCGGTAAGGTCATCGAGAGCCTGCACGAGATCGCGGACACCGCCGGCCAGGTCGCGTCCCTCTACGGCGTCATTGCTCATGCCGCCCGTGCCCTGGTCCTCTTCGAAGACTGGCTTGCCGTCGCGCCTCGCCTGGGTTCCGCGGACCCGGAGCCGGCCGGGGCTGGCCCGTCTGGCCGTGCTGCACGGCGGCAGGCGCTCCTCAGCAGCGTCGACGAGGCTCTTGCCCACCTGCGCACCGCACAGAAATCGCTTGCAGAGCCCGTCCTGGGAGAGTGCGAGCCGTGGGAGCAGTTGCTCATCGAGATACGCAATGTGGCCGATCCGCCGGACGGCTCGGAACCCGCTGAAGTCTTCGTGCCGAAACGTGCGTCGATCCGGTATTGCTATCCTTTTGCGATCGAATCAGATCAGAAACTTTCTCTGGATAAGCGCGACGAGCTGCGGGCAGATCTGCAAGCCGCACTTGATAGCGGTTTAGAACACACATCCGCAGGCGCGTCCGGGAGTCCAGTAGTTGTGCGGGGACTGAAGCGCCTGGAGCCGACGGAGTTCTTTGCCCCCCAGGACTCCTCCAGCAGACTTTATGATGGCATCCGTATAGAACTCTCCGAAATCGAGCTCAGGCATAATCGATCGTCTGGCCGGGGCGAAGGCGGCCAATCCGAGAAATGTAAGGTGTGGCTTGACGTGAGCATTATGGGAAATCACTGCCTATGCGTCGAACCCGTCAATGAGCTTAAGGTGGCGCTCCCGCACGTGCTCTACCGCGCACTGCGCGCGGGCACCCCGTTTGTCGTTGGCGCCGAAGTTTCTGTTTCTGAGCCGCCGACCGGACCGGAGTCCGCCTGGGACAGCATGCATGTTTTCAGCCGGGACATCATCCTCGCTATCAGTCAGGCCAGGTTCTGGAGAGCGAAGAACGACGACAAGGCCCCGCCGCCGGTGCGCGGAAACCTGCATGAGGTTGTGGTCCTGCGTACCAGCGGCCCGTTGGCCACGCAGATGGACGATGTTGCCGCCAAACTGGATCACAGCCTGGGCGGCAGAATGCTGACGAGATCGATTCAGCGGGCTGCCACCTCTGCCGAGGAGTGGGTCCGGTACCCGGCCACGCCGCGAGGCGGCCGGCGAGACCGTGCGTCCGCGATTGCCGCAGTGAGCGAGATCGGCCTGGCGGGCGACTGGCTGACGCATACCGGGGAGACGACCATCTTCGGCATCGCGGCCGCTCCGTCATGGCACAGCGACGTCTACATGGAGGCGGGCCAGTTCGCAAGCTCGTGGTCACCTCTGCTGCGGCTTTGGAGCAGGCGTCTCCAGCACGCCATCGACATCTCGCAGAAAGCTCTTGAACGCGCTGACGGCACCCCGGAAGTCGGCGATGTGCAAGGCGGGAAGCTGCGGTCAACCGAAGGGAAGCTTCGCGCGCACCTGTCACAGATTTGGTCCGAAGAACTATGCGCCACGCTGGCGCACCGGCGATTTCTCGATCAGCTTCTGGAAGCGGCGGGGCTGGACCGGGTCCAGCATGAACTTGAGGCGCAACTCGGGTCCGCTGAGCGGATGACCGACTACTGGAACGAGAAGGCACGGCAACACAGAGATGAAGAGTACCGCAGTAACGAGCGGGAGCGTAAGAAACGAGATACGCGGCGGGAAACGCTGCTGGCTGTGATCGCCTTGTTCGGCCTGTTCGAACTGGGCACCTTCCTGACCGTGGCCGACGCTACGAACCTGTTTTCCACTGCAAAGCACCATGGAATCTGGGAGGACTACCTTATGCTGGGCGTTTTTATCGCCGGCTTGGTGGCGGCGCCTTTTATCTTCCTGGCCGGGCGGAAAAGCTCTGGCGCAACGCGGAACTGGCGCAGCAAAGATGTGAGGCCGTAATGGATGCTTCGGTGCAAATCTGTGACATGCGCAAGGCCAGTTCAAGTTTCATTGGAGTCGTCTACCGGGAGATTCTCCAGCCGTCGTTCAGCCCGGACGAGCTCGACCCGCTTAATTTCGTCCTCGATGGGCTGGCCAAGGACGGGAGCTACGAACTCTGGGGCCTGACCGCACTGGACGGCGGCCGGCCTGGCTGCATCCTGGGCTATCCCTACCGCGAATCAGAGGTGCTGCTGGTCGGCTACCTCGCGGTCAGGGATGGTGAACGGGCTCGTGGCATCGGTGGCCTGCTGGCGGAGGAGGCCCGGCAGCGCTGGTACAAACAGCCGGGCCTTTCGCTGGTCGTGGCCGAGGTTGAAGATCCGCGTTACCACGCCGCGGCCGGCGGTATCGACCCGGAGCGGCGCGTGGCCTTCTACGGCCGGCGCGGCGCGCGCATCATCGCCGGCCCGTACTTCCAGCCACGCCTGGAGGGGGAGGGCAGGAAGCGTGTCTACGACCTCTTCCTGACGGTCCTGCACGCCAGCGACGGGGTCATCGGCAGCGAACCGTCGGTGTCCGCGCAGAAGGTCGCCGGCTTCCTCCAGGAGTACTTCGTGGCCTGCGGGGAGGGCGGCGACTGGCCGCAGGACGACGAAGGCCGCTGGCTCCTGGACTGGTACCGCAGCCGCGACCGGCTCGGGCTGCAGCCGATCGGCGAGTACGCCAAGGCCGGTATTCCGCGATCGCCGTTCGGCGCGACCAGCTGACGGCACGCCCGGCTCCGGGCGGTCACGGTCCTGGCCAGCACCCGCCCGGTGCGCGGGTCCACGGACCCGGCCAGTCGTCAGAGCAATTCGGCGTGGATCTTTTCGAGGAGCTTGATGGTGTCCGCGGCGGTTTCCGCCTGCACGCAGAGGCGTTCCATGACTTCGAGGTAGCGGTCCACCTCGGTGGGCTTGTCGATGTAGAGCGCGCTGGTCAGCTGCTCGAGGTAGACGACGTTGGACAGCTCGGGCTCGGCGAAGCGCAGGATGGAGAACGGGCCCCCGGCCGCCGAATGCCCGCCCACCCGGAACGGCACGATCTGCAGCGTCACGCTGGGATGCGTGGCCATCTCGATCAGGTGCTCAACCTGCTCGCGCATGACCTCGGGACCGCCGATCAGGCGTCGCAGCGCCGCCTCGTCGAGCGCCGCCCAGAACCGGGGCGCGGCCTGCTTGGACAGCAGCCGCTGGCGGCCCATTCGCAGCTCGACCCGCCGGTTCAGTTCCTCGCTGCTGATCGAGCCGTATCCCAGCCGGATCACTTCGCGGGCGTAGGACGGCGACTGCAGGAGACCGGGGACGAACTGCACCTCATAGTTGCGGATGACGGAGGCGGCGGCCTCCAGGCTGATGTAAGGCTCGAACCAGTGCGGCAGCAGATCACCGAAGTCGTGCCACCAGCCGGGATTGCCAGCCTCGCGGGCCAGCGCCAGCAGGCCGCCGCGCTCATCGGGGTCGGTGACGCCGTAAAGGGTGAGAAGATCACTGACGTCCCGGTCCTTGAAGCCGACCCGGCCATGCTCCATCCGGCTGATCTTGGAATGCGAGCCGCGGATGACCTCGGCGGCCTGCTCGGTTGTGATGTCGCGGGACTCACGGAGCCGCCGCAACTGTGCACCCAGAACGATCCTCTGAACGGTCGGACCGCTTGCGCGGCGGCCGAAATTCCGGACCGGGCCCTCCCAGGCGACGCCCTCAGACGCGCTCATCGCCACTCCTCGGTCGTTGTCATATAGCAGCGCGTGGCCAAGTCTTGCATGTGATCTTGGGATTGCAAAGAGTGCATATCATAATTTGACGTGGCTTTTTGTTACTAGCCAGTTAAGCAGATGGTTAGTGAATCGGCCGCGTGGGGGACTCGTTTCCGAGCGCGACCCCCCGCCAACAGGCATAAAGCACGTGCATTGCGCCAGGCGTTATGGCCGGGCGCGCGGCTTCAGCCGTCCCAGGCTCTGTGCTGAAGGTGCGGGCTGCTCACGACAGCACGCGGTCGAACTCGCCTTCCTTGGCACCCCGCAGGAACGCGGCGATCTCGGCCTGGGTGTAGACCAGCACCGGCCCCGCTGGGTAGCGGGAGTTGCGGACCGCGATCTCGCCGTTCGGCAGGCAGGCGACCTCGACGCAGTTGCCGCTCGGATTGCTGTGCCGGCTCTTGAGCCAGGTGAGGCGGCCAAGCGCTGGGGCTGGCATCCCGTTGTAGGGCTCATCCATGACGTGTCTCCCGTAGTGATCTCACTAACTCAGCGCGGGCCCCCGCCCACGCGTCCAAACCGCCGGGTTTCGGCCGCACCGCCGTTGATGCGCCTGACGCGCGCAAACATGCGGGCCAGAAGGCTGATGGTGCGTGCCCAGCACGGCCCGGGTGCCGACCCTCCTTCAGGGCTCAGCCGGACGTCCTTCTGGTTCGGCGGGCGCCGTTGCTCGCGACTACCCGAACCCCCGTATGCATGGGGCGTGTACATATAGAATCGCAATGTGCACATTCGGATGAACGTGCATTCGGCCTTGCACTTGCACAATGTATCAGGCAGCATAGGGATGACGGGCACCAATACACTGCCACGGACAGGCCTCCGCACCTGCGATGACATCGCTTGGGCGCCAGTAAAGGCCGTCGGCGCGGACCGTCTCCGGAACCAGGGGTGACGACTTGGCTGTGAGCGGGTCCGCGGGATCCGAGCCGGGACTGTCCTCGCCCCGGCTGCTGCCGGTACCGTCCGCATGGTGGGAAACACCGGCCGTCACCTCATGTGTGCTGGCCGCCCAGCCCAAGTCAGCCAGCACCGCCCGGCACTTCACCCGCGAAGTCCTTGTGTCGTGGGGGTTCGGCGGGCTCGCGGACGAAGCGGAAACGATCATCGGTGAGCTTGTTGTCAACGCGGTCCAGCACGGGACGCGCGGCACCACGGGCCAGGGCTGGCGCGGGAGCGCCATGCATGGGCGCGGCGTGAACGGTGACCCGCGAGCCAGGGCCCGGGCCGCTTGGACCGGCCACCTGAACGGTGCCGGATACGCCCGTGCCGGGCACCCGGACCCGGCCGGCCCGCGCGGTTCCGCCGGTTCCGGCGGTGACGCCGGCTCCGCCGCGATGCTGCGGCTCTGCCTGCTGCGCCGGGTCGGCGAGATCATGCTGGCCGTCATCGACGCCAGCGACAACGCCCCCGTCCCGCGCCAGCCCGACTGGATCCGGGAAAGCGGCCGCGGCCTGCAGATCGTGGACGCGCTCAGCAGCGTGTGGGGGTGGAGTCCCATCGAGGGCCACGGCAAGGCCGTCTGGGCCGTACTGCCGCAGGCGTTAGCCGGCCCCGGGCCGACGCCCGGGACGTTCACCCGCGCGCGGCCGCCTCCGGCTTCCCGGGGGTTTCCTCCACCGTCATGAGCACGTACTCCACCAGGGCGATCAGCACTTCTTTGGCCGAGTCCTTGTTGCGGGCGTCGCAGAGCACGACCGGGAATCCGGGCTCCAGGTCCAGGGCGACCCGGATGTCGTCCGGATCGTGCGAGACCGACCCGTCGAAGCAGTTCACGGCGACGATGAACGGGATCTGGCGCCGCTCGAAATAGTCGACCGCCGGGAAGCAGTCCGCCAGCCGCCGGGTGTCGGTCAGCACCACCGCGCCGAGCGCGCCCACCGCGAGCTCGTCCCACATGAACCAGAACCGCTGCTGCCCGGGCGTGCCGAACAGGTACAGGACAAGATCCTCGCGCAGGCTGATCCGGCCGAAGTCCATGGCGACCGTGGTAGTGGTCTTGCCTTCCACACCGGACGTGTTGTCCGTCCGCAGGCCGCGCTCGGTCAGCGGCTCCTCGGTCCGGAGAGGCTTGATCTCGCTGACCGCCCCCACCATCGTGGTCTTGCCCACGCCGAATCCGCCGGCCAGCAGAATTTTGATCGCGGTGTGGCCCCGCCCGGCGGTGACCGCCGTCTCAAAGTGCCCGTAGGCCATTGAGCACCTCTCTCAGAATGTGACTGTCGCGGTGACTCTGCCCCGTCTCCGGGGAACGGATGACGATGAAGCCGGCATCGCGTAGGTCAGCGAGCAGAATCCGGACAACACCCAGGGGAAGGTTCAGCTCGGACGCCAGGTCGGCGACGGTGGTCGGCCGCCGGGCCAGGTTGAGGGCCCACATCTGCTCAGGGCTCAGCGCGGCCGGGTCCGAAACCTCCCTGTGTGTCGTTTTCACCGTGGCGACCAGGTTGAATTTCGCGCCGGCATGCCGCGTCCTGCCGCCGATCAGTGCGTAGGGGCGCACGACCGGACCGGCCTCGGAATCCAGCCACCGTTCCTCAGGGCTCGGCATAGGACGACTCACTCCGTGTACGGCGCCGACGGGGGGCGCCCGGCCGGCGTCGGATAAGGGCTGTACACAGAGTCCGGCGAGGCCGCGTCGCGCGGGCACGGCGTCAGCTGCGCCAGGGGTGCCGATGCCGTCCCCATCGACGCGGGGGGCATCCGGCCTCCCGGCAGGTACGGAGACGCGGTGCCCGGGGCCGCCGGCCCGAAGTGCTGCCGCCCGCCGTGCTGCGTCCCGGGAGGTGGCTGCGCCGGGAAGGGCGGCGTCATGCCGCTGCTGCCCGCCATCGACGGCGGGCGCTGCTGCGGCTGCTCCTCCTGGGAGTAGCCCGGGTGGTCCTGCGGGTATCCGGCGGGCCGCGGGGCGACGCCCAGATGCTCGTTGGAACGGCGGACGAGGACGGCCATCTCGTAGGCGACCAGGCCCACGTCCGCGTCGCCCGTGCTGAGCACGGCGAGGCAGGTCCCCTGGCCGGCCGCGCTGACGAAGAGGAAGGCGGCCTCCATCTCGATGATGGTCTGGCGGACCCGCCCCCCGCCGAAGTGCTGCCCGGCGCCCCGGGCCATGCTCTGGAAGCCCGCCGCCAGCGCGGCCAGATGCTCGGCGTCCTCGCGGTTCAGACTCGCAGAAGCGCCGATGGCGAGGCCGTCCTGGGTAAGCATCACGGCCTTGCTGACCTGCGGGACTCGCTTAACCAGGTCGTCCAGCAGCCAGTTCAGCTCGCCGCCCTGGTTCACGTAGTGAGGTGTCATCGTGGTCCCCCAGGTTTTCGGTCAGGATCAGATGTCATCGGTTCCCCCGCGATAACCCTGCTCCTCGCTGCTGCGGTTGGCCTCCACTTCCGCGTTGTGCGCGCTGTCGTCGGCCGGATCCGTGGTGCCGCCGGAGTCCGCCGTCCGGAACGCCGGAACGGAGCGCGACGTCCGGCCCGGGGCATCGGAATAGTCCGGTTCCGAGGCGTAATCCGGGTAACCGACGCTGCCGACGCCGTAGCTGTCGGCCGTTCCGTAGCCGCCGGTACCGCCACGGCCGCCGGCAGCGCCGTAGCCGTTGCCCGCGCCGCCGCCGTTGCCGGACGACTGGGCCGCCGGTCGGTCGGCGTCGGTCACGAGCCGTTCTTCCCCGGACAGCGGCCCGTCCGCTGAGCCGGCGTAACCGGACCCGCCGGACCCGTTGCCCAGGGCGTCCGGCGTACTACCGCCGGGCCGTGCGGTGCCCGGTTCCGTCAGGTCCCCTTCGTCCGCCGCGCGTCCCTGCTGCCAGCCACGCTGCATGGCCGACAGGGCGTTGCGGATGTCGTCGGGCGAGCGGTTCGCCACGTTGTCCCCGGATGCCGCCGACGGCGTGCTGCTGGTGGCGGCCCGGTCCCGGAGCTGGGGCGCCAGGCTGGCCTGGCGTACCCGTTTCGGCAGGCCCTTGTACGTCTCGTCGGCCTGCGCCGCCGTACCCTCGTCGCCGAACGGCGCGGCGGGCGGGAACGACGGCTCGGCCGGCGGCAAGGCCGTCTCGGCGCTCGGATACGGGGTACTCGCGGACGGGAAGGAGGACCCCTCGGCGTACGAAGGCTGGGTCTGCGGGTACGGTGGCTCGGCCGGCGGCAGGGGGGGCTGCGGCGGCGGGAAAGGCTCCCCTGGTGGCGGGAAGGCCGACGAGTCCTGGGTATACGGCCGGTAAGTTTCGCCCGCCGGATAGCCCGGGTCGCCGGACGCGAACGGTGTGGCGGGCGAATGCCCCGTCCCATTGGCCGACGGCGCGGGACGGTCGTATGGCCACGGCAGGCCCGTCTCCGTCGGGGCCGGCCCGGTTTCCCCGGGCGACCCGAACGATGAGCCGCCCGGGGGGGAGAGCCAGCCGTACGCCTGGCCGGTCTGCGGGTCGGTGCCGTAGGGCTGTTCGCCGTAGGACGATCCGTTGGGGCCGCCGGGACCGAGGGCGCCGGGATCGATGGCACTGTGCGATGGGCTGCCGTCCGCCTGGCCCGGGTAGGGCTGGTCGGCGTACGGCTCGCTGCCCGAGGACGGCCCCCGCCCGAAGGAACCGAACGGGTCCTCGGTCCCGCCGGCGCGTATGTCGCCGTTCACCGGGCTGGACGAGCCGTTGCCCAGCGGCAGCGGACCCCAGGACGGCCCGCTGCCGAGCTGGGTACGTGACGGGGACGACGCGGCGGTGCCGCCGTCGGCCGCGTCGCCGTGGCCCGCGGCCCAGGCCGACGAGATCGCGGACATCCCGGTGGGCAGGCCCTCGACGAAGCCTTCTTCCACGCCCACCAGCGAGGCCGGGATCAGCGCGATCGCGGTGGTCCCGCCGTAGGGGGACGGGCGCAGCGTCACCCGGATGCCGTGCCGCTTGGCGAGCTGGCCGACGACGAACAGGCCCAGCTGCTCGCTGTTGAAGACGTCGAACTCCGGCGGCTCGGCGAGCCGGCCGTTGAGCTCCACATAACGCTGCTCGCTCATACCGAGGCCGCGGTCCTCGATCTCGACGGCGAAGCCGCTCGCTACCAGGTCGCCCGACACCCGTACCGGCGTGTACGGCGGGGACAGCGTGGTGGCGTTCTCGATGAGCTCGGCCAGCAGGTGGATGACGTCCGCCACGGCCGGCCCGGTGAGCGCCGCCGCCGACGGCGTGGTGACCGTCACCCGTGAGTAGTCCTCGACCTCGGCGGCGGCGGCGCGCAGCACGTCGATCATCCGTACCGGGTGCACCCAGCCACGGCCCGGTGCCGCCCCGGACAGGATGATCAGGCCTTCCGAGTGGCGCCGCATGCGGGTGGTCAGATGGTCGAGCCGGAACAGGTCTTCCAGCGTCTCCGGGTCCGTGGTGCGGCGTTCCATGCCGTCCAGCACGGTGAGTTCCCGGTGCAGCAGAGACTGGTTACGCCGGGCCAGGTTCCGGAAAACGTCGTTGATCCCGCGCCGCATCCTGGCCTCGCCGACCGCGGCCTCGATGGCCGTGCGCCGGGCCGCGTCGAACGCCTGGGCGACCCGCCCGATCTCGTCCCGGCCGAACTCGGGCTGCTGCCCGGTCAGTTCCTCGACGGGCACGTCCTCGCCGCGGCGCAGCCGGGCGACGACGCCGGGCAGTTCGACGCCGGCCAGTGTGACCGCCGACTGCTCGAGCCCGGCGAGGCGGCGGATGATCCACCGCCCCATCAGGATGGACAGGCCGATGGACAGCAGCAGGCCGACCAGCCCCACGCCGCCGGCCAGGGCCACCCGCCGCCAGGCCGCGTTGGTGATGGTCTGGTCGTTCGCGACCTGGGTCCGGGCGGTCTCCACGCCGGCGGCGAAGTAGCCATTCAGCACGGCGCTGGCCACCGGATCCCACTGCGCCGCAGTGAACGGCGGGAATGGCGTGGGATTACCGGCGAAAACACCTTCAAGCTGGGTGAGCTGCGCCAGCGTGGCGGGGGAGGCGTACTGGCCCACCCCCTTGTTCCAGGCGGCGAGGTTCTGGGCGTTGAACAAGCTCAGGGCATTCTGGATCAGGGCCTGCCGGGCACCCGCGAGTTCCCCCGCCTGGACGCGGGTGGGCGCGGTGACCTGGCGCGCGGCGAGCGCGGCGGAGACGATCGCATCTTCCTGGGAAAGAGCCTCGCGGCCGGCCACGCCGATGATGTTCGCCTGCGCCTGAGCGGCCACGGGCCCGTTGGTCAGGCTCTGGTTCTCCTGGATGAACAGGCTGAGTTCCTGGGTGAGGATGCCGCTGTAGGCCGCCATCACCGCGGCCGGGGTGATGGCTCTCGCGGTAATCGCCGGCCGGATCGCCGACAGCTGCCGCACCGAGGCGATCATCTTGTTGATAACGTCGGTCTCGCCCGTGGTGGCGCTCTGCGTCGTGGCGGCGGACGTCATCTGGCTGCGGAACGTGGGGAAGTTCTGCACGGTCGCGGCCTGTGCCGCGGCAAGCTGCGCCCGGTTGGCCGGGGTGGGCGCGGCCAGGTAGACGAGCGATGCCTTGCGTTCAGCCTGGATGAAGAGGTCGAACTGGGCCGCCGGTACGGAGGTCGCGTTGATCAGGTTGGGTGCCCGGTCCAGGTTCACGGCGTCCCCGACCGTGGTGTACAGCACGAATGCGTACAGCCCGATCACGGTCAGCAGCGGGATGGCAACGAGGAAGTAGAGAAGACGGCGGATTGAGGGGCCGCGCCATCCCCCAGCACGCTGGCCGTTGGTATTAGGCATCCTTACCCTTGGCGAGAGGCGTCCGACAGGTCCTCCGGTGCCGCCAGCAGAGGCAGGACCGCGTCACCGGTAGGCCCGCCTAAAGTATCGAAATGGGCGTTTAGGCGTACACATATTGATAAATAACGAGGGCGTTCGGCCAAAAAGGAACTAAGTGTATTGGATCGGCTCGGGCCAGTAATCGCCGCCCCGCTGATCCGCTGCCTGCGAGCCGGTCCCCGGCATCGCGGACGCCACCGGACCCGCGGGGATCCGCGCGGGATGTCGGCGGCAGCGCCTAGGCTGATCCGGTGACCGCTACGGCTGCTGACTCCCTTCTCGACGGGCTGAACCCGCAGCAGCGCGCTGCGGTGACGCACGCCGGTGGCCCGCTGCTGATCGTGGCCGGCGCGGGCTCGGGCAAGACCCGTGTCCTCACCCACCGGATTGCCTACCTGCTCGCCGAGCGGGACGTGGCGCCGAGCGAGATCCTGGCCATCACGTTCACGAACAAGGCGGCCGGGGAGATGGCGTCGCGGGTGGCGGCGCTGGTCGGCCCGCGGGCCAGGGCGATGTGGGTCATGACGTTCCATTCCGCCTGCGTCCGCATCCTGCGCCGCGAGGCGAAGCGCCTCGGCTACCCGTCCTCGTTCTCGATCTACGATCAGGCCGACTCGCAGCGGCTGATGGCCCTCGTCTGCCGGGAACTGGAGCTCGACGCCAAGCAGCATCCGCCCAAGGCCCTGCACGCCCAGGTCTCCAACCTCAAGAACGAGCTCATCGACTACGAGACCTTCGCCGCCGGCGCCAGGACGCACCGCGAGAAGGCACTCGCCGAGGCCTACGCCGAGTACCAGCGCCGGCTGACTGCGGCCGGCGCCATGGACTTCGACGACCTGATCATGGTGACGGTCTGCCTGTTCCAGGCCTTCCCCGAGGTCGCGGCCGCGTACCGGCACCGCTTCCGGCACGTGATGGTGGACGAGTACCAGGACACCAACCACGCGCAGTACGTGCTGATCCGGGAGCTCGTCGGGGCGCACAGCGGCGCGCACGCGGCCCCGGACGGCTCCGGCGCGGACGCCGAGCCGCCCTCCGAGCTGTGCGTCGTCGGCGACGCCGACCAGTCGATCTACGCGTTCCGCGGCGCGACGATACGGAACATCGTGGAGTTCGAGCAGGACTTCCCCGACGCCCGGGTGATCGTCCTCGAGCAGAACTACCGCTCCACCCAGAACATCCTGTCCGCGGCCAACGCCGTCGTCTCCCGCAACGCGAGCCGCAAGCCGAAGAACCTGTGGTCCGACCAGGGCGCCGGCCCGCTGATCACGGGGTACGTGGCCGACAGCGAGCATGACGAGGCCGCGTTCGTGGCCGAGGAGGTGGACCGGCTCACCGACGCCGGCGAGGCCACGCCCGGCGACGTGGCCGTTTTCTACCGGACCAACGCACAGTCCCGGGTGTTCGAGGAAGTCTTCATCCGGGTCGGCCTGCCGTACAAGGTGGTCGGCGGCGTCCGCTTCTACGAGCGCCGCGAGGTGCGGGACCTGCTGGCCTACCTGAGGCTGATCGCCAACCCGGCCGATGAGGTCTCGCTGCGCCGGATCCTCAACGTGCCCAAGCGGGGCATCGGCGACCGGGCCGAGGAGTACGTGGCCGCCTACGCATCACGGGAGCGGATCAGTTTCGCCGACGCGCTGCGCAGGCCGGGCGATGTGCCGGGCCTGGCCGGGCGGTCCGCCCAGGCCATCGAGCGGTTCAACACGCTCATCAACGGCCTGCGGGAGATGGCCGCCACCCATCCGGTGGCCGAGCTGGCCGAGGCGGTCCTCGACCGTACCGGCTACGAGACCGCGCTGGCCGAGTCGAGCGACCTCCAGGACGCCAGCCGGGTGGAGAACCTGCAGGAACTGGTCTCGGTCGCCCGCGAGTTCGACGGCCAGAACGAGGACGGGACGCTGCCCGACTTCCTCGAGCAGGTGTCGCTGGTCGCCGACGCGGACCAGATCCCCGACGGGGCCGACCACGGCGGCGTGGTCACCCTGATGACCCTCCACACGGCCAAGGGGCTGGAATTCCCTGTGGTGTTCCTCACCGGCATGGAAGAGGACGTCTTC
The DNA here is from genome assembly GCA_963720945.1 of uncultured Actinomycetes bacterium. Taxonomy (GTDB): domain Bacteria; phylum Actinomycetota; class Actinomycetes; order Streptosporangiales; family Streptosporangiaceae; genus Bog-532. The sequence goes on along the minus strand of CAVRHH010000014.1, from coordinate 120,746 downwards.
CCGCACCAGCGGTCCGCGACCGACGAGAAGGAGCTGGAAGAGGAGCGGCGGCTCGCCTACGTCGGGATCACCCGCGCCATGCGGCGCCTGTACCTGACCCGGGCGGTGGGCCGGATGTGGTGGGGCCGTCCCTCCTTCCACCGCCAGTCGCGGTTCCTCGGTGAGATCCCCGCGCCGCTGGTCGAGTGGCGGCGGGACGAGGGGGCGGCCAGCGCGCCCGCGATGGAGCGCGCCGCCCAGCGGCCGGGGGTGGACTCGCCCGGCAACCGCCAGGTGCTCCTTCTCGCGCCGGGTGACATGGTCACCCACGACAAATTCGGGCTGGGCACGGTGGTCTCGGTCGACGGTGCCGGCGACCGGGCTGAGGCGAAGATCGATTTCGGCGCCGATTACGGGGTCAAGCACCTGGTGCTCCGCTATGCCCCGCTCGAGAAGCTCTAGCCCGGGACAGGCACCTGCCCAGACGCCGGGAATGACACCGGTCCAGACGCCAGGACAGAGGCCGGGCAGGCGGCTGGCCTGCGACGCAGCTGTGCCGGGCGGCTGCTGTGGCAGGATTCGTCCATGGGCAATAGCAGTATCCGTGTGGTCATCGCCAAACCGGGCCTGGACGGGCATGACCGGGGAGCCAAGGTCGTGGCGCGCGCCCTGCGGGACGCCGGCGTCGAGGTGATCTACACCGGGCTGCACCAGACACCGGAGCAGATCGTGGCGGCTGCCATCCAGGAGGACGCGGACGCCATCGGGCTGTCCGTCCTGTCCGGCGCGCACATGACGCTGTTCGCCCGCGTCCTGGAGATCCTCGGCGAACGCGGCGCCAGGGACATCACGGTCTTCGGCGGCGGGATCATCCCGGAGCAGGACATCGCCGAGCTCACCCGGATGGGCGTGGCCCGCATCTTCACGCCCGGTGCTTCCACCCACGCGATCGTGGACTGGGTCCGGTCCGATCTGGCTCCTGCCGCCGCCCGCCGCAGCTGACCGCTGCGCCCCGCGCCGCCCTTTCCGGGCCGCCGCGCCGCCCTTTCCGGGCCGCCGCGCGGTCCGCTCAGCGGCTGCTGAGAGCGACTTCACAGCCCCGCAGACGGAACCGGCCGGCGCGGGAAAGAGCGATCACGGCTAGGCTGCGGGCAGGGCGGGCCCGCCGCAGATGGCGGCCGCAAGCGGATACCGAGGACGGGCAGACGTGGACCTGTTCGAACATCAGGCGAAGGAGCTCTTCGCTGAATATGGCGTTCCCGTACCAGGCGGGAAGGTCGCCAGCACGGCTGAGGAGGCGCGCGACATCGCGGCGGAGTTCGCCGCGGCGGGCCGGCCCAAGGTCGTCATCAAGGCCCAGGTAAAGGTCGGCGGGCGCGGCAAGGCCGGCGGTGTGAGGCTGGCCGACGGCCCCGAGGCCGCCTATGAGATCGCCCAGCAGATCCTCGGCATGGACATCAAGGGGCACACCGTGCACAAGGTCCTGGTCGAGGAGGCCAGCGACATCGCGCAGGAGTACTACCTGTCCTTCCTGCTCGACCGGGCCAACCGCACCTTCCTGTCGATCTGCTCGGTGCAGGGCGGCATGGAAATCGAGGAGGTCGCGCACACCAGCCCGGAGGCGGTCGCGCGCGTCCCGGTGTCGCCGCTGTCCGGCGTCGACCACGACAAGGCCAGGGAGATCGTCAGTGCGGGCCGGCTCCCGGACGAGGCGCTGACCGGCGCGGCCCAGCTCGCCGAGCGCCTCTGGGCGGTGTTCACCGACGAGGACGCGACGCTGGTCGAGGTCAACCCCATGATCCTGTCCGCTGACGGCCGCGTGCTCGCGCTCGACGGCAAGGTGACGCTCGACGACAACGCCGCGTTCCGCCAGGGCGCGGACTTCGAGAAGTTCGCCGACATCAGTGCCACCGACCCGCTCGAGGCCGAGGCCAAGGCCAGGCACCTGAACTACGTCAAGCTGGACGGCCAGGTCGGCATCATCGGCAACGGCGCCGGGCTGGTCATGTCCACGCTGGACGTGGTGGCCTACGCCGGGGAGGCGTTCGGGGGGATCCGCCCGGCCAACTTCCTCGACATCGGCGGCGGGGCGTCGGCCGAGGTGATGGGCAACGGCCTGGAGATCGTGCTGTCCGACCCGTCGGTGCGCAGCGTGTTCGTCAACGTCTTCGGCGGGATCACGTCCTGTGACGCGGTGGCCAACGGGATCGTCTCGGCCATCAAGATGCTCGGCGACCGGGGGGAGAAGGTCAGTCACCCGCTCGTCGTCCGGCTGGACGGCAACAACGCGGCCGAAGGCCGGCGGATACTCGACGAGGCCAGGCTCGGCTCGGTCGAGCAGGTAGGGACCATGGACGACGCCGCCAGGCGCGCCGCCGAGCTGGCGTCCGCGGCCGGAGCAGGAGCATAGAGATGGCGATCTTCCTCACCGCCCAGAGCCGGGTCATGATCCAGGGGATCACCGGCTCGGAGGGCCGCAAGCACGGGTCCCGGATGCTGGCCGCCGGCACCAATATCGTGGGCGGCACGAATCCCCGCAAGGCCGGGCAGACGGTCGGCCTGGACGGCCGCGACATCCCGGTCTTCGGCACGGTGGCCGACACCATCGCCGAGACCGGCGCGGACGTCTCGGTCATCTTCGTCCCGGCCAGCGGGACCAAGGCCGCGGTCATCGAGGCCATCGACGCGCGGATCCCGCTCGCGGTGGTCATCACCGAGGGCGTCCCCGTACACGACTCGGCCGAGTTCTGGGCCTACGCCTGCGCCGCCGGGAACGCGACCCGGATCGTCGGCCCGAACTGCCCCGGCATCGCCTCGCCAGGCAAGTCCAACGCCGGCATCATCCCGGCGGACATCACCTCCGAGGGGCGTATCGGGCTGGTCTCCAAGTCCGGCACGCTGACTTACCAGATGATGTACGAGCTCCGTGACATCGGCTTCTCCACCGCCGTGGGCATCGGCGGCGACCCGATCATCGGCACCACGCACATCGACTGCCTCCAGGCCTTCCAGGAGGACCCGGAGACCGACGCGATCGTGATGATCGGGGAGATTGGCGGCGACGCCGAAGAGCGGGCCGCGGACTACGTCGAGCAGCACGTCACCAAGCCGGTCGTCGGCTATGTGGCCGGCTTCACCGCACCCGAGGGTAAGACGATGGGGCACGCGGGTGCCATCATCTCCGGTTCGTCCGGCACCGCCCAGGCCAAGAAGGAGGCCCTGGAGAAGGCGGGCGTCCGCGTCGGCCGGACGCCCAGCGGGACGGCCAACCTGGCCCGGGAGGCCATCCGGCGCGCCTGAACGCGACCGCCCGGGCGCGCCTGAGCGCGCCTCCCGGCGGTGACGCCGGGTACCCGCGTGGGCGGGTGCCCGGCGCGCCTCCCGGCGATCACTAGCGGGGGTTGCCAGGATTGGGCCTTGTGAGTGCTTCCGCGCAGGCTCCCGGCCAGGCCCGCTCCCTGCGGCCGCCCGGTTCTCCCGGCGCGCCCGGTGCGGACGCAGGTCCGGAGGGCGGGGCCGCGCCGCCCGGCGCGTACCGCCGCCCGCTGGCGGTGACCGGCGCGATCGCGGCCTTCGCCGTGGCCGGAACCGGCGTCGCGCTGCTGACCACGCTGACCGCCATCGGCTGGATCACCGCCCCGCACGCCGGCCTCGGCAACGGCCTGCCCGGAGTGCTGCGGACCGCGATCACGCTCTGGCTCGCCGCGCATCACGTGGCGTTCAGCCTGCACGGCGCCGGGCAGATCGGGATGCTCCCGCTCGGGCTGCTCGTAATCCCCGGCGCGCTGCTGTGGCGGGCCGGCCGCTGGGTGGTGCGGACCGGGGAGGTCGCCCGCCTGCGGCACGTCGGCTACGCGGCGCTGGCCCTGGCGCTGCCGTACGCGGTGACGTCCGGTGCGCTTGCGCTGGCGGCCCGGAGCTCGCTGGCGGCCCCCTCGCTGCCCCAGGCGGTCATCGGGCCCTTCCTGGCCGCCCTGGTCGCGGGCGGCCTGGGCGGGGCGCACGCACTCGCGCCGTGGCGCCGGCTGATCGGCCTGCTCCCGGTCCGGTGCCGTTCGGTGACCACGGGCATGCTCGTGACGCTCGCCCTGCTCACCGCGACCGGAGCGGTGCTGGCGGGCGGGTCGCTGGCGCTGCACCTCGGCCAGGTCCGGGCCCTCACCGACAACCTGTCACCCGGCCCGGCCGGCTCGGCCCTGCTGCTCCTGGCCGAGCTCGCTTACCTGCCGAACGCCGTCGTGTGGGCGATCGCCTTCTCCCTCGGCCCGGGCTTCGCGTTCGGGGCCGGGACGTTCGTCGCACCGACCGGCTCGGCCCTCGGCGTGATGCCTGGCTTCCCGATGCTCGCCGCGCTGCCCGCCGGGACCGGGATCCCGGCCTGGCTGTCGCTGGCCGTGCTGGCGGCCCCGTATCTGGCCGCGGCCGCCGGCGGCATCCTGACGGTGCGGATCATGCCGACCCCGGTGCTCGAGGCCGCGCCGCTGTGGGGGTTCGTGTCGGGTGCCGCCTCCGGGTGCGTGGTTGGCGTGCTCGCGGCGTTCGCGGGCGGGCCGCTGGGCAACGGGCGGCTGGCCGCTGTCGGCCCGTCCGGGTGGCAGGTCGGCCTCGTCGCAATCCTGGAGATGGGCGTGACGGCCGCCGTGGCCGCCGGCGCCGCCAACTGGCTCATGCTGCGGCACACGTCCGCCGGCTGGGGGTTCCAGCGGGCCACCGCGGGCAGCCCGGTCCCGGCCGGGGAGGACGACGCGGACGGGTACCGGGGGCCGGTCGTGGTCGATGAGACCGACGACGCCGACGGTCACCGCATCTACCTGGACCCCTGGGCCGCGGACCGCGACCCCGGCGGCTCCTGACCGCCCGCCCCGTACCGGGCTCGCGCGCCCGCCCAACCGCGCGCCCGCTCCGCTGCCGGGCAAGCTCAGCCGCCGGGCCCGCTCAGGGGTCGCGTACCGGGCTCAGCCGCCGGGCCGCAGGGACCGGATCTCGTTGCTGATGGTCTGGCTGAACTGATGCTGGCAGGCCTGCTGCGCGGTCAGCGTGTTGGCCCCGCTGAGACAGCTGGAATACGCCGACAGCTCGTTCCAGAACATGGCGAAGACGATCAGCATGATCGCGCTGAACACCAGGCCCAGGATGCCCAGGATCGTGCCGGCGATGGCGCCGCGCGGCCGGGCCGTCCTGCCGCGCCGGGCCCGCGACATCGCGGTCCCGCCCAGCCACGCCGCCACCGCGCCCACCAGCAGCGTCGCGATGATGACGTACACCGCGCGCCGCATCCCGCCGGCCAGCGACAGCCCGAGCAGGCTGAGCACGCCCAGCCCGAGCGCCATCCATGCGCGCTGCTGCAGGGCCGGGTCCGGGGGCCCCGGCGGCCGTCCGGCCGGGGCGGGCTGCGCCGGCCCCTGCGGGCGCGCCGGGCGCCTGGGGCGGGTCGGGGGGCGGTCTGTCGGTGTGGGCATAGGCTCCCCATTGTGCCGCCTCCGCCGGCCTGCTCGGAATGTCGCCGCCACGCCGGCCCGGCGCCCCCGCCCGCCCGGTTAAGGTAGGCCGCATGCGCGCACGCCTGGTCGTTCTGGTCTCTGGCGAGGGAACCAATCTGCAGGCCCTGATCGACGCATGCGCGGACGAGCGCTACGGCGCGGACGTCGCCGCGGTGGGCGCCGACCGGGAGGCAATCCCCGCCCTGGCCCGCGCGCAGCGGGCCGGCATCCCCACCTTCGTGCACCGGGTCAAGGACTACTCCTCCCGCGCGGACTGGGACACCGTGGTCGCCAACTCATGCGCCGCCTACCAGGCTGACCTGGTCATCCTGGCCGGGTTCATGAAGCTGGTGGGGCCGCGGTTCCTTGATCGCTACGGCGGCCGGTGCCTCAACACCCATCCCGCGCTGCTACCGTCATTTCCCGGGATGCACGGCGTGCGGGACGCCCTTGACTACGGGGTGAAGGTGACGGGGTGCACCGTGTTTATTGTGGATCCCGGCATCGACGCGGGCCCGGTCGCCGCGCAGCGTGCCGTCCTGGTCGGGGCCGATGACGATGAGGCCACGCTGCACGAGCGGATCAAGGTGGCGGAGCGGGCGCTGCTCGTGGAGACCGTGGGCCGGATGGTCCGCGAGGGGTGGTCCGTCCACGGCAGGAAGGTGAGGATCGGCAGTTGAGCACGATCGAGATCAGGCGGGCGCTGGTCAGCGTCTACGACAAGACCGGCCTGGACGACCTGGCCCGGGGGCTGCATGAGGCCGGCGTCGAGATCGTCTCCACCGGCAGCACCGCGGCGGTCATCGCCGGGGCAGGCGTGCCGGTGGTGAAGGTGGAGGAGCTCACCGGGTTCCCGGAGTGCCTGGACGGCCGGGTCAAGACGCTGCACCCACGGGTGCACGCGGGACTGCTCGCCGACACGCGCCGCCCGGAGCACCGTGCCCAGCTGGATGACCTCGGCATTGCGCCGTTCGAGCTGCTGGTGTCCAACCTGTACCCGTTCGAGGCCACGGTGGCGAGCGGCGCGCCCGCCGGGCAGTGCGTGGAGGAGATCGACATCGGCGGCCCGGCCATGGTCCGTGCCGCCGCCAAGAACCACGCCAGCGTCGCGGTGGTAACGGACCCGTCCCAGTACGGCGACGTGCTGGCGGCTGTCCGGGCCGACGGCTTCACGGATCAGCAGCGGCAGCGGCTGGCTGCCCGCGCGTTCGCACTCACCGCCCGCTACGACGTGGCCGTAGCGTCCTGGTTCGCCTCCGCGTACGCGCCGGACGAGACGGCACGCGAGGCAGGCTGGCCGGACGTCGTGGGGGCGCTCTGGTCCCGGTCGGATGTGCTGCGCTACGGCGAGAACCCGCACCAGCGGGCCGCGCTGTACGTGCGGGCCGGCGCCGCTGGCCGTGATGATACCGAACGGGACCGGGCAGACGCCGCCCACGCGCCGGGGAGTCCGGCGGCGGACGCCGGGATCGCCGCGGCGCGCCAGCTGCACGGCAAGGCGATGTCCTACAACAACTATGTGGATGCCGACGCCGCGCGGCGGGCCGCCTACGATTTCGGCCAGCCCTGCGTAGCGATCATCAAGCACTCGAACCCGTGCGGGATCGCCATCGGCGCGGACCTGGCTGATGCGCACCGGAAGGCGCACGCCTGTGACCCGGTGTCCGCCTTCGGCGGGGTGATCGCCGCCAACGGCACGGTGACCGCGGAGCTCGCCGGGCAGATCGCCGACGTGTTCACCGAAGTGGTCATCGCGCCCGCCTTCGATTCCGCCGCCGTGGGCATCCTGTCGAAGGCGAAGAACGTCCGCCTGCTCGCCTGCCCGCCGCCGTACCGTGGTCCCGGCACCGAATGGCGGCCGATCAGCGGCGGCCTGCTCATGCAGTCCGCGGACCGGGTTGACGCGCCGGGCGACGACCCCGCGAACTGGGAGCTGAAGACCGGCGTCGCGCTGGACGAGCTGACCCTCGGCGACCTGGCCTTCGCCTGGCGGGCGTGCCGCTCGGTGAAGTCGAACGCGATCCTGCTGGCTTCCGGCGGTGCGTCGGTGGGCATCGGCATGGGCCAGGTCAACCGGGTCGATTCGTGCCGGCTCGCGGTAGCCCGGGCCGGGGACCGCGCCGCCGGCTCGGTCTGCGCCAGCGACGCGTACTTCCCGTTCCCGGACAACATCGACGTGCTGGCCGAAGCCGGCGTCGCGGCGATCGCCGAACCGGGTGGCTCCATCCGCGACCGCCTGGTCGTCGAGGCCTGCGACCGGACGGGCATCACCCTCTACTTCACCGGGGTCCGCCATTTCTACCACTGACCCCTGGCGCCCCTGCACTGACCGGAAGGCTGACGGACAATGACGGCTCAGATCCTGGACGGCAAGGCGGCGGCGGCCGAGATCCGCAGCGCGATCGCGGAGCGGGTTGCGGTTCTGGCTGCCCGCGGTATCGTCCCCGGGCTCGGCACCGTCCTGGTGGGCGACGACCCGGGTAGCCGGGCGTACGTGAACGGCAAGCACCGGGACTGCGCGGAGGTGGGCATCGCGAGTATCCGGCGCGATCTGCCCGCCGACGCGAGCCAGGAACAGGTGGAAGCCGTCGTGGACGAGCTGAACGCCGATCCCGCCTGCACCGGGTACATCGTCCAGCTCCCGCTCCCGGCCGGCCTGGACGCGCGCCGGGTGCTGCGCCGGATGGATCCGGCCAAGGACGCGGACGGGCTGCATCCGTTCAACCTCGGCAACCTGGTCCTCGGCGAGCGTGGCCCGCTGCCGTGCACGCCGCGCGGGATCGTGGAGCTGCTGGGCGTGTACGGCGTCGAGATCGCGGGCGCCGACGTCACGGTGATCGGCCGGGGGATCACCGTCGGCCGGTCGCTGGGCCTGCTGCTGACCCGGCGCAGCGAGAACGCGACCGTGACGCTGTGCCACACCGGCACCAAGGACCTGGCCGCGCACACCCGGGGGGCCGACATCGTGGTCGTGGCCGCCGGCCTGCCGGGCCTGCTCACCCCGGACATGGTCAAGCCCGGCGCGGCCGTGCTCGACGTGGGGATCACCCGGACCGACGCCGGCCTGGTCGGTGACGTGGCCCCGCCGGTGGTGGAGGTCGCCGGCTGGCTAGCGCCGATGCCCGGCGGCGTGGGCCCGATGACCCGCGCGATGCTGCTGGCCAACGTCGTGGAGGCCGCCGAGCGCGCCGCCTAGCGCCGCCCGCCGCCCAGTGCCGCCCGCGTCTCGCCACCCGCCGCCCGTCCGGGCTGGCCCAACCGCCCCGCCGCCTAGCGCCCCGCCGCCTAGCGCCCCGCCGCCCCGCCGCCCCGCCGCCTAGCGCCCCGCCGCCCGCCCGGGCTGGCCCCCGGCGCCGGTTTCCCTTAGGTTACTCACTGGTAATACGATGTGATGAAGCAGGCAGAGCCCCCCGTGGCGCTTTCTCTGCGCTTTTTGACAGGCTGTAGGTAGATGTGACAACCCAATGCAGGGAGGTAGGCGTCGCCGATGAATATCGTCGTCTGCGTCAAGCAGGTGCCCGACACGTGGGCCGAGCGGAAGCTGAAGCACGGTGACGCCACCCTTGACCGTGAGTCTGTGGACGGGCTGATCAACGAGCTGGATGAGTACGCGATCGAGGAGGCGCTGCAGATCAAGGAGGCGCACGGCGGCGAGGTGACGGTGCTGACGATGGGCCCGGAGAAGGCGTCCGAGTCGGTCCGCAAGGCTTTGTCGATGGGGGCGGACAAGGCGGTGCACCTTGTCGATGACGCGCTGGCGGGCTCTGATGTGCTGGCGACGTCCTACGCACTGGCCAAGGTGCTGGAAGGCATCGGGTTTGACCTGGTGATCTGCGGGGCGGAGTCGACCGATGCGCGGATGGGCGCGATGGCGGCGATGCTGGCCGAGCGGCTGGGGGTGCCGCAGTTGTCGCTGGCCTCCAAGGTCGAGATCGTTGGCACGCAGATAGGGATCAACCGTCAGTCCGAGGACGGCTACTGGCGGGTTGAGGCGAGCCTGCCCGCGGTGATCAGCGTGATGGAGAAGATCAACGAGCCGCGGTACCCGTCGTTCAAAGGGATCATGGCCGCGAAGAAGAAGCCGATGCAGGTGATGAGCTGCGCCGACGCGGGGATCGACACCGCCCTGGTCGGCTTGGCGAATGCCGCGACCGAGGTGGTCGATTTCGCGGAGCGGCCGCCGCGGCAGACCGGGACGATCGTCAAGGACGACGGGGACGGCGGGGCCAAGGCCGCCGAGTTCCTCGCCGCGCAGAAGTTCATCTGAGAGGCGGGGGTCTGATCATGGCTGAGGTTCTGGTTCTCGCCGAGCACACCGGCGGCGAGGTCAAGAAGGTCACCCTGGAACTGCTGACGTTCGCGCGCCAGTTCGGTGAGCCCGCGGTGGCCTGGGCCGGGGACGGCGCCGAGCAGGGGCAGGCGCGGCTGGCTGAGTACGGCGCCGCCACGGTCTACGTTGCGGGCGGCAGCGACATCACCGATTATGCGACCGCCCCCGAGGCCGAGCTGCTCGCTTCGCTGGTGGCCGGAAAGTCCCCGGCGGCGGTGCTGCTAGCCAGCACGGGGCAGAACAAGGAGGTCGCCGGCCGGCTCGCGGTCAAGGCGAACTCCGGCATGCTCTGCGACGCGGTCGGGCTCGCGGCCGGGGACGGCGGGAAGATCGTGGCCGAGCAGTCGGTCTTCGGCGGGGCCACCATCGTGCACGCCGCCGTCAAGACCGGCACACCCATCATCACGGTGCGGCCCAACTCGATCGCTGCCGAGCCCGCTCCGGCCGCCGCGGAGCTGACCCCCGTGGACCTGACCCTGCCCGAGGCGGCCAAGGGTGCGAAGATCACCGAGAAGGTGGTGCAGGAACGCGGCGAGCGGCCGGAACTGGCCGAGGCGGCGATCGTGGTCTCCGGCGGCCGCGGCGTCGGATCGGCGGACGGCTTCGAGATCATCGAGAGGCTGGCCGACTCCCTCGGCGCGGCCGTCGGCGCGTCCCGGGCGGTGACCGACGCGGGCTGGTACCCGCACAAGTTCCAGGTCGGCCAGACCGGCATGACCGTCTCCCCGCAGCTGTACATGGCGATCGGCATCTCCGGCGCCATCCAGCACCGGGCCGGCATGCAAACCTCCAAGACCATCCTGGCCGTCAACAAAGACCCCGAAGCACCCATTTTCGAACTCGCCGACTTCGGCGTCGTCGGCGACCTCTTCCAGGTCGTCCCCCAGCTGCTCGAGGACATCGCGAAGCGATCAGGGTCCTGACCACCATCGATCCGGGCCGTGGCGGCTGCGCCGCCGCGGCCCGGCTAGGCTGACTCCGTGATTTACCTCGATCATGCGGCCACGACGCCAATGCTGCCCGAGGCCATCGAGGTGATGACCGAGGAGCTCGCCCAGCTCGGCAACCCCTCCTCGCTGCACAACGCGGGCCGTCGCGCGCGCCGCGTCGTGGAGGAGTCACGCGAGCAGATCGCCGAGGTCTTCAACGCCCGGCCGAGTGAGGTCGTGTTCACCAGCGGCGGCACTGAGGCGGACAACCTCGCCGTGAAGGGCCTCTACTGGGCACGCCGCGACGCGGACCCGGCCCGGCGCCGGGTCCTGGTCACGTCGGTCGAGCATCACGCGGTCCTCGACTCGGTGCACTGGCTGCAGCAGCACGAGCACGCCGAACCGGGCTGGCTCGAGGTGGACGGCCAGGGCATGCTCCAGCCCGCGGCGCTCAGTGCCGCCATCGACGCGGATCCCGGCCGGGTGGCGCTGGTCAGCGTCATGTGGGCGAACAACGAAGTCGGCTCCGTGCAGCCGATCGCCGCCCTAGCCGAGGTCGCACATTCCCGCGGGATCGTCTTTCACAGTGACGCCGTGCAGGCGGCGGCGCAGCTTCCGGTCGACTTCGCCGGGTCCGGTGCCGACGCGGTGACCGTCACCGGGCATAAGCTCGGCGGCCCGGTGGGGGTCGGCGCGCTGCTGCTGCGGCGCGGTACCGAGCCCGTCCCGGTGCTGCACGGCGGCGGCCAGGAGCGCGATGTGCGTTCCGGCACCCTGGATGCGCCGGCCATCCGCGCCTTCGCGACCGCCGTCATCATCTCCGCCGAGCGCCGCGAGGCCGAGGCCAAGCGGCTGGCCGTGCTGCGCGACGACCTGATCAGGCAGATCACCGAAGCGGTGCCCGACGCCGTGCTGAACGGGCCGCCGCCCGGCCTGGACCGGCTGCCGGGCAACGCGCACTTCTCCTTCCCCGGGTGTGAGGGCGACGCGTTGCTCATGCTCCTGGACGCCAAGGGCATCGCCTGCTCGACCGGGTCGGCGTGCACCGCGGGGGTGGCCCAGCCCAGCCACGTCCTGCTCGCGATGGGCGCGGACGAGGACCGGGCCCGCGGCTCCCTGCGCTTCTCGCTCGGCCACACCTCCACCCAGGAGGAGGTCGACGTCCTCGGTGCCTGCATCGGCGAAGCCGCCGAGCGCGCCCGCCGCGCCGCCTCCCGCTAGTCCTCCGCCCCCGCACCCTCCGCTGACCGCGGCTCGCGTCCCCGTTCCTTCCGCACCAGCGCGCCGGGCCGCCTCCCGTTGACCCTGGCTCGCGCCCCCCATGGGCAGAGCCGGTCCTGTGGACGCGTAGGCTCGATAGGCGATGACTTCTCTACGGGTGCTCGCCGCCTTGTCCGGCGGCGTCGATTCGGCGACGGCCGCCGCGCGGGCGGTGGACGCGGGCCACGACGTGACGGCCGTTCATCTCGCGCTGTCCGCCAACCCCAGCTCCTACCGGACCGGTGCACGGGGCTGCTGCACGCTGGAGGACGCGCGGGACGCCCGCCGCGCCGCCGACGTGATCGGCATCCCGTTCTACGTCTGGGACATGGCCGAGCGGTTCCACGCCGACGTCGTCCAGGACTTCGTGGCCGAGTACGCGGCCGGCCGGACCCCCAACCCGTGCGTCCGGTGCAACGAGAAGATCAAGTTCGCGGCGGTCCTGGACCGGGCCATGGCGCTCGGCTTCGACGCGGTGTGCACCGGCCACCACGCGCGGCTGGAGAACGGCCTGCTGCGCCGCAGCGTCGACCAGGGGAAGGACCAGTCCTACGTGCTGGCCGTCCTCACCCGGGACCAGCTCGCGCACGCCATGTTCCCGCTCGGGGACACCACCAAGGACCGGGTCCGCGCCGAAGCCGCGCAGCGCGGCCTCGGCGTGGCCGACAAGCCCGACAGCCACGACGTCTGCTTCATCGCCGACGGTGACACCCGCGGCTTCCTGGCCCGCCAGCTGGGCGAGGCCCCCGGCCCCATCGTGGACAGCTCCGGCGCGGCCGTCGGCACGCACGACGGCGCGTACGCCTTCACCGTCGGGCAGCGCCGCGGCCTCCGCCTGGACCACCCCGCCGCCGACGGCCGCCCCCGGTACGTCCTCAGCATCGAGCCGGTGACCCGCACGGTGACCGTCGGCACCGCCGGGGAACTGGAGATCCGCGACATCACCGCCCAGCGCCCGGTCTGGACCGGCTGCGCCCCGCTCACCGGGACCCGCGCGTGTGCGGTCCAGCTCCGCGCGCACGGCGAGGTCTACCGCTGCGAGGCCCGCCTCGACGGCGACGCCCTCCAGATCACCCTGCACGAGCCCGCCCGCGGCGTCGCCGCCGGCCAGACCGCCGTCCTCTACGAGAGCGACACCGTCCTGGCCAGCGCCACCATCACCGCCACACGTGCGCCGGTGAATGCCTGACCTGCGGATGTTCCCCGGTCAGTTAGACCCGCGGAGAGCGTCGTCCAGGCCGTCGTGCAGGTCGGTGGCACACCGGTAGGCCCGCCGTGGTTCGCTGGCGCCGGACAGCACGCGGTTGACCAGTTCCGGGTGACCCGGCAGAACGCCGCCGCCGAGGTAAGTGGCTGAGGACAGAATCGTGCGGATTCCCTGCCGCCCGCTCTCGAAGACACCGCGCCGCCAGCCGGTCTCCTCGTCCCAGACCAGAGCAAGCAGGCCGGCCGGGAGGCCCGGGGCCGGGCCGGTGAAGATGATCGTCGCGTCGCGTGGGTCACGGGGGTCGAGCCAACTGCGCTCAACCACGAGGCCGCTCGTGGTCAGGCGCTGCACGGCGCTGGTCACGTAACCGCGCAGTAGATCGATCCAGGGATCTGGGTGAGCCGGGGGGGTGGTGCGCTCGTTCATTCCGCCATCCTTCCTAGCCTTCCGCCCGAATTATGACACAGAAGGGCCTTCTGTGACTTTTTTGATCTTGGGCTTCTGTTCTGACGGCTCGTTCTTGCGAGGCTGGGAAGGAGGAGAGGAAGCCGGGCAGTGACACTACGTGGTGAACTGGGACGCGGGCTTACTCGTCGCCGTAAAGATGACGATTGAGTTCCCGCGGCCGCGCCGACTCCGGCCCGGAATCCGTGTAGTAGTTCATGACCGCGACGATCCTGATGTCGGTTTCTGAGGTGAGCGGGCGGACGTAATGCGGGTTATGGCGGCCATCGAAGAAAACCAGATGCCCGGCCTGTGGCCGGAGCACCGAACAGGAACGGTCGATCGCTGCCATACTCGTCGCATTACTGTCATTCGCGATGACCAGTTCGCCGCCCGCTCCTGGCCCGTGGTCGGTGAAAAAGAGCAAGGCCGTAAGCGAATTTGAGTCGACGTGGCATTCGAAGCGCATCGCCGTTCCCTGCTGCACGTTGAGCACGACTCCGTATCGTTCATCCTGGGCCGCCCGCACGGTCCAGTCGCCTGCCGCCCGGCGCGCCAGTTCGAGGAAGCCGGAACGGTAGAGCCCGGGCAGCCAGGAAAGGCCTTCCAGCACCTGTTCGGCGTGCACCCGGCCACGGGGGATCCGATCCACATCGGATGCTTCACGCGAAATGACCGGAGTTCGCGGGAAATCCCGGAAATCAGCGCCGATTGCCGTTTTCCGGACGTCCATTCTCCAGTATGGCGGGAACATATGACTGACGTCGAATGTCGTCCACCCCAACGTGCGCAGCATTGTGCGGCTCTCTCCTGCAGGACTTGGGCCGGTAAGGATCTGGGGAAAGGGTATCCTCCGGCGGCCTTGTCCTGCGGTATATCCGCTCTTCCTGTCTAATTTTCTGCGGTTCTGCCGGGCCGGTGGCCGGCCCGTGCCAGCACGGCCCGGCATGCGAACAATGCTCAGGTAGGCGGCGCCCGGCCGCCGGGGGGAGTCCCGGCGGCCGCCGTTCTGGCCGCGTGCGGAGCCGGCCGTCTAATAAGTCCGCATGGCACATCCCGCCCGGCTGATGCCGCCGCCCGGAATGTTGCTGCCAGGTACCCGGTGCTACATTAAATTATCGTCGTACCCGGTCGAGCTGGCGAGGAAAGAAATGGGCTTGGCGAACACTTCTCCCACCTCACCTGAATTGAAAACGAACTGGTTTCGATCGGCCGGGTACACATTGATGGTGAGCCGGAATGGCATCGGCCCTTTCGGGTCGTCCGCGAAGCCGGTCCTGAAAATGACAACAACCGGGACGGTACCATCGTCGGGCAGCTGGAAGTACCGTACCTCGTCGTCATCGGGAGAGCGCACAATGATGTGGTCGCGGAAGCCGATCTGCCGGACCCCAAGCCGCTCTTTAAGGTAAGCGACCACGCCTTGCTCGATGTCAGATTTTCTCCGCAACATGGCAGCGCCCTGGTCAATGTACTTCATTGGATAATAAGAGCTTTCGAGCGACCAGGGCATGTTGTTCATGTATCGTCTTTTTTGCCGGAGGATGACACCTGTTCCGGCTGGGACCTGCAGCAGGCTCGCCACGATGCCTTCGGCGAACTTGGGCTCCACGATAAGGAAAGGGTCGGCGCGTACATCCAGGTTGCGGGCCTCTGCCTCTTCGAACACCGCGTTGCCTTCACCACCGCTGAGCCCCTTGTCGGTCTTCCAGTCCGCTGACAGCGTGGTAACGACCGGGTCAATCTTCACGACGAAGGTGCCCTGACCGGGACGGCTTTCGACCAGACGGCGGTTCGTCAGCCACCTGATGGCCTGCCGGATGGTATTGCGTGACGCACCGTAACGATCAACCAGCTCCTGCTCGTTAGGGAGCTGGGCCCCAGCGGCCAGGTCGCCGGATTCAATGCGCTGGCGAAGGTTCTCCGCGATCGTGCGGTACAGCGGCTCGGGCATCGTTCCTCCGATCAGGGCGTCAGGCCGTGGAGGACAAGCGGGGCAACGCGGGTGGTTCGGTCAGAGGTCTGGCGTGGATAGCTCGGATCACTGGACAGGTAGGCATGGCAAGGATGATTGGCACATCAAGTATGCGGCTAGCAGGCTGCCGCGTCTATCACCGACCCTCCCTGGCCCCACCGGTGCGAACATGTGCCCAGGTCAGCCCCGCTAGGGCGGGGTCGTAAGGGCGTGTCGGGCGCCAGTTAGGCCAGGCCGCCCGGGGGCATCTGGTCCCGCCATGGCCCGCTGACCGGACGCCTCCTGGCCCATCATCCGTGACCTGGCCCGGGACCAAGGTTTTGGCATAAATGGGTTTCCTTTTACCGAGGTCCGGAGATACCTTCTCTACCAGAGGTAGGTATCCCCCCTATAGGAGGGGTGGCAAGAACTAGAACTACGATTGGCCCCGATGGTCAGACAGGAATGTGTCCAGGTGGATGGGACATTCCGACCCTGATTGCGCGGCCAAGCCCGGGATCGTGATGGCGTGCAGCAACGCCATGAGCGCGGGGGCAGCACGAGTTAGGCCCGCGGCGGGAACGCAGGCGGAGCGGCGCTCACCTGATGGGAAACAGGTCGGCGGAGGCGAGACCGCCGACGGCAAGCGGGAGGCCGTTATGGCCGACGTCGCAGCGGTGGCAGGAGCCGCTCTGGCAATCTTCCTGGCTGGTGCCCTCTTCATGCTGATCGCCGTGGTCGCAGCGGGGATCAGGCTCGAGGACAAGGCCACATTGTCGCGAAAAGACAGGAAACTCCGGCTGCGGAGGCAGGCCCCCGGTCACATGGCGGCCAGCGTCCGGTGGGTGACGGGCGTGGGTCAGCGTGTGCCGGGCGCCGATTCCGAGCATCAGTAGGGAACGACGGCGAACGGGAGCCCGGTTATCTCCCGGCTCCCCGCAATCGCGCGGAAAGGACGGCCCTGGTCCTGTCCTCGGACCAGGGCCGCACCGCCGCTCCCGTCGGCTGGGACGAGCTGGCTACCCCCGGAGCGCGTCGTCGAGCCCGTCGCGAAGCTCGGTGACCGCCCGATGCGGCCGGCGAGGCTTGGCGGTCCCGGCCAGAACGCGCCCGGCCAGCGCGATGTCGCTCAGCAGCACTCCGCCGCCGAGGTAGGTGACCTCAGAAAGCACCGTGCGGGTGCCCTGCTGCCCGCCCTCGAACCGGCCCCGCCGCCAGCCCGTGACCTCATCCCAGACCAGGGCGCGGATCCGGCCGGAGGCATCGCCGGGATCGGTGTACAGGATGGTGGCGTCGCGGGGATCCCGAGGGTCAAGCCAGCTCCGCTCAACCTGCAGGCCACCATCGGCCAGAGCCCTGACGGCCCTGGTGATGTACGGCCGGAGCAGGTCAACCCAGGGATCGGGGTGTGGGGATGGGATTTTTTCCTCGTGCACGGCGGTCCCTCCTAAGCGTTTGGCCCATTATGACCCGAAATTCGTGATCATAGGACGCCGCGCATTACGGTCTGCTGCTGAGCCTGCGGTGAACGCGAACCGATTCCCGGGCTGAACAGCCAGATTAGGGGGCGGGGAGGCAGCGGTGGTGGCCGGAAAAAGCAGAACTTTCATGCCTCCCGGCGGTCGGCCGGGGTGCCTCTAGTCAGAAGCATGATTCGCAGCGAAACCAGTGCGCTTTATGGTCAATATGCGGCTAAAGAGGTGGCTGGGGCCAATGGGCGATGAGTTACTATAATTGGCTTCTCCCCAGCCCGGCAGGAACAGCAGCACGACGATGGGGATCAGGGCCGGCACAGCCATAAGCACGCCAGTGGCCCGCAAATGGACAAGGCTGGGAAGCAACCCGTCGATAATCGACGCGATCGGCTTGCTGCCCGCCCACGCGACCGCCCACAGCCCCATGACCTGGAGTGCGCGTTTCCGCCCGGCGAGTTCCTGCAGCTTGGCCTGAGCTGCGGACCCCGCCACGAGGCCAGCCATGCCGGCGCCGAACGCAGCCGGAACGCTGAACCAGATGGATGGCGCCAAGGCGAAAGCCATGACAAAAATACCGAGAATACCAAGGGCAGTAGCCGTCCGGCGTACCGAGGGCGCCTTTCTCCTGGGCAGTGCAGATCCGATGACGCTGCCGGCGCCCATCGCGGAAAGGAAATAACCGGCCCAGTCGGCGGACATACCGCTCTGCCGGGCCAGCCCGGGACCCAGGACCAGAAGAGGATCCTCCGCGATCGTGACGGCGGCCACCATGAGCAGCAAAATAATGATTTTCCGGTCATTACGCGCGATATCCAGGCAGTCTCTTACCCGGGAGCGTTTCTGTTCCGGGAGCGGCTCGCACGCGTGCACGGTGAGCAGCACGACAGCGAAGATACCAAATGACATTGCGTTAATGGCGAATGCCCAGCCGAAACTGACGGTCGTGACGACGAGAATGCCGATAGCAGGCGCCACCGCCCGGCCCACGTTGTAGGAAACCGAATTCATCACCATCGCTGCCTTCGTGTTCGCCTCGGCGGGCGGCACGAGCGCGGGCACAATGACCGATTGCGCCGGCAGGGTGAAGGTAAACATGAGCCCGGCCAGAAATGCCCCAGCGAGCAGTAGCTGCTCCGACAGGGCATGCGTGAACCACAGTCCCGCCAGCCCCCCGGCAATCGCGGCTGAGAGCACCTGCGTGCCGATGAGAGTGCGTCGCGGCCCGATGCGGCCGGCCAGCACTCCCGCGTAGGTGCCAAACAGCAGCGGGGCGGAAAATTGCACGCAGGTGACCAGCCCCACGAAAAACACCGACCGGCCGAGCTGGTAGGCGAGGAGCACCTGCGCGGTGTTCTGCAGCCAGGTGCCGAAGTTCGAGACAACACTGGCTATGAAGTACCGCCGGAACTGTCCATGCTCCAGCACCTGCCACGCGGTTCCCCTGGCACCGGCCCGGCCGGCAAACCCGAGCCGGTAGGACACCGGCCCGGGTGTGCCAGTGGCGGGCATCCTGCGGAGTGATCCGCGCTGGCGGATGTGGCCCGGGCTTACCGCAGCCTCGGTAGTCACAGGCGGTGACTCGGTGACGGACAATGGAATCCTAGATGGGCAATAGGAGTCTGACCGCCCGTGGTTATGACGCGCGCACCAACGGCGGCCGTAACAACAGGCGGCTGGAATTGATCAAGCCGAGAGCCCGGGAAACAAGCACCCGGGAAAGCGATAGAAAATTGTCAGTTAGGGCGCAGGGACAGAGCCGACTTCCAGGATGAACTGGTTACGGTCAGCCGGAAAGACCGTGACGGTCAGGCGCATTGGCTTCAGTTCCTGATCGAATGCGGTACGGAAGACCTCGAGGACAGGTACGCGGCCGTCCCCGGGGATGCGGAAGAACATGGTCTCGTTGGCGTCCGGCGCGCGCACCGTGATCCAGTCCCGGTACCCGGTCTGTTTGAGGCCGAGTGTCTCCTCGATGTATTGCACGGCTCCCAGCTCAAGGTCTTGCGCCGAGAGAAGCTGAGTCGCGCCCCGTGTGACGAAGTCCATGGGATAGAACGACGTCTGCAGCGACCACGGTGTGTTGTTGATGAATCGCTGCTGATGGCGGCTGATCAGCTGGGTACCCGGGTCGACTCCCAGGCGGGCCGCGACGTCATCGGTCGCGACCGAGATCTCCACCCGGGGCGTGCCGGTGGCAGGCACCCTGTCCGCCCGGCTCACCTCGGACAGGTAGCTGGTCCCTTCGCCGCCGCCGAAGCCGCTCTTGGCGTCGGCGGAAAGGGTGGTGACGAAGGGGTCGATACGCTCCGTCACGTAGGTTCCCTGGCCTGGCCGGGTGACCACCAGCCCCAGGCTGACGAGCGATTTGACGGCATCGCGGATGGTATTCCGGGACGCGCCGAACCGTTCCTTCAGCTCGAGCTCGGTGGGGAGCTGGCTTCCCGGCGCGAGGCCGCCGGACTCGATCTCCCGGCGCAGGTCATCAGCGATAAGCCGGTACATCGGGTCGGCCACGGCTGCTCCTCCTGTCATGCCAGTCGGCCTGACCTTGCTACCTGCGTCCAGCCAGGCCGACCTCCGCCGGGGTGGCCGGCACCAGCTGACACCCTGTCCGATTCGTCAGGTCATGACCAACGATACCACCATCCATCCCAAAGGTTGGGATGACTTGGACAGCAGGGTGCATGGGTATGAGGCTAGCAGCATGGGCCGATGGTTTCAGGTGAACCGCCGGGCCGGAAACCCGCATTCCTGCGTTCAGGCTGCGGCCGGGGCGAGCCGGTCCGGCACCTCTCCGGCGTTGATGATGAACTGGTTCTGCCTGGTGAGCAGGATCGACTCCGTCAGCCGGAACGGCACCGGGTGGTCCGGGCCTGAGCTGAAGCCGGTCCGGAGCAGAACAACGACCGGGATGCGCCCGTCATCGGCCAGCCTGAAGTAGGCCGCCTCGTTCTCGTTGGCCGGGCGGAAGAGGATCTGGTCGCGGAGGCCGATCTGCTTGATGCCGCAGGTGTCCGCCAGGTACTGCACCGTGCCTTCGTCGATGTCGGCCGCGTCCAGAAGCCGCGGGGCGTCCTTGGCCAGGGCCATCGGATAGTAGGTCCTCTGCAGTGACCATGGCTTGCCGTCCTGGAAGAGCTCCTGGTGGCGAATGATCACGTTGGTGCCGTTCGGGACGCAGAGCCGGCTGGCGACGTTACCCTCGGCCAGCCGCAGTTCCACTCTCGGCACGGACGCGCGGAGCGTCCTGCTGCGTGCCGCGACCTCGTTGCGGGCGGCCTGGCCTTCGCCGCCGCCAAGGCGGCCGTCGGCCTGCCAGTCTGCGGTCAGCGTCGTGAGGAATGGCTCGTTCCGCTCGATGACGAACGTGCCCTGACCTGGGCGCGCTTCCACCAAACCGTGGTTGGCCAGCCACTTCATGGCGTCCCGGACCGTCTGGCGGGAAGCGGAGTAGGTGTCCTTCAGGTCGAGTTCCGTGGGGAGCTGGCTGCCGGGTGCCAGCGTGCCCGATTCAATGTTCCGGCGCAGGTCTCTGGCGATGCGACGGTAGATGGGCTCCGTCATCGCTCCTCCTGTATCTGCTCGAAGGGCCTGCCGCCCGCGTTACCGCAGGTGGAGGCGGGTCAATGCGGCGATCCTAGTCATACCAACAAGACGAACCTCTTGAACGTCCCAGTCATTCCAAAATATCTGGTTTGAAGGGATGAATCCGGGAGATACTCCCTCCAACGTACCAAACGTTGGGATGACTAGGATGGCACGATCAACACGGACGATACTAGCAGGCCGTAACGATGGTTGTAATGGGACCTTCGGTACCAGCCAGCTGGAATCTACCGCTGGTCGGCCGGGATGACACGCACGGAGCATGGCCTGCCGCGAAGGCCACCCGGCTCCGGGCAGCGAGAGCAGTCGCGCGATGGGATGCACGGCGGCGTGGCGCTCTGCGGGGAACACAGCGGGACCGGCGGAACCAATGCCGCCGTGGCGCAGGGGAGGCCTTCATGGCCGGTTATGTGGGGCTGGTAGCAGTCATCGTCATCGTGATCTTCATCGTGGGAGTGCTGTTCGGGGTAATCGTGATCGTGGCGGCCGGCGTCAGGGCGGAGGACGGGGCCACGATGCGGCGGAGAGACCGCGCGCTCGTCCTGCGGGACGAGCCCGCTGGGTACGCAGCACGCGGCGTCCGGCGCCTGACCGGAATCGGCCAGCGCATCGGGGGCCAGGACTCCGACGATCAGTAACCGAGTGACAGAGCCGGTGGCGGCCATCCGCCGCCACCGGGCCACCGGGTGACCGCCCGCCCTCGCGGCGGCCAGATGGTCACCTGGGCCCCCGCAACGGCGCGGGCTGGATGGGTTAAGGCCGGCGGCGAGGGAGTGCCGTCGGCGACGCGGGAGGCCGTCATGGCTGGCGTAGTCGTAGCAGTCGTTCTCATCAGCGTCATCTTCGTCATCGGGATCGCGTTCGGCGTCCTGATCACCATCGGTGTGAGCGCTTACCGGAAGGGAGACGGCCCCGGCCCCCGCGGGGGCGGCCGGGGTCCCAAATCCGGGTGATGGGGCAGCCCCGGACAAGGGCGTGGCCCCGGCTCAGCTGACTGGGCCGGGGCCACGTGCGCCGGGCCGTTGCCCGGCGCCATGTCCCCCTCCGGATCGGCGCCCGGGCGGCTCAGCCGGTGCCCGCTGCCGGTCCGCTGATCTTGGCAGCAGCGCCCGTCAGCGGGAAGCCCTAAGCTCAGATCGTGCAGGATGACACGCTCGGTGACGCGCGCGGCGCGCGGCCGTTCCCGTGGCTGGCCGGGAGCGCCACGGGCATCGGTTCCATGCCGGGAACGGACCCGGCGGAGGCGGCCCGGATCGTGGCCGGCGAACTGCCGGACTTTCCCTACCTGCCCGAACTTCCCGCCCGCGGGCCCGGCGCCGATCTGATCGGCCGGACCGCGGCGCTGCTGATCGACATGCCGGTGGAGACGACGCCGGGCGGCTGGCGCATCGCGGAGCGGCCAGGCCGTTACATGCGGGCCGCACGCGGCATGATGTCCGCCGACCTGGACGCGATCGAGGAGGTCTTCGCCGGGTACGAGGGCCCGTTCAAGATCAGCCTGTGCGGCCCGTGGACGCTGGCGGCCACCGTCGAGCTGCCCCGCACGCTCAATCCGGTCCTGTCCGACCAGGGCGCGGTCGCCGACCTCACCGGGTCCCTGGCCGAGGCCACCGCCGCGCATGTCGCCGAGGTGGCCAAGCGGATTCCCGGGGCCGACCTGCTGGTCCAGTTCGACGAGCCCGCGCTGGCGGCGGTGGCGCACGGCGAGGTGCCCACTGCCAGCGGGCTGTCCCGGCTGCCCGCCGCGGACGCCGCGGTGATGTCCGACCGGCTGGAGGCGGTGCTGGCCGCTGCCGGACGCTACTCCGTCATTCATTGCTGCGCGAATCCGGTCCCGTTCGGGATTATCTGGGCGGCGCGGCCGGATGCCGTCGCCTTCGACCTCAGCCTGTTGCGGCGGGAAGAAGCCGACAGCGTCGCCGAGATGGCCGACGCCGGGATGGGCATCCTGGCCGGCGCGGTGCCCGCCATACCGCCGCCCGCCCAGCGGCAGGAGCCGGTGCGGACGGCGCAGCGGGTGCTGCGGTTCTGGCGGCGGCTGGGGATGGCCCCGGAGGACTGCGCGCCGCAGGTCGTCGTCACCCCGTCCTGCGGCCTGGCCGGCGCGCCGCCCACCCTGGCGCCGCAGATCCTGGGACATTGCCGGGAAGCGGCGAGAATGGTAGCTGAGCTGGCCGAAGAGAGCGAGGACACGGAGGGCTGGGCATGAGTCAACCGGGGGACGCCGAGCCGAAGGACCCGAACGAGACGCCTACCGGGGCCCGGCAGCGGCACGCCGAGCTGAGCGCGCAGGTCACCGAGGCCCGGCACCGGTACTACGTGCTGGACGCGCCCAGGATCTCGGACGCCGAGTTCGACGTGCTGATGCGCGAGCTGGAGGGCCTGGAGGAGAGCTTCCCCGAGCTGCGCACTCCCGATTCGCCGACGCAGCAGGTCGGCGGGGCGGTTTCCACGCTGTTCACGCCGGTGGAGCACCTGCAGCGGCTGCTCAGCCTGGACAACTCCTTCTCCGCCGGGGAGCTCGACGCCTGGGCCGACCGTGCCGCCCGCGGCGGCGGCACCGGGCCGTACCTGTGCGAGCTCAAGATCGACGGGCTGGCCATCGCGCTGGTCTACCGGAACGGCCGGCTCACCCGCGGCGCGACCCGGGGGGACGGGCGCACCGGTGAGGACGTCACGCCGAACATCCGGACCATCGGCTCGGTTCCGGCCCGGCTGTCCGGCACGGGTTACCCGGAGACGCTGGAGGTCCGGGGCGAGGTGTTCCTGCCGGTGGCGGCGTTCGAGGAGCTGAACGCGAGCCTGACCGAGGCGGGCAGGCCGGCCTTCGCTAACCCGCGTAACTCCGCGGCGGGCTCGCTGCGGCAGAAGGATCCGCGCGTCACCGCCAGCCGCCCGCTGGACGTGATCGTGCACGGGGTCGGCCGCGTCGAGGGGTTCCCCGAGGGTACGGCGCCGCCGGAGACGCAATCCGGCTGGTACGAGCGGATGCGGGACTGGGGCCTGCCGGTCAGCGACCGGTTCCGGGTCGTGCCGGACCTGGCCGCGGTGCACGACTACCTCGGCTACTACGCCGAGCACCGGCACGACCCGCCGTACGAGATCGACGGCGTGGTCGTCAAGATCGACCGGCTGGACCAGCAGCGTGCGCTGGGGGCCACCTCGCGGGCGCCGCGGTGGGCGATGGCCTACAAGTACCCGCCGGAAGAGGTCACCACCAAGCTGCTCGACATCCGGGTCAACGTGGGCCGGACCGGGCGGGTGACGCCGTTCGCGGTGATGGAGCCGGCCAAGGTGAGCGGCTCGACGGTGGAGCTGGCCACCCTGCATAACGCCGACGAGCTCAAGCGCAAGGGCGTGCTGATCGGCGATACGGTGGTGCTCCGCAAGGCGGGCGACGTGATTCCCGAGGTCGTCGCGCCCGTGGTTGACCTGCGCACCGGTGACGAGCGGGAGTTCCAGTTCCCCACGCACTGCCCGGAATGCGGGACGCGGCTGACCCGTGAGGAGGGCGGCGTCGACTGGCGCTGCCCGAACGCGCGGTCCTGCCCGGCCCAGCTGCGGGAGCGGCTCTTCCACCTGGCCGGCCGGGGTGCCTTCGACATCGAGGTGCTCGGCTACGAGGCCGTGACCGCGCTGCTCGACGACCATCTGGTCGCCGACGAGGGCGACCTCTTCTCGCTCACCGAGGAGAAGCTCGCCACCTCGCCGTTCTTCGTCAACAAGCAGGGCACGCTGAAGATCAACGCGGGCCGGCTGCTGGCCAACCTGGAGGTGGCCCGGCAGCGGCCGCTCTGGCGCATCCTGGTCGCGCTGTCGATCCGGCACGTCGGGCCGACCGCGGCGCGCGCGCTGGCCACCGAGTTCGGCTCGCTGGACGTGATCGCCTCGGCCACCGCCGGGCAGCTGGCCGTGGTGGACGGGGTCGGGCCGGCGATCGCCGCCTCGGTGGCCGACTGGTTCACGGTGGACTGGCACGTCGCGATCGTGGACAAGTGGCGCGCGGCCGGGGTCCGGATGCAGGAGGAAGGTTTCGACGGCAGCGGCCGTGCGCCCCGGCGGCTGGCCGGGGTCACCGTGGTGATCACCGGGTCGCTGGCGAAGTTCAGCCGGGATGAGGCCGCGGAGGCGGTCCGCGCCGCGGGCGGGAAGGTCACCGGCTCGGTGTCGAAGAAGACCGGCTTCGTGGTGGCGGGGGACAATCCCGGCTCCAAGTACGACAAGGCCGTGGAGGTGGGCGTTCCCGTCCTCGACGAGGCCGCGTTCCGCGTCCTGCTCGCCGAGGGCCCGGACGCCGTCCGGCCGCCTGCGGCCGGGGACGCCCCGGGGGAACCCGCAGGAGAGGCCGGAGAGTAGGCCACCCCCGGCGTAAATGGTCCGGGGCGGGGGGCGCGGGCTTCTAGGATGGCGTGCATGTCCATTACCCGCGACGAGGTCGCTCATCTGGCCAGGCTGTCGAGGCTCGCCCTCGGCGAGGAGGAGCTGGATCACCTCGCGCCGCAGCTCGGCCAGATCATCTCGGCGGTCGCCCGGGTCCAGGAGGTCGCCGCCGAGGGGATCCCGCCGACCTCGCACGCCCTGCCGCTCACCAACGTGTTCCGTCCGGACGAGGAAGCCCCGTGCCTGCCCGCCGAGGTGGTCCTCAGCCAGGCGCCGGCCGTGGAGCAGCAGCGGTTCAAAGTGCCCCGGATCCTGGCGGAGGACTGACCCATGAGTAACGAGCCGGTGAGCAGCGAGCTCACCACGATGACCGCCGCCGAGCTGTCCGCGCGACTGCGGGACGGCGACGTCTCGGCCACCGAAGTCACCCGGGCGCACCTCGACCGCATCAGCGAGGTCGACGGGCGCGTGCACGCCTTCCTGCACGTCGCGGCGGACGAGGCCCTCGCCGCCGCGCGCGCCGTGGACGAGCGCCGGGCGGCCGGCGAGGAACTCGGCCCGCTGGCCGGCGTCCCGGTCGCGCTGAAGGACGTGTTCACCACCACCGACATGCCGACCACGGCCGGGTCGAAGATCCTCGGCCAGTGGCAGCCGCCCTACGACGCGACCGTGACCAGCCGGCTGCGCCGCGCCGGGGCCATCATCCTCGGCAAGACCAATATGGACGAGTTCGCGATGGGCTCCTCCACCGAGAACTCCGCGTTCGGGCCGACCCGTAACCCCTGGGACCTGTCCCGGGTCCCGGGCGGTTCCTCCGGCGGTTCGGCGGCGTCGGTGGCGGCGTACGAGGCGCCGCTGGCGATCGGCACGGACACCGGCGGCTCGATCCGCCAGCCGGCCGCGGTCTGCGGCATCACCGGGATGAAGCCCACCTACGGCGGCAACTCCCGGTACGGGCTGATCGCGTTCGCGTCCTCGCTGGACACGCCGGGCCCGCTGGCGCGGACCGTGCTGGACGCGGCCTTGCTGCAGGAGGCCATTTCCGGGCACGACCCGCTGGACGCCACCTCCATCGACGAGGCGGCCCCCCCGGTCGTGGCGGCCGCCCGCCAGGCCGACGTGGCGGGCCTGCGCATCGGCGTGGTCGCCGAACTGTCCGGTGAGGGCTACCAGCCGGGGGTGCTGTCCCGGTTCAGCCAGGCGGTCGAGCTGCTGGAGTCGCTGGGCGCCAAGGTCACCGAGGTGTCGTGCCCGCACTTCCGCTACGCGCTGCCCGCGTACTACCTGATCGCGCCGAGCGAATGCTCCTCGAACCTGGCCCGGTTCGACGGCATGCGGTACGGCCTCCGCGTGGGTGACGACGGCACCCGCAGCGCGGAGGAGGTCATGTCGCTGACCCGCGAAGCCGGCTTCGGGGCCGAGGTGAAGCGGCGCATCATGCTTGGCACCTACGCCTTGTCCAGCGGGTACTACGACGCCTACTACGGCAAGGCGCAGCAGGTGCGCACGCTGATCACGCGTGACTTCGAGGCGGCGTTCGGCCAGGTCGACGTCCTGGTCTCGCCGACCACACCGACCACCGCGTTCCCGCTCGGCGAGCGGGCCGACGACCCGATGGCGATGTACCTGGCGGACCTGTGCACCATCCCGTCCAACCTGGCCGGGAACGCGGCCATTTCGGTGCCGTGCGGCCTGGCGCCCGAGGACGGCCTGCCGGTCGGATTCCAGATCATGGCGCCGGTGCTGGCCGACGACCGCACGTACCGGGTCGCGGCCGCGGCGGAGGCCGCGTTCACCGAGCGCTGGGGTCATCCGCTGCTGGCGGAGGCAAAAGGCCTGGCCGGAGCCGGGACCGCGGACGAGACGAAGGGAGCGGGCCGATGACGGCCGAACCGCTGTCGCTCATCCCATTTTCCGACGCGCTGACGCGTTACGAGCCCACGATCGGGCTGGAGACGCACGTGGAGCTGGGCACCCGGACCAAGCTGTTCTGCGGCTGCCCAGCCCAGTTCGGCGGGGAGCCCAACACGCACGTCTGCCCCATCTGTCTCGGCCTGCCCGGCTCGCTGCCGGTGCCGTCCCGGGCCGCGATCGAGTACACGATCCGGATCGGGCTCGCGCTGAACTGCTCGATCGCCGAGTGGTGCCGGTTCGCGCGGAAGAACTACTTCTACCCGGACATGCCGAAGGATTATCAGATCTCCCAGTACGACGAGCCGCTGTGCACCGACGGCTGGCTGGATATTACGGTGGACGAGGGCGACGGGGAGCCGGTGCACGTCCGGGTCGGCATCGAGCGGGTGCACCTGGAGGAGGACACCGGCAAGTCGCTGCACGTGGGCGGGGCGACCGGGCGGATCCAGGGGGCCGCCTACTCGCTGGTGGATTACAACCGGGCCGGGATCCCGCTGGTGGAGATCGTGACCAAGCCGATCACCGGCACCGGGGCGGCCGCCCCGGCGGTGGCGCGCACCTATGTCGCGGAACTTCGGGAGGTCGTCCGCTCACTGGGCGTGTCCGATGTCCGCATGGAGGAAGGCTCGCTGCGCTGCGACGTGAACACGTCGCTGGCGCCGCGTGGCTCGGCCGTGCTGGGGACGCGGACGGAGACCAAGAACGTCAACTCGCTGCGCTCGGTGGAGCGGGCCGTCCGGTCCGAGATCGAGCGGGAGGCCGCCGTCCTGGATGCGGGCGGCACGGTGGCGCTGGAGACCCGGCACTTCCACGAGGACACCGGTATCACCACGGCCGGGCGCAGCAAGGAAGAGGCGGAGGACTACCGCTACTTCCCCGAGCCGGACCTGGTCCCGCTCGCCCCGCCGCGCGAGTGGGTGGAGCAGATCAGGCGGTCGCTGCCCGAACTGCCGTCGGTACGCCGGGAGCGCCTGCAGGCCGAGTGGGGCCTCTCGGACGCCGATGTGGCCGCGCTGCGCAACGCGGACGCGATCGACCTGGTCGCCGGGACCGTCGCGGCCGGCGCGTCCCCGGCGGACGCCCGCAAATGGTGGCTGGGTGAGCTATCCCGGCACGCCAACGAGACCGGTACCGAGCTGGCCGGCCTCGCGATCACCCCGGCCCAGGTCGCGCGGGTGGCGGAGCTGGTGACCTCGGGCGCGCTGAACGACCGGCTGGCCCGCCAGGTGATCGACGGCGTACTGGCCGGCGAGGGCGGCCCGGACGAGGTGGTCGCGGCGCGCGGCCTGGCCGTCGTCAGCGACGACAGCGCGCTGACGGCCGCCGTCGACGAGGCCATCGCCGGTAATCCGGACGTCGCGGGCAAGATCCGCAGCGGCAAGGTGACCGCGGTCGGCGTCCTGGTCGGCGCGGTCATGAAGGCCACCCGCGGCCAGGCCGACGCCGCCAAGGTCCGCGAGCTGATTCTCCAGCGTCTCAGCTAGGCAGGGCGGAGCGGCTCCAGCCGCCGGGACGGGGGAACACCGGCGCGCGCAGCAGCCGGGATCTGTCCGACCATGCCGAACGGGCCGGGGCGGGGGTCATCCTGACCTCTTCGGCGGCCGCGGCAACGGTCGCGGCGTCCCGGCGTGCGGCGAGGACGGCCAGGATCGCGGCGACTTCCTCGATGCTGGCGTCGCCCCGGATGACACGCAGGAATGGCTGGCCTTGGCCCGGCTGGTCTGACGGCACGCTGCCAGTCTAGGAGGGCTAGCTCCGGCGAGCCAGTACGGGCCCCTACGGCGAGGCGCTCGTTACCGGCCCAGCGAACCGGGCCTCGTGCCCGGTGAGCGGCCGGTGGCTATCGGCGGGTACCGCAGCGGGCTACGGTGAGGCGCTCGTTACCGGCCCAGCGAACCGGGCCTCGTGCCCGGTGAGCGGCCGGTGGTATCGGCGGGTACCGCAGCGGGCTACGGTGAGGCGCTCGTTACCGGCCCAGCGAACCGGGCCTCCGCCCGGTGAGCGGCCGGTGTGTCGGCGAGGTACCACAACCGGGGCGCGTAGCGCAGCGGGGGGTTCCAGGGGGGTCGCCCCCCCGGGCCAGCACAGTCAATCGCGGGACCGGCCCACGATGATGCCGAACTCGCGGTGGACCCGGCTCCAGAAGGCGTCCCGCAGCCATTCGCGCGCCTCCTGATAGGAGCGCAGCGACAGGCCGAGCTCCTTTTCCGCCTCCACCAGCAGTTCCTTGTCGATCACCGGGGGCAGGATCGGGCCGGGAAGCAGGTCGCGGATGTTGTCGGTGCCGCGGGTCAGGATCCACTTCTGGGCCACGTGCTCGCCGGCCTCCTCGACCCGCACACGGTCCGGGCCGAGCCGGGCCGCGGCGCTCTGGCCTGCCACGTTCGTGCCGCCGGGGCCCGGGCCTGACGCGGCGGGCACGGTGCCGGGCAGCGGAGCGCCCGGGGCCGGGTGGTGGGCCGGTTTGGCGTACGGCCGGGGCACCCGCTCGCCGAAGAGCTGCGCGGGGGAGGGCACGGTACTGGCCTGCGGCTCGTCCGGGCGGGCGGTCTCCACCACGCTGGCCGGCTGCCGGGTGAAGTAGGGCCGGACGAACGCGCTGTCCAGGATCTCCACCGTGTCGGACTCCCAGACCAGCCGTTCTGCCTGGTTGGTGCCGTAGGGAGGGTCGATGCCCCACAGGTGCACCCGCACGCCGTAGGCCTGCGCGGCCTCCACGGCGGGCACCATGTCCTCGTCACCGGCGACGAGCACCGCGTCGGTGATCGCGTGGTGCCGGGCCAGGGCCTCCATGTCCGCGCGGATCTGCGCGTCCACGCCCTTCTGCTGGCCGCGGGCGTTGAGGTTGCCGAGCCGCAGTTTGACCTGCGGCAGCTGGGCGATCACCCGCTGATCGATGGTGGGCACCCGGTCCCGGGCCGCGTCGTACCAGTAGACCCGCAGCAGCTCGCCGCGGACGAGCTCGTCCGCGTGCTTGCTGATCGCGTCGATGAGCGGTACGGCGTCGACCCGGAAGTCGCGGCGTGAGCTCGTGCCCAGCAGCAGTTCGCCGGCGGCAGCGAAAATGTAGCCCACGTCGACCATGACGGCGTAGCGGGCCAGCAGCGGCAGCGGGGCTGCGTATTCGCTCATCGTGTTGATGACTCTAGGCCAGGGCGGCGGGTGGCCACGCCGCGGCCACGCGACAAGGGTCGGAAAAGATCGCCTGATCTGCGCGAATGCCGCAAAAAACCCCGCCGTCCTCCAGTCGCGGCCCGCAGGCCGACGGTATTACTGTGCGTGAGGTAGCTCAACCTCGTAGCTGGCCGGGTCGAAGCGCCGGGTCTGCCAGGCGAACGCCCAGGTGAAGCCGGGCCAGTTCGATCATGAACACCTGGGAGCTTTGGGTGACGTTCATGGATCTCCGCTTTGCGGGCAGGGCATAGGCGTCGGTAGGTGCCGGTAGAA
Source organism: uncultured Actinomycetes bacterium (assembly GCA_963720945.1). GTDB lineage: Bacteria > Actinomycetota > Actinomycetes > Streptosporangiales > Streptosporangiaceae > Bog-532. The sequence goes on along the minus strand of CAVRHH010000014.1, from coordinate 90,341 downwards.
ACCTGGCCGCAGGTCCGGGTTGTCGTAGTAGCGATGGAACACGCCGCATGCGGAGCCTGCCAGGGGCGGAACGATCCAGCTCCAGTCCGCGGGGCACATCCGTCCCGCGCCCTCCTCTCGCTGCAAGTGGGTGAGGAACCGCTCAGACTCGGTGTGATGGTCGGTGACCGTCACCCCAGCTTGGTCGAAGCTATGCAGGACCGCGGTGTTCAGCTCCACGAGTGCTCGGTCGCGCCACAGGCTGCGTTCCGTGGACATGTTGAGGCCCATGTGCCGCGCGATCGTGGGGCATTTGTCGTACCGGCCGGTGTCCCCGAGGTTCCTCGAACCGACTTCGGTTCCCATGTACCAGCCGTTGAACGGCGCGCACGGGTACCGGATGCCACCAGCGGTCAGGAACATATCGGAGATCACCGGAACGGCATGCCAGCGCAATCCAAGGTCCGCAAACCATGGGTAGCTAGGATGGGCAAGCGGTACCTCGAGCACGGCGTCCGGTGGGATAGCGAAAATCTGCGGCCCTTCCCCGGCCGCCTGGATGATCAACGGCAGCAGGTCAAAGGGGCCACCGGGCCCGGCCCAGCCGAGTCGGTGAGCCAATTCCGTGATCCCGGTGTTGATTGGATCACCGGTGACAGTGCCGTCGCGCCGCAGGTAGCCGGCGTACCGGATAAGCTGTGAGTTCCAGATTCGTGAGCCTGGCCGCCCGGGGGCGTCTGGTGCGAACACGGTGATCAGCGGCCGGATCCGCCCGCCGTTGGTTGTTTCCCGCAGATGGGTGACGCATTCCGCCGCCATTCCAGCGGCGGAAGTAATGTCGCGCCGGTCACGGACCCGCAAGCTTTGCCAATAGAGACGGCCGATGCATCTGCTGGAGTTCCGCCACGCCACCCTGCAGGCGTACGCCAGTTCGGCCGGTGTGTGCCGGTACGTGCCCGTGATGTGGATGGCTTGCAGGACCTCGCTGAGACGCTGGTCGGACGGCCCTGCGGCGGGATGTTCCGCATGAAACGCGCGGATGAACTGGGCCGCCTCAGTAGCGTCTGCCGCTGCTGTTGCCACGGCGGGTGACTGAGCTGTCATCCTTAGAGCCTCCATTGCCGGCTGCGGCGGGCTATTTTGCTGTCTGTTCGCACTGCCTTGCCCAGGTACGGTGAGCGCGTCGAGGCGGCTACGGCGGATCCGGGTCTGGTGTCTTGGTCTGCCGTCAGGCGGAGCGGGGACGTGTCCGGGCGCCGCAGCAGCTCACAGACGCCAGCCTTCACGGAACCCGGCCCTGGCCCTATCCCAGAGACCAAATACAGTGCACGCTACGAGTCCTTTCGTCCTTTCAGCGTTGCTTGGGTGATCGAGCGCAGCCCATATCAGCACCGCCAGAGTGGACGGGGCGACATCGCTGTGATACGGGCGGATGGCCCCCCACGATGGACCGTGATTAGGGGCGGGGCCGGTGCCTCCTGCCAGGCATAGGAGCCGCGAATAGGACGGGTTCCGCCAATGGCCGGGGGCCGTGATCGTGCCTGGCAGCGGGGCCGGAAAAGCAGCCAGTCACTAGGCTTCGTGTGCTGCGTGAGGGATGCGCCGGCCGTGTTTTCCGGAGCTACGGGATATTTTCACATTCTTGATTTCTGTCAGGATATCAATGGGGGAAAATGACTGACCGAAATTACCCGTATATAAACACAATCAGCACTCAAAGAAAAGTAAGAATGTTGTTACCCGGCAGATAGTCATTACATTACTTGTAATTATTCAGAAGTTTTGGTATGGGCCTGCAAGCCAAGCCATCGCAGCAGCCCGGGACCGGCGATACGCCGGATAGCGTGTGCCTACGGCAATTCACGGCCAGCGCCAACCCGCGGGCCCATGAGCAGCGCAGACGCTCTCGATCAAGCCCCCATCTGCCTGTGATCTTCAGAAGTCCGGTCTTGCGTTGGCTTCGCCTGCGACGGGTCCGGCGTACGCCCCTGCCGGCGGGCGGGCGGAGGCTTCGGAGCGGTTCTTACCGATCTGCTGGCCGGGCAGCGTGGAGAACGCCACGTTCTTTGGTCGGCCCTCGACCGCCGCCAGGGACCGGGCCTTCCGCAAGTGCGGTGGGGGCGGCGGAGTCCGGGACTGGGGCGCTGACCGGCGCAGCGTTCGGCCCGTATATCACCGGCGAGCAGACCCTGGCTCTGGACCTGCTGCCGTCCTTCGGCCCGGGATGGTGATCTTGGCCGACCGGAACTTCCTGTCCCACGTCCTGGCCCGCGCGGTCCTGGCCACCGACGCGCACATCCTTTGGCGCGCCTCCGCCAGCTTCGCCCTCACGCCCGTCCGGGGCTGCCCGATGGCACCTAGCTGGCCGAGCTCAAGCCGACCCGCAAGGCCGGCGGCCCGCCGGTGACCGCGCCAGTCATCGAGTGCACCGCGCACACCACTGCGGCCAGAGGGCCGGGACGAGCAGGCCTCGGAGGTGTTCTGCCTGGTCACCGACCTGCTCGATGTGGAGGTAAACCCGGCGCTGGACCTGGCGTGCGCCTACCCGCAGCGGTCGGGCTGCGAGACCGTGATCGGCCACCACAGGCCGGGATCGATGCCCTGGGTATCCCGCCCGAGCGGATCGCTTCCCGCACGCCCTAGCCGCCGCGACCGGCACGATCGCGGCTTTCCCCTGACCAGCTGACCATTTAGGGCAGATAGGTCGTTAGTCTTGAGCGCCGTGATTAGCGGGCGCTGGCCTGAAACGTTCGGAGGGTGGATGCGCTCGCCAGACTCCCTCGTACTTGGCTGGCAGGGCCGACTGTTCGGCCCGCCCCCATTCCTCCACGTTGTGCAGCAATGCTTCGAGATAGGCTCGCAAATGCGTACGGTAAACCTCGCTATATGTGCGCAGGTAGGCAAGCTCCGCGCGGGGATTCCCGGGATCGTCGGCCAAGGCCGTGTCGCTGATGTGCGCCGCCGCAGCGATGCTGGCCTCGGCCTGCGCCTGCTCCAGCATCCGCGCGACCCTCGCCCTAGTCTCGTCGAGCATCTGATCGCGGCGTTGTTTGGCACCCGCGGCGAGCTGGCGGCAGTATTCGTGCGCCTCGCTCACGCAGTGGTCTGCGGTCTTTTGTGCCAGTGACATGAGTTGGATCGCCTTGAGGCGAGCGTTCTCTGGGTGGTGGCCCGGGTCACCATTCCCGGCATCACGTATCTGCTGGCGCAGTTGTTGCACCTGCTGGCCTAGCGACGCTCGCTCGACCAGCAGCCACGTGAGCTCCTGCTCGACCTGGGCGCAGAAGGCGCGGACATGCTCCTCATCGTATCCGCGGCGGCCCAGCCTGGCGTGGGGAAAGATCATGGAATGAACCTGATCGGGAATCAGGTGGCCGTGATAGCCGGAGTTGTCGCTCATGACGTGCTCCAACCGAAGTCTTCGACGTGGATTCGTTCTGCGGGGACGCGGGCCGAGGTGAGCTTGTCGACCGTCGCTTCGACCATCGCGGTGGGGCCAGCCACGTAAACCTCGTGGCGGTCCCACGATCCGCTTCTGGTCACGACGTCGGAGATGAGCCCTCTTTCGCCCGGGTAGTCAGGTTCATCGGATACGGCGGATACGACCGTAAGCCAGGGCTGCTGGGCGGCCATCTTTTCCAGGTCAGGCAGGTCGTACAGGCCCTCGGCGCGGCGGGCGCCGAAGAACAGGTGAACGCGGGGCGGGTCGGGCAGTTCTGCGACCTGCTCCGCGATGGCCTTGACGGGAGCCAGCCCGGTGCCGCCAGCCACCAGGAGAATATCCCGCTCGGGCAGCTCGTCCAGCGTGAACGTGCCGACGGCCTGCCCAAGCCGCAGCCGCGAGCCGACGCGCAGGCTGCGGACGAGCACGCTGCTCAGCGCCCCGCCGTCGGTCATTTGAATATGGAAGTCGAGCGTGCTGTCCTCACGTGGCGCGTTGGCCATGGAGTAGAACCGCCAGATCCGTGGCACGTCCGCCGATTCGATCGCCACCGACTGGCCCGGCTCGTACGGCAGTCGCTGGTGCGTCGTAACGCGGAATACGCCGATGTCGAACGAGCGGAGCTCGTGATTGATCACCGTTGCATCCCACCAGGCCGGGTGGAGAGATTCGTCCGCCTGCGCTGCCTCGATCATGACCTTGGCCACCAAGCCGTATGCATCCTGCCACTCGGCTTTCAGGCCAGGAGTCCAGTCCGGCCCACTGAAGTGAGCGAGCGCGGCGAGCAAGCTGTCGCCGACGGCGTTGTAATGCCCAGCGACCGCACCGAACTTCCGGTGGTCCCGGCCGAGGCCCTGGATGAACGGCACAACCTCGCTGAGGTTATCCACGTTGGAGACGATCTGCATAAGCGCCTGTACAAGGCGATCACGCTGCGCATTCATCGCCACGGGAAAGAAATCACGCGTCTCCGGGTGTCGCAAAAACAAGTCGGAATAGAAAAACAGCGGCACCTCGTCGCCATGCACCGCGACCTTGGCGAAGCTGTCTTTAAGACGCTGAGCATCCATGCAATCACTTTCTGGCTGAGAGCCCATTCGGAAACGCCGCTCGGCCCGAGCCCCCGGTTGGCTGCTCCCCGGATTCCCCGGCGGCCCATCGGCCGGCCCGTGCAACTGGGTGACCCATCGGGGCTTTCCGGCCGGCCGACCTTAATTGCTCAGAGGCCGTTTCCCGCCACCGGCCACCGTGGGCAGCCGGTCCCAGACCAAGCATCTGAGCCGCGCGCCGTCCAGTCACGGCTACAGTCCACTCACCAGACACCGACGCCACAGTCCCCCTCAACAACCTGTTTCCGAACAGGGTCTGAAACTGGGAGAATCCCCCGCTACTACAGAAATGCCTTATAAGCGGCACCGTATGGACGGTATCGTACCTGGCTCGCAGCCGTCGCTTTTGCCGGTCTCAGCGCAGTGTCAGCTTGATTACGAAACAGATCACTATCCATGGTGAATTGTGGCTGAGACGCCCGGGCGGCGGCCAGCACACCGGGCCGCAGTGAGGTTACCGGGCCCGAACCGGTGCAGGACGGGGAGTGCGGCTTGGCAAGGGACGGAGGGCCGTGGCCTGGCCGGGCGGGCCAGCCCGGACAGGCCATCAGCCTCTGTCGGTTGGCCGGACGCCTCCACCAGATCGGCATCCACCCCGGACCCGCCGGCTCCACCGCGCTGTTCCAGTTCGCCTCCGAGTCCCGGCCGTGATCCTTGCCCGCCTGCCCGGCACCCGTGCCGTTACGCGTCCACGACGCCACCTTCCGCGAGGCGTTCGACCACTGTGCGTTTGGGGCCAGATTTGTATCGTGATACGCGTCAGAATTTTTCAAGAACAGTCTGCGCTCCGCGCATAACGGCGAATCGGCGCTTGCGGGCCCCGGGGGTGCCGGTATTACGTACGGCGCCCATATCAGCCATTCCAGCGCGCCTCATGCCTTAGTGCAGCAGTACAAGTGCGAGGGAACGTCGCAGGCCGCGCCCGGATAGGAATTGTCGCGCCAGGTGCCGCCCACGGCCTAGAGCGGTATGTTGCCGTGCTTCTTGGGCGGAAGCGTCTGGCGCTTGGTACGCAGTGCGCGCAGCGCCTTCGTTACTTCCGAGCGGGTTTCGGCCGGCCGGATGACGGCGTCGAGGTAGCCTCGTTCGCCAGCGATATAGGGGTTCGCCAGCGTGTCCTCGTATTCGGTGACCCGCTGGGCCCGGAGGGTGTCCGGATCGTCGGCGGCGGCCAGTTCGCGGCGGTAGAGGATGTTTACCGCGCCCTGCGCGCCCATGACGGCGATCTGCGCCGTCGGCCAGGCCAGGTTGACGTCGCCGCCCAGGTGCTTGGACCCCATGACGTCGTAGGCGCCGCCGTAGGCCTTGCGGGTGATGATGGTGACCTTGGGCACCGTGGCCTCGGCGTAGGCGTAGATGAGCTTGGCCCCGCGCCGGATGATCCCGTTCCACTCCTGGTCGGCGCCGGGCAGGAAGCCGGGCACGTCCACGAAGGTAAGGATCGGGATGCTGAACGCGTCGCAGGTGCGGACGAACCGGGCCGCCTTTTCCGCGGCGTTGATGTCCAGGCAGCCGGCGAAGTGCATCGGCTGGTTGGCCACCACGCCCACCGACGCGCCGGCGATCCGGCCGAAGCCGCAGACCATGTTGGGCGCGAACCCCGCGTGCACCTCGAGGAAATAACCGTCGTCCAGCACGCCCGCGATGACCGTGTGCATGTCGTAGGGCTGGTTCGGCGAGTCCGGGATCAGCGTGTCGAGGGCCTCGTCCTCGGTGCTGACCTCATCGGCCGGCAGCGGGTTGTCCGCATCGATGACGGGGGGTTCCTCGAGGTTGTTGGACGGCAGGAAGGACAGCAGGTCGCGGGCGAAATCGATGCAGTCGTCCTCGTCCTTGGCCTGGTAATGCGCGACGCCGGACCGGACGGCGTGCGCGTGCGCCCCGCCGAGCTCCTCGAAGGTCACCTCCTCGCCGGTCACGGTCTTGATCACGTCCGGGCCGGTGATGAACATGTGCGACGTCCCGTTCACCATGAGCGTGAAGTCGGTGATCGCCGGCGAGTAGACCGCGCCGCCCGCGCACGGCCCCATGATCAGCGAGATCTGCGGGATCACGCCCGAGGCCATCACGTTCCGGTAGAAGATGTCCGCGAACAGGCCGAGCGCGACCACGCCCTCCTGGATCCGCGCCCCGCCGCCGTCGTTGAAGCCGATGACCGGGCAGCCCACCTTCAGCGCGTGATCCATCACCTTGACGATCTTGGTGCCGTAGACCTCGCCGAGCGAGCCGCCGAAGACCGTGAAGTCCTGGCTGAACACGCAGACCGGCCGGCCGTCCACCGTGCCGTGCCCGGTGACCACGCCGTCGCCGTAGGGCCGGTTCTCGGCGATGCCGAAGTCGGTGGCCCGGTGCCGGGCGAACTCGTCGAACTCCACGAACGAGCCCGGGTCCAGCAGCCGCTCGACCCGTTCCCGCGCGGTCAGCTTCCCCTTCGCGTGCTGCTTCTGCACGGCCTGCTCGGAGCCGGCGTGCACCGCTTCCTGGCGCCGCCGCGCCAGGTCGGCGATCTTCCCCGCGGTCGTGTGCAGATCATGCTCGTTGCCGCTGGGGCCGGGATCCGGCTGTGCGGAGGCGTCACTGGTCATGAGGCTAAGGGTAGCCAGAGGGCGGCAAAGCGGTCAGGGGGCGTTTCGCTACGCTTGCGGCGTGGAGCGGGAGACGGTCAGCCGGGACAGTGACCGCAATCGGATGCCAGAGCCGATGCGGCGCGACGTGCGGCTGCTCGGCAGCTTGCTCGGCGGGGTGCTCAGCGACGCCAGCGGCCAGGAACTGCTGGATGACGTGGAGCAGCTCCGGCACGCCGTGATCGAGTCACGCCGGGCGGAGAACGCGGGCGGCGGGGATCCGGCTCCGCCGCCGGGCGGCTCGCCGGATGACATCGCCGCCCTCGTCGCCTCGTGGCCGCTGGACCGTGCCGAGCAGGTCGCCAGCGCTTTCACGGTGTACTTCCACCTCGCCAACCTGGCCGAAGAGCACCAGCGTATCCGGGCCCTGCGCGAGCGGGACGTGCCCGGGCACCCGCTGCCAGAGTCGCTGGAAGCCACGGTGCGGCAGATCCGCCGGGAGGAGGGCGGTGACCGGCTGGAGGAACTGCTCGCCGGGCTGCGGGTGCACCCGGTATTCACCGCCCACCCCACCGAGGCACGCCGGCGGGCCGTGGTCGCGTCACTGCGCCGGATTTCGGTGCTGATGGACGCGCTGGACGACCCGCGCCTGGCCGCGACCGACCGCACGGAGACCCTCCGCGAGCTGCGCGAGCAGATCGATGTGCTGTGGCGAACATCACAACTTCGGGTCAACGCCATGGACCCGATCGATGAGGTCCGCTCGGTGATGACCGCGTTCGACGAGACGCTGTTCCGCGTGGTACCCGCGCTGTACCGCTCGATGGACCACGCGGTCGCGGGCGCGGACAGCGGCAGCATGCCGACCCTCGTCCCGGCGTTCCTGCGCTTCGGCAGCTGGGTGGGGGCCGACCGGGACGGCAATCCCTTCGTGACCGCGCGCGTCACCCGGGAGGCCGCCACCATCCAGGCCGGTCACGTGCTGCGCGCGCTCGAGCGGGTCGCCGACCGGATCGGCCGGTCCCTGACCCTGCATGAGTCCGTGACGCCGGCGTCGCCGGGACTGCGGCGTGCGCTGAACGCCGCGGCCGCCGCGCACCCCGAACTGATCGCGGAGATCTCGGCCCGTGCCCCGCAGGAGCCGTACCGCACCTACCTGCTCTACACCGCGGCGCGGCTGGAGGCGACCCGTAACCGGCACGCCGATCTCGCCTATCCCGGGCCGGCGGACTTCGTGGCGGACCTGCGCCTCGTCCAGGACTCCCTGGCGGCCGGCGGCGCCCGCCAGCAGGCATACGGTGAGCTGCAGCACCTCATCTGGCAGGCCGAGACGTTCGGCTTCCACCTCGCTGAGCTGGAGATCCGCCAGCACAGTGCGGTGCACGCCCGGGTGCTCGCCGAGCTGCGGGACGCGCCGGCCGATGAGACCCTGCCGGCGGAGGCCGAGGAAGTGCTCGCCACCCTGCGGGTGGCCGCGTGGATCCAGCGGCGGTTCGGCGTCGAGGCGTGCCGGCGGTACGTGGTCAGCTTCACCCGGTCGGCCGCGGACATCGCCGCCGTGTACGAGCTGGCCGAGCTGGCCATGCCGGGCGGGGACGCCCCGGTACTGGACGTGGTGCCGCTGTTCGAGAGCGGGGAGGACCTGGCCAACGCGCCCCGGGTGCTGACCGAGATGCTGGCGCTGCCCCCGGTGGCGGCCCGGCTGGCGGCGACCGGCCGGGAGCTGGAGGCGATGCTCGGCTACTCCGACTCCGCCAAGGAGCTCGGGCCGGCCAGCGCGACGCTGCGGCTGTTCGACGCGCAGGCCGAGCTGGCCGCGTGGGCCGACGCCAACGACGTCCGGCTGACCCTGTTCCACGGGCGCGGCGGCGCGCTCGGCCGTGGCGGCGGTCCCACCGGGCGGGCGGTCCTCGCGCAGGCCCCCGGCTCGGTCGCGGACCGGTTCAAGGTGACCGAGCAGGGCGAAGTGATCTTCGCCCGGTACGGCCGTGCGGTCATCGCGCGGCGGCATCTGGAGCAGGTGACGTCGGCCGTGCTGCTGGCGTCGGCGCCCGCCCGCACCGGGGGCACCGGTGAGGCATCGCTGCGGTTCCGCGCCGTCGCGGACGAGATCGACGACGCCGCGCGGCGTGCGTTCCGGGCCCTGGTGGAAAGCGACGGGTTCGCGGAGTGGTTCGCCCGCATCAGCCCGCTGGAGGAGATCGGGGGCCTGCGGATCGGCTCCCGCCCGGCGCGGCGCGGGCTGTACCTGTCCGCCGTCAGCCTGGATGACCTGCGCGCCATCCCGTGGGTGTTCGCCTGGTCCCAGACGCGGATCAACCTGCCCGGCTGGTTCGGTCTCGGCAGCGGCCTGGCCGCCGTGATCAAGTCGGGTGCGGACGGTAACGGCGCGGGGCTGGCCGAGGTCCCGGGCGGCCGGGGGCTGGCCGAACTGCAGCGGGCGTACGCGGAATGGCCGCTGTTCAACGTGCTCATCGACAACGCGGAGATGAGCCTGGCCAAGACCGACCGCCGGATCGCCGAGCGGTATCTCGCGCTGGGCGGCCGCGACGACCTGGCCGAGCGGGTCCTGGCCGAGTACGACCTGACCATGCGGCTCGTGCTGGCCGTCACCGGGCACCCCGGGCTGCTAGCTGACCGGCCGGTGCTGTCCCGCGCCGTGGCGCTCCGGGATCCGTACGTGGACGCGCTGTCGCACCTGCAACTGCGGGCCCTGGCGGCGCTGCGCGGCCCGGCCGCGGACGACCCCGCCGAACGGGAGCGGCTGGAGCGCCTCCTCCTGCTCACCGTGAACGGTGTCGCCGCCGGGCTGCAGAACACCGGCTGAGGCCGCTCATGCGGGCTGCACGGTAAGAACGTCCCGCCTCCGGCTTCGCTGATCTTGGGCCGGCCCGGCGGGCCGGATGCGGCCCCGGGAGACCCGGTCGTCGCCGGCCCGCAGCCACGCGGTGGCCCGGGTCTCCTTCACCACGACGTGCACCTGCCGGTAGCGGGCTGGGCAGGCTTGCGGGTCGTGGCGCACCACCTCGTCGTAGATCCACTCGGAGACGATCAGCGCGCACGTGCCGGGCGAGCAGGCCAGCGCTTCCTTCAGGGCGGGCGCCTGCACCAGGCGGAAGGTCCGGTTGATCGCGTTACCGGTCACCCCGTGGCCGTCGTAGACCACCTCGCCGGCGTGCACCGCGATGCGCAGCCGTACCTGAGCTCCCGGCCCGCTGGCCGCGTTGTGCCGGTTCAGCGCGGTCGCCAGGCGCGCAGGCCATTTGGTGACCAGCAGGATCTTCGGGATGTGCGGCGGGACCAGGATCAGCGCGCCATCGCCGCGGTCGTAGTCACACCCGCCCAGGTCGATGTCGATACCCGCCCTGGCGAAGGACCACACAAGGGCCTTGTACAGGCCCTTGCGCACCGCCAGCTGATCGGTGTTGGTCCGGCTGGGATCGCTGAATCCCTCAACATCGACCACGACGATGGCCCGGTGGACTGCGGGCTGGTGCGATGCCACAATGGCCTCCCTCCGGGCCCTCGCGCGCACCTGCCTCCCCTCAGGAAGGCCCCACGTGGCGCGCCCGCTGGCCAGGTCCCCTTTTCCGAGACCGATCGACACCTGCATCATCATGCCCTTGTGCGCGTGCAGATGCAAGGCCCAATGCACGTGCATTATCGCCGATGCGATTCTGGCTCGCCACCTGCCGTGTGCCACGCTACGGTACGCCGGCGGCCCCCGCCCGCGACGTCAGAAAAGCCGGAGGGCCGCTTCGGCCAGCCGGAGGACGTCGGGGACCACGGCGGTCAGTTCCTGGTCCGGCCCCGCCAGCGTGTCGAAGGTTTCGAAGCTGGTCAGCATGAAGAGCACGGGGACCGCGTGGCTAATCCCGGTGGCCAGCACTGACGCGCCGGCGAGCTGGCCGGCCAGGACCGTCAGCCCTTCCCGCCGCCGCTGATCCCGGGCGGCGATGACCGCTCCGACGTCCGGATCGAGCGCGGCCAGGGCTCGCAGCCGGCGCATGGCGGCCCGGTCCGCGGCCCAGAAACGGCCGAAGCAGCCGGTGAAACGGCGCAGCGCCTCGATCGGGTCGGGCTCGGTGAACGCGCCGGCCAGCTCTGACATCTGGCCGGCCTCGGCCAGCGAGTCGCAGACCGCCTCGAGCAGGCCGGCCTTCGAGCCGAACTGATAGTACACGGTGGCGCGGGCGACGTCGGCCTGCCTGGCCACGGCGTCGACGGTGAAGCCGGTGTAGCTGGGGGTGCCGGCGAGCAGTCGCCGGGCCGCCGTGAGGATCTGCTGCCGGCCCTGGTCGATCGGTTCCCGGCGCTTGCCGAGGTTGTACGGACGGGGGCTCACGGACGGTTTCGCCTCCACGGGCGTGCCTGCTCAGGATTCTTTAGTCAGACAGTACGTTAGGTAATTGTTTCCGTAACGGGCCCCGGCGCCGGCCCGGACGGGCTGCTTCATTCCGACAGCGTCGGGACGCGCCCCGTGGTCGCCCGGCGGATAACGTGCCGGCGGAACAGAGGCCTACTACGCGAGCAAGTCCGTCCCGTATCACCTTCACTACGCCGATCTTGCCGCCCACCGGCACGAGCTGACCAGCCGCCGGGTCGTGCTGACCCACCTGTCCGCCGACATGCTCGCCCGCTCCGCGGCGGACCCTGGCGGGCGCCGCGACGGGCCCGGTTTCGAGACGGCTCACGACGGCCTCGTCATCCGGCTATGAGTTTTCCCGGCCTTTCCGGATGGCTGGTGCGTGTCCCGGCGCTCTGACGGCTCACCGCCGGGCCGTCGGGGAGGCCGCAGTAGGCTGCTCGGGTGGCTGACACGCAATGGCGGACGCACCGGCTCGAACTGGATGATCAGACGCTGCGCGAGTGGGACGCCATGGTGCTCGCGTCCGGGGCCGCGCGAGGAGGCGTTCGCGCTTCCGGACATCATCCGCACCGCCACCAACCTGGTGCCACCTGAGGTCAAGGACGTACGGATCGTCGACATCGTTAGCCTGGACCAGCAGGCCGATGGCGGCACGCACGTCGCCTCTACCCGGCAGGTCGGCCGGATTCAGGTCGTCAAGGTCGAGAACAAGGGCAAGGGGTTCCGCCGGCTCCGCATCCAGATTTCCGGCTAAGTCTTCGTGGCCAGAACGGCTAAGTCTTCGTGGCCAGAACATGGTCCGGGGACGGCGGGAAACGTAAAGTACGTAGGGGCTCGCAGTGGCAGCCGTATCCCTGGTTTATCGATCAATGCCGGGGGAACTTGAGCCTCCGCGCGAAGGATGGGTAATCCAGCCAACGACGGAAAAGGGGGCACCCATGCCTGACTTCAGTGAATTCGCTGACGACGCCAAGAAGCTCGCCGGCGAACACCCCGAGCAAGCAGACCAGGCCTTTGACAAGGCTGGGGATTTCGCGAACCAGGAGACCGGCAACCGCTTCGGCAGTGAAGTCCAGCGGGGCGAGCAGGCCGGCGAGAACTACGCGGGCGTACAGGACCAGAACCAGCAGGGACAGCAGCAGCCAGGTCAGCAGCAGGACCAGGGCGGCGGCCAGTACGGCGACCAGAGCCAGGGCCAGGGCGGCGGCCAGTACGGCGACCAGAGCCAGGGCCAGGGCGGCTACGACCAGAACCAGGGCCAGGGCGGCGGCCAGTACGGCGACCAGAGCCAGGGCCAGGGCGGCGACCAGGGTGACCAGTACGGCCAGAACCAGGGCGGCGACCAGGGCCAGGGCGACTACGACCAGAGCCAGAGTAACCAGTACTAGCCCCGCCCGCTTACGGGCAGACTTCTGGGCCGCATGGACGCGTCGTAGTTTAAGTAGTTGTATTCGTTTATGGCGTGTCAGGATGTGGTAGACGGCGGCTGACCTGGGCTCCTATAGCGACGCTGGCTGCCACATTCGAGGTGTCGCCGTCGCGGCACGCCCGGAGTTGATAACAGACGAGGCCCATATGCCAGTTTCTCTGCCCGTAGGCACCGGGGAGGCGAGCCCGGGCGGGCGGCCGCGGCAGGCCCTCGTTGTGCCCTGGTTCCGGGTGACCGGTAGTGCGTGCGAGAGAAAGGGTCCCGCATCCGCGGGGCCCTTTCTGCTGCACGGACAATGGTCACCGAGATGACTGACACCGATTATGCGGCTTATGCGGCGCGGCCGCCGCTCAACGGCGCAGCCCTGACGAAGCAGGTCGTGCAGCCGGGTGGCCTGTGGAGTGAGGTTCTGGTCGTGGAACGGACCGGCTCCACCAACACCGATTGCGCCGCCCTCGCCCGGGCGGGCGCACCGGAGGGCTTCGTTCTGGCCGCCGAAGAGCAGACCGCGGGCCGTGGTCGGCTCGGCCGGACCTGGCTGAGCCCGCCGCGAGCGGCGCTGACGTTTTCGGTGCTGCTCCGCCCGGCGAACGTGCCGCCGGCCCGGCGTGGCTGGCTGCCGCTGCTCGCCGGGGTGGCCACCATCACCGCCGTGCGGCACGTCTCCGGCCTGGACGCCCGGCTGAAGTGGCCGAACGATCTGCTCCTCGGGCCGCGCAAGCTGGCCGGGATCCTGGCCGAGCAGTCCGGCGACGCGGTCATCGTCGGCATCGGCGTGAACGTGTCGGCCGCCCGGGCCGAACTGCCCGTGACCGGCGCCGCCGTGCTGCCGGCTACCTCCCTCATGCTGGAGGGTTCGGCCAGCCTGGACCGGGAGCGGCTGCTTCGTGAGATCCTGGCCGAGATCGAGCGCTGGTACCGAGCGTGGCGTGGCACGGAGATCCCCGGTGATCCGCAGGCCAGCGGGCTCCGGGCCGCGTACCTGGGCCTCTGCTCGACCGTAGGCCGTGACGTGCGGGCCGAACTCCCGGCTGGAAACGTCATCCGCGGTACGGCCGCCGGCATCGGCACGGACGGTCGGCTGATCGTCCGTACCCCGGAGGGGGAGGTGGCCGTCGGCGCGGGCGACGTCCGGCACCTCCGGTGAAGATCTGGCCCGTGATGGCATGATCTGGGCCTGAAGTCCCAGCGGCGCCGTGCCACCATGAGGCGCATGGTCGTTGACCCGTCATCATCCGGGCAGGAGCGCAGCGTTCTGCTTCTGCACCCGCACTGGAAGGTGCTGCTGGGGCCGGTGGTCTTCGGGGTACTGGTCGTCGTAGCCGCGATCATGGTGGTCGTCATCATCCCGGCGGGCTCGTCGGCCGGGACGGCTCGCCTGACGACCGTGGGCGTCGCCATCGCGCTGCTGCTCATCGGGGTCGTGCGCCCGTTCCTGCGCTGGAAGACGACGACCTACGAACTCACCACGGCACGCCTCCGGCTCCGGGAAGGCATCCTGAGCCGCACCGGCCGGGACATCCCGCTGGCCCGGATCACTGACGTCTCGTTCTCGCGGAGCCTGCTGGACCGGCTGCTCGGCGCCGGGCGTCTTCTGGTGGAGTCGCCGGGCGAGCACGGGCAGATCGTGCTGACCGACATCCCGGGCGTCGAGCGGGTTCAGGCCATCCTGTTCGGCCTGGTCGAGGAGGAGCAGCGCCGTCTCGCGGGTGAAGATCGCTGATCGCGCGGCGCGCGGATGGCGGCGGAACAGCGTCGGCAGGCTCGGGAGGCCGGCCTGACACATCGCACATCGGGCAGCACGATCGAGCTGTGAAGGCAGCGGCGGCCCGCGCCGCCCGGCACAGCCCTGGTCGGCGCCCCGGAGCACGCGGCGCCGCAATTGACAGTGGCGCGAGCAAACGGCATGACGGCGCACGTTCTACGATCAAGGCATGACCAGCGTTTTGCTCGCTGAGGACGATGAGTCCATCTCCGAGCCCCTGTCCCGCGCGCTCCGGCGCGAGGGATACCACGTCGACGTGACCGCCGATGGCCCCAGCACGCTCGAGCGCGCGCTCAGCGACGGCATTGACCTGATCGTGCTCGACATCGGGCTGCCCGTGCTGGACGGCCTCGAAGTCTGCCGCCGGGTCCGGGCCGAGGGGCACGGCGTGCCCGTGCTGATCCTCACCGCCCGGGCCGATGAGGTGGACACAGTGGTCGGCCTGGACGCCGGCGCAGACGACTATGTGACCAAACCGTTCCGGCTGGCCGAACTCCTGGCCCGGGTCCGGGCGCTGCTGCGCCGGGGCACGGCGGACAACGCCATGGTGATGGGCGTCCGCGTCGACCCGGAGGCACGGCGGGCCTGGCACGGTGACACCGAGCTGGAGCTGACCACCAAGGAGTTCGATCTGCTCTGGATCCTGTTCAGGGACGCCGGGAAGGTGGTGACCCGGGAGCAGATCATGCGCGAGGTCTGGGACGCGAAATGGTGGACGTCGACGAAAACGCTCGACATGCATATTTCCTGGCTTCGCCGGAAGCTGGGCGATGACGCACACAGCCCCCGGTACATTACGACCGTGCGCGGAGTCGGATTCCGGTTTGAGCGCGGCGACTGAGCCTTCCCGCGCGGTCCCTGAGCCCCCCCGCGCGGTTCCTGAGCCCCCCCGCGCGGTTCCTGAGCTTTCCCGTACGGCGGCTGAGCTTTCCGGTACGGCGGCTGAGCTTTCCGGTACGGCGGCTGAGCTTTCCGGTACGGCGGCTGAGCTTTCCGGTACGGCGGCTGAGCTTTCTCCGGCGGCGGCCGCGGTGGAGCCCGCGCCGCCGTACGCTGGGCCGGGCGGCTGAGCCATGCAGCGCCGCCTTGTGCTGACCATGCTGCCGGTCACGGTGGCGGCCGTGCTGGTGGTCGGCGTGCCCAGCGCCGTCGTAGCGCGCGGCGGTGTCCGGATCCTCATCCTCAGCCTGTGCGCCGCGGCGATCGTGGCCGCCGCGGTCGCGGCGCTCCTGCAGTCCCGCGCGCTCACCCGCCCCATCGAGGAGCTGGCGGAGGCGGCGGACCGGCTCCGGTCCGGTGACCCGCGCCCGATCGGCCGCCGTTACGGGATCGTCGAGCTGGATCAGGTGGCAGACGGCCTGGACAGCTCCGGCCGCCGGGTCACCAGCCTCCTGGCAGCTGAACGGGAACTCGCCATCGACGCGTCCCACCAGTTGCGGACTCCGCTGACCGCGCTGTCGATGCGGCTGGAAGAGGTGATCGCCGCCGCGGATGATCCGGATGCGGTCCGGGAGGAAGGCGGCGCGGCGCTCGCCCAGGCCGAACGGCTCGCCGACGTGGTCAGCCAGCTGCTGGACCCGGCCCGGCGGGCGGCCGGGACCGCCTCGCTGACCGGGATCGACAAGATCATCGATCAGCAGGTGGTCGAGTGGGAGCCCGCGTTCCGCCGGTCCGGCCGCAAGCTCGTGGTGACCGGGGAACGGGGCCTGCGGGCGCACGTCACGCCCGGCGGCCTGGCGCAGGTACTGGCTACCCTGGTCGACAACGCCCTGATGCACGGCGCCGGGACGGTGGAGATCCGCACCTCGCAGAACACCAAGTCCGCGGTGATCGAGGTGGAGGACCAGGGCAAGGGCGTCCCGCCCGAACTCGTAGCCCGGATCTTCGAGCGCAGCGTGAGCGGCCGCCCCGAAGGTACCGGGCTCGGCTTGTCGCTGGCCCGGACGATGGCGGCGGCGGACGGTGGGCGCGTCGTGCTGGTCCGGCAGCGGCCCCCGGTTTTCGCCGTGTTCCTGCCACGCCGGCCGCCCGCGTCCCGGGGTCAGCCCGTCCGCAGCGGCCCGGCCTGACCCGTCAGGCGGTCACCGCGGCCGGGCGCCGGCCCTCGATGAGGCGCCAGGCCAGGTAGACGACCGCCGTGATGAGGAACCCGGCCTCGAACGTCAGGTCCCCGACGGACGGCACGTGCGTGGGCACCACGCCGATGTACTCGGTCTGGTTGGAGAACAGCCAGATCGACAGGCCCATGCCGGCCAGCATGGCGACCGGGCCGGCCCAGTTCTCGTGCTTCTTGCTGAACAGCAGCGGCTCGATGGTGACGGGCCGCTGCCCCCGCCGCAGCAGCCGGTCGCAGAAGAACACCGCCAGCCAGGGCGCGATCCAGTAGGCGATGATCAGCAGGAAGTTCTCGTACTTGGTGCCGGCGTCGTTCAGCCCGGTCAGCGCGAGGACGAAGCCGATCGCGCCGAACACCAGGGCCACGATCGCGCGCCGCAGCGCCAGCGGCAGCCGGATGCCGAGCGCGGTGAACGACAGCGCGCCGGAGTAGATGTTGAGCACGTTCGCGGACACCGCGCCCAGCGCGATCGCCAGCAGCGTCAGGTCGGCCAGCGGGGTGGCCATCAGGCCGGTGAAGGCGCCGGTCGGGTTGCTGCCGAGCGCCGCCCCCGGGCTGACCACGGTCGCGGCGGCCGCGCCGACGATCTCCAGCAGCGCGCAGGACAGGAACAGGCCGAGCCCGGCCCACAGCGCGATGGCGCGCTTGTTCGACGACGGCGGCAGATAGCGGGTGTAGTCGGAGGCGTAGGGATTCCAGCCCACCGCGTAGCCGAATGACGCGCCCACCGTGAGCAGGAAGCCGCCGATGCCGCCACCGTGGCCGGCCGCGCCGGCGTGCGCCTTGGACAGGATGACCCCGGCGGCGATCAGGAAGATGATCGTCAGGATCGGGAACGCGTAGCGCTCGAACACGTGCACCAGGTTGTGGCCAAAGAACGCGACCGCGACCTGCAGGATGACGATGATGACGAGACAGGCGGCCTTCGGCAGGTGCGTGAGCGCGTTAAGGGCGAACGCGCCGCTCACGCTGTTCACCGCGAACCAGCCCACCCCGGCGGTGACGGCGTTCAGGCCGGCGGGCAGCACGTTGCCCCAGTAACCGAAGCCAAGGCGGCTCAGCACCATCTGCGGGACCCCGTAGACCGGGCCCTGCTGGGACAGCAGCCCCTGGGTGACGGAGCCGATCGCGGTCCCCACGATGATCCCGAGCACGGCCTGCCAGAAGTTCAGGCCGAACGCGGCGACCGCGAGCACGCCGACGAAGACCGTCGCGAACTCCATGTTCGGCGAGCTCCACGTCCAGAACAGCTGCAGCGGCTTGCCGTGCCGTTCGTGCAGCGGGATGAACTCCGCGCCGCCGGGCTCGACGGCGACGACCCGCTCGCCGTAGGTTCCCTCGCGAGCGATCGCGCCGGGCGGCACGTCCTCGCCGGTCAGGACAGCAGCATCATGGTCGGGCATGGCCATCTGGTCCTCCGGCTCGCCTGCTGGTGATCGCGCTGATCATAGGCCTGATACCGCGGAAGAAATGTATCTCCAAGGTTAATTCTGCCCAGGCCTGCCCGAAGCGCCGCACCGTGTGCGGGCACACCCGCCCAGCTCATAAGCTACGGGCCGTGAGTGAACAGCTCGACGCACGCCCTGCCCCGCCGCCCGGCCGGCCGCCGGCCGGCGCCGCGGTCCCGTCGGTCGGGATCGTCGGTGCCGGGCAGCTGGCCCGCATGACCTGCCCGGCCGCGGCCGAACTCGGCATCGGCCTCCGGGTGCTGGCCGCCGCCCCCGGCGAGAGCGCCGCGCAGGTCTGGCCCGACATCAGGCTCGGCGACTACCGGTCACTGGACGATCTCCGTGGTTTCGCGGCGGGCTGCGACGTGCTGACCTTCGACCATGAGCACGTCCCCGGGCCGCACCTGGCCGCGCTGGAGCAGGCCGGCTTCGTGATCCGCCCCGGGCAGGCCGCGCTGCGGTATACGCAGGACAAGCTCGCCATGCGTGAGCGACTGACTGCGCTCGGTATCCGCTGCCCTCGGTACGCGCCGGTCAGCGACCTGGCCGGTATCGAGCGCTTCGCCGGAGCGTCCGGCTGGCCGGTGGTACTGAAGGCGGTCAGCGGCGGTTATGACGGCAAGGGGGTCTGGGTCTGTGCCTCGCGCGGCGAGGCGGCCGAAGTCGCCGGGCACGGGCTCCGGCTGCTGGCCGAGGAGTACGTCGCCTTCGACCGTGAGCTGGCCGCTCTCGTCGCGCGGTCGCCGCACCGGCAGGGGGCCACCTACCCGGTCGTGCAGACGGTCCAGCGGCAGGGGATCTGCCGTGAGGTGCTCGCGCCCGCGCCCGGCCTCGCCCCGCAACGCGCGGAGCAGGCACAGTCGCTCGCCCTGCGGATCGCGTCCGAGCTGGACGTGACGGGGCTGCTCGCGGTGGAGCTGTTCGACACCCCCGACGGCCTGCTGGTCAACGAGCTCGCCATGCGGCCGCACAACTGCGGGCACTGGACGATCGAGGGCGCGACGACCTCCCAGTTCGAGCAGCACCTGCGCGCCGTGCTCGATCTGCCGCTGGGGGCGCCCGGCATGCTGGCGCCGCAGGCCGTGATGGCGAACGTGCTCGGCGGAACGGACCCCGACGTCTACGACCGCTATATCCATGTGATGGCCGCCGACCCCGGCATCAAGGTGCACCTGTACGGCAAGGCCGTCCGGCCCGGCCGCAAGATCGGCCATGTCACCGTACTCGGCGACGACGTTTCCGGGCTGCGGGACCGGGCCCGCCGCGCGGCCAGCTTCCTGCGCTGGGGAACCGAGGACGGCGAATGACGCGGCCGCGCGATGACGCCGCGGACGGGACGGAGGCGGTGAGATCATGACTGGCCAGCCGCTGGTGGGCGTCGTCATGGGCAGCGATTCGGACTGGCCGGTGATGCGCGCGGCCGCGGACGCCCTGGACGAGTTCGGCGTCAGCTACGAGGCCGACGTGGTGTCCGCCCACCGGATGCCGCGCGAGATGGTCGAGTACGGGTCGGCCGCGGCCCGGCGCGGGCTCCGGGTCATCATCGCGGGCGCCGGCGGGGCGGCGCACCTGCCGGGCATGCTCGCGTCGGTCACCCCGCTGCCGGTGATTGGCGTGCCCGTGCCGCTGGCGCACCTGGATGGGCTGGATTCGCTGCTGTCGATCGTGCAGATGCCGGCCGGTATCCCGGTGGCGACCGTCGCGGTCGGCGGGGCCCGGAACGCCGGCCTGCTCGCCGTCCGCATCCTCGCCACCGCCGACGGGGACCTGCGCCACCGGATGACCCTCTTCCAGGATCAGCTTGCCGTCACGGCCCGCGCCAAGGGCGAGGCCCTCCGCGCCCAGCGCGCCGCCGGCTCCCCCTGACTCACGCCGCCCCCGCAGGCCCGCCTCCCGCGGCCACGCCGGTCAGGTAACGGCCGGCCCAGGGCCCGGTAGTGCCAGCCGGCGGCGCGCCAGCGGGCGGCGTCGAGCGCGTTCCGGCCGTCCACGATGTTGCGCCGGGCCACCGCCTCGCCGAGTTTTTCCGGATCGGCGTCGCGGAACTCCTGCCACTCGGTCAGCAGCAGGGTCACGTCGGCACCGGTGACGGCCTCGGTCGCCGACCCGGCGAACGCCAGCTCCGGGTGGGCCCGGCGCGCGTGGCTCATCGCCGCCGGGTCGTAGACGCTCACCGACGCGCCCAGTCCGTGAATGGTGGCGGCGACGTCGAGGGCGGGGGAGTCCCTGATGTCGTCGGAGTCGGGCTTGAACGCGACGCCGAGCACGCCGACGGTCCGGCCCTCGAACGATCCCCCGGCCAGATCGCGCGCGAGATCGACCATCCTGGCCCGGCGGCGCATGTTGATGCCGTCCACCTCGCGCAGGAACGATACGGCCGGCTCGACCCCGAGCTCCTCGGCCCGGGCCATGAACGCGCGGATGTCCTTGGGCAGGCATCCGCCGCCGAAGCCGAGCCCGGGCCGCAGCGCCGCGCGCCCGATTCTCGGGTCGTGCCCGAGCGCCTCGGACAGCGTCATGACGTCGGCGTGCGCGGCTTCGCACACCTCCGCCATGGCGTTGATGAAGGAGATCTTCGTGGCCAGGAAGGCGTTCGCGGCCACCTTCACCAGCTCTGCGGTGGCCAGGTCGGTGGCGAGGAACGGCGTGCCGGCCGCGATCGGGTCCGCGTACACCTCCCGCAGGACGGCTTCCCCGCGGCCGGACTGGACCCCCGCGACGATCCGGCCGGGCCGCAGCGTGTCCTGGACGGCGTGCCCCTCGCGCAGGAACTCCGGGTTCCACGCGAGCTCACACGTGTCCGCGGCCGGCGCCAGGGCCGCCAGCCGTCCGGCCAGCATCGCCGCCGTCCCGACCGGGACCGTCGACTTGCCGGCCACCAGGCAGGGCCGGTCCAGCAGCGGCCCGAGCGCGTCGATGCACGCGGTCAGCTGGGACAGATCCGCCGCGTAGCCTCCCTCCCGCTGCGGGGTGCCGACGCAGACGAAGTGCACGTCACCGAAGGCGGCGGCCGCTGCGTAGGACGTGCTGAACGACAGCCGCCCGGACGCCAGGCCCGCTTGCAGCAGGGGCTCCAGCCCGGGCTCGTAGAACGGCAGCTCACCCCGCGTCAGGGCCCCGATCCGGGCCGGGCTGACGTCGACCCCGAGCACCTCGAAGCCCAGGTCGGCCAGGCACGCGGCGTGCGCCGTCCCCAGGTAACCGGTGCCGAGCACGGTGATGCGGTGCCTGGTGGCACTGTGTGGGGAGGCCATTCCTTCCTTCCCTGACCGGCTCATACGAGCGGCAAGCCCGGTACCTTACCGTTGCTGCCCGCGCGTCTGAGCAGCTCAAGCAAAGGTACCTGGCCGCTCTCGGTGCGCGGCGAAGGGATGGGCTGGTCTCCGGGGCCCGCAGGGCGCGGGCCGGGAAACGCCTGAGACAGCCGGGCTGGCCGGCTGTCTCAGGCGCCCCCTCAGCCGAGCCGGTCGGCCAGTTCCCTGTGCAGCTCCCAGAGCCGGGCCGGCAGGTGCCGGTGGAAGGTCTGGAAGTGCTCGGGGATGTGCTCCGCCTCCAGCTTCCAGGCCTCGGTGTCCACCGAGAGCAGCAGGGCCAGGTCGGTCCAGGAGATGTCCAGGCCCTCAAGATCCAGCGACCCCGGTGCCGGGAGATAGCCGATCGGGGTCCGGGTGGCCTTGGCGTCGCCGGACAGCCGCTCGACGATCCACTTCAGCACGCGGATGTTCTCGCCGAAACCGGGCCACACGAACTTGCCCGCCGAGTTCTTGCGGAACCAGTTGACGTAGAACAGCTTGGGCAGCTTCTCCGGGTCGGCCTTCTGGCCGACCTTCAGCCAGTACCCGAAGTAATCGCCCATGTTGTAGCCGCAGAACGGCAGCATCGCGAACGGGTCGTGCCGCAGCTCACCGACCTTGCCCTCGGCCGCCGCGGTCTTCTCCGAGGCGATGTTGGCCCCGAGGAACACGCCGTGGTCCCAGTCGAAGGACTCGATCACCAGCGGCACGGTGCTGGCACGCCGGCCGCCGAACAGGATCGCCGAGATCGGCACGCCCGCGGGATCTTCCCATTCGGGAGCGATGATCGGGCATTGACTGGCCGGGGTGGTGAACCGGGAATTGGGGTGTGCCGCGGGCTCGGGCGAGTCCGGCGTCCAGTCCCGGCCCTTCCAGTCGGTCAGGTGCGCGGGCGGCTCCTCGGTCAGGCCCTCCCACCACACGTCGCCGTCGTCGGTCAGCGCGACGTTGGTGAAGATGCTGTTGCCCCACATGGTCTTAATCGCGTTGGCGTTGGTCTTCATGCCGGTACCGGGCGCGACGCCGAAGAATCCCGCCTCGGGATTGATGGCGTACAGCCGCCCGTCGTCGCCGAACCGCATCCACGCGATGTCATCGCCGACGGTCTCTACCTTCCAGCCGGGGATGGACGGCTGCAGCATGGCCAGGTTGGTCTTGCCGCACGCGGACGGGAAGGCCGCGGCCACGTACTTCGCCTCACCGCTGGGGGGCGTGAGCTTGAGGATGAGCATGTGCTCGGCCAGCCAGCCCTCGTCCCGCGCCATCACCGAGGCGATCCGCAGGGCGTAGCACTTCTTGCCGAGCAGCGCGTTCCCGCCGTACCCAGAGCCGTAGGACCAGATCTCCCGCGTCTCCGGGAAGTGCGAGATGTACTTGACCTTGCTGCACGGCCACGGCACGTCCGCCTGGCCGGGCTCCAGCGGGGCGCCGACGGAGTGCACGGCGCGGACGAACGTCCCGCTCTCCTCGATCGCCCGCAGCGCGGGCGCGCCCATCCTGGTCATGATGCGCATCGACACGACCACGTAGGGCGAGTCGGTGATCTCGACGCCGAGCTGGGAGATGCTGCTGCCCAGCGGGCCCATGCAGAACGGGACCACGTACATCGTCCGGCCGTTCATGCAGCCGTCGAAGACCTGCCCGAACGTCTTCCGCATCTCATCTGGCGCGATCCAGTTGTTGGTCGGGCCCGCGTCCGTCTCCTTTTCCGAACAGATGAACGTCCGGTCCTCGACGCGCGCCACATCGCTGGGGTCCGACGCGCAGTAGAAGCTGTTCGGGCGGAGCTTCGGGTTGAGCCGGGTGAAGGTGCCGCTCTCGACCAGCTGGCTGGTCAGCCGGTCCCATTCGTCCTGCGAGCCGTCACACCAGACCACGTTGGCCGGCTGGGTCAGCTCCGCGATCTCGCCGACCCACTTGGTCAGCTCGGGGAGGCTCGTTTCTGCTTGGTGGTCGGTCGGGTCTGCGCTGGACATTGCTCTTCCCTTGCCTAGGTATTGCAGGCCCAGCAAGCGAATCGCCGAGCCTCGTTCCGCTAAAGCTTCAGAATCTCTTATTGCCACTTGCAAATCCAGCCCGGCAGGGCCAAAAGGCCCTATATGCCGGGGATTTGATCTACGGATCCGTGCTGTTCGGCACAACGGCATCCCGGATAAGCCGTTGCCGGGGGGCTATTTGTGTCGCTCGTCACACTGCTCTATGGTCCAGACCATTTCCCAGTGCCATTTGTGGCCGGCGTCGCCCTGATATCCCGCTCCGGCCGTTTCCCGCGCTATTTGCGGCGCCCGGCAACTAATCGTGGGCCCGGGCCCGGCCGCCGGTGGTGGTACTTGTGTCGCTCGTCACACTCTGCCTGGTCCAGACCATTGGCCGGACGCCAATTGTGCCGGATATCACATTGGTCTGTGCGCCCGGGCTCCGGGGGACGGCGCTGCCCAGGGGGTGCGCCTGCCCGGCCGGGGGGGGCGGCGCCCACCCAGGGCCTCGCGGTCCGGCGCGTCCCGTAACAGCGGGTAGCCGATTACGTACTCGCCACCGGTCTGTGCGCCAGGCTGGCATGGTGGCGTTACGGTATCGGACCGTAACAGCCCGGCCGCTGAATCACTAGTGCGCGTGGCGTTAGTTCTTGAAGGTTTGATTTTACCGGCCAATTCGTCGGCGTCTTTGGTCCAGGTGAATGGCTGACAGCGGTCGTGGCAGGTGCCGGTGAATCGTCCGATGGCGGTGCTGAGGTCTTTGGCGAAGGTGAAGTTGCCGCGGCGGACGGCCCAGCGGGTGATGATCCCGAAGAAGATCTCGACCATGTTCAGCCACCAGCCCACCCGGTCGGCGCGAAGTGCAGCGTGATCTGCTGGCTGTCTGGTTTCGCCGGCCATTTGCGGACCTCGGGCACTCCCGGTAATGGGGGCCTAGAAGCCCGGGAACACCCGGCGCAGCAGGCCGAGATCGACGTCCTCGGTCTCCACGGAGGTCATGTGCTCATCGTCGAGCCGGCCGTAGACCAGGCGGACGAACGCCTCCGCGGGCAGTCGCAGGACGGCGCTGCCCGGTGGCAGCTCACCGTGGGCACCGGGGGAGACGGTGACGCCCTCCGGGCTGATGTCGAGCTGGAAACGCCGCTCCGGTTCGAACGTGGTCACGTTCACCTGCAGGTGCTCCCCGGCCGGCTTGCCGAGCCGGGGGGCGAGGCCGCCCACGGTGTCCAGGATCAGCTCCACAGCGTCCCCGGCCACCGTCGCCTTGCTGTCCCGCATCACGGCCACGTCCCAGGTGTGCATGGCGTGCTCGCCCAGCCGCATCTGGGCCATGTCGGCCAGCACGCGCTCATCGCCGAAGAACGTCAGCCGCCATCCCGCGCGCTGCCCCGGGTCCAGCGCCGCGAGCCGGTCCAGGAACGCGGCGTCGGCCGCCAGCCCGTCCCGCGCCTGGTCCTCCGGGCTCTTGGCGTTCCAGCGGGCCCAGATCTCCCGGTACTGCTCCATGCCGGGGGCGTCCTCGCCGCGCAGCCCGGCGTCCAGCAGCAGCCCGAAGATTTCCGCGCCCGACCCGAGGTGGGACAGCACCTGCGCGATCGACCAGTCGTCGTCGTACGAAGGGCCGGCCACCTCCGCGGCGGTCAGCGGCTCAACGACGGCCGCCAGCCGGGCGTGTGAGTTGCCCAGCACGGACAGTATCGTCTCCAGCGGGTAAGTGCCTGTGGTCACAGTCGCTCCAGGGGGCGTGAAAATCGCGGGGTTGCCCCGGCGGCGGGCCGGGACGGCCCCAGGCTATCCGCGCAAGATCATGTCGTGGGCAGTGATCCGCGTACCACGCTGGCGCGGGCGAGGGCGGTGCTGCCGCTGAACGCCTGCAGCAGGCGCCGGCAAGCTCCGCGGACGCCGAAGGGCCGGGTTCCGCGGGAAACCCGGCCCGGTTTCATCGCGCTGTGCGCGTGGGCGACAGGCCTGATACCCACCGCTGGTGGTCCGAATCGCCCGTTCCCGGCCGCGATCAGGGACCCTCGGCCCACCAGGACAGGCGGCGCGAGATCACGCCCTGGCCGATTTCACGGCCACGCCAGAGCGTGCAGCTGTCCCCGGCGTCCAGGTAGTCCAGCACGTCGTCGCCGACCACGGTCAGCGTCACCTGCATGCTGTGATCCGGTTTCAGCGGCTGGTCTGGCGGGGTGCTGATCAGGGCGCTGAACATCTTGCTGCCCTTTTTCTCGTGGTGCCGGGCACGCACCACTACCCGGCCGCCCGTCGCGGGCAGCGGCGGCTCCCCGCTCGTTTCCCTGGCTGACACCAGTTTGATGAGGGCGCTGTACTTGTACTGCTTCATTCACACCGTCCCATGCCGGCCGGATACGCCTGGCGCATGGCCTCGTCGCATCGGCTTACGGCGGAGGGTCGTTATCCGGCCAGGAGCACCGGTGCACGCTCTTCCAGCGAACACCACCTTCCAGCGAACACCACTGCGCGGCCGGCGGGTGTTACAAGGATATTGCAGTTCTCCCCGCGGGGTTCAGGCGGGCGGGTCGTTCCGGCGGCCGACCCCGGCCAGCAGCCAGAAGTTGGACGGGTCGGCGGCCGTCTCGTCCGGTTCGTCCGGCCGCCACTGGGTCAGGTAGACCAGGCCGGGATCGACCAGCGTGAACCCGTCAAAGAAGCGCAGGATGTCTGCCCGGGAACGGTAGTCACCACGCGCGGCGACCTTGTTCATGTACACGGTGTTGGCCGCCGCGGCGACATCGGGTTTGGCTTCGCCGGTGGCGTGGCTGAGCACGAGGTAGCTGCCCGGGGCCAGCGCGTCGCGCAGGTGGGCGACGACGCGCCAGGGATCGTCATGATCGTCGAGGAAATGCAGGACCGACACCAGCAGCAGCCCGGCCGGCTGGCTGAAGTCGATGAGCAGCTCCGTTTCCGGGGCCGTCAGGATGGCGTCCGGATCGCGGAGGTCGGCCTGGATGACCGCGGTGTCCCCGTTGTCCTCCAGCAGCAGCCTGCTGTGCGCCACCGCGACGTCGTTGACGTCGGCGTACACCACCCGGGAGCCCGGTGCGGTCTCCTGGGCCACCTCGTGCACGTTCCGCCCGGTGGGAATGCCGGACCCGATGTCGATGAACTGGCGGATGCCCGCCTCGGTGGTCAGGAACCGGACAGCCCGGCCCAGGAAGTCGCGGTTGGCGCGGGCCATGGCGCGGATGTTCGGCTCGATCGCGATCATCGCGCGGGCCGCGTCCTGGTCGGCACGGAAGTTGTTGGTCCCGCCGAGCCAGTAGTCGTAGACGCGGGCGATGTTCGCCTTACCGGTGTCGATGCCTGGTGGTACCCAGCCGGGTTCCACGGTCATGTCGTCTCCTGTTTCGCCAACGCCACCGGATCCCCTGGGTCATCGTAGCCGTGCGGTCTGTGAATTGATCCGGCTCCGGAGATGCTGCCACAGCCTCGGCAGAAGCTCGGCGCTGACCGCCCGCCAGGACGCGATTTCCGCCGCGCTGAGCGGCGTGACCGGGCCCGCCGCGCGGGCGGACAGGTAGGCGTCGCACACGGCCGACAGCAGCCACATCCGGGCCACCGCGAGCCCTGGCGTCGCGCCGAGCGTCAGGGCACCGTTCCCGCGCAGCAGCAGCGCCTCGCCGGCCGGCAGGCTGCGGACCGCGTGGCCGGCCAGTTCCGCCGAGCGCAGCAGGGCCGCCCCGTCGTGAACCGGGATCACCTCCCCCAGCCAGGCCGCCTGCCCGTACAGCGGAGCCAGCGGCGCGATGACGGCTCCCGCCGTTACGGGGCCGGCGGGCGCAGGGAAGACGGAGGCGGGGGCAGACGCGCGGGCGGCGGGCGCGGGGAAGACTGAGGCGGGGGCGGCGGGCGCGGGGGAGACCGGGGCGCGGGGGGCGGCTGCGGCGGCGGCGAAGGCGCTCGGCGGCTGGGCGCGGGCGATGGCGGCCGCGTCCGGCCGGCTGCGGTAGAGCGCCAGGTGCGCCCACGCCTCGGCCGGCGCCCCCGCGGGCAGTGCCGCCGTGTCCAGCGGCACGGTGACGATCCGGCCGGCGGTCACCGTGGCGAGGTCCGCGGCCGGCGTGATCAGCATGGCGCCCCCGGCCCGCGCGGAGACATGCCCGTACGCGGTCACCAGGCCGAGCGCGGACAGCGCGCGCCCGGCCTCCGCCACGTCCTCCTGTGCGTCCTGCTCCATGCCGATCCGTTTCTTCCGGTCTGATCTCTTCCCACGCGGCCGGTACCGACCTAAACTGTATGCAGTTTACGTGGACCAAACATGCCGGGGAAGAGGCGAACCGTGATCGCGACGTTGCATCATTACGCGCTGGAAGTGCCGGACCTCGCGGTGGCCGAGGGCTTCCTGCAGGACTTCGGCCTGGAGACCGGCGAGAAGGACGGGTCGCTCGTCGCGCAGTGCCCCGGCCGCGGCCAGGAACAGGTCCGGATGGTGGCGGCGCCCGCCAAGCGGCTGCACCACGTGTCGTTCACGCTGCATCCCGGCACGCTGGACTCCGTCCAGGAGGCGCTGGAACGGTCGGGGACTCCGGTCATCGACCCGCCGCCGGGTGCTGCTCCCGATGGCCTGTGGATCCGTGACCCGGACGGGACGGCCGTCCAGCTGCTCGCCGAGGAGCCGTCGCCGCCCCGGCCGGTGCCCGACGTGCTGACCAATATGGGCGCGGCCCGTCGGCGGATCGGCACCGCCTGGTGGCGGCAGGCCACCGAGGACGTGATGCCGCGGCGGCTGGGGCACACCCTGCTGTTCACCGCGCAGCCGGCGCGGATGACGGAGTTTTACACCCAGGTACTGGGACTGCGGGTCAGCGACCGGATCGCCGGCCTGGTCACGTTCCTCAACGGCGGCCCCGGGGATCACCACATCTTCGGTTTTATCGCCAGCAGCCACCGCGGCTTCCACCACGCCAGCTTCGAGGTGCCGTCCATCGACGCGATCGCGCTCGGGGCCGACCGGATGCGCTCCCGTGGCCGGGATGCCGGCTGGGGCCTGGGCAGGCACACGATCGGCTCCAACTTCTTCCACTACAACCCCGATCCCTGGGGCTCCTGGATCGAGTGGTTCTCCGACATCGACCAGGTGGATGACTCCTGGGTGGCCGGCGAATGGGAAGTCCCGCCGCACCTGTGGGGCGCCCCCCCGCCCGAGACCTTCCTGGCCAACCGCGAGCCGGAAGCCTGACCGAATCCCGCCCGCCCGTTCTCCGCCCGGCTGTTCTCAGCTTGCCCGTTCTCCGCCCGCCCGTTCTCCGCCCGCCCGTTCTCCGCCCGGCTGTTCTCAGCCCGGCTGTTCTCAGCTTGCCCGTTCTCCGCCTTCTTTTCCCGGCCCGCCCAGGCCAGGCCAGCCCGGCCTGCCCGGGCCCGTCTCCAATGAGGGAGCGCATCATCATGAACCGTGACGCCGCCACGATCTTCGCCGACATCGACTCCTTCGACGTGAACAGGTTCGTCGCCCACCTGACGCCCGACGTGACGTTCCGCTTCGGCAACGCCGACCCGATCCACGGCAAGGACGCCGTGCGCGAGGCCGTGCTCGGCTTCTGGGGCACCATCGACGGCCTCACCCACCACCTGGTGAAGGTCATCGAATCCGGCGACACGATGGTCGCGAAGATCAATGTCGAGTACCTCCGCAAGGACGGCAAGAGCGTCACCGTGCCCAACGCCGACATCCTCGAATTCGACGGTGACCTGGTACGCGACTGGCAGATCTACATCGACCTCGCCCCGGTCTTCGCCTGAGCACGGCATGATCACGCTCACCGACATCGCCTACGTCCGGTCCGGGGTCGCCGACCTGAACGCGGCCACCCGGTTCGCCACCGGCATCGTCGGCCTCGAACTCGCCGAACCGGCCGAGCCCGGAGTCGCCCACCTGCGGGCCGATCACCGCCACCACTGCCTCGCTCTGGTGCAGGGGCCGTCCGGCGTCATCTCATCCGGCTTCACCGTGGCCGGGCCGGACGAGCTGGACGCCGCCGAGACCGAGCTGGAGCGCAGCGGAACCCGCGTCTACCGCGGCTCGGCGGCCGAAGCCCGGTCCCGCCGCGTGCGCGAGTTCATCGCGTTCGACGACCCGTTCGGCAACCGGCTGGAGCTGGTGACCGGGCAGGTGACGGTGGCCCGGCCGGTCGCGTTCAGCCGGGCCGCGGGGATCACCGAATTCGGGCACCTGTGCCTGGACGCCCCCGACATCTACGACGCGCACCGCTACTGGAGCACCCGCTTCAACGCCCGGGTGTCGGACTGGATTCAGGACCGGGCCTGCCTGCTGCGGATCGACCCGGTGCACCACAAGCTGGCCGTGTTCCAGGGCGGCCGGCCGGGGATGTGCCACATGAACTTCCAGGTCGGATCGCTGGATGACGTCTTCCGCAACTGGCATTTCCTGGTCTCCCAGGGCGTCGAGATCGAGATGGGCCCCGGGCGGCACCCGCAGTCCACGGCGATCTTCCTGTACTTCCTCGGCCCGGAGGGCTTTACCTACGAGTACTCCTTCGGGGTGCGCCGGATCGAGGACGATGCCGCCTGGGTGCCGCGCGTCTTCGATCCCGCCGAACCTGGCTCGATCGACATGTGGCTGGGCCCGACCCGGCGGGTCGCCTCGCAGCCCCAGCTGACTGGCGCCCCGGTGGCCGGGAATCTGAATGCCGGACGGGACGCCGCGGGAGTGCCCCGCCGTCCGGAGACCGTCGGAGGCAACGTTTCGTGACCACGGCTGACCTGCACACCAGCCAGATCGACGTGGCCGGGGTGGCCACCGCCGTCATCGACACCGGTGCGCCGCCCGGCGGCGCACCCGGGGCGGCCGCGCCGCCGGTCCTGCTGCTGCACGGATCCGGGCCCGGCGTGACGGCCGCCGCGAACTGGCGCCCGGTGCTGCCCGCGCTCAGCGCGCAGCGCCGGGTGATCGCGCCCGACCAGCTCGGTTTCGGCGGGACCGCCACCGGCGAGCCGCGCACCTACGGCCGGGCGGCCTGGACCGCCCACGCGCTCGCGCTGCTGGACACACTCGGCCTGGGCACCGTGGACATCATCGGCAACTCGATGGGCGGCGCCGTCGCGCTGTCGATGGCGCTGGCGCGCCCCGGCGCGGTGCGCCGCATCGTGGCCATGGGCTCCATGGGGGTGGCGATGGCGCTGCCCTCCGGGCTGGATCAGGTATGGGGCTACACCCCCGGCGTCGCCGAGATGCGGCACGTCATCGGCTTGTTCGCGCACAACCGCGAGCTCATCACCGAGGACCTGGTGGAGCTGCGTTACCGGGCGAGCCTGGATGTGCCCGTCCGCGACTCGTGGGCGGCGATGTTCCCGGCCCCGCGCCAGCGCTGGGTGGACGA
Organism: uncultured Actinomycetes bacterium; assembly: GCA_963720945.1. GTDB lineage: Bacteria > Actinomycetota > Actinomycetes > Streptosporangiales > Streptosporangiaceae > Bog-532. The sequence goes on along the minus strand of CAVRHH010000014.1, from coordinate 59,493 downwards.
CCTGGCCCTGTCCGGCGCCGAGCTCGCATCGATCCGCGCGCCGGTCCTGATGGTCCACGGCCGCGACGACCGCGTGATGCCCTGGCGGACCTCGTCGGCGCCATTGCTGGACCTGCTGCCCGATGGCCGCCTGCACGTCATGTCCAACTGCGGCCACTGGACGATGATCGAGAAAACCGCCGAGTTCCTCGCCGTCGTCCAGCCCTTCCTCGCTCCCTGAGCCACGCCGATGCATGCCCGCCGCCCGTCAGCTGGCGCTGATCAGGGGGAGCGGCCCCGGGCGGCCGTCCTCGATGAGCGCGACCGCGTGGGTCACCGCGGCGGGCTCGTAACCGGGCGCACAGTCCGCCAGCACGCGCAGCGCGGTGCGCGCGAGGTGATGGGCCATCCCGATGAGCGCGCCTGGCTCGTCGCCGTCGATCAGCGCCTGCAGGATCTGGGCGTGCTCCACGTCGCCGGCCGTCTGCCAGCTGTGCGGGTCGGATACCTGGTAGATGCGGATGTAACGGATCGTCCGGTCGGCCAGCGCCTGCAGCTGGCGCTGCATGGACTCTCCCGCACCCGCCGTGATCAGCCGGTGGTAGTCGGCGTGCGCGGCGAACCACGCACCGAAGTCCCCGTTCTTGGCCGCCCGCCGCATCGCCGTCAGCAGCCGCCGGGCCTCCTTGCGGGACGCCGCCGTGAAGCTGCCGATGGTCATGGACAGGGCCAGCGTCTCGAGCAGGATCCGGCTCGCGTAGATGTCGTCCAGCTCCTGGGGGTCGAGGCCGGCCACCCGGGTGCGCTGGTTGGGCTCGATCTCGACCAGCCCCTCCTCCTGCAGCATCCGCAGCACCTCGCGCAGCGGGGTACGGCTGACGCCCAGCTGCCGGGCCAGGCTGACCTGCGACAGCTTCGTGCCGGGGGTCAGCGTGCCGTCGAGGATGCACTCCCGCAGGTACGCGTGCAGCTTCGGGATGGCCTGCCGGGCTTCCGGCAGGTCGACCTTGCGGATATCAGGAATCTGAACGACCCGTGGCATGACAGCTATTGTCGCTGATCGGCCCGCAGTTGCATACAGTTTGCTGGCGGCAAAGGGTTGACTCTGGCCCGAAACTGCATACAGTTTGAGGCATGGCGGATAGCCGGGAACCAGCGGGCCGGGTGGATTTGTCCCGGCTGCTGGCTCGCGACTACTGGCTGATCCGCTACGTCCCCGTGCCCGGTACCGGCCAGGATGCCATCGACGCCCGTGTCGAAGAACACGTTGGCTGGCTGCTGGGACTGGAACGTGACGACGTGGTCCTGGCCTCCGGGCCGCTGCTGTCGGGGCCGGGCACCGGGCCCGGCTCGGGAGTGACGATCATCCGGGCCAGCAGCGAGGAGGCGGCCCGGAGCATCGCCGCCGGCGACCCGTTCGCCCGGCACGGGCTGCGGACCTTCGAGGTCTACCGGTGGCGGCTCAGCGAGGGAAGCATCGGCGTCCGGGTCAGCCTGGGCACCGGCACCTTCGACTGGCGCTGAATGGCTGCGAGGAGGCAGCGATGCAACGAGTCGGCGTGATCGGTCTCGGCAAGATGGGCCTGCCCATCGCGCGCAACCTGATGGAGCACGGCTTCGCGGTGATCGGCTACCGCCGCAGCGGGTCCGCCGAGCTGGCCGAGGCCGGCGGCACCGTCGCGGCCTCCGCGGCCGGGGTCGCGGCGCAGGCCGACGTCCTGCTGTCGATCGTGCCGGACACCGCCGCCATCGCCGACGTCGTATGCGGCGACGCCGGCACGCTCGCCGGCCTGCGCCCCGGCACCGTGCACATCGAGATGAGCACCGTCGACGTCGCGCGCAAGAGCGCCATCCGGGACGCGGTTCAGCGCCGCGGCGGCGACATGCTGGACTGCCCGATCAGCGGCAGCCCGGCCATGGTCGCCCCCCGGCTGGCCACCACGTTCGTCTCCGGGGAGCAGGCCAGCGTGGACAAGGTCCGGCCGGTTCTGGACGCGATCTCCGGTCCCTGGGTGTACACCGGCGCATTCGGCACCGGGGCGCGGCTGAAGTACATCGCGAACCTGCTGCTGGCCGTGCACACCGTGGCGGCGGCCGAGGCCATGGAACTGGCCCGGCGCAGCGGGCTCGACCTGCACCTCGTGCAGCGCACCCTGGACGACTCGATTGGCAGTTCGGCGATCTGGCGGCAGCGCGGCCCGCTGATGCGCGACCGGGCCTGGTCGCCCGCGCCGGGCCCGATCACCACGCTGCACCCGATCCTGCAGCAGATCGAGGACTGCGCCGCGGAGACCGGCCTGGCCGCCCCGGTTTTCGCGTCCGCCAAGGCGGTCTTCGACAAGGCCCTGGCGGACGGGTGGGGCCACCTCGACATCGCCTCCGTCTACGACCAGATTTCGGGCCTGTCCCCCCTCGGCCAAGGAGAGCCTTCATGACCTGGCAGCTGTCGACGTACGAGCGGAACGGCACCTCCGGGCTGGCCGTGCTCCGCGCGGACGGCTCGCTGGCCGGGCCCCCGGAGCTCAAGCGGTGGCCCACCATGATGGAGCTGCTGGCCGGCTGGCAGCAGGCCGAAGGCGTGCTGCGCGGCCTGGAGGTCTCCGGCGCGCCGCTGGTCGAGCACGACAGCCTGCTGGCCCCGGTGCGGTGGCCGCGCAAGGTCATGTGCGCCGGCGTCAACTACCGCCGGCACATGCGCGAGATGGGCGGCGAGATCCCCGCCGGGGGCTGGCGGCCGTTCTTCTTCCTGAAGGCCCCGACCACGACCGTCATCGGGCCCGGCGACCCGATCGTCATCCGCTCACCGGAGCAGGCCCGGTACGACTGGGAAGCCGAGCTGGCCGTGGTGATCGGCACCGGCGGCCGCGACATCGGCCCCGCGGACGCGCTCGGGCATGTCGCCGGGTACTGCGTGGCCAACGACATCACCGCCCGCGGGCACCACAAGCGGGACGCCGTGCCGGCCGAGGCCTTCCTGTACGACTGGTTCGCCGCCAAGTCGATGGACGGGGCGCTGCCCCTGGGCCCGGGCATCACCCCCGCCTTCCAGGTGCCCGATCCGCAGGACCTCCGGCTGCGCCTGTGGGTCAACGGGGAGCTTCAGCAGGACGAATCCACCGCCGACATGGTCTGCACGGTCGCGGAGCTCATCGCGGCCGCGAGCGAGGTCGCGACGCTGGAGGCGGGCGACGTCATCGCCACCGGAACCCCGTCCGGGGTGGGCGCCGGGCGCGGGCTGTACCTGCGCCCGGGCGACGTCGTCCGGACCAGCATCGACGGCCTGGGCACGCTGGAAAACACCGTGGTCAATCCCTCGGGAGGAGCATCATGATCTTCGTTACCCACGACCTGCCCGTCAACGTCCCGGACGAGCCCGTGCTCGGACGTTCCGACGTCTGGGACGGCCTGGTCCTGAAGGCCAACAACGCGCTGCCGTTCGTGCCCAGCATGACCTTCTGCGAGGTCACGAGCCGGCTCAGCGACACCGTATTCGACCGGGACATCGAATTCCGCGGCGAGCACTTCACCGAGCGCATCACGATGGAGGAACCGCACCGGGTCACCTTCACCCGCATCGCCGGCCCGGTCCTCGGCACGATCGCCAACGAGATCGAGGGCCCGGCTGACGATCTGCGGCTGCGGTTCAGCTTCGCCCTGGTCGTGGCCGGGGCGGAGGGCGGTTCCGCCGCGGAGCAGCAGTACGCCGACTCCATGACCGGCGACTACCTCAAGGCCGTCGCGGCCACGCTCGCCGCCATGCGCCGGATCGCCGCGGAGAAGGCCGGCTCAGCAAAAGCCGTCTCCGCCTGACGGCTGGCCCCGCAGCCGGCCCGTTCGGTTACCTGCCATCCCTGTCTTTCTCTCAACCGACCTGTATTACCTGGAAAGGCAACTGCGATGTCACTGACTTCTCCCGCGGGCGCCAGCGCCACCGGCTCCGCCAGCCTCGACGACGGGCTGCGGGCGCGCATCGCCGAGCAGCTGGCCGGCCGGTTCAAGGGCGACATCATCGGCCCGGACCACCCGGAGTACGAGTCCGCCCGCCAGCTGTGGAACGCGATGATCGACCGGCGGCCCGGCCTGATCCTGCGCTGCACGAGCACCGCCGACGTGGTGGCCGCGGTCAACGTGGCCCGCGAGCACGGGCTGTACCCCTCGGTCCGGTGCGGCGGGCACAACGTGGCAGGCAAGGCAATGTCCGACGGCGGCCTGACCCTCGACCTGAGCGGCCTGCGTGAGGTGACCGTCGACGCCGCGAACAAGCTGGTCAGCGTCGGCGGCGGGTGCCGGCTCGGGGACGTGGACGCGGCCGTGGCGAGTCACGGCCTGATCGTCCCGGCCGGGATCATGTCCGAGACCGGCGTGGCCGGGCTGGCCCTGGGCGGCGGGATCGGCTGGTTCTCTCGCAAGCACGGGCTGACCTGCGACCAGTTCGTTTCGCTGGAACTCGTGCTGGCCAGCGGCGAGGTGATCGAGGTGACCGCCGGCGAGCACCCGGACCTGATGTGGGCCCTGCAGGGCGGCGGCGGGAACTTCGGCATCGTCACCCGGTTCACCTTCCGCGCGCAGGAGTTCGGCCCGATGATGCGGATCGGGGTCTCGCTCCATGAGGTGGACGACGCCGCGGCGGCGCTGCGCGAGTACGCCGCCATCGTGCCCACGCTGCCGCGCACCGTGGGCTGGCACGCTGCGCTCAAGCACGACATGCCCGCCCTGCCGTTCGTCCCGCCCGAACTGGTCGGTGCGCGGATGCTCATGCTCGTCGCCATGTGGCTGGACGACGCCGAGGCCCCGGACGGGGCGGACATGATCGAGCGCCTGTCCTCGATCGGCCGGCCGAGGGTCACGGCCACCACCGTGCTGCCGTTCGCGGCCGGCGTGCAGAAGCTCATCGACGTCGAGTTCGAGGACGGGCACCGCTACTACACCAAGGAAGCCCACGTGGCCGACCTGGCCGGCGAGGCCATCGACAAGCTGGTCGAGTTCTGGTCGGACATGCCGATGGAGGGCGAGGTCGAGATCATCGGGCTCGGCGGCGCGATCGGCGACGTCCCCGAGGACGCCACCGCGTTTTCCAACCGCGGCTACCTGCTCTGGCTGAACTTCGCGATGCGCTGGGACGATCCGGCCTGCGACGCCAGTTACATGGAACGGACCCGGGCCATCGTCCGCGACCTGGCGCCCTGGGTCGGCAAGGGCATTTACCTCAACATGCTCAATTTCGACGAGATGGACCGGGTGGTCGAGGCGCTCGGCGGCCCGGAGAAGTACGCCAGGCTCGGCCGGGTCAAGGCCCAGTACGACCCCGGCAACCTCTTCCGCGCCAACTACAACATCGTCCCCCAGCCGGGTCCCTGACCCGTCAGTCCGGCCTGCGCTCAAAGACGTAGAGGTGGTTCAGGCCCAGCTGGAAGCGGCGGTGCGTACGCCGCCGCCACAGCGGGGCGGTGAAGATGGCCTCCAGGTCGCGGGGCTGGAATCCGTGGTGCTGGTGGGCTTCGATCCCGGCGACCAGGTGCAGCCGTATGAGGGCGCGCAGCAGCAGGTCAACGGCCGGGGCCGGCACGGTGAGGACCAGGACTGCGTTCGGGACCATCACCTGGGCCAGCACCTTGGCCCAGGTAGCCAGCTTGGTCTCGGGCACGTGCTCCACCACGGCCAGCGCCGTCGCCGCCTCGAACGGGCCGTCCGCCAGCGGCGGCAGGTCGGCGGGGAAGAATCCCCTCACGAACGTGACCCCGGGCAGCTCCGGCGCCTCGACCAGCTCCGGATCGATGCCGACCCCGCCGGCCCCGGCCAGACGGAACACGGTCCCATCATGCGTGCCGATATCCAGCAGGCGCGTGACCGGCGGCAGCTCGCGCAGAGCCATCCGGACCCGCCACCGCTGCAGCCGCCGGTCCAGCCAGGTCATCTTGGACGAGGGCGCAAGCCCGGTGTGCTCAAGCACTGATAACGCACAGAGAGTTCATGGCAGGCCCCACCCCTGAAGTGCGAAATCCCTGCCGCTGAGGATCGCGGCCCGGTCGTCCAGCCGACATCCTGATGATCAGGTTCAGGACCTCGCTTTTGGACCTCTGGGAACAATGCTGGAAATTACCACAAAGGATCGCCAAGCACGATTATCCCGTCCGGTCCCGGCTGTTGGGAAGGGCCAGGCGCCGACGCCGTCTGTGGCCCGCCAGCCCGGGCGCCCCCCACAGATACCTGGCCAGCTGGCCGAACAAGCTGTCGCGGTACGCGGACACGGCGCCTCGGCCGGTGCCGTTGCGCGCGTTACTGACGAACTGCGGGGGTGGCGGTGAGAACCCCGCGCCGGGATGGATGGTATATGTCCCCTCCCGTAGGCGGCCTAACTGCCCCATAATTGGTATGCGGCGACGTTTATGGAGCCCGGGGGGCTATGGACTGGCTCAGTATTGCACTTCTCGGCGCGTGTGGCGGCGGTGTCGTCCAGGCGGTCACCACCTCCGCTGATGTTCATGCGTGGCAGCACGCGCGTCGCCTCGCTCTAGCCAGCAAGAACCGGTTGCTGGTACTGGTTCTGACTCCCGCATCCCTGCTGGCCTCGCTCTTCCCGGCGCGGCTCCGCGCCGCGGTCGCCCACAACCGGTTGTTCGTACTGGTCCTGATCCCCGCGTCCCTGCTGCGCGTGGACACCGAGCTCGGCTACCAGTGGCAGGTCTGGTTCAACGACTCGTTCGAGTACATGAGCGACGTGATCGGCCTGCACCCGGACGTGACGCGCCCGGCCGGCTATGCGGTGTTCCTGAAGATCCTCGAGCCGCTGCGCAGCTATGCGGCCGTAACGATCCTGCAACACCTGATGGGCCTGGCCGTCGGCGTCATGGTGTACGCGCTGGCCAGGCACCGGTTCGGCGTCCGGCCCTGGATCGCCTCGCTGGCCGCGGTCCCGGTGCTGTACGACGGCTTCCAGATCGAGCTCGAGCACCTGATCCTCAGCGACGTCCTGTTCGAGTTCCTGCTCGTCCTGGCGACCACGCTGCTGCTGTGGGACGCCAAGCCAGGCTGGAAGCGGTGCACGCTGATCGGCCTGATCCTGGGCGTGTCGGCCACGGTCCGGTCACAGGGGCTGCCGTTCCTGGTCCTCTTCGCGGTGTACATCATCATCCGGCGGATCGGCTGGCGCGCCCTGGCCGGCACCGTCGTCGCCTGCCTCGTCCCGGTCCTGCTGTACTGCGCCTGGTTCTACTCGTCGTACGGGCAGTTCGCGATGACCGACAGCACCGGCATCTTCCTGTACTCGCGCGTCATGGCGTTCGCCGAGTGCTCGAAGATGCACGTGCCCGCCGACGAGCTGTCGCTGTGCACCACGACCCCGCCGGCCCAGCGGCCCATGTCGCAGCTCTACATCTGGGCGAACATCAGCCCGCTGGACCGCTTCCCGCCGTCGAAGTTCTCCCCGCTGCCCAACCAGCTCGCCGAGGACTTCGCCAAGCGCGCGATCGAGGCCCAGCCGCTGGCCTACGCGCAGATCGTGGCGTACGACACGGCCAGGGTGTTCGAGTGGCGGCGCTACGTCTACCCGAACGCGCAGACCTACGACGAGTACCTGTTCGGCTACCGCTCGCAGCCCATCCCGTCCTGGGCGCGCGGGCACGTCGGCTCCTACAACTCCGACGTCGCCTATTACATCCGCGGCGACCCGCTGACCCACGTGGTCGAGCCGTTCGCCGGGGTCATCCGGGTCTGGCAGCGGTACGTCTGGCTGCCCGGGTCGGTGTACGGCGCCATCCTGGCCGTCGGGCTCGGCGGCATGGTGCTGGCCTGGCGGCGGCTGGGCGGTGAGGCCACGATACCGTGGCTGATCTCGGTGGGCCTCATCGTCGCACCGGCTGCGACGGCGGAATTCGACTACCGGTATGTGCTGCCGGCCGTGCCGTTCGCCTGCCTGGCGGCGGCCATGGCGTTCGGCCGGGACACCGCCGCCCGGAACTGGCTGGACGCCCGGCGGGCCCGCCGGGGCCCCACGTCCGGCCAGGCGGCCGCAGGCGGCCAGGACGGCCTGGATGGCCCTGCCCATCAGGAGCTGACGCGGGACGAGACGGCGACTTCGTAGACTACGTCACGGGGCAGCGTCGCGGCGTTCGGCCAGGGTGACCTCAACGATCGGCATGTCAGCCTCCAGACGGCAGGCCGTCAGCCGCCGGACAGCTGAACCGAGCCGAGGTGGGTGAAGTGCGCGGCCAGCTTGACGCCGGCCGGGACGGGCACGGCGTCGGTCATGCCGCCGGTGAGCACGATCCAGCCAGGCTCGATCGCGTGACCGCGGCGGCCGAGGTCGTTGGCGGCCAGCGCGAGCGCCTCGGCCGGATGCCCCTGGACCGCCGCGCCGGTGGCCGAGTCGGTGATCTGCCCGTCCACTTCCAGCAGGCACGCCTCCAGCGCCAGGTCCAGCCGGTCCGGCGGCAGGCCGACCGGGCCGGTCACGAAGCAGCCCGACGACGCGTTGTCCGCCACCACGTCGGCCAGCGTGAACCGGAAGTCCCGGTACCGGCTGTCGATGACCTCCACACCGCCGTACACGGCGCCCACCGCGGCCAGCGCGGTCGCCGCGGTGACGCCCGGGCCGGCCAGCCGCTCGCGCATCACGAACACGATCTCCGGTTCGGCGCGCGGATGGATGAGCCGGTCCTGCGGCACCGGCACGCCCGCGGGCAGCACCATCGCGTCGGTCAGCCACGCCGTGAGCGGGGCGGACACGTTCATCCGCCGCTGCTTGGCCCGGCTGGTCAGGCCGAGCTTTACCCCCACCAGCTGCTCGCCCCGGCCGAGCCGGCGGCGCAGCGTCTCGTCCTGCACCGCGTACGCGGTGCCGGCGTCCAGGCCTTCCCACTCGGCGGTCAGCGGTTCCCGGTCGGCCCGGGCGTCTTCCGCGGCGAGCAGCGCGGCCGCGGCCCGGCCGATGGTCCAGTCGCTGTCACTCATGGCTCACTCCGGTCGCCGTGTCGCGCTCCTGCTGCAGGGTCAGGGCGATGTCGATGATCATGTCCTCCTGACCGCCGACGTAGCCGGCCTCGCCGACCCGCTGCAGGATGGCGTGCGCGGGCACACCGTAGCGTTCCGCGGCGCGCTGCGCGTGCAGCAGGAACGAGGAGTAGACCCCGGCGTAGCCCTGGACGATCGACGAGCGGTCCATCCACGGCAGCCGCGGGATGAACGGCGTCACGACCTCTTCCGCGGCGGCCAGCACACCCGGGACATCCACCCCGGTCCTGACCCCCAGCCGGTCGAAGGTGGCCGCGAGCACCTCGGTCGGCGCGTTGCCCGCCCCCGCGCCGAGCGCGCACAGCGCCCCGTCGATCTGCCGCGCGCCGGCCTGGTAGGCGAGCACGGAGTTCGCGACGCCGAGCGACAGGTTCTGGTGGCCGTGGAAGCCGACCTGGGCCTCGGGCGAGATCTCGCCGATCAGCGCCTGAACCCGGGCCTGCGCGCCGGACAGGACCAGCGCGCCGGCCGAGTCGACGACGTAGACACACTGCGCGCCGGCGTCCACCATGACCCGGGCCTGCCGGGCCAGCGCGGCCGGCTCCAGCCGGTGCGCGAGCATCAGGAAACCGACCGTCTCCATGCCCAGCTCGCGGGCGGCGCCGAAGTGCTGGACCGACACGTCCGCCTCGGTGCAGTGGGTCGCGATCCGCGCCACCGAAGCCCCGGCGTCGTGCGCCTTCCGCAGGTCCTCGGCCGTGCCGACGCCGGGCAGCAGCAGCACGGCGATCCGCGCGGCGGCGGCCTCGTCCACCGCCGCGCGGATCAGCGCGATCTCGTCGGTGCCGGAGAAGCCGTAGTTGAACGACGAGCCGCCCAGGCCGTCGCCGTGTGAGACCTCGATGACCTCGACCCCGGCGCCGTCGAGCGCCGAGACGACCGCGCGCACCTGGCCCTCGGTGAACTGGTGCCGCATCGCGTGCGAGCCGTCCCGCAGCGTCGAATCGGTGATCCGCACGTCGTGCGTCATGCCGTCGCCTCGCTTCCGGCCCCGGCCCCGGCCGCCGTCCCCGCCGTCCCCGCCGTCCCGGGCCCGGCTGTCCCGGCCCCGGCTCCTGCCCCCGCCCCGGCTCCGGCTCCGGCTCCGGCTCGGGCTCCGGCTCCGGCTCCGGCTCCGGCTCGGGCTCCGGCTCCGGCTCCGGCTCTGGCTGCCAGCAGCTCGCCGACCTGTGCGGCGGCGGCGGTCATGATGTCCAGGTTGCCGGCCCACGGGGGCAGGTAGTCGCCGTTGCCCCGGACTTCCAGGAACAGCGCGACCCGGGCCCACCCGGGCGGCCAGGTGCCGCCGGGCGGGTCGAACTGCGGCTCGGCCCGCAGCGTGTACCCGGGTACGTACGCGGCGACCGTCGCCGTCATCGCCCGTACCGATTCGGTGATCGCCTCGGTGCCGGCGTCCGGGGAGATGGCGCAGAACACGGTGTCCCGCATGATCATCGGCGGGTCCACCGGGTTGAGGATGATGATCGCCTTGCCGCGCTGCGCCCCGCCCACCCGCTCGATGGCCCGCGCCGTGGTCGCGGTGAACTCGTCGATGTTGGCCCGCGTGCCCGGTCCCGCGGACCGGGACGCGATCGACGCCACGATCTCCGCGTACGGCACCGGAGTGACCCGCGCCACCGCGTGCACCAGCGGGATCGTCGCCTGCCCGCCGCAGGTGATCATGTTGAGGTTCGGCGCGGCCAGGTGCTCGCCCAGGTTCACCGGCGGGCAGACCAGCGGGCCGGCCGCGGCCGGCGTCAGGTCGATCGCCTGGATGCCCGCCTCGGCGTACCGCGGCGCGTTCGCCAGATGCGCCCGCGCCGAGGTCGCCTCGAACACCAGATCCGGCAGCTCGTCGCGGCTCAGCAGCCAGTCCACGCCGCCGGCCGAGGCCTCGACTCCCGAGCCCCGGGCCCGCTCCAGGCCGTCCGACGCCGGATCGACGCCCACCATGTACCGGACCTCGACGTGCGCACTGCGCTGCAGCTTGGCCAGCAGGTCGGTGCCGATGTTGCCCGGGCCGACGATCGCCGCCGTCGCCTTGCTCATCGGTCCTCCGCCAGACTCCCCGGCGCCTGCGCCGCGAACCGCGCGGTGACGCTGCCCAGCCCGGCGAACGTGGCCGTCACGGTGTCACCCGGGCCAACCGGGATCGCGGCGGTCACCGAGCCGGGCAGGATGACCTGGCCCGGCTCGAGCACGACGCCGCGCTCGCCCAGCGTGTTGGCCAGCCAGACCACTGCCGTCAGCGGTGAGCCCAGCACCGCGCCGCCCGCGCCCGTCCCCGCCAGCTCGCCGTTCTTGTGCAGGTTGCAGCCGGCCAGCCGCAGGTCCACCCCGGCCAGCGGGACCGGCGAGCTGCCCAGGATCACCCCGGCGGAGGAGGCGTTGTCGGCGATGGTGTCGAGCAGCCCGATGCGCCAGTCCCGGATGCGTGAATCGATCAGCTCCAGGGCCGGCAGCACGTAACCGGCCGCCCCGATCGCGTCCGCGGCCGTGACGCCCGGCCCCCGCAGCTCCTTTTCCAGCACGAAGGCGATCTCCGGCTCCACCCGCGGCTGCAGGAAGCGCGCCGCCGGGATCGGCTCGTGCTCCAGCCAGAACATGCTGTCCAGCAGGTGACCGTAGTCGGGCTGGCCGACCCCCAGCTGCCGCTGCATCGCCGCCGAGGTCAGCCCGACCTTGTGGCCCTTGATCCGGGCTCCGGCGCCGAGCCACCGCCGCACCTGGAGCAGCTGGATCTCGTACGCGTCCGCCATCGTGAGGTCGTCGTACTTCTCGGTGAGCGGCTCGACCGGCTGGCGGCTCGTGTACGCGCCGAGCAACATCCCGGCGATCTCCTCGCGCGACTGCTCGATCACCAGCGCTCCCTTCACCGGGCCTGTCGTTCAGGCGCTCCCTATCGGGCCTACCCCTAACCCATCGGGCCTACCCCTAAACTGTATGCAGTTTAGCGGAGAAGGGAAAGCGGAGAGAAGGCGGGAAGGAAAGACGTCAGCCGGGCGTGCCCGCTTCCGGGGGCAGCCCGAACTCGGCCCGGATGGCCGCGGAGTGCTGGCCCAGGGCCGGGACCGGGCCCATGGCGGCCTCCCGGCCGGGCACGGTGACCGGCGGGAGCATGGCCCGGACGGGCCCGCCGGGCGTGTCCACCTCCCGCCACCGGTCCCGCGCCGCGAGCTGGGGGTGGGCGGCGAACTCCTGCGGGGTGCGCAGCCGGGCATTGGCGATGCCCGCCTCGTCCAGCAGCGCGGTGAGCCGGGCCGGGGCGATGGCCGACAGGGCCTGCTCGATGATGGCGGTCAGCTCACGGTCGTGCGCCACCCGGTCGGGGTTGGTGGCGAACCGCTCATCGTCGACCAGGTCCGGGCGGTTGAGGATGACCCGGCAGAGGACGGCCCATTCCCGCTCGTTTTGCAGGCCGATGAAGACCTGCTCTCCGCCGGCCGCGGCGTACGGGCCGTACGGGGAGATGGACGTATGCCGGGCGCCGGTGCGCCGCGCGGGGTGCTGGCCGTAGCTGGTGAAGTAAACCGGCTGGGTCATCCACTCGCCGAGCGCCTCCAGCAGCGACACGTCGACGCTGCTGCCGCGGCCGGTGCGTTCCCGTTCGTAGAGGGCGGTCAGGATGCCGCTGTAGGCGTACATGCCGGCCGCGATGTCGGCCACCGAGATGCCGGCCTTGGCGGGCGCGTCGGGGCTGCCGGTGACCGACAGCAGGCCGGTCTCGCACTGCACCAGCAGGTCGTAGGCCTTCTTGTGCCGGTAGGGGCCTTCGGTGCCGTACCCGGACACGGAGCAGGTGATCAGCGCGGGGTGGTGTTCCCGGAGCGCGTCGCCGTCCAGGCCGAGCCGGTCCGCCGCACCGGGCGCGAGGTTCTGCACGAAGACGTCCGCGCGGCTCAGCAGGGCGGTCAGCACCGCGCGGTCGGCGTCGTCCTTGACGTCCAGCTCGATGCTTTCCTTCCCGCGGTTCAGCCAGACGAAGTAGCTCGACTGGCCGCGCACCGACCGGTCGTAACCGCGCGCGAAGTCCCCCGCGCCGCGCCGCTCCACCTTGATGACGCGCGCTCCGAGGTCGGCGAGCTGGCGGGTGGCGAACGGCGCCGCGACCGCCTGCTCCAGCGCCACGACCAGGATGTCCCGCAGCGGGAGAGCGGCGGCCCCGGCCTGCCGGCTCCGCTCATCCATGGGTGTCCCCCGGCTCGATCCCCGCGCTGGTCCGGGACGTTCCCGGGCGCGCGCGGCCCGCTGGCCAGTCTTCTGGAACGGAACGGCCCTGTGCCGGGGCTGGCCGCGGCGCGGGAGCGGTCCGGGGGACCGGCCCGGGCGGCCCGGCCAGCGAAGCCGGCCCGGGCCGGTCCCGGGGGCCGCCTGCCGCGGCCGCCGGATGGCGGCCGCTTACGGCATGCTCGGTCACCCGGCCTGACCTCTCTGTCACGGGCTGCACTGTCACGGGCTGCACTGTCACGGGCTGCACTGTCACGGGCTGCACTGTCACGGGCTGCACTGTCACGGGCTGCTTCGTCCTCGGGCTGTGCTGGCACTGTAGCAACCGCCGGGCCGCCCGGCCGGCGCCGCGATGCGGCCGGGCCCACAGCGGAAATAACGCGATTCGTCGCAACAAAACCACACACAGTAAAACGTGATAAACATCACAGCATGCGCGGTCAACCCGCCGGGGCAACCTTGGCGAATCGGTTGCGGACCCTCCCCCCTTTTCTGGCAGTCTAGGTCGCCGACGGTGATTGCCCCTTACTGCAAGGCCCGGCATGGCCAATGTATGTGCATCATTCGTAATTCGTGGCGGCCCGGGAGCGTAAGGTGCGTGACCGGTGAATCGCTGCCAATGACGTCGGTGCAGCGGTTAATGCGCCCGGCAGGCCCTTCCGGCGCGCTTGGCCGAGGAAAGGATTGCCTTGTCACGACACCGGACAGGGGCTCCAAGCACGCGGCGCAGCACACGATTTGTGCGCCGTAGCGGGGTCATTCTTCCGGCAGCGGGCGTTGCGGCATTTGCGGTGGCAGCCGTTTCGGTCGCCGCCTGGCTAATGGGCCCTTCCGTGTCAGGGGCATCCGGTGCCGCCGAAGCCATTGAGGCAATTCCCAACAGCAAGACCGTCACGCTGCTGGAGGAGGAGCGGCAGCAGATGATCGTCATGAGCGCGGCCTCCCGCACGCTGACCGTCGTGGCCCAGCCGAAGCTGGCATCCCCCGCTACAGCTGCGTCAACAGCGCAGACGTCGTTGGCCGGCACGTCCACCGGCGGCACGGCCGGGGCGACCGCCGGCAACACGCCGCCTCCGGTGGCGCCGCCTGATCCGGGTACCGCCCAGTCGATCGCGTATAACATGCTGGCCAGCTTCGGATTTTCCACATCGCAATTCAGTTGCCTGCAGGACTTGTGGAACCGGGAAAGCGGCTGGTCCTATGACGCGGAGAATCCCAGCGGCGCCTACGGTATTCCGCAGGCTCTGCCCGGATCAAAGATGGCGACGGCCGGCGCGGATTGGCAGACCGACCCGGCGACGCAGATCGAATGGGGCCTCGGTTATATAAAGGACGTGTACGGTACGCCGTGCGCCGCGTGGAATTTCGAGCTGGCGAACAATTACTACTAAGGGCATGTGTCACGGCCCGGGCCGTCAGGGTGACGGCCGGTGCCAGGGTATACGGCCGCAGCGGCGTGACCATAGGCCTCAGTGAAAGGGCTCCTTTAGCCCCTCTTAGGCGTCATGTCCGGCTTTCGGCCCACGCGTAATGATTCGGTAAGATTACTCTTTGGCTTCGCCTTGCTACTATCCGTTCATATTGCGACATTTGAATTCGCTAAAGGATGGTAACGAGAAGAAATCTTCAGGCTTCATTCAGGAACAATTCAGCCACGGACTGTGATCTGCACCGTAGCAGCGTAATCATCTCGTAATGGGAGTATGTAGCGCACTCGATAGTGTCCTCCCAGCTCAGGCACCATATGGACGCCTTTCTGTGGCGTCGTTGACGGGCCAGAGTGAGCTAAATCACATCTCGTTCTGGCATTGTTCCCTGGCTTTATCCGGCATGGTTGATCTTCGTCAGCGCCCAGCTCGGGTGACGGCCGCCCGCACTGCGGCCCGGTGCCCTGACCCGCACCACGTCCACGAGCCATCACCTGGCCGCCTGCCACGGCGGCGAGGCAGCCAGGGGCGGAGGAACGTCGCGGACCGCGCTCCCAGCGGCGCGCGCGATCAACCGAAGGGTCACCTTGTCGCGGGACCGGACCATCACCCGGAAGCGGAACAGGCTCATCATCGCCGCAGCGGTCGGCACACTGACCGTGGCCACCGCTGCATCGGCCGCCCCGGCGGCCTGGCCGTCCGGATCCCCGGCGGCGCCAGCCGGCACGGCATTCAGCGCCATCACGGCCCGCTCCGGCCAGGCCGTGCCCGATCAGCACGCGGCGCAGGCATATCTGGCCGCCTGGCACGTCAAGTTCACGACGGAGCGTCAGGCCCGGACGGTCGTGGCTCGCCAGCAGTCGCATCGGGCGGCCAGCAGCGCGCCGGTGTCGTCCGGCTCGGCCCAGTCGACCGCGAAGCGCATGCTGGCGTCGTTCCGCTGGTCCACCAGCCAGTTCTCCTGCCTGGAGCCGTTGTGGGCCGGGGAGAGCGGCTGGAACGTGACCGCGAGCAACCCATCGACCGGGGCCTACGGCATCCCGCAGGCACTGCCCGGCTCGAAGATGGCCAGCGCGGGACCGGACTGGCGGACGAACGCGGCCACGCAGATCCGCTGGGGCCTCACCTATATCAAGGGCACCTACGGATCGCCCTGCGCGGCGTGGAGTCACGCGCAGGCCGACGGCTGGTACTGACCGTCAGGCCGGCGGTCCCGGCCGGCGGCCCCGGCCGGCGACGGCTAGGGGACCGGCTGGAACGTGTGCATCTCTTCGTCGAAGGCGGCCAGATGGCTGTTCCAGGTCGCGGCCGGCGCCGACATGTACAGCGCGTACGACTGCTGCCCGGCGGGCGTGGACGCGATGTACAACAGGTCGAGGGCGCGGATCGTGCCCGCCGCGCTCTGCCAGGTGAATTCCCAGGCGGCGCCGCTGCTGCCCCGGATGCTGGCCCGGCGGATGCTGACGCCCCGGTAGCCGGGGAACCTGCGCTGCTGCTGGGTGATCTGGGCCAGGTAGTCCGCCTCGGCGAGCATGTCGGTCTTCGTGTGCGGGGTCAGGTCGATCTCCAGGAACGTTCTGCCGACGGCCGCCTGGGCGACCATGCCGAGGCCTCTCGTGGACACGTTCCAGGTGTCCGGGACGGCCACCGTGAAGCCCGCCGTGGTGCCCAGTGTGGCGGCGGGTATCTGCACGGTACGGAACCCAGCCGGGAGCGAACCGGTGCTGGCGGCCCCGCCGGCCGCCAGCACGGGCCCCTGCCCGGGGGTGGCCGGGGCGCCGGAGCCGGCCTGGTTGCTCGCCGAGCTCAGCTGCGTGCGATGATGCCGCACGATGATCAGCCACGCCGCAACGACCGCGATCACGGCCAGCACTCCCAGCACGACGAGGGCGGTACGGCCAGCTGACCGCCGCCGGGGCGGCGCCGCGGGAGCCGGGCCGGCGGCCGGCTCAGCGCCCCAGGCGGGCGCGGCGCCCGGCAGCGGGCCGGCCGCCCCGGCCTGGGCGGACCCCCACGCCTGCCCAGCGCTGCCGGCCGGGGCGGCGTTCCAGGACTGGGCCGCGCTGCTGCCCGGCGCGGCCCACCAGGGCTGCCCCACGCTTCCCGCGGGAGTACTCGTGTCCCACGGCCGGCCGCCTGCAGGCAGGACCGCATTCCCGGCCGGCCCGCTGTTCCAGGGCTCGGCGTTGCCGTCCCGCTGAGCGGGCGGCGCCGCGATGCCGTCCGGGCCCGGCACCCCGGGTGAGCCGAAGAAGCTGGCGGGCGCCGGCGGCTGGTCATCCGTTCCGGCCAGATCCGCGGGACGGTCCGGTCCCGGCTCGCTAGCGGCCCCGCGGGCACTGGGCAGCTCGACCGGTATCGTCTGGTCGGCCGGCGACGGCAGGTCCACCGAGGTGGCCGAGGTGGCCGGCACCTCGGGCGCGGGCTCCGCCGGCGTGCGTGGCTCCGGTGCTCCCCGCTCCGCGGGGGGCGGCGCGCCCCGCGAAGCGGGCTCCGGCCGGCGCGGCGGGATGAGCGTAAAGGCGCTCCGGTTCGGGGCGCCGTCCGGGAGCGGGCCTACGCTGCCGAGCATCCGGGCCGCCGTCGCGGCATCTGGGCGGTCGGCCGGGTTGCGCCGCAGCAGGGCGTCGATGACCGGGCCCAGCCCGGCGGCGGGCGGGGCGGGCGGCGGATCGGAGTTGATGATGGCGGACATCGTCGTGATGGCGCCGCCCGCACGGTCGAACGGCCCATGCCCCTCTACCGCCGCGTACAGGGTGGCGCCCAGTGACCACAGGTCGGACGCGGGCGTGGCCGGATTGCCCTGGATGCGCTCCGGTGCGGTGAAACCCGGCGATCCCATGACCATGCCCGTCTGGGTCAGCTTCGGGTCACCCTGAAAGGTCGCGATGCCGAAGTCGGTGAGCACGGCCCGGCCGCTGTCGGCGATCAGCACGTTGCTCGGCTTGACGTCGCGGTGCAGCACGCCGGCCGCGTGCGCGGTGGCCAGCGCGGCCAGCAGCTGGCGGCCGGCGTCCGCCGCATGGTGCGGCGGCATCGGTCCGTCGCGGGAGATGATCTGGTCGAGCGAGCGCGCCGCGACGAGCTCCATGATGATCCACGGACGGCCGTCCTCCTGGGCGACGTCGAAGACGGTGACGACGCCCGGGTGGCTGAGCCGCGCGGCGGTTCTGGCCTCGCGGTGGGTGCGCTGGTAGGCCTTGGCCCGCTCGTCCGTGTCGAGGCTCTCGCTGATACGCAGTTCCTTGACAGCGACCTCGCGGTCGAGGATCTCATCCCACGCGCGCCACACCGTGCCCATCGCACCCCGGCCGATGGGCTCTTTGAGACGGTAGCGCCCTGCTATAACGCGTCCCGTGCCCGCCATAGCGTGCATAGCCGGACCCTACACGGGATCAGCGCATAGGTCCCTAGGTTGCCGGTGAGAGTTCAATGGGAATTAGGTCACGGTCGGATGTCCGGCCTGCTCACGGCCGGTCCCGTCCGCGGGTGCCCTCAGCGCGGGGGCGGCCCGCCGATCGTGAGCACCGGCCCGGACGCACCGCCCGGGTCGGTGAAGAAGTCGTTGCCCTTGTCGTCCACGATGACGAACGCCGGGAAGTCACGGACCTCGATCTTCCAGACCGCTTCCATGCCGAGCTCCGGGTACTCCAGGACGTCGACGTGGGTGATGCAGTCCTGGGCCAGCCGGGCCGCCGCGCCGCCGATGGAACCGAGGTAGAAGCCGCCGTGCCGCTGGCACGCCTGGGTCACCGCCGCCGACCGGTTGCCCTTGGCCAGCATCACGTACGACCCGCCCGCGGCCTGGAACCGCTCCACGTAGGAATCCATCCGGCCCGCGGTGGTCGGCCCGAAGGAACCGGACGCGTACCCGGCGGGCGTCTTGGCCGGCCCGGCGTAGTAGACGGCGTGATCGCGCATGTAGGCGGGCAGTGGCTCGCCCGCGTCGAGCCGCTCCGCGATCTTGGCGTGCGCGATGTCGCGCGCCACGACGAGCGGGCCGGACAGCGACAGCCGGGTCCGGATCGGGTACCGGGAAAGCTCGGCGCGGATCTCGTCCATCGGCCGGTTCAGGTCGATGCGGACCACGCCGGCCTCGGCGTCGGCGTCGGACTCCGTCGGGTCGGGCAGGTACTGCGCCGGGTCGGTTTCGAGCTGCTCCAGGAACACCCCCGCCGGGGTGATCTTGCCCAGCGCCTGCCGGTCGGCCGAGCAGGACACCGCGATGGCGATGGGCAGCGAGGCGCCGTGCCTCGGCAGCCGGATCACCCGGGCGTCATGGCAGAAGTACTTGCCGCCGAACTGGGCGCCGATGCCGATCCGCCGGGTGATCTCCAGCACCTGCTGCTCGAGATCCAGGTCGCGGAAGCCGTGCCCGGCCGCCGACCCCTCCTTCGGCAGGCTGTCCAGGTACCGTGCCGACGCGTACTTGGCCGTCTTCAGCGCGAACTCCGCGCTGGTCCCGCCGACCACGATGGCGAGATGGTAAGGCGGGCACGCGGCGGTGCCCAGCGACCTGATCTTCTCCTCCAGGAAGGAGGACATCTGGTCCGGATTCAGCACGGCCTTGGTCTGCTGGTACAGGAACGACTTGTTCGCCGACCCGCCGCCCTTCGCCATGAACAGGAACTTGTAGGCGTCGCCGCTGGTGGCGTAGATCTCGATCTGAGCCGGCAGGTTGCTGCCCGTGTTCCGTTCCTCCCACATGGTCAGCGGGGCCATCTGCGAGTAGCGGAGGTTGAGCGTCGTATAAGCGTCGTAGACGCCGCGCGCAATGTGTTCCTCGTCGCACCCGTCGGTGAGCACCTGCTGGCCGCGCTTCCCCATCACGATGGCCGTCCCGGTGTCCTGGCACATCGGCAGCACCCCGCCAGCCGCGATGCACGCGTTCTTCAGCAGGTCGCGCGCGACGTAGCGGTCGTTCGGGCTAGCCTCGGGGTCGTCCAGGATGGAACGGAGCTGGCTGAGATGCGAAGGCCGGAGCAGATGGGCGATGTCGTGCATGGCGGCACTGGTCAGCTGGCTGAGCGCGGCCGGCCCGACATCGGTGAACGTTTTGCCGAACGCCTGCCGGGTAGTGACGCCATCCTCGGTGATCAGCCGGTACGTGGTGTCATCCGCCCCTAGGGGCAGCAGGTCCGTGTAGCTGAATTCTGGCATCGTGGCAGGCCCTATGCGTCCTCGTTGGTTGACCGTGCATTGTTTACCAGCTTAGGCGCAGCCGGGGACACGAGCCGGTTGCAATTGCAGCGAATCACACGCGTGCGGGCTCGAAGGCGGCGGCGCCTCGTTAAGATTCGTCGCGCGGCAAACGTCTACTGAATGATCATGAGGGCATTTGCGGCGGCAGTTCGCCGCAGCCGGGGGGAGCGGGTGTCCCCGCCTCACGCGGATATGGAGATAGGGACACCGGGTCCCTGGGGCCCGTTGCCGTCCGCCGCGGTCAGGCCCTCCGGTTCGGCGGCCCGCTGGAACGCGGCGAGACCTTCGGCCAGCTCGGCCCGGCCGGACGGCGTCATGGCCCCGAGCACGTGCGCGATCTGCTCTCGCCGCCTCTCCCGGGCCTGCTCGAGCAGCGCTTCGCCCTCGGGGGTCAGGCGCAGGCTGACCGCGCGCCTGCTGGCGCGGCCCGTGTCCCGGGTGAGCAGGCCGCCCGCCTCCAGCCGGTCACACAGGCGGCTGGCCGAGGAGGGCAGAGCGCCGAGAGCCTCGGCGAGCTGGCTCAGGTTGAGCTCGCCGTACCGGCCCACCGCGGTGAGCGCACGAAGCTGCGTGGGCGAGACGCGCACATCCAGCGATTCTGCGACGTGCGCCCAGATACCCACCAGGGCCTCGGCGGCCGCCTCCACCTCGGCTGCCGCCCGCTGCGCAGCCACCGCGGGGTCAGCCTGGTGCGAGGCCATGCGTCCACTCTCGCACATCGGGGTGCGGCAAGGCACCTACCATGTCGTCAAATCGTGGCTGGTCCGGCGGTTTCGTGACCGGGCAGGCCCTTCGAGGAACGTTCGTGAGACATCATGCCTGAAGACCGCAGTACCGTTGAACGCTCGATCTGGAGTGCGCGCCCGACCCATCTCGTGCAGGCCGCCCGGCAGGCCATCGACGCCTGGGTAGGGGTGGCCGGCACAGAGATCCTGCTGCTCGACTACCACCAGTCCCACCTCGTTCCGTTTGCCGGCGGCGATGGCGGGACGCCCATCCCGATCGACGCGCACCCGGCGGGGCGGGCGTTCGCGTCCGGCCGTGCCGTCCAGGATGACAGCCACCTGTACCTTCCCCTGCTCGTGTACGGCGAGCGCATGGGCGTGCTCACGGTAGGGCGGCCAGCGGACTCACCGGTCAGCGACGACGACCTGGCGGAGGTCGCCGCCAGCCTGGCCCGCGCGCTCCGGCTGGCGGATACCGCGACCGACATCTACCGTGAAGTCCGCCGGCGTAAACGTCTCACGATCGCGGCTGAGCTGCAGTGGGATCTGCTGCCGGGCCGTACCTGCGAGTCGGGCGAGTTCTGCCTGGCCGGGCAGCTGGAGCCCGCGTACACGGTGTCCGGCGACAACTTCGACTGGTCGCTGTCCGACCGGCACCTCACGCTGTCGGTGAGCAACGGGATGGGCAGCGGCATCGGCGCCGCGCTGCTGACCCAGCTCACCGTCAATTCGCTGCGCAACGCCCGCCGCTCGGGGGCCGTCCCCGCCGAAGCGGCCGAGCTGGCCAGCGGGATCGTGTACTCCCAGTACGGCGGCTCCCGGCATTCCTCGACGCTGCTGCTGCGCATCGCCCTGTCGACCGGCGAGGCCGAGGTCGTCGACGCAGGCTCGCCGCGGCTGCTGCGCGTCCGCCGCGGCGAGATCGAGACCGTGAAGCTGGACCAGCAGATGCCGCTCGGCATGTTCGGCGACACCCGGTACCGGGCCCAGCCGCTCACCGTGCTTTCGGGGGACCGGCTGATCATCCTCAGCGACGGCCTGTTCGAGGCGCGCGGGCCGTCGGGCCGCGTCTACGGGCAGGCACCGCTGGCCGCGGCGCTGAGCAGTTCCCGCCTCCAGGACCCGAACGAGACCGTGCGCTACCTCATCACTGATCTGCTCTCGCACCACGAGGGAACAGATCTCGTCGACGATGCGATCGCCGTCTGCCTGGATTGGCACGGGGCGGGAGATCACCCGGTCGCCGCCGCTGGTTCCAGCCTCAGCGACCTGGTCCGTCCCGGCGACACGTCACCTGATGTCATGACTTGAGTACGGATGACTGTCCTTGTATGGTGGCGGCATGCGGCGGCGCCGCGCCGCGCGGTGCCCCCGTCCGTGCGAGGTCCGCTCGCCACGCGGTGCCCCCGTCCGTGTGTGGCCGAGCAGGCGGCGCCGCCGCGACCAAGCCATGCTTGCAAGCCCGATGGGGCTGGTAGCTGGGCGCCGTTGGCCTGGCCGGGCGCCAGGCCGGCCGCTCAGCCCTTCGCCAGCCGGGGGAGCAGCATGGCGGCGGCGCTGATGCCGGCGATCGTGACACAGACCAGCACGGTGACGTCCAGCGCCAGGTTGGCCAGCGTGCCGATCAGCAGCCCGCGCAGCGCATCGACCTCATACGACAGCGGATTGATCTTCGTTACCGCCTGCAGCCAGCCTGGCATGATCTTGACCGGGTAGAGCGCGCTGGAGCTGAAGAACAGCGGCATGGTGATGGCCTGCCCGATGCCCATCAGCCGGTCGCGGCGCAGCGCGAGCCCCGCGATCGTCATGGACAGGCAGGAGAAGAACGCCGAGCCCAGGACGACGATGACCGCCGTCGCGATCAGCTTCAGCGGGTTGTTGGTGAGCGCGACGCCGAGGATGGCCGAGAGCACCACCACGACGGCCGCCTGGATCACCGACCGCAGGCCCGCCGCGAAGGCCTTGCCGGTGATCAGGGCCGACCGGGGTGTCGGCGTCACCATGAGCTTGGTCAGGACGCCCGCGTCCCGTTCCCAGATGATCTGGATGCCGTAGAAGATGGCGACGAACAGCGCGGACTGGCCGATGATGCCGGGCGCCAGGTAGGCCAGGTACGGGACGCCATGCGGGGTGGGGATGGCGTGGATCCGGGTGAACACCTCGCCGTAGATGAGCAGCCACAGCGCGGGCTGGAGCAGCTGCGGGACGTAGCCGATCATCCGGCGGTGTTCTTCGCTATCGCCCAGACCTTTGGCTGGGCCGGCACGAAGCTGTACAGCAGCCTGATCGGCACCGGCAACGACCCGAACAAGCTGTTCGTCGGGTACCTCATCGGTGCCGGTGCGATGATCCTCGGCGGCCTGGCCGAGGTGTTCCTCGGTGTCGCGGCGGAAGGCAAGTCGCTGGAGGACATCGCCAGCCCGCTGTCCATGGTGCGCAAGGCCGTCGGCTCGGTCTCCGCCGCCACCCAGAGCGCGCCCCCGCTCCGCGGCGAACCCACCTGACCGGCCCGGGCTGGCCCGGGCCGGTCAGCCCGGCCTGCATCGTGGTGAAGTGGCGCGGAACCGCGTCTTATCAGGCAGGACGTTCACCGCGTGCCATCCTGGCCGTGCTCGGGCCGTGATCTGGGGCGCGGGCCGCGTCAACGGCTGTTTCCATGGCGCGTCACGGTCAGTTGATGACGGCGACGGACAGGTAGGCGATGGTGATGGCGAGGGCGAGCAGGGCCGGTGCCGTCTCCTTCCCGCTGTCCGCGGCGCGCCGGTGGGTGATCAGCGCGCCGAGGAGCAGCAGGGCCATACCAGCGGCTGCGGCCAGGCCGAGGGGGTGCCACCACAGGCCGGCCAGGACGCCGCCGGCGGCGGCTAGTTCAGCGATCCCGATGAGCCGGTAGCGGGGCCAGGGGATGCCGAAGTGCGCGGCGGACTGCCGCATCTTGGGATGGCCCGCCAGCTTGCCGGCCGCCGGGAAGAGGCAGGCCGCGGCCAGCAGCAGCGAAATGGTGACGAACACGAGAACTTCCTGACGAACGGGCCGGCAGCGGACCGGCAGTTTCGGTATGAGCGGGCGGGGGAGCCGTGGCCGGGTACCCGGGCACGGCGGTGGCCGGGACAGTCCAGGGCAGGCGCGGCAGCCGGAACCAGGGCTCGACCGCCGCGATCACGCGGTCCGGGCGCACGATGACGGTCAGTGCGGGGTTGGCCGTCAGGGCCTGCAGGCGGGCGGGCCCTGCGTCGCCGGCGAGGCGGACGTTGATCCAGTCGGCGTCCGGGTCCGCACCGGGTAGTCCCTCGGGGCCTGCGCTGCTGATCCGCACCAGGATCAGGCCGTGCCGGCGGCAGAAGTCCACTAGGTCGGTGCCGGGCCGCCGGGCGGTCAGCACGGCGGCGCGTCCGGCCAGGATCGTGTCCAGCCGAACGGGGGGGCTATCAGCGGTGGAGACCAGCGGGTTGGGGACCAGGCCGCCGGGCCGCAGCGCGGCGGGGATGCCGGCCGGGAGGAGGTGCCGCGGGGAGTGCTGCAGGGCGCCGGTCTTCAGCCGGGGCGTGGCGGTGGAGCCCATGGCCTGGCAGATGCGGTTGCTGCGGACGACGGCGGCCAGGGCGATCCGGCGGATGGCGGCGGCCTTGTCCTGGCCGCCGGTCATCGCCCAGCCGACCCGGACGGCCTTTTTGATCATGGCTTTGGCGTGCGGGCGGCGTTCGGCCTCGTAGCTGGCCAGCAGGCCGGCCCCGGCCCGGCCGGTGAGCACGTGGGCGAGCTTCCAGGCCAGGTTGTCGGCGTCGCGCAGCCCGGCGGCCAGGCCCTGGCCGATGAAGGGTGGGGTGAGGTGGGCGGCGTCGCCGAGCAGGAAGATGCGCCCGGCCTGGAAGCGGGACGCCAGCCGGGCCCGGAAGATGTAGGTTGCGGTGCGGATGATCTCCAGGCCGGCCAGGTCGCTGCGCCCGGTCCAGGGTGCCAGCAGCTGGCCGAGGGCGTGCGGCGTGATCAGGCCCGTTTCGTCCTCGCCGTCGGCCAGCCGGAACTCCCAGCGGTACCGGTCCCCGGTGACCTGCATGAAGGTGGCGGCGCGGGCGGGGTCGCAGACCTGCTCCACGCCGTCCCAGGCATCCAGGCCGGTCTCGGTGCGGATGTCGACCACGAGCCAGCGTTCGGTGAAGCCGAGATCTTCCATGGTGATCCCGGCCAGTTCCCGGATCGTGCTGTTGGCACCGTCGCAGCCGAGCACGGCCCGGCCGATGAACGTCTGTTCCTCCCCGGCGATGCGGGCGTGCACCTGGACCGGGGCCGCGGTGAGCGGGCCGAGGGCATTGTCATCGTCCAGCCCGGTCACTTCGGCTCCGCGGCGGAAGTCGATCAGCGGGTGCGCCTTGGCCCGGGCGAGCAGCAGTTCTTCCAGGTCGGGCTGGTGGAACATGTTCGCCTGCGGGAAGCCGTGCTCGCTGGGCTGGTGGTCGCGGCTGAACTCGGCCATCACGCGGTGCCTGGGGTCGAGCAGCCGCAGCCCGCTGCCGGGCCGGGACCGGGCCAGGAATCCCTCGCTGACGCCGATCCGGCCCAGGATCCGGGCGACCTCATCGTCCAGGTGCACCGCGCGGGGCAGGGGGTGGGACTGGGTGCGGCGTTCCAGTAGCGTGACGGGGATCCCGGAGTCGGCGAGCAGGAGGGCCGCGGTGCAGCCGGCCGGGCCGGCGCCGACGGCGATAACGGGCTCCTGAGTGGCGGGGCCGGGGTGGTTCATGGTCGTGTCCCCTTTCTGCGGGTCACTTCGGGGCGGTCTGGGGAGCCGGGTGACGGCCCGGAGCGGACGGTGAGGGTGAATCCGGCGACGGCGTCGCGGACCCGACCGGGGTCGGCGCCGGTCACGGTGACGACCGGCCGTCCGTTTTCGTGGGCCGCGGTGGCCTGGGCGCCCGCCACGCCCGCCGCAGCCAGGGCCTCGGTGATGGCGCGGACGGCAGCGTCGGCGGTCAGCGCGGGCTTGAAGTGCTTGCCCACCGCGGTGACCGGGATCTGGGTGATGGGATAGATGTGCTTGGGCCGGGCGGCGGGCTCGCCGATGGCGGTGCCGGCCCAGGCCAGCAGTTCCGCCTCGTCGAACCGGCCGGGTCCGGCGGGGACGACGTAGGCCACCGGGACCTCGCCGGAGTGCTGGTCCGGGCGGCCGACGGCCGCGGCGGCGGTGACGGCGGGATGACGCAGCAGCGCTTCCTCGATCACCCGGGGGTCGATGTTGTGGCCGCCGCGGATGATGAGGTCCTTGGCCCGGCCGGTGAGGCAGACGAAGCCGTCGGCGTCGACGCTGCCGAGGTCCCCGCTGTTCAGCCAGCCGTCCCGGACGACGCCGTCCCGGCTCACCCGGGGACCGTCGCCGCCCGGGCCGGTGATGTAGCCGGCGAACACGGCAGGCCCGCCGATCACCAGCACGCCGGTCTGACCGGGCACGCAGTCGGTCCAGGACCCGTCGTCGCCGATCCGGACGGCCTTGATCTGCTGCCCGGGCAGGACCCGGCCGACCGACCCGGGCCGTTCCTCGCCCGGCCTCGTCCAGGTGCTGGCGCAGGTGGCCTCGGTAAGCCCGTAACCCTCCAGCAGAGGCCGCCCGGTGTGAGCGGCGAAGGCCTCGCGTACCGAGGTCGGCAGCGGGGACGCGCCCACGATCGGCAGCCGCAGCGAGCTGATGTCGGCGTCGACCGGGACCTGAGCCAGGTGGGAGTAGACGGTGGGAACGGCGGACATCGCGGCGATCCGGTAGCGCTCGATGATCGTCCAGAACCGGGCATACAGGGCCGGATCCCGGTAGCCCGCCGGGCCCGGCCACACCACCCGGGTGCCACTGAACATCGGTGCGATGCCGGTGACGACCAGGGCGTTGACGTGGAACAGCGGCAGCCCGCCCAGCACCCCCTCGCCGTGCGCCAGCCCGCTGCACACCGCGATCCCCTGGCCGCAGGCGAGCTGATTGGCATGGGTGTGCGCGGCGATCTTCGGGGCGCCGGTGGTCCCCCCGGTGTGCACGAACGCCGCGAGGTCCCCCGCCGACGGCGGTTCGGCGCCGGCCAGGTGGCCGGACGGCTGCCCGTCGATCACGTCGTCCAGGTAGGCCACGGCCGGCCCGCGGCCGTTCGCGGCATCCTCACCGGTCAGGGCGGGCGGGTCGCCGTGTACGCCGTCGGGCCGCAGCGCGAGGACGGCGGTCATCCCCGCCTGGCGGGCCACGCCGAGCAGCCGCTGCCACAGCTGCGGGTCCAGCTCAGGCCCGGCCGTGACGAGGACCCGGGATCCCGTCCGGCGGATCAGTTCGGCGATCCGCTCGCCAGACAGCGCCGGGTTGACCGGGGCGGCGATCCCGACGGCCTGCGCGGCCAGGGTGGCGGCGTACAGCATCGAGGTGTTGACGCTGGCCAGCGTCACCGCGTCCGTGCGCCGCACCCCCAGCGTGGTCAGCGCGTTGGCGACGCGGGTCACCGTGCCGGCCAGCTCGGCGTAGGTCCAGGCCAGGCAACGGGTGTAATCTCCCAGGTCCGGGATCCATTGCGTGGCGATGCCGTCGGGCCAGGTGCGGGCGGCGTCCAGCAGCAGCTGGTAGACCGACTCCGGCAGCGGCCGGGTTTCGGCGGCGTTCATGACGTCTTCCCGACGACGGTGTTGCGCTGCGTGCCGAGGTCGAGTCCCCCGCCGGGGGAGGCGATCGTCGCGGTGATCACGTCACCGTCACGCAGGTAGCGGGAGTTGCCCGCCTCCCGGTTGAAGAACAGCCTCCACCGGGTAGCGGGGGGCAGCAGCCCGGCGATCATTCCGGCGATCTTGGCCGGTGCCTTCAGCGCGGTGCCGCCGGGGGTGCCGGTCAGCAGCAGATCCCCCGGTGCCATCGGCTGGAACCGGGAGAGCACGGTCAGCGCCCGCGCAGGCCCGACGATCATGTCCGCCCCGGTGCTGTCCTGCCGCACCTCGCCGTTGACGCGCAGCGTCAGCCGCAGCGAGCCCAGCCGGGCCAGGTCGGCCGCGTCCACCAGGGTCAGCCACGGGCCCACCGGGGTAAACGTGGGATAGGACTTGGACTCGTAGAACTGGGTCTTGGTGAGCTGGATCTGCCGGGCGCTGACGTCGTCGGCGACCACCAGCGCGGCGACGTAGCGGCCCAGATCCGCGTCGGTCACGGTGGTGCCGACCGGCAGGTCCGCCCCGATGACCAGGCCGAGCTCGACCTCGTAGTCCAGGAACCCGGCCCCCTCGGGGCGGATGATGTCCCCGGCCGGGCCGGTGATGGAGTGCGAGGCCTTGCGGAAGAACGCCGCCGGGACCGTGTCCGGGTCCAGCCCGGAGTCGGTCGCGTGGGACCGGTAGTTCACCGCCTGCGCCACCACCCGTGCCGGTGCGGTCACCGGGCTGAGCAGGTCCAGCGACTCCGCGGGCACCGCATCCCGCGGCGCAGCGGCCGCGGTGGCCTGCGCGGCCTCGATGGCCGCGGTCAGAGCTGTGCGGTCGGCGAGCAGCCCGGCGGTCGTGGCGCCGGGCAGGTCCAGCTGGACCAGCCCGGCCGGGGTGACCGTCCACCATCCGTCGGCGGTGCGGGCCAGGCGGGCGCTCATGAGCTCATCGCCTTGATCAGGCCGCGCAGCGCGGCCATGTCTATCTCGTTGCCCTTGTCCCGGAGGGCCTTGATCGCCGCCACGACGACGCGCGGGTCGTTGGTGCCGGTGAACTCCGCGGTCGCCCTCGGGCCCCACTGGGCCAGGCCGCTGGCCGACAGCGGGGCCCAGCCGGGCTCCATCGCGGCGTCGAACACGTCGCCGTCGGTGTAGTGCTCGAACATCGCCCGGTCCGGGTCACGCCAGTAGTCGAAGATCTGGCTGCCCTGGATGTGCCGGCCCAGGCCCCACGCGTGCCGGTAGCCGCGCTCGCGCAGGTATTCCCCGCTGGCGGCGACCTCGTCCAGGTCGGTGAGCTCATAGGCCGAGTGCACGTAGCCGGTGTGCGGCTGCAGGGCCATGGCCAGGGTGTGGTGGTCGGCGGGGACGCTGCCCAGGTCGCAGCGGATGAACGCCATCGCGGGCCCGCGGTCGCGCTGCCCGTCCAGGTACAGGAAGTCGCTGACGATCAGCCCGAGCGTGTCCAGGTACCAGTCCAGCGCCGCGCGGAACCGGGTGGTGCCCAGCACCACGTGGCCTAGCCGCTGGATCTCCGCCGGCCGCCGGGCCGGCCGCTGAGTGGCGTTGACGCGGGTCGGCCCGGAGCCGAAGTTCAGCGGCAGCGGGGCCCGTTCGGGCAGCGCCGCCAGTTCCGTGACGCCGTGCACCACCCGCACCGGGAACCCGCTCGGGTCACGCAGCAGGACGGCGTGCCCGCCCCAGTGCGCGGTGACCGTCCCGCCGGTACCGCGGGCCAGCCGGTCGAGGTCGTCCCGGGCCGCCGCCTGGAACGCGACCCCGGCGAAACGGGGCTGCGGACCGCGGCGGATCACCAGGCACGCCGCGCTCGCCTGCCGGCCGCGCAGCAGCAGCGTCTCGGGGGTCCGGTCGGCCACGGCGAAGCCGAAGTCGGTGCCGAACCGCTCGGCGCGGTCCAGGTCCGGCTTGTCGAACTCCAGCCACGCCAGCCCGGCCACCTTGACCAGGGGATTGCCCGACCGCCCGGGGTGTTCCCCGGGCCGCGCCCCGGTCTCGCTGTGCAGCGAGCGATGCGGGTCCTGGGCCTGACCCACGCCGGCCAGGACCTCCGTCTGGCTGTCCTGTTTCATCATGATCAGCTCCTTTCGCGTCCCAACCTACTGTCAGGATTCATCAGTTTTGTAATAAACTATCAGAAATGATCGGATGATTGTCAAGAGCGATGGCACGAGTGAATGCCGCACTGCCGGGCGCAGGCATCTGGGGCATCGCGGCTGGCGGGCACGCCCGAGCGCCCCACCATCGACATGTGAGAAGTGACGTCCCTGGTCACCGCCGGCTCATCTGGCGGCGGGGGCTCCGGTGATCACCGGCTAGCCAGGGTGGCGCTGCGATGCGTGTGGTCTACCCGGACCGTCGGTCATCCGGGGGCAGAGGGAGCCCGACAAGGCAGGCAGCCGTTTCCGAACAGTCTTTCCGCCGAATGAGCGGGGTTTCCCGGCCGGCCCGGGGCTTGACACCGCGGCCGGCCACGGACACGGGCGGCCTGCTCAGCTTCCGGCCAGCAGGGCCCGGCGGGACGCCACGAGCGAGGGCGCGAGCGGCTGGAGCAGCAACTCCAGCGTGGCCCCGCGGTCGGTCTGGCCGGCCACGAACGCGCCGTCGATGGCGGCGAGCGCGAACCGCGCGAGCCGGTCAGTGACCGGGCTCCGCGGATCGTCGCCGAACGCGGCCGCGATCTGCGCCCGCAGGAGCTCCAGCGCGTGCCCGCGGACCCGGCAGACGACGGCCTGGATCTCTCCCTCACCCGCGGCGGGGGGCTGCACGGCGAAGACGATCAGCAGCCGGAGGAAGTCCGGGTGGCGCTGGAGCGTGCCGACGACGGCCGACACCACCCTGGCCAGGTGCTGCGCGGGGCGCCCGGGCCGCCGGGTCAGGTCGGGCAGGCCGGCAAAGAAGCGATCGGCCATGAGCTGACCGGCCTCGGGCAAGACGGCGAGGGCGTGCGGGCCAGCATCCGCGATAACGCCTCCGGCCGCCACTACGTGGTGCGCGGGCGTCCCGCTGGACGCGCTGCGGATCGGCCATCTCGACGGCGACTACCACGACCCGCGCTGCGCCTGGCTGCGCCACCGCCAGATCGCCAGCGACGGCGTGCTCCTGATCCGCCCGGACCGGTTCATCGCCTGGCGGCACCAGGCCGGCGCCAGCGACCCCCGGGCCGTCCTTGCTGCCGCGCTCAGCCAGATCCTCGCCCGGCCGGTGGGTCGGGTGGCCAGTCCGGCACGGTCTCGGCCTCTTTCTCAGCAACCTCCATCAGGTCCGCTTGCCGGCGTGCCTCATCGTCCTCCTGCAAGGCCCTAGCGATGGCCGCGTCCTGCTCCTTAGCCACCTTCGCCTCAGCCTCGGCCAGGTCGGCCTGGGCCTGCGCGGCCTCCGCCTGGGCCCTTGCGGCCTTCGCCTGGGTCCTTGCCTCCGCCTGGGCCTTTGCGGCCTTCGCCGGCGACTCGCGCCTGGGATGTTTGCTCACGACCGTCTCCTGGCTTCGGAGCCTCAACGAGCGCACCTGCTTGGCCCTGGACCATGAGGCTGCTGCTCAGCGAGCCGCCGTCTGCGAGCGTTCTCACGCTGGTGACCCGCGCGGCACGCGGCGCTGCCCGGAGGCCTCTTCACATCGAAGTCCACCGTCTTCGCCTGCCATCAGGAGGGCTAGGACTATCGGTCCCCGTTCGCCAGGGCCCTTGGTCCCTTACGGGCCGCCGGGCGAGACAATAGCGTCGCCGAACGAGTGGCAAGCCTCAACCGCCTGGGAAGGATTCAGGCAAGTGGACAAGGACCCAGTGCGCAAGACCAAGGACGTCCGCGCGGCGGTCGAAAAGGAGCTCGGCTTCGACCCGGGGGTCGACGCCACGCACATCGCAGTCAGGAACATCGTCGGCGATGTCACGCTTACCGGCACCGTGCCCAGCTACCCCCAGTACCTGGAGGCGGCCGCCGCCGCGCGGCGGGTCGCCGGGGTAACCGGCGTGCACAACCAGCTGGAGGTGGTGCTGCCGGAAGGCGCCTACCGCGATGACGTGAAGCTGGCCACCGCGGCGAACAACGCCCTCGCCCAGAACGTCACCGTGCCGGACAGCGTGGAGGCGACCGCCGAGGACGGCGACATCACCCTGACCGGGACCGTGCCCTACGGCACGGAGCGCGCTGCCGCCGAGGCGGCCGTGGCAGGCCTGGCCGGTGTCCGCAACGTCATCAACGACGTCGAGATCAGCTATGTCATCGATCCGATCGACGTCGACCTGCACGTCCAGGAGGCACTGGACCGCTCCGCGGCGGTCCCCGACGGCAGCGACGTGAAGGCGGACACCAAGGACGGCGTCATCACGCTGACCGGTCATGTCCGCACCTGGGCCGAACACGACGCGGTGGTCGGCGCCGCGTTGATGGCCCGCGGGGTGGTCGACATCCGCGACGAACTCGAGGTCACCGGCTGACCGGCATCCCCGGCGGCGCGGCGGTCCGCCGCAGGATTGCTTTGCGGATCTCGGCGGCCGCGACGACCGACAGGGCCACGGCGGTGCAGATCAGCCATTGCCGGACGTCGAGCGTGACGGTCTTCATCACCCTGTGGAAGATGTCCAGGACGGTGGACAGGACCAGCAGGACGAAGGATCCGCCGGTCGTGATGCGGAACGTCTTGTCGGAAAAGGTGTCGAGGGAGAACGCCGAGTCCCGTTCGTCTTTGGACTCGATCGAGAAGAACAAGGTGAACAGCGCGAACGTGACCATGCCCATGGTCCGGGCGACGGCGAGCCCGTGCACCTGCTCCGCCCAGCTATCACGCTCAGGGTGCCGATCGCCATCAGCAGGCCCACGAAAGCGAGCCAGATAATGAGCGCGCGGGTCAGGATCGGCCGGCTGGGCGGCAGGGGCGGGCGGTCCATCAGCCCGGCAGCGGGCTTGCTGTACCCGAGCCCGACCGACTGAATGGACAGCATGGTGAAGCTCACCCACAGCGTCTGCAGCGGAAGGAGCGGTATGCCCTCGGCGATGTTGAAGGCGCTGGCGCCGAGGAACGCGGCGATGTAGCCGAACAGGCCGCCCATCTGGAACCGGATGTACCGGGCGAGGTTGTCATACAGCCCGCGGCCCAGTTCGACGGCCTTGACGATGGTGGAGAAGTTGTCGTCGGTCAGGATCATCACCGCGGCTTCCTGGGTCACCTCGGTGCCGGTGCCCATCGCGATCCCGATGTCGGCCTTCTTCACCGCCGGCGCGTCGTTGACGCCATCCCCGGTCATGGCCACGATCTGGCCTTGCCCCTGAGGACGCCGACCAGGCGGACCTTGTGCTCCGGGCTGACCCGGGCGATCACGCCGACGTCCTCGATCCTGGTCAGCGCCTCCTGATCGCTCATCGCACCGAACTGCTCCCCGGTCAGCACCGCCCCGTCGATGCCCAGCTGCCCCGCGACCGCGGCCGCGGTCACCGCGTGATCCCCGGTGATCATCCGGACCCGGATGCCAGCCCTCCTGGCCGTCGCGATCGACGCCTTGGCGGTGGGACGGGGTGGGTCGACGATGCCGGGGATCGGATGCGGCGTCGTGTTCGGCTCCTGCGGCCTCGTTATTGAATCCATTAATCAGTCTTGTAATTCATCATCAGTCATGATTACCATCGTGCCAAGAGCTGGCCTGGCGGAGTCAGTCACTTAGTTGGAGGCAGGCGTGCTGATGGTGAAGAAGCGGCGGTGGCTGCTCGCCGCCGCGGTACTCCCGCTGATCCTCGCCGCGTGCACGAGCACGACCGGCCGCCAGGGTCCCGGGACCGGCACGACCGGAACGGTGGCAGGGTCCGGCTCCGCAGCATCTGGCGGCCTGAGGGCGGTCCGGCACGTGTGGGTCGTCGAGCTGGAGAACCAGGGATATCAGCAGAGCTTCGGCACCCCCTCCGCCGATCCGTACCTGGCCCGGACCCTGCCGCGGATGGGGGCGCTGCTGGTCGGCTACTACGGGATCGGGCACAGCAGCGCGGCCAACTACATCGCGCTGGTCTCCGGGCAGGCCCCGTCCCTGGGCACCCAGGCCGATTGCCCGACCTGGGCACCTTTCCCCGGCCAGGTCATCGCCGGGCCGTACCACCAGGTCCTCGGCGAGGGCTGCGTCTACCCGGCCGCGGTCCCCACGCTGGGCAACCAGCTGTCCGCCGCCGGGCGCAGCTGGGCCGCGTACCTGCAGGACATGGGCAACGACCCGGGCCGGGATCACACGGTCGCCACGGCCCGCGGGCCTGCGTGCGGCCACCCCGCCACCTGGGCCGTCGACCCCACCCAGAAGGCCGAAAAAGGCGACCAGTACGCCGCCCGCCACGACGGGTTCACCTTCTTCCGGTCGGTCACCGCCGACCAGGCCTTCTGCGACGCGCACATCGTGTCGTTCCGGCCGCTGCCGGGCGACCTGGCCCGGGCCGCCGCCACCCCGGCGTTCTCCTTCATCGCGCCGGACCTGTGCAACGACGGCCACGACGCGCCGTGCGTCACCGGCGCCCCGGGCCGGCTGGCGCAAGCCGACGCGTTCCTGTCCCAGTGGGTGCCGACGATCATGGCCGCGCCGGCCTACCGCGACGGCGGCCTGATCGTGATCACCTTCGACGAGGGCAGCGACGCCGCCGCCTGCTGCGGCGAGACCTCCGGCATCAGCCCGTCCCACCCGAACGTGCCCCTGCCCGGAAAGACCGGCCCCGGCGGCGGCCGCACCGGCGCGGTCCTGCTGTCCCCGCTGATCAAGCCCGGCACCCTCAGCACCGTCGCCTGCAACCACTACTCGCTGCTGCGCTCTATTGAGGACATCTTCGGCCTGCCGCACCTCGGCGACGCAGCCATGCCGCAGGTCAGGTCCTTCGGCTCGGACGTATTCGGCTAAGGAAAGGGAGGTCTTGAAATGCCTCCGTTGTCAGACGGCCTTCCCGCGCGGCGGTTCCCGGTCGTCAACATCTTGCTGATCGTGGCGACGCCGGAGCGGAGATGCGTATCGGCTCCGTATCGGGTAAGATCAAAACTGTCATAAGCTATCAGCATTGATTACGGATTCCATCTAGATGAACACTGAGTACCGCTTGGCAGCGGCGGCCGCGGGCTGGCTGTGACCAGGAACGTGGCCGCAACTAATGTGCTAGTGGAACGGCGGGAGGAGCAGTGATGGCAGAGGCGGCATCGGCAGCCGGCGCGCCGAAGGTGTCGCGGCTGGACCGGCGTAAGGCCCGGACCCGGCAGGCCCTCATCGACGCCGCGGTGCGGCTGATCGCCGAGGGCCGCGGGGACCGGGCGAGTATCCAGGAGATCACCGAGGAGGCCGACATCGGCTTCGGGTCGTTCTACAACCACTTCGACAGCAAGGAGCAGCTGTTCCAGACCGCCTCGGAAGAGGTGCTGGAACGCTGGGGGCAGATGATCGACCGCGCCAGCGCCGGCATCAGCGACCCGGCGGAGCTGTTCGCCGTGGGCACGCGGATCTCCGGGCGGCTCGGCTGGACCCACCCCGACATCGCCGGGTTCCTCACCGGCGCTGGCCTGGACGCGCTGGACATCCCCGGCGGCCTGGCACCGCGCGCCCTGCGCGACATCCAGGCCGGGCAGGCCACGGGCCGGTTCACCGTTGCCGATGCCGAGATCGCGCTCAGCGCCGTGGCCGGCGGCCTGCTCGGGCTGCTGCGGATGTGCCAGCGGCACCCGGACCGCATCGACGAGACCACCGTCGACCAGCTCGCCGAGGCCGAGCTGCGCCTGCTCGGCGTCCCCGCCGGCGAAGCCGCCCGCCTCGCCGCCCTCCCCCTCCCGGACACCGGCACGTGGTAACAGCCGCCACGATGCTGCCGGCCGCGTCCCGTCAGCAACCCCCGGTCGCCGCGCGGAGCGCAGGCCCGAGGGATCCCAGGCGCGGACACATACTTTGGCCCGTACCCGACCTAGCGTCGTGATTCGTCCATGCTCCCCACGCCCGCGATGAACCCGCCCAAAAGACAACTGTCACGTTATGGCTGGCGGCCCGCCGATCCGGTGCGGCGGCCGGTGCTGTTCGTCAACCCGAGATCGGGTGACGGCAAGGCCGCGCGCGCCGGGCTTGCCGAGCGGGCGCGCGCAAAGGGGGTCGAGGCCGTCATCCTCGCCCCGGGCCAGGACCTGGCCGCGCTGGCCCGCCAGGCCGTGACGGCCGGCGCAGATGCGCTCGGGATGGCAGGCGGCGACGGGTCACTGGCGGTCGTGGCCGCAGCGGCGGCTGCGCACGAGATCCCGTTTGTGTGCGTCCCGGCTGGCACGCGCAACCACTTCGCGCTCGACGTCGGCGTGGACCGGCACGACCTGATCGGCGCCCTTGATGCGTTCACCGGCGGGGTCGAGCGCCAGATCGACATGGCAGAGGTGAACGGCCGCGCATTCCTCAACAACGTCTCGCTCGGGGTCTACGGTGATGCGGTCCGCAGCCCGGCTTATCGCGACGCCAAGGTGCGCACGCTCCTGGAGACCGCAGCTGAGGTGATGGGTCCAAGCGGGGAGGCGCCTGCGCTGCGCCTGATCGACGACCTGTGCCGCGAGCACCATCATCTCGCCGTCGTGCTCGTGTCGAACAACCCCTACGCGCTTGATCGCCCGCTGGCCCGCGGCACCCGCCCGACGCTCGGCGGCGGCCAGCTTGGGATTGTCGTCGTTGACGCGCCCGGCGACAGCCCGCTCGCACCGGGGCGAGCCTGGAGCGCGCCGCGTCTGGAGGTGAGTGCCACGGGACCGGTGCATACCGGGATTGATGGCGAGGCGGTGGACCTCAGCCCGCCGCTGGCGTTCGCTATCCGGCCGGCGGCGCTGCGGGTCCGGATCTCCCCCCGCCACCCGGGCGCCTCACCATCAGCACGCCTTCACCTCCCGGGCTACCCACCCGCGTGATGGCGCACTTCCTGGGAACCGTCGTGGCCTACGAGGCGCTCCACGCCCACCCCGACCTGCACGTCTATCTCCTGGTCACCCCCGGGTCACCGCTGGCTCTGCCCCGGCGCAGGCAAGGCGCCTTCCTGAAGCGGGCGAGCGCATAGCCGCACCATGGCACCGTTCAGCTAGCGTGGCACCATGCATCGACTATGAGCCGGCCGAGTCGACCACGCCGATGTTCGGCGGCAACTCCAACTGGCGCGGCCCGGTCTGGTTCCCGCTCAACTACCTGGTGATCGCCATGCTCGAGAGCTACCACCAGTTCTACGGCTGTGACTTTGAGATCGAGTACCCAGCCGACTCGGGGAAGCGGCTCACCCTCGACCTGATCGCGCGCCGAGTTGGTCGCGAAGATCACCACGCGCACCGACGGGACCGTCCTGACGTCGCCGAGGATGCGCGCGATGCCCTGGTCAAGTGATTCCTGGCTGCCGTGCCAGGGCGCGACCAGCGGTTCCACGTCGAAAATCATCGTCCTGACCGACAGCTCCCCGGCCTCGGCGAACAGATCAGCCAGCCCGGTAACGCGCACGTAGTTGCTCGTCACCAGATCCCGCCCCGGAACCCGGCGATCGGCAGCCCGGCGGGCCAGGCAGCGGCGTCCCCGCCAACGTGGCCACCCAGGCTGCGGGCCCGGACCGTATGGGGGGCCGCCTGGCGGCCCGCGGCCGGGAACGCCACGCCGCGATCCATGACCTGCCCGCGCAGGGCAAGAACTACACCCAGATCTCCCAGATGCTGGGCCTGACGCGGCACACCGTCCGCCAGTTTGCCCGCGCCGCCACCCCCGGCCAAGTGACCGTCGGCCCGCGCCCGCGCTCCAGCGGCCAGGACCATTTCGCCGCCGACCCGCAGCATCCCTGGAACCAGGGCTGCACCGACGCCGCCCTGCTGCACGCCGAGATCGCCGCGCAGGGCCACCAGGGCAGCAAGCGACCGGTGCGGCGCTACCTGCAGCCTCTGCGCGCCACGCTTACCGCCCCGGCGCTCCCGCGCCAACCTCGACCTCCGGCGAAAGAGAATCCTGCTCAGCACATAGGCACCACATACGGTCACCAGTTCACGATCTTTTGCCAGAGCCAGTTCTTAATGTCCGTTGACAGCTGTTGATGGCAGCTCGGAGGCACGGCGTCCCCGCCGGCGAAGCCGCCCGCCTCGCCGCCCTCCCCTCCCTCCTATTGAGGCCTGGTAACAGCTGCGGTCAGGATTACGCACCTGTCGGCAATGTCCGATTTCCGTGCAGTCAGAAATAGGAGATTAGTTCAGGCGAACTCATTGAGGTCCCCGCGAAAGCAAGCGGGAACGCATCCGCCTGCCAGCACGAACGCACCTAGGCGCAGTCAGTATCCTCAGCGATCACAGGCTCCGCGCCGTCTCCCGGGAATCGAGGTTAGAAGGCACAACGATGCCGTATCGGCCGCGACGAGGCGGCTCCAGATGAAGCCGCCTTGGACCGATGCGGCACGGTCAGCTTTTGAGCGCTTCCTGCAGCTCGCTGGTGATTTCGTCGGTCGTGGCCTCCACGGTGCGCTTCACGACTTTGGCGGCCTTGGTCAGCGCCCTATCGAGTCCTTCTTCGATGGTCGGCTCGCCAACCGCGATGAGCCCTGCCTGGTTGGCGGTGAGCTCCTCAGCCGCCTCGTGGAGCTCCTTGCGCGGCAGAGTCCCGCCCCCGAACCACTCAGGGATGACACGGATGTGCGGACGATCCACCCGCTTGGCCACGTGGGGCTTGCCGTTCTCCTTATCGATCACGGCCGCGTCGTACTGGCCGATCATCTTGTCCTTGTGCAGCTGCTCGATGGCATCCAGGTCCGCCAGCGCCGCTTCAACGGTCTCATACGCTGCCGCGTAGACCACCAGCTGTTTTTTCTCAGCCATGGCATCTCCCCGGTCGGGTTACTCGATGGATGAGTCCAACGCTAGTCTGCCGTCACGAGCATCCGCTAGTAGCAGGAGAGCCACGTCAGTCCAGAGGTCATCATCTCCAAACGATCTCCT
This sequence comes from uncultured Actinomycetes bacterium, assembly GCA_963720945.1. Classification (GTDB taxonomy): domain Bacteria; phylum Actinomycetota; class Actinomycetes; order Streptosporangiales; family Streptosporangiaceae; genus Bog-532. The sequence continues at coordinate 21,356 of CAVRHH010000014.1, read as the reverse complement.
CGCCGGATGCCCAGCCAGTTCACCATCGCCGACTGGGCAGGTCAGCGAGGAGTGGCGCAAGCACCCCTGGTCAGTGGACCCGTCACCTAAGATCTTGGTGAAGTGGTGGAAGCACTCGTAGGCGGCGTCGTGCGCGCCGAAGTCCGCCGCCTCGGACCGCTTCACCGCGAGGTACGCCCGGCCGCGGAGCGGGCCGAGCGCCATCATCAGCAGGTCGTCCGCCTCCAGGGCGTCCAGGGCCGCACCGAGGGAGCCCGGCAGGCGGCGGGCTCCCAGCCGGTCCCGTTCGGTGTCGGAAAGGGTGGCGGGGTCTACGTTCACCGCCTCACCCGGATCGAGCTTGCTGCGGATGCCGTCCAGGCCGGCGTGGATGAACCCGCCCAGCGCGAGGTACGGGTTGGCGCTCGAGTCCGACGGTTTCAGCTCGAGGTTGACCGAGCTGGCCGGGTCGCCGCGCAGCGCGGAGGCGATCCGCACGGCCGCCTCCCGGTTGTCCATCCCGTAGACGGTGTAGGCGCTGCTCCACATCTGCGGCGCGAGACGGCGGTAACTGTTCACGCTGCCGCAGGTCAGAGCGGTCAGCGCGGGCAGGTGTGCGAGCAGGCCGCCGATGAAGTGGTAGCCGGTCTCGGACAGCCCGTACCGGTCGCTGGCGTCGGCGAAGACGTTCCGCCCGGCCGGCGCACCGTCCGGCCCGAGCTCGAACAGCGACCCGTGCAGGTGGGTGCCGTTCCCGGCCTGATCCGGGATGGGCTTCGGCGCCAGGCTGGCCCACACCCCGCGCCGGAACGCCACGCCCCGGACGGTCTCCCGGTAGAGCAGGTGGTTGTCGGCTGCGCGCAGCGCCGGGGCGTGCCGGATGACGACTTCCTGCTGGCCGTGGCCCAGCTCGGGGTAGTAGTGCTCGACCGCCAGCCGCTGCGCCTCCAGCGACTGAACCAGGTCCATGGTGAAGTCGTGGGCGCGCTGGAAACCGGTTGAGGAGTAGCACAGGCTGTCGTCGGCGGGGACCAGCCGGTCCGGGCCGCCGTCCGGATCCGGCACGCGCTGGCCGAGCGTGAACTCCGGCTCGAAGGCCGCCTCCAGCGCGTAACCCTCCGCCGCGAGCTCGGCGATGGCCTGCTTGAGGAACGTCCGCGCGCACGCCTCCCACGGCTGCCCGTCCGGCCGCACCAGGTCCGAGGCCATCGCGGCCGCGCCGGGCGCGTAGGGCAGCGGCACGAACGTCCGCGGGTCGGGCTTGATCCGGACCTCGCCGACCGGGCCCATGCCCTCGACCGGCTGGAGATGGTCGAGCATGTTCATCGCCATCATCGCGACCGTGTGCCCGATCCCGCTGGCCATCCGGGCCTCCAGGCCCGAGACGTGCGTAGCCTTGCCGCGGATGATCCCGCCGTGGTCGGCGTACAGGAACCGGATCAGCGAGATCTGCCCGGCCCGGGCCCGCTCCACCACAGTGTCGGCCACTGCGAGCCCCGGCTGTCCCCCCGCAGTAACAGCCGTCTCATCTACATCGCTCATGACTTACGGGTAGCACGACGCGCCCCCGCCCGCCTACCCCTTCCCCGGATTCCCCCGCCCGCGCCCCCGCCCCGCCTCTCGCCCGCAGGGAACGCGAACGCCACGATGGGATCACCGTTGTCGCCAGGGCGTCCACGATGGTGCCACCGTGGTCGTTAGGTGTCACGCGCGGGCGGCCGTTAGGCCGGCCAGAGCCGGGAGACGGGGCCGCCTGGCTGGCGGGGGACGTCTGCCGCGGCCCGTTCAGTCAAAATCAACGGAGCTGTAGGCGCGCAGCTTCCAGAGCTGGTGCTCGCTCTTGATGCTCCGGATCGTTCCCGACCGCGAGCGCATGACCAGGGAGTGCGTGGTCGCGTCGCCGCGGCGGTACCGGACGCCCTCCATCAGCTCCCCGTCGGTGATGCCGGTGGCCGCGAAGAACACGTCGTCGGACGAGACCAGATCGTCGGTGGTCAGCACCCGGCTGAGATCGTGCCCGGCATCCAGCGCCCGGCGCCGTTCCGCGTCGTCGCGCGGCGCGAGCTTGCCCTGGATCGTGCCGCCGAGGCATTTGAGGGCGCACGCGGCGATGATGCCCTCCGGTGTGCCGCCGACGCCGAGCATCAGGTCGATGCCGGTGCCCTCACGCGCCGTCATGATCGCCCCGGCCACGTCACCGTCGGTGATCAGCTTGATCCGCGCGCCGGCCGCCCGGACCTGGCGGATCAGCTCCTCGTGCCGGGGCCGGTCCAGGATCACCACGGTTACGTCGTGCGGTGAGCAGGCCTTGGCCCGGGCCACCGCGGCGATGTTGGTCTCGGGCGGGGCGCTGACGTCCACCATGCCGGCCGCCTCCGGGCCGGTGGCCAGCTTCTCCATGTAGAAGACCGCGGACGGGTCGTACATGGAGCCGCGGGCCGACACCGCCAGCACCGACACCGCGTTCGGCATGCCGTTGGCGCACAGCCGGGTGCCGTCGATCGGGTCGACCGCCACGTCGCAGGCGGCCCCGCTGCCGTCGCCCACTTCCTCCCCATTGAAGAGCATGGGCGCCTGATCTTTCTCGCCCTCGCCGATGACCACGACGCCCCGCATCGATACCGAGTTGATCAGCAGGCGCATGGCGTTGACCGCGGCGCCGTCCGCGCCGTTCTTGTCCCCGCGGCCGACCCAGCGGGCCGCGGCCATCGACGCCGCCTCGGTGACTCTTGCCAGTTCCAGCGCCAGGTTCCGGTCCGGCGCGTGCTTGCCGGGCTCCGGCAGGGGATCGAGGTCCTGCGGCGACTGAGGCATGGGGTTGGTGCTCACGGCGTCGTCGGCTGACATGCGGCCGTCCCTTCTGGTACGTCACGGCGTGCTGCTGACATCTGGCCTCACCCATGATCGGTGATGAGCAAGCGAAATGCAGCACCCCGTTCGGCGTAGCCTGGTCACCTGAAGCGGCGGGACCGGAAGGCGCTGGGCAGGGATGTCAGGACATCAGGCGCAATACGCGGTACGGGAACCAGGCGCGGCACTGCCCCGCGGCGGGCTCTCGCCGGCAGCGTGCTCGCCGTCATCGGGCGTACCGACATCACCAGCCAGGGCTGACCGGCGGTGCTGACGGCTCAGCATCCGCCGCTCGCCGCTGGCTGGCTCGCCGCCCGCCCCGTGCTCCGCGGCGGCCGGTCCGTGCTGGTCTGCCTGCTGCTGACGGCGTTCATCATCGCGGCCGTGCCGCTGCAGCACGCCGGTTCACCGGTGACCGTCAGCTATCAGCATGATCTGGCCACGATGACGCGGGCCGCGCGGTACCCGGCGGTCGCGCCGGCCGGGCTGCCGCTGTCCTGGTCGCCGGTCAGCTCCGCGGTGGCCCTCGGCGGCGCCAACGGGCCGGGCACGGCCACCTGGCATCTCGGGTTCGCCACGCCGTCCGGGACGCTCGCGTCGGTCGAGCAGAGCGACGCCGCCGCGGCGCCGTTCATCAGCCGGATGACCAACAGCGGCACGCCCGCACCGGCAGCCCGCATCGCCGGCCTGCTGTGGCGGGCGTCCGTGAACGTCGGCCGTGGTCAGCGATCTTTGTACCGAACGGGACTCGATGGGAGCACCCTCATCGTCACGGGCAACGCATCCTGGGCCCAGCTCCGCGTCCTGGCGGCGTCCTTGCGGGTGCAGCCGCGCGCCTGAACCGGAACCCGCCGGTGCCGGGCGCTAGACCAGCCGGTACATGGCGCTGGACCAGCCGGTGCCAGGCGCTGGAACGGTGCTAGAACGGCGCGTCGGGGTCGCCGTCGCCGTCGCCAGCCCGCTCGGCCGTGGCCGCCGACAGCCGGGCCCGCGCCCCGTCCAGCAGGCGCTCGCAGACGGCGGCCAGCCGCTCGCCACGTTCCCACAGCTCCAGTGACTGCTCGAGGGTCAGGCCACCGGTTTCGAGCCGCTTGACCACCGAGGCCAGCTCGTCCCGGGCCTGCTCGTAGGACAGCGCCCCGGCCTGCGTACCGGCCCGGTCCGCCGGCTGATCAGCCGCGCGCCCGTCGCTGTCTGCCACCGCTCCAACCTATCCCCATCGGCGGCTGGCGCCGCGTAACGCCGCTTACCGGCGAGGCGCCTGGCCCGGACGGCTCTTCGCCGGAGCGGGTTTCCTCGCCGGGCCGGGTTTCTTCGCGACTGGTTTCTCGGCCGGCTTCTCCGCCGGGTCGGCGCTCGGGCCGGCACTGTGGGCGGGGCTCGGGCCGGCGCTCTGGGCGGGGCTCGGGCCGGCGCTCTGGGCGGGGCTCGGGCCAGGCTGCCGGGCGGCCGTCACGCTGAGCTGGTCCTCCGCGAACCGGACGGTCAGCGGCTCGGCGTCGGCGACCTCGGCCGCGGAACGGACCACGCTCTCGTCGGCGTGCTGAACGATGGCGTAGCCGCGCCCCAGCGTCGAGGCGGGTGACAGGGCGAGCAGCCGGGCCCGGGTGTGGGCGACGTCATCACCGGCCCGGTCGAGTGCCGCGCCGAGGCACCGCCGTGCGCGCTGGGCCAGCGCGGCCACCTGCTCCTGGTGCCGCTCGACTTCCCGCACCGGATCCGCGATCGACGGCCGCGACGTCACCGCCGCCAGCCAGGACATCTCGCGCTCGATCCGGCCGTTCACGCAGCGACGTGCCCGGTCCCGCAGCCCCGCGATGAGGGCAAGCTGTTCCGTGACGTCGGGCACCACCCGCTTGGCGGCATCGGTCGGCGTGGCCGCGCGGAGGTCGGCCACGTGGTCCAGCAGGGGAGTGTCCTGCTCGTGCCCGATCGCGCTGACGACGGGAGTCCGGCACGCGGCGACCGCGCGGATGAGCGACTCGTCCGAGAACGGGAGCAGATCCTCCAGCGACCCGCCGCCGCGCGCGATAATAATCACATCGATCCCGGGCGCCCCATCCAGCCGGTTCAGTGCCTCAGTGACCTCGCCGGCCGCGTACGGTCCCTGCACCGCCACCTGCTCGACCCGGAAGCGCACGGCCGGCCAGCGCCGCGCCGCGATGCGCTGCACGTCGCGCTGCGCCGCTGAGTCGCGCCCGCAGATGAGGCCGACCACGTGCGGCAGGAACGGGAGCCTGCGCTTGCGCTCGGTACTGAACAGTCCCTCCGCGGCCAGCTGGCGGCGCAGCTGCTCCAGCCGGGCCAGCAGCTCCCCGATGCCGACCGGCCGGATGTCCAGGGCCGTCAGCGCGAACGACCCGCGGGTGGCGTTGAAGTCCGGCTTGGCGTATACAACCACCCGGGCGCCCTCGCTGGGCGGGGGATTGATCGCCTCGAACACGATCCGGGGGCAGACCACCCGGACCGAGACGGCCGCCGCCGGGTCGCGCAGGGTGAGGAACACCGTCCCGCCGCGCCGGGCCAGCTCAGCGATCTCCCCGTCGACCCAGATGCGGCCCAGCCGGGAGACCCAGCCGCCGACCAGTTGCAGCACCGTCCGGACGGGGACCGGTGATTCGGCCGATGTCTGCAGGGCCATGATCCGGGCCGGCTCAGCCTTCTGCCGGGGCTTCCAGCTTGGCCACCCGGCGCTCGAACATCGCGATGACGTCCGGCCGCTTCGCGTGCGCCTGCTCGTAACTGATGAGCTCGCGGACCTGGACGATCGTGAGGCCGCGCAGCCGGGCGCGCAAGGAGGCGATCGTCAGCTGCTCGTAGTTGGCCATCGGCGGCGCGCCGTCCGCAACCGCAGCCGGTTCTGCCCCAGCCGGTTCGGCGGGGGCGGACACGGGCGGTGCAGGGGCCTCAACTGGCGTGGCGGCCTCAACCGGCGCGGCGGCCGTGGGCGCTGGGGTTTCCGGTTCGGCCTGCCCGGCCGGGGCCGCGTCAGCGTCTGGCGTGGCCTCCGCGGCCGGTGCCTCCGCGGCCGGGACGGGTTCGGCGGCTGGTGTGACGTCCGCTGCGGGGGCGGGTTCGGCGGCGGCCGTGTCCTCCGCTACGGGGGTGGCGGCCGCGGCCTCCGCGGCCGGCGTGCCTGCTGTGGCTGACTCGCCGGGACGTGTGCTGGTGGCCCGTTCCTCAGCTCCCGGCTTGTTCTTCATCCGGTCGGTGACCAGCCGGACCTGGCCAATGCTGGCGAACACGGCACGCAGCGCGTGAGCCGGTGCCTCCTTGACCCGTTCGCTGACCTGCGGGAAGCGCATATGGAATCTCTCCCTTAACGGGGGCGGACACGTGCAGGATGCCATAACCACGTGATCCGGCTGGCGCTCTTCATTGATGCGTTGTCCTTGCCGGTATTTTGGCGTCTCTCCGGGGCCGTCGCAAACACGTCGAAATCGCCGCTTGTCAAGGCCTGGTCACCGTCGGCGCGTCGGCGTGCCCCCGCTTGGGCGCACGGCCGGGTGCGTCCCGGCTGCCCTCGCCCAACATGTCGGCTGCCCACGCCTAACATGCCGGCTGCCCTCGCCTAACATGGGTGACATGTCTGCGACCACCAGGCGTGTCCTCCTCGCCAAGCCGCGCGGTTACTGCGCTGGTGTCGACCGGGCCGTGCAGACGGTCGAGATGGCGCTCGAGCGCTACGGCACCCCCGTCTACGTCCGCAAGCAGATCGTGCACAACCTGCACGTGGTGCGATCCCTGGAACAGCGTGGTGCGGTGTTCGTGGACGAGAACGCGGACATCCCGCCCGGTTCGGTGGTGGTGTTCTCGGCCCACGGGATCGCTCCGGACGTCCGCGCCGACGCCGAACAGCGGGGCCTTCAGGTGATCGACGCGACGTGCCCCCTCGTTACCAAGGTGCACAACGAAGCCCGGCGCTTTGCGGCGCAGGATTATGACATCCTGCTCATTGGCCACGAGGGCCACGAAGAGGTCATCGGCACGACCGGGGAGGCGCCCGCGCGCGTCCGCCTGGTGGACGGCCCGGAGGGGCCGGCTCCGTGGACGTCCGCGATCCGGCCAAGGTGGTCTGGCTGTCGCAGACGACGCTTTCCGTGGATGAGACGACCGAGACCGTGGCGGCGCTGCGGGACCGGTTCCCGACCCTGCTGGATCCGCCGAGTGACGATATCTGCTACGCCACGCAGAACCGACAGCTGGCCGTCAAGGAGATCGCCGTCCAATCGGACCTGGTCCTGGTGGTCGGCTCGCAGAACTCGTCTAACTCCGTGCGGCTCGTCGAGGTGGCCAAGGATTCGGGCGCGGCCGCTTCGTACCTCGTCGACGACGCGTCAGAGATCGACGAGCTCTGGCTGGACGGTGTTACGACCGTCGGCGTGACCAGCGGCGCGTCGGTGCCGGAGGAACTCGTCAGCGGAGTGCTCGGCTGGCTGGCCGAGCGGGGCTTCGGCGACGTCGAGGAAGTCGAAACGATCAAGGAACGCATTTCGTTCGCGCTGCCCCGCGAGATCAGGCCGCCCCGCACCCGGGACCACGCCGAGAGCCACGCGGCGGAGAGCTAGGCGTCCCGGCGTCGAGTTGGGCAGAGTTCCCCGCAGCATCCCGCTACGTGATGGAACCGAAAACGTGGCGGTGCTGGCTGGGGCCTGGTCCGGGTCCGTGCCGGTGCTGGCGGTGGCGGGGTCGCCGTCGCCGGCTCGGGCGAGGAGGGCGGTCACGATGCCGGGGGTGGTGTCGGTGATGGTGGCGAAAAACGTTGCCTGTTTCATGGGCGCGTTCCACAGGATCTGGATGTCGAACGCGGCGAACAGCTCGGCCTGGATCCGTTCGGGCAGCCCGTCCACGGCCGGCCAGTTCGGGCAGCTCGTCCAGCAGGGCGGGGTCGGTGCCGTGCCGCCCGGTGTCTTTGTCCAGGGCGTCAAGCTGGCCGGTGAGGGTCTCGCGTTCGCCGTACAGGGTGACGAACTGCTGGCGGATGCGGGCACGGTAGGCGTCAGCGGCCTTGGCGGGCATGCCGGCCGCGTTGTTCAGTTCGGTGATCAGGTTGTGCTCGGCGGCGTCGGCCTGCTTGAGCCGGAGCCGGAGCGCGGCGGCCTGGGCGTCGTGGCGGGCCTGGGCGTCGGCGGCCCCGGCCGGGAGGAGTTCAGCCAGCCGGGCGGCGCGGCCGGGGGCCAGGGCGTAGGCGGCCAGCCCGTCCCGCAGCGTGGCCAGGAGGAGGTCCTGGCGGGCGGCGACGGTGCGGGGGTGGCCGGGGACGGCGGCGGCGTGCCGGGGATTGCCGGGATCAAACTGGCAGATGTAGTAGGTGTAGTCGCCGTGGGGGCCGCGGTCGCGGTGGGTGCGGGTGATGCCGCACATCCGCCGCTGGCACAGCTTGCACCGGACCCGGGACCGCAGCAGGTAGGTGCGGCGGGTGGCGGGGTGGGGGTTGGGCTCGTCGCCGTCGCGGGTGCTGCCGTGGGCGGCCCCGGCGGCCTGGGCGGCGTCCCAGGTGGCCCGGTCGATGATCTGCGGGTGCGCCGGGACCGGTGACCAGTGCCACTGCTCTACTGGGACGGGGCGGCCCCGGCGGCGGCGGCCGAACACCTGATACCCGGTGTACTTCGGGTTGCTGAGGATGGCGGACACGCCGCCGAGGCTCCACCCGGCAGCCGGGTCCGCCGGCGGGTAGGTGGCATGGTCGGTGTTGAGCCGGGCCACGATCGCGTTGATCCCCAGCTTGTCCACGATCCGCCAGGTGTAGATCTGCACCACGACCCGGGCGCGGTCCGGGTCCAGGACCAGGCGGGTTTTGGTACGTCCCTGGGCGGCCTGAACGGGTTCGGGTGCGGTACCCGGTCCGGGAGGTACCCGTAGGGGACCGGGCCGAGGTTCCACCCTTCGGCGGTGTGCTCTTTCAGCCCTTTCCAGGTCTTTTCTTTGAGCTGGAGCCGGAACCATTCGGCGACGCCTTGCTTGATGCGGCGGGCGAGGATGGTGGTCGGGCTGATCCCGGTGATATCGGCGGGCTCATCGGTGGCAAACAATGGGATCCCCTGGTCGGCCAATTGCCGTTCCAGCTTGAGGGAATTGTAGGTGTCCCGGGCGGACCGCTCGATGTCTTCGACCACCACGGCCGCGAACCGGGACTGCGGGGCTTTCGCCTCGGCCAGCAGATCAGCCAGCCCGCCGTCCCGGGGCAGGCCCTTGGCGGTGAGCTGGCCGTAGCTGCCGTGGCCGCGCTGCTCGATGTCCAGCCCGCCCGATTCGACGTCCCAGTAGTAGCCGGCCACGTAGAAGCCTTCGGGCAGCCATTCCCGGGCGGAGGTGATCTGCCGGTTCAGCGACGCGAACGGGTCCTGCAGCGCGAGGGTGGAGGTGCGGGCCAGGATCGCTACCGGGACCGGCTCGGCCGGCCCGGTCACGGGCGGCGCGGATGATGACGTAGCCATAACGGGGGCCTTCCTGATCATTCCGGCCTGGCAGGCGTCCAATGCCTGAGTCTTCCCGGCCGGTTCTTTCCCGGAATCCCGGGCCTTTCTTCTTCCCAATTGTATCCGGTAATGCGCGGTTCTTTAATGGCTCCCGGTGAATTACCTGCACGTATTTCCGGGTCCTTTCGTGCGGTCATCGGTGCGGTGGATCGCTTTTGTTACGGCGGGAGCGGGGGGTGATTGTTTGGCCGGTGTCCTGCCGGTGGAGGGCTTCGTGCGGGGGGCGGGAGGCCATACGCTGATCCGGCGGGCCGGGCAGCCTTGCCGCTGCCCGTGCTGTTGCCCGGCTGGCCTTCCGAGGGGTCCCCGCGCGATGCCCGGAGCCGGGAGGTGGCTAAAGAATCAGCCACCGCGCACCTGGGCGGGACCGGGCTGCATAGGCAACGTGTATCCCGCCACCGGGGCGGGCCGGGCCGGAACGGTCATTCTTCGGCAGCCACCGGCAATCTTCGGCAACCGGCGGCCGGTATCAGCGGCCGGGTACCGGAGCGGGCAACCGGAGTACGGCCGCAAGCTGGCCGGTCACGGGATATGCCTCGGTGCTGGGATGAGGGCGGCGCGGAGGACGGGGGCGATCACGTCGATCAGTGCGCCGGGGTCGCCGTGGAAGGCGGTGCGGTAGTCGCAGTCCCATTCGAGGTGGCCGTTGTCGCTGAGCCGGACGGTGCCGAGCCAGGGCTGGGCGGGGCTGGTGACCTCGATGTCGGTGGTGGCCTCGAATGATTCCAGGTCTTCACTCACCTGCAGGGTGACGGTCAGGCCCCGGTCCGGGACGGACCGGCCGACGGCGCCTTTGAGCGGGAACGCGCGGTAGGCATCCGCGTCGGGGGCCGTGTTAGCGACCTGGGGTGCGCCGAGGATGTGCACGATGATCCCGGTGAGGGTGACCGCGCTGGTGGCTGTGCCGGTAGCGGGTTCGTAATGCCACTGGACCCATCCGGTCCCAGTAAAGGTCAGGCAGGACCGGGCTCCGGGGACGTTGAGGATGACCAGTTCGCGGCTGTCGCCCCGGCAATGGCTGTGCACGCCGACACCGGCGGCGGCCAGCCGGGTGATCATCTGGGCCGGGGCTGTACCAGAACCGGCACTCGGGGACAGGGTGAGGTCCGGCACGTGGGTCATCGGCTGGCCACGATCTCATCGAGCCGGTCCAGCAGCGCCTTGAGTGAGCCGTAGGCCACGATGTGGCGAGTGGGGCCGTCGCGTTTTTCGGCGGTGAAGTGGGTGGCCTCGTCCTGGGCGTGGATCGCCCAGCCGGGGTTGTCCTGGGTGAACCGCTGCTGCCGGAGCTGCTGGTCATACGGCGCTGTCATCGCTGTGTCCCTTGCCTGGCCCGTATATCTGACCCGCTGGCGTGGCACCCGCCACGGGTCACCAGCGGGTGCCACGCAGCTTCAAACTACCAAGCTCGGCATAGCATATGCAAGCTTGGCAAATGTAATCCCAGGTCAGGGATGCTTTACCTTGATCATTGTGACCGACGACGATATGCCCGCTATCGACCTTGATGGTCCTGAGCTGGTCTACGTCCAGGTCGCCAACCACATGGCGGCACGTATCGGATCGGGCGAGTGGCAGCCAGGCGCGCGGCTGCCGCCCGAACGTGAGCTGGCCCGGGCGTACGGCGTCGCCTACGACACCGTCAGGCGCGCCAACGAGCTGCTGCGTGAACGCGGGCTGATCGTCACCGTCCACGGACGCGGCACGTTCGTCACACGCAAGCGTTAAGCCTGCGCCGTCCGCGTCTGGTGATGACTTCCTGTACCGGGGAGCCGCGCTGCTTCCCCCGTTACCCGCTGCGGCCTGTACCGGGGTGTTGTGCTGCTTCCCCGGCCACGTCTGCGGCGGGTCATGTGCCTGGTCTTGCTTGCAGTTTCCCCGGTCATCGGTGGGTGCGGTACCACCCTGGGTTTTGACCTTGACCTTGACCTTGACCTTGACCTTGATCTTTGTTTTTGCCTGGCTGGATGTTGTTCTGTGGAGCTGGAGTTTTCCTGACCTCGGCCGCTCGAAGAGTGGGTGAGGTCAGGAAACGGAAGCGGAACGGGCAGAACGGCACCCACCCAGGCCAGCGGCGGCAGTCGCTGTCTCATGGCACCATACAGTGCCTGCATGGGCGGGCGTCCCGCTATGAGACTGCTGTGCGGCCCGCGTGCGGCTTTGTGTGTCTCGGGGGTTGCGGGGTGTCCCTGCCGTGGTGCTGGCGGAGGGCCAGCCGTGTGCGCGGAGCACGGGGGTGACAAACACTGGCCCAAATGTGTATCTGAAGCGCCACTAGCCGCTCTGTGACAATGAGAGAGGTGATGCGCGGGCCGCCACCGCAGCCCCCGTGCCGCCTCGTGCCAAGCCCGCCCACGGAGACGAGAGTTGAGTCGCCATGGCGCCCTGCATTCATTCAGACCTGCGACCCTCCGCCGAAGGTTTCGGCTTGTGGCGCTGGATCGTCGAGGCACCGGCTCAGCGGACCTGGCAGACTTCATCTCGGTGGTGTTAAGGAGGCTGCGATCCGCGTGCATGAGAAGCGGCGTGCCGTCGGGGCGGGCCCATGCGTCCCGGGTTACGGCACAACACACCCATCGGTCCGGCGCTCCCTTGGCGTGCTGCTCGCAATCGCATTTACCGTCGCACTGACGTCCTGCGGTGCATCTAGCGACGTGGTCAGGGTGCCCACGACCTCAGCAGGGGTCACGCCAACGCCGGCCAGCGGGGGGCCCACGACCTCAGCAGGGGTCACGCCAGTGTCGGCCAGCGGGGCGTCCACGAGCCCAGCTGAAGTTACGTCGACGGCTCCAGCAGCGGTCGGCGATCCCGCTAGAAGGGGAATCGCCGTGCCCCTGATCGTAGGGCAGACCATCGCGCAGGCAGCGATCACCTTAAGCCAGGTTGGCTTGCGGGTCGGCACTACGACGTATGTCCACACGGCCGAGTACGGAAACAAGGTGATCGCCGAATCGGTCCCGACGCAAGGTACGATTGTCAACCCGAATTCGCAGATCAATATTACTGTGTCTAAGGGTTGTGCCTGCATCAGTCACCCACCTATCATAACCGTTCCGGCTGTTGCCGGAGACACTCTTTCGCAGGCCGAGGCAGCGCTCAGTCAAGCTGGTGGTCTTAGCGTCGGCACGATTAGCTACCAACCTTCTGACGTCGTGGGCCAAGGGGTGGTTATCTCCTCATCTCCACCTGGAGGGGAGCAAGTGAACGCTGTCTCTACAGGCGTCGACCTAACTGTCTCTTCGGGACCTTGATTGTCCCCCGGTGCGGGGAACTCGGGTCCGTCACCATAGCCTCGACGAGGAGAGGCGAGACCAGCTATGTAGACCATGACGTCAGCATGAATAGAGAGCACTCAGGACAACCGTTGTCGGAAAACGCGGGTGATTCAGGTGGCGAATGCTGTTCCGGCTAGGTTCCGGCTGCCAACAGCCATCGCTTACGGTGGTGGTCGGGCGATGAATCATTTTGGGTCCCGAGATGACCACTGATCCAGGTGGGCAATCCGGTCGTGGCCCCTTGCCGGTGCCCGGTCACCCCGAGTCGCACCTTCCTACAGTGGAAGGGGCCTCCGAGGGCGCCAATTCGGTCGTTGAGACAGCGGCCCCAGACAACGGGGATCTGCCACGCCAACGCGCACTCCACAGTTCGGGTTCTCTTCCGAGTGGCATACTGGTCTTCGCAAAGCTCGGTGCCCTGGTCGCTGTCTCAAGCGTATTCTTTGTCCTAGGCTTTCGGTTCGAACCGGCCGCAAGTGGGCCATCTGGGGTACCTAATGCTCCGGCGTTCAATCTGGCTTTTACTCCCCCTCCTCTCACGCTTGTGCCGGGAAGTCTGTCTGTTTATTCCTACCTCACGCAACTCTCCGGCGAGCGTGCGAGGTTGACATTGGAAGTCTATGGTGACTTCGGCCCGCACCTGCAGCAGATAACGTGGAGCCTGGATGTAATGGGCTTTAACGGCTACAGTTGCCCGCCCCGGCCGGGACCGGTCCCAACAGAAAAACTATCGGAGCCCGCCCGTGCTACCGCAACTGAGTACGTGATCACGGGAACATCTACTAGTATCCCGCCGAGTCAGGCACCAGTTCAGCCATTCATGTTCGTGCGCTTCTGCTGGCAACAGGGCTCGCCGATTGCATCACGCGGCTCATATCTGACTGCTGAGCTGCCGCGAGTTACATTGGCGGAAGGAACCGGATCTGTGACGCGGACTCTCGAGCTGCCAGGCGAAGCATTGTCGCAGTATTCCATACAAGGCGGGATATCCCCGACGGCGATGACGGGTACGAATTGGGTCTGGACAAGTACGTTGAGTGACAACCTTGATAGCCAATCTAGTGCACCCATCCCGGTCGTTGCGGCGAGCATACCCGGGCTGCAGCGGGATAATCACCTGGCATTTCTCTCTGGAATCTTCTTCGGAATTGCTGGCGGCGCCGTGGTCACTTTGATACCCGAGTCTTTCGGTGTACTTGGCCGAACGAGAAGAGACCCTGATTGATAGGGTAAGCCCCGGGACGCATGAGTTCTCATATAAGGAGATCGCCTGGCTATTGCGGTGGGTGGAGCCGCCGCAATACTCGACATCGCGCCCCGCAGCAGTAGTCGGCGGCGGGCTAATGAGCCCCGTATCCGCCTGATTGAAGAATCGGCCGTGGCGCTGCGGCTTGGTCTGTAGCGGGCAAACGTAGCCTGATGCGGCAAGGGTCAGTAGAGTCTCCTCGTGACGAGCCCCCCGCAAGGTCGGCCATCGCGTACACCCCGGGGTCCGGGGTGTCCCCGGCGTGGTGCTGGCGAAGAGCCAGCCGTGTGCGCGGAGCACGGGGTAATAAACACGAGGGGCGTCGAGCCCTTTGGACGCGGGTCTGAGGCGGCAGCCCCGGCGTCGGCGGCCGTCACGGTCCGGGGATCTGCGGCGTCGTCAGGTGCCGTAGCAGAACAGTGCCCGCGGGTGCGGCCGGGTGTGGTGGCTGGGCGTTCCGTGTGGACGGGACCGGTGGTAGGAGGGTGGGCGGGCCATCCTGCTGTTGCTGCTGCTTCCGTGCCCGGTGCGCGGCTGGGGACGAGTGCGGCGGCGCTCGTCCCCAGCCTGGGCGGGTGTTCCGTGCTCGGTGCCTGCCTTCTTCAGCCTGCGCGGCCGGTCATGGTCGCCGCGTTAGCCCGGTGCGGGTCACAATTGAGCCGTCCACTCGATGACGAGCCGGCGGGCGGGCCGACCTGGGTAGGGTTTGTCTCGTCTCCCTATCTGCGGGGAACTCTGCCCAAACCTCGTACCGGTACCGGGGCGGGCTGCCCGCCGGCCGCCCGGCTCCTCCTCAGTTCCCGCAGGCCCGGATCGCGGGCGCGGCGGAGCTGCGTTTCCCCTTTTCATCCCCGGGGGCCGAGCAGGCCGTAGCGGAGCAGTCCGGTGAGGGTGTCGATCGCCTCATCGTCGCTGAGGGGCCGGCCGATAGGTTCTCCGCCGCCGGCGATCCAGACCGCGCAGAACCCGTCGAGCAGGGCATCGAACGCTGAGGCCAGCACAGCTGGATCGCCCGGCAGCTTGTATCCCGCGGCCCGCAGCCGCTGAAGGTGGTCGCGCATGGTCTGCAACTCGGCGTGCCTGGTCTGCGCCAGCTGCCGGGCGAACTCGGGGCTGACGAGTGCGGCTTGCTGCAAGGCCCGGATCTCCGGGAGGTGCGCGCGGTAGGTGTGCCAGTACACGGCTACCCGGGCGCGCAGCGCCGGTTCCTGTGACAGATCGTCGCCCGCCTCATGGATCGTCAGCTCCGCACCCGCCTGGGCGATCCAGTCGGCCAGCAGCGCCTGGAGAACCTCCTCTTTCCCGGCGAAATGCTTGTAGAACGAGCCGACGGAGCGGCCGGCCTCCGCGGTGATGTCAGTGATCTTGGCATCGAGGTAGCCGCTGCGCGCGAAGACCCGGCGCGCGGCTTCTTTCAGCGCGACCTCGGTCTGTGCCGCCCTGGCCTTGCGGCTGCCGGCGGCCGGTTTTTCTGGGGGCACGCTCCTCCTTGACGTGGCACATAACTTGAGTGAAACTTGATTCATTGAATCAATATTCATTGAACATCATTCACTGATCAAGGGTAGCTCACGGGAGGACACGGCCATGGACACCGCGCGTAACGGGGACGTCATGATCGCCTATGAAACCTTCGGTGCCCCGGACGGAGCACCGCTGCTGCTGATCAGCGGTACCGGGGTCCAGATGCTGATCTGGCCCGAGGATTTCTGCGCCGCCCTGGCGGGGCGCGGCTTCCAGGTCGCCAGGTTCGATAATCGCGACACGGGGCTTTCCACGCACCTGACGGGCGTGCCGGCGCCTGGATGGCTCGCGACCCTGTTCCGGCCATCACTGGCGCCGTACCGGCTGGAGGACATGGCGCACGATGCCCTCGCGGTGATGGACGCGCTCGGCTGGCCGTCCGCGCACGTGGCCGGCACCTCCATGGGCGGGATGATCGCCCAGGTGCTCGCCATGCGGCACCCTTCGCGGGTGCGCTCGCTTACCTCGATCATGTCCACGCCCGCTGCCCGGATTGCCAGCATGCCCACAATCGCCGCGATGCGGGCGATCGCGCGGGCGGCCAGTACCCCCGTCACGGATCCGGCGCAAGCGGCGGAGGAGGCGGTCGCGCTGAAGAGAGCCATCGGTTCACCCGGCTACCCCCTCGATGAGCCAGCCGTGCGCGACCTCGGCCGCCGCTCATACCAGCGCCACCCGGGTACGCGCGACAGCGGCCTGCGTCAGCGCGCCGCCGTCATCGCCTCCGGGGACAGGCGCAAGGACCTGGCGGCCCTGCGGGTTCCCGCCCTCGTCATCCACGGCGACCAGGACCCGGTGATCCGGCCCAAGGGCGGCCACGCAACCGCGGCCGCCATCCCGGGCGCCCGGCTGGTCATCTACCCGGGCATGGGCCACGACCTGCCCAGGGCCCTCTGGCCCGCCATCCTCGGCGAAATCTCCGCCCTGGCCGCACGCGACGGCGCCGGGCGAACCGCCCGGCCCGCAGCGCCCTAGCCGGGTATCGGCGCGGGCCCCGGACCGCCGGCGCGCCTCGCCGGGTCCTCGGGCGGTCCGGTCAGGCATCCCCTTCCCGGCGGTGGTGAGCGAGCAGGGCGTGCGGATCGTCCGGGCCTCCGGATGCCGGGTCGGCGTGCACCAGCGCCGTGGTCAGCCGGGGGATGGCGTGCAGCAGCGCATGCTCGGCGCCGACCGCTACATGATGGGCGTCCCGGACGCTGAGCCGGGCGTCGACCACGATGGTGACCTCCACGTGCAGGTGATGGCCGATCCAGCGCATCCGCAGCTGGCTCACCTCGATCACCCCATCCACACCGGCCAGCGCGGATTCGGCCGTGTCCAGCAGGGCCGGGTCGACCGCGTCCATCAGCCGCCGGAACACCTCCTGCGCCGCGCTCTTCAGCACGAAGAGGATGGCCACCGTGATGACCAGTCCGATCACCGGATCGGCCTGCCGCCAGCCGAGCGCGACGCCGGCCGCGCCGAGCAGCACGGCCAGTGACGTGAAGCCATCCGTGCGCGCGTGCAGCCCGTCGGCGACCAGCGCGGCCGACCCGATCTCGCGGCCGACCCGGATCCGGTAGCGGGCCACCCCTTCGTTGCCGAGGAAGCCGATTACCGCTGCGGCCGCCACCGCGGGCAGGTGGGAGACAGTGGCCGGGTGCAGCAGGCGGCTGATCGCGGCCACGGCGGCCAGCGCCGACGACAGCGCGATGAGGACGACGATGAAGATCCCCGCGACGTCTTCCGCCCGGCCGAACCCGTAGGTGAACCGGCGGGTGGCCTGCCGCGGCCGGCCAGGAACGCCACCCCGAGCGGCAGCGCGGTAAGCGCGTCGGCGGCGTTGTGGATGGTGTCCCCCAGCAGGGCCACCGAACCGGACACCGCGACGACGGCGGCCTGCGCCGCGGCCGTCCCGCCCAGCCCGGCCAGCGACACCCATAGTGTTCGCATGCCGCGGGCGGAGGCTTCCATGACCCGGTCGACCCGGGCGGCGGCGTCGTGGCTGTGCGGCCAGGCCAGGTGCGCCAGCCGGTGCCCTAGCTGGGCGCCCGGCGGCCGCTTCCCCGCCGCCGGCCCGTGCTCGTGGCCGTGTCCTCGCCCGTGCTCGTGGCCGTGTCCCGGCCCGTGCCCATTCTCCAGCCCATGCCCGTGTCCCGGCCCGTGCCCATTCTCCAGCCCGTGCCCGTGCCCCGATCCGTGCCCATGCTCCGGGTCGCGCTCGTCCCCGTGCCCGGTGTTCAGCGTCTCCATGTGGTGCCGCCGGGCCGCGCGGGCCCGCCGGGGTCCCGGCTCGCTGGGCGGCCGGAGCCGCCCAGCGTCCTGCGGACATGCTCCGGCGCCCCGTCCGGATCACCCCGCAGGCCCTGGCGCAGGTCACGAATGTTGTCGAGCAGGCCGCGCCGCAGCCCGATGAGGATCGTCACCGCCGAGCCGAGGAACAGCCATGGTGCCGAAGTGGCCAGTGTGATCAGCGTGCCCTCGGCCGCCGCCGTTCCGCCGGCCGAGGTGGCCAGCTTGGCCAGGACACAGGCGACGAAGAACGCCAGCGGCGGGCACACGGAGACCGCGAGCAGATCGCTGGGCTTGGCGTAGCAGGCGATCACGACGCACGCCGCGACGAACGTCACATCGGCCAGCAGTCCCCAGCCCAGCCAGTCTGATAGGAGAAGACCGGCGAAAGACAGCACCAGCAGGGCCAGGATCGCGCCGCGGCCGGTCAGGCGCACGACCGGCGGCGAGCCGCCCGCACGGGGCCCCCGCGGCCCGGCTGGCCCACCGGGGCCGGCGGAGCCGGCGGAGGCGGTGCGCCCGCCGTCATCCATGGGCTCACGGCGGCGCGGTTCCGGAGGCCGGTAAGGCCCGCGCGGCTCACGGGGCTCGGGGGCCCGGTAAGGTTCCCGGGCTCCGCGAAGCCCGGGGCCGCCCGGGGCTGTGGCCGCGAAATCGGCCCGTCCCG
Organism: uncultured Actinomycetes bacterium; assembly: GCA_963720945.1. Lineage (GTDB taxonomy): Bacteria > Actinomycetota > Actinomycetes > Streptosporangiales > Streptosporangiaceae > Bog-532. The sequence continues at coordinate 3,065 of CAVRHH010000014.1, read as the reverse complement.
CCTCCCCCGGCGGGACGTCCGGGCCGGTGACGGACCCTGGCCGCGGCCGGCTCATCCCGCTCCCGGCGTCATCCGGCCCGCCCGCACGCGGCACGGCCGACGCGCCGCCCGTCCCGGGCCGCCCAGCGGCGTCATCCGTGGCGTCATCCGCGGCGACGGCCGGGCCCGGTCGCGACCGCGGCGAACCTTGCCTCGTGTAGTCGGGCACGCCTGCGCTTCGCCCTCCCATCGTGGCGCTACCTCGTTCCGGGAAACCGCCGGCCAGGCCGGTCTCAGGTCCATTGTGACGCCTCGATGAGCTGATCGCGGTCGTATATATCGGGCGATTCCGTGCCCGGTTCTGATCCGGGCCCGGTCACCGGCGGGACCGGGGCGGGCAGCTCAGGAACGGGTTCTACCAGTTCAGGGGCGGAAAGCCCGCGCGCGACCTCCTCGACCGGCGCGGGGCACGGCAGCTCGCTGTCGACCACCCCGAGCTCGCTCAGGCGCCGCGCGCTGACCAGTACCCGGCTCTCCAGCGATCCGACCGTCTGGTTGTAGGCCGTCACCGCCTTGGTCAGCGTCCGCCCGAGCGCATCCATGTTCCGGCCGAGCCCCGCAATCCGGTCGTGCAGTGTGCGTCCCAGGTCGAACACGGCGCGGGCGTTCTCCGACAGCGCCTCCTGCTGCCATGCGTACTGCGCGGTCCGCAGCATGGTGACCAGCGTGGTCGGGGTGGCGATGTGCACTCGGCGCGTCATCGCGTGCTCGAGCAGGCCGGGGTCGCGTTCCAGGGCCGGGGCGAGGAAGGCCTCACCCGGGATGAACAGCACGACGAACTCCGGTGCCGGGCTCAGCGCCGTCCAGTACGCCTTGGCGGCCAGCCGGTCGACGTGCTCGCGGACGTGCCGCGCGTGCGCGTCGAGCCGGGCCGCGCGCACGGACTCGTCGGTCGCCTCCACCGCTTCCAGGTAGGCGGCGAGCGAGACCTTCGAATCGACCACGATGTTCTTGCCGCCCGCCAGCCGTACCACCATGTCGGGCCGCTGGGCGGCGCCGTCCCCGGCCACCGCGACCTGCTCCTCGAAGTCGCAGCGGGCCGTCATCCCGGCCAGCTCGACCACCCGCCGCAGCTGCAGCTCACCCCACCGGCCGCGCGCTTCCGGGCGGCGCAGCGCGGTGACCAGGTTCTGCGTCTGGTCGCGGAGCTGCTCCGCGCTGTGCCTGGTCAGGTTGACCTGCTCGGCCAGGGCGGCGTGCGAGGCGCGGCGCGCTGAGTCCGACTCACGCAGCTGGGCCTCCAGCCTAGTGAGGGTGTCCTTCAGCGGGCCGATGAGATGCTCGACCGCGGCCCGGCGGTTTTCCAGCTCCCCGGCCGCCTTCACGTTTTCCGCGCGCAGCCGGCCCTCGGCCAGGTCGAGGAAACGGGCCGTGCTGGCGTCCAGGGCCTCCGCGGACAGGCTCTGGAACCGCTGGGCCAGCTGGCCGTCGATCAGCGCCGCCCGCTCCCGTTCGGCTCGCTCGATCATCGCGGCCCGCTGCTCGGCGGCGCGGGCCCGCTCCGCCGCGGCGCTGGCCTGGCCGGCCAGGTCGGTGGTCGCGGACGCGATCCGGCCGCGGGCGTACAGGTACCCGATCGCCGCCCCGATGAGGATCCCGAGCACCAGCCCGGCAATCAGCATGATCGCGCTCATGTGTGTCAATACTGGCAGCCGAGTCGGACAATGCCTCCCTGACACGCCGCGTCACCCCACCCCGCCCAGCTCCTCGCTCCCGGAGCTCACCCCCGGACGTCACGGGCAGAGCTCAGCCTCGGAAACGGGCGCCCGGGATCAGTTCGCCGGCGCAGTCCTGGAGGTAGCCGCGTTCGGCGGCGGGCAGGCTGAGCCGCAGGGCGGCTTGGTAGGCGGCCACGGCGTCGGCTTCGCGGCCCGTCGGCGGCCCGTTTCGACAGGCCGCCGGGACATTGCGCGTCCGGCCCGGTGGGCGCGGGCACCTAAAATCGCCACGTGAGTTTGTCCATCGGAATCGTCGGGCTGCCCAACGTCGGCAAGTCCACTCTGTTCAACGCGCTGACCCGGGCGGGCGCGCTGGCGTCCAATTACCCGTTCGCGACCATCGAGCCGAATGTGGGCATCGTCGGGGTACCCGACTCGCGGCTCGCCGAGCTGGCCAAGCTGTACGACTCGGCCCGGGTCGTCCCGGCCACCGTGCGGTTCGTCGACATCGCCGGCCTGGTCCGCGGCGCCGCGCAGGGGCAGGGGCTCGGGAACCAGTTCCTCGGCCACATCCGCGAGACCGACGCGATCTGCCAGGTGGTCAGGGTCTTCACCGACCCCGACGTCAGCCACGTCGAGGGTGATATTTCTCCCGAACGGGACATTGAGACGGTCATCACCGAGCTGATCCTGGCCGACCTGCAGACGCTGGAGAGGGCCACCGCCCGGCTGGCCAAGGAAACGAAGTCCGGCAAAGATGCGATCAGAATCCGGGTAGCGGACGCCGTCACCCGGGCACAGAAGCTGCTGGACACCGGCACGACCTTGTTCGCCGGCGCGGCCTCGGCCGGGATCGACCCGGCCGACCTGCGCGAGTTCCAGCTGCTGACGGCCAAGCCATTCCTCTACGTGTTCAACTCCGACACCGACGAGCTGGCCGACGCGGCACTGCGCGATCGCCTGGCCGCGCTCGTCACGCCCGCGGAAGCCATCTTCCTGGACGCCAAGACCGAGGCCGACCTGGCCGAACTGCCGGAGGACGAAGCGGCGGAACTGCTGGCCGAGGCCGGTCTCGGGGAGCCTGGACTGGACCAGCTGGCCCGGGCCGGCTTCCGCACGCTCGGCCTGCAGACGTTCCTCACAGCGGGTCCGAAGGAGACCCGCGCCTGGACGATCCGGGCCGGCGCGACCGCCCCGGAGGCGGCCGGTGTCATCCACACCGACTTCCAGCGCGGCTTTATCAAGGCCGAGATCGTCTCCTACGACGACCTGATCGCGGCCGGCTCGCTGACGGCGGCCCGCGCCGCGGGCAAGGTCCGCATCGAAGGCAAGGACTACGTCATGCGCGACGGCGACGTGGTCGAGTTC
>CAVRHH010000013.1:0-215491 GCA_963720945.1 uncultured Actinomycetes bacterium | reverse complement strand
CCTGACGGAGCCGCTGATGCCCTTCGACGTCACCCGGCCGAACATTGCCCGCGCGTACGACTTCCTCCTGGGAGGGAAAGATAATTTCGCGGCGGACCGGGACCTGGCCGAAAGGCTGGTGGCCATCTACCCCGGGGTGCGGCAGATGGTGGCCGGCAACCGCCGGTTCCTGGCCCGCGCCCTGGACTATGTCCTGGCGCAGGGCATCCGCCAGTATGTGGACCTCGGCGCCGGGCTGCCCACCAGCCCGGCCGTCCATGAAATCGTCCGCCGCCACGACAGCACCGCCGCCGTGGTGTACGTGGACAACGACCCGGTGGTACTCAACCACCTGTGGGCGCTGGCCGCAAGCGGCGACGACCACGTCGCCGCCGTCGCCGCCGACCTGGGCAAACCCGCCGCCGTGCTGGACGCCGTCCAGGCCACCGGGCTGATCGGCCTGACCGAGCCGGCGTGCCTGATCCTGGCCATGGTGCTGCACTTCATGGACGCGGCGACCGCCCGCGACCTCGCCGCCGCCTACATTTCCGGGCTGGCCCCCGGCTCGCATGTGATCATCACGGTCGGGTGCGGGGATCCGGCCATCGGCGCTCAGATCACCCGCACCTACGACGCCGCCGCCGTCTATAACCACACCCCCGAGGATGTGGCCTCGTTTTTTACCGGCCTGGACCTGATCAGCCCGGGGATCGCGGACGCCCGCGCGTGGCAGGCCGGCTGGCCGACCGCGGCCCCGTTCACGCAACGCGCCGGGCAGGTCCTGGCCGGCATCGGCCGCAAACCACCGGCACCGCCAGCCGAGACGGCCCGGCCATAATGGGGGACCCGGGCGTCACCCTGGAATCGCTGGATTGGGAGTGGGGCGACGCCTACATCATCAGCTACGCCCGGTTATCTCTCCTCACTGAGTGTCTTTAACGTCCGTCACGGGCATACTCCCCTGCCCGGATGACGGTCTGATCGTGGTTATCTCCTGCCTTGTCCATGACGTGGTTCAAGGAGGAGACGATGCTCGTGCATCCGGTGGCGGTCCCCGGTTCGGGGACGCGATCGTGGACGGTTCTGGGGGACGACGATGTGCCGGTCGTCCCGGTCGAGAGGTTCCTGGCCTATCTCACCGACATCGGGCGGTCACCGAACACGGTGAAGGCATACGCTCATGATCTCAAGAATTACTGGCAGTTCCTCGGGTTCCGGGGGCTGGACTGGCGCGAGGCCCGGCTGGAGGACATCGGCGAGTTCGTCGCCTGGCTGCAGCTCCCTCTTGCGGGGCGATCGGGAGAGGTCGCGGTGCTGCCGTCCGTGGCGGCCGAGGTCAGCGCCTCGACGGTAAACCGCAAGCTCGCGGCCGTGAGCGCGTTCTATGCGCACCAGGCCCGCACCGGAGCCGGGGTCGGCGACCTGCTGGCAGAGTGGAGGGCCGGCGGGCGGGGCGGCTGGAAGCCGTTCCTGCACCACATCAGCAAGGGGCAGCCGTATCGCGGCCGGGCCATCGCGCTGAAGGCGCCGAAGAAGCTGCCGCGGGTCCTGGCAGCCGCCGAGATGCAGGCGATCCTCGATGCCTGCACGAGGCTGCGGGACCGGTTCTTCTTCGCCGTTCTTCACGAGACAGGCTGCCGGGCCGGCGAAGTACTCGGCCTCCGGCATGAGGACATCGCCGCCGCCGAGTCCGAGGTCAGCATCGTGCCGCGGGAGAACGCGAACGGGGCGAGGGCCAAGTCCGGAGGCCGGGGCGTCCCCGTCGGGCCGGACCTGATCCGGCTCTATGCCGACTACCTGCACGAGGAGTACGGCGGCATCGACAGCGACTACGTGTTCGTGAACATCTGGGCGGAGCCGAAGGGGCAGGCGTGGTCGTATCAGGCGGCCTATGACCTCGTCCTGCGGCTCCGGGGCAGGACCGGGATCGCTTTCGATCCCCACTGGTTCCGTCACAGCGCGGCGACAAGGTGGCTGCGCGACGGCGTCCCCATCGAGGTCGTGTCCACGCTGCTCGGACATTCGTCGGTAGCTGTCACGTCCTCCGTCTATGGCCATCTGACCGCGGAGGACGCGCGGGCGGCACTGGAGAAGGCCGGCTGGTTCACCGGGAAGGAAGTGTCTTGGTGACCGGCGGCTGGATCACGCGGGCCGACCGCTCCCGCTGGCAGCGGATGGCCGCCGTCGAGCTGGCGGCCATCCTGAAGGCGCACCCGGATCTTCCGGTGATCGCGTGGACCGTCACCGCGTCCGGCGGTGCCCTGTCCGGCCAGGTCCTCGCTCCCGCCGCGGGCAGGCGCGGACTATTCGGGGAATGGCGGCGGGCACTGGGACTGGACGAGGTCACCGAGACCCCGTCCGGGAACGGGGCGCCTGTCTACCTGCACGCCCGCGGCGTCCGCAGCGGTGTCGCGGTCAGCGTCACCGCGACCGTCTTCGACGGCGGGGAGGACAGCCGGTGACCGGCCCGGAGGCCGCGGATGGCGGGCAGCACCGGATTCCTGCCGGCCTGCTGGAAAAGCTGATGGCCGCGGTGCGCCCGGAGTTCCGTGCCGGCGTGGTGGTCTTCGATCCCGCTGACCCGGTGTTCGGCGGCGATGCCTGCCGCGTCCCGCAGTGCGGCCGGCCAGCCCGGACGGTCGGCATGTGCCATGGCCACCACCACCGGTGGGCTCACGCCGGGCGTCCCGATCCCGGCGCGTTCGCCGTGTCGGAGGATGCGGCCGGGCCTTGGTTCGGGCATGCGCCGCTGGCCGGCTGCAAGGTCCCGGGCTGCGGGTTCGGGACGGCACGCCGCCGGCTCTGCCCCCGGCACCTGCGCGCATGGCAACGGGCCGGGGAACCGGGCGAGGACGGCGGATGGCTCGCCGGGCTGCCGCCCGTCGTCCCCGATACCGGGCAGGGAACCTGCCGGATCAGCTACTGCCAGCTGTGGGCGCACCCAGGGGCCGCCTTGTGCTACTCCCACCACCGGCGGCGGAAGAACCTCGGCTGCCCGGACCTGGAGGAATTCGCCGCCGGTTACGATCAGCCCGCCGGCGGCCGGGAACAGGCCGACCTGACCGCGCTGCCCGACCGGCTGCGGCTGGAAGTCCAGTACGCCCTGCAGTGCCGGCACGACGACAACATGATCAGGACCAAGCCCACCACCGTCCGGTCCATAGCCGGCTGGCTCGCCGGCAGCGGGGAGGCCTCGCTGCTCGGCCGCAGCGAGCAGGACTGGCGGGCCGCCTGCCCGCTTCATGCCGCGAGCAGCAAGCACCCGGTCGCGCTGCTGATCTACGCGCACCGCAAGGTCACCGCCCTCGCCGAGGGCGCCGGCTGGGACAACGAGTACCCCCGCGACACCTGGCACATGCGCCGCCTTGGCATCGTCTCCCGGTGCGCCACCCTGCAGTTCGCCGGCATCAGCCAGCAGTGGCTCAAGGACCTGGCCAAACGGTGGACGCGATGGCGGCTGAGCACCGGCCTGGAGGCGCAGACCTGCTACCGCGGCGTCCGGGCGCTCACCCGGCTCTCGGGGTTCCTCGCCGCCGCGGGCGTCGCCGGCGCCGGCGGCTTCAGCCGGGACGTGCTCGAGCGCTACCTCGCGGACCTGGCCGCGGCGATGGCCGGCAAGAGAGACCACCGCGACCACGTTGGCCAGGTCGCCACGCTCCTGCGCGACGTCCGCCGCCACCAGTGGAACGCCTCGCTGCCCGCGTCCGCGGTGATCTTCCCCGAGGACTACCCCCGCCCCGGCCGCCGGCTCCCGCGGGCCCTCGCCGGGCACGTCATGGCCCAGGTTGAGGACCCCGCCAGCCTGGCCCGGCAGGACAACCCGGCCTACCGGCTGATCACCTTGATCCTGATCCGCTGCGGGCTGCGGATAACCGACGCCACCGCGATCCCGTCCGGCTGCACCGTCCGCGACGCCGACGGCGCGCCCTACCTCCGCTACTACAACCGGAAAATGAAACGCGAGGCCCTCGTCCCCATCGACGAGGAACTGGAAGCGCTCATCACCCGGCAGCGGGAACGCAACCGGGAACGGCACCCGGACGGGACCCCGGTCCTGTTCCCGCGGCCCACGGCCAACATCGACGGGACCCGCCCGATCGACTCCAGCACCTACCGGGACGGGCTCTACCGGTGGCTGGAAGACTGCGACATCCGCGACGAGCACGGCGAACCTGTCCGCCTGACTCCCCATCAATGGCGTCACACGCTGGGCACGGTCCTGATCAACCGCGACGTCCCCCAGCACGTCGTGCAGAAAATACTCGACCACGATTCCGCTGAAATGACCGCCCACTATGCCCGTCTGTCGGATAAGACCGTCCGCGAGCACTGGGAGAGGGCCCGCAAGGTCAACGCCGAGGGCCAGCCCGTGCAGGTCCGGGCCGACGGGCCGCTCGGTGAGGCCGCCTGGGCGAAACAGCGGCTGTCCCGGGCCACCCAGGCACTGCCGAACGGCTACTGCGAGCTTCCCATGGTGCGCACCTGCCCGCATGCAAATTCGTGCCTGACATGCCCGATGTTCGTGACCACGGCGGAGTTCCTCCCGCAGCATCATGCCCAGCGGCAGCAGACCCTGCAGATCATCACCGCCGCCGAAGCCGCGGGCCAGGCCCGCGTCGCCGAGATGAACCGGCAGGTCGCCGGCAACCTCGACAAGATCATCACCGCCATCCAAGCCAGCGGGGAGGCGGCGGCCGGTGCGTCCTGACCCGCTCTCCGAGGCCGCCGCCCGGCGGCACGAGCTGACCCGGGCGAAGGCCATCCAGGCCCTGCACGAGCTCGACCGGGCCGGCACTCCCGTGACGTTCGCCGGCATCGCGCAGGCAGGGGGAATCTCACGGTCGTGGCTCTATACCCAGCCTGACATCAGCGACCAGATCCGCCGGCTGCGGAAAAACACAGATGGCGCCGGCCCCGCCGGCGCCATCCCGGCCGGCCAGCGGGCCAGCGACGCGTCGCTGCGCGCCAGGCTCACCGCCGCCCTCGACCGCAGCAAGCAGCTCGCCGACGAGAACGCCCGGCTCCGCCGCCAGCTCGCACGCGCACTCGGCGACCAGCGATCGGCACGGACCCGATCAGGTAACGATCCAGAACGGTGAAACAACCGGAATCAGGCCGCGAGCGCCCCGCCGGCGACACTGTCCACGACAGGACACCGCAGGTCACAGCCCCGGCTGACACGCAAGCTCAAGATAACCCGGGACCAGTGGACCGCGCTGCGCCGCGACACCCGCCGGTTCCTCACCGGGCAGACCCTGGACGAGCTGGCCGCCAGGATCGACACCGACTATGCGGCACACCCGGTGCCGCGCGGCGTTGACCCGCCCGGCACAGCAGACTACCTCGACGCTCCCGGCGAGGACGACGACCAAGACGACGCCCGCGACGAGGACGAGGACGACGGCGGGGCCCCGGGCCGGGACGGGGACAGGCCGGAGCTGCTGATCCGGCTGCGGCAGGCGTTCCCGCAGTGGGCCATCAGCTACGCGCCGTTTCCCCGGGCCTGGACCGCCCGCAAAGACGGCGCCACCATCTGCCAGAACTCGGCCGCGCTCCTGTGTCTCGCGCTGGCGCTGATCGAGCGGAAACAACGCCGGGCCCGGTACAGCCCCGGCTCGGACTGGCCCCCCTGAGACAACACGCCCCCGTCTTACTGAGCGTCTGACAAATCGGGCGTCGGCCAGATGGTCCCGAAGGGGATCGGTCGCTCGGCCGGAGATGGGCGGTGTGTCGGCCGTCCAGCCTGCTGCAGCACACGGCGACAGGGAGCTAGGCTCTCGATGACGGCGTGGTCCACGCCGAACCTCTTCGGGTCGTTCCCACGCGCGGCCACGGTGAGAGGCAAAGGGGCATAGGCCTCGGATCGTTGTCATGGTCCGTTCGTCTCGGACGTCGACGGCTGCTGGGGGCTCGGCGCCGAGATGCTGGAAGGCCGATGACAGCGAACAAGAATTTCAAGCGGCGTGTGCGTGCTCGTGCTCTTAAGACCGGCGAGTCCTACACCGCGGCGCTTCGGCACTTCCAGGCGGTCCCTTCGGGAGATTCCATGCCGAACACAGATCCCATCCGAATCGCTGCCGCGCAGCTCGATACGCCGAGCGACCCGAGTACCGCGGCGGCCCTGCACCGTGCTGGCCGTGATATCAGGCAACTGATGTCCCGGGCCCACGGGCAGGGTGCGCGGCTGATCCATTTCTGCGAGGGCGCGATCTGCGCACCGAACAAACGGATCATGTCCAGCAACCCCAACACGGTGGCCGAGGCCGACTGGACCCGCTTCGGCTGGGAAGCGCAACAGGCCGAGCTGCGGTCGATCGCCCGACACGCCGCGTCCCTGAAGTTGTGGACCGTCGTTGGTGCCGTGCACCGGCTTACCGCGCCTCATCGCCCGCACAACAGCCTCTACGTGATCGACAATCATGGTCGGGCCGTCACGCGCTACGACGAGCGGATGCTGTCCAACACCAAGGTCAGCTACATGTACACGCCCGGTACCAGCCCGGTCACCTTCGACGTCGAGGGCGTCCGGTTCGGCTGCGCGCTCGGCATGGAGTCTGTGTACCCGGAGCTGTTCCTGGACTACGAGCGGGCCGATGTCCACTGCGTACTGCTCTCGACGCAGGGCCCCGGCGCATCGTTTGCGCTGCAGGCACAAGGCCACGCCAGCAGCAACAGCTACTGGATCAGCTACGCCACCTGCACCGCAGATGCTCTCGTCGCACCGTCCGGCATCGTCGGCCCGGACGGATCCTGGTCGGCACGCTGTGCGGCGGCCGAGGCCGCCGCGGTCGCAATCGCCGACATCGACCGTGAACACGAAAACCTGGCACGGCCCTGGCGACGTACAGCCCGAGGCGACCTCTACTCCACCGCCGCTGCCAGCGAGGACCCCCGAACCAGCCGCGACTCGTTCTGAGTGAGCGTGGGGGCTGTCTCGGTAAAGGTGTTTCCGGCGGTTCGGCTAGTAGGTTTCAGCGGCCGGGAAGCGGTCGCTGAAGGTGATGGCGAACGCGTTCAAAGCGGGTTTCCCACCGCATCGTCCACCGGGCCTGGCCGGTGCCGGCCGGGTCGAGGGACCGGGTGACCAGGCACAGGCACTTTAGCGCCGCCTGCTCGTCGATAGGAAGTGGCCTCTGGCCTTGATCGCCCGCCGGTACCGGGCGTTGAGGAACGATCGAATCCACCTTCGCCACGGTCCGGCACCGCACCAAAGTCACCAAGGGCCCCGGCTCACGGGCGGCGGGCATGGCCATGGCGTTCAAGCTCATCGAATCCGCGCAAGACCGCTGGCGCGCCGTCAACGCCCCGCACCTCGTGGCGCTCGTGCGCGCCGGGGCGACCTTCGTCAACGGAAAACTGGTCGAACGGCCCGGCGAGAACACCGAGCCGGAAGCCGCCTAAGATCTTGATCCACAGGTCTTGACTATTGCTCAAGATGTGGCCTGCATGAACTTTAGTGGCAAGCGACATTTGGGCACGCATTGGACATGATCAGGCCGCATAGCCGTCGCGTACGGCCTGGCATTCTCCGCGCAAGCAACTTGATGACAACTCAACCGTGTGAATCCGGCAACTGGTCTTGATCCTGCTGGGCCTCGGCCACCGCGTCCGGGAAGAGAAGGCCGCAGACCTCCAGATAGAGCTGCTCCGGATACGGAAGGAAATTAACGCTGCGCAGCGCTTGCTCCTGCTCGGCGGACTCGACGATGAACTCGCCGTAGCCGAAGACGCGGCCCATGGCCGAGCGCTGGAAGCTCATGTCGGTCACCTTGGCCAGCGGCATCATCGCCACCTTGCGCACCACAAGCCCGCTGACCAGGATCATCCGCTTGTTTGTCACGGCGAAGTACGCCACCCGCCAGGCTGCCACCCGATACAGAAAATACAGCAGGACGGGCAGGGGCGCTCCCCAGACGACCTCCGGGCGCACGGAGCGGCCGGTCAGTTTCCTGGCCGCCACCAGACCGCCGGAGACTAGGCCGGAGACCAGGATGAGCGGCCTGGCCAGCACCGCTGGATGCATGCGGACCGTAATGCACGAGCGTTCCTGCGGCAGCAGGTACCGGTTCACTGACGCTGGCACGCTCGCCGCTGGGCTTGCCTGTCTCATTCATTCTCCCGCGGGCTCGTACGGTAAGTGACGTCCCGAATGGCGACAACGAACGGTCCCCGGACAAGCCCGTCGTATGGGAAGACGTCCATGCCCCATCCAGACATCATGACATGTAGCCATCAGATCTCGGCCAGTGCGGCAATCCCCCTCCTCCATCGTCGCGCGCTTCTCGTCGTCGAAGCCGCCATACGTGCGGATGAAGGCGATTGGATCAAGCCCGGCGCGGTGGTCGTGGACGCCGGTTATAACCCTGGCAACGTCGGGGATGTCGCCTTCGCTGAGGCTGTCGGCAGGGCACGTCTGCTGACTCCTGTCCCCGGTGGTGTCGGGCCGATGACTATCGCCGTGCTGCTAGAGCAGACGGTAGATGCTGCCATCGCGTGCGTGAGTCCGATGACAAGCTCCGGTCAGCGGCCCGCGTGAAGGGAGCCGTATGCGGCGGATAGCTGTTTCCGGGCATCAGTCGCTGCCCGCGCGGACGCGGCCCTGGCGGCGTGGCGGTCAGCTGTTCAGCTCCTGCTCCAGCCAGGTCATGCCGCGGGTGCGGGCGGTCAGCCGGACTGGGCCGAGGATCCCGGCCAGCCGCTGCGCCACGACGTCCGCCGCCGCCACCGCGTCCGAGCCGGCGTCCTCCAGGAACCGGCAGACGATCCGCCCGTCCCGGTCCTGGGCCCAGCCGCCGACGATCCGGCCGTCCCACCACAGCGTCGGGCCGGCGTTACCGTTCCGGTCGAACAGCCGGGACGCGTGCTCGCCCAGGAACCAGTCCCGCTGCTGCCAGCCCATCGGGGTGGAATCCAGCGCGGGCAGCAGCGCCGCCCACGGTTCCACGTCCGGCGGCGGCTCCAGGTCGCCGGGCAGGGCGATGCCCGGCACGCCGTCCAGGTCCACTTCGGCCGGTTTCAGCTCGGTCAGTGCCCGCCGGACCTGCGTCTTGGTCCAGCCGGCCCACCAGCGCAGGTCCTCGGGCGTCGCCGGGCCGTACACGTCCAGCCAGCGGCGCGCCAGCTCCACCTCGGCGGCCTGGGTCGTCCAGTGGTCCAGCCCTTGCGGGCACCACGGCGCGAGCGGCGCCCAGCGGTACTGGTGCGAGGTCCACGAGCCGCGCGGCCGGCCCCGCACCACCTGGCCCTGCGCGGCGAGGACGAGCAGAATCCGGCTGGAGACGTTCTGCCTGCCCTCGTACTTTGTGCCCCGGGCCAGCGTGATCTGGACCTGGAGCCGCGGATCGCTGGCCGCCAGCTCGGCCGCGGTCGCCTCCCCGCGCGCGGTTAGCGCGCTGAGCGCGGCCTCCTCGGCCCCGGCCAGCCAGCCCTCCACGTCGTCGCCCACACCGGAATCGGCCAGCCAGCCGAGCAGCTTCCGCCGCTCGTTCGCGGCCACCGCACGCGAGCAGGCGGCCTGGATCACCGGTGCGATGTCCAGCGCGGCGACGAAGACCGTGCGGCGCATCCCCAGCAGCCGGATGAGCGTCCTGTCCTCGTACAGGGCCCGCTCCACGTCCGCGATGCCGCCGCCTGCCATCCGGGCCAGCAACGTCAGGTACACCGAGGACGGGTCGGTGCTGTGCACCGCCACCAGCGACCCCGCCGCCTCAACCGGATCCCCGGCCAGCGCGCCGGCGGCCAGCCGGTGCCGCAGCCCGAGCCGGGCCCGCCGTTCCCGCACGCCGATTCGCCGCATTGAGCGAGATTATCCCGTCTGCCGCTGCCGCTGCCGCTGCCGTTGCCGTTGCCGTTGCCGTTGCCGTTGCCGTTGCCGTTGCGGCCGCTGCTGCCGCCACTCGCCACCGCCGCGGACGGGGCCAGCCACCCAGGGCCGCTGGCCGGCGGTTTAGTCTGCTGGCTGGCGCCGGCTTGGCGAGCACGGGCGGACGACCAGGAAGGAATGCCGTGAGATTGAGCAGCCCGAACGTGGAGACCCTGCTCGACGGGTACCGGCTCGGTTCCGACCAGGGCTCCATCGCTTTCTGCTCGGTCACCCTCGTCGAGGGGCTGGACGCCCGTGGGTTGCTCAGGCGGATCGTGGTCGACACGGGCCATACCGGCCGGCGCCCGGTCCTGGACGCCGCGCTGCGCCAGCGGGGCCTGACCCGGGACAGCATCGACACCGTGGTCTGCACGCACGCGCACTGGGATCACATCGAGAACGTCGACATCTTCGCGCGGGCCGAGGTGGTGATGCACCCGGACGAACGGCGGTACGTGCGCCACCCGCACCGCAACGACGTCGCGTGCCCGGACTGGATCGACGCGGTCGTCACCCGGTACGAGGACCGCATTCGTGTCGTGGAGGAAGGCACCCGGCTGCTGCCGGGGGTGGAGATCGTCGCGGCTCCCGGGCACTCGGCCGGGACGATCGCAGTCGCGGTGGCGACCGGCGACGGCATCGCGGTGATCACCGGGGACGCGATCCAGAACGCCACGGTGGCGCGGGAACGCCGCAACGCGCTCGTGTTCTGGAACGCCGAGATGGCCGCGCGCACCATCGACAAGCTGCTGGCGATCGGCGACGTCATCTACCCGGGCCACGACCGGCCCTTCCGCGTCACCGCGGACGGCCAGACCGAATACCTGCACGACTTCGGGCTCACGCTCACCGGTGTCACCCCCGGGCAGCCCGGCCTGGAGCTCACCGAGCCGGAGTTCGAGCCGGTCGTCATGCCGGGAATCGAAACCCAGCGGCTGCCCGATTGAGGGCCGGCCCGGGACGGCGCAACGACGGGGGCGCCGCGGGCCTCTGCCCGCGGCGCCCCCGGCCGCCGCGATCTGCCGGCCGTCAGGGCCGCAGGCCCCGTGAGGGGCGGAAGATGCGGACGACCATGACGAGCGTCTGCAGCGCGGTGACCGTGGCCAGCAAGCCCCAGCCGACGGTGAGCGTCCGCTGCTGGACGAACAGCGGGGCGTGCAGCCAGCCGAACACTGCGCCCGCTCCGATCAGGCCCACCAGCAGCAGGGCGCCGAGCACCCGCACCGGCCCGTTGGAGCTGCCCTGCTCGGCCCGGGCCTGCTTGGCCCAGCCGTCCCGCTTGATGCCGGCGAGCACGTTGGCCCAGGACGCGGTGGCACAGGCGATCCGGACCACCAGGTAGATCTCGACCGGAACCAGCAGCACGGCCGCGATCAGGTCAGCCGGGGTCCGGTGCGGCACCTTCCAGGCCAGCTTGAGGTTGAGCAGCACGGCGACGGCCGGCGGGATCGCCCACAGCCAGCTCCACTTGTACTGGTGCACCATCAGGGCCGCGGTGAGCAGGAAGAGGAAGGTGACCCGGGTGAGCCCGTTGGAGAACAGGCTGAGCTGCTGCCGCCACAGGGTGGTCGTCCACTTGTTCAGGGTCGAGCGGACCAGCAGCCGGATCATGCCCTCATCCCACTTTCGGCGCTGGGCCCACAGCGACCGGACCGTGAACATCGGGCCGGCGTAGGCGCGAGCGGTGGCCGAGACGCTGGTGACGTAACGCATGGCCTGCAGGTCGCCGGTCAGCTGCATGTCTTCCACCAGGGTGCTGGTGTCCCAGGGCTCCCGGGTGTGGTTGCGCTCGGCCACCGCGCGCAGGGCCTCGGCGTTGAACAGCGTGGCCTGACCGCCCAGCACGTAGGTCTTGCGGTTGCGGTGCAGCGCGTCCGCCGTCCAGGAGGCGAACTCCAGCCGCTGCATCCGGATCAGCAGCCGGGCCATCGCGGAGGTCCCGAGCCGCTGCTCGAAGGTGTAGCGGGCCATCACGCCGCCTGCCCGGGGGGTGGCCGCCATCTCCTCCTCGAGGCGCTGCAGGCAGTCCGGGGCCAGCACGGTGTCCGCGTCGATGCCCGCGATGTAGTCGTATCCGGCCTGCCAGCGGAGCCAGCCCTGGTTCAGTGCGCCGACCTTCCGCTCGGTGTTGCCGACGGTACGCATGACTGTGACCCCCCGGTACCGGCGGGCGATCTGCTCGGTCCGGTCGGTGCAGTTGTCGGCGATCACGACGATGCGGTCCGGGACCCGGGTCTGGGTCAGCAGCGTGTGCAGGTTCTTGCCGATCGAGGCTTCCTCGTTGTGCGCCGGGATGAGCACCAGCATCTTGGCCGTCCGCCGGCGCGGCGGCCGGTACCGCAGGTCGTGGATGGCCCGCGACATCGCACGCCGCACCTCGCCCGCCCGGGCGGCCGCACGGATGAGCAGCGCGTCCCGGTCCCGGTCCTGCCCCGGCAGCGGCGGGTAATCCCGCACGGCCACCGCGGTCGACGCGATGACCAGGTCTTTGCTCGTCATCTTTCCTCCGTTGTTCCCGTTTGCCTGATGTCAGGTTCCCGGCTCCGGGAGTGATCACGGTTGCGTCCGCGTTGCGCAGCGGTGGCGACGTTTTTACTTTGTGTAATGAAATGCGAAACGCAGCGCACTAACGCGCTGCAAGCGGCGCCCTTACGCGGGACAGCATCGGCGGCGGTACGATAGCTTCTAACTCTGTGTAGCCGAATATGAACATAATGCGGTCAAGCGGGGCATCAGGGTCAGGAGCATCGCGGGGGGCGGGGTATGGGGGGATCTCCACCTGAGCCGGGCCTGGGCCCGGCGCCGGCCGGGGAGCGGGCCGCCGGGTCATCGGAGCGTTCGGCGTGACGGGCCGGGTCCTCGTCATCGAGGACGACGCTGACATCGCGCTCAGCATCCGCACCGTGCTGACCCGGAGCGGGTTCGACGTGACCGGCGCCGCGGACGGGCGGGAGGGGCTGCGCGATTTCCATGCTGGCCGCCCGGACCTGGTGGTGCTGGACATCGGGCTCCCGACCCTCGACGGGTGGCAGGTCCTGGAGCGGATCCGCGACATGAGTGATGTCCCGGTCCTCCTGCTCACCGCGCACGGGCACGAGAGCGACAAGGTCCGCGGCCTGCAGGGCGGCGCCGACGACTACCTGACCAAGCCGTTCGGCAACCGGGAGCTGGCCGCGCGGGTGCAGGCGCTGCTGCGGCGGCCGCGGGCGGCGCAGGAGCAGGCCGATGTTTACGATGACGGCTACCTGCTGGTGAACTTCGCCTCGCACGACGTCAGCGTCAACGGTGCGCCGGCCGATCTGACCCCGACCGAGTTCCGCCTGCTGGCGGCCATGATCCGGCACCCGGGACAGACCCTGTCGGCGGAGCAGTTGCTCGAGCTGGCCTGGAATGACCCGTTCGGGGTGGGACCGGACCGGGTGAAGTTCGGCGTCATGCGGCTGCGCCGTAAACTCGGCCAGGCGGCCACGGCGAGACTGCCGATCGAGGCGGTCCGCGGGTTCGGCTACCGGTACACGGTTCCCCGCGCCGACGTGCCCCGCTCGCGCTGACCGTAAGCGCTCGCGTTACCCGGCAACCGTTTTGCACCATTGCGGCAACTGTGCCGGTCGCCCGGATGGGCCAGGCTACGGGCATGAGCACCCCAGATCCGGGCCGCCCGCGCGGGCGCATCCTCGTCGTCGAGGATGACGGCGAGGCCGCCTACTACGCTGTCCACGTCCTCACCAGGATGGGTCATTTCGACGTGGTCCATACCTTCGACCCGGTCGTCGCGCTCCACCGCGCCACCGCCGAATCCTGGGATCTGGTGCTGACCGACGTCGACCTGCCCGGCATGACCGGCCTGGAGCTGCTCGGGGCGCTACGCGAGGCGGCCCCGGCGCTGCCCGTCGCCGTCATCACGGCGCACACCACTAATAGTGCAGACGTGGACGCTTTGCGTGAGCGAGCTGACGCGTTCCTGGAGAAGCCGGTGCCGCCCGCCCGGCTCGTCGCGGTCGCGGCCGCGCTGATCGCCCAGTCGGCAGCCCGCCCCCGCCTGAACCGGTCAGTTCCGCCTGACCCGGTCAGTCGGACGACGCGGGACGCCGGGTCAGCCGCACCTTGGCGTTGGGGTGCTCGCGCCACGTGCTGGCTCCGGACGCCGCCGCGGTCTTGGCCTGTTCCCATTTCAGCTGCGCGAACTGGCTGGGCGGTACGTCGAGCTGGTTCATCCACTCCCGGGTGGCCGACACCACGTGCGCCCCGGCTATGGCCAGCCCCACCGCCGCCAGCGCGATACCGACCCCGATCAGCGATCCGCCGACGATCAGCGGCCCGGACTTCACGTCGGGCCAAGTCCCGTCCGGCTGGCTGTTTCCTGCTCCATTGGCCATAGCGCCCATCCCGATGTCGTCAGGTGATCGTGTGCGTGCCTGCCCGAGCGCGGCCGGGCATACTTGCCCCGGTAGATCGGGACTATGTCCCCCGCTACTCGCTATCAAACACTCCGCCCGCCGGACATGTCCATGGTCTGCCTGGTCCGTACCTCGCGGTGAAAGATTTTGCCCGGGGACCGTGGGCAGCTCGGGGACGATCCGGGCTTGCGGCCCTGCCCGACGTGCACGATGGCCCGTAGGCACGCTCTATTGCGGTAATAAATGCGGAGTGTTTATTCCAAAAGCAGCGGGTGCGGTGGAATCAGGCAAGGCGCAACGACGGATTTGATGCGAATATAGTTGCCGTGGTTGGGTAATCGGGCAACGCCTGAGGCGTCGATGCGTCTCTAATTCAAGCTGTGCTAACGATAGCGGTACCGTCAAATGCGGAAAAGTCAGGAAGGCGCGCTATGGGCGAATTGATGAGAAACCTGCGGGTTAGTGTACTTGGCGCTGGTTACCTTGGCGTTACACACGCATCCTGTCTGGCGGAACTTGGTTTTGATGTTATTTCAGTGGACGCCGATATTGCGCGCGTAAATATGCTATCGGCAGGTGAACTGCCATTCTTCGAGCCCGGTCTGGATCTGTTGCTGCGCCGTGGACTGGCTAACGGCCGACTCCGTTTCAGTACTTCGTACCGGGAAGCGGCGCGTTTTGCCGATGTGCACTTTATATGTGTTGGCACACCTCAGCATGGGGATTCTTATCATGCTGATCTCTCCCAGCTGAGCACTTGTATCGCCACGCTTGGTCCCTTGCTAGAATCCCCGTGTCTTGTCGTGGGGAAATCTACTGTGCCGGTGGGCACGGCACTTGGGCTCGCTTCCCAGCTAGCCCAACTGGCGCCGATCGGTGAGGCCGCGGAGCTTGCCTGGAACCCTGAGTTTCTCCGCGAGGGTTCCGCGGTTAAAGACACGTTGCGGCCGGACCGGATTGTGGCAGGAGTCCAGTCAAGGCACGCCGAGGAAATCCTGCGGCGGGTCTACGCAATTCCACTGTCTGCGGGAGCGCTGTTTTTCGCCACCGATCTCGCTACGGCCGAGCTGGCGAAGGCTGCCGCGAACTCGTTTCTCGCCACGAAGATATCTTTCATCAACGCAATGTCTGAAATCTGTGAAGTTGCCGGGGGTGATGTGACCACTTTGGCCGAGATTCTCGGCGCTGACCCGCGTATCGGAGCGGCTTTCCTGCGTCCTGGGCTCGGGTTCGGTGGCGGCTGCCTGCCGAAGGACATCCGTGCGTTCATGGCTCGTGCCACCGAACTGGGTGTCGGGGATGCTCTGGCTTTTCTCCGCGACGTGGACTTGATCAACGCTCGATGCCGGACTCGGATGGTGGAGCTGACACGGGACCTGGTCGGCGGGGTGTTCCCGGGAAGAACGGTGGGGGTGCTGGGCGTCGCATTCAAGCCGGAATCCGATGACATCAGGGATTCACCCGCGCTCAAGGTGGCTACGGCCATCCACGATCTTGGAGCCCACGTCAGAGTTTATGACCCGGTCGCCATGCCTAAGGCTAGGCGGTCACACCCGCAATTCGAATACGCGGAGTCTGCGGAGTCCGCGGCGCGCGAGGCGGACGTTCTGCTCCTTCTGACCGAATGGCCCGAATTCCGCAATCTTGATCCCAGCCTTCTCGGCAAGACCGTGGCCCAACGAAAAATAGCGGACGGGCGCAACGCCCTGGTCCCAGAGGTCTGGCGCGAAACCGGCTGGGATTATCGCGCACTCGGACGCCCGATAACCTACGATACGGTTGGCCACATAGACAGAGGTCTCAACGGTGGGCGTGGTCTTGGCGCGGAGCCGGCCGGGGCGCTGGCCACGATAGGTGAAAGCTAAAGAAAAGCAGTTATATTCATAGCGCAATATTATCTGTCGCCTGTCCCGATACATTACCCGACCGGGGGCGCTAGATGGCGATAAAAGGTAGAAGGGAACTAACGGCTGCAAGTGCCACGCAAGTGGTTCAGCCGTTGTATCGGATGATCAGGCTAACGGAACGTATCAGCGGGCGGCTTCGCGCATTGGCGCTCAAGTTGAGACTTATGGCGTCGGGCGGGCGAGTCGGAAGTCGCCTATCGGTGGGTCGCGGTGTGCATATAACCGCCGCTCATGACGCCACAATTCGCATTGGAGATCGTGTCAGCCTGCAAGCTGGGGTCATCCTGAGTGTGGGCAGCAAGGCGACTTTTGATGTAGGAAATGACGTCCATGTTGGTCATTACACACTCATAGGGGTGGAACATTCAATTACCATAGGTGATCGCGCGCAGATTGCCGAGCACTGCAGCATCAGGGATCACGACCATGATGTATCCGCCATCTCGATGCATTCGGGATCGCTGGTTTGCTCACCAGTCTGTATTGGCGAGGGTTCCTGGATTGCCCGGGGTGTTGCGGTGCTAAAGGGAGCGCGGATCGGGGAAGGCGCAGTAATCGGCGCGAACGCCGTGGTGCGAGGAGCCATTCCAGAAAACGCTATCGCTGTCGGAGTCCCGGCGAGCATTGTGAGGATGCGGCTGTAAGCCAATAACTGTGTAATAAACATCAGCTAGGACTTTCGCCCTGAGCTGTACGCGAACTCCGATGGCAGCCTCCACTGAACTTGCCGTGCACGCTTGCTCGCGCGCCGCGCCCAGATCACTTCCGCCGCTTTCGCGGACACCGCGATTACCACCGCTGTCCTTAGCGTTGTCAGCATCCCCGGCAGTCCCTGCTCATATCCCAAGGCGCAGCTCACCGCACCGGCTAGGAGCACGAGCCGGGCAGGTGTGCACATGCGGTACAGAAAGCGCTCCCCCAGCCCACACAGCAGGCCTATCACCGCGAGAAACAACGCCAGCCAAACGGGCGGCAGGAATCCCATGTAGATCCCTGCGAAACCGGGTAGGAAGTTTACCCGCTGCAATCCGAAGTCATCCAGCTCGGTCAGCGTCGGGTTTAGTCCCCCATGGGCAAGCTTCGACGGCCACACAGCGGACGGGACGACGAGCAACAGCGATTCAGGGATTGCCCATGCGCTGAGCCTCGGGTAACCGATTGCCTCGGCTTGGACGATCGCCCCGGCGAAATCAACACCATCTAGTCTGATGGCTGCCTGGCCTACCAGGCCGTTCCCGTTGAGTGACGTGATCCCGCTGCCCAGCGCGGCCACACGTGCGCCCAGGCCGCTGTCCGTGTAGTACAGGGACCGTCCCTGCTCGGAGCGGGCTCCCGTGACAGCCAGTATCGCCAGCACACTCACGGTCAGAGTTATCCGCACCTGCCTGCCCGACGGCCTCAAACCGGCACGGGCCATGAGGATGATCAGCGTCGCAGCATCCACGAGGATCGGCGTTCGCTCGCCTGCAGCCGCAAGGAGAAGCGACTGCACCAGCAGAACTGGAAGGAACCACCGTATCCCGAACCTCAGCAGCACACTGAATGCCGTCAAGGCCACAAGGACGAGGAAGAATTCCGACGCGAGGCTCGCCGTCAGCGGTGCTCCCGCTCCCGTAGTCAGCGTGCCGTTGTTGTACCCCTTCCCCTCATAGGTAAGGATCGCCAGGGGCACCAGGACACACGCAAGGACTCGCCAGTCCAAGACTCGCGCGGCCTGTCGGACGTCCTCGGGGCCTGCCTTCGGTACTGCCCGTTCGGGGCGCGTTGCCAGGTAGGCGACAGTGAACGCCAGCATGCCGGCGGCCATGATCAGCGTGGCCTTATCTACGTAGGACTGTTGATTACCTGCGCGATAGATGTCCTGTGCCCGTATCGAGGGGATCACTAGTAGAACAGGGGACATAGCGTCATAGACCACTGACGCGAGGACGATCAGGCTTCCTGGTCGGCACCACCACCCACGGCCCAGACGGTGCCGTATCAGCAGCAGCGAGATCAGTTGAAGCAGGAGCGCGAACATAAGGGTGACGCTCATGTATGAATGCTATACGTAATCGACGGACTACATTTAAGAGACGGACGCCAGGCCCGTGTCGATGTAGGCACGCCCCGCACAGACTGGATGCGACAGAACTTGATTGCAGAGAGTAGTCGCGTATGCTTTATCAGTGATCGAAACGTCGGGTGGTTCGCTGCGCGAACGCTTGTACGAAGCGTACGCGTCGCAGCACGCACAGTGCAGTGACGGCGTGGCTGCGGCCCTCATCTACCGCCGCGACATCCGGCCGTTGCTGCTGGCGCCGACTGCGGGACCGGTTCTCGACATCGGCTGCGGCCAGGGACAACTGGTCAAGCTGATGCTGGACGACGGATACGACGCGGTGGGAATTGATGTCAGCCCGGAACAAGTGGCGCTAGCCCAGGCCGCAGGCCTGGACCGGATCCACCATGGTGACTATCGTGACGTGCTCGATGCGCGGGCCGGGCAGCTAGCCGCGGTGACGGCCACCGACGTACTTGAGCATCTCACCAAGGCTGAGGTGCTGGATACGTTCGACCGGGTCGCGAACGCGCTCATTCCCGGCGGTGTCTTCGTGGCGCGAGTGCCGAACGCGGCTAGTCCCTTTGGCGGGCGGATTCGCTACGGCGACTTCACGCACGAGTCTTCCCATACCGCACGTAGCGTCCGCCAGGTCGCGGCAGCGGCCGGCTTTGCCGCGGTCGCCGTTGAGCCCTGCGCGCCCGTTGCGCATGGCGTGCTGAGTGCGGCGCGGGTATTGGTATGGAAGCTGGTGAGCGCGTGCTGCAAGCTCGCGCTGGCAGCCGAAACGGGCACGCTCCGGGGCCATATTGTCACGCAGAACCTCACTTTTGCCGCGCGTAAGGGCACATGAGGGACGTTGAGCGCCAGTGAGTGGCGCGCATGCGGCACCTAACCGGCTTCAGTCGCTCGCGACCAGCTTGCGATGGCCAGGCGCTGGCCGCAGCATTGTCCGGACGGCGGGATTCAACGTCGCATCGGCGGCAGCCGCGGGGCTGGGCGGAATCATCCTGGCCCGGGCGGTTGGCCCGACCGTGCGGGGCGAGTACGCGGCGATCACAGCGTGGTTCGGCATCGCGCTGATGGTTGGGGGCATGGGGCAGCCGGCGGCGCTGTGCTTCCACGTCGCGCGAAATCCCATCCGCGCCCGCGAGTATGTGGCGACTTCACGCGCCATGATGCTCATTACCGGCACGGCCGCTCTTGTGTCCGGCGTGCTACTGGCTCCCCTTCTCGCGCACGGTGTCGCCACGGTGTCGCTCGGCTACCGGATTGCTTTCTGCAGTTCGATCGTGTCCTTTGTCGGGGCGAGCTATACGTTTTCGCTTCAGGCCCGCGACCTGCGCAAATGGAACGTGGTGCGAGTCAGCCAGCCCGTGCTCAGTGTGATCGTAATCGGTGTGCTATGGCGGCTCCGGTTGCTCACGCTGGACAACGCTCTGATCGTTCTCGCTGGGACCATGCTGCTGCAGCTCGGCTGGGCTTACCTGTGCTGCCGACGTACCAGCCTCGCTCCCGGCCACGCGCGTCTCGCCTTGGTCCGCCCGTTGGGAACGTACGGAGCCGCGCAGATCGCGGCCCTTACGCCCGCGGCCCTTAATGCGCAACTGGACAAGTTGGTCCTCTCGCAGACTGTGCCACCGGCCGATCTTGGGCCGGTACGCCATCGCGGTGTCGCTCACGTTGCTTCCGATTCCGTTTGTATCCGCGATTGGCAACGTGGCTTTTCCGCGGCTGGCATCCCAAGCCCGCGCGACTGCCGCAACTCGTCAGATGCAGCGGATGGCGGTGCTGGGCAGCGCGGGCCTCGCTACAGCGATGCTCGTGCCGCTGGCGGTTGGGGCGTCCTGGGTGGTGCCCCTCGTCTTTGGCGCCGCCTACCGGGGGGCCGTGCCGCTGCTGTGGATCCTTAGCCCGGGAGCTATCTTCCTGGCGTGCGGTCAGGTCACTGGTGACCTGCTACGGGGCAGAAACCAGCCAATCTTCGTGGCATGGGCGGAAGGGCTCGCGGCCGTCTTCACGGTAGTGCTGCTCTTTGCCCTGCTGCCTATCGTCGGCGTGGCCGGCGCGGCAATCGCCTCGACGGTTGCCTACGGGGTAGCGCTGGCGGTGATGTTGCGTCACCTGTGGCGGTTGCCGGTCAAAGATGACGGTGGCGAAGAGGTAATAGCGGCCACGCGGCCATTCGAGGAGCCATAGGAGGGCACAATGTCCACAGTTCGCTGGGCTGCTGCCACCGCTACGGACCTAGCCTGCCGGGCCGCGGGCCGACGCCAGGTGGTACGAGCGGCCCGGTTTGTTCTCTGGCGTGCACGTCTCGACGTCCCCAATGATCTGCGCACCAACGGCGAGTCCTGGCTCCAGCGGTGGGTGGTCAACCTATCGCCACCGGGCCAGGAAATCCACGTTATCGACGTGGGAGCCAATGTCGGTCGCTGGTCCCTGGCCATGCTGAGCGCCGCGCGGGAATCGGGGCGATCGGGTGATCTTCGCATGCATGTCTTCGAGCCGTCGGCGTATACGTTCGGGTGCCTAGCGGCGACCCTGCATGGGCAGAAGGTCAAGCTGCAGCGGATGGCCATGAGTGATGGATCTGGGTCCTCGCTCCTTCACGTGATGGCGCCAGCCGCCGGGACTAACTCGCTCCATGCACCTCACGGCGTCTCATCCGGTGTCCTCACCGAGGAAGTCACCACCACAACGCTCAGTTCGTACGCTGAGCACGCCGGGCTGGACCAACTCGCATTGGTCAAGATCGACACAGAGGGCCACGACCTCGCGGTGCTGCGGGGAGCGCGGCAGCTTTTTGCTGAGCAGCGCATCTCAGTAGCGCAATTTGAGTACAATCATCGCTGGATTTATGCGCGCTCTTACCTCCGTGATGCTTTTGAACTGCTTGAGCCCCTCGGCTACCGCGTGGGCAAGCTTACTCCTGCGGGAGTGGAGTTCTATCCTTCCTGGGACGCCGAACTGGAAACCTTCGTTGAGGGCAATTACGTCGCGTGCCGCCAAGCGGTTGCAGAACAGCTGCCTTCAATCAAATGGTGGAAAGTTGCGGGCCCCTGAAGTAGGCACGTACCTGGCAGATCCCGCAACCTAGCCGGTCCAGGGCCCCCTAATGGCCAGCGTGTTGGGCGGTGCCTCGCTCGCGGGAAGCCGCTGACTGGCAGGCTGCTCCCCGTCATAGAGCGTGTAACCCGATCGGGCCAGGAGATTGCTTACCGTCCGCAGCATTTTCCTTGGCGACTTCGCAGATGATGCGCGGGTGAGCGCGTAGCACTGCGGGACCACCGGCCAGCACGTGCGCTTCGGCACCTTCGACGTCGATCTTGATGACGTCCGGCATGGGGAAGTGAGAGGCTAGCCAATCTAGCCCGATGGTGGGTACCAGCTCGGTGGCGCGGATGCCCCCCGTCTGGGTAGTGCCGAACCCATCGAGGTGACTGGTGGAACGGTTTCTTTTCGCAATAAAATATCGGGCCACGCCACACTCCTCAGCGACTGCGGCGGGAAGGACCTCGACCGGTGCGTGCCCGGTGTCAGCAGCGGCCGATCGGCGAAGCAGTCCGACCAGGACCGTGTTGGCCTCGACTGAGAGGACGTGGCCATCCGGACCCGCCGCTACCGCGGCAGCGAAGCTGAACAGCCCGACATTGGCCCCAATGTCCCAGACCGTGTTGCCGGGCCGGACGGTCTCTGCCACAAGGCTTAGCAGTACCGGGTCGACTCTGTCCATGCGCGGCCTCAAATAGCGCAGGCCGCCTTCGGTTGATGCGTAGATTCGTGCCGCTGCAAAGGGCGATGGCAATCTTCTGCGGATAACGAAGCGATGAGACGCCTGCTCCAGCGAAGCACGCAACGACATGTTGTCTCCCTGAATTCGGAAACGATTGCCTGGTGACCATATCCCTCGATGCCGGAGCAACACTCCATTGTATCCATGCTACCGACGGCACGCAGTCCGAGGCGGCATTTACGCGAGCTAGCAGAGGCGCCTTTCCGTCTCATCTGCTGTCAAATACCATATTTGCCACAACACCCCATTATGAGAAGACCTAGACGCTCCTCCGGCTCCCGCGCCGACCCGTTAGCGGATCCGTAGCATGGAGTGGCGATGTATGCTGTTTCCGTGATTACCCTGGCTCAGGTTAATGCGCCGAGCATGACCCAGTGGGGCAAATGCCGCAACCCTCCCGATCGTTCCCCTTCTAGCTGAAGACGGTGCATTCGAATGTGTGGCATCGCCGGGGCAATCGATGCATCCGCAGACCGGGCCCGAGCGCAAGTTAGCCTGCTTAACGAAGCGCAGCAGCATCGAGGCCCTGATCATAACGTGGTCGCACGCGTAAGCGGATTCACCCTGGGGAATACGCGGCTCGCCATCCAGGATCCCGGCTCGACGGGAAATCAGCCGTTCGTGTCGGCTGATGGCCGTTACCACTGCGTGTTCAACGGTGAGATCTACAACCACAAGGAGCTAGTCAAGCGCTACGGACTGCCGGTGCGCAGCAGTTGCGATGGAGAGGTAATACCGGCACTGTGGGCAAAACTGGGCATTGCATCGCTCGCTGAGTTGCGTGGCATGTTCGCCATTGCCCTGGTGGACTCCCTGGGAGAGCGGATTTACCTGGCCCGTGACCCTCTCGGGATAAAGCCACTGCATTGGCGGTTCGTGCCTGACTGGACTCTTGTTCGCCTCCGAAATCCGGCCGCTTCTGCACGTGGCCGGGAGCGCCCGGATCGACTCCCAGGCAGTCGCACGGTACCTTCACCTCGGAGCAGTGGCCGCCGGACAGGCCCCGTTCCTCGAAATCACGGCGCTGCCGCCGAACAGCGTTGCCCTCTTTGACCGCGATTGCCGCTCAGAAGTACGGCGTATCCAGCCTAACGGTCCATTCGCAGCTACACCGGCACCCGCGAAGCTGGAAAAAGCGCTGACGGATTCCGTCCAGCTGCATTTGGCGGCTGACGTGCCGACTGCGCTGCTTTTGTCTGCAGGCGTTGACTCCGCGACTATTGCGGCAGTGGGGCACCGCCTCGGCCAGGAGTTGCACTGCCTGACCGTCGCGACCGAGGATAACGCCGACGAGAGCGGCACGGCAGCGGAAACTGCACGCCACTATGGGCACCGGTTCCAGCGAGTGCCAGCCGCAATTTACGGCGAATGACACATTCAGTTCTTTGCGGCGATGCAGCGTCCCAGCATTGATGGCCTCAATACGTACATGGTCTGTAAGGCGGTGCATGAGGCCGGGTTCAAGGTCGCACTATCTGGCTCTGGGTGGCGATGAGGTTGTGGGCGGGTACTCCCACTTCCGGTTCCTGCGAGTACCTGCCTCGCTCCGGGCTCCTGGATATTCTTCCCGGCCAGGTGAGCGACGTGACCGCAAGGGCACTAGCCCACTGCGGGCCTTGCGAGCGAATCAAACTCAGAAGACTGCTCGCCGCTAGCGGTCCGCGTGAAGGCTGGGCGCTCAGCCACATCCAGCGGGAGCTGTTCCCGGAGCGATTGGTGACCGAGCTGACCGGCGCAGAGCTGCCGCCACCCGAGTGATACACCTCAGCGCGTGGCAAGTCCGCAACTGGGGCAATTCGGCACCATGGTCGCCGCGGAAGTGGCTCTATATCTTCAAGCAACTCTGCTCCCCGATGCCGATACCTTCTCCATGGCTTCCTCTGTTGAGTTGCGCGTGCCCTTTGTCGACTAGTCAGGTTTTCTCGGCATCGCTGGGGATGGCCGCTGGCAAGCAGAAGCGGCCCGGCAAGGAAGCACTTGGGGCGGCGCTCCGTGATTCTTATCTCAATAGCCTGGCGGCTCGCGCCAAACGGGGATTTAGCCTGCCCATGCAGCGATGGATGTCCGGGCCCCTGGCGCCGGTGGTCGAGGCCGCTGGCGATCCGGCCGCGGCCGTGTGGTCCGTGCTGGACCGGGGAGCCGCCGAGCAAACCGGGCTGCTGCCTCTCCGGGCAGGAAGTCGCTGGTCTGAGGCATGGGCCATAGCAGCCTTGAATGCATGGCTCGAGGGAATCTGAAAGGATGATATGAGGATCGGTATCGTGGGTCCGGTGGGACCGGACCTTTTCGCGGATAACGTCGGTAGCGCGTTCAGTCGCGCCGGTCATTTGGTCACTCAGCTCGGCCCGGCTGGACCTCGTCTATCAAGGCCCGGTCACTACGCGGCTGGTGCAGCTTACGCGCCAGGCTATGCCGAGCCTGGAGGAGCGGGCGCAGCGCCGGATTGTGCGGTCTGCCCTGGACGCGGAGTGTGAGCTGGTCATAAACCTCGACCGGAATCTGATGCCCATTGTGGTGAGCCAATTGCGTCGCGCCGGGATTCGAATGGCGTTCTGGTTCCCCGATGCCATGGCGAATCTGGGACGGCAGTTGATGTTGTTGGGAGCCGTATGATGCGCTTTTCTTCAAGGAACCGCATCTGGTGGACCGTCTGCGCGCCAACCTGGACTTGCCGGTCTATTACCTTCCACAAGGCTGTAACCCACAGTGGCACCGGCCGCTCGTACCGGCCGGCACCGAGCCCCATCTCGTTGTCGCCGGAAATATGTATCCCAGCCGGGTCCGCCTGCTGGAACGACTGATGGCTAAGGGCATCCCGTTGCGGCTGTATGGCAGCAAGTTTCCGCGCTGGCTTGGCGAGACCCGGCTGCGGGAGGCCCATACTGGCCGCTTTATCTATCGTGAGGAGAAAGCTCGCCTTTTCCGGTCGGCAGCAGCCGTCCTCAACACGATGCACCCTGCAGAGGTGAGCGGGGTCAACTCTCGGCTGTTTGAGGCAGCTGGCTGCGGGGCGGCGGTGCTCACCGAGTTCCGCTCGTCCGTTCCCGAACTGTTCGCGGTGGGGACGGAGGTGCTGGCCTATCACGACTTCGACGAACTCGTCGACCAAGCCGGCCGCCTGCTCAGCGAAGCCGGCCTGACCGCGCAGTTGGGTGACGCTGCCTCCCGCCGTGCCCACCGGGACCATTCGTACGATGCCAGGATCACTACCATCCTGGAGAAACTGGCGTGACGGCCACGCTCCTTAACCCCGAAAAGGACCCCGCGGTTGCTTCCCGCTGGGTGATCGCCGCGATGGCCTGCTTCGCCGCAGTGGCTGTCCTGTGCGCCGAAACCCTGGCCACATCCAGTGATGTCTCGTCGTCGGTAAGCACAGCGACCGGGTATGGACAGTACCTGAGTGACCTCAGCTTGCTCGCTTCCCTTAGCGTGTGCGCTGCTGCGCTACAGGTCTACCGGGAGCGCCGGTGACCGCCCCAGCACTCCTGCTGACCCCATCTCGCGGACTGGGTGGGGGCATCGAACGCTATATGGAAACCGTGGAATGGGCGTTCGCCGAGCAGGGAGTGGAATACCGGCGCGTCGACCTCCAGCACCCGGGCCCGGCAGCCCATGCCCGGATGCTGTCCGAGGCACGTGAGCAACTGCGCGCTATCACGGCACCGGCTCGTCTTGTCGTCGCGCACCGGTCCCTTCTGCCGGTGGCGTGGCTGCTCGCCCGGAGCGGTGATGCCCGCGGCATATCTGTCATATGTCATGGCAACGACGTCTGGGGGACCCGAGGCCTGGTCCGCGGGAACGTCGAGGACCGCCTGATGCGCCGCCAAGGGGTCCGAGTAGTTGCCATTAGCAGCTTTACCGCCGGCGCTCTGGCCGGCCATTGCCACGCGACGGTCCTGCCGCCGGGGCTATCCCGGGGTTGGTTTGACATGCTCGTCAAGGCATCCGCCGATACCCCATCCGGTACGCGGGGACGCATCTGGCAACCGCTTTCACGCTGGGGCATTGGCGAGATAAGGGGCTTCCGGAACTGCTCGCAGCTGTCGCCGCTCTTGATAGGGAAGATATCAAGGTCACGGTATGCGGCAGCGGTGAGCCACATCCGAACTGCGAGCGGCTGGTACGCCAGCATCCATTCTGCACACTGCTGTCAGGATGCGCCGACCGGGAGCTGGCGCACAACTCGCCCAAGCCGACCTGTTTGTTCTGGCCACCAGGACCAGAGGAGGCCGGGCTTCATTCGGCGAAGGTTTCGGTCTGGTCCTGCTGGAAGCGCAAGTCGCAGGGACGCCGGTAGTTGGACCGGCGTATGGCGGTTCTCATGACGCCTATTTGGACCATGTCACCGGCATCTTCCCCGCTGACGAATCGGCCGGGGAGCTGGCGAAGGTTCTGGACCATTCGCTCCGGGATCCAAGTCGACTGGCGGAAATGGGCAAACGGGCCGCGGATTGGGCACGCGAGTGCTTTTCTCCGGAACGCTACGCGCCGCAAGTAGTTGCGAGGTTGCTGTGAGTCCAGGCTCCGGTGCATCTCGCTCTTGTCATGGACCATCCGGCGCAGCAGTTCACTCGTGCTTTTCAGTTCCTTGCCGCAGAGCCCGGCATACGGCTGGATGTCTACTACTGGTCGACGGCGGAACGCTTCTACGATGCGGGCTTTAAACGCTCCATCTCCTGGGACATCGACCTGCTCAGTGGTTACCAGTGGGCCGCTCCGCCGCACGGCACGGTCGCTAGCCGGCAGGCTGCGCTGGCTGGCTGGCCAGTTGCGCAGATCCGGGCCTGACGTGGTGATCTGCTACGGATGGGCTTCACCGATCGCGAGAGCCACGATCGCTTACTGCACGATCACCCGGACGCGGATTGTTCCTTTACGGCGACACGACGTGGCAGCACGCGAGCCAGGGGTCGCCACCGTGTTCTGAGGTCGTTGGCGCTGCTCGAGCGCTTATGCGGCTCGCCGATGGTGCCCTATCCACCGGGACTTTTAACCGCGAGTTCTATATCCGCTATGGCATGAATCCGCGGCGCATCTGGCCGGGTGTATGTCCTGCGGACACTGACCTGTTCGGGCAGGCCCGGCGCCAGCCGGGACCGTATCGCCGAGGCAAGTACCCGCGACTTGCGGATCGGATTCGCGGGCAAGCTCACCGCCTCTAAAGGGGTCGATGAGCTACTCAGGGCATGTGCGCTGCTGCCCCTCGATCGTGCCTGGTCGCTGACAGTAGTCGGCGATGGGCCGCTGATGGCCGATCTGCAGGCGCTGGCTGCCGAGCTTGATATCGACGACCGCGTCACCTTCCACGGTTTCGCAAATACGAGTGAAATGCCGAAACTGCTCGCAGGCTTTGATGTAGTAGTCGTGCCTTCCCGGTTCGATATGAGGGTACTTGTGATCGATCGAAGCTATGGCGGCTGGTGCCGCCATTGTGGTCAGCGATGCGACAGCGATATGGGGACCGGGTGACCTGGTCGCTGATGGGGTAACCGGGCTTGTCTACCGATCTGGCGATCCGGCACGCGCTTGGCGCGGCAATTGCGCCGTCTGCTTGATGCTCCGGACCTGGTAGCGCGGCTGAGCGCGGATGGTGCTCAGCGGCGGCCTCGCAAGCTTCGGACCTGACTCGTTTGCTCGGATATCGCGTCATCAGTCCGGCTGTGTCTGCGCGATGAGAACATCGCCCGCTTAGGAACGGCTGAGTGGCAACGACCGGACCGTGGCGGCTGACTACGCGCAAGCCTGCCGCGACCGCTGCGTCGATGAGGTCAAACACCGCTACCTATGCGCCATCGACCACGGTCTCATGGAATTCGATAACGGCGCGTCCGCATTGCCGAGCACGCCAGGATCCTCCAGCAAGAAAGCCGCTTCGGCTCCTTCGATATCTGACACGAGGTCGAATTCGCCGACGTTTGTCCTGCGGAAGATTTCCCTGAAGGGTCATGCGGGCACCTGGGACGATAGACTTCGTCCGGCCAGGGCGCGCCGATACGTGAGCCAACCGTCTCCCCGGCAATGACGAGTTCCGCTGTTCCCAGTGTGATCGGTGACCGCGCGCATGGATCACCTCATATTCGCAGCTCGGCCGTGTGCGGAGCAACTCTCTCACCTGAGGCCTTGTATTAGCCTTGGATTGGCCTCGACGCAGACCAGGTGACCCCCAGGAGCCATCACCGTGGCGATGTGTGCAGTCGTAATTCCCAGGCTGCCGCCAAGTTCCACGACGTTGGGGCTACCGCGAAGAAAGCTCCGGATCATCCGTGTCTCTGCGCCTTCATAACCTCCCCAGAACATCTGCGCCCGCACCCTCGGTGAGAAGTCCGAGCTCCGCGTGTCGAACCAGAGCCCCTGGTGCCGTATCCGGTTCCTGGTCAATGTCCCGATGAGCCGCCCGGCCGTGTCACTGGCCACCATGGCGGACACCCACAGCTTGAACGGCGACGCAGTGGTCAGGCTGGCCGACTTTTCCCCCCAGGTGATATCGCTGGTCATCGCGAGCAGTACGCGTAGGCAAGCTGGGGGGAGGTGTCAGCGGTCGATTTGCCGTCGTTGTCGCACAGGTCAACGCGGAACCCTGCGCCCTGAAGTCGCCTCACCATGGCGACGGCATCTCCGTGGCTGGCGTGTACCTCCAGCACGATCTGGCCTACCTGATCCAGCCAGTGCAGATCCTCGCCGTCGCCGAACAAGGCGAACTCCCCGCCTTCGATGTCCACCTTCAGCAGATCCACGTGACCGATCGCGTACTTCGACATGAGGCCCGGCACTGACACATCTGCGGGCCGCCTGCCGAGCCCATGCGAACTTGTTACCCAGCCGATGTCATCCGCCATGACCCCGACTGCCGCGCCGGACATGAGGACTCCGCTGGCCATGGCCGTCTCCACGTGGACGCGTCCGGTGACGCCGTTATGTGCGGCGAGTTCGGCGATCAGCGGTGCGAAACCCTGCTGGGCTTCCACCGCGACGGTCTGGGCGCCAGTCATGGCGGCCCAGGTCGAGAACAGGCCGCGATTCGCGCCGAGGTCGATGACCCATCCGCTAGCCGGCATCGTCAGGCCGGTACGGAGATACACGTTCCGGCAGTACATCTCGCGTGCGCCCGCCGTGTATGCCGCTGGCAGCGAGACCACCGCCCCCGTACATGTCCTGAACCGGGCACCATGGCGGGCCCACGCCGAGTCAGCCGGACTGAGCGAGCCCGTCCTGGCGCAGACCGGCAGATGGGCCGCGAGCGAGATCATCCACCGCGCGGCGTCAGCGGGACAGGCGGTGCCGCACACGGACAGCACGTCCTCTGCCGCCCTGCGGATTATTTGCGGGCGCATTCCATGCCTCTCATTTCGTCTGTCACGGTCTCCGCCTGCAGGGCGCGTACGGTTGCCTCGTACCAGGCATGGAAGAAGCAGAAGCGCAGCCCGGCGTGCCCGTCCAGCAGGCCCAGCCGTACCACGTACATGTAGACGAACAGCGCTACCGGCTTGGCCGGGACAGACGGGAAGATAATGTCCTTCAAGATGGCCCGCGTCAGCGGGCGTGTGTCGCTGTCATCACGGGACCGGACCCGGCGCAGCCGTTCTGGCAGGGAAGCAGGCCGTCCACGGTTCCGCGCCTCGAGTTCCGCATAACGCACGTGCTTGTGAAGCCAGGCCGCGAGGCCCTTGTGATCTTCGTCGACGATGTCGTTGGCCAGACGGCGGACATGACCGTCCACCCGGACCCGCTCGCCGACCAGGCTCCCGTCGAACTTGGTATAACGGCGATCGACTAGCCGGACGATCCATGAACCGCCATACCAGCCGCAGTGGCGGATCCATTTACCTTGGAAGACGCAGCGGAAGCGCAGCGCGAAAGACGCGCAGCCGGGCGACGTCAGCTCGGTTGCCATCTCTGTGGCGAGCTGGGGGGAAATCCACTCGTCCGCGTCGACGAAGCACACCCAGTCGTGCCGGACTTCAGGAAGCCGGAGCGCGAACTCCCGCTGGCCAGAGAACCCGAGCCATGGCTGCTCTACCACGTCCGCGCCCAGGGAACGCGCGATCGGCACGGTGTCATCCGTTGATCCCGAGTCCACCACCACGACCTGATCGGCCCACGCCACCGAGGCCAGGCAACGGGCGATGTTCACTTCCTCATCACGGGTGAGAACCACCACGCTGACCGCGACGCTCCGGGGCGGCGGGTCGTCGCCCTCGCGGTACGGCCGCAATCCGAGCCTGGTCATCCCATGCTCCCCAGAAGCCAGCCGAAGTAGGCATCCGGGTCGAACGGCTGCGGATCCGGCGCCACCTCGGTCGTCAGGGCGGCCTTCACCGCCTGGCGCAGCGAGTCCGGTTCGCCCGGATCGAAACCGCACAAGTGCGGGCCCGGCGATCTCCCGGTTCTGCGCGGTGTCGCGGGCGATCACCGGCTGCCCATTGGCTCTCGCCTCCGCGAGTGGGTAGCCGAACGACTCCAGGCCGGTGGGAAAGTAGATCGCCCGGCTGCGTGCCCAGGCCTGTCGCAGGTCGTGCTGGTCGATCCGCCCGAGGAACTCCAGCCGGGGGCTGGACGCCACCGCGGGCGGCAGGTCCGCGCGGTTCGCGGTCACCCGCACCCGGACCGCCGGATCGCCGTAGCCGTCGACAGCGCCGAGCAGCTCGGTGAGCCGTTCATCCATCTGCTTGTAGGGCGCGAACAGCACCGGGCACAGGATGGCCGCCTCCCTCGCCCCTGGCCGGGCCGGTCCGGCTGAGACCGGGTGCGGGCGGACCACCAGCCGGCTTCGTACCGCAGGCATCACCCGGGTGACGCGTTCGGCCATGGCGGTGCAGGGGACGACGAGCACATCGGCCCGGCGTGCGGCCAGCCGCACCACCGCCGCCTCCCGCCGTACGGAGGTGCGCAGTGCAGGGTCGAGTCTGAGCGGCCTCGTCGTCGGTCAGGAAGTGCAGGGCATTGCGCAGCAGTGCCCAGCGCTGCCCGCCGGGCCGATGAAGCTGACGTTGTTGACCGCGACCCGGCGCCCCGACTTTGGCCTGACCGTTTCCCGCCTGAGCAGCCAGGCTGGGTTGACGTGCCGGCCGGCTCCGATGACCTGGACGTCCTGGCGTCCGGTACGGGCCAGGTAGCCGTGCAGCTCCGCCGCGTAGCGGGCCGAGCCGCCCATCTGCGCGCCGGCGATGTCCACGGTCACGAGCCCGGTCACGAGGCTGCCCCGCAGCTGCCGGGCCGCTGGAATGCGAACAGCCGCAGCGGCGAACGCTCCGCCCTGGCCGGGCGGCGAACGGCCACCAGCCCGGCCTGAGCAGCGACCGCGCACCACCAGCCGGCGGAGCGCCGCTGCCGGGAGATCCGCAGATAGGTCAGGTAGCGGCCGAGCCGGGGCCAGACCGTCACCCGCAGCCTGGACGGCCGGCAGTCCGGGCGATCGGCACGCGGCGGCCCATTCCAGCCAGCGGACGGGATGGGCGAGGTCGGGAACCGTGCACAGCATGACGCCGCCCGGCCGCAGCACACGGGCGCATTCGCCCAGCACGGCAGCGGGGGAGCCGACGTACTCCAGGACGCTGGCCGCGATGACCGCGTTGAAGCTGGCCGCTGCGAACGGCAGCGTCTGCCAGCCCGGCTGCAGCCGGCACCCACTCGGCCGTGCCGGCGGAATCGGCCGCCGCGGCCTGGCTCAGCATGTTCGCCGAGATGTCGCAGCCGGTCACCCGCAGCCCGGAGGCGGCCAGATGCCGGGCCAGTTCCCCGGTACCGCAGCCGAGATCCAGCACGCGTCCCCCGGCGGGTAACCTGGGACCCGGCCGCGTCGGCCAGCTGCGCCAGCCGCCCGGTGAGCCGGCCATGCGGCGCGTACTTGCCAGGCCCAGCTGTCCGCCTTGGCGTCGAAAAGCAGCGAACCTCTTCGGTGTGGGCCAGCGCCTGGTCACCCATGACCGCCCTCTCCCGGCAGCACGGATCGTGGCGCGCATCGTGGCCAGCATGGCCTCGGTCGGTAGGTCCGCCTCGCCTGCGACGGCGGCGCGGAACGCGGCCGCGCACGGACGGTGCCCCTTGTCCTGGCGCCCCTTCCAGACCGTCTTACCGTCCACCTCGGCCGACCGGAAGTCGTTGATGACGACCCGGTGAGACCCGGCCTGGACCTCGATCCACTCCTTGCCGGCCACCGGTTCCGCGCTGCCATAGGCGATGACGGCCAGCGAGCCGTCCGCGAACCGGAGCGACACCGCGGCGTCGTCGAGGTGGGCCGCTCCCGGAACGGCACCGCCGGGCAGGGCCGCGACGTCCTCCACCGGGGCGCCGACCAGTGCCTGCGCGGTATCGACGAAGTGGCACACCTCGCCGAGCAGCCGTCCCCCTTGCCGCCGGTCGTGGTACCAGTGACCATCCGGGACCCGGCCGGCCGCTACCCGGTACACCACGAGCTTCGGCGCCGGGACCCCAGCCAGCGCCTGCTGAGCGGCCTCGACCGCGGGCGACCAGCGCCGGTTGAAGCCCACCGCGAGCTGGCGGCCGGACCCGCGCCAGGCCTTTTCCACCGCATCCAGCTCATCGAGGGTCAGCGCCAGCGGCTTCTCGCACCACACGTGCCGCCCGGCTGCCAGCGCCTGCACCGTGAGGTCCGCGTGCGTGTCGTGCGGGGTGGCGACGACGATCACCTCGACGTCCGGGTCGCCGATGAGCGCGTCCGCGCCCGATACCGCTTTCTCGAAGCCGTTCCGCTCCGCGGCCCGCCGGGCGGACAGGCCGCTGGCTGAGGCGATGGCCACGAACCGGTCGAAGCCCGCGGCGCGGAAGGCGGGCAGCAGCGTCCCGGTGGTGAATGCGCCGGCCCCCGCCCACCCGATCCCGGGCGCCGCGCTGGCGGCCGGGGAACGGGTCAGCCGGACGCCGTCGTCGGAGACCGTCTCCGGATAGGTGAGCCGGATCGCCAGGTAGGGCTCGCTGCGCTGCTCGATCAGCCGGTAGGCGGCATCGGCCTCCGCGATGCCGTAGGTATGCGTGACCAGGTCCGACACCGCGAGCCGCCCGCTGGCCAGCAGGTCGAGCACCGCCTCGAAGTTCCGGCCCTCGGTCCAGCGGACCTGGCCGGCCGGGAAGTCCACCCCCCAGGCTTCGTAGGAGGGCTCATAGCGGCCGGGACCGTAGGACCGGGCGAACCGCAGCGACAGCTCCCGTTCGTAGAACGGTGTCCGGCTCAGCTGGAGCCCGACGTCGCCCACGATGACCACGGCGGCCCGGTCCCGGCACAGCGCGGGAACCCGCATCACCGCGTCCGAGGAACGGCCGGCCGCACAGACCAGCACGGCGTCCGCGCCACGGCCCCGGGACCAGCTCAGCACCTTCTCGGTCGTGGCGTCGCCGCATTCGTCCAGGGCCAGCACCCCCGACCCGGCCGCGACCCGGCGCGGCTGCTCCGCTGGATCGATGCCGGCCACCTCACAGCCGGCCGCGATGGCCAGCCGGGCCGCGAGCTGCCCGATCAGGCCCAGGCCGAGGACCACGATCTTTGATCCCGGACCTGCCTCGGCCTGGCGCAGGCCATGCAGCGCGATCGAGGCGATCGTGGTAAAGGCGGCGTCCTCGGCCGGGACGCCCTCTGGCACGGTCGCGCAGAGCAGGCCCGGGACGGCCTGCAGCTCCGCGTGATTGGCCTTGCCCGCGCCGCCGGTCGCCACCAGCTGGCCGGGCCGCACTCCGGTGACGGCCGGCCCGGCCGCCAGGACGATTCCGGCCGCCGAGTACCCCAGCGGCAGGTCCTCGGCGAGGCGGCCGCGGACGGCCTGCCTGGTGGCCGCCAGCCCGTCGGCCCGTGCCTTCTTGACCACCTGGCGGACCAGGTCCGGCCGGGCGCGGGCCTTGGCGAGCAGGCTGGCCTGGGCAAGGGCGGTGACGGCGCGCTCGGTGCCAGGGGAGATCACCGACGCGACCGTACGGACCAGCACCTCGGTGGCGTCCGGGACCGGGCGCGGTACGTCCAGCACCTCCACCGGGCCTCCGGCGAGAGGCTGCACGATCTGTTTCACGTGGTTCTCCCGAATGCGAACGCCGGCTCGCCGGCGGCCATCAGCTGAGGATCTCCGGCCCTGCGCCAGGCTGTGCTGATCCGCACGGGCAGCTCAGCCTGGGTGCGGCAGACCAGCACCGGTGCGTCGACGGTCCGGCCGAATCCGGTGGCCAACGGGGCATGCTCGGCGGCCAGCGCTACCGGGTGCGACGCGGTAACCCCCACCCGGAAGTCGCCGCCCGGCGTGTGCACCGCAGCTTCCCCGTCACCCAGCCGCAAGGCCGAGCCGGGCGCTAGATGCCAGCGCACCGTCACCGAATGCTCGCCCGTCCCGCTGACCAGATCCTCCACGCGCAGTTCGGTGCCGGACAGCACCCACTGCCGGTGGTGGACGGGGCGGCCCGGTAGCCTGCGGAATCCGTCATGGGCCGCGCCGGCCATCAGCGTGCCGCCGCGGTCGCGGGCCACGACCTTGCCCACCCGGGCCCGCCGGGCTGCCCGGAAGGCCCCCCACACCTCGGTGGAATTGGCGCCGTCGACCTCGACGGTGTTGTGCGCCGCGGTGGACCGCTCGTAATCACGTACCCGGCCGGGCGCGTACGTGGACGTGCCGGTGTCCACCAGCAGCGGAACGCCGTCCACGTGGACCAGGCAGCTGAGGGTGTCCGCGTGCGCATGCGCCGGGAGTTCGTCCGGGCAGGGTGCCCCGACGTCGGCCAGCAGCCACCACCCGCCTGCCGACGCCCGGACCAGGCCCGTGTCCGGGAGGAACAGCAGCCGGTCATCCGGGGCTGTGCCTGGCTGCAGCAGGCCGATCAGTGCCGGGTCGGCCGGGTATCCGTCGTTCAGCCGCGGGACCTGCCCGTCGGGTGAGAGCACGCATCCCAGCCAGCGGCGCATCCGCTCGATCGCCCCGGTCAGCTCCGGCCCAGGCGCCCGGCCCGCGGCCCGGATCAGCCCGGCCACGTCGATGAGATCGCCGAGGACCTGGCAGTGGTAGGCGGGAGCCCGCTCGAAGTGGCCGCCGTCGGGCAGTACCTGCACGGCAAGCTGCCCGGCCAGCCGGTCCAGCGTCTGGTCCAGCAGTCCTCCATCGGCGAAGAACACCGCCAGCCCGGCCAGTGCCTTGAGGTTCTTGACCAGGTGATTGCCGCCGACATCCGTTTCCAGGTGCCGCCGCAGGAAACCGGCGTGGGCGGACAGGCTGGCGAGGAAACAGTCCTCGGCGTCGCTGCCCGCCACCAGGTCCCGGTGAACCCCGCAGAACGACCAGGCGCGCAGCGCGGTGGGATAGGGGTGCCACGCCTCGCCCTGGCCAGGCGTGACCGCCGACGTCCAGGACCGCCAGAGCGCCGCGAACCAGGCGCGGGCATCGGCCCGGAGCGGCTGGGCGATCAGCCCCCATGACCAGTCCCAGTAATGCAGGTGGAACCGCCACAGCGCGGGTGCGTCCGGCTGGTCCCAGTCTGCCTGCGCGAATCCTCCCGGCCCGGCCAGGGCCCGGGTCATGCCGAGCAAATCGATGCGGCCTTCCCGCAGCCCCGGCAGTCCCTGCCAGTTCCGCCACAGCTGGGCGTCCAGCGGGGTGAAACCAGCGGGCCAGCCCGTGGCGGTCGCCGGGTCGGGGCCGGCCAGTAGCCAGCGAGCCGTCGCCGGGAAGCGGCGCAGTGCCGCCCGCTGGGTGCGCAGCCGCGCGCGCTGGGCGATCTGGCCAGGCTGCAGGTGCGCCGCGGTCCGGACGAACAGCGCCAGGTCACCGCCGGTCATGGCTCACCCCGGTCGGCGAGACCCAGCGCGCGAGCTTCGGCCAGGATGCCCTCGGTAAACGGCCGGGGGGAGTAGCCGAGATCGCGGACGGCATCGCCGATGGCGAAGGCCTTGTCCTCGGCCAGCCGCTGCACCTGCTCGGCGCGGATCCGGGGACGGGTACTGAGCAGCTCGTAGCAGCGCGCGGCGGAGACCAGAGGGGCCAGCGGCACGGGGACCAGGCGGGTCCGGCGGCCGGCCGCCCGGGCGCAGCTGCGCAGCAGCTCGGTAAAGGTGAACGGCTCCGGCCCAGCTATGTCGTAAGAGTGCCCAGCGGCGGCGGGCCGCTCCACGGCGTTCAGCACGGCATCGGCCACATCGGCCACATGGACCGGCTGCTGCAGATGCCTGCCGCCTCCGGGCACGGGCAGCACGGGCACCCGCGGCAGGAGGGCGAGCAGCCGGGACAGGTTCCGGTCACCGGGCGCTCCGTAGATCATGGTCGGGCGCAGGATGGTCCACTTCAGCCCCGAATCCTGGATCTGCTGCTCGGCGTCAAGCCGGATCCGCTTCGAACGTGCGGGGAGCGTCGTCTTCACCGCCGTGGTGGAGACGAAGACCGCACGGCCGATGGCCGCCGCCCTGGTCGCGGCCACGATCGCCGGGGCGTGCCCGAAGCCCAGCGACGCCAGGTTGACCAGGGCCTCGCAGTGCGCGGCACCGAACGCCGCGAGCAGCCGCGCCGGATCATCGAGGTCGCCGGTGAGCGGCTGGGCGCCGTGCCGCGCTACGGCGCTGGCGGCCGCATCGCTGCGGGCCAGCGCCACCGTCTCGTGCCCCCGCCGCGCCGCCTCGTCCAGCACGTATCCGCCGAGGAAGCCGCTGCCCCCGGTGACCAGCAGCCTCATCGGCGGCCGCCCGGCGCAGTGAGGATCTTCCGGTACTCGCGGGCCAGCGCGACCCGGTCGAAGCTTTGCTCCACGTGGCGGCGGCCGGCCCGGCCCATAGCCAGCCGGCGTTCCGGATCGGCGGCCAGATCGCGGATCGCGCCGGCCAGCGCGGCGTCGTCCTCCGGCGGCACCACGACCGCGCCCGCCTCGCGGAGGATCTGCGCCGCCTCCCCGCTGACCGAGCCGACGACGGCCTTCCCGGCGCCCAGGTACTCGAAGATCTTGGACGGGATGAAGGTCGCGAACAGCGGCACGTCCCGCAGCGGGACCAGGCAGATGTCGGCCGCGGCCAGCAGGCCGGGGACCTCCTCGTGGGACACCCCGGGCAGCAGGGTCACGTTGGCCAGCCCCAGCTCGGTGACCGTGCGGGCCAGCCGCGGCTTGTCCGCGCCCTCGCCGACGAAGGCGAAATGGATGGGACGGTCCGCCAGCTGGGCGGCGGCCCGGGCGACCGCGGGCAGCGCGTGAGAGATCCCGTGCGTCCCGGCGTACAGCACCAGGCAGTCACCGGCGGCCGCGCCGAGGCGCGCCCGTACGTCCGGGCCGGCACTGGTGCCGGGGTCGAACGTCTCCAGCGAGACGCCGTTGCGGATCGTGTGCACTTTGCCGGGTGGCACCCCGCGGCCGATCAGGTTGTCCCGGAACCCGTCGCTCACCACCACGACCTCGTCGGCGGCCGCGTACGCGGCGAGTTCCAGGCGTTCGAGCACACGGATGATGCGGCGGCTGGTCAGCACACCGAGCTCGGTGAAGATGGCCGGCCACAGGTCACGGATCTCCACCACCAGCCGGGCCCGCTTGATCCGGGCCAGCACCCAGGCGGCGCCGATGGAAAAGAACGTCGGCGAGGACACCACCACCACATCGGCGCGGCCGGCTGGGCCAGCCGCCGAGCAGCACACTGCTCACCATGAAGCTGAGGTGACCCAGGGTCTTGCGGGCCACGCCCTCGTTCGGCGTGGCGTACAGCCAGGTCCGCAGTACCCGGTAGCCGTCGCGCCTTTCCTGCCGCCGGATCGCGCGGCGGTATTCCGGCGGGATCACGCCGGTGGGGTGGTTCGGCATGCCGGTGAGCACCGTCACCGCGTCGCCGTCCGCGGCCCAGGCCCGGGCCAGCGCGGAGAGCCGGGCCTGCGGGGCCCCGGTCTCCGGCGGGAAATAGTGCGTGACGAGGAGAATGCGCACGTCAGCCGGCCCCTCCTTGCCGTCCGGGGTCCGATTGCAGGCCGAGGCGGCGGAACAGAGCCGGGGAGCGCAGGTAAGCCGCCAGGACCGCAAGAGCGATGAGGTCCGCCGCGGCCCGGGCCGGCAGATCCCGGCTCAGGCTGACCGTGCCCAGCAGGGTGAGCAGGATGGTCAGGGCCCCGGTCAGCAGGGTGACCTCCTGGTGCGACCAGCCGGCGTCGCACCATTGCTGGTAGACGTGTGTCCGGTGGGCCTGCAGCCAGCGCTCGCCGGCCCGGATGCGCCGCTGCAGCGTCCACGCGGTGTCCGCCAGGTACAGGGCGAGCGGGCCGAGGACCGCCTCCACCGGCACCCCGCGCAGTACGGCGTCCGTGGCGAGCACGGCCAGGGCCGCACCGAGTGAATAGCTGCCGACATCGCCCAGGAACACCCGGGCCCGGCCGGCGTTCCACGGCAGGAACATCAGCGCGCCGACGGCCACCGCGAGGCTGGCGGCCAGCAGGAACGGGTGCTGCCCCCACTCCGCATAGCAGGCGTAGGCCACCCCGGCGATCAGTGCGTGGGCGCCGGAGATGCCGTTCACCCCGTCCATGAAGTTGAACGCGTTGACGAACCCGGTGATCCATACCGCCGCGGCCACGGCCAGCAGGGCGCCCGCTACGCCCGGGTGCATCGGCAGGACGAGCAGCCCCGCGACGACGGCACTCCCGGTGGCCTGGAGCGCCAGCCGGCGGACAGCGGGCAGCCCGCGCAGGTCGTCGACGAAGCCGAGCACGGCGAAGAAACCGACCGCGGCCGCGAACGCGGCACCTGCCCCGCTGCGGGTGATGGCCACGGCCGCCAGCAGCCCCACGGCGATAGGAAGGCCGCCGCCCCGCGGCGTCGGGACGCTGTGTGACGAACGCCCGGAGGGGGTGTCGACGGCGTGCAGGCGCCGCAGCAACGGGATCGTTACCGGTTCCGCCGCGATGACGATCGCGCCGCAGCAGGCCACCGCGTCAAAAGCCCCGTTGGCTGCCACACGTGGATGCTATCAGATCTGTAGCTCTGAGTAATTATTCAATTACATATAGTCAATAAAGCCAGGTTGGAGTGCTTTTCTGGCCCGGTGGTGCGGATCATCGGGCGTGGTGACTGCGCCGTCCGGTGGTTGACGGGGGCGTGTCCGTGTGCCCGTTGGACTGCGCCGGCGTCGCCGCCAGAGAAGGGTCGGGATGGTACGAGCCATACCCGGACCCGTAGCCATACCCGTATCCGTAGCCATAGCCGTTGCCCTTGCTGACCTCGTTGAGGACGATCCCCATCACGGGTACCTTGGCTTGCGCGAATCGCTCGGCGGTCCGCTGCAGCTGGTTTCGCCTGGTCTGGCCGGCCGCCACGACGAGCAGGGTGCTATCGGCGTAGGCCGACAGCACGAGCGCGTCGGTGACCGGCAGCACGGGAGGGCTGTCCACCAGCACCAGGTCGAAGTTCTCCCGCAGGGTGGCGAAGATCTGCCGGGCCCTGGGCCCGTTGAGCAGTTCCGCCGGGTTCGGCGGAACCGCCCCCGATCCCAGGACCCACAGGCAGTCGTACCCCTCGACCTGCTGTAGCGCCTGCTCCAGCGTCCGCTCCCCGAGCAGCACGCTGGTCAGCCCCGGCTTCTCGTCAATACCGAAGAGTCCTCCGAGCCGCGGGCGGCGCAGGTCGCAGGAGACGAGCACGACCCGCTCGCCCGCCTGGGCGAACACGGCCCCGAGGTTGGCGAGCGTGGATGTCTTCCCCTCGGCGGAGGCCGGGCTGGTCACCAGGAGGGTCCGCAGGTTGTGCGCTTGCCTGATGAACTGCACGGATGTGCGCAGGGACCGGTAGGCCTCAGCAGCTGGCGAGGTCGGATCGGAACTTGCCGCAACCGCGGTACGCTTCCGCTTTTTCCAGGAGTTCACCATCGGGACCATGGCCAGGACCGGGGCATTGCCGAGCCGTTCCGCCGCATCCTTGGACGTCAGCGCGTCATCCAGGGTGTCCCGCAGGAACGCCGCTCCCAGCCCCAGCATCAGGCCGGCCGCCAGCCCGAGCAGGGCATCCTGTACCGGCTTGGGTGAGCTTGGCGAGGTGGGGGGCTGGGCCGGAGTCACGAACTCGACTCCGCTGGTGGCCACCGCCCCGTTGACCTGAAGCTGCGCAGCCTCCTCCTTAAGCACGGATTGCTGGTTGACCAGGGCGGACAGCTGCGATGCCGCGCTCGGCCTGTTCTCCAGGGACTTGATCTGCTGGTTCAGCGAGTCGATCTGGGACTGCAGTTGGGTCTGCGCCGAGGTCACGCTGCTGATGGCAGCGCTCCGGGTCTGGGCCACGAACGCCTTCGCGTAGGTGTTGGCGATGAGCGCCGCCCGGGCCGGGCTCGAGCTGATGGCCGTCAGCGCGATCACGTTCGTCTGGGCCACCTCCGAGGTGGAAATCCCCGGGGCACTGCCCAGCTCGGCGCGGACTGCTTTCACCACCGGGGCGCTCGTGGCGAGCTGCAGGTCCGTCTGCACATCCGTCGTGGTCACCGGCTGGTTCGTGCTGCCCAGGCTGACGCTCCCGCCGGAAGACTGTACGAGCAGCTGGGCGGTGGCCGAGTACTGCTTCGCCTCCCTGAGCGACAGGGCGAGGCTGGCGGCCAGTCCCAGCAGGGTGAACCCGATCACCCACCACTTCCGGCGTCGCAGCGTAACCAGGTAGGAGCGCAGGGTCGGCCCGCTGCCGGACTCGATCATAGGGTGAGATCCCCTCGTTGGTGCGTGCGGGCGGAGCTGGACCGGCCCTTAGTTGAACAATCAGCGTACACCTGATCACTTTCCGTGAGTATCATGTTGGCACCAGGCCGACAAGGGCGAGTTCATGCGGATTGATAGCGGCGCGGCGCCGGACGTGCTCGTTCTGTGCACCGCCAATCGGTGCCGGTCGGTGATGGCCGGAGCGCTGCTCGC
The DNA here is from genome assembly GCA_963720945.1 of uncultured Actinomycetes bacterium. Taxonomy (GTDB): domain Bacteria; phylum Actinomycetota; class Actinomycetes; order Streptosporangiales; family Streptosporangiaceae; genus Bog-532. Next base: position 174,679 of record CAVRHH010000013.1, on the reverse strand, counting down.
CCGCAGGCTGCGCGCGGCCGGCGTGGCCGGGTGGGTGCACTCGGCGGGACTGCTGGGCGACGGCCAGCCCGCGCCGCCCGGGGTGGTCTCCGTCATGGCCGGCTCCGGGCTGGACGTGAGCCGGCATCGCAGCCGCCTCATGACCGCCGATGAGCTCGGTGCCGCGAGCCTGGTTCTGGCCATGACCCGGGAGCACGTCCGCCACGCCGTGGTCACCGAGCCAGCCGTATGGCCCCGGGCCTTCACGCTGAAGGAAATGGTCCGGCGCGGGCAGCAGGCCGGTCCCCGGGCATCCGGTGAGCCGCTGGCTGACTGGGTGGCCCGACTGCACGCCGGCCGGGAACGCACCGCGCTGCTGGGGGATTCTCCCGATGATGACGTGCCCGACCCCATCGGCGGCCCGCCGCAGGCGTACGTGATGACCGCCGCCCTGCTAGACCAGCTCACCGGCGACCTGGTCGGACTGTGCTGGGGGTTCCCCGGGGACGGCCTGCCGGGGTGCCCGGGGGCGGCCAGGGCTGAGTGCGCACGCCCGGCGCAGCGAGCCAGCGCCTGGCGCAGGCCGTCGGGATCGGCAGCCGGGTCGAGGATCGCGAGCTGGTCCGGCGGCAACGGCGGCACCGGTGCGTGCCGGATGAGCGGATGGCGCGGCCGGTAGTCGACCTCTCCCTGGCCGAGCAGGTCCTCGGTCAGCTTCTCACCTGGCCGCAGGCCGGTGAAGACGATCTCCGGCGGCTGGCTGGACCGCGTGACCAGCCGCCGGGCGATGTCGGCGATCCGCACCGGCACGCCCATGTCCAGGATCAGGACCTCGCTGCCGCGGCCAATGACGGCGGCCTGGAGGACGAGCTGGACCGCCTCGTCCACGGTCATGAAGTACCGGGTGACCTCGGGATGCGTCACGGTGACCGGTCCCCCCGATTCGACTTGCGCGGACAGGGTAGTCAGCACCGAGCCCCGGCTGCCCAGCACGTTGCCGAAGCGGACGCTCAGGTAGCTGCCCGCGGCCTGGCCGGCCATGTGGGCGGTGAGCCGTTCCGCGACCCGTTTGGAATACCCGAGGACGCTCACCGGGTCCGCCGCCTTGTCGGTGGAGATGTTGACGAACGACTCGACCTCGCACGCGGCGGCGGCTTCCAGAACCGCCCAGGTGCCCAGGACGTTGCTCTTCACCGCCTCCGCCGGGTAGCGCTCCAGCAGCGGGAGATGCTTGAGCGCGGCGGCGTGGAAGACGATCTGCGGGCGGAATCGCCCGAATACCTCACGGACCCGATCCGGATCCCGGATGTCGGCCAGGACCGTCTCGTCGGTGTCCAGCAGCGCGCGGCCGTGCAAGGCCAGCTGGATCGCGTGCAGCGCGGACTCGTCCCGGTCGAGCATGATCAGCTCGGCTGGGCGGAACCGGTACAGCTGGCGGCACAATTCCGAGCCGATCGATCCACCCGCCCCGGTAACCAGGATGCGCTTGCCCGCGAAGCGGTGGGCGACCGCGGCGACGTCCGTCCGTACCGGCCTGCGGCCCAGCAGGTCGCTGATCCGCGGGTCGCGCACTCCCTCGATGCGCGCACTGCCGTTGAGCAGCTCAGTGACGGAGGGCACCACTTTCGGCGTGAGACCGCACCGCTCCGCCTCGGCGGTAAGGTCCCGGATCGCGCTGCCGCTGGCCCGGGCGATCGCGATGACCAGAACGGTGGCCCCGGTCTTCGCGGCGACCCTGGCCATCTGGGCCCGGTCTCCGAGGACCGGGATTCCCTGGATGCGCAGCCGCCGTTTAGCCGGATCGTCATCGAGGATCGCCACCGGCCGGTATACGGAGTCCGGCTCACGGGTCAGCCGCCGGATCAGGATCGAACCGGCGTCGCCCGCACCGAAGACGATGACGTCCACCGCCTCGGATGCCGGCTTGCGGGATCGCTGGCGGACCGCGAACAGCACGTACCTGCCCCCGAGCATGGCAGGCACCGCGAACACCACACCGCCGGCGACGGTCAGCAGGGCGGCCCGCTGCCCGGTCACCAGCGCGGGAGACACCAGCGTGACCAGCAGGGTCATCATGCTGGCGCTTATCCCGACGCCCATGACCTCGTCCAGGCTGCCCCGCTGATACCGGCCCCGGTAGAGGCCCGCGAGCAGGCCGGACCCGGCAGACAGCAGGCAGATGGCCAGGAAGGCCCGGATCATCGTGAAAACATCCGGCCGCGCGGCCAGATCGCGGGTTACCCAGGCTGCGGCGACCAGGCCGCAGGCCCACGCAAGCGCGTCATAACCGCATTCAATGACCGGCCGGAAAGCCCGCTGTGAAAGGCGGCGCCAGATACATGTGAACGCTTTTACGCGCCTCCGGCGGGAGTTATCGGCGCGTACAGCATTGATAGCCACAATCCCCCCAAATGCACTACCCGTAAGGCCGGGCATGCAAGACCCCGCACAGCTTGTGTCCCATCGCGGTTATACATTACTGTCAGTAAACAAACAACAGCTATTTGTAACAGCAATCGGGGCAACCAGCAAGGTACGGGGCTAACTCGCGATAAATCTCTGGAATGGCACAGCTGTAGACAGGGGCGGCTGAAGCCGTATGCCGATCAAATCGGGCCGGGGTGATCTAGCCCAGGCAAAAGGGGGCAAAACAATGTCCGAAACGTCCGGTCAAAACGGCCCGGCGGACCCTGCGCATTCCGCGGACCAGGGCTCAGCCGCGCCTCAGCCGCCGGGACCGCCTGCCCGGAACCGGCGCAAGACGCGCATCGTGCTCGTCTCGGTGGCCTCTTGCGTTGTGTTCCTCGGCGCAGTGGCGGTAGGCGCATACGTGTACGTCAATCATCTGGCGAGCGGCATCCATCGGGTCCCGGTGACGCTCCCCAAGGTGCCCGGGGGCCAGTCGGCCGGGGCCATGACGGTGCTGGTCACCTCGGCGGCCGAACCGGGCAGCAGCGGCCTGATCATGCTGATGCATCTCGACGCCCACGACAAAAAGGGGGGCGTGGTGTCCATCCCGCCCCAGACCCTGGTCCAGGTGCCGGGTCACGGCGTGCAGCAGATCGACACCGCGCTGGGCTACGGTGGCCCGTCGCTGCTGGTGCAGACGGTGGAGCAGCTCACCAACGTGCAGATCGACCATTATGCGCGGGTCAAGTTCACGGGGGTCTCGAACCTGGTCAATGTCATCGGCGGGGTGAACGTCACGCTGGCGAAGAAGACCGTGAGCCAGGGGTACACCTTCCACCCTGGGGTCAACCACCTGAATGGGATCACGGCCGTGTACTACGTGCGGAACCCTTCGATCTCCCTGGACTCCCGGGTGCTGCAACAGCAGAACCTGCTCCGGGCGATCCTGGACAGGATAACCGGCGGGCATCTGCTCACCAACCCGCTGACCGCGGTCCACGTGGTCAACGCCATGGTCTCCATGCTGACCCTGGACAGCAACTTCACCAACTCCGAGGTGGAGAGTCTGGCCACCCGGCTCGACAGCGTGAGCGGCAGCGGGGGAACCTTCGTGACGGCGCCCACGTACACCGCTTCGGGTCAGGTCCACCTCAACTCGTCTCTGAGCGATCAGCTCTGGGCGGCGATCCGGACCGATTCGGTCGGGGCCTTCGCCGCGAAGTATCCCGCCACGCTCACCCCGAGCGTGCCCAGCTGAGCCCAGCGGGACTTCCCCTCGGGCTAACGTCATCGCGTCCGGGGGCAAAATAGCGGGCGATCCCGCCCGGCGCGATCGCCCGCTGTTTTGACGTTTAGTAATCGGGTACTAACGTTCTGTCGTGATGCCGGGGGCCGGCGCCCCGGCGTCACGACGATGCCGCGGACAGGGAAGCGACGGGACAGGGGGACAGTGGGACGGCAGGGGGCACCTCGATCCAGCCCGGCCCCGGTTCTGGCGGCGACCCAGCAGAACCGGGTGGCCGCACCGGCCGCCGTCGTGGAGTTCGCGATGGAGCAGGTCCTGCGCAACGACACGCTTGACGCTCTGCCGGCGGTTCTCGAGCGGCTCGTCACGGCCTTTTCCGGCCGCTGCGCGCTGGCCTTCCAGCCGGGGACCGGGCGGCCGCCGGTGGTGCTGGCCGCTCATCCGGCCAGTGCCGCCGATGACCAGGTGCTGCTCAGCCAGGTCGGCGCGCTGAGCCCGGCGCCGGACGGCGCGGCGGGCCGTGGCTCCGTCCAGGCGCCGCTGGAATCGGGTGCTCCCGGCCCGAGCGTCCTGCTGGCCTGGTCCGCGCCGGCCGGCGGGCATTGCCTGTGCGCGATCGCCCTCGTCGGGGACGCCTCGCGCTGGGACACCGAAACCCGTGCCGTCCTGAACGCCGTGGCCACCGCGGTCGCCGCCCAGATCCGGCATGCCAGCGATGCGGCCGACCTCGCCGGCCAGCAGGCACTGGCCGAGATACTGATCACCGGCTCACCCGATCCGATCATCGCCACCGACTCCCGCCGGCGGCTCGTCGCCTTTAACCCCGCGGCCGAGGAACTCTCCGGCTACCGCCGCGACGACGTGCTGGGCCAGGAGATGACGGGCCTGCTGATCCCCGAACGGGAACGGGCCGCGTTCGTCGCGCACACCGAGCGGTACCTGGCCACGGGGGATCCGGGCGAGTACACCCGCCGGGTGCGGGTGCCGCTGCTGTGCGCGGACGGCACGGAACGCGCCGTCGAGCTGACGGCCAGGCAACTGACCCGGGACGATGGGACGTTCTTCTGCGGGTTCTTCCGGGACCTCACCGAATTCGAGCACACCCAGACGGCGCTGGCGGAATCGCAGGCGCGTTTCAGCCTGCTGGCTCAGCTGGCACCGGTCGGCATCGTGCAAACCGATGCCGACGGGCGGGCCGTCTTCGTCAACGACCGGTGGTGCGCGATAGCCGGGGTCCGGGCGAACGATGCCCTCGGCAGCGACTGGCTGGATCTGGTCCATCCCGCCGACCGGGACCGGGTGGCGCGCGACCTGGCCGCGGCGGCCCGCGGGGGCGAGATGCGGGCCGACTGCCGGCTGCGCTCCTCCGGCGGCGCCGGCACCTGGGTCAAGGCGAGTGCCGTGGCGCTCCTGGCCGCCAGCGGCGCCCTTCTCGGGTTCCTGGCCACGTTCACCGACATCTCCGATGTCAAGCAGGCCGAAGCCGACCGCGAACGGCTGCTGGCCGCGGAGACGGCGGCCCGCCGCAGCCTCGCCGACCAGACCGAGCGCCTCAACTGCCTGATCGCGAACGCGATCCCCGGCGTGCTCTTCACCGACGAGGAGGGCAGTATCACCCACGTCAACCAGAGTTTCACCACCTTGTTCGGGATCGGGTCGCCGGATCCGCTGGTAGGGACGGTCGCCAGCGACCTGGTGGACCGGATCAAGGGGCAGTTCGCTGACCCGGACGAGTTCGTCCGCCGTACGGCCAAGGCCATCAGCGCCCGCCAGCCGGTTGCGGCCGCGCAGATGGCCACCGCCGACGGCCGCACCCTGGAATGGGACTACTGGCCGGTGATGGTCGGCGGCCGCTACCGCGGTGACCTGTGGCTGGCCTGGGACATGACGGAGCGCAAGCAACTGGAGGACAACCGCGAGCAGCTGCTCAAGGCCGAGCTCGGCGCCCGCCACTCGGCGGAGCTGGCCCAGCGGCAGCTTGAACTGCAGAACGAGAAGCTGCGGGAACTCGATGAAGCCAAAACCATCTTCCTCGCCACCGTGTCGCACGAGCTGCGCACGCCGCTGACGTCGATCGTGTCGTTCAGCGAGCTGATGCGGGCGGAAACCCGGTCGCTCACCGCGGACGGCTCCCAGTTCCTCGACATCATCGAGCGCAACGCGCACCGGCTGCTCCACCTGGTCGGCGACCTGCTCCTGCTGAGCAGGCTCGAAACCGGGGCCATCCCACTGGAGCTGACGGCGGTATCCATCCCCCAGCTCACCGAGGAGGCGGCCCGCGCCGCCGCGGCCGGGGCCGCGAAGCGCGGCGTCACCGTCCACTTCTCCGCCGAGGACGGACCGCTGATCCAGGCCGACCGCACCCGCGTGGCTCAGGTGCTGGACAACCTCATCGCCAATGCCGTCAAGTTCTCCCGGTCCAACGGCCTGGTCCGGGTGGATGCGATCTGGGACGAACCCGGCCGCGGCTGGCGGATCGACGTCGCCGACACCGGCATTGGCATCCCGCCGGAGGAAATCGGCCAGCTGTTCGGCCGCTTCGTCCGGGCGTCCAACGCACGGACCGCGGGACTGCCCGGGACGGGCCTGGGCCTGTCTATCGTCAAAGCGATCACCGAACTGCACGGCGGCCGCGTCACCGTGGACAGCACCCTGGGCAGCGGGACCACGTTCACCGTCTATCTGCCGGCCGAAACCGGGGCTGACCCCGGATCGTCCCGCTAAGGCCGCTGCCTGTCCGGGTCACCGGCCTGACCGGCTGGGCCGGGGTCGCTGGTGGCTGCGACGGCCAGTTGAGCCGCGGCGGTGTCCGCGCTTGCCGGGACGTCCGCGCTTGCCGGGACGTCCGCGCTTGCCGGGACGTCCGCGCTTGCCGTGACGTCTCCGGCCGCGATCCGGACCGTCCGCAGACCGGACGTGATCTCGGCCGCCTGGTCCGCGGTAAGGCCGGGAAGGCCGAACGAGGCCTGGTTGAGAGCCTCCGTCGCCTCGTGCACCAGCGCCTGCCCGGCCGGTGTGATCGTGGCCAGGACGACGCGCCGGTCGGCGGGGGACAGCCGCCGCTCCACCAGGCCGCGGTGTTCCAGCCGGGTGATGGCGTTGGTCACCGACGCCGGATGCACCATCAGCCGTTCGCCCATCTTGCCCATGGGCAGCGATCCATGGCGGCCGAAGGCCAGCAGGCGCAGGGCCTCGTAGGCGGCGAAGGTCAGGCCGTACGGCTTCAGCGTGTCCTCGACCAGGCTCAGCAGCAGCTGCTGGACCCGCATCACCGACGTGACGGCGGCCATCCGGTCGGCCTGCTCCGGCCACCGGGCGCGCCATTGCCGGTGTGCCTCGGCGATGGGGTCAAAAGGCTCATGATCAGGCACGCTGCCTACCGTACGTGAGCCGGACCGGGACGGCTACGACCCTGAATCCGGGCTTGACGTCCGGCCACTAACCGGTCTTGACGTCCGGCCACTAACCCGCAGTTCCCCCCAGCGACGGGCCAACATAGTCGTTGACCAGGTGAAACAGCCTGAGCCCATGACTACGTAGTCATGTAATCTCCGCGATCAAGGGCTCTACTACCTGGTCAAACGCATCAGGCAAATCGGCTCGGGGGAACTTCGGACTAACCAGGGCTTGACATCCGGCCCCTTTTATTTTAACGTCCAAATATTAGTCGTCCAAGTATCCGCGCGGGAGCTGGCTGTACGGCCGCTCACAGGCGGGAGGTTCCCGTGACCGGTTCACCGAAGAACCAGCTGCACGTGCCGGTGCATCCGGTGCGGTTCGTGACCGCGGCCGCGCTGTTCGACGGGCACGACGCCGCGATCAACATCATGCGCCGCATCCTGCAGGCACAGGGCGCCGAGGTCGTGCACCTCGGGCACGACCGCTCGGTCCGCGAGGTCGTCGACGCGGTGCTCGAGGAGGACGCGCAGGGCGTCGCGGTCAGCTCCTACCAGGGCGGCCACGTCGAGTACTTCGAGTACCTGGCGCAGCTGCTGGCCGAGGCCGGCGCCGGGCACGTCCGGATCTTCGGCGGCGGGGGCGGGGTGATCGTCCCGGACGAGATCGCGCGGCTGTCCGAGGCGGGGGTGCGCATCTTCTCCCCAGAGGACGGCCAGCAGCTCGGCCTGGCGGCCATGATCAATCAGCTCATCCGGGACTGCGACACCGACCTCGCGGACGCCCCCGTCCCCGTCGATGCCGTGCTGGCCGGCGAGCGGCGCGCGCTGGCCCGGGCGATCACCTGCCTGCAGGCCGGGCGCCTGCCGGAAGCGGACCGCGAGGCGCTCACCGCGGCCGCAGCGTCCCGGCGGGTCCCGGTGCTCGGTATCACCGGGACCGGCGGGTCAGGCAAGTCGTCGCTGACCGATGAGCTGGTCCGGCGGTTCCGCACCGACCAGCAGGACAAGCTGCGCGTGGCGGTGCTGGCCGTCGACCCGACCCACCGGCGCAGCGGCGGGGCGCTGCTCGGCGACCGGATCCGGATGAACGCCCTCGACGGCGACCACCTCTTCTTCCGGTCGCTGGCCACCCGGGGCGCCCACGAGCTGCCGGACGGCATCGAGGCCATCATCGGCGCCTGCCAGGCGGCCGGTTACGACCTGGTGATCCTGGAGACGCCGGGGATCGGGCAGGGCGACGCGGCGGTCGTGCCGCTGGCCGACGTCTCGCTGTACGTGATGACACCCGAGTTCGGCGCGGCGTCCCAGCTGGAAAAGATCGACATGCTGGACTTCGCCGACGTGGTGGCGGTCAACAAGTTCGAGCGGCGTGGCGGCGCCGACGCCCTCCGCGACGTGTCCCGCCAGCTGATCCGCAACCGGGACGCGTTCGGCGCACGGCCCGAGGACATGCCCGTCTTCGGGACCAGCGCCGCCACCTTCAACGACAACGGCGTTACCGCTCTCTACCAGCACCTGGCCCGGCTGCTGGGCGGCCATGGCCTGCACCTCGCCGAGGGTGTGCTGCCGGCCGCGGTGGGCCGGACGTCCACCGGCGCGGCGCCGGTCATCCCGCCGGCGCGGATCGGGTACCTGGCCGGGATCGCCGCGACCGTGCGGGACTACCACGCGGAGACCGCCCGGCAGGTGGCGGCGGCCCGCCGCCTGCAGCAGCTGACCGCCGTCGCCGCCGAGCTGGCGGCCGAGGAAACGCCTGCGACGGGACCGGACCGCGGGGCACCGGCCGGCGACGGCCAGCCGAGTGCGGAACGGGCCGGCGTAGCGGCCGGGGCCGTGGCTGCGCTGGCCGAACGGGCGCGGGCGGACGTCAGCGATTCGAGCGCCCGGCTCCTGGAGCGCTGGCCGGCCGTGGTGGCGTCGTACTCGGGTGATGAGCAGGTCGTGCGGATACGCGACCGCGAGCTGCACACCGAGCTGAGCCGCGAGACGCTGTCCGGCACCGTGATCCCTCGGGTGGCACTGCCGCGTTACGCCGACCACGGCGAACTGCTGCGGTTCCTGCGGGAGGAGAACCTGCCGGGTTACTTCCCGTTCACCGCGGGCGTGTTCCCCTTCAAGCGGGAGGGCGAGGACCCGGCCCGGATGTTCGCCGGGGAAGGCGACCCGTTCCGTACCAACCGGCGCTTCAAGCTGCTCGCCGCGCACGCCCCGGCCACCCGGCTGTCCACCGCGTTCGACTCGGTCACCCTGTACGGGCGCGACCCGGACGAGCCCCCGGACGTCTACGGGAAGGTCGGCACCTCGGGGGTGTCGATCGCGACGCTGGACGACATGAAGGCACTCTACGCCGGGTTCGACCTGGCCGCCCCGAGCACGTCGGTGTCGATGACGATCAACGGGCCGGCGCCCACCATCCTGGCCTTCTTCCTCAACACCGCCATCGACCAGGGCCTGGACGCGTTCCGCGCGGACCACGGCCGCGAGCCGGCCGGGGAGGATGCCGCCGCGATCCGGGCCCGGGTGCTGTCCAGCGTGCGGGGCACGGTGCAGGCCGACATCCTCAAGGAGGACCAGGGCCAGAACACGTGCATCTTCTCGACCGAGTTCAGCCTGCGGATGATGGCCGACATCCAGGAATGGTTCATCCAGAACCAGGTGCGCAACTTCTACTCGGTGTCGATCTCCGGTTACCACATCGCCGAGGCCGGGGCCAATCCGATCAGCCAGCTCGCGTTCACGCTGGCCAACGGATTCACGTACGTGGAGGCCTACCTCGCCCGGGGCATGCACATCGACGATTTCGCGCCCAACCTGTCGTTCTTCTTCTCCAACGGCATGGACGCCGAGTACTCCGTCATCGGCCGGGTCGCCCGCCGGATCTGGGCGACCGCCATGCGGGACCGGTACGGCGCCAGCGAGCGGTCGCAGAAGCTGAAGTACCACGTGCAGACGTCGGGCCGGTCGCTGCACGCCCAGGAGATGAGCTTCAACGACATCCGCACCACCCTGCAGGCGCTGTGCGCCATCTACGACAACTGCAACAGCCTGCACACCAACGCCTACGACGAGGCCGTCACCACGCCCAGCGAGGAGTCGGTCCGGCGGGCGCTGGCGATCCAGCTGATCATCAACCGCGAGTGGGGCCTCGCGGCGAACGAGAACCCGCTGCAGGGCTCGTTCATCATCGACGAGCTCACCGACCTGGTTGAGGAGGCGGTGCTGGCCGAGTTCGACCGGATCAGCGAGCGCGGCGGGGTGCTCGGCGCGATGGAGACCGGCTACCAGCGTGGCCGCATCCAGGACGAGTCGATGCTCTACGAACAGCGCAAGCACGACGGCAGCCTGCCGCTCATCGGCGTCAACACCTTCCGCAATCCCGCCGGGACCGAGCCCGTCAAGGTGGAACTCGCCCGCGCGACCGAGCAGGAAAAGCGATCCCAGCTGGACCGGGTCCGCGACTTCCAGGCACGGAACCACGAGGCGGCGCACGACGCGCTGGCCGGGCTGCAGGAGGCGGCGCGCTCGGGCGGCAACGTGTTCGCCGCGCTGATGGACGCGGCCCGGGTGTGCAGCCTGCAGCAGATCACCGAGGCCTTCTTCGAGGTCGGTGGCCAGTACCGCCGTAACGTCTGAACGCGAGCTATCGGGGCAGACCAGCCAGGCTGTCGCACGGGGCCGAGCGCGTCGGGGAGCCGGAGATTGACGAGACGGCCGAGGTCCGGTGGGTGCCGGTTGACGAGACGCCGACGAGCCGGGGACTGGCGGCGGGTAACGACACGCCGGGGACTTGCCGCGCAACCGCGGGCGCTCCGCTCCGGCACGCTCCGCAATGACGTCGCGCGGGCGAGCAGGGCAAGCCGGCCGGATGCGGCACCCGGTCCCTGGCTGAACATCACCGCGCCTGGCGTGCGGACCGCTAACGGTAGCAACTCAGGTTGACTAATTCGTTTTGTCAACTAGAGTTGCTTGTATGGAAGTGACGGAGATCCGGCCGGACGCCGATCCGGCTGACGCGCTGGCTGCGGTCGCGGCGCTGCGGCGGCTGGCCGACCAGCTGGAGGACGTGGCGGTCGAGCGGGCGATGCGGGCCAGCTGGGGCTGGCCGCAGGTCGCCGAGGCGCTCGGCGTCACCCGGCAGGCGGTCCACAAGAAGCACGCCGCGCGGCTCATCGCCGCGGGCGTCACGCTGAGGAGACGGTAATGGCAGTGGTGCGGTTCACTGAGCATGCCCGCGCGATCGTCCGGCAGGCCGGGAAGGAGGCGGAAGAGGCGGGGGCGCCGGTGATCGAGGCCGAGCACCTGCTGCTGGCGATGACCGGCGAGCACGGAACCGAGGCACGGGACGTGCTCGCCTCGGCCGGCCTGGACCGGGACGGGATCCACGCGGCCCTGGACCGTGAGTTCCGGCAGAGCCTGGCTGCCGCCGGGGTCACGCTGCCGCCCGGCGGCCTGCCGGTGGCCAGCCGTGACCCGGGACGCCGGGTGCGCTGGGCGGCGTCAGCCAAAGCGGTGCTGGAACGGGTGGGCACCCTCGGGGAACGGCAGGTCCGTCCTGGGCACCTGCTGCTTGCCGTGCTCGGCGCGCAGGCCGGCACCGTGCCCCGGGCGCTGGCGCTGGCCGGCGTGGACCAGGGCGACCTGGCCGCCCGGACCAGGCAGGCGCTCGAGCGGAGCCAGCCATGACCCGCGCCACGGCCACGGCCCCCCAGAATCCCTCGGCCGGCATGGCTGACGTCGCGGTGCTCACCGAGAGCCTGGGAAAGACGTATCCCGGCGGAACGGTCGCGGTGGCCGGCCTGAGCCTGGCGGTGCGCCGCGGCGAGCTGCTCGGCCTGCTCGGCCCCAACGGCGCCGGCAAGTCGACCACCGCCGGGATGCTGACCACGATCGTGCGGCCGACCTCGGGCCGGGCCTGGGTCGCCGGCATCGATGTCGGCGCGGCGCCGGCCCGGGTGCACCGGCACATCGGCGTGGTCCCGCAGCGCAACACCCTGGACCGCCGCCTGAGCGTCCGCGACAACCTCATCTTCCACGGCCGGTACTTCGGGATGCGGCCCGCCGCCGCCCGCACCGCCGCCGCCCGGCTGCTCGACCAGGTGAGCCTGGCGGACGCCGCCGGCGCATGGTGATGGCCCGGCAGCTCCTGAAGGCTTGATATAGAGGTGTCTCAGTGGCCCGGGATGCCGACGGGTGTTTTCAGCGCCGCTTGCTGCCGCCAGCGGCCGGGTGGCTGCCCGTGGTGCCGGCGGAATGCCGTGGCGAACGCGTACTCGGATGAGTAGCCGACTTGGCTGGCGATCTCGGCCAGTGTTGCTTCCTGGTCGAGCAGAAGGTCTCGCGCGAGCGTCATGCGCCAGTCTGTGAGGTACTTCATGGGTGCCTGGCCGAGCGCCTGCTGGAAGACGCGCGCGAACGTGGCCCGGGACATGTTGCTGAGCTTCGCCAGGTCATCCACGGTCCACGGCTCGCCGGGTTTGGCGTGCATCGCCTGCAGGGCCGGGGAGAGGCGCGGGTCGGAAGCCGCGCGGAACCACGCCGGGGCGCTTACGCTGCGGGCGAGGCCGGTCCGGAGCCCCAGCACCACTAGGACGTCGAGCAGCCTGTCGAGCACTGTCTGCTGGCCGGGCTCGGCGTGCGCCATCTCCCTCGACAGGAGCGTGACCACGCCGTGAATCGGATCATCGATGCTCGCGGGAAGTGAGAGCACCGGCGGTAGCGCCCGGACGAGCCCCGTGCCGATGTCGCCGGCGAACCGGTAGGCCTCACCCTCCGCGACAGGGAAGTCGTGCACTGGCGGGACTACCTCAACCCTGTCGCCGTATTCGACGCGCTCGGCTGGCCACAGCGCTAACCGGCAGCCGGTGCACCCCACAGGGGACCCGGGAGGCAGGGCGGCCGTGCGGCGGCTCCCAGTACGGCATGACCATTTGCGCCGCCGAACCGGTTAGCCAGGGGCAACCAGCAGGGAGCAACCCTCGCGCCCGAATCGCTCCGCTGTCGCATGCGGTATTCCCGGACCATGGCCGAAGACGATCAATGCAGCCATGCTCGAAGCCCCCCTTACCCGGCCATCGGCGCGCGTGCCGAGTACGCACCCGCGTCGAGGTCCTCGATGAGAGTCGGGCCTGCGGGTACCCAGCCGAGAAGCTCCCGTGTCACAGTGCTCGTCGCCGTGAGATCCATGCCGAAGAAGGTGCCGATCCAGCCGAAATGACCTTGGACGTCATCAGGGGCGATCGATATGACGGGGAGGCCGAAGGCGCGGCCGATGGCCTCCGCGATGTCGCGGGTGGGTATGCCGTCTTCCGCGACGGCGTGCAGGCGGGTGCCCGCCGGAGCCTTCGCGAGTCCAAGAGCGACGAGGCGCGCGGCATCGGACCGGTGCACGGCGGCCCACCGGTTGGTCCCGTCTCCCGGGTAACCGGAGACGCCCTTCTCGCGGGCCACCCCGGCGATCGTCGCGATGAACCCGTGGTCGCCAGCTCCGTGCACGGTCGGCGCAAAGCGCAGGCTCACGGTGTGCACACCGCGATCGACGAACTCGAGCGCGAGATTCTCGCTGCCTCCACGCGGCGACTCCGGGCCATGGAACGGGGACGCATCGTCTTCCCTGGCAGGCCTGCCCCGGGTGAGGCCGGCGACGCCCGAGGCGAGCAGGAAGGGGCGGTCGGTGCCGACGAGCGCATCGCCTATCGTCTGGACCGCGGCTCGCTCGGCTGCGCTCGAGGCGGCCGGGTTGGACCAGTCGTGCTTGTTCGCGAGATGGATGACGGCTTCGGCGGCCTCAGCGCCAGCACGGATGCTCGCGAGATCGTCGAGGTCACCGCGGCGGACGCGAGCCCCCTTTGCCTGGAGGGCAGCGGCGGAAGCGTCGGACCTGGCGAGCCCGGTGACCTCATGCCCGGCGGCGAGAAGTTCATCGACGGCGGCGGAACCGATCCATCCGGAGGCTCCGGTGACGAAAACGTGCATGCTACTGCTTCCCTTCGGCTCCGTGACGGGCGGAGCGGCTGATGCGATGATGTCAGTGACTGATGTCAGCAACAGACATCACCATACACCTGTACGACAGTCACTGTCATCACTAGACTGAGCACCATGGCGCGTTGGGAGCCGGGTGCGAGAGAGCGCCTGCAGGCAGCGGCACTCGAGCTGTTCGCCACTCGCGGGTTCGAGCAGACGACCGCCGCGGAGATCGCGCAATCCGTCGGCCTGACCGAGCGCACCTTCTTCCGGCACTTCAGCGACAAGCGCGAGGTGCTGTTCTACGGGCAGCAGCAGTTCATCCAGGCGTTCATCGACGGGGTGGACGCCGCACCGCCTGACGCATCCCCGATCGAGGTCATCGCCTCCGCGCTTCACGCGGCGGCGTCGCTTTTCCCCGACGAGCGCCGCCCGCACTCCCGCACGCGACAGTTCGTGATCGACCAGAACCCTGCGCTCCAGGAACGCGAACTGCACAAACTCGCGGGCCTCGCCACAACGATCGCTGAGGCCCTGCGCGCGCGAGGCATCGGCGAGCCGGCGGCCACCCTTGCGGCACAGTCCGGCACCACCGTGTTTGGAATCGCGTTCGCACAGTGGATCCGTGAAGGCGAAAGGCGGTCCCTCCCCGACATCGCATCGGACGTAATCCACGAGCTGCTCAACCTAACCGGAGCGGCAACCGGGTCACGCAAGGTCTCGTGACACACAAGAGTCCGCTTGCGCATCGTCGGTATTCACCACGGCTTTAGCAGGCTGAGCACCCGCGCCCTGACGGGGGACCCGGTATCAAGCCGGTGACCCGGGGCGGCGGGTGCACCGGTCCGGCGGCCTCACCTGGGCTCAGGTGCCGGATCGAGGCCGATGCATTCCTCACTCGGCGGTCGTGGCCGCCGAGTGTGTCACCACGGGCATAACCGGGGCGTCCGTCTGTTACCAGGGCACCACCCCAGCGTCCTCGAAGAACGCGCCAGTCGGGCCGTCGTCGGGCAAGGTCGCGAGCCGGATCGCGATCGCCGCGCCCTGTTCGGGGGTGCGGACGCCGCGGAAGCCGTTGAGGTCGGTCGCGGTGAAGCCGGGGCAGGCGGCGTTGATCAGGATGTTCGTGTCACGCAGCTCCTTGGCGTACTGGATGGTGACGGCGTTGAGGAACGTCTTCGACGGCGCGTACGCGGCGGAGATCGGGCCCGTTTCGGCGCCAGAAGTGGTCTGCCGGGTGAGGGAGCCAACGCTGCTGGACATGTTCACGATCCGTGGTGACGCCGAGCGGCGCAGCAGCGGCAGCATCGCGTTGGTGACGCGGATGACGCCGATCACGTTGGTCTCCACGGCCGTCCGCACGACCGCGAGGTCGACCGTGGTGGGCATCTGCGGGATGCCGCCGGTCACCCCGGCGTTGTTGACGAGCACGTCGAGGCGGCCGGCGCGCCCCTCGACCAGCCCGGCGGCGGCGGTCACGCTCGCGTCGTCGGTCACGTCGACCGGCACGCCGAACGCAGCCACGCCGGCCGCGCGCAGCTTCTGCACGGCTGTTTCCCGGCGCTCCTCGTCCCGGGCGCCGACGCCGACGCTCCAGCCGAGGGCGCCCAGGCCGGCCGCGATTTCGTACCCGATCCCTTTGTTCGCGCCGGTGACCAGCGCGATCGTCTGTCCGCTCATGCATTCAATCCTGTCCGCGCCCCGGCTGAGCGTCCAACACCGTCTGGGTGTGCACCGATACCTCCCGGGTATTAATCCAGCGTCGCCGGCATCTCCGTCACCCCGCCGCCAGCTTTCGCAGCGTGGCACGGGCCATCACGCCGGTAGCCTGGCGGCGTGGAGACACGGGAGCTGCGGTACTTCGTCGCCGTTGCCGAGGAACTGCACTTCGGGCGGGCTGCGCAGCGGCTCGGCATCGCGCAGCCGCCGCTGTCGCGGGCGATCCAGCAGCTCGAACGGCGACTCGGGGTGGCGCTGCTGGACCGCACTGGCCGGACCGTCACGCTGACCGAGGCCGGGTCGGTGCTACTGCGGGAGGGACGGGCGGCTCTCGACGCGGTCGACGCCGCCGACCGCCGTACCCGCCGCGCCGCCCTCGCGGCAACCGGCCACCCCGGCATGGTCCTCGTCACGAAGGCCGGAGCGTCCAGCGAACTGCTGGCGAAACTGCTCGACACCTACGCCGCCGAACCCGGCGCGGTCACCGTCGACGTGCTCCTGTGCGGGCCCGCCGAGCAGGAGCGGTTGCTGCGCGACGGCCGGGCTGACGTGGCGCTGCTGCACCGGCCGTTCGACTCGACGGCCGGGTTCGACACCGAGGAGCTGTGCACGGAAGGGCAGGTCGTGGTCCTGCCGGCCGGGCACCCCCTCACCGGCCGGGCCCAGCTGCGGATGGCCGACGTCACCGCGCTGCCCGGCCTGCCGATGCCGCGCTGGGCCGGACCCGACGGCACGTACCCGGACGGCCCCGGTCCCCAGGTCCGGGACAATGCGCAGCTCTACCAGCTGATCGCGCTCGGCCGGGCTTCGGCGGTCTTGCCGGAGTCGTGCCGGGCCCATCTGCGCCGCGACCTCGCCACCGTGCCGGTGCTGGACGCACCGACGGTGACGACGGTGATCGCGTGGCCGCCGCACAGCCAGTCTCGGGCCCTCGCCGGGCTGGTCCGGGCCGCGACCCGCCTCTAGCTATGGTCCAGGCTCACCGACGCGCCTTACCGGGATTGAATTGCCGGGGTCTGGGCCGGAATACCGCCGTCGTGGCCGGCGTGGCCGGCGTGGCCGGCGTGGCCAGCGGGGACGAGTTCGGGCACCGGCTGAGGCGACGATGGGAGGGTGGGCTGCGGGCGCAGCACCACCGGCGCGGGTCCCAGGCACGCTGCCCGGTAGCGATAGGGTGCGTCAGGCCGGGCCCGTAGTACCCAAGCCGATCAACCTGACTTGTCGTGCGAACCTGGTGAAGTCATCGAGATTGATCGTGACGACTGCGTTGATGCCGTGCACCAGCATGGTGGCCACTACGTTCGCGTCATGAACCTGCTTACCGCCACATTCGATGTCGTCAAGCAAGGCGAGCAGGCGGTCGGCCACCTTGCCGTCTTCTGCGACCAGACTGGTCCGCCCGCGGAGGGCACGCACATTCGCCAGCGCGTCTGGCAGATTTAGGCCGAGGCCGTTCCTTTCTGCGGGCCGGGTTGCCACTGCGAGATATTCGCGCATGATCTGCCCGCTGGTGTACAGCGTTGTTCCGCGGCCTGGCCAGTCGTTGACGATCTCCAGCGCTTGATCGTGTTCTGCCCTGCCCTCGTCGGTCGCTGCCAGCAGCACGTTAGTGTCGAGCATCGCCCGATCGGGGGGCGTGGCCAGGTCAGCGGCCCTCATCGCCATAGATCTCCTCCCGAGACCAGGTTGAAGTTCCGCCTGTCCGGACGGTTTTCAGCCGAATCGGCGGTGGCGCTGTGGTGGATGATGCAGGCTCCGCCGCGGCTGACTCGAGAATCGAGAGGAGTTCTTGCTGGAGCGAGTGTCCATGCCTGCTGGCGCGCTCACGCAACGCCGCGGCCACAGGCTCAGGCACGTTCCGTATGTTGAGAGCGACCATAAACCAATGATAGTGCTATCGGTAGCAGTCTCCCAGCTTGGGTCAGCGGACCGGGAAGGCTCGCCGCATCGACGTCGCACCAGGTACCCATCGCGGCGCGGCCTCTTCATTGGCCCCGAACTCGTCCCGTAGTGCCTAGGTAACGATCGTGCGGTCTGCGTCGTCCTGCCGGTATAGGCCGTGCCCGGAGCGGGTCAGGCCGATGATGGCGGCGAGTTGCGGACCTTTTGTCAGTGGCGTGCGGCAGGATGCAGTGGTGGTTAGCAGAGCCCCTCAGTCGGCGCGTGGCCAGGGCGAGCCACAACCGTTCACGCATCTGAGCGTGCCGAACGCCGACCTCTACCGGAACCTGCTGCGTACCTTTGCGCGGGCGAAGGAGCGCTTCATCGTGCATCTGCGACCGGAGGACGTTGCGGCCGAACTCCGGGTCGACGCCGACGAGCAGCTGACCCAGGCCCTCGAGCAGCTCGTGGCATGGGGGAACCTGCGCGCGGACGTCGACACCAGCCGCGTCACCACGGTGGAGGATTTCCACCGTAAGCGGTCCCTGTACCAGCTCACTGGCGCCGGGCAGGCGGCCGAGCAGGCGATCGCCTTCTACGAGGAAGCCATCGGCCGGCGCGGCCAGCTCCAGTCGGTGGCCCTGGTCGATATCGCCGACCGGCTGCGGTCGCTGCAAGTCCTCGCCACGGGCCACGATCCCGATCCGGCCAAGGTCCACCTGCTGCTGCTGTCCGTGGCGGAGCGGTTCTCCTCCCTGGCCGACAACGCGCAGGCGTTCATGTCCGCGTTGCGGCGCGCGATCGACTTCTCAGACGGGGACGTCGACGGCTTCCTCGCCTACAAGGAACGGCTGATCGACTACATCAACAGGTTCATCGCGGACCTGGCCAACTCCGGCGCCCAGATCGCGGTCCTCCTCGGCGAGCTCGAAGACAAAGGTCACGAGCGGCTGCTTGAACTCGCCGCGCGACGGGAGGCGGCCGACGCGGTGCCCGAGGGCACGGACGCCGCCGAATCCCTGGCCAAGGCGGAAAAACAGGCGCTCGACGGATGGCGGAACCGATGGCGCGGGCTGGACGACTGGTTCACCTCCCGGGACGCGGGTCACCCGTCCCAGGCCCGGCTGCTGCGGCAGGCGGCCGTAACCGCGATCAAGCAGCTCATCGACGCGGTCGGCCTGCTCAACGAGCGGCGCTCGGGGCGGTCGGATCGCTCGGCGGACTTCCGCGTGCTCGCCCGGTGGTTCGCCGAGGCGCCCGACGACGAGGCCGCCCACCGCCTCTGGCGGGCGGCGTTCGGCCTATGCTCTGCCCGGCACCTGTCCGTGACCAGCGAAACCGCCGATGCCTGGCGCGACCTTCCACCCGGAACGGCATGGCGAGACGCGCCGCCCATCCGCATCTCGCCCCAGCTGCGGAAGACCGGGACCTACGAGCGGCGCGGCCAGCCCAACCAGGTGCGGGACCGGTCGGCGGATCGGGAGTTCCTGCGCAGGCAGGCAGAACGCGAGGCGGCCGAGACCGCCGCGGCCCGGCGACGCCTCCGCACCGCCGGACCGACGCTGCTTTCTGACCTCGACGTGCTGGACCCCCGGGCGTTCCGGCTGTTCCTGGCGCTGCTCGGCGACGCGCTGGCGGCCCGCATGCCGGGCGAGGCCGAAGTGAAGACCGTGACGAGCGACGGCACGCTGGAGGTGCGGCTCTCGCTGGTCCCGGACGGCGGAACGGCCACGATCCGCACCGCCGACGGCCTGCTCACCGGTCCGGAGCACGTCATCGAGATTACGGATCTCGCTCCATGAGGGCGTCATGATCCCGGCCGAGGAACAGGCGCAGCGCAGGGCCGCGCTGCGCGCCCTGCTCGCCAAGCCGTTGCTGGTCGCCGACACCGACAGCGAGACGCTCGTCTTGGTCCGGCGGCATCTGCCCGAGCTACGCGAGTGGCTGAATCGCGAGACCGGATGGCGTCTCGTCGCGGATTCCGAGACGGCGCGGTTGTTCAAGACCGCCCCCGAACTGTCCGACGCGTCCCATCCGGCACGCGGAAACCACAAGGAACCGTTTGGCCGCCGCCGGTACGTCACCCTGTGCCTCGCCCTGTCTGCGCTCGCTCGCGCCGACGCGCAGACCACGCTCGGCAGCCTCGCCGACGACGTGCTGACCGCCGCCGCCGAACCGGAGCTGGCCGCGACCGGGTTCACCTTGACCTTGGACAACCGCTCGGACCGGTCCGACCTGGTCGCGGTGGTCCGGCTGCTGCTCGGCTGTGGAGTGCTGAGCCGGGTCGCCGGAGACGAGGACGGCTACCTGTCGGCCGGGACCGACGTGCTGTACGACGTGCGCCGGCCGGTACTGGGCGTGCTGCTGTCGGGCATTCGCGGGCCGTCCACGGTGACCGCTCCGGCTTTCGAGGAGCGGCTCGCCGAGCTGACCGCGGAACCGGTCGCTGAGAGCGACGAACTCCGCAACCAGGCGCTGCGCAGGCGGCTTACCCGGCGGCTGCTGGAGAACCCGGCCGTGTACTACGACGAGCTCGGCGAAGACGAACGCGCGTACCTGCTGTCCCAGCGGCATGCGATCACCCGGCGGATCGAGGAGGCCACCGGGCTGATCGCCGAAATGCGCGCCGAGGGGATCGCCATGGTGGACCCCGAGGACGAGCTGACCGACGTGCGGATGCCCGAGCAGCGTACTGACGGGCACGTCACGTTGCTGGTCGCGGAGTATCTCGCCCGCCGCGATCGGGCCACGCTCGGCGAGCTGCACGCCTTCGTCCGGCGGGCCGCGGGGGAGCACAAGGCGTACTGGCGCAAGGGCGTGACTGAGCCGGGCGCGGAAACCGAACTGCTCGCCACCGCGCTGGAGAAGCTGACCGCGCTGCGGCTGGTCACCGCCGATGGGTCGGAGGTCCGCAGCCGTCCGGCGATCGCGCGTTTCGCTCTGGACGAGCCCACCATCCGCCAGCCGAGACCAACACAGACGAGAAAGGCGACAGCCGATGCTGCCAGCGCCCTGTTCTGAGCGGTGGAAGCCGCTGCGTGCCGGTCTGGTCGACATGTTCTATTACGACTCCGAGGAGTTCTGGTTCCACGACGGCCGGCTCCTGCTGCGCGGCAACAACGGAACCGGCAAGTCCAAGGTGCTGGCGCTGACGCTGCCGTTCCTGCTGGATGGAGAGCTCGCACCGCACCGGGTAGAGCCGGACGGCGACCGGCAGAAGAAAATGGAGTGGAACCTGCTCTTGGGCGGCAAGCATCCCCATCCGGAACGCGTCGGGTACACGTGGCTCGAGTTCGGCCGCCGCACCGCCGACGGGACCACCGAGTTCCGGACTATCGGCTGCGGGCTGAAAGCCGTCGCCGGCCGTGGCATCGCACGCCACTGGTTCTTCGTCACGACCCGGCGGGTCGGCGACGATCTGCGCTTGCTGCCCTCGAGCCGGGTACCGCTCGCCAGGGAGAAGCTGCGCGAGGAGATCGACGGGCACGGGCTGGTGTACGACCGGGCCGCTGACTACCGCCGGGCGGTGGACGAAGCCCTGTTCGGGCTCGGTGAGCATCGCTACGAGGTGCTGATCAACCTGCTGATCCAGCTCCGGCAGCCGCAGCTTTCCAAGAAGCCCGACGAGAAGCTGCTGTCTCGCGCGCTGACCGAAGCGCTGCCTCCGCTCAGCCCGGGCCTGGTGACGACGGTCGCTGAGGCGTTTCGCGGGCTGGACGAGGAACGCGACGCGCTGCGAGCTCTGGCGGAGGCCCGGCAGGCCGCAAACGACTTCCTCCGGCATTACAGCCGGTACGCCATGATCGCGGCCAAGCGCAAGGCGGCCGGGCCACGTCAGGCGCAGAGCCGGTACGAGCAGCTCGGCCGGGACCTGACTGCGGCGGAGGAGGCGTTCGCCGCGGCGGACGCGCAGCTGCGGACGGCGCAGCGCGAACTGGACGAGCTCGAGCAGCGGCGGACCCAGCTCGAGGCGCGGCGCGAAGCGCTGCAGCAGGACCCGGCGATGCGGGACGCCGAGCGGCTCGAGCAGATGCGCGGCGAGGCGCGACGCCGGGACGAGACGGCGCGCATCAGGGAGCGGGACCGTGACCGGCTGGCCGCCGAGACGCAGAAACGGCGGATGCGGGCCGGCGAAGCCGCGTACCGGGCCGAAACCGCGCGCGGCGCTCTGGATGCCGCGCAGCGCCAGGCCGAGGAGACGGCGGCCACGGCCCGGTGCGCGCCGGGCCACCACGCGGCCGCCGGCCCCTGGGAGCAGGATCTGGCGCGCGCCCGCCGGGAGACGCAGGCCGTCGCCGACCGCCAGTCGCAGGCCGTCGGGCAACTGGAGCGACTGCTCGCCGAGGCCGAGGACCGGCGGAGGGCGCTGCAAACGGCGCGCGCCGAGGAGGACCGGCTCACCGCCGAGGTACAGGCCGCAGCCGGACGACTCGCCGCTGCCGAGCAGGAATCTACCGAACGAGCCGGGGAACTTGCCCGCGCCTACCGGCTCTACCTCCGCGGGCTGACCGAGCTCCGGATCACAGATCCGGACGAGCTGATCGGCGGCCTGGAAGCGTGGGCGGCGACCGGGGACGGCGCCAATCCGGCGGTCGCGGCCATCGACGACGCGGCCCGGGCGGCAGGTGCTGAGCTCGGCCGTCTCGACGCCGAGCTGTCCGCCCGGCGTGCCGCGCACGCGGGTCACGTGCGCGAACTCGAGGGAGAGATCGAGCGGCTGCGGGCGGGCGGCCACGACGCTCCGCCGCTTCCGCATACGAGACAGCCCGATGTCCGCGATGACCGTCCGGGCGCGCCGCTGTGGAAGGTGACCGATTTCGCGCCGGACGTGCCGGAGGAGCATCGCGCGGGGCTTGAGGCCGCGCTGGAGGCGGCGGGGATACTCGATGCGTGGGTCACGCCCGACGGGAACCTCGTCGACGGCGACGTGACCGTGGTGTCCGGGCTCTCGCCCGTGCCCGGCCCGTCGTGCGCGAGCGTCCTGGTCCCGGCGATCGACTCCGGTGATCCCCAGGCGGGGATGCTGCCAGCAGAGACTGTCCGCGCCGTTCTGTCTGCCATCGGGCTGGGCGGGACGGTCAGAACGTGGGTGTCCGCGGACGGCCGCTGGGCGAACGGCGTGCTCGGCGGTGCCTGGCGGAAGAACAGCGCCGGCTACATCGGCGAAGGGGCGCGTGAGGCCGCACGGCGGGCCCGGATCGCGCGGCTCGCCGAGGAGCTGCGGCAGGAACGGACGGCGATCGGCGACCTCGACGCGGCGCTGGCCGAGCTGGGCGTGCGCCGGGAGCGGCTCGCGGACGAACATCGCGCGGTGCCGCCGGACGCCGCGGTCCGCGAGGCCCACACCGTCGCCGCTGCCGAACGCCGGCGGCGCGGCGAACTGCGCGAGCAGCATGCTCACGCCGTTACGGTGTGCGGGCAGCGGCAGGAGGAGCTGGCCGCCGCCGTCCTGCGCGCCGAAGAGTTCGCCCGCGACGTCGGCCTGCCCCCCGAGCCAGGCGAGCTCGCCGCGGTCAAGGCCGGGGTGGACGCGTACCGGCTGGCACTGGCCGGCTTGTGGCCCGCCGCCGAGGCGTCGCAGGGGGCGGCGCTGGCCGCGGACGACGCCGCAGCGGAACTGGCCGAAAGCCGGGCACACCTGGACGAGGCGGCCGAAGCCGCGGCCGTGGCCCGGCACGAGGCCTCGTCCGCTCAGGCCGTGCACGACGCGCTCCTGGCGACCGCCGGGGCAGCGGTCGAGGAACTGTACCGGCAGCTGGACGAGGTCCGGCGCGACATCGAACGCCGTAACGCAGCGGAGAAGGCCGCGCGCGGCCAGGAGCGGCAGGCCGTGGGCGACCGCGGCCGGGCCGACGGGAAGCGGGAGACCTTGCGCGGCGAGATCGACGAGGCAGCGCGGACGCGGGACGCCGCGGTCGCGGAGTTCCGGTCGTTCGCCGCCACCGGGCTGCTGCGCGTCGCGTTGCCCTCGCTGGAAATTCCCGACGTCGCGCAGCCGTGGGCGGCGACGCCGGCCGTGCTGCTGGCCCGCGCCGTGAACGCCGGGCTGGAGTCCGTGGACGACGCGGACGGCCCGTGGGACCGGATCCAGAAGCGGGTCACCGAGGAACACAAGCTGCTCGCCGACGCCATGGCCCGGCACGGGCATTCGGCCGGACTGACGCTGAACGAGGGCGTCATCGTGGTGGACGTGGTCTTCCAGGGCCGCAGTCACGACATCCCCGGGCTCGCCGCGGCGCTCGGCGAGGAAGCCGAGCAGCGGGCGCGGCTGCTGTCTGCCAGGGAACGGGAGATCCTGGAGAACCACCTGCTCAACGAGGTGGCAGGGACGCTGCACGAGCTGATCGCCGCGGCCGAGGCCGAAGTCAGGGCCATGAACGGCGAGCTGGAATCCCGGCCGACATCGACTGGCATGAAGCTGCGGCTGATCTGGCAGCAGGCGCGGGACGCGCCGGACGGTCTTGATCAGGTCCGGCACAAGCTCCGGCAGACGATCGACGCCTGGTCTGCCGGTGACCGGGCTACCGTCGGGTCGTTCCTCCAGCAGCGCATCGCCACCGAGCACGCCGGCAATCCCGCGGCCGGGTGGGCCGAGGCGCTGACCGCCGCGCTGGACTACCGCAGGTGGCACGAGTTCGTGATCCAGCGGTATCAGGACGGGCAGTGGCGGCCCGCCACCGGCCCGGCTTCGGGCGGCGAGCGGGCCCTGGTCGCCTCGGTTCCGTTGTTCGCCGCGGCGTCGGCGTACTACAAGTCGGCGGGCAACCCGAACGCGCCGCGGCTCATCGCGCTGGACGAGGCCTTCGCCGGAGTGGACGACGACTCCCGGGCGAAGTGCCTCGGGCTGCTGGCCACGTTCGACATGGACGTGGTCATGACCAGCGAGCGGGAATGGGGATGCTACCCGCAGGTCCCCGGGCTCGCCATCTGCCAGCTTGCCCGGCACGACGGTGTCGACGCGGTCCTCGTCACGCCGTGGCGTTGGGACGGCCGGGAACGCCGGCCGGCGCAGTGAAGGGGGCAGGGGAGGTGGATGGGGGTATGACCGAAACAGAGGCCGACGCCAAGCTGCACCGCCTTCACCGTCTGCTCGGCGGCGAGCCGGTCGCGTGGCTGGTGCGGCGGGCACGGGACCGGCTGGAAACCGGGCGCGCCCTGACCGGTACGGTCACGCTGCCCGCCGCCACCCCGGGGCAGCGGCGCGCGGTTGAGCGGCTGACCGGGAGAGCCGCCCGTTCCGGGGCCTCGCTGTCGGTGTCGCTGACGGAGGTCGACCGCATCCTGCGAGACAGCGGCGCCGCGCCGGGCGGGCTGGCCGAGGCGGTGACCCGGCTCACCGGTCCGCTCCGGGATCGCAACCGTGAACGGGCCGACCTGGCGGCGGCCTGGGCTGCCGCGTTCGCGTCACTGGACGCCGCGGTGGACGGCCGCGCCGACCTGGCGCAGTGGCGGGGATGGCTAGACGCGACCGGCGTAGTGCGCCGTCTCGCCCCCGAACCTGATCAGGCGCGACTGCTCCTCGCCCAGGTCGCGGCGGTGCTCCGGCGGCTTCCCTCGCCCGGCGTGCCCATCGGGCGGCTCGCCGCCGAGTGCTGCGGCGATGCGCACGCCCTGGACGACGGACGCCCGGCCGGCACGGTGGTGCTGTCCGCGGTCCGCGCGCTGGCCGGCCTGCCGTTCGCCGCGGAGGCAGCCGCCGGCTCGCGCCGCGCCGCGTGGGCCGCCGTCGGAGTTCACCTCGACGAGCTGTCGTCCCTGGTGCTCTGTCTCGGTCTGCACGGCGACACGCGCACCGCCCTGGGCAGGACGCTGGCGTCCCAACGCGAGGCGGGACAGCCGACGGTGCTCACCCTCCGTCAGCTCCGCTGCGATGATCAGCCCCTGCCCGTCGCCCGGGTGCGGATCTGCGAGAACCCGGTGGTGGTCGCGGCCGCCGCCGACGAACTGGGCGCCGGGTGCCAGCCGCTGGTCTGCGTCGGCGGCCAGCCCTCCGCCGCCGGGTGGCGGCTGCTTGAGCTGCTCACGTTCGGCGGCGCGGAGTTCGGCTACCACGGCGACTTCGACTGGGGCGGCGTCCGGATCGCCCGTGCGGTGCGCCACCAGGTGAACTGGCGGCCGTGGCGGTATGACCACGAGGCATACGAAGCCGCGGTGTCGGTGGCGGATCCGCTGACGCCGCTCTCCAGGCTCGTCGGCGAGCCTGCTGCGACGCCGTGGGACCCGGAACTCGCCACCGCCATGCGGCACCGCAACGTCCGCGTCGAGGAGGAACTCACCCTCGACGCCCTGCTCCAGGATCTCAGTCCCTAGGGGAACTCCACGCCGCCCACCGGGTCCATACCCCGGGTCGAAGACGCCATCCGCACCGGGAAGGACTGCGGCATCGGCAGGTTCCTTCCGCCTCGCTGGCGATGAACGTGGAAGCTGCGTGGACGTGGGCCGGGGCGAAAACTCATCGCCCGGCGCATGGCAAAAAAGCCCGCCAGCTGCCGAAATAACAGCTGGCGGGCTTTTCCCGGGGGTCAGGAGACGTTGATGTTGGATGCGTTCATGGCGGCGGTCCAGGCGGTGTCGTCCTGCGGGGTGGTGCCGTAGCCGGGGCCGGGCTGGAGCAGGTTCGCGACCACGATGTAGTCGGTGAGCATGTGCTGGTAGGCGGCCCGGTTCACGGCCGGCAGCAGCGCCGGGTCAGCGAGGATCTTCTCCGCTTCGGCGCGGACGGCGCGGGCGCCGGCTTCGAAGATGAGGTGGTTGGCGACGGTCGGCGACCCGTTTTCGGTTTCCAGGTCGGCGGCCAGGGTGGTGACCTCGTTGTTGAGCGTGACCTGGGCCTGGCCGCCGGCTGAGGCCAGCCAGGCCAGGGACGGATCGGCGGTGGTGGCGGGTCGGGCGGCGGCGGCCGCCGGGGGGTGGCTGACCGGGTGCACCGTGCTGGACACCGCAGCCGCAGGGTGCGTGGCGGTGGCCGTGTGGTGGTGGGTGAGCCCGAACCCGGATAGGACGGCGATCCCGGCGACGGCTGCGATGACGCTCCCCGACTTGTTCATGGCTTCAGGCTCAGCGGCGGGCGTAGCGGCCCAGATCGAAGCCAGTTGCAGGCCAGTTGCAGCGAAAATAACGGCACTTCGCCGGGTGACCTGCCCCGCACGTCCGTGCCGGCGGCCTCAGTACTTGTTCGCGACGAACAGCTTCTGGGCCGGGAACTTCGTGAGGATCTCGGTGCCGTAGCCGGTGACGACAACCTCTTCCTCGATGCGCGCTGCGGAGATGCCGTCGGAGGCCGGGCAGTAGGTCTCCATGGCGAAGACCATGCCCGCCTGGAGCTCGATGGGGTTCTTCAGCGAGTTGAGCCGCGAGATGATCGGCCGCTCGTGCAGGCCGAGGCCGAGCCCGTGCGCGAACTGCAGGCCGAAGGCGGCGAGCTCGCTGCCGAAGCCGAAGTCCTCCGCCCTCGGCAGGACCCGGGCGACCTCGTTGGTAGAGACGCCGGGCTTGATGGCGGCGATCGCCGTGTCCATCCACTCCCGCGCGCGGGAGTAGGCGTCGTGCTGGCTCTCGGTCGCGCTGCCAACGCCGAAGGTGCGGTAGTAGCAGGTCCGGTAGCCGTTGAAGGAGTGGATGATGTCGAAGAAGGCCTGGTCGCCGGGCCGGATGATGCGGTCGGTGAAGTTGTGCGGATGCGGGTTGCACCGCTCACCCGAGATCGAGTTGACCGCCTCTACCTGGTCGCTGCCGAGCTCGTACAGGCGCTTGTTCGCGAGCGCGACGATCTGGTTCTCGCGCACGCCTGGCTTGAGCACGTCGACGATGTCCTGGTAAACGCCGTCGACCATCGCCGCCGCCTGGTTGAGCAGCATGATCTCGTCCGGTGACTTGATGACGCGCGCGTCGAGCATGGCCTGCTGCGCGTCGCGCACCGCGATGCCCTGCCGGGCCAGCTCGAACAGGAACGGGGGCTCGACGATATCGATGCCGAGCGGAGCATCGGCGACCCCGGCCTCGGCGAGCAGTGATTTGATCTCGGTCACGGCGTCACGCATGAGGCCCGCCTCGGGGGCGACCGCGCCGCGGAAGCCGAGGAACCCGGGCCTCCAGTTCTCGTCCGGCAGCCACTTCGAGTACAGCTTGTGATGCCGGACCGCTGAACCGAAGTCCCACAGGATCGGGTCGCGGTCCCGGAACAGCAGGGCGTAGCGGATCATTTTGTCGCCGAGCGCGCCGCCGATCCAAGTCTGGGTCGTATAGCGGATGTTGTAGAAGTCGAAAAGCAGGAAGGCGCCGCACTCGCTGGCTTCCAGCGCCGCCCTGGCCCGCGTGATGCGGTACTTGCGCAGCCGCGCGAAGTCGACGCGCTCCTCGTAGTCGACCCCCATCTGGCCGGGCGCACCGAGGGGCCGCACGCCCGCTGGACGCTGCGGTGGGGTCATGCCGCCCGCTGTGCCCGTGCCCATGCTTCCTCCCGGGAGATCGCGGCGCAATCGATTGCGGCCCGGGCCGCCACCGGCCCTCCCGGTAAGTCTGCCACGCTGGCCAGCCGGTCCACTATCGCCCAGACCTGCGGGCACCAGCCAGATCCAGCGCATGGTCATGGCCGAGACGCGATCGGGGATACTGGATGAGGAGCCGGAATTTAGGCAGAACATGACGATCGTGATCGGGATCTGGTTTGCGCTGGCCGGCGGCCTGGCCGCACTGGCGGGGCTGACGGGGATGCGCCGCACGCGGCAGTTGCGCCGCCGCGGGGTGGCAGCGTGGGCGACCGCCATGCCGCCGGTTTCCGCTGATGAGCAGCCGGGCGGCCCGCCACGCCGGACCGCGATCCGGTACGGGCTGGCCGACGGGCGGGTGATCGAGCAGATCGTTCCCGAGCCGGCCTGGAAGGCAGCCATGCTGAGGGCCGGCCGGAAGGTGCTCATCTGGTACGACCCCGAAGATCCGCAGGACATCCTCGTCCACGGCCGGGAGGGACGGCACTGCGACCGGGTCTTCGTCGCCGCCGGAATGCTGTTCATCCTCCTTGGCACCGGGATTGCCGCGTTCGGTCACTGAACGGCGCCGCGTCTGGCGTCCGCGGGCGATCCTGGTCGTCCGGGCGAACTGGTTTCCGGGTGATGCCACCGGCCCGGCGTCCGTCCGCCTGGGTGCCCCTCTATGCCGGCGAGCCGGGGCAACGTACGATCAATGGGCTGCTCTGGACCTTGGCAGCTGCGTCCGCGGATATGGCGCGAGCAGTCCAGGATCCGGAGTTTTTTCATGGCCGGGCCGGCAGTGCGGGACGGCACGATGACCCAGGGAAGGGCAACAGCTTGTCGGCAATGATTTCCCCGGCCGCGGGTTCGCTGTACGACGCCCGGCGCGGTGTCTACTACACCAAGCCACTGCTTCGTGGCTGGCTGCACCTGCTCTGGTTCGCGGCGTCGCTGGCGGCCGGCCCGGTGCTGCTGGCCGGTACGCACGGAACCGCGCAGATCACGGCGGTCGCGGTCTACGCGGTCAGCGTGAGCGCGCTGTTCGGGACCAGCGCCCTCTATCACCGCGGTACCTGGACGGCCGCCTGGCGGAAGCGCATGCAGCGCCTGGACCACGCAATGATCTTCTTCCTCATCGCCGGCACGGCCACTCCCGCCTTCGTCCTGGCGGCACGGGGTACCTTCGGGCTGGTCTGCCTGATCGTGCTGTGGACCCTGACCCTCGCCGCGGCAGCGATCCACCTGGCGTGGATGAATGCACCAGAGCTGCTGGTCGGCCTGACGTTCGCCGGGCTGGGCTTGGCCGGCGGCCTGGCGCTGCCGTGGGTGTGGATCCATGCCGGCGTCGTACCGGCGGTGCTGCTGCTCGCCGGTGGCGTGCTCTACCTGGCCGGCGCGCTGTCCTACCGTCGTCGCTGGCCCGACCCGTCCCCGTCCGTGTTCGGCTACCACGAGGTCTTCCATACCTTCATCTGTGCCGCCGCGGTCTGCCAGTACATCGCGATAGCCGGCTTCATCTCCTGAACCAGCACGAAGCCAGGTCCAGGTCCAGGTCCAGGTCCAGGTGCGGCCGGGGCAGGTGCGCCGCCCGTAGCGGTACGATCGGGATTACCGAGGACTTACTGCACGCCGGCATTCACGCCGGCGCCGCCCTGGGCGCACGACGACACCGTCCCAGGTCCGGGGCGGGGACGGGCCCGGCTATATGGCAGCGGTCACCATCCAGCCCAGCACGACGACGTACCTTCGCTGCGCCGGATGCGGGACCGCCGCGATGTTCGGTCATCGTGACCGGCAGTACGGGCGGCTGGTCCACGACTTCCTCGACCGGCACGGCCACTGCGGCAACGCGGTGGAGATTTCGGCGGCGCGGCAGCATGCCGGTCCCGCCGTCAATCGCTGATCAGGGCCCCCGGGGCCGAGGGGCCCGGGGAGCACATCGAAGTCCATGGGGCTCATTAAATTAGGTTAGCCTTACCTAAGTCAACGCTGTCCGGGCAGGCGCATCGCAACAGCGCCGCCCGCCGCCTCCCGTCGGCCTCCTGGGTGCCCCGCCAGCGGGCCGTGCTATCCCTGGGGCAGGGGTGGCATCCCGCAGACCGGACGGCATGGCGCCCTGGACCCGGGGGAGGAAAAGAGCGTGGACACGGCGCGGGATGACCTCGGGTATCCGGTTCCGCTGACCCGGCCGGCCCGGCGGGTGGTGTCGCTGGTGCCGTCGCTGACCGAGTTGGTGGCCGTGACCCGCCCGGAGGCGCTGGCGGGCGCGACCGACTGGTGCACCCACCCGGCGGGCCTGGACGTGCCGCGGGTGCGCGGGACCAAGAACCCCAACCTGGCCGCGATCACGGATCTGCGGCCCGACATCGTGCTGGCCAACCAGGAGGAGAACCGGCGCGTCGATGTGGAGCGGCTCCGCGCCGCTGGGGTACCGGTGTGGGTGACCGTGATCCAGACCGTGGACCAGGCGATGACCTCGCTGCGGCGGATGTTCGCGGCGCTGGGCTGGCCGGCGCCGGACTGGCTGGATGCCGCCGAACGGGACTGGAGCCAGGCCCCGCCGAGCACAGGGACCCGCGCCGTCATCCCGGTCTGGCGCGACCCGTGGATGGTCGTTGGGTCAGCCACCTTCACCGGCGATGTCGCCGCCCGGCTCGGGCTGGAGAACGTCTACGGCGCCGACCCGGGCCGGTATCCGCACATTGAGCTGGACGACCTCGCCACGCGGCAGCCGGATCTCATCGTGCTGCCCGACGAGCCGTACGCGTTCAGCGCAGACGACGGGCCGGAGATGTTTCCCTGTCAGCGGGTCGCGCTGGTCGAGGGCCGCGCCCTGACCTGGTACGGGCCGTCGCTGGTCACCGCGCGGCCGGTACTCCGGGCCCAGCTCGGCGCGGCCCGGCCGGCCCTGCGCTGAGCGAGGTCAGCGGGCGGAACCGCGAAGTTTGGCAGCGGCTGGGCAATGCCCGAATTATCACGGTGGCTATGCACGATCATGAGCACGAGCTTCGAAAACCGCGCGCTGTTGCTACCGCGGGGTTGAGTCGAGGTGAAATTGCGTGACTTTCCCGCCGTGGATGGCAATGGTGCCTGCGGGGGTCGTCTGGTCCCGCCAGACCGTGTAGTCGCCCGCAGCGAGCGCCGGGAAAACGGCGGCGTAGCGGATGGCGGACCGGGTTGTGCGCGGGTGGACGACGTTATGGCTGCGGGTCTGGTGGTCACCGGCCGGGGAGATCTCGATCTCAGTCCCGGCACGGTCGGCCGCGGTGTGGATGGCGAGCGCGCCGATGCCGGCGCCAATGTCGAGGATCAGGTTGTCTTTTGATCCGGCGTACTCCTCAGAGCGAAGGGCAGCGCGCGGCGTCGTGAGGTGGTGCTGATGATCGCGGTTCATGGGGATCCCTGGATTGAGGACGGGTGCCGTTAGTGGCAGGAGGCATACCGCGTCGCGACGGCTGGGCCGCCGCGACGCGGTCTCCGGCCGGCTGCTAGATGGAGGGGGGCGTGTAGCCGCTGTGCGACACGCCGAGGTACGGGAAGGACGTCAGGTAGGGCACGTCGAGGTCGGCGGGGGTCGGCCCGTCGGTGACGGCGCTGGCGGCCGCGTCAGGGGTGTAGGTCTTGTCCACCAGGGCGTAGGTCGCGCCGGCGATGGCGCGCAGTTCGATGGCGACCACATCGTCGGGGACCCGGCGGCCGTTGGGGAAGCCCGCCAGGTCACCGCCCAGCAGCCCGTAAATATTGGGGTTGGCTGACGGCCTGATCGCGGTGTTCAGCCGCAGCTCGTCGGCCTGGGTGGGCCCGGTGTAGTTCTGGAACCCGGGGATCAGCCCGGACGGGATGCCGGTGAGCAGGATGGCTTCCAGGTCCGCTCGTGCCTTCTTGGACGCGTTGAGGGCGGCGAGGTGCGGGAACACGCCCGGGTAGAGCACAGGCAGCAGGGCGGCCAGCTCGGGATTGGCCACGTGCGAGGCGAACTGCTTGTCGTGCGCAGGCTCCTGGGTGTTCCAGAAGTCCTTTTTGCCCATCGGCACGATGACTTCGTTGAAGAGCGGGTTGCCGAGGCGGGAGACCTGAGTGAACGGTCCGCTGTCGATCCACTCGCCATGGTCGGCGTCATATAGCCGCACCCGCTGCCGGCTCGCCGAGGTCCATACCCCGATGACCGCCCGGGGGTCGGTGACCGAACCGCCGTTATAGCCGCCGCGGGTCAGGTCGCTGATCGGTACCTGCAGCGCGATGGAATGGACGTTGAGGTCCTTGGTGGAGTTCACGCCGGGGCTGTTGGTCGGGTAGCTGCCTAGCCCGAAATGGTTATGGGCGCTGGCGAATGGGCGCAGGTCAGCCAGGTCAAAGATCGCGCCGAGGTCGACGTAGAAACCCTCGGCGCGCTGGCCGGCGTACACCGAACGGCCGCCACCCAGGCTGTGCACGGCCGCCGCCGCCAGGCCGGGGTAGTCCGGCGTGGACAGCGGGCCGATGTTGCAGGGTGGGCACGCCAGGCTGCTGCCGAGCACGTGGCTGCCTTTCCCGCTCTCGGCCCGGGTAACCGTGTAAAACTGCTTGCGGTTCCAGTTGGGACTATTCAGCGACTCGATGGGGCCGGTGTTGTAGAGGAAGGTGTCCGCGTCAGCGACCTTGGTGGTGAAGCGGAACTGATAGGTGATCTCGGCGTAGCCGTCGCCGTTGTTGTCGACGTGGATCTCATAGAGCACGTCCTCGCCGAACTCGTAGAAGTTCGGGCCGCCCGCCGGTCCCTGGAGCGGGACGTAGTTGGCGATCAGGGTGACGGTGTCCGGCTTATCGGGACTGACGAACGCGTACACATCGGTGCTGTCGGCCACCGGATCCTTGGAGATCCCGGGTGCCTCGCGATGAGAAGACATGAACAAGCCTCACGATCGAATCTCGGAGCGGCAGAGTCGGCGCTGGCGGCATGCCCGGCATGCCCGGCGGCCGCTCAGCGGGCGGCCCGGGCCAGGCGGGCGGCGAGCTGTGGGTCAGTGAAACGCACGTGACGGGTGCCAGTGAACAGGTCAACCACTCCGGTCCGTGCGTCGTGAACGTGGACGACCAGCGGTGCGTCATGCGCCGCCGCCGCATCGCCGCCGGCCGCGGCGTTCCTGGTCGCTGCCGACGCCGCAACGGGGGCGAGCGCTCTGTCTACGGCGAATCCCGCCGCCAGCCCGGCAATCCCGAGGCCAGCGGCACCGCGCAGCAGCCCCCGCCGGGTTGCGCCTTGCGCGGCTGGCTCGCCGCTCGGGCCGGCTACTGCTTCTTCATCAGGCATTTTCCTACCCTTTACGCGGGAAGACAGCAACCCGTCCGGTTCTGCGCAATGTCATGCGGCCGGATGGGCAGCCCCGGTGCTCATGCACCAGGCATTAGCTGTTCGGTGCCGTCGGCGCGCTGGATGGCGGCGGAGTTGAACTTTTTCCGGTGTTCACCGCGTAGAGGTGAGTTCTTAAGTAAAGCCCTGACCTCAGGCCGTCTGCGCTTGGGCGGGCTCGGCCGCCTCCGTTCGCCGGGAGAAGCGCATGGCGCCGTCGTCGAGTTTGCCGTGCCGGAGCGCGACCACGTCATTGAGGTAGCTCATGCCGAGCCGCCACGGGGCCCGCGAGCCGGCCTTCGGGAAGTCGTTGATGGAGCGCAGCACGTAGCCCGCCGCGAAGTTCATCAGCGGCTGCCGGGTGATCCGCGGATCGTCGTTGACCGGGACGCACTGGTCGTACCCGCGGGCGTCCATGTACCGGAGCAGCCGGCAGACGTACTCGCTGACCAGGTCCGCCTTCAGCGTCCACGACGCGTTGGTGTAGCCGACGGTGAACGCGAAGTTCGGCACGCCGCTCAGCATCATGCCCTTGTAGGCCATCGTGTCCGGGAGGCTGACGTCCTGGCCGTCGACGGCCAGCTGGATGCCGCCCAGCGCGAGCAGCTGCAGGCCGGTGGCGGTCACCACGATGTCGGCCTCGAGTTCCTCGCCGGATTCCAGCCGCAGGCCATGCTCGGTGAAGGTCGCGATCCGCCCGGTGGCCACCGAGGCGCGCTGGTCGCGGATGGCGCGGAACAGGTCGCCGTCCGGGACCAGGCACAGCCGCTGGTCCCACGGGCCGTAGACCGGCTTGAAGTGCGTGTCGACGTCGTACCCGGCCGGCAGCTGCCGGATGGTCATGCCACGGATCCAGTTACGCATCATCTGTGGCCGGCGCTGGCTGAGCTGATAGATGAGCGTGGTGATCAGCACGTTCTTCCACCGCGTGAGGGGGTACGCCCGGCGCGTGCCGACCAGCTTGCGCAGCCGGGCGTCGATGGGGTCCTCGGTGGGCAGGCTGATGATGTAGGTCGGCGAGCGCTGCAGCATCGTCACGTGCGCCGCCGTCTCGGCCAGGGCCGGACCAGCGTCACCGCGGTCGCCCCGCTGCCGATCACGACCACGCGCTGGCCGGCGTAATCCAGGTCGTCCGGCCACTGCTGCGGGTGGATCACCTGGCCGCGGAAGTTCTCGATCCCGGGGAACGGCGGCCGGTAACCGTGGTCGTAGCGGTAGTAGCCGCTGCACACCAGGAGGAAGCTGCACGTCAGCTCGACGGCCTCGGCGCCGTGGGTGGCTTCGACCGTCCACCGCGCGTCCGTGCTGGACCAGGTGGCGCGGGTCACCCGATGGCCGTAGCGGACATGCGTGTCGATGCCCGCCTCGGCGGCCGTATCGCGGACGTAGCGGAGGATCGAGGGACCGTCCGCGATGGCCTTGGCCGCCGTCCACGGGCGGAACCGGTAACCGAGCGTCTGCATGTCCGAGTCCGAGCGCACGCCCGGGTAACGGAAGAGGTCCCAGGTGCCGCCGATGGCATCGCGGGCCTCCAGGATGACGTAGGTCCGGCGGGGGAACGCGGCCTGGAGATGATGCGCAGCGCCGATCCCGGACAGTCCCGCCCCGACGATCAGCACGTCGACGTGCTCGCTCACCGCTGCCCTCCTGCCTGCCGCGACCGCACCCGTTTCTCGAACTGCGCGATGACGCCGAAGTAGTGCGCCGGCGCCACCCGGGCCAGGGCGTCGAAGGCGTAGGCGTCGGGTCCGACCAGGATACGGGCCTTGCCGCGCTCGACCCCACGGCAGATGATCTCCGCCGCCTTCTCCGGTGACGTCATGGTGATGGCCTCGAACTCGGCCGCCATCTGGTCGTGCGTGCGCCCGCGGCCTTCGGGATCGCTGCGTATCCGCGCGTTGCGGGCGATGTTCGTCCGGATGCCGCCAGGGTGGACGGTGACCGCGGAGACCCCGGTGCCGCGTAGTTCCTGGCGCAGCGCGTCGGTGAAGCCGCGCACGGCGAACTTCGAGGCGCAGTAGGCGCTCTGGTACGGCATGCCCAGCAGGCCGAAGACGCTGGAGGTGTTGACGATGACGCCCTCGTCCTGTCCGGTCAGGATCGGCAGGAAGGCGCGCGTGCCGTTGACCACGCCGCCGAAGTTGATCCGCCGCAGCCACTCGTCGTCGTCCGGGTCACCGCCGAGGACCGGCGCCGTGACCGCGACACCGGCGTTGTTGAACACGGCGGCCAGCGGTGCGGTGAGCCATTCGCGTACCTGTGACGCGAAGCGCGATTGCGCCGCGGCGTCGGCCACGTCGAGCAGCCGGGTGAGCACCGGTCCCCGGAGCGACTGGGCCGTCTCTTTCAGGCCGGTCTCGTCGAGGTCGGCGATCGCCACCGGGGAACCGGACCGGGACAGCCGCTGGGCGAGAGCCCGGCCGATACCCGAGGCGGCGCCGGTAATCACCACGGGCCGGCCGCTGATCGTCCGGCGATGTCGGGGCATGAATCTCCTTCCCGGGCGCGCAGCAGCCGCCCTTACGCGCCAGTAACATATTGACGGTACGCCGGGGGACCGCAGCCCGTCGAGGGCCGAATCCCAGTCGGCTGCCGCTGAGCCATCCCGGTCAGGTGCCGGTGAGCCACAGGAAGCCCCACGCGGGAAGCTCGATCTGGCCCTCGCGGCGAGATCCGCATCGATCTGCCCAGCGCCGTGCTCGCCTCGGCGGGGATGGCCGCACTTGTCTACGGGCTCGGGGAGGCGGCGTCGGACGGATGGGGATCGGGTCCAGTGGCCGGCTCGCTCGTCGGCCCGGCCGTTGCTTTGGCGGCCTTCGTGATCCGTCAGGCCGGCAAGCCCGACCGGCTCCTCCCGCTGCGCGTGGTCTGTGACCGCAACCGGGGCGGGGCGCTGCTCGCCCTGATCGTCAACAACCTGAGCACCTTCGGCATGCTGCTCATCCTCACCTACCAGCTCCAGGCGGTCACGCGCTACTCGGCCCTTCGCACCGGCCTTTCCCTGCTGCCCTTCGCGATCGGCGGCGCGCTCGGCGCGGCCCTGATCGCCCCCCGCCTCGGGAAGCGGATCGCCCCGCGGTGGCTGATCGCGGCGGGCATCGTCCTCAGCGCCGCCGGGCTGGCCCCCCTGATCGGCCTCACGCCAGCCAGCGGCTACTTCCCTCTTATCTTCACCGCCACGGTCATCGAAGGCATCGGGACCGGCCTCGGCGGCCCGCCAATGCTCCAGACCAGCCTCCGGGCCGTGCTTCCCGGCGACACCGGGGCCGCGGCCGCGGCCAGCAGCACGGCAAACCAGCTCGGCTCATCGATCGGCGCAGCCCTGCTCAGCACCATCGCCGCCACCGCGACCACCGCCTACCTCGCCGCCCACGCCGGGGCGACCGCCCTGACGGCCACCGCTCACCGCTATGCCGTCGCGATGGCCTGGGGCGCTGGCATCCTCCTCGTCACCGCCATCCTCGCCCTTGTCCTTGTCAACGCCAAAGCACCGTCTCCACGACGGTAAGGGACGCTGATCGCCTTTATGATCGGCGCCGGCACGCTCTCCCTTCCACCGCGTTGGCGGCGGAAGCATCGGCTGGGGCGCCGCGGTCGTGATGCACCAGTCGCGCGGCCTGGCCATTTGACCGAAGGCTGGCCGGTGACGTCGGGCCGCGGGGGTCAGGGAGAACGCTGCCGTCGTGGCCGTGCCGGAGATGCCCGGACGGCGCGAAGAGATTGCCACGTGCCCAGCCGAACGGGTCCGCTGGTATGCAGCCCAGATCGTGCCCGGACTCCTACAAACGGATGCCTACGCCCGGGAGATCATCGCCTCCACCTGACCGGCTCCTGGCCTTGGCGCTGGATCCGGACGAATCCGCTCGCCTGATCGCCAGGCTCGCGGAGGCACTTTAGGAGCACGGAAAGGAGGCGCGGCCATGGACAGCCTGGACCTCAACCGCGCCCGCTGGCATACCAGCACCTACAGCGGCGGCAACGGCAGCTGTATCCAAGTTGCCGGAAATCTGCCTGGCATCATCGCCATTCGCGACAGCAAAGACCCCGATGGCCCAAAGCTGATGACGACCCCTGGCGCCTGGCAGAAATTCACAACCCGCGTGAAAGCCGTACCTCGCCGGTAGTATCCGGTTCTCGTGGGAGCAACCGTGACTTTGACCGGCTGGGGCCGGATCGCGCCGTCTTCAGCGGAACTGGCCGAGCCGTCCAGCCTGGCCGACGCGGAGACGCTGCTGAAGACCTCG
The DNA here is from genome assembly GCA_963720945.1 of uncultured Actinomycetes bacterium. Classification (GTDB taxonomy): domain Bacteria; phylum Actinomycetota; class Actinomycetes; order Streptosporangiales; family Streptosporangiaceae; genus Bog-532. The sequence goes on along the minus strand of CAVRHH010000013.1, from coordinate 137,042 downwards.
GCGCCCTCCCGGCATCTGATCGCCCGGGGCCTGGGCCGCAGCTACAACAACGCCGCCCAGTGCGGCGGCGGGGTGGTCGTCTCGACGGCCCGGCTGGACCACATCATCGAGCTGGACCCGGTAACCGGCCTGGTCACCGCTGAGGCGGGCGTCAGCCTGGAGCAGCTCATGGTGGCCGGGCTGCCGGCTGGCTGGTTCGTCCCGGTCTCTCCCGGTACCCGGCAGGTCACTATCGGCGGCGCGATCGCCGCGGACGTGCACGGCAAGAACCACCACGTGTCCGGCAGCTTCGCCCGGCACGTGCGCTCCTTCACCCTGGTGCTGCCGAGCGGTGAGCCGCGCACGGTGACCGCCGAGGGTGATCCCGCCCTGTTCTGGGCGACGGCGGGCGGCATGGGCCTGACTGGCCTGATCGTGCGGGCCACGGTACAGCTCAAGCGGGTGGCCACGTCGCGGGTCAAGGTGGAGACCGTGCGCACCGCCGACATCGGCGAGACCATGGCCGTGCTGGCCGAACACGACCGCACCTACGGCTACACGGTGGCCTGGACCGACAGCATGGCCCGCGGCAAGGGCCTCGGCCGGTCGGTCGTCACCAGCGGGGACTTCGCCGAGGTGGCCGACCTGCCGGCAGACGAGAAGGCGGACCCGTTCGCGTTCCGGCCGGGCGCCCGGCTGGGCGTGCCGGCGCAGTTCCCGCCCGGGCTGATCAACCGGTACACGGTGGCCCTGGCCAACGAGGCCTGGTACCGGAAGGCGCCGAAGCACCGCGAGGGGGAACTGCAGACCATCGGGGCGTTCTTCCACCCGCTCGACGGCATCCGGAACTGGAACCGGGTCTACGGGCCGGGCGGGTTCCGGCAGTACCAGTACGTCATGCCGTTCGGCCAGGAGGCCGCCGTGCGCCGTTCCGTCGAGCTGGTCAGCGCGGCACGCGCGCCGTCGTTCGTGACCGTGCTCAAGCGGTTCGGCGAGGGTGACCCCGGGCTGCTGTCGTTCCCGATGCCGGGCTGGACGCTGGCCCTGGATTTCCCGGCCCGGACGCCGGAGCTGGCCCCGCTGCTGGACCGGCTGGACCGGCTCGTGCTGGACGCCGGGGGGCGGGTCTACCTGGCCAAGGACTCCCGGGTGCCGGCCGATGTGCTGGCCCAGATGTACCCGCGGCTGGCGGAATTCCAGAAGATCCGCGCCGGGCTGGACCCGGATGGCCTGCTCGCGTCCGACCTGTCCCGCGGCCTTGGCCTCTGAGCTGGGCTGGCGCGTTCTGATGCACGTGCAGCCCGGGCCTGTCCCGGCGGGGCGCCGTGACCGACGTCTCCCGGCCGCCATCCGGGGCCACCGGGGGGCGGGTCCGGCTGTCACGGACCGGGGTCGACGGCATTGCCTACTACACCCGCGGCTAAGCCACCCCAGTGCCGCCGGCGCTGTCCCGGCGGCATGCGGCCGGCGCCCCGAGCGGCCGCGGCCTGCTGTTCGGCCTAGAAGATCGGCCTGACCGCCGCCGGGTCGCTAAGCCGGGGCTTCCAGGTACGCGGCGATCATGTGGCCGGGTGGACGACGTACCAGCCGGACACCGCGGCGAGCTTGCGGGCCGCACTGGCCGGGGACAGTCCCGCCGCGTCCAGCTGCCGGGCGTACCGGATCACGTGCAGGCCGGTGACGCCGGTGACCGGGTGCACTCCTTCCGCCTGGCACCAGGCGAGCCACGAGTCCGCGCGGCTGGCTCGCCGCTGCGGAGTGATCCCGATGTCGCGGGCGTAGGCGGCGCGCGTGTTCTGTGACCGCTTAGCAGCGAGCCAGCCAAGCACGAGCCGGGTCACCCAGTCGGCGTCCGTGGCCGCGGCCACGAGCGCGACTCCCGGGGATTCACTGCTGCGCACGGATGGATACTGTCCCGGCAAGTCCTCGATAACCATCGTTATCCAGGATCGTTGGCGTTATTTTCCGCCATACGTCTGCGGTTTGGCGGGACCCATCGTGCGTCAAGCACGGCCATACCGTCCTGATCTTCGCGAATGCACGAAAATTATGGCGAGCATGCAGGTTTTGGGTCAATAATGTCCGGGAAGCACCGTCAGCGGTCAGAACTGTCTCCCGGCGGAACGGGAGTTACCCGTGTCCCAGGCAACGTTGCTGCGCATCGCTCGGCGAGCGATGCAGGCTGCGATCGTTGCCGCCGGGATGCTGGCCGTCCTGCTGGTGTTCTCCCGGCAGGCACACGCAGCAACGCCCCCGCCGCCATCCGCCACTCAGGCGTCGTTGGCGCCGGTCACCGCGCCGAAGCCGGCCGCCCCGGTCACCAGTGCGGGCACGGGTTCCGTGGTCCATTCGGTCACGTCAGCCGTGGCCACGGTCACCTCAGCGACGACGCCAAAGCCGGCTGACCCGACCTCGACCTCGACCTCGGCCCCGGCCGCGCCGTCCGGCACCTCAGCGCCGGCGCCCGTCACTCCGGCCACCACGTCCAAGCCGCCCGCTCCGGTCACCACACCGGCCCCGGCTACACCGGCCCCGGCCCCGGCCACACCGGCCCCGGCCACACCGGCCGCAGCACCGACCACTTCGGTCGCGGCCCCGGTCACCTCGGCGGTTACGTCCAAGCCGGCCAGCCCGGCCGTGACGCCGAAGCCAGCCGCCCCAGTGTCTGGTTCTGGCACGGGCTCGCTCGCGGCGCCGGTTACGGCCGCGGCGGCCGCGGTCAGCTCAGCGGTTACGCCCAAGCCGGCCAGCCCGGTCCCGGCCGCGCCGTCGACCGCCCCGGTGTCTGGTTCGGAAGCGGCTTCGGTGGTCCCGTCGGTCACGTCGGCGGCCCCGGTCACCTCGGCGGTTACGTCCAAGCCGGCCAGCCCGGCCGTGACGCCGAAGCCAGCCGCCCCAGTGTCTGGTTCTGGCACGGGCTCGCTCGCGGCGCCGGTTACGGCCGCGGCGGCCGCGGTCAGCTCAGCGGTTACGCCCAAGCCGGCCAGCCCGGTCCCGGCCGCGCCGTCGACCGCCCCGGTGTCTGGTTCGGAAGCGGCTTCGTTGATCCCGTCGGTCACGTCGGCGGCCCCGGTCACCACGGGCACCGGGTCGAAGCCGGCCAGCCCGGTCTCCGGTACGGGGTCGGTCGCCTCGCCGGTTACGTTGGCCGTGGCCCCGGTTACGTCGGCCGTGGCCCCGATCACGTCGGAGGTGGCCCCGGCTACGTCGGCGGTAGCCCCGGCTACGTCGGCCGCTGCGCCGAAGCTGGCCGGTCCGGTCACCACTCCGAAGTCGGCCGTCCCGGTGACCGCGCTCGCTTCCGCCGCCGCTGGCCCGCTGGCCCCCGTTGCCGCGCCGCTGAGCTCGCCGGTGGCGACGGGCACGCCCGCCCAGATCCCCGGTATCTCTGCGGCCACCAGCGCGCTGCCCGCAGCCGCCACCGCCACACTGCCGTCACTGGCGCCGAGCGTCACCAGCCCACTCGGCCCGGCGACCGGGGCACTCGCCCCGGTGACCGGTGGGCTCGCCCCGATTGCGTCAACCGCCACTGACGCGCTGGCCCCGGTGGTGCCCGCCGCCGCCGGTGCGCTGGCTCCGCTCACGGGCGCGCTGGCTCCGGTGGTGTCCACCGCCACTCGTGCGCTGGCTCCGGTGGTGTCGACCGTGACGGGTGCGCTGGCTCCGGTGACGGGTGCGCTGGCTCCGGTGGTGTCGACCGTGACGGGCGCGCTGGCTCCGGTGACGGGTGCGGTGGCTCCGGTGGTGTCGACCGTGACGGGTGCGCTGGCTCCGGTGACGGGCGCGGTGGCTCCGGTGGTGTCGACCGTGACGGGCGCGCTGGCTCCGGTGACGGGCGCGGTGGCTCCGGTGGTGTCGACCGTGACGGGCGCGCTGGCTCCGGTGACGGGCGCGGTGGCTCCGGTGGTGTCGACCGTGACGGGTGCGCTGGCTCCGGTGACGGGCGCGGTGGCTCCGGTGGTGTCGACCGTGACGGGCGCGCTGGCTCCGGTGACGGGTGCGGTGGCCCCGGTGGTGTCGACCGTCACGGGCGCGCTGGCCCCGGTGATCGACGACGATGGCGGTGGCCCCGGTGGTGTCGACCGCGACGGGCGTGCTGGCCCCGGTCACCGGCACGCTGGCCCCGGTGGTGTCCACCGCCACTGGCGCGCTGAGCCCGGTGGTGTCGACCGTGACGGGCGCGCTGGCTCCGGTCACCGATGCGGTGGCTCCGGTGGTGTCGACCGTCACAGTTGCGCTGGCCCCGGTCTTTCACCGATACGGTGGCTTCCCGGTGGTGTCCACCGCGACGGGCGTGCTGGCCCCGGTCCTGGCCACCGTGACGGGCGCGCTGGCCCCGGTGGTGTCGACGGTGACGGGCGCGCTGGCCCCGGTTGTGTCCCCCGTGACGGCCGCGGTGGCCCCGGTGTTCGACCACCGGCGCGCTGGCTCCGGTCGTTCCCTCCGTGGCCGGAACGTCGGCCCCGGTGGCCTGGCCTGCTGAGCCCGGTGCCGACCGCGACTAGTGCACTGGCTCCCGTCACCGGCGTCGTGACCCCCGCAGCCCCGGTAGCCCCGGTATTGCCGACGACGACTGGTGCGCTCGGCCAGGGCGCCACTGCGTCGAACCTGCTCGCCTTCCCGGTTCAGGCCGGGCGGACGTCAGCGGCTGCCGCCGTCACGGCGGAGGTAACCGCCGGCCTGGTGGCGAACTCGGCGCCGCCGACGGGGATGCCTGGCCACCGCGCACCGGTCTCGCCGGTGCCGGTGTCTCCTCCCGGGCCGGCCGGGCCCGCCGGCGGCGCCAACAGCGCCAGCGGCGGGAGCGGCCCGGACAGCGGCGGCACCGGTGGCCATGGTGGCCGCGACGTGCCCGGTGGCGCCGGTGACGCGCTGAGCGCGCACCGCACGGTGATGCTGCTGGGGCTGATCGATGGGACCGGCGTCAAGCCGGTCTGGCGTTCCTATCTGCCGGAGGTGCCGCCGGCGTAAGTCCTTTCCTTCCTAACCGGTTCGACCCGTCGGTGTCCGGACCCGCAGTGGCCGGCGCTGATCCCCTTGGAAGGAAAGTGACAGCACGATGCGCATGTGGCTTAAGTCCGCGTGCGTCGTGCTCGCCTGGAGCATGGTGCCGATCATGCTGGTAGCGGCCGTTACGCATGGATCCGCTCCCCGCCCGGCCCAGGCGAACACCCGCACGCAGAGCAATACCAAGATCACCTTGACCAGTACGCTGCGCGCCGCCCCGGCGACGGCGTCCACCCCCCATACCCGATACGTCGTCCAGGACGGCGACACCCTGTCCGGCATCGCGGCCCGGTTCGCCGTGCGCGGCGGCTGGCCGGCGCTGTACGCGGCCAACCGCCCCGTCATCGGCTCCGACCCGGGCACGATCCACCCCGGCACCGTGCTCGTGTGGCCCGGCCCGGCGCTGGCTCGGTACACGATCACGGCCGGGGACACCCTGTCCGGCATCGCAGCCCGGTTCGCCGTGCGCGGCGGCTGGCCGGCGCTGTACGCGGCCAACCGCCCCGTCATCGGCCCCGACCCGGGCGCAATCCGTCCCGGCACCGTCCTGACGCTCCCGCGCCCGGGCACGCCCAAAACGCCGACGGCATCCCAGCCGGCTCCGCCCCGCCAGCAACAGCTACCTGCGCCCTCGGCGTCTGCCCCGGCGGGCAGCGGGCACCGCTCTCAGCCAGGAGCCAGCGGGCACCACCCGCAGCCAGCCGCGAAAGGAACACGCGACACGGGCATGCCGCAGTCGCTGAAGGCCCTGCTGCTGGCCGTGGGCCTGCTCATCGTGCTGGCGCTGCTGGCCGAGCCGCTGATCGCGGCCCGCCGCCGGCACCGGACCGCGATCCAGGCCGCCGTCCAGGCCCGCGGGGCCATGCCGGGCGGTAGCCAGGCCGTGCCGGGCGGTCAGTCAATCCAGAACCGCGGGGCCAGCCAGGGCGACCAGGTCGAGCAGGACCGCCGGGCCATCGAGAGTGGCCCGGACGCCCAGACCGGCCCTCTCCCGCAGCTAACCCCCCGGCCGCCCGGCCCGGCCGGGCCACGCATCGTGCTGGCCGACCACGACCGGCTCGTTGTGACGTGTAGCGAGAGCGGCGAACGGGTCTACGTGCTGCGGCCCCCCGGCCAGGACCCCCGGTCGATCCTGCGGGTAGCCCGCCTGGTCCTGCCGGAAGGCCCCTACGAAGAACTCGCCGAGAAGCTCAAGATGCCCGCGAGCTGGCCGATGGAATGAACCCTGCCCACGGAAGGGAACAGCCCGGCTACCGCCGCCCGGGCCAGCCTCGCCCGCCACCGGGCTCCGGGTCCGGAAAAGCCGCCTTCCCGGGACCGCACACCTCCGCGGTCCCGGGAAAGCCGCCGCCCTGGGAAAGCCGCCCCGGGACCGCGCAGCACCCCGCGGTCCCGGGAAAGCTAACGCTCGTCCCCCGGCTCCGGCACCGCCCTGTTCCGGAGCGATTCGACGAGCGCGGCCACGTGCCGCCGGTCTTCGGGCGTCAGTTCATCGATGCTGGCGATCAGGAGGTCCCGCTCCTGATCGCCAGCGCGCTCCCGTTCGGCGGGCACCTCGTCGTAGTAGTGCAGCCCGGTGGACTCGGCGGCGGCGGCGCGGACGGCGGAGACCGGCACGTCCAGGCCCTTGGCTAGCGCGTCGATGGTGGCTGGCCGCGGCGGCCGGGCCAGGTTCCGGGTCGTCGCGAGGGTGTAAACGGTCGACCGGGGCAACTCGCCGCGCCGGGCAACCTCGCCGTAGGACCAGCCCCGGTCGCGCAACCGCTGCTGAATCAGGCGCTGAAGCGGGTTGATGCCAGGCTCCGACGCTGCAGCGGCCGTCTGTGGCCGGTCTTCGGGGCGACCCGGCTTGTCTCCCGTCACATGCGCCGTCATAGCCAGCCTAGCCGTCTCCGTCCGATGAGCCTTGGTCGCGATTCGTGGCCCTTGCCCTACCCCTGAGTAGCAAGTACTGTTCGGTGGTAACCGAACAGTACGTACGCCTAAGAGCGTACACCGGTCCGTGGCCCGCCACCACAGGGGTTGCCGGGCGGCCCCAGGTCCATGCCTGGGCACACGGGCACCCCGATTTGCCTGGTCAGGCGGATCGTTCCCGAAGGAGGCTCCATGTCCAATGTACCTGCTGTGACGATGCAAGACCTCGAGCTGGAGCACGCTGAGCTGCTCCCGACCCGGGAAACCCTCTGCGTGTGCCACCCGCGGAGCGGCGGCAGCAGCTTCACCCAGGTGGGGTACGGCAACACGGCCCAGTCGGGGCTGCTGAACGTCTCCGCTGCGAACGGCAGCTTCGACAACATCCTCAGCCTGGGCTCCGGCAACATCCTGTAGCACCTGCCCGGTTCGCACCGCAGGCCTGCTGCGCATATGTGAGGGGAATGCGCAGCGGTAGGGAGGGCCGCCCGGTCCCTCACGGGCGGTCTCCCCGCCCGCGGCCCGGCTCATTCCGGGCCGCGGGTGCCCCGGCCCCTCCTGACATGTCCGCTGGCGAGCACGCAGGGGAGGAGCAAACCCATGACCGTGGCCGCAGGGCAGGTCACCACCAGGCGCACGGCAGCCGCCCCGGCCCCGGCGGATGGGCCCGGGCCGATTGAGGTGCCGCGGCTGGCCGACGGAGTCGAGCTGCTCGGCGAGTACCAGGATTCCGGCTACAGCCAGCCGCCGTCACTCGTGCGGCGGGCCGACGGCCAGGTCATCCAGATGTCCCTGCTGCTGTACCGGGTGACCTCCCGGATTGACGGCGCCCGTGACCTCGCCGCCATCGCGGAGGTGGTCAGCGCCGACCTCGGCCGGTCACTGAACGCCGATCAGGTCCGCCTGCTCATCATGGCCAAGCTGCAGCCCCTCGGCATCGTCGCTGCCGGGAGCGCCCCGGCCGCCCTGCCCCGGGCCAGCCCGCTGCTCGCGCTCAGGGCCCGGGGCACGTTGCTGCCCGAACGCGCGGCGAACGCCGCCGGGACGCTGTTCCGCCCGCTGTTCCGGTGGCCAGTGATCGTAGCCGTCGTCGGCAGTGTCGTGGCCGTGGACGGCTGGCTGTTCGCCGCTCATGGGCTGGGCCGGGGACTTCAGCAGATCCTGCGCGACCCGGTGGACCTGCTCATCGTGCTCGGCCTCTCCGTGCTCTCCGCCGCGTTCCACGAGTGCGGGCACGCGACCGGGTGCCGCTATGGCGGCGCGCGCCCCGGCGTGGTCGGCGTCGGCATCTACCTGGTCTGGCCGTCGTTCTTCACCAACGTCACCGACTCCTACCGGCTCAGCCGGGCCGGCCTGCGCACCGACCTCGGCGGCCTGTACTTCAACCTGATCTTCATGCTGGCCCTGGCCGGCACCTACGCGGCCACTTCGGCGGAGGTCCTGCTCCTCGTCATCGCCGTCACCCACCTGGAGATGCTGGAGCAGCTGCTCCCGTTCGTCCGCTTCGACGGCTACTTCATCCTCAGCGACCTCGCCGGCGTGCCGGACCTGTTCGCCCGCATCGCCCCCATCCTGCGGAGCGCCGTAGCCAGGGGTCGCCCCGATCCGCGTACCGCCGGCCTCCGGCGCCGTACCCGGATCCTGGTGACCGGCTGGGTGGTGTGTGTCATCCCGCTGCTCACGCTCGGCCTCGGGTACCTGCTGCTGTTCTTCCCCCAGATCAACCGGGCCCTGTGGCGCTCCGCGAGCCAGCAGGCGCACCTGGCGGCCAGTGCGGCGGCCGGGCACCACTACGCGATGGCCGCGGTCGGCGCCATCGGCACCGCCCTGCTGGCCCTGTCGCTCGCCGGCTCGCTCTACGTCGTGGCCGGGCTGGCGCGGCGGCTCACCACCGCGGGCCTGCGGTGGTCCGCCGGCCGTCCCCGCCGCCGCCTCCTGGTCGCCGCGGCCGGCCTGGCGTGCCTGACGGCGCTCGCGACCTTCTGGACCGTGCAGGGCCAGTTCCGCGGCTGGTAGCTCCGCTTCGCGGCTGGTGGCGGAGCCGGTACAGGGCCGGCGCAGAGCTGACGGCCGCGGGCCGATTGCCGGAGGCGAACTCCCGGCCCGCCTCGTCCGGTAATATGCTACGGAACCTTGACGAAATCACTTTATAACGTAGAACATGGAGGGAGCAGAAGCCCAGCGGAGGGACGATGATGACCAGGGTCGACTTCCAGGTCCAGCCTTCGGGTTACAGGCACTGGCGCCTGTCGTGCGATGGCCCGGTCGCGACGCTGACCATGGACGTCGATGAGCGGGGCGGCCTGGTGCCGGGGTATGAGCTGAAGCTGAACTCCTACGACCTGGGCGTGGACATCGAGCTGTATGACGCGGTGCAGCGGCTCCGGTTCGAGCACCCCGAGGTACGCACGGTGGTGGTGACCAGCGGCAAGGACAAGGTCTTCTGCGCGGGGGCGAACATCCGCATGCTGGCCGCCTCCCCGCACCCGTGGAAGGTGAACTTCTGCAAGTTCACTAACGAGACCCGGAACGGGATCGAGGACGCGACCGCGAATTCTGGCCAGACCTGGCTGGCCGCGCTGAACGGGACCGCGTCCGGCGGCGGCTACGAACTGGCGCTGGCTTGCGACCACCTGATGCTCATCGACGATCGCTCGTCGGTGGTGTCGCTCCCGGAGCTGCCGCTGCTCGGGGTGCTGCCGGGCACCGGCGGCCTGACCCGGGTGGTGGACAAGCGGTATGTGCGCCGTGATCTGGCCGACTACTTCTCGACCCGGGCCGAGGGCATCGGGGGCAAGAAGGCGGTCGCCTGGCGGCTGGTGGACGAAGCCGTCCCCCGGGCCCGGTGGGAGGAGACAGTAGCGGCCCGCGCCGCGGAACTGGCCGGGCGCTCGCACCGGCCCGCGGGCGCGGCCGGGATCGCGCTGCCCCCGCTGGGCAAGACGCGCACCGATGACGAGATCGGCTACCGGCACGTGACGGCCCGGCTGGACCGGGCCCGCGCTGTCGCCGAGATCATCGTCCGTGGCCCTGCTGAGGGCGCCCCCGCTGACATCGCCTCGGTACATGCCCAGGGGGCGGCGTTCTGGACCCTGGCAGTGACCCGCGAGCTGGATGACCTGATCCTGGACCTGCGCACCAACGAGCTCGAACTTGGTACCTGGGTGTGGCGCACCGAAGGTGACGCGCTGCGCGTGCTGGCCCATGACCGGCTGCTGCTGGATCACCGGGATGACTGGCTGGCGAATGAGATCATCCATTACCTGAAGCGGACGCTGAAACGGCTGGATGTCACCAGCCGCAGCATGCTGGCGCTGATCGAGCCGGGCAGCTGTTTCGCCGGGTCGCTGCTGGAGCTCGCGCTGGCCGCGGACCGGTCGTTCCAGCTCTTCGGCGTGTTCGAAGAGGCCAGCCCGGACGCCGATCCGGCCACCGTCACGGCTGGCCCGATGAACACCGGGCCGCTGCCGATGAGCAACGGGCTGACCCGGCTGCAGACCCGTTATCTCGGCGACGAGGCCGGCCTGGCCGAGGTGGAGAAACGGGCCGGCGAACCGCTGGAAGCCGACGACGCGGAACGGCTCGGCCTGGTCACCTTCGTCCCCGATGACATCGACTGGGACGAGGAGATCCGCATCGCGACCGAGGAGCGGGCCAGCTTCAGCCCGGACGCCCTGACCGGCCTGGAGGCGAACTACCGTTTCGCCGGCCCGGAGACGATGGAAACCAAGATCTTCGGGCGGCTGACCGCCTGGCAGAACTGGATCTTTACCAGGCCGAACGCCTCGGGCCCGGACGGTGCGCTGCGCCGCTACGGCACCGGGCAGCGCGCTGACTTCGACCGAAAGCGAGCCTGACCACCATGACGATGGCGCCCGACTACAGCGAGAAGATACCGAACAACGTCGGCTTGCGCGAGGACCGGCGGCTGCAGCGGGCCCTGGAGTCCTGGCAGCCGAACTTCCTTTCCTGGTGGGAGTCGATGGGCCCGGCGCTGCCCACCCAGGACGTGTACCTGCGCACCGCGGTCAACGTCGGGCGCGAGGGCTGGGCGCACTTCGGGCACGTGCCGATGCGGGACTACCGGTGGGGTATTTTCCTGGCCGAGCGGGACCCCGGCCGGCGGATCGCGTTCGGCCAGCACAAGGGCGAGCCCGCGTGGCAGAAGGTGCCCGGGGAGTACCGCGCCGACCTGCAGCGGCTGGTCGTCATCCAGGGGGACACCGAGCCGGCCAGCGTCGAGCAGCAGCGCAACCTCGGCGCCACCGCGCCGTCCCTGTACGACCTGCGCAACCTGTTCCAGGTCAACGTGGAAGAGGGGCGGCACCTATGGGCGATGGTGTACCTGCTGCACGCCTACTTCGGCCGGGAGGGCCGTGAGGAGGCCGGGGAACTGCTGCACCGCAACTCCGGCAGCGAGGACTCCCCGCGCATCCTCGGCGCGTTCAACGAGGAAACCCCGGACTGGCTGTCGTTCTACATGTTCACCTACTTCACCGACCGGGACGGCAAGTATCAGCTCGGCACACTGAAGGAAAGCGGCTTCGACCCGCTGTCGCGGACCTGTGAGTTCATGCTCAAGGAGGAAGCGCACCACATGATGGTCGGCACCACCGGCGTCGACCGGGTGGTGGCGCGGACCGCGCAGGTCATGGTGGAAAACGACACCGACGACGTGGCCGCGCTCGGCGTCGTCCCGCTGAACGTGATCCAGAAGTACCTGAACTTCCACTGCAGCGTCTCCCTCGACCTGTTCGGCGGGGAAACCTCCACCAACGTGGCCAACTACTACACCGCCGGGCTTAAGGGCCGGTGGCTGGAAGAACGCCGCAAGGACGACCACCAGCTGACCAGCGACGCGATGATGATTGACACGCTCAGCGACGGGGAGATCGGCCAGACGGAAGTGTCCGCCCTGGTCGGCCTCAACAGCGACCTGCGGCACGAGTACATCTCCGACTGCCAGAGCGGCGTCAACCGGTGGAACAAGATCCTCGCCGAGGCCGGCCTGCCGCAGCGGCTGAAACTGCCGCATATCGCGTTCAACCGCAAGGTCGGCGCGTTCGGGGCGATCGAGGCCTCCCCCGCCGGGGAGAAGCTGACCGCGGCGGAGTGGGAGCGCGCCAAGGGGGCGTGGCTGCCCACCGACGTGGACAAGACCCACGTCCGCTCGCTCATGCAGCCGGTGCATGAGCGAGGTAAGATCGCCGCCTGGATCGCGCCGCCCCGCAACGGCATCAACGGCAAACCGTTCGAGTACGACTACGTCCACCTCGCCTGACCCGCCCACCCGGGCATCCCAGCGGAGAATGGGGGAGCGGCATGGCGCAGCCGTTCAACGCCTGTGCGTACCTGCTTGACCAGCGGCTGGCCGACGGTGACGGCCAGCGGATCGCGCTGGCCGGAGTGGCCGGCGAGCTGAGCTACACGCAGCTGCACGATCGGGTCTGCCGGACCGCCGCCGGGCTGCGCGCGCTGGGCGTGCAGCCCGAACAGCGCGTGCTCATGCTGATGGCGGACTCACCGCAGTTCGTGGTGGTCTACCTGGCGGCGATGCGGATGGGCGCGATCCCGGTCCCGGTCTCCACCATGCTGAACGCCGACGGCGTGACGGAGCTGCTGAACGATTCGCGGGCCCGGCTGCTGGCCATCACCCGCGAGTTCGCCGCGACCGCCGTCGAGGCCGCGGCGGCGGCACCGGAGCTGACCGGCATCCTGGCCGACCAGGCCCTCGCGGCGGCGGTCCCGGTGCACCTGCTCGGCGCGCTCGCGGCCGGTCCGCCGGAGGACACGGTATACCCGACGACCGCGGATTCGCCCGCGTTCTGGCTGTACACGTCCGGCACCACGGGGGCGCCCAAGGCGGCGATGCACCGGCACGGGGCCATCCAGGTGGTATGCGAGACCTACGGCACCCGGGTGCTGGGCATCCGGCCGGACGACCGGTGCCTGTCGGCGGCCAAGGCGTTCTTCGCCTACGGCCTGGGCAATTCGGTGCTGTTCCCGCTATCGGTGGGGGCGACGGCCGTGCTCGAGCCGAGCCCGTCGCGACCCGACGTGATCGCCGGCGCCGCGCAGAAGCACGGGGCCACGCTGTTCTTCGCCGGGCCGACGTTCTTCGCGAACATGCTGCGGGCCGGGCTCCCGGCCGACGCGATGACCGGGGTCCGGATGGCCGCCTCGGCCGGGGAAGCGCTGCCGGCCGCCCTGTACGAGCGGTGGACGTCGCATTTCGGCGCGGACATCCTGGACGGCATCGGGATGACCGAGATGCTGCACATCTTCCTGTCCAACCGCCCCGGCGCGGTGCGGCCCGGCACCACCGGCGTGGCCGTGCCCGGCTACGACCTGCGGCTGCTGGACGAGGACGGGAACGACGTCGAACCCGGCACGCCCGGCACCCTGTTCGTCCGGGGCGCCTCGGCCGCGACCGGCTACTGGTCCCGGTACGACACTTCCCGCCAGGTCTTCCAGGGTGAATGGCTGCGCACCGGGGATACCTACGTCCAGGACGCCGACGGGTACTACGCGTGCCTCGGCCGCACCGGCGACATGCTGAAGGCCAGCGGCATCTGGGTGTCCCCGGCGGAGGTGGAGGCCCGGCTGCTCGCGCACCCGGCCGTGGCCCAGGCAGTCGTCGTCGCGGCGCCCGACGCCAACGGGCTGGAAAAGCCGGTCGCCTACGTAATCACCGAATCCCGCGCCGCCGTCACCGAGCATGAGCTGATCGAGTTCTGCCGCCAGGCGCTGCCGTCGGTCAAGCGGCCGCGCAAGGTCCTGTTCGTGTCCAGCTACCCCACCACGGCCACGGGGAAGATCCGCCGTGTCGAGCTGCGCCGGATGGCCGCCACGGTGTTCGTCCCCAGCGATCCGCCCACCGAAGCTGTCCCCTCGTAGGAGGCCTGATGGTCTGGCACTGGACGAAGGAAGACACCCCCCGGTGGGATGCTGCGGGCGCTCACTCCATCGTGGACAGGGCGGGCAGCCGGCGCAGCTTGACCGCGGTGGCCGCGTCGGCCGGGGTGTGGCCGGCGGCGAGCAGCCCGTCCTCCCGCGGCTCGGCCCACAGGTGGAACCGGATCAGGCTCAGCCGGCCCACGACCGGGTGCTCGAAGTGCTTGGCCGTGTTGGTGTAGACGCCCACGTCGTGCTGCTGCCAGAGCCGGTCGAAGTCGGGGGAGGACCGGCGCAGCCGCTCCAGCAGCTGCTGCCAGGCGGGCTCGGTGACGTGCCGGGCCATCGCCGCGCGGAACTGGCTGACCAGGCGGGGGGCGTTGGCCTCCCACTCCAGCCACTGCCGGCGCCGGGCCGGGTCGGTGAAGTACAGCAGCAGGGCGTTGCGGTCCGCCTCCGGGACCGCGTTCAGGCCGAGGAGCCCGTCGTACCCGCGGTTGAAGGCCAGGACCTCCCAGCGTGCGTTCTGTACCGCGGCGGGGAACGGCTCGAGCTGCCGGATCAGGGCGTGCAGAAACGGCGGGATGTCCGCGATCTCCGGCTCGCCGGTCGGCTGGGCGACCCCGGCCCGGGTAAACAGGTAGGCGCGTTCGCCGGGATCCAGGTGCAGCGCGTCGGCGATGGCCTGCGGCACCTGCGCGGAGGCGCGGACCGGCCGTCCCTGTTCGAGCCAGGTGTACCAGGTCACGCCGACCGCGGCGAGCTCGGCGACCTCTTCCCGGCGCAGGCCCGGCGTCCGCCGCCGGTCGGTGACCCGGAAACCGGCCTGATGCGGGCTGATCCAGAACCGGGGCTGGGCCAGCTCAGCCGTTCATCGCATACTCGGCCACCCAGGCGACCGTCATGGTCTCGATGGTGCCGCTGGGCTGTGCCGAGTCCTGGTTCTGCGACTGCAGGGTCAGGTCCATGGGAATGGTGGGCCACTGGGCGGGAGAGCTCAGCGAACTGCTGGAGACGCTACCCCAGACCCGGCCGTCGATCGTGTAGGTGATCGCGCTCGGCGTCCACTGCACGCCGTAGGTGTGCCACGCCGTCCCGTTGCTGTCCTGGGTGGGGCTGGCGATGACGCAGCAGCCGCCGTTCCCGTCCGGGCCAGGGTGCAGGCTGGCGGAAAAGCTCTGCCGGGACCCGCCCACGTCCTGGAAGAAGTCGACCTCGGGCGGCCAGACACCCTGCTGGGACGGCCACAGGATGGCGAGGTTGTTGATGGACAGCCCCGGCTCGTAGTCGCCCTTCATCCGGACCAGGTACATGCCGTAGGTCTGCGGGTTCCCGTAGAAGTGCACGCCGCCCTGGGCCGAGGACGTCGCCATCAGGTGCAGCGCGCCGCCGCTGACCGACACGTTGGACGGCTCCCAGTTGCCGTCCGGGTCACCGCCGGGCTCGCCGCTGTAGGCGCCCCACCCGGACGGCAGGCTGTTGCCCGGGAAGTCGGTGCTGTAGGTCAGCCGCCAGCCGGCCACGCTGCCGGGCGGCGAGGTGCCGTCACCCCCGGTGCTGGCGGCCGCGCCCGGGCTGGCCGGCGCGCTCACCGCGGCCTTCTTCGCGGCGTGGTGCCGGGGGGAGGCGGAACGGCTGGCCGGCGCGCTGGCAATACCCGAGTAAAAACAGCAGCTGGGGGGGACCGACAACGGGCTCGCGGATGTCCCGGCGTGCAGCCGGCTGGTGTCCGCGGTCACCTGGATCGGCCGGGTGACGACGTGCATGCCAACCAGGCCCACGGCCACCAGCACCGCAGTCGCCGGGGACCAGATGAGCAGCAGCCGGGTCCGGCGCCGCCGGCGCGGCCCGGCCACGCCCTCCTCCGCCCCCGGGGCCCTGGTCGCCGGGCCGGGCGCGGCATGGGCGTGCCTGCCATGCCTGGGCGACGTCGATCTCATCGGTGCTCTCCAGGGTCAGGGGCGATGCTCTCCAGGGTCAGGGGCGATGGACTGTCTCCGGCCGCCATGGGGAAGGCGCGGCGTGATCGGCGGGTCACGAAACGCGCCAGAGAAACCCGCCACTCACGCGGTGAATACTGACCGCGCCCCCACTCTTCGGCATGAAGCGCTCCCGGAGGTCGTCTGCAGCCGGGAACACCATACCGGGCGGTCGCCTGTTCATCAGGAAAAATACAGATAAAGCCGACGATGTTTGCGGCAGTTGCTAACTCTTTGCCGGTTTTCGGCCGGTTAATTCCGGGCCGTCTCAGGGTGGCGGAGCGGGCCGCGGCTCGTCATGCTGCCGATGCCAGCCCTGGAAGGGTCTTTAAGTTGAGGGCCTTGCCGCCTGCTCTATTGCACAACGGACCGCAATCTAATGATTACTTTCCGGCGCTGGTAATGGCAGCCGGCCAGCGCTGAGCGCGTTACGCCCGGTACGGGCCGTGACGTTACCGGGATTGATTCCAGCCTGGCAGTAATTCCACCCGGCACGCCTTTTCGGCGGCAGGTAAGGTGTGTGGGCTGGGCTGGGCGGGGCGGGGCGTACGTGTATTCGTGGCCGTTGGGAACGGGGATCCGGCCATCCGGGACGCCATCCAGAAATTAATTAACGGCCTATTTATAGGTGCACAATATTTTTCAGGGGAAGCGAATTGGCTGATTGCCGCCTGCTATCGGTGCCCACAGGGAAAAGGAGCACGCAATGCAGGAAATGAATGAGCTCACCGCGCTCGGCCGGACGTTTGTGCAGGATCCATGGGCTGTTTACCGGCGGCTTCGCGCGGACGGGCCCGTGCAGCGGTGATGGCGTACCTGACGGCGCTCACCGACGCCAAGCAGGTCACGCCGTCCGATGACCTGCTCTCCGACCTGGTGCACATCTCCGGCCAGCCCGGCCAGCTGTGGCCCCTCCGGGTACGGATTTTTCGTCCTTCGTGGCATTAACATCGTCGGCATGGGCGGCATCGTCGGTCTCGGCGGCGGGACCGGCGCGTCCCGGCTGTGGCGTGCCCTGGCCGGGCCTGCCGGCGCGGGGCAGCTCACCCTGGTGGTGAACACCGCGGACAGCCTATGGCAGCACGGGCTGCGGATCTGCCCCGACCTCGACACCGTGCTCTACGCGCTGTCCGGCCGTCTCGACCCCGAGCGCGGCTGGGGTATCCGGGACGACTCGTTCCGCTGCATGGCGGCGCTGGCCGGTGCCGGCGGCGAGTCCTGGTTCCGGCTCGGTGACCTGGACCTGGCCACCCACCTGTACCGGACGGGGCTGCTCCGCGACGGGGGCACGCTCACCGAGGTGACCAGGCGGCTGGCGGGATCGCATCACATCCCGGCGCGCCTGCTGCCGATGACCGACGACGACGTTACCACCACGATCGTGACGGCCGACGGCCGCCGGCTGCACTACGAGGAGTACCTCGTCCGCGAGCAGGGCGCGCCCGCGGTACGCGGTGTCGCCTTCGAGGGGATCGGCCAGGCGGTACCCGCGCCCGGCGTGCTGGCGGCCATCGAAGCGGCCGGCCTGATCGTGCTCGGCCCGAGCGATCCGGTGGCCGGCCTGCTGCCCATCCTGGGGCTGCCCGGCGTGACCGAGGCGCTGCGGAAGCGCCGGGACCGCGTCACGGCCGTTTCGCCCATCGCGGCCAGCGCGGCGGTCAGCGGCCCGGGTCAGAGCCGCCGCAGCCAGAGCCGGGCCGCGCTGCTGGCCGCGGTGAACCTGCCCGCGACCGCGGCCGGGGTGGCCCGGCTGTACCGGGACGTCTGCTCCCGGTTCGTCTACGATCCGGGAGATCGTGACGAGGCCCCGCGCATCGCCGCGCACGGGGTGGAGCCCGTCCCGGCCGACCTGCTCCGCCAGGAGGACACGCCCCCGGGCCCGCTGATCAGCGCCCTGCTGCGCCCAGCCCGTGTATCGGGCGGCGCAGCGCCCGGCGCCGGTATCCGGGGCACGGGATCCGCGGGGCCCGCGGGTGACGCGCCCGGAACCGGGCGGTGCGGGCCCAGCAGCAGCGGCGGTTCATGAGCCCGGGACAGCGGCGGTGGACAGTGCCTGCAGGCGGGGGAGTTTGGCCGCCGTCGCCACGTCGGCGGGGGTGTAGCCGACGGCGACGAGACCCTCGTCCCCGGGCTCGGCCCACAGGCGGAAACGGGCCAGCCGCAACGTCCCGGCGACCGGGTGCACGAACCGTTCCGGCGCGTTGCCCGGGCCGCCCGCGCCGTCTTCACTGTCCTGTTCCCACAGCCGGCTGAAGTCCGCCGAGGCCTGGCGCAGCCGGTCCAGGAGCACGGTCCAGGCCGGTTCGCTGCCGTGCCGGGCCATCGCCGCGCGGAACTGGCGGACAACGCGCGGCGCACCGTCCGCCCAGTCCGGCCACAGGCGGCGCAGGCCCGGGTCGGTGAAGTAGAGAAGGACCGCGTTCCGGTTCCGGGCCGGAACCGATTCCAGGCTGAACAGCGCGTCATAGCCTCGGTTGAAGGCCAGGATGTCCCAGCGCGCGTTGTGGACGGCGGCCGGGAACGGCTCGACCTGACGCAGCAGGGCGTGCAGGAACGCGGGCACCCCAGTGTCGCCAGGCGGGCCGTCCGGCCGGGTCACTCCGGCCGGACGGCCGGCCCACCCCGGGGAGACGTCACCCGGGCCGGCGATCTCGCCGCGGCGCGCGGCCGCCTCCCGCGACGGCTCCGGGTCCAGGCGGCAGGCGGCGAGCATCCCTGTCTCCCGGGCCCTAATCCGCACCCGCTGGCCGCGCAGGGACGCGCCGGATTCCTTCCGCCCGCTCCCGCTGGGCCCAGGCCCAGCGCCGGTTCCGGGCCCGGGCCCGGTGGAGGCTCCGGTTCCGGTGGAGGCTCCGGTTCCGGTGGAGGCTCCGGGCCCGGTGGCGGGCGTGACACCGGCTGGCAGTGAGATCAACTTTCCCCCTGGTGCGCCGCAGGTCTCCCTGATCGCCGAAGCGGCTTTCGGTGGCCGCCTCTACCGGTATCTACGGGCGAGGACCGCCAGCGGATCGGGGATCAGCGGAAATTAATAAAAAACGTCAGCGCAGGCCGGGAGCGGCCAGCGGGCGGAGCAACCGGACGGGCGGTGAGCCGTGCGCGAGCATCCGGTCGTGGAGGTCCTGGTCCGAGTCTCCCGGGTGGCTGGCCCTCAGTTCGCCGGCCAGGTCGGCGACCTCGGTGTACCCGACGTAATAGGTGGACAGCTGGGCCGAGGTGAGCAGCGCGCGCCGCCACTTGCCTGCCGCCTCGCCTTCCTCCTGGTAACCGCGCCCGGTCATCAGCGTCATCGCCTCGGCCTCGGTCATCCCGTGCCCGTGTACCCGGGCGTCGATGATCGCGTTGATGATCATGCGGAGCTGCATCTTGAGCTGCTGCATCCGCACGGCCCGGGGATCACCCTCACCCGGGTAGCCGTTGTCCGCCATGACCTGCTCCGCGTACACCGCCCAGCCTTCGACGAACGAGCCGGACCGCAGCGCCGCCCGGACGGCGGTAGCCGAGCCACGGAACCGCCGGGAGTGCTGGAGCTGCACGTAGTGGCCGGGCATGGCCTCGTGCACCATCAGGTTGTGCACCATGTGCCGGTTGTACTCCCGGTAGAACGAGGCGACCCGCTGGGCCGGCCAGTCCGCCGGGGTAGGGGAGATGGCGATGAAGGTGGGCATCGGCGCCGTTTCCAGCGGCCCGGGCGAATCGCAGTAGGCGACGGCGACGCCCCGGTCGATCTCCGGCATCTCGATCACCTCGACCGGATCGTCGAACATGGTGACCAGCCGGTTCTCGCGGACGAAGGACGCCTGCGCGGCGAGGGCGCTGCGGCCGAATGTCAGGATGCTGCGGTCGTCCGGCGCGTCGGCGGCCAGCCGGTCCAGGACCTCCCGGACCACCGGATCACCGTCCGCCGCGGGCCGTCCCGGCGCGGGGCGGGGGCGCCCCGGCCCGCCGTGCCCGCCGGACGTGGCCGCGGCGATCTCCGCGGCCAGCGCGGCGATCTCCGCGCTCACCCGGTCCAGGTCGGCGTGCGCCCGGGCCAGGATGGCGTCCGCGTCTGCCTGCGCGTTCAGGGTGAGCGACAGCTTCCGGGCGAACAGCTCGGCACCGGTCCGCGGGTCCGCGAACCCGTCACCGGCGGCGGCCCCGGCGAGCCGTTCGGACAGCCATGCGCGGTGCCCGGCCAGTGCCTGCAGAGCGGCCGGGCGTACCGTCGCGATGTCGCCCTCGCGTCCCGGCGCGTCCCGCAGCGCGGCGTCGACGACCTCGGTGACCAGGGTGATCGTGCCGGAGAACTGCGTGATCGCGGTTTCCAGATGCACCCTCGGCGTCGGCCCCAGCAGCTGCCGCGCCGCCGCCAGCGCGGCCGGGACGGCGGCCAGCCGGCCCGCGACCGAGGCGAGCCGGTCCGGTAGCGGGGCGAAGTCCCGGGCCAGCAGGGCATAGATGGCCCGGCCCGGATTGGCGAGCAGCGGATTCCAGGTATGCTCGCGCAGCTCGTCCAGCTCGAATATCCGCCGCGCCACGTCGTTCGCCATCATGGCCGCGTCGACCTGGTGTTCGGCGGCCAGCCCCGACGTGTCCAGCGTGCCGGCCGCGTGCGCCCACCGATCCAGCGCCCGGCGTTCGGCGGCGAGCGCGTCCGCCGAAGGGTCGGGCAGCTGCGCGTCGAACCGGTGGTCGCCGAGTTCGGTCGCCGCGTCCGGATGCCGTGCGGACCGGTCGTCCAGGTAATCCCCGGCGAGCTTGGTGAACTCGCGATCGCTGTGGCTCTGCACGTCGCCTCCTGGCCTGCCGGCCTAACCTATCGCCTGGCTCGCTTTCGAGCTCGCAGCGGCCGTCCAGGCCGGTGAGCTCGAGGACGCGCCGGACCCGTGCTCAGCAGGCCGGTGCCCGGCTCCTCACGGACGGGCCAGCAGGCCGCTGCGCTTGACCGTACGGACGACCGGGATCGTCTCCACCCGGTTCAGGCCCGGCATCGCCGCGATCCGGGTGGTCAGGTAGTCATACAGCGCCTGGGTACTGGCCGAGAGCACCGCGGCGTACAGGCTGGCCGGGCCCGTGGTCGCGGCCACGTAGGCGGTCTCCGGATGACTGGCCAGGGCCTCGCCCGCCGCGCGCAGCCGGTCCGGGCTGACCGACAGCCAGAGCACAGCCCGGACCCCCAGGTCGAGCAGCGCCTGATGGAAGTCGACGTCGAAGTAGAGGGTCCCGCTGGCCCGCAGATCGGTGATCCGGCGCCGGACCGTCGTCTGGGACCACCCGGTCACCGACGCGAGATCGCTGAACGTGGTGCGGCCGTCCTTCTCCAGGGCGGTCAGCAACGGCCGGTCGTCGGCGGCGATCCGGTCCGGTGCGCCGCCGGGCCGTGCCGTGGCCGCCTCGTCCGGCCCGGCCGCGGCCGGACCGCACGAGGGCCGGCTGAGCGCCGCGACCTGCTCCGGCGTCAGCGCGCCCGACTTGTTGATCAGGCTCAGCACCCCGCCGAAGAACGTGTGCAGCACGCACTGCGCGGTCATCGCGGCCACCCCCCGGCTGCGGGGCAGGGTGTCCAGGAGCAGGGGAGCGTCGTCCTCCCCGGTACGGGTCCGCACCACCGCGGTGATTTCGGTGCCGCCCGAGGTCAGGCTGATCCAGGCCGTATCAGGCCGCCGGGCGAGCGCCTCGGCGACGGCCGTAGCGGCATTGGGCGTGCACTGGACCCGCACGATCCACGAGGTCAGGCCGATCCGGTCCGGATCGGCCAGCCCGCGCACGCGCAGCATCCCGGCCGAACGCAGCCGGTTGTAGCGCCGCGCGATCGTCTGATCCGAGACGCCGAGAACGTCCGCGATCAGGCTGAACGACGCGCGGCCGTCGATCTGCAGCGCGTGCAGGAGCTGGATGTCCAGCTGGTCGGGCATCGGATTCCGCCGCCAATCAGCCTTCACATATCGATATCAGCCGGATTCTAGCGTCTCCTGGACGTATATGGCCGGCATGGCGAGGGTTGTTTACGAGCCAACTCGTTACCGGCACCCGTCCCGGCGCAGCCGCCGTCCCGGATGCCCCTGCTGACCGGAGACAACCATGCCTGCTTTCCCCGTGCCATCCCACGGCCGGTGGGCGCCGCTGGCCGCCATCTGCCTGGGGACCTTCATGCTGCTCGTCGACGTCACCATCGTGAGCGTCGCCCTGCCGCCGATGTCGCGTGACCTGCACACCCAGCTCGCGTCGCTGCAGTGGGTGGTCGACGCCTACGCTCTCGCCCTGGCCGCGCTGCTGCTGCTGAGCGGGTCGCTCGCGGACCGTTTCGGGCGCCGGCGGCTGTTCCAGATCGGCCTGGCCCTGTTCGCCGCCGCATCCCTCGCGTCGGCGCTTGCCCCGGGCGCCGGCCTGCTGATCGCGGCGCGGGCCGTCCAGGGCACCGGGGCGGCGGCCATGTTCGCCACGAACACCGCGTTGCTCAACGCTGCCTACGAGGGCCGCGACCGCGCGGTCGCGTTCGGCGTCTGGGGGGCGATCAACGGGGCGGCCGCCGCCATCGCCCCCGTCCTCGGCGGCCTGCTGATCGCGGCGGCGGGCTGGCGGGCTATCTTCCTCGTCAACCTGCCGCTCGCCGTCGTCGCCGGGGTGCTCACCCAGCGCGTCGTGGCCGAGTCGCGCGGCCAGTCCGGCCCGGTCGACTGGGCGGGCGCGGCGTTCTTCACCGTGAGCGCCGCGGCCCTGACGTACGCCCTGATCCACGGCGGGGACAATGGCTGGAACACCGCTGCCACGCTCGCCGCCTTCGCGGTGGCCACGGCCGCCCTGCTCGTCTTCCTCGCCGTGGAACGGCGCCGGGCGCAACCTCTGCTCGATCTGGCCTTGTTCCGGCGGCTGTCCTTCAGCACGCTGATGGCGTCGGGTGTCCTGCTCACCGCGTGCGCCTTCGCTCCCACCATCTACACCCAGCTCTGGCTGCAGTCCGTCCTCAACCTGCCCGCTATCGGCGCGGGACTGGTCCTGCTCCCGATGGCCGGGATCGCCTTCGTGGTCGCCGCGGCGGCCGGGCGGTTCATGCACGGGATGGCGCCGAGGTTCCCGCTCGGGGTGGGGCTGCTGCTGATCGGCGCCGGCGCGCTGCTCCGCGTCACGATGACCGCCCAGTCGGGCTGGACGGTCCTGATCCCGGGCCTGGCGGTCACCGGCGTGGGTGTCGGGCTTGCCTCCCCGGTACTCGTGTCCGCCGCGCTCGCCGCCGTGCCCCGGCCGCGATCCGGCATGGCCAGCGGCGCCGTGAACACGTTCCGCCAGGTGGGTTACGCCCTCGGCATCGCGGCGTTCGGCTCGGTGTTCGCCGGCCGCCTGGGCCGCACGATCGCCGGCAGCGGCGTGTTCCGCGACCCGGCGGCCGCGGCCGCGCAGGCCAGCCAGGGCGGGCTGCGGGCCCTGGTCGCCGCCACCCCGCAGCACGCCGCGGCCAGCCACGTCGTGCACGCCGCGTACGCCGCCGGCCAGAACTCCGTCTACCTGGCCGCGGGTATCGCCGCCGTGGCGGGCGGCGTGCTCGCGCTCGCCTTCATCCGTCCCGAGCGGCCTGCCCCGGCCGTTGCGGTGACCCCCGCGAACCTGGCGCTGGACAACCTCGCCCGCATCGTCGAGGCGGACCGGCCAGCCGCGGGCCCCCGCCGCCAGCCGCTCCGGCTGCGGAGCGCTGACCCGCGCGGGAGCCGGCTACGGGCCCGGGGTCACGGCCACGGTTTCGCTGAGCTCAACCGGGCCGGCCAGCGTCTGGTAGACGACGCAGTAGCGCAGCGTCAGCTTCAGCAGGGTGTCGATCTCCGCCGGGCTCGCGTCGGTGTCCAGGGCGAAGCTGAGCCGGATCGCGGTGAAGCCCACCGGCGCGTCCTTCGCCACCGCCAGCGTGCCGCGGAAGTCCAGGTCGCCCTCGGCCGCCACGGTCCCGCCGCTGACCGGGAGCTTCAGCGACGTGGCCACGGCGCGCAGGGTGACGCCCGCGCAGGCGACCAGGGCCTGCAGCAGCATGTCGCCCGAGCAGGCCAGCGTCCCGTCGCCGCCGGTGGCGGGGTGAAGGCCTGCCTTGGCCAGGGCCTGGCCGGTCGCGACCGAGCAGCTGAGGTCCTCGGCGCCCAGCTCGCCGGAGGCCCGCAAGGTGATCATCGCCTGCTGAGGATCCTGCCGGTAGGCGTCCTTCAGGGGCTGCTGTACCGACCGAAGCGTGTCCGCGTCCAACCCAGGCCTCCCTGCCCGCACCCACTGGCTATGCCGTGTCCCCACGTTCGCATCCGGGCGCCCGTGCGTCCACCGCAGAGCCCCTGGGTCCACCGAAGACAAGCATGTCTTCTATTGACCTGATGGCCGGAGGTCGGTCAATCTGAAGGGTAGCCCGTCGACGGAGACGGATCCTGGAAAGGCGCCCGATGAACTCAACGGTGAGAGTCGGCCGTGAGTACATCGTTCCAGCACAGGACCGCTCCGCCGTCCCCGTGGAGCCGCCCGCGCCCACCCCGGGCGGGGTCATCAAGTTCCAGGCGCCGGAGATTGTCTTCGGGCCCGAATCGCTCGCCGAGGCCGGATTCGCCGCGCGCCGGATCGGGGCCCAGCGGCCGTTCGTGGTCACCGATCCCGGCATCATCGAGGCGGGCTGGGCGGATGAGCTGGTCACTCACCTGGCCGACGCCAACCTCCGTGCGACCGTCTGGGCCGGGGTGACACCCAACCCGAAGGATTACGAGGTCGCCGAGGGCTATCAGCGGTACCGGGAATCGGGCTGCGACGTGATCATCGCGATCGGCGGCGGGTCGTGCCTCGACGCAGCCAAGGGGATCGCCATCCTCACCGGCAACGGCGGCCACATCCTCGACTACGCGGGCGTGGACCGGGTCACCCGCCCGATCCCGCCGCTGCTGATGATCCCGTCGACCGCAGGCACGGGTGCCGACGTCTCCCAGTTCTGCATCATCACCGACACCGCGAGTGCCGTGAAGGTGACGATCATGGGACGCGCTCTGGTGCCCGAGATCTCCCTGACCGACCCCCGGCTGCTGTCCACCATGCCCGACGACCTCGCCGCCGCGACCGGGCTGGACGCGCTGACGCACGGCATCGAGGCGTACGTGTCGTGCGCGCACAACCCGCTGGCGGACGGGCACGCGCTGAGCGCGGTGCGGCTGGTCTTCGGCAACCTGCCGCGGATGATCGACCGGCACTCGGCCGGCGACCGCCGCGGTTACATGGCGCAGGCCAGCCTGGAAGCCGGGATGGCGTTCACCAACGCGCTGCTCGGCGCGACCCACGCGATGAGCCACCAGGTGGGCGGCCTGCTCGACCTGCCGCACGGTGTGGTCAACGGCGTGCTGCTCCCGCACGTGATCCGGTTCAACGCGGCCGTGGCCCCGGACCGGTTCGTTCCGCTGGCGCAGGCCGCCGGGCTCGCGGCGGTGCCGGGCATGCCGGGCGGGGAAGCCGGGCACCTGCTCGCCGACCGGGTCCGGGCGATCGGCGACGAGCTGGGCATGCCCCGCGGGCTGGCCGAGCTGGGCGTGTGCGCGGACGACGTGCCGACGCTGGCCGCGAACGCCCTGGCCGACGCCTGCCTGGCTACCAACCCCCGGCCGGTTTCGCAGGCGGACCTGGCCGCGCTGTTCCATGCCGCCCTCTAACGCATCGGTGCCTCCGTCCAACGCCGAACGCCGCCGGGAGGCCCGTGAGGTCGATCAGCCGACGCTGAGCAGGCTGACCGGGGTCCGTTCCGGTAAGCAGTCCTATTACGCCGAGCTGCGGCGCACCGAGGCACGGATGACCTCGGCGGTCCAGGCGCTGGAAGGCATCTCCGCCGCCCTGGTCCGGATCCGCGATGATCCCCGTGCGCTGCTGGAGGAGGTACTGCGCGCTGCGGCCGGTCATCTGCGGGCCGACTGGACGATGATCGCGCTGCGCGACGGGGAGCTTCCGGCTCTGAGCATGCGATTCCTCGCAGTCGGGCCGGATGGGGACGTCATCGAGGCCGTCCGCGAGCTGCCGCCGTGGCTGAGCCGTGAGCTGGCCAAGGTCCGCGGTGCGCTCGACACCGCGCCCACCACCGGCGCCGGCTGGGTCCGGGTGCCGATGACCCTGGACGGTGCGGTGCTGGGCCGGCTCATCGCGCATTACGACCACCCGCGCGACATCGTCGAGCACGCTGACCTGTGGGTGCTCCGCATCCTGGCCGACCAGGCGGCGGTGTCGATGCATACCGCGACGCTGTACGCGACCGGAGCCGACCTGCGCCTCCAGGCCCAGCAGATGTACGACGAGATCGCGCGCAGGTCGCAGGACCTGGAGACCCGCACGGCCGAGCTGGAACGGGCCGAGCGGCGGCTGCGCGAGCTGCACCAGCGGGAGCTCCTGGATGCCGAACGGCACCGGATCGCGCTCGAACTGCACGACAGCGTGGCCCAGTTCGTGCTGTCGGCGGGACTGGCGGTCGACGTGTGCCGGGCCGAGGCGGCCGACCGGGACGACGACGGCAGCGTGCAGCGGCTGACCGACGCGCGTGACCTGATCGCCAAGGCCGGGGACCAGGTCCGTTCGGTGATCTACGCGCTGAACCACCAGCCGTCCGGCGGGAAGGGGCCGGTGCTGCCCGAGCTGCTCCAGGGCCTGGCTGCCCAGCACCGCCCGAAGCTGGCGGTCACGGTGCGCCTCGAGGGACGGCCGCAGCCGATCAGCGCGATCGCCGAGCACGCCCTGGCCCGGATCGCCGGGGAGGCGCTGTTCAACGTCTCGCTGCACGCCGACGCCACCCGGGCGGTGGTCCGGCTCCGGTACGCGCTGGAGGAGGTCACGCTATCCATCAGTGACGACGGCGGCGGCGATCCGGCTCAGCTGCGCCGCCTGCTCCGGCTGGAGGCACAAACCGATTCGGACGGGCGTCACCAGGGGCTGGCCAACATGGCCCGGCGCACCGATGAGCTCGGCGGCACCTTCACCGTCCGCCGGTCCAAGCTCGGCGGGATCCGGCTGGACGCCCGGATCCCGGCCGCCGAGCCCGGCACCGACCACGCAGCCACCGAGCACGCAGCCACCGAGCACCCACCCGGCGGCCCCCATGGCTGACGCGGCCAGCCTGGACAGCCGCCCTGACCTCATCGAGCTGGTGCTGGTCGATGATCACGCGGTGGTCCGCCAGGGGCTGCGTTCGGTCCTGGAACGCGCGCCCGACGTCCGCGTGGTAGGGGAAGCCGGGACCCCGGGCGAGGCGATGAAGGTGGTCGCGGCGACCCGTCCCTCGCTCGTCCTGCTCGACCTGAAGCTGTCCTCCGCGCCCGGGCTGGAGGGCCTGGACCTGTGTGCGCGGCTGGTCGCGGCGCACCCCGGCCTGGCCGTGCTGGTGCTGACCACCACGCTGGAGGACAGCCTGGTGGTCGCCGCGCTGCGCAACGGGGCCAAGGGGTACGTCGTCAAAGAGGTCGACACCTCCGAGCTGCTGCGCGCGATCCGGGCCGTGCACCAGGGCGAGAACGCCTTCGACCCGCGCAGTTCGTCGGCCATGGTCCGTGGTCTCACCGCCGGGCCGCCCGGCGGTGAGCAGATGCTGACCGCCCGCGAGATCGAGGTGCTGCGGCTGCTGGCCCGGGGCATGTCC
The DNA here is from genome assembly GCA_963720945.1 of uncultured Actinomycetes bacterium. Classification (GTDB taxonomy): domain Bacteria; phylum Actinomycetota; class Actinomycetes; order Streptosporangiales; family Streptosporangiaceae; genus Bog-532. The sequence continues at coordinate 109,673 of CAVRHH010000013.1, read as the reverse complement.
AACCGGGACATCGGCCGGACGCTGTTCATCGCGGAGACCACCGCCAAGTTCCACGTGGCCAACATCATGCGCAAGCTGGACGTCGGCCGCCGCAGCGAGGCCGTCTACGTCGCCAGCCAGATGGGCACCCTCTGACCGGAAGTTCCCCCAAGCCGATTGGTCAACGCGTTTGACCAGGTGGTAGAGCCCTTGATCACGGAAATTACATGACTACGTAGTCATGAGCTGAGGCTGTTTCACCTGGTCAGCGCCCTATCGGTTCGCCACCGGGGGGAACTACGGCCTAACCGACGGGCCCGCCCCGCCCACCCCTGGCCCGCCCTTACCGGGGCCCCGCCCCACCCCGGGCCCGCCCTTACGGGGGCCCAGCCCCGCCCCGAAGTTGTGTGGGCCTGCTACGTCACCGGACTGTTCCGCACCGCCCGCCGGATAGCGGCGCTGCCGGCCTGACCCGGCGCGACCGGCCCGCTCAGCCCGGGCGGTCCAGGACCAGCCAGCCGCCGTGGTGCTCGTGGACCTGGTAGCCCCAGCCGGTGTCGGCCCCGAGCTTGCGGAGCTGGCCGGCGTTGATGGTCCGGAGATGGCCGAACAGGCGGGTCGGCTGCGTCTCGTACGGCACCGCGACGACGACCCGGTGCCGCGCGATCCGGGTGGCCTCGCTGAGCAGCGAGGCCGCGGTCGCCTCCCCGACATGCTCCAGGACGTGCAGGAGGGTCACCGCGTCGGCCGAGACGGACGCCAGCAGGCCGGGGCCGCTGGCGTCCCCCGTGACGACCTGCAGGGGGTGGCCCAGCCGCAGGCCATCCGCCGCAGCAGCCTGGCCGTGCCCGGGTCGATGTCGCACGCGGTGACCGACGTGCCCTGCGCGGCCAGGTGCAGGGCGAGGAAGCCGAAGCCGCAGCCGATGTCGGCCACGGAGGTGCCGGGCAGCAGGCTGATCGCGTGCCGGTAGACCTCGCTGTAGCCGGGCCGGTCCGATGACCCGGGCTGGCCGGGCCGGCCGAGCCGGGCCAGGCTGTTGCGGTAGAACTCCTCCCACGCGGCGCCGGCGTCGGGCCGGGAGGTCAGCACCACCCCGGTGAAGGCCCGGGCGAACACCTCGTGGTCATCGGCCAGCGGGGCCAGCGCCGCCGCGAGCGGCTCAGCGATGTCGTCGTTCAGCTCACCCGGCCGGAGGCTGTGCCGTACCGCGATCCGCCCGCCGCGCGACGGCCTGGCCGTGATCCCGGGCGCCCCGCCCGCCGCGACCACGACCACGCCGTCCTCGTAGCGGCCCGCGGGGCAGGAACGCAGCGCGTCGAGCCGGCGCGTGGCGGTCATCGGGCGGCCCGCGCCGTCTCATGCCCGGTGACCCGGTCCAGGCCGCCCAGGTCGCGGACCACGTGCACCCGGTCGCAGTAGGCGGCGTAGGCCGGCAGGTCGCAGGAGCCGAGCCGCCACGAGTAGCGCGGCTCGGGGGTCAGCCAGACCAGTTCCCGGGCCCGCCGCGATATCTCGGCGATCGCGCCGAAGTTGGGGTCCTTGCCGTTCCCCCGCCCGTCGCCCAGGACGATGACCGTGGTACGGCGGTTGATCGCCCCGCCGTGCTCCTCCATGAAGGTGCCGAACGCGGCGCCGTAGTCGGAGTCGGCGTCGACGTCCAGCACCCCGCCCGCAGGCAGGCCGGCCATCACCAGCCCGAGCGCCTCCTCCATGTGGTGCTCGTTGAACAGGTCGGTGATCTCGGCGAGGTCGGCGACGAAGGCGAAAGACCGCACCTTGGCCGCCATGCTCTGCAGCCCGTGCACGAGCTGCAGGGTGAACCGCGCGGCGGTGCGGACCGACAGCGAGACGTCCACCAGGAGCAGCAGGCGCGGCCGGTCCGCGACCCGGGCCACGGTCACCGGCCGGAACGGCACTCCGTCGTACCCCATGTTGGCGCGCATCGTCCGCGCGCCGTCGACCGTGCCGCGCGCGGCGATCGTCCGGCGGGACCGGGGCGCGCCGTGCAGGCTGCGGAGCAGCCTGCGCACCGCTTCTTCCAGGTCGGCCCGTTCCCGCTCGCTGATCGTGTCGACGTGGCCGGGGTGCGCGCCGGGGGACTCTATCTCGAGGTCCCCGGACATGAGGGCCTCCAGGTGCCGGCGCAGTGCCTCGGGGAGGCCGTCGAGGAGCCCGGCCAGCCGCGCGCGCAGCGCCGCCAGCTCGTCTGGCGGGAGCCAGCTGTCGTCGTCCTCCGCGTCGTCCTCGGTGCCGGCCAGCCAGGACAGCAGGGCCGTCTCCTGCGCAACCGACAGCTCGGCGTCCACCCGCATCCCGTCCTGGCTGGCCAGATCGCCCGGCCGTCCCGGGTTGTGCAGGCGGCTCGTGGTCAGCTGTACCCGCGCCGCGGCCGCGGCCGCGTCGGCGGACGTCTCACTGGACAGCACGATCTCGTCGGTGAGGGAGGCCATGTCGATCCGGTTCGCCTCCTGGTGGAGGTTGTACCGGGCCGCCAGGTCCTCGTCGTCGAAGTACTTCCGGATGTCGGCCGGCTTGCCGTGCGAGTGGCCTTCCTGCGGCGTGTCACCGGGGTCCTCGGAAAGGCTGAACCGGTCCAGGCTGCCCTCGTCGGACAGGTCATCGTGCCCGTGCCCGTGCCCGGCGGTCTCCTCATCGAGGACCGGGCGGAGCCGGAAGAACAGATCGAAGACCCGGTCGAACACACCCTCGTCGCGCCGGTCCTTGATCAGGCTGACCCGCAGCGCGCTGCGGGTCAGCTCACGGTCGGCGGCAATGCCGGGTGCGGTGAGCGCCCGCATCGCGTCCACCGCCTCGGAGACGCCGACCCGGACCCCGGAGCGGCGCAGCAGCCGGACGAACCGGTGCACCGACTCTTCCATGGCCGTTCCTCAGACCGGCCGGCGGCGGGCGCCCCGGGCGTTGAACGACCGCTCGCCCTGGCTCTTGCCGACCGTGCGAGGTTTCTGGCTGGTGCCGGGCGATCCGTAGTAGTCCTCGACGTGCCGGCCGGGCTCGTCCTTGGCCGCCCGCGCCGACTGCCCGCCCGGGTCCGCCGGCCCGGCACTGCGGGACGACGGTGCGGCCGGTCCGGCCGGAGCGTGCTCATGCTCATGTCCGGGCCCGTGCTCGGGCCCGCCCGGCCCGTGCTCGTGCTCGGGGCCGCCGGTCCCGTGCCGGTGCCCGTGCGCCGGGGCGGCCCGCTCCGCGACCACCGCGTTCGGGTCGACGAGCTTGGGCAGCACCTCCAGGGTACGGCGCAGGTCCCGGTCGTACTTGACGACCACGTTCGCGGTCTGCGCGAGCAGGTCCGCGGTGAGTTCGGAAGCGCCCAGCACGGCCAGCGTCCGGGCCCAGTCGATGGTCTCGGAGATGCTCGGCGCCTTGCGCAGGTCGAGGTCGCGCAGGCCGCGCACCACGTCGATGAGCGCCCGGGCCAGGGCGTCGGGCAGGCCGGTGTCCTTGGACTTGATGATGGCCAGCTCGCGCTCGGCGTCGGGGTAGTCCAGCGACAGGTGCAGGCACCGGCGTTTCAGCGCCGCCGACAGGTCGCGGGTGTTGTTGGAGGTCAGGACGACGAACGGGTCGTGCCGCGCGCGGAAGGTGCCGAGCTCGGGCACGGAAACCTGGTACTCGGCGAGCAGTTCGAGCAGGACCGCTTCCAGCGCCTCGTCGGCCCGGTCCACCTCGTCGATGAGCAGCACCACGGGCTCATCCGAGCGCACCGCCTCGAGCAGCGGGCGCGCGGCCAGGAACTGCTCGGAGAAGAACACGCTCTCCTCGGCCGCGATCCGGGCGACCGCCTCGCTCAGCCCCTCCGCGTCGCCCACGATCTGGCCGATCTTCTCCCGGAGCAGCTGCGTGTACAGCAGTTGCTTGCCGTAGTCCCATTCGTAGAGCGCGGTGGTCTCGTCCTGGCCCTCGTAACACTGCAGCCGGAGCAGCCGCCGCCCGGTGACCTCGGCGAGCGATTTGGCCAGCTGGGTCTTGCCGACCCCGGCCGGCCCCTCCAGCAGCAGCGGCTTGGCCAGCCGGGACTGCAGGAAGACGGTGGTGGCCAGGCGCTGGTCGGCAAGGTAGCCGTGCTCGGCGAAGCGGTGGATGACATCCTCGACCGAGCCGAAGACGTCACCCGCCGCTTCGCCGCCGTCAGCCGTATCGCCGGCCCCCGCCTCGCGGGGTGACGTCACGAGAGGAGGTCGTCCAGGTCGCCGGTCATGCTGTGCTCGACCACCGGGCGGACGGTCTCGAACGTGCATTCCTTGGCGTTGCCCGGGGTGCAGGTGTCCCCGAGGACGTGCCTGGTGATGCGGTCGACGTCGTCGGCGTCGCCCCTGACCACCGGCGAGTTCTCGTAGAACTTGGTCGGGCCCTTGCCGAGCCGGTTCTTGGAGTAGCTGTCCTGGTTCACGTCGACGAACCGTTCGGGAATGCCGACGTCGCGCAGCAGCCGGATGGCCGCGGCCAGGGCGGCGTCGGCGGCCTGCGGCGCGGTCATGCCGTGCGTGTCGACGCCCATCTGGTCGGCGATGTCGGCGAACCGCTGGTAGGCGACCGGCATGTTGAACGCCCACACCCGCGGCAGCGCGATCGCGTTGTTCAGCCCGTGATGGAGGTCGTAGAAGGCGCTGACCGCGTGCGAGATGGAGTGGATGATGCCGAGGCCGCCGGAGTTGAACGCCTGGGCCGCGATATACTGGGCGTACATCATGCCTTCGCGGCCGGGCAGGTCCTGGCCGTTCCATACCGCCGGGCTCAGGTTCTCCGCGGTCAGCTTGATGGCATACAGCGCGTTGCCCAGCGACGGCGGGAAGTTCAGCCGGGACACGTACGGCTCACTGGCGTGGGCCAGTACGTCGAACCCGCACTGCGCGGTGTAGTCGAGAGGGCAGTCGTAGTAGAGCACCGGGTCGTCGATGGCCAGGGTGGTCACGCACGCGTCGTCGAAGGCCACGTACTTGTGCGGCTTGTCCGGGTCGGTGGTGGTGTCGGTGATGACGTACGCCCACGACGTCTCCGAGCCGGTGCCCGCCGTGGTGGAGACGGCGATGTGCGGGGGGTTCTTGGGGTTCTCGCTCTTGTTGAAGCCCTCGAACTCGTTCACGTTGCGGCCGTCGTGCGCCACCGAGATCCGCGCGCCCTTGCAGGCGTCGTGTGCCGAGCCGCCGCCGATGGATACGAACGAGTCGCAGCTGTTCTCCCGGTACATCGTCACGGCGTCCATGACGTTGTAGTCCTTGGGGTTTGACTCGACCTTGTCGTAGACGACGACTTCGATGCCGTGGTAGCGCATGGACTCGACGATCTTGTGCACGGTGTCGCTGCCGCGCAGGCCCGTCGTCATGACCAGGGTCTTCCGGAAGCCGATCTTGAGCGCCTCCGGGCCGATCATCTCGTGCGCGCCGGGACCGAGCATGGCCCGCGGGAACGGATGGAACTCCTTGATCGGGAAGGGCTTGAGCAGTTCATCGACCTGCATGAAAACCTCCTGAGGGCGGTGCTAACAGCCTGACCATAAGGCGGCCCGGAGCCATCAGCCAGGACGGGAACCGCAAACCCGCCGTTCGTGCCCCGCTGTCCTGGCCAATGTGCGGGGAGAACCTGTCCGAACGGCCAGGCAGGGGAGCCGGCCCATTCGGGCAGGCGAGTACGGAAAGTGGATTTCTGCTCCCTGAGCGCGCATTTGAGCCTTGCCGGGGGCGTCTGCGGCCGTTACCGTAACCATATTCGGCACGGAGTGACAAATTGTCCGGCGGCCGGTCTCACCGGAGCCTCACATCGATCAAGCCCCCAGGAGCACATCATGGCAATACACCACGCGAGGCAGGAGCGGCCCGATGGGTGAGTGGTTCGAGTCCGTCGAGGAGGCACGCCGCCGGGCGCGCAAGCACCTGCCCAAGTCGGTGTATGGCGCCCTGGTCGCCGGCTCGGAGCAGGGCCTCACCGTCAACGACAACATCAAGGCGTTCGCCGAGCTGGGCTTTGCGCCGCACGTCGCCGGGCTGTCGGCGGAGCGCGACCTGTCCACCACCGTGATGGGCCAGCCGGTCTCGATGCCCGTGATCATCTCCCCGACCGGGGTGCAGGCCGTGCACCCCGACGGCGAGGTCGCGGTCGCGCGGGCCGCCGCGGCGCGCGGCACGGTCATCGGCCTGAGCTCGTTCGCCAGCCAGCCCGTCGAGGAGGTGGCCGCGGCCAACCCGCAGACGTTCTTCCAGATGTACTGGTGCGGCACCCGCGATCAGCTGGTCCAGCGGATGGAACGGGCCCGCGCCGCCGGCGCGGTCGGCCTGATCTCGACGCTCGACTGGTCCTTCGCGCACGGCCGGGACTGGGGCAGCCCGGTCATCCCGGAGAAGATCGACCTCAAGGCGGCGCTGCGGCTCGCCCCCGAATGCATCACCCGCGTGCCGTGGCTGCTCAACTGGACGAGGAGCGGCGGTTTCCCCGACCTCACCGTGCCGAACCTGGCCGACCCGGGCTCGCCGCCGCCGAACTTCTTCGGCGCGTACGGGCAGTGGATGCAGACGCCGCTGCCGACCTGGGAAGACGTCCGGTGGCTACGCGAGCAGTGGGGTGGCCCGTTCATGCTCAAGGGCGTGATGCGGGTCGATGACGCCCGGCGCGCGGTCGACGCCGGAGTCACCGCGATCTCCGTGTCCAACCACGGCGGCAACAACCTGGACGGGACGCCCGCGCCCATCCGCGCCCTGCCCGCCGTCGCCGAAGCCGTCGGCCACGACATCGAGGTCCTGCTGGACGGCGGCGTCCGCCGCGGCAGTGACGTGGTCAAGGCCGTGGCCCTGGGCGCCCGGGCGGTCATGATCGGCCGGGCCTACCTGTGGGGCCTGGCCGCCAACGGCCAGGCGGGCGTGGAGAACGTGCTGGACATCCTGCGCAGCGGGATCGATTCGGTACTGCTGGGCCTGGGACGTTCTTCCGTCCGCGACCTGACCCAGGAGGACATTGTGATCCCGCCCGGCTTCGCCCGCCGGCTGGGCGTCCCCGCTCCCGCCGCCGTCTTGACGAAGTGATCCGCCGTGCCCTGCAGCGGGCGGCCCTGCGCGGATGCGGCACCGCGCTCCGGCCGCGTGCGAAGGCCCGGCCGCCCGCATGAGCGGCCGGGCTCCCGGCGGTTGTGCTCGATCAGGTAGTGATCCTGAAGCAGAATCGGCCCATCCGAGCCGACAGTCAGCGAGAACTCATCGCTCTCTGCCGGGGCACCGGCATCCGTCGTGGTCCGGTTGATCTGGTCTTCAGTCACTCCTCATTCCTGTCTTCGCTGCTGCGCGCCGAGGTGGCCCGCTGACCTGCTTCCCGCTCCGCGGGCTGGTAACCCGTCTCGTGCTGGGACTTTCGCCACGAGGTCTGCGCAGGTCAGATGAGGGCGGCGAGGGACAGCAGATCACCGGCGGCCACATCGACGCCGTCCGGGGGAGGGGGCGCGGACCCGCCCGGGCCCCACTCCAGCGGGCGCGGGATATATCCGGTCCGCAGGCCCTCCCGGGCGGCGGCCTCAAGATCGCTGGGATGGCACGCGACCATCATGACCTTTTCCGGCGGCACGTCGAGGTAACCGGGGACGAGGTGATACACCCGCGGGTCCGGCTTGTAGGTCCCGGCCAGCTCCGCGGACAGGATGCAGTCGAACGGCAGCTCCGCCGCCCGGGCCAGCCTCGTCAGCAGGCCCATCCCGCCGTTGGACAGCGGGGTGAGGAGATGCCGTTCCCATAGCCGGGTCAGGCCGGGCACGGTGTCCGGCCACGGCGCCAGGCGGTACCAGGCCCGGACCAGCTCCTCGCGGTCGGCGTCGCTCAGCGCCCGCAACTGCTGCCTGGCGGCCACCTCGTCGAGCATCCGGCGGTGCAGGGCGTCCAGTGACTGGAACGGCAGCTCCCCGCGGACGACCTGGCTGAGGGTGGGCTGGTACAGCGCCCGCCACGCGCTGGCGACGGCCGGCCAGTCGGCGTCGATCCCGGCCCGGCCGCCCACCTCCTGCAGCGCGGCCGTGATGCTGGTGTGCCAGTCCACCAGCGTGCCGAACACGTCAAAGGCGATGACCTCAACATCCACGGCGGTTACCTTCCCCGGCCGCCGGCGCCCGCAACATCGGCTGCCGGCCGCTAATAGTCTCCCGCCCAGGGGTAATGCCTACAGCGCGGGATTCCGGTCGAAGAAACCCGCCGGCTTCAGCCAGAACGACACCGTGTCAGCCGGCATCACCGGCCAGTCCTCCGGGCGGGTTGACGTGATCGAGCTGCCGGACGCACACGCCGCGCGCCGGGTAGGCCTGGGCCTGGTTTTTCAGCGCGGGCGCCGCACCGGCGCCGGCTGCGGTCATCGGGCTCCCTTGCTCATCGTCCGGTGGCGGGCTGGCCTGCCGGCTGCCCGCTTTCCCGGAGGGCGATGATGACGCTCCGCAGGTGCCGTCGCGCGGCCGCCTCGGCGGCGGCCGGATCCCGGGCGGTGATCGCCTCGATGATGGCCAGGTGCTCGGGCAGTGACACCTGCGGGCGGCCCGCGCGCAGCGAGAGCCGGTACTGGTGGCGCACGATCTGGGCGTTGAGCCGCTGCAGCAGTTCCGTGGCCACGGCCTGGCCGGACATCTCGTGCACCAGGTTGTGGAGTTCCCGGTTGAGCGCCGAGTACTTCAGCGGCTCGCCCTCCCGTACCGCCCGCACCATGTTCTCCCCGATCGCGGCCAGCTGGCCGGCCTGGGCAGCGGTGGCGGCCTCTGCCGCCTTGGCGGCACACAGTCCCTCCAGCACCATGCGGCACTCGGTAATCGCCACCGCCTCCGGCACCGACACCACCCGCACCCGGGCGCCCCGGTTGGGAATGCGCTCGACCAGCCCGTCCGCGGACAGGTCGATGAGCGCGGCCCGGACGCTCGCCCGGGTGACCCGGAGCGTCTCGGCCAGCTCCGCCTCCACCAGCCGCTGGCCCGGGACGATATCCCCGTTCATGATCGCGTCACGCAGCCAGCCGATGACGTGATGCTTGGCGGCATCTCCCTCGCGCGGCGCAGCTGTCACACTGCCCTCGTCCGTCGCGCTCATGAGCAGTCGGCCCCAAATTGCTCGTCAAATTGTTGACAATCGCTAGCATATCTCTGCGGCCCGGCGGCAGCAGATCCACTCCGGGTCTGGTTGCGTGCGTGCGGTGGGCACGGCCAGGCCGCGCGTGCGGTGGGCACGGCCGGGCCGGCTGGTGCCGGTGCGCCAGATCGGCGAGCTCGCGTTTCAGGCCCGGCCCGGCGCGCACCGGGCGCGCCGGATACGTCGCCCGGGCCGGTACGCGCCACACTGGTGGAATGCCAGACAGCGGGAAAACAGGGCCGGCTGACCCGTGGGGCCCTGGTGATCGCCCGGCCAGCAGTGCCGGGTATCCCCGCGATGATGGGCTGGAGCACGTGCTGGAAGGTATCCGTGCGCTGCATCACCGCATGTCCGAGCTGGAGCGGCTGACGTCAGAAGGTGACCGGGTCGTCGCACCGGAGCTCCACCGGACGGTGGTCCCGGCGTGGCGGCGGGTCACCCGGGGCGAGCCCCGCTGGCATGTGGCCCTGGCCACCGCGGCCGCGATCGCCCTGCAGTTGCCGCTGCCGGGCGGCCTCGTGATGTTCCGGCCCACCTGGGTGCTGCCGGCGCTCGAGGCCGCGCTGGTAGTCCTGCTCATCGCGCTGAACCCGCGCCGGATCGACCGGAAGACCGGGCTGCTGCGCTGGCTCAGCCTGGCCGTGGCCGGCGTCCTCACCGTGGCCAACGGCTGGTCGGCGGTCCATCTGGTGCTGGGTCTGGTCCAGGGCAGCGAAGGGAACGCGCCGGGGCCGCTGCTGATCTCCGGCGCGATCATCTGGCTCACCAACGTGATCATCTTCGGCGTGTGGTACTGGGAGTTCGACCGCGGCGGCCCGGGTGACCGGGCTCAGGCGGTCCACGTCTACCCGGACTTCCTGTTCCCGCAGATGACCAGTCCCGACATGTCGGCGCCCGACTGGGAGCCAGCATTCGGCGACTACCTTTACCTGTCGTTCACCAACGCCACCGCCTTCAGCCCGACGGACGTCATGCCGCTGTCCCGGTGGGCCAAGGGCGCGATGGCGCTGCAGGCCGGGGTGTCGATCGTGACTGTTGCGCTGGTGATCGCGCGGGCGGTCAACATCCTCAAGTAGCGCCGGCCGTCACTCCGCCGTGGCCGCCTCGCGGCGGGTTATGGGGCGGCCGTCACGTCGTGGCGGGCATCTCGGCCGGGGGCGCGGGCGGCGGCTTGCTCTCGCTGAGCGTCATGGCGCCGACCGAGGAGCCGGTGATGCGGTGGTGCCGGGCGGGCGGCGGCAGCCGGGTCGCGGCCTGTACCACGGACTCGTCCAGCTCGGTCTGCCACAGCCACCCTTCGGCGCCCTTGACCGCCGAGCCGATCAGCGCTCCCGACGCCTTCAGGGCGGCCAGCAGCGTGCCGCCGATCCAGGCCAGGGCGGCGATCAGCCGGGCCGTCGGCGGGATGCTGTGCAGCAGGAACATAGCGACGACCACACCGACGGCGATGAGGGCGACGGCGGCGGTCACGGGCCAGGTGCGCCGGGCGATCTGCCGGGCCGCGGCGAGGTACCCGGACAGGTTCAGCATGTCGACCGCGGACTTCTCGCCGGTGATCAGTTCCCGCCACAGGTAGCCCTGCGTCCGCATGGCCGCCTGCGCGGCCCGCCAGTCCGCGGGCGTGCGCTGCTGCGCCACCCAGTCACGCCAGTCGTCCAGGGCGCCGCTCACGGCGTAGGCGGCATGGTCGGGCAGCACGGTCTTGAGCTCCACGAGCCAGTCCTTGACCGTGGTCAGCCGCCCGGCCGCCAGCAGTTCGCGGAATTCCCCTGCCACTTCTCCCCCGGCGGCCGCCGCCGGGACCAGCGCCGTCTCCGCCAGCGCCCGCCCGAGCCCGTAGGCCTTGCCGAGCCGGAAATCCGTGACGGTCAGGGCCTCCAGCAGCCGGCAGTGCAGGGTGAAGACGGCACCGAGCGTGCCGTCAGGGTCCAGGCCCGGCGTCCGGAGCCGGCCGGCGACATCGTCCAGCGCGCGGATGAGGGCCGGCGGCGGGTCCGCGACGAGACTGCCCGCCGTCACGGCGATCTGCTCGCTCAGCCATTTCGTATGCGTGGCGGCGGAGAAGCCGGAGAATCCCGGCAGCCGGTCCGCCCGGCGCGGGTCCTCGGCGAGGCCGCGGGGGACCGGTGAGTGGTAGAAGCTTGGCCATCTGCCAGCCGAGCGCCACCGCGGCGCAGACGCGGGCCTCCCCGGCGGACGGCGGTGCGACATCTGTCATCGGCCGGCCTCCATCCGTGGCTACTTCCGGGGCAGTCTAGGAGAGTGTGAGCAGGACGTGCCGGGGAACGGTGTGATCATGCCGGCGTCCAGGAAGAAGCCCGCCGCGAGGAAGACCGGGACCACGGGGAAGACCGCGCACACGCCGGCCCGGGAACGGCTCGAGCCGTATGAGCAGAAGCGCGATTTCGGGCAGACGCCGGAGCCGCCGGGCAGGTCCCGCGGCGGGCGGTCCCGCGCCCGGGCCACGGCGGCCGGCGGCAGGCCCGGCGATGGCCCGCGCTTCGTCGTGCAGCGGCACCGGGCCCGCCGGCTGCACTACGACCTCCGGTTCGAGATCGACGGGGTCCTGGTCAGCTGGGCCGTGCCGAAGGGTCCCACCCTCGACCCGGACGTCCGGCACGCAGCCATCCACGTCGAGGACCATCCCATCGAGTACCTGGACTTCGAGGGCGTGATTCCGTCCGGTCAGTACGGCGGCGGTGACGTCATCGTGTGGGACACCGGGACGTGGCAGCCGCACGCCACCGATGACCCGGCGGCCGCGGTGGCGGCCGGGGATTTCCACGCCGATCTGGAGGGAGCGAAACTGCGCGGCCGGTTCATCCTGGTCCGGCGCGGTGAACAGGACCGTTCGGGTAAGGAGCAGTGGCTGCTGCTGCACAAGCACGACGAGTACGCCGTCAAGGGCTGGAATCCCGAGGACTACCCGCGGTCGGTCCTGAGCGGGCGCACCAACGAGGAGGTCAAGGCCGACCCGGACCGGATGTGGCGCTCGGACCTGCCGCCGTCCCAGGCGTCGGTCGCGGTCAACCCGTCCAGCCCGGCGCAGCGGGACCGCGCCCGGCGCACCCGGTCCGGCCGGCGCACCGCCGCCCACGCCGGGAACGGGAAGGACGGAGGCAGCCGGGACCCCGAGGAGGACGGGCCGTCCGCTGAGCAGCTCGCCGCCCTGGGCGCGCTCGGGTCCGGCGGGACGTGGGAGGTGTTCGGGCGCCGGCTCCGGCTGACCAACCTGGACAAGGAGCTGTTCCCGGCCCGCGGCGCCGGGGAGGCGGTGACCAAGCGCGAGTTCATCGCGTACGCCGCCCGGATCTCCCCGGTCATCCTGCCCTACCTGGCCGGCCGCCCGCTGAACATGAACCGGTACCCGGGCGGAGCGGACACCGAGGGCTTCTGGCACAAGCAGCTGCCCGCGCACGCGCCCGAGTGGCTGCCGCGCTGGGACAACCCCGACGCCAGCCTCGGCCGGACTACCACGTACCTGGTCGTCGACGAGCCCGCGGCGCTGGTGTGGGCGGCGAACTTCGCCGCGCTGGAGTGGCACGCCTGGACGGCCCCCGCCGACGCGCCGCACTGCCCGACGTACGCGCTCATCGACATCGATCCCGGTGCGGTCACGTCCTGGGACGACGTGCTCGTCCTGGCCCGGCTGCACCGTACCGCGCTCGATCATCTCGGCGTCCGCGGGCAGCCCAAGGTCACCGGCCGGCGCGGCATCCAGATCTGGATCCCGATCGCGCCCGGCCCCAGCTCCGCGGAAACCACCGCCTGGGTCGAGCAGGTCTCCCGCGCCGTGGGCGAGGTCGTCCCGGAGCTGGTCAGCTGGAAGTGGGAACTGCGCGACCGCAGCGGCCACGCCCGGCTGGACTACACCCAGAACGCCGGGCACAAGACGCTGGTCGCGCCGTACAGCCCGCGGCCGTCAGCGGGGGCGCCGGTATCCGCCCCGATCGCCTGGGACGAACTCGACGACCCCTCGCTGCGGCCGGACGGCTTCACGATCCGCAACATTTTCGGCCGGCTCGCCGAGCGGGGCGACCTGTTCCGCCCGGTCCTGGACAACCCCCAGGTCCTGCCGCCGATCACCTGAGCCCAGCCGCCCGATCCCGGCGGCGTGCCCGGCGCTATTCACCGGGAACGCCGCCCAGATCGCCTGTGGTCTAGTGCAGCCACTTGCGGTACCGGGGGCGGGATGCGCGCTTCCAGTGCTTCCACGCGCGGCGCTCCGAGTCCCGGGCGGCGCAGGTGTCGTGCTCGTGCAGCAGGCCGAAGGTGAACGCGTTCTCGCCCTCCAGATGCGCCCGCACGCCGATCTCCCGGATGGTGTTCCGGGCGATCACCGCGTCCTGGTGCGTGCCCAGCGTCGACTGCATGGTCTTCATCTGCTTGGCGAACCGGCGGGCCGGCTTGCCGTAGACGGGGCTGACTGCCTCGGCCGCGTACCGGGCCCGCTTGGCCGCCCGCCGCGCGGCGTGCAGGGCGACGTTGGCCGCCTCACCGGAGTGAGCCCGGCTGGCCAGCCGCATCCTGTGGTCCGTCCGCTTGTAGGCCCGCGCCACCGCGCGGGCCAGGCCCTTCTTCGCGGGAGTGGTGGCGTCGGGTCCCAGCGGGGGGTCGGCCACGATCTGGTCGAGCTCGTTCAGCAGCGCGAAGTAGCGCTCGGAGTCCAGCGCGTTCAGCACGGCCGTGCGCGTCTGCGCGGCCAGCGGCGCGAAGTGCTCCCGCAGCCGCGCCTGCACCGGGCCCATGACCAGCTCGGCCGGCGCCTGCGCCACACTGCCCTGGATGTGCTCGGCGAGCACCTCGTTGTCCCGTGCGTCGCCGAGGACGTGGCTGAGCCAGCGCAGCTCATCACCCAGATGCCGGGTGTCGGCCGCGCGCACGATGGTCCCGAACGACTGCAGCGTGCTGCGCAGCCGGCGGGTGGTGACGCGCATCTGGTGCACCGAGTCGGGCTCGTCGCGCCGCACCATCGGGTCGAGGGCCATCAGCTTGGCCGACTGCTCCTCGATGTATGCCATGATCATGTCGGCCGAGGAGCCGCGGCCACCGGGACGCTCCTCGCCGTCGCCGGCCTGCAGCTGGCCGGCCAGGGCACGCTCCAGCTTGGCCGTGCGGCCCGCGGGGCGCAGGCCGCCGCGGCGCAGCCGCTTGTCCGTGGCGCGCAGCAGATGCCGGTCGCCGCCGGTCAGTTCGACCTCCACCTCCCGCCAGCTGGAGATGGTGGTGGAGTCGCCGAGCGTCTGCGCGGACACCTCATCCGCGACGATCTCGGCGAGTGACGTCCCGGCCTCATCGATCAGGGTCCGTGTCCGGCGCACGGTTGCGATCCGGGCAACGGGCGCGAGCGCCTCGCCCCGGGTGTAGACGCGGACCAGGCTGGCCAGCTCGGCCGGGACGGCCCGGCCGCCGCGACCCAGCGGCGCGCGTATCTCCCGGCGGGTCTGCGGCCCGGCCGGCAGCTTGAGGTGCCAGCCCGCGTCCTTGCCGCCACGGCGCCTGCGCAGCGTGACGCCCGCGCGCAGCAGCCGCAGGTCTCCGGTGTCGTAGTACTCGGCCTCGAGCTTGACCTCGTCGGGCCCCGCCTCGCTCGCCACGTGCGGGAGGTCTTCCAGCGGTGGCAGCACGGTCTCCGGGCCGGCCTCGTACTTCATCTCAATTTCGCGGGTGTCCGTAACCATAAGGCTGTTCCTGCCCAGCCGGGCTCCGCTGATTCGCCCGGACGGCGACTTTCAGGTCTTTCCGGCTATCTTTCCGAAACTTCATTCCACTTTAAGTTTACCGTTTGTTCACCACTCGAACATGACTGGCGTACCCGTTCGATTAGTCCTTCCATGCGCTCTTACCATTCGAATCTGTTATCGTCTATGCCATGGGAGCTGGGAAAACGTCTTCCGGAGGCTATCCGCCGCCGGTCGGAACCGTCCCGATGCTGTCCCGGGTGCCGGCCGGGGAGCTGATGGACAGCCCGCGCCGGGCACCCGTGCGCCGGACAGCGGAGGTGCTGTACAGCGACACCAGCTGGCGCCCCTGCCTGATCGTCGCGTGGGCACGGTACCGCGGCGGCTGGGCCGCACTGATCCGGTGGCCGGACGGCCGGGAGGACTGGCGCCAGTTCAACCGCCGGCACATGCGCCCGCAGGGCCCCGGGTTAATCACCCGCGCTTCCCGGCGGCGGCCGGCCGTTCACCAGCGGGCGGCCGGGCTGATCGCGGGGTTCTCTCCGGCCGCCGGCGTCGTTAACCGCGGGCGGCGGGCGGTGACTCGCGCGGCTGGTCCCCACCGCCACGATCACCGGCCGGGAGCCGGCCATGGTGCGCTCCTGCTCCTGATCGTCCGCCAGGAGCGGGGACCGGGCCAGGGCCACGACGGCGGCGGCCAGCAAAACAGTGCTGAGCGCCGCGAACATCAGGCTGACCGATCCGCCGCGGACCTTCTCGTGGAAGGCCAGCACCCCCCACAGGATGGACACGATCGGGTCGGACAGGGTCAGGCCCGGCTGGGCGGCGATCAGCCGCCCCGCGTTCAGCGCCGACTGCACCAGGAATATCCCGAGTACCCCGGTGGCCACCATCGCGTAAAGCTGCCAGCTGGTGAACAGCGCCCCGAACCCGTCCGAGAAGTGGGTGGTCATCCCCTTCATCAGCGCCGCCGTCAGCCCGAAGGCCGACCCGCCGGCAACCCCGAAGACCGCCGCCTGATGAGCGCTGCTGCCGTTGCCGTCACCGCTGCGCCCGGCCGGGCCCCGCCGTCCCCAGGCGACCAGCGCACCGACCAGCGCCAGGTTCACGCCGATTCCGATCAGCCAGACGTAGAGGTGGACCTGGTCCGATTTACCGGCGGTGGGTGACAGGAAATACAGCAGGCCCGCGAGGCCTGCCGTCATCGCCAGCGTCGATCCCCATTCCCGCCAGCCCATGGACGACCTGAAGACCCGGGCCGCGATGATCAGGGTGAGCGGCAGTTCCAGCACCAGGATGGGTTCCACGACGGCCAGTTCCCCCGCGCCCAGCGCGCTGGCCTGGAGCAGGAATCCAATGGTGACGGCAAGGATCCCGCCGAACCACACGGGCTTGTGCAGCAGGCTCCTGATGAGCTTCCAGCTCAGGTTCTCCCGCTGCGGTATCTCCCGGTTGGCTTTGCGCTGCAGGACCGACGAGGCGGCGTTGGCGCACGCGGCGAGCACCGCGAGGAAGTAGCTGAGCATGGCCCCCCTTCCCCGTCCCGGCGCCAGGCAGACGATTACGGCCGGTCCCAGGCCGGCTGACCTCCACGTTTCCGGTACCCGTAACCGGCGCGGTGACACGCTGGGCCGGCCCCGCGGGGAGCATATCTGCGCGGGTTTGGCCGCCCGCCGCAGGGTAGTTCGGCGGCACCGTCGTAAGTTGGCTCCAGACTATGGACAAGTCCTGCGAGAAGGGTTTCACCATGGAATATCGTCAGCTTGGCCGGAGCGGCCTCCGGATTTCGGCGCTGACTCTCGGCACGATGACGTTCGGCGGCAAGGGCAATTTCGGCGCGGTTGGCACAACCGATCTCGACGGTGCCCGGCGCCAGATCGACATGAGCCTGGACGCCGGGGTGAACCTGATCGACACCGCCGATGTCTACTCGCAGGGCACCGCCGAGGAGATCGTCGGCCAGGCGATCAGGGGCAAGCGGGATGCCCTGCTGCTGTCCACCAAGGTCCGGATGCCGATGGGCGGGGGGCCGAACGACGCCGGGCTGTCCCGGCACCACATCCTGAGCGGTGTCGAGGCAAGCCTGCGCCGCCTGGGCACCGACCACATCGACATCTACCACGTGCACGAATGGGACGGGCAGACGCCGGTGGAGGAGACGCTGTCCACCCTGGATTCGCTGGTCCAGTCGGGCAAGGTGCGTTACCTGGCGGCCTCGAACTACTCGGGCTGGCAGCTCATGAAGGCGCTGGCCGCCGCGGACACCCGGGGCTATCAGCGGTTCGTCGCCCAGCAGATCTACTACTCCCTGGAAGCGCGGGACGCCGAGTACGAGCTGGTGCCGCTGGCGCTCGATCAGGGCCTGGGCATCCTGGTGTGGAGCCCGCTGGCCGGCGGCCTGCTGTCCGGCAAGTTCCGCCGCGACGCCGAGCAGCCGGAGAATTCGCGGCACCTCAGTGAGGAGTGGAACGAGCCTCCCGTGCGCAACGAGGACCGGCTCTACGACACGATCGAGGTCCTTGTGGACGTGGCCAAGGCCCACGAGGTGTCGGCCGCGCAGGCGGCGCTGGCCTGGCTGCTCGGCCGGCCGGGGGTGACCTCCCTCGTCATCGGGGCCCGCACCGACGAGCAGCTCGCCGACAACCTGGCCGCCGCGGACCTGGTCCTGTCCAGTGACGAGCGGGCCGCCCTGGACCAGGTGAGCACGCCGGACCTGATCTACCCGTACTGGCACCAGGCCGCGACGGCCAACGACCGCCTCAGCGACCCCGACCTGGCCCTGCTGCGCCCGCACCTGAAGAAGTAGCCCGCCGCCTCAGGACAGGTTGCTGCCGGCGCCGATACGGTCGCCGGCGTACTCGTGCATCGCGTCCAGGTTGTCGTGGGCGGGATACCTGGCGGCGGCCGGGCCGTCGGCCAAAGCGCGGAGCACGTTCGCGGTGACCTGCCGGACGAAGGTGGTCGCCGTGCCGGAGATCCCGTGCGGCTGGTCGCCGAAGATCGCTTCCACCCAGCGCATCGTGCCCGCGTTGAAGACGCCGGCCCCGCCGGCGTGCGTGTAGTAGGCGGAGTCGCCGTAGCTGCTGACCCCCTGGCAGGCCAGCGGGGAATGGGACAGCACCTCGATCGGCCGCTCGACCGGGTAGCCGGGGTTGACCCGGTCGTATTCGACGCCGACCAGGTTGGCGAACGTGGCCCCTGCTGGCACCCCGGTGCCCTTGAACACCCAGCTGGCGGGGCTCACCACCCGGTAGCCGGCCTGAGCTGGATACGACTCGTACAGGGTGCCGATCAGCGACGATTCCGGGTCGGGGCTCGGCGCCGCCCGCCAGTTACTGGTCACCAGCGACGCGTCCTGGCCGTACAGCGGGTCGTCCCGGTAATCGGTCTTGTAACAGACCACCTCGCGGTCACTGCCCAGGGCAGACGCCTGCAGCCGGGTGCGCCGGAACAGCGCGTTGGCCCCGAGGAACGCCAGGTTGACCCCGGCGTCCCGGGCGGCGGTCACGTTGGCACGTTCAGCTGGCGACCAGTACTCGTCGTGGCCGAGCGAGATCAGCGCACTGGCCCCGTCCAGCAGATGCGGGTCCGCCGCGATGTCCATGCTGGTCACGTAGGCCAGCGGGATCCCCATCAGCTCGGCGAGCTTGACCACGTTCCGTTCGTAGGTCAGGAACATGTCCGCGCCGTTCCCGTCGTACGGGCGGTCCAGGCTGACGACCAGTGAACGGCTCGCATAGGCCCCGTCAGGGCCCTTGTACAGGTCGTAGCCGCCCCAGGTGTTGTAAGCCTGCCAGGTTTCGACCCCGTTCTTGAGCACGACCTTGCCCGCGGTGCCCTGCGACCGGACCGTAACGGGGACATAGCGCTGCGCTCCCGAGTCGGCGTCCAGCCTGAGCAGGTACGAGCCCGGCGGCCAGTCGTCAGTGGGCACGTCCAGCGCGGGGTCCCAGTCGGTCCGGATCGTGTTCGTCCCGGCGGCCAGCACGGCCCCGTTCTGCTTGTGGCCGCGGAGCGAACCCGACTGCCATACCCGGCGGGCGCCGTCACCCTGGTACCAGCCCAGCCGGAACGCGGTCACCCGGTAGCCGGAGGAGGTGGACGAGACGAACAACGGGAACGATTCCCCCTGCGGCACGCTGATCTTGCCCGCGTACCCCTCGATCTCGTGCTCGGTGCCCAGGTGACGGACCGCCCAGTCCGGATCGCCGGGCAGCGCGTTCTCCGCCACGGGCGCTGAGCGGCGCGGTGTCGCGGCCGCCCGGGCCGTCCCGTTTCCCGCAGCCGGCTTTCCTCCTGACGAGCAGGCCGCCACCGCGGCGGCCACCCCGGCCGCGGCCGCCCCCAGGAAGGCCCTGCGGCCGAGCTTCCCGTCGTCACTCATGGCCCTAGGATGCCGCATCCGGAAGGACGCCGTGACAATCCGCCCGCATCGCGCCGCCCGGTAAATCAGTTGCCGCCCACCCGGTCCTCTGCTGTACTCCCAGCAACGACGGCGGGCGTGGCGGCGCTGACCGCCGGCATCAGGGAACTGCCGCCGGCCGCCGAGGGTGACCCTCCGGTTACTGACCGCGGCAGAGCCACGCCCACGCGGCCTTCGACAAGAGCATGTCGAGCACGGCCGGGGATTTCCGTAGCCTCACCCCGCTGGTCGTGACGAGCGCGTGATCCCGGAACGGCCGCGGACGGACCACAATTCGCTCAACCGCAAGGAATACCTGCTGCGCGTCACGCGGAAAGCCGCCGGGCGCTGAGGGGACGGCCGCCGGACCGGTTTCCGGGCGCCGGTGCTCTCCGGCGCCCGGCGGTCAGCGGACGGCCGCCCGGCGGTCATTTGACGACGCTGGTGTCGATCTGGTCGAAGTCACCGACCCCGTTGCTGACGCCGCCGCCGCCCGACCACTGCCACATCAGCGCGTGCGGGCTGGACCTGGTCACGCCGCCGAAGAAGCTGGCGCAGGTCGACGTGCCCCGCAGGCACCAGCCGGACGGGGCCAGGCTGAAGTTGGTGGTCTCGGGCTCGTACGTCCACTCGTCGGTGTTCCCGATCATCGAGTAAACGCCGGTGCCGAAGATCGAGGCCCAGACGCCCGGCTCGGAGTAGACACCGGGCGTGTAGCCGTGGGCTTTCTCGTAGTCAAAGAAGCCGTTGAAGTCGGCCCGGTCGACACTGACCGGGACGTAGTTCGACTTGGTGACGCCGCTGCACGGTGAGGTGTAGACCGAGTTCCAGCCGTTGTCGTGGGCCGGGGCGACCCCGGGCAGTTCGACGTCCATGAAGAGCACCCGGTATTTGACCGGCTGCCCGTTGGCGTCTGCCACCGCCCGGGCGGCCTGGCGCTGGCCCCAGGCGTAGGCCTCGGTGGTCGTGCCGTTGTAGTTCGGGTCCACGCCCGGGCCGCCCATGAACCAGTAGACGCCCAGGCCGATGCCGACCCCGTAATTGGTGTAGTTCGTGTTGGCCTGCTGCACGTTGGCCGGGGCCCAGGTGGTGAAGCCGCCCCGGCAGCCGAGCCAGGACGCCCAGCTGCCCGTCATGCCGATGTAGCCGCCGTAGCGGCCGCCGATCTTCGGCTCCTGATAGGGCGGGCTGCCGGTGATCGTGACGGGCAGGCTGTCCGTGCCGTACCAGAATCCGGCCGGGCTGTCGCCGGCGGGCTGGGCGGTGCGCACGGCCGTTTCGCCGTGCGCGGGGGTGGCGGTGGCGGCGCCCGCGCCGGGGGAGGCCGCCGCGAGGGTGAGGCCGCCCGCCAGGGCCAGCGTCGCTGCGGCGGCTGCCACGCGGCGCGTCCGTTTCGTCAAAGGTTTCACGCGACGTCGCCTCCATTGGCGCTACCGCTGCCCGATGGGCTCGATGAACTGGATGCTACGTCTTTTAGACGGCACAGGGCCGCTGCTGGTTGGGGCTATTGTGCCTGCTGTCCGATTTTCCGCCGGGCAGCGCCGCGATCAGGTGTACGGCAGCCGAACGGCGGTCGTTAACAGGCCGGCGTTCTGGTGAATCGCCCGCTCATCGTGTGTCAGGCTGGATGATATGGGCGCAGATGAGATACGTCGGCTCCTGCTGCTGCGGCACGCCAAATCGGCGTGGCCGGACGTGGCCGACACTGAACGGCCGCTGAACGACCGCGGGCGCCGAGACGCGCCGGCCATGGGACGGTGGCTGCGGGACGGCGGGTACGTACCCGATCTGGTGCTGTGCTCGCCCACCCGCCGGACCCGCGATACCTGGGCCCTGCTGTCGGGCGAGCTGGGCGGGCACCCGCTCGTACGCTACGAGCAGCGCATTTACGAGGCAACCGCGCTGAGCCTGCTGCATCTGCTGCGGGAGGCTGGCGGGCATCACCGGACCGTCCTGCTGATCGGGCACAACCCCGGGATCGCCGAACTGGCCGTGGGAATCGCGCAGATGACGGACGGCCCGGCGGCCGAGCCGCTCGACCGGGCCCGGGAGAAGTTCCCCACCGCCGCGATGGCGGTGCTGGATTTCAAGGGAGAGTGGGCGGACCTGACCCCCGGCGAGGCCCGGATGGCCGACTTCGCCATCCCCCGCGACATTCCGCACTGAACGGGGCCGCACTGAACGGGCCGCACTGAACGGGCCGCACTGAACGGGCACCCGGCGCCGCACGACTGCTGACCGTGATCCCCCGCCCCGGGAGGCCCGGGGCGGGGGATGCGGCCGGAGTCAGGAACCGAGGGAGGCGACCGCGGGGATGACCTCGCTGCCGATGACTTCCAGCGGGGTGATCTGCGCGACGTCGTGCACGCCGCCGATCACCGTCTGGATGCCCGTCTCCGCGAGCCGGCCGAGCTGGTCGATGACCTCCCCGGCCTTCTCGCCCTTGGGGCCGACGTCGAAGCGGAAGATGGCGGTCTTCTCGATCTCGTTGTAGTCCCGGCCCTCGCGCTCGCAGTGCTCGCGCAGCACGCCGAGCTTGTGGCCGAGTTCCGGGCCGGGGAACAGGTTGCACGCCTGCGCATACTTGGCCACCAGCCGCAGCGTCTTCTTCTCGCCGCCGCCGCCGATCATGATGGGCGGGTGCGGCTTGGTCAGCGCCTGCGGTGAGTTGAGCGGGCGCTCGAGGTGGTTGAGCTTGCCGTGGTACGGGGTCTCGTCCCCGGCCCACATCTGCAGGCAGATCTGGATGGTCTCCTCGAGCTGCTCGAACCGCTCGGCCATCGGCGGGAACCGGATGCCGAGGCCGCGGGATTCCTGCTCGTTCCAGCCGGCACCGATCCCCAGCCACGCCCGCCCGCCGGACAGCACGTCCAAGGTGGTGACGGTCTTGGCCAGGATGCCCGCGTACCGGTAGATGGCCCCGGTGACGAGCGTGCCGAGCCTTGCCCGCGAGGTGTGCGCGGCCAGGAAACCGAGCGCGGTGTAGGCCTCGAGCATCTCGTGCTCGGGCGGCCCGACCGTCCGGATCTGGAAGAAATGGTCCATGACCATGATGTGCGCGAAGCCAGCGTCGTCCGCGGTCCGGGCGATGGTGGCCAGGGTCGGGCCGAGCTGTTCGGCGCCACCCGGCCAGGTGAAATCGGGAATCTGAAGTCCGATCTTCACACGATCACCTCCGGCCCTCAGCCTTTCACATCCGGAGGCGGCTCCGGTAACCGGCCGGCCCCGGCGGCGGGCACCCGGGAACGCCGGCCGGGTAACGGCCCGGAGAGCCGCCGGGCCTCAGCGGCCGCCCGCAAGCAACCGCCCGCGGATCGCCTCGTCGCGGGCCGCGTCCGCGGCCGTCCAGGCCAGGCCGATGGCCCCGTCGACGAGGGCCTGGTCGGCGGCCGGCGTGACGCAGTGCGCGGCGAATTCCTTCTGATGGTTGACCGCCGGCAGCGACCCGATCCCGATGTAGGGGTGGATCGCCGGGACCACCAGCGAGACGTTGCCCATGTCGGTGGAAGCGCGGTTCATCCGCCCGGCCGCACCGGCGCCGGAACCGCCGGGTCCGTCCGCCCCGTCCGGCCCGGCGGGCGCGAACTGCCGGCCGAGCCGTTCCGCGTTGGCCCGGTACAGCGGCAGCAGGTCCGGATCGTTGCGGAATTCGGCGTACGGCGGCGCCTCCGCCTCGATCTCCAGCTCACACCCGGTGGCGAGCGCGCCGGCCTCGAAGCAGCGCCGCACGCGCGGCTCCAGGCCGGCCAGCTCCGCGAGGGTTTCGGCGCGGACGTACCAGCGGCCTTCGGTGCGGTCCGGGATCGCGTTGGGCGCGTCCCCGCCGTGGGTCACGATCCCGTGCACGCGGGTACTCGGCAGCAGCTGCTGGCGCAGCAGCCCGATGGCGACCTGCGCGATCGTGAACGCGTCGGCGGCGTTGACGCCGCGGTCCGGGTAGGCGGCCGCGTGCGTGGCCTGGCCCCGGTAGCGCACCAGCATGTGGGACACCGCGAACGGCCGCGCCTCCGCCACGTCGACCGGCCCGGGGTGCACCATCATGGCCGCGTGCACACCGTCGAACGCCCCGCGCTCCAGCATGTACACCTTGCCCCCGCCGCCTTCCTCGGCGGGCGTGCCGAACACCGTCACCGTCAGCCCCAGATCGCCGGCGGTGGCCGCGAGCGCGAGGCCGGCCCGACGGCGGCCGCCGCGATGATGTTGTGCCCGCACGCGTGGCCGAGGGCGGGCAGCGCGTCGTATTCGGCGCAGATGCCCACGTGCAGCGGCCCGGTCCCGGTCCGGGCGATGAACGCCGTCGGCAGCCCGCAGGCGTTCGTTTCGACGGCGAAGCCGGCGTCCGCGAGCTCGGCGCCGAGCCAGGCCGCGGCGCGTTCTTCGGCCCACGCCACCTCGGGATGGGCGTGCAGCCGGTGGCTCAGGGCGGTCAGCCGTTCCCGTGCGCCCGTAACCGTTCCGGCGATCGTGTCCTTGACGTCCATCCGGGCTCCTCTCCGCCTTTCCTCCCGCTGGGCCCCGGCTTCCCGCCGCGTATCCCGCTGGGCCCCGTCACGTTTCTACCGTCTCCAGCGCCACGTCCACGCCGGGGAACCGCCCGATGCCGGCGGCTTCGGCCACCGGACCGGCCCGCCGGGTTGTCCTGCCGGCGGACGGCGGCGAGCATGGACGGGTGCAGGATCCCGTTCAGCGTCCGGGCGAGACGCTCGAGCACGCGCCAGTCATCCTCCACCGGTGGCGGCCTGGTGAGGTGGAGGCCGCCTACACGATGGTCATCGAGTCGCAGGATCACCTGCGGCCGTGGATGCCGTGGGCGCAGGCCTACACCCGGGGCAACGCCGCCGACTATCTCGCGGCCTGCGAGCACGACTGGCAGACCGGCACCGCCTTCAACTACGCCATTACCGCTGGCGGCCGGATCGTGGGCTGCTGCGGGCTGATGGCGAGGATCACCCCCGGCGGGCTGGAGATCGGGTACTGGGTCCACGCCGCCCACATCCGGCGCGGCCTGGCCACGGCGGCGGCCGCGGCCCTGACGGACGCGGCGTTCCGGCTGCCCGGCGTCGACCACGTGGAGATCGTCCACGACGAGCTGAACGAGGCCAGCGGGGCGGTTCCGCGCAAGCTCGGTTTCACCAAGGTCGGGTCACGGTCGCTCGACGTCAGGCCCGAGGCCGGGACCGGCATCGGTATCGTCTGGCGGCTCACCCGCCGGTAGCGCCCTCGCGCGAGGTCACCCGGACGTCGCCAGAACCCGGCCGGCGAGAGCGCGGTCGCACTGGCGGCGTGGCCGAAGGAGGCGATGATCAGCGAGAGCACCCCGCCCAGGGAGTTCCCGGCCACGTGCGGGCGCTCCAGCCTCTGCTCGCCGAGGAAGCCGACGATCTCCTCGGCCAGCGCCTCGACCGGGGTACGCCCGGCCAGCTCGAGCGGCGGCGACTCGCCGTGACCCGGCAGATCGACCAGGATCAGCTCACGGCTGGGCGCCAGCAGCGGGGTGACGGCTTGCCACGCCTGCCGGTGGTGCCCGATGCCGTGCAGAAGCACGAGTGGCGGCCCAGATCCCACCCGTTCGTACGCCAGCCTCATGACGCAACCTCCGTTACTGGTGAGTAACAAAGGTCGTACGGCGGTGCGCCGGCGGCGGCAAGAGCGCGGGCGGTTCGCGCCCGCCGGATGGGGGTCCTGCGCCCGGGCCGGGGTGCCGCGGGCCGGGGGCGCGGCGGAGGCGAAAGAAGGGAAATAAGAGAAGCCTTAATCCGCGGTCGCCATCATGGTGGCCGCGAACTACAGTCAGATCAGCATCCATGACGGCATGTCGGAGGGATCTGCGCATGGCTGAGCCAGTCGAAGCCCTGGAAGTCCTGCGGGAGGTGTGGAGCGCGCAGGGCCAGGGGAGCGCCGGCCTGGACGAGGCCCTCGGTCATCATGGCCACGGCAAGTCCTGCAAGAACATGAAGAACGTCGGCTTCGATGGCACCGACGAGGATCTGCGCGCCGCGTGGCGCGGCAGGCTGGAACGCGAGGGCAAGCTCGCGGCCGGCGGCGCGAGCCTGAAGGACCTCGTCCTCGGGCCTGTGCCCACCGAGCGCTGACCGTGACGCCCGGCGCGGGCGGGCCGGCCCGTCAGTACCGGCCGCCCTGCCGGGCAGTGTCGGCGAGCTCACCGGCATCCTGCGCGACGGCGGCTACCTGGCCGACCGGGGGCTGGCCACCACCTTGTTCGTCGCGCTGTCGCTGCAGCGCCCCGTGCTGCTGGAAGGCGAAGTGGGCGTGGGCAAGACCGAGGCGGCCAAGGTGCTCGCGTCGGTCTTCGGCCGGAAGCTGATCCGGCTGCAATGCTACGAGGGCATCGATACCGGCCAGGCGCTCTACGAGTGGGACTACACCCGGCAGATGCTGCACATCCGGGCCCTGTCGGAGCAGCAGCTGGCTGGCGACGAGGCGGTCGAGAAGCTGTTCGGCCCGAAGTTCCTGCTGGAACGGCCGCTGCTGGCGGCGGTCCGGGCCGGCGATCGGGCGGTGCTGCTGATCGACGAGGTGGACCGGGCCGACGACGAGTTCGAGGCGTTCCTGCTCGAGGTGCTGTCCGACTTCCAGGTCAGCATCCCCGAGGTGGGCACGATCCGGGCCGAGCGGCCGCCGCTGGTCATCCTCACCTCCAACCGGACCCGTGAGCTGCACGACGCGCTCAAGCGGCGCTGCCTGTACCACTGGATCGGCTACCCGTCGCCCGAGCGTGAGCTGGAGATCGTCGCCGTCCGCGAGCCGGGCGTGTCGCAGGCGCTGGCGCAGAAGGTGGTCGCCGCCGTGCACCGGCTCCGTGAGCTGGACCTGGCCAAGCCGCCCGGCGTCGCCGAGACCATCGACTGGGCCCGCACGCTCGATTTCCTCGGCGAGACCGACCTGGACGAGGACAACGCCGCGGTCACTCTGGGCGCGGTGGTGAAGGAACGCGACGACCTCGATTTCGTCCGCGGAAACCTCCGGGAGATCACCTCCGGTGCCTGACCAGGCCGCGGGCCCGGGGCCGGAACAGGCCGCACCTCCGGGGCCTGACGCGCCGCCTTTCGTGGGCGTCCTGTCGGGCTTCGTGGCCGCGCTCCGGGCGGCCGGGCTGTCCGCCGGCACCGGCGACCTGCTGACTTACTGCGCGGCGATGGCGCCGCTGGACCCGACCGACCTGCTCGACCTGTACTGGGCGGGCCGCGCCACGCTGGTCAGCCGCAAGGACGACATCGAGGTCTACGACCGGGTGTTCCGCGCGTACTTCCTCGCGGACACCAATCCGGCGCACGCCACGCTCGCTATCAACGCTCAGGTGACGGCGCAGGCGGACGGGGCCGTCCTCGACGTGCCGGCCACCGGCCCGCCCGGGGCCGGAGACGAGGAGGAGGCCACGCTCGGCCTGATGGCCTCCGCGGCCGAGGCGCTCCGGCGCAAGTCATTCGACGCCTGCACCCCGGAGGAGCTGGCCGCGGTGCGCCGGATCATGACCAGGATGCGGCTCACCCCGCCCAGACGGCGCACCCGGCGCACTCAGCCCGCGCGTTCCGGGCGGGTCCCGGACCTGCGCCGGACGGTACGCGCCTCGATGCGGGTGCACGGCGAGCCCGCGGAGCTTCGCTGGCAGCGGCGCAAGGTCAAGCTGCGGCCGCTCATCCTCATCCTCGACATCTCCGGCTCGATGGCCGACTACTCGCGGAGCCTGCTGCAGTTCGCGTACTCGGCGCGGCGGGCGTCCGGCCGGGTCGAGGTGTTCTGCTTCGGCACCCGGCTCACCCGCATCACCCGCCCGCTCGGCCGGCGCCGTCCCGACGAGGCCCTGGAGCAGGCCGGGCAGGCCGTCCTGGACTGGGAGGGCGGCACGCGGATCGGGGCCTCGCTGGACGCCTTCGTCCGGCAGTGGGGGCGGCGGGGCCTGGCCCGCGGCGGGGTCGTGGTCATCTGCTCGGACGGCCTGGACCGCGGTGACCCGGAGGTGCTGGCGACCGCGATCGAGCGGCTCTCCCGGCAGTGTCACCGGCTGGTCTGGCTGAACCCGCACAAAGGTCATGACCCGGACTTCCGCCCGAGCACGCTGGGCATGATGGTGGTCGCGCCGCACGTCGACCTGATGCTCTCCGGCCACGACCTGGATAGCCTGGAAGAGCTAGCGGCGCTGCTGCCGACGTTGAGCTAGGAGCATCCGGTGCAATGGAGCGTGGGGATCGAGGCCGAGGGCGACCGGGTGCTGAAGCACGAGGAGATCGTCGAGCTCGCCGACGCCGTCGCGGCCAGTTCCGGCATCGCGACCGGCATCGGGACCAGCCGGTACGGCGCCCAGCTGGTCGTCCAGGCCGGCGACCGCGACGAGGCCATCCGGAAGGCCACCGCGCAGTTCAGCCAGGCGGTCACCCGGGCGGGCCTGCCGGTCTATCCCGTCGTCCGGGTGGAAGCGATCAGCGAGGACGAGGACGGGGAATTTTGAGGGCGCCCGCCGCCTTCCCCGCGGGCGGCTCCCGGTGATCCGGCTCGGCTCGCTGGCCGGGTACCCGTTCGAGGGCCCCCGCCTGCTGGCCGGCTGGACGCCGCCGGGCACCCCGGCCGTCTACGCCATCGTGTACAAGCCGGACCCGGAAACCAGGCCGGAACGGTACGCGGTCATCTACATCGGACACAGCGATGATCTGACCACCGAGCGCTTCCCGTTCAAGCATCCCCGCTCGTCCTGCTGGGTGCAGCGGGCCGGCTCCGCTGGAAGGTCTACATCTGCACCTACCAGGTGCCGGGCGGCGGCCGGGCGCACCGGGAGCAGATCGCCCGCGAGCTCACCGCGATCTACCACCCGCGCTGCAACAGCCAGCAGTACGACCAGGCCTGGAAGGACCACTGGATCGGCGAGTACTCGGCGCCGACGACCGGCCCGCTCGCCGCCCGCGGCCCGGACGACCACTCCGCCGAGCCTGGGCCCGGCCCGCGGTTAGCCGCCCGGCAGTTAAGTGGCGCCCTTGACGCGCCGGATTCGGCTGCTGCTTCTCGCAACCCGGCACATACGACCCAGAAGTCTGCCCAGAGGCGGGAGATGCGGGAGATAACGTATTTCAGGCGCGGGACACTGATTTAGCGGGGCGGGGCGTAGCCGACCGCGTCGTGCATGCGCGAGCGGCGGTTTCCCGATGCCGGGCGGGCCGGTTCCGGTACGGCCGGCGTCTCCTGCGGGGTCCAGGTGGCCCCGACCACGATCTCCTCGCCCATCCCGTACAGCAGCGGCAGCGCGCCCGCGACCACGCCGCCGGTCTGGTTGATGTGCTCGATGTTGGGGCCGATCAGCTTGGCGTGCGTGGCGATGGCGCCGACCAGTTCGCTGCATTCCTCCAGGTTGGCGGCGATCCGGTTGAGCAGGCTGCCGACCCAGAACAGGTACACCGCCAGCCCGGCGATCAGCGCCACGATCTCCAGGACCGTCAGGACGACCAGCGCGGTCATGACTTCACCTTCCCCAGCACCCGGCCGAGGAACAGGTGGTGCTGCAGGCCCTCGGCCAGCACCGCCTCGACCCCGCCGGCCACCACCGGCAGCAGCGAGGTGGCCTCGGTGTTCGCGTCCGCGGTCTTGAGCGTGTCCCCGATCTCCACGACCCGGCGGTCAATGACCTTCACCAGGTAGATGAGCAGGCTGAGCAGGGCCACCACGGCCAGGATCACGACGAGGCCGATGATGAGCCCGATCGTCCAGGCCGTGTGCTGCCCCGGCGACAGGGCGACCACTACCCCATGCGGTTCCATGGCTAGCCTCCCAGCCGTTCGCGCCCGCGCTTCAGCCCGGCGATGATGACCCCCGCGTAATCGATGGTGGTGTTCAGGTCCTTCAGCGGTTCGGTGTTCCGGGCCGCGGCGGCGAGCCGGTCGTTGATCAGGGGCGCCGCCTTGCCGATCGACCGGGCCAGCAGCAGGATCGGCGTCACCAGCGCGACCACGACCAGGACCACGGCGATGCCGATCCCGTAGCCGATCCACCAGCCGGTGTAGCTCATTTTCTGCCTCCCTCGCGGGCGCTTCGCTTGGTCGCGCCAGAGGCGCGCGAAAGGACACAGCGGGAGGCTGGTCCTCGGCGCCGGGACACCGCTGCGGCCCTGGCGGGCCTGCGCGGTCGTGCCGGAGGCGCGCCGATAACGCGGCGGCCCGGTGCCTGCGGCGACACGGATGAACCGTTCCGCATTGGCCAGAAGTGCCTCATGAGTTCATCACCGACTCACAGAAGTCGCGGACTGGCTTGAGGCTCGCGTTCACCGACGGCACCACGTCCGGTACGGAACTGGTCTGCTGCGCGACGACGGTCACGCCGCCGAGCACCTGGCCGAGCGTCGCGCGCGTGGCCCTGAGGTGGAAGATGACCCGCAGCAGGCCGACCGCGGTGATCCCCACGATCAGCGCCGCGACGATGACGGTGAACCAGGCCACTGCTGGCATGGCACATTCCTTTCTGCCCGCTCCGCCGGCTCAGCCGAGAAGCTTGCTGACGGGGCCGGCGTAGCGCACCGCGCCCGCGGCGACCGCTTTGATGGTGGTGTCCGTCGTGGCGAGCGCCTCCGGGGCGCCGTCCAGTTCCCCGACGAGGGCGACGCCGCCGCGGAGAATGTCGTCGCTGGCCCCCCGGATCCGTTCCAGCGCGGCCAGCACGCGGTTGAGCAGCGCGATGACCACGGGCAGCACTACCACCAGCAGGACGACGCTGCCGATCCACCACAAGACCATGGCTCGAACTCCCTCAGCTCGGGTTGGGCGCCTGATAGGGCACGAAGAACCGGCGGAAGACGCGGCGCAGCGCCATCATCGCGGCCTGCAGGCCGACCATGAGCCCGCTCGCCTCCGCCGCGGCCGGGGCCCCCGTGTCCAGCGATTCGCCGCGGTCCAGCCGGGTGATCCCGTCCTGCAGGTTGGCGGCGAAGTCGCGCATCAGCACGGACGTGACGTCAGAGATCATGCCCCGGCCGTACTGCGCGGCCGCGCCGGATATCTGCAGGTCCTGCGACACGCCGACCTTAGTGCCGGTCCGGGACCGGGACAGCGTGGCCGTGACGGTCATGGCCGCCTGGCCCCGGCCCCGTTCGTCCGCGCCGGCCGCGTTCACCACGATGCGCTTGGCCGCGTCGTCGCGCTCGGCGATGTCGGCCGTGCCGGCGAAACGCAGCCGTACCGGGCCCATCCGGATGCTGACCCGGCCCTTGTATTTTTCACCGCCGAGATCGTCGGTGAGCTCGGTCCCGGGCAGGCAGGCGGCAACGTGCGGGATGTCGTCGAAGAACCGCCACACCTTGTCGATCGGCGCGGCGACCTCGAACTCGTTCGTGATCAGCATCGGGTCTCATTTCCGAGGTAAGCCACCGGGTCTTTCTCGAACGCACTGCGGCAGCCGGCACAGCAGAAGTAGTAGGTCACGCCGTCGTGGGTCAGCGGGTACGCGGAGGGCCCGGCGGTGACCGTCATCCCGCACACCGGATCCACGGCGTCCTCCACATCAGCGGGCCCGGGGGAGCCGGCGGCCCCGGAGGTCCCGGCGGCCCCGCCGGGCTGCGGCGCGGCATGCGGTCCGGTGCGGGCGGCCGCCGGGGCGCCGGCGGCGAGCGTGAGCTTCCCGGCGGCGCGCAGCTCGACCAGCTCGGCGAGGATCGCAACCGCGATCTCCTGATGCGTGGTCGGGCCCAGGTCCAGGCCTGCCGGGACGTGCACCCGGTCCAGATCGCCCTGCGGCAGGCCGCGTTCGGCGAGGTAACCGAGCACCGCCGCCCCGCGGCGGGCCGACCCGACCAGGCCCACGTAGGCCGGGCGGGCGGCGATCGCCTCTTTGATCGCTTCCTCGTCGTGATGGCCCTGCGTGGCGACCACCACGATCGACCGTTCGCTGGCGTCGGCGGCGGTGAAGTCCTCACCCGCGATCACGTCGGCGCGCCAGCCCAGCACCCGGGCCAGCTCGGCGAGCGTGCGGGCCATCGGTGAGTGCCCGACCACGAGCAGGTGCGGCGCGGGCTGCACCGGCTCGATGTAGACCTCCAGCGAGCCCTCGCTCTGGCAGGAGATCGGCACGAAGTTCATGCCGTCGCGCAGCGGGCCGCCGAACTGCTCGGCGGTACCGAGCAGCAGCAGCCGCGGCGCGCCCTCGGCGATCACCTCGCGAGCCTGCCGGATCACCACCGGCTCCGCGCAGGCGCCGCCGATCCAGCCGTGTAGCTGCCCGGACGCGGTGATGATGGCCCGGCAGCTCTCCTTGCCCGACGACGGGCCCTGCCGCCAGACCACGGTGGCCAGCGCGAACGACTCGCCGCGCCGGGCCAGCTCCGCGCCCTTCTCCAGGAATCCCCAGCCATCCATATCCGCCGGCCTCTTATCCGTCCGCTCGCACCGGCGGTGCGCCGGATACGTCGTGGCGCTCGGTGATGGCTTCCCACACCCGGTCCGGCAGCACCGGCATGTCGATGTTGCGGACACCCGTGTCGGCGAGCGCGTCCATCACCGCGTTCACGAACGCGGCCGGCCCGCCGACCGCCGCGCATTCGCCGACGCCCTTGGCCCCGATCGGGTGGTGCGGGCTCGGCGTGACCACTTCGCCGTGCAGCTCGAAACCGGGCGTTTCCCACGCGGTCGGGATCAGGTAGTCCATGTAGTTCGAGCCGATGCAGTTGCCGTCGGCGTCGAACGTGATGAACTGCATGTTCGACATGGCGAACGCCTCGGTGAGCCCGCCCATGATCTGCCCTTCGACGATCATCGGGTTGATCCGCACCCCGCAGTCGTCCACCGCGACCATGTTCAGCACATCCCAGACCCCGGTCTCCGGGTCCACCTCGACGGTGACGATGTAGCAGGCGAACGGCCAGGTGAGGTTGGGCGGGTCGTAGTAGGCGTTGTTCTCCAGGCCCGGCTCCATGCCGTCGGGCATGTTGCTGTAGGCGGCCATCGCGCATTCCTGGATCGTCACCCCGCGGTCCGGGGCGCTGCGCACGTAGAACCGGCCCAGCTCCCACTCGATGTCCTCCTCGGACACCTCCAGCAGGTGCGCGGCCAGCTTGCGGGCCTTGGCGCGGACCTTGCGGCACACCATGGCGATCGCGGCGCCGGCCACGGGCGTGCTGCGGGAGGCGTAGGTGCCCATGCCGAACGGCGCCGTGTCGGTGTCGCCTTCCTCGACGGTGACGTCGTCGGCGGGGATGCCGAGCTCGTGCGCGACGATCTGGCCCCACGTCGTCTCGTGGCCCTGCCCCTGGCCGCGGGCCCCGGTGCGGAGCAGGGCCTTGCCGGTCATGTGCACCCGGAGCTCCGCCGAGTCGAACATCTTGATCCCGAGGATGTCGTACTCACGGCTGTTGCCCGCGCCGAGCGGCTCGCTCATCGTGGAGATCCCGATACCCAGGAGCCGGCCCTGCTTCCTGGCCTCCTCCTTCTGCCGGAGGAAGTCCTCGTAGCCGACCGCCTTGAGGCCCAGGTCGAGGCACGCGCGGTACTGGCCGGAGTCGAGCAGGAAGCCGAACGGGGTGCGGTGCGGGAACTGCTCGTCGCGTACCAGGTTGATCCGGCGGAACTCGGCCTGGTCCATGCCCAGGTCGTTCGCGGCGGCGTGCATCATCCGTTCCTGGAAGAACATCGCCTCGGTGACCCGGAACGAGCACCGGTACGCGACCCCGCCGGGGGCCTTGTTCGTGTACATCCCCCGTGCGGCCAGGTGCGCGACGGGGACGTCGTAACACCCGAACGTCGAGTGCATCAGGCCGATCTTGAACTTGCTCGGCTGAGCGTCGGAGAAGAACGCCCCGTGGTCGGCCAGGGTGCGCATCCGCATGCCGAGGATCTTGCCGTCGCGGCGGAGCGCCAGCTCGCCGTCCAGGTAGACGTCGCGTGCGAAGCCGGTGGAGATCAGGTTCCCGGTCTTGTCCTCGATCCACTTGACCGGCCGCTCCAGCAGGATGGAGGCCAGGATCGAGCAGACGTACCCGGGGTAGACGGGGACCTTGTTGCCGAACCCGCCGCCGATGTCGGGGGAGATGATCCGGATCATGTGCTCCGGCAATTCGGCGACGAGCGCGACCGCGGCGCGGATGATGTGCGGCGCCTGAGTCGTCATGTACACGGTCAGCTTGGACGTGGACCGGTTGAAGTCCGCGATGGAGCCGCAGCATTCGATGGGGCTGGGGTGCGACCGCGGGTAGTGCAGCTGCAGCCGGGAGATCACGTCCGCCTGCTCGAAGGCCTGGTCGGTGCCCTCGGCGTCGCCGACCTCCCAGTCGTAGATGACGTTGCCGTCCTGGTTCTCCTTGTCGTCCCGGATGACGGGGGCGGCCGCGGCGGCGGCCTGCTGCGGGCTGACGACCACCGGCAGCGGCTCGTAGTCGATCTCGATCGCCTCGCAGGCGTCCTTGGCGATGTAGGGGTCGTCGGCGATCACGCACGCGACCTCCTGGCCCTGGAAGCGCACCTTGTCGGTGGCCAGCACCGCCTGGGTGTCGTAGGACAGCGTGGGCATCCAGGCCAGGTTGCGGGTGGCCATCATGTCGCCGGTGAGCACCAGGTGCACGCCGGGGATCTCCCACGCCCGGCTGGCGTCGATCTTGGTGATCCGGGCGTGCGCGACCGGGCTGCGCAGGATCTCCATGTGCAGCATGCCGGGCAGGTGGATGTCGTCGGTGTAGTTGCCCTTGCCGCGGATGAAGCGGTTGTCCTCGACGCGCTTGCGGCTCGCGCCCATCCCGCCGATCTTGATCTCATCCAGCGCCTGAGTCATGGCCTGGCTCCCTTCTGGCGTCTGGTTCAGCCCGCGGCCTGGGCCCGGAGCTTCTCGGCGGCCCACAGCACCGACTTCACGATGTTCTGATAACCGGTACAGCGGCACAGATTGCCGGACAGCGCCCAGCGCACGTCCTCTTCGGTGGGATCCGGGTTACGGTCCAGCAGCGCCTTGGCGGCCATCATCATCCCGGGCGTGCAGAACCCGCACTGCAGCCCGTGCTCCTCCTTGAAGCCCTCCTGCAGCGGGTGCAGCTCGCTGGCCGTGGCCAGCCCTTCAACGGTCGTGACCTCGCGCCCGTCCGCCTGCACCGCGAACATCGTGCACGACTTCACCGCGCGCCCGTCGACGAGGACCGTGCAGGCGCCACAGTTGGTGGTGTCGCAGCCGGTATGCGTGCCGGTCAGCCCCATCCCGTGCCGGATGAGGTGGGCCAGCAGCAGGCGGGGCTCGACCTCGGCGACGACCTTCCGGCCGTTGACCCGGAGCGTGATCCGCTGCTGGGGGATCTCGGCGCCACCTTCTTCGCCGGTTTCCTCGTAAATGATCGTCATGTCAGGCGGCCCTCTCCCGTGTCCCCTCGACCCGGCTCAGGATCCGCACCACGAACGTGCGCACCATGTGCCGCTTGTACGTCGCGCTGCCGCGGTGGTCGGACTTGGGCTGCGCCGCCTCTGCCGCGAGCCGCCCGGCCTCCGCGATGGTGTCCGCGGTCAGCGGGCGGCCGGTCAGCGCCTCTTCCGCCGCGGTCGCCTCGATCGTCGATCCGCCCACTCCGGTGAGCGCGATCCCGGCCCTGGTCACGGTGGCGCCATTGGTCTCGATGGCCACCGCCACCCCGGCGGTGGCGAAGTCGCCGACCCGGCGTTCCAGCTTCAGGTAGCCGCCCGCGGGTGCGCCCCGTGGCGCCGGGATGATCGCCTCCACCGCGATCTCGTCATGCGCGAGCGCGTTCTCGAACGGGCCGAGCACGAAGTCCGCGGCCGGGATCGTGCGCCGGCCGTCCGGGCCGTGGGCGACGATCGAGCCGCCCAGCGCAAGCACCACCGACGCCCAGTCACCCTGCGGATCGGCGTGGCACAACGAGCCGACCAGCGTCCCGCGGTTGCGTACCAGCGGGTCGGCGATCAGCGGCGCGGCCGCGGCCATCGTCGGCTGACGGCTGGCGAGCAGCTCGGAGTGCTCCAGGTCGGCGTGCCGGCACAGGGCGCCGACGTGGATGCTGCCGTCCGGGCCGACCCGGTGATAGTCCAGGCCCGGGATCGTGTTGATGTCGACCAGCAGCTCGGGCGAGGCGAAGCGGAGCTTCATCATCGGGATCAGGCTCTGCCCGCCGGCCAGCACCTTCGCCTCGTCCCCGCCGTCGCGCAGCAGCCGGGTCGCCTGATCGAGAGAGCGTGCAGCCTCGTAGCGGAACCGAGACGGGTACATACGTGCTCCTGCCCTTCGTTGGACGTGGAACCTGCGGTCAGCCTGGCTCGCCGCGCCGCACGGGCGGGTCGTCACCGGGGTCCGGCGGCTCAGCCACGGCGACGGGCAGCGAGTCTTCCTCCGGGTCCGGCCGCGGCTCCTGATGCGGCGGCCACGGTCCCGGTACCGGCTGGCCGGCGATCTTGAGGTAGTCCATCAGCTCGGGCCAGGCCCAGACGGTGGGGCTCTTGCCCGTCTTCGGCGCGTGCTCGACCAGCTCGTACAGACGGGGGTTGCCGCGACTGTGCCCGCTGGACTCGATCCGCATGGCCGCTCCTGAGTTAAGGACGGCGCGTTCACCGCGCCGTAAACCGCTTTAGCCACATGATGTGCCGGGGTACCTGGGCCGGCAATAGGCGAATAAGCAGTCGCTTAACTCCACCCGTAGCGGCACAGGTTCAGCGGAATCCGGCCGCATCGGCCCGGGTAGATCGGCTGCTGATCAGGCGTGGTGCGCGGCCAGTGCCGTCACGAGCGCGAGGACGAAGGTGACGGCGGCACCCGAGCCGTGCACCAGCAGGCGCCGCGCCGGGTAACGGCGTGCGGGCGTGCGGGCGCCGTCCGCGCCAGCGCCGGGCTCCGCCGCGCGCGGCTCCCCGGTGCCGTCCCGGCTCACGCCGGGCTCCCGGCCGGACCGTTCTGCCCGTGCCGCCCGGGCGTTGACGGCGTACCAGGTCAGTCCCGCGGCGATCGTCACGATGATCACCCCGAACGCCGCCCACGCGAACACGGTGAAGCGGGTGATGACGAACGCTATCCAGCAGCCGAGGCCCGCAACGCCGAGCGCGGGGTGCATGAACTCGAGGAGCGGATGCTCCCCCGGCCGGGTGGTGATCCGGGTATGGGTGATCGGCGGCACCGCCGCGCCCGCCGCGTACGCCCTCGCCGCGGCCTGCGGCACGCCGGCCGTCCGCGGCGCCCCGGCCTGCGGTCCTCCGGCCTGCGGTCCTCCGGCCTGCGGTCCTCCGGCGGGCGTTCCGGTCTGCGGTCCTCCGGCGGGCGTTCCGGTCTGCGGCGCGCTAACGGCCTGTGGCGCGCTAACGGCCTGTGGCGCGCTAACGGCCTGTGGCGCGCTAACGGTCTGTGGCGCGCTAACGGTCTGCGGCGCGCTAACGGTCTGCGGCGCGCTAACGGTCTGCGGCACCCCCGGGGCCTGGGCGGCACCGGCAGGTTCGGCGGCCGGCGCCAGCGCCGGCGCGGGGCGCGCCGGCAGGCCCGCGGCCAGCAGGTACACACCCGCGGCGACCGTGACCATCCATAGCAGCATGGCGGCGATATCCACGAAAGCTCCCTTCGTGGAGACCCTACCGGCCCGCGGGATAACGTTGACGGCCATGAGCTTCGCGCAGGCCACCTCTGCTGACGGCGACATGATGGAACGGGCTCTGGCCCAGGCCCGGGCCAGCCTGGAGGCGGGCGGGGTCCCGGTCGGGGCCGTGCTCGCGCAGGGCGGCCAGGTGATCGCGGCCGGCCATAACGAGCGGGTCCAGCTGGGCGATCCGGTCGCGCACGGTGAGATCTCCGCCCTCCGCAACGCCGGGCGGCGGGCCACCTACGCGGGCACCACCATGTACACCACGCTGTCGCCCTGCCCGATGTGCACGGGGGCGATCCTGCTGTTCCAGATCCCGCGCGTGGTGGTCGGGGAGGCCGAGACGTTCCCGGGGGACCTGACGTTCCTGTCGGACCAGGGTGTGGAGGTCGTGCTCCTGGACGACGGCCGCTGCAAGGCCGCGATGCGCGAGTTCCAGCAGCGCTACCCCGAAGTCTGGTCGGAGGACATCGGCGGCCGCTAACCCCAGGCGGGCCACGGGCCACGGGCAGGCGATCCGGGGAGCATTGTCAGTCGTATTCGCTGAGAACGCTCCCCAACGATGAAGGTGGCGCGGGGAACGTAACTTGGGGCGCGTCCGATGCGGCCTGCTCCTGATGGTGGCTTATTTCCGCGATATCGCGGAAACAAGCCACGAGCATCGGCGGAGCCCCACGGGCGCGGCGGGTGGGGGAGCTGTGACGGAGGTGGCGCGGCCCGGAGGGTCTTCGCCGTGCGGGCAGCGTTCGGCACTCCATCCCGACACCGCAGGCAGCAGCGAACCGCACGCTGACCCCGAAAGGCGCGGGAGGGCAAGAAGTGCAGGCACGCGGCATGAACGTGACGATGGCTGTTTACAAAGACAGTCACGCATTTGAGGTCGCGGCCGAAGTCATCGCCGCAAACCCGGAACTTCCCGAATGCGGCCAGATCCGCGTGACCGACGGCGGATACATCACCTGGGAATACCATCCCGATGACGCACCCGGTGAATGCGTGCTTGCCGTCATCGACACCGTTGTCCCGGTTCTTGTCCACGGCATCAAAGGATGCCGGTCCACTGAGCGAGCCAGCCGTGACGAGGTGACCATTCATGACTAATGTCTGCCCCACGCAACATCGCCGAAAGGCCCGGACTGTTGCATTGAATGCAACACTCCGGGCCTGGCGTGAGGACGTCGTCCCCGGGGGATGCCGGTCCGGGTGCGGCGAGGCAAGGATCACGACGACCAAGCGAACTCGCAGGTCAGGGCAGTCGTGACAGGACGGCGTTGCGCCAGACGCCAGGATGTTGCATCCATTCTCTTTGCATCAGAGTCCAGCATGATGCAACAAGAGCAACGAAAAAACGCAGCGCCGAGGGCAAATGCCACCACGGTCGTCACGCTGACCCATTCAACATGGCTGGTAAACCGCTCCCTACCAGTTTGCTTGCCGCCACCACGCCCACAGGTTCCCCCGGACTCCCCAGACCGGCAATACAGCAGTATGGTCGAGGAAAGTGGGATGACAGGCCGGATGAGTCCGTGCCGCGAACGCCCCCCGCTTCCCTCCGAAGCGGCCGGACAAATTCCGCGATCCAAGTGATTGGAAGGCACCATGCTCCCGACCCAGGAACTGATCAACAGCCTCGCGGTGAAGCCCGTTCTCGATACCGCAACCCTCGCGTCCGTCGTGGACGCTCTTTCCGATTGCGAGAAGACCGTCACCGCATGCGGGGCCGGCATGCTGGCCGAACAAGACATCGACCAGACGCGCTCGTCCGTGCGGCACGACCTGAACTGCGGTGATGTTGTCGTGACCACCCGCCGGCTGCTCACCCGGGCGACCAGCGATGACAGCATATTGATCGCCGCCCAGCTCGAAGCGTGTCTGGTGGCCTGCGGGCGCAGCCACGAAGCCTGCAGCCAGACCGCGGCAGCCCACGACCATTGCCGCATGTGCGCAGCCGCCACACAACGCGCGGCCGACGCCTGCAGCCAAGCATTGGAAGCCCTGCGCGGCTGACGATCTGTTTCTGCGTGATGTGCCACCTCGCACGCAGGACAATCGCCTGAAGTACCGGGAGTTCAACCGGTGAGGTGGACCGCCAGCGCCGTGACCGCGGCGGCCGTGGCGACGGCAAAACCGTCGTCGGCCGGTTCTTGTCCAGCAAGGGCTCAGCCACGCGATGATGCTGGCGGCACCGCCTCGACACCCGCCCTGTGCGCCGACACACGTTCCTTGAGGCGGCACTAGATGAAGGGACCCTGCGGCTCCCCCTCGGGGATGAGAATGGCAGTGCGCGCGTTGCCCGCCGACGTCGGTTGAGCTTGGCTTCGTGAGACCGTGCACTAGATTGACGCTGGAGTCCGTGTCTTCGGGTGTTCCCGGTTGCGTTGCGAACGCGAGTATCAGTTTCCTGGTTTCCTGCGGATTCCGCGGGCGGCGCGTGTCGTGGTCCCTTCCCGAGGAGGCAGGCATGCAGGTGGTGTATCAGCGGTGCGCCGCGGTCGATGTCGGCAAGGACGTCATCGCGGTCGCGGTCCGGCTGCCCGGTGACGGCCCGGACGGCCGGTCCACTGTCAAGCGGATGTTCAAGACGTTCTACGGGGTGCTCGCGGAGGCGGCCCGGTGGCTGACCGGGCTGGGTGTCACGCATGTGGCGATGGAGGCGACCGGGATCTATTCCATGCCGGTCTACCACGCCCTGCTTGAGCACGGGAGCTTCGAGAAGGTGCTGGTGTGCAACGCCGGCCACGTCAAGAATGTGCCGGGCCGCAAGACGGATTTCTCCGACGCGGAGTGGCTCGCGCACTTGCTGGAATGCGGGCTGCTGGCCGGCAGCTTCATCCCCCCGGCCGGGATCAAGGCGGCCCGGGACGTGCTCCGCTACCGCGGCAAGGTGGCCCAGCAGCGGGTCAGCGAGATCGCCCGGCTGGGCAACGTCCTGCAGGACGCCGGGATCAAAATCAACTCCGTCGCGTCCTCGATCGCAACCAAGTCCGGGCGGGCGATGATCGAGGCGCTAATCGACGGGGAACGCCGCGGCCCGGTCCTGGCCGATCTGGCCCGGGGCAAGATGCGCGCGAAGATCCCGGACCTGTCCATGGCGCTGGAGGGCCGGTTCGGTGACCATCACGCCTTGATGTGCCGGCTGCACCTGGACCACATCGATCACCTCGAGGCGATGCTCGCCCGGCTGGACGCCCAGGTCGAGGTGATGATGACCCCCTTTCGCGCCGCCCGGGACCTGCTGACCACGGCTCCCGGCATCGGCCCGCTGTCCGCCGCCGCAGTCATCTCCGAGATCGGCGCCGACGTCCGCGAGTTCTTCCCTGACGCTGCCCGCCTGGCCTCCTGGACCGGGCTGTGCCCGGGCAATCACGAATCCGCCGGGAAACGGCGTTCCGGCAAGCGCCGCAAGGGCAACGAGCACCTGCAGTCCCTGCTGGTGGAGTGCGCCTGGGCCGCGGTCCGCCACGACGGCTACCTCAAATCCCTCTACCACCGGCACGTGATGAAATGGGGCGGCTACCGCAGCGCCACCGCGAAGAAGAAAGCCATCATCGTGGTCGCCCACGCCCTGGCCGTCATCATCTGGCACATCCTGGCCACCGGAAAGCCCTACCACGAACTCGGCGCCGACTACTTCACCCGCCGCCGGGACCCCGAACGGGAGACCCGCCGGCTCATCGCCAAGCTCGAAGCCCTCGGCCACACCGTCACCCTCCAGCCAGCCGCCTGACCGCCCGCCTCCGGCAGGCCCCAGCCACATCACCGGCAGGGGTCCGCTGCCGCCTGCACAGCTGAGGATCATTCACGTATCAGCTCCAGATCGTCACGTAGACCGGCGGGCGGAACCTCGACGGGGGCACGCCGCTGCCGGGCGACCGCATCAGCTTCATGGCCTCCGGCGTGCTGAGGAAGTGCCGCAGCGACCCGGCGATGCCGGGCCGCCGCTCCCGGCGCAGCGTGGTGGCGTACCAGGTGGCCTCCATCGGTGTCGCCGGCGTCTCGACGACCCGCAGCTCACCCCGGCGGACCTGTGGCGACAGCAGGTGCGCGACGCCGGGTGCCACGCCCGCCCCGCTGGCCGCCGCCGCCCACGCGGCCGTGGCGTTGGGGAAGACGCGGATCCGGTTCTCCGGCACCCCGAGCTTGGCCAGCAGCCGGCTGACGTCGCTGGACGGGTCGATGCCCGACGGGTCGACGAGCCAGGGCCAGCCGGCCGGGCTGCCCTTGAGCGCGTCCTGCGGCGACGCGACCGCCACCAAGTGGTAGCGGAAAACGGGCTCGCTGACCAGTTCCTTGTCGGCCAGCAGCGGGCCGAGGGCCATGTCCGCGAGCCGGTTGACCACCAGCACCGCCATCTCGCCCTCGGCGGCCACCCCGGCCGAGGCCTCGACGGGCTGGGCGAACCGCCGGGAGAACGCGTCGGTCAGCGAGCCCGCCACGAACTCGGCGATCTGGCTCGTCGTCACCAGGCGCAACTGCTCCGGGAGACCCTGGCCGGCCCGGACCGCCGCCTGCGCTTCGGCGCCCAGCGCCACCATCTGCGACGCCACCGGGAGCAGCTTGCCCCCCGCCGTCGTCAGCGTCATCGCGGCACCGTTCCGCATGATGAGCTGGTCACCGAGATGCTGGCGGAGCGCGGTCAGGGCCTGCGAAACGGCCGGCTCGCTGACGTTCAGCATTTTGGCGGCGTCCTTCACCGAACCGAGCCGGGCCACCATCACGAACGCGCTGAGCTGGGTGAGCGTCACAGAGACGATAATCTGCCCGATCGCCGGGATTCGCCAGGACTCTTAAGTTATTGCTTATCCTGCTCATGCCGGGCCGTCCCCAGGAGGGTCAATGCAGGTTCCGTCCCACGTGGAGTACGAGAGAGCGACGAGCGTGGAGCATGCGCTCGAGCTGCTGGCCCGGTTCGGGCCCGAATCCCGGGTGCTCGCGGGCGGCCACAGCCTGATCCCGATGATGAAGCTGCGGCTGGCCCAGCCGGAAACCCTGATCGACATCAACGGGATCGACGGGCTGTCCCGGATTTCGGTCCAGGACGATGAGCTGCGGATCGGCGCCCTCGTCCGGCACGCGCAGCTGCTCAGCTCGGCGGTGGCCGGTGAGCATTTCCCGATTCTGCACGACGCGGAACGGGTCATCGCGGATCCGGTCGTGCGCAACTGGGGCACGATCGGCGGCTCGCTCTGCCAGGCCGACCCGTCCGAGGACCTGTCGGCCGCGTTCGGTGCGGTCCGGGCCACGGCGGTGGTCCGCGGCCGGGACGGTGTTCGTTTCGTCCCCGTCCGGGAATTTCACCTCGGCCCGTACGAGACCGTCGTCGCGCCCGGTGAGCTGCTGACCGAGCTGCGGGTGCCGATCAGCCCGGGCGGTGGCAGCGCGTACGAGAAGGTCGCGCGGCGGGTCGGCGACTGGTCCGTCGCGGCCGCCGGAACCGTCCTGTGGCTGGCCCCGGCGGCCGGAACCGCTGCCACCAGGACCAGTACCAGGACCGGGACCAGAACCGAGGCCAGGACCGGGCCCGGGACCAGGACCGCGGCCGGGTCCGGGGACGCGGACCGCCCCATCGTGACCGCGGCGGGAATCGGCCTGGCGGCGGTGGGCGCCAGGCATTTCGTGGCCACCGAAGCCGAAGACTTCCTGCGGGGGCGCCGCGCCGGCCGCGCGACGTTCGCCGAGGCCGGGCGCATCGCCGCGGAGCACTGCGCCCCCGCCGCCGACCAACGCGGGCCCGTCGACTACAAGCGGCATCTGACCGCCGAGCTGACCGCGCGTGCGCTGCGGCGGGCCGCCGCGCGTGCCCTCGGGCCGGAGGCGTGACCGTAATGGCCGGGCGCAAGCCCCGTCCTTCGGGACGGGGTAAGCCCGGAAGTTGCGTTAGCCGGGTGTCTTTGCTGCTCGATGTACTGCCGGATGATGCTCAGCGGGGCACCCCCGCAGGAGGCGGCGAAGTAGGACGGGGACCAGGAGTGCCCGTGCATGAGGTGCCGGTTCACCCGGCCGGTGAACTGCGATCGCAGCCGCCGGGCCGGCACGCCCTTGAGGCTGTTGACCAGTGCGGAGGCGGCCACCTTCGGCGGGTACTCCACCAGCAGGTGCACGTGATCATCCTCCCCGTTGAACTCGCGCAGCTC
Organism: uncultured Actinomycetes bacterium; assembly: GCA_963720945.1. Taxonomy (GTDB): domain Bacteria; phylum Actinomycetota; class Actinomycetes; order Streptosporangiales; family Streptosporangiaceae; genus Bog-532. The sequence goes on along the minus strand of CAVRHH010000013.1, from coordinate 66,843 downwards.
CGCGCCGAAGTCCGCGCAGACCTTCCGCATCGTGTCCTGGCAGCAGTGGAGCATGTCCGCGTCGGGCACGCCGCGCCCGTACTTTGTCACAAGGACCAAATGCACGTGGAGCGCGGAAACCACGCGCCTGCCGCGGCGGGGTGTGCGTCAAAAATGTACGGGCCAACGCGTTTTCGCTGGTCGCAACTCTTTTCTGGTTGTACATGTTGCATCCAGGCAGAAACATGCTGGTCAGCGGGGTGCGGGCGGATCATGTCGCTCCGGAGCAGCATGTCTGTACGCACCGTCACAACCAGACTGGCATCATCTGAGCTGCCTCGTCGCGAAGATGATCTTGGTTACCTACAAAGTTACCTACAAAATTGTCGTGCACCCGCCGCGGCGGTACTTCTCCGCGATTTTCATGGGCCAATGGCATGCTCTGGTGTCATGCAGGTCAGGTACCGGTACCGGATCTATCCCGCGCCGGGGCAGCAGCAGGCCTTGGCGCGGGCGTTCGGCTGCGCCCGGGTGGTGTACAACGACTGCCTGCGGCTGCGGGACGCCTGTCATGTGGCCGGGGAGAAGATCTCCGACACTGAGGTGCAGCGCCGGGCCGTCACCCGGGCGGAGGCCACCACGGAGCGGGCGTGGCTCAGCGAGGTTGCGTCGGTGGCGCTGGTGCAGGCCTGCCAGGATGCGCGGCGCGCGTACAAGAACTGGTTCGATTCGCTCAACGGGCACCGCAAGGGACCGAAGATCAGGCACCCGAAACCCCGACGCAAGCACCGCCGCCAGTCGATCCGGCTCACCCGCAACGGGTTCGCCCTGCACGGGCAGCGGCTGTACGTGGCGAAGGTGGGAGACATCAAGGTCGAATGGTCCCGCGACCTGCCGTCTGTCCCGTCGTCGGTCACGGTGATCAAGGAAGCGGACGGCCGCTATTACGCCTCGTTCGTGGTGGAACGCGAGGCCACGCCGCTGCCCGCCGGTAGCCGCGAGATCGGGATCGACCTGGGCTTGGCCAGCCTGGCCGTCACCTCGGGCGGTGAGGTCATCCCGAACCCCCGCTTCCTGCGGACGGCGCAGCGGCGGCTGAGGAAGGCTCAGCGGGTTCTTTCCCGCAGGCAGAAAGGCTCCGCGAACCGGGGTAAGGCCCGGCACCGGGTCGCGGTCCTGCATCGCACGGTGCGGGAAACCCGGCTCGATCACGCGCATAAGACGGCGCTGCGGCTGGTCCGCGACAACCAAGCGGTCTACGCCGAAGATCTCGCCGTCAGCGGGCTGATGCGCACGAAGCTAGCCCGGTCGGTCGCCGACGCTAGCTGGTCTCAGCTGATGCGCTGCGTTGAGGAGAAAGCCGCACAGTACGGCCGCACGTTCGCCAGGATCGGCCGGTTCGAGCCCACCAGCCAGGTGTGCTCGGCCTGCGGGGTAAAGGACGGCCCGAAGCCGCTGCACGTCCGGGAGTGGACGTGCGCGGCGTGCGGGACGGCCCACGACCGGGACGTGAACGCGGCGAGAAACATCTTGGCCGCCGGGCGGGCGGACAAGTCAAACGCCTGTGGAGCCGGTGTCAGACCGCACCTTGCGGCAGCCGGCGCTGAAGCAGGAACCCACCGGAGCGCGGCGTGAGCCGCGCGGGAGGAATCCCCGTCGGTCACGGCGGGAAGGACGTCAAATGGAGATAACCGTGACCGTCAACGGGACCGAATACACCCGCGACGTGGAGCCGCGCCTGCTGCTCATCCACTTCATCCGGGACGAACTGGAGCTGACCGGCAGTCACTGGGGCTGTGACACGTCGAACTGCGGTGCTTGCGTGATGTGGCTGGACGGCGCGCCGGTCAAGGCCTGCACCGCGCTCGCGGCCATGGCCGCCGGCCGCGACGTCCGCACGGTCGAGGGGCTGGCGCGCGACGGTGAGCTGGACCCGGTCCAGGAGGGCTTCATCACCTGCCACGGCCTGCAGTGCGGGTTCTGCACGCCGGGCATGATGATGACCGCGCGCTGGCTGCTGGACCACACGCCGGACCCGTCCGACGCCGAGATCAAGGAAGCCATCTCCGGCCAGATCTGCCGCTGCACCGGGTATGAGAACATCGTCCGCGCCGTCCGCTGGGCGGCCGCCCACCCCCGCGGCGCGGCGGCCACCGGAACGAGCGCAGCCGGTGAGGTGACCGCATGACGGCCGTGCAAGAGCAGGTAACGCCGGTCGGCTACGGGTCGATGCGGCGCAAGGAGGACGCCCGGTTCGTCCGGGGCAAGGGTCTCTACATCGACGACGTGCACCTTCGCGGCATGCTGCACGGTGCCGTCCTGCGCAGCCCGCACGCGCACGCCCGCATCCGCTGCATCGACGTCTCCGCGGCGCAGGCGCATCCCAAGGTCCGCGCGGTCATCACCGGTGAGACGCTCAGGGGCCGCGGCCTGGATTGGATGCCGACCCTGTCCGGCGACCGGCAGGCCGTGCTGGCTACGGACAAGGTCCGGTTCCAGGGCCAGGAGGTGGCCTTCGTCGTCGCCGATGACCGGTACGCGGCCCGCGACGCCCTGGAGCTGATCGACGTCGACTACGAGCCGCTGCCTGCGGTGATGGATGCCCGGCGGGCGCTGGACGCCGACGCGCCGCTGATCCGCGACGACCTGGACGGCCAGGCCGGCAACCACATCTTCGACTGGGACACCGGGGACGCCGCGCGGACCGAGGAGGTGTTCCGCCGCGCCGACGTGACGGTGACCGAGCACCTGCTGTACCCGCGGGTCCACCCGGCACCGCTGGAGACCTGCGGCGCGGTCGCCGACTTCGACCCCGTCTCCGGCAAGCTCACGATGTGGTCCACCAGCCAGGCGCCGCACGCGCACCGCCTGCTGTACGCGACCGCGGCCGGGATACCGGAGCACAAGATCCGGGTGATCTCCCCGGACATCGGCGGCGGTTTCGGCAACAAGGTCCCCATCTACCCCGGCTATCTCTGCGCGATCATCGGGTCGATCGTCACCGGGCGGCCGGTCAAGTGGGTGGAAGACCGCTCCGAGAACCTGATGAGCACCTCGTTCGCGCGGGACTACCACATGCGCGGCGAGATTGCGGCGACCCGGGATGGCACCATCCTGGCCGTCCGGGTGCACGTGCTGGCCGACCACGGCGCGTTCAACGGCGCCGCGCAGCCCACGAAGTTCCCGGCCGGCTTCTTCGGCGTGTTCACCGGCTCCTACGACCTGCAGGCCGCGTACTGCCACGTGACCGGGGTCTACACCAACAAGGCGCCCGGCGGGGTGGCCTACGCGTGCTCGTTCCGCATCACCGAGGCCGTCTACCTCGTCGAGCGGATGGTCGACATGCTCGCCTTCGAGCTGGACGCCGACCCCGCCGAGCTGCGCCTGAAGAACCTGCTGCGTCCCGACCAGTTCCCCTACACCTGCGCCACCGGGTGGGTCTACGATTCCGGCGACTACGCCCGCACCCTCCAGCTCGCCCTGGACAAGGCCGGCTACCCGGAGCTGCGCCGGGAGCAGGCGGCGAAACGCGAGCGGGGCGAGCTGATGGGCATCGGCATCAGCTTCTTCACCGAGGCCGTCGGCGCGGGACCGCGCAAGCACATGGACATCCTCGGCCTCGGCATGGCCGACGGCGCCGAACTGCGGGTGCACCCCACCGGCACGGCGGTCCTGCGCATCTCGGTGCAGACCCAGGGCCAGGGCCACGAGACCACGTTCGCGCAGATCGTCGCGGAGGAGCTCGGCATTTCCCCCGACGATATCGAGGTGGTGCACGGCGACACCGACCAGACACCGTTCGGCCTCGGCACCTACGGCTCCCGGTCCACCCCGGTGTCCGGGGCCGCCACCGCGATCGTCGCGCGCCGGGTACGGGACAAGGCCCGCATCGTGGCCGCGGCCATGCTGGAGGTGTCCGCCGACGACCTGGAGTGGGAGAAGGGCCGCTGGTTCGTGCGCGGCGACCCGGACCAGGGCGTGGCGATGCCGCAGATCGCCCTGGCCGCCCACTCTGACCTGGACCTCCCCGACGGCGTGGAGGGCCACCTCGATGCCAGCTGCGTCTACAACCCGCCCAACCTGACCTACCCGTGCGGTGCCTACATCTGCGTCGCCGACGTCGACCCGGGCACCGGGGTGGTCAGCGTGCGGCGTTTCGTGGCCGTCGACGACTGCGGCGTGCGGATCAACCCGATGATCGTCGAAGGCCAGATCCACGGCGGCCTGGCCGACGGGGTGGGCATGGCCCTGATGGAGGTCATGGCGTTCGACACCGACGGCAACTGCCTGGGCGGCTCGTTCATGGATTATCTGCTGCCGACGGCGGTGGAATGCCCGTCCTGGGAGCTGGGCGAGACCGTCACCCCCTCGCCGCACCATCCGATCGGGGCCAAGGGCGTCGGCGAGTCCGCGACCGTCGGGTCGCCGCCGGCCGTGGTCAACGCGGTCCTCGACGCACTCAGGCCGTACGGCGTCCGGCACGCGGACATGCCGCTGACCCCCGCGCAGGTCTGGCGCGCGATCCAGGGCCGGCCGCTGCGCACCGACCTGGCCATTTCCTGACGGTGGTGCGGCCGCGGGCGCCGCTGCGGGCCGCGCCGGGTTCGATCATCCCGAACGGGACTTGCCTGGGGCGTATGACCTGCGGGCGCCGCTGAACCGGGCGATACACTCGCAGCGTATGAGCGTGCCAGCCGAAGATCTTCAGGGCCGTTTCCCGGATGCGGCGGCCCTGGCCGCGGCTCTGGAGAGCACCGGCTACCTGGCCGGTGACGCGCTCGCGACCGCGCTCTTCCTGGCCGTCCGGATGGGCCAGCCGATCCTGCTGGAGGGCGAGCCCGGGGTCGGCAAGACGGAAGCCGCCAAGGCCCTGGCCGCCGGCCTGGCCACCACGCTGGTCCGGCTGCAGTGCTACGAGGGCATCGCCGCCGCCGAGGCGCTGTACGAGTGGAATTACCCGCGGCAGCTGCTGGCGATCCGGCTCGCCGAGGCGACCGGGGAATCGCTGCACGAATCGGATCTGTTCACCGACGACTACCTGCTGGCCAGGCCGCTGCTGGCGGCGCTGGACCATCCGGGCCCACGGCCCGCCGTCCTGCTCATCGACGAGATCGACCGGGCCGACGACGAGTTCGAGGCGTTCCTGTTCGAGCTGCTGGCGGAGTCCTCCGTCACCATCCCCGAGCTGGGTACGCGCCGGGCGGCGCTGCCGCCGGTGGTCGTGCTGACGTCGAACCGGACGCGGGACCTGCACGACGCGCTCAAGCGCCGGTGCCTGTACCACTGGATCGGCTACCCGGACCCCGGACGGGTCGCGGCCATCATCCGGCGCCGCGTGCCGGGCGCATCCGGCCATCTCGCCGGGCAGGTCGCCGAATCGGTGCGCCGGCTGCGCGATCTTGACCTGACCAAGCCGCCCGGGATCGCCGAGGCGATCAACTGGGCGACCGCGCTGCGCGTGTTCCGGGAGACCGAGCTGTCGGCCGCCGCGGCCGAGCGGACGCTGAGCACGGTGCTGAAGTACGCAGAGGATGAAGAGACGGTGCGCCGCGCCGGCCTCGCGACTCTCGTCGTGCCCCGTGACTGACCAGGTTCCCGGGAACGGCGGCACGGCGGACGACCTGCCGCTCGCGGAAGCCAGCGACGTCGCCGCGGTCACGGCCCGGTTCGGCGTCCAGTTGCACGACGCGGGCGTCCCGGTGGACCCGGGCCGGTGTGAGCGGTTCGCACGGGCCGTGACGCTGGTGCGTCCCCGGTCGCAGCAGGAGCTGTACGCGTGCGGGCTCGCCACGCTGGTCTCCGGCCCGGAGCAGATCGAGATCTACGACCGGGTGTTCGCCGCCGCCTTCGGTATCAGCCTGGAGCGGGCCGTCCCGGTCAGCGGCGCCGTCCCGGCCGGGGGGCCCGGCCCGCGCGGGGACGCCCCGCCGCCGGCCCCGGCGCGGGCCGCCACCCCGGGCCGGCCGGACGCCCCGCTTGACGCGCGGCCCGGCGAACCGGGTAACCAGCCGGACCCGCAGGAACCCGGTGAGGACATGCCGTGGCGGACGCTGACCTCGGACGCCGAGCGGCTGGCCGGCCGGGACTTCGCTGATCTGTCCGCTGCGGAACTGCTGCAGCTCGAGGCGATGATGCGGGAGCGCGCCCTCGCCACCCCGCCGCGGCGGACCCGCCGGTACCGGCCCCAGGCCGCGGGCAGCCGCCCGGACCTGCGGATGACGCTGCGCCAGGCGCGCCGAACCGCGGGCGAGCCGGTGCAGCTCGCCCGCCGGGCCCCCCGGCTGCGGCCGCGGCGGCTGGTGGTGCTGTGCGACATCTCCGGCTCGATGGAGCCGTACGCCCGGGCCATGCTGCAGCTGCTCTACTGTGCCAGCCAGGGCAAGGCCGCGCACCGTGGTGCGGGCCGCGGCAGCACCGGCCGGGCCCGCGCCGAGGTCTTCACGTTCGCCACCCGGCTCACCCGGATCACCGCCGAACTTGCCGCCGCCCGCCCGGAAACCTTGCTGACGCGGGCGGGCGCGGCCGCCCCGGACTGGTCCGGCGGCACCCGTATCGGCGCGTCCGTCAAGGAGTTCAACGACGTGTACGGCTGCCCGGGCCTGGCCCGTGGTGCCGTCGTCCTGATCATCTCCGACGGCTGGGAAACCGGTGACGCGGACCAGCTCGGCCACCAGATGGCGCGGCTGTCCCGGGTGGCCTACCGGATCGTCTGGGCCAACCCGCGGACCAAGAGCCCGCGGTACAAGCCCGAGGTCAGCGGCATGGCCGCCGCCTGGCCGTACTGCGACGCGGTGGTCAGCGCGCACAGCCTGAACGCGATCGACGACCTGATCACGGCGCTGGCCAGCTCGGCCTGAGCGTCAGGCCACGTCCACCTGGATGGTGTGGTAGCCGGTGGCGCCGTTCGGCTCGGCGCCCTGTACCACCGCCGTCTGCGTGTACCCTGTCTGGTCGGTGGCCCGGACCTGGATCGTGTGCGCACCCGGCGTGGCCTGCCAGCGGTAGTACCACTGCCGCCAGGTGTCGACCGTGTCCTGGGTGGCCAGCGTCGCCTCCTGCCACACGCCGTCCACGCCGACCTCGACGCGGGCGATCCCCTTGTGCTGGGCCCAGGCGACGCCCGCGATGACCACCGGGCCGGCCGCCAGGGCCTTGCCGGGCTTCGGCGTGTCGACGCGCGACTCGGTCTTGACCGACGCCTGCTCCGACCAGCCCCGCTTCACCCAGTAGGCGTTGTACGCGGCGTACGTCGTCAGCTCCATGTCGACGACCCATTTGCACGCCGAGACGTAGCCGTACAGGCCCGGGACAACGACCCGCACCGGGAAGCCGTGCTCGGCGGGCAGCGGCACGCCGTTCATGGACACGGCCAGCATCGCGTCCCGGCCGTCCAGCAGCGCCTCGGTCGACACGCCGATGGCCATCCCCTGCACGTCCCGCATGACGACCTGGCTGGCCCCCGGGTGAACGCCCGCCTCGCGGAGCAGGTCGGCCAGCCGGGGTCCCTGCCAGCGGGCGTTGCCGATGTAGCCGCCGCCGACCGACTCCGAGACGCAGACGATCGTGATGTCCCGCTGGATCTGCGGCCGCTTCATCAGGTCGTCGAAGTTGATCGTGATCGGCTTGTCCACCATGCCGTGGATGCGCAGCTGCCAGTTCGCGGTGGTGAGCTGCGGCACGACCAGGGCCGTGTCGACGCGGTAGAAGGCGGCGTTCGGTGTATAGAAGGGTGATATCCCCGCGATGTTGTCCAGCTCGGCCCCCGGCCGCAGCGGCGGGGCCTTCTGCACCGGCGCCGGGAGCGTGACCGCGTTACGCGATCCGGTGACATTGAACCGCTGGCGGCTGAGAACCTGTCCGGCCACCCCGGCCGCGACCGCCGCCCCCGCCGCCGAAAGCCCCGCGAGCAGAAAATTGCGGCGGTTGGTGCCCACCACGTCCGGTTCGCCCGCCCCGCGGTAGCCGCCGCGGGCCCGCTGGGCGGCGGTCGCCAGGATGACCTGCGGCTCCCCGGCCCGGACGAGCAGCACGAGGGCCGCGACGCCGGCCACGCCGCCGATGAGGGAGGGGATCACATCGGTGGCATGGCTCTCCGGCCGGGTAAGGGCCACGAACGCGCCGACCGCGCCCAGCGCGGCCATGCCCGTCACGCCGCCGGCCAGCCGCCGCCTGGCGAGCAGCCCGATGGCGATCGCGAGCACCGCGATGACCGCGTAGATGCCCGCCAGGAGCATGAGTTTGTCGTTCCCGCCGAACGACTGGAGGGCGAACGTCTTCACCCCGTCCGAGGCGCGGCCGAGCACGGCGTCGCCGATCGCGATGACCGGTGACGCCTGCGGGCGGACGAACGCCGCGGCGAGGACGGCCGCGCCGATCGCCACTCCGCCCGCCAGCAGCCCGGTCGTCACCCCGGCGAGGAAGCCGTGGCCACGCCGCCGCCAGGTACCCGTCCCGTCCGTTCCGTCCGTGCCGTCCGCGCCGCCCGCCCGGCCCAGGTAGGCCTCGAGCCCGGCGTACGCCGTGGGGTCCTGGGCGGCGAGGTCGGCCAGCTTCACGCCGGGCAGGCTCGGGTGCTCCGCGTTAGGCAGGCTCGGGTGCTCGCCGGCGGGCAGGTACGACGTGTCCCGCGCGTGGTCCTGGTGGGAGGCCGTCTGCCGGTACCCGGCGCGATCGGCGTGGCGGCCGGGGCCGGCGTAGCCAACGGCCCCCGTGGGGGCAGGGAAGCCGACTGCGGGGCTCTCGGGGCCGGTGTAGGTGGCCGGGAAACGGGCGGCCCGGGAGGCGGCGGCCGGATCCTGGTAGCCGGTGGCGTCCCGGTAGCCGCGGGCGTCCGGGAAATCGGCGGCGCCGGCCGCCCCGCGTCCTTGGCCCGGGTATCCGGCGTTCTGGTACCCGGCATCCGGGTACTGGGCGCTCTGGTAGCCGCCACCCCGGGCGCCGTCCTGGTAGCCGCCGCTCGGGAAGAAGCTGGTGTCCTGGTGCGCGGCCGGGTCCTGGTAGTCGGTGGCGCCGGGCCAGGCGGCCGGGTCCTGGTAGTCGGTGGCGCCGGGCCAGGCGGCCGGGGCCTGGTAGTCGGTGGCGCCGGGCCAGGCGGCCGGGTCCTGGTAGTCGGTGGCGCCGGGCCAGGCAGCTGGGTCCTGATACTCGGGGGCGCCGGCCCACGGGGGGGCCTGGTTCTGGTAATCGCCGGCGTTCCAGTAGCCGCCGGCACCCCGGTCCTGCTGGGGATCGCCGGGGCGCGGCCTGTCCGGGCGCTTGCCGGGTGGCCGCCGGTGACGCTCAGGGCCCTGATAGCTCATGCTTCCAATGTGCCGTGCCGAACCCGCCGCCGGCCGGTTCCCGGCCGACCGGTAACCGACCGGTAAGGAAGCAGCCGCTGGCACCGGGCCGTTCCCCGGCGGCGCGGCCCCCGGGGGCGGCGCAGGGCTCCCCGGCCGTCAGTCGCGCGTCACGGCCGGGATGATCTCGTGCAGGCGTGGTGCGTTGACCACCCGGTCGTCCGCGGCCACGGCCGGGGCCTGCACCCGCTTCCGCCGTGGCAGTGCCGGGACAGGGCCGGCCGAGGTGGTGCTGGCTGAGGTGGTGCTGGCCGGGACGGTGCTGGCCGGGATGGGGGGACCGGGCTGGGGCAGCGGGTCCACGCTATCGGCGGCGTCCGCCGAGCTGACGGAGGCCATCGCCAGTTCGCCGTCCGCGAGCAGGCCGACGTCGCCCGGTGCCTCGGCGAAGACCATGCGGGGGTAGCGCGCGATGACGATCCGGACGACCCAGACGAGCGCCACGACCAGGGCGGCCAGCCCATACCCGACCGCCTGTGGGTGGTGGATGACCCGCCACCGGCCCAGGTGCGGCTCGGCCGCGAGGTAGCCGCCGCCCGCGAACGCCAGCCACTCCGGCCGGCCATCCAGGACTACCAGCATGACCAGGAGGATCGCGTACCACTGGTAGTTCGGCGTGGTCACGGCCAGGGCCACGCCGGTCATCACGACCGCGCCGCGCCAGGGGTGGTCCGGATCCGAGAACCGCAGTACGGCCAGGCCGGTCACGCCGAGGATCGCGACGGCGATGACGATCGCTGCCTTCCCGGTCACGAACACGCCGATGATGGCGAACCGCTGGCCGCTGTCGTACCCCTCCTGCTGCAGGTAGCCCGGCAGGAACCCGATGACCTTGCTCCCGACCGCCAGCACGTGCGGTACGTAGACGGCGGCGACGGCGCCGGCCGCGGAGGCGATGACCGCCCACCACTTGCGCCGCAGCACCGCGGGCCCGGCGAGCACCGGCGTCATCTTGGTCGCGATGGCCAGCCCGAGCAGCGTGCCGCCCAGCAGCGCGCCCCGCGTGCCGCCGCTGCGCCGGGCCAGCACGAGCAGCGCCACCGCCGTCAGCAGGACCGCGACCACGTCCACGTGCGCGCTGTTGCCCGCCTCCAGGGCGACCGTCGGGCACCACGCCCACAGGGCGGCCCACCGCAGGTCACGGCGCAGCCAGCGGAGCCCGGCCAGCAGCACGAGCGTCACCAGGACCGCGCAGGCCCCCGCCGCTGCCTGCACCGGGGTCGTCCCTGCGCGCACCGGAGTGACGTAGTGCAGCGCCCAGAAGTAGGCCTCCGCGACCGGCGGGTAGATGGTCGGTACCGTCGGGCGGTTTATGCGCGTGCAGCCCGGGATCAGCCTGGTCCCCGGGTGACCGGGAAGCGACGTGCCCGGCCAGACACAGTGCGGGTACGGGGAGCTCGCCCGGGCGGCCGTCCAGAGGAACGGGTCGCGCAGGTGGGCCAGCTGCGGGGCCGACGGCACGTAGGCGTACGGGTCGATCCCGGCCGCCTGCACCCGGCCGTCCCACATGTAGCGGTACATGTCGTCGCTCGACTGCGGCGGCGCCGACATCGCCACGATCTGGATGACGATCCCGCCGATGATGATGAGGGCCACCGACCAGCGCACCGAGATGCCGCGCAGCAGCCACGCCGCCGCGGCGAACAGTATCCACGCGGCCGCGATCAGCGGCAGCGGCTGCAGCGGCAGCGGGTCGGCGCTCGGCCGGACGACGAGAAATTCCAGACCGCAGATCATCACCAGGGCCGCCGTGACCGCGGCGACCCGAAGCTTGGCACTCATGGCCTTCACGCTGCCACCGGAGTACGCGCTATGGGTGGCTCTGCCACGTGCGGTAATCGATCGTTAAGACCGCGAGCCGGCCTTCGGGCCGCAGCCCGGCGGCCGCTTCGCCGCCCTCCGGCCCTGTCGTAGCCACGGGACGCACCACGTCCACGACGGCGGACAGGACACTGAAGGCGGAGACCGCCGGGACGGCCGGCTCCGCGCAGGCGAGCGCGGCGAACCAGCGCCCGCTCGCGGTCCAGGTCTCCTCCAGGACCAGCCCGGCGCTGTGCGCGACCTCGCCGATCTGATCGGTCCCCACGTAGGCCCACGGGAACCAGGCACCCGCCGCGCCGTCCTGGCAGAGCCGGACGTTTTCACGGCGCAGCGGCACGCCGGGCGGCTGCACCTCGACGAACGCGTGGCCGCCGGGCGCGAGCAGTTCGCTGATCCGCCGCAGCAGGGCCGCCGGGTCACCGCCGATCCCGATGTTCCCGTCGGCCAGCAGCACCGTCATCCAGCGGCCCGAGCCGGGCACGCGGCCGAACACGTCGCGGAGGATCGCCAGCGCGCCGGACGACTGCGCGATCTTGACCGCGTACGGGGTGACGTCGATGCCCAGCGCCGGGACGCCACGCTCGGCGAGCGCTACCGTCAGGCGCCCCGGTCCGGATCCCACGTCGAGTGTGGGCCCGTGGCAGCGGTCGACCAGTGACGCATCGCCCGGCGCCGTGTCCAGCCACTGATCGACGGCCAGCGGCATGCGGGTGCCGTCGGCGTGTTCGACCTCGGCCTGCACGGCACCGGCCAGTGCCGCCTCGTAAAGTTCGCCGAGCACGCGGTCTCCTCCCTAGAAGAACACGCGGTACGCCTGCACGCCTTCGTCGCGCCCAGGCTCGGGTAATTCCGCGGGCTTGCATTGGCGGGCCGCCCGGCAGCCCGGCTGCTCTGCCGGGCCAGCCTGGGCGCACCACGCCACCCCGGAAGTCTTCACCACAACTAGCCTGGCCGGCGCGCCGTTCAGAGGTACGTCACGGAGCTTACGGAGCTGTGACGGATTTGAACCAGTTAGTGCCCGCGGCTCGTTCTATGCCTTTAACGTGAGAGCACAACAAACCTTGGACGGAGGCCGTAGCGACAATGGTGGCCGCGGTAAATAACCCCGATCCGCCCGGCCGGATCGTGGTCGTCGACGATGATCCGACCGTCGCCGACGTCGTCGGACGGTACCTGATCCGCGACGGGCACCACGTCGAATGCGTGCGTGACGGGCAGGAGGCGCTGCGCCGGGTGGCCGAGGAGCCACCGGACCTCGTGGTACTGGACCTCATGCTGCCCGGCATCGATGGTCTCGAGGTGTGCCGCAGGCTCCGCGCCCGATGGCCGATCCCGGTGGTCATGCTGACCGCGCTGGGCGACGAGACGGACCGTCTCGTCGGCTTCGAGACCGGCGCCGATGACTACGTCACCAAACCGTTCAGCCCGCGCGAGCTCGCCCTGCGGGTCCGTTCGGTGCTGCGCCGCGCCCGGGGCACCGGGCTGCCGGATTCCCAGCCCGAGGGCGTGATCGCCGACGGGGACCTCTCGGTCGACCTGACCGCCCACGAGGTCCGGGTCGGCGGCACGCTGCTGTCCCTGACCTCGCGCGAATACGACCTGCTGGTCTTCCTCATGCAGCATCCGCGCAAGGCCTTCACCCGCGAGCAGTTGCTCAACCAGGTGTGGAGCTGGACGTTCGGCGACACCTCGACCGTCACCGTGCACGTCCGCCGGCTGCGCGAGAAGCTCGAATCGGACCCGACGCTGCCGCGGCGGATCGTCACCGTCTGGGGCGTGGGCTACCGCTACGAGCCCGAGGCGGCCTGATGGCCAGTGCCGTGCCGGGCGTCCTCGCGGCGCCCGGCGATCTCATGCCGGGCGTGCAGCCTTCCGACCTGCTCAAGGTGCTGATCTCCGCGGCCGCGATCGGCGCCGTGACCACGATCGTCGGCGTCATCGCGCTCCGCGGGCTGGCCCGCCATTCGATCAGCTCGATGCTCGCGCTGATCTCCGCGGTCACGGTCGTGACCTCCATCGCCGGGGTCGGCGGCATCACCCTGATCATGGTGGGCAACTCCCAGGACCGCGAGGTCATGCTGGAGCTGATCGCCGTCGCGGGCCTGGCCGGTTTCGCCGTGGCCATGCTGATCAGCCGCAAGCTCACCAGGGCCAGCCGGCAGCTGCTCAGCTCGGTGCAGAAGGTCGGCGACAGCGGCCTGTACATCCCGCCGCCGGTGCCGCTGCCCGCCGAGCTGGCCGGGCTGTCCGACGGGCTGGCGGCCGCGCACGAGCGCCTCGCCCAGGCCCGGAACCGCGAGCGGGCGCTCGAGGCGAGCCGGCGTGAGCTGGTCGCCTGGGTGAGCCACGACCTGCGCACTCCGCTGGCCGGGCTGCGGGCCATGGCCGAGGCGCTGGAAGACCAGGTGGTGGTCGACCCGCGGACGGTCAGCACCTACCACACCCAGATCCGGCGGGAGGTGGACCGTCTCTCCGTCATGATCGACGACCTGTTCGAGCTGTCCCGGATTCACGCCGGCGCGCTGCGGCTGTCCCGCCGCATGGTGGGACTGGACGACCTGGTCGCCGAGGTCCTGGCCAGCGCCGAGCCGGTCGCGCGGTCCAAGGGCGTCCGGCTGGCCGGGTCCGCGGTCCGCGGCATGCCGATCTACGCCGACCCGGGCGAGTTCGGGCGCGCCCTGCGCAACCTGGTCATCAACGCGATCCGGCACACCCCCGGCGACGGGACGGTCGAGGTGCTGGGGGACGTGCAGGAGGGCATGGCGCACTTCAGCGTGTCCGACGCCTGTGGCGGGATCCCGCCGCAGGATCTGCCGCGCGTGTTCGACGTCGCCTTCCGCGGCGAGGCCGCCCGCACGCCCGGGCCGCAGGAGGGCGCAGGGCTGGGGCTCAGCATCGCCCGGGGGATCGTCGAGGCACACTCGGGCCAGATCGCGGTGCGGAACGCCGGGCCCGGCTGCCAGTTCCTCATCCGGCTGCCGCTGGCCCGGCCGCCCGCCCGGGCCGTGAACCGCCCGCCCGCCCCCGCTCATCAGCGCGCCGTCGCCGCCGGCTAGCTCTCGCCCGTCCCTGCTGACCGGAGCAAGACGATGTTCTAGGGCACGGCTGCCCATGCTCACGCGCGCCGGCGGGCTTAGCTCCTGCCTGGCTGCGCGGGAAATGGCTGGGGGCGGAAGGAGGCGAGTTGCCGGAGCCGCGGCCATTCGAGGGCTGCCTTGGGGGAGGGAACTCCGGGACGTTCCCTCGGCACGACGACAGAAAGCGCCCGTGGCCGGATGGTGCAGCGGACCGGTGTCGGGAGCATGACCGTCTCGCCGTCGATGCCGACCGGGATCTCGGCGGCATCGGCGTCGACGATGACCTCATCGGCGGTGAGCACGGTCAGCCCGTTACCGTGTCCGCGGCGGGCAAGTTCGACCGCCTGCCGGGCGCTGTCCACCCGGACGGCGACTACCCCCAGCGCGCCCGCGTCCAGGCGGCCGCGCCTGCCGAGGCCGGCGACGTCGCTCATCTCATACAGGCCGTTGCTGATCAGCAGCGCCTGCGGGCCATCGATTGTGATGTCACCAGCCTGAGCGGACAGTCGGGCGCCGCGGTGGCCGTTGAGCAGGTCAGGCAGCATCTGCAAGGTGGTGCCCCGCTTGTCGTCCCGGTACGCGGGGCTGCGCACGACCTCGGCGTAGGCGCCGAACGAGGCGTTGTTCACGAACGTGCGCCCGCCGATGATGCCCAGGTCGACGCGGAGTTTTTCCCCGTCGGTGAGGGCATTGAGGCCGGCGGCGGGATCCTCCCGGTCCAGGCCCAGGTCCAGGGCGAAGTGATTGCGGGTCCCGGCGCTGATCACCAGGAAGGGAAGGCCGTGCTCGGCCGCGATACCGGCCACCAGCGCCTGGGTTCCGTCGCCCCCGGCCACACCGAGCAAGTCGGCGCCACCGGCCACCGCCTGGCGGGCCAGGGCGGCCACGTCCACGATCCCCGGGCCGTCCAGCAGCACCACCTCGGCGCCCAGCGTCTCTGCCTTATCCTTCAGCGCGAATTTGATGACCTTCCCCCCACCCGACCTCGGGTTCATGATCAGGAACGGCCGTTGCGGGCGTGCCGCCGGACTGGCAGGCATGGCCGCGTCCTGGCCGCCGGTGCTGAGCGCGGTCCTCCCGATCCCGGCCGCGAGCACTATCAGCGCTACCGCTACAACGGCGACCCACAGCAGGCGGGCATGCGCAAATGCCAGCAGGATGAGCACGGGCGCCGCGACGACCATAACGAGCGCGATCCACCGGAGCGCACCCCGGTTAGCCAGGAACCAGTAGGCGCCCGCCAGGACGGCGCACGCGCCAATGACGGCGAACGCCACCAGCGTCAGGCTGCGCCACCCCGCGACGGCGAGCACGAGCGCCACGGCCGCTAGCACCAGGGCGAACGAGGCGCGGGCGAGCCAGCGCCTGGTCCTCACATTCATCAGGTTCCACCCCGCAAAGGACTGGGTGGCACAGGCAAGCGCATGGACAGGACCCGCTGCGGGGCTGGCGGTGATCCTGGCATGCATGCTGAGGTAGCTGCATGAGAGCCGGGTATGAGCGCCTCGCTGGGCTGGATGAGGTGCTTGATCGTGCGCGGGAGCTGCCGGCACGGACAGTCATCTTTGACATCGAGCCCCTGGTCGCGTACTGGGATAGCGGCCAGGCGGCCCTTGACCGGGGGATTGCGCTGGTACTCAGCCAGGTCCAGACGGTGCCAAGCGTGCAGGTTGTGTGCTTTGCCACGAATTCGCTGCGTCGCCCGTCGGGCTTGTCCCGAGATGACGGCGTGCGAGTGGTCTACTTGGCGTCGGCGGGCAAACCGCTGCGGATCGCGTCTTACCGTAGCTTTCCGCGGCCGGGGATGGTGATCGGAGACCAGATCGCCACAGACGGGATTCTGGCGCGGCGATTGGGCTACGTATTTGTGCAGTATCGCCCGCCGTTGGGCCGCGTGCCCGCCGGGCCACGGCTGATGGACCGGTTCGGGCAACTGGTGCGGCCGCTGCTGTTCACGCGGCACGGCTGATCCGCTCCCAGGCAGGTATGTGTCCAAACCTGTGACCTCCCATCGCCCCGGCTGCTGCCCGGCGGACAGCCGCGGACATGAGCAGCCGGGCTTCCTGATTCCGATGACGGCAGGCTTAGGGCCGCAGTGGGCCTCATGCTTTCGCGCAAACCCGGGCGCACGCCTCGCCCATTAAGGGTGAATCACCGTCACCATCGAGAGTGAATCAGGGCTCGCGAATCGCGGAGGCGCCGACCCCGAGCGTGGCCGGCACGCGGGCGGGCTCGCGCAGCGGAGCCTTGGCGAACTCCCCGATGCCCGCGGAGAAGCTGACCTGTGCCCGGAATCCGAGGCTTTTCTCGGCGGCGGCCGGGGAAGCCACGATGTGCCGGACGTCACCGAGCCGGAACTCCCCGGTGATCTCCGGCACCAGACCGCCGCCGAATTCATGGGCCAGAGCCGCGGCCATCTCGCCGACGGTGTGCGGATGACCGCTCGCAACGTTGAAGCTCCGGGCGCTGCCCGCCGGCCCGTCCTCCGTCGCCGCCAGGGCGAGCAGGTTGGCCACGGCCACGTCGGAGACGTGCACGAAGTCGCGCTGCTGGCGCCCGTCCTCGAACACCCTCGGCGCTGCGCCCTTCTCCAGCGCGGACCGGAAGATGGCGGCCACCCCGGAATACGGCGTGTCCCGCGGCATCCTCGGGCCGTACACATTGTGGTAGCGCAGGGCGACAGACTGGCCGCCGGTGAGCCGGGCCCACGTGGCGGCGAGATGCTCCTGCGCGAGCTTGCTCGCCGCGTAGGCGTTGCGCGGGTCCATCGGGGCGTCCTCGGTGACGGTCGCGGTGACCAGCGCGTCGGCGCACTGCGGGCAGCGCGGCTCGAACTGGCCGGCGGCGAGATCCTCCCGGGCGCGCGGCGCGGGGCGCACCCGCCCGTGGCGGGCGCAGTCGTAGGCGCCCTCGCCGTACACGACCATGGACGACGCCAGCACCAGGCGCTGGACGCCGGCCTGGCCCATGGCGTTCAGCAGCGTGGCCGTGCCGGTCACGTTGACGTCGCAGTAGCCGGGCAGATCGGACAGGTCGACTCCGAGGCCGACCAGCGCGGCCTGATGGCACACCACGTCGACGCCCGCCAGGGCGCGGCTGACCGCGCCCGCGTCCCGGACGTCGGCGACGACCATGTCCACGTCGCCGGGGATGTAGCTGGGCATGCCGTCGTGCACGGCAGGAGTCAGCGAGTCGAACCCGCGCACCTCGTAGCCGAGGTCGCGCGCGGCCTCCAGGATGTGTGATCCGATGAATCCGGCCGCGCCGGTTACCAGCACCCGCATGACTTGAGCCAAGCATGCGGCGGGGGCGGCCGGACCGGGTCCGGAGCCGTCGTCACCAGTCCGTAAGAGGCGTCCCGGCCGGTCACCCGGGCGGCGGTGGCGTCACCGCTTCGTAAGGGCTTTCGTCCCGTTGGCGGCGCAGTTCAGACGTAGTGTCACCGGCATGGAGATCGATGTCGTCCTGCCGTGTCTCAACGAAGCGGGTGCCCTGCCCTGGCTGCTGTCGAGGATGCCATCCGGCTACCGGCCGATCGTAGCGGACAACGGCTCCACCGACGGTTCCCCGGCGATCGCCGCCGACCACGGGGCGACCGTCGTCCATGTGCCGCAGCGCGGTTACGGCGCGGCCTGCCATGCTGGGCTGGACGCCGCCAAGAACGACGTCGTGTGCTTCATGGACGCCGATGGGTCCCTCGATCCCGGGGACCTGCCGCTCGTGTCGGATCTGGTCTGCGACGGGCTGGCCGACCTGGCGCTCGGCCGCCGGCGTCCTCAGGGCGCGGGCGCGTGGCCGGCGCACGCCCGCCTGGGCAACATCGTGGTCGCCTCGGCTTTGCGCCGCCGGTCCGGTGTGGCCGTCCGGGACATCGGGCCGATGCGCGCGGCACGCCGTGAGGCACTGCTCAGCCTGCCCATCGCGGACCGCCGGTTCGGCTACCCACTGGAAACCGTGGTCCGGGCGGCCGAGGCGGGCTGGCGCGTCCGGGAACGCGACGTGCCCTACTACCCGCGGACCGGTAAATCGAAGGTGACCGGAACCGTCGGCGGCACGATGCGGACCGTCCGGGACATGCGCAAGGTGCTGGCATCATGACCGATCTCGCCGCCCAGATCCTCGTGCTGGCCAAGGAGCCGGTGCCGGGCCGCGTCAAGACCAGGCTCACGCCGCCGTTCACCCCCCGCGAGGCCGCGGCGCTGGCCGAGGCCGCGCTGGCCGACACGCTGGCGGCGGTGCGCCGTACCCGCGTCATCCGGCGCGTGCTGGCCCTGGCCGGCGAGCCCGGGCCGTGGGTGCCGGACGGTTTCGACGTGATCCCGCAGCGTGGCGATGGTCTCGATGAGCGGATCGCCGCCGCGATGTGGGACGCCTACACGGCCCTCCCGGTCCCGATCGTGCTGATCGGCATGGACACCCCGCAGGTGACCGCCGGCCTGCTCGAAGCGGCCGCGGAGCCGCTGGCCCGCACCATGGCGGACGCCGCGTTCGGGCCAGCCGAGGATGGCGGGTTCTGGATGTTCGGCCTGCGCCTGCCCGACCCCGAGCTGACGCTCGGCGTCCCCATGTCCGAGGCGTTCACCGGGCGCGCCCAGCTCGTCCGGCTGATCCAGGCGGGACTGCGCATCCACATGACGCCCGAACTGGTCGACGTGGACACGCTCGCCGAGGCCGCCCGGGTCGCCCGGCAGGCACCCGCCAGCCGGTTCGCGGCCACCCTGGCCGCCACCCTGGGCGCCCCGGCCGAGCTGGACGAGGTGATCCCGCCCAGCCTGGCCCCGGTGCCCGTCGCGATCAGCCGGTAACGGTCACCAGGCTGCCGTAGCTCAGGTATCTGTACGCGGTCTCCGCGGAACTCTCCGGCAGCTCCACGCAGCCGAGGCTCTGTGGCCAGCCGTAGGAGCCGCGGTCGAAGTAATGCACCGCGTCGCCGCCGTTGAAGTACGAGACCCAGGACACCGGGTCGGCATACTGGCTGCCGTCCGGGTTGGTGCCCTGCATGATCTGGAACGGCAGCTTCTCGTAGACCGGATAGGTCCCTTCTGCGGTGGGCGCCTCCGGGATGCCGGTGTTGGCGGGGGTGCTCAGCACCTGCCGCCCGTCGTGCCAGATGGTCAGCGTCTCCGGCAGCGACTCGCTGGCCAGCGCGTAGGTGTAGCCGTTGCCGTTGCTGTGCCCGTCGGCGACCGCCTTGAGCAGGTCGGACCAGACCCCCGGGCCGGCGATGCCGTCCATGGTCAGGCCCTGCTCCGACTGGAAGGCCCGGACCGCGCCGGTGACGATGAGGTTGCCGGTGCCCTCCGACCAGAGGCTGGTCAGCACGGAGGGGTACCCGCTCTGCCAGCTGAAGCTGCCAGCCGGCGCGTTGTACGCGGCGGCCAGCTGGCCGGCCGCGTCGGCGGGTTGCACTGGGGTCCCGCTGGCCGTCCACGTCAGCGGCAGGTAGCCGAGCTGCGCCAGCAGCTGCTCAAGCCGCAGCGTGCTGTACGAGGCGGTGGTGAAGCTCCCGGTGAACCCGGACGTCAGGTAGCCACCCGCGCCCGCCTTGGCTCCGGCCGCGGACTGCGTCCCGGCCGAGCCGCTGGGGATGCTCACGGTCACCGTGGTGTCCTCGGGGAAGCCGGTGGCGGGCGTGAAGGTGGCGGTGCGGCCGTCGACCTTCCACGAGCCGGCCACCGAGGGGGAGACCTTGGGCAGCGCCGAGCGCGCCGCCAGGGGTGCCGAGAAGCCCACCTGAATCGGGGTGGTCCCGTTGACGCTACGGGAATTGGCGCCGGGGGTGACCGATGTCACCTGAAGAGCCGGGGCGGGGTGCACCGTGTGCGCCACGCGGGAGGCCGCGACCGATGTGGCCCGCAGCGTGGTCTTTCCCGGTCCGACCAGCAAGATGGTGACGCCCGCGATGACGATGAGTGCCGCCGAGACGGCCGTGATCAGCACGGACCTTCTCGCCCGCAGGCGGCCAGCCTCCCGTCCGGATGCCATGCGGCGGAACCAATCCGAATACGGCACGGCGCTTTCTCCTCGCTCCCTTGGCCAAACGCTGATTACATCAAGGACCGATAACGTTTACGACACAGTTCCACGGGCCGGGGGTCATGGGTGCGGCGAAACCGCCCTGACGATGCCGGGGCCGACGTGACTGATGAGAGAACGAGTGCCTGGCGGGCTGCTGCGCCAGGCCGATACTGGCGCGCTCCGCCACAGCGTATATCCCTCACCGGTATGCGCTAGCCACCCTCTTCGCATGTGCCAACAACCTCCGGGGCCACACTGTCCTTGCCGTCAGCCTGCCCCGGTGACCCGCCGGTCATGCGTGTGCCCAGGCACACTCCTGCGCCCCGGCGTACCGGATGCCACGGGCGCCCCACCCGGCGCGCCGGGTGACCGCGCCTGCGCCGGGCCGCGGCGGTGTTCGCGGCACCATCCCGGGCCATTCCCGCCATTCATGGATCGCGCGACCCCGGCCCAGCTTACGGTCATATTACCAGCGCGCAATTGAATGGCAGCGTTATGGGTCATGTGCTTTTTATCTGCGCGCCATGGCGCTGGTTATTGATACCGGCGGATTCTGCCGGAAAGGGCCGGCGCACGGCGGTGCGATCCGTCATAGGCGGTGATTCTTTCCGGCTTCCGGCTCTCCGGTTCCTGCCCGTGACGTGGCGGTGTGGCCGCCCCGGCGGGTGGTCCGGCCGGCCGGGGAGGGCACCGGGCCCGGCCTTCCTGAGCCCCGTGCCTGCTGTCCCTGCTGTTCCGGGGGCCCGGGAACCGGCGGGGCCGGAACGGGCCGTTACGTCGCGCCGGCCGCCCGGGCGTGCCCCGCTATCGTCCCGCTCGGTGTTATCTGACGGAGGAATGGCTGACGCGCGATGTGACGATCAAAGTGCACCCGGCGGGCCCGATTCCGGCGGCCTGATTTCTCCCGGTTCGCTCCGGGCGGGCGGGCCAACGGTGCTGATCAACGGTGCCTGTGGCGGGTGTGGCGCGGCCATGACAGCGCCGGGCCCGGTGGTGCTGCGGGCCGGGCGCCGGCGCGGCCCGCGGGCGGGCCGCCGGCCTGCGGGGAGATGGCCGGGATGCTCGTTACGATTCGTCGCCAGCCGGATAACAGATCGTGCCGAAAAGGCGCCCGGCGGCGGCGCGGACTGGGCGCTGCCCATCTATCACGAGGCTATCTCGCCATGATCACGTCGCTGATCTGCGACGTAAGAAGTCCGTAATAAGTGGCTTGCGACTTTCCGCCCGACACAGGCAGGAAGCGGACAATGTGCGAATCTTTCGGATTTGCTACATGTGGGCCGATCTGCGGGTCTACGGTGATCCACCGAGAGCTTGAGAGGAAACGTGGAGGTGGATTACATGCCAACCGGTCGCCGGCCTGCATGGCGTTACCCGCGGAGCCGCGCGGCACGCCTGGCGATCCCGCTTGCCATTCCGATGGCACTGGGCCTGACGCTGGGTGTCATGCTCGCCCTCTCGGGAGGGACACAGCGCACGACGATCCAGCAGGCTGCGGTCGGGGCCACGGCATCGCCCTCGCCGAGCGTTTCCGGCAGTGGCTCGCCCAGCCCGGCGGCCACGGCGGCCGCCCCCGTCACCGCGGCTAACAATGTGAGCTGCGACATCATCGTCCCGGCGCACCCGCTGACCGCCGTGGGCCTGGCCACGGCGTACCAGCTCACCGGCACCAACGGCGCCTCACCTGAGGCATCCGGGTGCACCATGGCGAACTTCGCCAACCTGGGCGCCTTCGTCCAGGCCACGATCCTCAACCCGGCCACCGGCCAGCTGGCGGTCTACGAGCCGCTCGTCATCACCCAGGGTACCCAGCCTGCCGTGGCCCCGGTCGTGCCCACCCTGCCGAGGAACGCCGTCGTCACCATCGACTTCGGGTTCAACGGGACCAACCTGACCCAGGTCGGCGCGACCCGCAACGCGCTGCGCGAAGGGAACTGCACGGACGGCCTGCACGGGTCCATCTTCGGCCAGGTGTCCTTCTGCAACGGTGCCCAGTTCTTCGCGGCCGCCTACTGGGATGAGTGGGTCGGCCGGCTGAAGGTCCCCTCGCTCGGCCGGTCGCCCAAGACCGGGCAGGCCTGCCCGTCCACCCGGTCCTTCGCCCTGGTCGACCAGGACCCGAGCGACAACGTGACCTCGACGTACCTGCTGACCGGCAACGGCCAGACCGCCCAGGACAACGCGGCCAACGAGACCGCGCTGGCCGGCGCGCAGAAGATCAACAACGGCAGCGACAACCTGCTACTCGATGCCTTCGTCGACCCGACCCTGGGCTGCCGGCCGTTCGAGGCGCCGGACCTGTCCCAGGCCGGCGCGATGGGCACCTCGCAGGCCCTGGACGAGCTGTCCGCGGCCAAGAGCCAGGCGGCGCCGATCGCGCTGGTGCCGGAAAACGACGAGATGGTGCTGGTCAACGACCAGTTCAGTGCGGCCAAGACCGACCTCTACCGCGCCGAGGTCGGGCAGCAGCCGGTTACCTGGTGGAACGACCAGGCCGACAGCCCGGCGAACTTCTGCCAGAACATGTCCAACATCCAGGCCGTGTTCCTGGCTAAGGACCAGGCGCTGCTGGCCACGGACGGGTCCCCGGTGCCCGGCGTCGGCATCAACCTGTTCACGTTCATGGCCAACCGGCTGGCGATGTCCTTCACCAACCTGAACTGCCAGAACTACGGCCTGGCCAATCCCGTCACGGTCACCCTGGACGGCGACGGCGCGGCCACCGCGGCGACGCTCAACACCACCCCGCAGCAGGCCAGGAACGGTACCGGGACGCCGCCGTCGCCGGGGCAGCGATGGGGCCGCCCGCACCACCAGACGGACGACCCCTCCGGCGCCTGACCACGTAGCAAGGCCACCTTCACCGTCACGGCGCCCCCACCACCCGGGGGGCGCCGTGACGCGTCCGGGCCGGGCGGCCGGGCCGGCGTCAGTCCGCCGCGTAGTTGTCGGGCGACGGCCCCTCGAGCGGGGACGTGCTGGCGGCGGGGACCGAGGACGGGTCGACGAAGCTGCTGCCGTCCGGGCCGGCCTCGACCGCCTTGCCCAGGGCGCTGCCCTTCACGTACTGCGGCCAGGTCAGGAACCATTCGGTCCAGCCGTCGTCCCACTTCCCGGCCTTCGTGCTGTTGGTGATGGTGATGGGGTCACCGGGCACAGCCAGGTTGTAGTACGTCTGGGCGTCGGCGGGCGAGAGGTTGACGCAGCCGTGGCTGACGTTGCTGTTGCCCTGGGAGTCCACCGACCAGGGCGCGTCGTGGTAGTAGTCGCCGCTGAAGGTGAACCGTACCGACCACGGGACGAGTTCGCTGTAGTAGCCCGCCGTTCCCGGGGTGCCGCCGATCATGCGGACCGGGTTTTCCTTCTCGATGGTCAGGTACGTGCCGTTCGGGGTGGCGGTGCTGGCCTTGCCGGTGCTGATCGGCCAGTCGTAGCGCAGCGTGCCGTTGTAGTAGATCTGCGTGCGGTGGGACGTGGTGCTGGCCACGGCGATCACCGAGGGGCCGATGTCGAAGCTCTGCGTCAGGTCAGCCGTCGCGTACACCCCGCGGGCGCCCTCCACGCCGGCCAGGTGCCCGGTGAAGCTCACCTGCGTGTCGGCCGGCCAGTAGTTCTGCGGCCGGAAGTAGAGGTGCTCACTGTCGTCCCAGTACCACGCGCCCACGACCGGCTTAGAGGTCGTCAGCTCCAGCGAGCGCTCGACCGCGGCGCGGTTGGTGATCGGCTGGCTGAACGTCAGAATGATCGGCATGCCGACGCCGTACGTCTGGTTGGAGCCCTCGAAAATCTGGGTCTGGAAGGTCTGGCCCGGCGTCAGCGTGCGGAAACTGCTCGCGGTGCTCACGTTTCCGCTGCTGCCCTCGTTCGCGGTGGCGGTCACCGTGTAGCTCTGCGCGGTGCCCAGCGTCCACTGGGTGTGCCAGACCTTGCCGTCCGGGCTGAGGCTTCCGGTCACCGCCGCGCCGGACGTGTGCACCGCGACGTTCTTCAGGGTGCCGTGCGTCGCGGTGACGGTGATCCCGGCGGACGGGTCGGCGTCGCTGGTGCCGTTCGCCGGGGTGATCTTCACGTCCGCCGCGGCCGCGGCCGCCTGGGCCTTCGCCGCGTTCCTGGCGCTCTGCGCGTTGCTCACCGCGTGCCCCGCCGCTGAGCACGCCGCCACCAGCAGGGCCAGCACGACCACCAGGGCGATGCCAGCCGGCTGCCCTAGCCGCTTTCCCGGCGCGACCTTACTGCCCTGCACGGCGATCCTCCCGGCTTTGTCTGCGTCCCGACCCTCACGTGGGCCAGGCTACCTTTCCGGCAGGCGCGGCCGGCGCGGGCAAGCACGCGGTCAGCGGGAACGCAGAGCCTTCCGCCCGCGTAGCACGGCCAGGGCGAGCGCGGCCGCGGTCAGCGCGACGATGACGTATTCCGGCCAGGCGCCCACCGTGTCGGCCAGGGTCCGGTGGCTGATCAGCGGGACCCGTGCCTCCAGTACCGTCTGCTGCCAGGTCCCGCTGTGGGTGATCAGCCGCCCGCTGGGCGCGACGATCGCGCTGACCCCGATCGTGGAGGCGACCACCACGGCGCGGTCGGACTCGATGGCCCGGATCCGCGCCATGGCCAGCTGCTGCAGCGTTTCCCCGGTCTGCCCGTCCACCTCGAACGTGGCGTCGTTGGTCTGCATCGCGAGCAGGTTCGCGCCGGCCGCGACGTCGGAGCGCACCAGCCCGTCGAAGCCGATCTCGTAGCAGATGACGTCGCCGAGCCGGATCTTCCCGGTGGTGAAGATGACGGTCCCGTGCCCCGGGGTGAAGTTGACGGGCTGCAGGCTGGGCAGCGACGTTATGTGGGACAGCAGGCCGCGGTCGGGGATGACCTCACCGAACGGGACGAGCTGCCGTTTGACGTAAAGGGTCGTGGGACCGCGGCCCGGCAGCCAGAGCTGGCCGGCGTTGCGCTGCGGGTTGTTCAGCACCTCCCCGACCAGGACCGGCCGGCCGATCGCGTTGACCGCCGCCGAGACCTCCTGGAAGACGGCCGGGTAGTAAAACGGGTCCAGATTGGTCGAATTCTCCGGCCAGATGACGATGCCCGGTTTCTGGCGCTGCCCCGCGCGGACCTGCGCGGCCAGCTTCTCGGTGGCCTGTGCATGATTCTGGGTTACCACGCTGTCGTTGAGCAGCTGCGGCAGGTTGCGCGCGTGCGGCACGTCTCCCTGCACCGCGGCGACGACCGTGGTCGGGCTGCCGGCCACGGGATCAACCGGCAGCGCGGCCCCGGCCGCGGCCAGCCCCGACGCCGCCACCGTGGCCACGGCCGGCCCGGCGAGCCACCGGGGCCAGCGGGCGGTCCGCGGGTGGCCGGCGTCCGCGGTCCCGGGCCGGCCGGTGCCCGCGGCCCGGGGCCGCCCGAGGCACCTGAGGATCAGCCAGGCCAGCGTCGCGGCGACCAGCGCGACCAGGAAGGTCAGCAGCGGCGCGCCGCCGGCTGCGGCCCAGCGCGCGGTGGGCGCGTCCGCCTGGCTCATCGCCAGCCTGCCCCAGGGGAAGCCACCCCACGGCCAGCGGTCCCGCAGCGCTTCCGCGGCCACCCACCAGCCCGCGACGGCGACCGGCCAGCCGGGCAGCCGCAGCAGCAGCCGCTGCCCGATCGCCAGCACGGCGAGGATGACGGCCGAACCACCCGCCAGGCCTGCCCACGCGTACCACGCGACGTTCAGCACCCAGGACAGCATCAAGAAGAAGAACGCGACCCCGAAGACCAGCCCGGCCAGGAACGATCCGCGCAGGGAACGGCCGGCCAGCGCCACGGTGAGCAGGGCCGGCCCGGCCGCGGCCAGCGGCCAGATGCCCGCCGGCGGGAACGCGGCGGCCAGGGCCAGGCCGCCGGCCAGGGCGGCCGGCAGCGCCCAGCGCAGGGACAGCCCGCTCTGCCCGTCGGCACCCGGTCCCGCCAGGCGGGACGCGGCGGAGGGCGCGGCGGAGATCACCCTTCGGAGGGTAGTCGCCTCCGCGCGGCTCCGTCCCCGCCGCCTCCTATCCTTGCGCCCGCGGCCGGCCTTTCTGCACGTTCATATGCAGGTGCAGAAATGCGTGCAAATGCAGATGCAGAATTGGTGCCAGTCCCCTGGAGCGCCGGAACCATCGATCGGCATACGCCCACGCGCCGGACGCGTACCGGCATACAAGCAGAAAAGCGGATAAACCGGCCGGCGCCGTTCCCGTCGGTTAGGGCCTTGGTCCTGAACAGGGCAATCCGCCGTGTTATATTCCCTAACGCGAACGCCTCATGGGGGGGCGTGCATTCACTTGCCGATGGATATGACACGCAATAAGAGGCTGGCTCGTGATCAAGATCGTTTATCGCAACCTGTCGCCCGGATTACACGCATCTGCGGAGGCCGAGGGCCGGAATACGGTCATCTCATTTCTGCCTGGGCTAACGCCAGAACAACGTCGCGCCGCCCTGCGGCGGATACGGCACAGCGGCCGGATGGGCCACGGCCCGCGGGTTCCGGGCGGGCGGCTGGCCATTGCGCTGGCACTGGACCGGGTGCGCGCGGCCGCGCGCACGTGTACGGCTGTGGTCCGGCTGCATCCGGCGGGGAGCACGCTCCCGGTGGCCTTCTTTTCGGCGGCGGCGGTCATTTTTGTGCTGATGGCCACCGTGTCCATTCACGTGCTGCCGGGACCGCGGTCGTCCAGCCAGGAGCCGGTGGTCGGCGGGGTGACGCCCGGGCCCGGGCTGTCCGCGCCTGCGGCCGGCCAGAGCGGCGCGCCATCCGGGACCAACCGGGGCGGGACGTCGCACGGCGGCACGCCACCGGGACGCCTGGCCGCGCGGCAGCTCTCGTCGCCCGGCACGTCCGCGGCCGGATCACGCGGGGTGCCCTCGGGTACCCAGGGGTCTGGCAGCGGGGCGGCCGGGCCGGGTAGCGGCCAGCCCACGGGGACCGGCTCCGCACCTTCCGGAACCGGGACCGGTGCCACGGGATCGGCCGGCTCGTCCGGGTCTTCCGGCTCGTCCGGATCCTCGGGGTCCTCAGGGTCCGGGGGCAGTTCCGGCTCGGGCAGCTCCGGTTCGGGCAGCTCCGGTTCGGGCAGCTCCGGTTCGGGCAGCACCGGCTCCGGCGGTTCGGGCTCGGCCGGTTCGGGGTCCGGCAGTTCCGGCTCGGGGTCCGGGTCCGGCAGTTCCGGGTCCGGCAGTTCCGGGTCCGGCTCTGGCTCGGGTTCCGGTTCGGGTTCCGGGTCCGGTAGCTCAGGGTCCGGCGGCGGGACCTGCGTCAACGTCCTCGGCATCGTCCAGGCGTGCGTAGGCCTGTAATCGGCTGTCGGCTGACTGACCGCCGGCCGTAAGCTCTGGCCGCCCGCTGGTATTTCGCCAGCGGGCGGCCAGCGTCGTCTCTGGCCAGCCTGTGCCGCGGCTGAGCGAGCCTGCCCACGCCACTGGCCGGCCCGGGGCGGTGGCGGAAGGAGCGGGCCGGTGAGCCGACGGGGCTGGGTGCTCTTCGTGGTGATGAGCCTCATCTGGGGCCTCCCGTACCTGCTGATCAAGGTGGCGGACGGCGGCGTGTCCGTCCCGGTCCTCGTCTTCGCCCGGGTCACGGTGGGTGCCCTGGTCCTGCTGCCGATTACGCTCCGCCGCCGGGAGCTCGGCGCGCTACGTGGTCACTGGGCATGGCTCGTCGCCTTCGCCGTCATCGAAATCATCGGCCCGTTCGCCCTGCTGGCCAGCGCGGAACGGCGCCTGTCCAGCTCCACGAGCGGCCTGCTCGTCGCCGCGGTGCCGATCATCGGCGCGGTCCTCGCCCGGCTGACCGGCGGTCAGGACCGGCTCACGGCGGTGCGATGGGCCGGGCTGATCATCGGGTTCGGCGGCGTCGCCTTGCTGGCCGGGCCGGACGCGGCCCGGGGGGATGCGCTGTCGGTCGCCGAAGTGCTGCTGACCGCGCTCGGGTACGCGATCGGCCCGATCATCGCCAACCGGAAGCTGTCCGGCCTCCCGCCGGTGGCCGCCAACACCGTATGCCTGGGCATGGCGGCGGTGGCCTACGCACCGGCGGCCGCCCTTACCTGGCCGCATTCGATGCCGTCGGTGCAGGTCCTGGCGTCGCTGGCGGGATTGGGAGCCATCTGCACCGCGGCCGGTTTCGTCGTGTACTTCGGGCTCATCGCCGAGGTGGGCGCGGCCCGGGCCACCGTGATCACCTACGTGAATCCCGCGGTGGCGGTCGCGCTCGGCGTCCTCGTGCTCGGCGAGCACCTCACCGCGGCCATGGCCGGCTCGTTCGCGCTCATCCTGGCCGGATCCATCCTGGCTACGAGGGCCAACCCGGGAGCCCGCCGCCCCGCCCCGCGGACCCCGCGGATCCCGTGGACCTCGCGGGCCCCGTGGGGCCGCCGGGTCCGGCCGGCCGCGCGGCCGCCGGGCGGCCGCGGGCCGTCGGCCACCGATGCGGCGGCCGACGGCCCAGGACCACGCCCGGCCGGCCCGGGGGAGGGGCCGCCTGCGCCGGTTTAGCCCTCGAGCCTGGTCAGCAGGTCGGTGCCGGACGGCGAGCCGAGTCCCGTACAGGCGTCCCACCCGGGCCCGGCCGCGTAGGCGCCGTTGTTACCGCTGGTGATGTCGTTAAACCCAGCCACGGTCGTGCCCGGGGTCACGCCGCTGTAGAGAACCGGTTGCATCAGCCCGAACCGATGGCCCGTGGCCTGCGCGAGCCGGGCGATCAGCGCCGCCCACAGCGGAGCGACGGCGCTGGTACCGCCGTAGACCGCCTTCTTACCGTCCACCAGCACCTGGTACCCGGTCTGCGGGTCCGCGTTGCCCGCCACGTCCGGGACCCCCCGGCCGCCGGTGCCGGACGCGGGCGGCACACCCGCGCTGCCCTGCCAGGACGGCACGCTGTAGACGGCGCTGACGCCGCCGCCGGTGGCCCCGCCGGAGGTGCCGTCGTTCCACACCGTCTCGGAGCTGATGACACCGGTGCCGGTGTCGGCTTCCAGCCGGGTCCCGCCGCAGGCCAGGGAGTACGGACTGGAGGCGGGGTAGTCGCAGTGGTTCTTTCCGTCGGTCACGCCGTCGCTGCTGCCGTTGTCGCCGGCCGCCACGGTCACCGTGATGCCGAGCGCTGCCGCGTCGGTCAGCGCCTGGTCGATCGCGGTCCGCGACTGCGCCGACCAGGACTCCTCGGGGCCGCCCCAGCTGATGCTGATCACGATCGGGGTCGGCGTGGCGTGGGCGGCGGCACTGATCGCGTCGACGAACGCCTGGTCCGTGTTGGGCGCGAAGTACACGACCTGCGCCGCGGCGGGGGCCACCGAGCCGGCCACCTCGATGTCCAGGAGCACCTCACCGTCGGCGCCGCTCGGGTCCGATCCGGGCGCGTTGGACGCCCCGTCGACGCTCGCCGCCGTGACCGACGGGACCGGAAGGCGGAGGCCGGAGAAGTAGGACTGCAGATCGCTCGCGCTGAAACCGCCGCCGAATTCCAGGATGGCGACCGTATGGCCGGTCCCGTCCGTGCCCGCCGGGAACCGGTAAGCCTGTGCCACCTGCGGCGGCGTGTACGAGGACGGGGCCGCGGCCTCCGCTGACAGCCGGAAATGCGGGCTCACCTGTGGCCGGTTGTCCAGCCCCAGGACCGCGATCACGATCCCGGCCAGCGCGGCCGGTACCGTCAGGCTGCCTTCCCGGTAACGGTGCTCGACCCGCCCGGTACCGGCGGGGTCCGGGCTGGAAACGCGGCGCAGCGTCGTCCCGAACGCCTCGGTCAGCTGGGCCGCGGTGCCCGCGATCTTGATCCGTCGGGAGCCCGGATGCGTGCTCGTGACCGCCAGGCCGTACCCGGCCAGGACGTCGCGGGTGCGGTCGATGTCGGCCTGGTCGGTGCCGTACGACGCGGCCAGCTCTGCCGTCGATATGGTGTCCGGCCCGGTGACCAGCTCGGCGGGCAGTTCGGCCCGCCGGCGCAGGACCAGCGTCACCTCGATCCGTTCTGACGCGTCGACCGGCCCCGCGTCCTGGACGTCGGGAAGCGTCTGGCGTTCGCTGCCCGCAAGCGGCACGAACGAAGCTTCTGTCATAGCCATCTCCCTCATGTGATGTGCAGGCCCACACCTGTCCCGGTGCCGGCCCGCCGCCGCGGGGTACCCTGCGGGCCCGGGCTGCTCCGCAGTGCACGCGGCCGGTCACCGAACAGCATCATCCCCCGCCCGGTCTCGCGGGGGGACCCTGTCCGCCCAATGCGTCCGCAAATCAGCACCATTGGCGCGGCTGGCCCCATGGCCGCGCCGCCGGGGGCCCCGCGGCCGGTGCCAGAACGTGCCCGCTGCGCAGTGGGCCGCCCGGCCGGCCGGGCGGCATACTGGGGCCTGTGGACGTCGCCCGTCATCCTGTGGCCAGGAGCTGAGCGTGACCGGTGGCTAGCACCGCGGCCCGGCCCGGCGCCGGCCCGGCGGGGCTCAGCTACGCCAGCCGTACCGGACGCTGGGTGCTGGCGGCCACCGTGCTGGGCTCCGGCATCGCCGCCCTCGACGCCACGGTGGTCGGCATCGCGCTCCCGTCGATCGGGCGCAACTTCCACATCGGCGAGGCCAGCCTGCAGTGGGTGGTCGACGCCTACACCCTGTCCCTGGCCGCGTTGCTGCTGCTCGGCGGAACGCTGGGGGACCGTTACGGGCGGCGCCGGGTCTTCGTCATCGGCACCGTCTGGTTCGCGCTGGCGTCGCTGCTGTGCGGGCTGGCGCCGAATGCGACGACGCTCATCCTGGCCCGCGCCCTGCAGGGGGTCGGAGCCGCGCTGCTGACCCCGGGCAGCCTGGCCATCCTGCAGGCATCCTTCACTGAGCAGGACCGCTCGAGGGCCATCGGCGCCTGGTCAGGTCTCGGCGGCCTGGCCACGGCGGTCGGCCCGTTCGTGGGCGGATGGCTGATCAGCGCGGTGTCATGGCGCCTGGTGTTCTTCATCAACCTGCCGATTGCCGCGGCTGTCGTGGCCATCGCCGTCCGGCACGTCCCCGAGTCACGGGCGCCGGATGAGACCGGGCCACTGGATGTGCCCGGTGCCATCTCGATCACCGGGGCGCTGGCCGGCATCACCTACGGGCTCATCGCCGCCTCCGGGCGGGGCTGGACGTCGGTGCCGGTGCTGGCGTCGCTGCTCGGCGGGGTCGTGCTGCTGGCGGTGTTCATCGTCATCGAGGCCCGGGGCCGTAACCCGATGCTGCCGCTCAACGTGTTCGCGTCCCGCCAGTTCTCCGCGGCCAACGCGGTCACATTCGTCGTCTACGGGGCGCTGGGCGGGACGCTGTTTCTGCTGCCGACGGTCCTGCAGGAGGTCGCCGGGTACAGCCCGCTTGCTTCCGGGGCCGCCCTGCTGCCGGTGACCGCCATCATGCTGGCCCTGTCGGCGCGGTCCGGTGCGCTGGCGGCGAAGATCGGGCCGCGCCTGCAGATGTCGGTCGGCCCGCTCGTGATCGCGGCCGGGCTGCTCTTGTTCACGCGGGCCACCGGGTCCGGCGGCTACCTGACCGACGTGCTGCCCGCCGTGCTGGTGTTCGGCTTCGGTCTGGCCATCAACGTGGCCCCGCTGACCTCCACGGCCATGTCCGCCGTGCCGGCCGAGCATGCCGGCGTCGCCTCGGCCGTCAACAACGACGTGGCCCGGGCGGCCGGCCTGATCGCCGTGGCCGTGCTTCCGGTCGCCGCCGGGATCACCGGGGACACTTACCTGCACCCGGCCGAGCTGTCGCACGGATTCCGTAACGCGGTCCTCATCTCGGCGGCAGCCTGCGCCGCAGGCGGCCTGCTGGCCGCCGTGACGATCCGCAATCCGCCGCGGGCACGCCCGCTGCCGGGCGAGCCGGAGCGGCCGGCTCATCCCGCGCTGCACTGCGGCCTCGACGCGCCTCCGCTGCGCGGCAACCCGGAGCCCGTCGCGCCCGGCCCGGGCCCGGCCACCAGCGCGGGGCCGCAATGAAATCCGCGCGAGCCGGGCGATGTGGTGACCGGGGCTGGGATGATGGAGGGCGGGAGGCGAAGAGATGACGATGACCGGCGAGGATGCCACACAGCCGGCGGCCGCCCGGACCGGGGACGAGCCGTTCCCGTCCGATCCGGAGGCGGTGGCGGCCGTCCGGGCGGCCGCCCAGGCCGCTCACCGCGCCGCGGGAAGCCTGGCCAGCGCCCCGGAGGACGCCATCAGCGGCGCACTGCGCGCGATGGCCGGACGGCTCGGCCGGGCCAGCGGAGCGATAACCGCGGCGAACGAGGACGACATGCGGGCGGCCGCCGAGGCCGGCCTGACCGGGGCGCTGATGGACCGGCTGAGGCTGGACGGCAGCCGGCTGGCGGCGATGGCTGACCAGCTGCTCACCCTGGCCGGCGTGCCCGCCGAGCCGGCCAGCCGGGTGATCCGCGAGCTGCCCGGTGACCTGGTCGCACAGGAGTGGCGCCGCCCGGTCGGGGTGATCGGGGCGAACTTCGAGGCCCGCCCGAACGTGGTCGCCGACATCGCCTCCCAGCTCATCAAGTCGCGTAACGCGGGCGTACTGCGCACCGGGTCCGCGGCCCTCCGGTCCGCCATCGCGCTGGCCGATGAGGTCGTCGCCCCGGCCCTGGCGGACGCGGGCCTGGATCCGGCCGCGATCCAGCTCATCCGGGTCCCCGGGCAGGCCGCCGCGTACGCGCTGGTCGGCGAGCCCGGGCTGATCCCGCTGGTCATCCTGCGCGGCAGCGGCGCGAGCACCCGGGCGCTCGCCTTCGCGGGTGCCCGGCGCGGGGTGCGGACGCTGGCGCACGCGGACGGCGGTGCGGTCATCTACCTGGACGCCTCCGCGGACCGGGAGCGTGCGGCGCTCCTCATCGAGGCCAGCCTGGACCGGCTCGGCGTCTGCAACCGCCTGAACCTGCTGCTCCTGCACGAGCAGCTCTGGGACGAGGTCGTTCCCGAGGTCACCGTCCTGCTGGACCGGCTCGGCGTCGCGGCCTCGCTGCCGCCGCACCGGCATCCGCTCGGGCACGAATGGGCCCTGGACACCGGGCACGAGGCGACGGTCACGATCGCGCGGGCGGCCGGCGCCGCCGCGGCCGCCGCCATCGCCAACGACGAGACCTCCGGGCTCGCGGCGGCGATCGTCGCGGAGGACCGCGAGGCGGCCGGCGTGTTCCTGGGGGCCTACGCCGGGACCGGGGCTTTCTGGAACGCCACGCCCCGCCTGCTCGACGGCTTCAAGCTGCTGGCCGTGCCGGAGACCGGGATCAACATCGACAAGGTGCCCGGCCCGCGAGGGCCGGTGACGTTCCGCGACCTGTACCTGCGGCAGTTCGTCATCGTCCCCCGGCCGTGACCGGCGCGGCCGGGGAGACCGCCCGCTCCGTGGCCGGCCCGCGCCCGCCGCCGGGGACGGCAGCACCGGGACCGCGCCGGATGACGGAACCGCCGGGGTGGAGGCGCTGCTGTCCGCGCCGGGGCAGGAAGTCCTGGCCCGGGTGGCGGCCGGCCGGGCCGCTGGCGAGCCTCCGCTGGCGCTGGCCTCCCGGCTGCGCCGCGACTTCCCGGCGGCCCTGGTCGCCGCGGCCACCGCCCAGGACGAGCTTCGCCGCGCGGCCGGGCCGAAGTTCAGCCGGTCGATGCGCATGCTGTTCACCCGGCCCGGGCTGGAGCAGGCTTCCTCGGAAGCCGCCTCCCGGCACCGGGCCCGCCGCCTCGCCGGGGCCGCCCCGCAGCGTCTCGCCGACCTGGGCTGCGGTATCGGCGGCGACCTGATCGCGCTGGCCGCCGGGCGCGAGGTGCTTGCCGTCGACCGGGATCCGGTGCACCTGAGGATGGCCGTGCACAACGCCGGGGTGTACGAGGCCGCGGCCGGGGTGCGCACCTGCCGGTCCGACGTGCGCGACGTCAGCCTGGCGGGCGTGCAGGCCGTGTTCGCGGACCCGGCCCGCCGCCTGCCGGGCGGCGGGCGCCGGCGGCGGCCCGGGGACAGTGAGCCACCGCTGGAGTGGTGCTTCGCGCTCACCGGCCACGTCCCGGCCGTCGCCGTCAAGGCCGCGCCCGGCCTGCCCGCCGGGATCGTGCCCGGTGGCTGGGAGACGGAGTTCGTAGCCGACGGCCGGGACCTGAAAGAGGCGGTGCTGTGGTCACCCGCCCTCGCGACGGCCCCGGCGCGCGCGACGATCCTGCCGGAGGGGCACACCCTGCTCCCGGCGCCGGGGGAAGCCGTGCCGGTGGCCCCGCCGGGCGCCTTCCTGTTCGACCCGAATCCGGCGGTCACCCGGGCCGGCCTGGTGGAGGAACTGGGCCGCCGGCTCGGCGCCTGGAAGATCGATGCCCGGATCGCGTTCCTGTCCGCCGATACCGCCCGCAGCACGCCGTTCGCCCGTACCCTCCGGGTCGTCGAGTCCGGCCCGTGGAACGAGAAGGACTTCGCCCGGCGGCTGCGCGCCCGCGGGATCGGCGCCGCTGACCTTCGCCGCCGCGGCCTGGCCGGCGACGTGGATCAGATCCACCGCCGTCTCAAGCTGGCCGGCCCGCACCGGGCCACGCTCGTGCTCACCCGGGCCGGTGACCGGCCCTGGGGCCTGATCTGCGTGGATCCGTAAGCTGCGCAACGCGAATACAGCGCACGGGTTAAAGCGGCGTGAAGTAAATCTTAAAAGGGCTTCCTGGCGTGCCGCCGATCTGTAAAAAAGCGTTCATATGCTGCGATGATGCCAGAAGATTATGGTTAAGGCGGCCATTTTACCCAGGGGCGTGTCAATGCCGGATACCGGTCCGCGGGGCGCGATGGAATCCATCGCCGTCACCGTTATCGGGGCCGGTTATCTCGGCCTCACGCACGCCGTCTGCCTGGCGGACCTCGGGCATCAGGTCCTCGCCGTCGACGTGGACGGGCACAAGATCGAGCGGGCGGCCCGCGGTGAGGTGCCGTTCTTCGAACCGGGCCTGGAAGCGCTGCTGCGTAAGAACCTCGAAGCGGGCCGGCTCCGCTTCACCACGTCGCACGCGGCGGCGGGGGCATTCGGCGACGTCCATTTCCTGTGCGTGGGCACGCCGCAGGGCGCCGATGGCGCCGCGGACCTGAGCTACCTGCACGCGGCCGCGGGCGCGCTGGCCCCGCACCTGCGCAAACCGGCCCTGATCGCCGGCAAGTCGACGGTCCCGGTCGGCAGCGCGCGCTCGCTGCTGGCCCGGGTGCGGGACGCGGCGCCGGCCGGGACCGGTGTGGACCTCGCGTGGAACCCGGAGTTCCTGCGCGAGGGCTACGCCGTCCAGGACAGCCTCCGCCCGGACCGTTTCGTCTTCGGCGTGACGTCGCCGGCGGCGGAACACCTGCTCCGCCGGGTCTACGCCGGGCCGCTCGCGGCGGGCATCCCGGCGCTGGTGATGGATCTCGAGACGGCCGAACTGGTCAAGGTGGCGGCCAACGCCTTCCTGGCCACCAAGATCTCCTTCATCAACGCGATGGCCGAGGTGTGCGAGGCGGCGGGCGCCGACGTCGCCCGCCTGGCCGAGGCCCTCGGCCACGACGAGCGGATCGGCCGGAGATGCCTGGGCCCGGGCCTCGG
The DNA here is from genome assembly GCA_963720945.1 of uncultured Actinomycetes bacterium. Classification (GTDB taxonomy): domain Bacteria; phylum Actinomycetota; class Actinomycetes; order Streptosporangiales; family Streptosporangiaceae; genus Bog-532. Next base: position 31,061 of record CAVRHH010000013.1, on the reverse strand, counting down.
GTTCGGGGGCGGCTGCCTGCCCAAGGACATCCGCGCGTTCCGGGCCACCGCAGCCGGCCTGGGCGTGCCCTCGGTCGCCAGCCTGCTCGGCACGGTCGACGCGATCAACCTGGGCCGTCGGGACCGGGTGACGAGCCTGGCCCGCGCGGCCGCCGGGGGAGCGGTGGCCGGGAAGCGGGTGGCCGTGCTCGGTATCGCGTTCAAGCCCAACAGCGACGACATCAGGGATTCACCGAGCCTCGACGTGTCCGGCCGGCTGGCGGCGGAAGGGGCCATCGTCTCCGTCCACGACCCGGTCGCCATGCCGAACGCCGCCCGCCAGCGCCCGGACCTGCGGTACGCGGCGTCGGTGCCGGAGGCGGCGGACGGCGCCGATCTGGTCCTGCACCTGACCGAGTGGGCGGATTACCGCGCGATCGACCCGGCCGTGCTGGGCACGGTCGTGGCCCGCCGGGTCATCATCGACGCCCGGTGCGCGCTGGACGCGGGCCTGTGGCGGCAGGCCGGCTGGTCGGTGCACGTTCCCGGCCGCCCCCGGTCCTGGGGGGCCGGGGCGCCGCTCTTTCCGGCATCCTAGGAGGATGCACAAGACCTCGGGCTCTGCCAGGTGACAGACGACAACGGGAAGCGTGAGCCGTCCGGCGTGACCGGCGCGGCGGCGCTCGGGGCCGGCTGGTCGCACCGGCACCGCGACGTCTCCGGCGGTACCCTGCGGCCGACGGTGTTCGGCGCGGTCGACGGGCTGGTGACCAACGCCTCGCTGATCGCGGGCGTCGGCGGCGGCGGGGTCTCGGCCCACGCGGTGATCCTCACCGGGGTCGCCGCCCTGGTCGCCGGGGCGTTCTCGATGGGCACCGGCGAGTACATCTCGGTGACCAACCAGAACGAGCTCGTGCACGCCGAGGTCAACCTGGAACGCAGCATGCTCGCCCGGTTCCCCGCCGCCGAGCAGGCGGAACTGGCCGACTACTTCCGCGAGTACGGCGCCGATGACGAAACCGCGGCCCGGATGGCCGCCGCAGTGTCGAAGGATCCGGGTACCGCGCTGCGGGTGCACACCCGCGAGGAACTCGGCGTGGATCCCAGCGAGCTGCCGTCCCCGGTCCTGGCCGGGGTGGCGTCGCTGTTTGCCTTCTCCCTCGGCGCGCTCCTGCCGCTGCTGCCCTACCTGCTCGGCCTGCCGGTGCTGGCGGTCGCCCTGGCCGTCACCGCGGTCGCGCTGGCGGCCGGCGGGATGACCGTCGGCCGGCTCACCGGGCGGCCGGTGCTGCGGTCCGGGTTCCGCCAGCTCGTGCTCGGCGCGCTGGCCATCGGGGTCACCTTCGCCATCGGCAGCCTCGTCGGCCACCACACCGGCTGACCGGCCCGGCCTGGCCGCAGCCGGGGGAGGCTAGGCTTCCGGGCAGTACTGTTCCCGCCGGAGGAGATCCGCCCGCCATGAGTTCCGGCCGCCCCCTGCTCGACCTGCTCGACCGCTACCAGCCGCACGGTGCCGCCGAGGCCGCCGACGTGCAGCGGATACGAGAGCTGGCCGCGGCCACCCCGGATCCGTGGCTGCGGTCCAACCCGCTGCACGTGACGGCGTTGGCGGTGATCGTGCACCCGGGCAGCGCCCGCGTGCTGCTCCGCTGGCATCAGCGGCAGCAGGCCTGGCTGCAGGTGGGCGGGCACGGCGATCCTGGGGAAAGCGACCCGCTGGCCGTCGCGTTGCGCGAAGCCCGGGAGGAGACCGGGCTGACCGATCTGGCGCCGTGGCCGGACGCGGAGCTGTGGCAGGTGGCGATTGTCTCGGTACCGGCGAACAGTAAGGAGCCCGCGCACGAGCACGCCGATGTCCGGTTCATCTTCGCCACCGGCGAGCCGGACGTGGCCCGGCCCGAGTCGCCCGGCGCCCCGCTGCGCTGGCTGCCGATGCGGGAGGCGGTCGACGCCACCTCCGAGGCCAACCTGCGCGACATGCTGTCCCGGGTGCAGCGCCTGCTCGGTGACCAGCGCGCCCAGGGCGGCCCTGATCCCCGCTGATCCGCCCGGTATCCGGGGCGCGGCCCGGTGCGCTAGTGCTGCTCGGCACGCGCCTGGCTGATGGCCTGCCGGACCCGGGTGAGCAGGCCGGTTTCCGTGAACGGCTTCTCCAGGATGTCGGCCGCTGGGGCCCCTGCCGCATGCGAGTCGAGGATCGGCCCGGCGTACCCGGACATAAACAGGCAGGGCAGGTGCGGGTGAATGGCCCGCACCCGGGCCGCGACCTCGTTGCCGGGCATCTCGGGCATGATGACCTCGGTGAGCAGCAGGTCGATCACCTGAGCCGGATCGCTGGCCCGCTGCACCGCGTCGGGGCCGCTGGCGCCGAGACAGACGCGGTAGCCGTTGCGGGCCAGGATGCGGCTCGTCAGCTGGCGCAGGCTCTCCTCGTCCTCGACGAGCAGGATCGTCTCGCCGTGCCCGCGGCAGTCGTCACAGGGGTTGACGGCCGCCGGGTGCGGCACGGCTTCTTCGCCGGTGGCCGGCAGCAGCACGCTGAACGTGGTGCCCAGGCCCGGTTCGGAGTAGATCTGCACGGTCCCGCCCACGTGCGTGATGGTGCCGTAGACGGTGGCCAGCCCCAGCCCGGTCCCGCCGCCCTTCGGCTTGGTCGTGAAGAACGGCTCGAACACCCGCTGGATGGTGGCGCGGTCGATGCCGGTGCCGGTGTCGGAGACCCGGAGCCGGACATAGCGGCCCGGTTTCATCTCGGGCCGGCTGGCCACATACGCGTCGTCGGCGTCGATGACGGCCGTGTCGATCGTCAGCCGGCCACCGCCGGGCATGGCGTCGCGGGCGTTCACCGAAAGGTTCACCAGGACCTGCTGGATCTGGCTGGGGTCCGCTTTAACCTGGCATGGCCCGGGATCCAGCGACAGAACCAGGTCGATGTGCTCGCCGATCGTCCGGTGCAGCAGCTGGGCCGCCCCCCGGACCGCCTCGTTGAGGTCGAACACCTCGGGCCTGATCACTTCGTGCCGGGCAAAGGTCAGGAGCTGCCGGGTCAGCGTGATGGCCTGCTGCGCGGCGGAGCGGACCTGCCCGATGTCGGCCAGGATGGGCTCCAGCCGTTCGTCGTCCCTGGCCAGCTCGGTTACCTGCTCGGCGGTGAGGTCGGTATACCCCTGGATCGCGTTGAGCAGGTTGTTGAAGTCGTGGGCGACCCCGCCGACGAGCTGGCCCAGGCTCTCCAGCCGTGCCGCCTGCTGCAGCCGCTGCTCGGCGCGCTGACGCTCGGCCTCGGCCCGCAGCCGCTCCCGCTCCGTTTCCATGGCCAGCCGCTCCGAGACGTCACGGATCGCGGCCGTGACCAGCGTCCCGCGCTCGGTCGGCAGCCCGCTCAGGCTGATCTCGGCCGGGAACTTGCTGCCGTCCCGGCGCAGCACGGACATGTGCAGCCGGTTGTCGATGCGCCGCGACGGGTCGGCGAAGTACTCCGCGCGCTCCGCGGCCAGGGCGTCCCGTACCTTCTCCGGCACGAGCATTTCCACCGGGGACCCCAGCAGGTCGGGGGCCGGGTATCCGAACAGCCGCACGGCCTGGGTGTTCGCCATGACGATCGAGCCGTCGGAGCCGACCGCGATCATCGCGTCGGGAGCGGAGTCGAACAACCGCCGGAACCGCTGCTCGGCGTGCTCGCGTTCGGTCAGCGCCGCCACCAGCTCGGTGCGCATCAGCTCCGTGCTGCGGCCGAGGTCGGCCAGTTCGGCCGGCCCGATCACCGGGATGCGGGTGCCGTGCTGCCCGTGCGCCACCGCATCCACGGCCTGGCGGAGCGCCCGGAACGGTCTGAGCAGCTTGACCGTCACCCCGATGAGGGCGTCGACCGTGAACGCGGCGACGACGACGCACAATCCCACGAGCGCGCCGAGCAGCCAGGCCTGCGCGTGGGTGAGCCGGTCCGTGGTGGCCTGCTGCACCGCGGCGATCCGGGCCTGCAGGGCCGCCCCGCGCGAGCGGACCACCAGGACGTACGGCCGCACCTGCGTGATGTCCGCCTGCAGGGCCTGCGCGGCGGGGAAATCACCGCGGGCCGCCGCGGTGAGCTGCGGGGCCGCCACGTGGGCCAGCCAGGCACGCTGAGCGGCCTCGGCCGCCGTCAGCTGCGGCGTGATCGCCCGGTAGCCGCGGACCAGCCCGGCGAGATGGGACTCTTCCTGCTGAATCTGCGCCGTGACGGCGCGGTAGGGCGCCAGTGTCCCGGAGCGGCCCGCCGTGACGTAGTCCCGGAGCGCGTTCTGCTGCGCGTTGTACAGGCTGACCAGCGAGACCGAGGACGCGGCGGCGGGTACCAGCCGTTTCGAGAGCTGGTGGCTGTCGCCCCGGGCGCTGGCCACCGCGGTGAGCGCGACGGCCAGCGCGGCCGCCGTCAGCACTAGCGCGACAACCGATCCGGTGACCACCTGCCACCGCAGGGTTGATGCACGTGCCACGATGGGTTCCCCCGTCCCGCCCGCAGCCTCAGGCCCGTCAGACACTCATTGTGATTATTCGATTGCTTTAAGCAATTTACAAGACATGGCCTGGTGGCGCTGGCGGCGGGCTGGCCTGCGGGAAGCGGTCAGGCCACGTGCGGTCGCCGCCCGGCCGCGAGGGGCCTGCCCGGCGGCCGGGGAGGCTTTCCGCGCGTGCTGCCGCGAAGCCGCCCCGTCCCGCCGAGGGCCGCCCCGTCCCGCCGGGGGCCGCCGTTCAGGCGGGGGTGATGATGACCTTGATGGCCGAGTTGGCGGCGGCGTTCTTGAACACGTCGTACGCCTCGTCCATCTGGCTGAACGTGAATGAGTGGGTGCCCATCTTCTCGGCCGGGATGCGGCCGCTGGCGACCATCTTGAGCAGGGTCGGGATGGAGACCGTGTTAACCAGTCCCATGGTCAGCGTGACGTTCTGGATCCACATGTCCTGCATCGGCAGTTCGACGGGGACCCCGTGCACGCCGATATTGGCGATGGTGCCGCCCGGCCGGACCAGGGAGGCCGTGGTCCGCAGGGTTTCCGGATAGCCGACCGCTTCGATGGCGACGTCGACGCCGAGACCGTCGGTGAGCCCGATGACGTCCTCGCGCGTGCTGACCCCGGCCTCCACGATGTCGGTGGCCCCGAATTCCAGCGCTGTGCCGAGCCGGAACTTGTTCGTGTCGATCGCGATGACCCTCGAGGCGCCCCAGAGCCCGGTGGTCAGGATGGCGGCCAGGCCGACAGCCCCGGCGCCCACCACGGCCACCGTGTCGCCCGGCCGCACCTGCCCGGCGAGCACGCCGACCTCGTATCCCGTGGGCAGCGAGTCGGCGAGGAAGATCGCCTGCTCGTTGGTGACGCCGGCCGGCACCGCGTAGAGCGAGGTGTCGGCGTAGGGGACGCGGACCGACTCGGCCTGCGTCCCGTCGATGAGGTGACCGAAGATCCAGCCGATCCCGCCCACGGTCTGGCAGTGCGACGGCATGCCGCGCTGGCAGTACTCGCAGCGGCCGCACTTCGTGATGGCCGGGACAAGCACCCGGTCGCCGGCGGAGAAGCCTTTCACGGCGTCGCCGACGGCGGTGATGGTGCCGACCGCCTCGTGCCCGAGGATCCGGCCTTCGGTCACCGCGGCGACATCGCCCTGGAGAATGTGCAGGTCGGTGCCGCAGATCGTGGTCGTGTCGACCTGCACGACCGCGTCCGTCGGCTCCTGTATGGCGGCGTCGGGCACGTCCCGCCATTCCTTGCGCCCCGGTCCCTGATACACCAGTGCCTTCATCGCCGCCTCCATTGGCTGCCTATGCCCGGCGCTCGGCCGGGCGATCGGCTTGACGCGTCATGCTAGACCCGATTTCCGGGATCCGGACGTTTCACCAGGAAGCGGCCGTTTCCCTGGCACTGATCTTTTTGGCCGGTGCTAGTTTCGGCCATTTTTTTACGTGCGACGGGTGCACATAAGAACTGTTCCAAAATGAAACCGTGTATACGGAAACCTCGGGCAGAATGACAGTGAGCGCGGCGGCCAGTCGCCGCCGCGCTCACCAATGAGCTCAGTGCTTGCCAGGGCTTTCAGCTTGCCAGGGCTTTGAGCAGGAAGATGGAGGTCAAGCTGCGCCATGACCGCGACCGCGGCCGGCACGGCCAGGATGCGCCAGCGATTGGGGTGACCCTGGTCAGCCGGGGCGCGCACCGTCGCCGGGGCCATTCCGGCGCGATCAGCCGCGGCCGCCAGCAGCTCTCCCGCACTCGATAGTTCAATGAATGTACCAGCGAACATTCGGGGCGGGCTGCCCGTCGGCCCGGCTTTACCGGTCCTGGCTGTCGGCCTCGACGTCGAGCGACACCACATCGGTGTCGGGGCGGGCGGCCGCTCGCCGGCCGCTCGCCGTCTGCCAGTACGTCTCCTTACCGAGCAGGGACTCGCCGAACCGGTCGAACTCGGCGATGACCCGCTGCGTTGCCACGTCAACGGCCGCACCGGTCCGTTCGCCCAGCTCCTCCAGCTGGCGGGACACCTCAGCCTGGATTTGCGCCGCAACCTCGTTCTTCGCCAGGTCGTTAAGCTCTCTCTTCGCCTCGCGTACGGCGGCACGTAGGTCTTTCGTGGCGGCGTGGGCCTCGCGGATCATCTCGCGGCATTCGCTGACCGCTGCTTCCAGCCGGTCGAGTTCGCTCACGGCAGTCCCCTCGCTCGTCGGCGCCCAGACCACTCCAGTCTCTGCCGGTCATCGATTCGGCCGCAACGCGGGGAGGCCGCCGAACCCTGCCCTGGATGAGCCCCTGGCGGGCTGATCAGGACTCCAGATAGCGCAGCACGGCCAGCACCCGGCGGTGATCGGCGTCCGACGGGGCCAGGCCGAGCTTGCTGAAGATGTTCCCGGCGTGCCTCTCCACGGCCCGCTCCGAGATCACGAGAATCCCGGCGATCGCGCCGTTGGACCGGCCCTCCGCCATCAGGCCGAGCACGTCGCGCTCCCTCGCGGTGAGCGCGCCGAGCCCGTCGGTGCGGCGGCTCGCGCCGAACAGTTGCGTTACGACTTCCGGGTCGAGAGCGGTGCCCCCGGCCGCCACCCGGGTCACTGCTTCGACGAACTCCTGGACGTCGGCGACCCGGTCCTTGAGCAGGTACCCGACGCCTGCGGCGCCGCCACCGGACGCCGCACCGAGCAAGTCGGCCGCGTACCGGGTCTCGATGTACTGGGAGAACACCAGCACCCCGGTCTTCGGGTGGTCACGGCGGATGGCGATCGCGGCGCGCAGGCCCCCATCGGTGTAGCCCGGCGGCATCCGCACGTCCACCACCGTGACGTCCGGCTGGTGTTCGTCCACCGCAGCCCGCAGGTCCTCAGCGTCTGCGGTGCGTTCCCGTGTGGTCGGGGTTGGTGGTCAGTTCGCCGTGGCATCGGGAATGGGGTGAGGGTTAACGCGCTGGGGAGTTTCCGGAGCGCCGCCGCATCCGCAGGGCACCGAACAGAAGGGCGCCGAGGAACACGACAATGCCGATGAACAGCAAAAACAGCAGACCCTTGACGACGACACCCACGAGGCCGAGCACGATCGCCACGATCACGAGGAGTAGGAAGAGGGCAATCATCTGGTTCTCCGCTCGTTTGTACCGCTCAGCGGCGGGCTAGCTGCCGTTCACCGCTGGTGCCTGCCTGGTATGGCAGACCATAGTGCTTGAAGATGGCCTCTTCGTCGGCCGCTGGCAGTTCGCCGTCGGTGGTGATCGAGGGGGAATCCTTGACTTGCTTCCTGTTGTAGGCGACCTTGAGGTATCCGGGACCTACGATCGCCTGGGCCAGGGGAACGAACGCCAGCCGGTGCCGGGTCGGCATCCCGACTTTGACGGTGCCGAACGCTGGCAGATCCGTGCTCGTGTCGACGTAGATGGCTTCCAGTTCCCCGATCTTGTGACCTTCGGGGTCAACAACGTCGTGGCCACGCCACTCCCGGATATCGGCCGCCTCGAACACGTCGGCCTTCCTCTCCGCAGCATCGCCCGCTACTGAAGGCTCAATCGATACGATGCCGTATACCGTTAGTTTAGTCCTGCCAGGGTGTGTTCTCGTTCGCCACGAATGCAGCTCGTCTCTTCCCCGTCCTCCCCGATGGGTGCCGGGTCTTTGCGTGGCGGCAGGATGCCCAGGCTCGGAGAACCTGAGCCGCTTACGGCTGGTCACCCTGGCTGCCGTACCTGGCCCGGCAGCGGATCCCGGGTTTGCCGCTCGACGGGCCGGAACTGCCGCTTGCCTGTCACCTCGAACGCTCGATACGCGGACACTTTCCCTCTAGCGAGTGTCTATACGCCCGTCTGTGCCGGTTACTGCCATGCGAGATTCTCGTTGCGATGGATGGTGTAGTCGACCATGGCTGAGTCGAGGTAGGCGCGCGCCTCCACGATCATGTCGCCGTCGAAGCGGCACACCCAGCAGTAGTTATTGGCAAACGTCGCGCCCTCGTTGGACTTCGAGGAGGACCGCAGCTCCGCGATCGTTGTGTCGCCGTCCACGTAGATGTGCCGGACCTTCAGCGCCGCCCCCCCGACCAGCACGCCCTGAAGGCGGTTGAAGGTGGCGGCTACGAAGTCTGCCTTCGAGCGGTACCGGCCGCACAGGGCGTGTGTGCCCTCGACGGTCCAGTCGACGTCGTCGGCGACTCGATCCCAGAACTTAGGCTGCGTCTCGGCGCTCTCCAAGTTGGCGAACAAGGCTGCCCGGTCGTCATGGATGTCACTCACTAACAGCCTCCTGCTCTGATCGCCGGCGCATGGCCGCGATGATCAGGCGCGGCCCGACCGGGCGCCCGGGTAGGCGGCCTTCGCCGCGACGACCCGCGATTCTTTTCCTGATGCCAGGTGGACGATCATTGCACCCAATTTTCCTATCACAGAAACCCAGATACAGACCATCTAGTGTGTGCGGCCGGCCGCTAGTAGCCGCAGCTCTCGCGCGCGCTGCACGGCCGAGGAGCGGTCACAGGCACCGAGCTTGGCGTAGATCTTGCGGATGTGCGTGCTGACCGTGTTCGGCGAGACGGACAGTTCGCTGGCGATCTCAGGGCGGGACAGGTTCGTCGGGAGATACCGCAGCACCTTGAGCTCGCTCGGGCTGAGTTCCTCGGTCGGCGGCGACGGGGACTGGTCTTCGGCTGTCAGGGATGAGCCGTGCACGACATCGAGGATGCCGGTGATCAGCGCGGCGTGCGCTGTCTCATGCCGCGGCAGAGCCTCGAGCAGTTCCCCTGAGCCGGTCATCGCGAACGGGAGGACCAGCCGGTCCGGCTCGGCCAGGGCGAGTGCGCGTTCGGCGGCCTGATTCGCCGCGCGCTGGTCACCGAGCTGGCGGTGGGCGAGCCCGGCCAGCAGATGAGCCTCCACGACCGTGACGTAACCGATGACCGGCGCCGTGCCATCGAGAACATCGGCCAGCGCGCCGAGAGCCCCGGCCGGATCACCTTCCGCCAGGCAGATCACCGCGCGGGCATTGCGGATTTCGCCCGGCTCCGCCCGCTGGTCAGCCAGCGCCGCGAGGGCGGCGCGGGCTTGGCCGGGCATCCCGAGGCGGGCTTGGGTGGCTAGCATCCAGCCGGTCACCTGGCTCGCCAGCGCGTGCGAGCCCGCCAGCTGCGATCGCAGGCGCTCGGCCGCGGTGAACTCCTGCAGCGCCTCGTGGTGGCGGCCGCGGCCGGCGTGGAGCATCCCGGTCGCCAGGTGCACCAGCACCCTGATGCCCGGCCCGGTGTCTGTCTGCAGGGCCTGCACGGCGCGCTGCACCCATCGCTCGCCTTCGTCGAACTCACCCGTCCAGACCACATTGGCGGCCAGCGTGACCAGCGCGGGCGCGATCACCGGCTCGGTGCCCCAGCCGTGCCCGTCGGCGAGCGCGATCGCCTCCAGGCAGCACCGCCGGGTGGTGGTGAACGGGCGGATCTTCGACGCGAACCCGAGCTGCGCCAGGCAGCCAACTTCGAGGTAGGGCCGGCCGATGTCCCGGGCCAGGGCGGCGCCCTCCTGCAGGTGGCGTTCGGCGTCCTCAAGCGCCAGGGACCACGCCTCGATGGTCCCCAGGTTCATCAGCGCCACCGCGCGCAGGTCGCTGCCCAGCGCGATGTCCTCGTCGGACTGCCCGGTCACCGGGGAGGCGAGGAAGCTGGCCTGCTCGAGCACGTCGGCCAGGTCACCGCGCCGCCTGGCCAGCGACAGCTTCAGTGACGCGATCGCCACCCGGAGGCGGCGCTGGCGATCCGGCGTCGCCGTCTCGGCGTGCGTCTCGGCGACCGCCAGGTGCGCGGCCGCCTCGTCCAGGCGTCCCCGGACCAGGTCACCCGTCGCGCGCACCAGGGCCAGCTCGGGCTGATCCGCGCACGCTCCCGGTGGGAAGGCCCGCAGCAGCGCCTGGATGGTTTGCTCTTGCCCGTCGAGCGTCAGGCTGAACGAATGGTCGGCGAGCAGCCGGGCGGCCTCCGGCCAGTCGCCCGCCGCCTGCGTGTGCCGGATGGCGTCCACCACCTCGCCATGCTGAGTGAACCATCCGGCGGCCCGCCGGTGCAGCCCCGGCACGTCCCCGGGCCGCGTCCGGCGCAGCTCCAGCCGCAGCAGATCCCCGAACAAGTGGTGGTAGCGAAACCACGTCCGCCCGGGATCCAGCGACACGACAAACGCGTTCGCGTCCTCGAGTTCCAGCAGGATCGGTTCCGAACCAGGGCACCCGGTCAGCAGGTCGGCCAGCTCACCGTTGACCCGATCGAGCAGCGAGGTGCGCAGCAGCAGACGCCGGACCTCATCGGGCTGGCGGTCGAGCATTTCGGCGATCAGGTACTCGGCGACCGTGCGGTTGTTTCCGGAGAATTCTGCGACGAAACGCTCCGGGTCGGGGTGGCCGGCCAGCGAGATCGCCGCGAGCCGCAGGCCCGCGGCCCACCCTTCCGTCCGCTCGTACAGCAGCGCTACTCCGGCCTCGGACAGCGCGATACCCGAGGCCCCGAGCAGCTCGCGTGTTTCGCGCCCGGTGAAGCGCAGATCAGCCGCGCGGATCTCGGCCAGCTCGCCGGCCAGGCGCAGCCGGTGCAGGCCCAGCCGCAGATCCCGGCGCGTCGCCAGTATCGCGTGCGCGTTGGGGGGAAGGTGCGTCAGCAGCCGCGTGAGCTGAGCCAGGGCCTCCGGCGAGGTCAGCTCGTGCAGATCATCGATGACCACGGTGACGCGGCCGCGATGGTCTGCGAGCTCGGCGAGCACCCGGTCGACCATCGATCGCTCGTTGAACTCGGGTGTCGCGGCCGGCGGCTCCGCGCCGCTGGTGGCGGAAACCTGGCGGACCGCGTGCAGCAGGGCCAGCCAGAACTGCTGGGCGTCTTGCTGGTCGCGCTGCACGTGTACCACGGCAAGCCGGTGCCGCTGGCCCGGGCGGTCAGCCCAGGCGCGCAGCAGCGACGTCTTCCCGCTGCCGGCCGGCGCTGAGATGATCGTCACCTTCCCCGCCACCGCGCGATCCAGTGTGGCGAGAAGATTACCCCGGTCGATCAGCCGGGGGGTTGCCGGAGCCACCTCACGGGCCTGCCTTCGTGCGTACGCGGAACGCCCTACCGCCGACGGCGCAGTCCTAGCGTCATCCCTTCCGGTACCATACGCGGCCGGGAATCATCGCCATACCCGGCTGCAGCACGGACAAGCCCAGCCATCGGCTTGCCCTCAGCAGGGTGCCTCGCAGGCGAGCGTGGTGCTCATCGTCAGCGGCCAGGCCCGCCAGCGTGCTGAGCAGCCCGGCTCGCAGCGGTTCGGGGGGACCCGAGCATCGCTATCTGCGTTGCCCATTGCGTGCGGTCAGCTGCCCGTCAGTTGCGGTAACTCCCGTGGCGGAACTCGTCGGTAAGTGATGGATGGGACGGATACCAGCCGAGCTCGGCCCGGGCCTTGGCCGCGTTGGTGCCCTGGTCGAGCAGCAGGACCTCGGCGAAGTAGTCGCCGAGGCGTGCCCGGGCCTCGTCATCGGAACCGGGGACCGCTCCCGGGGCGCCGGCTGCGACCGCGGCCGCCTGCGTTAGCTCGGCCACGGTCGGGTTCAACCCGTTGCCGATGACGTAGCGGCCGCGGGCCGAGTCGTCTTCCAGGACGCACCGGAAGAAGTCGGCCAGGTCCGCGACGTGCACGGTGCACCAGTGCTGCTGGCCCGTGCCGAGCATGATCAAGTTGCCGGCGTCGTCCCGGGGCGAGCCGAGAAGCAGCCCGGGCATCCCTCCCCCGCCGTCACCGTAAGCGCTACCGGAGACGATCACGGCTCCGCGCATGCCTGCCGCGCCGAGCACCCGGCGTTCGATCGGCTCCTTCCAGGACACCATCGCGGGCGCGTTCAAGCGAGACTCCTCGGTGATAGCGGGGTTGGACCCGTAGATCCATAGGCCGCTGATCTGGAGGTAGGGCTTGCCGGTGCCGGCGAACGCATCGATCACCGCATCGACCACGGCGGAGTCCAGGTTCGCGCTGGTGGCGTCGCCGGGACTGGCCGTGTGGATGGCCCCGTCCGCATTGCCGAGCAGGCTCGCGACGGTCGGCCGGTCGTAGAGGTCGGCCACGGCCGGTGTGGCGCCGCGGGCGGCGACGCTGTCGGCCTGGGCGTCGTCGCGGACGAGCGCGGTCACCTCGTGGCCGTGCTCTTGCAGTTCCGTCAGTACGTGAGATCCGATGAACCCGGTTGCACCGGTGAGTGCTACTTTCATGGCCGGAAGCCTCCTGTTTCGTTTGGTTCAGTTGTCGAGGGCGCCGTCGAATTCGATGGTGAGGTGCGTGCCGTCGACCTAGGCTGGCCGCTGGGCAGGTGAGCGGTCATCACCGGATCCCGGTGATTCGCGTTCACCCGCCGGCCGCCGACGATGGCTCCATAGAGCAGACGTTCACCATGTACTTGATCCGAGATCGAGGCGCTCGGCCTCGATCTCGGCGGGCTGCGCGGGCTCGTGCCACAGCGCAGATCACCTGAACCAGGTGACAGCCCGGGTGACCGGGCTTCCACGGCGAAGGCCTGTGCCTGCGGAACCACGTCCGGCCCCGGGTTCGTGACGAGCGACCAATGGAAGAAAGCGTCCCGCGGCCTACGCTCGGCTGGTAATGAGCGCTGACACCGATTCGACCAGGTCCGCCGCGGGCGATGCCCGAACCGCTGAGGCGCGGACTCGCGGATAACGTGCCGGCAACACGAGGATGGGCCCAGTTCCTCGGCCCGCCGGCACAACTGTTGTGCCGGCGTACCAACGCCCGGGGACTGGCTTGATACCGGGGACCGACGACCGCACGGGCCGCCGGCCGGACAATGAACCCGTGACGAACCTGGCCAAGAATTTGACGGACACCACCCGCGCCCACGCCGCCCGGGTGGCCGTGCGGGTGGACAACGCGGCGATGACCTACCGGGCCCTGGACGATGCGAGCGCCAGGGTCGCCGGGCTGCTGCACGAACGCGGCCTCAAGCCCGGCGACCGGGTCGGGATCATGATGCCGAACGTCGCCGAGGTCCCCGTGGTGTACTACGGGGCGCTCCGCGCCGGCGGCGTCGTCGTCCCGATGAACCCGCTGCTCAAGGCGCGGGAGGTCGCCTATTATCTGGGCGACTCCGGCGCCGGGCTGATCTTCGCCTGGCACGCGTTCGCGGACCAGGCCCGCGGCGGTGCCGAGGAGGTCAACGCGGAACCCATCGTCGTGGACGGGGGCAGCTTCCCCGATCTGCTGGCCTCCGTGGCCCCGGATTACCAGGTCGTGGAGCGGGACGACGAGGACACCGCGGTGATCCTCTACACGTCCGGCACGACCGGCCACCCGAAGGGCGCCGAGCTCACCCACGGCAACCTCCGCAGTAACACCGAGGTGGCGTGCACCGACATCGTCCGCGCGCGCCCCGACGACGTCATATTCGGCGGGCTTCCGCTGTTCCACGTGTTTGGGCAGACGGTCGCGCTCAACGCCGCGGTGGCGTCCGGGGCGTGCCTGACCCTGCTGCCGCGATTCGACGCCGGGCACGCCCTGCGGATCATCGCCGGCCACCGGGTCACCGTCTTCGAGGGCGTGCCGACCATGTACGTGGCGCTACTGCACCAGCCTGACCGCGCGGACTACGACACCTCCGCGCTGCGGACGTGCATCTCCGGCGGCGCGGCCCTGCCGGTCGAGGTGATGCGCGGGTTCGAGGAGGCGTTCGGGGTCCCGGTGCTGGAGGGATACGGCCTGTCGGAAACCTCCCCGATCGCCTCGTTCAACCACCCCGACCGCGAGCGCAAGCCCGGCTCGATCGGCACGCCGATCCGGGACGTGCAGATGCGCGTCGTGGACCCCGAAGACCGCGAGGTCCCGCAGGGTGAGGTCGGCGAGATCGTCATCCGCGGGCCGAACGTGATGAAGGGCTACTGGCAGCGCCCCGAGGCCACCGCCGAGGCGCTCCGCGACGGCTGGTTCCACACCGGTGACCTGGCCCGGGTCGACGAGGACGGCTACTTCTACATCGTCGACCGGAAGAAGGACCTGATCATCCGGGGCGGCTACAACGTCTACCCGCGGGAGATCGAGGAGGTGCTTTACGAGCACCCCGCCGTCGCGGAGGCCGCCGTGATCGGCCTGCCCCACCCGGCCCTGGGCGAGGAGGTCGGCGCCGCGGTGGCCCTCAAGCCGGGGGCCGCCAGCACCGCTGAGGAGCTGCGCGACTACGTCAAGGCCCAGGTCGCGGCGTACAAGTACCCCCGGCACGTGTGGCTCGTCGACGCGCTGCCCAAGGGCCCGACTGGCAAGATCCAGAAGCGGGATATCGTCATCCCGGCCGACCTGACCGCGCCGTGAGGCTGCTGCTGCTCGCTCCGCCGGGCGCGCCGTGCAAGCCCCGGCCGCAGGCCAGCCGCTGGCTCGGCTCGGCCGTGCTGCAGTCGGCCCGGGAACGATCAGCAGCCCCGACGGGCGTCCGCTAGGCCAGGCAGCGCGAGCGGCAACCGCTCGCCCCAGACCGCCGCCATGGCTAGGGAAGCCCTGCCACCGCCCATGCACCACCTGACGATCGTGGTCAGTTCCGCCGTCCCCTGGTGGGAAGGCCGGACCCTCCGTTACGAGTACGCCTGACCCGGACCAGGGCGATTCGCTTAGTGAAAATCGGCGCTAAATACCTCAGGCCGCCGCAAGCGGCGGGCGCGTCCGATGGGACCGGGGCTTCCACGGGTCCCGGCCTGGCCGATCCGCTACGTCCAGGGCAGCGCTGACCCTGTCTCGAGCAGGGTCTTCAGGCTGGCAAGGACGGCAGGCCACCCGTTCGAGATTCCCTGCAGGACGTCGCTGCCAGGCTCGAAGCCCTCGTGGGCGACCGTGAGCTTGATCACACCCTGCCCTGCGTCCTCGATGTCGAAGGCCACCTTGGAGCGCGGCTCAGCGCGCCAGGCGTGAGCGGTGGCTTCGTCCATGCCGACACTGGCGGCCCACTCGGGCGTGATGGTGTGCCAGGTGTAGGCCAGCCGGCGGCAGGGGTCGGACTCGAGGATCACCTGTTCGGGGTCACTGACGACGAGCCCGACTTCCTCGTGCGCCAAGTCGTAGGTCGAGCCCTTCTTCCAGTCAGAGCGGAAGGTCTTCGCACCAGCCTTGTGGTGCCGCCAATAGCGCTTCGTGACGGCGGGGTCGGTGAGGCCCTGCCAGACCCGCTCGGGCGTGGCGTGGATGTAGGTCGTGTAGGTAAAGCTCGTCATCTGGTCGTTGCGTGCGGTCATTGCCTTGCCTCCGGTCGTCGAGTTGCCGGTTCGAAGTGGTGCCAGCCCCTGCGGGAAGCTCTCATACCCGCGGGCCGCCGCCAGCAGGGCGAAGGCTCGCCAGCGCTTCCCGGGCGTCTGGGGAGGCTGGCTCGCCCCGGGCTGGGCGAGCCAGGCCGACGGCCCTGGGTACCAGCGGCTGAGGCACCAGTGCATAGGACGTCCTGCATGTCTTCCCCTTTCTCAATATGCAACCGATGGTAGCAAATGGCGACTATGATGTGCAACAACAAGTTGCGCGTCCGCGGAACGGCGCACAGTGCATCAGCTGCAAGCATTGGTTGCACATCTGCCTCCTGACGTGCTACCGTCGGTTGCAATTAGGGCGCCGGAGTGGGCGATGGCCGGCATGCGGCGCCACCTGGGGCACCCGCGGCCGGCGATGGCCGCCGGCGCGCTCACGGAGGGATCTGATACCGGATGGCAGGCCTGGTGATTGAGCGGGAGGTTCTGATCGAGGCGCCGGCGGAGGTGGTGTGGCGCACCATCACCGAGCCTGATCAGATGAGCCTGTGGTTCGCCGACCGGGTGGAACTGGTCGTGGAACCCGGCGCGCACGGCTATATGCAGTTCGGGGACCAGGGCGGCCCGGTCGTTGTGGAGACGGTCGACCCGCCGGCTCGCTTCTCGTTCCGCTGGAACCATCCCCGCGGGGAGGAACCAGTGACCGGCAACTCGATGCTCGTGGAGTTCACGCTCACGCCCGAAGGCAGCGAGCGGACCCGTCTGCGGGTGTCCGAAAGCGGTCACGAGCTGCGCGCCTGGCCTGGCGCGGAGAAGCAGCGGTACGCCGGCGAGCACCAGGACGGCTGGGCCGAGTACCTGGACCGCCTCGCCCGCATCCTCGCGACGCGGCAACCGGGATGACGGCGCAGGCCGGCGACGATCTGTGGTCGGCCATCGCCGACCCGTCCCGCCGCCGGGTGCTCGACCTGCTGGTCAGCAACGGTGAGGTCAGCGCCAGCTGGCTGGCCGGCCACGTACCCTTCTCCCGCCAGGCGGTCTCCAAACATCTGGCCGTGCTCGAACAGGCCGGGCTGGTCAGCCGGCGCAAGCAGGGCCGGGAGGTCCTCTACCAGGTAGAAGCCGGCCGCCTCGACCAGGCCACCCGGGCCATGGCTGACCTCGCCGCGCACTGGGACCGGCGCCTCGGCACGATCAAACGGCTCGCCGAAGCGGCACACGCCGAAGCAAAGAAAAACAACGGCTCCGAAAATCCCCCGGCGGACCTGACGTGACGCCCAGATTCGTAGCATCGGCGGCACGAACCACGTTCAGCCCCGCCGTAACCACATGAGGGAGAGAAAACAATGACCGATCGCAAGACCGGAACACGTGAAGAGTGGCCGAACGGCGGATCAGGAGCGGCCGTGATTACGCATGCAGTCACGTTCCGCGATCGAAGTGGCGTCTCCGGGCAGTTCCTCATGTCGGCCAGTGGGCAGATTCGAGGCCCGCCAACGCCGGCCGTCGGCCCTCGGATGACCACGATCTTGTTCAGGCAGCGCAGATATCAGCAGAAATGCATGCCGGGGCTCCCCGGCTGAGATCGCGGAGTGCCGATTGCCGACGCCCAGGACGACGGTCGAAAGACGGTTAAACGATCATCGACGGGGACATCGATGACTGGCATCATCCGCCTGACCTGCGAACCTCTGACTCGTCGCTTGTAAGGCAATATTGATAAGTTGATGGTCAGTACGATTCTGACTTTCTGCCACGATGACCAGGTGCGCTGGCGTCCGTCGTAGTTCGCGGTTGTTCAGCGATTGTCACCCAGTTAGTCACCACCCAAATATGCGGGTGCGGGTGCTGGGTATTTTTGGTTTGACGCTTAATTGTCAGGTGAGTCTGGAAACTTGCGAGATGGGCGTTTGCTCACTTTTCGTTAGACTCTTCCGAATGTCCTCGCTTTTCCTCTTCAAGCATGGCTTCAAGCCTAGCCTTTCTCAGCTCATCAAACTGGGCTCGGGCATTCCTCAGCTTGGCATAGCGGTCGGGAGCAGACCGTAGTGTGATCGCCGCAGAGCCAGTCATCGCCAATAGGAGGACTCCAAGAGGCTCCACTACTATAGGAACTCCTAGCGGAACCTGGTCATGTTCAACCGCCAGGGATAGAAGCGCTATCGCTAGTGCTGCCACTTGCAGAAGTAGATTGGCGATAACCAGCCAGTTAAGCCATTTGGCTGATTTGTACATTATAGTATCGACATCTCTTATATCTGCGGGGCGGGAGAACGGGCTAGTAAAGAATTTGTCTCGCAAGTCGGCCGCCTCAGCCTTAGAAACTACAGCTGCAAGTGCGATTACTGGAGCTGCTGCGCCCACAGTTAGCCAAAAATCTGCATGGTAGGACATGGAAGCAGTCTGCCACGTTCGCGTGGGATCGTTGAAGGGCTATCGGCGCCTTGGCGCGGCGCCACGCGGCGACTTGGGATAAACGAGGAAGACGGCTCCATAGGTCGGCCCGTGCGCAAGCCAGCTTGGCCTGCTCGTCTGCTTGGTGTGGCCCGGCTTGTGCCCGGCGCGAGAGACCGGTCCAGCGGCGCGGCGCCGCCTTGATCTAATACGGCTTAACTTGGCAACATTTGCCGTATGCGGCCTGCCGTATGTGACCGGAATCAGACTATGGATCATCTCCTTGCTATCTAGTTGCAACAAGGTCTTTGCTGGTCGGTGCCGCAGCTTACTGGCTTATAAGGGGTCTGCTGAGGTCGACGCAAGGCAATGCGGCTGCCGCACTTTGCTGCTGCACCGGCACCTTGCTTCAACTGATGGATCTGACGAGCAATCTAAATTTAGCGCTGTACCTATCGGGCCCTACTTGCCTAATGTGCGTTGCTCTGCGGCATGCGCCGCCTAGCTCTTATCCGGTTATTCCTTGTTTCTTACGGCGCTTTCGGTCGTAGTTCGAGCGCCGTACTGCATTTAGAATTCTTTCAGGAAAACGTCGATATGCCCAGATCTCCAAATCACTGCGTTCCGTCAAAATTCCTTGAACATTCCTCCTCCAATGATGGCCCGAGTTATCTCTGAAGATGACATCAATGCCGCCCAAAACAACATTTGAGTAATGTTTTCGTGTTTCAAAGGTTTCGTCAGGCAAGATGATTTCTTTGTGGCCGACGCTATCTATGAGGCGCTTACCATCGGTCATCATAAACGTTGCGTCATAGATTGGCTCTTCACTAAGGTTTTTTACAGTCAAGTCGTACCAAGTCTTATGCTTGCCCTGGACTTCCTCTGGAGTGCGTTCGCGTTTAACGACGTAAAGAGACGTCTTTCGCGCTTGGCTCTGCCGACGTTCTCTTGCGTCACGTCGGATCACGTAGAACGTTGCCAAGAACGCTGACGTCGTACCGATGGCAGAGACCCACTGCCCGACTGTTCCCCAAACCGAAGGATGAAACTCAATGGCCAGCTGTACCGCAACGTTGCGCATGGAGCAATATTATGGATTCTTCCCGCACGATGTGATGTGATTAATGTATTTTGCTTGTCTTCAACATTTACGTCCAGGATGCCTGGCCCGGGCCTGCCAGGGACGGCGGCAACCGGCGCATTCTCCCCGAATACGTCGATGAGTATGTCGCCCGGAAAGCGAAGGAGGCTAGCGGGTGAGCAAACGCGGGAACAGCGAAGGTTCCCTGTACCAGTCCGGTGAAGGCTGGCGAGGGTACGTCTGGTGCACCCGGCCAGACGGGACCCGCTACCGCAAGTACGTCCGGGGCAAGACCTACGAGGAAGCACAGCAGAACTGGCTGAACCTGCGAGACCAGGCGAGGCCAGCTCGTCCGCCGTGAAGTCAGACCGAGACATCTGAGGCACCGCTGCCCTTGCCGGAGCTGTGCGTAGCCGCGCTGAAGATCCGCAAGCGACGACAGGACGCCGACCGTGACCGGGCTGGAGATGGCTGGATCGACACTGGCCTGGTGTTTACCACGCGGCATGGCACGCCGATCGAACCCCGCAACTTCAACCGCAGCTTCGACTGCTGTGTCGCCGCCGCGAGGATCCCCAGGATCACCGTCCACGGCACCCGCAAGACCTGCGCCTCGCTGCTGGCCGCTCTCGACGTGCACCCCCGGGTCGCGATGCGCATCCTGCGGCACAGGAAGATCGCCCTCACGATGGAGATCTACACCGGAGCCCCGTCCGATGCCACCCGGGACGCGCTCCGCAAGCTCAGTGACTGGCTCGCCTGATGGTTGCTGCCGTTTGCTGCTGCCACAAGATCAAAAAAGGCCGGTCCCTCGATCGGAACCGGCCTCTGACCTGCGTGGAGCTGAGGGGATTCGAACCCCTGACCCCCTCGATGCGAACGAGGTGCGCTACCGGACTGCGCTACAGCCCCAAGAACGTCAGTCAGCCTAGCAAAAGACCAGGGCTGCTCGCGCGCCGAGCTAGGGGGCCGTCGGCGTGGCTCCCGGAATGTCCCGCCCGGGGCGCGACCAGGGCAGCAAGCGACCAGGGTAGCGCTCGTACTGGCGGTGACGCGCTGGTGAAGCCGGCCGCTGATTGCCGGGGTCTGGCGTCTGCCTGATCACGTCCCGGCGCGCCTGGCAAAGGCCAACGAGTTCCGGGACATGACGCAGGCTGGGCCGGGTGCCGCGTCAGGCGGCCCTGTTCGCCGGGCCTGGAGGCGATCCGGCGCTCACGCGCGCTCGGTCGCGGGCGGGGCGGTCGTAGGGCCGATGGCTTCGTCAACTGCGAGGTCATCGGCTTCGTCCTGTCCGGGCAGGACCTGCCCGCCATCTACGTCAGCTGGGACAACGCCTCCATCGCGACCGTCACCGAGATCGCCCGGCGCACCCCGGCCATCGACGCGGCCGTCCTGCACGCCGGCGCCGCCCGCGTCCAGGGCGAGTTCCGGGACCGCCCGCTGACCCTGGACAGCATCCGGGCGGCAGCCGCTGCCGCGGTCTTGGGACCTGCCGCGGTCATCCCGGCCCACTACGACGGCTGGGCCCACTTCAGCGAAGGACGCGCTGATCTCGTCTGCGCCTTCGATACGCCAGGCTCACCGCGCAGCTCCGCCTCAGCGACCATGGAACCTGGATTCCGCTCAGAACCTTGTTACAGGGGCTGAGAGGCCGGGGTCTGGTTCTACGGTGGTTGGGGTTCGAGGCTGAGGCCGGTCTGGGCGAGGAACCCGTCGATGAGGGCGGGCCGGTACTGGATGCGCTTGAGCCGGTTCTTGGTGATCGCGGCCAGCCGGTGCGGCGTGCCGCAGGAGCCGAGGTTGCCACCCGGTTTGAAGCCCTGTCGCGGGACGGCGGGAGCCCGTACTGCCTGATCAGCGAAGATCCCCGCGAACTGTGGCGAGAGCTGAAGACGGGCCGTTGCCGTATTAATCGCCCACGGCGCGGAGCCGGGCGTCGGCGTACTGGTCGTAGAGCTGGTCGCCGACCCGCTCGGAGATGTCGATGATCTCGGCGGGCGGCAGCGTCTCGTGCGCAGGCCACACCGGGGACGACCCGGTGCCCGCCCCGCGCTGGGCGTCCGCGGCCTGCCGTGCCTCGCGGGCCCGCCGGGCCGTCGCGGCGGACCGCTCCCGGGCCTGCCGTTCACGCGCCTCGGCGTCGGCGTACGCGGCCTCACGGAGCAGCAATAGGTACCCGGCCAGCAGGACCGCAGGCGGGACGACGACCCACCAGGCGGCCACCCCGACGTAGGCCAGGCACACCGCGGCCACGGTGAGGACGAGGAGCATGCACAGCATCCGGCGCCGGCCCCGGACCATCCGCGCCCGCCGCTCGCGGGCGGCCGTCCCCGGGCGCTCGCCGGAGACCCCGGCAGCCACGGACGGCGCGGTAGACGCAGCGGACGCGGGGACGGGTTCGCCGCCGCGGTGCCCGTCGTGATAGGAGCCCGCGGGGCTTTCTACGGGCCGCTTCCCGCCGCGCGGGTGGCGCGCGTGGCCGCGTTCCTGGCGCAGGTACTCCTCGGCCGACCATCCATACGATCGGACCTGCGAGGGCGCCACGTCCGTCTCATACAGCTGCGCCATGTCACTGGTGTTCCCGCTCACCGGCGCAGAAACGTACGTACTGTTGTAATCATGTGACACAGGGTTATAGCTGTGGCGACCGGTGGCGGGGTTCTTCTGTGGCCGATCGGCCTGCGCGTCACCGCCGAAACTGGTGTACCGGGGGTGCCCATCCTCGCTGAAACCAGCTCGCGCCGCCGTGTCACTGGCCCGCTGGCGGCCGCCCGGGGAGAACCGGCGCAGCCGCAGATGGCCGTCGCGCGCGTGTTCATGACGGAGCCACCGGGGGACGAGCACGCCAATCCAGATCGCCACGATGGCGACGTACAAGATCGCGCTGCTCACAGTCCCTCCCCTCGGCGCGGTCGTTACCGGGCGGCGATGGTCCGCCGGGCGATCGGAGCAGGACCCGGGATTTCCCCGGGACCGAAGCGGGTCAGCGGTATGAAGAATGCCGACAGAAGCCCACTCCCGTGACGCAGCGTAAATGCTGGGAAGAGCGGTGACGAGTACCGCGCCCGGTGTGTCGTGAGATCACTCATACCGGTTCCGTCACAGGGCGGACAATGGCATCCCCAGTTCGGGGGTTTTCCCCCGTGTGCGGCCGGGCCGTCCTGCGATACATCTTGTCCGTGGCAATCTCATCGATGTCGGCGGACGAAATCCGCGCCGCCGCGGAAACGCATCGCGAACTCCCGCCGGAGTACCAGAGCGCGGTGATCGAATCATTTCTGGCCAAGGTGGGCGGGGAAATCGACGCCCGCGTCGACGCCCGGCTGGCGAGTCACGGCCGGATGCCCGGCCTCCACCGCCCGCGCAGCGCGGCGTTCTTCGTGCTGACCACCTTGGTGATGGCGATCCCGCTGAGCGCGATCGCCACCGCGGCCGGTGCCCATCCGGCCGGTTTCTGGGGGGTGCTGGTGGTCTGGATCGGCGTCGTCGCGATCAACGTGGCCTACCTCAGCCGCCTCAGGCCGCCCTCGCAGGATCGCTACTGAGGATCTGCGGCCGGTAAAGCCCCGGGCGGGAAACCGCCGGCCTCGGCGGCGGTCCCGGACTTCGCGGCGAGCACGGCACTGCGCCAGCGCGTCATCAGGCGATCCGGCACTTCCTCCACGGTGAGCGCGTAGCACAGGTGGTCCCGCCAGGCGCCGTCGATGTGCAGCTGGCGGCGCCGCAGGCCCTCGTCGCGGAAGCCCAGCTTCTCCACCACCCGGCGGCTCGCCTGGTTCTCCGGCCGGATGCTGGCCTCTAGCCGGTGCAGCCCGACGACCCGGAAGCTGTGGTCGGCCGCCATCGCCAGCGCGGTCGGGATGATGCCGCGGCCGGCGAACTTCTCGTCGATCCAGTAGCCGACCTGGCCGGAGCGGGCGGACCCCCATACGATGCTGCCGACCGTCAGCTGCCCGGCAAATTCACCACCGAACGTAACGACCCAGGGGAGTGCCTGCCCGAGCCGTGCTTCCCGGCGCATCGCCCGGACCATCGAGACGTACGGGCTCAGGCTGGAGCGGTACAGCGGGGTTTCGGGATTCGTCGGTTCCCACGGCCGCAGCCACGGTGCATTCCGCACCCGGATCTCCCGCCAGGTGCGTGCGTCCCGGACCCGGACGGGGCGCAGGGCGACAGGTGCGTCCAGCAGCCGAGGCTCGTACAAGGTGACGGGCCAGCCGCGCATTCGTCCCACGGGTCAATCATTCCCTGGTAAGTGCCTGGGCGTCATCTAAATGCGTCGTGATCACCAGGCTAATCGCTTGCGCCGCCGGATTCACCGTCGGTTTGGGCAGGCCGGTGATCGCCGCCGTGCACCTGGTCGACGGCGTGCTGGAGGATGCGGCCCAGCACGGCCATCCCGTCCCTGACGCCACCGGTGGAGCCGGGCAGGTTGACGATGAGCGTCCGCCCGGCCAGCCCGGCCAGCCCGCGGGACAGGATCGCGGCCGGCACGCCCGCCACGGCACCCGCCGTCCGGATCGCCTCGGCGATCCCCGGTATCTCCCGGTCCAGCAGCGGGCGCGTCATCTCCGGCGTCTGGTCGGTCGGGGTCAGGCCGGTACCGCCGGTCGTCACCACGACGTCATACCCGGCCGCGACCGAGTTGCGCAGCGCCTCCGCCACGGGATCGCCGTCCGGGATGACCAGGGGGCCGTCCACGACGTCGCACCCGGCGCGGCGCAGCAGGTCGACGAGCACCGGCCCGGACCGGTCCGGGTACACCCCGGCGGCAGCCCGGTTGGACACGGTGACCGCGAGCGCCCGCATCACTGCTCCCCTGAGCTCATTGAGCGGGCAGGCATCATCTGGGCGATGCCCATCACAGGCCCGTTCGGTATCAGCAACACCGGTCCGGCGGTAGCGGTAAAGGGCGGTGCCATGGCCCGCTTTTCCCTCCGGCCTTCTCGTCCACGCGCACATCGGTGATCACCGCGGCCGGGTCGATGGCCTTGATCATGTCGACGACCGCGAGCGCGGCGACGCTGACGGAGGTCAGGGCCTCCATCTCGACGCCGGTGCGGTCGGCCGTGCGGGCGGTGGCCGTGATGTCCACGCCCTCGCCGGTCACCGTCAGGTCCACGGTGACGCCGTGCAGCCCGATCGGGTGGCACAGCGGGATCAGATCCGGGGTCTTCTTCGCGCCCTGGATGCCCGCGATCCGTGCGACGGCCAGCGCGTCGCCCTTCGGCACCTGCCCGGACCGGAGCGCCTCGACGGCCGCCGCGGACAGCAGGACCCGCCCGGACGCACGCGCCGTCCTGGCCGTCACGTCCTTGCCCGAGACGTCGACCATGCGGGCCTTCCCCGCCTCGTCGAGGTGGGTCAGCTCGGTGCTCATCGCGGGCCGCTCATGGCAGGCACAGCACTTCGGCGTCGTCTCCTTCTTTCATCTGCACAACCCACTCCGGGACGACGATCAGCGCGTTGGCGCGGCCGAGCGTGGCGACCTGGTGGGAGCCCTGCCCAGGCAGCGGCTCGACCGTCCCGTCCGTACGGTTCAGCACGCCGCGCAGGTAGGAGCGGCGGCCCGGCGGCGAGTGCACCGGCCTGGTCACGGTCGCGTGCACCGAGGGCAGCTGCCGGCCGGGCTGGCCCTGCAGGGCGCCCAGCGCGGCCAGCACGAATATCTGGAACGAAACGTACGCGCTGACCGGGTTGCCGGGCAGCGTGAAGATCGGGGTGCCCTCCTCGCCAATCGTCCCGAAGCCCTGCGGCATGCCGGGCTGCATCGCGACCTTGCGGAACCAGATCGTGCCGAGCCGCCCGAGCGTGTCCTTGACCACGTTGTGCTCGCCGCCCATGCTGACCCCGCCGCTGGTCACGATCAGGTCGGCCCGCAGCAGCTGATCCTCGATGGCGGGCAGGATCTCCAGCGGGTCGTCCGGGACGGGGCCGTGCCGGAAGGCCAGGCAGCCGGCCTCCCGGGCCGCCGCGGCGAGCATGAAGCTGTTGGAGTCCCAGATCTTGCCGGGAGCGAGGGCATGGCCCGGTTCGCTGAGTTCGTCGCCGGTCGAGATGACCACGACCCGGGGCCGGGGGTAGACCTCGGCGCGGGCCCGGCCCGCGGCGGCGAGCACGGCGATCTGCATGGGCCCGAGCCGGGTGCCCCGCTTCAGCAGGACCTCGCCCTCGCGCGCGTCCCCGCCGCTGAACCGGACCGCATGGCCCGGCTCCACCGCGACGCGGATCGCCACCCGGGCGATCCCGCCGTCGGTGTCCTCCACGGGTACCACCGCGTCCGCTCCGCCAGGCAGCTGGGCCCCGGTCGTGATCCGCAGGCAGCTGCCCGGCGTGACCGCGTAGGCCCCGGTGTCGCCGGCCGCGACCTCACCGCTGACGCGCAGGGTGACGGGGGCGTCCTTGGCGGCCCCCGCGACGTCCGCCGCGATCAGCGCGTACCCGTCCATGGCCGAGTTGTCGAAGGGCGGCAGCGGGCGGCTCGCGGTGATGTCCTCGGCCAGCACGCAGCCTTCGGCCTCGGTGATGCCGAGCTGGGTCGGCGGCAGCGGGCGGATGCTGTCGCCGATGTCCGCGAGATGAGCCTCGACGCTGGTCAGGTCCTTCGGGTCCACAGCGTGGTGATGGTGGCCGACCTGGGCGGTCACGGCCGCGAGTCCAGGTACTCGCGCAGCCAGGGGACGAACTCCTGGGACAGGTCCGGGCGCTCGGAGGCGAACATCACCAGCGTGCGGAGGTAGTCGAGCTTGTTCCCGGTGTCGTAGCGCCGCCCGCGGAACAGCACCCCGTACACCCCGCCGCTGGCGGGGTCCTTGGCGAGGACCTTCAGTGCGTCGGTGAGCTGGATCTCGCCGCCGCGGCCCGGCGGCGTCTGCCGGAGGATGTCGAAGATCTGGGGATCGCAGACGTACCGCCCGATGATGATCCACCGGCTCGGCGCGCTGCCGGGCACCGGTTTTTCCACCAGGTCGGTGATCGTCACCACGTCCTCTTCGTCGGTCGGCTCGATCGCAGCGCAGCCGTACAGCGACACCTGCTCCGGGTCGACCTCCATCAACGCGACGACGCTGCCGCCGAACTGCTCCCGCACCTCGATCATCCGGGTGAGCAGCGGATCACGGGGGTCGATGAGGTCGTCGCCGAGCAGCACCGCGAACGGCTGGTTGCCCACGTGCCGGGCCGCGCAGAGCACCGCGTGCCCCAGCCCTCTCGGGTCCCCCTGCCGGACGTAGTGCACGGTCGCCAGCTCAGCGGACGCGCGAACCTGGGCCAGCCCGTCGCTGTTGTCCTTGGCGGCCAGCGCCTCTTCCAGCTCGTAGGCGCGGTCGAAGTGGTCTTCAATGGAGCGCTTGCTGCGCCCGGTGATGAGAAGCACGTCATCCAGGCCGGCGGAAACTGCTTCTTCGACGACATACTGAATCGCTGGCTTGTCGACGATGGGGAGCATTTCCTTGGGTGTCGCTTTCGTAGCGGGCAGGAACCTGGTTCCCAGGCCCGCGGCAGGAACGACGGCCTTCGTGACGGCGGAAGAATCGGCCATGCTGGAAACCCTAACGAGTTTGCGGAGGCAGAAGTGCAGGAGCCCGGTTCTGAGACCGGCCGCGCCGGCGTGGCGCCCGGTTCGCCGGCCGGCGAACCGGGCAGTGTGGCGGCCGAAAAGGCGTCCCTGCGGGCGAGGTTGCTCGCCGCGCGCGAGGCCCAGTCCGCCGATCAGCGCGCGGCTGCGGGACGGCTGATCCGCGACCACGTGCTGTCGCTCCCGCAGGCGCAGATGGCCGGGACGGTCGCCGCGTACTTTTCGGTAGGAACCGAGCCGGAGACCCGCAGCCTCATCTACGGCATGTGGAAGCGCGGTACCTACGTCATCCTGCCCCTGCTGCGTCCCGGGGGAGAGCTGGACTGGGCCTCCTACGAGGGCCCCGAATCGCTCGTGCCGGGCCCGAAAGGGCTGCTGGAGCCGTCCGAGCCGCCGCGCGGCGCGGACGCGGTGGCGCGCGCCGCCCTCGTGCTGGTACCCGCGCTAGCCGTGGACACCCGCGGTAACCGGCTGGGCCGGGGCGGCGGCAGTTACGACCGCGCGCTGGCCCTGGTCGGCCCGCGGGTCCCGGTCATCGCGCTACTGAACGACGGCGAGCTGCTCGGGCGGGTGCCCGCGGAGCCGCACGACCGCCCGGTCTCCATGGTGGCGCTGCCGTCCCGGGGAATTGTGAGCATTCAAATACCGTTATGCAGTGCGTTACGATTAGCACTCGCGTTGTGTGAGTGCCAGCTATGAGTGCTAGCATCGCGCGACGCGTGCACATCTTGCCGCCGGTCCGCCTGGCCCCGGGTGGCGCCGGTATCGCACGGAGGGAGAACCTGTGCCCACGTATCAGTACGCCTGCACGGAATGCGGCGATCAGCTCGAGAGGGTGCAGAAGTTCAGCGATGACCCGCTGACGGTGTGCCCGGTCTGCAGCGGGCGGCTGCGCAAGGTCTTCTCCCCGGTCGGCATCGTGTTCAAGGGCTCGGGTTTCTACCGCAACGACAGCCGTTCCGGCAACGGGTCCAAGGACGCCAAGACCAGCGAGCCGTCGGCCGGTTCCGGGTCCAAGGGCGAAGGCTCCGGCGACAAGGCTGACACCAAGCCCGCCGCCGTCTCCGCGACGAAGGACTCGTCCTCCGGCTCGTCGCCGGCCCCGGCCAAGCCGTCCGGCTCCACCAGCGAGAAGGTCGCCTGACGTTCATGCCTGCCGTCGCCGACATCGGGGTCATCGGGGGGTCCGGTTTCTACGAGTTTCTCGACGCCGCCGAAGAGGTCAAGGTTGACACCCCGTTCGGGCCGCCGAGCGAGCAGGTCACCGTGGGCGAGGTCGCCGGGCGTCGCGTGGCCTTCCTGCCGCGGCACGGCCGCGATCATCGTTTCCCGCCGCACCGCATTCCCTACCGGGCCAACCTGTGGGCGCTGCGCTCCCTCGGCGTCCGCCAGGTCATCGCCCCGAGCGCGGTCGGCTCGCTGACGGCTTCGTTCGGCCCGGGCACGCTGGTCGTTCCCGACCAGCTCGTCGACCGGACCAGCGGCC
Source organism: uncultured Actinomycetes bacterium (assembly GCA_963720945.1). Classification (GTDB taxonomy): domain Bacteria; phylum Actinomycetota; class Actinomycetes; order Streptosporangiales; family Streptosporangiaceae; genus Bog-532. Next base: position 2,811 of record CAVRHH010000013.1, on the reverse strand, counting down.
GCGCACAGACCTACTTCGATCAGGGCGGCGTGCACGTCACGTTCGCCGACCCGTACTGCGCGAACGGCCGCGACCGGGCCATCGCGGCCGCCGATCAGGCCGGCTGGACGCCCGTGCCGTCGGGCACGCTCGTCGTCATCGAGGGCCAGCGTTTCTCCAGCCGCGCGGAGTCCCAGTGGTTCGCCGCGCAGGGCTGGACGCTGGTCGGCATGACCGGCCACCCCGAAGCCGTGCTCGCCCGTGAGCTAGCGCTCTGCTATATCCCGCTGGCCCTGGTGACCGACCTGGACGCGGGCATCGAGGCCGGCGAGGGCGTGACCCAGGCCGAGGTGTTCAAGGTCTTCGCGGCCAACGTGGCCCGGCTCAGGGACCTGGTAGCGGCCCTTATCGCGGAGCTTCCGGCCGCTCAGCCCGACGACGCCTGCGCGCACGCGCTGGACGGCCTGCCGCTCCCGTTCGAGCTGCCCGGCTGACGCCCCGCCCGCTGCTGGCCCCGACCCGTGCCCGCCAGGGCACAGGCACCCGCCCCGCTGACGCCCCGCCCAGCCGAGGCGCTGCCCGGCCGAGGCTCTGCCCGCTGACGGTCTGCCCGGCGCCGGTCTGCTCCCGCCACATCCGTTCGGCGGCGGACCGGAGCTTGTCGGCCGGCGTCTCGGTGATCGTCGCCTCTGTCATCACGTCCCGGACCTGCACCGTGCCACGCTCCTCGTGCCGTGCCGATGGCCCCCAAAGCCTATGATGCCCGGTCGCCCGATCGCGGCCCCCGCCCGCGACCGGTTAAGCTTGGCGCGGCACCGCCCCTGGTTCCGCCGCGCGTGGCGTGGCCCGGCCCCGATAGCTCAGGGGATAGAGCGACCGCCTCCTAAGCGGTAGGTCGAAGGTTCGAATCCTTCTCGGGGCGCCGATTTCCGGGGCAGCCGCAGCCCTCTCACCTGCATAAACACGGGAAGAGAGAGGGATTCTGTGGTGCTCGAAGCGTCTCATCTTCAGCTCTTTGGCCTGCGGGAACGCTCAGGCGTGAATTCACGCGTCTCAGCGGAACCGCAGGAAGAGGGAAGAACTATGACCGTCCCGCAACCGCGCCCACGGCTGCGCAAGCCGCTTGACGCGGGCCTGTTCCAGCCGGAGATCGGATCGTTCCGGCTGCACCTGGCCGCCGAGGGCAAGGCGGCCAAGACGGTGCGGATCTGTACCGGGGCGGTGCAGTGGTTCGCCGCCGCGCACCTGATCCCGCACGCCTCCCGGACCAGGTGGGAGGAGGTGGACCGGCAAGACGTCCAGCGGTGGATGGTGTGGCTGCTGGGCCGCTACAGCGACGCATACGTCAGCAACCAGTACCGGGCGCTGCAGCAGTTCTTCAAGTGGTGGGCGGAAGAAGAACAGCTCCCGGACCCGATGATCCGGGAGCGCCCGCCGAAGGTCACCGGGGAACTGGTCCCGGTGTTCACCAGCGGTGAACTATCGGCGCTGGAGAAGGCCTGCCAGGGCGGCGCGTTCGCCCAGCGCCGGGACACCGCGATCATCGCGGTGTTCAAGGCGACCGGCATCCGGGCTCAGAGCTGGCCGGCATCCGCTATAGCGCCAGCGACCCGCGGCGCAGTGACGTGGACCTGTGGAACCGGGAGATCACTGTCCACGCTAAGGGCGGTAAGCCCCGGATCGTCCGGATTGGCTATGAGGCCGCCCGCGCCCTGGACCGGTACATCCGCGCCCGGGCCCGGCACGCGCAGGCGTGGCGGCCGCAGCTGTGGCTGGGCACCAGAAACCGGGGGCCGCTGACCGCCAACGGCATCTACCAGATGATCGCCCGCCGGGGCCGCCAGTGCGGGGTGAAGGTGTTCCCGCACCGGTTCCGGCATCACTTCAGCCACACCTGGCTGGACCCGGCGGCGCCGAGGGAGACCTGATGGAGCTGAACGGCTGGACCTCCCCGCAGATGCTGCGCCGCTACTGGGCCAGCGCCCGCAGCGCCCGGGCCCGCCGCACCTACGACCGCATCATGCACGACTGCCCATGACGAGGCCAGGCGTGGTGCCCGGTAATCATCAGAATCGCGCCGGCGTGGCTGCGGTGAGGTGCGGGGGTAACGGAGCGTAAACGGCGGCTAGATCCTTGGTCCCCGCCAGTCGAGGTCAGCAGCACAGGCCGATCGGGAGCGCCATACTCTGCCGCGACTCCGGCGAAGACGCCCGCTTCTGCCGATGAGCGGACGTCCCTATGGTCACCAACAAATCGTTGTTGCGCCTCATACTCGGCGAAACTCGATGGCGTCAAAGCATCTTCGGTTGTATCGCATAAGCGTGGCAATTGATGCGATGGCAATGTCTGTAGCCGTCCTCGACTCAATGCGACTGCTGGATATCCATGTTATGCGCGGACAGGTGGACTTCTAGGTGAGCGGAACCGAGTAATACGCTGATCGGGTACCAGTTCGCTCGCTTACGCGGGATCGCTAGTAGACGCTTATGCCTCGCGATATGGTTAGCGCGCACTCTTCCAGCTTGGATACGATCTGCTCCATGGTTGCCGGGCCTGTTTTACCGTCCGCATTTAGGAACCCCATAGCGCTCGTGACTTTGATGGCGAACCCTTTTTCTTTGTCTATATCAGTGCCGAGTTGAATCGTTTTTAGCTTTCCGCGCCAGTTGGTGGGGACTCCCACCAATCCGAGGTCATTGCATTCGACGCTGAAGCAGGCCATGCGTCCGGTGTCCTGATCAAGTTTAAATTTCTGTTGTGAGATTACATTGGTGAGCTCAGCCATTATCATCAGCCCGGCTATGCGCTTCTCGGCGATGACTAGCTGGGCGC
>CAVRHH010000012.1:0-136067 GCA_963720945.1 uncultured Actinomycetes bacterium | reverse complement strand
CCACCGTCCGGCTGACCCGCATCCGCTGCGCCCGCCGGAACAGCTCGTTGACCCGCTGCTGCCCCGAGACGGGCGCGAAGATCGCCGCCACGTCCCGTTCCGGCAGCCTGATCAGCGCGTTCTCCTGCAGCGCCGCCCGGTGGTGCAGCCAGCACACCGCGGCGCGGCCGCGGTCGTTGAGGGCGCGCTTGCCGTCCCGGTTGCCGGCCAGGCTCAGGTTCTCCGGCGTGGCCCGCAGCAGCCCCGCCGACCAGGTGCCGTCCTCGTCGCTGGCCTGCACCAGGAGCATGAGCTGCCCGTCGGCCTCGGGCGGGATCATCCAGCCGCCCAGCCGGTGGGAGAACTTGCAGTCCACGTCGGCGCCCGCGATCGTGTAGTCCAGCGCCGTGCCGTCGGGCAGCCGCAGCGAACGGGCCAGCGCGATCTCGACCAGCGTCCCGGCGTGCGTCTTCTCCGTCTTGTGCAGCTGTTCCCAGCGGTAACGCCCGGTGTGCTGGCCGTCCAGCAGCATGTCCAGCGCGCCGCGGATGGCGGCGGCCATCCGCGAGCCGTCGGAGTCCAGCGCGGTCAGCTCGGCGGCCACCGCGGCCAGCCCGGGATCCTCCGAAGGCCCCAGATCCCGCAGGTCGTCCAGGCCCGGCAGCACCGGCTGCGCGCCTCCCGGCTCGGGTGACGGATACGGCATGCCGGGCAGCATGAGCTGGCCGGGGAGCGGTTCGGGCTCCCCGTCCCGGCCTCGCGCGGGGCCGCCAGGGGACCCGCGTCCCTCGCGATTCCGAGGGGCCCGCGTCCCCCGCACCCCCGGGCCCCCGGGGCCCGCGTCCCCGCAGCCGGGCCACCCCGCGTCGTCCGCGCGTCCTGGTCCGCGTACGGCCCGGCTTACCGGCCGGCGATCTCGGGGGTGCGTGCGGTCGCCAGTGGCGGGACGGCCCCGGGCGGCGCGGCGGGGGCCGCGGCGAGCGCGGCGGCTGCGGCGCTGAGCGCGTCGATGAGCCGGATCGTGGCCGGGGAGTCGGGCGGCTCGCCGTACTGGAGCGCGAACACGTGCCGGCGCGCACCGGGCAGCTCGGCGGTGCGGATCGCCGGATGCCGGGCCGCGCGCAGCGCCAGGTCAGGCAGGGTGGCCACGCCGAGCCCGGCCGCGACGAGAGCCTGCACCGCTACGTAGTCGTCGGTGGTGAAGGCGATCTTCGGGGTGAAGCCGGCCAGCGAGCACTGCGCGACCAGGTGCACCCGGCACCGCTCACAGCCCGCGATCCACCGGCGTCCGGCGTAACGGGCCAGGTCGGCGACGAGCGGCCCGCCGGGTTCACCCGGGCCACCGGCCCCGCTGGCGCCGTCGGCACCGTCCCGGGTGTTCCTGGCCCGGGTCACCAGGTGCACGGGTTCGTCCAGCACGAGGCGTCCCCGGGTACCGTTTTCCCCGCTGGCCGCCGCCAGCGTCCCGGGAAAGGGATCCCCCGCGTCCGCACCCGCCAGCCCGGCCCCGGCGGGCGTTGGCCCGGCCCCGGCCGGAGCCGGGCTCTGGGCGTGCCGGAAAACGAGCGCGACGTCGACGTAACCCGCACGCAGCATGCGCAGCGCCTCCGGGGGCTCGGCCTCGGTGAGCCGGACGTCCATCCCCGGGTACTCCACCCGCAGCATCGCCGCCGCCGCCGGGACGATCGTGCCGAGCGCCGAGGGGAACGCCGCGAGCCGGACCCGTCCCGCGCTCAGCCCGGCGTGCGCAGCCAGCTCGTTCTCCGCAGCGTCCAGCCGCCCCAGTACCTCGGTGGCCCGGTCGGCGAGCAGGCGCCCGGCGTCGGTGAGGCGGATGCCGCGCCCCGCCCGCTGGATCAGCCGGACACCGGTCTCGGCTTCCAGGCGGGCCAGGTGGTGGCTCACCGATGGCTGCGCGTAGTTCAGTTCCCGGGCGGCGGCGGTCACCGAGCCGTGCCTGGCCACCGCGACCAGGACGCGCAGCCTGGTGACGTCGAGCATGTTAACGACTATAGATGAGACGAATTTGTTCGGCATGAGAGCCATAAAGTGCCTATGCCGCGGCAGGGTGCCCGCTCGAGGCGAGCCCCGCGGCGAGGGCGCCCGCGCCCAAGGCAGCTCCCTCAGGAGTAGCGTTCGCGTTCGTGGAACCAGACCGGATGCAACCCGCGGAGCCGGGCCGGCGGCCGGCGCTGGCGTGGCCGGCCGGAACGTGCTGCGGGAGGACTTCCCGCTGCCGGTGTGCGTGCTGCGCGCGGCGGCGCTGGCCCGTAACCTGGCCCGGTTCCAGCGCTTCAGCCAGGACGCGGGCGTCCTGCTCTGCCCGCACGCCAAGACGTCGATGAGCCCGGCCCTGTTCGGGCGGCAGCTGGCCGCGGGAGCCTGGGGCCTGACCTTCGCGACCGGCGCCCAGGTCCGGGTGGCCCGGGAGCACGGCGTACCGCGCATCTTTTACGCCAACGAGCTGGTCGGCGCCGCGGACATCCGCTTCGTCTGCGACGAGCTGCGCCGCGATCCCGGCTTCGAGTTCTACTGCCTGGCCGACTCGGTGGCGGCCGTCCGGCTGCTGGCCGCGCGGGTCGCGGCGGCCCGGCCGGGGCGGCGGCTCAACGTGCTGGTCGAGGGCGGCCTTCCCGGTGGCCGGTGCGGCGTCCGTGACGTGCAGACGGCGGTCGAGGTGGCCGAGGCGGTCCGCGCGGCCGGGGCGCAGCTGGCCCTGGCGGGCGTCGAGGGGTTCGAGGGCCTGTCGCAGTACCGGGGGACCGGCGACCGGGAGCGCGACGTCCGGGCCTTCCTGACCTTCCTCACCGGCATCGCGGAGACGCTGGATGCCCGCGGGCTGTTCGACGTGCCCGAGGTGCTGCTGACCGCGGGCGGCAGCGGCTTCTTCGACCTGGTCGTGGAGGTGCTCAAGGGTGCGCGGCTGAGCCGGCCCGCGCACGTCGTGCTGCGCAGCGGCTGCTACCTGACCCAGGACTGGGGTCTCTACGAGACGCTGCTGGCCGGCCTGCACGCGCGCACCGGATCCGCCCAGCCGGTGCTGGAGCCCGCGATCGAGGTGTGGGCTCAGGTGCTCTCCGTTCCCGAGCCCGGCCTGGTCATCCTGTCCGCCGGGCGGCGCGATTTCGGCCAGGACGCCGGGAACCCGGTGGCCCTGGCCCACGTCCGCCGCGGCTCCGCCGAGCGCCGCTCGCTGCGCGGGGCGGGCTGGCAGATGGCCGCCGTCAGCGACCAGCACGCGCACATGGCCGTCCCGCCCGATCATGGTGCCGAGGTCGGCGACCTGGTGGCGCTGGGCCCGTCCCACCCGTGCACCACCTTCGACAAGTGGCGCACCCTGTACCTGGTCGACGACGACTACACCGTCACCGAGGCCGTCCAGACGTTTTTCTGATCGCCTGCTGCCCGCCCGCGGGCTAGCGTGGCGTCGTGGACACCGGAACCCGCGGGAGGGATCAATGAGCACCGAGCCGGTCGCGTGCTCGCTGGACGGCGTTGGCCGCAGCTGGCGGTCCGTGCCCCCGCCGGAGCCATGCCGATGGTCGCCGAGATCTTCAGTCGGGGCCGCTGACCAGCGGAAATGCGGTAGCTGGCAAGTTTTCCGGCCCGCGCGGAAAGTTAGTTGGCCGGTGTGTAAACCACCCGCGGAAGGGCCGCGTCACACTTACGAGGCCCGGCGAAAGCGGGACGTCGGGCCTCTCTTACGACCGGCTCAGCGGCGGGTGCACCCAGCCGCGCAGGCCGGAGCCCTGAGCGGGGCACGGGCCTGTAACGGCCGCGAAAGCGGCGGTTACAGGCCCGTTTGTTTTCCGGCCGGCCCGGTCACGGATCGGCCGGGCCGGCCACCGCCCGGCCGGCCGCGATGCCATGATCGGACGTTGTGAGACGCATCGATTCCGGCGCGGCCCGGGTGCCGGCGGCGGCACCCGGCGGGCGTCCCCCGGGCGGCCGGCCATGAGCCTGGACAAGATCGACGAACGGATTGTGGCGGCCCTGATCGAGGACGCGCGGGCCAGTTACGCGACGATCGGTGCCCTCGTCGGGCTGTCCGCGCCCGCGGTCAAGCGCCGGGTTGACCGGCTGCGGGAGTCCGGCGCGATCACGGGGTTCTCCGCGCGGGTGGACCCGGCCGCGCTCGGCTGGACCACCGAGGCGTACGTGGAGCTGTTCTGCCGGGCCCTGACCTCCCCGGCGGACATCCGGGCCGCGGTGCGCCGGTACCCCGAGGTGGTGGGCGCGTGCACGGTCACCGGGGAGGCGGACGCGCTGCTGCACATCCAGGCCGCCGACGTGGGCCATTTCGAGCAGGTGGTGGAGCGGATCCGGGCCGAGCCGTTCACGACCCGCACCAGGAGCGTGATCGTCATGTCCCGGCTGGTTGACCGGACCGGCGGCCCGGTGCCCTCAGCCGGCGAGGGGTGAACCCCGCCGTTCCCCGCCCACAGGCAGACTTCTGGGTCGCCTGTGCCTGTTTCTCTGCCCGTAGGCGCCGGGGCCCGCCCGAGCATAGCAGTCAGACCGTCACGAACGTACGCATTCCGCCATAAGCAGGCCCAGTCCGTTGCCGTCCGCCCTGTCCCCGGATGGCCAGCCGCCGTCCGGGCAGTCCGGAAGCGCGAAAGTTGCCGCCAATTGATGTCTTCCGCGCCTGCGGCAAGTTCCTGACCAGCTAGAGTGACGCGCATGCGGGAGACAGACAATGACCCGAGCGCAAGCACGGCGAGTTTTCGCGCCTTCGCTCAGCGGGCTGACGATGACGCGCCGGGACGGCGCGCGTCCTTCAGCCGGACGATTGCCATCGCGGCCGTCGCCGTGTGCGCCCTGATCGTGATCGGCGTCCTGGTCGCGGTCCTCTAGCCAGCACGCCAGACCAGGACCCAGCACGCCAGGCCAGGACGCAGACCGGCGAGTGGGGGCAGCATGTGAGGCGGGGGTTGCCCCCAGCCCGGGCCGGCCCGGCGCGGGCCGGGCCCAGGGCGCGCGAGTGAACCGGATACGCCGCTGGGCCCAGGCCTGAGGTCACTCCGGGGGAATCTCACCCGAACCGCGCACGATCAGCTGGGTGCCGAGCTCGATGTACTGCGCGGGTCCGCGGGTTCCCGCCAGCCGCCCGAACAGCAGTTCCGCGGCCCGCCGGCCCATCTCCGCCGGATTCTGCGCGACGACCGTGACGCCGGGGGTCAGCAGGTCCGCGAGCTCGAAGTCGTCGAAACCCACCAGTGCGAGCCGCCGGCCCGCGCGGGCGATCTCCCGCAGCGCCAGGATTGTGGTCCGGTTGTTCCCGCAGAACAGCGCGGTGACCGGGGACGGCCCGGCCAGCATGGCCGCCAGCGCGCTGCGGATGCCGTCCGGCGCGGGCTTGGCCATCGACACCCAGGACGGGTCCACGTCGAGACCGGCCGCGGTCATCGCCTCCCGGTATCCCTGGTGACGCTGAACAGCGGTGTAGATATCCGGGTCGTCCCCGATGAACGCGATCCGCCGGTGCCCGTGCTGGATGAGATGCGTGACCCCGGCGCGGCTGCCACCAATGTTGTCAGCGAGGACCGCATCGGCCTCGATCATCCCGGCCGGGCGGTCGACGAACACCGACGCGACTCCGGCGGCGATTTCCGGCAGCAGATACCGGTGGTCGCCAGACGCGGGAATGACGATGAGCCCGTCGACGCGCCGCGCGCACAAGGCGAGGACCAGTTCCTGCTCGCGCTGCGGATCTTCATCACTCGAGCCGGTGAATAGCAGCGAGCCGTTCCAGTGCGCCACATCTTCCACTGCCCTCGATAGCGCGGAGTAGAACGGGTCGCCAATGTCCTCCATGATTAGCCCGATAGAGGCGGTCTGTCCCTTCCGCAGCAGCCGGGCGCTGTCGTTACGGCGGAAACCGAGGTCGCTGATCGCGTTGCGGACCCGGCTGGCCGTTTCCGGCGTCACCCCGGGCTCGTCGTTGACCACCCGGGACACGGTCTTGAGCGCCACCCCCGCGCGCGTCGCCACGTCCTTCATGGTCGGCCGGCCGCGCCCGTTCCGCAGGACCGGGCCGCCCGGCCCGCTGGGCCCCCCGGCCCCGCTCGCCCCTTTGGGACCTGCGGGCCCCGTGAACCCGCCGCCGGAGCCGCCCAGTCCCGGCGGCTCACCGAGCTGGCTCGGTATGCCATGCCCCCGGTCAAGGGGACGCCTGTCAAGATCACTGATCATGGCTGCTTCCCGTGTTCCTCTCGTCGCGCTTGCGGGAACGTTGGGCTGGCCGCCTGCCTGCTCTGGCGTAACACTCCCTGCCTGCCGCGCGATCCGTGCCGCCGGGTGCGGCAGTTCCCGCGCGGCCGGGGCGTGCGTTGTCGCGCCTTTCGGCGTGCACGCCCGGGCCGCGGTTCCCCCCAAAGGCAAGTGTGCTACAAACGTGGCGGCACGGGTAATACGACATTGTTTTTTTTCAGCGGAAATATGGTGCCCCGCCGAGAAGGACATAGTTGTGCATGCTCTTGTTTTCGGAAAATCTAGCTTTGCGTGGTAAACGACATTGGATGCTGTTTTCCGTATGCTTCCCGTGACGTTTCGTGCCGAACGGGCCTGTCTGGGCGCCGGCCAGCATGGCGCGTGGCCCGGGCGTACGGCAGTCGCCCGGGCGTGCTTGTATGAGCCTTGATGACGACGAGCGACGCGACGGCGGCCCGATCGGCCCGGAGCGACGACGACGAACGGCACCGGCTGACGGCCCTCGAAGGACTCGCCGCGCTGTCGCTGGATGCGCTTTCCTCAGTGGCCTACGGGCCCGAGGCGATTCTTATCGTCCTGGTGGCAGCGGGCACAGCTGCGCTGAAGCTGGCGCTGCCGATCACGATCGCGATCGTCGTCCTGCTCACGGTCCTGGTGATTTCGTACCGCCAGGTCATCGAGGCATTTCCCAGCGGTGGCGGCGCCTACGCGGTATCGAAGCAGCATCTGGGCACCATGCCCAGCCTGCTCGCGGCCGCGTCACTGATCGTCGACTACGTCCTCAACGCGGCCGTCGGTGTCTCAGCCGGGATCGAGGCGCTCACCTCGGCCTTCCCCGGGCTCTACGGGGCGCGCGTCTGGCTCTGCCTGGCGGCGCTGGCCCTCATCACCGCCGCGAACTTCTGGGGCGTCGCCGACGCCGCGCGGCTGTTTATCCTCCCGACCGTCGCTTTCATCGTTTCTATCGCCGCCGTCATCATCGCCGGCCTCATCCGTTCCCACCCCGTCGTGCCACCCGTGCACAGCGTGCCCAGCGCGACCGAAGCGGTGGGCGTGCTGCTGATCCTGAAGGCGTTCGCGTCCGGCTGCTCGGCGCTGACCGGGGTGGAGGCGATCGCCAACGCGGTGCCCTCCTTCCGCAAGCCCAGGGTGCGCCGGGCCCAGCACACCGAGATGTGGCTCGGCATCATCCTGGGCGCCATGCTGCTCGGTCTCGCGGCGCTGATCCGCAAGTTCAGCGTGGCCCCGAGCGGGCAGATCACGGTGCTGGCCGAGATCACCCGGGCGGGCCTGGGCCAGGGCATGGTCTTTTACGTCATCCAGATCATCACGCTGGTGCTGCTGGTGCTCGCGGCCAACACCTCGTTCGGCGGCCTTCCGGTTCTCGCCAGCCTGCTGGCCAAGGACAACTTCCTGCCGCACGTCTTCGCCCTGAAGGCCGAGCGCCAGGTCCACCGGTACGGTGTGGGCGTCCTCGCCCTGGCCGCCGCGGCGCTGCTCATCGTCTCGAAGGGCGACACGCAGGCGCTCGTGCCGTTGTTCGCCATCGGGGTGTTCGTCGGTTTCACGCTGTCCCAGGCAGGCATGGTCCGTCACTGGCATGAGCGGCGCCCGCCGGGCTGGGCCAGGCGCGCCGCGATCAATGGGTTCGGCGCGGTCCTGACGTTCCTGGCCATCATCATCGAGCTGGTCAGTAAGTTCACCGAGGGAGCCTGGCTGATCGTCCTGGTCATCCCGCTCCTCATCTGGGCCTTTACCGGGGTCCATCGCACCTACGACAGGATCGGCATCGTGCTGGGGATCGGGCAGATTCCGCCGCCCCCGCACCGGGAGACGTCACTCATCGTGGTGCCCATCGCCGGGATGTCGCGGCTGACGGAGGAGGCCATTTCCGCCGCGCTGTCGCTCGGCGATGATGTCATCGCGGTCAACGTCTGCTACGACGATCCCGAAGGGAAGGCGGCGGGAGCCAGGCTCCAGCAGGCCTGGTCGGAGTGGGATCCGGGAGTCCGGCTCGTCATGCTCCGCTCACCGCACCGCTCGCTGGGCATGCCCACCGTCGAATACCTGCGCAAGCTGGAGGACCAGGATCGCCAGCGGCGGCTGGTCGTGCTCATCGCGGAGCTGGAGCCGATGCGGCCGTGGCAGTGGATCCTGCACAATCAGCGCGGTGTCTTCCTCGACCAGGCCATCCGGCGCGGCACCGCGAACGTGGTCATCTGCCGTATCCGCTTCCGCGCCACCACCTGGTCCTGACGCTATCCGGCGGTGCCCAGGTCCCTGCCCAGGTCCCTGCCCGGGTCCCCGTCCGGGTCCCGGCCCAGGTCACCGCCGGGGCCGGGCTGGTAGCGGTAGCCCATGCCCGGCTCGGTGATCAGCCAGCGCGGCCGGGCCGGGTCGGGCTCCAGCTTGCGGCGCAGCTGGGCCATGTAGAGCCGGAGGTTGCCGGTGGCGCTCGCGTACCCAGGCCCCCAGACCTCGGTGAGCAGCTGCTGCTGGCTCAGCAGCTTGCCGGGATGCCGGAGCAGCACCTCCAGCAGATGCCATTCGGTGGGGGTCAGCCGGATGGCACCGCCGGCGGTGCCCGCGTCGCCGGGGCTGCCCGGGCCAGGTTCCGTTCGGCTGCCCACCGGTGCCGGGGCGGCGGCGCGCTCGACCCGCTTGGCGGCCAGGTCCACCACGAGGTCACCGAGGCGGACCCGCGGCTGTTCCTCCGGCGTGCCGGAGCGCCGCACCGCCGCGCGCATCCGGGCCAGCAGCTCATCCATGGAGAACGGCTTGGTCACGTAGTCGTCGGCGCCCGCGTCGAGCGCCTCCACCTTGTCGGCGCTGCCGGCCCGCCCGGACAGCACAACGATGGGCACGGCCGTCCAGCCGCGCAGCCCCTGGATCACGTCGATGCCGCTCAGGTCCGGCAGCCCCAGGTCGAGGATGACCAGGTCCGGCGGGTGGTGGCCGGCGACCTCCAGCGCCTCGGCCCCGGAAGCGGCGGTGAACACGTCGTACTGGCGGACGCGCAGGTTGATCCGCAGCGCCCGGAGGATCTGCGGTTCGTCGTCGACGATCAGGACGCGCGTCACCGCGCCGCCTGGCTGGCCGGCGGAGGGCCGGCGTCGGTTTCGGTGCCCGTGCCTACACCTGTGCCTACGCCTGCGCCAGCGTCCGCGTCGCGTTCCCGGTGCCCGGGCTCGGCCGCGCCATGCTCCAGCCCGGGGTCGGCCGCCACGGCCGGCAGCGACATGGCCATCGTCAGGCCGCCGCCGGGGGTATCCTCCGCGGTCAGCGTCCCGCCCATGGCCTCGATGAACCCGCGGGACAACGCCAGGCCGAGACCGACGCCGGTGGTGTTATCGGTGTCACCGAGCCGCTGGAACGGCACGAACACCCGGTCCCGCTCCTTCTCCGGGATGCCCGGGCCGCGGTCGATGACCCGCAGCTCCACCCGGTCCCCGAGGGCGCTCGCGGTCAGCAGCGGCGGCTTGCCGGGCGGCGAGTAACGCAGCGCGTTCTCGGTCACGTTGACGACGACCCGCTCCAGGATGGCCGGATCCACCCGGACCTCCGGCAGCGAATCGGGGATGTCCACCAGCACGGAACGGCTGCGCGGCCCCAGGTCATCGAGGGAGCGCGCGACGATCTCGTCCACCCCTACCGGGCGCGGGAACAGCGACAGCGCCCCGGCCTGCAGCCTGCTCATGTCCAGCAGGTTATCGACGAGCCGGGCCAGCCGGTCCAGCGATTCATCGGCCGTGGCGAGCAGCTCGTCACGGTCCGCCGCCGTCCAGTGCACCTCCGGCGAACGCAGGCTCGTCACCGCCGCCTTGGCCGAGGCCAGCGGGGTTCGAAGATCGTGGCTGACCGCCGTGAGCAGGGCGGTCCGCATCCGGTCGGCTTCGGCGATCGGCTTGGCCGCCTCTGCCTCGGCGGACAGCCGCAGTTGTTCCAGCGCCGCCGCCGCGTAGGCCGCGAACGCGCCGAGCACCCGCCGGTCCGCCGCGGGCAGCGCGCGCCCGCGCAGCGCCAGCGACAGCGTGTCGGTGACGGGCACCTCCACGTCCGCGTCGTCGGGCGCGGCCACCGGCGCGTCCCCGGCGGTCGCCACCGCCGTCCAGCCCTTCCCGGTACCGCGGATCCGGCTGGCCGCGGACGCCGCCGCCCGCGTCGGCTCGCTGCCGTCGTCGCACTCGCCGGTGGCGCACTCCAGCAGGCTCACCGAGCGCATGCCGAACGATTCGCGTATCTGCTCCAGCAGCGCGGGCAGCGGCTGCTGGCCGCGCAGCACGCTGCCCGCCGTCGTCACCAGCAGCTCGGACTCGGCGCTGGCCCGGGCCGCCTGCTTGGTCCGGCGCGCCGCGATGTCCACCACCCAGCTGACCAGGACGGCCACGATGACGAAGACGCCGATGGCCCAGGCGTTGTTGGCGTCGGCGATCGTGAACTGATGGAGGGGCGGGGTGAAGTAATAGTTCAGCAGCAGCGACCCCGCGATCGCCTCGAGCAGCGCCGGGATGAAGCCGCCGGTCAGCGCGACGAGGATGACCCCGATCAGGAACGTGAGCGCGACGCTGGTCAGGTTGACGTTGCCGCGCAGGCTCGCGAGCACCACCGTGACGATCGGGGCGAACGCCGCGGCCAGCACGTAACCGGCCACCCGGCGGCGCAGCGTGAGGCTGCCGCCGGCGCGCGGCAGCAGGCCGCGGCGGTGGGCCATGTGCTGGTGCGTGACGATGTGCACGTCGATGTCGCCGGATCCGCGGATCGTCCGGGAGCCGATGCCCGGCCCGGTGACCATCGCCGTCAGCCAGGAGCGGCGGCTCGCGCCCAGGACGAGCTGGGTGGCGTTCTCCGCCCGGGCGAAGGTGAGCAGGGCGTCCGGGATGTCGTCGCCCACCACCTGGTGGTAGGTGCCGCCCAGCGATTCGGCCAGCCGCCGTTGTCCGGCCAGCGCGGCCGGGTCGGCGCCGGTCAGGCCGTCGGACCGGGTCACGTGCACGGCCAGCAGGTCACCTCCCGCCGACCGGGCCGCGATCCGCGCGGCGCGCCGGATGAGCGTCTCGCCCTCCGGGCCACCGGTGAGCGCGACGACGACCCGCTCCCGGGCCTCCCAGGTGCCCTGGATGCCGTGCGCGGCCCGGTAGGCTTGCAGGCCCTCGTCCACCTTGTCCGCGAGCCAGAGCAGGGCCAGCTCGCGCAGCGCGGTCAGGTTCCCGGTGCGGAAGTAGTTGGTCAGCGCCGCGTCGATCTTCTCCGCGGGGTAGATGTTCCCGTGCGCCATCCGCCGCCGCAGCGCCTCCGGCGTCATGTCGACCAGCTCGACCTGGTCGGCGGCACGGACCACGGCGTCGGGGATGGTCTCCCGCTGCGGCACGCCGGTGACCTTCTCCACCACGTCGTTGAGGGATTCGAGGTGCTGGACGTTGACGGTGGAGATCACGTCGATGCCGGCGTCGAGCAGTTCTTCGACGTCCTGCCAGCGCTTCTCGTTGCGCGACCCGGGCACGTTGGTGTGCGCGAGCTCGTCGACCAGCGCGATCTGCGGGTGACGGGCCAGCACGGCGTCGACGTCCATCTCCTCGAAGGTCGCCCCGCGGTAGCTCATCTGCTTGCGCGGGATGACCTCCATGCCGGCGAGCAGCGCCTGGGTGTGCGGGCGCCCGTGCGTCTCGGCGAAGGCGACCACCACCTCGGCGCCGCGCTCGGCCCGGCGGTGGCCCTCACCCAGCATGGCGAAGGTCTTGCCGACTCCGGCGGCGGCGCCCAGGTAGATGCGGAGATAGCCCCGGTCCGGCCGGTTCGGGTGCGGATATCCCCATTCGGAGATATCCGGTCGCGGATTCTCCCGCCCGGTGGTATCCGGCTGCCGATCGCCCCATCCGGGGGCATCAGGGCCCCGCTCGGATGCGTTCGGTTGCTGGCTGGCCATGTCCGGCGCCCGCCCTCTCCTCATATCCCGGTGCTGGCCGCCCCCGCCGCCCGCGCCGTCTGCTCCTATTGAACCGCGCCCGGCGGCCTGGTGATTCCGCACCTCAGGCGGCCGTCATGGCCGGTACCGGTAGCCCATGCCCGGCTCGGTGAGCAGGTGACGGGGCCGCGCCGGGTCGTCTTCCAGTTTGCGCCGCAGCTTGGCCATGTGGAACCGCAGGTAGTTGGTCCGGGGCTCGTGCCCGGGCCCCCAGATGTCGGCCAGCAGCTGCCGCGAGCTGACCAGCTGGCCCGGGTGGTGGACCAGGCTCTCCAGAATGCGCCATTCGGTGGGAGTGAGCCGGACCGCCTCGCCGGCGGGCGTGCCGTCGGCGGGCGTATCCGCGTCGCCGGGCGTGCCGTCAGCGGGTGTGCCGTCGGCCGGGGGGCCGCCGGCCGGAGCCGGGGCGTCCTGGGTGGGGCGGCGGGTCACGGTGTGCGCGGTCAGGTCGATGACGCAGTGGCCGACCACCGCCTCGCTCACCCCCGCTGGCCCGGGATCGTCGCGGCGCAGCACGGCGCGCAGCCGGGCGAGCAGCTCGGCCATCGAGAACGGCTTGGTCACGTAGTCATCGGCGCCCACGTCCAGGGCCCCGATCTTGTCACCGGGGCTCGCCCGGCCGGACAGCACGATGATCGGTGCCCGCGACCAGCGGCGCAGCTCGACAATGACCTCGGTGCCGTCGATGTCCGGCAGGCCGAGGTCGAGGATCACCGCGTCCGGCGGCCGGCTCGCCGCCGTGGCCAGGGCCTCACGGCCGGTGCTCGCCATGCTGACGTCGTACTGGCGGGCGCGGAGGTTGATGAAGAGGGCCCGGAGCATGGCTGGCTCATCCTCGACCAGCAGTACCCGCGCGGCCGCCGGGCCAGTGCTGGCCGGCGGCCTGCTGGCCGTTGCGGATGGGCGCGCGGCCGGGCCGGGGTCCCCGGTCCGGCCGCGCGCCACGGTCATCGTGTCCTCCCGCTCACCGGCTCGACAGCTTGTCGAGCGCGATGTTGAGGTTGAGCACGTCCACCCTCGGCTCGCCGAGGAAACCGAGCGTCCGGCCCTGCACGTTGGCCGTGACCAGCGCCCGGACGGCAGACGGAGCCAGGTGCCGGGCCTTCGCGACCCGGTTCACCTGCAGGTAGGCGTACTGCGGGGAGATGTCCGGGTCGAGGCCCGACCCGGATGCGGTCACCGCGTCCGGCGGCACGCTGGCCGGGCTGACGCCGTTGAACTTCGCGACCGCGGTCCGCCGCTGGTTGACGAGCTGGAGCAGCGTCGAGTTGTTCGGCCCGAGGTTGGAGGCGGCGGAGAAGCCGGCGTCGCAGCCGTAGTCGGTCTTGGACGCCGCGTTCACCGCGTTGGACGGCCGCGGCTGGAAGTACTGCGGCAGCGGGTTGCCCTTGGCGTCCACGAACTCCTGGCACAGCAGGCTGGACCCGACGACCTTGCCGTTGTAGCTGACCAGCGACCCGTTGGCTGACCCGTGGAAGGCCACCTGGGCGACGCCGAACATGACGACGGGGTAGACGATGCCGCACAGCACCGTGAAGACCAGCAGCGCGCGGAACGCGGCGATGTGCTGGCGCACGAGTGCGGGAAGACGGTTCACGTGGATCACCTGAATCCAGGGATGTTCATGATGATGAGGTCGATGAGCTTGATGAAGACGAACGGGATGATCAGGCCACCGACGCCGTAGATCCACAGGTTGCGCCGCAGCATGGTCGCCGCGGACGACGGCCGGTACCGGACACCGCGCAGCGCCAGCGGGATCAGCGCCACGATGATCAGCGCGTTGAAGATGATCGCCGACGCGATCGCGGACTGCGGGCTGTGCAGCTTCATGATGTTGAGCTTTTCCAGCCCGGGGAGCACGCCCGCGAACATGGCGGGGATGATCGCGAAGTACTTCGCGACGTCGTTGGCGATGGAGAACGTGGTCAGCGCGCCCCGGGTGATCAGCATCTGCTTGCCGATCTCGACGACCTCGATGAGCTTGGTCGGGTTCGAATCGAGGTCGACCATGTTGCCGGCTTCCTTGGCGGCCGAGGTGCCGGTGTTCATGGCCACCCCGACGTCGGCCTGCGCGAGCGCGGGGGCGTCGTTGGTACCGTCCCCGGTCATCGCGACGAGCTTGCCGCCGGCCTGCTCCTTCTTGATCAGCGCCATCTTGTCTTCCGGCGTGGCCTCGGCGAGGAAGTCGTCCACGCCGGACTCGTCGGCGATGGCCTTCGCCGTGAGCGGGTTGTCGCCGGTGATCATGACCGTGCGGATGCCCATCGCGCGCATCTCCGCGAACCGCTCGGCGATGCCCTCTTTGACAATGTCCTTGAGCTGGATGACGCCAAGAGCACGCGCGGTTCCGTTGGCCCGCTCGGCCACCACGAGCGGGGTGCCGCCGGCCGCGGAAATTCCGTCAACGATCTCGCCGAGCTCATGTGACGGCGTTCCGCCGTTGTCCCGAATCCATTCGCGCACCGAGCTGGACGCGCCCTTGCGGACCTCACGGCCGTCGGCCAGGTTCACTCCGCTCATCCTGGTCTGTGCGGAGAACGGGACGAAGACCGCGCCCGGCAGTTCGCCATGGGTTCGTTCCCGTATGCCGAATTCCCGCTTGGCCAGGACCACGATCGAGCGGCCCTCCGGCGTCTCGTCGGCCAGGCTGGACAGCTGGGCCGCGTCGGCGAGCTGCTCCACCGGCACCCCGTCGACCGGCAGGAACTCGGTCGCTTCCCGGTTGCCGATGGTGATCGTGCCGGTCTTGTCGAGCAGCAGGGTGTTCACGTCGCCGGCCGCCTCGACCGCCCGGCCCGACATGGCCAGCACGTTGCGCTGGACGAGGCGGTCCATGCCGGCGATGCCGATCGCGGACAGCAGCGCGCCGATGGTGGTCGGGATCAGCGCCACGATCAGCGCCACCAGGATGACGAGGGTCTGCGGCGCCCCCGAGTAGTAGGCCATCGGCTGCAGCGTGACCACGGCCATCACGAAGATCAGCGTCAGCGAAGCGAGCAGCACGTTCAGCGCGACCTCGTTCGGGGTCTTCTGCCGCGACGCGCCCTCGACCAGGCCGATCATCCGGTCGATGAACGTCTCGCCCGGCTTCGAGGTAATCCTGACGACGATCCGGTCGGACAGCACCCGGGTGCCGCCGGTGACCGCCGAACGGTCGCCGCCGGACTCCCGGATCACTGGAGCGGACTCACCGGTGATGGCCGATTCGTCCACCGAGGCCACGCCCTCGACCACGTCGCCGTCGCCGGGGATGACCTGGCCCGCCTCGACGACCACGAAGTCGCCGATGGTCAGCTGGATGCCGGGCACCTCTTCTTCCCGGGGGCTGGCCTGCCCCGGCTCCCAGCCGACCAGGCGCCGGGCGACGGTCTCCTGCTTGGTCCGCCGGAGTGTCTCGGCCTGCGCCTTGCCCCGGCCCTCGGCCACCGCTTCGGCCAGGTTGGCGAACAGGACGGTCAGCCAGAGCCAGGCCATGATCGTCCAGGCAAAGATGGAGCTGTGGATGATCGCCGAGTACGTGGTCAGCGCCGCCCCAATCTCGACCACGAACATGACGGGGTTATGTATCTGCACCCTTGGGTCCAGTTTGCGGAACGCCTCCGGGGTGGACTTCCACAGCATCTTCGGGTCGAGCAGCCCACCACTGACCCGGCGCGGCTGGGTGATCGCGCTTGCCCGCGCGGCGCGGGGGCTATGGCCGGTGCCGTCCGGCTCGCTGTCCGGCTTGTTGGTGAGTGGATTGAGGGACATCAGTGCAGCCCTTCAGCGAACGGCCCCAGCGCGAGCGCGGGGAAATAGGTCAGGCCGACCAGGATGATGATCACGCCGATGAGCAGGCCGGCGAACAGCGGCTTGTGGGTCTCCAGGGTTCCGGCGCTTGCCGGTACCGGCTGCTGCCTGGCCAGCGTGCCGCCGAGCGCGAGCACGAACACCATGGGCGCGAATCGGGCGACCAGCATGACAACCCCGCCGGCCGTGTTGTACCAGGTGGTATCCGTGGTCAGGCCGGCGAACGCCGAGCCGTTGTTGTTCGCCATCGACGTGAACGCGTAGACGATCTCGGTCAGGCCGTGCGGGCCGGAGTTGAGGATCGACGCGCGCGGGGTCTTGAACCCCAGCGAGATCGCGGCGCCGATGAGCGCTGAGAATGGTGTCGCCAGGATGTAGGCGGCAGCCCACTTCATCTCGGTGGGCCGGATCTTCTTGCCGATGTATTCCGGCGTCCGGCCGACCATCAGGCCGCCGAGGAACACGGTGAGTACGGCCAGCATGAGCATGCCGTACAGGCCGGCGCCGACGCCGCCGGGCACAACCTCGCCGAGCATGAGGTCGAACAGGGCGATGCCGCCGCCGAAGGCGGTGAAGGAGTCGTGGAAGGAGTTCACCGCTCCGGTCGAGGTGACGGTCGTGGACCCGGCGAACAGGGACGAGCCCGGGATGCCGAACCTGACTTCCTTGCCTTCCATCGCGCCGTGCGCGGCCTGCAGCGCGGTACCCGCGTGCTGCCATTCGAAGAAGCTGATGCCGCCGACGGCCGCCAGCCACAGCACGGCCATGACGACAACCAGCAGGTAACCCTGCCGGTTGTCGCCGACCATCTTGCCGAACGTGCGCGGCAGCGCGAACGGGATCACCAGCAGCAGGAAGATCTCGAACCAGTTGCTGAACGGGTTCGGGTTCTCGAACGGGTGCGCGGAGTTGGCGTTGAAGAAGCCGCCCCCGTTGTTGCCCATCTCCTTGATGACCTCCTGCGAGGCCACCGGGCCGCCGACCATGGTCTGCTGGGCGCCGGCCAGCGAGTGGATCAGGTGCGTGGTAGTGAAGTTGTCGATCACGCCGGTCGCCATCAGGATGATCGCGCCGATCACCGAGAACGGCAGCAGCAGCCGCACGACCACCCGGGTCAGGTCGACCCAGAAGTTGCCGAGCCGGTCGGTTTTTTTCCGCATGAACCCGCGGATCAGCGCGATAACGACCACGATGCCCACCGCGGCCGACACGAAGTTCTGCACCGCGAGCCCCGACATCTGGGTGACGTAGCCCATCGTGGACTCGCCGGAGTAGTTCTGCCAGTTGGTGTTGGTGACGAAGGACGCGGCCGTGTTCCACGCCAGGGCCGGGGGGACGTTCGTGTTGCCGTTGGCGTACGGCAGCCAGTGCTGTACCCGCTCGATGAGGTAGAGGAACAGCACGCTGACCCCGGAAAACGCCAGCATGCTGCGGGCATAAGTGCCCCAGCGCTGGTCCGCGGACGGGTCGATGCCCATCATGCGGTAGAAAGCCCGCTCAGGCCGCAGGTGCTTGTCGCTGGTGAAGATACCCGCGATGTAGTCGCCGAGCGGCTTGTAGCAGACCGCGAGCGCGGCGACCAGGAGCACGATCTGCAGCACGCCCGCGAGGGAACTGCTCATCAGAATTTCTCCGGTCGGACGAGGGCGTAGACGAGGTAAACGGTGAGGATGACGGCCGTGATCAGGCCGACCCAGTTCTCAGCGCTCAAGCCACTCGACCCCCTTGACGAGGAGGATGAGCAGGGCGAAGACGACAATCGTCACGGCCACGTATAGAAGGTCATTCACGGCCACTCCTAAGGTGGGAACCACGCTGAACGGCGGGCCAGGAGGAGGTGGCCGGGAATGCCCGGCCCGCGGCCTCAGACGGTGATCAGAGCCCTCGTTCAGCCCCGGCCAAGGCAATAGAACCGCGCCCGGCAACGGGAGAGGCCGGTCTAAACAGGACCTATACGGCGCACTCCGGCTTCCTAACAGAATCCATGCACCGGGCATGCGCCCGCCGTGACGCTACGTTACACAACCTATGCACCCCGCATGCGCCCGCCGTGACGCTACGTTACACAACACGTGCACCCGGCATGCGCCGCCGTCTTGACGCTCGAAGCCAAGGGCCTGGTGGAGCGGGAGATCGATCCGGCGGACACCCGGGCCCGTCGCCTGCGCATCACCCCGCAGGGGACGAAGGTGGCGCTGCAGGCCATCACCGAAGTTGAGCGGGCCGGCGCGAGGTTCTTCCGCCCGGTCACCGAGACGGGCACGGACAGCGACCGCATCGCGGCCCTGCTCCGGCGCCTGGCCGAAGCGCCCGCCGCAGATTGACGCTGCCCCGGCCCGGTGCGGTCAGGGCTGGGCCCCGCGTGAGCGGAGCCAGGCCTCGGGGTGGTCGAGGGCGGGGGAGCGCTGCTTGCGCGGCCAGCGGTGCCGGCCGTGGCTCGTTTCTTCCATCAGCGCCGACGGCGGGACGGCGATCACCGGGCAGCGGGCGTGCGCGAGGCAGTAGCGGCTGGCCGAACGGCGGAACACCCGCCGCAGGCCCCGGGCGCCCGTGCCGACGACGAGAAGGTCGTCGGGATCTTTGGCGCAGTCCACCAGGACCGGGCCGGCCGGGCCGCGGACGACGAGCGCCTCGATGCTCAGGTCCGCGGGCAAGCCGCCGAGCCCGCGGTCGAAGGCATCCCAGAGCCGTTCCTGGGCCGCGTCCCGCCAGAGCTTGCGGAGCTGAAGATTGGGCTGCCGCCGCTCAGCGAGATCACCGCCCGGCGGAATCCAGGCGATGACCGGCACGAGCCGCGCGTCCCGGTTCCGGGCCTCGTTCGCCGCGAAGCGCAGCGCCTGCAGGCTGCCGAGGGAACCATGCACGCCAGCGAAGACTCGCCGCACCCCGGACACGGCACATCGCCTCCTGCTCTCTTACCGGACCTAGTCCATCTAACCTCGCGTTTGCCGTGCGCGGGTACCGTCCTGACGGACTTCTAACGCCACCGCATCTTACGGATGCGTGCTGCGCGCCGCGCCGTGGCCGGAAGGCGGCCCGGCCGGCCGGAACGCAGCCCGGGCGGGCCGGGAAGGAGATCCGGGCCGGCCGTGTCCTCAGTCCTCGTACCCCCGCACGCCAAGCTCGTCGAGCCTGGTCAGCAGGTCGGCCGGGTCGCTGTAGACCCGGAACGCCCCGGCCCGCTCGAGTTCCTCCCGGCCGTATCCGCCGGACAGCAGGCCGACGCCGAGGGCCCCGGCCCGCCGCGCCGCGAGCAGGTCCCACACGCTGTCGCCGACCACCATCGCCTGGCGCGGATCCACCTCCAGCAGGGCGGCCGCGGCCAGGAACAGGTCCGGATCGGGCTTGGCGTGGCGCACCAGGTCCCGGGTGACCATCGTGGTGTTTTCCGGCAGGCCGAGCAGCTTCAGGGCCGGCCGGGCCGTCACCGCGTTCCCGCTCGTCGCGATGGCCCACTTGACGCCGCGCTCGGTAAGCGCGCCCAGCAGGTCGGAGGCTCCGGGCAGCGGCAGCACCGAATCCATCTGGGCCCGGTACTCGTCGGCATGCGCCCGCTGCAGGCGCTCGATCTCCTCCCGCGACAGCGACAGCCCCGTCTCACGCAGCAGCGCCGAGACGAACAGGCCGCCGCTCATGCCGATGCGGCGGTGAATGCGCCACACGGACAGATCGATGTCCATCCCGGCGAGCGCCGCCCGCCAGGCGATGACGTGCTGGTACACGCTGTCGATCAGCGTGCCGTCCAGATCGAAGAGGAAGGACGGAGCGGGTGATTCGGTATACGCCACCGAAGAGGTCATGCGAACAGTGTGCCCGTACCCCGTGCGCGACGTCCGCCCGGACACCCCGGGCGCCCGCGGAACCCCGGCCAGGCCGCTATCACGGCCCGGACGGCTGTCCGGTTTGACCGGCCATCGAACCTGGGCTGGCATCATAGGAAGATATGGGTGGATCTGCTGCGGCCGAGAGGATCGGCACATTCGTTGCGATCGGTGACAGCTTCACCGAAGGGCTGAACGACCGGCTGCCGGGCGGCGGCTTCCGAGGCTGGGCCGACCGGTTCGCCGACCTGCTGGCGGCCCACCAGCCAGGTCTGCGCTACGCCAACCTGGCGGTGCGCGGCAAGCTGCTGCGCCACGTGGCCGGGGAGCAGGCCCCGTGGGCCATCAGCATGGCGCCCGACCTGATCAGCATCGCCGCCGGCGGCAACGACATCCTGCGGCCGGGCACCGATCCCGACGCGCTCGCCGCGGTATTCGACGAGTGCGTGGCGGGCCTGCGCGCGGCCGGCTGCCGGGTGCTGCTGTTCACCGGGTTCGACCCGTCCGCGTTCCCCGTCATCCGGATGGTGCGCGGCAAGGTGGCCGCCTACAACATGCATCTGCGCACGATCGCCGCCGCCCGGGAGTGTGACCTGGTGGACCTGTGGTCCATGCCGGCGCTGCGCGACCGCCGGATGTGGAGCTCCGACCGGCTGCACCTCACCGCCGAAGGCCACCAGAAGGTCGCGCTGTTCACCGCCGAGACGATCGGGGTGCCGGTCACCGCGGACTGGCGGGACCCGCTGCCGGACGTGCCCCGCCCGGGCCAAATCCCGCGCCCGGTCGCGGGGGCCGCCGCCGTCGCTGCGGCCGAGGCTTCCGCGGCCAGCCTGGCCGTCACCCGGCTCCGGAACAGGGTGCAGAGCGCCCACAGCGCATCGCGTCGCGGCCTGGCCTGGGTGAACGCGCGCCAGCAGGACACCCGGTGGGCGGTGGAGTACGCGATGCCGTGGGTCCAGCGCCGGCTGACCGGGCGATCGTCGGGCGATAACGTGCCGCCCAAGCGCCCGGAACTGCAGCCGCTCGACGCGCGATGAGGATTCCATGGCCCGGAGGCGTCCGGGTCCACGTAAGTCCGGAAATTTCCCGAACGGGCTCACCGCACGCCCGCCGGGTCCGGCGGTCACCCGGTGAGCTCGCCGAGTGCCTCCCCGATCCGGGCCAGCGACGCCGCCACCCAGGGCAGCTCCCGGGCGTCGGCCGCCGCCAGGGCCGCCTTGCGCTGGGCGTCGGTCTCGCCGTAGAGCAGGCCGGTGGCCACGCGCAGCCGCAGCGCCCGCGGGTCGTCACCGAATGCGCTGCCCGGCAGCACACCCATGCCGTGCGGCCACCTGCCGCCCCGCGCGGGTCGCGGCGGCAGGACCAGCGCGGCGGGCGGCCGGCCGCGGCGGGCGGCCGGCGCGGCGGGCGGCCGGGCATCCGATTAGGCTGCGCGGGTGGAACTGGACCTGTCTGCCGACGCGGCCGCGCTCACCGCGAGCATCGTCGACGTCCCCTCGGTGAGCGGTGACGAAGCCGTCCTTGCCGGCGCGATCGAGAGCGCCCTGCGCGCGCTGCCCCATCTGGCCGTGTACCGTGACGGCAATTCCATCGTCGCGCGCACCGGCCTGGGCCGCGGGCAGCGCGTCATCCTGGCCGGCCACATCGACACCGTTCCGGTCGCCGGAAATCTCCCCTCCCGCGTCGAGCGTGACCCCGCGTCCGCCCAGGACCGGCTCTACGGCTGCGGGACCACGGACATGAAGGCCGGCGTCGCGGTCCAGCTCCGGCTCGCGGCCAGCGTGCCCGAGCCGGTGCGCGACGTCACCTACGTGTTCTACGACTGCGAGGAGGTCGAGGCGGCGCGGAACGGCCTGGGCCGGCTCAGCCGGAGCAACCCCGGGCTGCTCGCCGGTGACTTCGCGGTGCTGATGGAGCCAAGCGGGTGTGAGATCGAGGGCGGCTGCCAGGGCACCATGCGCGCCGAGGTCACCGCGGCCGGCCGGCGCGCGCACAGTGCCCGGTCCTGGATGGGCCGTAACGCCATTCATGAGGCGGGCCGGATCATCGACATCTTGCGCCGCTACGAGCCACGCCAGCCCGAGGTCGACGGCCTGCGCTACCACGAGGGACTGAACGCGGTCGGCATCACCGGCGGCGTGGCCGGCAACGTGATCCCGGACCGGTGCGTGGTCACCGTCAACTACCGGTTCGCGCCGGACCGGGACGCCGCCGCCGCCGAACAGCACCTCCGCGAGGTCTTCAGTGGCTGGGAGGTCGCCATCGTGGACGTCGCTCCCGGGGCCAGGCCGGGCCTGGATCAGGGACCGGCCGCCTCGTTCGCCGCGGCCGTCGGCGGTGCGCCGCGGGCCAAACTCGGCTGGACCGATGTCGCGCGGTTCGCGGAGCTCGGCATCCCGGCCGTCAACTACGGCCCGGGAATCTCCGAGATCGCGCACACCCCTGATGAGTACGTCGAGATCCCGAAGATCGCCGCCTGCGAGGAGCGGATGCGCGGCTGGCTGACCCGTTCCTGAGCGGCGGCCTGGCCTGTGCGGTACCGCCCCGGCGGCGTTCCTGAGCGACGATCTGGCCTGCTGTCCGCCCGGGCAGCGAACGGCCCGCCGGCCACCTGGCCGGCGGGCCGCCCGCCTGGGAGATCGTGCCGCGCGATTACTTCGCCGGGCTCGTGCCGAGGGTCAGCGAGGCGGTCTGCTTGCCTCCGCTGGTGGAGACGTAGCTGACCGACACCTTGTCGCCGCCGTGGTACTTGGCCATGATCGTCGTCAGCGAGCCGGGGGACGTGACGGCCTGGCCGTTGACGGCGGTGATGACGTCACCGGCGGAGAGCCCGGCCGTGGCCGCCGCGCTGCCGCACAGCACGTTGTCGATGAGCGCTCCCGAGCTGGCGGGCGCGATCGTGGCCGGGACCGTGTTGGACGTGGCGGTGTTGACGCAGCTCTGGCTGCCGCCGCTACTGCCGCCGCCGAATCCGCCGAATCCGCCGCTCTGGCCCTGCTGCTGCTGCTGGGCCTGCTGCTGCGGGCTGGAGCTGTTGCTCTGCGGCACCAGCACGCCCAGGAAGCCGGGCAGGCCGATCTGGATCGTCGAGCTGCTCTGGCCCGCCGCGATCTGGCGGGCGATGGACAGGGCCGTGTTGATCGGGATCGCATAGCCCATGGTCGAGCTGCTGGACGATTCCGAGCTGGAACTGCTCGCCGCGGTGTCCATGCCGATCACCTTGCCCGCGGCGTTGGCCAGCGGGCCGCCGGAGTCGCCCGGCTGGATCTGCGCGCTGGTCTGCAGCATGCCGTGCAGCGTCTCGGTCGTCCCGCTGCCCTGATCGCCGGCCGTGATGGTCCGGTCCGTGGCGTTGATGATGCCGGGGGCCACCGTGGGGGTGCCGCCCTGGCCGCCCGCGTTGCCGATGGCCAGAACCGGGGTCCCCAGCGTGACCTGCGAGGAGTTGCCCACCGACACGGTCTTCAGGTTCGAGGCGTTCTGCAGCTGCAGCAGCGCCACGTCGTCGGTCACGTCGTAGCCGACGACGCGCGCGGTGTAGGTCGTGCCCGAGGTGACCAGGGTGGCCTTGATGCTGGTGGCGCCGTTGATGACGTGATTGTTGGTGAGGACCAGGCCGTTGGAGTTGAGTACCATCCCGGTGCCTTCCGCCGTCTCGCTCTGGTAGTTGAGCGTGGAGGTGATGTCCACC
Organism: uncultured Actinomycetes bacterium; assembly: GCA_963720945.1. GTDB lineage: Bacteria > Actinomycetota > Actinomycetes > Streptosporangiales > Streptosporangiaceae > Bog-532. Next base: position 112,609 of record CAVRHH010000012.1, on the reverse strand, counting down.
ACCCCCGGCTCCACCTTGGCGGTCACCGCGCTGGCGTTGAGGTTCGAGTTGGTGTTGCCGTTGCCGTTGCTGTTGCCGTTGCTCGCTGGTGCCGGGACGTCGTTGGAGGACACGCCGGGCGAGCCATTGCCGCCGTTGCCGTTCAGCGCGACCGCGGTGCCGGCCCCGGCCGCGGCGGCCAGGACGGCGACCACGATGAGAACTGTCAGGCCACGGCGCTTACGCGGCGGCGGCTCCCCGTAGCCGCCCGCGGGGCTGCCCCAGCCGCCGTATCCGCCGGCCGGGGTGCCGTACCCGCCCGGCCCGCCGGGTCCGCCCGGGCCGTACCCGCCCGGCTGCCCGTAACCTCCGGCCGCGCTGTAGTCACCGGGCTGGCCGTAGGAACCCGGCTGGCCATAAGAGCCAGGCTGACCGTAGCTGTCAGCCTGCCCGTACCCGCCCTGCTGCCCGTACCCGCCCTGCTGCCCGTACCCGCCCTGCTGCCCGTACCCGCCCTGCTGCCCGTACCCGCCCTGCTGGCCGTAACCGCCCGCTGCCCCGGCCTGCCCGGATCCGGCACCCTGGCGGCCCCACGGATCCTGGCCGGGCCCGCCGCCCTGCCCATACCCGCCCGGGGGCTGGCCGTGGCCGCTCTGGCCGTAGCTGGCGGCGGGCAGCGTCCCGTAGCCGCCCGCTCCGGCCTGCTGCTCGCCAGCGGCCGGCTCATTGGGCCGCCCGAAGGACACCGTGTCACCGCGCCCGGCATTGCCGAAGGAGGTGGTGTCGTCCGCGCTCTTCCAGGGCGTTGTTCCGCCGCCCGGCGTAGAGACCTGAGGGCCGGCGTTCTCAGGCGGCCGCTGTTCGCCGCCAGGCCCGTGCTCGCTACCGCTCTGGTCTTCCTGCATCACTATCGCCCTCGTGTTGAGACCGGGTGAGGCGGGCTCACCCGGTTCCGCTGTCCCGGCGGCCGTCCTGGTTTCCGGTCACCGCTTCGTTTTTTAGTTAGCCATCTATCCCTGGGCGTTACCTGAATGCCCCCTTCAGGTTATGAAGAGAACGTGGCGTGGCTGACCGCGTGACCGTCCCATAAGCCATCTGCCCATCGCGGTCCTCACTATCGCGACTATCGCGGTCCGGCCGGCCAGCGTGCACAGGCTGCCGGAAATCGTCATGGCGTGCACCGTAATCGCCGCGCGCATCGCGGTGGCCTGTCATGTTGTGACATAAATCACCATAGCTGCGCGGCTCACTTCGCTGGCGCGGCGGTCAGCGCGAGGGTGGCCTTTCGCTGCTGGCCGTCCGGCGTTTCCCAGCTCAGGGTCACCTTGCTGCCCGGGCGAGACCCGGACATCAGCGCGGTCAGCGAACCCGGGGTCGTGATCGCCTGGCCGTTGACTGTGGTGATCACGTCTCCGCTCACGATCCCGGCGGCCGCGGCCGCGGTGCCGCAGAGCACGCCGTCGACCAGGGCGCCGGAGCTTGCGGGCGCGATGCGTGACGGCACAGTAGTGTCCGAGTCGTCGCTGGTGCACCCCGCGTTCTGTGCGGGCTGGCCGTTGCTGCCGCCGCTGGGCGGGCCGCCGGGCCCGGCACTCTGCTGCTGCTGAATCTGCTGCCGCTGCTGCTGCGCCTGCTGCTGCGGACTGGCGCTGCCGCTCTCCGGGACCAGCACGCCGAGGAAGCCGGGCAGGCCGATCTGCACCGTCGCGCTGGCCTGGCCCGCCGCGATCTGGCGCGCCACGGCCAGCGCGGTGTTGATCGGGATCGCGTAGCCGAGCACGGACGAGGAGCCCTGCGAACTCGAGGCGTTCGCGGTGTCCATGCCGATCACCTGGCCAGCCGAGTTGGCAAGCGGGCCGCCCGAATCGCCGGACACGATGTCCGCGTTGGTCTGCAGCATCCCGTGCAGGGTCTCGGTGGCACCGGTGCTCTCGTCGGTGGGGCTGATCGTCTTGTTGAGGCTGTTGATGATGCCTTCCGCCAGCGCCGGCGTCCCGCCCTGACCTTCGGCGTTGCCCAGGGCCAGGACCGGGGTGCCCAGCGTTACCTGGGCGGAGTTGCCGACCTGCACGACCTTCAGCCCGGCCGCGCCGTTGAGCCGGAGCAGCGCCACGTCATGAGTGGCGTCGTAGCCGGCCACCGTGGCGTGGAAGACCTTGCCGGTCGTCACCAGCGTGACGTTGATCGTCCTGGCCCCGTCGATCACGTGGTTGTTCGTGAGCACCAGGCCATCGGCGCTGAGCACCATTCCGGTTCCCTCGGATGAAGTCCCGCCGGAGTACGCGATCGCCGCGTCGATGTCGACGACGCCCGGTTCGACCTTGGCGGCGACGTGCGCCTTGTTCAGCGTGCCCCGGCCGGTGGTGCCGACGTCGTTCCCCGGGCCGGGCACCTGGTGCGAGGAGACGCCGGTGGAGGGGGCGGCCGCGCCGCTGTTCAGGCCGACCGTGGCCGCGGCCCCGAGGCCCGCGGCCAGCACGGCCACACCCGCGTACACCGCGACCCGGCCCCGCTTGCGCCGCCGCGGCCGCTTATCGTAGGCAGCGCCCGCGCCATTCCCGCCGATTCCGGGGCTGTCCGCGGCGATTCCGGGGTCGTCCCCGGAGCCCGTACCGCTCGCGCCCCCCGAGTCACTGGAGCCCCCTGTTTCCCACGGGATACCCCTTGCCCCGGTCTCGTTGTCCTGCATCCTCATCGCCTTCGCCGTAAAAGCGCCCTCGGTCGCTGCGGGTGCTACCAGGCCTCATACGGCCGCCGCCGTACTCTCTCCTCTTCCTTCCCCGAAGATGGCCTCACTCTGCACACTCCTTAAGGGTTCTCACAGGGAGCCTTCGGTTCCGGTCGCGACGATAAGGCTGCGGGTCTGCCTCGGGCGCGTATACCGGTCGGCGGTCCCGACCGCGAAGGCGACATATCGGGAAACAGTCACACCAGCATGGTAGGCTACCCGTAGACGCGATATAACGTGAGTTCGGGGCATAGCGTGATTCGCACAAGGAGCTGAAATGTCCGCATCAACGAAGATGAATGAGCCGGGTCTGTCCCGGCGCGAGGAGATGTCGGTTTCCGGGGATGCGATATCGCAGGCTCCGTGGACCGGCGCCGCCGTTACCGGCGGGATCGTCGCCCTCGGCGACTTCGGCTGGCATGTGATCGGTGGCAGCTTCGGGCTCGGGGGCCTCAATGACGCGCTGTCGCTGGGCGTCGTCGCGTTCTTCGTCGTCGCGGCGGCCGGGGCCCTGTGGCGCGAGCGGTCAAGCCGCGCCATCCGGTGGGCCCGCGCCAACCCGTGGCGTTTCGCCCTGCTCCCGGGGGTGGCGACGCTGGCGATCGTCTTCGCGCTCTCGATCGTGCTGGGCGGCGGCATCGTCGGCGGGGCCCTGGCCGGGCTCTGGCACGGCGCCGTGGTCTTCGGCCTGACCGGCGGCGCTGGAGTGGCCGCGCGCTCACGCCGCCGCGCCGCCTGAGCTGGCCGTTCAGCTGTCATCTTTACCGAGACCGTGACTTGCGGCGGGGCCGCTCACCAGGCCCCGCCGGGCGCACTCGTCGAGCAGCCAGGGCAGTGCGCCCAGCGCCGCACGGGAGGCGCCGGGCGGTGATGTCGCGTCCGAGTCGTGCAGCAGCACAGTGCCGCCACCGCTCAGGTTCCTGCGCAGCGTCCGGCGGACCGTTTCCGGTGTCGCGCCGGGCGCCCATTCACGGCCCCAGCAGGTCCACAGCAGCGGGCGCAGCCCCAGCCGCCGGGCCGCGAGCAGGGCACTGCCGCTGAGCACCCCGTAGGGCGGCCGGAAAAGCGCCGGCGCCTGCCCGGTGAGGGCGGCGATCGTGTCCCGGGCGCGCGCCATATCCGCGAAGGTGCCGCGCGGGCCGCGCACCGTCAGGTACCGGTGCTGCCAGCCGTGCACGCCGACCTCGTGCCCGGCCGCCGCCACCTCGGCGGCGAGCCCCGGCGCCGCCGCGGCCATCGATCCCAGCATGAAGAACGTCGCGTGCACGTCCCGCTGCCTCAGCAGCTCGAGGAAAGCCGGCGTCGACCGGGGATCCGGGCCGTCGTCGAAGGTCAGCGCCACGTGCCCGGGGTCGCCGTAGCCGGCGAGCTGGCCGGCCAGGCGGCGGACCGGCCCGAGCGCGGTCAGGCCGGGACCGCCCTGGGCAACCGCCACCCCGGACGCGGCCAGTCCCGCCGCGATCAGCACCGTCCTCGTCCTGGCCACCGTCTGGTCGGCTCCCTTCCGCCACGCCTGCCCCTGCGCCCTGACACGATAACTGGGTCCCCGGTGGGCGTGCGGGGACCCAGTTATCGCAACCCGCGGCACGCCCGCGCAGCGGCGAATGATATCTAACATGACACGGCGGGCACCCCGCATGCACCAGGCCGGCCAGGGAAGGGGCGCGCCGATGGAACCGCTGCCGGGGGATCGCGGCCATGCCCTGCTCGTCTCGGGCGCGATCGGCCTGGGACACGACGCCATGGCGCAGACGTGCGCCGCCTCCCTGGCCTCCCGGGGCTGGTCCACCCAGACCGCGGACGCGATGCGGCTGCTCGGCCGGCGCGCCAGCGGTGCCGGCGAGCAGGTGTTCCGCTCCCTGCTCGCCGTGCCCGGCCTGTACGACGCCTACTACTTCGCCGCGCTGCGCCCGGGTAACCGGCTGGCGCTGCTGACCGACGCCGCGGCCCGCCGCCGGATCGTGCCCGCGCTGACCCGGCTGCTCGACCAGAGGCCCGCGCACCTGGCCATCTCCGTTTTCGCCACCGGCGCCTCGGCGGTCAGCGCCGTCGCGGAACGGTACCCGGCCATGCGTCACGTGGTGTTCTGCGCCGATGTCACCCCGCACCGGCTGTGGGTCCATCCGCACGTCGACATGTACCTGGTGACCTCGCGCGTGGCCGAATGCGCCGTCCGCCGGTTTGCGCCCCAGGCGCAGGTCCGGATCGTGCCGCCCCCGGTCCGGGCCGCCTTCCGCACGCCGCCGTCCCGGGCCCAGGCGCGGGACACGCTCGGGATCCCGGCCGAGGCCCGGTGCGTGCTGGTGATGTCCGGCGGCTGGGGGCTGGGCCCGGTCGCGGAGGTGGCATCCGCGCTGGCGGACGCGGGCGTCCAGGCGCTGGCCGTGGCCGGGCGGAACAACCGGCTCGAAGCCGCGCTGCGGGCGGCCGCGCGGCGCCAGCCGGGAATCCGGGCGTTCGGCTACACCGATCGCATCCCGGAACTGATGGCCGCGTCGGATCTCGTGATCACCAGCTCCGGCGGTACCTGCGCCGAGGCCCGGGCCGTAGGCCGCCCACTGCTGGTCCTCGATGTCGTGCCCGGCCACGGCCGGGACAACTGCCAGCACGAGCTGGAACTGGGCCACGCCTCGGTGACCTCGGCCGACCCCGGGGCCGTCGTGTCCAGCACCCTCGCCGCCCTGGCCGCCGCGCCGGACCCGGCTACGCGGGCGGCTACCGGCGGGGGAGCGCCGGACGGGCCGCCCCGTCCCGCGCACGACTGGGAGGCGGCCTTCTCCGCGGTCCTCGCCGCCCTCCACCTGCCCGATCCGGCTCCCAGCAGGAACCGTCGGGCACCGTGAGAGCGCGGGGAGCGGCGGAAGGGCTGGTCAACGGCATTCGGGTGCGCTGGCTGGTTACCAGGCGATGTCGAAGGCCCCGTTTTCTTCGATGGGCAGTTCGGTGAGCTGTCCGGTGCCGAGGTCGATCCGGCCGAGGTTCCCGGAGTAGGCGATGAGCGCGTGCAGCCCGGCCGGGTCGATGGCCAGTGATCCCCAGCCAAAGATCATGTTGCCGGGGTCGGCGCCGCGGCGTTCGTAGGCGATCCGCTGGAGTTCGCCGTCCGCCACTGATACCTCGGCCAGCCGGGTAACGGGCTGGCCGCCAGGACCGTACCGCGCGGCGGTGACGTAGATCGCCGTGCCGTCTGGGCTGATGACGGCCTGCCCGAGGTTGCCGAGACTGTTCTGCTCGGCTATGACCAGGTGGCTCGGTGTGGTGCAGATCGGGCCTGTCGCCGTTCCGGGCAGGTCGACGACCCGGATGCCGTTGTCCTCGCCGGCGCCGTGCCAGCTGAAGGCCATTCGGTGGCCGTCGGCGGAAAAGGACAAGTGACTGACGAAGCCGTCCGATCCCGCCTGCCAGATGGTGTGCTCACCGGTGCTGACCGCGACCAGGTGGACTTGGGCCGGGGAAACGCCGGCCGTGCCCGGTGGCGCCGGCGGGCCGCCTCGCTGATGGCGGGCCGGGAACGCCACCGTGCTGCCGTCCGCGGTCGCGGCCAGGCCGGCCGGGCCGGGCCGGCCCGATCCCGGTTCCGCGATGCCGGGGACGGCGGTAAGGCCGGCGACTGTCCCGTCGTCATTGAGCTGGACGCGGATGGCCCCGCCGGGCGGGATCTGGCTGATGCCCGGGGCCCGGTTCGTGGCCTGCCCCCAGCTGGAGGGGCCGGTCAGGAAGAACACGCGGTTGCTTGCCGTCCCGGCGACGGCCGCGTACATCCGCCCCGGGAGCCTGTCGATGACCCGGCCCGTCGCGGCGTCACGGACAGCGGCGCCGGGCACCCCGGCGCCGGCGCCCGAACCGGGGCCGGCCAGGGTGATCAGGTAGTCAGGGTAGGGGGCGGGCGGTGCGGTCATGGCGTCGTCCTCCCGCTGGCATGACCCGGTACCTGCCATCATCCCCGCTTATGACGAGCCTTTTCTGGCCCGGGTGACGAGCAGCACGACGAGGACGATCAGGCCGATCCATGCCCAGGGACCGAACGCCCACGCCCAGGGGGTGAACGGCAGCGTCAGGACGTGCCCGGCGAGCACCGCGATCGCGACGACGGCGGCGATGAGCAGCAGCCGGTGCGGGGAGCGGCTCTGATGCAGCCGGGCCGGCAGGTCGGGTCCTTCCGGTGCCCCGGCGGCCGGGATGGGCGGCAGATCGGCGAACAGCCCGCTCAGGTCGCTGTAGGTCCGGGCCCGCATGGCCTGGTCGAGCCGCTGCTCGAACTCGGCCTGGTCCAGCCGGCCGTCCCCGTAGTGCGTGGCCAGGAGGTCCGCGACCTCGGCGCGTTCGGCGTCGCTGATGCGCAGGTCGGCGTGACCGACGCGGCGGCGGGTGGCGGCCAGGAACGAGGCGCGGCTGTGTGGTGCTGGCATGACAGTGTGGCCTTCCCCGTCAGCGCGAGCGTGCGGACAGGGACTGGATGAGGTCGCTGGCGATGGACTGCCCGGCCCCCTCGTCGGGGATCAGCAGCCAGCCGGCGAGGTAGACGGGTATGCCGGCGCCGCCCACGACGGTGAGCACAGCCAGCACGATGCGGACGATGGTCACGTCGACGCCGAGGTAACCGGCGATGCCCGCGGCGACGCCCGCCAGCATCCGGCCGTGGATGGGACGGTACAGCGGCTGGGGCCGGGCCGCCGGCCCCGCCTCCGGGCTCGTGGTGTTCTGGTCGCTGGTCTGCGCTGTGGCAGTGGTTGTGTTCATGCCTCCAGCGTGCCGCGCCGAGCGGGCGCAGGGAATCGGGAAGACCCACCACCCGACCCTGAATCCCGGCCGGGCGGATCAGGGTTTACCCCGATAGCCGTGCGGCTCCCGCGGCGCGATGATGGGGGGCGTGGACATGCTTCCGGAGGACGGCGGCCCAGGACAGCGACGGGCGTGGCGCCTGAGCCGCCGGCTGTGGTCGCGCGGGCCCGGCCGCGGCGAGCCGCTGCGGCGCAGGCGGGACGATCGTCTCCTCGGCGGGGTGGCGTCCGGCCTGGCCGCGCGCACGGGCGTGGACGTCATGATCATCCGGCTGGTATTCGTGCTGGCTACCCTGGTGAGCGTCGGTGCCGCGGTCTACGTTCTGGCCTGGCTTTTCATCCCGATGGCCGGCGAGGACCGCAACATCGCGGGCCGGGCGCTGACCGACCGGCGGGGCATCGCGCTCGCCGCCGCCCTCGGTTCACTGCTGATCGTCGTGCTCGTCCTCGCCTCCGTGCTCGGCGCCAGCTGGATCGGCAACCTGGCGTGGCCACTGGTCATCGGCGTGGCCGGCCTCGCACTGATCTGGCGGAACGCCCCGGCGGAGGAGCAGGAGACGATGCGGCGGCTGGCCGAGCCGCTGCTGGGCGCGGGCGGGGCCAAGCTGGGCCTGACCGGCAAAGGCAAGCGATCGGCGACCGTTGTGCGCGTCTCGCTCGCCGGCGTGCTGCTGATCAGCGGCCTGGCCCTGCTGCTGCGCGGGCACGCCGGCGCTGAGCTGCTGCGCCCGCTGGGCGGCCTCATCCTGGTGGTCGCGGCGATCATGGTGCTGCTGGGCCCCTGGTGGCTCCGGATCGCCCGCGATCTCGTCGTCGAGCGGCAGGCCCGGGCGCGCGCCGAGGAGCGGGCCGACATGGCCACCCGGGTGCATGATTCGGTACTGCAGACCCTGGCCCTCATTCAGCGCAACGCCAGCGAGCCGCAGCAGGTCGTCAAGCTCGCCCGGGCCCAGGAGCGGGAATTGCGCTCCTGGCTGTTCGACGGCCAGGCTCCCGGTTCGGTGCGCGGTGAGGCCCTGACCCTGGCCAGCGGGGTCCGGCTCATCCAGCAGGAGGTCGAGGCGGCGTACGGGGTGACGGTCGAGGCCATCACGGTCGGGGACTGTGAACTCAACGACGATCTGGACGCCGTGCTGCAGGCGGCGCGTGAGGCGACGGTCAACGCCGCGAAGTGGTCGGGGGCCAGCGAGGTGTCGCTGTTCGCTGAGGTGGAGCCGGCCGAGGTCTCGCTGTTCGTGCGCGACCGGGGCCGCGGATTCGATCCGGCGGCGGTGCCCGGTGACCGCAAGGGACTGGCCGAGTCCGTGTGCGCCCGGATGCGCCGCCGCGGCGGCTCCGCGACCGTCCGCAGCGCCCCCGGCGAGGGCACCGAGGTATCCCTGCACATGCCCCGTCTCACCGTCAAGCGCCAGCCGAGCCGGGCATGACCGCTCCCGGCGGTCCCAGGCCGGTACGCGGCAAACCGCGCGTGTTCATCGTCGATGACCACGCGCTCTTCCGGGCCGGGGTCCGGTCCGAGCTCGGCGACCAGGTGGAGGTCGTGGGCGAAGCCGACGACGTCCAGCCCGCGATCGACCGGATTACCGCCTGCCTCCCGGACGTCGTCCTGCTCGACGTGCACCTCCCTGGCGGCGGCGGCCATCGCGTCGTGACCTCGGTGAAAGCCACCCATCCGCAGGTGCGCTTCCTCGCCTTGTCGGCCTCCGACGCCCCCGAGGACGTGATCGCCGCCATCCGGGCGGGCGCCCGCGGCTACGTGACCAAGACGATCTCCTCCGCCGACCTGGTGGACGCGGTGCACCGGGTGACGATGGGGGACGCGGTCTTCTCACCGATGCTGGCGGGGTTCGTCCTGGACGCCTACGCCACCCTGCCCGCGGCCGACGAGGAGCGGCCGTCGTTCGACCCCGAGCTTGACCAGCTGACGCTGCGCGAGCGGGAAGTGCTCCGCCTGATCGCCCGTGGCTACACCTACAAGGAAATCGCGAGCGAGCTCTACATCTCGGTCAAGACGGTGGAGAGCCACGTCTCCTCCGTCCTGCGCAAGCTGCAGCTGTCGACCCGCCACCAGCTCACCCGCTGGGCCACCGAGCGCCGCCTGACCTGACGGCCGGGCCCCCCGGCGGCCGCCGCCGGGCCGCTTGCCCGAGCTTTCCCTGTTATGGCGCGGGCTGCATCGGATGTTCGGCTGGGGGTGGCGGCCGGTGCCTGGCCAGCGGGGGCCGGGGCGGGACGCCTGCGGTTAGCCAGGTTGCCGCGCAGCAACGGGGAGGGTCAGGTCAGCGAACTTCGGTGTACTGGCTGCGGTCCAGCTGCACGACGTTGGTGTAGTCGCTGCCCTCTGGCTCTGCCAAGCCGGTGTCCTGGCTGCCATCCAGTTGCACGACACGGAAGCTGCCCCCGGAGAGCAGTTTGCGCAGGTGCCGCATCCCGCTCATGCCCGCGAGCGCGACAGCTATGGCGGCGGCTAGGATCGAGCCGCCGAACAGCGCGAGCCCGCCGGCGACGTGTCCCAGCATCATCATGACCACTCCGGCCAGCAGGGCCATCGGCACGGCCGCCACCAGCAGCAGCGCCAGCAGCGTCACGGCGATCACGGCCCTGGCCGGCCTGCCCGGCGTCCGCTCCGCGTACCAACCGGTCATCACGCTCACCTCTCAAGGCCCGGAGCTCTTCACGGGTCCACGCCTGCCAGACCAACACGATATGTCGTGTTCTCTATGTCAACGCCCCTCCCGGTCAGAATCATCCCGTGACCGCCCGGCGCGCTGATGGCCGCGGCAACATCTACCTCAACGGCCGGACAGGCGGACCCTGTTCATCATGACCGCCGAATGGCGGTTGGCCGACGGCCACGTCGCCAACCTCGATCGGCTGGCCAGCGGGCCCCGGACCGGAGAGATCCTGACCCTCCAGGTCCCAGTCCCTGGTGTCGGCCGGCCATGACCCAGGTAGCCGACGAAGCCAAGTGCTCCCAGGCGCAGATCGCGGCTCTCGCGCGGGACCTCCGCCTGGGAGGCGATAGCGTTGCCACGGTCGCCCGCCCGCGGGGCCAGGAAGAGGTGCCCGACCGTGCCGCGTTACCGCAGGGTTGTCGTCAAGCTGAGCGGCGAGGCACTCGCCGGGTCAGCCGGATCCGGAGTAGACCCGGCCAGCCTGGCCCGCGTCGCGGACGAGGTGCTGTCCGTGCGTGATCTCGGCGTGCAGGTAGCCGTCGTCGTCGGCGGCGGGAACTACTTCCGCGGCCGGATGGCCGAGGGCTGGGGCATCAGCCGGGCCGAAGCCGACAACATCGGGATGCTCGGCACCGTCATGAATGCGCTGATGCTGCGGGGGGCGCTCACCGCCCGGACTGACATCGACGTGCGGGTGATGACCGCCGTCCCGATCCAGAGCGTCGCCGAGCCCTTCATCAGGCTGCGGGCCGTACGGCATCTGGAGCTCGGCCGGATCGTGCTGCTGGCAGGCGGCATCGGCCAGCCCTACGTCACCACCGACTACCCCGCCGTCCAGCGCGCCCTGGAACTGGACGCGGACGCCCTGCTGGTGGCCAAGCGCGGCGTGGACGGCGTCTACGACAGCGACCCGCACGTCAATCCCGCAGCGACCCGCTACACCCAGCTGACCTACGACGAAGCGCTGGCCGCGGGGGTTCGCATCATGGACACGAGCGCGTTCGTCCTCGCCAACGAGCAGGCCCTCACCATGCATGTCTTCGACGTTGCCGCCGCCGGGGTCATGCGCCGCATCTGCGAAGGCGCCGACCTCGGTACACGCATCAGCGCGGGGAACTGAACGGCGGGTTAGCGGGCCCCCCAGGATCTCCGGCCATGCGGATAACCGTGCGCCGGAAGTCAGCGGAGCCTGCTGCTGGCGCTGCGGCCTTGCCCATGAGGGCGACTCCCTTGGCCAGGTCGGCGGCGGTGACCCCGCCGAAGACCCGGTCCACGATCCGGTGCCGGGCGTCCAGGAAGAACGTCTGCGGGAGTTCCATGACGCCGAACGCGCCCGCCGCCTTGGCCACGGGATCGTACGCGAGCGGGTAGCTGACGCCGGCCTGCCGGGTGAACGTCACCGCCGCGGCCTGGCTGTCGTTGCTGTCGATGCCCAGCATGTCCACCGTGCCGTGCGCGGCGCGGTAGTACCGCGCGAGCAGCGGCGTCTCCTTCCGGCACGGCACGCACCAGGACGCGAAGAAGTTGATGATGACCGGCCGGCCCGCGTAGGCGGCCAGCGTCACCTGGCCGGAGGAGCCGCCGAGCGCCGGCAGCGTGAAGGCCGGCGCGGGCTGATCGCTGGCCTGGGGTGCCGGGCTGGGGGCGGTCCCGGACGCGCCAGTCCCCGATGTCGCGGTGCCGGAGGTGGCGGCGACGGCGCCCAGCGCCAGGATCGCCGCCAGGCCGACGGCGAACACGGTGGTCGTGACCTTGTGCTCGCGGGCCGCACGCCCGATGCGAGCGATCGCCTCCCGCAGCCCTGCTGGCATGTCCGCGTCCTCGGTGTCGATTGCGATATCGCCGGAACCGGCCCGTTCTCCCGCTCAGGGCCGGACGCAGATCAGGCTAGCCGTTCCGTGGGCGCGATGGTCGGCGGCTCAGCCGGCCGCCCAGCCGGGGAGCCGTTGACGGGGCCAGCCGGGGGAGGTGGCGGCCCGGCCAGCGGCAGCCGGACGGTGGCCCGCAGCCCCGGGCGGGCGTCCTCCAGCCACACGGTCCCGCCGTGTGCGCGGGCCGTGGCCCGGACGATGGCCAGGCCGAGGCCGGCCCCGCTGGCGTCGTCGTCGCGGCGCGCCCGCGCGCCGTCCAGCGTCGTGAACCGCTCGAACGCGCGCTCGGTGTCGCAGGCGGCGATCCCCGGGCCGTCGTCGGTCACGGTGACCAGGACCGATCCATCGACCGGTCGCGCCGCTACCGTGACCTGGTTCCGGGCATACCGGACCGCGTTGTCGATCAGGTTGACCAGCATCCGCCGCAGCGCCTCGCTGTCGCCCGCGACCGGGCACGGCTCCGGCGCGGACGCCGACACCGGCACCCGCGCCTGCCCGTAGCGGCCGGCCGTGCCAGCCGCCAGCGCCGCCAGGTCCACCGGGCCGCCCCCATCGGGTCCCGGGCCGCCCGTTACGGATCCCGGGCCGTCCAGGTCGTGCCGCAGGTCGCCGCCGCCGGATCCCGGGCTCCCCCGGTCCGCGCCGCGCGCCCGGCCGCCGCGTTCCTCCAGCCGGGCCAGGGCCAGCAGGTCCTCGGCCAGCCGGGACAGCCGCATCGTGTCGGCGAGCACGTCCCGCGCCGTCTGCTCCCATTCCTGGCTGCCAGGGTGATCAAGCGCGACCTCCAGCTGAGCCCGGATGCTCGCGATCGGGCTGCGCAGTTCGTGGGCGGTGTCCGAGACGAACCGCCGTTGCCGCTGCTGCGCCGCCTCCAGCCGGGACAGCATGTCATTCAGCGTGACGGCCAGGCTGTGCACCTCGTCACGCGCCTCGGGCACCGGCAGCCCGCGCGGCACGCCGGTGGCCGTGACCTGCTCGGCTCCCCGCCGCAGCGCGGTGATGGGCCGCAGCGTTGACCCAGTGATCAGCCAGCTCACCCAGATCATCAGCAGCAGCAGGGCCGGCGTGCCGAACACCAGCGCATGCGCCACGGTCACCAGGGTGTCGTTGACCGCGTCGTAGGACACGGCGGCGATCACGATCTCGCCGCGCTTGCCGGGGACCGCGGTGACGCGCAGCGATTCCGGCAGCCCGTACGGCCGGCCGTCGAGCGGGACGCCGGTCTGGGTGCGGGCGGCCGCCTCCGCCTGGGCGGCCGGCAGCAGGGGCACCAGCCGGTCCGCGCCGGCGGACGCGGCCACGATCCGCCCCTGGGCGTTGATGACCTGGACCACGGCGGTCCCGGCCGCCACCGGCACCGGGTTGGGCAGCCGGTTGGCGTCCACCAGCGCGGCCACTTCCCGGCCCGTCTGCCGGGCCGAATTGTCCAGGCCCCGGTCCAGCGTGACGCTGAGCACGCTCATCAGCAGGACGGCCACGGCCGCCAGCGCGACGGCCAGCCCGCCCGCCGCGGTCAGCGTGAGCCGGGCCCGCAGGCTGCGCCGCCGCCACCAGATGGCCAGCCCCGGCGGCCGGTAGTGGCGCACCGTGGCCCGCGTCACCTCAGCCGCCGTCCGCGGCGAGCCGGTACCCCGCCCCGCGCAGCGTCTGCAGCGCGGCCCGCCCGAACGGCGCGTCGATCTTGCGCCGCAGGTAGCCGGCGTACACCTCGACGACGTTGAGGTCCGCGGTGTCGGAGGCGTCCCAGAACGTGGTCCAGCAACTCCGATTTCGGCACCACCTGCCCGGCCCGCCGGATCAGGTATTCGAGCATGGCGAACTCGCGCGCGGTCAGGTCGATGTCCGCTTCCCCCCGCCGGACGATGCGGCTGCCGGGGTCGAGTGACAGGTCCCCGGCCCGGAGCACGGCGGGCCGCGGTGCGGCACCGCGCCGCAGCAGCGCCCGCAGCCGCGCGGCCAGCACGACGTAGGAGAACGGCTTGGTCAGGTAGTCGTCGGCGCCCAGGTCGAGCCCGTCCGCCTGGTCGTACTCGCCGTCCTTGGCCGACAGGATGAGGACCGGGACCCAGTTCTCCTCGGCCCGCAGCCGCTCGCACACCTGGTAGCCGGACAGCCCGGGCAGCATCAGGTCGAGGACGACCGCGTCGTAGGCGCCCTCCCGGGCGAGATGGAGCCCGTCATCGCCGTCGAAGGCGAGATCGACCGCGAAGCCCTCGGCCTGCAGGCCGCGCTGCACCGCGCCCGCGAGCCGCCGTTCGTCTTCCACTACCAGCACCCGCACGCCCCTAGTCTGGCTTACCGGGCGGTGACCGGTCCAAAACATAGGCCGCCCGCCGCCGGGCGGTGAAACCGGCCATCTTGGCACACGCGGGACCTCTCAGGGTCATCACAGCACGGCTGAGGCAACGTAAGTCGTACGCAGGTAGCGCAAGGCCCGCAAAACGGGTGAAGTCAGGCCCGCGCAACGGGTGACGCACGGAACATGAGACGGAACATGAGAAGGACGGGCAAGGCGCAATGAAGCAGCTGGTCAATCTGTCCAGGCGCGCACGGTGGGCAGTGCCCGCCGGGGCCGTGGTCGTCGTCGGGGGCGTCCTGGCCGGATCGATGATCTCGGTGGCACAGGCCGCACCGTCGCTGCCGTCCCGCACGCCGGCGCAGTTGCTGGCGTCGCTGGCGGGGCAGACCTCGATGCCGCCGCTGACCGGGACCGTCGTGGAGACATCCTCGCTGGGGCTGCCGTCCCTCCCCGGGACGAACAACCCGACGTCGGTGTCCTCCTTGCTCACCGGCTCGCATACGGTCCGGATCTGGTACGCCGACCCCACCCACTTCCGGGCCGCGGTCCCGCAGAACATGAGCGAGAGCGACCTCATCCGGAACGGCAGCAACGCCTGGCTCTGGGAAAGCACCAATAACACGGTGACCCACCTGACCGTCCCGGCGGACGCGGCGAATGCCGCTGCCAAGGCGCACGTGAAGAAGGTGGCCGTTAAGCCGTCGCCGGCGCCGCCGATGACCCCGCAGCAGGCCGCCAACGAGGTGCTGGCCAAGGTCGGCCCGACGACGGCCGTCGGCGTGGACACCAACGTGTACGTGGCCGGCGAGGCCGCTTACCAGCTCGTGCTTGCGCCCAGGAGTTCCCAGTCCCTCGTCGGCCAGATACGCATAGCCGTCGACGGCACCCGGGATGTCCCGCTGCGGGTACAGGTGTTCGCGAAGGGCGCGAAGAGCCCGGCCGTCCAGATCGGGTTCACCTCGATCTCGTTCGTCAAGCCGGCCGCCGCCAACTTCGCGTTCAGCCCGCCCGCGGGTGCCACGGTGCAGCAGCAGTCGCTGGGCGGCGGCACGAAGCACACCGGCGACGCCAGCCCCGGCAGCGCGTACACCGTCGGCAGCGACTGGCTGACCGTGGCCGACCTGCCCTCTTCGGTGCTGTCGTCCGTGACTGGCCCCAAGGCCACGGCGAGCTCGGGCAGCGGCCTGAGCGGCGATACCGGCCCGATCATCGGCGCGCTGCTCAAGTCCGCCACCCCGGTCTCCGGATCCTGGGGCAGCGGCCGCCTGCTGAAGACCAGCCTGCTGTCCATGCTCATTACCAATAACGGCCGTGTCCTGGTCGGGGCCGTCACCCCGCAGGTGCTCTACCAGGCCGCGGCGCAGCCGGCCCCGCCCACACGTCCCAGCCGGCGACCAAGTGACCGGCGTCCGCGCCGCTTCACCGGGCCCCGCGGGGGCGCCCGGCGGGACGGCCGAACCCGGCGCCGCCGAACCAGGAAGCGCCAGAACCGGCGCCGCCCAGCCTGCCGCCGGTCACGCTGCCGGGCCTGCCGCGTCCCCGGGCGCGGCAGGCCTAGCGCTAGCCGTGGCGACGAGCGGCCTGACCAAGCGGTTCCGCGGCGGCCAGGTCGCCGTGGACCACATCGACCTGGCCGTCCCGCGCGGCTCGGTGTACGGCTTCCTCGGCCCGAACGGTTCCGGCAAGACGACCACCATCCGGATGCTGCTCGGCCTGGCCTTCCCGACGAGCGGGCAGGCGTCACTGCTGGGCGTTCCGATGCCGCGGGGCGCGGTGCAGGTGCTCCCGCACGTCGGCTCGCTGATCGAGGGTCCCGCGTTCTACCCGTTCCTGAGCGGCCGGGACAACCTGGCCCGGTGCGACGCGGCGGACCGCACGGCCGACCCGCGGACCGCCACGGAGCGGATCACCCGCGCGCTGGACCGCGTGGGGCTGCTGGCCGCGGCCGGAAAGCGCTACCGCAACTACTCCCTCGGCATGAAGCAGCGGCTCGCCATCGCGGCCGGCCTGCTGACCCCGCGGCAGCTGATCATCCTCGACGAGCCCACCAACGGGCTCGACCCGCAGGGCACCCGTGAGGTGCGCGGGCTCATCCGGGAGATCGCCGCCGACGGGATCACCGTGTTCGTCTCCTCCCATCTGCTGGCTGAGGTTGAGCAGGTCTGCTCGCACGTGGGGGTGATGCGCACCGGGCGGCTGGTGTTCCAGGGCCCGCTGGAGGAGCTGCGCCAGACCGGCGCCGCGCGGATCCAGGTGGAGACCGCCGATCCCGCCGCGGCCGCCGCCGTGCTCAAAGACCTCGGGCTGCCGGATCCGGTGGTCACGGGCCATGAGGTCACGGCCCAGCTCGGTGACTTCGAGCCCGAACGGATCTGTGCGGGGCTTGTCCACGCCGGTGTCGGGGTCCGGGGGCTGGGCGTCGTGACCCCCAGCCTGGAGGATCTCTTCGTCGGGCTGACCGGAGAGGGGTTTGACGTCGATGGCTGAGGCAACCGCGATCGAATCCCCGGCCGCGGGGGCCGGCCCGGTCGCCGGCCCGGCCCGGGTGGGGGCCGCCCGGGCCTGGCTGCGCTTCTTCCGGTCCGAGCTGCGCCAGGTCTTCCTGCGGCGGCGGAACCTGCTGCTGCTGGCCGTGGCCGCGCTCTTCCCCATCCTCATCGGTGTCGGGCTGCGGCTGGCGTCGCATCCGCGCGGCGGGGGCGGCGGGGGTGGCCTCTCCTTTGTCACCCAGCTCACCGGGAACGGGATCTTCCTCAGCTTCATCGCGCTGACCATCCTGCTCACCCTGGTGATGCCGGTGGTCGTGGCCGTGGTCGCCGGCGACTCGATCGCGGGCGAGGCCGGGTACGGGACGCTGCGTTACCTGCTGGCCGTGCCGGCCGGGCGGACCCGGCTGCTCGCCGTCAAGTACGCCGTGATCGTCGTGTTCGCGCTCGCGGTCACGTTCGTGGTGACCGGCGTGGCCCTGGCCGTGGGCGCCGTGCTGTTCCCGATCGGCCCGGTGACCCTGCTGTCCGGCACCACGGTCCCGCTGGCCGAGGGCATCCTGCGGCTCGTGTTCGTCAGCCTCTACGTGGCCGCCGCGATGGCCTCCCTCGGCGCGATCGGCCTGGCCGTCTCGGCCTTCACCGAGCACGCGATCGGCGCGATCGCCGCGCTGGCCATCTTCGTCGTGGCCAGCGAGGTCGCGGACCAGGTACCGCAGTTCGCGGTCATCCAGCCGTACCTGCCGACGCACTGGTGGAACTCGTTCGACTCGCTGCTGCGGGTGCCGGTCGACTCCGGGACCCTGCTCAAAGGCCTGCTGTCGTTCGCGGTGTACCTGGTGATCTTCGGCTCGATCGCGTGGGCCCGTTTCACCTCCGCCGACGTCACCAGCTGAGCCCCGCTCCGCTTCTCCCCGGCCGTCCGGCGCGGCATCAATCGTGCAGGTTCCGGGACCGGCGCCCGTTTCATTGACGATCTATGCTAATGAATCTATCCTTTGTCAGCATCGGTCCTCGCGCCTGGTCCTTCTGGCCTGGCCGTCCTGTGCCCTTCCCGGGCCCCGGACGGCCACCGACCTCGACAGCGGCAATGGCGGTGACCCTCTACTACCACCTCGGCGTACCCGGTCTGGTGGTCACATTCCTTCTGGGATTGCCTGCTCTATACCTGGGCTGGGCAGCCCTTCAGGATGCCCAGCGCCCGCGAAGCGTGGCCCAGATAGCCGACGGACTTGCTTCCCGGCTCCGCTCCCAGTGGGAGCGTAAAGCTGAAGCGCGCGGGCTGAACGGTCCCTATCCGCTGTCCGTGGCCTGGACTGTGGTCAATGCACCCCTGGCGGGTGACCTGGACGCTCTGAAGACGCTGGCGACCAGGGGCGCTGGGTGGTCGACGCCGACGCGGGAACACTGGGCCAAGGGACCCGAAGACCTAGCCGGCGGTGGCGACAGGAAGCTGGCAGACGTCCTGGCGATGGTGCCGACCGGCCGACTGATGGTGCTCGGCGAGCCGGGTTCGGGCAAGACGATGCTGATGGTCGGCCTCGTCCTGGACCTGCTTGCCCGACGAGCCGCTGGCGGCCCCGTCCCGATCCTGGCTACGCTGGCGTCCTGGGATCCAGCCAGGCAGGACTTGCACGACTGGCTAGGTGCCACGCTCGTCACCGGCTACCCTGACCTGGCCGGGCCCCCGCCGCCCGGGTTTGCGGGGGACAACCGCTTCGCGGCGCTGGTTAAAGCCGGGCTGATCCTGCCAGTCTTGGATGGGCTGGATGAGATCCCTGAGGCGGCTCGGCCGGTGGCGATCACTCGGATCAACGACGCGCTGCGACCCGGCGAACAGGTGGTGGTCACCTGCCGCACGGAGCAGTACCGGGCTGCGGTAAGCCCACAGCACGGCCAAGGGGCCGCCCTGCAGGCAGCAGCAGTCCAGCTGAGCACCCTGCAATTCGGCGAGGTGGCCAAGTACCTGCGTAAAACTGCAGGCCCTGCCGAGGACCGCTGGGAATTCCTAGACACCCTCAGCGCAGGATCGCCCGTGCGGCAGGCCCTGGCCACGCCGCTGATGGCCGGTCTGGCCAGGACCATCTACAACCCCCGCCCAGATGAGCCGGACGGGGATCTGGATGACCCGGCTGAGCTGTGCGACTTCGCGGACCGGCTGGCGGTCGAGGCTCACTTGTTCCACGCGTTCATCCCCGCCGCCTACCGGTCACCCACCAGAGGCCGCTGCACAGTGGAGCAGGCCGAAGGGTGGCTAGCGTTCCTCGCGCGCCACCTTGAACAAACGATCGGCGGCTCCGACCTTGCCTGGTGGCAGCTGCGGCAAGCCGTACCGGACACTGCCTTCAGACGTATGGCCGGGCTCGCGGGCGGGCTCGCGGGCGGGCTCGTATTCGGGCTCGGCTCCGGGCTCGTATTCGGGCTCGCGGCCGGGCTCCGCCTCGGGTTCGTATTCGGGCTAGTACTCGGGCTCGGCTCCGGGCTCGTACTCGGGCTCGTGGCCGGGCTTTTTTTTGCCGGGGCAGCCACGGCAGAGTTCCAGCGGCCCCCGACAGCACCCGTGCACGGCATGCGAATCAGCGTTAGAGAGCTCGCGGCCGGGCGCGGAGTCTGGCTCGGAGGCGGGCTAATGTTCGGGCTCGCGGCCGTTGAACATCTCACCGATATGACCGGTGCTGAGCAGGGCAAACCCGGCCGGCCGGGCGCGCGCTCAACATAACCGCGTCTTGGACATACAACCGGTTATGTGGAATTCCACATAACCGGTTCTGTGGGAGCCCGGGGGTGCGATTCCCCCGGGCCACCCGACCAGGCAGTGGACCGTTTAACCTCCGGTCACCGGACTATTGAGCGGACTGGTCTTACGAGACAGCGTTCCCGCAGGCCGCGCGGCGCGCAGGGTGGTGCTCCGGCGTGTCCGGTAGGCAATCCCTCTACGGACCACCGCGACGCGGAGCTTACCTACCGTGTCTCCGGGGGGCATGCTCATTCTGAAGTTGATATACAAGGTGGCCTGCTTCTCGGTCCCATGAGCTAACCGTCAGATCAGCCCTGCGGCGGTCAGCATCGCCCAGCCAAGTTCGGGGTGGACGATATCACTGTGGGCGCCCGATGGCGGGCCCCCGTGGCAGACCACGGCGCTTGTGTCGATGTTGGTGAACTGGCTGGCGGCAAAATCGTAGGGAGTCCCCGTGGCCTGCAGCGTCACCGTCGTTGCGCTTACAGCTTGAGCTCCGTCGTGGCCCAGGCCGCCCCAGCGGAACATCAAGTCGTCGGTGAGTCCGGCGGCGTCGTCGTTCGCAGTCATCGAGGCGACCGGGTAGAAGAGCCCGACGGCCTTGTCATGCGATGAATAGCACGCAAGCAGTGGGCCGGCGACCCGTGCCATCATGCCGTTGAGGGCGCCGGACCGGGCAGGGTCTTGCGGCAGAGTGGATGCGAACGCGAAATGCGAGAAGGCTCCCTCGAGCAGCGTGAGTGAGCGGACGGGCGACGGCTTGAGGTCAGGCAGGCCCACGAGCGAGAACGATACGAGGCGTGCCCCGAAGCTGTGGCCTATCAAGTGCACGTGCAGGTTCGGTGCCTGGTTGGCAAGGTCGCCGATAAAGGGACCGAGGCCGTGCTGCCCGACCGTCCCGGCACGCTGCTTCATTTGCCAGTATGTAAATTGTCTGAGGGCCTCCTTCGCCCCGTTCCAGAGTCGCGCGTTGATGTCTCCGATCCCTCCCGCAGCGGGCTGGCTGGTGTCCGCCAGTGTGATGTCCGAAAGATCCGCGGCACCGCCCTCGTCGAATGCTCCGCCAGCGGCCGCAGCGCTGGTCGTCGCTTGTACGGTGGCCTCGTCGAGAGCTGCAGCAAAACGGGCCGCGAGTGTCTCGGGGTTCTCGTTGAGTATCGTGAGCGGGCCGGAGTCCTCCAAACCGATAGTCTGGGGCTCGGTGGCGCCAAGCGCGCGCATCAGGTTGTGGAACTGGGCCAGCGCCTGCGGGTCAGGGGATTGCTCGTTAAGCAGAGCGGCAAGCTGGCTGAGGATCTGCTGCTGTCCGGGGTCGGGGTAGACAGCGCTTAGCGCGGCTACGGGTGCGCCTAGTGGCCCGCTTGCGGCAGCAGGTTCAGGTAGCGCTGCCGCGCCGCCTTCGGTGGTGGCTGATACGGGCTGCGGCTCGTCCGGCCAGAGCATGGCGGGCCAGATCACGCCGACCGTTCCGGGGCTGGCGGCGGATCCACTTGGCAGGAGTGGTGGGAGCATGCCGAACCACTGCTCGTACAGTTGGCGAGCGTGGCCTGGACTGCTGTTCCAGCCGTGACTCATGACGATCAGGTCGGTGAGGTTCGCCTTGGTGATCTGGCCGAGAAGAGCCGCGCGTGCCGCGGCATCCGTGTTCCCAGCCTTGCCGAACTCGATCTCCCAGTGTGGCCAGCCCGCGATGTCAGCCATGAAGCGTCTCCCCCTACACGGATTGGATTGCGCGCATCAGGTCGACGAGACCGTGGCCTTCGAAATATCGTTCGCGGCCCAGGGAGGTCGCCGAGCTGGTGAAGATTTGCTTGATCTTTTCGGGCTGCCCGATGAACTCCTGGCGGATGGACACGAACGCGGCGATGGCGCCGGACACGTGCGTGGCGGCCATGCTCGTCCCGCTGTCTTCCACGTAGACGGCACGGCCCGAGGTCTCGCCCACACCAGCGAGGGCGCGGCCTGCGGCACACGACGTGATGCGTTCGCCCGGGGCGACCAGGTCAGGTTTGGCGCGGCCATCACCTGTGGGGCCCTTGGAGGAGAAGTACGACAGGCCGTAGGTGTGTGGCATATCCCGGTGCGTGGAGCCGACGGTGATCGGCAGATCGGCGTTCCCCGGGTCGTTGATCGTCATAGAAAAACCGACGCTGGTCTGCCGTTGCGCACTGCTCAGGACCCCATAGCCCGTATTCCCAGCCGCAATTACCACGACAACACCGGACCTGACGAGCCGGTTGACCTCGACGCACAGGGGACTCTGACCGCACGCAAACCACTTGGCGTTGAACTCGTATCCGACGCTCAGGTTGACGCCGTGCACGCGCATCAGCTTCTGCCCGTTGATCTGGGTGCGCACATACTCAAGCGCCCGCACCACGTTCATCGAACTGCCTGCTCCGGTGTCGTCGAGCACCTTCAAGCTGACCAGCTTGGCGTGGGGAGCGATGCCGGCGAGCAACGCCGCATCCACGGCACGGTCGTGGGACACCGACTGCTGTGGGTTCTTCGGGTCTTGGACGTGCTGCGTCACCCGGTGATCCGGGGCGTCGGGCCCGAGGCCGCCGGCGATGATGCCGGCGACGTGCGTCCCGTGGCCCAAGCCGTCGGTCAGCGCAGAGCCCGGCTGCGGATCATCGGCCTGCGTAAAGTCCCTGTGAAGGTTCGCGACATCTCCGCCAAGCGTCCCGTAGGGGCTGAAGTGCGGATGATTCTGGTCGATCCCGGAATCGATGACCGCCCAGACGATGCCGCGGCCCGCAGCATCATAGGACCGGCGGGCGGCGTCCGCCTTGACGGTGCTGCAGGATCTATCGATGAGCGGCTGGACAGGGAAGTCCGGCCAGATCCGGTAAATTGCCCGGTCCGATGGGTCCCTCGTCCCCAAGTCTGTAGATACGAGCGCCTGAACCTGGTGGATCGTAAGGTCGGCGCGACAGTAGATATCCGCGGTCTGCGGAGGCGGTGAACCACCGATCGCGGCAGCCCAATCCGCCTGGAGCTGGCTCACTGCCCCGGGCAAACCGCGGGCGTGCTGCAGATTCAGCTCGATAACGACAGGCAGCGGCTCGTCATCGGTTACCGGTAGGCCCATGCCGGCGCGCTCACCCGGATCCAGCAACGCATCGGAGATTATTTCATCGCGCAGCGACGGCCGCTGGGGCTGCAGTGGTCCGGGCGTCTGCTGGTCGCTCACAGCACCGCCTCTCAATCAAAGATCTTGTGGCTGGCCATGGCGTCCTGCTGTTCGGTCTGGAACACGATCCGGAGAAAGTGCGCGTGAGTTGCTCAGCTACGGTTCACTAACTGCCGGAGATCCGGGCTCAGATATCAACCCTAGGGCGATCAGCTCTATCCGATCGATGAGTTGGCGGAGCTCCTGGATCGCTGACACATCGCCAGTTTTCCTTGCCGCGACATCATCCACGTGCTCTCTGAGCGCAGCGATTGCTGTTTGAACGCCAATATTACTCTGGAAAGCTTGCTGAACTCTCCGGGCGGCAACGCGACGCTCGCGCTGGGCCTTAATCCACGGGGCGAGGAACTCGCTCGTGATCTCGTAAACGTTAACATACCACCGGAGCTCGCGTCGCACGAGTCGCGTATCGGCAAGCACGTGCAATATCTCCCTCGCCCTGCTAAGTTCAATACCTTCTTCCTTCTCAGCTCGGTCCAGTAGATCCCACTCAGAGATGACATTTCTGGCACCAGATGGTGTGACCATAAACTCTAGCAGAACAGTTGCGGCCTGCCGCTGGTCCTCGGGCAACGCTGTCAACGCTTCTGTAAGATAGTTTTCAATAATTCCCCCGAGACCTTGCTCCTCGAACAGAGCATCCGGGTTGTCGGATTCCCAAAGCCGCTGGCAGACTATCTGGAGCTCCCACAGGTTCATGTCTGCCGCTAGGTCTTCACTACGCTGGTCGATCGCTTCCTCAACTCGTCGCGCCAGATCGGCCGCTATCTCCTTCGCAAATCGGCCAGGATATCGTTCGAACGGTCCGCGGATGATTTCCCTCACGGCCCCGTCACCGGGCCTCATAAGGCGCATAGAATGGTCTTTCATTTCTGGCGTCGCATGAAGGAGCTTAATCACGTTCGCGAGGTAATCCTCGCGAAAGACAAGAAGAAACTTCACGGCAAGTTTCTCATCATTATGGAGCCTGGCGATCAAGTCGATGATACGGTCCTGCGCTTCGCGAGCGGCTTTGCGGTTACGCTTCGGGCTGGCCTCCTCGAAAAGTGTAACTATTTCTTCAAATTGGTCGAACACCAGGAGTGATCGACACCCATCTGTGTCCGAAGTGCGTGTGCGCAGCACGTCTTCGAACTTTTTTACAGGGAGCACTATGCGTGACGAGGAGGGCGAAATGGAGGAGAAAAGTGACGGAAGCCAAGGCGTTGGCGAATCCGGCGACACAGGGATACGTTCCACAACCAGTTCTTGGGCGGCACGAGGCTGTACTCGGATCCTCTCGGGCTGGAGCCCGTCCGAGATCACGTCCGCGAGAACACCGGCCTCAACAAGCGAAGACTTCCCAGCGCCCGATTCTCCGTAAAGGAAAACCCCCCGATAGATGGTGATGTACCGGAGCAAGTTCAGGGACTCGTCCTTGCGTGCGAAGAAGATGCCGCGGTCGCTATACCGAAAAGCATCAATTCCACGAAACGGTTTGGCAGGTATTGGTGGTTCAGCGAGGGACTCGGAAATGTCAGGCAGCGTCATAGCTCGCTCCCTTCACCCTCTGATAGAGCCTCGGAACGAATGCCCACACATCCTGGACGATGAAGTAGACCAGCCGGTTTCGTGCGAACAACACATCAACGACTAGGGGGTCAGGGCAGCGGTCGACCGAGTACATGCCTGGAATCCTGGACTGGTCGATTCCCCAGAGAAGCGTCTTGAAGAGCAGCCGCAGATTATAATCGGTAAGGCTGTAGCCAACAAAAAGCGTCGGCCACTTCAGGAAGTAGTACCTGAATGTTATCGGCACAGGATCATACGGCCCCTTCTGGGACATGCGTAGCACAAACTGGATGTAATCTTCGTCCGTAATGACGAGAGACTCGGGCTGCCGAATATCTCCGTGTATTTTTGAAATAAAGGGCCGACGAGGATCCGGCGTCGTTAAGGGCGAATCAAGTGTTTCGGCCTTCCCGCCCGGGTCATAGATACTCAAGATGGGCTGCTTACCTTTTGCTTGGAGTGCCATCTCGAAAAGAGAGTCGTAGTTGGTTGTCATCACGAGCGGAAAATCCAGGTCCGCAAGCGCGTGCAACATTGGCGAGGGTGCCCTTTCCCCGACCACTTCGCTCGTGACGTGATCAATCAGAGCCTTGCGGCCCTCCTGGACTTGATAGTGCAGCGCAACTCGTGGTAGGTGGTCCTCGCGCTCGCCCGGAAACTTGGCTGTGAAACGTGATCGCCCTGCTAGTATTCGGCTCAGCTCAGCCCCCATTGGGGGCCTCTGGATGCTCGAGTAGTTGGGTCCGCCGGCGTGCGACCCGGCTCCAAGAAACAGGATACACTGGCCTCGGCCGACCGCTGCCGTGACCTGCTCGAATGCCGAACTCTCCACTGCCGTATCAGGCGCTGCCGTATCAGTCATCAGTACTCCTAGCCCCTAGCTCCTTGCTCTTGTTCTAGCCTCCTTTAGACGCGATTTACCTTTTGTTTGTGCAATGTGGGGCCGACCAAGAATTGTACGTAAGAGGCGATGGTCCCGAGTCACAGGGCACAATGGCCTGATGAGAACTAACGACGCTGACCAGACGCTGACCGGCAGTGGATCGCACCAGGGCTGAGGTCGAGGTTTCGTGATCACGGGTGTACCCTCGCGAGACGAGCTGGCTCCCGGAGGGCCTCGCCACCCGAGCCTCATCCAAGCTGGAAGGCTTGCCGGTACAGAGCCCAGTGCCTCTTGCGGCCTCGGCCAAGAGGGCGCCTGTGCTGTTGAGAGCCTCGCTTCACCTTGCACATCACCAAGTTCTCGAGGTAGCGCCAGGGGCCCGATAGTCCCCGGTCAGGGAGCGGACGTGGCCCAGGGCGTGGAGGGCGCTGGCCTCGCCGCGATCAAGGAATACGGCGCGCTGCGGCGGACCGTCTACGCCGCCCGCTACCTCGCTGACGAGACCTACGGGCGGCGGATCGCCCGCCAGCTCACCAAGGGCGAGAACCTGCACTCGCTGCGCCGCAGCCTCGCCCACGCCGGCGAGGGCGCGCTGCACCGGCACCACCATGAGCAGCAAACCGAGCAGATGTGGTGCCTGACCCTGGCCACCAACGCGGTCGTCACCTGGATCACCGAATACCACGGCCTGGCCGCCCCCGCCCTGCGGCGGGCAGGCCGGCACATCGACGATGCGGTCCTAGTACGGCAGTCTCCAGTGGGTTCCTGAGCTGCTGTGACGCGGGTTGCGGGATTCCCGTGATATGAGGGCAGCCGCCTCGGGATCATGTGTTTGTGCTGACAAATGAAGACAAGGCGGCTGCTGATGCAAGGATAGGGGCACGGCGGGCGGTGCGGGAGAGGTCTGCCCTGATGGGCTGATCGGGCCGTGTTTCGCTCGGACGCAGACGTGGCTGCAGGCCGGGAAGTACATCAGCGCACTGGTGAGCGGCCTGTCGTCACGGAACGGGTGGACGGTCGCTGAGCAGGCCGGGGACCGGTCGCCGGCCAGGATGCAGCGGCTGCTGAACCGGGCGTCGTGGGATGAGGCGGCGGCGATGAGCCAGGTCAGGCGCTATGCGTCGGCCGGGCTCGACGCCGCGGCGCGCCGGTCCCGGCGTCGGCGGATGACGGTCGGAGCGCTGGACGAGACGGGCCAAGAGAAGCAGGGTTCCTCCACTGCCGGCGTGAAAAGGCAGTACATGGGCTGCGCCGGGCGCGTCGCGAACGGGATCAACACGGTGCACCTGTCCTACGTGCGGGAGAAGACCGGCCACGTGCTGGCCGGGGCAGGCCGGGGCACGGCAGTGGATCCCGGCCGAAGACATCAAGGACCCGGTGAAGTCCCTGGTCACGGGGCTGCCCCTGGACCTGCGGTTCTGCACTAAGGGCGAGCTGGCCATCGGTATCCTCACCGGCGCCTACGGCGACGGCCTGCGCTTCGACTTCGTGTGCGGGGACGAGGTCTATGGTGCCTGCACCGCGCTGCGGGAGTCCTGGAAGACCGCGGGCAGGCCTACGTCCTGCGTGCCGCCTCGAACTTCACCGTCGCGCTCGCCGCCGGGACCACGCTGACCTGCGCGGAGGCGGTGAAGAAACTGCTGGGACGGAAGAGGGACTGGGAGGTCCGCTCCGCCGGCCAGGGCTCGAAAGGCGAGCGGTGGTATGCCTGGGCCTGGCTTGCGACCGCCTCCCCGCGGCACTTGCTGCTGGTCCGCCGCCACCTGAAGACCGGCGAGCTCGCGTTTCACTACTGCTACATTCCCGCAGGCCAGCTCGCGTCCAAGGCCCGTCTGATCAGGGCAGCGGGACTTCGCTGGCCGGTGGAGGAGAGCTTCGAACTGGCACAGGGCTGCTTCGGCCTGGACCAGTGCCAGGCCCGTCTTTATACCGCGATCCTCCGGCACATCGTGCTGGTCATGGCCGCTTTCGCGGTCTGCGCCGTCATCGCCGCGATGCTCCGGGACCGCACCGGCACCCAGGCCCTGCCGCCCACCGGCCCGGACGCCGCACCGCCGGCCAGCCTCGGCCTCATCCCGCTCACCGTCCGCGAAATCCGCAGGCTGCTCGCCCGGGCCGTCGCCCACCCGGAACCACCAGGCCAGTTGGACCAGGCTGATTCCATCCGCCGCCCGCACACCCCGCAGGCGAGCAGCCCGGCCAGCAGGTAGCGGCGCAAGACCGGTGCGTCCTGCGGGACCGGGCCTCGGGCGGCGTTGATGTCTTGCGCGGCCACGAAGTCGTCCTCGCTGACCAGCGCCGGGTGTGCGGGACGGCTGGAGATGACCCAGCCGTCGGGCAGGTTCCACCGCTGCACGCTCTTGTGCCCGAGGGTGACGTTGCCCGGGTCGGCCAGCTCGGTGTCGGTGCGCTGCCGGTTCCATACTTGCCGGCCTGGCCGCAGGTTCGGCTGATGCACCGCCACGACCAGCCGGTGCCCAGCCTGGCGGCCCTGCCATTCGATCTGCCGCCGCTGATCCAGGGCCGGGGACGGGCCGGTGCCCCTGGACCGGCGCCACATCCGGGCGGCCATCGCCGCGAACGTGCCGAACTCATCGACGATCAGCAGCCGTTGCGGAAACGCGCCGGGCCAGCCGGTCCGGGAACCGACGGCGATATTGACGCCGAGCATGGACAAGAAGAACTCTTCCAGCGCCCACATCATCGCCTCAATGCTGGTGTGCACGCGGATGCCGGACACGTCGGTCAGCACGTCATCCCCGGTTTTCCGGTCGATGTAGGAGCGGCGTTTGGGGTCGATGATGTCCACCAGCCACCCATGCGCCCGGGTATGCGCGGCCGGCACCGAAGCTGCGCTGGTCTTCCCGCCGCCGGTCCCGGCCGCGATCAGCAAGTGCGGCTCCTCATCTTGCAGGTCCGCGATGAACTTGGTCCCCCCGGCCAGGGTGGCCAGGTGCACCCGGTGCGCGGGCAGGTCATAGCCCTCGAACGGGGCCACCGTCGGCGGCGCGGCCGGATGCCGCCAGGTCGCGGCGAACGCGCCGAAGGCCGGGACGAGGTCCGCGCCCAGGTGCCGGCGGATGAGCTGGTCGATGGCCCGTTGCACGGCCGGCGTCGGGATTCCAGGTGGGCGGGTAGGCCAGCGTGACCACCGCGTCCGGGTCGGCCCGGAACCCTTTGGGGATGGTCAGCCACCGGCCGGGCTGGTCGCCGGGGTCGGTGCCGAGGTACTGGCACAGTTGCAGGTACACCGGGCGGACCACGGCCCGGATGTACCGCCACCGCTGGAAACGCGGGAACAGCACCGCAGCGGCCATCAGCGCCAGCCAGCCCATCACGGCCCCGGCCCACAGCGGCCGCGCATACAGCCCGGCCGCGGCCGCCACGGCGGCCCACCGGACGGCGGCGCGCTGCCAGCCCGGCAGGAACGCCCACCGGCCCGGCTGGCCCCGGGCGAACCAGCCCGGCACCCCGCCGATCACGCTGGTTCCGGGGTCAAGGAAGGTGGCGTCGGTGCGCCGCGCACCCAGCGGCGCGCCGGCCGCGAACCGGCCCACAACGATCAGGAGGCGGCCGGCCAGGCGCAGCGGCCAGCCCAGCCAGGCACCCCGGTACCCGGCGCGCACCCGCAGGCCGGGGACGCGGGCGGCCCGGCCGAACGCCCGGCCCGCCAGCGTCCGCGCACCAGCGGCGAACGCGGCCAGCACCGCGACCGCACTGGCCGTCTCGGTCACCACCCGGCCGAACCCCGCATGCACGGCCCCGACCCTAGCGGCCCCGCCCGGCCGGATTTACCGCCCAAAACGGGGCGAAAGCCACACCCAGCGGCCGGGTAAATCCCGCACACCGGCCGCACACGCACCCGCCCGCCCGTCCGGGCACGGCACGGCCCGCCCCGGCCGTGACCAGCGCGGACGCGCCGGGATCAGCAGGAAGGTCGGGACACAGAGACGGAGATGGACACGAAGACAGATAGACATCGAGCGGTCCGCGCGTGACACCTACAACTCCCTGAAGCTGGAACGGCAATTATCCGATCAGGGGATCCTGTTGTTTGCCACCGATGAGCCGCCCGATTTCACCGGGATCAGCCCGACCACCATTCTCGTCCGGCGGATCAAGCAAGGTGTCGCCGAATGGTTCCGGCTGCAGCTCAAGGAAAAAACATGGAAAGGGCTCAAGGAACACACCGCCGAAGGGTGGAATATTGGCCCCGTCCCCTACGGGTACCTCCCGGACCGGGTGCCGCACCCGAACCCGTTCAAAGCCGCTCAGGGCCGTACTAAAACCCGCCTGGTGCTGGACCCGGACCGGGCCCCCGTCGTGGCGCAGATCTACACCTGGCGCACCGATGACAAGCTCGGCATCAACGCCATCACCGCGCGGCTGAACGCCGACCCAGCCACCTACCCGGCCGCCGACCCGGCCGCCGGATGGAGTCTCGGCGGGGTGTCCGCCATCCTCGGCAATCCCAAGTACACCGGGTATCAGGTCTTCGGCCGCCGCCGCCGGGGCCGCCCCGTCCCAGCCGATCAATGGCACTGGTCACCGGTCCCGGCCCACCCCGAGATCATCGGCCGGGACATGTGGGACGCCGCCCAGGCCGCCGGGGCCGAACACGGCAGCACCCGGGACGGGGACGCCCCCAACAGCCATCCCGCCACCCGCCGCACCTACATCCTGCGCTCCCGGGTGCGGTGCAAACTATGCCAGCGGCGCATGTGCGGCATCACCCGCACCCACCGTGAACGCGGCACCCACGGCGATTACGCCTACTACATCTGCCAGTTCGATCCCGGCAACCCGCGTCACGCCGCCACCTGCCCCGATCACCCCCGCACCCTCGCCGCCCGCCAGGACTTGCTGCTCGACACTCTCCGCGATGACCTGGCCCGGTACGCGCTGGCCCCCGGCCGCGCCGAACACCTCGCCGAACTCTTCCCGGCCGGGGCGGCCGACGCCCAGGCCCGGGCCGGCGCCCAGGCCGACGCGCTCCGCCTCCAGCTCAAGCAGGCCGACGTGTCCGAACGGAACCTCATCGCTGAACTGAACAACGCCGCCGACATGCCCGCCAAAGCCGCCGATGCCTACCGCGCCCGCATCCGCGAGCAATTCGTCACCCTGCATGCCGAGCGGGAAACCATCACCGCCCAACTGGCCGCACTGGAGAAGGACACCAGCCAGCACGGCAACGACCTCGCCCTGCTGGACGAACTGCCCGAACTGACCGGCCGCCTGGACGAGCTCCCCGAACGGATCCAGGCCGAACTGTTCGCCGCCTTCGACATCCAGATCCTGTGGAACCCCCCGCTCAGGCAAGCAACGTTCTTCGCCACCATTACCGACACCATCCCCGGCATCATCACCGCCCTACTCGCCCGCGCCGGCGACGACGACCCCGCCACCGCGAGCAACGGCACGCCCCCCGACCCGGACCAGACCCCGCCCATCGGCACCGGCACGTTTTCGGTTCCATCACGTAGCGGGATCTGCGGGAAACTCTGCCCAAATCCGATGGCGCCGGAGTGGGGCCGGCCCGGCGGGCGCCACCGGAGCCGGGCCCCGGTGGCGCCACCGGCCTCACCTCAGGAGAGGTCGGGGAAGTCTTCCTCCCAGAATTCGGCCGTCCCGCGCCGGGACGGGCCGGGGCGGAACGGGCCGCCGGCCGCGTCCGGGTCGTGGCTGGCCGGGCTGCCGTTCCCCGCGCGTTCGTTCTCCTGGGCGCGCAGCTCGACGCGGCGGATCTTGCCTGAGATGGTCTTGGGCAGGTCGGCGAACTCGATCCGGCGTACCCGCTTGTACGGCGCGAGCCGGGCCCGGCCGAACGCCAGGATGGACTTGGCCACCTCGGCCGACGGCTCGCGGCCGGGCGCGAGGCTGACGTACGCCTTCGGTACCGACAGCCGCACCGGATCGGGCGCGGGCACCACGGCCGCCTCGGCGACCGCCTCGTGCTCGATGAGCACGCTTTCCAGCTCGAACGGCGAGATCCGGTAATCCGACGCCTTGAACACATCGTCGGTACGCCCGACGTAGGTGATGTAACCGTCGGCGTCCACTGCCGCGACGTCACCGGTGTGGTAGAAACCGCCCCGCATGGCCTCGGCCTCCTGCGCGGCGTTGCCGAGATAGCCGGTCATCAGGCCGAGCGGGCGGTGGCTCAGGTCCAGGCAGATCTCCCCTTCGGCCGCCTGCTCGCCGGTGGCGGGATCGATCAGGGTGATCTCGTACCCGGGCAGCGGCCGACCCATCGACCCCAGCCGCACCTTCTGGCCCGGGGTGTTGCCCGCCTGCGCGGTCGTTTCGGTCTGCCCGTAGCCGTCCCGGACGGTGATCGCCCACGCGGCCCGGACCTGCTCGATGACCTCCGGGTTGAGCGGTTCCCCGGCGGCCAGGCACTCCCGCAGCGCGCTCACGTCACCGCTGGCCAGGTCGGCCTGGATCAGCATCCGCCAGACCGTGGGAGGCGCGCAGAACGTGCTGACCTGCTCTTCGGCGAGCACCCGGAGCAGGGTCTCGGCCGAGAACCGGTCATAGCCGAAGATCAGCGCCGTCGCGCCCGCGTTCCACGGCGCGTAGACGTTGCTCCAGGCGTGCTTGGCCCAGCCCGGGGAGGAGATGTTCAGGTGCACGTCGCCGGGCCGCAGCCCGATCCAGTACATCGTGGACAGGTGCCCGGCCGGGTAGGACGCGTGGGTGTGCTGCACCAGCTTGGGCTGGGCCGTGGTACCGGACGTGAAGTAGAGCAGCAACGGGTCGCTGGCCCGGGTGGCACCGTCCGGGGTGAACTGGCTGCTCGCGGCGTGCGAGTTCTCGTAGGCCAGCCAGGTGCCGGGCGCCGGCCCGACCGGTGTCACAGCCGGTGTCCCGGCCGGGGTGGCGGGCGCCGGCGCGGTCGCCCCCGCGATCGTCGGCGCGACCGCGATCCGCGTCCAGTCTCCGGGCACCTCGCGGAACTTCGGCACGTGCACCGATTCGGTGATCACGTGCCGGACCTGCCCGCGGCTGATCCGGTCGGCCAGATCCGGCGGCCCGAGCAGCGTCGACGTCGGGATGATCACCGCGCCGAGCTTCATCGCGGCCAGGATGGTCTCCCAGAGCGGCGCGATGTTGCCGAGCATGAGCAGCAGCCGGTCTCCGCGCCGGACCCCGGCCTCGCGCAGCCAGTTGGCCACCTGATTGGAACGTCCGGCCATCTCCGCGTAGCTGATCCGGGTGCCCCGGTCCCCGTCCGGCACCGGGCCGCCCGTCCCAGCCGGCTGGGGCCCGGGCGGGGCGACAATGCGCAGCGCGGTCCGGTCCGGATGCTCCGTGGCGAGCACGTCGAACCAGTCGACCGCCCAGTTGAACTCGTCCAGCTCCGGCCAGGAGAATCCGGCCCTGGCGGCGTCGTAGTCGTCGCGGTGGCGGAGCAGGAAATCGCGCGCGGCCCGGAAGCTGGCCGCGTCCTTGCGGCTGTCTGTCATGCCAGTCATCCTGGCAGTAAATCCCGCATTCGTAACCCCTGACCAGCGCTCACCGGTAATCCGGTTGCCCCGGCCGGACCGCCGGCACGGCGGCGCCGGCTCCGTCTTCCCCGACCCGGGCAACTCCCGGTTGCGGACTGCCCCTCGAACGCGGGCCGTATCTTCGTTAATATGTACGAAAAAACTCCCCAGACTAGGTTGCCGCCATCCCGGCGGCCCGGCGGTCCCGGCGGCGGGCGGTCCCGGCGCTGGTCACCGCCAATCCGCGCGGCCCGGATGTCCGTATACCCAGTGAGCCCAGCATCGTGATCGTAGGTAATTAAATGACCACGATAAGTGTTAAATGGGGAACGGCTTGTCCGGGCCCCCGGGCGGAAACCGATGACGTCAAGGCTCATAGGTGGCTGAGAACTGGTGCAGAGCAGGTTTCAAGAGGCGGGCGGCAGACTGCATGTCATGAACACCCCGAAGCGAGACAACGTCCTGCGCGCCGTCGCGGCGCGGGCCCGCGGGCGCAGCCGGATCCAGACGACGACCGCGACGGTCGGCCTGGCCAGCGTGGCGGCGGCGGGAATCATCACCCTGGCGCTGCCCGGCTCGCACAGCAGCGGGACGTCATCTTCCGGGACTTCCACGTCGGGGTCGTCGTCCACCGGCTCGTCGTCGGGTACCGGGAGTTCCGGGTCGTCTGGCTCCGGGTCCACCAGCTCCGGCTCGTCGACCTCCGGTTCGTCGAGTTCGAGCTCGTCCAGCTCCGGCCTGAACAGCGGGTCATCGGCGCCGTCGTCGAGTTCCGGCACCAGCCATTCGACTTCCGGCGGCTCCTGATGCCCGCCAATTCCTCTGAGCGGGCACAGAGGAATCTTCCAGCTTCAGCGACAACGGGCCAGCCAGGGTTGAGGATATGAACGGAATCACCGCGAGCACCGCTCCCTGGTACGCCAGCCGGGCGACCGGGATCGTCTCCCTGCTGCTGTTCACCGCCGTGATGGTGCTGGGCATCCTCGTCAACCGGCAGGGCCGGCTGCCCGGGCTGCCCCGTTTCGCCGTCACGAACCTGCACCGGAACCTGTCGCTGCTGGCGGTGATCTTCCTCGCCATCCACATCGTGACCGCCGTCATGGACAGTTTCGTGAGCATCCCGCTGATCTCCGCGGTGGTCCCCTTCACGTCCGGATATGAGGCCTTCTGGCTCGGCATCGGCGCCGTCTCCCTCGACATCATGCTGGCGCTGATCGTCACCAGCCTGGTTCGCGGCCGGCTCAACCGGAAGGTGTGGAAGGCCGTGCACTGGCTGGCCTACGCCAGCTGGCCCATCGCCTTCGCGCACAGCATCGGCTCCAGCACGGACCTTCAGCACGGGCTCCTGCTCATCCTGGCCATCGCCTGCGCGGCGGTCGTCGCGGCCGCGCTGGCCTGGCGCATCGCCGCCGCCGCCCGCGAAGTGCCACGGGCCCAGCGGGTCAGCGCCCTGCTGGACCGCTCCAGGCCCGGTCACCAGGCGGCCGGACGTCCCGCCGCCCCCGCTGACCGGATCACCGTCCCCTGACGCCGCGGAGCCCGGCCCCGTCCCGTTACAAACGCCGCGGAACCTGACCGCCGACTCGTGAAAGCAGATCCCGAATGAGCGTGCCCACTATGCCCCTGCGGCGCGGTGAACCCGCCGCCCCCAGGTCCCGGCCCGAGGGTCTCCCGCGGCTGCTGCCCGCCCGCACCGGCGGGCCGGACGGGCTCCGCGAGCACCTGGCCCGGCACGGCTTCATCCCCTACCGGAACGCACCGCTGGAGCTGGCCGCCGACGTGCAGGCCGCCGGGCTGACCGGGCGCGGCGGCGCGGCCTTCCCCGTGTACCGGAAGCTCGAAGCGGTCGCCGGGGCGGGCGGCCGGGCGTTCGTCGTCGCCAACGGCGCGGAAAGTGAGCCCGCGGCCAGCAAGGACGCGTCCCTGCTCTGGCTGGCGCCGCACCTCGTGCTCGACGGGCTGCAGCTCGCCGCCGAGGCCGTGGGCGCTCAGCAGGCCTGCCTGTACGTGCACAGCGCCCGCGGCGAGCAGTTCACGGCGGCCCTGCGGCGCGCCCTCGCCGAGCGCTGGTCCGCCCGGATCGACCGGGTGCCGGTCCAGCTCGCCGAAGCACCCGCGCGGTTCCTGGCCGGGCAGGAAACGGCCATGGTCAACCTGCTCAACGGCGGCCTCGCGCTGCCTACCTTCACGCCGCCCCGGGTCTTCGAGCGCGGGGTGGGGGGAGCGCCTACGCTCGTCCAGAATGTCGAGACCCTCGCGCACATCGGGCTCATCGGCCGGTACGGCGCGGGCTGGTTCCGGCAGGTCGGCACGCATGCCGAGCCGGGCAGCATGCTCAGCACGATCCACCACGCGGACGGCACGGTCCGCATCGTGGAGGCGGCGATCGGGACCCCGCTGCGCAGCCTCCTCGAGGCTGACCTCGGCTCCGACGGCACAAACGGCCCGGCCCAGGCGGTCCTGGCCGGCGGGTACCACGGCACGTGGCTGGCGGCGTCCCGCGCCGCCGGGCTGACCCTCGACAACGCCGCGCTGAAGCGGGCGGGCGCCAGCATCGGGGCGGGCGTGCTGGCCGCGCTGCCGGCCAGCCACTGCGGCCTCGCCGAGACGGCCCGCGTCGTCCGTTACCTCGCCCTGGAGTCGGCCGGCCAGTGCGGGCCGTGCCTGAACGGGCTGCCGCGTATCGCGGACGGGCTGGCCACGCTGGCCGGGCCGCGGCCCGGCCCGCAGGTCCGCGCCGACATCGAGCGCTGGGCCGGCCTGGTCACCGGCCGGGGGGCGTGCAGCCATCCGGACGGCTCGATGCGCTTCGTGCGGAGCGCCCTGGACGTCTTCGCCGCGGAACTGCGGCACCACGAGCGGGGCGTCTGCTCGGCCTCCGCCCGCCGGCCGTTCCTGCCGTTGCCGCCGGGTACGGCGGTCAGTGACGAGGACTGGAGCTGAGATGGAAAAGCAGCTGCGCGTCAATCCCATCGAGTGTTCCGGCCATGGCGCCTGCGCCGAGCTGCTGCCCGAGATGATCAGCCTGGACGAATGGGGATACCCGCTGATCGACCCGCGGCCGGTGCCGGCCGCGCTGGAACGCCAGGCCCGGCGCGCGGTGAGCGGCTGCCCGGTCCTGGCGCTGCACCTGAACCGCCGCCGCTGACCCCCCCGGGCGGCACAGGAACGGCCGTGCCGGGCAGGTTCACCCTGCCCGGCACGGCCGTTGTGTCCCCGGCGCGCGGAGTGCGGTGCCCCGCCCAGGACGGTCCCAGGATGGTCAGAGCACGTCGTGACCGGGGTGCGGCTCCGCCGGGACCGTCGCGGGCTCAGCCGGGATGCTGCCGAGCCTGGCCGTGGAAGTCCTCGAACGCCTGCACCAGCTCTTCCCGGGTGTTCATGACGAACGGGCCGTACGCGGCGACCGGCTCCCGGATCGGCCGCCCCCCCAGAAGCAGGATGTCCAGCTGGGAGCTGGGGCCGTCCGGCCGGCTGCCCGCCGCCACGGTGAGGGTGTCCCCGGGCCCGAACGCCGCCAGCTGGCCCATCGTGACCGGCCGGCGGTCCGCGCCGACGGTGCCGGAGCCGGCGAGCACGTAGGCCAGCGCGTTGAAGTCGGCCCGCCACGGCAGCCGCAGCTGCGCGCCGGGCGACAGCGTCGCGTGCACGATCGTGATCGGCGTGTGCGTCACGCCCGGTCCCTGGTAACCGCCGACCTCGCCGGCGATGACCCGCAGCAGCGCGCCGCCGTCCGGTGAGCTGAGCAGCTTCACCTGGCCGGCCCGGATGTCCTGGTACCGGGGCTGGGTCATCTTCAGCGTGGCGGGCAGGTTCACCCAGAGCTGGAAGCCGTGGAACAGGCCGCCCTTCATGACGACCTCCTCGGGGGGCTCCTCGATGTGCAGGATGCCGCCGCCGGCCGTCATCCACTGCGTGTCGCCGTTGGTGATCAGGCCGCCGCCGCCGTTGGAGTCCTGGTGGCGGAAGATCCCGTCGATCATGTAGGTCACGGTCTCGAAGCCGCGGTGCGGGTGCCACGGTGTGCCCTTCGGCTCACCCGGCGCGTAGTCGACCTCGCCCATCTGGTCCATGTGAATGAACGGGTCCAGCTGCCTCAGGTCGACCCCGGCGAAAGCCCGGCGGACCGGGAATCCCTCGCCCTCGTAGCCCTTGGGCG
The DNA here is from genome assembly GCA_963720945.1 of uncultured Actinomycetes bacterium. Lineage (GTDB taxonomy): Bacteria > Actinomycetota > Actinomycetes > Streptosporangiales > Streptosporangiaceae > Bog-532. Next base: position 75,777 of record CAVRHH010000012.1, on the reverse strand, counting down.
CGGTGGTGATCGTGCGCACCGCGCGCTCGGCCGAGGTCCCCGGGCCGGGCTCCGCGACGCGCGGCAGGACGAGGGTGTCCTCGACGGTAACGGCTGGCATATGTCCTCCTTACCGGGCCCGCCGCAGGCGGCCTGCCCGCCCCGGTGCCTCAAGGTCCGATGGGACGCATAACGATAGTTGAATTATCAACATTCCCGGGATGGCTGGCGGACCTAGAGGCGCAGGCCGTTCTCCAGGTGCGCCAGGCCCGCGTCCATCCGCTCGAACAGGTCGGCGTTCATGCGCGCGCCGCTGAAGTCCTCCCACGGCGCCGTGACCGCCAGGATCACGCCGAAGATCGCGCCCGAGACGGCCCGCACCGCCAGGTCGTCGGGACTGCGCCCGGTGCGCTTGGCCATCGCCTCAGCCATCATCGTGATGGTCCGGGAGAAATCGTCCAGCGCCCGTGCCCTGACCTCCGGGATCGTCATCGCCAGCTCGGTCGTCTGGCGCATCGTCTCCCACTGCGCCTCGTCCATGGCACCCTGCATCTCCCGGGTCGCCGCCCGCACCGCGGCGACGAGGCCGATCTCCGGCGGCTGCCGCTCGAACGCCTCGAGCATCAGCGTTTCCATGTCGTCCTGCAGGACCACGTCCTCTTTGGTGGGGAAGTAACGGAAGAACGTGCTCGGTGAGACCTCGGCCGCCGCGGCGATCTGCTCCACGGTGGTGGCGTGGTAACCCTGTTCGCGGAACAGCCGCAGCGCGTGCTCGCGGATGGCGGCCCGCGTCCGGGCCTTCTTCCGCTCCCGCAGGCCGCCGGACGGGCCGGGGGTCTCCGTCATGCTCCCAATTCTGCCCGCTGAGGGCCGGTTTCACCGGTACCGGCGGGGACGGATTCGGCTTGCGCGGCGGCCGGGCGGGTCCGGCGCGGCAGGAAGGCCAGCGCCAGCAGCGCGCTCGCGAGCGCAATCCCGGCGCAGGTCCACAGCATGATGTCCAGCCCGTGCACGAACGCCGTCCGCACCGCCGTCAGCAGCTCCGCCGAGCCGAGCTCGTGCGCGACGGCCACGCCCGCTGTCACGCTGCTCTTGGCCACGTCGGCCAGCGGGGCAGGCAGCGCCGCGGGTGCCAGCCGGGCCTGGTAGACGTTGTTCAGCACGGTGCCGAGGACCGCGACCCCGATCGTCGCCCCGACCTGGCGCATCGCGGTGATCAGCGCGGATCCCGCGCCGCTGCGGTCGGCCGACAGGGCCCCCAGCGCCGCGTTCATCGCGGACGGCATGGCCACGCCCAGGCCGAGGCCGCTGAGGGCGAACCAGGCGGCGGCGAAACCCGTGCCGCTGGTGACGGTCGTGAGGGCGCCCGCCGCGAGCCCGGCCGCCATCACCGTGAACCCGATGGCGACCATGGACCTGGCTCCGGCGAGCGGCTCGCCCGGCAGGCCCGCGCTGTTACGGCGCGGGCTCTGCAGCCGGGTCCCGCCGACCATGCCGGCCAGCATGCCACCGATCATCGGCAGCATCCGCAGCCCGCTGCCGAAGGCGTCGGCCCCGCGGACCTCCTGGAAGTACTGCGGCATCGCGAACATGATGCCGAACATCGCGAACGACACCAGCGTGGCCAGGATGGTGCCCCAGGTGAAGCCGGCGGACCGGAAGAGCGCCAGCTCGATCAGCGGCCGCATCGCAGGCGGCGAGCCCGTGCCCGTGGCGGTCCCGGCCGTGCGCCGGGTCAGCAGGTGTTCCCACGCGGCGAACGCGGCCAGCGCCACGGCACCGGCCGCGATGGCCGCGATCGCGCCCGCGTTGCTCCAGCCCTCCTGGCCGGCCCTGATGAAGCCGTAGGTCAGCCCGGCCAGCCCGGCGCTGGAGATGAGGACGCCCGCCACGTCGATTCCCGGGCGCTGCGCGCTGCGCGATTCCGGCATCAGGAACGCCACCGCGATCAGCGCGGCGGCCACGACCGGGACGTTGATCAGGAAAACCGAACCCCACCAGAAGTGGTCGAGCAGTGAGCCGCCGACGAGCGGGCCGATCGGGAAGCTGAGAAAGATCGTGGAGGCCATCACCGCGGTCGCCTTCTGCCGTTCCTCCGGGGCGAACAGCACGGGGATGATGGCCAGGGCCAGCGGCATGATTGCCGCGGCACCGAGGCCGAGAACGGCACGCGCGGCGATCAGCTCACCCGAGGTCGTGGCGTACGAGCAGGCGGCCGAGCTCACGCCGAAGATCGCCAGCGAGGTCATCAGTACTTTCTTGCGGCCGTAACGGTCACCGAGCAGGCCGGCCGGCAGCACCGCCGCCGCCAGCACCAGGCTGTAGGCATCGTTGAACCACTGCAGGTCGCTGGTTGACGCGTGCAGCGCGGTAGCGATGCTGGGCAGCGCCAGATTCAGCACCGTGAGGTCCAGCCCGACCACCAGCATGCTCGCGGCCACGGCGATCAGCGCCCACCACCTGCGGGCCCCCATCTTCTCCATGACAGCCACATCCTTTCGGGAGTACATATAAAAAGATAGTGACTGTCAAAAGATATGGCAAGTCACTTTCGGCCCGATGTCTCCCCGGCCGACGCCGGGTGCCGCCCGGTGCCAGGCGGTGCCAGGCAGTGCCGCCGGCCGTGGGCGGATACCCGGTCGCCGTCCGCCGGTGATAAGCGGTTAAATGGGGACGGCTCCCAGGTGCGTCCGGCTGGATGCCGCGCACGGGGCTGAGCGGGGCGTCATGATGGGGGTAATCGCCAGCTTCCCCGGGGGCGTAAGCAGGTTCACGCGCGTGGCCCGCTACACCGCCAGAACCATCCGCACCCCGCCGCTTGTGTCCCCTCCACAGGCGGCGGGGCCCGCCCGCGGCAGACACAATGGTGTCCATGAAGGTGGCGCTGTTCACGCTGGGCGGGACGATCGCGAGCACGCACGCTCCCGGCCAGGCGGCGGACGGCCGTGCGGCGCCGGGCGTGGCCCCCGGCCTCCATGGCGCCGACCTGCTGGCTGCGGTACCGGGCCTGGACGCGGCAGGCGCGGACCTGGAGGTGCATGACATCCTCCGGGTGCCGGGGGCGAGCCTCACGATCCCCGACGTCATCGCGCTGGCGTCCGCCATCCGGGAACGGATCGGCGCTGGCGCCGCCGGGGCGGTCGTCACCCAGGGAACCGACACCATCGAGGAGACGGCCTTCCTGCTCGACCTGCTCTGGGACGGCGACGCGCCCATCGTCGTCACGGGCGCCATGCGGAACCCGACGCTGGCCGGCGCGGACGGCCCGGCCAACGTGCTGTCCGCGGTCCTCGTGGCGGCCAGCCCCGCCGCGCGGGGCCTGGGCTGCCTGGTGGTGTTCGGCGACGAGATCCACGCCGCCCGTTACGTCAGGAAGATGCACACCGCGAGCCTTACGGCGTTCGCCTCTCCGGTCTGCGGGCCGGTCGGCCTGGTCGCCGAAGGACGCGTCGTGGTGCTCACCTCCGGGCTCGCCCGGCCGGGGATTCCCGCTCCGTCAGCGGCGGCCGCCGCGGCGGTCCGGACGGCACTGGTCACCATGGTCCTCGGCGACGACGGTGAGCTCCTGCGGGACGCCGCCGAACGGTTCGGCGGGCTGGTGGTGGCCGGGTTCGGCGCCGGCCATGTGCCGGCCGGGCTCGCGGCCGGCCTGGGCGCTCTGGCCGCGCGGATCCCGGTGGTGATCGCGTCCCGCACCGGGGCCGGCCTCGTGCTGGCGCGGACGTATTCCTACCCCGGGTCCGAACGTGATCTGCGCGGCCGGGGTTTGATCGGGGCCGGGTTCCTCGACCCGCTCAAGGCGCGGATGCTGCTCCACCTGCTGCTCGCCGCCGGAGCCGGCGGGGAGCAGATCGCGGCGGCCTTCGGTGCTGTCGGTGCCGACCTCGCCGCCCCCCGCCATGAGGCGCGGCCGGTCAGCAGCTGAGGCGGGCCGGCCCGGCCGCGACCGCAGATGCCACCGACCCTTCGCCACGATCGGTCGCCTCGATCAGCACGGTACCGCCCGGGAACGTGAACGGGCCTTTCGTGACCCACTGACCCTGATGGGTGGCCTGATCAATGGTGAAGTCCGCGATCCGGTCGGCCGCGTTGCTGTCACCCGCGCTGAACCAGTAGTAGACGGTCGAATTCGCCTGCGGTGCCGCCGGGATATACAAGCTGAACGTGCATGAGGGGTTGTCCATCCCGGTGTGGAAGATCCAGGCGTAGTGGTCACGCCATTCGCCCGGGTTGCCCGGGACCATGGCCAGGTAGACATAGCTGAACAATCTCCCGCACGGTCCGCTGGCCGAAGCCGTCCCGGGGAACCAGTCGTCTCCATTCGCCGGGTGGTAGGGGAAGACGCTCGCACCGGTGGCGGCCGGGCAGCCCGGCCCGGCGAGCGCGGTGAACGTGGCGGCGCCGTTCGGCCCAGGGGCTGATGCGGCGACGTGGCTCGCCGAGAGCGGAGCCGTCTTCAGCGCCGCATCTGCGTGGTGCAGTGTCCGGACGCCCAGAATCCCGAGCGGGATCGCGCCCGCGACGGCCAGCGCTCCGGCGAGGGCCAGGAACGCGCCGCTCATACGCGGCCGCCCGGCGTTCCGCGCATGCGCGGATCTGCGGTGCTGGCCCGGGTAGCGCGGCCCGTCCCCCCCGGCACCGCCCAGGCCCGGCGTCTGCCAGAGTTCGTCCTCGTATTCGGCGTCCCGGACCAGTTCCGGGTAGGGAGCCGTCCGGTTCAGGACCGGTTCCGGGGCGGCGCCAGCCTGGTTGTACGGCGGCTCCCACGATTCCCACAGATCCTGGGATTCCATCGAGGGCGCCGGGCCGGCATCCAGGCCGGCCGAGCCGGCCTGGGCCGGAAACAGGTGCGTTCCATCGGCCGGCGGCAGGTCGTCCTGGTAGGCAGGCTCCGGTGCGGAATGGCCGCCGCGGCCCCGCCGCCATCGCGGCGACTTCGGTTTCGCCGTCCGCAGCCAGGGCTCGTCCAGGTCGGGCGGCCCCGCGTTGCGAGCCGGCGACGGGGGCTCCTGCCATTCGGGGACATCGTGCGGTCCGGGCATCCTGGGCGCGTCCGCGGCCGGGCCAGGGGCCTGCAGCCAGGGCTCCCCGGGCCCAGTTTCCCGCGGGCCAGTTTCCCGCGGGTCAGGCTGCGGCGGGTCAGGCTGCGGCGGGCCAGGCTGCGGCGGGCCAGCCTCCGGGGAGCCGGACGGCCAGGGTTCCTGCAGGTCAGCATCGTCCCAGTAATCGCGGGATCCGCTGTCCGGCGGGGGAGCCGGCGACCAGGAATGCGGTGCCCCGGCCGGTGTCCACGGGCCATCCGGCCCGTTCTGCGCCCACGGCTCCGCCCGCCCGTCCCGCGCCCACGGTTCGGCCGGCCCGTTCTGCGCCCACGGCTCCGCCTGCCCGTTCTGCGCCCACGGTTCGGCCGGCCGGGCCTGGGCCGGCGGTTCGGCCGGCCCGTCCTGCGCCCACGGTTCGGCCGGCCGGGCCTGGGCCGGCGGCTCCTGAAGCCCGTCTTCCGCCCACGGTTCCTGTGGCCCCTCTTCCGCCCACGGCTCCCCAGGCCCGTTCTGTGTCCACGGCTCCCCAGGCCCGTTCTGTGTCCACGGCTTCCCAGGCCCGTTCTGTGTCCACGGCTCCTGGGGCCCGCTTTCCGCCCAGGGCTCCTGCGGCTCCGGCGAAGCCTGCGCAGGCCGGGAGTCCTGGGGCCGGCCTGCGGGCGCGGGGCCAGTGGCCACGAATCCTCCGGGTCGGCCAGTGGCCAGAAATCCTGGGCCGCCGCCTGCGTCCGGTATGGCCGGAAGCCCGAATCCCCGGTGCGCCGGGGCAGCGGCGGCGGACCGCCGCCGTGACCGCCCGCCGGGCCCGGGCCGCCCGGCATCCCTTCCGCGCTGACCTTGTAGCGGTCACGCAGCCATGGGTAGGGCGTATCGTCCGCGGTCTCGGCACCGTCAGCGGGCTGGTCAGGGGAGAAGGGATTTTTCGGGTGTCGCATCCGTGTCCTCCCGGGCCTTATCAGCTGTCCCCCTGCCCGTGACCACGAAAAGAATCGGCGGGCGGTTCATTAATTTCCGCGTGATCATGTATGAGCTTCCGTTACAATTCCGCGATTTTTGCCGACGGTGTGCCGAACCTCATGCCGGAGGACCGGCCGCTGCCTCGCCCGGCCGGAATCAGCGCTTTCCCGGCTTTCCGCACCCTTTCATTGAAAGCGAAGGGCGTCGCTCCGGGAAGAGGTGCGCCGCGCCGGACCGCCGCAGCGCCGGTGACGGCGGGCATGCGCTCCAGACGCCCCAGGCGCCCCCGGCGGGGGAGCGGCCGGGGGCATCAGCGGCCGGGAAGCGGAGCAGCCGGGCGCATCGGCGGCCCGGAATCAGGGCGGGAGCCAGCGCATCGGCGGCCGGGAATCAGCACGGGCCACGATGTGTTACAGCGTCTGGCACACTAGAAGCCGCGACCACGCGGTACCGGTTCACGCCAGCACAGCCAGCCCCTGACGGTGCTCGGCTCCGGCGACCCGGCGACCGCCCGAGGCAGGAGTTAATTCACGTGAAGCCTGACATTCACCCGAAGTACGTCCCCACCACGGTGACCTGCACCTGCGGGAACACGTTCACCACGCACAGCACCGCCGCCAACGGCGTGATCCACACCGACGTCTGCTCCGCGTGCCACCCGTTCTACACGGGCAAGCAGAAGATCCTGGACACCGGTGGCCGCGTCGCGCGGTTCGAGCGGCGCTTCGGCAAGAAGGCCGCGGGCAACAGCAAGTAGGCCCGCGCCTGAGCCCTGGGCGCGCCCAGGCGCCCCCGGCGCGCCCGGCCCACGAGCTCATCATGATCGGGCTGGGTTTCCCGCGGACGCCGCGGGAAGCTCAGCCCGATGTCGCGTTTCCCGGGCGTTGACGCGTCCGGGCGCGGGAGGCGGCTGTGACCGGCCATCCCGCGGATTCACATGGAGGAATGACGGTGTTCGACCGGCTCGGTGAGCTGGCGTCTGAGCACGCCGAGCTGGAGCGTGCCCTGGCCGATCCCGGCCTGCACGCCGACCCCGACAAGGCCCGCGACTTCGGCCGGCGTTACGCCGAGCTGACCCCGATCGTGAATGCCTACACCGAATGGCAGCAGACCGGGGCCGACGAGGCGGCGGCGCGCGAGCTCGGGGCCGAGGATCCGTCCTTCGCCGCCGAGGCGGACCAGCTCAAGGCCCGCCACGCCGAGCTTGGCGAGCAGTTGCGGCGGATGCTCGCCCCCCGCGACCCCAACGACGGCCGGGACGTGATCCTGGAGATCAAGGCGGGTGAGGGCGGTGACGAGTCCGCGCTGTTCGCCGGGGACCTGCTGCGCATGTACCAGCGCTACGCCGAGCGTCACCACTGGGCCACCGAAGTCCTCGACTCCAACGTTACCGGCCTCGGCGGCGTTAAGGCCGCGACCCTCGCGGTGAAGGCCGGCAAGAAGGGTGCCTCGCCATCTGGGCCCGGGCAGGGTGCCTGGGCGCGGCTGAAGTTCGAAGGCGGCGTGCACCGGGTCCAGCGGGTCCCGGTCACCGAGTCCCAGGGCCGCATCCACACCTCGGCCGCGGGTGTCCTGGTCATGCCGGAAGCCGGGCAGGTCGAGGTCGCCATCGACCCGAACGACGTCCGGGTCGACGTCTTCCGCTCCTCCGGCCCGGGCGGCCAGAGCGTGAACACCACCGACTCCGCCGTCCGCCTTACCCACATCCCGACCGGCATCGTCGTCTCCTGCCAGAACGAGAAGAGCCAGCTGCAGAACAAGGAGCAGGCGATGCGGATCCTGCGCGCCCGCCTGCTGGCCCAGGCGCAGCACGAGGCCGACGAGAAGGCCGCGGCGGAGCGCCGCAGCCAGGTCCGGACCGTCGACCGGTCCGAGCGGGTCCGCACCTACAACTTCCCGGAGAACCGGATCTCCGATCACCGGGTGGGCTACAAGGCCTACAACCTGGACCAGGTCATCGACGGTGACCTGGACGCGGTGATTGACTCCCTCGCCGACGCCGAAATGGCCGAAAAGCTCGGCGACGACGGGAAGTCCGGCACGTGAGCAGCGGGAGCCGTTCGGGTGAGCCTGTTGCTGGATGAGATCGCGCTCGCCGCGGCCCGGCTCGCGGAGGCCGGGGTGGAATCGCCGCGGGCCGAAGCGGAGCTGATCGCGGCGCACGTGCACGGCGTGCGCCGGACCGAGCTGCACACGGTGCCCGACTCCGCGTTCGACGCGCGCTTCTGGGAAGGCGTCGGGCGGCGTGCCGCCCGCGAGCCGCTGCAGCACATCACCGGGCTGGCGTACTTCCGTTACCTGGAGCTTGAGGTCGGCCCCGGCGTGTTCGTGCCGCGGCCCGAGACCGAGGTGATGACGGGCTGGGCCATCGACCGGCTGCGCGAGATGGACGTGGCCGAGCCGCTCGTCGTGGACCTGGGCACCGGGTCCGGTGCGATCGCGCTGGCCATCGCCCAGGAAGTGCCGCGCGCCCGCGTGCACGCGGTGGAAGCCGACCCGATCGCGCGTACCTGGACGGAGCGCAACATCGGCCGCGTCGCCGCGGCCGCGCCGTACACCAAGGGCCGGGTGACGCTGCACGGCACGGACTTCACCGGGACGGCCCGCGGCGGGGAGCCCGGCGCCGCGGACCTCGGTGCGCTGGACGGCAAGGCCGATCTGGTGATCAGTAACCCGCCGTATATTCCGGTCGGTGCGTCGGTGCCGCCCGAGGTGGGAGAATACGACCCGCCGGCCGCGTTGTGGAGCGGCGCGGACGGGCTGGACGCGATCCGCGGCGTCGAGCGCGTCGCGCGCCGGCTGCTGCGCCCGGGTGGCGTAGTCGCCGTCGAGCACGGCGCGCCCCAGGGAGCCGCGGTGTATTGGGTGTTCTGCGAGGAAGCCGGCTGGCGCGACACACGCAACCACAAGGACCTGGCCCGGCGGGACCGTTTCGTCACCGCCACCTGGCCGGGCGAGCGAGCCGAAGGATGACGGGATTAGCGGCCATGAGCGAACGTTACGACTGCTCCGACCCGCAGCAGCGGGAGGCCGGGATCGCCGCGGCCACCGCCGCGGTGAGCAAGGGCGAGCTGATCGTCCTGCCGACCGACACGGTCTACGGCATCGGCGCCGACGCCTTTACGCCGTGGGCGGTCAGTCGGCTGCTGGCGGCCAAGGGGCGTGGCCGGAACATGCCACCCCCGGTGCTCGTCGGTACGGTCCGCGCCGCGACCGCGCTGGTCGAAGACTGGGGTGCGTTCGGCCAGGATCTGGTCGACCAGTTCTGGCCGGGTGGCCTGACCCTGGTCTCCCGGGCCAGCCCGACGCTGGCCTGGGATCTGGGGGACACCCGCGGCACGGTGGCGGTGCGTATGCCGCTGCACGCGGTCGCCCTGGACCTGCTGAAGCGGACCGGCCCACTCGCGGTGAGCAGCGCGAACATCACCGGCAACCCGGCCGCCACCACGGCGGACGAGGCGATGGAGCAGCTGGGTGAGTCGGTCGCGGTGTACCTGGACGGCGGCCCCTGCCCCGGCGCGGTGGCGTCCACCATCATCGACCTCACGGGTTCCGTGCCGCGGCTGCTGCGGGCCGGGGCCATCCCGATGGACCGGCTCCGCGAGGTGGCGGCGCTGGTGACCGGGGAGGACGTGCCCGCTTCCGGCTCGCCGACCGGTGCGGCGGACGAGCCGGCCGAGCCCGGGCAGCCGAACGGGACTGCGCAGACGCCCGCCAAGCCCGCCGCTCCGCACCCGCTGGAGTCAGCCGCCCCCGCCGCCCCGGCGGCGCACCCGCTGGAGTCAGCCGCCCCCGCCGCCCCGGCGGCGCACCCGCTGGAGTCAGCCGCCCCCTCGGTCCCGCCGGCCTCCCCGGATGTCACGGAATCCGCCCCTGCCGAAGCCCCCGTGGGCACCGAAGCCCCCATGGACACGAAGGGCCCAGCCGGCGAATAGCGGCCGGCAGTTTGCGGCGCGAGCTAAAGTGGCTGTTGATGTCCGGCAACTGTGTCGCGGCGGGCTGACCTGACGTGCGGGAGTACGTTCTCGCGCTGCTGCTCGCGGCCGCGGCAACCTATCTGCTGACGCCGCTGGTCCGGCGCGGCGCCATCGCCACCGGCACGATGCATGCTGCCCGTACCCGGGATGTGCACGTCGTGCCTACGCCCCTGCTCGGCGGCGTGGCCATGTACGGCGGCCTGGCCGCGGGCCTGCTCGTCGCTAACCAGCTCACCTACCTCCGCCAGGCGTTCCCGTCACCGCGGACGGTCCCCGGCCTGCTGCTGGCCGGCGGCGTGCTGGTGATCACCGGGATCATCGACGACCGCTGGGGCATGGGCGCGATCAGCAAGCTCGCCGCGCAGGTGGCCGCGGGCGCCATCCTGGTCTGGAGCCAGGTTGTGCTCTCCTGGGTGCCCGAGCCGAGCGGCGGCGTCTTCATCCTGCCGCCCCAGCTGGGCCTGACGCTGACCATCCTGCTCGTCGTGGTCACGATCAACGCGGTCAACTTCATCGACGGGCTCGACGGGCTCGCCGCCGGCATCGTCGCCATCGCGGCCTGCTCGTTCCTCGTTTACTCCTACACCCTCGCCCGTGTCGTCGGCATCCACTCGCAGTCGGTTCCCGCCCTGGTCGCCGCGCTGCTGGCCGGGATGTGCATCGGGTTCCTGCCGCACAACTTCTATCCGGCGACGATCTTCATGGGCGACACCGGCGCCATGCTCCTGGGGCTGCTGCTCGCCTACGTCCCGCTGTCCAGCACGGCGATGCTGGACCCCAGCGTGCTGATCCACTACAGCCACACCACGGTCAACCGGTATCCGACCATCCTGCCCGTGCTGCTGCCCGCCGCGATCCTGGTGATCCCGTACGCCGACCTGCTGATGGCGGTCGCCCGCCGCACGAGGGCCGGGATGTCGCCGTTCGCCGCGGACAAGAAGCACCTGCATCACCGGCTGCTCAGTGTGGGTCATTCACACCGGCAGAGCGTGCTGATCATGTACCTGTGGGCGGCCCTGTTCACCGCTGCTGTGGTGTCCCTGTCGCTGGTCCGCACGGATCTGATCGTGCTGGTCGCGCTGACCGTGGCGGCCGTGCTCGTGCTGCTCCTGGTTACCATGCCGCGGCTCCGCCCGGCCCGTCTCCGCAGCACCGGCCGCCGCACCCGCGGCACCAGCCGCGGCGCGGTCCCCGCCGGGCCCGGTGCCCACGCCAGCGCCGCGGCCGGGAGCGGCCCGCGGCCCGGCATGGCTGGCCCAGGCGTCCCCGGTAACGTCGGCCCAGGCGTCCCCGGTAACGCCGGCCCAGGTGTCCCTGGCATGGCTGGCCCAGGCGTCCCCGGTAACGTCGGCCCAGGTGTCCCTGGCATGGCTGGCCCAGGCGTCCCCGGTAACGCCGTACCCGGATCCGCCGCCCGGCCCGGCGGCTCCCCAGGCAGCGCCCTGCCCGGAACCGCCCCCGCGGCCACCGGCGCCCCGTCCGGCCCCGTTCCGGGCGGCCCCGTTCCGGCAGGCGCCTCCCGGCCTGGAGCGATCCCCGGAGGCAGCCCCGCGAGCCCGGGTTCCCCCTTCCCGCCCCGCGAGCGCACCTCCGCCACCCCCCAGGGCTGACCGTCCGCCGCGCTCCCGGCCGGCCCCTCGCGGCCCGTCGTCGCGCCCACACGGGCGGGCGTGCCGGTGCAGGGGGGTGTGTGGCCCGTGCCGGGCCGTTGTTCGGGGAGGATCCAGGTGCGGGGTGTCCCCGCGCGTGGTGCTGGCGAAGGGCCAGTCGCGGGCGCGGAGCACCGGGGGTAATAAACACTGGGGACCGCCAAGGCCCCTGGGACGCGGGGTCCAGGGCGGCAGCCCGTGGACAACGGGAGGGCCAGTTGCCAGCTACTTCGGTACCGATGAAACCGGGAAAAGCATGACATGACCAAGACAACAGTCGCGGCGGCAGTGATCACAGGACTGACGTGCTGTGGCCGTTCGGCTACCCCACAACAACAGCTAGCGGCGAAACTTGCCGACGACGCCGGAACCAATGGCACCACGGTCGTGTCTGCCACGATTGGAATGATGTGTGTCTCCGGCGGGCAGGTAAGTTGAGGGGACCTCTGCTGCCCATTCGATGCTTGATGCTGCCCCCGAGAATGCCGGCAGCGGCCAGGCTAAAAAAGGTCAGCACCCACCATTGGCGGTAACCATGCAGAGCGATGAGGCTTCCCCACGCAATGAGGACCCCGAGGACCAGAATGTAAATCATTGCCCATCGCGGCGGACCTGGCTTGCTCGGCTTGTCTTTGCTCCGGGGTGTCATGACTAAACTCCTTCCACACCACTGATACTAGCGGCCGGTCGCGGGCAGATCCATGGTGGTCATGCCCTTGGCCCTGCGCCCCCTGCCAGACCAGCACGGGCGAGACCGCGCCCAGCAAGTTCTGTGCGTTGGCCTCCAGCAGGTTGGCCATAAGAGCGGCTCGTCGCAGTTGCGCAGATTGCCCTTCCGGCCTCGCCATCGCCCGGGACGAGATCCGCCGGCTCCGCACCGAACGCGACAAGCTCCGCGGCCCGCCCGGCACCCTCCCCACGTCACCCACGTCACTCACGTCGCTGAGCAGCCGAACCATCAACTACCAGGCGCTTCAAGATCAACAGCAGATAACCTATGCACAGCGGCACGCTGACGCCGGTGTCCCCATCAACATGCTGCGCGAGTTGATGGACCACACGTCCATGGACGCTACGAAACGGTACTTCCGGGTCGGTGAAACCCGCCGCCGCCAGGCCGTCGACATGGCGGTTCCTGCGGGGATTTTGCCATTTGCCATCGGACACGCCAACGTGTGCATTGGCGCCTTTGCCCACCGCCGGCCTGTGAGCGATGACGCCATTGCGCTCGTTCCCATGGAGCGAGGCCGGCCCTGACCCGGGCGGAGCCTGAGCCGGGCGAGTAAGCGGAGCCTTCACAGGCCTGCCCGGGTTCCCGCCTCCACCCCAGCTAGCCCCCTCGCCACCTGCGCAGAGGGCACCTAATGAGCGTAGATCCCGGTCGCGGCAGAGGCACCTCTACGTGCACCCCCGTCGCGGCATTAGGCACCTCTACGTACACCCCCGTCGCGGCAGAGACATCTTTACGTACAAGGGCGTGGGGTGCGGGCGGCACCTTGGCCGACGCTGTTCCCGCAGATGGCACCCGCCCCGCAGCGGTGCCGGAGCCGGCCCGCGAGCAGGGTTCGCTTTCGTACACCGCGATCGCACCCGCCACCTGCAGGGCTCACCCGCCCCAGTGGTCCCATCTCAGCCACGGGCGCCCGTCTGCGCAGGCCCCCGCGTTCCGTCGCTTACGTCTACGGTGGCACCACCGTTGTCGCTATGGCGCGCTATGGCGTCCACGGTGGTACCACCGCTGCCCTGCCCCGCGCCCGGCGGGAGGGGCCCCGGCGGAGGGGCCCGGCGGGAGGGGCCTGAGGGGCTGGCGGGCGGGGGCCCGGGGCGCCGCGGGCCTGCGGGCGCCGTAAGCGCGGGCGCGGGGTGAGGAACGCCTGGTTTGTTACGGTTCGATAGGGAGGCGATCGCAAAGCGAAGGTTTGAAAAAGTCCTCGTTTTGGTAAAGACAGAGCAAAGAACTTTGTGATAGCTTTCACGAGCGACCCCTTCACCGTAGATGAGAGGCCCGTGATACGTTTCGTTGACCAGTGGCGACCCTCGCGGCGCAGCTGCGTTGCGGGCCGACACCGGCGCCTGGCCCCCGGGGGACTCCTCTATGGGCGGGTAAAGAACCTCCATACTCAGCTCCCCGGAGACCTCTAAGTGCTGGCAAACTACGCGCGGATCACGCGATGGTCAGCCGTGCTGACGGCCGTCGTCGCGGCGATCATGGTTGCGGTCAGCGCGGCTATCGGCGGATCACATGGGCTGATCGGCGCGCTGCTCGGCATCGCGCTGGTCTCGGTCTTCTTTGGCATCGACGTCGTGGCCATCGGCCGGGCGGCGCGGATCAGCCCGCAGGCGATCATGCTGGCGGGGATCATCCTCTACGTCTTCAAGATCATCGTCCTCGCCATCGCGGTCAAGGAACTGCAGGGGACGAGCTTCTTCAACGCCAAGCTCTTCGGGTTCACCGCGATCGTCTGCATCCTGGCCTGGTGCGCCAGCCAGGTCATCACGTCGCTCAAGTTCAAGACGCTCTACGTCGAACCGGACGGGGAACGATGAGACATGGCGCAACCTCTTTCCCCTGAGCAGCGCGAACAGCCCGGCCAGCGCGAACAGCCAGAGGAGCCCGGCCAGCGCGAGCGGGAGGCTCCGCTGGAGGAGCCGCCCGGGCGGCCGCTGCTCCAGGAACCGCCGGAGCGGCCCGCCACCGGCGTGCGCCGTGCGCCGGTGTTCCGGCGCCGCCCGAGCGCTGGCGGCACCGGAACCGCCGGAGCGGACGGGCAGGCCTCTCCGCTGCCGTCCCGGGGCACGGGCTGGACCGTCATCAGCTACCTGATCGCCGGCATGATCGCCTACGGGGCGATCGGCTGGCTGGTCAGCCGGGCCGTACACGAGACCGCCATCTTCCCGGTGGGGATGCTGTTCGGCCTCGGAGTGTCCATCGGCCTCGTCATCTACCGGTACGGCAGGTCATCATCCACATTGAACGAGAGCGCCAAGGAAACGTTGCGAGAGGAGCGGGCCGGTGACCGGTGACATCCAGGCGATAGCCGCGGGCAGCGGCGGATGCCACATCTTCTCCGGCTGCGGCTACCCAGCGCCCAGCCTCGAAAGCTTCGACTTCACGCCGATCTTCAGCATCGGCTCCTTTCACTTCACCAAGCCGGATCTGATCGCGCTGATCTGCGCCGCGATTGTGATCGTCTTCTTCGGGTTCGCGTTCTGGAAGCCGAAGATCGTTCCGCGCGGTGTGCAGAACCTCGGCGAGGTGGCCCTGTTCGCCGTGCGCGACCAGATCCTCCGCCCGTCGCTGGGCAAGCGGGGGGACAGCTTCCTGCCGTTCCTGATGTCACTGTTCTTCTTCATCTGGCTGATGAACCTGATGGAGATCATCCCGTTCTTCCAGTTCCCGGCGACGTCGCGCAGCGCCTTCCCCTGGTCCCTGGTCGCCATGGTCTACGTCACCTACCTCTACCTCGGCTTCAAGAACCAGGGCTTCGTCGGCTACTTCAAGAACATGATCCCCGGTGACGTGCCCACCTGGGTGCTCGGCATTCTGGTCCCGATCGAGTTCGCCCGGTACTTCATCGTCCAGCCGTTCACGCTCGGCGTCCGGCTGTTCGCGAACATGTTCGCCGGTCACCTGCTGCTGCTGATCTTCACGCTGGCGGCCTGGTACCTGGCCAGCCTCAGCATCGGGCTGGTGTTCGCCGCCACCTCGTTCGTGATGGTGCTCGCCGTCACCGCGCTCGAGGCGCTGATCCAGCTGCTGCAGGCCTTTATTTTCACCACGTTGACCGCGGTCTACATCGCGGACTCGCTGGAGGCGGGCCACTGACGCCTCACCCCTACCCGTCCGGCGAAAGGACTTCGCCGGTCCTGACACAAAGGAAACGGACAGATGCTTGACGTTGCTACCACACACACGCTCGCCGCCACCGGCACCGTTAGCGGCAGCCTCGGAGCGGTCGCGTATGGCCTCGCGGCCATCGGGCCGGGTGTCGGCATCGGCCTGATCTTCGGTCACGCCATCGAGGCGATGGCCCGCCAGCCGGAAGCGTCAGGGCGGATCACCCAGTACATGTGGATCGGCTTCTCCCTGACCGAGGCCCTCGCGCTCATCGGTCTGGTCGTGCCGTTTATCTTCGGCAAGTAACGCAGATAGTTGCCGTGACAGGCATGACACGAAGGGCGGCCGCGCGATGACGAATCTGCTGGCAGCATCAGGATCACAGGACCCGCTGATCCCCACGGCCACCGAGCTCATCATCGGGGCGATCGCGTTCCTCATCGTCTTCGGATTCCTCGGCAAGCTCGCGCTGCCCAGGATCCAGAAGGCCCTGCAGGAGCGCACCGACCAGATCGAAGGCGGCCTGGAGCGCGCGGAAGAGGCCCAGGCGGAAGCGCAGCGGGCCCTTGCGCAGTACCGGCAGCAGCTCGCCGACGCCCGGCACGAGGCCGCGCGGCTGCGCGAGGAGGCCAGGGAACAGGGTGCCCAGATCATCGCCGAGATGCGCGAGGAGGCCCAGGCCGAGGCGCGCCGCCTGACCGAGGCGGCGAACGCGCAGATCGAGGCCGAGCGCCAGCACGCGCTGACTTCGCTGCGGGCCGAGGTGGGCGCGCTCGCCACCGACCTGGCCAGCCGTATCGTGGGCGAATCGCTCCAGGATGAGGCCAGGCAGAGCCGTGTGGTCGACAGGTTCCTCGAGGACCTCGAGCAGCGCGGCGGGATTGGGGCGAGGGCAGCCCAGTGAGAAACTCCCTGGTTGCGGTATCCCGAGCGCAGGAGGAGCTGCTATGCGCGGTGTGAGCAGGGCATCCTTCGCGGCGGTGCGGGACCGGCTTCCGGAGGTGCTGGCGGAGTTCAGCCGTCCGCGGAGCACCGGGTCCCGTTCGGCATCCAGCGAAAGCGCAGCCGGCCAGCCAGCGGCCAGCGGGCCGGCCACCGGTCCGGCGGGCGCCCTGGCCGGCACCGTCGGCGACGAGCTGTTCGCGGTGCTGCGGCTGCTGGACCGCGAGCACGCGCTGCGGCGTGCGCTGGCCGACCCGTCCAAGCCCGCGGACGAGAAGGGCGCGATCGTGGTCGCGCTGCTGCACGGAAAGGTCACGCCGGCCACGGAGGAGCTCGTCGCGGCCACGGTCCGGTCCCGTTGGGCGGGTCCGGCGGACATGAGCGACGCGGTGGAGCAGCTCGCGGTGGAGGCGTACGCCGTCGCGGCCGAAGAGGCCGGCCAGCTGGACGACCTGGAGGACGAGCTCTTCCGGTTCGGCCGGGTGGTGGAGGGCGAGCCCGAGCTGCGCGCCGCGCTCAGCGGGCCGGTGCTGCCCGACGACCGCAAGCGGGCCCTGCTCGGCGCGCTGCTCGACGGCAAGGTGACACCGGTGGCGCTGCGGCTGATCAGCGAGATGTCGCTGCACCCGCGTGGCCGCTCGCTGGTGGTGAGCCTGGAGATGTGCACGCGCATCGTGGCCGAGCGCCGCCAGCGGCTCATCGCCGTGGTGCGCACACCCGCCGCGGTCACCGCAGAGCAGCGCCGGCGGCTGGCGGATGCGCTGGCGGGCATCTACGGTCATGAGGTGTACGTCAACATCGTGATTGACCCCACGGTCATGGGTGGCATGACCATCCAGGTCGGTGATGAGCTGATCGACGCGAGCGTGGCGTCCCGCCTGGAGGCGGTCCGCCGCAAGCTGGCCGGCTGAGCCCAAGCCCAGCCCGCACCCGGCAGCTGGCGCACCATGGCCGGCCTCCCGGCCAACCGATACCCGACGCACAGGAAAGACACGAGGAAGATGGCGGAGCTGACAATCCGGCCCGAAGAGATCCGGGACGCCCTGGCGCGATTCGTCGAAGCGTACGAACCGGAAGCCGCCTCCCTGGAGGAGGTGGGCACGGTCACCGAATGCGGCGACGGCATCGCGCGTGTCGAGGGCCTGCCCTCGGCCATGGCCAATGAGCTGCTGGAGTTTGAGAACGGCACCCGGGGCCTCGCGCTCAACCTGGACATCCGCGAGATCGGTGTCGTCATCCTGGGTGAGTTCAGCCATATCGAAGAGGGGCAGCAGGTCCGCCGGACCGGCGAGATCCTCTCCGTGCCGGTCGGGGACAGCTTCCTGGGCCGGGTCGTCGACCCGCTGGGAAACCCGCTCGATGGCAAGGGCGAGATCGGCGCCACCGAGCTGCGCCCGCTGGAGACGCAGGCGCCGTCGGTCGTGCAGCGGCAGTCGGTCAAGGAGCCGCTGCAGACCGGGATCAAGGCCATCGACGCCATGACCGCCATCGGCCGGGGCCAGCGGCAGCTGATCATCGGCGACCGGCAGACCGGCAAGACGGCCATCGCCATCGACACCATCATCAACCAGCGCTCGAACTGGGAGTCCGGCGACCCCGCCCTCCAGGTCCGGTGCATCTACGTAGCCATCGGGCAGAAGGGCTCGACCATCGCCTCCATCCGGCAGTCGCTGGAGGAGGCGGGCGCGCTGGAGTACACCACGATCGTGGCGTCGCCAGCGTCGGACCCGGCGGGCTTCAAGTACATCGCACCCTACACTGGGTCCGCGATCGGCCAGCACTGGATGTACGAGGGCAAGCACGCCCTGATCGTGTTCGACGACCTGTCCAAGCAGGCCGAGGCCTACCGGGCCATCTCGCTGCTGCTGCGCCGCCCGCCGGGCCGTGAGGCCTACCCGGGCGACGTCTTCTACCTGCACTCCCGGCTGCTGGAGCGCTGCGCCAAGCTGTCCGACGACCTCGGCGGCGGCTCGCTGACCGGGCTGCCGATCGTCGAGACCAAGGCCAACGACATCTCGGCCTACATCCCGACCAACGTCATCTCGATCACCGATGGCCAGATCTTCCTGGAGACGGACCTGTTCAACTCGGGTGTCCGCCCGGCCATCAACGTCGGCCGGTCGGTGTCCCGGGTTGGCGGCGCGGCTCAGGTCCGGGCCATGAAAAAGGTGGCCGGCACGCTGCGGCTGGCGCTCTCGCAGTTCCGCGACCTGGAGTCGTTCGCCGCCTTCGCCTCCGACCTGGACGCGGCCTCCCGCGCCCAGCTGGACCGCGGCGCGCGGCTGGTCGAGCTGCTGAAGCAGCCGCAGTACGACCCGTTCCCGATGCAGGAGGAGGTCGTCTCGATCTGGGCGGGCACCAACGGCTATCTCGACGACGTGCCCGTCGATGACGTATCGCGCTTCGAGTCGGAGTTCCTCGACAGCCTCAAGCGGAACAACGTCGGCATCCTCGACGCGATCCGGGAGACCAGGGACCTGGCCGAGGACACCGCCAGCTCGCTCAAAGACGCCATCGAGCAGTTCCGCCGCACGTTCGAGAAGAGCAACGGCGAGCTGCTGGTGACCGACGAGGAGACGCCCGAGGCGATGGGCGTAGACGAGGCGGGTCACGAGAAGGTGACCCGCTACACCGGGCAGGACGGGAAGCCCGCCGAGGGCAAGCCCAGCGAGGGGCCGGCCGACGCCAATAGCCCGTCCGGCCAGAAGGACTGAGACATGGCCGCAACGCTTCGCGCCGTCCGGCAGCGGATCCGGGCGGTCCAGTCGATCGGGAAGATCACCCGCGCCCAGGAGCTGATCGCCTCGTCCCGGATCATCCGGGCCCAGCAGCGCATGCGCGATGCGGGACCGTACGCGCGGGAGCTCACCCGGGCGGTCGAGGCCGTTGTCAGCCGGTCGTCCAACATCGACCACCCGCTCATCACCGAGCCAGAGCATGTCACCCGGGCCGCGGTGCTCGTGCTGACGAGCGACTCCGGCTTCTGCGGGGCGTTCAACAACAACATCCTGCGCGAGGAGCAGCGGCTGAACCGGATGCTGTCCGAGCGGGGCGTCGAGGCGGTCCCGTTCGTGTGCGGCCGGAAGGGGACCGGCTGGCACCGGGCCCGCCAGATCGAGATGGCCCGCGAATGGAGCGGCTTCTCGGCCCGGCCGTCGGTTACCGACGCCACCGAGGTTACGAACGGCCTGCTGGAGGCGTTCGGCACCAGGTCCGACGACGGCGGCGTGGACGAGATCTACATCGTGCGCACCGAGTTCATCTCGATGCTGACGCAGCGCCCGGTGGTCCGGCGGCTGCTGCCGCTGGAGATCGAGGAGAGCAGCGACGAGCCGTCCGGCGGCCCGCTGCCGCAGTACGAGTTCGAGCCGTCGACCGAGATCGTGCTGGACCGGCTTCTGCCGCAGTACGTGGAGGGCCGGATCTTCTACGCGATGCTCGAGGCGGCGGCGTCCGAGCTGGCCTCGCGCCGCCGCGCCATGAAGGCGGCGACCGACAACGCGAACGACCTCACGGAGCGGCTGACCCGCGAGGCCAACAACGCGCGGCAGGCCGAGATCACCCAGGAAATCAGCGAGATCGTGGGCGGCGCCAACGCGATGGCCGACGCCACTGCAGGAAGTGAGTGAGTGACACTATGACCGCGACCATAGAGAACCCCGCGGAAAGTGGCCCCGGGACCCCGGGCACCGGCCGGGTCGCGCGCGTCATCGGCCCCGTGGTGGACGTGGAATTTTCCGCCGACCACATGCCAGAGATCTACAACGCGCTGCACGTCGATATCACCCTCGGTGAGGAGACCCGGCAGCTGACCCTCGAGGTGGAGCAGCACATCGGTGACGATGTGGTGCGCGCGATCTCGCTCGAGCCGACCGACGGCCTGGTCCGCGGGGCCGAGGTCACCGATACCGGCGGCCCGATCACAGTGCCGGTCGGGGAGGTGACCAAGGGGCACGTGTTCAACACGCTCGGCGATAGCCTCGACGTCCCGATCTCGGAGCTGAAGATCGAGGAACGGTGGTCCATCCACCGGGACCCGCCGCCGCTGGACCAGCTCGAGCCGCGCACCGAGATGTTCGTGACCGGCATCAAGGTCCTCGACCTGCTTACCCCGTACGTCCGGGGCGGCAAGGTCGGCCTGTTCGGCGGCGCGGGGGTGGGCAAGACCGTGCTGATCCAGGAGATGATCCGCCGCGTGGCGAAGAACTTCTCCGGTGTCTCGGTGTTCGCCGGCGTCGGTGAGCGCACCCGTGAGGGCAACGACCTGTGGGTGGAAATGACCGAGTCCGGGGTCATCAACGACACCGCGCTGGTGTTCGGGCAGATGGACGAGCCGCCGGGCACCCGGCTGCGGGTGGCCCTGTCCGCGCTGACCATGGCCGAGTACTTCCGTGACGTCGAGAAGCAGGACGTCCTGCTGTTCATCGACAACATCTTCCGGTTCACCCAGGCGGGCTCGGAGGTGTCGACGCTGCTCGGCCGGATGCCATCGGCGGTGGGCTACCAGCCGACGCTGGCCGACGAGATGGGGCAGCTGCAGGAGCGGATCACCTCCACCCGCGGCCACTCCATCACCTCGATGCAGGCCATTTACGTGCCCGCGGACGACATCACCGACCCGGCCCCGCACACCGTGTTCGCGCACCTGGACGCCACCACCACGCTCTCCCGCGCGATCACGGAGAAGGGCATCTACCCGGCAGTGGACCCGCTAGACTCTACGTCACGGATCCTGGACGCCCGGTACGTCGGTCAGGAGCATTACGACGTGGCCCGCACGGTGCAGCAGATCCTGCAGCGCTATAACGAGCTGCAGGACATCATCGCCATCCTGGGCATCGACGAACTGGGCGAGGACGACCAGGTCGTGGTGCGGCGGGCCCGGCGGATCGAGCGCTTCCTGTCCCAGCCGATGTACGTGGCGGAGCAGTTCACCGGGCAGCCGGGCGTCTTCACGCCGCTGGAAGAGACCATCTCCTCGTTCAAGGCGATCACCGAAGGCAAGTACGACAACCTGCCGGAGCAGGCGTTCTTCATGTGCGGCGGGATCGAGGACGTGGAGAAGAAGGCCAGGGAGATGGAGAAGTGACCTTGCACGTCGAGGTCGTTGTCGCGGACCGTCAGCTATGGGGCGGTGATGCCAGCATGGTCATCGCGAAGACGCTCGACGGTGACATCGGGGTGCTGACCGGGCATCCCCCGGTGCTGGGCATCCTGGCCGAGGGCAGCGTCGTCCGCATTCTCGACCCGGAGAACGGGGGCGGGGCGGACGGTGACCCGGCCTCCGGCGGTGAAGTCACGGCCGCGGTGAGCGGCGGGTTCCTTTCTGTGGCCGACGATCGCATATCGGTTCTCGCGGTCGATGCGCAGCTGGGCAGCGAGGTCGACAAGACTGCGGCCCGGGCCGACCTCGAGGCCGCGCTGACCGAGGCAGGGTCGCCACCACCGGCCGAAGAGCCGGAAGAGGCCAAGTACGCGAGGGCGCAGCTGCGAGCCGCGGGCGAACAGGCCTGACGAGGGCTGGGGGTGGGCGGCGCGCTGGCTCTCGATGCGGCCTGGCTTTTCGCCGCCCTCCTCCTCCTCCTCGTCCTGCTCGCGAGCGGGATCGCCGCGCGCCGGTTCCTGCTCGAGCGCGGCGGCGGCACCGTGGACTGCGGGCTGCGGCGCACCGCGGGCAAGGGCTCCTGGCGGCTGGGCGTCGCCTCCTACCAGGGCGACTGGCTGTGCTGGTATCACCAGTTCGGCGTGCTGCTGCGGCCCCGGGTCGAGCTGGAGCGCCGCACGCTGTCCGTGGCGTCGCGGCGAGAGGCCACCCTGGCCGAGAGTGCCAGCCTCGGCCCCGGGATGATCGTGGTCGAGTGTAAGGCGGGTGATGGCGACCGGGTCGAGCTCGCGATGTCCGAGGCGGCCCTGACTGGCTTCCTCGCCTGGCTCGAGGCCGCCCCGCCCGGCTCGTACCTGGACCCGATCGCCTGATCCCCGCGTGCCCCGGGTTCCGGCCGCCTTAACCGGCCCCGCCTCACCGCGGGCCCCGGCCGCCCTAACCGGGTCTGGCCGCGGCCCCGGCTGGCCTAACCGCGCTCGCCGCCGGGCTTCCACAGCACATCGCCCCGTTCGGCGTTGACCGTCCGCCCGAGGATGAACAGCAAGTCCGACAGGCGGTTCAGGTACCGCGCGGCCAGCGGGTTGACGGAATCGCCGTGCTCGGCGACCGCCGCCCAGGCGCTCCGTTCGGCCCGGCGCGTGACGACCCGCGCGGTGTGCAGCAGGGCCGCGGCGGGCGTACCGCCCGGCAGCACGAAGCTGCGCAGCACCGGAAGGTCCGCGTTGTAGCGGTCGCAGGCCTCTTCCAGGGCGTCGATGTAGCTCGCGTCGATCCGCAGCGGCGGATACGGCGGCGGCTCGTCGGTGATCGGATTGGCCAGGTCGGCGCCCACGTCGAACAGCTCGTTCTGGATCCGCGACAGCAGTTCGGTGATCTCTGTCCCGGGGCGCCCGAGGGCGAGCGCCACGCCGATGGCGCAGTTGGCCTCTTCCACGTCCGCGTAGGCGACCAGCCGGCTGTCGGTCTTGTCCGTCCGCGTGTTGTCCGCGAGCGCGGTGCTGCCGTCGTCTCCGGTGCGGGTGTAGATGCGGGACAGCACAACGGGATTCTCGCGGCGGTTGCGTGGCATGACTCCACCTTACGTGGGCGGCCGGGCCTTACCCGGGGCGGCCGGACACCCCGAAGGCCCGCGAAGGCCCCGCAGGCCCCGCAGGACGCCCGAAAGGCCCCGAAAGGCCCCGCAGGCCCCGCAGGACGCCCGAAAGGCCCCGCAGGCCCCGCAGGACGCCCGAAAGGCCCCGAAAGGCCCCGCAGGCCCCGCAGGACGCCCGATGGCCCCGCAGGCCCCCGGGAACGCCGCAGGCCCCCGGGGGACGCCGAAGGCTCCCGAAGGCCCCGGACGCACCCTGGCTGACCGCTGGCCATATCGGCCTTAATGCCCCGGTTTCAGCGGCCACACGGCCGGGCACGCAGGCGCATTGGACACCATGCGTTACCTCCGGTATCAAAAAGTGATCATCAAACTGACCTGCGGGGATTCACATTCGGTTGACGGTGTGGCATTCTCTGATCACAGAGGGTTAGAAAATGACATCGATGAAAACTTCCGAGACAGGGAGTGATTTTCGGTCATAGCCCTTGGGCGGCTGGCTCCGGCCGTTAATCGGCGACGACGAGGCCGCCGCTATCCGGGGGCCGATGAATCTCGGGGGCTCATCGGACCCCGCCTGGGGAGCGCTCCCGGTCGGCAGCTGCTGGCCGGGAGCCACCCCGCCCCGTCCCCGGCACCCATCCAGGCCCCCTGCCAATCCAGGCCCGGCGGCAACTCGGGCCCGGGCGCCAACCCGCGCCGGGCGGAACGCCGCGGCGCTCAGGACCGGCCGCGCCGGCCGCGCCGTCGTCACTGCCCGGCCGCAGCCGTGAGACCCGGTTGGCCAGCTTGGCCAGGAACGTCTCGTACACCAGGTCGGCCACGTACACCCGCTCGATGCCGACGCAGGTCTGGTCGGCGTTCGACGGCCCGACGACGCCGATGACGCCGAGCGGCTGGTATTCCACCGCCGCGGCCTGGTTCAGCGCCGCGATGCCGGGCAGCACCCGGTGCGGCCCGGCCGCGGGTGCGGCTGGGCCGGCTCCTGAGCCTGGGATGCTGTCATGGCCACCGCCATCCTCGCCCGCTGGCTGCACGCGTGTGCGCCGAGGTGTTAAGTAAATCACTGGCGCACCCGCCGAAGCTACCGCCCAGTAGCAAGATCTGGGCCTGACCCCGGAGCCACCGTTGCCGACTCGCCCGTACGTGCTGATCAGCTGCGCCATGTCGGCGGACGGCCGGATCGACGACACCAGCCCCGTGCGGCTGCTGCTGTCCGGGCCGGACGACCTGGACCGGGTCGACGAGCTGCGCGCCAGCGCCGACGCCATCCTGGTGGGCGCGAACACGGTGCGGCGGGATAACCCTCGGCTGCTCATCCGCTCGCCACGGCGGCGGGCGGCCCGGGTAGCGGCGGGCCTGCCGGCGCACCCGGCGCGGGTCACGGTGACCGCCAGCGGCGAGCTCAGCCCGTCGGCGCACTTCTTCGCGGACCCGGACCCGGAGCCGGCGGCCGGCCCCGGGGGCGCGGGCGGGCGGCGGCTCGTCTACTGCGCCAGCCCCGCGGTCCCGGCCAGCGCCGCGAGGCTGGGGGACCGGGCCGATGTCATCGACGCCGGTGACCCGCTGTCCCTGCCGTTCATCCTCGCGGATTTGACCGAACGGGACATGACGCGAGTCCTCGTCGAAGGTGGCTCGGTCCTGATCCGGGAGTTCCTGACGGCCGCTCTGGCCGATGAGCTGTACCTGGCCGTGGCGCCGTTCTTCGTGGGGGAGACGGCCGCGCCGCCGTTCGCGCTGCCAGGCGCTTACCCGGCGGACAGCCGGCATCCGATGACGCTGGCCGGCGTGCAGCGGCTCGGCGGTGTGGTGGCGATGCGCTACCTGCTCGGCCCGGGCGGGGCGGACGCGCGTTTCCTGCGTGCCGCGATCGAGCTGTCCCGGCAGTGCCCGCCCTCGGACACCGCGTTCGCGGTCGGGGCCCTT
Organism: uncultured Actinomycetes bacterium; assembly: GCA_963720945.1. GTDB lineage: Bacteria > Actinomycetota > Actinomycetes > Streptosporangiales > Streptosporangiaceae > Bog-532. The sequence continues at coordinate 50,772 of CAVRHH010000012.1, read as the reverse complement.
ATCGTCGCCGCGGACGGGGAGATCATCGCGACCGGCTTCTCCCGCGAGCAGGAGCCGAAGGACCACGCCGAGGAGGTCGCGCTGCGCAAGGCCGGCGACGACCCGCGGCTAACGGGGGCGACGATCTACACCTCGCTGGTGCCTTGCGGTGCCCGGGCGTCCCGCCCGGTGACCTGCGTTCAGCACGTCCTGGCGGCGGGCATTCCCCGGGTCGTCTTCGCCTGGGACGAGCCGCCTATCTTCACCGAGGGCCGCGGCGCCGAGCAGCTCCGCGCCGCGGGCATCACCGTCGTAGAGCTCCCCGAGCTGGCCCCCGCTGCGAGCGCCGTCAACGCCCGCGTGCTGCGTAACCACGGCGATTAGCCCGGCCTGGCCGGACCGGTGACGGCCCGCGCCGGCACGCACCGCACGGTGGCGGGCGGCATGCTGCTTATGGCGGCCGGCCTGACGCTGATCAGCCGGCTCGGCCAGGGGGCCACGTTCGCGGACCTGATGCCCGGCTTCCTCGTCTTCGGCGCGGGCGCGGGCCTGATGAACGTGCCGCTGACCAACGCGATCCTGCACGCGATGCCGCCGGATCGCTCGGGGATCGCCTCCGCGCTGCTCAATGCCTCACGTGAGGTCGCCGGGCTGCTCGGCATCACCGTGATCGGCGCCGTGCTCCGGTCCCGGCAGGGGGCCGCGCTGCAGCACGGAACCGGTGCCGTGCCCGCGTTCATCGACGGCTTCCACGCCGGCCTGTTCGTGACGATCGGTCTCGCCCTGGCCGGCGTGCTGGTGAGCTACCTGGCCCTGCGCCGGTTCACCGCCGCGCCCGCGGACGTCGGCTCCGCGGACGGCGCCGTCAGCCCGGAGCAGGCCGCCGCCGTGCTGGAGGGGGAAGTGGCGCCGTTCTGAGGCCGGCGCCGTCAGCCCAAGGTGGACAGGTCCAGGGCGCCGGATTCGCGCAGCGCGGCTGCCCCGCCGCCACGGCGACCTGCGCGAGCGTGCGAAGCCCGGCGCTGTCGATCCCGTCGTCGTTGGTGATCAGTGCGCGCATTAGGTCCATATAAGCACCCGGCCTGGCGGCTGTGCCCGGTGGGCTCAGCCCCGGCCGCTGCGGGCCAGTCAGAACAAGCGGAGTGAGTCGTCGTCGGTGCCGCGCATCGCCTCGTAGTCGAGGGTGACGCAGCGGATGCCGCGGTCGGTGGCCAGCACGCGCGCTTGCGGCTTGATTTCCTGCGCGGCGAAGATGCCCTGGACCGGCGCGAGCCGCGGATCCCGGTTGAGCAGGTCCAGGTACCGGGTGAGCTGCTCCACACCGTCGATTTCGCCGCGGCGTTTGATCTCCACGGCGACGCTGGTGCCGTCGGCGTCCTTGCACATCAGGTCGACGGGCCCGATCGGCGTCGGGTACTCGCGCCGGATCAGCCGCCAGCCTTCGCCGAGCACGTGCACCTGCGCCGCGAGCAGCTCCTGGAGATGCGATTCGACCCCGTCCTTGACCAGGCCGGGGTCGATCCCCAGGTCGGCCGAGCAGTCGCTGAGGACCTCCTCGATCGTGATGGCCAGGGTCTCACCCGCTTTGTTCGTCACCGTCCAGCGCCCGGGTTCCTCGGCCAGCCGGCACGGCGGCGACATCCAGTTCAGCGGTTTGTAGGAGCCGCCGTCGGAGTGCACGAGCACGGAGCCGTCGGCCTTGACGATCAGCAGCCGCAGAGCCGGGGGAAGATGAGCGGTCAGCCGGCCGACGTAGTCGACGCTGCACCGCGCGATGACGAGCCGCACGGAACGCCACTGTAGCCCGGCCCCGCCGTCCGCGGCGCCAGCCCGACGATTGACACATAAAGTAACTGCCGTGAGCCCGCGCAAATCCCGCCGCCCGCGTCCAGAAGTGCCCTTGGCGCTGGGTCCGGAGCGTGCCGAGTCGTGGCCGGACGGGGACTGGATCGTCCGCCAGATCCCGGGTGCCGCTGCCGCCAAGGCCTACCGCTGTCCCGGCTGTGACCAGGAAATACCTCCCGGCACGGCGCACGTGGTGGCCTGGCCGGCCGAGGCGGCAGGCGTCGGCCTGCGGCGGCACTGGCACCGGGCCTGCTGGGACCGGCGGCTGAACCGGCACCCGGGCGGCAGGCGCGGCTGAGCCGCGACCCCCAGCGGGGCAGGCGCGCCTGAGCCCCCGCCACGGCCGTGCATGCTGAAGGGCCAGGTCCCCGCTCCGGGACCTGGCCCTTCACCAGCTGGCGGCGAGACTGCGTGCGCAGCGCTCGCCGCACCGCTACCTGCGTCCTACTCGGTCCACCAGTCCTCGTCGTCCGGTGCCTTGCCGTTGGCCGGCTGCTTCGCGCCGTTGGCCGGGGCACCGCTGCGGGCCGTCTGACCGGCCGGGGCCGGGGCGGGCCGCTGCGCTGGAGCCGGCTGCTTAGGCGCCTCCTGCACGGGGGCGGCAGGCGCCGGCGGCCGGGGGGCCTCCGCGCCGATGGCCGGGCGGGACGGGGAGGCGCGCACGGCCGACTCGTCCATGCCGGGAACCCCGCCGCCGAGCAGCTGGCGCAGCTGGGCCAGGTGGCTGCTGATGCTGTCCTTCTGCCGCGTGAGGTCGTCGACCTGGCGCTGCGCCTGGGCGCGGGCCCGCTCGGCCTCGGACTTCGTCTCGGCCAGCAGATGATCCGCCTGGCTCTTGGCCTGGCTGACGATCTGGTCCGCGTTCTTCTTGGCGTTGCTGACCAGCTGCTTGGCGTGCTGGTCCGCGTCGCGCCGGGTCTGCTCGGCCTGGGCGCTCGCCTTGGCGGCCCGCTGCTCGGCCGTGGACGCGCGCTGCTCGGCCTCGGAGACGAGCTTCTGTGTCGCGGCCTGGGCCGCGGACAGGCGCTCGGCCTCCTGCCGTTCCGCTTCTTCCCGCCGTGCCGCAAGCTGGATCTCGAACTCAGCCTCGGCCTGCGCCCGCTGCGCTTCGCTCTCCTCGAGGATCCGCTGTGCCTGGCTGCGCATCTCGTCGGCCTGGCGCTTGGATGTGGTGAGAATCTCGTCGCGTTCCCGCTTGGCGGACGCCTTGAGCTGGGCCACTTCCCGCTCGGTGGTGGTCCGGAGCTTGGCAATGTCGCGCTCCACCGCGGCACGCTTCTCGGCGATCTCGTGGTCCGCCGTCGCCCGCAGTTTGGCGACCTCACGCTCGGTCGTCGAGGTGAGCTCGTCGGACTCACGCCGCGCGCCCGTCCTGATCGAGTCGGCCTCACGCTCCGCGGCACCGCGCAAGTCGTCGGTCTCACGCTTGGCAATCGCCCGCAGCTCCGCCGCTTCGTTCTCGGCTGAGGCACGCACCTCGGCGGCGTCCACCTTCGACGCAGCCTTGATCTCGTTAGCCTCGGACCTGGCTGCCTGGACCAGTTCGGTGGCCTGTTCCTCGGCCAGCCTGAGCAGCTGCTCAATCCGTGCACCCAGGCCTGAGTAGGTGGGTCGCTCCTGCTCCTGGAGCTGCCGGTGAGCCTCGGCCAGCTCCCGGTGCATCGCCTGGACCTGATCCTTATGCTGGCGCACCTCCCCCTCAAGCTGGGCGAGATGTTCGTTGACCTGCTGGGGGTCGTAGCCGCGCATCACCTTGGCGAACTCGCGCGGCTGGCTGTCTTCAAAGAAATTCGTGAGCTGTGCGTCAATATCGGATTGCATGTGGCCTAACCCTGTTGGACGGAACGGCAGGCGGGGAGCAGGTGAGCTTATCGCTGCCCGGCCGGCAGGGCTGGCCGCCGGCACAGCGGCCATCACCTCGCCCGGTCGTAACGGACTTCTGCAATTTTCTCACCTGGTAGCAGGCAGACTACTCCGCCTTCGGGACGTTGTTGGTTCCTTCGGACTTCCCAGCGGCGGATTCTATGGACTCACTGCCTTGCTTCCGGTCGATTAGCATCATAACGGACATTGACCGTATATCTGCCCTGCATAGCGGGCACTTTCGGAGTCCGGTCCATGGCCACGCAGCGCGGCCTCATGGTACGCATGGGGTGGGGGTGGCGTCTCCTGAAGGGCGGCTCCGGGCTGCCCGCCGCGGCCGGATGTCAGAACCCCGCGTGCCCCTCCGGGTGCTCTACCAGTTCGGTGAGGACCCCCCCGACGTCCGCCGGATGGAGGAACGCGATCGACGCGCCCATCGAGCCGTGCCGGGGGCGCTCGTCGATCAGCCGCACCCCGCCCGCGCCGATCGCCGCGAGCGCGGCGCGGACGTCGGTCACGCCGTACCCGACGTGGTGAATGCCCTCGCCGCGCCGCTCAAGGAACTTCCCGACTGGCGAGTCCGGCCGCAGCGGCTCCAGCAGCTGGATATAGGAGGCCAGCAGGGGCAGGACGCCGGCCCCTGGCGAGCCCGCTGCCGCCCCGGCCGGAGCGCGCAGATCGGTGCCGGGCGAGCCCGCTGCCGCCTCGGTAGCGCGCAGATCGGGCACGCCCACCGCCTCCGGAACAGCCGTCGCGACCAGCAGCATCGCCTCGCGGACGCCCTGTTCCTCGTTTACCTCGCGGGACGCCACCGTGAGCCCGAACGTGGCGCAGTAGAAGCTGATCTTCTCCTCCAGGTCGCGGCACGCGATCCCGACGTGATCGATATGAGTCAGCACGGTCCACCTCTGCCTTCACGTTTCCGCCTGCGCGCGCCCGCCGCCAGGAAGCGGCACCCAGCCGGCCCGGTGCAGTCCCTGGTGTGATGACAACAGAAACCGCGCACGTTCCGCTAGGCGGGGTCGCGTCAGGGACGGGGAGACGTAGGCCACAGGGCGGCGGCGGATGGCCGGGCCGGCCGCTGGGTATCGTGGCAAGAGAACCGTGTCCGGGCAGGCAGGAGGGCACGGCGAGTGGAGGTGTCCGGCATGAGCGAGGCCCTGGCCAGCAACCCAGCAGCCCCCGGGGGCCGCGAGGCCGTCATCGTCGGCGGCGCCAGGACGGCGATCGGCCGGCTGCTCGGCTCGCTTGCCGGGTTCTCCGGCGCGGAGCTCGGCGGCATCGCGATCAAGGCGGCGCTGGAGCGCGCGGGGATCAGCGGCGATCAGGTCGGTTACGTGATCATGGGCCAGGTGCTGCAGGCGGGCGCGGGCCAGATTGCGGCCCGCCAGGCGGCCGTGGCCGCGGGTATCCCGATGACGGTGCCGGCACTGACCGTCAACAAGGTCTGCCTGTCCGGCCTGAACGCGATCGCGCAGGCGTCCCAGCTCATCCGGCTGGGCGAGTTCGACATCGTTGTCGCCGGCGGCATGGAGTCCATGACGCAGGCGCCGCACCTGCTGCCGAAGTCGCGTGGCGGATACAAGTTCGGCCCGGTCGAGCTGCTCGACTCGATGGCCGTGGACGGCCTGACCGACCCGTTCGACCACGTGTCCATGGGAGAGTCGACCGAATGGCACGGCGGCAGGCTCGGCATCACGCGGGCGGAACAGGACGCGTTCGCCGCCCTTTCCCACCAGCGCGCCGCCGCCGCGATCAAGAACGGCCTGCTCGCCGAGGAGATCGTCGGGGTCGAGGTGCAGCGCCGCGGCGCGGAGCCGCTGATCTTCGACGAAGACGAGGGCGTGCGCCCCGACACCACCGAGGAGTCACTGGGCCGGCTGCGCCCGGCATTCACCCCGGACGGCACGATCACCGCCGGGACGGCCTCACAGATCTCCGACGGGGCGTGCGCCGTGGTCGTCATGGCCCGCGAGGCCGCCGAGGCCCTGCGCGTACCGGTGCTGGCCGGGATCGGCCCCAGTGCCACGGTGGCCGGCCCGGACAACTCGCTGCACAGCCAGCCCTCTAACGCGATCCGCCGGGCTCTGGCCAAGGGCGGCCTCACCGTGGCGGACCTGGATCTCATCGAGATCAACGAGGCGTTCGCGGCGGTCGCCATCCAGTCCATGCGCGACCTCGGGGTCGGGCCGGAGCGGGTCAACATCAACGGCGGGGCGATCGCGCTCGGCCACCCGATCGGGGCGTCCGGGGCCCGGATCGCCCTGCACCTGATGCACGAGCTGACCCGCAGCGGCGGCGGCCTCGGGGCCGCCGGGCTGTGCGGTGGCGGCGGCCAGGGTGAGGCGCTCATCCTCCGCGTTCCGGCCCCGGCCGCGTAATGTCAGCCGCGTGACCATCTCAGGCAGCGACGCCCCCGAACTGGTCGCGCGGGCGCACAAGGGAGATCCGCGGGCCCTGGCACGGCTGGTCTCGCTGATCGAGGACGGCTCCCCGCGGCTCCGTTCGGTGATGAAGGAACTCGCGCCGCTGGCCGGCCACGCGCGCGTGATCGGCCTGACGGGCTCGCCCGGGGCCGGGAAGTCGACGGTGACCAGCGCGCTCGTCACCGCGTACCGCCGCCAGGGGCTGCGGGTGGGCGTGCTGGCCATCGACCCCACCTCACCTTTCACCGGCGGGGCGCTGCTCGGCGACCGTATCCGGATGCAGGATCACGCCACCGACCGCGACGTGTTCATCCGGTCCATGGCCAGCCGGGGGCACCTGGGCGGCCTGGCTGCCGCGACGCCCCAGGTGGTCCGGGCGCTCGACGCCGCGCGGTTCGATGTGATCCTGATCGAGACGGTGGGTGTCGGGCAGGTCGAGGTGGAGATTGCCGCCATGGCCGATTCCGTCGCCGTCCTGGTCGTGCCGGGGATGGGGGACTCCATCCAGGCGGCGAAGGCGGGCATCCTGGAGATCGCCGACGTTTTCGTGGTCAACAAGGCGGACCGGCCCCAGGCCCAGGAGACCATCCGGGACCTGCGGAGCATGATCGCGCTGGCCGAGCGCGGCCCGGATGACTGGAAACCGCCGATCGTCACGACCATCGCCACCACCGGCGAGGGGATAGCCGAGCTGGTCGGCAAGCTCGACGCGCACTGGTCATGGCTGGGCAGCTCCGGCGAGCGGGACCGCCGGCGGATCGCGCGGGCCCGCGAGGAGGTGACGGCCCTCGCCCTGGGCGCGCTGCGCGGCCGGATGAGCCGCCTGCCCGGCGACAGCGCCCTCGGCCCGCTGGCCGGCCGGGTGGCGGACGGCCAGACTGACCCCTACTCAGCGGCGGACGAGCTCCTCGACGCTCTCAGCGACAACGCCTGACGTGGACCGCGCCGCCTACCTGCTGCACCGGGGCGACGCCCTGGACGCCTACGGGTCCTGGCCCGCGCCCGCTGCGATCATCAGTGACGGCGCGTACGGCGTGCGCGGTTTTCACAGCGACACGACCGGCGCCGGTGGCCTGCCGGACTGGTACCGCCCGCACGTCGGGGCCTGGAGCCGGCACGCGACCCCGGCGACCACGCTGTGGTTCTGGAACACTGAGCTCGGCTGGGCGACGGTGCACCCGCTGCTGGCCGCCAGCGGCTGGGATTACGTTCAGCTCATCACCTGGGACAAGGGGATCGCCCACATCGCGGGCAACGTCAACGGCAAGACCATCCGGCGTTTCCCCGTAGTCACCGAGGTCTGTGCCTTCTACCAGCGGCGATTTGAGATCAGCAGCCCCGGCGGCCCGATGGGCGTGCAGCAGTGGCTGCGCCGCGAATGGCAGCGATCCGGGCTGCCGCTGGCCCGGGCGAACGAGGCCTGCGGCGTGCGGAACGCGGCCACCCGCAAGTACCTGACCGCCGACTGGCTCTGGTACTGGCCGCCCGGCGAGATGCTCGAGCGGCTGGCCGCCTACGCCAACTCCCACGGCGCCCGCTCCGGCTGGCCCTACTATTCCCTCGACGGCCGGGCCCCGGTGACGGCGAAGGAGTGGGACGCGCTGCGGTACACCTGGCGGCACGCGCACGCGATGACCAACGTATGGCCGCTGGCCCCACTGCACGGGATCGAGCGGGTCAAGGGCACGATGCGCCGGGCCGCGCCGCGGGTGTACAACCCGGGCAGCCTGTCCGCGGCACACCTCAACCAGAAGCCGCTGGCGTTCATGCACCGCATCCTGGCGGCGGCCACGGCCGAGGGTGACGTGGTGTGGGAGCCATTCGGCGGCCTGGCGTCCGCCTCGGTGGCGGCCATCGGGGCCGGGCGCTTCCCCTGCGTCGCGGAAGCCGACCACGACTTCGCCGAGATCGCCGCGCAGCGCCTCGATGACGCCGTCGCCGGCCGTGACCCCGAAGCCACGGCGTGATCAGCCGGCCCCGCATCAGCCGCCCCCGTGCCCGCACGTCCGTGCCCCTCATGATCGGCGCGGCTCTTCCGCGGCAGCTGCGGAAAACGACGCCGATCACGGGAAGCGCCTGCGCTAAGCGCCGGCCACGGGCGAGCGCTGCCAGCTCTGGCCGCCGTTGAAGGTGAACCAGACCGCGTGCTCGGCGGAATTCTCCGGTACGGCCACGCCCTGCTGCGGGCTGGTCATCCCGACGAAGCGGAAACCGCCGGCCCCGCGGCCGTTGTCCCCCCCGAACCCGGCGCGGCCTGCCAGCTCGCGCCGTTGCTCTGGGACGCCACCAGGCCGCCGGTGGTGGCCAGGATGATCTCCCCCGGCTGGGCCGCCACGGAGGTCACCGTGCCCCCGGCTACGGCACCGGACGCCTGCCAGATGGCGCCGCCGTCCGCGGAGGTGAAGACCGTGGCCCCGCCACCGGACGCGGCCGGGACCGCACACGCCAGTACCAGGCTGGAGGTGCTCGCGGCGGCGAGCATCGCCCCCGAGGGCTGGCCATCCGGCTGCGCCGTTCCGGTGCCGCAGGATGTGCTGCCCGCCGGGCCGGAAGCGGCCTGCTGCCAGGAGCCGGTCCCGGACACCGGCCCGGAGTACAGCGTGCCATCCGGGGCGAGCAGGTAGCCGCGGCCGCCGGTGAGCGCCAGGGACGCGGACGCGGCCTGGCCGCCGTTGCCGAGGCCGGACACGCCCGGCGACACCTGCGCCCAGCTGTCCTGGGCCGCCGGAGTCGAGTACAGGCTGAAGCTGGTGCACTGCGCGGCGAAGTCCGGTCCGGTGCCGGTGCAGGTGGCAAAGATCGCGAAGGCGCGGTCGCCCACGGTTTCCAGGGCGATCACCCGCTGGCCGCCGGTGCCGACCGCCGTCCAGTGCTGGCCGCCGTCGTGCGTCGCGTACAGCTGGGGCCCGAAGGCCCAGCCGTCCTCGGTGTTGAGGAACCGGATCTGGCTGACGCCGGACGCGCCGTCGGGTGCCCCGGCCGCCGGCGCGGGCACGCCGTACCAGCTGCGCCCCGCGTTGTCGGTGCGCGCCACGGATATGCAGTCCTGGCTCGCGCACGGCTGGCCGGGCACACCGGCCTGGCCGATGACCCACCCCGTCTCGAGGCCGACAAACGTCGCCGAGGACGCGGCGAAGTCCGCCGGTACCGGGGGCGGCGCGGGCGAGAGCGCTGGCCCGGCGCTCGCCGCCGCCGGTTCCGGGGTCCCCGATGTGCCGAGCGTGCCGTGTCCGGCCGCTGGCCGGGGGGCCGGGGACTTGGCGGCGGCCCCGCTGGCCGCCGGGTTCTGGCTGACGTTCAGCACCGACGTCGCGACCCGCGGGACGACGATGACCGCCGCGGCCACGGCGGCCGCGGCGGCCGCGCCGACGGCTGCCTGGCGGAAGCGCCGGCGGCGTGCGCGGCGCTTGATCATCTCGAACGTCCCGGGCGGCGGCGGCAGTGGCTCTATCTGCGCGTGCAGCCAGGCGTCCAGGCCGTCCCGGCGGTGACGGTCATCCATCGCGGTCCCCCAGCGAAGCCTTCAGCCGGGCCCGCGCGTGGAATAGGTCCGCCTTGATCGTCCCTTCCGGCCGCCCGAGCAGCGCGGCCACCTCGCGCACGCCGAACCCGGCGTAGTAGTGCAGCAGGAACGCGTTGCGCATCCGCTGCGGAAGGTCCTGGATGAGGTCACGGACGTCGACGTCCTCGGCCGGATGGGAGACCGGGTCCCGCGGGGTGCCGGCCGTCACGGTGCGGATCGCCCGCCGCTCCCGCTCGGTCCGGCGCCAGTGGTCACGGATCAGGTTGGTCGCGATCGTGTACAGGTAGCTCTGCGGGTTGTCCAGGCCAGCCCAGCGGGCGAGCAGCCGCGTGAAGGCCTCCGACGCGATCTCGTGCGCGGTCTCATCGTCGTCGACCAGGCGCCGGATCCAGCCGGCCAGCCGGGGATAGGTGCTGACGAACAGTTCCTCGGCCGCCGCCCTGTCGGCCTTCCCGAACGTGCGCACCGAAGTCCCCTCGCAGGCCGCCGATCTGGGCTGGGACGCGACCGAGCCGAGCGTCACGGTCAGCACATCCCGCCCCGTACGGGGATGCCTGACATCGTGCGTCAGAGATTCCAATGGTCTATCACACATCCCCTGGGCCGTGCGGAAGCGGTTGGGCGGAAGCGGTTGGCCCGGACGCACCCCTGCAACGTCCGGGTCACTTGCTGAGACGCGCGGTGGGGGACGGCGGTTGGGACGAACTTCTGGTTTTTCTGACAATTTCCATCGGATCTGATCCCGCGGGCCTGCTCCCGCCGGGCCGCCCGGCCCGGCCAGCGGTAGCCGGCGGCGAAATGCGCGGGCGTCCTGGTTAAGATGCGGCGGGCATACGGCAGGATGGAATCATGCAGCCGCGGGATTTTTCGATTTACGGTGCCGTCGACCTTGGCGCACGGCAGCAGGCCGCTCAGCGCAAGCAGCAGACGGCCCAGACCGGGACGGCCAGCGCTACGGGGACCGCCGTCATCGACGTCACGGAAGAGACCTTCAACAGCCTGGTGGTGGAGCGATCTCGCACCACGCCCGTCATCATCGACCTGTGGGCGGACTGGTGCGACCCCTGTAAGCAGCTCAGCCCGGTGCTGGAGAAGCTGGCCGGCGAGTCGGCCGGGCAGTGGATCCTGGCCAAGATCGACGTCGACGCCAACCCGCGTCTCAGCCAGGCGCTTCAGGTGCAGAGCATCCCGATGGTCGTCGCGGTTATCGGCGGCCAGCTCGTGGACGGCTTTCTCGGCGCCCTGCCGGAGGCCCAGGTCCGGCAGTGGATCAGCCAGGTCGTCGCCGCAGCCGAGCAGCTGGGGGTCCAGCCCGGCGGAGCCGGCGGCCCGGGCACGGAGGCGGACGGCCAGCCAGCCGGCGTGAGCGGCCCTGGCGGCCCGGGCCGGCTGGTCCCGGCGGCGGGCCCGGTCCCGGCCGTCCCGGTGGGCCCGGCGGCCCTGGCGGGCCGGCTGGTCCCGGCGGCGGGCCCGGTCCCGGCCGTCCTGGTGGGCCCGGTGGCCCCGGTGGCCCGATGGGCCCGGAGCCGTCGAACCCGGCGTACGCCGACGCGCAGCAGGCGATGGAACGCGGCGACATGGACGCCGCGGCCGACGCCTTCCGCAAGATCCTCGCCAGTACACCCGCGGATCCGGTGGCCAAGGTCGGGCTGGCCCGCGTCGAGCTGTTCCAGCGCCTGGACTCCTACGACGAGGCAGCTACCCGGCGCGCCGCCGCCGAGCACCCTGACGACGTGGCGGCGCAGGCCCGCGTGGCCGACATCGACGTGGCGGCGGGCAAGGCGGAAGACGCCTTCGACCGGCTGCTCGGTGTGGTCAGGCGGACATCGGGCGAGCAGCGGGACCAGGCGCGGGCGCGCCTCGTCGGCCTGTTCGACGTCTTCCCGCCCCGGGATCCGCGGGTCAGCAAGGCTCGTGCCGCCCTGTCCAGCCTGCTCTTTTAGGCGGCCAATCCGGCCGGTATGTATCACCGGCCGGTCCTGGTGTGTCCTGTGACGTAAATGTTCGCCGATGTTGCGCCATACGCGCTCACCTGCGAACATCTTCCGGGATAGAACGCGCCGACGCGGACATATCTTCCGCTTGGCATCGCCCGGCCCGAGCCGAGAGCTACGGCGAGCGCTGCCAAGGTCGTCAACGTGGCGCACAGGCTGCAGGCTGGCGTGCGGACGGTGGGGGACGGCGTGGGGATGACGCGTGGCATTACCGGCAAGAGAGCGAGTGTGCTCCTCGCGGCCCTCGTGGCCTGCTGCCTGCTCACCGGGCCGCTATCCGTGCTGGCCCCGCAGCGGGCGTCCGCGGCGACGGTCTCGGATACCTTCACCCGGGCTAACGGCGCCCTGGGCAGTAACTGGACGACGGTGGCGGGGACGGCTGCGCCGCAGATTGTCAGTAACACCGCGCAGGCGGGGACGGCCGGCGCGGTGAATAGTGCTTACTGGAGTGCGACCGCGTTCGGTAATGACCAGTTTGCTCAGGCCACGATGCCGAATAGTTCGGCCAGCCAGTTCGGGCCGGGGGTCGCTGTCCGGCTGAGCGGCTCGACGGGTTATTTCCTGTGGTACGGGAACTCGCCCAACACGGTGTCGCTGTGGCGGATGGACAGCGCCTCGAGCTGGACTCAGCTGAAGCAGAGCGGTGCCCTGACCGTGAACCCGTCGTCGGACGTGTGGAAGATCCAGGCGGTCGGGTCGACGATCTCGGGGTACCAGAACGGCGATCTGGTGGTGCAGGCCACGGATACCACGATCACATCCGGTAGCCCCGGCATCTGGCTGTACTACGCCGCCAACCAGGTCAGCAACTGGTCCGGCGGAGACGTGACGACGACCGGCGCCTATACGGTCGGCGGGACGGTCTCCGGGCTGTCCGGCACCGTCTTCCTGCAGGATAACGGTGGCGATGACCTGAGCGTCGGCGCCAACGGCGGGTTCACCTTCGCCACCTCGCTCGGGACTGGCGCGGCCTACAACGTGACGGTGCAGAGCAGCCCGGCCGGCCAGGCGTGCACGGTGGCGAACGGTTCCGGCACCGTCGGGTCCGCCAACATCACCAACGTCGCCGTCACCTGCACGACGGCGTCCGGCAGCGGCTCGGACAACTTCAACCGGGCGGATGGGCCGCTCGGATCTGGCTGGACCGACATGAGCGACGGCGGCCTGGCCATTTCCTCCCAGGCTGTCACCGGCACCAGCGCCAGCGGCACTACCGGCGACATTCGGACCGCCGAGAACTACAGCAGCGATCAGTTCTCACAGGTCGAAGTGACCTCCACCCAGCTGACGGGCACCCAGTGGATTGGCCCCGCGGTACGGATGCAGGGCGGTGGGCAGAACGGGTACCTGGGCATCTACAACTGGAACAACGGCAGCCCCGAACTGATGCTGTTCATGCGCAGTGCCGGTAACTGGACGCAGCTCGGCAATGCCTACAGCTCGGGCCCGCTGGCGGCCGGAACTCAGCTCAAGCTGATGGTGGTCGGCTCGACGCTCTCGTTCCTCGAGAACGGCGTCGAGAAGATCGCCGCCTACGACGACGGCACCTGGACGGGCGGCGCTCCCGGGATCATGGCCAACGGCACCGCGACGGCCGACAACTGGTCCGGGGGCAGCGCCGGATTCGAGGTCCACTATCTGAGCACGGACGCCAACGGCGTCCAGTCCTACGACATGATCTCCGCCAACGACGGGTACGGGCCGCAGATCCTGCGGGTCCTCCGCCCGTCCAGCCCCGCGGCCGGTGTCGCGCACAACTTCCTGTTCGCGCTGCCGGTTGAGCCCGGCCAGGGGACCAGCTTCGGGGATGGCATAGCGACGCTTGAGGCGGCCAACGCCCAGAATCAGTACAACCTCACGATTGTCGAGCCGTCTTTCGGGATTGACCCCTGGTACGCGAACAATCCGAACGATCCCAATCTGCAGTACGAGACGTTCATGACGACGGAGCTGGAGCCGTGGGTCAAGGCGAATCTGGCCACAACCGGCACCGAGCAGAACTGGCTGATCGGCTTCTCCAAGTCGGGTATCGGTGCGCAGGACCTGCTGCTGAAGCACCCGGATCTGTTCACGCTCGCCGCGTCGTGGGACTTCCCGGCCGACATGTCGAGCTACGACGAGTACGGTTCAAGTTCCGCGAACGACTACGGCACCGATGCGAACTTCCAGGCGAATTACCGCCTGACGCCCGCCTTCGTCGACGCGCACGCCGCGCCGTTCACCGGGACCAACCGGATCTGGATCGGCGGCTACAGCGCCTTCCAGAGCGACATGACGGACTACGACTCCCTGCTCACCGTGGAAGGTATCGCGCACACCACCGAGACACCGACCCCGATGGTTCACAGCTGGGACAGCGGCTGGGTTCCGCTGGCCCTGGCCGCTCTGGAGCAGGAGAGCCTGAACGTGCCCTAGAAGGAGGCCGGCCGGGAGCGGCGGCCGGCGGCTCCTGAAGGCCGCCGGCGGCGGCTCAGCGCGCGCGGCTCTCGCGGGGGTCGACCTCGGCGAGCTGCTCGAGCGCCGGGAGAGCCCGGCCCAGCGCCTCGATCTGGTCCGTGCCGAGCATGGTCAGGCTTTCCGCGAGCATGGCCGTGCTCTCCTGCCGGATCCGCTCCAGCACCTCGTGCCCCCGCGGCGTGATGGCCAGCGTGCTGGCCCGCGCGTCACCCGGTACGGCGCACCGCTTGACGTACGCGCACTCCTCCAGTGCGGTCACGATCCGGGTCAGCGTGGATGGCGCGATCCCCTCCGCGGCGGCGACGTCACCGAGCCGCAGCGGGCCCGCCTGCTCGACCGTGGCAAGGGCCGACAGCTGCGTGGGGGTCAGCCCCGCGAGCTCGTGGTGGCGGAGCCGCCGGGAAAGCCGGGCGATCGCGACCCGCAGGCGCGTCGCGTCGATCTGCGTGGAGCCGCCGTTCACCAGGCTCCCCCCATCGGCGCCGTCTGGGACGGCGTCCAGCCCGGCCGGAGCACGGCCATCATGTGCCAGCGGCGGCTGCTCCATCGCATCCCGCACCGCAGTTTCCCGCGCCATTCTTGCAGATTACGCGCTAACAGCCGCCGGTTGGCACCCCTGGCGGCACCGCTAAGGGTGTCAGGTGGCCGTCGTACCCTTGATGGCGGCGCTGCGAACGGCCACGCCGCCGCTGAAAGCCCAGCTAGGGTCTTTCGGGGCAGCACCGGTAAGCGTTTATTCAGGATCAGCGAGCGGATGCGGGTGTGTGTCGCGCCCGCGTGAACGGCCGGCGGCAATAACACCGGGGCCGTGCCAGGGAAGGCGGAAGCACTATGGCCATGGCGCCCAGCATTTCGTACTCCATGACCGTGCGGCTGGAGGTCGGCTCGCGCGGACGCGCCGTCAGCGAGATCACCCGGGCCGTGGAGCACGCCGGGGGCGTCGTCACCGCGCTCGACGTGAATGCCTCCGGGCCCGAACGCCTGCGGGTGGACGTCACCTGCGCCGCCCGGGACACCGCGCACGCGGAGGCGATCGTCGCCGCGCTGTCGGCGCTGTCCGATGTCGCGGTGCACAAGGTCAGCGACCGGACCTTCCTGCTGCACCTCGGGGGCAAGATCGAAATGCGGTCCAAGGTGCCGTTGCGCACCAGGGATGAGCTGTCCATGGCGTACACGCCCGGGGTAGCGCGCGTGTCGCTGGCGATCGCGAGCAATCCCGATGACGTCCGCCGCCTCACCATCAAGCGCAACAGCGTCGCGGTCGTCACCGACGGATCGGCGGTGCTCGGCCTGGGCAACATCGGTCCCTACGCTGCGCTGCCCGTCATGGAGGGCAAGGCCGCGCTGTTCAAGCGGTTCGCCGGCATCGACGCCTGGCCGATCTGCCTCGGCACGCAGGACACCGACGAGATCGTCCGTACCGTCCAGGCTATCGCGCCGGGCTTCGGCGGGATCAACCTGGAGGACATCAGCGCGCCGCGCTGCTTCGAGGTGGAAAACAGGCTGCGCGGCCTCCTCGACATCCCGGTCTTCCACGACGATCAGCACGGCACGGCCATCGTGGTCATGGCCGCGCTGACCAACGCGCTGCGCGTGGTGGGCAAGGACCTCAGCGCCGTCCGCATCGCGATGGCGGGCGCCGGTGCCGCCGGGACCGCCGTGCTGCGGCTGCTGCTCGCGGCGGGAGCCAAGGACGTCTGCGTCTGCGACGACAAAGGCGCGGTCTACCGCGGCCGGGACGACCTGCGGGGAAATCAGAGCCTGCGCTGGATCGCGGACAACACCAATTCCCCCTGCTACGCCGGGGACCTGGCCGGCGCCATCGTGGACGCGGACGTGTTCATCGGCGTGTCCGCGCCCGGCATCCTGCGTGGCAGCGACATTGCGTCCATGAAGGACGAGGCCATCGTCTTCGCGCTGGCCAACCCCGAGCCCGAGGTCGACCCGGATGAGGCCAGGGAGTACGCGGCCGTGATCGCCACCGGCCGCAGCGACTACCCGAACCAGATCAACAACGTGCTCGCCTTCCCTGGGGTCTTCCGGGGCCTGCTCGACGCGCAGAGCCAGTCGATCACCGATGACATGCTGGTCGCCGCGGCGCGAGCGCTCGCCGATGTGGTCACCGCCGACGAACTCGGGCCGAACTACATCATCCCGTCGGTCTTCCACCCGGACGTGGCGTCCGCCGTGGCCGCGGCGGTCCGCGGCGCCGCGTCCGGCTCCCGCCCGCAGCCGCCGGCCGCGGCACCCCCTGCCGGCGGCTGGCTGCGGCCGGGCCGGACGAAACCGTTAGCCACGGATGATGATGGGCACATGGACGAAATGGCCACGGAGAGGCTGACCGGCTGCCTGCTCGTTGCCACGCCGGTGCTCGGCGACCCGAACTTCCGCCGCACCGTGGTCCTCGTGGTCGAGCACGAACCGGGCGAGGGAACGCTGGGCGTCGTCCTCAACCGGCCTACCGACGTTCCCGTGGGCCGCGTCCTCGAGTCCTGGTCAGAGCTGGTGACGGGGCCTTCGGTGGTGTTCAAGGGCGGCCCGGTGGCTCCCAGCAGCGCGCTCGCGATCGCCTCGGTTCCCGGCGACGCCGAGCCGCTGGGCTGGCACTCCCTGGACGGCTCCGCGGCGGTCTCCCGGCTCGGGCTGGTCGATCTCGACACGCCACCGGACCTGCTCGCCCCCGCCATCAACCGGCTCCGGGTCTACGCAGGGTACGCCGGCTGGGCTCCCGGCCAGCTGAAGGCCGAGATCGATGAGGGGGCGTGGTACGTGGTCGACGCCGAGCCGTCGGACGCGTTCGCGGTCGAGCCGGAGGGCCTGTGGTCGGCGGTCCTGCGCCGGCAAGGCGGCGAGATGGCGTTCACGGCCACCTTTCCCGACGATCCCGGGCTGAACTGAGGCCGGGCTCCCCGG
Organism: uncultured Actinomycetes bacterium; assembly: GCA_963720945.1. Classification (GTDB taxonomy): domain Bacteria; phylum Actinomycetota; class Actinomycetes; order Streptosporangiales; family Streptosporangiaceae; genus Bog-532. The sequence goes on along the minus strand of CAVRHH010000012.1, from coordinate 33,772 downwards.
ACCGGCCCTAAACTCGATACATGAGCACCGAGGTTCTTCCCGACAGCGGCACCCGCTCCGGCACCGATGTCCGGCCGGATCTTTCCCACGGCGACGGTGACCACGAGCGGTTTGCCCATTACGTCGACAAGAGCAAGATTGTCGAGAGCGCGGTGACGGGGGATCCGGTGATCGCGCTGTGCGGCAAGGTCTGGGTGCCGAGCCGGGACCCGCAGCGGTTCCCGGTCTGCCCGGAGTGCAAGGAAATCTACGAGTCGCTCCCCGAGGGCGGCGAGTGAACCGCTGCCCGCGCAGCGAGGCCCGACCTTCCCAGCAACGCCGAGCCTGCCTAAAGACACGTTGAGTAATCAAGATCTTACGCTGCCGGCAGGCGGCGAGGGCCGCCATGCCTTCGCCCGGCAGGATCTCATCGGCTCGCTGCGGAAGTGGCAGCGCGAGGCGTTCGCCGGATACTTCCGCGTGCCGCGGCGCGATTTCCTGCTCAACGCGACGCCCGGGGCCGGGAAGACCGCCTACGCCCTCACCATCGCGGCCGAGCTGCTCGCCCGCCGGGAGGTCGCCGCGCTGACGGTGGTCACGCCCACCGAGCACCTCAAGCACCAGTGGGCGGACGCGGCGCTGCGCTTCGGTATCGCGCTCGATTCCTCCTACCGCAACTCCCAGGGCCGCGCATCCGCCGATTTCGCCGGCGTGGCCGTCACCTACGCGCAGGTGGCAGCGCACCCGGCGCTGCACCGCCAGCGCACCGAGGGCCGCCGGATGCTGGTCATCTTCGACGAGATCCATCATGCCGGGGACGCTCTGTCCTGGGGCGATGCGGTCAAGGAGGCGTTCGACCCGGCCCGGCGGCGGGTGGCGCTGACCGGCACGCCGTTCCGCAGCGACGCCAACCCGATCCCGTTCGTCACCTACGACGAGCAGCCGGACGGGTCCCGGCGCAGCTCGTCAGATTACGTCTACGGCTACGCGAACGCGCTGGAGGACGGGGTTGTCCGGCCGGTGATCTTCCTGGCCTACTCGGGCGAAATGAGCTGGCGGACCCGGGCCGGCGATGAGATCACCGCCACCCTCGGCACCCCAATGACCAAGGAGCAGATCGCGCAGGCCTGGCGGACCGCGCTCGACCCGGCCGGTGAGTGGGTGATCCGGGTGCTGGAGGCGGCCGACAAGCGGCTTACCGAAGTCCGCCGCGGGATGGCCGACGCGGCCGGGCTGGTGATCGCGGGTGACCACGAGGACGCGCGCGCCTACGCGGCGCTGCTCCAGCGGATCACCGGGAAGCGGCCCGTGGTCGTGCTGTCCGACGACCCGTCCGCCAGCCGTAAGATCGCCGCGTTCACGGCGTCCGATGACCGCTGGATGGTCGCGGTCCGGATGGTGTCCGAAGGAGTGGACATCCCCCGGCTGGCGGTGGGGGTCTACGCGACTAGCGTCAGCACCGCGCTGTTCTTCGCGCAGGCCGTCGGGCGGTTCGTCCGCGCCCGCCGCCGCGGCGAGACTGCGTCAGTGTTCGTGCCCTCGGTCCCGGTCCTGCTGGCCTTCGCCGCCGAACTGGAAGCCGAACGGGACCATGTGCTCCGCAGCCCATCGGAAGCGCCTGAGGAACAGGAGCTGGCCGAGGCCCAGCGCCGGCGGGATACCGCCGACGATCTCCTCACCCCCCCGATCGAGGTCCTGCACGCGTCGGCGCACTTCGACCGGGTGCTCTACGACGGCGGCGAGTTCGGCACGGCCACGGCGCCAGGGTCACCGGAGGAAGAAGACTTCCTGGGACTGCCCGGCCTGCTGGAGCCGGAACAGGTGGCCCACCTGCTGCGCCAGCGCCAGGCCGGGCAGCTTAGCACGCGATCACGCGGCGGCGCGCACGCCGCTCCCGCCGTCAGCCGGGAGACGCTGGCCGCCCTGCGTAAGGAACTGAACGGCCTGGTCGCAGCCTGGAATCACCGGACCGGGCAGCCGCACGGTGTCATCCACGCAGACCTGCGGAAGGCGTGCGGCGGCCCACCACTGCCGCAGGCGACCGCGGACCAGATCCGGGCGCGCATGGACATGATCCGCCGCTGGGCCACGAGCCGCCGCTGACCGCGGCCGCTCCCTTGGCCGGGGCGCGCGGCCGCCCCTGGGCGGATGGGCCGGCCGTCAGGCCGTCCCGGGCGCGGTTAAGTCCCGTGAGCCGCCGAACGACGGTGACCCCGGGTCCGACGGCGAGTCCAGCCACGACGGTGGCCGGAACGGGTCCGCGCGGGGCGGCTGAGGCTGCCGCGGATACGGCTGAGGCTGCCGCGGATACGGCTGAGGCTGCCGCGGATACGGCTGAGGCTGCCAGGTGGGGCCGCCCGGCAGCGATGAAGGGCGCGGCGGCCTGGAGAACGGCTCGGTCCGCCGGGACGGCTCGCGCCACGCTGCGGGCGGGCCCTGCGTCACCGGCTCCTCCGGCCAGGGCCACGAGGGCGGCTCCGGTCCCGACGCCGGCCCGCCGTCCAGCCGTGGTGCGGCCCATGACGCCGAGCCGGGCCCGGACGGTGGCACGGGCCCCGACGCCGGCCCGCCGTCCAGCCGTGATACGGCCCATGACGCCGAGTCGGGCCCGGGCGGTGGCACGGTCCGCGAGGTCGGCCTGCCCGGGAATACCGGCGCAGGCTCAGGCGGCGGCCCGCCCGGCCGGGCGCTTCTGTTCAGGAGCCAGCGGATGACGGCGATCACCACGGCCAGCGCCGTGGCGGCGGTCATGGTCACGAACCCGTCGGCGATCCACTGGGCCGCGCTGACGGTGAGCCCGGAACTGCCCGGGCCTGCGCTCTGCTGGTGGATCAGCCCGGCGGTCACCGCGCCGATTATGTAGGCCAGCGCGGGGACCGGGACGAGCAGGTAGACGGCGCGCGGCCGGGCGGCCAGGGCCGCGATAAGGGTGCCCGCGACGACGAAGCCGCCGAGCAGGTGGCCGGGGGCACGGTGGGTCCCGACGGTCGCCGCCGTGCCGATCACGGCCGCGGCGATCACGATCAGGGCTCCGCGTCCGCCCGGCATCTGGCCCCACCGCCAGGACGGCCGTTCCTGTGCGGAGGCGCGCCGACGGCCCACCCCGGCCGGTCCGCCCTCGAGGCCCGTGCCGCCTTCGCCCAGGGCGGCCGGGCGCGCAGCTTTACGGACCGGGGCGGTCGGCTCCGTCCCGGATCGGTCCGGGACGCTCAGGTCCGGGCGGCCCCGGCCCAGGCTGGGCGGGGTTGGGCTGCCCTGGTCCCGGCCGGGCCAGGTCGGATCCGGCTGACGCTGGCCGGGGCGGGCCCGGTCGCGCCGGCCTGGCCCGGGTGAGCCCGGATCGCGCCGGTCCCGGTCCGGCCAGGCTGGTCTGGGCGGGCCGAGCTCGCGCCGGTCCCGGCCCGGCCAGCTGGGATCGGGCTGACCGGGATCTGGCCGTTCCCGCCCGCGGCCGCTGTCGCGCCGGGCCGGATCGCGCCGGGCGGGATCTGTGCGGCCCGGGCCGCGGCGCCGCGGCCGCAGTCCGGTCTCGTCCACGCGGAACGCCGGATCGCCATCCGCCCGGTACGGGTCCGGCAGGTAGAGTCCCGGATCGGGCCGGGACAGGGCGCCGCGGGCGGGACCGCGGTCCTGCCCGAAGGAACCCGGCGACGCGCCCGGGCGCGGGGACCAGGAATCATGCCGATACGCCCCGTCACCAGGGGTTCGCAGGCGCGCCCGAGGATCCGCCCCAGGGCCGCCAGCGTACGGCGGGCGCGGATCTGTATCGTGCCTTCGTGGCTCGGTCATCTAGTCTCAGATGTTAGCCGTTGCGGATCAATAACAAGCGCGTCCCGGTAGTCTTCGCCGCATGGATGCTGTGCCGGCTTCGGGCGGATCCGGTGGCTAGGGCCCGTACGGCCCCCCCGGCCCGACGTGTCGCACGTACCACGGGATATATGCTGGCCTGCGTTTTTTCCGCGATCGTGCTCGCCGTCAGCGGCTTTTCCTACTTCGTCGTGCGGGACGTGAGCAGCATCGGCTCCTCGCACGCGATCGCCGGCGGCCCCTCCATCGGCGCGCAGAACATCCTGCTGATGGGGCTGGAGAGCCGCCGCGACTGGAACGGCAACATCCTGCCCAACAACATCCTCAAGGCCCTGCACGCGGGAAGCGCGCAGGGTGTGGCGAACGGTGTCGGCGGCAACGACACCAATACGCTGATCCTGCTGCACATCCCGGCCGGCGGGCAGAAGGCGGTCGGCTTTTCCATTCCCCGCGATGACTGGGTCAACTTCGCCGGCACGGTGGGCTCTCAGCAGCAGGGCAAGATCGACCAGGCCTACGGCGTCAGCATGTTCTACGCGCAGCAGCAGCTGAAGGCGCAGAACCCGGGCATTAGCCAGAACCAGCTAGCGTTCCAGGGCAACGAGGCCGGGCGCAAGGCCGCCGTGGACACGGTTGAGCAGCTCACCGGCGTGCACATCGACCACTTCGCCGAGGTCAACCTGGATGGGTTCTACGAGCTGGCCAGCGTACTCGGCGGCGTGGAGGTCTGCCTCAACCACCCGGTCAAGGACGCCAACTCCGGTGCGGACTTCCCAGCCGGCTACCAGCACCTGAACGCGTCGCAGGCGCTGGCGTTCGTCCGCCAGCGCGACGGCCTGCCCAACGGTGACCTGGACCGGACGCATCGCCAGCAGGCGTTCCTCGACGCCGTCATGGAGCAGCTGCGCACCCAGGGAGTCATCGGCGACCTGACGAAGATCCAGGCGCTGCTGTCGGTGGCCCAGCAGTACGTCATCACCGACGCCGGCTGGAACCTGCTGGACTTCGCGTCCCAGATGCAGGACCTGACCAGCGGGAACCTGGTCTTCCACACGCTGCCGATCGAGGGCTACGCCACCATCGACGGCCAGGACGCCAACGCGGTCAACCCGTCCGCCATCAAGTCGATCGTGCAGTCGGCGTTCTACCCGAAGCCCGCCGCGCCCTCCTCCTCCTCCTCCTCCGGGACCCGGCCGCAGCCGCCCGGCACGCCCGCCGCAGAGACGACGGTCGACGTCTTCAACGGCGGCCAGACCCCCATGCTGGCCTCCAAGGCCTCGGCCGCGATCGTCCAGGCCGGATTCAAGGCCGGCGAGGTGGGGAACGGGACGGCCCGCACCACCACCGAGGTCCTGTACGGGACCGGTGAGGCGGCCAACGCCAGCCGGATCGCCTCGGCGTTCGGCGTCACCGCGGCCGCTAGCACCTCGGTGGCCGCCAATCACGTCGAGGTGCTGATCGGCGCGGACACTACTACCGCGCCCACCATCAGTGCGGCCGCGACCACGACGCCGAGCCCCTCGTCGTCGCCGGCCATCCCCACCGCCGGCCCGCAGGGCGGCGCCGTCGGCACCGAAAAGGGCATCCCCTGCGTCAACTGACGTCCCGGCGCCGCGCCGCCTCAGATGAGCTCGCCCAGCTGAGCCGCGGCCCGCGCCGCCCGTGACCACGCAGACCTTCTCGCCGGGCCGGTACCCCAGGTCCGCGCGCACCGCCTCGCGGTCGGGCAGGGGCAGCCAGCCGGCGAAGCCGGTCAGCCAGGCAGCCTGACCGCTTCGGTTCCGGGTTCTCGTGCAGGAAGTAGTCGGCGTCCCACGCCTCGGCGGCAGATAGCCAGGTCGTGCCGGGCATGGCCCAGGCCGATGGGCGAGGACATGAGGAGCACACGTTTCGGCCGGTTCGGCGGCCGGGTCCAGACGCGGCGGGCAGCCTGGGCCGGGCGGAACCGGATGACCTCACGACAGAAGAACGGGCGTGCCGGTGAGGTCTACCCCGGCGTCGCGCAGCTCGGTGAGGGCCCGGGCGGTGGTGTCCGGAGCGACGCCTGCGGTGAGGCCCAGCAGGACGCGGGTGGCGAACCCGCCGCGCGCCCCGTCCGCCGCCGTCGCCCGTACGCAGTGATCGGTGGCGATCCCGGCGACGTCGAGTTCCGTGACCCCGCGCTCACGCAGCCAGTCGCCCAGCGGCGTGCCCGTGCCGTCCGTGCCCTCGAACCCGCTGTAGGCCGCGGCGTGTGCGCCCTTGCGGAAGGTCGCTTCCACCCGTGCTGTGTCCAGGTCGGGGTGGAACTCCGCACCGGGCGTACCCGCGACGCAGTGCGGCGGCCAGGAGCGGACGTAATCCGGGTGGGCGGAGAAGTGGTCGCCCGGGTCGATGTGATGATCCTGGGTCGCGACGATGTGCGCGTACTCGCTGCCGCTGGTGGCGAGGCGCTCGCTGATCGAGCGGGCCACGAAGGCGCCACCCGGGACGGCGAGCGAACCGCCCTCGCAGAAGTCGTTCTGAACGTCAACGACGATGAGTGCGCGCACCCGCCCACGGTATCGTGCCCGGAGCGCTGCCTGCGAGGTCGCCGACGTCCTGCGCGTGACCAGCGCGAATGAGGGGAACATGGCGGATTACTGGAATCACAATGTGCACTACCAGCCGCTCATCCTGGCTGCGGTGCCGGCTGGCTGCGGCAGTGCCCTCGACGTGGGCTGCGGCGACGGGCTGCTGACCTGCCGCCTGGCGGCGCGCTGCCGGGACGTGACCGGAGTCGACCGCGACAGCCGCATGATCGCGCTGGCCCGCAAGCGCGGCGAGAACCTGCGCAACGTGGCCTTCATCGACGCGGAGTTCCCGGCCTTCCCGTTCGACGACGCCAGCTTCGATTTCATCGCCTCCGACACGGCGATCCACCACATGAACTTCGAGGCGGCCCTGATGGCCATGAGCCGCCTGCTGCGGCCCGGCGGGCGGCTGGCCATCGTCGGCCTGGCCCGCAGTGCCACGCCCGGCGACTGGATGCACGACGCGGCCGGCCTCCCGGTCAACGTGGCGTACGGGCTGATGCACGGCGCCCTGCGCGCCGCGCACCGGGAGCAGGCCAGTCCCGGCCAGCCGGTCAGGGCAGCCACCATGACCTGGGAAGAGGTCCGCGTGGGTGCCCTGCGGCTGCTCCCCGGCGCCCGGTACCGCCGCCACCTCCTGTTCCGCTACTCGCTCCAGTGGGACAAGCCGGGGCGGTCATGAGAGCAACAGCGCCACGTCCAGCAGCATGACCATGGCCGTGGCGAAGTGCACGGCGAAGGCGGTCAGCCGGGAACCGTGGTTGCACAGCACGATCAGCGTGTCGGCTAGCGGCAGGATGGCTGCTGTCAGCATGAACCAGGCGAGCACGTGCCGGCCGCTGGCTGCGAGCAGAACGAAGACCAGCACCCCGTAGATGCCGTCGCGCACCCCCTTGATCGTGAGGTAGGGGCCGGTGCCGGGCGTGCCGGGCTCGGCGGGCACCCCGTAGCCGATCGCGGCCGCCCGCGGCATGAACAGGAACCGTGCGCCGACGGCGATCACACCCAGGCCAATGAGGATGGCCAGGCCGTCCGCGAAGAAGGCGAGGGACATGAGATACCTCCGTATCTAGCACTGCTAGGAATTAATTCAACGCTAACACTAGCGTCAACAAATTTTCTAGCGATGCTAGGATTTAGCTCATGACCACCACCGAGCGCCGTGAACGGGAACGCCTCCAGCGGCACGAGCTGATCGTCGCCACCGCGCGCGAGCTGGCCGAACAGGAGGGGTGGGAGGCCGTCACCACGCGGCGCCTGGCCGAACGGGTGGAGTACAGCCAGCCCGTTCTGTACAGCCACTTCACGAACAAGGACGCCATCGTGCGGGCGGTCGCCATCGAGGGCTTCGCGGAACTGGGCGCCGGATTGCGCCGGGCCCGGCTCGCCGCGCCCTCCGCGGCCGCCGCGCTGCGCGCGGTGGCGGAGGCGTACCTGAACTTCGCGGCCACCCGCCCGGCGCTGTATGACTCGATGTTCAGCATGCCCACCGATATCCGGTTCGCCAGCGGCGATCTCACCCCGCAGCCGCTGCGCGACGCCTTTGCGGAGTTCGTCGAGGCGGTGGCCCCCATGGCAGCCGGGCGGGACGTCGAGGTCTGCGCCGAAGTGATCTGGAGTGCCCTGCACGGCCTGGCCACGCTGACCCGCCGTGGCCGTCTGCCCGCGCACCGGCAGCATGACCGGCTCGACGTGCTGCTGGGGCAGCTCGCGAGCACCGGGGCGGAGCCGGCGCCGGGGTTATTCGCCCACGTCGGCCGCGCTACCTGAGGTGATGCGGAGGGGCAGTTCGCGCACCGCCCCGGTGGCACCCAGGTCCCGCAGAACGCGCGCGAAACCATCCACGTTGACGGTTATGGGCAGCACGGTAGCGGCCCGCACCGCCTCCCGGCATCCCGGCATCCCGATTACCGGCCCGGCCCGCTCCGCAGCCGGCGCCGGTGCCCAACTGGGTGCCCTACTGCGTGCTCAGCTCGCTGGTGAAGTACCAGTCGGCGGACGAGCCGCCGCCGGGGAAGGTCGCCTCGATCCCGGTGACCTGCGCGCCGCTGGGCAGCGTGAGCCGGGCGCAGGGGGCTGGGCCGCAGGAGGTGCTGGGGGTGACGGCGGTGCCGGCCTGCCACACGTTGCTGGCGTTGCGCCAGGCGATCGTTACCGACTTGGGCAGGATCACGCCGTAGGAGTTGTTCGCGGCGGTGATCCACACGGTGGCGGTGCTGGCGGTGTGCGGGTTCAGCCAGGTGGCCTGCACCGTGCCGCCGGTGCTGGCCGACATGCCGTCGAGGGCGTCGGCGAACTGGGGCCCGTAGGCGGGGATGACGGCACCGTCGGTCAGCTTGTAGTCGTCGTCGCCGTAGAGGGTGCCGCCGCCGGGCCCGTTGGTGGGCTGCGGGGTGACGGTGTAGGTGTCCCCGGTGGAGATGACGGTGCCGGCGGTGTTCAGCACCTGCATCTCGTCGAACAGGCACCAGCCGGTGCACACCCCGGAGATCGTGACGTACTGGCCGTTGGCGGTGACCGGCGCGGTGATGGTGCCGGCCGTGTCGGATGCGTCCGCGCCGCCGGTGACCGGGGAGGAGGACAAGGTGGCCTGCCCGGAGGTGGCAGCGGGCTGGCAGCTCTGGCCGGGGATGCCGGTGTTCTGCGGGGCGCAGCTGGTGCCGACGGCGGCGCTGACGTCGTTGGGCCAGTTGATCCCGGCCATCTGGTCGCTGTGGGTAATCAGCTTCACCGATCCGACCGGAGCGGGTTTGCCGAGGTTGATGGTCACGGTGAATGGGCCGCTTTCGGAGTTCCAGCCCATGTCACCGGACCAGTTCCAGGTACCGGAGGGGGAAACCTGCCCGTCGGTGAGCTTGCCCGCGTAGTACCCCTGGTAGGTGGGCTTGGAGTCGGCGTAGCTGCCGGACTGCGCGGTCAGCGCGGTCGAGCTGGACGTGGCGCCCTCGTTCCCGTTGGCGATCACCGGCGGGTCGGCGGTCGTCGCGACCACCCGCATGATGTTCGGCCACGGGCTGCCGCTTTGCCGGGTGACGGTGATGGTGGCGCTGGTCACGGTGTTGTTGCCGCTGGCGGTGGCGGGCAGCGGCACGAACACCGAGTTGTAGGACGGGTTGACGCTGTCGGTTCCCGTCCGCACCGCATAGGCGGTCCGGGCCCCGCCGGGCCCGGTGACGGCGACCGTGACCTGGCCCCGCCAGGGGCTGGCCTGGTTCGCGTCGTTGAAGTCGACCCGGAAGGAGGTGAAGGCGGCCGGGGTGGCCGGGGTCCACGTCTGCTGCAGCGCGCCGCTCGAGGTGGTCACCGGTGACCACGGCACCCCGATGTCGATGTTGGTGATGGCCTGCCCGCCCAGGTAGTTCACCAGGTCGGTGTAGGCCTGCCATTCACTGGCGTCCACCGCGCTCTGGCTGGAGACCTGGTTGAAAATGTCGCTGGACAGGCCGGCGAAGAACACCTGCGGATACGCCGACGCCCCGGTGAACTGCGCGACCGCCAGATACTGATGCGCGATCGCTTCTTCGGTAGGCGAATTACCCTGGCTGCTCAGCTCGTATTCGGTGGCCTGCCCTTGCCCGGCCGCCTTGTACCCGGCACTGTACAGCCGGGAATCATTGACCACACCCTCGTACTGCGCGTCACGGAAGGAATACTCCGGCTGGATATCGGTCACGTCAAAACCCAGGCTCGCACCGTTAAAGGCATCCGGCGCGTCGTAATAGGGCACCCAGATCGTCGACAGCCCCAGCGAATGCGCCGCCGCGTTCACCGACTGAATGTACGCTGGATCCCCCCACGCGGTGCTGGCGTCCTCACGCTGATAGTAGATCCCGTACAGGCTCAGCTCCCGCCAGTTCGCGGCCTGCGCCATCGACTGCACCTGCTGCAGGTACGAGGTGGCCGCCTCCGTCCGCAGCAACGGAATGCTCAGGTTGAGCGTGATACCCAGCAGCGACAGGCTGACATCCTGGGGTGACAGCCACGGCAGGGCCAGCGCCAGCTCGATCGGCTTGGGCGGCGCCCCGTACTGGGCGGCCAGCGCCGCCGCCGCGCTGTCCAGCGCGGCCGCATCCGCGAACTCCTGCGTCAGCAGGTCATTGATCTGCGACCCGCTCAGGCTGGCGTACATGATGTCCTGGTCGTCGATGTCCTGCGTGGTCAGGATCACCGCATCGAACAGCCACTTGCCGGTGAACTGGCCCGCCGCGTTCACCTGCATCAGATGCTGCTCCCACTGCCGCTGCGTACGGCCCGCCGCATGATAGATAAGCGCGGCATGCCGCCAGGTGCTCGTGGTCGCCGCCCGAGCATGCGCGGCCGGCCCAAGGATAGGAACTGCGGCGGCGGCGAGAACCGCCGCCAGAGCTATGCGCCTGAACATCAAACCCCCCGGTTTGGCGTACGCCGCGCCCTATCCGCTGACCTGTCGGCGAACCAGCGCGTACGTACGGATGTTCAGTTCCCTACCCTGTGTCGATCTTGTAAACACGTATTCCCTGATCAGGGCAGATTCAGGAGGGCTCTCCCTCGAGTACAGACGGGATGGCGGGGTCGCCGCGGGACAGCTGGAACGCCTGCGGCGGAAGCTCCGCGAGCACCTGGCGGTGCCGGTCGCGCGCCGCGTCCAGCGGCTCCCGGCCCACGATGACCCCGTCCCGGACCAGCGGCGTCAGCAGCAGGCGGTCGCCCGGTCCCGGGTCCGGCGGTGAGAGCAGGATCTCCTCGGCCCGCGCCACCCCCGCCTCATCCCGGTGCCGGACGGCCCATTTCCGGCCGGCGCGCCCGGGCTTGCCCACCGATCGCTTGGCCATCGGCCGCAGCGGGACATCACGCCCCGGCCGGTCCGCGCGCGCGACCAGCTTGTACACCAGGGCGGCCGTCGGCGCTCCGGAGCCGGTGACCAGGGCGGTCCCCACCCCGTAGCCGTCGACCGGGGTAGCCGCCAGGGCCGCGATCGAGTACTCGTCCAGGTCGCCGGTGAGCACGATCCTCGTGTGCGTCGCGCCGAGCTCGTCCAGCAGCGCCCGCACGTGGCGGGCCAGCACCGGCAGGTCGCCGCTGTCGATGCGCACTGCGCCGAGATCCGGGCCCGCCAGCTCGACGGCGGCCCGCACCGCCCGGTCCACGTCGAACGTGTCGACCAGCAGGGTCGTGCTGGTGCCCAGCGCGTCGAGCTGGGTGCGGAACGCGTGCCGCTCGCTGTCGTGTACCAGCGTGAACGCGTGCGCGCTGGTCCCCGCCGACGGAACGCCGTAGCAGCGGTTCGCCTGCAGGTTGGACGTGGACGCGAAGCCCACCAGGTAGGCCGCCCGGGCGCTGGCCACGGCGGCCTGCTCGTGCGTGCGCCGCGACCCCATCTCGATGAGCGGCCGGCCGTCGGCCGCGGTCACCATCCGGGACGCGGCGGACGCGATCGCGCAGTCATGGTTCAGGATCGACAGGCTGATCGTCTCGAGGATGACCGCTTCGGCGAACGTGCCCTCGACCACCAGGACCGGCGAACCGGGAAAGTAGCAGTCGCCTTCGCCATAACCCCAGATGTTCCCGGTAAAACGGTATGATTCGAGGTACCGGAGCGTGACGTCGTCCACGATGTCGGAAGCCCGGAGGAACTCGAGATCAGCTGCGTCAAACCTGAATCGCTCGAGGGCGTCGAGCAGCCGTCCGGTACCTGCGACAACACCGTAGCGCCGGCCGTGTGGCAGGTGCCTGGCGAACACTTCGAAGATCGTCCGGCGCCCTGCCACCCCGCTGTGCAGTGCGCCCTGGAGCATGGTCAGCTCGTAATGGTCGGTGAGCAGGGCGGTGCCAGGCCCCGCAGGCCCCGTCGGCCTGGCGTCCCCGGATACACCGCCGGCGTGAGGTGCCCCGGCCGTCTCCGTGGGTACGGGACGGTTACCGGGTGGAAGGGACATGCCGTCCGCCGAATTCGTCACGAGTGGAAGACTACGGACCTGGAGGTAAGCACCCGTGAGCGTGGCACCCTCTGAGGTGGAGCTGCCGGAGTCCGGCGAGCGGACCAGGCCGGGCAAGCCCTGGCTGACGATCGTCTGGAACGACCCGATCAACCTGATGGACTACGTGACGTACGTGTTCCAGACGGTGTTCGGCTACCCCAAGCCAAAGGCGACGAAGCTCATGCTCGACGTGCACCACAAGGGCAAGGCCGTGGTAGCCGCCGGGGCGCGTGAGTCGATGGAGCACAATGTCGAGGTGCTGCACGGCTACGGGCTGTGGGCCACGGTGTCGTCGGACTCGTGAGGTTCCGGCCCCGGTCGGCGGTCCCGCCGATCGCCCAGGCGAGATGTGTATTGGTGGCGCCTTCTTGATGGATGCTTTCCGGCGGACCCGCGGCGGCGTGCGGGCCAGATTTGACGGCCCGGAGGCGGTTCTGCTGCGTGGCCTGATCGAGCAGGTCGTGGACCTGCTCACCGACCCGGACGCCGGCGTGCCCGGCGCGGACGCGGTGCAGCCCGGCGCGCAGCCCGCGGCGGACACCCTGGCCCCCGGCACGCCCGGCGCCCCCAGCCCGGCGGAGCTGGAGGCGATGCTGGGGATCGGCCGCCCGGCCGAGGTGCCGCAGGACCCGGCGCTGGCCCGCCTGCTGCCGGACGCCTACCGGGATGATCCCGACGCGGCCGGGGAGTTCCGCCGGTTCACCGAGCAGAGCCTGCGCACCGCCAAGCAGGAGAGCGCGCGGGCCGTGCTGGACACGCTGCCGTCCGCCGGCGGCCCGGTCAAGCTGTCGGGGGAGCAGGCGCAGTCCTGGCTCCGCGCGCTCAATGACGTCCGGCTCGCGCTGGGCGTCCGGCTCGGCGTCACCGAGGAGTTCGAGGAGCAGTGGCAGGAACTGGATCCGCTGGATCCCCGTTCGGCCGCTTTCGAGGTCTACGCCTGGCTGGGCGGTGTCCAGGAGTCGCTCGTGCAGGCCCTGATGTAGCCGCAGGGTACCCTCGCGTTATGCTCTCGATCCGCCGCGAGCTCTACGACAAGATCGTCGCCCATGCCCGCGCCGACCACCCGGACGAGGCATGCGGCGTCATCGCCGGCCCGGCCGGCAGCGACCGCCCGGAGCGGTTCATCCCGATGATGAACGCCGAGCGGTCCCCGACGTTTTACCGGTTCGACTCGATGGAGCAGTTCCAGGTGTGGAAGGAGATGGACGAGCGGGACGAGGAGCCCGTCGTCATCTACCACTCGCACACCGCCACCGAGGCCTATCCGTCGCGGACGGACATCTCCTACGCGAGCGAGCCGGGCGCGCACTACGTCCTCGTATCCACCCGCGCCGGGGACGACGAGCAGTTCCGTTCCTACCTCATTGTGAACGGTGTGGTCACGGAGGAGCCGGTAGAGGTCACCTGAGAGTATTGACCAGGCCGCCGTGTATCAGTGGAATGATCCTTGCGACTACCAGGTTGGACCGCTAGGGAAAACCCGGAACAGCGCCGCGCGCTCGCGCTCGCCGCTGCAACCAGGTACAGCACACTATGGAGCGTTTCGATGGCCATCGAGGTTCGTATCCCGACAATCCTGCGCACCTACACGGACGGCGCCAAGCAGGTGGAGGGCGCAGGCTCCACGCTGGGTGAGCTCATCGAGGACATCGACGGGCGGCACAGCGGGCTGCGGGACCGGCTGGTCGACGGCGGCGGCCTGCGCCGCTTCGTCAACGTGTACCTCAACGACGAGGACGTGCGCTTCCTCGGCGGCCTGGAAACCCCGGTCAAGGACGGTGACACCGTGACGGTGCTGCCGGCCGTCGCCGGGGGCGCCTGATCGGCCGCCCGGGGCTGGCATGCGCTACGACTCGCTGCTCGACTCGGTAGGCCGCACCCCGCTGGTGGGGCTGCCCCGGCTGTCCCCGGCGCCCGACGTGCGGCTGTGGGCCAAGCTCGAGGACCGCAACCCGACCGGTTCGGTGAAGGACCGGGCGGCGTTCTACATGGTGGAGCAGGCCGAGAAGGACGGCCTGCTGCAGCCGGGAGCGACGATTCTCGAGCCGACGTCGGGTAACACCGGGATCTCCCTGGCCATGGTGGCCAAGCTGCGCGGGTACCAGCTCACCGTCGTCATGCCCGAGAACACCTCGGCCGAGCGCCGCCAGCTGCTCGAGATGTACGGCGCGACGATCATTTACTCACCCGCGGCCGGGGGCTCCAACGAGGCCGTCCGGGTGGCGAAGCGGCTCGCCGCGGACAACCCGGACTGGATCATGCTGTACCAGTACGGCAACGAGGCGAACGCCCGCGCCCACTACGAGACCACCGGCCCCGAGCTGCTCGCCGACCTGCCGGAGATCACGCACTTCGTGGCCGGCCTGGGGACCACGGGCACGCTGATGGGGACCGGCCGCTTCCTGCGCGAGCACGTGCCCGGAGTGAAGATCATCGCCGCGGAGCCCCGGTACGGGGAGCTCGTCTACGGCCTGCGGAACGTCGATGAGGGTTTCGTGCCGGAGCTCTACGACGAGTCCGTGCTGACCACGCGGTTCTCGGTCTCGTCGGCCGACGCGCTGAGCGCGACCCGGGCACTGCTGAACACCGAGGGCATCTTCGCCGGGATCTCGGCTGGCTGCGCGCTGCACGCCGCGAAGGCGATGGGCGCCAAGGCCGCCGACGCGGGGGAGCGGGCCGACATCGCGGTGATCGTGGCGGACGGCGGCTGGAAGTACCTGTCGACCGGCGCCTACGGTGGCACGCTGGACGAAGCCGAGGAGAAGCTCGAAGGCCAGCTCTGGGCCTGAGCACCGCCTGAGCCGGCGCGCCGCCGGCCGTCACCGTATTGTGGTCTCTCGTGCGGCTGACCATTATCGGATGCTCCGGCAGCTTTCCTGGACCCGACAGCCCCGCCTCCTGCTACCTGCTGGAGGCGGAAGGTTTCCGGATGCTGATCGACCTCGGCAACGGCGCGCTGGGCGTGCTGCAGCGGCACGCCGGGCTGTTCGGCATCGACGCCATCTGCCTGAGCCACCTGCATGCGGATCACTGCCTGGACATGGCGTCCTACTGGGTGGCCCGGCGGTACGCACCCGGCGGCCCGAAGCCCCCGATCCCGGTCTACGCGCCCGGCGACGCGGCCGGGCGGCTGGCCCTGGCCTACGGGCCCGATCCGGATTCGGCTCCTCGCATGACCGACGCGTTCCACTTCACGACGCTGACGCCGGGCACCCGGCGGATCGGGCCGTTCCTGATCACCACGCAGCGGATGAACCACCCGGTCGAGACGTTCGGCTTCCGGGTGGAGCACGGCGGCCGGATCCTGGCCTACTCGGCCGACACCGGTCCCTGCGAGGCCCTGGTCGGGCTGGCCCGCCGCGCGGACCTGCTGCTGTGCGAGGCGTCCTTCCTCGAGGCCCCCGGCCTGCCCGGTGACCTGCACCTGACCGGTCGCCAGGCCGGGGAGCACGCCGAGCGCGCCGGCGTGCGCCATCTGGTGCTGACCCACCTGGTGCCATGGAACGACAAGCAGCGCTCCTTCGCCGAAGCCAGCGCGGCCTTCACCGGGAAGCTGTCGCTGGCGGCCCAGGGCCAGGAGTTCGACCTCACCCCCTCCGGCCCCCTGCCCCTCTGATCGGGCACGGTGATCGGGCACGGTGATCGGGCACCCCGGGCCCGCCGATAGTCTGGCGGGCATGGCCCGACCAGATGGACGTTCCGACACCGAGCTGCGGCCGGTGAAACTGACCCGGCGCTGGCTCGACCACGCCGAGGGTTCCGTACTCGTGGAGTTCGGCGCGACCCGCGTGCTCTGCGCCGCCAGCGTCCAGGAGGACGTGCCGCGGTGGCGCCGCGGCAGCGGGCTCGGCTGGGTGACCGCCGAGTACGCGATGCTGCCCCGCGCGACGAACACCCGCAACGACCGGGAGTCGGTCAGGGGCCGGGTCGGCGGGCGCACGCACGAGATCTCCCGGCTGGTCGGCCGGGCCCTGCGCGCCTGCGTCGACTACAAGGCGCTGGGCGAGAACACGATCGTGATCGACTGTGACGTGCTGCAGGCGGACGGCGGCACCCGGACGGCCGCCATCACCGGTGGCTATGTCGCGCTCGCGGACGCGGTGGCCTGGCTGCAGGGCCGCCACCGCTGTCACGGCGACCCGCTGGCCACCTCGGTGGCCGCGGTCAGCGTCGGCATCGTCGACGGGCAGCCGCGCCTCGACCTCTCTTACCAGGAGGATTCGGCCGCCGAAACCGATATGAACGTGGTCTGCACCGGGGACGGCGACTTCGTTGAGGTCCAGGGGACGGCCGAGCGCGAGCCGTTCAGCCGGGACATGCTCGGCCGGCTGCTCGATCTCGCCGTAGCCGGCTGCGGTGAGCTGACCAGACTGCAGCTCGATGCCCTCTCCGCGACGATTTAGCGGAACGGGACCTGACACGGCCGGCACCGTGCCGCTGGTGCTCGCCACGCACAACGCGCATAAGCTCACCGAGCTGCGCCGGATTCTGTCCGCGGCCGGGATCCCGGTCAGCCTGACCGGGCTGGATGAATTCCCCGGCGCGCCGGAGGTGGCCGAGACCGGGCTGACGTTCGCCGAGAACGCGCTGCTGAAGGCGCGGGCCATCGCCGCGTTCACCCAGCTGCCGTCGGTCGCGGACGACTCCGGGCTGTGCGTCGACGTGCTGAGGGGCATGCCGGGTATCTTTTCCGCCCGCTGGTCCGGCCGGCACGGCGACGACGCCGCCAACCTCGCTCTGGTCCTGGCGCAGCTCGCCGACATCACGGATCCGCACCGCAGCGCGCACTTCGCCTGCGCAGCCGCGCTGGCGCTGCCGGACGGCCGCGAGCATGTCGTCGAGGGGCGCCTGGACGGGAAGCTGGTGGGCAGCCCGCGCGGCAGCGGGGGGTTCGGCTACGACCCGATCTTCCTGCCCGACGGGGCCAGCCTGACCACGGCCGAGATGGCCCCCGAGGCCAAGGACGCGATCAGCCACCGCGGCCGCGCCTTCCGCGCCCTCGCGGCAGTGCTGGCCCGGGGGGACGACCCAGTGTGCCCGGTCAAATGGCCACCATGATCTTGGGGGGCGGTCCCGGGGTCTGATGCTGGCGTGTTGTGGTCGGCGCGGGGGTCGGCGAGCAGGTCGCGGATGGCTTGGGGGGTGGCGTCGGTGATGGTGGCGTGGATGGTGGCTTGGTGTTTGTCCCGGTTGTAGACGGCATGGATGTCGAAGGCGTCCAGGAGCCGTTCGGTCAGGCCGGCCGGTGCGTCGGTGAGGACGTCGCCCAGGTGCGGTAGCTCGTCCAGGAGGGTGGGGTCGGCGGCTGGCCCGGCGGGGACTGTTTCCAGGGCGGCGAGTTCGGTTTCCAGGGTGGTGCGCTGGCCGTACAGTTCGGTGAAGCGGGCGCGGATCCGCTGGCGGAGGGCCTGGGCGGCGGGGTCGCCGGGGTCGGCGGGGGTTTCCAGTTCGGTGATCAGGGCGGTTTCGGCGGTGCCGATCTGGGCGAGCTTGCGGCGGATCGCGGCGGCTTGCTTGTCGCGGCGCTCGGCCTGGCCGGCGGCGCTGGCGGGCAGCTGGGTGGCGAGCATGGCGGCCCGGTCCGGCCCGAACACCCGTTCGGTGAAGAACCGGGCGAGGGCGGCCGTCATGATATCTTCACGGATGGTCACGGTGCGGTGATCGGGGTAGGCGGCGTAGTGGCGGGGCACGCCGGGGTCGTGCGGGCACCGGTAGTAGGCCAGATGGCCGTTGCGGCCCCGGGCCTGCCCGCTCATCCGCCGGTGGCAGATGGCGCAGTACAGGCGGGAGCGGAGCTTGTAGCGGCGGCCGGCCCGCCGGGTGGGCATCTCGGGGTCGCGGACGTTGCCGTGCCGGCGTCCCATCCGCTGGGCGGCGTCCCAGGTGGCCTTGTCCACCAGGGCGGTGTGGGTGGGCTCCGCAGACCAGATCCATTCACTGGCTGGCATCCACACCTTTTTGCCGCCTTTGCGGCGCTGCCGGCCCATCACCTGGTACCCGGTGTACTTGGGGTTGGACAGGATCTCATCGACCAGGGCCAGCGACCAGCCGGCCGGGCCGGGCGGCGGGTACAGGCCGGGGTCGGCGGCCAGCCGCGCCCGGATGGTCGGCTTGCCCAGATGCTTGCCGGCCCGCCAGGCGTAGATCTGGCCTATGACCGGCCCGTACACCGGGTCTTCGGTCAGGCGGGTCTTGGTGCGCCCCTCGGCGGCCTTGACCGGGTTCGGGTGCGGGTGCTTTTCCCCGAGGTAACCGACCGGGACTTTGCCGAGGTTCCACCCGGCCAGGGAATGTTCTTTCAGCCCGTCCCACACTTTGCCTTTGAGCTGGAGCCGGTACCATTCGGCCACGCCTTGCTTGACCCGGCGCACCAGAATGGCGGTCGCGTTGATCCCCTCGACCTGGAACGGCTCATCGGTGGCGAACAGCGGGATCCCCTGATCCTGCAACTCCCGTTCCAGCTTGAGGGAGTTGTAGGTGTCCCGGGCGGAGCGCTCGATGTCCTCACACACCACGAACGCGAAATCGGGGGTGGGGGATTTCGCCTCGTTCAGCAGATCAGCGATGCCGCCGTCGCGGGGGATCCCGGCGGCGGCGGCGACCTGCCAGGCGCCGGAGCGGCCCCGGTCTTCCAGGTCATTGCCGCCCGATTCCACGTCCCAGTAGTAGGCGGTGATTTGGCAGCCCTTGGGCAGCCACGCGCGGGCGTTGCGGACCTGGCGGCGCATGGATGCGATCGGGTCCTGGAGCCGCTCGTTGGAGGTGCGGCCCAGGAACGCCACGGGCACCACTTCGGACGGCCCGGCGGTCGCGGCCAGGGCCTGGGGGATGTCTGCCAGCGTCGCGGTCATCTGTGTGCCTTCCTTACGTCCCGGCCTGTTACGGCCTGCCGTGGCGGGCCCGGTGCCGGCGGGCCCACTCCAGTAGTTCCCTGATCACGTCGGCCTGGCGCTCGTCCAGTTCCCTGGCTTTCCGCCCGGTCTCTATCTTTATCTTGTACCGGACTTTCATCCCGCCCGGCCTTTCCCCTTTCTTCAGATTATACGCGATAATGTCCGGCCCGGGAATGGTGGCCGGTGAATTAACGGCCTGTTTTTCTGCCTTTCCCGGGTCCTGTCCTGCCTAGTCAGAGGCCATCTTCTGCCTTTCTTTTCCTGGTGCGGCGCAGAATTACCGGTCATTCCGATGGTCCTTTCCTGCGGTCGTGGACGCGGCCGCTTTGCTGCTGGTGCGGCGGGAGCGGGGGGTGATTGTTTGGCCGGTGTCCTGCCGGTGGAGGGTGTCGCGTGGGGGGCGGGAGGCCCTACGCTGGCCGGGGCGGGCCGGGCAGCCTTGCCGCTGCCCGCGATCTGTCCGGCGGGGCCTGCCGCAGGGGTTCCCCGCGCGATGCCCGGAGCCGGGAGGTGGCTAAAAAATCTCCCGCCGCGCACCCGGGGCACCTCCTTACCGTCCCGGGGGCGGGGCCAGGTCCCCGCGTGCGGTGAAGCCGAACCAGGTGATCAGGCCCGTGATGATGGCCGGGCCGGATGGCTGTCCCGGCAGCAGGCCGATCACGATCAGCGACGCGAGGGCGGCGGCCAGGGCGCGGGCCAGCAGATGCCAGGGCCGCCCGTGCCGGATGCGGGCCGGGACCAGCCGGGCCGCGCGGACCATCCCGGCACCGGGTGAGACGGGCAGCGACGCGGCCGGGGCAGGAACGTACGGCTGATCGGTGGCCAGGTCGGCGTATGCCTCGGATCGTCCCCATGGGGTGCGGAGCTGGGCGTAGGCGGTGGCGGCGGCGGTGTACCGCTCTATGTTGCCGCCGTCCGGGCGGTCGGGGTGGGTGGCGGCGGCGATGGCCCGCCAGGCGGCCCGGACCTGCTCATCGGTCAGGCCCGGGTCGGTGGGCAGGCCCAGGACGGTGAACGGGTTCACGCGGGCGCTCCCGGGCCGAGGACGTCGTCCAGGCTCCCCCGCCCGGCTCCCGGCCCCGGGGACGGGGACTGCTCGTCGCCGGGTGGGGCGGGCGGCGGGATGATGACGGACGGTGACCTGCCCGCGGGGAGGCTCAGCGGGGACGGTTTCGGCCGGGCGACCTGCACGAACGTCGCCCCGCCCCGGTGGATGTAACACGCCTGGCCGGTATCGAGGGTGCGGATCAGGTCGGGGTCGGCGATCCAGGCGTGCTGGGTGCGGGTGGTGCCTTCCTCGCCCCAGGTCGCGCCGATCAGCTTGTGCGCGGACTCCAGCACCCGCCGTGTCCCGGCGAGTTGCACGACCGGTTCGGGGTAGGCGGTGGCCATCAGCCAGATGCCGCCGTCGGCGGTGGCGGCGATCCGGTACCGCTCGTCGTCATCGCGGCCGAGCCCTTGCCAGGATTGCGCGGAGACCTGCACCCCCAGCCCAAGAGACCGGCCGCGCTCGTACAGGTTGGAGACCGGTACCCGGCGGGACACGGCGCTGTAGTCGTCGGCGGCCAGCAGCATCGCCCGCCGCTCGGTGCCGGCGATGGTGGCGGCGTGCGCGACCAGTTCGGTCAGCGCCATGGCCTGGGCTTCGGCCACGGATGCCTCGCGGGTGCCTTCCAGGATGCAGTACCAGGCATCGGCCCCGGCCAGGGTGCCGGGGCCGTCCAGCGCTGGCCCGAGCCGGCCCAGCAGGGTGGCGTAGCGGAGCTGGATGTCGCCGATGTGGGGTTTGGCGGCGCGGATGCGGGTCAGGGCAGCGCCGTGCAGCCCGTCTCCGTAGGCGGTTTCCAGCCAGGCCACGTCGAGGCGGTCCAGGAAGCTGGCCGCGTTGGCGGGTGGGCCGCCGGGGGCGGCCAGCGCGAGGTTGACCACGGCCTGCATGATGTCGGTGTAGTAGGCGGCGGCCCCGTCCCCGGTTTCGATCATCTGCAACAGCAGCACGCCCAGATCACGGGGCGGCAGGTCCCACAGGCACAGCCTCGCCTCATCGGGCCAGATCGCGACCCGGCGCGCACCGACGCCGTGCAGGAGGCGGCGGGTGCGTTCTGCTTTGACGCGGGCGTCGGGGCCGCCTTTGCAATCCAGGATCACCAGGAGCGGCCGGTCCCCTTCCCGGCGCGCATATGCGGTGCGGGCGGCGGCGTACCAGCCGGCCCACAGCCGCATCATCAGGTTGGTTTTCCCCGACCCGGAGGAGCCGATGATGACCGCGCCGGCCGAAGGACCGGTAGGGGACGGCCAGGACCGGCCGCCAGCGGTGCCGGATGGCGCGGATGACCGGCCCGATCACCACCAGGCCGCCCCGGCCCAGCAGCGGCACGGTGCCGGGCGCGGCGGCCCGGCCACGCGCGGCCCGGACCTGACGCCGCCATTGCCGGGTATCGAAGGTGATCGGGGCGGAGGCGGTCTGCCCGGCCAGGCCGGTGGTGATCGCGTAGATCCGCCACGCCCACAACGCGGCGGCGACGGCGAGCCCGGCCGGGACCGCGACCGGCGCGACGAGCAGCCCGGTGCGCAGCATCGACCCGGCGGCCAGCAGCCGCCACGCACGCCCCCAGTCGTTCACGGGCGCGAGGGCCACGGCCTGCCAGGCCCGCAGCCGCAACGCCTGGCCGATGGCGTAGACGGCGGTCATCGGCAGCGCCCAGGCAGCCGCCCGCCATAGCCGGGCCGGTGGCCAGCCGCGCAGCCACGCAGCCAGGTACCCGGACGCGGCGACGAGGGTTAACGGCCAGGCGGTCACCGTGAGCGCGGCCAGCAGCAGCCACCCGAACGCCTTGACGCCCTTGCGGAGCAGCCACAAGGCGGCGGTCAGTTTCAGCCATGACCAGATGCTCACAGGGCGGCCCCTTCGGGCAGGTCCCGGATCACGATCCGGGCGGCCAGCGTTTCGGGCAGCGCCGCCGCCGCGCGCAGCACGACGGGCCGGGCGGGCGGGGTGGTCAGGTACACCACCTGTGCGTAACGGGCGCTGCGGCCGGCTGGTTCACCGGGGCCGTAGTCACTGGTGCGGGCCAGCAGGCCGCGCATGATCGTGATCGTGCGGGCCAGGGGCTTGGGCGTCAGTTCGGCTTCGATCGCCCAGATTTGCCCGGCGTAGGGGGAGGCGTCCAGGGAGGGCCAGTGCACTTCGGCGTCGGGGATGTGGACGCGGCCGGCCCGGCCGCCGATCGCGGCGCGGATCCGGCGTTCGCTGCGCCACCACGCCCGCCCGTCCCGGTAGACCTGCCCGGATTCCAGCCACAGCCGGGCGGCCAGCACCGCGCGGATGTGCGCCAGCCGGGCCACGGCGGGCCGCGAGGCGGGATAGGCCAGGCCGGTGACGGTCCTCGTCCTCGTCCTCGTCCGGGGCGTCGTCCTCGCCGGGGGCGCCGGGGTAGTCTGCGGTGCCGGGCGGGTCAAAGTCGCGCGGCACCGGGGATGCCGCGTAATCGGCGTTGATCCTGGTGGCCAGTTCGTCCAGGGTCTGCGCGGTGAGGAACCGGCGGGTGTCGCGGCGCAGCGCGGTCCACTGGTCGCGGGTTATCTTGAGCTTGCGTGTCAGCCGGGGCTGTGACCTGCGGTGTCCTGTCGTGGACAGTGTCGCCGGCGGGGCGCTCGCGGCCTGATTCCGGTTGTTTCACCGTTCTGGATCGTTACCTGATCGGGTCCGTGCCGATCGCTGGTCGCCGAGTGCGCGTGCGAGCTGGCGGCGGAGCCGGGCGTTCTCGTCGGCGAGCTGCTTGCTGCGGTCGAGGGCGGCGGTGAGCCTGGCGCGCAGCGACGCGTCGCTGGCCCGCTGGCCGGCCGGGATGGCGCCGGCGGGGCCGGCGCCATCTGTGTTTTTCCGCAGCCGGCGGATCTGGTCGCTGATGTCAGGCTGGGTATAGAGCCACGACCGTGAGATTCCCCCTGCCTGCGCGATGCCGGCGAACGTCACGGGAGTGCCGGCCCGGTCGAGCTCGTGCAGGGCCTGGATGGCCTTCGCCCGGGTCAGCTCGTGCCGCCGGGCGGCGGCCTCGGAGAGCGGGTCAGGACGCACCGGCCGCCGCCTCCCCGCTGGCTTGGATGGCGGTGATGATCTTGTCGAGGTTGCCGGCGACCTGCCGGTTCATCTCGGCGACGCGGGCCTGGCCCGCGGCTTCGGCGGCGGTGATGATCTGCAGGGTCTGCTGCCGCTGGGCATGATGCTGCGGGAGGAACTCCGCCGTGGTCACGAACATCGGGCATGTCAGGCACGAATTTGCATGCGGGCAGGTGCGCACCATGGGAAGCTCGCAGTAGCCGTTCGGCAGTGCCTGGGTGGCCCGGGACAGCCGCTGTTTCGCCCAGGCGGCCTCACCGAGCGGCCCGTCGGCCCGGACCTGCACGGGCTGGCCCTCGGCGTTGACCTTGCGGGCCCTCTCCCAGTGCTCGCGGACGGTCTTATCCGACAGACGGGCATAGTGGGCGGTCATTTCAGCGGAATCGTGGTCGAGTATTTTCTGCACGACGTGCTGGGGGACGTCGCGGTTGATCAGGACCGTGCCCAGCGTGTGACGCCATTGATGGGGAGTCAGGCGGACAGGTTCGCCGTGCTCGTCGCGGATGTCGCAGTCTTCCAGCCACCGGTAGAGCCCGTCCCGGTAGGTGCTGGAGTCGATCGGGCGGGTCCCGTCGATGTTGGCCGTGGGCCGCGGGAACAGGACCGGGGTCCCGTCCGGGTGCCGTTCCCGGTTGCGTTCCCGCTGCCGGGTGATGAGCGCTTCCAGTTCCTCGTCGATGGGGACGAGGGCCTCGCGTTTCATTTTCCGGTTGTAGTAGCGGAGGTAGGGCGCGCCGTCGGCGTCGCGGACGGTGCAGCCGGACGGGATCGCGGTGGCGTCGGTTATCCGCAGCCCGCAGCGGATCAGGATCAAGGTGATCAGCCGGTAGGCCGGGTTGTCCTGCCGGGCCAGGCTGGCGGGGTCCTCAACCTGGGCCATGACGTGCCCGGCGAGGGCCCGCGGGAGCCGGCGGCCGGGGCGGGGGTAGTCCTCGGGGAAGATCACCGCGGACGCGGGCAGCGAGGCGTTCCACTGGTGGCGGCGGACGTCGCGCAGGAGCGTGGCGACCTGGCCGACGTGGTCGCGGTGGTCTCTCTTGCCGGCCATCGCCGCGGCCAGGTCCGCGAGGTAGCGCTCGAGCACGTCCCGGCTGAAGCCGCCGGCGCCGGCGACGCCCGCGGCGGCGAGGAACCCCGAGAGCCGGGTGAGCGCCCGGACGCCGCGGTAGCAGGTCTGCGCCTCCAGGCCGGTGCTCAGCCGCCATCGCGTCCACCGTTTGGCCAGGTCCTTGAGCCACTGCTGGCTGATGCCGGCGAACTGCAGGGTGGCGCACCGGGAGACGATGCCAAGGCGGCGCATGTGCCAGGTGTCGCGGGGGTACTCGTTGTCCCAGCCGGCGCCCTCGGCGAGGGCGGTGACCTTGCGGTGCGCGTAGATCAGCAGCGCGACCGGGTGCTTGCTGCTCGCGGCATGAAGCGGGCAGGCGGCCCGCCAGTCCTGCTCGCTGCGGCCGAGCAGCGAGGCCTCCCCGCTGCCGGCGAGCCAGCCGGCTATGGACCGGACGGTGGTGGGCTTGGTCCTGATCATGTTGTCGTCGTGCCGGCACTGCAGGGCGTACTGGACTTCCAGCCGCAGCCGGTCGGGCAGCGCGGTCAGGTCGGCCTGTTCCCGGCCGCCGGCGGGCTGATCGTAACCGGCGGCGAATTCCTCCAGGTCCGGGCAGCCGAGGTTCTTCCGCCGCCGGTGGTGGGAGTAGCACAAGGCGGCCCCTGGGTGCGCCCACAGCTGGCAGTAGCTGATCCGGCAGGTTCCCTGCCCGGTATCGGGGACGACGGGCGGCAGCCCGGCGAGCCATCCGCCGTCCTCGCCCGGTTCCCCGGCCCGTTGCCATGCGCGCAGGTGCCGGGGGCAGAGCCGGCGGCGTGCCGTCCCGAACCCGCAGCCCGGGACCTTGCAGCCGGCCAGCGGCGCATGCCCGAACCAAGGCCCGGCCGCATCCTCCGACACGGCGAACGCGCCGGGATCGGGACGCCCGGCGTGAGCCCACCGGTGGTGGTGGCCATGGCACATGCCGACCGTCCGGGCTGGCCGGCCGCACTGCGGGACGCGGCAGGCATCGCCGCCGAACACCGGGTCAGCGGGATCGAAGACCACCACGCCGGCACGGAACTCCGGGCGCACCGCGGCCATCAGCTTTTCCAGCAGGCCGGCAGGAATCCGGTGCTGCCCGCCATCCGCGGCCTCCGGGCCGGTCACCGGCTGTCCTCCCCGCCGTCGAAGACGGTCGCGGTGACGCTGACCGCGACGCCGCTGCGGACGCCGCGGGCGTGCAGGTAGACAGGCGCCCCGTTCCCGGACGGGGTCTCGGTGACCTCGTCCAGTCCCAGTGCCCGCCGCCATTCCCCGAATAGTCCGCGCCTGCCCGCGGCGGGAGCGAGGACCTGGCCGGACAGGGCACCGCCGGACGCGGTGACGGTCCACGCGATCACCGGAAGATCCGGGTGCGCCTTCAGGATGGCCGCCAGCTCGACGGCGGCCATCCGCTGCCAGCGGGAGCGGTCGGCCCGCGTGATCCAGCCGCCGGTCACCAAGACACTTCCTTCCCGGTGAACCAGCCGGCCTTCTCCAGTGCCGCCCGCGCGTCCTCCGCGGTCAGATGGCCATAGACGGAGGACGTGACAGCTACCGACGAATGTCCGAGCAGCGTGGACACGACCTCGATGGGGACGCCGTCGCGCAGCCACCTTGTCGCCGCGCTGTGACGGAACCAGTGGGGATCGAAAGCGATCCCGGTCCTGCCCCGGAGCCGCAGGACGAGGTCATAGGCCGCCTGATACGACCACGCCTGCCCCTTCGGCTCCGCCCAGATGTTCACGAACACGTAGTCGCTGTCGATGCCGCCGTACTCCTCGTGCAGGTAGTCGGCATAGAGCCGGATCAGGTCCGGCCCGACGGGGACGCCCCGGCCTCCGGACTTGGCCCTCGCCCCGTTCGCGTTCTCCCGCGGCACGATGCTGACCTCGGACTCGGCGGCGGCGATGTCCTCATGCCGGAGGCCGAGTACTTCGCCGGCCCGGCAGCCTGTCTCGTGAAGAACGGCGAAGAAGAACCGGTCCCGCAGCCTCGTGCAGGCATCGAGGATCGCCTGCATCTCGGCGGCTGCCAGGACCCGCGGCAGCTTCTTCGGCGCCTTCAGCGCGATGGCCCGGCCGCGATACGGCTGCCCCTTGCTGATGTGGTGCAGGAACGGCTTCCAGCCGCCCCGCCCGCCGGCCCTCCACTCTGCCAGCAGGTCGCCGACCCCGGCTCCGGTGCGGGCCTGGTGCGCATAGAACGCGCTCACGGCCGCGAGCTTGCGGTTTACCGTCGAGGCGCTGACCTCGGCCGCCACGGACGGCAGCACCGCGACCTCTCCCGATCGCCCCGCAAGAGGGAGCTGCAGCCAGGCGACGAACTCGCCGATGTCCTCCAGCCGGGCCTCGCGCCAGTCCAGCCCCCGGAACCCGAGGAACTGCCAGTAATTCTTGAGATCATGAGCGTATGCCTTCACCGTGTTCGGTGACCGCCCGATGTCGGTGAGATAGGCCAGGAACCTCTCGACCGGGACGACCGGCACATCGTCGTCCCCCAGAACCGTCCACGATCGCGTCCCCGAACCGGGGACCGCCACCGGATGCACGAGCATCGTCTCCTCCTTGAACCACGTCATGGACAAGGCAGGAGATAACCACGATCAGACCGTCATCCGGGCAGGGGAGTATGCCCGTGACGGACGTTAAAGACACCTCAGTTGAGGCTAGAGATAACCCGGGCGTAGCAGATCAGGTAGGCGTCGCCCCACTCCCAGTTCAGTGATTCGAGGGTGACGCCCGGCTCGCCGGTCACGGCCGGGCCGCCTCGGCTGGCTGTGCTGGTGGTTTGCGGCCGATCCCGGCCAGCACTTGCCCGGGCCGTTCAGTGAACGGGGCCGGGGTTGACCAGCCGGCCTGCCACGCGCGGGCGTCCGCGATCCCCGGGCTGATCAGGGCCAGGCCGGAAAAAACGAGGCCACATCCTCGGCGGTGTGGTTGTGCACGGCGGCGGCGTCGTAAGTGCGGGTGATCTGTGCGCCGATAGCCGGATCCCCGCAGGCCACGGTGATGATCACACACGAGCCGGGGGCCAGCTCGCGGACGTAGGTGGCGACCAGGTCGCGCGCGGCGGCGGCGTCCGTGAAGTGCAGCACCATGGCCAGGATCAGGCACGCCGGCTGGTCCAGGCCGATCAGCCCGGTGGCCTGGACCGCGTCCAGGATGGCGGCGGGTTTACCCAGATCCCCGGCGACGGCGGCGACGTGGTCATCGCCGCTGGCGGCCAGTGCCCATAGGTGGTTAAGCACGACCGGGTCGTTGTCGACGTAGACCACGGCGGCGGTGTTGTCGTGGTCGCGGACGATCTCATGCACGGCCGGGGACGTGGGCAGCCCGGCACCGAGGTCCACATACTGGCGGATGCCCTGGGCCAGCACATAGTCCAGGGCGCGGGCCAGGAACCGGCGGTTACCGGCCACCATCTGCCGCACCCCCGGGTAGATGGCCACCAGCTTGTCGGCCAGGTCCCGGTCGGCGGCGAAGTTATCTTTGCCGCCCAGGAGGTAGTCATACGCTCGCGCTATGTTCGGCCGGGTCGTGTCGAAGGGCATCAGCGGCTCCGTCAGGTTGCCGTGCTGCGGGGCGGCGGCCGATTGCCAGCCGCCCATTACCGGGCGGCGGGGCGGACGGGGCGGATGAGGGGGGTCGGCGCGTGGGGGGATGCGGCCGGTACGAAAGGCATGCTGGGGGTCACCTTCCTGGGGTTGTGGGGAGGACGCGGGGGCCGGGCGGAGCTTTGGCGAGTGATGCCCGGCCTTCGCGCTGGGCGGTCAGGATGAGCGGCGGCCTGTCCGGGGTGTCGGGGCGGGCGCGGGGCGCTAGTTCCCGCCACAGGTCGGCGGGGTCGCTGCTGACCACGCACCACGTTCCGGGGCTCGGGTCGCGGCGGGTGGCCTCGTACCGGCGGGCGGGGCTGTGGCTGGTGAGGTTCACGTCATAGCCGGGCAGGGCGGCGCGCAGCGCGGCCAGTTCGGCCAGCATCCCGGCCGGGACCGGTACCTGGCCGGTGAGCACGTCCCGCCCGGTCATGTCGGGACCTGCGCCATGTGGATTGACTCGGCCAGCTCGGCAGGCGTGCGGCCATACAGCACGACCCGTGCACGCTCGCCTGGGTCGCGCAGGATGGCCCGGTACCCCTGGGGGATGGCCGCGATGTCCCATTGCTCTCCGAACTCACGGCGCACGTCGTCAAGCGTGATTCCGGGGGCTGGCGGTGGTGGAAGCTGAGCGGCGCTGCCGATCGCGGGCTCGATACAGGGTTGCTGGGCCGCATCGTCGGCAGGACGCCGGAACTGTTCGGTAACGCGTTCTTTGACGTTTCGCTGCGGCATAGGTTTCTCCCTTCGCCTGAGAGATGACCGGATGTTCACGCGACGCTGTAAGGCGTGAGTTCGGGATGCGTGCGTGCGTAGGGGGGCGTGCGAATGCGGTTACTGATAGGAGATTCGCGGTAACACGTGGCACACTGGCGGCTGACGAACGCGGAGTGGGACCCATCGGGAAGGCGTGATGACCAGACGGCTCAGGCAGCCGAACCGGAGCCTTGCTGCGCTTATCACTGAGGCGGGTTTCTCGAAGAAGGGCCTGGCCGCACGAGTGATCCGGGCTGGTGAGTCGCGAGGTTTCGAGGGTCTGAGGTTCAACCACAGTTCCGTTGAACGCTGGCTGCGTGGTGAGCGGCCACGCCCACCGACTCCCTCTTTGCTGGCAGAGGTATTCAGTGCCAAGCTGGCCCGGCCGGTGACTGTAGCCGACTTGGGCATGTCGCATGATCGGGTATCGGATGAGGCAGCGCTGAGTATGCCGCTGACGACAGTGGACGTTGCCCGTGTCGTGCATGGCCTTGCGGAAGGTGACCTTGAGCAACGGCGGGCACTGATCGGCTCTGGCTTTGATCTGGCGGCCTACTCGTCAGCTGCGCTGCGGTGGCTGTTGTCGCCCCGTACTGCCGTTAACGGCGGCAACGGGAGCCGCCGGATCGGCGCGGGTGATATCCAGGCGATCCGTGAGGCGATCCAGGCATTCCGGGTCCTGGATAATCGTCTTGGCGGCGGCGTATACGGCCGACGGTGGTGTCTTATCTCCATACGGATATTGCGCCGCTGCTGTGTGAGGCGCGCTGCACTGATGATGTGCGGCGCCAGCTCTTTTCCGCCGCTGCCGAATTGTCGCAGCTTTGCGGCTGGCAGGCGCATGACCTGGAGATGCAGGGCCTGGCGCAGCGTTACCTCGTCCAGGCGCTGTCTATGGCGCGCTTTGCGCAGGATGACGGGCTCGGCGGCGAGATTCTGGCCGCGATGAGCCAGCAGGCGGTCTATGTCGCTCAGGCTGACCAGGCCATTGACATGGCGCACGCGGCGAATACGGCGGCTCGGCGCGCGGGTGTGGGCGTGTTGCAGACGGAGACGATCGTCATGGAGGCGCACGGTCACGCGCTGCGGCAGGACGCGGCCTCGTGCGCGCGTGCGCTACGGCGCGCGGAGGCGGTGTTTGACCAGGCGTCCAGTTCGGATGTGCCCTCGTGGCTTAGTTATTTCGATGAAGCTTATTTTGCGGCGAAGATTGCTCACTGTTTCCGCGTCCTGGGGCGAGGAGGGCTGGCAGAGAAGTATGCGCTGCGCTCGCTGGACATGAACCCGGATTACGTACGGGGCAAGGCGTTCAATGTGGCGCTCCTGGCCATGAGTTACGCGCTCCAGGGCGAGATAGAGCAGGCATGTGAGCGCGGGCAGCAAGCAGTTGACTTGGCCAGTGGCCTGGAGTCGGCGCGGGCGGTGACCTACGTGCGCGATGTACTGCGCTGCATGGTGGCCCACGGCGGCGACAGGCGGGCTGACGAGTTCAGGGACTACGCCGCCGCACGGCTTCCTGAGCTGCGTGCATGACGGCGATGACGGTGGCAGCGCCGACAATCTGGCCGGTAGCGATCATCTGCTGCGCTTCGCTGATGGGTACCCAGCGCACGGCCTCGGTTTCGTCTGGGTGGGGTGTGCCGACGAGGTCAGCACCACGTGCGATGTAGAGGTCCTGGGGTGCGTCAGCGGAGCCGACGGCTGGCTGAAAGGTGAGCAGGAAACGAAGGTTGCGTGGCCGCCAGCCGGTCTCTTCTTCGACCTCGCGCGCTGCGGTGGCGGTGCCGTCCTCGCCGGGGTCGGCGTAGCCGCCGGGGACTTCCCAGTTCCATTGCCCGAGGATGAACCGATGCCGCCAGATGAGGAGGATGTTTTCCCCCGCCTCGTCGAGGACAGCGGCCATGGCCGCTCGTGGCATGCGGAAGACGTACTGGTCGAACTGCCTGCCGTCTGGCAGTTCAACGCTGGCGACCGACACGCGGATGTGCGGGTTTTCATCCACGAGACGTTCGCCGTGGATGGTCCAGCGGGTCCGTTCCGAGGAAATGTCGTTGCCCACGTAGGGACGCTACTACGAGGCGCGCCGGATGAATCCAGCGGGCGCTGGCCCCAGGCATCGCATCGTACGGTGCGCGGCACGGTCTTCACCCTTTCGCTTGCATCGGATGTTTTCCGTGGTCATTGGCGCGGCCGGGTACCGGGGTTCGGGGCTGCTTCCGCGGTCACCGTTTGCGCGGGTCATGCGTGTGCGTGCACTTTCCTCGCCGGCCGGTTGTGGCGCGTCATGGGCGTGGTCTTGCTTGCACTTTCCATGATCATTGTCTACTGGCAGTTACCCGTGCGATCTTGCTTGCAATTTCCGTGGTCATTTGTCCGGCGCGGTACCGGGGTGTTGTGCGCCTTCCCCGGTCATGTGTGTGGTGAGCAACCGTCGCTACGGGTGGGGCAGGAGCCAGGAGGGGGGTGTGGGGGGGACCTCGAACCTCGGGGCCGAAGGGGGCGGGGTTCGGGGTTCCCCCCACGGTTTTGACCTTGACCTTGATTTTGATCTTTGTTTTTGCCTGGCTGGATGTTGTTCTGTGTAGCTGGAGTTTTCCTGACCTCGGCCACACGGAGTGGGGGTGAGGTCAGGAAAACGGAGGCGGAACGGGTAGAACAACATCCAGCCAGGCCAGCGGCGGTAGCCGCTGTCTTTGGGGGCCGTACAGTGCCCGCACGCGCTGGCGGGTGGGTGGGTGGTCAGTGGGCGGCCGTTGTGAGGTGTTTGTGTGTCCCGGGAGGGCCGGGGTGTCCCCGCGCGTGACGCCGGCGAAGGTCCGGTCGCGTGCGCGGAGCAGGAGGGTAATAGACATTAGGGGCCGCCGAGGGCCCTTGGGACGCGGGTCCGGGGCGTCAGCCGCGGGGCATCGGACCCTGTAAGGCATCAAGTGAGGCCACGGTGTCGCGCATCAAGTGGAGCCGGACAGGAATCGCCTGGCTGTTGCCGATCACGAGCTGTGACAATTTTCTCTACGAAATGCTTCAAGGGCGCGCCTTCGGCACGCCGAGCGCGGGGGCCGGTGGCCCGGAGCACAGGCAGGTAGACGCGAAGTCATCGAGCCGGGATGCGTGACTGAGACGGGCACCACCACCAGGCCGTGAGCGGAGAAAGGCGGGGGATACTGTCCGACTCCGGGGCGGGCGGCCAGCCGCGACCTCTCGGGCGGGAGCCCTGACGGGCGCGGCCCGCCGCCGCCAGGCCGGCTGCCCCGCACCCGCAGGTCGGCGGTATCCGCCGTTACGCTGCGACGATGACCGCGACTGCAAGATCCGGGCGTGGCCCGTCCTCTGTGCCGGGTATCTTCTCGCCGCGCAAGCTCACAGTCAAGGGCGCTCCCTACGGTCGCGTCTTCGATGGCGCAAAGACCGCGCCACCCTTGAGTCTGATCTCCGTCGGCGAGACCATCGGCATCTATCGGAAGGACGGGGCAGAGCGAGGCGTGCCCTGGATCGAGCCGGGCCACGTGTGGGCCCGGTTTGACTTGATTCAACCTCCGAGTTGACTGGGTATAGGGCGAATATTTGGAGAGTGTCATGTTTGTCGTTCTCGGCGTCATCATCCTGGTCGCCGCGGTGGTCGTGGGCGTGGCGGGCGTGTTCAGCAACGTCGGCAGCGGGCACGCGCTGACCCATGGCTTCTCGGTGTTCGGCTACCACGTGACCGGTTCCACCGGCGCGCTGTTCCTCTACGGCATCGTGGTCGGGGCGGCCGCCATGCTCGGGCTGGGCCTGCTGCTGGCCGGTGCGCGCCGGACCTCACGCCGCGGCCGCGCCGCACGCCGCGAACTGAAACAGTCCGGCGGACAGACAGCCGTCAGCCAGGACCGCGACCTGACCGGCCAGCGCGAGAGTGCCCAAGCCGAAGCGGCCCGCTCGGAGAGGGCCCGCGCGGATGAGGCGGCCCGCTCGGATAGGGCCCGCGCGGATGAGGCGGCCCGCGCGGAGATGGCCCGCGCGGATGAGACGGCCCGCGCGGAGGCGGCCCGCTCGGACAGGGCCCGCGCGGATGAGGCGGCCCGCGCGGGGACGGTCCGCGCGGATGAGACGGCCCGCGCGGAGGCGGCCCGCTCGGACAGGGCCCGCGCGGATGAGGCGGTCCGCTCGGAGAGGGCCCGCGCGGATGAGGCGGCCCGCGCGGGGACGGCCCGCGCGGATGAGGTGACCCGCTCGGAGAGGGCCCGCGCGGATGAGGCGGCCCGCGCGGGGACGGTCCGCGCGGGCGACGAGACGGCCCGCGCGGATGAGGCGGCCCGCTCGGATAGGGCCCGCGCGGATGAGGCGGTCCGCTCGGAGAGGGCCCGCGCGGATGAGGCGGCCCGCTCAGAGACGGTCCGCGCGGACGAGGCGACCCGGGCCCAGCAGAACAGCCTGCCCCACGGCCACCACGATCCAGGCCAAGGGGGCTAAGCCGTGGTCGCCATCGGCCGGTCCATTCTGGTCATCATCTCACCGCTCGCCGACCCCGGCGCCCGTTACACCGACCTAGGCAGTGACTTCTACGACACCCGCATCAATCCCGAACGCCGCAGGCGCAGCCACATCCGCCAGCTCGAAGCCCTCGGCTACAAGGTCATCCTCGAACGCGCGGCCTGACCACCGCGGCCAGATCAGCCCGGCTCCGCTGACGCTCCGCCGGGCGCTACCGCGCGCCGCTAACTCTCCGGATCAGTGGGAGTGACGACCAGACGACCCTATCTATGGCAGGGTTTGCCTGGCGCCGGGTCGCGTACGGCGGCCGGTGTTCCGTGTGGCGGGGACCGGCGTCAGGTGGGCGGGCCGCCACCCTGTTGCTGCTGTTTTCCGCGCCTGGTGGGGGCGGCCGGGGACGAGTGCGGCGGCGCTGGGCCCCGGCCTGCCAGTGAGGTGTCTTCCTCGGTGCCTGCCTTCCTCAGCTTGGGCGGCCGGTCACGCTGCCCGCGTCCGCCTGGTGCCTTCGAGCTGAGCCGTCCACTCGCTGACCAGTGGGCGAGCCGGCTGGACTGGGCAGGGATTGTTCTGCATC
>CAVRHH010000011.1:0-161492 GCA_963720945.1 uncultured Actinomycetes bacterium | reverse complement strand
AACGTCTACTGGAAGACCGCCTGACCGGGCCCGCCGGGGGCACCGTCAGTGCCGTCAGGGCCACCAGGGCCACCAGCGCCGTCAGCGCCACCAGGGCCGCTGGCGGATCTCGGCCATCCGCAGCGCGGGCCCGCTGATCGCGGCCAGCCGCGAGCGCAGGTGGTGCAGGTGCTCGTGTACGTAGAGCAGGTGCGGGCGGCTGTACGGTGCGGCTACCGCGGTGATGTACGCGGTGGTGTTCGCCATGGCGGTGGTGTCCGCCGCGAGCATGCGTTCCGCGACCGCCACGTTCTCCTCCGCCACCACTTCTCCCGCAGCGGCCCCGTGCTGCACGGGCGCACCGTGCGCCACGGGCACACCGTCAGCTCCGGCTGTGGCGTCAGTTGCGGCCGTTCCGTTAGCCGTAGCCGTTCCGTCAGTTGCGGCTGTGCCGTCAGTTGCGGCCGTCCCGTCAGCCGCGGGCACACCATCCCGGCCTGCGCCGGGGACATGGCCGAGGCCGGCTGGCTCCGGCACGGGGACGGGCGCCGGGCTGGGCGTGCTTCCCCGTGTCCCCGGCGCCCACCGCACGCGCCCCGGGTGTCCCGCATGCCCGACCTGAGCCGCGATTCCCCCGTAGAAACCGGCCAGATCCGCCGCCCGGTGCTGCAGCCGCAGCCGCGCCTCGTCCGGGTGCCCGTCCTCCGGGGCAGGCCCGCGCAGCCCGGCCAGCGAATGCGCGGTCAGCCGCAGCCGCATGCTGGACATCACGAGCTGCCACAGATCGTCCTTGCTCAGCCGTTTCGCGCCCTGCTCGGCGAGGTAGCCGCGCAGCGCGTCGTCCAGCCGGATGCCCGCCGTCACCGCGGCGATCGCGGTGTCCGGCTCGGTGCCCCGCAGCCCGAGCGCCCAGTCCACCGCCTGGATCAGGTAGGCGCTGCCGCGGCGGAACGCGTCGGCGAGGTCGTCGCCGACCAGCGGGCCTGCGCCGCGCGGCCAGAACAGGAGCCCGACGACCAGGCTGACCGCACAGCCGATCGCGACGTCCTGGATGCGCAGCAGGCCGACCCGCCAGCCGGCCGGCGCCAGCAGGTTGAACAGCACCACGATGGTGACGGTGAACGCGGCCTGCCCGGCCAGGAACGGCGCGGTGCCCGGCGCGTACGAGGCGACGAGAACGGCGATCGGCAGCGTCACCCACAGCGCGGTCTGCCCGGTCCCGATGGCGGCCAGCAGGGCCGCGCCGACCGCGAACCCGACCACGGTCCCGGCCAGTGCGCGCCAGGCCGTGGATCCGGTCGACGCCGCGCTGGTCCGCAGCACCGACAGGGTGCCCAGCACGACCCAGAAGCCGTGCTGGACCCCGCTGAGGTCGGCTACCGCCACGGCCACCGCCAGCGCTACCGAGCCGCGGACGGCGTTCAGGAACCACACCGAGCGGAAGCTGGCGTGCCGCGATATGACGCCGAAGCTGCCAGCCAGCGCGGCGAACCGCGATTCCCGCCGGGGTGGCCCGGACTCCGGCTCGCCGTACCAGCCCCGGCGCTCGGCCGCGATCGTCTCCGGGGCCGCGCGCCTGGTCGCGATGAGCGCGTCGGCGGCCGCGGTGCGCGCGGCGACCGCGATCGTCTGCGCGTGGAAGGCCAGTGCCGCCGCCCCGCGGACCGCGTTCCGGTCACCCGTCACGTCACCCTGATGGGCGGCGCTCGCGGCGCGGGCCGCCTCCAGCCGGTCAAGATCGGGCCGGACGTCCGTGCCGGACAGCAGGGCCGCGGTGTCGTTCAGCACGTCGGCGGCCACGCCCAGCAGGTCCCGGTCGCCCGCGCACGCCTGGTCCAGCCCCGCGTGGCCCCGTTCGGGGTGGCTGTCCATCGCGTCCCCGGTCAGCGCGGCGCACCATTCGAGGATCTGGACGACGTTGGCCATCGCCTGGTCGGCCGTGGCCAGGCCGGTCGGCCGGTACGGTGTCGCCGCGAACGTCTCCATCAGGGTGTGCTTGGCGGCCAGCATGGCATCGGTATCAGCGGGCGTCGCGTCCCCGCGGACCACGGCCCGCAGTTGCCGGGCGATCGCCGCGGCGGCGGCCGCGGCGCTGGCCCGCAACCGGTCGCCGGGACTTTTCGGGGACAGCAGGAGGACCGCCGCGGTCCCGACCGCGGCGGCAAGCCACCAGCCCTCCAGCCGGGACGGGATGGTCGAGGCCCCGCCGGCCGAGGCGACCGGGAGCACGTAGCCGAGCAGCGCGCCGGTCACCCCGGACGCCGCGTTCGGCCCGATCACCCCGGCGAAGAAGATGGCGAACGCGACCGGGATCGTGACCAGCGCGGCCAGCCAGGTGGTCGCGCTGACCAGCGTGCCGATGATCAGCGCGATGCTGCCCGCCACGGCCAGGCCGGCGTGCGCGATGAGTTTGTCGCGCCGCGTTCCGCCGAAGCTGGCGAAGATCAGGGTGGCGAACCCGCCGAACGTGGCGAACACCGTCATCTGCGGGTCGCCGATCACCTTGAATGTCAGCGCGAACAGGCCCGAGACGACGATGGTGGCCCGCGCCGCCCGCAGCGCGGCGGGAACCGACCAGGTCACCCGCCAGGGTGAGTTCGCCGCCAGCCGGGGCGGCCGCCACCGGCGCGAGGATGGCAGGGCGGCGGCCGGCTCAGACACACGCAAAGTCTACGAAAACGGTCTCCCGATCCCTAGCGCTTATGCGCGCGGCGAAGGCAGCCGCGTCAGGGAGTATTGTCGGCCGCGGCCAGGAGCCGGCGGGCCTCGGCCGCGTCGGCGGCCGCAACCAGCACGCGGACCCCCTGCAGCTGCAACTCCGGCTCCTGGCCCCCGGCGTCGTCCGCCGACACGGCGGCCCGCACGTCGTTACTGCGCAGCATACCGACGATCAGTTCCGCCTCGGTGGTGGTGCCGACGACCGCCACGGTCACGGGCGCGGTGCCGCCAGCAGGCTTCATCTCCGGATCCGTCGAGCGCGTGCGTTTCCTGTTCACTGTCTCCATCCCCCGCCCTGCTGCCGATCCGTAGCCCGGTAATGGGATTAGCGTCCGGCCCCGGGTGCCCTGTCGCTTCCGCGGAAAGCCCTGGCCGTTGTCCTGGATTATGACTCGGCCGCCTCGGTGCTGGTATGGCCGCGTACCGCCCAGGGTGCGATATCCACAGGTTGTCCACCCGGTTTCTGTCCGAAAGAGCCGACTACATGGAGGACGAAGCGTGCAGATCGTCCCGGTCTGGACGGCGCTGCGCCGCCGTGCTGATCTTGAGCACCGGTCCATTCAGGAGGTAGCCCGCCAGGCCATCCGCGAGTACGGTCGTTCAGCCCGGCCCAGATGTTGAAACGTCACCGTTCCGGCGCCGTGGTCCTGCCGCATACTGGTCCGGTGGAACCGGCAGCTGAATCCGGTGGGGGGCAGATCCAGCCCCCCGGGGGCCGCCTCAGGCGGGAACGCCGCCCGCCGTTGGCAGGGCCATCCGACCAGGCCCTGCACCGGCTGGCCGGCTGGTATGCGATCGCCCTGCGCCTCGCCGGCGCGGTCTTGTTCACCGCGGTAGCCGTGCTGGCCGCAACGAAGCAGATCTCCGGCTGGTGGCTGGGCGCGCCACTGACTGCGCTGTGCTTGTGGTCAGCCTTCTTCACCTGGCGGGTCCGGCGGTCCGGGTTGACGCCGGCCGTGGTACTGGCCGACGCCGCGGTTATCTCGGTGCTGGCGCTGGTGCAGCAGCACCTGGTCCCGGTCGTGCTGATCACGGATAGCACGACCTGGATGCTCCCGCTGGCCTGCACGTCGGTGTACATCCTGCAGATCGCGCTGCGGCCGTGGCTCGCGCTGCCCGGGGCCGCGATCGTGGTCATCGCCTATGGGCTGGGCACCGGCCACCCGGCCGATGCCTGGCTGCTGGTGGTGGAGACGATCGTCGCCGCCGGGCTGGTGGCGGTGATCCGCGGCGGCGCCCGGCAAGCGGACGCGACCGTCGCCGCTGGTCTGGAGACCGAGCGGCAGATCCGGGCCGAGGAGGCGCGGCGCGCTGACGAGCGAGAGCAGCACCGCCAGCTGCACGACACCGCCCTGTCGACCCTGACCATGGTCGCAGCCGGCGCATTTGCCGAGCCGTCCCCGGCGCTGACCACGCAGGCGGACCGGGACCTGCGCGTGCTGCGAGGGCTCGCGGGCGCCCCGGCCGGGTCGGGCGGGCTGGCGCCGCTGACTGACCTGAGACCGAAGCTGGAGCGGGCCGCGGCCAGCACCGATGACCTGGCCGTGCGGCTGAAGCTCGGCCCGGTCACGCTGCCGTCTCCGGTCGCGGATCAGCTGGTCGCCTGCGTCGGCGAGGCGCTGCGCAACGTCGAGCGGCACGCCGGAACCGGCCAGGCGGAAGTGACCGCCACCGGCGGTGCGGGCTGGGCGGTCGTCAAGATCACTGACCGCGGCCGCGGGTTCGATCCGGCCGCCACCCCGCCATCCCGCCGGGGCATCCGCGAGTCGATCACCGGGCGGATGCTGGCGACCGGCGGCCGGGCCGCGATCGCCAGCCGTCCCGGCGCGGGCACGACCGTCACCGTAAGCTGGCCGGCATGATCGCCGTACAGCCGACGGCGATGATGTCCGGCCGCTATCAGCGGGCCTTCACCATCGCTGTGGTCTTCCTGGTCGCGGGCTGGCATCTCGCCGGAGCGGGCGGGCAGCTGCTGCATAACCGGTCGGCCTACGGCTCGTTCGCCTTCCAGGGCGCCATGTGGCTGGTCATGGCGCTGGCGATCACCGCCGGGTCGGTCCTGGTGCTGCGCGGAGCGCCCGGCGCGCGGCGGTCAGGATCGCGATGGCAGCGTCGGTGATCACCCGCCGGGCCGGGCCGGGCAGCTGCGGCAGCGGCCCGGCCGTCTCGATCTCGACGGCAACCCCGCGCCGCTCGGCCACGTCGGCACTCGCGTGCAGTTCGTGCACCAGCGATCCGGGTACCTCATCGCCCTCGGCCAGCAGCCGACGCAGCCGGGCCGCCTGGACCGCGCACCTGATGCGCACCTGCGCGCTCGCCCGCGCGATCGAGGACGGCGTGATCAAGCCGGGCGAGATCATGCCGTATAAGTCATTCGCCCGCGCCACGGTCGGCCACCCCAACCTGGGTGCCCCGGGTCGGTGAATGGCCCGGGACACCCAAGCCCCCCCGCAGCGCCCGCCCCCCAGGCGAATCGGCCGCAGGCCGGCGCCGGGCTGCATGGCCGGGCGCCGCGGCGTCATCAGATTGCGGTCTGGCGCACAGTCAGCATTCCCGATCGAGGGCGACACTGTCATGACGCCCGATCGGGTGACACGACGGCGGGCTGGCTAGCCGGCGAGGAAATCCCGGGCGAGCCGGGGCGGCGCGCACGCCAGCCAGCCGTCGGTGATCGCCTCGCGCAGCGCCGCCCCGGTCACTTGCGGCAGCCGGATGAGGACGGCGCGGTAGCCGTCGAAGTGCGGGATCGTGAAGAAGCTGTCCGGGTACGCGGCGAGCGCGGCCTCCCTGTCGGCGAGGTCGGCGGTCCTGTTGCCCGAGCTGGACGGCGGAAGAAAGAGGACAACGGCGGCAGGTTCCCCGACAACGCGACCGCGCACCCGGCCGAAATCGCGCCGCTGCGGGAGTTGCTGGAGGGCGACGCGGCTTGCCGTCACCACGCTGGAGATCGGCAAGGGCGAGCTGGCGGCTACACGTACTTCGTGACGTCGGCGACGGTGAAGCCCTGCGCCTGGATGTGCTTGTAGAGGCGGGTCATCATGTGCACCATGGTCTCGCCGTGGAGCTGCGCCGGGCCGCGGAAGTGGCAGAGGATGATGTCTCCCGGCTTGAGCCGGTGCGCGGAAGTCTGGTACTCCATGTCCGTGATCTGCATGGCCTCCTTCCAGAGCATCAAGCCCTTGAGTCCGGCCTCGCTGGCTGAGGCGATGGTCGTCGCGTCGTAGTTGCCGCCCGGCGGCCGGAATATGTACGGCGTCACCCCGTATTCCTTCCGGAGCTTTTCCTGCTGGCCGGAGACCTCGTAGAGCTGGCGCGAGGCCGGGAGGCCCGGCATGTCCAGCGGGTGGGTGACCGTGTGGTTCTGGATCGATACATAGCCGGTTTCGTGCAGCTTCTCGAAGTACGCGTAATCGTCCCTGATCAGCACGTCCGCGAGGCTGATGGTAATGGGGATCTGGAAGTCCTTCACCATCTGGATGAACGCGGGGTCCTTCTCGATGCCGTCGTCGATCGTGACGAACACGACCTTGCCGGTCATCGGTACGTGCGAGAACACCGCCGGGTGGGACGCGCTCAGCGTGATCGGCTTGACGGCCGGCGGCGCCGGCGCGGGCGCGAACGGCCTCAGGCCCTCGTAGCGCTGTCTGATCAGGTCGGCGTCGACGCCGGAGGTGGCCGGGGTGGATCCGGGGGAGGCACTGGTGCCGCTCGGCGGCGAAGCCGGCGCGCCCGACGCGGGGGCACTCGCCGACTGGCCCGCGCCGCTCCCGCACGCGGTCGCGAACGACCCCAGCGCGGCCACACTCACCACGCCGCCCATGAAGCGTCGCCGCGACCAGCGCTGCGTGGTGGTATCCGTCACGATCCGGAAAGGCTTCATGACCATCCTGCTCCCGTCGGTAAGCAGCGTAACCCTGCAGCCGCCATGCACCGGACGGTGTAGAAGACAGTCATGGACGGACGCGCTGGGCGGCGGCGGTGTCACCGGCATTGCCTGGGAGACCGGCCTGATCGCCGGGCTGGCCGAACGGGGCATCGACCTGGCCGCAGCTGACGTGATCGTCGGGACATCGGCCGGCTCGGTGGTCGGCACGGACATCGCTTGCGGACGTGAGCCCGAGGCGCTGTACCAGGCCCAGCTCGCGCCGCCGGCTCCCGAGACCGCCGGCCGGATGGGCTGGGACGTTATCGGCAGGCTGCTGTGGGTCATGAGTACCAGCCGGGACCCGGTGCGGGCGCGGGCGCGGCTTGGCCGCTGGGCGCTGGCCGCGCCCACCATGCCCGAGGCCAGCCGGCGCAAGGTATTCGAGGACCGGCTGCCCGCCAGTGACTGGCCCGCCACGATGCTCAAGGTGACCGCGGTCGACGCGCGGACCGGCCAGTTCGTGGTGTTCGATGCCGCCGGGGAGGCCGGTCTGGTGGATGCGGTTGCCGCCAGCTGCGCGGTGCCCGGCGTCTGGCCCCCGGTCACCATCGGGAGCCGCCGTTTCGTGGACGGCGGTGTGCGCTCGGTCGCCAACGCCGACCTGGCCGCCGGATACGAGCGGGTACTTATCGTGGCGCCGGTGGCCCAGGGCATCGGCCACATGACCAGCCCCCGCCGGCAGGCCGCCGCGCTCAGCCTGGCCGGAGCCCGCGTCGCGCTTGTGCGGCCAGACCGCGCGGCCGCGCACGCCATAGGGCGGAACGTGCTTGACGTGTCCCGCCGGGCCGCGGCGGCGGCGGCGGGCCGGGCCCAGGCCGCCGCGGCCGCGGCCGCGGTCCGGGCCGTCTGGCAGCCCGGCGGCGGGCCGGCCGCCTCCGGATAAGGGCAATGGGCCGGTCAGTCTGGCAGCGGTGTATTCCCGGGCCGAGACGTACCATGTCAGCTATGGCCGAGTGGTGGTCGATCGAGGTCCTGCACGGTGAGTTCTCGGCGTTCCGGTGGCAGGAGCAACATGACTCGGGCCTGATCGAGGCGGCGCTGACCAATGGTGCCATCGACGGGGTGTGGCATGCGGACACCTGGGGCGTGGTGTTTGAGGTGTGCTTCGAGCATGAGGAGCAGTGGGAGGCGTTCCGCAACCTGCCTGCCGTGCGCGCGGCCCTGGACGCGGTACCAGATCCGCTCAACGGCCTGCTTGTCTACCGTGGCCGTGGCGGGGGCGCGCCTGCCCGCCAGCCGCGCAAGCCGAAGCCCGCGCCGAGCGCGAGCGCCGTTTCCCGGCCCGAGCCCGAAGCCGGGCAGTATGTGGATCTGACGAACATTTCGCCGCCGGATCCAGCGCGCGCCGGGACGGTTAGCCGGTAGGCACCCTGCCCGCCGGGGTGAGGCGCTCGCGCCAGGTCCGGGCGGTGATCACGAAGGAACGCGGGGGAGTGCTGTGCGCAGGCCGTCCCTGCCCGCGGTAGTTTTCCCGCTGAAGCCCTGGCCGGCGCGTTCTGCCCAGTCCGCAGCGGTGATCGCGTCCGGTTCAGCCGGAAGGTAATGGCTGAGGATGAGTTCACGGACTCGTGCGCGTTCGGCGACGCCCCCGACCTCGGATGCTCTTCTCTTTCCTGCCGTCTCGCTGTGATCTGCTGAGCTCTGCAGACGGCCGATCACGCGGGGCACGCTCTACGGATCACCGCTTTGAGATCGAGTCCCCTGGGCACGATTGTCCCTGGGGGTGAATCTGCTCAGGAGGAATGGTGATGAACGGAACCTCGTATCCTGTGAGCTTCTCTGTCGACTACCCAGACCGGCAACTTGACCGCCTGACCAGCTTTTTCCGCATCTTCACGTTCATTCCCATCGGTATCGTCCTGGGCACGGTGGCCGGCGGAACCTGGGAGTGGAGTTACCGTAACGGGACGTCCGGGGCAGCCGCGGGCGCGGGCGGTCTGCTGTTCTTCGGCCCGCTGCTTATGATCTTGTTCCGGCAGAAGTATCCGCGCTGGTGGTTCGACTGGAACCTCGAGCTGCAGCGGTTCAGCAACCGGGTCCTGATCTACCTGGCGTTGATGGACGACCGGTACCCCTCTACCGACGAGCATCAGTCGGTCCGCCTCGACTACCCGTACCCGGAGGCTCCCGGTGACCTGAACCGGTGGCTGCCGCTGGTCAAGTGGCTGCTCGCCATCCCGCATTACATCGTGCTGTTCTTCCTGGACATCGCAGTGCTGGTGGCCGTGATCGTAGCGTGGTTCGCGATCTTGTTCACCGGCCGGTATCCCCGCGGCTTGTTCGATTTCGTGGCGGGGGTGGCGCGCTGGCACAACCGCGTCATCGGCTATGCCCTGACCCTGGTCACCGATTCGTATCCGCCGTTCCGGCTCGGGCCCTGAGCGCCGCCCGGCCCGGCCGGGGCGACGATCCCGGTCTCTGTGCCCAGATGGCCTGACGTCCCGTGTTCACTGGGCTGAGCAGCCCTTACTGCTCAGCCCTGGAAGCTCACGTGAGGCCCTGCCCCATACCAGGTTGGGCAGAGTTTCCCGCAGATACTGC
This sequence comes from uncultured Actinomycetes bacterium, assembly GCA_963720945.1. Classification (GTDB taxonomy): domain Bacteria; phylum Actinomycetota; class Actinomycetes; order Streptosporangiales; family Streptosporangiaceae; genus Bog-532. The sequence continues at coordinate 152,329 of CAVRHH010000011.1, read as the reverse complement.
GGGAAACTCTGCCCAACCCCGGCGTTTGGGGCGGGGCGGGCGGCCACGGCCCGGAGCTCAGGAAACGGGCGCTTCGGTCGCGACGTAGGCCGGGATCCCGGTGAACCGAGCGCTCAGCGCGGCCCGCACCCGGCTGACCAGAAACGGCGGCAGGTACTGCCCGAACTCGCCCGGTTCGGTGAACCGCCAGGCGTCGAGCTCCTCTTCCTGGAGACGGATCTGGCCCGGGTCGGCCAGGACACCCCCGTCGAAGACGAAGCTCACGATCGGCCGCGGCCGCAAGCCGTCCGGCGCACTCCACGCCACGGCGAGCATCGGCCCGGCCGGCAGCGACAGGCCCAGTTCCTCCTTGACCTCACGGAAGCAGCCCGTGTGCGGCGGCTCACCGCCTTCCAGGATGCCGCCCGGCAGCGACCACATGTCCCGGTAGTTGGGCTTGACCAGCAGGACGCGCGCGGACGGGTCATCGGTATCGGTGATCAGCGCGGCCGCCGATCCGTACATCGTAGCGAGGGAGGCGTACCAGCTTTCTTCATCCATGAGGGCCACAAAACCCCAGTTTAGAAGGGCCAGGTGAGGTCCGGGTTACCAGAGGGTGGCATCCAGGGCCGCCATCGCCGCCGCGCCTTCCAGCCGGAGCAGGAGTTCCTTGCGGTCCAGGCCGCCCCCGTATCCGGTCAGGCCGCCGTGGGCGCCGATGACGCGGTGGCAGGGAATGATGACCGCGATCGGGTTCTGCCCGTTGGCCGCACCCACCGCCCGGGACGCCGCCAGCGACTTGCCGAGCTGGCGTGCGATCGCGCCGTAGCTGGTCGTCGTGCCGTACGGGATGCGGGTCAGGGCCGACCACACCGCCAGCTGGAATGGCGAGCCGTCCGGCGACAACGGCACGTCGAAGTCACGCCGCTCGCCCGCGAAGTACTCGTGCAGCTGCGCCGTGACCTTGCTGAAGGCGCCCGGTTCACGCTGCGTGCCGGGCGGCACGCCCGGCGGCCGCCCACCCGGCGCGCCCAGCATGTACAGGCCGGTCAGCGCCTCGTCGCTGCCGGTCAGCAGCAGCTCACCGATCGGGGAGGCGATCCGGTCGACGTAACACGGAACGCCCGGGTCCGGCATGACGAACGGCGCGATCATGAGTTCTCCCTCTCGGTGATGGCCCACAGATGCTGCAGCGCGTACGACCGCCAGGGCCGCCAGCTTTCGGCCAGCCGCGCCGCCGATCCCGGGTCCGGGGCGGCGCCCAGCGCGGCCAGGCCGTGCCGGACTCCCGCGTCCGTGGGCAGGAACGCGTCCGGGTCGGACAGCGCCCGCATGCGGATGTAGCCCGCCGTCCACGGGCCGATGCCCGGCAGCGCCAGCAGCCGCGCCTCGGCGTCGTCCCGGCTGGCGCCCGCGTCCAGGCTCAGGTCTCCGGCAGCGAGCGCCGCGGCCAGGCCGACCAGGGCGCGGGCGCGGCTGCGCGGCATCGGCAGGCTGGCTGGATCGGCGTCCGCCAGGGTATCCACGGCGGGGAAGCAGTGCGTGAGAGCGCCGGGCGAATCCGGGCGCTCCAGTGGCTTGCCGAACGCGGCGGTCAGCCGCCCGCCCAGACGGCGCGCGGCCGCCACCGAGACCTGCTGTCCGAGCACCGCCCGGATCGCCAGCTCCGCCCCGTCCACATGCCCGGGCACCCGCCGTCCCGGGCAGGCCAGCACGGCCGGCCGCAGCAGCTCGCTCCGGGACAGGAACGCCGAGACCGCCGCCGGATCGGCGTCCAGGTCGAGCAGCCGCCGGCAGCGCTGGACGGCGGGCGCCAGGTCCCTGAGGTCCTGCAACTGCAGCTCACACTCGATGGCGGGCGGGTGGGCCACCCCGGACCCGGACCCGGAGCGGCGTGACGGCGCGGGCCGGAGCGCGGCGATCCCCGTCCCGTTCGGGAGGCTCATGGTCCGCCGGTAGACGCCGCCGGCCACCGATTCCACGCCGGGGATGGCGCGGGCGGCGAGGAACGCGAGCATGCGGCCGATGTCGATCGGCGGCCGGTACGCGAGCCGCAGCCGGATGATGCCTGGCGCGAGGGCCGGCGTGCCGGCGGAACGGCGGCGGGCACTGCGTTCCCGCAGCTCGCCCGGCGCGGCCGCGAAGACGTCACGGATGGTCGCGTTGAACTGCCGGATGCTGGCGAACCCGGCGGCGAACGCGATCTCGGACAACGGCAGCGTCGTCGTCTCGATCAGCAGGCGCGCGGTCTGCGCCCGCTGGGCGCGGGCCAGGGCGAGCGGGCCCGCACCGAGTTCGGTCGTCACCGCCCGGTTGACCTGGCGCTCGCTGTAACCGAGCCGCCGCGCCAGGCCCGTGACGCTCTCCCGGTCCACCACGCCATCACCGATCAGCCGCATCGCGCGGGCGGCCAGGTCAGCGCGGACGTTCCACTCGGGCGAGCCGGGCGACGCATCCGGGCGGCACCGCTTGCAGGCGCGGAAGCCGGCCTCCTGGGCAGCGGCGGCGCTGGGGTAGAAGCGCATGTTCGCGCGTTTCGGGGTGATCGCCGGGCAGCTCGTGCGGCAGTAGATCCCGGTCGAGGTGACGGCGATGAAGAAGACACCGTTGAAACGGGCGTCCTTGCTAACCGCCGCCTCGTACTGCTGCTCGTCGTCCACGGCTCCAGCCTGCCAGCGCCCGGCGTGCCGGGCTAGCGGAAATCGGACACCAACAGGGCCGGGCTGGCCGCGGCCGTCGCTGGTAGCGTGCACCGCAAGGACCACCGCGGACACCGCCAAGGAGCAGTCATGCAGGCCGAAATCAAGGGCACCACCATGCCGGTGCTGGAAGTCACGGTGCAGCCGGGTGAGCAGCTGATTTCCACCCACGGCGAGCTGTCCTGGATGACGTCGAACATGCAGATGTCGCAGAGCACCGGCAGCGGCGGCCTGATGCAGGGCCTCCGGCGCGTCATGGGGGGCGGCGGTATCTTCCTCACCCGTTACGAGCCATCGGGCGGCCCGGGGATGATCGCGTTCGCCGCGAAGCTGCCCGGGCACATCGTGCCGATCGACATCAGCTCCGGGCACTCCTACCTCGTGCACCGGCACGGCTGGCTGTGCGGCACGCCCGGCATCACGCCGAGCATCGGCCTGCAGCAGTCCTTCCGCGGCGGCCTGTGGGGCGGCGACGGGTTCGTGCTGCAGCGCCTCGACGGCGACGGCCGGGCCTGGATCGAGCTGTCGGGTGAGCTCGTGCACTACACCCTGGCCCCCGGCCAGTCGCTGCTGGTGCACCCCGGCCACGTGGGCATGTTCGAGGCCAGCGTTCAGTTCCAGATCACCCGCGTGCCCGGGGTCACCAACCTGCTGTTCGGCCAGGACGGCTTTCACCTGGTCGCGCTGACCGGCCCGGGCCAGATCTGGCTGCAGTCCATGCCGCTGCCGAACCTGGCCCACGCGCTCGCGCCGTACATCGCCCAGCAGGTCACCCCGGATGCGGCCGGCACCGGCGCGGCGGCCGGCACGGTCGGCGGCATCCTCGGCAACATCATGCGCAGCTGACGCAACAGGGCTTCCCCGGCCGGGCCGCGGCCGGCTCTGGCGTCCGGGCCGGGTGACGTGTCAGAGTGCCCGCATGTCCATGACGGTGAGGACCACGCGCGGCGACATCCGCGGGTATGAAGACGGCGGGGTGACGAGGTTCCTCGGTATCCCGTACGCGGCCAGCCCCACCGGCGATCTGCGGTTCCGTGCGCCTGCTCCGGCCCCGGCATGGGACGGGATACTGGAGGCCACCGAGTTCAGCGCGACCCCGCCGAAGCCTGACTATCCGCCGCCACTCGACGTCATGCTGCCGGAGCCGGACATCCCCGGCGACAACTGGCTCACCGTGAACGTGTGGACGCCGGGCGGATCTGGCCTGCCGGTGATGGTCTGGATCCATGGCGGGGCCTTCAGCCACGGCAACTCGGCGGTGGCGGTCTACGACGGGCAGGCGTTCGCGCGCGACGGCGTGGTCCTGGTCACGATCAACTACCGGCTCGGTATCGATGGCTTCGCCCTGCTGCCCGATGCGCCGGCCAACCGTGGCCTGCTCGACCAGATCGCGGCCCTGGAGTGGGTCCGCGACAACATCGCCGCGTTCGGCGGCGACCCGGCTAACGTGACGATCTTCGGCGAGTCCGCCGGCGCCCAGAGCGTCACAACGCTGCTGGCGATTCCCCGCGCCTGGGGGCTGTTCGCCAAGGCGATCACCCAGAGCGGGGCCGCTCAGGCGGCCGCCGATCCGGCCGACGCCGCGCTGGTCGCGAAGGAACTCGGCCGCGCGCTCGGGGTGGAGGCGACGGCGGCGAGCCTGTCCGCGCTGCCGCTGCCGGCGCTGATCGAGGGGCAGACGGCCGTGCGTGACGCCTTCACCGCCCAGCCCGATCCGTCCCGCTTCGGTGCGAGCATCGTCGTCAGCTCGATCCCCTTCCCCCCGGTCATCGACGGTGACCTGATCCCGCGGCACCCGATGGCGGCGATCGCCGCCGGGGAATCTGCTGATGTGCCGCTGCTGACCGGGACGACCCGCGAGGAATTCCGCCTGTTCCTGATCCCGACCGGCCGGGCGGCTCTGGTCACGGCGGATATTCTCCCCATGCTGCTGCCGGCACTGGGCATCAGCCCGGCGGTGGCTGAGCTGTACCGCGCCCACCGGCCCGGCATCGGCCCGGGTGACCTCCTGGCCGCCTTGCTGACCGACGCCTACTTCCGGCTGCCGGCGCTCGCGGTCGCGGCGGCCAGGCGCGGCTCGGCTCCCACCTATGTGTATGAGTTCGCCTGGTCAAGTCCCGTGGCCGGGCTGGGAGCCTGCCATGCGATGGACATTCCGTTCGTGTTCGACAACCTCGCGGCTCCCGGGGCGGACCGCATCACCGGGCCGCAGCCGCCCGCGCGGCTGGCCACTCAGATGCACGAGGCCTGGATCAGCTTCGCCCGGACGGGCGACCCCGGATGGCGTCCGTTCGGTACCGATTACCCGGTCTTCGTCTTCCGGGAATCCGGCGGGACTCTCGAACTGGACCCGCGCAGCGATGAGCGCACAATCTGGCAGAACGCCACCCCGCGCGGCTAGGCCACGTTTCCGCCCGCCCTGGCTGGTCTGCCCACCGACGTCGGTTCCGCCCTGGCCCGGCTAGCTACGCGCGAATGAGAGGAGAGGCCCGAAGTCTCGGGCTGTATCCGCTACGTGAAGTGCGGCGATATAGCTGCGGCGCTGCCGACCTGCCTCCGCCGGGGAGACTCCACCCCAGCTGAACCGGCGTCCGCCGAGCGCCACGATGGATTGCTACCCTAGTCCTGTTTGGACTATGGTGCCGTCATGGCACGCGACCAAGAGCTCCCGGCGACCGCCTACGTGGTTCTCGGGCTGGTGTCAATCCGGCCGATGACCGGCTACGAGCTGGCCGGGTATGCCGAGCGGTCGATCGGCAACTTCTTTCCCCTGACCCGGAGCCACATTTACTCCGAGCTCGACCGCCTTGACGGGCTGGGCTTGCTGGAAGCGACCGAAATCGCGCAGGAAAACGCGCCGACCAAGCGGGTGCACGAGATTACCCCGGCGGGAAGCGATGAGCTGCGCCGCTGGCTGGAGGGGACGATGATGAGCGAGGGACGTTCGCGCAACCTGTTCCTGGTACGGATCTTCTTTGGTGACCGCACCACGCCGGAACGGCTGGCGGCACTGCTTGACGAGTTCGAGCTGGCCGCGCGTTTTCGCCGCGGCCAGCTCGCGTCGATCGTGGAGAAGCTGGCCGACCGGCCAGGGTCGGTATTCCGCCGGTCCACGGCAATGTTCGGCCTGCGGCGTGAGCAGGCCAACCTGGACTGGGTTGCCGATGTGCGCCCGATGCTCCTCGCCGCGGCCGCCGCGGGCGCGCTTAAGCCCGGTTAGGCCGGCTGACATGCTCGTCGCGCTGGCGAACCTGGCCATCCGCCATCCTCGCCGGATGGCCCTGCTGGCCTTGGCGGCGTTCGTGGTCGCGGGGGTGTTCGGCGGCACGGCCATCGGCCTGCTCAACGCCCGGAACGCGTTCAGTGACCCCAGTTCCGCCAGTGCCCGCGCTGAGGCGGCCGTTCAGCGGGCGACCGGCGAGGAGACCAGCCCCGGTGTGCTGGCTCTGGTATCGGCGCCACCGGGCAGCCCGGCCGTGAGTTCCACCGCGCACGCCATCGCGCACGTGCCCGGCGTGGCCTTGGTGACGGCTCCCGCCCCGGGTCACCAGGCGGGCCTGGTCTCCGCCGGCGGGCGCTCGTCGCTGGTGGCCGCGACGCTGCGCGCCGCGCCCGATCCGGATACGGTCGTGCGGAACATCGAGGCGGCGCTGCACGGCCGGCCGAGTGTACTGCTCGGCGGCGCCGATGTGGCGGGCGAGCAAACGGGCAAGCAGGCCACGTCGGACCTCGGCTTCGCGGAGGCTGTTGCCTTCCCGCTGCTGGCGATTCTCGCCTTCTTCATCTTCCGTGGCATCGCGGCCCTGCTGCCCATCGCGGTCGGCGGGATGGCCGTGCTCGGCACGTTCCTGGTCCTGCGGCTCGTCAACGCGGTGCTGCCGCTGTCCATCTTCGCCCTGAACCTGGTGATCGGGCTCGGACTCGGGCTCGCCGTCGACTACAGCCTGTTCCTGGTCTGGCGGTTCCGGGAGGAACTTCAGCGGGACCCTAGCGCGGAGCGCGCGCTGCGGGTGACGCTGGCCACGACGGGCCGGACGGTCCTGTTCAGCGCGGTCACGGTGGCGGCTGCCCTGGCCAGCCTGACCGTCTTCCCGCAGCGTTTCCTGGTCTCGATGGGCCTCGGCGGCGCGCTCGTCGCGCTCGTCGCGGCCGCCAGCGCCCTGCTCATCGTCCCGTCGCTGCTGATGCTGCTCAGCCGGCGGATCGGCCGGGTCAAGCCGCCCGCCCAGACCGGCGGCTGGTACCGGCTGGCCAACGGCGTGATGCGCCGTCCCGCCCTGGTGGCCGCCGGTACCACGGTGCTGTTGCTGGTGATCGCGTTCCCGGCGCTGCATGTGCGCTGGAGCGGCATCGACGCGACCGTCCTGCCCACCAGCCAGAGCGCGCGGGTCGTCTCGGACACCGTGGCCCGCGACTTCCCGCCGGCCAGCGACGCGAACCCAATTCTCGTCGTCGCGTCCGCGCCGGCGTCGGCCCAGCCCGTTCTGGCCCGTTACGCCGTCCGCCTGGGCCGTATCCCCGGGATCACCCGCGCCAGCTCGCCGGCCCAGCTCGCCCCCGGGACCTGGGAAATCAGGCTGGCCAGCCCGGCCGACCCGATCTCGGCGGCCGGGCAGCAGGCCGTCACCGCGGTACGGGCGCTCCCCGCTCCCGCAGCAGTCCTGGTCGGCGGGTCAGCCGCGGACTTCGCCGACCAGGGCGCGTCGATCGCCGCCACGCTCCCGGTCGCCCTGGCGATTCTGGTCATCGTCACCGCGCTCGTGCTGTGGCTGCTGACCGGCTCGGTGATCTTGCCGATCAAGACACTGCTGATGAACGCGCTGACGGCGGCCGCGGCCACCGGCGTACTGGTGTTCATCTTCCAGGATGGTCGCTTCACCGGACCGCTCGCCTATACCGGCCAGGGCGGGATCGAGGAGACCGACTTCGTGATCCTAGCCGCGATGGCCTTCGCGCTGTCCACTGACTACGGCGTGTTCCTGCTGGCCAGAATCGGCGAAGCACGGCAGCCGGGCGTGCCAGAACGCGAAGCCATCGCGACGGGGATGCAGCGAACCGGCAGGCTGATCACCTCCGCGTCCGTGCTGCTCGCCGTGGCCATCGGCGCGTTCGCGACGTCCCGGCTGGTCTTCCTCAAAGAGGTCGGCCTCGGCGTCGCCGCCGCGGTCCTCATCGACGCGTTCATCGTCCGTGCGCTGCTCGTCCCGTCCCTGATGGCCCTGCTCGGCCGGCGCAACTGGTGGGCCCCGGCCCCGCTCAGGACCCTGCACCAGCGGCTCGGGCTCGGCGAAGCGGAGCCTGCCGAAGAGCAGCCTGCCGAAGAGCAGCCTGCCGAAGAGCAGCCTGCCGAAGATCAGCCTGCCGAAGATCAGCCTGCCGAGGCGGAGGCTCACGAACGACCTGCGGGGTGATCGCTCCCGGCGGACCCCTCAGGTCTGCAGCGGCATCAATTCCGCGGCGAAACGGCCGAGGAACTCGCTCAGCGCCACCCCGGCCCCGGGCCCCGATGCGGCGGTGGCCGGCCTGATCACGAACTTGGTCAGCCCGGCGTCTATGTACTGCTCCAGCATGCCCCGGGCCGCAGCCCAGCCATCGGCGATCAGCGTCGCCGGATCGGATTCCGGGCGGCGCTGACGCACGGTGGCGGCCAGCTGATCCGTAATCCCCCCGGTGGCCACGGCCAGGCTGATACCGAAATGGTCCGCTTCGATTTCCCGGCCGGCCTCCGCCGCGGCCGCCTGGATGGCTTCGCGCGCCGCCCGGCTTTCCGCGGGGGTGAGGAAGCTGCCCAGCCACCCGTCAGCGAGCCGCCCCGCCCGCCGGAACGCGCCCGGTGCGCTGCCACCCGTCCAGATGTCCAGCGGCCGGGCCGGGGGCGGGCCCACGCTGGCATCCTCGACGCTGAAGTACCGGCCGGTGAAGGACACCGTCTCCTCGCGGAGCAGCATCCGGAGCAGCTCGAGCGACTCGTCGAACACCGCGCCGCGCTGCCCGGGCGGCACCGGGAACACGGGCCGTTCGTCCGCCCGCGCGGGCTGCAGGCCGAACGCGGGCAGCACCCTACCCGGCGCGAGGGCGGCCAGCGTGGCGAGCTGCTTGGCGACCAGAACCGGGTGCCGCCCGGGAAGGACCGCGACCGCGGTGCCGACCTTGAGGCGCCGGGTCCGGGCGAGCGCCTGCGTCATGCCGGTGAACGGCTCCACCAGCGGCCCGTACACCATCTCCTGCAGCCACAGCGAATCGGCGCCCAGCTCTTCCAGGCGGTCAGTGGCTGTGGTGAATCCGGCGGCGTCCGCGTAGCCGCCCAGCGCGATCCCGATCCGTACCTTCACGCTCATATCCGATCACGCCGGTCACGCCGGTCACAGCCGGCCCAGCGAGTGCTCAGCGCCACCAGAATCAGGGCCGCCAGAATCAGGGCCCGCCGGAATCAGCGCCGCCAGAAGTCGAACCGGTCCCGGCCGGGACGAAACCCCGCCGCCTCGACGATGTTGACCGCGACGTCGAACCGGTCACCGATGCGCCAGTCCTGATGCGAGTCGCTGCCGAAGGAGACGGCGCCGCCGCCCTCGTCGTGCCACCAGCCGATCAGTTCCACCGAAGCCAGCGGGCTTTTCGTATTGATCTCGAGGACGCGGCCGGACCGGGCGAGGGCCCGCAGGACCGTCCGGTACTGGTCCTCGAATTCCTTTTCCTCGTACCGCCCGGCGCTCGCGGGCCAGTAGCGGCGCGGGAAGTCCAGGTGCGCGAGGACCTGGAACAGGTCGCTGGCCTCCACCAGCCGGGTCAGTTCGGCGAAGTAACGGCGCAGCACCTCGTCCGGCCCGAGCATCCCGAACATGGCCGGCATGCCGGTGAGCCGGCCCCGGAACGGCATCGCGTGCAGCGAGCCGAGGATGCGGTCGAACGGATGGCCGCCGACCACAGCGTCGGCGCTGGCCGCGAACAGGTGCGGCTCACCCGCCTCGACTCCGGAAAGAATCCGCAGGTCAGGGAATCGTCGTCGGCATTCATCGATCGCCGCCAGGTAGCTGGGAACGTCCAGTGGCCGGATCCTGGCGCGGCGGCGGGGCTCGAGGCCGATGGCGGCGCCGGGGTCTTCCGCTGCCCACCGGGTGAAGTCGAGGTGCTCGGTGAAGGCGATGGCCGGAACGCCGACCCGGAGCGCGCGCTCGCACGCCCCCGTCATCGACGCCTCACCAGTGGTGTCGTATGACCACTCTGAGTGAACATGGTTGTCCGCCGGCACCACGCGCATATCCTCCCACGTCGGCAAGCCGGGCCAGCATCCGCCTCCGCGGCGGCCGCCTGGCCCGCCCGCCTGCCCGGCGGCAGGAATTCACCGGAAACGGGCAGGAATCGGCCTGCTGGGCTCGGACCCGGACGTGGCACACTCGGTGCCATGGAGCGCCCCTTCTGCCAGGTTGATGTGTTCGCTGACGAGCTGTATTTCGGGAATCCCGTCGCCGTGGTCCTCGACGGCAAGGGCCTGACCACCGAGGAGATGCAGCGGTTCGCGTCCTGGACGAATCTCTCGGAGACGACGTTCGTCCTGCCGCCGGAAGCTACCGGGGCCGACTACCGTATCCGGATCTTCACCCCCAGCCGTGAGCTCCCGTTCGCAGGCCACCCCACGCTGGGTACCTGCCACGCCTGGCTGGCCGCTGGCGGCACCCCGCAGCGCGCGGACGTGATCGTCCAGGAATGCGACGCGGGCCTGATCGAGCTGCGGCGGATCGACGGCGCGCTGGCGTTCGCGGCCCCCCCGGTCGTGCGTTCCGGACCCGTGGATGAGGAGACCATGCAGCGGATCGTGTCCGCGCTGGGCATCAGGCGCGCCGATGTCGTCGACGCGCAGTGGGCGGACAACGGCCCGGGCTGGGTGGGGGTGCTGCTGGAAAACGCCGGCGCGGTGCTGGCCCTGCGGCCCGGCCCGGCCGACCTCGACATCGGCGTGGCCGGACCCTATCCGGCTGGTTCGCCCGAGGCGTTCGAGGTTCGCGCCTTCACCCCGGCGCTCGGCGGGGTGGGGGAGGACCCGGTGACCGGCAGCCTCAACGCGTCGCTGGCCGGATGGCTGCTGACGTCGGGGCACGCCACCGCGCCGTACGTGGCCAGCCAGGGCACGGTGCTCGGCCGCCGTGGCCGGGTGCACATCACCCGCGACCCCGGTGGCACCATCTGGGTGGGCGGCGGCACGACGACGGGTGTCACGGGCCACGTCGGCCTGTGAGGCCCGGTCAGGGCGCTGCGGAGGGTGGCCGCTGAAAGCCGGTCTGGGTCTCCCGGTCAGCGAAACCGACTGACCGGTAGACGCGGATCGCCCCGGCGGCCGGGTCGGCCACGATGACGAGCGTCCGCGCGGCCATCTGGTCGAAAGCCCAGCGGCCCGCCAGCCAGACCAGCGTGCCGGCTACGCCCTTCCGGCGCCAGGCCGGGTGCGTCTCGACGTTCTGGTACCGGGCGACGCCGTGGCCATCGGAAAAGACGCCGAGCTGAGCGATCAGCTGGCCGCCGGCGAAGGCCCCGAACCACGCGCCGTGGCCATTCTCGGCCAGCCCGCGGGCATCGGCCGTGCGCTGCTCGTAGAACGCGCGCGTCGCCGCGGGTACCCCGCCGTCGTCGGCCGCGAGCCGGAGGCCGAGCGAGCGGTGCCAGTCCTCGTCACTGACCAGGGGCCGGAAATCAGCGAAACGGTTCGGATGCGGGGGCGCACGAAGCGCGGTGGCCGTCAGCACGGTGCTTCGCTCGAGGCGCAGGCCGGCCTCACCCAGCCCGGACCGGTCGGCCGCGTCCGGCCCGGTGATGTCGATGCCCAGGGCCACGTGCTCCGCGGCCGGGAAGACCTCCGCGAACCGCGCGAGCCATGCCGCCGTCTGCCGGGGCTCCGGCGCCGCCGCGAGCAGCAGGAAATTGCCCCACCAGTACGCCGGGTGCGCCACGGTCCGGACCACGATGTGGTCACCGCAGTCGGTGACCTCACTGCCCTCCATGGCCCGGATCATCAGGTCCGTCCGGTAGCCGAGAGAGGCGACGTTCACGGCCGCAGCATAACGGCTTCATCCGGTCCTGCCGCCGGCGGCAGGCGCCCGCGGGCCTTACCGGTAGGGGCGCCGGGGAGCCGCCGACGTGATGACGTACACCTGATCCGGCCCGGGGCCCGGCGGGCGGGACGGTACGGGATCCGGGTCGGATGGGCCCTCGCGGGCCGGCCGCGGGGAGGAAACCTGCGAGGGCCGCGGCGTGCGCCGGCGGGGTGTTCCCTGCGGCGTCGCGTCCTGTCGCGCCTCGTCCCCCTGGCCGGCCCCGGCTCCCGCGCCCCGGTCCGGGGCCGCGCCGGCTGACCTGCCCGGTTCCGTCGTGCTGGGCCCCGCGGTGCCGGGTCCCGCGGTGCCGGGTCCCGCGGTGCCGGGTCCCGCGGTGCCGGGTCCCGCGGTGCCGTCGGCTGCGGCTCCCGGCTCGGCCGTGGTCCCCCTGCGGGCCGGCTCCACCGTGTCGGAGAGACGGTGCCAGCGGTCTTCCCACTCGGCGACGTTGCCGTCGCAGGCGCGTACGTACGCGGCCATCACCGGCAGCGTCGGCAGGGTCAGGCCGCCTGCGGCAGAGGCCAGGGTCTTCATCGTGTAGTGCGAGAGCTCGGCCATTTCCGGATAGCCGAGCCCGGCCTCGGTGCGCAGATCCCGGAGGTCTTTCGCGAATTCCGCCAGGTCGGCCTCTGGGCCGGTGGCCTTTCGCTTGGGCGTCGGCTCGTTCCGGAGAGCCAGCGCCGTTCCGGGCTTGGCCGGCTGGTCCGGCCGCTCCGCCGGCCGGTGGTGCTCCGCCGGCCGGGGATTGTCCGGCCGGCGGTCCGGGCTGGTCCGCGAACCCGCCCGGCGGGACCTGCTGAGGTCCGGGCGCGCCCACCCGGCCGGGCGGCGGCATCGGCCGGCCGGGCCGGTGCGGCGCACCGGATGGCGCGGCGGGCCGGGCAGGCGGCGGCAGCGGCCGGCCCTGGATTACCGGCCGGGGGCCGGAATGGCCGGGGCGGGGCGCGGCCGGCCGCGTGGGCCCGCGGCCGGCGAAGTTTCCGGGTGCGCCGTACGCTCCGCCGGGCGCGTTGTCCGGTCCGTAGCCGCCATCGGCCCGGTAGGTGCCCGGCGCGTATCCGCCGTCCGCCTGGTAGCTCCCTGGTGCGTAGGTGCCTTCGGGGCTGTACCCGCCCGCCGCGTACGCGCCGCCGGTCTCGTAATCACCGTCGGGGCCGTACGGGCTGCCCTGGTCATAGCCCAGAGTGACGCCGTGCGCGGCGCCGCCCGGCCCGTACGTAACGCCGCCCGCGTACCCGTGATCCAGCCCGTACGCGTCGTCAGAGCCGTAGGCGCCGTACACCCCGTATGAGCCGTCTGGCCCATAGGCGGCGTCCGACCCGTAGGTGGGCGCGTAGCCATCCTGCAGCCCTCGCCGGTACGCCTCCTCCGGCGCGGGCCCGTAGGCCCCGCCGGGGTAGCGCCCGTGGCCTTCCTGCGGCCCGGGCCCGTAGCCGTCGCCCGGTCCGTAGCCCTCCTCCGGCGCGGGCCCGTGGGCCGCGCCGGGTCCGGGCCTGTAGCCCTCCTCCGGCCTGGGCCCGTAGCCGTCGCCCGGCCCGGGCCCGTAGCCCTCCGCCGGTCCAGGTCCATAGGCCGCGCCGGAGTGGTGCCCGTAGCCGTCGCCAGGTCCGGGCCTATAGCCTTCCGCAGGCCTGGGCCCGTAGCTATCGCCAGGTCCGGGCGCGTAGCCTTCCTGCGGCCCAGGCCCGTGGGCCTCGCCAGGCCCGGGCCCATAGCCGTCCGCCGGTCCAGGTCCGTAGGCCTCGCCAGGCCCGGGCCCATAGCCGTCCGCCGGTCCAGGTCCGTAGGCCCCGCCGGGTTGCTGCCGGTGTTCCTCGCCGGGCCTGGGCCCGTAGCCCTCTTCCGGCCCCGGGACGTAGCCGTCCTGCTGGCCCCGCCGGTCGCCGTCTTCCAGCCCGCGGCCCGTGCCTCGCCAGTACCTGCCCGCCCGCCCGTCAGCGCCCGACGCCCGGTACGAGCCAGGGGCGCCGGGACGGGCGGCCGGAGGGGGGCCGGGTGCGCGGCGCATCTGCGCGTACGGGCCGGACGTCTCCGGGCCGGCCGGGTAGGGGGCCGCCGCGGACGGCCCGGCCGGGTACGGGCCTGGCTGGCGGCGCGGGCCCGCCATGGTGCGAGGTCTCGCCGCGCCCGGCCGGGCGGCGGCACCCGGGGAGCCACGCCCGGCGTGATCGGCCGGCCCTACCGGACCGGAAGGCGCTGGCCGCGGCATTCGCTGCGGTGCCGACGGCCCGCCCGGATATCCGCCCGGCCCCATGCCGGGGGAATGGCCCGGCCGTCTGCTGGGGTACGGGCCTTCGTAACCGCCGGGATCGTCCCCGGATCCGGGTCCCGGCTGCGGCCGGAGGGGCCGTGGCCGGATCCGCTGCGGCGGGATAGCGGGAGGATCGGCCCAGCCGGAATCCGACCAGTCCGGATCCGGCCACACGTCCCGGAGCGGGACTCCGTTCCCGGCTGGGCTGCGGGTGCGGCCAGGCTGGCCGGGCTGGCCCGGACGCCCCTGGCCGGGCTGAGCGCCGCCGCCCGCCCGTGGCGGGCCCGGCCGTTCCCGTGGGTCCTGTGATCCCCGCTGGCCCGGCGTGCCCCGTAGGTCCGGCCCGCGAAATGAGCGCTGTTCCGCGCGGGGAGGTTCGCCGTATTCGTAGCCCGGTTCCTGATCCGGCTGATACGGCGGGCGCCCGGGGCGGTGGTGCGCGGGACGGCCGTCAACCCCGTACCTCTCGCGGTCGGGTTCGGCGTCACCACGTTCCACCGGGCACCTCCTGAAGACTCCGAATCAGACGCGCCCGCTCCCAGCGGCATTCCATCCTGAAAAAAGTCTAGGCCGGGCAGAACGCCCAATCGGGGCGAATGCACATTATGCTTTTTGTACCGATTTGGGACTTTTGTTCAAGTTTCGGAGTCTAGCGGTCATTCCGTCCTGGCGTGGGCTCCATCGCCGCTCCCATGCCAGGCCCGGCAGTGTGCGCAGGGTAACAAGTGCGGTACCCATCCGCCGGAGTTACTCTCAAATCAGGGCCTGGGCGCGACGCTCACGCCTAGGCGGCGGCCCGGCGTGGTGCCGTCGCCGTTGACCTTGCGGAGCGGCCATGAGCTGGATCGTCTGGCTGATCTTGGCGGCCGTGCTCGGCGTCGCCGAGCTGCTGACCGTGACGCTCACGCTTGGGCTGCTCGCCGTGGCGGCCGCGGTGGCGGCCGTGGTCGGGGCAGTCGGGGTTCCCGTGCCATTCCAGATTCTGGCGTTCGTGGTGGCGGCCGGGGCCGGTCTCGGCCTGGTCCGGCCCATCGCGGTCCGCCATCTCAAGCAGCCGCCACTGAGGACCGGGACGGCTGCGCTCGTCGGCCGTAGCGCGCTGGTCCAGCAGGAAGTCAACGGCCACGGCGGGCGGGTACGGATCGGCGGCGAGGAGTGGTCGGCCCGCTCCTACGACGAGACCCTCGTTATCCCGGCAGGCGCCACCGTCGATGTTATCCAGATCGAGGGCGCGACCGCCCTCGTCTACCCACGGGAGTGATCATGGCACTCGCGGAACTCCTCATCGGCGTCATCGTCGCCTTTCTGCTGATCCTGGTCGTGGTCCGCTCGGTGCGCATCGTGCCGCAGGCACGGGCGCGGAACGTCGAGCGCCTCGGGCGCTACCGCAAGACGCTGCAGCCGGGGATGAACTTCATCGTCCCGTTCATCGACCGGGTCAAGAAGGAGATCGACCTGCGGGAGCAGGTGGTTTCCTTCAAGGGCGCGCCGGTGATCACCGAGGACAACCTGGTGGTGCTCATCGACACGGTGCTCTTTTTCCAGGTCACCGACCCGCGCGCCGCCGACTACGAAATCGTCAACTACATCCAGGCCATCGAGCAGCTCACCGCGACCATGCTGCGGAGCGTGATCGGCTCGATGGACCTGGAGGACACCCTGACCTCGCGGGACAAGATCAACAACTTGCTGCGCGGCGTGCTGGATGACGCGTCCGGCAAGTGGGGTATTCGGGTGACCCGGGTGGAGATCAAGGCCATCGACCCGCCCAAGAGCGTGGTCGACGCCATGGAGAAGCAGATGCGCGCCGAACGGGAGAAGCGCGCCGCCATCCTCACCGCCGAAGGTGTCAAGCAGTCGAAGATCCTTACCGCCGAGGGTGAGAAGCAGAGCAACATCCTCACGGCGGAAGGGGAGAAGCAGTCGGCCATCCTGCGGTCCGAGGGCCAGGCGCAGGCTATCGGCACGGTTTTCCAGGCCGTGCACCGTAACGACCCGGACCCGAAGCTGCTCGCCTGGCAGTACCTGCAGACGCTGCCGCAGCTCGCCCAGGGGCCGGGCAACACCATGTGGGTCATCCCGAGCGAGGTCACGTCGGCCCTCAAGGCCATCACGTCCGCCTTCGACGGGCCCCGCGGCGAGGACGGCACCGGGACCGCCAGCACGGCGGCTGCGGGCACCGGGAACGGGACGGGCCTGCCTGAGCCGCCGTCCCCGGCCTGGCCGCTGCCTGGCCGCTGCCGGCCTGGCCGCTGCCGGCCTGGCCGAGGCCATTGGTCCGGCCGCGAACGGCGGGGCGGTGAACGGCGCCGATGCGGCCGGGGCGGTCCCGGCGGGCGGGGACGGCAACGGCGCGGACGCGGTGAACGGTGCCGAGCCGGATGGCGCGGCGGCGGGCGACGCGGGGCCGGCCGGGCCGCGCGCGCCCAGGGATCCGGTTCCCGCGCTCGAGGTCATCCCGCAGCCCCGGGCCCTGGCGGCGGAACCGCCCAGGCCGAAGCCGATCCCCCCGATCGTCCCCTGACTGGGCGCTCCGCAGATCCGGCCGCCCAGCTCGGCGGCTGGGCGGCTCGCTCGCCGGATGGGCTAGGAGACCAGGGCCAGCCACAGCAGGGCCGCGACCATGAGGATCGCCGCCACGGAGAGCACGGCGAGGGCGGTGCCCCGCCGCGCCGGCTTACCCGAGGCCGACGGCAGGTCCGACGCGTCCAGGGTGGCAGTGTTTTTCCGGCCTGAGGCCCGGCCGCCCGGTGTGCCCGGCGGGGCCGGGTCGGCCATGGGCTCGGCCGGCCCGAAGGGCGGCGTGGCCGCGGCGGGCGGGGGATCCGCAGGCCTGGGCGGCTGCCCGGTGCCCGGTCCCGCGCCCGCGGGCGGGCGCCACGCCGGCTCGTCGGCCATGGGACGCCAGGAGGTATCGCGGTCGGCTGAACGCCAGGTTTCGTGCTGTTCCGTCGGCCGCCAGGGCGTCTCGCGCTCCGCTGGGCGTCGGGTGGTCTCTGGCTGAGGGCCCCGCCAGGAGGTCTCTTGTTCCGGAGGCGGCCACGTGGTCTCGTGTTCCGGCCGGCGCCTCCCGGTCTCCGGTCCCGTGGACGGCCAGCTGGTCTCATGGCCCGAAGGCGGCCAGGTCGTCTCGTTTTCGGCCGGGCGCCAGGCCGTGTCCCGCTCCCGGGGTGCCCCCGTGGCCGGCCCGGACATGGCTGACCCGGCCATGGACGGCCCGGCCAGTGGCGTCCCGGGCGCGGGCGGCGCGGGCGCGGCCGATGCCGCGGGCGTTCCGGCCGCTGATCCGGCAGCCGCGCTGTCCTGGCGGGAGAACCATGAACCGGTGTCGGAGCCAGCCAGCGCAGGATTGAGGCCGGCCGCGACGCGGGCCAGTCCCGATCCGATGACTGCCTGCTCGGCGGAACCCGCCGGCGAAACCGCCGCCGTCCTGGTCTGCGCCCGGCCCGCCGTGGGAGCCCGGGTGGGCAGCTCGAGCGAGGTGGCGGGCTCCTGCATGATCTGCCGCCAGCGTTCCTCCCACTCCGCCGGGCGCGCGCCGCACGCGCGCACGTACGCTTCCAGCACGGGGAGAGTAGGGAGAGAGGGGCCGCTCTCGGCGGTTTTCAGCGTGTCTTCTGGATAATGCGCACGTGCCGCAAGTTCCTGGGGCTGCAGGCCCGCCTGGTCACGCAGCGCGCGAAGATCGCGCAGGAAGGCAGCCCGCTCTCCGTCCGCCCCGGCAGGCGGAGCGTTGCGGGGATACGTCATAGGCTCCTCCCGGTCGCCGTACCCGCGGATTCATCACTGTGGCATCGTTGATCACCGTTACCCAAGAGCGTAAACCCAATCATTTCTCCACGTTGCAGCATTCATCACAACTCGCAGCGCTGCTGATACGCCCGGGAAGCTGCCAGCTCCCCTTTGGGGGTATTTCCGCTCCAAACGGAACTTCCGGGTCGGGGCCCAGTGTGATCGCCCTCACACGCCGGGGTCATCCGTCGTACGGTCACAGGCGGATAGCCAGGCCGATGGTGAGGGCGACGCCGAACGCAAGCTGCAGGCGGCCGGTCTGCCCGAGGGCCCGGATCAGCGCAGGTCCCGCCCCGCCGGACCGGACGGCCCGGATGGGGCCGAACGTCAGCGGCAGCGCGGCCAGGGTGAGCGCGGCCAGCGGCCGCGCCGGGGTGATGGCCAGGGCCACGGCGAACGGCGCGAGCAGGCACGTCAGGTACACCGTGCGGCTGCGCAGGTCGCCCAGGCGCACCGCGAGCGTGCGTTTGCCCACGTCGGCGTCGGTGCCGATGTCCCGCAGGTTGTTGATCATCAGCAGCGCGCAGGACAGCAGCCCGGCCGGCACGGCGGCGATCAGCCCGAGCCAGCTCAGCGCGGACATCTGCACGTAGGCGGTGCCGGCCACCGCCGCCAGCCCGAAGAACGCGAACACCGCGACCTCGCCCAGCCCCCGGTACCCGTACGGATGGCTGCCGCCGGTGTAGAACCAGGCGGCCCCGACCGCCGCGGCCCCGACCAGGATGAGCCACCAGGACGTGAAGATCGCGAGCACGAGACCGGCCACGCAGGCGGCGAAGAAACAGCCGAACGCCGCGGCGAGCACCTGCCGGGGCGGCGCCAGGCCGGCGGCGACCAGCCGGGTCGGGCCGACGCGCGCCTCGTCCGAGCCGCGGATGCCGTCGCTGTAGTCGTTGGCGAAGTTGACGCCGATCTGCAGCGCCAGCGCCACGATCAGGGCGAGCACCGCCCGCCACGCGGAGAATCTGCCGTAGCCGAAGGCGACCCCGGTGCCGATGAGCACGGGGACGACCGCGGCCGGCAACGTCCGTGGCCGGGTGCCCGCCAGCCAGTCTCGCGGCTGAGCCAATTCCGCTCCCTCTGTGCTCAGTCGGGCGGCGCGGCCAGCGCCGCGTGCAGCCGCAGGATCGGGACGCGGACGCCCATGTCCAGTTCGCTCCGCGCGCCGTCGCTGGCCCATCCCGCGGTTTCCAGGAAACCGCGCATCGCCGTGTCGGATTCCAGCACCCACGCCGACACCCGGGTGAACCGGTCCTCGGCCAGGGTGTCGGCCACGGCGTTGAGCAGCCGGCTGCCGTGGCCATGACCGGTCAGGCCGGGCGCGATGCGCAGTTCGTACAGCTCTCCGTCGGTGGCTGGCCAGCGGTCCGGGTCGCTGGCGGGCCCCACCGACGCGAAGCCCACGGCGTCCCGGTTACTGGTGGCCACCAGCACCCGGTGCCTGCTCGTTGGCGGCTTGCTGATCGCTTCCGCCCATCGCTCGCGCCATTGACCGCGCGCGTCGTCGCTCGTCAGCTCGGCCAGCACCGGATCCGGGATGAGCCCGGCATACCCGCGACGCCAGCATTCCACCTGGATGCGGGCGACGTCGGCGGCGTCGGAGCCGCGTGCAGCCCGGACGAAATCCTGCCCGTTCAACGTCCGCCCGGCCCGCAGGTCAACGTCCGCCGGACCGGTCGCCGAGCAGGCCGACGTCACGCGCCGCGCCCTGCGCCGCCGACGTGGTCATCGCCGCGTAGGCCTGCAGGGCGGCACTGACCGTCCGCTCCCGGTCGGCGGGGCGGTAGCTGTGCAGCCGGGCCAGCACCCGGTCCCGCCGGGCCGCGAGCTTGCCATCGGGCACCTCGAGCGTCAGGTCGCGGCGCGGGATGTCGATCGTGATCGCGTCGCCGTCCTCGACCAGCGCGATGACGCCGCCCGCCGCCGCCTCCGGCGCGACGTGGCAGATGGACAGGCCCGACGTGCCCCCGGAGAACCGGCCGTCGGTGATCAGCGCGCAGGCCCGGCCCAGGCCCTTGCCCTTGAGGAAGCTCGTCGGGTACAGCATCTCCTGCATGCCGGGCCCGCCGCGTGGGCCCTCGTAACGGATCACCACGACGTCGCCGGCGCTGACCGCGCCGCCGAGGATGCCGTCCACCGCGGCTTCCTGGCTCTCGAACACCCGCGCGGTTCCCTCGAACCGGAACAGCTCCTCGGGCACGCCGGCCGTCTTGACGATCGCGCCCTCGGGGGCCAGGTTGCCGTAGAGCACGGCCAGCCCGCCGTCCGCGGTGAAGGCGTGCGCCACGTCCCGGATGCACCCGTCGGAGCGGTCCAGGTCCAGCGTCTCCCAGCGCGCCGACTGCGAGTACGGCTTGGTGGTGCGGACCCCGCCGGGCGCTGCGTGGTACAGCTCGACGGCCTCGTCCCGGACCGAGTCCGAGCACAGGTCCCAGGCGTCGAGGAACTCCCGCAGCGAGTCGCTGTGCACGGTGCGGACGGCGGTGTTGAGCAGGCCGGCCCGGTCCAGCTCGCCGAGGATAGCCGGGATGCCGCCGGCCCGGTGCACGTCCTCCACGTGGTAACTGCTGCTCGGGGCCACCTTGCACAGGCAGGGCACCCGGCGCGACAGCTCATCGATCTCCTTGAGGCCGAAGTTCACGCCGCCCTCGTGCGCCGCGGCGAGCAGGTGCAGGATCGTGTTGGTCGATCCGCCCATCGCCACGTCCAGCGCCATCGCGTTCTCGAACGCGTCCCGGCTGGCGATGGCGCGGGGCAGCACCGACTCGTCGCCGTCGGTGTAGTAGCGACGGGTCAGCTCGGCGATCGCGGCCCCTGCCCGCTCGAACAGGCCGCGCCGCGCGGCGTGCGTGGCCAGCGTGGTCCCGTTGCCGGGCAACGCGAGGCCGATCGCCTCGGTCAGGCAGTTCATCGAGTTGGCCGTGAACATGCCGGAGCAGGAACCGCACGTCGGGCAGGCGGACTCCTCCATGTCGAGCAGCTCGGCGTCCGACACCGACGGGTCCGCCGAGGCGACCATCGAGTCGATCAGGTCGAGCTTCCGCCCGCCCGCGGCGATGGCGGCCGCGCCGGCCGGGCGGCCGGCTTCCATCGGGCCGCCGGAGACGAAGACGGTCGGGATGTTCAGCCGCATCGCCGCGATCAGCATGCCGGGCGTGATCTTGTCACAGTTGGAGATGCAGATCAGCGCGTCCGCGCAGTGCGCGTTCACCATGTACTCGACCGCGTCGGCGATCAGCTCGCGGCTCGGCAGCGAGTACAGCATGCCGCCGTGGCCCATGGCGATGCCGTCGTCCACGGCGATGGTGTTGAACTCGCGCGGGATCGCCCCGGCCGCGCGGACCGCGTCCGAGACGACCTGGCCGACCTCACGCAGGTGGACGTGCCCGGGCACGAACTCGGTGAAGCTGTTGGCGACCGCTACGATCGGCCTGCCGATGTCCTCGCGGGCGACGCCCGTGGCGCGCAGCAGGGCACGGGCCCCCGCCATGTTTCTGCCGTGCGTGACAGTGCGGGACCGAAGCGGTGGCATGACCGGTCATCTCCGAAATGTGAGCCGAGGAGCGCAGGGAAGCCCTGCTCGCAGGTTTTCCTCAGCCTACCGGAGTGTGCTGCGCGGCATCATTGAGCGGAAGCACCCGGGCCGCGGCCGCGTAAATCTGCTCGACCTCGCCCGAGGTGAGCTTCGGCCGGTCCTTCAGCGTGGCGTTGCGCCGCAGGTACTTGCGCAGCCGGTCGCCGTCGAACACGTCGACCTCGCGGATCGTGGCGAAGTGCCACGGGACTTTCGGCCCGTACACGGCCAGCACCGGGCGGACGTACACCGGGGTACCGAGCTCGGCGGTCAGCCGCTCGGTGGCCTGCTGCGCCTCCCAGCGCGCGTGCTCCAGCCGGTCCTTCTTGCTGAACGGCCCGTGCCAGATCTGCCGGGCGTTCTTGGTCCGGATGGGGAGCCGCTTGTCCCAGGACTCCGAGTCGATCGCGTACGCGCCCGTCGGCCCGACCACGAAGTGGTCGATGAACTCCCGGCTGCCGGGAATGGGCCGCGAATGCAGCGCCCGGTAACCGGCCCGCTCCATCCGCGCGAGCTGGCGCTGGGTGCGCTTCTGCGCGCCGGTCAGCCGCACTCCCGGCGGCATCGACGCAGTGGTCCGGGACCGGTACACGGCGTCGGCGATGCCCGCGAGCACCGCGGCGGTCAGGCCCGCACGCCAGGTGAAGATGAACGTGAAGACCAGCCCCGCGACGATCGCGACCAGCAGCCGCCGCTTCCAGATCCGCATCCGGGAGTCGGCCAGCAGGTCGCCGAGGCGCAGCCGGTCCGCGATGCGCTCCCGGCCGCCCGCCCCGGTCCCCGGCGAGCCGCCCGGCCCGGTCCCGGGGGAGCCGCCCAGCGCGCCGGGGCGGTCTGAGCTGGATCCGGGGGTGGCGCCGCTGCCCGCCGTGATCGCGAGCCGCCGCACCGGGATGTCACGCCGCGGCGCCGGGGGAGCCGCCGCTCCGGACGCACCCGGACGCGGTTCCGTTCCTGGCTGGGCCGCCGCTTCCGTTCCTGGCTGGGCCGCCGCCGGGTGCTGCGGCCGCGTGCTGCGCTGGTCCGGTCCGCCGTCCTCCGGCCGGCGCCTGGGCCTGAGCAGTGGTTCCTTGTACAGTCGGCGGGGCTCCCAGACCTGCTTGCTGGCCTCCTCGTAGGACACGGTGCCCAGCGGCCCGAAGCTGGCCACGCCGGGGCCGCCGGGGGCCCGGCTGGGGGCAGGCGCGGCGGGCCCGGCCGGGGTGGCCAGCCGGTCCTCGGTACCCGGCCACACGCTGCGGGTCGCAGCCCGGAACGCGGCGTTGTCCGCCGCGGAGCCCAGGGCGGACTCCCGCTCCTGCGGGCTCTCCGGCTCAGCTGACCCAGATGTCTCAGGTGACCCTGATGCGGGCGACCCGGTCGCCTCAGCTGACCCAGCTGCTCCTGCTGTTGCTGGCGGCCCTGTTCCCTCGGGCGGCCCTGTTCCCTCGGGCGGCCCTGTTCCCTCGGGCGGGCCTATTCCCTCGGGCGGCCCTGTTCCCTCGGGCGGGCCTATTCCCTCTGGCGGGCCGACAACGGCCGGGCCTGCGTGCGGCACTACGGCGCCACCCGAATGATTCGGGCGCGCGCCGTTGCGCCCCTGTTCGTTCGACGGGGCCGATGACCTATGGCTTTTCCTGGTCAGCCATGTCATCTGTTCCACACGCCCAGCGTAACTGACCAAAGGACGAACGCAAGTGGTCACTGGCTGAGTTAATTGTGTCGCTGTGGGGAGTGTATGAAGGTCTCCGACGGGGCAGGAATACATTTTCGGCGGTTGCCGGGTCAGCGGGTCTACCATTTGGTGACATGCCGCAGATTCACGAGCTTTCGATGACCGGCCTGGCCTCTGCCATCCGCGACCGCCAGCTTTCTCCCGTCGAGGTCACTAATCATTATCTGCGCCGTACCGACGAGCTGAACGCGCAGGTCGGAGCGTTTTACACGGTAACTGCGGAGCTTGCCCAAGAGCAGGCCCGGGCTGCGGAAAAGGCCGTAACGGGGGGCGCGGAGTCGGCGGCCCTTCCGCCACTTCTGGGGGTCCCGATCCCCATCAAGGATCTGAACATGGTCGACGGTGTCCGGCAGACCTTCGGTTCGGCCGCGTATGCGGGCTATATGGCAACCGGTGACGATTACGTCGTGGCGGCGATCAAGGCCGCCGGCGCGGTCATCACCGGCAAGACGGCGACCCCCGAATTCGGCCTTCCGTGTTACACGGAGACCGAGATCGGGCCGCCCGCCCGGACGCCATGGGATCTTACCCGGTCGGCCGGCGGCTCCAGCGGCGGGGCCGCCGCGGCCGTGGCCGCCCGGCTCGCCCCGGCGGCCCAGGGCAGCGACGGCGGCGGATCCATCCGCATTCCGGCCAGCGTGTGCGGGCTGTTCGGCATCAAGCCGTCCCGCGGCCGGGTCTCCGACGGGCCGATCGTCCCGGATCTGTTCGGCCTGGCGGTCAACGGCCCGATCGCCCGCACCGTCGCCGACGCCGCCCTGCTGCTCGACGTGATGAGCGGCAACCACCCGGGTGACATGTACACGCTGCCGCCGCTGCCGGACGGGGAGACGTTCCTCGGCCACGCGCGGCGCGCCCCGGGACGGCTCCGTATCGGCCGCACGCTCACGCCCGCCGTCGAGGGCGCGGTCGTCCATCCCGACTGCGTGGCCGCCTACGAGGATGCCAGCGCCCTGCTCAGCGAGCTCGGCCATGACGTCGAGGACGTGACGCCGCCGATCGGGCCGGACGTGGTGCCGTTCTTCGAGACGCTCTGGTACGCCCACGCGACGCTCGCTCCCGTCGACCCGGCCCGCGAGGACCTGCTGCTGCCCTTCACCCGCTATATGCGCGCGCGCGGCATGGCGGTCAACGGCAGTGAGCTGATCTTCGCCCAGGCCTACCTGCAGGCGGTGCTGCGCCCCGCGCTGGCCGCGCTGAACGCCTACGACGCGATCCTCACTCCGACCCTGGCGTCGCCGCCGGTGCCGGTGGGCTACTTCACCGAGGTCGACCCGGCCGCAAACTTCGAACGGCAGAAGCAGTTCACCCCCTTCACCGCCGCGTACAACCTGTCCGGCCAGCCCGCGGTGAACCTGCCGCTGTACTGGAACGCCGACGGGCTGCCGATCGGGGTCATGCTGGCCGGGCGGATCGGCGAGGAGGGCACCCTGATCTCCCTGTCCGCGCAGGTCGAGCAGGCCCGCCCGTGGCAGGACCGGTTTCCGCCCGGCTTCTGAGCCGGCGTTACGGCGAGGCGTTCGTTACCGGCTAACGAGCCGGGCCGTCAGGCCCGGCGAGCGGCCGGTGTGTCGGCGAGTTACCACCGCGCGGGCGCGGAGCGCATGCGGGGGTCCGGGGGTCGCCCCGGGGGATACTGAGCCGGGCCGTCAGGCCCGGCGAGCGGCCGGTGTGTCGGCGAGTTACCACCGCGCGGGCGCGGAGCGCATGCGGGGGTCCGGGGGTCGCCCCCCGGGGGATACTGTCTTCCGTGCGCAGAGGCCGCCGGCGGTGGAGGAGGCTCGGCCGGACCGTCAACCTGACCGGCGCGGCCCTGGTCTCCGCCGTCCTGCTGTGGGTGATGGCGGCGGGTTTCGGCACCGTCCCGCCGCTCGGCGCGGTCCTCGACGCCGGCCGGGGCGCGTGGACCTCCGCCGCCGGCGGCCAGCCGGCCACGTCGCAGACGCTGCGCCTGCCGGGGCTGCAGCACCCGGTCTCGGTGATCTACACCGCGCAGGGGATCGCGTCGGTCCGGGCGTCGACCGATCACGACGCCTTCCTCGCCCTCGGGTACGTGCACGCCTCCTTCCGGCTCGCCGAGATGGACGAGGAACGCCGGCTCGGTGAGGGCCGTCTCGCGCAGCTGGCCGGCCCGTCCGAGCTGTCGTCCGACGAGTTCGAGCTGCGCCTCGGCCTGGTGCGCACCGCGCAGCGGGAATGGGCTCAGACTCCTCGGTCCGGCCCGGCCGGGCAGGCGCTGCTGGCCTACGCACAGGGTGTCAACGACGACATTGCGAGGGTCCGCGCGGACGGCGACTGGCCGGCCGCCTTCTCGCTGGCCCGCGTCTACCCCGGACCGTGGACCCCAGTGGACTCGCTGGTCGTCCAGGGTGTGCTGACCGAGGAACTCGACTTCACAACCACGCCGCTGGACGACGCCCTACTGGAGAAATCACTCGGCGCGGCCCGGACGATGGCCTGGTTCCCGGTCATCCCGGCTAACCAGCAGAGCCCCTACGACCCGGGCCCCTACCAGCATCCGGGCCTGACGCCACTCGCCCCGGACGCGGCCAGCACGGCGCCCGGCCCCCCGGCCACGGTGCGCGCGGGCCGGTCCGCCGGGACCGCCGGACCGGGGAATGCCCCCAGTGCGGCCCGTTCGGGATCATCATCGGCCGTCACCACGGCGGCGGGTACGCTGCTCGCCCAGCTCAGCCGGCTCCCCGCCGGGCTCGTGCACCGCGAACCCGACAGCAACGCGTGGGCCGCCAACGGGCCCGCGGTGGCGGGGGGCGGCGCGCTGCTCGCCGGTGACCCGCATCTGCCGCAGACGCTGCCGTCGGTCTGGTACGAGGCGGCCCTGTCCGCGCCCGGCCTGGACGCCAGCGGCGTCACCGTGCCCGGCGTTCCCGGCGTCCTCATCGGGCACAACGCGCACATCGCCTGGTCGCTCACGGACACCCAGAACCAGGCCGCCCTGTTCTACGCCGAGCGGACCAGCGCCAGCCGCCCGGACCAGTACTACTGGCGCGGCGCGTGGCGGCGGACGCAGCGGGTCCGCTACACGATCAACGTCCGCGGCGGCGCACCGGCGCACCTGACCGTATACCTCACCGTGCACGGGCCGATCATGACGCAGGCTGGCCAGACCATGGCGGTCGACTGGATGGGCAACGTGCCGTCGGCCGACCTGGCCGCGCTGCTCGGCGTGGACGAGGCCGGTAACTTCGGCCAGTTCAAGGCGGCGCTCGCGGGCTGGCACGCCCCGGCACAGAACTTCGTCTACGCCGACGATCACGGCAACATCGGAGCCATCTCGGCCGGGTACTGCCCCCAGGTCGCGCACGGCGACCCGTGGCTCCCGCTGCCCGGGACCGGCGCCGACGACGTGGACGGCGTCATCCCTTACGCGGCCGAGCCACAGGTCTACGACCCGCCCGGGCACGTCGTCGCGACCGCCAACCAACGGCCGGTCGGGCCGTCCTACCCGTATTACATCGGCACCAGCGCCGACTTCTTCGACAACAGCTTCCGTGCCAACGAGATCTACTCCGCCCTGCGCGGCCGCTCCGGGCTGACGCCGGCCAGCTTCGCCGCGCTGCAGGGCAGCGTGACCGACTACCTGGCCGTCACGATCGTGCCCCGGCTGCTGGTCGCGCTGCACGCGGACCCGGGCGCGCTGACCGGGCCGGAGAAGGCCGCGATGAACCTGCTCGCCCGGTGGAACGGCACGATGACGACCGGCTCGGCGGCGGCGTCGGTGTGGTGGACGTTCTGGGGCGATTACATCTCCGCGGCGTTCCAGCCGTGGTGGACGTCGGCGCACGTCCCGGTCGGGAAGGACCGCGCGGGCCTGGCCCTGTCGTCCTGGCCGACCAGCCTGACCGAGGACCTCACCGCCTGGACGGCCGGCCCGGCGCCGCCGTCGGCGGCCTTCACCCTGCCGTCAGGGGCGCACCGCACCGCGGCCCAGGTGATGCGGGCGGCGTTCGGCACCGCGGTGGCGCATCTGGCCACCACATTCGGCGGGACCCCGGGCGGCTGGACCTGGGCGCGCCTGCACACCCGGTACTTCCCGTCCCTGACCGGCGCGGCCGGGCTGGGGTACGGCCCGCGCGCATCCAGCGGGGACGCCTGGACGGTGGACGCGGCGGAAGGCGGCCTGCAGTCCATGATCGGCCCGAGCTGGCGGATGGTCGTGGGCTTCTCCGGTTCCGGGTCCGCGTCCGGCGGCGGCCCTTCGTCGGCGGAAGGCGTCTACCCGGGCGGCCAGAGCGAGAACCCGGCGTCCCCCTGGTACACCGACCTGATCGCCGACTGGTGGGACAGGCGTTACCTGCCGATGGCCAGCGCAAACAGCGCCGGGACCATCCACTGGTCCCTGCGGCCCGCTGCCGAGCCGCTGGCAGGCCGGCGTGGCTGACCTGAGGAAGCTGGGCAAGCGAGGCAGTTACCGGCTCGGCGGGTCCTGGGCCGCCCGGCGGCCGGGCGCGGACGGCGGGACGCGGCGGCTGGGCCGGGGGCCTCGCCAGGCGATGTTCGGCCCGAAGCGTTCCCGCGGCCGGCTCGGCTGGTGGGCAGCCGCCCTGGTCGCGGGGGCCGTGGTGATCGCGGTGGCCGCCCGGTTCGGGCTGTGGTTCGCCCCGTTCGTCATCGGCGTGGCCATCGGTATAGCCGCCGGGCAGGCCGGCTGGCGGCTGCGCCATGTGCTGCCCGGCGTGGTCGTCATGGCCGCGCTGGGCTGGGGAGCGCCATTGCTGTGGCAGGCCGCGCGCGGTGAGCCCGCCGGGGCCACCGCGCAGGTCATCGCGGCGCTCGCCGGGCTGCCCCCGCACGCCGTCTTCGGTGCTGGTTTCACGCTGCTGGTGGCCAGCCTCCAGGCCGTCGTTGGCCTGTGGCTTGGCCGCGCGGTCACCCCACACGCCCAGCCCTGGTAACCCTGACGGGATACATCCCGTCACGTCTCTCACCGCTGGCCCAGCGGATGACCGTTGCATCACCGATCGGCGACGCGTCGTCACTGTGTGACGCTAAGCAGATCAATCGGCACAATAGCAGCCTGCATATTCACACATAAAGTCGAAAAGTAGGACGAGCCTGAGCTCGGCTTATCGCAGGGTCCTGATTAACCCCAGTTGTCGGTGCGCATGGCGCGGTTCCTTTCGTCTGGCCGTGGTCTCGGTATCCGGTGGCGGGCGTTCAGCCCCAGTTGTCGGTGCGCATCGTGGCCGGTCCTTTCTGTCCGCAGGGTCGGGGGAGCGTGCCGTGGGCGGAGGTTCAGCCCCAGTTGTCGGTGCGCATGGCGCGGTTCCTTCCGTTAGCCGGGTTACGTATGTGTCGCGGTGGCGGGTTCAGCCCCAGTTGTCGGTGCGCATCGTGGCGGGTCCTTCCTGTGTGGCGGGTTCGGGGATATGCGGCGGTGGCGGGTTCAGCCCCAGTTGTCGGTGCGCATCGTGGCCGGTCCTTTCTGTCCGCAGGGTCGGGGGAGCGTGCCGTGGGCGGAGGTTCAGCCCCAGTTGTCGGTGCGCATGGCGCGGTTCCTTCCGTTAGCCGGGTTACGTATGTGTCGCGGTGGCGGGTTCAGCCCCAGTTGTCGGTGCGCATCGTGGCGGGTCCTTCCTGTGTGGCGGGTTCGGGGATATGCGGCGGTGGCGGGTTCAGCCCCAGTTGTCGGTGCGCATCGTGGCGGGTCCTTCCTGTGTGGCGGGTTCGGGGATATGCGGCGGTGGCGGGTTCAGCCCCAGTTGTCGGTGCGCATCGTGGCGGGTCCTTCCTGTGCGCGCGGTCGGGGGGAAGGTGCTGTGGGCGGAGGTTCAGCCCCAGTTGTCGGTACGCACGACACCGCTCCTTCCTGTTACTAGAGTTGCCAAAGTGGTTCGTGGTACAGAATGGGTTCTTGTTACTTAGTGAGCGCCCCCCATTTTTCTGCGGATCACAGCGGCCTGGGCGCCCCCTTTTCCGTGGGTCACGGCGGCGTCAGTGGCCGGCCGATGACAGAGGGTATTATGTCTGAAATATCCAGTACCGGATGATTTCATACGTTCAAGCGAAACTCGGCCTAAGACGGGGAAAGGAAGCGCAGCTCAAACTACTTTCGCGTCGGCCTGTAGCCGGTACTTGACAGTAGGTATCGTTGGTCCTGACAATGCGGGACAATAGACGTGGCGGCCGCCTCTGGGCCGATCGGGCAGGCGGCTCCCGTTTGAGAGGATGCTTATGACTCGCGCCCATCTGAGCTCTGCTCGATGGGTTGCTGCGGTCAGGGCGTGGCCGGTCTGGACCGAACCCCGGTGGCTGATCGGCCTGATCGTCCTGCTGGTGACGGCCGACCTGACGGTGCTCGGCGTCAGTGCCGCGACCGTCACCTTCAGGGTCCGCGACCTCGTGCTCTTCGGGTTGCTGCTGGGCGGCGTCGCCGTCACGGTGGAGCTGACCCGCAGTGCCGGGGAGAAGGGCGGGCTGATCAAGGATATCTACGGAGCCTGGAACCTGCCGGCCGGCCTGCTGCTGCCGCCTGTCTACGTCCTGATCATCTCGATCGTCCAGTACACGCTCATCCAGTGGCGCATCCGGCGTGCTCCGATTTACCGGCGAGCGTACAGCGCCGCCGTCTCGGGCCTGTCCTTCGTGATCGCCGGGGTGGTCTTCCGGCTGCTGCCCGGCTTGACCTTCACCGGCAGCTCGACCGTGACCGTCCACCACCTGGTCTGGGTCCTGGCGGTGATGATCGCTGCCATAGCAGGTGTCCTGACCAGCAAGCTCTTCATGATCATCGCGGTCAAGGGATCAGATGCCACGGTCGGCATCCGGGATAGTTTCTTCAACCGTGAGTCGATGTACAACGACTTCGCAGAGCAGTGCATCGGGGTCCTCGTCACTTACGGGGTCGCCGGGAACTTCTTCCTGGCCCCCGTCGCTCTTCCCGTGGTCGCGCTGCTGCAGCGGTCATTGCGGCATGCCCAGCTCCTCAACGCGTCACGCACGGACGCCAAGACCGGCTTGCTGAACGCGCGGACCTGGGAGAGCGAGGCGGAAGCCGAGGTGGTGCGGGCGGTGCGGGCCCGGATGGCGCTCGCGGTGGCGGTCCTGGACATCGACTGGTTCAAGCGGGTCAACGACACCTACGGTCACCTGTTCGGCGACGAGGTGCTCAAGGAGATCGCCCGTTGCCTGCCCGGGGTGCTGCGCGAATACGACTCGGCGGGCCGGTTCGGCGGGGAAGAGTTCGTCCTGCTGCTGCCGCATACCCGCGCCGTCGACGCGTTCCGCATCGCGGACCGGGTTCGTGACCATATCTCGGGAATGTCCCTGCATACCCCCGATGGCCAGTCGGTTCAGGTCACGGTCTCCGTCGGCGTCGCCGCGCTGGACGCCGGCTCGCGCCGGGAGCTGAGCGAACTCCTCGCGGCGGCGGACGCGGCGTTGTACCGGGCCAAGCGGGATGGCCGGAACCAGGTTCAGATGATCAGCACGACCCGTGGCCTGAGCGCGGTGGGGGCCCGCACGGCCGCCAGGTCCGACTCGTTCGGCGGGGCGCCGGTCAAGCCCAGCGCGTGGGACGTGCTGCCGCGTGACAGCTCCACGGCTGCCGGTGACACCGACGAGATCCCGGCCAGCGTATTAACGCCGCGGGTATCTATCCAGGCCAGGCCATAAAGTTTCCCTGTGCCTACCCGAAGCCCTGACAGAAGCCCCAGCTCCGCGCTGAATGCGATCTTGCTCGACGCCGGCGGGGTCATGATCTTCCCGTCGCTGGAACTCCTGCTCCCGCCGTTGCGGGCCGCCGGGCTGCAGCCGTCCGCGGCCGATCTGGAGCGGGCGCACTACCGGGCGATGGCTGACTGCGACGACCCTGGCCGGGAGCCGCCAGGCGGCCAATGGTGGCTGGAGTACCTGCGGGACTTCGCCGCGGCGTGCGGCGTCCGGCCCGCCGACGTGAAGGCCGTGGCCGAAGACATCGCCGGCCTGACGCAGGGATTTGCCTGGACACACGTGGGGCCGGGGGTGGGGGACGCTCTGCGCGGCATCGCCGCCCTGGGCGTCCCGCTCGGTATCGTCTCCAATTCGACGGGGGAGGTTGAGCAGGCGCTACGCCGTCTGGACGTCTGTTTTGCCCCCGGCGGCGGCGCGGCTTTCGCCGGCGCGGGCATCGAGGTAGGCGTGGTCATCGACTCGGCGGTGGTCGGCGTGTCCAAGCCGGACCCGGCGATCTTCGCGCTGGCTCTGGACGCGCTTGGCCTGCCCGACGTGAAACGGAGCACGGTCGTCCACGTCGGCGACAGCCTGCGTTACGACGTGACGGGTGCGCTCGCGGCCGGGGTCCGGCCCATCCACCTGGACCCGCACGGCTATTGCCCCGCCCCGGACGGGCATGAGCACATCCGCCGCCTCGACGAGATCGTCGCCCTCGGGGCCGCCGGCTGACCCGCGGGCGCCGGCATCCGTGACACTGGCCACGTGACCCCGAATGAACCGTCACCTGGCCAGCTGCGCGGGGACCTGCTGCCGCTGCGCGGGCGGAACGCCCTGGTGACGGGCGTCAGCCGGCGTGCGGGCATCGGGTATGCCATCGCCCGCCGGCAGCTCTGACGCGGCCTGTCGCGCGGGGGCTCACAGAACCGGAGACCCTCCGCTAGCCGATCTGCTTACGGCGTCTGTTCAAGCGGCCATACCTCGACGACACCGTGGGCAACTGCGCAGGGAGTTCCCGAGACGATCTCCACAGCCTCCGCCAAGGTGGCGGCCTCGATCACAGCGAAGCCGGCTACAGGCAGCGAGGAACGCATGAACGAGCCGCTCTCCGTCTCGACGCCGGCGGCGTCGTGATTACGTACCTGCACGGGTGCGCCGGCGATCCCCATTTCGGCTCCCCCGCTGTGCAGTCGCGCGTCATGCGCGTGCGCCGCATCTCTTACCGCCGGGTCGGTGCGGTCATATCCCTCGCGATCGCCATATCCAATGGTCACGAACTTCGGCATGGTGAAACCTCTCCGATCGCGGACCTGACTTCGGTAGCCGGCAATCCGGCCGTGCCGGGTCCGGGTCCGGGTCCGGGTCCGGATCCGGATCCGGACGCTGTATTGACGCCCCGCAGCGGTGAAACTCATCGGTAAGTCATGGCTAGCGTCGCTGCCGTACGGGCGCGTCAGTCCTCGCTGGCGGGTAAGGAGCTCGTTGTCTCCCTAGCGCTACGCTGCCCGGATTGCCTGAAGGCCGAATCGCAGGCGGACGGCGTCAGTCGGCCAGGGCGGCGTCAGTCGGCCAGGGCGTCACGGTCGCGGCAGCGCAGGGCGCGGGCCACGTCGTCGCGGCCCTCCACGAGCAGGCGGCGCAACGCGGCGGGCGGCTGGGTCCGCGCGATGTAGTCGTCCGTGATCGTGATCGTCTCCTGGGAGACCGGGCAGATCGTGTACCCGATGGCGACGAACCGCTGCGCCATGTCCGAGCTCCACTCCCGCCAGATGTCCGCCAGCACGGCGAAATACGGGTCCCGGAACGGCTCGGTCAGCGAGCGCTGGTCCGGGTCGGCGAACCCGCTCAGCGTCGCCCGGAACGTGGCGTTCGGCAGCTTCCCGCTGATGATCTCTTCCCACACCGCGCGCTTGGTTTCGGGATCGGGGATGGCGGCCCGGCAGGAGGCGGCGTGCCGTTCGCCGGCGTCGGTGGCGTCCCGCGCGAGTTCCGCGTCGATCTCCGCGTCCCCGGCACGGCCCCGGCTGACCAGCCGGTACAGCAACGTCCAGCGGAGGTCCGTGTCGATGGTGAGCCCCTCGAACATCACCGTGCCGTCCAGCAGGCCGGCCAGCAGCGTGAGGTGCCGGTCGGAGAGCGCGGCCCCGGCCAGCGCCTGGGTGTAGGCCAGCTGCGCGTCACTGCCCGGCGCCGCGGCGATCAGCAGCTCGTGCAGCCGGTCGGCCACCAGCGCGAGCCCGGTGCCTTCCCAGGACGGCTCGGCGAACCGCCGGACGGCCTGGGACGCCTGGCGCAGCAGGGTCTGCGCGACGCTGATGTCGGCCACCGAATCGACGCCGAGCATCACCAGGCGCACGTAATCCCGGGCGGCCATCTCGGCGTCACGGCACATGTCCCACGCGGCGGACCAGGCCAGCGCCGCGGGCAGCGGGTCCCGGAAGTCGCGGATGGCCTGGATCAGCGTCCCGAGGGAATGGTCGTCCAGCCGGATCTTGGCGTAGGTGAGGTCGTCGTCGTTGACGAGCACCAGGTCGGGCCGGTGCTCGCCGATCAGCTCGGGAATCTCGGTCAGCGCGCCGGCCACGTCGGTCTCCACCCGGTGCCGCCGCACGAGGCCGTCGCCGCCGTGGTCGTACAGCCCGATCGCGATCCGGTGCGATCGCAGCACCGGGTACTCGGGGACGGCCTCCTGGCGGATGGCGAAGGAAGTGAACCGGCCGTCGGCGTCGGTCTCGTACTCGGGCCGCAGCGTATTCACCCCGGCGGTTTCCAGCCACTGCCGGGACCACACGCTCAGGTTCCGGCCGGAGGTCTCCTCCAGCGCCGCGAGCAGGTCCGCCAGCGTCGCGTTGCCCCACGCGTGCGCGGCGAAGTAGCGGCGCACCGCGGCCAGGAAGTTGTCCCGTCCCACGTACGCCACGAGCTGCTTCAGCACGGAAGCGCCCTTGGCGTAGGTGATGCCGTCGAAGTTCACCTCCACCGCGTGGATGTCCGGGATGTCCGCCGCGATGGGGTGGGTGGAGGGCAGCTGGTCCTGCCGGTACGCCCAGGCCTTGTACAGCTGGGCGAACGTGGTCCAGGCCGACGTCCAGCGGGTCGCCTCGGCCTCGGCCAGCGTGCCGGCCCAGGTGGCGAACGACTCGTTCAGCCACAGGTCGTCCCACCAGCGCATCGTGACCAGGTTGCCGAACCACATGTGCGCCATCTCGTGCAGGATGGTCTCGGCGCGGGCCTCGCGCGCGAAGTCGGTGACCCGGGACCGGAAGATGTAGCTCTCCAGGAAGGTCACGCAGCCCGCGTTCTCCATCGCGCCTTCCTTGAACTCGGGCACGAAGAGCTGGTCGTACTTCCCGAACGGGTACCGCACACCGAACGCCGCGTGGTAGAAGCCGAAGCCCTGCCGGGTGACCTCGAAGATCTCGTCCGGGTCCAGGTACTCAGCCAGCGACTGCCGGCAATAGATGCCGAGCGGGATGCCGTCGCAGGAGCCCCGGACGACGTGATACGGCCCGGCCGCGACCGCCGTGATGTACGTCGCCATGACCGGGGTCGGCGGAAAGTGCCAGCGCGCGGCGTTCTCGCCCGCCGGTCCCCGTTCCTCCGGCGCCATGTTGGAGATGACCTGCCAGTCGTCCGGCGCGGTGACGGTCAGCTCATAGGTCGCCTTCAGGTCGGGCTGGTCGAAGCAGGCATAGATCCGGTGGGCGTCGAAGGTCTCCAGGTCGGAGTACATGTACACGGCGCCGTCGGCCGGGTCGGTGAACCGGTGCAGGCCCTCGCCGCTGCGCGAGTAGGCGCAGTCCGCGACTACCCGGAGCTCGTTCTCGGCGGCCAGCCCGGCCAGCGTGATCCGGTCGCCGTCGAACGCGTCCAGGCTGACCGGCGCCCCGTTGAGGGTGATCGCGCGGACCTCAGGTGCGGTCAGGTTGATGAACGTCCTGGCACCGGGCCGGGAGCAGCGGAACCTCGCCACGGTGACCGAAGGGAACGTCGTCTCGCCCCCCGTCAGATCGAGCTCGACCCGGTAGGACGAGACGGTGACGAGGTCAGCCCGCTCGCGGGCCTCATCGTGGGTGAGGTTGGCTGTCACCTGCGGATCCCCTTTTTCCTGCCTCTATGGTTCGCCTGCTCCCCCCGGAGCATCGTCCTGGCATCCTCCCACGGCTCGGAATGAGCCGCGCGGACACCGGGTTGTCGCAGGCGTACGCCGGCCGGACAACGCTTCCGCCGGACCCGGATCGCGGGCCGGGCGGGCAACGCAAAACGCATAACGAGAGGCGCGCATGAGTGAGCAGGAGACCACGGTTGTCGATTTCTGGTTTGACCCTATCTGCCCTTGGGCGTGGATTGCGTCCCGGTGGATGCTGGAGGTGGAGAAGGTCCGCCCGGTCACGACCCGCTGGCACGTGATGAGCCTGTCCGTGCTGAACGCGGACAAGGAGGACCTCCCCGAGCGGTACAAGGAACTGCTGGCGACCGGGTGGGGCCCGGTCCGGATCTGCATCGCGGCCGAGCAGCAGTTCGGGCCGGAGGTGCTGGGCCGCCTCTACACGGCGCTGGGCACCCGCTTCCATCAGGAGAAGGCCCCGCGCGAGCGCGCGACGTACGAGGCCGCGCTGGCCGAGGCGGGCCTGCCCACCAGCCTCGCCGACGCGGCGGACTCCACCGAGTACGACGAGGCGCTGCGGGCCAGCCACCACGACGGCATGGACCGGGTGGGCTACGAGGTCGGCACCCCGGTGATCTCCGTGAACGGCATGGCGGTGTTCGGCCCGGTCGTCTCGCCGATCCCGCGCGGTGAGGCCGCGGCCCGCCTGTGGGACGGCGTACAGCTGATCGCCAGCACCGACGGCTTCTTCGAGCTCAAGCGCTCCCGCACCCGCGACCCCATCTTCGACTGACTGCCAGCAGGAATCGGAAAACGGCGCGCGCGAGTGAGCCCCGGGGGGCCGTCCTCATGGCGGGCCGTGCCTCTGACAGACTGGGGCCCGTGCGCGTATACCTGGGATCTGACCACGCGGGATTCGAACTCAAGGGCCACCTGGTGGCCTGGCTCTCCGGGGCCGGGCACAAGCCGGTGGACTGCGGGCCGCCCACCTACGTCGAGGACGACGACTATCCGCCGTACGTGATGAAGGCAGCGGCGAGCGCTGTCGGCGACCCGGGCAGCCTGGGCATCGTCATCGGCGGCTCCGGTAACGGCGAGGCGATCGCGGCCAACAAGATCCCTGGCGTCCGCGCCGCGGTGGCCTGGACGGTGGAGACGGCGCAGCTCGGGCGGCAGCACAACGACGCCAACGTGCTGAGCCTCGGCGCCCGGATGTACAGCGTCGACGACGCGATCGCCTTCACCAAGGTCTTCGTGGAGACCCCGTTCTCCGGTGCGCCCCGCCATGCGCGACGGCTGGCCGAGATCGCCGACTACGAAAAGACCGGCCAGCTGCCGCCTCTCCTGTCCGCCGGGTAACCGCCCCTCCTGTCCGCCGGGTAACCGCCCGCGCCTGCGCCGGGGGCGGCCTCCGCCGCTCTTCGGGAGAGCGGAACGGTTCCCGGTGCCCTCCGGTGACTCACGCGACTCGGGTGACCGGGAGCTGTCCTGCCGTGCCTCGCGGGACTCGCGAGACCGGGAGCCTGGCGCGGCCGCCACTCGTTCCGCGCCGGCGGGCGCGGGACCCCGCTGGGCCTGGGAGCGGGCCGCTGGATCGCCCGGCTGTGACGCGCTGGCCCGTTCGGCGGCTTCCTCATCTTCCGCGTGCGGCCGCGAAACATCCCTCGCCCGCATCGCCGCGCTGAGCGTGACCTTCATGCCTGGCATGCGCTCAGTGTCCCACAGCGGCCCCCGCCACTACGGGCAGAGTTTTGGGCCGCATGGACGCGTCGTTGGTTAAGTAGTTGTATTCGTTTTTGGCGTGTCAGGATGTGGTAGACGGCGGCTGACCTGGGCTCCTATAGCGACGCTGGCAGCCACGTTCGAGGTGTCGCCGTCGCGGCACGCCCGGAGTTGATAACAGACGAGGCCTATATGCCAGAAAGTCTGCCTGGGGCGGGAGTCACGGGAGCGGCGGGCCCTGCCCGTAGCGGGAGTCACGGGAGCGGCGGGCCCAGGAAGACGGGGGTCAGAAGATGACCGGGCACCAGGGGGCCGGGTCCCAGGACATGGCCGCCGACAGGTGGGCCAGCGCGCCGGTGCGGTGCTGGGTGACCCGGCCCGCGGCGGCCAGCGCGCCGAGGCGCGTCCCGCCGAGGTAGGCGGCCCCCAGTTCGGTGATGCCCAGGCTGAGGTCCGGGTCCGCGTCCACCGGCTCGCAGACGGCCGTACCGGATGCGCCGGCCCGGAGCCGCCACCGGCCGACGTTTTCCTCCAGGATGCTGTCGCGTACGTCGAGGACCACGTCCACCGGGCACGCGTACCGGCGCAGCGACAGCGCCGTGGGCAGGTCCGTGATGCGGATCCACAGGCC
This sequence comes from uncultured Actinomycetes bacterium, assembly GCA_963720945.1. Taxonomy (GTDB): domain Bacteria; phylum Actinomycetota; class Actinomycetes; order Streptosporangiales; family Streptosporangiaceae; genus Bog-532. The sequence goes on along the minus strand of CAVRHH010000011.1, from coordinate 115,102 downwards.
GTCGGTGACGACCGGCCGCAGCCGCCGCGGGTCGGCCAGCTGGAACAGCAGCGGGTCGTCGACGGGACGGATCGCGGCGCGGATGGTGGTGACCAGGTCCCGGCTGAGCAGGTCGGCCCACAGCGCCGCGCTGGCGGCCGGGTCGGCGGCTACCAGTTCGCGGATGTCCAGCTGGCCGTCCGGCAGAAACAGGTCGTCGTCCCAGCGGCCGACGCCTGCGTACAGCGCGTAGCCGCGCGGGCCGGCGTCGTCCTCGGCCAGCAGGCACCGCAGCGGGGAGGCGTCCTTCCGCTTGTCTTCGGGGTCGTCCAGCACCCGGTTCCACCACACCTCGCTGCGGGCGAAGAAACCCGGGCGGGTCTCCAGCACCGTGTCGTACACCTTGGCCAGCTCGGGGCGGACCTGGCCGGGCTGGGCGATCCGCAGCCGCAGGTCGGCGTCGGAGGGCAGGTCCGCGGCCAGCGTCCCCTCGCCGCGCCGGATCGTGAACGTGTCGTGCCAGGACGCGCGGCCGTAGCCGTACCGGCCGTAGATCCCCGCCTCGGACGCCCACAGCGCGGCCAGTGCCTCGCCCCGGTCCCTGATGTCGGCCAGCTGCCGGCGCATGATCCGCGTCAGGATGCCCCGGCGGCGGTAGGACGGGAGCACGCCGACCCAGCTCACCCCGGCCACCGGAGCCGGCGCCCCGGGCAGGCGCATGCGGAAACTGAACGCGCCGGCGATGCCGACCGGGGTGCTGCCGTCGAACGCGGCCAGGCTCCGGTCGAACTCGAACCGCGACAGGACCTGGGGCCGCTTCCCGGCCGGCAGCGGCCCGCCGTGGAAGGCGTGCTCGTCCACGAGGTGGAAAGCGTCGAACTCGTCGGGGGAAATCGGCCGGATCGGATAGCGCTCCGTCATGTGTGCCTTGCTACACCTGACCGCGCGGTAAGGCCAGCTCTTTTCCGGCGGCCGGCTCCGGCGGGCCGCCGCCCGTGCGGGCCGGGACCGGGCCGTGCCCAGGGCCGGGACCGGGCCGTGCCCAGGGCCGGGACCGGCGCGTGTCCACCGGCCGGGACCGGGGCGTGCCGCCAGTGATCAAGCGGCGATTGCGGATACAGTGCGGCCATTATGGTTTCCCGCCCGGTACGTTTCCCGCAGCGCGCGGCCCGAGGCCTCCGGGTCCGCGGGCAGCAGCTGCGTGCCGTGCTGAGCAGGCAATTCATCACGCGTAACCGGCGGATGGCCTTCGTGCTCACGGTGGCGGTGGTCGCCATCGGCGTGGCCGCCGTGCACCTGTCGGAGTGGTGGTTCTCGCCCGGCGTGATCATCCTGCCGATCCTGGCGGGCGGCCTGCTGCTCTGGGTCCGGGCCCTGCGGGTGCTGTTCGTGATCACCGCCGCGGTCGTCGCGTACGCCATCGCCGAACACCGGGCCGGCCCCGGCATCGTCGCCACGATCGTGGTGACGGCGGCGTTCGCCGACGTGCTCGCGCGGACCAGGGCGAAGCTCGGGCTCCAGGGGCTGCGCGGCGACCAGATGCTGATCGAGCTGCGCGACCGGATCCGGGAGCAGGGCAAGCTCCCCCCGCTGGGGGAGGGCTGGGGCTCGGACGTGGTGCTGCGCCCCGCCGGGGGCGCGTCGTTCGGCGGCGACTTCGTCGTCTCCTACTCCGACGGCAAGACGCTCGAGGTGGCGCTGGTCGACGTGTCGGGCAAGGGAATCGACGCGGGCACCCGGGCCCTGCTGCTGTCCGGCGCGCTCGGCGGACTGCTCGGCTCGGTGCCGAGGACCGACTTCCTGGCCGCGGCCAACGCCTACCTGCGGCGCGGCCGGTGGAGCGAGGGCTTCGTCACCGCCGTGCACCTCTCCCTCGACCTGACCTCGGGGGAGTACGTAATCTCCTCGGCCGGCCACCCCCCGGCGGTGCACTACGACGCGGCGAGCGGCCGGTGGCGGGTCACCCAGGCCCGCGGCATCGTCCTCGGGGTAGTCCCGGATCTGCAGGCGGTGCCGACCAATCCCGAGGAGGGCGTGCTGCGCCGGGGTGATGCCCTCGTGCTCTACACCGACGGCCTGGTCGAGGCGCCCGGCCGCGATATCGACGCCGGCATCGACAAGCTCCTCGGTGAAGCCGAGCGCCTGGTCACCCACGGGTTCCGGTCCGGCGCGGGCGACCTGGTGGCGACGCTGCAGCGGGACGTGGGCAGCAACGACGACTGTGCCCTCGTGCTCATCTGGCGCTCCTGACCGTCCGTGAGCGCGGGGTCCCAGCCCGCGGAGGCAAAACGGGAATTGCCATCACGTCATAGCGCTTAGTGACGTCTTTCAGCGGAATATATGGCAGTTTCCCGTTGCTATCGCGTGTCATGCGGAAGTGTGGCCCGTGCCCGGCGGCGCATACCCGCTAGTGTCTTAGGATGCGTGCGGAGGTAACCGGTCACGGTGTGCGTGCATTGTGTGAGCCACCCGTATCGCCCGGGCCGGGTGGGGCGTTTCTGTCATGCGGATTATTGCCGGATGGCATAGAGTGCGTCGTTACTGCATCGAATTTGTATCGGCTTTGTATCTGAATGATGTCGCACAGATGTCGATGCGGACGGAACGGCGCTGTTCAGGGGCTTCCCGGGCTGACGTCCAGCGCAGCAACCCTGAGGTCCCCCTATATCATTGCGAGCTTTGCATATGCAAACTATTAACCGGCACCCGGGCACCGGCCCTTGCGGCCGGGCCAAAACTCTGCTGAGGTCAGCGGGAATGGCCCGTTCATCCGGCCCGCGAAGCATGCCTGGCTGCACGCCTAATCGGGGCTGCGCGCGGCCACCGGAAACGTTCCCCGGGCCGCTCGCGATAGCCCAATCCCCGACACGCGTGTCAGGTGACGCATGCGTCATTGTTTGCATTCATAACTCGGCACCCCTGACACTATGGCCATGGCTGGCAACGTGAGCGGTATCGAGCATGCACGTGCCCAGAAGCCCGCCTTGGCTGCCCCCGTCCAGCCAGGGACCGCCGAGCAGATCGCGCTCGATTCCGCGGCCAAGGCGTCTGCTGAGAACTTTCCGGTCGCGATGCGCGTGCTGCCGGCCCGCTACCGGCGCCACCTCATGGCGCTGTACGGCTTCGCCCGGCTGACCGACGACATCGGGGACGAGGTAACGCCCGAGGCGCGGCTGCGGCTGCTCGATGACCTCGAGGCCGACGTCGCGCGCCTCTACGACGGCTCCGGGCCGCCGCCCCTCGCCGCGCTCCGGGAGCTGGCCGTCACCGTGGCCGAGTGCGGGATCCCGGCCCAGCCGCTGCTCGACCTCATCCAGGCCAACCGGCAGGACCAGATCGTCACCCGGTATGAGACCTTCGAGGACCTGGTCGGCTACTGCCGGCTGTCGGCCAACCCGGTCGGCCTGGTCGTGCTGTACATCTTCGGTGCGGCCTCCGCCGGCCGCGAGCGGCTCTCGGATAGCATCTGCACTGCTCTGCAGCTTGTGGAGCACTGGCAGGACGTGGCGGAGGACCTCCGCAAGGGCCGGATCTACCTGCCGCGGCAGGACATGGAGCGGTTCGGCGTGACGGAGCAGGACCTCGCAGGATCCGTGACGGGAACCCGGGTCCGCGCGCTGATCGCTTACGAGGCGGCCCGCGCGTCCGCGCTGCTCGACGAGGGAGCGCCGCTGATCGGCACGCTGCGCGGCGCGGCCCGGCTCGCGGTCGCCGGCTACGTGGCGGGTGGCCGGGCCGCGCTGTCCGCGATCGCGGCGTCCGGCAATGACGTCCTGCGGGTCACCCCGCGGCCGGACAAGCGGGAAACGGCCAGGAAGGCAATCCGCGCGTATCTGCGAGGGAGGTGAGGACCATGAACACGGCTGAGGCCTACCGGGCCTGTGAGGAGATCACCTGGTCGCAGGCGCGCAACTTCGCCTACGGCATCCGGCTGCTGCCGGCCGGCAAGCGGCACGCCCTGGCCGCGCTCTACGCGTTCGCCCGCCGCATCGATGACATCGGCGACGGGACGATGCCGCCCGGGGCCAAGCTCGCGGCGCTGGAGGAGGCGCGGGCGGAGGTGCTCGGCCTGGCCAGCGCCGCCCCCGGCGCCTTGCCCAGCGATCCGGTGCTCGCGGCCCTCGCCGACGCCGGGCAGCGGTACCCCATCCCGATGCAGGCGTTCGGTGAGCTCATCGACGGCTGCGTCGCCGACGTCAACGGCGCCACCTACGCCACATTCGGTGACCTGCTCGTCTACTGCCGCTGCGTCGCCGGGTCGATCGGGCGGCTGTCCCTCGGGGTCTTCGGGGCGCCCGACATGCGCGCCGCTGAGCCGCTGGCCGACTCGCTCGGTGTCGCCCTGCAGCTCACGAACATCCTGCGGGACATCCGTGAGGACTACCGCAACGGCCGGGTCTACCTGCCCGCCGAGGACCTGGACCGGTTCGGGTGCGAGCTGACACCGGGCACCGGGACGGCGCCGGGCACCGGGACGGCGCCGGGCACCGGGACGGCACCGGGCGCCGAGCCGGCTCCGGACGCCGCGGCCGAGGCCCGGCTCATCCGCCTCATCGAGTTCGAGGTGGCCCGCGCACGGGACTGGTACGCGACCGGCCTGCGGCTGCTGCCCATGCTCGATGGCCGCAGTGCCGCCTGTACCGGCGCGATGGCCGGTATCTACCGGGGACTGCTGGACCGCATCGCCGCCGAGCCCGCCGCCGTGCTGCACGGCCGGGTGTCGCTGTCCCCCCGGGAGAAGGCGATCGTGGCTGTGCGCTCGCTGGCCCGCCCGCTGCGCCCCGGCCGGGGCCGGGTCGCCCGCCCGCAGCCCGGGCCCGCCAGTGTGGCCGGGGCCGGGACTGCCGGGACCGCCGCACCCGCCGACTCCGCCGCCCCGGCTGCCCGCGCCGAAGGGCACCGCCGGTGAACGCCCGCCCACCGCGCGTGGTGGTGATCGGCGGCGGCCTGGCCGGGATCACCGCCGCGATCGCGCTGTCCGAAGCCGGGGCCGCCGTCACGCTGCTGGAGGCGCGGCCGCGTCTCGGCGGCGCCACCACCTCGTTCAACCGCGGCGCGCTGGTCGTCGACACCGGCCAGCACGTGTTCCTGCGCTGCTGCACGGCCTACCGCGAGCTGCTGGCCCGGCTGGGGATGACCGGGTCGGTCCGCATCCAGGACCGGTTCGACGTCACCGTGCTGGCCCCGGACGGCACCGCTCAGCTCCGCCGGAACGGGCTGCCCGGCCCGCTGCACATGGGCGCGGCGCTGGCCCGTTACCCGCTGCTGTCGCTGGCCGAGCGGGCCCGGGTGACCCGCGCCGCGCTGGCCATGCGGATGCTCAACCCGGCCGATCCGGCGCTGGACAGCCAGCGGCTCGGTGACTGGCTGGCGGCGCACGGGCAGGATGAGCGGACTCGCCGGGTGCTCTGGGACCTGTTCACCGTCTCCTCGCTCAACATCCCCGGGGACGACGCCTCCCTCGCGCTCGCCGCGACCGTGGTGAAGACCGCCCTGCTCGGCCGGAAGGACGCCGCGGACATCGGCATCCCGCTCGCGCCGCTCGGTGAGCTGCACGGCACGGCCGGCCTGGCGCTGCTGCGCCGCCTCGGCGCCGACGTCCGCCTGGGCGTCAAGGCCGCCGGCGTGCAGGTGGCGGAACCCGCGGGTACCGGCCCGGGCCGGGACACGGCGGGTGAGGTGCCGTCCGGCGGGCCCGCGGGCCGGTATCTCGTCCGGCTGGCCCGCGGCGAGGGCGACGGGGGCGCCGATGGCGCGGACGGCCCTGACGGCCGCGGGGTGATCGCCGCGGACGGCGTGGTCATCGCGACCCCGGCGTACGCCGCGGCCAGGCTGGTACCCGCCGCCGCGGGCGTCCCGTCCGGCACCTGGACCGATCTCGGCACGTCGCCGATCATCAACGTGCACGTGATCTACGACCGGCGGGTGACCCGGCTGCCGTTCGCGGCCGCCGTGGACTCGCCGGTGCAATGGCTGTTCGACCGGACCAGGATCTCCGGGTTCGGGGCGAGCAGCCGTGGTCAGTACCTGGCGATTTCGCTGTCCGCGGCGGAACCGTACGTGGATGTGCCCGCGGCGCAGCTGCGGGAGACGTTCGTGCCGGCGCTGGCCGGACTGCTGCCCGGCGCGAGGGACGCGCGGGTCAGTGAATTCTTCGTTACCAGGGAGCGGCGGGCGACGTTCCGCCAGGGTCCGGGGTGCGGGCGGCTGCGGCCGCACGCGGCCACCGCACTGCCCGGCCTGGCGCTTGCTGGAGCATGGACCGATACCGGATGGCCGGACACGATGGAGGGTGCGGTGCGCAGCGGACTGAACGCGGCGATCGAGCTGAGACGGGCCCTGGGCGGCCCCGGGAGCCCGCTACCGGGCGCCGGGCTGCGGGTCGGAGCGGCCGCGTGACCGCCGTGATGCCGGCCGGCGTGGGACTGGCCCGGGACATCGTCGGCCCGGCCATGGAGGCGGCCGTGTCCCGGCTGTCACCGGAGGTCCGCGCGGTGGCGGCCTATCACCTGGGCATGACCGACGCCCACGGCAACCCGTCCGGGGACGGCGCGGGCAAGGCCCTGCGCCCGGCACTCGCGCTGCTGTCCGCGCGCGCGGCGGGGGCGCCGTCCGAGCGCGGCGTGACGTCGGCGGTGGCGGTGGAGCTGGTGCACAACTTCTCCCTGCTGCACGACGACATCATGGACGGCGACACCGAGCGCCGGCACCGGCCCACCGCGTGGACGGTGTTCGGGGTGGGCGCGGCGATCCTGGCCGGCGACGCGCTGCTCGCCCTGGCCCAGGAGCTGCTGCTGGAGGACAACGCGCCGCAGGGGCTGTGGGCGGCGCGGTGCCTGTCCGTCGCGGTGCAGCGGCTCATCGCCGGGCAGGGGGCGGACCTCGCCTTCGAGAAGCGCGACGACGTGGGCCTGACCGAATGCCTGGAGATGGCCGGCGACAAGACGGCCGCGCTGATGGCCTGCGCGTGCAGCATCGGCGCCATTCACGCCGGGGCCGCGCCGTCGCTGGCCATGGGCCTGGCGGGTTTCGGTGCGCACATCGGCCAGGCGTTCCAGCTCACCGACGACCTGCTCGGTATCTGGGGTGCGCCGGAGGTCACCGGCAAGCCGGTCCAGTCCGACCTGCGGGCGCGCAAGAAATCGCTGCCGGTGGTCGCGGCGCTGAACAGCGGCACGCCAGAAGGCCAGGAACTGGCCGGGATGCTCGCCCGCACCGACCCGCTGACCGAGGAGGACCTGGCCCGGGCGGCCGGGCTCGTCGAGGCTGCGGGCGGCCGGCGCTGGGCCGAGGCGGAGGCGGACTCGCAGCTCAGCTCGGCGAGCAAGTGCCTCGCCGAGGCGGACATCCCCGAGGATGCGCGGTCCGAGTTCATGGCGATCGCGGAGTTCATCACGGCACGGCAGTGGTAGCGGCCGCCAGGCGGGCAGCCCGGCTGGCGGAACAGGATGCAGGGCCGCATCCATGGGGGCACGGTGCAGCGGTCCGGTGACGGGGCGCCCAGCAGAAGGGAGAGGCGGGATGACGGTCACGCACGCCCGGAGCGAGACGGCGGGCGGCGACCCGGCGGGCCCGGCCGCCGACGCAGCCCGCGAGACACTGGCGCGCGCCCGTGATCACCTGCTGAGCCTGCAGCACGACCAGGGCTGGTGGCAGGGCGAGCTCGAGACCAACGTCACCATGGACGCCGAGGACCTGCTGATGCGCGAGTTCCTCGGCGCCGGGGACGCCGCGCATACCGCCGCCGAGGCGCGCTGGATCCGCTCGCAGCAGCGAGAGGACGGCACCTGGGCCAACTTTTACGGCGGCCCCGGTGACCTGTCCACCACGATCGAGGCCTACGTCGCGCTGCGGCTGGCCGGTGACGCGCCGTCCGCGCCGCACATGGCGCGCGCCGCCGGGTGGATCCGTGCTCAGGGCGGCCTGGAGGCGAGCCGCGTCTTCACCCGGATCTGGATGGCCATGTTCGGCGAATGGCCGTGGGACGACCTGCCGGTCATCCCGCCGGAGCTGATCTACCTGCCGGCCTGGTTCCCCCTCAACATCTACGACTGGGGCTGCTGGGCCCGGCAGACGATCGTCGCGCTGGCGATCGTCAGCTCCCAGCGCCCGGTCCGCAAGCTGCCGTTCGGCATCCCCGAACTGCGCACCGGTACCGTGCCGGACCGCCGCCCCGCTGACCCGTGGGCCATCGTGTTCGACCGCCTGGACCGGGCCATGCACGCCTACGAGCGCCGCGGCCTGCGCGGCCGCGCAGGCCGCCCGGGCCGGGCCGTGCGGCGGGCCGCGCTGCGGCGCTGCGCGGACTGGGTCATTGCCCGGCAGGAGCGGGACGGCTGCTGGGGCGGCATCCAGCCGCCCTGGGTGTACTCGCTGATCGCCCTGCACCTGCTCGGCTACCGGCTCGGCCACCCGATCATCGCGCGCGGCCTGGCGGGCCTGGACCGGTTCACGGTCAAGGAGGAAACCCCGGACGGGCTCGTGCACCGGCTGGAAGCCTGCCAGTCCCCGGTCTGGGACACGGTGCTGGTCATGGTGGGGCTGGCCGACGCCGGCCTGCCCGCCGATCACCCGGCGCTCGTCAAGGCGGCCGGGTGGGTGCTGAACGAGGAGGTGCCCGGCCCCGGCGACTGGCAGGTCCGCCGCCCGGATCTCGCGCCCGGCGGGTGGTCGTTCGAATTTGACAACGATTACTACCCGGACACCGACGACACCGGCGAGGTCATCCTCGCACTGCGCCGGGTCACCCTGCCGGCCCCGGCCACGGTCCGGCCGGCCATCGACCGGGCGGTGCGCTGGCTGACCGGGATGCAGTCCAGGGACGGCGCGTGGGGCGCGTTCGACGCGGACAACACCCGCGAGCTCGTCACCAAGCTGCCGTTCTGTGACTTCGGGGCGGTCATCGACCCGCCGTCGGCGGACGTCACCGCGCACATCGTCGAGGCGCTGGCCGCCGAGGGACTGGCCGCCGGCAAGCCCGTCCGCCGGGGCGTGGTCTGGCTGCTGCGCAACCAGGAGCCCGACGGTTCCTGGTTCGGCCGGTGGGGCGCGAACTACATCTACGGCACCGGCGCGGCCGTCCCGGCGCTCATCGCCGCCGGGGTGCTGCCGTCCAAGCCGCCCATCCGCCGGGCGGTCGCCTGGCTGGAAGCCCACCAGAACCCCGACGGCGGATGGGGCGAGGACCTGCGCTCCTATGACGACCCGGCGCTGGCAGGCCGCGGCACCTCCACCGCCTCCCAGACGGCCTGGGCGCTGCTGGCGCTGCTGGCCGCGGGCGGCGCCGAGCGGGCGGTGCAGCGCGGCGTCGCGTGGCTGGCCGCCACCCAGCGTGCCGACGGTTCCTGGGACGAGCCGCAGTTCACGGGCACCGGGTTCCCCGGCGACTTCTACATCAACTACCACCTGTACCGGCTGGCGTTCCCGGTCAGCGCGCTGGGCCGCTACGTGCGGGACGTCCTGGACGGACCGCTCGCCGGGCCCTCCGGGCAGGCCGTGCCCTCCAGGCACACTCCGGGAGGTACCGATGACTGAGCCCAGCCACTCCCCGCCCCGTCTCGCCGGCGGCGGCCCGCTGCTGGTCTGCGCGCCGCTGCGGTTCGAGGCCCGTGCGATCCGGCGTGGCCTGCGTGACAGTGCCCGGGCCGGGGGCGCCGGCCGCGACCAGGCGGATTCCGCTGCCGTGCTGCGGACCGGCTACGGCCCCACGCGGGCCGCCCGCCGGGTGGACGAGCTCCGCCAGGGCCCGTTCGGCATGCTGGCCATCACCGGCACCGGCGCGGGCCTGGCGCCGGAGCTCAGCCCGGGCGACCTGGTCGTGGCCACCGAGGTCACCAGCGTCGGCGACGGCGGCCCGGGGGACGGGCCGCCGCTCCGCTCACCGTCCGCTCCGCTGCTGGCCGGCGAGCTGCGCCGCGCGGGCCTGCGGGCCCACACGGGCCGGATCGCCACCGTCGATCGCCTGGTTCGCAACACCGAACGGGACCGGCTGGCGGCCAAGGGCATGATGGCGGCCGACATGGAGTCGGCCCAGCTGGCCACCGCGGCGGACGGCCGCCCGCTGGCCGTCATCCGTGCCATCTCCGACATGGGGGACCGGCCGCTGCTGCATCCGCGCACGGTCACCGGTGGCCTGGCGGCGCTGCGGTCGCTGCGCTCCGCGGGCCCGGTGCTGGACCGGTGGGCCGCCGCGTGCGGGCCCCGGCGGGTGCTGCTGGCCGGGCCGCGGTCGTTCTGCGCGGGGGTGGAGCGGGCCATCGAGATCGTCGAGCGGGTGCTCGCGCAGCGCGGGTCACCGGTCTACGTGCGCAAGCAGATCGTGCACAACACGCACGTCGTGCACGATCTGGAGCGGCGCGGGGCGATCTTCGTCGACGAGCTCGACGAGGTGCCCGACGGGGCGCCGGTGGTGTTCTCCGCGCACGGCGTCTCGCCGGCCGTGCGGCAGGAAGCGGCCCGGCGGGAGCTGTCCGTGGTGGACGCGACCTGCCCGCTGGTGGCCAAGGTGCACAAGGAGGCGCTGCGGTTCGCCGCGGACGGCTACCTGGTCGCGCTGATCGGGCACAACGGCCACGAGGAGGTCGAGGGCACGCTGGGTGAGGCACCCGGATCGACCGTGCTCGTGGAAACGCCGGAGGACGTGGCGGCGCTGCAACCGCAGGACGAGGGCAAGGTCGCCTACCTCATGCAGACGACCCTCGCCGCGGACGAGGCCGAGGGGGTGGCCGGCGCCCTGCTGGACCGGTTCCCCGCCGCCCGCGGGCCGGGTACCGACGACATCTGTTACGCCACGACCAACCGCCAGCAGGCGGTCCGCGCGGTCGCGGCCGAAGCCGACCTGGTGCTGGTGGCCGGATCGGCGAACTCCTCGAACTCCCGGCGGCTGGTGGAAACCGCCGAGCGGGCGGGCACCCCCGCCCACCTGATTGACGGCCCGGAGGACATCCAGCTCGGCTGGCTGGCTGGCGTGTCCACCATCGGGCTGACCGCAGGCGCGTCGGCGCCGCCGGCCGTGGTCAGCGACATCATCGACGCGCTCGGCGGGCTCGGGCCCGTCGACGTGGGCGAGCGCGTCACCACACGCGAATCAGTCCGATTCAGCCTGCCCAAGGAGGTACGGCATTCATGAGCGTGTCCATGCGCCAGAGCCTGCGCATCGGGTCCTACCTGATGAAGCAGAAGGTCACCAGAAATAAGAAGTTCCCGCTGATCGTGGAGCTGGAGCCGCTGTTCGCGTGCAATCTCAAGTGCGCCGGCTGCGGCAAGATCCAGCAGCCGCACACCGTGCTCAAGCAGCGCATGCCGGTCGAGCAGGCCATCGCGGCGGTCGAGGAGTGCGGCGCGCCGATGGTCTCCATCGCGGGCGGCGAGCCGCTGATGCACCCGCAGATCGACGAGATCGTCCGCCAGCTGCTGGACCGCAAGAAGTTCGTCTTCCTGTGCACGAACGCGCTGCTGCTGCCCAAGAAGCTCGAGAAGTTCAAGCCGTCGCCGTACTTCGCGTTCGTGGTGCACATCGACGGGCTGAAGGAGCGGCACGACGAGTCGGTCTGCAAGGAGGGCGTGTTCGACGAGGCGGTCGCGGCGATCAAGCTGGCCAAGTCGAAGGGGTTCAAGGTCAACACGAACACCACGTTCTTCAACACCGACACCCCGCAGACCATCATCGACGTGCTGAACTATCTCAACGACGACCTCGGCATCGACGAGATGCAGATCTCCCCGGCCTACGCCTACGAGAAGGCCCCCGACCAGGAGCACTTCCTCGGCGTGACCGAGACCCGGGAGCTGTTCCGCAAGGCCTTCGCCGACGGGCGGCGGAAGAAGTGGCGGCTGAACCACACCCCGCTGTTCCTGGACTTCCTCGAGGGCAAGCAGGACTTCTCCTGCACCGCGTGGGGCATCCCGTCCTATTCGCTGCTCGGCTGGCAGAAGCCCTGCTACCTGATGAGCGACGGGTACGTGCAGACCTACAAGGAACTGATCGAGACCACCGACTGGGACTCCTACGGCCGGGGCAAGGACCCGCGCTGCGCGAACTGCATGGCGCACTGCGGCTACGAGCCGTCGGCCGTGCTGGCCACGATGGGCTCGCTGAAGGAGACGATCCGCGCCGCGCGCGGCATCTGAGTACCGTCCGGAACCGGCGGCACGCCCAGGTGTACCGTCCGGATCCGGCGGCCGCTTCCGGCGCCCCGGGCGCCCGGGCGTGCCGTGTGTCCTGGACGTTTCGCCTGGCCTGGGGTGTGCCGCGCGTCCTGAACCCTCGGCCGTGGCCGCCGCCGGATGTTCCCGGGCATTACCGATTCGTGTCCTAGATCGTGGATTCCCCGCAGTCCCCCTTCAGGTTTCGTTCAGGAATGGCCGCCACTATCTGAGACGACGCAGCCGCTTCCGTATGCGCTGCGCCCGGCGCGCACCGCGCCGTCCCCGCGGACAGGCACCGCGCCGATGGCGCGGGCACGCAACTGGTAGGAGCTCAGATGTTCCTGACATACCTCCGGCGCGAACTGCGCCGGCGGATGCGCCAGGCGATCATTATCGCCGTGGGCCTGGCCCTCGGCATCGGCCTGGTCATCGTCGTGACGGCCGTGTCGTCCGGCGTCAAGAATGCCCAGGGCAGCGTGCTGCACGCGCTGTACGGCCAGGGCACCGACATCACGGTCACCAAGGCGCCCAGCGCCAGCTCGGCCGGGTCGTTCGGATTCCGCGGCGCGACTGGGACCCGGACCCGCCCGGCGGCGGGCACGGCCATTGACATCGACACCCTGCATGGCGGCGGCCTCGGCACGATCGACACGTCCTCGGTGACGACGGTGTCGAAGCTGAACGGCGTGGCCGCGGCTGCGGGCGGCCTCACGCTGACCGACACCAAGGTCACCGGTACCATCCCGGCGATCAACAGCAGCGGCGGCACCGGTACCGGCGGCTTCGGCGGTGGTGGCAGTGGTGGCGGCGGGGGCGGCGGCTTCAGCGGCTCGTTCACGCCGACCTCCTTCGGCGTCGATGGGGTGGACATCGCCAACGGCGAGCTCGGCCCGCTTAGCGCCGGCAAGCTCAGCTCCGGCCGTACGTTCACCTCGTCCGACGCGAACGCCAACGTGGCCGTGCTCGACTCGGACTATGCGTCGCAGAACAAGCTCGGCGTCGGCTCCACGATCACGATTGCCAAGACCAGCTTCAAGGTCATCGGCATCGTCAGCGAGCCGTCCGGCCAGAACAACTCCGACGCCTACATCCCGCTGGCCCGGGCCCAGGCACTGGCCAGCCTGAAGAACAACGTGAACACGATCTACGTCTCGTCGACCAGCGCCGCCAACGTGACCGCCGTGTCCAGCGAGATCTCCAAGGCGGTCCCGTCGTCCACCGTCACCAACTCCAGTGACCTGGCCAACGAGGTCACCGGATCGCTGGCCAGCACCTCCAGCCTGGCCAACAACCTGGGCAAGTGGCTGGCCATCGTGGTCCTCATCGCGGCGTTCCTGGTCGCGAGCCTGCTGACGATGGCGGCCGTGTCCCGGCGGGTCCGTGAGTTCGGCACGCTGAAGGCACTGGGCTGGCGCAGCCGGCGCATCGTCCTCCAGGTCATGGGCGAGTCGGTCGCCATCGGCATCCTCGGCGGCGTGATCGGCGTGGCCCTCGGCCTGGCCGGTGTGGAACTGGTGAACAAGCTCGCGCCGCCGCTGAAGGCCTCGGTGGGCACCACGACCGGCTCGGCCACGCCGGGCGGCGTCCGTCAGTTCGGCGGTACGGGTGGCGCAGGCGGCGGCTTCGGGGGCGGCGGAGGCGGGGGCGGCGGCTTCGGCGGCGGCTTCCGGCGCGCCGCGGCCACCGCCGGGCACACCGTGGCCGTGCACCTCACCGCCTCGGTGACCATCGAGATAATCGTCCTCGCCGTGGTGCTGGCCATCGCCGGCGGGGTCATCGCCGGATCGTTCGGTGGCTGGCGGGCCGCACGGCTCCGCCCGGCCGCGGCTCTCGCGAAGGTGGCCTGATCATGTACAAGCTGACCGGCGTTACCAAGGACTACCAGAAGGGCCGGCAGAGCGTCGCCGCGCTGCGCGGCGTCGACCTGGTGATCGAGGACCGGGACTGGCTGGCCATCCAGGGCCCGACCGGGCACGGCAAGTCGACGCTCCTGCAGATCCTCGGCGGCCTGGACCGGCCCACGTCCGGGATCGTCGACTTGGACGGCCAGGACCTGGCGCAGTTGCGCGAAACGCAGCTCACCAAGGTGCGGGCCGCCTCGATCGGCTTCGTGTTCCAGACCTTCAACCTGATCCCCACCCTGTCGGCCCAGGAGAACGTGGAGGTGGCCCTGGTCCCGCTGGGCATCCACGGCGCGGACCGCCGCGCGCGGGCGATGAAGGCGCTGGCCGACCTGGGCCTCGCCGACCGCGCGCGACACCTGCCCTCGGAGTTGTCCGGCGGCCAGCAGCAGCGCGTCGCCCTGGCCCGGGCCCTGGTCAAGGAGCCGAAGGTGCTGCTGGCCGACGAGCCGACCGGCAACCTGGACGAGGACACCCGCGACGAGATCCTGGTGCTGCTGGAGAAGTTCTGGCGGGAGTACGGCCTCACCCTCGTCGTGGTCACGCACGACAGCACGGTGGCCCGGCGGGCGCAGCGGATCGGCATCATGCGCAACGGCCGGCTGACCTTCAAGCAGTCCGCCGGGCGGCGGGAGAACCCCGGCTCCGCCGTCTCCGCCCCGCCCTCCTGAAACCGTCCCGGCGGGCCCGGTGTCCCGGGCCTGCCGGGTCCCCGGCCGGTAGCACACCGGGCCCATGATCAATCCTTAACGGCGCCGTTAGGCTGCCCGCAGTTCGGGTGATCGCGCCAGGATGCGAGCCCCCAAATCCGGCTATTCCTGCGGATTTAATCCGTCTAGCGCTGACGGCCGGGCCTGCCCGGTGGCGGGTGCCAGGCGTCCGGCACCCGCCACCTTCTAATCCAGGTCGGCCTCCTAATCCAGGTCGGCCTCCTAATCCAGGCCGGCCTCGTAGCGCAGCAGCGAGGGCAGGGCGGCCGGGGCCGGGTCCGCGTCCGCCAGGCCCCGGGCGGTGAACCAGTTGCTCACGTTGACCGCGTCCCGCTCCAGGTACGTCGCGCCCTGCGGGTTGGCGATCACGTCGACGACCTGCGGCAGGTCGATCAGGATCAGCCGGCCGGCGTGCACCAGGAGGTTGTAGGCGGACAGGTCGCCATGGGCCAGCCCGTGCCGGGCCAGCAGGACCACCGCCACGACCAGCTGATCCCACAGCCGGCGCAGTTCCGCCGGTCCGGGCCGCATTTCGGCCAGCCGCGGCGCGCCGGTCCCGTCCGGGTCGCCGATGAACTCCAGCAGCAGCTCGGTCCCGGTGACCTGAACGGGGTAAGGAACCGGGACGCCGGATTCATACAGCCGGACCAGCGCCATGAACTCGGCGATGGCCCACTGCCCCGCGATCGCCTGCCGCCCGAACGCGGTGCGCCCGGCCATGGCCCGGCTCGCGCGTGACTCGCGGACCCGGCGGCCCTCCAGGTAGCCGCTGTCCCGGTGAAACATCCGGTGCCCGGCGTCGCGGTACCGCTTCGCGGCGAGCAGGCAGGACGGGCCGGTCTGCGGCACCCCACGGCGGAGCAGGAAGACGTCGGCTTCCTTGCCGGTCTTCAGGATGCCCAGTTCGGTGTCGACCGCGGCCAGCTCGGTCACCAGCCACGGCGGGTACGGCTGCGGGCCCCGCTCGCCCGCGGCCGGCTGGTCCCAGGTCGACCAGCGGTCGCCTTCGGGCAGTCCGTCGGTGATATCGAACGTCTCCACCGACGGCATGGCCACCCGGTGCCGGCTGCGTTTCTGGAAGTACGGTTCGTCGTCGCCGAAGCGGCGCGGGTTACGCCGGCCGCGGCGGAAGTCTCCGGAGTGTGCGGAATCGTCGCGCACGGTTGGTGCTCCTCAGGAAGGTAACGGTCAGGGCAGGCGTGAGCAGCCCCACGACGGGCGTAGACATCAGGCGCCTCCCTTCCGTATCGCCGGCCCGCCTTCCCGGGCGGAGCCGGTTCCTCTCCTGTCCCGTGACCGTGCCACAACCGGGCCGGGCGGCACAACTGAATTACCGCGCCGCCGGCCCGTCCTCCCGGGCCGCTACAGGGCGGCTGCCGGGGTGGCGTCGAGAGCCTGGATCGTCCGCGCGAGCGTGAGGATCTGCCCGTACATCAGGTTCTGGTCGAGTTTGTCGAGGTCCAGCAGGTCCGGCTGCTGCGCGTCGCCGGCCTGCAGCAGATAGGTGGGGAGCGGGCAGTGCGAGACCGTGCCCAGCCCGGCCGCGTACAGCGGCGCGCCCTCGCCGAGGTAGAGCGGGATGGCGCCGGGCCGGACGGTGGCGATCGGGTAGTCCGGCCAGCCACTGGCGTTGACGGCGGCCGCCGCGGACAGGTAGGCGTGCTGCTCGGCGTTAAGAATGTTCAGCGGGCTGCGCGGCTCGGTGTACGTGGTGCACCAGTCGAACCCGCCGGTGGCCACGTACTGCCCGGCCACGTCGGCCCACATGGTGGCGCCCAGGTGCTCGGCCGTGATGCCCAGGGTAGCGGCCTGGTAGATGCCGGGGTGGTCGAGCATCCACACGCTGGTCGCGTCGTTGCCGACCTCGATGTTCCTCGGATGGGGGATGGTGCGGGTGAACTGCGGCAGCTGGAAATGCCCCGTGACGAGGGCGAAGTACATGTCGCGGTTGCGCGAGGGCAGGCCGGCCAGATGCCGGGCGAGCGCGACGAGCCCGAGCCCCCCGTTCTCCTCGGTGGCGTTCGGCCCGTCCGTGTGGGTGTTGATGATGATGTTCTCGCCGGTGTGACCGGAGCCCTTGAGCCACCCCCAGACCGTTTCGGTGGCGGCGCCGGCGGTGATGTCGGCGGTGAGCACGAGGGTCGCGCTGGCCTGCCCGCTGGCGGCGAACCGGGACAGTTCGGCGCCGGTGGCGTCGCCCACCCACACCGCCGGGCAGCCGGGGTCGCCGGGCGTGGGCAGCCCGGACGCGGCCGGGTAGCCCGTGGTGAACGGGTTGTACTGGTTGATGATCTCCTCGTCCGGCAGGCCGGTCCAGGCGATGACGACCCCGAGCACACCGGCGTTACGCGCGTCGAGCAGCGGAACGGGATCGAAGATGCCCTGCCAGGCAGGATGCGGCAGCGCCGCAGCGTAGGCGGTGTAGTCCGCGGCCGCCTGCACGGAGGACTTGCCGGGCTCGTAGCCGCCGGTGGCGGTCTGCCCGGTATCGAGGGAGAATACCGGCAGGGCGGCGCGGACCAGGGCGATGGCGCCCTTGGCGGCCGCCCAGAACGCCGTGGTGTACCCGGAGAGGCCGGAAACGGCGGGCGGGTAGATGCCGAGGTCGACCAGCTTGGCGGTGACGCCCTGCGGCGGCGTCTGCCCCGAGTAGGGGTAGTAGTAAGTAAGCGGGACCGGGCCGGAGGCGCCCACGGCCGCGGGGACGCTCACCTTCAGCGCGTAGTCGCGGGCCAGCCAGCGGTTGAAGGTCAGCCGGTCGGTCTGCACGGTGAAGCCGGGCACGGCGGCGAGCTGGCTGGTGAGCCAGTCAACGTAGGCGGTGTGGCCGGGGCTGCCGGTGTAACGGGTCCCGAACTGAACCAGCTGCTGCTCCCACCTCCAGACCTCCTGCAGGCTGGGCAGGCCCCCCGTCTGGCCCCCGCCGGCGGACGCTAATGCGGCCGGTGCCGTGAAACTGCCCGCCGAGATGGCAAGCGCGCCCGCGCCCGCCGTGCCGGCCAGGAACCGCCGTCTCGACATGCCCCCCGGCAACGGGCTGCGCCCGCCGCTTCGCCCCGGATGACCATGCTGGCTCGTTGCCATTGTCTGCTCCTTGCCAGGGGCGGGCGGCCCCATGCCGGCGGAAAAACCCGTGGGTCACCATAAATGGTGATGGGGACGGAGTGTAGAACGACGCGCACACCGCCGGCCAGCATTCCGCGTCAGCCGGCACGCCGGGGCGGGCGCCTGCGTTCCGGCGCGCCGAACCAGATGGCGAAGAACTGCTTCAGCGACGCGCTCCCGCCCGGCGCGACGGCCACGATGTCGGCGAGGGCTTCGCGGTCGGCGATAACGGCGAAGTAGCGTTCCCCGCTCCGTGCATCCGTATGAATGGGCCAGTCCACCCGCTCGCCGTCCCTCATGATCGCCTGCAGGCCGGTGACGCTGTCGTGCACGCGGCCGTAGACGGCGGCCATACCGCGCCCGCGGGTCGCCATCGTCATCCCGGCGACCACCAGATGCTCCTCATCGGTGTCAACGTCGCACACGGCTGCCCAACCGCGCCCGTCACGGTCGATCCCGACACAGTTGCGGCCGGCCGAGTCCTGGTAGCTGACGAGGGCGAACTGCTGGCCGTCCACCGTGTAGGTGGCGAGTGTGCTGACCGGTGTGCCGGGCAGCCGGGAGCCGGGCGGCCGGACGGCCGGCCCCTGCTGCCAGGCCCATTCCTCGCCCGCCAGGATGGGGCCGAGTGCGTCATGGTCGAGGCCGGCCGCGTCCCACAGTGGGCTGAGCCGGTCGCCGGGGCCAGGGCGCAGTGTGGTGCGCCGGATGGCGTCGCCGACGGCGACCCGGGCGATGTCGCTGCGGGCCAGCGCCGCCCGGTAGCGGAGGACACCGGAGACGAGGTCCGGCAAGCCGATGGCCCGCCCGCGTTCCACCTGGTCCGCGGCCCGCTCCGCGTGGGCGGCGAACTCCCCGAGCGCCTCGCCCAGGTCGCCGAATCGCCCCAGCGCGACAATGCTCTCGCCGTCGGCCGTATCGTCCAGGCAGGCGAACCAGATCCCGCTGCCGGCGACGTCCAGCACCGCGGCGTGGTAGATGATGCGAGCCTCGCTGGCCGGGTCGAAGAGGAAGATGTGGGCGATCAGTTCGTCCCACCCGGTATGGAGCAGGTTCTGCGCCTGCCAGCTGTCCGCGAAGTGGCGGCCGGTTTCCTCGTCCTTCATCGGGTAAACGCGCGGCTGGGCCCCGGGGTGGGTGATCCACCCGTAGTACCGGTCCTGGTAGTGGACCAGGTGACAGGCGGCCGCGCCCCAGTAGGAGGACTGGATGGCGTACTCTCGCGGGTCGATGGCGGGCGGATCGGCCATCTCGGCCAGGCCAGGACCGGTCCGGGCGCCGCGGCGGGCCGCGGAGTAGGGCTCCCCGGTGGCGGCCATGCCGCTACGCTACGCCGTCATGATCGGCGCGGGAAAACCGCAGCGGGTGCGGAAAACCCACGCCGATCATGCAAAGCCACCCCGCTGTCAGACCTGAACGAACTCGATGCCGGCGATGTCGCAGAAGTCGCGCCAGTCGGCGGCGTGGTGCCCGAGGTTCATGACCTCGTGGTGCGGGCCGCCCGCGCGCAGCCAGCCGTTCAGGCACGCGCGCACGCCGGACGCGGGCCGGAACTGCCCGTACGGCATCTCCAGCGCCGGAAGTTCCTGGCTGTCCAGGTTCTCGCCCTCGGCGCAGACCAGGCGGAACTTCTCGCCGCCCAGCGAGACCAGCGTCGCCAGCGTCGCCGGGCCCGGCTGCAGCTGGAACAGGAACGTGGGCGGGTCGTCCAGCCGGCCGATGCCGAGCGGCCGCTTGATGAGCTTCACCGGGCGGTCGGCCCGGGCGACCTTCCAGTTGCCCTCACCCATGTGGCTCTGCAGGATCGAGTCGCTCGGGAAGTCCATCGCGTACATCTCGGTGAAGTGCGCGTCCCCGATCAGCAGGTGCCCGGCGTAGACCAGGCACGCGGTCAGCACGTCACCTTCGGCGGCGTACCCGAACCCCTTGGCCATCAGGCTGGAGGCCGCCGCGAGCGGCAGCCGGCGGAACCGGCCGTCCTCGCCGATGGCGTCGAAATGAGCGGTGTAGGCGCCAAATCCATGCCCGTTCAGAATCTGCTCGATCGCTACCTGCATACGCGCGTGATCCTCGCGTTCCTCGCGGGACAGCCGCGGGTCGATCTCGAAGTGCGCGTCCTCGAACGCGATCACGTCCGCGATCTGCGCGTCGGTGACGTCCTGCATGCCGCGGTACAGGTCGCCCGGCGCGACCGCGATGATCTCCGGGCCGAGCGTCCTGATCAGGGCGTTCTCGTCGACCCGGATGTCGCCCATGTCGTTCATCGCGTAACCGAAGATCGCGGTCTTCAGTGACTTCCAGGCGGTAACCGCCGCGGCCGCGCGGGCCCACCGCCCGACGTCGGCGCGGAAGCTGTCGCTCTTCCAGTCATCGGTCAGCACCTGGAAGCGCTTGCCCGCCCGGACCATGGCGTTCGCGGTGTCCTGGGCGCCGTGCACACCCTGGTTGTAGGTCATGTCGGCCATGTCCCACGCGGGCGTGACCGACGGCTCCGGCTGGATGTTGGCCATCAGGACGGGCAGCCGCGACTCGCTCAGCAGCCGTGCCACCCGCATGGCCGGGCCGTAGGTGAGCATCACGACCATCACGCCGTCCAGGCCGGAGTCCTCGAACTCGCGCATCGCGCGCTCGGCGTCCTCGCGGTACTTGATCGCCTTGCTCGGGATGAATTCCGCGACGCCGGACAGCTGACGGGCGATCTCCGCGGCGTAACCCTCCTGCCGCTGGGCGATGCCCGGGATCATGTCGTCGTAGAGGTCCTGCATGATGCCGAGGATCCCGATGCGCGGCCTGTGGTCAGCCATGGCAAGCTCCTTCTCGGTTCGGGCCTGGTCCCCGGGCTCAGGGCCGGCCTCCAGAGGTCAGCGCGCGGCGCAGCTCAGTGCTGGCCGGAGCGCGCGCGTCGGATAAGCCGCCGCGCGGCCGCTCAGTGCTGGCCGTAATGCTCCTTGTAGCGTTTGTGCAGCGCGTTCACCTGGTCCGGGGGGAGCGGCTCGAGGGGGCCCAGCAGGCGCGCGGCGTGCACGGTACGGGCCACGTCCTCGCACATGATGGCGGCCTTGACGGCGTCCCGGACGGCGGGCCCGATCGTGAAGACGCCGTGGCTGCGCATCAGGACGGCGGGGGAGCGGTGGCCGGCCAGCGTGGCCACCACACCGCGCCCGATCTCGTCGCTGCCGATCAGCGCGAACGGGCCGATCGGGATCTCCCCGCCGAACTCGTCCGCCATCGCCGTGATCACGCAGGGGATCGGCTCACCGAGCGCGGCCCAGGCGGTCGCGTAGGTCGAGTGCGTGTGCACGATGCCCCCGACTTCGGGCATGTGGCGGTAGATGTAGGCGTGCGTGGCGGTGTCGCTGGACGGGGTGTACCCGTCGCCGACCGGGTTGCCATCCAGGTCGCAGACGACCATCGATTCGGGCGTCAGGTCGTCGTACCCGATGCCGCTCGGCTTGATGACCATGAGGTCGGCGCCGGGGACCCGCGCCGACACGTTCCCCGACGTCCAGGCGACCAGCCCGTTACGCGGCAGTTCGGCGTGCAGGTCGGAGACGATCTCGCGCAGCTCGGCCACGAGCTCGGTGACCGGCAGGCCGTCCTCGGCCACGCTCATCAGGAACCTCCCATTTCGTCGTCCAGCGACGCGGATGTGGTGTCGCCGATATCAGGATCGGGATCAACGGCGCGCGAGCCGAGTACCCGGTCGCGCAGTCCGCGCAGCCGGTGCATGCTGTCGTTGCCGCCCCGGCCGAAGTAGTCGTGCAGCGTGACGTACTCCGCGTACAGCTCGTCGTACACGGCGGCGTTCGCCGGGTCGGGCTGGTAGACCTCGCGCCGGACCTTCCCCATGGCCTGCGCCGCGGCCGGCACGTCCGGGTAGGCGCCGGCCGCTACCGCCGCGTGGATGGCCGAGCCCAGCGCCGGGCCCTGATCGGAGGCGATCACGCCGAGCGGGCGGCGCATGACGTCCGCGTAGATCTGCATCAGCAGGTCGTTCTTGAGCAGGCCGCCGGCCACGATCAGCTCCGTGACCGCGACTCCCGCCGCGCCGAACGATTCGATGATGACCCGCGTCCCGAACGCGGTCGCCTCCAGCAGCGCGCGGTAGATCTCGGCCGGCCGGGTGGCGAGCGTGAGCCCGACGATGGCGCCGGAGAGGTGGTGGTCGACGAGCACCGACCGGTTGCCGCCGAGCCAGTCCAGCGCGACCAGCCCGTGCGCCCCGGCCGGCTGGGCCGCTGCTTCCTCGGTGAGCAGGTCGTGCACGGAGATGCCGCGCACCGACGCCTCGTCCCGGTACGAGCCGGGCACGGCGCTCTCGGTGAACCAGGCGAAGATGTCGCCGACACTGCTCTGCCCGGCTTCGTAGCCCCACTGGCCGGCGATGATGCCGCCGTCGACCACCCCGCACATGCCGGGGATCTCGGCCAGATCCGCGCTGTTCATCACGTGGCAGGTGGACGTGCCCATGATGAGGACCATCTGGCCCGGCCCGACGGCGCCCGAGGCGGGCGCGGTGACGTGCGCGTCGACGTTCCCGACGGCGACCGCGATGCCCTCGGGCAGACCGGTCCATTCCGCGGCGCCCGCGGTCAGCGACCCGGCCCGGGTCCCCAGCTCGGAGATCGGGTGTTCCAGCTTGCTAGTGAAGCCCGCGAACTCCGGGTTGAGCGCGGCCAGGAACTCCCGCGACGGGTAGTGCCCGTCCTGCCAGATGCCCTTGTAACCCGCGGTGCAGGCGTTGCGCGTCTCGGACCCGGTGAGCTGCCAGATGATCCAGTCGGCGGCCTCGATCCAGCGTTCGGCGCGTGCGTACAGCTCGGGGTCCTCCTCCAGCAGCTGCAGCGCCTTGGCGTACTGCCATTCCGAGGAGATCTTGCCGCCGTAACGCGCGATCCACGGTTCCTTCCGCTCGTGGGCCAGCGCGTTGATCCGGTCCGCGTGCGGCTGGGCCGCGTGGTGTTTCCACAACTTGGGATAGGCGTGCGGGCGGCCCTCCAGGCCGGGGAGCGTGCACAGCGGCGTGCCGTCCGCGGTGGCGGGCAGCACCGTGCACGCGGTGAAGTCGGTCGCGATGCCGATCACCGCGGCTGGGTCGATGCCCGCGTCCCGGATGGCCTCGGGAACCGCCGTCCGGAGCACGGCCAGGTAGTCGGCCGGATCCTGCAGGGCCCAGTCGGGCGGCAGCGGCTCGCCGGTGGCGGCCAGCTCGCGGTCCATCACGCCGTGCCGGTATTCGTGGACCGCGGTGCCGGCTTCCGTCCCGTCGCTGACCCGGACGACGAGCGCGCGCCCGGACAGGGTGCCGTAATCCACGCCCACGACATACCGGTCGCCGTTGTTGTTAGCGCTAACAACCATGTCTGCCTCCCATGACGGCGCTTCCGTCCTTCGGTTTCCGTTCCGCGGCTGGAGCCCCTGGCTTGATCTTCCCCGCCGTGGCCCCGGTAATTCTTGCCCAGCCTCGCGTCTGCGCGTGTCAGCCCCGCTGATTATCTTCCCGGTGCCGGTCCTGGCCGGCCCCGGCGGGACGGGCCGCCCGGTGGCGCGGCGCTGGCGCGCACCACCAGCTCGGGCGGCACGGCGAGGTGGACACCGGGTCCGGGACCGCTGGCGATCCGGTCGACCAGCGCGCTCAGCGCCAGGCGGCCAACCTCCCCGAAATCCTGCCGGACCGTCGTGAGCGGCGGCAGGAAGTACCCGGCCTCGGGCACATCGTCGAATCCGACCACGCTGATGTCGTCCGGCACGCGGCGGCCGCGTTCGGTCAGCGCCCGGATCAGCCCGAGGGCGAGGGTGTCGTTGGCGCAGAAAACGGCGGTGACGTCCTCTTTGGCGGCCAGCTTCTGCCCGATCTCATAGCCGGAGCGTGCCGACCAGTCGCCGGAGATGACCTCCGGCTCCCGGGCCCCGGCCTCGTTCAGCGCCGCCCGCCACCCGTCAATGCGCTCGCGGGAGTCCAGCCAGGTGCCGGGGCCCGCCACGTGATGGACGGTCTCGTGGCCCAGGCTGAGGAGGTAGCGGGTGGCCTGGGCCGCCCCGCCCGCGTTGTCCACCGCGATCGACGTGAGGGGCGCCCGGGTCCCGCAGCCGACAGCGACCAGCGGCAGGTCGGCCGGAACATGACCGAGCGCCGCGACCGCCGAGGTCTGCGGCGCGATGACGATGATGCCCTCGACCGCGTGCCCGAGGAATCTGTCCACGGTGTCTAGCATCGACCGGCGGTCCAGGGCGGGCAGGCTCGCGATGACGACGAAGTACCCGTGCTGAGCGGCACGCTCAATCCCGTTCAGCATCATGGCCGGGCCGTACAGGGGCGAGTCGATCCCGATCACGCCGAGCGTGTGCGTGCGCCGGGTGACCAGAGCCCGGGCCGCGGCGTTGGGCCGGTAGGCCAGCTGCCGGATCGCCTCGAGGACCTTCTCGCGGGTGTGCGGCCGCACGTTCGGGTGGTCGTTGAGGACGCGGGAGACGGTCTGGTGGGAGACTCCGGCGAGCTGAGCGACGTCGGCCATGACCGGTGGCCGGGCGGGACCGCTGGCCCGGCGGCCGGCGGTGCTTGCCTTGGCTCGCGCCTGACCCTGGCCGGGCCTGCCCGGATTACGCGGTGACGATGTCACCTCGCGCCTCCCTTTGCCACCGGCAGCACAGCGGACGGCTTGCCGTCGCGCGCTGGCTCGGCCAGGCACGTGGCGTACCGGAGCTACTGGTGAGTTTTGATGATGTTATCGCTCACATTTTCGGCCCGTCAAGAACGAAATCACCGCAAGTAACACATCAGTGACATCTTATCCGTTCCATTAGCATATACGTGCTGGCTATAGCGTTCCTTGAACGGCGGCGACAACATCAGAAACGCTTTGTGACTCCCGGAAAAGTCACACATCACGCGGGTTAATGTGCGGTTGCATGATTACTGAGGGTGAAGATGATCGCGTGGTCCCGCCACCGGGTACGCGGGTACGCGGGCACGCGGGTACGCCTTGATCCCACGGTGGTGCGCTCCCGCCCAGGGCCTTGACCAAGCGCCGCGTCCAGCCGCCGCCCCTGGCGAGCCGCGTCACGGGCCGATCACCGACGACCCGCCGGGCGGCGCGGCCGGAGGCCGCCTCAATGGCGGCCTACTTGTCACCCATGGAACGGCGGAGCCGCAGGTAGGCGGCGCGGGCGGCCGCCTCGGCCTCCTGGATGGTCGATTCGGCTTTGCGGCCGGTCTCGCTCTCACGGAACTCCCGCATCGTGGCCTGCGCCTTCTGCGCGGCTTCACTGTTGCGCAGGTCGCGTACGGCCTCTTGCGCTTTGCGGGCCGTGTCGCTGTCGCGCAGATCGCGGACCGCTTCCTGCGCCTTGCGGGCCGTCTCACTGTCCCGGAAGTCGCGTACGGCCTCCTGTGCCCGGCGGCCGGCTTCGCCCGTCCGGACGTCGTGGAACGCGGCCTCTGCCTTGCGGGCAGCCTCGGTGCGGCGCAGATCCCCCGGATCCCGGCCGGGCCGCCCGCCATGGCCCGGCCGCCCGGCGGCGCCGCCGCGGGCGCGTCTGCGCCAGGTGGACTGGAGTGAAGAAAACAGGTCCCGGAGCTGCCGTTCAAACTTCCCCATCGGGGCATCCCTTCGCATCCCGTATGGGCAACTTACCTCGCCCACGGATATCCAAACGTGCCCGTCGCTGGCCCCGGCGCCCAGCGGGACCAGCAACCACCGGCCGGGCCGCACCGCCGCGGCGGCGAGCGCGCGGCGCTACCCGGCGGCGAGCGCGCGGCGCTACCCGGCGGCGAGCGCGCGGCGCTACCCCGCCGTCAGCGCGCGGCGGTACCCGGAAGGCGTCATGGCCGGAGAATCACGAAGAAGCGGGTGCCTGCAGGCCGGCCACGATCACATCGACGACTTCGCGGACGAAACAATCCGTCAGCGGCAGGTGCCCCAGCAGCAGGCGATGCTGGGCCGCGCCGAACAGCAGGTCCAAGATGACTTCACGGTCGGACCCGGCCGGAATCTCGCCCCGTGCGATCGCCCGGTCAAGCATGATCCGGTGCTGCTGGCGGAGCGGCTCGAGAACGCGCTCCCGGTAGCTCGCGGCCAGTTCCTTGTCGTGCTGGGCCTCGCCGATGAGATCGCCCAGTATCCGCCCGGCCGGGGTCCGCGTGACCGCCGTGATCCACGCCCGCAGTTCCGCTCGCAGATCGCCGCGGAGCGTGCCGGTATCGGGCAGTGGCTGCTGCTGCTTGAACTCCACGAGGAACGCGTCGAGCGCGAGGGCACCCTTCGACGACCAGCGCCGGTAGATGGTCGCTTTGCCGACGCCCGCCCGCGACGCCACCTCCTCGATGGACATGCCCGCGACACCTCGCTCGGCCAGCAGTTCCAGCGCCGCCGTCATGATCGCGCGATCAGCCTGCTCGCTCCGTGGCCGCCCCCGCTGCGGCGCGCCCCCGGCCCCCGCCGACGCGCCCCCGGCCGCCGGCCCGCCTGTCCCCGCCGGCCCGCTCCCGCCTGTCCCCGCCGGCCCGCTCCCGCCTGTCCCCGCCGGCCCGCTCCCGCCTGTCCCCGCCGGCCCGCTCCCGCCTGTCCCCGCCGGCCCGCTCCCGCCTGTCCCCGCCGGGCCGCCCGGGCCCGCCGCGGCCGGGCCTGGAGAGCCCGGAACAGCCGGAATACCCGCGTGCCCCCCGCTGTTCAGCCCACTAGACATCCGAAACGAACCGTTCCGTATTTGATTGTCTGAAGGACATCATGCCACCCTCACGCATGCCGGAAAGGCCCAGCCGATCACCGTCACCACGATCAACGCCTCCGCGTGCATCATTGGCCCGAACCCGCACCGTGCACTCCTCCCGGCACGCGCCGGCCTGGCGCCGGGACGCGCTGCACCGCATCCGCGGCACCGGCCTGTTCCCCGAGCGGACCGCCGGCCGCACGGCCCGGGACACGGGGCCCTTCCCAGCGGCACACGCTGACCGTATCCCGGCTGCCCGCATTCCAGCGGACCACGCCCCGGCCGCTCCCGCTTCATCCGGGCACCCCGAGCCCAGCGCCGCCCCGGCACCGTCCGGGCCCGCCGCCACCTCGGCCACGCACAACACCGCCGCGGACCGGCCAGCCGGCGACTCTCCGCGCCGGAGGGCCCTGCGGCTCGGCCTCATCCTGGTGGCGTCGTTCATGATGGTCCTCGACTTCAGCATCGTGAACGTGGCGCTGCCCTCGATCGAGCGCGAGCTGCAGCTGTCCCCGTCGGTCGTGGACTGGGTGGTCACCGCCTACGCCATCGCCTTCGGCGGCCTGCTGATTCTCGGCGGACGGGCCGCCGACATGCTGGGACGCCGCCGGATGTTCGTGATCGGGCTCGTCGCTTTCTCTCTCGCGTCGCTGTCCGGAGGCCTGGCCCAGGACCCCGTGCTGCTGCTCGCATCCCGCGTGGTCCAGGGGGCCGGCGCCGCCGTCGTCATGCCCGCCGCGCTGTCCCTCATTACCACCGGATTCCCCGAAGGACGGACGCGTACCCGCGCGCTCGGGCTCTACGGTGCCACCGCGTCGCTCGGTTTCGTGGCCGGGCAGGTGCTGGGCGGGGTGCTCGTCGAGTTCACCAGCTGGCGCGCGGTGTTCCTAGTGAACGTCCCCGTCGGCCTGATCGCCGCCTTCGCCGCACCGAAGCTTCTCGGCCACTCGGCCAACCTCCGCGACGCCCGCGCCGGGCACCGGCTCGACGTGCGGGGCGCGCTGCTCATCACCGTCGCGGTGGCGCTCGCCGTGTTCGCCGTGTCGGAGGGGGACGTGTTCGGCTGGCTGTCGCCGGCCGTCCTGGCCGCGGCGGCGGTGGCGATCGTCGCGGGGGCCGCGTTCGCGCTGGCCGAAGCCCGGCACCCCGAGCCGCTCATCCGGCTGGGCATGTTCCGGCACGCGGGCCTGCGCCGGGGGAGCGCGCTGGCCCTGCTGATGGGCCTCTGGAACGGCGGGGAGATGCTCGTGCTGTCCTTGTACTTCCAGCAGGTCCTGCACGAGTCGCCGCTGGTGGCCGGGCTGGCCATCGCCCCGCAGGGCATGGCGGGCTTCACCGCCGGCATGTACGGCACGCAGCTCGCGGCGCGCTTCGGCGGCGTCCGCCGCCTGCTCGCCGTGACCGCCGCGGCCAGCGCCGCCGGCTTCCTCGTGCTCACGCAGCTGCCCGCGGCCGGGTACAGCCCGTTGCTGCTGGCCGTGATGCTGATCGGTTTCGGCACCGCGGGCACCGCCTTCGGCTCGATCGTCATCGCGAGCCGCGGCGTGCCCGACAGCGACCAGGGGGTCGTCGGTGGCATGATCAACACCAGCCGTCAGATCGGCGCGGCCATTGGCGCTGCCCTGCTGCCGGCGGTGGCCGTCGGCATCGGGCGGGGCGCCGGGTCCGGCGTGACGGGCGATCGCGCGGCGATGCTCACCGGCGCGATCGCCTCCGCGCTCGCTATGCTGCTCGCCTGGCGGGCCAGCCGCGCGGGCGACGCGCTGGTACAGAACCGCTGAGCAGCGCGCACCGCACCTGGCGACCGCCGATTTAGCCGAACGGGACTTGTGCGGGCTCCGCCCCGGGCCGGCGGGGTACGCACGGCGGTAGCCGAACGGGACCGCGGCAGGCGCCGCCACCAGCGGGCGTGGCCCGGCCAGCGGGCTGACGGGCAGGAGCGCAGATGACGGCGACGCCACGAGTGACCGTGCTGGGCAGCATGAACATGGACATCTCCGTGACCGTGCCGCAGCTGCCCCGTCCGGGCGCGACCGTCCTCGGTTCCGCCGCCCGGTTCGCCCCCGGCGGCAAGGGCGGCAACCAGGCCGTCGCGGCGGCCCGGCTCGGCGCCCAGGTCCGGATGGCCGGCTGTGTCGGTGACGACGACTTCGGCGGCCGGCTGACCGCCACGCTGGGTGCCGAAGCGGTGGACGTCACCGCCGTCCGCGTGGTTCCCGGGGTGGCCTCCGGGCTCGCCCTGATCACCGTCGGCCCGGATGGCGAGAACACGATCACCGTGGCCCCCGGGGCCAACGAGTCCGTGGCTGAGCG
Organism: uncultured Actinomycetes bacterium; assembly: GCA_963720945.1. GTDB lineage: Bacteria > Actinomycetota > Actinomycetes > Streptosporangiales > Streptosporangiaceae > Bog-532. The sequence goes on along the minus strand of CAVRHH010000011.1, from coordinate 86,238 downwards.
GGACGTCGCCGCCGCCTTCGCCCGGCCCGCTGACGTGCTCATGATCTCGGCGGAGATCCCGGTTCCGGCGATCGCCGCCGCCCTGGCCCGGGCCCGCGCCGGGCCCGTCGCCTGCCTGCTCAACCTGGCTCCCGCTCCGCCCGGCGCGGCCGGCCTGCTATCCAGCCCCGTGGGCGGGGTGGACTGGCTGGTGGTGAACGAATCCGAGGCATCCGCGGTACTCGGCCGGCCGGTGGCCGGCCTGGCCGGGGCTCGCATCGCCGCGATCGCCCTGACTGATCTGGCGGTTCACGCCGTCGTCACGGCCGGGGCGGAAGGCGCGGCCTTCGCCGGGCCGGACGGCGACGACGTGGTGCCCGGCTTTCCGGTCCACGCGGTGGACAGCGTGGGCGCCGGGGACACGTTTGCCGGGGCGCTGGCCGTCGCCCTGGGCCTGGGCGCGCCGGCCGCCGCCGCAGTCCGGGCGGCCTGCGCCGCCGCCGCCGTCGCTGCGACCATGCGCGGCACGCAGGACGCGATGCCGCGCCCCGGGGACGTCCAGGCCATCACCGGCGTCACCTGGCCGCCGGTGGCCGGCTGAACGTCGTTCACCGGAAATTCATCTTTCCGCCATATCTGGCCGCCGAACCATGCCGCTTGTGTGCCGTGAAGTCCCAATGCGGCGGGCCTTGTGTCTTTATTCACAAGTTATCCAACGACCGTGCGTAACTCGTAGTTCACCAGACGTTCCACTGCTGGTAAGAACCACACGGCGGGTGATACCGTCCGCGAGTGGAGGCCCGTTCGCAGGCATACGTTCTGGACGAGCCCGGCTCGCGACTGCCCGGCCGGGTGCGCGATGAGCTGATGGCAACCTTTGCCGTGGACGAGGATCGCGGCGTGACACGGGTACGCCGGACCTGGCTCGACACCTTCGACTGGCGCCTGGCCCGCGCGGGCCTCACGCTGCAGTACGCCGGCCCGCGCGGGCACGGTGAGCTGGCGCTGACCGGCACGGCTGGCCAGCAGCTCACCGCGCGGTTCGCCGATCCGGCGCGGCCGGCCCGGTGGCCGTGCCCGCCGGGCGCCCTGCCGCCGGGGCCGCTGCGGGATCAGGTCGCCGCCGTGGCCGGGCTGCGTGCCCTGCTTCCCATGGTCACCGCGGTCAGCCAGCTGCACGAGGTCCGGTTGCGCAATGCCGACGACAAGACGGTCACGCGGATCGCCGTGGACGCCATGGCGCTGCCCGGACCGTGCCCCGGGTCGCTCCCCACCCGGCTGGCCGTCACCGGGGTCCGTGGCTACGCGGGCGCGGCCCGCCGGGCCTGCCGCATTCTGGGCGATATCCCCGGGGTCACGCTCAGCGGGCAGACAGCGCTGGACGCCGCGCTGCACGCGGCCGGGCGGCACGCCCTCGACTACACCGGCAAGGTGGACGTGACCCTCGGCCCGGGCATGCCGGGCGCCGAGGCGGTCACGGCCATTCTGCTGCAGCAACTGGACACCCTGGAGGCCAATGTCGACGGGGTGCTGCACGACACCGATACCGAATTCCTGCACGACCTGCGCATCGCCGTGCGGCGCACGCGGTCCGCGCTGAAACTTCTCGGCGACATGCTGCCCGGCGAGCTCACCCTCCGGTTCGCCTCCGAATTCCGCTGGCTCGGCGACATCACGACGCCGCTGCGCGATCTGGACGTCCAGCTGATGTCGGTGCCGCCGATGGCCGCCGGGCTGGTGGCGGCGCGTGCTGCTGACCTGGACCCGTTCCTGGCCTACCTGGTGCGCCGCCGCACCGCCGAACGGCGGAAGCTCAGCCGGGCGCTCCGGTCGGCGCGGTTCGCCGCTGTGGCCGGCGACTGGCGCAAGGCGCTGCTCGTCCCGCGTGAGACCCGGGGCTGGGCGGGGCTGCGCGCCGCCGAGCTGTCCGCGGACCGTACCCGGCGCGCCTACGGGCGCGTCCTCAAGCTGGGCTCGGCGATCACTCCGGGCTCGCCCCCGGAAAGCCTGCACACGCTGCGCAAACGTGGCAAGGAACTCCGCTACGTGCTCGAGTTCTTCGCGTCCCTGCATGATCCGCAGGCCTACCGCGCCGTGCTCAGCGACCTGAAGCGCCTGCAGGACTGCCTGGGCGACTTCCAGGACAGCCAGGTTCAGCAGGAGGAAATCCAGTCCCTGGCCGCCGCGATGCTGACGGCCGGTGCCGCCCCCGCGCCCACCCTGCTGGCCATGGGCGAGCTGGCGGCCCACCTCGGCTTCCGCCAGCGCCAGGCCCGCGCCGAGTTCGCGGAGCGGTTCGCCGGCTTCGCGGGGAACCCGGGCCGCCGCCGGATGGCCGCGCTGACCGGGGCGGACCCCGGATGAAGGTGATCGCCACCTACAACATCAAGGGTGGCGTCGGGAAGACCACGGCGGCCGTCAACCTCGGGTACCTCGCCGCCCAGGACGGTTTCCGCACGCTGCTGTGGGACCTCGACCCGCAGGCGGCCGCAACCTACATGTTCCGCGTGCGGCCCCGCGTCAAGGGCGGCGGCAAGGCGCTCATCCGCGGGACCCGGTCGCTGGACGACGCGATCAAGGGCACCGACTTCGACCGCCTCGACCTCCTGCCCGGCGACTTCACCTACCGGAATATGGACCTGCAGCTCGACGGGGCCAAAAACCGGGTCCGCCGGCTTTCCCGGCTGCTCGGCCCGCTGGCCGCCGACTACGACGTCGTGCTCCTCGACTGCCCGCCCAGCGTCTCGCTGGTGTCGGAGAACGTGCTGCACGCCGCCGGCCTGATCCTCGTCCCGCTTATCCCGGCCACCCTCTCGCTGCGGACGCTGGATCAGCTCACCGATTTCGTGGCGGGCTTCGATGGCCCCCGGCCTGATCTGCTGGCGTTCTTCTCCATGGTGGACCGGCGGAAGCGGATTCACCGGGAGATCGCCGAACGGCTCCCCCAGGAGCGGGCGGATATCGCCGCCACCGCGATCCCGGCCCTCGCCGTGATCGAGCGGATGGCCGCCGAGCGGTCCCCGGTGCCCGCGTTCGCGCCGCGCAGCCCGGCCGCCCGGTGCTACCGTGAGCTGTGGGAAGAGGTGCGCAAACGCGCCCCGGACTGAGCCCACCAGCCCCTTGAGTCCAATTCGTTACATTTTGGTCGGTTAAATCGTTGTTAACCGGCTATTACGGTCTACGGGAACCGTGCCGCAGGGGACGCCAGGAGGGGCAGCGTAGCCGCCGCTGGCGCCCTTGCGTGCGCGGAACCCTCCCGCCCCCCGGCATGCCTCCGCGCGCCCGCGCCTGGGCCGGGCCCGCGTACCGGCCTTGCGCAGGTTCTGCTGCCGGAACCGCAGAACCTGCGCAAGAATGTGTCGCCAGCCCGCTCAGCTGACCTGGAACGATCGCTTGGACAGGCCGGCCATGTAGCCGTCGATGACCGTGTCCGCCGGCTGGTCCTCGCGGTTCGCGGCGCCGAGCGTAATGAACAGCGGGATGTAGTGGTCCACCGTGGGATGTGCGTACGGCATGCCGGGCGCCTTGGACGTGTAGGCGGCCAGCGTGTCGACGTCGCCGCGGCTTAGCGCGTCGGCGGCCCAGGCGTCGAAGTCGGCCGACCAGGACGGCACGACCTGGCCGGTTAGCATCTCCCGGGTCATGAACGGCAGGCCGTGGGTCATGAAGCCGGAGCCGACGACGAGGATGCCTTCCTCGCGCAGCGGGCGGAGGCGCCTGCCGATGTCCAGCAGCCGGCCCGGGTCCTGCGTCGGCAGGCTCAGCTGGAGCACCGGCACGTCGCCGAGCGGGTACATGACCGTGAGCGGCACCCAGGCGCCGTGGTCCAGCCCGCGGTTCGGGTGCTCGTGCACCGGCTCGCCGCCGGACAGGGCCGCGCTCACCCGGCGGGTCAGCGCGCTGGCGTCGGGGGTGCGATACGTCATCTGGTAGTAGCGCGGATGGAACCCGCCGAAGTCATAGACCAGCGGCGTACCCGCCGCGGAGGCCGACAGCATCATCGGCGCCGACTCCCAGTGCGCGCTGACGATGAGGATGGCGCGCGGTTTGGGCATTTGCTGTGCCCAGGCGAACAGCTCGCGAATCCACGGTGCGTCGTCGAACAGCGGCGGGGCGCCATGGCTGATGTAGAGCGCGGGCAGCGGGCCGTCGTCCGGGGACCACGCGCGCTGCGCGCGGCTGGCCCGGGCCGCGTCGTCCACGAAGGCGTCGAAGGCCCCGGCTGGCACCGCGGGATCGAAGATGGAGGTCACGGCGCGCTCTTCAGGCTCGGGACCCGGGCCGGCCCAGCGGCCTGGCCCAGAATGACTTGAAGCTTCAATTAACAAGGTAGGCGCCAATATTTGAAACGTCAAGCCATGGCCTCCGCGCGCCTGAGATGGTGGCATAGGCTGGGAGAATGCAGCCCGCCGACCGCGGCGACCAGGGCCCGGCGCAGATCCCCGGCGCTGCGGAGGCCGGGCCGCGGTGGCTGACCGCCGATGAACGCGACGCCTGGATCCCGCTGATCGGTGTCCTCATCAAGCTCCCGGCCGCCCTGGATGCGCAGTTGCAGCGCGACGCCGGGCTCAGCCATTTCGAGTACATGGTCCTGTCCAGGCTGTCGGAGGCCCCGGAGCGCACGCTCCGCATGAGCGATCTGGCCGTCCTGGCCAATGGGTCGCTGTCCCGGCTGTCCCACGTGGTCACCCGGCTGGAACGGCGCGGCTGGGTCCGGCGGGCGGCCTGCCCGGGGGATGGCCGGTACACCAACGCGGTCCTTACCGGCGAGGGCTGGGACAAGGTCGCGGCCACCGCGCCGGGGCATGTCGCCGCCGTCCGCCAGCTGGTGGTGGACGCGCTCACCGCGGAGCAGGTCGCGCAGCTGCGTGACATCGCCCAGGCGATCATGGGCCGGGTGGTGCCGGGTGACGATTGGCTGGGGCAGTTGCCGCATCCGGCCCGCCCGTTATCCGCCACCGAAATCGCGCTGACCTGCACGTTGTGTTTCTTTAACGGCCGGGCCCGGCGCGTACGGCGGCCGGCGTGCGCGCGGGCTGTGCCGCCCGGCCGGCCGGAATTTGCCGGTGATTGACCATCGGGCATCCGTTTAGGGATGAAGCCTCAGGGAACCCGGGGGAATGGTTCGACCCAATCCGGGAGGTAATCATGTCAACCGGAGCCGTGATTGCCATCGTGGTCGTCATCGTCGTGGTGATAGCACTCGTGGCAGTCGTAGCAATGGAGATGCGCAGACGCAGGCTGCGCCAGCAATTCGGTCCGGAGTATAACCAACTGGTAACGGAACTCGGCAGCCACCGCAAGGCCGAAGCCGAGTTGTCCGCGCGGCAGCGTCGCGTCGCAAAACTCGACATCCGCCCTCTTACCCGTGAGGAAAACGCGCGGTATCTGGGTGAATGGAATGCCGTACAGGAAAGGTTCGTGGACACCCCCGGCCAGTCCGTGGCCCAGGCGTCAGCGCTCGTCACGGCGGTGATGAAGGTCCGCGGCTACCCGGCGGACGACCAGGACGAGGCCATGGAGGCCCTGTCGGTCGAGCACGGACCTACCCTCAGCCGCTACCGGGAGGCTCGTTTGACCAGCGAACGCGCCCGTGTGGGCTCGGCTTCCACCGATGACCTGCGCAAGGCCATGCTCCAGTACCGCGCCCTGTTCGAGGAACTCGTCGCGCGCCCCGGCCGCGGCGATGAGCTGGAGACCGGCCCGGTGCCCGCCAGCAGCGCCCCGGCCGATGCTGCCCCGGCCGATGTGGCCGGCCCCGCCGACGGCACCGTGCCGGACAGCACGGCGACCGGCGACACCGTATCGCCTCAGCGCTCAACGAGAGGGTGAGGATGAGATGACGCCCCGCAATCAGGAGACAGCGAACATCGATCAGGACCGGCCGGCCGCCCGCGATCCCTTCAAGGCCCGCGTCACCGACCCGGATGCCGGTGACCTGGACGGGTCCCCGAGCGTAGACGAGTCCCGGAGCCTGGACGAGCCTCGGAGCCTGGACGACGAGGGCCCTGCGGCGACAGTGCCGTCGGGCACCCCGGCGGACGAGGACACGGTGCCCGAGGGTGAATGGGTCGCCGGCAGCAGGGACGTTCCGCCGGCCACCGCGCCGGACGGGGTGGGCCGGCCAGGCACGGCCGCGGACAGCACGCCCGCGTTCGGCCAGCCGGACACGACGGGCACCGTGGGCACGACCACGGACGCCGGTGCCATGCCGGCGGCGGGCACGGCTCCGGCCGCCGGTACCGCGCCGGCTATGGACACCACCCGGCTCGACGCCCCGGCGACAGGTGCCCACGCCGCGCCGCCGGCCGCCACCCCCGCAGGATCCGGGGCCAGCCCCGGGGCCGCCGCGGGGGCGACGTTCGTGACCAACGCGGACGAATACCGTGCCAGCTGGGTGCGCATCCAGTCCGGTTTCGTGGACGACCCGCAGGCGTCGGTGACGGAGGCGGCGGACCTTGTCGCGCAGATCAGCGGCTCGCTCGTCTCGGCCGTCCAGGAGCGTGAGCGCACGCTGCGCGGCTCCTGGGAGACCGGCGGCAACGCCGATACCGAGGCCCTGCGCAACGCGCTGCGCGAATACCGCTCGTTCTTCGAACGGCTGATGAAGGTCTGACCCACCCGGATGTCCCGCCCCGGCCGTCCAGCGGCGGGGCGGGACATTCACGCGTCCGGGCGGTTCCGGCGCCGGTCGGGCGTGCGGAGACGGCCCGCCCGACCGGAAGAAGACGGCCCGTTTGCCCGGAAGATGCGGTTTACTGACGTACTGCCGATTAGCACGTTAACAGCGCTTTTGCGGACGGATGTGAGCCGCGTGCGGAGTCTTCACGCCCAGCCCGCCCCGGGCCGTGCCGTCACGGCCAGCCGTATGCCGCGAAGCGGCCCCAGCCGGCTGCCGTTGCTCGCCCTGGTGCTGCTGGCGGCCGCCTTCCTCGGCCTGGGACTCGCCGAGGCATGGGCCGACTCACCCACGTTCGACGAACCGGTCTACGTGGCGGCCGGCCTGGCCGCGGTCCTGCATCACGACGTGACGATCAACGACGAGCACCCGCCGCCGGCCAAGGTCATCGCGGTGCTGCCCGTCCTGCTCACCCATCCGGTCATTCCACCGGACGGGCCGTGGTCGGGCAATGACGAACGGGCTTACGCGGCACGGTTCATCAGCGCCCAGCTTTCCGCCGGTACGCTGCGCCGGGTCACTTTTGCGTCCCGGCTGGTCCCGCTGGCCGAATCGGCGGCCGTGGCGTTCGTGCTCTTCGCGCTCGGCTCGGAATTGTTCGGCCCAGTGGCGGGCGCGTTCTCCGGCGCCCTTTGGCTGGCGTCCCCATTTGTGCTCGGAATTGGCCATCTCGACGGCGTGGATATTCCTTTTGCTCTGGCCACCGCGCTCAGTGCCTGGGCCCTGGTCCGGTGGCTGCGATTCCGGCGCGCCCGCGGGCTGATCTGGGTGGGCCTGGCCCTGGCCGCCGTGGCGGACACCCAGATCTCCGGACTGCTGATCGTCGCGGGCAGCCTGGCCGTGATCGCCGGGTTCCAGTGGCGGTCCGGAATCAGGCGGGCGCTGGCGCACGCCGGGCTGGCCGCGCTGGTCGCCCTGGTAGCGGTCTGGGCCAGCTACGTGGTCCTGAATCCGTCCGTGCTGTGGCGGTCGCCCGGCGTGCTGCCCCGGCCCTACCTGGCCGGTGCCGCCTACCTGGACTCGCAGGACACGGTGGGGACCGCCGGCTATCTGGCGGGTAGGGCGTGGACCGGCGGCCGCTGGTGGTTCTGGCCGCTCAGCCTGGTGGTCAAATGGCCCGCCGCGAGCCTGCTGCTGCTCGTCGCCGGGGGGCTCGCCGCCACCCTGGCCTGGGGCCGCCTGCCCCGGGGCACACGGGGCCGCCTGGCCGCGGGCGTGGCCCTGCCGGCTGCGGCGCTGACCGCCTTCACGCTGGCCATGCCACGGGATGTCGGCCTGCGCTACCTGCTGCCGGTGATGGCACTGTGGGCCGTGCTGGCCGGGGCCCTGCTGCCCGCGCTGGCCGCGCTGCCGCGGCGGCTGCGCGGTCCGGCCCGCGCGTCGGCGGCCGGCCTGCTCACGCTGGCGGCCCTGGCCACGGCCTCGTCCTTCCCGAATTCGCTGGCCTGGACGACCTGGCCGTTCCGGCCCGCCTACACCGCCGCCACCGACTCCAACGTCGACTGGGGCCAGGGGCTCTACGCGCTCAGCGCGTGGAGCGCCAGCCACCACCCCTGGATTATGTATTTCGGCCCGCGCGGGATCACCCCGGCCGACATTCCCGGGGCCCGGCCGCTGCCCGGCACGGCGCCGGCCGGCGTGTCCGGCTGGGTAGCGGTGTCGGTGACCGCGCTCAATAGTTCCAACCGGGCGGCGCTGGCCTGGCTGCGCGGGTGGTGCCCGGTCGGCGTTCTCGACGACTCGATCCTGCTGTACAACTTCCGCCAGCCGCCGGCCGTATCCACGGCGGCGGTACCCGCCCAGCCGCCGCCGCTGTGCCCAGGGCCCTGGAGTTCGCGCCGGTAGCCCCGCCGCCGGGTTACCGGCCGCGCCGGTCGTCCGGGCGCGGGTGCCGTCAGTCCGGTGCCTGATCCGCCGCCGCGCGGGCCGGATTCACTTCCTCGTGCCCGTCGCGAGCCGGGCTGTCCGCGGCGGGGGTGGTCGTGGCGGGGGTGCCCGGATCGGCGGGGGCGATCGTGGCGGTGGTGGTCGTGGCGGGCTGGGTGCGGAAGGCGGCGACGTGCGGGGCGACGACGTAGAGCATGAGGGCCCAGGTGGCCAGGGCGAAGGCGATGCCGCCGAGGACGTCGATGGCGTAGTGCTCGCCGAGGAAGATGACGCTGAACCACATGGCCAGGCACCAGGGCACGGTGATGAACGCGGTGCGGCGGTTGATGCCCCACAGGGCCAGCGCGCCCAGCGCCGGGTAGGCCGAGTGCAGCGAGGGCCAGGCGGCGACCGCGTCGGGGTTCAGCCAGTGGTAGTACGGGCTGACCGCGCTCGGCAGCGCCCCGTTGACCAGGTCGTGCACGCCGGGCAGGAAGCCGGCCTGGTTGGCGTACCAGGGCGGGGCGGTGGGCAGCAGCAGAAACACCACGAACGCGGCGAACGACATGGCCAGCAGCGCGGCGGTGAACCGCAGGAACTGGACCCGGCTGGTCAGCCACAGCACCATCCCGGCGGCGATGGGGAAGAGGAAGTGGCAGAAGTAGACGACGGTGGCCGCGACCACCAGCCAGTGCAGGCCGCCGAAGTGGCGCTGCAGCACCTCGCTGGGCACCCGGCCGAAAAACACCGCTTTCTCCACGTGCACCATCGAGGCGACCTGCGGTTTGATGCCGAGCTTGGGGGCGACCCCGCGCAGCGCCTCATAGCCCAGGAACAACGCCACGAACGGCACCCAGTCCCGCAGGAACGCCAGGAACCGGCCGCTGAGCACCGCCACCGGCACCAGGATCAGCAGCAGGTAATCCGGCGAGACCGAGATCCCCCGCCAGATCATCACCCCCGACACCAGCGCCAGATAGGCGATCGAGACAGCCACCAGCGGCCCAGGACGGCGAACCCGGCGCAACACAGCACGAATCGGGGGCATCTGCCAAGCTTCCTCATGTTTACGAGCCGGTAAACGATGTAAAGTAGAGTTTTCCCATTGGATTAATCGATAATAGTGCTGAGTCTGTCAGCTTAACCGCGCGTGCGCGGCTGCGCGGCCGTGGTCTGGGCGGTTGCCGTGGCCGGATGTCGCGGTCACGGAGGGCCGAAACAGCGGTCGCGGTCGCCTTGACCGGCGAACAGGGGCGCCCACCAGCCATCTGGAGTGGTTGTGCGCCCTAAGGCATGAAATCGCCTCGAGTGACACCGCTGTCACCTGTGTCCTGCTTCCGTTGCGAAGGAGCGACCTTACCACCACCTCAACAGAATAGTTCGCGAGGGTGAACAAAGGGCCATGTTCCGGGTTCGCCGTCGCGGCGGCAGCGGGGGACATCTGCCTGACCAGCCCGGGCGCTGCGCCATTGCCGCCGGGGGAACGCCGCCGGGGAACGCCGCCGGGGAACGCCGCCGGGGAACGCCGCCGGGGAACGCCGCCGGGGAACGCCGCCGGGGAACGCCGCCGGGGAACGCCGCCGGGCTCTCCCCTGGCCTCGCCCGCTACCTCCCTGGTAAAAGTCGTGTTTCGTGATGAACTTGCTGGCCACCAGATATTCCGCTGAGCGCCATGTCACGTCAGAGTGTCTGCATGACAACTGGGCAAACGCGTCTGGGTGGTATCGAGGTCCGCTCGATTGACTACGTACCGCTGAACGAGCGGCACGGCCGGATCTGGCATCTCGGCCCGCTGTGGTTCATGTCGAACGCGCAGATCGCCACGCTGGCGGTGGGCCTGATCAGCATCAGCGAAGGTGCCTCGCTGTTCTGGTCGGTACTGGCCATCGTGCTCGGCATCCTGGTCGGCACGCTGTTCATGGCGTTTCACTCCGCGCAGGGGCCGCAGCTCGGCCTGCCGCAGATGATCCAGTCGCGGCCGCAGTTCGGCTACGTCGGGGCGCTGCTCGTCTGGTTGTTCGCCTACATCCAGTACGCGGGCTTCAACGTCTTCAACACGATCCTCGGCGGCGAGGCGATGAGCACCACCGCCCACGGCAGCACCAAGCTGTGGATCGTCATCGTGACCGCGGCGGCGTTCGTGGTCGCGGTGGTCGGCTACGACCTCATCCACCGCGCCGAGCAGTGGCTGACGTACCTGATGATCGTCATCTTCGGCATCTTCACGATCACGCTGTTCTTCCTCCATTATCCGGCCGGCACGTTCGCGGTCGGCACCTTCAAGGCCAGCCCGTTCTTCGGCCAGTTCGGCGTGGTGGCCGGCTACCAGATCAGCTGGGCCATCTACGTCTCGGACTACTCGCGGTACATGCCGCCCAACGTGGGTGTGCGCCAGACCTTCAACTGGACCTACTGGGGCTCCGCGATCGGCGGCGGCTGGATGATGATCCTGGGCGCCGTCCTCGCCGCGTGGGCGGGCAAGAACTTCGACGGCACCGGCATCGCCGAGCTCAACGCGGTCGGTAACCACGTCTTCGACGGCTTCGGCGCGGTGGTGCTGATCGTGGCCGCGATCGGCCTGGCGTCGGTCACCGCGCTGAACATGTACGGCGGCTCACTCACGCTGATCAGCGCGGTCGACTCGTTCCGCAAGGTCCGGCCGACCCTGGCCATCCGCGTCATCACCGTGGGCCTGACCGCGGTGCTGTCGCTCATCGGCGCGCTCGCCGCGTCCAAGCACTTCCTCAGCAACTTCAACAACTTCCTGCTGCTGATCCTGTACTTGTTCATCCCGTGGACCGCGGTCAACCTCGTCGACTACTACATCGTGCGGCGCGGGCACTACGCCATCGCCGAGATCTTCAACCCGCACGGCATGTACGGCCGCTGGGGGTGGCGCGGGATCCTGGCGTACCTCATCGGGTTCGCCGCCATGACGCCGTTCTTTAACGTCGGCACGCTGTACGAGGGCCCCGCGGCCAAGGCGCTCGGCGGCGCGGACATCTCGTTCTTCATCGGGCTGCCGGTGGCCGCGATCCTCTACTACGTCTTCTCCCGGTCGATCGACGTGGCGGCGGAGACCCGGGTGGCGCAGGCCGAGATGGACGAGCTCGAGGTCGCAGCCGCCGAGCACGAGCTGCCCTGACCCGGCCTGCTAGCCGCGCCGGTCGTCCTCGTCGTCCAGCGCGTAGGCCCCGAGCCGGCGGCGCCGGTCCCAGCGCCGGTATGCCTTGAGGGGATGCAGGAACGAGCGGAAGAACTCGGCGTCGACCCCGGCGATCCAGTCAACCGGGATGCCCAGGGCGCGTTGCGGCTCCGCACCCTCGCGCCGGTGCCGCCCCCTGGGCATGCCGAGAATCCGCTCAGGCTCTTCGTCCCGACGGGTCACGGGCTCACCTCGCCGCGGCGCTCAGCGCCGTGCCGGACGTTCCGCGGCGTGGCGCGGGCGCGGGCCGCCGGGCCGGGGTAATCGCCGGTCATGGTCCCAGGCTAGACACCGGCCATCCCGCGGACGTGACCGGCAGGGCAGACGGCCCGCACGGCACGAGGAGGATGACGTGCCATGCCGGTGATGCCCGCCTCGGCCCGCGCGGCCCGCGCGGGCCACCGGAACACGATGCGCGAGTACGTTGACAGTGTGCCCGACGAGCAGGCCCCCGACGTCATCAGCGGGGGCCGCGATCCCGATCGCCGCCGTGCGGCGCCCCGGCGCCTGCTCGCCGGCGCAACGGCCGTGGTGCTCGTCGCCGCCGCTATCGCGTACCACGTGATCGCGGGCGGTTCAGGCCGTCCGCCGCGGCACAAGGCGCAGGGACCGCCGTCTTCCGTGGTATTGGCCGCGCCGTCGATGCTGCACGGAACGCCCTTGCCGCCAGGCGGCGCACCCCGCACCATGCTGTTCCTCGGTGGCCAGGAATTGCGTGTGCTGGACATCCGGGAGCAGACATCGACGGGCCTCGCCAGCGTGGTGCCGGCCGTCGGCGATGCTCAAGATCCGCTCGGCCCCGATCCGGCGGTGCAGCAGATCATCTCGGTGGCCGGCGGTGTCGTCGCGCTTGTTCTCAGCCACGGCCCGGCCGGTCTCCCGGATATCGGAGATGTCGTGTTCGTTCCGGTCAGCGCGTCCGGGGCGGGGACCCCGCGCATCATCGCCCGGGCGAACTACATGGCGCTGGCGCCGGACCATCGCGATGTCTGGGTCGAGCAGGCCGGGCCGCCCTGGGGCAACGGGCCGGGCAGCCCGGCCTGGCTGGTCGGCGAGGATGGCCGCCGCCTGTCCGCCCGCCGCGACCTCGGTAACCAGGCGCTGATGGCCGCTACGGTCCGCGGCCTGCTCGTCCAGGGTCCCGACCAGCAGCGGGCGTTCATCGACCCGCGGACCGGAAGCACCGAGCCCACCGGCATCCCGGAGAACGCGATCATCGCCGGCGCGGACGCGGACCAGGTGGCCTGGCAGGCCGTGTCCTGTGAGCTTCGCTGTCTGCTGCACGTCACCGACCTGCGGGGCGGCCCGGCTGCGGAGATCGCGCTGCCGCCGCGCACCGCCGTCGATCCCAACGACACAGCCGACTTCGATCCGGCAGGCCGGCGCTTCGCGTTTCCGCTGGACATCATCGACCAGCGGGGCACGATCACGGGCACGTCCGTCTACGTCGCGGACATCAGCGCCCGGAAACTGGTCCGGGTTCCGGGCGGCCCGATACCGGTCGCCAGCCTGCCCGCGGTCTCCGGGGCGTTCCCGGCGGGCGTCAGCGACGTCGTCTCCGCGCGCTGGACCGCTGATGGCCCGGGACTGTGGATCGTAGCCACCGACGGGCTCTACTTCCAGGTGGCGTACTGGACCGGTAACGGCGCGCTCGGCGTACTGCCGCCCGAGGCCGGCCTGGCTTACAAGTTCGACGTCCCGGGGACCGGCTCGCCCGGTCCGTGATCCTCGCCCTGACCAGTAGCCCGGTCCAGCAGGCGGGGTCCGGGGCGGCCCGTAGCTCGGCTGCCCTATCGGCGGCGGCATTCTCAGCCGGGGGAGCCAAGAGCCAGAGGTTGACACATATAGACCGGGCACGTTAATTTTTGACCATGCGGTCAGATTCTAGAGCGCCTGGTCAACGAGTGAAGCGAACCTTCACCGAGACCGCACGCCGGGCGCAGATTGTGGCGGCCGCTATCGACACCATTGCCGAGCTTGGGTACGGGCAGGCGTCCGTGGCCCGCATCGCCGAGAGAGCGGGCACCAGCAAGGGCGTGATCCTCTACCACTTCAGCGGCAAGGACGAGCTCCTCAGGGAGCTGGTCCGTGAGCTGGTAGCCAGAGGCGGAGCGTACATGCGCCCGCGAGTCGAGGCCGAGTCGACCGGCGTGGGCATGCTCAGGGCCTACATCGAGTCCAACCTGGCGTTCATGGCCGCGAACCGCAACCATGTGGTCGCGACCGTCGAGATCGCGCTCAACGCCCGGGGCGCGGACGGCAGCCGCCTGTTCGACTCCGCGGTCGGCGATGAAGCGGTGCCCGCGCTGGAGCGGCTGCTCACCCATTTCCAGGGCACGGGCGAGTTCCGGGCCGGTTTCGACCCGCTGGTCATGGCGATGGCGGTCCGTGCCGCCATCGATGGCGTGGCGTCCCGGCTCGCGCAGAAACCTGAAATCGACGTCGGCCACTATGCCCGCGAGCTGGCGGACCTGTTCGGCCTGGCCATCCGGGCCCGGGTAACCCCGCCAGGGGCCGCCGTCACCAAGCAGTCGGCGGAGCAGTGATGAAGCTCCGCCTTCCAGCCCATCCCGTTCAGCGGGCAAGCACCACGGAGGAGTGATGAAGCCCTACTTTGCGCTGCTGGCAACGCTTGGCGACAGATACCGCTCTTACGCCGCACAGCACAAGCGTCTCGTCCCGCTCGTCTGGTGATCAGCCACCGTTTTTCCCTGTCACTATGCCGCGACATCGTCAAAAGGAGACAACGATGCCATCGTCAAGCCAGGAAAATCAGGCAGGACCAGCGTGGGAGCCGGCGACGGCCGATACCCGGCTCGCGCAGACCGCCGGGGCCGATCCGTCCGGGGTCTTCACCTCCGACCTGTCCGTGTCCGAGTACGTGCTGCTCGGCGAAGCCGGATTCGAGCCGCTCGGTTTCGTCGTCGGCTCCTCGATTTACCACGTCGGCCTGCAGATAAGCCGGTGGGGCCGGAACCAGGAGCTGCAAGTCCTTACCCAGGCCATGTACAACGCCAGGGAGTTCGCCATCGCGAGGATGCGGGCCGAGGCTGATCACCTGGGCGCGGACGGCATCGTCGGCGTACAGCTCCGGATGCAGATGTACGCCTGGGGCCAGGCATGCCTGGAGTTCGTGGCGACCGGCACCGCGGTCCGTCACATGGCGGGCCAGGGCTCCCACCGCGCGCCCGACGGCCGCGCCTTTACCTCAGACCTGTCTGCCCAGGACTTCTTCCGGCTGCTGGCGGCCGGCGCCGTGCCGGTCGCGTTCGTGCTCGGTACCTGCGTCTACCACATCGCGCACCGGGGCGTGCTGCAGTCATTGCGCCAGGCCTACCAGAATCAGGAGATGATGCAGTTCACTCAGGGCGTCTACGAGGCACGTGAGCTGGCGCTGACACGAATGCAGGCCGAGGCCGCCGAGGTGGGCTCGTCCGGCATCGTCGGGGTGACGGTCGATGTCAAGAACCACGTCTGGGGCGAGCACGCAACCGAGTTCCTGGCCACCGGCACGGCCATCCGGCGGCTGGCCGATGAGCATAAGCTGCCGGAAACGTCACCTAAGCCGACCTTCACCCTCGGGCTGGACAACTAGTGCACGCCCGTCTCGCGGGTGTCCCGTCTTCCTCGCAGGCGCCGAATCACGTAGGGCACCCCGGCGCGGTCCGGGATTCGTTCATGGCCGTCAGTGAATCGTCCTTTGAACGCGGTCCCCACGCTGGCCCGGTGCTGGCCGCCGCGATGGCTGCCTGCGGGAGTGGCTCCGGTAACAGGTGTCGAGCATCTGGGCCCCGGCCACTACCCAGCCCATGAAATAGACGATCATGACCGGGAAGATCAGCCGGAAGAGTCCCTCACTTTGGACGAGGAAAGCAACCGCCAGCAGGGCGGGCGGAATGATCGCGCACGCGCCCACTACGCACTTGGCGGCCTTGTCCATCGGCGGATGGGCCTGTACCGGGGCGAGCTTACGCGGCGGCAGGTCTTCGGCCAGGCCGGCGGGGATGCAGGCGGTGAGGGTGGCCAGCTCCGCGTAAGTCCGCGCGGCTAATGTCTGGCCCACCCAAGCATCAAACTCGTCCTTGCCCAGCAGACCCTGCACGAACGCAGCCTTCAGCGTCTCGATCACATGCTCACGGTCAGCGCGGGACGCCCGGAGGTGACCGCGGCCCGCGCCTGCGGCCAGCTCTTCTCCCGGCCCTGCCATCACCGGCGCCTCCCCGCGAGCACCACGTAAAGGAAGCCTAACGCAGTTACCGGGAACCAGAAAGACAGGCAAGCGGGGAGGCCGATCGGGCGGCACCCGGGCACGCGGCCGGAAAAGCGTCAAGCTGATCAAGGTCATCGACGGGAACGTCATCTTCTGCCCGAGAAGCAGAAAGGCCGTCACACCGGCTTCCGGCTGCACCCGTGCGCTGCCGGCCTGCACGGTCGAGTCGGCTGCGAACGGGCTGTGTCGGCGCACCGGACGCCCGGCCCGCCCCGGCATCGAGCAGGATCGGAGAAGCACGCGACGAGTCGGTGCTCTTATGATTTTTGCATGGCAGTCACCGTCTGCACGATGTTCATCCCCGTCCACGACCCCGCCGCTGTGCTGGGCCTTTGCCGCGACGCGCTCGGCCTCGACGTCCGCGATCGCGCGTTCAGCGACCCCTCGGGCAACCTTGTCCGCATCGCGCAGGCCTGACCGTCCTGGACGCTGTGGACTGGGCAGACGGCACCGTTACGTGCTATCCGTGCCAACTCGTCCGAGCTGACGGCCGAGCACTGTGAAAGGAAACGAGACCTATGAAAACAATGACATGTAAACAATTGGGTGGACCATGTGATTTCCCGCTCCATGGAGATACCGCTGATGAGGTCATAAAGGCGCAAGATAAGCATTTGAACGAAATCGTCTCGGGTGGTGATGAAACGCACGAAAGTGCCTTGAAGGAGATGAAGAACAGGTGGAAGCATCCCCTATCGGGGGCGCCCACCAGCGCAACGCCGTTACTGCTGCGGATGCCTGCGCACTGCGTGGGCCACATTGATAATTCCGACGATGACCCAGATCAGGGCAGTGAGCATGATGGCGGCGACACCCGGGGACCCCTTGAGGACGATCGCACTCACCGGCAGGGCGACCAGCATGGACCCGAGGGCTAGCATGATGGGCTGCCGGCCGGAGCGGTCGGCTCGCTCGGCCCGGATCGCGCGCTGCTCGGCTCGGATCATGCGCCTGGCCCGACGCCGCTGGTGCCTGCACCCCGCGTATCTGTCCAGCTGGGTCAAAATGCGGCTGTCCACCTCCGCCGTGACCCGGTTGTCGATCTCGGCCGTGATCCGCTGGTCGATCTCCGCGCCGATGCGTTCAACGAGACCCTCGGCCAGTGCCTGGTCATAGCCGGGGCCAAGGTCTTGTAGGGCGGCCGCCGAGGCGGCGATCTCAGCCTGGCGATCTGTGGCCATCACGCCGCCCTCCGAACGTTCCGTCGACCTTTGCGGAAACGGTACGGAGCGCAGGTAGGCAGACGGAATGCGGCTAGCCTCCGTTCGTGTCCTGGGGTTTCCCCTACCCTGGCCGCGGCCTGAGACCTTTGACCTCCGCCACACCCGCAACGGGCACGGCCGCGTTGGCTGTCCAACGTCTTAGCGGAGTCCCAGAACGGTCGTGAGAGCTTCGTCGATGCCCCATTGCTCTTCGGGGGTGACCCGGCCCACAAGGTCTCCAAGCCGTCCCGCGTCGATGGCTCCGACTTGCTCAACCAGGACGCGGCTGGTCTCGTTAAGCAACTCGATCTCAGGACGGAACGATGCCGCCCTGGCGCTGTGAGACGTTGGTGCGACCAGTACCACCGAGCGCGGCAGCAGTTCGTTTGCCTGGACGATCACTCCGTATCGGCGGCCGTGCTGTTCGTGGCGCGTTCCGCGTGGAGGGCGGAACTCGTGAACGTCACCCCGCAGCACGCATGCTCTCCATAAGAGCTGCGACATCGAGCATCTCGCGCCGATCCTCGTCATCAGCCTCAAGTGCTGCGACCTCCGCGGCAAGGGTGGCCTTGCGCTGTAGTCGGGCAGCACTGTCGAGGATCGCGCGGCGAATCGCCTCGGATCTGCTAAGACCGGTCGCCTCAAGCAGGGCTAGCGCTCGTAGAGCCTCAGGATCGAGACGCACGCTGATAGCTGATGCCATGCGGACAGTGTATCACGATTCGTCATACAAACGGTGTCAATTCTGAGGAGCTCGCTGCCGAGGAGCGCGGCGACGCCGCCTGATGCCTTGTGGAAGGCCTGCCTCTGGGGACGCTCACCGTCAAAGATCTCGAGGACTTCGCGGAGCATGACGAGTTGCAATTCCTCGATACAGAGCCACGATAGGCAGCAGTTCAGAGGATAAGCGGTCGAGCTACGGGCCGGTGTCGAATTCCGTATCTGCCGATGACGGCTCGGCCCGGCCGGACCTGACTGTGGCGGGCAGGTTGGCCAGCCTGATCGTGGGCGGTCCGTGGTGGCGGGTTCCAGTGCGGCCGGGTTTTTTGACCGGGTAGGAATTGTGACGGGCCCGGCCCATGTACGGTCAGCCTGGGACTCGGACCGGTCGTGGCCCGTAAGATCGCCGATGACCGTGATCGCCCGGCGGGCGCTGTCCACCCGGCCTGGCTGATGGCGGGCGCGGTGGCTGCCCGCCGGAACGCTTCTCCCGCGCGGCGGCCATACGATCCACAGCAATGGCGATCAAAACAAGCATGTAGACGATGCCGCCAGCATAGAGCCATGGGCCTGCCACAGGGTTATCGCCGCCATTAGGGGTCGTGGACACCCATATCGACAGGCCTGCATAAAGCGCGGTTGCCGCTGCGAGCACGCGGCCGGGTCCCAGAACTGGCCGCCAGCGCTGCGCCCGGGCGGCCTTGGGCGGCTTTGGCGCGATCGGCTTCGCGGTGAGATCGGCGGTGTGGGCGGCCAGCTCCGCGTAGGTCCGCGACACGAACGCCTTGCCTACCCGCCGGTCGAATTCGTCCCTGTCTAGCCGGCCCTCGACGAATGCGGCCTTGAGGATGCCGATCACCCGCTCACGGTCGGCGTCTGAGGCCCTCAGACCGCCGTAGCCTGCCGCGGTCGCTGCCAGCTCATCTCCGGGCCCCGTCGCCATCGCCGCCTCCCCCCGCGGTCCCAAGGGAAGTGTAACGCGGGCGTTCCCTGGCACCGTCCCTCGCAGGCTGCCATGACCGGGCCGGTGCGGCCTCAACCGGGCGCCTGCTGACCGTCCAGGACGCGGCCGAGCGCATGAGCACATCTGTCCGCTTCGTCCGCCGTCTGATCGCGGAACGGCGGATCGAGTCCGTCAGGGTCGGCCGTCACGTGCGGATCAGCGAATCCGCGCTGGCCGACTTCATCGAGGCCGGGCGCGTCGAGCCGCTGACGCCCGCGGCCATCCGGCGCGGTACGAAAGGAGTGGCGTGATGGCCAACAAAGACAGGCACCGCCGTTTCGGCAACGTCAGGAAGCGGGGGTCCGGCCGCTACCAGATCCGCTATCCCGGGCCCGACGGCCGGATGCGAACCGGCCCGGAGACCTACGCCCGGAAGTCGGACGCGGAGCGGGCGCTGACGCTTACCGAGGCGGCCATCGTGGCGGGGGAGTGGACCGACCCCGAGCGCGGCAAGGTCAGCCCCGGTGACTACGCGGCGAGCTGGATCGCTCAGCGTCCGGGCCTGCGGGTCCGCACCGTTGACCTGTACTCGGGGCTGCTGGCCAAGCACATCGCCCCCTACCTCGGCGGAGCCTCGATCGGGAAAGGTGTCCACGCCGATGATCCGGAAATGGCGGGCCGACCTGCTCGGCGGGCACCTGCGCTAGGACGAGAGCAGGTCAGCCGAGCAGCGGAAGGGGTCTTATCCGTACCCATTCATCGCTCAAGACGACGATCGCCCCCGCGGTGAGGTCCTCGGCAACCTGCTCGAGGTTGGCCTGGATGATGGCTGACTGATCCGCCGGCAGCGTCCGGCGAGGCGGCGAATGAGGAGAACCGATGGGCTCTGCGACCCGGAGCGGGCGAGCAGGCCGCCGAAGTCGGTATCGGCCGAGATGAGAACCCGGGCTTCGGATCGGGCGTGGGCGGGTACGGCCTCATCTTTGGCCGCCTGCATGCCGAGGTCGCGCAGGTGGACCGCATCGTGCCCGGCCGCGTTCAGGCTTTCGGCAAGAAGCGGCGACAGGTTGTTGTCGATCAGGAACTTCACGCCGAATGCTTGAGCGGCAGTTTCCGCTCAAGGACTGCCTCGGCGGCGTACAGCAGCGACTCGTGAATGTCCTCGCGCGTGAGGTCCGGGTGCTCAGTAAGGATCTCGCCGGTCGTCATGCCGTCCGCGACCATGGCGACCACTGTGGCTACGGGGAAGCGCAGTCCCCTGATGCACGGCAGGCCGCCCATGACATCGGGGTCAGTGGTGATTCGCTCAAAGGTCACGCTTCGATCATATCCGCGACCGATCCGCAGACCAGGTACACCGTGCGGGCTCGGTCCAACGGGCATGCGGCCGGAAACACGTCTCCTAGCGGGCCGCAGCGAGACGGCTGATCATGCCTCTGACCTGCACGGGAACCATAGGAGCGGGCGACGGGAATCGAACCCGCATGACCAGCTTGGAAGGCTTCGGACCCTTGGCAGCTGACCGGGACAAACGCAGGTCAGGCGGCATGTCCGCCTGCCCGTGAGTGACCGCGAGCTACCGTGGTTCACCGTCCCATCGGGCACGTAACGGGCACGCCGCGTGTCGATGGCGGGCGGCGCGACGGAGCCTTACTCTGGAGTCATGAGCGAACCCGCGTACGAGATGACCTTGGAGGAGCTGGCCGACAGCCCGCAACTCTGGGGCGAAGCGCTGCGTTCGGTGGCGCGCGGACGCGTGGTCCATCTGGTCCGAGGCGATCATGAGCACGTTGCCGACATCGTTCCTGACGGCGCCCTCGAAGAACTGCAGGAGACCGTAGAGGTCCTCGCCGACTCCGACGCGGTTCGCGCGCTGATCGAGGCACGCGAAGCCGCAGCCCGGGGCGACCTCGTCCGGGGAGTGGACGCCGTGCGTGCCCTCCTCGACGAGCGACGTGACCCAACCGTCTGACGTCTATGAGATAGCTCTTGCGCCGCCAGCGCGGCGAGCTATCACGAGCAAGCTTCCCCCAGACGTTGCGGCTGCCGCCGTCGACTTCATAACCGGACCGTTGATCGGCAACCCGAAACGGCTGGGGAAGCCGCTGCACGCGCCGCTGGATGGCACCTGGAGCGCACGCCTCATGCGGGATTGGCGCGTGCTGTACGAGATCAACGAGGAGAAGCACGAAGTCCTCGTCGTTGACATCAGGCATCGCGGCGACGCCTACCGGCGCCGCTAATAACTTGAGAGCGGGCGACCGGGATCGAATCGGCATGATCAGCTTGGAAGATCGGTGACGCGACCTGCCTCTTGATCAGCGGATACGGTGACCTGGGCAACCGTGGCTGGCCGCTGTTTGCTCTCGTGCATGGCACGTATGTGGCACGGCGCATGGGCGGACCTGGCTGCTCGAACATTGGCGGCCGGGTCCGCCTTGGCGTGGCCTCCTGCATTCTTCCCGTTCCCCTCGTGGTTGCCATCCCTCGGGCCGTGGCCGACGTGTCCGGGCTCGCGAAGCGACATGGCGGACGCGGACGAGATCATGGCGCGCGGGGAACGGCGAGCGTCAGGAGTGTCCGATGGCAAGCCGACCCGGACCGCAGGGAGCGCCAACGACCGAGGACCGGAAGCGGCGCGGCAGCGTGACCAACTGCTTAGAAGATCGCCGACCTGGGTGCTGTGACCAGCCCTACCACAGGTCAGCGTGAGAATGAGCTGTCCGCAAGTGACCGCGAGACACCCGGGATCCCTATTCGATCGGGCACGCAACGGGCACGGCGGCATGGAGTAATAGCGGCCCAGCGTCCAGGCGAGCACGCGGTAAGCGGGCGATGGAGATCGAACTGCACGTACTGTCTTGCCTGCTGGGTGACGCCGAGCAGCGCTGCGACCTTAGTTCAGGAACACCCGGCCGCGGAGTCCGGCGACGGCTAAGACCGATAGCCTGATCCAGCTCGACAGCGAGTTCGGTCATGTCGGCTCGGGCGTCAACGTCCCGGCTGACCAAGACGCGGATCGGGTGCCGACGATGCGGATTGACTCGCTGGCGGAGCTGCCGGGCCGGATCGCGGCGTTTATCGCTGCAGGGTCGCTGCTGGAGGGGTGGCGGCTCGGTGGCCTGGCCGATGATGTGGTGAGCTGCGTTTCCGAGCTGGTGGCCAATGTCTATGAGCATGCTGCCAAGCCAGCGACCGCCGAGCTGTTCGTCTCCTGGGTGCCTGGTCGCTCCCTGACGATCGAAGTCCGGGATCAGGACTCACGGCTGCCGCGCCGCCACAGGATCGCCGAGCTGGGGGTGTTGCCGTTCGGCTTAATCGACGCCGACGCCGTTGACTGGCGGATCATGCAACTCGCCGAGGCGGGCCGGGGCCTCGCGCTGGTCGACGCGTTGTGCGACCGCCTTACGTGGCAACCCAACACTGGCGGCGGCAAAGTGGTCCGTTGCCATTGGCGGCTCAAGGCCGCCACCGACACCGCCCGTAGCAACCCTCAACCCTCGGGCCACTCAGAGGGCGCGTCAGGACGGCACCCCGGCTCGGGCCGCCCAAGTCCCGCGCCGGACGCAGGACCGTGGGGCTTCCCCGGGCCATCATCCCGGCACTGCAAGAGCACCTGGCCAAGTTCGTCGGCCCCGAGCCCGGCGCGCTGATGTTCTGCGGGCCAAGCGGCGTCCCGCTGCGGCGGAGCAATTTCGGCAAGATGTCGGGCTGGCCGCGCGCGGGCCGCGCTCATCTAATCGCTCTCCGGTGTCGCCTCGTGGGTGCTGCCGCCGGGCGTCGCGCTCATCGGCGTGAGCGTGCTGATACTGGCTCTATGACTGAGACCGAGACCCTGATCGCCGAGGTCCGCCAACTGCGCGTCGATGTCGCCCGGCTGCACGCCGCGCACACGCCGGTGCACACCCGGCACGGCTGGATGAAGCTGCTCTTCAAAGACCTTTCCACCAACCCGTACACCCAGTACAAGGTCCACATGTGGGGCGCGATCTACTGGCTGATCAACTTCCCGCTGGTCTGCTGCCTGTTCTTCTTCACGCCCACGCTGTGGCTCAAGCTCGGCATCTTCATCACGCTGATCTACTCGATCTACGCCAACCTTGCGACTGACTACGGCGGCATGTCAGCCGCCGAGGCAGCGTTCGGGGAGCCGCAGCCGCCGCCGATCCCACTTGAGCCGCCGCCGGCGATATGAGTCGGCGCAAGCTTCCGGGCGCTACCGGTTGCCCGTACCTGACGCTTGGCCAGGGCCGACCACTGGTGTGCCCCGTCCTTCCTCGCAGCCGCCGAATCCTTGCGAGTGGTTGCCGGGTCAGGCTGGCGAAGCCATCGCGAA
Source organism: uncultured Actinomycetes bacterium (assembly GCA_963720945.1). Classification (GTDB taxonomy): domain Bacteria; phylum Actinomycetota; class Actinomycetes; order Streptosporangiales; family Streptosporangiaceae; genus Bog-532. Next base: position 63,038 of record CAVRHH010000011.1, on the reverse strand, counting down.
GCGACGCCCGCAGGGCGGCCTAGACGCGGCGGCTGTGAGCTGGACAATGGGTGGCGAGGAAGAGGCCTTGCGCTTTATCGGCGTGCGTGTCGTGTGACCGGTCTTGATCTGCGGACGCTGCCAGCATGCGGCCCGGCGTGCGTCGGCCGGGGCCCCCAAGGCCGGAGGCCGACGCTGACGCCGGGCCAGCGGCGCCGCCTTGATCAAATTCGGCTCATTTCGGCAATGCATTGCGTCACCGCGTACGAGTTCGTGAGTGGCAGATAGCGCTCGGCATGCCCAGCGGCTTGATCGCGGTGGCCATGATGGGGGCTGCCGTAGGGTTGCTGCCGTGATCGGTGCGGTCGTCTTTGATGTTGGCGAATGTCTGGTGAACGAGACTCGCGAGTATGGGACGTGGGCTGATTGGCTGGGTGTGCCACGTCATGCGTTCTCGGCGGTGTTCGGTGCGGTGATCGCGAAGGGCCTTGATTACCGGGAGACGTTCCAGGTGTTCCAGCCGGGGTTTGATCTGGAGAAGGCGCGGCAGGAGCGGGCCGACGCTGGTCAGCCCGAGTGGTTCGGTGAGGATGATCTTTACCCGGATGCGCGGCCTGTGCTGGCTCGGCTCCGGGCCAATGGGCTCTGGGTGGGTATCGCCGGGAATCAGACGGTTCGGGCGGGTGGCATCCTGCGAGAGCTGGACCTGCCAGCGGACATGATCGCTACGTCCGATGACTGGGGTGTGTCCAAGCCGGACCCGGGATTCTTCCGGCAGATGCTCGAAGTAACGCCGGGCAGCGCGGACGAGATCTTGTACGTGGGTGACCGGCTGGATAATGACGTTCGGCCCGCGGCTGGGCTCGGGTTGCGGACGGCGCTGATTCGGCGGGGGCCGTGGGGGATCATCCAGCAGGGTGACCCGGATGCGGATCGGGTGCCTACGATGCGGATTGATTCGCTGGCTGAGCTGCCGGACAGGATTGCGGCGTTTAACGCTGCAGGGTGCTGAGGGTGGCCTGCCAGCCGTAGAGCTGGTCATCGAGGGCCTGGACGCAGTCTTGCTCGGCCCAAGGCCGGAGGGCTTTGCGGACCTCGAGGATGCGGTGCATACCGGTGGCGTACCAGGTGATGGCGAGCTGCTGGAGGGCCTGTTCGGCGTAGCCGCAGGCGGCCTCGGGATTGTGCTGGGCGGCTGCGACGGCGGCTAGGTCGCCGAGGATGACGGTGCGCTGCTTGTCGTCGGCGGGGGTCGCGTTGGTGAGCGCGGCGGTCAGGGTCTCCTGGGCTTGGGGAAGGTGCCCGGCCTTGAGCTGGGTGTTGCCTTCGAAGGCGGCCAGGCGCATTGGGGAGAACCAGGTGAACCAGTCCGGTGAGGCATGGTCCCCGCCCGCCGTGAGGACCGATTCGGCGTGCTCGATCAGGCGCAGGGCCTCGCGGGGGGAGGTCGGACGCCGAACGGGCGCTGACGCTCACCGAGGCGGCCATCGTGGCGGGGGAGTGGACCGACCCCGAGCGCGGGAAGGTCAGCCTCGGCGACTACGCGGCGAGCTGGATCGCTCAGCGTCCGGGTCTGCGGGTCCGCACCGTCGACCTGTACTCGTGGCTGCTGGCCAAGCACATCGCTTCATACTCGGTGGCGTGCCGATCGGGAAGGTGTCCACACCGATGATCCGGAAGTGGCGGGCCGACCTGCTGCGCAAAGGTGTGTCCGTGTCCATGGCGGCCAAGACGTACCGGCTGCTGCGCGCCGTCCTGACGACGGCGGTCGAAGAGGACGAGATGTTGCCGCACAACCCCTGCCGGGTCCGGGGCGCCGGGGAGGAGCACGCTCCCGAACGGCCGGTGCTCACCGTCGCCCAGGTCTTCGACCTGGCGGAGCGGATCGGGCGGCGGCCGGTCGGCAACGTCCGCGAGCTGCCCGGCGGTGGTTACCGGCTCCGCTTCCGGCGAGATGGCCGGATGCGGACGGCACCCGAGGTCTACGGCACCCGTCAAGCGGCAGAGCGCGCGCTGTGGACGATGGCCGACGATAGCCGCGCCGACTTCGGCCAGGACGGGCGCTTCCGGGCCATGGTCCTGCTCACCACCTTCGCCAGCCTGCGTTGGGGCGAGGTCACCGCACTGACCCGGAGTGACCTCGACCTGAACGCAGGCACCGTGCGCATCCGGGCCGCGTTCACCCAGCGCCGTTCCAACGGTTCAGCGGTCGTCCTCGGACCGCCCAAGTCCCGCGCTGGACGGCGGATTGTGGGAGTTCCCCAGGCCATCATCCCGGCGCTGCAAGAGCACGTGGCCAAGTTCGTCGGGCCGGAACCCGGCGCGCTGGTGTTCTGCGGGCCGAGCGGTGCGCCACTGCGAAGGAGCAACTTCGGCAAGGCATCCGGTTGGCCGCACGCGGTGCGCTCGATCGGAGCGGAGGGCCTCCATTTCCACGACCTCCGCCATAGCGGCAATACCTTCGCGGCGGCCGGTGGCGCAGGCATCAAAGACTTGATGGCGCGCATGGGCCACGACAGCGAACGGGCCGCGCTGATCATCAGTTCTCTCGGGAACCAGGCGCGCGGTGCGGACAAGATCATCACCGACAGCATCGATGCCCACGTCCAAGCCGAGCAGCGGCGGCGGCGCAACGATAACGACGGCCAGGCCGCCACGCTCGGACCCGTGAGCTAATGGCCCGTTAATGGCCCGGAGTACCGGAAACGCCCCGGCGTCGCCACCCTCGAACGCTCGAAAATCAGCCCGCGAACAGCCCAGACACGATTCGAGCGGGCGACGGGAATCGAACCCGCATGACCAGCTTGGAAGGCTGGGGCTCTACCATTGAGCTACGCCCGCGTAACGGCGGCAGGACCCGCAGGTCCTGCCGAGCCGTCACGGGGTAGCGTACCGGTTCCGGCCCGGACGGCGCACCGCACGCCGGGCCGGCCGCCCCGCCGGGGTCCGCCAGAAGGCCGCCCGGACTCCTCAGAAGGACGGGACGGGGCCGATGGGACCGGTGATGGGCAGAACCGGCACGCAGGGAACGCGCACCGGGCTGGCGGGGTCGAGGGCGTTGAGCATGTCGGCCATGGCCACCGGATCGTAGGCGATTTCCAGATGGTCGGCCTGGTCCAGCGGGCACTGGTTCTTTCACCGGTTCCCTGGAAATCCGCGTTTGCTGACGCGCCGCCGTAATTGAACGCGAAGACGCAGTAACCGTGATTGGCCAGCACGGGTGACGCCGCCTGCCAATTGTCGTTCATGTTCCCGAACGTGCCATGCGCCAGGATGACCGGATACGGATGGGCGGAACTGGGCTGGCAGGAGAAATTATTGGCACCGGGCGGCGGGGCCGACGGCGATGCGAAGTTCTCCGCGAAGCCGGTCGCGAAGCTATAATTGACCGGCAGCGCGGATGCGGCCCGGCTCGTCGGCGCGCGGCCCGCGCCCGCCGCTGACGGCCGGGTGGCCTGGGCAGATGATGCGGCTGAGCTAAGGTGCGCGGTGCCCTGCGCTGCGGATGTGCCCAGCCTGGCGGAGGTGCCGGCGGACGCGGCCGCGGCGCTGAGGGCACTGGCCAGGGCGACGCCGGCCGCACAGAGCGCCCCGGCCGTGCAGTGCATGCGTCGTCGCATGAACGGCTCCCTCTGCGGTAATCCCGCTCAATTTCCTCGCGGGCGACAAAACGCATGCCGGTACCGCGCTGCACCCAGCGCCGGTGACCAATTTTGTGATCTTTTGGGTAGCCGGTATGGTCATTGGAATTTTGAGGCAGTGCCCTGGAGTAAATCACCGCGCGGTCAGGCCACAAATATGCTGTCGCAACGATTCCCTGCCGATTGTTTGTCACTTCGTGATAAAGCGCCGCGCACATGCGCGGCGCCGATGTGCCGTTGGCCTCAGAGGAATCACGGGCCTCAGAAGGACCCCCACTCCTGACGGGCCCGCCCTCGGGCCCCGACCCCGACCCCGACCCCGTCCCTGGCCGCCGCCCGCCGGCAATGCCCGGAAAACCGGAAGCACGCACCCGGCACAGGGGTGACAGCCAAGTTACTGGGGCGTAACATCTTCATAAGTACGAAGCCGTACTGGTGGCACCAGGGTGGCGAGAGTGGTGAGAGCTGTGCTGGAGCTGGCCGAGCCCACCGATGTGTGGCACGTGCTGCCCGCGGAGATGGCCGGGACCCTGCGGATGGAAGCCGCCGCCTCCGTCGCCGAAATGACGGCGGCGATCCGGTCCGAGGTGACCGAATACTCACTGCCGCTCGACGACGCCTACGCCAGCACTCTCGGCCGTGCCGTCCGGCACGCGGTCGGCACGTTCATCGGTGTGCGTGCACGTTCACCCGCAGACCGTCCGCTACCGGCTCCGCCAGGTGGATGACCTGTTCGGTGACCAGCTCCGCGACCCCGACCGCCGGTTCGAGCTGGAAATCGCCCTCCGGGCTCGGCAGATGCTCCGGCACGCCCAGCCGCCGCGCTGACCGGCATCAACGCCGGGCCGGCCCGCCGTCGCGCTGACGGAGACAACGAAGTCACCCATTGTGCCGGCGGCGTGGCCCCTTGAATCCGCTTTTAGAACCACCAATGCTGATAGTCAGCCGTCTTTCACTTAGAACAACCGATGCTGATGCTCGGCCGTCTTTTGCGGTGTGTACCGTTCCGGGCGCCGAACGCCACCGGGGGCAGACCGGCCGCCGCGATCAACAGCGATGAGCAGCGCGATGAGCAGACAGCGAGCAGCAGACGAGGGGCCTGGATGAGAAGCGACAACGAGCCGGGGCCGAGCAGGGCGGCCGTGACCCGCCGGGTCCTGCTCGCCGCGGGCGGTCTGGTCCTGCTCGGCGAGCTTGTCGCCGGCGAAGGCTCAGGAGCCGCATCCCGTCAGTCGCACGGGCTGCGGGCCATGCGCGAGGAGGCCAGCCTGCCGCACGCGTCCGTCAGCCCCGACGCGCGTCCCAACGCGCGGCCCATGGTCTCCCGGCAGCAGGCTGCGCCGGATAAGGCCGCGGCCGGGCAGCCGGCCAGGTCCTCGCGCGAGCCCGGCTCCGATGGCCAGCCGGCGCACGAACCCGTCCCGCGGGAGCGCCGGCCGCCGCCTGCCAACGGGCAGCCCGTGTACACGATCGACGACGGCCCGAAGGTCGTCGCGCTGACGATCGACGACGGCCCGAGTCCCACGTACACCCCGCAGATCCTCCGGCTGCTGGCTTCCTACGGGATCACCGCGTCGTTTTCCATGATCGGCCGCAATGTCGCCGCCTACCCGTCGCTGGCGCGTGAGGTAAGTGCGGCCGGCCACTTCGTCGTTAATCACACCTGGTCACACGCCAACCTGCCGCTGCTGGCGCCGGTCGCCGTGGCGGACCAGATGACCCAGGCCAGCGAGGTCATCCAGCAGGCGACCGGGCATAAGCCCGCGATGTTCCGGGCCCCGTACGGCGCATGGTCACCGGCCGTGCTGGCCCGATGCCGGCAGATGGGGCTCACGCCGCTGGACTGGTCGGTCGACCCGCGTGACTGGGCCCGGCCCGGCGTGAACGCCATCGTCGCGAACATCATGCGGAACACCCGCACCGGCTCGATCATCCTGGAGCACGACGGCGGCGGGAACCGGTCCCAGACCGTCGCCGCGCTGACGTACGTGCTGCCCCGCCTGCTCGACGAGGGTTTCCGCTTCGGCACCCCCTAGCGCTCCGCCCCGGGTGCCGCCAGCATGGCGCTGCCGCTCCGTGATTGACCGGGACTGGCTACACTCTCGTCAGACGCGGGCTGTAGCGCAGCTTGGAAGCGCACTGGCTTTGGGTGCCAGGGGTCGCGGGTTCAAATCCCGCCAGCCCGACCGCCAGCCCGGCGAGGCCTTCGGCCGGTTTCGCCGGCTGCCCCTCAGCGCACGGCGCGGCCGGCCAGCCGCTGCCGGGCCGACGGCTCCCGGTGCAGCGGACCCGACGTGCGCAGCAGGAACTCGGCGAAGGTCGCGGGCGGTGTGTCCGGCTGGGTCAGGTACTGATCCCAGGAGAGCTGGCGGTAGGTGAGGCGGCGCTGCGCCTCATTGCATTCGGCAATGATCTGAATGATTCGGCGAGCCACGTTCATGTCTTTATGGTCACGCCGCGGCCTGCTCCGCGATAGTGGCAGGAGTGACATATAAGGATGACATCCTGCCAACCGATCGGTCATACTTGCGGCATGCTGAAGAACGTGGCGGTCGTGGTGCTGGACCGTGTCGAGGCGTTCGAGCTCGGCGTGGTGTGCGAGGTGTTCGGCATCGACCGGACCGACGATGGGCTGCCCGCCTACGACTTCGCGGTGGTGGCCGGCGAGCCGGGCCCGATCCGCTGCAACCAGGGTTTCACCATCCAGACGCCGCACGGCCTGGACCGCCTGGAGGAGGCGGACCTGGTCGCCGTGCCTGCCGTGTCCGACCGGCGGCTGGGGGAGGCTGGCCTGATCCCCGGCCTGTCCGCGCCGCGGCCCGATCCGGCGCGCCCGGTACCCGCCTGCTTCGCGCGCGGCCCGGCGGAGAGCGGCCAGTTCCCCGGGCTGCTGCTCGCCGCCCTGCGCCGTGCGGCCGATCGCGGAGCCTGGGTGCTGAGCGTCTGCAGCGGCGTCTTCGTGCTCGGCGAGGCGGGCCTGCTGGAGGGGCGGCGGTGTACCACGCACTGGCGGCACACCGAAGAACTGGCCCGGCGTTATCCCAGCGCCAAGGTCGACCCGGGTGTGCTGTACGTGGATGAGCAGCCGGTGATCACGAGCGCGGGCACGGCGGCCGGCATCGACGCCTGCCTGCATCTGGTGCGCAAGGAGCAGGGCTCCCGGGTGGCCAACGGGATCGCCCGCCGCATGGTCGTGCCGCCGCACCGCGACGGCGGGCAGGCCCAGTACATCGACCGGCCGCTCGCCGAGACGTCGGGCGGCAGCCTCGCCGAGGTGCTGGAATGGATGGCGGTCAACCTGGGGCGGCCGCTCACGGTGGGCGACCTGGCGGACCGCGCCCACATGTCACCGCGCACGTTCGCGCGGCGCTTCGGGCAGGAAACCGGCACCACGCCGCTCCGCTGGCTCACCTCCCAGCGCATTCTGCTGGCCCAGCAGCTGCTGGAGGACACCGACGCGACCGTCGACGCCATCGCCGAGCAGGTCGGTTTCGGCAACGCGGCCACCCTGCGGCACCACTTCCGGGCCTGGCGCGACACCACGCCCGACTCCTACCGCCGCCTGTTCCGCGGGCCGGTGGGCCCTGGCGCGCACGCCGCCGGCGTCCCCGAGCTGCCCGATCAGGTGCCCGTCCCGGCCGCCTGACGCCCGCCGTCGGCATCGTCCTCCGCCGGGCGGCGCGGCCGGTAGGCTTAACCGCCGTAGCCGCGGTTGTCGCCGTGACTGATGATCTGAGTTCCCGCGTTCCCGGTCGCCGCAGGCGGCAGGCGGTGGAGGGAACCAATGCAGGGGACACAAGGAGTGACGCCGACGTGAAAACAGACGTCGAGGAACTGAGCCCGACACGCGTCAAGCTGAGCGTGGAAGTGCCGTTCGACGAGCTGAAGCCGAGCATCGACAAGGCGTACCGCGAGGTCGCCCGGCAGGTCCGCATCCCCGGCTTCCGGCCGGGCCGGGTACCGCCGCGGATCATCGACCAGCGGATTGGCCGCGGGCCGGTGCTGGAGCAGGCCGTCAACGACGCGATTCCCGCGCTGTACGGCAAGGCGGTCGAGGAGTCCGAGCTGTTCGCGCTCGGCCGGCCGGAGGTGGAGATCACCAGCCTGGACGACGGCAAGGAGCTGTCCTTCACCGCCGAGGTCGACATCCGGCCCAAGTTCGAGCTGCCCGCGCTGGACGACATCTCGGTGACCGTCGACAACGCGACGGTGAGCCCCGATGACGTGGAGGAGTACCTCGTCAGCCTCCGCGAGCGGTTCGCCTCGCTGAAGGGCGTGCAGCGCCCGGCCGAGAGCGGCGACTTCGTCTCCATCGACCTGTCGGCCACCGTGGACGGCGAGCCGGTCGACGACGCGCAGGCCAGCGGCCTGTCGTACGAGGTGGGCAGCGGATCGATGCTGGAGGGCCTCGACGACGCCGTGACCGGCATGGCGGCGGGGGAGTCGAAGACGTTCAGCTCCGAGCTGGCCGGCGGCGAGCACGCCGGTGACGAGGCCGAGGTCACGGTCACCGTGCACAGCGTCAAGGTCAAGGAACTGCCGGACTTCGACGACGACTTCGCGCAGCTCGCCAGCGAGTTCGACACCATCGGCGAACTGCGGGCCGACACCCGCAAGCGGCTCGAGGCGATGCGGCGGCAGCAGCAGGCCATCCAGGTGCGGGACCGCGCCCTGGACGCGCTGCTCGACCAGGTGGACGTGCCGCTCCCGGAGAGCATCGTGCAGGAGGAAGCCCACCGCCTGGAGCACTCCATGCAGGACCAGATCCAGCGGGCCGGCGCCGAATGGGAGACCTACCTCCAGATGGTCGGCAAGACGCCGCAGGAGTTCAACGCCGACCTGCAGGAGCAGTCCCGCCGCAGCGTCAAGACCGGGCTGGTCCTGGACCAGGTGGCGCGGCAGGAGGATCTCGGGGTCAACGACGCCGAGCTGTCGTACTTCGTCACCCAGCAGGCCGAGCAGATGGGGGTCGATCCCAACCTGCTCGCGCGCCAGATCGCCGAGGGCGGCCAGATCGGCGCCGCCGCGGCCGAGGTGCTGCGGGGCAAGGCGATCGCGCTGCTGGCCAGCAAGGTGAAGATCACCGACGACGCGGGCCACGAGCTCGACTACAACGCCCTCATCGGCGCCGACGCCGAGGACGCCGACGCCTACGCCGAGGACGCCGACGCCGAGGACGCCGACGCCGAGAAAGGTGGCGAGGACGCGAGCGACGCCGAGGCGGCGGGAGAGGCCGCGGAAACGGCCGGGACCGCGCCGGCCGCGGCGGCCGGCACCGGCGCCGACGCTCAGGACACCACGGCGGACACGGACACCACGGCGGACACGGGCGATGCGGCGGGCACGGGCGACGCGGCCGCGGAAGACAGCGACGACGATGAAGCCGGCGAGGACGATGAAGCCGGCGAGGACGCCCGGGCTTAACCCACCTGCTGCGGGGCAGCCGCCGGGCAGCGCGGGTGCGCCACCGGCGGTGGTTGCCGTGGGTAACCGCGTGCGCCGACAGCGAAAACCGCGCCGCCGCGGCATACCGCGCCCGGGCCGGGCGCTATCGTCCAGATCAGAGACATAAACGTGACGTCGAACGTAACGAGGACGGCGACGTGCCAGAGCCCCAGCCGCGCGGCGGGCGGGGCAGCACATCGCGCCCAGTCAAACGAGGAGAGCGCAGTGACCACGGATTCCCCCCTGGAGGTGGCGTCGATCGTGCAGGCGGCTATGCCTGATGGCGCCGTCCAGCCGTTCGGCGACCAGCTGTTCCAGCGGCTGCTGCGGCACCGGATCGTCTTCCTCGGCCAGCAGGTCGATGACGATCTCGCCAACCGGATCTGCGCCGAGCTGGTGCTGCTGGCGGCCGAGGACGAGAAGCGGGACATCAGCCTGTACATCAACTCACCCGGCGGCTCGGTCAGCGCCGGCCTGGCCATCTACGACGTCATGCAGTACGTGCCGAACGACATCGCCACGTACGTGATGGGCATGGCCGCGTCGATGGCGCAGGTGCTGCTGTGCGCCGGGACCGCCGGCAAGCGCTTCGCCATGCCGCACGCGCAGATCCTGATGCACCAGCCGTCCGGCGGCCTCGGCGGCACCGCCACCGACATCCGGATCCAGGCCGAGCAGATGCTGTACATCAAGCGGACCATGGCCGAGCGGATCGCCTTCCACACGGGCCAGACGATCGAGCAGATCGAGCTGGACTTCGACCGCGACCGCTGGTTCACCGCCGACGAGGCCAAGGACTACGGCTTCGTCGACCGGGTGGTCCGCAGCGCCACCGAGGTGCCCTCGGCGGGTCCCGTCTCATGAACGCCGAATACGGAACGAAGGAGCCCAACGTGAGCGAGCTCAGGGCCGGAGGTTTCCGGCCGGCGGAGGCCAGGTACGTCCTGCCGTCCTTCGTGGAGCGGACGTCGTACGGGGTCAAGGAGATGAACCCGTACAACAAGCTGTTCGAGGAGCGGATCATCTTCCTCGGCGTGCAGATCGACGACGCCTCCGCCAACGACGTGATGGCCCAGCTGCTGACGCTGGAGGCGATCGACCCGGACCGGGACATCACGATCTACATCAACTCGCCGGGCGGGTCGATGACGTCGATGATGGCGATCTACGACACCATGCAGTTCATCCAGCCCGACATCCAGATGTGCTGCATCGGGCAGGCGGCCTCAGCGGCGGCTATCCTGCTGGCGGCCGGGACCAAGGGCAAGCGGATGGCGCTGCCGAACTCCCGCATCCTGATCCACCAGCCGGCCACCCAGGGCGGCGGCTACGAGCAGGTCAGCGACCTGGAGATCCAGGCCCGCGAGATCATGCGGATGCGCGCGGCGATGGAGGTCATCCTGGCCCGGCACACCGGCCAGGAAGAGGAAGCGATCCGCCGCGACATCGAGCGGGACAAGTTCCTCACCGCCGAGGAAGCCAAGGAATACGGCATCGTCGACGAGGTTCTCACCACGCTCAAGCGCGGGGCGACCGCCGCCGGGGTACTGTCGTCCTAACCGGAGAATTGCCTCTTCCCCGGCATACCCCTGAGGGGGTTTGATGGTTGTGCCCTAGGTTCTCCGGGGCCTGAGGCGGTAACGTCAAAGCCGGAGCAGATGAAGCCTGGCGGGACATGCCCGCTGGGGCAGGCCGTAAGGCCGCCCCGGCGGCCCCATGTAAAGGAGTATCTGGGTGGCACGCATCGGTGACGGTGGGGACCTGCTGAAATGCTCGTTCTGTGGCAAGAGCCAGAAGCAAGTCAAGAAGCTCATCGCCGGCCCCGGCGTGTACATCTGCGATGAATGCATCGATCTCTGCAACGAGATCATCGAGGAAGAGCTCGCCGAGCCATCCGAGGTCAAGTGGGACAGCCTGCCCAAGCCGCGGGAGATCTACGAGTTCCTCGACGCGTACGTGATCGGCCAGGACAAGGCCAAGAAGGCCTTGTCCGTGGCCGTGTACAACCACTACAAGCGCGTCCAGTCCGGCGGCGAGCGGCCCGGCGACGAAGGAGTGGAGCTGGCGAAGTCCAACATCCTCCTGCTCGGCCCGACCGGCTCCGGCAAGACGCTGCTCGCGCAGACCCTGGCCCGGCTGCTGAACGTGCCGTTCGCGATCGCCGACGCCACCGCGCTCACCGAAGCCGGGTACGTCGGCGAAGACGTCGAGAACATCCTGCTCAAGCTCATCCAGGCGGCCGACTACGACGTGAAGAAGGCCGAGACCGGGATCATCTACATCGACGAGATCGACAAGATCGCTCGCAAGAGCGAGAACCCGTCGATCACCCGGGACGTCTCCGGCGAGGGCGTGCAGCAGGCGCTGCTGAAGATCCTGGAGGGCACCACCGCGTCGGTGCCACCGCAGGGCGGGCGCAAGCACCCGCACCAGGAGTTCATCCAGATCGACACGACGAACGTGCTGTTCATCTGCGGTGGCGCGTTCGCTGGCCTGGAGAAGATCATCGAGCAGCGGTCCGGCCACAACGGCATCGGGTTCAACGCCGTGCTGCGGGCGCGCAAGGCGGACAACACCGATGACGCGTTCGCCGAGGTCATGCCGGAGGACCTGCTGAAGTTCGGGATGATACCGGAATTCGTCGGCCGGCTCCCGGTCATCACCAGCGTGCACAACCTGGACCGGGAGGCGCTGATCTCGATCCTCACCGAGCCGCGTAACGCGCTAGTCAAGCAGTACCGGCGGCTGTTCGAGCTGGACGGCGTGGACCTGGAGTTCACCCCGGACGCGCTGGAAGCCATCGCCGACCAGGCCAACCTGCGCGGGACCGGAGCCCGCGGCCTGCGCGCGATCCTGGAGGAGGTCCTGCTCTCGGTCATGTACGAGGTGCCGAGCCGCAAGGACGTCGAGCGCGTCGTCATCACCCGCGAAGCGGTCCTGGAGCACGTCAACCCGACTCTCGTCCCCCGCGGCGTCGCCCGCCGCACCCCCCGCGAGAAGTCGGCGTAGCGGTGTTAGCCCGGGGGGCTGTGTTAGCCCCGGGGGGCGACCCCCCGGACCCCCCGGATGCGCTCCGCGCCCGCGCGGTGGTACGCCGCCGACACACCGGCCACTCGCCGGGCCAAGGCCCGGCTCGCTGGGCCGGTAACGATCGGCTCGCCGTAACCCGCACATGGTGGCCGTCGGCACCGGCCGCTCACCCGGCCTGACGGCCGGGGTCGCTGGGCCGGTTACGATCGGCTCGCCGTAACCCGCACATGGTGGCCGTCGGCACCGGCCGCTCACCCGGCCTGACGGCCGGGGTCGCTGGGCTGGTAACGATCGCCTCGCCGTAGCCCGCGTGTGGTCACGGTTAGATCGCGCATTCAATAGACTTCGCTGTCGTGACTGGTTCTATCGAGCTTTCCCCGCAGTACGCTCCCGGCGAGGTGGAGGGGCCGCGTTACGCGCTGTGGGAGAAGGCGGGCTATTTCACCGCCGACCCGGAGCGGGACGCGCCCACGTTCTCGATCGTGATCCCGCCGCCGAACGTGACCGGCGTGCTGCACATGGGCCACGCCCTTGAGCACACGATCATGGACGCGGTCGTCCGGCGCCGCCGGATGCAGGGCTACACCACGCTGTGGCTGCCGGGAATGGACCACGCGGGCATCGCCACGCAGATCGTGGTGGAGCGCGAGCTGGCCAAGGAGGGCCTGAGCCGCCGCGACCTCGGCCGCGAGGCCTTCGTCGAGCGGGTCTGGGAGTGGAAGGCGGCCTCCGGCGGCCAGATCCTGTCCCAGATGCGCCGCCTGGGCGACAGCGTGGACTGGACGCGCGAGCGGTTCACGATGGACCCGGGCCTGTCCCGCGCCGTGCAGACGATCTTCAAGCGGCTCTTCGACGACGGCCTCATCTACCGCGCCGAGCGGATCATCAACTGGTGCCCGCGCTGCCTGACCGCCCTGTCCGACATCGAGGTGGACCATAGCGACGACGACGGCGAGCTCGTCTCCATCCGCTACGGCAGTGTTACCCCGGGGGGACGGCCCCCCCGGACCCCTCCGGTCAGCCCGGGGGGACGCCACCCGCAGACCCCGCCGGACAGCGCCGACTCGATCGTGGTCGCCACCACCCGCGCGGAGACCATGCTCGGCGACACCGCGGTGGCCGTCCACCCCGATGACGACCGGTACCGGCATCTGGTCGGGCGCGAGGTCGAACTGCCGCTGACCGGCCGGCGGATCCCGGTGATCGCCGACGAGCATGTCGACCCGGCGTTCGGCACCGGCGCGGTCAAGGTCACCCCGGCGCACGACCCGAACGACTTCGAGATCGGGCGGCGGCACGGCCTGCCCAGCCTGACCGTTCTGGACGAGCGCGGCGTGGTCACCGCGCACGGCCCCTTCCAGGGGCTGGACCGCTTCGAGGCCCGCCCGGCGGTCGTGGCGGCGCTCCGCGAGCAGGGCCGGATCGTGGCCGAGGTGCGGCCGTACGTGCACGCCGTCGGCCACTGCCAGCGCTGCGGCACCACGGTCGAGCCGCGGCTGTCCCTGCAGTGGTTCGTCCGGGTCGCCCCGCTGGCCAAGGCGGCGGGCGACGCGGTGCGCGACGGCCGGACCCGGCTGCACCCGGCGGAGATGGCGGCCCGGTACTTCGGCTGGGTCGACGACATGCACGACTGGTGCATCAGCCGCCAGCTGTGGTGGGGCCACCGGATCCCGGTCTGGTACGGGCCAGACGGCGAGGTGCGCTGCGTCGGGCCCGACGAGCAGCCGCCCGCAGGCGAGGGCTGGCGGCAGGACTCCGACGTGCTGGATACCTGGTTCTCCTCGGCCCTGTGGCCGTTCTCCACGCTCGGCTGGCCGGACGACACGCCGGACCTGCGCGCCTTCTACCCGACCAGCGTGCTGGTCACCGGCTACGACATCCTGTTCTTCTGGGTCGCCCGGATGATGATGTTCGGCCTCTACGCGATGTCCGGCCAGGACCCCGACGACGCCGTGCCGTTCCGCGACGTGGCCCTGCACGGCCTGGTCCGCGACGCGACCGGCAAGAAGATGTCGAAGTCGCGCGGGAACGCGGTGGACCCGCTGGACTGGATCGACCGCTTCGGCGCCGACGCCACCCGTTTCACCCTGGCCCGGGGGGCCAACCCGGGCAGCGACATCCCGGTCAGCGACGAGTGGGCCGCCGGGTCCAGGAACTTCTGCAACAAGCTGTGGAACGCGGCCCGGTTCGCACTAGGTAACGGGGCGCGGGTGCCGCAGGCCCTCCCGGACGCCGCCGCGCTGTCCGTGCCCGACCGCTGGATCCTGTCCCGGCTGTCCACGGTGGCCGCGGACGTGGACGCGGCGTTCGAGCGGTTCGAGTTCGCCCGGGCGTGCGAGACGCTGTACCACTTCGCCTGGGACGAGTTCTGCGACTGGTACCTGGAACTGGCCAAGATCCCGCTGGCCGGCGAAGCCTCCGCCGCGGCCACCCGCGACGTGCTCGGGTTCGTGCTCGACCACCTGCTCAAGCTGCTGCACCCGATCATGCCGTTCCTCACCGATGAGCTGTGGACCGCGCTGAACGACACAGCACAGGCCGGCGCGGAATCGGTGATGGTGGCGCCGTGGCCGCAGCCGTCCATCCTGGACCCCACCGCGGAAGCGGAGATGGCGTCCGTCATGCGGCTGGTGACCGAGGTCCGGCGGTTCCGTTCGGACCAGGGCCTGCGGCCCGGTCAGCGGGTCGCCGCCCGGCTCGCCGGGATCGAGTCCGGCCCGCTGGCCCAGCAGGAGGAACGGATCCGTTTCCTGCTCCGCCTCAGCGACCCGGACGCCGGGTTCACGCCGTCGGCCTCGATCGAGGCGGAAGGCGTCACGGTGGAACTCGACACGGCCGGCGTGATCGACGTCGCCGCGGAGCGCCGCCGGATGGAGAAGGACCTCGCCGCCGCGCAGAAGGAGGCCGGCCAGGCCCGCGCCAAGCTGGCCAACGCCGGGTTCACGGCCAAGGCGCCGGCCGACGTGGTGGAGAAGACACGCCAGCGCCTCGCGGTCGCGGAGGACGACATCAGCCGTATCTCCGGCCGGCTGGCCCAGCTGCCCCAGTAGGCCGGCCCCGGCCCCGGCCCGGGCCCGCTGCCTCCCTGAATGCCCGCACTCGGGTAACGGAAGTGACGCACGGGACAGACCGCCTGGCCTGGCCCTAGCGTGCCAGCCGTGATGTGTTAGCCACAGTTTGTTGCGAATGCCGGTTTTGCACGCCACTATGTAATCAGGGGGGGCCAGAGAGCGACGGCCGGCAGATGGGAGATCCCGTTGGCGGAGACGGCGGCGCGGGCCCTGCCAGTTTCTGACCTTCCGCCGGCCAGGGCCGCCACCTTCCGTGAGGTGTTCGCCGACCGGGAATTCCGCGCCATCTGGCTGGCCGAATTCGCCTCGGTCGCGGGCGACCAGTTCGCCCGGGTGGCGCTCACCGTGCTGGTCTATCAGCGCACCCACTCGCCGCTGCTCACCGCCCTGACCTACGCGGCGAGCTACCTGCCGTGGGTGGTGGGCAGTTTGTTCCTGTCCGATCTCGCTGATTCTTTCCCGCGCCGTGACGTGATGGTGGGCGCGGATCTGACCCGGATGCTGCTGGTCGCGGTGATGGCGCTGCCTGGCATGCCGCTGTGGTCCCTGGTGCTGCTGCTGTTCGCGGTGACGACCCTGAACGCGCCCTTTCAGGGCGCCCGGTCCGCACTCCGGGCGACGATCCTGCCCGGCGACCGCTACGCGCTCGGCCTGGCCGTCTTTCAGGTCACCCGGGAGATTGGCGTGGTCGGCGGCTTCGTCGCGGGCGGCTTCATCGTCACTGCCCTGCACGCGCGCAATGCGCTGCTGATCGACTCCGCGACCTTTGCCGTGTCCGCGCTCCTGCTGCTGAGCGCCGTGCGCCGGCGGCCCGCCCCGGAACGCCACCGCGTGTCCCGGACGGCCGAGATGGCGGCCGGCCTGCGGCTCGTGTTCACCACCTACCGGCTGCGGGTGCTGATGCTGCTGGGCTGGCTGGCGGCCTTCTACACCGTCGCGGAGGCGCTTGCCGTCCCGTACGCGGCGCAGCTGCGGCACGGCGCGATCGCGGCCGGGCTGATCTTCGCGGCAGGCCCGCTGGGCAGCGCCGTCGGCATGATCGTCTTCACCCGCATGGTGAGCCCGCCGCGCCGGATGCGCTGGATGGGGCCGATGGCGGTGGCCGCGTGCCTGCTGCTGCTCGTCTGCCTCGGCCGCCCTGGCCTGATCCTGCTCCTGGCCATCCTGACCGTCTCCGGCCTGCTCGCCGCGTACCAGGTTGCCGCGAACGCCGCGTTCGTCATGGCGGCGCCCGACGACCGGCGCGGGCAGGCCTATGCGATCGCCAACGGCGGGATGATGCTCGGCCAGGGTCTGGTCTACGTACTGGCGGGGGCGGTGGCCACGGTGGCCGCAGCCGCCCCCGCCATCGTTGTCGCCGGGAGCGGCGCCCTGGGTGCCGCTCTCGCTATCTGGCTCGTCCTGACCGGGCGGCAAGACGGGCCAGTCACGTCCGAAAGGGGGTTACGAACTGTATGATCCCGGGCATGGGCGGGCTTTCCCGGCCATCAGTCCCAGTCGATGCTCATGATTTTTCCCTTTCTCGGGCACCGGTAGTTTCCGCTGCTCAAGGCACGCGTTTCAGCCCCAATCGGTACGCATGGCTTTTCCTTTCGATCATTACGCTGGCAGCCGCTATATGCCCTTTCGAGCCGTTTCCTACACCTGGTACCAATAGTCCGTTTCATGCAGATTCATGCGTTACGTCCAATAGACGAGGTTGTCGGCAAAACTCTTCCGGCAAGCTGCAGGTGGCATGAGGTCGACCGATACGCCCGCACAGCGGCACCGATGGCAGGTGGCGCCCATCCGGCACTGGCCCGTGTGGTCACTGCCGCCGGTGACGCGTGCGTACGTGATCGCCGTGCCGGCGGCGGCCGCCGCGGCCCTGGCCGTCGCCGCCAGCCACACCCATTGGCGGGTGTCCGAGTCCGGGGTCTTCTTCCTGCTGCTGGCCAGCGCGGCCGCCATGGTCGAGGCGACCCGGGACGTCAAGTTGCCACGCGAGACCGTCACACGCGACCTGCAGGAAGTGTGGTATCTGTCCATGGCGGTGCTACTGCCGCCGTTCTACGCGCTGCTCGCCCCGATCCCTTTGACGATCATGAAACAGTGGCGGGTCCGCCGTAATCTCGCCCACCGCCGGGTCTTCAGCTCCGCCTCCAACGGCCTGGGGTACGGCGCCGCGTCGTTTGAGTTCCACAGCGGATTCCAGCCGGTTCTTGGTGGCCTTTCCGGCGGTGTTCTTTCCGGCGGTGGCGTGCACAGCGTCGGCCTGCTGGGCGCCATCGTCGCCGCGGCGGTCACGGGCTGGGCGATCAATGTCTGGCTGGTCGTGGGTGCGGTCAAGCTGACGGTTCCGGGAGCGCGGATCCGGACCCTGATGCTCAGCCGGGAGGCCGTCACCACCGATACGGTCGTGACCTGCCTGGCGTCGCTGGTCGCCTTCGCCCTGTCGTTCAGCCTTGCGGCGCTCATCGTCGCCGTCCCCGTCGTGCTGATGCAGAAGCGTTTCCTCATGCATTCCCAGCTCGTCGCGGAAGCGCGGACCGACGCCAAGACCGGCCTGCTCAACGCGGCCGCCTGGCATCGCGAATCGGCCACCGAACTGTCCCGCGTCCAGGGATCCTCGATGCCGGCCTCGGTGGCCATCATCGACATCGACCACTTCAAGGTGGTCAATGACACCCACGGCCACCTCGCCGGCGACCGGGTGCTGCGGGTGGTCGCCGACCGGTTCAAGACGCAACTGCGCGAGGGCGATCTGATCTGCCGGTTCGGCGGCGAGGAGTTCGCGATCCTGCTGCCGCGCACCACGGGCCCCGAAGCCGGGCGGGTGGCCGACCGGCTCCGCGGGCACATCGCGGACGCGCCGATCGCGGTCAGCGACGGCCGGGACGCGAGCCTCCTGGTCAGCATCACCGTATCCATCGGCGTGGCCGAGCTGGCCAGCCCGCACCGGGACCTGGACGAACTGCTGGCCGCCGCGGACGCGGCGCTCTACCAGGCCAAGAGCGACGGCCGGAACCGGATCCGGGTCATCACCCCCGGCCTGGCCGGTGCCCGGGTGCCGGCACCGCGGGGGCCGGGACCGGCCGCGGCCGCTCCCCAGTAGCCTGGACCGGTGACCACTGCGACATCCGCGGGCCCGTTGTGACCGCCGGCGCTGAGCTGCGCGAGGTCGAGGGGGCGATCCTGAGCCGCCGCCCCGAATCGTCGATCGAGCCGACCCTCGACCGGATCGCCGCCCTGGTCAGCCTGCTCGGCGATCCGCAGCAGGCCTACCCGGTCATCCACATCACCGGCACCAACGGCAAAACGTCCATGGCGCGCATGATCGACGCTCTGCTGCGCGCGCGGGGCCTGCGCACCGGCCGCTTCACCAGCCCGCACCTGATCTCGATGCGCGAGCGGATCTGTATCGACGGCGAGCCGCTGGACCCCGCCCGGTTTGTCGCGCTCTACCAGGAGATCCTGCCGTACGTCCGGCTGACCGACGAGCGCCTGGGCGTGCCGCTGTCCTTCTTCGAGGTGCTGACCGGCATGGCCTTCGCCGCCTTCGCCGACGCCCCCGTCGACGTGGCGATCGTGGAGGTCGGGCTGGGCGGCACCTGGGACGCGACCAACGTCGCCGACGGGATGGTGGCCGTTGTCGGCCCCGTCGCCATCGACCACACGCGCTACCTGGGCGACACGGTGGAGGAGATCGCCGCGGAGAAGGCGGGCATCATCAAGCCCGGCGCACTGGCGGTGCTGGCCCAGCAGTCGCTGCCCGCGGCCGAGGTGCTGCTGCGCCGGGTCTCCGAGACCGGCGCCACCGCGGCGCGGGAAGGCATCGAGTTCGGCGTGCTCGAACGCGAGATCGCGCTCGGCGGCCAGCTGCTCACCCTGCGCGGCCTGAACGGCGTCTATCCCGGGCTCTACGTGCCCTTGTTCGGCGAGCACCAGGCGGGCAACGCCGCGTGTGCCCTGGCCGCGGTGGAGGGGTTCGCCGGAGTCGCCGAGGACGGCCTGGGCGAGCGCGCGCCGCTCGACGTCGAGCTTGTCCGGCAGGCCTTCGCCGGGCTGCGGTCACCGGGCCGGCTGGAGGTGCTGCGGCGCAGTCCCACCGTGATCGTCGACGCGGCCCACAACCCGGCCGGCATGGCGGCCAGCATGGCCGCGCTGACCGAGGCGTTCAGCTTCAGCCGGATCGTCGGCGTCCTGGCGGTCAGCGCGGACAAGGACGTGGCCGGGATCCTCGACGAGATGGAGCCCGTCCTGTCCGACCTGGTCGTCACGCGGAACTCCGCCGATCGTTCGATGCCGGTCGCGGAACTCGCCGAGCTGGCCCAGGACATCTTCGGGGCGGACCGCGTCCAGTCGGCCGAGCGGATGGACGACGCCATCGAGATGGCTGTGACGCTGGCCGACGACGTCCCCGATCCGGATGTGCCCGGTGGCGGGGGAGTGCTCATCACCGGCTCGGTCATCACGGCCGGTGACGCCCGCCTGCTGCTCCGCCCGGACGCCGGGACCGGCGATGCGCCGAAGCCGGACGCCGGGACGGGCCGGCACCCGTTTACGGCGGCTGACCTGTCGTGACGAGCCCTGATAGTCCCGCTCCCGGGCAGGCCGCCCCCGGGCTCCCTGACGCCGGCCCGGAACCGGCTGGCCGCGGCACCCGCCGCAGGCGGCCGATTCTGCGGCGGCTGTGCGCCTCCGTCCTCGTCTTCGAAGCCATCGTGCTGATCCTGGCGATCCCGGTCGCAATCACGATCGAGCACCTCCGGCACGGGGTCGCCGGCGGCGTCGGCGGCGGCCTGGCCCTCGCCGCGGTGCTGCTCGCGGGCCTGGTCGGCCGGGGCCGCTGGGCGCTGGTGGCCGGCAGCATCCTGCAGGTCCTCATCATCGCGGCCGGGCTCGCGGTTCCCGCGCTCTACGTCCTCGGCGTGATCTTCGCCGCCTTCTGGTTCGGCGGAATCTGGATGGCGAACCGGCTGGAGACCGGTACGGGCTAGTCTAGGAACCGTCGCCCTGGGTAATTGGAGGGGAGCGGTTAGTGACTAGGAGTCCCGTACCGTCCGCCCCGCCGTCCGCCCCGCCCCCGCCCGCCCATCCCGCCGCGACGGCCACCCAGGCCCCGCAGCCGACCCAAACCCCGCAGCCCACCCAGGCCCCGCAGCCCACCCAGGCCCCGCAGCCCACCCAGGCCCCGGCGGCGGCGCCGGTCACCCATCCGGCCGGGACCATGCCGTTCCGCAGGCTCGCCGCCGACGGGGCCGGGGCCGCCGTCATGATCACCGTCGTCCCGCTGTGCTTCCTGCAGGCGCCGAACGCGATCGCCTGGGCCATGGCGTCCCTGGGGCCCGCCACGGGCGGCCCCCAGGGACCGGTGGCGGTCCTGCGGGCCGCGGGCCTGGCCCTCCCGGCGATGGCCGCCATCGCCGGCGTCGCGGCGCTGGCCGCCACGCGCCTGCGGGCCTGGCCGGTACTGCTGACCGGCCTGCTCGCCATGGCGGCCGGCGACGCGCTCGGCGGTGCCGCGCATACGGTCGGCCTGATCGGCGCGGACCGGATCCTGCACGGCGCCGCGGCCGGCGTCGCCATGCCAGCGGCGCTCGCGCTGGCATGGGAGCGTTCGCGGAACGCCCGGCACGTGCTCGTCGCGTTGTGGGCCGCCGTCACGGTCACCGGCCTCATGGTGGCGACGGCGGTCGTGCACGCCCGCCTGGCCAGCGCCGACTGGCACGCGGCGCTCGCGCCCTATCCATGGCTCACCGGCGCGGCGCTGACGCTGGCCGCCCTCTACGCCATCCTCGCGGACGCCGGCCCCGCAACCCCTGCTGAGCACGGCGCCACGGGGCGGCTGGGCACCCGGACCGACGCCACGCACGAGCGGACCCAGCTCGCGGTGCTGGCCGTGCCCGGCATCGGCCTCAGCGTGCTCAGCGTGGCCGTTACCTTCCGCCAGCCGGCCGCGCTGCTCGCCGCCGCGTCCGTCAGCATCGTGATCCTCTACGGGGTAGCGGCGGTGGCGTCGGCCGACAAGCTGGTGGGCGGGTGGCTCTGCGTTCCGCTGATCGGGGCGGTAACCGGCCTGGTGCTCGCGCCGGCCGCGGGCGCGGTCACCAGCCTGCGGGCCCTCGCGCCCGCCGCCGGCCCGTCCGGGCCAGGGCCGGCGGCATCCTGGCTGC
The DNA here is from genome assembly GCA_963720945.1 of uncultured Actinomycetes bacterium. Classification (GTDB taxonomy): domain Bacteria; phylum Actinomycetota; class Actinomycetes; order Streptosporangiales; family Streptosporangiaceae; genus Bog-532. Next base: position 41,717 of record CAVRHH010000011.1, on the reverse strand, counting down.
CGCTGGCCGCGACGGCCGGATCCGCCCTGGCCGGCGCGGTCCTCGCCCTGATCCTGCGGCGCCGCCCGGGCATCGTGGTGCTGGCCGGACTGGCGGTCACCGCGGAGAGCCTGATCGCCGCGCGGGTGGCGGGGCCGTTCGCGTCCGGTCTGGTGCTGGCCGGCGTCAGCGCGCCGCTGGCCGCCGGCCTGGCCGCGGCGATGACGGCGGCGCTGGCCGACGCGTCGGTTGCCAGCGCGCTGTCGGGGGTGTCGCTGCTGCTGACCGGCCTGATGACCGGTTACCTGGCGGCAGGATCCGTGCAGGTGCGGATGGTGATCCGGCTGGCCGCTGCCCCGACGGCGGCCCGGGCCGCCCTCACCGGGGCCGCTGGCCTGTGGGAACTGGCCGGCGCGGGGTCGGTCGTGATCGTCATGGCAGCCATAATTATCGCGGGGCGGGCGCGCCGCGCCGGTGCCTCGGGCCGCTCGCGCGGGTAAACTTTCGAGCCGCGGGTTATCTGCCTGATGTGCTCGCGACAACGTGCCAGTTGCCCTGCGAGAAGGAGCGTCGTTGCCGGAACGTACTCTTGTCCTTATCAAGCCCGATGGCGTCCGCCGTGGCCTGATTGGCGCGGTTATCTCCCGGATCGAGCGCAAGGGCCTCAGCGTCGTGGCGCTGGAGCTGAGGACTCTCGACCGGGAGACGGCGAGCACTCATTACGCCGAGCACACTGGCAAACCGTTCTTTGACCCGGTTGTGGACTTCATCACGTCCGGGCCGCTGGTGGCCATGGTCGTGGCGGGGCCCCGGGCCGTGGAGGCGTTCCGTGCGCTGGCCGGTGCAACCGATCCGGTCAAGGCCTCCCCGGGCACCATCCGCGGGGACCATGCGTTGGAGATAGGGGAAAACGTCGTGCACGGCTCCGACTCGGTGGAATCGGCCGAGCGCGAAATCAAGATCTTTTTCCCGGAACTCGCCTAAATGACCCCTTGCTGAGGCAACGATTTGGTCTCTCTTATCAAGGGCAGCAGATAAAGCACGCGGCCGAGGCGGCGTGACCTTAGGAATATTTTCACAAATGCTTCACCCGGCTCACAAGGCTCCGAAGCGCCCGATCGGGAAGGTTGCCGTTCCCCATGAGTAATGCGATGGCGCTCCTCGGCCGCGACATGGCGGTCGACCTTGGCACCGCCAACACGCTGGTGTACGTGCGCGGCCGCGGCATCGTGCTCAACGAGCCGTCCGTGGTCGCGCTCAACACGAATACCGGCCAGATCGTCGCCGTCGGCATCGAGGCGAAACGGATGATCGGCCGGACGCCGGGCAACATCGTGGCCATCCGGCCGCTCAAGGACGGCGTGATCGCCGACTTCGACGTGACCGAGCGCATGCTGCGGTACTTCATCCAGAAGGTCCACCGGCGCCGGCATATGGCCAAACCGCGGATCGTCGTGGCCGTACCCAGCGGCATCACCGGGGTGGAGCAGAGCGCGGTCAAGGAGGCCGGCCACCAGGCCGGCGCGCGCCGCGTCTACATCATCGAGGAACCGATGGCGGCGGCCATCGGCGCCGGGCTGCCGGTCAACGAGCCGACCGGCAACATGGTGGTGGACATCGGCGGCGGGACGACCGAGGTCGCCGTGATCTCTCTCGGCGGCATCGTCACCTCGCAGTCCATCCGCATCGGCGGCGACGAGCTGGACGACGCGATCATCAGCTTCGGCAAGAAGGAGTACTCGCTGATGCTCGGCGAGCGCACGGCCGAGGAGATCAAGATGGCGCTCGGGTCGGCGTTCCCCGGCGCGGACGAGCCGCATGCCGAGATCCGCGGCCGGGACCTGGTCAGCGGGTTGCCGAAGACAATCGTGATTTCGGCCTCGGAGGTCCGGCGGGCCATCGAAGAACCGCTTAACCTGGTCATCGACGCGGTGAAGACCACGCTGGACAAGTGCCCGCCCGAGCTCGCCGGCGACGTGATGGACCGGGGTATCGCCCTGACCGGAGGCGGCGCGCTGCTGCGCGGGCTGGACCAGCGGATCCGCGAGGAGACGGGGATGCCCGTCCATGTGGCCGACAACCCGCTGGACTCGGTGGTGCTCGGGACGGGTAAGTGCGTCGAGGATTTCGACACGCTGCGCCAGGTCCTCGTGCCCGAGACCCGCCGCTGATTCAATGGGCCGCCGCGGCAGCGGCGCCCACGAGGAGTCGCATGCACGACACCCGGCGAGTGCGCCTGGTCCTCGGCGTTCTGCTGATCGCTGCGGTCGCGCTCATCACGGTGGACTTCCGCGACGGCGGCTCGTCGCCGGTGCGTGGCGCCGGGGCCGGCTTCTTCGGCCCGGTGGAACGGGTCACCAGCGACGTCACCAGCCCGATCTCCAGGGTCTTCGACTGGGTCACCGGCGGTCCCTCGGCGGACAGCAAGATCGCGGCGCTCCAGGCGGCCAACGCCAGGCTGCGCGCCGAACTGAGTTCGGCGCAGCTCAGCCAGGCCGATGAGGCGCAGCTGTCATCGCTCCTGCGGCTGGCCGGCCGCGGCGGTTACCGGATCGTCGCCGCCAGCGTCATCGCGGCCGGGGAGGACTACGCGAATTCGGTCACCCTCGACGTGGGCAGCCGGGACGGCGTGCACGCCCAGGAGACGGTGCTCAACGGCGATGGCCTCGTCGGGACCGTCACCCAGGTCAGCGCGGACACCTCAACGGTGCTGCTGACCACGGACGCGTCATCGGTCGTGGGGGCCCGGATGGCGGGCTCGAATCAGATCGGCGCGGTGACCGGCACCGGCAAGTCGCTGTCCGGCCCGTCCGCGCTGGAGCTGCGGCTGTTCGATGCGAACGCGACGGTGCAGGCGGGGCAGAGCCTGGTCACGTTCGGCTCGGTGCAGGACCGGCCGTACGTGCCGGGAGTGCCGATCGGCCAGGTCACCAAGGTCCAGGGCAACGCCGGATCGCTCACCCAGACGGCGCTGGTCAAGCCGTTCGTGAACTTCACCTCGCTCGGCGTCGTCGGGGTCGTGGTCGGCGGTCCCGCGCAGAACCCGAGGGACTCCGTGCTGCCCCCCCGTCCCACGCCGGTGCCCACCGTCACGGTGACGGTCACGCCCAGCGCCAGCCCGCAGGCCACCACCACCCCCGCGGGCGGGTGACGTGCGCCGGCTGCTCGTTTCCTGCGCCGTCGTCGCGGTGGCGCTGCTCGCCCAGCTCACCTTCATCAACCGGCTCGCCCTGCCCGGCGAGACCGGCCCGGATCTCGTGCTGCTCGCCGTGGTGGCGCTCGCGCTCACCGGCGGCCCCCTCCCGGGCATGCTGACCGGCTTCCTCGCCGGGCTGGCCCTCGACGTCGCGCCGCCCGCGAGCCACACGATCGGCCAGTACGCGCTGGTGTTCTGCCTCGTCGGCTACGGCTGCGGACGGCTGGCGGGGCTGGGCGACGCGTCGCCCGCCCTGTACGTGGGAATCTCGGCGGCGGCGGCCGCCGCCGGCGCGGCCCTGCACGCCGGGCTCGGCGTCCTGCTCAGTGATCCCGAGGTGACCTGGGCCGCCGTCCGGCACGTGCTTCCGCCGTCGCTGATTTACGACGTGATCCTGAGCCCGTTCGTGCTGTATGCGGTCGTCCGGCTCAACGGCTGGGCCGGCCGGTCCGCCCCCGGGGAGAGCGCGGCGTCGGCGTCCGCGCCCGCGAGCTGGACGGCCGCCGCGGCCGGGGTCACCGCCCGCGCGGTCCGGCAGGCGAGCACGTCGGGCTCACCCCGTCTGCACCTGGCTGATCACCGCGGCAGGAACGCCTGGATCGGGTCCGCGCGGACGGCCGACGGCACCCGCCTCGCCAGCCCGACCAGCCTGCGGCCCGGCACACGTGAGCCGAAACTGCGCTTCAAGGGGCTGCGTAGGGCCGGAGCCGGGCCGACACCGGGCGGTCTTTCCAATGGAACTGCCGGGGCGCGGTATGCGGGCTCGAAGTCCGCCCCGAAGATGAACTTCAGTGGGGGTCGCTCCGGTGGAACTGCCGGGGCGCGGTATGCGGGCTCGAAGTCCGCGCCGAAGATGAACTTCAGTGGGGGTCGCTCCGGTGGAACTGCCGGGGCGCGGTTCGCGGGCTCGAAGTCCGCGCCGAAGATGAACTTCAGTGGGGGTCGCTCCGGTGGAACTGCCGGGGCGCGGTTCGCGGGCTCGAAGTCCGCGCCGAAGATGAACTTCAGTGGGGGTCGCTCCGGTGGAACTGCCGGGGCGCGGTTCGCGGGCTCGAAGTCCGCGCCGAAGATGAACTTCAGTGGGGGTCGCTCCGGTGGAACTGCCGGGGCGCGGTTCGCGGGCTCGAAGTCCGCGCCGAAGATGAACTTCAGTTCTGCTGGGCGCCGTGACGGCCTGGCCGGCGGGGGATCGGGGCCAACGTCCCGCACCGGCGCCGTGCCGCGGTTCCGCAAGCACAGCAGCACGGGCACGATCGGCACCGGCGGGGCGCTCGGACGCGCGACACCCCGCCGCGGCACGTTCGGCCGCGGCCGTTCGTTCGGCAGGCGAAGGTCCTTCGGGGCCAGCTCATTGGGGGGCCGCTCACTGGGCGGCCGCTTTTTCGGCCGGCGCAGTTCGCCGCCGCGGCTGGGGATGGGCCGCGGCAAGCTCCGCGCCCGGATACGGCGGTTTCTTGGCCGGGGAGGGGGAGGGTACCGGTGATTTCGGCATCGCGGCGACGCTTGGTGGTGCTGTACGTGGTGGTGGCCTCGCTACTGATCACCCTGGGCGGGCGGCTCTGGTACATCCAGGTGATGAGCGGCAGCAGCTACGTGAAGCTGGCGTCGGCGAACCAGACCCGGAACATCATCGTCCCGGCCGTGCGCGGCCAGATCCTCGACGATGTGGGCAACGCCCTGGTGACCAAGCGCACCGCGCTGGTGGTCTCCGTGGACACAATGACCCTGTCCCAGCAGCCGGACGGGGGTGCCGCCGTGCTGCACCGCCTCGCTCCCATGCTCAACATGCCGTACCAGCTGCTGCAGGAGAAGGTGCGGCTGTGCAGCCCCACGGTGGCCCAGCCGTGCTGGGCCGGTTCGCCCTACCAGCCGGTACCGGTAGACCAGAATGTCAGCGACCAGACGGCACTGCAGATCATGGAGGAGCAGAACCAGTTCCCCGGTGTGACCGCGCAGACCCAGGGCATTGCTGAATACCAGCAACCTGACGGTGCCGACCCGGCTCAGATCCTGGGCTACCTGCTGCCTGCCACCACTCAGCAGCTGAAAGCGGACCACCTGCCGTCGGGGGTCGGGTACTCCAGCGCGGATCTCGTCGGGCAGAGCGGGCTCGAGGAGCAGTACAACAACCAGCTCGCCGGCGAGACGGGCACCAATACGGTGTCGGTCAACGCGGCCGGGGACGTCACCGGGACCGTGGGGGGCACCCCGGCTCAGTCCGGTGACAATCTCGTCACCAGCATCAACTCCGCTATCCAGGCCGACGCGCAGCAGGCGCTGAGCACCGCCATCAGCAAGGCACGGGCCTCCGGCAATGACGCCAACCAGGGCGCGGCCGTGGTGATGACCACCACCGGACGGGTCGTGGCCATGGCCAGCTACCCGGACTACGACCCGAGCGTGTGGATCAACGGCATCTCCCAGTCGCAGTTCAACGCGCTGTTCGGCGCGCAGGATGGGGCCCCGGCCATCAACTGGGCCACCCAGGGCCAGTACGCGCCCGGGTCCACCTGGAAGGTGACCTCCACCGCGGCGGCGGTCGCGGACGGCTACTCCCTCGACGGCTCCTACGAGTGCCCGGCGTCGGTCAACATCGGCGGGCACAGTTTCATCAACGACGGCGAGCCGAGCCTGGGGGCGATGTCGCTCTCCGAAGCCCTTATCCAGTCCTGCGACACCGTGTTCTACAACCTCGGCTACGAGATGTGGCAGCGCGACAACCCCGGCGCCAACGTCGTCACCAGCCCGAACGCGCCGGTCCAGAAGATGCAGCAGATGGCGCTGGACTGGGGCTTCGGCAAGCCCACCGGCATCGACCTGCCGGACGAGTCCAGCGGCACGGTGCCGACCCGGGAATGGCTGTACTACTACTGGAAGGACAACGCCTACACCGGCCAGGACTGGTGCAAGAACGGGAACGCCAACGGCAGCTACGTCCAGCAGATCGAGTACCAGGACTGCCAGGACGGCAACGTGTGGGAACCGGGTCAGGCCGCGATCGCCGCGATCGGCCAGGGTTATGACCTCGTGACCCCGCTGCAGCTCGCCAACGCCTACGTGGCCCTGGCCAACGGCGGCACCCTGTACCAGCCGCGCATCGGCGAAGCGCTGGTCAGCCCGTCCGGCCAGCAGGTGCAGCAGATCACGCCGCCGGTCGCCGGGCACCTGCCCGTCTCGCAGTACACGCTCGCCTACATCAGGAACGCGCTGGCGGGGGTGGTGACCCAGGGCACCGCGGCCGGCGCGTTCTCCGGCTTCCCGCTTAACCAGGTCTGCGTGGCCGGCAAGACCGGTACCGCGGAGGTCATGGGGAAGGTCGCCACCTCGGTGTTCGCGTCGTTCGCGCCGTGCAGCAACCCCCAGTACGTAGTGATCATGATGATCCCGAATTCCGGCTATGGTGCTGATGCGTCCGCGCCCGCCGTCCGCCAGATCTGGGACGGCATCTACGGCCTCGAGGGGCACAAGGCCGCGGTGCCCGGCGGCAGGGTGCCCTCGTCGCTGCCGCAGATCTCTTCCACCGGGCAGATCACCGCTCCGAAGGGATACACAGGATGAGCGTGGGACGCCCCGGCACCAGTTACGGCCGGGTGGGGGCGGGCGGCTACGGCGGCGCAGGCGGCCCCCGGGCCGGCGCGTTCCGGACCCGGCCGCGGTCCCTGCTCACCCGGGCGACGTCACGGGACTCCTTCCTGCGTCACGTGGACTGGGCGCTCATCGCGGCGGTCCTCGTGCTGTGCGTGCTGGGGGTCCTGCTCGTCTGGTCCGCCACCGAGCCCACCCTGGCGCAGCGCGGCGCCAGCACCCGGACCTACCTGGACAAACAGGCGATCTACGTGGTGCTCGGGCTGGTCCTCATGGGTGTGGTCAGCCTCATCGACTACCGCCAGCTCCGGGTCTATGCGCCGATCATCTACGGCGTGGCCGTGCTCGGCCTGCTGGCGGTCCTCACCCCGCTCGGCGCGACCGTCAACGGCGCCGCCGGGTGGATCGACCTGCCCGGCGGCTTCCAGATCGAGCCGTCCGAGTACGCCAAGATCGCGCTCATCCTGATCACCGCGATGCTGTTCACCGAACTGCGCGAGGGGGCCCGCGACCCGGCCGCCGGGCGCCCGGGCCCGCGGCTGCGTGACGTCGGCATCGTGATCGCCTGCGGGCTGCCGCTGATCGTCCTGGTCATTATCGAGCCGGCCCTCGGCATCTCGATGGTCCTCGTGGTGGTGCTGGCCGGGTTGATCCTGCTGTCCGGCATCCGGCTGCGCTGGGTCGTCACGCTGGCCGCGGCCGCCGCCGCCGGCGTGGGCGCCGTGCTCAGCCTGCACCTGCTGAAGGCGTACCAGCTCACTCGCCTGACCGGGTTCCTGCATCCGGCGTCCAACGCGGCGGGCTCCGGCTACAACGGGATCCAGGCCAAGATCGCGATCGGTTCCGGCGGCATGTTCGGCCAGGGCCTGTTCCACGGGCAGTCGGTGGCCGGCAGCTACGTCCCGGCGCAGAGCACCGACTTCATCTTCACCGTGGCCGGCCAGGAACTGGGGTTCGTCGGCGCCATCGTCATCGTCGCCCTGCTCGGCGTGGTGGTCGTCCGCGCGCTGCGCATCGCCAGCCGCGCCGACGACCAGTTCGGCATGCTCATCGCCGCGGGCGTGGCGATCTGGTTCCTGTTCCAGTCGTTCGTCAACATCGGCATGACCGTCGGGATCATGCCCATCACCGGCCTGCCGCTGCCGTTCATCTCCTACGGCGGCTCCGCCATCTTCGCCGACCTGATCGCCGTCGGCCTCCTCCTCTCCATCCACCGCAAACGCCAGGTATTCGAGTAGCTGTGTATGCCCGGGGGGCGACCCCCCGGAACCCCCCGCTGCGCTTCGCGCCCGCGCGGTGGTACTTCGCCGACAGCACCGGCCGCTCACCCGAGCCTTCGGCCCGGGATCGCTGGGCCGGTAACGGGCGCCTCGCCGTAACCCGCTGCGGTTCTCGCCGACAGCACCGGCCGCTCACCCGAGCCTTCGGCCCGGGATCGCTGGGCCGGTAACGAGCGCCTCGCCGTAAGCCGTCGTGGTTGGCCGGGAATATCCGGGCTGGCTGCGACGCTGAGTAAGGGTGCCCTTACCAAGTAATGAGCCGGAGCGGTTGTGCGCGATAGGTAGGCTGGTCCAATGCCAGTAGAGTCGGTTTACCAGCGCCTCGAGCCACTGCTCCCGCGCGTCCGGAAACCGATCGCCTATGTCGGCGGCGAGGTGAACTCGGTCGTCAAGGACTGGGACGCTACGGACGTCCGCTGGGCGCTGCTGTATCCGGACGCGTACGAGGTGGGGCTGCCCAATCAGGGCGTCCAGATCCTGTACGAGATTCTTAACGAGCGCGACGGCGTGCTGGCTGAGCGGACCTACAGCGTCTGGCCCGACCTCGAGGCCCTGATGCGGGAGCACGGCCTGCCCCAGTTCACCGTGGACGCGCACCGGCCGGTGGGCGCTTTCGACGTGCTCGGCGTGAGCTTTTCCACCGAACTCGGCTACACCAACCTGCTCACCGCCCTGGACCTGGCCGGGATTCCGCTCCTGAGCGAGGACCGGGACCCGGCCGACGGCACCTGGTATCCGCTCGTCATCGCCGGCGGTCACGCCGCCTTCAATCCCGAGCCGATCGCCGACTTCCTGGACGGCGTGGTCCTGGGTGACGGCGAAGAGGCCGTGCTGGCCATCACCGGCGCTATCCGGGAATGGAAACGCAACGGGCAGCCGGGCGGCCGCGACGGGCTGCTGGCCACGCTGGCCGCCCGGTGCCGCCTCTACGTGCCGCGCTTCTACGACGTTTCCTACCTTCCGGACGGGCGGGTCGGCGCCGTGGCGCCCGGTCGGCGCGGCGTGCCGCCGGTCGTGGCCAAGCACACGGTGCTGGACCTCGATGAGTGGCAGTACCCGAGCAAGCCGATCGTCCCGGTTGCCGAGACCGTACACGAGCGGTACAGCGTGGAGATCTTCCGGGGCTGCACGCGGGGCTGCCGCTTCTGCCAGGCGGGGATGATCACCCGTCCGGTGCGCGAGCGGAGCATCACCACGATCGGCGCCATGGTGGAGAAGGGCGTGACCGCCAGCGGCTTCACCGAAGTCGGCCTGCTCTCACTGTCCAGCGCCGACCACAGCGAGATCAACGAGATCGCCAAGGACCTCGCCGACGCCTACGAGGGCACGAACACCGGCCTGTCGCTGCCGTCGACGCGGGTGGACGCGTTCAACGTGACCCTCGCCGACGAGCTCAGCCGCAACGGCCGCCGGTCCGGCCTGACGTTCGCCCCGGAGGGCGGCTCGGAACGGATGCGCAAGGTGATCAACAAGATGGTCACCGAGGAAGACCTGATCCGGACCGTGACCACCGCGTACGCGAGCGGCTGGCGTCAGGTGAAGCTGTACTTCATGTGCGGCCTGCCCACCGAGACGGACGAGGACGTGCTCGCCATCGCGGGGCTGGCCCGCAAGGTCATCCAGGCGGGACGCGAGGCGAGCGGCCGGCGTGACATCCGGTGCACCGTGTCCATCGGCGGGTTCGTGCCCAAGCCGCACACGCCGTTCCAGTGGGCCGCGCAATGCGAGCACGAGGTCGTCGACGCGCGGCTGCGCAAGCTCGGTGCCGCGCTGCGTTCCGACCCGGCTTACGGCCGCGCGATCGGCTTCCGTTACCACGACGGTGAGCCGTCGGTGATCGAAGGACTGCTATCCCGCGGGGACCGCCGGGTGGGCCGGGTGATCCTGGCGGCCTGGCAGGACGGCGCGCGCTTCGACGGCTGGAGCGAGCACTTCTCCTTTGCCCGCTGGGCCGCGTGCGCGGACAAGGCGCTGGACGGTGAGCCGGTCGACCTGGCGTGGTACACGACCCGTGAGCGGGACCGCGACGAGGTGCTGCCCTGGGACCACCTCGACGCCGGCCTCGATCACGACTGGCTCTGGCAGGACTGGCAGGACGCGCTCAGCGGTGCGGCCGAGGTCGAGGACTGCCGGTGGACGCCCTGCTACGACTGCGGCGTCTGCCCCTCCATGGGAACCGAGATCCAGACCGGCCCGACCGGCGAGCGGCTGCCCGCCGGGACCCGGCTGCTCCCGGTGCTGAGCGTGAGCTGACATGGCCGCACCCCCCGCCAGCCCCGCCACCCGTCCCGGGCCCAAAGCCCGCCAGGGGGCCCGTCCCGCCCCCGGCGGCCCGCCGCCCGCGGCCGCGGTGCAGCATCTCCTGGTCACCTACGCCAAGCGCGGGCGGATGCGCTTCGCCAGCCACCGTGACGTGGGCCGCGCCTTCGAGCGGGCGGTGCGCGCGGCCGGGCTCCCGATGGCGTGGTCAGCCGGGTTCAGCCCGCACCCCAAGATCTCCTACGCCAGCGGGACCCAGACCGGGGTAGCCAGCGAAGCCGAATACCTCACCCTCGCGCTCACCGCGGCGCAGGACCCGGCCCGGCTGCGCGAGGCACTGGACACGGCGCTGCCGGACGGGATAGACGTTATCGAAGTCAGAGAGGATTCTGGCGGCGCGCTGAACAGCCGCCTTACGGTGTCGGAGTGGCTGGTGGAACTGCCCGGGATCACACCGGATGCCGCCGTGGCGGCGGCCCGGCAGTTCCTGGCGGCCGCCGAGGCACGGGTCGAACGGACCACGAAGAACGGTACGCGGCGGCTGGACGCCCGCGCGGCCGTACTGACGATGGAGGCCGGCCCGCGTGCCTCCAGTGACCACTCCGATGCGTGTGCAATAATCCGAATGGTTGTTCGCCATACGGAGCCTGCCGTGCGGCCCGAGGACGTCCTGACCGCGCTACGGCAGATCGTCGGCCTGGCGCCCGCGTCGTCGCCGGCCGTGACAAGGGTGGCCCAGGGCGTGCTCGGAGACGACGGACTGACGGGACCGGCACCGGCGCAGCCGCCTGCGGCGGCGGGGCGGCCCGGCGGGCCATCCGGGCCCGGCCGGACGGGGCAGGACGCGGCGCCCGCACAGGCGCCCGAGCAAATGGACGTGCCATGAGGGCGCCGATGCGCCCCATGGGCTGCGGACCCGTGCCGCGCGGCGGCGCGCAGGTCCGCTTTTCCGCGAAGCGGCCCGGCCGCTCTGCGGCTGCGCGGCCGGCGGGACAGTCTTCGCGACCCCGCGCAGAACTGAGACAGGTAACGAACCTGGGCGCGGTAGCCGCCGTAGTGGCCGGCTCCGTCCAGGTGAATGGACACGATATGCTCCCGCGCGGCGCGCAGGACCCCTCGTGGGCCCGCGCGCCCGGGAGCTTGACGGGAGATTGCCCGGATGCTCGAGAACGAGCCGAACGACAGAGAATTTGATGATGGGGCAGGTGGATCAGACAACGGCGCGATAAGCGCCGGGACTGGCCGGCGTGGCGTCGCAAGCCGCCCGGCCGGCCCGCCGGATCCGGTGGCGCCGGAGCGCGCCGCGCCCAGCGCGACCGCGCCGGCCAGCGCGACCGCGCCGGTCGCTGACCCCGGCCCGTCCGCGGTGGCCGTGCCGGCGGTTTCCTTCCAGCCCCCCCGGGTCCTGTTCCAGCCCCCGGCACCGGCCTCGCCTTCGGCCGCGCCGGCCGAGGCCCCCCCGGACAGCGGCCCGGAACCGGACACCGAGGACGACGGCGGTAACCGGCGCGGCGGAACACGGCGCCGGACCGGCCGGGGCAGGCAGGCCGCCGACGACGGCACCCCCGCCCGGCCGGCCAGCGGCGGCCGCCGTGCGGGCGGCCGGGCTAGCGCGGCCCCCGGCGATCAGGCCGACGTCCCCGCGCAGGCCAGCCAGGCCCCCGGCGGACCGGATGCCCCGGCCAGCAGCACCGAGCCGGACGGGGCCTTGGACGATGAGGCCGACGACGGCCCGGACGACGGTACCCAGCCGGGGCGGCGCCGCCGGCGCCGGGGCGGCCGGAGCCGGGCCCGGGCCCGGAACGGCGCTGACGACACCGACGCAGCCGACGCGGACGCTGAGCCGTCCGGCGACCTCGCGGACACCGACGCGGACGACGACGGCACCGACGGCGACGATGAGCCCGGCGCGCAGGGCCGCCGGCGCCGGCGCAAGCGGCGCCGCGGTTCCGCCGCGGATGCCGAGCGTACGGGCTCCGAGGACGACCCGCCGGACACCGTGGTGCACGTCCGGGAGCCCCGTGCGGCGGCCGGCAACGACGACGTTCGCGCGGTCAAGGGGTCGACCAGGCTGGAGGCCAAGCGGCAGCGCCGTCGCGAAGGCCGCGAGTCCGGCCGCCGCCGGCCCCCGGTCGTCACCGAGGCCGAGTTCCTGGCCCGGCGCGAAGCGGTCGAGCGGACCATGGTCGTGCGCCAGCGCGGCGACCGGACCCAGATCGCCGTACTCGAAGACGGGATCCTGGTCGAGCACTACGTGAACCGCGCGAGCCACCAGTCCTACGTCGGCAACGTCTATCTGGGCAAGGTGCAGAACGTGCTGCCCTCGATGGAGGCGGCGTTCGTTGACATCGGCAAGGGCCGCAACGCCGTGCTGTACGCGGGCGAGGTGAACTTCGACGCGAGCGGGCTCGAAGGGCAGTCGAAGCGGATCGAATCCGCGCTGAAGTCGGGGCAGTCCGTCCTCGTCCAGGTGACCAAGGACCCGGTGGGGCACAAGGGGGCCCGGCTGACCAGCCAGGTGAGCCTGCCCGGCCGTTACCTGGTGTACGTGCCGAACGCGTCGATGACCGGAATCAGCCGCAAGCTCCCGGACACCGAGCGGACCCGGCTGAAGAAGATCCTTAAAAAGGTCATGCCGGAGGACGCCGGCGTCATCGTCCGCACCGCCGCCGAGGGCGCGACCGAGGACGAACTGGACCGTGATGTGGCCCGGCTGGCCGCCCAGTGGGAGAACATCGAGTGCAAGGCCAAGACGGCCAGCGCGCCGGAACTGCTCTACGGTGAGCCGGACCTGACCGTCCGGGTCATCCGGGACGTGTTCAACGAGGACTTCAGCCAGCTCATTGTGTCCGGCGAGGACGCCTGGTCCGAGGTTGACGAGTACGTCCGCTACGTCGCGCCGCACCTGGCCGGCCGGTCAGCCGCTGGGACGGCAGCGCTGGCCGGGACGCCTTCGCTGACTACCGCATCGACGAGCAGCTGACCAAGGCCCTGGAACGCAAGGTGTGGCTGCCCAGCGGCGGCTCCCTGGTCATCGACCGCACCGAGGCGATGACCGTCATCGACGTGAACACCGGCAAGTTCACCGGCCAGGGCGGCAACCTGGAGGAGACGGTCACCCGGAACAACCTGGAGGCGGCCGAGGAGATCGTCCGCCAGCTGCGGCTGCGCGACGTGGGCGGCATCATCGTCATCGACTTCATCGACATGGTGCTGGAGAGCAACCGCGAACTGGTGCTGCGCCGGCTGCTGGAATGCCTGGCCCGGGACCGGACCAAGCACCAGGTCGCCGAGGTGACGTCGCTGGGCCTGGTTCAGATGACCCGTAAGCGGGTCGGGGCCGGCCTGCTCGAGGCGTTTTCGATGCCGTGTGAATGCTGCAACGGCCGTGGCGTGCACGTGTCCCTGGACCTGGCCGACCTCGGCCAGCCCGGGCAGGGCTGCCAGCAGGCCACCCCGTCCGGTGGCCACAGCCGCGGCGGCGGCCGCAGCGGGGACAAGCCGAACGGCAACGGCAACGGCAACGGCAGCGGCAGTGGCAGCAGCAGTGGCGGCGGAAGCGGAAGCGGCCGCCGGAGCCGCGGCGGTGAGGGCCGGCGGCGCGGCGGCCAGCCCGCTGCCCCAGCCGACGCACTCGCCGACACGGCCCCTGACCCGGAGACCGAGGCCCTGGCCAGCCCGGAGCCGGCGGCGGTCAGCCTCAACGGCGCCGCCCTCGAGTCCCAGGTCCCCGAGTCCCAGGTCCCCGAGTCCCAGGTCCCCGAGTCCCAGGTCCCCGAGTCCCAGGTCCCCGAGTCCCAGGTCCCCGAGTCCCAGGTCCCCGAGTCCCAGGTCCCCGAGCCCCAGGCCGCCGAGCACCCGCAGGCCGAGCAGCAGGCCCCGCAGCCCCCGGACCCGGTGGTGCCGGATCAGGCTGGGACGGCGGTACCGGATCAGGCCGGGACGGCCGGGCCGGAGCCGGCGTCCGCATCCTGACCGGTCGCTGCGCCGCGAGTTTCTGCGTACTGCGGAAGCTCTGGTAGCCTTGGCTGTCGGCGCATGGGACGTGCCCTTACGGGCCCCCGTTGCGCTGCCTTGGACATTCAGGCGAGCCCGTCGTTGCGACACCGGTCCCCGGACATAACCGGGTGACTCGCGAGGGCACGCACGAGGGAGAGAGAGTTCTCGGGTGTACGCGATTGTGCGCTGCGGCGGCCGGCAGGAGAAAGTGTCGGTCGATGACGTCCTGAACGTCGACAAGCTTCCCGGCGACGTCGGCTCCAGCGTCACGCTGCCGGCCGTCCTGGTGGTCGACGACAGCAATGTGATCAGTGATCCCGCGAAGGTCAGCGGGTACCAGATCACCGCGGAGATCGTCGGCGACGCTGCCGGGCCGAAGATCAACATGATCCATTACCGGAACAAGACCGGCTACCGGCGCCGTCTGGGCCACCGCCAGAAGTACACGCAGGTCCGGATCACCGGTATCGACGCGCCAAAGAAGGCGGACACTGTGAAGGCGACGAGCTGAGATGGCACACAAGAAGGGCGCTTCGTCCAGCCGGAACGGCCGCGACTCCAATGCCCAGCGGCTTGGCGTCAAGCGTTTCGGCGGGCAGCGCGTGAACGCGGGCGAGATCCTCGTCCGCCAGCGGGGCACGCACTTTCACCCCGGCATCGGCGTCGGCCGTGGCGGCGACGACACCCTGTTCGCCCTGACCGCCGGGACCGTCCAGTTCGGCTCGCACCGCGGCCGCCGGGCCGTGAGCATCGTGCCGGAGTCCGGCGACCACCCGTCCGCGGATTAAGGTCCGCGCCCCCAGCTGTACCCAGATATGAAGGCGGACCGGTTCCCCGGTCCGCCTTCGTCGTGTCACGGCGCGCCATCGGCCGGAACGCCAGGAAGCCGGAACGCCAGGAAGCCGGAACGCCAGGAAGCCGGAACGCCAGGAAGGAGGAGACGTCATGGCGGAGTTTGCCGACGAGGCACTGCTCAAGGTGAGCGGTGGCCACGGTGGCCACGGCTGCGCCTCCATCCGGCGCGAGAAGTTCAAGCCGCTTGGCGGCCCCGACGGCGGGAACGGCGGCCGTGGCGGCAACGTGATCTTCGAGGTCGATCCCGGCGTGGCCACGCTGCTGGACTTCCACCGCCGCCCGGTGCGGCGTGGCGGCAACGGCCGGTCCGGCGAGGGCTCCAACCGCAGCGGCGCCGAGGGCAGCGACCTCGTTATCCACGTCCCCGACGGCACCGTGGTCAAGACCGCGGACGGCGAGGTGCTGGCCGACCTGACGGGCGCCGGGACGCAGTTCATCGCGGCGGCCGGCGGCAAGGGCGGCCTGGGGAACGCCGCGCTGGCCTCACCGCGGCGCAAGGCCCCCGGGTTCGCGCTCAAGGGCGAGCCGGGGGATGAGCGCGAGCTCGTCCTCGAGCTGAAGAGCATCGCCGACGTCGGCCTGGTGGGCTTTCCCAGCGCCGGCAAGTCGTCCCTGATCGCCGCGATGTCCGCCGCCCGCCCCAAGATCGCCGACTACCCGTTCACCACGCTGATCCCGAACCTGGGCGTCGCCGAGGCCGGGGACGTCCAGTTCGTGATCGCCGACGTGCCCGGCCTGATCCCCGGCGCCAGCCTCGGCAAGGGCCTCGGGCTGGAGTTCCTCCGGCACATCGAGCGCTGCGCGGCCCTGGTGCACGTCATCGACTGCGCCACCGAAGAGCCCGGCCGTGACCCCATCACCGACTTCGAGGTGATCGAGGCGGAGCTGGCCGCCTACGCCGACGTGACCGGCGCCGATCTGGCCAGCCGCCCCCGGCTGGTCGCGCTGAACAAGATCGACGTGCCCGCCGCCCGTGACCTCGCCGAACTGGCCAGGGACACCCTCACCGCCCGCGGCCTCCGGGTCTTCGAGGTCTCCGCCGCCACCCGTGAGGGGCTGCGGGAGCTCGGCTTCGCCATGGCCGCCCTGGTCGGCGCGGCCCGCGCGGCCGCGCCGGAACCGCAGCCCGCCCGCCGGGTCATCGGGCCCGAGCCCGCCGCCGGCCCGGACTTCGAGATCGTCCGCACCCCGGACGGCGCGTACCTGATCAAGGGCGAGAAGCCGCGCCGCTGGGTGCTGCAGACCGACTTCGCCAACGACGAGGCCGTCGGCTTCCTCGCCGACCGGCTCGCCCGCCTGGGCGTGGAGGACGCGCTGGCCGGGGCGGGCGCCGAGCCGGGGGACGAGATCCTGATCGGCGACCCGGCCGATCCCGTGGTGTTCGACTGGGATCCCACCGTCCCGATGGGGACCGGCCCCGCCGGGCCGGTGCGCGCCGGCCGTGGCCCGCGCGGTACCGACCGCCGGTTGCCCGGATGACGCGGCCTGCGCGCGCCGACATCGCGGCGGCGCGCAGGATCGTGGTCAAGGTTGGTTCCTCCTCGCTGACGACGGCTGATGGCGGCATCGATGGTGACCGTATTGCTGCGCTGGCTGATTCGATAGCCGAACGGGCCGGCGCCGGGGCCCACCTCATCCTGGTGTCCTCCGGCGCTATCGCCGCCGGAATCGCCCCGCTGGGGCTGCCCGGCCGGCCGCGCGACCTGGCCACCCAGCAGGCCGCCGCGAGCGTGGGGCAGGGGCTGCTCATCGCCCGGTACGCGGCGGCGTTCGCCCGGCACGGCCTGCGCACCGGCCAGGTGCTGCTGTCCGCCGACGACCTGATGCGCCGCGCCCACTACCGGAACGCCCAGCGGACCCTGGACCGGCTGCTCGACCTCGGCGTGCTGCCGATCGTCAACGAGAACGACACGGTCGCGACCGACGAGATCCGCTTCGGCGACAACGACCGGCTGGCCGCGCTGGTCGCCCACGTCACCCGGGCCGGGGCGCTGATCCTGCTGTCTGACGTGGACGGCCTGTACGACAACGATCCCCGCCACGACGGGGCCCGGCGGATTTCCGAGGTGCGCGGCCCGGCCGACCTGGACGGCATCCGCATCGGCGGCAGCCACGGGCCCGGCACCGGCGGGATGACCACCAAGGTCGATTCGGCCCTGATCGCCACCGGCGCCGGCATCCCGACCGTGGTGGCCAGCGCGGCCAAGGCCGGTGCCGCGCTGGCCGGAGCGCCGGCCGGCACCTATTTCGCGGCCACCGGGCGCCGGCCGCGCACCCGGCTGCTCTGGCTCGCGTACGCCGCGGTGGCCCGCGGCCGGCTGCGGCTGGACCAGGGTGCCGTCGAGGCCGTCGTCGCCCGGCGCGCGTCGCTGCTGCCCGCGGGGATCACCGGGGTCGAGGGCGCCTTCGAGGCGGGCGACCCGGTGGACCTCACCGGCGGCGACGGGACCGTCGTGGCCCGCGGGCTGGTCAGCTACGACGCCAGCGAGATCCCGGCGCTGATGGGCCGGTCCACCCGCTGGCTGGCCCGCGAACGCGGCCACGAATACGAGCGCGAGGTCGTGCACCGCGACGACATGGTCATCCTCGCGCCGCCGTCGTCCCGGCGTGAGGCCCGCAACCGGGCCGGGGTGAGGCCCGCAACCGGGCCGGGGTGAGGCCCGCAACCGGGCCGGCTGGCCGCGTTTCATGAGCCACTCCTGAAACACGCTCCAGCCCCCGCCCACTATGAGCAGAGTTTTGGGTCGTACACGCTCCAGCCCCCGCCCACTATGAGCAGAGTTTTGGGTCGTATATGCCCTGCCCCAGTTTCTCTGCCCGTAGTGCCCGGAGAGGCGAGGAGGGCGTCAGTCGTCGCCGTTGCTGTCCCGGCGCCCGGTGCCGCCGCCGAACCGGCCGAACAGGCCTTCGCTGGCCCGCATCGCGCCTTCGGCCGCGCCGCGGAACATGCCGACCAGCGGGTCCTCGGTCCGGTTCCACGATTCCTGGTAGGAGCGGGCCGCGGCCCGGATTTCCTCGCCGATCGTCGTGGTCGAGTCGGTGTCCCGGCGCGGGTAGTTCCCGGCCAGGATCCGCTCGTACTCACCGCTGTGGATCCACCGGTCCAGCTCCGCGAAGCGCACGACCGCGAACGGGTGCGTGTTGCCCTGCAGCTGCAGGATCTTCAGCAGGCCGTCCCGTACGTCGGGCACCGCGTCGTAGTCGTGCGCCTGCTCCAGGAAGGCGTCCGGGTTCAGCTCCGACAGCCGCGCCCCGCCGGCCAGCTTCATCAGCACCCGGTGGGCGGCTTCCGGGTCCTGGCTGGCCAGCACGCCGGCCCGGTCACAGGACAGCTCGGACTTGCGGTACCACTCCTCCAGCGCCCAGACGATCCCGCGCACGCCGATGTAGCCGATCGGCATCCAGGCGATCCGGGCGGCCAGGTTGATCAGGTGGTACAGCATCGTCCGGTACACCGCGTGCCCGGACAGCACGTGCCCCAGCTCGTGCCCGACCACGGTGCGGAGCTCTTCGGCGTCGAGCAGGTCCACCAGGCCGGTGTTGATGACGATGAACGGCTTGTCGGAGCCGAGTGTCATCGCGTTGACGATGGGGTTCTGGGTGACGAAGACGTCGGGGATCTCCGGCAGGTCCAGGATGTAGGCCCCGTCCCGGACCATGTCGTTGATCTGCGGGAACTGACGCTCGGATACGCGCACGCCGCTGGACAGGAAGTTCAGCCGCAGCGCACGCTCATTGAAGAGCCCGGATAGCTTGCGCAGCAGCACGTCGAAACCGGTCAGCTTGCGCATCGCCACCAGGGCGGAACGGTCGGCGGGATGCTCGTACGCCCGGGAACTGATACCTGGCAGGCGTACGCGCGCGCGATCCGGCACTGGAGTCATATCTCGTATGTTAGCGCCGTCTGCACAGCACTGGCGTCCACGCGAAAGGCGAGTGCCGGAGGAAAATGCGAGCGCCCCATCCGGGCCGATACCATCCCGTTATGAGCGCTGGCC
The DNA here is from genome assembly GCA_963720945.1 of uncultured Actinomycetes bacterium. Classification (GTDB taxonomy): domain Bacteria; phylum Actinomycetota; class Actinomycetes; order Streptosporangiales; family Streptosporangiaceae; genus Bog-532. Next base: position 22,566 of record CAVRHH010000011.1, on the reverse strand, counting down.
GGGAGAGTCGGCGGATCGGGGTAATGGGCGGCACATTCGATCCGATCCATCACGGGCACCTCGTTGCCGCGAGCGAGGTGGGGCACATCTTCGAGCTCGACGAGGTCACCTTCGTGCCGACCGGGCAGCCCTGGCAGAAGGAGGGGCGCGAGGTCTCGGCCGCCGAGGACCGGTACCTGATGACGGTGATCGCAACCGCATCCAACCCCCGGTTCAGAGTGAGCCGGGTCGACATCGACCGCCCCGGGCCGACCTACACGATCGACACGCTGCGGGACCTGCGCGCGGCGGCCGCCCCGGAGGACGAGCTGTTCTTCATCACCGGTGCTGACGCACTGGCCTCCATGCTGTCCTGGCACGACGTGGAGGAGCTGTTCGCGCTGGCCCACTTCGTCGGGTGCACCCGGCCCGGGCACCAGCTCAGTGAGGACGGCCTGCCGGCCGGCAAGGTCAGCCTGGTCGAGATCCCCGCCCTGGCGATCTCCTCCAGCGAGTGCCGGGTCCGCGTGGCCGGCGGCGAGCCCGTCTGGTACCTGGTCCCCGACGGAGTCGTGCAGTACATCGCCAAGCGGCAGCTCTACCAGGCTCCCGGCCGCTGAGCCGGCCGGGAGCATGACGCCGCCAGCGATCACAAAAGAAAGTGTCCGGCCTGGCCAGCGGGCGACGGGGCTCGGCACACGCGACGTAAGGCCGTAACGTGGAACACTGGAGGCAGGTAGCCCAGACCCCATAGTGCCCAGCCGAGGAGGGCGAACAGCACACGTGACCGCGACCCCCAGGGCCGTCGAGCTCATCGAGATCGCAGCGATGGCCGCGGCCGACAAGCTCGCGACCGACATCATCGCCTACGACGTGAGCGACCAGCTCGTCATCACCGACGCCTTCCTGCTCTGCTCGGCGGCCAACGACCGGCAGGTCCGGTCCATCGTCGATGAGATCGAGCTGAAGCTGAGCCAGGCCGGAGCCAAGCCCGTCCGCCGGGAGGGGGAGCGGGACGGCCGCTGGGTGCTGCTCGACTACATCGATGTCGTCATTCACGTGCAGCACGCGGATCAGCGGATGTTCTACGCGCTGGAGCGTCTCTGGAAGGACTGCCCGGTCATCCGGCTGCCCGAGCCGGTCACCGCGGGCCGGGGGCAGGCCCCGGCGGGAACGGACACCCGCTGAGCGGCCCGGCCGGCCCCGGGAGCGCCGACGCCGGCCGACGCGGCACCCGCCTGGTGCTGTGGCGGCACGGGCAGACGGTGTGGAACTTCGAGGACCGCTTCCAGGGCCAGACGGACATCCCGCTCAACGACACCGGGGTCATGCAGGCCGAGCGGGCCGCGCGGCTGCTGGCCGCCCTGCGGCCGGACGCCATCTTCGCCTCCGACCTGAGCCGCGCCGCCACGACCGCGGCGCCGCTGGCCCGGCTCACCGGCCTGCCGGTCACCCTGGACAAGGACCTGCGCGAGCGGCACGGCGGCGCCTGGGAGGGCCTGACCGGCCCGGAGATCCGGGAGGGCTACCCGGAGGAGTTCCGGACCTGGTCGCCGCCCGGTGGCGAGACCACGGCGGCCGTCGCCGACCGGGTGTCCGGCGCGCTGGGGCGAATCAGCGACGGCCTCCCGGAGCACTCACTGGCGGTCGTCGTCAGCCACGGCGCGGCGATCCGCCTGGGCACCTCGAAGTTCCTCGGCCTGCCCGAAGAGCTGTGGGACACCCTGGGCCCGCTGTCGAACTGCTGCTGGTCAGCGCTCGGCCAGCGCCGCGGCCACTGGCGCCTGGTCGAACACAACGCCGGCACCCTCCCCGAGCCCGTCCTCTCCGACGACCGCTGACTCTCCCCGTGGGTCGGGTGTCGTTGCGCCTGGTGGGGGGGTTTCGCCGCCGGTCAGGCGGCCTGGATGGGTGGCCCGTGGCTGTGGAGGGTGCGTCCGTCGGGTGCGGTAGCGGTGCGGGTGCCGTCGGGATTGCAGGTGATCCTCCAACCCCATTGATGGATGACCATCCTGTGATGGAACCGGCAGAGCAACCGGAGGTTTCCCAGGCTGGTGGGGCCGCCTTTGGCCCAGGGGATCAGGTGGTGCACCTCGCACACGGACGGTGGCTGGGTGCAGCCGGGGAAGACGCAGTGTTTGTCGCGCTGGATGACGGCGGTGCGCAGGTGGGGTGGGATGGTGCGGGTGGTGCGGCCGAGGTCTAGTGGCTGGCTGGGGGTGTTGAAGGGGGCGCCGAGCAGGGTGCCGCGCAGGTGGCCCGCGAGCCCGCCGGGCCCGGATAGCAGGTCCAGGCTCCAGCGCAGGATGGTGGCGTGCAGCCGTTGCCGGGTGGCCGCCAGGCAGCCGGATATCCCGCAGTCCCGGCCGCCCGCGCCGCCGGGGCCCGGTACGGGGCCGGGGCCCGGGACGGGGCCGGGGAACGGGCCGGGGCCAGAACCCAGGACGTGGCCGGGGCAGGCGGCTGGCTGGTTCGCGTCGCGGCTTTCCCGCGGCCCGTCCGGGTGGTCTTCCCGCTGCCCGTCCGCGTGGTCTTCTTGCGGCCTGCCCGGGTGGCCTTCCGGCCGGCCGTCCGCGCGGCTTTCCCGCGGCCCGTCCGCGTCGTCTTCCGGCGGCCCGTCCGTGTGGTCCTCCGGCCGGCCGCCCGGGTGGTCTTCCTGCGGGTGGTCGGCGTGGCGGTGGCCGTGGGTGGTGAGCCAGACGGTGGTGAGCTGGTCCAGGACCTGCCAGTCGATCTGGCCGGTCACGATCGTGGTCAGCACCGCATCACAGGCGGCGGCTTCGGCGGCCGGGCCGGTCAGGTACGCCGATCCGGGCCCGGCCGCCGCCCGCGCGGGGGTCCAGGAACGTTCGAGGACGGAGCCGCCGCGCAGGCCGGTCAGGTCGGTCAGGTCGATGTGCACGCTCAGGTGCGGGGGCTGGCCATCCCGGCCGGGGATCATCTGCCCGCTGATCAGCCGCGTGCAGGCCTCTTCGATCGCGTCGTGGCGGCGCTGCGCGGCGGTGCGGGTATCTTCCGGGCCCGCCTTCTGCCCGAGCGCCTCCAGCACCACGGTCAGGGCGGCCGCGCAGGCGGGGGTCAGGTCCGCGTGCAGCCGGCCGGCGCCGCCGAACGTGGTGCCCAGCCACAGCGCGCGTTCCTCGAACCGGCCGGTGTCCCGGTCCGGGCGGGCCTGGGCGCGGTCGAGCATCTCCCGGGCCAGCCGCGCCAGATCATGCTGATCCGCGCCCCCCAGCACCGCCGCCAGCAAGATCCCGTCCGCGTCCTCGCGGAGATCTTCGGGGAGCCGGTCGGTCCAGTCGCAGATCAGCCGGGCCAGCGAGACGGGAAGCTGCCCGGCGGCCAGCGCGGCGGCGATCACCGGATGACCGGCCAGCCGCCGCGCCCACCCGGCCGCGGCGGCGGCGGCGCCCTTGGTGACCTTCGTGCGGGCGCGGAGCCAGGACCCGGGCCCGTAATACCCGTCCGCCTCATACCCCTGCCGGGCGGTAAACACCGACAGGATCCGGGCGCGGGCGGCGGTGTGCTGCGCTTCGGCGTGCTCCAGCCCGATCAGCGCCTCGGCCTGCGCGGCCGTGCCCAGGCTGCCCGCGTCACAGCCGGCCAGATACCCCAGCCCGGCCCGCACCATCGCCAGCGCCTGCCCCGTACTGGACGGCGCGGCCGGCTCGGTGGCGGTGCACATGGGGCGAGTCACCTCCCCGGAGGGGCAGGAACGGTCCGTTACTCGATTACTAGTTCGATAGTATCGAGAGGGTCCGACAGTTCCGGGGCCCCGCACGCGCCAGGCCCGAAAAAAGAAAGAAGAAATCCGCGTCTACCAGCGGCGTCCCGGTTCCCCGGCTATCCCGGCGCTATCACGGGATATCGCTCGTCCGCCTAGCAAGGTGCCGGAAGGACGCCGGAAGGGGGATCAGGTCGGGCTTGCAGGCACCCGGCACCCGGCGCCCGGCCACCGGCGTGCGGATCGCTCCGAACATGCGATAGTACGTGTTAGGAGCGCCGAGCGCGGGAGGTGTCATGGGCTACCAGATCCGGATGGCCCCGCAGGTGGAGGCCTGGCTGGGCGCGGTCCGGGATCGCGATCCTGCCGCCGCTGACCGTATTGACGAGGCGGTGGCCGCCTTGCGGGTCGGCGGCGAGCGCGTGGGGCCGCCGCTCGTCGTGACCGTCGATGATCCGGCCCGCTCCGCCGCCGCTCCCGGCGGCCGCCGGCGCGGAACGGGAACGCAGCCGGACACCGCCGGGCCGCCTCGCAGCGCCCCGCACGCCCTGGTGCACCGGCCCTGGCGCGGTAAGCCAGCATCAGACGGATTGCGCTGGCTGCTGGGCCAGATTGGGTTCTCGGTCGCCCGCCCAGGCCTGGATGCCGCCTATAAGCGGCAGCTTGTCACGCTGACGCGCGTGCGCCGGGCTGTCGCTGACGTCGCTACATCGCGCGCGCGGCTGGAGCGGCAGGCAGGGCAGTTGGACCAGCAAGCCGCGGAGCCGCCCGGCCAGCGCCGGGCCGGAACGGCGGCAGGCCAGGACGCCCGCGCGGGCGGGGGCCAGCCGGGAGATCACGCGGGCGGGGGCCAGCCGGGAGATCACGCAGGCGCGGGCCAGCCGGTAGATACCGCCCAGCGGCTCGCGAGCCTGCGGCGGCGCTACGCGAACCTGCAAGCCAGGGAAGAGCGCCTCGTAGTGGCCAGCCGGCGCTTTCAGGCCGAGCTCGATGCCTTCCGGGACGGGCAGGAAGCTGTCGTGGCCGCCTATTCGGCGGCGGAAGAGGCGGCCGAGGCCGCATGGGCTGAGGTGACCGGCAACGTCGGCCCTGGCACCGGCAACGTCGGCCCTGGCACCGGCAACGTCGGCCCTGGCACCGGCAACGTCGGCCCTGGCACCGGCAACGTCGGCCCTGGCACCGGCAACGTCGGCCCTGGCACCGGAGGCGGAGCTTCGGCCGCCGGCGACGTGGGCCACGCCGGCCCGGACGCTCCCGCCCAGCCCGCGTTCTGGCTCCGCGAGCTGCGGCCGGACGCACCCGAATCAGCCAGCACCCGCATCCTGTTCACGGTCGAGCCTCCCGGCACCGCCGTGCTGCTGGCCGCGGGCATGGAGAACGACTGGCTGCGTGCCTGGTACGCCGAGGCCATCCCGCGTTGCGGCGTCCGCTACCGGCGCGAGCACAGCAACGAACGCTGAAGCCGGGAAAGCTGAAGCCGGGCCGGAAAGCTGAAGCCTGGCCGGGAAGGTCAAGCCGGGCGGGGGAAAGCTGAAGCCCGGAAAGAGGTAGCCCAGCCCGGCCCCACTATGGCCGGCGTTCGCACCGTAATCGGCGGGTTAGGAGCCAGCTCCCACGCCCAGCTCGGTGAGGAGCCGGCGAACGCGGCGCTGGATGTCGTCGCGGATGGGGCGGACCTGGTCCAGGGGGAGCCCGGCAGGGTCGGGGAGGTCCCAGTCGAGGTAGCGCTTGCCCGGGTATACCGGGCAGGCGTCGCCGCAGCCCATAGTGATGACAAGGTCGGCGGCCCGAACCTCGTCGCCGGTGAGCGGCTTAGGGAACTCCCGGGACAGGTCGAGGCCGACTTCGGCCATGGCCCGGACGACGGCGGGGTTGATCTCGCTCGCGGGCGCAGATCCCGCCGATGTCACCCGGACGCGCCCGGCGGCCTCGTGATCGAGCAGCGCGGCGGCCATCTGGGATCGGCCGGCGTTGTGAACGCAGACGAACAGCACGTGCGGGACATTGGTCATGACAGTGACCTTTCCATAGGTGCCCGGCCATCAGTGCGGCTATCGGCGCGGCCATCACCGGCTGGCGTGCTCCCGCGGCGGCGAAGCGGGCGCCCGCAGGTGCGGGGCGATGGCGCCGGCGGCCTAACAGCGGCGTGCAGCGGAGACCGTCGCCGGGTCGCCGGTCTCCTGGGCGCCGCCGCAGCAGACGGCCGATCCGGCGCCGGCTGGCTCGGTCCCGGCCCGGCAAGCTGCGGCTGCGGTGTCATCGCCAGAGCAGGCAGGGCTGTCTTCCAGGACGGTGTAGATCTCCCAGGGTTCGCCGCCCGGCGCGCCCTGGACCCAGAATTTATCCTGCGTGGCGTAGCAGCAGGTGGTGGCGCGCTTGTCGGTAGCGACCAGCCCGGCCCTGGCCAGCCGGGTCTGCTCGGCGTCGACGCTCTCGATGCCGGGCACCTCGATGCCGAGGTGGTTGAGGGTGCCGCCCTGGCCGGGGTTTTCCAGCAGGACCAGCTTCAGAGGCGGCTTCCTGACCGCGAAGTTCGCGTAGCCGGGCCTGCGCTTGGCCGGGCCGGTGCCGAAGAAGCCAAGCCTGCCACTAGACATTGGGCCCTGTAAATATAGACAATTGTCAATCTCTCTGGAGGTGCTGAGCCGGGCCGGCGGCGCCGATCATGGGATAACCCCCCACCCGCACAGGCCGCTGACGGCCGGCCGATGAGTTTCCGGAGGGCCGCCGGTAGGTACCAGTGAACGTCCCGGGACAGCAGGCCCCGGGACCGGGAACCGGACCGGAGGGCACGTGCGTACCACTCGGCAAACTCTCTCCCCGGCGTCACCGCAGGCCCGGCAGCGCTGGGTGCTCGCGCTGACGTCGGTGGCCTCGCTGATGGTCGGGCTGGACATCCTGGTGGTGACGACCGCTCTCACCACCATCCGGCTGCGCCTCGGGGCCTCGATCGAAGAACTCGAATGGATCATCAACGCCTACACCCTCAGTTTCGCGGTGCTGCTGATGACCGCCTCGGCGCTGGGGGACCGGTTTGGCCGGCGGCGGCTGTTCCTGACTGGGCTGGGGCTGTTCACGGTCATGTCGGCGGCGTGCGCGCTGGCCCCGTCCATCGGCTGGCTGATCGTGGCGCGGGCGGTGCAGGGCGCGGGCTCGGCCATGATCATGCCGCACGCGCTGGCCCTGCTGTCCGCCGCATACCCGCCGCACCGCCGGGCCAGGGCGCTCGGGATCTTCAGCGGCGTCACCGGCCTGGCCATCCTGGGTGGCCCGATGATCGGCGGCGCGGTCGTCCAGGGGCTGGCGTGGCCGTGGATCTTCTGGCTGAACGTGCCGATCGGCCTGGCTGTCATCCCGCTGGCCGCCCGGAAGATCGGCGAAAGCCGGGGCAGCGCCGCCCGGCTGGACTACGGTGGCGTCGTCCTCGTCACCGGAGCCGCGCTGGGCCTGGTGTGGGGCCTGGTGCGCGGCAACACGGTGGGCTGGGGGAGCCCCGAGGTGACCGGCGCGCTGGGTGGCGGCGCGGTGCTGCTGGCGGCGCTCGTGGCGTGGGAGCGGCGGGCCCGCGCGCCGATGCTGCCGATGCGGCTGTTCCGCTCCCGCGCCTTCGCGGCCGGGAACGCGGCCGGGTTCGGCATGTTCGCGTCGATCTTCGGCACCGTGTTCTTCCTGGCCCAGTTCCTGCAGACCACATGGCACTACGGGCCGCTGGGCGCCGGGCTGCGGCTCGCCCCGTGGACGATCACGCTGTCCCTGGTCGCGCCGGCGGCCGGGGCGTGGGCCGGGAAGATCGGCGAGCGCCCGCTGATCGCCGGCGGCCTGGCCCTGCAGGCAGCCGGGTTCGCCTGGGTCGCGCTGGCCGTCCGGGCCGGTCTCGGGTACCCTGCCCTGGTCGCGCCGCTCGTGATGGCCGGGTGCGGGGCATCGATGGCCATGCCCGCCGCGCAGAGCTGCGTGGTCGGCGCGGTCCCGCCCGCCGACCTCGGTAAGGCGGCCGGCACCTTCAACACGCTGCGGCAGCTCGGCGGCACGTTCGGGATCGCGATCCTGGCCGCGGTGTTCACCGGGGCTGGCAGCTACGCCTCCGCGCGCGCGTTCACCGCCGGATTCGTGCCCGTGGCCTTCGTCGCGGCGGGCCTGTCGCTGGCGGGCGCGGTCGCCGGCGCGTTCATCCCAGGGCGGCCGCCCGTGATTACCACGGGATCCCGGGCCGCCGGGGAAACCGATCCGCAGCGGCTCGTCCGGCAGACATGAAACGGAACCGGGGATGACACAGACTGTGCCTATGCGGCCTACGCGACCTACGCGGCGAGAAGCGGGCGACGCGGCGGCGAGCGAGGAGTTCGCCCGGCAGACGGACCCGCTCCGGCGGGAACTGCTCGCGCACTGCTACCGGATGCTGGGCTCGGTACACGACGCCGAGGACCTGGTCCAGGAGACGATGCTGCGCGCGTGGCGGTCCTACGCTGATTTCGATCCCGGGCGGGCCTCGATGCGGACGTGGCTGCACCGGATCGCCACCAACGCCTGCCTGAACGCCCTGGACAGCCGCAGCCGGCGTCCGCTGCCCTCCGACCTCACCGACCCGGGCAGCCTGGCCGACGCGCCCCATCGCCCGTCGGGCCCGCACACCGAGATCACCTGGCTGCAGCCGTTCCCCGACACGCTGCTGGCCGCGGATCCCGGCGGGGCGGCCGACCCGGCCGCCATCGTCGCGGCGCGGGACAGCGTCCGGCTCGCGTTCGTGGCCGCCCTGCAGCACCTGCCGGCCCGGCAGCGGGCGGTGCTGATCCTGCGCGACGTGCTGGCCTGGCGGGCCGCGGAGGTCGCCGATCTGCTGGAGATCACCACCGCCGCCGTGAACAGCGCGCTGCAGCGCGCGCGGGCCCAGCTCCACGAGGCGGCGCCCAGCCAGCACAGCGTCGCCCGTCCCGCCGACCGCGAACAGCGGGAGATGGCCGACCGCTACGTCTCGGCGTTCCTGCGCGCCGACGTCGCGACCCTGACCCGGCTGCTGGCCGACGAGGTGGTGCTGGAAATGCCGCCGTTCCTGAACTGGTACCGCGGCCGGGAGACCGTCAGCGCGTTCCTGGCCGCCCGGGCGCTGGCCGCCCCGGACCGGTGGCGCGCCATCCCGGTCGGCGCCAACGGCCAGCCCGCGGCCGGCCTGTACCTGCGCCGGGACGACGGCCGCCACCACGCGCACTCGGTCCACGTGTTCAGCGTCACCGGCGGCGGGATCAGCTGGATCGCCGCGTTCGCCGAGCCGGGCCTGTTCCCCACGTTCGGCCTGCCGCCGATTTTTCCCGAACGTAACGGACCGGGAGCCGCCGGCGGCTAGGGCCCCCGTCTGGCAGCGGCCAGCCGGGGTCACCCGGCCGGCAGGCAGCGGACGCCCTCGATGTCGCCGGACAGCACCGCGGGCCCGGCCGAATACGGAATCACCACCGTGCTGCCCCGCCCGATCAGCAGCGACGACCCGTCCTCGGTGGCCAGGTGGCCGCCGCCGGCGGTGACCACGAGCACGCTGTAGCTTTGTGACAGGTGCCGGCTCACCTGGGTGTCGACCCGCTCGGCGACGAAGAAGGCGTCCGCCTCGTCGGGCAGCAGCGAGCCGATGCCGGTGTTCAGCGACCGGCCGTGCAGGTCCTTGAGCCGCTCCGGCGGGCAGGCCCGGCGGTCGATGCAGGCCAGCGCCTCGTCCAGCGGGAGGCCGAGGGTGGCCTCGCCCGCTGTCAGGGAGAACGTGCTCCACTCCAGCATGATCGACAGGTCGGCCGGTTCCTGCAGCTCGACCACGAGGATGCCCGCGCTGATCGCGTGCGGCGTCCCGGCCGGGCACAGCACCGTGTCGCCCGGCGCCACCGGCACCCGGTTGGTCACGGCCAGCATCGCCTCGATGTCCTGGTCGCGGGCCCAGCCGGCCAGCTCGGCGGCCCCGACGTCCCGGCTGAAGCCGAGGTGCACCGCGGCGTCCGGCACGGCTTCCAGCACGATCCAGGCCTCCGTCTTGCCGTGCGGGCTGGCCAGGTGCTCGGCGGCGAAGCCGCGGTCGGGGTGGACGTGCACCGGCAGCCGCTGCCCGGCGTCGAGCAGCTTCACCAGCAGGCCGGTGTCGCTGCCGTACCTGGCCACGTGGGCACGTCCCAGCCAGGCTTCCGGGTCGCTGGCCACGGCACCGGCCAGCAACGTGCCGTCTGGCAACGTTGTCATCCCGTCCGTGTCTGTGCCGGACCGTGCCGTCGCCGAGGCGATCCAGTCCTCGGGGCGGTCCGCATGCCCGGTCGTTCCGCGCAGCCGGTCGATGCGGCCGTCGCCGCGGTAGAACATGGCCGGCATGTTGGGCCCTAGCACCATCGGTTGCACGACTGACCTCCCGGGAATTATGACGCCCCGAAACCATAACTGGGCTGGGCCCGCACGGCGAGAGCGGTCCCCGCAGGCGGGAATGTACCCGGATGACGCTCCGGGGGGTACACCTAGGTACACCCCCCTTTCGGGGTTTCGGCTCACTGTGGTGACCGCCGGGCGCCGGCCAGACTGGCGGCAGCGGCAGCCGGTGAAGAGCCGGTGAAGAAGGCCAGTGAAGAAAGCAGGCCAGTCATGAGCGGTACGGCGATGATCCCGGAGAGCCAGCGGCAGCGGGGCCCGCTGCGGTGGAGCGCCGGCGGGGGCATCATCGCTGTCTTCCGCGGGCTCGCGCTGTCCGGGCCGATGCTGGCCGGCCTGCTCCTGCTACTGGTCCCGCTGATGGCGGTCTTCCTCACCGCGGTCGGCGCCGGTGTGCTGATCGTCGGCAACGGGGCGTCCCGGGATCACCGGCTCCTGACCGGCCTGGCCCTGCTGGCGGCGGGGCTGGGTATCGGCCGGCTTTTCGTGCCCGCCGCGCTGCTGGCGCTGCGCCGTCCGGCCAACCAGATCCGGCGGCTGGCCGGCGAATGGTCCGGGGTGCCGATCGCGGTGCCGTACCAGCCGTACCAGCCGTACCAGCCGTCCCCCGGCCCCGGCGACGGCAGGCCGCGGTTCCGGCAGCGGCTGATGTGGCTGGCCAGCGACCCGGCCTCCTGGCGGGACCTGCTATGGGCGCTGGTCAACGCCTGCGTGGGCTGGGTACTGGCCGCCCTGCCCGCCATCCTGGCCGGGACCGGCCTGATCGCGTTCATCTACCCGGCCGTCGGGCCGCGGACGAGCCACGCGGCGTCCGCGTTCTCGGCCAAGCCCGGGGCTCCCGTGGGGACCGTCATCCCGGCGCCCGCTTTCCCCGGCAACGACCGCGCCGTCCTGCTCCTCATCGGGACCGCCTTCGTGCTCGCCGGCGTGGCGTCGGCGCAGTGGCTGCTGCGGGCTTACTTCGGGCTGGCCGGCTCGATGCTCGCGCCGACCGGGCAGGCCGAGCTGGCGCAGCGGGTGAGCCACCTGGCCCAGACGCGGTCCGAGACGCTGGACGGCGGCGCGGCCGAGATCCGCCGGATCGAGCGGGACCTGCACGACGGCGCGCAGGCCCGGCTGGTGGCTATGGGCATGACGCTGGGCGCGGCCGAGGAACTGATCGAGTCCAGCCCCGAGGCGGCCCGGGCGCTGCTGGCAGAGGCGCGCGAGTCGTCCGCCCGGGCCCTGGCCGAGCTGCGCGCCCTGGTCCGCGGCATCCACCCGCCAGTGCTGGCCGATCGCGGGCTGGCCGACGCGGTGCGCGCCCTGGCCCTGGACAGTGGCCTGAACGTGGAGGTCACGGGCGCGCTGCCGGGCCGCCCGCAGGCGCCGGTGGAGTCGGCCGCGTACTTCGCCGTGTCCGAACTGCTGGCCAACGTGTCCAAGCACGCCAGCGCCCGGCAGACCTGGATCGACATGCGGCACGAGCGTGGCCTGCTGCGGGTGGACGTGATCGACGACGGCCACGGCGGTGCGGATCCCGCCCAGGGCAGCGGCCTGCACGGGATCGAGCGCCGGCTCGCGGCCTTCGACGGGATACTGGCCCTGAACAGTCCGCCTGGCGGCCCGACCGTGGTCACGATGGAGATCCCGTGCGCGTTGTCATCGCCGAAGACCTCTTCCTGCTGAGAGATGGCCTGACCCGGCTGCTGCAGGCGCATGGCCTGGACGTGACCGCCGCGGTCGACAACGGGAAAGACCTGCTGGCCGTGCTGACGGCGGACAAGCCGGACGTGGCCGTGGTCGACGTCCGGCTGCCGCCCACGTTCACCGACGAGGGCCTGCGGGCCGCGCTGGCCGCCCGGCGTGAGGTGCCCGGGCTGCCGGTGCTGGTGCTGTCGCAGTACGTCGAGCAGCTGTACGCCCGCGAGCTGCTGGCCGGCGGCGGCGGCGGTATCGGTTACCTGCTGAAAGACCGGGTGTTCGACAGCGCCCAGTTCGTCGACGCGGTGCACCGGGTGGCCGGCGGCGGGACCGCCATGGACCCGGAGGTGATCGCGCGCCTGCTCGCCCGCAACTCCGGTGACGGCGCGATCTCCGCGCTCAGCCCCCGCGAGCGTGAGGTGCTGGCCCTGATGGCGGAGGGGCGGTCGAACGCCGCCATCGCGCAGCGGCTGTTCGTCACCGAACGCGCCGTGGCCAAGCACACCGCGTCCATCTTCCTCAAGCTCGGCCTGCAGCCCTCCGACGACGACAACCGGCGCGTGCTGGCCGTCCTCGCCTATCTCGGCCGCTGAGGCGGGCATAACCGGTCGTGCCCTGCGGTTAGGCCGAACCGGAAGGGAGTTAGCGATGCCGAAGGCAGTGCGTTTTGACCAGTACGGCGACGTCGACGTCCTGAAGGTGGTGGACGTCCCCCGTCCGGTGCCCGGGCCGGGCCAGGTGCTGGTCCAGGTCAAGGCGGCGGGGATCAACCCGGGTGAGGCCAAGATCCGCGAGGGGCTGCTGCACGCCCGCTGGCCGGCCACGTTCCCCTCCGGCCAGGGCAGCGACCTGGCCGGGATCGTCGCGGAGACCGGCCCGGACGTGACCGGCTTCGCGGCCGGCGACGAAGTGATCGGGTTCGCCGACAACCGCGCCAGCCAGGCCGAATTCGTCCTGGCCGAGGCGAAGAACCTGACCCCGAAGCCCGCCGCGGTGCCGTGGGAGGCCGCCGGGGCGCTGTTCGTGGCCGGGGCGACGGCCTGGGCGGCGGTACGCGCGGTCACCCTGGCCGAGGGGGACACGGTGGTGGTGGCGGGCGCGGCCGGCGGCGTCGGCTCGATCGCGGTCCAGCTGGCCCGGCGGGCCGGGGCCACGGTGATCGGCCTGGCCAGCGAGGCCAACCACGAGTGGCTGCGGAGCCACGGCGTGATCCCGGTGACCTACGGGGACGGGGTGGAGGACCGGATCCGGCAGGCGGCCGGCACCGTGGACGCGTTCGTCGACACGGTCGGCGGCGACTACGTGCAGATCGCGCTGGATCTGGGCGTCAGGCCGTCCCGCATCGACACGATCGCCAACTTCGAGGCCATCGAGAAGTTCGGCGTCAAGGGCGACGGCAGTGCCGTGGGCGCCAGTGCCCAGGTGCTGGCCGAGCTGGCCGGCCTGATCGCGGCCGGTGAGCTGGAGATCCCGATCGCGGCGGTCTACCCGCTGGACCAGGTGCAGGACGCCTACCGCCGGCTCGCGCAGGGCCATCTGCTCGGCAAGATCGTCCTCATCCCGTAGCCACCCGCGGGCGGATGCCGGCGGCCCTATCCCCGCCCGGCCGGGTCTGGCCTGAACCGCGGCTACCCCACCGGCTGGGGTGCGCCCGGTCAGTCCCGTTCGGGGTCCGGTCGCTGCGCGGCCAGGGTCAGGCCGGCCGACCGGAGCCGGGTGGCCAGCGCGGGGCCCATGGCCGTCGCCGGGGTCAGCACCCCGGCGCGGCCGGGCAGCCGGTCGCGATCGAGAGCCAGGCACAGCGCGCTCTCGCCGAACATCACGGCCGTCGCCTGGTAGCCGGGATCGCCGTGCGCCGCCACCCGCGCCACGTACCGCCGCCCGGACGAGGTGCGCGTGTGGATCGCCATCCGGAAGTAGCCGTTCCGCCGGGTCTTCTCACTGGGCCCTTCGCCGGGGCCGGGGAGCACGTGGCCGAGCAGCGACCGGGACGGCCCGAAGGCCAGCCCCGCGGCCAGCGCCCCCAGGGCCCCCGTGATCGTGCCGGCCCGTACCGCCTCGGCCCGGCCGGCCCCGAACCCGGTTACTTCCTGGTAGCGGAACCGGCGCCCGTAGGCCCAGTCCTGCAGGGCGTTGCTCCGCCGCACCACCCGGGTGTTGAAGCGGGCCATGATGAACGGCCCGGTCCAGGTGCCCAGGCTGGCGTCGTAACGGACCCGGGTCAGGTCCCGTTCCCGGCCAAGGTCCGGTTCGGCCGGACGTTCCGGGCTCAGGGCGTACGGATCCGCCGCGGTCCGCCGCAGCCGGGGGTCGGCGCGTACCTCGTCCAGCTGCCGCAGGGCGGACGCGATGGTGCCGCCGCTGAACCCGCCCCGCAGCGCGGTGACGACCAGCGTCGTGTCCTCCAGGTCCCCGCCGCCGTCCGCCTGGACCGTGTCGTGCAGTACCTGTACGCCCAGGTCGGACGGGATGGAGTCGAACCCGCAGCTGTGCACGATGCGCGCGCCGGTGCCCGCCGCCACGTCGTGGTAGCGGTCGATGCTCTCCCGTTCGAACAGCACCTCACCGGTCAGGTCCGCGTAGTCGGTGCCGGCCCGGGCGCACGCCTCGACCAGGGCCAGCCCGTGCGGGCGGTACGGTCCCACCGTGGTCGCTACCACCCGCGCCGAGCGGGCCAGCGCCGCCAGGGATTCCGGATCGCCGGAGTCGGCGGTCAGCAGCGGCCAGCCCGCCGCCACGTCCCCCAGCCCGGCGCGGACCTCCGCGAGCCGCGCCGGGGACCGCCCGGCCAGCCCGATCCTGGTGCCGGCCGGAACGTGCCCGGCCAGGTAGGCGGCCACCAGCCGGCCGGCGAAACCCGTCGCGCCGAACACCACCACATCGAGATCCCGGTCACCGTCCATCCGCCCATGCTAGAGAACCGGGCCCGCGGCGACACGCGGCGCTCATCCGGCTGGTGAGCGCGCCCGCCAGCGGCCGGCGTCCCTACGATCAGCACATGGCCATCGCCGATGAGAAGTACATCGCCTCGACCACGTTCCGCAAGTCCGGCGCCGGCGCCCCAGTTTCTCTGCCCGTAGGCGCCGGGCAGCCGAGGCAGGGCGGGCCTACGGCCGTAAGATGCCGCTGGTGAACACGGTGCTGATCATCGGGGCGGGCGACCTGGGGGAGCGGTTCGCGGCCGGCCTGGCGGCGGCCGGGGCGGTGCGCCGCCTGGTCCTGGTCAGCCGGACCGGTGCGGCCGAGGCCGCGGCCATGCTGGCGAGCGCGCACAACGTCGTCGTCGAGGCGGTCGCCTGCGACGCGAGCCGGCCGGGCGACGTCGCCGGCCTGCTCACCCGGATCACCCCCAACCTGGTCGTTCAGTCCGCCGCGGGCCGCGGGCCGTGGGCCCTGGCCGGGCGGGACGATGCGGCGGCGCGTGCCGTGGGCGCCGCCGGCTTCGCGCTGCGGCTGCCCTATCAGCTGCCGGTGCCGCTCGCCGTGATGCGGGCCGTGCGGGACACCGGCTACACCGGGCCCGTGGCCAACGTGTCCCTGCCCGACGTGACCGGCCCGATCCTGGCCCGCGTGGGCCTGGCGCCGGGCATCGGGCTCGGGAACGTCAGCATGATCCTGCTGCGGGCCCGGGCCGCGCTGCGCGCCGCCGCCCCGGACGCCGGGATTCCGCTGGTCCGCGTGCTGGCTCAGCACTCCCAGCTCAGCGCGGTCATGCAGGCCCGCGAACCGGCCGGCCCCGCCAGCCGCCCCCGGATCTGGGTGGGTGAGCCGGGGCGCCCGGCTGACGGCCTGGCCTACCAGGCGCCGGCCCTCGCGCCGAGCATCCGGCACAACTACGTGACGGCCGCCTCCGCGCTGCCCGTCCTGCGGGCGCTGCTGCCCGGGGCGGAACCGCTGCGCTGGTCGGCTCCGGCCCCCGGCGGCCTGCCCGGCGGTTACCCGGTCCGGATCGATGGCGGTGCCGTGTCGCTCGACCTGCCCGCCGGTCTCAGCCGGGACGAGGCGATCGCGTTCAACGAGCGGATGGCCCACGCCGACGGCGTGGCACGCATTGACGAGGACGGCACCGTGCACTTCACCGCCGCCTGCCGGGATGCCGTCGCCGCTCTCGACCCCGGCCTCGCCGATCCGCTGCCGCTCGGCGACCTGGCGGCGCGCGCCGCCCGCCTGGACGCCGCGCTCGCCTGATGGCTGCGCCCGCCACCGAGACCGGCCCCGTGTTCCCGGGCCCTTCAGCCTGCGGGGCGCCGCCCACCATGATCGGCGTCGGTTTTCCGCAGCCCGTGCGGAAAACCCGTGCCGATCATGAAAGGCGCCTCAGGCGGGCTGCCAGCGGAAGCGCCAGGCGGTGAACGTAGCGGCCGCCACCGCCCAGGCGAGCAGCGTCACCAGGGCCACGCCGGGGAACGCGTGCGCGGCCGGCGTGTAGGCGTCCTCCAGCACCTCGGCCAGGGCTTTGATCGGCAGCGCGCTGGCCCCGGCGGACATCCAGCGCGGGAGGCCGATGGTGGGGTCGAAGATCCCGGAGATCATCACGACCGGCAGGTAGATGGCGTTGGTGATGGGGCTGGCGGATTCGGCGCTCTTGATCAGTGAGCTGACCGCCAGGCCGAGCGCGGCGAAGCAGACGATCCCGAGCGTGAGCCCGGAGCCCAGCAGGAACATCCCGTCCAGCCGTGGTACCGTCCCGAACGCCAGCCAGCCGGCCAGCGCCGTGCAGCCGGCGATGGCCAGGCTGGTGAGGACCGTGCTCACGATGAGGCCGATCAGGTAGGCCCCGGGCGGGAGCGGGGTGGTCCGGATCCGCTTCAGCACCCCGTCGTGCCGCAGCACGGCCATCTTGGCCCCGAGGTTGGCATACGCGGCCGCGATCACCCCGAAGGCCAGGATGCTCGGCACCAGCACCTTGATCTGCCGGATGTGCCCGGGCAGGTAGGAGCCGCCGTTGGCCGCGCCCAGCAGGAGCAGCAGGAACAGCGGCAGGGCGAAGGTGAACAGCGCGTACTCCGGGCTGCGCCAGAAGTTGCGCTGTTCCATCAGGGCCTGCCGGGCGGTCATGCGGAGGGCTTTCATGCGCCGGGGTCTCCATCGGTTCGTTCGACGTGATGCAGGTAGGCATCTTCCAGGCTGGGCGTGACCACGGTCAGGTCATCCAGGTCCCCGACGTGGTACTGCGCGGCCCAGTCCAGCAGCGCGCGGAGGGTCGCGGCGGTGTTGCGGGTCCGGCAGGTCGCGGTGCGGCCGTCGACGACGAGGTCGATGCCGTCCGGCGCCGGGATCTCCTTGTGGCGCAGCGCATCCGGTGCGCCGAACGTGATGTGCGACGGCAGCGCGGCCATCCGGGCGACCTCCCGGGTGGAGCCGGCGATCTTGATACGGCCGTCCAGCAGGATCGCAACCCGGTCCGCGAGGCGCTCGGCCTCGTCCAGGTAGTGCGTGGTGAGCACGATCGTCTTGCCGATGCCGCGCAGGTTCTCCACCGCCGTCCACAGACGCCGCCGGGCCTCCGGGTCGAAACCCGTCGTCGGCTCGTCCAGGAACACCAGGTCGGGGTCGCCGGCCAGGGCGAGCGCGAAGTCGAGCCGGCGCCGCTGCCCGCCGGACAGCTTGCGCACCGGGGTGTTCTGCTCGCCGGTGAGCCCGGTCACCTCGAGCAGGTCGCCCAGCGGCCGCGGATTCGGGTAGTAGTCCCGCCAGATGCCGATCAGCTCGCCGACCCGCGCCTGCCGGGGGAAGCCGCATTCCTGCAGCACGATGCCGATGCGCTCACGCAGCTGCGTGGGCTGCGCGGCCGGGTCAAGGCCGAGCACCGTGACCTCGCCGCCGGTCCGGGCGCGGAAGCCCTCCAGGATCTCGACCGTCGTGGTTTTGCCGGCGCCGTTGGGTCCGAGCAGGCAGAACACCTCACCCCGGCGGACCTCGAAGTCGATGCCGCGCAGGACCGCCCGGGCCCCGTAGGACTTCTCCAGCCCGCGCACCTCGACGGCCGCACCCGATGCGGTGGCGCCCGCGGTGACCTCCGCCGCGGTGGTGTTACCCATCGCGCGACGCCAGCAGGTGCGCGGGGACCAGCGCGTGCACGAGCGCGTCCACGACGGTGGCCTCGGCCACCTCGGCGGTCATGCCCGCCCCGTAGGGGTCGGAGAACCGCTGCCGGGCGAACCAGTCCAGCGTCTCCAGCACCAGCCGCGCGGTCGCGGCCGCGTCCGGTGTCGTGCGCAGCAGGCCGGCCTGGGCGCGGCCGGCCAGGTACGCGGTCAGGGCGCGCAGCACGGGCCGGCGCAGCCCGGAATTCAGCAGGTCCGCCAGCTCCGGAAGTTCCCGGGCGGACCGCTCGATCATGTCCGCGGCCTCCCGGGTGCGGGATTCGAGCGTGAACGTCTCGCGCAGGATGTCCTCCAGTTCGGCCGCGGGGTCGTTCACCGCCGGCTCGGCGATCGCTGCGGCCAGATGACCGAACGGCACCACCGACGCGACGAACTCCCGCGCTTCCTTGATCGTCACCGTCAGCGGCGCGGGGGACAGCGGCAGCGCGCCGCCTGGCAGCTCCTCCAGCAGCAGCGCATGCCGGATGGCCAGCACGAACAGGCCCTCCTTGCTGTCCACGTACCGGTAGATCGCCCCCTCGGAGAGCCCGAGCTCGGCCGCCACGTCGCTGATCCGGGCCAGCCGGTAGCCATCCCGGGTGAAGACCCGCACGGCCGCCGCGATGAGCTCGGGCAGCCGTTCATGCGCATTACGCTTACCAGGCACATCAGGAGTATACGGGTGAGTGAGTGACTCACTTACTCACAATGAGACAGCGGAGCGGGATTCCCCTGGCCTCCGGCGCGTAACCGGCCGGACACACGGGACGCCGTCACCGCGCGGCCAGCAGCCGCTCGTACAGCGCCGTCGTTTCCGCGGCCGGCGGCACGCCGACCTGATCACGCAGCATTTCCTGGAACTGCTCGTAGTGCCGGACGGCGCGGGCCGTCTCGCCGAGACGCTCCCAGCAGACCATCAGCTCCCGGTGGGCGGACTCGTTCAGCGGCTCCTGCGTGATGACGCGGCGGAACGCCGTCGCGGCCGCCTGGTGGCGGCCCGCGGCCGCGTGCAGCCGGCCGATCGCCAGCAGGGCCGACTCGAAGGCGCGGCCGAGTTCCTCGCGGCGCGCCTGCGCCCATTCCCCGGCCGCCATGCCCGCGAGGAATTCGCCGCCGTAGGCCGCGACCGCCCGCTGCAGTTCGGGCAGCGCGGCGGCGGCCGGGCGCGCGTTGCGGGCCGCCGCGAGGGCCTGGCTGAACGTGTCGACGTCGCAGTCACGGGGCCGTGCCGCGCTGAGGGCGTAACGGCGGTCCGCGTAGACCACCCAGCCGGGATCGCCGAGCGCGCGGCGGAGTTCCCGCAGCGCGGTGTGCAGCGCGTTCCCCAGTTGCTGGCGCGAGGCGTCCGGCCACAGCGCGGCGCCGATCTGCTCCTTGGTCAGCGGTGCCGACGTGGCGAGCAGGAACAGCAGCTCGCGTGGTTTCGCGTAGCCCCAGTCCGCCACGGTCAGGGCGGTCTCGTCCCTGAGCTGGACGGTGGCCGTGCCCAGGGCCCGGACCACCAGCGTGGCCGGGCCGCCCGGCGGGCCCGCCGGGACCTCGCGTCCGGCCGGGGCCGGGACCTCACGTCCGGCCGGGGCCGGGACCTCACGTCCGGCCGGGGCCGGGACCTCACGTCCGGCCGGCGCCGGGGCCGGCCCGGGGGCACGGGCCGGCGTCTCCAGCTCGTCCGGCGGAGCCAGCCGCCCCCGCTGCCACGCCGCCGCGAAAGCCGCCGCACCGAGCGCCGCCCGCGCGCCGGCCAGGGTCTCGTCATGCTGGGCCCGCTCGCAGGGCGCGATGACGGTGCCGATCGCCTCCCGCGTCGCCTCGGCCGCGCCCAGCAGCCCGGCGGCCTGCTCCGCAGCCGCCTCGTCCCCGCCCGCCAGCGCCACCGCCGCCAGATCATCCAGCACACTGCACATCCGCCACCTGTCTCGCAGCTCACGATGCAGCGTGAGACTGCGGCGGAGCAGCGCGGCCGCGCCGGGGTCGCCGGCGCTGGCGGCGAGCAGGCCCAGCTGTTCGAGCGACCACGCGACGCCTTCCCGGAAGCCGATGCTGTCGGACAGCGAGCGGCTCTGCCCGAGCAGAGCCGCGGCGCGGTCGCCGTCACCCTCATACCGGGCCACCGTGCCCAGGCTCAGCAGCGACCAGGCGGTTCCCTCGACGTCCCCCAGCTCACGGAACTGCTCCAGCGCCGCCGTGCATTCCTCGGTGGCCCGGCCGAAGCCGCCCTGCAGCCACGAGACGAACCCCAGGTAGCCGTGCGCGCTGGCTACCGCCCGCCGGTCACCGGAGGCCGCCGCGATGGCCAGGCTCTCCGCGTGCAGCCGCGCCGACCTGGCGTAGCTGCCCTGCTCGCGGGCGACACTGCCCAGCACCTGCAGCGCGCTGGCGATGCCCCCGGGGTCGCCCAGCTCCCGGTACAGGCGCAGCGCCGCATGGAGCCGCCGCACCGCCGGTGCGTAGTCGCACTGCAGCAGCGCCAGCCGGCCGCTGCCGAGCAGGGCCTTCGCCCGCAGCGCGGCGGGCGCGTCCGCGCCGTCCAGGACGGCCTCATCCATCCACTGCCGGATTTCGTGATAGTGCCCGCGCAGGTACGCGTACCGCCCGAGCTGGCCGGCCAGCCGCAGGGCCGCTTCGCTGCTGCCGGACTGGCGCGCGAAGTCCAGCGCCGCCCGCAGATTCGGCCGTTCCGTGTCCAGCCGGTCCAGCTCCCTTTCCAGCGCCTGCGGGCTTTCGCCGTGCTCCACCAGCGGCCCGACCTGCTCGGCGAGCTCGGTGAAGTACCGCAGGTGGGCCCGCCGCACCGGTTCCTCCTCGGCGGCCTCCGCCAGCCGGTCCCGCGCGTAGTCGTGGATGATGGCGAGCAGGTGGTAGCGCGCGCCGCCGTCCGGCTGCTCCACGCGCAGCAGCGACTTTTCGGCCAGCCGGGTCAGCAGGTCCAGGATGTCCCGGCCGGGGATGCCGCCGCCCGCCGTGACCTGCTCGGCGGCGGGAAGGGTGAAGCCGCCGGAGAAGGCCGCGAGCCGCCGGAACACCGCGCGCTCGTCCGCGGTGAGCAGGTCGTAGCTCCAGTCGAGCGTCGCGCGCAGCGCCTGATGGCGGCGCGGCGCGTTGCGCGCCCCGCCCGTCAGCACCGCGAAGATGTCGTCCAGGCGCTCCGCCAGCTGAGCGGCCGGCAGAATTCGTATCCGCGCGGCGGCCAGCTCGATCGCCAGCGGCAGGCCGTCCAGGCGGTGGCAGATCTGCAGCACGGCGGCGGCGTTGCCGTCGGTGACACGGAACGACGGCCGCACCAGCTGGGCCCGCTGTTCGAAGAGGCGCACCGCGTCCGAGCCGGCCAGCGCGGCCGCGGTCGCCGTGACGACGGCGCCTCCCGGCGGCAGGGACAGCGGCGGGACCGGCCAGCTGCATTCCCCCTCGACGCCGAGCGGCTCGCGGCTGGTGGCGAGGATCGACAGGGCCGGGCAGGCGACCAGCAGCCGTTCGGCGAGGCTCGCCACCGCGGCGGCCAGGTGCTCGCAGTTGTCCAGCACGATCAGCGTCCGCCGGCCGTCCACGTGATCGGCGATCGCCTCGGCGGCGTCCTGTCCCGGCGTGTCGGGCGCGCCGAGCTGGCTGGCCACCGTCTGGCCGACGATCGCGGGATCGCCGGCCGGCGCGAGTTCCACCCAGCAGATCCCCCCGGGGAAGGAATCACCCGCGACGGCGGCCGCGGCCAGCGCCAGCCGCGTCTTGCCGGTCCCGCCGGGACCGGTCAGGGTCAGCAGCCTGCTGGTGGCCAGCTCCTGCCGCACGTCACGCAGTTCGCTGGCCCGGCCCACCAGTGACGTGAGGCGCACCGGTGGCCTGCCTGCGGTCAGCGTTGCCATCTGGTGCCCGCCCCGCTCTGCTGACTAAAACTGTCATCTCAGAATTTAGATGCCTTCACCGCCAGTTACGAGGGCCGGGCGCCGGCGGTTCAGCGCGCCCGCGCAACAGCGTTTCCCCCTGCCCCCCTGCGTTTCCCCCGGCGGCGCTCACGAGGCTTGCTGACGAACCACCGGGGCGAGCGGTCCGGAGTTACCAACGGGGCCGGCTCCGCTCGCCGCACCGGTTCGGGGACGCCGCCGTGCAGCACCGCACGGCGCGGACCAGCAGTGCAGACCAGAAAAGGCAGAAAGCGCAGAAAGGACCGCAGAAATGAGCATCGCCAACCGCATCGGGCTGCGCGTGGCCGCGGCCGCGGTGGCGTCGGGGGCAATCGTCGCGGGCGGCGGCCTGGCCGCCGCCGCGCCGGCCGGCGCCAGCACGGCCGGCGTCAGCAGCCAGACGTCCACCAGCTACACCTTCCGGACCCTCGACAACGCCCGCGACCTCACGTTCAACCAGCTGCTCGGCATCAACGACCACGGTCTCATCGCCGGCTATTTCGGGTCCGGGGCCCAGGGGCATCCCAATAAGGGATACCTGCTGTTCCCGTCCTACAGCCAGTACAACTACCGTAACGAGAACTTCCCGGGGTCGGTGCAGACTCAGGTCACCGGGCTCAACGACAACGGGGTCACGGTCGGGTTCTGGTCCAGCATGAACACCGCCAGCCAGGTCAACAACAACTTCGGGTTCTACTCCCTGGACGGCCGGAACTTCCACACCGTCAACTTCCCCACCAGCGACAATGCGACGCCGCCGGTCAACCAGCTGCTCGGCGTCAACGACAGTGACATCGCAGCCGGCTTC
>CAVRHH010000010.1:0-104017 GCA_963720945.1 uncultured Actinomycetes bacterium | reverse complement strand
ACCGCGCGCCGCACGCTGGCCAGGTAAAGACCGGTCAGCGCGAGCAGGGCGAGCCCGGGCAGCCCCGCGGCCAGCGGCGACACCCACGGGATGGCGATCAGCAGCCCGGCCACCAGCCCGACCGCGAGCAGAGCAGCCATCGCGACCACCGCATTGTGGTCGTGCAGCAGCGAGCCCCCGCCCGCCGGCAGGGTAGCCAGCGCGCCGGAGGGCGACGGGGCCCGGAGCAGCTTCAGGTAGCCCCAGCCCCCGGCGAAGAAGATAACCACCGCGGCGACCATGGCGAGAACGATCCCGACAAGATGCCGCATGTCCTCATTCCCTTCATCCACCCGGGCCGCTGAGCGCCCGTGCGGCCGGGCGTTCCCTATCGGCAGTTCGGTGGCCGGACGCCCGTGCGGCCGGATGATGGGTACGAGGCTAGCGCGCGGGTCCCCCGTTGGGGCTAATTCGGGTCCCAGGGCCTGCGTGCTGGCTCCTAGGGCGGTTCGGACGGCCTCGCGGCCCTGGGACGCCGGGGCTGGACGGGACGCCAGGCCCGGCGCCGGGCCTCGCCGCCAACCCGCGCGCCGTCGCCCGCCTGCGGGCCGTCGCCCGCCTGCGGGCCGTCGCCCGCCTGCGGCCGGCGCGCGTACGGGTCGTCGCCTCTCTCCAGGTCGCCGCCTCTTTCCAGGTAGCCGCCGGCCGGCGATGGGGGTCCGTACGGGTCGTCGCCTCTCGGCCGGTAGCCGCCTTCCTCCTGGGGGGCGTACGGGTCCTCGCCCCCCAGGAGGAAGCCGCCGGCCGGCGGCTCGAGTGCGCGCGGCTCGCGGGATGCGGGCGGCGGGAACGGAGACCCCGGCCGGAACGGAGACCCCGCGGCCAGCTGCGGGCGGCGCGCCCCGGGACCGGCCGGCAGGGCGGGCATGAGGTCGGCGACGTCAGCGCCCGGTGCCCGCGGGGACATGTCCTGCATCCGGACCCGGGCCGAGATGGCCACGGCCACCAGCGCCGCGCAGATCCCGTACGTCCAGGCCGCCCACACGGGCCCGCCGCCCTCCAGGATGCCGTGCAGGATCGCCAGCGGCCACGCCACGTAAATTGACCGGTGCACCATCCGCCACAGCTGCGGGTGCGCCGACCGGGCGTACCGCATCCGGGCCAGGCTGGTCCCGATGATCGCGATCACCAGGTCGGAGGCGATCGTGCCCAGCCCCAGGTAGAGCCGGTCGCGCGCGTCGCTGAACGGGAACACGGCAGCGAGCGGCCCGGCCTGGTCCGCCACCGTCTCCAGCAGGATGTGCACGACCAGGAAGCCGACCGCGATCAGCGCGACCGCGCGGTGCACGAGCTGCGCGGTCACCCGGGTCTGGGCGGGCAGGATATGACGCTCGGTCACGGCGACCCCGAGCACGACCGCGACGGTCAGGGCGAGCAGGGCCAGTTCGCCCGAGCAGGCTTCCAGCGCCTGGCTGAGCGACCCGCTGGCCGCTAGGCCCCCGGGCGCGGACGCCGCCACGGCCATGGACACGGCGATGACGATGAGCCCGGCCAGGGCGACCGCGCCGAGCGTGCAGGCGGCGATCGCCGCCGGGGTCATGGCCGCCTGCCAGAACCGCCGCAGGCCTGCGTCCCGCGGCCCGGATCTGCCCGCCGTCCGGCCGCGCGGCGTCCCGGCGGGCCGGGCCACGTTCCCGGGTCAGCCAGGGACCCCGCGCCGTGCCGCGGCCGCACGCCGTACCGCGTCCCCGGATCGTGCCGCGGTCCCGGGTCACGGCGCCATCCGGCGTCGTGACGGGCGGGACCATGGTGCATCAGACCTCCGCGGGACCGTAAGCAAAATCTGGCTTTTGGGCTCGGATAACCGGCGCTGTGAACGATGACGAAACCGGACACGGAGCGCGTTCAGCCGCTTATCCTGCGAATTCCTCACTGGTTATCTAACCACTAAGGCGGCCCTGGCACGGGCCAACGGCTGCCGGAATTTGCCTGCCGAAAGTTTTCCGGCAGACCGGTGTAGCAGTCGGTAACCGCGGGCTCAGCCGGTACAGCGGGGCGCCAGTATGCTTCTGCGGGTGCGAATCGAGGGGATTTTCGGGGCCATAGGAACGTTCGCCGTCAAATTCCGGTGGGTCGTCCTGGTCGTGTGGGTGCTGGCCACGGTCGCGGTGCCGCGCTTTCTGCCGTCGCTGGCCAGCGTGACGCAGGGTAACAACGCCAACTTCCTGCCGGCCAGCGCGCCCAGCCAGCACGCGGCCGACCTAGCCGCGCCGTTCGGCGGCACCAACCTGACCCCGGTGCCGGTGGTGGCGGCGGTCAGCGAGGGGCAGCTCACCGCCTCCGACGTGTCGTGGCTGAGCACGCTGCGGCAGGATCTGCGCAACGTGCCGACCGTGGTGCGGGTCCCCGACCTGGGCCGGTCCGGTGACGGCCAGGCCGAGCAGTTGCTGGTGCAGTCGAGCGTGGGCGGCGGCGACCAGACCGGCCTGACCTCGCTCATCAATAATCTCCGCGGCGCCATCGCGCGGGCCGGGCCGCCGTCCGGGCTGCAGGTGCATCTGGCGGGGGCCGCCGCCATCCAGGTGGACCAGCAGAAGAAAACGGGGTCGACCGGCAACCAGGAAGAGGCCCTGACGGTCGTCTTCATCCTGGTGCTGCTGCTGCTCATCTTCCGTTCGCTGCTGGCGCCGCTGATCACTCTCATCCCGGCGTTCATGGCGGTGGCGATCTCGGGGCCACTGGTCGCCGAGGCGGCGCACCACGGCCTGAAGGTGTCGCAGATCGCCCAGCTGATGCTGATCGTGCTGGTGCTGGGGGCGGGCACTGACTACGGGCTGTTCCTCGTGTTCCGGGTCCGGGAGCAGCTCCGGGCCGGGATCGAGTCCAAGGAAGCGGTGCGGACCGCGCTCATCCGCGTCGGTGAATCGATCACCTTCTCCGCCGCGACCGTCATCGCGGCTCTGCTGACGCTGCTGGCGGCCACGTTCCAGATCTATTCGCAGCTCGGGATCCCGCTGGCCATCGGCATCGGCGTGATGCTGCTGGCCGGGCTGACCCTGCTGCCCGCGCTGCTGGCCATTTTCGGCCGGGCCGCCTTCTGGCCGACCAGAACGCGCGCCGGGACGGGCAAGGCCGGTATCTGGGGCCGCCTCGCCGCCCGCATCGTCCGGCGTCCCGCGGCCGCGCTGATCACCGGCGTCGTCGTCTTCGGCGGCCTGGCCTTCGCCGTCACCGGCTACAAAGCCGCCGGATTCGGCGGCACCCTGAGCGCCCCGGCCGGCACCGACTCGGCGTCCGGCCAGGCACTGCTCGCCAAGCACTTCCCTGAGAGCAGCGCCAACCCGACCAACCTCGTATACAAGCTCAAGAAGCCGGCCTGGGACGACGCGCAGGCGATCGCGGCCGGCGAGCAGTCGATTAGGAGCAGCGGGCTGTTCACGGGCGTGACCGGGCCGCTCAACCCGGTCGGTGCGGTCAACCTGACCCCGGCCCAATTCTCCGGCCTGCACGCGGAACTGGCGTCGCTGGGGCCGCCGTCAACGCTGCCGACCACGCCGCCGGCCAACCTTCCGGTCCCGGTGGCCGCGTACGACGTGTATCGCGCCACGGCGGCCTACGTGAGCGCGGACGGCCGGACCATTCAGTTTCAGACCGGCCTGAAGGCGGGGGATCCGTCCTCGACCGCCGCGATGAACGCGGTGCCAGCCATCCGTAACGCGGCGGCGGTGGCGGCTGGCCGCATCGGCGCCGCGGACTACGGAGTCGGCGGCGAGGCGCCCGCGTTCTACGACATCAGCCAGATCTCCAACAGCGATCTCATCCGCGTGATCCCGATCGCCATCGTGGTCATCGGCATTCTGCTGGCCCTGGTGATGCGCAGCCTGGTCGCCCCGGTGTACCTGATCGCCTCGGTCGGCCTGTCCTACCTCGCGGCGCTCGGCCTGTCGGTGCTGATCTTCGTCAAGATCGCGGGCGACGGCGGCCTGACCTTCATCCTGCCGTTCCTGATGTTCATCTTCCTGCTCGCGCTCGGCGAGGACTACAACATCCTGGTCATGAGCCGAATACGGGAAGAGGCCCATCATTACCCGCTGCGGGAGGCGGTGAGCCGGGCGGTCGCGGTGACCGGTACCACCGTCACGTCCGCGGGCATGGTGCTGGCCGGCACGTTCGCGGTCTTCGCGGTCGTCGGCGGGCGAGGCTCGGGGGGCAGCCAGATCCGCGACGTCGGCGCCGGCCTCGCGCTGGGCGTGATCATGGACACCTTCGTGGTCCGTACCGTGCTCGTCCCGTCCACCGTGGTGCTGCTCGGCCGCTGGAACTGGTGGCCGTCCCGGCTCAGCCGCCAGCCGGCCGACCGTCCCGGGGATGAGGGCCACGGCGGCGGCGGAGGGCCGGGGGGCGATCCCGGCGACGGATCGCCCGGACCAGACGGTGCGGCCGCGCCCGGACCGAATATGGTGCACTCCCCCGAGCCGGCCGTGCCGAGCCTGGACCCGGCGATGCACTCCTCCGGACCGGCGGTGCCTGCCCGGGATCCCTCCGCCGAAAGCACCGGCCAGTCGGCGAAAACCCCGGCGCCGGCACCGGAGGCGGCGCCCGGGGCCCCGCTGCGCACGCCGCCGCGCTGACGTCCCCGCTCTCTGCCGTCCGGAAGAATCCCAAGGTGAACTCGGGACATGCCGGGCAGGGTGCTGGCCAGACAGCCCTTGACCGGCCAGACTCGTGCCGGGAGCCGAGGTACCGGCATAGGGTACGACCGGACACAGCGTTAACGCTCGGATACGACGCTTCGGGACGATGCTGCGGCCGGGCCCAGCGGCCCCCGGGCAGCGTGCGAGAGCGGAAGGGACGCCGATGCAGGAACTGCGCTTCGTCGCGGTCAGCGAAGACGGCAGTTACGCCGTTCTCGCCATCCCGGGGCGGAGCGGGCGCTTCATGCTGCCTATCGACGATCGGCTGCGGGCAGTCGCACGCGGCCAGTTCTCGCGGCTCGCCCAGTACGAGATCGAAGTGGAGAATCCCTTGCGACCCAAGGAGATCCAGGCACGAATCCGCGCCGGGGAAACGGTTGAGGAGATCGCGGATGCGGCGGGTATCCCGGTCGAGAGAGTCCGGTGGTTCGAGGGACCGGTCCTGGCGGAGCGCGGCTACGTCGCTCAGCAGGCGCAGACCGCGTCCGTGCGCCGCCAGGGAGATTCCACCCCGGGCCCCCGTCTCGGGGAGGTGGTGGCGGAACGCCTGACCGAGCTCGGCGCCGACCCCGAGGACGCGCAGTGGGACTCGCGCAAGCACGGGGACGGAAGCTGGCAGGTGCAGCTGGCGTTCCGGGCCGGCGGCCGCCTGCACATCGCTGAGTGGCTGTTCGACCCGCGCCGGCGGCACGTCTTGCCGGCCGACGACAACGCGAGCCGGCTGTCGCTGCCGGAAGCCGAGCTGCCGCCGCCGACCGGCGGGTCGCTGGGGGCGGCCACGGTGACCCCGATCAGGCCCAGGCCGGACCGGAGCCAGCCCGCTCCGCCGCCCGAGCCGGTCATGGAACAGGCGGAGGAGCCGGCCCGGGCGGCCGCGCACGCCGCCGCCCCGGGGTCCTTCGCTCCCTCGCGCGCGCCCATCGGCCGGCCGCCGTCGCATGCCGCGCCGCAGCCGGGCAGCCCGCGGATGCCGGTGAGCGATGATGAACCGAACGGGACTGGCCGGGGGCCCGCGCACCGCGCGGGCGGTACCGGGGGGCCGGCACCTGGCCAGGGCGCGGACGACCGGAACGCCGGGCCCACGCCCGCGAGCCCCGCAGCGCAGGGCCGGGCCGCGCCGGGCCCCGCCGCCCAGCCGGCCGCGGCCGCGCAGGCCCCGCCGGAGGGACCGACGGCTCCCGGGCCGCAAGGCCGGCCAGCAGCGGACACGGACACCGGCGCGCCATCCGCGCCATCTGCCGAGCGCTCGCCACGCCCGGAACGCGCTGCCATGGGTCAGGCCGCTACGGAACAGGCCGGCGCGACGTCCGCCGACGCCCAGGACCGGGGGGCGCCCGCGGCAGGCGAGCCGGCGGGCCAGGGCGTCCACAGTGCGGATAACGACCGTCCGCAGGCCGCGGCTCAGCCACCGCCCGACAAGCCCGCGGACGAAGCCCCGGCCCGCGGGCGGGGCAAGAAGGCCGCGGGCCCGCGCGGCCGGCGTGCCTCCGTCCCCTCCTGGGACGAGATCATGCTCGGTAATTCGCGCCAGCCCGAGTAATGGCGGCACGCGCGCCGTTCGCCGCCCAAGCGCGGTCACCGGGCGCATAAGATCGGGCACCGGAAGCCGTCCGGCTTCCCGGGGCGGCGAGTTCCCGGTGGCAACCGAAGGGCAAGGGTGACGGGCGCGTGAGCCGGTTTCCTCGTGCGGGGCGCCGCCCTCGTGCGGGCTCCCTCATCGCGGCCGGTTCGCTCTTGCTCACCGGGTGCGGGGCGGCGGCCGGGAGCGGCAGCCTGACCCCGGACGCGCCGTCCACCATGACCGTGAACAGCGCCGCATTCAGCCAGGGCGTGCTCCCGCAGCGCTTCACCTGCCACGGCGGGAAGAGCGGGAAGATCAGCCCGCCGCTGGACTGGACCGGGGCACCGTCCGGGACGAAGAGCTACGCCATCGTCGTGGACGACGCCGCCGCGCCGATCACCCCGTACATCTACTGGATCGTGTTCGACATCCCGCAGGCGACCACCGACATCCAGAACGGTCCGCAACTGCCCCCCGGGGCCAGGCAGGCCGACAACAGCCTGGGCCAGGCCAGCTACGATCCGCCCTGCCCGGACGCCCCCGGGCACAGCTACCGGTTCACGGTGTACGCCCTCCGGTCCACGCTCAACCTGCCCAACGGCGCGCCGACCCTGGCGGCCTGGACCGCGATCGCCGGCGCGGCGATCGCGCGCGGCCGGCACGCGATCCCGGCCAGCCCCTGACCGCCGCCGCCCCGGCTTCCCCGGCCGTCCGGGCCGACGCGGGCGGTGCCATCGTGCGCCGGCCACGGAAAACGCGGCCCGCACGGGGCGGATACCGCTGCCGAAGGTGCCGAAACTTTGGCAATCCTCAGACACCGGCCAGACGGGTCCGAAAGAATCGGATGTCGGGGCGACCAGCCGTAGACGGGTCCAGGGCGCTAGCGATGACAGGGGCAGGTCCGCGTCGATGGCCGCGTGAACCTCGCTAGTGCCACCCACGTGGCCATGGTTTGTTGGGTGGTGTAATGACTCTGCTCGTGGTCCTCGGGGTCGTGGTGATCGCTACGATTCTCGCGGCCCTCTACCTCAGCCTGAAATCGGGACGAGGCGATGAGCCCTCCCCCGGTGACCCAGGGGCCGGCGGCCCGCAGGCCAGGGGCGGGAGCAGGATGGGCGGATCCCCATCGCTGGCCGGGCGCATCCGCTCCATGGCCGACCGGGGCAAGGCGGCCGGGTCTCCCCGGCGGCGCATGGCCGCTGACGATGACGACTACGACTACGACTACGACGTGCCCGATCACGTCGCGGCACGCCGGTCCTCCCGGAGCGCAGGCGGTACGGACCGGAGCAGCCTGGTGGCGGCGGGCGCGGGCCGGCGGGCAGGCGAACGATCTCCGGGCCGGTTCGACGACACCGATCCGGCGCCGCAGGGCGGCTACGGCCCGAGCGCCGCGGGATACGACGGATACGACGCGGCGGCCGACACGCGGGTGTCCGGGCCGCTCGACGCGGAGCCGGGTACCGGGCCGTTCGGTACCGGCGGATACGACACCGGCGGCTACGAACCGGGCACCGGCCCTCCCGGCGGGTACGGCGCTGAGCCGTCCGGCGGCCGCCGCGGCCGGGGCGACACGGGCCCGGGCAGCTACCGGCCCGGCGGCGGCCCCACTGATGGGCCCGGCGGCGGGCCCGGCGGTGAGCCCGCTGGCGGGCACGGGCGCGATGCCGGTTCGCGGCGCGGCCGGGGCCCGGCCCGCGAGGGAGGCTACGAGGGTTCCGGTGCCAGGGGCGCCTATCCCGACCAGGACCGTTACTCGCCGGCGGAGGGGTACTCCGCCGGGACGTCCCGCGGACAAGCGCGGCCGGGCGGGCGCCGCCGGGCCACCGGTCCTGCCTCGGGCCCAGCCGTCCCGGGAGGCCCGGGGGGCCCGGCGAGCTACGAGGACGCGCCCACCGCGCTGACCGACAGCGCGTTCGCCTCCGCCGGCCCCGAGCCGGGTTTCGCGGACCCGGACGCCCAGGACACCGGTGAGCAGCACAGTCACGGCGGGCGGCGGCGGATCACGAAGGTCCAGAAGCCTCAACTGCGGCTCGGCCGGTCCCGGCAGGACTACGACAACGATCCGTGGCCCAGCGCCAACGAGGTCGACGGCGTACCCGACGACCAGTACTGGAGCGACCTGTCCTCCGACAAGCCGCTGGCCACGACGGCGCGCGCGGCCCAGAACGCGGGCGATGACGAGCCGTGGGCGCCAGGGGCCTGGCCGGGTTCGCCATCCCGGGACGTCGGGCCGGATGTCTTTTCCGCGCCCGTCGAGGCGGACGCCCCCGGCCGCGGCCGCGGCCGCCGGGCCCGGGTCCGCGATGAGGGTGAGCAGGACAGCACCGAGCCACGGCCGCTGCAGCAGCCCGGCCGCGGGACGTCCGGGCGGCGGCGCCGGGCAGAGCCGGAGCGTTCCCCGCGCAGCACGGAGGAAGACCCGCTGACCAGCGCGTCGTTCTCTCGTCACGCGCGTGAGGCCAGTGACAGCCGGTCCTACCGGGGCGCCCGGCAGGCGCAGCACCGGCCCTCCCACGGCCGCCCCGACGCGGCCCCGGCCGACACGCCGCCGACGCGGCCCGGCCCGCGCGGGTACGGCGCGGCAGGACCGGCCGGAGCGCAGGCCCCCGGACGCGGAAGCCGGGGCGTGCCGCCCGGGAGCAGCCTGCCGCCGGGCACGCCCGGCTCAGGAGGTCCATCGGCCCCACCCGGCGGCTTCGGCCCGCAACGCCCGTCTGGCCCGCCGGGCGCGCCGGGGCGGCGTGATCCCTACGGGGACGGCGCCTACCGTAACGGGACCCGCCAGCCGGGGAACCCAGCCGGCCCGGCCAGCCCCTATACCGACGGCACCGGCGGCTATGCGCCCCCCGGCCGCGGGGGCTCACGGCATGCGTCCCCGCCCGGAACCGGCCGGCCGCCGGCGTCCAACGGCCAGCGCCGCGCGCGTCCCGCGCTTCCGGGCCCCTCCGCCAGCGGGTCCTACCCGGGAGTACCCGGGGACGCGGGGATCCAGGGCGGCTCCCCCTACCCGGGGAGCAACGGAGGCTCGCCGTACCCGGGGAGCAACGGAAGCTCCTCCGCTCCAGGGAGCAACGGCACCTCCTCCTACCCCGGCGGCAACGGGAGCTCGCCCTATCCCGGCGGCAACGGGAGCTCGCCCTACTACCCGGATTACCCGGGCACGACCGGAGGGTCGCCCTATCCCGGCGGCAACGGGAACCCGGCCAATCCCGGAAGCAACGGGAACTCGCCGTATCCGGGGAGCAACGGGAACTCCTCCCGTTCTGGTAGTAACGGAGTTTCGTCCTATCCGGGCGGCGGAAGTTCCCCGTATCCGGATTCCTATGGCGGTTCGCCCTACCCGGAGGACGGCGCGGGCCCGGGTGAGCACCCACGGGGCCGGCGGTCCAGCAACGGCCGCCGGCCGAACGACCCCTACGAGGACCCCTACGGCAGGCCGGACGGCAATCGTTACTGAGCGGCCAACACCGGCATCCGGTCACCAGGCGGCGCTGTCACCCGGCAGCGCCGCCTGCGGCATGCTGGGGCCATGCCTGAAGGGGACACCGTCTTCCACGCGGCCGGCCAGTTGCGCGGCGCCCTGGCCGGGCGGCCGCTGACCCGCAGTGACTTCCGGGTGCCCCGCTTCGCCGTGACCGACCTGGCGGGCCACGTCGTCACGGAGTCCGTCGCGCGCGGCAAGCACCTGCTGCTCCGGACGGACCGCGGCCTGACCGTGCATACGCACCTCAAGATGGAAGGCCGGTGGCGGATCGCGCCCGTGTCCGAGCGGCTGCGGGAGAGCTACCGCATCCGCCTCGTCCTGGCCAACGAGGAGTGGCGGGTGGTCGGCTACCAGCTCGGGATCGTCGAGGTACTGCCGACTGCCGAGGAAGAACGCGTCACCGGGCACCTCGGGCCGGACCTGCTCGGCCCGGACTGGGATCAGGCCGAGGCGGTCCGGCGGCTGCAGGCCGACCCGGAACGTTCCGCCGGGGAGGCGCTGCTCGACCAGCGCAACCTGGCCGGGATCGGAAACGTGTACAAATCCGAGGTACTCTTCCTGCGTGGCATCCGGCCGTGGCGGCCAGTTGGCAAGATCAACGACGTCGGCGCGCTGGTCAGCCTGAGCTACCGGATGCTGCAGGCCAACAAGGACCGGGTTAACCGGGTCACCACCGGCGATCAGCGCCGGGGCCACGAGACCTGGGTGTACGGGCGGCGGGACCGGCCCTGCCGGCGCTGCGGGACGCGTATCCGGTGCGCGGAACTGGGTGACCGGGTGACCTACTGGTGCCCCTCGTGCCAGCCCGACTGAGCGTGATGCCCGCCGAACCGGCCGTCACGGGCGGCGGCCATGGGTTTGCGCGTTCAGCGAACCTGGAGCCCCGGCCGCACAAAGATCAAATCAGCGTAGGGCAAACTGACAGCATGACAGTGGACAAGCCATGAGCAAGCAGGTTACGCCCCCGCCGCCGGGCGATAAGCCGACACCGTCTGCTCCGCCGCCGCCTCCGGCCTGGCGGCACTGGCTGTGGCCGATCGCCATCGTCATCACGCTCGGGCTGTGGATCGCGCTGGGTGAGCTGCACACGAACCCGCCGGTCACGCTGACCTACTCCCAGCTCATCTCGAAGCTGGACGCGCACCAGGTAAAGACGATCTCCCTGGCGCAGAGCGGGCAGACGAGCACCGGGACGCTGACGGACGGGAAGGACTACACCACGGTCATCCCGGCCCAGGCGGGCTCGTCGCTGCTGAGCCAGCTCGAGGCGGCGAAGGTCCAGGTGACCGCGGCGGCCACGGGGGAATCGCTCGGTTCGGAAGTCCTGACCTGGGCGATCATCCTGCTGCCGCTGCTGCTCTTCGGCTGGCTGTGGATCCGGCTGTCCCGCAACGCGGCCGGCCAGCTGCAGGGCGTCATGGGCGTCGGCCGGTCCCGGGCCAAGGTGTTCGACGCCGAACGGCCCTCCACCCGGTTCGCCGACGTCGCCGGGTACGACGGCGCGAAGCGGGAAATCTCCGAGGTCGTCGACTTCCTCAAGGAACCCGAACGCTACCGGGCGGCCGGCGCGACCCCGCCCCGCGGCGTGCTCATGGTCGGGCCGCCCGGAACCGGCAAGACCCTGCTCGCCCGGGCCGTGGCGGGCGAGGCGGAGGTGCCGTTCTTCTCCGTGGCCGGCTCCAGCTTCGTGGAGCTGTTCGTCGGCGTCGGCGCCGCCCGCGTCCGCGACCTGTTCAGCGAGGCGCGCAAGCGCGCCCCGGCCATCATCTTCATCGACGAGATCGACGCGATCGGGCAGCGCCGCTCGGGCGGTCAGGTGTACGCCTCAAACGACGAGCGCGAGCAGACGCTCAACCAGCTGCTGTCCGAGATGGACGGCTTCGACCCCGCCGTGGGCATCGTCGTGCTCGCCGCGACCAACCGTCCCGAGGTGCTGGACCCGGCGCTGCTGCGTCCGGGCCGGTTCGACCGGCAGGTCACGATCCCGCTGCCGAACCTGACCGAGCGGGCCGCGATCCTCGCCGTGCACTGCCGTGGCAAGCAGCTCGCCCCGAACGTCGACCTGAACGCGGTGGCCCGCGGGACCCCGGGATTCTCCGGTGCCGACCTGGCCAACCTGGCCAACGAGGCGGCGATCGTTGCGGTCCGGGCCGGCCGCGACGTGATCACGGCCGCGGACTTCGACGCCGCCCGTGACCGGATCCTGCTCGGCCGCCGTGACGATTCGAACGTGCTGCTGCCTTCGGAGAAGCGTTCGGTGGCGGTGCACGAGGCGGGCCACGCCATGGTCGCCGCCCTGTCCCCGCGCGCCGACCCGGTGGCCAAGGTGACGATCCTGCCCGCGGGCCAGGCGCTCGGGGTGACCCAGCAGCTTCCGCTGGTCGAGCGCCACCTGTACAGCGAGGACTACCTCAACCAATCGCTCGCGGTACGCCTGGGCGGCCGCGCCGCGGAGCTGGTCAAGTTCAATCAGGGGTCCACCGGCGCCGCCAACGACCTGGCGTCGGCCACCGACCTGGCCACCCGGATGGTCCGGGAATTTGGCCTGTCCCCGGCCGTCGGCCCGGTCGGATACCCGCAGGGCGGGGCGATGTACCTGGACAGCGGCGGTCCCGGCCTGTCCAGCCGGCCGTACGCCGAGTCCACCCAGGCCGTCATCGACCGGGAGGTGTCCCGGCTGCTGCGGGAGGCCGAACAGCAGGCCATCAGCCTGCTGCGCGCGCACGAGACCGAGCTGGACCAGCTCGCCGACCTGCTCGTGGACCAGGAGACCGTCGGCGGTGAGCAGGTCTACCGGCTGCTGGGCCTGACCCCGCCCGACCGCATCGAGGACGCCCCCACCGTCGCCCCGCACCTGGTCCCCGCCCATCACACGGCCGACCAGCACGCCGCGGCCACCCCCCGGGACACCGCCACCCCGGACTGACCGGCATCCCAAGACCGGGCGCGGGCGTGCTGCGTTCGCGGGGTCGGGCAGAGTTTCCCGCAGAATCTGCGGGAAACTCTGCCCGCTTGTCCTGCCTAGAGCCCGGGCCCGCGGCGCAGGCGCCACTAAACCCACGTTGGCCTCCGCCTTCACCGTGGACACGTCGGCCCCGGCCGGCGCGCTGGCAAAGGCCGGGGTATCGGGAAAGTCGGCGCAGGTGGTGGTCCAGACGGCAGTGAGAGCGGCCACGATGGCCAGCACGCCCAGAGTGCCGACCCGGCCCAGTGGGCCGTTCAGCGCGGCCACCAGATAGGGGGCGCCGAAACCGACGTAGCTGAGCGCGTAGTAGCAGGCGACGACCGCGCCGTGCTCGTCCGCGTCGGCGAGCCGCTCACATTCGCGCAGACCCGAGACCAGGCAAAGCCCGTAGGCCACGCCGAACGCCACGGCACAGCCGATCGCGCCGGCCCGGCTGGCGGAGGTGGCCGTGACGCTGGCCGCCGTCGCCGCGACGACCGCGAAGCCGAGACCGGCGGCGTAACCGGCCAGGCTGAGGCGGGTCTCGATCCACCGGGCCAGCGGCTGGACGGCGATGCCGCTGGCCACGGTCAGCGACGTGACCAGGCCGGCGAAGCCCACCGAAAGGCTGCCGGGGCTGGTGGCCTCCTGCGGCAGCACCACGAAGGCGAGCGCCAGCGTGCCGAATACCCAGGGTGCGGCGGGGGCCACCGCCCGCCAGAAACGGCCGGAGCGGACCGCGCGGGGCGGCCACCGCCGGGTACCGGGCGCCCGGGGGGCACGCACGGTCTCCGGTGCTCGCCAGATGACGACGATGGCGGTCAGCCCGATCAGCACATGCGGCAAATAGGGCAGGACGAGCGGGTCCGGCGCCCACTCGGCCAGCGCCGACGCCACCGCCGGGCCGGACCCGAATCCGGCCGACAGCGCGACCGCGGCACGCCGGGCGCTGACCGCCGGATCGGGCGACATCTCCTGCACCCAGGCGGTGGCCGAGCCGAACACCGCCCCCGAGCACAGACCCGACAGCGCACGCCCGGCCGCGAGCAGCGCTAGCGAGTGGCGCCCGGTCATGAGCAGCGTCGTCGCCAGCGGAGAGGCCGCGACGAACGGGATCACCGCGGGGCGGCGGCCGATGCGGTCCGACACGGGGCCGCCGACGAGCAGCCCCGGGATCAGCGTCGCCGCGTAGAGGCTGAAGAGCGCCGCCTCCACCCCCGCGCTGAGCCGCAGCTCATGCCGGTAGCCGACCAGCAGCGGGGAGAACTGGTTGGCTCCCCAGCCGACCGCGAACATCGCGAACGCCACCCGCCGCCAGTTCGCGGCCGCGTACGTATCTCCTGCTCCCCCCCGGGTGCGCATGCGCCAACCTAACCAGACACGCCCGCGGGCGTTCGGCTAAATGAGGACTTCGGCCATAACGGTACAGACGCAGGCGAGCCGCTACGGCGCGGCGCTGCCCGTCGGCGTTCCCGCCGGGACGGTTGCGGATACCGTCGGCGCCGGGGACGTCGCGGTGGACGTCGGTGTCGGTGTGGGTGCCGTTGCGGACGGTGTCGCGGACGGGCTGGCGGGGGTGGGCGACGGCGAAGCCGCGGGGGTGGTCGCCGCCGGGCTGCCCTGGGCCGGCCCGACCAGGTTCGGTGTCGTCACCGGATGATGGCTCGGCGCCAGCAGCAGGACGCCGACCGCGATCACAACGCCGAGCACCGCCACCAGGCCGCCGGTGGCCAGGCCGGCGGTGAACGCCGACCGGTCGCGGCGGAACTCACTCGTCCGGCGCTCGCGCAGCCACTGCGGCAGCGCGGCGCGCTGGGCCAGGCCGGGGACGGGCTGGCGGGCGCGGCGTACGGCGCACCCGCGTAAACCGCCCCGAATAGCCGCCGAAGGGACATTGCCTGTTATTCACCGGTTCCCGGAAAAGGCGGCCCGATCCCCATTAATTAATTCTGCCCTTTTTCGCTGCTCTCATATTAACACGGGTAATTCGGACATCGCGTTTCTGGTTGACTTTGGCGCGCGCGCGCATCTAGCATCAGTGCCTGACAGTCGCCGCTCTGGCATTAAGAATTGATGGCGTTCAGTAAGCCCATTCGCAGCCAGCGGCAATAAAGCCCTCCGCAAAAACCAATAGCGGACGGTTTTCGATTACGTACCCAAGGAGTTTCGGAATGGCCTTCAAGGCAAGGATCGCGGCTTCTGCCGCAACCCTCGCGCTGACTGCGGGCGGCCTGGGGATGGTGGGAACCCTTTCCGCCAGCGCCACCACACCGCCCTGCGGCAGCGCCAACTGCTCCAATATCTACTCGCTGAAGTTCCACGACGACTTCCCGCTGGACGTCTACCACGCGAAGGCGTCCTACGGGCAGCCCGTCATCCTCTTCCAGCGGTCCAACAGCGACCCGGCCCAGGACTTCGTGGTCAAGGACCTGGGCACGGTGGACAGCTTCTACACCAGCAGCCGCGGCCTGATCTCGCCGGCGTTCGACCAGGCCTACGGGCCCGAGGAAGCCTTCGAGATCCAGTACGAGCCGTACGGCGTCAACAGCAACTTCTGCGTCGGCACCACGCCGGACCAGATCGCCTCCACCGGCGACCTGGTTGGCCTGTACCAGTGCGGCACCTCCGCCAGCACCATCTGGGCGCAGGACACCAACCCGAACGACGGCACCACCGCGCCGGGCTACTCCGTCTATATCAACGGCGAGACGAACAGCTTCTCCAACCCGCTGGTGCTGAACTACCCGGCCGGCAACCCGACCGACTGGCCCCGCGTGCAGCTGAACGTCCAGCCGCTGAGCGACTACTCAAGCGCCAAGCCGTACTCGGGCTCGGTCTACGACAACCAGCAGTGGAACGGCATCGCGCCAGCGTCCTGATCGACGCTGCGCGGAAAAACGCGGGCGTCGTCCGCTGACGTTCCCGACCAGGCCCCCTGGCCAGGCACCGGAATGGGTTCCTCCCAGTGAACTCCCGTCCTCATGCCAGGGGGCCTTCGGTCCATAGCTCCCATTAACGGCCGACGGCCATCAAACCCTCAATAAGGCGACCACGCGGCCGGCTATCCATTTACGTATCCAAGGAGAATCCGAATGGCCTTCAAGGCAAGGATCGCGGTGGGGCCGCCAGCCTCGCACTGACCGCGGGCGGCCTGGGGATGGCCGGCCTGCTGCCGGCCGGTGCCACCACGCCGCCCTGCGGCAGCGCCAACTGCTCCAATATCTACTCGCTGAAGTTCCACGACGACTTCCCGCTGGACGTCTACCACGCCCAGTCGAGCTACGGCCAGCCCGTCATCCTCTTCCAGCGGTCCAACAGCGACCCGGCCCAGGACTTCGTGGTCAAGGACCTGGGCACGGTGGACAGCTTCTACACCAGCAGCCGCGGCCTGATCTCGCCGGCGTTCGACCAGGCCTACGGGCCCGAGGAAGCCTTCGAGATCCAGTACGAGCCGTACGGCGTCAACAGCAACTTCTGCGTCGGCACCACGCCGGACCAGATCGCGCAGAGCGGCGAAAAGGTGGCCCTGTACCCGTGTGGCACCTCCGCCAGCACCATCTGGGCGCAGGACACCAACCCCAATGACGGCACCACCGCGCCGGGCTACTCCGTCTGCATCAACGGCGAGACGAACAGCTTCTCCAACCCGCTGGTGCTGAACTACCCGGCCGGCAACCCGACCGACTGGCCCCGCGTGCAGCTGAACGTCCAGCCGCTGAGCGACTACTCAAGCGCCAAGCCGTACTCGGGCTCGGTCTACGACAACCAGCAGTGGAACGGCATCGCCGGCATCCTGCCGCCGCCGCCCCCGCCGCCGCCGACGACCACGCCGCCGACCCTCCCGCCCACCTAACAGCGCTTCGCAAGGCCCCTGGCCAGCTCCCTGGCCGGGGGCCTTTGCCGTGGCGGCGATCTGCTGTACGCGGGCCCGCTGCCGTTACCAGCGCGGGGTGCCGTGCCAGGTGCCGACGACCACGGTCGCGTCCACGTCCTCGGACGACGTGATGCGCGTGCCCAGCCCGCTGGCGGCAAAGGCCTCCCGGGCCGGGACGGCCTGGCGCTGGCTCACCTCGCTGAGCACGCTGCCGCCCGGCGCCAGCCATTGCGGCGCGGCGGCGGCCACCCGGCGCAGCAGGTCCAGCCCGTCCGCGCCGCCGTCCAGGGCCACGCGCGGCTCGTGCAGCCGGGCTTCCGGCGGCAGCAGGGCGATCTCGCCGGCCGGGATGTAGGGGACGTTGGCGGTCAGCACGTCGACCCGGCCGCGCAGCATGCCGGGCAGCGGATCGTACAGGTCTCCCTCATACACCTGGCCGGAGGCGGCGGCCACATTGTGCCGGGCGCACCGCACCGCGGCCGGATCGACGTCGGCGGCGTGCAGCTCGGCGTGGCCCAGGGCCGCGGCCACCGCGGCGCCCACCGCCCCGGTCCCGCAGCACAGGTCGAGAACGACCACCGGCTCCCCCGGCCGGGCCGCCTGCCAGCCGAGCATGGTCGCGACGCGGGCGAGATACTCGGTGCGCCGGCGCGGGACGAAGACGCCCGGGTCGACGGCGATCCGCTGGCCGCAGAACTCGGCCCAGCCGAGAACCTGCTCGAGCGGCAGCCCGGCGACGCGCCGGGCCACCAGGTCGGTGAGGTCGGCCCGGGTCTGCGCCGACGAGAGGAGCAGCTGGGCTTCCTCCTCGGCGAAAACGCAGCCCGCGGCGCGCAGCGCGCGGACGATCGGCGCCATATCAGCGGGACTGAACTCAGCGGGGCTGGGCAATGCGGTCAACGGAGCCTTCCGGCGTGGTGAAGCAGTTACATTACCCGAGCTCCGCCGGCGGCCCCGCGGCGCACCGGTGCCGCCGTCCGGCCGGGCCGGGCGCGTGCTTCTCCGGCAGGCCGGCCAGCGTGATCACACAGGTAGGTTGAGCGCATGGATGAGAACCGGGCACGGCGGGTTACCGACGCCCTCAGAGATCGCGGGATCGACGCGCACCTGGAAAAGGGCGGCGTCGATATCTACGGAGTGCGGGTCGTCCTCAGCGGCGGCCGCGAGGCGATCTGGGGCAACGAAGGCACCGCGTCGCTGGAGGCCGAGGTGCTGCTCGACGGGGATCTCGTCGGTTTCGTTCCGGAAATCCCCGGGTCCGGGGATTTCAGCGACGCGGAGGTCGCCGACGCGATCGCCCGGGCCGATTACACGCAGCCCGAGGGGCACGAGCGCGCCACGGCCCCGCCGCCCGGGCCGCCCCTGCAGCGGGAAGGCGGCCTGTTCCGCCGCTTCCGCGACGGTTTCCGCTACGACTCCGAGGCGTAGGGCTGGCCCCGTTCACGGATTATTCACCGGCGGGCGCGCGCCGGGCCTGGAAATGGGCTGAAACCTGCCTGAAACTTAACTAATGGAACGCCGAAGGTTCCTGGCCGGAATGGGGTTGCTCACCGCCGGCGGTGCGGCCGGGGCCGGCGCCGGGTTCGCGGCCGGGCCGGCTGTCGCCACCGAGAGCCCGACAGCGCGGACGCCAGCACAGCCCGATGGCCCGGCCGCCTGCCGCGCGACGGTGACGTTCCGCGCCGCGCCGGCCGCGCGGCTGGTCGCGCTCACCCTGGACGACGGCCCGACCCGGCAGTGGACACCCCAGGTCCTCCGGATCCTCAGGCGGCACGGCGCAAAAGCGACCTTCTTCCTGGTTGGCATGCGCGTGCAGGCAGATCCGGGCGCCGCGGCGCGGGCCACCGACGCCGGCCACGAGGTCGCCAACCACACCTGGGCGCACAGCGACCTGACCCAGCACGGCGAGGGGTTCGACCGGGCCAGCCTGGAGCGGACCCACGAACTGCTGGCCAGGCTGACCGGCCGGCCCTCGGTGCTGTGCCGGCCGCCCTACGGGCGTATCGACAGCGTCGGGCTGGCCGTCTGCGCGAGCCTGCACTACAACGTGATGCTGTGGTCGGAGTCGGTCACCGGGGGCAACCCGGAGGCCGACGCGGACGAGACGCTGGGGCGCGCCTCTCCTGGCAGCATCGTGCTCGCCCACGACGGCGGCCCGCAGCCGAACGCGGCCCTGATGCGGCAGCTCGACCGGCTGGTCGGCACCATGACCGACGCCGGGTATACGTTCGTGACCGTCAGCGAGCTGCTGGCCGCCCCGGCCTGACGGACCCGCGGCCCGGGGCCCGGCGCACGCGGGGCCCCGGCGCACGCGGGGCCCGCCATTGTCACCGGGCGGCACTTCTGCCACCGTGGGCCTCGTTGACCGCTGCGTCACCCATAATTCAGGGAGACGCGACGTCGTCCGCCGTCGCGCGCCAGGGGGAAAGTCCAGGGGGAGAGTGACGTGAGCATCGATGCCGGGTCCAGCGTCTACGCCCTGCTGACCGACGGCACCACGGTCGAGATCCGTCCCGCGCGGCCGGACGACTTCGACGCGGTCCGGGAGATGCACGAGAAGCTCTCGCCGGACAGCCTCTACCTGCGGTTCTTCAGCATGAGCCCGCGCGCGGCCACGCGGGAGGCGGAGCGGCTCTGCCGGCCGCCGGGACCGGACCATGCCGCGCTGCTCGCGCTGCTGGACGGCCAGGTGATCGGCGTCGGCAGCTACGAGCGCGAGGGCCCCGGGGCACTGTCAGCGGAGGTCGCCTTCACGGTCGCCGACGACATGCACAACCGCGGCGTCGGGATGCTGCTGCTGGAACACCTGGTCTCACTGGCCCGCAGCCGCGGCCTGCACGCCTTCACGGCGGAGACGCTGAGCGAGAACGCGCTCATGCTGAAGGTGTTCGCCGACGCCGGACTGGAAGCCCACCGCGCCCTGGCCGACGGCGTGTACGACCTGACCTTCCCGCTGCCGACCGGCGAGGCCGACGTCGCGCTCGGCACGTACCGCGAGGCGGTGGCCGAGCGCGAACGGTCGGCCGGTGTAGCGAGCCTGCAGCACGTGCTGAGGCCCGCGTCGGTCGCGGTGATCGGCGCGAGCCGGCGGCCCCGGTCGGTCGGGCGGTCGATCCTGCGGAACATCCTGAGCAGCGGCTTCACCGGCCCGGTCTACGTGGTCAACCCGGCCGCGACCGAACTGGATGGCGCCCAATGCGTGCCGTCGGCGGCCGCGCTGCCCGAGGGTGTCGACCTGGCGGTCATCGCCGTGCCGGCGGCGGCCGTGACCGGCGTCGCCGAGGAATGCGGGCAACGCGGGGTCAGGGCGCTGGTGGTGATCGCGGCGGGCCTCGGCGGCGCGGCCCGCGCGGAGCTCCGGAATATCTGCCGCCAGCACGGCATGCGCATGGTCGGGCCGGCCAGCTTCGGGGTGGCCGACACCAGCGTCGGCCTGAACGCGACGTATTCGGCCCGTCATCCGCGGCTGGGCAGCGTGGGCCTGGCCCTGCAGTCGACCGGCGGCACCGGCTTCGTGCTGGTCGACCACCTGTCCCGGATCGGCGCCGGGATCTCGTCCCTGGTCTCGCTGGGCGACGAAGACGACGTATCCGGCGAGGACATGCTGCTGTGGTGGGGATCCGACGCCGGTACCAAGCTGGCCCTGCTGTACATGGAATCGATCGGGAACCCGCCCAAGTTCGCCCGCACCGCCCGCCGGATGGCCCGCACCATGCCGGTCCTGACCGTGAACGTGGGCCGGTCCATCACGGGCCGGCGCCTGGCCGGGGCCCGGGCCATTGCCGCCACCCCGCTGCTCACCCGGCAGGCCCTGTTCGAGCAGGCCGGGGTGATCGCCACCGCGAACCTCGGCGAGATGCTCGACACCGCGGCCCTGCTCGCCGCGCAACCGGTACCGGCCGGCGCCCGGGTCGCGGTGGTGTCCAATACCCGCGGCGCCGCGGTGCTCGCCGCTGACGCGTGCGGCGACGCTGGCCTGCAGGTCGCCGCGCTCAACCTGGATACCCAGCAAATGCTCCGGGCCGTCCTGCCCGTACCGGCCACCGTGGCCGGACCGGTCGATACCACCGTGCTGGTCAGCCCGGGGCGCTTCCGCCAGTGCATCGAGCTGGCCGGCGCCGATCCGGGCGTCGACGCGGTGCTGGCGCTGACGACCACGACCGCGGGCGGCGGGCTGGATTCCGAGATAGCCACCGCGCGGGTGCCGGTACCGGTCGCGGCGGCGGTGCTGGACCAGGTCGAGGTGGTGCGGCTGCTTCGGGCCCCCGGCACGGACACCCCCGCCGTCCCGGCCTACGGCTACGCCGAGTCCGCCGCGCGCGCTCTCGGCCACGCCGCACGCTACGGCCGGTGGCGGTCGGGCCCGGGAGGCACCATTCCCGACCTCGACGGCCTGCGCCAGGACCCGGCCAGGGAACTGGTCACCGGCTTTCTCGACGGCTCCCGGGGCGGCGGCTGGCTGTCACTGGATCTCACCGTGGAGTTGCTCGCCTGTTACGGGGTGCGGCTGGTCGACAGCATGGGCGTCGTCACCGAGGACGGTGCCGCCGCGGCGGCGGCACATTTCGGCGGCCCGGTCTCGCTCCGCGCGGACGTGCCCGGCCTGGTGCGTGCGCGTGGCGCCGGCGCCCTGCTCATCGACCTGCACGGCGAGCAGGAGGTCCGGAGCGGGTTCCGCTCGCTGGCGGAAACTTTCGGGCGGCGGCTGGCCGGTGTGATCGTCAAGCCGATGGTCACGGGCGGCGTCGAGGTGATGATCAGCTTGCTGCAGGATCGGGTGGTCGGCACGCTAGTACTGTTCGGGGTCGGCGGTCCGGCCGCTGACGCGCTGGCCGAGCGGGCGGCGCGGCTCGCCCCGCTGACGGACTCCGACGCCGACGAGCTGATCCGCTCGATCCGCTCCGCCCCGCTGCTGCTCGGGCGCGCGGGCGCCCCGGGTGCCGACCTTGGCGCGCTGCGCGACCTGCTGCTGCGCGTCTCCCGGATGGCCGATGACCTGCCGCAGATCGCCGAACTCGAACTGAGCCCGGTTTTCGCCCGCCCGGACGGCGCGCAGGCCGTCGATGCGCGGATTCGGCTGCAGGCGGCCGAGCCCGCAGACGCCCACCTCCGCCGCCT
This sequence comes from uncultured Actinomycetes bacterium, assembly GCA_963720945.1. Taxonomy (GTDB): domain Bacteria; phylum Actinomycetota; class Actinomycetes; order Streptosporangiales; family Streptosporangiaceae; genus Bog-532. The sequence goes on along the minus strand of CAVRHH010000010.1, from coordinate 82,360 downwards.
GCCCTGAGCGGGCGACGCGCCGCCGGGCCGTTCGGCCGCCCGGCCTCAGGCCATCCGGCTGACCCCCGCACTGGTCCGTTCGGTATCCCGATCCTGGCCGGTCCGGGCGGTGCCTGTCAGCGCCGGTCAGCGCCCGGTGTCCCGACATCATGCTGGTCCGAGGGCCGTCCCGGGCAGGGACCTTCAGCCCTATCCGCGGCAAGGAAATGACTCTGAGGTGGAGTTCTGGCGAGCTAAACGTGCGCCGCCACACAGGACGGCCGGCGCAGATCGCGGCAAAGGAGCAACGATCGCTATGGATTCGGTTTCTTACACACCGCTGACCCCCCTGTCATTCCTGCCGCGGTCGGCCCGGGTGTTTCCCGGCAAGACCGCCGTGATCTACGGCCGGCGGCGCCTCAGCTACGCCGACCTCGAGGCCGAAACCGCACGGGTGGCGCGGGCGCTGCGGGCGGCCGGCGCCGGACCGGGCGACCGGGTCGCTTACCTGATGCCGAACCTGCCCGAGATGCTCATCGCCCACTTCGCGGTGCCGCTGGCGGGCGGGGTTCTGGTGGCGATGAACACCCGGCTCGTCGCGGAAGAGATGACGTACATCCTGCGTCATTCGGGCGCGAAGATCCTGGTCGTCGACGCCGCGCTGCTGCCCACCGCGGTGGCCGCCACGAAGGGCCTCGACACGGTGACGCAGCTGGTGGTGGCCGAGGACAGCGAGATCGAATCCGCCGGAGCCGATCTGACCGCTGATTCGCGGATGGTGACGTACGCCGAGTTTCTCGGCCGGGCCGGCGGCGACCCGCTGCCCTGGTCGGTCACCGACGAGCTCACGCCGATCGCGATCGACTACACGTCCGGCACCACCGGGCAGCCGAAGGGCGCCGTCTACACCCACCGGGGCGCCTACCTGAACTCGTTCGCCCAGATCGTCCACTCCCGGCACGACGAGAACAGCGTCTACCTGTGGACCCTGCCGATGTTCCATTGCAACGGGTGGTGCACCCCGTGGGCCATCACCGCCATCGGCGCGACCCACGTGTGCCTGCGCGAGGTGCGGGGCGACGCGATCTGGGCCCAGGTTCGCGAGCACGGCGTCACCCACCTCAACGCGGCCCCGACGGTGGTAACCACCATCCTGAACGCGCCCGAGGCCGGCCAGCTGGACGGCCCGGTGCTGATCACCACGGCCGGCGCGCCGCCCAGCCCCACGACGATCGCGCATATGGAGCGCATGGGGTTCACCATCGTGCACGTCTACGGGCTGACCGAGACCTACGGGCCGATATCCCTGTGCCAGTACCAGACCGAATGGACGGGCCTGGACACCGAGCAGCGCGCCGTGCTGCAGTCCCGGCAGGGCGTCAGCATGATCCAGGCCGACATCATCCGGGTCGTGGACGAGGCGATGGCCGACGTCCCGGCCGACGGCGCCACGATGGGCGAGATCGTCATGCGCGGCAACACCGTCATGACCGGCTACTACCTGGACGAGGACGCCACCGCCGAGGCGTTCCGCGGCGGCTGGTTCCACAGCGGGGACCTCGGCGTCATCTACCCGGACGGTTACATCGAACTGCGTGACCGGGCCAAGGACATCGTCATCTCCGGCGGGGAGAACATCTCGACGATCGAGGTCGAGCAGGCCCTGATGAGCCACCCGGCCGTCCTGGAGGTCGCGGTCGTCGGGGTACCGGACGAAAAATGGGGCGAGCGCCCGAAGGCGTACGTCGTGCTGCGCCCCGGCGCCGAGGCCACCCCGGCCGACCTGATGACCCACGTGCGGACCAAGATCGCCGGCTACAAGGCACCGCGCGACATCGACATCACGGTGCAGCTCCCGAAAACGCCAACCGGGAAGATCCAGAAGTTCCTGCTCCGCGACGCCGAGTGGGCCGGCCGCATGCAGCGGGTCAAGGGCTAGGCCGTCTGCGCCGGGTGCCCGGGCTGGGTGCCCGGCTGGATTCCGGGCCGGGAGCTTGGCCGGGAGCTTGGCCGGGAGCCGTTGGCGCCGAATCGTTAGCGCCGAGGCGGATCCAGAACCGGTCCTCGCCGCGCTTCCGGCCGCCCGGCACCCCGCCATTGGCCAGGATCACCTTGCGCGAGGCCTCGTTGCCCGGGTCGCAGGTCAGCAGGACCTCGTTCAGGCCGAGCCGCCGGCACTCGGTGAGCCCGGCCGCCAGCATCCGGGTGGCATGCCCCAGCCGGCGCCACGGCGTCACGACGTGGTACCCGACGTGCCCCCCGGCTTCGGCCAGCTCCGGGGTGAGCCGGTGCCTGATGACCAGCGTGCCTAGGTAGTACTCGCCGGAGATATACCAGAAAATGCTCGACGGCACGCCCCACCGCGTACGCACCGCGCGGCGTTCGGCCACGTAGGCCTCGAAGTCCTTGCTGGCTGGCCCCAGCCAGTCCGCCGGCGCTTCGTTGATCAGGCAGTCGGCCTGCTCGCCCACGAGGTAGGACGTCCGCACCGTGACGTTCGGCCGCGCCAGCCGGGGCGGCTCGGGAAGATGAATCACCCCTCCAGTCTTCCCGGTGAGAGCGGCGGGCGCCTCTCCATACGGGCGCCTTGCCGTAGCGAGCGCCTTGCCGTAGCGAGTCGCGGGCAATTAGCTGGTGAAGTCGCGCGCGGCTAGCTCGTGAAGTTGCGCGGCTAGCTCGTGAAGTTGCGCGGCTAGCTTGCGCGCGGCTAGCTTGCGCGCGGCTAGCTCGTGAAGTTGCGCGCGGCCCGGGCCGCAGCGCACGGGGCGCACAACGGCACATCGAAGTCGCCCAGCAGATCCGAGCTGTACTGGCCCGTGATCACCGCGTCGAACACTTCGCAGATACCGTGATCAGCCGGGTGAGCTCTCGAGCAGAAGCACAGGCAGGGCCTGCGCCGCATGGCCTTCTCGGCGCGCTCGATCACCGCCCGGACCTCGGGACGGTTCGCCATCTCCGTGAGCGTATCGATGGCCGGCTGTATACGCTCGACCGCATCCGTCACGGCCTGGCCGACTCTCCGGCCGACCTCGGCCAGTGTGTCGGCCAGCGAAGTGTCCCTGTCGTCGCCCACGTTCCTATCTTCGCACCGGCAAAGACCCAGGACCATGGCAGGCAGGCAACTCAGTCATCCCGGCGGCGCCTGCCGGCCGCTGAGGCCGTCCCGCGCCGCTGCCGGGCATGGCTGGCGGGCATGGCTGACGTGCATGGGTGGCGGGCGAGCCGGCCTGTAGGCCGGGTCTTGTGCAGTGGGCCCGCCGACCTCGGATTATATCGGCGGTATGAGCGCTGACCTGCGGCTGAGATCTCGGCACTTCTCACCATCTCTGGGCAGATCTCGCGGTGATGTGCCCCCGATGTGCCCCGACCGTCTTGGTACTGACACTTAAGGGTCAGCCTGACCTCCTCCTTACCATCTAGAGGCACGAAGGTCGTCGCAGGTCGTTGACGCAGATCATGGACCTGTGGAAGGTCAGTGAGGGCCGTGGTAGGGCGCTGTGGTTGCTGCACTTCGCTGCTACACAGCATCACCGCTAAGGCGTCAACGACTGCTTGCCTCCTCCAGTCATTCTTAATGTCGAATTTAGGTACGAAAAGCTCAAGTGACCTCAAAGCAAAGTCTGCGGGTGTAGGGGAGGACTGCATTGCTGTACGGGCCAATGTCACTCAGGCCGTGGCCCTTGCCGTTGTTCCCCTAACGTGGCGGTCCAGGTTCGTCCGGATACCTGATGTCTAAGCATGTGAGGTCGTATCGTCACAGCGTGGATGCGTTCGCCTGGGGTGTGGTTGGTTCGCTGGCGGGGGTTGCGGGGGTTTTCGCGACGATCGTTTTCGGTGTCATCCCCTTGGTGCAGGCCCGCCGCAGGGCCGTGATCACAGCGACCGAGCGAGAGCTGACGGATCCCGGCACAGCTCGATCTGCCGTGAATGCCACCGGTCAGGTAGATCAAAAAAGCTTCGCACCTGCCCGCGACGATGCCGCACCGGCAATCAGGCTTCTGGCCGAGGCCGAACGCATCGCAAGCACTATCAGCGACAAAGAGAAGAGAGAGCAGGCGCTGAGCCGTGTCGCCGTTGGGCAGGCTCTCACCGACCCTGATCGAACCGAATTCATCGTTAGCTCGATCACCGACGAGTCTCTTAAGGAGTTGGCGCTGCACGATATCGCGGCTGGGCTCACCGCCACTGACCCTTACCACGCCGAACGGATCGCCAACTCCATCACTTGGGACCACGGGAAGGCAGAGGCGCTGCATGATATCGTTGCCAGGCTGGCCACCACTGACCCTGACCGAGCCGAATCCATCGCGAGCTCCATCACTGACAAATACCTGAAGGCAGAGGCGCTGGGCAATATCGTCGCTGGGCTTGTCGGCACCTCCCCCTACCGCGCCGAACGGATCGCTAACTCCATCACCGAAGGTTTTTGGAAGATACGAGCGCTGGTACACATCGCCAAGGCGATGGCCGCCACCGACCCCGACCGCGCCAACCGGCTCTTTACCGACGCCGAACGCATCGCCAACTCCATCACGGACAAGTCGTCGAGGGTATGGGCGCTAGGCGATATAGCCACTGGGCTGGCTGCCACCGACCCCGACCGCGCCGCCCGGCTTTTCACCGACGCCGAACGCATCGCCAGCTCCATCGCCGACAAGGCTGCGAGAGCAATGACGCTGCGAAGCAGTGCGGAGGCGGCGGCTGCCACCGACCCCGACCGCGCCGCCCGGCTTTTCACCGACGCCGAACGCATCGCCAACTCCATCGCCGACAAGAATGTGAAGATATGGGAGCTGAGCAGTATTGCGGAGGCGGCGGCTGCCACCGACCCCGACCGCGCCGCCCGGCTTTTCACCGACGCCGAACGCGTCGCCAACTCCATCGCCGACAAGTCTCGGAAAGCATGGGACCTGCACAGCATTGTGACGCTGATGGCCACGACCAACCCCGACCGCGCTGAACATATCGCCAACTCCATCACCGAAAGGTCCCAGAAGGAGTCCGCGCTGTACTATATCGTCGCTGAGCTCGCGGCCACCGACCCTGATCGCGCCGAATACATAGCCGACTCCATCACCGACGAGCCGACGAAGATGGAGGCGCTGGTCGCCATCGCGAAAGCCCTATCCCAAAAGGGGTTGGATTGAACTCGGCAGACAGCCTCGCCGCGGACATGAGAAACCCAGGCGAGCATCATGCGCCCGGAAACTGACTGGCGAACGCGTAACGTGGAGACCCAAGTCTTTCTGGGCACGATGGTGACCTCCTCGGTGTGAACTAGTTGCATGAGGATCTATCAAGGTCATTGATGCAGCCCAGAGGCTTATGTCGGTCGGATACGGTCGATGCCGTACGCCGGGGTTGCTGTGCATTCCTGCTGTACTAGCGTCCTGCCGTTGACGCTTGAGTGTGAGGCAGCGCGATGGTCAGGCCAGCGCTGCTTCCTGCCTGATCTTGCGTAGGCGGATCGCAACGCGATGTCCCCGCCGGCCGGGCCCTCGCCGACTGGTCACGGGACGTAGTGACGCCTTCGGCCCGGCGTAGCTCATCCGCCGGGGGTGATGTTTCCGGCCGGGAGCAGTGATGGACTGCTCCTGTATCCAGCGGGACCAGCAGCCGCGTGTTCCGCGCTAACCGGGGAGGATCCATGCCGGACGACGACACACCTGTCCTCGATACACTCGCCGACATCACCGCCGCATCGGTCGAGCACAACTCTCTGCCACCGCGCGAGCTAATGATCGCGAGGCTGGCCGCCCTGATCGCGGTGGACGCACCGCCTGCGTCCTACCTCGCCAACGCTGGGGCCGCCGCGGACAGCGGGGTCATCGCCGACGACATCCAGGCAGTCATGATTGCGGTTGCCCCGGTCGTGGGCACGGCGCGGGTGGTCTCGGCAGGCGGGAAGATCCTCAGGGCTTTGGGACTCGCGGTCGCCGTGGCCGCCGAAGAGCTGGCCGATGAGCTGGCCGACGACGGCGCCGAGTAGTAGCCCAAGAGGCCGTTGCCGGTGATGTCGTTGTACTCCAGCGTGCCCAGCCCGCTGTCATAGACGGTGACGCCGCCCTGCTCGTTGTCGTGGATCTGGTTGCCGCGCAGGGTGGGATTACCGCCGGTATTGATCCCCGCGCCCGAACGGGCGTTGCCGGTGATGTCGTTGTCCTCCAGCGTGCCCAGCCCGCTGCCATAGACGTGGACGCCGCCCTGCTTGCTGTCGTGGATCTTATTGCGGCGCAGCCGCAGGTCAGCGCCATCGTGAATCGCGACGCACGAAAGGCTCTGGCTGCTGATGTCGCAGCCTTCCAGGTCCAGCCGCCCCTGCCTGATGTCCACGCCGTACCATTTCCCCTCGCCTCCGGCCTGGCACAGCGTCAGGTTCGCGACCCGGCCGATATTGGCCTGAAAACACCAGCACATCAGCTCCGCGCGCCCGGATCTCGATGTCGGAGACCGGGCCGTCGCCGAGAATCTCCAGCGGCTTATCCACCACCAAGCCTTCGGGCAAGGCATGTGCCCCCAAAGTGCCCCGGTCACCCCGTGAGCAATGTTGCACCGCAGGTCAGCGGTACAGGTGGCGGGCGAGCCGGCCTGTAGGCCGGGTTCTGTGCACCCATTCGCATGGGCCGACGGCCATCCATCTGGGACTGCCGTTGCCGGCAGCCTCGTGCGGCCTACCCGCGAGCATCGGACGGGCCGCCCTCAAGCGCTCGCGCAGGAGGCGGAGCCACTGGTTCCGCTTCCCTCTTGGCCTTGCTCCGGGTGGGGTTTACCGAGCCGCCGCAGTCACCTGCGGCGCTGGTGGTCTCTTACACCACCGTTTCACCCTTACCGTCCCGGGCCAGCCATCGGCTGGCCCAGGACGGCGGTCTGTTCTCTGTGGCACTGTCCCGCGGGTCACCCCGGGTCGGCGTTACCGACCACCCTGCCCTGCGGAGCCCGGACCTTCCTCACCGCGCATCGCGCGGCGCGGCCGCCCGGCCGACTCGCTCGCCACCCTAAGGATATTGCCCCCGCCGTCTCCGCCGAAGCACTCACCATGATCGGCGTTGATTTTCCGCAGCACGTGCGGAAAATCAACGCCGATAAGCCCGCTTGGCGCGGGGCGGGCGCGGGCCGCTGGGGCGGCGCTAGTTGGGGAGGGCGCTGGGCTCGTCGGCGGGCGCGGGGATCGGGGCCTCGGCGCCGGTCGGCGGCGTATCGGAGGATGGCCGGGGACGGGCGGCCGGCGAGGCGAAGGCCAGGCCGGCGGCCAGGCAGGCAAACGGGACGACCGGGAGGACGTACCGGTAGTCGAAGTCGGCCACGGCGATCGGGAAGACCAGCAGCGTCACGGCGGCCACCCACGGCATGGCGCTCGGCCCGTCCCGCCAGCGTCCCAGCCTGATGCCGCCACCGGGACGCCGGGTCACCCGGATGATCGAGCCCAGCCCCAGCAGCAGGATCAGCCCGAACAGCGGCCCGTAGAGGTAGAACACGCGCTCGTAGCCGGACATCAGATAGGCGAACGGCGAGACCACGCGGCTGATGCCCTGGTGGCCGTAGGCCTGGATGTCCTGCCGCGCGGTGGCACCCGGGATCCAGGTGTGGTACGGCACCGTCTGCGGCTGGGTGTGGAAGTAGTAGTCGTAGACGGTGCCCTTGCTCGGGTAGTTGTACCGTTTCCAGTCCACCGACAGGACGAGGCCGTTCACGATGACGTGTGCGTAGCTCACCGGCTGGGCCTCGATGGCCCGGATCGCGAAGTCGCGCAGCATTGCGTTGCCGGCCGCGCTGACCGGGCCGCCGGGCACCTCGTGGACGTTCGGAACGTGCCAGATCAAGGTGCCTGGGGGCAGGCGTTTGGTGACGGGCGTGGACAGGCAGAGGATCCGCTCGTCAGCCGGCGGGTTGATCTTCGCGCAGTCGGCGAAGGAGGACACCCGGCCGTACAGGTAGAAGCCTTCGGACTGGGTGAGCGCGAAGTTCCCGCTCCAGGAGTGGAACCACACGGCGTAGCCGGCGATCGGGACCGCGGACCCCACCACGATGGCCGCCAGCGGGCGCCAGCCCATCCGGCGCCAGATCACGAACACGGTGAAGACCACGGGCAGGATCAGGCCGCCGCTCCACACCGTGACCGCGTACCCGGTGAGCAGGCCGGCCACCAGCACGGCGGGCCAGGAGGGGCGGCGCCGCCAGAGCAGGATCGTGGCCGACAGCACGAGCAGGAACATGAACAGCGTGTCGGCCATGATCATGTGCTCGAGCTCGATCTGGAAGCCGTTGAGCAGCACCGGCACGGTGGCCAGGGCCGACCATAGCTTGGGCACCCGGGCCCGGCGGAGCAGCACGTACAGCATGACCGCGATGGCCAGGCCCATCAGATGCTGCAGAACCGTGATCAGGGTCAGGCTGTGGAATGGCTCGAACACCTTCAGGAACAGCGAATAACCGGTCGACTTGGAAAGGTCGGGCCGCAGCCGCAGTGCCGCGCCGAGGTAGATGTAGGAGTCGCCGGCGAACCAGAGCGCGCCCGGGTAGCCGAGCACGGTGATCAGCCGCAGCACCGCCCCGGCCGCCAGGACCAGCGTGAACAGCTTGTTGTCCACGGCCAGCACGCGCAGCCGGGCAAACCGGGACACCCGGCCCGGCGACGAGACGTCCGGCACCTCGTTCTGCACAGCGTGATCCTACCGGTGATCCTGGGCGGAAACGGGCGAAGCAGGCGCAGGCACCGCGGCCGCGCCAGAAGCACCCGCCCCCTGAGACCCCTGAGCCTCCTCAGGACCCTGAGCCCCGTCAGGACCCTGAGCCCCGTCAGGACCCTGAGCCCCGTCAGGACCCTGAGCCCCGTCAGGACCCTGAGCCCCTTCAGGACCCTGAGCCCCTTCAGAACCCTGAGCCCCTTCAGAACCCTGAGCCCCTTCAGAACCCTGAGCCCCCTCGGAACGCGCGGCATCCTGGGAACCCTGGGCCCACTGCTCAAGCTGGGCGACGAACGCCCGGGCGTCCTCCGGCCAGCGCAGGTCCTGGCTCGCGCCCTGGTGCCCGCGCGCGCCCATGGCATCGCGCACCGAAGGATCCCGCTGCAGGGCCAGCACCGCCTCGGCCGCCTCCCCCGCGGTCGCCGGGCCGAATGGCACCACGTAACCGCACTCGTGCCGCCCCACCAGGTCCACGGCGAGCGGCAGCGGCGTGGTGATCACCGGGACGCCGCGCGCCATGTACTCCGCGACCTTGGTTGGCATCGAGTGCCGGAAGTTCGGGTCATCCTGCAGCAGGGACAGCCCGGCCAGCGCGCCGTCGGTGATGATCATGGCCTCGTCGTTAGGCACGTATCCGTGCCAGCGCAGCAGGCCGGCCGCGACTGCGGGCTCCAGCACCGCCCGGGCCGCCGCGTCCGCCGAGCCGACCAGCTCGACGGTCACCCCGTGCGGCGTGACCAGGCCGGCCAGCGCGACCATCTCGGCGGCTCCCCGGTCCGGGGAGATGTGCCCCACGTAGACGACGCGCGCCTGCCCGTCGTACGGCGCGGGCTGATCCGGCACGTAGGTGGTGTTCGGCACGACCGGGTGCGTGCCACGGAACCGCGCGTTATAGCCCGTCTCGGCCAGGATCAGGTGCAGCTGCCGCTCGGCGATCCGCTCGGCCCGCAGCACCGCCGACGCCACCGCCCGGCGCAGCGCGGCCGGCAGCCACGCCTTGGTGCCCAGCGCGGCGGCGGTGTCCTCGTGCACGTCCCAGACGGTGGGCGGCCGTCGCCGCACCAGCGGCAGCACGAGCAGCAGCTCAGGGTCGTGGATGAGCAGCACGTCCGCGCCCGGGGCGTACCGGGCGAGCTGGCGCCGGGCCGCGCGCAGCGCCCCGAGACGGCGCCGCCCAGCCGCCCGCGGCACCTCCGCCAGCGTCAGGCCCGGCCACGCCGTGACCACCCCGGCGCCCAGCGGCGCGATGTAGGTGACCTGGTGCCCGGCGTCGAGCAGCGCCCGGATCTGGCGGTGCAGGATCCGGGCGTCGGCCGGATGGTGCACCACGGTGCAGACGACGACGCGCATCGGGCGTTACAGCGTCTCGGTGTCCGGGTCGGACCCGGCCGCGCCGCGCCCGGCCAGCTTGCCTCGGGTGTCGAAGAACAGCCTCGACTCGGCGGCGAGCTGCTCGAGGTCATAGACGCTGTGGTCCTGCAGCAGGATCGTGACGTCCGCGGTGACGATCTCGGTGTCCAGGTCGGTGGCCCGGCGTACCGGCTGGCCGTCGATCGCCCAGTCCGCCACGTGCGGGTCGTGGTAGGCGAGCACGGCGCCGCGGGCGAGCAGCCGCCGGGCGATCGGCCGCGCGGGCGATTCCCGCTGGTCGGCGATGTCCCGCTTGTAGGTCACGCCCAGCAGCAGCACGTTCGCGCCGTTCAGCGGCTTGGCGTGCCGGTTCAGCAGTTCCGCGACGCGGTCCACCACGTACCCCGGCATCCGGCTGTTGATCTCCTGGGCCAGCTCCACGAAACGGAACGGGTAGCCCAGCGTGCGGACCTTGTAGGACAGGTAGTTCGGGTCGATGGGGATGCAGTGCCCGCCGACGCCGGGCCCCGGGTAGAACGGCTGGAAGCCGAACGGCTTGGTGGACGCGCACCGGATCGCATCCCACAGGTCGATCCCGAGCTCGTGGCAGAACACCGCCATCTCGTTGACGAGCGCGATGTTGACGTGCCGGTAGGTGTTCTCCAGCAGCTTGGCCATCTCGGCCTCGCGCGGCGACTTGGCCTCGACGATCTCGTCGCAGACCTTGCCGTAGAAGCGCGCGGCGGCCGCGGTCGCGTCGGGGGTGAGGCCGCCGACGACCTTGGGCGTGTTCCGCAGCCCGTAGACGGGGTTGCCCGGGTCGATCCGCTCGGGTGAGAAGGCCAGGTGGAAGTCCACCTCGGCGTTGAGCCCGGACGCCTTTTCCAGGATCGGCCGGACCAGCTCATCGGTGGTCCCGGGGTAGGTGGTCGACTCCAGCACCACGAGCGTGCCCCGGTGCAGCAGCCGCCCGGCCGTCTGCGCGGCGGCGCGCACCGCGGTCAGGTCGGGGCCGTCGGCCTCGGACAGCGGGGTGGGCACGCAGATCACGATGGTGTCCGGCTCGCCCACGGCGGACTCGTCGGTGGTGGCACGGAATCCGGCCGCCAGCATCCGCGCCACGTCCTCGCCGGAGATGTCATCCACGTGCGAGCGCCCGCTGTTCAGGCTGTCCACGACGCCCTGGCCGATGTCGTACCCGACGACGCTCAAGCCGACGCTCGTCGCTTCCCGTACCAGTGGCAGGCCCACGTAGCCGAGCCCGATGACCACCAAGTCGACCTGCATCGCCGACGTCCCTTCGCCAGGAAATGTGCTGTCAGATGGCGCCGAGACGCTCATATGCTGCCTGGTAGATCGATGCATTATGCGCCCAGGTCCGGTCCCGTGCCACCCATTCGCGCGCGTTTGCCCCGTACTTGCGCCGAATGTCCGCGCTGTCGAGCAACGGCTCCATGGTATCGGCAAAGGACACCGGATCCCCGGAAGTCGCGAGCGCCCCCGTCACCTCCGGCCGGATGATCTCCCGCAGCGCGCCCACGTCGCTGGCCACCACGCACAGGCCGCTGGCCATGGCCTCCACCGGCTTGAGCGGGGTAACGAGCTGGCAGACCCGGTCGCTGGTGCGCGGCACGACGAACAGGTCGAGCACGGCGTGGTAGCGGCGCACCTCGGACATCGGCACCCGCCCGGTGAAGATCGCGATGCCAGTGAGCCCGAGCTGCCCGGCGAGACGTTCCAGTGCGGCCCGTTCGGTGCCATCACCAACGATGAGCGGCCGGATCGCGCGGCCGCGGCGGCGCAGCTCAGCGGCCGCTTCCAGCAGCGTCCCGATGCCCTCGTAGGGCACGAGGTTGGAGACCAGCCCGGCGACCAGCTCGCCGGGCCGGATGCCGAGCGCCGCCCGCACCGGCGCGCCGTCGGGCAGCGGCCCCAGGAACTCCGCGGTCACGGCGTTGGGCACCACGATGACCTTGCCCGGATCGGCGCCGCGCGCGACGATCTCCGCCCGCATGACCTCGCCCAGCGTGACCACCAGGTCCGACTCGGTCATGCAGCGGGTTTCCGCCGCCCGGCTGAGCTGGTAGAAGTCGCTGGCCACGAGGTCGGCGCCGGGCAGCCGGGCAGGCGCCACGGGCTCCGCGCGCCGCCGCGCCGGCTCCGTGCCGGATTGAGCAGATTTAACGGAACGGGCCTCCGCGTTCGGTGTCCCCCGCCGCGCGGCCCGGCCCGGATCGACGCCATGGCGCGACAGCCAGGTCTCCTCCCAGAACCCGCGGGCCTCATAAATCACCGGCAGCCCGAAGTCCTCCCGCAGGGCCAGCGCGAGCTGGCCGTTCAGGTGGTTACTGGCGGCGTGCAGCACGGCCGGGCGGAGTTTACCGGTCAGCCGGGCGGCCAGGTCCAGGCCGAGCGCGGCGGCCGCGTCGGCGCGCGGCGGCAGCCGGTACGGGAGCAGCCGGTGGTAGGGCACGCCGTCCACCTCGGCGACGTGGCGCCCGTCCAGGTGGCCCTGCGCCACCGGGAACCCGGCCTTCGTTACCACATGCGGGTCGAGGCCCGCCTCGCGCTGGGCCGCTGCGATCCGCTGGGTGCGCACGGTGTACCCGGCGTTGGTGGCCGGCAGCGCGTCGGTGACCAGGTGCAGCACGCGCCCGGGGGCGGCCCAGCCAGGCGCTGCGGCTACCCTGGCGTGGCCCCGGGCTCCCGCGCCACGCTGGCCACCCGTGTCACGCTGGCCATCCGTGTCACCCTGGCCACTCGCGCCACTTCCTGCCGCCGCGCCACTTTCTGCCCTCGCGTCACTTCCTGCCCTCGCGTCAGTTTGGGCGCTGGTGCTACGTGGGGCGCTGCGCTCAGGGCGGGGGATGCCGTCGGTCAGGACGTACAGCTCGCCGGCGGCCGAGGCCCGCACTTTGGCCGGCCGGCGTCCTGGCACACCGTCCAGGGCGGCCACCGCGTCGGTGAGCCGGCCCTCGCGGATGGCCAGCCGGGCGAGCAGGACGGCCCGGGCCGGATCGGCGGCGGGCATCCGGTCCAGCGCCGACCGTGCCACGTCCGGCCGGTCCACGGCCAGCGCGAAGGCGGCCAGCCGTTTCGGCGAGGTGCCCAGCAGCGCCAGCGCCGCCTTCCGGTCACCCGATCCCCACACCACGGCGGCGCGGCCGTACGGGCCCGCGCACCGCAGCCAGGGGCGTAGCCTGCGGGGTAGCACGCGCCAGCCGAGCAGCAGGGAACGCACCGGATCGGCGGTCACGTGCCGCCACGCGACGGACGCCGCCAGCACCAGCACCCGCGGCGACACGCGCCACGCAGCGGGAGACCATGCGGCCGGTACGCCTGGCGGGCCTGCCGGGTCGGGCGGGCCCGTGGGGCCGGGCGGCTGGGAGGAACGCGGGGTCACGTCGGCGAATGATAATGCCCCGGGCCGGCCGGGGCGGCGGCGCGGGTGCACCGTTACGCCCCGCCGTGCCCCCACAATGGTTGGCATCAGGATCTGATCAGCGCGAACGGTGACAGGACAAACCGCCCAGACCCGAGGAAAGAGATGCTCGCACCGATAACCCACGTGCTCGGCGCCCGCCCGAACTTCGTCAAGGCCGCGCCGGTGATCCGCGCGCTCGCGGCGCTCGGGCACCGGCAGCGGGTGGTCCACACCGGCCAGCATTACGACGAGCGCCTGTCCGAGGTGTTCTTCGTTCAGCTCGGCCTGCCGGAGCCGGACGTGAACCTGGGGGTCGGCTCCGGCAGTCACGCCCAGCAGACGGCGGCGGCGATGACCGGGCTGGAACAGGACTTCACCTCCTGCCCGCCGGGCCTGGTCGTGGTCTACGGCGACGTGAACTCGACCGTGGCCGCCGGGCTGGTCGCGGCCAAGCTGGGCATCCCGGTCGCGCACGTCGAGGCGGGCCTGCGCAGCTTTGACAACACGATGCCGGAAGAGATCAACCGGCGGCTCACCGACCAGCTGTCCAGCCTGATGTTCGCGACCTCCCCGGAGGCGATCGGGTACCTGGCGAACGAGGGGCGGCCGGTCAGCGCGGTGCACCTGGTCGGCAACCCGATGATCGACACGCTGCTGGCCAACATGGAGCGGTTCGACACCGAGGCGGTCCGGGCCGAGCTGGGGCTGCCAGAACGCTACGTCGTCGCCACCCTGCACCGGCCGTCCAACGTGGACGACCCGCTGATCGCGGCCAGGCTCGTCCGGGCGCTGCACGAGATCGCCGCCGTCATCGACGTGGTCATCCCGGTGCACCCGCGCGGGCGGGCCGTGCTGGAGGCGGCCGGGCTCAGCGCGCACCCGGCCGTCCACGCCTGCCCGCCGCTGGGGTACCTGGAGTTCATGGGCCTGGTCCGCGGCGCGGCGGCGGTCGCCACCGACTCCGGCGGCGTGCAGGAGGAGACCACGCTGCTGCGCGTTCCGTGCCTGACCGTACGCCCGAATACAGAACGGCCCATCACGATCAGCAATGGCAGCAATAGGCTGATCACATCCGCCGAACTGGCCTCGGCCGTGCTGAAGGCGTGCGACGACGGGCCGTACACCGGCGAGCTGCCGCCGCTGTGGGACGGTCACGCGGGCGTGCGCATCGGGCGGATCATCACTGACTGGCTCGCGCGCGACGGCTGAGGAGACCACCGCAGGATCATGACCGACAACGCTGAGAGCACCGACCTGGCGCTGACCGTCTACGCACCCGCCGAGCCCGACGACCCGGATCCCGCCGGCGGCGGCACGGACCCCGCGAGCACCGCGAGCGGGATCGCGCTGGCCGCCGAGCGGGACCGGCTGGCCCGCGCCCTGCGGGACACCCACCGGCAGCTCGCCGCCGCCGAGTCGCAGCTGATGTCGGTGAAGCGCTCGGCCACGATGGAGCTCGGCCAGGCCATCGTCGCGGCCGCCAAGCGCCCGTGGATCGGCGGCCCGCGGCTGCCCAAGCACCTGTACCGGATGTGGCGGGAACGCCGCGCCGGGCACGCCGCGGGCGTCCCCGGCGACGGGTTCCGGTCCGCCGACGAGGAGCGCTGGGCCCGGATCCTGCTCGACGCTGGCGCCGGGGCGGCCGGTGACCGGTTCCTGGCCGCCTACACGGTGCCGGGCCTGGCCTGGTCGGCCGCGGCCCGTTCCGAAGGCCAGGACATGGCGGACGGCCTGGTCGTGGCCGGCGTCCTCACCGACGCGAGCTGCGCGGCGCTGGCCCCGGACGCGACCGCGGAGCAGCTGCTGCCGCACGACGCGGCCTTCGTGCTGGAGGGATCCGGTGCCGACCTGGTGCTCATCGAGGCGGCGGCGCTGCTGCCCGGCGGGGCCTGGGCGCACGCGGGCGACCCGGCCGCGTCCGACCGCGGCCGCCGGCTCGCCGACCTGATCGACCTGGCCCGCGCGCTCGGTAAGCCGGTGATCTTCCTGCGTAACGCGCCGTCCTACCTGATGCCGTACCTGGACTGGCTGGGTACCGCCTGCGACGCCGTGGCGGACGGCGGCCTGGGCGTCCAGCTGGCCCGGTTCAACCCGGTCGACCTGCCCGTGGCGCGGGCGACGGCGCCGGTGTACGCCGGGCACCGGGACCCGCGCGAGGGGCCGGCCGTCAAGCGGCTGCTGGACGAGCTGACCGGCGGCGAGCTGCCCGGCACCGACGTGACCCGCGGCCTGCTGGCGGCCCGTTCGGTGTCCGGCGACACGGCCCATCCGGTCTCCGGCGACGCGGGCCGGCCGGTGTCCGGCGGCGCCGCCGCGGGGCGCGGGCCGGCGGCGGCCCCGGTGCGGGTCATCGGCGAGCCCTCCTGGCGCACCGCGCCGGAGGTGTACCGCCAGCACGCGGTGTTCCTGGCCGCGACCGCGGCCGAGGCGCGTGAGCAGCTCGCCTGCGGCGCGCGGGTGATCGGGCCCGTCACCGAGGACACCCGGGTCAGTGCGGCTACCCCGGCGGCCACCGCGGAGCAGGCCGCGAGCCTGGCCGCCGCCGCGGCCGCGGCGGGCCCGCGCGGGATGACCGAGACCAGGGCGATCCTGCACGAACTGTTCGAGAAGCATGCCGTACCCGCCCGGCTGGCCGGGCTGGCCCAGCTGGCCGGGCTGCCGCTGCGGCCGGTGCCCGGGCGCCGGGTCGCCGTCCTCGCCGGGGTCCGGGACGCCGCCAGCGCCGAGCGCCTCGCCGCCCGGGTGCTGGAGCAGCGGCTGCGCCCGCAGGAGGTGCTGGTCTGGCTGGAAGGCGACCTGGCCACGACCGGGCCGGGGCACGCGGCGGCGGAGACCGCCGCGCGGGCCCAGATCGTCCGCGCGCTCGGCTCGCTGACCGCGGCCGGCCTCACGGCCGGCGTGGTGAACGGCGCGGGCCTGCCCGCCGCGGCGCGCGCGGCGGTCTCCCCGTGGGCTGCCGAATGGGATCCCCAGGTCGCCTACCCCGCGTCGTACCTGCTGGAGCTGATGTGCGCGCTGGAATGCTCCCGGGCCGACGCGGTTGGCTACGCCGTGGGACCCGACTACGTTTTCACCGACACGCTGGACCCGGTTATCGCCCGGACGGAGCTGTTCCGCGAGGGTGCGCCGCCCCGGTCGACCTGGGGCCGGCGTGGCCTGCGGCTGTTCGCGGTCGCTCCCGCGGAATCCCCCGTCCCCGTGCCGCCCGCTGCGTGAACCGTTCCGACGAGGCCCGCTGCGACGCGGCCCGATCCGACCAGGAAGGCATTGTGCATGTCCGGACCGCTGGCCGAACCCCGGCCGGAGCCCACGCCGCCCGCTGACGACGCGAGCGCGGCCCGGTCGCGCTCGGCCCTGGTGTACGGCGACGTCAACCTGAACCTGATCGACGGGTCCGCGATCTGGGTGCAGTCCATGGTGCTGGCACTGCTGCGGGCCGGGTGCGCGGTGACGCTGGTGCTGAAGGCCCCGGTGCAGACCGAGCGGCTGCTGACGCCGCTGGCGGGCGAGCCCGGTGTCACCATTCGCCGCCCCGCCGAGGAAAACCTCCTCGAGGGGATCGGCCGGGGCGGGCTGACCCCGGCGCAGGCCTCCCAGGTGCTGACCGCGGTGGACGCCGCGCACCGGCACGACATCGTGGTGCTGCGCGGCCGCCGGCTGGTCGACAAGGTGGTGGCGGACGACGCGTTCCGCGGGCGGCTGTGGACGTACCTGACCGACATCCCGCAGTCCATCCCCGAGATGACGCAGGACGCGGTGAGCTGGCTGGCCGGGGTGGCCGGCGCCTCGCAGTACGTGCTGTGCCAGACCGAGGAGCTCCGCTGTTTCCTCGAGGGCAGCGTGGCCGAGGCGTGCGGCAAGTGCGTGCTGTTCCCGCCGGTCGTGCCGCCGCCGCCGGAGCTGCCGGACGCGCCGCGGGAACCCGGCGGCGTGCTCCGCCTGGTGTACACGGGCAAGTTCGCGCCGCGCTGGAACACGTACGAGATGACCCAGCTCCCCGGCCTGCTGGCCGAACGCGGCGTGCGGGCCGAGCTGCACATGGTAGGCGACAAGATCCACAATGACCCCGACGACCCGGGCTACCACCGGCGGATGCGCGCGGCGCTCGGCGACCCGCCCGCGCCTGACGCCGGCGGCGCACGCGACCCGGACGCCGGCGGCGCGGATGCCGCCCCGCCGGCCGTCCCCGCCAGCGGGGTGGTGTGGCGCGGCGGCCATTCCCGGGATGGCGCCATGCGCATCGCGGCCGCCTGCGACATCGGGCTGAGCTGGCGGCACCCCAGCCTGGACGCCAGCCTGGAGCTGTCGACCAAGGTCCTGGAGTTCGGCATGCTGGGGCTGCCCGTCATCCTGAACCGGACCCCCATGCACGAGGCGCTGCTGGGCGCGGACTACCCGATGTTCGCGCGGGACCTGCGCGACGTCGTGGCCATCGCCGAGACCGCGGCCGCCGACCCGGCGATCATGAAGCTGGCGGCCAGCCGCACGTCCGCCGCCGCCGCGGAATACACCCTGGACAAGGCGGTCGGCCGGATCCGCCGCTACCTCAGCGACGCGCTCCCCCGCATCGAGGTCGCGCCGGGCACCCCGGTCCTCAAGGTCGCGGTGGCCGGGCACGACCTGAAGTTCTTCACGCCGCTGCTGGATTACCTGCGCCAGCAGCCCGGCCTCGAGGTGCGGGTGGACCACTGGCGTTCGCTCGGCGAGCACGACGAGGACGTCAGCGAGGAGATCTCCCGCTGGGCCGACGTGGTGATCTGCGAGTGGTGCGGGCCGAACGCGATCTGGTACAGCGAGCACAAGCGGCCCAAGTCCCGGCTGATCGTCCGGCTGCACCGCTTCGAGGTGTACGCGCGCTACCCGTACCGGGTCGACATCAAGGCCGTGGACCAGGTGGTCACGGTGAACAAGCATTACGCGGAGCTCACCGCGGCGAAGACCGGCTGGCCCGCCCGCAAGATCGTCGCCCTGCCCAACACCGTCGAGGTGCAGCAGCTGGACCGGCCCAAGCTGGACGGGGCGCGGTTCGCCCTCGGGATCATCGGCATCGTGCCGTCCCGCAAGCGCATCGACCTGGCCCTGGACGTGCTGGAGGAACTGCGCCGCGACGATGAGCGGTTCATGCTCTATGTCAAGTCCGGGATGCCCTGGGACCACTGGTGGATCTGGCAGAAGCCGGAGGAGCGCGGGCACTACGCCGCGGCACTGCACCGGATCCAGCGGTCTCCCCTGCTGCGCGGCGCGGTCGTGTTCGACGAGGCGGGCCCGGACGTCCCCGCCTGGCTGCGCCGGGTCGGCTTCGTCCTGTCCACCAGCGACGACGAGAGTTTCCACGTCGCACCGGCCGAAGGGATGGTCTCCGGGGCGGTCCCGGTCATCCGGCACTGGCCGGGCGCCGAGGCGGTCTACGACACGCGCTGGATTCATGAGATGCCGCAGCAGATGGCCGCCGCGATCGCCGCGATCCGCAGCGACGGGGAGTGGCGGGAGGCCGGCGCGCTGGCCAAGGCGCAGGCCATCGAGAACTTCGAGTCGCGGAAGGTGTTCGCGACCTGGTACCGGCTGCTGACCGAGAACCTGGCCCCCGCGACGTCGGTCGAGCGCTATTCGCTGCCCGGCGCGCCCTGACGCCGCGGCCCGTGGCATGTACTTCACCCTGGCCGTCAGCGCGCCCGACCCCGCCACCTGCGCGGAGCTGACCCAGCGCGCCTGCGGGACCGACCCCCGCGTCATGCCCATCCCCGGCCCGGCGCGGGTCATCTGGCGCGCGCCGGGCGGCCACGCCGCGCTCATCATATGGGGCGACGGCCCAGCCGGACCCGGTCACATGCGGGGCGACAGCCCAGCCGGACCCGGCCACATGCGGGGCGACAGCCCAGCCGGACCCGGCCACGCGGGCGGTCCCGGCTCAGCGGGGCCCGGCCACATGCGGGGCGACAGCCCAGCCGGACCCGGCTACGCGGGCGGACCCCCTCCCTCCTACGCGGGGACGATCTGGGTGGCCGGCGACGGCGGCGGGACGGTGTTCGCGCGGACCGCGATCACCCGGGTCGACCCGGTGTTCGTGACCCGGGCCGGCCGGGCCGCGATCATCGCCGACCGCGCCAGCTGGGCCGCGGCCACCGCCTGGCTCGGCGACGCCGACCCGCTGCTGTACGCCGGGCTGCTCGGCCCGGGATACCCGCTCGGCGCGGTCACCCCCTTCGCCGGCGTCCGCGCGCTCGGGCCCGCGACGACGTGCCGCGCCGCCGGCGGCGAGATCACCGAGACCGACCACGCCCCGCTGACCAGCCCAGACCCAGGCGATCCGGAGGCGGCGGCCCGGGTCGCCGAGGCGCTCGTGCAGGCGGTCACGCCGCTCCGGGACGTACCGGGGCCGGTCGAGCTGAGCCTGACCGGCGGCAAGGACAGCCGCCTGATCGCGGCCGCGCTGGCCTGCGCGGGGGTGCCCGTGCACGCCCGCACGTACGGTTTCGCTGACCACCCGGACGTGATCATCGCCGTGCAGGTGGCGCGTGAACTGGGACTGGAGCACGAGATCGCCCAGCCGCGGACCACCGGGGGCGGGCCGGGTGGCGCCGCCGGCACGGCCGCGGGACTGTCCCCCGTCCCGTCTCCGGGCGCGGCCGCCGTGCAGGAGGTCGACGTGCTGGGGCGGCTACGCGCGACCGTGCTTGTCGCCGACGGCATGCTGTCGGCGTTCGAGAACGTGGGCCGACCGGACCCGGACGCCGCCACGGCCGCGATCGCGATCGGCGGGCACGGCGGTGAACTGCTGCGCGGCGGCTACGCCAAGATCATCCCGGGTTCGGCCGCGCGCCGGGTGGCTGGCTCCGCGGAGTTGCTGCGCCGCCTCACGCTGCGGCGGGTGCCGTTGCTGCGGGCCCGCTGGCGCGCCGGGTACGTGGCCAGCGTGGCCCCGTGGGCGGCTGCGGTGGCCGCCCGCCCGCAGGCCACGCTGGACGACTTCTACCTGGTCAACCGGGCCTGCCGCTGGTCGGCCGCGGCGCGGCAGGCGTACGCGATCCGCTCGGTGATGGTGCAGCCCTTCTTCGACGACGGAGTGGTGCGCGCGGCCCGTTCCGCATCACTGCCCGAGCGCCTGGATGACCGCCTGGTGCGCGGTGCGATCGGCACGCTTTGCCCGGCCCTGCTCGACATCCCGCTCGCCGCGGACCGCTGGAAGAGCGACGCCGGTCCCCGCCGGGCTGATGGGGCCCGGACCGGCGGCGCTGCTGGGGTGGGGGAGGCTGGCGGGGCTGTTGAGGCTGGTGGGATGGGCGGGACTGGTGGGGTAGACGGGGCTGGTGGGGCCCGGCCTGGTGCACGGGCCAGCTTTGACTGGCGGCGCGGGTACGGCGATGAGGTGGCCGGCTTCCTGCGGGATTACGTGCTCGATACCGGATCGGCGGGCGGCCTTTTCGCCATCGTGAGCCGCCCGGCGGCCGAGCGCCTGCTCCGGCCGCCGCACACCGAACCCGTCACCGTGTGGGCGCTGGCCACGCTGGCCGCGCTGATCTCGCAGGACTGGCTCGGGGCCCGTGCCCCAGACGGGCAGACGTTCGCCATCCCGGTCCCGGCCTAGCCAAGAGAAGCCGGAGCGCGGTCAGGCGGGCCGGCGTCAGGCGGGCCGGCGTCAGCCGCGGCAGGCGCCGGCGTCAGCCGCCCCGCCCCGCGGATTCTGGCCGCGGGGCCGTGGCGCGGGCCGCCGGTCAGCCACGGGCGGGCCGCCGGTCAGCCACGGCCGTAGCGGGCTTCGGCGCGCCAGAAGTACACCACGCCGATGGCCACGGCGAGGACGGCCCAGCCGGCGCCCGCGACCCAGAGGCGGGTCAGCGTCACTTCCGGGTGGCAGTAAGCCTGATCCCCGTAACTCGTGAGATGCGCGTAGAAGTACGCGCATTTTTCGGCGTTGTAGGGCTTCGCACCGGGCATGTTCGTCCGCTGGGACTGCATGATCGCCAGCCGCATCAGCGAGATGTAGACGGCCGCCGGGTTGAGCTGCAGGATCTGCTTCGCCCACAGTGGCAGCGTCGCGGGCAGCGTGGCGATGCTGTACATCACCCCGCAGAAGTACCGCCAGACGCGGGTCAGGAACGGCACGAGCTGGCTGACGTCGTTCAGCTCGGCGCCGATCCGCGCGATGATCAGGCCGGCGCCGATGTTGAACAGCGTCTGCAGCAGCAGCACCGGGATGGCCAGGAACCAGTACCAGGTCAGCGGCTCGTGATAGCTCAGCACGATCACCGCCATGACGACCATGGACAGCATGAGCTGCTGCAGCTCGACGATGACGTAGGCCAGCGGCAGCGACGCCCGCGGGAACTGCAGCGCCCGGATCAGCGACAGGTTGTTGTACATCACCCGCGAGCCGGTCAGGATCGACCGCTCGGTGAAGGTGAAGATGAAGACGCCGATGACCAGGTACGGGATGTAGTGCTCGACGCCCCGGTTGGCCTTGAAAAGGATGCCGAAGATCAGGTAGTAGACCGCGCAGTTGAGCAGCGGGGTGAGCACCTGCCAGACCTGGCCGAGCCGGGCGTCGGTGTACATCGACACGTTCCGCGCGGTCGCGAAGGCCATGATGAAGTGCCGGCGCTGCCACAGCTTGCCCAGGTACGCGCGCAGGGTGGGCCGCTGCGCGCTGGGCCTCAGGTTGTTCCGCGCGGCCAGTTCGGCGAGCGGCTCCCCCGGCAGCGGCGTGCTGGCCTTCGTGATGCCGGTCGGGTTCTCCAGGCTCCCCGGCGCACTGAGCTGCGAACGATCAGCCATGACTGCGAATTTTACGAGAGCCGGCCGGGCGTACTGGGCGGCACCGTCCGCGCCGAGCGCCGGCCGCGTGAAAGTCCGTCGTCATCATCGAGCAGCATCCTTACGTGACCGTGGGCCCACACGTTATGCGGCACCGGCCGGGGCGGGCGCAGCCGACCTTACCGTACAGGTGCCCTATCGCAGGTGAGCTGTATCGTTCAGTGACCTAACGACCGCCGGGCCGTCGGTGTACCAGTCGATCTCGCTCAGCGAGCCGACGTCGAGGTGCATGCGGTACATGGCCGCGGGCGGCGCGAGCAGCGCCTCGGTGAGCAGCGTCTTGATCGGCGTCACGTGGCTGACGACGAGCACGGTCTCCCGGGCGTGCCCGGCCATCAGCCGTTCCCGCGCCGCCTGCACCCGGACGGCGACCGCGGCGAAGCTCTCACCACCGGGCGGTGCGGCCGCCGGGTCGGCCAGCCAGGCCGTGACCTCGCCGGGCCAGCGCCGCTGCGCCTCGGTGAAGGTCAGGCCCTCCCACTCGCCGAAGTCGGTCTCCCGGAGGTCGTCGTCGAACTCGACCGGCGCG
Organism: uncultured Actinomycetes bacterium; assembly: GCA_963720945.1. Classification (GTDB taxonomy): domain Bacteria; phylum Actinomycetota; class Actinomycetes; order Streptosporangiales; family Streptosporangiaceae; genus Bog-532. The sequence goes on along the minus strand of CAVRHH010000010.1, from coordinate 59,583 downwards.
CCGGTCGCCGCCGCGACCTCCTCGGCCGTGTGCCGCGCCCGCCGCAATGGTGACGCCACGATCACGTCCACGCCGCCGCGTGCCGCGAGCCGCTCGCCCGCGAGTTTCGCCTGCCGGACGCCCATCTCGGTCAGCTCGATGTCACCGACGCCTGCGAACCGCCGGTCAACCGACAACGGCGTCTGCCCGTGCCGCAGCAGCAGCGTGACCGTCGCCTGCCCCTGCGCCGGGCCCCATCCGGTGGAGGCCCGGTCTGCTGGGGCGCTGCCTGCTGGGGCGCTGCCTGCCGAGGCCCGGTCTGGCTGGGCGGCTGCGGAAGGGACATTCGGCCGCGCGGAAGAGCCGACCGAGCTGAACGTGTCCTGGGCACCCGGCGCGGGCGGCGACGCCACCTCAGCCGGGCGTCCTCTTACCCGATGGCGAGCCCCATCATCGTCCCGTCCGGCAGCATCCATGGCCTCGTTGGCAAGACGATCCGCGTCCTTGTTACGCTCCCGCGGCACCCACTCATAGGCGATCGCGCTGAAGCCGCGCGCGGCCTCGGTAGCGGTCGCCGCGAGCGGCTTCATGTCCGGGTGCTTGATCTTCCAGCGGCCCGACATCTGCTCTACGACGAGCCGGGAGTCCATCCGGACCAGGACGGACGCGTCCGGGTCGATCCGCGCGGCCGCGCGCAGGCCCGCGATGAGGCCGGAGTATTCGGCGACGTTGTTCGTGGCGATGCCGATGAACTCCGACTCGGCGGCCAGGACCTCCATCGTGCCCGCGTCGCGGACCAGCGCACCGTACCCGGCGGGGCCGGGATTGCCGCGCGAGCCGCCGTCGGCCTCGACGATGAGCCGGCGCATTACAGGCCCGATTCGGCGGTGCGCACGAGAATCCGCCGGCACTCCTCGCAGCGGACCACCTCGTCCGGCGCGGCCGCCCGGATCTGGTTCAGGTCCACGGTGTTCAGGCTGAGGTGACATCCCTCGCAGCGGCCCCGGCGGAGCATCGCCGCACCGACCCCCTGCTGCGCGCGCAGCTTGTCGTACAGGGTGAGCACATCGGCCGGCACGTCGGCGGCGACCGTCGTGCGGCTGGCCTCCGCCTTCGCCGCCTGCTCGCCGATCTCCTGCAGCGCCGCGTCCCGCTTGGCGGTCAGCTCGGCCGCCTGCTCGGTGAGCGTGGCCTGCTCGGCGGCCAGCGCCTCGCGGCGCCCTTCGGCGGCCTCGCGGCGTTCCATGGCGTCGAGCACGACCTCCTCCAGGTCGGACTGACGGCGCAGCAGCGACTGCACCTCCGACTGGAGGTTCTCCAGCTCACGGGCGGCGCTGACCTGGCCACCGTCGAGCCGGGCCCGGTCCCGGTCGATGCGTGACCGGACCTGCTCCACGTCCCGTTCGGCCCTGACCTGCTCCCGGTCGAGGTCACCCAGCTCGGTGTCGGCCATGACGATCCCGTCACGAAGCTCGGCCGTGCGGGCACCGATCTGCTCGAGCTGAGCGATTTCCGGCAGGCTTCGGCGGCGATGATCGAGCCGGGCCAGCTCGGCGTCCAGATCCGCCAGTTCGAGCAGGCGCAGTTGCGCTTCGGGAGATGCTTTCACGGGCCCAACGTTAGCCGTACCGGGGACCAGTGTCGCGCGGTCGACGGGCCTTGTACCGTGCGGCCGGGGGGCCAGTGGCGTACGGTCAGGGAAGTGGCGGCGAAGTGGCGGCGCGGGGCCGGGAGGCGGCCAGCGTCCGGCGTGCGGGGGGCCGTGGCGGCAACTGCTGCGCGTCGTCTGGATATACCAGCTACGGCCGTATCGTGCGTGGTAAACATGCCGGCATGGAGATCCCTCGGGTTAGCCGACCCTACATGCCTGGGTACGGCATCTCCGGGCCGGCGGAGGGCAGCGGGCTCCTGCAGTGGTCGTGGGCGGCCGAACGGCTGACCGCGGCGCGCAATTACTGGGTCGCGACCGTATGGCCGACCGGGCGGCCCCACCTGATGCCCGTCTGGGGCATGTGGGACGACAGCACGCTCTGGTTCTCCAGCGCCGCGGGCTCCCGCAAGACGAAGAACCTCCGCGCCGACCCGCACTGCGTCATATCGACCGAGTCGGCCTCCGACCCGGTCGTCATCGAGGGCACGGCGCGCGTGGTGACGGAGCCGGCCGCCCTCCAGCGGGTGATCGACCTGATGAACGCCAAATACCGTACGCACATCGACGTGGGCTTCCTCGACCCCTCGGTGAACGCGACGTTCGGGGTGCGCCCGCTTCGGGTGTTCGGCATGCAGGATGCGGATTTCACGGGGTCACCAACACGTTGGACATTTGAGGATTGAACGACGGTACGTTGGAAGGCGTAACGCGCTCCTGCCTGACGGCGGTTCCGGACCTAAGGCGTTGACCCTGCGGACGCTGCCTGACGGCGGTGGCCTGGTGCGCGGCTTCGGCTCCGATAGTGCGCGCGGCAACGGGAGGGGCAGCGGACGCGAACAGGCCCCGGTGGTCCGGGGGAAACGGGCGATCCGGGGGCGGCGAGTCAGCCAAGGACATCAGCCCTCGGCGTTCTCGGCGTCCCCGGCACGAAGTGCTGTTCGGGGCGATCGCCGGGGTGCTGACGGCGGCGGTCGCCCTCGGCGTGGGCCAGCTCGTCTCCGGGCTGACCGTCCGGCAGGCGTCACCCGCCGTCGTGGTGGGGCAGGCCGCGATCGACCTCGCTCCCCCGCCGGTGAAGAACTTCGCGATCACGGTCTTCGGCGCCAACGACAAGACCGCGCTGGTCAGCGGCATCCTTGTCGTCCTGGCCATCGTCGCGGCCGTGATCGGGGTGGCCGCGATGCGGCGGCTGGCGTACGGGTACGCGGGCCTGGTGCTGTTCGCCGCGATAGGGCTGGCCGCCGCGCTGAGCCGTCCGGGCGCGACGTTTGGTTACGTCGTACCGACGCTCTTCGGTGCCGCGGTGGGCGCCTTCGCCCTGAACCGGCTGACCCGGGCCGCCTCGGCCGCTACCGGCCAGCCTGGTATGGCTGGTGTTTCCGGTGCGCCCGGCGTTTCCGGTGCGCCTCGTGTTCCCGGTGCGCCCGGTGTGCCTGCGCGCGACGCCGGGGGCGACCGGTACGCGGGGTTCGACCTCGCTGCCGCGGGCTCTGGTTCCCCCTCGACGACCCCCATCGCCCCGCCCGCGTCGCCGCCTCCGGCGGCAGGGCCGGCCGCAGCCACGTCCCGGCCCGCGGAGCCCGGGACCGAGCCGACCGCCGAGGCCGGGACCGAGCCCACCGCAGAGCCGACCGCCGAGGCCGGGACCCAGCCCACCGCAGAGCCGACCGCCGAGGCCGAGCCAGCCGCGGAGCGCGAGCCGGCCGCGGAGACTGCGCCGGCTTCGGAGTGGGTACCGGCCGCGGACCAGGAGGCGGCCGCGGACCAGGAGGCGGTCTCTGAGTGGGTACCGTACGCGGAGCCGGGGCCGGAGCAAGAGACCGAGCTGCGGACGTGGGTGCCGAACGGCTCAGCGGGGGGCGGCCAGGCGGCAGCGGGAACCGTTCCGCCCGGCGGGCCCATGCCGAGCCGGGACGACGTGCTCTCCGGGCCCCGACGACCGCCGGACACCTGGACCTACCAGCCGCCCTCCGCCCCCGGACCGGGCCGCCGCCGCTTCCTCGTCGCCAGCGGCGTCGCCGCCGGGGGCGCCGCCCTGGCCGCCCTGGCCGGCCGCGAACTGAATGCCCGGCAGAGCGTGACGCAGGCCCGTTCCACGCTCCGCATCCCTGCGCCGGCCCAGCCCGCGCCGCCGCTCGCATCCGGGACCGACCTGCATATCCCGGGGCTGAGCTCGTTCGTCACGCCAAACTCCACCTTTTACCGCGTCGACACCGCCATCGTCCTGCCCGAGGTCGACCCGCAGAACTGGCAGCTGCATATTCACGGCATGGTGGAACGCGAGGTCACCATGAGCTTCGCCGAGCTGCTCCGGCGGCCGCTGATCGAGCATTACGTGACGCTCACCTGCGTGTCCGACCCCGTGGCAGGCCCGTATATCGGGAACGCGAAATGGCTGGGCGCGAGCCTGGCCAGCATCATCCGCTCGGCGCGCCCCCAGGCCGGCGCGACCCAGCTGCTGTGCACCTCCGTCGACGGGTTCACGTCGGGCACTCCGCTCCAGGTGGTCCTGGACGGCCGGGACGCACTGCTGGCGATCGCCATGAACGGGACGCCGCTGCCCGTCGAGCACGGGTTCCCGGCCCGCATGGTGGTTCCCGGCCTGTACGGGTACGTGTCGGCCACCAAGTGGGTCACCGACATTAAGGTCACGACCTACGAGGCCGAGACCGCGTACTGGGCGCAACGCGGCTGGTCCCAGGAGGCGCCGATCAAGACCGAGTTGCGGATCGACGTCCCCATCGACGGGTCGACCGTCAAGCCGGGCCGCGCGGCGGTCGCCGGGGTGGCGTGGGCCCAGCACAAGGGCATCGACGCCGTAGAGGTCCGCGTGGATCAGGGTGCCTGGCATCAGGCCACGCTCGCGGCCGTACCCGGCATCGACACCTGGCGGCAATGGGTGTGGTACTGGGACGCGACCCCCGGCACCCACGTTGTCGAGGCCCGCGCCACCGACGCCACCGGGTATACCCAGACCTCCGTACAGGCCCCAACCGAGCCCAACGGCGCCACCGGCTACCCCGCCAACACCGTCACCGTCCGCTCCTAACCCCCCCGCCCCGTCCGCGCCCCGTCCAGCCCGCGCCACAGGGCAGCGGTGGTACCACCGTGGACGACATAGCGCGCCATAGCGACAACGGTGATCAAGGCGGTACCGGGACATACGAACATACTATCGACTGCCGCTGACATTTCCGGGGAGGTGAAGCGGCGTTCCCTCCCCGGCCTGAAGACCGGGGCCTCCACGCCGCGATCCTGATGACGGTGACAGGCTCATTGCCATCGTTGATTGCTGGTGGCCGGAATCGGGCGTGGCAGGAGAGGTGGATTCCCGGGAGTACCACTATCGCGCCGATGACTGGCAGCGCACGATACAGCGGCACGACCAGCTGGTGGCCTACGGCGTGCTCCTGCTGCATTTCACTCCGCAGCGGATAAAGACCGACCCGGACGGGGTCATCGGGGAGATTCTCTCTGCACTGGACGCCGGACAGCGACGGCCTCCGCTGCCGATCACGTCCCTTCCCCCGAGGGGCTGAGAAGTCCAGAGGCGGGCGGCCGCCATCCGAGCTGACGGTCAGCCGAGGGCGACGGTCACCGACGCCAGCTCCGCGCCGTACCGCGCGAGGACGACCAATCGGGCCGACGCCGGGATCGGCAGCGTCATCGTGGCCGGGCCTGCCCGGCGGCGAACTCCCGACCCGGGATCAGGACCAGGACAACGGCGAACGCCAGGAACGACCCCGTGCGCCGGCCATTCCATCCCGCAGAATTACCCGCGGGAGGGCGCCTTACCCGGATCGGCCCGCCTTTGCCGTCCCCGCCGCGTAGCGGCCGCCGTCCCGCCGCCAGGCGCTATCCCCCTACCGGCCGCCACGCCAACGCCGACGCCGACGCCGACGCCGACGGCCGGCATAACGCGCCGGAGGACCGTGCGTTCCAGCAGCGTCCACGCGGTCGTCGTCAGCAGGTAAAGACCGCCGGCGAGCGGCAAGAAGGCCGCGAAGACGGCGGTCAGGTTGGGCAGCAGGCTCGTCAGCCACGGCGGGGCACCGGCCGGCTGGCTGGCCCCCGGAGAGGCTGCGGTGACGCGGCGGGCCGACCGGGCGGCCAGCCATCCGATCACCGCCAGCAACAGGAACAACGCCGCGAACACCGCTCCCTGGGCGCTGAGCGGCCCCGCCCCGCCGAGCCAGTGGCTGCCCAGCCGTGCACCGAACAGGTCGTGCGCCAGCAGGCTGTTGGGCGCGCCGCCGACCGAGGCGGAGCGGAACAGCAGGTACATCACGCTGAGGAACGGCCACTGGAGCAGCAGCGGCAGGCAGCCTGCGAACATGCCCGTGCCGTGCTCCGCGTACAGCGACCTCAGCTCGCGCGAAAGACGTTCGGGCTGCTTGGCGTAGCGCTGCCGGAGGGCCTGGACCTGCGGCGCGATCCTGGCCTGCGCGACCTGGCCGCGCATCGCGTAGTAGCTGAACGGCAGGACGAGGAGACGGACGGCGACGGTGCAGACGACAATGGCGGCGGCCACGGCCAGGCCGCCGGCTATGGGGGTGAGAAGGGCGGATATCGCGGTGACAACGTGGTAGGCGGCGTCGACGGGGACGCCGAAGAGACTGGTCATGATGGGCAACCCTCCAGCGGGTCAAAGCAAGCAGGTGACGGCTGGAGACGGCCACGATGATTGATGCCGGCGGTGCACGATGAGGCGCATGATGACGCGCGGAAACGGGCCCAGAAGCTAGGCCCGGGGCACGGGGAGTGCGACGCCGACGGCGTTCAGGCGGCCGCCGGGGCCGCCGACGGCGCTCTCGGCCGCGGTTTACCCGCCGCATCGGGGTCGCGCTGCCGGAGGAAAGCCGCGCACCAGGACTTCTCGCGCAGGCCGGCGGCCCGCCGCGTCAGCGGGGCCGCAGTCACGGCACGCGCGATCCGGGCACTGTCCGCGACCACCGCCACGACGAGGCCGATCAGGACGGCAGCCAGCACGGCGGTGCTCACGACGGTAAAGCCGCCAGGGCCGGTGAGCAGGAGCCCGGCGATATGCCACAGCAGCGCGGCCAGCGCGAGCACACCGCCCCGTATCGCTGACACGCCGCCCTCCCGTCCTCAGCCCATCCCGGCCCACGGAGATTGCCCTCAGCGTACGTCCGCCGCGCGCGGCCGCCAACCACGCGGCCCCGGGGCCAGCCCCGGCCCCGGCCGGCAAGCCCCAGCCGGCAAGCCCCGCGCGGCAAGCCCCGCCGGCGGGCCCCTAGCCGACCGGCGAGCCCTAACCGTCCAGCTCCGCTACCGCGGTGAGGAACCGGTCCACGTCGGAACGGTCGTTGTAGTGGACCAGCCCCGCGCGCACAGCGCCGCCCGAATCCCGGATACCGAGCACGCCGGTGAGCTCCCAGGCGTAGTTATGGCCGTTCCAGACGTTCACCTGGTGCGCGGCCAGATGGGCCGCCACCTCGGCGGGCGTATGCCCCGCCACGTTGAAGTAGGCGGTCGCGGTCCGGCTCGCGGCCTTCCCGTACGTGGTGACGTGCTCCATCGCGTCCAGGGCACCGAGCATGTCGCCGAACAGCCGGCCCTCATAGTCCTGCACGGCCGTCATCGACGCCAGCAGCCGTTCACGCCGTGTGCCGTAGCGCTCGCCGCCGAGGCTGGCCAGATGATCGACGGCCGCGGTCACCCCGGCCAGGTCCGCATAGGCGGGGGTGCCCAGCTCGAATCGTTCCGGAACGGTGTCCGGCGAGGAAGCGAGCTTGTCGGGCCGGAGGGTTTCCAGCAGGGCCGGATCGGCAATGATCGCGCCGATGTGCGGGCCCGACCACTTGTAGGCACTGGTCGCGTAGAAGTCGGCGCCCAGGGCACGAACGTCGACCGGCGTATGCGGCGTGGCGTGCACGCCGTCGAGGTAGGTCAGCGCGCCGGCCTCGTGCGCGCTGGCGGCGATGGCCGCCACGTCGGGCCGGGTGCCGAGGATATTGCTCGCCGCCGTCACCGCGACCAGCCGGGTGCGCTCGGACAGCAGGGTGCGGTACTGGGCGGCGGGCAGCTCGCCCGTCGATATGTCGACTTCGGCCCAGCGCACCGTGACGTTCGCCCGGGCGGCCGCCTGGATCCATGGCCGGACGTTCGCGTCGTGGTCCAGCCGGGACAGCACGATCTCGTCCCCCGGCCACCAGGTGTCGGCCAGCGCCCCCGCCAGCCGGTACGTCAGGGTGGTCATGTTCGGGCCGAGGATGACCCCGCTCGCATCCCCGCCCACGAGGTCAGCGACGGCCCGGCGGCAGCCGGTCACGATGGCGCTGGCCCGGTGGCTGGCCGGGAACGCCCCACCGGCATTCCCGATGCCCGCCCGGGCCGCGGCCGCCACGGTATCGATGACCGTCTCCGGGACCTGCGTGCCGGCGGCGCCATCCAGGTAGGCGTATCCGTCCCGTAGCGCCGGGTAGGCGGCCCGCACGGTCTCCACGTCAAGGTTCACGCTGCCCATGTTTCCACTTCGGGCGAGCGGGCGCTCAGGCCCCCCAGCCGGGGTCGCGCCCGAACATCAGCAGCAACGTCTCCCAGGTGTCGCCTTCCACCGGCGCCGCGACCAGCAGGCCCGCGGCCTCGACCGGCCGTGCCTGTGGAGTGCCCTCCCACCAGCCCTCGAACACGATCTCCGGATCGGCGGGGCGGTAATGCACGCCGAGGGACCGGGCCAGGTCCCAGGCGTGCACGTTCCATTCGGCGCAGGCCACTCCGGCCATCGCGCCAACCGTGACGACGGTGCCGCGGTAGTAGTGGTGCGGAGCGTTCCACAATGGCGGCACCCGGGCCGCGTACGAACGGGCCGCTTCGGCGAACGCCGCGATGTGCTCGGCGGCCGGAACGTCGGGCAGTTCGGCGAGCTCGGCCGCGTTCTGCCGGGCCAGCTTGCGGGCCAGCGTCGCGGCGGGAAACCCGGTCGCCATCAGCCGGGCCAGGCGGCTGGCCGGCGCATCGTCCAGGTACTCGTGATAATCGTCGGCCATGCAGCGGAGATGGCCGGCGACGTCAGCGGCCCGCCAGTCATGACACGGGGTGGGCGCCGCCCACTGATCATCGCTGAACCGCGCCGCCAGCTCACGGATGACGGTCACGCCGTCACGGTAAGCAGCCATGCCGCGGCCCAGCGACCACGCGGTCATTGGTCGCCCGCGGCGTGGGCGCACTTCACGATTCCTCCTTGGGAAACTGGCAGCCGGTGACCGAAGCTTCCGGGGGGAGACAGAGTGCCAGAGTTACCCGCCACAGACAAGCGGCTCACCTTGATGACCAGCGCGCAAATCCACGATGTCATAACAGACAGGCACAAGTCGGGCACTTTGCGAAACCGCGAGGCCCGCCCGGCAACGGGAGGTGCAGGGCCAGCGGAAGGTGCAGGCCAGCGGAAGGTGCAGGGCCAGCGGAAGGTGCAGGGCCAGCGGAAGGTGCAGGGCGAGCGGGCCGCGGCCAACCTGATGATGGACGCGGCGCGGCCGGGCGCACCTCAACGCGCCTGATCACCGGGGAGCGCGTACGCTATGCACTGGCTGGGCTGGCTGGGATGCAGCCGGGCTACCGTCGGATAGGCCGCCACGGAAAGGGCACGGCGTGAGGAAGCGTCAGCAGGTCAGCACAGAGGCGCTGGAAAAGCACGCGGGGGATGTTGCTCTCGGCGGCAAGTTCGACGAGCTGCTGGCCGCCGCCCGCCAGGCTGAGCTGGAATTCCGCCAGGCTGAGGCCCGCTCCGCTTCGTTGACCGAACGCCGGCGGCTGGCGATAGCCCTCGATTCGGCCCTGACCGCGGTGATGCGTTCGGCGTTCGCCGCGCAGCGCGCGGAGATCGGGCCCCTTGGCTACGACGACCGAATCTACCGGCGCAAGGCGATGGCCCGGCCCGAGGTACATGCCCTCACGGCCGAAGCCGAGCGGCTGCTGACCCTCCGCGAGAGCCACCGGCTGAACGGCATACCCCCGGCGCCGCTGGAGCCCGCGGTATAACGCGGCGCGAATCTGGCCCACGCGTGTATCAGCACGCCTGGCGGCCACTCTTATCTAACAGAGCGGAACCCACCGGCGACACGCGAGCCGACCTGCGGATAAGCCGGATGAGGCGCGGGCTCCGCTATAGGGGCCTACAGTCGTACACGGCATGCCATGGGCGATGGCCCGACAACAGAACAGAGCCGGTCCCGGGTAACCGGTCACCGGGCGGGCTGCGCCCGGCGCCGCCAACCCGCGGTGCCCGAGAGCCGCCAACCCGCGGTGCCCGAGAGCCGCCAACCCGCGGTGCCCGAGAGGCGTCTAACTATCGAACCCGTAGCGCCTCGGGGACGTTTAAGTAAGTACCAGTAAGTAAGTACCAGCGGGCAGACGACACGGGGCCCCTCGCCTGCTCGCTGAACACGGCTCACAAGCCGGCGGCCAGACGTCGCCACCGGCCCGAACCGGGGTACCGCCCGGCCACGACGGCGCGGGGCGGAAGCGGGGTACCACCCGGCCACGACGGCGCCGGGCTGGCCCAGAGGACCAGACCAATTCGGGTGTCTCACTTGCGCGCTGCGGCACCCGGGAGCACAGTTGGTCTAGAGCAGTTGGTCTAGGCCAATCAGGCGGCAGGGCGGCCGCCGGTCACCTCCGCCGGCACCGCGGGAGGCCTAGCGGCGAACTCTCAGGGGTGCCACGAGGCGTAGTCAGAAAATGCCATAGCGATAACCCGCCGGAGGCTACAAAAAGCCGCCGGGAAAACGGTCAGAATGAGCCATGTTGGCGGCCGCACATGCTGCGGCAGACTAGCATGTGATCCAGAACACGCATGATTAGAAGCTCGCGAGGAGGCACGACATGTGCCAACACACGCCACAGTGTCCGGATGCATCCGCACCGGACCGCGAGGCGGCCCGGACACTGGCAAGTCACCCGGACCAGGGCTGGAGCCTGCTCTGCAACGGGATTGTTATTTTTGAAGACACCGGCGAGCTGCTTCCTGGTGGGGCGACGATCGCTCCGCACAGGCCGACTGACCTGGTATTTGACACGACCGCCATCATCGCGCGGCCGGGGCACGCCCCTGCCGCTTAAACGCGGCCCGGCGAAATTTTCAGCGCATAGCGAAAAGCCTATTGCAGGCAATGCGCGGGAACGGGGTACCCGTTCCGGGGGATGATTACAGAATGGCAACGCTCGCTAAAGCGTTAGCAATCCGATTGTTATCCGTATGAATCCCGTCCGGCACAGTCCCGAACGGGCGTTACCGCCACTCTTTGATGGCTCGCCGGGTACGCCGGGATGACACCGCCGTCAGTGAACCGTCGGTACGACGCCGCTGAGCCAGTCGGCGACCGCGTCCGCCACCGCCGCTGGGTTCCTGGAAAGCGCATGCGACTCGCCTTTCAGGACGACCACCCGGATGGCATCGCCCGGATCGGGGATCCCGAACGGATCCTTGTCCCCGTTCACGACGAGCACCCGCACCGCGTGGCTGGCCGCCGACCGTAGCTCTTGGGCCCGGATGGTTGCCGCGTCCGTTCCGGCGCTCCCGGCACGCCGAGGCGGCCGCAGCGGGAAGGCCAGCGCGATCACCCCCGCCGCCGCCACCGCCACCGCGGTACGGCAGGCGACCCGGGCCCCGTTGCTCCGGCCACCCACGATCAGCGGAGTGCCCCGGCCCGGCGTCAGCCAGGCTCCGTCGCGCAGGGACGTGATGATCTCCTGCCACGCCTGGTCCTGCCGGGCGGCCGAGCCGGGCGCACGGGCTCCCCTGACCCGGTACGGCTGAATGATCAGGGCCACCGCGCCGCCCAGCCGGAGGGCGGCGTCCCGGGCGGCCAGCAGGTCCGGCGCGGTGACCGACCCCCCAGCGCCGTGGGTGAGCGCGAGCAGGAAGGACGGCGCCCCCGGCCCGCCGGGCCGCGTCAGCTCCGCCCGGGCCTGCCCCTGGCTGGTCGCCACCTCCACCGTGGTCACCGGGGCGACGGCGGTCATCGGGGCGACGGCCGGCCGGTCATACGTCGAGCAGCTTCTTCAGGAACTCGCCGGTGTAGCTGCCCGCTACCGTCGCCACCTGCTCCGGCGTGCCGGTCGCGATGACCGTCCCGCCACCCGAGCCGCCCTCCGGCCCGAGGTCGATGACCCAGTCCGCCGTCTTGATCACGTCGAGGTTGTGCTCGATGACGATGACCGTGTTGCCGGTGTCCACCAGCCGCTGGAGCACGCCGAGCAGCTTGCGGATGTCCTCGAAGTGCAGGCCGGTGGTGGGCTCGTCCAGCACGTAGATCGTCCGCCCGGTGGCCCGCCGCTGCAGCTCCGACGCCAGCTTCACCCGCTGAGCCTCACCACCGGACAGGGTGGGAGCGGGCTGGCCCAGCCGGACATAGCCGAGGCCGACGTCGACGAGCGTCTTGAGATGCCGGTGGATGGCCGGGACCGGCTCGAAAAACTCGGCCGCCTCCTCGATCGGCATGTCCAGGACCTCGGCGATCGTCTTGCCCTTGTAGTGCACCTGCAGGGTGTCGGTGTTGTACCGGGCCCCGTGGCAGACCTCGCACGGCACGTAGACGTCGGGCAGGAACTGCATCTCGATCTTGATGGTGCCGTCGCCGGAGCACGCCTCGCACCGGCCGCCCTTCACGTTGAAGGAGAACCGCCCCGGCTGGTAACCGCGGATCTTAGCCTCGGTGGTCTGCGCAAACAGCTTCCGCACGTGGTCGAAGACGCCCGTGTACGTGGCCGGGTTCGAGCGCGGGGTGCGGCCGATCGGCCCCTGGTCGACGTGCACCACCTTGTCGAGCTGCCTCATCCCGGTGATCCGGGTGTGCTTGCCGGGGACGGTCCGCGCGCCGTTCAGCTCCTTGGCCAGCGCGCTGTACAGGATCTCGTTGACCAGGGTGGACTTGCCGGAACCGGACACGCCGGTCACGGCCACCAGGCAGCCGAGCGGGAACGCGACGTCGACGTTCCGCAGGTTGTGCTCGGTGGCGCCTTTGACCACCACCTCACGGCTCTTCGACGGCGACCGCCGGATCTGCGGCACCGGGATCGACGCCCGCCCGGACAGGTACGCACCGGTCAGCGACTTCTCACTGGTCAGCAGCTCCTTGACCGGCCCGGACACGACCACCCAGCCACCGTGCTCGCCCGCCCCGGGGCCGATGTCGACCACCCAGTCGGCGGCGCGGATGGTGTCCTCGTCGTGCTCCACGACGATCAGCGTGTTCCCCAGGTCCCGGAGCCGCAGCAGCGTCTCCAGCAGCCGGTTGTTGTCCCGCTGGTGCAGGCCGATCGACGGCTCGTCCAGCACGTACAGCACGCCGACCAGGCCCGATCCGATCTGGGTGGCCAGCCGGATGCGCTGCGCCTCGCCACCGGCCAGCGTCGCCGAGGCGCGGTCCAGGCTCAGGTAGTCCAGGCCCACATCGAGCAGGAAGCCGAGCCGGGCGTTGACCTCCTTAAGAATCTGGACCGCGATCTGCCGGTCCCGTTCGGAAAGATTGAGGTCCAGCATGAGCTTGGCCATCTCGCCGATAGGCAGCGCGCAGATGTCCGCGATCGACCGGTCGTCGATGGTCACCGCGAGCGCGATCGGCTTCAGCCGGCTGCCCCGGCACGCGGGGCACGGCACCTCGCGCATGTACCCGGCGAACTTCTCCCGGCTGGAGTCGCTCTCCGCCTCCGCATGCCGCCGCTCGACGTAGGGGACCACCCCCTCGAACGCCGTGTAATACGACCGCTCCCGGCCGTACCGGTTCTTGTACCGCACGTGCACCTGATGGTCGAACCCGTTGAGCAGCGCGTCGCGGGCGCGGGACGGCAGCCCCTCCCACGGCGTGTCCAGGCCGAACCCCAGCGCCTCCCCGAGCGCCTCGACCAGCCGGGCGAAGTAGTCGCTGACGTGCCCGCCGCTCCACGGCGCGATCGCTCCCCCGGCCAGCGTCTGCGACGGGTCCGGGACGATCAGCTCCGGGTCGACCTCCATCCGGGTGCCGAGGCCGGTGCAGTCCGGGCAGGCGCCCCACGGGGAGTTGAACGAGAACGAGCGCGGCTCCAGCTCGTCGAAGGACAGGTCGTCGTACAGGCACGCCAGATGCTCGGAGTACATCCGCTCGCGGTGCGGATCGTTCTCCGGCAGGTCCACGAAATCGAGCACCACGACCCCGCCGGACAGGCCCAGTGCGGTCTCCACCGAGTCGGTCAGCCGGCGCCGCGCGGTGTCCTTCACCGCCAGCCGGTCGACGATCACCTCGATGTCGTGCTTCTCGTACTTCTTCAGCTTCGGCAGCTCGGAGCCGGAGCCAGAGCCAGAGCCAGAGCCGGTGGCGCTGTCCAGCCGGACGGCCACACCGTCGACGCGGGCCCGCGAGTACCCCTTGGTCTGCAGTTCGCGCAGCAGGTCCGCGTATTCGCCCTTCCGCCCCCGGACGACCGGCGCGAGCACCTGGAAGCGGGTCCCCTCCTCCAGTTCCAGCACCCGGTCCACGATCTGCTGCGGGCTCTGCCGCGCGATCGGGCGGCCGCAGATCGGGCAGTGCGGCTTGCCCACCCGCGCGTACAGCAGCCGCAGGTAGTCATAGATCTCGGTGATCGTCCCGACGGTGGACCGCGGGTTGCGGCTGGCCGCCTTCTGGTCGATGGACACGGCCGGGGAGAGCCCGTCGATGAAGTCGACGTCCGGCTTGTCCATCTGCCCCAGGAACTGGCGCGCGTACGCGGACAGGGACTCCACGTAACGGCGCTGGCCCTCGGCGAAGATCGTGTCGAAAGCGAGGCTGGACTTCCCGGATCCGGACAGCCCGGTGAACACGATCAAGGCATCCCTCGGCAGGTCGATCGAGATGTCCTTGAGGTTGTGCTCGCGCGCGCCGCGAACGACAAGTCGGTCAGCCACTGGGCTCTCTGCTCCCTGCTGGGCTCTCTGCTGGCTTCGGCTGGATTGGCTTCGGTGGACTGGACTGGGCTCGGTGGGCTCCCTGCCCCGCATCGTCGCAGCTCGTCTGGGGTGGGCGTACCGCCACTCCATGCTAGCCAGGGGGTCTGACAAAACCGGGCCGCTTCCGCACCGTCGCACCGTCCCGTCGCGAAGCCCGCGATTCGGCCCCTGCTCAACACCCGCGGCCACGGAACTCTTCCCTCCAGGCTACGGGCTACGCCGGCCCGGCGTCCCCCGGCTCGGCGGTTGCCGCCCGCAATGCCGGCACGCCAGACGGCAGCGGAAAGAAGATGCCCTCGGCCGCCTCCGGCGTTACGTTAGCCGTACCGCTGACAGTCGCCTCGGCCGCGCTGCCGGACGGCGGCACAGGGACGTTCCCGCGGCGGCCGGCGCTGGCCGGGATGGCCGCGGGGAACGCCGCGATGCACCGCACCACGTCAAGAACGCCGGCTACGTCAAGGTATGCCGGCTACGTCAAGGTATAAGGAGAATCCCGGATGACTGAGTCCTCGCCGACCGCTGGGTCCGTTACCACCCCCGCACCGGGGACCTACCGTCTCGATCCCGCGCGCAGCACCGTCAAGGCCGACGGTAAGGGCATGTTCGGCCTGATCACCGTGCACGGAACCTTCCGGCTCGTGTCGGGTGAGGTGACCATCGCCGACGACCCGGCCCAGTCCAGCGTGCAGGCGACGATCGACGCCACCAGCTATTCGTCCGGCCTCGCCAAGCGCGACCAGGACGTCACGTCCGCCACCCTGATCGACGCGCAGGCCTACCCGGAGATCACGTTCAGCGGCCAGGGGGCGCGGGCCGAGGGCAGGGGCTGGGTCGTCCCGGGGACGGTGACGGCGCACGGCACGCCGGTGCCCACCGACCTGAGGGTCGAGGAGGTCCGGCTCGAGGACGGCACCGCCCGGTTCCGCGCCGCCGCCACGGTGGACCGCAACCAGTTCGGCGTGACGAAGAAGAAGGGCATGGTCGGGCCGAAGGTCGTCGTGATCATCGACGCGGTGGCCGTCCTCGCCAGCGCTACCCCGTAATGACGGCGACGACGGTGGTGCCGGGAGCGAAGGTACCGCGCTCGGCGCAGGCGTCGCCCCGCGTTCGCCCCGGCTGGCTCCCTTCGTCAGCGGCCTCGGCTGCTACGAGAGCGCACTGCCCCCAGGGCGGGACCGGGTGCTGCGCAACGGCACGATGACCTTGATGGTCAACCTGGCCGAGGACGAGTTTCGCACGTACTCCGGTCCCGGCGGCCGTAGAACCAGGAGGCACTCATGGCCCCGACCAGCAATCACGGCAAAATCTGTTACCTGCAGATCCCTGCCGTCGACGCCGAAGCGTCGGCCCGCTTCTACCACGAGGTGTTCGGCTGGCCGCTGCGCAGCCATGACGACGGCACCCCCGCCTTCGACGACAGCACCGGCCAGGTGAGCGGGATGTGGGTGACGGGCCGCAAGCCGTGGGCCGGTGAGCCGGGCCTGCTGGTCGACATCATGGTGGACGACGCCGAAGAGACCGTGGCCTCGATCGTCGCGCACGGGGGCGAGATCGTGCAGCCCATCGGCTGGGAGGCACCCGAGCTCACCGCCGCCTTCCGCGACCCGGCCGGGAACATCCTCGGCATCTACCAGGAACCGCCCCAGTGAGCGGCCGCGTCCGCACCGGCCCGGCCAGCAGGGCCCCGGTCAGCACCGCCCCGGCGGCCGCCCGATGAGCGAAGAGCCCACCGTCTTCCGGCCCGGCGGGGTCAGCTACCTGCGGATCCCCGCGCCGGACGCCGGCCGGCTGGCTGACTTCTACCAGCGCGCGTTCGGCTGGGAGGTCCGCGGTGACCGCGGCAAGCCGTCTTTCACGGACGGGAGCGGGCACGTGATCGGGCATTTCCGGCCGGATCTCGCCGTAAGCGGGGACGCGGGCGTACGGCCGTACATCTACGTGGACGACATCGACGCGGCCCTCGCCCGGGTCACGGCGCACGGCGGGGAGATCACGACACCGCCCTACCCGGAGGGCAACCTGTGGGTGGCGCTGTTCCGTGACCCGGCCGGGAACATCATCGGCGCCTGGCAGCAAGGGCCCCGATCGTAATCAACTGGTTGCGATCGGTGTTCACCGACGCCAAGCGACCGTGGCCGCTGGCCCGTACCATAGCCAGGTGACCTACACCGGGAACGTGAAAGTCGGCGGGCCGCCGGACACTCGTGAGATCGACGGTCTCACGATCACGAAGCTGGCCCTCGGCCCGATGGACAACAACGCCTACCTGCTGCGCGACACGGCGACGGGCGAGGGCCTGCTCATCGACGCGGCGAACGAGGCGGATCGGCTGATCGAGCTGATCGGCGGCACGCCCATCACGTGGATCGTGACGACACACCGGCACTACGACCACTGGCAGGCGCTGGCCGAGGTTCAGCAGGCCACCGGGGCCGTTCTCGTCGCGCACACCGAAGACGCCGGCGAACTGCCCGTCCCCGTGGACGATGACATCACCGACGGCGACATCCTGCGGTTCGGCGACTCGGCCGTGTCCGTCATCCACCTGCGCGGGCACACGCCCGGCAGCGTCGCGCTCTGTTATGACGCCGAGGGCCGGCTGGCCGGATCGCCGCACCTGTTCACCGGGGACTCGCTGTTCCCGGGCGGCCCGGGCAAGACCACGAACCCCAAGGATTTCACCTCGCTGATGGATGACCTCGAGGCGCGGGTGTTCGGGCCACTGCCGGACGGAACATGGGTGTACCCCGGGCACGGCAACGACACCACCCTCGGCGCGGAGCGCCCGCACCTGGCCGAATGGCGCGCCCGCGGCTGGTGAACCGGTGGCCTACGGCCCGTCGAGGTCCCGGGCGTAGCAGACCTCGGTGACGCCGCCGAGCCAGTCCGGCCGGTACGACCGGCCGTCCAGCCGGAAGCCCGAGCGCTCGTAGAACTGGCGGGCCCGGGCGTTCTGCTCCAGCACCCACAGGATGATCCGCGGGTACCCCCCGGCCCGGGTCTCTTCCAGGACCCGGCGCATCAGGTCCCGCCCGGCCCCGGTCGACCACCAGGCCGGCGTGACGTACAGGGCATACAGTTCGGCGCAGCGGGGCCTCGGGCTGCCGTCGCGGCCGGCCCGTTCTGGGAGTGGGGCCCCGTCCACGTCCCGTTCGGGACCAAAACTCGCGTAACCGACGACCTCGGTCACCGGCGCCGCGGACGGAGCGGGCGCGGACGGTGCCTGCTCCGCCACCAGCGTCCGGCGCCACGGCCGCGAGACGAAGAGGGCCCGCTCGCGGTCGGTGTCGGGCACGCCGGTCGCCATTTCGATGATCCCGGCGCTGATGATGCCGGCGTACGCGACCCGCCAGGCATCGCGCCGGACCCGGGAGATCGCCTCGGCATCCTCGGCTGAGCCGTACCGGACATGCGCCACGGCGCCAGCCTAGTGTGGCTGGCGCCGTGGCGGCCGCGCTCAGGGCGAGACGAAGATCATTCCCTGCGGCTCCAGGGTAGCGCCGCGGGTGGTGACCGGGGTGATGTGGCCGGTGGACATGTCCAGCGCGCCGAGGTAGTTCGCCGGGAAGGCGGGCGGCGCCGGGCAGGTCGCGGGTGCGCTGTTGGAGTCGCACGGCGTGACGGCGACGAACGCGGCCCCGGGGCGGAACGGGCCGGTCACCACGTCGACCGTGTTCCCGCTGTTGTCGGTGGCGTAGAGCCGCCCGGGCCCGCTGAGGGCCCAGGCCGTGTCGTCGACCGACTGGGACAGGCTGAGCACCGACAGGCTCTGCCGGCGGGTGCCGGCGTCCCGCACGTAGATCTGTTCCTGGTCACCCTGGCTGGTGAGCATGAAGTCGCCGCGGAACCGCGGCGCCGCCGGTGGCACGATCTCGTTGGAGTCAGGGTCGGTGAGAGCAAGGCTGACGGTCTTCCCGGCGCTGCTCCCGGCGTTGGCCACGGTCGCCCTGGCTTCGTCACCGAACAGCGGGTGGACCGTCGCGACGTGGGTCCGCGCGTCCAGGGACACGGTGTAGACGGCCGGGTAGGCGGCGTTCGGCGCGGCGGTTCCGGTCGTGCCCGGCGCCGACGCGCTGATCAGCAGGCGGCCGTCGTACACGGAGATGGCGTCGGTGCCGCCCTTGTGCGGCAGCGGCTCGTTGTAGGCGTAGTGCTGGACCTGGCTCCCCCGCCACGCATCCGGGTCGATCGTGTAAAGGCTTGAGTTGGCGTCCTCGTTCACCGTCGCGATGACCGCGCCGGTCCAGGGGTCGGCGGTCAGGCCGTCGCACTTGCCGCGGAGCTCCCACTGACGGACCTCCCGGCCGCCCGGGGTGAAGGCCACGATCGTGCTGTCAAGGTTCCCGTCGGCGCTGGCCTGTCCCTGCGGGCCGACGCCGTTCTGGAACGTGACGTAGAACAGGCCGCCGAGCGTGGTGATGTCGTCGGGGGACGAGAGGTGCTCGGTGACCGGCTTCGCGGAGCCGGCGGCGGTGAACGTGTGGCTCAGCTGAGCGCCAGCAAGGACCTGGGTCACGGTGTACGCGGCCGCGCCTTGGTGAGCCGGCGCGCCTAGGTGAGCCGGCGCCCCCGGATGAGCGGGCGCGGCGAACGCGGTGCCCGCGCTCAGGACGCCGAGCGGAA
Source organism: uncultured Actinomycetes bacterium (assembly GCA_963720945.1). Taxonomy (GTDB): domain Bacteria; phylum Actinomycetota; class Actinomycetes; order Streptosporangiales; family Streptosporangiaceae; genus Bog-532. The sequence goes on along the minus strand of CAVRHH010000010.1, from coordinate 40,405 downwards.
TAGCGGCTGCCGCCGCTGCCGCGGCCAGGCCTCGCGGAGAAAAGCGCATATATCCCGCCCCTTGTCAACGTCGTTGTCACAGATACGGACGATCCCTTCTATCGGGGCCGGATGACTGCTCACTATGGGCCACCCGGCGGGATGGTGAACCTCTGGTGACCGGCCGGTGCTGACCCTTCGCCCGCTGGCCAAAAGGCGCCTATCGTCCGGGGCGCTACCCGGGCCGGCCCCGCGCCGCCACGCATCACCGTGTCGGGTGTCTCACCTCGCCGGGACTGGGCGTGGCGCCCGGCCCCGGCGCTTAGCGCCGCAGCGCCCCCGGGCCGGGCCCGCCGCGCAAGCGGGGCGCGGCGGACCCGGTATAGCCCGCCGGCCTCATGGGGCCGGCGAGGGGGACGCTGGGCTGGCCGGGCAGCCGCAGCTGCGCCGGATGACCAGCCCGGTGGGCAGGACGTCGGCGCGGGGCGCCACCTCGCTGCCCTCGATCCGCTGAAGCAAGCGCGCGGCGGCGCGGGCGCCGAGTTCCCGGAACGGCTGGCTCACCGTGGTGAGCGCCGGGCCGACGACCCGGCCCGGGAAGATGTCGTCGAATCCGGTCACCGCGACGTCCTCGGGCACCCGGATACCGGACCGCTGCAGTTCCCGGATGACGCCGATCGCCATCTGGTCGTTCGCGCAGGCGACCCGGCGGCGGGGCCATCGTGGCCTGGTCATCGTGGCCTCGTCATCGTGGCCTGGTCATCGTGGCCTGGTCATCGTGGCGGGGTTATCGTGGCGGGGTTATCGCGCCGGCGTTAATCGCGCCGGCGTCGTGGAGGAGGAACGGATGAGTCCAGCGGACGGGACGGGGGCAGCGGACGCCAGCGGGGCAGCGGACACCAGCGGGGCAGCGGACGGGCGGCAGCGCGACACGTTCCCCGCGGGCTTCCTGTGGGGCGCGGCAACGGCCGCCTACCAGATCGAGGGCGCGCCCGCCGAGGACGGCAAGGGCCTGTCGGTCTGGGACACGTTCAGCCACCAGCCCGGGCGGACCACGCACGGCGATACCGGGGACATCGCGTGCGACAGCTACCACCGGGCCGATGAGGACGTGGCCCTGGTGGCCGGACTGTCCGCCGGCGCTTACCGCTTCTCCATCTCCTGGCCGCGGATCCAGCCGGAGGGCCGCGGCAGCGCCAATCCGGCGGGCCTGGCCCACTACGGCCGGCTCGTGGACGCGCTGCTGGAGCGCGGGATCACCCCGGTCGTCACGCTGTACCACTGGGACCTGCCGCAGGCGCTGCAGGACAAGGGCGGCTGGGCGGCCCGGGACACCGCCGAGGTGTTCGCCGATTTCGCCGGGATCGTGGCGGGCGCCCTCGGGGACCGGGTTCGGCAGTGGATCACGGTGAACGAGCCGTGGGTGGTCGCGAACATGGGCTACCGCTGGGGCGAGCACGCGCCGGGCATCCGGGACGCGCGGCAGGCCGTCGCCGCCGCCCACCACCTGCTGCTGGGACACGGCCGCGCTACCGCCGCGGTCCGGGCCGCGGTCCCGGGCGGGGGCGCGGGATCGGGCTCCGGCGCGGCCGGGGGCGCGGGCTCGGGCGCGGGCGCGGGCGCGGCTGGCACTGAGGTCGGCATCACGCTCAACATGGCCCAGGTCTACCCCGCCGATCCGGCCAGCCCGGCGGACCGTGAGCTGGCCGTCGACGTTGATGCCCGGATCAACGGGGTGTTCCTCGGTCCCCTGATGAAAGGCTCGTACCCGGACCGGCTCGATGCCGATTACGCACCGGGGACGAACCTCATCCGGGACGGGGACTTCGCCACGATCCAGGCCCCCATCGACTTCCTCGGCGTCAACTACTACGCCCCGCACATCGTCGGCGTCCGCGGCGACGGGATCTTCCGCCGCGGGGACACGCCGATGGGGCCGCCCGGCGCAGTGTTCGTCCACCCCGACGGCATACCGGTGACCGAGATGGACTGGCTCGTCCACCCCGACGGCCTGTACGAGCTGCTGGTCCGGCTGCGCGACGACGCCCCCGGGCTGCCGCTGTACATCACCGAGAACGGCGCAGCCTGCAACGACTACATCAACCCCGGCGGCACGATCGAGGACACCGAACGGATCGATTACCTGCGGGGCCACCTGCGGGCGGCGCTCCGGGCGATCAGCGCGGGTGCCGACCTGCGCGGGTACTTCGCCTGGTCGCTGATGGACAACTTCGAGTGGGCGCACGGTTATTCGAAACGGTTCGGCCTGGTGTTCACGGAGTACGGCACCCAGCGGCGCATCCCCAAGCGCAGCGCCGAATGGTTCGCCGCCGTGGCCCGCAGCAATTCGATCCCGGCGGGATAGGCCATGCGCCAGGCAGCCCCGTACGGGCAGACCGGACCCCAGGGACCCCAGGGGCCCTACGGGGTGGTGATCGCGCCGGACAAGTTCAAGGGCTCGCTGACCGCGCCGGACGTGGCCGCGCACCTGGCCCGGGGGCTGGCCGCAGCGGTCCCGGGCATACGGACTGACGAGATCCCGATCGCCGACGGCGGCGACGGCACGGTGGACGCGGCGGTGGCGGCAGGCTACCGGCGGATGGAGCGCCGTGTGAGCGGGCCCACCGGCGAACCGGTGACGGCGGCGTTCGCAATCTCCAGCCCCGGTGACGTGGCGGTGGTCGAGGCGGCCCAGGCGTGCGGGCTCAGCCGGCTGCCCGGCGGACAGCTCCGGCCGCTGACCGCGACAAGTTACGGGGTTGGCGAGCTGATCGCCGCCGCCCTGGACGCGGGCGCCTGGCACATCGTGCTCGGGCTGGGCGGCAGCGCGACCACCGACGGCGGGGCCGGGCTGATCGCCGCCCTGGGCGGCCGGCTGCTGGACGCGGCCGGCCAGCCGGTGCCGCCCGGTGGTGCCGCGCTGGGCGGGCTGCGCATGCTCGACCTGTCCGGCCTGCGGGACCTGTCCGAGGTGGACGTGCTGCTGGCCAGCGACGTCGACAATCCCCTGCTCGGGCCCGACGGGGCGGCGGCGGTCTACGGCCCGCAGAAGGGCGCTTCCGCGGCGGACATTGCGGTGCTGGAGGACGGGCTGGCCCGGTGGGCCGGCATGGCGGAGGCGGCGCTGGGCCGGGGCTTCCGGGCGCGGGCGGGAGCGGGCGCGGCGGGCGGCCTCGGGTTCGCGGCGCTGGCCTTCCTCGGTGCGCGGGTGCGCCCCGGCATTGAGGTGGTGCTGGAGCTCGTGTCGTTCAGTGAACGGGTGGCCGGGGCCAGCCTCGTGATCACGGGCGAGGGATCGCTGGACGCGCAGACGCTGCGCGGCAAGGCCCCGGCCGGGGTCGCTTCGGCAGCCCGGGCCGCCTCCCCGGGGACACCGGTGGTCGCCGTGGCGGGGTCCTGCTCGCTCGACGAGGAGTCGCTGGCCGGCGCCGGGCTGGCCGCGGCGTACGCGCTCACGTCGCTGGAACCGGACGTGCGGTTCAGCATGGCCCACGCCGGCCCTCTGCTGGAAAGGCTCGCCGCCCAAGTCGCCGCCGACTGGCTCCCGCCCTCATGACGACCAGGGGGCGAACAACGCCGATGCGCACCGTACGGAACGCCTGATGGTCATGGTCCGCATTGGGACACGCCAGCGCCGCCGGGCGGGCGGGACCGTCAGCCCTTTCACGGCCGTACGCCCGGCCCGGCGTCCGGGTCGGCACAGGATGGGAAGAGCGTGTCCAGCTCGCTGCTCAGCAGCCGCTGGATGTCAGCCAGCTCGGACGCCCGCCAGGGACGGTATTCGAGGGCAGGGTCATCGGGACTGCGCTCAGCCGGTGAGTTTATCCACTCTCTCAATTGCATCCAGTCAGGGGAACACAGCTCACGCGCTATCATTGCCCCCGAACTGAGGGCAATGGTGTACCGGTAACGAATGACGAAAGGGTCTCTGGCCGTTTCGGGCCACCATCGCGGTATGGCCACACGCGCGGGATCCCTGCGCCCTTTACGGGTCCGGGGCGGGAAAATCTCATTCACCAGCTGCAGGTAGCTGTAGAGGGCATCCGGATAGAGCCCGAGGCGCTCGTACAGCTGGCCAACCTCATACCGGATGCCTATATTGTTGGCGTCCCGGAGCAGCGCATGGCGATAGAGCGCCATCGCCCCATCATACCGGCGTTCGGTGACCATCTTCTTGGCTCGCTGGTAGTCCCGGAATAGCGTGACAAGATCCCGTCGCCACCGGGAGCCGCCGGGAAACGACGGCAAGGAATTTACGAAGCGGCGCCGGGACCAGCGGCTCCGGGACCAGCAGCGCCGGGACCAGCGGCTCCGGGACCAGCGGTGAGGGCAGCGGCGGTGAGGCGGCGGTAGACGGCGAGGGCGGCTTCGACCGCGTCGTTTTCTGACGGGAGGGTGCGGGCCCGCGCGAGGGCGGCGCCCGCCATGCGGCGCGCCAGCGAGGCATTGGTCAGCACGCGACGCACGGCTGCGGCGAGGGCGGCCGGATCGTCGGGCGGGATCAGCAGGGCCCCGTCCTCACCGGTCAGGTCGGGGATACCGCCCACCCGGGTGGCGACGATGGGGCGGCCGGCGCGCAGCGCTTCCTGCAGGATGAGCGGCTGCCCCTCCCACATGCTGGGGAGGACGAAGGCATCGGCGGCGGCGAGCAGCGCGGGGACGTCGGCGCGGTGGCCGAGGAACCGGACCGCCGGGCCGAGCGGCGCGGCGGCCGCGGTCAGTTCGGCACGCAGTGGGCCTTCCCCGGCGATGGCCAGCAGCGGCGCCGGGCTGAGGTCCTGCCAGCGCGTTGCGGCCTCGATCAGGGTGGCGAAGCCCTTCTGCGGGGCGAGCCGCCCGGCCGTCACGATGAGGGGCCGGCCGCGCGCCTCCGCGGCTGCCCCCGGGCCGAGCTCAGCACTTGCCGGCCCGGCGTTTCCCAGGGAGGGAACCAGGGCGCGGCCAACGTCGCGAGCGCCGGCCCGGCGCATCCGCTCCTGCAGGTCAGCCGACACGCACAGCACGGCGGCCGCGCTGCGCGCCACGATCAGCTCCAGCGCCTGGTAGATCGCGCCGTTGACCCCGGCCGACGGCGGGGCGTTGTGCACGGTGACCACGAGGGGCAGCGGGCCGCCGGAGGGCCGGAGCGAGAGGGCGACCGCGGCCAGCGCGCCCGCCCGCAGACCGTGCGCGTGCACCACGTCCGCGCCGGAACCGCCGAGCAACTGGCGCAGCCGCAGCACCGCCAGGCCATCCCGCACATTCGGCCGGTCACCGATGTGCACGGCCCCGAACTCCACGCCACCGCCATGGCCGAAGCCGAAATCCCGCCGCGTCTCCTGCGGCCCGAACACGGCGCAGGGGACGCCGCGCACCGCGCACCCGGCCGCCAGCATCTGCACGTGCCGGCCGGTGCCGCCCGCCGTGGTGCCGAGCACAAACGCAACCTTCACCCTCGGGCTCCAGTCTGCGGAGGCTGCGGAAGCACCGGCCCGCGGAACCGGCCGAGCAGCCGCCCGGACGCCGCGCGCAGGTCACCGCCGCCGGCGAGCAGCGTCACGGCGAGAAACACCAGCGCCGCCACGGCACACGCGAGCACGGTGACCGCGGCGTTGGGCAGGAAACCGCTGACCGGTAGAGACGCGGCCACCCCGGCCCCGGCCCCCGCGCCGGCCAGGGCGGCGGCCAGCCCGGCGAGCGTAGCGCGCGGCACACCACGCAGCGGGGCGGGCCCGAGCGACCGGCGTACCGTCGCGGTCAGCGCGATCCCGGCCGCGGACAGCCCGATCGTGGTGCCCAGGCCAAGCGCAGGCACGACCCAGGACGGCGGGACGAACGGGACGATAGCGACGTCGGCCACGATGACCAGCAGCCACCCGCCGCCGACGGCGACCGCCGTGGCCCGGCTGCGCCCGGCCGCGAACATGACGCGGGACAGGGTCGCGGTCAGCCCGTAACCGGCCAGGCCCGGCGCGAACAGGGCGAGCGCCGCCGCGAGCTGGCCGGCCTGCGCGTGATTGTGGGTGGCGAACACCCGCGCCAGGGGCACGCACGCGCCCGCCAGCACCGCGGCTCCCAGCCAGGACATGACCATGACCGCGCGGCTGGCCGCGGCGCTGGTGTCGTCGAATTCGGCCCGGGCAGCGTCCGTACGGTCACCGGCCCGCGCGGACAGCACCGGGAACACGCTGGTGGCCACGGGAACGGCGAGGCCCGCGTACACGATGAAGAACACCTGCCAGCCGTAGCTGTACAGGACGAGCGCACCGCTTTCGCCCAGGCCGTTGGCGAGCACGATCGCCGCGACCGTCGACAGGTCCTGGGCGATCAGCGTGATCACGCCGACCATGGCCAGCCCGCGGACCCGGGCCGCGACGCCGTCCGGGAACCGCAGCGCGGGCCGCAGCCCGAGCCGGAGCCGGCCGGCCGGGACACCCGCGGTGAGGGCGAGAGCCGCCACCCCCGCGGTGGTGCCCAGGGCCAGGGTGAGTTCCGCGCTGGCCGGAAGGGCGCCCGGCCGGTTCTGGTAGCCGTTACCGAGAGCCTGGAATCCGACGTACGCGCCCGCCACCACGACGCTGGACAGGATGGGGGCGAGCGCCGGGGCGGTGAAACGGCGGTGTGACTGGAGGATGCCGTAGAGCACGACCGCGATGCCGTAGAGCGGGATCTGCGGGGCGAACGCGACGAGCATCCGCGCGCTGACCGCCAGCGTGGCCGCATGCCCGCAGCCGCGGGCGGCCGGGATGAGCAACGCGGTCAGCGGCGCGGCCACCAGCGCGATCACCACGGCGGCCGGCACGAGCAGCAGCACCGTCCAGGTGAGCAGGGCCGACGCGATCCGCCGGGCCTCCGCGGAGGCGGCCGCTCCATCGCCCGCACAGCCCGCCCCGCCCGCAGCGCCCCTCGCACCCCCAGAGCCTGCGGCGCGCGCCACCGGGCCGGCCAGGACGGGCACGACCGCGCTGGTCAGCGCGCCGCCGAGGACGATGTTGTAGATGATGTTCGGTACCTGGTTGGCCGTCGTGTAGGCGGTGCCGACGCAACTCGCCCCGACGGTGTGCGCGAACACCAGCTGCCGGACGAAGCCGATGACGCCCGACAGCACGGTGAGGACACCGATGATCGCGGCGGCCCGGCCGATCCCCCTACCTGGCTGCCGAGTCGGCCCCCGCTCGGCTACCGGCGCGGTCACGGGGAATGCGGCGCAGCCATTGCGTTGTGCCCGGAGCCCTCGGACGACGCGGCATACGGGCCGCCCTGGGCCGGAACGGCCGCCGCGGGGGCGGCCGCCGCGGCGCGGCCGGACGACGGGGCCGCGTGGGCGGGCCTGCGGCCGAGCATGTCCAGCCAGTGCAGCGGCGGCGTCCGCTGGATGACCTTGGTGAAGCTGACGACCTCGCTGGCCGCGGTCAGCGCGGTGACCCCGGCGAGGATGGCCAGCCGGGACCGGCGGGACAGGCTGCCAGCCGCGGCCGCGCCGAGCATGGCGCCGAGCGCGTTGGCGCCGGCGTCCCCGAGCATGGCCCGCTCCCCCAGGTCCCCGGGCAGCAGCGCCACGGCCGCCCCGAGCGGCGCCGCGACGGCCGGCGCGCCCGCAGCACGCGAGGCCCGGGCCCGGCGCGCGGCGCGGCCAGAGCCCACCGCGGGACGGGCCGCGGGACGGGCCGCGAGCTGGCTGACGCCGAGCGGCACCCCGGCGGCTATGACCACCTTCAGCGCCCGGCCAGGCCTGAGGTCGAACAGGTTCAGCAGGTTCGCCGAGCCCGCGATGAGCGCGGAGTTGACCGCGACGTCCACGGCCGGGCCGCCGGTGAGGGCGGCCGCGGCGACGCCGGTCACGCCGATGCCGCCGAGCTTCACCGCCCCGGTGGTCACCTCGCCGTGGGCGAGGGCGCCGAGGTGGCCGCGGAAGCCGCGCCGGTCCCCCGATCCGACGATGTCGTCGTAACCGCCGAACGCGGCCGCACCGGCCGCGGCGGCCGCCAGGGCGGCGCGGGACCGGGCCGGCACCCCGGCTGCGGCGGCGGCCGCGACCGCGCCGGCCAGGGCCGCCGCCGGGCCCTCCAGCAGCGTGACCGGCTCGCCGCGGTGGTTCGTGCGGGTCCAGCGTCCCGCTCCACCCGGCGGGTTGCGGGTGAGGGCCGTGTACGCGGCGCGGGCGGCCGCGGCCGCGATCACCGCCGTGACGGCCGGAGCCACAGCTCGCCGGGCGTTGGTCATTACTTCTTTCCCTTCGACGTGGTCTTGGTCCCGGCGGACGGCGAGCCACTCGGGGTGGGCGCGGGGCTCGGCCCCGCGGACGTCGCGTCCGACTGGGTACCGTAGCTGCCCGGCTTGTGCCCGTTCAACTGCTGCGCGAGAGTCTGGACGACAACGATCTGGCCACTGACCTCGTCCGCATTGTCGACCGTGGACGCATTGTTCGCGGCACCACTGGAGCGCACCGCCGAGATGGCGCTGCCCTGGCCCGACCCGGCGGACGGCCCGGCCACCACGGTGGCCTGGCTGCTGCTGCCGAACTCCTGCGCCAGCGACACGATCGCCTGGTTGGCCGGATCGGACGTGCCGCCGGACGGGGCGGTGGCCGCGGTCACGATGACGGCGAGCGTCGCCCCCTGCGCGGGCTGGCCGCTGACGGTGATGAACTGGCCGGCCGAGTAACTCGACAGGATCGTCTGGGCCTCCTGGCTGCCAGCCGTATTCCCGCCGGACCCGGAAGAACCGCCGGACGACGAGGATCCCGAAGACACCAGGGCGCTCGCCAGGACCTGCGCCGCCTGCTGCTGCGGGGTGCCATTGGCCAGGGTCAGGTTGGACGGCGCCACCCGCTGCGTGAGCTGGTCGAGCAGGCTCAGGTTGCTGGCGCTGGTGTCGGCGAACTTGGCTGACAGGGCAACCTGCCCGCTGACCGTCGCGCCCGCGTCGCCGAGGGCGGTCGTGATGCCGTTGACGACGGCGGACGGCGCGCCCGGCGCGGTGATGACGACGGCGCGCTTGCCGTCGAGCAGGTGGGACAGCAGCACCGGCTCGGCCGCCTGCGCGAACGCCTGGTCCCCGCTGACCTCCTGCTGGAGCGCGCTGTTCTGGTTGTTGGCGGCGTCCAGCTTCTGGCTGAGCGCGTGCGACGTGCTGTCGAGGGCGGTGAGCGCGGCGCCGCGCAATTCGGTGGAGCCGAGCACGATGCCGACGGCCAGGGCCAGGAAAACCGCGACAATGGAAACCAGGTGATAACGAAAATCGATCACTTAAACAATCCGGTCAGCCAGGACACGAACGAATGCCACGTTGCGTCGAAGTATCGGAAGAGGATGGGTGCGGCGGGCGAGGCGGCCACCGCGACCAGCACGGTCACGGCGGCGGCGAGCGCCAGCACGATCAGGGCCCAGCCCGAAATCCTGCTGCGGTACAGCCGGCTGACGCCCTTCGCGTTGACGATCTTGGTACCGACCCGGAGCTGGGTCAGGAAGGTGCTCGCCATCCCGGACCGGCCCTTGTCGAGGAACTCCTCCAGGGTCCAGTGCGTGCCGACCGCCACAATCAGGCTCGCGCCCTTGCCGTCGGCGAGCAGCAGGGCCACGTCCTCGCTGGTGCCGGCGGCTGGGCAGACAGCCCCGGTCAGGCCGAGTTCCTTGACGCGGGCCAGGCCCGGCGCGTGCCCGTCCGCGTAGGCGTGCACGATGAGCTCGGCACCGCAGCGCAGGGTCTCGTCGGTGACGGAGTCCATGTCGCCGACGATCGCGTCCGGCACGTACCCGGCCTCCAGCAGCGCGTCGGCGCCGCCGTCGACCCCGATCATGACGGGCCGGTACTCGCGGATATAGGGCCGTAGCGCGGCCAGGTCCTCACGGTAGTGATAACCGCGGACCACGACCAGGACGTGGCGGCCGTCCATCTTGGTACGCAGGTCAGGCAGCGCGACCCCGTCCACCAGGAGTTCGTGCTCACGCTTGAGGAACTCCATGGTGTTCGCGGCGAACGCCTCGATCTGGGTGACGATCCCGGCCCGCGCCTCGGCCATCATCGCGCTGATCGTCTCGGTCGTCTGCGGGGTCCCCTTGGCGACGACCTGCTCGCCCAGGTAAAGGGTGTCACCGTCGAGCCGGACGGATGCGCCCTCGGTCACCCGGGTGAACACCTCCGGGCCGACGTCGTCGACGAGCGGGATGCCCGCGTCCATCAGCAACTGAGGCCCGAGGTTGGGGTAACGCCCGCTCATGCTGACCGCCGCGTTCACCACGGCGGACACCTTGCGGCTGATCAGGGCGTCGGCGGCGACCCGGTCCAGGTCGGTATGGTCGATGATGGCGATGTCGCCCGGGCACAGCCGCTTGGTCAGGTTCTTCGTCCGCCGGTCCAGGCGCGCGGGAGCGACCACCCCGGGCAGTTCATCGGACTTGCCACGGCGGATAACCGGGATCCTTACGGACGGCACCTTCATCGTTGCTCCATCCTGCCAGAGCCCCCGACCACTCGCCGTCATCTCGGTAACTACGGCGTGTTACCAGACCCATACAGATCGCGCGAGCGCCGGGGCCGCGGTGCTGTTGTCCATCATGCGGCACGATGGCAAGTGCTCAGCGAGCGCCGCGCCCGGCCGACCGTGGCGGGCGGGCGGGGGGCCGCTGATAATCCCGAACGGACCGGGGAGAGGATGGCCTCCGGCGGGGCCGCGCCCCTCTGGAGACGATCAGCGCGTAAAGGATGAGGGCCCAGTGACCGATGAAACGCTAACCAATGGCACGCCGGTAACGAATGACCCAGCGGCGAGCGGCACGGTGGCCGGCGGCACGCCGGCCGATGACGCACCGGCCGGCGGCACCGGGGGCGACGGCGCACCCGCCAGCGGCGCGGCAGGCCGGACGGCGGACGGGCAGGCCGGCGAGCGGGTCCGCCTCACCGCGCTGTCGCACGGCGCGGGCTGCGCGTGCAAGCTGCCGTTGTCCGCCCTGGATCAGCTGATGGCCACGCTCGGCACCGGCCCGGGCGACCCGGGCGGTCTCGTCCCGGCGACGGGCGACCTGCTCGTCGGGGCGGCCGAAGGCGACGACGCGGCGGTGCTCCGGCTCGACGAGGACCGCGCCCTGGTGCTCACGACCGACTTCTTTACGCCCATCGTCGATGATCCGCGCGACTGGGGCCGGGTAGCCGCCACCAACGCCCTGTCGGACGTCTACGCGATGGGCGGGCGGCCGGTCATCGCGCTCAACCTGACCGCCTGGCCGGGCAGCACCCTGCCGGTCAGCATGCTCGCCGACGTGCTGCGCGGTGGCGCGGAAGCGGCCGGGGCCGCGGGCTGCGTGGTCGTCGGGGGCCACACGATCGACGACCCCGAGCCCAAGTACGGGCTGGCCGTCGTCGGGCTGGCCGATCCGCGGAAGCTGATGACCGTGGACCGGGCCCGGGACGGCGACGTGCTCGTCCTGACCAAGCCGCTCGGCACCGGCGTGGTCGCCACGGCGCACAAGCGTGGGGCGGCGCCGCCGGACGTGCTAGCGGCGGCGGTCGGCGCCATGACCACGCTGAACGCGGCGGCCAGTGAGGCGGCGCTGCACGCCGGGGTGGTGGCCGCCACCGACGTGACCGGCTTCGGCCTGCTGGGTCACCTGCACCGGATGCTGCGCGCCAGCGGGGTCGGCGCCGAGGTGTGGGCCGATCAGGTGCCGCTGCTGCCCGGCGCCGCGGGCCTGGCCGCGGCGGGGTTCATCTCCGGCGGCACCAACGCCAACGTGTCGTACCTGGCGGACGTGACCGACATCGAGCCGGACACCGATCCGGTCACGGCCGTCCTGCTGCACGACGCCCAGACGTCCGGCGGCCTGCTGATCGCGATACCGCCGTCCGCGGTGGACGCACTGTGTGCAGGCTTGCGGGCGCGCGACTCCGGGGCCGCAGTCGTCGGCACGGTGCACTCCGGTGAGCCTGGCCGGATCGCCGTCCGTGCCACCTCCCCCGCCTGACCGCCTCCCGGCCTCGCCCGCCCCTCCCCTCCCTCTCCTGCCTTCCTCCCTCTCCTGCCTTCCTCCCTCCTCCCTCCTGCCTTCCTCCCTCCTGCCTTCCTCCCTCCTGCCTTCCTCCCTCCTGCCTTCCTCCCTCCTGCCTTCCTCCCTCTCCCCTCGCCCATCACCTCCCCCGCACCGCTCCGCTGGGGCAGCGGTGGTAACGCCGTTGTCGTCATGGCGACGACGGTGGCGCCATCGTGGCTCCCCGGCCGCGCCCCCGCGGGGCAGCGGAAGCGGCACACGTGTGGGGAGGGGTGGGGCGGGGGCGACTCCCCTCTGGGGAGCCCGGCGGGGGAATCGCGGGGGCTGTGGCATGGTTGTTAACGAGACCGGTACGCGGCATCAGAACGGAGTCCCCGCGCCTGATCAGCACCAAGGTCCGGAACGCCCGGCTCGCGATCGCTGGCGCCGGGGATGGGTCCTATTGTCCCGGCTCCGGTCTCGCCCGTGCCGTTTTGTCAGACCCCCTTGTTACGGTTTGGCAGAGGATCTGCGCGCAGCATGATCCGTGCTTTCCGGGGAAAGGGGCTGCCGATGAACTGCCCAGCTGACGGGCCGGCGGAGAACGCGCTGACCGAGGATGATGCCGAGGCACACGTCCACGGCATCTGTTTCAAGACCGGGCCTCCGCGCCGGGTCGGCGTCGAACTCGAGTGGCTGGTCCGCGATGCCCGTGATCCCTCGCTCCCCGTTCCGGCGGAGCGCATTTTCCCGGCCGTCGCCGATCTCACCGCCCCGGCCGTTCTCCCCTCCCCAGCCGCGCTGCCTTCCGGGAGCCTGCTCACCACTGAGCCCGGCGGCCAGCTGGAACTAAGCTCCGCACCCGCCGACAGCCTCGGCGAGTGCGTGACGGCCGTCCGGCAGGAGATGACCACCCTCCGCCAGGCCGTACAGCGTGCGGGCCTGGACCTGCAGGGCTATGGCTTCGATCCGATCCGCCCTCCCCGTCGTGTGCTGGACCTGCCCCGCTACGTGGCCATGGAGGAGTTCTTTGACCGCAGCGGCCCGTGGGGCCGCGAGATGATGTGCAACACCGCGTCAGTCCAGGTGTGCCTGGACGCCGGCCGCGATACCACGGCCACCGGCGGCTACCGCTGGCGCTGGCGCCTCGCCCACCACATCGGGCCCGTGCTGGTGGCCGCGTTCGCGAACTCCCCGCTCCGCCAGGGCAAGCCGTCCGGCTGGCGGTCCACCCGCCAGGAAGTCTGGGGGCACCTCGACCCCGGGCGCACCCGGCCGCCACCCGGCGACGGCGACGCTGCTGACGCGTGTGACCCGCGTGACCGCTACGTCGCTTACGCGCTGGACGCCGAGCTGATGCTGGTGCGCCGGCCCGGGTCGCCGTCCTGGACCGCGCCGCCCGGCCTGACCTTCCGCGACTGGATCCGCGACTGGGCCGGTGGCCGTCGCGACCGGGCCAATCCCGGCTGCCGCGACCGGGAACGCGGCCGCCGGGAAACCGGGCGGCCGCCCACGCTGGATGACCTCGCCTATCACCTGTCCACGCTGTTCCCCCCGGTGCGGCCGCGTGGCCACCTGGAGCTTCGGATGATCGACGCGCAGCCGGGGGATGGCTGGATCGTCCCGGCCGCGGTCGCGTGGGCCCTGTTCGAGGACGCCCGGGCCGCCGATGAGGCGATGGCCGCGGCCGAACCCCTGTGGGACCCCCGCGCGACCGGCCCCGGCCACGGCGACCCGTTCCGGGCGGGCGGCCACGGCACCCCCCGGACAGGCACCAGCGCCGGCACCCCTGGGACAGGCACCAGCGCCGGCACCCCTGGGACAGGCGGCAACGCCGGCACCCCTGGGACGGGCGGCAACGCCGGCCGCGCCGGGACACGCGGCAACGGCCGCTGGCCCAGCCCGAACGGCAGCGGCACCCGCCCCCGAGCAGGCAACGGAAGCGCCGGCCGCGGCCCGCAAAATGGCCGGCGCGCGGATAACGGGGCGCCGGATGGGAACCCGTGGCTCCGGGCGGCACGGGACGGCCTGGCCGATCCGGTGCTCGCCCGGTCCAGCCGGCAGTGCTTCGAGGCGGTGGATGCGGCCCTCGGCCGCGCCGGCGCGCCCGCGGACATCCGCCGCCGCGTCGCCGAATTCGCCGACCGGTACGTGCTCAGACGCCGATGCCCAGCCGACGACCAACTGGAAGGGATGCAGTGACCGCCGAAGCAACAGAGACCCTGCGCAGCCAGATCGCCGCCGCCCTGATCGCCGCCCGGGACCGCACGACCGCGCTCACCGACTGCGTGGACGAGGCCGACCTGGTCCGGCAGCATTCGCCGCTGATGTCCCCGCTGGTCTGGGACCTGGCACACATCGCCAATCAGGAGGAGATGTGGCTGCTGCGCGCGGTTGGCGGCCAGGACCCGATTCACCCGGAGATCGACCCGCTCTACGACGCGTTCGAGCACCCCCGGTCCGAGCGGCCGTCGCTGCCACTGCTCGCGCCGCGCGAGGCCCGCACGTACGCGTCCGACGTCCGCGGCCGGGTGCTCGACGTTCTGGCCCGGGCCCGGTTCGCCGGGACGCCGCTCACCGATGACGGCTTCGCGTTCGGCATGATCGTGCAGCACGAGCAGCAGCACGACGAGACGATGCTGATCACCCACCAGCTCCGGAAGGGACCGCCGGTGCTGGCCGCGCCGCCGCCCGCGGCCCCGCCCGCCGACGCGTTCAGCCTGCCGGCTGAGGTCCCGGTACCGGGCGGCCCGTTCACGATGGGCACGTCCAGTGAGCCCTGGTCGCTGGACAACGAACGGCCGGCCCACACCGTCCACGTGCCGCCGTTCTTCATCGACACGACGCCGGTCAGCAACGCCGCCTACGCCGCGTTCATCGCCGACGGCGGGTACGACGACCCGCGGTGGTGGACCCCGGGCGGCTGGGAGCACCGGCAGCGGGCCGGACTGTCCGCGCCGATGGCCTGGAAACGCCAGGGCAGCGAGTGGGTCCGCACCATCTTCGGCCGCACCGAGCCGGTCCCGCCGGCCGAGCCGGTGATGCACGTGTGCTGGTACGAGGCGGACGCCTACGCCCGCTGGGCGGGCCGCCGCCTGCCCACCGAAGCCGAATGGGAGAAGGCGGCCCGCTTCGACCCGGCGACCGGCCGCTCCCGCCGTTTCCCCTGGGGCGACGACGCGCCCACGGCGGAGCGGGCGAACCTGGGCCAGCAGCATCTGCGGCCCGCCCCGGCCGGCTCCTACCCGGACGGCGCCGCCCCGTCCGGCGCCCGCCAGCTCATCGGGGACGTCTGGGAGTGGACGTCCAGCGACTTCCTGCCCTATCCCGGTTTCCGCGCGTGGCCGTACCGCGAGTATTCGGAAGTCTTCTTCGGCCCGGAGTACAAGGTGCTGCGCGGGGGCTCGTTCGCGGTCAGCCCGGACGCCTGCCGCGGTACGTTCCGCAACTGGGACTACCCGGTCCGCCGCCAGATCTTCGCCGGTTTCCGCACCGCGCGGTCCGCCGCCCCGGAGACCGCCTGATGTGCCGCCACCTGGCCTACCTGGGGCCGCCCGTTACCCTGCGCGAAGCGATCATTGACCCGCCGTACGGCCTGTACCGGCAGGCCTGGGCGCCGCGGATGATGCGCAACAGCGGCACGATGAACGTGGACGGGTTCGGCGTGGGCTGGTACGCCGGCGGGGAGCCGATTCCGGCCCGCTACCGGCGGCAGGGGCCGATCTGGGCGGACCCGTCCTTCGCCGACCTGACCCGGGTGACGCGCAGCGGCGCGCTGCTGGCCGCGGTCCGCGACGCGAGCGCGGGGACCGAGCCGGGGGCGTCGGCCTGCTCCCCCTTCGGCGCCGGCCACTGGCTGTTCAGCCACAACGGCGCGCTCGTGGGCTGGCCGGAAACGGCCGCCGGGCTCGCCGCCAGCCTCACTCCGCTGGAGCTGCTCGACCTGGACGCCCGGGTCGATTCGGCGCTGCTGTGGGCGCTCACGCTGAAGCAGCTGCGCCGCGGCGCCGCCCCGGGCGAGGCCCTGGCCGCGGTCATCGGCCTGCTCGACATCGCGCAGGTCAGCGGGCGGTTCAACTTCCTGCTGACGGACGGGAGCTCGATCGCGGCCACCGCCGCCGGGCACACACTCTGGTACCGGCAGACGGCGGGCAGCAGCCGGAGCAACGGCGCCGGGCGCACCCAGGCCGCGGACAGCGTGGTCGTGGCGTCCGAGCCCGCCGACGAGGAGCCCGGGTGGATCGAGGTACCGGACCGGTCGCTGCTCACCGCCACCGCGGCCGACGTGCGCGTCCGGTCGCTGCCCACTCCCCCGGAGGTCGACGCCGACGACGCCGACCGGGTCCGGCACGGAAGTTTCCCCGAAGGAATGGCCGGCAGCAACATCCCCCACGGAAGGGACCAGCGTTCATGACGACACCGCTCAGTGTTGAGCGCCGACTGCCCGACGGTTTCCTGGCCAGCTCACTGCGCGCCGATGCGCGGGCCGGGCTGGCCAGCGTCCCGAAGTCCCTGCCACCCAAGTGGTTCTACGACGCGGCCGGAAGTGAGCTGTTCGAGAAGATCACCGGCCTGCCCGAGTACTACCCCACCCGGGCCGAGCGGGAGATCCTGCAGGCCGCGGCCGGCCAGATCGCCGCGCTGAGCCGTGCGGGCACGCTGGTCGAGCTGGGGTCGGGGTCGTCGGAGAAGACGCGCCTGCTGATCGACGCGCTGCGCGCGGCCGGCACCCTCGGCAGCTACGTGCCGGTCGACGTCAGCGAGCCGGCCCTGCGGGCCGCGGCCACCGCCCTGCTCGCCGAATACCCGGGGCTTGAGGTGCGCGCCGTGGTGTCCGACTTCGAGGAGCATCTCGGCCTGCCGTCCCGGGACCGGAGCGGCGGGCCACGGCTGGTCGCGTTTCTGGGCAGCACGATCGGCAACCTGCTGCCGCCGCAGCGGGCCGCGTTCCTGGCCCGGATCCGCGCCAGCCTGGCCGAGGGCGACAGCCTGCTGCTGGGCACCGACCTGGCCAAGGACCCGGCGGTCCTGCTCGCGGCGTACGACGACGCCGCCGGGGTGACCGCGGCCTTCAACAAGAACGTGCTGGCCGTGCTGAATACCGAGCTGGGCGCCGACTTCGATCTGGACGCGTTCGAGCACGTCGCCGCCTGGGACGCGGAGCAGGAGTGGATCGAGATGCGGCTGCGTTCCGCCGTGGCCCAGACGGTCCACCTCCCGGTTATCGATCTGGTCGCGGAGTTCGCGGACGGAGAGGAAATGCGGACCGAGGTGTCGGCGAAGTTCCGGCGGGAGGGCGTGACCGCCGAGCTGGCCGCCGCGGGTCTGGCGCTACGCGAGTGGTGGACGGACCGGCAGGGACGGTTCGGCCTGTCCCTGTCCGTCCCGGCGTAATGCCGGCCGGCCCGTCTGACGCATGAAGTGTGCGCTGACCGGATTGCCTTCTTCATAGCAATGCATACGAATGTGAGGCATTACATGTGTAGTCGCAGGTCAGCGGTGCCCTACGGTTGGTTCTCGTGGATGATCAAGGCCCCGACATCGTGCACGAGGGCCCAATACCGATCTACGTGCAGATCGTGAAATACGTGACGGCGCACATTGAAGACGGCTCGTGGCAGCCCGGTCACCGCTTGCCGGCCGAGCGAGCCATGGCGGACGACTGGGGCGTGGCCTACCTGACGATCCGCCGGGCCATGAAGGAGCTACGCGAGAAAGGCCTGATCGTCAGCGTCCAGGGCCGGGGCACCTACGTCAAGGACCCGCACAGCTGACCGTCCCGGCCTGGCGTAGCTGTCACGACGTCTCCGTGGCGGCCGTCCGGGCCAGATGGGGAGGACGCGGCCGGTCTGGCCGCCCGGCATCCGCCCGGACGGGAGAACCTGGCGCGCGGGAATCGGCAGACTATGGCGAGCGGCTGATAATGCGGATGGCAGTGGAGGCGATCGCCGATGGGCTGGATCGAGTCAGGCCGGGCCTGGGGTGAGCGGGCCACCGATTGGGCGTATCTGATGGAGCCGTATGCGCGGCGCGCCAATGACGCGCTGTTTGACCGGGCTGGCGTTGGCCCGGGGACGCGGCTGCTCGACATTGCCTGTGGCTCTGGGTATGCGGCCAGCGTCGCGGCTGGGCGCGGGGCCGTGGTTGCCGCCGTTGATGCTTCTGAGGCGTTGATCGCGATCGCGCGGGCGCGCACCCCGGATGCCGATTTCCGGGTCGGCGACATGTTCGACCTGCCGTTCGAAGACGGCCGGTTCGATGCGGCGACGAGCTTCAACGGGATCTGGAAGGGATGCGAGGATGCGCTGCGCGAGGCCCGTCGGGTGGTGCGCCCGGGCGGGCTGGTCGGGTTCACTTTCTGGGGCTCACCCAAGCGGCTTGGCCTGCTGCCGTACTTCGCGGCGCTAATGGAACTGTCGCCGCCTGGCCATGTCGATGCCACCCTCAATCAGGGCGATACAGGGCGGCCTGGGGTGGCTGAGCAGATGCTTGCTGACGCCGGCCTGGATTTCGTTGAGCGGGGAACCGCGCAGGTCGTCAATGAGTGGCCAGACCTTGACCTGGCGGTGCGGGCGCTCGCTTCGGCGGGGCCATCGTGGCCCGCCCTGCAGGAAGCTGGCCACGAGCGGTTCGCCGGCGCGGTGCGTGAGGCGATCCGCCCGCTGTGTACCGAGGGTCTCGGCGTCCGGATTATCTCCGAGTTCGGCTGGGCCATGGGACGGGTGCCTGGCACCTGACACCCTGCTGCGGGTCCCCGAGTGCGCCTCGCCCGGCCCGGCCGGACAGGGGCGCCGCGGGCGATCGTTACGCTGCGGGGGTGACGGACGCGGGGCGGCTGCGGATGCTGCACTGGAACATTCACTCCTGGCGGGACGACGCGGGCGCGCCGAACCACGCGGCGGTGGCCGGCCTGATCCGGGAGACGGCACCGGACGTGGTCTCGCTGGTGGAGGTCAGGGAAGCGTGGGGCGCGCCGTCGGCGCTGGGCGGCCTGGCCGGCGAGCTCGGGTACCACTGGGTCTTCGTTCCGGCGCTCGAATTCGGCGGGAGCCCGCCGGAGCTGGGGTACGGGAACGCGCTGCTGACCCGGCTGCCGCCGACCGCGGTGCAGCAATGGCGGATTCACGCGCCGGAGCGGTACGAGAATACCGAGCCGTCCGAGCCGCGCACGGCGGTGTGCGCCCAGGTCAACGTGGGCGAGGCGCGGGTGTGGGTGATCAGCACGCACCTGCCCGCCAGCAACGCGGACGACCGGGCGCATGCCCTGAGCCGGTTCGCCGCCCTGCTGCGGAACCTGGACGGGCCCTGGCTGGCGTGCGGCGACTTCAATACCGGGCCGTCGGGCTGGCTGGATGAGCTGCCGGGGGTCACGTTCTGCCCCAGCCCGCCGAAGCCGACGCACCCGGCGCGGCGGCCGGTCCGGGCGATCGACTACTGCCTCGCGTCGCCGGGGGTGCGGGCGGAGGCGCGGGTGCTGCGCACGGCCGGCTCGGATCACCGGCCGGTGCTGGTGTCGGCCACACCTTCCCGGTCAGGACGCGGGTGACCGGGTCCGCAGCCACACGCCGGTATCCGGCGGCAGCACCCCGCCGGCCAGCTCGCCGCTGGCGATCAGGATGCCGTCGTGCGGCGGCAGCTCCACCGGGAGCCCGGAGACGTTGACGACCACGGTGACGTCGGTCCCGCGGCGGTAACAGAGCACGTCGTCCGGGGCGTCCAGCCAGGCGAAGTCCTCGCCGGCGAACGCCGCCGCGCTGTGCCGCAGCCGCAGGATGTGCCGGTACAGGGCAAGCATCGAGCCGGGGTTGTTCAGCTCGCTCTGGACCGTCAGGGTCCTCCAGCCGGCCGGCTGCGGCAGCCAGGTGACCGCGGCCCCGTCCGGGCCGGGCAGGAAGCCGAACGGCGGCCGGTCGCCGGACCAGGGCAGCGGCACGCGGCAGCCGTCCCGGCCCAGGTTGGCGTGGCCGGAGCGCTGCCACATCGGGTCCTGGCGCAGCTCATCGGGGATGTCCTCCACCTCCCACAGGCCCAGTTCCTCGCCCTGATAGACGTAGGCCCCGCCCGGCAGCGAGAGCGACAGCAGCGCCGCGGCGCGGGCCCGCCGGGTCCCGAGCGCGAGATCGGTGTCCTCGCCGATCCGCCGGCCGGGCAGCGAGAACGACGTGTCGGCCCGGCCGTAGCGGGTGACGTTCCTGATCACGTCGTGGTTGCTGAGCACCCAGGTCGCGGCGGCGCCCACCCGGGCGTGCGAGTCGAGCGTCGCGTCGATCACCGAGCGCAGCACGGTCCCGTCCCACGGGCAGCACAGGAAGTCGAAGTTGAACACCGAGTTCAGCTCGCCCGCGCGCAGGTACCGGCTCATCCGCTCCACGTCCGGCAGCCACACCTCACCGATCAGCACGCGATCGCCCGGGTACTGGTCCGCGAGGCGGCGCCAGGCCCGGTAGACGTCGTGCACCCGGTCCTGATCCACGAATGGGTGATCGCCCGTCTTCGCGGCCGGCTCGACGTCGGCCAGTGCTGGATCCTTGACCAGCAGCGCGGCCGAGTCGATACGGAACCCGTCCACCCCGCGGTCGAACCAGAACCGCAGCACATCCTCGAACTCCGCCCGCACCTCGGGGTTGTCCCAGTTGAAGTCGGGCTGCTCGGGGGTGAACAGGTGCAGGTACCACTCCCCCGGCTGGCCATCCGGCCCGGTCGTGCGGGACCAGGCGGGGCCGCCGAACTCCGAGACCCAGTTGTTCGGCGGCAGTTCGCCGTGCGCGCCGCGCCCCGGGCGGAAAATGTAGCGGGCCCGCTCGGCGGAGCCCGGCGGCGCGGCCAGCGCGTCGATGAACCACTGCTGCTGGTCCGAGCCGTGGTTAGGCACGATGTCCAGGATGATCCGGATGCCCAGCTGGTGGGCCTCGGCGATCAGCTTTTCGGCCTCCTCCAGGGTGCCGAACAGCGGGTCCACCGACCGGTAGTCGGCGACGTCGTAGCCCGCGTCGGCGCCCGGTGAGGAGTACCACGGATTGAACCAGATCGCGTCGATGCCGAGGTCAGCCAGATACGTCAGCCGGGAGCGCACCCCGGCTAGGTCGCCGACCCCCATCCTGGCCCGTTCGGCAGCATGACCATCAGCCGGCGCGGGACCGGTGGCAAAACTACGGACGTAAACCTGGTAGATGACAGCGTTGCGCCACCATGGCCCGCCGTGTGGCGGTCCCGCCGCGCCAGCCGCGGTGCCCGCCGGGGCAGGTACCGGGGCCGCCGCTGGTGCCGAAGCCGGGGTGTGGTCGCTCACAGTGATGTCGCTCCAATTCAACTGGCAGGCTAACCCTTCACTCCGCCGGCGGTGAGGTTAGCCATTTCTACGTCGATGGAGCCAGGGTGACACTTACGCTACATGCGGCGGCATATGGATGCAATATCTGAATAACAATCTGCAAGATAACTACTATATAACGAAGGATGTAACGCCTGGTGGGGCGGTGACCGGTGTCCGGGCGGCCGTATCGCGGGCCTATGTCCGCATTGCGACGTCGGCGGCGTGGAGCGGATGGCAGCCCTGTACCCCAGGCGGCCGGGCCACCACGGGCCCGGGCCACCACGGGGCCGGGCCACCACGGGGCTACGTCGACCGTGGCCGCCAAAGCGGCCACGGTGGTACCACCGCTGCCCTATCGGGAGAGCAGGCGGGGCCCGGGCCCGGGCGGTTAGCGCTCGGGGGCGACGCGGGCGGTGGAACCGCGGACGACGAGTTCGGGCTCGAACAGCAGCTCGTCGGGGGCCACCGGGACGCCTTCGATCTGGTTGACCAGCATGGCGACCACGGTCCGGCCCATCGCCTCGATCGGCTGCCGGACGGTGGTCAGCGGCGGCGCCGTGCAGGTCATCAGGGCCGAATCGTCGAATCCGACGACGGATAGGTCATCCGGCACGCTCAGTCCGGCCCGCCGGGCGGCGCGCACGGCGCCCAGCGCGAGCTGGTCCGATCCGCAGATGATCCCCGTCACCCCGGCCTCGATGAGCCGGGTGCCGGCGGCGTGGCCGCCCTCGATGGAGAACAGCGCGTGCTCGACCCTGGCCTCGATCCCGGCCCGGTCCGCCTCGGCGGCCAGCGCGGCCAGCTTGCGCCGGCTCGGCATGTGGTCCGGCGGCCCGACGACCGCGCCGATCCGGGTGTGGCCGAGCGACCACAGGTGGCCGAACGCCTGCTCGACGGCCACCACGTCGTCGGTGGATACCCGGGGGAAGCCGAGCTGGTCGATGGCCGCGTTGACCAGCATGACCGGGACGCCGCGTTCCTTCAGCAGCCGGTAGTGCTCGTGCGGCGAATCGTCCTCGGCGTAGTGGCCGCCGGCGAAGACGACGCCGGACACCTGCTGCTGGATGAGCATGCTGACGTAGGCCGCTTCGGACAGGCCGCCGGCGGCCCCCGTGCAGAGCACGGGGGTGAAGCCCTGCTGCGCCAGGCCGCCGCCCACGACCTCGGCCAGGGCCGGGAAGATCGGGTTCTCCAGCTCCGGCAGCACGAGCCCGACCAGCCGGGCCCGATCCCCGCGCAGCTGGGTTGGCCGCTCGTATCCGAGCACGTCCAGGGCGGTCAGGACGGCCGCACGGGTCGATTCCGACACGCCAGGGCGGCCGTTCAGCACGCGAGACACCGTGGCCTCGCTCACCCCCGCCTTACGCGCTACGTCGCCGAGCCGATGTGCCATGCTGCAAGCGTACGGCAAGTTCCGTCATTTTCTTGCATAGATTTCAGGCCGACTCGCGTTCCTGGGCCGCCATAGTGAGCAGTTCCTCCGCGTGGGCCCGGCCGAACTCCGAATCCTCCAGGCCGGCCAGCATGCGGGACAGCTCGCGCACCCGGCCGGGCTGATCCAGCCGGACCACGCCGCTGCTCGTCACCAGGCCGTCGCCCGCCTTGGTCACGACCAGGTGGTTGTCGGCGAACGCGGCGACCTGCGGCAGGTGCGTCACCACGATCACCTGGGCCAGCCGCGCCAGCCGGGCCAGCCGCCGGCCGATCTCCACCGCGGCCTTGCCGCCCACACCCGCGTCGACCTCGTCGAACACGAACGTGGGGACCGGGTCCGCGCCGGCAAACACCACCTCGATGGCGAGCATGACCCGGGACAGCTCACCGCCGGAGGCACCCTTGCTCAGCGGCAGCGGCGGTGCGCCAGGGTGCGCGGCCAGCCTGATCTCCACGTCCTCGGCACCGTGCGGGCCCGGCTCCTCCAGCGGCCGGAGCACCGCGGCGAGCCGGGCGTGCGGCATGGCCAGCGCCGTCAGCTCGGCGGTGACGTCGCGTGAGAACCTCATCGCGGCGTCCTGGCGGAGCGCGGTCAGGGTAGCGGCCAGCTCGGTCACCCGCGCGGCCAGCTCAGCCTCCTCCCGGGCCAGCTCGGCGATCCGGTCGTCGTCGCCTTCCAGCTCGCTGAGCCGGGTCGCGGCGACCTTGGTCCAGGCGAGCACCGTGGCCAGGTCGCCGCTCCTGTCGCTGGCCAGCCGGGCGGGCTCGCCGGTCCCGGCTGCGTCCGCCAGGCCTGCGGGGTCCGTGAGGTCCGTGAGGTCCGCCGGGTCCCCGGACGGGCGGACGGCGGTTTCCGCGGCCGCGCGGCTGCCGTAGGCGCGCACTAGCCGGGCCAGTGCGGCGCGGCGCTCCTGCACCGCCGCGAGCCGCGCCGGGTCGGCGTCCAGCGACTCGGTGTAGGAGGCCAGTTCACCCGCGACATCGGCCAGCAGGTACGACGCCTCGTTCAGCCGGTCGGCCAGGCCCGCGAGCGCCGGGTCGTGCTGGCGTACCGCGTCCAGCTCCTGCCGCGCCCCGCCGACCAGGGTCATCGCATCCGGGCGGTCGTAGGCCGCGGCCGCGGACGGGTCGCCCTGCAGCGCCTCGTGCGCGGCGGTGGCCGCGGCCCGCAGCGCCTCCGCGTTGCCCAGCCGCTCCTCCTCCGCAAGCAGCAGGGCGTCTTCGCCGGCGGCCGGGTCGAGCGCCTCGATCTCCGCCAGGGCCTGGCGCAGATCCTCCGCCTCGGCGATCCGCTCGCGGGCCATCCGGGTCAGCTCGGCCAGCTCTGCGCGGGTCTCCCGGTGCCGGTTGTAGGCCCGCTGGTAGTCAGTGCGGGCGGCCGCCAGCCCGGGCCCGGCGTAGGCGTCCAGCGCCTCCCGCTGCCGCCCGGGCCGCAGCAGTTGCTGCTGGTCCGACTGCCCGTGCACGGCGACCAGGTTGTCGGCGAGGTAGGTGAGCAGCGATACCTGCACCGAGCGTCCCCCGGCGTGTGCCCGCGACCGGCCTTCGGCCGATACCGAACGGCTGATCACCAGGCCCGCGCCGTCGTCGTCCAGCTCCCCGCCGGCCTCTTCAACCTGACGCGCCACTTTGCTGTCGGGATCGATCTGCAGCCGGCCCTCGACGATGGCGCGCTGGGCGCCCGGCCGAACCCGCGCTGGGTCCGCGCGGCCGCCGAACAACAGCCCCAGGCCGGTCACGACCATAGTCTTGCCGGCCCCGGTCTCGCCCGTCACGACCGTGAAACCCGGGGACAGCTCGAGCATCGCGTCGTCGATGACCCCGAGTCCCGTGATCCGGACTTCCTCAAGCATGACCGCCAGCCGTCTCCTCTTCGCCGTCCCGTCCCGCCCTGGGCCGGCCACTCAGCCGACCGCCCCGCCAGCCCGCCACCGGCAGGCCGAACTTGGCGACCAGGCGGTCGGTGAACGGGGCGCCGCCTTCGTCACCCGACTCGTCGCCGTGCAGCAGCCGGGCCAGCAGCACCGGGAGCGCGCCGCGCCGGACTTCTACCCGTGCGCCGGGTTCTAGGTCGACCCTACGGCGCCCGTCGCACCACATGACGGCACCGGCCGACGGCGCGCCGGCGTGTTCGGCCAGGATGCCCGGCGCGGCCGGCGCGGGCCCGTGGCCGGAGCCGCCGATGACCTCCACCGCAAGCACCGACCGGGGCGAGACGACCATCGGCCGGGCGAACAGGGCGTGCGCGCTGATCGGCACCACGAGCATGGCCTCGACCTCTGGCCACACCACCGGCCCGCCCGCAGAGAACGCGTACGCAGTCGATCCGGTCGGGGTGGCGCACACGACGCCGTTGCAGCCCCAGCGGGACAGCGGGCGGCCGTCGATCTCGGTGACCACCTCCAGCATCCGCTCCCGGGCCAGCTTCTCGATCGTCGCCTCGTTCAGCGCCCACGTCGCCGCGACCGTGGCGCCGTCCTGCATCACCATGACGTCGACCGTCATCCGTTCCTCGACCACGAAATGCCGCGCGACGACGCGGTTGACGGTGTTTTCCAGGCCGTCCGGTTCCGCCTCGGCCAGGAAGCCGACGTGGCCGAGGTTCACGCCCAGCAGCGGCGCCCTGGCGGGCCGGGCGAGCTCGGCGGCGCGCAGCAGCGTGCCGTCCCCGCCGACCACGATCACGATCTCCGCTCCCTCGGCGGCGTGCGGGCCGGCCGCCACCTCATGCGCGCCCGCGCAGTCGATGTCGATCGCCTCGGGCACGAGAACCCGTACGTTGATACCGGCGGCGATGAGCCGCTCGACGACCAGCCGGGCGCTCCGCAGCGAGTCCTTGCGCCCGGTATGCGCCACGACCAGAGCAGTCCGCCTGCCGTTCGTGACGTTCACTGCGCCCATTGTTGTCTGAATGTCCTTCGCTTCCGTCAGCCCGTCACCGGGTGGCTTCACTGGGGGCCTTCGGCGATGGCGCGCCGTAGGTCCTCCTCGTCCAGCGGCGGGGCTCCGCGGCGCAGCCAGACGAAGTACTCGACGTTCCCGGCCGGCCCGGGCAGCGGGCTGGCCGTGACGCCGCGTACCCCCAGGCCCAGGCCAGCGGCGGCCTGCCCGACGGAGGTGACCGCTTCGGCCCGCAATCCAGCATCGCGCACGACCCCGCCCGCGCCAACACGGCCCTTGCCCACTTCGAACTGAGGCTTGACCAGCAGGACGAAATCCGCGTCCGCATCGGAGCAGCCGGCCAGCGCGGGCAGCACGAGCGCCAGGGAGATGAACGACAGGTCCGCGACCACGAGGTCCGGCAGGCGGCCATCCGGCCCGGCGACCTGCTCCGGCCGCAGCGAACGCACGTTGACCCGGTCCAGCACCGTCACCCGCGGATCGGTTCGCAGCGACCAGGCCAGCTGGCCGTAGCCGACGTCGGCCGCGGTCACGTGGGCGGCGCCCGCGCGCAGCAGCACGTCCGTAAAGCCGCCGGTGGAGGCGCCGGCGTCCAGGACGTAACGCCCGGCCACGGCCAGGTCCGGGAAGGCGGCGAGCGCACCGGCCAGCTTGTGGCCGCCGCGGGAGACGTAGCCGGGGTCCTGGTCATCGCCGGCGACGGTGATCGGCGCATCCCGGGTCACCTGGGTGGCGGGCTTGGCGGCGGCTTCGCCGCTCACCATGACACGGCCGGCCGCGATCAGGTCGGCCGCCTGCTCACGCGAGCGGGCCAGGCCACGCCGGACCAGTTCGGCGTCGAGCCGGGTGCGCGGGCTCCTGCGCGCGGTCCGTCCGGTCATGGGGTGCCGCGCGAGCTGGAGGTGGCCGGCGGGACGGAGGTGCCCGGCGGGACGGAGGTGGCGGCCGGTGGGGAGGGGGCTGATGGCCCGGCGGTGGCGGGGCCGAGTTCATCCAGCACCTCGCGCAGCCGGTCGTGGACCTCGCCGAGGATGACGGGGTGCTCGTCGAGCGGCGCGTCGGTCAGCTCGCGGAGCCGCGCCACTGCCGCATCCACGCGCGCATCTCCCGTCCCGGGGGCGTCATCTGCCCCGGTAATGTCTTCCATCGCTGGCCACGAGCCGGCCGTCGCGTCCTCCTCGGTCAAATGCGTTCGCCCCTTACTCATTCTCGCGCGCCGACTGCGCTACCCTCCGTTGAACGCTACCGTCCCGATGATCCTGGGAGTGAAGCCGCGATGGTCACGGCCGAGGAATGCCGCGAGGCATTCGAGAAGCTGACGAGCAGGCTCGCCGAGCTGGACCCCAAAGACCGCGATGCCTTTTTCAGCGGCCGCTCGTTCTCCTGCCACGTTTCGGACCTGGATGTCACGTTCGTGACCCGGTTCGGCCCGGGCGGCGCGGACCCAGTGCACGAGGCCGGGACGGCCGAACCCCCCGCCAATGTGCGGCTCACCGCCAGCAGCGACGCGGTCCTGGAAATGGCCGACGACCTCGGTGCCTTCCCCCGGGCCTGGCTGACCGGGCGGGTCAAGGTCCACGCCAGCATGCGTGACCTACTGAGGCTCCGCAAGCTGCTGTGACGCGCCGGCGGGCGCCGGGCGGCCGGGTCCCGGGCGCGCGTCGCAGCCGTCGCCACAGCAGCAAGGCGGCGATCAGGCAGATGACACCGACGGCGGCGGCTCCGTAGCCGGCCAGCTTGGCCACCGGTGGTGGATCGTCGGTGATCGTGCCGGCTTTCTTTATGTCGCTGATGAACTGGTGACCCGCACTGGTGCCCGGCGGATCCCGGAGGCTCGCCGTCCGGCCCCCCGTTCAGCTCTGGCATGAACGGAACGCTAGGGCTTTAAATGCGACTTTTTTGGTAACGGGGTCGCGCCAACTTCGCGCTTACCCAACCGGAACCGCCTGATGCGGACAAATACCCACGTCAGCAGGGCCAGGCCAGCGAGCGCCAGGACCGCCCCGGCCGCGCCGTAGCCGTCGATCCGGGCCTTGTCGCGGTGCACCACCTGGATCGCGCCTGGAGAGCTCCCGAAATGCGCCCCGGCGGCCAGGCCCGGCTCCGGGGCCGTCGCCGCCAGCCGGGCCGCGGCCGACAGCGCCGCAGGCGCGTTAACCTCGCCGAACCCCACGTCGGGGCTGTAGCCGCCAGGCCGGTCCACCGCCGAGGAGATCACGGCCTGCTCGACCTGCACCGGGCTCAGCCGGGGATACCGCGACCGGATCAGCGCCGCCACCCCGGCGACGAAGGCGGACGCGGCACTGGTTCCGCTGCCTTGCAGGTAGCTTCCGCCGGGCCCCGCGCCGATGACGTTGATACCCGGAGCCAAGATCACCACGGAGGCGTTCCGGTCGGAGAAGAATGCGCGGCGGCCGTTAGCGCCTGCCGCCGCAACCGAGATCACGCCCGGGAAGGCGGCCGGGTAGCTGTAGGGCGTGTAACCGCTGGTGGTGGCGCCGGCGTTACCCGCGGCCGCGACGACGACCACGCCATGCGCGATCGCGTAGCCGACCGCGGCACGCAGGTTCCGGGTCGGTGTCTCGCCGCCCAGCGACATGTTGATCACGGAGGCGCCGTGGCTGACGGCGTACCGGATGCCGTTGCCGATCGCGTCGTCATAGGCGGAATTCTCGTTGTAGGCGGCGAATCCGGGCTCCTGGTCATCCGGGATCACCCGGACCGACAAGATGGCGGCGGCCGGCGCGACGCCGATGATCCCGCCGGCGTCGCCGGGCCCGCTTCCATGCCCGGCGATCAGCGAGGCGATGTACGTGCCGTGCAGGTGCGGCGGCTGGTAGCCGGGCGGGTCCGCCCCCTTGGTGTAGTCGGCGCCGACGGTCACCGACCCGGTGAGGTCGGGAGCGGTGGGGTCGGCGCCGGAGTCCAGCACCCCGACCGTCACCCCGCCCCCCCGGGTGACCCGCCAGGCCGCGGTCACGCCGATCGCGGCCAGCTGCGCCTGCTCAATGGAGCGGATCTCGGGCGGCGGGCCGGCGGACCGGAGCGTGGCCGCGGCCGTGGCACGCAGCGATGACCCGCCGGCCGCACGGGACCGGATCACCGGGATACGGAACGGCGACCTGGCCGTCACGGCGAGCACGGCCGCGACGGCGAATGTGACTATCATGGCGAGTGTGACGCAGCGTGCCAGAGTGGTCTGGGAAGCTTTTGTGCCCGGCGAGGACGGGCAGGTCTGGGGGGTCCGGGAGGCGCGGCTGCGGGGGGTCAGCATGACCACTCCGGGGTAGCGCAGCGGACGGTTACCGGCTCCGTCAGCGGCATGCCGATCTCGGCCGCGAGCTGGGTCGCCGGATCGAACGTGGATGCCCTTCGCTCGCCGGTCGCGGCAGGCCAGGCCGTCCGCATAGCCCGCGACCGTCAGCACCACGTAAGGCCCGTCCTGCTGCGCCGACGCCGCCTGCCGGGCCGAATCGCTGAAGGCCGCCGCGCCGGTCCCCGGCAGTGCCAGTGCACGCAGGCCGCTCACCGGGCTCTGGCCTGCCTGATAGTGACCGATGAAGTGGCCCGCCGCGCGCGGGCTGGGGAACGCCAGTACCCCCACGGTGTAGACCACGCCGCCCAGCTGATCCACGTAGCTGGCCCGCAGCGCCGCCCGGCAGCCGTAACGGCGTGCGGTCACGGCCACCGGCACATCGAGGGCCGCCGCGCAGCCGTAGCCGGGCGCGATCCCGGCTCGCTGCGCCGTTTCCTGAGTGAGCAGGTCCGTTGTATAGGACAGCCGCGCCGGGAAGATCTGGCCCGCGGTCCAGCGCTGCCAGCGGCTCGCGACGCCGAGAGCGGCCGCGCTGGACAGTTCGGCGGCGGTGGGCTTCCGGGTCAGTTCGGCGTGCGCCCGGCTGCCCGCGCTGAACGCGGCGATCAGGCAGATCACCGCGGCGACGGCGACGGCGACGGTCACGAGCCAGCGGCGCCGGCGCCTGGCCGTCGGGGTACCGGGAGCCATGGGAGCATCAGAAGCCACGGGAACGGCGAAGGCACCGGGAGACCCGGGAACACCGGAAGCCCCGGGAACACCGGAAGCCCCGGGAACACCGGGAACACCGGGAACACCGGAAGCCCGGGAACACCGGAAGGCCCGGGAACACCGGAAGCCCCGGGAACACCGGAAGCCCCGGGAAGCACCGGGAGGCCCGGGAGGCCCGGGAGGCCCGGGAGGACCGGGAGGCCCGGAAGCCCCGGAAACGGCGGGGGAACCAGGAACACCAGGAGTGGCGTAAGCACCGGGAGCGGCGGGGGCGGTTCCGCCGGGAGCGTGGTCCTGCGGAGCGTGGTCCTTCGCCGGGTCGGCGGTGGGTGACCGGTCAAACGGCTCGAACCAGGGGTCGGGGCCGTTCCCGCTCGGTGCCGGCATGCCTCGATCGTAGGGGTTGTTGCCCTATCTATCCGATATCGGCCCTATCGGCCTTTTTTCAGACCGCCGGTCACGGAGCCAGCCGTCGATGCCGGGCATCAGCGTGATCCCTTCCATGGCCCGCAGCCGCGCGGGACTGGCCCCCGGGTACAGCGTGGCCAGCTGGGCGTGTGTCGCCTGCGCGGCGCCGACTGCCTCGGCGCCCATGTCGAGCGGGGCGGGCTCGCTGGCCAGGTAGTAGTCGAACGTCATGATGTTCACGACGTCGACGCGATCGGCGCGATCGGCGCGGGTCAGCGGGCCGATGGGCGCGGAACGGCGGATTGTCCTCGCAGTTTGCGGGGAGATACCGGGCGGGACATTGCCGCCCCGCACACCGCGGACTGGCAGGGCATCGCGAAGATGGTGGCCATGGGAAACCTGATCCTGGTCCGGCACGGCGAAACGGAGTGGAGCCGTCTAGGGCGGCACACCGGCCGCACGGACGTTCCGCTGACCCCGAAAGGGGAGGCCACGGCGGTGGCACTGGCCCCGGTACTGGCCAAACTGAACATCACCGCCACGCTCACCAGCCCGGCCCAGCGCGCCGAACGCACCGCGTCACTCGCCGGGCTGGCCAACGCCATTCCCGACCCCGACCTGTGGGAATGGGATTACGGCGGCTACGAGGGCCGGACCACAGAGGAGATAAAGGACGAGCGGCCGGGCTGGTCTCTGTGGCGGGACGGGGTGATCCCGGGAGACGCCGACCACCCCGGTGAGACCGTTGAGCAGGTCGGTGAACGCGCAGACCGCGTGCTGGCCCGGGTCCGCCCGCTGCTCGGCCGCGGGAACGTGGCCCTGGTGGCGCACGCCCATATGCTGCGGGTGCTGACCGCCCGCTGGCTGCTGCTTGAACCGTCCGGCGGGCGGCTGTTCCGGCTGGACACGGGCACGATCTCCTCGCTCGGGACCGAGCACGACAACCCGGTGATTCTCACCTGGAATGTTCCGCCGGAGGTCGGCTGACCGGCGGCGCCGGTCCCCTTGGCGCCGGTTCCCTGGGGGCGCGCCGGGTTCCCTGGGGGCGCGCAGGCTTCCGGGGGGCGCCTTGCGGGCCGGCGTCAGCCGTTTGCGCGTTCAGCCGGCCGGGGGCGGGTTTCCTCCGTGATCCAGGTCAGGTAGGGGGCAGACCCCCGGATGATGGGGGTGGCGACGATTTCGGGTTCGTCGTAGCTGTGCCGTTCGGTGAGCAGGTCGGCCAGCTCGTCGTAGCGGTCCGCGGGCAGCTTGAGCACGACCAGCCATTCCTCGGCCCGCTCGACCTCATCGTCCCACCAGTACGTGCTGGTCATAGGGCCAGCCACCTGTGCGCACGCTGCGAGCCTGGACTCGACCGCCACCCGGGCGAGCTCTATCGCCTCGGCCCGCGAATCGGTCGTGGTCTGCACCTGCAGGTACGACGCGTCCAGGTGCCTCGCGCCGTGCCGTGCTTCAGAGCCGGTCATCGTGCCGCCCTCCGCCGCCATCGCCCTGATCGTACGCCGGAGATCGCTAAACTTCCCCCGGGGGCGTGACCTGCGCCGACCTTCCGCCGCCATCCGGGAGCGCTCGTGGAGCTCGTACATTCCGGCAAAGTCCGCGATCTGTACGCGGACGGGGACGACATCATTCTCGTCGCTTCCGACCGGGTGAGCGTCTACGACGTCATTCTGCCAACCTCCGTCCCGGATAAGGGCAAAATCCTCACCCAGCTGTCACTGTGGTGGTTCGGTCAGCTGGCCGGCGTGGTGCCGAACCATGTCGTGTCCGCTTCCGATTTTCCGCCCGAGTGGGCCGGGCGCGCCATTCGATGCCGGCGGCTCGAGATGATTCCGGTGGAATGCATCGCGCGCGGCTACCTGGCCGGCCTCGGCCTCGCTTCTTATCGGGCATCCGGAACGATCTCCGGGGTTTCGCTGCCCCCGGGCCTGACCGAAGGCGCGAAATTGCCCGAGCCCGTTTTCACGCCCACAACCAAGGCCGCCGCCGGGCATGACGAGCCGCTCACCTATGATGAAACGGCCGCCGTGGTGGGTCCCGAAACGGCCGCCGCCCTGAAGCGGATCACGCTGGAGATCTATCGCCGGGGCGCCGATCTGGCGGCAGAACGCGGCGTCATCATCGCCGACACGAAACTGGAATTCGGCCGCGCAGGGGATGGTTCCATCGTCCTCGCCGACGAAGTGCTCACGCCCGACTCGTCGCGATTCTGGCCGGCTTCTTCCTGGGCCCCCGGACGGCCGCAGCATTCCATGGACAAGCAGTTCCTGCGCGACTGGTCGGCCACGCTCGACTGGGACCGGACCCCACCCGGGCCGCCCATCCCTGACGACATTGTTGAAGCCACCCGCGCCCGGTATGTGGACGTGTACGAGCGACTGACGGGTGAGCCCTGGAAAGCGTGACGGCTGGAAACGCTGCCGGCCGCGGGAACGCTGGACGGCATACGGGAGGGCTGCCGGCAGATCACCAGAAACGGCTAGATAATTCGGGGCTGGTCAACCGCCCATAGCCACGTTCCGTCCGGTTGCCGGCGGGCTACCTCCACCGTCGCTCCCCCGCCGGGAAGGCGGGTCGACGTCAGGGCGACATCTTTATTAACCAATGGCTCTGACTGCCCCGCTGACGTCAGCGTCGGGCGCTGAGACAAAAACTGCTCATATACCTCCCGGATGGCGTCGGCCCCGACGGTGATCTGCCCCGGCGGAAAAGCCAGCACGGCATCTGCCTCGTAGAGCGCGACGACTCCTGCTACGTCACCGGCATTGGCGCGGTCCAGGAACAAGCGCGCAAGATCCGCAGGATTCTCCGCTTTCGGCCGGCCCGGTCCGCTGTTCTGCTCCGGGCCCGGTCCGCTGTTCTGCTCCCAGCCCGGGGCATGATCATGTGAGCCGCCTGGTCCGACCCCTTGTGCACCTTTCATGGTTGCGGTCCTTTAGGTCAGATTCCGGATAAGGCAATCGTCTCACTGGGGTCTGACAATCCAGCCTCGAGGAAGCCGGCGACGGTGGGAACATAGTACCTACGATCGAATCTTTGCTCTAATATTATAGACGGAACAGGATCGTAACGATATTCTGTTCGAAGAACGATGAGAGGATCCGGGGAGGTGAGGGGTGCCGATCAATGAGCCAGCCGATGATGTTTCGCGCGGTGATTCTGAAGACGGCGCGACGCGAAATTCTCCTGGAAATTCTCATCGTGACGGCGCCGGGCCCGAGGCTCCCCCGGATGGGCAGCCAGCGGGGCCCGGCCTGCAGACGGTTCCTGGATGGCTGCCCGCGGACCTGCTTGAGGCACTGAGCCAGGACGCCCCGGACGGCAGCGACGAGGCGGTGGCCGAGGCGTTCTGCCAGGGCGGCCCGCTGGACGAATTGCCGCCCGGGCCGACGCTCACCGCGTTCCTGATCAAGGCCGCAGACCCTCGGCGTCCTGCTGGCCCCGGCGCCAGTTCCGGCGCGACCGGGGCTTCGGGCACTGTCCCTCCTCCCCTCGCCGGGGACAGGGATGCTCCCGGGCGTCCCGACGGCCCCGACACCAGTTCGGGCACGACGGAGAATCCGGGAGCTCCTTCGCGTACCGAGGACATTGACGTCCCCTGTGCCGCCGGATCGCGCGGTGGACTGAACGCGGGGGTATCCGACTGCTGCCGGTTGAGTTGGTTATGGTTATCGTACATGTGTTCTAATATTAAGGTATGAACTTGTCGGAGTGGGCGGGCCGGGTTGGGGTGTCGAAGTTCACGGCGTGGGTCGGGAGGCTGATCCTCGTCAACGTCGACGTGGCTGAGCGCGAGTCGGCTCGGACGGTGCTGTACGCGCGGGTATCGTCGCATGACCAGCGGAGTGATCTGGACCGGCAGGTGGCGCGGCTGACCGAGTGGGCGACTGGGCAAGGCATGGCCGTAGCCGAGGTTGTCGTCGAGGTCGGGTCGGGGATGAACGGGAAACGTCGCAGGCTGGCTCACCTGCTGGCCGACGCGACGGCAAAGACAGTGGTCGTGGAGCGTCGTGGTCGTCTGGCGCGTTTCGGGGTCGAGCATCTCGAAGCGGCGCTGTCGGCGCA
Organism: uncultured Actinomycetes bacterium; assembly: GCA_963720945.1. Lineage (GTDB taxonomy): Bacteria > Actinomycetota > Actinomycetes > Streptosporangiales > Streptosporangiaceae > Bog-532. The sequence goes on along the minus strand of CAVRHH010000010.1, from coordinate 6,336 downwards.
GGGCCGCAGGATTGCTGTGGTGGACGCTGGCGAGGGTGACGATGATCTGATCAGGGAAGGGACATGACCGAGGTGCTCACCTCGTCTTGCGCTCACCTCTATGGGTGCCGGGGGGCTAGAAACCGGGCGGTCAAGGCGCTCGGTTGCGCCAAGCGTGATGTTGGCCCGGCAACGGCCGGGCCGTGAGGTTTCTCCAGGCGTTCCGCTTCGAGCTGGACCCGAACAATGAGGCCCGCTCGGCGCTCGCCAGTCATGCGGGGGCAGCGAGGTTCGCGTTCAACTGGGGACTCGCCCTCATCAAGAATCGCCTGGACGCCCGGACGGTGCTGGAGGCGCTGGCTGTCCGTCAGGGTGCGAGCACGGCCGAGGCTGCGGTGTGGGCGGCAGGGCTGGCGGGACCGGTCCCTTGGAGTCTGCCGGCGTTGCGCCGTGAGTGGAACCGGGCCAAGGATCAGGTGGCGCCATGGTGGGCGACGAACTCGAAGGAGGCGTACAACGCCGGTCTCGACGCGCTCGCCCGGGCGTTGAAGAGCTTCTTCGATGCGCGCTCGGGCAAGCGTAAAGGTGGCCGGCTGGGCTGGCCGAAGTTCAAGAAGCGAGGCGGGCGCCGGTCGTTTCGGGTGACGACCGGCAGCTTCGGGGTCATCGACGGCCGTCATGTCCGGCTTCCGAGGATCGGTGTGATCCGCACGAAGGAGCCAACCGGCAAGCTCTCCGGGCGGCTCGCGGCTGGCGCCGGGCGGGTCCTGTCTGCGTCGGTGTCGGAGCGGACGGGCCGGTGGTTCGTGTCCTTCACATGCGAAGCCGAACGACCCAAGGTTGAGGCCCCCGCTGGCCCGCCGGTCGGTGTCGATGTCGGCGTGAAGTACCTGGCGGTCCTCTCGACGGGAGAGCAGGTCTCCAACCCGGAGCACCTGTCGAGATGGCAGCGCCGCCAGGCCCGTCTCCAGACCGAACTGGCTCGCCGTCAAGGACCGGCCAGGGGGCAGGCGCCGTCAATGCGGTGGAAGGCCACGAAGGCCCGCCTGGGTAAGACGCATGCCAAAGTGGCCCAGGCTCGCTCGGACGGTCTGCACAAGCTCACCACCCGCCTCGCCAGGGCTCATGCGGTGGTCGTGGTCGAGGATCTGAACGTGGCCGGGATGACCGCCAGAGGCGCCGGCCGGGCTAAGCGAGGCAAGGCCGGGCTGAACCGGGCGATCCTAGATGTCGCGCCTGGTGAGTTGCGCCGCCAGCTGGCCTACAAGACCCGATGGTCCGGGTCCGGGCTAGTGGTCGCTGACCGGTGGTATCCGTCGTCGAAGACTTGCTCGGCCTGCGGGGCAGTGAAAACCAAACTGCCCCCGGCCGAGCGCACCTACAACTGCGCGCAGTGTGGCTTGGTCATCGACCGGGACCACAATGCGAGCATTAACCTGGCCGCTCTCGCGGCCAGGACAGGTACCGCCAGTGGGGCGGGAACCGGCCAGAGTGATCTGGCTACCGGACGGGGAGAGGACAAGTCCATGTCTTCGGGCAGGTGGTCCTCGCAGAACCGTCAAGACAGCGCCGCACCCGCGGGTCAGACTGCCACCGCCGCCGAGCAATCGACGGCAGCATGAGCGTGCCACTACCGCACACTCACCTGCAACGGAAGTGAGCAAGGAGGCAGTCATGGCCGACGTCGCCGTCCGCCCGCACGAGACCAGCCAGACCGGCGCGGGCCAGACCAGCGCGGGGGAGCACCCGTACCAGCGGGGCTTCGGGAACGAGTTCGCCAGCGAGGCAGTCCCCGGGGCGTTGCCCGCGGGTCGCAACTCACCGCAGCGCGCGCCGCTCGGCCTGTTCGCGGAGCAGCTCAGCGGGACCGCATTCACCCAGCCACGCGCGGTCAACCGGCGGACCTGGGTCTACCGGATCATGCCCTCGGCGGCGCACCCGAAGTTCGCCCGCATCGGCAACGGGACGCTGCGGGGCACACCGTTCGACGAGATCGAGCCCGACCCGAACCGGCTCCGCTGGGACGCCCTGCCGATGCCCGCCGCCGGCACCGACTTCGTTGACGGCCTGTTCACGATGGGCGGCAACGGCGACCTCAGGACGCGCAACGGGATGGCCGTGCACCTATACGCCGTGAACCGGTCCATGACCGACAGGTACTTCACCGACGCCGACGGCGAGCTGCTGTTCGTGCCCGAGCACGGCCCGGTCCTGCTGCGTACCGAGTTGGGCCCGCTCGCCGTGGCGCCCGGCGAGATCGCGGTGGTGCCGCGCGGCATCAGGTTCCGGGTGGAACTGCCCGACGGGTCCGCCCGCGGCTACCTGTGCGAGAACTTCGGCGCCGCGTTCACGCTGCCCGAACGCGGCCCGATCGGGGCGAACGGCCTGGCCAACGAGCGTGACTTCCTGGCGCCGGCAGCGGCGTACGAGGACCGGTCGGAAACAGTTCAGGTCGTGCAGAAGTTCGGCGGGAACCTGTGGGCCGCCGACTACGACCACTCACCGCTGGACGTGGTCGGCTGGCACGGCAACTACGTGCCGTACAAGTACGACACCGCGAACTTCATGGTGATCGGCACGATCAGCTTCGACCACCCCGATCCGTCCATTTTCACCGTGCTCACCTCGCCGAGCGAGCTGCCCGGCCTGGCCAACGTGGACTTCGTGATCTTCCCGCCGCGCTGGCTGGTCGGCGAGGACACGTTCCGCCCGCCCTGGTACCACCGCAACATCATGTCCGAGTTCATGGGCCTGGTGCGCGGCGTCTATGACGCCAAGGCCGAGGGGTTCTCTCCCGGCGGGGCCAGCCTGCACAATACCTTCGCCTCGCACGGCCCGGACGCCGAGACGCATCAGCGGGCCAGCACGGCCGAGCTGCGGCCGCAGAAGCTCGACGGCACGCTGGCGTTCATGTTCGAGAGCCGCTGGATGATCGTCCCGACCCGGCAGGCCATGGAGGCGGCGCACCGCCAGGACGACTACGACGCCGTCTGGGGCGGCCTGACCCGTTCCTTCAGCACGTAGCCTTAGGCGCGGAGGCAAAATGTACATTCCCGCCCATTTCGCGGCCGACGGCGCCACCGTACGCGAGCTGCTGGCCAGGCACGGCGCGGCCGACCTGATCACGCTGACCTCGGACGGCCTGCTGGCCACGATGCTGCCGTTCGCCTACGACCCGGCAGCAGGCGAGCACGGCACGCTGTACGGCCATGTGGCCCGCAACAACGACCAGTGGCGCAAGCCAGCCCTGGGCGAGTCGCTGGCCATCGTGCGCGGTCCGGACGCCTACGTGTCCCCGTCCTGGTACGCCGCCAAGGCCGAGCACGGCCGGGTCGTCCCGACCTGGAACTACGTCACGGCGCACGTGTACGGCCGCCTCGTCGTGCACGACGACCCGGTTCTGGGTCGAGGACGTCGTCCGCCGCCTGACCGCCAAGCACGAGGCCGCCAGGCTGGCAGCCCCCGGACAGCGGATGCCGTGGTCGGTCGACGACGCGCCGCGCGCGTTCATCGAGGGCCAGCTGCGCGCCATCGTGGGCTTGGAACTGCAGATCACCCGGATCGAGGCCAAGGCCAAGCTCAGCCAGAACCGCCCGGTGGCCGACGTCGCGGGCGTCGTGGCGGGACTGTCCGCGCGTGGCGACGACTGCAGCGCGGCCGCCGTCGAGCACGCCAACGAAGAGCGCGTCCGTGACCACCAGGCCAGCCAGGGCGCCCAGGCATAGCCGCGGCCGGCCGGCCGCGGGGCTGGCCTAGGGCCCGTTCGGCCCGCTAAAGACCGGCTACGGCGGGGATGATGTCGGCGGCGATCACCTCGAGCGGGGTGACCTGCCAGACGTTGGCCACGGCGCCGATCGCGGCGCCGAAGCCCATCTCGGCGAGGCGGCCGAGCTGGTCGATGACCTCGGCGGTCTTCTCGCCCTTTTCGCCGACGTCGAAGATGAAGTAGCAGGTCTTGGTGATCTCGTCGTAGTCGCGGCCCTCGGCGTCGCAGTGGGCGCGCAGCACATCCAGCTTGCGGGCCAGGTCCGGGCCGGGGAACAGGTTGCACGCGTCGGCGTACTTGGCCACGAGGCGCAGTGTCTTCTTCTCCCCGCTCCCGCCGATCATGATCGGCGGATGCGGCCTGGTCAGGGCCTGCGGCGAGTTCAGCGGCCGCTCGAGCTGGTAGTGCTTGCCCCGGTACGGGCTCTGGTCGCCGCGCCACATCTGCAGGCAGATCTGCAGGGTTTCCTCGAGCCGCTCGAAGCGTTCGGCGACGGGAGGGAAGGAAATGCCGAGCCCGCGCGACTCCTCCTCGTTCCACGCGGCGCCGATGCCGAGCCAGGCGCGGCCGCCGGACAGCACGTCCAGCGTGGTGACGATCTTCGCCAGGACGCCCGGGTACCGGTACACCGCGCCGGTGACCAGGGTGAGCAGCTTGGCCCGCGACGTGCAGGCCGCGAGGTAGCCGAGCGTGGTATAGGCCTCGAGCATCTCCCGCTCGGGCGGCCCGAGCATGCCGATCTGGAAGAAGTGGTCCATCACCGCGATGAACTCGAAGCCGCCCTCATCGGCGGCGCGGGCCACGGTCGCCAGGTCCGCGCCGAGCCGCGGCGGGCCGTCCGGCGTGGTGAAATCCGGGATCTGCAGGCCAATCTTCACGGTGTCTACCTCCTGCGGCTACTCTCTCAAGGGGCCCGGTAGCGCTCGTACAGGGCCTTCAGTGATCGCAGGAACGCCTCGCGGTCGGCGGGCGGCAGGGTGGCGAGGACGCCCTGCTCGCTGTCGCGGATCGCGGCCTCTACCGATCGCCGCAGCCGGAAGCCGGCGGGGGTCAGCGAGAGCAGGTGTACCCGCCGGTCGGCGGTGTCCGGCTGGCGCTGGATCAGCCCCCGCTCCTGCAGGTCATCCAAGACGCCGATGATGCGGCTCTTGTCCGCGCTGATAGCCTGCGCGAGCGCGGCCTGGGTCCGCACCGGCTGCTCGGCCAGCGCGGTCAGCACGACGTAACCCCACATCGAGACGTCGTGCGCTTTCAGGGCAGGCTCCTCGCGTGCGACCAGTGCCCTGGCCAGCGGCACCAACATCGCGGCCAGGTCACGTCGGTCATCTGGGAACGCGGTCATGGTGGCGGAAGAATAACAGCCTGCCGATTATAAGCAATTATATATCATAAGCGATAGCATACAATAGGCGGCGCGGTCAAGATCGGCGAGCACGGCCGCGGCACGGTCACCACGGGCGACGGGCGGGACGGAATCGTCAGCCCGGCGGCCAGGGACCGGGTCCGAGCGTTCGTCGGCCAGCGGCTCGGCGGCCTGGACCCGGCGCCCGTCGGCGAGGTGACCTGCCTGTACACGTCGACGGCCAGCGAGGACTTCATCCTGGACCGCTACGGGCCGTTCGTCGTCTGCTCGCCCTGCTCGGGCCACGGCGCCAAGTTCGCCCCGCTCGTCGGCGAGATCGCCGCCGACCTGGCCTGCGGCGGCGCCTCGCCCTACCGCCGCTTCACCCTCGCCGCCCACTGCGGCGAGCCGTTCCTGGCGCCTGCCCAGTCGCGCGGGCCGGGCTAGCGCTAATGAGAAGGTGGATATCGGGCGTTACCGGCGAGCCTGCTTGCCGGCGCCCGGCGCAGGCCCTAGAGTCCAAAACCAGGTTCCGAGGGCATCGTCCCGGCCTTAGCACGGGAGGTTCGCGCTGGTGGCAGCTACGCGTTTGACTGAGCCCCAGGCAGGAGACCTGGGGCCGACCGGGAGGCCGTACTCGGCCTTCCCCGATCCCGAGCCAATTGTGGAGCACGGTCCCGCGCGCGTGATCGCGGTCTGCAACCAGAAGGGCGGCGTCGGCAAGACGACCACCACGATAAACCTTGGCGCCGCCCTGGCCGAGCAGGGCCGCCGGGTGCTGCTCGTCGACTTCGATCCGCAGGGCGCGTTGTCGGTCGGGCTCGGCATCCAGCCGCACGACATCGACAGCACCGTCTACAACCTGCTGATGGAGCGCGATGTCACCGCGCAGGACGTGCTGTTCAAGACCAGCGTCGACGGCCTGGACCTGATGCCGAGCAACATCGACCTGTCCGGTGCCGAGGTCCAGCTGGTGCACGAGGTCGGCCGCGAGTACGTGCTCGGCGGAGTGCTGCAGCCGCTGATGCCGGACTACGACATGATCATGATCGACTGCCAGCCGTCGCTGGGCCTGCTCACGATCAACGCGCTCGCGTGCGCGGACAGCGTGGTCATCCCGATGGAGTGCGAGTACTTCGCGATGCGCGGCGTGGCTCTGCTGATGGAGACCATCGACAAGGTTTCACGTCGGCTTAACCCGAAACTCACCATCGACGGCTTGCTAGCCACTATGTACGACTCGCGGACG
>CAVRHH010000009.1:0-45671 GCA_963720945.1 uncultured Actinomycetes bacterium | reverse complement strand
AGGAGCGTTATGCAAAACCGGCTCGCGAGTGCAGGCCTTCTGGCCTGCGCGAGCGGCCGTGCAGGCGCCACGGTCGGCAACCACAGCGGGTCTTTGCGTAACGCGAACTTTTGCATAAGACAAAGGCCTAATCGACCTCCAGGCAGCCCAGCTGCTTCTTCCAGCCCACGTTGTCCCAGTAGGCGACGATGTCGTCAATCAACCCGTCGCCGGTCACATGGAACAAGAACAACTGCGGTATCTCGTAGTGGCCGCCGGTGCAGGCGATAATGCCGAAGTCCCTGGCCTGCGTCCCGCCGATGCCGGCCTCCGCCGCGACATTGCCGTCTCCGTCGCCGCGGAGGCTGGTCACGGCGTTGGCCAGATCCGGGAATGCGTCAATCAAAGTTGTCCAGATCACCTTGCCGACGGTGCGCACCTTGCCTTCGCCGTACAGCACTCGCTGACGGCCCCATACCTCGAACGGCACGTAGCGGAAGCCGGCGCCGTCCGCACACAGGTCAACCATGCGCTCGACATCGTGCGCCTGGTAGGCGTCAAAGAACGCGCGGACCGTCGCCTCAGCGCTCTCTTCGCGAGGTGCCGCACCGGTGCCGGCCCGGACTGCCTCGGTAGTCATCGCCACCTCACCCTGCCGTGATCGTGATCTTATCGAGCCGTTTGACGCCGAGCCGGCGATAGAGCTGGTTCTGGTCCCAGTACACGATGACAGCGCTGATCCGGTCGTCCGGCGTGACCTTAAGCATCCAGGCCTGGTCGAGATCGAAGTGCTTCTCCTGGTTGGCCACCGCAAGGAAGGCATCGGCCTGGGTGCCGTCGATGGTGATCTCGGCCACCGCGGTGTTGTCGCCGGTCACGAAGAGCCGCCGCACGCGCACCAGCAGGTCAGGGAAGGACCTGGCCAGCTCACGCAGATAGGACGCACCGTCGGCCGCCATCGGGCCATGCCAGTTCAGCGGTACCAGGGACACGGTAGCCTCCGGCGTCATCATGCCCAGGATCTCGTCTACGTCTCCGGCCTCCATGAGGGCGAAGAACTCCTCCGCAAGGCTGCGCGCGCTCAAGGTTCACGCCTTCAGCCGCTTCAGCATGGCGCCTGCCACAGCTTCGGCCGATCCCGGGTTCTGCCCGGTGGTCAGGTTCCGGTCAATGACCACATGGGACACCCAGGCCGCGTCGCCGTCGTCGAAGATCGCGCCGGCGTTCTTCAGCGCTGCCTCCAGATACCAGGGCATGCCGATCCTCCCCGCCTTGGTCTGGTCTTCTTCCTCGTCGGTGAATGCGGTCATCCTGTAGCCATCGAACATCCACGTACCGTCGATCTCCGGGGCGGACAGCAGTGCTGCCGGCCCGTGGCACAGCGCGGCGATGGTCTTGCCCGCGCCGTGCATCAGCTGCAGGACACGGCCGATATCGGGGCTGTCCGCAAGGTCAACCATCGCCCCGTGGCCGCCCGGGATGAATACCCCGTCGAAGTCCAGGATCTCCTCATCAGTGAGCGCGGTCAGATCGCCGGGCTGGTGCAGCCCGGGAAGCTTGGCGAGAGCCTCGGCCGCACTGTGCGCCCTGGCCTGGCTGGCCTGCCACACCTCGTCCCGGATCTCCCTGATCCGCTCCACGGATAGCCGGCTCGTCACCTCATCGTCCTGCGCGAGCACCTCGATGAAGTCAATGTTGCGCCGCCAGGCCCTGTGCGCTGCCGATTCGACTGCCTTGCGCGCCTCGGCCGGCTCCATGCCAGCATCAAGCAGGGCGAGGTAGACCCGCCGGATCGCCACCAGGTTCAGCTCGCTGAAATGCGTGAACGTCACCCGCACGCGATCTGGGTGATAGGCGAACCTGCGCAGCACCGAGAACATGAAGTCCTCGTCCACCTGCGGATAATGGAAGAACGGCTCGAGGCCCCACGGGTCCGGCTGTGGCACCTTCCCATCAGGAGTGGCGATCACCACGTCGATGCCCGCGGCGACGAACGCCTCATGGGGCTTCCGGACCTCTTCCGCCCGGTAGCCGGTCGGATGATTGCCGCCGTCCGCCAATCTGATCGTCCGCGCGCTGGATACGATCATGAGCAGCTTAGCCATGCGAGCTCCTGTGATAACGAGGGTGGCGGGCTCGCCGCTGCCAACGACGTCTGGTCAACGTCACAACATCCTCCCCCGCCCGGAGCGGGGAAACAACCGAATGCCACCCGAACTTCGCTCATGGTGGCGACGACTCGCCTGCAGCGGACCGGCTCAAGGACGTCCTTAAGGACGCGCGGCGTGAACGGAGACAACCATGTACCGGACCGCCTACCGTGCCGCCGATGTCGACGGCCTGAAGGTCTTCTACCGCGACGCCGGCCCGCCAGACGTGCCCGCGATCCTGCTGCTGCATGGATTTCCCTCCTCCTCGCGGATGTGGCAGCCGCTGCTGGACCGGCTCGTCGGCCCGTTCCGCCTGGTTGCACCGGACTATCCCGGGTTCGGGCACAGCGACGCGCCCAGCCAGGCCGAGTTTGCCTACACCTTCGACCACCTGGCCGCCGTCATCGGCCGTTTCACCGAGGTCCTCGGCCTGCGCCGCTACACCCTGGTCGTGCAGGACTACGGCGGCCCGGTGGGATTCCGGCTCGCAATCGCACATCCCGAGCGACTCGACGCGCTCATCGTCCAGAACGCCGTCGCCCACGAGGACGGGCTCGGCCCGCTGTGGCAGACCCGGCGCGAGTTCTGGGCTGACCGCAAGGCACACGAGGCCGCGCTGCGGCAGAACTTCTTCTCCTTCGCGGCGACGCGGCAGCGCCACGTCGGAACCAGCCCGAACGCGGAGAACTACGATCCGGACCTGTGGACCGACGAGTTCGCTTTCCTCAGCCGGCCCGGCCAGCAGGACATCCAGACCGAGCTGTTCTACGACTACCGCACCAACGTCGCGAGCTACACCGCCTGGCAGGACTGGCTCCGCCAGCACCAGCCGCCACTGCTGGTCCTATGGGGCCGCTACGACCCGTCGTTCCAAGTCGAGGAGGCCGAGGCCTACCGCAGGGAGGTGCCCGCCGCCGAGGTGCACATCCTCGACGCCGGCCACTTCGCCCTCGACGAGCAGCCCGACGCGATCGCGGACCTGACCCGGGGATTCCTGGGTCGCCTGACCCGGAATGATCGCCTGCAATGACAGCAGCCGCTGCCGGCTTCGCGGGGAAGGACCGCGCCGCTGGCCGATCATGAGGGGAGGCGACCGCGCTGTTCATCGCCGGGTTCGGCGCGGCCGGATACGCCACCCGGTGCGGCCTGACCGCGATCGCGCGGGCCAGCTTCTGGGGCCGGGCGAACGGCCGTGACGGACCAGGGTCCGGCCAGGGTGGTTCACAGGCGCGATCGCATGGCCCCGGGGGCGACCGTGGATGGGAGCTCAACATGAGCCCGCGTTCCAACATGCAGGAGGTTCCCTGTGAATGCCACAGATAAGCAAACTGGCGTCAAGCCGACGATCGTGCTGGTGCACGGCGCCTTCGCCGATGCGTCCAGCTGGAACGGCGTCATCGAGCGGCTGCAACAGCAGGGCTATACCGTCATCGCCACGGCCAACCCGCTGCGCGGCCTGGCCGCCGATTCGGCCTACACCGCCAGCCTGCTCAACCAGATCGACGGCCCGGTACTGCTGGCCGCGCATTCCTACGGCGGCGCGGTCATCACCAACGCCGCGACCAGCGCCCCGAACGTCGCCGGCCTGGTCTTCGTAGCCGCCTTCGCCACCGATGACGGCGAAAACCTGAACGATGTCGAGAGCGGCTCCAAGGACAGCATCCTGGGCACGGCCCTGGTGCAGTACCAGTATCCGGCCGGACCGGACGGGGCAACATCGGTGGAGCTCGCGGTCAACCCCGCGCTGATGAGGGAGGCCTTCGCTGCCGACCTGCCCGCGGAGACCGTCGCGCTGATGGCCGCCACCCAGCGCCCTACCGCCGCGACGGCGTTCAGTGAGGCGTCCGGGCCACCCGCCTGGAAGATGCTGCCGTCCTGGACGGTGGTCGGCACCGGTGACAAGGCCGCCGGTGCCGACGTCATCCGGTCTCAGGCTCAGCGGGCGGGGGCCGACATCACCGAGGTCGAGGGCTCGCACGTGATCATGATCTCCCAGCCGCAGGCGGTCACCGACGTCATCCTGACCGCGGCCCGGGCCGTCGCTGGCACACACCAGTAGACGACGATGGGCGCGGCACCGAAGATGAGCACGACGGATACGGCAACGATGAAGCCGGGGACGAGCACCCCGTTCGGCGCGCTGAAGCAGGTCGACGCGGGCCCGCTGAGCGTCGGCTACGCCGATGCCGGCCCTGCTGATGGCCCGGCGGTCCTTCTCCTGCACGGGTGGCCCTACGACATTCACAGCTTTGCCGATGTCACCCCGTTGCTGGCATGGGCGGGCTACCGGGTTATTGTCCCGTTCGTCCGCGGCTACGGGACCACTCGCTTCCTGTCCGGCGACACGCTCCGGAACGGCCAGCAGGCGGCCCTGGCGGCCGATGTCATCGCGCTGATGGATGCGCTGGGGATCGGCACGGCCATCCTGGCTGGCTTCGATTGGGGGGCGCGGTCGGCCGACGTCGTGGCGGCGCTGTGGCCGGACCGCTGCAGGGCCCTCGTGTCGGTGAGCGGGTACCTGATCGGCAGCCAGGCCGCCAGCCACGCGCCACTGCCGCCGCAGGCCGAACTCGCCTGGTGGTACCAGTTCTACTTCGCCACCGACCGCGGCCAGGCCGGCGACGAGAAGTACCGGCGCGAGTTCAGCAATCTCATCTGGCGGCTCGCCTCGCCGAAGTGGGTTTTCGGCGACGCGACGTTCGCGCGCAGCGCGGCCGCCTTCGACAACCCGGATCACGTCGCGGTCGTGATCGACAATTACCGGTGGCGGCTCGGCCTGGCCGCAGGCGAATCCCAATACGACGACCTGGAGCGGCGGCTTGCCGGCTTTCCGGCCATTACCGTGCCCACCATCACCCTGGAGGGAGACGCCAACGGCGCGCCGCACCCGGACGTTACCACCTACGCCAGCAAATTCACCGGCAAGTACGAGCACCGGGTCGTCGAGGGCGGCATCGGACACAACCTGCCGCAAGAGGCTCCGCAGGCCTTCGCCGAAGCCATCATCGACGCCGGCAGGCACTGACCGGTGAAGAATCACGCCGCCGATGGACTTACGACATTTAGCCCAGGAAGCCCGCTACGGTCGACCTGCGAGGCCCAGCCGGGCGTCGCGGACACAAAACGAGGCGGGCACAAAACCCGGGACGTTTCAAGGTGGTCGGCGCCGCCGAGGCGCGGGCATTGATCGGCGGAGCCTGATCGCTTGCCGCGCTGGCCGGGGGCACCTGTTCGGCCGGGCCTTCGCCCCGATGGCCTTGACGACGCTGGTGGTGTGCCGCCAGTTCGCGGTATTGCTGGATTTCTACTGCACAATGACCCAACCATGGTCATCCAGCGCTAAGGTGACCTCCCTCACCCGGCCGGGGTAGGGTCACCAGCCGCGGGGCGGCTCGTTCGGATAGTGCCGCCGCGATTTCTGGGGGCACGGGCACGTTCGAGCCCTGGAAACCATGAAACGGCCGGAACGACCCGAGCGTCGCGTCGTCGAGCAGTTCGGACCTGAGCAGGGGCGGTGTGATGCGGTAGTCGACCCGGATGTCTGTCCGCCACCGGGCGTACGTCGGCTCGCCCGGCTGGAGGGGGTGCTCATACGCCGCGGACACGATCGTCGCGATGTAGTAGAGGCCCGGGTGATGGGGGCCCGTCTCCTGCATCCAGACGCGATCGCCGACCGCGATCCGGTACCGGTAGCGGGGCGTGCCCCACCACCGCTCTGGCGAGGCAGCGATGCTGGCGTCGAGGTCGTGCTCGTGCGCGCTGGCCTGAAAGATCCAGTCAGCCATCTGTCCCCTTCCACTGAGGCAAAGCGTACCGGTGCCTTACCGCGGCGTGATCATGCTCACGGTGATCAGGGTGATCGGTGGTCCGGTCACCGTACGGGGGGCCGGCCAGGGTAGCGGCCAGGGGCTTACACGGGCGCGACGGCCCGGCCCTGAGCGTGATCCTGAGATCAGTGCCCGCCCGCCGATGACCGGAGGGCCCCGGCCGTGATCACTTCCGGGCAGGAAATGAAACAGCACCCAGACGGCAGTGGGCGGGTGTGGGCCTGAATGTGCCCGGCGGGAAGCTCACCGGGCTGATCGTTCCGCGACCGGGAGACCCTGCACGCCCAAGGAAAAGGAGAAAGGTCATGAGTCTCATCGACGAGGCGCTGAGCGCCAATGCGACCATTGCCAACGACTACGATCCCAGCCGCGGGAAGCCGCCGGCGCCCAAGATCGCAATCGTCACTTGTGCGGATCCCCGGCTAACCAGCATCGAGCAGATGCTGGGTCTGGCTGAGGGCGATGTCGACATGATCAGGAACTTCGGCACCGTCATCGATGACGACGCGGTCCGGTCACTTGTTCTCTCGACCAGGTTGCTGGGCAGCCGGGAGATAATGATCATCAATCACACCGACTGCGGGATGCTCAGGTTCACCGACAGTGAGTTCGAGGACCGGCTCCGCAAGGAGACAGGGCGGGCGCCGATCGCGCCAGCCAGGTTCTACAGCTTCACCGACGCCGAGGCGAACACCAAGGAGCAGATCCAGAAGGCCAGGTCACATCCATGGATCTCGCCGGAGGTCCCAGTCAGGGGGTTCGTCTATGACGTCAGCACCGGGCGGCTCAGCGAAGTGTTCCCGGACGGGAAGACCGTCACTGGTTAGGTAAGGGCGTCACCGCCTCGGGGCGGAGCAGGCGCTCGAGCTGCATGAGACTCCCGGTCTTCGCTGTCCGCGCGGGTAGGGCCCGGCCTTGAACGCCTGGCCTCAGCAGCAGCCGACGCCGGGGCCGACGTCACCCTGCAGATCGGCGAGGGCCTGCCCCACGTCTACCCGATCATGCTCGGCACCCCCGGAGCAGCCGAGGCCACCGAGCAAATCGGGACGTTCCTGCGGGCCCGGGTTCACTAACCAGACAGCCCATAAACGCAGGTTCCCCGGCGCCCGGGCCCGTCCCTTACGTAGCCGACGGTACGGAAGCCGATGAGGATGTCAGCGGTGGAGGTTAGGGCGGCCGTCTGGACATAGGGATCATCTTGAATGCGGCCGAGATCGAGGCGCCCGGCCTGAGAGACGTCGTATGGCGGTTCCCCAAGTCCCGAGGCCCGGCATATAGGCGTGGCATCCGGCGGGCGCGAGGGGGAGGTCCGCCGTCCCGCTGCTCGCGCTGGTCATGCTGCCGCTGGCCGACGCGCTCGGGGTTACTGCTGTTCGGAGCGCCAGCGCCGGTAGATATTGACGATCTCGTCTCGCGCCTGCGGGGTCAGGTCCTCGGGTTCGATCCGGCCGGCCAGGCTGATCGTCTCGCGCATCTGCGCCAGATACTCAGTGCAGTGCGGGCAGCCGGCCAGGTGCGCCTCGAACCGGCTCCGGGCCAGGCTCAGCGTGCCCTCGAGGTAGCCGGTGACCAGCTCGACGGCCTGCTGGCAGACCAGATCACGGCGGTGCAGGAGCCTCATCGCACCTCCCGGAACTCGTCCTCGAACAGCTGCCTGAGCCGGCTCCGGCCGCGGTGCAGCAGGACCCGCTGGTTCCCTTCGGTCAGGGCGAGCACCGCGCAGACCTCTTCGCTGGTCATCCCATCGACGTCGCGGAGCAGCACCACCTCGCGCTGGCGGGCGGGCAACTCGCCGATCCAGACCCGGATTCGGTCGGCGAGTTTGCCCGCCTCCATCCGGCTCTCCGCCACCTCGATCCAGTGCTCGGGCGGGTCGGCCCAGCCGCCGTCGCCACCGAACCGGGAGGGGTCCACGGCCGGCCCGGGATCGGCGACAGGGATGCTGCGCTGCTCCCTGCTGCCCGTGCTCCTGGCCCGGTTCACCAGGATGCGGAACAGCCAGGTCTTCAGCGACGAGCGGCCCTCGAAACTCTCCAGGCCTCGCAGCACGGCCAGCCAGGTGTCCTGGACAACCTCCTCGGCCACGGCGCGGCTCGGCACGAACGAGGCCGCCAGCCGCAGCATCGGCTCGTGGTAGCGCTCGACCAGGCTGACGAACGCACGCTCGTCGCCCGAACGCAGCCGGAGCAGGAGCTCGGAGTCGGGATCCATCACCGACAGAATAGGGCGAGTCGGCCGCGCCCCCGATCGGGGAGCGCGGCCGGCTCGGCGCGTGATCCTCAGGAGGCCACGATCCCCTCGCCGCCGACCGCGCCCGGCACGGTGACGGCGCCGATCCTGGTCAGGGTGCCGTTCGCCGCCACGCGGAACTCATCGACGATCCCGTTGCCGCCGGTCTGCACGTACAGGAACCGGCCGCCGCCCGCGGACGCCGCGTCCACCGCCCCGGGGTCAGTGGCGGTGTTCCCGAGCAGGCCCAGCTGGCCGCCTGCCGACGAGGTGAAGCCGCTCTCCGACGGGCTGCCCGCGTTGGACGCGAACAGGAACGACCCGGCCGGGGTCACCCAGCAGGTCGCGGCCTGGCCGGTGGCTGTCTGGTCGAGCAGGCTGACCGTGCCGTTATCGCTGAGCGAGAACGTGGCCAGGGCGTTCGGGCCGGCTTCGGCGATCACCAGGTGGCCGAACGGGTCGAAGGAGATCGCGAACGGAACGGTGCCGGGCTCGTTGTTGACGGTCGCCCGGGCGGACAGGCGCCCGCCGGAGCCGACGCCAAACACGTCGATGTCGTTGCCGTTGCCCTTGGTGGTGACGACGAGCTGGGCCCCGTCCGGGGTGAAGGCGACCTGCCCGGGCGTGGTGGTGAACTGCGGGGTGGCATTCGGGTCCAAGCCCAGCGCGCGGTTCGAGCCGGGCAGCGGGGCCAGGGAGCTGCCCACGACCTGGTAGCCCTGCACGGAGCCGCCGTTCAGCGCGTTGAGCACATACACCAGGTCGCCGTGGACGGCCACGCTGACTGGGAACGTCCCGCCCGAGTCCAGCGCCTCGCGGAGCGCTAGCCGGTCGCCGCGGACGGTGAAGACCGAGATCGTGTTGCTGCCCGCGTTCACGGCGTAGACCAGGCCGTTCGGCGCGTCGTAGGCCAGCGAGCCCTGGGACGCGGTGTGGTCGACAACGGAACCGGCCAGGATGCCGCCGCGGCCGCCGGTGGCGTAGCTGCCGGCCGGGGTCAGGGTGCCGTCGGCCGCCCGCCGGTAGGCCACGACACGGTTGGCCGCGACGTTATCGGTCTGCACGAACACGGCGTGGCCGCCGCCTGCGTCGGCCAGGCTCGACGCGCTCGCGAACGCCGGGGTGGCCGCGCTCGCCACGGCGGCCGCCGTCACGGCCGCGGCCGCCGTGACGCGTATCGCTGTTCTCACGGGAACTCCTCACGCTTGGGGGTTGGCTCGGTGCCCTCTTCAGTCCCGCCTCGGGAGCTCGCGTTACATCACGCGGCCGCGCGATACTTGCTTTATGCAATAATTGTCTTATGCTTGATATTATCGCGCCTGCTGATTCAGGGCGTACAGCGCCAGCTGGCGCGGCTAGCCGTGTCTGGGGCAACGAGGAGAAACGATGAGCATGATCAAATGCGACACGTTGGTAAGTTCCGGCCGACCGGACGAAAGAACCGGTATCGTGCGGTTGCGTGCTTGACGGCGAGCTGATCTTTATACCGAACGAGATTCCCCGGCGAGGCGTGTTCGCGCTCTGGGGTAATGGCTCGGGATCCGCCAAGCTGGAGCTGGTCTTCCCCGGCGGTACGTACGGCATACGCAAGCGCCTGGTATCGGCGGAAATCATCCCGCTCGCCGAGGCTCTCCCGGCGCTGCTCGCCATCGATCCCAGCCACGCTGGGCTGCCGATGCGGCGCAGTGCCCGGGTCTGGGCGGCGGCTGTGGCCGCAGGAGTGGGCCTCGTCGCGCGCGGCCGGCTTCTGCCGACCGTCGGTGCAGACGACATGGACGTCTGGCGTGCCGGACCGCTCGATCCGGCCGACCTCAGCTGGCTGCGCGAACTCGCTGCCGTCTTCCCACCGGCCGCGCATGCCCTGGGAGTTCCCGGCTCGCGCCCGATGCGGCTCCGCTCTCCGGAAGCATTGGTCCGCGACCTGTGGGACGCGATCGCCGACACCATCGCGCGGTCGCCCGCTGCACCCCGGACCACCGCGTCACCGGCGTTCGCTGCTGCTGAGCCGACCCGGGTCAGCGATCTCGCGGAGTGGCTCGCCGACACGCGTGAAGGCCTTTCGGCCGGAGCGCGACTGGGACTGCGGATCGAGACGGTCGTGGCATCCCTCATGGACACGGCGGATGAGGAGCTCGATGAGGAAGACGAGGGTCCCGACGCGGAAGACGCGGAAGACGAGGGTCCCGACGCGGACACGCCCGCGTTCCAGCTGGTGCTGCAGCTACGCAGTACCGCAGACCCGAGCCTGATCGTTGATGCCGCCGCACTGTGGAATCAGCCCGAAACGGTGCTGGCCAGATTTGGCCCGCAGGCGGAGACGGATCTGCTACTTGCGCTACGGCGCGGCGCATCAGTGTGGCCGCCGCTCGCTGAGGTGCTGCGACAGGCCAGTCCGTCGGTGATCGACCTCGACGATGATGCGCTCACCAGCCTGCTCGGCCCGGCAGCCGAAGAGCTAGCGGGCACCGGCATTGAAGTGCTGTGGCCGTCCAGCATGCTCGACGGCGGCCTGAAGCTGCGGGCTGTCGCCACGCCAGCACCGGAGAAGCTCACGGAAGCTGGGTTCGGGCTCGACGCGCTGCTGGATTTCCGCTGGCAGCTCACGCTCCGCGGTGCGCTGCTTGACGCCGATGAGATCACCACCCTCGCCGAGGCGAAGCGGCCGCTGATCAGGCTGCGTGGCCGCTGGGTGATCCTCGATCCGGCCCTGCTGGACAGGCTGCGCCGCCCGCCGCGGACGCGGATGCGCACCTGCGAAGCACTCGGTGCGGTACTCACGGGCTCGGCGGAGATCGACGGCGAGACCGTGCCGGTCGTCGCCGAAGGCCCGCTCGCCGACCTCGCCGGCCAGGTCGCGAGCATCGCGTCAGCCCCCGAACCGCTCGAACCTCCGCCAGGTCTCATGGCGACGCTGCGGCCATATCAGCAGCGGGGCCTGGCCTGGCTGGCCGGGATGTGCGGCGCCGGGCTCGGCGGCTGCCTCGCCGACGACATGGGGCTCGGTAAGACGATCCAGGTGATCGCGCTGCACCTGCACCGGCGGGATTCGAAGGCGGGTCCGACGCTCGTTGTATGCCCGGCTTCGCTGCTCGGCACCTGGGAACGCGAGGTGCGCCGATTCGCTCCCGATGTCCCTGTCCGCCGTTACCACGGGGGCGGCCGGCACCTGCAGGACCTGGCCGTCGATGAGGTCGTCCTGGCCACTTATGGCGTGGTCCTGCGTGATTCGGCGCGGCTCGCCCAGATCGGGTGGGGTCTCGTCGTCGCCGATGAGGCTCAGCACGTGAAGAACCCGCTGTCGCGCACCGCCCGTGAGCTGCGGGCCGTACCCGCGCCTGCCAGGGTCGCGCTGACCGGAACGCCGGTAGAGAACCGGCTGTCGGAGTTGTGGGCGATCCTCGATTGGACAACACCTGGCCTGCTCGGGCACCTGGAGCCATTCACCCGCAGGGTGGCGGTACCGGTCGAGCGGTACCGGGACGCCGGTGTTTCTGCTGTCGCTCAAGGCGGGCGGCACTGGCCTGACGCTGACCCGCGCCACCCACGTGCTGCACTACGACCGGTGGTGGAACCCCGCGGTGGAAGATCAGGCAACCGACCGCGCGTACCGGATCGGCCAGGACCGCCCGGTGCAGGTACACCGGCTCATCACCGAGGGAACGCTCGAAGACCGCATAGCGGCACTGCTGGGAAAGAAACGCGAACTCGCCGAGGCCGTGATCGGCTCTGGCGAGGGCTGGATCGCCGAGCTTTCCGATGACCAGATCACCGAACTCGTCGGCCTGCGAGCCGCGATATGAGCGACAGGACCGGCAACCCGGCCGGGATGGACCGGGAGAAACCGGAATTCGGCCGAACCTGGTGGGGCCGGGCATGGCTGGAAGCGCTGGAGCAGAGAGCCCGGCTAGACCCCAACCGCCTGCCGCGCGGCCGGGACTACGCGCGCGGCGGCTCGGTCGGCGAGCTCATCATGGCGCCGGGCGAGGTGCGAGCTCAGGTACGGGGCCGCAAGACACATCCATACGAGGTCCGGATCCGGGTGCGGCGCTTCACCGACGACGAATGGGACCGGGTGCTCACAGCCATCTCCGCCCGACTGGGTCACGCTGCGGCGCTACTGGACGGCGAGCTGCCACCCGAGATCGCCGACGACGCGGCCGCCGCCGGGCTCGACCTGCTACCCGGCGGCGGCGAGATCGGGCCGCGCTGCACCTGCCCGGACGATGCGGACCCGTGCAAGCATGCGGCAGCGGCCTGTTACCTCGTCACCGACGCCCTGGACGCTGACCCATTTGTCCTTCTGCTTCTGCGCGGCCGGGCCCGCGACCAGATAATGGCCGGGGTCCGGACACGCCGTCGCGGCGCGGCTTCCGGCCGGGCGGGCGAGCCGGGAACGACGGCGGCCGGTCAAGCGGGCTCCGGCCCGCAGCCATCGACGAAGCCCGGCCAGGCGTCCACCGACGAAGGCGTCGATGCCCGGGCTGCGTTCAGCGCGCCGCCGTCGCCGGTACCGATCCCTGCCCCACCGCTGCCGCCTGGGCGCCCGGGGGCTCCGGCGGCTCTGCCGGTGGAGCCGCCGCCATCAGCGGGCAGCCTTCGCGACGACCTGCTGGAGCTGGCCGCCGACGCGGCCACGCGGGCATGGGAAATGGCGGTGGGCCTCAGCACCGACGCCGGGCTGACCCTCGACCCGGACACCGACCTGGCCCGCCGGGCCTCCCGGGCATTGGGCACGCCCGCTTTCACTGTGCTCGCGGCCCGTTCCGGCGTCGGCGGACGTGAACTCGCCCGGAAGGCGCTCGCCTGGCGGCACGGCGGCATGACCGGCCTGGAGCTGCTGAGCACCGAGTGGGACCCGGCCACAGAGGAGCCGGATTCCGCTGAGCTGCTCAAGGCGGCCCGGGCGGCCCTCCATGCCAAGACCGGCGCCGCGGACAGCATCCAGGGCAACCGGGTCACCGCGGGCCGGCTGCAGCTCCGGCTCGGCCGTGATCTCCGCTGGTATCCGTACGCGCGATCAGACGGGGACTGGGAGCCCAGTGGAACGCCGGAGCCCGATCCGGCCAGAGCCGTCACGAACCTATGACGGAACTCGGGCGGCGCAGGATCATCCGGGAGCTCCGGGATGGCAGTGTGGTGCTGCTGCAGCGCTGCGAGCGTGACCTCGGCAGGCGGAACGTTCGCCTTCCCGCTCCCGGCGTTCCCCCGACGGCGTAACGCCGGGCACGCGATCCGAACGCTGCGCGAACGCCGCAGTTCGTACCTTCGGCGTGCACCGGATTTCAACGACGCACCCGAAGGGGACGACATGACCACATCGGCCACCACCACGGCTCCGTACGCGGAACTGGCCGCCGCCATGCGCGGTGACCTGATCATGCCCGGCGATCCCGGATACGACGACGCACGCGCCGTGTACAACGCCATGATAGACAAGCACCCGGCCGCCATCGCCCGTTGCCGGGACACCGCCGACGTTATTACCTGCGTGCGGTTCGCCCGCGAGCACGGCACCGAGATTGCGGTCCGCGGGGGCGGCCACAACGCGGCCGGCCTTGCAGTGTGGGACGGCGCCCTGGTCATCGACCTGTCGCTGCTGCGCAGCACCACAGTCAGCCCGCAGGACCACACGGTCCGCGTCGACGCCGGGGCTACCTGGGGTGACGTCGACCACGCGACGGTGGCGTTCGGCATGGCCACTCCGTCCGGCTTCCTCGCCTCCACCGGCGTGGGGGGCCTGACGCTCGGCGGCGGCATCGGCTACCTGTCCCGCCGGTTTGGCCTCACGGTGGACAACCTGCTGGCGGCCGACGTGGTGCTCGCGGACGGCACGTTCGTCACGGCCAGCGAGACCTCCCACAGTGACCTGTTCTGGGCGCTGCGCGGCGGCGGCGGGAACTTCGGCATCGTCACGTCGTTCACCTTCCGCTGCCACGACATCGGCGAGGACGGCATGGTCATCGCCGGCCCGGTGTTCTACGACCTCGCGGACATCGGTGCGGTCATGCGCTGGTACCGGGAGCTGGTGCCGTCGCTGCCGGAGGAGCTGAGCGGCTGGATCGCCGTCCTCACCGTCCCCCCGGTTCCGATGTTCCCCGAGACGCTGTGGGGCCGGAAGGTATGCGGAATCGTCTGGTGCTACACCGGATCGCACGACCGGGCCGGCGAGGTGCTCGACCCGGTCCGGACGTACGGCTCACCGTTGCTGGTGGGTATCCAGGAGATGCCGTTCACCGTGCTGCAGTCCGTATTCGACGGCCTCTACCCGGCCGGGCTGCAGTGGTACTGGCGGGCGGACTTCTTCAACGAGATCTCCGACGCCGCGATCGACGTGCACCACAGGTACGCCGAGCAGCTTCCGACGGGTCACTCCACCATGCACCTGTACCCCATCGACGGCGCCGCCAGCCGCGTGCCCGCCGACGCGACCGCCTTCGCCTACCGGGACGGCGGCTGGGCCGGCGTCATCGTGGGCGTCGACCCGGACCCCGCGAACGCGGACCGCATCTCGCAGTGGGCCCGGGACTACTGGGAGGCGCTGCACCCGACCTCAGCCGGCGGGGCCTACGTCAACTTCCTGATGAACGAGGGCCAGGGCCGGGTCCGCGCGTCCTACCGCGGCAACTACGACCGGCTCACCCGGGTCAAGGACCGCTACGACCCGGCCAACACATTCCACGTTAACCAGAACATCCAGCCCGCCAGCGGGCCCACCCCGTAGGCCGGGCTGGGTGTGCCCGGCGCCGCTTTGCGGCCGAGCACCCCCCGCAGTCGACCTGCCGATGTAAAGGACCACGCCATGACGCTCGAGGTTGCTGGCTGCCGCGACAACGTAAACGATATTGGCTGCACCCCCAGTCCGCACCAGCACGCCGGCTGTATCGGCGATGGGACGTGCCCGCCCGCGGCGTTTCACCTGCCTGCGCTGCGACGCCACGCCACGGCCGGTGATCTGGGCGGCGCCGCTCCGGTAACTGAAACGACGGTAGCTGCGGGGATGCGGGTTTGCTCCGGGCAGGTATGCCCCCGGTGCCGCCGGCTCGCGTACGTGAGCGGGGTGTCGTGGCTAGGCAGATCTTGGACGGAATGTCTGGCGTGCGGTGACGCGTGGACCGGTGATGCGCCGACACGGGAGTGAGAAGGTGACGCGAATCCGGGCACTGGCCCGGCCGCTGGTCCCGGTCAGGGACCACTACGGCGCAGGCAATCTGTTCCGGCTCAATCACAACGTCCGTCCCCGCGGCTTAATGGCCGGGGGCTCGACAAGGAGGCATCCGAAATGGGAACAATCAACCGCGGCGATGCCCGGGTGGCAATCAAGGACGACAATGTCGAGGTGCGGCTGTCGGAGGCCGGTGACATGACCGTCTCCTTCATCCGGTTCCGGAAGGGAACCGACCTCGGCCCGGCGCTCGCGGGCCTGCCGGACGACCTGTGCCCCTGCCCGCACTGGGGCTACATGCTCAAGGGCCGGCTGAAGATGGAGACCCGCGACGGCGACGAGGTGTACGAGGCGGGGCAAGCGTTCTACTGGCCTCCTGGCCACGCACCCAGCGCCCTCGAGGACTGCGAGTACGTGGATTTCTCGCCAACGCAGCAGTTCGCGGCGGTGATCCGCCACCTCACCGGTTGAGGTGAGGCCGACCTTCGGTCGAGGTGGCCGCCCGATCGCGCACCTCTCCCGCTGGCGACCTCCAGCTCCGGCGTCTTCGCCGCTGGAGACGCCCGCTGCCCGTGATGCACAGGCCTGTACCAGCTCAGCGCGCCGAATTCGCCCGGCTGGAGGCCCGGTAGGCGGACCTGCGGGCCGCCTTGGCGACCTTCCTGTCGGGATGATGCTGGCCGATCAGCGAGAGCACGTCGGCGACATCCGGGTGTGGCAGCCGTGCCATCACCCCGAACATCATCTCCTCCTGCCCGTCCGGCACCGAATCGCCCAGCTGGCGGGCAACCTCTCCCGGTTCGAGCGCGACCGAGGCGGCGGCGAGGACATCGGTGAGCAGCCAGGCCACATCCTCGGCCTCCGGCTCAAGACCCGGCAGCATCGCGACCTCCGGCGAGCCTCCCGCGATCTCGGTGAGCGCAATCTTCGCGTAGGGGCGCAGTTCCCGCACATTCAGCGCGTCCCGCCACATCGGCTCGGCGGCCGCGCCCAGGTGGTGCACGGCCGTGATCGCGACCATCCGCTCCACCGGCCCGCCCTTCGCGGCAAGTTCGTACAGCTCACGGGCCGCCACGTCTGGCGCACGGCGCGCCAGCCAGGCGTCCGTCTCGGCGGCGATCTCCTCTTCGTCCATGCCTTCCGCCGCCGCGACCAGATCCGCGGCTGTCATCTCAGCCGACGGCGGAAGCAACGGCACCTCCACGCCCGCGCTGGTGACCTGCTCGCGTATCGCCCACGATCCGAGCGGCGTCAGCCGCGCCACCGCACCCCCGGATGCGGCGTCCACCGTCACGGCACCAAGCTGCGCCAGCCGGCCGAACAGCACATCGGCAGGGTCGCCGTGTGCTCCCGTCCACGATTCCCATGCCTTCATTCCCTTGACGGCCGAAAGCTCCGCGACCGCGGCACTCCGGATCACGTCGCTCGCCTCGGCGAAAGACAGCCCATCCTTCCCGGCAAGGAACATCAGCACCATCAGACCCATCCCGGCCTGGAAAAAATCGAGGTCATCTCCACGCCGCGGGTCGAGGCCGGCATCGATGTCAAGGCTGCCGGTCACCACGAACGTCAGCGCATCGGACCAGGCCACCAGCACTTCCGCGTCGGTTCCCGCGCGCCACCAGCGCGACGCTGCTCCAGGCACGAACCTGGTGCCGCCCTCGACCGGCTCAAGGAACCCGGCGTCAGCGGCAAGGCTCCATAGATGTACCAGCTCCGGCACGTCTCGCATGCTCGTGACATCCGGTGCGGCGGGCATACCGGGCAACGTCCCCTCGACCGCGAGATCACTGATCTCGATACCGAGTTCCCTGGCCGCTTCAGCCGTGTCCCGCGCCGTCAGCTCACCGTCCTCCGTGACGTCACGGCCCGCACCAGCCCACTCAGCGAGCCTGGTCACCCAGCCCAGCAACGGTGAGTTCCGCGCCATGGCAGCGAGCTCATCCTCGGCCGGCAGCCGCATCGCCGGCAGCCGGTCAGGCAACCCGAACCCATCTTTAAGGTCGTAATCGTCATCATCTTCGTCATCGAGGTCCCAGTCACCGGCGTCCCCAGCACCGGCCGGGAGCAGGTCCCGCACCGCCCCCGAATCAATCCCCGCGTTGTAACGCGCGATCCAGCGATCCACCGCGGCCGAGTCACCGAAATCCACGCCATCAGCAGCCATCGCCCGCGCGAAGCTACTGGCCATCCCCCAACGCGCCGGGTCCATGACCGCATCCGCGAAGCGCGGGGCCACCTCATCCAGCTCGCCTTCCAGCAGCCTGACGGCCTGGCCCGGAACCGCCCCCGTCTCCTCGATGAAGGCCAGCAGGTCCCGCATCGCAGGGATCGTGTCCTCGGTATCCTCCCCGTCCAGGACCATCACCTTGCGCGGGTAGACACTGAGCAGCAGCTCCTCGATGTCACCCATTCCCAGGTCGGCCGGGTCATCGATGCCGAGATGATTCCGCATCAGGTCCAGCAGCAGCCGAAGCTCACCCACGTCGGCGCCCGGGTCACCGCTGAGTTCCCGCGTCGTCTTCCCCGCCCAGCGGGAAAACCTGGCCAGCGTCGCGTCAACCGGATCCTTCGCCATAACCGACAACTCTAACGACGCCGCCATGCGGCCCGCCGCCAGATCACTCGCCCGCCATAACCATCCGATAAAGAGGATCCGGGGCCTTGCCCGGGCTCAGCGACCCCGGTCAAATGACCTGCCGTAGGGTTTGCTCATTGGGTATTCCCAGTGCGCTGGACGGCCTGCCATGGGCGACTTTGACGATCCGCAGTTCGGGATGACTAAAGCCCTGGTCGGGCACAGTGCCGAGCTCGCGCTGGTCAGCGGGTTCCTCAATCGGGCCGAGGTCGGCGGGGAGGCGCTGCTGGCCGGGGAGCCTGGGATAGCTAAGTCGGCGCTGCTGGACGCCGCGGCAGAAACAGCCTCGGCGGCAGGCACCCGGGTGCTGCGCGCGGCGGGCGTGGAGTTCGAGGCCGACATGCCGTTTTCCGGGCTGCACCAGGTCCTGCTTCCGCTGCATGAGGAGTTCCCGCGGCTCACTGCCGTCCATCGTGATGCGCTGAACGTCGCTCCGGGATTCGGTCAGGGCCACCTCCAGCGGGCCTACGACAAGCTCGGGATCTCCGGGCGTCATGACCTCGCCGAAGCGCTGCGCGGCCAGCCATGAACCCGGCCCGCACCGAGCTAACCGCAATCGATTCGAGGAGTGTTCCCATGTCGAAGAACGCTGTCCGGCCGCCTGCGATCCTGGCCGACCCGATCAGTAACCGGGGCTCTGCGTTCACCCCTGAAGAGCGCAGGAAGGAAGGCATCGTCGGCCGCCTGCCGTCCGCGGTCCAGACACTGGACCAGCAGGCCCAGCGCGCCTACGCCCAGCTGCAGGCCCAGCCCGGCGATCTGGCCAAGAACGTCTATATGGAGCAGTTGCACGACCGCAACGAGATCCTCTACTACCGGCTCCTGACCGATCACCTCGCCGAGCTCCTGCCGATCGTCTACGACCCCACCGTGGGCCAGGCGATCAAGCTGTGGAGCCACGAGTACCGCCAGCCCCGGGGCGTTTACCTGTCGATCGACCGCCCGCAGGACGTCCGCACCTCGTTCGAGGAACTCGGCCTCGGCCCCGACGACGTTGACATGCTCGTCGTCACGGACGCGGAGGAGATCCTCGGGATCGGCGACTGGGGCGTCAACGGCATACAGATCTCCGTCGGCAAACTTGCCGTGTATACCGCCGCGGCCGGGGTCCACCCCGGCCGGTGCATCCCGGTCTCCCTGGACATCGGGACCAACAATGAGATCCTGCTCAACGATCCCCTTTACCTCGGCGAGCGCCACAGCCGGCGGCGCGGCCAGGACTACGACGACTTCATCGCCACCTACATCAGCACCGCCAGCAGCATGTACCCGGGCGCGCTCCTGCACTTCGAGGACTTCGGGCCGGGCAACGCGCGCCGGATCCTGGAGTCCTACGCCGGCCGGGTCCGGATCTTCAACGACGACGAGCAGGGCACCGGCGCCATCGTGCTGGCGGGCGTCCTGTCCGCCCTCAAGGTGACCGGGGTGCCGTTCCGCGACCAGAAACTTGTCGTCTACGGCGCCGGCACCGCGGGTGTCGGGATCGCCGACCAGCTCCGGGACGCAATGATCGCGGACGGGGCATCCAGGGAACAGGCCACCCGCCAGGTCTGGCTGATCGACAGGCAGGGCCTGCTGACCGACCAGATGGATGACCTGCGCGACTACCAGGCCGGCTACGCCCGGCCCGCCGCGGAGGTACAGGGATGGGCCGCGAACGGGCGGATCGATCTGCTGACCGTCGTCCAGCGGGTACAGCCGACGATCCTGCTCGGCACCTCCACCGATCCCGGCGCGTTCACCAAGGAGGTCGTCGAGGCCATGAGCCAGGGCGTCGAGCGGCCGATCATCTTCCCGATCTCCAACCCGACCGAAAAGATCGAGGCCATGCCCGCCGATGTCCTGGCCTGGTCGGGCGGCAAGGCACTCGTGGCCACCGGCATCCCCGTCGACCCCGTCCGGCTGGACGGCACGACCTTCACCATCGGCCAGGCCAACAACGCCCTCCTCTACCCCGGGCTGGGCCTGGGCACGATCATCTCCCGGGCCGCGCACGTGACCCCCGCGATGCTGCTGGCGGCGGCCGACGCCGTGGCCGGCCAGGTCGACCCCAAGAGCCGGGGCGCGTCGCTGCTGCCAGACGTCAGGAACCTGCGGGCCAGCTCGGCGACCGTCGCCATCGCCGTGATCCGGGCGGCCCTGACTGACGGGGTGGCCACCGCCGACATTGGCGACGCGAGCAGCGACAGCCACCTCGCCCAGCTGGTCCAGGACGCCATGTGGCAGCCCGTCTACGCGGAGGAAGGCTGACCAATGCCGGCCACGTCGCAAAGCTCCCCGCCGGGGACGCAGGAACAAGCACCGGAAAGGAAGCCCGCCTCATCGCCCAGGTCCCCGACGAGGTCATCTCCGGCATGGCCAGCGCGTGCCGGCTTCCAGAGGCGGTCAATCCTCGGTAGCGGCTACCCGATTCCCGGGCAGGACTACTGACCCGCCGGGAAGGTACTGCTCGTGATTCGTCAGATTGGCCAGGCCTGTTTCCGGTACCCCATGTCCCAGAACATCCACTCGTAGCGGCTGGTCACCCGGAAGTGCCGATGTACGCGTGCGCGTTCACGCGGCGCCAGGCCCGGGCCCATCTCATCGGCCACGGCCAGCACCGCACGGACAGCCTCGCCGAACTCCTCGCCGCCGTACATATCGATCCACCGCTGATAGCGCGGGTCGGGTGAACCACGGCGCAGCAACTCCTTGCCGACCTCCCAGTAGATCCAGTAGCACGGCAGGACCGTGCCGATCCCGTCGGCGTAGGACCCGCCATGAATGGCCGCTAGCAGGTAGCTGGTGTAGGCGAGAGTCGTGGGCGCGGGCTCAGCGACGTCGGCGGAGGCGGGGTCGATACCGAGGTCGGCCAGCAGCGAGCCGTGCAGCGCCCGCTCGACCGCGACCGCGTCTGCGGCATGGCGCGCGAACATCTCGGTTCCGGCAGCATCTGGTGCCCGGCTGGCTACCGCCGCGAGCGCCTGTGCGTACTGCCGCAGGTACAGCGCGTCCTGTACGACATAGAAAGCGAACGTGCCGTGCGGCAGGCTGCCGTCGGTCAGCCCGGTCAGGAACGGGTGGACCAGGATGGCGCTGTAGATGTCGCCGATGCCCTTCCACAACTCGCTGGTAAAGCGGCCGGTCATGGCGTTGCTCCCTGTGTCGGCCATTGAACGCGCTTGATAACGCTTCTGGTGATGCCGGACTATCGGGGGCGTCTGGCAGGGTGGACATATGGTAACGAGTTCTGCGCACCTCGACGTGCTGGTCGAGCGCATTTCGGGCGGCATGTTCACGGCCGCCAACAGCCGGGGTGGCCAGATCACGGTCGGCACCGGCGGCGGAGCCGACTTCACCCCGACCGAACTGCTGCTGGTGGCGGTGGCCGGATGCACCGCGATCGATGTCGACATATTGACATCGCGCCGGGCCGAGCCGGACCGTTTCCAGGTGGACGCCGAGGCGGACAAGGTACGGGACGCGGATGGCAACCGGCTCACCGGCATCCAGGTGACGTACCGGATCACCTTTCCCGACGGGGAAGGCGGCGATGCCGCGCGGGCCATCCTGCCGGATGTGGTGAAGAAATCGCACGACCGGCTCTGCACGGTCAGCCGCACCATTGAGGCCGGCACACCCGTGAGCACCCGGATCGAGTAGGAACCGGGCCACCCGTGCCCTACCCGAATGCGGCGACGCCATGCAAAGAGCCGCCGTTAGGACGGCTACCGGCGGCCGCGCGCATAAACCGGCAAGCGCGCCCGTCATGCATAGGGCCGGAAATCCGGGCGATTCAATGTAACCATGAATTTATTATCGTTACGCACGCAACTATTGCATGCACACGAGATCGAATGCCAGATAAAGCCATCCAAAATCATATGTTCTGCTGACCTACGATTACTTATCAGGTCTCTTTCCGGCATCGATGCCCGTGATGGCGCGTAGTCCAGCACAGGAGCGGTGGACGCCCGTGTGGCTTTCACCGTCGCTGACGCCAGCGCGGCCTGCTCCCCCGAGCCGCATTCGCTTGTGCTCATGACTGCCTTACCTTGTGGTCGAATGAGACGGACCAAGTAACCCGGCCCAGTCCGGCCGGCACATATGTACAGAGGCAGCCAGAGCGCACCTGATACTTGCCCGGCCCCCGAGCCGGCGGACCTGAGGCTTCGTTATTAGGCACCAGAGCCAATGCGCTCGATCACCAGCTGGACCTCCGGCGGCGGCTCATCCCCGACCTCGATCGCGCCCGCCAGCGCCGCCCGCGCGCCGGCCAGCAGCGACTCATGGTCGGTACGCAGTTCGAGCACCGGCTGCCCGGCTGCCACCCGCTCCCCCGGCTTGGCCAGGCACAGCACGCCGGCCCCCGCGCTGACCGGGTCCTCCTTGCGGGCCCGGCCGGCGCCGAGCCGCCAGGCGGCCACACCGACGGCGCGCGCGTCGAGCCGGCGCAGCCAGCCGGTCTCCGGCGCGGTCAGCACCGCTGAGACCGCCGCGCGGGGCAGCTCGGCGTCCGGGTCGCCACCCTGTTCCGCGATCATCGCGCGGTAACGGTCCAGCGCCCGGCCATCAGCCAGCGCCGCGGCGGGGTCGGCGTCGATCCCGGCCAGCCGCAGCATCTCGGCGGCCAGCGCCAGCGTGACCTGCACCAGGTCGGCGGGACCCGCGCCGCGCAGCACGGCGACCGACTCCTCAACCTCCAGCGCGTTGCCGACCGCGCGGCCGAGCGGGGTGTCCATGCCGGTGAGCAGCGCGCTGGTGCGCACGCCCTGCTCGCCGCCCAGCGTGACCATGGTGCGGGCCAGTTCCCTGGCGTCGTCCAGGCTGGTCATGAAGGCGCCGCTGCCGACCTTGACGTCCAGTACCAGGGCCGACGTGCCCTCGGCGATCTTCTTCGACATGATCGAGCTGGCGATCAGCGGGATCGACTCGACCGTCCCGGTGACGTCGCGCAAGGCGTAGAGCTTGCGGTCGGCCGGGGCGAGCCCGGAACCGGCCGCGCAGATGACGCAGCCCACCGAGCGTAGCCCGGCGATCATCTCGGCCGGGGACAGGGTGGCCCGCCAGCCGGGGATGGCCTCCAGCTTGTCCAGCGTCCCGCCGGTGTGGCCGAGGCCGCGGCCGGACAGCTGCGGCACAGCGGCCCCGCACGCCGCCACCAGCGGGGCCAGGATCAGCGAGACCTTGTCCCCGACACCGCCGGTCGAGTGCTTGTCCACGGTGGGGCGCCGCACGCCGGACAGGTCCAGCCGCTCCCCCGACGCGATCATCGCGGCGGTCCAGGCCCGCAGCTCACCGGGCTGCAGCCCACGGAAGAAGATGGCCATCAGCAGCGCGGACATCTGCTCGTCGGCGACCTCGCCGCGGACGTAGGCGGCGATCAGCCAGCGGACCTCCGCGCCGGTCAGCGTGCGCCCGTCCCGCTTGGCCCGGATGAGGTCGACCGCGGCCGGGGCCGGGAGGTCCCCGCCAGCCGCCTCAGTCATCGCCGGAGCCCGGCAGCTCCGCGCCGGTGAACGCGGACGGCAGGAGGCGTTCCAGCTCCACCGGGCCTGACCCGGTGTCCACCAGCAGCCCCGGGCCGCCCGCCTCGAGCAGGACCTGACGGCACCGGCCACACGGCAGCAGGCTGTGACCATCCGGGGTGCGGACGCTGACCGCCACGATCGTGCCGCCCCCGGAGGCGTGCAGCGCGGACACCAGGCCGCATTCGGCGCACAGCGTGAGCCCGTACGACGCGTTCTCCACGTTGCAGCCGACGATGACACGGCCGTCGCCGGCCTGGCCCGCCGCGCCGACCCGCAGACGGGAATACGGCGCGTGCGCCCGCCCGGCAGTCGCCGCGGCCAGCGCGCGCAGCGCCGTCCAGTCGATCTCCACCCGCCATTCACCCCCGCCACAGCACGCGGAATGTGCCCCCGGATAAGACACACGGAACGATAACAGCGCAGGTTGCGCCGGAACACGGCGCGGCCTGCACAGCCGTCAGGCACCGGGGCGATTGCGATTTGGCAACGGCCCCGCAGCGGCCCGGCCCGCTTCTTCCCGGCCGGGCGCATCGGGGCTAACCTGCGGTGATCCAGATGATCAGCATCATCACGGCGCACGGCCCTCGATTAGGCCCAGCGCGCCGGAGAAGGGCCAATAACGGCCCACGTAAAGCGTGAGGTCCGGGGGGCGGCGACTGCCCACGAACAGACGGCAATGGTGCCCCCGCGAAACAGGAGGTAACCAGTGAAGAAGACCCTTGCGGCCAGCGCAGTGCTGACCGTAGCGGGCCTGCTCGCCGCGGCGTGCGGCAGCAGTACGACGTCACCCAGCAGCGGCTCGTCGTCCAAGCCCAGCGGGAGTTCGAGTTCGGCGTCGACCGCCGCCAAGTTCCTCGGCTGCATGGTCACCGACACCGGGGGCATCGACGACCGGTCGTTCAACGCCTCGTCGTGGCAGGGCATGCAGGAAGCGCAGTCCGCGGACCCCAGCAAGATCTCGGTCACCTACCTGCAGTCCACGACGCAGAGTGACTACACACCGAACATCAACACGTTCATCAGCAAGAAGTGCGGCATCATCGTGACGGTCGGGTTCCTGATGGCCGGCGCGACGCAGACCGCTTCGAAGGCCAATCCGAGCGCCAAGTTCGCGATCGTGGACAACGCCTACACACCGCCCCTGGCCAACGTCGACGCCCTGTTGTTCAACACCGTGCAGGACGGGTTCCTCGGCGGCTACCTCGCGGCCGGCATGACCAAGACCGGCAAGGTGGCCACGTTCGGCGGCGAGAAGCTGCCGACCGTGACGATCTACATGGACGGCTTCTACGACGGTGTGCAGTACTACAACTCCAAGCACGGCACGCACGTGCAGGTGCTCGGCTGGAACGAGGGCTCCCAGAACGGCAGCTTCACCGGGAACTTCACCGACCAGACGGCCGGCCAGACGCTGACCCAGACGTTCATCACCGAGGGCGCGGACATTATCTTCCCGGTGGCCGGGAACGTCGGCCTCGGCGCGGCCAAGGCCGTCCAGGACGCGGACGCCTCCGCGGGCAGCCAGAAGGTGAACATGATGTGGGTGGACACCGACGGCTGCGTCAGCGCCCCGCAGTACTGCAAGTACTTCATCACCAGCGTGACCAAGGGCATCCAGCCCGCGGTGAAGAACGCCGTCACCACGGCCGCCAACGGCACCTTCAAGGGCGGTAACTACATCGGCACGCTGGCCAACGGCGGCGTGGCGCTCGCGCCGTACCACGACTTCGCCAGCAAGGTCCCGGCCAGCCTGCAGGCCGAGCTGGCCGCGATCAAGCTCAGCATTATCGCCGGGAAGATCCCGACCCCGACGAAGGCCCCGGTTTCGTAGGTCAGGCCTGATAGTAGAGTTCCCGGCCCGGGGCCTGCGTCCCGGGCCGGGTGCTCGTGTCCGGGCAGGCAGGTCCAGATGAGGCGGGCGAAATGAGGCGGGCGGCGGGGTGAATCTTGAGCTGCAGGGCATCACGAAGCGCTTCGGCAGCCTCTTGGCCAACGACCACATCGACCTCTCCATCGTCCCGGGCGCCATTCACGCCCTGCTCGGTGAGAACGGGGCCGGCAAGACCACGCTGATGAACATCCTCTACGGGCTCACCCAGCCCGGCGAGGGGACGATCCTGGCCGACGGCAAGCCGCTGACCATTCATTCGCCGAAAGACGCGATCGCGGCGGGGATCGGCATGGTGCACCAGCACTTCATGCTGGTACCGGTGTTCACCGTGGCCGAGAACGTCACGCTGGGCGACGAGGAGACCCGCGCGCTGGGCCTGCTGGACCGCCGCCGGATGCGCCGCAAGGTCCGGGACCTGTCGGAGCGGTACGGGCTGCGGGTCGATCCGGACGCGCTGACCGGGGACCTGCCGGTCGGCGTGCAGCAGCGGGTGGAGATCCTGAAGGCGCTGGTCCGCGACGCCCAGGTGCTGATCCTGGACGAGCCGACGGCGGTGCTGACCCCCGGCGAAACCGAGGACCTGTTCCGGATCATGCGGGAGCTGCGGGAAAGCGGCCGGGGCATCGTCTTCATCTCGCACAAGCTCAAGGAGGTGCAGGCCATCGCCGACACGGTGACGATCCTGCGCCGCGGCCGGGTGGTCGGGGAGCGCCCGCCCAGTACCGGCGAGGATGAACTGGCCGCGCTGATGGTCGGCCGTTCCGTCCAGCTGCGGGTCAGCAAGACGGCCGCCAAGCCCGGCCGGGTCGTGCTGGACGTCCGCGACCTGGTCGTTCCCGGCGGCCACGCCGGGCTGCCCGGTGAGGAGCACACCGCGGCCGTCAACGGGCTGTCGTTCCGGGTCCGGGCCGGTGAGATCCTCGGTATCGCCGGGGTGCAGGGCAACGGCCAGACCGAGCTGTGCGAGGCCCTGATGGGCCTGCTGCCCGTCGCCTCCGGCTCGGTGCACCTGGACGATCACGACATCACCGGCGCGACGCCGCGCGCCCGGCTGAGTGCCGGCATCGGCTACATCCCCGAGGACCGGCAGGAAGACGGCCTGGTCAGCTCGTTCCCGGTGTCCGAGAACATCGTCCTGGACACCTATAACCGGCCGCCGTTCGCGTCCGGGCTGGCCCTCAAGCTGGGCGAGATCCGCGCGGTCGCGGAGCAACGGGTCAGCGAGTTCGACATCCGGACCCAGTTGATCGACGCGCCGGTGGGCACGCTGTCCGGCGGCAACCAGCAGAAGGTCATCCTCGCCCGCGAGGTAGGCCGCGAGGTCGGGCTGCTGCTGGCCAGCCAGCCGACCCGCGGCCTGGACGTCGGGTCGATCGAGTTCGTGCACCGGCGCATCATCGAGGAACGCGACAACGGGGTGGCCGTCGTGCTGGTCTCCTCCGAGCTGGACGAGATCTACGCCCTCGCCGACCAGATCGCGATCATGTACGAGGGCCGGTTCACCGGATTCCGCCCGCCGGACGTGCCGGTCGAGGAGCTCGGCCTGCTGATGGCCGGCGTCGGCGGGGACGGCGGGGACGGCGGGGACGGCGCCAGCGAGTCGGCTGCGGACGCCGACGGGCCGCCCGATGCTGTGGGACCCGACGCTGACGGGGCGCCCGGTGCGGGGAGGCCGCGTGATGCGGGGAGGCCGTCGTGATGCGGGGAGGCCGTCTGATGCGGAGGGGTCGCTTGATGCCGGGCCGCCTGCGGCGGATTCTCCCGAACGGGCCGGTCTTGGAGCCGCCGGGCCGGCCGGGCGTACCGGACCGGGGACCACCGCACCCGATCCGGCCGCCCCCGCCCCCGCCCCCGCCCCCGGTGACGGTGACGGTGACGGCGACGGCGACGATCCCACCGTGACCGTCAGGAAACCAAGATGAGCGAGTCAGCTCCGGCACCCGCCACGCCGTCCTCGCCGGCACCGGCCGCCGAAACCGCGCCGGAGCGCCCCCCGTTCGGGCGGGCGATCCTGGACGCCATCATCGAAGGCAACTCGGTCGTCGTGACGATCCTGGCCATCGTCACCGCAATCGTGCTCGGCGGCCTGCTGATCGCCTTCACCAACACCACCGTGCTGCACGCCTGGGGCAACCTGTTCTCCGCCCCCGGCAACGCCATCGCGCAGGCGTGGGACGCGGCGTCCGGCGCCTACGTGGCCATCTTCGAGGGCGCCATCTTCAACCCGCACACGCTGGCGACGCTGCTGGCGCAGAAGTCGATGTCGGTCGCGCTGCACGACGGCGCGCTCAGCGCGGTGTTCAACCCGCTGTCGGAGACGGCCGTCCAGGCCACCCCGCTGATCATGGCGGGCCTGGCGGTCGCGGTCGCGTTCCGGGCCGGGCTGTTCAACATCGGCGCCCAGAGCCAGTTCATCGGCGGCGCCATCCTCGCCACCTGGCTCGGCTTCGGGGTCAGCATGCCCCCGGTCATCCACGTCATCGTCTGCGTGCTCGGCGCGTTCGCCGGCGGCGCGGCACTGGGCTGGCTCGTCGGGCTGCTGAAGGCCAGGACCGGGGCGCACGAGGTCATCGTGACGATCATGCTCAACTACGTCATGGTGTACCTGCTGTCCTACCTGCTGAGCAAGCCCTCGCTGCTGGAGAAGCCCGGCGCCAACGGCAACCTGATCAGCCCGAACATCGCCAGCAACGCGCACCTCCCGCTGCTGGCCGGCACGCACCTGCGGATCAACGCCGGCTTCCTGCTCGCGCTGGCGTGCGCGGCCGGCGTGTGGTGGCTGATGAGCCGCAGCACGCTGGGGTTCGAGTTCCGGACGGTGGGCGCCAACCCGAACGCGGCCCGCAGCGCCGGCATGAGCGTGCCCCGGACCTGGATCCTGGTCATGCTGATCGCCGGCGGCCTGGGCGGCCTGGCCGCCTCGACCGTCATCCAGGGCACCGACTTCAGCCTCAACTTCCAGAGCTACGGCACGTACGGGATCGACGCGATCACCGTGGCCCTGCTCGGCCGGGCCCGGCCGGGCGGCGTGGTGCTGGCCGCGCTGCTGTTCGGCGCGCTGCACGCGGGCGCCCCGCTGATGCAGGCGTCGACCGGGGTCCCGGTCAACATCGTCCAGGTCATTCAGGCCCTGATCGTCATGTTCGTGGCCGCGCCGCCGCTGATCCGGGTGATCTTCCGGTTGCGGGCCGCCCGCGCGGGCGGCACCGGCCAGGTCTCGTCCAAGGGATGGAACGCATGACGACGCTTGCCGCCACGGGACGGATCCCGCTCAGCGTCAGCCGCCGGTTCGTCGCGCCGGTCACCTTCCTGGTACTGGGGCTGGCCGACATCCTGGTGTTCGGCAAGTACGCCCACCACGGCGACGCGACGTTCGCTTTCTCCCAGCCGTTCGCCAAGGTGACCGTGCCCAACCTGAAGCTGCCCGCGGCGGAGACCGCGTACGCGCTGGGCGCCGCGACCATCGCCCTCGGCGCGCTGCGGCTTATGGACCTCGGCAAGGTCGTGCGGCGGGTGAGCATCGGCCTGGCCCTGGCCTTCTTCGTGATCTCGCTGCTGTGCTGGGCCTACGCAGGGTCGGTGAACACGTTCAACGTGGTCAACCAGCTCCAGGGCACGCTGGCCGACTCGATCCCGCTCATCCTGGGCGCGCTGGCCGGGTGCCTGTGCGAGCGGTCCGGCGTCATCAACATCGCGATCGAGGGCCAGCTGCTGCTCGGCGCGTTCGCGGGCGCGATCTTCGCCAGCGCGTTCGGCGTCCTCTGGCTGGGCATCGTCGCCGGGTCGCTGGCGGGCGGCCTGGTCGGGCTGCTGCTCGGCATCTTTGCGATCACCTACCTGGTCGACCAGATCATCCTCGGCGTGGTGCTCAACGTCTTGGTGTCCGGGCTGACCGGTTACCTGTACGACAAGATCCTGGTGCCCTACGCCAACACGCTGAACTCGCCGTCGACCTACCTGCCGATCAAGATCCCGCTGCTCGGCGACATCCCGATCATCGGGCCGGTGTTCTTCGACTCCACGCTGTTCCTCTACATCACCTACATCCTGATCGCGGCGGTGCAGGTCGGCCTGTTCAGCACGCGCTGGGGGCTGCGGGTCCGGGCCGTGGGCGAGCATCCCGCCGCGGCGGACACGGTGGGCATCAGTGTCCGGCTGACCCGGTACCGGAACGTCATCCTGGCCGGGCTCGTCGCCGGGATCGGCGGCGCGTTCCTGACCATCGGGTCGGTCGGCTCGTTCGGCAAGGACATGTCCTCGGGCAAGGGCTACATCGCGCTGGCGGCCATGATCTTCGGCCGGTGGACGCCGCTGGGCGGTGTCGGCGCGGCGCTGCTGTTCGGCTTCACCTTCGAGCTGCAGTCCATCCTGTCCACGGTCAACGTCCCGATCGCGTCGTACTTCCTGCTCATGGTGCCGTACGTGGCGACGATCATCGCCGTGGCCGGCCTGGTCGGGCAGGTTAGGCCCCCCGCCGCCGACGGCCAGCCCTACATCACCTCATGACCGCCGGAACCGGGCCCTCCCCCGCCGCGCATCCCGGCACCCCGGCCGCGTCCTCCCCCGCCCCCCACAACCCATACGTGGCGGCGGCCGGAAGCGCCGCGCGGCTGGCCGGGCTGACCGGGATCGCCCGGTACGACGCCGCGGTCGTGCTCGGCTCCGGCTGGGCACCGGCCGCGGACGCGCTGGCCCGGGCCCTGACCGCCGAGGTCACCGAGATCCCGGTTACCGAGCTGGGCGGCTTCGCGGCCCCCTCGGTGCCCGGGCACGCGGGGACCGTGCAGTCGATGGCGGCCGGGGACCTCCGGCTGCTGGTTTTCCTGGGGCGGACGCACCTGTACGAGGGGCACCCCATCAGCGCTACCGCGCACGGCGTCCGCACGGCGGTGCTGGCCGGCTGCCGGATCGTCGCGCTGACCAACGCGGCCGGCGGCATCCGGGAGACCTACCGCGTCGGGGAGCCGGTGATCGTCCGCGACCACCTGAACCTCACCGGCCGGTCCCCGCTGTACGGGCCGCCGCCGCCGGCGCCGTACCCGTCCCGGTTCGTGGACCTGACCGGCCTGTACTCCGCCCGCCTGCGGCGGCTCGCCCGCGAGGCCGACCCGTCGCTGACGGAAGGCGTGTACGCGGCCCTGCCCGGCCCGCACTACGAGACCCCGGCCGAGATCGTCATGCTGCGCACGCTCGGCGCCGACCTGGTCGGGATGTCCACCGTGATGGAGGCCATCGCGGCCCGTCACCTGGGCGCCGAGGTGATGGCCCTCTCCCTGGTCACCAACCTCGCGGCCGGCCTGACCGGGGCGCCGCTCAGCCACGCCGAGGTGATCGAGGCCGGCCGGGCCAGCGCCGACCGCATGGGCACCCTCCTGGCCAGCATCCTCCCCCGCGCCCTAGGCGGCCCTCCCCCGCCGGACCGAGCATGATCGGCGTCGGTTTCCCGCACATAGGGAGACGTGTGAATCCTGACGCGGTGTTGCTGCTGGTGGCGGGGGTCTGGGTGAGGACGGGGCCGGTCACGGCACTGGTGGGTCACCGCCGGTAAGGCTAAGCAGTTCGGTGACGATGCCGGGAGTGGTATCGGTGATCGCGGCGAAGAACGCGACCTGGTTCATCGGCTGGTTCCACACCACCTGAATGTCGAACGCGGCGAACAGGGCGGCCTGGAGGTGTTCGGGCACCTCATCCAGCCGCCCGGCCAGTTCGGGCAGCTCGTCCAGCAGATCCACGTCATCGGCGCGCCCGGTGTCGGTGGCCAGGGCCGTTAGCTGAGCCTCGATGGTTTCGCGCTGGTGGTGCAGGTCGGTGAAGTGGGCGTGGATGCGGGCGCGCATGGCGTGGGCGGCGGTGTCGGCCGGATCGGTCGACAAGATGCCCAGGTCGTGGATGAGGCTGTCCTGGGCGACGTCGATCTGCTTGAGCCGCTTGGCCAGGGCGGCGGCCTGTTCGTCGGCCTGGGCCTTCTTGGCGGCTGTGTCGGCGGGGAGCAGTTCAGCGAGCCGTTCTTTGCGGCCGGGGGCCAGGGTGTAGGCGGTCAGGAAGTCGCGGAGCACGCGCAGAAGGACGTCTTCGCGGGCGGAGACGGTCCTTGGGTGGTCAGGCGCGGCGGCCACGTGCCGGGGGTTAGCCGGGTCGTACTGGCACACGTAATAGCTGTTGGACTGCCCGGGCCGGTCCGGGTGGGTCTTGGTGGCCCCGCACATCCGACGCTGGCAGACCTTGCACCGCACCCGGGACCGCAGCGCATACGGGCGCCGCGCGGAGGGGTATGGCCGGGCGCCGTCCCAGGACGTGGCGTGCTCGGCGCCGATGGCCTGGGCGGTGTCCCAGGTGGGCCGGCCGATGATGGCGGGGTGGCTGGCTGCCGTTGACCAGTGCCATTGGTCGATGGGGACGAGGCGGCCTTTGCGGCGCCGCCCGATCACCTGATACCCGGTGTACTTGGGGTTGCGGAGCATGGCGGCGACCCCGCCAACACTCCACCCGGCTTGGGGGTCGGGCGGCGGCCAGGCGGCGGGGTCGGCGTTCAGCCGGTCCGTGATGGTCTTGATGCCCAGCTTCTCATCCACCCGCCAGGTATAGATCTGCGCCACGATCGGGGCCCGGTCCGGGTCCAGGGCGAGCCGGGTCTTGGTGAGCCCCTGGGCAGCCTTGGACGGGTTCGGGTGGGTGACCCGCTCGGGCGCGTACCCGTACGGGACTTTGCCGAGGTTCCATCCCGCGGCGGTGTGCTCTTTGAGGCCTTTCCAGGTCTTTTCCTTCAGCTGCAGCCGGAACCATTCCGCAACGCCCCTGCTTCACCCGGCGCAAAAGAATGGTGGTTGGGCTGACCCCGGTGATGTCCGCCGGTTCGTCGGTCGCAAATAGCGGGATGCCCTGGTCGGACAATTCCCTTTCCAGCCGGACCGAGTTGCAGAAGTCGCGGGAGGCGCGTTCGATGTCTTCGACCACTACAGCGGCGAGCCGGGGGCTCGGGGAGCGTGCCTCCGATAGGAGGTCGGCCAGGCCGCCGTCGCGGGGGATGCCCTGGGCGGTGAATTGCTAATAGGTCCCGTGCCCGCGCTGGTCCAGGTCCAGCGCGCCGGATTCCACGTCCCAGTAGTAGCCGGCGACATAGAAGCCGGGCGGCAGCCATTCGCGGGTGGAGGTGATCTGCCGCCGCAAGGAGGCAGCTGAATCCTGCAACGCGAGGGTGGAGGTGCGGGCCAGTACGGCCACGGGGACCGGTTCGGCCGGCCCGCTGGTCACGTGCGGCGCGGATGATGGCGTAGCCATAGGAATGCCTCCCTGATCGCCGGCCTTCCGGGTCTTTCTTCTTTCTTTAAATTGTAGCTGATAATGTACGCCTATTTAAGGTGCCCGGGTGAATTATCTGGCAGTATTTCTGGTTCATTTTGCGGGTTCGCTGCCCATTTCTTTCGGTCCTTTCCCGGGGTGGCCGGGGGCGTTTTGCGCAGTGGGGAAGCGGGGGGCGATTGTTTGGCCGGTGTCCTGCCGGTGGAGGGCTTCGGGTGGGGGCGGCAGGCCCTACGCTGGCCGGGGCGGGCCGGGCAGCTTTGCTGCTGCCCGCGATCTGCACGGCGGGGCCTGCCGCAGGGGTCCCCGCGCGAGGCCCGGAGCCGGGAGGTGGCTAAAAAATCACCCCCCGCGTCCCC
Organism: uncultured Actinomycetes bacterium; assembly: GCA_963720945.1. Lineage (GTDB taxonomy): Bacteria > Actinomycetota > Actinomycetes > Streptosporangiales > Streptosporangiaceae > Bog-532. The sequence goes on along the minus strand of CAVRHH010000009.1, from coordinate 12,627 downwards.
AGGCATCCCGTCCTTGCCGGGAGCGTAGTGGCCGGTGCACAGCGTTGATCCGGTGAGTGTCACGCTCATCCCGGGCGGGCGGTCCCTGCGTCGGGTCGGCCGGCTCCATGGCACCACGTCTACCGCGCTGCGGCTGCGGGCCGGGTGGAAAGGGTCATTCTTCGGCAAGCACCGGCATTTCGGCAGCCGGTGGCCTGGTGTTCCCGGCCGTGCTGGCCTGTGGCTGGTCAGTGCGCGGTGCGGGGAATGCCGGGCGGGTGGCTGCCGGGGTGGGCGCGCAGGATCGGGGCGATGATATCGGCGATCTGGGCGGGGTCGCCGTGGAAGGCGGCGCGCCAGTCGCATTCCCAGTCCAGGTGGCCGTCGTCGGTGAGGTGGACGGTGCCGAGCCAGGGGCGGGCGGGGCTGGTGATGTCGATGCTGGTGGTGGCCTCGAATGAGTCCCAGTCCTCACTGACCTGCAGGGTGACGGTCAGGCCCCGGTCGTGCAGGGATCGCCCGACCGCGCCTTTGACCGGGAATGCCCGGTAGGCGCCTACGCCGGGGCTGCTGCCGGCCGCGTGCGGTGCGCCGAGGATGTGGGTGATGATCGCGGCGAGGGTGCTCGCGCTGGCCGGGCCGGCGGGTGGCTCGTAATGCCAGCGGGCCTGCCCGCTGCCGGTGAGGGTCAGGCAGGACCGGGCGGCGGCAAGATTGACGATGACCAGTTCGTCCCGGTCGCGCCAGCGGGAGGTATGCACGCCGAGGCCGCAGGCGGCCAGCCGCCGGGTAAGCATCTGCGCCGGTTCCCTGCTGGGACCGGGCGCGGCACACGCAGGCAGCGCCGGGGGCCGTGCTTCTGTCATCGGCCGTTCCCGGTCTCGTCGGGGCGGCCCGGCAGTTCCCGCAGCGATCGGGCGGCGGCGATAGGGGCGCTGCGGCTGCCGCCTTTTCCGGCAGTGAGGCGGGGGGCACCGTCCGGGGCGTGGATGGGCCATCCGAGGTGGTCCCGGGTGAACCGCTGCTGCCGGATTTCCTGGTCGTGTGGCACTGCCATCGCTGCGTCCCTTACCCCGACCCGTACCCGGTCCAGGAGGCCGTGCCTGGTACGGGTCACTGCCGGGCGCGGCTGTGGGCCAGCTTAGACGACAGGTATACCTATGTCTACCCATGTCTATAGACGGGAGGGACGGGGAGTCATCGTCGCTGGTCAGCTACCTTGATCGTCTGTGAAGCTCGACCGTCCCGATGTGCCCAAGCATGTCCAGCTCGCGGACTACCTGCGGGCGCGCATCGACGACGGCACCTACCCGCCCCGGGCCAAGCTGCCCAGTGAGGTCACGCTGGTGCAGGAGACCGGCTTCGCCCGCAACACCGTCCGCAAGGCCATGGCGGTGCTGCTGGAGGAGGGCCGGGTCTACGTCGTGCGCGGGCTCGGCACGTTCGTCAGCCCGGCGGGCTAAACCCCGGAACGCATCGGCCGCTTGCCCCTTCTGCGCCTGAGGAGGGATGCCCGTGACCGGGGAGCCGGGCTGTTTCCCCGGCGCCGGTTACGGCGGTACGTGGCGCCTTTTTGCTTGCACCTTCCCCGGTCATTCGTGCGGTGAGGTACCACCGCTGGTTTTGACCTTGACCTTGGTTTTGACCTTGACCTTGGTTTCGACCTTGACCTTGGTTTCGACCTTGACCTTGATTTGGCTTTGGTTTTGTTTTTTGCCGGGGTGGGTGCCGTCCTGTGGAGCTGCTTGCTGACCTCGGCCCCTGGTTGTGGGGGTGAGGTCAGGAAGCGGAAGCGGAACGGGTAGGACGGCACCCAGCCAGGCCAGCGGCGCCAGCCGCTGTGGTTTCAGTGCACACAGTGCCCGCATCCATAGGCCTGGCATTGATTGGTGCATGTATGGGAGCTGTGCGGCTTTTCTTCAGGCTTCGGTGTCTTCCCCGTTGGCGGTGAGCTTGTACGCTCAATCTCCGGTGGGGCATCAGATTGCCTGTTGGGGTTCTCTTGGTGATGCGGTTCCAATGGCCTGTTCCGGTGCCGGTTGCCCGTTAAATGCCCAGGTCTTTTCACTAATACTCCTGTGGCTGCCGGCCTTGCAGCAGTCCTCTCGGTTCCTGCGATTAGTTTGACCTTTGCCTGTTTGCAAGTTTCGGCCAGCGTAGGGTGATCTGGCCTGAATTGGCGTGTCTTGGCCCAGGAAGTCACTAGCATTGCCCGAAGGTGGGCGGTCGGGATGGTGGTTACGGTATGTGCTGGGGGGGCGGGATGGCGGACGCGCATGGCGATGGTCACGCTGGCGTGAATGCGGGTGGGCGGGGAGCCGGGGACGCGGTGCGGGTGTTCATCTCTTATGCCCATGGTGATCGGGAGCATGAGAACCGGGTCCGGGATTTGTGGCTATTTCTGCGGCAGAACGGCGTCGACGCGCGGCTGGATCTGGTCGCGGCAGAACAGCGGATCAACTGGGCCGAATGGATGACCCGGGAAGTGCGTGATGCGGACTATGTGCTGGTGGCTGCGTCGGCGGGCTATAAGCGGCGGGCCGGAGGAGATGCGGAGCCGGACGAGGGGCGGGGGGTGCAGTGGGAGGCCCGGCTGATCGAGGACCTGTTCTATCAGGACCAGAAGGCCGGATTGCGGCGGTTCGTGCCGGTGGTGCTGCCGGGCAGTACAGAAGATGACATTCCGCTGTGGCTGGCCCCGGCGGTAGCGACGTATTACCGGGTTACCGAGTGCACGGTGGCCGGGGCTGAGGCGCTGTTGCGGCTGCTGACCGGGCAGCCGGGGGTCGTGATGCCGCCGCTGGGGACGGTGCCGGACTTGCCGCCGCACGACACCCCCACCGCTAGCGCTGTGGAGCGGGGCCGCCCGGTGCTGCATACCGAGGTGGTGATCGAGGCCGCCCTGCCGGCCGGGGGTGAGCTGGAGTCGGCGGTGTGGGTGGCCGGGTCGCTGCTGTCGCATCGGCGGGTGATGCTGCCGCCGGAGGTGCGCGCGGTGTGGGAGGCGCTGCGGCTGCCGGCGCTGGTGGCGGCCGATCGGGTGGCCGAGGCGGGCCGCCGCCTGGCTGCCGCATTGCTGGCCGGCGCCGAGCAGGAGGTGCTGGGCAGCGTGCTGAACCAGGTGGCTGCCGGCGATTCGGCGGAGGTGGTGCTGAGCGGGTCCGGGGCGGCGCTGTCGTTGCCGCTGGAGCTGGTCCGGCTGCGGGCTGGCGGTGGTGAGGTCGGCCCGCTGGGGCTGCTGGCCGGGGTGAGCGTGGCCCGGCGCCCGGCCGCGCCGGGCCGGAACGTGGGGGCGCTGCCCAGTCCCCCGTCGCCGCCGTCCCCGCCAGGAACCGGGGGGCCGCTGAAGGTGCTGGCCGCGGTCGCCGCACCCGAGGAGACCAAGACCGACAACGCGCCGCTGGATACCGAGGCGGAGATGGCGGCGGTGCTGGACGCAGTAACCGGCGTTGCCGCGGACGCGGGCGCGCAGGTCCGTATTTTGGAAGTGGCCTCGCTGCCGCAAATCCGCCAGGCCCTGGCCACCGGCGCTTACCACGTGCTGCACCTGTCCGCGCACGGCTCCCCCGGCACGGTCGAGCTGGAAGATGAGGACGGTGGCCCGGTTGAGGTGACGACCGCCGAACTGATGCAGGCGCTGAAGCACGCGGGCCGGACCGTGCCGCTGATCATGCTGGCGTCGTGTTCGGGCGGGGCAGCAGGGACGCAGGCGATGGCGGCCGGGCTGCTGGGGCAGGGCGCGGACCGGGTGATCGCGATGCTCGCCCCGGTCACCGACGATTACGCCACCACGCTGGCCCGGTATTTTTACCGGGAGCTGGCGTCGCGGCCGGGGGCGACGGTGGGGCAGGCGCTGGCCCAGGCCCGGTACCTGGCCGAAGAAGAAAGATCCCGGGCAGGCCGGGACCGGCTGCCGGTGCCGGAATACGGGGTGGCCACGCTGCTGGCCGCGGGCGGGGACGGCCCGCTGGTCGACCCGGCCGCCGGGAAGGTGCCGCTGCCGGTGGTGACCACGCCGCCCGGCGGCAAGCTGGTGCGGGACCTGCCGATAGGAGCGCTGATCGGCCGCCGGACCCAGATGCGCGACACCATGGCCACCTTGCGCCGCATCCCGGCCGCGGTCGAGCGGTTCGGGGCCGCCAGCGGGGTGGTGCTGACCGGGGTCGGCGGGATCGGCAAGACGGCCGTGGCCGGGCGGGTGATGTCCCGGCTGCGTGATGACGGCTGGCTGGTCGCGGTGCACGAGGGCCCCTGGAACCCCGCCGCCCTGATCACCGGCGTCGCCCGCGCCCTCGAAGAGGCCGCCGCCCGGGCCGGCGGCCCGGCCGGAGCCGAGGCCCTGCGCGCCGGTGCCGCGTGGCTGGCCGATCCAGGCCACGATGACGGGCCCAAGCTGGCCGCCATCGCCGGGCTGCTGAAAAGCCACCAGCTGCTGCTGGTCTTCGACGACTTCGAGCAGAACCTGACCGCCGGCGGGGACGCGTTCGCCGACCCGGCCGTCGATGAGGTGATCACCGGGCTGGCCGATGCCGCGGAGACGGGAGGGCTGCTGGTCACCTGCCGGTACCCGCTGCCCGGCCCGGACCGGTTCCTGGCCCAGATCCCCCTCCCGCCCCTGTCGGATGCGGAACTGCGGCGGCTGTTCTTGCGCCTGCCCGCCCTGCGCGACCTGGACGCGGAGGACCGGCGGCTGCTGATGCGCACCATCGGCGGGCATCCCCGGCTGATCGAGTTCACCGACGCGCTGCTGCGCGGCGGCCGAGCCAGCCTCCGCCACGTCCAGGCCAAACTGCGCGACCTGGCCCGTGAGCAGAAAATCGACCTGGCCCGCGACCAGCCGCTGGAAAGGGTGCTGGACCAGGCGATGCTGCTGGGCAGCGCCGACATTCTGCTCACCGAACTGCTGCGCCTGCTCACCCCCAGCCAGGCGCAGGTGCTGCACCAGGTCGCAGTATGCCGCGCCCCCATGAGCCTGGACGACCTGGCCTTCACCGTCACCCCCGCCGCCGGAGATGACGGTGGCCCCGTCCCTGGTAATGAGCCGGACCTGACAGCGCTGCGCGCTGACGTGGACCGGCTCACCGACCTCACCCTGCTCACCGCCGGCGAGGGCATCGTCATGCATCCCTGGACCGCCGCCCTGGTCACCGGCAACACCGACGCCGATCTACGCCCCCAGCATGAGCGGGCGCTGGCGATGCGATACCGGCGATTCAGGCAGGACCACGGAACCTACGAGGACCTCCTCGACATCCCCCGCCACCTATCCGCCCTGGGCCGCTACGACGACATCGCCGACCTCGCCGGACAGGCCACACGGATCCTGCCCGGCACCCTTGCCACCGTCGCCTGCCTGGCAGAGATCCGGCCCCTCATCCCCCCCACCGAACGGGCCTGGGCTATCGTCGCCGAACTGGAGGCAATGGCCCTCCTCAGCGCCGGAGACATGCCCGCAGCCACCCGGCAACTGCGCGCCATGCACCAGCAGATCCAGGTCCGGGCCGCCGCCGACCCCGCCAACACCGGCTGGCAGCGGGACCTGTCGGTCAGCCATAGCAAGCTGGGGGATGTGGCGGTGGCGGCCGGGGACCTGGCCGCCGCCCGCGCCGCTTACCAGGCGGGCCTGGATATCGCTGCGCGGCTGGCCGCCGCCGATCCCGCCAACACCGCAATGGCAGCGGGACCTGTCGGTCAGCCACAACCGGCTGGGGGATGTGGCGGTGGCGGCCGGGGACCTGGCCGCTGCCCGCATCGCCTACCAGGCCAGCCTGGACATCCGTACCCGGCTGGCCGCCGCCGACCCCGCCAACAGCCAATGGCAGCGGGACCTGTCGGTCAGCCACGAACGGCTGGGGGATGTGGCGGTGGCGGCCGGGGACCTGGCCGCCGCCCGCACCGCCTACCAAGCCGCCCTGGACATTCGCACCCGGCTGGCCGCCGCCGACCCCGCCAACACCGAATGGCAGCGGGACCTGTCGGTCAGCCACAACAAGCTGGGGGATGTGGCGGTGGCGGCCGGGGACCTGGCCGCCGCCCGGGCCGCTTACCAGGCGGGCCTGGGCATCGCCGCGCGGCTGGCCGCCGCCGACCCCGCCAACACCGCAATGGCAGCGGGACCTGTCTATCAGCCACGAACGAGCTGGGGGATGTGGCGGTGGCGGCCGGGGACCTGGCTGCCGCCCGGACCGCCTACCAGGCCAGCCTGGACATCGCCGCGCGGCTGGCCGCCGCCGATCCCGCCAACACCGAATGGCAGCGGGACCTGTCGGTCAGCCACAACCGGCTGGGGGATGTGGCGAGGGCGGCCGGGGACCTGGCCGCCGCCCGCACCGCCTACCAGGCCAGCCTGGACATCCGTACCCGGCTGGCCGCCGCCGACCCCGCCAACAGCCGAATGGCAGCGGGACCTGTCGGTCAGCCACGAACGGCTGGGGGATGTGGCGAGGGCGGCCGGGGACCTGGCCGCCGCCCGCACCGCCTACCAGGCCGCCCTGGACATTCGCACCCGGCTGGCCGCCGCCGACCCCGCCAACACCGAATGGCAGCGGGACCTGTCGATCAGCCACGAACGGCTGGGGGATGTGGCGGTGGCGGCCGGGGACCTGGCCGCCGCCCGGGCCGCTTACCAGGCCGACCTGGGCATCGCCGCGCGGCTGGCCGCCGCCGACCCCGCCAACACCGCAATGGCAGCGGGACCTGTCTATCAGCCACGAAAAGCTGGGGGATGTGGCGGTGGCGGCCGGGGACCTGGCTGCCGTCCGCAACGCCTACCAGACCAGCTTGGACATCCGTACCCGGCTGGCCGCCGCCGACCCCGCCAACACCGAATGGCAGCGGGATCTGGAGACAGTACGGCAGAAAATCAACGACCTCACCAACTGATTACGGCAGCTCAGTTGATGCGGTACGAATCGGCGTCTCTGGCACCGGCGGTATACGCCAACGGCTAGGGCCAGCGGTCCGTGCTGGACAGGCTGTTAAGCTGAGCCGTCCACTCGATGACCAGGCGCCGGGCCCGGTTCGGGTTTTGCCATTCGGCATCCCACGCGCCCCGTACGTGCGAGGGCGCCACTGTCGGCACGCGGGTCTTGCAGACGCGCCATGACGGGTACCGGGGTGTGCGCAATGGCGCCAACTGGGGATTGAGCACCCGGAGGGCACCACGTGAGGGTTTGTGGCTGGTGGTCGTAACGGGCGCGGTCCGTGCCGGCCGGGTGCAGGGGTGGGTGGGCGGGCCATTTGTCCTTGCCGTTGCTGTTTCCGTGCATGTTGGGCGCGGCCGGGGAGGAGTGTGGCGGCGCTCGTCCTGGCCTGGGCGGGTGGTCTTTCCTGTTGGTGCCTGCCTTCCCTGGCCGGCGCGGCCGGTGCCAATGGCCGCGCAAGCATCGTGGTCTTATTAGAGCTGGGCCGTCCATTCGATGACCAGTCGGCGCCCAGGCTGTGCCGCGTAGGGATTGTCTCGCCTCCCTATCCTGCGGAAACCCGACGCCGATCATGGAGTGGGCGTTCCCAGGGCCGGGGACCGCGGGGCGGGCCCCGGGCGGGCGGGCCCGAGTGCGCAGGGCGGGTTAGGCGTTCTTGAGCTGGGCGTAGGCGACGGCGGTTTCGGCGGCGAGGGCGGCGTTGTCGGCGATGAGCCGACGGTTGACCTCGACGCTGCGCCCGCCGCTGAGCTCGTGCACGAGGGACAGTACCGCGGGAGTGACCGCCTGGCCGGCCAGGTTCTGGCCCTGCACCTGGGACACGGCCGCATCGATCAGCGGGTCGATGTCGATCCCTTCGGCGGGCGGCCGGGCCAGCAGCAGGCCGCCCGTGCCGTCGAGGGCCCAGTGCGCGGCGCAGATCCGGGCGACCTCGGGGGAATCGCTGACCTGCGCGGACACCGGAGGGCCGCCGGCGGCGGTGTAGAACCGGGGCAGTGTGCCGGTTCGCCAGCCGAGCACGGGTACGGCGAGCGTCTCCAGCAGTTCGCCGGTCGCGCCGACGTCCAGCAGCGATTTGGGGCCCGAGGCGACGACGACGGCCCGGGTCCGCGCGATCTGCAGCAGGTCGCCGGAGATGTCCAGGCTTTCGGCGAACCCGCGGTGCACGCCGCCGATCCCCCCGGTGCCCATGAACTGGATGCCCAGCTGGCGGCAGACGGCCAGGGTGCCGCCCACGGTGGTCGCACCGAGCGCGCCCTGGGCCAGGCACGCGGCCAGGTCCCGGGCCCCCACCTTGCGCGCCGTCAGGCCGGCTTCGGCGAACCGCTCCAGCTCGGCCTTGGTCAGGCCGATGTGGATGGCGCCGTCGATCACGCCGACGGTGGCCGGCGTGGCGCCCGCCTCGCGGACCCGGCGCTCGGACTCCACCGCCGCGGCCAGGCCCCGGCCCTCGGAGAACCCGTGCGAGACCAGCGTCGTCTCCAGGGCCACGACCGGCTGGTGCTGCGCGAGCGCCCTGGCCACTTCCTCGGTCACGCGTGTCACCAGTGCCCGCTGTGCGTGCTGGGTCACGGCATCGCTCCCATCTTCGACACGGCCCGCGCCGCGGCCCGCAGCGCCAGGTCCACCCCGCCGACCAGGTAACCGGCCGCGAACGCGTCGCCCGCACCCGTCGCGTCGACCGGCGTGGCGGGAACCGCGGGGTAGACGCGGCCGCCGATGCGGACTCCCTCCGGGCCCAGCTTGACCACCACCTCAGCCCCCGGAATGTCACCCACCAGGGCCGCCTCGGCCTCGGTCCCGAACACCACGTCGGGCCGTAGGCCCGCCGCGAGCGTACGGAACCGCCCGACCCCGAAGCCCGCCACCGCCGCGGTGGAGGACAGGTCCAGGCTCCGGTGCGCGACCTGGGTGGCGGCGGCCAGGGCCGCGTCCCGGACCGGCCAGGAGACCAGGCTATAGGCGGGCAGATGCAGCCACGCGCAGCCCGCCAGCCACCGGGCGTCGATCGCCGCCGCCTCCAGGCCGGGCCCCACCCCCCGGTCGGTCAGCATCGACCGGGACCGGCCGCCGTCCGACAGCGAGACCACCACGCCCGTCCGCCCGTCCAGCACCGGGCCGGCCAGGTCGACGCCGCGGCGGGCCAGTTCGGCGGCGACCAGCTGCGCGGCGGGGTCGCGGCCGCGCGCCGCGATCAGCCGGGACCGGCCGCCCAGCCCGGCGATCCAGGCGGCCACGTTGGCGGCCTGGCCACCCACTCCCACCTGCGTCTGGGCCGGTGTGTCGGTCTCCTCGGCCACGGGGCCGGACACGCGCACGACCACGTCGAGGTGGGCGTCGCCGAGCACGCAGATCGTGCCGCCTTCGCTGGGCCGGGCTCCTGCCATGCCACCTCCGGGCACCGCCCCGGCGCTGGGGCGGGCACATTCATCATGGCAGCAGGTGAAGGGGTTGCCGCGGCCGCACTGGCCGGTTGCGGTGGCCGGCGCGCGCGTCGGTGGGACGGGAGGCGCAGGCGGACTGGCGGGCCCGGGCTGGTCTGTTCAGTGCCTGGCCCCGCGGCGCCCGCGCATCACCAGACTTGATAACTCTAGGCCATGACTGAATCGCCGGCCGGAGCGCCGGGCTCGCAGGGCCCGTCACGGTGGCAGGGCAAGACGCTGTGGGCCCGTGACCGGTCCGCGCCGCTCCGCGAGTTCCTGCGCACCGAATCGGGCAGCGCGCTGGTCCTGGTGGCGGGCATCGCGGCCGCGATCATCTGGGCCAACGTTGCCGCCGGGTCCTACAATGCGTTCTGGCAGGCCACGCTGTCCATCCGGGTCGGCCCGTTCGGTATCTCCCAGGATCTGCGGACCTGGATCAACAGCGGGCTGATGACGTTGTTCTTCCTGGTCGTGGGGCTGGAGACGCGGCGCGAGTTCGACCTGGGCGACCTGCGGGAACGCCGCCGCTTCCTGCTGCCGTTGATCGCGGGGCTGACCGGGATGGCGGTCCCGGTCGCCCTCTACCTGGCGCTGAACGCGGGCGGCCCGGGGGTGCACGGCTGGGGCGTGGCCATGTCCACCGACACCGCCCTCGCGCTGGGCCTGCTCGCGGTGCTGGGCAAGGACATCCCGGACCGGATGCGCGTGTTCGTGCTGACCGTGTTCGTGGTCGACGACCTCGTCGCGCTGGTGGTCATCGCGGTGTTCTACAGCGACAAGATCAGCGTCCTGCCCCTGGTCGCGGCGCTCGCCGCGTTCGCGGTGCTGGTGACCGCCGTCCGGCTCCGGCTCCAGCGGCGCTCCGTGTTCGTGCTGCTGGGCGTGGTCATCTGGGCCGCGCTGCGGGACAGCGGGATCGACCCGGTGGCCACCGGGCTGGCGATCGGGCTGACCGCGCCGGCGTACACGCCGTCACGCGGCGAACTGGAAGACGCGACGGTACTGGTCCGCCGGTTCCGTGAGCAGCCGACGTCGGAGCTGGCCCGTTCGGCGCAGGCTGGCCTGGTATCCGCACTGTCACCGAACGAGCGGCTGCAGACGTTCTACCACCCGTGGACGAGTTACGTGATCGTGCCGTTGTTCGCCCTGGCCAACGCGGGAATCGTGCTGAACGCCGGGTTCCTGGCCCGCGCGTACACGGCGCCGATCACGCTCGGCGTGATCCTCGGCTACGTGGCCGGCAAGCCGGTCGCGGTGATCGGCAGCTCCTGGCTGGTGACCCGGCTCAGCCACGGGCGGATCCGGCCCCCGATCGGCGTCGCGGCGGTGATCGGCAGCGGCACTATCGCCGGGATCGGCTTCACGGTGGCGCTGCTGATCGCCACGCGCGCGTTCGCCGGCGAGGACCTGGCGGACGCCAAGCTCGGCGCGCTGACGGCCGCGTTCCTGGCCGCCGCGCTGACCTGGATCGTGCTGCGGCTGACCCGCCTGCTGCCGGCCGACCGCCGGGCGCGCGCCATGTTCGGCGACTCCCGGCTGATCCAGGACCTCATCCCGGAGGTCGACCCGGACCGCGACCACATCCGCGGGCCGCGGCGCGCGGCGATCACCGTCATCGAGTTCGGCGACTTCGAATGCCCCTACTGCGGGCAGGCCGAGCCGGTCGTCCGCGACATCCTCACCGACACCAGCATCCGCTACGTCTGGCGGCACCTGCCGCTCACCGACGTCCACCCGAACGCCAAGCTGGCCGCGGAGGCCGCGGAGGCCGCGGGCACGCAGGACGCGTTCTGGCCGATGCACGACCTGCTGCTGCAGCACCAGGACGAGCTCCGGATCGTGGACCTGGTCCACTACGCGACCATGCTCGGGCTCAACCTGGCCCGGTTCCGCGACGACCTCCGCGACCACGCGCACGCCACCCGGGTGGCACAGGACGTCGAGTCGGCCGATCTGTCCGGCGTGTCAGGGACGCCGACGTTCTTCATCAACGGCCAGCGTCACTACGGGGCGTTCGACCTGCCCACGCTGACCGCCGCGATCCGGACCGAACGCGACCGGCTGGCCACGGCCCACCCGGTCGCGGACGCGGCCGGGAGCGGGGGGCCGGCGCAGCGGCGGCCGGAACGTAGGCTGGTGGCGTGGTAGTCGCACCTGAGGGGCGGCGGATGCTGCGGCTCGAGGCCCGCAACAGCCAGGTCCCGATCGAGAAGAAGCCTCCGTGGATCAAGACCCGGATGCGTACCGGGCCGCAGTATTCCGAGCTGAAGAACCTGGTCCGGCGCGAAGGGCTGCACACGGTCTGCGAGGAGGCCGGCTGCCCGAACATCTTCGAGTGCTGGGAAGACCGCGAGGCGACGTTCCTGATCGGCGGCGACCAGTGCACCCGGCGCTGCGACTTCTGCCAGATCGACACCGGCCGGCCCGCCCCGCTGGACACCGACGAGCCGCGCCGCGTCGCCGAGTCGGTCGCGGCCATGGGCCTGGCCTACGCGACGGTCACCGGGGTCGCCCGGGATGACCTGCCCGACGGCGGGGCCTGGCTGTACGCGCAGACCGCCCGGGAGATCCACGCGGCCGTGCCGGGCTGCGGCGTTGAGCTGCTGATCCCCGACTTCAACGCCGAGCCGGCCAGGCTGGCCGAGGTGTTCAGCGCGCGGCCCGAGGTGCTGGCGCACAACGTCGAGACCGTGCCGCGGATCTTCCGGAGCATCCGGCCCGGGTTCCGCTACGGCCGCTCGCTGGGCGTGCTGACCCAGGCCCGGGCGGCCGGGCTGGTCACCAAGTCCAACCTGATCCTGGGCATGGGCGAGGAGCGGCACGAGGTCAGTGACGCCCTGGCCGACCTGCACGCCGCCGGGTGCGACCTGCTGACGATCACGCAGTACCTGCGCCCGTCCCCGCGGCACCACCCGGTGGAGCGCTGGGTCAAGCCGGAGGAGTTCGTCGAGCTGCGCACGGAAGCCCTGGAGATGGGCTTCGCGGGCGTCATGTCCGGCCCGCTGGTCAGGTCCTCCTACCGGGCCGGCCGCCTCTACCAGCAAGCGCTTGAAACCAGGAGTACCGCCACGTCATAGCAGTGCATATCGGCGGGGTACCAATACGGTTACGGCAAGACGCTCGTTACCGGCCCAGCGATCCCGGCGGTCGGGCCGGGTGAGCGGCCGGTGCTAACGGCGGGCACCACAGCCAGGCTACGGCGAGACGCTCATTGCCGGCCAGCGAGCCGGGCCTTCAGGCCCGGCGAGCGGCCGGTGTATCGGCGAGTTACCCCAGCGGGGCGCGAAGCGCAGCGGGGGGTT
>CAVRHH010000008.1:0-325649 GCA_963720945.1 uncultured Actinomycetes bacterium | reverse complement strand
GACCGGGTGTGGCAAGCGAAAGGAGCGCGCAACCCCCCGGGCTGTCGAGGATGACCCGTCTGCCGTCAGCAAGCCCGCCGGCGGCCCGCCCAGGGAGGAATGGACCTATGAGCAAGATCGGAGCGCCCAGGCGCATCATCGAGATCGAGCCGATCGAGGAACCAGCCGCCGAGCCCGCCAGGGTGCCCGAGCCCGCCAAGGTCCCCGAACGTGTCTAGGGCCGAGTTCGGTATCACGCCCCTGCGCGGCTACCGCAAGTGGCACGTCCGCGACAGACGCCTGGTCAGCCATTACAACCAGGCCTGGCCGCTTCGCGCCCCGGCCCAGGCTGCCTGCACGCACTGCTCCCGCGCGGGCCTGCCCATTCCGTCTGGGACCAGGCACGGCCACTTCGCGGGCGAGGGCTGCGGCCTGTACGCCTGGAATGCCCCCGAATTCGTCGGGCGCCCGTCCACACTGCTGAGCAAGCGCATCCAGTGCTGGGGAGTCGTAGCGGGCTGGGGCCGCGTCCTCGAGCACGAGAAGGGCTTCCGCGCGCTCTGCATGCGCCCGCTGGCCCTGTCGCCCATATTCCCGATCGACCTCAAGCTCCTGAAGGACATGGCCGCCGCCTACGAGATCCCGCTCCTGATGAACGTGGGCGAGGTCCGCCGCGCCTTCCCCCCGCTCACCGCGCAGGGTTCGCATGCGGATTACCACCGGCCGGCGAAGCCGCGGCTGTGGTGGGATCGTTTTGACAGCACCTTCGAAGGAGTTCCGGTGTCGCGTACCACCACCGAGTCCGCTCACGTCGTCAACGTCGCCGCTGGGGTTGAGAGCACCGACCGGACAGCGCCCGTCCGCGACGGCCGCCACCAGGCGCTTGCGGTCCTCATCGGCAAGTGGATCAACGAAGGCCACACGATCGAGACCGCGGAGATCCCGTCGGTTCCGATCCTCACCAGCGATGTTTACGAGTGGGCGCCCGGCGGGTTCTTCGTCGTACACTCGGCCTTCGGGAAGATCGGCGAAACGTCCGTCGGCGGGGTCGAGATCATCGGCGTTGACGGCGAGGCGTACGGCTCCACGTTCTACGACAGCTTCGGCAACGTCCACCGCTCACGACTGGAGATCGAGGGCGACGTGATCAGGTGGATCGGAGACCGAACGCGTTGCACCGTAACGATGACCGACGACGGTATGACCCAGGTCGCCCACCACGAGTCCAGCGCCGACGGCGTGAGCTGGACCGCATCGATGGACGTGACGCTGCGCAAGGTCGCGTGAACCGGCAACGGTCCAGCAGGGCTGCTGGACGCGGGCGGCGGCTCGCTGTTCTGGTCGTTCGCTGAGCGTCAGTGACAGACTCGGCGCATGAGCTTCGGGCGATCCCGGCTCACGGGAACCGTGGATGATTTCTCAGGCCGGCCTCGGCTAAGGGAGCGCGCGTGGATCAGCTCAGCCTCGGAGTGATAGCGCGGTCACGGAAGGAGAACGAGCGGCGGCTCCCGATCCATCCGTTGCACGTCGAGCGGATTGATGCCGACCTGCGGGAACGTGTTTATCTCGAGCGCGGCTATGGCGAGCGGTTCGGTGTGCCGGATGAGCAGCTGGCATCGTCCGTGGCCGGGCTTCGCACCCGTGCGGAACTCCTTGCAGAATGCGATGTCATCCTGCTGCCCAAACCGCAGCCCCAGGACCTCGCGCAGATGCGGGACGGGCAGGTCCTGTGGGGCTGGCCGCATTGTGTCCAGGACGGGGAGATCACCCAGCTGAGCATCGACCGGCGGCTGACCCTGATCGCCTTTGAGGCGATGAACTTCTGGGATGCCGATGGCTCGTTCGGCCTGCATGTCTTTCACAAGAACAACGAACTGGCCGGTTACTGCTCGGTGCTGCATGCCCTGGAGCTCATCGGGACGACGGGTGAATATGGCCGCCGGCTCCGGGCGGCCGTCATCAGCTTCGGGGCTACCGGCCGGGGTGCGGTGACGGCTCTCAACGCGCACGGCGTGAACGACGTTGACGTCCTGACCCATCGCGACATCAACGCCGTCGCCTCCCCGATCCACTCGGCACGCATGGTGCACTTCGAGCACGATACCGGCGACCCCGGCCGCTGCCACGTGCTGCGCGGGACCGGCCGGATACCGATGGCGGCCTTCCTCGCCGAGCACGACATCGTAGTCAACTGCGTGCTGCAGGACACCGGCGCACCGCTGATGTTCGTTCCCACCAGCGACCTGGGCTCGTTCGCGCGCGGCAGCCTCATCGTGGACGTGTCCTGTGACGAGGGTATGGGCTTCGGCTGGGCGCGCCCCACAAGCTTCGCCGAGCCCATGGTCGTGGTCGGCGATAACGTCTGCTACTACGCCGTGGACCACAGCCCGTCGCACCTGTGGAACTCCGCTACCTGGGAGATAAGCGAAGCCCTGCTTCCGCACCTGCGCCCGGTGCTCACCGGCCCCCCGGCGTGGGACGCGAACCAGACGATCCGGCGGGCCATCGAAATCCGGGACGGGATCATCCGCAATCCGCACATCCTGTCTTTCCAGCACCGTTCACCGGACTATCCGCACCCACCGCGCCTGCAGGAACGCCAAGCAGGCCACGACTGGCCGTGACATCGCAGAAGATCACGCATGGCATCATCCAACGTTCCGCCGGCCGCCACCAAGACCCGGCGGCGGCTAAGTGACCTGCAGGGGATCGACCCGATGATTCTGGTGCCCTCCCGCGGCGGCTTCTGCCCCAAGGACCACCAGCAGCACCTCGAGCTGGCCGCTAACTACCCGAAGATCCGCGTGGCCTACACTCAGATCGTCACCATCTCGACCGACAACATCCTCAAGACCAACGAGTTCCGGGACTCGGTCGGCGCGCAGTGGACCTTCCTGTCCGACGCCGGCCGCAAGATCCAGAAGGACCTCGGCATCCAGGAATACACCCACCCCTACTACGACCCGATGATCCCGTGCACGCTCGTGCTCAAGCCCGGGCTGGTCATCTACAGCGTCTACAACGGCTACTGGTTCTGGGGCCGGCCGTCGTTCGAAGACCTGCGCCGCGATCTTCGCGTGGTAACCCGCGAAATTTGCCCGGACTGGGACCTGGCCGCACCCGGCCTCCGCGAGAACTGGGATGCCGGCGACCACTCGATGCACCACCCGTATCAGCAAGCCGGCCGCGGCCAGAGCCTGCCCGCCCCGGGCATGCCGAGCGATGCTGCCGTCCCAAGAGGCGCATGACCATGGAATATCTCGTCACCATGACCACCCACGTCCCGGATGGAACGTCAGAACAAGCCGTGGACGATATCCGCACCCGCGAAGCCGCACACTCGCGTGAGCTCGCGGCGCAGGGACACCTGCTGCGCCTGTGGCGCCCTCCGCTGCAGCCCGGCGAATGGCGCACGCTCGGGCTGTTCGCGGCCGCTGACGGCGACCGGCTGGAGGAAGTCCTCACCTCGATGCCGCTGCGGGTGTGGCGTACCGACGAGGTCACCCCGCTCTCGCCGCACCCGAACGACCCGGCCCCGGCGCCCGCGAGCAGCGCCATCGCGGGTGTGGAGTTCCTGGTGACCTTCATCCTGGCCGTCCCGCCCGGCACAGCCGGCCAAACGGTGGCGGACACCAAGGCCCGCGAAGCGCAGGCCGCGCATGACCTGGCCGTGCAGGGACACCTGCTCCGGCTGTGGGCGCTGCCAGGCGACGGGCGCACGCTGGGCCTGTACCAAGCCCGCGACGCAGCCCAGATGCAGGCGATTCTGCAGTCGCTGCCCCTGTCACCCTGGATGACCGTGGACACCACGCCGCTATCACCGCACCCCAGCGACCCGGCAATCATCCATCCTCCCGCAACGCCGCCGGCCAGAACGCCATGAACCGAACCGGCCACAAGGCGCCTCCGGGGGCGGGGCCGCCGTCCCGCTGCTCGGTATCATCCGCCCATGTGGAATTCGTTCAGCACTGATGCTCGCTCCGGCATGACGGCGGAGGTGATCACCTATCCCGGCGGTAACGGGGACGAGATCCACGCCTGGGTCGCCACCCCGGACGGCAGTGGTCCGGGGCCCGGCGTGGTGGCCGTGCATCACATGCCCGGCTGGGATGAGTTCTACCGGGAGTTTGCCGAGCGCCTGGCCCGCCACGGGTACACCGTGATCTGCCCGGACCTGTATTGCCGCTTCGGCCACGGCACTCCGGACGACGTGGCAGCCCGGGTCAGGTCGCAGGGCGGAGTGCCCGACGAGAGTGTGGTGGCCGACTGCGCGGCCGCGCTCGGCTGGCTGAAGGCCCGGCCGACGAGCAACGGCAAAGCCGGCATCATCGGCACCTGCTCGGGTGGCCGTCATGCACTGCTGGCCGCGTCCCTCACGCCCGGCTTCGACGCGGTCGCGGACCTGTGGGGAGGCGGCGTGATCATGGCGGAAGAAGACCTGTCCGAGGCCCGCCCGGTGGCCCCGATCGACTACACCGCCCAGCTCACGGCGCCGCTGCTCGGGCTCTTCGGCAACGACGACACCCATCCCTCGCCCGCACAGGTGGACCGGCACGAGGCGGAGCTGAAACGGCACGGCAAGCAATATGAATTCCACCGCTACGACGGTGCCGGGCATGGCTTCTTCTACTACCACACCCCGATGTACCGGCCCGAGCCCGCGATGGATGGCTGGGCGAAGGTCTTCAGCTTTTTCCGCCGCCACCTGACTGGCTGAGCCCCGCAGCCGCGTACCCGCTTGAGAAGTGGAGCTTGCTCAGTGACCGAGCGTCCCGGACCACCCCTGCCGTTCCGGACCGCGACGGCGGTGGCGAGACTCGACGCCGGGACAGACGACAACGGCGCCGTGGGAGAGAACGCTGTCTGGTCCGGTGCGATCGCTCCTGGCTGGGACATCGCAGCCAATGCGAACGGCGGGTATCTCCTGGCCATCGCCGCCCGGGCGCTGAGCGCCGCACTCGATCGCCCGGACCCGGTGACCATTTCCGCTCACTACCTCTCTCCCGGCAGGCCGGGCAGGGTAACGATCCGGACTCAGGTCATCAAGCAGGGCCGGAGCCTCGGTTCTGGCACCGCTGTCCTGCTCTCGGACGGGCGCCCCGTGCTGAGCTGCATCGGCACCTTCGGGGAACTTACCGCGACGGCAGAGCCCCAGGCCATGGACCACGCTCCCCCCGCGATACCCGATCCCGATGACTGCCTGCCGGTGGTAGCCACCGGCACCTTCCCGCCGCCGTTCATGGGCAAGGTCGAGCTCCGCCTGCATCCGGAAGACGGCCAATTCCTCCAGGGCGATCACTCAGGACAAGCGCTGATGCGCGGCTGGTTCCGGCTTCGTGACGACGAGCCGGCCGACACCATCGCGCTCTTGTGTGCCGTCGATGCCTTTCCGCCCACGGCCTTCAACGCCGGCCTGCCGATGGCGTGGACTCCCACCATCGAGCTCACCGTGCACGTCCGCGCCCGCCCCGAAGCGGGCTGGTTGCGGTGCACGTTCGCCACCCACTTTGTCACCGGTGGCTTCCTGGAAGAGGACGGCGAAATCTGGGACCCGGCCGGGCGCCTGGTCGCCCAGTCGCGCCAGCTCGCCCTGGTGCCGCGCGCTCAAGCGCCGCCGGGGGAGCCGCAGCGGTGAGCTCAGATGGCCTGGATCAGGATGGTCCGCAGGTCGCTGGGGCTGAGGGTGACGGGGTTGCCTTGCATGCTGCTTGATCTGGCCGCTTTGGCGGCAATGTCATCGGCCTGTTGCGGCCGGATGCCGAAGGCGCCCAGGCCGGGTATCGCGAGCAGGGTGATCGTCTCGTATATCCAGGCGAGGCCGTCCTCGATCGATGCGCCGGGTTTCCCGGTGAGCAGCTGCGACGCTTCGGTATAGCGGTCAAGCGCGGCGCGGCCCGGCTGTGCGGACCGCAGTGCCTGCACGTTTGCCGCCATCACGGGAGCCAGCAGCGCGGCGCAAGCCACGCCGTGCGGCACGTCCGCGGTTCCGCCGATGACACCGGCCAGGCCGTGGACGGCACCCAGCTTCGCGTTGGCCAGCGCGATCCCGCCCAGCAGGCTGCACATCGCCATGTCCGTCCGGGCGCCGAGATCGCTGCCATCGGCATAGGCGGCGCGCAGGCCCGCCGCCGCGCGGCGCAGCCCCTCCCGTGCCAGGCCGTCGGTCAGCGGATTCGCCCGGACGGAGACGAACGGTTCCAGGCACTGGGTGAGCGCGTCCAGGCCGCTGGCGGCGGTGACCGGCGGCGGGCAGGATGCGGTGAGCTCGGGATCGACGAGCGCGACCCGGGGAATCATCAGCGGGCTGCGCAGGCTCGCCTTGACCCGGTGTGCCGGTGAGGCGAGCACGGCGTTGGCGGTTACCTCCGCCCCGGTGCCAGCGGTGGTGGGCACAGCGACGCACGGGACGGCGGGCTGGGTAATGGTCCGGCCAGACCCGACGACCTCCAGGTAGTCAAGCGGGTCACCGCCGTTGCCCAGCAGCATGGCTATGGCTTTCGCGGTGTCGATGACGCTGCCGCCACCGATCGCGGCGACAGCGTTGGCGCCGTGCTCGCGCGCGGCGCCGGCGCCGGCCCGGGCCAGCTCGATCGTGGGCTCGCCGGCCACCGGGAACACCGTGGCTGGCACACCCAGCCCGGCCAGCAGCCCGGCGTGGCGCGCCGGGTCCGCACCTGTGCAGACCAGCACCCGGGACCCGAGCCCGGCGAGAACGCCCGGCAGTTCCGCCGCGCGGCCAGCCCCGAAGACAACGCGGCCAGCGGTGGCGAACTCGAAGGTCATCGTCGTCACGGCGCGACGCTCGCCCAGCCTTCGCTGGCCGCCGGGAACACCGCGGAGAACCTGGTAGAGGCGCGCGGCGCCGCCATCATCCCGGCCACCGAATCCCGCCAGGCCGCGTAGTGCGGCGTCAGCTTGTGCGCCGCCGGGGCATCGTCGTCACGGTAGACCTCCACCAGGACGACGTGCGCCGGGTCGGCCTGATCCTGAATGACGTCGAAACGCAGTACGCCGGGCTCGGCCAGGGACGCCCGCGCATTGACCAGGGTGGCGGCCAGGAAATCCTCGACCCGTTCAGGCCGGACCCGTGCATGAACATGAACGACCAGCATGTGCCCATCCTGCTACACGGTGCCCGCACCCGGGACCGCGGACTCAAGGACGGGACCAAGGACCCGGTTCCGGCTGCTGAACGTCGCTGCCGTGGCGGCGGCCCGTCCCTGATGTTGTGGGCGAGGAGTGCGATGAGATGACTGCCAGCTACTACGATGCGCTGTTGCCGGTCCGTGAGCCTGGGGACGGCCTCCGGGCCGCGGTGGCCGGTCTCCGGCTGCCATACCGGGTGCTCGCGTCGATCTGCGTGCCTGCGGGCCGGATAGTCATCGCCTTCGTTTCTGACAGCGCCCGGCTCAGCCAGATGTTCGCGGCCAACTGGGCCCCGGCTGGGACAGACCAGATGTTCGCGGCCAACTCGGCCCCGGCTGGGACAGACCAGGAGCCGGGCGCCACGCTTTACGCGCTGACCGGGCCGGCTGGCAGCTACGGGCTTGATGGCCGGTGGGACGCGGCGCGATGGTGGTCGCGGGATCAGAAAATGATGGTGGTCTTTGGATTCGGCTCCTACCGGCTGGTTAAGGTGTGCGTCCGGGGCATTTGTTCTGCCGTGAGCGGGGACGACATATTGTTCCTGCACGGATGCGCATTGGCTCTGGGGGCGGGGAATGACAGACGGGGTGTGGTTATTACCGGGAGTTCCGGGGCGGGGAAGACCACGCTTGTCGCGGGGCTGCTGCGGCATCCTGAGTACCCAGTCGCGGTGCTGAACGACGACTGGGGCCCCATCTCGCTGGTTTCCGGAGATTCGGTCAGCACCGGGGAGAGGATGCTGCACATGAAGTCGAGCAGCGTGCTGGCCCTGCGCCCCCGCTTCTTCACGAACGTGCCGGCGGGCTCATATTCGCGTGATCTCTCAGAACGGGATCGGGCCGCCCGGATGCTGGTGCTGCCGGAAAGCGTGTACGGGATGGCATGGAGCACCTCGTCGGCGGTGGTGGAGCATGTGGCCGTGGTGGTGCGGGAACCTCCGGGCTGGGTGCCGCCGGGCCAGGGGGCCGAGGCGGTGAGGGAGATCGAGAGCGAAGGCGACAGGGGTTCCGTGCACCATCACGAGGGCTTCTTCAATGGATCGCTGATCCTGACGGCAGAAGATGACAAACTGCGCGAAGAACGGCACTACCTGCGACTTCTTAACCGTACTACGGTGTCCTGGATCAATAATTGCGGTACACCCGAAAGCCTGGTCGATAACTTTATCTCCGCAGTCATAAAGTGGGATAGATAAAGTATGCCGCGACTTTGCGGGCTGACAGCATCAGCCGTTAGCTGCTGTTCCTGGAGAAGATCCGCAGGAAGAACAGGAACACGTTCAGCACATCGAGGAAGATCGACGCGGCGATCAGTGGCGCGGAGTCGAGGTCGCTGGAGCGGCGCAGCCGCTGGAAATCGAACATGGTCAGGCCCGCGAAGATCACCAGGCCGAGAACCGAGTAGACCAGCGAGCCGTGCGGGATGCGGACGAAGATCATCACGATGCCGAACACGATGAGGGCGAGGAGCGCCCAGAAGCACAGCCGGGCGATCCCGGAGAGGTCCCGGCGGGTGGCGTAGCCGGCCGCCCCGAAGCCGGCGATGAACAGTGCCGTGGCGCCGCCGGCCTGCCAGAGGACCTGCGGATTCGCGTTCGCGTAATAGACGAGGGTCGGCGCCATCGCCAGCCCGAGCAGCACACCGAACGCAAGGAGCAAGCCGGTCGTCAGCGGCCCGGACCGCCGCACCGCGAAATTCATGCCCATCAGGCAGGCAAAGGCGGCAATGAACCAGACGAAAGCCCAGCCGTAGGAGAGATTGCGCCCGAGGTAGGAACCGAGCGCGAAAAAGCCGGCCGTGACCGCGACGTACCCCATCGTCTGCCCGAACAGCGTGTGCGTGCGGCCGGAGACGCCCCTTCCGATTCTGCTGTAGCTCAGAGAGTCGCTCATGACACCCTTCCCCTGCGGCCGTTCGGTAGCTTCGCCCGCTTCAGTGCACAACGCTAATGGCCGCACGGCCGCGCGACCGGGCCGGGCAGTGCTGAGATATCTAGGCGAAGGCTCCGATGCCGGTGATGGCGCGGCCGACGATGAGCGTCTGCATGGTCTCGGTGCCCTCGAAGGTGTGGATGGCCTCCAGGTCCACCATGTGCCGCATGACCTGGTAGTCGAGCAGGATGCCGTTGCCGCCCAGCATGTCGCGTGCCTCGGCGGCGATCGCACGGGCCTTGCGGGTGTTGTGCATCTTGGCCAGGCCGGCCACGGTGGGGGTCAGCCTGGCCTCGGCCAGCCGCCCGATCTGCAGGCAGTACAGCTGCATCGCGGTCAGGTCCGCCAGCATCGATACCAGCCGTTGCTGGATGATCTGGAAGCTGGCCAGCGGCTCGCCGAACTGGCGCCGCTCCTGCGCGTAGCGCAAGGCTGCATCGTAGGCGGAGGTGGCGTGGCCCAGCGCCGCCCAGGCGCAGGTGCTCCGGGTGGTGGCCAGGACGTTGCTGGTGTCCTTGAACGAGCGCGCCCCGGGCAGCCGGTTCTCCGCGGGAACCCGTACGTTGTCGAGCGTGATGTCGGCCTGCCACACCGAGCGCAGCGACACCTTTCCCTCGATGACCCGGGCCTGGTAGCCCGGCGATCCCTTCTCCACGACGAACCCGTTGACCTGGCCGTCCTCGGTGTTGCGGGCCCAGACGACGATCAGGTCGGCCACGCTACCCAGGCCGATCCACCGTTTGCGGCCGTTCAGCACCCAGTCCCCACCCGCTTCCCCATCCCCCGTCACGGGGCGGGCCGAGGTTTCCAGGGCGACCGAATCCGAGCCGTGCTCGGGTTCGGTCAGCGCGAAGGCCCCCAGCTTGTTCATCTGGGCCATGTCCGGCAGCCAGCGCGCCTTCTGCTCCTCCGACCCGCACATCGCGATCGACTCCATGGCCAGGCCCGCGTGCACGCCGAGGAACACGCCCAGGCTGCCGTCGCCACGGTGCAGTTCCATCGTGACCAGCCCGCACGCCATCGGGCTCATTTCGGCGCACCCATAGCCCTTGATGTCCTCGCCGACGATGCCGAGCTCGGGCAGCCGCTTGACCAGCGGCCAGCAGATCTCGGCCCGTTCCCAGTACGGGCCGGCAACCGGCACGACCTCCTCGTCGACGAACCGCCGGACGGTGATGAAATGCGACCATTGCTCGTCGGTGAACTGCTCGCGCACGGAAAAGAAGTCCGTGCCCAGTGCCTCGCCGAGATGCTTGCTAGTAGCCTGCGTCATCGTCAGATCCTCCCGGCCCGCGGAGACCGCCCAAGGCGGCTCCTGTCCACCTGCCGAGCCTATATGGCTCGCCATCGGCGGCCCCGGTTCCGTTCCCGGCGGTCAGGAACGCCTCCACGATCGGGGCCATACGTGCCGCGTCCGCGCCCAGCTCAAGGTGACCGCCGTGATAGATATAAAGCTCAAGACTGGCCCCGATGCCGTTGCACAGCAGCAGCGGCGGCCATTCCGCAGTCCCTTCCCGTACCGCGACCCGGACAGCGCGGCCGCGAATGGTGAGGGTTCTCATGTGCTCACCCGGGTCAACGGTCATAGACGTACGTTCCCGGCGCGTCGCATGCTGGGGTGTTCATCGGCGAACCTTCCATCCCGCCGAGCGTATGCCCCGGGTCGCACCTTGCCATTGGTCGCTCGTCACGAACCCTTCGCGTGGCGTGGTTCCCCCGGCACAGCCGCTGGCCGGCCTGGAACGGACCAGGGACCTTGGTCCCCCTGCGGACACGCTTTCGGGCCTACCGCTTGCGGTCCCGCCGGGTAACCCTCGGCCCTCAGAGGGCAGGTGAGGACATGACCACCAATGCCAGCAAGCAGCCAGTGCGCATCCCGGCCGATCAGGTGAACTACCTGATCGCGACGGCGGCCCGCGCGCCGTCCGTGCACAACACCCAGCCGTGGCGGTTCCAGGCCAGCGACTACGCGATCGACCTGTACTGCGATCCGCGGCGCAAACTGCGGGTCGACCGGGACGGCCGGGAGATGCTCATCAGCTGCGGCGCCGCCCTGTACGGGCTGCGGCTGGCGGTCCGGTCGCTGGGCTACCTGCCGGTCGTGGAACTGTTCCCTGAACCGCCCCAGCTGCGGCTGATGGCCCGCGTGACGCTGGGCGGGGCCGTCCCGCTGGGTCCCGCCGAACGCCACCTGCTGGACGCCCTGCCGTTGCGCCACACGCACCGGGGCCCGTTCGCCGCCGGTGCCCTGCCCGCCGGGCTGCTGGCCGGCCTCCAGCACGACGCGCTGGCCGAGGGAGCCACGCTGGCGCTCATCGACCGGGGACTCGCCTATCAGCGGCTGGCCGACATCACCAGCGCCGCCGACCGCCGGCAGCACCGGGACCTGGACTGGCAGGAGGAGATCCGGGACTGGAGCCGGGACGCGGACGACCGGGCGCGCGATGGTGTGCCTGCGGCCGCGTTCACCGCCGGGAGCCGCCGCCAGCCCGGCCGCCTCCCGCAGCGTGACTTCGATCTGGGCCGCAGACTCGGCCTGCTGCCCACCGACGGGCCGCCACCTGCGGCGACGGCGGTGCTGCTCACGGCCGTTGACCGCCGCGCCGACTGGCTCCGGGCCGGCCAGGCGCTGCAGCGGGTGCTGACCCATGCGGCGTCCGCGTGGGTGTTCGCGAGCCTGCACACCCAGCCGCTGGAGACCGCCTCGGTCCGGGCCCTGATCCGGGACCGGCTGAGCCTGCCCGGTGCCCCGCAGATGGTGATGCAGCTCGGCCTCTCGCACGCCGCGCGCTCGACCGCCCGCCGTCCCCCGGAGGACCTGATCGAGCCGTGACTCCTGACGCAGCCGTCAGTGGTGGTGCGCGGACCGGTGCGCGGCCAGCACGTCGAGGCCGAAGTCGGACTCCGGGTTGCGCCACACCGAATGCGCGTGGTTGGCCCGGCGCTGCACGTTGTCGTACTCGATGAGCAGCCCGGGGCCCTGCAGCCGGTAGTAGTGCGGCTGGCCGGCCGCCAGCGGCCCGGCCCAGGCCAGGTGCACGGTGTCCAGGGCGTCGTCATCGTCGTAGTCATGCAGCGGCGACAGGCCGCCGGCACCCGCCCGAGGTAGGCGGCCAGCAGCCTGCGCAGCAGGTGCCGCTGGCCGTCCTCCAGCTCGCGGGCGGGCAGCCCCTTCGGCGCGGTACTCAGTGCGAGCCGGGCGTGGTCGCCGCCGTCGTACCCGGTGGCGGACTCGTTGCCGGCGTCCGCGCGAGCGATGTCCCGGGCGAGCCCCGGTTCGGTGAACGGCCGCTCCCACAGGCCGGGCAGATGGATCATCTGATCGCCGCCGGTGAGCCGGGCCCGGTTACCGCCGATGATGTCCGACGGGGCCCGGTTCAGCAGGGTCGCCTGAGACTCGGCCCCGGGGCCCAGGGAGCGCATCAGCTCCCGGGCCAGGTCCTCGGCGCCGCCCAGCGGGCGCAGCGGCGCCGCACCCAGCAGCGGCGAGACGGCCGGGTCGGCGCCCAGGAAACACGGGGTCACCGCGCGGACCTTGCCGCCGGCGATGAGGTTGTTCAGCGACACGTGGTGGCCGCCGAAGCGCCAGCCCCACGGCGCCGCCCCGCCGGGCTCGCCGAAGACGCGCAGGTAGTACAGGCCGGGGTCGCGGCCCCGTTCGCGGCCCCAGTTGACGCTCCAGCCCTCGGCGTGGTCGAGCACGTTCTCCAGCCCGATGATCGTGGCCACCGTGACGTACCCGGCCGTGGACAGCCCGGTGGCCACGAGTGCGTGCGCGAGCCGCTGCTGCGCCGGGTGCTGCGCCCCGAAAGCTAGGCCGCCGTGATCGGTCGGCGTGTAGAACCAGCGCTGCCGCTCGTCGTCCGACGCCCCCCCGGGCACCTCCCCGTTCGCGGCCGCCCGCTGCTCCGGGTCCAGCGCCGCGAGCCACGCGGCCGCCGCGGCGGCCATCCGTCCCGCGATCGCTGCCGCCGCGCTCTTCCCTTCCAGGTCCGGCACACCCATACCGTCCAACCTGCCTAGCGGGGGCGGGTCCTGGCAAGTGCCGAGGGCAGAGCAATCCGGGGGAGGGGTCTGGTGCCCCCCGGTGACTCACGTAGGTTAGGGAGCCATGGTGCCTCGTCCCCACACATCCAGCCCTGCCCCCACCGTGTTCGTCCTCTTCGGCGCGACCGGCGACCTGGCCAAGCGCATGGTCCTGCCGGCGTTCTACCGGCTGGCCATCGAGGGGCTGCTGCCCCGGCAGTGGCGGCTGGTCGGGAACGGCCGCGGCAACATCGCGCACGAGGACTTCCGCGGCCACGTGCACGGGGCGCTCACCGAGTTCGGGCCTAAGCCGGAGAAGGACCAGTGGGACGAGTTCGCTCAGCGGGTCTTCTTCGCGGGCGGCGGCTTCAGCAGCGATAATCCCGGCAGCCTGCTGGACGTCCTGGCCAAGGCGCGAGACTCCCTCGGCGGCGAGCCGCAGATGATCCATTACCTCGCGGTCCCCCCGGTCGCCTTCGCCGAGCTGACCAAGGCTCTGGGCCAGCACAACCTGGCTGAGGGTGCCCGGGTGGTCTACGAGAAGCCGTTCGGCACCTCCCAGCAGGGCTTCCGCGCCCTCGACCGGGTCGTCCACTCCGTCCTCGACGAGCAGCAGGCGTACCGGATCGACCACTTCCTCGGGAAGGAGGCGACGCAGGATCTGCACCTGCTCCGCTTCGCCAACGGGCTGTTCTCCGCGATGTGGAACCGCGAGCACGTCGATTCCGTGCAGATTGACGTGCCGGAGAGGCTCGGCATCACCGACCGGTCGGTGTTCTACGACGCCACCGGCGCGGTGCTGGACATGCTCATCACGCATCTGTTCCAGGTGGCGGCGGAGGTGGCCATGGAGCCCCCGGCCAGCCTGGGCTCGCTCGATCTGCAGGCCGCCCGGGAGAAGGTGATCAAGGCGTTCCGGCCGCTCGATCCGGCCGAAGTGGTGCTGGGCCAGTTCGATGGCTACCGGGACGTGCCCGGAGTGGCGCCGAAGTCCACCCGGGACACGTTCGTCGCGGCCCGGCTCTGGATCGACAACCCGCGCTGGCGCGGGGTGCCGTTCTACCTGCGCACCGGCAAGCGGCTGGCCGCCTCCCAACAGCGGGTCAGCCTGATTTTGCGCGAGGCCGGCCCGCTCGCCGGGCATCTGGCGAACAACTCCAACGTGCTGTCGTTCTCGCTGGCCGGCGACGGCGAGATCGACCTGTCGCTGGTGGCCAAGAAGCCCGGGCCGGGCCTGAACACCGACGAGGCACACAGCTCGATCCCGCTGTCCACCCTGCCTGGCGGCGACCCGCTGCCGCCGTACGTACGGCTGATCCACGACGTGATCCTCGGCGACCGGTCGCTGTTCACCCGCCCGGACGGGCTGGCCGCGGTGTGGGAGGTGGCGGAGCCGCTGCTGTCCAATCCGCCGCAGGTCACTTCCTACGCGCCGGGCTCCTGGGGGCCGGCCGAGGCGCGCGACCTCATCGCCCCTGGCCGCTGGCTGCTGGGCCAGTAGGTCCCTTGGCGTCCGACCACGTGCGGACGGCGCTGGTGTCGGAGATGAAACGCACGGTGCTGCCCGGCGCCCAGCGCCGCGCTGCCTCGTGCAGGCACGCATCGACGAGCTCGGCGGTGGCCGCGCCGTGGGCGGCCGGGGTGTGCACGAGCAGCTCATCGTGCAAGCACAGCACGATGCGGGCCCCGAGCGGCGCGCCACGCGCCCGGACCGTCACCGCCCACATCTTGAACAGCTCCGCCGCGGCGCCCTGGACGAGCGCGTTCCGGCCGTAGCGTCCCCGCGCGGCGGCCCGGGCCGTGGTCTCCGCGGCGGCAGCGGTCATCGGGATGCGCCGGCCGCCGTAGGTGCGCAGGTCCCGGCCGGCCCGCGCGGCGTGGTCGGCGTCGTCCAGGTATCCCATGGCGACTGGGTAGGCCCGCGTGAGCCGGCGGAGCACCTGAGCGCCGTGACCGGTCGTCTGCCCGTACATGGCGCCCAGCACGGCGACCTTGGCGGTGGGCCGGTCCACGCCGAGCTGCGCCGCCACCGGGGCGTACAGATCGTCGGCTCCGGCCGCGGCGGCGAGGGCCCGGTCACCGGAGACCGCGGCGAGCACCCGCGGCTCGATCTGGCCGAGGTCGGCCCGGACGAACACGTGCCCGGGCTCGGCCGTGACCGCCTGCCGCATCACGGCCGGCATGTTGTGCAGGCCGCCGGAGGCGGTCATCCGGCCGGCGGCGCCATCCGAGCCGGTCCAGGTCCCGCGCAGCCGGCCGTCGGCCCCGAGGTGGGCATCCAGCCACCGGTAGCCGTACGTGGTCGCGATCCGTTCCGTCTTGCGCCACTCCAGCAGCGCGGCGACCAGCGGGTGCGCGTCGCGGAACGCGCGCAGCCGCCAGGCCCGGGTGTCGGGCACGTCCACGCCGACACTGCCCAGCAGCGTGCGCACCTGGGCGGGACTGCGCAGGTCGGCGGAGACACCGGGCGGTGCGTGCCGCAGCACCTCGGCGTCGCGGGCCGCCCGGTTCCTGGCCGCTTCGGCTTCGTTGCGCGGGCGCGGGCCGATGAACGCGGCCAGCACACGCTCGGCCGCGGCCCGGTCTATCGGCAGGCCATCCGCCGACAGCTCGGCGCACAGCAGTTCGGCCGTCGATTCTGATCGGGCCGTGGCCACGGCCATCGGCCGGTCAGCCAGCCGGGCCAGCGCCGCCTGCTGCAGGCCCGCAGCCGTGACCGCCAGCTCCGCCCACCGGGTGAGCCGGCCGGGGCTGGCCGCCCAGCCGCCGTCCGCCCATTCGGGCTGCAGGTGACCGCCGGGCCCGACCGGATCGGCGGGATCACCGGCTTCGCCCTGCTCGAACAGATCGCCCTGGCCGGCCGCCGGTATCGTCGCGGGGGCCAGGTCGAGCAGGTGCGCCCACACCCAGCCCGGGTCGGCGCGCCACCCGCCGAACAGCAGCCGGTGTACCGCGCCGATGTCCCAGCAGGTCGCCAGGCTCACGCCCTGGGCACCGCCCGGCCACACCACCCACCGGGGCCGCAGCGAGGCCTCGATCAGCCGGACGGCGGCCTCGCCGCCGCCCGGCGGAACCGGCCAGCCGCCCCCGGCCGCCGCCAGCCCGAGGCCCATGCCCGGGCTGGCGGCCAGCCCGACCAGGTCCCCGCGGGCCACACCCGCCCGGCGCAGCTCCGCCAGCACGTCCACGTCATCCACCCTGCCACGCCCCCTGACGGGCTGCGCCGCAGCTGGTGACGTTGGTCCCTGGCCTGCCGCTCGCCGCTGCTGGGACGCTCTTATGATGTTTGTCGCCCACGATGTCGCGTTTGGCGTCCCCTTCGTCACGGCCCAGTCGCGGCTGATGGGCCTGCTGGCCAGCCGCGCCCTGGCCAGCGCGTCCCGGGCGGCCTACGACGAAGGGCTCGCCCGCGCGGGCCCCGGCCTGCTCAGCCCGGCCCGCCTGACGCGGGTCCGCTTGCTTCAGCCCGCGCACGGCGTGGACCGGGTGACGGCCGGACTGCGCTGGGAGGCCGCGGGCCCGTCGGCCGGGCTCGTCCCGGTGCTGGACGCCGATGTCACCCTGGCCCCGGACGGCCGCGTGAGCAGCCGGCTGGAGCTGGCGGGCGTCTACCGTTTCCCGTTCGTTGATCTGAATGGCGATCCCGGGTCCGCGGTCACCGGACAGGTGGCCGATACGACGGTCCGCGCCCTGCTCCACGCGATGGCGGGTTATCTGAGCGGATCCGGCACTGGCTGGCCGTCGGGCGGTTTCCCCGCGTCTGCTGACGCACTCTGACCGGATGCCTCAGTCCGGGGTCGCCGGCGCTTCCTCCACCGCCGCCTCCTCCTCGCCAGCCCGGCTGGCCCCCGGATACCAGGCTGGCGCGGACGGCGCCGGGCCCACGGGCTGATGCCGGGGCTGGTGCCGGCGCCACGATACGGCCATCCGGGCCCCGCCGAGCGATGCCGAGTCGCCGACGCTCCAGCGGCCGCCGGTTGACCGCGCGATCGAGTCCGCGATGGCCAGCCCCAGTCCTGCGCCCTGGCCGTCGCTGGACGCGCGGTGGAAGCGGTCGAACAGCCGGCCGCGTTCCGCCTCCGGAATGCCCGGGCCGCTGTCCTCGACGGCCAGGCTGACCCGGCTGGCCACCGCGTCCACGCTGATCCGGACCTGGCCGCCGGGGCCGGCGTAGCGGCAGGCATTGTCCATCAGCACGCCCGCCAGCCGGTCGATCCATTCGGGTGGCGCGCTGATCAGCGCGGGCGCCGGCGTATCGATGTCGGCCACGAGGGTGATCGAGCGCGCCCGGGCGACCGCGCGGAACCGGCTCGCGCACGTGCCGGCGATCGTGGCCACGTCGAGCGGCTCATCGCCCGGTGGCGGCGGCTGGGAATCGAACCGGGCCAGCCACAGCAAGTCCTCGACGATCAGGCGCAGCCGCTTGCCCTCGCCCTGGATCCGGGTCAGCGCCCCCTGGTACTCGGCCGCGCTGCGCGGGCTGGCCAGTGCGATGTCCGCTTCGGCGCTGATCACGCTCAGCGGCGTCCGGAGCTCGTGTGACGCGTCAGCGGTGAACTCCAGCTGCCGGCGGCGTGACTGCTCGACCGGGCCCAGCGCCTTCAGGCCGACGGTCAGCGAGCCGAGGAACATGGCCACCAGCAGCAGAGGTGCCGCCGCGATCTCGCTGCCCAGCAGGACCGATTCGGTATGCCGGTTCTGGGCCAGGCTCTGGCCCGCCACGATCCACTGGCTGCCGGTGCGCCGGGCGGCAAGCCGGAAGGGGCTCCCCCCGATGACCGTGGTCACCGGCCAGCCCGGGCCAGGCCGCAGCCCGCGGGGGAGCGCGGGGGCGTCCGAGCTGAGCGGGCTGACGTGGCCGCCGGGGCTGGCGAGCCAGAGGAAGAGCGGCGCGTCGTCGACATCGGCGACGCCGTCATCGTCGCCGTCCCTGGCGGGCAGGACGATCACGCGGGACCGGGTGGCTTCGGTGAGGCGGTCACTGAGCTGCGCGTCGGTCTGGCCGGTCAGCCGGTGCGCGACCACGAGGTCCAGGGCCGTGACGCATCCGGTGTAAACGATGGCGATGATCAGGGTAGCGGCACCCGCGACCCGCGCGGCGTGCGCGAACTGGGGTAGCAGCAGGCGGCGGGGGAGGATGCGGCACCCGGGTCTCATGTCATCCGGCTTATGTGGCCGTCATCCGGTAGCCGATGCCACGGACCGTCTCGATCCGCACCCGGCCGCCGGCCAGCTTGGACCGCAGCCGGGCCAGGTGGACATCGATGGTGTTGGAGCCGAACGCGTCGGACTCGTTGTCCCATACGTGCTGGGCGATCGACCGCCGGTCCACCACCGCCGGCGAGCGGCGCATCAGCATTTCCAGGATGCCCAGTTCGGTGGCGGTCAGCGACGGGGTACCGGAGCCGATCCGCGCGCTGCGTGCCGCGGGATCGAACTCCAGGTCCCCCACGACCAGCAGCGGCGGATGGACCTGGGGCGGCCTGCGCTGCAGCGCCCGGAGCCGGGCCAGCAGTTCGGCGAAGTCGAATGGCTTGACGAGATAGTCGTCGGCGCCCGCGTCCAGTCCCGCGACCCGGTCGGCGGGGGTGTCCCGCGCCGTCAGCATCAGGACGGGTGTCGCGAACCGGGCCCGCCGCATCCGCTGCACTACTTCCAGACCGGAGATGCCCGGCATCCGCCAGTCCAGCACGGCGACGGAGTACTCGTACGTACGCAGGAACCGCAGCGCGGCGTCCCCATCGGGCACCACGTCGACGGCGTAGCCGTTTTCGCGCAGCCCCCGGCCGATGACCTGGCCCAGCCCAGGGTCGTCCTCGGCCACCAGCACTCTCACAGTGACCGAATCTACCCGCGCCGCGCCGTCCGGATGGCCGCCCTGCCCCGGCACGCCGCGCCTACCGGGAGAGCCGCCGCCACACCGGCCGCGGTATCAGCCGCAGGCCGGTGGCCAGGCCCGACAGCGCCCGCGGTACCCACACCGTCTTGCCGTCCCGGCCGGCGAGGGCGGCCGCGACGGCCGCGCCGACAGCGGCGGGCGTGGTGGCCATGGGCGCAGGATCCATGCCTGCGGTCATCCGCCCGGTGACGAAGCCCGGCCGGACCAGCAGCACCCGCACGCCGGTGCCGTGCAGCGAGTCCGCGAGGCCGCGCGCGAAGGCATCCAGGCCCGCCTTGGCCGCCCCGTAGACCATGTTGGCCTTCCGTGGCCGGATCGCGGCGACGGAGGAGAGCACGACGATCGTGCCGTGTCCCTGGGTGCGCATCCGCGCTGCCGAGGCCAGCAGGGTCGTGACGTGGCTGGTGAAGTTGGTGTCGATGAGCGCGGCAGCCTGCTGCGGATCCTGGTCCAGCACTGGCTGGGGGATCAGCACCCCGGCGGCCGAGATCACGGTGTCCACTGGGCCGCCGGCGAAGACGTCACGGATGAGCTCCTCGTGGGAGGCGGTTTCCGTGGCGTCGTAGCGGTAGGTACGTATCAGGTAGGGCAGCGTCTTGCCGGCCGCCTCGAGCGCGGCCTGGTCGCGGCCGGCCAGCAGCACCTCGGTCTCCGGGGGCGCGCCGAGCGCGGCCAGGATGGCCAGCCCGATCTCGCTCGTCCCGCCGAGCAGCAGGATCCTGGCCGGCTGGCCCGGGTTCTGGTTCATGACACAAGCTCCCATAGGCCGGTCACGAACGTGAGCAGCCAGACGATTTCCAGCAGGACCATCGGAGTGTCCCGCGCCAGCAGATCTTCGACCGGCCGGGGGGTGGCCCGCGCGGTGAGGTGGTCGAAGCGGATGAGCGTCCCCGCGAGCGGCAGCGCGCTGGCCAGGTGCCAGCCCCGGATCCAGCCCCGGTGCTCACCCAGCGCCCACAGCACGTAGGCCGTGATCATCGCGACCGCGGTGATCCGCTGGGTCAGCCGCAGGGCCGCCGGCCGGTACCAGCGCATCGACGGCCGGTGCTGGATGGCGTCGGGCCCGAGCACGGCCATCTCCGTGTACCGCTTGGCGGTCGCCACCAGCAGGGCACCGAGGCTGCAGACCAGCAGGAACCACCCGGACGGCGGCACCCGGGTGGCCGCCGCGCCGCCCAGGGCGCGCAGCACGAACCCGGACGCGACGAACAGCAGCTCGACCACCGGGATGTGCTTGAGCACCAAGCTGTACAGCAGTGACGAGGCCACGTAACCGCCGATGATGACGGACAGCAGCGGCGTCCGGATCGCGAAGCCCGCGGCCACGGCGACCGCGATGCACACCGCCGCCACCGCGATGGCATGCGATTTCGTCAGTTCACCGGCCGCGATAGGCCGCCGCCGCTTGACCGGATGCCGCCGGTCGCGCTCGGCGTCGGCGACGTCGTTCATCATGTACACCGCGACCGATGCCACGCAGAACGCGGCCGCCGCGACCAGCGCGTAGGCCAGCCCATCGCGGCGGCCCAGGGACGTGCCCGCGAGCGGCGCCGCGAACACCAGCAGGTTCTTCGGCCACTGCCGCGGGCGCGCGGTGCGCAGGACGGCCAGCGGCCAGCGCATCCAGCCGGGGGACGTGACCGCGTTGGAAGTGGCCACCGGGCTGGCGACGGCCTCGGGGAGGGGACGGGTCACCGCGCGAATACCGCCGTGAAGTCGCGGCTGTTGATCGAGTAGTAGCGGTTGGCCGGCTCCGGCTGGGTGGGGAGCAGGTTCACCGGTGTGGGGTCAGCCGCGCTGGGAGTTGGCTTGTAATACATGTATGACATCCAGGCCGGGTTGATGTCCATTTGCATGCCTTCCACGGCCCCGGCCCGCTGCAGCAGATCAGCCAGCGACCGCACGGACAGGGCCGGGCCGTAGACCCAGATGACCCGCCCATCACGAGTGATACCGATGCCGGAACGCCACACGTAGTAGCTGCCGCCGAGGGTAGCCCCCCACTGGGTCTGGACGTCCTGGTCTACCGTGGCCGGGACGACCCCATGGTCGACGAGCAGCTTGAGGTTCTGCCGGACCCCGAGGACCTGAGAGCTCATATTTACGCTCTGTCCCCAGGCGCCGATGGCCATGTGGCCATCCTTGTAGTAGACGAGCGACGCGGCGCCTGGTGTCAGGGTGCCCTTGGTGTGGCCGTTGAGGTAGAAGCCGCCGCCCGCGGCGTCCAGCTTGAAGCCGCCGTTGAACGTGGCGAGCAGCCCGGTGCGTGAGTTCGGCGGCAGCCATGGCGAGTAGCCCCAGTTGCCCGGCCCGGGGTCCTCCGCGCCCGGGCGGAGCTGGAACGTGAGCAGCCGCTGGTCCATGGACGCGATGCCGGCCACGTACGAGGTGTGCAGGCTGTCCGGGCGCAGGTACGTGCCGTAAATGGCGGGGACGCCCTTCACACTGGCCAGCACGCGCCACTGCCCTTCCCCGGGCAGCGGTGTGCCGGCGGGCGATGAGAGTTTGGCCGGAACAATGGGCGTGATCGCGGCGGGGCCGGTTTTCGGCTGGGTGACGTCGGCGCCGCTGCCGCTCGTCGGCGCCGTCAGCGAGAACTGCGGCTTCCCCCCGACCTTCGGGGGCTGATAGGTCAGCCATTCGCCAAAGGTGACAACGGGCCCCAGGTAGTGGTCTCGTGCCCACTCGGCCAGCCTGGTCGAGATGGTGCCATTCCCCGGCGTCGTCAGCGCCTGGCCGACCGACCAGCCGACCCAGCCGAGAAAGATGACCAGCGCCACGAGCACAGCCTGCACGCTGCGGTGGGACAACAGCCGGCGCAGCAGATGGCGGCGTGGCTTGCCCGCCTTGCCGCGCTTGCTGTGCCGATGCCGGC
Organism: uncultured Actinomycetes bacterium; assembly: GCA_963720945.1. Taxonomy (GTDB): domain Bacteria; phylum Actinomycetota; class Actinomycetes; order Streptosporangiales; family Streptosporangiaceae; genus Bog-532. The sequence continues at coordinate 303,793 of CAVRHH010000008.1, read as the reverse complement.
TGTCCTGGCCGGCCTCGCCGGGTCCGCCGGGCCCACCGGGGCCAGGCGGCGTTCCGGGTCCGCCGGTCTCGCCGGGTCCGCCGGTCTCGCCGGGTCCGCCGGGCCCACCGGGTCCGCCGGGCCCACCGGGTCCGCCGGGGCCGGGCGGCGTTCCGGGGCCGAAGCCACGGCCGTCCCAGCGGGGCGGCGCACTCTGGGCAAACTGCTCAGTGTCATAGTGCGAGGGGTCATAGTGCGAGGGGTCATAGCTGGAGGGGTCATGCCCAGGTGGCGTGCCCCGCCCGAGGTCGTCGTAGCCGGACGGGTCGTAACCTTGCGAGCCGGGGCGGCCGAAGTCGCGGGTGTCGCGGGTGTCATGGCCGGATGGGTCATAGCCCGGCGGGATGCGGCGGCCGAAGTCGTGGGTGTCACGCCTGGAGGGGTCGTAACCCGGCTGCGCCTGGTTGAAGCCGTCGGCATCACGGCCGGAGGAGTCGTAACCCGGTGGGGCGCCGCGGCTGACGTGGCGCGGATCATAGCCCGGTGAGGTACCCCGGCCGTCGTCACGCGGTTCGTAACCGGACCGGGCGTGGGCCGGTGGCGTGGGCCGGCCGAACCCGTCGTAGCCAGACGGGTCGTAACGGGAGGGAGCGCCGGGTCCAGCGTCATGCGGCCGGGGCGGCCCGCCGAAATCGGCGCGGTCGTAACCAGCCTGGTGTTCCGGGCTGACGTCGCGCGGGTCGTATGCGGGGGGCACGGGGGGAGCGCCCCGGCCCAGGTCACGAGGATCACGCGCGGGAGGAGTGCCCCCTACGGGCTCCGGCGGATCGCCCAGGACACGCGGATCACGCTCGCCATACCGTTGACCGCCTGCCTGGCCGTTCTGCTCTAGCGGACGGTCGTCGTACCAGTGCCCCGGTGGTACCGATCGTGGCACGCGCATACCTCCTGCCGAGCGCTCATATTGACTGCTCCCACCGAGCCGTAGGTCTACCCCCGCAACATGAAGGCTCGATGACGAGAACTTATCCGGGAAAATTCTGAAACTCGCCTGAGAGGTTCCTGGATAGACAGAAGTTAAACGCGAGCAACGATCCCCACACAAGGCGTTTGGCGCATTACGGTCATCTTAGCCGCCGCCGGTGGCCAACGGGGGAAGCCTGGCTTTTGTCGATCCTGGTCGCAGTAGGGTCTGTCGATCCTGGTGGTAGTGACGTCGCAGGCTTTTCGGGGCGTTCTCTATGGTGAGTAGCACGCCCGCTCACCGATCGGATGCGAATCGTCATCTTTCGGTAGCTATTCAGCCTGAGTGAGATGTCGAGGAGTCCCGCGACAGGCGGCGCTCCAGCTCAGCGACCCGCGCCGTCAGCACAGCACGGCGGTGCGCAGGTGCGCGGGGATGGTACGGGTGGCCCGGCCGAGGTCCAGCAGCTGGCTGGGGGTGTTGAACGGGGCGCCGAGGACGGTGCCGCGCAGGTGGCCCGCGAGCCCGCCGGGCCCCGACAGCAGATCCAGGCTCCAGCGCAGCAGGGTGGCTTGCAGGCGCTGCCGGGTGGCGCCAGGCAACCGGCTATCCCGCAGTCATGGTCATTCGCGACGGGGGCCACGGCCGGGGCCCCGGCCGTGGCCGGTGCCGGGGAACGGGACGTAGCCGGGGAACGGGCCGGTGCCGGGGAACGGGACGTAGCCGGGGAACGGGCCGGTGCCGGGGCCCGGGGGTGGCCGGCGGTGCGGGCGGCGGGCTGGTTCGCGTCGCGGCTTTCCCGCGGCCCGTCCGGGTGGTCTTCCCGCTGCCCGTCCGCGTGGTCTTCTTGCGGCCTGCCCGGGTGGCCTTCCGGCCGGCCGTCCGCGCGGCTTTCCCGCGGCCCGTCCGCGTCGTCTTCCGGCGGCCCGTCCGTGTGGTCCTCCGGCCGGCCGCCCGGGTGGTCTTCCTGCGGGTGGCCGGCGTGGCGGTGGCCGTGGGTGGTGAGCCAGACGGTGGTGAGCTGGTCCAGGACCTGCCAGTCGATCTGGCCGGTCACGATCGTGGTCAGCACCGCATCACAGGCGGCGGCTTCGGCGGCGGGGCCGGTCAGGTACGCCGATCCGGGCCCGGCCGCCGCCCGCGCGGGGGTCCAGGAACGTTCGAGGACGGAGCCGCCGCGCAGGCCGGTCAGGTCGGTCAGGTCGATGTGCACGCTCAGGTGCGGGGGCTGGCCGTCCCGGCCGGGGATCATCTGCCCGCTGATCAGCCGCGTGCAGGCCTCTTCGATCGCGTCGTGGCGGCGCTGCGCGGCGGTGCGGGTATCTTCCGGCCCCGCCTTCTGCCCGAGCGCCTCCAGCACCACGGTCAGGGCGGCCGCGCAGGCGGGGGTCAGGTCCGCGTGCAGCCGGCCGGCGCCGCCGAACGTGGTGCCCAGCCACAGCGCGCGTTCCTCGAACCGGCCGGTGTCCCGGTCCGGGCGGGCCTGGGCGCGGTCGAGCATCTCCCGGGCCAGCCGCGCCAGATCATGCTGATCCGCGCCCCCCAGCACCGCCGCCAGCAAGATCCCGTCCGCGTCCTCGCGGAGATCTTCGGGGAGCCGGTCGGTCCAGTCGCAGATCAGCCGGGCCAGCGAGACGGGAAGCTGCCCGGCGGCCAGCGCGGCGGCGATCACCGGATGACCGGCCAGCCGCCGCGCCCACCCGGCCGCCGCGGCGGCGGCGCCCTTGGTGACCTTCGTGCGGGCGCGGAGCCAGGACCCGGGCCCGTAATACCCGTCCGCCTCATACCCCTGCCGGGCGGTAAACACCGACAGGATCCGGGCGCGGGCGGCGGTGTGCTGCGCTTCGGCGTGCTCCAGCCCGATCAGCGCCTCGGCCTGCGCGGCCGTGCCCAGGCTGCCCGCGTCACAGCCGGCCAGATACCCCAGCCCGGCCCGCACCATCGCCAGCGCCTGCCCCGTACTGGACGGCGCGGCCGGCTCGGTGGCGGTGCACATAAGCGGGGTCACCTCCATTCAGCGGGAGACCGGGACGACCACTTTCGCGATCACTGAAACCATGCTAACGAGAGGGGCTGACATTGTTGACGCAAAAATGGGGGCCTGTGGATATCGCGGCACAACTTCGCCCTATCCCGGTAAATCGAGGCGTGTTATCCACAGGAACATATAGGTACTTGACATACCCGTTCGGTTTCTGCCTAGCCATTGGGCAGGTATTCGCCTGACTATGGGCCAGGGCCTACCCTGCGGGTCATCACCGCGGACCGGAAGCTCTGCCGGCCGACCCACAGGCGAGCACAGCACACGCTGGGCTGTCGATTGGGCGGTTCCCCGTTCGTATAGGGAATGAGAGGCCGGTGAGGAGCCGGCCTGCGGAACAAGCCAGCAAGCGGAACAAGGAGCACACCATGAAGCAGTACCTGCTCAGCATGTACCAGCCACAGGGAGACCCGCCGCCGCCTGAGATTCTGCAGCCGATCATGCAGAAGCTCGGAGTCATCCGGCAGGAGCTGGTGGACGCCGGCGCATGGGTGTTCGGCGATGGGCTGTGCTCTCCGGACACGGCTACCGTGCTGCGGCCGGAGGGCGGGGAGGTCCTCGTAATCGACGGACCGTTCACCGAGGGTAAGGAATATCTGGGCGGCTTCATGATCATTAAGGCGCCGGACCTGGATGCGGCCCTGATCTGGGGGCGGCGGTACGCCGAGACGACGGGCCTCCCGATGGAGGTACGGCCTTTCCAGACCGATTCCGGGGACTGAACGCGCCCATGCCCCATCGTGCAGACACCGGAGCCGCGACGCCCGGCGCCGGAGCCGCGACGCCCGGCGCCGGAGCCGCCACGCCGGGCGCCGGAGCCGCGACGCCCGGCGACGTCGAGCGGGTGTTCCGCGAGGAGTACGGTCGCGCGGTCGCCGTCCTGGCCCGCGTCTTTGGCGATATCGACGTCGCCGAAGACGCGGTCCAGGAGGCATTCACGACCGCGGTCCAGCGCTGGCCTGGAGCGGGCATACCTCCCAGCCCAGCGGGATGGATCATCACCACGGCTAGGAACCGGGCGATCGACCGTCTTCGCAAAGACGCGTCCCGCGAAGACCGGCACGCGCAGGCCGCTCTCCTGCACGCGGTGGAGGAAGCGGCGGAGGAGCCAGCCGAGGAGAGACCCGTGCGCGACGACCGGCTGCGCCTCATCTTCACCTGCTGTCACCCGGCGCTGGCCATGGCCGCCCAGGTCGCGCTGACGCTCCGGCTGCTCGGCGGCCTCACCACCGCTGAAATCGCCCGGGCCTTCCTGGTGCCCGAACCGACGATGGCGCAGCGGCTGGTCCGGGCCAAGGGCAAGATCCGGGACGCGGGAATTCCGTACCGCATTCCGCGCGAGGGCGACCTCCCGGAACGGCTCAAGGCCGTGCTGGCCGTGGTCTACCTCATCTTCAACGAGGGCTACACGGCCAGCTCGGGTAACGAACTGACCCGGCCGGAGCTCTGCCAGGAGGCGATCCGTCTCGGCCGCCTCCTGGCCGGTCTCATGCCCGATGAGCCCGAGGTCACCGGCCTGCTTGCGCTCATGCTGCTGATCGATTCCCGCGGCGGCGCCCGGACCGCCGACGGTGCCCTGGTGCCGCTGGCCGAACAGGACCGCGGGCGGTGGGATCGCGATCGCATCGCTGAAGGGCAGACGCTCGTGCGCGCCTGCCTGCGGCGCAATCAGCCCGGCCCGTATCAGATCCAGGCGGCGATCAACGCCGTGCACAGCGACGCGCCAACCGCCGCGGCCACCAGCTGGCCGCAGATCCTGCGCCTGTATGACCAGCTGATGGCTCATGTCCCAAGCCCGGTGGTCGCGCTGCACCGCGCGGTCGCGGTCGCGGAAGTGGACGGCCCCGGGGTAGCGCTCCGGCTGATCGACGAGCTCGATCTGGGCAGTTATCACCTGTTCCATGCGATCCGCGCCGACCTGCTGCGGCGGCTGAATCGGCCGGGCGAAGCGGACCAGGCGTACCGTGCGGCGATCGCGGCCGCCGGGAACGCGGCCGAGCGCGATTTTCTGGAACGCAGGCGCCGGTCGCTCATGACGACGGAAAACTGACCGCCAGCCCGGCTGGACCTACCGGCCTCTCACCCTCCGGTCCTCGGTCACGGTGTCGTGCGCACAACCTTGCCGCGCATGGCGTGCCGGCCGTTATTGCGGAATTTGCGGCCCAGCAGCTTCGTCGCCGCGAGCCACGAACCAAGCGCGCGCAATGGGCCGGAAATAGGTGAAGAGAATGCCATGCCACTGCCCTTCTCGCTTGCAGATCATGCCCCGGTAATGAAACTGCTTGCCTCTTTGCGCTACGAAGGATCCTGTCGTTGCCGCACAAAGCTTCTGCATGCGCTTATTTCCCGGCGGCCGTGATTCCTAAACGGGCGGGTCAGTCTGCGGCCTGGAGCAGCGTGGCCACCGCGGTCTCGGCTTCCGCGGCAGCGGGCAGGGCCACGGGGACTGCGGGGACGGTGCGGAGCTCGCCTGCGGACTCGTAGTGGCTGATCAGTCTGGGGTCGATGTAGGAGGCCCGCGCCACGGCCGGGGTGTCGCCCAGCCAGCCGGCCACGCCGCGGACGCTGGCCGTGATGATGTTCTTGCGGTTCCGCGGGTTGGGCGCCGGTGCGGCGTTGGCGAGCAGCAGTGCCATCAGCACGGTGGCGTTCCACGTCCGGAATTCCTTGGCCGTGAAGTGCGCCCCGGCGTGTGCGGCGATGTAGCTGCTCACGTCGTGCGAGTGCAGTGCGTGCCAGGCGTCGCCGTCCTGCCAGGAGAACAGCGCGTCGAGCCCATTGCCGCTACCGGCCAGTGCCCGTACGGTCGGCCTGATCGCCTCGTCGGTGACGGTGATCTCCCGGTGCTTGCCCTCCTTGGCGATGTAGGTGAACGTGATGTTGTCCCGCATCACCTTCACGTGCCGCTTTTCCAGCGTCGCGGCACCGTAGTGATGATCCAGTTCGGCGTACCGTTCGCCGCCGATGCGGAACAGGCCCAGATCGATCAGCCGGACCGCACTGGCTGCGACCCGGTCCCGGTCGAGCTGCCGGCGTTTGAGATCGCGCACCGTGGCCGCGCGCAGCGCGGGCAGCGCGGCGGCGAACCGCAGCATGTGCATGAACTTCTGGGCATCGCGCTGTTCCCGCCAGATCTGGTGATAACGGTACTGGGCGCGGCCCCGGCTGTCGGTGCCGGTGGCCTGGATGTGCCCCAGCGGGTCCGGGGAGATCCAGACGTCCTGCCACGCCGGCGGGAGCACCATCGCACCGATGCGCCGTATCGTGCCGGGGTCCGTGATAACCGCACCCGACGGATCGCGGTACTGGAAGCCGGTGCCGACCCGCTCACGGGTGATCCCCGGGCTGCGCGGATCGCTGCGCCTCAGCCCCGGCACCGCGGCCGGCGGCCACATTGCGTCGGTGCTCATCGGACGCCACCTTTCATGGGGAGCGGGTCATGGGGAGCGGGTCATGGGGAAGCGGGTCATGGGGAGCGGGTCATGGGGGAGCGGGTCATGAGCGAGCGGGTCCATTCTCCGTCACCGGGGCCCGGCGGTTCTCCGGCTGGCCGCCCGCCCGGGCGGGGCGGAGCCAGCGGGTGCCGGCGATCATCGCGCCTGCCAGCGTCATCAGAGGGATGGCCGGCACCGCGGCCTGGATGGTCGCGAGGAGCAGACCGCCGAGAGCCGCCCCGCCGACCAGCGCGCACAAGGCGGCGGCGCGGCGCGCGTTAGCCCCCGGCCGCGGCTGCGGGCTGGCCAGTGCATCGATCAGCGTCGTGAGCGTCCCGGTCAGATAGGTGGTCGACACCCCGGCGATCCCCAGGACGGCGACCACCCCGCTCTGTATCCCCATGGCCGCGGCCGCGGCCGCGAGAAGGAGCAGCTGCGCGCCGCCCTCCGGCTTCGCGCCGGTGATCTCCCACCCGGCGGTGAACACGGCCAGCAGCACGCTCTCCATGACCAGGGTGGCGGCGATCCACGCCGACCACGGCTGCCCGCCGGAGCCGGGCGGGCGGGCAGAGCGACCCGCGTCATCCGGGGCAGGCCGCTGGCCGGTGCGGGACAGCCGCGACGCGGCCGCCACGCCGAGCACGTAGGCGGCCACGCTGACGCCGGCCCGTCCGGCCAGGCCGCCGGAATGACGGCCGGCCGAAAGGCCGAGGAAGACGAGGTTGGACGTCATCACGCTGGCGAACACGCTGCCCAGCCGCGTGAAGCAGGCGACGTCCGTGGCGGCGGTGCCGATCGTCAGCAGCACCGAGATCGTGGTGAGCGCGCGTGGCACCGGGTCCGCGCCGCGGCTGGCACCTTCCGGCGTTTTCTTCATCGCGCCGGGGAGGCGGGCACCCGGACCGTACGGGCCCACGCTGGAGCATCCCGGGACGCGTCGCCGAGCAGGGCGACCACGACGAGCATCCCCTTGGGCGGCCGGCCGGGCCAGGGTGTGTAACCGTCGGTGAGCACGACGGTAATAGCCGGCCGCGGGCGCAGCAGGGCCGCCGCCGCGATGCCGGCCCCCATGTTGGTGCCGCCGCCGCCGACCAGCTCGACCTGCCGGGCCGATGACACCCGCTGGGCCGGCCCGGCGGCGGCGTCGCAGGCCAGCACGCGCAGCTGCCGGCTTGCGCCGAGCGAGCGAAGCAGGCCCTCCACCTCGGCTAGCACCATGGCCAGCAACTCGTCCGTCATGCTGCCTGAGGTGTCGCAGACCACGGCGACCTCGGGGACCGGGCGGCGCAGCGCCGGCAGCACGACGTCGCCGGTCACCGCCGCGCGCCGGGACGGCCGCCGGTAGGAATAATCGGCCGCGCCGGCCCGGTCTGCGACCGCGCGGCGCAGTTCGGCGGCGAGCAGCCGGCGCCAGTCAACCGCCGGGGTGAGGGTTTCCCTGGCCCAGCGCAGCAGCCCGGCGGGAACGGTCCCGGCTTCCTGCCCGTACCGGAGGCATTCGCTGGCCACCAGGCGCCGCAGCAGGTCCGCCTGCCAGCCGGGCAGCCCGGGCTCCTGGGGCCCGCCACCGGGCGCGCCGGGCGGCCCGTCTCCTGGCCGCGGGTGGCCATCGGCTCCGCTGCCGCAGTCGTTGCCCCGTTCCGGGCTGCCGTCCGCGGCGGCCCGGAAATACTGTTCGGCCAGGCCGCCCGCCGCGGCACCGAGGTGGTGGGGCAGCACCGGATCGCCGGGCAGTTCGAGGCCGGCGGGCACCAGGTCGTCATTGATCTCCGCGTCGGCGGCACGCGTCCACGCGGGCCCGTCCTCGGGCCGGATACCCAGGGCGCGGGCCCGTTCTGCGTGCGCACGCAGCAGATGGCAGACGTGGTGGATGAGCACGCTGCCCAGCTCGGCGGGTGACCAGCCGGCCACGACGTCCGGGTCGGCGTGCAGCCGCCATTCCTCGTCCACCGCCACGGTGCCGCTTCCCGGCGTCGCGACCACCTGCGTGCCAAAGACTCCGCTGGCCAGGTACGGGAACCGGGCGGCGGCCCAGAGCCGTGCCCCGCCCAGTCCCGGCATCGGCGCGGCGCTCACGTCGCCAGCAGGCCGGCGTCCCGCAGCACCGGCGCGAACACGTGGATTTCTGGCGGCAGCGGGGCGCCATCGGGCCGGTGGCGGGTCAGCACGCGGGCGGCCGCCGCGGCGACGTCGGGAGCCGCCGAGGCGGCGATGCCGAGCACCCGCCACGCGGCCGCCCACCGCTCCGCTGTGGGCTGCGCGGTGACCGCCGCGGTGATCGCGGCCAGCGCCGCGTAAGCGCGGTCCGCGCGGTCCGGGAGCCGGAAGGCACCCGGGTCCGCGAGGACCTCTTCCGGGTCGGGCAGATCCATCTCGATGAGCCAGCTGAGGAACTCCGCACCGGCCCCGTCTCCGACAGATCCCCGGACCAGGGCCGAACGGGCCTCGTCACCGGCCCCCGCCGCGCCGGACGCGGCCCAGAGCCGGGCGGTCATCTCCCAGGTCCGGGGGCTCGGCCAGCCGCGCCCCGCGGACGCCGGGTTATCGGGCGGCGCGCACGCCAGCGCGGGCCGGGCCCGCAGGAAGGCCGCGACCAGGCCGCGGGCGAGGATCTCCTCGGCCTCCCAGCCGCCGCTGAGTTCCGGCACCTGCGGCGCGGCCCAGCCGCCGGCCAGCCCGTCGGCCACGACCCGGGGGTTGATGTCCCAGGCCAGATGACAGAGCCGGTTAGCCAGCGGCGCGGACAGATCCCATCCGTCCGCGGCCTGTTCCGGCGGGTTGGCCGCGGCGACGACCGCCACGTCCGCGGGCAGGTCGAGGTCACCGACGACGCGTTCCAGCACCACCCGCAGCAGCGCCGCCTGCACGGCCGGGGGCGCGGTGGACAGCTCGTCGAGGAACAGCAGCCCGCGCCCGGCCGCGGCCAGGCGCTGCGCCCACGCGGGGGGAGCGAACCGCACGCCCTGACCGACCACGACCGGCAGGCCCGCGAAGTCGGACGGCTCGCGGATCGACGCGATCACGGTCTCGCAGGGCAGCCCGGCGGCATCCGCCATCGCCCGGATCGCGGACGTCTTGCCGGTTCCCGGCGCACCCCACAGCAGCACCGGCACCTTGGCGGCGACGGCCACGGTCAGGGCCGTGACGGTCGGGTCGGGAGCCGCCAGGACGGCAGGCCGGGGCGAGCCCCGTCCAGCGGGCCTGGCCGCCGGCTCCTCGTCGACGCTCACGATGGGTCCGCCTCTCCCCGGGGTGGCCCAGGCGGCCCGCCCCGTTCTCCGCCGGGTCCGGCCTGGGTGCCGGATGTCTCCCAGTGTGCGCGGTCACCGGGAGTACCAGTGTCCCCGGCGGCCCGGGCGGTGAGCACCACGGGGTCGCAGCCCGGCTCGGGCACGGCGAGGACCGTCGCATCCGGCCACGCCGCGCGCTGGACCGCCACCACGAGATGACCGTCCAGCACGGCCAGGCCGCAGGCCCATACCTCAGCGAGCCACCCGGCCGGCAGGGCGGCCCGCAGATAACGCGCTCCGCCGGTCCCGCTCAGCTCCAGGCAGCCCCAGCCGGTGCCCTCGTGCAGCTGTGCGTCCACCTGATCCGGGTCGATGCCGAGCCACTCGGCCGCCGCGAGAGCGAGCCGCCCGGTCAGCGCGGCCTCCAGGGCGGGGCGGTGCGCCCGCCGCTCGGCGGCGCGGGCGCCGCCGCCGGCCCAGGTGGCCGCGACCATCCCGGACAGCAGCATCTGGAACGCGGGCCCCAGGGCGAACAGGAGCAGGATGTCCAGCCGCTGCGCCCGGGTCCGTTCCAGTTCTTCGCGCCGGGCGGCCGGGACCGGGTGGCCCAGACCGGGCGACAGACGTGGCGGTCCCCCGGTTCTGAACGGCCGGGTGCCGCCCGGCGGCGGCAGGGCCGGGCTGGCGCCCTGGCGCCGGGCGGAGCGCATGGGCTGGCTGCGGGGCACGACGCGCGCGGCCCTGGTGCCGGATGACGGCCAGCGGTACACGTTCGGGCTGCCGGAACGGAACTCCTCCACATCGTCCCAGGTGACGTCCACGTCGTCGGCGGGGCCGCGCGGGCCGAGCGCGAGCACGCCGAGGTCACCGGCGCGCCGCCGCCACGCCTCGGCCACGTCCACGCACGCCGCTTTCTCCCCGCCCATGGCCGCAAAGACGAGTTCGCCTTCGATGTCGGGATGGGCCGGCAGGCTGAGGCGGCCATCTTCCCAGCGGATCGGGTGCAAGGCCGTTCCGCACGGGATCCACGTCTCGAGCGCGGGGAGGGCGCGCCACCAGGGCCCGGAGGACCCAGAAGACCCGGAGGACCCGGACGGGCCGCCAGGAAGGCCGGTCACGGTGCCGCCCACCAGGACAGGGGCAGATGGACGCTGGCCCGGCTGGCCTGCAGGGTGATGAAGAGCGTGCCGGAGCTTGTCTCGTGGCCCAGCGGCGGCAGCACGCGCAGCATGATCGACGTCTCGCCGTGGACGTCTTCCGTCCACTCCCGGGGCACGGCCGCGTGCCAGTGGCCGGCGTCGTCCCGTAGCCACCAGCCGAAGGCGGGACGGGCCTCCGGGCCGAAGCGGCGGGACGTCCACGCGGGCGGCAGGCCGCACCCGAACACGTGCAGGTAGCTCTGGTCGTCCACGCTGTGCAGGCCGCCCAGCGCGATCCGGGCCCCGTCCAGCTCGGGCAGTGGCAGCGCTGTGGTGGCGACGCCGTCCCGGACCGCTGACCGGTGCCGGCGACCGTAACAGGCCAGCACGCTCAGCCACGGCTCGGGCAGGTCCGCGGTGGGCCGGGCCGTGATCCTGTGCCGGCCGATGCCGAGCCGCTCGCACACCGTCGCCAGCTGGCCGGGGGTGGGACTGAGCGGCGACAGCGCCCCGGCGGCCTCCAGGGCGGCGATCGTGTCGCCGAGATTCGTGGCGGTCTGGCGGGCCATGCCGGTGTCGCCGGCCGCAGCGGCCAGGATCTGCTGCGCGACGTCGGCCAGCAACTGCTCGCCCGGCGCGCCAGGCCGTGGCTCGGCGGTGAGGCTGGCGGTCTGCTGCGCGCCGGTGAAAGCGATCCGGAGGCTTGCCTGGCCCGCACCGGACAGCTCAAGCCACTGCGCGTCCGGCGGCGGTGCGGGCCGGATCTGCAGGTGGCCTGCCCACCGCCCCGGTGTGCCGCCACCGTGCCAGCCGGTGTGGTACAGCGTGCCCCGGTCGTCGGCGGCAGTTACCGTGTCCAGGGCCGGGAAGCCCAGCGCCGCCCGCACGAGGCCGCCCTCGTGCGGGACGGAGCGGATGCGCGCCACCGCCGGGGCGACCGCCTGCGCGGCGGTTACCACCAGCGACATCACGTACACCTCACCGGTGAGGTCCTCGTACCGGATCGGCAGCATCCGGCTGACCGGGATCACCCGGAGGGGCCCGCTGGGCGCGGCGGGCACGAGCGCTCCGGCTGGCGCGCCGGGTGGCCGTGGGCGCGGCATGAACAGCGGGCTGGCCGTGATGGAGTGCAAGTGCCGGACGCCGAGAGCGGCCTGAAATTCATCAATGATCAGGTCGGCCTGGCCGGCGTCGACGGCTCCGACCGTCACCAGCGCGATGGCCACCCCGCGCAGCCGCGCGATGCACTCGGTGAAGATTTCCCGCGGGCGGCCCTGCCCGTCGTCGCGGGGCAGCGCCCGGGCACGCCACAGCGCCGCCTCGGCGGCCAGCCGGAGGTGGCGTTCCGCGCGTTCGCTGTCCACTCGTCCACGGTCTCACCAACGCCGGCCGGCGGCGAGCCGTTAAGCCGACGGCGGTAACGGCGTGAGACGCGCGGGGGCCGGGCCGGCGAGGATGGGATTCGCCTGGCCCGGCCCTTGTGCCACCGGCATACCTATGACGCATCTCATGGCGCCGGCGGTTCCCGCGTGGCCGGATCATTTTGCGGCTCACCGCTAGCCGGAGCCGGGCTGGGGCCTTCGTCCAGACTGTCCGTCCATGCCCCGGGCAGCGGGAGCTCGAGGTCCTGCAGGCGGGGCGGCTCGGGACGGCTCGTGCCATCCGCGGCCCAGGGCGATGAGGGATGGCCGGGCGGCAGCCGTTCCAGCGCCGCGCGCATCCCGGCGTCGGACGGCCCGCCCGGGCCGCCCGGGTGACCGGTTTGACTGAACGGCCTGGGAACGCAGGGCCCGTCCGGCCCGGCGGCTGGTATAAGGGTCATGGCCTCTTCCTCCCCGTGACCCCGACCGCGATCAAGCGGTCATGCGATTACATCGGGCGAACCGCCATGCAGGAAGAGACCGAATGTACCCGGCACGGGGTAATACCAGCACCGGGAAACGCGGCTCGTTCCGTTTTCTGCCCCGCAAAATACGGGGAATGGCCCGTTTGTTACCGTGGCGCGCCGGCGACTTGCTGGCCGGACTTGGTGCGCTCACTGGCCGCCGCCTGGCCCGGGGCGGGAACGGGGGATCCTGACCAGCACCGGACGATATCCCGCATCGACAGCAAGCCGGTGACCTCGTGTCCGTCGATCACCACCAGGTGCCGGAAACCGCCGCGGACCATGGCGGCCGCGGCCTTCTCCAGCGTCCAGGCCGGCGCCGCGAAGACCAGATCCGACGTGCAGTGGTGCGCGGCCAGTTCGGCGTCCGGGTCCTGGCCCGCGCCGATGGAGTCCAGCACGTCGCGTTCGGTGAGGATACCGACGCCCGCATGATCCGGGTCGATCACCACCGCTGCGCCCACACGCCGCGCTGACATCATCCGGGCCGCGTCGCGCAGTGTGTGCGTGGGCCCGATGGTCAGCACCACGTTCGACATGCCGTCTCGTACGTTCATCGTGTATCACCCCGGATGCTTGCAGGACACGGCGGTACTTTGTGAACTTGTGACCGCCATTCCGATCAGCATGGGTGAAAAGCAGGGCGAGGGCAAGACCTGAGCCCCGGACATCCGCAGTTGTCGTCGTCTTCGCCGTTTGGCCTGTTCAGCGGACTTTCTTAAGCTTTCAGTCTGGTCAGCACGTCATCGTGCAGATGTCCGTTGGTGCAGACGACGCTCCCGCCGTCGGGCGTCCGCGCACCGCTGGCGTCGCTGAAACGGCCGCCCGCCTCTTCCACGATGACCTGCAGGGCGGCGACGTCCCAGAGCGAGACCTCCGGCTCGAGCGACACGTCCACCGCGCCCTCGGCGACCAGGACGTGTGACCAGAAGTCCCCGTAGGCGCGGGTCCGCCACACCGCCCGGGTCAGGCCGAGGAAGCCGTCGAGCTTCCCGCGGTCTTCCCAGCCGCCCAGGCTCGAGTAGGACAGCGATGCGTCGCTGAGCCTGGTCACGCCCGACACCGCGCACCGCGTGGCCTTGGTCAGGCTGCGGCCGGTCCAGGCGCCGTTCCCGGTGGCCGCCCACCACCGGCGGCCGAGCGCCGGGGCCGACACCACGCCGACAACGACCTCGTCCCCGTCCATCAGGCCGATCAGCGTCGCCCAGACCGGCACTCCGCGCACGAAACTCTTTGTGCCGTCGATGGGGTCGATCACCCAGCAACGCGGGCCGTAGCCGCTCCGGCCGAACTCCTCGCCCAGTACCGCATCCCGGGGCCGGGCCCGGCGCAGGACGTTCCGCAGCGAATCCTCAGCGGCGCGGTCGGCATCCGTCACCGGGGTCAGGTCGGGTTTGGTCTCGACCTGCAGATTGAGCGCGCGGAAGCGCCGGCTGGTGATGTCATCGGCCGCGTCAGCGAGGACATGCGCGAAACGCAGGTCATCGTCATAACGTGCCACGCGCGAAACCGTATCGCGTCGGCGAGTCCGGTGACCAGGCGAGCGGTGGAGCGGCGCGGCAGGCACACTAGCAGCATGGGCGATATCAGCCTCAGCAAGCCGGCCGATTCGGCGAGCCGTGTCGTGGCCGCACGCCTTGACCGGGAGGAACAGCTCAGGCCATACGTGCGGGACGGCCGGATCGTCGCGATGCCGGCCCGTCCCGCGAAACGGCGGCTGCTGCTGGATTGCGTGGCGCAGGCTTTCGAGCCCGGGCTGCGCTTCCCGGAAGCCGCCGTGGACGATGTCCTCAAGGTGCTGTGCGATGATCACGCGGCGCTGCGCCGCTATCTCGTGGACGAGGGTTTCCTGTCCAGGCAGGCGGGTGTCTACTGGCGCAGCGGCGGAACGGTGGACGTCCAGCCGGCTGGGTAGGGCAGCGGGGATTCAGGGCGATTCCGTGCCCTCGCGGCTGCGCAGCAGCCGGCGCAGCGAGTCCAGCCGTGCTTGTGCGCCATGCTCGCGCGCCCACTCGTCCAGCCCGCAGTCCTGGCCGAGATGGTCGTCACCAGGCGGGCAGTCGGCCGCAGGGCCGGCCAGATCGGGGAAGGCCTCCACCACCCGCGCCGGGCTCACGTGGCCCAGGCCGAAGCCGCGCACCCCCGGGGTGTCGATGATCCAGCCCCCGCCGGGCAGCGGGAGGGCGACCGCCGACGACGAGGTGTGCCGGCCCCGGCCGGTGACCGGGTTCACCACCCCGGTGACCCGGTGCGCGTCCGGTACCAGCACGTTCACCAGGGTGGACTTGCCTACACCGGACTGGCCGATGAGCACGCTGATGCGGCCGGACAGGGCCGCGCGCAGCGCGGCGGTCTGCTCATCCGTCAGCGGCCGCCGGGTGACCAGGCAGGCCACGCCAAGGGGCTCGTAGACGTCGAGCACCTCGCGGGGCGAGGCCAGGTCGGCCTTGGTCAGGCAGAGCAGCGGGCTGATGCCGGCGTCGTACGCGGCGACCAGGCACCGGTCGATGAACCGCAGGTGGGGCGCCGGCTGCGCTAGCGAGCAGACGATCACCAGCTGCTCGGCGTTGGCGACGATGACGCGCTCGACCGGGTCGGTGTCATCGGGGGACCGGCGCAGCGCGGAGGTGCGCGGCTGGACCCGGACGATGCGCGCGAGCGTTCCCTCCTGGCCGGACGCGTCGCCGGCCAGCAGGACCCGGTCGCCGACGACCACGCTCCGGTGGCCCAGCTCGCGCGCCTTCATCGCGATGAGCACGTGATCGCCGGTCAGGACCCCGTAGCGACCCCGGTCGATACTGGTGACGAAACCTTCGGGGGCGTCCTCGTGGGCCGGGCGACGCCGGGTGCGGGGCCGGGTCCCGCGGCCCGGGCGCACCCGCACGTCGTCCTCGTCGAGGCCGGCATGGGACGGGTGTCGGCTCAGGATCCCGGCTCCTGCCGTACCGTTTCGCGTCGCATACCGTGAGCGTAACGGCTGCCGCGCCGCGCGCCGCGGTGGTGCGGCCGCCCTCCCGGTCCCGGCGGGGGCACCCGGCACGCCTGGCGATAAACCGGTTCCTGGTTTGGCGGGCGGCCATTGTGGTTATGAAATGCCACATTCCGGCATCCGTGTGCGTTAGCCGTTGACTATCGGGATATGGGGTTATGTGCGGTCGATTCGTTTCTGCGCGTCAGCGCCAGGAACTCATTGCTGAGTTCGGCGTTGAGCGCGATCAGGTGACGAGGGATGTCGCCCCTGATTACAACGTGGCCCCGACCGATCCCATCTTCGCGGTAATGACCCGGGCCGGCCGGGACGGCCACGGCGCGCCTGGCCCGGCCGCCGGGCCGCCTGGCCCGCCCGCCCGGGAACTGCGCCTGCTCCGCTGGGGGCTGGTGCCCTTCTGGGCGAAGGATCCTTCCGGTGGCGCGCGCCTGATCAACGCGCGGGCCGAGACCGTCGCGGTCAAGCCCTCGTTCCGCAGTGCCTTCGCCCGCCGGCGCTGCCTCATTCCGGCCGACGGCTACTACGAGTGGCGAGCCCTCGGCGGCCGCGAGCACGGACGTCCCCGCAAGCAGCCCTATTACATCCACCGGGCGGACGGCCACGGCATGGCGTTCGCCGGCATCTACGAGCTGTGGCGGGACAGGACGCTGCCGGACGATCACCCCGGGGCGCGGCTGTGGACCGCGGCGATCATCACCACCAGCGCGACTGATGCCGTCGGCTGGGTCCACGACCGGATGCCGATGGTGGTCAGCCCCGGTCACTGGGACGAATGGCTGGATCCCGCGGCCGGCGATGCGGACGGCCTGCTCACGGCGATCACTCCCGCCACGTCCGACGGCCTGGAGACGCGCGCGGTGTCGACCGCCGTCAACTCGGTGGCCAACGACGGGCCGGAGCTTCTCGTCCCGCTGGCCGCCGGGAGCGTGCCCGGGCAAGCGTGATAGCCCCGCCGGAGCGCGGGCGGACAGGAGGCAATGCTGCCGTGGATACTGCTGTGACGCGCAAGCGCCTGGAGGAGATGCTGAGTGGCCTGGACCGGTCGATCGCCGTCCTCGAGGGCGAAAGCCCGGCGCCGGGCGACGCCCAGGGCTATTCGTTCGACCCCGCCGACGCGGGCGCCAACCTGTCCGAGACGGACCGCACCGAGGCGGTCCTGCACTCCGCGCAGCGCCAGCGGGGGAAGGTGCAGGCCGCGCTGCGGCGGATGAGCGAGGGCACCTACGGGCTGTGCGTCGACTGCGGCAAGCCAGTACCGGACGGACGTCTCGAGGCCCGGCCGGACGCGTCCCGCTGCGTCGCCTGCCAGGGCAAGCACGACCGCCTGCGGCGCTGAGGCCGGCCAGCGACCCCGTCCGAGGGCCGGCCAGCGGCCGGGTTACGGGTGCGATGGCTGGCGGGCACCGCCGCGCGGTGCCCGCTTACGCGCCGAGACGACGAGCTGGACGCCGACCGACTCATCGGGCTGCATCGCGAGCTCGGCTTCCACCAGCTGCGGCAGGCCCTTGGGGTCCCGGCGCAGGACGTGCGCGACCGTCGACGGGGAGAACACCGTGCGCGGCCGGATCCACATGACGGTGAGCCCGGCGTCCTCGAACAGCTCACGAAGCTGCTCCGCGCCGAAGCAGCGGGTGATCGTGCCATCCGGCCATGGGACGAGCACCACCTCGGCGTGCGGGAGGTCGGTCAGCTCCGCCCAGTGCCGTTGCTCGGCGAGCAGCGCCATGCCCAGGACGAGCGAGTCGACGCAGGCGAGCACGCGGCCGGCCGGCCGCAGCACCCGGGCGATATCGGTGATCAGGTTCTCCGCCGCGAGCTGCCGGGACAGGGTGCGGTCCTCCGCGATCACCCCGTCCGCGCACCCGTCGCGCAGGAACGAAAGGCTCGCCGGGTCCGATGCCACCTGGACGATCCGGCCGGGCGCGGCCGGGGCGTTGCCCGGCCGGTAGACCGGGGGCAGCAGGTCATCAGCCGGCCCGGGCTGGCCGGCCGCCGTCTCGGTGATGCGCAGCACGGTATGGCCGGCCGCAGCGGCTATCTCGGCGGCACACGCCCGCGGTCCCGAGATGTCGACGAGCAGGCGGCTCTCGCGCGGCAGCCAGGATGCGAGCTGTGCCTCGGCTACCGCCTGGTGAAAGCGCCAGTACGGCGACAGCGACCCGGGACCGCCGACGGCCGTGGCGCTGGCCGAAGGCCTCACCGTGACTCCTGCCGTGGCTGCGGCCCTTCTCGCCGCGCGGATTTGCTCTCTATCTTCCCCGTCCGGGCCCGTTCCTCACCTGCGCGGCAGGAATGACCGTGGCCGGGTTCGTGTTCTACAACGCATGCCAGTAGCTTGTGGCTCACGCCCGGTCAGCCCCGCCGGTGTCGCCGCTGGTGCTCAGGTGTCCGCCCGCGAAGGCGGCACGGGGAGCCTGGGCGGCGGCCTGGGTCACGGCGGCCATGTATCCTCCCGGCCATACGGTCTTTACGGATCGGCCATGCTTTTCCCCGAGGAGGTGGGTCCCGTCCCGGAGACACTTGAGCAGCGCGATGAACGGTTCGAGCAGGATGTTCTGCCGTACCTGGATCAGCTGTACTCCGCCGGGCTCCGGATGACCCGCAATCCGGCGGATGCCGAGGATCTCGTGCAGGAGACGTTCGCCAAGGCGTACGCATCCTTCCACCAGTTCCAGCCGGGCACGAATCTGAAGGCGTGGCTGTTCCGCATCCTGACCAACACGTTCATCAACACCTACCGGAAGAGGCAGCGGGAACCGCAGCGTTCCGGCGCCGAGGAGGTGGAGGACTGGCAGCTCGCGCGGGCGGCCTCGCACACCTCCGGCGGCCTGAAGTCCGCCGAGGCGGAGGCGCTCGAGCGGCTGCCTGATTCGGACATCAAGCGGGCCCTGCAGGCACTGCCTGAGGAGTTCCGCATCGCGGTCTACCTGGCCGACGTGGAAGGTTTCGCGTATAAGGAGATCGCCGACATCATGGGGACACCGATCGGCACGGTGATGTCCCGCCTGCACCGGGGGCGTAGGCAGCTGCGAGACATGCTGCAGGATTATGCGGCCGAGCGCGGCCTCGCCCGGTCGGCGTCCGGTTCTGGCTCCGCGGCGCCGTCCGCGGATGGCGCGCCCGGGGAGGAAGACCGATGAGCTGCGGCAGGCCGCACGAGGTGCCGTGTACCGAGGTCCTGGACCGCATCTACGCGTACCTGGACGGTGAGCTGGACGAGTCCGATTGCTCGAAGGTGCGCCAGCACCTCGACGAGTGCGGACCCTGCCTGCGCGAATACGGCCTGGAGGATGCGGTGAAGCGGCTGGTGCGCAAGCACTGCGGGTGTGATCCGGCCCCGGCCGAGCTGCGCGCGAAGGTACTCGTCCGGATTCAGGAAGTACGCGCTCATATCGAGTTCTGACTTGTGTGCCGGATTGCTGCCACGGTGTCCTGATCGCTAAGAGCGATTCAATCTTCACGATTTGCTCACGATGAACTTTGGGCCTACGCGGATCAATGCGGCCGGGTTAGGCTGGGTCCCTGGTGCCGTGCCGGACATCTGGCTGCCCGCGTGCACCTCACGATGGTGGTCCTTGATGCAGAGCCTGCCCGGTCTCGCCGCGGCGGCCTGAGTCCGGGAGGGAGGCACGGGTGTGCTGCAGCTAGGGATTTCCTGGGGCTTACCGTGCCAGGTACCGGTAACGTCACTCGCCCAGAGTGAGGGGGGGAATTGGGCAGGCTCTCGCGGGCAACGTGGCTTTACATCGGCACAGTGGTGGCCGCCGCCGCGTTCGTAATCGCCCGCAGCCCGTATCAGGGCATCTCCTGGAGCCGTCTCGCGGTCCTCGCGGTCCTCTTTCTCGTATGTGAGTCCGTGCCGACGGCGATTACGCCACGCCGTGTCGCCTGGTCGCCCGGCTACGCCGCCACCCTCGCCTCCGTCGTCCTGCTCGGCCCGACCGGGGCCGCCCTGGTCGGTGTCGTCAGCGGATTCTGCCTGCGGCGCGGGCCCACCCCGGCGCAGCGGCTCTTCAACGGCGCGATGTACGCGCTCAGTGCGTACGGTGCCGGGCGCGTGTTCCTGATCCTCGGCGGTACCGTCGGCATCCCGGCGGGGAATTCGTTCCCGCGGATCATCGGCCCGTTCGTGGGCGCGGCGGCGGCGCACATCATCGCCAACTACGGGCTCGTGGCCGGCGTGCTGCGGCTCACCAGCACTCCTGACCGCTCCCAGCGGGGCGGCCGTGTCCTGGACCTGCGGCTCCCGCTGCCCGACCTCGGGTACGCCGTCTTCGGCCTGCTGATCGCCGCACTGTGGAGCGTCGTCGGGCCGTTCGCCGCGATCCTGGTGCTGATCCCGCTGTTTGTGGCGCGCTGGGCGATCACCCAGTTCGCCGACCAGCAGCGCGCCTATGAGGCCACGCTGCGCGTGCTCTGCCAGGCGGTGGAGACCAAGGACTTCTACACCCGGGGCCACAGCGAGCGGGTGTCGAGAGGCTCGGTCATGATCGCCCGCGCCATCGGGATGCGGCCGGAGCGCGTCGAGGCGATCAGGTACGCGGGCATGCTGCACGACGTCGGCAAGCTGGGAGTGCCGACCAAGGTCCTGCAGAAGACCGGCAAGCTGACCGAAGAGGAATATGCCGCCATCCAGCTGCACCCGATGCGCGGGCTCGAGATCATCCGGGAGATCGGCTTCCTGGATGAGGCACTCGCCGGGATCATGCACCACCACGAGCGGATCGACGGCCGCGGCTACCCGATGGGCCTGGCCGGCGACGAGATCCCGGAGTTCGCCCGCGTGCTGGCCGTGGCGGACGCCTTCGACTGCATGACGTCCACCCGCTCCTACCGGGGTGCGCGGTCGCTCGGCGAGGCCATCACGGAGCTGCGCCGGTGCTCGGGTACTCAGTTCGACCCGGCGTTCGTCGATGCCCTCGTCGCCGCGGTCGAGCGGGAAGGCTGGCAGACTCCCGAGGTACCGGTGCCGCCGCCGGGTGAGCCGGTCGAGGCGGCCGCCCACGACCACGACGATCCCGCCGTGCCGTTGCGCGTCATGGGGAGCCGCTGACGTGCGAGACCCTCGTGAGCGTTAGTCAGAGCCGGCTAGCGACCACGGGTCCGCGGGCCCGTTCGCGCCAGCCGGCTGTGGGTTACGGCCAGCGCCTGCTCGTCGCGGCCTCCGGGCTGCTCGTCGTGGCCTGCATCGCGCAGTCGCTCACGGGCGGGGTGACGGCGACCCGCAGCGCGATCGCCTTCGCGGCGCTGATCGCGCTGGGCGAGCTGCTCCGCCTCAACCTCCCGGGTGACCGCGAAGCGGCGCCGATCGGGACGGCCTGCGCGCTCGCCTACGCCCTGCTGATCAGGGTCGGCTCGGTTCCGGCCCGGCATTCCGCGTTCCAGGTCGTGGCGGTCACCGGGGTCGGCATGGCGCTCGGTGCGCTGCCGCATCTGGCTGTGGGCCGCCCGGCCCGCACCGCGGGCATGGCGACGCGGCTGCTCGCCGTGTCGTGCGCCGCCTTCGTGTTCCGCCCGCTGGCCGCCGCCCACGGCATCGTCCGGCACTGGTGGGTGGCGCTGACGGTGATGGCGTTGCTGATCGCGCTGGCCTGGCTGGTGGACGTGATCATCTCCGCGATTATCAGGACCGGCGCGCTGCGGGCCAGATTCTGGGTCACGTTCACCGACGAGTTCCGCGTGCTGGCCCCGCTGGGCGTGGCCGTGGGTGCCTCCGCGATGCTGATCTCGTTCGCGGCCGAGGCCATGGGCCTGGTCGCGGTCGCGGTATTCATCGCGCCGCTGCTGGTCACGCAGGTCGCGTTCCGCCGGTACGCCGGAATCCGGGCCACCTACCTGCAGACGGTGCGCGCGCTGGCGCGGGTGACCGAGATCGGCGGCTACGTCGAGACCGGTCACGCGGACCGGGTCAGCCGGCTCGCCGTGGCGGTCGGGCGGGAGCTGGGCGTACCTGAGCCGGAGCTACTGGAACTGCAGTACGCGGCGCTGATCCATGACATCGGGCAGCTGTCGCTGCAGGACCCGATCCCGGGCGGGGCTACCGTCCTGGTCTCGCCGGAGGACCAGCGGCGGATCGCCGAGCTGGGTGCCGAGGTCATCGAGCAGGCCAACATGCAGGACAGCGTGGCGGAGATCGTCCGCCGGCAGAGCGAGCCGTGCCGGGGCACCTCCGCGCGGCCCGGCGCGCCGTCCGGGCCGCCGCTGAGCAGCCGGATCATCCGGGCCGTGAACGCCTTCGACGACCTGGTGGGCAGTTCCGCCGACACGGGACGGGCCGCGGCGGTCATCGACCGGCTCCGGCTGGACGCCGGCGCCGAGTACGACCCGGATGTCGTCGGCGCCCTCGGCCGTATCGTCGCCCGGCGGTCGATGCTGCCCGCCTGACCGGCCCCGGCGGGCCTATGCTGCTCAATGCCGGGCAGCACCGGGCCGGCGGCGGCGCCCGGCCGAGGAAGGGAGCAGCGGTGGCGGAGGTCCGAGCGGAGATGGTCGCGAACGTCTGGAAAGTGGTCGCCGCGGAGGGCCAGCAGGTCGGTGCCGGTGACACCCTGGTGATCCTGGAATCCATGAAGATGGAGATCCCCGTGCTCGCGGAGGACGCGGGTACCGTGTCCAAGCTGCACGTCGCCGAGGGCGACGTCATCCAGGAGGGCGACCTGATCGCCGTGCTCGACTGAGCGTCTGGCCCGCGTGCCGGGCCGGCCCCCGCGGCCGGGCGTGCCGCGGGGAGCGGTCATACGCCGGTGGTCGAGCGCGGGTAGGCAATCTCCGGGTCGGTGATCACATTGACCAGGTACGGGGAGCCCGCGGCCAGGGCCCGCCGCAGTGCCGGGCCGATCTGGCCCGGCTCGGTGACCAGTTCGCCTGCGCCGCCGAGGGCGCGCACCACCTCGTCGTAGCGGCAGGCCGGCTGCAGTCCGGCGGCGACGTCGTACCCGTACAGGGCGCGCATCGGGTGCCTCTCCAGTCCCCAGCCGCCGTTGTTGCCGCAGATCATGACGACCGGCAGACCGTGCCGGACCAGGGTGTCCGCGTCCATCAGCGAGAAACCGGCCGCCCCGTCCCCGAGCAGCAGCACCACCTGCGCCGACGGCCGGGCCAGCCGGGCCGCGATCGCGTAGCCGAGGCCGGTGCCCAGGCAGCCGAACGGGCCCGGGTCGAGCCAGTGCCCCGGCCGGGCGGGCTCCACGTACTTACCGGCGAACGAGATGAAGTCCCCGCCGTCGCCGATCACCACGGCGTCGTCCGCGAGCAGCCGGGTCAGCTCGCCGTAGATCCGCATCGGGTGGATGGGCCGCGCGTCGCTGGCCAGCAGGCCGGCGTCCGCGGCGATCGCGGCCCGCGCCGCCTCCTGCAGCCGGGCCAGCCAGTCCGGCCGGCCGCGGGCGCCCTGCCGGGCCTGCTCGCCCTGCCGGGCCTGCTCGCCCTGCCGGGCCGGGGGCGCGCCGAGCTCGGCGGCCAGCCCGGTGAAGAACGCGCTGAGATCACCGGCCGCGGACCCGGCCAGCGGGCAGTGCGCCGCGAGCTGGCCGGGAGAGTCGGCCACGTGCACGACCCGGGCGGCAGCGTCGCCCTGGCCGAACTGCCCGTAGCCGAGCCGGAAGTCCAGCGGCGCGCCGGCCACCAGCACCAGGTCCGCCTCCCGGAACGCCGTCGAGCGGGCCCGGGTGACCAGCAGCGGATGGCCTGGCGGGATGATGCCGCGGCCCTGGCCGTTGGCGATGACCGGGAGCTGCAGCTGCTCGGCGGCCTGGCGGGCCGCGGACTCCGCGCCGTCCATCCAGACGTCTGAGCCGAGCACCAGGACCGGGCGCTCCGCCACGGCCAGCAGCCCGGCGATCTGGCTGATCGCCGCCGGCTCCGGCCCGGGCCGCGGCGCCGCGGCGGCGGCGGGCAGCTCCGCCTCGGCCTTGTCGTACAGCGCCTCGAGCGACACGTCGAGGAACACCGGCCCGCGGTGCGGCGCGGCCGCCAGCCGGAAGGCCTCGTCCGCCGACGCGGCCACCCGCGCGGTCGAGTGCTCGGTCCAGGCCCGCTTGGTCACCGGGGCCAGCAGCGGCGGATGGTCGATCTCCTGCAGGCTGCCCGCCCCCCAGCGGTAGTCGGGGGCACGGCCGGCCAGCACGACGACCGGCGCGCCGTTGAAGTGCGCGGTCACGATCGCGCTGAGGCTGTTGGTCACGCCGGGGCCGGCCGTCACCACGGCCAGGCCCGGGGCCCGGGTCAGCCGGGCCGTCGCTTCCGCGGCGAACACCGCCGTCTGCTCGTGCCGGACGTCGATCAGCCGGAGCGGCGGGTCCGCGTGCACCGCCGCGTCGTAGAGCGGGAAGACGTGCCCCCCGGACAGCGTGAACATGGCCGTGACGCCGTGCCGCCGGGCCGCCTCGGCCGCCAGCGTCCCCCCGTGCCCGGCGAGGGCCCGGGGGGACGGTGCGTCATCGCTCACGCGGCGATGTTACCAGTGAGTTAACCGGCCGGGGGAGAGCCGGGGCGTCCCCCCGGTGCGGTGGCGGCGGCCCGGATTCCGGCTAGCCGGCGTCCGGCGCGAACGTTCCGCCGAGCGCGGGGGCCAGGCTGCGCCGGGCGAGGCCGAGGAAGGCGCGGCCGGCCAGCCGCCCGGATCCCTCCGGCAGCCGGCCGGCCAGCGGCTGGCCGGCCAGGGTGGCCAGGTCGCTCAGATTCGACCGCTCAGCCAGGCCCGGCGCGGCGGGCCAGCTGCCGATGACCACGCCCGCGCGGCGGAGTTTGCGCGCGGCCAGCGCCTCCAGGGTGAGGGCCGTGTGGTTGAGCGTGCCCAGGCCGGCCGCGGTCACGATGAGCACCGGCGCGTCCAGCATGCCGGCCAGGTCCGCGATGGTCGACCCGGCCGGGTCGTACCGCACCAGCAGCCCCCCGGCTCCCTCCACGATGACCAGATCCCGGTCCTCGGCCAGCGCCGCGATGTAGCTCGCCGCCGCCCGCAGGTCCAGCGGAGGACGTCCCGCGGACCGCGCGGCCGCCTCGGGGGACAGCGGGTCCGGATAGCGGGCGAGCTCGTGCAGGTCGGTCAGGCCGGTGCACGCGGCGACCGCGGCCAGATCACCCGGGGCTCCTGGCGGCTCGCCGGTCTGGGCCGGCTTGACCACGGCGACGCGTTCGGCCCGGGAGCCGGCGAGCGCCGCGACAGCCGCCGTGGTGACGGTCTTGCCGACGCCCGTTCCCGTTCCGCTGACAACGATCAGTCCCACCCAGGTAACCGCCGCAGCCGGGTGACGAACTTGTACCGGTCGCCGCGGTACCAGGACTGGGCCCACTCGACCGGCTCGCCGGTCACGTCCACCGCGTGCCGGGACAGCAGCAGCAGCGGCATGCCGGCGTCGACGGCCAGCAGGTCGGCGGTATGCGGGTCGGCCAGCACGGTCTCGATTGTTTCCTCCGCCTCGGTCAGCCGGACGCCGTAGGCGGAGGCCAAGGCCTCGTACAGCGAGCTGTGCCGGTTGAGCTGCTTGCGCAGCCCCGGGAAACGGCGGGCGGGCAGGTGGGAGGTGTCCACCGACATCGGCTCGCCGTCGGCCAGCCGCAGCCGGTGGATGCGCAGCGCCCGGCCGCCCGGCCGGATGCCCAGCAGCAGGGCGAGGTCCTCGTCGGCGGCGATGTAGCCGATCTCGAGGATTCTCGTCTGCGGGTGCAGGCCGTGCGCCCGCATGCCTTCGGTGTAACTGGCCAGCTCCAGCGACTGCGCCACCTTGGGCTTGGCCACGAACGTGCCCTTGCCCTGCCGGCGAAGCAGGCGTCCCTCGACCACCAGTTCCGCCAGCGCCTGCCGGACCGTGGTGCGTGACGTACCGTAGTCGCGGGCGAGCTCGCGTTCCGGCGGGACCGGGCTGCCGGGCGTCATCGTGTCGATGAGCTCGAGCAGCTGGCGCTTGACCGTGTAGTACTTGGGCAGCCGGGGCAGTGGGCTCGGCAGCACCACGCCGGGCGCGTTCTCGCTGGCCGGGGCCGTGGCCGGGTTTCCCGCCGTGGCCTGATGACGGCCGCGCACGCTGGCCTTCTCCGGCGGGACCGAGGACATCGGGACGGGGGAGACGGTCATGGCCACTTCCTTCCCGCTCATGCGGTTATCCGGACATGATCTCTCACCGCACCCAGTGCGCGGAATGCCGAAGCGAGGTCAACTTCTGTGAGGTTGGCCCGCGCCGTCAGGCGCAGGCACGCCTGGCCGGCCGGAACCGAGGGCGGCCGGAAGCACCCCGCGCGGACGCCGGAACGAGCGCAGATCCGCTGGGCCTCAAGGGCGGCGCCGGGCTCGCCGATCGTGATCCGGACCACGGCAGCGGCCGGCGGCGGAACCTGAAAGCCCAGCTCCGCGGCCATGGCCGCGAGGCGCTGCGCGTTGGCCTGGGCGCGCCGCCCGAGGCCTGGCTCGTCGCGGATGATGGCCAGCGCGCTGCGGGCCGCCGCCACGCTCGGCGGGGCCAGGCCCGTGTCGAAAATGAACGCGCGCCCCACGTCGATGAGGGTGCCGATGATCCCGGCGGCGCCGGTGACCGCGCCGCCCTGGCCGGCCAGCGACTTGGACAGCGTGAGTGTCCTGACGACGTGCGGGTCGCCCGCGATACCGGCCGCGGCGGCCACGCCGCGGCCTCCCGGGCCGAGCACGCCGAACGCGTGTGCCTCGTCCAGCACGAGCAGCGCCTGGTGGGCGCGAGCGGCCTGGTGCAGTTCGGCGACGGGCGCCTGGTCCCCGGTGACGGAGAACACCGTGTCGCTCACCACGATGGCCGTGGGCTCGGTGCGGCGGGCGAGGGCCTGCTCGACCGCGCGGGGGTCGGCGTGCGGGGTGACCACGACGCGGGCACGGGTCAGCCGGCAGGCGTCGATCAGCGAGGCGTGGTTGGCGGCGTCGGAAACGATGAGGACGCCCGTCCCGGCGCGGCCGGTACCGAGGGCCTGCGCCAGGGCCGGGATGACCGCGAGGTTGGCCAGGTACCCCGAGGAGAAGACGAGCGCGGCGGCCGCCCCGGAGAAGGCGGCCAGCTCGTCTTCCAGCTGGGTGTGCAGCTCCGTCGTCCCGGTGACCAGGCGTGATCCGGTGGAACCGGTACCCCACCGGCGCGCCGCGGCGGCCGCCGCCTCGGCCAGCCGCTGGTCCCCGGACAGCCCCAGGTAGTCGTTGGACGCCAGGTCGACGATCCCGCCCGCGCCGGGTGCACGAGCGTGCAGGTGCCGGCCCAGGCCGCCGGCCTGGCGGGCCTGCGCGGCCTGCTGGAGCATTGCCAGCGGATCGGGTCGCGCCTGCCGCCGGGGCGGCTGTGCTGCTGGTGGCAGGGGGTGCGGCTTCATGGGTTCTGATAGGTTTTCCCAGCGTGCGGCCGCCGTCAAGGGGGAGGGTCCGGGAATCCGCGCACGGCGGGAACGGGAACCCGCGCACGGCGGGAATCAGTGGCCCGCGGGTGCGATGATGGAAGGGTGCCCACCCTCGCCGACCTGGCTAGCCGCCATACCAACCTGACGAGCGCAGATCTGGAGTGCCTGCACGCGCTGGTCTCGGATTGGCAGCTCCTGGCCGACTTGTCGTTCGCCGATCTCATCCTGTGGGCAGCGGTACGTGACGGCAGTGGCTGGGTGGCGCTGGCCCAGATGCGCCCGACCACCGGCCCCACCTCGTTCCAGGACGACGTTGTCGGGACGCTGGCCCAGCCGGGGGTCAGGACGCTGCTGGAGACGGCGCGGGACGAGCGCAGGATCTGGCGGGAGAGTGACCCGGACTGGACGACGGGCGTGCCCGTGCGCGCCGAAACCATCCCGGTGACCCGCGCGGGCCGGGTGATCGCCGTGATCGAGCGGAACACCAACCTCAACTCCGCCCGCACGCCGAGCCGTCTGGAGCTGACGTACCTGCAGGGTGCCGACGACCTGGCCCGGATGGTGGCCGAGGGAACGTTCCCGTTCGGCGGCGAGCAGGCCACGCTGGCCCGCTCGCCGCGCGTCGGTGACGGCCTGCTCCGGCTCGGCCGCGCCGGGCGCGTCACGTACGCGAGCCCCAACGCGCTGTCGGCCTTCCGCCGGCTCGGGCTGGCCACGGATCTGGTGGGTGCGGAGCTGGGGCCGCTGACCGCGAAGCTGTGCGCCTCCTGCGGCGGCCCGCTCGACGAGTCGCTGATGCTGGTGGCGTACGGCCGGGTCCCGCGCGACGCGGAGATGGACGGCAACGGGTCGATCGTCCAGCTGCGCTCGATCCCGCTCATCGTGGGCGGCAGCCGGACCGGGGCCCTAGTCCTGGTGCGCGACGTGACCGAGCTGCGCCGCCGCGAACGCGAGCTGATGACCAAGGACGCGACGATCCGGGAGATCCATCACCGCGTCAAGAACAACCTGCAGACGGTGGCCGCGCTGCTCCGGCTGCAGGCCCGCAGGCTCCGCGGCCCGGAGGCACGGGCGGCCCTCGAGGACGCGGTGCGCCGCGTCGGCTCGATCGCGATCGTGCACGAGACGCTGTCGCACGCACCCGATGAGATCGTCGCCTTCGACGAGGTCGCGGACCGCGTCGTGATGATGGCCTCCGAGGTCGCCGGAACCGAGATCCGGGTCACCCCCAAGCTGACCGGCACGTTCGGACCGCTGCCGGCGTACATAGCGATGCCGCTGGCGCTGGTACTGACCGAACTGCTGCAGAACGCGCTGCAGCATGGCTTTGCCTACCCCGAGCCGGTGGCCGGGGAGACGCAGCGGTCCACCGGCAGCGTGGAGGTCAGCGCCGTCCGCGGGCCGGACCGGCTGACGGTCGTGGTCGTCGACGACGGCGTCGGGCTGCCGGAGGATTTCGATCCCGAGTCGTCCAGCTCGCTCGGGCTGCAGATCGTCCGGACGCTGGTGGTCGGCGAGCTGGGCGGCAAGCTGGAGATCACGCCCCGGGCAGAGGGCGGTACGCAGGCGCTCGTCGACCTGCCGGTGGAGGAGGACGACCGCCCCGGGCCCGTCAGCGGCGAATAGCCCAGGCGCTTCCCGCCGGGACGGGGCCGCCCGCCCCCGGCGGGAGCTGCGAGGCCCGGCGGGAGCTGCGAGGCGGTGCGGCGTCAGCCGCGGGATATCAGCCGGATACGGTCTGCGCGTGTGCGCGGGCGCGGAGCCTCAGCGTGCGCCGCTTCAGGGCCCGCCGTTCGTCCTCGCTCATGCCGCCCCACACGCCGGCGTCCTGGCCAGAGTCGATCGCCCAGTGCAGGCACGAGTCCATCACCGGACAACGATGACAAACGCGCTTCGCTTCGTCGATCTGGAGAAGCGCAGGACCGGTGTTCCCGATCGGGAAGAACAGCTCAGGATCTACGTCACGGCAGGCGGCGTTATGGCGCCAGTCCATGAGGTCACTCCTTCGGGGCGCGACGGCGCACGTCGGCTGCTTTGGCCCCGTGCGTCCGGTTATCAAAGCTTGTGAATGATTTCACGAGCTATGCAACGTATCGAGTTCGATTTTCCCATGTAAAGCTGTACCAGCTGGCGACCTGCCCGGAGCTGCTCCTTAGCCCAGGCACGGATGGGAATCCGGGAAACGTGCCTGGTGCCGATAACACCCGACAAGGCTCCCGCCCGGCATGGATTAAAGCTTCTCAAGCGTGCCGCCGGGAACGCAAGAGGGCGCAACAGTGATCTTCGTCAATTCAATGTGACCTGAATCACAATTAATGCGCCAACAGGTAGTTTGCAGCCCGCAATATCCCCGGCGGCGGACTCACGCGATAACCCGCAGCGCCTTCGGAACCGAGCGGAATGTTACCACCGTCGCCTCACCCACGTACTCCCCGTCCACCTGCAGGGCCGCCGGCCGCTCAGAACGCATGGTGAGTTCCGGCTCATCGTGCCGGATCACCACGTGCTTACCGGCCGGTGCCCGGCCCGTCCACCGCATCATCTGGCGCATCGCGTTGAGGGTGGAAAATGTCCGCAGCCGGCGCAGCGCGAACACGTCGAGGCCGGTGTCGAACGACGCGTGCGGCGTGGGGCTGACCGGATGGCGGCCGACGTACGACCAGGGTGTGGTGTTGCAGACCAGCGCCATGCCCAGGGGCCCGATGACGGCTCCGTCCGCCGTCTCCATGGCCAGGCCCGGATGACGCCGGTCGGTGCGCAGGTAGTACTCGCGCAGCGCCATCCGCATGTACAGGCCGGCCGAGGCTCGCCCGCCGTGGGCGCGCTTGTCCTCCACCGTCCGGACCACTTCCGCGTCCCAGCCCAGCCCGGCGTTGAACGTGAAATACCGGTCCCCGGCCAGGCCGAGCCCGATTGTCCGGGTGGTACCGGCGGCCAGCCGGGCGCTGATCACCTTGATGGCGGCGACCGGATCAGCGGGGACACCGAGGTCGCGGGTGAAGACGTTGGCGTTCCCGCCCGGGATGGCGGCGATGGCAGGCAGTTGCGCGGCCGTCAGCGGCGAATGAACAGCGCGGCTGGTGGCCGCGTGCATCAGCCCGTTGACCACCTCGTTGATCGTCCCGTCGCCGCTGAGCACCAGCAGCGCGTCCCGGCCCTCGGCGGCGGCCGCGGCGGCGATGTCGCGCGCGTCCCCCCGGTACCGTGTTTCCACGATCTCGAGGTCGGCCCCGGCGGCCAGCGAGCGCACGATGAGGTCCAGGATGGGTTTGGTCGTCGTGGTGGCCCGGGGGTTAACGATCAGCAGCGCGCGCACGCGCATAGGCTAGTCCGGGGAAAGAAAGGTGCGATACATGCGACCACGTCCGCCGGCGTTGTTGCTGGCCGCAGCGGTCCAGGGTGCCGAGGCGGTGGTGCTTCTCGCCGCCGCCGTGCTGAGCGCCGTGGACACCGCCGCCGGTCGTTCCTACCAGCGCAGCAGCGGGATCGCGCTGACCGTCATCGCGTTCGGTGCGGTCGCCGTCGTCGCGTTCATCGCGTGGGGCATCTACCGGGTCCGGCGCTGGAGCCGGACACCCGCGCTGCTCACCCAGCTGTTCGTCGGGACCACCGGGGTCTACCTGCTGGAGGGGCACCGTCTCGACTGGGGCGTGCCGACCCTGCTGCTGGCGATCGCCGGCTTCGTTGGCCTCCTGGTCCCGCCCAGCCTGCGCGCCCTGGCCACCGGCCCGCGGAGCGCGGAGCCCCGGGAGGCGGCCGTATCAGCCGCCGCCCAGGACGGCCCCCCCGCCACGGTCACCCAGGGTGCGGGCCGGCCGGATCAGCCGGGCGCCCGCCCGGTTCCCCCCGCGGCCGGGGCCGCCCGCCCATCGGGCAAGAAGGGCTCCTCCCGCCGCCGCTGACCGGCCTCCCCGCCGGGCCGCGGCGGCCTACTCGCCGAGCGCGGCGGCCTACTCGCCGAGCGCGGCGGCCTACTCGTCGGTGGTGAGGCCGTCGCGGAGCTGGGTGAGGGTCCGGGCCAGCAGACGCGAGACGTGCATCTGGGAAATCCCCAGTTCGGCCGCGATCTGCGACTGGGTCAGGTTGCCGAAGAACCGGAGCAGCAGGATCTTCTTCTCCCGCGGCGGCAGCCGCTCGAGCAGCGGCTTGAGCGACTCGCGGTACTCGACACCCTCGAGGGCCTCGTCGACGATGCCGAGCGAGTCGGCGACGGCGGGCGCGTCTTCGTCACCGGAGTCGGGTGCGTCCAGGGACACCGTGGAGTAGGCGTTGGCCGACTCCAGGCCCTCCAGCACGTCTTCCTCGCTCATCCGCAGGTGCGCGGCGAGCTCGCTGACGGTCGGCGCGCGTCCCTCGCGCTGAGCGAGTTCACCGATCGCCTTGGTTAGCGAGAGCTTGAGCTCCTGCAGCCGCCGCGGCACGCGTACGGCCCAGCCCTTGTCCCGGAAGTGCCGCTTGATCTCGCCCACGATGGTGGGTGTCGCGTAGGTGGAGAACTCCACGCCCCGCTCGAGGTCGAACCGGTCGATCGACTTGATCAGGCCGATGGTGGCCACCTGCGTCAGGTCGTCCAGCCATTCGCCCCGGTTGCGGAACCGCCGTGCCAGGTACTCGACGAGCGGCAGGTGCAGCTCCACCAGTGCGCCGCGGATCCGTTCCCGTTCCGGGCTGCCCTCCGGCAGGGCCGCGAGCCGCTCGAACAGCTCCCGGGCCCGGGCACGGTCCGGGACGGCGTGGTCGTCCCTTGCGACGGCGGTGAGCGTGTCGTCGGCGGGGCGTGCCTCGAACTCTTCCGGCACCCGGACGTCCTTTTCGGTCACCTGGACCTCGCTTTCGGTCACCCGGACCTCGAAGTCTCCCATCAGGACCCCGACGCCCCGCGGTGCTTCCGCAGCACGATGGCCACCCGGTCGTCCGGCTCCAGCCGTGAGTCAACGTCTCCGGCCAGCGCGGACAGTACGGTCCAGGCGAACGTGTCCCGGGCTGGCGTGCACGGCTGCGCGGCGACCACCGACACGGTGATCGTCATCAGGTCCGCGCCGAGATCGAAGTCGCATTCCAGGTTGGTGCCGGGAATGGCCTGGCTGAGCAGCATGGCGCAGGCTTCGTCGACGGCGATGCGCAGGTCCTCGATCTCGTCGAGGGTGAAGTCCAGCCGCGCGGCCAGGCCAGCGGTCGCCGTCCGCAGCACCGACAGGTACGCGCCCTCGGCGGGCATGCACACGCGGACGCGGTCGCGGGCCTCGCGGTCGGCCGCAACCGCACCAGAGCCCGGCATGGCGCCCCGGGCGGTCTGCCTTGCGGTGGTCTCTTCGGTCACGTCACTCCTTCAGGCGGGCTGAGCCGGCCGATCGCATGCAACCTATCGTCCGCGCCGCACCGGTTCCGGCGTGCCGCGCGGCGGCGATCAATGATCTCACGCGCACGGGCGGGACGGGGGCCACGCTGCCCCGGGGCAGACCGGGCACCAGCGCCCGGAACTGACACCACCGCTCGCCGCTCAGCTGGCGGGCGGATGGGGCCAGGTTAGCGGCCGGCCGGTGCTGAATGCGCCGGTCCGGGCCGGGGGATTACCCCGAAAATACCCCGGATCGGGCCGCCCGGAAATAGCGTGAGGGGCCGCGACGATGTCGCGGCCCCTCCTACGGTGCGTCGGCGATGTGACTGCCGGGCGGTCAGCCCTGCTTGGTCTCCCAGAAGATCTTGCTGATCTCGTCGATCTTCGCCAGCAGCTGATCGGCCACGGCCCGGTCTGTGCTGGACTTGGTGCCGCCGCCCCCGCCAGCCAGCTTGGTGGCCTCGTTGAACAGCGTGTTCAGCTGCGGGTACTTCTCGAAGTGCGGCGGCTTGAAGTAGTCGGTCCACAGCACCCACAGGTGGTGCTTGACCAGTTCCGACCGCTGCTCCTTGATGATCAGCGCGCGGGTCCGGAACTCGGGGTCGGTGTTCTGCTGGTACTTCTCGTCAATCGCCTTGACGGATTCGGCCTCGATGCGGGCCTGCGCGGGGTCATAGACGCCGCAGGGCAGGTCGCAGTGCGCATAGGCAACGGCCTTTGGTTCGAGCAGGCGTGCAAGCAGCCTCATCGATCCACCTTCCGTAGTGTCTGTCACGGATAACAGGACCGACACTACCCCGCGCACCTCAGCCCACACCGGAGGGTCTCCATGCAGTGGCCGCTGTTGCGGATCGCCGTCGCCGAGCGGTCCATGGAACCCGTGCTGTGGCCGGGTGACTGGCTGCTCGTCCGCCGGACCCGCCGGGTCCGGCCGGGGCAGATCGTGCTGGCCCGGCACCCTGGGCGCCCCACCCTGCTGCTCGTCAAGCGGGCCGCGCGGCGCGAGGCCGGGGGCTGGTGGCTGGAATCGGCGAACCCGGCCGCCGGCGCCGTGGACAGCGCCCGGTTCGGCGCGGTGCCGGACGAGCTGATTGAAGGGCGGGTCCTGCTCCGCTACTGGCCGCTTCACCGCCCGCGGTAAACGCAGAGGGCCCCACCCTGATCGTCAGGGTGGGGCCCTCTGCGCGCTAACGGGGCGGTCAGTGGACGCGCGGGTCCGGGGCGCCCTGGCCGGCCTGCCGGTTGACCAGATCGAGCATTTCGTTCCGGGACAGCCGCGTCCGCTGCGCCCAGAAGTAGATGATCATGCTGAACCCGAAGACGACCAGGATGTCCCACCAGAACGGGATGTTGCCGGTGTTGGTGGGGGGCTTCGGCGGGGGTGTGGCGGCCGCGCCGCTGAACTGGCCCTGCCAGGAGATGACGCCCATGCCGATCAGGTAGAACGGCAGCCACTGTGCGGACTTCCAGTCCAGCGGCGGCCGCTGCGGGTCGAAGGCCATGGAGATGCCGATCAGCACGTAACCGATGACGACGCAGATGCCGAGCTTCCAGATCACCTCGAAACCCGACCAGTAGATCAGCATGTTGGCCAGGAAGAACGCGAGCGGCGCGATGACCACGGCCCCCGGCATCCGGTACGGCCGCGCGGCCTCGGGCACCTGCCCGCGGAAGGCGCCCAGCGACAGCGGCGCCCCGGCGTACATCAGCACGCTCGCGGAGGTAACCAGGCCGACCAGCGAGTGCCAGCTCGGGAACGGCAGCAGGAACAGCAGGCCGGCCAGGAACGCGATGATCAGGCTGAACCACGGGATGCCGTTCCTGTCGACCTTGGCGAAGAGCGGCGGGTAGTACCGGTTGCGGGCCAGGCCGTAGCCGACGCGCGACGTCGACGTCTGGTACATGAGGCCGGTGCCGAAGGGCGAGACGAAGGCGTCGATGCGCAGGAAGATGGCCAGCGTGCCCAGCCCGACCACGCCCGCCAGCCCGGCGAACGGCCCGACGGCGATGGGGCTGGTGGACGGGATGGCCGCCCACCCCTTGGGCCCGCTGATCAGGCTGTGCGGGATCGCGCCGATGAACACGAACTGCAGCAGCACGTAGATGGCGATGCCGATGCCGGTGGCGGTCAGGATGGCCAGCGGCAGGTTCCGCTGCGGGTTCTTGATCTCGCCCGCGAGCTGGTCGGCCTGCTCGAAGCCGAGGTACGCGAACACGATGCCCGCCGAGGGGATGGCGGCGAACAATGCCTTGATCCCGTAGGGCATGAAGCCGCCGCCCGCGCCCAGGTTGTTGGGGTGGAACTTGAACAGCAGGATGATGATGGTGATCACCGGGATGGCGACCTTCCACCACGTGATGCCCGCGTTGACCTTGGAGAACAGGCGCATGGCCAGGAAGTTGATCGCGGTGAACACCGCCAGTAGCACGACCGTCATCGCGAAGCCGAGCCCGGTGACGTTGCTTGTGTTCGCGTTGTACAGGCCGTGCCAGTAGTACGAGCCGTACTGCATGACCGCGAAGCACTCGATCGGCGCGACCGTGACCGCCTGCAGCCAGGAGAAGAAGCCGAACGAGATACCGGCGATGCTGCCGAACGCGAAGTGCGGGAACCGTGCCGTCCCGCCGGACACCGGGTACATGCCGCCCAGTTCGGCGTGCACCAGCGCCAGGATGATGACGATGACGCCGGCGATAACCCAGCCCAGCAGGGCCGCGGTACCAGCGGCCTGCGCGGCGAGGAACGCGCCGAACAGCCAGCCGGAGCCGATGATCGAGGTTTCGGACGCCCAGGTGGCGCCGATGAAGCCCATGTCCCGTTTCAGGCCTACATCGGTCGGGGTGACCGCGGTAGCGCCGACGGCTTCCGTATTACTTGCCATGCTCGATCCCTTTTCCGATCGTGCCCCGTGGGGCGGGTGCCACCCGCGTGTCGGATCGTCGCGTTATGCAGGTGAGCGTTGAGTATGCGCTAAGTGAGAACATCGTAGAGATACGGCCGTGACCTGAGAAGTGGTCACCCGGCGTCGTTTCGGTAACGCAGGTCACAGACTTATACCCCCCTTTGACGCTCCGTGTCCCTCCGGTCCGGCCCTTGCTTCTTTGGGTGCCAGTAAGGGAATTACCCACTTGCCATTACAGACCGATGTCTGGCGCATTTCAAAGAGGTCGCAGGCGGGACGCGTGCGGTGGCGGCCCCTAGTCCTGCGCCGGCTGTCCCGTTCCGGCCCCGGCTGAGCTGCTCCGCTGCCGGGCCCGGAAAGCGGTGACGTTGGCAGGTCCCGGAGCCCAGGCAGGGCAAGAACCGGATGCATCCCGACCTGCGGGTCACCGACGGCGCGGCCGAGGTGGCGCGGCTGGCCGGCCTGGGCGCGACGGTGCTGCGCGGCCCCTTCGACGACGAGGGTCACCTGACCACCGTCATGGCCGATCCCGAAGGCAACGAGTTCTGCGTCATCGTCTCCCCCGCCGGCTGGTGGCCGCAGTAGCCGGGTTACGGCGAGACGCTCGTTACTGGCCAGCGAGCCGGGCCCTCGCGGCCCGGCGAGCGGCCGGTGTGTCGGCGAAGTACCACCGCGGGGCGCGGAGCGCAGCGGGGGGTCCGGGGGGTCGTCCCCCCGGGTCAGCACAGATACTCTCGTTCCATGTTCGCAGTCTCTGCAGTCCGTATCGACCAGGAAGATCCGCTGCACGGCCTGGAGCTGGGGGAGCGGCCCGAGCCCAAGGTTCCGGACGGCTGGACCACGGTCAGCGTCCGGGCCACCTCGTTGAACCATCACGACCTGTGGACGCTGCGTGGCGTGGGCATCTCCCCCGACCGGCTGCCGATCGTGCTGGGCTGCGACGCGGCCGGGATCGACGAGGACGGCAACGAGGTCGTCGTGTACTCGGTGGTGGGCGACCCCGATGCCGGGGGCGGCGACGAGACGCTGGACCCGCGGCGCAGCCTGCTGTCGGAGCGGTACGACGGCACGTTCGCGGAACGGGTCGCGGTGCCGCGCCGCAACCTGGTGCCCAAGCCGGCGGCGCTGTCGTTTGAGGAGGCCGCCTGCCTGCCCACCGCGTACCTGACGGCGTACCGGATGCTGTTCGTCAAGTCCGGGGCCCAGCCTGGGTCGACGCTGCTGGTGCAGGGGGCGAGCGGCGGCGTGGCCACCGCGCTGATCCTGCTCGGCCGGGCGGCCGGCTACCGGGTCTGGGTGACCAGCCGCAGTGCGGACAAGCGCCGCCTGGCCCTCGATCTGGGCGCGGATCAGGCGTTCGAGTCCGGCGCGCGGCTGCCCGAGCGGGTGGACGTCGTTATGGAGACCGTCGGCGCGGCGACCTGGTCGCACTCGGTGAAGTCCCTCAAGCCCGGCGGGCGGATCGTGATCTCCGGCGCGACCAGCGGCCACGCCCCGCCGGCCGAGCTGCAGCGGATCTTCTTCCTGCAGCTGTCCGTGGTCGGGTCGACCATGGGCACCCAGGGGGAGCTGGGCCGGCTGCTGCAGTTCTGCGAGCAGACCGGCGTGCGCCCGCTGATCCATACCCGCATGCCGCTGGCCGAGGCGCGCGAGGGCTTCGCGGCCCTGGCCCTGGGCGAGCAGTTCGGGAAGATCGTCTTCACGCTCTAGGGCCGGTCCGCGGCTCCGGGTCGGCGGGCGGTCCCGGCGTCTCGGCGTCCGGCGCGGGCCGGGCGTCGCTGGGGCCATGACCTGCGTCGAAGATCTCGCTCCGGACCCGGTCGAGCGTCTCGTCCAGGATGATCCGCAGCTCGGCGAGGGCGTCCTCACCGGCCGTCGTCCCCGACTGCCAGGCGAGCCGGCTCAGGTCGCGGACGAAGCCCTTGACCGTCTGCTCCAGGTCCTTCAGCAGCCCGGCGTCCGGTCCGCCGAGACCACCGGGCCAGCCCCGGCGCCCCGGCCAGTCAGCCCAGGCCGCCCAGGGGCCGCCCTCCCGGTCCCGGCCGGACCGGGCCTGCTCGCGTTCCTGCCGGGCCCATTCCTTCGCGTCCTCGCGGATCCGGCGGGCCTGCTCACGGGCCTCGTCGCGGACCCGGCGGGCCCGCTGCTTGGCCTCCTCCGCCGGTCCCCGGGCCTGGTCGCGGGCCAGCGCCGTGTCCGGCGGGGCCTCGCCCGGCTCGTCTGGTCGGCGGCCGGTACGCGCGGCCCAGGTCAGCTCCTCGCGGAGGCTGCGCACCGTCTCCCGGACGTCTTCCTTGACCTCGCGGACGATATCGCGCACCGAGTCGGACAGTTCCTGCTCGAGCTCGGCCAGCTCGTCCTCACGGTCCCGCAGTTCCTGGCGGCCCGCCTCGGTGATCCGGTAGACCTTTCGCCCGTCCAGTTCGTCGTGCGTGACCAGGCCTTCCTCTTCCAGCCGGGCCAGCCGCGGGTAGATCGTCCCGGGCGAGGGAGCGTACACGCCCATGAACTGATCCCGCAGCATCCGGATCACCTCATAGCCGTGCCTGGGCTCCTCGTCGAGGAGCCGGAGCAGGTAGAGCCGGAGCCTGCCGTGGCGGAAAACCGGACTCATCGAGTGTCGCCCTTCGTCTGTGCGTCATCGTGGGCCCCCGCCCCGTCCGCGGGCGGCGTACCGGTGGCCGCCGCCCACGGGTCGCCCGCCTTTGCCGCGCTGTCCCCGGCCGGGCTCTCGCGCGAACCGTCCCGCGGCGGCCCGCCGGGTGCGCGGTCCCGCGGCGGCGCTGGGTTCCCGGCGCTGTCCGGCGCTGGCCGGGCGTGCGGCACGCGGCGGAGCAGCGTCACCCGGCCCGACAGCGAGGTGACCGAAATGTGGCCGGTCCCGGCGCCTAGCGTACCGTTCACCGAGCGCGACGCAGCGGAGTGTGCGCTGCTGAGGCAGTCAAACTCGCTGCGGACGCGGCCGGAGGCGGACCGCAGGCTGACCCGCGCGTCCGGGTCCGCCGGCAGCCGCAGGGCGACGTCCGACGAGACCGTGGCGACGCGGACGTTACCCGGCTTGCCCAGATGGACGTCGGCGGTCACGCTGCCGCTGACGGTCTTGGCGTCCAGCCGGTCCAGCGACCCGCCCGCGAGCGTGAGGTCACCGGACACCGAGTTGAAGGTGACGCTGCCGCTGATGTTCTGCGCCTCGACGTCACCCCCGACCGTGTGCGCGTCCACGCTGCCCGCCAGGCCGTCCAGCGTGATCGCGCCCGAGACGCTCCGGACGGAGGTGCGCGCGGTGACGCCGGACAGCACCGCGGTCGCCGCCACCACGCCGACCTGCGCCGGGCAGTCTCTCGGCACCGTGACGGTCATCTCGGTCGAGTGGCTGCGTGGCCGCAGCCACTCGAGCAGGCCGTCCCAGCTCAGATCCTCATAGCTGACGGTCAGCACGCCGTCCTCGTGCGTCACCACCAGCGGCTGGCCGCTGATCCGGGTGATGTCCAGCGCCGGCGTCTCGCTGGTGGCCAGGATGGCGACGGATTCCGGCGATCGCCCGCACCTTCAGCGCGGTCACGTCGTCGAAGGCGAGACGCGTGGGCGCATCCACCGTCCAGTGCGGCATCGGCTGTCTCCTGTCCGCGTGGCGTTCCGGCTTCCTGCATACTCACGATATATCTTGTCTTATACCGTCAAGATGTATCGTAACGCCGCGGACGGCCCGGGGACACTGTCGCGTCCCGGCCGGTGCCGGGAACGCGGCCCTCATTCGTCGTCGTCGAGGCGCGCCAGCCAGGTGGCCAGCCGGTCCACCGCCGTCTCGAACTCCGGGTTCAGGTCCACGAAGTCCCGCAGCCGCCCGGCCAGCCAGGACAGGCTGACCTGCTCATCGCCCCGCTGCTCATCCAGGTCCTCGATGCCGCGGTCGGTGAAGTACATCTGCTCTCCGTGCTGGTCAGGGCCAATCAGGCCAGAGCCGCCTCGATCAGCTCCCTGTGTGTCGCCGCATGCTGCTTGGCCGAGCCGGTCGCCGGCGCCGAGCTGGCCGGCAGCGACACGAGCTCCAGCCTCCGGCCCAGCAGTTCCGGCAGCCTCAGCGCCATCCGCGGCCAGGCGCCCATGTTTTCTGGCTCTTCCTGGGCCCACACGAGTTCCTCCGCATACGGGTACCGGGCCAGCTCCGCCTTGAGCTCGTTCAGCGGCAGCGGGTAGAGCCGCTCCACCCGGACGATCGCAGTCGTTGACCCGGCGGCGCGCCGTGCCACCAGGTCCCAGTAGATCTTGCCCGAGCAGAGCACGACCTTGCGCGCCTGCGCCGGGTCGAACTCCTCCGGCTCGCCGATCAGCGGCTGGAACGAGCCGCTGGTGAAGGCGGAGACCGGTGAGGTCGCCGCCTTCAGCCGGAGCATCGACTTCGGCGTGAACACGATAAGCGGCTTGCGCCGCCCGGACATCCCCTGCCAGCGCAGCAGGTGGAAGTAGTTGGCCGGGGTGGTCGGCATCGCGACGGTCATGTTGTCCTGCGCGCAGAGGGTGAGGAACCGCTCGATCCGCGCGGAGGAGTGGTCCGGTCCCTGGCCCTCGAACCCGTGCGGCAGCAGCAGGACGACGCCGGAATGCTGCCCCCACTTCTGCTCGCCGGCGCTGATGAACTCGTCGATGATCGACTGGGCGCCGTCGAAGAAGTCGCCGAACTGGGCCTCCCAGGCCACCAGCGCGCCCTCCCGGGCCACCGAGTATCCGTACTCGAAACCCATCGCCGCGAACTCCGACAGCAGCGAGTCGTACACGTAGAACTTGCAGCTCCCGTTGTCGAACCGCTTGAGTGGCGTGTATTCGTTGCCGTTACGCCGGTCGACCACGACCGCGTGCCGCTGCCCGAACGTGCCACGCCGGCTGTCCTGCCCGACGAGCCGGACCGGATGGCCGTCCAGCAGCAGGCCGCCGAAGGCCAGCAGCTCACCGGTCGCCCAGTCGATGGTGTCCTCGGCGACCATGGCCGCGCGCCGAGCCAGCTGCGGCTGCAGCCGCGGATGCGGCGTGAAGCCCTCGGGCATGCTGACCTGGGTCTCGATCACCTGCTTGACGGTGTTGATCGTGATGGCCGTGTTGACGGCGGGGTGGTTGACCGGCCGTTCCTCCGGCTCCGGCCGGACGACCGCGCCCGGCTCGGGCGGCCGCTGCGCCGCCTCGCGCGTCTCGGTGAAGGCCCGCTCGAGCTGCCGCTGGTAGTCGCGCAGCGCCGCCTCGGCCTCCTCCATCGTGATGTCGCCCCGGCCGATCAGCGACTCGGTGTAGAGCTTGCGGGTGGAGCGCTTGGCCTCGATGAGGTCGTACATGAGCGGCTGGGTGAACGAGGGGTTGTCCGCCTCGTTGTGGCCGCGCCTGCGGTAGCAGACCAGGTTGATGACGACGTCCTTGTGGAAGGCCTGCCGGTATTCGAAGGCGAGCTGCCCGACCCGGACGACCGCCTCCGGGTCGTCGCCGTTCACGTGGAAGATCGGCGCCTGGATCATCCGGGCGACGTCGGTGGGGTAGACGCTGGACCGGCCGGACTGCGGCCCGGTGGTGAAGCCGAGCTGGTTGTTGACCACGATGTGCACGGTGCCGCCGGTTCGGTAGCCGCGCAGCTGGGACAGGTTCAGGGTCTCCGCGACCACTCCCTGCCCGGCGAACGCGGCGTCGCCGTGCATCAGCACGGGCAGCACCGTGAAGCCGCCGGCCTTGCCCTTGTCCAGGACGTCCTGCTTGGCTCGCACCACGCCCTCGAGCACCGGGTCCACGGCTTCCAGGTGGCTGGGGTTGGCCACCAGCGTGGTGGTGATCTGCGTGCCGTCCGGGCTCTTGAACACCCCGTCCGCGC
Source organism: uncultured Actinomycetes bacterium (assembly GCA_963720945.1). Lineage (GTDB taxonomy): Bacteria > Actinomycetota > Actinomycetes > Streptosporangiales > Streptosporangiaceae > Bog-532. The sequence continues at coordinate 262,694 of CAVRHH010000008.1, read as the reverse complement.
CGAGGTGGTACTTCACGTCGCCGGACCCCTGCGTGCTGCGCGGGTCCATGTTGCCCTCGAACTCGTTGAAGATCTGCCCGTAGGACTTGCCCACGATGTTGGCCAGCACGTTCAGCCGGCCGCGGTGCGCCATCCCCAGGACCGCCTCGTCCAGGCCCGCGTCCGCCGCCTCCGTGATCACCGCGTCCAGCAGCGGGATCAGCGACTCCGCGCCCTCGAGCGAGAACCGGCGCTGCCCGACGAACTTCGTCTGCAGGAACATCTCGAACGCCTCGGCGACGTTCAGCCGGGACAGGATCCGGATCTGCTCGTCGTGCCCGGGCCGCTGGTGCGGCCGCTCGATCCGCGCCTGGATCCAGGCGCGCTCGTCCGGCTCCTGGATGTGCATGTACTCGACGCCGACCGTGCGGCAGTAGGAGTCCCGCAGCACGCCGAGGATCTTGCGCAGCTTCATCAGCGGCCGGCCGCCGAAACCGCCGGTGGCGAACTCGCGCTCCAGGTCCCACAGCGTCAGGCCGTGCTGGTTGATGTCCAGGTCGGGGTGCTTGCGCTGGGGGAACTCCAGCGGGTTGGTGTCAGCCATCAGGTGGCCGCGCACCCGGTAGGCGTGGATGAGCTCCTGCACCCGGGCGGGCTTGGTGATGTCGTTCTCGTGCCCGGCGGAGATGTCCTTGACCCAGCGGACCGGCTCGTACGGGATCTGCAGCGCGGTGAAGATGCCTTCGTAGAAGCCGTCCTCGCCCAGCAGCAGCTGGTGAATCCGCTGCAGGAACTCCCCGGACTGGGCTCCCTGGATGATCCGGTGGTCATACGTAGAGGTCAGCGTCACCTGGCGGCTGATGGCCAGCCGGGCGAGGGTCTCTTCCGCGGCGCCCTGGTAGGCGGCCGGGTACTCCATCGCGCCGACCCCCACGATGCAGCCCTGTCCCGGCATCAGCCGCGGGATGGAGTGGACGGTCCCGATGGTGCCCGGGTTGGTCAGGCTGATCGTGGTGCCCGCGAAGTCCTCGACCGCCAGCTTGCCGATCCGCGCCTTGCGCACGACGTCCTCGTACGCGGTCCAGAACTGCCGGAAATCCATGGTCTGCGCGCCCTTGATGTTGGGCACGAGCAGCTGGCGGGAGCCGTCGTCCTTGCTCACGTCGATGGCCAGCCCGAGGTTGATGTGGTCGGGCGCCACCAGGACCGGCTTGCCGTCGTCCTCGGCGAAGGAGTCGTTCATGGCCGGCACGGCGTCCAGCGCCCGGACCACCGCGTACCCGATCAGGTGGGTGAACGAGACCTTGCCGCCCCGGCCGCGCCGGAGATGGTTGTTGATCACGATGCGGTTGTCGATCAGCAGCTTGGCCGGGATGTCCCGGACGCTGGTCGCGGTCGGCACCCCCAGGCTGCTGGCCATGTTCGAGGCCGTCCGCGCGGCCGTGCCGCGCAGCCGGTTCCGCTGCCCGTCCGGCTGGCTCGCGGCCGGGGGCTGCGCCACCGCGGGGGCGGCCGGCGCCGGCGCGGGACGGGCCGGCGCAGGTGCCGGGGCGGCCGGCGCGGGCGCGGCCGGAGCGGCCGGGGACGCCGGCGCCGCCGGCCTCGCGGGTGCGGCCGGGGCGCTCGCCGCGGCGGCGGGCGCCGCGCCGTTGGGGCGGGCCGTCTGCTCGTCCGCGGCGGGGCCGGACCGGTAGTCGGAGAAGAAGCTCCACCAGGCCTGGTCGACGGATCCGGGGTCGGCGAGGTAGCGCTGGTACAGCTCATCCACCAGCCACTGGTTCGCGCCGAAGTCGGATGCATTCAGGTGCGGATCGGGCGCGGGCGGCCCAGCCGTCCGCCCTGGCGCTGCGCCGGCCGCCTGGCGAGGCTGCTGGCTGGCTCTGAGCGACCCGTCCGGGCTTGCGGCGGGTTGCGCCGTCCCGGTCTGGGTCTGCTCCGATTCGCTGAGGTCCGCGTTAGCACGCGTTGACTCAGAAGACACGGCGAATATCGCCCTCTTCCGCAGTTTGAATGCGATCTTTGCTCGGCATCAAGATTACCTGGGAGTCCTGGCCCGGGGGCCTGAAGAATCTAAGGGCCGCCCGTAACGCCCGCAACGCCTGTGGCACCTGTCACCTCCCGTGATCCGTGCGGTGAACAAGACGGCCGCTGGCGCGGGGCGGCGGCACCTACGGGCAGAGAAACTGGCACATGGGCCTCGTCTGGTATCAACTTCGGGCGTGCCGCGACGGCGACACCTCGAACGTGGCTGCCAGCGTCGCTATAGGAGCCCAGGTCAGCCGCCGTCGACCACATCCTGACGCGCCAAAAACGAATACAACTACTTAAACTACGACGCGTCCATGCGACCCAGAACTCTGCCCGTTAAGCGGGCGGCGGCCGGGGGCGTGCGGCCGGGCCCGGCCGGGGCCGCCGGGGCGCCGGGGCCGCCGGGGCCGGCCCGGGGCTGCCTTCGCGGCGCGGGCGTCCCTTGGTGTGCGGCCCTGAGCTGCGGCGACCTCGAATACCCCGTCTGATCACGATGCCGGAAGGTACGATCGCCGCGTAGGGGACATAGGTCATCATCCGGTTCGGCGAGGCATGTGCCCCGTCCAGCTCCGAGGGAAAAGGTGAGTACGACAGGCAGCCCCCGGGATGGCGACGCCCGGCGTCCCCGCCGCGTGCGTATCCGTCGGCCCGACCACGGGGGAGCGGAAGCCTGGCGTGAGCCGGATCCCCCAGATGGATTCGGGCCCGGGCCGGGCACCGCCGCGGCCGGGCCGGGTTACCCGTACCCGCCGGAGCCGGCCTACCCGGACGAGCCTCCCGAGGCGTACCCGTACGAGCCCGCGCCGTCGGCGTATCCCTCCGGGCCGGGGTACCCGTACGAGCGGGCGCCCTCCCGCCACGAGCCGCCGTCCGGCTACCCGTACGAGCCGGAGACGGTCTATCCGTACGAGCCTCAGGCGGCCTACCCCTATGAGTCCCACCGGCGTACCCGGACGAGCCGCCGGCCTATCCGTACGAGCCTCAGGCGGCCTACCCCTATGAGTCCCACGGCGTACCCGGACGAGCCGCCGCCGGCCTATCCGTACGACCCTCAGGCGGCCTACCCCTACGAGCCGCCGCCGGCCTATCCGTACGAGCCGCCGGCCGTGTATCCGTACGAGCCACCGCGGACGGTGAATCCGTACGCGGCGCGGCCGCCCGCACCGGGACCCGGTTACCCGTATGCGCTGGAGGCGGCCCCCGGCGCGGCGCCGCGGACCTACGCACCGCCACCCGGCCGTGGCTACCCGGACGGCCCGGCTCCGGCGGCCCCGCGCGCGCTCCCGGGCAGCGCTGACCCGGACGGCGGCTACGGTCCGGATGGCGTCTACCCGCCGGAGGGCGCCTACGGCCCGGATGGCGTCTACCCGCCGGAGGGCGCCTACGGCCCGGATAGCGGGTACCCGCCGGACGGTGCCTACGGCCCGGACGGTGCGTACCCCCGGACGCTACGGCCCGGACGGTGCGTACCCCCCGGACGGTGCGTACCCCCCGGACGGTGCGTACCCCCCGGACGGTGCATACCCGCCAGACGGTGCGTACCCGCCGGACGGCGCCTACGGGGCCGGCCCAGCGGCCGCGCCGGCGCGTGCCTACGCGCCCGGCTACGAGTTCGGCTACGAGCCCCTTCCGGAGCCGGTGCAGCCGGCCACAGCGGGCCGGAACGGCGGCGTGCAGCCCGGCTACGCCGCGGCGGACGACACGATCGTGCCGCCCCGCACCGGGCGGCCCGCGGCACCACGCGAAGGCGCCCCCGGCTACGAGTTCGGCTATCCGGGCGACGCGCCCCCGCCGGGGCAGGCCGGCTTCGTCCCGCCGGACGGCGCGCCCGGCGGCCTCGACGATGACGACGATGCCGCGTCCTACCGCACCCGGCCAACCGGGTACGCCTCCGCGCCGGCCATGACCCCGCCGGCCGGGCCGCCCGGTTCGGGACCACCCGGATTCGAGTTCCCCGGCTCCGGGCTGCCGCGGGGCAACGGGACAGTGCCGCCGCCCCGCCGGCCGCTGCTGGCGCTCCCGGGCGGCAGGCGGCCCGGTGACGCCCGGAATCGCGAGGACGGCGAGGACGGCGAGGACGGCCGGCCCGGAGCCGGCGGTACGCGACGGGGACGGCTGCGCGCCCTGGTCCCCTCGCCCAGGACGTCCCAGGACACCGCGGACGGCGCCGTGCCCTCACCGCTGTCCGCGGCCGGCATCAAGCGGTGGGCGATCCGCGCCGCGCTCCCCATGGTGTCCATGGTCGCGGTCGGTGTCGCGGTCGTCGCGGCCTTCGGGGGCGGTAACGGCGGGGTTGGCCCGGCGCCTGCGAACCTGTCCGTGGGTTTCCCGCCTGCCACGCCCGCCGGTAACGACTTCAGCACCACCCCCGCCGACGCGGCGCGCGGCATCAGCCAGGCCCTCACCCGCGTGGCCAGTTCCGGCTCGCTGGTCGTCGCGGTCGGCTCTCAGGAAGGCGCACGGATCGGCCGCGCGCAGTTCTTCGTCTCCGACGACGGCGGCCGGACGTGGGCCCTCGGCACCGAACAGGCCGCCGGCGGCGGGGATCCGGCGCCCGGGCACCCGGCGGCTTTGATCGCGGGTGGTCAGGGCCAATGGGCCGCGCTCGGGCCCAGCGCGATCTGGACCAGCCGTGACGGCATGGCCTGGACGCTCGCCTCGGCGCAGGGGATCGCCCCGATGCAGAGCGGGGACCAGGTCAACGTGCTGCGCCGGATGGCCGGGGGCTTCCTCGCCGTGGGCGAGAACGTGCCGCCCGGCGATCCGGCGGCGGCAACCCCCGTCGTCTGGACGTCCGCCAACGGTGTGAACTGGCGCCGGCTTGGCGCGGCTCAGCTGCGTCTGACGGCCGGCGGCGGCACGGCCGGGGCCCTCACGTCCGCCGCCGTGACCGGCCGGAACATCGTCGTTTCCGGTGTGGTCACCGCCAGCGCCGCGCAGGGCACGGGCGCAAACCAGCGTGCGGTCACGGTGCGCTCATCCGGGGTGTGGCGGAGCACGGACAACGGTGCGACCTGGACCGCGGTGACCGTTCCGGTCAGCAATGGGGCGACGGCGGCGGTCGCCGGGCTCGCGGCGACGGCGAACGGGCTGGTGGCCGTCCGCCCCGGCCAGTCCAGCGCCGGGACCGGCGCTGTGGTGTTCACCTCCGCCGACGGCGCGGCCTGGAAGTTCGCCACCACCGTCACCGCCCAGGGCCGTGCGGGGCTCACCGTGGCCACCGTGGACGGCGGCCCGGCGGGTGCCGTGATCACCGGCAGCAGCGCCGGCAACCTCCTCGCGTTCACTAGCGCCAGCGGCACAGCCTGGCGCCCGGTGGGCGTGCTGGGCAGCGCCACTGCGGGGACCATCGCGGGGGTGGCCGTGACCACCGGCGGCGCCGTCGTCGCCGCGGGCAGCACGGCCGCCGGGCCACTCGGCCAGCAGCCCACGCTGACCCTCGACAACGCGGGCCGGCTCACCCCGGTCAGCTTCGCGCGCATCCCGGGCGCCGTCGAGCCGCAGGTCGCTGTGGACGACATCGCGGCCGACGGCAGCAGCCAGGTGGCCGTCGGCGGCGCGAACGGCTTCCCGGCGACGTGGTTCTCCGCCAACGCGGGCACCAGCTGGACGCGTGGCACCGGCGCGCCCGCGGCCGCGCTGAACCGGCCCGGCCTGCAGACGCTGTCCAGCGTCGCGCAGGGCATCGCGGGATGGGTCGCGGTCGGGGGTGTCCAGTCCGCGGCGGCCCAGCACCCGGTCGTGGTCACCTCGGCGGATGGTCAGGCCTGGCAGGCCGCCGACAGCGCCCCCGCCTTCGCCGGCGCCGGTGTCTTCACCGTCGCCGCCGCGGCCGGCCAGGGCGGTTACGTCATCGTCGGGCGCCAGCAGGTCGCGGGGCGCACGGTCGCCGCGGCCTGGTGGTCGGCCGGCCTGACCGGCTGGCAGCGTGGCACGGACGTGGCCGCCGGGGCGCTGGACGGGGCCGGGATGTCCCGGCAGATGCTGGCCGCCACGGCGGACGCGGGTGGCTTCGTCGCCGTCGGCGCCGCTGGTCCGCGCCCGGCCGCCTGGATCTCGCCGAACGGCCGCACCTGGCAGGCGGTGACCCTTGCGCTGCCGATGAATTCGGTCCGGGCGCAGCTCCAGCGGGTGACCATCAACAGCCGCCGGATCGTGGCCACCGGGATGTCGGCGACCTCGGGCGGCCAGACCGCGCCGTTCGCCGCGCTGTCCGTCAACGGCGGCGCGACCTGGACGGAGTCCCTGCTGCCGTCCCCCGGCGGGCCCGCCGCCGTCAGCGCGGTCACCGCGACCGGCGCCGGGTTCACCGCGACCGGGACGTTCGGCGCGGACGGGCACCAGGATGTCGTCATCTGGACGGCGGCCGACGGGCTCAGCTGGAAGACGAACTCACCGTCGGCGACCGGCCTCGGCGGCCAGGGCATTCAGCAGATCACCGCGCTGGCCGTCTCCGGCAGCACCCTGACCGGTGTCGGCTTCGCCGCCTCGTCCACCGGCGAAACCCCGACCATCTGGCGGTCCCCGATTCGGAACTGAGGAGGCCGCATGCGTGAGCCGCTCACCGTCGCCGTGGCGCAGCCGCTGTGCGCGACGTATGACGTGGCGGCGAACGCGGAAGCGCACGCGGCTGCGTCGGGCCGGGCGCCCATGCGTCCGCCGCCTTCACTTTATCGGCGCCGGTTTTCCGTGCATGCTGCGGAAAACCCACGCCGATCATGGAACGCCGGGCGCGCTCAGGGGCGGGCGGTCTCCCCTGCGGGCCCGAACACGTCGGCCCGGCGGTGCTCCAGGCTCGGCAGGGTCGCGCGTACCCGCGCCGTGAAGTCAAGGTCCACGTCGCCGACGGCCACTCCCGGGTACGGGCCCAGATCCAGCCGGACGGTACCGAGCGGGTCGATCAGCACGCTGCGGCCGATCCCGGTGGGTGCCCTGGTCGGCGGCTCGCCCGGGTCGGGCACCTGCCCGGCCGCGGCCACCCATACCGTGTTCTCGATGGCCCGGGCGCGGGCCAGCGTGATCCAGTGGTCCTCCTTGAACAGCCCCGCGCCCCACGCGGCGGGCAGCACGATCAGGTCGGCGCCGCGCCCCGCCAGCAGCCGGGTCAGTTCCGGGAAGCGCAGGTCGTAACAGATCTGCAGGCCGGCCGTCAGCCCGGCCAGCTTGGCCAGCACCGGCTCGCCGCCCGGCGCGACGAGGTTGGATTCGCGCTGGCCGAGCGCGTCGAACAGGTGCAGCTTGCGGTAGGCGGCCACCAGCTCACCGGACCGGTCGAACGCGACGGCCGTGTTGAACACGCGGCCGTCCGGGGCCGGCTCGAAGATCCCCGCCACGAGGGCCACGCCCGCCGCACGCGCCGCAGCGGCCAGCGCCGCGCCGAACGGGCCGTCCGGGGGCGCCGCGACAGGACGCGGATCGCAGCCGAAGCGGATCTGTGTCGCTTCCGGGAACACCGCGAGGTCCGCGCCGCGCGCTGCCGCTTCGGACAATGCCGAACGGACCCGCTCGAGGTTGACCGACGGCTGGGAACTGACCGGGATCTGGCCGAGCGCGACTCGCATGCACTCAGCCTAAGCCGCCGCGGCGGCTTGGGCTCAGCGCGGACGTGATGTCATGGTCGGTGTGCACCGACCACTGCTGACCCGCCGCCTCACCGGCATGGGCACCACCATTTTCGCCGAGATGTCCGCGCTGGCCCTGGAAACCGGATCGGTGAACCTCGGCCAGGGCTTCCCCGACACCGACGGCCCGCGCGCGATCGCGGAGGCGGCCGCGCGCGCGATCCTGGAGGGCCGCGGCAACCAGTACCCGCCCGGCCCCGGTGTTCCCGAGTTGCGCCGCGCGATCGCGGACCACCAGCGCCGGTTCTACGGCCTGGACTACGATCCCGCCACCGAGGTCCTCGTCACCGCGGGCGCGACCGAGGCGATCGCCGCGGCGATGCTGGGGCTGGTCGAGCCCGGCGATGAGGTCATCGCGTTCGAGCCCTACTACGACTCCTACGCGGCGTCGATCGCGATGGCTGGCGGGGTCCGGGTCCCGGTGACGCTGCGCCCGCCGGGGTTCCGGCCGGATATCAGCGCGCTGCGGGCCGCCGTCACCCCGCGGACCCGGGCGATCCTGCTGAACTCGCCGCACAACCCGACCGGCGCGGTGTTCACCCGCGAGGAGATCACCGCGATCGCGCGGATCGCCGCCGAGCACGATCTGCTGGTCATCACCGACGAGGTGTACGAGCACCTGGTCTACGCGGGTGAGCACGTCCCGGTCGCGTCGCTGCCGGGGATGCCGGACCGCACGGTGTCCATCAGCTCGGCGGGGAAGACGTTCTCCTTCACCGGCTGGAAGATCGGCTGGGTCACCGCGCGGCCGGAGCTGGTCGCCGCGGTCCGGGCCGCCAAGCAGTTCCTCACCTACGTCAGCGGCGGGCCGTTCCAGTACGCGGTCGCCGAGGCGCTCGGGCAGCCGGACTCCTACTTCACCGCCCTGCGTGACGACCTGCGGATGAAGCGTGACCTGCTCAGCGGCGGCCTGGCCGAGCTGGGGTTCGAGGTGTACCCGGCGGACGGGACCTACTTCGTCACGACCGACATCCGCCCCCTCGGGGAGACGGATGGCATCGAGTTCTGTGCCCGGCTGCCGGAGCGGGCCGGTGTCGTCGCCATCCCGAGCGCGGTGTTCTATGACGACCGCGAGGCGGGCCGCACCCAGGTACGGTTTACCTTCTGCAAGCGGCCCGAGGTGCTGAAGGAGGCGCTGTCCCGGCTCACCGCCCTGCACCGCTGAGCCTGCACCGCTGAGCCTGCACCGCTGGGGCAGTAAGGCCGAGCTGGGCCGCTGACGGGACCCGCCGAGGAGGCACGACGCTGGATGGACGCTGACCTGGTTCGCGCCGCCGAAGCGGCCCGGGGGTTCATGCCGCCGGAGGAGGGCCTCGCCCTGCACGAGACCGCCGCCGAATACGCGCCGGTCGGGCCGATCCTGGAGATCGGCACGTACTGCGGGAAGTCGACGATCTACCTGGCGGCGGCGGCGCGGGACTGCGGGCAGCTGGTCATCACCGTCGATCACCACCGCGGCTCGGAGGAGCACCAGCCCGGCTGGGAGTATCACGACGCCAGCCTGACCGACCCGCGCACCGGGCGGATCGACACGCTGCCGCACTTCCGCGCGACGATCGCGGCCGCGGGCCTGGAGGACTACGTTGTCGCGGTCGTGGGCCGGTCCGCGGACGTCGCCCGGCTGTGGCGGACGCCGCTCGGCCTGGTCTTCATCGACGGCGGCCACACCGACGAAGCCGCCCTGGCCGACTACGCCGGATGGTCTCCGTGGGTCACGGCCGGCGGTGCGCTGGCCATCCACGACGTGTTCGCGGACCCGGCCGCCGGCGGCCAGGCGCCGTACCGCATCTACCGGTGGGCGCTCGAATCCGGCGGCTTCACCGAGGTCCGGGCGGTGGGCTCGCTACGGGTGCTCGAGCGCACCGGCGCGGCCGCCGGGTGAGCCGCCGGCCGATCCGGCCGGGCAGCCGCAGCCAGCCGGGTCCGGCGCGTCTTCCGGTGCCGCGGCGCGCCCGGTCACGGCGCCGGCGCAGGGCTCCCTGAAGATCCCCGCGCCGCCGGTGGTGCCGGACAGCGCGTCCGCCGCGAGGATCACGGCCGCCGCCGTCCAGGCGCTCCGTTCCGCGGGGTAGTGCTGCCGGTTGGCGAACTGCCATCCGGTCCAGTAGCCGCCCGCCCGGTCGCGCAGGTGCTGCACGTCGGCGAACAGCGCGGCCGCGGCCGCGTGCTCGCCCACCGCATCCAGGGCCAGCACCAGCTCGCAGCTCTCGGCGCCGGTGACCCACGGATGGTCGCTGACACAGCGCACGCCCAGCCCGGGCACGACGAAGGTCTCCCAGCCCGCGGCGAGCCGCTCCGCCGCCGCGGCGCCGCGGACCGCGCCGCCCAGCACCGGGTAGTACCAGTCCATCGAGTACCGGCTCTTGTCCGCGAAAGACTCGGGGTGGCAGGCGACCACGTGCGCGAGCTGGTCGGCCGCCAGTTCCCAGTCCGGCTGCGACTCGCCCACGTAGTCGGCGAGCGCGACGGCGCACCGCAGCCCCTGGTGAATGCTCGAGCACCCGGTCAGCAGGGCGTAGTCCGCCGTCACGCCGTGGGCGTCGCGCTCCCAGGCGATCTCCCCGCCCGGGGCCTGCATGCCGAGCACCCACTCAACCGCCCGGCGGACCGTGGGCCACATCGCCTGGGCGAACTCGCCGTCCCCGGTGACCTGCAGCTCGTGCCAGGCACCGACCGCCGCGTAGGCCGCGTGGTTGCTCTCCGCCGCCGGATCGGTCACCGCGCCGTCCGCGAACGTGCGCGGCCACGACCCGTCAGCGCGCTGGGACCGGCGCAGCCAGTCATAGGCCCGCCGCGCCGGGCCGCCGAGCCCGGCCGCGCTCAGCGCCATCGCGCACTCGATGTGGTCCCACACGTCGACGTGCCCGTCCGGCCAGCGGACCGCGCCGGAGGGCTCCTGGGCGCGTTCGATGCTGTGCGCTGTGGCCAGCACCTCAGCGGCGCCGAGGACTCCGGCGACAGCCGGGACGGCGGCTCGTGCGTGCGGCTCAGGCGGCCGCATGCGTCTTCTCCGGGTCACCTTTCCCTGCGTCGCCCGGTATCCCGCTGCCGCCGCGGCCCGATGGGCCGCCCCCTTGCCCCGCTCCCGGCGCCGGCGCCGGGGACACCGCCGCCTCGTCCGGCTGCCTGATGGCATAGACGATCACGCTCTTGCCGATGAGCGGGTTGAGGGCGCGCTCGGCCAGCCGCGTCGCGGCAGGCTGCCGCATGATGTCCCACACCAGCATCCGGTGGTAGGCCTTCGGCAGCGGGTGGTCGTCATTGCCCACGCCGACCAGGCATTTCAGCCACCAGTAAGGAGCGTGCAGGCCGTGCGCGTGGTGATGGCCGGTGATCGTGAAACCGGCCCGGCGCAGCTTGGCCTCCAGCTCCACCCGGGTGTAGATGCGCACGTGACCGCCCGGCACCTCGTGGTACGCGCGGGACAGGCCCCAGCAGATCCGCTCGGGCAGCCAGGCCGGCACGGTGACGGCGGCGATGCCGCCCGGCTTCAGCACCCGGGCGACCTCGTTGATGCCCTGCTGGTCGTCGAGGATGTGCTCGAACACCTCGGCTGCGATGACCCGGTTGAACGATCCGTCCGCGAACGGCATCGCGGTGGCGTCGCCGGACACGGCCGCGCTGGCCGCCGCCGCGGGCGCCTGGCCCTCGGTGCGCATCGCCCCGCACATGCCCGTGACCGGGCGCAGTTCCGCCTCATCCATGTCGAAGGCCACCACGTGCGCGCCGCGCCGGTAGGCTTCGAACGCGTGCCGCCCGGCACCGCAGCCCACGTCCAGGACACGGTGCCCCGGCGCGATCCGGAGCCGGCTGTAATCGACGGTCAGCAAGGTTTCGTTCCTCCTGGCACCTGATGTTCGTGACGCTGTGGGTGGGCGACGCGGTGATCTCAGCGCGCCTGGCGGTGGGTAGCGATGGCCCATTCGTACCGGGCGGCGGTGGCCTGGGCGACCGCGGGCCACGCGAACTGCTCCTGGACCCGCCGCCAGGCCAGGCCGGACAGCCGGTCGCGTTCGCGCGGCGAATCGTGCAGCCGCCGCAGCGCCGCGGCCAGCTCTTCCGGGTCGCCCGGTGTCACCAGCATGGCGGCGTCCCCGGTGACCTCGGGCAGCGCGCCGGCGCGGCTGGCCACCAGCGGGGTGCCCGAGGCCATGTGCTCGACCGCCGGGAGAGAGAAGCCCTCGTACAGCGACGGCACGACGGCGATCTCCGCGCTGGCGAGCAGCGCGGCCAGCTCGGCTTCGGGCAGGCCGGGGGTGAAGCGGACCCGCCCGGCCAGCGAGAGTTCGGCGACCAGCCGCTCGGTCTCCCCGCGCGGGGCCGGCTTGCCGACCACCGTGAGCTGCACGTCCCGCTCCGTCGCGACCTTGGCGACGGCGCGGAGCAGCACGGCTACGCCCTTGACCGGGGAGTCGGCGCTGGCCACGGTGACGATCCGGCCAGGGACACGTGCGGTCCCGCGGGGCCCGCGGGGATGGAAGACGCGCGTGTCGACGCCGAGCGGGACGATGCCCACGCTTCCCGGGCGCAGCCGGAATTCGCGGTAGATGTCGCGGCGGGACGATTCGGAGACGGTGATGACCGGGCCGGCCTTGGCGGCCTGGCGCGCGACCCGGGCCTGCATGCGGACGAAGCTGTACCAGCGGCGCCGGGACAGCCGGGTCAGCCCTCTGGTGGCGGCCAGTTCGATCCGCCGGTCCACGCTGATCGGATGGTGGATGCTGGTGACCAGCGGCAGCCCCAGCCGGGGCACGCGGAGCAGCCCGTAGCCGAGCCCCTGGTTGTCGTGTACCACGTCGAAGCTGGCGTGCCGGGCGCGCAGCTCCCGCAGGGCACGGAGGCTGAACGTGAGCGGCTCGGGGAAGGCCCCCGTCCACATGGTGACGGTTTCCAGGACGTCGATCCAGTCGCGGTACTCGCCCCAGTGCGGTGTCCGGAACGGATTGTCGTCGCGGTACAGGTCCAGGCTGGGCACCCGCCGCAGCAACGGCCCCGGCTCCAGCTCCGGGTAGGGCTGCCCGGACAGTACCTCGACGGTATGCCCGAGGGCCGCGAGTTCCCTGCTCAGGTGGCGCACGTACACACCCTGGCCGCCGCAGTGCGCTTTGCTCCGGTAGGACAGCAGTGCTACCCGGAGCGGGCGGCTCACGGTGGTCACGCGGTTCACCATCCTCGTCCGCTCTGCCTGCGCACCTGAGGTCCTAGGCTGCGAACCTTACCATCGGGTAGTGGTAACGCGGATGCGGAAACTGGGGCGTATGATCCGCCGCCGGTACCTGACGGCATCGGTCTTCCTGTGCGCCTTCCTGATCGTCACGGCCACCGGCGCGACCCTGCCGGCCCGGGACCGGTCGGCCCTGGCCACCTGGGCGAGTACCAGCGTGGCCAGCCTCGAGCACCATCCGGCCGGTTCGCTGCTGCTGTCGGCCTTCATCGCCGGCGGTTCCGCCGCCATCTGGCCGGTGCTGATCGCGCTGGCCCTGTTCGGCGCCAACCGCGGGATGGGCAACGCGGCGACCGCGGTGATCTGCGCGGCCGCGCACGTCATCGGGACCCTCGTCAGCGAGGGCATCGTTGCCTACCGGGTAGACGCGGGGCTGCTGCCGGTGTCCTCCCGGCACCTGCTCGACGTCGGCCCCTCCTACGTGGTGGTGGCCGCCGCCGTGCTGGCCCTGGCGTCCGGCTCCTGGCCGGCCCGGGCGGCGGCGGCGCTGGACCTGGCCGTCCTGGTCATCGGCGGCCGGATCTTCGCCGGCCTCACCTCACTGGACGTGGCGGCGGTCGGTCACGTCACCGCGATGGCCGTCGCGGCCTGCGCGGTGCTGCTGCTCCGGGTGCGCGCGGCCCGGCGCCCGGCGGACGGCGTTCGGGCCGCCCAGCATCCCGCGGGATCTGGGTGAGCCGTTCTCAGCTCTGGCATGAGCCCATGCGAGAACCTACGATGTGAATGAATCTGTACACGTCGGTCAGCGAGCGAGGGACGATGGAGGGCCGCGACGGCGAAAGCGTCCCTGCTGACGCACTGCTCGGGCTGCTCGGCGGGTGCCGGCTGTCTCCCGCGCAGCGGCGTATCGCGCAGTATCTGCTCGACCACATGCCCGATTCGGCCTTCCTGTCCAGCGTGGCGCTGGCGCAGCGGGCCGGGGTCAGCCAGCCGTCGGTCACCCGGTTCGCGGCCGTCCTGGGCTTTTCCGGCTATCCCGCGCTGCGCGAGGCACTGCGCGCGATCGCCCTGCGGCTGCCCGGCCGCGGCGTTCCCGGGGAGCCGGGCGCGGCCGATGTCACCGCCGGGCCGGCCGCCCTCCCGGCCGGGGCGGCTCAGGGTAACGAGATGCAGGCGGCGGTGGCCGCGGAGATCGCCCATCTCCGTGCGCTGCACGAGGGGCTGGCCGACACCCGGGCCGTCGCCGAACTGGGCCGCGAACTGGCCGCCTCGGCGCCGCTGGCCGTGCTCGGCCATCGCCTGTCCGCGCCGCTGGCCCAGTATTTCGCCTACGCCGCCCGGCGGATTCACCCCGACGTGCGCTGCCTCACCTTCGGCGGCAGTGTCGTCTTCGACGCTCTGCTGCACGTCAGCGAGGCGGGCGGCCGCTGGCTGGTCGCGGTCGCCCTGCCCCGGTACCCGGCCGAGACGGTGCAGGCACTCCGGTTCGCACGGAGCCTCGGCATGCGCACCGCGGTCATCACCGACGTGCGTTTCGTCCCGTTCGCCGGCGACGCCGATGTCCTGCTGACCGCCGGGGTGGGCACCGGCCTGGTCTTCGACCCGCACGCCGCACCGGCCGTGCTGGCCGCGGTGATCGTCCAGGCGATGGCCGACGCGGAGCCTGCCCGGGCCCGGGCCCGGCTGCGCCACTACGAGCAGATGTCCGCCGGGCACGGCGTCTTCCTCGACCGTTAACAGGGCGCCCAGTGCGGGCAGCAGGCGCTCGGCCGCGTCGATGTCCGCGTCCAGCGGCCGGTCGGCGGCCCGGCTGTCCAGGGCGGCCGCGGCCAGGCCGTACGCGTCCAGCAACGGGCCGGGCGCGGGTACCACACCGCGCATCCGCAGGCCGCGTACGGCCGCGACCAGCTCACAGGCGGTCACGATCCGGTACGCCGCGACGGTTTCGGTCGCCGCCCGCGCCGCCTGGGTGGAGAAGTTGGCCTGCTCCTCCAGCCCGCGCGACAGCACCGCGGTCCCGAGCGCGGCCGGCGACGCCAGCCGCCGGATGTCGGCGAGGGCGGAATGCGCGACGTACTCCAGGCTCAGCACGCCGGAACTGGCGGGGGCGCTGCCGGCCAGGAACGGCCGGAGCCCGGTCATGGCCGGCTCGACCAGCGTGCCGAGCCGTGCGGCGGACAGCGCGGCCGTCTGGAACAGCGCGGTCCGTGCCGCGTCCAGGGCCAGGCCCAGGTAGGCGGTATAGAAATTCCCGTTGTGGATGATGTCGCCGGAGGCGGCGTCGACGAGGGGATTTTCCGCCGCCGCGTTCATCTCTACGGCCAGAGTGCCGCCCAGCGCCCGGACCGCATCGGCCGCCGGCCCGTGTACCTGCGGCAGCGCACGGTAGCCGTACGGGTCCTGGATGCGGGCCGGCCGGATCTCCTGGCCGGCCAGCAGCTCGCGCATCCGGGCCGCGACCCTGGTCTGGCCGGAGTGCGGGCGGGCCCGCTGGGCCGCGGCCGCGTACGGTTCCGGTGAGCCCCGGACCACGAGGAAGGACAGCGCGGCGATGACCGGTGTCGCCGCGACCAGGTCCGCCAGGTCGGCGCAGGCGATCGCGGCCTCGCCGATGGTGGCCGCGTTGCTGCTCATGAAGGCCAGGGCATCCGCGGGATCGAGCCGGAACGGTGGCAGCGTCCCGCCCAGCCAGGGGCGCTCGCCCAGGATGCAGAGGGCGGCCGACGCCAGCGCGCCGAGATCCCCGGTGCCGATCGCCCCGACCGCGCGGACCGGCGGGACCAGGCCGAGGTTCAGCGCCTCCGCCAGCACGGGCAGCAGCGCCGGGTCCACCCCCGAGCCGCCGGCCGCGAGCTGGTTGAGCCGGACGGCCAGCATGGCCCGGGCCAGCGCCGCGCTGAGCATCGGGCCCGCCCCGCCTGCGTGGCTGCGCAGCAGGCGCAGGCCGTGGCCGCCGCCGGTGACCCGGATCGAGCGGTTCGCGCCCACGCCGGTCGTCCGGCCGTACACCGGCCGTGACGAGACCGCACGCTGCACCGCGGCGCGCGCCCGCCGGGCCCGGCGCAGCCCGGCCTGGCCCACCACGACGGGCCGTCCCTCACGGGCCACCGCACGGACTTTCTCGCAGCTCAGGCCGGTGCCGTCGAGGACGACCGGCGGCTGCGCCGGTGCTGTTCCGGCTGACATGGCGGCCCTTCCCGCACGTAACAAATTCGCATAATCCGCAGGCGGTCGTCTTGACACCCTCTTCAGGGGTCAAGAGCATGAAGAGACCCATTCATGCCGCCGTCCCGGTGAATCCTCGCTCAAGGTGGGCAGGCGCCGAGGATAGATCACCCGGTACGGACCAGCCGCCGACGACGAGCGAGGCCACGCTTTGATCACCTTCGAGAGCGTGACGAAGCGTTATCCCGGGGGAACGATCGCGGTTGACGCGCTGGACCTGGAGATCCCGGACGGGAAGACCATGGTCCTGGTCGGCCCCAGCGGCTGCGGCAAGACGACGACGCTGCGGATGATCAACCGGCTGATCGAGCCGTCCGAGGGGCGGATCCTGCTCGACGGCAAGGACGTCGCGCAGACCGAGGCGTCCCAGCTCCGGCGCGGGATCGGCTACGTCATCCAGCAGACCGGGCTGTTCCCGCACCGCACGATCGAGGACAACATCGCGACCGTGCCGCTGCTCAACGGGTGGCATAAGGCCAAGGCCCGCGACCGGGCCCGGGAACTGATGGACCTGGTCGGCCTGGATCCGGCGATGGCGCGCCGCTACCCGTACCAGCTGTCCGGCGGCCAGCAGCAGCGGGTCGGGGTGGCCCGCGCGCTCGCGGCCGACCCGCCCGTGCTGCTCATGGACGAGCCGTTCAGCGCGGTCGACCCGATTGTCCGGGGCACGCTGCAGGATGAGCTCATCCGGCTGCAGGGGGAGCTGCACAAGACGGTGGTGCTCGTCACGCACGACGTGGAGGAGGCGATCAAGGTCGGGGACCAGGTCGCCGTGTTCTACCCGCACGGGAAGATCGCCCAGATCGACACGCCGGAACACCTGCTCGGGGCCCCGGCCGACGACTACGTGGCGAACTTCCTCGGCTTCGACCGCGGGATCCGCCGGCTGGCGTTCTTCCCCGCGGCCGGGCTCGACCTCGGGACCTGGACCGTGCTCGGTGACGACACCACGGTCGAGCAGGCCCGCCAGGCCGCCAAGCGGGCCGGCGAGTCGTGGGTGCTGGTCACCGACGCCGAACGGCAGCCGCGCGGCTGGGCCGCCCTGGCGGAGCTCGAATCCCGCGACGGGAACGAGACGCTCGGCCAGCTGACGCTGGCTCCCTACGGCCACACGTTCCATGTCGGCCAGGATTCGCTGCGCGCGGCGCTGGACGCGACCGTGCTGTCGCGCACCGGGCTCGCCGTCGGTGTCGACGATCAGGGCCGCGCCGTCGGGATTACCTCCTACGAACGGCTGCGGGCCGCGATCCAGGCCGCCGAGGAGACCGCCGACCGGGAAGGCGCCCGGACCTCATGAGCTGGGCCTGGGCCAACCGCGACCAGATCGCGCACCTGCTGGTCTCGCACCTGTACCTGGCCCTCATGCCGATCCTGTTCGGCATCGTCGTGTCCATCCCGGTCGGCATCATGTGCGTGCGCTACCGCTGGACCTGGCCGCCGATCCTGAGCCTGACCAGCATCTTCTACGCGCTGCCCTCGCTGGCGCTGTATCTCGTCCTGATTGACTACACCGGCCTGACCGACTGGACGGTGATCATCCCGCTCACCCTGTTCTCGCTGTCGGTGCTGATCCCAAGTGTGGTGGACGGCCTGCGATCGGTTCCGCAGCCGGTGCGCCAGGCGGCCACGGCGATGGGCTTCGGCACGCTGCGCCTGACCGTGCAGGTCGAGCTGCCGCTCGCCGTCCCGGTCATCATCGCGGGCCTGCGGGTCGCCACTGTGGCCAGCATCAGCCTGGTCAGCGTCGGCGCGCTGATCGGCATCGGTGGCCTGGGCTACTTCTTCACCGACGGGGAGCAGCGCGACTTCCCGACCGAGACCTACGTCGCCCTGATCCTCATCGTCATCCTGGCCTTTATCGCCGACGGGCTGCTGGTGCTGGCCCGCCGGTGGCTGACCCCCTGGGAAAGAGGCCGCAGCGCCCGAGAGCGGCGGCGCGTTTTTTCCGCCGCCTTCCACGGTTCCCGCGCCGAGGGATCCACATGAGCCGTCGTGCCGGAGGCGCGCTATGAGCTGTCGTGCCGGGGGCTGCGCCGTGAGCTGTCGTGCCGGGGGCTGCGCCGTGAGCTGTCGTGCCGGGGGCTGCGCCGTGAGCTGTCGTGCCGGAGGCGCGCCATGAGCTACTTCAGCATCGCCTGGCAATGGCTCATTTCGGCCCAGCAGTGGCACGGCCCCGACAGCATCCCCGTGCGGCTCTTGCAGCACCTGGGGTACACCGGCATCGCACTGGGCATCGCCATCGTCATCGCGCTGCCCGCCGGGCTGGCCATGGGCCACCTGCGGCGCGGCGGCTTCGCCGTGGTCACGCTGGCCAACTTCGGCCGTGCGCTGCCCACCCTCGGCCTGCTGGTGCTGATCTTCGTACTGACCGCCGGATCGGCGGCCTCCTGGCTCGTCCCGCTGACGTTCCTGGCCATCCCGCCCATCCTGGTCAACACCTACGAAGGCGTGCTCGGGGTGGACCCTGAGCTGACCGATGCCGCCCGGGGGATGGGCATGACCGGGCGGCAGGTCCTGTTCAAGGTCGAGCTCCCGGTCGCGGTCCCGCTGATCCTGCTCGGCCTGCGCGTCTCCGCCATCCAGGTCGTCGCGACGGCTACGATCGCGGCCTACATCGGGCTGGGCGGGCTGGGCCGTTACATCATCGATGGTCTCGCCAGCGATCAATACAACCAGGTGGCCGGGGGATCAGCCGTCATCGTCCTGCTCGCGCTGGCCGTCCAAGCGGTATTCATCCTGCTCAGATGGCTCATCGTCCCGGTGGGTCTGCGCCGCCAGGCGCAGGCCTCCTGATAGCGTCTTTTCCGGCCAGAATTGAAGGGAAAACCCATATGCGTACTATTGCACCGCGCCGCGCGGCCTCGCCGGCGCCGAAGATCAGAACCGCCGCGGTCAGCGTCGCCGCCATCGCCTGCCTCG
Organism: uncultured Actinomycetes bacterium; assembly: GCA_963720945.1. Lineage (GTDB taxonomy): Bacteria > Actinomycetota > Actinomycetes > Streptosporangiales > Streptosporangiaceae > Bog-532. The sequence goes on along the minus strand of CAVRHH010000008.1, from coordinate 243,758 downwards.
CCGTCGCCGCCTGCAGCAGCAGCGGCAGCAGCAAGCCCAGTTCCTCCGCCAACCCGCTGGCGCCGACTTCCACCGGCTCCGTCGTCGTGGGCTCGGCGAACTTCCCCGAGAATGAGCTGCTCGCCCAGATCTACGTCGACGCCCTGCAGGGCAAGGGCGTCAAGGTCACGTCCAAGTTCAACATCGGTGCCCGCGAGGTGTACTACCCCGAGATCGAAAAGGGCGCGATCACGATCATCCCCGAGTACAACGGGGCCCTGCTGACCACGTCCGTGGACCCAACCAGCACTGCCGCCAGCACCGCCGACGTGAACGCGGCGCTGAAGGCCAAGCTCCCGAGTTCGCTGGAGATCCTCAACTCCTCGTCGGCGCAGGACAAAGACTCGATCACGGTCACCCAGGCGACCGCGACCAAGGACCACCTGACGTCCATCTCCGACCTGGCCCCGTACGCGAAGGACTTCGTCATCGGCGGCCCGCCGGAATTCCCGACGCGGGCTGACGGCATCCCCGGCCTCAAGAAGATCTACGGGCTGACCTTCAAGTCCTTCTCGCCGCTGGACGAGTCGGGACCGATCACGATCGCGGCGCTGCAGAGCGGCAAGGTGCAGGTCGCCGACGTGTTCACGACCACGCCGCAGATCATCACCGACCACTTCGTCTCGCTCTCTGACCCGAAGAACCTCTTCGCCGCGCAGAACGTCACGCCGCTGGTCTACAAGAGCGGCGTCAACTCCACCATCACCAGCACGCTCAACGCGGTGTCCGCCGCGCTGACCACGAACGCCCTGCTGCAGATGGACAAGGCGCTGACCATCGATCACGCCAGCTACACCGCGGTGGCCAGCGGCTTCCTGTCCCAGGAAGGCCTGAAGTAACGCGCCGGAGGGCGCGACGTGACTCGCCTGGAAACAGGCGCAAACCAGATACCGGCGTGACGGTACGCTCCTGGCCCAGGCGGGCAATGATGGACCATGCACAGTGAATCGTCTGGGCCAGGAGCGGGCCCGCGTCCGGTCCGCGCCCCGCGCGGGACGGCGCTGTCCTGCCAGGGATGGCCGCAAGAGGCCGCCATGCGGATGCTGATGAACAACCTCGATCCCGAAGTCGCCGAGCATCCGGACCAGCTCATCGTCTACGGCGGCTCCGGGCGCGCGGCCCGCAACTGGGCCGCCTTCGACGCCATCGTGGCGTCCCTGCAGGGCCTGGCCGGCGACGAGACCCTGCTCGTCCAGTCCGGCAAGCCGGTCGGCATCGTCCGCACCCACGAGTGGGCGCCGCGGGTGCTGATCGCCAACTCGCTGCTCGTGCCGGAGTGGGCCACCTGGGAGGAGTTCCGCCGCCTGGAAGCCCTCGGCCTGACCATGTACGGCCAGATGACCGCGGGCTCGTGGATCTACATCGGCACGCAGGGCATCCTGCAGGGCACGTACGAGACCTTCGCCGCGATCGCGGCGAAGCGGTTCGGCGGGACCCTCGCCGGGACGATCACCCTCACCGCCGGGCTCGGCGGGATGGGCGGCGCCCAGCCGCTCGCGGTGACCATGAACGGCGGTGTGGCCCTCTGCGTGGAGTGCGATCCGAGCCGGATCAGCCGCCGGATCGAGCAGGGCTACCTGGACGAGGCCGCCGATGGCCTGGATGACGCGGTGCGCCGCGCGATCGCGGCGCGCGACGCGGGCCGGCCGCTGTCCATCGGCGTGCTCGGCAACGCGGCGGACGTCCTCCCGGCGCTGCTGGAGATGGGCTTCCCGGCCGACGTCGTGACCGACCAGACGTCGGCGCACGACCCGCTGAGCTACCTGCCCCGCGGCGTGGCCCTGGACGACATGGAGGCGCTGCGCGCGGAGGACCCGGCCGGGTTCACCCGGCGGGCCGAGGAGTCCATGGCGATCCACGTCGCGGCCATGGTCGGTTTCATGGACGCCGGCGCCGAAGTCTTCGACTACGGCAACTCCATCCGCGGTGAGGCGCAGAAGGCCGGCTACCGCCGCGCCTTCGACTTCCCGGGCTTCGTGCCCGCCTACATCCGGCCGCTGTTCTGCGAAGGCAAGGGGCCGTTCCGCTGGGCCGCGCTGTCCGGTGACCCGAAGGACATCGCGGCGACCGACGCCGCGGTGCTGGACCTGTTCCCGGCCAACGAACCGCTGGCCCGCTGGATCCGGCTGGCCCAGCAGAAGGTGCACTACCAGGGGCTCCCGGCCCGCATCTGCTGGCTCGGCTACGGTGAGCGGAACCTGGCCGGTGAACGGTTCAACGATCTCGTCCGGCGCGGCGACGTCAGCGCGCCGATCGTGCTCGGCCGCGACCATCTGGACTGCGGCTCGGTCGCCTCCCCCTATCGCGAGACCGAGAGCATGGCGGACGGCTCGGACGCGATCGCGGACTGGCCGATCCTCAACGCCCTCGTCAACACGGCGTCCGGCGCGTCGTGGGTCAGTGTGCACCACGGCGGCGGCGTCGGTATCGGCCGCTCCATCCACGCCGGCCAGGTGTGCGTGGCGGACGGCACGGACCTGGCCGCGGCCAAGCTCGAACGGGTCCTCACCAACGACCCGGGGATGGGCGTGCTGCGGCACGCCGACGCGGGATACGAGAAGGCGGAGAAGGTCGCGGGCGAGCGCGGCGTGCGCATCCCGATGGCGCCGGCGGCGCCCGCGCGATGAAGGGACCCGGACGCGCCGGGCACGCGCCCCGTGGTCCCGCCGCCGCGGGACCGGGCCGGTCCGGGCACGGGCCGCCCACCCCGGCGGGCGACTGGCCGGCCGGTGCGCCGGATCCTGGCCGGCTGGGCCAGGACGCCGATCCGGCCGCCGGGGGCGGTACCCGGCGCTGGCACGCGGACCTCGCCTGGCTGCCCGGTAGCGGGGTGCAGCGCGATGTCCTGATCGAGGCGGCCGGGGACCGCTTCACCGCCGTCAAGCCCGGCGTACCCCGCGATAGCGTGCCCGCCGGCACGCACCCGCTCACCGGGCTGACGCTGCCCGGCCTGGCCGACGCCCACTCGCACGCGTTCCACCGGGCCCTCCGCGGCGCCGTGGAGGCCGACGAGGGCACGTTCTGGACGTGGCGGGCGCGGATGTACCGGCTCGCGGCCGCGCTGAACCCCGGCAGCTACTACACGCTGGCCCGCGCGGTCTACGCCGAGATGGCGCTGGCCGGAATCACCTGTGTCGGCGAGTTCCACTACCTGCACCACGGTCCCGGCGGGGTGCCGTACGCCGACCCGAACGAGATGGGGCGGGCGCTGCTGCGGGCCGCGGCGGACGCCGGGCTGCGGATCACGCTGCTCGACACCTGCTACCTGTCGGCGGGCCTGCGCCCGGACGGCACCCCCCGGCCACTGCGGGACGTGCAGCTGCGGTTCGGTGACGGGGACGCCGCCCGGTGGGCGGAGCGCGTGGCCGGTCTCGGCGCCGATTCCCGCGGGCTGCTCAGCGCCACCGCGCGGGCGGGCGCGGCCATCCATTCGGTCCGCGCGGTCCCGCCGGGCCAGATGCACGAGGTGATGAGCTGGTCGCATGCGTACGGCGCGCCGGTGCACGCGCACCTGTCCGAGCAGCCCGCCGAGAACGAGGAATGCCTGGCCGCGTACGGCCGCACCCCCGCTCAGGTGCTCAACGACGCGGGCGCGCTCGGCCCGCGCAGCACCGTGGTGCACGCCACGCACCTGCTGCGCGGAGACATCGACGTGCTCGGGGCGACCCAGACGTCATGCTGCCTGTGCCCGACCACCGAGGCGGACCTGGCCGACGGGATCGGCCCGGCGCGGGCCCTCGCGGCGGCGGGCTGCCCGATCAGCCTGGGCAGCGACAGCAACGCGGTGATCGACCTGCTGGCCGAGGCGCGCTGGCTGGAGCTGATGCAGCGGCTGGCGAGCAGGCGCCGTGTGCACTTCACCGCGTCCGAACTCGCCCGCGCCGCCACCGTGGCCGGGCACGCCTGCCTGGGCTGGCCCGACGCCGGCGAGATCCTGCCCGGTGCGCTGGCCGACCTGGTCACGATCGGGCTGGACAGCCCGCGGCTGGCGGGCGCCGGACTGGCCGCCGGGCCCGATGAGGCGGGTGCCGTCCTGGACAGCGTGGTGTTCGCCGCCACCGCGGCGGATGTCCGGCACGTGGTCGCCGGCGGCCGGGACGTGGTCCGGGACGGGCGCCACCTGCTCGTGCCGGACGTGCCGGGGGAGCTGGCCAGCTCCATCCGCTCCGCCCTGGCGGGTCCCGGGTGACCCGCGGATGAGCACGCTGATCACGAACATCGGGGAGCTGGTGACGAACGCCCCGGCGGACGGCCCCGGCGGCGGCCCGGGGGAGTACGCGTTCCGCACCGCCGCCGCCCTCGTCATCGACGGCGGCACGATCGCCTGGACCGGCCCCGCGGGCCGGGCCCCCGCCGCCGACGACATCGTGGACGCGCGCGGGCGTGCCGTCCTGCCGGGCTTCGTCGACTCGCACGCCCATCTCGTCTTCGCCGGTGAGCGCGGGGCCGAGTTCGCCGCCCGGATGGCCGGGCAGCCCTACACGGCCGGCGGTATCACCGCGACGGTCATGGCGACCCGGGCCGCCTCCGACGTCACGCTCCGGGCCGGCCTGCGCCGCCTGGCCGACGAGATGCTCCGCCAGGGCACCACGACGTACGAATGCAAATCGGGCTACGGGCTGACGGTCCGGGATGAGGCGCGGAGCCTGATGCTGGCCGCCGAGATCACCCCGGAGGCCACCTACCTGGGGGCGCACGTCGTCCCGCCGGAGTTCGCCGGCGACACCGCGGGGTACCTGGACCTGGTGTGCGGCCCGATGCTGGACGCGTGTGCGCCGTACGCCAGATGGATCGACGTGTTCTGCGAGGACGGCGCGTTCGGCGCCGGGGAGGCGGCCGCCGTGCTGGCCGCCGGGCAGGCCCGTGGCCTGCTCCCGCGGGTGCACGCCAACCAGCTCGGGCCCGGGCCCGGTGTCCGCGTCGCGGTGCAGGCCGGCGCGGCCTCCGCCGACCACTGCACCTATCTGACCGCCGCGGATGTCGACCTGCTCGCGTCCTCGGGCACGGTCGCCACGCTGCTGCCCGGGGTCGAGTTCTCCTGCCGTCAGCCGTACCCGGACGCGCGGCGGCTGCTCGGCGCGGGCGTCACCGTGGCCATCGCCACCGACTGCAACCCCGGGTCGTGTTACACCTCGAGCATGGCGCTGTGCGTCGCGCTGGCCGTCCGGGAGATGGGCATGACCACCTGGGAAGCGGTCTGGTCGGCGACCGCCGGCGGCGCCCGCGCGCTGCGCCGGGCCGATGTCGGGTACCTCGGCGCCGGCGCCCGGGCCGACGTGCTGATGCTCGACGCCCCCTCACACACCTACCTGGCCTACCGGCCCGGCGTGCCGCTGACGGCCGCGGTCTGGCGCGAGGGCCGCCTGGCCGCCGCCCGCCCCCAGGTCCTGGCCGGCTGACCTGGCCCGTCGCACCCGGGGACCGATGAGGATCCGGCCGCCGTTTCGTCATACCCCTCAGGCATGCTTGCCGTGAGCGGTTTTTTCGTTCGCGGCCGGGAGCGCATTGGCGTAAGTTTTGGCGCGCGGCCGCCGGCGGGGCAGCGGCCGCTGAGGAGGGTGTGGTGTCTCAGATCGGCTCAGGGCCGGCGATTCTCGTGGAGAACCTGACGAAGTCGTTCGGCGAGGTGCACGCGCTGCGCGGGATTGACCTGTCGGTGCCGCGCGGGACGGTGCTCGGCGTACTCGGCCCGAACGGCGCGGGCAAGACGACCGCCGTACGCATCCTGACCACGTTGCTGCAGCCGGACGCGGGGCGCGCGCTGGTGGAGGGACACGACGTGGTCCGGGAGGCCAGCGCGGTCCGCCGCTCGATCGGGCTGTCCGGGCAATCCGCCGCCATCCAGCTGGAGCTGACCGGCCGGGAGAACCTGGAGATCATCGGACGGCTGTACCACCTGGACCGCAAGATCGCCAGGGCCCGCGCCGCCGAACTGCTGGAGCAGTTCGACCTGGCCGACGCGGCCGACCGGCCCGCGAAGGGCTTCTCCGGCGGCATGCAGCGCCGGCTGGACCTGGCCGCCAGCCTGGTGGGCCTGCCCAAGGTGCTGTTCCTGGACGAGCCGACCACCGGGCTCGACCCGCGGTCCCGGCTCGGCATGTGGGAGATCATCCGGTCGCTGGTGGCCGGGGGCACCACGCTGCTGCTGACCACCCAGTACCTGGACGAGGCGGACGAGCTGGCCGATGAGATCGTGGTCATCGACCGCGGCCTGGTCATCGCGGCCGGTACCTCGGCCGAGCTGAAGGGCCGCATCGGCGGCGACGTGCTGGAGTTCACCGTCCCGGACCACACCCGGCTGGCGGACGCGGTCGCGGCCGTGGCCAAGCTGACCAAGGGTGAGCCGCACGTCGACGAGGGGACCGGCGTGGTGAGCGTGGGCGTCGGCGGCAACGGCTCCGAGGCGCTCGTCCAGGCCGTCCGCGCCCTCGACGAGGCCGGCGTCGAGACCAGCGGCCTGGGCCTGCGCCGTCCCTCGCTGGACGACGTGTTCCTGGCGCTGACCGGGCACGCCGCCGAGGAAGAGGACCAGGGCGGCAAGCGCCGCCGCGGCCGCCGGAAGGGGCCCGTGAACGCCGACTTCGTGGAGAGGGCATCGTCATGACCGCCATCGCCGTGCAGCCGCTGCGGGACGACCGCCCGAGCCTGCCCACCCAGGCCCGCTGGGCGGTCACCGACACCCTGACCATCGCCAAGCGCAACCTGCTGGTCTGGGTCCGGGTCCCCGCCTACATCGTGTTCACCGTGGTCCAGCCGGTGATCTTCGTGCTGATGTTCCGGTACGTCTTCGGCGGCGCGATCCATGTGCCCGTCAAGGGCGGCTACGTCAACTTCCTGCTGCCCGGCATCATCGCCCAGACCGCCGCGTTCGCCAGCTTCGGCACGGCGATCGCACTGGCCCAAGAGCTGCAGAAGGGGGTCATCGACCGGCTCCGGTCGATGCCGATGGCGCGCTCCGCGGTGCTGGCCGGGCTGGTCGCGGACACCGGCCGGATGACGGTGACCATCCTGGTCGTGGTCGGGGTCGGCTACGCGGTGGGTTTCCGGTTCGAGAACGGGGCTCTGCCCGCCATCGCCATGATCCTGCTGGCCATCGTGTTCGGGATCTCGATCTGCCTCATCGCCGCGTTCACCGGGCTGGCCATCGGCGACGAGGAGTCGGTGCAGGCCTTCGGGCTGATCTGGCTGTTCCCACTCACGTTCCTCAGCTCGGCGTTCGTGCCCATCGCGACCATGCCGGGCTGGCTGCAGGCCTTCGCCAACAACCAGCCGGTGACGTTCGTCGTCAACACCATGCGGGCGCTGGCCCTGGGCGGCCCGATCGCGGCGAACCTGTGGAAGAGCCTGGCCTGGCTGGCGGGGATCTTCATCGTCTTCGCGCCGCTCGCCGTCCGCGCCTACAAGCGGGCCGCGTAGGCCGCCGGAGGCCCGGGCCGGATATCCAACTCCGGCCCGGCGCGGGCGCAATCACCGCCGCGGCTCAGCACACCGCGGGATAGCGCCCGCGGAACCTGATCAGCGGATCGCCCGATGGCGCCTGGTACGGGACCGCGAGCACGCGCGCGATGATGACCAGGTGATCTCCGGCCGGGAGGCGCCGGGTGACCTCGCATTCCAGCGCGGCCAGGCCGTCGTAGGGGATCAGCGCGCCGGACAGCGGGCCGCGCGTGTGCGGGACCGCGTCCAGCATCCGCCGGGCGTTCGGCCGTCCCGCGGCCGCGAAGCGGCCCGCCAGCATGCGCTGGCTCGCGGCCAGCAGGCAGACGGCGAACCGGTCCACGGCCGGCCCGGCCAGCTCCGGCCCGGCCGGGCCCGCCGCGTCGTCCGGGGTGGCACCGCCCAGCAGTTCGGCGGGGTAGGACGCGGCCATCAGCGAGACGAGCACCAGCGGGGGTTCCTGCGAGACGGGGCAGAACGCGCTGACCGTCGTGCCGATGTCGTCGCGGCCGTCCGCGATCGTGACCAGCGTGACCCCGGCCGCGTAGGCGGACAGCACGCCGGCAAAATCGGGCGGCGCGACGGCGGCGGAACGCCCGTCATCGGCTCGTTCGGTCAATCGATTCTCCAGAGGCCCGGGAGCATCAGCGGCCCGTACGGCGACAGGCCCGCCTGCACGGCCAGCCGCCAGGCCGGCCCCAGGCCTCGGCGAGCGGCCCCAGCCCGGGGACCAGGCCCGGCACCAGCCCGGCCGCGAGCGCCGGCAGGCCGATGGCCGCCTGGGCGGCGCGGTCCTCGCTCGATTCGTGCGGCCGCAGCTGATCCAGCGGGGTGACCCGCGGGAAGAGCCGGAGCGGCGCGTCCGCGGGCAGGCCACCGCGGCGCCGGGCCGCCTGCGCCGCCTCCGCCAGCCCGCCGAGCGAGTCGGCCAGGCCGTTCTGCACGGCGTCCGCGCCGGTCCAGACGCGTCCCCGGGCCACCTCCCGCACCTGCTCCTCAGACATCCCGCGGCCGTCCGCCACCTTGCTGGTGAAGTCGGCGTAGATGTGGTCCAGCCACGTGTTGACGATGGCCCACTCATCTTCGCTGAACGGGTGGATGGGGCCGAACATCCGCCCGTGCGCGCCTTCGGTCACCCGGTCGGTGGTGATCCCGGCCCGGCTCAGCAGGTCCTCGATGACGGGCTTGCCGGTCACCACGCCGATCGAGCCGGTGATCGTCCCCGGCTGCGCGATGATCTCGTCCGCGGCCATCGCGATGTAGTACCCGCCGGACGCCGCGACGTCGCCCATGGACACCACGACCGGAGTGCCGCCGGCCCGGGCCCGCACGACTTCGCGCCAGATCGTGTCGGACGCCGTGGATGAGCCGCCGGGGCTGTTGACCCGGAGCAGGATGGCCCCCGCGCGCTCGTCGGCGGCCGCGGCGCGCAGCGCGCCGGCCACGGTGTCGGAACCGATCGCGGGCCCGGACATCGGCCCCCGGCCGCTGCGGCCCTGCCGGATCGGCCCGGAGGCGTAGATGACGGCCACGTACCTCTCGCGGGGGTTCGGCAGCTTGCGGGCCCGCTGCGCCAGGGTGCGCGTCCGCTGATAGCGCCCCACGTACTGCAGGATCGCCTCCGGCCCGGCCTGCGTGCGGACCGCCGCGTAGACCTCGTCGCGGTAGCCCACCACGTCGATGAGGCCTTCGGTGAGCGCCTGGTGCGGCAGGAACGGCCCGCGGTCCAGCAGGGCCCGCGCGTCGGCCGGGGTCTTCCCCCGCCGTTCGGCGATGGCGCTGGTGAGCTGCCCGGCGATGGACGCGGCCAGATGGGCGTTTTCCTCCCGGGCGGGCCCGGTGAAGCCACGTTCGGTCAGCGGGTGCGCCGCCGTCTTGTACTCCTCCCGCTGGGCCGCCTCGAAACTGATCCCGGCTTTGTCCAGCGCCGAACGGAGAAACAGCTGCTCGACCGTGATGCCGGTGAGCCCCAGGCTGCCGGACGGCTGCAGGTAGATCTGGTCGAACGCGGTGGCGAGGTAGTAAGGCAGGTTCCCCTGCGAGAACTCCCCGAACGATTCGGCCCAGGCGTACGCGGGCTTGCCCGCCGCGCGGAAGCGCCCGATGGCCTCCCGCAGTTCCTGCACCGTGGCCAGGCCGAGGTGCTGGCCGCCGACCTTGGCGACGAGGGCCCTGACCCGGCGGTCATCCCCGGCCCGCCGCAGGCCGTCGATGACGTCGGCGAGCCGCGTCTTGTGCCGGGACAGCAGGGCCGCCACCGGGTCGGCCGGTGGCCCCTCCGCGATGCCCTGCGTGAGATCCAGCTCGAGGATCAGCGGCGCGGACCGCCGCTGGCGCAGTTTGGTGATCTGCCCGGCAAGCATCGCTTCGACCATGCGGCCAGCTTAGGCGGCCACGTTCGCGGCGCGGAGAGGCGCGGGTGCCCGATTGCCGCGGGACCGCGTTATCGTCGGTCCATCAGCGCCGAACGGGAGAGGCCGGGCGATGACCGCAGGCAACGACGCCAGCCTTCATAACGGCCCTGGTGACACGCCCGGACCCGGGCCGGAGCTCACCGTCATCGTGGATGGCGCCAACGTGGTGGGCTCACGCCCGGACGGCTGGTGGCGGGACCGGGCCGGAGCCGCGGTCCGCCTGCACGATGAGCTGGCGAAGCTGGCGGCGCGCGGTGCCGCGGGCATCCCGGCGGATCAGCTGGCTACGGAGGGCGATCGCGGGCCGGGCAGCCCCGGCGCGGGCGGCGCCCGGCCCAGTGCCCCCGGCCCGGTGACCGTCGTGGTGATCCTGGTGCTGGAAGGAGCGGCCCGGGCGGCGGGGCCGCGGATCGCCGAACGGGCCCGGGTAGCGGCCCAGGCCGCGCCGGGGTCCGCGGACGCCGGCCGGCCAGGCGAGGGGGACGGCGGGACGGTCCAGGTCGTGTCCGCGCCGGGCTCCGGCGATGACGAAATCGTCCGGCTGGCCCAGTCCCGGCCCGGGCGCCGCATCGTCGTGACGGCCGACCGGGAACTGCGCCGCCGCTGCCTGGCCGCCGGGGCCCAGGTGGCCGGGCCGTCCTGGCTGTATGCCTTGTTGTGACGTGGATCCCCCGTGCCGCGCCGGCGGTGGCGGCCGCGCAGCGCATAGTCTTGAAGGGTCCCCCCCGCGAAGGCTCACCCCCGACCGAAGATGCTGATGGTTGCGCTCATTGTTCTCGTTGTCCTCCTGCTCGCCCTTGCCGTGGCCGTCGTCGACCGCAGTACCAAGGCCAGAAAGCGGGCCCGCCTCCGCCGTCATGCCGGAGAGCGCCTGGCGGCGGCCGCGGCCGGCGCTGAGGCCAGGGAACAGGAGCGAAGAGCGCGCCAGGAGGCGAGCGCCGCGCTGACGTCGGTCATGCCGGCCATCCACGATCGCGGCCCGCGCCGGGTCTGACCCGTACTCCCGGCCGCGTCCGCGCGCCGGGGGCGGCATGATGGCGGGATGAAGATCGTCGCGCTGTCGGATACGCACGCGCCCCGGCGCTGGCGGTCCTGCCCGCCGCGGGTGGCGGCGCACCTGCGCGGAGCCGATCTCATCCTGCACGCCGGCGACGTGTGCACCGCCGGCGTCCTCGATGAGCTGTCCGCCTTCGCGCCCGTCCGGGCCGTGCTGGGCAACAACGACGGCCCGGACGTCGCGGCCTGGGGTGCCCCCGAGAGCGTGCAGCTTGACCTGGACGGGCTCCAGGTGGCCATGATCCACGACAGCGGCCAGGCGGCCGGGCGCATCGCGCGGATGCGCCGCCGCTTCCCGGGCGCCGGGCTGGTCGTGTTCGGCCACTCGCATATCCCGCTCGACCAGTCCGGCGGCGGCCTGCGCATCTTCAACCCCGGCTCACCCACCGACCGCCGGCGCCAGCCGCACGGCACGGTCGGCCTGCTCACGATCTCGGCGGGCCGCCTGCAGCAGGCCCGCATCGTCCCGGTCAGCTGACCGCCCCTCAGTGAACGTATAGCTTTCTGTGAGCAGTGCTCTTGACAGATCATAAGGTAACGGTGTTAGCTGCTCTTGAGACAGAGCAGTGCTCTCGAACCGGGCCGGGCCCAGCCGGGAGCAGGGAAGCCGAGGAGGCCCACCATGACCGAGACGCCACAGCACTACCAGGAGGCGGGCTGGTTCACCCGCAACGTGTTCAACAAGGCCGTCGCCGGCCTGACCGGCCTGGGTATCCCCATCCTGGGGTCGCGCATCCTGGCCGTCCGGGGCCGCAAGAGCGGCGAGTGGCGCACCACGCCGGTCAATCTCCTGATCATCGACGGCCAGCGCTACCTGGTCGCGCCGCGCGGCCACACGCAGTGGGTCCGCAACCTGAGGGTCTCCGGCCAGGGTGAACTGCGCCTCGGGCGGCGAGTGGAGCCGTTCACCGCCGAGGAGGTCTCCGACGACGCCAAGCCCGCGATCTTGCGCGCCTACCTGCGCCGGTGGAAGGCCGAAGTCGGCGTGTTCTTCGGTGGCGTCGGCCCCGACTCCCCGGAAACGGAGCTGCGCCGGATTTCTCCCGACCACCCGGTCTTCAAGATCAGCGACCGGGCCTGAGGCAGCGCCGCCTTGGCGGCCAGCACGTCCGCCGCGCCGCCCGCATCGCGGTCGTGCCGAGGGGACGCCGGGCCATGGTGCCATTGTGCCCGGTCCCGGGGTTGTGATGATCCCGGCCGGGGCATCACAGCCGTGCGGGGTTGTCACCGGAAAGGACGGTCCGTTGCCGGCGCTCGTTCCCCTCATCGACCTGACGCCCTGGTTCCAGGGTGACGCGGCGGACCGTGCGGGTGTGGCCCGGCAGGTTGACCAGGCGCTGCGCACCTCGGGTTTCCTGCTCATCACCGGGCACGGCGTCCCGCCCGGGGTGCGGGCCCGGACCCGCGGCGTGGCCCGGGAGTTCTTCGCGCTGCCCGCCGGGGTGAAGGCGCGCTACGCGACCACCGTCGGCGGCCGGGGCTGGCTCCCGCCCGGGGCCGAGGCCAACGGGTACGCGGAGGGCACGCCGACCCCGCCGGACCTGAAGGAGTCCTTCTCGCTGGCCGCCGACCAGCCGACCGGCGACGCCGGCATCGACGCCCGCTGGTTCCGGCCGAATGTCTGGCCGGCCGAGGTGCCTCAGATGGAGCCGGTCGTCGGCGACTACATCGCCCGGATGCACGCCCTGTCGGACGAGCTGATGGCGCTGTGCGCGGTCGCGCTGGGCCTCCCGGCCGGCTTCTTCGCGCCGTTTCTCGGCCATCCCACCTACGGGGTCAACCTCAACTGGTATCCGCCGGCCCCGCCGGGCCAGGCGCCCGAGCCGGGCCAGTTCCGGATCGGGCCGCACACCGATTTCGGCACGGTCACCGTGCTCGACCGGGAGCCCGGGCGCGGCGGTCTTCAGGTCTACTCCGAGGGCACGTGGGCCGACGCGCCCTACGACCCGGCCGCGCTGACCGTCAACATCGGCGACCTGCTGGCCCGCTGGACCGGCGACCGGTGGCGGTCCACCCGGCACCGCGTGCTGCCCCCGCAGCCGGAAGCCCCCGGCGAGGACCTGCTGTCGCTGATCTTCTTCTACGAGCTCAACCACGATGCCGTCGTGGAATCACTGCCCCCGCCCATCGGCCGCACCAGCTTCCCGCCGGTCGTCGCGCACGAGTATCTGGCCAGCAAGCTCGACGCCATCACCGTGCCCCCGCCACCGGCAGGCTCGTCTCCCCGGCAGTTACGGGCAGACTTTCGGCTACGGGCAGAGAAACTGGCACATGGGCAGCGTCTGTTTTTCTAAGTTGGCGGTCTCGGGCGTGTCGCGGGTCCTCGCGGGCGTGGTTGAAGTGTGCTGGCATGGTGTGCCGGTTTTCCGGGCAGCACCGCCACCAGCGCATCATCAGTACCCATTGCGCGATCCTGCCACCCAAATCGCGCAATGTCAGATAAAAAACCGACGCTGCCATGCGACCCAGAAGCCTGCCCGTAACGGGCGAGGGCCGGGCGTGTTTCGGAAGTGATTTATGAACACTTATGAACATGGCCTAGACGCCGTGGTCAGCGGCCGGCGGGTCGCCCGGGCCCGGCGGGGTGCCGGCTGGTCCCGGCCGCCACACTGTTCCCAGCGTGCCCTGCGCGGCCCAGCGGCTCTGCCTGCCGCCGCCCGGGCCGCGGAGGATCTGCGCGATCCCGGTCGCGAGCACGGCGCCCGCCGCCGGGCCGGCCAGGTAGGCCCACCAGGCGGTCCAGTCGCCGAGCACCAGGGCGGGCCCGAGTGAGCGGGCGGGGTTCATCGAGGCCCCGCTGACCGGCGCCCCCCACAGTCCCGCCAGCGCGATATAGCTGCCCACCCCGATCGCGGCGAACGCCCCGACCTGCTGGGCGCCGGACGCGGTGCCGAGGATCACGCTGACCAGCCCGGTCGTCAGCACCAGCTCCCAGATCAGGGCGACCGGCGTGGTGATGCCCGCTCCCGGCAGGGTGAGCCCGGCACTGCCGTGCCGCCCGATCAGCCCCCGCAGCAGCAGCGTGGCCAGGATGGCGCCGGTGAACTGGGCGACGACGTAGGCGGGGACCCGCCGCCAGGGAAAGTCGCCGCGCAGCGCGAACGCGGCGCTGACCACCGGGTTCAGGTGCGCGCCCGAGACGGTCCCCATGGCCAGGATTATCGCCATCACCGTCAGGGCCGGGGCGACCACCCGGGCGGTGGCCGGGATGGCGTGGCCGCCGAACCGGGCGTTCACCATCCCCCCGCCCGCGGCCGCCAGGACCAGGAAGAAAGTGCCGAGCACCTCGGCGAACAAGCGCCGTCCCTCGTACCGGTCGTCCCAGAAGCTGAACTGGTGGGCGATCGAGTTCGGCCGCCCCAGCGAGCTCAGCCTGTCTGGAAGCGGCCGCCCATCGGCCGGGTTGCTGGTCAACGGCTCCCGCCCTTCGTGCCGCCGGGCCATCTGATGGCCGGGATAGCCCAGACTACGTCCGGCGCCCCCGCAAAGATCGCCGCGCGGCCTCCTGCCCTGCCCGCCGTCCGGCTCGTCACCACCCCCGGCTCCAGCGGCAAGCCCTCGACCTGCCACGGCCTCAGCCACCGCCTCGGGATCATGTAGTCAGCAGCCCACCCGCACCACCCCGAAACCGCAGCTACTTCAAACGGCACCATGCACGGATCATCGGGGGAACTTCGGCCTAACCGGGACGCGCCGCCTGCCACGCCGACGTTTGCCCCCGACTACCGAGCCGGGGCGAGGACCGATCTGGTCGAAATCCGCACTGGTTCATACGATTAATCCTGTTTATGCCATTCGAGCCTCAGATAATTATCTCTGGCCTGATTTCTGAAGTAGCCGGTGCCGAGTTCGAAGCGCACATAACGCCAGTTGAGCTCTCATGGCCAGTTTGTACCAGCTGGTGGGCGGTTCCTTCAGACCTCAGAAACAGCATTTAGCGAGGTCATAGCGTTGTTCGCCGCTCAGTAGTTGTTTGTCCGCAATAGATCGAACCATTAAGTCATCCTCATGGTCTTTCAGAGCGTCTGTCTGACATGGAGGAACTTCGCCAGTGTGCGGCTGGCTCAGTTAGCCGTGCTCGGGCCGTCCCGCCGATGGATGGCGACCGTCGCCAGCCGTTGGCTTGGGCGCGGCAGCCAACGCTCAATGCGCTGACCTGCCTGAGTTCGGCA
Source organism: uncultured Actinomycetes bacterium (assembly GCA_963720945.1). GTDB lineage: Bacteria > Actinomycetota > Actinomycetes > Streptosporangiales > Streptosporangiaceae > Bog-532. The sequence goes on along the minus strand of CAVRHH010000008.1, from coordinate 228,640 downwards.
GGGGTTTCCGGATGGAGTGTGGCTGATAGGCATCTAGCGGCCGGGATACCGATGGCTCTGCAGCCAACCCGCACCACGACCGGGGGGGGGCAGCGTTGCGGCGAGTGACGCCTAGCGACCTCGCGTTCTCCGGCCTGCCAGGGCAGCCTACGGCGAGGTGGAGACTCCGCGGCGGTAACCCGGCTCAGCCCTGGCCGGGCCGCCGAGTTACCTATCATCCAGTGACATCCAGCAGCGAGTTTCTGCTGGTCCACGTCGCGCACCGTCCGTATCTTCCGGCCTTCTCACCTCCAGTGGAGCTGGGGCCCGATCGATTTTCAAAATCTTCGTGGCGAATGCATACTCCGGCACTGCGGTGTCGTGTATGGCGACGAGAGGAGGTGAGGGCTCATGGTGACACAGCCGTCGCATAGCCGATCCGAAGCTGCGTCCGTGCCCGTTCAGCGGACCGCCGGGAAAAAGCTGATCTCTGAGATCTCGGGAGAACGAGGCGTCGTTCCACCTTGCGCTGCGCCATCAACCGGCGAATGCTACGTCGTGACGCGCGCCCTGCGCCACGAGTTGACGCGCGGCGAGACCGCGGCCCACCACACGGATCAGTGCCGGGAGTGCCAAGCCGCTCTGATTGCCTGCCTGCGCCGAGGTTGCCAACGAGCCCCGGAAGCGTTCGCACCGCTGGTGGATAACGCGGCGAACAAAGCTGTATGCGACATTCTCGCCCAGTATGAGTGGCCAATGAGTTCAGTTGAGGTGGAGGAAGCGGTGGGCGTTGCGCGTGACAAGGGGTGGGACCTGATCTCTAGACACGCGAGCTGCAACCCAATCAAGATCATGGCATCTGAGTACCGGACCCTGTCAGCGTTCCTCGTCCTCAGCATGCGGCGAAAGGTAATCGACTGGCGCAGAAAGCAGACCCACCGTCTGCGCATGATCTTTCAACAGGCTGATTTTGCCGATCCCACGGCCGAAGTGCCGTCTCCTGTGGACCCGGGCCTTGGGCCAGATGAGATCGCCATGGCGAATGATGAGGTCCGCGTCCTTCGCCAAGCGGTCAGCCGGTACCGTGCCACGCTACTGGGCGGGAGGGCAGGCGAAGCGAAACAGGCGGTCTTTGATGTTTGGCTCCACAGTAAGCTGACGGGTGATCGGCTCCCGTCCCAGGAAGCCATCGCTGCCGATATACGGGCCAGGTTTGACGTCAGTCGCCATCAGTCGGCCATCAGTCGCTGGATTGACGTATTTCCACGAGAACTCGCAGCAAGCCTCGCTGACCCTGCCAGCGGGGTCGACGAGCAGACCCAGGCCACCCTACGCCGATTGCTCCTTGAAACGGAATCTCGTGGGACTATCAACGCGAGGAATCTCCCACTTAGAGGCGATAACCATGGCTAAGCCTGGACAGAACATGGATGCGGCAATCATTGGTCTTACCACGCGCCAAGTACCGGGCACCCGGGAAACATTCGCGTCGTACGACCTCGCCCGCATCGCTTCCCGGGGACCGGCAACGGCTACCGCTGCCGAGACGATTCTGCGAACTCCCAGCGTCCGCCGCAGACTTGCTGAGGCGTGGTCTGACCAGTGTCCTGACCTTGATCTATTGGCTAGGGCGGTGCCGCCGGAGCAAGGCCCGCGTCCCGAACTAGTCCTCCTGACTCGGCAGGTGCTGAGCGAACTGCATGCGGTCGACTGCGCGAGATGCTCTGCGCTAATGGACGCACTGGATAGTAACGGCTTGCTCGTGCACGAGTTTCGGCGGCGCGGCGTGGTGCCTGCTGATCCGGGCCGTGACTGGTGGCCCACGGTTCGTTTGTCGGCGGACCGTCCCAGCTCGGTCGGTCTGGACGGCGACTTCGAGGCCAGGCTGCTAACGGGCCGGGTCGTTGTTCAGGCTCAGGACTTTCTGGTGGCCGGCGAGGTCTATGCCACGTGCGAAGGCCCCGGCCCGACCGTCCGCCGCGCGGTTCTACGTCGGGAAGGACGCCAGGCCGTGACCAGCGTGCACGTGCCAGATGACGTTGCGGTGATTTATGTCGACGTAGCGCTGGACCGTGAGCCCGTGCTGGGCCGGATCGCCGAGGTCGATTTCGCGACAGGTGCCGCGGCCTCCGCGGCAGCGCCAACGACGAGCGAGCGTCGCTCGTTCGACGACGTTCGTGTGACATCGGCAGATGGCCAGAGCGCCGCGCTGCGGTTGACGACTGGCTTTGACGGTACCAACGTCCGGTTGCGCATAGTGGAACCCGAACCTTCCGGTGGCCTGTGGACTCGGGATGGGCGGCGGCTGGCTACTGAGAAAGACATCGTCGTGCCGTCCGGATCGGTCCCGGCGGAAGAGATCCTGCTCGGCTTGGAATTTCGCTGATGTTTAGTGAATCAGAGCACCTGCAGGCTCTCCTTCTCGACATCCACACTTTCGAGTCGGAAGTGCGTAAGAACCCCGAGGACTACAGCATCGAGCAGCGTCTGCAGCATATAGCCGACCTAATCCGCCAAGTCGATGTCGCCGTGGGAGGCTTTGGCTCAGTGCGGCGCAGCGTTTTTCGTGCGGTCCCGTCCTGGCTGAGGGATCCCGACTTCGGGCCGGCTGCCCGATTGCTGCGCGGACTTGACAACGGCGACTTCATCCTCATTCAGGCGGCGTGTGAAAGCAACAGTGCGATCCGCGAAGCTGTGCAGCTGTTGCGTACCTTGCAGGACACGTCTCCCATTCAGTCGGCGACCGCCCTGCAGGCTTTGGACGTCGGCCCGGAAGGGCGTGAAGGCGGGATTCCCGTTATAACCATGCTGAATGGCGATCCGGTGATCGTCAGGCTACATCGTGCAGATAGACAACCTGGCACTTCCGGCACAACACTCCGCCTGGATGACACCGGTGCCAACGTGGCCGTTTTTGCTGACCCGGCCCCATGGGCGCAATCCTTCCAGAAGGGCGTAGAGCAAGGCGTCGCCGCCGCATGGAGCCTGTTGCAGAGCGTGGATGCCGTCGGCGACGGGCCAGTCCACCATGACTTCGTAGTTTCGGGCGTGCTGAGGCGACCGCGCTTGGAGGGCAGGTCGGCAGGACTGGCTGTGGCGCTGGACGTGCTCGCAACGACGGTCAGGGAACTTGGTCAACCTGACATCGTGGCGACTGGAGTGCTTTCCCATTGCGATCTCCAATGGCAGATCGATCAGATGGATGCCGATACCATCACCCGCAAGCGAGCGGGTGTTCGGGAGATGTTCGCGCCACGGATACATGTGAGTGATGACAGGGAAGTATCTGAGTGGCTTCTCGCTCCCGCCGGCGGGCCGGTGCTCGGCGTCCGTTCCATGCCACCCTGTGCGCATGGAAGCAGGCCGCACCTCGCTGCTGCCGCCAGCTGTGCCTGGGGGAAAGCCTGGGACACTTGGTGGGAATCAGCCTGCCACCGCCGCCTGGACCAGCTGGGCTTCGCCCAGCATGGGCTCCGTGAAATTCCAAGGGGACCACAGGTAAATGGCCGGCCAGCTATCGTAAAGTCTGAGCTGCAGAGAAAGATACTTGGGCACTTTCATTCGGCTGATCACCAGGCAGACCGCCAATCTTGGGGTACGTACGCCATCGTCGCGGGAAAACCCGGCTATGGACGCAGCACAGCTGCCTTGATGGCCGCAGATGATCTGGAGAATGAAGGGTGGCACGTCGCCGCTCTGCGGCTCACCCGTCCTGACGGCGACCTGCCTCCCGTACAGAACCTGATTCAAGCCGCTTCTCTGCTGCTACCCGGTACCTGTCCTAATCGCCTGATCATCCTCGACGATGTCAGGAATGTAGCTGGCCGTCCAGGCGGCAATGATCTGGACGCCTTCGGTGAAGCGATTATCAAGCATGGCTGGAACCTTCTGCTGGTAGTCGACGGCCATGGTCATCAGATCGACGTCACGGGCAAAGTGGAAGAATGGGAAAGTCACCGCGCGCCCTTCTATTCGTCGGGCCTTTCGGAACCTGACCAGTACGAGATACTGAAGCAGTTGGCCGAGCAAGCCGGTGGGACCTTGAGCCCGGAATATTACGCGGCCGCACTCAGTGGCAGGATGAGCTGGCCGACTCGACTGGCCCGGGCTGTACAGCACCTTGAAGCGCAAGGCTGCCCGATCGATCTTCCGCAGGCTCCCTTGCGGTTGCCAGATGTCAACCAATCAGAGCATCGCCTTGTCTGCGCGGCGGTGGCTGCGGTAATTTCCCTCGGTGTCATTCCATCTTCGAAATTCGTGGCGGCGCATGCGCTCGTTCTGGCAGGCACGAGTGTGGATGTACTGGCCCACCGTGTTTCAAGCTACGACGCTCAGCACGTGCTGGACAGTCTCAGAGGAAATCTTGATCTGTCGGCCGCCCACCGGCATGCCTTGATCCATTATCTCAGATGGCTCGTCGATAACGATGACTTGACCGGAGTCGCCAGTGTCCTGCGGCGGCTCGCTGCAGAAGAACGGATCGGTGATCTTACCATTCTGCTTGGCGGACAACGAGGCGCCGATCACATGGAGCCAGGGCGACTGGACTGGCAGAAGCTTCTAGCCGCCGTGGAACGCTGTACTGAGTACGTTCAAATCTCGCGGCTAGCCGGTGCTTGTGCCGCGAATGCACCTCGAGAGATTCAATCGTCACTTCTAAAGGAGTTGGCTGTAAGAATTCGCGACCTCGTCCCTCATCAAGAAGATCCGCGTGAGCTTGCTCAAGCTTTGCGGGTGCTGCGTCGCTTGCAGAACAGAATCGCTATCGAGGAGCGGGAGACATACGTTCAGGCTGCCATCGGTGCGCTAACCCCACGGCGCCTTAACCGTTCTCTTCGCTCGCAGCGACGAATCTGCAATCGCGCCGTCCTGGTCAGCGAGTTGTTTCACTGGGATCAGCTAAGGAGTGAGGCGAACCTAGTTACGTCGCTGAGTCAGGACGAGATATTTGCGACGGAGATGCCGAGCAACATCGATGAGCTGGTTGCCGCACGCGATATTGTTCGCACGCTTCTGATGACCCACAAGATCCGGGCCCGCTCTTCTCAGACGGTCACCATTCCAGGAAAACTGCTCGACCAAAGCCTAGATGAAAATTGGCCTATTGATAGCCGTCTGGCTATGCTGTCGCTGCAGCTCTTGTGTGGTGATACTGAGTCGAATCCGGAAAAACTCGCGAAAATTATTGTCCAGCAGGCGCCTAAGTGCCACGTCAGCCAACTCGTCAATGGGCTTAACGCGCTCGGCTCCATTTCACGACCGGTTACACGCCGCGTCATGCGCACTGCGCTGAGCTCCGGGCTGTCTCCGGTGCTTGCCGAACGACTGTGCTCTAGCCCGCCGTCTGTGGCAGCTGAGATCGTCTACATGATGCTGAACTGGGACATCGACGGCCTGCGCCGCATGCTGTACACCTCAGGGCCGGACGGTCACCCCCCAGTCCCCAACGCAGATCTGCTGCGGAGACTAGCCGATCAGATCAAGCGGTATCCGGACCCGAAAGGGGTCGGTCGGCTACTCCAAGCACTATTGCGTACGGATTCTGAGTTCGATCCTCCACTGCATCGCGCGGCGGGCGTCTTGCTGGAGAACCTTGACAACGAGCTGATCCAGGGGATGCTGGAGACGCCGCAAATGTCAATCGCCATGCATCTCGTCAACGGACTGCTGACTGCCGGCCACAAGAAAATCGAGAGTATTTGTGATGATCTGCTTCCACGGGTCACAGAAAATCTCAAGTTTCCCTCACCGCGAATTTGGTCGGCTCGGCTAGCTCTCCTGCTCATCCAAGCCGAGGAGGACGGCATCTTGGCTCCACCGGGGGGAAAGTCGGTGTTGGACATCCTCCTTGACGACAGTACGCCGAACGTTATCGCCAGCCGGATTGAGTCGGCGCCGACAGCGGCGGCGCTCGCCGTCAACGTAAGGCTCGCCTTGCGGCTGGACGCCCGCGCCCGCAGCCAGAAGCGTCCCGGAAATCAGGGAGACACGCTGCGAAACGTGTCGCAGCGATTTGACAAAGGTCCACAGACCTGTCGATTCTGTGCGATCGACCAGAGTTCTGACCTTGACGCTGTTCTGGAGACCGCCCAAGTGATCTTGCATATGTTGAGATTGGGCGGTCGGGAACGACCGAGACATGTTCTTCGCACCGCACTCGTCGAGCATTTCGAAAAACATAGGAGCCCGCTTGTCCTGGCGCGCCAGCCGGGTAGAGCCGCCATTCAGTTGAGCATCATGGCCCGCGTTCAAAAGGACTTGATCAACTACGTTCCGGTTAGACATGTCGCCTTTTGCGTGAGTCGGGCCCTCCCTTTGGTCGCTGCCGATTTGTTGCAGGCCGCAGAGAAATGTCGGCCTGGCCTGGCGCGAGAGGTTGCGCAGGTCGTCGAAGAAGGCGACGGGTGGGAGCCGCTGATGGATGATCTGGCAGACCCCAACCTCGAAGCGCGTGGCCGTATTGTCGCCTCGAGCCGTTTGCATCGGTTGGTCGAACGACCATCGCCGGGAACATATTTGCGCGAATTGATCGAAGAAGTGGTGGTGACGTCTACAAGCCTGCCCATGCTGAGTGCCGCGCTGCCTCTCATGGCAACATGGACATCACTCGAAGAGACCGTCGCCTGCGCTAAACGTCGGCGGGAATCGTCGAGAGTGGCACTGGATTGGGTACCCAGGGAATCGCTCCCCGCAATTGCCACGACGGCGTCAATGTGGCAAGCTATCGGTCTGACCAGCCATTCCACCGTACTTATGCGGTCGGCGATTCTCTACGGTGTTCCGCAGCGTCTGGCTCTAGCCGACCTGAGTCGTTTCCTATCCTGTGCCGCCGATGTACTGGGAACCGTGGAGGTGCAGCGTCTAGCGCGAACGGTGAGCGAAGCCCCTTGGGCGCGGCGCGTCGCTATCAGGGGAAGCACCCTGGATGTCGCGAAGTATCTCGTCGCGCTCGGCTGGACGGCTTACCATCTCCAGCGGCAGGGAGTGGCTTTCCAAGTGGATCGGCTGACCAGCCCCAGAGAAACTCAGCCTAGTTTCCAGAGGCTATGGGCTCTGGCTTGGCTTAGTGGTAAGTCGGCATGGTGGCGTGACCGGTGGGAGGAGGCCGTACGGGACGTACTGGCCACAGCGTCATCCCTGCAGCCGGGCAGTGCGGCTATGACCTTGGCCGCGCTTTCTCATCACGGTAGGCACATACCGGACGACGTTCTCCCGGACGTGGTAACCAAGGCATGCCAGGCCCCGCCGGGTCCGATGCGTGCGCTCTTGACGATCTTGCGTGATCGTGAACCAGCGCAGTCTGCGCCGGCCATTCAGATAGCCTCTCTGCTGCGAGGGAACGCTGAGGATATTAAGAAGCGCCTCAAAGATCCATACTTGAGGTGTGATCTTGACCGGCGGCACGCGGTGGATCTCCTAACGCGTATGGGATCTGCGCGGTCGTGACCGAGGGTCGTCGGCTGCACCGGGAGTAGTCGTCGGGGCGGTGTGCATGTGGCTGTAGCCGATCACCGGCTTGCAATTGCGCCGCTGAGGGGTTGCCTCGGGTGTTGCGGCCGCCTTGCGCGTGGCCGGCGGCGCGCCAGCCGCCATCACGGATGTTGCGCAGTTTTTTGAATGTCCACATACATGGACCCGCTCACCCGGGCGCTCATGCTCATGGCGGCGGATGCGGCGAGCGTGTCACCCCGATCCGGTTACTGACGTCCGCAGGAATACAGCTGGCCACTCGAACAAGTAGGCGAACGTTTTCGTCGTTTAGTGCATAAGCCGCACCGTGGCTGTCGTGAACAGGGTGTAAGGACATCCCCCGAACCTCTCGCCCAAAGGAAGCGCACAAATGGCACAGACTCTCGTCTATCTGGTCTATCTGGCCGCCGCCGCGTCTGTGGTGGTCGTCGTGGCTTCGATGAAGGTCACCCGCGTCAACCTAGCGGTCGCGCTGAGCGGTGTGATCTCGCTGTTCGCCCTGCTGGCGGTAGCTTCCAGCGGTCCTGACGCCATCATTGCCGTGCTTGACGCGATTTGTCGTGTGTTTCAGCACTGACGAAGACCGATGGGCATCCAATTGTCAGCCGGGATCCGGGAGCAGTCGGCGTGCCGGCCGAGCACGACCAGGCTGCCGTCGAGCACGGCGTACGGGGACGCCTCGCGGAACGCGGCCAGCACCGGGTAGGGGTTCGTGACGGTGGCCGGGTCGGCGAGCTGGCTGAGGGATGGCTGCTCGGTAAGGCTCATGAGCCTGCGCTTTTAGGTCTCGGGGGCGAGCCAGAGGACACCGAGCGGCGGGACGGTGATCGTCGCCGAGGCGGGCCGGCCGTGCCACGCCTCCTCGACCGCCTGCACGGCGCCCAGGTTGCCCACGCCGCTGCCGCCGTAGATCGCCGCGTCGGTGTTGAGGACCTCCGCCCACCGGCCGGCGTGCGGCAGGCCGAGCTTGTACTTCTCGTACGGGCCGCCGGAGAAGTTCGCCACTACGGCGAGCGTCGTCGCGCCCTGAGCGGTGGGCGGGAAACCGATCGGGCCCGGCAGCGCCGTCGCCTCCGGGGCCGCCCCGGCCGGTACCGGTACCGGTACCGGGTCCGCCGATCCGGCCTTCTCCGCGACCAGCCAGGACGGGACGGGGGGCGGTGCCGGGGCCTCGGACGGGGCCGGCGCCGCGAACCGCAGGTAGGACAGCGTGTTGCCGGCCGCGTCGTTGGCGTCGATCCAGCTGAACCCGTCGGGGGAGGCGTCCAGCGCCCACAGCGCCGGTGAGGCGCGGTAGAACGCGTTCATGTCCCGGACGAGCTGCTGGACGCCGGCGTGGTACTCGTCGCCGAGCACCCACCAGTCCAGGCCGCGCTCCTCGGACCACTCGGCGGCCTGGCCGAACTCCGACCCCATGAACAGCAGCTGCTTGCCCGGGTGGGACCACATGTAGGCGAGCAGGGTGCGCAGGCCCGCGAACCGGCGCCAGTCGTCGCCGGGCATCTTGCCGAGCAGCGAGCCCTTCCCGTGCACCACCTCGTCGTGCGACAGCGGCAAGATGTAGTTCTCGCTGAACGCGTAGATCAGCGAGAACGTCAGCTCGTTCTGGTGGTACTGCCGGTAGACCGGATCCCGCCTCAGGTAGGTCAGGGTGTCGCTCATCCAGCCCATGTTCCACTTGAAGCCGAACCCCAGGCCGCCGAGGTGGGTCGGCCGGGTCACGCCGGGCCAGGCCGTGGACTCCTCCGCGATCATCATGATCCCCGGCTGGCGCCGGTAGCAGGTGGCGTTGACCTCCTGCAGGAACGACACGGCCTCCAGGTTCTCCCGCCCGCCGAACTGGTTGGGCGTCCACTGGCCGGGCCCCCGGGAGTAGTCCAGGTACAGCATGGAGGCGACCGCGTTGACCCGCAGGCCGTCGATGTGGAACTCCGACAGCCAGTACAGCGCGTTGGCCACCAGGAAGTTGCGCACCTCGGTCCGGCCGTAGTTGAAGATCAGCGTGCCCCAGTCCGGGTGGCTGCCGCGGCGCGGGTCGGGGTGCTCGTACAGCGCGGTCCCGTCGAACCGGGCCAGCGCCCAGTCGTCCCGGGGGAAGTGCGCGGGAACCCAGTCGATGATCACGCCGATGCCGGCCTGGTGCAGCTTGTCCACCAGGTAGCGGAAGTCGTCCGGGCTGCCGAACCGGGACGTCGGGGCGTAGTAGGACGTGACCTGGTACCCCCAGGACCCGCCGAAGGGGTGCTCCGCGACCGGCAGGAATTCCACGTGCGTGAAGCCCAGGTCCGTGACGTAGGCCGGGAGTTCCTCCGCCAGCTGGCGGTACGACAGTCCCGGCCGCCAGGAGCCGAGGTGCACCTCGTAGATGCTCAGCGGCTCCCGCACGGCCTCGCGCCGGAGCCGTTCCGTCATCCAGGCGCCGTCCTGCCACTCGTGATGCGCCGACACCACCACGGACGCAGTGGCCGGCGGCGTCTCGGTGCCTTCCGCCATTGGGTCGGCTTTGGCCCGCCATACGCCGTCCGGCCCGCAGATCTCGTACTTGTAACGGGACCCTTCGCCCACATCGGGCAGGAACAGTTCCCAGATACCCGCGCCACCCAGCGAGCGCATGGGGTGACCCTGGCCGTTCCAGTGGTTGAAATCGCCGATGACCCGGACGCCGCGGGCGTTGGGCGCCCAGACCGCGAACGAGGTGCCGGTGATCTCCCCGAGGCCGTCGGAGCCGAGGTCGCGGACGTGCGCCCCCAGGACGCGCCACAGTTCCTCGTGCCGTCCCTCACCGATCAGGTACAGGTCGAATTCGCCCAGCATCGGCAGGTAGCGGTAGGGGTCGTCGGAGATGATCTCCGGGCCGGCGATGCCGTCCGGGCCGGGGTAGGCGACGGCGATCCGGTACGCCGGAGCCGCACCGGGGTCGCCGGCCGCGTCGCCGAACGGCACGGTCGCCGCGAACACGCCCAGCTGCACGTGTTCCATCGGGAACCGGCGCCCGTCTTCGAGCAGGACCGCGACGGTCGCCGCGGACGGCCGGAAGGTGCGGATCGTGAACCCGTCCGGCCCGGGGTGCACGCCGAGGATCGAGTGCGGGTCGTGATGGTGGCCCGCGACGATGCGCCTGATCTCACCCAGGTTGACCCCGGCGGCGTCCGCCGCCTGCCGTGGCTGCGCCGGTTCCGGTGCCGCCCCGGGCACAGCACTGCCCCCGGGCACATCCGGCCGGGCCCGCCTGCCGTCGGGCTGGGCGACGGATTCTGCGGAAGGTGGCGTGGCAGGGGGGGAGGATGGCATGTCGGAAGACCGTATGTCAGCGGGCCTGGTGCGGACGGGCGCCTCGCCGGGGAGGCCGTCCGGATCGCGCGGTACGCCGTCGTCAGTTGTCATGGTGATCAGATCGCCGTCGATCAGTCGGGGAAGTCGGCCAGCGATTCCAGTGGGATCTGCAGCCAGGATGGCCGGTGCCTGGCTTCGTACATCACTTCGTACACCGCCTTGTCGAGTTGCAGGGCCCGCAGCAGCACCTCGTTGGCGACCGGGTCGAGCCCGCCCGCCTCGGCGTACCCGGCGCAGAACGCGTCGCTGTTGCGCCGTATCCACTCCCGGGCCACCCCGCGGAGCCGGTCCGCGTCCGGGTGGGTGAGCAGCTGGAACCGGGCCGCGTAGTCGAACGAGCGGAGCATACCGGCCACGTCACGCATCGGCGACGAGCGGGCCCGCCGCTGGGCCAGCGGGCTGGCCGGCTCACCCTCGAAATCGAGCAGGATCCAGCCGGTCTCGGTCCGCATGACCTGGCCGAGGTGGTAGTCGCCGTGGACCCGCTGGGCCGGGACCGGCTCGTTTATCTTGGCCAGGCTGGAATAGGCGTTGCCGATCATGTCGGCGTGCCGGGCCAGTTCGGGCACGGCCGCGGTGGCCAGGTCGAGGCGGCGGTACATCTGCTCGGCCATGTCGCGCAGCGCGTCCGGGGGCAGCACGTCGGCGCCGAACGCCTCGGCGAGGTCCCGGTGCACCTCGGCCGTCGCGGCGCCGAGCCGGTGCGCCTCCCCGGCGAAGTCGCCGCCCGCGCCGGCCGCGCTGGCCGCGCTGGTTCCGCTGGCCGGCTCGCCGGTGCCGGTCAGCGCGCGGAACGGTCCGGTGGCGTCGTTCGCGTACAGGTCGCTGGCGTACAGGTCACGGACGCTGGTCGCCGCGAGCGTCCACCCGTCGGTGGCCGTCCGCAGGTACTTGGACAGGATCGCCAGCGTCGTGGTGACCCCGTCCATCAGCGTCTCGATAGAGCCGAACGGCTCGGCCACGTGCGGCGACCCCAGCTGGGACAGCGCGGACGTGACCTCCAGGTCGGGGTTGGGGCCGGGGGAGACCCGGCGGAAGACCTTCAGGATCGACTGCTCGCCGAACACGAGGCTGGTGTTGCTCTGCTCCGCGGTGAGCACGATGCTGTCCAGCTCGGTCTCGATCTCCGTGCCGGGCTCGCGGGAGAAGTGCAGGGACTCGATGGTCTCGTCGGCCGCGATGGCGCGGAGCAGGTGACGCGTCAGCTCCGGATCGTGCAGCGCGTCGTAGACATGCCTGCCGTCGCCCATCGTGCCGATCCGCGCATGCTCCAGCCAGTCGGGCAGGTGTGAGCGCAGGCCGATCAGAATCTGGTAGTGGTCGGCGGTCGCACCGTGCGAGACCAGGACGATAAGATGCCGCAGCGCAGGATCGCCCGCCGCGACCTCGGTATCGGCCACCACGGCCAGGTCACGGAGGGTCCGGCCTTTGCCAGCGAACCAGCGCTGCTCCAGCAGCCAGGTCGCGAGCGCATCCTCGAGTCTCATCACCTTGACATACCCACTCCCCCTGAAGGGTTTCCTGAAACCCCCGGGAATCGAGTGCCCCGGGATGATTCGGGCGCGGCGTTCTGGTCAGGCCCGGTCAGGCCCGGTCCCGGAAGGGAGCCACCGGCACGCGGGCCACTGCGGGCTCTATCGTTCCCTAATGCTCGTGCTCCTCCCGAGGCGGGGGGAGCTGGAACCAGTAGAAACCGTGGCCCGGCAGCGTGAGCAGGTAGTTCAGCTCGCCGATACGGGGGAACGTGACACCGCCCATGCACTCCACCGGGGTTACCCCGCGGAACCGGCGCAGGTCCAGCTCGACCGGCTGCGGGAACCGGGACAGGTTGTTCACGCACAGGATCATGTCCGACCCGTCCGGCCCCTGGTCGGTCTCGGCGGTGGTCCGGACGAACGCCAGCACGCTGGGGTTGGACGAGACGAGTTCCACGTACGCGCCGGTGCCGAAGACCGGGTGCCGCTTCCGGATCTCGATCATGCGCCGGGTCCAGTGCAGCAGCGAACCGGGGTTGCGGGTCTGCGACTCCACGTTCAGTGCCTGGAAGCCGTAGATCGGGTCCATGATCGGCGGCAGGTACAGCCGCTGCGGGTCGCAGCTGGAGAAGCCGCCGTTGCGGTCCGGGGTCCACTGCATGGGGGTGCGGACACCGTCCCGGTCACCGAGCCAGATGTTGTCGCCCATGCCGATCTCGTCGCCGTAGTACAGCACCGGCGAGCCCGGCAGCGACAGCAGCAGCGCGGTGAACAGCTCGAGCTGGTTCCGGTCGTTGTCGAGCAGCGGCGCGAGCCGCCGGCGGATCCCGATGTTGGCCTTCATCCGGGGATCCTTGGCGTACTCGGTCCACATGTAGTCGCGCTCGTCGTCGGTCACCATCTCGAGCGTCAGCTCGTCGTGGTTGCGCAGGAAGATCCCCCACTGGCAGCGGGATGGGATCTGCGGGGTCTGCGCCATGATCTCCGAGATCGGGTAGCGCTGCTCCCGCCGGACGGCCATGAAGATGCGCGGCATCAGCGGGAAGTGGAAAGCCATGTGGCACTCGTCGCCGCCGGTGGCGGGGTCGCCGAAGTACTCCACCACGTCGCCCGGCCACTGGTTCGCCTCGGCCAGCAGCACCCGGTCCGGGTACAGCCGGTCCACCTCGGCACGGATCCGCTTGAGGTACTCGTGCGTCTCCTTGAGGTTCTCGCAGTTCGTGCCCTCCCGCTCGTACAGGTAGGGCACCGCGTCCAGCCGGAAGCCGTCGATCCCCAGGTCCAGCCAGAACCGCAGGACCTCGATCATCGCGTCCGCGACGGCCGGGTTCTCGAAGTTCAGGTCGGGCTGGTGGGAGAAGAACCGGTGCCAGTAGTACTGCCCGCGCACCGGGTCGTAGGTCCAGTTCGACTGCTCGGTGTCGACGAAGATGACCCGCGCCTCGGCGTACTTGTCGTCGGTGTTCGACCATACGTAGAAGTCACCGAACGGCCCGTCCGGCTCGGCCCGGGACGCCTGGAACCAGGGGTGCTGGTCGCTGGTGTGGTTCATCACCAGGTCGGCGATGACGCGGATGCCGCGCTTGTGCGCCTCCTCCACGAGCTCCACGAAGTCCCCGATGGTGCCGTAGTCGTCCAGCACCTTCATGAAGTCGGAGATGTCGTATCCGCCGTCCTTGAGCGGCGACTCGTAGATCGGCAGCAGCCACAGGCAGTCGATGCCGAGCCACTGCAGGTAGTCCAGCCGTGAGGTCAGCCCCCGGACGTCGCCGGTGCCGTCGCCGGTGGAGTCCTGGAAGCCGCGCACCAGCACCTCGTAGAACACTGCCCGCTTGTACCAGTCCGGGTCCCGGGGCCGGTCGAAGGAGAAGGGATCGGGCACCGGCTCGCCGGGCGACGCCATGAACCCGGGCTGGTGGGTGGTGCTGGTGGGCCGGTCCCTCGCCGCGTCGAGCTCTGTCACGACTGGTTCTCCTGCGTGTGCTTGCTGTTACATTCCTGGCCGATCGACGCTGACCGTGAAGATGTGCGCCGGCGTGACGGACGGGTCCAGGCGAACGTAGTCGGCCTGCCCCCATCGGTGGGACCGGCCGCTGAGCTCATCGGTAACGGTGAACTCGGCTCCCCAGTCCAGCCCCAGCGCCGGCAGGTCCAGCCAGACGGTGGCCTCACGTGCCTGGTGGGGATCGAGGTTGACGATCACCAGGACGGTGTCGGCCCGGCCGCTACCGGAACCTGCATCACCGGACTGTTCCGCGGCCGCCTCCCGCGGGGTGACGCGTTTGGAGAAGCAGAGCCAGTCCGGCTGATCAACTGTATGAAAGCGTAGGTTACGCAGCCGGTGCAGTGCAGGGTGTGATTTACGGATTCTATTGAGCGACGTGATGAGTGAGGCAATACCGATGTTGTCGCGCGCGGCCTGATCCCAGTCGCGGAGGCGGTACTGGTATTTTTCCGAGTTCATGTACTCCTCGCTGCCGGGCCGCAGCGGTACGTTCTCGCACAGCTCGTACCCCGAGTAGATACCCCAGGTCGGTGAAAGCATGGCGGCCAGGATCGCCCTTATCTCGAAGGCCGCGCGGCCGCCCCGCTGCAGGTACTCGTGCAGGATGTCCGGGGTGTTGGTGAAGAAGTTGGGGCGCATGTACGGCGCGGTCTCGCCGGCCAGCTCGCGCAGGTAATCGGCCAGCTCATCGGCGTGGTTGCGCCAGGTGAAGTACGTGTAGGACTGGTGGAATCCGACCATGGCCAGCGCGCGCATCATGGCCGGCCGGGTGAACGCCTCGGCCAGGAACAGCACATCGGGGTCGGTCGCGCGCACCTCGGCCAGCAGCCGCTCCCAGAACGCCAGCGGCTTGGTGTGCGGGTTGTCCACGCGGAAGATCCGGACGCCGTGATCCATCCACAGCCGGAGGATCCGGAGCGACTCCGCGTAGATTCCCGCCGGGTCATTATCGAAGTTGACGGGGTAAATGTCCTGGTATTTCTTGGGCGGATTCTCCGCATAGGCGATCGTGCCGTCGGCCCGGGTGGTGAACCACTCCGGATGCTCTTTCACCCACGGGTGATCCGGCGACGCCTGCAGCGCGAAGTCCAGCGCCACCTCCATGCCGAGCTCGCGGGTCCGGGCCACGAACGCGTCGAAGTCATCGAACGTCCCCAGATCCGGGTGGATGGCGTCGTGGCCGCCGTCCGCCGAGCCGATCGCCCACGGGGATCCCGGGTCACCGGGCTGCGGGTCCAGGGTGTTGTTCGGGCCCTTGCGGAACGCGGTGCCGATGGGGTGGACCGGCGGCAGGTAGACGACGTCGAATCCCATCTCCGCGATCGCGTCCAGCCGCCGCGCCGCGGTGCGCAGCGTGCCCGACACCGGCTCGTGCCGCCCCATCGGGTCGATCTGCACGCCCTCGGACCGCGGGAAGAACTCGTACCAGGAGCCGTACAGCGCCCGCTCCCGGTCCACGGTCAGCGGCATCCGCCGGGACCGGGTGACCAGCTTGCGCAGCGGGTAGGCCCACAGCATCCGGGTGATCTCCGGCTGCCGGGTCGCCGTCAGCCGGTCCCACGGCGTAAGGGCGGGGTCCCGGAGCAGCACCGCCACCTCGGCGAGCGCGGCCCGCGCCACGTCCGGCGGGATCGGCTTGCCGTCGGCGGCGGGGTCATCGGGACCCGGATCGGGCAGCCGGATCCGGGACGACCGGATGATCGACTTCGACGCCTGCCGGAACAGCAGCGCGCCCTCGGCCATCATCAGCTCGATGTCCTGGCCGCGCGGCACCTTGATGGCCGCGTCGTGGTGCCAGTCGGCGATCGGATCCGCCCACGCCTCGATGCGGAAGGACCAGCCGCCCTCGCGGTCCGCGGTGATGTCCGTGCCGTACCGGTCGGTGCCCCGCGCGAGCTCCTGCATGATCTCCATCGGCCGGGTGCCGCCGTCGGGATCGCGCAGGACCACGCCCGCGGCGATGATGCCGTGCCCCTCGCGGAACACGGTCGCGCTCACCGGGAACGTCTCGCCGGCTACCGCCTTGGCCGCCCGGCGGCCACAGTCCACGGCGGGCTGAACATCGAGAATGGGGATTCGTCCGATCACGGCAGTCACGCTATCGAGACCGCTGGTAGGCGTGCCAGTGCGGCGCCACTGCGGCTCGGTAACTTCCGCGCGCGTCCCGCGCCGGCCGGCCACTTCATGGATACCGAACGGGCCTGATGTGCTCTGTGGCACCCTCTGGGGCTTGCGCGACAGTGAGTCACAAAGACTTAACAAATCTGGCGCACTGCATGCGGGGCCAGGCCCGGGCACCGGAATTTGCTGGTCTTGGACCCTGCCTGGCGGCGGCGAGGTGTGCTAGAGAGTGCCACAACGTGCTCGTTCTGCATGATTGGGCGTGATTTTCTTGCTGAAAGCACCGCAGGCTGGCCGCCATGTGACAAGCGGCACGGAACCGGCGGCTGGTGCCCCCGCACTGGCGCGAACGCACTAGGGTCACTCATCGTGAAAGCGATCCGCCGGTTCACCGTCCGTACTGTGCTGCCCGAGCCGCTGGCTCCCCTGCGCGACCTCATGCTCAATCTGCGATGGTCGTGGCACCCCGAAACCGTTGACCTGTTCGCGTCGATCGACCCGGCGGCGTGGGACGCGTCCGGCGGTGACCCGATCTCCATGCTGTCCGCCCTGCGCCCGGAGCGGCTGGCCGCGCTCGCGGCCGATCAGGGCTTCCTGGCCCGGCTGGACGCGGCGGCGCGGATCCTGGGCGGTTACCTGGCCGGGCCGCGCTGGTTCCAGCGCGCCGCCGGGAACGGGCCGCTGGCCGCGGCGCCGTCCGCGATCGCGTACTTCTCACCCGAGTACGGCATCACCGAGGTCCTGCCGGAGTACTCCGGTGGCCTCGGCATCCTGGCCGGCGACCACCTCAAGGCCGCGAGCGACCTGGGTGTGCCGCTCATCGGCGTCGGGCTGCTTTACCGGCACGGTTACTTCACCCAGTCGCTGTCCGCAGACGGCTGGCAGGGTGAGCGCTACCCGGCCACTGACCCGAATGGCATGCCGCTCGACCTGCTCCGCGACGCCGCCGGCACCCCGGTGCGGATCACCGTGACCATGGCCGAAGGGCACGTGCTGTCCGCCCAGGTCTGGCTGGCCCGGGTGGGCCGCGTGCCGCTGCTGCTGCTCGACTCCTACGTGGAAGAGAACGAGCCGGCCCTGCACGAGGTCACCGACCGGCTGTACGGCGGCGGCACCGAGCACCGGCTCCGGCAGGAACTGCTGCTCGGCATCGGCGGCATGCGCGCCGTCCGGGCCTTCTGCGCGATCACCGGGCACCCGGAGCCTGAGGTGTTCCACACCAACGAGGGGCACGCCGGTTTCCTCGGCCTGGAGCGCATCCGCACCTACGCCGCGCAGGACCTGAACTTCGACGAGGCGCTGGAGGCGTGCCGGGCGGGGACCGTGTTCACCACGCACACCCCGGTCCCGGCCGGCATCGACCGGTTCCCCCGCGATCTCGTCGAGCGCTACTTCAGCAAGGAGGCCGGCGACCCGGCGCTGCCGGTGGAGCGCGTGCTGGCGCTCGGGGCCGAGACGTACCCAGGCGGTGATCCGCACGTCTTCAACATGGCCGTGATGGGCATGCGGCTCGCCCAGCGGGTGAACGGCGTGAGCAAGCTGCACGGCGCGGTGAGCCGCCAGATGTTCTCCGGCCTGTGGCCCGGGTTCGAGGAAGCCGAGGTCCCGATCGGCTCCATCACCAACGGCGTGCACCCGGCGTCCTGGGTCGCCGGCGGGGTCCTGGAGCTCGCCGACCCGGGCGAGGCCACCCTGAGCGAGGGCGGCAACTGGGACTGGGAGCGGGCGGCCGATCTGCCGGACGGCCGGATCTGGTCCGCGCGCCGGGCGCTGCGGGCCAGCCTGGTGGCGGAGACCCGGAAGCGGCTGCGTGCCTCCTGGCGCCAGCGCGGCGCCAGCGAGGCCGAGCTGACCTGGATCGACGACGTCTTCGACCCGGACACGCTCACCATCGGCTTTGCCCGCCGGGTCCCGTCGTACAAGCGCCTCACGCTGATGCTGAACGACCCGGACCGGCTGACCGAGCTGCTGCTGGACCCGGACCGGCCGATCCAGATCGTGATCGCCGGCAAAGCGCACCCGGCCGACGAGGGCGGCAAGCGGCTGATCCAGCAGATGGTCCAGTTCACCGACGACCCGCGGGTGCGCCACCGCATCGTGTTCCTGCCCAACTACGACATGCAGATGGCGCGCGCCCTGGTACGCGGGTGTGACGTCTGGCTGAACAACCCGCTGCGGCCGCTCGAGGCGTGCGGGACCTCCGGCATGAAGGCGGCCCTGAACGGCGGCCTGAACCTGTCGGTCCGGGACGGCTGGTGGGACGAGTGGTACGACGGCGGCAACGGCTGGGCCATCCCGTCCGCCGACGGCGTGCCGGACCCCGACCGCCGCGACGAGCTGGAGGCCCAGGCGCTGTACGAGCTGCTCGGCACCTCGGTGGCGCCGCTGTTCTACAACGTCGGCCCCGACGGCGTACCAGACGGCTGGGTCGAGATGATCCGGCACACCCTCCGGGTACTCGGTCCCCGGGTCCCGGCCGAGCGGATGGTCCGGGACTACGTCACCACGCTGTACGCCCCGGCCACCGGTTCGTCCCGGGCCCTTGCCGACGGCGGCACCTACCGCACGGCCCGCGAGCTGGCCGCGTGGAAGCGCCGGGTCACGATGGCCTGGCCGGACGTGCACATCGAGCACGTCGAGGCCGACGCGGGCGCACCGCGGCTCGGCACGCCGCTCACGGTGCGCGCCGTGGTGGCGCTCGGCGACCTCACCCCCGACGACGTGTGTGTCGAGGCGGTCTCCGGCCGTGCCAACGAGCATGACGAACTGGTCGATCCCTCGTTCGTTCCGCTGTCACCGGAGGGCGACGGCGGCGAAGCCCAGCCGGGCGGGGTGGTCCGCTACTCGGGTGAGATCGAGCTCGGCCAGCCGGGCCCGTTCGGCTATACGATCCGGGTGCTGCCCCGGCATCCGCTGCTGGCCAGCCGGGCCGAGCTCGGCCTGGTGACCGCGCCGGACGCGCCGGCCGGGATGACCAACGGCGACCTCCGCTGAGCCGTACCGCCGGCCTGGCCTCCCGCCCGGCCAGGTTCTCCTGAGAGGCTGGGGGCCTGAGCCGGGTATACCGGGATGAGGTGGAGGACTGTCATGGGTGACTTCGTCCGTGTGGAGACCGATGCGGGCATCGCGACCATCCGGCTGGAACGGCCGCCGATGAACGCGCTGAACGGCCAGATGCAGGCCGAGATCGGGGCCGCGGCCGTGCAGGCCGGCGCGGACCCGGACGTCCGTTCCGTCATCCTCTACGGCGGGGAGAGGATCTTCGCGGCCGGCGCCGACGTCAAGGAGATGGCCGAGGCCAGCCACGCCCGGGTCATGGACATAGGCATCGGCATCCAGGACGCCTTCAAGGCCGTCGCGCGGATCCCCAAGCCGGTGATCGCGGCGATCACCGGCTACGCGCTGGGCGGCGGCCTCGAACTGGCGCTGTGCGCCGACTTCCGCATCCTGGGCGAGAAGGCCAAGGTCGGGCAGCCGGAGATCCTGCTCGGCATCATCCCCGGCGCGGGCGGCACCCAGCGGCTGCCCCGGCTGATCGGCCCGTCCCGGGCCAAGGACCTCGTCTTCAGCGGGCGGATCGCGGACGCGGCCGAGGCGCTGCGTATCGGCCTGGCCGACCGCGTGGTGCCCGACGCCGAGGTGTACGAGGCGGCCCGGCAGCTGGCGGCGAGCTTCGCGGGCGCGGCGCCGCTGGCGCTGCGGGCCGCCAAGCAGGCCATCGACGAGGGCCTGGAACGGGACCTGGACGCGGGCCTGGAGATCGAGCGGCTGCACTTCACCGGGCTGTTCGCCACCGAGGACCAGCAGACGGGGATGCGCAGTTTCCTGGAGAACGGACCTGGGAAAGCGACGTTCAGTGGCCGGTGAGACATGCGCCTAGCGCGGCATCCTGGACGGGAGTGGTCATGAGCGAATCCGGTGACGGTCTCTCCCTGGACCTGGTCACGGCCGCGCTGCGGGCCGACAGCGCCGACGTGGCGATCTACGCGCGGGTGCTCACCGAGTCGCTGAGCCAGGCGCTGCCGCCCGGGACGGTCAGCGTGGAGCGCAAGCCTTCCGTGTCCGACCGGATGCGCGGCCGTCCCGGCGAGGTGTCCAGGGTCGTCGTGCGGCTGGACGATCAGGTCATGACGCTGAGTGTCCAGCACGGGCAGCCCGCCGCGGAGATCTGCCGCGAGGTCCGCGGCGTGGTGCTGTCCCGGACGCCGGTCCCGCTGCACGAGTGGACGGCCACCCTGGCCAGCGCGCTGGTCACGCACGCGGAGCGCAACGCCGCCGCCGCCGAGGCGCTGCGCAAGCTCGTCGCGGGCAGCTGACGGCCCCGGCTGGGCCGGCCGGGTCGGTCCGCGACCGGCCGCCTGACCTGTGCACATGCTCGTTCGCTTCGGCATGTTTGCGCCTGCACCGTAGTCTGGTGAGGCGATGGCCTCACACGACCGGATACCGGACAGGCTCGGGCCGTACCGCTTGCGTGAGCGGCTCGGCGAAGGCGGCATGGGAGCGGTCTACCTCGCCCGCGACCGTGAACGCCGGATGGTCGCGGTCAAGGTGCTGCACTCGCGCGTCGCCGAGGAGCCGAACGCGCGGCGCCGCCTGGCGCGCGAGGTGGAGGCCATGCGCCGGGTCCGCAGCCCGTTCGTCGCGGAGGTCCTCGACGCGGACGTCACCGGCAAGTTCCCCTACATCGTGACCAGGTACGTGCCCGGGCACACGCTGGACGACGTGGTGCGCCGGCAGGGGCCGCTGCCCGGCTGGGCACTCGAGCGGCTGGCCAGCGGCCTCGCGCAGGCGCTGGCCGCCGTGCACGCGGCCGGGGTCGTGCACCGTGACCTGAAGCCAGGGAACGTCATGCTGCACGACGGCGATCCGGTCGTCATCGACTTCGGCATCGCGCACACGGGCGACGCGACCCGGCTCACCCAGACCGGGATGTTCATGGGGACGCCCGGCTACCTGGCCCCCGAGGTGATCGAGGGCCAGCCCAGCAGTGAGGCGTCCGACATTCACTCCTGGGGCGCCACCATCGCCTACGCCGCCACCGGGCGGCCGCCCTTCGGCAATGGGTCGTTCGAGAACATCTTCTACCGCATCGTGCAGGGCAACGCCGATATCGCCGGCGTGCCCGGGCCGCTCGCGCAGCTGGTCTCGGCGGCGCTCAGCCGGGATCCGCGGAGCCGGCCGACGGCGGCCTCGCTATGCGCCCAGTGCCGGTCTCCCGGCCTGGCCGACGGGCCGCCGGTCCTGCGCGGTGTCACCACCCAGGCCCCCGGCTACGGGAACGGCGTCGCCTACGGTGCGGCCGGCGCCGCGGCGGCGGCCTACGGCGCGGGCGGGGCGCTGCACGCCGCCGGGGCCGCCGGGACCCCCGCGGCCTACGCGCCGGGCACCGGGTACCCGCCGGGAGCCGTCCCGGCCAGGAACGGCTCGCCGCAGGCCTTCCGGCCCGGAGATTTCGCTGACCTGCTGCCGCCGGTCCAGTACGCGCCCGCGGCGGCCCGGGCCCGGCCCGCTGCGGCCGCTCCGTACGGAGCCGTGCCGGGGGGAGCCGTCCAGGGCGGTGGTTACGCCGCCCCGCCGCCCGGCGCCGTGCGCCCCGCCGGGCCCGGCCCGCAGGCCGGCAGTGCCCAGGGCGCCCAGCGGGCCCGCCCGTCGCGGCTGCTCGGCCTGGCCACGATGGTGATCGCCATCGCGGTCAGCGTGATGCTGCCGATCGCCGGGACGATCGGCGCGCTCGCCGTCATCACCCTGCTGCGCGCCGGTGACCGCGCCAGCAGCGCCCTCACCGTCCGGCGTTCGGTGCGCGGGCCCAGCGCGGCCGACATCCTGATCGGGGTGGTGACCGCCCCCTGGGCGATCGCGCGCTCGCTGCTCACCACCGTCCTGATCCTCCCGCTCGCCGCGCTGGTCGCGGCGGCCGCGCTTATGGTCACGCTCATCATGACCACCGCGAACTCGCTGCCGCTGGCCGGGTCCTACGCGGCCGGCGCGGCGGTGGCGTTCTACGCCACCGGGCCGGGATCGGCCGGCCCGCGCCGGGAGATGAACCGGCTGTTCGGCGCGGTCGCGCGGACCCGGGGCTCAGCGGCGGTCGTGACCCTCGCGATGTGCTGCCTGGCGGCTGCCGTCATCGCCACCGCGGCCGCCCAGCCGCCGCTGTACTGGCCGTCGCTCAGCGGGGTGCTGCCGCACCTGCCCGCCATCAGCAACGTGCTGCCGCACGTGGCGAACCTCCCGCACCTGCCGCACTTCGGCGTGGGCCGGTCCCGGCTCGGCTGAGCGGCCGCGCGGCGGCTTGCCCGGCGCGCGCGCTCCGGCAAGCACTGAGCGGCCGCGCGGCGGCTTGCCCGGCGCGCGCGTTCCGGCAAGCACTGAGCCGGTCAGGCGACGGGCCCGGTCACCTCGGAGTCGGCGGGCAGCCGCGCCTCCGGCACGTACCCGGGCGCGGCAGGCTGATCAGCCGGCCTGACCAGGCCGAGCGCGACCACCTCGTTGGCCAGCCGGATCCGCCGGTTCAGGCCACCGGAAATGCGGAACTTCTGGTATAGCCGCAGCAGATGCTGCTTGACCGCGGCCTCCGTGACGACGAGGTCGGCCGCGATCTCACGGGCTGTGGCGGGCGCCACGAACGCATCGTCCGACAGCGCGGGCCGGCACAGCGCCGCCAGCACGTCGAGCTCCCGGCGGGTCAGCTCCGGCACCGCGGGACGGCGCAGCTCAGCTTCCGTGGGCAGGTCCTCGCGCGGCAGGCCCCCGATCCGGCATCGGGCCGCGCCGAACGCCACCACGTCGCCGTCCTCCAGCATCCGGCGGCCGACCGGCCGGCCGTTCACCCGGGTCCCGTTACGTGATAATCCCAGGTCAGCCACGTACGCGTACGGCCCGCGGCGGATGATCTCCGCGTGCAGCAGCGATACGCTCGGATCGTTGAGGCGCACGTCCACCGCCCGCCCGCGCCCGACGGTCGTCACTTCGCCGGCTAGTGGCACCACGTCGCCGGTGTCCTCGACGCGAATGAAGGGCGTATCCACTACGGGCCTCCTGTCTATCGGAGCCGTGAGCAATCCATCACCTATGAGTTACCCCGGCGCACGCCCCGCATACCGCCGTCCGGGCACTGTCCGGGTACTGTCCGGGTTCGCCCGGCCACAGGCTGGGGCACGGGCGATCGATTGCTGATTGCGCCGGTAAACTGCCAGCAACTATCCCTCGGAGACCGGGAGCAGCGGTGCGGAATGCGGAGGACACGCCGGCTGACGGCTTTCCCCGTGTTACCGGGCCCCTGCCGCGCCGCCACCCCGGGGACAACCGGCCGGACTGGTCCGCTCCCGGCGAGGCGGAAGCGCTGGCGAACGACGGGGCGCTCCGGTACGCTGCCCGGCGCCCCGCCACCGGCGGCGCGCCCTGGGGTGCCGCCCCAGAACCGCCGCGCCCGCCCGGGGACCTGCCGCCCTCCGGCCCGGCCGCTACGCCCCCGGCAGCAGCGCCGCGCAGGCCGGGGCCAGGCTCTGCTGCGAGCCGTTCGGGAGAATCCGGGCCGGGCCCCGGCGTGGCCCGTTCGGGAGAATCCGGGCCAGGCCCCGGCGTGGCCCGTTCGGGAGAATCCGGTCCGCACAGGCCAGGCCCCACCGCAGTCCGTTCGGGAGAATCCGGTCCGCGCAGCCTCGGGCCGCGGCCCGCCGCGGTCCGTTCCGGCCAGCCCGTGCCCCGGCGGCCCGGCCTCCGGCCGCCCGCCGCGCCCCCGGTGGCGGTCACCGGCCGGGCCGCGTCGCGCGACGCCGCCGCGCCCCGCCGCGCCCGGGCGGGTGCGCTGGCCCAAGTGCCTTATGCGGTCGTCCTGCTCATCGCGGCGGCCGGTATCTGGTGGGCCTGGCGCGGATCACATGACGTCGGTAACGGAGCCGGGGTTGTCGGCGGGGCGCTGCTCGCCGCCGCCATCGCCCGGCTCGCGCTGCCGCAAAGCGCAATAGGACTGCTCGCCAGCCGGCGGCGGTTCGCTGACGTGCTGGCACTCGGCGCCTTCGGGACCGGGCTGCTGGTGCTCGCACTCGTGCTGCCGCCGACGTGAACACGGTGCGCAGCCTCGTGGCCGGCGAAACCTCACAAGGTGCCTGGCCAGCAGATGAAGGGATTGACTTAGCATGTCCAAGATCAAGGTGGCGAATCCGGTCGTCGAACTCGACGGCGATGAGATGACGCGGATCATCTGGCAGCTCATCAAGGATGAGCTGATACTGCCGCACCTGGATATCGACCTGGAGTATTACGACCTTTCGGTCGAGAACCGGGACGCGACCGACGACCAGGTGACCATCGACGCGGCGAACGCGATCAAGCGCCATGGCGTCGGCGTGAAATGCGCCACGATCACGCCGGATGAGGCCCGGGTCACTGAGTTCGGGCTGAAGAAGATGTGGAAGTCGCCCAACGGCACCATCCGTAACATCCTCGGCGGCGTCGTCTTCCGCGAGCCGATCGTGGTGTCCAACATTCCGCGCCTCGTGCCCGGCTGGACGAAGCCGATCATCATCGGCAGGCACGCCCACGCCGACCAGTACAAGGCCACCGACTTCGTGGTTCCGGGGCCGGGCACGGTGACGATCTCCTACGTGCCGGACGGCGACGACCGCCCCATCGAGCTGGAGGTGGCCAAGTTCACCGGCGGCGGCGTTGCGATGGGCATGTACAACTTCGACGACTCGATCCGCGACTTCGCGCGGGCCACGATGCGGTACGCGCTGAACCGCCGGTACCCGCTCTACCTGTCGACCAAGAACACGATCCTCAAGGCCTACGACGGCCGGTTCAAGGACCTGTTCGCGGAGATCTTCGAGTCCGAGTTCAAGGCCGACTTCGAGGCCACCGGCATCACCTACGAGCACCGGCTGATCGACGACATGGTGGCCCAGGTGCTCAAGTGGGACGGCGGTATCGTCTGGGCGACCAAGAATTACGACGGTGACGTGCAGTCCGACATCGTGGCCCAGGGCTTCGGCTCGCTCGGCCTGATGACGAGCGTGCTGATGACGCCGGACGGCAAGATCGTGGAGGCGGAGGCCGCGCACGGCACCGTCACCCGGCACTACCGGCAGCACCAGCAGGGCAAGCCCACCTCCACCAACTCGGTGGCGTCGATCTTCGCGTGGACGCGCGGCCTCGCCCACCGCGGGCAGCTGGACGGGACGCCGGAGGTGTCCGACTTCGCGCACGCGCTGGAGCGGGTGTGCGTGCAGACGATCGAGGGCGGCCAGATGACGAAGGACCTGGCCTTGCTTGTTGGCCCGGAAACGCCTTACCTGTCCACGGAGGAGTTCCTTACCGCCGTGGGCGAGAACCTGCGCAAGGAACTGGCCGTCTGAGCGGCTGCACCTTCCGAAATACTGAGAACAAGGGAGATCTCCGGACATGGCACGCAAGGGGAAGGTGACGGTCGTCGGGGCCGGCTTCTACGGGTCGACCACCGCACAGCGGCTCGCCGAGTACGACATCTTTACAGAGGTCGTACTGACCGACATCGTTGAGGGCAAGCCGGAAGGCCTCGCGCTGGACATGAACCAGTCGCGGCCGATCGAGGGCTTCGAGACCAAGGTCACCGGGCAGACGACCGGCGTCGGCGGCGAGGGTTACGAAGCGATCGGCGGGTCGGACATCGTCGTGATCACGGCCGGCCTGCCGCGCAAGCCCGGCATGAGCCGGATGGACCTGATCGAGACCAACGCGAAGATCGTCCGCAACGTCACCGAGAACGTGGTCAAGCACGCGCCGGAGGCCGTGCTGATCGTCGTCTCGAACCCGCTGGATGAGATGACGGCCCTGGCCGCCAAGGTGTCCGGGTTCCCCTCCGAGCGGGTGATCGGCCAGGCCGGCATGCTCGACACGGCCCGGTTCACCAACTTCGTGGCGGAAAAGCTCGGCGTCCCGGTCGGCTCCGTGCGCACGCTGACCCTCGGCTCGCACGGCGACACCATGGTGCCGGTGCCGTCGGCCTGCACGGTGGACGGCAAGCCGCTAACGGGCCTGATGGCCGCCGGGGACATGGACGAGCTGGTCACCCGCACCCGCAACGGCGGGGCCGAGGTCGTGGCCCTGCTGAAGACCGGCTCGGCGTACTACGCCCCGTCGGCCGCAGCGGCGCGGATGGCCCGCGCGGTGGCCGAGGACGCCGGCGCCGTCATGCCGGTCTGCGCGTGGGTGGACGGCCAGTACGGGATTTCCGGTGTGTACCTGGGCGTCGAGGCGGAGATCGGGGCCGGCGGGGTCAAGCGCGTGGTCGAGCGTGACCTCACCGAATCGGAGCTGGCCGGCCTGCGGCAGGCCGCCGACGCGGTGCGCGCCAAGCAGGCCGACGTCGCCAGCCTCTGACGCCGCGCACGCATCGTCCCGCGGCCGGCCGGTGAGGCCGGCCAGTGCCGGTGCCGGTGCGGGCCCCGGCGCTGGCGCGGGCCCCGGCGCTGGCGCGGGCCCCGGTGCGGGCGGCGGTGCGGGCGCCGGTCAGGCCACGCCGAGACGGCGCATCGCCAGCTCCGCGTAGAGCGCGGTACCGTCGGCCAGGACCGCGTTGTCGAACACCGCCTCAGCCGAGTGGTTCGACGGCGCGGTCGCCGGATCCCGGTCCAGCGGGCACGCGCCCAGCGAGACGAACGCGCCGGGCACGTGCTGCAGGACGTAGGAGAAGTCCTCGGCGCCCGCCATCGGGTGCCGCTTCGGCACCGACCGCAGCTCGCCGAACATCTCCGCCGCGACCGTCTGCGCGAAGGCGGCTTCGGTCTCGTCGTTCACGGTGACCGGGTACTCCTCGATGTATTCGGCCTGGGCGGTCAGGCCGTGGGCCGCGGCGATGTCGTGGCACAACCGGGGGATCGTCTCCTGCAGCTTCGCCCGCGCGGCCGCGCTGTAGGACCGCACCGTGCCCAGGAACTGCGCCTCGTCCGGGATCACGTTGTCGATCGTGCCCGCGTGGAAGCTCCCCACCGTGATGACGACCGGGTCGAACACGTCGAACTGCCGTGTCACCAGGGTCTGCAGGGCGGTCACCATCGCGCAGGCCGCGGTGATCGGATCAGCGGCCAGGTGCGGCTGCGACGCGTGCCCGCCGCGGCCCCGCACCGTCACCCGGATGATGTCGGCGGCGGCCAGCATCGGCCCCGGTTTCGTGGTGAACACGCCGCACGGGAGCTGCGTCGAGGAGACGTGCAGCGCGTACGCGGCGACCGGCCACCGCTCCCCGGCGGCATCCAGCACGCCCTCACCGATCATCTTGTCCGCACCGCTGTAGCCCTCCTCGCCGGGCTGGAACATGAAGATCACGTCTCCCCGCAGCTCGGGCCGCCGGGCGCAGAGCAGCCTCGCCGCCCCGGCCAGCATCGCCGTATGCAGGTCGTGGCCGCAGGCGTGCATCACCCCAGAGAACCGCGAGGCGTACGGCAGCCCGGTCGCTTCCGTGACCGGCAGCGCGTCCATGTCCCCGCGCAGCAGCACCGATGGCCGCCCGCCGCCCGCTGGGCCGGTGTCCCCGGCCGTGCCGGTGTCCTCGGCCGTCCCGCTGTCCTCGGCCGTCCCGCGCAGCACCGCCGTCACCGAGGTGAGTTTGCGCCCGGTGGTCACCTCCAGCGGCAGGCCTGCCAGGGCCGCCAGCACCTTTTCCTGCGTCAGCGGCAGGTCCAGCCCGATCTCCGGTTCCCGGTGGATGGCGTGCCGCAGCTCGGCGAGCTGACCGGCGATCGCGGCGGCGTCCTCACGTAGCGGCATGATCGTCCCTCCCTGGGCTTTCCCGGATAATCCCACACCCACCCGCGATACCCGGCTGCGAAATTCTGCGTTCTTGCCAGAGAAACTGGAGTTACGATGATTGCCGTGGTACCGGGAGGCAGCCATGGAACGTACTGAGCTGGATCACCTGCAGGTGCAGCTGGATCGCCTGGTCAGGAAGCATTTCCGGGGCGACGCGGTAGATCGGGTCTCGGTCCTGCAATACGGCGATGACCCTTGGATCGAGCCGGGTGAGCTGCTGATCCGGGTGTTCATTCCGGCTTCGGGTGGGCCGGAGGAGCGCAAAAAGGTTCTTGAGGACTTTGAAAAGCGCCACTTGTCAGCCCTGACGGAGGTCCGGCGCGACCTGAACATGATCCATGAGATCGGGCCCATCGAGATCGTGGCGGGCGACGAGGGCGACACCAAAGATCTCCAGCCCAGGATGAGGATGGGACCCAGGGCGCTGACCCTGGAAGGAGACGGCATCGGCGCTTCCCCGCTCGTCGCGGTGATGGCCCGGCTCGGGCCGGCCGACCTGGAGACGGTGGACACGCTGATCACCTCGGGCATCGCTGCCAACCGGGCCGAGGCGGTGCGATGGGCGCTGGCCCGCATTCGTGAGCGGCCGGCTTATACCCGGCTCCGCGAGCGGGCCCGGGAGATCGAGGAGCTGAAGTCCGAGTTCTAACGCCCGGCCCGGCGCCCCTCTGCCTGGCCAGCTGGCCCTGGCCTCGGGATAGCGAAACAGGCGGCGCTCGGCGAGAGGAGCAGCGCGGCGAGAGGAGCAGACGGCCATGAGCCGGACCCGGCTGAGGCAGGCGTGCCCGATTTTCCCGGTGCGGGATCTGCGGGCCGCTCTCGAGCACTATGCGTCGCTCGGCTTCGCCGTCAGCGCGTATTCCGGCGGGGAGGACTACGGTTTCGTCCAGCGCGACAAGGTCACCGTCCATCTCACCGCCCGATCGGACTATTACCCCGACGGCACCGTCAGCGTGGCGTACCTCGTCGTCGGGGACGCGGACCAGCTCGCCGCCGAGTGGGCCGGCGACGGGATCGGCGGCCGGACCAACCCGCCCGTCGACACCCCGTGGGGGATGCGCGAAGGAACGCACTTCGACCCGGACGGCAACCTCCTCCGCTTCGGCTCACCTCTGCCCCATCGGTCACTCCCACGGACCACCCACCCAGGCGGCGTGACCCCACGCCAGGGCGGCGGCTTAGCGGGGGATCAGAACATGCGATGGGCGGCGTCCGAGGGGACGGCGGTCATGAACTCTGGTTCGGTCCAGCCGCGGCCGGCGTACGCGGCCCGGATCCGCGCCTCGACCTGGCCGGCGCCGGCGTCCGGGACGAGGGCGATCGCGGAGCCGCCGAAGCCCCCGCCGGTCATCCGGGCCCCCAGCGCGCCGGCGGCTACGGCCACCTCCACGGCGACGTCGGCTTCCGGCCAGGACACCTCGAAGTCATCGCGCAGCGACGCGTGCGACTGGGTCAGCAGCGCGCCGATCTCGCGGAGCCCGCGCGCGTCGCCGCCGGAGGAGCGCAGCAGGGCGGCCACCTGGAGCACGCGCTGATTGTCCGTCACCACGTGGCGGGCACGGCGCAGCAGCACCGGGTCGTCCAGCCCGGCCAGCTGGCTCACGTCCGTGATCGCGCGCAGCGACGGCACTCCGAGACGCCGGGCCGCTTCCTGGCATTCGGTCCGCCTGCTGCCGTACTCGCCGTCGGTCAGCTCGTGCTTGGCCCGGGTATCGATCACCAGGACGCGGGTGTCGGCCGCCGCGGGATCGAACGGCACCTGGCTGGCCTCCAGCGACTGGCAGTCCAGCAGCAGCGCGTGACCCGCCTCGCACAGCAGTGAGGCGGACTGGTCCATGATGCCGGACGGGACTCCGGCGAACTCGTTCTCGGCCCGGCGCGCGATGGCCGCCAGCTCCCGCCGGGACACGGCCGGATTGCCCGCGCCGCCCAGTTCCGTCAGCGCCAGAGCGACCGAGCATTCCAGCGCGGCCGACGATGACAGGCCGGCCCCGTCGGCCAGGCACGAGTCGATGGCCACACTGACGCCGCGGACCGGGTGTCCCGCGGCGAGCAGCGACCAGGCGACACCGGCCGGGTACCTGGCCCAGCCCGGAATCCCGTCCCGGATGCTTTCGGCCGACGGCGGTTCCCCGCCGGGACGCGGCCGCAGCAGGTCCAGCGGGATGTCCACCGTGCCGGACGGGTCCCGCCGGGTGCACAGCGCGAGAACGTCATCATCGCGGGAGGCCGCGGCGGCCGCGACGCCCTGGCCGAGAGCGAAGGGCAGTACGAAGCCGTCGTTGTAATCGGTGTGCTCGCCGACCAGGTTGACCCGTCCCGGGGCGAGCCACACACCTCGCGGCGCATCCCCGTAGCACGCGCGGAACCAGTCCGCTGCCTGCGCGGCGATGGAACGCCGGCCCGCCGCCACCCTGGCCGCCGGGCCGGACGTCATCGGCTGCCTGCCTCTTCCCGCGCCACCGCCTGCGCAAACGTCCAGGCGTCGGCCACCATGGCCCGGAGGTCGCGCGAGGCGTGCCAGCCGAGCTGTGAGCTGATGCGCTGCGACGAGGCGACCAGCACGGCCGGGTCGCCGCCGCGGCGCGGGGCCACCTCGGCCGGGATATCGACGCCGGTCACCTCGCGGCAGACGTCGATGACTTCGCGGACCGAGAAGCCGGTCCCGTTGCCGAGGTTGTAAATCTGGTGCTCGCCCGGTTCGCAGGCGTCCAGCGCCTGCAGGTGAGCGACAGCGAGGTCG
The DNA here is from genome assembly GCA_963720945.1 of uncultured Actinomycetes bacterium. Lineage (GTDB taxonomy): Bacteria > Actinomycetota > Actinomycetes > Streptosporangiales > Streptosporangiaceae > Bog-532. Next base: position 197,727 of record CAVRHH010000008.1, on the reverse strand, counting down.
CCGACGTGGATGTAGTCGCGGACGCAGGTCCCGTCGGGCGTTGGGTAGTCGTTCCCGAAGATCTTGACCGCCGCCGCGCCGCGCGGGCCGGGCAGCGCCATCTTCAGCACGTTCGGGATCAAGTGGGTCTCCGGGGAGTGCTGTTCCCCGTACCACTGGCCGCCGGAGTCCTCGTGCGCGCCCGCCACGTTGAAATAACGCAGGCTCACCGCGCCGAGGCCGAACATCCGCGCGAACTCGGTGAGGCTGGTGTCCACGGCGAGCTTGGAGGCCCCGTAGGGATTGGTGGGCCGGGTCGGGTCGGTCTCCTCGATCGGCGTGCGTTCCGGCTCGCCGTAGACCGCCGCCGTGGAGGAGAACACGATGCGGCGGACGCCGGTTTCCCGCATCGCCTCCAGCAGCGCCAGGCTGCCGCCCAGGTTGTTCGACCAGTACCTGCCCGGGAATGCTACCGACTCGCCCACCAGAGATTTCGCCGCGAAATGCAGCACCGCGTCGATGCCTTCGGACAGCACCCGCGCCGCGTCGTCGCGCAGCGTGCCGCGGACGAAGGACGCCTTGGCGGGCACCGCGGCCGCGCGCCCGGTGGACAGATCGTCGAGCACCGTCACGTCGTGACCGGCCTCGATCAGCGACGCGGCCACCACGCTGCCGATGTATCCCGCGCCGCCCGTGACGAGCAGCCTCATCATTCCTCCCGAAGTCTGTGTGCCGCGGTTTCCGGCACGATGTCGTTGACCCAGACGCCCATGCCCGATTCCGTCCCCGCGAGGTACTTGAGCTTGCCGGGCGCGCGGCGGACGGTGAAGACCTGCAGGTGCAGCCCGAAGTCCCGGCGCGCTCCCGCGTCGGTGACCGGGGCCTGGTGCCACGCCGCGATGTAGGGCGCGGGGGTATCGAAGAGCCGGTCGAACCGGCGGAGCACATCAAGATACAGGTAACCGAACGCCGCGCGGGCCGCGTCGTCCAGCGCCGCGAGGTCGGGCACCCGCCGGGTGGGGAAGATCAGGACCTCGTACGGCCAGCGGGCGGCGGGCGGGACGAACGCCAGCCACTGATCGTTGGCGGCCACCATCCGCGTGCCCTCCGCCTGCTCCGCGGCGACCAGGTTGTCGAAGAGGTTCCGGCCGGCCTGCGCCGCGTAGGACCGTGCCTGCGCGACCATTTGCCGGGTGCGCGGCGTCACAAACGGGAACGCGTAGATCTGGCCGTGCGGATGGTGCAGGGTGACGCCGATCTCCTCGCCGCGGTTCTCGAAGCAGTAGACCTGCTCCACGCCGTCCATGGCGCTGAGCGTCGCGGTGCGGTCCGCCCACGCCTCCATCACGGTCCGGACCCGCTGCGGGGTCAGGCTCGCGAACGACGTGTCGTGGTCGGAGGTGAAGCAGACCACCTCGCAGCGGCCGTAGCCGGGGCGCTGCGGCGACATGCCGTCGTCCAGGCCGTGGGGAGGCGGGGTGTGACTGCCCCCCGGAACGGCGCTTGCACCGCGCAAAGAGGGGAACCGGTTCTCAAAGACAACGACGTCGTAGCTGTCGGCGGGTACCTCGGTGAGCCGGCCGGGTGCGGACGGGTCGAGCGGGCATTGATCAGGAGGTGGCAGGAAGGTGCGTTCCTGGCGCTGGGCCGCGATGATCACCCACTCGCCGAGCAGCGGATCCCAGCGGACGGCCTGCTCCGGGCTCCAGGTTCCCGGCGCGGGCAGCGGGGTCAGGCCTTCCCGCAGATCGCGGGCCAGCGCCCGGTTCAGGCCCGGAGCCTCGTCGAAATATATGATCTCGCGCCCGTCCGCCAGCAGGGCGCTGTTCTTCCACGTCAGCTGGCCGCCGCCCGCTGGTATCTGGTCGTCGTCAGCCTGCATCGATTTGGTACCCACAGTACCCATACGCTACCGGGTTTCCACGATCATGGTTTCCGGTGAAACGCTCTTGATCAAACAGGACCGTTCCGTAACCGCACGTAATTGTTCTGGATGGCACGCTCCGCACCGGCGGGGACGCGGAGCGCTTCACCGGGCCGCGGTACCGTGCCGGCGGCACGCCGGAGGCGTGCTTACCGCATCACCCAGCATACGAACACGTGCACTTAGACTGACCGGACACAGTGCCCAGTGGCCGCCGCCCAGTCAGCAGCGCACTCGGAGAGTCCGGGGATCGTCGTGAGCAAGCTCATCGGGGACATCGTCATCGTCCTCGTCATCGTGCTCATCGGCGGTTTCTTCGCCGGCGCCGAGATGGCACTGGTCTCGCTGCGTGAGGGCCAGGTGCGCCGGCTGGCCCAGCGGGGCAAGCGCGGTCAGCGGGCCGCGAAGCTCGCGCAGGACCCGAACCGGTTCCTGTCCGCGGTCCAGATCGGGGTGACCCTCGCGACCCTGGTCACCGGCGCGTACGGGGCCGCGACCCTGGCCGGCCTGCTGACCTCGGCCCTGGTCCGCGAGCACTTGGCCCGGGATCTGGCCTCCCCGCTCTCGTTCGCCCTGGTCACCGTGGCGATCACCTACGTCACCCTGATCCTGGGCGAGCTGGCGCCCAAGCGGATCGCGCTGCAGCGGGTGGAGCGTGTCGCGCTGTTCTCCGCGCCGATCCTGGACCGCATCGCCACCCTGGCCCGGCCGCTCGTGTGGCTCCTGTCCAAGTCCACCAACTTCGTCGTCACCATCGTCGGCGGCAACCCGCGGGCCAACCGCAATGTCATGACCGAGGAGGAACTGCGCGACCTGGTGGCCAGCAACCAGGTGCTCAGCCAGGACGAGCGGGAGATCGTGGGGGACGTCTTCGACGCGGGGAAACGCCAGCTCCGCGAGGTGCTGCTGCCCCGGACCGAGGTGGAGTTCGTCTCCGCGGACATCCCGCTCAGCGAGGCCGCCCAGCTCGCGGTCAGCGTGCCGTACTCCCGGCTGCCCGTCTACCGGGACTCCTACGACAACGTGATCGGTTTTGTTCATATCCGGGACCTGCTCGACCCGGCCCGCGCGCACCGCCCGCTCACCGTCGGGCAGGTCTCCCGGCACGTGAAGTTCCTGCCGATCAGCAAGACCGTGCTGACCGCCCTGTCGGAGATGCGACGCGAACGGGCGCACCTGGCGATCGTGGTCGATGAGTACGGTGGCACCGCCGGCATCGTCACGCTGGAGGACCTGGTTGAGGAGCTGATCGGCGACATCCGCGATGAGTACGACGTCGCCGACGACCAGACGCGGCGGCTGCGCGGCGGCGAGGTCGAGGTCGAAGGCCTGCTCAACTTGCATGAGTTCGCCGAGCAGACCGGCATCGACCTGCCCGAGGGCCCGTACGAGACGGCGGCCGGCTTCGTGCTCGCCCGCCTCGGCGAGGTCCCCGCGGTGGGCCAGTCGGTGGAGGTGGCGGAACACCGGATCACGGTCACCGAAATGGATGGCCGGCGCATCGCCCGGCTCCGGATCGCGCCGGCGGGTGGCAGTCCCGAGCAGGCGGAGGGCCCGCCGCTCGCGGCGCCCGCGTCCCCGCCCAGCCCCACGGCGCCGCCCGCTGGCCCCGCGGACGCGCCCAGCCCCGTCACGGCGAACGGCCAGCCGGCGCCCAATGAGCATCTGGTACCCAGGGAGCAGCCCGTGACCAGGGAGCAGCCGGTGCCCAATGAGCACCCGGCACCCAGGGAGCACCCGGCACCCAGGGAGCAGCCGAACGGCCACGGGCCGGACACCCCCGCGGGACGGAACGGGCAGCTTCCCAGCTCAGCGGGGAAGCCGGGGGAGATGCCCTAAACTCGGCAGGTGAGCTCGTCCGATAGTTTCGACACTGTCCTCGTGGTGGACTTCGGCGCCCAGTACGCGCAGCTGATCGCGCGCCGCGTCCGTGAGTGCCACGTGTACTCAGAGATCGTCCCGCATACGATGCCCGTCGCCGGGATGCTGGCGCGCAAGCCGAAGGCGATCATCCTCTCCGGTGGCCCGGCGTCGGTGTACGCCGACGGCGCGCCGCCCGCCCCCGGCGGCCCGCCGGACCTGTTCAGCGCGGGCGTCCCGGTGCTCGGCATCTGTTACGGCTTCCAGCTCATGGTCCAGGGGCTCGGCGGCACCGTCCGCCGCACCGGCGCCGCCGAGTACGGCGCGACCACGCTCGAGGCGACCGGCGACGGTGGCCTGCTGGCCGGGCTGCCGGGGCGCCAGCGAGTGTGGATGTCGCACGGGGACACCTGCGTGGGGGCGCCGGAAGGGTTCGCCGTCACCGCGCGGACCGCGGCCACCCCCGTCGCGGCGATCGAAGATCCGCGGCGCAAGCTCTACGGCGTGCAGTTCCACCCCGAGGTCATGCACACCGACCACGGCACCGCCATTCTGCAGCGCTTCCTTGACGCGGCCGGCTGCCAGCCAGGCTGGACCACCCGCGGAATCATCGACGAGCAGGTCGAGCGCATCCGGGAGCAGGTCGGCGGGGCCGTCGCCGTCTGCGGGCTGTCCGGCGGCGTGGACTCCGCGGTCGCGGCCGCGCTGGTGCAGCGGGCCATCGGCGACCGCCTGTCCTGTGTGTTCGTGGACCACGGCCTGCTCCGCAAGGGTGAGGCCGAGCAGGTGGAAAACGACTTCGTGGCCGCGACCGGCGTGCGGCTGAAGGTGGTCGAGGCGGCGGGGCAGTTCCTGGGCGCCCTGGCCGGGGTGACCGACCCGGAGCAGAAGCGGAAGGTCATCGGCCGCGAGTTCATCCGCGCCTTCGAGCGGGCTGCGGTGGAGATCTCCGAGGATGCGCAGAGCCACGGGGAATCCGCCGGCTTCCTGGTCCAGGGCACGCTGTACCCGGACGTTGTCGAATCCGGCGGCGGCACCGGCGCGGCCAACATCAAGTCCCACCACAACGTCGGCGGCCTGCCCAGCGACCTGAAGTTCCAGCTGGTGGAGCCGCTCCGGTCGCTGTTCAAGGACGAGGTGCGCCGAGTCGGCGAGGAGCTGGGCCTGCCGCACGACATCGTCTGGCGGCAGCCGTTCCCCGGCCCCGGGCTCGCGATCCGGATCATCGGCGAGGTGACCGCGGACCGGCTCGGCGTGCTCCGCGACGCCGACGCGATCGTCCGGGAGGAACTGTCCCGGGCTGGTCTGGACCGCCGCATCTGGCAGTGCCCGGTCGTGCTGCTGGGCGACGTCCGGTCGGTGGGCGTGCAGGGTGACGGCCGCACCTACGGTCACCCGGTGGTGCTCCGCCCGGTCACCAGCGAGGACGCGATGACCGCGGACTGGGCGCGGCTGCCCGATGACGTCCTCGCGCACATCTCCACCCGCATTACGAACGAGGTTCCGCAGGTGAACCGGGTCGTGCTGGACGTCACGAGCAAGCCGCCCGGCACCATCGAGTGGGAGTAGCCCGTACCGTCCCGCGCCGGCGGCTGAGGGCCGCCCCCTACGTGAACCTGGCTGCCGTCCCGGGAACACCTCCCGTGTGGGCTGGCAGTTGCTCTTCGCGTGGAGCGGCCGTCCGGCCGATGACCCGCGGGGCCGCGGGATATGTCAGCCCTGGTCGCCTTTGCGGCGCTGATCCGGCGTGTGGCGGGCCGGGCGGAGCAGTGCCTCGGCCAGGGTGAGCACGGTCTCCTCCAGGGAGTCCAGCCGGGTCGTCATCTCCGCCTGCGCGGCGCCGACCACCTTCGCGACGATCTCCTCGACCTCGGCGTGGCCCGGCCGCAGCCGGAGCTCATCGGCGAGCGGGGCGAGGGCGCCGGAAACGCGCCCGTCAAGGGCCTTGATCGTGGCGTCGATTCCGGTGAAGTGGCCGCCGGCGGCCTCTTTGCGGCCGTCCACCGCCTCGATCAGCCTGGCCTCCAGGGTGCCGAGCCTCGCGTCGATCGGGGCGGTCCGCTCGTCAACGATGATCATGTGCCCGTCGATCGAGCCGATCCGCTCGCTGATCGAGCCGATCCGCTCGTTGATGAGGCCGATCTTGTCGTCGGTGTCGCCGATGTGGTCGTCGAGCCGGTCGATGCGGTTGGCCAGCGCGCCCACCTTGCCGTCGGTTCCCGTCAGCTTCGCGTCCAGCGCGGCGAGCTTGTTGTCCACGGCGTCGATCTCGTCGTCAGTGTCGCCGAGCCGCTTGTCCAGGCGCTCCAGGCGGCCGTGCGCTACCTGGAACTGGCCGCCGAGCAGGTCCACGTGCCCGGCCAGCCCCGACACGTTGGCCGCCAGCCCGTCAACCTTGGCGGCCGCTCCGGCCAGGCTTTGCTCCAGCGTGCCTGACAGCGCGGCCAGGCCCTGCTCGAATCGCGCCGTCTGCGCGGCCAGTCCCTGATCGATCCGGCCTTTGACGGCGAGCACCTCCTTGGCCAGGTAGCCCGCGCGCTGCGACAGCTCCGCCATGGCCTTGTCAAGGCGGCTGAACCGTCCCGCCGCCGTCTCCATGCTCTGCTGCAGCCGGACGTCGTTGCGCTGCAGCTCGGCCAGGCGTTCCTCCTGGCTCCGGAGCGTCTCCTGGGCCTGGGCGAGCATGTCGCCGGCGGCCTGCAGGCGGGGCAGCACCTGATCGACGTTCTCCGACATCACACCGAGGTCGGCCCACAGCGCGGGGAGCTCGGCGACCGGCTTGACCTGGGCGGAAAGCGCACGGAGGGGGTCCTGGAGCGACTCCGCCCAGGCTGGCGCCTGCTCCCGCGTTTCGGCCAGCTGCCGCAGCAATCCCTCGGTCTGCGCCGCGAGCTGGCCGGACAAGTCGGCCAGCTCGTGCCGCCTGACCTCCTTGACCAGCCACTCCAGCCCTTCCAGGTGCTTGCGGATCTCCTCCAGGGCGCTCACATGCGACCGCTGATCAGAGACGTGATCCTGGACCGTACGGGCGAGCAGCTCGCGCATGCGGTCGGCGGCGCCGGGCTGGCCGCCGCGGAGCATGATGTGGTTAGCCGGCTCATCCATGGAGGTGCTCCTTAGCCAGGGGTACTGCGCCTCGCCGGCCTGATGCCCGGCCGGAGGGACCTAAGCTCGTGTGATCCAGGGTTCACCGATGAGCATCCGCCGCCACGCCCACCGGCCGCTCTGCTGAACTTTGCGGCCTGTGACCCCTGGCGAGTCCGGATGGCCCTTCTGTGGACACGGTTACTTTAGTAGCAGAGAGTAATCAGTCGTGTACGGAACGTGAAATACCCCGAGAGGGCCGGGCGTGGCGGCGTCCGTGTTGACGACCCGGCGCGGGCTGGATACTGTCTGACTAGCACTCTGACAAGTAGAGTGCTAATGCGACGAGGCAGGTCTGGCACCCGCGACGGCAGGCCGCCGCGCTCGCCCTCTCTAGCAATTAACCTTTTAGCCTTCCGGAGGGGGAGGTCAGATCGTGACGACCGCCACCAAGGTTGTTCTCAAGCCGCTTGAGGACCGGATCGTGGTTCGCCCGCTTGAAGCGGAGCAGACCACAGCGTCCGGCCTGGTAATCCCGGACACCGCCAAGGAGAAGCCCCAGGAGGGCGAAGTCCTGGCGGTTGGCCCCGGCCGCTTCGACGACTCGGGCGCCAAGCGCGTGCCCCTGGACGTCAAGGTCGGGGACATTGTCCTCTACAGCAAGTACGGCGGCACCGAGGTGAAGTACTCGGGCGAGGAGTACCTCGTGCTCTCCGCCCGCGACGTACTCGCCATCGTCGACAAGTAAGAACGCAGAGGATGCGCGGATAGGGGCGCCAGGCCGGTCACTCTGGCCTGGCGCCCTTGCCGCGTGACCCCATGACGTGGACTTCTCATGAAAATTCGTAGGGTGAGGTAGTACATCAATGCCCAAGATCCTGGAGTTCAGCGCGGATGCGCGCTCCGCGCTGGAGCGCGGTGTCGACAAGCTGGCCGACACCGTCAAGGTCACGCTCGGCCCACGTGGCCGCAACGTCGTGATCGACAAGAAGTGGGGCGCGCCCACGATCACCAACGACGGCGTCACCGTGGCGCGGGAGGTGGAGCTCGAAGACCATTACGAGAACCTCGGCGCCCAGCTCGCCAAGGAAGTCGCCACCAAGACCAACGACGTCGCCGGTGACGGCACCACCACGGCGACCGTGCTCGCCCAGGCCATGGTGCACAACGGCCTCCGTTCCGTCGCCGCCGGCGCCAGCCCGATCGAGCTCAAGCGCGGTATCGACGCTGCGGCCGCCGAGGTCTCCACGCGGCTGCTGGCCGTGGCGCGTGACGTCGAGGAACAGAACGAGATCGCGCACGTCGCCACCGTCTCCGCGCAGGACGAGAAGATCGGCGAACTGATCGCCGAGGCGTTCAGCAAGGTGGGCAAGGACGGCGTCATCACCGTCGAGGAGGCCCCGACGATGGGCCTCGAGCTGGAGTTCACCGAAGGCCTCCAGTTCGACAAGGGATACATCTCGCCGTACTTCATCACCGATCAGGACCGGCTCGAGGCCGTGCTCGAGGACGGCTACGTCCTCATCACCGAGGGCAAGGTCTCCTCGATGAGCGAGTTCCTGCCGCTGCTGGAGAAGATCGCTGAGTCCAAGCGGCCGCTGCTCGTGGTCGCCGAGGACGTCGAGGGCGAGGCCCTGTCCACGCTGGTCGTGAACAAGATCCGCGGCCTGCTCAACGTGGTCGCGGTGAAGGCGCCCGGCTTCGGTGACCGCCGCAAGGCGATGCTCGCCGACATGGCCGTCCTGACCGGCGGCCAGGTCGTCAGCGAGGCGCTCGGCCTGCGGCTGGACAACATCAGCCTGGACGATCTCGGCCGGGCGCGCCGGATCGTGGTGACCAAGGACGCCACGACGATCATCGACGGTGACGGCGACCAGGCCGCGATCCAGGACCGGATCCGGCAGATCCGGACCGAGATCGAGAACACCGACTCCGACTGGGACCGCGAGAAGCTGCAGGAGCGGCTGGCCAAGCTGTCCGGAGGCGTGTGCGTGCTGCGCGCGGGCGCGGCCACCGAGGTGGAGCTCAAGGAGAAGAAGCACCGTCTCGAGGACGCCATCTCCGCGACGCGGGCGGCGATCGAGGAAGGCATCGTGGCGGGCGGCGGCAGCGCGCTCGTGGCGATCGCCACCGAGCTCGACGACCTCGGCCGGACCGGCGACGAGGCGACCGGCGTCAGCATCGTCCGGAAGTCGCTCTCCGAGCCGTGCCGGTGGATCGCCATCAACGCGGGTGCCGAGGGCTCCGTGGTCGCGGCCAAGGTGGCCACGCTCCCGGCCGGCCACGGCTACAACGCCGCCACCGGCCAGTACGGTGACCTGATCGCACAGGGCGTGATCGACCCGGTCAAGGTGACGCGCTCCGCGGTGCAGAACGCCGCCTCCATCGCCGGCATGCTGCTCACCACCGAGGTGCTCGTGGTGGACAAGCCGGAGGACGAGGACGACGCGCCGGCCGGTCACGGCCACAGTCACGCGCACTAACCGCACGGCTGCTGTTCCAGCGGCGGGCCTGCCTCTAGGCAGGCCCGCCGCTGGCGCATAACGGGCCTCTCGCCGCGTAACGGACCGCCTTGGCCGCATCAGCCCGTCAGGTCCCGGGCGCTCATTAGGATGGAAGACGTTTCCCCAGCCGCCGCGTCGCTGAAGGTGCCATGATCGAGTCAGACAAGTTCGCTCCTCCCGGCCTGACGTTCGACGACGTGCTGCTGCTCCCGGCCGCGTCCGACGTGCTGCCCGCGGAGGCCGACCCCAGCACCCGGATCACCCGGCGGATCAGCCTGCGGATGCCGCTGGCGTCGTCGGCCATGGACACCGTGACCGAGGCGCGGATGGCCGTCGCCATGGCCCGCCAGGGCGGCGTCGGCGTGCTGCACCGTAACCTCGCCATCGAGGATCAGGCCCAGCAGGTGGACGTGGTCAAGCGGTCCGAGGCGGGCATGATCACCGACCCGGTGACCTGCACCCCGGACGCTACCGTGGCGGACGTCGACCGGACCTGCGGCCGGTACCGCATCTCCGGTCTCCCCGTCACCAGCGAGGACGGCGTGCTGCTGGGTATCGTGACCAACCGCGACATCAGGTTCGAGACCGCCCCGGACCGCAAGGTGGCCGAGGTCATGACGCCGATGCCGCTCATCACCGCGCGCGTCGGGGTCAGCCCGGAGGAGGCGCTGGACCTGCTGCGCCGCAACAAGATCGAGAAGCTGCCGCTCATCGACGACGCCGGCCTGCTGCGCGGGCTGATCACGGTCAAGGACTTCGCCAAGAGCGAGGAGTACCCGCTGGCGACCAAGGACCCGGGTGGCCGGCTCGTGGTCGGTGCGGCGGTCGGCGTGGGCGAGGACGCCAAGCGGCGCGCGCAGGCGCTGATCGACGCCGGGGTGGACTTCCTCATCGTGGACACCGCGCACGGTCACGCCCGGCTGGTCCTGGAGATGATCGCTCAGCTCAAGGCCAACACCAGCGTCGAGGTGATCGGCGGCAACGTGGCCACCCGGGAGGGCGCGCAGGCGCTGATCGACGCGGGCGCGGACGGCGTGAAGGTCGGCGTGGGCCCCGGCTCGATCTGCACCACCCGGGTCGTGGCCGGCGTGGGAGTTCCCCAGGTCACCGCGATCTACGAGGCCGCACAGGCCGCGCGCCCGGCCCGTATCCCGCTGATCGGGGACGGCGGCCTGCAATACTCCGGCGACATCGCCAAGGCCATCGCCGCGGGCGCGGACACGGTCATGCTCGGCAGCCTGCTCGCCGGGTGCGAGGAGACCCCCGGCGAGATGGTGTTCATCAACGGCAAGCAGTACAAGATCTACCGGGGCATGGGCTCGCTCGGCGCGATGCGCAACCGGGAACGCGGCGGCCGCTCTTATTCCAAGGACCGCTACTTCCAGGACGACGTGCTGCGTGAGGACAAGCTGGTGCCCGAAGGCGTCGAGGGCCAGGTCCCCTACCGGGGCCCGCTGGCCGCCGTCGCCACCCAGCTCGTCGGCGGCCTGCGCGCCGCCATGGGCTACTGCGGCGCGCGGACCATCGCTGACCTTCAGCAGGCTCAGTTCGTCCGGATCACCGCGGCCGGGCTCAAGGAGAGCCACCCGCACGACATCCAGATGACGGTCGAGGCGCCGAACTACAGCGGCCACCGGCCGTAGCCGAGAGATAGGGCAGCGTGACTCAAGTGGAAATCGGGCGCGGCAAGAGCGGCCGCCGTGCGTACTCGCTCGACGAGATCGGCATCGTCCCGTCCCGGCGGACCAGGGACCCCGAGGAAGTATCGATCGCCTGGCAGATCGACGCCTACCGGTTCGAGCTGCCGCTGATCGCCTGCCCGATGGACAGCGTGGTCTCCCCGCAGACCGCGATCCAGATCGGCCGGCTGGGTGGCCTGGCCGTGCTGGATCTGGAGGGCCTGTGGACCCGGTACACCGACCCGGATCCGCTCATCGCTGAGGTCACCGAGCTCGATGAGCAGGCCGCCACGCGCCGGCTGCAGGAGATGTACGCGGCGCCGATCAGGGAAGAGCTGATCGGCCAGCGGATCGAGCAGATCCGCCGGGCCGGGGTGACCACCGCGGCGCGGCTATCCCCGCAGCGGACGGCCCGGTACTACAAGGCGGTCATCGACGCCGGCGCCGACATCTTTGTGATCCGGGGCACCACGGTGTCCGCGGAGCACGTGTCCGGCCGGGCCGAGCCGCTGAACCTGAAGCAGTTCATCTACGAGCTCGACGTGCCCGTGATCGTCGGCGGCTGTGCCACCTACACCGCCGCCCTGCACCTCATGCGCACGGGGGCCGCGGGCGTCCTGGTCGGCTTCGGCGGCGGTTCGGGCCACACGACCGCGGCGGTGCTCGGTGTCGCGGTGCCGATGGCGACCGCCATCGCCGACGTGGCGGCGGCCCGGCGCGACTACCTGGATGAGTCCGGCGGCCGGTACGTGCACGTGATCGCCGACGGCAGCATGACCCGCAGCGGCGACATGGCCAAGGCCCTGGCCTGCGGCGCGGACGCGGTGATGGTCGGCTCGCCGCTGGCCCGCGCGGAACAGGCGCCCGGCCGCGGCTATCACTGGGGCAGCGAAGCCAGCCACCCGGAGGTGCCGCGTGGGGTGCGGGTCAACGTGGGCACTGCCGGGACCATCGAGCGCATCCTGCACGGGCCGTCCGAGGTCCCGGACGGCTCGATGAACCTCATGGGCGCGCTGCGCCGGACCATCGCCACGGCCGGATACTCGGACCTGAAGGAGTTCCAGCGCGTCGAGGTCGTGGTGGCGCCCGGCGCGCCCCGGGACGCCCACGGCCCGCAGAACGCGATGGGCACCCTCAACGCCACGGGCCCGATTCCGCGGATCCGCTGACGCGGTATGGAGTCGCGTCCGGCCGGGCCGGTTCATAGACTCTGCGGCATGAACCAGCCACGCGTGCTGTCCGGCATCCAGCCCACGGCCGACTCGTTTCACCTCGGCAACTACCTCGGCGCCGTCCGGCAGTGGGTGCGGCTGCAGGAAGATCACGACGCGTTCTACTGCGTCGTGGACCTGCACGCGATCACGATGGGTCACGAACCCGTCCTGCTGCGGCGCCGGACGCGGGTGGCGGTGGCCCAGCTGATCGGGGCCGGCCTGGACCCGGACCGCTGCACGCTGTTCGTGCAGAGCCATGTGCCCGAGCACGCGGAGCTCGCCTGGATCCTCAGCTGCATCACCGGCTTCGGTGAGGCGAGCCGGATGACGCAGTTCAAGGACAAGTCGGCCAAGGGCGGATCGGAGCAGGCGTCCGTCGGCCTGTTCACCTACCCGATCCTGCAGGCCGCCGACATCCTGCTGTACCAGGCGGACCAGGTACCGGTCGGTGAGGACCAGCGCCAGCACCTCGAGCTGACCAGGGACCTGGCGCAGCGGTTCAATCACCGGTTCGGCGCGACGTTCCGGCTGCCCGACCCGTACATCCTGGCGTCCGTGGCCAAGATCGGCGATCTGCAGGATCCGGTCAGCAAGATGAGCAAGTCCGGCTCTTCCCCGCAGGGCATCGTCGACGTCCTCGACGACCCCGCCGTGATCCGCCGGAAGATCGCCCGGGCCGTCACCGACACCGGCAGTGAGGTACACGCCGATGAGGAGGCCAAGCCCGGCGTTACGAACCTGCTGCGTATCTACTCGGCCCTGACCGGCGAATCGATCGCCTCGATTGAGCAGGCCTACGGCAGCGGGGGATACGGCGCGTTCAAGAAGGACCTGGCCGAGGTCGTGGTCGCGGCGTTCGCGCCGATCCGGGAGCGGACCGGGCAGGTGCTCGCCGACGAGGCCGGCCTGGACAAGATCCTGGCTGACGGCGCCGCCCGGGCCAGCCGGGTGGCCCGCGAGACCATGGCCGGCGTGCGGGACCGGGTCGGCTTCGTGCCCCGGCTGAACGCCTAGCGGCGTGACGGGGCGCGGCGCCGCAGCAGGAGGATCAGGATCACCGCGGCCGCGGCCGCGAAAACGATCAGCGCGATCGACGCGGCGGCCAGCCCGCCCGGGATCTTCGGGGTCATGATGGTGCCCGAGGTGACCGGGGGGCGCTGCCCGGAGCCGGAGGCCGCCTTCGGGGACGCTTTGGCCGGTGCGGGCGTGATCGGGCGGACCAGCGTGCCGATCGGCCTGACCTTGCCGTCCTGGGCGAATCCCCAGTCCAGCAGCTTCGACGCGTAGGTCACCTCGGTCAGTGGCGTGCAGTGCAGGATGGTCACGATCAGCGTGACGCCGTTCCTGCGGGCCATCCCGATGTACGTGGCGCCGGCCGCGCTCGTCCAGCCGATCTTGCCGCCGATGCCCCCCGGGTACCGGGTCAGCAGTTCGTTCTGGTTGTACAGCGTCTCCGATTTGCGCGCCGTGACCGGGAAGTTCGCGATCCGCGTCGCGTCGTACCCCATCAGCGCGGGTATGGCCAGCGCCTGCCGGGCGATGAGCGCCAGGTCGTAGGCGGAGACATGCTGGCCGGGAGCGTCCAGGCCGTTCGGATCCGCCGCCATGACGTCATAGGCCTGCAGGTGGTGTGCTTCCGCGTTCATCAGGGCGATGCCCTGGCTCAGCGAACCGGTCGCCTGCGCCAGCGCGATCGCGGCGTCGTTCGCCGAGATCAGCAGCAGCGCGCGGAACAGGTCGGCCACCCGGTACGGCTGGCCGCGCACCAGCCCGGCGATGTTCGGCGTCACGTTGGTGGCCTGCGCGGACGCCACCACGGTGGCGGCCGGATTCAGCAGCGGGACCAGCGTGACCGCCGTCAGCATCTTCAGCGTGCTCGCGGGCCGCAGCGGGCCGTGCGGGTCCTTGGCCGCAAGCACCTGGCCGGTCCCGGCGTCCGCGACCACGTACGCTGACGCGGGCACGGCGGGCAGCCGCGCGGCGTGCCCGGCCGGGTAGTTCACGACCACTCCGCGGCCGGCCAGTTGCGGGCCGCCCACCGTCGCGGGGCTGGCCGGCTGGCCGCCCGTGCGTGCCTGCTGCAGCAGCGCCGCGGCCGCCGCCTGCTGCTGGGGTGATTCGGTGCTCGCCAGGGCCGGGGTGCTCGCCAGGGCCGGGGTGCTCGCCAGGGCCGGCGTCCCTGACCGGCCCTCCCGCAGGGACGCCCGCTGGGCCTGGGCGGGCGCGCACAGCGCCGCGGTACCGGCCAGGCAGCAGGCCGCGACGAGGGCGCAACCTCTGAACAGAGTCGAGCGGATACGCTCTGTCACCGATCTTCCCACGCGTTCATCCGGTTTCTCCGTTTTCCTGCCCATGATGTGCCCGCGCTTACCCTGCGATTTCAGGCCGGCCGGGCGCGCACGCCGCGGCGGCCCGCACCGGATGCTACGTCGCCCCCCGCGCTAAACGCGGGCCAAAGCCGTAACCTGTGCTTATGGAGCGCATGTCGGAATCCGGATTGCCGATCGAACCCGTCTACGACGAGAGACAGCTTACAAATTTCCTCCCCGGAGAGAAGCTAGGCGAGCCAGGAGCGTATCCATTTACCCGCGGCGTCTATCCGACGATGTACACCACACGTCCGTGGACGATGCGGCAGTACGCCGGCTTCGCCAGCGCCGCGGAGTCCAACCGCCGTTTCCAGCAGCTGATCGAGGCCGGGACGACCGGCCTGTCGGTGGCCTTCGACCTGCCGACGCAGATGGGATACGACTCCGACGCCGCGGTCGCGCACGGCGAGGTGGGCAAGGTGGGGGTCGCGATCGACTCGATCGACGACATGCGCCGGCTGTTCGACGGCATACCGCTCGGCCAGGTGTCCACCTCGATGACGATCAACGCGCCCGCCGCGGTGCTGCTCGTGCTCTACCAGATGGTGGGAGAGGAGCAGGGCGCCAGCCCGGGCGCGCTGACCGGGACGATCCAGAACGACGTGCTCAAGGAGTACATCGCGCGCGGCACTTACATCTACCCGCCGCGCCCGTCGCTGCGGCTGGTCGCGGACAGCTTCGCGTACTGCCGCAAGGAACTGCCCCGCTGGAACACCATCTCCATCTCCGGCTACCATATGGCCGAGGCGGGCGCGACCCCGGTGCAGGAGATCGCCTTCACGCTCGCGAACGCCCGCGAGTACGTCCGGGCCGCCATCGCGGCCGGGCTGGCCGTCGACGAATTCGCGCCGCGGCTGTCGTTCTTCTTCGTGGCCCGTACGACCCTGCTGGAAGAGGTGGCGAAGTTCCGCGCCGCCCGGCGGCTGTGGGCGCGGATCATGCGGGACGAGTTCGGTGCCGCCGATCCGCGGTCGCAGATGCTCCGGTTCCACACCCAGACCGCGGGTGTCCAGCTGACCGCCCAGCAGCCCGACGTGAACGTCGTCCGGGTGGCCGTCCAGGCCCTCGCGGCGGTCCTCGGCGGCACCCAGTCGCTGCACACCAACTCCTTCGATGAGGCCATCGCGCTGCCCAGCCAGAACGCCGCCCGGCTCGCGGTGCGGACCCAGCAGGTGCTGGCTAACGAGACCGACCTGACCGCCACGGTGGACCCCTTCGCCGGCTCCTACGCGATCGAGTCCATGACGGACGACATCGAGGAAGCCGCCACCGCGCTGATGACCACCATCGAGGACATGGGCGGCGCCGTGGCCGCGATCGAGAACGGTTTCCAGAAGGCCGAGATCGAGCGCGCCGCCTACGATGTGGCGCGGCAGATCGACGCGGGCGACCGGGTCATCGTCGGGGTGAACAAGTTCGTCTCCGACAGCGAGGAGCCCTACGAGCTGCTGCCCGTCGACCCGGCCATCGAGGCGGAGCAGGTGCACCGCCTCGAACTCATCCGCAGCCGCCGTGACGCGGCGGAATTCACCCGCCGGATATCGGACCTGAAGGCCACCGCGGAAGGTACCGGGAACGTTCTGTACCCGCTGCGCGAAGCGCTGCGCGTGGGGGCGACACTCGGAGAGGTCTGTGATGCGCTCCGCGCGGTCTGGGGTATTTACCGGCCGCCGGACGCTTACTAACCCGCCGAAACACATTTATTCTTGTTAAATTAACTCGTTCCGCCTTTTTACCGGTATCTTATTACGCGCTTATGTCGCAATGGCATGCGCGCACGGAGGTCGGCTGTGGCCATCAGCTGGAATCCTTCCCGCGGCCCGACGCTCGGCATCGAGTGGGAACTGCAGCTCATCGACGCCCAGACCAGGATGCTGCGCCAGGACGCGGACATGGTCCTGGCTGCGCTGCCCGGTCTCGACGCGAGCGGTGAGCACCCGCAGATCCGGCACGAGCTCATGCAGTCGACCGTGGAGATCGTGACCGGTATTTGCAGCACCGTGTCGGAGGCCAAAGCCGACCTGGGAAAGGCAATCGGGGAACTCCAGCGAATCGCCGACGACCGCGGTATCCTATTGGCCTGCGCCGGGACGCATCCCGTCAGCAACTGGCGCGATGCCAAGATGGCGCCTATTGCCCGCTATGCGGAACTCGTCGAGCAAATGCAATGGCTGGCCCGGAGGATTCAGACCTTCGGTGTACACGTCCATGTGGGGCTGCGGGATGGGAACAAGGCCATTCCCGTGGTCAATGCGCTCGCCGCGTACCTGCCGCATTTCCTGGCGCTCACGGCGTCCAGCCCGTTCTGGAGCGGGCAGGACACTGGGCTCGCCTCGACCAGGGCGATCGTCTTCGGCGACCTGCCGACCGCGGGTCCCCCGCACCGGCTCTCCAACTGGGGTGAGTTCGAGGAGTACATGGACACGCTGCTGCGGGCCCGGACGATCCGCAGCATCAAGGAGGTGTGGTGGGACATCCGGCCGCATCCGGACCTGGGCACCGTCGAGATCCGCATGTTCGACGGCCTGCCGACGGCCCGCGAGGTCGGCATGGTCGCGGCCCTCTCCCAGAGCCTCGTCCAGCTCTTCGACGCCCAGCTGGACCGCGGCTACCAGCTGCCCAGTCCATCGTCTTGGGTCGTTCGCGACAACAAGTGGCGTGCAACGAGATATGGTCTTGACGCGACGGTGATCACCGATGAGTCAGGGACGACGGCGCCGCTACGCGATGAGGTATACGAGCTCATCCGCGAGCTAGAACCCGCCGCCGACCGGCTTGGCTGTCTTGAAGAGCTGCAGGTAGCCTCGGAAGTGCTTGAATACGGGGCTTCTTACGAGAGACAGCGTGCCGTTCTCACTCATGCCGGCGAGATGACCGACGTTATTGACGCGCTTGTCACAGAGTTTGCTGAGGACCGTTTCGTCATCCCGGGGGAAGGCGGGCATGGAAGGAAATTACCTGGCGGGCGATCTCGAAGCCTTCGTCGCCTCTCATGAGGCCGAGCTCATCGAGTTCCGCCGTGACCTGCATGCCCATCCGGAAGTCGGATACGCCGAGTACCGCACGACGCGCCGCCTGGCGTTGCGGCTGGCCTCCGCCGGCCTCCGCCCGGTCATCCTGCCCAAGGGCACCGGGCTGATCGTCGACATCGGCGGCAGCGATCTGGATCACCAGGCCGCGCCGCGACCGGTCATCGCGCTCCGTGCCGACATCGACGCTCTGGCCATGCCGGACGAGAAGAACGTTCCGTACCGCTCGACCGTGCCCAACGTCTGCCACGCCTGCGGGCACGACGTGCACACCACGGTGCTGCTCGGCGCGGGCCTGTTCCTGGCCGAGCAGGCCGCTCAGGGGCTGCTGCCCGGGCGGGTCCGGCTTATCTTCCAGCCGGCCGAGGAGGTGCCTGGCGGGGCGCTCGACGTGCTCGCCGCGGGCGGTATCACCTCCGTCGGCCGGATCTTCGCCCTGCACTGTGACCCCAAGATCGACGTCGGCAAGATCGGCATCCGGAACGGGCCCATCACTGCGGCCTGCGACCGGATCTCCGTGCGGGTCACCGGGCCGGGCGGGCACACCGCGCGGCCGCATCTGACCGCGGACCTCGTGTACGCGCTCGGCAAGATCGTCACCGAGCTGCCGGCCGCGCTCTCCCGGCGGGTTGACCCGCGGTCCAGCCTGAGCCTGGTCTGGGGCCGGGTGAGCGCCGGCACCGCCGCCAACGCCATCCCGGACGAAGGGATCGTCGAGGGCACCATCCGGTGCCTCGACGACGACGCCTGGCACGGCGCCCCGGATCTGCTCAAGGAGCTCATCGACTCGGTGGCCGGCGCCTACGGCGTCTACGCCGAGATGAGCTACTCGCGGAACGTGCCGCCCACCGTCAATGACCCGATGAGCTCGGCCATGTTCACCGCCGCCGCCGAGCAGACGATCGGGCCGGACGCCGTGGTGAGCACGCCGCAGAGCCTGGGCGGTGAGGACTTCGCCTGGTACCTGGAGTCCGTGCCCGGCTCCTACGCCCGGCTCGGGGTGCGCACGCCCGGTTCCGCCCAGGAGCTGGACATCCACCAGCCCACGTTCGACGTGGACGAGCGCGCGATCGGGGTCGGCGTGCACGTGATGGCCGCGACCGCGCTCAACGCGCTGTGGGACGACAACACCCGGACCACCACCGAGCCCCTCCCCGGCGCCGCGGCATAATTCCCTGGGGGCGTAATCCCCCGGGGGGACGACCCCCGTACCCCCGGTGCGCTTCGCGCCCGCGCGCTGGTACTTCGCCGACACACCGGCACTCGCCGGGCCTGAAGGCCCGGCTCGCTGTTATCGCCCGGGGGGACGACCCCCCGTACCCCCCGGTGCGCTTCGCGCCCGCGCGGTGGTACTTCGCCGACACACCGGCCGGTAACGAGCGCCTCGCCGTAGCCCGCGTCCGGTTCCCGCCGATAGCACCGGCCGCTCGCCCGGACCTTCGGCCCCGGCTCGCTGGGCCGGTAACGAGCGCCTCGCCGTAGCCCGCGTCCGGTTCCCGCCGATAGCACCGGCCGCTCGCCCGGACCTTCGGCCCGGACTCGCTGGGCTGGTCACGGGCGCCTCGCCGTAGCCCGCTTGGGTGGCCGCCGTCCAGGGCACTGACATGGATGCGGAAGAATTGCCCGTCGTGAGGCCTTCACGTGCGCGTATCGCGATTATTGGCGGCGGCCCGGGCGGCTACGAGGCCGCGCTGGTCGCCGCGCAGCTCGGCGCCGAGGTGACGCTGGCCGAGCGCGACGGCCTCGGCGGGGCGTGCGTGCTGACCGACTGCGTTCCCTCCAAGACGCTGATTGAGACCTCCAGTACGGTCACGGTGCTGAACGGCTCGGCCGATCTGGGCATCCGGGCCGGGGACGGGCTGGCCGGCGGCCGGCCGCCGGTCGACGCGGGACGGCTGCACGGCCGGATCAAAGCCCTGGCCCAGGCACAGTCCGCTGACGTCGCGGCGCGGGTGGCGGCTGAGGGCGTCGAGGTCATCGACGGGACCGCGTGCCTGGCCGGTCCGGGGACCGTGCGCGCGGGCGGCTGCGACATCGCCGTGGACGCCGTGCTCATCGCGGTCGGCGCGCACCCGCGCGTGCTGCCCGACTGCGTCCCGGACGGCGAGCGCATCCTGAACTGGCGCCAGCTGTATGCCCTGCCGGAGATCCCCGAGGAGCTGATCGTGGTGGGCTCCGGGGTGACCGGCGCGGAGTTCGCCAGCGCCTACCAGGCGCTGGGATCGTCGGTGACCCTGGTGTCGTCACGCCAGCGGGTGCTGCCGCACGAGGACGTCGACGCGGCCGTCGTCATCGAGGAGGTGTTCCGGCGCCGCGGGATGACGGTTCTCGGCCGGTCCCGGGCCGCCTCGGTCCGGCGGCAGGGCGACCGGGTCGTCGTCACGCTGACCGACGGCCGGGTGGTACGCGGCTCGCACTGCCTGCTCACCGTGGGCATGGAGCCGAGCGTGCCAGGGCTCGGCCTGGAGAACGCCGGCGTCAAGCTCGACGATTACGGGTTCGTGACCGTCGACCGGGTGTCCCGTACCTCGGCGCCCGGCGTGTACGCCGCGGGTGACTGCACCGGCGTGCTGATGCTCGCGTCGGTCGCGGCGATGCAGGGCCGCATCGCGATGTGGCACGCGCTCGGTGAGGCCGTGCACCCGATCCGGCTGAGCCACGTGGCCGCGACGATCTTCACTGACCCGGAGATCGCCACCGTGGGCGTCACGGCCTCCGCGGTGGACAGTGGCGAGACCCCGGCCACGGTGGTCAAGCTTCCGCTGGCCGGCAACCCGCGCGCGAAAATGGCCGGGATCCGGGACGGGTTCGTCAAGCTGTACGCCAGGCCGGACACCTCGGTCGTGCTGGGCGGCGTGATCGTCGCGCCCCGCGCCAGCGAGCTCATCCTGCCCGTGTCGATCGCGGTCGAGCAGCGGCTCACCGTCGATCAGCTCGCGCAGACGTTCACCGTCTACCCCTCCCTGTCCGGCAGCCTCGCCGAAGCCGCCCGCAAACTCATGCGCTTCTCTCCCGATGTCGCTTGACGGCGAGGCGATACCACCGCGGGTTACGGCGAAGCGCTCGTTACCGGCCCAGCGATCCCGGCCGTCAGGCCGGGTGAGTGGCCGGTGTGTCGGCGAAGTACCCCCGCGCGGGCGCGAAGCGCAGCGGGGGGTACGGGGGGTCGTCCCCCCGGGCGGTACTGCGATCCCGGCCGTCAGGCCGGGTGAGTGGCCGGTGTGTCGGCGAAGTACCCCCGCGCGGGCGCGAAGCGCAGCGGGGGGTACGGGGGGTCGTCCCCCCGGGCGGTACTGCGATCCCGGCCGTCAGGCCGGGTGAGTGGCCGGTGTGTCGGCGAAGTACCCCCGCGCGGGCGCGAAGCGCAGCGGGGGGTACGGGGGGTCGTCCCCCCGGGCGGTAACTGCGAGCCGGGCCTTCAGGCCCGGCGAGTGGCCGGTGTGTCGGCGAAGTACCCCCGCGCGGGCGCGAAGCGCAGCGGGGGGTTCCGGGGGGCGTCACACTCCAAATGGCAAACGCCCAATCCCGGCCGCCGCCTCGTTATCGAGTGGACGGCGCAACTGTGAACACGCCGGATCCGGCCCCGCACGCAGAACCCCGGCCGCCCGTTGCCGAGGTGCGACCAAGGTAAGCCCGAAAGCGGCCACGAGTTGATCTTGACGGACTGAAGAAGATCTGGGTGGTGGGGGCGTAACGCTGCGCGATCGGGTTTGTGTCCCGTTGGCCGATCGTCCACCGGACACGCCGGCGTGTTCGCGGGCTGGAGATGGAAGCTCGCGTACCGGGCCTGGGCGGACTGGCGCGGCCTGTGGCATCGGCCAAGAGGTACCGCGGGGTGCGTTCGGTCGTCATGGCGGCTGGAGCCTGCTGTGGGCGCTGGGGACGCTCGTCGCCACCTGTGGCTGTTCGTTCGGTGACGGGGACACAAGAGCGCGGCCCCCGTCAGCCGCTCAAATGCGCGCAGTCCCTCGGCGCGAACAGCTTCCGCAGATGTGCAGCAAACGCCACAGTGGTTTGACGCTGGCTGGCCGTCTGCGGCTTCTTCGCGGCACTAAGGCCGATCACGTAGTCCCACAGTTCGACCTGCTGTGCGCGGGCGACGTTGCTGGCCTGGCACAGCGCCATCTGGGCCTGGCTGCTGGCGGCCGCCGAACTGGCCGCGTCGCGCGCCTGGACCGAGACCACGGCAAGGCCCGCGGTCAGCAGCAGGTCCAGCGCCAGGGAGACGATGGTCACCCAGATCATGACGCGGTTCCGGCGGCCGTACCTGGCCAGCTGCTCGTCTTTGCCCGCCAGCGTCTTGTCCCGGTCCTCACTGTCCCGTTTTACTTCCTCCAGGCGCCGGGACATCAGGTTGAGGGCGTCGGTCAGCTGCCCGGCCCGGTCACCGCTGCTCGTGGTCACGATGATCCCCCCGGCTGCCCGTCCGGGCCGGGCCCGTCCTCGTCGCGCCCATCCTGGTCGCGCAGGTCCCCGGCCAGGGTCTCGACGGCTGCCTGGAGATGATCCATTAAGGCGTCCAGTTCCGCCACCACCTTTTTGATCTCCTCATCGCTGTCCACCGGGGCCTCCGTCAGGCGTGCCGCACAGTTCAGCTAGGCGTGTCACCGCCTGGAAGACCTGGCAAAGATCCATGACCGCGGCCATGGCGAGCCTGCGGGCTTCCGCTTTCGCCGCGCTGTCCTTTGCGGCGGTGAGGGCGACGGTCTCGGCTGCGGTGATGTCGGTCGGCGTGGGCAGTCCCCCGACCCGGCCAATGGACTCCTGGGCCAGCACCCTGGCCTCACCGTCCGGGTTCGCGGCGCGGTTGGCTGCGGGAATTACGACGGCTGCGGACATTTGGTCCCTCCCCCGGGCAGATCGCCGGCCCCATTCTGTCCCGGCATTCCGTTCCGGCGCAGCTTGATGGCGTTATCGGACGGTATGCGCCTAGTGACGGGGCGTGCCGCTGGCCACCAGTGCGGAAGTGGTGATCGCTCCGTTACGCTGAGACGCGGAGGGGCGCTCCGGAGCCGCTGCCGGGAGGCCCGGTAGCAGGCTGGCGCTGACCGCAGTTCAGATCCTGGCCGAACTTGGGTGTAGCAGGAGCAGATCGATGACCTGCCAGACCGCGGCGTGATCGCCTGACGTCTCGGTCCGGGCGCCGGGCCGGGAGGATGCGCCCGGGGCCACATACCCGCCGCACGCGGCCCGTCCGCCCCAGCCGGCGCTGACCGCACGGACCGCCACCCAACCGCCGCGCCAGCCCAAAACCGCCCTCCGGGCGCTCTCTGCCCCTCCGGGCAGCCTGAAACGCGCCGCACACGCGCACCGCGATCACCGCACCTGTCGCGGCCCTACGCCCCCGTCACACCCCGCCGGGCCAGCCCGCGCCGGGCTCCACCACACGGTAACCGCCCACCCGGCCAGGACACACCCGGATAAGCTGCCCGCCGCCCCCGCCGCCCGGCCAGCGCGGCAGCACCCGGTCATAACGCGCCACCTCCTCCCCGTCACAGACCAGGGCGGCGCGCCCGGTCACCGTCACGCTCCACCCCCCCAGCGTCTCAGGATCAACCGCACCCGCCTCATAAGCCACCACAGCCTCCCCCGCCCACCCCGGGGAAATAACCGGCGACCGGCCCTGACTGCGGATAATCACCGCACCCCCGTCCACCACATGAGCAGCCACCTGAATGCCCGGCAGCGCCCCGTCAACGTAGGCCACCCGGCCAGCCCGCACCGTCGCAAGCAACCTCAGCACCTCACCGCTAGCCACCGGGACAAGCCACCCGCCGGCAACACCAGCACCCATCTCCCATATCCCCCCGGGCACATGCGCAGCGGAATTGCTACCGGGAAAGTATGCCCACGCCGAACCCCGCCCCGAAAGAGCACAAGTGACCAGACGGTACTGCACCACCCCCAGCCACGCCCGCACCCCGGCCCCGGAAAGACACACACCGCGGCCCGCACGCGGCCCGCCCAGCGGCCCGCCTGCGCGTGCGGGCACTGTACGGCCCCCAAGGCAGCGGCTACCGCCGCGCTTCAAGATCCCGTTAGCCATTTGACCCGGCACACTGGGTCGTCCCCCCGGGCTAGCACAGCGCATGCGGGGGGTACGGGGGGTCGCCCCCCCGGGGGATTAGTGCGCCGGGTGGCCTAGATCGGGGTCGTCGGGGACGGGGAGCCGGTGCTGGCGGAGGCGGGAGACGCGGATGTTGTCGGCGTAAGCCGCGACCGTGAACACACTGCCCGCGATGGCGAGCCCGGGCACCGTGATGCGCAGCCACACCGGGCCGGGGAGGATGGCCAGCACGCAGCAGATGGGCACCATCACGATCAGGTGCCGCACGACCGTCCGGCCGCGCCAGCCGGCGTCGGTGAGCTCGTGCCGCACCCACTCCCGGTTCCGGGGCGGCAACCGGAACCCGGCCGCGAACCGGAGTTTCCCGCCGATTCCCGGGTCACCTGGGATTCGGGGCACGCCTCGTCATTCCTCGTTCGGGTCCTCGATGCGGCAGATCACGCCGCCTGACGTTATCGTCTGGCCCACCTCGGCGGACAGGTCCGTCACGATCCCGTCCTTGTGCGCGGTGACCGGCTGCTCCATCTTCATCGCCTCGAGCACGACGATCGGGTCACCGGCCGACACGGCCTGCCCGTCGCTCGTGACGATCTTGACGATGGTGCCCTGCATGGGGCTCACGAGATCGGCCCCGCCCCCGGTCGGTGCCACGTGCTTGTGGCGGGGCGCGCCACGGCGCCGTTCGGCGGGCGCCGGTGCGGAACCGGCCACGGCCAGGGCGGCGGGCACCACGACTTCGAGCCGCCGTCCGCCGACCTCGACCACCATCCGCTCGCGCGGGGCCTCCTCCTCGCCGGGCGCGCTGCCCTGCAGCGGCAGTTCGTTCTTGAACGCGGTCTCGATCCAGCGCGTGTGCACGTACATCGGCTCGCTGGTGAAGGCCGGGTCGCTGACCACGGCGCGGTGGAAGGGCAGCACGGTCGGCATCCCCTCCACCTCGAACTCGGCCAGGGCCCGCCGGGCCCGCTCGATGGCCTCGTGCCGGGTGGCACCGGTGACGATCAGCTTGGCGATCAGCGAGTCGAAGGCCTGCGGAACGGTCATGCCCGGCTCGTAGCCCGCGTCGATCCGGACGCCGGGTCCCCCCGGGAGCCGCCAGGACCGGATCGTGCCGGGCGCCGGCATGAAGTTCCGCCCCGGGTCTTCGGCGTTGATGCGGAACTCGATCGAGTGACCGCGCAGCGGGGGCTCGTCGTAGCCGATCGCTTCCCCTTCCGCGATCCGGAACATCTCCCGCACCAGGTCGATGCCGGTGACTTCCTCGCTGACCGGGTGCTCGACCTGGAGCCGCGTGTTCACCTCCAGGAAGCTGACCGTCCCGTCCTGCGCGACCAGGAACTCACACGTGCCGGCCCCCTGGTAGCCGGCCTTGCGCAGCACGGCCTTGGACGACTCGTGCAGCAGCGAGATCTGCCCATGCGTCAGGAACGGGGCCGGTGCCTCCTCGACCAGCTTCTGGTGGCGGCGCTGCAGCGAGCAGTCGCGCGTCGAGACGATCACCACGTTGCCGTGCGCGTCGGCCAGGCACTGCGTCTCGACGTGCCGCGGCCGGTCCAGGTAGCGCTCGACGAAGCACTCCCCGCGGCCGAAGGCGGACACGGCCTCCCGGACGGCGGACGCGTACTGGTCCTCGACCTCGTCCATGGTCCACGCGACCTTGAGCCCCCGGCCGCCGCCGCCGAACGCGGCCTTGATGGCCACCGGCAGCCCGTACCGGCGCGCGAACGCGACCACTTCCTCGGGCCCGGAGACCGGGTTGGCGGTACCGGGTGCGAGCGGGGCGCTGACCGAGCGGGCGATGTGCCGGGCGCGCACCTTGTCCCCCAGGGCCTCGATGGCCTCCGGTGGCGGCCCGATCCAGATCAGCCTGGCCCCGACGACGGCCCGGGCGAAGTCCGCATTCTCGGCCAGGAAGCCGTAGCCAGGGTGGATCGCGTCCGCGCCCGATTCAGCCGCGACCTTGATGATCTTGTCGATGTTGAGGTAAGTATCGGCGGGACTGGCGCCGTCAAGCGAATAGGCCTCATCGGCCAGCCTCGTATGCAGCCCGTCGATGTCCTGCTCGGCGTAGACCGCCACACTGCCCAGTCCGGCGTCCCGGCAGGCCCGGATGACGCGCACCGCGATCTCGCCGCGGTTCGCGATGAGAACCTTCCGCACGGCGATCTCTCCTCCGGGTCGATGTTCAGGTTTGCCGCCGGGCTCTTGCGGAAGCCATCAAGCGGGATGTACGAATTCTAGCTTCGGCCCCCGTCTCCTGATCTACCCCTGGTTGGCGCTCACCCCTCATGCGGGGTGAGCACCGGGCCCGGTAACGGGTCGTTACAGACTCCGGCATCACCGTGTTCCCCGCCCGTTACGGGAAGGACGATCTAGGATGAACCGGACTAAATAACCTCATATGCCTCTCTGTAATCGTAGATGTCTCCCGGTGTAGGCCCTTCCTCAACCGAAGCGTGACCTCAGGTACGTAGAGTGAGCGGCACTATCGATTCGGAGACCTCTTGCTCACTCCCGGCAACTACGGTCCGCGCCGGGCCCCGAGAATGGCCGGCCCTCGGTGACGGGGGTCACAGAAATTCAGCGAGCGTGCGTGAGAGGCACTCGCCAGGCTGGCGAGCACTTACCCCCGCGTCACGCCGGAAGGAGCCACGTGCAGCAAGTCATCAGGGGGGACCGAAGATGAACGTCGTCGGCCTCCTGGTCTCGTGTGCCGCCGTGGTGAGCCTCTGGATCGGCGCCTCCCGCGCGTCCGGTGGCACCGCCCGGGGATACCGCTGGCTCGCGGGCACCGCGGTGTTCTGGTTCGCGGGGCTGCTGGCCGACCAGCTGTTCGCCGGCGCGTTCGGCACGTCCGGGCCGCTCTCGCTGGCCGACGTGGCGCCGCTGCTGGCCATGGGGCCGTTCGTGGTCGGCGTGACGGCGCTGGCGGCCGAGCCGCCGGACGGCGGCTGGCCGGACGGTGCCGAGCCCGCGACCGTACCCGACCACGCTGAGGCGCGCTCCGTCCTTTCCTCGATCGCGGATGGCTATGTCATGGCCATCGCGCTGCTCGTCATCGGCTGGGTCACCTTGTTCGGCGCGGATTTCCGGCGTTCGGGCGAGGGGCCTGGCATGTTCCTGCTCAGCCTGGTGCACCCGCTGGTGGACGCCGCGGTGCTGGGCATGCTGCTGCCCGCCCTGACCGCGGCCTGGCGGCGGGTGGGGGTGCCCTACCTGTCGTTGTTCGTGCTCGGCGTCGGGGACGCCCTGGGGGTCGGCTCCCGGCTGTCCTCGGGCCATCAGTCCACCGCGCAGCAGATCGCCCAGGTGCTCGCGTTCGGCCTGCTCGGACTGACGCCGTGGATCTCCCGCGCGCACGTGCCCGAGATGCGGCGGCTGCCGCGCAGCCTGCCGGGCTCCGGGCGGATCGTCGGGTCCGGCCGCGCCACCATCGTCGCGGCCCTCACCGTCGCGGTGGCCACCTTGGTCGTGCTGGTGCGCGAGCTGGTGGGTACCCCGAATTCCAGCCTGGCC
Source organism: uncultured Actinomycetes bacterium (assembly GCA_963720945.1). GTDB lineage: Bacteria > Actinomycetota > Actinomycetes > Streptosporangiales > Streptosporangiaceae > Bog-532. The sequence continues at coordinate 170,502 of CAVRHH010000008.1, read as the reverse complement.
GTGACCGTGGCCAGCCTGCCGCCGGCCTGGCCGTGGCCGTCGCGGGCGCCGCGGCCCTGCTCGTCCTGGTGGCGCGGGTGCTCGTGCTGGTCTGGGAGACCAGCGCGGTGCTGCGGGTCTGGCAGGAGGCGAGCGGCAGCCTGCGGGAGCTGGCCAGCCGGACCAGCGATGTGGTCCTGGTGTCCGACCTGGCGGGCCGGATCAGCTACGCGAGCTCGGCCGTGACCGATTTCGGCTACTCGCCGGAGCAGCTGAACGGCATGCGGCTGGAGGATCTCGTGCACCCCGAGGACCGGGCGGGGGCCATGCGCGCCACCCGCGCCGCGCTCGGGCTGCCCGGCCAGCCGGACGGCGAGGAGGACGCCTCCGGCCCAGAAGCCGATCAGGCGCCGGACGGCGACGTGACGGGGCGGTTCCCGGTCCGGGTGCGGACCAGCGACGGGACCTGGCGGCACATCGAGTCAACGATCATGCGCTACCGCGTCCCCGGCGAGCTGGACCAGCTGCTCGTGACCGCGCGGGACGTGAGCGATGAGGTGGCACTGCGCCAGCAGGTGACCCATCTGACCTTCCACGACGGGCTGACGGGCCTGCCGAACCGGGCCTACCTGGAGGAGCGGGCGCGGGACGCGCTGCGCCGTCGCGGTGACGGCACCGAAGCGGGCGTCATCTTCCTCGACCTGGACGGCTTCACCGCGGTCAACGATTCCGTCGGCCACGGCGCCGGCGACCTGGTGCTGGCCCAGGCGGCCCGGCGGCTGCGCGCGGTCGCGGCGTCGCAGGACACCGTGGCCCGCTGGGGCGGTGACGAGTTCGCGGTCCTGATCGACGGCGCCCCGGGCGTCCAGGACATCGCGGACATCGCCGAGCGGATGGCCGGGACCATCAGTTCCGCGCCGTTCCACGTTGCCAGCCGGGATGTCGCGCTGACCGCGAGCGTGGGCGTGGCGCTCGCCGACGGCTCGCCGCCCGGGCTCGTGCTGCGCAACGCCGACGTCGCGATGTCCAAGGCCAAGGACAGCGGCGGCGGCCGCGTCGAGGTGTTCGCGGCGCACATGCACGCCGACGTGGTGCGGCGGCTGGAGCTCGCCAGCGACCTGCAGGGCGCGATCTCTCGCCAGGAGCTGACCGTCCAGTACCAGCCGGTGGTCGACCTGGAGACGTCGCGGGTGGCCGGGGCCGAGGCGCTGGTGCGGTGGTGGCGTGACGGCGCGGCCGTGCCGCCCGCCGACTTCCTCGACGTGGCGGAGGACTCCGGCCTGATCGTGCCGCTCGGGGCGTGGGTGCTGTCCACCGCGTGCGCGCAGGGTGCGGCGTGGCGGGCCGCATCCTGGAACGTCGGGGTCTCGGTGAACCTGTCCATGCGGCAGATCAACTCGCCCCGGTTCCCGGAGTCGGTGGCGGCCGCGCTCAGTGAGAGCGGCCTGCCGCCGGAGGCACTCACCCTCGAGGTGACCGAGCGGGTGCTGGTCGAGGACGGCGGCCTGATGGTGGACCGTCTCGCCAGCCTGCGCCGGCTGGGCGTGCAGCTGGCCATCGACGATTTCGGCACCGGGTACGCGTCGCTGGCCTACCTGCGCGAGCTGCCGGTCGACATCATCAAGATAGATCCGTCCTTCGTGGCCGGGCTGGGTCACGACGAGACGCTGACCCTGCTGACCAGGACAATTGTGCAGGTTGGCCGCGACCTCGGCATCCAGGTCGTCGCGGAGGGCGTCGAGGACCCGGTCCAGCTGCAGCTACTGCGGGAGATGGGCTGCGGCTACGGCCAGGGCTTCCTGATGGGGCGGCCGATGGCGGCCCCCGGCATCCAGTCCCTGTTCGCCCAGGGCGCCCAGGGCGCCCAGGGTGGCCGCGGCGGCCGCGAGCTGGGCCACGGCGGCGGCCCCGGGCGGGGACAGCGGGCCAAGCGGGACCGCGGGCACACCGGCGACCGGGGTGATCCCGACCTTGAGCCCGCCGCGGACTGCGACGGCCCGGGCGACGCCGACCCGGGCGTCTCCCGCCAGGGCACAGCGGCCGCCCCCGCCTCCTGACACGCCACCCCGGCGGCCGCCGGGGCGGCGCCCCGGAACGGGCCCAGCGCCGGTGTCTCACTGAGTGAGACGAATATGGCTTCAAGTTGACGCGGCGCGCTCCATGGGACAGGCTGTGTGGTGTGAACCGCACCCGCATTCTCGTACTTGGACGGCGCGCAGGCCGCTGACCAAGCCAGTTTCTGCGCGCCCCCCTCGACTGCCACCCGGCACGGGGGGTTTTTTAATGCCCGTCCGCTTGCGCACGCGCTCGCAGCGGAGTCTCTCGCCGACAAGGAAGCCATCGGATGACTGAGCAGACGAAACCCGCCACTCCCGTGCGCGCGCACTCCAGCCCCACACCGCTGGATCTTGCCGCGCGGGCGGCGCATCGTGACTCGCCCGGGACGGCCGAACCGGACACGGCCGCCGTGCCGGAGGAGCAGCCCGCCGGCCGTGCCGGGGACAGCTCGCCCGCGGACCCGGCCGCGGTCGTCAGCGGCGCGGCCGCCGCGGCAGGCGGCGGCCTTCCCGGCCCGGGCGGACACACCGGGAGCGGCCACACCGCGGGCGGCCCGGGCGGGGACACCGGTACGCAGCCCGGGGCGGCCACACGGACCCGGATGACCGGCGCCCAGGCTCTGGTCCGCGCGCTCGAGAAGGTCGGCGCGGACGTCGTCTTCGGCCTGCCGGGCGGCGCCATCCTGCCGGCCTACGATCCGCTGCTGGACTCCACCGAGGTCCGGCACATCCTGGTCCGGCACGAGCAGGGCGCGGGGCACGCCGCGACCGGGTACGCGCAGGCGACCGGGCGGATCGGGGTGTGCATGGCCACCTCCGGCCCGGGCGCGACCAACCTGGTGACCCCGATCGCGGACGCGTACATGGACTCGGTGCCGCTGGTCGCGATCACCGGCCAGGTGTCCACCAGCCTGATCGGCACGGACGGTTTCCAGGAAGCCGACATCTCCGGCATCACGCTCCCGGTCACCAAGCACAACTTCCTGGTCACGAAGGCCGGGGACATCGCGCGGACGATCGCCGAGGCCTTCCACCTGGCCGGCACCGGGCGCCCGGGACCGGTGCTCGTCGACATCGCTAAGGACGCGATGCAGGCGCAGACCGATTTCACCTGGCCGGTCCCGCTGGAGCTGCCCGGGTATCACCCGGTGACCCGGCCGCACTCCCGGCAGGTCCGTGAGGCGGCGCGGATGATGACCGGGGCGCACCGGCCCGTCCTGTACGCCGGCGGCGGCATCATCAAGGCCGGCGCGGCGGCCGAACTGCTCGCCCTGGCCGAACTGACCGGCATCCCGGTGGTCACGACCCTGATGGCCCGGGGGGCCTTCCCCGACGGGCACCGGCTGCACATGGGCATGCCCGGCATGCACGGGACGGTCGCCGCGGTCGGCGCCCTGCAGAAGGCCGACCTGATCATCGCGCTCGGCGCCCGGTTCGATGACCGGGTGACCGGCAACCTGGCCTCGTTCGCGCCCGACGCCGCGATCGTGCACGCCGACATCGACCCGGCCGAGATCTCCAAGAACCGGCGGGCCGACGTGCCGATCGTCGGTGACTGCCGAGAGGTGCTCGCCGACCTGATCACGGCCGTGCGGGCCGAGCACCAGGCGGGGCGGCGAAGCGACTACGGCGCCTGGTCGGCGCAGCTCACCGCGTGGCGGACCACCTACCCGCTGGGTTACGAGGAGCCGGCCGACGGCTCGCTGTCCCCGCAGTACGTCATCAAGCGGATCGGCGAGATCGCCGGTCCCGAGGCGGTCTACGTGGCCGGCGTGGGGCAGCATCAGATGTGGGCCGCTCAGTTCATCTCCTACTCCCGCCCCCGGACCTGGCTGAACTCCGGCGGCCTGGGCACCATGGGCTACGCGGTGCCCGCCGCGATGGGCGCCAAGGTGGGGCGGCCGGACGCGTGCGTCTGGGCCATCGACGGCGACGGCTGCTTCCAGATGACCAATCAGGAGCTCGCCACCTGCACGCTGGAAGGCATCCCGGTCAAGATCGCGGTCATCAACAACGGCAACCTCGGCATGGTCCGGCAGTGGCAGACGCTGTTCTACAACGAGCGCTACTCCAACACCGACCTGAGCCGCGCCGGGACGTCGGCCAGTCTGCCCGGGCCGGCGCGGCCGGGGCCGGGCCCGAGGCGGCCGGAACCGGGGCCGCGGCGCAGGCCGGCGCCCCGGCGCCGCTCGCGGGCACCCGGGTGCCCGATTTCGTCAAGCTGGCCGAGGCGTACGGGTGCGCCGCCATCCGCTGCGAGAAGCCGGAAGACGTGGACGCGGCGATCAAGCAGGCGATGGAGATCAACGACCGCCCGGTCGTGATCGACTTCATCGTGCACCGTGACGCCATGGTCTGGCCGATGGTCGCGGCCGGCACCAGCAACGACGACATCCAGTTCGCCCGTGACATGGCTCCCGACTGGGGCAGCTCAGAATGACCGACGCAGGCTTGACGTGCGCAGGGAAGGCAAGAACCGGATGACAGACAACTGTTCCGTTATGGCTTACCGGGGTGCGCCGCAGGCGCCGGGCCGCCGCGTTTTCGGCGCGCCTCCGGCACGACCGCGCAGGCCCGCCAGGGCCGGAGCGGCGTCCCGGCGCCGAGGACACGCCTCCCGCGGCGTCCTTTGCGCGCCTGCGGCACGACCAAGCGAAGCGCCCGCGAGGGAGGCAGAGAAATATGAGTAGACATACGCTGTCCGTGCTGGTGGAGAACAAGCCGGGCGTCCTGGTCAGGATCGCTGGGCTGTTCTCGCGGCGCGGGTTCAACATCGACTCGCTGGCGGTCGGGCCGACCGAGCAGGAGGCGATCTCCCGCATGACGATCGTGGTGAACTGCGACGAGCGCCCGCTCGAGCAGGTCACCAAGCAGCTCAACAAGCTCATCAACGTGCTCAAGATCGTCGAGCTGGAGCAGGGGTTCGCGGTCCAGCGCGAGCTGATCCTGATCAAGGTCCGGGCCGACACCGAGAGCAGGTCGAAGGTGCTGGAGACCGTCCAGCTCTTCCGGGCCAAGGTGGTCGACGTGGCGCTGGACGCGGTCACCGTCGAGGCCACCGGCAACCGGGAGAAGCTCGACGCGCTGATCAGGGTGCTCGAGCCCTTCGGGATCAAGGAACTGGTGCAGTCCGGCATGGTGGCGGTCGGGCGCGGCGGCCGGTCGATTACGGACCGGGCGCTCCGCCCGGTCGAGCGCAGCGCCTGACGTCCGCTCAGGGGAATCCACAACATCAAGAAAGGCCAGCCAGTGAGCGTTCTTCAGATACCGGCTAGCGAGCACGGGCGGTTTTAGCCCGTGCGAGCGGTCGGTGCAGGCGCCACGGCGAGAACCTTCACGGAAATCTGAAGAACCGAAACTTTAAAAGGGAGCACAGTGGCAGAGATCTTCTACGACGACGACGCCAACCTCGCGGCGATCCAGGGGCGGCACGTCGCCGTGCTGGGGTATGGCAGCCAGGGGCACGCGCACGCCCTGTCGCTCCGCGATTCGGGAGTGGACGTGCGGGTCGGCCTGCCGGAAGGATCGGGCAGCCGGTCCAAGGCGGAGGATGACGGCCTCCCGGTCGCCACCCCGGCCGAGGCCTGCGAGCAGGCGGACCTGATCATGGTCCTTGTCCCCGACCACCTGCAGCGCTCGCTGTACACGGAGGCCATCGCGCCGAGCCTGGTGGACGGCGACGCGCTGTTCTTCGCGCACGGGCTGAACATCCGCTACGACCTGATCCAGCCGCCGCAGGGCGTGGACGTCTGCATGGTGGCGCCCAAGGGCCCCGGCCACCTGGTGCGGCGCCAGTTCAACGTCGGCCGCGGCGTCCCGGTGCTGGTCGCGGTCGAGCGTGACGCGACCGGCAGCGCCTGGCCGCTGACCCTCGCCTACGCCAAGGGCATCGGCGGCACCCGGGCGGGCGCGCTGAGGACCACGTTCAAGGAGGAGACCGAGACCGACCTGTTCGGTGAGCAGACCGTGCTGTGCGGCGGCGTCTCCGAGCTCATCAAGGCGGGCTTCGGCACCCTCGTCGACGCCGGCTACCAGCCGGAGATCGCCTACTTCGAGTGCCTGCACGAGATGAAGCTCATCGTCGACCTCATGTACGAGGGCGGGATCTCCAAGATGTACTGGTCGTGTTCGGACACCGCGGAGTTCGGCGGCTACACCCGCGGCCCGCGCATCATCAACGAGCAGACCCGCGAGGAGATGCGGAAGATCCTGGCCGAGATCCAGGACGGCCGGTTCGCGCGGGAACTCGTCGAGGAGTTCGACGCGGGCAAGCCGAACTTCCTCAAGCGGCGCGAGGCCGAGCACAACGAGCAGATCGAGCAGGTCGGTGCGCGGCTCCGCCCGCTGATGAGCTGGATCGGCTCCGAAGAAGACTGACGGCACCGCCGGTGGGCGGCCTGACCGCGGCTGCCCACCGGCGCCCCCTCGGACCACTAAGGTTGCGGACATGGCTTCTCGTACCATCAGGCTCGCCGTCGTCGGCGGAGACGGCATCGGCCCCGAGGTCGTCGCCGAGGCGCTCAAGGTGCTGCGCACCGCCGCCCGTGACGTCACCATCGATGAGACCAACTATGACCTCGGCGCGCGCCGCTGGCACCGGACCGGCGAGACGCTGCCCGACGCGGTGCTGGAGGAGATCCGCGGGCACGACGCGATCCTGCTCGGCGCGGTCGGCGACCCCAGCGTGCCCAGCGGCGTGCTGGAGCGCGGGCTGCTGCTGAGGCTCCGTTTCGAGCTCGACCAGTACGTCAACCTCCGCCCGGTCCGGCTGTACCCGGGTGTCGTCACGCCGCTGGCCGCCGCGCGGGCCGAGAACATCGACATGGTCGTCGTCCGGGAAGGCACCGAAGGCCCGTACGCGGGCGCGGGCGGGGTCATGCGGAAGGGCACCCCGGGCGAGATCGCCACCCAGGAGAGCCTGAACACGGCGTTCGGCGTGCACCGGGTCGCCCGGTACGCCTTCGGCCGGGCGATGGCCCGGCCGCGCCGCAAGCTCACCCTCGTGCACAAGACCAACGTGCTCACCTACGCGGGTGACCTCTGGCAGCGGACCGTGGACAGCCTGGCCAAGGAGTTCGCCGACGTGTCCGTGGACTACTGCCACGTGGACGCGGCGTCGATGTTTTTCGTGACCCAGCCTGAGCGCTTCGACGTGGTGGTCACCGACAACCTGTTCGGCGACATCCTCACCGACCTGGGTGCCGCCGTGGCCGGCGGCATCGGCCTGGCCGCGAGCGGCAACATCAACCCCGAAGGCGCCGCGCCCAGCATGTTCGAGCCGGTGCACGGCAGCGCGCCGGATATCGCCGGCCGGGCGAAGGCCGACCCCACCGCGGCGATCCTGTCCGCCGCGCTGCTCTGCGACCACCTGGGCCTGACCGCCGAGGCGGCCAGGATCGAGCAAGCCGTCGCGGAGGACCTGGTTGAGCGCCAGGGCGCCTGGGCACGCCGGAGCACGCCGGAGATCGGCGACGACATCGCTGAGCGAGTAGCCGGCTAGGGCGGCGCCGCACGCGCCGCCCGGCGGGTGGCGCGTCACCACGGGCCGCCCGCGTCCTGTTCGTCCACGACGCCCGGGACCGCCCGCGTGGAATCCTCTTCCGGCCCGTCTCGGCGTATGGTTTACCATGCTCCGCCGCATTGCCGGTGGTAAGGAGGATTTCCGCGATGACCGCGATTGCCCAGACCGAGATCGCCTTTGACATCCGCCCGTCCGACCACCCAATCGCGGCGGAGGAGCGGGAACGGCTGCTAGCCGCGCCGGCCTTCGGGGTCCGGTTCACCGACCACATGATCACCTTGCGCTGGACCGAGGACGAGGGCTGGCATGACGGGCGGCTGGAGCCGTACGGCCCGTTCACCCTCGATCCGGCCACGGCCGTGTTCCATTACGCGCAGGAGTTCTTCGAGGGCCTGAAGGCCTACCGCCAGGGCAGCGGGTCGATCGTGATGTTCCGGCCGCAGGCGAACGCGACGCGGTTCAACAGCTCGGCCCGCCGGATGGCCATGCCCGAGCTGCCCGCCGACACGTTCCTGCGTGCCCTCGAGCTGCTGGTGACGCACGACCGCGACTGGGTGCCGATGGAGGTGGAGAAGAGCCTGTACCTGCGGCCGTTCGCGATCGCCACCCAGCCGGGGCTGGGCGTGAACCACCCGTCGTCGTCCTACTTGTTCTCGGTCATCGCCTCGCCGGCCGGCGCGTACTTCGCCGGCGGGGTCAAGCCGGTCACCGTCTGGCTCTGCAGCGACTTCACCCGGGCCGCGCCCGGCGGCACCGGCGAGGTGAAGTGCGGGGGCAACTACGCCGCTGCGTTCGTGGCCCAGCGGGAGGCCGTGGACAACGGCTGCGACCAGGTCGTCTGGCTCGACTCCGCCGAGCACCGCTGGGTGGAGGAGATGGGCGGGATGAACCTGTTCTTCGTCTACGGCTCCGGGTCCAGCGCCCGGATCATGACGCCCGCGCTGACCGGGACCCTGCTGCCGGGCATCACCCGCGACTCCCTCCTCCAGCTCGCCCCGCATCTCGGCATCCAGGCCGTCGAGGGCCGCATCTCCACCGATCAGTGGCACGCCGACAGCGCGTCCGGTGAGCTGACCGAGGTCTTCGCCTGCGGGACCGCGGCCGTCATCACCCCGGTCGGCAAGGTCAAGACCCCGGCGGGGGAGTGGCTCATCGGCGACGGCAGCCCCGGCCCGGTCACCACGCGGCTGCGTGCGGAACTCCTCGGCCTGCAGTACGGCCAGCGCCCGGATCCGTTCGGCTGGATCCACAAGGTCTGCTGAGCCGATCAGCCCAGATCCTGAACGGGCCTGACCTCGGTCCTCACTCAATTGTCCCGGATGCTGAGATTGATGTGCCAGCGGCCGGCGTCATGTGGCAGACTGCACACATGACGTCCGGCCGCATCATTATCGGCAGGCGCGTTAGCGGATAGCTAAGACAGACCGCCGACGCGCAGACCTCTCGCATGCCGCGAGGGGTCTTTTGCTTTGCACGGGCCTCCACGACCTCAAGAAACGGACATCGCTGATGCTTGACGACAGCTTCCACGTCTACGACACCACGCTGCGCGACGGTGCCCAGCAGGAGGGACTGAACCTGACGGTCGCTGACAAGCTCGCGATCGCCACCCAGCTGGACGGCCTGGGCGTCGGCTTCATCGAGGGCGGCTGGCCCGGCGCCATCCCCAAGGACACCGAATTCTTCCGCCGCGCTCAGCGCGAGCTGGACCTCAAGCACGCGCAGCTCGCCGCGTTCGGCGCGACCCGCCGGCCCGGCGCCAAGGCACCCGATGACCCTCAGGTCGCCGCGCTGCGTGAGTCGGGCGCGCCGGTCGTGACCCTCGTTGCCAAAAGTCACGACCGGCACGTCCGGCTGGCCCTCCGCACCACGCTGGAGGAGAACCTCGCCATGGTGGCGGAGACGGTCGCGTACCTGCGGGGGGGCGGCCAGCGCGTCTTCCTCGACGCGGAGCACTTCTTCGACGGCTACCGCTCCAACCCGGCCTACGCGCTCGAGGTGGTGCGGGTCGCGGCCGGGGCCGGCGCCGAAGTTGTCGCGCTCTGTGACACCAACGGCGGCATGCTGCCGGGCGAGCTGGGCGACGTGATCACGGCGGTCGCCGCGGCCACCGGCGCGCGGCTCGGCATCCACTGCCACGATGACACCGCGTGCGCCGTGGCCAACACGCTCACGGCCGTCGACGCGGGCGTGACCCACGTGCAGGGCACCGCGAACGGTTACGGCGAGCGGGCCGGCAACGCCAACCTTTTCAGTGTCGTGGCCGGGCTGCAGCTCAAGAAGGGCCGCCGGGTCCTGCCGGACGGCTGCCTGCCCGAGATGACCCGGATCGCCCACTCGATCAGCGAGGTCACCAACGTGGCGCCCAACACGCACCAGCCCTACGTGGGGCTTTCGGCGTTCGCGCACAAGGCGGGCCTGCACGCCTCGGCGGTCAAGGTCGACCCGATGCTGTACCAGCACATCGACCCGGAGCTGGTCGGGAACGACATGCGCATGCTGGTCTCCGACATGGCGGGGCGCGCGTCGGTCGAGCTCAAGGGCAAGGAGCTCGGCTACGACCTGTCCGGCGACAAGGACGCGCTCGGCCGCGTGGTGGACCGCGTCAAGGAACTCGAGGCCCGCGGCTTCACCTTCGAGGCCGCCGACGCCTCATTCGAGCTGCTCCTCCGCGACGAGCTGGTGCCGGGCGGCGAACGGTACTTCTCCGTGGAATCGTGGCGGGTCATCGTCGAGCGCCGGACCGACGGGGATGTGGTCAGCGAGGCGACCGTCAAGCTGACCGCCAAGGGGGAGCGCGTCGTAGCCACCGGGGAAGGGAACGGGCCGGTCAACGCGCTGGACAAGGCGCTGCGGATCGGGCTCGAGAAGATCTACCCCGAGCTGGCGACCCTGGAGCTGGCCGACTACAAGGTCCGCATCCTGGAAGGCACCCACGGCACCGGCGCGGTGACGCGCGTGCTGGTCGAGTCGGGCGACGGCAGCGGGCGCAGCTGGAACACGGTGGGCGTGGACGAGAACATCATCGCCGCGTCCTGGCAGGCCCTGGAGGAAGCCGTCACCTACTGCCTGCTCCGCTCCGGCCACCAGCCCGCCTGAGCACGCACGGCACGCGCCGCGGCCTGACGCGTTTCGCCTCGTCTGTGCCGCGCCGGGCACCCGCGACCGGTCCGTCCCGGCCCGGTCGGGCACCCCCCCGCGCGCGTCGCGGCCGAAGCTCTTACGGTGGTGACATGGACGACAAGGAGATTCTCTCGCGCATTGACGACCTCATCCAGAACGAGCATGAGCTACGCGCCAAGCTGGCCGATGGAAAACTGTCCAGCGCCGAAGAGCACGCCCGCCTCCAGGACACCGAGGCGGCGCTCGACCAGTGCTGGGACCTGCTCCGGCAGCGGCGGGCCCGCCGCGAGTACGGCGAGGACCCGGGCGCGGCCGGTGTGCGCCCGGTATCGGAGGTCGAGAATTACCAGCAGTAGCGGTCCGCAGGCTCAGTAGGCTCTAGGGCGGGAGAGCCGCCGGGCGTGCCGCGGCCGCCGGACGCGCGCCGGGCGAGGATCGGAACACGTCTGCTGGAGGGTGAAGGAGAGCCGTGCGTATCGCGAGGTTCGCCATGGGGGGCGATGTCGCCTATGGCGTGGTCGAAGAGGACCAGGGTGACGGCGCATCGCCCGCCCCGGGGATCGGCACCTCGGGGGTTCCCGGCGGCCAGGACCGGCCGCTGGTCATCGCCGAGCTGCACGGGCACCCGTTCGGAACAGACCCGGCCGGCGTCCGGTACACCGGCCGCCGGTTCCCGCTGGCCGACGTCCGGCTGCTCGCGCCGGTGCTGCCCAGCAAGGTCGTGGCCGTCGGCAAGAATTACGCGGATCACGCGCAGGAAATGGGCGGTGAGCCGCCGGTCGAGCCGGTGCTGTTCCTCAAGCCGTCGACGTCGGTGACCGGCCAGGGGGACCCGATCGCCTACCCGGTGAAGCTGACCGAACGGGTCGACTACGAGGGTGAGCTGGCCGTCATCATCGGCCGGCTCTGCCGTGAGGTGACCATCGAGCGGGCCCAGGACGTCATCTTCGGGTACACGTGCGCCAACGACGTGACCGCGCGCGACCTGCAGGCCCGGGACGGCCAGTGGACGCGCGCCAAGGGCTTCGACACGTTCTGCCCGCTCGGGCCGTGGATCGAGACGATGGCCGACCCGACCGACCTGGCCCTGACCACCTCGGTGAACGGCGAGGTGCGGCAGCACGCGCGAACGTCGGAGATGGTGCACGACGTCCCGGCGCTGGTCGCGTTCGTCAGCCAGGTGATGACGCTGCTGCCCGGTGACGTGCTGCTGACCGGCACCCCGGCCGGGGCCGGGCCGCTGCAGCACGGTGACGAGGTGTCGGTGACCATCGAGAGCATCGGCACCCTGCGGAACCGGGTCATCATCCGGGACTGAGCGCCCGGCGCAGGTGCCTGCTTCTCGGTGTGCGCGGGCGGGACCGTGTGCCCGCTGTACGGGTGCACCGCGATGTCCTTGGCCGCGGTGATCTCGTAGTCCGGGGGGCGGCGGAAAGGCCGCCGGGTTGCGTTCGCTGCCAGGCGCGTTCTCGGCTAGACTGCGTGGGCGCGAACGGCTCTGTGAGCCGCAGCGATTGGGGTATGGGGTAATTGGCAGCCCGACGGGTTCTGGCCCCGTTAGTCTAGGTTCGAGTCCTGGTACCCCAGCTCATATGACGTCTCATAACGTCGGGACGACCCCGGAACCAGTGGTTTCGGGGTCTTCGCGTTTCCGGAAGGACCCCTCTGCGGGAGACCCGGTTTTCCCGCGCAAAAAGGTCCCCGCCCTCGCAGGGGGGGATGCGAGGACGGGGACGAATGGGCGGCGCCGCGGGAGGGGCCGTGGCTGGCGCCGGGGCTACAGACTAGCCGGAGGTCAGTCCCTGGAGCTTATCTGGGAGAGCTGGTCACGGTGGTCGGGGGGTGGGGAGAAATGCGGCCGGCCCGGGGCGCTGGACAGGGTGGTGGCCTTACCGCGGGCCTGCCCGTTCCTCGGAGTGGGTCTACCAGCTGCGGCCCCGGCGGGAGCGGCCACGCTCATGACCCGAGAGACGCAGCAGAAGCAAGACGATGACGGCGCCGATGATGGAGCCGACGATGCCGGTCGTGTGGAACGAATTGATGGACACCGAGTGGTAGTCCACCAGGTTCTCCACGAAGCCGCCGACGAAGGAGCCTACGACACCGAGGATGATGGTGCCGAGCAGGCCGATGGGATCGGGACCGGGGATGAGCAGCCGCGCGATCAGGCCGGCGATGAGACCGATGATCAGAAGAACGATGATGAATGTGACCATGGCCGCTTGATTCCCCAATCTGGCCCTGATATACGTGCAGCCTCCGGTCTCTGTGCACGTTCCAGATTTCTGGAAACCTCACGCCCGGGAAGCACGCCGGGGAGCACTGGCCGCGGCGGTGACGACGGCCGGCCACGTTCTCCCGTTTGCCGTGTCTTCGGGTGTGCGCTAGCCTTCCAGCGGTTGATGTGTTTATCTTGGCCCCGTCGTCTAGTGGCCTAGGACGCCGCCCTCTCAAGGCGGTAACGCCGGTTCGACTCCGGTCGGGGCTACCCCTGAAGGCCGCGCGCCCCGGGCGCGCGGCCTTTTTCGTTGTCCGATCCACCAACCCAGGCCGTGCTGCGCCCGACCGCGCAGGGCCGAGAGCAGGAAGTGCGGGTGCCCCGGATGGAATCCGCTGGCCACGTGCCATTCGAGAGCGTGCCGGGTGACGACGAGGACGGTGGCGTCGAGGTGATGATCACCACCGACACCTCTGGCGCCCCGCACAAGGCGGGCGAAGGCAAGCTCTACGTGATGTGGAACTCCGCCGACCCGGACGGCCCGAAGCTGTACTTCACCGAGGCCGAATGGGACGCGTTCGTACTCGGCGTCAAGGATGGCGAGTTCGATCTCGATGCCGAAGGCAACCTCCCGCCGCTGCCGGGCTCGGCCGGGCAGCACTGAGCGCCGCAGGCCGCTGGCCCGTACGGCTGGCCCGTACGGCTGGCACCCAGGATGGCCAGCTACGATAATCACGCCCGGCGGCCGGGGCTGCCGCACGCAGGCCACGCCGGTCATTTCGCGCTCGTCGTCGGGGTGGACCGGGTCGGCCAGGCGGAAGAACTGCGGAAACATGGCGCGGACATCGTGGTAAGGGATCTGGCGGAACTCCTCGACTGAGGACGGAGAGCGACCGTCCTGCGTTTGAGCGCGAAGGGCAATGACATGATCAAGCAGGCCGCTTACGGGGTCGAGCCATGGAGCCTGAGGGAATCCGGGCTCAACATGGACCTGCTGGCGCAGAGTGAGTCCGTCTTCGCCCTCTCCAACGGCCACATCGGGCTGCGCGGCAACCTCGATGAGGGCGAGCCGCACGGCCTGCCGGGCACCTACCTCAACTCTTTCTACGAGCAGCGCCCGCTGCCGTACGCCGAGGCCGGGTACGGATACCCTGAGTCCGGCCAGACGGCCATCAACGTGACCAACGGCAAGCTGATCCGGCTGCTCGTGGACGATGAGCCGTTCGACATCCGCTACGGCACCCTCAACTCACACGAGCGCGTGCTCGACCTGCACGCCGGGACCCTGACCCGGCGCGTGGACTGGACCTCACCCGCCGGGTCGAGGGTCCGGGTCACGTCGGTGCGGATCGTCTCGCTCACCCAGCGGGCCATCGCCGCGATCAGGTACACCGTCGAGCCGGTGGACGGCCGGCTGCGGATGGTCTTGCAGTCCGAGATCGTGGCCAACGAGCAGCTGCCGGACGCAGGCCGGGACCCGCGGGCCGCCGCGGCGCTGGAGGCCCCGCTGGTCAGTGAGCAGTACCAGGCCGACAACGACGGGCAGTCCCGCGCGATCCTGGTGCACAGCACGCGAGTCAGCGGCCTGCGCATGGCGGCGGGCATGATGCACGACGTGCACGGCCCGGAGCGGATGGCCGTGCACAGTGAGGCCTACCCGGACGTCGGCCGGGCCACGGTCGCGGCCGAGGTGCCGTTCGGTGAGAAGCTGGAGATCACCAAGTACGTCGGGTACGGCTGGTCGTCCACCCGTTCCCGGCCCGCGGTCCACGACCAGGTCGCGGCCGCCCTGGCGCTGGCCCGGCTCACCGGCTGGGACCAGCTGCTCGCCGAGCAGCGTGCCTTCCTCGACGACTTCTGGGCCGGCGCCGACGTGGAGGTCACGGGCGATCCGGAGATCCAGCAGGCGGTGCGGTTCGCGCTGTTCCAGGTGCTGCAGTCCGGCGCCCGCGCCGAGGAACGCCCCATCGCCGCGAAGGGCCTGACCGGGCCCGGTTACGACGGGCACACGTTCTGGGACACCGAGACGTTCGTGCTGCCGGTGCTGACCCACACCCAGCCCGCGGCCGCCGCCGACGTGCTGCGCTGGCGGCATTCCGTCCTGCCGCTGGCCCGCGAGCGCGCCGCCGACCTGGGCCTGGAGGGCGCCGCCTTCCCGTGGCGGACGATCGACGGCCAGGAATGCTCGGGGTACTGGCTGCCGGCACCGCCGCCTTCCACATCAACGCGGATATCGCGGACGCGGTCATCAGCTACATCCACGCCACCGGGGATGAGAAGTTCGAGCGCGAGATCGGGGTGGAACTGCTGGCGGAGACCGCGCGGCTGTGGCGCAGTCTCGGCCACCACGACGCCGAGGGGCGGTTCCGCATCGACGGCGTGACCGGCCCCGACGAGTACAGCGCCATTAAGGACAACAACATCTTCACCAACCTGATGGCCCAGCGGAACCTGTCGGCCGCCGCCGACGTGGCCGAGAAGCACGAGGACGTCGCGCGCGAACTCGGCGTCACCACCGAGGAGGCGGCCGACTGGCGGGACGCCGCCACCGCCATGATGGTTCCCTACGACGAGCGGCTGGGCGTCCACCCGCAGCATGAGGGTTTCACGCAGCACGCGATCTGGGACTTCGCGCACACCCCGGAAGAGAACTATCCGCTGCTGCTGCACTACCCCTACTTCGACCTGTACCGCAAGCAGGTCGTGAAGCAGGCCGACCTGGTGCTGGCGATGCACATGCGGGGTGACGCGTTCACCGCCGAGCAGAAGGCCCGGGACTTCGCCTATTACGAGCCGCTGACCGTGCGGGACTCGTCGCTGTCAGCGTGCACGCAGGCGGTGGTGGCCGCGGAGGTCGGGCAGCTCGAACTGGCCCACGAGTACCTGGCCGAGGCGGCGCTCATGGACCTGCGGGACGTGGAGCGCAACACCCGGGACGGGATGCACATGGCCTCGCTCGCCGGGGCCTGGATCGCGCTGGTGGCGGGCTTCGGCGGCATGCGCCACGTGGCCGAGACCCTCGCCTTCAGCCCGCGGCTGCCCAACGGCATCACCCGGCTGACCTTCCGGATGCGGTTCCGCGGGCGGCTGCTGCGCACCACGGTGACCCGGCACGAGGCCACCTACGAGCTGCTCGAAGGTGAACCGCTCGTCTTCTTCCACCACGGCGACCAGCAGACGCTCGACGACAAGACGATCCGGCTCAAGATCCCGGCCATCCACGCCGGCCCCGCCCCCGCCAGCCCAGAGGCCGCGAGCCCATCACCCGCCGCTAACAACGAGGACCTATCGGCGAGCACCACCGCGGGTTACGGCGAGGCGATCGTTACCGGCTAACGAGCCGGGGCCGAAGGCCTCGGCGAGCGCCGGTGTGTCGCCGAAGTACTACCGCGGGGCGCGAAGCGCATCCGGGGGGTTCCGGGGGGTCGTCCCCCCGGGCCAGCACTGGCCCGGGGGGACGACCCCCTAGCCAACAAGCGTCTTGACGGCGGAGGTCAGCTCGGTCATCGCCTTCTTGGCGTCGGCGAAGAACATGCTGGTCTTGGGGTCGAAGTACAGCTCGTTTTCCAGGCCGGCGTAGCCGTGCCCCATCGAGCGCTTGATCACGATGATGGACTTAGCCTTGTCCACGTCCAGGATCGGCATGCCGGAGATCTCGTTGCCCGGGCGGCGGGCCGCCGGGTTGGTCACGTCGTTCGCCCCGATGACCAGGGCCACGTCGGTCCTGGGGAACTCCGGGTTGATCTCGTCCATCTCCACCAGCTGCGGGTAGGGCACGTTCGCCTCGGCCAGCAGCACGTTCATGTGGCCGGGCATCCGGCCCGCCACCGGGTGGATCGCATAGCTGACCTCCACGCCATGGTCCTCCAGGATCTTGCCCAGCTCGGCCACGCCGTGCTGGGCCTGCGCGGCGGCCAGGCCGTAGCCAGGCACGATGATGACCTTGGAGGCGTAGGCGAGCTGGATGGCCGCGTCGTCGGCCGCGAGCGAGCGAACCTGGGCGTCGACCGGCCCGCCGATGGCGACCGCGCTGTCGCCGGTGCCGAACCCGCCGATGATGATGTTGGCCAGCGACCGGTTCATCGCGTCGGCCATCAGCTTGGTCAGGATGCTACCGGAGGCGCCCACCAGAGCGCCGGCCACGATCAGCGCCCAGTTCTGGATGACGAAGCCGGCCATCGC
The DNA here is from genome assembly GCA_963720945.1 of uncultured Actinomycetes bacterium. Taxonomy (GTDB): domain Bacteria; phylum Actinomycetota; class Actinomycetes; order Streptosporangiales; family Streptosporangiaceae; genus Bog-532. The sequence continues at coordinate 153,422 of CAVRHH010000008.1, read as the reverse complement.
CACCGCGGTGCCGGTGAACGCATTCAGCAGCGAGATCACCACCGGCATGTCCGCGCCGCCGATCGGCAGTACCATCATCACCCCGAAGCCCAGCGAGGCGACCACCACGATCAGCAGCGCCGGGAGGCTGGGGGTGGTGAACAGGTACGCGCCAGAGCCGAGGGCCACGACGGCGAGCACGACGTTGAGCAGGCGGCCGCCCTTGAAGGTGATCGGCTGGCCGCCGATGAAGCCCTGCAGCTTTCCGGCCGCGATGATCGACCCGGAGAACGTCACCGCGCCGATGAGCACGTCCAGCACGCTGAACACCGAGGTGCTGCCGAGGACGGCGCCCCTGGACTCGGCTTCGTAATAGCCGTAGATGGCCACCAGCGCGGCGGCGCCGCCGCCGACCGCGTTGAACGCCGAGACCAGCTGCGGGATGGCGGTCATCTTCACCGTCTGCCCAGCGTACAGGCCCACCGCAGAGCCGATCAGCCCGCCGGCGAGCAGTACGGCCCAGCCGGTGGCGGTGACCGTGCCGTAGTGGATCATCAGGATGAACGTGAGGATGCCGGCGCTCACCATGCCGGTCAGCGACACCTGGTTGCCGCGGCGCGCGGTGGCCGGGCTGTTCATCAGGTGCAGGCCGATGACGAAGAGCACCGCTGCGAGCACGTAGACGAGCTGGATGTATCCGGTGAATCCGGTGGCTCCAGTGAATCCGGTCATGATTGGGCCCTGCCTACACCTATCCGGTCCGCCAGGCCCCGCAGGCCCTTGTGGCCGTCGGCTGAGACGAGTTCCGGGTGGCCGTCGGCTGATACGAGTTCCGGCTCCGGGGCCTTCCGGCGGAACATCTTCAGCATCCGCCCGGTCACCACGTAGCCGCCCGTCACGTTCGCGCCGGCCATGACAGCGGCCACGAACCCGAGCGTGTATCCGACCCAGTTGTGCGCCGTCACCCCGATCAGCAGGGCGCCGGCCAGGACGATGCCGTGGATCGCGTTGGTCGCCGACATCAGCGGCGTGTGCAGCGTGGCCGGGACCTTCCCGATGACCTCGAAACCGACCAGCACCGCGAGGATGAAGATGGTCAGGTCAGTCAGTAGTGCCGCTGACATCTGCGACGCCTCCCTTGGTGAGCGTTTGTGCGGGCAGCAGGCGGGCGACCGCCTCGTTCACGACCTTGCCGTCGTGCGTGATCACCACGCCGGCCTGGATCTCGTCATTGGTGTCGATGGCCAGCGCCCCGTCGGCGGTCATGTGCATCAGCAGCGCGGAGATGTTCCGCGAGTAGGCGTTGGAAGCCGCCGTCGGCACGGTGGCGGGCAGGTTGTCCGCCCCGATGATCGTGACCCCGTTCACGGTCACGACGGTCTCGCCGGGTTGTGACCCGGTCACGTTCCCGCCGAGCGCGCTGGCGCCCATGTCCACGATCACCGAGCCGGACGACATCGCCTTGAGCGTGTCGTCCGTGACCAGCAGCGGCGGCCTCCGGCCCGGGACCTGGGCGGTGGTGATCACCACGTCCTGCCGGGCGATGTGGCCGGCCAGCTCAGCCTGCTGGGCCGCCCGCTCCTCGGCGGTCAGCTCGCGGGCGTAGCCGCCCTCCCCGGCCGCGCTGCCGACCGAGGTCAGCTCGATGAACGTGGCGCCGAGCGACTCCACCTCGCCCTTGGCGGCGGGCCGGACGTCGTAGCCGCTGACCACCGCGCCGAGCCGCCGGGCGGTGCCGATCGCCTGCAGGCCGGCCACGCCCGCGCCGAGCACGAGGACCTTGGCGGGCCGCGCGGTCCCCGCCGCGGTGATCAGCAGCGGGAAGAACCGGCCGAACGCGCTGGCGGCGATCAGCACCGTCTTGTACCCCGCGACGTTGGCCTGGGAGGAGAGCGCGTCCATCGTCTGGGCCCGGGACAGGGTGCGGGGCAGCCCGTCCAGGCTGACCGCGGTGACCCCCTGGGCGGCCAGGTCCCGCGCCAGTTCCGGGTTGATCAGTGTGGACAGCATCCCGACGATGGCCTGCCCGGCCCGCATCCGCGCGATGGCCGCGGGGGCCGGGCGCGTGACCGTCAGGATGACGTCAGCCTTGGTGAAAAGTTCGGCGGCCGTGACGATGACCGCCCCGGCCTCCGCGTACGCGCTGTCGGGGAACCATGCCGCTTCCCCGGCCCCGCTCTCTACCAGCACCTCAGCGCCGGCCGCCATCAGCTTCGGCACCGTCTCCGGTACCAGGGCGACCCGCCGCTCGCCCGGGGTGTTCTCCTTGACGACAGCTACTTTCATGCGGGGACCTCGCTCTATATGGCCGGGTGGCCGGGCCAGCTCCTGATTTGTGACCGTTTCCGGCCCGGCGGCCCGTCGGTACCATCGCCTTTCCCAGGCAGCCCTGCGGGCCCGCCGGCCCATTAGATGTGACCATATGACAGCCGCTCAGCGGCGCAACAGATGCCCTGCGTCACGCCGCTTTAGGACTAAGGTCCGGGTCTATCGCCCCATCTTGCGGTTTGCCAATGGCGCCGATACGTGTTATCAGCCGTCCGCCATCAGCTCGCTGATCTTGTCACCCGCGCCGGTCACGGCGGCGGCGTGCAGCCGGCCGGGCGAGCGTGTCAGCCGCTCGATCGGCCCGGATACGGACACGGCGGCCACGACCCGGCCGCCCGGGCCGCGCACCGGCGCGGAGACGGAGGCCACGCCCGGCTCACGCTCGGCCACGCTGGCCGCCCAGCCGCGGCGCCGGACCTGAGCCAGCATCGCGGCGCTGAACTTGGCGCCGCGCAGGCCCCGGTGCATGCGCTCCGGGTCCTCCCAGGCGAGCAGTACCTGGGCGGCGGAGCCCGCGGTCATCGGCAGCGCCGCGCCGACAGGCACCGTGTCACGCAGGCCGCTGGCGCGCTCGGCGGCGGCGACGCAGATCCGTGCGTCCCCCTGCCGGCGGTAGAGCTGCACGCTCTCCCCGGTCACGTCGCGCAGGTGACCGAGGATCGGCTGGGCTACCGACAGCAGCCGGTCCTCGCCGGCGGCCGCGGCCAGCTCGGCGATCCGGGGCCCGAGGACGAAGCGGCCCTGGGCGTCGCGGGCCACGAACCGGTGATGTTCCAGCGCGACGGCGATCCGGTGCGCGGTGGGCCGGGCCAGGCCCGTCGCGCTGACGAGCTGCGCGAGCGAAGCGGGACCGGTCTCCATGGCGCTCAGCACGGAAACGGCCTTGTCCAGTACGCCGACTCCGCTAGAGTTGTTCATGTCTTGATACTGCCGTCTCGCTATTCGAGATGCAACCGGAAATGCCCGAAGTGGCGCCGGCCGGTTTCCGATCAGGAACGGGTTTCTGATGCGGTACGGGCCGGAGTGGCCGAAGGGCCGGAGGAGAGGGCGCAATGGGCCGCACGCTGGCCGAGAAAATCTGGGATGCCCACCTGGTCCGCAGCGCGGAGGGTGAGCCTGACCTGCTCTACATCGACCTGCACCTGGTGCACGAGGTGACGAGCCCGCAGGCGTTCGACGGGCTCAGGATGGCTGACCGCACGGTGCGCCGCCCCGATCTGACGATCGCCACCGAGGACCACAACGTCCCGACCACCGGGATCACCGGTCCCGGGGTGCCGCTGGAGGGGCCGCACAGCCCGGTGACCGACCCGGTGTCGCGGACCCAGGTCGAGACGCTGCGCAAGAACTGCGCGGAATTCGGTATCCGCCTGCACCCGATGGGGGACGCGGGCCAGGGCATCGTGCACGTGATCGGCCCGCAGCTGGGCCTGACCCAGCCCGGCATGACGATCGTCTGCGGCGACTCGCACACCAGTACGCACGGCGCGATGGGCGCGCTGGCCTTTGGCATCGGCACCAGTGAGGTCGAGCACGTGCTGGCCACCCAGACGCTCCCGCAGATCCGGCCGAAGACGATGGCCGTCACGGTTACCGGCCAGCTGCCCACCGGGGTGACGGCCAAGGACCTGATCCTCGCGATCATCGCCAAGATCGGTACCGGCGGCGGCCAGGGCTACATCGTCGAGTACCGCGGCGAGGCCGTGCGCAGCCTGTCCATGGAGGGCCGCCTGACCGTCTGCAACATGTCGATCGAGGCAGGCGCCCGGGCCGGGCTGGTGGCGCCGGACGAGGTCACCTTCGGCTACCTGCGGGACAAGCCGCACGCACCGCAGGGCGCCGCGTGGGAAACCGCGCTGGACTACTGGCGCTCCCTGCCAACCGACGCCGACGCGACCTTCGACCACGAGGTCACCCTGGACGCCACCCAGCTCACGCCGTACGTGACCTGGGGGACCAACCCGGCGCAGGCCGCCCCGCTGGCGTCGTCGGTGCCGGACCCCGCGGCCACGGCCGACCCGGGCGAGCGCGCCGCCGCCGAGCGGTCGCTGCGTTACATGGATCTCGCACCGGGCACCGCGCTCACCGACATCACCGTGGACACGGTGTTCGTCGGGTCGTGCACCAACGGCCGGATCGAGGACCTGCGCGCGGCCGCGGGCGTGCTGCGCGGCCGTAAGGTCGGCGCGGGCGTCCGGATGCTGGTCGTGCCGGGCTCCATGGCGGTCCGGGCGCAGGCCGAGCGGGAAGGCCTGGACGAGGTGTTCACCGCCGCAGGGGCGGAGTGGCGTGCGGCCGGCTGCTCGATGTGCCTGGCCATGAACCCGGACAAGCTGTCGCCGGGCGAGCGCAGCGCGTCCACCTCCAACCGCAACTTCGAGGGACGCCAGGGCAAGGGCGGCCGCACCCACCTGGTCTCACCCGAGGTGGCCGCCGCGACCGCCATCACCGGCCGCCTGACCGCCCCCGCCCACCTCTGACGCCCAGGCACACAGGAGACACATCATGGAGCCATTCACTGCGCACACGGGGCGCGTGCTGCCGCTGCGGCGCAGCAACGTCGACACCGACCAGATCATCCCGGCGGAGTACCTTAAGCGGGTCAGCCGCGCCGGGTTCGGCGACGGGCTGTTCGCCGCGTGGCGCGAGGATCCGTCGTTCGTCCTCAACCAGCCCGCCTACGACGGCGCGACGATCCTGGTCGCGGGGACCGACTTCGGTATCGGGTCATCCCGCGAGCACGCCGTGTGGGCGCTGGTCGACTACGGGTTCCGCGTGGTGATCGCGCCCCGCTTCGGCGACATCTTCCGCACCAACGCGACCAAGGCAGGCCTGCTGCCGGTCCGGCTGCCGGCCGAAACGGTCAGCGCGCTGCAGGATGCGGCGGAGGCGGAGCCATCTGCTGAGGTAATTGTTGATCTTGAGGCGCGTGAGGTTCGTCACGCTACGGCGCCGATCAAGGCCCCGTTCGAGATCGACGACTACACGCGGTGGCGGCTGATGGAGGGCCTGGACGACATCGGCCTGACGCTCCGGCACGCCGGCGACATCGCCGCCTTCGAGGAGAGCCGGCCGGGCTGGCTCCCGGTCACGGCCTGAGCCGCCTGCCTGGAAAGACCGGAAAGCCGGTTACGTCATGTGACGGCCGGATCCGTGGCAGATCCGGCCACCATGACCGGCTTTGTGAAACGGACCGAAACTAATGTCCGTTGTGTCCGTGTTACAGCCTGTTATGGGGTCCATAAGATGATCTATCCGGCAAGAAACTTGATTCCGGCCGGTTAGAGCGCCGACACGCCGGGCAATGTTGGCCGAGGTTATTGTGTAACGGCGATGGATCGCCTACTTTCGGGCAGGTCAGAGGTCGCGCGTTCTCGGGTGCAATGTCCGCGCGACCTCCCGAGGGGGAACCGCAGGAGTGAGATATGAATAAGCGTGATCTGATTGATGCGATCTCGGGCCGGCTGGGGGACAAGAAGTCCGCTACCGAGGCCGTGAACGCCGTCCTCGACGCCATCCAGGACGCGGTTGCAAAGGGTGACAAGGTCGCGATCACCGGTTTCGGTGTCTTCGAGAAGAGCGAGCGGCCGGCGCGTACCGCGCGCAACCCTGCCACCGGGGCGGCCATTGAGGTGCCCAAGTCTTCGGTGCCGAAGTTCCGCCCCGGCGCAGACTTCAAGGCGCTCGTCAACGGCGAGAAGAAGTAACGGAACTAATTCCGGGCCAGCACCCGGCTCCCGGTGCGGCACGGGCCGGCTGACACCGCCGCCCGTGCCGCCCGTGCCGCCTGCGAGCCTAGGAGTCAGGAAGCTCACGCCACGGTCACTGACGCGGGTTACGGCGAGACGATCGTTACCGGCCCAACGAGCCGGGCCTTGCGCCCGGCGAGCGGCCGGTGTCGCGGCGAAGTACCCCCGCGGGGCGCGGAGCGCAGCGGGGGGTTCCGGGGTGTCGCCCCCCGGGCCGGCACAGCCCAGCGGGGGCTCCGGGGGTCCCCCCCGGGCCGGCACAGCCCAGCGGGGGGCTCCGGGGGTCCCCCCCGGGTCAGCGCAGCCCTGGGCGCTTGGCCAGGGCGGTCTGGATGATCCGGTCCATGAGCTGGGGCAGCGGCAGGCCGGTGGCCTCCCACATCTTCGGGAAACCGGACGCCGGCGTCATACCGGGCATCGTGTTGATCTCGTTGACAAGGACCTGGCCCTGCGGCGTGTAGAAGAAGTCCACGCGGGCCAGCCCCTCGCAGGAGATCGCGCCGAACGCCGCGGCGGCCAGCCGCCTGATCTCCGCGATGGCCGCGTCGGGAATCGGCGCCGGGATCACCATGTGGGTGCCGGCGGCGAGGTATTTCGCCTCGAAGTCGTAGAAGCTGGCGCCGCCGCCGACCATCACCTGGCCGGGCACGCTGGCTTCGGGTGGCCCGCCGTCCGTGCCCTCGAGCACGGCGCACTCGATCTCCATGCCGTCGATCGCGGTCTCGGCCAGGACCTTCGGGTCGTGCTCGCGCGCCACCTCGATCGCCCGCTCCAGCCCGGCCATGTCGCTGGCCTTCGACGTCCCGACGCTCGAGCCGCCCCGGGCCGGCTTGACGAACACCGGCCAGCCGAGCTCGCTGATGTCATCCAGCACCCGCTTGCGCTCCGGGCCGGCCATGACCGATCCCGCGTGGCCCGCGTGCGCGTCCGCGGGAGCGGCAGCCCAGTCGCGGTCGCGGACCACCACGTACGGCCCGATGGGCAGGCCGTGCGCGGCGAAGATCAGCTTCATGTACTCCTTGTCCATGCCGGCCGCGCTGGCGAAGACGCCCGCGCCGCAGTACCGCGCGCCGGTCATCTCCAGCAGCCCCTGGATCGTGCCGTCCTCGCCGTAGGCCCCGTGCAGCAGCGGCAGCACGACGTCCACCGCCCCGAGGTCGCGGGGGACGTCTCCGGGGCTCAGGACGGTCAGGCCGCCCGAGGCGCCGCCCGGCCGGGCCACGATTTCGGCCCCGGGCGTGGCGGCGTCGTCGACCGAGGGCAGCTCGCCGCCGCGGCCGATCGCGAGCCGGCCGGGTCCCCGGAGACCTGGAGCCACCGGCCGTCGCGCGCGATGCCGATGGGCACCACCTCGTACCGCTCCGGGTCGATGGCGGGCAGCACGTAGGCGGCGCTCGCGCAGGAGATCGGATGCTCGGAGCTGCGGCCGCCGAAGACCACGGCCACCCGGATCTTGCGTTGCTCGTTCACGCTATTCATTCCTCCGCTCCATCGTGAGCGTTGATCGCCGGCGGCCCGCGAGCGGCCGGCCTGCCGGTCAGGGCCGGCCGAGAGAGTCCAATGCCACGTAGGCGTCGGAGATGAGGTCCTCAGCGTCCTCGAGTCCGATGGAGAACCGTACCGCGCCCGGGTCGATGCCCGCACTGTCAAGCGCACGCGAATCCAGCTGGCGGTGCGTCGTTGACGCCGCGTGACTGGCTTTCGTATGCGTGCCGCCCAGGGACGTGGCGAGCTGCGCGAGCCGCAGCCGGTCGGCGAACGTCATGCCCGCCTCCCGGCCGCCGTGCGGCGTGATCGTGACGATCGCGCCGAAACGGACGCCTTCCGGCCCCGCGTCGAACAGCCGCCGGGCCACCATGTGCCCCGGGTGCTGGGGCAGGCCCGGGTAGCAGACCGACTGCACGCCGGGATGGCGGGACAGGGTGGCGGCGAACAACATCGCCGTCGAGCATTGCCGCCGGACCCTGACCGGCAGCGTCTCCAGGCCCCGGCGGAGCAGGAACGCCTCGTCCGGCGCCAGCGATCCGCCGGTGTCCACGCGGACCTGCCGCACCCGGCTGATCAGGTCCGCGCGGCCGGTGACCACGCCGCCGGTGACGTCGGAGTGCCCGCCAATGTACTTGGTGGCCGAATGGATGACCAGGTTGGCGCCGTACTCCAGCGGCCGGCACACGACCGGGGGCGCCAGCGTGGAGTCCACCGCGAACAGCGCCCCGGTCTCGTGCGCGATCTCCGCCAGGACCGGGAGGTTGGCGACCGCGGTGGTCGGGTTGGCGATCGTCTCCGCGTACACGATGCGGGTGTCGGGCCGTATCGCCGCGCGGACCGCGTCCAGGTTGGTCATGTCGACGAAATCGGTCTCCACGCCGAACCGGCCAGCCACGTTGCGCAGGAAGCTGTACGTGCCGCCGTAGGTGGCCGCCGGCGCGACGACGTGCGCGCCCATCCGCGCGAACGTGAGGAACACGCCGCTGATCGCCGCCATACCGGACGCGAAGGCCTGGGCCGCGGGCCAGGCCTGGAGGTTCGGGCCCTCCAGCGCGGCCACGGCGCGGGCGAACGTGTCCACGGTCGGGTTGTCGATCCGGCTGTAGGTGTAGCCGGGCCGCTCGTCGTTCAGCACCGACGCGTACTCGTCGCTCGTCCGGAAGGCGAACGCTGCCGTCCGGTAGACCGGCGTGCCGAGCGGCTGCTGCTCAGGCACGGGCGCCTGGGGCAGATGCACCGCACGGGTGTTCTCGCCCAGTTGCCTGCGCACTACGTCCACACCGTCACCTCTCGGGGGCGCCTACGACCCGTACCATTCCGGTTTGGCCGAACGGGACGCGAGCATGATCGCGGCCTCACTGACCGGCAGGCCGTCGTGCATGACCGCCGCCACGACCTCGGTGATGGGCATTTCCACGCCGTGCTTGCGCGCCAGGGCGAGCACGGACTCCGACGATTTCACGCCCTCGGCGACCTGGTCGCTCATCGAGGAAGCGGCCGCGACGGACATGCCGTGGCCGAGGTTCTCGCCGAAGGTCCGGTTCCGCGACAGCGGTGAGCTGCACGTCGCGATCAGGTCGCCCAGGCCGGCCAGGCCCGCGAAGGTCTGCGGCGACGCGCCGAGCGCGCTCCCCAGCCGGGTGATCTCGGCCAGCCCGCGGGTGATCAGCATGGCCCGCGTGTTGTCCCCCAGGCCCATCGCCACCGCGATGCCGACGGCCAGCGCGATCACGTTCTTGACCGACCCGCCCAGCTCGCACCCGGTCACGTCGGTGTTGGTGTACGGCCGGAAATAGCCGGTGTGGCAGGCCTGCTGCAGACGCCGCGCCGCCCCCTCGTCCAGGCTGGCGACGACGGTCGCGGCGTACTGCCGCTGGGCGATCTCGCGGGCCAGGTTCGGCCCGGAGACGACGGTGATCCGGCTGGCCGGTACGTCGAGTACGTCGGTGATGACCTCGCTCATCCGCTTGCACGTATCGAGCTCGATCCCCTTGATCAGGCTGACGAACTGCGCGCCGACCGGGATGAACGGGGCCCAGCGGCGCAGGTTCTCCCGCAGCGACTGCGCGGGCACAGCGAATATTACGAGGTCAGCACCCTCCAGTGCCGCCGCGGGGTCCGCCGCCGCACGCAGTTCGCCGGTCAGGGGGATGCCGGGCAGGTAGCCGGGGTTCTCGTGCCGTTCGTTGATCGCCCGGGCGAGTTCCGGCCCCCGGCAGCAGACCACCGCGGGCGTTCCGGCGTCGCAGAGCACCTGGCCGAACGTGGTCCCCCACGACCCGGCCCCCATGATCGCCGCCTTCACGTCGGGCGGGCCTCCGCGTCCGGCCCTTCGGCCGGCTCCTCCCTCGCGTCCGCCTCGTCGCTCGTCTGGCCGGCCCCGGCCTGCGTGCCGCCGTCGGGCCCCGCCTGCGGGCCGGCGCCGGCGGGGACGGGACTTCCACTCCGGCCCGTTCGGCTGATCGATGCTTTTCCTGCTGCGTCGGGATCGTAGGGGACGGCGGGAGGTGTCTCCCCGCGCAGGCCCGCGAGCAGAGCGGTCACGTCCGCCATGACGACCGCAGTGGCGTTGCGCAGGTTGGTCGCGGTCAGCGGCAGGCCCTGGAAGGCCGACAGGTCCACCGGCGGCCCGGCGGCCAGCCGGATCGTCTTGCGCGGCCACAGGTGCGGCCGGCTGGTGCCGTACGGCAGCACGTCCTGGGCGCCCCACACCGCGATCGGGATCACCGGCGCGCCGGTCCTCAGCGCGAGCCGGGCCACGCCGGTCCTGGCCTTCATCGGCCATTGATCCGGATCGCGCGAGGCCGTGCCCTCCGCGTAGACGACCACGGTCTCCCCGGCGAGGATCGCCCGCTCGGCGTCCCGGAGCACGAGCGCGGCATCACCGCGATTACGGTAGACCGGAAGCTGCCCGACCTTGTGCAGGAACGGGCCGATGCCCTTAACGCCGAAAACGGGGGACTTGATGAGGAAGGTTGGATACCGGCCGGACTCGTAGCTGAACAGCGCCACCGTGCCCCAGTCGGCGTAGGAGAGGTGGTTGGGCGCCAGGATCACGCCCCCTTCGCGGGGAATGTTTTCGCGGCCCTGCATTTTTTGCTTGATCAGGATGTGCAGCAGCGGCTGCAGCAGCAGCGCGGAGAAACGCCGCCAGCCGGGTGAGTAGCTTCGCTCCTGCTTGCTCATGGGGCGAGGCTTCCGATCTTCATCTGGTCAGTCTCCTGGTTGAGGTGGTTCGATGTCGAGGCACGATCACAGGCAGGATCACGCGTATGTCCGATGATGCCCCGTTCACGTGGGCGGTGGTGGTCCCCGTCAAAGTACTTGCCCGGGCCAAGTCCCGGATTGCGCCCCTCGCCGGTTCGCGCCGTGCCGAACTGGCGCTGGCCATGGCGTCGGACACGGTCAGCGCGGTGGCCGCGTCGCGGGTGGCGTCCCGTGTGCTCGTGGTGACCGACGATCCGGTGGCGGCGGGGGAACTGGCCGCGGTGGGGGCCACGATCGTGCCGGACGAGCCGCGAGCCGGGCTGAACGCGGCCCTGAGCTACGGGGCCGCCTGCGCGCAGCGGCTCTGGCCAGGCACCGGGCTGGCCGCGCTGAGCGCCGATCTGCCCGCGCTGCGGGCCGCTGAGGTGGACCTGGCGCTGCGCACCGCCGCGACGTGGCCGGAGGCGTTCGTGCCCGACCTGCAGGGTTCGGGAACGACCCTGTACACCGCGGCGCCGGCCGCGGCGTTCCGGCCCGGCTTCGGGCCGGACTCCAGGCGGCGGCATGCCGAGGGCGGGGCGGCCGAACTGCTGATGCCGGGCGTCACCGGGCTGCGCCGTGACGTGGACACGCCGGAGGACTTGCGCGACGCGTCACGGCTCGGGCTGGGACCCCGCACGGCCGCGGTTGCTGCGGAGCTGTTCCGCGCCGCCGGCTGAGGCAAGCCGCCGGCTGAGGCAACCGGACGGGCTGGTCCCGGCTCGCCCCGGTGCAGGCTGCCGTCAGATGTAAACGACGGGGCAGGTCAGGGTCCGCGTGATGCCCTCAACGGACTGGATGCCGGCGGCGACGAGCCGGCCCAGCTCGTCGACGTTGTCCGCTTCGGCCCGGACGATGACGTCGTAGGGCCCGGTGACATCCTCCGCTGTGGTGACCCCGGTAATCTTGGCGATCTCCTTAGCGACATCGGCGGCCTTGCCGACCTCCGTCTGGACCAGGATGTATGCCTGAACCATGACGTCCTCCATGGGCACAGTAATCGACGGTGAAAATTGCCCGGAGAAGCCACGGTACCTTAGTGCGCGAGGACCCTTACAAGACGAGATCGCCTGAATTGACGGACGGCCCGTGATTGCCGGCGGCCGGCGAGGGTGACATCGGGAGGGCAACATCGGCTCTGGCGACAGCAGCATCGGTGACCTGGGCGAATTCGGGCTCATCGCCGCGATCGCGGCCCGCGTGCGGCCGGGGCCCGGGACGGTCGTCGGGATCGGCGACGACGCCGCCGTGCTCGCCGCGCCGGACCGCCGGGTCGTCGCCACCACGGACTTCCTGCTGGAGGGCCGGCACTTCCGCCGCGACTGGGCCGGCCCCGCGGACATCGGGCACCGGGCCGCCGCCCGCAGCCTGGCCGACGTCGCGGCCATGGGGGCCGTCGCGACCGCGCTGCTCGTTGCCTTCGCCGCGCCGCCCGGGCTGCCGTCATCCTGGGCCCTCGACCTGGTCTCGGGTCTCGCGGCCGAGTGCGAGCGCGCCGGGGCTTCGGTGGCCGGCGGCGACGTGGCCCGTTCGGATGTGGTCCTGCTGGCCGTGACGGCCCTGGGTGACCTGCAGGGCCGTGACCCGGTGACGCGCTCGGGGGCACGCCCCGGTGATGTCGTGGCCGCCGCCGGTCCCCTGGGCCATTCCGCCGCAGGCCTGGCCCTGCTCACCGCCGGATTCTCCGCCGGGCCCGGGCACGCAGCGCTGGCCGGTCTCATCGCAGCGCACCTGCGGCCCGCCCCGCCCTACGATGCCGGCCCCGAAGCCGCCACGCTGGGCGCCACTGCCATGATCGACGTCAGCGACGGCCTGCTCGCCGATCTCGGGCACATCGCCGGCGCGAGCGGTGTCGCCATCGACGTCCGCGCCGCCGCGCTGGACACCGCCGCCCTGGAGCCAGCCGCCCGCGCGCTGGCCGCCTCCGCGCTGGGGGCCTCCGCGGGGGCCGCTGCACTGGCGGCGTCTGCGCTGGGGGCCTCCGCGGGGGCCGCCCCCGGGCCGGCGCCAGCCGGGCACCCGGCGGGCGCCGCACCCGGTGACGAGCGCGCAACCGCCTTGAACTGGGCCCTGACCGGCGGTGAGGATCACTCGCTGGTGGCCACATTCCCGCCGGCGGTGCCCCTCCCGGCCCGCTGGGTCCAGATCGGCGTGGCGCGCGAGGGCCGCGGCGTCCTCGTGGACGGCCAGCCCCACCCCGGCGCTCCCGGCTGGGACCATTTCCGCTGATCCGCCGGTCGCCCCGGTCACCGCCTCCTCCCAGTCGCCTCTCGCCCTGGTCACCGCCTTCCCAGCCGTCCCTCGCCCTGGTCACCGCCTTCCCAGCCGTCCCTCGCCCCGGTCACCGCCTCCCCAGCGGCTCCATCCGCCCTGCCCTACCCTCAGCACGCTCCCCATCTGCCTCCCACCATCAACGTGGCCCCCATCCGCCCCCATACCATGATCACCGCGGCCGGTTCTTTTGCAGTATCCGCGGGCCCGACAGCAGGACTTGCACAAGTTTGGCGCCGTGGGGGACGTCCGCCGCGCCGGGAGGGTTTTAGGGTTGCCGCATGCCGTATTCACCGACACCTCAGTGCGTGCTGACGATCGCCGGGTCCGACTCGTGCGGTGGCGCCGGGATCCAGGCCGACCTGAAGACCATGCAGGCGCTGGGCGTGTACGGCATGAGCGTGGTCACCGCCGTCACCGCGCAGAATTCGGTCGGTGTCCAGGACTTCTGGGACCTCCCGCCCGAGGCGGTCCGCGCGCAGCTGCAATCCGTCCTCTCCGACATCCCGGTGCAGGCCATCAAGACGGGCATGCTCGCCTCGAGCGCGATCGTCAGCGTCGTGGCGGAGGTACTGGCCGGAGTAAACGCCCCGCTGGTCGTCGACCCTGTGGCGGTGTCCAAGCACGGCCATTCACTGCTGATGCCCGGCGCGGGCGACACGGTGCGGGAGATGCTGCTGCCGCTGGCGACCGTCGTGACGCCGAACCTCGACGAGGCGGAACAGCTCACCGGGATCAAGGCGATGGACGAGGAAAGCATGCTGGCGGTGGCGCGGGTGATCGCCGGGCTCGGCCCGCGCTGGGTGCTGGTCAAGGGCGGCCATCTCGGAGGAGACCCGGTTGACCTGCTGTTCGACGGCAGGCGGGCGTGGCGGTTCGGCGGCGAGCGGATCGCCACTCCGCACACCCATGGCACCGGGTGCACGCTAGCCTCGGCTATCGCTTCCTACCTGGCCCTCGGTGCGGACGTGCCGGATGCGGTGGCACGGGCACGGGAGTACGTGACGGGCGCGATCCGCGCGGGGTTCCCGCTTGGCGCCGGAATCGGCCCTGTCGACCACGCCTGGCGGTCACGTTCCTAGCCCTGGCACACGGTCAGGCCAGGTAGAGGACGGCGATTCCCAGGGTCACGCTGAGCGCGGCGGCGAACCGTACCCGCCCGAACCGTTCGTGGAAGAACACGCTCCCGATGATCGCCGCAAGGATGATGCTCGATTCCCGCAGGGCGGCCACGGTGGCGAGCGCGCCACGGGTCTGCGCCCAGAGCACCAGCCCGTAAGCCAGGACGCTGAGCGCGCCGCCGAGCAGCCCGATGTGCCACACCGGCCGCAGGGCGCCCAGCAGCCGGGTCCGCTGCCCGGCCAGCGCCGCGACCGGGATCACCGCGCTCTGCGTCATCATCAGCCAGCCGGTGTAACCGGGCACGCTGCCAGACAGCCGCACGCCGATGCCGTCCAGCGTGGTGTAGCCCGCGATCGCCAGCCCGGTCGCGAGGGCGGCGAGCACGGCCCGCCGGTCGTGGTGCCCCGCGCGGCGGCCCGCCAGGACCAGGCTCGCCAGGCCACCGCAGATCAGGGCCACCCCGGCGAACTGGCCAGGCTCGGGCACCTCATCGGCGAACAGCGCCGCCAGCAGCATCACCACCAGCGGCGAAGTCCCGCGGGCCAGTGGGTACATCTGGCCGAAGTCGCCCAGCCGGTAGGAGAGCATCAGCAATCCGCTGTAGACCACGTGGAGCGTGGCCGAGGCGGCCAGGTAGCCCCAGCAGCGGGTGCCGGGCGGCGCGGCGAAGATCACGAGCGGCACCGAGCAGAGCAGGCTGCCCAAGCTGACCAGGGTGAACGCCGCGACCTTGTCCGGTATCGCGTGCGCGATCGAATTCCAGGCGGCGTGCGCGCAGGCGGCCCCCAGGGTGGCGGCCAGCACGGCGGGGGAGACGGCTGCCCCGGGGTGACCGGCCAGTGCGCCGGCAAGAAAGCCCATCGCCAGGAGGCTCCTTCGCGGTGGCCCCGGCCTGCCGGGGCATGCGGATAGGAGCCCTCAGGGCTTTTGTCCCGTCAGGTGTCGGCGGGGCAGCCAGACGCTGCCTCGCCGTGGCGCCGCTCGGTCCAGCCGCCGCGGTCCTGATTTTGCCGGATAAGCCCTGAGCGGGCCGCGGCCGGAACCCTAGGCGCAACCACATGCTGAGCCCATCGTAGGCATCCTGGCGTCCCGGCGGCCAGCCCCCGGCCAGACACCACAAACCCGGGCGCGCCGCGCCCGGGTGAGGGGGAAACAGGCCTGGCTAGCGGACGACCTTGCCGGCCTTGATGCAGGACGTGCACACGTTCATGCGCTTGCGCGTGTGACCGACCATGGCACGGACGGTCTGGATGTTGGGGTTCCAGCGGCGGCGGGTGCGGCGGTGCGAGTGCGAGATGTTGTTGCCGAAGCCCGGCCCCTTGCCGCATACGTCGCAGACGGAAGCCACGGGTTTGCTCCAAAGTCGAAGATGGTCTGAGTGCCGCCCGCGCACAGCGCGCGGTGGACAGCCGTCGAAGGATATCCGACGCGGGGCGTCCAGCGCGAACCAGCGGCGTCCGGGCCAGCAGCACTTGGGCCGTCAGGGCTCAGCCAGCAGCACCTGGGCCAGCAGCACCTGGGCCAGCAGCACCTGGGCCAGCAGCACGCGAACCAGCCGCGTGCGAACCAGCCGCGTGCGAACCAGCCGCGTGCGAACCAGCCGCGTGCGAACCAGCCGCGTGCGAACCAGCCGCGTGCGAACCAGCCGCGTGCGAACCAGCCGCGTGCATGCCGGCGGACGGCACTTTTCTGTCCGTACCCGATTCTATCCTGCCCCTATGACAACCGTGCGTGACCCGCTGGACCGGCTGCTGGGCGTCAAGGCGGCCAAGGCGCTGAACGACGCGTTCGGGCTGCAGACGGCGGGGGACCTGCTGCGTCACTATCCCCGCCGGTACGTGACCCGGGGCGAGCTGACCGAGCTGTCCTCGCTGCAGGAGGGCGAGCACGTCACGGTGCTGGCCAAGGTCGCGCTGGCCCAGCGCAGGCCGAACGGCAACCGCCGCGGGGAGCGGCTGGAAGTGACCGTCACCGACGGCACCGCCCGGCTCACGCTGACCTATTTCCACAAGGTCGCGTATTGGCAGCGGCTGCTGCGGCCGGAGCGGCAGGGGCTGTTCGCGGGCACGGTGTCCACCTTCCGCAACCGCCGGCAGCTGGTCCACCCCGAGTGCGAGATGCTCCCGGACACCGATCCGGCCGAGGTGACCGCCGAGCTCGCCGCGGAGTACGCCACCAAACTGATCTCGGTCTACCCGGCCAGCGCCAAGATCGCGTCCTGGCAGATCTCCCGGGCCGTCCGCACCATCCTCGACACCCTCGACGTCGGCGAGGATCCGCTGCCCCGAGAGCTCCGCGAGCGTCACCGCCTTATCGGGCAGGCCGAGGCCATCCGGGCCATTCACCGGCCGCTGGATACCGACGACTGCCGCCGGGCCCGTGACCGCCTCAAGTGGGACGAGGCGTTCGTGCTGCAGGCCGCGCTCGCCCAGCGCCGGCACGCCGCCGCCGCGATGCCGGCCACTCCGCGCCCGCTGGTGTCCGGCGGGTTGGCCGAGGCGTTCGACGCGCGGCTGCCGTTCACCCTGACCAACGGCCAGATCGCGGCCGGCGAGACGATCTCCACCGACCTGGCGTGCGCGTTCCCGATGCACCGGCTGCTGCAGGGTGAGGTGGGCTCGGGCAAGACCGTCATCGCCGTCCGCGCCATGCTCCAGGTCATCGACGCGGGTGGCCAGGCCGCGCTGCTGGCACCGACCGAGGTACTGGCCCAGCAGCACTACCGGTCGATCTCGGCCATGCTCGGGCCGCTCGGGCAGGCGGGCCGGCTGGGCGGTGCCGAGCAGGCGACCCGGGTGGCCCTGCTCACCGGCTCGCAGGGCGTCGCGGCGCGGCGGTCTGCGCTCACCGACGTGTTCACCGGCGACGCCGGCATCGTCGTCGGCACGCACGCCCTGCTGGAAGAGCACGTCCGGTTCTCCGACCTCGGGCTGATCGTCATCGACGAGCAGCACCGGTTCGGCGTCGAGCAGCGGGACGCCCTCCGCGAGAAGGCGCCCGGGGGCCGGCCGCACGTCCTGGTCATGACGGCCACGCCGATTCCGCGGACCGTGGCCATGACCGTATACGGTGACCTCGAGGTATCGACGCTCACCGAGCTCCCGGCGGGCCGGTCACCGATCGCCACCCACGTCGTGCCCGCGGCGGATAAGCCCCGCTTCCTCGAGCGGGCCTGGGAACGGGTCCGGGAGGAAGCCGTCCGCGGGCGGCAGGCGTACGTGGTCTGCCCGCGGGTGGGTGACGCGGGCGAGCCCGACGAGGATCAGGCGGACGGCGAGCCGGCCCTGCCGGCCAGCCGCCGGCCCCCGCTGGCCGTCCTCGACATGGCCCCGGCGCTGGAGAACGGGCCGCTTGCGGGACTGCGCGTAGCCGCGCTGCACGGCCGGATGCCGTCTGAGGAGAAGGAGCGCGTCATGCGCGCCTTCACCGAGGGGAACCTGGACGTCCTGGTGGCCACGACGGTCATCGAGGTTGGCGTCGACGTGCCGAACGCGACCGTCATGGTCGTCATGGACGCCGAGCGCTTCGGCGTCTCGCAGCTGCATCAGCTCCGCGGCCGGGTCGGCCGGGGCACGGCCGAGGGCCTGTGCCTGCTCATCACCGAGACCGAGCCGGGCAGCCCGGCCCGCGAACGGCTGGACGCGGTTGCCGCCACCGTGGACGGGTTCCGCCTGTCGCGCCTCGACCTGGAGCAGCGCCGGGAGGGAGACGTCCTCGGCGCCACGCAGGCTGGCCGCCGCTCCAGCCTCAAGCTGCTCAGCCTGCTGTCCGACGAGGAGCTGATCGGGCAGGCCCGGGAAGAGGCCGCCGCGGTCGTGGCCGGGGATCCGGAGCTGGCCCGGCACCCGGGACTGTCCGGCGCGATCAGCGACCTGCTCGGCCCGCAACGGGCCGAGTTCCTCGACAAGACTTAGTGCTGGCCCGGGGGGACGACCCCCGGAGCCCCCCGCTGTGCTTCGCACCCAGGCGGTGGTACTTCGCCGACACGCCGGCCGCTCACCGGGCCAAGGCCCGGTTCACTGTGCTGGCCCGGGGGGACGACCCCCGGAGCCCCCCGCTGTGCTTCGCACCCAGGCGGTGGTACTTCGCCGACACACCGGCCGCTCACCGGGCCAAGGCCCGGTTCACTGGGCCGGTAACGAGCGTCTCGCCGGAACGCCGCGGACCTCGAGATGGGCCAGCAGAGCGCGGGTCGCCGTCGTGACGGCGTTGACGGCCTCGTTGAATGCGTCGGCATTGTGCGCCGCCGGGGTCCGGAAGCCGCTCACCTTCCGGACGTACTGCAGCGCGGCCGCGTGCATGTCCGCCTCGGTGACGTGCTCGGTGTACGGCTCCCGCAAGGTCTTGATGCTCCTGCACATGGCACGACCCTACGCCGGGGGCACGTCACTGCGCCGGGGGCACGTCACTGCGCCAGGGGCACGTCACTGCACCGGGGGCACGTCACTGCGCCGGGGGCGCCGCCACCGGGACCGCCACCAGCGGCACCGTCGCGATCAGGGAGACTTTGGTCCGTGGTCCTCATCGCCTGCCGACGGGCACACTAGGCCCATGACGCGCGTCATTGCCGGCCTGGCGCGGGGACGGCGGCTCGCCGTGCCCGGTGGCCGGGCTACCCGGCCGACCAGCGACCGTGCCCGTGAGGCGATGTTTGCCGCCGCGGGCTCGATCCTGGGCTCGTTCGGCGGGACACGCGTGCTTGACCTGTACGCCGGCTCGGGCGCATTCGGCCTGGAGGCACTGTCCCGCGGGGCGGCGGCCGCGCTGCTCGTGGAGTCGGATCCGCGCGCGGCCCAGGTGATCCGCGCCAACATCGGCACGGTCGCGCTGCCCGGCGCCCGCCTGGTGCACGACCGGGTGGAGCGGCTGCTCGCCCGCGGCCTGCCCGCCACCGACGAGCCGTACGACGTCGCATTTGCCGACCCCCCTTACGCCCTCGGCGACGACGACGTGACCGCGATGCTGGCCGTCCTCACCGCCGGGGGGTGGCTCGCGCCCGGCGCTCTCGTTATCGTCGAACGTGCCGCCCGGTCGGGACCTTTGCGCTGGCCGGAGGGGTTCTCGGCGGGCCGGTCACGCCGGTACGGCGAGGCCATGCTCTGGTACGGTCACGCCGCCGAGGCGGAGCAGGCCGAGGCGGAGGCGGGCCACGGGGCCTCTGCGACCACAGTCCCGGCGCCGCCCGGCGCCGGATGGTAACCGGACCAGTGAAAGAGGTGGCTCAGCGTGCTTCGTGTCGTCTGCCCCGGTTCCTTTGACCCCGTCACTAACGGGCACCTGGACATCATCGGCCGGGCATCCCGGCTCTACGACGAGGTTGTCGTGGCCGTGCTCATCAACATCACCAAGAAAAGCCTGTTCACGGTCGAGGAACGGATCGAGATGCTGCGCGAGGTCACCGCCCAGTACGGCAACATCCGCGTCGACTCGTTCCACGGGCTGATGGTGGACTTCTGCGAGGCGAACGGCATCTCGGCGGTCGTCAAGGGCCTGCGGGCCGTCAGCGACTTCGAATACGAGATGCAGATGGCGCAGATGAACTACAGCATGGCCAAGGTCGAGACGATGTTCATGACCACCAATCCGCTGTACTCGTTCCTGTCTTCCAGCCTGATCAGGGAGGTGGCGAAGTACGGCGGGGACGTCAGCGGGCTTGTGCCGGAACCGGTTATCGGTAAACTTCGGGCCCGCCTGGCCGAATCATGAGCTACGTTAGGTGATCACGGGGAATGGGACGGCGACCTGACGAGTTGGGATTCGTTGCCAGCTCTCTGTAAGCTTGACCGTCCAGCACTGACCGATACCGGTAACTGTCATGCCTCATGTACGCAGGAAGTCCCCAACGACCCTTGACCCGCGCGGAGCGCTCGTTTTCGATACACGGGCACTAGGACGCCAAGCCGGCGCCGCGCGGGAGGAGACCCGTACCATTCCAGCGCCTGATTCGCTGCGCGTTGAACTGGCCGGGGTACCCGCCGGGGCCGATGTGGACCTATCCGTACGGCTGGAGGCGGTGTCCGAGGGCGTTCTCGCCACCGGCACCGCGACGGCACCCGTGGTTGGTGAGTGCGCGCGCTGCCTCGAGCCGCTGACCTCTTCGGTGGAAGCCAGCTTTCAGGAGCTGTACCACTACGAGCCGGGCCCTGCGGAGGACGACGAGGACGACCTGCTGCTGGACGGCGACCTGCTCGACCTTGAGCCGGCGCTGCGCGATGCCGTGGTGCTCGCGCTGCCCCTGTCGCCGCTCTGCACGGACGACTGCCCGGGCCTGTGCGCCCAGTGCGGCGCCCGGCTGGCCGACGCGCCGGGACACCGGCACGACGACGCGGTTCTTCCCCAGTGGGAGGCGCTGCGTCAGCTCGATGGATTTGACACAGAAGACCAGACCGGCCGCCGTAACGGCGCCGGAGATCGATAGGAGGGCTGAGGTGGCGGTTCCGAAGCGGAGGATGTCACGCAGCAACACGCGTGCGCGGCGTTCGCAGTGGAAGACGGCGGCGCCCACGCTGGTCAGTTGCCCGCAGTGCCATGACCCGAAGCTTCCGCACGTCGCATGCCCGACGTGCGGTACCTACCGGCGCCGCCAGGTGCTGATGCCGTCCTGACCCATGTCCGGCACGGTCGGCAGAATGTGGCGCCGCGACCACGGCGCCCACGGCGGGGTCGCTGACCAGGCCAAGCGAGAGTGCCTGGAGGAGGCGTGCGGTGGGCGTCGTTAGAGATGGGCCCCGCGGCAGCGGGGCGGCCGCGGGCCGGGATCCCGCCGAGCTTGCTTCTGTGCTCGGCGTGCCGCTCGGCGACGAGATCCTGGAGCGGGCCCTGACGCACCGTTCTTACGCGTACGAAAACGGTGGCCTGCCCACCAACGAGCGCCTGGAGTTCCTCGGTGACTCGGTGCTGGGCCTCGTGGTCACCGACACGCTCTTCCGCGGCTACCCGAACCTGCCGGAGGGGCACCTGGCCAAGCTGCGCGCCGCCGTGGTCAACATGACCGCGCTGGCCGGCGTGGCCCGCGCCCTGGACCTGGGCGCCTACGTCCGGCTGGGCCGGGGCGAAGAGGGCACCGGCGGCCGGGACAAGTCGTCCATCCTCGCGGACACGCTCGAAGCGGTGATCGGCGCGGTCTTCATCGACTGCGGGCTGCCGCAGGCCCGCGACCTGGTGCACCGGCTGTTCGACCCGGTCATCGAGCGTTCGGCCCGGCTGGGTGCCGGGCTCGACTGGAAGACGTCGCTGCAGGAACTGACCGCGGCACGGCTCCTCGGCGTGCCCGAATACGTCGTCGAGGAGAGCGGGCCGGATCACCAGAAGTCGTTCCGCGCGTTCGTCAAGGTGGGCGGGAACGTCCTCGGCACCGGCGAGGGCCGCTCCAAGAAGGCGGCCGAGCAGCAGGCCGCCGAGGCCGCCTGGATGGCGATCAGCGCCGACATCGCCGCCGAGGAAGCCGCCGGCGAGGCGCGCGACGAGGGCTGCGACCCGGAGCCGTGAGGCGTGCCCGAGCTACCCGAAGTTGAGGTGGTGCGGCGAGGCCTGGAGCAGCACGTGGCCGGCCGCACGATCGACAAGGTCACCGTGCTGCACTCGCGGGCCGTGCGCCGCCATCTGGCCGGAGCCGCCGACTTCGCGGATGCCCTGGCCGGCCGCGAGGTCGCGGGCGCGCGCCGCCGCGGGAAGTACCTCTGGCTCCCGGTGGGTGAGGATGCCCTGCTGGCACACCTGGGGATGAGCGGCCAGCTGCTCGTGGGCGACCCCGGACGCCCCCTGTCGCCGCACGTACGAGCCGTGTTTACGTTTACCGACGACGGGCCCGACCTGCGCTTCACCGACCAGCGGACGTTCGGCCATCTGCTTTTCGTCCCGGGCGGGGCGGACCTGCCCGGCCCGATCGTGCACATCGCGCCGGACCCGCTGGAGCCGGCCTTCGACGAGGCGGCGTTCGCCGCGGCGCTGCACCGCCGCCGGACCGGCATCAAGCGGGCGCTGCTCGACCAGTCGCTGATCAGCGGGGTCGGCAACATCTACGCCGACGAGTCGCTGTGGCGCGCCCGGCTGCACTGGGCCCGCCCGACCGAGACGCTGAACCGGCCCGAGATCAGCCGCCTGATCACCGCCGTCCGCGAGGTGATGGTCACCGCGCTGTCCGCCGGAGGCACCTCGTTCGACAGCCTCTACGTCAACGTCAACGGGGAAAGCGGGTACTTCGACCGGTCGCTCGCGGTCTACGGCCAGGAGGGCCGGCCGTGCCCGCGATGCGGGACGCCCGTCCGCCGGGACGCGTTCATGAACCGGTCCGCCTACACCTGCCCCCGCTGCCAGCCGCGGCCGCGGAACGGCCGGTGGTGACGGCCGGGCGCGCCCGGTGCACGTCCGGCGCTGGCGGGCGTTCAGACAGCCGAACGGGACGTGATGTGCGTTGACCGACCACGAGGGCGTGCCGGGGGCGGCCGGACCGGGGCCTGCGCGTGCCGCACGGCTGACCGCCTGGGCCGATGGCCGGGTGCAGGGCGTGGGTTTCCGGGCCTGGGTCCGGCAGAAGGCATCTGAGCTAGGTCTTTCGGGTTCCGCGACCAACTGTGAGGACGGCCGGGTCGAGGTGGTCGCCGAAGGCCGGGAGAGTGACTGCCGGCGGCTGCTCAGCGAACTGGAAAGCGGCGGGGCGCCCGGCCGGGTGACACGCGTGACGCACCGCTGGGGCACCCCGCGCGGGGACCTGCACGGCTTCGCCGAACGGTAAGGGTGCCGCGCGATGCGCGCGACCGGCGATCGTTACTCTGCGCCGGCACTTCCACGGGCCTATTCCAGCATGTAAGGTAAATAACAGCCGCTAAGTGGGCGCTCAACTTGACCAGCAAAGCGCTTAGTGAGAACCTAGATATTGTTAATGCGCGCAGCTAAGCGTGACTTTAGTGTGTGCCCACTCTGGTCACTCAGCGTGGAGGACCCCATACCATGGCGAAGGCTCTACTTGGCCACGTTGGCGGTCCCGATCCCCGGATGATCTCAGAGATGCGCCGACTCCAGCAGCGAGTGCGAGACCTGGAAGCTGAGCTTATGCGGCTCCAGGAAGAGAATGACGCACTCGCGGCAGGAGCCAGCGACGATGAGCTCCTGGTAGCGGGCCGCGAGCCAGCGCTCACATGACGAGCACTGGTACAACAAGGCAAACAACGGAAACACCAAGCAGGACGAAATAGGGGCGCCTGCCTAGGGCGTCCCATTCTCTTGCGCCCGCACGTGTGCGGGCGCTTGCGCGGCACGGCCGGCGGCTGCCAGCACCGTCTGGCAGGTGCCGCCGGGCTTCGTGATATCCGTTTCCGGATATCACGCCCCCGGTTGCCGTGCGTCTCTCCGGGGACCCTGCAGGGGCCACGTGATCACGTGGCCCCGTGTCAGCGACCGCCCGCGGCGTGTCAGCGACCGCCCCGGGCCCGGACCGGTGGCCTGACGCCACATCCCCGGCGCAGCGACGCGTCGTCCCCGCACACCGGCGCGCCCGGTTTATGGGCATGTGCCGTAGGCCGGGCAAGCCGCCGCCATAGGGACGCGGCCGTTCGTTTCGTATCCGTGCCCGGGTGACCACGGGCCGGTTTCCGGCACCACCGCCCCGATTGCGGCGAAGTCCCACCCCCGGCGGCCGTGAATAGCCAGACTTGACAGTGGTACGCGGTAGGGTCGCCGCGAGGCGGCCTACCGGCGTGACCGGCCCCGACGGGCGGCCCCGACGGGCGGCACAGGCGGGCGGCACAGGCAGGCGGTCGCGGCGGCCGGGCAGGAGGGAGGGCGGCCGATGTACCTCAAGAGCCTGACCCTGCGCGGCTTCAAATCCTTCGCGTCGGCCACGTCGCTGCGCCTCGAAACGGGCATTACCTGTGTCGTCGGCCCGAACGGCTCGGGCAAGTCCAACATCGTCGACGCGCTGTGCTGGGTCATGGGCGAGCAGGGCGCCAAGTCACTGCGCGGCGGCAAGATGGAGGACGTCGTATTCGCCGGCACCACCTCGCGCCCGCCGCTGGGCCGCGCCGAAGTGACGCTGACCATCGACAACAGCGACGGCGCGCTGCCCATCGAATACGCCGAGGTCACAATCAGCCGGCTGATGTTCCGGTCCGGCCAGAGCGAGTACGCCATCAACGGGGATCGCTGCCGTCTGCTGGATGTCCAGGAACTGCTGTCCGATTCCGGTCTCGGCCGCGAGATGCACGTCATCGTCGGGCAGGGCCAGCTCGACACCGTGCTGCATGCCGGGCCCGAGGCCAGGCGTGCGCTCATCGAGGAGGCCGCCGGCGTCCTGAAGCACCGCCGGCGCAAAGAGAAGGCGCTCCGCAAGCTGGAGGCGATGCAGGCCAATCTGACCCGGCTGGTCGACCTCACCGCGGAGCTGAGCCGGCGCCTCAAGCCGCTGGGCCGCCAGGCCGAGGTAGCCCGGCGGGCCGCCGCGATCCAGGCCGACCTGCGTGATTCGCGGCTGCGGCTGCTCGCCGACGACTACGTGACGCTGGCCGCGAAGCTGGCGGCGGATGAGGCCGACGAGGCCGCCGTCCTGGCCCGCCGGGCCGCGCTGGAGTCCAGCCTGGCCGAGGCCCGGCGGCGCGAAGCCGAGCTGGACGCCACCGCGCAGCAGCACGCGGCAGGCCTGGCCCGGGCCCAGGAAACCTGGTTCGGGCTGTCGTCGCTGGCCGAGCGGCTGCGCTCGGCGTACGGCCTCGCGGTGGAGCGGCACCGTCACCTGTCGGCCGAGCCGGAGCCGGAGCGGCCGGGCCGGGATCCGGACGAGCTCGAACGGCAGGCCGCCGAGCTTCGCGAGGAGGAAGAGAGCCTGCTGGCCCGGCTGGCCATCGGCCGCGACCGGCTGAGCGCGGCGGTCGCCGAGCGCTCCGGCGCCGAGGCGCAGCTGGCCGCGGTCGAGCGCCGGATCGCCGAGGACGCCCGGGCCGCCGCGAACCGTGCCGATGGCCTCGCCCGGCTGCGCGCCCAGGTCGGCGCGGCCAGCAGCCGCCAGGGGGCGACGGCCGAGGAGATCGAGCGGCTGAGCGCGTCCGCCGAGGAGGCCCGCGCCCGGGCCGGCCGCGCCCAGCAGGAGCACAGCCAGGTCGAGGAACTGGTGTCGGGACACGACGAGGGCCGGGCCGAGCTGGCGGCCGCGCACGAGGAGGCGGCGGCCGCGCTGACCACGGCTTCCCGCCAGGTCGCGGAGCTGCGGGCGGCCGAGGGCGAGGCGACCCGGCACTACGCCGCGCTCCGGGCCCGGGCCGAGGCCCTCCAGGAGGCGTTCCGCCGCGGCGCCGACGCGTCGGCGGACCTGCTGGCGACCAATGGCCGGTTCAGCGGCATCATCGGCCCGTTCGCCCAGGCGCTGTCGGTCGAAGAGGGCGCCCAGACCGCGATCGCGGCGGCCCTGGGCGCGTCCGCCAACGCGGTCGCGGTCACCGACCTGAACGCGGCGATCGCCATCCTGACCGTGCTGCGCGAATCCGGCGCCGGCACCGCCGGGCTCGTGATCGCCGGCTACCCGGAAGCCGGCCATTCCCTCACCGCCCGCCTGCCGCGCTCCGGCGGGTCCGGGCTGCCGCCCGGTGCCCGGTACGCCCTGGACCTCGTGCGCGCCTCCGACGAGCTCCGGCCGGCCGTGACCCAGCTGCTCAGCGGGGTGATCGTGGCCGCCAGCCTGGAGCAGGCGGCCGACCTGCTGCGGGCGTCCCCGGCCCTGCGGGTCGTCACTCGCGACGGGGACCTGCTGGGCCCGCACTGGGCGACCGGCGGCTCCGCCGGGCAGCAGAGCCTGCTGGAGGTGCGGGCGGCCGCCGACGACGCCGCCGCAGGCCTGCAGGACGCCCAGGCCCGGTGCGAGCACGCCGCCCAGCGGCTCGCGGTGGCGGTCCGGGCCGAGGAAGCCGCGCGCCAGGCGGTGGACGAGGCCCGGGCGCGGATGCGCCAGGCCGACTCGGCCGCCTCCGAGATCTCCGGCCGGCTCGGCCGGCTCGCGGGTGCGGCCCGGGCTGCGAGCGACGAGGTACGGCGGCTGGAGACCGCGATCGACGCCGCCCGCCGGGCGGGCGAGAAGGACCTGGCGCGGCTGGCCGAGCTCACCAGCAGCCTCGCGAAGGCCGAGGCGGCCGAGGCCGCCGAGGAGGACGCCCAGGCCGGGGCCGGCCCAGCCGGCGATGGCCCCGCCCAGGCGCCCGCGGCGGTCAAGGAGACGCTGGCCCAGCGGTGCACGATGGCGCGGAACGCCGAGATGGAAGCCCGCCTCGAGGTCCGTACCGTGGAAGAGCGGCTCCGGGCCATCGAAGGGCGGGCCGGCGCACTGACCGCGGCCGCCGCGGCCGAGCGGCAGGCCCGTGAGCGTGCGCAGGCCCGGCTCCGGCAGCGCGCCGCGGAGGCGGCCGTGGCGCGGGCGGTCGCCCGCGGCGCCCGGCTGGCCGTGGCCAGCGCCGAGCGCTCCCTGGCGGAGGCCATGGCCCGGCGGGCCGCGGCCGAGACGGCCACGGCCCAGGGGGCCGACGAGCTCAAGGGCGTCCGGGCCCGGGTCCGGGACCTCGCCGCCGAGCTGGACACCGTAGTCAGCACCGCGCACGGCGCGGAGATCGCCCGCGCCGAGCACCGGCTGCGCCTGGAGCAGATGGAGGCGCACGCGGTCGAGGAGTTCGGGGTCCAGGCCCCTGAACTGGTCGCCGACTACGGCCCCAGCGTGCCGATCCCGCCCCCTCCGGACGCGGCCGAGGGCCAGCTTCCGGCCAGCTATGACCGGGCCGTCCAGGAGCGCCGCGCCGAGGCCGCCCAGCGGGATCTGGTCAGGCTCGGCAAGGTCAATCCGCTCGCGCTGGAAGAGTACGCGGCGCTGCAGGAGCGGCATTCCTTCCTGGCCACCCAGCTCGAGGACCTCAAGAAGACCCGCCGTGACCTGCTCACCGTGGTCAAGGAGGTCGACGACCGGGTACAGGAGGTCTTCACCTCCGCCTACGCCGACACGGCCCGGGAATTCGAGCACATCTTCAGCCGGCTGTTCCCCGGCGGCCAGGGCCGGCTCGTGCTTACCGAACCCGACGACATGCTGGCCACCGGCATCGAGGTGGAGGCGCGGCCGCCCGGCAAGAAGGTCAAGCGGCTGTCCCTGCTGTCCGGCGGCGAGCGGTCGCTGACCGCCATCGCATTCCTGTGCGCGATCTTCAAGGCCCGGCCGTCGCCGTTCTACGTGCTGGACGAGGTTGAGGCGGCCCTGGACGACACCAACCTGCAGCGGCTGCTGGTCATCTTCACTGAGCTGAGGGAAAGTTCCCAGCTCATCGTGGTGACCCACCAGCGGAGAACCATGGAGGTGGCCGACGCGCTGTACGGGGTCAGCATGCGGGGGGACGGTGTGTCCGCGGTGGTGAGCCAGCGCCTCAGCGAGCGCGAGCCCGCCTGACGTCCGGCCCGCTACCGTGGCCCGGCGAGGTCCAGCCCGGGCAGCCTCGCGGGCCCGGTTCCCGCCCGGCCCGCGTAGCCTGTGGGACGGCCCGCCAACCGTGGGACCGAGCGGATTGAGAGACTGAGAACGATCATGGGCACACTAATTCTCATCATTGTCCTGGCGGTCTTTTTCGTCGCCGTCATCACCGAGATGGGCTGGCTGCTTCTGGTCCGGCCCCGGCGCCGCCGCCGCGGTGAACCCGCCGAGGTCGTCTCCCCGCCGGAGGCACCGGGGGAGCCTGAGCTGCAGGTACCCGGCCCGGAAGCGGCCGAGTCGGCGAAGGCGGTCATCGCCCCGACCGCGCCGCCCCGGGTCCCGGAGCAGCCTCCGGCCCCGGAGATCGAGAAGCCCCCGCCCTCGGCGGGACGGCTCGTCCGGCTGCGCGACCGGCTGTCGCGTTCGCAGTCGTCGGTGGGCTCCGTGCTGCTGGGCCTGCTGTCCCGGGACCGCCTGGACGACGAGACCTGGGACGAGATCGAAGAGGTGCTCATCACCGCCGATGTCGGGGTGGTCCCGGCCCGCCAGATGGTCGATGACCTGCGCACCAAGGTCAAGGTGCTGGGCGTCCGCGGCGTGGACGAGGTCCGTGCGCTGCTGCGGGCCGAGCTGATCACCCAGATCGGCGAGGACATGGACCGGACGCTGCACACGCAGCGCCACGACGGCGTCCCGGCGGTCCTGCTGATGGTCGGGGTGAACGGCACCGGCAAGACCACCACCTGCGGGAAGCTCGCCCGCGTGCTGGTGGGCGACGGGAAGACCGTGCTGCTGGGCGCGGCCGACACGTTCCGCGCGGCCGCCGTCGACCAGTTGCAGACGTGGGGGAACGCGTCGGTGCCCGCACCGTGCGGGCCGATCGCGAGGGCGCGGACCCGGCCAGCGTCGCCTTCGATTCGGTCAAAGAGGGGATCGAGCTCCGCGTGGACGTCGTGCTCGTGGACACCGCCGGCCGCCTGCACACCAAGACCGGCCTGATGGATGAGCTCGGCAAGGTCAAGCGCGTGATCGAGAAGCGGACCCCGGTCGACGAGGTGCTGCTCGTCCTGGACGCGACCACCGGCCAGAACGGGCTGCGCCAGGCGCGGGTGTTCGCCGAGGTCGTGGACATCACCGGCATCGTCCTCACCAAGCTGGACGGCACCGCCAAGGGCGGCATCGTGGTCGCGGTCCAGCGCGAGCTGGGCGTGCCCGTGAAGCTCGTGGGGCTGGGCGAGGGACCGGACGACCTGGCCCCGTTCGACCCGGCCACCTTCGTGGACGCGATCCTGGCGGGCTGACACCCGGCCTTTCCCGAGGGACGCCGGGGTGACCGGTTCCAACGTGAGGTGCGTGTGCCCCGGCCCGGCGCGTAACCTTTCCGTTCCGGCGGCCCGTAACACGCGTCCCCGTGTGTCCCGGAACTTCACCGTTATCACGGCGCAAATCGGCCGAAACCATCACGCATACCTTTAAATACGCCACTATCAGTTTCACGGCATGATGCCCTATCCGGGCGTGCTTATAACAAAAATGCGTTTCACAAATTGATGGTCGCGTTTGGGTATGTCCGCGAATTTCCGGCCATTTTCCGGCTTAAAAGCAGCTCAATCCGTTATGATGCCGCTGACGGGCCCTAGCCGATGTCATCCCCCGGAGTTAGCCGCGATGGATGCCCAGCGCCTAAGCACGACCCCGCCTGGTGCGCGGGCCGGCACACAGCGTGCCGATGTGCGCGGAACGCGGCCGGCTGATGTCACAGCGTGCAGGGCCGTGCACGGACGCGGGCGCCTTAATGGCCGCCCGCGTCCCTGCCGTTGGCCGGGCCGGAGCCTGCGGCCGGCCGGATCCCGCCAAAGCCCCGGTTGGAGTCCCCGATGACGTTAAGGCCGCCGCACCGTGCCCGGCTGACCCCGGGATACGTTCACTCGATGTCATTCCGGCTGGCCCGGCTGGGCCGCCGTGGGCTCGATGAGGACGAGGTGCGGGACTTCTGTGCCCGGGTGGAGTCGGAACTGGCCCAGTTGCTGGAGGAGCGGGCCTCGCTCTACGCCGAGCTCCGCAGGCTGCGCGGCCGCACGCCCGGCCGGAACTCCCGGCCCGCGCCGCTCGGCGCGCCCATGGCCACCCCGGACCGGCGCGCCCGGCCCGCCGTTCCCCAGGAACCCAACGTGCAGGCGGTCCGCATTCTGGCGAAGGCGCAGCAGACGGCCGAACGCTGCATGGCCGACGCCCGGGCCTACAGCCGCGACGTGGCCCGCGATGCGCAGCGGCGCCGCGAGAAGATCCTGGCCGAGGCGAGCGCACGTGCCACCCTGCTGCTGGAACAGGCGCACCGCGCGGCGACCCGGATGGCCATCGAGCCGGCCGGTTACCAGCCCGGCCTGCCCGCGCAGAATCCGCCCGAGCTCGCCGGCGGCAGTGACTATCCCGGCCCGGCCGCCGGCTACCCGGCCAATCCTTCCCATTACCCTGGCGAGACCGTCAAACGGCCCCGCTACCGGCTCCAGGGGGACCGTTTCCCGTTCTGAGCCGGCGGCCTCCCCTGGCGCGCAAGCGGGCCAGATGCTAGGAAACGTGTACGTAACATAAACCCCTCCGGTTTCACGCTGTCGACACATTCCGGCACGCCTCCGGAAACTCCTCCGGCGGAAAGTACCGGTCAGGAGAGCGAAAGGGTGGTCGTATGAAGCTCGTCACCGCGGTCATCAAGCCGTTCAAGCTGGACGACGTCGAAGCCGCGCTGCAGGCGTTCGGGGTGCACGGCATGACTGTGGTCGAGGCGAGCGGTTACGGCAGGCAACGCGGACATACTGAGGTGTACCGAGGTGCCGAATACCAGATCGACCTGGTCCCCAAGGTCCGGGTCGAGGTCCTTTGTGACGACGAGGATGCCGATGACCTCATCGGCGTCGTCCTGAAGGCGGCGCAGACCGGGCGGATTGGCGACGGCAAGGTCTGGTCGGTGCCCGTCGACACGGTCGTCAGGGTCCGCACGGGGGAACGCGGTCCTGACGCGATCTAGTTCACTCGTGATCTAGTTCACTCGTGCACGTACGGGGGAACTCTGTGGCCTTGATGACGTCGTTCGCTGCGGATCGCGGACGCAGGACTACCGAAACAGATCGCTGGCTCGCCGGCATGCTGGGCGCCGAGCCCGGGGTCGCGCTGGTCGCGGTGGGCGGTTACGGCCGCCGCGAGCTGCTGCCCGGCAGTGATCTGGACGTTCTCCTGCTGCACGCGGGACGGGACGGCATCGCGTCGATCGCGGACCGCATCTGGTACCCGGTCTGGGACTCCGGGGCACGTCTGGACCACGCGGTCCGGACCGTGCCCCAGGCCCGCCGGGTGGCACGAGCCGACATCAA
Organism: uncultured Actinomycetes bacterium; assembly: GCA_963720945.1. GTDB lineage: Bacteria > Actinomycetota > Actinomycetes > Streptosporangiales > Streptosporangiaceae > Bog-532. The sequence goes on along the minus strand of CAVRHH010000008.1, from coordinate 122,445 downwards.
GGTGGCCCTCGGCCTGCTCAGCGCCCGGCACGTCGCGGGTGACCCGGCACTGACGACCCAGCTGCGCGAGGGCGCCCTGGAAGACTGGCGGGCTGCCGCCCGGACCAGGCTGGCCGAACTGCGCGACCTGCACAACGAGCGGGCCAGGATCTTCGGCGAGCTGGCGTTCCTGCTCGAACCCGACCTCAAGGAGGCCAAGGGCGGGCTGCGGGACGTGCACGCGATCCAGGCCATCGCGGCCGCCTGGGTCGCCTCCGCGCCGGGCCCCCGGGTCCGCGCCGCCTATGAATCGATCCTCGACGCCCGGCACATCCTGCACGAGATCACCGGCCGCGCCTCCGACCGGCTGGTCCTCGAAGAGCACGACGAGGTAGCCCGGGCCGCGGGGCTGCTGGACGGCGACGCGCTGCTGCGCGAGCTGGCGGGAGCCGGGCGGACGGTGGCGTACGCCGTCGACCACGCTTTCCGGCAGGCCGAACGGGCCGCGGGCAGGCGGCTGCGGCGGCGGAAGCTGGAGCGCCGCCCGCTCGCCGATGGCGTTGTCGAGCAGGACGGCGAGGTGGTCCTGGCGCGGGCCGCCGACCCCGCATCCGATCCGGCTCTGGTGCTGCGGGCCGCAGCCGCCGCCGCCCAGGCGGGACGGCCGCTGGCACCCCGGGCCCTGTCCCGGCTGGCGGAGTGCCCGCCGCTTCCGGTGCCCTGGCCCGCGGACGCCCGCGACGCGCTGATCTCGCTGCTCGGCGCCGGGCATGCCTCGATCGGCGTCTGGGAGGCGCTCGATCAGGAGGGCCTGGTGACCTTGCTCATCCCGGACTGGGAACGGGTGCGGAACCGCCCGCAGCGCAACCCGCTGCATACCTTCACCGTCGACCGCCACCTCATGGAGACGGCGGCGTACGCGGCCGCCCTGACCCGCGACGTGGCCCGTCCCGACCTGCTGCTGGTGGCCGCCCTGCTGCACGACCTCGGCAAGGGCTGGCCCGGCGACCACAGCGTCAGCGGCCAGGTCGTCGCGCGCGACGTCGCGCACCGGGTCGGCTTCTCCGAGGCGGACGCCGAACTGGTCGCGCAGGCGGCGCGGCATCATCTGCTGCTCCCGATGGTCGCGACCCGGCGCGACCTGGACGACCCGGTGACCGTGGAACAGGTCGCGCGGACGGTGGGCAGCCGGCCGCTGCTGGAACTGCTGCACGCGCTGGCCGCGGCGGACGGGATGGCGACCGGGCCGGCCGCCTGGAACGACTGGAAGGCCGGTCTCGTCTCCGACCTGGTCGAGCGGGTGGCGACGGTGCTGGCCGGCGATCCGCCGCCCGCCGCCGCGCCGCTGCGCGAGGACCAGCTCGCGCTGGCCGCCGAGGGCGGCCCGGCGGCGGTCGTCAAGGGCGACGAGGTGACGGTCGTGGCGCCCGACCGGCCCGGCCTGCTGTGGCGGGCCGCCGGCGTGCTCGCCTCGCACCGGCTGACCGTCCGGGGCGCCAGCGCCACGTCGGTCGGGCCGACCGCGGTCGCGGTGTTCAACGTCGTCCCCGCGTACGGCGACCCGCCCGATAGCGCGCTCGTCGCCAGCGATCTGCGCCGGATGCTCGAGGGCCGGCTGGATGTCGAGGAACGCCTGGAACGCCGGGCGCGCGCCGCCCGCCCGCGGGGCGCGGTGGTCGCCCCGCCCAAGGTGACGATGGTGGACGACGCCTCGCTGACCGCGACGGTCGTCGAGGTCCGCGCGCACGACGAGCCGGGCCTGCTGTGGCGGGTCGGCCGCGCCCTGGGGAGCTGCGGCCTCGACCTCCACTCGGCCCGGGTGGAAACGCTCGGCGCCGAAGCGGTCGACGTCTTCTACGTGGCCGATGAATCCGGCAAGCCCCTGACCGACAAAACCCTTCGTCAGGCGACGGTTCAGGCCGTCCTGGCCGCGCTGACATCGTTATGCTGTGCCGGCCCGCGGGGCCGACCGGATAGCCTGGATGTCCGGACAAGCGGTATGCGCGAGGATGGCATAGGAACGTGTTCGAAACTCTTTCCGAACGGCTCACACAAGTCTTCTCCTCCCTGCGGGGCAAGGGGCGGCTGTCGCCTGCCGACATCGACGCGACCGCGCGCGAGATACGTATCGCGCTGCTGGAAGCGGACGTCGCGCTCCCGGTCGTCCGGGCGTTCATCGCCCGGGTCAAGGAGCGGGCGAACGGCGAGGAGGTCTCCGGCGCGCTGAACCCGGCGCAGCAGGTCATCAAGATCGTTCATGAGGAACTGATCGATGTCCTGGGCGGAGAGACCCGCCGGCTGCGGTTCGCCAAGGTTCCGCCCACCGTCATCATGCTGGCCGGCCTGCAGGGTTCCGGTAAGACGACGCTGGCCGGCAAGCTGGCGCTGTGGCTGCGCGAGCAGGGCAACACGCCGATGCTCGTCGCCGCCGACCTCCAGCGGCCCAACGCTGTGCAGCAGCTCCAGGTGATCGGGGAGCGCGCGGGTGTCCCGGTCTACGCGCCCGAGCCGGGCAACGGCGTCGGCGACCCGGTCGCCGTCGCCCGCCAGTCGCTGGCGGAAGCCCAGCGCCGTCAGCAGAACATGGTCATCATCGACACGGCGGGCCGCCTGGGCATCGACGAGGAGATGATGGCACAGGCCGCCGCGATCAGGGACGCGACCCAGCCGGACGAGATCCTGTTCGTGGTCGACGCGATGATCGGCCAGGACGCCGTGGCCACGGCGCAGGCCTTCCTGGACGGCGTCGGCTACGACGGCGTGGTGCTCACCAAGCTCGATGGCGACGCCCGCGGCGGTGCCGCGCTGTCGATCACCCAGCTCACCGGGCGGCCGATCATGTTCGCGTCGGCGGGGGAGAAGCTGGAGGACTTCGACCTCTTCCACCCCGACCGGATGGCGTCTCGCATCCTCGACATGGGCGACATGCTCACCCTGATCGAGCAGGCGGAGAAGGCGTTCGACGAGGAGCAGACGGCCGCGCTCGCGGACCGGCTGGTCTCGGGTGAGGGCTTCACCCTCGAGGACTTCGTCGAGCAGATCCAGATGGTGCGCAAGCTGGGCCCGATCGGCAACCTGCTCGGCATGCTGCCCGGGGCGGGCCGCAACAAGGAACTGCTCAGCCAGGTCAACGACAAGGACCTCGACCGGGCCACGGCGATCGTGCAGTCGATGACGCCGGACGAGCGGCGCAACCCCAAGATCATTAACGGCTCGCGGCGGGCCCGGATCGCGGGCGGTTCCGGGGTCACCCCGGGGCAGGTGAGCGCGCTCATCCAGAACTTCCTCGAGGGCCAGAAGCAGATGAGGCAGCTGCTCGGCGGCGGCCTGGGCAACGTGCCGGGCCTGCCGCCGGGCATGCGCCGCGCCGCGAGCAAGGCGACGAAGAGCAAGAAGGGCAAGAAGCGGCACCCAGGGGGCGACCCGCGCCGCGCGGCCGCGAAGGCGGCCGGCAACGGGGCAGCCGCCGATAACGCCGTCCCTGGCAACGGGCGCGCGGGCGGCCTCGGCGCCGGCCTGCCGGAGGGTTTCACCAACCAGGACATGGCCGAGACGCTGGCCGCCCTGCAGAAGGGCGGCCTGCCCGGCGGGCCGGGCGGCGGTCTCCCCGGCCTCGGCGCCCCCGACAGCAACGTCCCCGCCGCCTTCCGCGCCCAGGGCAACAACAAGCGCCGCAAGAAGAGGTAGCCCGCCCCGTCCCGCTCCGCCCGGCCTCGCTCCGCCCTCCTGGGTCAGCACCGCCCTCTGGGTCAGCCCCGATGCGGGCAGCGTTTTCCGTTACATGCGCGGAAAGCGGGCGGCACTCAGGGGGCAGGCTGGGTGGCGCGGACGGCCTCGATGGTGTCGGCCTCGGCGGCGGACTTGTCCTCCCGGTAACGCAGGACGCGGGCGAACCGCAACGCCAGGCCGCCCGGGTACCGGGGACTGCGCTGCACGCCGTCGAAGGCGATCTCCGCGACCAGTTCGGGCCGGACATAGACGGTGTAATCGTCGCGGCGGTCTTCCAGCGCCAGCAGCCGCTCGGTCTGCCAGGTCAGCATCTCGTCCGTCAGGCCCTTGAACGTCTTCCCCAGCATGATGAAGCCGCCCGTCGCCGGGTCGCGCGCCCCGAGGTGCAGGTTCGACAGCCACCCGCGGCGCCGGCCGTGGCCCCATTCGGCCGCCAGGATGACCAGATCCAGGGTGTGCCGGGGCTTTACCTTGATCCAGCCCGCGCCGCGGCGGCCCGCCGTGTACGGGGTGTCGAGTGACTTGACGACCACGCCCTCGTGGCCATGCGCCAGCGAGTCATCGAAGAAGGCGGTCGCCTCCTGCACCGAACGGGTGACGAGCCGCGGCATGCGCAGCTGCTCGGGGACGACCCGGGCCAGCGCCGCGAACCGCTCCCCGCCCGGGCGGTCGATGAGGTCCTCGCCGTCCAGGTGCACGATGTCGAACATGAACACCGACAGGCCGGTGGCGCCCGCGGCCGCCTCGCCGGTGCGCCGTGCGGTCCGCGAGGCGGTCACCTGGAACGGGTGCGGCCGGCCATCCTCGCGCAGCGCGATCACCTCGCCGTCCAGGACGGCGTCCCGCACGGGCAGCCCGGCCAGGACCGCGGTGACCTCCGGCATCCGGTCGGTGATCTCATCCAGCGTGCGCGTGAACAGCCGGGCCCGGCCGCCGGAGATGTGCACCTGGACCCGGATGCCGTCCATCTTCCATTCCACCGCCGCCGGGCTGATCCGCGCCAGGGCGTCAGCGATCGTGGCGGCGCTGGAGGCGAGCATCGGCCCGATCGGCCGCCCGACCTGCAGCCCGAACTTCCCGAGCCCCGCGCTGCCCTCCGCCAGGGCGGTCTCCGCGACCATGCCCATGGAGCCGCAGAGCATCAGGGCCCGCCGCACCGCCGGGCCGGGCACCCGAGCGGCCCGCGCGATCGCGTCCGCCATGACCCCTTCGAGCGCGCCCTGGTGCAGTTCCCCGGACAGCAGGCGCAGCAGGAACGACTGCTCCCGCGCGGTCGCCCGGCCGAAGAGCCGGTCCACCAGCTCCTTGCGGGCCGCCACGGACCCCTTGCCGGACACCGAGCCGATGGCGGTGAACGCGGCATCGACGTCGGTCAGCGTCAGCGACGGCGCCCCGGCCGGGGGCGCCGCGTCCCGCAGCGTGGCCCAGCCGACGCCGATCTGGCGCTGCGGCAGCTCCCCGGACAGGTACGCGACCGCGATCGTGACCTCCGCCGGGCCCGCGTCGTGCAGCGCCCTGGCGAGGACCTCGACCTTGGCCAGCCTGGATGACGTCCCCGCCACCGCCTCCGAGGCGTCGGCCATCTCGCTCAGCAGCATTTTTTAGTATCACCCGGGGGGCGACCCCCCGTACCACCGGATGCGCCGTGCTGGCCCGGGGGGCGACCCCCCGGAACCCCCCGGATGCGCTTCGCGCCCGCGCGGTGGTACTTCGCCGGCACACCGGCCGCTCACCCGGCCTGACGGCCGGGATCGCTGGGCCGGTAACGATCGCCTCGCCGTAACCCGCGTTCGGTTAGGGGCCCGCGCGGCGCAGTCGGGACAGCAGGCGGGACGCTGGTGGCTTCGCGTCGCCGGGCCATAGCCAGTAGCCGACCGGGAACAGCCGGACGTGCAGGTGCTCGTCGACCAGGCCCCACAGGCCCCGGCGGGACCACAGTGCGATCGCGATGGCCACCAGCCCCAGGATGATCAGGTACCACGCGTTGTAGGAGGCCAGCGTCTGCTGCAGCACCATGTAGACGGCGGTGCCGATGATCGGTCCCTCGATCGTGCCCAGGCCGCCGATGATGGTCGCGAACGCCATCTCCGCCGTCCACTGCACGCTGAAGACCGCGCCCGGCTGTACCTGGAGCTGGCTGATGGCCAGCAGCGCGCCCGCGGCGCCGCAGCCGGCGCCCGCCACCACGAACACCAGCAGCCGGGCCAGGCCGACCCGCGCCCCTGAGCTGCGCGCGGCCACCTCGTCGTCGCGGATGGCGGTGAGCACCAGGCCGAGCCTGCCGCGCAGCAGCAGGTAGATGGCGGCCAGCGCCACGACCGTGACGGCCAGCCCGGCCCAGTAGGTGTACGCGGTCAGTAGCGTCGAGCTGAACCCGGACAGGCCGGGCAGCGGCATGCCGGTCCCGCCGCCGATCGAGGAGAACTTCTCGATGATGAGCATGACGGTCGCGGCGAGCACCCAGGTGGCGATCGCGAAATACCCGCTGCGCAGCCGCGACACCAGCCACCACAGGGGCAGCGCCGCCACGCCGCAGCCGATCGCGGCGACGGGCAGCGCGGCGAATGGCGAGGTGCCCCCGATAGCGAGGATCAGCACGAAGTAGGCGCCGAGTCCGACGAAGGCCTGCTGCCCCACCGACACCAGGCCGGCGTAGCCCGCGAGCAGGTTCCACATGCTCGCCAGCGTGAGCACGATGAACGCCTGCACGATGATGCTGGTGGTGCCCGAGTACACGATGTAGGGCAACAGGGCGAGCACCACCACGACGATCAGCGCGCCCGCCCCGGTCCAGGCGACGTTTCTGCGTGACCGCGCGACCCGGAATTTTTCTGCCGAACGAGCCGTGGTTTCGGTGGCCAAGCTCACGACTGCGCCCTCCGGGAGGTCAGGCCCTGCGGGCGCAGCACCAGCACGGCGAGGAACACGATGTACCCGGCCAGGACCTCGTTGGAGATGTTGATCTGGGCGCCGATCTGCTGGGCCACACCGAGCACCACGCCGCCGAGCAGGGTGCCCCACAGCGAGCCGAGGCCGCCGATCACCACCGCCGCGAACGCGAACAGCAGGATCGTATCGGTGCCCGTGGTCGGCGACAGCTGGGAGTACATGCCGTAGCCGATGCCGGCTAGCGCCACGGTGCCGAACGCGAGCGCCGCCGCGATGCCGAACACGTGCCGGTAGTCGGCCCCGGCCAGCTGCGCCGCTTCCTTGTCGTCGGCGACCGCGCGGATCAGGCGGCCGTACCTGGACGCGGAAAGGAAGTACTGGAGCCCGAGCAGAGGTAGGCATAACCTAGATTTGGCACGTACCGCCCGTCAACGCGCGTTACATAACTGTTGTCTCCCGGGATAACTCTCCGTGGCCGGCAGCTAGCCGCGTCCCCGCATCCGCCGATGACACCGGAAGTCAAGGCTCCGTAACGGGCTTCTGGTGATCCGCGTAGCCGCGGCCGGCGCCCATAAGGCCCACCCAGTGCCCGCCGTCTGGCAGAATGTCATCTGATTACCTGGTGAGGCGGGGCCCTCTTCCCCTGCAGCGCCGGCCATCTGTGTGGTCCCGCCAGTCCCCACCTGGCCGCCGGATCGCCGCCCGTACCTTTATTTGCTGGGAGAAGACCGCAGCCGTGGCTGTAAAGATCAAGCTCAAGCGCCTGGGCAGGACCCGGGTGCCGACCTACCGGATCGTCGTCGCCGACGCCCGGACCAAGCGCGACGGACGCGCCATCGAGGAGATCGGCAAGTACCACCCGAAGGAAGAGCCGTCGCTCATCGAAGTCAACTCGGAGCGGGCGCAGCACTGGCTCTCCGTGGGCGCGCAGCCCACCGAGCCCGTCCTGACCATTCTGAAGATCACCGGTGACTGGCAGAAGTTCAGGGGCGAGCCGGGCGCGGAGGGCACGCTGCGCACGAAGGAGCCGGCGGCGGACAAGAAGGAGCGTTTCGCCACCGCCCTGAAGGACGCCGCCAAGGACGATGCGGCGACCGCTGCCCCCAGGGGCGGCAGCCGCGCCAGGAAGCCGGACACCGCCAAGGCAGACACGAAGGCTGACAGCGCCAGGGCCGAGTCCGGCCGGTCCAAGTCCAAGGCCAGTGCCGAGACGACGGCCGCCGGATCCGCCGACGAGAGCGCCGCTGCGGCGGCCGCCGCGCCGGCCACGACCGCTGGTGAGCCCCAGACTGGCGAGATACAGGGCAGTGAGCCGGGCAGCGGAGCCTGAGGTGCTAGAAGAGGCGCTCGAGCATTTGGTCAGGGGCATCGTCGAGCACCCCGACGACGTCCTGGTATCCAGCCGCGCGATGCGCCGCGGCAGTGTCCTGGAGGTGCGCGTTCACCCCGATGACCTGGGCAAGGTCATCGGGCGCGGTGGCCGCACCGCCAGGGCGCTCCGCACCGTCATGGGTTCGCTGGCGGGCGGCCGTCACGTCCGCGTCGACCTCCTGGACACGGACGAGATCCGCTAACCGGGTACGCGGGCATGCAGATCGCCGTCGGCCAGATCGTCCGCGCGCACGGTATCCGCGGCGAAGTCATCGTGGCCGTGCGCACCGATGAGCCCGACGTGAGGTTCGCTCCCGGATCAGTGCTGGGTGCCGAGCCACCGGATCGCGGGCCGCTCACGGTGGCCGCGGCCAGGTGGCATTCGGGGCGGCTTATCGTCGCGTTTGAGGGCATCGGTGACCGGACCGCCGCTGAGGGCCTGCGCGGCACGCTGCTCATCCTGGATTCGGCGCAGATCCCGCCGGTGGCGGACCCGGATGAGTTCTATGATCACGAGCTCATCGGGCTGGGTGTCGTCACCGCCGCGGGCGAGCGGGTCGGCGTGGTCGCCGACGTTCTGCACCACGGCCAGGATCTTCTGGTGGTGCGCCGGGACGGTGCGGCGGGCGCGCCCGGCCGGGCGGCCGTACGCGGCCCGGCGGTCTCGGCGGGCCCGGCGGCGGACGAGGCCCTGGTGCCGTTCGTCGGCGCGATCGTGACGGAGGTCGACGTGGCGGCGGGCCGCCTTGTCATCGACCCGCCGCCTGGGCTGCTTGACCCGGACGAGGCGATCGAGGCCTGACCGGCGTGCGTATCGACATCATCACGATCTTCCCGGAGTATTTCGGGCCCCTGGGCGTGTCGCTCATCGGCAAGGCGGCGGCCCGGGGCGACATCGAATTCCGCGTGCACGACCTCCGGCAGTGGGCGCACGACATCCACCGCACCGTGGACGACGCGCCGTTCGGCGGCGGCCCCGGCATGGTGATGAAGGCTCAGGTCTGGGCGGAGGCGCTGGAGGAAGTCGCCCCGCCCGCCCGCGGCGGGCCCGCGGTGCCGGGACCACGGCTGATCGTTCCCACCCCCAGCGGCGTCCCGTTCACCCAGGCCCGCGCGGTCAGCTACACGCGCTGCCCGCAGCTCATTTTCGCCTGCGGCCGCTACGAGGGCATCGACGCCCGGTTCATCGATGAGGCCAGGTCACGGATGCCGGTGGACGAGGTCAGCATCGGTGACTATGTGCTGGCAGGCGGTGAGGCGGCCGTCCTGGTCATGGTCGAGGCCATCGGCCGGCTGCTCCCGGGGGTACTCGGCAACGAACGTTCCGCCAGCGACGACTCCTTTGGCGGCGGCGCGGCAGCGGCCGGCGACGTGCCGTCCGCCGACCCGGACGCCGGCTCCGGGCGGCTGCCCGGCTCCGGGCCACTGCCCGGCGGCGACGTGCTCCCTGGTGAGTTCGCCGCGGGCACCATCCCCCCGGCCGGCGGTGCGGCCGATGCCGGCGCCAGCATGGCCGGCCTCCTCGAAGGGCCCGTCTACACCCGGCCCCGCGTCTGGCGGGGGCGCGAGGTGCCGGATGTCCTGCTGTCCGGCGACCACGCGGCGATCGCGCGCTGGCGGCGGGACGCGGCGCTGCTGCGGACCGCGGCCAACCGGCCGGATCTCATCTGGCGGGCCGCCGCCGACCCGGGTGCGCTCAGCAGGCGGGACTGGCAGGTGCTGTCGGTCATGGGCCTGTCCGGCCTGATCCGGCCCGATCCGGCCCGATGACGGGCGGCCCGGCGGGGGGGGCGGCCGGGGACGCCGGCCGCCGGGGCCGGGGCCGGGCCCGGCGCAGACGGGAAACCGGCTCGCTTACCAGCCAGCCCCGGGAATGTGGCAGACTGAAGGTCGCTGTGTGCCCGTCGGCGCCGGGGCCCGTTCCCAATCACACTGGGCCCGCGCTGGTATGCCCGCACACGCCTAGCCGATAAGCCCACACGCGCCAAGCCGATAAGCCCAGCCGATAAGCACTGAGGAATCGCTGCCATGCACACCGCTATTGCCGAACTAGAGCAGGCCCAGGTCCGGGACGACATCCCGGAATTCCGCCCGGGAGACACGCTCAAGGTCCACGTGCGCGTCAAGGAGGGCAGCCGCTCCAGGATCCAGGTGTTCCAGGGTGTGGTGATCCGGCGTCAGGGCGGCGGGATCCGGGAAACGTTCACCGTCCGCAAGATCAGCTATGGTGTGGGCGTCGAGCGCACGTTCCCGGTGCACAGCCCGTCGATCGAGCGGATCGAGACGGTCACGCGCGGCAAGGTCCGCCGGGCCAAGCTGTACTACCTGCGGGAGCTGCGCGGTAAGGCCGCGCGTATCCGGGAGCGCCGGGAGAACCCGGCGAGCTAACCGCAACCAGATGTCCGGGGGCCAGCGCCGGCACCGCCCCGCCTGTGCGCGGGTGTCCTCACCATGGGCTGTTTCGCGCCCAAAAAGGGCATGTGACGTGCCTGAAGCTCTCCAGAGTGAGGACGGTTACCGCTTCCGTCACCGCTATCTGACGCTAGGCTCATGGCAATGACCGACGAGGGAGACGGCCCCGGAGACCCGCCTGTGACGCAAGCGCGCGGCAGGCCGAGGCAGGCGCCCGAGGGACAGCGTCCCGGTATGGGGACCGGGGACGCGGGAGGCGCGCGCATGAACAGGAGCACCCCGCAGGACTCCGCCGGGCCGAGGGGGGCGTCGGCCGCCCAGAGCCCGGCCAGCCGCCCGGCCGGCGCCGGTGCCGGCTTGCCGGCTGCGGGCGACGGGGCGGCTGCGGGCGCCCCAGGCAGCCCGCCGGAGGCCCCCGGCAAGAGCCCGGCGAAGACCGCACCCAAAAAGAAGAAGAAGAGCAGGTCTTTCTGGAGGGAACTGCCGGTCCTCATCGTCGTCGCCCTGATCCTCACCCTGATCATCAAGACCTACGCCATCCAGGCGTTCTACATCCCTTCCGGCTCGATGCAGAACACGCTGGCTATCGGGGACCGGGTGCTGGTCAACAAGATTGTCTACGACACCCGCAGCATTCACCGCGGCGACATCGTGGTCTTCAGCGGCGACGGTTCCTGGAACCCGCAGACCCCGCCGGCCAGCAGCAACTTCTTCGCCAAATTCGGCGAGAGCGTCGCCTCCATGTTCGGCTTCGCCCGGGACCAGAACGACTACATCAAGCGCGTCGTCGGCCTGCCCGGCGATCACGTCGCGTGCTGCGACGCCCAGGGCCGGGTCACCGTCAATGGGGTGCCGCTGAACGAGAAGTCGTACCTGTTCCCCGGCAACCCGCCATCGGAGAACCGGTTCACCGTGACGGTCCCGCAGGACAGCCTCTGGGTGATGGGCGACCACCGGGACGTCTCCTGGGATTCGCGCGGGCACCAAGTCGGCTACCCGGGCGGCGGCTCGATTCCGGAAAGCGCCGTCGTTGGCCGCGCCTTCATCATCATCTGGCCGTTCAGCCAGTGGTCCGTGCTGAACATCCCGTCGACGTTCGAGCAGCCCGCACTGAACGGCTCGTCCAGCGGCCAGGCCGCTGCCCATGCGCAGCAGGCCGCCGCCGTGGCGGACGCGGGCGTGCCCGTGCACCCGTCGTCTCCTGCGGTGCCGTTCGCGCTCGGCTTCGCCGGGGCCGTTCCGCTGACGTTGCTGCAGCGTGGGCTGCGCAGGGTCGCACGCCGCCGCTTCCGCCGCTAGCCGGGGCGGGCCGTAGCGGGCTCGTCCCAGCGGGATCTGGCGTAATCTTTCGAATTGTCATGGCCCGACCCACCAGCAAGCCGGCCATCGGCCCGGAACGGGCCAAATGGCGGCACTCCGGTCACACACCCCGGCGAAACGCCGGGCTGGCGGCGTACGAGAACGTACTGGCGCGCGCGGGCCTGTCGCCGGTCGCCGGGATCGACGAGGCGGGCCGTGGTGCCTGTGCCGGCCCGCTGGTCGTGGCGGCCGTCGTCCTGGACTGCGCGACGATCCGGCGGATGCCGGGCCTGGCGGATTCCAAGCTGCTGACGCCGGAGGAGCGCGAGAGCGTGTACGCCGACGTCATGCGCTGGGCGCTGGACTGGCACGTGGTCGCCATCCCGCCGCAGGAGGTCGACGCCCTGGGGCTGCACGTGTGCAACGTGGAGGGCATGCGCCGCGCACTCGCCGGGTTGCGCCGGCGCCCTGGGTACGTTCTCACCGACGGCTTCCCGGTACGCGGGCTCGGCGCGCCCGCCCTGGCCGTGTGGAAGGGTGATCAGGTCACGGCGTCGGTGGCGGCGGCCTCCGTGGTGGCCAAGGTGACCAGGGACCGCGTAATGGTCGGGCTCGACGGCTCGTACCCGGCCTACGGTTTCGCCCGGCACAAGGGTTACTCCACGCCCGAGCACATGGCCGCTCTGTGCGGCTGGGGGCCGTGCCCGGAACACCGGTATTCGTACGTCAATGTGCGGCAGGCGAATCGCCGGTGGGCGACGGGGTGGCAGGGGGAGAGCCAGGACCTCGCCGGGGGCCCGGACCTTGGGGAAAGCCCGGACCTTGCGGAGAGCCAGGACCTCGCCGGGGGCCCAGACCTTGGGGAAAGCCCGGACCTTTCGGACGGCCCCGAGTCCGCCGAGGGCCTGCCCGACGGCGGCCTGGAGCCTGGTGCGGGCCTGGAGCCTGGTGCGGGCCTGGAGCCCGGAAGCGGTCCGGAGGCCGCTGACGGCCCGGCGGTGGCAGACGGGGCGCACAGCAGTAATGAGACCCCCGGATCCTGGGCAGATTTCGTGCCAGCGGAGGCGTCCGCCGTGCGGGTCAGCCAGGCCGGAACGGCGTGGGCCGAGGCTCCGCACGGTGCAGACTAAATTAGGGACGCCGCCACGTGCGCAGGAGAGGAGAATGGGCCCATGGCTGAGTTCGGGCGATGGCATGCCGCAGGCTCGGCTGAACCGGGTCCGCGGGGGCGGGCAATGCGGATGAGCGCGCGGCAGGCGAGCGCCGTCAACCGGCGATCGGAGGGGTAGGCATGAGCGCAGAGGATCTCGAAAAGTACGAAGCCGAGATGGAGCTGCAGCTTTACCGCGAGTACCGCGATGTCGTCGGCCTGTTCAGTCATGTGGTCGAGACCGAGCGCCGCTTCTACCTCACCAACGAGGTCGAGCTGCACGTGCGCAACTCCGACAACGGTGAGGTCTTCTTCGAGGTGGTCATGCGGGACGCGTGGGTCTGGGACATGTACCGGCCCGCCCGGTTCGTCAAGAACGTCCGCGTCGTGACGTTCAAGGACGTAAACATCGAGGAACTCGCCAAGAGCGACCTCGACCTCCCGGAGGACAAACCCGGCTTCTCCGCCTAGTGCCACCGTCCCAGCGGCGCCGTCCCCACGGCGCCGCTCTTTCCGCCTGCCGTCTCCGCCTGCCTGGCGCCCTTCCGCCTGCCGGGCGCTCCCTCGCCCGCCGGCGCCGCCTCCCTGCCGAATCCCGCCCGCCCGGCCGGGCGCGGCGCTCCCCCTCCAGCAGAACACGCCGCACCGACATTCTGGCCTTACTGTCCACAGGCGCCCCGGTTGCGCACGCGTTATCCACAGCCACCAGCGCACGATACCGCCGTCCCCGCCGTTGCGGCGATCGTCGTATCCGGAGGTGGTCGACCATGCGCGCCAAGGATGTCCTGGGCAGGAACGGGGAGCAGGCCGCCGCCGATTACCTGGAAACCGAAGGTTTCCGGATACTCGCGCGGAACTGGCGCTGCGCCGACGGCGAGATCGACATCGTGGCCATGGACCGGCACACGCTGATCATCTGCGAAGTCAAAACGCGGTCCGGCACCCGTTACGGGACGCCGCTGGAATCCGTGACCCGGCTGAAACGCAACCGGCTCCGGCGGCTCGCCGTCCGCTGGCTGACGGCCCATGGGGTGCACGCGGACCAGGTCCGGGTGGACGTGGTCGGCGTGACACCCGAACCGGCCGGCGGGTTCACGGTCGAGCATGTCCGGGGGGTGGGGTAGATGGCCCTGGCCCGGACGTATTCGGTGGCCCTGGTGGGGGTGCACGGTCACGTCGTCGAGGTTGAGGCCGATATCGCCAACGGGCTGGTCGGCATGGTCCTGGTGGGCCTGCCCGACACCGCACTGCGCGAGGCGCGGGACCGGATCCGCTCGGCGATCCTCAACAGCGGTGAGCCGTGGCCGCAGCGCCGGATCACCGTGGGACTGTCCCCGGCCAGCCTGCCCAAACGCGGCAGCGGCTTCGACGTGCCGATCGCGGTCGCGCTCCTCGCGGCCGCGGGCGTGCTGAAGACGGCCGTCCTGGCGGGCATGATGTTCCTCGGCGAGCTTGGCCTCGACGGCCGGCTGCGCCCGGTGCCGGGCGTCCTGCCGGCCGCGGTGGCCGCGGCCGCGGCGGGTTTCCGCGACGTCGTGGTGGCGCGGGCCAACGCGCAGGAGGCCGCTCTGGTTCCCGGCCTGCGCGTGCTGGCCGCGCCGACGCTGGCCGCCCTCCTCGCCTGGATGCGGGGCGAGCCCCCGGGGCCGGCCGGCGGCGCCGTTGAGGAGCTGACCGGAGGGACGATCACCGCGCTGTCGGGCGCCGCTGCGCCCGTCCAGGGCGGGGACGCGCTGGCCGGACCGCCGGGAGCCGGGCGTTCCCCGTCACCGGACCTGTCGGACGTCCTGGGCCAGCCACTCGCCCGGCGGGCGGCTGAAATCTGCGCGGCTGGCGGTCACCATCTGTCGCTGCTCGGGCCACCCGGCGCGGGCAAGACGATGCTCGCCGAGCGGCTCCCCACGATCCTGCCCAGGCTCGATGCCGAGGCGGCCCTCGAAGTGACGTCGATTCATTCGGTCGCGGGCACGCTGCCGCCGGGCTGCCCGCTGCTGACCGGGCCGCCGTTCTGCGGGCCGCATCACACCGCGACGAAGGCGGCCATCGTCGGCGGGGGCGGCGGCATCATCCGGCCCGGCGCCGCGTCCCTCGCGCACCGGGGCGTGCTGTTCCTGGACGAGGCGCCCGAGTTTGGGCGCGACGTGCTGGACGCGCTCCGCCAGCCGCTCGAATCGGGGGAGGTGGTGATCGCCCGGTGCGGGACCACCGCGCGCTTCCCGGCCCGGTTCACGCTGGTACTGGCGGCCAATCCGTGCCCCTGCGCCAAGGCGGCCGCGTCGCCGCGGACCGCCTGCTCCTGCAGCCCGGCGACCAAGCGCCGCTACCTCGGGCGCCTGTCCGGGCCGTTGCTGGACCGCGTCGACGTGAAGGTGGAGCTGCTCCCCGTCGGCCGTTCCGAGCTGCTGAACGACCGGAAGTTCGCTGAGACGAGCACGGCGGTGGCCACGCGTGTCGCCCAGGCCCGGAGCCGGGCGGCCCGCCGGCTCGCCGGCACACCCTGGCGGGTGAACGCTGAAGTTCCGGGGGCGGAGCTGCGCCGTTCGTACGGCCCCGGCCGTGCCGCGCTCGCGCCGCTGGAACGGGCGATGGAGCTCGGCGAGATCAGCGCGCGGGGCGTCGACAAGGTGATCCGGGTGTCCTGGACGCTGGCCGACCTCGCCGGCCAGGACCGGCCCACCGTCGACGAATGCGGTTATGCCCTCGGCTTGTGGCTGGGGGCGGTGAGGTGATCCCCGCAGCTGACCGGCAGCGGATCGCGCGGGCCGTCCTGACCTACCTGGCCGAGCCGGGCGATCCGGTACTCACCGCGCTGCTGACCGTCAGCGAGCCTGCCGACATCGTTGCCGCGGTCACGGCCGGGCAGCCGCCCGTGGTACCCCCGGGCTGCTGGGACACGATCCGGGCAGATGGACGAGCCGGCGGCCTCGGCCGCCGGGACGCCGCGCGGCTGGAGCACGCCTTCGGGACCTGGCGCAGGCGGCTCGCCGGTGTCCCCGCAGAAATGGACCTGGCCGCGTTCCAGCGGGACGGCATCCGCCTGGTCTGCCCCGGCGAGCCGGAGTGGCCCAGCCAGCTGGACGCCCTGGGCGCCGGCCGCCCGTACGCGCTGTGGCTGCGCGGGGAGGCTGACCTGCGGTACTGCTGCCTTCGTTCGGTGTCGATCGTGGGAGCCCGCGCCGCGACGGCCTACGGAGCGCACATCTGCACCGAGATGTCCGCCGCCCTGGGCGAGCGTGGCTGGGCGGTCGTGTCGGGGGGCGCGTACGGCATCGACGGGTGCGCGCACCGGGGGGCCCTGGCCGCGGACGGCGTGACCGTCGCCGTGCTGGCCTGTGGTGTGGACCACGCCTACCCGCGCGGCCATCATGACCTGCTGACCGGTATTACCGCCCAGGGCGTGCTGGCCAGCGAGTGGCCGCCCGGCCGGACACCGACCCGGCGGCGCTTCCTGGTCAGGAACCGCGTGATCGGGGCGCTGTCGCGGGGCACCGTGGTGGTCGAGGCCGGGCTGCGCAGCGGCGCTCTGAACACCGCCCGGCACGCGCGCGACCTCGGCCGTCCCCTGATGGCGGTGCCCGGACCCGTCACCTCGGAGGTATCGGCCGGCTGTCACATGATCATGCGGGAGTGGGGAGCGGACTGCGTGACCTGCGCCGCCGATGTCATGGAGATGCTCACCCCGCTGGGCGACCCGGGCTGCGACCAGGCGGCCGTCCCCGGCGACGGCCGCGGTTCGGTGCAGGAGTCCCTGTGGCCGGACGCCGCGGGCCGCCGGGATCCGCTCATCGCCCGGGACGCCCTCGATCCCCTGAGCGAGGACGTTCTTGAGGCTATCCCGGCCCGGGGTGCCGGCCCGTCCACCATCGCCGTTGCCGCCGGCGTCGGCGTGGACGCGGTGGTGCGGTCGCTTGGCCTCCTCGCGGCCGGCGGCTACGTCGAGCGCTGCTCCCGTGGCTGGCGCATCCGCCGCCCGGCCCGCTAGTTAGGTGTGGCTGGCCCGGCTTGATCGTGACCTGCCAGACGGCCGGAGGGGCGGAACGGAGAGCCGACACGCGGTCCGGTGCTAGGGAACGGGGCCGCCGGGAGCGAGACTTGAGAAGTGCCCGACCCGGCGTGGGTAACCGAGGCGACGGCGGACTTCGAGCGCCACGTCGCCGCCGAGCGCGGCCTGTCGCCGCATACGGTCCGCGGGTACGTCAGCGACGTCCGCTCCCTGCTGGAGCACGCTGACCGCTGCGGCGCCGCTGGCCCCGGTGAACTGAGCGCGCCCATCCTGCGCAGCTGGCTGGCCGTTCAGCACGCCGCCGGAGCGTCCCGCGCGACGCTCGCCCGGCGCGGGGCGGCGGCCCGCTCGTTCAGCGCGTTCGCTCATCGCCGCGGCTGGCTGGCCAGTGACCCCGGCACCGCACTGGGGACGCCGAAGGCGCGCCGGGCCCTGCCGCACGTCCTCCGCCAGGCCGAGATCGCCGGCGTGCTGGCCTCGTCGGACGCCGACATCGAGCAGCCGCCGCCGGACCGCACCCCCGCGGAAGCCGCCGTGGCGCTGCGCGACGCCGCGATCCTCGAACTGCTGTATGCCACCGGCATCCGCGTCAGTGAGCTGTGCGGGCTTGATCGCGGTGCGCTGGACCTCAGCCGGCGCACGGTCCGGGTGCTCGGCAAGGGCGCCAAGGAACGCACGGTGCCGGTGGGCATACCTGCGGTCCGTGCGGTGGGCCGCTGGGAACAGTCCGGGCGCCCGGTTCTCGCGCGTGACGGCAGCGGGCCGGCGCTGTTCCTGGGCGTCCGCGGCGGCCGGGCCGATCCGCGCACGGTGCGGCGTGTGGTGCACGAGCGGCTACGGGCAGCGGGCGTCTCGACCGACACCGGGCCGCACGGCCTGCGCCACACGGCCGCGACCCACCTGCTGGAAGGCGGCGCCGACCTGCGCAGCGTGCAGGAAATGCTCGGGCATTCCTCGCTGGCCACCACGCAGATCTACACGCACGTCTCGGTGGACCGGCTCAAAGCGAGCTACCGCCAGGCCCATCCGCGGGCGTGACCCGGGCGCGCCGGTGACCGGGACTCAGGAGGCCGCCGGGAAGTAGCGGTCCATGAAGTCGTTGCGGAACTTCCCGTCCGGGTCGTACCGGCGCGCCACGGCCAGGAAGTCGTGCCAGTGCGGGTACAGGCGCGTGATGGTGTCCGGCGGCGTGGTGAACACCTTGCCCCAGTGCGGCCGGGCCGCGAACGGCGCCAGCGCCTCCTCGATCGCCGACACCACCGGCAGCACGGCCGCGTCGTCCTGAATCCAGGTGAAGTGGAAGGCCACCGTGTCGCGCCCGGACGCCATACTCATCCACAGGTCATCGGCGGCGATCGTGCGGATCTCGGCGATCTGCAGGATCGGGGCGATGCGGTCACCGATGCGGGTCAGCGCCTCGATGGCCGGGCCGGCGTCCGCACGGGGAAGCAGGTATTCCGTCTGCAGTTCCTCGCCGGCGCTGGGCGTGAACGCGAGCCGGAAGTGCGGCAGCCGCTCGTGCCACGGGCCGGGAACGCCGAGCTGTTCGGTGGCGTTGGCGGCGGGCATGCCGGGCACCGGGTGACGCGGGCCGTCCGCCAGCCGGCCGCCCAGCCACACCGGCTGCCCGCTCCCCGCTGTCCCGGGCACCTCGGCGCGATGCTTCTGCCATATCCGGACGCCGGAGCCGGGCCGCCAGTCCGTGAAGACGCTGACGCTGTAGCCGCTGGCGAAGATCTCCTCGAAGTGCTCCGCCGCCGCGGTCGCCGGGACGTCCTCGTACACGAACTGCCGGACCCCGTACGCCGGGACGATCGCCAGCTCGACCGTTGTCACGATGCCGAGGCCGCCCAGCGCGACGATGGTGCCCGCGAACTCCGGGCTGCCCCGCTCCAGCCGGGCCAGCCCGCCGTCGGCGGTCACCATCTCCATCGCCGTCACCGAGGCGGCCAGGCTCTGGTTGGCGTCCCCGGAGCCGTGCGTCCCGGTGGCGCACGCCCCGGCCACCGAGATATGCGGCAGCGACCCGAGATTCCGCAGGGCGCAGCCGGCCGCCTGCAGTTGCTGCGCGAGGTCGCCGTAGCGCACCCCGCCGGCGACCCGGACGGCGGACCGGTCCGGGGCGATCTCGATGACCTGCGGCAGGCCGGACGTGGCGACAAGGACCCCGGTGGTGTCGGCGATCCGGTTGAACGAATGGCCGCTGCCCAGCGCGCGGACCCGGTTGCTGCCGCGGACGATGTCCTGGAGTTCCCCGACGCTGGACGGCGTGCGCAGCTCCCTGCTGCCGAACACCACGTTCCGGGCCCAGTTGGCTGGCTGTGCGCTCATCACTTCACCACCATCGTCGTCTTCACCCACCCCGGCAGCGAACATAGCAGCCCGGTCCGCCCGCCCCACGGGTTCCCTGCGTCCCGCCATACCAGCCGGTACCGGCGAGAACCGCATGCGGGTTACGGCGAGGCGCCCGTTACCGGCCAGCGAACCGGGCCTTCAGGCCCGGTGAGTGGCCAGTGTGCCGGCGAAGTACCACCGCGGGCCGCAAAGCGCAGCGGGGGCTCGGGGGGTCGTCCCCCCAGGGCCCTCCTAGCCATGCGAGGGCGGGGGATCGTCCCACAGCAAATGGCAAGAGCTCCATACAGGCCGGCGCCTGGTGATCGACTGGGCCACCCGGCTGTAACGGGACCGTCGTGCCAGGCCCCCATCGGAGGAATTACGGGCCGCCTCGCCCGTAAGAAGCCAGGGCAGCGACCAGGCATTTACCCGGGTGCGGGCCAGGCGCCGCCAGTGCGACGATGAACACAACCGGCACATCAGCATCGTGCCCGGCAGGACCGCTTTCTTGCCCACATGACGGAGGAACGTAGCCATGGCTGAGGCCACGCAGCAGGCCGGCAGGGACAACACCGTTATTCGCGAGTTTCAGGTCAATTTTCCGGAGACGGAGCTCACCGAGCTGCGCCGGCGCGTCAACGCGACCAGGTGGCCCGAGCGCGAGACGGTCACCGACGACTCCCAGGGCGTGCCGCTCGCGACAGTGCAGGAGCTCACGCGCTACTGGGGGACAGACTACGACTGGCGCACCTGCGAGGCGAAACTGAACGCCCTGCCGAACTTCATAACCGAGATCGACGGGCTCGACATTCATTTCATCCACGTCCGCTCGCAGCACGAGGACGCGCTGCCGCTGATCGTCACGCACGGCTGGCCTGGCTCGATCATCGAGCAGCTGAAGATCATCGAGCCGCTCACCGACCCGACCGCGCATGGCGCGAGCGCGGCGGACGCGTTCGATCTGGTGATTCCCTCGCTGCCAGGGTACGGGTTCTCCGCCAAGCCGGCGAGCACCGGCTGGGATCCCGCCCGCACCGCACGTGCCTGGGTCGTGCTGATGAAACGCCTCGGATACACCCAGTTCGTGGCGCAGGGCGGTGACTGGGGCGCGGCTGTCACGCAGGCGATGGGTGAACAGGCAGCACCGGAGTTGCTCGGCATTCACTCCAACATGCCCGGTACCGCTCCAGCCGACATCAACAAGGCGTTCGAGCGCGGCGACCCGCCGCCAGCCGACCTCTCCGACGAGGAGCTACGCGCTTACCAGCAGCTCAGCAACTTCTATGGCAAGCACGCGGCCTACGCACAAATCATGACGACCCGGCCGCAAACGCTGTACGGACTGGCGGACTCACCCGCCGATCTAGCCGCGTTCATCCTGGACCACGGCGACGGTACCGGCCAGCCTGGGCTCGTGGAACAGGCCGTTCAGGGACACCCGGATGGCGACCTTACCCGAGACGACATCCTCGATAACATCACGCTCTACTGGCTGACGAACACCGGGGTTTCCTCGGCTCGTCTCTATTGGGAGAACAAGGCGGACTTCTTCGACGCCAAGAACATCACCATTCCGTTTGCCATCAGCGTCTTCCCCGACGAGCTGTATCAAGCCCCGCGGAGCTGGGCAGAACGCGCGTACCCGCACAACCTCATCCATTACAACAGGCTCGACCGAGGCGGCCACTTCGCGGCCTGGGAGCAGCCGCAACTCTTCTCAGAGGAGATGCGCGCGAGCTTCAGATCACTTCGCAAGTAGTGCGCGATGAAGGCGCGGGTTCGATACGTCCCGCGGCTTCGACCCGGACCCGCCATATGGGCGCCGCGTCCCGGGCACGCGCCGCAGCGACGGGCCTAGCCGGGCCGGGTGGTCCTGATCAGCGCGGCGGCCGTGCTGGACGGGTTCGTGTCCGGCTTCGCGGCACGGATCGCCAGGAGCTGGCCGGACCGCTGCTGGCCGGCAGGCCAAGGTACTACACGGGCGCGACGGCCCGGCCCCGAGCGTGACCTTGAGGCCAGTGCCAGCCCACCGATGACCAGAGGGGCCCGGCGTGATCACTTCCGGGCAGGTAACGAGACAGCACCCGGACGGCACCGTGGCCTGGACGGGCCCAACCTGAACGTGCCCGACGGGAAGCCCAGCAGGCTGGTCGTGACGCGACCGGGAGAACCGGCGTTCCTGCGAGCCCGGGTCCGCTAACCAGACAGCCCATAGCCAGACAGCCCATAGACAGCAGGCTTCCCGGCGCCCGGCCCGTCGCATAGCTGCGTAACGCCCGGGGAGCTTGCTGATCACCCCCAAGGGCGCCCGCCGAAAGGCCCCACAGAACAGATACAGAACAGATAAGGACCGTAGGCCGACGCGCGATAGGCCACACAGTGACCCGTTGCTGCGTATAGCCACTGTGTACCCGGGGTCGTCCCCCCGGGCCAGCGCAGCACATACACTTGGCAAAGGCCGTCAGGCGAACGCGTCCGCGTGTTCTCCCGGCGGTCAAAAGTTCGCGCGCCCGCCTGCCATCCGGAGCTGAGAGGTCCCGGTGGTGCGCACCGCTCGGTCCGTGGGCCTGACCAGGCCCGCCGCAGGTGCGTACGGGCGCCAGGAAGCAAACCGAGTAGCGTCAGCGCCCTCCCGGCGCGGCGCGGGAACGAAAGGACCTCCGGCATGGCTCCGGTCGTCACCATGAAGCAGCTCCTGGAGAGCGGCGTTCACTTCGGGCACCAGACCCGCCGCTGGAACCCGAAGATGAAGCGCTACATCTTCACCGAGCGCAACGGTATTTACATCATCGACCTCCAGCAGTCCCTCGACTACATCGACCGCGCGTACGAGTTCATCAAGGAGACCGTCGCCCACGGCGGCACGATCCTGTACGTCGGCACCAAGAAGCAGGCCCAGGAAGTCATCGCCGAGCAGGCGGGGCGGGTCGGGATGCCGTACGTTAACCAGCGCTGGCTGGGCGGCATGCTGACCAACTTCTCCACCGTGTTCAAGCGCCTCCAGCGGCTCAAGGAGCTCGAGGAGATCGACTTCGGCGACGTGTCCGGCTCCGGCATGACCAAGCGTGAGCTGCTGCACCTGCGGCGCGAGCGCGACAAGCTCGACCGCACGCTCGGCGGGATCCGGCACATGGCGCGGGTGCCGAGCGCGGTATGGGTGGTCGACACCAAGAAGGAGCACATCGCGGTCAGCGAGGCGCGCAAGCTGGGTATCCCGGTGGTGGCGATCCTCGACACCAACTGCGACCCGGACGAGGTCAACTACCCGATCCCGGGGAATGACGACGCCATTCGCAGTGTTGCCCTGCTGACCAGGGTGGTCGCCGACGCGGTGGCCGACGGCCTGATCGCGCGGGCCGGTGCCGCGGACGGCGAGGAGAAGCCGTCCGCTGACCGCCCGGGCGGCGAGTTCGGCAGCGAGGAGCCGCTGGCCGAGTGGGAGCGTGAGCTCGCCGAGAGCGGGACCGCGGCCCCGGCCGACAGCGCCCCCGCTGACAGCTCCCCCGCCGACAGCGCCCCGGCCGACAGTGACACCGCTGCCCCGGCCGAGAGCGCCGCGGCTGGCAGTGCCCCCGCCGGGACTGCCGTCGCTGACGCTGCCCCGGCCGAAATCGCTCCCGCCGAGGTTGCCCCGGCCGAGACTGCCGCCGCTGAGGCGGCCAGTCCCGCCGAGCCGGCTGCCGCCGAGACCGCCAGCGTGGTCAACGGTTCGCACGCGGAGCAGGGCGAGCCGGTCAGCGCGGCCAACGGTGCTTCGTCAGCCGAAGGCGCGGAATAAGGGCATCCGTCACGGTGAGCGGCAGGACCCGGCGGCGTGCTAGCCCCGGGTCCGCCGCATGCCGGGCGCAGGTCGCCCGCGGCCGGCCGGGCCCGCACAGACATATGCAGAAAGACGAAAGTGAGAGACGAGGGACATGGCGAACTTCACCGCCGCTGACGTAAAGCGGCTTCGTGACCAGACCGGCGCCGGGATGATGGACTGCAAGCGGGCCCTGGAAGAGGCCGAGGGCGACATCGAGAACGCGGTCGAGCTGCTGCGCCTGAAGGGCGCGAAGGACGTCACCAAGCGCGCCACCCGCACCGCGGCGAACGGGCTGGTCGCGGCCGAGCTGTCCGGGACGGACGCCGGGGTGCTGGTCGAGCTCAACTGTGAGACCGACTTCGTGGCCAAGACCGACCTGTTCCAGCAGGTCGCCGGCGAGATCGCGCGGGCCGCGCTGGCCAGCGGGGCGGCCGACCGGCTGGCTCTGCTGGGCACCGAGGTCCGGCCCGGCCGGACCGCCGAGCAGGTCATCGAGGAGGCCGGCGCCGCCCTGAAGGAGAAGCTGGAGCTGGGCCGGTACGCCCGCTTCGAAGGCGGCTTCGTGGCCAGCTACCTGCACCGCTCGGACGCGGCGCTGCCGCCCACCCTGGGCGTGCTCGTCCAGATCGGCACCGCGAACGCCGAGGTGGCTAAGGACCTGGCGCAGCAGGTGGCCGCGATGCGGCCGCTGTACGCGACCCGGGACCAGGTTCCGGCGGACGTGGTGGAGAAGGAGCGGCGGATCGCCGAGCAGATCACCCGCGACGAGGGCAAGCCTGAGCAGGCCATTCCCCGGATCGTGGACGGCCGGCTGAACTCCTTCTTCAAGGACGTCGTGCTCACTGAGCAGCCGTTCGTCAAGGAGCAGAAGAAGACGATCAAGCAGGTTCTCGCCGAGAGCGGCGTGAACGTGCGCGGCTTCGCCCGGTTCCAGGTCGGGCAGGCCTGAGCGTGACATGGCCGGCGGGCACTGCCCGCCGGCCATGACGGCAGAAGGGGTGGAGCGGACGAGAGAGGAAGGTCACTCGGTGCAGCAGCGGGACGGCTCGTGGAGCAGCTCGACGCCAGGAGAAGATGCCACCGCCGCGGCGGTGCGGGCGGCGTCCGCCGCGATCGGTGACCCTGCCCCGAAGCGGGCCGGGGCCTTTTTTGTCCCCCCCGCGGCCGCGGGCATCGTGGCCGCCGCGGGGGAAGCCGAGGCGTTCCACAAGCGGTGGAACCGGGTCGTCGTCAAGCTGTCCGGTGAAGCCTTCGCCGGGAACGAGCCGCTCGGCATCTCACCGGACGCCGTGGCCCACATCGCCGCCGAGGTGGTGTCGGCGGTCGAAGAGGGTGTCGAGGTGGCGGCCGTCGTGGGCGGCGGCAACATGTTCCGCGGGGTGGCGCTGTCCGAACGGGGCATCGACCGGGCCCGCGCCGACTACATGGGCATGCTCGGCACGGTGATCAACTGCCTGGCCCTGCAGGACGTGCTGGAAAAGATGGGCGTCGACACCCGGGTGCAGACCGCCATCACCATGGGCCAGGTCGCGGAGCCGTACATCCCGCGCAAGGCCATCCGGCATCTGGAGAAGGGCCGGGTCGTCATCTTCGGTGCCGGGCTCGGCGCCCCGTTCTTCTCCACCGACACCTGCGCCGCGCAGCGGGCACTGGAGATCGGCGCCGAGGCGGTGCTCAAGGGCACGGCCGTGGATGGCGTGTACGACGCCGACCCGCGGAAGAACCCGGCCGCCGTGCGCTTCGACCGGGTCGACTACGGCGAGGTGCTCAGCCGGGGCCTGAAGGTCATGGACGCCACCGCGGTGAGCCTGTGCATGGACAACGGCCTGCCGATCGTGGTTTTCGACCTGCACGGCCAGGGCAACGTGGTGCGGGCGATCCGGGGGGAGAAGGTCGGCACGCTGGTGTGCGCCGCGGACGCGTGAGGCGGCCGGGCGTGGCCGCTCACGTCATGGTCCGGGTACGCTCGCGTGAACCCGGATAACGTGAACTCTTGAAGACTCAGAATCACCGCCTCCCCAGGAGCCCGCAATGATCGACGACATACTCCTCGACACGGAGGAGAAAATGCAGAAGGCGGTTGCGGTCGCCAAGGAAGAGTTCGGCGTGATCCGCACGGGCCGCGCGCATCCGGTCATGTTCAACAAGCTCACGGCCGATTATTACGGGACCCCCACGCCGCTGAACCAGATCGCCTCGTTCCATCTGCCCGAGGCGCGGATGGTGATCATCCAGCCGTACGACAAGTCCTCCATGGCCGCGATCGAGCGGTCCATCCGGGACAGTGACCTGGGCGTGAACCCGACCAATGACGGGACGGTGATCCGCGTCGTCTTCCCCGAGCTGACCGAGGAACGCCGCAAGGAATACATCAAGGTCGCCCGGCACAAGGCCGAGGAGAGCCGGGTATCCATCCGGAACATCCGGCGGCACGGCAAGGACGGGATCGACAAGCTCGTCAAGAACGGCGAGGCAGGCGAGGACGAGGGCCGCCGCGCCAGCCACGAGCTCGACGAGCTCACCAAGACCTACGTCGAGCAGGTGGATGAGCTGCTCAAGACTAAGGAATCCGAGCTTCTCGAGGTCTAGGTGGACGACGGCAACGAGCCGGGCACAGCCGCCGCGCAGCCGGGAACGCCCGCTCTCGCGGACACCCCGGTGCCCGCGGCCGCGCATGCCACCCCGGAACCGCCCGTGCCCGGAGAACCCGCCGCCGGCCCGGAACCGGCCGCCCGCCCGGAACCGCCCGGACGGACGGAAACGCCCCCCGGGCCCGAGGTAAAACCGCACCGTTCCGGGCGGAATCTCCCGGTTGCCGCCGGAGTGGGCGTACTGCTGGGCGGCTTGGCGGTGCTCTCCCTGTTCACGGTAAAAGCGACGTTCCTCATCCTCATGGGCGCCGCCGGTGTTACGGGGCTGCGGGAACTGGTCCGCGCGCTCGGCCCGCGGCATATCCGGGTGCCGGTCATTCCCGTCGCGGCTGGTGGCGCCGCGATCTGGGTATGCGAATACTGGTGGAACGACCGCGCGGTGCTCGCGGCGCTCGCCCTAACCGTGGTGGCGGTCTTCGCCTGGCGTCTTCCCCGCGGTCCCGACGGCTACCTGCGCGACGTGATGGCCGGGCTATTCACCCTCGGCTACGTGCCTTTCCTGGCCGTCTTCATCGTGGCCCTGCTGGCCCCCGCAGACGGCGCCCGGCGAGTGCTCATCTTCATCGTCCTCAACGTCTGCGTCGACGTCGGCGGCTACTTTGCCGGGAGCCTGCTGGGCCGGCACCCGATGGCTCCGGTCATCAGCCCCAGCAAGACCTGGGAAGGCCTGGCCGGATCGATTCTGATCTGCCTGGCCGGAGGCGCCGTCCTGATCCCCTGGCTCCTGCACGGCCACGTCTGGCAGGGCATCGTGACGGGCGTGGCGGCGGCCGCCGCCGCGGTCGTCGGTGACCTGGCCGAATCGGCGATCAAGCGGGACCTGCAGATCAAGGACATGGGCACGCTGCTGCCGGGACATGGCGGCGTCCTTGACCGGATCGACTCCCACCTGATGGCCGCGCCGGTGACCTGGCTGCTGCTCGCGGTCTTCGTGACCGCCCACCGATGAGCCCGCTTCGCGCTATTCAACGGTGTTTGGACCCGAAATGCCGGGGGAACTGCGGAGTGATCGTGCCGGAATTGGTGGGGGGAAATGGAGCCGAACTTCCATGCGAAGAACGACCCTCGGACGTCTCATCATTCTCGGCTACGTCCTGATCGGAATCATTATTGCCTGGGATCGCGGATATATCGGGCTCGCCCTGCTGAAAGCGATCGCCTCGGCCCTGCTGGCCATATTGCTGTGGTGGCTCGTTGCTGTGGTGGCTCGTTCTTCTCGGCGTGAACCTGCACGTTCATTAGCGCGGCCTATCCGGGGCGCCCGGCACCGGGCGCCCCGCGCGGCCGGATCAGCCGGTCACCCAGCTCCGGCCCTGCGCGGCGAGCGCGGCGATCAGGTTCGCCGATCCCTGCTCCTTGGCGATCAGCCGTTCGTCCTCGGTGATGGGCACCACCCACAGCCAGCGCACCGGGTCCCCGCCGAAGGAGAAACCGGACAGGTCCGGCGCGTCCGGCCCGGGCAGGCCGTTGGGCTCGTCCAGCAGGAGCACCGCCTCGTACCCGCCGTCCAGCGGGAACGTGGCCGGCTCGTGGTACCACCGGACGCTGTGCCCGGGGCCGAACCAGGTGACCGCCCGCCACGGGTACGGCGCCAGCCACAGGAACACCCGGGCCGCCTGCGCGGGCGGCATCGTCGTCGCCATCGCCAGCTCGATCCGGGCGTGGGATGCCGGGTCCTGGACCAGCCGCTCCACCACCGGCATCCGCTGGCAGCTCATCCCGACCGTAGACAGCACCGTGTACGGGCGGCCCTCACCCGGCGGCCGCTCGCTGATGCCCGCCAGCGGCTGCTTGCCCATCGATGCGTCCCAGTAGTGCGCGCCCCGGCCGAGCCGCTCGAGATGCCCGAGCACCCCCTGCTGGAACACCCCCCAGGATCGCTCGTCGCTGCGCCAGTGCCAGTAGGCCCGGGCCCGGTCGACCCGCGGGCCCAGCCCCTCCATGGCATCATCCAGCGACCAGCCGAACGGCGTCTGGCCCAGGATGTCCCGGCTGTAGCCGGGCATCCCGCGCCGCGCGTCGGACCAGCCGGGGATGACCGCGAGCAGCTTCCCGTTCTCCAGCACGGCCACGCCGTCGCCCTCCTCGAACCACAGCGCCTCCAGCGTGCCGGGCTCGATGGGCGGCCGGCCCTCAGGCAGCTTCGTGTGCGCGGCGGGCATGATGGGCGCCTGCCCGGCCTCGATCCGGCCGGGGTCGGGGCTGGCCGGCGCGGGCACGTGATTGGCGACCCAGGTGGCGGCCAGGGTGGACGTTTCGTCATGCAGGTAGGCGGCGGTGGTCACCCCGTCGAACTCAACGGTGAGCCGGCGGCTCTCATAGGGGTTTTCACTTTCCAGCAGCATCCTCGGCTGCTGCGCTTCCGCGGTTACCGGGCGCAACGTCGGCATACCTTGAATTTACGCCAACCGCATAAGGCCCTAGCGCACCCGATACGCATCCCTGGTGGTTCCGGGATGCGCCTATCCTGGATCTTCGCCGCCTTCTTATTCACCCGAACGGAACCGTCGTGCCCACTCCCCGCCCCAGCTCGCCGCCGGCGCCCGGCCCCGCTGCCGCTGAGGCCGCGCCCCTGCCGCCGGGGATCACCGGCGCCGGGAGCGCCCGCGGCCGGGCGAAGCCCCCCCGTCACCTCGCCGACCTGGGCCTGCCCGAGCGCCGGGCCGCCGTGGCTGAGCTGGGGGAGCGGCCGTTCCGGGCCGATCAGCTGTCCCGGCAGTACTTCGCGCGGCTGGCCGATGAGCCGGGCGAGATGACCGACCTGCCACAGTCCTCCCGCCAGGGGCTAGCGGACGCGCTGCTGCCGCGGCTGCTGACCGCCGAGCGCGAGCTGGAGTGCGACGGCGGCACGACCCGGAAGACGCTGTGGCGCACCTTCGACCACGCGTACGTCGAATCGGTGCTGATGCGCTACCCGGGCCGCGTCACGATGTGCATTTCCTCCCAGGCCGGCTGCGGGATGGCATGCCCGTTCTGCGCGACCGGCCAGGCCGGGCTGACCCGCAACCTGTCCACCGGCGAGATCGTCGAGCAGGTCGTGGCCGGCGCCCGCGCGCTCGCCCGGGGCCAGGTGCCGGGCGGCCCGGGCCGGGTCTCCAACGTGGTCTTCATGGGCATGGGTGAGCCGCTCGCCAATTACCGCAGCGTGGTGCAGGCCGTGCGCCGCCTGACCGAGGCGCCGCCGGCCGGGCTGGGCATCTCGGCGCGCGGCATCACCGTGTCCACCGTGGGCCTGGTCCCGGCGATCGGCCGGCTGGCCGCCGAGGGCCTGCCGGTGACGCTGGCCGTGTCGCTGCACGCCCCCGACGACGAGGCACGGGACGAGCTGGTGCCGGTGAACCGGCGCTGGAAGGTGGCCGAGGTCCTGGACGCGGCGTGGCGCTATGCCGACGTCACCGGCCGCCGGGTGTCGATCGAGTACGCGCTTATCCGCGACGTGAACGATCAGGCCTGGCGTGCGGACCTGCTCGGCGGCCTGCTGGCGGGCCGTCTCACGCACGTCAACCTGATCCCGCTCAACCCCACGCCCGGGTCGCGGTGGACCGCCTCGCGGCCCGCGGCGCAGGACGAGTTCGTGGCCCGGCTGGAAGCGCACGGGGTGCCGGTCACCGTGCGGGACACCCGCGGCCGGGAGATCGACGGCGCCTGCGGCCAGCTCGCCGCCAGTGCTGGCCCGGGGGGACGACCCCCCGGAACCCCCGCGACGCCCGGCGACAGTTGCCCCTCGTGACACCGGACGCTCACCCGGGCCAAGGCCCGGGGTCGCGACCGGTCGGGCCTTCGGCCCGTCTGTCTCATCCCGCCCCGGCTGACCTCGGAAACCCTGGTGCGGGACCAGCTCGCAGCTGAGCAGAATGTGCACAACGGCCCGTTCGGCCGGAACGTGACGGTGATCTTCGGGAGGCGCGCAGTTGCCCGGCGTGTCATGGCTGGCCGCCCTGGCCCGGAACCGGCGTGCCCTCGCCCGGCAGGCCGTCTCCTGGCCGGCCCTCTCCTGGCCGGCACTGAGCCAGCGCGCCGTGCACTGGGCGTGGCAGGCGGCCCAGCGCGCGGGGGCGGTGACCGCCGGCAGCCCGGCCGGGGACCGGTTCGCGGCGTTCGGGTCCGGCTCGGTCCTCGTCTTCCCGCCCGGGGCCATCTTCGGTGAGCCATGGATCGAGATCGGCGCCGACACTGTCATCGGGAAGCACGTGTCGGTGTCCGCGGGCACGGTGCCCGGCCAGGACCTCGGGCCGGTGCCGCTGCTGCGGATCGGTGACCGTTGCGTGATCGGCCGCGGCACCCACATCGTCGCCCACGAATCGATCGTGATCGGCGACGACGTGTTCGCCGGGCCGTATGTCTACATCACTGACCAGAACCACAGCTACGCCGATCCCGACACCCCGATCGGGCGGCAGTGGCCGGCCAACGTCCCGGTGTCCATCGGCGCCGGCAGCTGGCTCGGGGCCGGGGCGATCATCCTGCCCGGGTCGGTCATCGGGCGGAACGTGGTCGTCGGGGCCGGGTCGGTGGTCCGCGGGCACGTCCCCGACCGCTGCGTGGTGGCCGGGGTCCCGGCCAGGATCATCCGCAGCTACGTGGCCGGCGACGGCTGGCTGCCGATGCGGGCCGACGCCCGTGACCGCGAGCCGCTCGCCGGGCCCGGGCCGCTCACCGGGGTTGGGCCGCTCAGCGAGCCTGGGTCGCTGGCCGATCGGGGGCCGCTGGCCGATCCGCGGCCGCTAGCCGACCCGGAGGGCGTCGAGAGCGTCCCGGAGCCGCCCCACCCGGTGTTCTAGCTGGGCGGCGCAGTCGGCGAGCGTGCCGTCCGTGCTGACCGCCGGCTGCGCGGCCAGCACGCCCACGAGATCCTCCACCGCGGCCAGGCGGCCCGACAGTTCCAGCAGCAGCGGCTGGGCGCCGCCCGTGGCCGGCGCGCCGCCCTCTGGCCGGTCCGCTTCCGCGGGCCCGCCGTTCCCGGCCGTCCCGGCGGCCGCAGCCGGATCACCGGAGTCCGGCGCGCTGCCTGGCGCCTTGATCGCCCGCCGGGCCGTGCCCCGGTCCAGCGCCAGGCCGGTGTCCAGCTGACTCCGCAGCAGCTCGGCCTGTTCCCGCAGCTGCTTGTTCTTGGCGTACAGCTCGACGAAGACCGACACCTTCGCCCGCAGCACCCACGGATCGAACGGCTTGGAGATGTAGTCGACCGCGCCGGCCGCGTACCCCCGGAACGCGTGGTCCGGCTCGGCGCTCGCCGCGGTCAGGAAGATGATCGGCACGTCCCGGGTCTTCGGCCGCCGCTTGATGTGCGCGGCGGTCTCGAAGCCGTCCATGCCGGGCATGACCACATCCAGCAGGATCACGGCGAACTCGTCGACCAGGAGCGCCTTCAGCGCCTCCTCGCCGGACCGGACCGGCACGAGCACCTGGTTCAGGGAGGACAGGATCGCCTCCAGCGCGACCAGGTTCTCGTTGCGGTCGTCGACGAGCAGGATCCGTGCCTTATTCGTCACCTCATGAGCTCCTTCGGCACGCTCATCGCGCGGCTGCGCGTTCCAGGCAGTTCCGCATGACGGCCAGCAGGTGACCCGTGTCCACGGGCTTGGTGATGTAGTCGGTGGCGCCGGACGCGATGGCCTTCTCCCGGTCCCCCTTCATGGCCTTCGCCGTCACCGCGATGATCGGCAGGTCGGCGAACTGGGGCATGTTCCGGATCGCCTCGGTGGTGGCGTAGCCGTCCAGCTCAGGCATCATGATGTCCATCAGCACCAGCCGGACGTCCTCGTTGCGCTCGAGCGCCTCAATGCCTTCACGGCCGTTCTCCGCATAGAGCACCTCCGCTCCGCACCGTTCGAAGACGCTGGTGAGGGCGAACACGTTCCGCACATCGTCGTCCACAATAAGTATCTTCGCACCATACAGCGCGTCCTGCGGATCCGGCGCCGCGGACGCGGTGGCGGCCGCCGCGGCGGCCATCGCGGGGCTGGCCGGCCGGGCCGCCGACCGGGACGGCGACGCGCTGCCCGGGCGGCGCTGCGCCTGGCTGATCCGGCCCGACCCATTCACGCCGTCCAGCGGCCCGGCGTGACCCGTGTACTCGTCCGCTCCCGCGCTGGCCAGGGCCTGGTCGGGGATCCGGCGCGGGCCGGTGCCCGAGCCGGCCCGCAGCGACCGCGCGGGCAGGTAGAGCGTGAACGTGCTGCCGTGGCCGAGCCGCTCGTCGCCTTGATCTGCCCGCCCAGCAGGCGGGCGATGTCCTTGCTGATCGACAGGCCCAGCCCGGTCCCGCCGTACCGGCGGCTGGTGGTCCCGTCGGCCTGCTGGAACGCCTCGAAGATGAGGTGCTGCTTCTCCTCGGAGATCCCGATCCCGGTGTCGGAGACCGAGAACGCGATCACGTCCGGCTCATCGCGCAGCGGCCCGGTGAACGTGACGTCCTCGGCGGGGGCGACCCGCAGCCGGACGCCGCCCTGCGCGGTGAACTTCACCGCGTTGGACAGCAGGTTCCGCAGGACCTGCTGCAGGCGCTGCTCGTCGGAGTAGATCATCTGCGGCAGGCTGACCGCCGTGTCCACCTCGAAGGTGAGCCCCTTCTCCGCGGCCATCGGCCGGAACGTGGCGTCCAGGTATTCCACCAGGCCGTCCAGCGGGATCTCCGACGGGTGCACGTCCATCTTGCCGGCTTCGACCTTGGACAGGTCGAGGATGTCGTTGATCAGCCGCAGCAGGTCCGAGCCCGCGTCGTGAATGGTCATCGCGAACTCGACCTGCTTGGACGACAGGTTCCCGTCCGGGTTCTCGGCCAGCAGCTTGGCCAGCACCAGCAGGCTGTTCAGCGGGGTGCGCAGCTCGTGCGACATGTTGGCCAGGAACTCGGACTTGTAACGGGAGGAGGTGGCGAGCTGCTGGGCGCGTTCCTCCAGCGTCCGCCGGGCCTGCTCGATCTGGAAGTTCTGGACCTCGATGGCGCGGTTCTGCTTGGCCATCAGGGCCGCCTTGTCCTCCAGTTCCGCGTTGGAGTTCCGCAGCTCGGCCTGCTGGCGCTGGAGTTCCTCGGTCCGTTCCTGAAGCTGCGTCGCCAGCCGCTGCGACTCGGCCAGCAGCGCCTCGGTGCGGGAGTTCGCCATGATCGTGTTGATCGTGACGCCGATCGTCGGCACGAACTGGTCGAAGAAGGCCAGGTGCACGTCGTTGAACTGGTGCAGCGAAGCCAGTTCGAGTACGCCTAGCACCTGGTCCTCGAACAGGATCGGCAGCATGACCACGCTGACCGGCGACGCGGCCCCGAGGCCGGAGCCGACGGACAGGTAGCCGGGCGGGATCTTCTCGATCAGGATGCGCTTGCGCTCCAGGGCGGCCTGGCCGGCCAGGCTCTCGCCCAGCACGAAGCGGCTCATGCCACCCCGCTGGAAGCCGTAGCTGGCGATCCGGCTGAACACCAGCTCCGTTGCGGTCTCGGCCTCAGCGTCGTGGCCGGTGCCGCTGGCCGCCGCGCGCAGGTCGGCCGGAACGTGGTTGCCCTTCGCCGTGGGCCGCCCGGAACCGTTCGCCGCGGGGCCGGAAGCCTCGCGCGGCGCGGCCGTCCCGCCGGCGCCGTGTGCCGCCGCGCCGGCGGAACCACGCGGGCCGCTCCCGCCGGACACGCTCCGGTTGCTGATCTCGCCCTGCGGGGCGCCCTGCAGAGCGAGGCCCGGCAGCTTGGCTCCGGGCGGGGTGGCCAGGTAGAAGGCGCCGTACTGGGCGGAAGCGAGCGGCGTCAGCTCGCTCATGATCAGCCGGGCGACCTCCAGCAGGTCCCGGTGGCCCTGCATCAGGCCGGAGATTCGCGCGAGGTTGGTGTTCAGCCAGTCCTGCTCGCGGTTGGCGTGCGTGGTCTCCCGGAGGTTGGCCACCATCAGGTTGATGTTGTCCTTGAGCTCCGCGACCTCGCCGCGCGCGTCGACGGCGATGGACTGGGTCAGGTCGCCCTCGGCGACCGCGCTGGCCACTCCCGCGATCGCTCGCACCTGGGTGGTCAGGTTGCTCGCCAGGCCGTTCACGCTCTCGGTCAGCCGCTTCCAGGTTCCGGAAACGCCCTCGACCTCCGCCTGCCCGCCCAGCCGGCCCTCGGTGCCGACCTCGCGGGCGACCCGGGTGACCTCGTTGGCGAAGGCGGACAGCTGGCCGACCATTGTGTTGAACGTCTGCTTGAGCTGCAGGATCTCGCCGCGCGCTTCCACGTCGATCTTCTTGCTCAGGTCGCCTTGCGCCACCGCCGTCGTGACCTGGGCGATGTTCCGCACCTGGGCGGTCAGGTTGTTCGCCATCGAGTTCACGTTCTCGGTGAGGTCTTTCCAGATGCCCGAGACGCCGCGGACGTGGGCCTGGCCGCCGAGGCGCCCCTCGGTGCCGACCTCGCGGGCGACCCGGGTGACCTCGTTGGCGAAGGCGGACAGCTGGCCGACCATTGTGTTGAACGTCTGCTTGAGCTGGAGCACCTCGCCCTGCGCGTCGACGGTGATCTTCTGGCTCAGGTCACCTTCCGCGACCGCCGTGGCGACCTGCGAGATGTTCCGGACCTGCATGGTGAGGTTGGTGGCCATGCCGTTCACGGAGACGGTCAGCTCTTCCCACACGCCCGAGACGCCGCGGACGTGGGCCTGGCCGCCGAGGCGCCCCTCGGTGCCGACCTCGCGGGCGACCCGGGTGACCTCGTCGGCGAAGGCGGACAGCTGGTCGACCATCGTGTTGAACGTCTGCTTGAGCTGGAGCATCTCGCCCTGGGCGTCCACCGTCACCTTGCGGGTGAGGTCGCCGCGCGCCACTGCCGTGGTGACCATGGCGATGTCCCTGACCTGCTCGGCCTTCTGGGCTACTTCGGAGTTGAGCGAGGAGAACTGCGCCGCCACCTCGTCGATCAGGGACCCGATGTCCGCCAGCATGGGGCTGTCGCCGCCGTCACTGAACCGCCGGCCCCGGGTCCGGAAATCCCCGTTGGCCAGGGCGGCCAGCGCGTCACGGACGGGCTCGAGGTCGGTGTCGGTGTATCTGGCTTCTGCGGGTGAGCCGGGCGCGGTGTGAGGCATAGTGCTCCCTCCGAGGCATTCGCGCAGCGATCAAATGGTGCGTGGCTGTGCGGCCGTCCTTCAATCTTCCCCAAGCCGGCCTGCTGTTCTCTAGTAAGTTCTTTACGATGGCCCGATAGAAAGTATTAACCTCACGAGTCTGTCACGATGGAGGCAAGGGCTCAGCACTTACCGCGATTAATCGCGCGCGAGCCAGTAAGGACCGAGAGGACACGTGAGCGGACGAAGTGACCTCGTCGCGTCCGCGGCGTACCAGCCCGAGCCGGCGGCCGCTGCGGCAGCCCGCCGTTTCGTCCGCCAGACGCTGCAGTCGTGGGACATCGCGGTGCGGGCCTGGGACCCTGACCGGGTAGTCGATGACGCGGTCCTGCTGACCAGCGAGCTGGTCACGAACGCGGTCGTGCACGCGGGCACGGCCCTCGACGTCACGTGCCGGCTGGTCTCCGGCGAGCTGGAGGTCGCGGTCCGCGACCGCCACCCGGCCCGCACGCTGCCCGACATCCCCAAGGCCGCCAGTACGTCCGCGGAGCGCGGCCGGGGTCTCCTGCTGCCCTCCGCGCTGGCCACCTCGTGGGGCGTGACGTACGCGCGGACCGCCAAGGCCGTATGGTTCCGGATGAGCCTGGCCCGGGACGAAGCCGGCGATGAGATGGGCGATCCCCCGCCCGCGATCGCGGCCGCCGCCGGTGCGGACGGCACCTGGGCCGCCGGGGCCGGCGACGCGGCCGTGGCCGGAACCGGCGGATCCGAAGCGCCGGGCGTGGCCGTGGGCCACGTGGCCAACGGCGGCCCGGACGACGGCCACGACAGCGGACGCGGCGCCGCTGACCCGGGTACCCGCGGGCCCGGTGCCCGCGGGACAGCGGGCGGAGCGCCCCGGGGGCCCGGCGGCGACCGCCGCCCGGTCCGTGCCGCGGACGATCCCGCGGCGGCCCTGCGGCCGGATCTCGGCACCCTCAGCTACGACGAGCTGCTCCGGCACACCGTGGAGACCGCCCGGGACGTGGTCACGGCCGACGCCGCCTACGCGCTGGTCGCCGACGAGGACGGCGAGCTGCGCGTCCGCGCCGCAGCCGGTGTCGGCGTCTCGGAGTCCCTGTTCGCCCCGTCGGTGCCGGCCGTCTTCGCCGACGGCGCCGCGGCGAAGTCGCTGGTGACCGTCCCGTTCCTGGTGGACGGCCGGGTGACCGGCGTGCTCGGGGCCGCCGCCACCGCACCGGACCGGTTCGACGGCGGTGACGCGGCCAGACTGCAGCGGGTCGCGGACCGCGTGGCCATGTCCCTCGAACGGGCCCGGCTCAGCGAGCTCGAGCGCAGGCGGCGCGGCCGGATCGGCTTCCTCGCTGAGGCGAGCGAGCTGCTGGCCAGCACGCTGGACCAGGAGAAGACGATCTCGCTGATCGCCCAGCTCGTCGTCCCGCGCCTGGCCGCCTGGTGCGCGGTGCTGCTGGCCGACGACGCGGGCGACCTGTACCCCGCGTACGTGTGGCATGCCGACGAGTCGCTGATCGATCCGCTCGCGGGGCTGCTGCAGATGGTGCCGCCACCGGAAGCGGACGAAGCCGGCCGGAGCTGGTCACTGGCCGCCGACGGCACGGCCCTCACCGACGAGGCGGTCGTCCTGGCCGCCGACGCGGCCTGGTGTTTCCCGCTGGCCGCGCGCGGGCGCAGCCTCGGCATGGTCGTGATCGGCCGGCCCCGCGGCGACCGGCCGCCGCGCGAAGCGCTCGAGCTGACCGAGGACCTGGCCCGGCGGGCCGCGCTCGCCCTGGACAACGCCCGGCTGTACGAGCAGCAGCAGCTGACCAGCCAGGCCCTGCAGCGCAGCCTGCTGCCGCCGGAGCTGCCCCGGATTCCGGGCGTGGACCTGTCGGTGGCGCACAAAGTCGCCGGGGAGGGCAACGAGGTCGGCGGTGACTTTTACGACGTGTTCCCGGCCGGGCAGAACCGCTGGCGGTTCGCGATCGGCGATGTCTGCGGGACCGGGCCGGAAGCGGCGGCCGTCACCGGGCTGGCCCGGCACGCGCTGCGCATCCTTGCCCGGGAAGGCCACGACGTGGCCGACGTCATGGGGCGGCTGAACCAGCTCATCCTGGAGGAGGGCCCGCGGGCCCGGTTCATCACGTTGCTGCATGGCGAGCTCACCGTCCTCGGC
The DNA here is from genome assembly GCA_963720945.1 of uncultured Actinomycetes bacterium. Lineage (GTDB taxonomy): Bacteria > Actinomycetota > Actinomycetes > Streptosporangiales > Streptosporangiaceae > Bog-532. The sequence continues at coordinate 85,627 of CAVRHH010000008.1, read as the reverse complement.
GGTGCCGCCCCGGGCCCGGAGGAAGAGGGGGCGCTCTTCGACGGGGACGGGGAGGGCGCGAGGGCCGCCGTCCGGCTGCGCCTCGTGTCCGCCGGGCATCCGCTGCCGCTGCTGCTCCGCGCGAAGCCCGGCCCGGGGCCGGCCCTGCTGCCGCGGGCCGCCGCCGAGCCGCAGCCGCTGCTGGGGGTGATCGGCGACCTCTCCTTCACGGCCCAGACGGTCGACCTCTACCCGGGTGACCTCCTGCTGTCCGTCACCGACGGGATCACCGAACGGCGCGATGCCGCCGGCCGCCTGCTCGACGACGAGGACGGCCTGGCCCACGTGCTGGCCCGGTGCGGCGGCCTCAACGCCGGCGCCGTCGCGGCGCGGATCCAGCGCGCGGCCGAGGACTTCGGCTCCGGCCCCCGCACCGACGACATGGCCCTCCTGGTCCTCCGCGCCCTCTGACCGCTGCCTCCCCCAGGGCAGCAAAGGGACCGCCGTAGACGCTGTAGCGACAACGATGATCCCATCGTGGCGCGGTTCCCCCGCTGCTGCCGCCGCGGGGCGCAATGTGCGGTAACGGGGTGATCGCAGCCGGCTGAACCGGCTTGACACCTTATGCGTGATCTAGATAGCAATGGTCGCGCCGGGGTGAAACCGAGCAGCCAGGGAGACGGAGCAATGGCGGACCTCAAGGTCGACTACCAGCTCCTGGACTCGACCGAGCGGACCCTGAGCAGCCTGGTGTCGGAGTTTCAGCACATCAAGGCCCGCGACGGCAGCTACGACGGGGCCATGGGGTCGGGTGACATCGCCGCCGCGATGGACGGCTTCGCCGGGAACTGGGACTACCACCGGCAGAAGCTGGTCGGCTCGATGCAGGCGCTCGGCAAAATGATCAGTGAGTCGAAGGACCAGTTCCAGCGGACCGACCACCGCATGGCCGCCAGCCTGAAGACGCAGCAGTAGCCCGCCAGACACCCAGGGGGTTAACCACGTGGGACGGCCACCCGGCTATCAGTGGCAGCCGCTCGGCCTGGACACCGACCCGGTACCAGGGGACCCGCAGCGGATCGCCGAGGAGGCCTCCCACCTGGCTCAGGTCGCCAGCCAGATCTCCGGCCAGGTGGCGGCGCTGCGCCAGATCGGCGCGCACGGCCCGGACGGCACGCTGAAGGGCCAGTACGCCGGCACAATCCAGTCGTCCGCCAATGACCTCGCCGGCCAGCTCGGCAAGGTGGTGGGCCGGTACCAGACGGTGTTGTCGGCCCTGAACGGCTGGATCCCGGACCTGGAGCAGGCCCAGTCCATGTCGATCCAGGCACTGAACCAGGCCGAGGGGCCCTACCAGAAGCTGAACCAGGCCGTCGTGCTGCCGAGCGGCAGCAACCTCACCGCCGCGCAGCAGCAGGACGTGCAGAACTACCACACCGCGATGCGCCAGGCCCAGGGTGAGCTGGACGCGGCCAGGGCGCTGCTGGCCAGGGCGACAGCGCTGCGCGACAGCTCCGCCAGCCAGCACGCGGGCCAGATCAGCCGGGCGATCGACGATGGGGTCAAGGACTCCTGGTGGGACAGTTTCGAGGAGTGGGTCAGCCAGAACGCCTGGCTGATCAAGGACATCTGTACCGGGCTGGAGATCGCCGCCACCATCCTGGCCGTGGTGGCCCTGTTCATCCCGGGCGTCAATATTGTGGCCGCGCTGCTGTGGATCGGCTTCGGCCTCACCGCCGCGGCCCTGGCGGGCCGGATCATGCTCGCGGCCACCGGCAACGGGTCCTGGTTCGACGTGGCCCTGGACACGCTGGCCCTGCTGACCTTCGGGATCGGCAAGGCCGCGAGCGGGACGCTCAAGGCCGTGGCCGAGGGCACCGAAGACCTCGGGAAGGGCCTCGTCCAGGGCGAGCGGACCGCGATGCTGGCCCGCGGCCAGGCGTTCCTGGACAAGGCGGGGACCGTGTTCGACGACGCGGCCCGGGCCAAGATCATGACCCAGTTCGGGAGCGGCACGGTCACGAAGCTGATCCCGGAGGTCGCGGAGTTCGAGGGGAAGCTCCCGACGCTGGCCCGGGCCGCGATCAAGATCGGCGGCACGTCCGAGGACGCGGAGAACCTGGGCAAGATCTACGCGGTCTGGCAGCGCTTCGCGGGTAACCCGGCCGTGCTGGCCAGCGTGTCCTCGGGCAAGGAGTTCACGGCGATCCTCGGCGTCAACGCGGGCACCAGCTTCACCGCGGGGGTCGGGGCACCCCTGCTCGGCGGCCTGGGGCTGGACGGCAGCAACGGCCAGCCCCTGCATATCGGGCCGGTCCCGCTCAGCGTGCACCTCCCGGCGAACCCCGTCTCCGCGGGCTTCGGCGCAATCGAGGACGCGACCACGATGGATGGCGGCTTCAGCACGGCCCAGGCGAACGATTTCGTGCACATCGCCAGCACGATCGATCCGCTCGCTATCCCGGCGTTCAGCCTCCTGACGGGCACGTGGTAGCGGGCGGACGGGCGGCGCACGCTGGCGGCGCGGCGGCGCGGCCGCGGCCGGCCGCCGGGTACACCCTCGTCCTGCCGCCGGGCTGGGAGAAGATCCCGGCCCGGCACGGGACCGACGAGGCCATCAAGGCGATCCTGGACGCCAAGTTCCGTGCGCTGCCCGCCAGGGTGCCGCGTGACCAGCTCGCCCCCTACCGCGCCGAGGTGGAAGGGCGGCTGCGCCGGGCGGCCGCCCAGGCCCGCAAGAACGGCGCGGTCGACCTCTACCTGCCGGTTGAGCTGCGGAACGGCCTGCCGGTGGCGGCCTCCTTCATCGTGTCAGAAGGCTCGATCGGGTCCGGCGGGGCGGCCGCCCCGGAACAGATCGTCAGCCACCTGGTGGACGGCGCGGCGGACGGCCGCCCGGTGACCGTCGACGGGGTGACCGCCGCCCGGTCCGAGCAGGCGGCGCCGCCCGATCCGGCGCAGGGGATCGAGTACGGCTCCCGGCGCGTCGACTACGTGGTCCCGGTGCCCGGGGCCCCGGATCGCTGGCTGCTGGCCGGTTTCTCCACGCTGGGCGCCGGCGATCCGGGCGATGGGCTCGCGAGGATGCTGGTCCAGCTGTTCGACGCGATCATGTCCACGTTCCGGTGGGCTACCGTGTGATCGGGGCGAGGACGACCAAAGGAGCTGCGCGGTGACAGAACCGGCGGGCCTCGCCGGCCTGATGAGCAAAAAGGGCTGGCCGAAGGTCGACTACGACCAGACGATCTGGATCCCCTGCCCGCCCTCGTTCGGCGAGCACATGACGGCCCAGGAGTGGGCCGGCGGTTTCGCCGGCCTGTGGTGGGACGCGTCCGGCCTCAAGCATGGCAAGCGGCAGGTCAAGGGGCTGGAGAAGACTTTGCTGGAGGAGCAGCAGAGCATCTACCGGCTGCTGCCGTGCCACACCGCGCTGCTGCACCTGCCGGACGTCACGCTCGCGCCGCTGCCGGTCTGCCTGGCCGTCTGGCAGGCGGTGGGGGATCGCGACAGCCAGCTGCGCGACCTCGTCCGGGCCGATGAGCCCGCCGCCGTCGAAGCGCCGCTGGTCGAGCAGGTGACGACGGAAAGGCTCGGCACCGGGCTGCGGTGCCTGTACTACCAGCGGGCGAGCGAGGGCGCCGGCCTGATCGGCGCGCTCAGCTACGCGTGGCGCTGCGACGAGCTCGACACCGACCTCCGGGTTTTCACCGCCTGCCCCGACCTGGGCCGCCTGGAGCGGGCCATGCCCGACATCGACGCGCTCATCCGGGCCATCACGATCATGCCGGTCCCGTGACCACAGCCGGCCCCAGCATGCGCCCGATGGGGCGGAGTGTCCGCCTGCTGCTGGCGGCCCTGGTGATGCTGGTGGCCGGCGCGGTTTCCTTCGCGGCCGGCGCGCCCGCCGTGGTGGGCGCGGTCTTCCTCGTCCTCATGGTGGCCTTCGGCGTCGCGGCCCTGGTCGTGATGCTCCGCCTGCAGTCCCAGGCGCAGGCCTTCGCCCGCCAGGCCCGCCAGGCCCGGCCGGCCCGCCCGGATAAGGAGCCCTGGGATGACCGATAACGGCGCCGTGTGTGCGCACCGGCCCGGCCGCCTGAACGGAGAGCAGCAGTAATGAGCGAGCGCAGGGAAGCGGGCACCGCGCAGCTGGCGAACATGCACCGGGCCAGCCGGGCCAGCCGGGCCACGCTGGTGGCCGCCTTCGTCATGCTGGGGGGCGCCTTCGTGGCGTTCGCGGCCAAAGCCGCCGCCGTCGCGTTCGTGTTCCTGGTCCTGATGCTGGTCTGCGCGATGGCCAGTTCCGCCTTCGCGGTGATCTTCCGGAACCGTGCCGTGGCGGCGGCCCGCGCCGCGCGGTCCGCCCAGGCCGCCCGGCAGCAGCACCAGACCCGCCGCTGACGCCCCCCGGCCAGGGAAGTCCCCGGCCGGGGTCAGCCGCCGGGGACGGTGACGGTGATCAGGTTGCCGTCGCCGGCGTTGAGCAGCGCACGCCCGGGCCGCACCGGCTCCCCGGTCACGCTGCGCGGCAGCCGCACACCGATCAGGTCGCCCTCGGGCAGCGACTGCGGGGCGATCAGGCAGCCGCGCCGGGCGCGCCGCGCCTCCACGTGCCACCCGCCGAAACCGCCGCTCAGGGCCTCGGCGTCGCCGCCGATGACCAGCGCGTGCCCGGCGTCGGCGCCGAAGCTGATGAGCTTGCTGAGCTCGGCCCCGGCGCCGCAGTCCCGGTGCTGTTCCGCGTCGTCGATGATCACCACGCCCGGTCCGGTGAACGAGCCCACGGCTCCGGCGAACTCCGCCGCGCCCAGGCCGGGCCCCTCGAACACGGCCACGACTCCCGGCGCGGTGGCCAGCGAGCGCAGCGGGGACGGGCGCGGCGTCACCACGATGAGCTGGGTACCGGCGGCCAGCAGCGACCGGGCCATGGCCATCAGCACGGTGCTGCGCCCGGACTTGGCCGGGCCGGCCGCGATGAACACCGGCACGCCCGCGGCCAGGTCCGGGCCGGCCGCGGTCAGTTCGTCGCCGCCCACGCCGACCAGGGCCCACAGCGGGCTCGCGGACGCCCGCCGGTCCCGCAGCCGCCACGCCTCGTCGAACGTGATCCGGGCGGGCAGCACGTCGACGCGGAACGGCCGGGCCCACGGCGGCAGCGCCTCGTCCCGGTGCGCGGCCTTCCCGGCGATGTCGCGGATCGCGGCCGCCTGCCCCTGACCCGACGGGTCGGCCGACAGCAGCGCGACCTGGGTCTCGATACCGGAGCCGGTGCGGAACGCGCGGCCGTCCGGGATGTTGTCCGGCATGTCCCGCGGCCGCAGCCCGATCATGGCGTAGTCATCCCGGTCGGGCAGCCGGAACGCCAGCTTGTCCTCGGTCATCGAGGCGATGCGCCCGGCGATCAGCGACCGGTCCCCGGTCATCACCAGGTGCACGCCGGCGCTGGCCCCCTCGCCGAGGATGGTGGTGATCGTGCCGGTGAGCCGCCCGCTGTCCAGCTCGCCGAGTGAGGTGGTGAATCCCTCCCACCGGTCCAGCAGGACCAGGATGTGCGGCAGCTTCGGCCCGGTCCTGCCCCCGGCCCCGGCGTCGCCCGCCGCCGTGGCGCGCTGCTCGCGGATATCGGCGAAACCGCCCTGGGCCAGTAGTTCCTGGCGGCGGCTGACCTCCTCGCCGAGCCGGGTGATCAGCCGGGTGGCCCGCTCGCCCTGGGCGCGGGTGACCACCGCCCCGCAGTGCGGCAGATCGGCGAGCGGCAGCAGCGCCCCGTTCCCGCAGTCGATGCCGTAGAGGTGCACGTCGGCGGCGGTCAGCGCGACGGCCGCCGAGGCGGCGATGGTCCGCAGCAGCTGGGACCGCCCGCTGCGCGGCCCGCCCGCCGCCATCAGGTGCCCGAACGTGTCCAGGCTGATGCTGGCCGGCCGCTGTTCCTGCGCCGCGGGCAGGTCATCGAGGCCGTACGGGAACGCCGGGAGCCCGTCCCCGGCGGCCATACCGTGGTCACGCATCAGGTCGCGCAGCAGCAGCGTCGCGGGCAGCGCGGGCAGCCACGGGCTGTGCGCCGGCCGGATCCGCAGCCCGCGCGCCGCCACCTGGATCGCGCTGACCAGCACGGTGAGGTCGGTGACCTCCTCGTCGTCACGGTGCCCGGCGGCCGGCCGCTGCGGTTCCGGCCGCCCGGCGCCGGCCCAGCCGATGCGGGCCAGCCATGGGGGCTCGGTGGCCAGGGCGCCCGGCGCGGCGGTGCCGGGCCTGCGGCCGCCGACCCGCCCGGACTGGAACGGCACGAGCGAGGCGTGGCCGAGCCGGACGTAGCCGCGGCCCGGCGTGGACGGCAAGATGTGCGCGGCCTCCGGGGACCCGATCACGTCGGCGCTCTCGTTCGCGTCGGTGACCCGCAGCGCGATCCGCAGGTTGGTGTTGGCCCGGATGTCGGCCGAGACCGCCCCGGAGGGCCGCTGGGTGGCCAGGATGAGGTGGATGCCGAGGGACCGGCCGCGCTGCGCGATGTTGACCAGGCCGGTGACGAAATCCGGCAGGTCCCGCACCATGGAGGCGAACTCGTCGATGACGATCAGCAGCCGGGGGAGCGGCTCCAGCCCGCTGGCCGCCCCGGCGCGCATCCGCCGCCGGGTGTAGTCCTCGATGTCCTTCGTGCCGGCCGCGGCCAGGATGTGCTCACGGCGGGTCAGCTCGGCGGTCAGTGACACCAGCGCCCGCTCGACCAGGTGCGCGTCCAGATCGGTGACCATGCCGACCGTGTGCGGCAGCGCCACGCAGTCCTTGAACGCGCTGCCGCCCTTGTAGTCGACGAGCACGAACGTCATCGCGTCCGGCCGGTTCGCCACCGCCAGCGACGCGACGATCGTCTGCAGCAGCTCCGATTTCCCGGACCCGGTGGTCCCGGCCACCAGCCCGTGCGGCCCGTCACGCCGGATATCGATCCCGAACGGGCCATCGTAGGACTCCCCGATGATCGCCAGCGTCGACCCGCCTTCGGCCTGCCAGCGCGCCACGATCGCGGAATCTCCCGGCGGCTCGAGCCCGAGGACGTCGAGCAGCCGGCCGGAGTCCGGCAGGCCGGCCCCGTCATCGTCGTCGCTGACGTCCCGGACGGGCGAGATCCCGCGCGCCAGCCGGGCGCACCAGCCCGGCCCGACGTAATCCGGCCGGACCCCGGTGATGGTGTCCTCGCTCATCTGCCGGACCCGCAGGCCGCCCGCCTCGGCGGTGGTGACCGCCTGGCACTCGGCCGGCAGCAGGCGCTCGTCGGCGTCCAGGCAGATCGCGTAGACGCCGGCCTGCGGTCCCTCCCGCAGGATCTGCACCGCGCCCGGCAGCAGCCGGAGCTTACGGGACCCGTCGAAGACCACGATGATGTCCGCCTGCCGGAACGTCACCCCCGCCAGCCCCGATTCGCTCCGCGCCCGCTGCCGCGCGGCGATGATGGCCAGCAGGTCCGCGATCCGCGCGGCCACGGTCTGGGCGTCGTTCCCGATCAGGGCGACCGCGCGGCCGTCCGCGGGACGGCAGTGCGGCAGCCAGCTGGCCCATCCCCAGCTGGCCTGGCCTGACGAGTCCGTAAGCACATAGATCTGCAGGTCGTTCGGGCTGTGCAGGACGGCCGCCTGGGCCAGCAGCCACCGGCCGAGGCTGCGCGGGGCCTCGCCGGGCCCGGCGATCCCGAGCACCCCGCGCTGCGCGAGCGGCACGCTGACCGGGGCGTCCGGCACCGTCCAGAACACCTGCCGGCGGTGCTCGTCCTGGGTCGGGTCGGCCAGCTCCACCGCCGAGGGCAGGTCCGCGGTGCCCAGCCGCAGCAGCAGGTAGTCGGGGTCGGTGCGGCGGCGTTCCCACAGCCGCCGCCGCGGCCCGGATGCGATGGTCAGCACCACCGCCGGATCCGGGCCGCCGGCCCGCCGCTGCACCCGCTCGGCGTCGAGGGCTTCCTGCGCGTCCTGCTCGATCCGGGCCTTGTGCCCGGCGTAGTCGGCCATCTGCTGGGCGTGGGAACGGCGGCCGTGGCGGCGGTCGGTGACGAACGTGCCCAGCAGCATGACGGGGCTGAGCGCGCACACGGCCAGCATGTAGATCTGGTGCAGGAAGTACGCCATGGCCACGCCCAGCAGGACCGGGATCACCGCCATCAGGATCGGCGCCGGGCGCCGTTCCGGCCGCGCGGGCGGCCGGGGGAGCTGGAACCGGGTCATCCGTTCCGGCGGCAGCAGCCGGGGCGGCCGGTTGAAGTCGACACCGGCCCCGTCCTCCGAGACGTGCAGAGCCGCGTCCGGCGGCTCGTAACGGGCCAGCCCGAGCAGCGTGCCGCCCACCGTGACCAGCTGCCCCGGCGGCCAGGGCGCCGGGCCGGCCAGCGGCTCGCGGTCCAGCTCGGCCCGCACGCCGCCGTAGGGCGCGACCGTGCACCGGCCCTGGGCGTCCACCCACACGTGCAGCGCCGTGGCGGGCAGCTGCGGGTCGGCGATCAGGATGTGCGCGGGGCCGCCGGCGCCGCCGATGTCCGCCTCGCCGAGGGTGAGCCGGTGCACGCTGCCCGCCGCCGGGCCGCCGGCCACCTGGATCTCGACCACCCCGGCCGGCTCCGGGCTGAGGCAGCCGGAGGCGTCCCCGAGGCTGATCACGCAGCCCTGCCGGATCTGCGACTCGGCCAGCACCTGGGCCGGCGGCACCAGCGCCTGATCGACGTACAGCGCGATCGGCGCGGGGGATCGCGGCCCGGGGAAGGCCAGCACGTGGCCGCCCGGGCCCGCGCCGGGCGGGTCGCTGGCGTCCGGCCCCGCGCCGGCCGAGGTGGCCAGGCCGGCGTGCAGGAAGCGATCCAGCTGCTCGGCGACCGTCGCCACCGGTGTGGCGGGATGCGCCTCCAGCAGCACGTCGGCCTGCCGTCTGGCCGCCGGTGAGACCACCGTCAGCGCCAGCCGCATCGTCGTCCTTCCGTAGCACGCGGAGGGGGGCCTGCCGCCGGCAGTCCCCCCTCGTCACCCGGCCGTGCGGTCACGTACCGGCCAGTATCACTTCTTCAGCGCCGCCGCGAGCTGGGTGTCGGTCTCGTGGAAGGCCTTGGCCGCGGCGTTCAGGTACTGGGCCATGCCGTTCAGGCCGTCCATCATCTTGCGGGCGCCCTGGGTGAACTCGGTGTAGGACTGCTCGAACTGCTTGCTCGAGGTGTCGGTCACGTAGCCGCCCTGCACCAGCTGGCTGATCATGTTCTGCAGGTTGGTCAGGTCGCCGTTGATCTCGTGCTCGCCCGCGGTGAGGCGGGTCGCCGCGCTCTGCATGTCGGCGTAGGTCACGTTGACGTTTGGCACGACCGGGATCCTTTCTCGGTGTGTTCCTGGCGATTGGGCGCGTTCCCGCGCCCGGCTGTCCGGGGACGTTCACGCCGCGGCGGGCCGTTGCCGGCCATCCCGGCATAACCCCGCCTGCGCCGGCCACCCCGCGGGCGATGTCTCCATGTGCCCTTGCCCGTGGTCACGCAGGGGCTGGCCGGGCGGTTCATTGCCGTATAACCGGCCCCGCGCGCGGCAAGACACCGGCCCCGTCATGATCCGCTCCCGTTTCCGCATGTGCGCGCGCTGCCGATGGTCAACCATGGCACCCGCCAGAGATGCTCTGCAACCACTTCCGGCCGGGAAAGAGGGGGATTAACCGCATTGTCCGCATCAGCCCGGGATTGCGTGCCGCCGTCCAGGTGGCGCGCCGCCGATCGCCGTTTCGCTGCCGGTATTGCGTGCTATCCGACGTGATGTCGCAACTTGTCTCGCAAGACAATGAACCGGCCGTCTTCCCGGTCCGTGTACGAGGATGGCGGGCGCCGGAAACGCTGGCAGGCGTACGCCGCCGAACGTTGGCGCAATCGTCCCCCATGTCGCCAGATGGTCATGATCGGGTGAATGTGGTTACCAGGTTGGCGAAACAGGGGTCAAAGCCGCATTTCCTGAGATAAATTCGCAGCCGCTGGACGCGGTACAGCGATGTCATGTAGCCCGCGCGGATACGTGCTGTACACAGGGAGACGCCGATTCGATGGCCAGTGATCGTGGCACGACCATGCAGCGCGGGACGGCGGCGGGCGAGACGGCGCATGAACCCTGGGCACAGCCCACCGCGCCGTCGGCCCGGAAACTTCCCGCCGCGCCCCGCGAGCGCAAGCCCGCCCTGGCCGCGCTGGCCGTGGTGCTGATCCTGGGTGGCGCGCTCGCCGTCGGCTACGTCATGCTGCAGGGCGCCAAGCGGGTTGACGCCATCGAGATCACCCAGCAGATCGGCCAGGGCCAGCAGATACCGATGAGCGCCATGCAGGAGGTCCAGGTCGCGGCGAACAGCGGCGTCCCGTACGTGCCCTGGGCCGAGGCCAGCCAGGTGTCGAGGTACTTCGCCGCCACCACGATCCTGACCGGGACGCTGCTGACGTCCAGCATGGCGGTCGCGACGAACCCCGAGGTCAGCGGGCGCGCCACGCTGGGGCTGGCGCTGAAGGACGGCCAGCTTCCGGCCGGGCTCACCGCCGGGGACCACGTCGACATCTACGAGGTGAGCGACGCGACGGAGGCCTGCCCGGGGCAGCCCGGCTCGCTGCTGTCCGGGGACGCCATCGTGCTGAACGTCTCCGCGCCGTCGGCCACCTCCAGCAGCGCGGTCGCCGACGTCGAGGTCGCGCTCAGCCCGGCCACCGCCGGTGCCGTCGCCTGCAACGCGTCGAACGGCATCCTCAGCGTCGCGGTCGCGCCGGGCAGTTTCCTGTCCCAGAACCCGGCCGGCTCCGGCGGCAGCGGATCGCCGGCGGGTGTGACGCCGAGCCAGAAGGCCACGGGCAGCGGCACCGGGGCCGGGTAGCGATGGCGCTGATCGCTGTCGCGGCGGACAAGGGTGCGCCGGGCGTCACCACGACGGCCCTGGCGCTGGCCGCCGTCTGGCCCCGGCCGGTGCTGCTGGCCGAGTGCGACCCGGCCGGCGGCGACCTCGTCTACCGTTTCCCGGCGGCCGGCGGCGATCGCCTCGACCCGCGCCGCGGGCTGCTCAGCCTGGCCGTGGCCGCCCGCCGTGGCCTGCAGCCGCATCAGGCCTGGGAGCATACCCAGAAGCTGAACGGCGGCTTGGACATCCTGACCGGGGTGACCAGCGCCGAGCAGGGCGCCGGGCTGAACCTGCTGTGGGGGCCGGTCGGCCGGGTGCTGGCCGGGAACTCCCAGGCCGACGTGATCGCCGACTGCGGCCGTCTCGGCATCGACGGCCCGCACTACGACCTGCTGGCCGAGGCCGCGCTGGTGGTCCTGGTCACCCGGGCCAGCCTCGGCGAGGTCGTCAGGCTCCGCGAGCGGGCCACCGCCGTCGCGGCGGCGCTGCGCAAGCGGGGCCGCGCCGGGGCGTGGGCCGAGGTCGTGGTCATCGCCGACCACAAGAACCTGCGGAACGCCGTCACCGAGATCGGGCAGGCGCTCGGGCCCGCCTCCGCCCCGGCCAGGATCGCCGGCGGCCTGGCCGAGGATCCCCGGGGCGCTGACCTGCTGCGCGGCGAGTGGGGTGGCAAGCTCGACAAATCCCTGCTGATCCGGACGGCCCGGGATGTCGCCGGGCACCTCGCGGCCCGCCTCCCGGCGGGCCCGGTGCCCGCCGCGGATCGTGCGCCCGATCGCGGCGGCTATCCCGGGCCGCCGCAGCTCCATCCGGGGCAGCCCGCGCCGCCGTCTGCCGGGCCGGTCCCGGCCGCGGACAGCGAGCCGGCGGTGTCCGCGGCCACCTGGGCGGCGTCCCCCGGCCAGCCGGGGCGGTGACCGGCGGTGGACCATAGCGCCGTCAAGAGGCTGCGCGGAGACGTCGGGGACCGGCTGGCCGAGCAGCGCCGCCTGGACGCCGCGGCCGGGATCCCGCCGATGTCGGGGGAGGACGAGCGCCAGTTCGCCCGCGCCCTGATCTCCCAGGTGCTCGAGGAGTACGCGCGCGGCGAGATCACCGCGGGCCGGCTGCCGCTGAACGCCGAGGACGAGGAAGAGCTCGCCGAGGCCATCCACGCCGCCCTGTTCGGCGTCGGGCGGCTACAGCCGCTGCTGGAGGACCAGCAGATCGAGAACATCGACATCAACGGGTGCGACCGGGTGTTCCTCAGCTACGCCGACGGCCGGGAGGTCATGACCCAGCCGGTGGCGGAAAGCGACGAGGAGCTGATCGAGCTGATCCAGGTCCTGGCCGCCTACTCCGGCCTGTCCAGCCGGCCCTTCGACACCGCCAACCCGCAGCTCGACCTGCGCCTGCCGGACGGTTCCCGGCTGTCCGCGGTCATGGACGTGGCCCTCCGGCCGGCGATCTCCATCCGGCGCGCCCGGATGGGCAAGGTGTTCCTCGCCGACCTGGTGGGCAACGCCACGATGAGCACCGAGGTGGCGTCCTTCCTCGCCGCCGCGGTCGCCGCGCGGAAGAACATCATGATCGCCGGGGCCACCAACGCGGGGAAGACGACGCTGCTGCGCGCGCTCGCCAACCAGATCCCGCCCGAGGAACGCCTCATCACCGTGGAGCGGGCGCTGGAACTCGGCCTGGACCACTTCCCCGAGCTGCACCCCAACGTCGTCGCCTTCGAGGAACGGCTGCCCAACATGGAGGGGCACGGCGCCATCCCCATGGCCGAGCTGGTCCGCCGCTCGCTGCGGATGAACCCCAGCCGGGTCATCGTCGGTGAGGTGCTCGGCGACGAGATCGTCACCATGCTCAACGCGATGACCCAGGGCAACGACGGATCCCTGTCCACCATCCACGCCAACAACTCGCTCGAGGTGTTCAACCGCATCTCCACCTACGCGATCCAGGCCCGGGAACGGCTGCCGGTGGAGGCCACCCACATGCTCATCGCCGGGGCGATCGACCTCGTCGTCTTCATCGAGAAACGGAACGAGTACGCCCGCGGCGGCCGGCTGCGCCGTTTCGTCAACAGCGTCCGCGAGGTGACCGGGGTCGATGGCCGGGTGCTGTCGAGCGAGGTCTTCGCGCCGGGCCCGGACGGCCACGCGGTGTCCCGCGCCCCGGTCTCCTGCCTGGACGAGCTCATGCAGCACGGGTACGACCCGTCCGCCGGGAGGTGGGCATGACCGGGCCCGCGCCCTACCCGCTGCTCGGCATCCTGGCCGGGGCCGTGCTCGGCGGCGGCGTTTTCCTCCTTGTCATGGCCATCCGCGGGGTACCCGCCCGGCCCGCGAGCGCCCGCGCCAGCAAGCTGGAGCAGGCACTGCGCGACGTGGCCGGCGTTCGCGGCGCGGTCGCCCTCGTGCTGGGCGCACTCACCTTGCTGGCGACCCGCTGGGTCGTGGCCGGGATCGGCGTCGCGCTGCTCGCGCTCGGCTGGCGCTCACTGGGCGGCGCGGCCGGTGAGCGGCGCGCCATCGCCCGGCTCGAGGGCCTGGCCTCCTGGACCGAATCGCTGCGGGACACGATCGCCGGCGCGGTCGGCCTGGAGCAGGCCATCCCGTCGTCCCAGCGGGCCGCCGCGCCGTCACTGCAAGAGCCGCTGGCCCGGCTGGTGGACCGGCTGCACACCCGGATGCCGATGCCCGACGCGCTGCGCCGGTTCGCCGACGACCTCGACGACCCCGGCGCCGACCTCATCATCGCGGCGCTCATCATCAACTCCCGGCTGCGCGGGCCGGGGCTGCGCGACCTGCTGGGCGGGCTGTCGACGTCGGTACGCGAAGAACTGGACATGCGGCGGAAGATCAACGCCGACCGCCGCGCCACCCGCCGCAGCGTGCAGATCGTGGTGCTCGTCGCCGTCGCGGTCGCGCTGCTGCTCGGGGTGTTCAACCACAGCTACGTCTCGGTCTACGACCAGCCGCTCGGCCAGGTCGTGCTCGTCGTGGTGGCCGGCTTCTACGCGGCGGGCTTCTTCTGGCTGCGTAAGCTCGCCCGCTTCGACGCACCGGAACGGCTGCTGGCCGAGCCGCTCGCCGGCGGCGCCGCCGTCAGCGCGCCGGAGACCGTCGCCGCCTGGCGGGGAAACGGCTCATGACCGCCGCCATCATCGCCGGTGCGGTCGCCGGAGCCGGGATCTTCCTGCTGATCGTCGCGCTGCTGCCGCGCCGGGTCAGCCTCGGGCGGCAGCTGGCCGCCTTCGACGCCCGCCCGGCCGCCGCCGCCCCGGCCCGGCGGTTCTCCGGCGAGAACGAAAGCGAGCTCACCCGGCGGCTGGGCATTGGGCTGGCCGCGTTCTGCAAGGAACAGGGCTGGGAATTCCCCGCGCTGCGCAACGACCTGGCCCTGGCCGGGAAATCCTTCGAGAATTTCCTCGCCACCAGCGTGCTGCTCGGGGTCCTCGGCTTCCTGATTGGCCCCATTCTGCTGCTCCTTCTGGACGTCGCCGGCATTCACGTATCTTTCGTCATCCCGATCTGGGGTGGCCTGCTGCTGGCGATCGGTTTCTCGGCACTGCCCTACGTCGAGGTCAAGCAGAAGGCCGCGCAGCGGCGGAAGGATTTCCGGCACGCGGTCGGTGCCTTCCTGGACCTGGTCGGGATGAACCTGGCCGGCGGGCGCGGCGTACCCGAGGCGCTGATGGCCGCGAGCGAGATCGGTGGCGGCTGGTCGATGTGGCGGATCCGGGACGCCCTCGCCAACGCCCGGATCACCGGCCAGACCCCGTGGCAGGCCCTCGGTGCCCTCGGCGAGGAGATCCGTCTCGACGAACTGCGCGACCTGGCCGCCGCGCTCAGCCTGGTCGCCGAGGACGGGGCCAAGGTCCGTGAGTCGCTCACCGCCCGCGCGGTCAGCCTGCGCCGCCGCGAGCTGGCCGACCTCGAAGGGCAGGCGGGCGAGCGCTCGCAATCCATGCTGGTGGCGCAAATGTTCCTGGTCGCAGGTTTTCTGGTGTTTCTCGTTTTCCCCGTCGTAGGAGTGCTTCTGGGTGTCCAAGGACATTGATGAGTTCTCTGCGTATCGCAGATTCCGGGAGGGAATTGCATGTATCACTTCACCACCGCTGTACGGGATTACCTGACGGCGCTGCTCAGCGCGCGAAAGGTCAAATTGGCACAGGCCAGGGCGCGGGGCGACCTCGGCGCCTCCGCTGTCGAGCTGGCCATCATCACGGCGGTCATCCTCGGCATCGCGGTGGCCCTGCTCGCAGTGATCAAGACGTTCGTCTCCTCCGAAAGCAGCCAGATCCACGGCTAACCCCGCTCCCGGAAACTCCCGCCATGAGACTCCGAAAGCCCCGCCCGCGGTCCCGCCCGAAGCTGGCCGCCTCGCCCCTCCAGCGTGGCGACCGCGGCTCCAGCGTGGTTGAGCTGGCCGTCCTGGCCCCCGGCTTTCTGATGATCATCATGCTGATCGTGCAGTTTGGCCTGTGGTTCAACGCCCGGCAGGTGGCCCTGGCGGCGGCCCAGGCCGGGGCGCAGGTCGCCCGGGAGAACGCGGCGATGACCGCCAGCTGGCCGGCGCTGGCCGAGCAGGCGTCGTCCGGCTACTACGACACCCTGAACACCAGCCTGCTGAGCAGCCTGAAGACCGACGCCTACGGTGACCCGGCCAACCAGGTGTTCGTCACCGTGTCCGGGCCGATGGCGTATTCGGTGTTCAACTTCTTCGGCATCAAGTGGACGATCACCGAGACGGCGGGCGGCCCGGTCGAATGCTTCCGCGGTGCGGCGGACAACGGGGCGTGCGGGGGCCGCGGATGAGCCTGCGGCCGTGGCCCGGTTTCCTCCACAGGCCTCGATTCCCACGTGAGCCCCAGCAAGCCTGTGAACCTCAAGGCCCCCAGCAGACTCAGGCGCCGGGGGACCGCGGCTCGATGTCGGTCGAGCTGGTGGTCATCGCCCCGGCGCTGGTCCTGCTCCTGCTGCTGGTGGGGGCGGGCGGCCGGTGGGTCGAGTCGCACGGCGCGATCGACGGCGCGGCCCGGGACGCCGCGCGGGCTGCGTCGGTCGCGCGGACGGCCGGTGCCGCGGTGTCGCTCGCCCAGCAGTCCGCCGACGCGGACCTGGCCGCTTCCGGCTGGTGCGACGGCGGCACGGTGGCCGTCGGGGTCACCGGGTTCCCCGCGGACGGTGCCGTCGTCCAGCCGGGCGACGCGGTGACCGTGACGGTCAACTGCAGCGTGAACATGTCGCCCTTCACCCTCCTCGGCTTCAGCGCCGCCTCCCCGGTTACCGGGACGGCGGTCGCGCCGCTGGACCCGTTCATGTGCCGGGGGGCGAATTGCTGACCACGCTCGCCCGGGCCGCCCGGGCCCCGCTCACCCGCGCCGCCCCGGCCATGCTGGCCTGCGCCCGCCGCGCCTTTCCCGCGCCCCGCCGCAGCTATGGCCACGGCCGGCTGGCACCGCAGGACGGCGCACGTGACCGCGGGTCGGTCGCGGTGTTCACCGTGGTCTTCGCGGTCGCGGTGATCTTCCTGACCGCCCTCATCGTGGACGGCGGCAACGCGATGAACGCCCGGGAGCGCGCCGCCGACATCGCCGGGCAGGCCGCCCGCGCCGCGGCCGAGGACGTCGCCCCGGCTGCCCTCCGCGCCGGGAACGCCCCCGGCGGGGCCTTCCCGATCGACTGGGCAACCGCGTGCGGGTACGCGCAGCAGGTCGTGCAGCGTTACGGGGCCGGGCTGACCGGGACGACGGTCGCGATGACGGCCTGCCCCGCCCAGGCCTCCAGCCAGACCCAGGCCGCGGTCACCGTCCAGATCACTACCCGGCCGCTGATCGGGGGCGGGCTGCTCGGCTCGTTCACCGAGACCGCCACCGGGACCGCCACGTCCGAATGCGGGAACGCTGTTCAACAAGGAGTGTGCTGATGGCGCCGCCGATTCCGGGGCTGAGAAGGCCCGTGCAGGTGCCGGCCCGGACCGCCGGGGACGTGCTGATCGGCATCCTCGCGATCATGGCCCTGGCCGTGCTGACCATCGGCGTCCCGATCGGCCTGATCACCGTCATCGGCCTGCCGGTGCCGCACGGCACGGCCGGCCTGTCCGTGCTCACCCACCAGCTCGGCATCCCGTCGATCCTGCGCGTGCTGTCCGTCGCCATCTGGCTGGCCTGGCTCCAGCTGGTGTGGTGCGTGATCGTCGAGATCAAGGCGGCGGCCCGCAACGTCGGCCTGCCCGCCCAGGTCCCGCTGGCCGGCGCCACCCAGTCCGCGGCGCACCGCCTCGTCACCGCGGCGCTGCTGCTGTTCACCGCCGGGGCGGCGCTGTCGCCGGCGTTCGCGCACTCCGGGCCGCCGGGCCCCAGCCATACGGTGTCCTCGGTCATGCCGGGCACGCGCGGCGCGCAGGGCCCGCAGTCGACCGCCCCCCAGCCGGTGGCGCCGCCCGCCGTCGCGCAGTCGCCGAGCGCGGAGAAGGTCTACGTCGTCAAGCCGCCGGACGGCCGCTATCACGAGAGCCTGTGGGAAATCGCGGAGAACCACCTCGGGGACGGCCGGCGCTACCCCGAGATCTACGCGATGAACAAGGACCGGCTGCAGCCGGACGGCAGCCAGCTGACGATCGCCAGCCTCATCCGGCCCGGCTGGATCCTGCGGATGCCGCAGGACGCGTACGGCCCCGGCATCGAGACCGTGACCCCGGACAGCGCCGCCCCGGCCCCCGCCGCCGGGAACACCGCCGCCGGGAACACCGCCGCCGTCCCGGGCGGCGCCGCACCGGGAACCTCCGGCTCCGTAAGTTCCGGCACCGGGGCGGCCGCCGCAAGTCCCGTTCGGTCTGGTGACAATGCCCTGGCCGCGCCGGGCCAGCAGGCGCCGGACCCGCTGCCGTACCCCTACGAGCTCTCGGCGGCGTCGCTGCTCGCGGCGGGGGTGCTGGCCGCGCTCGGCCGGCGGCGGCGTGAACAGCTGTGGCGGCGGGCGTTCGGCCAGCGGATCGCCGTGCCGGACGGGCCCGCGGCGATGGCGGAGAACGCGCTGCGGTTTGGCGCGGACGAGCCGTCGGTGCGGCTGCTTGACATCGGGCTCCGGCAGCTTTCCCAGGCGCTGGCCAGCCAGGACAAGGCGCTGCCGACCGTGTTCGCGGCGCACATCGGGGCGGAGAACCTCGACCTGTGGGTCGCCCCGGCCGATCCCAGCCCACCCGCGCCATGGACGGCCGCCGACGGCGGCGCGGTGTGGCGGCTTCCGCTGGACGCCACGGGCGGTCTGGGCCTGGATGGCGCCAGCGGCGCGCTCGCCCCGTACCCCGGCCTCGTGTCGATCGGGACGAACGAGACCGGCCGGATCCTCGTCGACCTGGAGGTCGCGCACGGGCTGATCGCGGTGCGCGGCCCGCACCGCCCGGTGCAGGCGGCGCTGGCGGCGCTCGCCGTCGAGCTGGCCACCAACCGCTGGTCCGACCAGATGCGGATCACGCTGGTCGGTTTCGGCGAGGAGCTGACCATGATCGCGCCCGAGCGGGTGACCGCCGTGGCCACCCTGGACGAGGCGTTGCCGGCCCTGCAGGCCCGCGCCGCCGAGGTGGAGCGGGCCCTGGCCGAATCCGGCCGCGACTCCGTGCTCACCGGGCGGTCCCGGACCACCGACGCGCAGGCCTGGGCACCGCACTACCTGATCATGGCCGTCCCGCCCACTCCCACGCAGCGCGAGCGGCTGCTCACGCTGGCCCGGACCCGGCACCGTTCCGCGCTCGGCTTCGTCGTCGCGGGTGACATCCGCGGCGCCACCTGGACCTGGGAAGTCACCGGCCAGGGCCTGCTCGGGCCGACGTACTCGGATTCGACCTGGCCGCGCAGCTGCTGCCGGCCAGCCAGTACGGTGCCGTGACGGACCTGTTCCGCACCGCGACCAGGGCCGGCGGCGTGGACCTGAACGGCCCGGACGACGACGGGGCCCCGTCCGCGCAGCTCGTGCCGGGCTCACGGATGCCGGTGGAGATCGGCCTGCTGGGGCCGCTCACGATCGAGGCCCCCGGCCCGGTGGACAGGCCGCGCCAGGCGCTGTCCACCGAGCTGGTCGCCTACCTCGCCACCCACCCCGGCGGGGTGCACCCCAACGTGCTGACCGGCGCGATCTGGCCGCGCGGCGTGCCGTCCGAAGTGCGCGACGCGGCGCTGGCCCGCGTCCAGGCGTGGCTGGGCACCGACGACGTGGGACGGCCCAACCTGACCACCGACGCCGGCAGCCGCCTGCGCCTCGGCTCCCAGGTACGCGTCGACTGGCTGGTGTTCCGGGCCCTGCTCGCCCAGGCCGGGCACGCGGCGGAGAGCGGCCGCACCGACGAGGAGGCCGCCGCCCTGGATCGCGCCCTCGGGCTGGTGCGCGGCCAGCTGCTCGACGGCCGTGATCCCAGCCGGTACGCCTGGGTCGCCGCGGACAGCTTCGAATACGAGGCGACCGCGCAGATCGCCGACGCCGCGCACCGGCTGTCGGCGCTGCGGCTGATGGCCGGCGACGCGGAGGGCGCCATGGCGGCCGCCCGGGCCGGCCTCCGGCTGGCATTCAACGACGAGATGCTGTGGCGCGGGCTGCTGCTCGGCGCGTCCGCGACCGGCCAGGAGCACGTGCTGCGCGCGGTGGTCGGCGAGGTGTCGGCCCGCGCCGAGCTGGACGAGGTGATGCCGCGGATGGCACCGGAGACCGAGGCGCTTATCGACGAGCTGCTGCCGTCGTGGCGGACGTCGGCGGCCTGATGCGGGCGGCGGGCCGGCCCATGACGGGACGGGACACGGTGCGGCGATCCCGCCGTGCGGAGATCGCCCGCCGTCCCGAACGGAAGCGTCCCCGGCTACGTGGTAACGAGTGCGGTCCCCTGATCGCGAGCCACACACAAAGCCGCACGATGCATCATCTCGGTAACGGCTGTCGTGGCATTTGCCCGGGTTCGGTAGGTTGGCCAACCGCCGGAGGTGGAGGCGTCATGCGGAACAGGTACACCAGGGCCGCGCTGGCCGGCGCAGGCCTGCTGACCGTGGCCGCGTGCGCTAGTGGCGGCAGCGGGACCACCGCGACGTTCCACCCGCAGGGCAGCATGCCGCCCGCGACGCCGGGCGCCTCAGCCGGGGGCGGGACGTCGGTCGTTATGCCGCCGTTCGGCAAGAACGTGCACATCGAGATGACGAACTGGCTGCCGGCGGACGCCAGCCAGGCGCAGGCCGTGCTGACCGACAAGGACTACGAGCTGGCGTACCTCTACGCCGAATACACCAGCGGCCAGGACACCAGCTGGACCGGCTACGTCAGCCCGGCCATGCAGACCGAGGTGCAGAGCGCGCTGTCCCAGCCCGGCATCACCGGCGAGTCGTTCACCGGGACCATCGGCTTCTCCGACATGGCGGCGGTGCCCGACCCGACGGTCAGCGGAGATCTCGACGTGTCCGCCTGCTTCGACAACGCTGGCTCCTCGAACACGAACGCACAGACGGGAAAGGTCATCCCGGACACCACGCCCGCCGATCAGCATTACTACCGCTACACCGATCAGCTCGCGGAGGATTCCGCGGGCCAGTGGAAAGTGATCTCTGATCTGCCCCCGATCTACTATCCGCGGGCGAAGGAGTGCAAGCCGTGAGACGCCGCATCGCTGCGATCGTCATCCTGGCCGCGGGCCTGGCCGGGCCCGCCGTGGCCGTCTCGCCCGCGAGCGCCGGGAACGGCACGTCCAGCGTGGGCTGCTCGACCGGGGACAGCTGCACCGCCATGCTGCAGAAGATGGTCACGTTCGGCGGCAACAACTATGACCCCAACGGCGGCGGTAACACGGTCGTGGACATCACCCCGCCGCCCTGCCTGTGGGAACCGCTCGGCGGCGCGCATCAGGGCAGCCAGACCATCCTGAGCCAGTACGGCACCAACCCCCCGGACCTGTTCGAGATCCCGCTGTCCGTCAAGCAGGCCAGGACACTGGTCAACTCGCAGCCGGAGACGCCCGGGGAATGGTACGAGCTGCCGGCCAATCCGGCCGACAACGCCGCGCAGCTCCAGGCGTGCGCGGCCCTGCCGCTGTTCACCTGGGTGCTGCCCGGGAATGCGCCGCCGGGTATCAGCATCCCGCCCCAGACGCTGGCCCAGCTCGCCGTGGGGGTGATGCGCCTGCCGGCCGCGGGTCAGCTGCTGCTCAATCCGGCCGGGACCACCTACACCAACCTGCCCACGTTCCTGCGGGTGACGCTCGCCCCCAACCACTACACCACCCCCGCCGGGATGCCGTACGCCATGGTCACGGCGACCCTGGGCAACGCGGCCGCGACGGTGTGGGCGGTGCCGTCCAAGCTGACGGTCAGCGCCTCCGGCGGGTCGCAGTACACGCCGGACACCACCAAATGCGGGTACCTGGGCTCGACCGAGATGGGCACCCCCGCCGCGCAGAACGTGGGGCCAGGCACGCCGATCGACTGTGGCCTGACGTTCCAGTCCCCGGCGAAGTGGCAGGTCACCGCGACGATGACCTGGCAGGCCTGCTGGGCGCCGGTCAACGGCGGCCCGCCGCCTGCCCCGGCCGGCTGCCGCCCGGTCCCCGGCACTCAGCTGAACGGGACGGCCTGGCAGGGCCCGATCACCGTCAACGAGATCCAGTCGGTCAACAACGGCGGCGGCTGACGTCAGGCCGACGAGGCGGGGGCGGGGTCGAACAGGCCCAGCCGGTAGGCGGTCGCGGCCGCCTCTCCCCGGCTGCCCACCCCGAGTTTGGCCAGGATGTTGGACACGTGCACGCTCGCGGTCTTGGCCGAGATGAACAGCTCCGCCGCGATCTCCCGGTTGCTCCGCCCGGCCGTGACCAGCTCCAGCACCTCGAGCTCGCGCGCGGTCAGGCCGAGCGGCGCCGCCCCGGGCGCGTCGCTCGCGGCGCCCGCCGCATCGCCCGTGCCGCTGGCGGCCCGGTCGCCGACGGTCCGCAGCACCCCGTGGGACAGCCGTGAGATCTCCTCACTGAGCGGCCCGGCCCGCAGGGCCGCCGCCAGCGCGGCCGCCCGCCGCAGCCGCGTGGCCGCCCCGTCGCGATCACCGGCCGTCAGGGCCGCCCGGGCCGCGCCCGCCAGCGCCTCCGCCTCCTGGTACGGCTGCCGGACGGCCGCCCAGGCGGCCGCCGCTTCGTCCCACGCGGCGCACAGGCCCGCGGCGCCGCTGCGTTCCCCGCCCGCCTGGTGCCTGGCGCCCGCCGGGCTTTCCGGGTCACCCTGCTCCCCGGAACCGCCCGGGCCGCCCCGCCCGCCCGCGCCATCCAGGGCCTGCTGCGCCTCCCGTATCACCGCGGTGAACGTCCGCCGCCAGCCGTCCTGCACCGGGCCGTACGCGCCGAGCTCCGCACCGATCCCGCGCAGCGCGCCCAGCAGCGCCCTGGCGTCCTCCCGCAGCGGCTCGCCGCTGGCATCCGCCCGCCGCAGCGCCAGCGCGCCGGCCCGGGCCGCCGACACCAGCAGCGGCCATCCGTAGCGGGTGATGCTGCCCGGCAAGCCGTACTGGCCGATCGCGTCCGCGGCGATCCGGACGGCCGCGGCGGCGTCACCCCTCCCGGCGGCGGCGTCGATCTCCAGCTGCGCCTGCGGAAGCTGATGCTGATCCTTGAACCGGACGGTGCGGATCACCCGGCCTGCGGCGGCCGTGCACGCCGCCGCCTGGGCGGTGTCGCCGCGGGCCACCGCGATGAGGCCGGCCCCGATCTCCAGCGAGGCCAGAGTCAGCGGGGGCGGCGAGAGCTCCTTGGCCCGCTCGATGACCTCGGCGGCCTCGTCCCACCGGCCGAGCCACAGCAGCGGTTCCGCCAGGTTGATGGCCAGGAATGTGCCCGACGTGCGGGACAGCCCGTACTCCTCGGCGGTGACGACGCCCTGCCGTGCCACCTCGGCCGCGGCCTCGTGATCGCCCGCGCCCTCCAGCAGGTGCGACTCGTTGATGGCGACGTGCAGCAGGGACTTGTAGGCGTTACCCCGGCGGGCGATCTCCTTCGCCTGCGCCACCATCTCCAGGCACGTGCCGCCCGGCTTTGCCATCCCGCCCGGATCAGCCAGGATCACCGCCAGCGAGAGCAGGGCGCTGGCCTCGCCGACGCAGTCACCGGCCTCGCGGGCCAGCTCCAGGGCCTCCTCGCCGGCGGCCTGGTCCTCGGGCTGGTGCCGGCCCCCGTGATGGTTGCAGGCCAGCAGGATCCGGGCCCGGGTGGCCGCGGACAGCTCGCGCGGCACGAGTTCCAGCGCCCGTTTGAGGTCGCTCGTATTGTCCCGGCCCAGCTGGTGGCTAAAATCGGCCCGCCGGTGCAGCAGCTTCGCGACCCGGACCGGGTCGGCCGCGGTGTCCAGTTCCTTCAGCGCGGCGGTGGCGAGGGAGGTGCCGCGCTCGGCGTCGCCGGCGTCGTAGGCCGCCTCGACCGCCTCCTCCAGTACCTGGACGTGGTCCGCGCCGATCCGTTCCGCTGCGTCCGGCACCTGAGCCCACAGCTCGAGGACGCGCGCGACCAGGGTGAGCCGCTCGGCGTGGGCCACCGCCTTGGCGGCCTCGGCCGCCGCCTGCCAGGCACTGGCCAGCGCGGAGGTCACATCGTGCGCGGAGTACCAGTGGTGTGCCATCTCGATGTGCGCCCGGTCGGGTGGCACCAGGCTGCGGTCGGCGTCGATGGCCTGCGCGAACCGG
The DNA here is from genome assembly GCA_963720945.1 of uncultured Actinomycetes bacterium. GTDB lineage: Bacteria > Actinomycetota > Actinomycetes > Streptosporangiales > Streptosporangiaceae > Bog-532. The sequence continues at coordinate 62,099 of CAVRHH010000008.1, read as the reverse complement.
GCGTGCAGCCGGCCGTGCTCACCCGGCAGCAGGTCCTCGTGGACCGCCTCGCGGATGAGGGCGTGCCGGAACACGTAGCCGTCCGCGTCGGTGAGCAGGGTGTTGGCGGTGACGGCAGGACGCAGCACACGGGTCATCTCGTCGGGGCCGAGCCCGCTGACCGCGGCGAGCAGGGCGTGCCCCACGCGCTCACCGCCCGCGCTCGCGGTCCGCAGCAGCTCCTGTGACTCCTCCGGCAGCCGGTGCACGCCGATGAGCAGCAGGTCCCGCAGCGTGTCCGGCAGCTCGCCGCTGTCGGCTTCGTGGCTCGTCAGCAAGGTTTCCAGGAACAGCGGGTTGCCCTCGGTGCGCCGGTACAGCCGGTCCGTGTACAGCGGGTCCGGCGCGCTGCCCATGATGCGGCCGGCCAGTTCCCCGGCCTCCCGCCGGGTGAGCCGCGGCAGATCCATCCGCTCCACCCAGTCGATCCGGTCGAGCTCGGCGATCAGCGGGCGCAGCGGATGCGTCCGGTGCAGCTCGTCGGAGCGGTAGGTCATCACCACGAGCACGCCGTCCAGGGCCCGCTGGTTGCCGATCAGGAAGGCGAGCAGGTCACGGCTGGACCGGTCGGCCCAGTGCGCGTCCTCGATGGCCAGGATCACCGGGGCGCGCTCGGCCAGGTGCTCCAGCAGCACCAGCACCTGCTCGAACAGCCGGGCCCGCGCCTCGCCCTGATCGCCGCCGGAGGGCGGTTCACCGAGCTCGGGCAGCAGCCGGGCCAGCTCCCGTATGGCCCGGCCGGCCAGCATCCCGGCGACCGCTTCGGCGCCCAGCTCCCGGACCAGGTCCCGGAGCACGGCGGTGAACGGTGCGAACGGCAGCCCGTCGGCGCCCAGTTCGAGGCAGCCGCCGGTCAGCACGCGCGCCCCGGCCTCCTGCTCAGCCCGGGTGAACTCGCTGATCAGCCGGGACTTGCCCACGCCCGCTTCGCCGCCGACGAGCACGGTGGCCGGATGGCCTTCCCGCACCGTGGCGAACGCCGAGCACAGCCGGCTGATCTCGCCTTCCCGGCCGACGAGAACCGGGCTGACCACTCGCGGTCTCATGCTGTCCAGGATGCCATCCGGGTCCGACATTTCCGAAAGGTTAAACGGGCTCCCCGCCCGGGCCCCGACGGCGGAAAGCGCGGGGAAGCCGCTTCCCCCGGCCCGGCCGCCCCAGGGCGTGCCGGGGCCGCCCCCCGGGTGTCTCCGGGACCCCTCCGGAGAACCCAGGGGGACGGCACCGGGCCCTGGCGCGGTCACGGTGGCCCGTGCCTCAGACCGCGTCCCGGCGCCCCGCCGCGCCGCCTGCCGTGTGGCCGCCGGCGGCCACACGCCCGGCCAGGCCCTCGAATGTGGCGTCTACGTAGTCGGGGATGCGAACGCCGGCGAGCGGGTCGGGGCCATCGTGGCCGTGCCGGCGCGCCTTGCGGGCCTGCCGGGCCATCCTGGCCCAGTGCCAGGCCCGCGCTTCCGCCAGCCGGTCCGTTACCTGCTGCGCGGCGATCGCACGAATCATTTCCGGATGCATGGTTTCTCCTCCTGCGGGGCGACCGTCCCATCGCCTGCACATTCAGGTTCGCCGTAAGGCCCCGCCCGCCGCATCGGGCGAATTCCTTATCTCTGCGCCGGATGCCGTCTTAGGCCCGCGGGCCCCGGCGCAGGCGGGCCTAAGTACCGTCGCCGCGGAATGCCACCGGACATGGAAGTGTTCTACGACATGGCTCCCCGGGGATCAGCGCGTCCTCGCCGGGCGGCGCTACGTACCCGCGCGCCTGCCGGAGCCGAATAAACTAGCCAGGCCGCCACATCGAACGGCGCCTCCCCGCACAGAGCGAGCGAGATTCCCGCATGCCCACACGTCACGTCCAGGCCGGACCGGCCGCCGGTGCATCGCAGAGCCACGCGACCCGCGACGAGATCAGGAATGTCGCGATCGTCGCGCACGTCGACCACGGCAAGACCACGCTGGTCGACGCCATGCTGTGGCAGTCCGGCGCGTTCCGGGCCGGGTCGCACGTGGCCGACCGGGTGATGGACTCCGGTGACCTGGAGCGCGAAAAGGGCATCACGATCCTGGCCAAGAACACCGCCGTGCATCACGATGGGCTCGTCATCAACATCGTGGACACGCCTGGGCACGCGGACTTCGGCGGCGAGGTCGAGCGTGGCCTGTCCATGGTGGACGGCGTCGTGCTGCTGGTGGACGCGAGCGAGGGCCCGCTGCCGCAGACCAGGTTCGTGCTGCGGAAGACGCTCGAAGCCAACCTGCCCGTGATCCTCGTGATCAACAAGGTCGACCGGCCCGACGCCCGGATTGCCGAGGTGGTGGACGCCTGCTACGAGCTGTTCATCGACCTGGACGCGAGCGAGGAGCAGATCGAGTTCCCGATCGTCTACGCGTCCGCCCGGGCCGGGCGCGCCTCCCTGGAGCGGCCCGCCAATGGTGAGCTGCCTGACTCCCCGGACCTGGAGCCGCTGTTCCACGTGCTGCGGGAGACCGTGCCGGCCCCGGTGTACGACCCGGACGCGCCGCTGCAGGCGCACGTCACGAACCTGGACGCGTCGTCCTACCTGGGCCGGATCGCGCTGTGCCGGATCTACAACGGCACCATGACGCGGGGCCAGCAGGCGGTGCTGTGCCGCCGGGACGGCTCCCTGGAGCGGGTGAAGATCTCCGAGCTGTTCCTGACCGAGGCGCTGGACCGCGTGCCTGCCAATTCGGCCGGCCCCGGCGACATCGTCGCGATCGCCGGGATCCCGGACATCATGATCGGCGAAACGATGGCCGACGTGGACGACCCGCGCCCGCTGCCGCTCATTACCGTGGACGAGCCCGCGATCTCCATGACGATCGGCGTGAACACCTCCCCGCTGGCCGGCCGCGAGAAGGGCACCAAGGTAACCGCGCGGCTGGTCAAGGACCGGCTGGACCGCGAGCTGGTCGGCAACGTGTCGCTGCGCGTGCTGCCCACCGAGCGGCCGGACACCTGGGAGGTCCAGGGCCGCGGCGAGCTGGCCCTGGCCGTGCTGGTCGAGACCATGCGGCGGGAAGGCTACGAGCTGACCGTGGGCCGTCCCCAGGTCGTCACCCGCGAGGCGAACGGCAAGGTGCACGAGCCGGTGGAGCGGCTGGCCGTCGACGTGCCCGAGGAATACCTCGGCGCGGTGACGTCCCTGCTGGCGGTGCGCAAGGGCCGGATGGAGTCCATGACGAACCACGGCACCGGCTGGGTGCGCCTGGACTTCGTGGTGCCGTCGCGCGGGCTGATCGGCTTCCGCACGCAGTTCCTGTCCGACACCCGAGGCACCGGCATCGCCCACCACGTCTTCGAGGGCTACGAGCCGTGGTCTGGTGATCTGCGGACCCGGCCGTCGGGGTCGCTGGTCGCCGACCGCTCCGGCAACTCCGCCGCGTACGCGATGTTCAGCCTGCAGGAGCGTGGTTCGCTGTTCGTGTCACCCGGCACCGAGGTGTACGAGGGCATGATCGTCGGCGAGAACTCCCGGTCCGATGAGATGGACGTCAACATCTGCCGTGAGCGCAAGGTGACCAACGTCCGCCAGTCCACCGGTGAGGAACTGGAGCGCCTGGTCCCGCCGCGGCTGCTCAGCCTGGAGCAGGCCCTGGAGTTCTGTGCCGACGACGAATGCGTCGAGGTCTCCCCCTCCGCCGTCCGCCTGCGCAAGGTCGTCCTGGACGCCAAGGAGCGCGGCCGCATGCGCGCCCGCAAATCCCGCGGCATCCAGGAAGCCTGACCGGCCGCCGATGCTGCCCGTGATCGACGAGATCCCCTGACCCCGCCCGCTTCCCGGGCGGCACGATGCTTGCGTGCCCGCATTCGCGCTCCCGCACCCGGCGCCTACGGGCAGAGAAACTGGCACATGCGACCCAGAAGCCTGCCCATAGATTGATGGGCCCGGTGGGCCGCTTCCGGCCGCAGGCGGCCGTCCCGTCAGCTCTCCTGGGCGCCGGCTTCCAGGGTGGCCAGGGCGGCGCGGGCTTCCTCGGCGACGGGCGGGGGGACGTCGAGGGTCAGGACGTGCCGCAGCGCCCGGGCGTAGGCCACGTCATAGGCCTCGGCGGCGGCCACGGTGATGTCCGGCGTGACGCCGGTGCCCTCCCAGTTCGTCCCGGTGACCGGATTGACCGAGCGCGCGTGCGGCACGGAGATCGCCAGCGACGGCGAGACCGGAATCGTTCTGGTCGGGTGGGCGCCGCCGCCGGTCGTCTCGCCGATCAGTTCCGCGCGGCCCTGCGCCTGCAGGGTGTAGCAGAAGTCCTCGCCGCCGGAGAACGTCTCGTGACTGGTCAGCAGGTAGACGGGCCGGTCCAGGTAGCGGGCCCCCGGCACGTGGGCCAGCGTCCAGAACTGCCTGGTCTCGCCGGTGCCCGCGTCGAAGATGTCGTTCAGGTGGGTGCCGTCGCCGGGGAACAGGTAGCTGCACCAGAACACCACCCCCTCCGGGGAGCCCCCGCCGTTCCGGCGCAGGTCGATGATCAGTGCGTACGTGCCGGAGACCAGCTCCATGGCGGCGGCGATGGCCGCTGCGCCGGGCCCCGGGTGAGCGACCCCGCGCAGGTCCAGGTAGCCGACGTTGCCGTCGAGCCGCTCGACCCGGGAGATCCCGTAGTTGCCCGGGTGTCCCCGTTCCTGCTCCCGCCGCCGGGGCCCGGGCCTGGCCGGGCCGCCCGGCTCGGGGCGCACCGGCCGCGGCGGGGTCACCCGGACCCGCAGGTGCTTGTCCGCGCAGATCTCGTACATCTGGCGGGTGAGCCGCTCGGCGAGCGTGCCCTCGTCCAGTTCGTCGTACTCCCCGGCGGCCAGCCGGGTCTCGATCACCGTGGCGGCCTGCTCCGCCCGGTCGCGGAACACGTAGCTGGCGCGCAGCAGCGACGCCGCGGTCGCCGCGACCTCGCGCCCGGGCAGCGGCTGGTCCGCCAGTGCCGGGTCGTCCGGCAGGCAGATCCGGGGCGCGCCGTCCCCGCCGCCGTCCATGGTGAACTCGAGCAGCCGCGCCGGGGGCAGCCGCAGCGACAGCTCACGCCGCAGCCGTCTCATCCCGGTCTCGTGCTCCTGGGCCCACTCATCCAGCGCCTGCTGACCGTGCCCGGCCGGACCGGATGCCCCGGCAAAGACCCGTACCAGCAGCTCATCCGGCCCGATGGCCGGGTCGTCCCCGTGCTGCAGGAGGGCGACCCGGCGCACCGCACCGGGCGCGAACCGCGCCTTGACCTCGCGGTCGATGAGCTGCTCCAAGCGCGTGACTTCGGCCTGTTCCACACCGGCCTCCCTGGCTCGCCCTGGCCCAGGGTAACCAGGAAACGCGGGCGCATGCGTGCCCATGAGGCCCCCGGCGGGCCGCCGGGGGCCTCAGACTTGGACCCGTGCCCGTTACGGATCCCGTGCCGGCGCGGAGGCCGACGGTGGGGAGCACACCATGGAAGAGGTGAGCGAGGCTGAGCTCCTGGCGGCCGGGCGGCTGGGCCGGGTGCTCGACTGCGCGGACGGCGGCGCCCGGCGCCCGGTCGGCGCGGCCCTGCTCCGCCGGTGCTGCCTGGAGCTGAAGGACCAGATCGACCCGCGTGGCCTCCGGCTGCGGTACGCCTCGGTGCGTGCTCCCGTCGACCTGGCCGGACTGGAGGTGCCGTTCCCGCTCCGGTTCGAGGGATGTGAGTTCGACTCGGCTCTGCTGGCGGAGAACGCCCAGCTACGGGAGCTGGCCCTGACCGGGTCCGCTGCGCTGCCCGGCCTGCTGGCCAACGGGCTGCACGTCCGTGGTGACCTCGATCTGTCACGGTCGCGGGTGGCCGGCGCGCACCCCACCAGCGCGAGCATCACCCGGCGGTCCGCGATCTGGCTGTGCGAGGCCGACATCGGCGGCCGGCTGCTGTGCCTGGACACCAGCATCAGCGCTGGCCAGGAGCGGGCCATCCAGGCCGACCGGATGCGCGTCGGCGGGACGGTCCGGCTGCTGTATCGGTTACCGCGGTGGGGGAGGTCCGACGCCGGTCCCTACGAGCAGGCGGCCCGGGTGTTCCGCCAGCACGGCTACACCAGCGCGGCCGAGGGCATCCTGATCGCCCAGCGGGCCCAGGCGCGCCAGCTGATCAGCGGGCGCGGCGCGGGACTGCGGCGCGCCCTGGACGCGGTGTTCGGGGCCACCGTGGCCTACGGGTACCGTCCCGGGCGCGTCGCATGGCTACTGGCCGTGCTGCTCATCCTGGTCCTCGGCTCCCTGGAGATCCCCGCGGCCCAGGCCACGCTGCGCGCCACCAACTCCGCCGGGGTGGTCTACACCACCCGCGGTGCCCTCGTGCCCGCAGGGGCGGGCCACGCCGCCGCGCCGGACGTCTGCGGCGGCGGCCAGGTGCGCTGCTTCAGCGCCGTCCTGTACACGATCGACACCGTGATCCCGCTGGTCTCCCTCGAACAGCGGTCCACCTGGTACCCGGATCCGCACACCCCGGACGGGGCGCTGACCGAGTGGTGGCTGAACGCCGCGACCCTGCTCGGCTGGCTGCTGTCGTCGATCCTGGCGCTGTCCCTGGCCCGCCTGGCCCGCGCCTCGTGACCCGGCCGCGCATCGTGACCCCCCGTCCGGGGTAGTCCGGCGGGAATTAGCTGACTATAGTCAGAGAAATGGAGCTGGCCATCGTGCGGCAGGTCCGGAGCTTCAACCGGACCGTCACGCAGCGGATCGGCGTGCTGAACGACGCGTTCCTGGCCCGCGACCGCCCGCTGGGCCAGGCCCGCCTGCTGTGGGAGATCGGGCCCGGCGGCAGCGACGTCCGGGCGCTGCGCTCGCGGCTCGACCTGGACTCGGGCTATCTGAGCCGGCTGCTGCGGTCGCTGGAGAAGGACGGCCTGGCCGTCACCGAGCCGAGCGGGACCGACGGGCGGGTGCGCAGCGTCCGGCTCACCGCCGGGGGACTCGCCGAGCGGGCCGTGCTCGACCAGCGCTCCGACGAGGCGGCCGCCGCCCTCCTCGGTCCGCTCAGCCCGCGCCAGCGGGCCCGGCTGGTCGAGGCGATGGCCGAAGCCGAGCGGCTGCTGACCGCCTCGGCGATCCAGATCTCCGAGCGGGATCCCGCCGACCCGGACGCCCGCCGCTGCCTGCAGGCCTACTTCGGCGAGATAGCCGGCCGTTTCGACGGCGGCTTCGACCCGGCCCGCAGCCTGATCACCGACGAGGAGATGAGGCCGCCTGCGGGCCTCTTCCTGGTCGCCACGCTGCACGGCGAGCCCGGCCTGCGGCGGGATCAAGTTCCCCCGCGGCGCTCCCGCCTACCTCAAGCGGATGTGGGTGTCACCCGCCGTCCGCGGCCTGGGCCTCGGCCGCCGCCTGCTCACCGAGCTGGAGGCCCGCGCGCAGGCCCGGCACGCGCCCGCCGTCCAGCTGGAAACCAACCAGGTGCTGAGCGAGGCGATCGCCCTGTACCGGTCCGCCGGATACCAGGAGGTCCCGGCGTTCAACGACGAGCCTTACGCCCACCACTGGTTCGAGAAGGCCCTTATCTAGGCCCTGGCGGCTTCCTGCGCGGCACGCTCCACCCGCTTCCGGTAGTCTGCCCGGGCGGCCCGGTCGGGGCTGCCCGGCAACGGCACCTGGGCCACCCCGGCGGCATAGCCGGTCGCGACGTCGTTCAGGTAGCCGGGCCGCAGCGGAAGCCCCCGGTCGGCCCACACCTGGTCGCTGGCCGAGACCGTCACGCCCGGGCTGGACAGCCCGCGCGGCGCGGCCGACCGCGCCCGCAGGCCGGCCAGCAGCGTGCTACGGCCCGTCGCGGGCAGGTGCAGCACGCGGGCCATCGCCTGCGCGGTAGCACCCTGGGACCCGAGGTAGGCCATCCCCAGCCCGCTGGCCAGGCTGGCGGGAGACGGCACCAGGTTGGCGCTCGGGTCGGCCCGGCACCACGAGCCCAGCACGTCCAGCCCGAACGCGGTGTCCGCCGTCCCGTAGGGACGCGGGTCCACGGCCGGCTCACGGGCCGCCACTCCGCGGGCCATGTCCACGGCCGGTGCCGGTGGCCCGGCCGTACCGGACGTCCCGGATCCGGCCGCCGCGAGCGCCGCCGGAAGCACCGCCGCCAGCAGCCCGGCGATCCGCGCTCTGGTCCTCATGCCCCTCGGACGGCGCACGCCCGCGGACCGTTGCTTTCCGGTCCCCGGTTTCCTGGCCGCCCGTCGCGGTGTACGGCCAGGATGGTGTCCCCGGCGGAGAGAGGCACGTCATGGATGGTGAGCGGAGCGATCGCATCCGGTACGGGCTGTACCTGCCGCCGTTCGGGCCGTTCGGCGACCCGCTGGTGCTGGTCGACCTGGCGGTACGGGCGGAGGCGGCCGCCTGGGACGGGGTCTTCCTCTGGGACCACCTCGTGCATGAGGGCATGCCCATCGCCGACCCGTGGACCACGCTGGCCGCGATCGCCCAGGCCACCGCGCGGCTGCGGCTCGGGCCGATGGTCACCCCGCTGCCCCGCCGCCGCCCGTGGGTGGTGGCCAGGCACGCGGCCACGGTCAGCCGGCTGTCCGGCGGCCGCCTCATCGTCGGCGCGGGCGCAGGTTCCGACGAGTCCGGGGATTTCAGCCGCTTCGGCGAGCCGGGCGGCCCGCGGGACCGCTCCGCCATGCTCAGCGAGGGGCTGGCGGTGGCCCGGGCGGTCTGGTCCGGCCGGGCGTACCGGCACGACGGCGATCACTACCACGTCACCCTGGACCGGGGCGCGCCGCGCCGCACGCCATCCCGGTGTGGATGGCCAGTTCGGCCCGTCATCCCCGGGTCATCCGCCGCGCCGCCGGGTGCGACGGCATCTTCCCGCTCAGCGGCGGCCGCCTGCTATCCCCGGCCGAGCTGACGAACATCCTCGCGGCGCTGCACGACGCGGGACTCCCCGAAGACCGGCCCTTTGACGTCGCGGTGGCCGGTAACGCCAGCCTGGCCTGGCCAGAGCCAGGCACGGTAGACCTGGGCGCGCTCGCTGGAGCGGGCATGACGTGGTGGATGGAATCACTGGTTCACTTCGATCCGCTGGAGCTTTCGCTGGAGATCGTCGACGCGGGGCCACCCCGCTGACGGCCGTCATCCCAGGTCAGCGACGCGACCGGGCCACTGAACCAGTGACCCCGCGGGCAGCGGATCTTCACGCTCGGCAGCGGCCCGTCGGTGGAGGCCGTGGCCCAGCGGCCCTCCACCTCGGCGGGCAGGCCGCATCGTGCCTGCGGCCGGCCGTCCAGATACGCCGGGCAGTCCATGAACGTCGCATCGGTTTCCATCGGCACGCCCCCTGTCGCCGGAAGGACGGAAAGAAATCCGTCACGAAACGGAGGGCGTGCCCGGCCGCCTGATACACGCCGGCGATCAGTTAGCCTGCCAGCGTCGGTTCATCCCGCCCAGCCGCACATCCCGGAGGCCTCCATGCCCGATCCCTACGAGCCGCCCCGGCCCCGCGATGAGGCCCTGGAAAGCGAGCTCAAATCGCTGCGCGAGCAGGAGAAAGAGGGTCACGCGACCCCGAAGGAACAGCGCCGGGCCGAGCAGCTGGAGCGCCGCCTGCGCGTTGACGAAGACGACGAGGAACTCCGGGAACAACGGCAGGATGACCGCGAGCTGGCTCATGAAGACGCCGAGGAGCGGCACCGCCACCGGCACTGACCGCGGCGGCGGCAGGCCCGCGGGTCAGCGCACGGACAGGTAGATGGCGCTGCCGGCGCCGACCACCAGGCAGTAGATCGCGAACGGCATCAGCGTGCGGCTTTGGTCCTGGAAGTAGCGGACCAGGAAGCGCAGGGCCAGGTACGCGCTGACGCCGGACGCGATGCTGCCGGCCAGCACCTGCCCGCCGATGCCGGCGCCGTCCGGGCCGGTCAGTTCGCCGAGCTTGAGCGCCCCGGCCGCGAGGATGACCGGTGCCGACAGCAGGAACGAGAACCGCGCCGCGTCCTGCCGTGATAGCCCGCGGAACATCCCGCCCACCATGACCACGCCGTCGCGGCTGATCCCGGGCAGCAGCGCGAAGATCTGCAAGGAGCCCAGCAGCGTCCCGCGCAGGTAACCGACCTCGGTCAGCCGGGCGTCGGCCTCGATGGCCTCGCTGACTTCCTGCTGCCGGACCGCACGCTGGCCCGCGGAGTGCCGCCCGGCGATCTGCGTCCGGGGTGCGCTTCCCGCTGCCGTGGCATCCCAGTCACCGCGGTAGGACCCGGCCGGCCGGGGCTGTCCTCCCGGCAGCGCGGCGTCCCCTCGTGACCTGGCCGGGTTGGAGCCGGCCACCCAGGTCTCCTCAACCAGCGGCCGGGGCGGCGCCGGGCGGGACGGCGCCAGGCGGGACCTGGCCCCGCTGGACCTGGCCCCGCTGGACCTGGCCCCGCTGGACCTGGCCCCGGTGGACCTGGCCCCGCTGGACCTGGCCCCGGTGGGCGCCGCCGCCTGCTGGCGCCGGACCCGTTCCCCGGCGAACAGGATCAGGCCGTTCACGGCTAGGAAGATCCCGGTCAGCACGGGCTTGGCGAACGTGTCCTGCACCGTGTGCTGGAGCAGCGCGCCGACGATGCCGACCGGGATCGTCGCGAAGATGATCATCCAGGCGAGCTTCTGGTCGGCGGTCTCGATCCGCCGGTGCGCGATCGAGGTGAAGAACCCGCCGGCGATCCGCAGCCAGTCCCGCCAGAAATAAATGATCATGGCGATCGCCGTCGCGACGTGCAGCCCGACGATGAACGCCAGGTAGGGCGAATTCGCCCGGGAGACGTTGAGGTCCTGTGCCCAGCTGCCCCCTATCAGCGCCGGGATCAGCACGCTGTGCCCCAGGCTGGACACCGGGAACAGCTCGGTCACCCCCTGGAACAGGCCGACAACCAGCGCCTCTGGATAGGTCAGGTGGGGGACCATGTCAGCCTTTCGCTCCCGCTGGACGCCGGCTCGGAGCCGGCGAAAAGAGATCATGCCGAACGGGCCCGGGCGGACACCGCCAACGCTGCGGGCCCGCCGGGCCAGGGCAGCAACAGAGTACCCGGGGCAGCTCGCAGGCACCGGGCCGTGCCGCAGATCGCCGTCGCCCGCGCCGGAAACATCCGGCCCAAAGGTCCGCCCCCGGCCCGCCCCGCCGCCAAGTGCCCGCCCGGATCGATGTCACCCGCCGCCCCGGTCAGCCGCCCACCTCGTGCCTACCGCGCCCGATCTCAGGGCAGCGATGGCGCCACCGTTGTCGTCAGAGCGACAACGGTGATCCCATCGTGGCGGCCAGGGGGGTGCCCGCCCGGGCCTGGCCCGGCGGGATTGTGGGCAGAGGTGCCTCTGCGGGGGTGCCGTTGTGGGCAGAGGTGCCTCTGCGGGGGTCCTGTTGTGGGCAGAGGTGCCTCTGCCGCGAACGGGGTGTGGGGAAAGGCGCCGCTGCGTGCAAGCGAGGGCGCGGGAGGCGGCTGCGCAACCGGGCACCGCCGCGGAGACGGCTTCGCCGCCGTGCCGGGCCCCTGGGGAGCCGGCCCGGCGGCGAATGACGGGTAAGGAACTACTTCGTGGCGGTGTTCGGGACCTCGGGGGTGTCTTTCGGGGCCGGGCGACGCGTGATCTTGGAGCCGAGCCAGACCAGCGGGTCATACTTGCGCCCGACCACGCGCTCCTTCATCGGGATCAGCGCGTTGTCGGTGATCTTGATGTGCTCGGGGCACACCTCAGTGCAGCACTTGGTGATGTTGCAGTAACCGAGGCCGAAGTCGTCCTGCGCGATCTCGCGCCGGTCCGCCTCGTCGGCCGGGTGCATCTCCAGTTCGGCCACCCGCATCAGGAACCGCGGCCCGGCGAACGGGCGCTCGTTCTCCGGGTGGTCACGGATCACGTGGCAGACGTTCTGGCACAGGTAGCACTCGATGCACTTGCGGAACTCCTGCGACCGGTTCACGTCGACCTGCATCATCCGGAACTCGCCCGGCTTGATCGACGGGTCCGGCGAGAACGACGGGATCTGCCGGGCCTTCGTGTAGTTGAACGAGACGTCGGTGACCAGGTCCCGGATGACCGGGAAGGTCCGCAGCGGCGTGATCGTCAGGACTTCGTCCGGCTCGAAGGTCGACATCCGGGTCATGCACGCGAGCCGGGGCCGCCCGTTGATCTCCATCGAGCAGGAGCCGCACTTGCCGGCCTTGCAGTTCCACCGGATGGCCAGGTCGCCGGTCTGGGTGGCCTGCAGCCGGTGCAGCACGTCGAGGACCACCTCGCCCTCGTTGACCTCCACCTGGTAGTCGGTGAGCTTTCCTGCGCCCGCGTCACCGCGCCACACGCGCAGGTTTGCCTGGTCACCCATGTCAGTGCGTCTCCTCTTGCGTGGCCGTCCCGGGAGCGGCGGCCGCGGCCTCCGCGGGGAGCTCCTCTTCGGTCAGGTACTTCTTCAGCTCCGAGCGGTCGAACAGCTCCAGCAGGTCCGGCCGCATCGGCTTCACCGGCTGCCGCCAGAGGGCCACGTGATCGCCGGACATCGAGCAGATCAGGTTGACCTTCCGCCATTCCGGCGACATCTGCGGGTAGTCGTCGCGGGTATGGCCGCCGCGCGACTCCTGCCGCTCCAGCGCCGCCATCCCCACGCACTCCGCGACCAGGAGCATGTTGCGCAGGTCGAGCGCGAGGTGCCAGCCGGGGTTGTAGCCCCTACCGCCCTCGGAGCTGACCTGGCTGACGCGCTGCCGGTACTTCTCCAGTTCCTTCAGGGCGGTCGTCATCTCCGATTCCCGCCGGATCAGCCCGACCAGGTCGTTCATGGTCTGCTGCAGGTCGGCGTGCACCGCGTACGGGTTCTCCCCGCCGTGCCGCTCCAGCGGCGCGACCGCCTCCGCGGCGGCGGCGTCCAGGTCTGCGGCCGGGACCTGCGGGCGGGCGGGCAGCCCGTCCAGGTAGTCCACCGCGCCGAGGCCGGCCGCCGGCCGAAGACGAGCAGATCGGACAGCGAGTTGCCGCCGAGCCGGTTCGACCCGTGAAAACCGCCCGCGACCTCGCCCGCCGCGAACAGGCCGGGTACGGCCGTGGCCGCGGTGTCGGGCTCGACCTCCACGCCGCCCATCATGTAGTGGCAGGTGGGGCCGACCTCCATCGGCTCCTTGGTGATGTCGACGCCCGCCAGTTCCAGGAACTGGTGGTGCATCGACGGCAGCTTCCGCAGGATCTCCTCCGCGGGCAGCCGGGTCGACACGTCCAGGAACACGCCGCCGTGCGGTGAGCCGCGCCCGGCCTTGATCTCGGAGTTGATGGACCGGGCCACCTCATCGCGGGGCAGCAGCTCGGGCGGACGGCGGTTGTGCTCCGCGTCGGTGTACCAGCGGTCGCCCTCCTCCTCGGTCTCCGCGTACTGCGCGCGGAACACGTCCGGCACGTAGTCGAACATGAACCGCTTGCCCTCGGAGTTGCGCAGCACGCCGCCGTCGCCGCGGACCGACTCGGTCACCAGCAGGCCGCGCACCGAAATGGGCCAGACCATGCCGGTCGGGTGGAACTGGACGAACTCCATGTTCAGCAGGTTCGCCCCGGCCAGCAGGGCCAGCGCGAGCCCGTCGCCGGTGTACTCCCAGGAGTTGGAGGTGACCTTGAACGTCTTGCCGATGCCGCCGGTGGCCAGGATCACGGCCGGGGCTTCGAAGAACACGAACTTCCCGGTGTCGCGGGCGTAGCCGAACGCGCCCGCGATCCGCCCGTCCGCGTCCTTGATCAGCTCGGTGATCGTGGTCTCCGCGAAGACCTTGATCATCGCCTCGGGGTCGCCTTCGGACACGGCGTCCTCCTGCTGCAGCGCGACGACCCTCTGCTGCAGCGTGCGGATCAGCTCCAGGCCGGTCCGGTCGCCGACGTGCGCGAGCCGGGGGTACTCGTGGCCGCCGAAGTTCCGCTGGCTGATCTTGCCGTCCTTGGTGCGGTCGAACAGCGCGCCCCAGGCCTCGAGCTCCCAGATGCGGTCGGGCGCCTCCTTGGCGTGCAGTTCGGCCATCCGCCAGTTGTTGATGAGCTTGCCCCCGCGCATGGTGTCCCGGAAGTGCACCTGCCAGTTATCGCGCGGGTTGACGTTGCCCATCGCGGCGGCGGCGCCGCCCTCGGCCATGACCGTGTGGGCCTTGCCGAACAGCGACTTGGAGATGATCGCGGTCTTCTTGCCCCGCTGCCGGGCCTCGATCGCGGCCCGGAGCCCGGAGCCGCCCGCGCCGATCACCACGACGTCGTAGGAAAAACGCTCGATGTCGGTCATGCCTGATGCCGCCTCAGTTGAAGAATCGCAGGTCGCTGATGGTGCCGCTGGCCACGAGCATGACGTACAGGTCGGTCAGCATGAGCGTGCCGAGCGTCGTCCATGCGAGCTGCATGTGCCGCGCGTTGAGCTTGGAGATCTGCGTCCATATCCAGTATCGCGCCGGATGCTTGGAGAAGTTCCTCAGCCGGCCGCCGGTGATGTGCCGGCAGGAGTGGCAGGACAGCGTGTACGCCCACAGCAGCACCACGTTCACCACGATGATCAGCGTGCCCAGGCCGAAGCCAACCCCGCCGTTCTTGCCGTGGAAGGCGTTGATGGCGTCGTAGGTGTTGAGGACCGAGATGAGGAGCACGATGTAGAAGAAGTAGCGGTGCAGGTTCTGCATGATCAGCGGGAACCTGGTCTCGCCCGTGTACTGCTGGTGCGGCTCACGCACCGCGCACGCGGCGGGCGCCCGCCAGAATGCCCGGTAGTAGGCGCGCCGGTAGTAGTAGCAAGTCAGCCGGAAGCCGAGCACGAACACCAGCGACACGATCGCGTAGGGGATGATCGGCGGCACCGCCGGGAACCAGTGGCCGAGAGTGCTGGATCCGGGCACGCACTCGCCGCTGACACACGGCGAGTAGAACGGGGTCAGGTAGTGGTAGGCCGGTACCCAGTAGTAGGCGCCCATGAAGACCCGCACGGTCGCGTACAGGACCCAGATGGTGAGCAACGTGAGGACGATGCCGGGCTGCCGCCACCAAGGGTCCTTGCGAAGTGTTTTCTCCGGGATCTGCGCGCGCGTTCTCGCCGGCGCGTCCAAAGCTTGCGTCATCCTCGACGTCCTCATTGCCTTGTCGTTGTGGGGTCGCGCCCGCTTTGGCCATGCCTCGTCGCCCGCGGGTGTTGTGTGCTCAAGAACTTATTCCAGTAGACCCCGAAATTCTGCCCCAGGTTGCCGTTCACGCCTGTGACACTTGCTACACTGCCGTCCGCACCGGCCGGGCGCGCGATTTTGGCCGAACGGGCTCGTGCGGGACTTTATATATGTCCGGGCTGGTCCTCACCTAGGGCCGAACGGCCCTATGCGGGACCTCACATTCCTCAGGGCTGGTCCTCGCCCAGGGCCTGGCGCAGGAAGTCACGCTGCAGCAGCAGCAGGTTCTCCGCAACGACTTCCTGAGGGGTCATGTGGGTCACCCCGGACAGCGGCAGGACGGTGTGCGGATAGCCCGCGGCCAGCAGCGCGGACGACAGCCGCAGGGTATGCGCGGCCACCACGTTGTCGTCGGCCAGCCCGTGGATGATCATCATCGGCCGGAACGTGCCGTGGCCGCGGCGCAGCCGTTCCGCGTCCCGGACCGGGGAGCAATTGTCGTAGGCGCCGGGGCTGGTGGCCGGGTCGCCCAGGTACCGCTCGGTGTAGTGCGTGTCGTACAGCCGCTGGTCCGTCACCGGGGCGCCCGCGATCGCCGCGTGGAACACGTCGGGGCGGCGCAGCGCGGCCAGTGCGGACAGGTACCCGCCGAACGACCAGCCCCTGATCGCGACGCGCGCCAGGTCCAGATCGCTGAACTGGGCCGCCGCCGCGTGCAGCGCGTCGATCTGGTCTTCCAGGACCGGGTCGGCGAAGTTCCCGGCGACCGCCCGGTCCCAGGCCGGCCCGCGGCCCGGGGTGCCCCGGCCGTCCGCGATCAGCACGGCGAAGCCCTGCTCGGCGAACCATTGCGAGGTGAGATAGGCGCCGCGGGCCGCGAGCACCCGCTGGGCGTGCGGGCCGCCGTACGGGTCCAGCAGCACCGGCAGCGGCCCGGAGCCTGGCTCGTGCCAGGACGGGAACAGCAGCGCCGCGCGGGCCTCGCGCGGGCCGAGGCACAGCATGCGGGGCCGCGGGACCGGCAGGTTCGGGGTCTCCTCGTGCGAGGCGATCCGCGCCGCGGGCGCACCGGTATTCGCGCGGAGTACCTGGACGGCCACCCCGTCCTCGTCCAGCGACCGGCTGGTGACCACCGTCGTGCCGCCGGCCCGCCGCCCGGTGAACAGCCCGGCGCCGTCCGCCACCGGGGTCAGGCCGCCGGGACCGTAACTCCACAGGCCGATCTCCGTCGGCTCCTGCGATGCGGTGAACAGGACGTCGCTGCCGTCCACGCCGAGGATGTCGCGGATCTGCAGGCCGGGCGGCGTCACCGGGCCGGCCCGGCCACCGGACAGTTCCTCCGGGGTGGCCACGACCAGCCGCCGGGTGTCGTCGGCGGTCACGGTCCAGACGATCCGGCCCTCCGCCGTCCAGGCGGGCACGCCGAGGACGATGTTGGTCCAGTGCGGGTCGGTGTCCTCCCGCAGCAGCGACGTCGCGCCGGTGGCCCGGTCGGCGGTCAGGATCTGCATCCGGCGCTGGTCGCGGCTCTGCACCACGATCAGCGGATCCGCGCCGCCCCGGTCGTCCCAGCACACGGTCACGAGATAGGGGAACGCCGCCCGGTCCCAGTCCACCGGAGCGTGCCAGGCCCGCCAGGTCGGCCAGCACCAGCGACACGTCGGCGTTGGGCGTGCCCGCCGCCGGATAGGCGACCTCCACCGGGCGCCGGGCGGGATTGGCCGGATCGGAGATGTACCAGCGCTGGACCGGCGTCTCGTCGACCCGCGCGACGAGCAGCGCGGTACCGTCCGGCGCCCACCAGTACCCCCGGGACCGGTCCATCTCCTCGGCGGCGATGAATTCGGCCAGCCCGTAGGTGACGCCCGGGTTGTCCCCGGGCCCGGCCACCGCCCGGTCCGCACCCGCCTCGCCGCGCAGGGCCGCGACGCGCAGGCCGCCGCCGCTCACGTAGGCCACCCGCTGTCCCGCCGGATCCGGCCGCGGGTCCAGCGCCGGGGACTGAAGCGGCAGCTCGCGCGGGGCCGCCGGGCCGCCGGCTTCCAGGTCCACCGCGAAAACCCGGCCCGCCAGGCTGAACACGGCCGTCCGCAGCGCCGCGTCCACCGCGTACGACACGATGCCGCCGGCCTGCTCGCGCACTCGCTCCCGGCGCCTCTTCTCCTCCGGCGGCAGGTCGTCGTCCCCGGCCGCGGCGAGCACGGCCGGGTCGGCGATCAGCCGTTCGGTGCCGCTGCCCACGTCAAAGAGCCACAGGCAGGTCAGCGGGTCCGAGCCGGTCCTGCTGCGCAGGAACAGGAGCCGGTCCCCGGCGGGGGAGATGGCGAACGAGCGCGGTACGCCCAGGGTGAATCGCCGGGTTCGGGCCTGCTGCCGGGGGAAGCTTTCGGTCATGGAAATAGATCCTGCCAGGCCCCGCTACCCTGACGTGTCGTGACCTCATCGCTGGAACGTCGCCGGCTGCTGTTCGTGCACGCGCACCCGGACGACGAATCGATCGGCACCGGCGCGACCATGGCCAGGTACGCCGCCGAGGGCGCGCACGTCACCCTGGTGACATGCACGCTGGGCGAGCAGGGCGAGATCATCCCGCCCGGGCTGGCCGCCCTGGCCGCCGGCCGCGACGACCAGCTGGGCGGCTACCGGATCGGTGAGCTCAGCGCCGCCTGCCGGGCCCTCGGCGTCAGCGACCACCGGTTCCTGGGCGGCCCCGGCCGCTGGCGGGATTCCGGCATGATCGGCACCCCGGCAAACGACGACCCGCGCGCCTTCTGGCAGGCGGACACCGAGGAGGCGGCGCTCGCTCTGGCCGCCATCATCCGCGAGGTCCGCCCGCAGGTCATGGTCACCTACGACGACAATGGGTTCTACGGCCACCCGGACCATATCCAGGCGCACCGTGTCTCCTGGCGGGCGTTCCAGCTCGCGGCGGGCGTCCTCCTCGGGGACGCCGGGCCGGCGGCGCCGTGGCAGGTCAGCAAGTTCTACGCGAGCACGACGCCGGAGTCGTTCCTGGAGGAGGAGATGGAGATCCTGCAGGCCGAGCGGCTGCCGGACGGCTTCACGGCGCCCACGTCGGCCGCGGATCTGGTCTACGGCGTGGCGGATGATCAGGTGACGGCCGAGATCGACGCGTCGGACTATCTGGACGCCAAGCTGGCCGCCATGCGGGCGCACGCCACCCAGATCAGCGTGGACGGCATGTTCTTCGCCCTGTCCAACACGGTGGCGCAGCTGGCCTCCGGCGTGGAGTATTATGCGCTGCTGGCCGGCCATCGCGGTCCGGACGGTCCATACGGCCGTGAGGACGACCTGTTCGCCGGGATCGAGCTGGCGGCGCCGCAGCCCATCCCGGACGGTGCCGCCGCCGGGCGTGCTGGGTAGCCTTGCCAGACATGGGATTGCGGCCAGGTCAGCCGGGAAGGCATCAGGGGATGGCAGAGCCGGCCGGACCCGGGCCCACGGGACCCAATCGTCCCGTGGAGCACCGGGACGCCCTCGTCACCGGCGGCGCCTACGGCGTGCTGTTCGTGCTCGGGGCCGTTGAGGCGCTGATGGGGTCCTTCCAGTACAGCTGGATGCTGGGCCCGGTGCCCGCCGCCGCGCTGGGCTGCTGCGCCGCCCTCCTGCTCACCTGCCTGCTCGCGGGCTGGGCGATGCGTTCCCTCAGTGGCGCGCTGATCCCCGCCATCGCCTGGATCATCGTGTCGTTCGTCCTGGCCATGCCGGACGCTCCCGGCAGCGTGATCATCACGAACACGACGGCCGGCCAGTGGTATCTCTACGGCGGCGCGACCAGCGCGGCCATCGGGGTGGCGGCCGCGTTCGCGCTGTGGGTGCGCAAGCCGCCGGGCCCGAAGCCGGTGCGGTGACGGGCGCTGACCCGGAGGCCTTCCGGGCCGCCGCCAGCCAGTTTGCGACCGGCATCGTGGTTATCGCGGCCACCGCGGACGGCGTGACGCACGCGATGACGGTGAACGCGTTCACGTCGGTGTCCCTCGACCCGCTGCTCGTCCTGGTCTGTGTGGAGAAGGCCGCGCGGTTCCACGACGCGGTCCTCGCCGCGGGGACCTGGGCCGTGTCGGTGCTCGGCGAGGACGCCGAGAAGACCGCGCGCTGGCTCGCCACCCGCGGCCGCCCGCTCGAGGGCCAGCTCGACCAGCATCCGCATCGTCCCGGCGCGGTCACCGGGGCTCCCATCCTCGACGGCGCCCTGTCGGCGATCGAATGCCGGACCTACGCGGTGTACGACGGCGGCGATCACAGCATCGTGCTGGGTGAGGTGCTGGCCGTGGCGGCGCCGCCCCCCGGCGCGGACAGCGCGGGCCCGCTGATCTACCACGCCGGCCGTTACCGCCGCATCTCCGGCCGTTAGGGCAGCCGATACGGGCCTCAGCCCACGTCCAGCCGGCCGTTAGCCCGAAGTTACCGTCACTATGTGTAGATATCTGCGTCCTGACCTGCGATAACGCCGAAGAGACTCAAGTTTTTCTGCACAGAAAATCCGCGACCACGACCGGCTACCATGATGGGAGTTTGTGCTGGTCAGACATGTAGCCAGAAGACATGACCTTGGAGCTCGCGAAGGCCCAGGTCAGCGCCGCGAGTGGCGTGCCACCGCCAAGTAACTTCGGGTTAGCCCAGCCCGGCACGGGCCTCAGCCTCCGTCCAGCAGCCGTTCAGCCTGCTGCGGCAGGCTGGGCCCGTGGTGGGGAATCAGCTGCTGCGGGATCAGGCGGTCGGCATCCGGCATCCCGCGTCCCGGCCGCACGCGGACGAACTGGACGTCGTGCGCCCGGTGGCGTCGCTGCTGGTGATCCTCACGCACGCAATGCAGATGTTCGCCCCGGCCGGGAGCGTGTTCTACGGTGCCATCCTGCTCGAATCGCAGGCCAGCCGGCACATCTTCTTCTTCGTCAGCGCGCTGGTGCTGATGTACCAGGCCCGTGGCCGGGCCCGCGGCCGGGCCTGGCCGTTCTGGGGACGCCGGTTCACCACCGTCATCGTCCCCTTCATCGTCTGGACCGCGGTCTACGTCCTGCTCGCCTTCACCGGGCTGCGCGGCGACACGATTCCCTCGATGACCGGAACGCCCCTCCACATGCTGCAGACCGCGGGGATCCAGCTCATCACCGGGACCGGCCACCTGTACTTCGTGATCGTGCTCGTGCAGTTCTACCTGCTGTTCCCGTTGCTGGCCTGGGTGCTGGACCGTGCCGCCCGCTGGCACCTGGCCATCATCGGCGTCAGCCTGGCGGCGCAGCTGGCGCTCACCATCGCCCTGCACTACCTGCACATGAACTCGCTGATCTGGCAGGACATCGACGCCACCCGGGAGATCACCTCCTACGGGTTCTACCTGGTGGCCGGGACGGTGACCGGAGCGCACCTGCCGGCCATCCGGTCCTGGGTGTGGCGGCACCGGCGGGCCGTGGGCGGTGCCGCGCTCGCGGTGACGGCCGGCGCCGAGGTCTTCTACGTGCTCACCGTGCACGCTGGGGAGAGCCCGGGCCGCGCCTCCGATCCGTTTTCCCCGGAGTTCATCGCCTCCTACCTGGCCGCCATCGCCCTGCTCTGGCTCGCGGGCGCCTGGTGGGCGGCCTGGTGCCGCGACGGGCGGCTGTCCCGGTTCGTCCGGACCGCCTCGGACAACTCCTTCGGCGTCTACCTGAGTCACGTGGTGTTTCTGGACCTGCTGGCGACCTACGGCCTCGGGCGGCTGGACCGGCAGCTGCCCTGGGCGGTGGTCGTTCTCATCGCCGTGGCTGTGACCTGGATTGGCGCCAGCCTGTTCACGGTGGCCATGGCCCGGACCCCGGTCAGCGGCTGGGTCACCGGCCGCGCGCGGCGCCCGCTCCGGGGCGGTCCGCCGCCCGTAGGACGCGGCTCCGTCGTCCCGCTGCCCCTCGCCCCGGTGGCCGATGTGCCGCTGGCCGATGTGCCGGAGGCCGTCGTCCCGGGAGCTGACCGTCCGATGCGCTTGAACTGCGAGTTTACTGAGCGCTCGCCGAGGGTATTTCGTTAGCCTCAGCAACTTCTCGGCCGAATCTGGCGGTCATCTCAGGACCCGGCAGCATGCTGGCCAGAGTGGTAGCCGACACCAGCACAGCCGGTCCCGGGACCCCAGCCGCCCCTGCTGACCCGGTCCCGGGACTGGCTGCCCCCGTGGCCGCGGAACCGGCGCCGGATCCCCTGTCCCGGCGCCGGCCGCGGCCGCGGCCGCGGCTCACCCACGTCGACGCCATGCGCCCGGTGAAGCAGTTCGGCGTGGTGTCCACGCATTCGCTGCAGAGCTTCGCGCCCGCCGCCAGCCTCGGGGTCGGCGCCAGCCTCATGCTCACGCACGTCACCCGGTTCGCGTTCATGTTCATCTCGGCCGCGATGCTCGTCTACGCCTACCCGGCCGTGGCCCGGGGCGGCTGGCGGACGTTCTGGCGGCGCCGGCTGCTGGCCGTGGTGCTGCCCTACGCCACCTGGACCGTGATCTACTTCGCGATGGGCCTCGCCCAGGCCGGGCGGATCGGCAGCATCGCCGCTGCCGCCGGGCGCCTGGGCTGGCTGCTGCTCACCGGGTACGACCAGCTGTACTTCCTGGTCGTCCTGCTGCAGTTCTACCTGATCTACCCGGCGTTCCTGTGGCTGATCAGGCGCACCGAACGGCACCACTGGCGGCTGCTCGCGGCCAGCCTGGCCGCCGAGGCGGTGCTCTTCTGGCTGGTGCACGAGCAGGACCTGCCGGGCTGGATGCTCGGCAAGGGCGCGACCCGCGAACTGTGGAACTACGAGCTTTTCGTCATCGCCGGCGGCGTGCTGGCCTGGCACTACCAGGACGTGCACGCGTGGCTGCTCCGGCACTGGCGGCCCCTGCTGGCCGCGACGGCGGCCGCGGTCGCGGCCAGCGAGGCCTGGTTCCTGCTCGCGTCATACGGTGTGCCGGGATTTCGCACCGGCGACCCGTCCGATCCGTTCCAGCCCATCGAGATCCCGCTGTACCTCGGCCTGATCACCGTGATCTACCTGCTCGGCGTGCTGATGGGGGACGAGCGCCGGCCCCGGTGGCTGCGCTCGCTCGTCCAGGCCGGCGCGGACTATTCCTATGGCATCTACCTCAGCCAGGTGCTGTTCCTGACCGCGCTCACCTGGCTGGGCTGGGCGTCCCTCGATCGTTACCTGCCCTGGCCGGTGGTGACGCTGGCCGGCGTCGTCGTCGTCTTCGCCGGCTCCGGCCTGCTCAGTGCCCTGCTGGCCCGGCTGCCCGGCGCGCGGGGCACGGCCGGCATCCCGCGCCGCCCCTGGCGCGCCCGTCCCGCGCGCCCGGAGGCCCTCCGGCCGGCCGGGGTTCCCGTATCAGGGCCCCGTTCGGCATGGAGGTTTTGACGTCCTCCCTGCCGTGAACTGAAGGACGGGGCTTGCGCCCGGCTTCCCTGGTCAACGAGAGCCGGCTGGCGCCCGCGCGGCAGGAGCAGGTTGGCGTCGGGGAACGGCCTGTGCTGCATTGACTGCTGCGGCTCACCACCGCGGTGGGGAGCCTTTGAGCTGCTGCCAGTAGCGCCGGTGCGCGTGCCGGGCCTGGTCGCTCGTCATGCCGCCGGGGAGCTCGCCATCGAGCGGGTCGGCGAGCTCGGCGATGTCGCGCACGGCGGCGGCCTGGCAGGCCCGCTTGGTGAACGCGTACTGCCCGAGGCAGTCCTCGGGTGTCCCCTTGGCGACCGCGACCGCCCGGTCCAGCAGCTCCCCGGCCGGCACCAGTTCGTGCACCATGCCCAGCGCGTGCGCTTGCGCGGGGGTGAAGACCTCCCCGAGCAGGCACGTCCGGGCCGCAACCGGCTCGCCCCAGGCGTAGGCGAGCATGCGGACGTACACCGCGGGCATCGGGATCCCGATCGGCACCTCGTTGAGCCCGAACCGCGCCCCGTCAGCGACGGCGACCCGGTGGTCACATACGGCGGCGGTGATGAGGCCACCAGCGAAGGCGTGCCCGTTCATCGCGGCCACCGTCGGACGCGGGTAGGCGAACAGCCGCATGTTCGTCGCCCGGTAGTCGCGGAACCACGACGCGACGGCCGCCGGGTCGCCGGCGAAGAGCGGGAAATGCTCGCCGAGGTCGAGGCCGGCGGAGAACCGGGTGCCGGTGCCGGTCAGCACGACCGGGGACCCCGCGTGATCGCGTTCGAGCCGGTCGAACGCCTCGTGCAGGTCGGCGAAGAAGGCGCGGTTCTGCGCGTTGACCGGGTTGGTCGTCATCGTCACGACGGCGACACGGCCCCGCCGCTCGATCGTCCAGCTCATGTTCGTTCCTCCTCGTTCCTCGGTTCGGGCTGGTGCGCGAGCACCGACGGCCGGCCGCCGCGGCCGGGCCGGAGCTGTGCCCGGATGTACCTGATGTCGTCACGGCACCTCCATGAGTTCAGCTACCGGTGCGCGAGGCGCGCGCGGCCTGGCCACCCGGGCGAGCACGAGCAGGCTGGCCGCGACGCCGGTCGCCCCGAGAACGATCAGCCGTGGGTCGGACTGGTAGATGCCGAAGACGCCCCAGCAGAGCAGCTCGCCGAAGATGAGCAGCCACGTGCCCTTGGAGATGCCGGTGGTGTGATCGGCTCGGTACGCCGTCCAGACCGAGGGCGTGACCTGTAGCAGGAAGGCGACGGTCAGCGCCGTGCCCAGACCGGCGCGGCCGAATAGGCTGGCAGCGGTGATGAGCAGTGCGGTCCACACCAGGACGAGCGCCGCGAGGCGGCGCGGGAATCCAGCCCCGCGGCGGGCGAGCATCACGGCCAGCGTGCCGGCGAGCACCGTCGCCGAGATGGCGGCCACGAGCGCAGTCCAAAAACCCGACAGCGCGAAGTAGCCGGCCCAGGCGGCGTTGTTG
The DNA here is from genome assembly GCA_963720945.1 of uncultured Actinomycetes bacterium. GTDB lineage: Bacteria > Actinomycetota > Actinomycetes > Streptosporangiales > Streptosporangiaceae > Bog-532. The sequence goes on along the minus strand of CAVRHH010000008.1, from coordinate 38,121 downwards.
ATGCTCGTCAGCGCAGCCCACAAGCAGGACACGCCGGCCGTCTCCCCGGTGCGCCGCAGGCGTCCCAGCTGGGGCAGGAACTGCGGCACGGCGAGGATCGCGGCCACGAGGGGCAGCAAGCTGAACACGGCATGCATCGATGATCCCCTGGCGCTCGGTATGGAAGCCCCGGAACGATATTCTATTGCTACTGCTGCCGGAAATAATTGCTAATATCTTCATGATCAGCGCTTCTATTGAAATAATATGTGTGTGTGGACGACATTGATCGCAGGATTCTTGCTGAGCTTCAGGAGGACGGCCGCCTGACGGTGACGGAGCTGTCCGACAGGGTGCAGCTGACTCCTGCGCCCTGTCACCGGCGGCTGCGCGAGCTGGAGCGCAACGGCGTCATCACCGGCTACCGCGCCGTCCTTGACCCGGCCGCTGTCGGCCTCGGCTTCGAAGCCCTCGTCAACGTCACGATGGATCGCGAGGACGCCGTTGCCGCCTTCGAAGCCGCGCTCGCGGCGATACCGGAGATCCGGCACGCTGAGAGGCTGTTCGGTGACCCCGACTACCTGCTGCGCGTCGTCGCGACCGACCTGGATGACTATGCGACGCTGCGGGACCAGAAGCTGGCCACCTTGCCGGGCGTCCAGCGCATCACCTCGACGATCGTGATGAAACGCATCGTCGACAACCGGCCGCTGCCACTGCCGGGAACCCAGAGCCGCAGGCTGCGCGACGCGGCCACCACCCCGGACCGGCAGCGGCGAGCGGGGGTGTTACCGGGGCGGAAGGGACTGACCTGATACCTGCGGTACTGTGCCTGAGTGCGACGGAAACTGGCGGTGCTGCTGGGCGTGCTGGCACTGTTCACCGTCGCGGGCGGCATCGCCGTGGGAGCCGTGGCGTCCGGCGGTTCGGCCCAGCCGGACCAGCGTCCGGGGCTCGCGGCCCAGGAGAACCGGGGAGTGCGGCAGCGCAGCGACCGTGGCGACCGCGCGGGCCGGGCGCCCGGGGCGGGACAGCCGCCGGCCGCCGGCCGGTCATCCGGTGTCGGCCAGGCACCGGTCACGGGTCAGCGCGGCGGGACAGCCCGGCCGCTGCTGGCCGTGGTCGGCGCATCGTTCTCGGCGGGTGTGGGAGCCGGGCACCCGAGCGACGCCTGGCCGGAAGACCTGGCCCGCATCATGCACTGGCGGCTCATCGTCAGCGCGGACCCGGGCGCCGGGTACGTCAATCCCGGGGCCGGCCACCGCGGCCCGTTCTCCCGCCTGGCGGCCCGGCTGAACCTCGCCCGCGCCCATCCGCAGACCGTCATCATCCAGGGCGGCCACGACGACGTCGGCCGGCCGCTGACCCTCATCCGGCAGCGGGTGCAGAGCCTCATCGCGTCGATCCGCCGTGCCGCGCCCGGCGCGCGGCTGGTGCTGCTGACGGTGTTCCCGCGCGGGAACAACCCGCCGGGCGCGGTCTGGGCCACCGACCGGGCCATCGTGGCCGCCGCGCGGCAGGCCGACCCGGCCGTCCTGATATTCGACCCGCTGGCCGGCCACTGGCATTTCCCGCGGATCGGCGACCACCTGCACCCCACCCCGGCCGGCCACCGGTGGATCGCCGAGCGGCTGGCCGCGGGCCTGCGCGGGCACCAGGTCGCGGCCTGAACCCTCCCGCTCTGAGCCCAGCGCCCGGACCCACGGCCGGAGTCTGGGCGCAACCTGAATGCGCTGGGTGCCCCCGCGACTCGGGTCTGAGGCAATCCTGACCCGCATCACCCCGGGTGCTCAGGCTCCAGTGCCACACTGACGATCATGAGCCAGATAAGCACGTCACCGGACGGCGGGCTCGCCCGGCTGCTGGCCCGGCGGGCCCACGACGACGGGCCGCGAACGTTCCTCGAAGACGCCCAGGGCGGCCGCGTGCTGACCTACGCCGCGCTGGCGGTGCTGGCCAGCCAGCGAGCCACCGCGCTGGACGAGGCCGCCATCCCGCCCGGCGCGCGGGTCCTGATCGACATCGAGAACCCGGTTCATTTCTGCGCCGCCTACCTGGGTGTCATCGCCGCGGGCCGGTGCGCGGTCCCGGTGAACCCGCAGGCTCCGGTGGCCGAACTGGTGCGAACCGTGCACATGGCCCGGCCCGGCGTGATGATCGGCGACCGCGCGGACCGCGTCGCGTGTTCCGGCGTGCCCCCGCTCCGGCCCGTTCGGGATGATGACCGGACCGGCGCGGCCCGCCGCCCGGCGCAGGACGCCAGGCCGGGATCGGTGCTGCTCCTGACGTCCGGTTCCACCGGCGCTCCCAAGGCGGTGGAGCTGACCGAGGACCGGCTGCGGCACGTGGCCCGCGCCGTGGCCCGGCACAACCGGCTCACTGCGGATGACCGGGGCTTCAGCCCGCTGCCGCTGTTCCACATCAACGCCCAGGTCGTCGCGCTGCTGGCCAGCCTGGAGGCCGGCGCGGCGGTGCTGCTCAGCCGCCGGTTCCGGCGGCACGGATTCTGGGAGGACGCCACCGCCCGCGACGTGACCTGGATCAACGTCGTACCCGCGATCCTGGCCATCCTGGCCGCGCAGCCCGTTCCCGTCCGGCCGCCGCGCCTCCGGTTCATCCGGTCCGCGTCGGCGCCGCTGCCCATCGCGGTCCGGCACCGGATCGAGGCCCACGCCGGCGTGCCGGTGGTCGAAAGCTACGGCATGACCGAGGCCGCCAGCCAGATCACCGCCACGCCGCTCGACGGCTCCGCGCCCGCCGGGTCGTGCGGGCGTCCCGCCGGGGCCGAAGCCCAAGTCCGGGATCCCGCCGGGTGCCCGCGCCCGGCCGGGACCACCGGCCAGATCTGGATCCGCGGCGCGGGGATCATCGATGGCTACGCCGACGAGCGGGCCCGCGAACGGTTTGACGGCGCCGGCTGGCTGAACACCGGTGACCTCGGCTACCTCGATGATGCCGGGTTCCTGTTCCTGACCGGGCGCAGCGACGACGTCATCAACCGGGGCGGTGAGCTGCTCTACCCGCGCGAGATCGAGGAGACGCTGATCGCGGACCCGGCGGTCCGGGACGCGGTCGTCGTCGGCCGCCCCGATCCCATCCTCGGCCAGGTCCCGGTGGCCTACGTGATCCCGGCGCGCGACCCCGGCACGGCGGACGGCCTGCAGCACCTGCTGGACGTGCTCGGCGCGCGCTGCGCCGCGGAGCTGAGCCGGTTCAAGCGGCCCGAGGCGATCTACGTGGTCGAGGACCTGCCGCGCGCCGCGACCGGCAAGGTCCAGCGCTACCGGCTGCGTGCAGACGCCCCGGCCGCTGCCGGGGTCCCCGCCCCGGTCTCGTGATCAGGCCGGGCGGGGCGCCGGCGGCGCCGTCGGCTTAGCCGAGGAGCGCGCCCTCGAAGCGGTCCATCGCCCAGTCGAGCTCGTCCTCGGTGATCACCAGCGGCGGCGCGAGGCGGATCGCCGTCCCGTGTGTGTCCTTGGCCAGCAGGCCGTGGGCGGCCAGTCGCTCGCACGCCTCGCGCCCCGGCAGCGAGGTGAACTCGACACCCGCCCACAGCCCCCGGCCGTGCACCCCGCGGACCAGCTCCGGCGGCAGCGCGGACAGCCGCGCGTGCAGCCGGGCGCCCAGGTCACGGGACCGCTGCTGGAATTCCCCGGTGCGCAGCATGGCGATCACCTCGCGGGCCACCGCACAGGCCAGCGCGTTGCCGCCGAACGTCGACCCATGCTGGCCCGGCTGCAGGACGCCGAGCACGTCCCGCCGCGACACCATCGCCGACACCGGCACGATCCCCCCGCCCAGCGCCTTGCCGAGCAGGTAGGCATCCGGCACGACGTTCTCGTGCTCGCAGGCGAAGGTGGCGCCGGTCCGGCCGAGACCGGACTGGATCTCGTCGGCGATCATCAGCGCGCCGTACTCGGAGCAGATCCGGCGCACTCCCGCCAGGAAACCCGGCGGCGGCACGATCACGCCGGCCTCACCCTGCACGGGCTCGACCAGCACGCCGACGAGCCGGTCACCCAGCTCGGCCGCGACCGCGGTGAGCGCATCCAGGTCGCCGTAGTCGACGACCCGGAAGCCGGGGGTGTACGGGCCGAACCCGCCGCGGGCGTCCTCGTCGGTGGAGAAGCTGATGATCGTCGTGGTCCGGCCGTGGAAGTTGCCGCCGAACGCCACGATCACCGCCTGGCCGGCGGGGACGCCCTTGACCTCGTAGCCCCATTTGCGCGCGACCTTGATCGCCGTCTCCACCGCTTCGGCGCCGGTGTTCATCGGCAGCACCATCTCCATGCCCGCCAGCTCGGCGAGCTCGGCGCAGAACGGCCCGAAGTGCTCGTGGTCGAACGCCCGGCTGACCAGCGTGACCCGGTCCAGCTGGCGGTGCGCCGCCGCCACCAGACGCGGATGCCGGTGGCCGAAGTTGATCGCGGAGTAGGCCGCCAGCATGTCGAGATAACGGTAGCCGTCGACGTCGGTCACCCAGCAGCCTCCGGCCTCGGCGATGACGACCGGCAGCGGCTTGTAGTTGTGCGCGCTGTAGGTCTCCGTCTGGGCGCGAAGCTCGGCGCTCCGGCCCGGGTGGCTGCTCGGCCCGGTGTGCACCAGGCCGTCCGTGATGGCCAGGCTGTCGATCGTCATGTGCCGCCTCCTTAGGCCGCGTGTGCGTTGCTGCTGATGAAGGGCCGTCGCGTCCGGGCCTGGTCCGTGCCCGGGCGCCGCCCGGTCAGCTGCGGAGCTCGAGCGTGCAGCACTTCGGGCCGCCTCCGGCCTTGCGCAGCTCGGACAGGTCCACGCCGATCGGCTCGAAGCCACGCGCCGCGAGCTGGGCCGCGAGACCGGTAGCCTGCTGGGGCAGGATCACGTGGCGGCCGTCGCTGACCGCGTTCAGCCCGAGCACCTCGGCGTCCGCGTCCGACGCCTCGATCAGCTCGCTGAACTGGGCCGCCAGCATGGCGCGGCCGCCGGAGTCGAACGCCGGCGGGTAGTAGGCGGCGGTGTCGGCGTCGAGCACGCACATCGCCGTGTCCAGGTGGTAGTAGCGCGGGTCGACCAGGCGGACGCCGATGGCCGGCATGCCGAACGTTGCTTCCAGTTCGGCCGGGGTGGCCGGGTCGGAGCGGAACCCGTGCCCGGCGATCAGCACCCGCCCGGTGAACAAGATGTCCCCTTCGCCCTCGTTGACCAGGCGCGGCGTGTGGACCCGGGGGTGGCCGGCGGCGCGGAACCAGTCCAGGTAGGCGTCGGCCTCCGCGGCGCGCTCGGGGTGGCGGAACTTCACGCCCAGCACGGTGCCGGCGACGACGGTCGCGCCGTTGGCGGCGAAGACCATATCCGGCAGGCCCGGGATGGGGTCGATGATCTGGACGGTGTGCCCGAGGTCCAGGTAGATCTGGCGCAGCCGCTCCCACTGCCGCATGGCACAGTCCGCGTCGGCCGGCTGGTCCGGCCGCATCCACGGGTTGATGGCGTAGGTGACCGCGAAATGCGACGGAGGGCACATCAGGTAGCTGCGCGCCGACGGCGGCCGTTCCGCCGTCGTGAGCGTGATCAGCTCCTCGGGCGTCAGCGTCTGCTGCGTCGCGAACATGCCGCGCGCTCCGGCGGCCGTTCCGGTCGCGAATGGCTGCCCGGTCCCGGTCACTGTCGTCACCGTCACCTGACCCTCCTTTGCGGTCCCGCCCAGCCGGGCGGGCGCACTTCGTAGCGTTGAGTGATCTCAGCTTAAGGGTGCCGTAGACAACAGATAATGCGTTGCCTATGCGTGTCAGCCTTAAAACGTTGCGACTTATGCCATCAGAACGGAGAATCATTAAGCAGTTAGGGGAAACGGCGGATGATACCGGAACCAAGATGTCGGGCGTGTTAAAGATCTCCCGCCGGCCCCGGTGGCGCTGCTGGCCAGGGGATACGACGGCGGTCACGCGGCCGGTTCCGGCCGGTCCGGCCGCAGGCCGGTCGCGGGCCGGCCGCGAGAACGGAGCGGCGCCCGCGATAGCGGACAGTGACCGGGCTTAGCGGCCGCGGGGAACGCTCACGCTGCCGATGTCCCGGGCCAGATCGAGCCCGAAAAGCCGGTCCAGGGCCGCGAACGTTTCGAACTTCGCCCCGGGCGGCACGTCCCGGTCGGCCGCCAGGGTATCCAGTTCGTGCAGCGCCGCAGGCGTGTCCAGGTCGTTCTCGAACGCCGCGGTCACTGCGTCCGCGTAGCGCGCTGACATCGCCGCGCTGGGGGACAGCGCCCACTCCGCGACGGACTCCCGCCAGTGCTGCAGGGTCTTGCCCGCCGCCTCCAGCACGCCCCAGTTCAGGGTGAGGTCGTCCCGGTAGGGCGTGCCGAGCAGGACCAGCCGCAGCGCCAGCGGATCGAGGCCACGTCCGGCGACGTCGGGCAGGTTCCGCGGCGCGCCCCCATCCGCCCGGGCCGCCCCCGCCGGCGCGGCCAGGTGCCGGGCCAGGGCCTGCCCGCCGGGCCACGCCGCACGGCCGGTGAACCAGCCGGTCGCCCCCGTGCCGATGTCGAACGGTGGGGCCGCGCCGGGGCGGCCGGGGGTGACGAATCCGGCCGTCCGCTCCACCGGCTCGGACGCCGGCGCGATCCGGGCCGGCGGATGAATGTTCAGCGCCGCCCGCGCCGCCGCGTGCTCCGCCGCCGCCTCGGTTGCGGGCTCAGGCGCGGTTGCGGGTGCCTCCGCGTTGGTTGCGGGCGCGGACGCCGCGGCGCCGGTGATCTCGCAGATGGTCGGGACCAGGCTCCGCCGCTCCGCGCACCGGCGGATCAGGTCGGGCAGCAGCCACGCCCGCAGCTGCCCGGCATCGGGCTCGCCCGCGACCGCCGCAGTGATGGCAAGCACCCGCAGTTCGCCCGGGTGAGCCTGCCGGATGCCGGTTACCTGACCGGAGGTCGCATCGTAGAGGCTCAGCACTCCTCAACCCTACGAGGGCGGCCGCCCGGATCGTACGGCCCGGCCCGGCCTCGCCCCGCCCGCCCGGCCGGGCGGCTTGACTATCCGGTCGCGGGAGGGTTGAAACTGTGGCCATGGCTGCTCCGCTCCCGGTTGGTGAGTTCTCCCGGATCACGCATCTGAGCGTCAAGACGCTGCGGCACTACCACCAGGTCGGCCTGCTGGAGCCGGCCCAGGTGAACCCGGACACCGGGTACCGGTACTACACCCTGGAGCAGATCCCCACCGTGCAGGTGATCCGCCGCCTGCGAGACCTGGAGATGCCCGTCCCGGACGTCAAGGCGGTGCTCGCCGCACCCGACGCGGCGGCCCGGAACGCGCTGATCGCGGCGCACCTGGACCGGCTGGAGAAACAGCTGGCCCAGACGTACGCCGCCGTCGACTCACTGCGTAACCTGCTGAAGCAGCCGGCGGAGGTGGCGGCGGTGACGCACCGGACCGTTCCGCCCACGGCGGCAGCCGGCATCGCGCAGACCGTGGACCGCGAAGACAGCCTGTCATGGTGGCAGGGGGCGCTGGGCGAGCTGCACGCCACCGTGCGGGCCCAGGGCCTGCGCCCGGCCGGGCCGCCCGGCGGCCTGTTCGCCAGCGAGCTGTTCACCCGTGACCGGGGCGACGCCACCGTCTTCGTGCCCGTGGCCGCGGACGTGCGTGCGGTCGGCCGGGTGACCCCGCTCGTGATCCCGGCCGCCGAGCTCGCCGTGGCGACGCACCACGGTTCACTCGACGGCATCGACGTCACTTACGGCCGGCTCGGTTCGTACGTCACCGCGCACGAGATCGGCATCGACGGGCCGCTGCGCGAGTACTACCTGGCCGGCGCGCACGACACCCCGGACCAGGACCAGTGGCGCACCGAGATCGCCTGGCCCATCTTCCGCGCCGCCTGACTGAGCGGTCTGATCGGCGGGGTCAGCGCAGCGGCGAGCCGCCCCCGAAGCACACGAATGGGCTGAATTCCTCGGTGAGGGAGGCTTCGGCGAGCGCCTTCGCGGGTCCGGCCCCGGCCGCGAGCCGTCGGTGGTAGGCGGTCATCATGCCTACTGCGGCGGCGTCCGCCACTCGGGTGACGCTGGAGATCACGGTCGCGGTGCCGATGTAGAGCAGGGCCGCAGTGAAGCCGAGCATCTCCTCGCCCGGACGCACGACCGTCCGCCCGACATCGCAGGAGGACAGGACCACGTGCCTGGGAGCGGCCGCGAGCTGCTGGATGTCGTAGGCCATGAGCGGGCCGTCGGCCAGGTCGAGCCGGGAGAACAGGAAGTTCTCGCGATCATGGTGCCCGTGCGCAGCCAGATGGGCGAGCGCCGCGCCGTCGAGGGCGCGCAGCGTGGCGCTCACGGTGGCCGTGTCCGCGAGCAGCGGGCGGCAGCCCGGGTAGGCCTTCGCTATCTCGCTGACCTCCCAGGCCGCATGTTCCAGGTCAGGTCCGGCGACCAGGACCGGCGGCCCGGCTTGTGGCTCGGCCGTCGCGGCCTGGCCCCGGCGCCAGGCGGCCAGCCACGAGGACGCGGACGGGCACACAGTCACCGGCCGGCCGCGCAGGTCGGGCAGCACGCTCCACGGGATGCCGGTCAGCGGGCCCGACGGGACGAAGACGATGCCGTCGTCGCCGATCGAGGACCGCAGCGGCTCCATGATCTCGGCCGTGAGTACCTCCGTCTGGTGACGGATCGACTTCCTGATCACGGCCTCCAGCCGCGCGGGCAGCCAGGCCAGCGTGTCAAGGTCGGCGTTCAGCCGTCGGGCGGCCTCGGCGGCCACCTCGAAGTCGCCGAGCCCGGCAAGGCGCGCGGATCCGCGGCGTACCACCACCGCGAGCAGCCGCCCGTTCCGGGCCAGCATGCCCACCAGGCACTGCCCGCTCTCCTCGAGGGCGCCGCTCACCTCGCCGAGACGTGCCTGCGGGGTGGCCTTGCCCAGGCCGCTGGCCTGCCAGTCGTGCTGCCTCATGTCGCGCTGCAGCTCTGCGCGCCTGGCGATCATGGGCGGGTCGCGGGTGCCTTTCAGCTCGGCGGCCCGGATCAGGTGGCTGAGCTGACGCAATTCGGCCAGGACGGCGGCGGCCTGCGGGTCGGCGGGCGGGCGCACCGGCCGGACCCGGAACGCCTGCGCCCGGGAGCGTTCCAGCCAGGCGAACACGAGAGCCGCCGATTTCCGGTCCAGCGCCAATCGCAAGCCCTCGGTGGCCAGCTGGGCGCCGAGGGCGGCGGTGCCGGTCTGCAGATCGATGCTGCCTAGTCGGCCGCGCCTGGCCTGCACCATGGCCAGGGCCGTCCGCAGCTCGGCCAGCGCCGCCCGTGGCCGCCCATCCCGCTCCGCCAGCTCGGCCCGGGCCAGGTGGCGCAGCAGGCTGATAGTCAGCGGCACCGCCGCCCCGCGCCGGTGCACGACCGCGATCAGCCGCCTCGCCTCATCCGGGCGCCCGGCCGCGAGCAGTGCCCGGGCCGCGAGCAGTTCCGCCAAGTCCGCGTCGTTAGCCAGTGCGCACCCGCGCAGCCGGTCGGCGAGCAGCAGCGCCTCGGCAGCAACGGCCGCCTGGCGGCCTGGCGAAGCTGATCGTGCCCGCAGCCGGGTGAGTTCGGCCACGCAGGCGAGCGCGTCGTTGCCGTGTCGGCGAAAGCGGCGCTCGGCTGCTGCCGCCCGGCGTGCGACGGTCGGCTCTCCGAGGGCCAGCGCGGCCTCCGCCCGGGCCAGTTCCGCTTCCGCGAGATCGTAGTCCAGCCGCTGCCGCCGGAACGAGGCCATCGCGTTGTCCAGCTCACTGGCCGCATCACCTGCCAGGCCGGCCGCCAGTAGCGCGCGGGCCTTATCCATCGCCAGAATTGGCAGAAAGCCGGGCGCGCTTACCCGGTAGGCGCTGGCGGCCGCGCTGAAGAGCTGCAGTGCAGCGGGAATATCGCCGGCCAGCAGATCGCAATAACCCAGGTTGTGCAGCGCCTTGGCCGCGATCATGTCATGTCCTCCGTCGGCCGCGACCCGCTGGCACCAGATCAGGTCGGGGCGCGCCCGCCGGACATCGCCGGCATTGAGGTGGGCGAAACTGCGGTTGAGCAGCGCTGAGGCCAGCTTGTAGGTCTCCGCCGAGTTCCCCTCCAGCAGGGCTACCGCCTCGTCAAGTGCATTCAGCGCGTCATATCCCCGCCAGGTCCGCATGAACAGAAGGCCCCGCTGGAGAAGCAGGAATCCCCGGTCATCCGCCGCGGCGAGGCCCTCGGCCTGGTCCAGGAGGCGCAGCCCATACTCGGTGCGGCCCTGCTCGGACTCCCATGCCGCCAAGGTCATCAGCAGCCGGGCCGCCAGGGCACGGTGTACCTCGTGCACCTGCCGCGCGGTCGGCTGTTTCCCGTCTTCCGCCCATCCCAGCTGGCGCAGTCCCGCGCGGATATAGCGGGCGCCGACCGCAGGCCGGCCAGCGTTACCAGCCTGCAGGCCGCGCTCGCGCGCCTCGCGGGCCCGGCTCTCGGCGCGGGCGAGCGAGCGGTCAGAGCGGTCTGAGGACCGCTCGGCCCGGGGCATCCGGCAGGCGCCTCCCAGCTGGCCGGTAAGAGAATGAGCGCGGGGGTCACCACGGATCGCCCGGCTCCGCTCGGCCCCGGCTCGGCCGGGCGGACAACAAGCTGAGCCGTCCCGCGCGGCACGCTGGCGAAGGCGAAGCGTCCCTGCTCGTCGCTGGCCACCGTCAGCGCATCCGCCGTGGTCTTCATCTCGATCTCGCGGCGCTGCGGCGGCGCCAGCCAGCCATCCACGCGTACCGTCCCGTCAGGGTTCGCATCGATCCGCATCATTATGGTCAGGCTGTCGCTGTCGAAGGTAATCGTCCGGCTTTGCTCCACTCCGCGGGCGGCCAGGGCTGGCCGGTCCTCCTCCGCCGCGAGCCGGGCCACCTCGATCTCCAGGTCGCGGAGCTCCAGGAAGAAGCGGATCCGCTCCGGAAGGTCCGCTGGCATCGGATCGGCGGCCTGGAACATCTCGCGGGTACCGTCCAGCAGCGCGAGATCGAAGTCATCCAGCGACTCGTAAGCCGAAAGCCAGCCGCCCGCGTCCCAGGGGGTCATCTCGGACTCCCTTCAGCGTCATGGCCCAGCAGGGCGCGGAGCTTGGCCAGGCACCGGCCGCGGGTGGGACCGATGCTCCCGACGGGCATACCGAGTTCGGCGGCCACCACGGCGTAATCGGGGCGCGGCACGAAAGCCACGATCCGCAGTAGTTCCTGGCATCGCTGGGACAGCTGGCTGAAGGCGACCCACAAACTGCGGCGCTGTTCATCGATGATGACCTGTTCCTCCGCTCCAGGTCCTTGATCGGGCCGCGCGGCGAACAATTCCTGGTCCGCGGGAAGCTGTCTTCGTTCCGCGGCGTGCACCCGCCACGCTTCCCGCCTCGTCGTGACGACCAGCCAGCCAGTGAGCGCCGCCGGGGTATGGATGTCGTCAAGGTGAGCGAGCAGGCGCATCCAGACCGTCTGCAGCACGTCTTCCGCGTCACCGGAACTCAGCCCGGCCGCGCGTGCGACATGCCATAGGAGCGGGCTGAGTTCGGTCACGATCTCGCCGAGCGCACCTTGGTTGCCCTGTTTGGCCGCGGTTACCAGGCCCGCCATGCGCGTGCCGCGGTCCGGCTCGCCCGCCCGCACCGTGACCCGCTCGCGGTCATCCATCGCAGTCAGCCCTGCCGGGGCAGATTATCCAGGGCAGCCGCCGCCCGCTCCCTCGCTGCTTGCTTCCCAGGAACGTCCAGTCGCAGGCCGGACCCGCTACGCGCTGCGCCCTCCAGCATCGATCTGGTGATGAGCGCGGCCAGGTAGGGAGCCGAGAACGACGTGCCGCTCCAGACCGCGAAGCCGTCGGAGTAGTCATTCGGATCGAGTGCTTCACGTCCGGGCGGTACGTCCCCCAGTGGCCGCCGGTTGACAGGAATCCTGAGCTCGGGGGTGCGGCTGGCGTCCACGTCGATGGGGTAGGTGCTGACCATGGCGGCGCCCCGGGCCCAGGCTGTTACCCAATGGCCATCGTTGCTGAAGACCGCCTTGGTGCCGTTCGGGTTGAGTGCGCCAACGCTGATCACGGGCACCTGGCCGGCCGGGACGGTTTCCCGCGCGAAGGCCGCCGGGTAGAACCTGCGGCTCGTGGCGAAGTTTCCCGCGGCGGCGGCGACGACGACGCCCAGGCTGAGCAGGACCTTGATCACCCGCCACAGCCCGGAAGTCAGCACCACGTCGTCGTGCCGGGATTCGCTGAAGTAGCCGAATGACAGCGAAACCACATCAACCATCGCCGCCAGGTCGCCTTCCTCGGCTAGCGCGATCCGCTTGGCCAGGTGGCGGAGCGCGCAGATGATGTCACCCTCGTTGAGAATGTCGTCGCTGTGCATGATCCGCACGGCCAGGACCTGGGCATCGGGTGTGACCTGGCGCACGATGCCTACGATGAACGAAGAGTGACCGAGGGCTGGGTTGAGTTCACCAACCAGGCGGTTCGCTGTGATCGGCGCGTCCGAAGCGTCCTCGATAACCTGGCGGTGCTTATCGCCGTTGTCCGCCGCATGCTGGCCTTCCTTGCGGATGGCGTCCTGAATCTCCTCATCGATCTGGACGAAGCCATCGGGGGGGTCGGTTTTGTAACCGCCCCCCGGCGCCGCCGTGACGTCCAGCCAAGGATGAGCGCGGATACCCGAATCAAGCACCGCTATCACCGGACGCCGACCGAAGATTTCCGCGCAGGCGCCCTGCGACCTGCGCTCGGGCTTGTTCATGATGACCGCGATCGGAGTGCGCGGGTCGCCTCCGCTGAACAGGTAGGAGTCGGTCGTGGTGGGCTCGCTGACGTCGCTGCCGCTGCCCGGTCCTCCCGCGATGCCGCCCGAATTGCTGGCCGGACTCCCGGTAATGGCCGAGCCGATCAGCAGATGCTCCAGCGAAATCTGCTCAACGACCGCCTTGTCCAGCACCGGACGCTCCGGGCCGGTGGCAGCCTCGTCCGGCGCCGGTTGCCGCCGGACGGTGGCCGCGCGAACCGCCTGCAAGGCTACCCACGCGTCGACCACCACCGGGCGGCCTTCCACCGGTTCCAGGACCGTAGGACGAGGCAGTTGCCGCAACGCCTCGAAGACGTCCCCTTCCTGGTCGGCCGTGTCGTCGAACGGCCTGGGCGGCTTCAGTTCCATCCCGACGTCGGCGAGGATCGTGTTGATCTTCTCGACGAAGGGCTGCTGCTGTAGCAAGTAGTCAGGTACCAGCAGCGTCCTGGCCCGGTAGACCGTCGGCCGTGGTACCGGGAAGCCTGCTACCGCCGCGGCTTCCCCGGGGTCGAGCACCCGGGCGCCGTGCCGTTCCAGCAGAGCCGCCGGCAGGTCGATCAGGCCAGGCGCGGAGTCCCCCTCGTCACCCCGGCCTGTCCCGTCACGGCCGCCCTGCCCTTCCCCGTCACCGCCAGAAGGCTGGAAGAACCATTTCACGTTCGGCTCCGGCATGTGCGACGCACCTCATCCTGAGTCCGGTGGGCGTAAACGTCCAGCCGAAAATGGGGCGGATGCCACCAATATGTACGGAGCGAGTCCCCGTGCCGCGAGATACGCCGGCCTATGTAACGACTTGATAACGGCCAGTCCGAGGGTCACCTGCGTGGCCTGCGAGGCGGTCGCCATGGTCAGGAACTGGCCCGATGGCGTCGCGGGCCTGGCTGCGGCCGTGATGCCAGGCCTTCGGTCGCTCCACTGTCCGGTCCCGGGCGTATCAGGCCCGTGATCCCCAGGCCAGGGCGGTGAGGCGGCCGGCTGCGGCGGCGACGCGCTCGTCGGTGGCGGTCAGCGCCATGCGGATGTAGGGGGTGCCCGCCGCGCCGTATAGCTCACCCGGCGACACCAGGATCCCGGCCTCGGCCAGTACCCGGGCCGACTCCCAGCCGTCGGATCCGGGCCGGGCCGCCCACAGGTACAGCCCGGCCTCCGAATGCTCGATCACCCAGCCCGCGGCGGTCAGGGCGGCCCGCAGCACGATCCGCCGCGAGCGGTACCGCTCGCGCTGCTCGTCGGCGTGCGCGTCGTCGTCCAGGGCGGCGATCATCGCGGCCTGGATGGGGGCGGGCACGATCATCCCGGCGTGCCGCCGGATCTCGTGCAGCCCGGCGATCAGCCCGGGGTCGCCGGTGACGAATCCGGCGCGGTAACCGGCCATGTTGGAGCGCTTGGATAGCGAGTGGACCGCGAGCAGCCCATCGGCTGAGCCACCGCAGATCTCCGGCCGCAGCACGGATACCGGCGACGCGTCCCAGCCCTGCTCGATGTAGCACTCGTCCGAGGCCAGGACGGTCCCGCGTTCCCGGGCCCAGCGCACCATTTTCGCCAGGTGCTCCGGCGGTAGGACCTGCCCGGTCGGGTTGGAGGGCGAGTTCACCCAGGCCAGCCGGACCGGTTGCGGGCCGAGCGCGAGCGTGCTGCTGGTGGCCAGTGACGTGGCACCCGCGAGGCGGGCCCCGGCGTCATACGTGGGGTAGGCCAGCGCCGGGTACACCACCGTGTCCCCGGCGCCGCAGCCGAGCATCGTCGGCAGCCAGGCGATGAATTCCTTGGTGCCGATGACCGGCAGCACCGCGTCCGGGCTGACCGTCACGCCGTGCCGGCGCGCCAGCCATCCCGCCGCCGCCTCGCGCACCGCCGGGGTCCCCCGGGTCAGCGGGTAACCGGGTGCGTTGGCGGCCGCCGCGAGCGCGGCCCTGACCGTTTCCGGCACCGGGTCGACGGGGGCCCCGATGGAGAGGTCGACGATCCCATCCGGGTGCCGCTCGGCCTCCTTGCGGTAGCGCGCGACCCGGTCCCAGGTGAAGGCCGGCAACCGTGCGGCGAGGGTCAGCTTTCTTCCCCCTGCGGCGGCAGCGCCGCGACCAGCGGGTGATCCTTGCCGATCTTGCCGGTCTTGGACGCGCCGCCCGGTGAGCCGAGGTCCTCGAAGAAGTCGACGTTGACCTTGTAGTAGTCCTTCCACTGGTCCGGCACGTCGTCTTCGTAGTAGATAGCCTCGACCGGGCACACCGGCTCGCACGCCCCGCAGTCCACGCACTCGTCCGGGTGGATGTAGAGCATGCGCTCGCCCTCGTAAATGCAGTCCACCGGGCACTCTTCGATGCATGCCCTGTCAAGCACATCGACGCAGGGTAGCGCGATGACGTAGGTCACGTGTGAACTCCTCTGTCGTCCGGGCTCGGCAGGCCTGCAGCCCGGGCCTTTTCGCTGCTTTCATTCCATTCTGGCCACCGGCCAGTCCGGGGCGTGCCACCAGTGGCCGCGGTCGCCGGCCAGCTGATTACTGTTCGCGATCAGTATGCCGGTCCCGAGCATGGTATGCCTCAGTGCAGCAGGATACTTCCGCTGGTCGCGCTCGCCGCGTCCGCTGGGCTGCCTGACCGGCTTTCCGGCTGCCATCCCCGGCTGCCGGCCGACGCCGTCCACTGGTAACCGGCGTACTGCACGTCCCTGAGGCCGTAGGCCTGCGCGTGCGTCACCAGCCACGACGCTACCGTCCAGGCGTCCGCCGGCTGCACCCGTACGTCCGCGCTCACTGATTTAGCCGAACGGGCCGAGGTGATCGCGATAATCGGCCGTTCGGCCCCACCGGGCCCGAAAGCCGCGGCCAGCGCCGGGCCGGCGGCGGCCAGGTTCTCCTGCGGCTGCGGCCCTGAGCCGGGCCAGCACCAGACCGCGTGCGGCCACTGACCGGTGAACGCGCTGGTCATCGAGGTCGCCATCAGGTCGTACTGCGCGTAGGCGGACCCGTCAGCGCTGTGCTGGACGGCCTGGGCGGCCTGGTCCACGGGCATCTGCAGGTAGCCGTGCACCTGGGTGAGCGCGCCGAAGAACTTGGCCGTGGCGTAGACCGGATCTTCGAGCTCGCTGGTGGTTCCCCAGCCTTCCGAGGGCCGCTGCTGGAAGACACCCACCGAGTCCAGGTCACCGTAGTCCAGGTTGTGCATGTGCGATTCCTGCATCGCCGTCGCGTAGGCGATCGTGACGGCGCGCGCCGGGAGCCGCTCGCGCGCCGCGACCCCGGCGATCGTGGCGGCGATGCTGGCCTGCTGCGGATCGAGCGGGACGGCGCTGGTGCCGCTGCCCGCCTGGCAGCCGGCCACGGTCAGGAACGGCGTGACGCGCTGGAGGGCCGAGTAGGCGAAGTAACCGGCGACGGCCAGCACGGCCACCACGCAGGCGGTGAAGATCGCGGCGCCCCTCCGCCGCGTTCGTCTTCTTCTCGGCACCCATCCGACGGTACCGGCGGCCGCGGCCTGCTGTACGCCGTGCGGGCGCTAAGCTCCGGCTCCATGGAGGAGTCATCTGCCGGGGCCGCCAGCGCGGCCGAACTGGCGTCGCCGCTGTCGTTCCGCATCGATGAGCTGTGGGAATACCGCTCCCGGCTCACCCCGGACGACGCGTCCGCGCGGGCCGAGGTGACGGCCGCGATCGACCAGCTCGATTCCGGGGAGGCCAGGGTGGCGTGGGCCGGCCCGGCGACCGGGAAGGCCGTGGTGGACGAGCGGGCCAAGCGCGCCATCCTGCTCGCGTTCCGGCTGCTGCCGATGAGCCGGTCCCAGGCCGGGGATTTCCGGTATCAGGACCGGGTGCCGCTCAAGACGCGCCTGGACGGGGTCCGGGTGGTGCCGGGCGCGATCGCCCGCTGGGGCGCCTACGTCGCGCCGGGTGTGGTGCTGATGCCGTCGTTCGTCAACATCGGCGCCTACGTCGATGAGGGCACCATGGTGGACACCTGGGCCACCGTGGGCTCGTGCGCCCAGATCGGCAAGAACGTGCACCTATCCGGCGGCGTGGGCATCGGCGGCGTGCTGGAGCCGCCGAACGCCGTGCCGGTGATGGTCGGGGACGACGCGTTCATCGGGTCACGCAGCATGGTCGTGGACGGGGCCCGGGTCGGCCGCGGCGCCGTGCTGGGCGCCGGCACCATCCTGACCGCGAGCACGCATGTGATTGACGCGCAGAGCGGGGCGGAACTGCCCCGCGGTGAAGCGCCCGAGTGGTCGGTCTGCGTCAGCGGGACCCGCACCCGGACCTTCCCGGGCGGGGACTTCGGCCTGCCGTGCGTGCTGGTGCTGCGGCGGCTGCAGGAGGGCGACCGCCACGACAAGGCCTCGCTGAACGAAATCCTCCGCGACCATGGCGTGAACGCCTGAGGTCAGCTCGTAAACGGGCGGGGGAACCGGCCGGCGTAGCGCGGGGAGCGGCGTGAAACACTGCGCCGGCGCTATTACCGTTGGGGGGACGATGAGCGTGAATTCCGATGCAAACCGGCGGGAGCGCCGGCAGGGACCTGCGACCCTGCGGGGCAGGCAGATCCCGTCGACCACGACAGACCAGCGGCTGCTTGACCGGCGGGGTCCGGCCGACTGGGTGCACACCGACCCGTGGCGGGTCATGCGGATACAGGCCGAGTTCGTCGAGGGCTTCGGGCTCCTGGCCGAGCTGGGGATCGCGGTATCCATCTTCGGCTCGGCCCGGGCACCGCGGGCCAGCCCCGAGTACGAGCTCGCCGAGCGCATCGGCGGGGGCCTGGCCAAAGCGGGCTACGCGATCATCACCGGGGGCGGCCCGGGGATCATGGAGGCGGCCAACAAGGGCGCCGCCGGGCCGGCGGCGTGTCCGTCGGCCTGGGCATCGAGCTGCCGCTTGAACTGGGGCTGAATCAGTACGTCGACATCGGCCTGGAGTTCCGCTACTTCTTCGTCCGCAAGACGGTATTCGTGAAGTACTCGCAGGCGTTCGTGGTGCTGCCGGGCGGCTTCGGGACGATGGATGAGCTGTTCGAGGCGCTCACCCTGGTGCAGACCGGCAAGATCACCAAGTTCCCGATCGTGCTGGTCGGCAGCTCCTACTGGTCGGGCCTGCTGTCCTGGCTGAAGACCACGATGTGCGCCGCGGGGAACGTCGCGCCCATCGACCTGGACCTGGTGCACGTCGCGGACGATGCCGACGAGGTGGTGCGCATCATCACCGATGCACACAATCACCAGGGCTTCGTGCGCGACCTGGACGCCTGATCCAGGCCCGCCTGACCCAGGCGCCGCGCGGGCAACGGCGCCGCGCGGTGAAACGTCCCTTAGTTGCCACTCCACTCGCCGGGCATGGCACGATTCATAACGTGCCTGTGCTCATGCTTGTGGCGGCGGTCATCATCCTGGCCGGCGTCGTCGTGGTCGCTTCTGGCCGCGGCGGGGAGATGGCCCCGGAGTATCCCGACTATCCGCCTATCGACCTCGGCCCGGTCACCGCGGCCGATGTCGTGATGATGCGCCCGCCCTCGGCCGCGTGGGGCTACAACATGCGCATCACCGATGAGGCGCTGGAGGCCATCGCGCGGGCCGTGACCGAACGGGACGTCCGGATCTCCGCCCTTGAGCAGGAGGTGTCCGACCTGCGCGGACAGGCCGGGGAGCACCCGCTGGAGGCCCGGCCCGCGATCCCGGACCCGGCGTCCGGGCCGGCGGCGGGCGAGGACACCATCCCGGCGTGGCCCCTGCGTGACGAGGCGGCCGCCGGGGAGCCCGGGCCGCAGGGAGCCCCCTACGGGGCGCCCGCCCATGAAGAGTCCCCGTACGAGACCACCGGCTACGCGGATGCCGGGCCGGAGGAACCGGCCTACGAGGCGGCCGCCCACGGCCAGCCCCCGCATGAGACCGCCAGTTACGCCGACGCCGCCCACGAGGAGCCCGCCCACGAGGAGCCCGCCCACGAGGAGCCCGCCCACGAGGAGCCCGCCCACGAGGAGCCCGCCCACGAGGAGCCCGCCCACCCGGAGGCCGGCCAGGATCCGGCCTGGGGCACAAGTCAGCACGCGACGTGGGAGGCGCCGGCTCAGCCGTCGGTCTGGAAGCCGGCCCAGCCGTATGAGCAGGCCCACGGCGATGACGTGGACGACCGTGGCTCGGGACCGGTGACAGACCCTGACCTGCCACGCGTGCCGGCCGATGCTGCGGACCTGTCCCGGCCGCCGGCGTTCTGGGACACGGCCGCCCCGTCGTCGGCTACCCCGCCGTCGGCCGCCCCGCCGGCCGCATCCCGCGTCTCCGGGGACGAACCGGACGGCACGTGGGACGAGCGGCCCCATCAGACCCTGGTCTGGGGTGCGGCACACCAGCGCGCAAAGGCCACCCGCATCCAGGAGCAGGACGAGGCGGACCAGGGCGCGGCCCGCGAGGACGCCGCCCGCCTCGACGAGGAAAGCCAGGATGGCCCCGGCCCAGCGGACCGCGAGGAAGCGCGGCAGCCGGCCGGCAGCGAGCAGGACCATGAGTGACGGCGGGGTGGCCGGCCCGGACGGCCGGCTGCGCTGCCCCTGGGGGCTCAGCGCTCCGGAGTTCCTCGCGTATCACGACGAGGAATGGGGCCGCCCGCTGCACGGCGATCAGGCCATCTTCGAACGGCTCTGCCTGGAGGCGTTCCAGTCCGGGCTGTCCTGGCTGACGGTCCTGCGCAAACGGGAGAACTTCCGCGCCGCGTTCGCCGGGTTCCACATCGTGTCGGTGGCCGGCTTCGGTGACGACGACGTGCAGCGCCTGCTCGCGGACGCCGGCATCATCAGGAACCGGCAGAAGATCACGGCCGCGATCGCGAACGCGCGCGCCGCGCTCGGCGTGCCCGGCGGTCTCAGCGAACTGGTCTGGAAGTACGCGGGCGAGCCGGCCCCGGCGCCGCAGACGCTGGCGGACGTCCCGGCGCAGACGGCCGCCTCGAAGGCGCTGTCCGGCGAGCTTCGCCGGCTCGGCTTCACGTTCACCGGGCCTGTCACCGCGTACGCGACCATGCAGGCCTGCGGCATCGTCAACGACCACCTGGCGGATTGCTTCTGCCGCGCGTCCTGAGCGGGGCTATCCGCGGTCACCGTGCCGCATATGATGCCGAACGGCACGCGAACCCCGTTTTCAGGGCCGGGAGGATGGTCCTGGCGCGCGCCTGCCGTGAGGATCATCTGTGATCGTTACCGTCACGCTCAACGCCGCGCTGGACGTCACCTACGAGGCGGAAGGCTTGTCATGGCACGCGACGCGTGACGTCTCCCGGGTCCGCCACCGCGCGGGCGGCCGCGGCGTGGCCGTGGCCCGGGTGCTGCACACGTTCGGCCACGAGGTCCTGGCCGCGGGCCTGACCGGCGGCGCGGCCGGCGAGCTGATCAGGGAAGACCTTGGCCGATCCGGGATCCCGGTGGCGTTCACCGAGATCGGCCGTGAGTCGCGCCGCGTCCTGGAGGTCACCGATCCGGCGCAGCATCGGACGATGCGGCTGCGCGAACCCGGGCCCTACGTGACGACCGAGGAGCTGGGCCGGTTCGCCGGCGACTACCGGCGGCTGCTCGCCGATGCGACGGCCGTCGTCCTGTGCGGGACCCTCCCGGCCGGCCTGCCGCCAGAGATCTACGGGTCGCTGGCCACCTGGGCAGCCGAGGCGGGTGTCCCGGTGATCCTCAACGCCGGCGGCAGTCCGCTGCGCCACGCGGCCGCCCGCCGCCCCGATCTGGTCGTCCCTGACGCCGATGACGACGCGGCGGCACGCCGCCCGCCCGTCCCGCAACCGGCCCAGCCCGTGACCGCTGGCGAAGCCGCGGCGGCCGGCCAAGCCGCCCGGGCGGACGAGGCTGACGATGACGCCCGCACGACCGGTGATGCGCTGCTGCGGCTGGGCGCGTCGGCCGTGGCCACCCCGTCCGGCCGCCGGGTCGGGGTTGTCACCAAGGCCGGGCGCTGGAATGCCTCGCTGGACCGCCCGGGGACGGACCCAGCGGCCGGCGGGGACCCGGCCGGCGGCGCGTCGCCCAGGTCGCTGGGCGCGCTCGTGGCGGGCCTGGTGCCCGGTCTCCTGCTCGGCTGGTCATGGCCGGACCTGCTGCAGCACGCGGTCGCCGTGGCCGCCGCGGCCGACCCGTCCGGTGACGTCAACCTGGCTGAGTACGAACGCCTCGTGGACGCCGTGACGGTGCAGGCGGCGGGCTGAGCACCCAGGACCGCCGGGGTTCAGCCCGCGGCCGGGCCTGATCCGGTCCGGGCGGGTCCAGGTCCGTGCGTATTGTCCCGGACTGTCCCATTCGACATCACGCGCTAATTCTCTGAGCAGCGATTACTTCAAAGAGTTACTATCTGATTACTGAGCGTGCTAGGGTCCGGAGTTGGCTCATCACAGACAGTCAACTCGAGGGCCCTCCCACATTCAGTCGAAACGGAGTTGTCGTGTTCAATCGGCGTGTATTCCTTGGGGGTGCTGCCTCGGCGGCCATCCTTGCATCGGGCGTTCTTACCACTGGTCAGGCCATGGCAGCCGCTACGCCGCAGCAGCCGTCCGCCGCCAGCTCGGTGCCGGCCGCCGCCCCGGCGCTCCAGCTGCCCGGCGTCCTCAGCCTCTTTCAGCTGCCGGGTGTCCTCAGTGCCATCCAGGTGCTCCCGGCCAGCAGCCTGCTTTCCGGCGGCATCTCGGCGACCAGCGCCCCCTCCACGCTCGTACCGTCCAGCGCCCTCTCCGGTCAGATCAGCGGCCAGGGCAGCAGCGCGGTGACCGGTGCGGTGACCGGTGCGGCCGGCACCGTGACCGGTGCGGCCAGCGGCGTGTCCAGCGTGACCAGTGACGCCAGCGGCCTGTCCGCTACGGCGAGCGGCGTGACCGCCGGCCTGTCCGGCCTTTCGGGTGTCAGCAGCACCGTGTCCGGCGCCCTCGGTTCGGCCACCAGCGTCGTCCCGGCTCTGGGTGGCCTGTCCACCACGAGCGCGAGCTCGCCGGCCGCCGGTTCCTGAGCTTCCGGCCCGCGTTCACATGCGAAGGTCCCGCGCCCCGGGTTCGGCGCGGGACCTTCGCATGTGAGGCCGCGGCCTGCCGGGCCGCTCCGGTCGCGCGCTCGGCCGAGCCGTCACGGTGTCAGGGCGAGCGTGGCCCCGGTGCCGCTCAGCAGGCGGTGGCATCCGGCCGCGCCCGGGAACCGCGCCATGTCGCCCTTGACCCGGGCGCGGGGGCCGTCCGGGCCGGTGAGGGTAGCACCGTCGGCGTCTACCGCCACGAGTTCGCCCCCCGTGCGCAGGAGCACCGGGCCGTCCCGGTGCGCCGAGATCGCCACCCGTCCGGCGGCGATGCTCGCGAGCAGGTCGGCCGGGTCGCTGGTGGCAGACTCCACCCAGGTGGTGGGGGTCCCCAGCGGGGCGTCCGACCCGGTCCGGTGCCAGTCGCTGCCGCCCACAGGTACGGCGTCCGGGTGCCACGCACGCCACCAGGACAACGGCGTCGTCCAGCTCAGGTCGAGCCAGCTCCAGTGCCACACCTCCACCAGCGGGGGGCGCTCAGGCATGGCGTGCATCCAGCTCACCGGGCCCGCAATGGGATGGTTGACCGACAGCAGGCCACCGTGCCGCTGGGTGGCCTTCAGCCATTCGGCGGCCGGTTCGCGGAAGTCCACCCACCCGATGTCACCCAGCGCCCCGGCGTGCCCATTGCTCGTGGTGACCTCCTGCCCCGGGATGAACGTGATCCCGTGCCTGCCGGCGGCGCCGGGAAGCTCCCGGTGGTGGCTGACCGTGTTGTGGTCGGTGACGGCGATGAAGTCCAGGCCGCTGTCCACCGCGAACCGGGCCAGCTCGCCGACGGTGAGCGCGCCATCGGAATGCACCGTGTGCGCGTGCAGATCGCCCGCCCGCCACCGCCGTCCGCCGCTGGCCGGGAGGTTCCGGCGCGGCGGGCGGTCCGGCGCCGGGGGCACGTCCGGCGGCGGCTCCAGCAGGCGTCCCGGGGACTGGATGGCCTCCGCCGTCAGCTCGTACGGCAGGCCGCCAGGGGACACCTGGTGGAGGCCGACGATCGCCTGCCACAGCCCGGGCTCGATCTCGCCGGGCAGGTAGCCGGGGGTTACCTCATCGGCGCTGATCACATAGCCGTCCCGCGCGCTGCCCGACCAGCCGCGGAAATCCCGCGGCCCGCCGGGCCCGAGGCAGCCGAGGTCCAGCACCCCGGCCGCCCGGTCGTAGCTGAGGGTCACCCGCACGGCGCAGGTACCGGGTGGCACCTCGACGGGAAGGTAATGCCACGGCGAGGCGAACTGATCCTCGAGCGTCCACTGCCCTGCGTGCCGGGTGGTGCGTGCCATGAGCCCATCTGACCAGATCACGGCCGTCCCACCGCCACCCGGGTCAGGTCCCGCCCGCGGCGGTCAGGCACGGGGGAGGTGGGGGACGGGCTCGGGCGGGTCGGAGCGGCTGGCGAGCGTCCAGTCCGTACCCTCCAGGCGCACCACCCGCCCGCCGGGTTCGCCTGGGCGCGACGTGAGCCGGGCGCTGACGAACTCGCCGGCGGCGGGCCGCGGCAGCCCCAGCGCGGTGGCCAGGGCCTGGTCGCCCGCGTAATCGCCGAATATCACGATGCCCTCGCCGCGGAGCTGATCGCGCGCGCCGCCGCCCGCCCGGACGCGCTTCATGTAGTCGTCCTGTTTGGCGACTGTGGCCACCACGGTCCGGCTGACCCGGCGGCGCTGCACCCGGCGGAACAGCTCGTTCACCCGCTGCTGGCCCGAACCGGGGGCGAAAACGGCCGCCACGTCCCGTTCGGTCATCCGGACCAGGGCATTTTCCTGCAGCGGCGATCGGGCGAACAGCCAGGTGATCGCGGCCCGGCCCGGCTCGCTGAGGGAACGCTTGAGATCGCGGTTGCTCGCCGCCCCCAGGTAGCCGGGGCGTGCCCGGAGCAGGCCGGCCGACCAGGTGCCGTCGGTGTCACTGGCCTGAACGAGCAGGACGAGCCGGTCGGCGGCCTCCGGCGGGATCATCCAGCGGGAAACGCGCGGGCGGCGCGGTACTGCTGCAAATCGCATTCTGCGGCTACTGCGGCGCCGCGCTACACAAGGGCGGCTCCGCGAAGTCGGACGGGCGGACCAACGATTACTACCAGTGCCGCTATATGCGTAAAGCTCCCGGCCGCCCGCACTGTCAGCCGTCCAGGTCAATTCCCAAGGAGAGGCTAGAGCAGACTGTATTCGATGGCCTTCTCGATGCCGTAGGGCACTGCGAGGTGACCACCAAAACCGTCATTGCTGGCGATGACCACTCCCAGACGCTACGGAGACTCGGAGCCCAGATCGCGGATCTGACAACTCAGCATTACATGCACGGCGGAGTGCCTGACTTTCATGCCAGGATGGCGGCACTAGAGGCTGAGCACACGCGGATCTCTGACTTGCCTAGGGAAAAGCCTAAAATCCGCAGGGTGTCCACAGGCAAAACCTTCGCGCAGCTATGGGAAGAGATGGACAGCAAGCAGCGGCAATCCTACCTAAAGTCAGCAGGTGTTACGGCCCTCGTGGCGCGCTCCGAAGATTTCACTCAAAGCCTCGTGTCCCACCAGACTACAGATGTAGCCGATAACGCGGTGTTGGATATCCCGGTGAACGTCATCCGGCAGTGCGGAGACTTCGTGGTCAATATCAGCCTGGGTACCCTGGCGGAACAGCTTCAACGTGCTTCTTCCGCCGCCGTCTCCTCGTAGCGGTCTCGCCAAGACCCGGGCCAGCGCCTGAGCTGCGGCCGGTACGCGGCATCGGTGTCACTGGCCTATTTATCTGGGCAGGGACCAATGATCAACGGCAACGCTCTTTCGTGACGGGCTACCCGGGCCAGCCGCCCGGCTTTCAGGATCACGAAGACATCCGAGGCCGTAGGCGTGCCGGAAGCCTTCAGCGAGTGGCCGTCGGCGGCCAGACTCCACTTCTATAGCGGCTATCACGGAGCGTGATTGACTCCGTCGGCCGGTGGGCGCCGAGTTTGCGCAGATCGCCGATTATTTCGTGTGCTGAATGATCAATAGCGTGGCGGCGTGGCCGCACAGATCATCTGATCTGCGCGACTCAGCTGATGAGCACCGAAAAGCCCGCAGCACCACCGGGATCATCCCGCTCATCGCCTGCCCGCAAATCAACCCAGCCACCTGACGGAAAGGCCTTCCACAGAGACCGCTCCGCACTCGTAAGATCAGCAGGAATCATGAGCACATTGTCCGGCATCCACATGAGCAGTGCTGCCAGGCAAATCACACAGGCCGCTCATCCATGCACACGGCCGGAACGAGCAGCAGCCCCGTCCAAAGCCGGTCAGCCCCACGCAGATACACGCCAGCCCCCGAAATGATCAGCACTCGAATGTCAATGGCAATACTGCCCGGCAGCTCTTAGGCGTTTATGGATCCAATATCCGCGGAGGACCTGGCAGATGCAGATCGACCTAATCCGGGTTCCTGGGACAAACCATCGTCGAGAGGACGCTAGCCGCCCCGAACGGCGGTTCCGGATCTCCGCGCTTGCTGTGCAGCCTCGTTCCCGGGACCTCTATCTGGTTCGTTCGCGTGCGTTCTTATGATCGGCCCGGCCGCTCAATCGTGACGGTTCTGCTCGAGACGTCGATGTGAACTCTCGCTCGCGAGAGCTGGTGGTGCGCTACCCGCTAAGGGCGATCGAGCCCAGGCATCGTGATCAGCGGACCGTTCACCGAATCGCTCGGAAAGTCATTCGGGACGCTGGCTCGCCAGAGCGTCAGCCAAGCGAACCACGATCTGGCCGGGCGCGTTCAGCCGAACTGAACCACCAGAGCCTTCGTCCTAATCCTGGGCGGCGAGTAGCAGCATGGCGAGCGGCTCGAGGGTTGCCATGAGCTCATCGAGCTCATCCGGCTCGAGGCTCTCGTAGGGCCTCGCCGCGAGGTCGTCGGTGAGCGCCTCGACCCGCTGTTTGACGGCGCGACCCGGTTCGCTCAGCCAACCGTCATCCCCGATCAGGCCGCGATCGCGCATCCCGTCGATCACGGCGGCGAGCTGCGCTGCCGGGAGGTGGTGGATGCGCCCGAACTTCTCCGCCGGCATGCCCATGTCGAGGGCGAAGAGGACGTGAGCCTCAAGGCCGCCGACACCCTCGATCATCAGGGCCGCGATGTGCCCGTCGCCGCGGTGCTCGCGCAGCAAGGAGCCTGCATGAAAGAAGCGGGCCACCACGTCGTCGGGGACCGGGATCGCGCGCAGCGCGGCATACATGGGCCGGCCGTCGAACGGGGCGCTGATCGCCGCCTTAATCAGCAGTTCGGCGGCGCGGGCGAAGGCGGGAGTGTCGACGCGATCGCCGAGGATTCGCCGCAGCGCCTTCACGCAGCCCGTCTGACGAGCGGCGATCGCCGCTTCAGGCGTGGTGGTGCGCCACACCTTCGGAATGTGGCGAGCCACCTCGCCGGGAGCGAAGTTGTAGAACAGCGCGTCCACCACCTCCGCCGCGGCGAGCCCCAAGGGCGCCGCCCGTCCGGCGAAGTAGGTGTCCCAGTAGTTGGTGAACCCCAGGGCGAACATCGCCTCGTTGGGTTCGTCGGCTGAGTAAGGGATGACACCAATCGGCTCGACGAGCTCGAACATCCGGCGGGCCATCGAATTCATCGTCTACTCCTCCTGCTGCACGCCCGGCGCCCCTTGCGGGCACTCACGATCACCTGGACGACTGCGCGCCGCCAGACTCATCGCACACGACGCCTGACGGTTCACCTGAATGGGTTTCCCTTGGCAGTCTGTAGTGCAGACGATCGGCGCAAGGAAACAAGCGGTAGCTAGTTCACGTCAGGGTCCATGAATCAATCCAGGAGTGAGTATGCAATTGAGCGCATAAGTATGCGTGACAGATACGGCAGCTGTAGTTCGTGACGGTGGGGTCGTTGCTGCAGTTCAGGCGGATGGCCGCGTAAAGGGTGCGGCTGCCGCGATCATGATGGGTTTGTGAGACACGATCAAGATGCGGCAGTCGCTGCTGTCACGGTAGCGGATGATGCCCGGTCCGCGCTGCTGGCGGATCTGCTGGGGCGGGTGGCCGGGTGCTTTCCCCGGCGGGAGACCCGGCAGTGCTGCGGTCAGATGGTCAGCGGGCTGCTGATGGAACTGGAAGATCACAACTGCTGGACGATCGCCGAAGCGGCCGGGCATCGCGGGCCGCACCGGCTGCAGCACTTCTTGTCCCGCGCGGTCTGGGACGATCAGCGGGTCCTGGACATCGCGTCGGCGTGGGCGGTCAGTCACCTCGATGACGGCGATGCGGTGCTGATCGTGGATGAGACAGCCGATGAGAAATCCTCGGCCGACGCTGCCGGCGCGGCCCGCCAGTACAGCGGCACCGTGGGCGGCATAGCGCTGTGCCAGGTAGCGGTCACCTTGACCTATGCCACCGGCTGCGGGCATGCGCTGATCGGCCGGGCGTTGTACCTGCCCGAAGCCTGCGCTGCTGATGAGGAACACCGCGAGCTGGCCGGCGTCCCGGAGGAGGTCATGTTCGCCAGCAAGCCGCAACTGGCTGGCAGCCTGCTGGACCGCGCGCACTCTCGCGGGATCCGCGCCGCCTTCGTGGCCGGCGACGAAGTGTACGGCGGCCGCCAGCTGCGCCGTGACATCCGGCAGCGCGGGATGGGCTATGTGATGGCGGTCCGCGCCAGCCACGTTGTCACCACCGGCTCGGGCTGTGCCGTGACCGCGGCCGCCGCGGCGCGCATGATCCCGCCCCGCGCCTGGCACCGGATGCGCGCCGGGTCAGGGACCAAGGGCACCCGGCACTACGACTGGGCGATGCTGGAGGTGGCCAGCGACGACCTTCCCGGCGGGCAGCCTGATGGGCACGGCATGCTGCTGGCCCGGCGGCACCGCTGCACCGGCACGCTGTCGTACTACCGGTGCTGGGCACCCGGCCCGGTCCCGCTGTCCCGGCTGATCGCCATCGCGGTCGCCCGCTGGCGCATTGAAGAAGATCACCAGCTCACCAAGCAGAGCACCGGCCTGGACGCAGGGCAGGTCATCCGCTGGAAATCCTGGCACCGCTGGACCGTGATCTGCCTGCTGGCCTATATCTACCTCGCCATTGCCGTGGCAGTGCAACGCCAGCAAGAGGCCGGCTCCGACCTGGACGCCGGGCTGATCCCGATCACCGTGCCGGAGCTGCTGCGGCTTCTGCGTGACACCGTCATCCCCCCGCCCCGGCGAGACCAGCCCCACCGGCTGCACTGGCCCGCCTGGCGACGCCGCCACCAGCACCGCGCCCGCCAAGCCCACCAGCGCTGGAATGCCTGCGCCGGGACAACACCATGATGACAACGAACTGCAGCTGCCTTCCAGACAGGACATCAAGAGGCGCCGGCTCGCGGTTTGACCAGCTGTGTGCCCGGGGCACGCCAGAACCTGAACCGGTCGCAGAAGGGAATCGTTGTGCAAGCTATAACCGTGCGAGACCGAGCCGCTGGCGCCGCCGGGCTCACGCTATCCGACATCCCGCACCCCCGCGCGGCCGAAAACGACGTGATCGTGCGCGTCTACGCGGCCGGGTTCACCCCGGGAGAGCTGGACTGGCCGGGCACGTGGACCGATCGCGCCGGCCGCGACCGAACCCCGAGCGTGCCCGGACACGAGCTGTCGGGTGTTGTCAGCGAGCTGGGTTACGGCACCACCGGCCTGACCGTGGGCCAGCGGGTGTTCGGGCTGGCCGACTGGACCCGCGACGGGGCGCTGGCTGAGTACACGGCGGTGGAGGCCCGCAACCTTGCCCCGCTCCCGGCGGACATCGACTACGCCGTGGCCGCCGCCGTGCCCATCTCCGGGCTGACCGCCTGGCAGGGCCTCTTCGGCCACGCAGGGCTAAAGACCGGCCAGACCGTCCTGATCCACGGCGCCGCGGGCGGCGTCGGGTCCATGGCGGTGCAACTCGCGCACGAGCTGGGGTCCCGCGTAATCGGCACCGGTCGCGCCGCGGACCGGGAGGCTGCACTTGGGCTGGGCGCGGACGTATTCGTAGACCTGCAGGCCGACCGGCTGGAGGAGGCCGGCGAGGTCGACGTGGTGTTCGATGTCATCGGGGGCGAGGTCCTCGAACGCTCCGCCCCGCTGGTTCGCGCCGGCGGAACGCTGGTCACGATCATCGGCCTGCCGCAGGCGCGGCCCGCCGGCGGCCGGGCGATCTTCTTTGTCGTCGAGCCGGACCGGCTCCGGCTGGCGGACCTCGCCGAGCGGGTGCGGTCCGGGCGGCTGCAGCCGATCATCGGGGCCGTACGACCGCTGGCCGAGGCGCCGTCCGCGTTCACGCCCGACCGCCGGATGCCCGGCAAGACGATCATCCGCGTCACGGAAGGCGAATAACGGAAGGCGGGTATCTGATCGGTGGGCGGACCGGTCCCGGGCGACCTGCTCTGATAGGTAAAGCCCGAGGAGGCCGGCCCCATCGGCTGCACTGGCCCACCTGGCGACGCCGCCACCAGCACCGCGCCCGCCAAGCCCACCAGCGCTGGAATGCCTACGCCGAGACAACACCATGATCACAACGAACTACAGCTGCCGTAACAGACAACGTGCTCAATTCGGCTACTTGTTGATCGACCACTGGGCTGCGTTCGTGACCGGATGCAGAACGTCCGGTTCGGCGTGGCGCCGGGTGACCGTCTGGGCAACCAGGCTGCCGAGCATATCGGCGGATATTGCCCCGCCTGGGCGCCAGCCCGATTACGGAACGTGCTGAAATGCCGGGACATCGGGCACTAGCGAGAGCATGTATCGCGACGTCAGGAACCGAATCTCCTGTCTGCAAAGGCTAGCCCGACGTCAAGTCACGGCCGGGAGGATCGCTCAGAAGGGAGCGTGACCGATGACCCGGTCGAGGACGTAGATGTTCTCTTCCCAGCACAGGCGGGCATGCTCGGCGATCGCAGTGGCATAGCGATTGCGCTCGGTGCCAGAGCGCCGACTTTGTGCTCTCTGGCGATCCACGAAGCTAGCAGCCCGGTGCGCGGCAGATCGACCGGTTATGCGCGTCCGCCCGGGATGGCTATTGGAGGGCGGCCGACTCACCGGAGAGCAGCTCCTGGTGCCCGGGCGGAGGAGATCATGGCCGGGTTCATCCGCCGTTTCCGTGGGCGCGACGCCCCTAGGGCCGCCAGGACAGCCATCGAGGTCGCCGCCGCCTGCCAGCAGCGCAATGACCTGGTTCGTGACCAGATCGTGTCCGGCCTGCGCATCCCAGTCGTCGCCAGGTGCTCACCGACACCACCAGCCCGCTGATCAACTACTACCGCCATGACGGGATCCTCGTCAAGGTGGATGCCGGCCAGCTTCCCTGAGTCCATTACCGCCGAGATCTAAGCCCGCCTGAACTACCTGCTACGACGCACGCAACCCGGGCGCAATGGATGATTCCTACCGAGACGGCAGGCCCGGACAGGGGGCGACGCCTCAGCCGCGGGAACGCAGGCGGACGTTGGGCAGCTCGGGTGCGGGAAGCGTATGCTCCCACACGTCCGGGAACGCGCCGTAGCGCCCTGGAGCGCCGGGCGTCAGGTCTGCGCGCTGGCGCTGCCATTCCTCGCGGAAGGCGACTACCTCCTCGTGGCTGCGGCCGATGAAGTTCCACCACATGACGATCTGCTCACCGAACGGCTTACCCCCGAGGACGAGGACCCGCGTGGGCTCCGACGGGCTCGCCTCGAGCGTAATCGCCGAGGCGCCCGCAGGCTGGAACACGATCTCACCCGGCTGGGCCACGGCGCCGCCCACGGCCAGGCTGCCGGTATCGCACAGGAATCCGTGCTCGTGGCCCGCGTCGAGCTTGACGTCAAGTGAATGCCCGCCCGCCAGGGTCACCTCCGCCCCGACCAGAGCCGAATACATCGACACCGGCGACGTCTGCCCGAACAGGCTGCCGAGGAAGACCAGGACCTTCGCTCCGTCGACCTCGGTGACCGGCGGCTCATAATGCGCGAACCCGGGAGCGGCGAACCGGTCCGCTTCGGGCAGCGCGATCCACAGCTGCGCGCCGTGAAGTACAGTCGTCGTCGGCGTGGAGTACTCCGAGTGGGCGATACCGGAGCCGGCTGTCATGAGGTTCAGCTGCCCGGGGCGGACCAGCGCGTGGGTGCCGGTAGTGTCGCGGTGCTCGACCTCGCCGGTGAACAGCCAAGAGGCGGTCTGCAGCCCGGTGTGCGGGTGGCCGGCCACCGCCATCCCGCCGGTCAGGGACACGTCGTCGGGCCCGTAGTGGTCCACGAAGCACCACGCCCCAATGAGCGACTGCGCCCTTTGCGGCAGGCTGCGCCGTACCGTCATCGCCCGCGGACCACCGAGGGGCACGCTCCGGCAGGGCAGCACGACAGGCCCGGCTGAAGCATCCTCATGCCGTTCACATATGAGCTCGGTCGGAGACCGGTCCAGGTTGCTCACCGGCTCAGCCTAACCTCAGGGTGTCGGCGTTATCCCGCCTTCGCCCGCGCTGACCGCTGTCACGTCTGGCCGCCGAGCCGGCAGGCACGTCTGGCGTTTTTCGGCGCAGAGCATCCTAGTCAGATGGCCCGTTACGGAAAGTAAACACCCTGCATAAAGGGTAACCAGACATACCGAGCAACGGAACGCCGATTCGGCGCTCACCCCCGAGTTTGGGCGTTGCAATCACAAGGTCGTTCCGAACACCCGGATCTGCACGACCCTCGGATCGATAAGGATGGTCGACCGCCTCCAGCGACCGGTCGGAGGGGACCGGGCTGCCCGATCACCCCCGCCGAGCACCCCGGAGGTCGACATCGCTGCGGGTGACGAGGCTCGGCACTTTGCGGACGCCATGGTTTGCAGCCAGGCAGGGAGGCTATTGATCGCATGTATACACGCAGTGTATGCTCGTAGGTATGAGTGTTCCCATGGCCCTCCTCGGGCTCCTCGACCGCGAACCGAGCCACGGCTACGACCTGAAGCGCGACTACGACGCGTACTTCGGCCGCGGTCGGCCGCTTCCCTTCGGCCAGGTGTACGCCACCCTCGCCCGTCTCGCCAGGGACGGAAAGGCCGTTGCCGGGGAGGCTGAGCCCGGAGCCGGTCCGGACCGCAAGCGCTACGCCATCACCGAGATGGGGAAGAGCGAGGTCGAGGCGTGGCTGGCCGAGCCCATCCCGGCCGAGCCTCACCTCCAGACCGACCTGTTTGTGAAGGTCGTGCTCTCGCTCATGCTCGGTCGCCCAGCGGAGGAGTACCTCGACGCGCAGCGGGCAGCGCACCTCAGGCGGATGCGGGAGCTCACCGAGCTCAAGCAACGGGGCAAGCTCGTGGACGCCCTTCTCGCCGACCACGGCCTCTTCCACTTGGAGGCCGACCTGCGCTGGATCGATCTCACCGCGGCCCGGCTCGCGGTGCTCGCGGAAGAGGTGGCGTCGTGAACGGGGCGAACGGCTCCTCTGCGGTCAAGGCCGGAGGCGCGATCATCGAGGGACGAGACCTGGTGCTCTCCTTCGGGGAGACCCCGGCGCTTCGCGGGGCGAGCGTCTCGGTGAAAAAGGGCGAGGTCCTGGCCGTGATGGGTCCGAGCGGCTCGGGCAAGTCGACGCTGCTCCACTGCCTGGCGGGCATCCTCGTCCCGGACTCGGGTGAGGTCTACTTCGACGGCCAGCGCCTCGACACGATGCGGGAGGCGGAGCGCTCCAGGCTGAGGCGTGATCGCTTCGGCTTCGTCTTCCAGTTCGGCCAGCTCGTGCCGGAGCTGACCGCCGAGGAGAACGTGGCGTTGCCGCTGTTGCTGCGTGGTACGCACCGTGATCAGGCCCTCCGTGCGGCGCGGAGCTGGTTCGAACGGCTCGACCTGCAGGGCATGGAGCGCCACCGCACCGGCGAGATGTCCGGCGGCCAGTCACAGCGCGTCGCGCTGGCGCGCGGTCTCGTCGCCCATCCCGACGTGCTCTTCGCCGACGAACCGACCGGGTCACTCGACTCGCTGAACGGGGAGCTGGTCATGGGCCTGTTGACGCGCGCCGCGCGCGAGCAGGGATCAACGGTGATCCTCGTCACCCACGAACCCCGCGTGGCCGCCTACGCGGACCGAGAGGTGATCGTTCGCGATGGCCGAGTGACCACGACCGAGGCGGTGCCCGGATGATCCGACTTGGCCTGCGCTTGACGTTGGGCAGCGGTCGTGAAGCGGCGCTGCGCGTGCTCGTCACCGCGGCAGCGGTCGCCCTAGGCGTCGGTCTGCTGCTCGTTGCCTTGGCCGGGGTCAACGGGCTGCACGCCCAGACCGACCGTGGTGCGTGGCTCGACACCTCGGCACAGACTGCTCCGTCGACGTCAGACAGCTCGACGTCCGACCCGCTGTGGTGGCTGCTCAGCGTCGATCAGTTCGGCAACCAGGAGATAGACCGCGTGGACGTGGCCGCCACCGGACCGGGCGCACCGGTCCCGCCGGGGATTCCGCACCTGCCTGGACCGGGTGAGTTCTACGCCTCGCCGGCACTCACGAAGCTGGTCAGGTCCGTGCCGGCGAACGAGCTTCGCGACCGGTTCCCCGGGCGCCAGATCGGGACCATCGGCGCAGCGGCGCTTCCGTCCCCGAACTCGCTGATCATCGTCGTCGGCGACGACGTTCGCCAGCTCTTGCGGGCCCCGGGGGCCGTGGAGGTCCGAGGTGTTCAGCAAACGCCGAGCAACTGCTTCAGCTGCCAGAGCGGCAACGTGAGCGGGCCTGTTCTGCAGTGGATCCTGGCGGCAGGAGCCTGCGCCCTTCTGCTGCCGGTTCTCGTCCTGATCGCGACCGCGAGCCGACTGTCCGCCGCCAGGCGAGAGGAGCGCTTCGCCGCCATGCGCCTCGTCGGGGCCACGCCATATCAGATTTCGGTGATCGCGGCGGTGGAGGCGACGGTCGCAGCCGTGGCGGGAGTGGCGGTCGGTTTCGCTCTCTTCCTCGTGTTCCGGCCGCTCCTCATCCACGTCCCCTTCACCGGAGCGCCCCTCGCGCCAGGCGACCTCTCACTTCGGTGGCTCGACGTCGTGCTCGTCGTGCCCGGTGTCCCGATCGTGGCGGCCGCATCCGCTCGAATTGCGCTCCGCCGCGTACGGGTATCGCCGCTTGGCGTCACCCGGCGCGCGTCATCTGTGCCGCCGCGGATCGTCCGGATCGTGCCGCTTCTTGCCGGCATCGGCTTGCTCGCCTACTTCGACGGCGTCGGAAAGCCGAAGAGCAACGGAGGCCAGATTCTGGAACTGCTCGTGGGCCTCGCGCTCATCCTGGTGGGGCTGGTCCTCGCCGGACCGTGGTTGACCAAGGTGGGCTCTCGACTCATGGCCAACCGGGCGAGTCGCCCCGCCGGCCTCATCGCCGCTCGCCGGCTTCTCGACAACCCCCGCGCGGCCTTCCGGTCCATCAGCGGGCTCGTGCTCGCCCTCTTCGTCACGAGCGCCGCGATCGGGGCGCTGGGTTCGATCGTCGCCACCCGAACCCAGGGTGGGAGCGCCCGATCGACCGATACCCTCGTCGGCCAGTTCTGCGGCGACACAACTGGATGCGATGCTGCTACCGACGTCGCTTCCGTCTCTCCTGCGGTGCTAACGGGGTTCCGCTCGACGCCGGGGGTGAAGGGTGTGACGGTGGTCCACGTGAGCCCATTCCCCGGTCAGAACTTCACCGGTGTGGTCGCCTGCGCCGAGCTGGCAAAGACCCCCGCGATCGGCAGGTGCGCACCGGGAGCGACGGTGGCGGCGGCCGGCTACTTCCTCCAACCGAGCAGTGCGAACGAGTCCGTGTCTTCAACGGTCTGGCCGTCCGCCCACCTGCCGGCGGCGAGCATCGCGAGCCTTCCCGTCGAGGCAGTCGCCGTCGCTACGAACGGGTCGTCCAGCTCCCTTGAGCGGGTACGGACCTCGCTCGAGCGGGCCTTTCCCCTCCGCGGAGCTCCGGTGGGCGTCGAAGCGATCACGCCGAAGGTTTCGCGCTTCCTCACGATGGTCCAGGACATGACCGACGTGGTCATCGTGGCGAGCCTGATTATTGCCGCCTGCAGCCTTGCCGTGAACATCGCCGCCGGGCTGAGCGAGCGCAAGCGCCCGTTTAGCCTCCTCCGCCTCACCGGCGTCTCCACCGGCGTCCTGCGCCGTGTCGTCGCGCTTGAGAGCGCGCTGCCGCTGCTCCTCGTTGCCGTGGTCTCGATCGCCGTCGGCCTGGTTGCTGCAGCCCTCTTCCTCAGTTCCCAGCTCGACATCGCGCTCCGAATCCCCGGAAGCGCGTATTGGGCGACGGTCGTCGGCGGAGTAATTGCTTCACTCGCGATCGTCGCCTCAATGTTCCCGCTCCTCAACAGGATCACGGGACCCGAGGCCGCCCGAAACGAGTGAGCACGCCGAACCAGCTTCGAGAAGGTGACCGATCGCCGGAAACGTGATCTGGTCAGCGTACAGATCGACCATTCGGGAGCGACGTCCCGAATGTGACTGCTAGTCGCCAACCGATGCATATCGGCGGATATCGTACGTCGGTATTTTCCCGTCCGTCACAATGCGTGACCGTGACAGCCATCACTGGGGCATTCCGTGATGCCGCGACTGCATAAGTTGTGGTGACCGCCGACCAGGACTCAGTCCGGATGGCGAAAGTAGCAGCAGTGCCCATCAAGCGTTGCCGAACAATGTTCACGGAGCACTGCCGCTACATCACCAATAACGAGGTCGCTAACACTCTGGCCGTTTGCGCTAGCCAGTGAGGCCAATGTTAGACCCCGGGACGGCCAGGCGGTGGGGATACCTGTCCCGTCATGTTTTCGTATCGGGAAGCAGCGGTGCGTCTTCCGGGGGGTCGGTCGGCAGCGCCGCAACCCAGCGCTCGCCTTCAAGCGAGACGCTCGGGTGTCCCTCGTGATGCGACCGCTGGCGGGTAAGGCGGACGCTGACCGACTCACCCGACTCCGGTGTCGGCGCCGTGAGGCCCAGCTGTCGTGCAGCATGCCGGTGGCTCCGGTAGTCGCCAAAGATCACGATCCCCTCGCGCCGCAGACTACCGCGCGATCCGCCGTTGCCGCGCACCCGCCGCATATAGTCGTCCTGCTGCGCCACCGTGGCGACGACCGTGCGGCTGATGATGCGCCGCTGAGCTAGCCGGAACAGCATGTCCACCCGCCTGGCCCCGTGCTTGGAGCAGCCGAAGATCTGGTCTACGTCGCGGGGTGGGATGCGCAGCAGCGCATTCTCCGGCAGAGGCTTGTTGCGATACAGCCACGTAATCGCGGCTTTTCCAACAGGAGACAGCCACCGTTTCCGGTCCCGGTTGCCGGTGGCCGTGGTCAGCACCTGGTCGGCGGCGCGGATCAGGCCGAGCGACCACAGACCCTGATCATCGCTCGCCCACAAGCCGAGGATGACATGGTCCACCGCCTCTGGCGGGATCATCCAGTCGCCGGGATCCTGGGAGAACTTGCAGTCCACGTCGATGCCGCGGATCGCGAAGTCCATCGCCTTGCCGTTGGCGAACGCGAAGGCCCGCTGTATGTTGATCTCGGCGAGCGTGCCGAAATGGGTCTTCTCGGTCTTGCTGAGCTGCTCCCAGCGGTACCGGCCGGTGTGCTGTCCGTCGAGCAGCATGTCGTATGTCCGACGCAGCACACGCCCAATCTTGCGGCCATCCGGGTCAGCGGCTACCAGTTCCTCGGCGACGGCCTCGAGCTCGGCATCGTCGGTCGCGATCTGCGGACCAAACAGGTTGAGCTGAGCCGCCATGAAGGCAGGTTATAGCGGCATCAGGCACCAGGGCAGCTTCAGCGTGCTTCAACCGCTACCGTCTCCTTGTGGCGGTCCCATAGGTGCCTCTCGACTATCGCCACGTTCACCTGCCCGTGGAAACGCCGGTCATCGACCCGGTGTGGGCCGATGCATTCCGCTAGGGCCTCAGCGCATTCGGGGTGCCCGCAGCTCGGGCTCTGGCCGCACCAGGGCACCACCTCGGCCGTTGAGCAAAAGTTGCAGACGAATACCCGCAGCCTCGCCTCGCTTGTTCCCTTGCCCAGCGGTTCTACAGGACCTTGGCCGCGGCGTGTTATGTGGTCGCTTGCGGGCTTGCCGTTCATCGCCGGGGTGGTGCGATGAGCGCGGCGTGCGGGACTGGCCGTCTTACCTTCCCCTCCTTCCCGATGCTCGTGGCGGATGGTTCAGCGAGAGCCTGATGGCCGGTAAGGGCGCAGTGGGTGAACCGGCCACGACTGATCAGCCGCGGTAGCAGCGCCAGCGGGTTCAGCCCCTTGACAGAGAGCGCGGCAGCGGAGGTCACGGCTTATCCCATGAGCCGGGTCCGCCGAACAGCGGGTGTACCGATCTGAAGACGGCTGGCTGGTTGCCCGGCAGCAGTGCCCCGGCCGGGCCGGTCGCAGCCGTCTCGACCAATAGCCAGGCTCCTCGTCTCCGGTCGGGGTGCCTAGCAGGGCAAGCTCGTCGTCCTCGTCGGCGCAGTGCAGCGCCTGCTCGCGCTCGACGGCCTCGCGGCGCTCGCGTGCTCGCTGTTTGCGGTAGTCCTGCCACGGGTCGGGCAGCGCCAGGTCCAAGTCGATCAGCCGCATCTGGCCGCTGGTGTGGCCGGGCAGCGGCAGCCAGATCGGGCCGGCCGGGCTGTTGGCGCGCGGGTCGAGCGCGGTGGTGGCGATCCGCAGCGCGGCGGCGTCGCGGGAGGCGGCCAGTGCGCGGCGGGCGGCCTGCTCTCGGCGCGGGGAGCCAAAGCAGAACAGCAGGACCGGGCAGACCTGCTCGTGCCAGGCCAGTCCCGCGGCCAGGACGTGGTAGCCGTCGAGCTTGCCGGCCAGCACGGCCAGGTGCTCGGTGCCGGTGTCGTATTCCAGCAGGAACGAGATCACGCGGCCGTCCTGGGCCCAGGTGCCCGCCGCGTCCGGCCGGGGCAGCCGTGCCCGGTCGTCGCGGCTGATCGCCGTGTGCTCGTAGCGGGCGGCCGCGTCGGCCTCGTTGAGCCACTCGCGCAGTTCGCCGCCGTGCTGGCGGGCGTGCCGGGCCAGGGCGGCGAAGAACCAGTTCCGGCCGGTCATGTGGGCCAGCTCGCCCGGACCGTTCCAGGGCGAGCTGCCGGTCGGCCCGGACGTGCAGCGCCCATCGCTTCTCGTCGCGGTCCTCGACGCCGAGCATGGCGGCGCCGGTCGGGCCGAGCACGTAATGCCACGGCGCGGACCCGATCGGCGGGTGTGGCCGGAACCGGCGCAGTAGGCCCAGCCGGACTGGCGCCGAGAGCCGGTGCCGGGCGGTGGTGAGGTTCCGAAGCCGAGCGCGGTGAGCTGGCCGGTGGTCAGCACCCGGTGCACGGCCACCAGGCGGATCAGGTCGCGGTCCCGGTCGGTCAGGTGCGCGGATGGAGCCAGCACCGCGGCCTCGTCCTTGG
>CAVRHH010000007.1:0-395020 GCA_963720945.1 uncultured Actinomycetes bacterium | reverse complement strand
GACGGGCATGTCGTCGGGAAAGTCGGCGAGAGCCTTGCGGACCTGCCCGACGGTCCAGGCGCTGACCTCGTGCTTGACCAGTTTCATCGTCAGCCCTCGCCCTCTTCGTCCCGTGCACCCCGGCCAGCCGCTGGCGTACCCCGCTCACGCGGCGCACGGCATCTGCTGCTATTCGTCATGATCGCGTCCCCTTCAACTGTCCTACAGGCAGTTTGCCGCCAACCGCTGACAATCTCAGCGGGTTGGCCACCTCCGGGCAGCCGGGCGCTTGTTTTTGTACGCGGGTGGCCGTGCCCAGGCCTAGGCCGGCGGCCCGATCGTCGCGGCTTCGGGGCCGAACCGCGCGACGTAGCCGGGATGGACCTGCTTCCAGCGGCTGGCGGCCGGGGGCTCGGCCCCGTCCAGCCGCGCGGCCAGCGCCTCCAGGCAGACGTGCCACCCCCGTCCCGGGCGGCCTTGCCCTGCGTCTCGATCGTGTCGGTGAACGTCAGCGTGCAGCCGCTGCCGTCCGGCCGGAGCTCCCAGCGCAGTACGTCCGGGCCCCAGCGGTAGGCGAACACCCGCGGCGGATCGTAGACCAGAACCTCCCCGTTGAACGGGGGCGCCTCGGCCCCCCGGAACGTGAACCGCATGGTCCCTCCCGGCCGCAGATCCGCCTCAACGTCCTGCGGGAACCAGTGGCTGAGCTCGGCCGGATCGGTCAGCGCCGCCCAGACCTTCTCCGGGGGATGGGCGAACCGCCGCGCGAAACGCAGCACGAAGCGGCCTTCCCCGGCGTGCAGTGTGCCGTTCACGAACTCATCTCCTCCGTCGGCTCCCCGGGGCTGGCCCCGGCGGGAGGCTCTCCGGGCCGGGCGGCTGGCCCGGCGTCCAGATGGTGCTCAAGTGCATCGAGGTGACGGGCCCAGAATTCCCGGTACGGACGCAGCCAGGCGTCGACTTCGGCCAGCGGCCCGGGCCGCAGTTCGTACCAGCGCCGCTGGGCGTCCTGCCGGACCCGCACCAGGCCTGCTTCGCGCAGCACGCGCAGGTGCTTGGACGTCCCCGGCTGGCTGAGGCCAAGCAGGCCGGCCAGTTCGCCAACCGGGCGCGGCCCGTCCAGCAGCAGGTCCAGCACGCGCCGGCGCACCGGTTCGGCCAGGACCGCGAACGTCTCCGATGCCATGACCGTATATAACCAGGACGGAATATTACTGTCAAGGCATATACTAAATCCGCACGCAGAAATCGTTTGCATAAATGGATCGCTAAAAGATCGGGGAAATGGAATGCGGGTATGCGTCACAATCCACGCCATGGGCCGGGTCAGTGCATGGGCCGGGTCTGTGCATTGGCCGGTGGCTGATGCGAGACTGGCCGAATGACGCATGAGCACGAAACCCTCCCGGATGGATCGACGGACGACCCGGTGTGCGCGGTCGCGCATGGTGCGCCGGCCCCGCGGCCGTGACCCGTACCCTGGTCGCCGTTTTCACTTCACCGGTCGCCGAATTCCTGCTGCGCTACGGCGCGGATTGCGGTTTCCGGGTCATGCTGCTGGAGCCCGACGCCGGGCGCGCGGCTACGGCCCAGATCCCGGGGGCGGAGGTGGCCACGTCACCGGACGATCTGGACCCTTCCGCCGATGTCGTGGTCACCGACCATCACCGGCCCGAACTGGGGACGGTGCTGCGTGACCTGCTGGCCGGCAAGGCCCGGTGGATCGGCGTGATGGGCAATCCCCGGCACCCGGCGCCGTACCTCCAGACCCTGCAGGAGATGGGGGTGTCCCGGGAAGAAATCGACGGGGTGCACCGCCCGGTAGGCCTGAACATCGGATCGCGGCTCCCGGCGGAGATCGCCATCGCCACTCTGGCTGGCCTGCTGGCTGACCGCAACGGACGCCCGGGCGGTTTCACCTTCTGAGGGATCGCACGGGCGGTTTCACCTTCTGAGGGATCGCACGGGCGGGATCGCGGCGGCCGGGCCTGCCCGCGGGAACGATTGCTGCGCCGGTCTGCCGCTCCGTCTGATGGGGAGGTGCCGCAGCCCCTGAGGGAGCTGGGCGGCCGCTCCGTCCGGTTCCGGCCACGTCACCGCCGATACGGCC
Source organism: uncultured Actinomycetes bacterium (assembly GCA_963720945.1). Classification (GTDB taxonomy): domain Bacteria; phylum Actinomycetota; class Actinomycetes; order Streptosporangiales; family Streptosporangiaceae; genus Bog-532. The sequence goes on along the minus strand of CAVRHH010000007.1, from coordinate 392,931 downwards.
CCGGGGCCGGAGGGCCGGGCAACTGGGCGCCGAGCCGCCGGTGACCGCTATAGGCGATCCGCCACCTGTGACGGCCCCTGTGCGCCACAAGTGGAGATCTTGGTATTCGTGCGCCGTCTAGGGCAGCGCGATACCGTGCGTGTCAGAATTGACGGAAAGCGTTGTCCACATTAACTGGGGCCTTCTGAGCTGGTCAACGGGTTTAGTCGCGTCGTGGGCAAAATATCCGTTTTACCCATTGTTATCACCGGCTAACTATTCGGCATTGTCACCAAGAGAAATTGCCGAATAGCTTTGTGTAGTAAAGCGCCGGGGTGACGGTTCACCGTGGCACGCCCGTATCCTGTGGGTACTGATCAGTAACAGCTACGCCTGGTGCAGCCCGAACGTTACGTGGTGCAAGAGACCAGTGAGACGTTCGTTACAGAGATTCGGCTCGCTCTTTGAGGGCGCGGTTCAGCGCCTGGAAACTCGTCTCGGCGCGGGCCAGGGCCTTGGCGGAGAAGGGGACGAGTGCCCCGCGGAAGGTCTCGCTCTGCACCACCAGCGTCCCGCCGTTCGCGGCACCGAGCGTGAAGCCGTGCTCCCCGCTGAGGATGCCGGGCAGCCGGGAGGCCCATCGCAGCTCGGTTCCCGCCGTCGCCGCGGTGATCGCGGGCTTTATCGTCATCGGCCGCCCGCCCGCCGGAACGCTGCGCAGCCTAATCCTGCGCCCGACGGCGATCTCGCCGGACGCCTCCGGGAACAGCGGGTTCCAGTCCTGATAGCGGCTCAGGTCGGTCAGGATCGCCCACACCTTCATCGGCGGTGCGTCGATCCACGTCGTCGCGGATACCGTCTTCACCTGCTGCGCCTCCCGGGCCGTCGGGCCCGGCGCTCACCGCGCCGCCAGGCCCGGGGACTTCCTACCACCCGTCCGTCCCGGCGCGGCATGGGGGTAGCCGCGGAAGCGGCCGGCCCGGCCGGAGCGGGTGGTCCCGCGCACCCGGATCACGGCGCGGCCCGCACCAGGCCGTCGGCCAGCTGGAACAGCCGCGAGGGCTGCAGGGCATCGGTGCGGCTCCAGAGCGTGCCGTCCACCATGTCGTGCTGCCCGACGTGCGTCACCTCGCCGAAGCCGTGCTGGTCCAGCAGCGCGGACATCCCGGCCGGGTCAAGGAACGTCCGCCACGGTTCGCCGCGCTCGGCCGCGGCCGGCGCGACCAGCCGGGCGTATGCACGGCCCCGCGCATCCTGCAGGCCCGCGGGCACCGCGTATTCGGCGATCAGTTCCGTGCCGGGAGCGCAGCGGCTGATGACCGACAGCATTCCGGCGATGGCCTGCCGGGTGAGATACATGGTGACGCCGAGCAGGCTGATCAGTGCGGGCCGGGAGAAATCGAATCCGGCGCTGGCCAGCTGCCCGGCCAGCGCCGCGCTCTCCAGGTCGGCTTCTGCGTACCGCAGGTCGCCGAGGGCGGCGGTCCCGGTGGCGGCGAGCATCCGGCGTTTCCACCGTTGCGTTGCCGGGTGATCGGCCTCGACGACCCGGACGCGGCGGGCCAGCGGTGACCGGTAGGCGAAGGAGTCCAATCCCGCGCCGAGGATCACGTACTGGGTGACGCCACAGCGGAGGGCGCCGGCGAGGCGAGCCTCGGTGTACCGGCTGCGCGTGGTCACGGTCGCCCGGGCCCCCGCCAGGACCGGGTGCGAGCCGTGGCTGCGGTGGTAACTGAGCAATTCGTCCGCGCGGTCGGCCAGGAACAGGGCAGCCAGCGTGTCGGAGAAGATGAGCGGCTCGTGATCGACGATCAGGTGGGCGGCGCGGGCCGCCGCCGAGGTCAGCGCGGTCGGGCTCGGTTGTCCGGAATTCCCCATAGAGCCAGACGCTATAACCAACCGACATTATAGCACAAAATTAAATCTTCCAAAAGGCAGTGAACATTGCAATGCGGTATTGATTATCAGCCATTCAGGCGACGGCGGAGCAGGTCGGCAGCGGTGTCCAGTGCGTCGGTGAACTCGTCGGTGGTACCGAGGAGCACCGTGTCCGTGTCGTCCGGTGCGGGGCCGGGGCCCGCCGTGTGACCCGTGTCCGCCGCTGTACCGTGACCGGCGTCGGCCGCTATGCCGTGACCCGTGTCCGCCGCTGTGCCGTGACCGGCGTCCGGGCCGGTGATCCGGCCGGTGCCGGGGTCTGCGGCCTGCGTGCGCCCGGCCGCCCGCGCGCGGCTGACCACCCTGGCCTGCCCGGGGGCGCCGCGGTCCTGGCCGTTGGTGGTGGCCTGGTCGTACGCGGGGTCCTGGCTGGCCGGGTCCCGGCCGTTCCGGCTGGCCGCGCCGGCCGCCGTCCTGGGCCGGCTGAGCTGATCGTAGATGGCGGTCTGCAACTCCCGTAGCGGGGGCATGTCGCCCGGCGGCCGCAGGCTGCGCAGTGATCCGGCGATCACCTGGCCCGCGGTTTCCACGCCGTCGGCGAACCGGCTGACCGCCCCGGCGAGCCCTTCGATCCGCTCCCCGCCGGCCTTCTCCCCGCCGGCCTTCTCCCCGCCGGCCTTCCTCCCACCGGGCGCCTCCCGGCCGCCGGCCTTCGTGTCCCCGCCGGCCTTCTCCCCGCCGTCGCCCGTCTTCTTCCCGCCGGGGGCTTTCTGGCCGGCGTGCGCAGCCTCCACCGCGGCCTGCAGGGTGAGCGAGGCGTGCGCTATCCGGCGGCCGATCCCGGTCAGGCCGTACGCGAGGCGCGCGGTCATCGGCGGCCGGGACGGTTCGTCGGCCAGCCGGTCCGCCGACGCCTCGGCATCCGAACGCGCCTGCCGCGCGGCCCGCCCCGCTGGTCCCGCCGACAGCCGCTGGGCGTGGGCGTCCATGCCGCCGGGCCGTGCGCAGGCGCGCAGCACCACCGCCGCATAGTGCGCCTGAGTCTCGAACAGCCGGGCCAGCTTCTGCTGTGCCGACTCACCCTCCCAGGACGGCCAGGCCAGGTAACCGATCAGGGCCAGCGCCGCGCCGATGCCCGTCCCGACCAGCCGGGCGCCCGCGGTCTGCTCGGCCGTCTCGCCGAGCAGTGCCATCAGCAGCACCACGAAGTCGGTAAGGAACACCGCGAACAGCAGGTAGTTCACGGCGAAGATGGCGTAGGCGATGGTCATCGTCACGCCGACCGCCGCCACCAGCGCCGCGGTCCCGACGTGCAGCAGCAGCGCCGTGGCGACGCCCAGGCCGGCTCCGATCACCGTGCCGGCCGCCCGCTGGACACCGCGGTAGATCGTGGACGCGTAGTCGGGCCGCAGCACGATGAGGATGGTCAGCACGATCCAGTAACCATGCGGCAGGCCGGAAGCCTCCGCGACGATCTCGCCGATGCCCGCGACCACGGCCAGCCGCAGCGCGTGCCGTCCCGTTTCGGTTGACGTCCCGGCGCTGGCGCGGAGCGCCGCGAGCGACGCCCTCAGGTCGGCGCGTCTCGTTCCCCGCCGGTGGCCGGGGTGCGGGACGGGATCAGCGGTTGGCTCGGTGTCCCGCAGGTCCAGGCGCCGCAGGATCCGGACCGCCCCGCGCATCTCGCCGAGCAGCGACGCCGCCGCCCACCGCCACGGAGCATCCGGCGGCACCTCGATCGCCGCGAGCGACTCCAGCAGCGCATCCGCTCGTTCCCGGTGCCCGCGCCGCGCCTCCAGCGCGTCGGCGAGCCCGCCGAGAATCCTCGCGACCGGTTCCAGCACGCTGCAGTCGGAGCCATAGCTGGCCAGCGCGGCCAGGCTCACCCGGATGCGCCCGGCCTGCTCGAGCAGCAGCAGGAACCGGTACCGTTCCTGCGCCCGCAGAAGCGGGTTCGGGTCGTGCACCGCGTCCGAGCCGAACCCGGCGGGCGGCGGGACCGGCCCGTCCGCGGTCCGCCGGCAATTCTGCTCCGCGTAACGTGCGAGCGCCTGGTACACGCCCGCGAGCGAGGTGCGCTCCTGGTTCCCGCGGGTGACCGCCCACGACGCGACCACCAGCGCGCCCTGCCACAGGCCGCCGGCCAGCACGAGCCCCGCGCGGACCACGGCGTCCCCGGGCGGCAGCGGCATGGCGCTGGCGATCACCAGCTGAACGGCCCACTGCAGGCCCACCACCTGGAACCGCTGCCCCAGCGTGGCCAGCAGCCCGGACAGGTAGCTGAAGATCAGCACGGCCGGGAACAGCAGCCAGCCGCTGGCGTACGCGGCCACCCCGCCGGTGAACGTGGCCACCGCCATGCCGAGCGCCGCGAGCACGACCGCGCTCACCCGCGTCCGCGAGGCGCCCTGGAAGGACACAAACCCGGCGGGCAGCGCCCCGAGGCATGCATAGACGCCGTACTCCAGATGGCCGGTGGCCAGGCCGAGCGCGAGCGGGGTGATCATCCCGGCCCCGGCCCGCAGCCCGCGGGGAATGTCGGTATCCGACCAGCGGAACGCGCCGAAATTCAGCCAGCCGCCCTGGCTCAGCTCGGCGGCGAGCATCCTGCGGCTGGACCGGAACCAGGCCGCGATCGGTGACAGCGCCTTCCCACTCACGGACGGATATCTCCCATGGTCGCGCGCTCGCATGCGGGCATCGGGACGACATTAACGCGCCGTCCCGGCCGGCTGCCGCCCGCGTGTGGCGGTGCCCGGCCCGAACCGCTAAGCTGACCGCCATGCGAACCGCGCCGGGCCTGCTGTGGTGGCGCCGCCTCTAGGCGGCGTGATGGCTCGCGTACTGCGCAGATCATGAGACGATCGCCCGGGTAACGGCGGTCGTTTCCCTTTTCCGCCGTGGCCGGGCCCGGACAAAGGTGCCCACGTGGACTCCGAACCGCGAGACGAGCTGACCACCTTCGAGACCGCCGGCGGCGTGCGGGTCACCCGCACCGCGGGCCCGTTCCATCCCGACCTGCTGGCCGACGTCTCGCGGGCCGTCGATGAGCGCCGCGGCGGCGTGCTCAGCTCCGGCATGGAGTACCCCGGGCGCTACAGCCGGTGGCACATCGCCTACGCCGACCCATGCGTGGAGATCGTGGCCCGCGGCCGGCGGATCGGTGCCCGCGCGCTGAACGACCGCGGCCGGGTCGTGCTGCCGATGATCAGCGCGGCCTTGCTGCGGGCCGGCACCGCGGACCCGGACGGGGGCGCCGCGGCCGGCGGCGTGCAGGTCGTCATCCCGGAGCCGGACCGCGGCTACACCGAGGAGGAGCGCAGCCGCCGGCCCACCGTGTTCAGCGCGCTGCGGGAGATCATCGCGGCCTTCCGCTGCGAGGACTCCCACCTGGGCCTGTACGGGGCGTTCGGGTACGACCTGGCGTTCCAGTTCGAGCCGGTCCGGCTGAACCTGGAGCGCCCCGCCGACCAGCGTGACCTCGTGCTGCACCTGCCCGACGAGATCTACGTGCTGGACCGCAAGCGGGAGCAGGCCACCCGGTACGCCTACGAGTTTGAGGCCGGCGGCGTGTCCACCGCCGGGCTGCCCCGCCGTACCGGGCGCACCGGCGCGGCCGCCGGGCCGCCGCAGGCGCCGCAGGACCTGCCCGAGCAGCCCAAGCCCGGCTCCTACGCCCAGGTGGTGGGTGAGGCCAGGGAGCGGTTCGCGCGCGGCGACCTGTTCGAGGTCGTGCCCGGCCACGTGTTCTACGGCCGCTGCCCGCTCCCGTCGGCGTTCTACGAGCAGCTGCGGCAGCGCAATCCGGCGCCGTATGAGTTCATGTTCAACCTGGGGGAGGGGGAGTACCTGGTCGGCGCGTCCCCGGAGATGTACGTCCGGGTCACCGGCGACCGGGTGGAGACCTGCCCGATCTCCGGCACGATCGCCCGGGGCGAGGGCCCGCTGGAGGACGCGGAGAACATCCGCACCCTGCTCGGATCGGCCAAGGAAGAGTCCGAGCTGACCATGTGCACCGACGTGGACCGCAACGACAAGTCACGGGTCTGCGTGCCGGGCAGCGTCCAGGTCATCGGGCGCCGCCAGATCGAGATGTACAGCCGGGTAATCCACACCGTCGACCACGTTGAGGGCCGGCTGCGGCCCGGGTTCGACGCGCTCGACGCCTTCCTCACGCATATGTGGGCGGTCACCGTCACCGGCGCGCCCAAGATGTGGGCGATGCAGTTCATCGAGGACCACGAGGCGACGCCGCGGCGCTGGTACGGCGGCGCGGTCGGGGCGATCGGCTTCGACGGCGGCATGAACACCGGCCTCACCCTGCGGACCGCGCACATCCGGGACGGGATCGCGGCCGTGCGGGCCGGCGCCACCCTGCTGTTCGACTCCGACCCGGACGCCGAGGAACGCGAGACGCAGATCAAGGCGCGGGCGCTGATAGAAACCCTCAAAGATGCCGAACGGGCTGCTGCTCGGCTGGCCACCGGCGCAGGCGTACCCGCGGCGGCCGGCGGGCCGGCGCCGGAGCCTCCCGGAGCCGGGATGCGCGTCCTCCTGGTGGACCACCAGGACTCGTTCGTGCACACGCTCGCGGATTACTTCCGCCAGCAGGGTGCGGAGGTGACCACGCTGCGGGCCGGCTTCAGCCCGGCACTGCTGGATTCCTACGCCCCCGACCTGGTGGTGCTCTCGCCGGGCCCCGGGCGGCCAGCGGACTTCGCCTGCGGCGACCTGCTCGCCGAACTCGACGACCGGGGGCTGCCGGTGTTCGGCGTGTGCCTGGGGCTGCAGGCCATGGTCGAGCACGCCGGCGGGGAACTGTCCCTGCTGGCCGAACCCGCGCACGGTAAGCCGGGGGTCGTCCGGGTCACCGGCGGCGAATTGCTGGATGGCCTGCCGGGTGCGTTCACCGGCGCGCGCTACCACTCCATCTACGCCCGGCCCGAGCAGGTCAAGGGCGGATTCGAGGTGACGGCGACGACCCCGGACGGCGTGGTGATGGCCATCGAGGACCCCGCGGCTGGGCGCTGGGCCGTCCAGTTCCACCCGGAGTCGATCCTGACCGCCTCCGGCCGGGCCGGCCACCAGGTCATCGCCAACGTCCTCCGCCTCACCCGCGCCCGCGCCGTGTTAGCCCGGGGGGACGACCCCCCGGAACCCCCCGGTGCGCGTCGCGCCCGCGCGGCGGTACATCGCCGTAGCACCGGCGCTCGCCGGGGCGCAGGGCCCCGGCTCGCTGGCCGGTCGGACCTTCGGTCCGCCACCCGCCGTAGGTCCTGGCGGCGCGCCACGCGGCGCTCTGTGGGCAGACCGCCCGGATCGGGCGGGCGATGTCGTTAGAGTGCTGTGACATGAGGAGCGTTGAGCCTGAAGTCCTGCTGGTGGCGCGGCCGAAGCTCGATTACGGAGAGATCGCGGCCTATCTGCGCGAGGTCGGCGGTGAGGCCTGGCTGGAACGGCTAGACCGCGGCGACCTGGACAACGACGCGCAGAACCTCGCTGAGTTCGCTGGTCGTCTTTGTTATAAGTCCTGGGAGCCCGGGCTTAACCCCAATGTCACCCGGATCCGCACCGACCAGGCCAAGTATCTGGAGAACATCCTGGCCAGCGCGCACGGCTCGGTGCTGGAGCACGTCAGCTTCACCTTCATCCTGCACAACGTGAGCCGGGTGTGCTGTTACGACGACGACACCGAGGTGCTCACTACCGAAGGCTGGAAACTGTGGCCGAAGGTGGACGGGTCGGAGATTTTCGGGACGCTTAACCCGCAGACCGACGAACTGGAATACCAGAAGGCCACCGAGGTCTTCCACGGTGAGTACCAAGGCCCGATGTACCGTGTGCGGTCGGAGCAGGTGGATCTGCTGGTGACGGCCAACCACCGCATGTGGGTCCAGCGGCACGACACTCAGGCGGCCAGACGGAAGGAAGAGCGGTTCGGCGTCCTCCAGACCGCTGACATTCTGCACAAGCGGGTCAAGTATCAGAAGTCCGCACGGTGGGTTGGCGCCACGCCGACCTCCGTCACGATCCCCGCGACGGAGCGCGCCTGGAGGCGGTCAGATAACAACGCAGCGTGTGTCCGCGCCTACGCGAAGGCGTCGTTCCCCGCCGAGCCCTTTGCGCGCTTCCTCGGTTACTACCTCGCCGAGGGATGCGTCAACGGTCACCAGATCATCTTGGCGCAGAATCGTGGCCCGATCCTGGACAAGATGGTGGACGCGATCCGGGCGATGGGCCTTCCCGCTTACGTACCGACATCGGGCGGTGGCTGTGTCCGCACCCAGTGCACCCCGCTGCGCGACATGCTCGCCAAGCTTGGTCATGCGCACGAGAAGCGCGTACCGGCGATGGTCCAGGAGTGGTCACCGGAGCTCATCCGGGTCTTCCTGGAAGCCGTCATCGAAGGGGACGGGACGACCCACCGGACATTCAACCACCGGGGTATCTACACCTCCTCGCCGGAGATGGCCGACGACCTGCAGATACTGGCCATCAAGGCAGGCTGGTCAGCGAATGTGCGGGTCGACGATCGCGTGGGGCTCGAACGCACCATGCCCAACGGGCAGCGTTTCCGGAACCTGCGGCCCAGCTACATCGTCTCCATTCTCACTAGACGGCTGACCCCTCTGGTTAACCATCAGCGTCACCAGGTGCCCAGCCGTTACCTCAATGAGGACGGCTACAACGATGGCATGGAGCCATACGACGGGATGGTCCACTGCGTTTCCGTGCCCAACGGATTGCTGTTCGTCCGCCGTAGCGGGAAACCAAGTGTCTCAGGGAACACCCACGAGTTGGTTCGCCATCGGCCGGGGACGGCCGTGTCCCAGGAGTCGCTGCGGTTCGTGCGGCTCTCGGACATCCCGTTCTGGTTCCCGGAGTGGGCCCGCGATGACGAGGAGCTCATGAAGCGGGCCGGCGCGCTGCTCGCCGAGATGGAGAACTTCCAGCGCTGGATGGCGGGGCATTTCGGCCTTGACGACGAGGGCGTCCCGTTCCACGAGAAGAAGCACAAGACCTCGTTCATGCGCCGGTTCGCGCCGGACGGGGTGGCCACCGGGCTGGTGTGGTCGGCGAACGTCCGCACCCTGCGGCATACCATCGAGGCGCGGACCGATCCCGGCGCCGAAGAGGAGATCCGGCTGGTGTTCGGCATGATCGGCGAGCTGATGCGCGCCGAGGCGCCGGCCTTGTTCGGCGACTACGAGATCCGCGACGGCGCCTGGGTCCCCGGCTGGCGCAAGGTCTGACCTTCGCTCAGAACAGGGGGCAGTCGTAGCGGATGAGGTCCGCCGGGGCGCCCCTGGCCGTCAGCTCGGCGACCGTGCGGGCGATCATCTCGTCCGGCCCGCTGACGTAGATGTCGCGGTTCTTCCAGCCGGCCACGGCCACCACGCGGGGGATCGTGCCGTAGATCGCCTCCGGCGCGGCCTCCTCGGACACGACGGGGATGACCTGCAGCCAGGGATAGGCGGTCTCCATGCGCTGCAGCGCGGGCAGGTCGTACAGGCCGGACGCGCGGCGCGCGCCGAAGTACAGCACGATCTCGCGGCGGCGTCCCGCCGCGGGACTGGTGATGATCGCCTCGATGATGGCCTTGACCGGCGCGAGCCCGGTCCCCCCGGCCAGGCACAGGATGTCACGCTGGGACGTGGTGTCCGCGGTCATCGAACCGGCCGGCGCGCCCAGCAGCAGCGTGTCGCCGGCCGCCATGTGGTGCACGAGCGCCGCGCTGACCAGGCCGCCGCTCACGGCGCGCACGTGAACGGTCAGCATGCCGTCCTCGCGGGGCGCGTTCGCGATGGAGTACTTGCGCCACAGCCGCGGCCAGCGCGGCGTCTGGACGCTGACGTGCTGCCCGGCAACGTAGGGCACCGGCTGGCTGGGCTGAAGGGTCAGCACGGCCAGATCGGCGCCGCGGGCCTCATGGCCGATGATCTCCGCGAGCCACCAGGGCGGCGCGTGCTCGGCGTCCCGTTCGGCGGCGGCGATCATGAGGCCGGCCGCCTGGCTGAACAGCTCTTCCCAGGCCGCGGCCGCGGCGTCGGTCCAGGCCTGCGAGGCGTACCGCTGCCAGGTGGCGGTGAGCGCCTGGCGGACGGCGTCAAAATGCTCCTTCTGCACGCCGAATTTACGATGGGCCCGGCCGAGCCCGTCCAGGTAGGCGGCAAGCGGCCCGGCATTGCGCCGCTGGGTCACGAGCCGGGTCAGGGCCTGCCAGAAACACGCTCGCTGGGCGTCCATGGCGGGCGGGAACATCGCCCGGGTCTGTGGTTCGATAGCGAACAGATGCCCGTAGAAATAGGTCATGGCCGCATCGGACACGGGCTCGATCGCCGTACACAGATCGGTCAGCGGATCGGCGCCATAATTGCCGGGGCTGTCCGTCGTGCAGGCCTGTGGCCTGGGCCGGGTGCCTTCCTCACGCTCCGGAAAGCCGTCCGGATTTCCCATGGCGATCGTCGTGGTCCCCTCTGCCCGCCCGCATTGATCATCCCGTGACGGCCGCGGCCTTCGGCGGCTGCGGCCGTTCCTGTCGCCCGCTCCCCGCCGCGATGCGACGGAAGATAGCGGCAAGCCGGGATTTAATATGCGCAGCCTATCGAAAACTCTCAGCCGATGTAATGGCTGCGGCGAAATGACAACGATTGAAGATGATTTGCCGGTATTTCGGAGTTTCAATGCTGGGCGCATTTAGGGCATTCTTCTCACGCCGCCACGGCCTTCTTATTCGGTTATATCCGGTTCGTGCCCGTTCATGCCCGGAACGACACGGGTGGCGCCCGCGCCGGGAGGCCGGCCGCGGGCGGGCGCCGGCAGCTTTTGTGCGAACTTTGGTAAGCCGCTGACCTGGGTACGTGCCGATGCACCATCATGGGCACGGGACCGCTTATCGCGGACCTGTTGGACATTCACGACCAACGCCGCCGGAGGGGTGCATGGCCCGCTCGCTCATAGGGATCACCGGTCAGTTCGAGGCCGCGCACTGGGGCGATTGGGTTCGCGAGGCTGTCCTCTCGCCGCTGACCTACACGCGTGCCGTGGAACGCGCCGGCGGCACGCCGGTCGTCCTGCCGCCGGTCCCGGCCGACAGCGTGGCCCGGCTGGTGCAGGGCCTGGACGGTTTCGTTTTCACCTGCGGGACCGACGTGAACCCGGCTCTCTACGACGCCGCGCCGCACGAGAAGACCGACGCGCCCGACCGCCGCCGGGACCGGTTCGAGATGGCGCTGATCCGGGCCGCCCTGGAGGCGGGGCTTCCGGTCCTCGGGATCTGCCGCGGCATGCACATCCTCAACGTGGCCCGCGGCGGCACGCTGATCCAGCATCTCCCGGACACGGTGGGCCACAGCGGGCACGCCCCGGATCCGGTCCGGATGAGTCCGCACGAGGTGCACCTGAACGCCAGCAGCACGGTCGGCACGCTGCTCGGTTCCCGTAACCAGGTGCCGGCCCTGCACCACCAGGCCGTCCAGCAGACCGGCGAGGGCCTGGTGACGGTCGCCTGGGCGGACGATCAGGTCATCGAGGCGATCGAGCTGCAGGGGCACTCCTTCGCGGTCGGTGTGCAGTGGCATCCCGAGGAAGGTGATGACCTGCGGCTGTTCGAGGCGCTCGTGTCGGCGGCGCAGGCCGCCGACGCGCGGGCGTCGGCCCGGGCCGCGGAGGAGAAGACGGCCAAGCAGCCGGCCGGCCGGGGCGGCCGGGCGGGCCGGGCGGCGGCCAAGGCGCGCGCCCGGATCTGAGCGCCGCGACCTGAGCGCCGCGACCTGAGCGCCGCGACCTGAGCAGCGCGGGCACCGCCGCAGGCGGCCCTTACCGCGCGGGCGCCCCTACAGCGGGGCCTGGTAGTTGCCGATCCAGTGGATCTTCAGCCAGAGCAGCGCGGCGGCCCAGGCGCCGGTGACCTCGAGCACGCCTACCGCCACCAGCAGCCCCCCGCCGATCCGCGTGACCAGCTGGGCGTGCCGCCGGGCGTAGCCGAAAACCCGCATGCTGCGCTGGAAGGCTACGGACACGATGAGGAACGGCACGCCCAGGCCGAGGCCGTAGACGAAGGCCAGGAAGGCCCCGCGGCCCGCAGTCCCCGAGGCCGTGGACAGGGTGAGCACCGCGGCCAGCGTCGGGCCGATGCACGGCGTCCAGCCCAGCCCGAACATCACCCCCAGCAACGGGGCCCCGGCCAGGCCGGCCCGCGGCCGCACCGACGGGCGGATCACCCGGCCCGCCAGCGGGAAACGGTCCAGCAGCCCGGCGAACAGCAGGCCGAGCACGATGGTGAGGGCGCCGAGCACCCGGGTGACGACGCCCTGGTCGTGCACGAGCAGGCCGCCCAGGCTGCCCGAGGCCGCGCCGTACGTGGCGAACAGCGCGGAAAAGCCCAGCACGAACAGCATGGTCCCGGCGATCGTGCGGCCCCGCCCCGGCCGCGCCGCAGCGCCCGGCGGGCCCGGCGAGGCCGGCGCCGTCCCGTCCGGCGGGGCGTCCACCGCGACCTGGGTCCGGCCGCTTTCTGCGCCCCCCGCCCCGGCCGCCTCGGTGTCCGCCGCGGCCCCCCCGGCGGAGGCGGCCGCCGGGCGCCGCTGGTCCCTGGCGGGGCGCCGACGGTTACCGGCCGGGCGCGGCGCGGTCTGCGCGTCGGTCCCGGACATGCCGGTCGCGTACGCGAGATAGCCGGGCACCAGCGGCAGGCAGCACGGCGAAAGGAAGGTGATCGCGCCGGCCGCGGCGGCGATCGGCACGGCCAGGATCAGCGGCCCGGACAGGACCACCTGCTGGATCCCGCTCATGCCGTGGCTGCCTCCTTCGTGCCGCGCCGTTCCCACTTACTATGGCATGTCGTGCCGGGCGCCGGGCCTCGAAGGCTCCCCCGGCGCCGCCTGGCCGTGGCTGACGGGGCGGCCTGCCCGGTAAGCGCGGACGACCGCGCGTGACGCCCTGTACAGACGCGTGTGACGCCCCGTACAGATATGGTTAGCCAGGTGAGATCGGTCCTCGTCCACGGCGGAGCAGGCGGGCCCACGCGGCCCGCCGAGCCCAGCCGCCGGCGGCCCGGTGCGCGGCTCCTCGCCGCCGGCACGGCCGCGTTCGCCGCGGCCATCGCCCTGTACGCGATCTACGCCGCGATCCACCCCCTCAACTGGACGCTCAATCCGGTGGACCTGGGTGTGTACCGGTCCGGTGGCCTGATCGTCCGGCACATCCGGCCGACGTTCAACCCGCATCTGCGCGACCCGCTGTATGACTGGGGCGGCTACGGCAGCCTGGGGCTGAAGTTCACCTATACGCCGTTCGCGGCGATCGTCTTCGCCGTCGTGTCGCTCATCCCGTGGTCGGTGCTGCCGAACCTGTCCGTCGGCTTCAACATCGTGTGCCTGGTCGCCGCGCTGTGGTGCACCTTCGGCGGCCTCGGCTACCGGAGCCGCCCGAGGGTGCGCCTCGGCGCCACGCTGCTGGCCACGGCCGCGGTGTTCTGGACCGAGCCCGTCATCCGCACCCTGTACCTCGGCCAGGTCAACCTGGCGCTGATGGCCCTCATCATCTGGGATCTGTGCCAGCCGGACACCAGGCGCAGCCGGTGGTGGAAGGGCGCCGGGGTCGGCATCGCGGCCGGCATCAAGCTGGTCCCGCTGGTCTTCATCCCCTACCTGCTGTTCGCGCGGAAGTTCCGGCAGGCCGCCACGGCCACGATCGGCTTCGCGTTCACGGTGCTGCTCGGCTTCCTCATCCAGGGGAACGATTCGGCCACGTGGTGGTTTCACGGCCTGTTCTTCCAGGGCGGCCGGACCGGGTTCACCGGCTGGGAAGGCAACCAGTCGCTGCGCGGCCTGATCACCCGGCTGGCGGGCAGCATCGCCGGCGGCCAGACCGGGTGGATCCTCGCGGCGGTGCTGGCCGGGATCGCCGGCGTCGCCTGCGCGGCGATCCTGGACCGGTCCGGGTACCAGGTGGCCGGCCTGCTCGCGGCCGCGCTCACCGGCCTGCTGCTCTCGCCGATCAGCTGGGACCACCACTGGGTGTGGACCGCCCCCGCGGTGGCCATGGCCGGGCATTACGCCGTCCGGGCCTGGCGCACGGCCAGGGTCCGCGCGCTGGCCTGGTGGGGACTGGCCGCGGCCATCCTCGCCGTTTACGGCGCCTGGCCGGGCAGCCTGTGGAGCGAGCCCAGGGACCTGGGCGCGTTCTCCCTCGGCATCCTCTGGCAGCCGCCCAACACGTCCCCGTCCGTGTACTACAAGGACGGGGACCAGCCCCGGTTCGTCGAGTACCACTGGCACGGCCTGCAGCTCATCACCGGCAACGCGTTCATCCTCGGCGGCCTGGCGCTGTTCGTGGTGCTCATCGCGGCGACGGTCCGGGTCGCCCTGCGGACGCGGGCCGCCCGGCCGGCCGCCGACCCGGCCGCCGGCGCCACCGCCGCCAGCGGGCAGGCCCCGGCTGGCGCGGGCCAGGCCCCAGCCCGGACCGGGCCGGCGAGCCCGGATCCCGCCGACACCGGGCCGCGCTCCCGGGCGTTATGCTCCCGGCGGGGATACTGGGTCTGCCGAGAGCGAGGAAGGTCTCATGCGCCGAGCTACACCGCCGTTCCGTGCCGATCACGTCGGGAGCCTGCTGCGGCCCCAGCGCCTGCTCAGCGCGCGTGAGCAGTTCGCGGCCGGGCAGCTGCCCGCCCAGGACCTGCGGGCGGTCGAGGACGACGCGATCGCCGAGGTCGTCCGGATGCAGGAAGACGTGGGCCTGCAGGCCGCGACCGACGGTGAGTTCCGGCGGGCGTCCTGGCACATGGACTTCATCTACTCCATCGGCGGGATCTCCAAGGCGCCCGGCAACCTGGCCGTGCGCTTCCGGAACGAATTGGGCGCGATCGAGTGGACGCCCGCGGCGCTGAAGATCGCCAGCCGGGTGCGCCTGGATCAGACGATCTTCGAGGACTCATTCACCTACCTGCAGTCCCAGGTGAAGACGGCGATACCGAAGCTCACGATCCCGTCGCCGAACATGGTGCACTACCGCGGCGGCCCGGCGTCCATCGACGCCGGCGTCTACCCGGACATCGAGGAGTTCTGGAGCGACCTGTCCGGCGCGTACGCCGAGGAGGTCCGCCGGCTGGGCGAGCTCGGCTGCCAGTACCTGCAGTTCGACGACACCAGCCTGGCCTACCTGAACGACCCGGCGCAGCGGGCGGAGATCGCCGGGCGTGGCGAGGACGCCGAGCACCTGCACCTGCGTTACATCAAGCAGATCAACGACGCGCTCGCCGCCAAGCCGGACGGCATGGCGGTGACCACGCACATGTGCCGCGGCAATTTCCGGTCCTCGTGGGCGGCCGAGGGCGGCTACGACTTCGTCGCCGAGGCGCTGTTCAGCCAGCTCAACGTGGACGGCTTCTTCCTCGAATACGACGACGCCCGGTCCGGGGGGTTCGAGCCGCTCCGGTTCATCCCGAAGGGCAGGATGGTGGTCCTCGGCCTGGTCACCACCAAGCGCGGCGAGCTGGAGGACGCGGATCAGCTGAAGCGCCGCATCGACGAGGCGTCCCGGTACGTCCCGCTCGACCAGCTCTGCCTGTCCCCGCAGTGCGGCTTCTCCTCCACCGTCGAGGGCAACACGCTGAGCTACGACGAGGAGGTCGCGAAGCTCCGCCTGATCGTGGACGTGGCCCGCGACGTCTGGGGCGACTGACCGCCGCCGGATCCGGCCGGTGATCGGTGACGTCAGCGGCCTGCTGACCTGCCCGGTGTGCGGGCGCGGGTTCCCGCCGCCGGCGGCCGGCCCGCCGCCGGCGGCGCTGCGCTGCGCGAACGGGCACAGCTTCGATGTCGCGCGGCAGGGTTACGTCAACCTGCTCCCGGGCGGCGCCCGCCCCGGCACGGCCGACACGGCGGAGATGGTGACCGCCCGGGAGACATTCCTGTCCGCCGGGCATTACGCGCCGCTCGCGGACGGGGTGGCCGCCGTCGCGGCCGCGGCCTGGGCCCGCGCCGCGGGACCGCCCGGTCCGGTGGGGCCGCCCAGCATGGTCCCGTTCCGCGGCACTATCTCAGCCATCACCACGTCCCCGCCTGACGCTCAGACCCCAGCCCGCACGGTCATCGCGCCCGGCACGCCGCCCTGCGTGCTCGACGCGGGCGCCGGCCCCGGCTACTACCTGGCGGCGGTCCTCGACCGGATCCGCGGCCGCCCGGGCGGCACCGACGCGGCCGGGCTGGCCATGGACATCTCCGCCCGGGCGCTCCGCCGGGCCGCGCGGGCCCGCCCCGGCATCGGCGCGGTCGTGTGGGACATCTGGCGCCCGTTCCCGGTCCGCGACGGCGCGGTGTCGCTGATCCTCAACGTCTTCGCGCCGCGCAACGGGCCGGAATTCCGCCGCGTGCTGCGCGGCGACGGCGCCCTGATCGTGGTCACGCCCGGGCCGCGTCACCTGGCCGGGCTAGCCGGCCGGGGCGGCCTGCTGGCCGTCGACGCACGCAAGGACGAGCGGGTCGGGGCCGCGCTCGGCGCGTACTTCGCGCTGGCGGACGCGCGCGACCTGACCGTCCCGCTGCGGCTGACGCGGCCGGAGGCTGCCACCCTGGTCGTGATGGGGCCGGCCGCGCGGCATACGGACCCCGGCGCTGTCCGGGAGCGGCTGGCCGGCCTGCCCGAGCCGATCGAGGTGACGGCGGCCTTCCGGATCGCCCGCTACCGGCCCGCCTAGCACGACCAGCGGCGACGCGGATCCCCGCCCCGGAACGGAACTCAAAGACAGCTGAACTTTTTGTTCAGTTCCGCCAAACCGGTGGAAACTTCGTGCCCTGTTGAGCGGCATTGGCCGTATCGCCGGGTAGGGTCACGGGCGTGGGCCAGATCGCCGGGGGCGGTGCAGACAGCGGGGACGGGCCCGCTCTTGCTGACCTTCCCGCAGCTCGCGAGGATCGCTCCGCGAACCGCGTGCTCACCGTCCCGAACGCGCTCAGCGTGGCGCGGCTGCTCGGGGTCCCCGTCTTCCTCTGGCTGGTCCTCGGGCCCAAGGCCGACGGCTGGGCGGTGGCGCTGCTCATCGCCTCGGCCGCCACGGACTGGCTCGACGGCAAGATCGCCCGGGCGTTCAATCAGCAGAGCCGGCTCGGCGAGGCCCTCGACCCGGCCGCGGACCGGCTCTACATCGCCGCCACCCTGGTCGGGCTGGCCGTGCGCGCGATCATCCCGTGGTGGCTGGTCGCGCTGCTCGCGGCGCGTGAGCTCATAGTGGCCGGGGCACTGGGGCTGCTCAAACGAAAAGTGGGCTTCGGCACCCTGCAGG
Organism: uncultured Actinomycetes bacterium; assembly: GCA_963720945.1. GTDB lineage: Bacteria > Actinomycetota > Actinomycetes > Streptosporangiales > Streptosporangiaceae > Bog-532. The sequence goes on along the minus strand of CAVRHH010000007.1, from coordinate 375,788 downwards.
TCAGCTTTGCCGGGAAAACAGCTACGCTTTGCCTGCTGTATGCATTCCCGCTGCTGCTCCTCGGGGCGTACGCCGGGACCGGGGCCGAGATCGCCCGCATCATCGCCTGGGCGTTCGCGATCTGGGGCACGGCATTGTACTGGTGGGCGGCGGCCCTCTACCTGACCCAGGCACATGCGCTGCTGACCGGGCGCGTGGCCCCTTACCCGGATCCGGAGGGAGCGGCGTAAGCCTTGAAGGCCGTCGTGATGGCAGGCGGGGAAGGGACGCGGCTGCGCCCGATGACCGCCAACCAGCCCAAGCCCCTGCTCCCCGTAGCCAACCGGCCGATCATGGAACACGTCCTGCGGCTGCTGCGGCGGCACGGGTACACCGATACCGTCGTCACCGTCCAGTTCCTGGCCGCGCTCGTCCGCAACTACTTCGGCGACGGCGAAGACTTCGGGATGAACCTGCAGTACGCGACCGAGGAGATGCCGCTCGGCACCGCGGGCAGCGTGAAGAACGCCGAAGACGCCCTGCGCGATGACCCGTTCGTGGTGATCTCCGGCGACGCCCTCACCGACATGGACCTGACTGCCATGATGCGCTTCCACAAGGAGCAGGGCGCCCTGGTCACCGTGGGCCTGACCCGCGTACCTGACCCGCTGGAGTTCGCCATCGTCATCACCGACGAGGACGGGCGGATCCAGCGGTTCCTGGAGAAGCCGACCTGGGGCCAGGTGTTCTCGGACACGGTCAACACCGGCATCTACATCATGGAGCCGGAAGTCCTGGCCGAGATACCGTCGGAGGAGTCGGTCGACTGGTCCGCCGACGTCTTCCCGGCCCTGCTCAAGCGCGGGGCGCCGCTGTTCGGTTACATCTCCGACAGCTACTGGGAGGACGTCGGCAACCACGAGAACTATATGAAGGCCCAGGTCGACGTGCTCGCCCGGCGGGTGCACGCCGACATCGCCGGGTTCGAGGTCTCGCCCGGCGTGTGGATCGCGGAGGGCGCCGAGGTCGACCCGGAGGCGGTGCTGACCGGGCCGCTGTGCATCGGGGACTACGCCAAGGTCGAGGCGGGTGCGCACCTGCGCGAGTACACCGTGATCGGCAGCAACGTCGTGGTCAAGGAGGGCGCCTTCCTGCACCGGGCGGTGGTGCACAACAACGTGTACATCGGCCAGGGCGCCACCCTGCGCGGCTGCGTGGTGGGCAAGAACACCGACGTCATGCGGCTGGCCCGGATCGAGGAAAACGCGGTCGTCGGGGACGAGTGCGTCATCGAGCCGGAGGCCTACCTGTCGGCCGGGGTCAAGGTGTACCCGTTCAAGACGATCGAGGCCGGCGCGGTCGTCAACAACAGCGTGATCTGGGAATCGCGGGGCAACCGGACCCTGTTCGGCCAGCGCGGCGTGTCCGGCCTGATCAACGTCGAGGTGACCCCGGAACTGTGCGTCCGGCTGGCCAGCGCGTACGCCACCACCCTGAAGAAGGGCTCGACCGTCACCACGTCCCGCGACGTGTCCCGCGCCGCGCGGACGCTGAAGCGCGCGATCCAGGGCGCGCTGAACGCCAGCGCCATCAACGTCGTCGACCTGGAGGCGCAGCCGCTGCCCGTCGCGCGGTTCGAGACCGAGCGCGCCGACTACAGCGGCGGGATCGCGCTGCGGACCACACCCGGGGACGTCCAGTCCATCGACATCATCTTCCTGGACGAACGGGGCGCCGAGCTGTCCCAGGCGTCCCAGCGCAAGCTGGAGCGCGTCTTCTCCCGGCAGGAGTACCGGCGCGCCTTCCCCGGGGAGATCGCGGAGCTCACCTACCCGCCCCGTGTCGTGGAGTGGTACACCCGCGAACTGCTGCGCTGCGTGGACATGAGCGCGGTCCGCGAGACCGGCATGAAGGTCGTCGCCGACTGCGCGGGCGGCACCACGTCCCTGGTCATGCCGAGCCTGCTCGGCCGGATCGGCGTCGACGTGCTCACCCTCAACAGCGGGCTGAATGAGCTGGCCCCGACCGAGACGGTCGCCCAGCTGCGGGCGGGCCTGCAGCGCCTGTCGGAGGTGGTGTCGTCCTCCCGGGCCTCGTTCGGGGTACGGTTCGACCCGGTGGGCGAGCGGATCCGGATCGTCGATGAGAAGGGTGAGATGGTCAGCGACGAACGGGCGCTGCTCGTCGTGCTCGATCTCGTCGCCGCCGAGCGGAAGACGGGCCGGGTCGCGCTGCCGGTCACCACCACGCGGGTCGCCGAGCAGGTCTGCCGGTTTCACGGGGTGGAGGTGAACTGGACCCCCACGTCGATGGACGCGCTCACCCAGGCGGCCGCGGCGGACGACGTGATCTTCGCCGCGGACGGGCGCGGCGGTTTCGTGGTGCCCGAGTTCACCCGGACGGTGGACGGCATCGCGACCTTCGCCCGGCTGATCGGGCTGGTGGCCAGGACCCGGCTGACGCTCAGCCAGATCGACGCGCGGATCCCGGACGCGCACCTGCTCAGGCGATCCATGCCGACGCCGTGGGCGGCCAAGGGCGGCGTGATGCGGACCGTGGTGGAAGCCGCGGGCACCCGTGAGGTGGACACCACCGACGGGGTGCGCGTGATCGAGCCGGACCGGGGCTGGGTGCTGGTGCTGCCCGACCCGGCCGACGCGGTGACGCACCTGTGGGCCGAGGGGACCGACGCCGACACCGCGCAGCTGCTGCTGGACGAATGGGCCGCCGTGGTCGAACAGGCAGGCCAGTGACACCGGCCGGGCAGGGCCGTACCGCCGGCCGCTAACCGGATGGCCCGGGCCGAGGTTCGCGATTGGTTATGTCCCGGCACAAGCCGCGCTATCGTTGGGGACTGACGAGATACGCCATGTCGCGATATCCCCGAGCCGTGAGACAATCACGCAACTATGGAACACGGGCTGCCGGAAGGCTTCTCGTTTCCCCGTGATGAGTCCCGGGACGGCGGGTTCCGGCCGGGCGTCGGTGTGGCGGAGGTGGAGCGGCGGTGTGGCGTAGGCGTCGCGACGGGGATCCGGCGCGGTCTCCGGACGGGGCATCCTCCGGCAGCAGCGGCCAGCGGCCGCACAAAGGCTGGCGGCGGCTGCTCGCGTGGCGCATGGACCGGCACGCCCCGGCACCGGTAACCTGGGCAGCCTCATCCCACGAACCCGCGCCACGTACCCAGGGACCGGGCCAGGACGCGGACCCGCAGGCGTGGGACTGGCCCATGGAGGGGAGGCCTGGCGGAGCCATGGCCAGCGTCTACTGCACACGGTGCGGTCGCCCGAATCCGGATGACGCACGCTTCTGCTCGAACTGCGGGACCGCCCTGATGCGGGGCGCTGCCGAGCGCCCGGGGGAAACCACCTCGACGATCTCGCTGGACCGCGCGCAGGCCCTCGACGCCGAGCTGAACGACGAGCCGCTGGCCGACCCGGCCATGCTCGAGGCGCTGCCGGCCGACACCGCCCTGCTGGTGGTGCACCGCGGGCCGAACGCGGGCAGCCGGTTCCTGCTCGACAGTGAGCTGACCACCGCCGGGCGGCACCCGGACAGCGATATCTTCCTGGATGACGTCACGGTGTCCCGCCGTCATGCGGAGTTCTACCGGATGGGTACCCGGTTCAGCGTCCGGGACGTCGGCAGCCTGAACGGCACCTACGTGAACCGCGACCGGATCGAGGAAACCGAGCTGTTCAGCGGGGATGAGGTCCAGATCGGGAAGTTCCGGCTCATCTTCATGACGCACCCGCGCCTTCAGGGACAGCGCCGCGGCGGAGGCGCGCAGGACTACGCATGAGCTCATCGCGCGAGCCTGCCTCCTTCGGGATCGGTGAGGTTCTCGGTCGGCTGCGGGCTGAGTTTCCCGACGTCAGTACCTCCAAGATCCGGTTCCTCGAGGCCGAGGGCCTGATCGAGCCGGCCCGGTCGCGATCGGGATACCGGCAGTTCGCGCTGGCCGACGTCGAGCGGCTCCGCTACATCCTGACCGCCCAGCGGGACGAGTACCTGCCGCTGCGGGTGATCAAGGAGCGCCTGGACACGATCGACGCGTCCGCGCAGCCGGGTTCCCGCCCGACGCTCGCGTCGGCGCTGTCCGGGGCCGTGGCGGCCGACGAGGCGTCCCGGCGCGGCCCGGACGGCCATCGTTCCCCGCTGACCCGCGCGGAACTGCTGGAGGCGGCGGGCATCGACGGCGACAGCCTGGCCGAGCTCGAAGACTACGGCCTGATCCGCAGGTCCGGGCGGCACTACGGCCGGGACGCCCTCGAGGTGGCCCGCGCCGCGGCGGCGCTGGGCAGGTTCGGCGTCGGCGCCCGGAACCTGCGTGGCATCAAGGCCTCCGCCGACCGGGACGTCTCGCTGGTCGAGCAGCTCGTGGGCCCGCAGCTGCGGCAGCGTGGGCCCGGGGTCCGCGCCTCAGCCGCCCGGGACGCCTGGCAGATCGCGACGCTGACCCTCTGGCTGCACGCCGCGCTGGTCGAATCCGCGCTCGACGAGGCGGGCCTGGCCGGTGCCGTGGCCGCCCCCTCCGTGACCGCTCCGGCACCGCGTGTCGACGACGTAGGGGGTGGGTTGCGCTCCGCGTCGGGTCGATAGCGGGTGTACCTTGACAAAGGGAGTGGCCGGCCAGTGATGGCATGCCAATCGCACGTGAGGATGGAGCTGTAGTGCGGCAGATGGAGGTCGTCGGCGTCCGGGTCGAGATGCCATCGAACAGCCCTATTGTCCTGCTCAAGGAGACGCAGGGCGACCGGTACTTGCCCATCTGGATCGGTGCGGTCGAGGCGACGGCCATCGCTTTCGCCCAGCAGGGCATGGTCTCTCCGCGGCCACTGACCCACGATCTGTTCCGTGACGTGCTCGACGTGCTGAACGTTCAGCTGCGCACGGTCAACATCACCGCCCTGCGGGACGGCATCTTCTACGCCGACCTGGTTTTCTCCAATGGGGCCGAGGTCAGCGCGCGCCCGTCGGACTCGATCGCGCTCGCCCTGCGGACCGGGGCGTCGATCTTCGCCGCGGAGGAGATCCTCGACGAGGCGGGGGTCGCCATCCCGGACGAGCAGGAGGACGAGGTGGAGAAGTTCCGGGAGTTTCTGGACACCATCTCACCGGAAGACTTCGGCCGCGCCACCTGAGCGGCCGCGCGGCGGCTTGCCCGACGCGCGCGCTCCGGCAAGCACTGAGCGGCCGCCGCACGTTTACGCAACGCCGCTGCGGGACACTGTTACCACAGGTAGCAAGGCCATGCCAAGGCGCCGGTGGTCGCTCATCCCGGGCCGGTATGCCTGACTTAAACGTGAATGTCGCGACGCGCCGCGTGGGATCGTTGACGCCGTGAGCTGGCCGGCTTACGGTTCGAGACGAGTACCCAGGGTGGTCAGCTCGCGATGGAGGTGGGCGTGGCGGGAACCAGGGGCGCGGGATCCACGGACGGCGGTCAGCCATCCGATAGTCGCCGAGCGAGTGTCCCGGACGCCGAGGAGCAGGGCACGCTGTTCGAGACCGGCGAGCAGGCCAGCCCGGGCAGCGGCCAGCCCGGCGGTCAGCGTGGGCACGCCACCACCGGGTCTGCCGCGCCGGGCGAGGAGCCGGCGACGATGGGGTACCGGGGGCCGACCGCATGCGCCGCGGCGGGCATCACCTACCGGCAGCTTGACTACTGGGCGCGCACCGGGCTCGTCGAGCCGAGCGTTCAGGGGGCGCACGGTTCCGGGTCACAGCGCCTCTACGGCTTCCGGGATATCCTGGTCCTGAAGGTGGTCAAGCGGCTGCTCGACACGGGCATCTCGCTGCAGCAGATCCGCGCCGCCGTGCACCACCTGCGCGACCACGGGACCAGCGACCTGGCCGAAGTCACCCTGATGAGCGACGGCGTCAGCGTCTATGAGTGCACCTCGCCCGACGAGGTGGTGGACCTGCTGCAAGGCGGCCAGGGGGTGTTCGGCATCGCGCTGGGCCGCGTCTGGCAGGAGGTGGAGGGCAACCTCGCCGAACTGCCCGCCGTCCGCGCCGAAGACGGCCTCCTGACCGTCGGCCAGGACGAGCTCTCCCGCAAGCGCGCCCAGCGAACCGGCTGATAAGAACCCTGGGATACGTGTGCTCGCAGACGGTGGTCTGCTCGCCGCTGGGGTCCTTATCGTGCTGGCCCAGGGGGACGCCCCCCCGGAACCCCCCGTGAGAAGAACCCTGGGATACGTGTGCTCGCAGACGGTGGTCTGCTCGCCGCTGGGGTCCTTATCGTGCTGGCCCGGGGGACGCCCCCCGGAACCCCCCGTGAGAAGAACCCTGGGATACGTGTGCTCGCAGACGGTGGTCTGCTCGCCGCTGGGGTCCTTATCGTGCTGGCCCGGGGGGACGCCCCCCGGAACCCCCCGTTGTGGCCTCCTCGCCGTAACCGGCTGGGGCTCGATGGCCCGCTGGGGCCCGTTGGCCTTCAGCTGCCGGGCGCCTCGCGTGACCTCGCGATCTTTACAGGTAGACTCGTACCGCCAGCGACACCATCCGGGAGAGTCCTCGCGCGGCCAGCGCGGGGCGCCGAAGGGGCAACGTTCCCCGGAACCTCTCAGGCGCCAGGACCGGACGGGACAGGCATCTCTGAAGTTAGCGTCGGCCACATCGGCGCGTAACAACAGAGGGGGAGCCGAGGCGGCTGATGCTGCTCGGTGGCTTTGCCACCTTCGCCGGGGCCCGCAGTGCTAGCCCGGGGGGCGACCCCCCGGACCCCCCGAGGGGGCGACCCTTTCGGGGCGACCCCTGGAGGGAGACCTCCTGGACCCCTCCGAGGCGGCGTCGCCGCCGGGCGCAGGCCGCCGACTGACCACTTAGCTCAGGAGGCTCCTGGATGGAATTCGCCCGTCGTCACATTGGGCCCGCACCGGACGAGCAGCAGCGGATGCTCTCCGCGGTCGGGTACGCCTCGCTGGATGAGCTCACCGAGGCCGCCCTCCCGGCGTCGGCGGACGCCGCGCCGCTGGACCTGCCCCCGGCCCTGACCGAGGACGCCGCCCTCGCCGAACTGCGCCGGCTGGCCGGGCGCAACCAGGTGCTCACCTCGATGATCGGGCTCGGCTACTACGGCACGATCACCCCGGCCGTGATCCGCCGCAACGTGCTGGAGAACCCGGGCTGGTACACCGCCTACACGCCCTACCAGCCGGAGATCTCCCAAGGCCGGCTGGAGGCGCTGCTGAACTTCCAGACGATGATCTCGGACCTGACCGCGCTGCCGGTGGCCGGGGCGTCGCTGCTGGACGAGGCGACCGCCGCCGCGGAGGCCATGACGCTGGCGCGGCGCGCCGCGGGGAAGGGCCACGTGTTCCTCGCCGACGCCGACTGCCTGCCGCAGACCCTCGCCGTGCTGCGGACCCGCGCCGAACCGCTCGGCATCGAGCTCATCGTCACCGACGTGACCCCCGAGGTGATCGTCGGCCAGCCGGACGGCGCGCTGTTCGGTGTGCTGCTGCAGTACCCGGGGGCGTCCGGCGCGGTCCGTGACCTCGCCCCGGTGATCCGGGCCGCCCAGGACCGCGGCGCGCTGGCCGCGGTCGCCGCCGACCTGCTCGCGCTCACGCTGCTCACGCCGCCGGGGGAACTGGGCGCGGACATTGCGGTCGGCAGCACCCAGCGGTTCGGGCTGCCAATGAGCTTCGGCGGCCCGCACGCCGGCTACGCCGCGGTCCGCGACAAGCTCCGCCGCCAGCTGCCGGGCCGCCTGGTCGGCGTCTCGGTGGACGCCGACGGCAAGCCCGCCTACCGGCTCGCGCTGCAGGCCCGGGAACAGCACATCCGCCGGGAGAAGGCGACCAGCAACATCTGCACCGCGCAGGTACTGCCCGCGGTACTGGCCTCGATGTACGCCGTCTACCACGGGCCCGAGGGCCTGGCCGCGATCGCCGCCGGTGCGCACCGTAGCGCCGGCATCCTCGCCGCCACGCTGGGGGCCGGTGGATTCCGAACGGGCCACCATTCCGTGTTCGACACCGTGCGGGCGGTACCGCCGGGAGGCCCGGAGGCGGCCGCTGCGGCGGTGGCCCGGGCCCGGGACGCCGGATACAACCTGTACCTGGCGGGCGACGGCGCGATCCAGATCAGCTGCGACGAGACGACCACCGGCGCACGGCTGCGGGAGGTCGCCGCCGCGCTGCTGGACCGGGCGCCCGCCGAGGTGGAGCTGGCCGCGGACCCGGCCGACGCCCCGGGGACCCCGGGGGCGCTGCCCGCGGAGCTGCGCCGGTCTGGTGAGTTCCTCACCCACCCGGTGTTCCGCTCCCACCGCAGCGAGACGTCCATGATGCGCTATCTGCGCCGCCTGGCCGACTCCGACATCGCCCTCGACCGGTCCATGATCCCGCTCGGCTCCTGCACGATGAAGCTCAACGCGGCGGCCGAGATGGAGCCGATCACCTGGCCGGAGTTCGCCAGCCTGCACCCGTTCGCGCCGCCGGAGCAGGCCGCCGGGTACCGGGAGCTGATCAGCGGGCTGGAAGCGGCGCTGGCCGCGATCACCGGCTACGACGCGGTTTCACTGCAGCCGAACGCCGGCTCCCAGGGCGAGCTGGCCGGGCTGCTGGCCATCCGGGCCTACCACCGGTCCCGGCAGGAACCGGACCGCACCGTGTGCCTGATCCCGGAATCGGCGCACGGCACCAACGCGGCGAGCGCCGTGCTCGCCGGGCTGCGGGTGGTTGTCGTCAAGTGCGGCTCGGACGGCGCGATCGACCTGGGTGACCTGCGCGCCAAGCTGGACGCGCACGCCGGCCAGGTCGCCGCCGTCATGCTGACCTACCCGTCCACCAACGGCGTGTACGAGGAGACCGTGGGCCAGGTGTGCGACGCGGTGCACGCCGCGGGCGGCCAGGTCTACATCGACGGGGCCAACCTGAACGCGCTGGTCGGGCTGGCCACCCCGGTCTCGTTCGGGGCCGATGTCTCGCACCTGAACCTGCACAAGACGTTCTGCATCCCGCACGGCGGCGGCGGTCCCGGCGTCGGCCCGGTGGGGGTCCGCTCGCACCTGGCCGAGTTCCTGCCCGGCCATGAGGCGGCCGCCCCGGGCCACGTGGGGCCGGTCGCGGCCGCGCCCTACGGGTCAGCCGGTATCCTGCCGATCTCCTGGGCCTACATCGCGATGATGGGCGCGGATGGGCTGCGCCGCGCGACCCAGGTCGCGGTGCTGTCCGCCAACTACGTGGCCCAGCGGCTCGCGCCGCACTACCCGGTGCTCTACACCGGCCGCGCCGGGCTCGTGGCGCACGAATGCGTCATCGACCTGCGGCCAATCACGGCCCGGACCGGCATCACCAACGAGGACGTGGCCAAGCGGCTCGTCGACTACGGGTTCCACGCGCCGACCATGTCGTTCCCCGTGGCCGGCACGCTGATGATCGAGCCCACCGAGAGCGAGGACACCGCCGAGCTGGACCGGTTCTGCGAGGCCATGATCGCCATCCGGCGGGAGATCGAGCGGGTGGGCGCGGGAGAGTACGACCGCGACGACAACCCGCTGAAGAACGCCCCGCACACCGCCGAGATGCTCATCGCGGGGGAGTGGAAACACACCTACGACCGCGCCGAGGCCGCCTACCCGGTGGCCGGCATCCGCCAGGGCAAGTACTGGCCCCCGGTCCGGCGCATCGACCAGGCCTACGGTGACCGGCACCTGATGTGCGCCTGCCCGCCCCCGGAGGCCTTCGCCTGACCTGGACCCGTAACGCAGCCGCGCACCGGCGGCCACCGTGGTCGTGGTCGGATTCGACGAGGACCAGCACGGTTTCTTCGGTGCTGCAGGTGTTCTCCTACAACGGCTTCGGCAGGTTTGGCGGCCAGACACCGGTGCAGCAGCTGGCCGGGCAGATATCGCCGGCCGAGATCATCCCCATTCCACGCGCGACGCCGGCCCGGCTGCTGCACGGCAACTTCGGCCTGGACACCGGATGGCTGCTCCCCACCGCCCTGCTGGCGGCCGCCGGGGGAATCGTCATCCGCCGCAGGCACCCGAAAGGTGACGGGCCCCGCGCGTCCTTCGTGCTCTGGGGCGGCTGGCTGGCGACGCTCGCCGTGACGTTCTCGGCTGCGACGTACATCCACGCCTACTACACGGCCGCCCTCACCCCGGCAATAGCCGCGATCCTGGGCACCGCCGTCGCGGTTGCGTGGAAACCGGCGCGCCGCCGGGTCAAGGCGGTCATCCTCGCCGTCATCGTCGCCGGGACGGTGGCGTACTCCGCCTGGTTGCTGCCGGGCACGGGCGCGCACCTGCCCGGCTGGCTGCTGACCGTCGTCGTCGCCGCCGGTGCCGTGGCGGTGGCGATCGCTCTTGCCTCGCTGCTGCTCGGGCGCGGCGCGCTGTATGAGGCGGCGCTCGCCGCCGGCGTCGTCGCCTGCCTGCTGGCGCCGGCCGTGGCCTCCGCCGGGCTGACCGCCAACCACGAGAGCCCCTTCGACACGCCCTTCGAACCGCAGCGCGTAGCCGGGGAACTCGCCGGAGTCCCGGCGCAGCTGGCGCGAATTCAGCGGGTCACGGTCCCGCGCCTGGAGCGCCTGCGGGGCAATGCGCCGTACCTCATGGCTACGCAGACCTCCTACATCGCCTCGATCTTCAGCTACGTCAGCGGCCAGGAGGCGCTGCCCATCGGCGGGTTCACCGGAACGATCCCGTCACCGACCCTCAGCCAGCTGCAGGCCGACATCCACGAGGGCAAATTCCACCTCGTGCTGGCCCCCTCCCTCGCCGACCCGCGCATCCAGTGGATCGCTGCCAACTGCCGCCTCCTCTCGCCACATGTCTATTTCTGCGCCGAGGCAGACAGCAGCTAGGCCTGACCTGGACCCGTAACGCCCCCGCGCCTGCGCCGGGCTACGATGAGGGTCGATGAGCATGGCCAAGGCGCCGCTAAGCGCCCCCTCTGAGCCGTGGGCCGGTTCCGGCGCGGTCATCCATACCGAGGACCTGACCAAGATCTACGCTGGCGCCGATTTCGCCGCGGTCGACCGGCTGAACCTTGACGTCCAGGTCGGCGAGATCTTCGGCCTGCTGGGACCGAACGGCGCGGGCAAGACCACCACCGCGGGCATGCTGACCACGCGTGTGCTGCCGACCTCCGGGCGGGCGTTCCTCGCCGGGGTGGACGTCGCGGCGCATCCGGCCCTGGCCAAGCAGCTCAGCGGGATCGTTTCCCAGCAGAACACCCTGGACCGCCAGCTCACCGTCTGGGAGAACCTGTACTTCCACGGCCGGCTGTTCGGCATGGGGGCGAAGGTCTCCCGCCAGACCGCCGATGAGCTGCTCGAACAGTTCCAGCTGTCGAAATGGGCTAAGGCGTCGGTGTACGCGCTGTCCGGCGGGATGGCGCAACGGCTCATGGTGGCGCGGGCCATCTTCCACCGCCCGTCCGTGCTCTTCCTGGACGAGCCGACGGCCGGGCTCGACCCGCAGAGCCGTCTCGCGCTCTGGGATCTGCTGCGCGAGCTGCACGGGCAGGGCCAGACCATCCTGCTGACGACGCACTACATGGAGGAGGCGGACCAGCTCTGTGAGCGGGTCGCCATCATGGACCACGGCCGGATCCTGGCCCTGGACAGCCCGGCCGCGCTCAAGCAGAGCGTGGGCGCCGACACGGTGGTCACGGTCAAGACCGCCGGTGACACCGAGCGGCTGGCCGAGCTGTTCAGCCACGACGTGGCGGGCGTCACCCGCACCCGCCTGGTGGACGGGGGAGTACAGCTGCACGTGCAGGGCGGTGACCGGCTGATCCCGCGGATCGTGCTGTCGGCGGAGCGGGGCGGTTTCGACCTGAACGACGTGTCGGTCTCCGAGCCGAGCCTGGAGACCGTGTTCATCAACCTCACCGGCCGGGAGCTGCGGGACCAATGACGACCTCTGCGGCGCCCGAGGCGCCTGCCCGGCGGATCGGCGGCGGCCCCACCCGGTCGGTAGCCGCCGCGAGCTGGACCGCGCTCGGCGCGCTCATGCTGCGCGACCTCGTGGTGCTGCGCAAGCATGTCTGGGAGTTCGTGCTCCGCACGCTTATCCAGCCGTTCCTGCTCTGTTTCGTCTTCCTCTTCGTCTTCCCGAAGATCGGACAGGGCATCGGCGGCGGGCACGGTACCGCCGCGCAATCCGCGTTCGCAACGGTCCTGGTCCCCGGGGTGGTCGGGATCTCCGTGATGTTCCAGGGCGTGCAGTCGATCGCCCTGGCCATGGCGCAGGAGTTCGGTTTCACCCGGGAGATCGAGGACCGGGTGCAGGCGCCCTGCCCCATCTGGCTGGTGGCGGTGGCCAAGGTGCTTTCCGGTGCGGCTCAGGGCGTGCTGTCGGCCGTCATCGTGCTGCCGATCGCGTCGGTCGTGCACGCGCCGGGGGTACAGGCGCACCTGTCGCTGCACTGGTGGATCATCGTGACGTTCGTTCCGCTGGCGTCCGTCGCGATGGCCGGCCTCGGGCTGGTCCTGGGCACCAGTTTCGAGCCCCGGAACATCGGGCTGATGTTCGGCTTCATCATCCTGCCGATCACCTTCCTGGGGGGCACCTACTACTCGTGGACCAAGCTGGCCCCGGTCACCGTGGGCGGGTGGCACTGGCTGCAGACGCTGGTGCTCATCAACCCCCTCATCTACGTGAACGAGGGCATGCGGGCCGCCTTCACGCTGGCGCCGCACATGCACCTCTACGTCGTCTACCCGGTGGTGTTCGCCTTCGGCGCCGGCTTCCTCGCCCTCGGCCTGCGCAACTTCCGCCGCCGGGTGCTGTCCTGAGCCAGGCCTGAGCCGGTCCTGGGCCGCCGGCGCGGAGCCGGCTGGCGAGGACGCGCTGTTGCCCTTTAGTCTTCCGCCATGACTGCCGAAGGGCCGGAGCCGCCCGGTGCAACTACCGAGACGCATCTGCCGGATGAGGCGGCCGAGCGATTGGCGCAATCCGCTGACGCGTCTGCCGGGCCCGGGGGTGGCGCAGGCCCCGCCGGGCGGCCGGGAGCCGCGGATCCGGCGGATTACGTCGCGCAGGGCATGGGCTACCTGGACCAGGCGATCGACGCGTTCTCCCGCGGCTGTGAATCGGCGGACGGCGACATCGTGCCGCTGGCCATCGAACTGCTCGCGCGGACCCTGCCGCTGCGCGGGCGTGACGCCGACGCCGCCCTGGTCTGGCAGCGGGGCCTCGAGGATCCCGACCCATCCGTTGAGACGGCCGTGCGGACGCGGCTGCGCCGCGCGTTCGGCGGAGACGAGGTACCGGCCGACGGCGACGCCGCGGAGCCGGCCTGGTGGGAAGGGTTCGTGGAGGCCGCCGTCTGCTACGGCACGCTGCCGTTGCTGGCCAACGAGCTTTTCGGCGCTCTGGACCAGATATACTCGCTCGCCGCCCTGCCGCTGGCCCAGGGCGGCGGCCGGGCCCGCGACCTGCGGGAGATCCTGCTCAGCGCCGTCCGGGTGCCCAGCCAGTACGCCTGGGGAGCCGAGCTGCACGAGAGCTTCCGCGCCCGCCTCCGCGACGCCATGGGCGCCGCCTCCGACGTCCTGCCCGCCGACTGGCCAGACACGTGCTAGCCCGGGGGGACGACCCCCCCGGAACCCCCGAATGCGCTCCGCGCCCCGCGGTGGTACCTCGCCGGCGCACCGGCGCTCGCCGGGCCACGAGGGCCCGGCTCGCTGTGCTGGCCCGGGGGGGCGACCCCCCGGAACCCCCCGCTGCGCTCCGCGCCCCGCGGTGGTACCTCGCCGACACACCGGCGCTCGCCGGGCCACGAGGGCCCGGCTCGCTGTGCTGGCCCGGGGGGCGACCCCCCGGAACCCCCCGCTGCGCTCCGCGCCCCGCGGTGGTACCTCGCCGACACACCGGCGCTCGCCGGGCCACGAGGGCCCGGCTCGCTGTGCTGGCCCGGGGGGCGACCCCCCGGAACCCCCCGCTGCGCTCCGCGCCCCGCGGTGGTACCTCGCCGACACACCGGCGCTCGCCGGGCCACGAGGGCCCGGCTCGCTGGCCGGTTACGATCGCCTCGCCGTAACCCGCTGTGGTATCTCGCCGATACCAACCGGTGTGACGCCGATCTTTTCCGTTCGGCGGCCCGGGCATGGTTCAGGCATGCCCGGGCCGCGCGGCGGCCTGTATCGGGTGTATGCCGTCCGGCGCACCGTTACGGATGGCGCCGGCGGGCGTATTTCTTATGCACGGCCTGCCGGGAGACGCCGGGGACATCCGCGTTTTCCTGCCGGGACCAGCCGTGTGACCGGGCATTGACGCGGCCATTCTGTCAACTTGCGTTGACGCCTTTTCCGGGCTATTCAGCGCTGCCTCTTAACAGGCGATTACGGACGGCCCGGTTACTGAACGTCTGGCCGGCGGAGCCCGTACTAATGGGTGGAAGCCAGACCGTGACCCGATCGATGCCGGGAGGATCGCCTGTGACGGAGGACCGCAACGCTGAGACGACCCGCCGGGGCCTGCTCGCCGGAGTCGGCCTGGTTGGCGTGGCGGGCACGCTGGCCGCCTGTGGCGCATCCGCTGGCTCCGCAGGCGGCGGGGCCGCCAGCGGTGGCGGCGCGTCCACCGGCAGCGGCACGCTCACGTCAACGTCCGACATCCCGGTGGGCGGGGGCAAGATCTTCACCGCGGAACGTGTCGTGGTGACCCAGCCCGCGGCGGGCCAGTTCAACGGGTTCAGCGCGGTCTGCACGCACATGCAGTGCATCGTCGATCAGGTCGCGGACGGCACCATCGACTGCCCGTGTCACGGCAGCCGCTACAGCATCACCGATGGGCACGTCGTCGCGGGCCCAGCGCCGAGCCCGCTGCCCGCGCAGGCCCTCAAGGTCCAGTCCGGCCAGATCTCGATGGCCTGATGCCCGAAAACGGCGAAGGCTCAGGAGGGGACTGCAGTGCTTAGCGTCGAACCACGCTCGGGGCGGCCCGCGGCCGGCTCGCACGGCACGGACGCGTCCCGGCCGCACCGTGCGCCATCCCGCCCGCGCGTCCAGGGGCGCCGGGTCATCGAGCCCAGGGAGCGGCTGCGCGCCCGGCCCGGGCTGGTGCTGTCGGTCATCGGCGCCGGGGTGCTCGGCGTCATCGCCCTGTGGTGGTCGGGCACGCCGTCGGTGCACGGCCTGGGCGACTGGCTCACCAACGCGGGCCGCATCCTCGGGCTGCTGGCCGGCTACGGCGTCGTCGTGCTGGTCGCGCTGATGTCCCGGCTGCCCCCGCTGGAGCGCGGGATCGGCACCGACCGGCTCGCGCGCTGGCACGCGATGGGCGGGCGTTACGTCGTCAGCATCATCGTCGCGCACGCCCTGCTCATCATCTGGGGCTACTCGGTCACCGCGCACGAGAGCCTGACCGGCGAGACGAGCACGCTGCTGACGTCGTATCCGGACGTGCTGATGGCGACCGTGGC
This sequence comes from uncultured Actinomycetes bacterium, assembly GCA_963720945.1. Classification (GTDB taxonomy): domain Bacteria; phylum Actinomycetota; class Actinomycetes; order Streptosporangiales; family Streptosporangiaceae; genus Bog-532. Next base: position 360,417 of record CAVRHH010000007.1, on the reverse strand, counting down.
CGGGTTCCTGTTCCTGGGCATCGGCCTGGTGTCCGCCCGCGCCGCGCGCCGCCGGGTGTCCTATGACACCTGGTATCACCTGCACCTCTACACCTACCTGGCGATCGCGCTGGCGTTCAGCCACCAGTTCGCGGACGGCGCGTCCTTCATCAGCAGCCTCAAGGCGCGGTTCGTCTGGTCGCTGCTGTACGCCTCGGTGGCCGCGTTGCTGCTCTGGTACCGCGTTATCAGCCCGCTGCGCAGCGCGGCCCGGCACCGCTTCCACGTCATCGCGCTGCGCCGGGAGTCAGCCGATGTGGTGTCGGTCTACATCGGCGGCCAGCACCTGGACGAGCTCCAGGCCGACCCCGGCCAGTTTTTCCGCTGGCGGTTCCTGACCCGCGGGATGTGGTGGTCCTCGCACCCGTACTCACTGTCCGCGGCGCCCCGTCCCGACGTCATGCGGATCACGGTGAAGGACCGCGGCGACCACAGCGCAGCGATCAGCCGGTTGCGCCCGGGCACCCGGATCATCGCGGAAGGCCCCTACGGGGCGTTCACCCCGCGCCGGGACCGCCGCCGGATCCTGCTGCTGGCCGGCGGCGTGGGCATCACGCCGCTGCGCGCCATGTTCGCGGCCTTGCCCGGCGAGATCACCCTCATCTACCGGGCCAGCAGCCCCGAGGACGTCGTCTTCGGCCCCGAACTGGACGCCATCGCGCGGGACCGCGGGGCCACCGTGCACTACCTGATCGGCTCCCGGGCCCGGCTCGGCGGGGACCCGCTGACCGCCGAGCGGCTGCTGTCCCTCGTGCCCGGGCTGCGCGGCCGTGACGTCTACGTATGCGGCCCGGCCGGCATGATGGACTCGGCGCTCGCCGCGCTGGACACGGCCGGTGTCCCGCGTGCCCAGATCCACCACGAGTCGTTCGAGTTCTGAGTCAGCCACCCCGCTGCACCCGCCTGAATCGCCCCACCGAACGGAGGAAACCCGATGCGCCGGGTCGTGCTCGCCCTCGGAGGTACCATCGCCGGGCTGGTCATGCTGCTGTCGTTCCGGACCCACATGGGCTCCACGGCGGCGGCCGGAGTCAGCGGCTCATCCGGCACCGCGGGCACGCCGGGTACGTCCGCGGCCGGCTCCGGCAGCTCCGCGGGATCGGCGGGCGGCGCCGCGGCGGCCGCGTCCGCCCCGGTCAGCGCGGGCTCGGGCACCGGGACCGCGGTCACCGGGGACGTGATCATGACCGGATACGGCCCGACCCAGGTGCGGATCATCCTCAGCGCCGGGAAGATCGTCAAAGTCACCGTCCTGCAGCACACCGACGACGGCGTGAACAGCCAGATGATCGACGGGCGCGCGCTGCCGCTGCTGAACAACGAGACGCTGACCGCGCAGAGCGCGAAGATCAACGCGGTCTCCGGCGCCAGCTACACCAGCGCCGGCTACATCAAGTCGCTGCAGAGCGCCCTCGACAAGGCCCGCGCCTAATGGCCGTCCGGGGGGTCACCGTCGCCACCGTGCCCGGCCCGGGCGCGGCCGGCCCCGCCGCCGTGCACATCGGGCCGCCCGCCTCGCGGCTCCGCCACGCGGAACACGTGATGGGCACGGTGTTCTCCTTCGACATCCCGGCCGCCGCCGCCCCGGTGCTCCCGGCGGTAGTCAGCTGGCTGCACTGGGCGGACGCCACGTTCTCCACCTACCGCGACGACAGCGACGTCAGCCGGCTCGGCCGCGGCGGGCTCACCCTGGCGCAATGCGCGCCGGAACTCGCCGAGGTCATCGCCGGGTGCGCGGTCATCAGGGACCGGAGCAACGGCTACTTCACCGACTGGCCCGGCGGCCGCTTCGATCCGTCCGGCCTGGTCAAGGGGTGGGCCATCGAGCACGCCGCGGCCATGCTGAGCGCCGCCGGCTGGACCAGCCACAGCGTGAACGGCGCCGGCGACCTGCAGTGCACCGGCGAACCCGAACCCGGCCAGCCCTGGCGCATCGGCGTGGCGCATCCGCTCTGCCGTTCGGCGCTTGCGGTCATCGTCACCGGGCGCGATATCGCCGTCGCCACCTCCGGCACCGCCGAGCGTGGCGCGCACATCATCAACCCGCACACCGGCCAGCCCGCCGCGGACCTGGCCAGCGTCACGGTCGTCGGCCCGCGGGCGGGCACCGCCGACGCCTACGCGACCGCCGCGTTCGCGATGGGCCCCGCGGCCCGGGACTGGGTGGAGAGCCTGGACGGTTACGAGGCGCTCGGCATCCTCCCGGACGGCGCAGCCTGGCGGACCAGCGGCTTCGCCGCGTACACCCCGGCCCGCTGAGGCAAGCGGCCCGCCGCCGGGTGCGGCCGCCGGTGCCGTTTCTGCCCTCAGCAGATCCGCGCACGGCGATCAGCGCGGATCACGCCGCGGCTGCTGCCTAGAGTCGCCGTATGGAGACCGTCGAACTGCTGCCCGGCCTGCTGCACATGTTCCAGTTCGGCCTGGGGCAGGCCTACCTGTGGCAGGACCGGGAATCGCTGACCCTGATCGACGCCGGGCCGCCGGGCCACGGCGCGGCCATCGCGGCCGCGCTCGGCACCCTCGGCCTCCGGCCCGGGGACCTGGACCGGGTCATCCTCACCCACTTCCACGCGGACCACACCGGTTCGGCCGCCGGCATCGCCGCCGCCAGCGGTGCGGCCGTGCTGGCCCACCGCTGCGACGCGCCCGTCATCCGCGGTGACATGCCCGCGCCCGCTCCCCAGGTCACCGAGGAGGAACGCCCGCTGCACGAGCGCATCGCCGCCGCGGCCGGCGGTCTCCCGGCTGCCCCGCCGTGCCGCGTCGACCGCGAACTGTCCGAGGGGGACCTGCTCGATCTCGGCGGCGGCGCGGCCGTGATCGGCGTCCCCGGCCACACCGACGGCAGCATCGCCATCCATCTGCCGGCCCACCGCCTGCTGTTCACCGGGGACAGCGTGGCCCGTACGCCGGATGGCCGGGTCATTCCCGGGCCGTTCAACGTCGACCGGGACGAGGCGATCGGCTCGTTCCGTAAGCTCGCCGAGCTCGACGTGGACGCCGCCTGCTTCGGCCACGGCGCCCCGGTTCTCGCCGACGGTTCCGCGGCGCTGCGCGCCGCCGTCGCCCGCCAGGCGTTCCGCCTCGCCCCGTGACCCCGCTGCCCGGCTCCGTCCCCCGCCGCCCGCGTCTCCTTGTATGCAGAGGCGCCTTTGCCTACAGCGGGGTCAACGCAGAGGCACCTTTGCCTACAACGGCCCGGGCCTCGCTGGCCTCTGCCACCTCGTGCGCCCCAGGCCGGCACCGTGCTGGACTGCTCCGGCGGCCTCACCCTGGCTACCGGTCACTGAGGCGCTGCCGCGGCGAGCGAGGTTATCGTGGTGGCCTTTCGGCGATAATGCGGAAAAAGCCACCACGATCATGGGGCTGCCGGAGCGCCGGGGCGCGGTTGAGGGCATGGACCGTCGCCGGGCGGCCGTAGAGTTACTGCGTGGCAGATCCGGCAACCTACCGGCCGGCTCCGGGCTCCATCCCGGAGTCACCCGGTGTGTACAGGTTCCGTGATGCGCGCGGCCGGGTCATCTACGTGGGCAAGGCCAAGTCCCTGCGGCAGCGGCTGAACTCCTACTTCGCGGACTTTGCCAGCCTGCACCCGCGGACCCAGGCGATGCTGACCTCGGCGGCCGGGGTGGACTGGACCGTCGTCGGCACCGAGGTGGAGGCGCTCCAGCTCGAGTACTCCTGGATCAAGGAGTTCGATCCCCGGTACAACGTCAAGTACCGGGACGACAAGAGCTATCCCTATCTTGCGGTCACCATGAGCGAGGAGTACCCCCGGGTCATGGTGATGCGCGGCGCGAGGCGCAAGGGCACGCGGTACTTCGGGCCCTACTCGCACGCCTGGGCCATCCGGGACACGGTGGACACCCTGCTGCGGGTGTTCCCGGTACGGACCTGCTCGGCCGGGGTGTTCAAGCGGGCGGGGCAGATCGGCCGCCCCTGCCTGCTCGGCTACATCGGCAAGTGCTCGGCCCCGTGCGTCGACCGGGTGAGCGCGGCCGAGCACCGCAAGCTCGCCGAGGACTTCTGCGACTTCATGGCGGGCCAGACCGCCCGTTACATCCGCCGGATCGAGGCGGAGATGCGCGAGGCGGCGGCGGCGGAGGAGTTCGAGCGGGCCGCCCGGCTGCGGGACGACATGCGCGCGCTGGAGCGGGCCCTGGAGAAGCAGGCCGTGGTGCTCGGCGACGGCACCGACTGCGACGTCATCGCGCTGGCCGAGGATCAGCTCGAAGCGGCCGTGCAGATCTTCTACGTCCGCGACGGCCGGGTCCGCGGGCAGCGCGGCTGGGTGCTGGAAAAGGTCGAGGACGTGACGACCGGGGAACTGGTCGAGAACTTCCTTGGCCAGGTCTACGGCGAGACCGCGGTGAACGCCGCCGACAGCGAGCCGGGCGCCGCCGAAGCCCAGGGCAGCGGCGTGCCCCGCGAGGTGCTGGTCCCGGAGCTGCCGCCGGAACACGCGACGGTCGCCGAGTGGCTGGCGGCCCGCCGCGGCGGCCCGGTCGACTTGCGGGTACCGCGCCGCGGCGACAAGAAGGCGTTGCTGGAAACCGTCGCGCGCAATGCCATGCAGTCGCTGGCGCTGCACAAGACCCGGCGAGCCAGCGATCTGACCACCCGGAGCCGGGCGCTGCACGAGATCCAGGAGGCGCTTGGCCTGGACGACGCGCCGCTGCGGATCGAGTGCTACGACGTGTCCAACCTGCAGGGCACGAACGTGGTGGCGTCCATGGTCGTGTTCGAGGACGGCCTGGCGCGCAAGAGCGAGTACCGCCGGTTCAGCATCCGCGGCGACGACGGCACCGACGACATTTCCTCGATCTACGAGGTGATCACCCGGCGGTTCCGGCGGTACCTGGAGGAGCGCGAGGAGACCGGCGAGCTGGACGTGCTCGGCGACCCCGAGCAGGATCCAGAGGAAAACGCCGCCGAACGGGACGCGGCGATGCGCCAGCGCAAGTTCGCGTACCCGCCGAACCTCGTGGTGGTCGACGGCGGCCCGGCCCAGGCGGACGCGGCCTGCCGGGCGCTGACCGACCTGGGCATCGACGACGTCGCGGTGTGCGGGCTGGCCAAGCGGCTGGAAGAGGTGTGGCTGCCGGGGGAGGAGTTCCCGGTCATCCTGCCGCGCAGCAGCGAAGGACTGTACCTGCTGCAGCGGGTACGGGACGAGGCGCACCGGTTCGCGATCACCTACCACCGGCAGAAGCGGTCCCGGGGCCTGACCGCGAGCGCGCTGGACAGCGTGGCCGGCCTGGGCCCGGCCCGGCGGGGGGCCCTGCTCAAGCGGTTCGGCTCGGTCAAGAGGCTGGCCGCGGCGACGCCGGAGGAGATCGCGACGGTGCCCGGCATCGGGCCGCGGCTGGCCGCGACCATCGTGGCCGCCCTGCACCAGGGAGACCAGGCCGGGCACCAGGGAGACCAGGCCGGCCCGGGCCAGCCGGAGGCGGGCCGCCCACCGGACGGGGCCAGCACGCCAGGCACGGAAACGGAACCCAGTACGCCAGGCACGGAACACGGGGCAGTGGAGACCACGCGGGAGGCGCGGTGAATCCGGTACGCGAGCACACGGGGATGACAGGGCCGGACGATCAGGCTACGCCGGACCTCGTGATCATCACGGGCATGTCCGGCGCGGGCCGCAGCACGGCCGCCAAGTCGCTGGAGGACCTCGGCTGGTTTGTGGTCGACAACCTGCCGCCGGGACTGCTGCCCACCATGGTCGACCTGGCCGAGCGGTCGAACGGCGCGGTGCCGAAGATCGCCGCCGTGACCGACGTGCGCAGCCGCGCGTTCACCACGGACCTGAAGTCCGCCATGGGCGACCTCAGCGCGCGCGGCGTGGCGCCGAGGATCGTCTTCCTGGAAGCCGCCGACGACACCCTGGTCCGCCGGTTCGACAGCGTGCGGCGCCCGCATCCGCTCCAGGCCAGCGGGCGGATCGTGGACGGGATCGCCGCCGAACGTGAACTGCTGCGGGACGTGCGGGGCGACGCCGACCTGCTCCTGGACACCTCGCGGCTCAACGTGCACGAGCTGCGCGGGCGGATGCGGGACTTCTTCGGCGGCCGCTCGGCCAAGGGGCCGCAGGTCAGCATCGTGTCGTTCGGTTATAAGTACGGGCTGCCGGTGGACGCGGACCTGGTGGTGGACTGCCGGTTCCTGCCCAACCCGCACTGGATTCCCGAGCTGGCCCCGATGACCGGGCTGGATGCGCCGGTGCGGGACTACGTGCTGAGCCGGCCTGGTGCGCAGGAGTTCCTCACGGCGTACTTCGAGGCGCTGCGGCTGATGCTCGAAGGTGATGAGCGGGAGGGTAAGCACTTCGTGACGCTGGCGGTCGGCTGCACCGGGGGGAAGCACCGCAGCGTGACGATCGCGGAGGACCTCGCCGCGCGGCTGGCCGGTGCGGGCGGGAGCGCCTCCGACGTCCAGGTCACCCACCGGGATCTCGGGCGTGAATGACGCGACGGCGGAGGCCCCGGGGGCGGCTGAGGTGACAGGCCCGGAGACAGGCGGGCCCCGGGTGGTGGCGCTCGGCGGCGGACACGGGCTGGCCGCGTCGCTGTCCGCGCTACGCCGGGTCAGCAGTGACCTCACGGCCATCGTGACCGTGGCCGACGACGGCGGGTCGAGCGGCCGGCTGCGGCGGCAGTACGGCGTGCTGCCGCCCGGCGACCTGCGGATGGCGCTGGCCGCGCTGTGCGGCGACGACGAGTGGGGCACGACCTGGAGCCGGGTCGTCCAGCACCGGTTCGGCGGCGACGCTGAGCTGTCCGGTCATGCGGTGGGCAACCTGCTGATCGTCGCGCTGTGGGAACTGCTCGGGGACACGGTTGAGGGCCTGGACTGGGTGGGCCTGCTGCTGGGCACCCGCGGCCGGGTGCTGCCGATGGCGTCGGTCCCGCTGGACATCGTGGCCGACGTGGAAGGCGCCGACCCGGCGCGCCCGGACGAGATCTCCCGCGTCCGCGGGCAGGACGCGTGCGCGTCCACCCCCGGCCGGGTCCGGTCCATTTCGCTGCTGCCGGACGACCCGCCGGCCGTTCCGGCCGCGGTGACCGCGATCAGGGAGGCAGACTGGGTAGTGTTCGGGCCGGGGTCATGGTTCACCAGCGTGCTGCCGCACCTGCTGGTGCCGGAACTGGCCTCGGCGCTGCGGGGGACCGAGGCGCACCGGCTGGTGGCGCTCAACCTCGCGCCGCAGCCGGGTGAGACAGGCGGTTTTTCGCCGCACAAGCACCTGGAGGTCCTGGCGGGGCACTCGCCCGGGCTGGCGTTCGACGTGGTGCTGGCGGACAGCTCGGCCCTGGGTCCGGGCGGCGATGGGGTGGCGGACCTGGAGAAGGCAGCGGGCCTGCTGGGCGCCCGCCTCGTCCTCGCGGACGTGGCCGTGGCCGACGGCACACCCCGGCATTCTCCATTGTTGCTGGCCGGGGCGTATGCGGACATCTTCGCTGGGAGGCACAGCGGGGCGGGAGGGGACTGACGATGGCGATGACCGGTGTGGTGAAGGACGAGCTCAGCCGGGTGACGGTGGTCAAACCGTGCTGCCGGAAGGCCGAGGTGTCCGCGATGCTGCGGTTCGCCGGCGGCCTGCACCTGGCCGCGGGGCACGTCGTGATCGAGGCGGAACTCGACACCGGGGCGGCCGCCCGCCGGCTTCGGGCCGGCATCAGCGAGGTGTTCGGGCACGCGTCGGAAATGCTGGTGCTGGCCCCGAGCGGGCTGCGCAAGGGCAACCGGTACGTCGTGCGGGTGCTCAAGGGCGGAGACAACCTCGCCCGCCAGACCGGCCTGCTGGACAGCTACGGGCGCCCGGTGCGCGGCCTGCCGCGGCAGATCGTGTCCGGGACGACCTGTGACTGCGAGGCGGCGTGGCGGGGCGCCTTCCTGGCCCACGGCTCGCTGACCGAGCCGGGCCGGTCGATGGCGCTGGAGGTGACCTGCCCGGGCTCGGAGGCGGCCCTCGCCCTGGTCGGCGCGGCCCGGCGGCTGAAGATCGGGGCCAAGGCGCGCGAGGTCCGCGGGGTCGACCGCGTGGTGATCAGGGACGGCGACGCGATCAGCGCCATGCTTACCCGGCTCGGCGCGCACGACAGCGTGCTGGCCTGGGAGGAGCGCCGGATGCGCCGGGAGGTACGGGCCACCGCGAACCGGCTCGCCAACTTTGACGACGCCAACCTCCGGCGCAGCGCGCGCGCCGCGGTCGCAGCCGGCGCGCGGGTCGAGCGGGCCCTGGAGATCCTCGGTGACGAGGCGCCGGAGCACCTGACCATGGCCGGGAAGCTGCGCATCGCCAACCGGCAGGCCAGCCTGGAGGAACTCGGCCAGCTGGCCGATCCGCCACTGACCAAGGACGCGATCGCCGGGCGCATCCGCCGCCTGCTGGCCATGGCCGACCGCCGGGCCGGTGAGCTCGGCCTCCCCAGCACCGAAGCCAGCCTCACCCCCGACATGCTGATGCAGTGATCTCCCGGGGGGACGACGATCTCCCGGGGGGACGACCCCCCGTACCCCCCGCTGCGCTACGCGCCCGCGCGGTGGTACTTCGCCGGCACACCGGCCACTCACCCGGCCTGACGGCCGGGATCGCTGGGCCGGTAACGGGCGACTCGCCGTAGCCCCGCTGCGCCTCGCCGGACCCCTGCAGCGCTACGCGCCCGCGCGGTGGTACTTCGCCGGCACACCGGCCACTCACCCGGCCTGACGGCCGGGATCGCTGGGCCGGTAACGGGCGACTCGCCGTAGCCCGCGCAGCGCCTCGCCGTAGCCCGTGGTGGTGCTCGCCGATGGCACTGGACTGTTAACGGCACGCTTGGTTGCCGGGTGGAAGGGATTCCCATATGGTCTAGACCATAGGCGGCTTTCGGGCTGCTTGCCGCGCCTGGCCTGGAACAGGCGTGCAGGCGCTGGATCGAACGCCGTCTCCGGGGGACCCCCGGAGACGGCGTTCGATAGGGTCTTCAGGACGAAAGTCTCTGGGGCGCCGGTGGCCGTCGGTCTTAAATCGGCCCTAATAGATATACAGCGATAATGAGGAGAGCGGTGCTGTGACCATCCGCGTGGGCATCAATGGATTTGGCCGGATCGGCCGTAACTACTGGCGCGCTGTCAACGCCGAGGCGATCGGCATGGCTGGCCGGGTCCCGACGGGCGAGATCGAGATCGTCGCGGCCAACGACCTGACGGATACCGCCACGCTGGCGCATCTGCTGAAGTACGACACCGTACTCGGCACGCTGCCGCTGGACGTGTCCGTCTCCGGCGACTCCATCCGGGTGGGCGGCCAGTCGGTCAAGGTGCTGGCCGAGCGCGACCCGGCCAAGCTGCCCTGGAAGGACCTCGGCGTGGACATCGTGCTCGAGTCCACCGGGCGCTTCACCAAGGCGGCCGACGCGCGCAACCACCTTGACGCCGGCGCGAAGAAGGTCGTCATCTCGGCGCCCGCCAAGGAAGAGGACCTGACGGTCGTCCTGGGCGTGAACGACAGCGACTATGACCCCGCGAAGCACCACATCATCTCCAACGCCTCCTGCACGACCAACTGCGTCGCGCCGATGGCGAAGGTGCTGCTGGAAAGCTTCGGCATCGTCAAGGGCCTGATGACGACGGTGCACGCCTACACCAACGACCAGGTCATCCTGGACTTCCCGCACAAGGACCTGCGCCGGGCCCGCGCCGCGGCGGTGAACATCATCCCGACCACCACGGGCGCCGCGAAGGCCACCTCGCTGGTGCTGCCGGCGCTCAAGGGCAAGCTCGACGGCATGGCGCTGCGCGTGCCGGTGCCGGACGGCTCGCTCGTCGACCTGGTCGTCCAGCTCAACCGCGAGGCGACCAAGGACGAGGTCAACGCGGCCTTCCGCGCGGCCGCCGAGGGCCCGCTCAAGGGGATCCTGTACTACACCGAGGACGCCATCGTCTCCTCCGACATCGTGGGCTCGCCCGCCTCCTGCACCTTCGACGCCTCGCTGACCATGACGTTCGGCGACCAGGTGAAGGTGCTCGGCTGGTACGACAACGAGTGGGGCTACTCCGCCCGGCTTGCCGACCTGACGGCGCTCATCGGCGCCCGGCTGTCCTAGCCGCGCACCGGGCGCGGCGCCGAGCGGAAAGACAATAAAAAATGAAGAGCATCGAAGACCTCGCGGTCGGCGGCCGGCGCGTGCTGCTGCGGGCCGACCTGAACGTGCCGCTGGACCTGGCTGACCCGGCGAACCCGCGTATCACCGATGACGGGCGGATCCGGGCCAGCCTGCCGACCATCGAGAAGCTGCTCAGCCGGGGTGCCCGCGTGATCGTGGTAGCGCACCTCGGCCTGCCCAAGGGCGCCGATTACGCCGAGCGGGCCGCGGGCGGCCCGTCGCTGCGGCCGGTGGCGGCCCGGCTCGGCGAGCTGCTCGGCAAGCCTGTCGCCTTCGCCACCGACGTGGTGGGGCGGGACGCCTCCCGGGTCGTGGCCGGGCTCGCCGACGGCGACATCGCGCTGCTGGAGAACGTCCGGTACGAGCCGGCCGAGACCAGCAAGGACGACGCGGTGCGCGGGGAGTTCGCCAGCCAGCTCGCGCTGTTCGGCGACCTCTACGTCGGCGACGGGTTCGGGGCCGTGCACCGCAAGCACGCCAGCGTCTACGACGTGCCGCAGCGGCTGCCGCACGCGGCCGGTGACCTGGTGCTGGCCGAGGTCGAGGTGCTCAGCCGGCTGACCTCCAACCCGGAACGGCCGTACGTGGTCGTGCTGGGCGGGGCGAAGCCGTCGGACAAGCTCGCGGTGATCGCGAACCTGCTCGACCGGACCGACCGGGTAGTCATCGGCGGCGGCATGGCCTACACGTTCCTGGCCGCAGAGGGCTACGAGGTCGGTAACTCGCTGCTCGAAGCCGACAAGATCCCGCAGGTCAAAGAGGTGATGGCGGAGGCGGAACGGCACGGGGTGGAACTGGTGCTGCCGGTCGACATCGTCGCCGCCACGCGCTTCGCGCCGGACGCCGAGCACGAGGTCGTCTCGGTCAAGGACTTCCCGGCCGACCGGCAGGGCCTGGACATCGGGCCGGCGAGCCGCGAGTTGTTCGCCGAGAAGGTGGCCGACGCCAGGACGGTGTTCTGGAACGGCCCCATGGGCGTGTTCGAGTTCCCCGCGTTCGCCGTCGGCACCCGGGACCTGGCCGAGGTCATCACCCGGGTCAACGGGTTCACCGTGGTCGGCGGCGGCGACTCGGCCGCGGCGGTGCGGTCGTTCGGCCTGCCGGAGGACGCGTTCGGCCACATCTCCACCGGTGGCGGCGCCAGCCTGGAGTACCTGGAAGGACGCACGCTGCCCGGCCTGGTTGCCCTGGAAGCCGACGACCCGACGGGGGAGACGGCATGAGCGGCCGCGCCGAGCGCACTCCGGGCCTGCCGCTCATGGCCGGCAACTGGAAGATGAACAAGAACCACCTCGAGGCCATCGCGCTGGTCCAGAAGCTCGCCTTTACGCTGTCCGACAAGGATTTTGACGCGGTGGACGTGGCGGTGCTGCCGCCCTTCACGTCGCTGCGCAGCGTGCAGACGCTGGTGGAAGGGGACCGGCTGCGCATCGCCTACGGGGCGCAGGACCTGTCCGCGCACGCCGCCGGCGCCTACACCGGCGAGGTCTCGGCGTCGATGCTGGCCAAGCTCGGCTGTGACTACGTGCTGGCCGGGCACTCGGAGCGGCGCCAGCACCACCACGAGGACGACGCCCTGGTCAACGCCAAGGTCAAGGCCGCGCTGGGCGCCGAGATCACGCCTATCCTGTGCGTCGGCGAGGCCCTGGATGTCCGTCAGCAGGGACGGCAGGTGGAACACTGCGTCACTCAGGTGACCGGATCGCTGGCCGGCATCCCGGCCGAGCAGGTGGCCGGGATGGTGATCGCCTACGAGCCGATCTGGGCGATCGGCACGGGTGAGGTCGCCACCCCGGCGGACGCCCAGGAGGCCTGCGCGGCAATTAGAGAGTACGTTTCTGCGGTTCACGGGCGCGTTACGGCCGATAGTTTGCGTATCCTGTATGGCGGGTCGGTCAAGGCTGACAACGTTGCGCCGATCATGGCGCAGCCGGACGTCAATGGTGCCCTCGTCGGAGGAGCCAGCCTGGACGCCACCGAGTTCGCCAAGATAGTCCGGTTCGAGACGGCTGACGCCGTGCACTGAGCGTGGCGGGTTTGGGTAAGGCTCGGGCAGGGTTTGCCGCGAGCCGGTTCGGCTTTGGAGAGGGAAGAGGGAACAAGCGGCGATGGTCATCGGGGTTTCCATCATCCTGATCATCACGAGCCTGGTGATGGTGCTGCTGGTGCTGCTGCACAAGGGCAAGGGCGGCGGCTTGTCAGACATGTTCGGCGGGGGCGTCTCGTCCACGCTCGGTTCGTCGTCGGTGGTCGAGCGCAACCTGGACCGCATCACGATTTTCTTCGGAATTTTGTGGTTCATCTGCATCATCGGCCTCAACCTGCTGATCATTCACTAAGCAGCTTTTTTCCACCGGCGTCCTCCCGCACCGGACGTAACGCATGCGCGCTATTTCAAGAGGTGATCTGTGAGCAGTGGCAACGCCATCCGCGGCAGCAGGGTAGGCGCTGGTCCGATGGGTGAGGCCGAGCGCGGTGAGTCCGCGCCGCGCGTCTGGGTCTCGTTCTGGTGCGCCAACCGGCACGAGACGCGCCCGAGCTTCGCGACTGACGCGGCCGTCCCGGACAGCTGGGAGTGCCCCCGGTGCGGTTACCCCGCCGGGCAGGATGAGCGGAACCCGCCCGCGCCGCCGCGCGTCGAGCCGTACAAGACGCACCTCGCGTACGTGAAGGAGCGCCGGAGCGACTCCGATGGCGCCGCCATCCTCGCGGAAGCCCTCGACCGCCTGCGCAAGGGCGCCTGAGGCGGCGCCGGGCCCGGGGCGCCCGGCCTCAGTGGCGGAAGGACTCGCGGGGTTGCCCGGCCGCCACCAGCGGGGCCGGGGGCTGGGGGAACGATTCCAGGGTCTTGATCTGCTCGCGGATGTCGGCGAGCAGGCACCCGGCCAGGTCCATGCTGAAGCCGTTCTTGACCACGATCCGCAGCACCGCGATGTGCTGCAGGTTCGCGGGGAACGTGTACGCCGGCACCAGCCAGCCCCGGCTGCGTATCCGCTCGGAGATGTCGAAGACCGAGTACCCGGTGACGCTGTCCTTGAGCTTGAACGCGAACACCGGAAGCTCTTTGCCCTCGGTGAGCAGCTCGAACGGGCCCATGGCGGCGATCTGCGAGGCGAGGTAGACGGCGACTTCCTGGCAGGCCTGCTGGACGTCGTGGTAGCCCTTGAAGCCGAGCCGGAGGAAGTTGTAATACTGCGCGATGACGTTGGAGCCGGGCCGGGAGAAGTTCAGCGCGAACGTCGGCATCTCGCCGCCCAGGTAGTTCACCTTGAAAACCAGGTCCTCCGGTAGCGCGGACGGCTCCCGCCACACCACCCAGCCCACTCCCGGGTAGACCAGGCCGTACTTGTGCCCGGAGGCGTTGATGGACGCGACCCGGGGTACCCGGAAGTCCCACTCCAGGAACGGCTGCAGGAACGGCGCGACGAAGCCGCCCGAGGCCGCGTCGACGTGCACCGGGATGTCGTGGCCCTTGGCCCGCTGCAGCTGGTCCAGCGCCTCGCTGATCTGCTTGACCGGCTCGTAGCTGCCGTCCATGGTGGAGCCCAGGATGGCCACGACGCCGATCGTGTTCTCGTCGCACTGCGCCACCGCCCCGTCCGCGGTGAGGTGCAGGCGGCCCTGCTCCATCGGGACCATGCGCGGCTCGACCTCCCAGTACCGGCAGAACTTCTCCCAGCACACCTGCACGTTGGCGCCCATCACCAGGTTGGGCCGCGACGCGTCCTGGCGGGCGGCGCGGCGGGCCTGGCGCCAGCGCCATAGCAGCGCCATCCCGCCGAGCATGCACGCCTCGCTGGAGCCGGTGGTCGAGCACCCGGCCGCGTTCCCGCCGGCCGGTGAGTGCCACAGGTGGGCCAGGATGTTCACGCAACGCCGCTCGATCTCGGCGGTCTGCGGGTACTCGTCCTTATCGATCATGTTCTTGTCGAAGCAGGAGGCCATCAGCCTCTCGGCCTCGGGCTCCATCCAGGTGGTGACGAACGTCGCGAGGTTGAGCCGCGCGTTGCCGTCCAGGATCAGCTCGTCCCGCACCACCTGCGCCGCGGTGCTGGGCAGCATGCTGTTGTCGGGCATCCGGTAGCGGGGGGTCTGGAGACCTTTTTCCTGCACGTAGACCGGGTTGATATCGACTTCCCGGTCTGCCTGGGACACATCGACCTGCTTGTGCAGCGCCACTGCGGGCTCCCTGTCTGAAGATTGTCGGAATTACCGGGCCAGGCTACCCCCGGCCGCATCAACCATTCGGCTGACTCCCCGCTCCGCCGGGACGCGCCCGGAATGTGGCCCGGCGGGCGATGCCCGGGCTGCTGGCGGCCGGCGACCATGGGGGCATGGCAGTGATCGAGGTGACTGGCCTGCACAAGGAGTACGGGCCGAAGGTCGCGGTCGACGACGTGTCGTTCACGGTCGAGCGCGGGGAGATCTTCGGCATCCTCGGGCCGAACGGGGCCGGGAAGACCACCACCGTGGAATGCGTCGCGGGCCTGCGCACCCCGGACCGCGGCCGGATCAGCGTGCTGGGCCTGAACCCGCAGCAAGATCACGGTGAGCTGCGCGAGCTGGTCGGGGTCCAGTTGCAGGACGGCCAGCTGCCGGACAAGCTCCGGGTGAACGAGGCGCTGGACCTGTACGCCTCGTTCTACCGGAAACCGGCCGACGCGGACGAGCTGATCGAGCGCCTCGGGCTCGGCGACCGGCGGGACACCGCCTTCGCCAAGCTGTCCGGCGGCCAGAGGCAGCGGCTGTCGGTGGCGCTCGCGCTCATCGGCAGCCCGAAGGTCGCCGTGCTGGACGAGCTCACCACCGGGCTGGACCCGGCCGCCCGCCGCGAAGTGTGGGGGCTGATCTCCGAGATCCGCGCCACCGGCGTCACGATCGTGCTGGTCACGCACTTCATGGAGGAAGCCGAACGGCTGTGTGACCGGGTCGCGGTGATCGACAACGGCCGGGTGATCGCGACGGACACGCCGTCCGGGCTGGCCAGCCGGGTCGGCGGCGAGCAGTACATCCGGTTCCGGGCCTCGGCCCCGCTGGACGAGGCCCTGCTGGCCAAGCTGCCCGAGGTGTCCGCGGTCCGCCGCGACGGGGCCCAGTTCACGGTCACCGGGAATAGCGAGGCCCTGCAGGCGGTCATCACCGTGCTGGTGCACCGGGGCATCATCGCCGAGCATCTGCGGGTCGACCAGGCCAACCTGGACGACGCGTTCGTCGCCCTGACCGGCGGCGACCAGCCGGGCGGGACCGCCCGGCCCGGCGAGACAGGAAGAGGATAGTCACGATGTCGTTTCCGGCAGTGCTCCCGGTCCCAGGGCGGGCCTGGCGCAAGCTCACCCTGACCGAGCTGAAACTGCTGCTGCGCACCCCCGCCGCGCTGTTCTGGGGAGCCGGGTTCCCGCTGGCCGCCTGGATCGTGGTCGGCCTCATCCCGGGTACGGCCAAGCCGGTCAAGGCGTTCGGCGGGGCCAGCGTCCAGCAGACCTACCTGCCCATCATCGTCACGTTCGCGCTCATCATCATGGGCCTGCAGTTCCTGCCCGTGACCTTGGTCAGCTACCGCGAGCGCGGCATCCTGCGCCGCATGTTCACCACCCCGGTGACCCCGCAGGTCCTGCTCGCCGCGGAGATCACCATCCTGCTGGGCGTCCAGATCGCGACGACGGCCCTGCTCGTCATCCTCGGCACCGGCGCGTTCAGCGCCACGATCGGCCAGCCGCTGGCCTTCATCGTGGCGTTCCTGCTGCTGGCCGCGGCGGTCAGCACACTGGGGCTGCTGGTCGCCGCGGTCAGCTTCACCAGCAAGGCCGCCAACGCCGTCGGCGGCGTGCTGTTCTTCGTGCTGATGTTCCTGGCCGGGCTGTGGTGGCCGCGCGCGGAGATGCCCAGCTGGCTGCGGGGAATCAGCGATGCGACCCCAGGCGGGGCGGGAGTCCAGGCCATCCAGCAGGCCGCGGCCGGCCACTGGGCCTCGGGGCTGTACTTCGGCGTGCTGGCCGCCTGGGTGCTGGTGGGCGGGGCCCTGGCGATCCGGTTCTTCCGCTGGGAATGACCAAACCCGGGCAATGGCAAGATAACAAGATGGAACAGGGACGCATCCCGGGCCGGGGAGGAAGCTGACATGACGCTGCCCATGGTCAGCCGCGATCCGGCCCCCGATCCGGCGGGCGGCATGGACGCGCCGGAAAAGCGGCTGGAAGCATGGATCCGGGTGGTCCCTTACGTGCTGCTCGCTATCTCGGCGGTCCCGTACGTGCTGACCGACCAGCCGACCGCCGGCGCCCTGGGCCGGACCCTGGCCGTGGCCGCGGTCACCGCCGCCTGGGTCGCCTGGTGGGTGACGCTGCATCCCGGGTGGGCCGGCCACCGTGTGCTCATGGCCGTCTACTTCGCGGGCTTCCTGGTCTGCTGCGGGCTGCTGGTCGCGCGGAGCCCCTGGTTCGGGTTCTTCTGCTGGATCGGGTACATCCACTCCTACCGCTTCCTGGCCGGGCCGTTCCGGTTCCTCGGCCTGCTGTGCGTCGCGGCGCTGTCCGGGCTCGCCCAGCTCGGCGGCTTCCGTACACCGACCGCCCGGGACTGGGGCATCTTCGCGGTGGTCGCCCTGCTGAACGCCGTGCTGGTCACCGTGTTCATTCACCTGGGCCAGAAGGCGGAGGAACAGAACAACGAACGTAAACGGGTTATCACCGAGCTGGCCGCGGCGAACCGCCGGCTGGCGGACATGATGGCCGAGAACACCGGGCTGCACGCCCAGCTGCTGACGCAGGCGCGGGAGGCAGGCGTGCTGGAAGAACGGCAGCGGATGGCGCGGGAGATCCACGACACGCTGGCGCAGGGACTGGCCGGCATCATCACGCAGCTGGAAGCCGCGCAGCAGGCCGGCCTGCAGGCGGCCGGCGGCTACGGCGACGGCCGGGAAGCCAGCCGGGCTGACTGGGAACGCCGGATCAGCAACGCCGCCCGGCTGGCCCGCGACAGCCTGTCCGAGGCCCGCCGGTCCGTGCGGGCCGTCCGGCCGGAGGCCCTGGAGAACACCAGGCTGCCGGAGGCCCTGGCCGAGGTCGCGGCGCGCTGGTCCGCGGTCAACGGGGTGGCCGCCACGGTCACCACCACCGGGACCGCGCAGGCGCTGCACCCGGAGGTCGAGGTGACCCTGCTGCGCGTCGCGCAGGAGGCGCTGGCCAACGTGGCCAAGCACGCGGGCGCGTCGCGCGCCGGGATCACCCTGTCCTACATGGACGACGTGGTGACGCTGGACGTCCGCGACGACGGCACCGGTTTCCGGGTCCCCGGCCCCGGGGCGGACGGCGGCGGCTTCGGGCTGACCACGATGCGGCAGCGGGTACAGCGGCTCGCCGGGCACCTGGAGATCGAGTCGGAACCCGGCGGCGGGACGGCGATCTCGGCGCGGGTACCCGCCATCCTGCGGGAGACGGCGCCCGCGGCGCGTTCGGTACCATCATCCGCGCCGTCGCCGGCGGTCAGCGGGGCGGCGGCAGGAGCGGTCCGGGCGGCCGTGCCCGCGGCGAGGGGAGGGCCCGGTGCCTGAGCGCGAACGTCACGCGGACCGGGTGCGGCTGCTCATCGTGGACGATCACCCGGTGGTGCGGGACGGGCTGCGCGGCATCCTGGAAGGCAGCCCCGAGTTCGAGGTCGTCGGCGAGGCCGGGAACGGCGCGGAGGCCGTCACCCGGGCCCGCGCCCTGCGCCCGGACGTGGTGCTGATGGACCTGCGGATGCCCGACGTGGACGGCGTGACCGCGATCAAGCGGCTGGCTGAGCTGGGGATCGACGCCCGGGTGCTCGTCCTGACCACCTTCGACACCGACAGCGATGTCGTGCCGGCGATCGAGGCCGGGGCCACCGGCTACCTGCTCAAGGACTCCCCGCGCAGCGAACTGCTCCGCGCGGTGAAGGCCGCGGCGCGCGGTGAGTCCGTGCTGTCCCCGTCGGTGGCCACCCGGCTGATCGGCCAGGTGCGCGCGCCGGCCCGGGAACCGCTGAGCGCCCGCGAGCTGGACGTGCTCGCCCTGATCGCCCGCGGCACCTCTAACCGGGACACGGCGGCCCGCCTGTTCATCAGCGAGGCCACGGTCAAGACCCACCTGCTGCACATCTACGCGAAGCTTGGCGTCAACGACCGCGCGGCCGCCGTCGCGGCCGGCTTCGAGCGCGGCCTGCTGCCGCGGGCCACCACCGGCTAAGCCGGCGGCTGGGCGGGGCTCTCCGGGCGGCAGCGGTACCGGCACAGCAGGAATCCTGCATCCTCCAGGACGTGCCCCAGCGTGACCGGCAGGCCGCCGGGCAGCGACGCGCCGCCCTCGAGGATCCGGCCCGGCCCCGGGCCGGCCAGCAGCGGGCTGATCGTCAGGCACAGTTCGTCGAGCAGGCCGCCGGCGGCCAGCTCGGCCAGCAGGTGCGGGCCGCCCTCGGTGAGCACGCGCGAATAGCCGCGGCCGGCCAGGCCCGCGAGCGCGGCCTTCAGGTCCACGCCGCCGGTTCCGGCCACGATCACGTCCGCGTGCTCCGCCACCACGGCCCGCCGCGCCGCGGGCGCCTGCTCGCTGGTGATGACGATCGTGCGCGCGTCCGGCGGCGCGGCGGTGAACAGCTCCATCCGCGGGTCCACCGTCAGCCGCCCCGAGATGATCGCGATCGGCGGCGTGGCCGGGCGCCCGGCGCGCAGGGCCGGCTGGATCGACGCGGGCTGGGCCGGCCGGTAGTGCTCGGCCCGGGCGGTGCCCGCGCCGACGAGGATCACGTCGGCGAGGCTGCGCAGGACGCCGAAAAGCCGGCGATCGGCGGCCCCCGACAGTCCCCCGGACCGGCCGCCGACGGAGGCCGCACCGTCCACCGCGGCCACCATGTTGGCCCGCACCCACGGCTCGCCGCGGGGATGCGGCGGATAAGCGTAAAGCTCCGCTAGCCGGCCGGTGCTCAGCTCGCCGCCGGCTTCCCCGGGGCCCGGCGGCGGGAACAGCTGCCGCACGTCAGGACCTGCTGCCGCTGTCCGGGCAGCGCAGCACCATCATCGCGCGCCCGGCCACCTTGGCGTGTGACCGGGCGTTCAGCACCGGCAGGTCATCGTGCAGGCTGGGGAACCGGGGACCGCACGTGTCGATCACGATCTCCCACTCCCGCCCGTACCGCACCCCGGGCAGGGTGAACGAGACCGCGTCCGCGTCCGCGTTGAAAAGCAGCAGGAAGCGGTCGTCGGTGATGCGCTCGCCGCGCGGATCCGGCTCGCTGATCGCGTCGCCGTTCAGGAAGACGGCCAGGGCCTTGCCGCCCGAGCGCCAGTCGTGGTCGTGGAACTCACGCCCGGCCGGGGTCAGCCAGACGATGTTGCCGGGCCCCTCGGTGGTGCCGGCCCCATGCGGGCGCCCGCGGAAGAACCGGCGCCGCCGGAACACCGGGTGATCGCGGCGCAGGGCCGACAGCGCCCGGGTGAAATCGGCCAGGTCCCGGTGGCTGTCGAGCAGGGTCCAGTCCACCCAGGAGATCTCGTTGTCCTGGCAGTAGGCGTTGTTGTTGCCGTGCTGGGTGCGGCCCATCTCGTCCCCGGCGAGCATCATCGGCACCCCCTGCGAGCAGAACAGGGTGGTGAGGAAGTTCCGCTGCTGCCGGGCCCGCAGCTCGTTGATCTCCGGGTCGTCGGTCGGCCCCTCAACGCCGCAGTTCCAGGACCGGTTATCGTCCGTGCCGTCCCTGTTGTCCTCGCCGTTGTCCTCGTTGTGCTTGTGGTTGTAGCTGACCAGGTCGTTCATCGTGAACCCGTCGTGGCAGGTGACGAAGTTGATCGAGGCGACGGGGCGCCGCCCGCTGGTCTCGTACAGGTCGCTGGAGCCGCTGAGCCGGGACGCGAACTCCGGCATCGTGCCGGGCTCGCCGCGCCACAGGTCGCGCACGTTGTCGCGGTACTTGCCGTTCCATTCGGTCCACAACGGCGGGAAGTTGCCGACCTGATAGCCGCCCTCGCCGACGTCCCACGGCTCGGCGATGAGCTTCACCTGGGAGACCACCGGGTCCTGCTGGACGAGGTCGAAGAACGTGGACAGCCGGTCGACGTCGTGCAGTTCCCGGGCCAGGGCCGAGGCGAGGTCGAACCGGAACCCGTCGACGTGCATCTCCAGGATCCAGTACCGCAGCGAGTCCATGATCAGCTGCAGGGAGTGCGGGTGCCGCACGTTCAGGCTGTTGCCGCAGCCCGTGTAGTCCACGTACCGCGACTTGTCCCCGTCGTTCAGCCGGTAGTAGGAGGCGTTGTCGATGCCGCGGAAGCTGAGCGTCGGGCCCATCTCGTTGCCCTCGGCGGTGTGGTTGTACACCACGTCCAGGATGACCTCGATCCCCGCGTCGTGCAGGGTCTTGACCATCGTCTTGAACTCGCCCACCTGCTCGCCGAGCTGGCCGGCCGAGGAGTAGCGGTTGTGCGGCGCCAGGAAGCCGATCGTGTTGTAGCCCCAGTAGTTCGTCAGCCCGCGCGACACCAGCCCCTGCTCCGCCAGGAACTGGTGCACCGGCATCAGCTCGACCGCGGTGACGCCGAGGCGCTGCAGGTGCTCGGTGACCGCCGGGTGGGCCAGGCCGGCGTAGGTACCCCGCTGCGAGGGCGGGATGTCCGGATGCTGCCGCGTGAGCCCGCGGACGTGCGCCTCGTAGATCAGCGTCTCGTGGTACGGCGTGCGCGGCGGCCGGTCGTTGGCCCAGTCAAAGAACGGGTTGATGACCACGTTCTTCGGCATGCTGGGCGCGCTGTCGGCGGTGTTGCGGGCCTGATGGTCGGCCCACCGGTAGGAGAAGAGCGACTCATCCCAGCGCAGATGGCCCTGCATGGCCTTGGCGTAGGGATCGAGCAGCAGCTTGGTGGGATCGCAGCGCAGGCCGGCGCCCGGGTCGTAGGGGCCGTGTACCCGGTAGCCGTACCGCTGGCCCGGCCCGACCCCCGGCAGGTAGGCGTGCCAGACGAAGCCGTCGGCCTCGGTCAGCTGGACCCTGGTCTCGGTGTGGGCGGTGTCTGCCTCGGTGCCGTCCCCGGCGAACAGGCACAGTTCCACCGCGTCCGCGACCTCGGAAAACAAGGCGAAGTTGGTGCCCCATCCGTCCCAGGTGGCACCCAGGGGGTAAGGCGCACCGGGCCAGAAATGCATCCGCCTCCTTCGCGTTGCTCCCCGGCGTATCCGGCCGCGGAGCCTATGTTCCTTGTAACTACCCGGGTAAGGGTACCGGTGCACTCGCGTTTGTGACGATCTGCGCGGCAACGGATTACACCGGGGCGGTTACACCGCGATGGTTTACACCGCGGCGGCGGCGCCGTCAGCAAGCGACTCGGCGTAGCGGCCGAGCACCACGTCGGCGACCTCGGGCGCGGCCCCGAGCACGGGGGCGACCGCCGTCGCGCCCGCGGCCAGGCACTCGCGGCGCACCTGATCGGCGAACACCCCGGGCGACAGCAGGTAGCTGGCGACCAGCACGTGCCGTGCCCCGGCCCGCCGGGCCGCGGCCACCGCCTCGGGCGGGGTGGGGGACGCCGCGGACGCGTATGCGGGCAGCACCGCGCGCCAGCCCCGCGCCGATTGCCAGTCCGCGGCCAGGTCGCTGATCACGGCGTTCGCGGCGGGATCACTCGAGCCCGCCGCGGCCAGGATCACCGCCGTCTCGCCGGGCGGCAGCTCCTGGCGGGCGCCGGCGGGGCCCAGCGCCTCAGCCAGCCGCCGGTCCAGGGCGTGCCGCAGCAGCGGGTGCGGGCCCAGCGGGGTGCCGTAGGTGATGTCCAGCCGGGGCCGGGCGGCGCGCGCCTCACGCAGGGCCTTCGGGATGTCGGTCTTGCTGTGGTACGCCGCGGTCAGCAGCAGCGGCAGCACGACCGCCTCGCCGTCCAGCGTGCCGAGCGCCTGGCCGATGGTGGGGGCCGCGTGGCCCAGGTAGGCGGCGCGGACGTCGAGCCCGGGGTGACCGGCGCGGGCCGCCCGCGCGCGCACCAGGCCCAGCAGCGCGTCCACGCTGGCCGCGGCGCGCGGGTCGGTGCTGCCATGCGCCACCGCCACCAGCGCCGGCGTGGTATCGCCGGCGGCCAGGTCACCGTCGGCCGCCGGCGCGACGGCCAGCGGCGCGACGGCCAGCGGCGCCACGGTCAGAGGTGAATGCCGCACTCGGTCTTCCCGGTGCCGGCCCACCGCCCGCTGCGCGGGTTCTCACCGGGGGCCACCTGGCGGGTGCAGGTTGAGCAGCCGATCGACGGGTAGCCGTCGTAGACGAGCGGGTTGACGAGGATGCCGTTGTCGGCGATGTAGTCGTCCACCTGCTTCTGGCTCCAGCCGGCGATCGGGTTGACCTTGACCATCTCGCGCCGGCCGTCCCACTCGACCACCTTGGCGTCGCGGCGCTCCACGGTCTCGTCCCGGCGCACGCCGGTGATCCAGGCGTCGTAACGGCTGAGCGTCCGCTCCAGCGGCTCGACCTTGCGCAGGTAGCAGCACAGGTCCGGGTTGCGCCCGTAGAGCCGCGGGCCGAGCTCGGCGTCCTGCTCCGCGACCGTACGGGACGGCGTGACGTTGACCAGGTTGACCGGGTACACGGCCGAGACCGCGTCCCGGGTGCCGATGGTCTCGGCGAAGTGGTAACCGGTGTCCAGGAAGATGACGTCGATGCCGGGGGCGATGGCCGACGCCATGTGGATGATCACCGCGTCGGTCATCGAGGAGGTAACGCAGATGCGCGCCCCGAACGTCTCGGTCGCCCACCGGAGGATGTCGTCGGCGGACGCGTCGGCCAGGTCCTCCGCGGCGCGTGCGACGATGTGCTCCATACGGTGCGGTTCCTCCTGCTGGACGGGTCCATCAACCACGGCTACATCAACCACGGGCTCACCGGTAATTGTGGCCACGGAACTCACAGGGTCGCTCCTATTCCGGCGAAACGTAGCTGGAAACTGCGGGTGCAGCTACGGCAATGCCAATCCCCATCGGCGGCTGATTGCGGTTCGAGGTCTTCCTCGCCGCAGTACGGGCAGTAGAACGGAACGGCCCGGCCGGTAGGGCTGGTCATGACAGTTCCTCCGCACTCGCCCGCCCAGTCCACTCGGCGAACGTCTCACCTGGCTCCTTGCTGGCTGCGAAGCGGCTGAGAACCCGTTCCACGTAGTCAGGAAGGTCCTCAGCGGTGGTCTTCAGGCCCCGGACCTTCCGGCCGAACCCGGACGCCGAGCCGTCCCCGCCCGCCAGGCTGCCGCCCAGGTGGATCTGGAAGCCTTCCACCTGCCGGCCGTCCGGCCCGGTGACCAGCGACCCCTTCAGGCCGATGTCGGCGGTCTGGATCCGGGCGCAGGAGTTCGGGCAGCCGTTCACGTTGATCGTGACCGGGTTGGCGAAGTCCGGCAGCCGCCGTTCCAGCTCGGCGATCAGGTCGATGGCCCGCGCCTTGGTCTCCACGATCGCGAGCTTGCAGAACTCGATGCCGGTGCACGCCATCGTGTGCCGCCGGAACGCGCTCGGGTTGACCTGCAGGTCCGCGGCCTCCAGATCAGCGACGAGGCCGCCGGTCCGGTCCGCGGGTACGTCCAGGATTACCATCTTCTGCTCCGTCGTGGTCCGTACCCGGCCGCTCCCGTACCGGGCGGCCAGGCCGGCGATGGCGTCCAGGGCATCGGCGTTGAGCCGCCCGACCCGCGGTGCGAACCCGACGTAGGACAGCCCGTCACGCTGCGGGTGAACGCCGACGTGGTCCCGCACCCCGCCGCGCGGCGACCCGGGCGCCGGGCCATCCGCCAGCGCGTACCCGAGGTACTCCTTCTCCAGGACCTCACGGAACCGTTCCGGCCCCCAGTCGGCGACCAGGAACTTGATCCGGGCCCGGTGCCGGAGCCGCCGGTAGCCGTAGTCGCGGAACACCGACACGACGCCGGCCCACACCTCGCCGACCTGGTCGGGCCGGACGAACGCGCCCAGCCGCTTGCCGATCATCGGGTTGGTGGACAGGCCGCCGCCGACCCACAGGTCGTAGCCGGTCTCCCCGGCCGCGGACTGAACGCCCACGAAGGCCACGTCGTTGATCTCGTGCACGGTGCACTGGGCCGGGCAGCCGCTCATCACCGATTTGAACTTGCGCGGCAGGTTGGAGAAGGCCGGGTCGCCGATGTAGCGCCTCTGCACCTCTTCAATCTGCGGGGTCGCGTCGAGGATCTCGCCGGCGTCGATCCCGGCCAGCGGGCAGCCCAGGATGACGCGGGGAGTGTCCCCGCAGGCCTCCGTGGTGGACAGGCCGACCGATTCGAGCAGCTCCCAGATCTCCGGGACGCTCTCGATCTCGATCCAGTGCAGCTGGATGTTCTGCCGGTCGGTGACGTCGGCGGTGCCGCGGGCGAACCGGCGGGAGATGTCGCCGATGACGTGCAGCTGCTCGCTGGTCAGCTGGCCGCCGTCAATCCGGACGCGCAGCATGAAGTAGCGGTCGTCCAGCTCCTCGGGCTCCAGGACCGCGGTCTTGCCACCGTCGATGCCCGGCTTGCGCTGGGTGTACAGGCCGAACCAGCGGAACCGGCCACGCAGATCGGCCGGGTCGATCGAATCGAAGCCACGCTTGGAGTAGACGTCGATGATCCGCTGACGGACGTTCAGCCCGTCGTCGTTCTTCTTGTTTTCCTCGTTCTTGTTGAGCGGCTCGCGGTAGCCGAGCGCCCACTGACCTTCGCCGCGGGCGCGACGGGGCGTTCGCTTAGCGGTGCTCGGTGGCATGCAGCTGGTGTCCTTCGGCTCTCAGGGGCGAGTGCCGGAGCCGGCGGCGGGGGCCTGTGCAGCCCCGTCCTGGACTGGCCTGGCTCGGCACAAGCCAGGCCAGGAACGGCCTGCTGCTGAGGTCAGCCCGGGAATCACGCCCGGTTCCGCGACACGCGCCCGGTCAATACGTCACGGGCTGGGTCGTCAGCGGGCGTGCAGACAGATGGCGCTGCGGACGCGCAGCAGGTCGACGTGCCTGCGTGCGACAAGCAAGGGATCCACGGCGCTCACACCAATAGCATCACACGGGCGTGCACCGCCTGTCCATGCGGCACCGGGGATCCGGGACGCGCTGGAGGCCGTACGCTCGTCTGACGTCACGCCCGCGCCAACGCACCCGCATGTGGCGGTTATTCCGGTTCGCCGTAATCGCCGGGGGAAAGTTACCTTCCAGAGACCGTCAGCCCTGCCGGATCCAGCCCAGCGGCGGCTCGGTCGCCCGGGGCGGAAGGTGCTGGCAATCACACCAGGTGCCGCCGGGGCAGTCCTCATGGTGGCGCTCCCGGCACGGAACGCAGATCATGCGGATATCTTCTCCCTTCCTGCTGTGTTGTCTACCGGTAGCCGGCGGATCAGGCTGATCCCATGAACGGGAAAACGTATCCGGGCCCGGACCTGCCGTTCGCGGACCGGCTCACGGCCGGGCGGCTGCTCGGGGAGCGGCTCCGGGACACGCTCGCCGCGTCCGCCGCCCCGGGTGCCCGCACGCTGGTCCTGGCGCTGCCGCGCGGTGGAGTCCCCGTCGGCTGCGAGGTGGCCGGTATTCTACGGGTGCCCGTGGATGTGCTGGTCACGCGCAAGATCGGCTATCCGCCACAGCCCGAACTGGGGGTAGGCGCGATCGCGGAGGGCGGCGCCCCCGGCTACGACCGCGACGTGCTCGCCGCGCTCCATCTGGCGCCGGCTGATCTTTCTGCTGTAGCCGAACGGGAACATGATGAGCTGGACCGGCAGGTCGAGGTCTACCGGGCCGGGCGACCGCCGCCCGACGTCACCGGGCGCACCGTGGTGGTCGTGGACGATGGCCTCGCCACCGGGGTGACCGCCCGGGCCGCGCTGCGCGCCGTCCGCGCCCGGGGGGCGGCGCGCACCATCCTGGCCGTTCCGGTGGCCCCGTCCGCGTCGGTGGCCGCGATGCGCGCCGAGGCGGACGAGGTTGTCGTGCTGGCCAGCCCGCGCCGTTTCCGTTCGGTGGGGGAGTGGTACGTGTCCTTCGGCCAGCTCACCGACGCGGACGTGCTGTCGCTGCTGGCCCAGGCCGCCGCCCGCCCCCGCTGACCCTGCTCAGGCGTTTCGGCCCGCCCGGGCCCCGGCCGCGGCGCTGCGGACCTTGCCCGCGGCGCTGCGGGCAAGAGAAATCCGCGCCGTGGCATGAATGCCACGGCGCGGACTGGGTGCCAGTGTGCTGCTGCCGTTCCCTGATCGGGCGGGGTCAGGCGGCGTTGGCCCGGCGCATCCGGCGCCGGCGCTCAGCCGCACGCTCTTCCTCGTTCAGGCCACCCCAGACGCCGTACTTCTCCGGCCGGGACAGCGCGTAGTTCAGGCATTCGACCCGGACCGGGCAATCAGCGCACACGGCCTTCGCCTTGCGCTCCCGGATCTCACGCTCCGGCTGGCGCTCACCGTCGGGGCCGAAGAAGAGGATAAGATCCTCCTCACGGCACGCAGCAGCATCCTGCCAGCCCCAGTTGGGCCGGGGAAGCACAGCCGACTGCCGACGCACCTGAGACATGGGACCAATCACCTCTAATTGTTTCTTAGACTTGCTTACAGGACATCCTTAGGTAAGGCTCGTCGACACGCGGGACGGACCGTGCAGCGCGCGGCCATCCGCCCGTCGAATCATGCAACGCGTACTATCGCCGTTATGTTCCCGCGGGCGCGGGGCAGCTCCGTAACGGAACCACGGCGTTACCGGGCGACACAATCATCTGCTGAACGGCTAGCGCGAGCGTCACGGCTCTAGCTCTGTTGTCTCATGACGCCGCGTGAACGAGCCAGGCGATAATCATGCCACCCGTGATCCGCTCCGCGCAGCCGGGGTCGGTAATTAAGTTCATTCCGCGAGCAGCAGTTTCCCGCAGGCTGCACCAAAGGTTGTAACGAACTGGACAAAGGCAGGGGGGCACGCCACCATGGGCTCCATGTCAGCGTCCGACGCAGCACCCCTGCCCCGGCTCGGCGAAGTGTTCTTCGACGTGCGCGGCAGTTCCCGCAGCATGCGTCTCAGCTGGTACTCCGACACCGGCGTGGCGGTCTTCAGCATCTGGCAGGGCGGCACCTGCACCGGGACGTTCCGGCTGCCGCTCGACGACCTGCCGCGGATGGTGGAGGCCCTGCAGCGGGGACCGCGCGGGGCGGCCCTGCCGGCGGCCGACGGGCGTGACCTGACCGGCGACCGGCCGCGCCGCGGCATCGCCGGCGTGCCAGCCGATCCCGCGGTGACCTCGGTGGGCGGTTTCCCCGACTATACGACGGGCCAGCAGATCGCCCCGCCCGTGACGGGGGAATTCCGGTCGCTCGGCCCCGGCGACTCGTCCGCCGGATTCCCGGGCTACGGCGACGCCCGGAACACCGCCGTGAACCGCCGGCTCAGCCAGCAGCCCAGCCCGGCGGCCAGCCTGCCGGGCGCGGATTCCCGTAGCGGCGCCCCGTCCCGCGACGGCGGGCCGTCCTACGCCGGGGATCCGCTCGGATCGGGGTCCTACCCGGGCTACCGGGATCAGGAGGGGCCGGGGGCGTCGTTCCCCGGGTACGCCGACGACGGGCCGCCCCCGCCGTCCGCCTACCGCGACCCCAGCCCGCCGTCCTACCGCGACGACCCCCTGGGTGGCGGCAGTGCGCCCTCCTACCGCGACGACCCCCTGGGTGGGGGCAGTGCGCCCTCCTACCGCGACGACCCCCTGGGTGGGGGCAGTGCGCCCTCCTACCGCGACGACCCCCTGGGTGGCGGCAGCGCGCCCTCCTACCGCGACGACCCCCTGGGTGGCGGCAGTTACCGGGATCACCCGTCCGGCCCGCAGCGCCCGCTGGACGGCCCGAGCCCGCTGGGGCCCGGCAGCGGCTACCGCGAGGAATCGCTGCCCGGCTACCGCGACGGCGGCCCGTCCTACGCCGGGGATCCGCTCGGATCGGGGTCCTACCCGGGCTACCGGGATCAGGAGGGGCCGGGGGCGTCGTTCCCCGGGTACGCCGACGACGGGCCGCCCCCGCCGTCCGCCTACCGCGACCCCAGCCCGCCGTCCTACCGCGACGACCCCCTGGGTGGCGGCAGTTACCGGGATCACCCGTCCGGCCCGCAGCACCCGCTGGACGGCCCGAGCCCGCTGGGGCCCGGCAGCGGCTACCGCGAGGAATCGCTGCCCGGCTACCGCGACGGCGGGCCGTCCTACGCCGGCGACCCGCTCGGATCGGGGTCCTACCCGGCCTACCGCGACCGTGACCCGTACCCGTCGTCCCGGGATGAGCCCGGGACGTACCCGGGGGACCACCGCGGCCAGCGCTACGCCGATGACCCGTTTCAGTCGGTGTACCCGGACGACCCGCGCGACCCCGCTGGGCCCGCCGGCTACCCGGACGGCGCCCGGGGCGGTCCGCACCCGTACGACCTGCCACCGGAACGCCCGAAACAACGGGCTCCCCGCGGCCGTTCCTAGCCCACGCGTGGACGTCCCGGCTGCCTGGCCGATCCGGGAGCCCGAGAAATCCGGGAAAAGATCGCCGCAACGGGAACAGCGGGGGCGGGGGCTGCGTTCCTAGTATTCGGTCGGTGCGGCTGAGTGCCCCGGGCCGCATCCAAAATAGCCTTCGCGGAATACCGTTCGGCTGGAGCCGCGTTGTGCCACTCGCCGAGGAGGCGACCTCCGCACCGGCCTTAAGGCTTGAGGCCCAGTGCGCTCGTGAAGTGAAAGCTTCCGGGCCCACTGGGCCTTTCGCTGTGCTGGCCCGGGGGGCGACCCCCCGGAACCCCCCGGATGCGCTCCGCGCCCCGCGGTAGTACCTCGCCGGCACACCGGCCGCTCGCCGGGCCACAAGGGCCCGGCTCGCTGGCCAGTACTAGCGCCTCGCCGTAGGGTCCTGCTGGGGTGCTCGCCGGCAGCAGCGGCCGCTCACCCGGGCCGTTGGCCCGGGATTCGCTGGGCCGCCGGGGCGGGGTTAGACGTGCGCGCCGGTGCCGGGGGGGCGGGTGACGGGGTTGTCGGCTTCGGGGGCGGCCGGGGGCGCGGGCTGTTCGGGGTGATGGGGGATGGGGCCGACGGCGGCCGCCAGGACCTGGGAGTTCGGCACGGACATCACGGTTTCCCCGGTGTCCAGCCGGATATAGGTGATCCCGATCTCGGTGACCACACCCTGGAGCTGGCCGCCGAGCGCCCCGGCGCGCAGCTGGATGGCGTCCCCGACCCGGAACGGCCGGGACAGCAGCAGGACCATCCCGGCGAAGATGTTCGACAGCGACTGCTGCGCCGCGATGCCGAGCAGCACGCTGGTCAGCGCGGTGCCGACCACCAGCTGACCGACGGGCACGCGGAACAGCTGCAGCGTGATGAGCAGGGTGCCGATGAGGCCCACCAGCAGCAGCGCGTAGCGGATCACCGCAGCGTGCGCGGGCCCGAGACGCGGCTCGAAGAAGTTCCTGGTCTTGGCGGAGATGCCGAGCACCGCGACGGTCGCCAGCGCGAGGAAGACGATGGCCAGCGCGTACCCGACCAGGCGGGCGTATCTCAGCTCGAGCAGGCTGCCGAAGACCGACGTCGCGTTATGGGACACCGTGGCCGCGGTGATCGCCAGAATGAGCGCGATCGTCTCCTTCCACGGCCGCGTCTTTTCCTTGACCCGGGCCACCTGGACCGTCAGCTCGCGCCGGTCGTGCGTACGCTGCTCCTCCTGATCCACCCCCTGCTTCCTCCTTCGTGCCCGCGGGGCGAGAACTGTCCCGCCTACGGTATCGGCCCGGCGGGGGAGGGACGGTACGCGCGCGGCGGGAGGGACGGTACGGGCCCGGGAGGGACGGGTACGGGCACCGTGGGAGGGGACGGTACGGGCGCACCGCGGGAGGGACGGTACGGGCCCGGGAGGGACGGCACGGCGCGGGCCAGGCCCGGATAGCCGGAACGGTCCCGGAGGCCGATGCCTCCGGGACCGTTCCGCCGAGCTGGCTGAGTCAGGTGATCATGGGCCGGCCGACCGGCAGGGTGAGCCGCCCGGGCAGGCCATTGGCCACACCGGCCGCCGAGGTGTACCAGGCGACGAGCGCGGTGAGGACGCCAAGGTAACCGCCGGCCTTGATCGTGTCCGCGTTGCCGGTAAAGAAGCCGCTGAACAGCACGATCTCGGTGGCCTCCAGGGTGAGGAACACCCCGAACACCGCCCAGTTGACCTGCGTGGCCATCAGCAGCATGTACGTGTTGAAGATGGCGAACGCGAGCAGGATCCAGCCGAGGTCCTTGACGGTTTGCGCCGCGTAAAGAAGCCTGAGCACACCGGCGGGGGGTGCCGAACGCTGGACAAAAATCACCCATAGCCCGAGCCCGATCCAGAAGCCGCCGTAGGACCCGAATGCGGTCGAGCCGAAAACGTTCTTGTTCCGGAATTCCCACATGCCGGCCAGCAGCTGGACGAGCCCGCCGTAGGCAATGGCGTAACCGAGCCAGGCGCTCCCGGTCGCCTTGGTCATCCAGCCCGCGTTTGCCGCTGACAGCAGGAAGGTGGTGAGGGCGAACGCGGCCAGGCCGAGCGGGGCGGGGTCGGCGATGGGCGAGACTGCTGCGGCCTCGGCTACCGCAGGGCGATCGGTTGCCGAGGTGATGCGATCGTCGTTGACGCTCACGGTGATCCTCCTTTATGAAGGAAGCACGTCCGCTCGCGGCTTGATGCCGCGGGCTGTCGGAATCTCCATTCCCGATCACTTCCGGATCATGAGAACCGGAGATGATCTGCACTGAGCGTAACGCCGTCAGCCCTCCGTCCGCGATACCCGGACCGCGTGTTTTCAACCTGGTACCGTCCCGTTTTCACCCCTCTTTGCAAGTGTCATTCTGCTCGATCGTTAAATCGTTAACGGGGCGGGCTTTTTGTTCCTGGCCAGCGTCTCGCCCAGCCCGGCCCGGGTGGCCAGGACGAGCAGCCGGTCCTGCGGGGCGAGCCGGTAGGTGCGGTCCAGCGACCAGTTGAACAGATCGGTGCCCGTCCGCCGCACCGCGAGGACGTGCGTCTCGCCGGGCCGTTCGGCCTCCCCGACCAGCCGCCCGGCCAGATCGGTCTCCGCCTGCACCTGGACGTCCGCGATGAGCAGTACGTGCCGGCCGACCGGGATGGTCCGCAGCACCTGGTGCTCCAGCATCGCGGCGGCGAACGCCGGGGCGGCCAGGTAGGACACGCTGCGCGACACCGTGTTGCCGATCATCTTCTGCACCCGCTCGGCCAGGTCGTCGTCGTACAGCCGCAGCACGATGCGCAGGTCGGCGCGGAGCGCCCGGGCGTGCAGCGCGGCCTCCAGGTTCACCTCATCACTGCTGGTCACCGACACCAGGGCGATGCTCGATTTCAGGTTCGCCGCGCGCAGCGTCTCCTCCCGGTGGATCTCCCCGACGACGACGTGCACCCCGAGGCGCCGCGCGAACGCCACCCCGGCGGCCTCCGGGTCCCGGTCGATGCCGACCACCCCGATGCCCAGGTCGTGCAGCTGGCCCACCACCCGCATGCCGACCCGGCCCAGCCCGACCACGATCACGTGCCCGCTGGCCGACGGCCGGTTCTCCCGGATCGAGCCGGTCAGCCGGGCCCCGACGATCACGGCCGTCGCGAACGGCACGAACACCATGCCGTCGAAGGTGAGGATGAACTGTGCCACCTTCTCGGGGCCGCCGAGCGCCGGATTGGTCAGCGCCGCGCCGGCCGTGTCCAGCACGGTCAGGTACAGCGCGTTGTCCCACCGGTACCCCGCCCCCGCCACCAGCAGCACGAAACCGGCGACGAGCACGGCGAACAGGCACGCGAAGCCCAGGCCGAGCCGGTGCCACACCAGCCCGCGCAGCATCCCGGCCGCGGCCTGCAGCGGGTTACGCCGGCGGGCCAGCGGGTCGCGCGGCGTCCCGTCGGCGACGGCCAGCACCAGATCGGCGTTCTGCTCGTCCCGGGGCAGCAGCCGGGGCGCGCTGGAGCCACTGGAGGCGGCCAGCCCGCACAGCACCTGGTTCGGGTCCGCGTCCTGGCGCCGGGCCACGTACAGGGTCCGCCCGGACACCCGGACGTGGCTGGGGGCCGGCTCTCCTAAAGCGGCGGCGGCGAACGAGGGCGCGGACATCGCCGTGCCGACCAGCACGGCGCAGTCCGGGAAGTTCGCGCGCACCTGGTCCCCGAGGCCCGGGCTGAAGACCGCGAGCACGAGCCGGATGTCCGGGTTCAGCTCCCGCGCGCGCAGCGCTGCGTGAAAGTTGCCCACGTCGTCCTGGCGCAGCAGGGCCAGCGCCCGGGCCGAGGTGATCTGGGCGTCGGCGAACGCCTGGGTGGTCAGGTCTTCCCGCTCGATCACCCGGACCCCGGGCAGCCGGTCGAGGTCCGGCCCGTGGCTGCGCCGCTTCGACGCCAGGATGACGGTCACGCGCTCGCGGTAGCGGGTGGTCAGCTCCTGGGCGACCCGGTAGGCGAGCTTGTCATCGCCGCAGATGACGAGGTGTCCCTCGGACGCGCGGAAACGCGCAACGGGTGGCATGGCGCGATCCTAGCCAAACAGCAGGAAACGCCACCACGTCGCCTCCGGGGGCGTGCGGGCGCGCCCCCGGCCCGGCGGCCGCTGACGATGCCGAATCCACCGAGTATGCTGAACTGTAGGGCTAGGCCATGGGGAAGGCCCGGATATATGACGAGAGACGACGGGATCCGCGCTTCGGATCACGACCGGGAAAGCGCCGTTGAGATTCTCCGGGACGCCTATACGGCGGGCCGGCTGAACCTGGACGAGTTCGACGAGCGGACGACGACCGCGTACGCCGCGAAAACCTGGGGTGATCTGCGCGAGCTGACGTCTGACCTGCCCGCGGAGCCGAAGCTGGGGGCCGATCTCCAGGTCACGGCGCCGAAGCCGCAGCTCACCGACGCCCCGGTGCAAAACCAGTCCCGGCGGCCGCCGTTCATCCCGCTGCTGCCCATCGCCCTGGTCTGGCTCGTGGTGGCGGCCGCGTCGCACGCCCCAGCCATGATCATCCCCATCGTGCTGCTATGCATCCTTTCGGTGCGGGTGGCCGGCTGGCGGCGCCGTCACCCGCCCCGGGAGCAGGACCACCCGGCCCCGCATGGCCCGCAGGCCCCGCGCGCGGACGACGCCGCCTGACGCCAGCACTCCCGGCGACGGTACAAATCATGCACGGATGTCGTTACAGGTGTATCTGGGTGAATTGCTGCCGAACACTGCCGGAACGCTGACTGGCTGAGTCACGGCGCCAGACCGAACTACCGCGGCATGAGTGTATATATGCACTCAAAGTTTGCTGGCTGTTAGCTGAGAATCGAACGTGCCCACGACCGGCTGCGGGGAAATCTAGTAGCGTCGTTACGGGAACAGCCATGACTGGGACATCTGCGGGTATGGCGTGCCGTACCGAGCCTGCGGGCCCGGGCAGGAAGGCGTACGTTACATCGACGTTACGCAGCTCGATGGCGAGGGAATTCGGGAGACCTGTTGCCTGATGTAACCGCTGGAGGACGACGCGCCGGGGGCGCGGGCACGGCAGCGGACATGGCTTCCCAGGACAGACCGGAGGGCACCCTCGCGGGCTCCGCGCCACCGGCCGCGGATCCGGCCACCGACCCGGCCACCGGCACGGCCACCGGCACGGGGCGGGCCGGGCGGGTGCGGCGGGCCCGGAGCGGGGCGCGCGCGCTGCTGGCCGCCCACTGGCAGTTCGCCATCGTCATCGCCGTCGCCGCCGCGCTGCGCTGCGTGGTCATGCTCGGCTACCGGCCCATCCTGTGGTACAGCGACTCCTACAACTACATCGCCGACGCGGTCAGCCGGATCCCCGATGTCGTGCGGTCCAGCGGTTATCCGCTCTTCCTGTTCATCCTGCTGCCGTTGCGCAGCCTCACCCTGGTCGCGGCGCTGCAGGCGCTCATGGGCCTGGGCATGGGAGCGATCATCTACGCGGTCCTGCGGCACCGCGGGCTGCCGTGGTGGGGGGCGACCCTGCCGGCCCTGCCGGTGCTGTTCGACGTGTACGAGATGCAGCTCGAGCACATGGTGATGTCCGATGTGCTGTTCATCTTCCTCATCACCGTCGCGCTGGCCCTGCTGTGCTGGTCGGACCGGCCGCGGGTCGCGGTGTGCGTCGTTGCCGGGCTGATGATCGGCTACGCGGCGCTCGTCCGGTCGGTGGGGGAGCCGCTGCTGATCATCGTGGTGGCGGGCCTGCTCCTGCGCCGGGTCAGCTGGAAACGCGTCGCACTGCTGCTGGTGGCGGGCATCCTGCCGATCGCCGGCTACATGGTCTGGTACCACGGTTTCTACGGGCAGTACGCCCTGGACGACTCGGGCGGCACGTTCCTGTACAGCCGGGTGAGCAGCTTCGCCGAGTGCTCGAAGATGCACCTCCCGCAGCGGCTCACGGTGCTGTGTGACCCGCGGCCGCCCGCCCAGCGGCCCAGCTCGCAGGAATACCTGTGGTCCACCTCGACGCCGCTGTTCAAGGTCAGCCACGACAACCAGTTCTCCAAGCACGCCAACAGCATCGCGGGCATGTTCGCCAAGGACGCCATCGCGTCGCAGCCGCTGGCGTACGCCACGGTCGTGCTGGAGGACACCGCGCGCGAGTTCACCTGGACGCGCACCCAGTCCAACCTGACCGGGTCCGGGCCGGCCTTCCAGTTCCAGTCGTCCGTCACCCCGCTGACCAAGAACAACACGCTGTGGTGGGTGCTGTACTACCGGCAGGACAAGGACGGGTTGCTGCGCTACGCGGGCTCGGGCATGGGCCAGCCGACGGTCGTGAAGCCGTTCTCCAGCTTCATCATCGGCTACGAGAAGATCTTCTACCTGCGCGGCACCATGCTGGGTGTCATCCTGCTGCTGGGCGCCGGGGGGATCATCGCCCGCTGGCGGCGCTGGGGCGGCCTGGCCCTCATGCCGTGGGCCGTCGCCGTGGCGCTGGTCGTGCTGCCGCCGATGACGGCCGGCTTCAGCTACCGGTACGTGATCGCGGCCGTGCCGGTGGCCTGCCTCGCCGCCGGGCTGGCCCTGACCCGCGAGCCGCGCACGTCACGGAAGGCGCCCGGCGCCCAGGCCCCGGCCGGGGCCGATTCGCCCGGCGCCGATACGCCCGGGACTGGGGCGCCCGGGATCGGTACAGCCCGGCCCCCGGGCGGCACACCGGCTCAGTGAGCCGCCGGGCGGCCGATCCCGGGCGGGACCCGGCCGGCCGCTTCGCTGTCCAGCAGGAAAAGCGTCCGCTGCCGCCCGCGCGCTCCCGCGGCCGGAACCTGCACCGGGCCGGTTCCGGACAGCGCCAGCGCGACCGCGTCGGCTTTCTCCTGGCCAGAGGCCAGGATCCAGATCTGCCGGGCGGCGTTGATCGACGGCAAGGTCAGCGTCAGCCGCGTCGGCGGGGGTTTCGGGGCGCCGCGGACCGCGACCGCCGGCCGGTCGTCGTACAGCGCCGGCATGCCAGGGAACAGCGACGCGATATGCCCCTCCGGGCCGATGCCGAGCAGCAGCACGTCGAACGAGGGGACCGGGCCGTGATCTTCCGGCTGGGTCGCCTCCCGCAGCCAGGTCGCGTAACGGGCGGCGGCCGCCTCCGGGTCGCCGCCGTCCGGGCCGTCCGAGGGCGGCATCGGGTGCACCCGCGCCGGATCGACGTCGACGTGGTCGAGCAGGGCGTCGCGCGCCCCGGTCTCGTTCCGTTCCTTGTCCCCGGACGGCAGGAACCGCTCGTCACCCCACCAGATGTCCACGTGCCGCCAGTCCACCGCGTCCCGGGCCGGGGCGGCGGCGAGCTCGCTGAGTACGGCGGTGCCGATGCCGCCCCCGGTGAGCACCAGCGACGCGGTGCCGCGCGCCGCGGCCGCGTCCACCAGCCGGGTGACCAGCCGCGCCGCCACCGCCTTGGCCAGCAGCGAGGCGTCCCGGTGGACGATGACCTCGGGAGCGCTCACTGGTTCGCGATCTCCTGTTCGGACTCCACGCCCGTCTCGCCCTCGTCGGCGTCCATCGCCTTGGTGGCCGCCGCAGCGGCCACGGCCGGCTCGGGCGCGTTCGCCTCCACCTGGTCCGCGAGGCGCTGTTCCTCGGTGATCCCGGCCGCCGCGTGCGAGCCGGCCAGCGTGAACGTGTCGCCGTCGCCCGCATCGTCGGTCCGCGCGTCGCTGAACAGCCAGGCCAGGGATTCCGCGTAGACGTCGTCGGGGTCGAGCCGCCGCAGTTCCTCGGCGAGCAGCTCGGCCTGGTCACGCCGGTGCAGCGCGACCCGCCGGTCCGGCTCACCGGTCTTCGTCAGCGTGGCGGTGCGGCCGTCGTACCGGCTGACGGCGATCCGGCCGTTCTCGACCTCGAAGCGCGCGTCGGTGATGCCCGGGCCGCCGGACACCGCGCGGCGCACCGTTATGCCGAGCCGCACCGACAGCCAGGCGGCGAGCATGTCACCGCTCGGGTTGTCCCGCTCCGCCAGCACCTCACCGCGGATGACCGGCGGGTGCGGCACGTCGAACGTCGCCGCGAGCAGCGTGCGCCACGGGGTGAGCCGGGTCCAGCTGAAGTCGGTATCCCCGGGCTTGTACACGTCGGCCAGCGTGGCCAGCACGCCCTGCACGACGTCGCCGGCCGCGGAGTCGGTCACCCGGCGCTGCGCTAGCTCGCCGAGCGGGCTCTCCGACGGCACCGCCGGCGCCTGCCCGGGCCACCAGGTGACGACCGGAACGTCCGGCACGAGCAGCGGCGCGAGCACCGAGTCGGCGTGCTGCCCGACCGGGCCGTACATCCGCAGCAGGAGCGTCTCGCCCGGGCCCGTTTCGCCCACCCTGATCTCGGCGTCCAGCCGCGAGTCCGCGTTCGGCCGGCGGGTGATCACCCCGATCACCCGGCACGGATGCTCACGTGCCGCCTGGTTCGCGGCGCGCATCGCGTCGTACTGCGCGGCCTCGCTGGTCTCCACGATCAGCGTGAGCACCATGCCCAGCGCGGCCCCGCCGAGACGGCGCCGCGCCTCGGTCATGGCCTCGTAGATCGCGTTGGTGCTGGTGTCCGTCAGGTCGATCGTCATCGTCGTCCCTCTCCCGTCTACAGCCGTCGCCAGGCGCGGCCGTCGCGGGCCATCAGCGCATCCGCGGAGGCGGGCCCGGAGGTTCCCGCCGCGTACTGATCCGGCTTGGTGTACTCCGCCCAGAACTCCTCGATCGGGTCGAGGATGCGCCACGACAGCTCGACCTCTTCCTGGCGGGGGAAGAGCGGCGGGTCGCCGATGAGCACGTCGAGCAGCAGCCTCTCGTACGCCTCCGGGCTGGATTCGGTGAACGATTCCCCGTAGGCGAAATCCATGTTCACGTCGCGGACTTCCATCGCCGAGCCGGGCACCTTGGAGCCGAACCGGACCGTCACGCCCTCGTCCGGCTGCACCCGGATCACCAGCGCGTTCTGCCCGAGCTCCTTGGTGTCGGTGGCGGAGAACGGCAGGTGCGGGGCGCGCTGGAACATCATCGCGATCTCCGTCATCCGGCGCGGCAGCCGTTTGCCGGCCCGCAGGTAGAACGGCACGCCGGCCCACCGCCGGGTGCCCACCCCCAGCCGGACCGCGGCGTAGGTCTCGGTCCGCGAGTCGGGCGGGATGCCGTCCTCCTCGAGGAAGCCGCGCACCGGCTGGCCGCCCTGCCAGCCGGCCGCGTACTGGCCGCGCGCGGTGCCGGTGGCTAGGTCGGGAGGCAGCCGGACGGCCGACAGCACCTTTTCCTTCTCCGCCCGCAGCGAGTCGGCGTCGAACGCGACCGGCTCCTCCATCGCGGTCAGCGCCAGCAGCTGGAGCAGGTGATTCTGGATGACGTCCCGGGCGGCGCCGATGCCGTCGTAGTAGCCGGCCCGGCCGCCGATGCCGATGTCCTCGGCCATCGTGATCTGCACGTGGTCGACGTACCCGCGGCTCCAGATCGGCTCGTACATCGTGTTCGCGAAGCGCAGCGCCAGGATGTTCTGGACGGTTTCCTTGCCCAGGTAGTGGTCGATGCGGAACACCGACTCGGGCGGGAAGACCTCGGCCAGGGTGTCGTTCAGCTCGCGCGCGCTCTTCAGGTCGTGCCCGAACGGCTTCTCGATGACCACCCGGCGCCAGGGCCGGCGATCCGACCACGCCGGCAGGCCGTCCGGCGGGGTGTAGCTGTCCGGGTCGGACAGCCCGGACCGCTTGAGCTGCTTCACCACCACCGGGAACGCCTTCGGCGGGATCGACAGGTAGAACGCGTAGTTGCCGCCGGTGCTGCGCTCGGCGTCCAGGCTGCGCACGGTCTCGGCCAGCACGTCAAACGCGGCGTCGTCGTCGAACGCGCCCTGGACGAACCGGACACCCTCGCTGACCTGCTGCCAGAACCGTGTCCCGGAACGGGGTCCGCGCGTGCTCCTTGACCGCCTCGTAGGTGAGCTGGGCGAAGTCCTCATCTTCCCAGTCCCGGCGGGCGAAGCCGACCAGCGAGAACCCGGGCGGCAGCAGGCCCCGGTTGGCCAGGTCGTAGATGGCCGGCAGCAGCTTCTTCCGGGCCAGGTCACCGGTCACGCCGAACATGACCAGCACACAGGGGCCCGCCACCCGGGGGATACGCCGGTCGCGCGGATCCCGCAGCGGGTTCGCCAGCGTCATTGGGTCCGGGACCTCCGCGGGATTGGCCGGTGCGGGCCCGCGGCCGCCCGGGGCTGACGTCACTGACTCGCTCACGATTCTCCCAGTTCCTTCGCTCGGTGGCCGCTGCCGTGGCCCCGGGGCGGGCGGCGAGGGACCGCTCGCCGCCCGCCGCCGTTACTTGCCGGTTACCTCGTCGAGCTGGCCCTGGACCGTCTCGATGAGCTCATTCCAGGACGCCGCGAACTTGGCGACGCCCTCATCTTCCAGTACCGCGACCACGTTGTCGTAGGAGATGCCCAGTTTCTCAAGGTCGGCAATGACCGTGCGGGATTCGGCGTAGGTGCCGTGGATCGTGTCACCGCGCAGCTGGCCGTGGTCGGCCACCGCGTGGATGGTCGCCTCGGGCATCGTGTTCACCGTGTCCGGCGCCACTAGTTCCACCACGTACATGGTGTCCGGGAACGACGGGTCCTTGGTGCTGGTCGACGCCCACAGCGGCCGCTGCACCTGCGCG
Source organism: uncultured Actinomycetes bacterium (assembly GCA_963720945.1). Classification (GTDB taxonomy): domain Bacteria; phylum Actinomycetota; class Actinomycetes; order Streptosporangiales; family Streptosporangiaceae; genus Bog-532. Next base: position 321,128 of record CAVRHH010000007.1, on the reverse strand, counting down.
CCCTTGGCCTTCAGCGCGGCCCACCGCGGGGTGGCGATCCGCTTCTCGTACAGCTCGTAGGCCAGCCGCGCGTTGGCGATGGCCGCCTTGCCGCGCAGGGCCCTGGCCTCGTCCGTGCCCAGCTTGTCCAGCCGCTTGTCGACCTCCGTGTCCACCCGGCTGACGAAGAACGAGGCGACCGAGGCGATGTGGGACAGGTCATGGCCGGCTTCGGCCGCCTTTTCCAGCCCGGCCATGTACGCGTCGATGACCCCGTCGTACCGCTCCAGCGAGAAGATCAGCGTGACGTTGACGCTGATGCCCTCGGAGATGGCCTGCGTGATCGCGGGCAGGCCCTCCAGCGTCGCCGGGATCTTGATGAACAGGTTCGGCCGGTCCACCGTCCACCACAGCGCGCGGGCCTCGGCCACCGTCGCCTCGGTCTCCCTGGCCAGCCGGGGGTCCACCTCGAGCGAGACCCGGCCGTCCTTGCGGCCGGTCTCGTCGTAAGTCGGCCGCAGCACGTCGCACCCCCACCGGATGTCGTAGGCGGTGATCGCGCGGACCGCCTCGTCGACCCCGACGCGCCGGATGGCCAGGTCGTGGCTCTGGCCGTCGTAGGCCGTGCCCTTGCTCACCGCGGAAGCGAAGATCGTCGGGTTCGACGTCACGCCGATGACGTGGTTGTCGCGGATCAGCTGCGCCAGGTTGCCGGTGCGCAGCCGCTCCCGGCTGATGTCGTCGAGCCAGACCGCCACTCCTTCGGCGGACAGCTGGGCCAGAACGTCTTGTGACTGTGAGGTCATGACCTCATCTTTCCTTCCCTTGGGTCGTTCACCCTCATGGCGCGCTGGCCCGGTCCAGGGCCGTGCGCGCCACCGCGGCTACCCGCTCCGACGTGAGCCCGAACTCGGCGTACAGCCGCTGGTACGCAGCGGAGGCGCCGAAGTGCTCCACCCCGACGGACTCACCCAGTTCACCGACGTACTCCCGCCAGCCGAGCGTGATGCCTGCTTCCACCGAGACCCGTGCCCGGATCCGGCTCGGCAGAACCTGTTCGCGGTAGGCAGGCTCCTGCTGAGCAAACCATTCCACGCACGGCATCGAGACCACCCGGGTGGGTGTCCCGGCGGCCTGCAGCTCGTCCCGGGCCGCCAGCGCGATCTGCAGCTCGCTGCCGGTGCCGATGATGATCACGGCCAGGTCACCGTCGGCCTCGGCCAGCACGTACCCGCCGCGCGCGGTGCCCGCGGCGGGGGCCAGGCCGGCCGAGCGGTCGAGGACCGGCATGTTCTGCCTGCTCAGGCACAACGCGGACGGCTTGCTGTGGCGCTCCAGGATGGTCTTCCACGCCACCGCCGTCTCGTTCGCGTCGCCGGGGCGGACGACCTCCAGGTTCGGGATGGCGCGCAGCGCCCACAGGTGCTCGACCGGCTGATGGGTCGGCCCATCCTCGCCGAGCCCGATCGAGTCGTGTGTCCATACGTACGTCACCGGCAGTTCCATCAGTGCCGCGAGCCGGACCGCCGGCCGCATATAGTCGCTGAAGACCAGGAACGTGCCGCCGTACGGCCTTGTTCCGCCGTGCAGCGCGATGCCGTTGAGGATCGAGCCCATGGCGTGCTCGCGGATGCCGAAGTGCAGCGTCCGGCCGTACTTGTTGCCGGGGAACATCGCGGTCTGGTGGTCCTCGGGGATGAAGGAGGGCTCGCCCTTCATGGTGGTGAGGTTGCTCTCGGCCAGGTCCGCGGACCCGCCCCACAGTTCCGGCAGGACCGGGGCCAGCGCGTTGAGCACCTCACCGGACGCCTTGCGGGTAGCCATCCCCTTGGCGTCCGGCGGGAACACCGGCAGCACCTTGTCCCAGCCGCTGGGCAGCTCGCGCTGGGCCAGCCGGTCGAACAGCTGCGCGCGCCCGGCGTTGCCCTTGGCCCACCCGGCGAACGCCTCGTTCCACTCCGCGTGCGCGGCCTTGCCCCGCCCGATGACGTCGCGCGCGTGCGCGACCAGGTTGTCGGCTTCGGGGAAGGAGATGGCCGGGTCGAAGCCGAGGATCTCCTTGGTCGCCGCGACCTCGTCGGCGCCCAGCGCCGAGCCGTGCGCGGCGCCGGTGTTCTGCTTGTGCGGGGCCGGCCAGCCGATGATCGTGCGCAGCTTGATCATCGAGGGCCGCCCGGTCTCGCTCTTGGCCGCGAGCAGCGCGTCGTAGAGGGCCTGAACGTCCTCGGTGTAGCTGCCGTCCTCCTTCCGCCAGTCGACGTGCTGCACGTGCCACCCGTAGGCCGCATAGCGCGCCGCGACGTCCTCAGACTTGGCGATCTCGGTGTCGTCCTCGATGGAGATGTGGTTGTCGTCGTAGATCAGGATCAGGTTGCCGAGCTCCTGGTGGGCGGCCAGCGAGGAGGCCTCGTGCGTGAGGCCCTCCTCGATGTCCCCGTCCGAGGCGAACACGTAGATGTGGTGGTCGAACGGGCTCTCGCCCTGCGCCGGGTCCGGGTCGAACAAGCCGCGCTCGCGCCGGGCGGCCATGGCCATGCCCACCGCGTTGGCGATGCCCTGGCCGAGCGGGCCGGTCGTCGTCTCCACCCCGGCGGTCAGCCCGTGCTCGGGGTGCCCGGGGGTGATGCTGCCCCAGGACCGGTACTGCTTGAGGTCCTGCAGGCTCAGCCCGTACCCGGAGAGGTAGAGCTGGATGTACAGCGTGAGGCTGGAGTGACCGCAGGAAAGCACGAAGCGGTCCCGGCCGGTCCACGCCGGGTCGGCCGGGTCATGCCGGAGAATCCGCTGGAACAGCAGATATGCGGCCGGAGCCAGGCTCATCGCCGTGCCGGGGTGCCCCGATCCCTCGTTCTGCACGGCATCCATGGCCAGGACCCGGATCAGGTTCACGGTGCGCTCGTCGAGATCAGACCACTCGAGCTTGTGTGTCGGCTGGCTACTCACCGGTTCGTCACGGCTCCTCTCTGCTGGCCTAGAACCCATTGTGCTGGGCCTGCAACCAGGCTGGGGTTGATGAAGACCACGCTGGCGGCACCGCGGGCGCGGCCGTGGTGCCGGCGGCTCAGCCCCACCTACCCCCGTCCAGGCAGCCAAAAAGCCCCCCGCACAAGCCAGGGGCTCATTCCATGATCGAGCCTATCCCGCGGGCGCCGCCGGCCTTCGCCCGAGGGGCCCTCCCAGGCCGCCGCCACGGACTCTTGGCCGGTCCGCCACCTCCGGTTCACGTCCAGGTCAGCGGCGGGCACCGGTCACCGTCCAGGCGGATGTGCGGGCCCGCGCACTCAGCACCACCAGACGGGCGATCATGAACGCGCCGATGGCGAGCCACAGCCCGGTCAGGCCGCCCCCCGCCCGCAGCCCGGCGTACGCGCAGACCAGGAATATCCCGGTGGTCGCCACGCTGGCCACGGCCAGGAACCGGTTGTCGCCCGGTACGGCCAGCCGCCAGATCTCCCGGTCCCGGGCCGCCAGCCGGGCCAGCCGCGTCGCGGGGCGTGGCCCCGCTGAGTCCCGTTCGGAACGGTTGCCCGTATCGGCGGGAGGCCGGGAGCTCACCTGGCGATTGTCCCGGCCGTCAGCCACCGTGCCCGGCGGGTTTCCCGGCCTGGTTCCCGGTAGGCTCTCCCGCCATGGGGATGCCGGCACCCGTGTACGACCCGAGGGCGGTCATCGACGGCAGGCCACCCGGCCGGGCCCCGGTCGGCGTCATCATCGGGATCGTCCTGGCCGCGCTGTGCGTGATCATCGTGTTCGGCATCGAGCTGGGCGAGAGCGTGGCGTCCGGGCACAGCACCACACCGTTCTTCATCGCGCTGCCGCTGGCCCTGGCGCCGGTCCCGCTGCTGGTCGCGGCGGTTTTGTTCATCGACCGGCTGGAGCCGGAACCGCGGATTAACCTGGCGTTCGGCTTCCTGTGGGGGGCCGGCATCGCGGCCCTGTTCGCCGCGCTCATCAACACGGCCGGGCTGGAGTACATCACCCAGCCCGCGCTGGGGGCCACGGCCGGGCAGTACATCTCGGCCACCGCGGGGGCCCCGGTGGTCGAGGAGACCCTGAAGGGGCTGTTCCTGGTGTGGCTGGTGCGATGGCGCCGGCAGGAGCTCGACGGGCCCACCGACGGGATCGTCTACGCCGCGATGGTCGGGCTCGGGTTCGCGATGACTGAGAACATCGGCTACTACATCAACGCCCTGGTCAGCCCGGTGCACGGCGGGGTGGCGCTGCTCGGTTACACGTTCGTGCTGCGCGGCGTGCTGTCGCCGTTCCTGCACCCCATCTTCACCTCGATGACCGGGATCGGCGCCGCCTACGCGGCCTCGCACCGGAACGCCGGCTGGGCGCTGCCGCTGGGCTTGGTCGGGGCGATGTGCCTGCACGCGATGTGGAACGGGCTCAGCATCTTCGGCCTGGCCGGGACGCTGGTCGCGTACGTGATCCTGCTGAGCCTGCTCGTGGCGGAGTACGCGATCATCCGCGCGGACCGCCGCCGGATCGTCGCCCAGATCGAGCACTACCTGCCCGGATACGAGCCCACCGGCCTGGTCACGCCGCACGACGTGCGGATGCTCAGCTCGCTGAAGGAGCGCCGGCTCGCCCGCAACTGGGCGCTGTCGACCGGCGGGCTGCCCGCGGCCTCGGCGATGGGCAACTATCAGCTGGCCGCCACGGAACTCGCGCTGCTGCACGAGAAGGCGAGCCGGGGCGTGCTGGACCGGGCCGGGGTGGCGCAGCGCCAGCAGGCCCTGCTCGGCCTTATGCAGGTCGCGCGGTCCGCGTTCCTGCGGCGCAGGCCGGCCCCGCCGCCGACGCCGTGGACCGGGTCCGGGGCCTCCGGGTTCACCCAGCCGTCCTCGCACGCGGCGCCGATGCCGCGCCCGGTCATGCCGCCGGTACCTGGGCGCCGCTAGCCTCCGGTGCGCTGTCCGGGACCTCCTCGAGCGGGCCCCGGTCACGCAGCGCCAGGAACAGCCGGATGACGGCGATCCAGATCACCACGGCCACCGTGACGTGCACCCAGACCAGCCCGGCGGGCAGCCCGCTGAAGTACTGCGCGTACCCGATCGCCCCCTGGGCCAGGATCAGCCCGCCGAGCAGCCAGCCGCGCCGGGCGGCCCGCCGGGGCGCGGCGGAGACGGTCAGGCCGAGGATGAGCGCGCAGGACAGCCCGGTCAGCAGCCAGCCGATGTCCGCGTGGAACTGGGTGACCCCGGCGAAGGGCAGCCGGAAGCGGGGCGCCGCCGCGTTGCCGGCCAGCGGCCCGGTGCCGGTGACCACGGTGCCGGCCGCGAACATCAGCGCCACCACCGGCACCAGGGCGGCGCCCATCAGCCGCAGGTCCCGGCGGACCACCGGGGTCGCGGGGCCGTCGCCCTCGCCGCAGCGGACGTGCAGCACGACCGCGGCGCCCAGGATCGAGGTTGAGAGCAGGAAGTGCACCGCCACCCAGGCCGGGTTCAGCTTGGTCAGCACGACGATGCCGCCGATCACGGCCTGGCCGATCACCCCGGCCGGCAGCGCCGCCGCGAGCCACACCAGATCGCGCCGCGGCCGGCTGCGGCCCGGCGGCCGGTACCGGCACGCGGCGATGAACGCGAACCCGGCGATGGCCACGAGCGGGACGTTCAGCAGCCGGTTACCGAACTCGATCCAGGTGTTCAGCGTGCTCTGGCCGGCCGTGCTCGCCGCGACCAGGCTGCGGGCCGTGCAGCTGGGCCAGTCCGGGCAGCCGAGCCCGGACTTGCTCAGCCGCACCGCCTCGCCGGTCGAGATGATGACCGCGTTGGCGATCACCGAGGCCAGCGCCAGGCCGCGCATCGCGGCCGGCGTGGGCCGCCACACCAGCCCCACGATCCGGTTCACGGCGCGCCGCAGCGCCGCGGCGGGGCCAGCGGCGGGAGCGGTATCGGCGGACACACTACCCATCGTAGGAGTCCTTTCTCCGTCCCGCCCGCTCACTCCTCACTATCGCCCCTGATCCCCGCGCGCGCACCCCCGCGCGCCTCCGGGCGTCATGCGTCCCGCCCGTGCTCCGGCCCGGCCCGTGCTCCGGCCCCGCCCGCGCTGCCGCAGCCGTCCTATGTATGCGGAGGTGCCTCTGCGTGCGTCCCGGTCGCGGCAGAGGTACCTCCGCATACAAGGGCGCCTGAGGGGATCGGGGGGCGCTGGGGCGCGTGGGGAGCCGGGGGAGCGGAGCGGGTGGCGCCGGTACAGGCGGCGACGACGCAGCCGACGGCGGCCCATTCGCCGGCCGACAGGTGCTGGCCGAGCAGGGCCAGCCCGATGAGCGCGGCCGCCGCCGGCTCCAGGCTCATCCAGATGCCGAACACCCGGGTCGGCAGCCTGCGCAGCGCGCGGAGTTCCACGCCGTAGGGGATGGCCGAGGACAGCAGGCCGACGGCCGCCCCGGTCGCGAGGACGGCCGGGCGGCGCAGTGAGCCGTTCGCGCTGGCCAGCGCGGCCGGGGTGACCACCACCGCGGCGATCAGCATCGCGATGACCAGGCCCGACGAACCGGGGAAGCGGCGCCCGGTGGCCGCGCTGAGCACGATGTAAGCGGCCCAGCCGACCGCGGACAGCCCGGCGAAGATGACCCCGGGGACGCTCAGGTGCGCCGCCCCGCCGCCGGTGAGCAGGACCACGCCGATCCCGGCCAGGGCCACCCAGAGCAGGTCCAGCGGGCGGCGCGAGCCGGCCACCGCGACGGCCAGCGGGCCGAGGAACTCGATGGTCACCGCCACGCCGAGCGGCACCCGCGCGATGGCCTGGTAGAAGACGAAGTTCATCGCGCCCAGGCACACCCCGAACGACACCGAGACGGCCGCATCACGCCAGGCCCGGCGGGTCACCAGGCCGGTGACGGCCGCCTTCGCCCCGCGCCCGCCGATGATCAGCAGGACAACCGCGGCGCTCCACAGCCGCAGCCCGGTCACCGCGGCGGGCGGCACCTCGTGGAAGAGCCGGGTGGCCAGGCCCGCGCCGAGCTGCACGGACACGATCCCGGCGGCGACCAGCGTGGCCGGCCCGGCCACGTTCTGCGCCCGCCGGCCCCGGCCAGTCCCGCCCGCTCCGCCGTCTGGTCCGCCGCCCGGTCCGCTACCCGCTCCGCGGTCTGGTCCGCCGCCCGGTCCGCTACCCGCTCCGCTGCCTGGTCCGCCGCCCGGTCCGCTGCCCGGTCCGCCGTCTGGTCCGATGCCCGGTCCGCCCGGTCCGTGCGGGGTGCTCACTCCCAGCGGAACGTGCGCACGGCCAGGCCGATCCCCACGACGGCCCAGACGACGAGCACGATCAGGTCGCGGACCGGGACCCCGGCGGCGTCCGCCAGGACGGCGCGCAGCCCGGTGGCGAGCGCGCCGGTGGGCAGCAGGGTCAGGAACGGGCGGGCCGCGGCGGGGAACTTGGTGAGCGGGAACACCACGCCGCCCACCCCGAGCAGCACGATGTAGACCAGGTTGGCCAGGGCCAGCGTGGCTTCGGCGCGCAGGGTGCCGGCCATCAGCAGGGCCAGCCCGCTGAACGCCGCGGTGCCGGCCAGCACCAGCAGCGGCACGGTCAGGAACGCCCATGCCGAGGCGTGCGGCCGCCAGCCCAGGCCGGTGGCGGCGGCGGCGATGACGGCCGCCTGCAGCAGCTCGATGAGGATGACGGTGGCGGTCTTGGCCGAGATCAGGCCCGTCCGCGACAGCGGCGTCGCGCCGAGCCGCTTGAGCACGCCGTACCGGCGCTCGAAGCCGGTGGCGATGGCCTGGCTGGTGAACGCGGTCGACATCACGGCCAGCGCGATGATGCCGGGGGCCAGGAAATCGACCCGGCTGCCGCTGCCCAGGCTGACCAGCGGCTCCAGGCTGAACATGGCCAGCAGCCCCAGCGGGATCACCAGCGTGACCACGAGCTGCTCGCCGTTGCGCAGCGTCGTGCGGGTCTCCATCGCGGTCTGCGCGGCGATCATCCGGGGCAGCGGCGCGGCTCCCGGCGCCGGGGCGAACCCGGCGCCCGCCGCGGGGGCGGGGGCCGGGACGGGCGGCCCTGCCGCGGTCACGGGCGCAGCTCCCGTCCGGTCAGCTCCAGGAAGACGTCCTCCAGGGTGCGGCTCTCGATCCGCAGGCTGGTCGGCAGCACGCCGTGCTCGGCGCACCACGCGGTCACCGAGGCCAGCAGCTGCGGGCTGATCCCGTCCGGGACCTCGATGACGTAGTGCCCGGCCGGCGACTCCTTGGCCATGCTGCCGTCCGGCAGCGCGGACAGCAGGCCGTCGGTGTCCAGCCCGATCTCGGCGCGGAACCGCAGCTGGCCGGCGCCGCCGCAGAGCTCGGCGGGCGTGCCGCCCGCTACGAGCCGGCCGTGGTCGATGATCGCCACCTGGTCGGACAGCCGTTCGGCCTCCTCCATGAAGTGCGTGGTCAGGATGACCGTCACCCCGGAGGCACGCAGCTCGCCGATCAGGTCCCAGGTGGCGTGGCGGGCCTGCGGGTCCATGCCGGCCGTGGGCTCGTCCAGGAAGACCAGCTCGGGGCGGCCGATCACGGCGGCGGCTAGGGCCAGCCGCTGCTGCTGGCCGCCCGACAGGCGCTTGTAGGGGGTGCGGGCCGCGTCGGTCAGCCCGACCCGGCCGAGCAGCCCGGCCGGATCCAGCGGATGGGCGTGGAAACGGGACAGCAGCCGGAGGTACTCACCGGCGGGGACGGCCGGCGGTACCCCGCCCGCCTGCAGCATGACCCCGATCCGGGGACGCAGGGCGTGCCCGTCGCGCGCCGGGTCCAGCCCGAGGACCTGCGCCGTCCCGCCGTCGGCGTGCCGGTAGCCCTCGCAGATCTCGATGGTGGTGGTCTTGCCCGCCCCGTTCGGGCCGAGGATCGAGGTCACCTCGCCGCGGGCTGCGCGCAGTGTCAGCCCGTCTACGGCGACCGCGTGGCGATACCGCTTCACCAGGTTCACCAGTTCGACGGCGGGGACGGTGCTCACGTCCGCGAGTCTATGGGCGCTCGCCTGGCGCCGGGCGGCGGGTGCCGGCCCGGGCGGCGTTTTCCGGCCATGAGGCGACTTTTGCCGGGATGGCCGTGTACTGGTTGTGGCGGTGCGCGGCGTACCGTTCCAGCCGGGTGGCCCCGCCCAGCTGGATGCGCGCGGCCATCAGGCTGACCTGGCCGCCGGTGATCTCGACCCAGGTGATCTGCTGGGTGCGCAGGTACGCGGGCGGCATGCCGAGGCGGGTGGCGGCCGCCTCCACGACTGTCGTGCACGAGCCGGTGTTGGCGTAGAAGCCATGACCGGCGTCACGCAGCTCCGGGTGGTGCGTGTGCCCGGACAGGAAACCGCGGTGGCCGTCGCCGGTCAGGTCCGCGGCGCGCTGCCGGGCCGCGCGGTTCTGCCCGTAGCCCCGCTCGTCCAGCGCGAGCGCGCTGATCGCCGTCCAGGCCCGGCGCGACACGATCGCGATGATGACGGCGACCACGATCAGGTCGGCCACGGCGCCGTAGCCGAGGATTTCGGCGCCGTGCACCCACCGGGTGGTGTCCGGGTACCGCGACTGCAGCTCGAACAGCTCCGACACCCGCAGGGCGAGCAGCAGCGCCACCGGCAGCAGGATCAGCCACCAGGCGTGCCGGACCAGCTTGCGGTAGAACAGCCGGGAGCCGACGAAGGCGGGGAAGTCGGCCGGGTCCGCCATCTCGTGCGCGCCGTCCAGCCAGTCCCGGCCCAGGAACTCGATGCGCGGCAGGACCTGCCGGACAATGTGATGGCCGAGCGGGGTGTCGAGGCAGTTCCGCTGGTCGTGGAAGCAGTTGTACGGGTCGAGCTGGTGGCCGTGCTCGACCCGGACCCGGCCGCCGCCGGGCAGCACCAGGTCCGCCGCCAGGCAGAGCTGGGCCCCGGTCATCTCGCGTACCGCGTCGGCGGTCTTGAGGTCCCAGGCCAGATCGCCGTCGTGGTTGCCGGCGGCGTAGATGACCTGGCCGCCCCGCTGGGTCACGGCGAGCAGCGCGGCACACAGGGTGTCGTGCTCGCGCAGGATCTCCGCCGCGGTGGCCTGCGGGAACCCGAGCAGCTCGAGCACGTCACCGGCCAGCACCACGGTGACCGGGCCGGTCTCGGCGGCCAGGCGGCGCGCCAGCACCTCACACGAGCGCGCCGAGACCTCCGTGCGCCGCGGCGGCAGGTGCAAGTCGCTGACCGCGAGCACCGTGGTGCCGGCCGGGACCTGCACGTCCAGCAGGTCGGGCACGTCGGGCTGGGGTGACGCCATGATCTCCAGTTCTTCCCTCATCGGCCGCTACCCCTATGACGTTACGGTCCCGGGGGTGGTTCGCCGGCCGGACGCGCCAGGGCCGGCGATTTACGTCACATTGCCGTTCGGTAAACTGTGCCGGACCGGACTTATTTACGGCATACTTGTGTTATGAAAATTATGCGGGCAGTGGACCAGGAGCGGAAGGCGGCGGCACACGGTGCCGTGGCCCGCGGCTCCGTGCGCCCGGGTCCGCGCGGCACGGAGAGCCCCGCCGGGGGCACCGGGCCGCAGCCGGGTGGCGAGCTGTCCGCGCAGGCCCGCGCGGAGCGCGGTACCCGGGCCCGGGTGGCCCGGCTGATCCTCGAGCTCGGGCCGTCCACGGCGTCGGTCATCGGCGGCCGGCTCGGGCTGACCCCCGCCGCCATCCGGCGGCACCTGGACACGCTGCTCGCCGAGGGCCTGATCGAGACGCGGACCGCCCGGACCTACGCCAGCCGGGGCCGCGGGCGCCCGGCGCGGCTGTTCGCGATCACCGACGCCGGCCGCAGCGCCTTCGAGCACACCTACGACGACCTGGCCAGCAGCGCGCTCCGCTTCCTGGCCGCCGAGGCCGGCCCGGCCGCGGTCGAGAAGTTCGCCCGCCACCAGGTGTCCGAACTGGAGCGGCGGTACGGGGCGGTGCTGGCCAGCGCGGCCCCCGCGGACCGGGTACGGGCCCTGGCCGACGCGCTGTCCGCGGACGGATACGCCGCCTCGGCGTGCGCGGCTCCCGGCCCGGCGGCCGGCCCGCTGGCCGACGGCGAGCAGCTGTGCCAGCATCACTGCCCGGTGGCGCACGTCGCCGCCGAGTTCCCGCAGCTGTGCGAGGCGGAGACCGAGGCCTTCAGCCGGCTGCTGGGCCGGCCCGTGCAGCGGCTGGCCACGATCGCGCACGGCGACGGCATCTGCACCACCCACGTCACCGGCCGCTCCCTGGCTGACCGCCAGGGCATAAGCGCTCAGGCAAGCGCGGAATGCCGTGGCGGTCAGCCATGTTGAATCGCCGCGAGCTCCGGAGGGCTCTTCATTTGGCATCCTCCAAGCCCTGGACAGGCCGGGATTCCAGCCGTGACCTGGTCACGCTGCTGGTTCGCGGCTCACAGACTCGGGCAACCCCTAGAAGTCTCCCCGCGCTGCCACCTCATGCCCTGAGGCGGATCCGGCTTGATAAAGCCAGGCGCAGGAGAAGCTATCACCAGCCGCTGACAAAACGAGGGACCTCTTCATATGACGACAACCGCGAACGACAGGCTTGACGACCTCGGCACGTACAAGTTCGGCTGGGCCGACTCCGACGTGGCCGGCGAGTCCGCACGCCGCGGCCTGTCCGAGGACGTGGTCCGCGACATCTCGGGCAAGAAGAACGAGCCCGAGTGGATGCTGGACCTCCGCCTGAGGGGGCTGCGCATGTTCGGGCGCAAGCCGCTGCCGGCGTGGGGTGCCGACCTGTCCGACATCGACTTCGACAACATCAAGTACTTCGTCCGGTCGACCGAGAAGCAGGCGGAGAGCTGGGACGACCTGCCCGCCGACATCAAGAACACCTACGACAGGCTGGGCATCCCCGAGGCGGAGAAGCAGCGGCTAATCGCGGGCGTCGCGGCGCAGTACGAGAGCGAAGTCGTCTACCACAAGATCCGTGAGGACCTCGAGGAGAAGGGCGTCATCTTCCTCGACACCGACACGGCGCTGCGCGAGCACCCGGAGCTGTTCCAGGAGTACTACGGCACGGTGATCCCGCCGGGCGACAACAAGTTCGCCGCGCTGAACACGGCCGTGTGGTCCGGTGGCTCGTTCATCTACGTGCCGAAGGGCGTGCACGTCGACATCCCGCTGCAGGCCTACTTCCGGATCAACACCGAGAACATGGGCCAGTTCGAGCGGACGCTGATCATCGTGGACGAGGGCGCCTACGTGCACTACGTGGAGGGCTGCACCGCGCCGATCTACAAGTCCGACTCGCTGCACTCCGCGGTGGTCGAGATCATTGTGAAGAAGGACGCGCGCTGCCGGTACACCACGATCCAGAACTGGTCGAACAACGTCTACAACCTGGTCACCAAGCGGGCGATCGCCGAGCAGGGCGCGACCATGGAGTGGATCGACGGGAACATCGGCTCCAAGGTGACGATGAAGTACCCGGCGGTCTACCTGATGGGCGAGCACGCCAAGGGCGAGACCCTGTCGGTCGCGTTCGCGGGTGAGGGCCAGCACCAGGACGCCGGCGCCAAGATGGTGCACTGCGCGCCGAACACCTCGTCCACGATCGTGTCCAAGTCCGTGGCGCGGGGCGGCGGCCGGACCTCTTACCGCGGCCTGGTCAACGTGCAGGAGGGCGCCGAGCACTCCAAGTCCACGGTCAAGTGCGACGCGCTGCTGGTGGACGCGATCAGCCGGTCGGACACCTACCCGTACGTGGACGTGCGCGAGGACGACGTGGAGATGGGCCACGAGGCGTCGGTCTCCAAGATCTCCGAGGACCAGCTGTTCTACCTGATGAGCCGGGGTATGACCGAAGACGAGGCGATGGCCACCATCGTCCGCGGCTTCGTCGAGCCGATCGCGCGCGAGCTCCCGATGGAGTACGCGCTGGAGCTCAACCGGCTGATCGTGCTCCAGATGGAGGGGGCGGTCGGCTGATGGCAGGGCTTCAAGGGGCGCTCGAATCCGACGCGCCCGTCTCCAGGCTGCACTCCCGCGCCTCGTACGACCCGGCCGACTTCCCGGTGCCGACCGGCCGTGAGGAGGAGTGGCGGTTCACGCCGCTGCGCCGCCTGCGCGGCCTGCACGGCGCGGACCCGCTGCCCGAGGGCCGCTGGAGCGTGGAGGTCACGCCGTCGCCCGAGGTCAAGCTGGACAAGGCGGAACGCGGCGACCCGCGGCTCGGCTCCGTCTACGTGCCGGCGGACCGGGTGAGCGCGCGCGCGTTCGCCTCGTTCGCCGCGGCCACCGTGATCACCGTGCCCGCCGGGACCGTCACGTCCGGGCCCACCATCGTCAGCGTGCGCGGCGAGGGCACCGACGGCGCCGCGTTCGGGCACACGCTGGTGGACATCGGCCCGAACGCCCGCGCCACGCTTGTCCTCGACCACCAGGGCAGCGCCACCTACGCCGACAACGTTGAGCTGTCGGTGGCGGACGGCGCGTCCCTCGACGTGATCAGCCTGCAGGACTGGGCCGATGACGCGGTGCACCTGTCCCACCACCACGCCCGGCTGGGCAAGGACGCGCGGATCTCGCACACCGTCGTCTCCTTCGGCGGCGACGTGGTCCGGATCGTGCCGTCCGTCTCCTACGCCGGCCGGGGCGGCGACGCCGAGCTGAACGGGCTCTACTTCGCCGACGCCGGGCAGCACCTGGAGCACCGGCTGTTCGTCGCGCACACGGCGCCCGACTGCCGCAGCCGCGTGCTGTACAAGGGGGCGCTGAAGGGCGACGGCGCGCACAGCGTCTGGATCGGGGACGTGCTGATCGGCGCGGACGCCACCGGTACGGACACCTACGAGTACAACCGGAACCTGGTGCTGACCGACGGGGCACGCGCCGACTCGGTGCCGAACCTGGAGATCCTCACCGGCGAGGTGCGCGGCGCCGGGCACGCCAGCGCCAACGGCCGCCTGGAGGACACGCACCTGTTCTACCTGATGGCCCGCGGCATTCCCTATGAGCTGGCCCGCCGCCTGGTTATCCAGGGCTTCTTCGGCGAGCTGCTGGACAAGATCCGGGTGCCGGACCTGCGCGACCGGGTCTCCGCCGCGGTCGAAGCGGAGCTCGGATGACGCAGCCCGACACGGAGGCCAGATTCGTGTTCGCCTGCTCACTGAAGGATGTGCCCGAGGACGGCGCGCTCGGTGTGGACGTGGCGGGCACCCCCGTCGCGGTGGTGCGGGCCGAGGGCCAGGTGTACGCGCTGCACGACGTGTGCTCGCACGCCGAGGTCCCGCTGTCCGAGGGCGAGGTGTACGACCACACCCTGGAGTGCTGGCTGCACGGGTCCTGCTTCGACGTACGGACCGGCGAGCCGACCGGCCCCCCGGCCACCGAGCCGGTGCCGGTCTACCCAGTGAAGACCGAGGGCGACGACGTCTACATCGCGCTCCCGTAAACCACGGCAATACGTATCTGGAGATCACAGACAATGGCGACCCTTGAGATCCGCGACCTGCACGTCAGTGTGGAGGAAGCGGCCGGTACCCAGCGCGAGATCCTGCGCGGCGTCGACCTCGACGTCAACGCGGGGGAGACGCACGCGATCATGGGGCCCAACGGCTCCGGAAAGTCCACCCTCGCCTACGCCATCGCGGGGCACCCCAAGTACCACGTGACCCAGGGCTCGGTGACGCTGGACGGCGAGGACGTGCTGGCCATGAGCGTGGACGCGCGCGCCCGCGCGGGCCTGTTCCTGGCCATGCAGTACCCGGTGGAGGTGCCGGGCGTGTCGGTGTCGAACTTCCTGCGCACCGCGGTCACCGCGGTCCGGGGCGAGGCGCCGAAGCTGCGCGACTTCATGAAGAGCATGCGCGCGGCCATGGCCGGCCTGTCCATCGACCCCGCGTTCGCCGAGCGGAACCTGAACGAGGGCTTCTCCGGCGGGGAGAAGAAGCGGCACGAGGTGCTGCAGCTCGAGCTGCTGAACCCGACAATCGCCATCCTCGACGAGACCGACTCGGGCCTGGACATCGACGCGCTCAAGGTCGTGTCGGAGGGCATCAACCGGTTCCGCGCCGACCCCGGCCACGGCGTCCTGCTCATCACGCACTACACCCGGATCCTGCGGTACGTGCAGCCGGACTTCGTGCACGTGTTCGTGGCCGGCCGGATCGTCCGCCAGGGCGGCCCGGAGCTGGCCGAGGAGCTGGAGCGCGACGGTTACGAGAAGTTCGTCACGGCGGAGGCGGCCGCATGACGCTGGACGTCGGACGGGTCCGCAAGGACTTCCCAATCCTGGACCGGCAGGTGCGCGGCGGGAAGCCGCTGACCTACCTGGACAGCGCCAACACCTCGCAGAAGCCGCGCCAGGTCATCGACGCGATCAGCGGCTTCTACGAGCGGCACAACGCCAACATCCACCGGGCCACGCACGAGCTCGGTGAGGAGGCGACCGCCGCCTACGAAGGCGCCCGGATCACGGTGGCCGGCTTTGTCGGTGCGCGCGACGAATCGGAGATCGTGTTCACCAAGAACGTCTCCGAGGCGATCAACCTGGTCGCCTACTCGATGGGCAACGCGTCGGTCGGCGCGGCAGCCCCGGCCCGGTTCCGGCTCGGCCCCGGCGACGAGATCGTCGTCACCGAGATGGAGCACCACTCCAACCTGGTGCCGTGGCAGCTGCTCTGCCAGCGCACCGGGGCGACCCTGCGCTGGTTCGGCGTGACCCCGGACGGCCGGCTCGACCTGTCGCAGCTGGACGACCTGATCACCGAGCGCACCAAGCTGGTGTCGCTCGTACACCAGTCGAACGTGCTGGGCACGGTCAACCCGGTACGCCTGATCGCCGACCGCGCGCACGCGGTGGGCGCGCTGGTGCTCGCCGACGCGGCCCAGTCGGTGCCGCACATGCCGGTGGACGTGCAGGACCTCGGGGCCGACTTCGTCGGCTTCACCGGGCACAAGATGTGCGGGCCGACCGGCATCGGCGTGCTGTGGGGCCGCCGGGAACTGCTGGACGAGATGCCGCCGTTCCTGGGCGGCGGTGAGATGATCGAGACCGTCTGGATGGATCACTCAACGTTCGCCGTCCCGCCGCACAAGTTCGAGGCGGGCACGATGCCGATCGCGGAGGCGGCCGGCCTCAGCGCGGCCGTCGACTACCTGAGCGAGACCGGGCGCGCGGCCATCCACGAGCACGAGCAGTCCCTGCTGACGGACGCGCTCACCCAGCTCGCCGAGCTGGCGGGGGTGCGGATCCTGGGGCCCACGGAGGCCGCCGACCGTGGCACGGCGATCTCCTTCGAGGTGGACGGCGTGCACCCGCACGACGTCAGCCAGGTGCTCGACGAGCTGGGCATCGCCGTGCGGGCCGGGCACCACTGCGCCTGGCCGCTGCACCGGGCGCTGGGCGTGCAGGCCAGCACCCGCGCGTCGTTCTACCTGTACAACACGCACGAGGAAGTGACCGCGCTGGCGGCGGGCATCCGCCAGGCGCAGCAGTTCTTCGGTGTGGCCTGACCGTAAACGACCGGAACCGGGAATAACTGATCACCGATCTGGCTAAGGCACATATGCAGATCCAGTCGCTGTACCAGGAGATCATCCTGGACCACTACCGCAACCCGCACCACAAGGGGCTGCGGGAGCCGTTCGACGCCGAGGTTCACCACGTGAACCCGACGTGCGGGGATGAGGTGACCCTGCGGGTCACGCTCAAGGACGCCGGCGGCGACCCGGTGGTGGCCGACGTGTCCTACGACGCCCTGGGCTGCTCCATCAGCCAGGCCAGCGCCTCGGTCATGTCGGACCTGGTGATCGGCAAGCCGGTCGGCGAGGCGATGCGGATCGCGCAGGAGTTCCTCGACCTCATGCAGTCAAAGGGCGAGGCCGCGCCGGATGAGAGCACGCTGGAGGACGCGGTGGCCTTCGCCGGTGTCTCCAAGTACCCGGCACGGATCAAGTGCGCGCTGCTCGGCTGGATGGCCTGGAAGGACGCCACCGGGCGCGCGCTGGACGAGACGACAGGACACGCATCATGACCGAGAACATGACCAGCCAGCCGGACACCGCCGACTCGCCCGCCACTGCGGGCGATGCGGCGCCGCTGGCGGAGACTCAGGAAAACGAGGACGTGCTCGAGGCGCTCCGCGACGTGGTGGACCCCGAACTGGGGATCAACGTCGTGGACCTCGGCCTGGTCTACGGGGTGACGCTGGACGCCGACCGGATCGCGTCCATCGACATGACGCTGACCAGCGCGGCCTGCCCGCTGACGGACGTGATCGAGGACCAGGCCCGCGAGGCGCTCGAAGGGGTCGTGTCCGACTTCCGGATCAACTGGGTGTGGCTGCCGCCGTGGGGCCCGGAGCACATCACCGAGGACGGCCGCGAGCAGCTGCGCGCCCTCGGCTTCAACATCTGAGACCCTAGGGCCGGCGACACCGCCAGCACTGGGTGATATACGGCAGGTCTAGCTCCGGCTGCCCGGCGGTCGCCGGGTGCGTTTCGGCCAGCTGCCGCACCCGGTCCAGGAGCGCCTGGCGCTCGTCCGGCGCCATCAGGATGACGTAACTGCGCGAGGCCACCATGTCGAGCAGCTCGGGGACGGATAGCCGGTGGGTCCAGGGCACGTCACGGCGTTCCAGCGGCCCGAACGGCGGGCCCACCCGCGGGTGGTCGCTCGTGTTGTCCTCGCCGTCATCCGCGCCGTCTTCTTCCGGGCGGGTCTCGCCGATGATCCGGCCCAGTTCGGCGACCCAGCTCTCCCGCTCGTCCCGCTCGTTCCACACCAGGCCCAGCGTGCCGCCCGGGGCCAGCACCCGGGCCACCTCCGGCACCGCGCGCGGCGGGTCGACCCAGTGCCAGGCCTGCGCGGCCAGCACCGCGTCCACGGCGCCGTCCGCGAGCGGGATCCGCTCCGCCGAGCCGGCCAGCACCCGCGCGCCCGGCACCGCCCGGGCCAGCTCCGCCCGCATGCCGTCCAGTGGCTCGACCGCCACCACGTCCAGGCCGCGCGTCACCAGCTGACGGGTGAGTTTCCCGGTCCCTGCGCCCAGGTCGAGAACGCGCCGCGCGCCGGGCGGCAGCAGCCAGTCCAGCGCCGCGGGCGGGTAGGGCGGCCGCCCGCGCTCGTACAGGCCGGCCGCGGAATCGAACGAGCCCGCTCGGACGGCGCGGGTGGGGCAGTCGTTCATTAGCCTCGTTCCTTCGCCACGTGGATGGGTGCCGAGCCTAGCCGGGCGGCCCGGGCCGGGGTCAGCTGCCGTCCGGGAAGCCGCCGCGGTGCAGCACCATCGGGTAGTGCGGCAGGGTCTGCGGCGGCCAGGTATCGGCCCGCCAGTTGTCCGGGTACGGTTCCAGGCCCCGCATCAGCGGCGAGGCGCCATCGCCGGCCAGCGGTTCAAGGGCCGCCCGGAGGCGGGCCACCTCGTCCGCGCCGAACCGCTCGGCCGACTTCTGGTCGACGGAGGCGGTCCAGTCTGCGTACGCCCACTGAGCTTCCTGGCCGCGCGGGGTCAGCCGCGCCACCTTCCACCGGCCGCCGCCCGGATCGGGGCCCACCGCGGCCAGGTCCGCCTTGGTGAGGATGCCCATGGCCATCGCGATCGATTCCTTCGACACGCCGCTCGCCGCCGGCAGGTCGCGGACCCTGACCCCCGCCTCGGTCAGGACACGCAGCACGTTGGCGCAGATGGCCAGGGAGATCGGGGAGCGCTGCTCGAACCGGATGGCGTAGCCCAGCAGGACCCGGGCGAGCAGGACGGGCAGGGGCAGGCCAGGGTCCGCCGCGCCGGCCGCCGGCTCGCGGCGCGGGTACGTGGTTTTCCTGGCGCTGAACAGTCCGTAGCCGAGAATCGGCAGGCAGTCCGGCAGCTCCGCCTCGGCGCGGGCGGCCAGGGCCCACAGGGCGGCACGCAGCCGGCCGATCTGGTCCGCGCCGAAACGTTCCCGCCAGCGGTCCTCGATGTCGCCGGGCAGTGGCCGCCAGACCTGCTGGGCCCGCTGGCCCTTACCGGTGGCGCGGATGGTCAGGTCCGCTGGCCGGGGCTGGCGGCGGGGATCACCGGACGCCGGTCCCAGGAACACGTAGCCCCAGCGCCGCATGCCGTCCAGGTTCGTCCTGGTCCGGGCGAGCCGCTCCAGTTCGCTGACCGGCATCGGCTCCTCGGTAACGAACTGCATGCAGTTGAACCACATGGCCATGGATACCAGCCAGGGGCCACGATCGCCGGGCGCGCTGTGATCCGTCGTGCGGTGCGGCATCCGGTGCTCGAATTCGTTGTCGGATTCGATCGTGAACGCCACCAGGGCCTGCGACAACAAGGCCGGGAGAGGGAGCCGGTCCGCCATGTCGGCATGATCGGACAGGCGGCGGCCTGGCCGCAACCTGACGCGCGGGCCTCAGCCGGTGACCTCGTAGACGGTGGCCCGTTTCGCGGTCATGCCCTCCAGCGCGATCGTGACCGGGATCTCGTAGCGGGCCACCGGGGTGAACCCGGCGGTGCGCAGGAAGGCCCGTCCCGGGTCCCCGGCGAGCACCCGGGCGCCGCGCACCCGGGCGCGGTCCAGGAAAGCCAGGATCCGCCCGGCCAGATCCTGCTCGTAGAAGGCGTCGGCGCACAGCACGACGCCCGCGCCGTCCCCGTCACCGTCCAGCAGGTCGGCGAGGACGGGCGTGACGCGCACGCCGTTGGCCGCCGCGTTGACCGAGATCGCGCGGACGGCGATCTCGTCCACGTCGGCCGCCAGCACGGGACGTGCCCCGCTGCGGGCCGCGGCGATCGCGACCAGTCCCGAGCCGGAGGCCACGTCGAGCACCCGCTGGCCGGCCACCACCGCCGGATGATCGAGCAGGTAGCGGGCCAGCGCCTGGCCGCCGGCCCAGGGAAACGCCCAGAACGGCGGCGGCAGGCTGCCCTGGCCCGCCTCCTGCTCCAGCTGCTCCCAGACCGTGAACGGGTCCTCGGCCTGCTGCAGCCTGATCTCGGGCACGTACGGCACCGCGGCCAGGTGCGTGGTGGCGGTGATGACGCGGCGGGCGGAGCGCGCCGCGGCGCCGCCTCCCGCCTGCTCGCTCATGCCTGGCGACGATACCTGCCCGCCCGGGCCGTCAGGCCCGCAGGTGGAACGGCATCGCGTGGTCGGCGATCCACCGGTCGACGTCGTCCGGCTCGAGCTCACCGGGAAACGTCACGTCGATCGGGAACCGGGCGGTCGGCCCCGCCACCACGGCGGCCTGCTCCACCGCCATCAGGACCGCCTCCTGGGACTCCCGGTCCGCCGGGTCGTCGAGGGTGACCGAGATGATCAGGCCCTCCCCGGCACCGGGGACCGACAGCCACGCCCGGGCCGCCTGCCGGGCCGCGGCGATCGGGCGCAGGCCCGCCGAGACTTCACGCAGCAGGCTCTCCGGCTCGACCGGCGGCTGGCCCAGCCGGATCCGTGCCTCTCCGGCCCGCCACTCCGCCGCGGCCAGGTACCGGACGCCTCCCGGGTAGATCGGCACGCTCGCCGCCGCGCCCGGGTTGAGCGCGATCCCGAGGCCCGGCGGCAGCCGCCGGGCCAGTTCGGCCGCGGGCACCACGACGTGCGGGTCGGCCGGCCGCATCCCCCCGGCGCTGGGGACCCGGGCGGCCATCCAGCCGGCCCGCTGCCCGTTCAGCACCGACCACCCGGCCTCCGGCCGCTCGCCGTCCTCGGCCGGTGCCCCGTGGCCGCAACGGGCCAGCCGCTCGGCCGACGTGAACGCGGGCACGAACTCGGCCCCCAGGTAGGTGACCGTGGGGAGCTGAATGGCCGAGCCGTCGGTCACCGGCCCACCGTCGGTGGGCAGCGGCAGCCACAGCCGGCCCCGGCTGAGCACGTCGAGGAACTCGCTGATCCGCTCGCCGTCCTTGACCGCCGCGGCCAGGGCGTGCTCGACGAGATCATCGTCCGCCCAGGGGCGGCCGGGCGCGGCGGCCCGGGCCCGGCCGGCGTCATGCATTACGATGCCGCGCCGCGGCAGGCCGTGGCCTGCGCCATTCGCGGGGCCACCCGGAGGGGCGGGAAAATCAGGGCCAGTCGGGGTCATCGTCGTCTTCCTTGCCTGTCGCTGGTACCGGCACGGGGGCGCCGGCGCCCCCGCGGCAGCCGGCGCTGGTCGTTAAGACCGCGATTCGTTATACGGATAGTAAACGTACGGAGGCTCTAAGTAGTGGTAATTCCACCAGCCGGGGAAAGCCGGTGGCTGGAGGTCGCCCCCGAGCGTTTCCCCGCGTGGGTCCGCGCTTTCGGCAAACGCCATGGTCAGCTAAGTGCCGACACGGATCCGGCGGTCCTGGTGCTGCTCGCCGCCGATGGGTCGGTAGCGGAGTGTCACATTCGCTTCCCGCCCGGTGCTGCGGGACAGCCCGCGGCTGTTCCGCGCGATCCGGATCCGGCTTACCGAGACGCTGGCCGGCCCGGAAATCCCCTCGGAATCGGGACCCGGCGTCCGGTAGACTTCGGCCTGTGCCTCCACTCCTTCCCTAGCGGGCCATCCGCAGGCGCCCCGGTGCGGCCGCCGCGGATTGATTGCCCGCGTTCATGTGTTGACGGAAGCAGGAGTGGTTTTTCTTGATTGTGGCAAGTGGGATAGAACTGCGCGCCGGCGCACGGCTGCTGCTGGACGGCGCGAATTTCCAGGTGGGGCCCGGCGACCGGGTTGGCCTGGTGGGCCGGAACGGGGCCGGAAAGACAACCCTGCTCAAGGTGCTGGCCGGCGAGGCGCTGCCCGCGGCCGGGACCGTCCGGCGCAGCGGCGCCATCGGTTACCTGCCCCAGGATCCGCGCACCGGCGACCTGGACGTCATGGCGGTGGACCGCGTGCTGTCCTCGCGGGGCCTCGACGAGCTGCGCGCCGGGATGCGCCAGGCCGAGGTGCAGATGTCCGACCCGGACCGGAACCGGGCCGACGCGGCCATCCGCCGGTACGCCCGGCTGGAAGAGCGGATGTCCGTGCTGGGCGGGTACGCGGCCGAAGCGGAGGCGGCGGCCCTCGCCACCAGCCTCGGGCTGCCCGACCGGGTGATGCACCAGCCGCTCGGCACCCTGTCCGGGGGCCAGCGGCGCCGGATCGAGCTCGCCCGGATCCTGTTCGGCGACTCCCAGATGCTGCTGCTGGACGAGCCGACGAACCACCTGGACGCGGACTCGATCACCTGGCTGCGCGACCACCTGCGCACCTACCGTGGCGGCCTGATGGTGGTCAGCCACGATGCCACGCTGCTCGACGCGGTCGTGAACAAGGTGTTCTGCCTGGACGCGCAGCGGTCGGTGATCGACTACTACAACCTGGGCTGGCGGGCCTACCTGCAGCAGCGGGAAACCGACGAGCGGCGGCGCAAGCGGGAACGCGCCAACGCCGAACGCCAGGCCGCGGCGCTCAGCGCGCAGGCCGACCGGATGCGGGCCAAGGCCACGAAAGCCAGGGCGGCCCAGGGCATGCAGCGCCGGGCCGAGCGCCTGCTGTCCGGGCTGGCCGAGGAGCGGGCCGCCGACCGCGTGGCCAAGCTGCGGTTCCCCGTCCCGGCCCCGTGCGGCCGGACCCCGCTCGCGGCCACCGGGCTGGCCAAGAGCTACGGCAGCCTGGAGGTCTTCACCGACGTCGACATCGCCGTGGACCGCGGCAGCCGGGTCGTGATCCTCGGCCTGAACGGCGCGGGCAAGACGACCCTGCTGCGGCTGCTGGCCGGGATCGAGCCGCCGGACACCGGGGCCGTCGCGCCCGGGCACGGCCTGCGGCTCGGCTACTACGCGCAGGAGCACGAGACGCTGGACGTCGAGCGCACCGTGCTGGAGAACATGCGCTCGGCCGCCCCGGGCCTCACCGAGTCCGAGCAGCGGACGGTGCTGGGGTCGTTCCTGTTCTCCGGCGACGACGTGGCCAAGCCCGCGGGCGTGCTGTCCGGCGGGGAGAAGACCCGCCTCGCGCTGTCCCTGCTCGTCGTGTCCGGGGCGAACGTGCTGCTGCTGGACGAGCCGACCAACAACCTGGACCCTGCGAGCCGCGCGGAGATCCTGGCCGCGCTGCGCGGATACGCCGGAGCGATCGTTTTGGTCACCCACGATGAGGAGGCAGTTGAAGCCCTTTCGCCGGAGAGAGTCATTTTGCTGCCCGACGGGGTAGAGGACGCCTGGAACGAAGATTTCGAGGATCTGGTGTCACTTGCGTGAGCTTGTCGTCATCGGGCCCCGCTGGCGAAAATAATGATCGTTTACCTCAATGCGGGTGGCTATTCCGGCATCGGTGCCTGATCATGGCGGGGGGCGACGTTACGCAGCGGTGACTCTACCTAACGGGAGGTAAATGTGGCCGAGACGCTCAAGAAGGGCACACGGGTGACGGGCGCGGACCGTTCCAAGCTCGCGGCCGACCTCAAGAGCCGGTACGACGCGGGCGAGAGCATCCGTTCCCTCGCGGCCTCGACGGGCCGGTCGTACGGCTTCGTGCACCGGATGCTCAGCGAGACGGGAGTCAAGCTGCGGGGCCGCGGCGGCGCGACGCGCGGCAAGTCGTCGGCCAAGAGCGGCGCCTGAATCAGGCGGGTACCGCCGCCGGGGCGGTACCCCCAGGGCCCCGGCCGATACGGTGGAGGCGCGGGTCCCGGAGTGTGGCCTGCGTAAATGGCAGGAGGCCGGATGACCGACAGTGCCATGGGGCTCGGGGCCAGCGGGCTCGGGGCCATGGGGCTCGGGCTGGACATCGACGGCGCGGTGGCCACGGTGGCGCTGCAGCGGCCGGAACGGCGTAATGCGATGACCCCCGGCATGTGGCGGGGGCTCGCGGCGATCGGCGCGGGACTGCCACCGCAGGTGCGCGTGGTCGTCGTCCGCGGCGAGGGCCCGTCCTTCTCGGCCGGGATCGACCTGCGGCTGTTTTCCGCGGACGGCGTGCCGGGGGAGGACCCCCTCGTCGATCCGCTCAGCCCCGGGTTCGGGGAATGGCTGGCCGGCCTGCAGGCCGGCTTCCTCTGGCTGCACCGGGCGGACATCGTCTCGGTGGCCGCGGTCCGGGGGCACGCCCTGGGCGCGGGGTTCCAGCTGGCCCTGGCGTGCGATCTGCGGGTACTGGCCGACGACGCGCAGCTGTGCATGAGGGAACCAGCCCTCGGCCTGGTCCCGGACCTGGCGGGGACGAAGCCGCTGGTCGACATCGTCGGCCTGCCGCGGGCCCTGGAAATGTGCCTGACGACGCGGACGGTCGGTGCGGCCGAGGCCCGCGAGCTGCGGCTGGCCGAGATCGTCGTCCCCGGCGATGGCCTGGACGCGGCGGTCGACGGCCTGGTCGCCGCGCTGCTCGCGCACGATGCGGCGACCGTCCGCGCGACAAAGCACCTGCTGGCCACCGCCGCCGGCCGTACGCTGGAGGAACAGGCGGCGGCCGAACGGGCCGCGCAGACCGCGCTCCAGCGGGAACGGTCTAGCGCCGCGCAGGGACACGCTGTTCGCGAGGGGCGGACGCCGTAACGGGCCACCGCGGGAAGAATCCAGCACGGCGAGGAGGTTCCCGCACGCATGTACAGCGCCCGGGCAAGCATGACGATGATGAGGTCCTTCCGGCAGGACCCGTCGGTGACCCGCCAGAAGCTCAAGAAGGGCACGGTCCGCCGGATCCTCACCTACGCGCGGCCGTACCGGGGCGCGCTGGCCGCCTTCATGGTCACCACCGCGCTGGACGCGCTGATCACGGTGGTCAACCCGCTGCTGCTGCGGGACATCATCGACAAGGGCATCCTGGCCCGCGACCAGGGGATCGTGATCGGGATCGCCGGCGCCGTCGCGGGCGTCGCGCTGGTTGACGCCTTCCTCGGCGTCGTCAACCGGTGGTTCTCGGCCCGGATCGGCGAGAGCCTCATCTACGACCTGCGGACGCAGGTCTTCCGGCACGTGCAGAAGCAGCCGATCGCGTTCTTCACCCGGGCCCAGACCGGATCCCTGGTCAGCCGGCTCAACGGCGACGTGATCGGGGCGCAGCAGGCGATCACGTCCACCATGTCCTCGGTGGTGTCGAACGTCCTGTCCCTGGTCGCGATCCTGGTCACCATGTTCTACCTGTCCTGGCTGGTCAGCATCATCGCGCTGGCGCTGATCCCGCTGTTCATCCTGCCCGCCCGGCGGGTCGGCCGCCGGATGCAGCGGCTCACCCGGGAGTCGATGCAGCTCGACGCGGAGATGGGCTCGACCATGACCGAGCGCTTCAACGTGGCCGGGGCCATGCTGGTCAAGCTCTTCGGCCGGCCGCGTGAGGAGGCCGACGTGTTCGCCGGGCGCGCCGCCCGGGTCCGTGACATCGGCGTCACCACCGCCATGTACGGGCAGGTGTTCTTCATCGCGCTCACCCTGCTGGCCGCGATGGCCACCGCCGTCGTCTACGGGCTGGGCGGCACCCTGATCATCCGCGGCGTCTTCCAGCTCGGCACGCTGGTTGCGCTGACCGCCCTGCTCGGCCGGGTCTACGCCCCGATCACCTCGCTGTCCAACGTCCAGGTCAACGTGATGACCGCGCTGGTCAGCTTCGACCGGGTCTTCGAGGTGCTGGACCTCAAGCCGCTGATCGAGGACAAGCCCGGCGCGGTCGACATGCTGCGGACGACGGCACTGCGCGGGCCGGGGCCGGCCCCGGCGATCGAGTTCGATGACGTCTCGTTCCGCTATCCCAGTGCCACCGAGGTGTCCCTGGCCTCGCTGGAGTCGATCGCGCTGCCGGCGCTGGAGCGGACCGGCGCCACCCGCAACGTGCTCGACGGCGTGACCTTCACCGCGCCCTCCGGCCGGCTGACCGCGCTGGTCGGCCCGTCCGGCGCCGGGAAGACGACGATCACCAGCCTCGCCGCGCGGCTCTACGACCCCGACTCCGGCGCCGTCCGCATCGGCGGCTACGACCTGCGCGACGTCACGCAGGAGTCGCTGCACGACGCCGTGGGCGTCGTCACGCAGGACGCGCACCTGTTCCACGACACCCTGCGCGCCAACCTCGCGTACGCGCGGCCCGCGGCCACCGAGGCCGAGCTGATCGAGGCCTGCCGCGCCGCGCAGATCTGGGACATGATCGCCGCCCTGCCGGACGGGCTGGACACGATCGTCGGCGACCGCGGCTACCGGCTGTCCGGCGGGGAGAAGCAGCGGGTCGCCCTGGCCCGGCTGCTGCTTAAGGCGCCGGCCGTGGTGGTGCTGGACGAGGCGACCGCGCACCTGGACTCCGAGTCGGAGGCCGCCGTGCAGCAGGCGCTGAAGACCGCGCTCGCGGGCCGGACGTCGCTGGTCATCGCGCACCGGCTGTCCACAATCAGGGACGCCGACCAGATCCTCGTCATCGACCACGGGAAGGTCACCGAGCGCGGCACGCACGAGGAACTGCTGGCCGCGGACGGCCTCTACGCCGAGCTGTACCACACCCAGTTCGCCGGCCAGGAGAATAGTGTTAGCCCGGGGGGATGAGCCAGTGCTGGCCCGGGGGGGCGACCCCCCGCAACCCCCCGAATGCGCTCCGCGCCCGCGCGGTGGTACATCGCCGACACACCGGCCACTCACCGGGCGCAAGGCCCGGTTCGCTGGGCCGGTAGCGAGCGCCTCGCCGTGACCTGCTGCGGTTCTCGCCGGCACCGGCCGCTCGCCGGGCCGTTGGCCCGGACTCGCCGGGCCGGCAGCGAGCGCCTGTCCGTAACCTGCTCCCGGTGCTCGCCGATAGCACCGCCGTAGCTCTACTACTTAACGGACGCTGGATAGGGCGTAGCCGACGCGGCGGAGTTCTTCGCCCGCGACCTTCTCCACGTCGGCGGCCTGATCGGGCGACAGCGCCCGCCGCCAGCCGCCGGCCGTGATGGACGGCGCGTCCCGCACCTCGCGCATCTGGCCGGCCGGCAGCGCCATGCCGACGAACGCGGAAATCGCGGACGCGGTCGGGCCGGGCCGCTCGAGCAGCGTCTCGTAGCGCACCGTGATGAGCTGCTCGGCGGGCAGGCTGCGCCGCAGCCGGGCGGCCAGCCGGACCGCCCCCCGCCAGCGCATCGCGCACTTGCCGGCCGCCGACAGGTCCGCCCAGCCGTCCCGGTCCTCTTCCGTCTCCACCCCGAAGAAGGGGTTGGGGAACTCGGTGTCGAGGTTGGCGAAGCTCGGCTTGAACCAGGACAGGATGGCCGGATCGCGGAGCATGCACGCCACCACGTCGCGGCCGTCCCGGATGAACTGCACGATCCGCGCGTCCGGGAAGGCGTGGGTCAGCGCTTCCGCGCAGTAGGCCAGGTCGGGGCTCGCGTCGCCGTACAGCTGGAGGCCGCGCTCGGTCGCGCAGGGCCCGATGCCGGTGCCCAGCCCGGCGGCCTCCCGGCACTCCGGGAGGCACTCCATGCAGCCGTGCGCGGTGATCCGCCAGCCCTGGCCGAACGCGTCCCGCAGCACCGAGGCGGCCGCCTCGCCGCGGCCGTCGTGGATCGAGGGGCGCCGGGCGAAGGCGTAGATGACGCGCAGCACGCTGGACTGGCCGATCGTCAGGTGCACGCCGCCGGTCCGCTTCAGCGCGCGGGCCAGCAGGTGCGTGCCGGAGTGCGGCGCGCCGATAATGAACACCGGGTGCTGCACCTTGCGGCCGTTGACGATGAGAATGTGACGTGCTGAGCGCATGGTGTTACCAGTCTGCAAGAAGTTACCGGCCGGAGCCGCGGGCGCCCCGGCGATGGTGCATGGCGTGATCCCTGGTGGTTACCGTACCGGGGGCACGCGCCCGGGGGCGGGCGCATAGGCTGGGCGCATGCCAGCACTACGTGGGGTAGTCGGTACGCGCCACCGGCGCCTGGCCGGCGCGGTGATCGCGGCGGCGGCGCTCGCGGCGGCCGGATGCGCCAAGTTCGACGCCGCGCTGGGCAAGCAGGAACTGGTCGTGACCTTCCACGCCGGTACCCCCCAGGCGACGATGCTGAAGGCGCGGGCCGCGTGCTCCACGGTGCCGGACGCCACCCCGGAGCCGGTCCCGACCGCCCTCAACGCGACCAGCGGCGCCTATGACGTGCGGTTCCGCATCGACCAGGCGTCCGACACGGACGTCGCGCGGCTGGAGCAGTGCCTGTCGAAGTTCCCGTCGATCCAGGGTGTGAACGTCGAGCAGGAGGGCGGCGACTAGTCGCCACGGCCAGCCGCACGCCGGCCCCGGCTTCCCGGCGCTAAGTCCCAGGCAGCACCCGGCATCCCGGCATTCAGCCCCACGGGCAGTACCCGCCTCCCGGCTCCTGACCCCACGGCGGCATCCGGCCGCACGGCGCTGATGTCAATATTTCCTACAGGTCCGGTGTAGTACTATCCAGGCATTACCGATCAACCAGATGGAAAACATTACCGATCAGCCAGATAGAAAAAGAGACTAATACTAATGCGGAGACCTTTTCTCGGCGCCGGTGTCGGCGCGGTCGTGGCGGGGGCGCTGCTCCTGGCGGGATGCGGATCGTCCGGCACCGGATCCGGAAGCTCCAGCAGCTCCGGCGCGGCGAGTGCCCCCGTGACCGTACGGCTCGGGCTGCTGGCCAATATCACGCATGCGTCGGCCCTCGTCGGTATTCAGCAGGGCTTTTTCACGAAGAATCTCGGCAGCAGCGGCAAGCTGACGACCACCGTCTACAACAGCGGGACACAGGAGACTACGGCCATCCTCGCCGGGCAGCTCGACGCCGCCTACGTGGGCCCGAACCCCGCGATCAACGCCTTCCAGAAGTCCGGCGGCACCGCGATCAAGATCATCTCCGGTGCGGCCACCGGGGGCGCGTCGGTCGTCGTCAAGCCGGGCATCACCGGCGCGTCCGGGCTGAAGGGCAAGGTCGTCGACACCCCGTCCCTGGGGAATACCCAGGACGTGGCCGTGCGCTACTGGCTTAAGCAGAACGGCCTGGCCACCACGACCACCGGCGGGGGAGACGTCACCATCAAGCCGACCAACCCCAACTCGGACGCCGTGCTGCAGTTCCAGTCCGGGCAGATCGCCGGCGCCTCCGAACCGTCGCCCTATGACGTCGAGATGGTCAAGGACGGCGGCAAGGTCCTGTTCACCGAGCCCGGTGTGACCACGCTCCTGGTCGTGACGCAGAGCTTCCTGAAGGCTCACCCGGCCATCGTCAGCGACCTGCTCAAGGGGCAGATCGAGGCCAACGACTACATCGCCAAGGACCCGGCCGCAGCCCAGTCCGCCGCGAATAAGGAGCTGGCGGCGCTGTCCGGCAAGGGCATCAAGTCCAGCGTGCTGCCGGACGCCTTCAAGGAGATCACCTTCACCAATGACCCGGACGCGTCGTCGCTGTCGACGGACGCGCAGCAGGCCGAGGCGGTGGGGCTGCTGAAGTCGACCAACCTGAGCGGCATCTTCGACCTGGGGCCGCTCAACCAGTTGCTGCAAGCGGCCGGTGAGTCGCAAGTCAATTCATGAGGTGAGCCGATGGGCACCACGGACCAGCGCACGCTTAACGGGCAGGCCCCGCCGGCTGCCTCGCCTGGCCCCGCCGGCCAGGACGTCGCGCCCGCGATCCAGATCACCGATGTCACCAAGACGTTCGGCAAAGGGCGCGGCGCGACCGTGGCCCTGGACGGGGTGTCCCTGTCGGTCGCGCCCGGCGAGTTCGTCTGCCTGATCGGCGCGTCCGGGTGCGGCAAGAGCACGCTGCTGTCGCTGGTGGCGGGCCTGGAGCCCCCCACCAGCGGCACGGTGTCGACCGGCGGCCGCCCGGTGGCGTTCATGTTCCAGGAACCGGCGCTGTTCCCGTGGTTCACGGCCGCCCAGAACGTCGGGCTCCCGCTGCGCGCCAACGGCGTGCGCCGCCGCGAGCGGCACCAGCGGGTCCAGGACCTGCTGGAGTCGGTGCACCTCGGCGGGTTCGCGGACAAGCGCCCGCACGAGCTGTCCGGCGGGATGCGGCAGCGGGTGGCGCTGGCCCGCGCCCTGGCCCAGGACGCCGAGGTGCTGCTGATGGACGAGCCGTTCGGCGCGCTGGACGCGATGACCCGCGATCTGCTGCACGAGCTGCTGGAGGGCATCTGGCGGCGGCAGGGGTTCAGCGTGCTGTTCGTCACGCATGAGGTACGCGAGGCCGTGCGCCTCGGCGACCGGGTAGTGCTGCTGAGCAGCCGGCCGGGGCGTGTCCTGCAGGAGTTCGGCATCGAGGCCGCCCGGCCACGCGGCATCGACTCGGGCCAGACGGTCGAGCGGGCCATGCAGATCAAGGCCCAGCTGAACGAGGAGGTGATGCGCCATGTCGGCTGACACGGAAGAGGCGGCCGCGCTCACCGGCCTCGACAACCTGGAAAACGTCCCGCGCGGCCGCGGGCGCAGCACGGGCGAGATCGGCGGCCGGGTCTGGCGCGCGCTGTGGCCCAAGGTGCTCGCGGTGGCGATCGTGCTCGGCGTGTGGGAACTCGTCTACCTGCTCAACGTGAAGCCGCACGACATCCTGCCCGGCCCGGGCCAGGTCTTCCCGGACCTGTGGCACCAGCTCACCCACGGCCAGCTCTGGCAGGCCATCGGGACCACCCTGCGCCGTGCGGTCATCGGGTTCGCGCTGGCGCTCGTCATCGGGTCCGCGGTCGGCCTCGTCGTGGCTCGGGTCCCGCCGGTGCGGGCCGCCGTCGGCTCGATGATCACGGGCCTGCAGACCATCCCGTCGGTGGTCTGGATCCCGTTCGCGATCATCCTGTTCGGCAACAACACCCCGGCCATCTTGTTCATGGTCATCATCACCGCGGCCCCGTCGATCGCCAACGGCCTGATCGCCGGCGTCGACTTCACGCCGCCGCTGCTGCTGCGCGCGGGCAAGAGCATGGGCCTGCGCCGCTTCGCGCTGTACCGCGATCTGATCATGCCGGCCGCGCTGCCGCCCTTCGTCGCCGGGCTGAAGCAGGGCTGGGCGTTCGCCTGGCACGGCCTGTTCGCCGGCGAACTGCTCGTCATCGTGCCCAACTCGCCGTCCATCGGCGTGCTGCTCTCCTCCGACCAGGACCAGACGGACATGGTGGGGGTGATCTCGATCATGATCGTGATCCTGGTCCTCGGGGTCGCGGTCGACATCGCGTTCAACATGCTGAACGAATCGATCCGCCGCCGCCGCGGGCTCGCCCAGGCCCCGGCCATCGGGCGCGGCCGGCGGCTCGGCGCCGGAGTCGCCCGCTAACTAACGGCCGGTCCGGTCCTTCCCCTACGCCGGCCGGGCACCGGCCGGCCGCCCGGCCCGGGCCGGGCGGTTTCGTAGGATAGGCCCGTCATGAAGGCTGAACAGCTGACCGCTCCCTGCAGCTATCACGGCGAGGGCCCGATCTGGGACACCGCCGCTGGCGTGCTGCGGTTCGTCGACATGCTGCAGGGCGACATCCTCACGCTGACCCCGGCCGGGCAGATCGACCGCCTGCACGTGGGCACGATCGCGGCGGCGATGCGGCCACGGGCGGACGGAGGGCTGGTGGTCGCGGTCGAGCACGGCTTCGTGCTCGTCGACGGCGACGGGCAGGCCGGCCCCGAGCAGACCGCGTTCACCGACCCCGGGATACGCATGAACGAGGGCGGCGTGGACCGGCAGGGCCGGTTCTTCTGCGGGTCGATGCCTTACGATCAGGCCGGCCCGCGCGCCGCATTCTACCGGTTCGACCCGGACGGCGGCATCCACCTCGTTTTCGCGGGCGTGACGATCTCCAACGGCGTCGCCTGGAGCGCCGACGGTGAGCAGATGTACTACATCGACACCCCGACCCAGCGGGTAGACGTCTTCGACTATGACCCGGCCGCCGGGATGCCGTCCGCGCGCCGGCCGGTGGTGCACGTCGATCCGGATCACGGCGTCCCGGACGGGATGGCCCTGGACGCCGAGGGCGGGATCTGGGTGGCCATGTACCGCGGCCACGCCGTGCACCGCTACACGGCGGACGGGAAACTGGACGCGGTGATCGAAGTTCTCCCCAGCCAGGTCACCGCCTGCGCCTTCGGCGGCGACGGCCTGGACAAGCTGAACATCACCACGTCCCGGGAGAACCTCCCGCCCGATGCCGAGCCCGGGGCGGGCGCGATCTTCCACGCCACTCCCGGCGTCCGCGGCTTGCCCCTCGGCACCTTCGCGGGCTGACGCCCGCGCCCCGCGCCCCGCGCCGCCGCGCCCCGCGCCCCCATCCGCAGGGCTCACACCCCCCTTCGGCCGGGCAGCGATGGCGCCACCGTTGTCGCACGCCTCTGCTCAACGGCGTCGGTTTCCCGCGCATGCTGCGGAAAACCGACGCCGATCATGAGCCTGCGGGTCAGGCGGCGCTGGTGCGCGCCGCGGTGACCGCCACCGCGGTGTATTGCATCGTGAAGCTCCCGCCGACCGCGTCGATGGCGGCGCCGATGCCCGCCAGCAACTCCTCCAGCGTGGCCGGCGGGATCTGGCCGTGGCCGCCGAAGGTAGGCATCTGTTCCAGCCACTCGTCGCGGGTGTAGGGGCATTCCCAGTCGAACCGCCACTGCTCCGGGTCGCCGAACGCGCCCGCCTGCCGTATCCCGTCGGCCGCCTTGCCGCACATCGTCAGGTACGCGTCGAGGACAGGCCTCGCCCAGAGATTGAACGGCACGTCGGGCAGCACCCGGCGGTAGACCCCGGCGAAGGCCTCACTCAGGTTGGGCGGGGGCTGGAACGCGTTCCAGAACACGGCCAGCCGGCCGCCGGGCCGTAGCGCCTGCGCCGCCTTGGCCGCGCCGGCAACCGGGTCCACCCAGTGCCAGGCCTGCCCGGCGATGACCACGCTGAAGTCCCGGCCGGCGCTTTCCCACTCCTCGAACGTCGCCACCTCGGCCTCAACCCCGGTGCGCCGGGCGAAGTCAGCCATCCGCGCGTCGGGATCGACCCCGAGCACCCGGCAGCCGGCCGCCTGGAACTGCCGGGCGGCGATGCCGGTCCCGCAGCCGACATCGAGGACGTCAGGCCCGGGGCTGGCGGCGACGATCCGCTCCACCAGGGCGCCCGGATAGCGGGGCCGGGTCCGGTCGTAGCGTTCGACGTCCGAGCCGAACGACTCCGCTATCTGCCGGGCCTGATGAGCCTCACGAGGCTCAGGTTCGGGAAGCGGCGCCCGCGCCGGCGGTATAGTGGGCATGCGCCCACCATAATGGGCGTGCGCCCACTCGGCAACCGGCCGGAGCCAGGCCGGACGGGACCGGGCCCGGCGAGGGAAGCCAGCGAGCGAAGGAGGGATACGGTGCCGACAGGCGTAGCCCTCCGTGACCCGCGCGAGCAGCTGTTCGGCGCCGCCGAGCGCGTCCTGGGCCGGGACGGGCCGAACGCGCTGACCAGCCGGGCGGTCACCGCGGAGGCGAGGGTCGCCAAGGGCGTCCTGCACCGGCACTTCGCCGACTTCGACGCCTTCCTCGCCGAGCTCGTGCTGGACCGCATCGCCCGGATCGGCACCCAGGCCGCCGCCCTGCGCGGCTCCGCCGGGACCGGTACCGTCGCCGGCAACCTCACCGGCGCGCTGACGGACCTGTTCGGGCCGGTCGCGGTGGCGATCACCGGCCTCGTCATCTTCCGGGATGGCCTGCGCGCCCGGCTGCGCCAGACCACGCCGGCCGGTATCCCGCTGCTCACCGAGGCCGCGGCGATGATCGCCTCCTACCTCACCGCCGAGCGGGAACGAGGCCGCGTCGCGGCGGATGCCGACGTCGACACGCTTGCGCCGACGCTGATCGGGGCCGTGCACATGCTGTTCGCCGGCCGGGACGGCACCCCGCCGGAGGCGGAGGCCGTCGCCAGGACCGTGACCACGGTCATCGCCGGCGCCGTGCCAGCCGTGCCAGGGAGTTGAGACCCGCCGGATTCAGGACCGCCGGATGGCTAGGCGGTGACCGCGGCGGGGGTCAGGCGGTGCGTGCCGGTGTAGGCGTTCATCGAGGTGCCGCGAAGGAAGCCGACCAGGGTCATGCCGGCCTCCTCGGCCAGGCCGGCCGCGAGCGAGGACGGGGCGGACACGGCGGCCAGGACGGGGATGCCGGCCACGGAGGCCTTCTGCACCAGCTCGAAAGAGGCCCGCCCGCTGACCAGGAGGATGTGACCGGCCAGCGGCAGGCGGCCCGCACGCAGTGCCCAGCCGATGACCTTGTCCACCGCGTTGTGCCGCCCGACGTCCTCGCGCAGCACCAGCAGCGTGCCGTCCGGCGTGAACAGCCCGGCCGCGTGCAGGCCGCCGGTGCTGGCGAACACCCGCTGGGCGTCCCGCAGCCGGCCCGGCAGCGAGGTGAGCACCTCGGGGGAGACCTGCACCTGGTCGGCCGCGATGTCGTAGCGTGACCGGACCCGGATGGATTCGATGCTGTCCTTGCCGCAGACGCCGCAGGCGCTGGTGGTCAGGAAGTTCCGCTGGGCCCGGCGCGCGTCGGTGGCCCGCGCCACGTCCCCGGCGGCCACCTCCAGGGTGACGTCGGCCACGTTCTCGTCGCACATCCGGATCTGGCGCAGGTCCACGGACGGATTGAGCAGGCCCTCACCGAACAGGAAACCGGCGGCCAGGTCGATGTCGTCGCCGGGCGTGCGCATGGTCACGGTCAGCGGCGTCCCGCCGATCCGTATCTCCAGCGGCTCCTCCACCGCGAGCAGGTCCGCCCGATAGTCCGCGGAGCCCCCGGCTCCGGATATCCGGAGCACCCGCCGCCGCTGCGTCCGTGTCGCCATGTCGTGATGCTAGCCGTGCTGACCCGGGGGACGACCCAGTGTGCCCGGTCAAATGGCTAACCAAGCGGAGTCGTTCTCGCGTCCACGTCTCGTCGACCGAGCCGAAGGCGTCGGGCCGCCACACGTGCCGGTGCGCGGCCTGCGCGGACAGGTCGGAGACCATCGCGACCCCGGTGCTGACGTTGAAGAACACGGTCCCGGCCAGCTGTACCGCGGTGGCCCACCAGTCGATCCGGCCGGGCTGGAAGACGAAGAACCGCCGCCGGGTGCCGTGCACGGGCTGCGTTCCGGCGTCCACGGCTTCCCGGTAGGTCAAGAACCCGGCCGCGGTGAAGAACAGCGAGCCGATAAAAAAGGTCACGGTGTCCCAGCTGGCCCCGACGGCACTGGCGTAGCCGGGGACCGCGCCGAGCGCGAACAGCAGCGACCCGATGGCGAACAGGACGGCGATCCACCAGCCCCGGGCCCGGGGCGCCCACCAGGTCGACCCGGCCGCAAGGGCGCCCGGGGGGTGCTTGCGGTGGCGGCGGGAGTTCCAGCGCGCCACGGCGCCGTCCGGGCGGACGCGCTCGACGTAGGTCACGAACGGGCCGACACGGCCCGGCTGGTCTTCCTGGTCCTGCTGCACGGACATCGGCCTGTCCTATCTGATCGGCCCGGTCGTCCCAGACGCCCCGGGCAGCCCACTGTGGCGTGGAGCGGGTGGCCTGGCCGGCGGTGCTGTTGTCGGGTGAGACCCCATGGCGTCAGTCAAGCCGGTAGGGGGTGATCCGGCCACACCCAGATCGGGTGCGCTGTCCAGGTGGCGGAGGAGGAATCCAGCAGCCCGCGAGGGATCGGCGGCAGCGGACAGTGACGACGTGTCGATGCTGGCACTGGCACGGGAACCGATGCCGGGGCCGGCCGGATGTCCCGTCGCACCATTTCCTGGATGACGCATGGGGTCCGAAAGGGGCTGCGGGTGGCCGGTCAGAGCAGGCCGAGCAGGCGGGCCCGCTCGACCGTGTTGGCGCGGGTGGAGGCCCCGAGTTTGGCGTAGATGTTCTTCAGGTGCGCCTTGACCGTGTTCACCGACATCAGGCATTCGCGGGCGATCTCGGCATTGGTGAGGTGCGAGGGCAGGAACCGAAGCATCAGCAGCTCCCGGTCGGTCAGGATCACCGTCGGCTGGTGGGGTGCGGCGCGGGAGGGGGGAGGGGAACCCAGCGCCACCGACAAAGCGGTGCCGGACTCGGTCCCGAGCGATTCCGCGGCCGCCCGGGCCAGCCGGGCCACCGCCGGGCCTTCTTCCAGGAAGACCCGGACCAGGTGCTCGGGGGCCGCGAGCCCGGCCGCGACCATCATGTGCGCCCCGGCGTCCTCACCGGCCTCGATGGCGGCGCGGGCCAGCAGCAGCTCACCGGTCAGCTGGTCGCGCATCGTGCCGGGGCTCGCCCGCGCGAGCCGGGCCCGCACGGCGTCGAAGCGCCCGCGGGCCAGGTCCAGGCGGGCCCGCAGCAGCGTGCACGCCGGGCTCGCATCGGGCAGGGTGGCGATCAGTTCCTCAGCCTGGCGTGCCTGGCCTGCTTGGAGGTGCCAGCGGGCGGCCGCCGCATCGACCAGGCACCGCAACGCCGACCGCGGAAGATGATCGATCAGCTTGGCGGCCTCGCGCAGGATGGCGAACACCTCGTCCCAGTCGTCCAGCGCGGCGGCCACCCGGACCTCCTCCAGCCGGACCAGGACCTGGTAGACGCGGCTGAACGGGTTGGCCTGAAGGATCTCCTCCAGGCGCCGGAACGCTGCGCTCGCAGCCGCGAGCTCGTTGCGGTCGATGCGAACTCCCGCCACCGCGAGATGGGCGTCGGCCGCGCCCAGGTGGGTGCCGAGGCCGAACGCGCCAGCCGCCTCCAGAGCAGCCGTAGCCTGACGTCCGGCTTCGGAGAGCCTGCCTTCTCGCACCGCGATCCGCGCGGCCAGGGCTGGCGCGAGCACCAGCGCCGCGATCTCATCACCCGGGCTGCCCGCACGCAGAACTGAGTCGGCCTCACCGGGCTGATCGACCAGCAGGTAGCCGCGCACCAGGTTTATCCGCGCCCGGGCGCCGGCGACCCCGGTGTCCAGGCCCGCCTCTACCGCCGCCACCGCGCGGCGGCCGGCGTCGATCTCGTCGCCCGCCCCGGCGGTGACCGTGAAGGTGAGAAGCCGGAGCGCGTCGAGGGTCGCGAGGTCCTCAGCCCGTGCCCGGGGCTCGTCACTGATGCGTATCTGGGCGCGCTGCAGCCAGGCGTGGGCCTCAGCCACCCGGCCGGCCAGTCCGAGCATCAGGGCGTAGGTGAGCATCCGGGAGGCTGATTCGGTCACCAGTTCTCGGGGGAACAGGGTGACGAACGCCGCGATGCCCGGGGTATCGGACACGTCGGCACGGCGGTGCGCCGCCTCGAACACGATCGAGAACGCCTGGTCGGTGTCACCGGCAGCGAGCAGGCACCGGACCGCCCCGGCGATGTCCCCCCGCGGCTGGAGGATCACCGCGGCCAGGCGATTGAGTTCTTGCGCTTCTCCCGGTCGGTGCGCCGCCAGCTCCGCGCGCAGCATCTCGGCCAGCAGCGGGTGATACCGCCAGGTGTCCCGGCCCGGCCCGGTCGCCATCACGAACTTCAGCTCGGCCTCCATCTGCCGGAGCACTTCTGCGCTGTCGCTGCGCCCCGACAATGCCTTGCACAGCTCGGCGTCCAGCACGTCGGCGACCGACGTCCGCAGCAAGAACTCCGACAGCTCCGTGGGGGCACGGTGGAGCAGCTCGTCAGCGAGCAGATCGGCGACCATCGGGGTCCGCCCGGAGAACTCGGCCACGGCGGCCGAGACGTCGGCGCGGTCCCTGAGGCCGGCGGCGGCCAGACGAAGCCCGGCCACCCACCCCTCAGTGCGACGCCAGAGCCCCTCGACCTGACTGGTCGTCAGGCGGTGCTCGCCGAGCGCGGCGAACAACTCGGCGGTCTCGGGCAGCGTCAGCGCCAGATCGCGCTGGCGGAGCTCGGCGAGCCAGCCCCGCCCCCGCCACCGGCTGACGGGCAACTGCGGGTCGATCCGCCCGGTCAACAGCATCCGCGAGCGTCCGGGGAGATGCTCGACGACGAAGCCAAGATCCTCGGTGATCTCCGGGCTGCGCAGGTGATGCATGTCCTCGAGCACGATGACGACCGGATCCTCGATGACGGACCAGGCCGTGAGCAACCGGTCGAGGAACTCCGACGGCAACCGGTGTACGTCAGGTGCCAACGCCGCAGCCTGGGCGAAGGCACCGGGGACCGCGCGCTCCAGGGCCAGGACGAACGTGAGCCAGAAACGCTCCGGCCGGTCATCGCCGGCGTCAAGTGTCACCCATTCCCGGGCGACCGGGCCCAGGGCCTGGAACCACTGCGCGACCGATACGGTCTTCCCGGTGGCGGGACCGCCGCTCACCAGCGCCACGCGCCAATCGGGCTGGCCAAGAACCTCGCCGAGACGCGGGCGGGCAATCGCCCGGACCGGTACCGCAGGGCACCCGAACTTCGAGCGCGGAACCGAAAGCGGACCGCCCTCAGAGACGGCATGCGCGCGTATACCGCTACTGCTCATTTCTTACCGCTCACTCAGCTCACCCCGGCCGGTAGTTCCCGCCGCTGCCGGGGTCTGGAGCAGCGATGCCACGAGTGACGACATGGCCGTCTAACCATTACGACGCGATCACGTCGGGCTCTGAGGTGCCAGGGACGAAAGTCCGTCCGGCGTCTTGCCCCAGCTCCGGACCCGGGTCATCCCTGCCCCAGGCGACGACTGACCGGCGTACCCGGAACGGGTGTGGGCAACTCACCCGGTCCGGCGGTTCCCTGTAACAGTGACGAAGCCCGGAGAAGTAACCGATGACGCTTACGTGATCACCGTCCGCGGTGTCGCGGGTCCGTGGGTGCGGGCTGCCTTCGACGACACGGAGGTGAGCGTGGTGGGCGGTAAGACGGTG
This sequence comes from uncultured Actinomycetes bacterium, assembly GCA_963720945.1. GTDB lineage: Bacteria > Actinomycetota > Actinomycetes > Streptosporangiales > Streptosporangiaceae > Bog-532. Next base: position 282,577 of record CAVRHH010000007.1, on the reverse strand, counting down.
CTGCGGCGCGCCGGAGCCGACCAGGCGGCCCTGCACGGCCTGCTCCGGAGAATCCAGGACCTCGGGCTCGAACTCCTCGACATCCACCGGGAATCGGCGGAACCGGCATGAGGCACGAGGTGACCCAGCCCGCTGCAGGACAGCAGAACACTGGAGCGCTGCACGGACGACGTCCACCGGGTGGACAAGGGCGGGAAGCCCACCTTCAACCGGGTGATCCGTGGCCTGGACGTGCTCAAGCGGCACCGGGGCCGGTCCTTGCCCGCCGTTCCACCTAGGTGAATCGGGCCGTTAGGTGATGACGGGTCGCCTGCTGGAGTGAGAGGTTAGCTGTGACGGGCAGCGATCCGGCGTGGTGGGAGGTATCGGCTGGTCCTTCGCGGGACCTTCCATACCGCACACTCCGCTGTGCGGCCGAATCACCAGGCTCAGGTACACGGGTCCTTGGGCCCTGGCCTGTGAGCCTGGCGTGGAAAACCTGGCAGTGACAGCTCGCTCTGCCGTATGACCGGTGGAGCGCTGGCTTTGATCGGGACCTGCGGGCCGCTTCGCGGCGATCTTGGTGGAATCGGAGAATGCGGGACCGGAGCGGCATGCTTGGCGATTCGAATTAAGGCAGGGACGGCCATGGCCAGTGCAAGCGGACGAGAAGGACAGCCCGTTCACGGGGGGAAGGTCGCGAGCTGGCTGTCGAAGGTGTTCGAGCTCAACCCCGCGGGGCTCAACTGGCCGCGGGGTGTGATGATCCTGGACGTCGCGCTGGTGCCGCTGGTCGTTTTCTGGGCGATCGGGCATGAGGAATATCTTCTCAGCGCGCTGTTCGGCGTGCTGTTTGCGGCGCTGGCCGACCCGGGAGGCGGCTTCGGGTACGGCGCGTCGCGCATCGCCGTCTTTGCGCTGATCGGCGCAGGGGTGACCGCGCTGGGGTTTGGCATCGGCGGGGACGCCTGGGGCTGGCTGGCGCTCGCGGCGTTTGCGGTCACGCTGGTGGCCGGCCTGGCGGCCGCGTTCGGGGTGCACAGGTTCGTTGCGGCCTTGCTTCTCAACATTTGGTTCATCGTCGCCCTCGGGATCGCGTCCAGCTTCCATCATCACGCCCATATCACCAGCTACACCTGGGCTCAGGTGCTCGCCTGGGCCGGGGGGTCGGCGCTATGGATCGTGGTGACGTTCATCGGGTGGCTGATCCGCGGGCGCGAGGACCGGCCCCAGCCGGTCGCGGAGCTGCCCGGTGACACCTCGCGGCAGAAGCTGACCCGGCCGCTGATCATGTTCGCGGTGATCCGCGCTGTCGTCATGGCCGGTACCGTCGCGCTTGCGTTCGGGCTGAACCTGTCGCACGGCTATTGGATGCCGATCGCGGCCATTGTCGCGATGAAGCCGAGCGTGCAGCAGGCCACCCTCGTGGCCGTCCAGCGCCTGGCCGGCGCGCTGATCGGCGCCGCCGCGGCCGCGCTGCTGCTGCTGATACCCGCTAACGAACACGGACTGAGACTGTTCGCGATCGACCGCGGACTGGAAGTGGTTGCGCTCGTCCTGTTGATGCACGGGGCGGCGATCCGCTTCTGGAACTACGCGCTGTACGGTGCGGCCATCGCCGCGGGAGTTCTGATCCTGGTGGACCTTCCGCAGCCCTCTAGCTACAGCGCCGAGGGTTACCGGGTGCTGTGGACGCTGTGCGGCGTGGGAATCGGTGTGCTCGTCATGCTCCTCGCCGGCCTGCTCGCCAGGCGCCCCGCCAAAGCACCGCCACAACCAGCCACGGAACCGGCCTGAACGTGTTCCGCTCCGGCTCAGCCGCCGCCGGAGACGTTCTTCCGCAACGCGACGGGACCCCGCTCGGACACGTCCGGACGCTAGAGGACGTTGATCGCGCGGGCGATGACGAGCGCGGCCAGGACGATCGAGCACGCCGCCTCGAGCATCATGAGCAGCTTGGCCCAGGGCTTGATCGCTGAGATGTCGGTGGGGCTGATCGCGGTGGCGGTCCAGAAGGCCAGCGACAGGTAGTCGACGAACCGGGGTACCCAGGTGGCGGGCACGTACGCCGAGTGCTGCATCTCCGGGAAGACGAACGCCGGGTTCCGGTCCGGATGATGGGCCCGGGACGCCGCACCGCCGCGGTCGAGGTCCCAGTACCAGAGCCCGAAGGCGATCACATTCGTCGCCCAGACCACGCCGCCAGCGGCGAGCAGACCGCCAGGGTGAGCGGCGAAGACCTTGTTGTTGGTCAGGATCTCCACGACGAGCCGGCCGGCGACCAGGTTCGCCAGGGTCAGGAGCGCGATGACGACACCGGTGAGAACCCGCAGCCAGGTTTTCTGCCGGTCGATGCGGCCCGGGTCCCCAATGATCAGCACGGCCACCAGCCCGAGCAGTACGGCCGGGACCACCCAGGTGGGCTGGACCCGGTAGCGGGCTGGCAGCGCCACATGCAGGCCGGCCGCGACAATGATCGCCAGGACGACCGGCCACCACTGCTCGCCCCGCTCGGCTGGGTCGAGTTTGATCGCGGGCTCGCGGGCCGGCCTCTGCTCTGCGGCCATATTCCATGATCTAACAGCGACATTACGGTGAACTCACCCTAACTGGGTGATGTCTCGCCGGTTACCGCGGCGCATGATGCTGTCATCGGGACGCGGGCGAAGGGCTGGTGATAGCCAGCGACCCCGCCGTCCCGGCTTTGCCGCGGACCGGAACACGCTGGTGGCCCGGCGCCGGGCGGCGGTCACGACCAGACCCGGAGGTGGGGACGGATGCCGGTGCAAGAGATGCAAGAGATGGCGCATCCGAGCGTTGACGAGCGTATGGCCGGAGGCAGGGAGGCCGCCAGGCTGACGCCTCCGTCGGTCCACTCGGGCTGGAAACCCGCTGCGGACCGCCCTGACCCAGTTGTCCTGCTCGAGGCGCAGAACCTGACCCGCGAGCCGGACCTTGTGCCGGTCCGGCACGGCCGGATGATGGTCTCGCCCTTCACGTTCTACCGCGGCGCGGCCAAGATCATGGCTGCCGACCTGGCCGACACGCCGGTGGCCGGCCTTGACGCCCAGCTGTGCGGCGACGCCCATCTGTCGAACTTCGGCCTGTTCGCCTCGCCCGAACGCAGACTCATGTTCGACCTGAACGACTTCGACGAGACCCTGCCGGGGCCGTTCGAGTACGACGTGAAGCGCATGGCGGCGAGCTTCACGATCGCCGCCCGCAACAACGGGTTCTCCAAGGCCGACACTCGCGCGGCGACGCTCGCGTCCGTGACGGCGTACCGGGAAGCGATGGCTACGTTCGCGCAGATGGGGACGATGGACATCTGGTACGCCCACCTGGACGAGGACGAGCTCATGAAAGGGGTCCGCAGCGCACTGGCCGGGATCGCGAAGGGCAAGAAGGGGAAGAAAGGGGGAGCGGACAAGAAGTTCGCGAAGCAGCGCGAGAAGATCGCGGAAAAGACCCGCGAGAAGGCTCATACCCGCGACAGCCTGCAGGCGCTGTCGAAGCTCGCTGAGATTGTCGACGGGAAATACCGCATCGTCAGCCAGCCGCCGATCGTCGTCCCGGAGCGTGACCTGCTCGCCACCTTCGGCCTGTCCCCCGACGAGATGGACCATGCGATCCGCGAGCAGTTCCGCTCGTACCGGGCCACCCTGCAGGACGACCGGCGTGACCTGCTCGAGCGCTTCGAGATCGTGGACGCAGCGCGCAAGGTTGTGGGCGTCGGCAGTGTCGGTACCCGCGCGTTCATCGTCCTTCTCCAGGGACGCGACGCGCACGACCCGCTCTTCCTGCAGATCAAGGAGGCGACGGCCTCAGTGCTGGAAGAACACTTGGGCAAGAGCAAGTATCGGCAGCATGGCGAGCGGGTGGTGCAGGGACAGCGGATGATGCAGGCTGCCAGCGACATTTACCTCGGCTGGACCAAGGGGCTGGACGTACGCCGCCACTACTACTGGCGGCAGCTCCGCGACATGAAGGGCTCGATCGAGGCCGAAACGTTGCTGCCGGTGGGGCTCAGCTTCTACGGGCGCACCTGCGGGTGGACCCTGGCCCGCGCGCACGCCCGGTCCGGGGATCCGGTCGCCATCGCCGAGTACCTGGGCGCGAGCGACGCGTTCGACCGGTCGATCACGGACTTCTCGCTCGCGTACGCGGATCAGAACGAGCGCGACTACCAGGAGTTCGTGAACGCCGTCAAATCCGGACGGCTGCAAGCGCTTGAGGGCGTCTGAGAACGAGCAATACACCCGACAGGCAGATAGGCAGATAAGGAGTCGAGGAGATGGCCAAAAGGAGACGCGCCGGGGCTAAAACTTAGCTGCTGCAACTAATACGGCGCGTCCGCAAATGGGCACGCACCGGGCATGAAGTTCCCGCAGGTTTATTACGGCCTTGCTTCTCAACCAATAGTTCTTTGCGCAAGGCGTCAGCGTGTCCCGTCTGCCCGGCCGTGCCTTACCGCACCGACGATGACCTTGATGGCGAGCCCGAGGATGATCAGGTCGGTGATCATCTGCCCGGTGACCACCAGCCGTGCGGTCTCGGTCTTAGCGGTGATGTCGCCGAACCCGACGGTGGAAAACACGGTGACGGTGAAGTACAGGCCGTCGGTATGCGACAGGTGGCCGCCGAAGTTGCTGACCGATATCGTGGCCAGGACGACATAGGTGCTGGCGAAAAGCAGCAGGAAAAACGGGACGCTGGTGCCCAGCGCCTCGGCCGCCCGCAGCCCGGGGAACCGTGACCGGACGATCAGGCGGACCTGGAAGGCGATCAGGGCGACGAACGCCGCCAGTCCAACCAGCAGTATCGTGACGGCCGCCGGAGTCGAGGAGTGATCCAGAGGCAGCAGGTAGTACAGGGCCACCAGCGCGGCGACCGATCCCGCCACTCGCAGTACCGTCCACGCGACCGTGCCGGATGAGGGACGGGCCTCGACCTGGTCTTGCGGTGCCACGTCAGTGCTGCCGGTCATGGTGCCCGCCGCAGTTCCCTGACCGCAGCCCGGAAGGACAGGCCGCGGTGCCACAGGTATTCAGCCCAGGACCCGGCATGCTCGGTCTGTTCTGGCAGCAGCTTTCCCCTAGGTGAATTCGGGTGTAGGTGATGACAGGTCACCTGCCTGAGTGTGAGCGTGAGACGGCGATGCAGCGGCCGGGTAACGGCCGAGGCGGATTCGCTGAACCGCCTGGCAAAGTATGCCAGCGAACTGGAGGAGGTCGGCATTGTCCGGGTCCGGTAGCACGTTCATCCTGGTGGCAACTTATCCAGATGAAGCAACAGCACGCGATGACTACCAGGTCGTCAAGGACGCTCACGCAGCGGGCCTGGTGGGTTCCTACGATGCGGCCGTCGTCACCAAGGACGCGAATGGCAAGGTACATGAGAATAAGGACGAGACGGCTACCCGCCATGGTACCTGGTGGGGCGTTGCCGCCGGGGCGGCGGTCGGGGTCATCTTCCCGCCGGCGGTCCTGGGTGCGGCCGCAGTCGGTGGCGTGATCGGCGGGGTTAGCGGGCACCTGGCCAAGGGGATGTCGCGGTCGGAGGCCAAAACGCTTGGCGATTTCATCGACCCGGGCGAGGCCGGCCTTGTCGTGGTGGGCGAAGGCAAAGTCGAGGACGCGATCAAGAAAGCCATAACCAGGGCGGAGAAGCAGACGGCCCAGGAGCTTAACGCGGACCCGAAGGACATCGACCGCACGCTGCAGGAAGCCGTCAAGGAGATGTAACCACCGCGTGCGGTTTACAAATCGGTTCACGTCGGCGTGTCGAGCTGGCCGATGGCGCTGGCCTAGCTGGTCCGGCAGGACGGCACTGCGCGCCGTCCTGCCGGACCAGCTCAGGGCCGGGGAGGCCCGCTGGTTCCTCAGCCTGGTCCTGGTGGCACTGCTCACGGTACTCATTGTCGGCGACCCGGGCCGCATCGACCGCGACTCCACGTGGCTGCGGGTGATGACGGGCACGCTGATCGGCGTGATCTCCCTGGTGAATGCGATCGCGGTGGTTCGCCCGGTGGCGCCATCACCGGATGTGGTGAGAACAGGAGGCGACATGGCGAAGCCAGGTAGCAGACCAGCTCAAGACCTCTGTCTGCAACCTCCGCAATGTCAGCGTTGGCAAAACCGGCCTCGTCTTCGTCAAAGCGGCGCTGAACAGCGTCACCAGCAATGCGAAAAGGTTCGCCAGCGACGCGAAGTCGGCGTTCGCGTCGCGGTCCGCCGCACTACGGTACTCGCTGTCCAGCCCGGACACCGAGATCAGCTCCGCGCAAGGCCGGCCTCTCCTAACCGCGGGCGCGGAATTCATCTCATCGGTGACGATCGGTCGCGCAGGTGAAGAGCTCTACGTCGAATCGAAGTTACCGTGGCTCCCGGCGGATGGTCTGGCCCGTGCCTGACGCCGATGTCGTGTCGCTGCCCCGTACTTTCCGTGACGCCGTGCGGGCAGAGTTCGGCCGGGCTCTCCGGCCTCCGTACGCGACTCTCAGCACCGTGGCCGCCAACGGCGTCTTCCTGAGCGTGGCGTGGTTCTTGCTGCCGAGGACGCTGAAGGACGATGTGTTCACGTTGCACGGCTCGCTGGCATTCGCGCTGGTTCTCGCCGCCTGGATGTACTCCGATGTGCCGGCTACCAATGTGCTCGCCCCTGACCGGCAGCGGGTGATGGCCGCCATCGATGACCCGGTCCTGCTCCGGCGGCTCTTGTACGCCCAGAACGTTGTCCTGTGGACGTTCATCACGCCGGTCTGCGCCGTCATCGCGGTGGTCACCGGCATCTTCGGTCATGATCTGCTGCCGACCTTGTACACGGTCATCTGGATTGGGGTGGTCCCCTTTGGCGCGCTCGGAATAGCGGCGTGGGTGGGCATCCTCTTTCCGTATCACCCGATGCCGCTGCGGTTCCGGTGGGAACATCGCCGGCCGCGAGCGCGCATGCTCTGGCGATGGCTGACGCTCTTGCTCACTCCCTATGTGCTGGTTCCCTGGCTGGCCATCGCCCTGATGACCCCCTCGCTCCTGCTGTGGGGCTTCACCTCCCCGAATGGCCTGTCGAGGAAGCTGCCCGACCATGATCTCGGCCTGGGCATCGCGCTCGCGTGCGCCGTGGCTCTGCTCTGCTCGTTCGTCAGTCATCGGTGGGGCGTGAGGTTGGCCGAGCGCCGCCGGGCGAAACTCCTCCCGTTCCTCGCCGACCCAACCCGCGGCTGAGAAACCCCTGACCGCCTGCTCGAGACTTACGGCAGGACGTTTGGCCCTGCACTGCTACACATATTCGCGAAATGTGGACGTGCTGATTGATGCTTGGCCCGTAAGTGAAGCCTCCGGCGCAGCGCTGCTGGACGGCAGCAAATAGGAGCGTTCTATTTCGAACGCTGAGAGGAGCTTGCCGTGTTTTTCCTTTTGTGGATCTTGTGTGCTCTCATTTGGATCGCAATCGCGTTCTGGCCCGCACGCGTTGCTGGCCGAAAGGGTCACAGCTTCATCGGGTACTTCATCTTCAGCTTGTTCTTCTTCCCGGCCGCGCTCATCGTCGCGTACCTCGTGCCACCGAGGGTTGTGGCCGTCAGGTAGTTCTGAGAGTGCTGCCCAACGGGCGTCTCGGCGATCAGGCCGTGGGCGAAGCTGATGATGATAGCCCAGTCCACGATCTCGCTCCTGGTAGCGATCCTGGTGATCGCCCGCGCCATTAGCATCCTGAAATAGCCCTCAGGTTTAGCGGGCTGCTGAGCGCCCTCTGAGTGGGACTGCTTCCGCAGTCGTTTGTCACTGGCTTGCTGGCGGGACGTTGGCTGGGTAGCCGGTGAATTCCTCGCCGGGCTTTATGTTCGGGTACTGGTCGAAGCTCTGCTCGTACGCGTAGACGACCGGGAGCACGACTGCTGCTTCCCAGCCGATGTCCATCTTGTCGTTGAACAGGTTGTAACTCTCGCCAGGGTCGCTGCCCAGGTCGAAAACGATCGGCATGTGCGACCGGACGATCGGCTTATCGAAGCCTTCGGTGTAGCGGAACCAGATCTTGATGTTGTGCCATTTGACCGACATCATCGACCCGTCCGGCCCGAAGAACACAAGGTCCTCCCGGCCGGTGTGCGCGCTTTCGCCGAGCAGGAACTTTGAGGCGTCGACGCCGTCCAGTGGACGGTCGGTGGGTAGTTTGGCCGACGCACCGGCGAAGGCCGCGAACGTCTTGTACCAGTCGTGAGCGGACAGCATCTCCTCGGTGATCACCCCGGCCGGCACGGTCTGCGGCCAGCGGACCATCGCCGGTACCCGCATCGACCCTTCTGCGGGCGGGCTGGAAAAGTCACCGCGCCATGGCCCGTTGGAGCCGCCGAATCCGAACGCCGGGACATGGCAGGTCGCGTTGTCGCTGGAGAACACGATGATCGTGTTGCCGGCGATCCCGGCCTCGTCAACGCAGTCGACGACTTGCCCGACCCGGTAGTCCATTTCGGCCATCAGGTCCGCGTACAGGCCCATGCGGGCTGGATCGGTCTGGTCAAAATCGGGGTGCGCCTGCTCTGGCGGGTGCACGTGGGAGAGGCCGACGTAGGTGAAGAACGGCTTGCCGGCCTTGGCCTGGCGCTTGATGAAATCGGTCGCCTTGCCGACGATCAGCTCGTCCAGCAGCGGGCGGACCTCCATGTTCAGTTCCCGGACCGGGGTGGAGTTGTGCCCCTTCCTGCCCTCCCAGATCCGGGGCGGCTGGAGTCCCTTGACCTTGGCGACCGCCCTATACGTCGCGTAGGACGTATAGCCGCACTCGTCGGCGCTGTTCTTGTAGCCCCACCACTCGTCGAAGCCCTGATCGTTCGGTAGCCGCCCCTCGACGTCGCCGAGATGCCACTTGCCCCACAGCGACGTGACGTAGCCCGCGTCCGACAGCAAGTTGGCAATCGTGTACTCCCACGGCGCCAGCCCACTGGGTCCCTGACCGGGCAACGGCACCGTGAAGGTACCCGATCGCACCGACTGGCGGCCGGTCAAGATCGCCGACCGCGTCGGGGTGCACTGGGACTCGACGGTATAGTTGTTGAACCGGATACCCTCGCCGGCGAGCTTGTCGATTCGCGGGGTCGGTGTGCTCCCGCCGTAGCAGGAGAAATCACCCCAGCCGACGTTGTCACACAGAACGAACACGATATTCGGCCTCGCCTGCGTCTCCATGGCATCGCTCCCCGGCTCGTCGAGGTGTCACCGTCATCCACTTATATGCAGACCTGGACAACCCATCGGGGTGTGAGCCTCCGCCCGCCGGGACGGCCCAACATCACCCATCACGGGTGAACGCGGCGAATGATGCCCAGAACCGCTGAATCTGGCGACCAGGGCGCCCGGCTTCGGCCAGCGCCGGGTGAGCTGCCAACAGGAGTTAGCTGACAGCCGCCAGCGGGTAAGGAAGACGCGGGTCTGCGGGCCTGCCATGCTTGCCCCGCGCGGCCACACGCCGCAGGGCGCCCGGGAACTTCGGGCGCTTGCTGAGTGCCTGGATGCTCGCTGGCGCCTTGCCGGGGGCGGGAGGGCCATTCATGACGTTGACCATACTGGCCGCGTCGGAAACCACGGCGGCCTCGTCGTTCAACACTTTCATGGATCATATAGCCCAGGGGTTCGAGGGCCTGGGTGCGCTGATCCTCGTCGTAGGGGTGGTGTGGTCGTTTGTGCTAGCGGTGCTGGCATGGCGCCGGTCCAGCTCTGGGCAGAGGGCCTACAAAGCGCTGCGCCAGGCGTTCGGCGGCTCGCTACTGCTTGCCCTGGAGATCCTGGTTGCGGCTGACCTGATCAGGACCGTCGCAGTTTCCCCGACGCTGGACAACGTCCTGGTCCTCGGGCTGATCGTGCTGATCAGAACATTCCTCAGCTTCTCCCTGGAGATAGAGATTGAAGGGATGGTGCCGTGGCGGCGGGCACTGGCCAGTGGACTGGGAACTATCAAACAGGCCACCCAGACCGCGCTCCAGTCCGACAAGGACTGAGCGCGCCACCAGGCAACGCCGCGATAGCGCGATAGCCTGATAGGCCGTCTCGGCATTGCGCCCGACCCCGGGCCACCGCCTGCCCGCTAGGAGGGCGCTGAATAACCCTGTTCGTGATCAAGGCGCAGGTCGCTGACCTGCAGTTTTACGAACGTGACCACGCAAATTTAGGCCTTGTTCAGCAGACTCCCAGGCGATGGGTTGCACCATCGAACACTGCGAGTGATCTACCTCGGCCGGCCCGCGCAGCACGCGCGTCCCGACTACCCGTGCGGGCCCGGTCTGTTCCGGAAGCAAAATCCCCTAGGTGAATCCGGCTGGCAGGTCATGACAAGTCACCTGCCTGAATGTGAACCTGCCGCTGACGGGCGGCGACAGGGCGCAACGCCCCGGCACCAGGGAGGACGCATGAGACCTGCATATCGGCGGCCAGGCAAGTCCAGGTGGCTGCTGCTTTCGACGGCCGTCGTGTTCCTAATCCCAACCGGGCTGGCGGTCGGCTGCAGCAGCCAGCCGTCCTACTGCGCAGCAGCCACCAACCTTAAGACCTCCGTCAGCAACCTCAGCAATGTCGACGTCTCCAAGAACGGGCTTAGCTCCCTGCAGACCGCGCTGAACAGCGTCCAAACCAACGCAAAAACCTTCGCCAGCGAGGCAAAGTCCGCGTACCCGTCGCAGACCACGGCGCTGCAAAACTCGCTGTCCAGCCTGGAAAGCGCGATCAAGTCTGCGAAGGGCCAGCCTCCGGTGACCGCGGCCTCGGCAGTCGTGCCCGCGGTCACGCAGGTGAAGAACTCGGCCAGCAGCCTGGAAAGCGCCGCGTCCGGCAAATGCTCGTGACCAGTGCCGCCTGGTCAGCTCCAGCGCTACGGAGCTCCGTGGTATCGCCCACCACGCTCACCTGCGGCTCGTCGAAAGCTGCCCGCACCCAGGGCCCGCGACACCGCGAACGGTGATCACATAGGTGCCATCGATCGACTTTTGAGGCTCCATCACCCTTGCAGCAAACCGCGGAACAGGGTGAATTGCCTTCACCCGTTTCGGGTACACCGTCCGGCTCTCGCCCCGAGGCCGGGATAACTTGGGACCGGAATGAGGGCAATGTGGTGAAGGCCCGGCTCCGGGCATGTGGTCCTGGTCTTTCTCGACGAGGGGCCAACCCTGACTCGTCTGGCCCGGACGGCCGCGGAATCACTCGGACCGAGCTTGGCACCAGTCTGTCGGTGGCCTCGGTTCGCCGCCCCTATTGACGGGCAACGCGAAGCCCCTTTCGGATTCTCCCGCGCAATGGGGAGTGGTGTGACGGGGACGCGGCCGACGAGACCGCACCCTGTTCGGGTGAGGCGAGGTTACCCTCCAGGGAGTTTGACTGCTATGTGTGAACGGATGCTGTTCCAGACTCTGGCAGCAGGAGCTATCGGGCTCAGGAGGGCCAATGGGGCACGGGATGGAGGACGGCTCGGGGCCGGTCCTGCTCGCGACGAAACTCCGCCCGCCGCCAGTGCGTGATCAGACCGTTCCGCGTGAGCGGCTTGTGGAGCGGCTGCGGGCCGGGTCGGAGCTGCGGCTCACCCTGGTGGCGTGTCCGCCGGGTTTCGGGAAGACCACCCTGCTCGCGGCCTGGCACGAAGTCGAGGCGGCGCGCAAGCCTGCCGCGTGGCTGACGCTGGACGAGGGCGACAACGACCCCGTGGTGCTGTGGTCGTATGTAATCGAGGCGCTCCGCCGGGCCTGCCCGGCCATCGGCCAGCCGGCATCGACGCAAACGGCCGGGGCGGCGTCGATCGTTGACACGGTATTGCCGCGCCTTGTGAACGAGCTGGACGATCTGGGTGAGGTCACGCTGATCCTGGACGACTTCCACCAGCTGGGGGACGCTGCGGCCCGCGAGAGCATCGCCTGGTTCGTCGATCACGCACCGCCGACCTTCCAGCTTGTGCTCTCAACCAGGACCGAGCCGGACCTTCCGCTGGCCGCGCTGCGCGCCCACGGCGACCTGCTCGAGCTGCGCGCCGGTGATCTGCGGTTCACGTCCGGGGAGGCGGACGCGTTCCTGAACGGCCGCCTGGGGCTCGGCCTCGCGCCGGCGGAGGTGGATGCTCTGGTCGCGCGGCTGGAGGGCTGGCCGGCCGGGCTGTACCTGACGGCGCTGTCGCTGCGGCGCACTGCCGGCCGTCACGTGTTCATCAGCGAGCTGGGTGCCTCGAGCCGTCATCTGCTCGACTTCCTGGAGACGGAGGTGCTTCAGGCGCATGATCGGCCGATGCAGGCGCTGATGCTCCGCTCCTCCATCCTCGAACGGCTGTCCGGCCCGTTGTGCGATGCGGTGCTGGACCAGCAGCATTCCGGGCCGATGCTGGACGCGCTGTCGCGCAGCAACCTGTTCCTCATCCCCCTGGACGGTGAGGGCGGGTGGTACCGCTTCCACCCGCTGTTCGCCCGGCTGCTGCGGGTCGAGCTTGAGCGGCGTGAGCCGGGCACCGCGCCGGCCCTGCACCGCCGCGCGTACACCTGGCATCGCGATCACGGGACGACCGGCGAGGCCATCGCGCATGCGATCGAAGCCGGCGCGCACGCCGAGGCCGCCGAGCTGATCGAAGCCTCCTGGGCCAGCTACGCCAGCTCCTGCCGGTACGAGGCCGTCCTGGCCTGGATCGGGCGGTTGCCGGAAGAGATGCACAGCGGCCAGACGGGGCTGCTCCTGGTCAAGGCGTGGATGCTCTCGCTGTCCGGCAAGCGGGAGGAGGCGGGTCAGGTCATCGCGGCGGCCGGACGGCTGGGCGAACCTGCCGGAAGCCCCCGGCCGGACGGGTTCAGCTCGGCCAGCGCAAGCCTGATGATGCTGCGGGCCTGCTGCCCGTGGGGTAACGTCGGCGCCCAGCTCGAGAGCGGCCGCCGCGCCGCGGAGCTCGAAGGGCCCGGATCGGCCTGGCGGCCGATGGCCTGCTGGGCGGTCGGGGTGGGCCTGTACTTCCGGGGTGAGCCCGGCGAGGCCGACCGGTGGTTCGCGGAATCGGCAGCGCTGACGCCCGCGAGCGGACAATGGCCGGCTGGCGCGTCGTCGCTGGCCTACCGTTCGCTCATCGCGGGCGAGGCGGGTCGTCTCGGAGAACAGCGGATGCTGGCCGAGCAGGCAACGGAACTCCTCCACGAGCACGGCACCGAGAAGGCCAGCGGCATGGTGCCGCTGGCGCTCGGGGCAGCGCTCGCCGCCCATGAAAGACCCGAGGACGCACAGTCGCTGATCGAGCGCGGTGCCGTCTTCTTGCTGCGTTACCGGGGCCAGCCGACCGAGGTGGCGATGGCGCTGCTGCACCAGGCATCGGTACTGCAGGCCCTCGGCAAGCGCGAGCGCTCACGGGCGGCGATGACCGAGGCGAGATCGATCATCGGATCCTGTCCCGATCCGGGGATCCTGACCGAGCGGCTGAGTGCGTCCGGGCGGTGCCCGCGGGGCGACACCAGCTCCGGGGATGAGAAGCTAACGCGGCGGGAGCGGAGGGTGCTCCAGCTACTGACCAGCGATCTGTCCGAGCGCGACATTGGCCATGAACTGTATGTGTCGCACAACACAGTTCATAGCCACGTCAGGTCCATCTACCGCAAACTCGGCGTCTCCTCGCGGTCCAGCGCCCTCGAACGGACCCGCGCACTCGGACTCCGCTAAGCGGCCGCTTCGACCTGAATGGAAACAGTCGGCCGGTGAGGTCTCCTTACCTGCGTGGGTGCCATTACGCTCGCTCGGCGGTGAAACGGCAGGAGACGGCTGTGCGTTGTACCCCTCCGCGAGTCCGCGAGCTTGACTTTCAGCGCGTTTTCCACCTAGGTGGATTCGCGTTCCTGTTCGAGGGGATGCGGATGGAGCGGCTGGCAGGCACCACGGTGCTGACCGGCAACGTGATCGACCAGGCGCACCTGGTCGGACTCATCCAGCGGACCCAGGAGCTGGGCCTTGAGCTCGTGTCCATCGGGCCGGCGGACGAGAGGACACATAATCCCCGCACGCCGCGCCCCGGAGGGAACGAAAGGGATCTGAAGGATCTGGGCAAATGACCTTGACGAGCGCCCCCGAGCATCGAGCGATGAGGAGCTACGAGCGGGTCCCCCGCCGGCTCTGCCGCCGTTTCCACCTAGGTGAAATGGCGGGCAGGGTGATGACGGGTCACCTGCGGTCTCGGAACCATGGGTTCGTGGGAGCCCATGGAGGGCTGCACAGCCAGGCGAAGGGGACTGCGATGGGTGCCGAAAGCGAGCGGGTGGCTGGGTTTGGGCGGCTGGAGGATGGGCTGCGGGAGGAGGGTACGGAGTGGTACCGGTGGGGGCCGTATGTGAGTGAGCGGCAGTGGGGGACGGTGCGGGAGGATTACAGTGCCGACGGGAACGCGTGGGATCATCTGCCGCATGATCAGGCGCGGTCGCGGGCGTACCGGTGGGGGGAGGATGGGCTGGCCGGGTTCTGTGATATCGAGCAGCGGCTGTGCCTTTCGCTGGCGTTGTGGAATGGGCGGGATCCGATCTTGAAGGAGCGCCCGTTCGGGCTGACCGGCCCGCAGGGCAATCACGGCGAGGACGTGAAGGAGTACTGGTGGTATCTGGATGCGGTGCCCAGCCATGCCTGGAACCGGTGGCGTTACCACTATCCGCAAGGCCCGTACCCTTATCAGGACCTGATCGACACCAATGCTCGCCGGGGCCGGTATGAGCCGGAGTATGAGCTGCTGGATACCGGCGTGTTCGGCGGTGACCGGTACTGGGTCACCGAGGTGCATTACGCCAAGGCCAGCCCGGATGACCTGCTGATGGCGGTCCAGGTCACCAACGCCGGGCCGGAGGCCAGCACGCTGCATGTGCTGCCGACGGCGTGGTTCCGCAACACCTGGTCGTGGGGGGATGACGAGCCGCGGCCGGAGCTGCGGGCCTCCGGTGACCGGTCGGTGGCGATCGATCATCCGTTCGCGGGCGCGATGGAGCTGCTCGCCGCGGCCGGCCCGGATGGGGCCGGCCCGCAGCTTTTGTTCTGCGAGAACGAGACCAATTTCGCCGGGCTGTACGGCGGTGAGCCGGTCACGCCGTATCCCAAGGACGGTATCAACGATCACGTGGTGCACGGCGCGGCCACGGTCAACCCGGTCGGCACCGGCACCAAATGCGCGTTCTGGTACCAGGTCAGTGTGCCGGCCGGGCAGACCGCCGAGCTGCGGCTGCGGCTGCGGCCGGCCGCCGCGGGCGGGAAGCAGCGTGCCAGGGCGCAGGCGGACCCGCTGGGCAAGGACTTCGATCAGGTGATGGCCCAGCGCAAGGCGGAGGCCGATGAGTTCTACGCCGGGCTGACGCCGGCCAGCGCGAGCGCGGATGAGGCGCTGGTGCTGCGGCAGGCGTCCGCGGGCATGCTGTGGAGCAAGCAGCTGTTCTACTACGACGTGGCCCGCTGGCTGGACGGGGACCCGGGCCAGCCGGCCCCGCCGGAGGTGCGCAAGGGCGGGCGGAACTCCCGGTGGCGCAACTTTGACGGGTTCGACATCATCTCGATGCCGGATAAGTGGGAGTATCCCTGGTTCGCCGCCTGGGACCTGGCCTTCCACACGGTCACGCTGGCGCACCTGGACCCGGCGTTCGCCAAGTACCAGCTGATCTTGATCTGCCGGGAGTGGTTCCAGCACCCGCAGGGGGCGCTGCCGGCGTATGAGTGGGATTTCGGGGATGTCAACCCGCCGGTGCACGCGTGGGCGGCGCTGCAGGTCTGGGCCATCGACGGCGCCCGCGACCTCGGTTTTCTGTCCCGGGTCTTCGCCAAGCTGCTGGTCAACTTCACCTGGTGGGTGAACCGGGAGGACGCCAACGGCAACAACGTGTTCGAGGGCGGCTTCCTCGGCCTGGACAACATCGGCCCGATCGACCGGTCCCACCTGCCCGCCGGCTACATCCTGGAACAGTCCGACGCCACCGGCTGGATGGGCGCCTACGCGCTGGCGCTGGGCACGATCGCGGCCGTGCTGAACCGGTCCGGCCAGCAGCAGCAGCTAGGGCAGGACCTGGTACTGAAGTTCATGGAGCATTTCGCCGGCATCCGCACCGCGCTGGACGAACAAGGCCTGTGGGACGAGACCGACGGGCTGTTCTATGACCGGCTGGTCACCCCGTCCGGCTACACCGTCCCGGTCAAGACCCATTCCATGGTCGGGATCATCCCGGCGCTGGCCGCCGCGGTCCTCGACGGCGACATGCTGCACCAGACGCTGACCATGAACAAGAACTTCTCGCGGTTCCTGCAGAAGCAGGCCGGAGGGGACATCCAGAAACTGGCCGAGACCCCCCAGCTGCGCGGCGAGGGGGCCGCCCAGCGGCTGCTGCTGTCGGTGGCCCGGCCCGCCCAGCTGGAACGGCTATTCGCCAAGCTGTTCGACGAAGCCGAGTTCCTGTCCCCGCACGGGCTGCGGGCGCTGTCGGCCTACCACCGCGATCACCCCTACCAGTTCGACGCCCAGGGCTACCAGTCCTCCATCGACTATGAGCCGGCCGAGTCGACCACCTCCATGTTCGGCGGCAACTCCAACTGGCGCGGCCCGATCTGGATGCCGGTCAACTACCTGGTAGTCGAATCCCTCGAGCGCTACTACCGGTTCTACGGCGATGACTTCGAGATCGAATACCCGACCGGCTCAGGCAAACGGCTCACCCTGGACCTGATCATCGCCGACCTGCAGGACCGGCTGATCTCGCTATTCACCAAAGACCCGGACGGGCGCCGGGCCTGCTTCGGCGGGACCGAGAAAATGCAGACCGACCCGGCCTGGAAAGACAACCTGATCTTCAGCGAGTACTTCCACGGCGACAACGGCGCCGCGATCGGCGCCTTCCACCAAACCGGCTGGACCGGCCTGATCGCCGACCTGATCCTGCGCCGCCACGGCGCCGTCCGCCCCCTCGGCGACGTCCTGCGCGACGCGGTAGGCAAGACCCAGCCATGACCAGCAACCAAGCCACCACCACCGCGGCCCGGGCCGCCCCGGATGCCCGCGCCACCGCGCTGCCCGGCCGGCCGTTCCCGCTGGGCGCCACGCCCGGCGAGCACGTGGGCCGGGCAGGCACGAACTTCGCGCTCGCCTCCAGCGTCGCCGCCAGTGTCACGTTGTGCCTGTTCGATAACGCCCGCACCGAAACCCAGGTCCCGCTGCTGGAAAGCGACGCCGACATCTGGTACGGCTTCGTGCCCGGCATCGGCCCGGGCCAAACCTACGGGTACCGTGTCAGCGGCCCGTGGGACCCGGCCCAGGGCCTGCGGTGCAACCCGGCCAAGCTGCTGCTCGACCCGTACGCGAAGGCGGTGGCCGGGACGGTCACCTTCGGGCCGGAGGTGCTCGGCCAGTCCGAAACCGACCCTGACGCGCCGAGCAGCCTGGACTCGGCGCCGCATGTGCCCCGCAGCCTGGTTGTGGATCCGCAGTTCTCCTGGCAGGACGATAACCGCCCGTGGTACCGGTACGCGGACACGATCCTGTACGAGGTCCACGTCAAGGGCTTCACCATGGGCCACCCGGACATCCCGCCGGAGCTGCGCGGGACCTACGCCGGCCTGGGCCACGAAGCCGCCATCGCGTACCTGCGTGACCTCGGCATCACCACCGTCGAACTGCTGCCGGTGCACCAGAACGTGCCCGAGGCGTTCCTGGTCGCGGAGGGCCTGACGAACTACTGGGGCTACAACACGATCGGCTATTTCGCCCCGCACAACGGGTACTCCGCCGCCGTGCGGGCGGGCCGTGAGGGCGGGCAGGTCGCCGAGTTCCAGGCGATGGTGGATGCGCTGCACCGGGGCGGCCTGGAAGTGGTCCTGGCCAGCGGCCCCGGAGTTCCGCGGCTGAGAAACCGCGATCCCAGCGCGCGCCCGGTTGGCAGCGCCGTCCAGAAGACCAGCCGCCTCCGCTGCGCCGTCGGCGGTCCCGGCAACGCTCACCGGCAACGCTGATCGGTCACGTTCGTCCTCGCGAGACAAGTGATCGCCGGGCCCAGGGCCCGGCTCGCTGGCCGGTGACAACCGTCCGGCCTAGCCCGCGTTCGCTGCTCGCCGTAGCTGCGCCCCCGTCAGGCCCGTTCGGGATAAAAGAAGCCCCGCAGTCCGGCGTACGGACCGCGGGGCTCCCCGGTGAATCGGGTCAGCTCGCGAAGTCGAGCAGCGGCTGGGCGCGGCTCGGGTGGCGCAGCTTGGACAGGGACTGCTTCTCCAGCTGCCGGATGCGCTCCCGGGTCAGGCCGAGGGCCCGCCCGATCTCGTCGAGCGTGTGCGGGTTGCCGTCGTACAGGCCGAACCGCATCGACATGATCGTGGCCTCACGCGGCGTCAGCGCGTCGAGCGCGCTGCGGAGCTGCTCGGCCATCAGCTGGCGGTCGACCATCTCCGAGGCTTCCGGCGCGTCGACGTCCTCGATCAGGTCGCCGATGCTGGTCTCGCCGTCCTCACCGATCGTGGAGTCCAGGCTGATCGGCTGGCGGCTGGTCCGGAGCAGTTCCTCGATCTGGTCCGGGGTCCGGTCCAGCTCGACGGCCAGCTCCTCCGGGGTCGGCTCCCGGCCGAGACGCTGGTGCATGTCGCGCTCGACCCGGCTCAGCTTGCTGAGCATCTCGAGCACGTGCACCGGCAGCCGGATCGTCCGCGCCGAATCGGCGAAGCCACGCTGGATGGCCTGCCGGATCCACCACATAGCGTACGTGGAGAACTTGTAGCCCTTGGTGTAGTCGAACTTCTCGACGGCCCGGATCAGGCCGAGGTTGCCCTCCTGCACCACGTCGAGCAGGGACAGGCCACGGTCGGTGTACTTCTTCGCGACCGAGACCACCAGCCGGAGGTTGGCCTCCAGCATGTGGGCCTTGGCGCGGCGGCCGTCCTCGGCCACCGCCTCCAGGTCCCGGCGGAAGTCCTCGCTCAGGTCCGGCTCGGTGTCCAGCTTGTGCTCGGCGAACAGGCCGGCCTCAATCCGCTTGGCCAGGTCGACTTCCTGCTCGGCGGTGAGCAGGCTGGTCCGGCCGATCGACTTGAGGTACGTGTGCACCGAGTCGCCCATCGCGGGCGTCTGGTCGTCGAGATCTGCCTCACTGAACTTGTCGTCCAGCGCCGCCGCCTCGGCTTCGGCCTCGATGGCGACGTCGTCGTCGGCGGTCGCTACGCCGGCCTGGATGGCCACGCTGGCCTCGTCGGCGTCATCGCTGGCCTTCGTGCGCGCCTTGGCCGTACCGGCCTTGGCGGTGCTCGCCTTGGCCGTGGCGTCCTTCGGCGTGCGCTTGCCCTTGGCGGGCTCCTGGCGCTCGTTGGCCAGGCGGACACCCGCATCGGCGAGCTCGCGCAGGATGGATCGGCCTTCGGCCGGGGCAATGCCCGCCTGCTCGAAGGCGGTCCGAAGCTCGGAGAGAGACAGGTGACCCTGGCTGCGCCCTCGCTGGATCAGGTCGTCCACGCGCATAGTGTTCACCTCACCGTCCCCGACCGGTGTGGCGATTGCGATCCGCGGCATACGACACCTCCCTCCTTCTCCTCTTGACACGGACACGACGGGCGTGCCGTTCACAGACGCCGCCAGGCGTCTTCGTCTAGGGGACCCGGCGCTCCCGCTGTGGCGTGCGCCCAGGCACTATCTACTAACGTTTTCGGCCGGGGATTGTTCCCGGCGGAGAATTCCGAGATCGGGTTTGCCGCTCGGCAGCATTGGCAATGCGTCCAGCAGCACCAGTTCCCGTGGAGCAGCGTAACGTGGCAGGCGCTCCCGCACATGTCGGCTCAGCAGATCCAGAGTCGGCGGTTGAGCGGAATTGTCCGGGACGATCACCGCAGTCACCCGCTCGCCCCATTCCTCGTCGGGACGGCCGACAACGACAGCTTCGCGCACTCCGGGGCACGTCTCAAGCACCGACGCGACCTCTCCCGCCACGACCTTCTCGCCGCCGGTGTTGATCACGTCGTCGGCGCGCCCGCGCACTGTGACCTGCCCCGACGCGTCGAGGACACCCAGGTCCGAGGTGCGGAACCAGCCGTCAGCGAAGGCCGCCGCGGTCAGGTCCGGGCGCAGCCGGTAGCCGGAGAACAGCACGGGGCCCCTGATCCGGATCCGCCCGTCGGCTGCGGCCGACACCGCCACGCCGTCCAGCGGCAGGCCGTCGTAGACGCAGCCCCCGCACGTTTCGCTCATCCCGTAGGTGGTGACGACCGGGATACCCGCGTCCCGGGCCGTGGCAATCAGCCCCGCTCCGGCCGCCGCGCCGCCCAGCAGGACCGAGGTGAACGTATCCGCCCAGGTCGCAGGGGTGTCTTCGGCAGCCAGCAGGCGCCGCAGCTGGGTCGGCACGATGGAGACGTGCGCGCAGCCGGAGTCCTTCGCCGTGGCCGGGCTGAGGTTTCCGGCGATCACCGGCTCGGTGCCCGCGACCAGGGAACGGACCAGCACCTGGATACCGGCGACATGGGTGGCGGGCAGGCAGAGCAGCCACCGGTCACCCGGCGCCGCCCCGATCCGGGCCAGCGACGCGCGCGCCGAATGCGTCAGGGCGGCGGCACTGAGCTCCACGCCCTTGGGCTGTCCCGTCGAACCTGATGTGGCGATCACCACAGCGGTTTTTTCATTAACGGGACGCCCGCCGGGCCGGGGGATGATCCCGCCGGCGGTCTCCACGGCTTCGGGTGAGAACGTGTCCAGGAAACTGGCCAGCCGTCCGGGGGGCAGGCCGGGCTCCAGCGGCAGGATGGCCGGGCCGGAGCCGTCCAGGGCCGCCGCGAGCCGCTCCAGCAGCCGCCCGCCCGCCTCCGCCGGGGGCAGCACAACCGCGTGCAAGGGACGCTCTACCACGCACGTAAGGTTAGATCCTGCTTTAACGGCCCCGGTCGCACGGTGACGGCAGACCCGGTGAGCGGGACCTCATGGTGACGAACGTCTCACGGATTCTCACGATGGAGGGGGCGCGCGTGGTCGGCCTGGAGGCTCTCCTTGGATCGCTGCGCGCGTTCGCCATCCCGATGACCACGAGATTCCGCGGCATCACGGTGCGTGAGGGCGCGCTGATCGAGGGGCCGGCCGGGTGGGGGGAGTTCTCCCCGTTCGCCGAGTACGGCCCGCGCGAGTCGGCCCGCTGGCTGGCCAGCGCGCTGGAGGCCGCGGGCACCGGCTGGCCCGCCGCGGTCCGCGACCGGGTACCAGTCAACGTGACGGTGCCGGCCGTGGGTCCCGAGCGGGCTTATGAGATAGCCGCGTCGTCCGGCTGCCGGACGGCGAAGATCAAGGTAGCCGAACGGAACCAGACAGATGCCGACGACATCGCGAGGGTCGAAGCGGTCCGGGACGCCCTTGGCCCGGACGGGAGGGTGCGGATCGACGTAAACGGCCGCTGGGACGTGGCCCACGCGACCCGCATGCTGGCCGCCCTCGGCCGGTTCGGCCTGGAGTACGCCGAGCAGCCCTGCATGACCCTGGAGGAAATGGCCGAACTGCGCCGTGCCACGGATGTGCCGCTCGCGGCCGACGAGTCGATCAGGAAGGCCCAGGACCCGATGCGGGTCCGGGCCGCCGGGGCCGCCGACGTCGTCGTGCTCAAGGTCCAGCCGCTCGCCGGGGTACGCGCGGCGCTGCGGATCGCCGAGGCGTGCGGGCTGCCGGTCGTGGTGTCCAGCGCGGTCGACACGTCCGTCGGCCTGGCCGCGGGCCTGGCGCTGGCCGGCGCGCTGCCGGAGCTGCCGTACGCCTGCGGGCTCGGCACGATGAGCCTGCTGGCGGGGGACGTTACCGCGTCCCCGCTGGTCCCGGTGGCGGGGGAGCTGCCGGTGCGGCGTGTGTCCGTTGACCCCAGCGAGCTGTCGCGGTGGGAGGTGGACCCGGCGGCCTGGCGCGGCCGGGCCATGGCCGCGGCGGAGTACCTGGACGGGACGGGCTTCCTGGACGGGACGGGCTTCCTGGACGGGACGGGCTTCCTCGACGGGACAGGCCGGGGGCTCCAGGGGGAGGGCCTGGGGTCTTCCGGGGAGGTGCGGTGAATCCCTCGACGGCGCTGGCCGTGACCCTGGCCGACGAGCTGATCCGCTGCGGGATGACCGATGCGGTGCTCGCGCCCGGTTCCCGGAGTGCGCCGCTGGCGATGGAGCTGTTCGCCCGGGCGCAGCGCGGGGATGTGCGGCTGCACGTCCGTATCGACGAGCGTTCGGCAGCGTATCTGGCGCTGGGCCTGGCCAAGGCGAGCGGCCGGCCGGTGTGCGTGGTCTGCACGTCCGGGACGGCGGCGGCCAGTTTCCACCCCGCGGTGATCGAGGCCGGCGAGTCGTGCGTTCCGCTGCTGGTGCTGACCGCGGACCGCCCGCCGGAACTGCGTGGCACCGGCGCCAACCAGGCCATCGACCAGATCAAGCTGTACGGCGACGCGGTGCGCTGGTTCTGCGAGGTCGGCGCGCCGGAGGAACGCGCCGGGCAGGCGGCCTACTGGCGTTCGCTGGCGTGCCGGGCCTGGGGGGCGGCGTCCGGTGCCGCGGGCGGCGCGGCGGGGCCGGTGCACCTGAACCTGGCGTTCCGTGACCCGCTCGTCCCGGACCGGCGGCCGGCCGGGGACACGGGGACGATCGGCGGGCGGCGGGCGGCGGGGGACGGCGCGGCCAGCCGCAAAGCCGGCCGGGGGCCGGAACGGCTGGATGGCCGCCCCGGCGGAGTGCCGTGGACCACGTTCGGCGGGGCGCGGGCGGCGGCGCCGCTCGACGTTCCGTGGACCGAGCGCGGGCTGATCATCTGCGGCGATGGAGCCGGGGACACCGAACCGCTGCGGGAAATGGCCGAAGCCGCCGGCTGGCCCATCCTCGCCGAGCCGTCCTCGGGCGCCCGCCGTGGCCCGAACGCCCTGTCCGCGTACGAGTACGTGCTCGGCTCACCCGTATTCCTCGGCACGCACCGGCCGGACCTCATCATCTCGGCGGGCCGCCCCGGCCTGTCCCGCCTGCAGACCATGCTGTTCACGTCGGCCGCCGTGACCGTCCTCGACCGCCCCGCTGGCCCGGGGGCGAGCCCGCGGACCCGGCCGCCGGCCCGGCACATCGTCGTCGCGAAAGAGCCCGGCCGCTGGGACGATCCGTCGCGGACCGCCACCGACGTGGCCCCGGCGGTCCGCCTGGCCCGGCCCGGCGGCCCCGGCGGCCCCGGCAGTGCGGGCGGTGCGGGCACGGCCTGGCTGGATTCCTGGTGGCAGGCCGACGCGGCCGCCCGCAAGGCCGCGGACGGCATCCTGGACGCCGGGGACGCCGTCACCGAGCCGAGGCTGGCGCGGGACCTCGCGGCGGCGCTGCCGGATGGCGCCCTGCTCTGGGCCGCGTCCAGCCTGCCCATCCGGGATCTCGACCACCACATGGCGCCCCGGGACGGGATCCACGTCCTGGCCAGCCGAGGGGCTAGCGGCATCGACGGCACCGCCTCGGCGGCGATCGGCGCGGCGCTCGCCCACCAGGCGGCCGGCGGCGGCCCTGCGTTTGCGCTCATCGGCGACCTGGCGTTCCTGCACGACGCACCCGGGCTGATCACAGGTACTGGCGAGCCGGTACCTGATCTGTGCCTGGTTGTGGTCAACAACGATGGCGGCGGCATCTTCTCCCTGCTCGAGCAGGCGGCGTTCGGCGGCCCGTCCGGCCCGTTCGAGCGCGTCTTCGGGACGGCGCACGGAGCTGACCTCCGCCACCTGGCCGCGGCCGCCGGGCTGCCCTATACCCGCCTGGAGCACCCGGATGACCTGGCGGCGGCCCTCACCGGAACCGGGCTGCGCGTGGTAGAAGCCCGCACCACCCGCGAGGCCGGCACGGCCCTGCGGGCCACGCTTCGGGAAACCTGCGGCGCAGCCGCCGCGTCGGCTACCGCGACCGAACCAGTCGCCGGAACAGGCCCTCAGTAGGCTCCCGGCCGGGGCAGCCCAGAGCGGGGAGGGGCGGGGCGGTCAGCCTTCCAGCGACTGGCGCATGGGGAGGAATTTGACCTCGGTCTCGGCAACTTCGGCCGCCGGATCGGAGCCCGCCACGATGCCGCAGCCGGCGAACAGCCGGGCGCGGCGGCCGTCCAGCTCGGCGCACCGCAGCGCGATCCCGAACTCCCCGTTACCGTTGGCGTCCACCCAGCCGACCGGGCCGGCGTAGCGACCGCGCTCCATGTGCTCCAGTTCGCGGATCAGTTCCAGCGCCGCCTCGGCTGGCGTCCCGCACACTGCGGCCGGCGGGTGGAGCGCACCGGCCAGCGATAGCACCGAACGGTCCTTGGCGAGGGTGCCCCTGACCGCGGTGCCGAGATGATGCACGTTCGCCAGCTTCAGCAGCGAAGGGTGGGACGGGATGTCGAGGTCGGTGCACAGCGGCGCGAGCGCGTCCCGCACCGACGCGACCGCGTAGGCGTGCTCTTCGGTGTTCTTGGCCGAGGCCAGCAGGGCCGCGCCGAGCTCGGCGTCCTCGGCCGGCGTGGCCCCGCGGGGCGAGGTCCCGCCCAGGATGAGCGCGGTGACCTCGCCGCCTTCCCGCCGGACCAGCAGCTCGGGGGTGGCGCCGACCAGGTTCGCGCAGGCGAACGTGAAGCAGTCGGGGTACCGGGCGGCCAGGCGGCGCAGCAGGACGCGGGCGTCGATGGGGCTGTCCGCGGTGGCGAATACGTCGCGGGCCAGCACGACCTTCCGGAGGGCGCCGGAGGTGATCCTGCCGACCGCGACGGCGACCGCGTGCGCCCACTCCGGCGCGGTCAGGCTGCCGTCGCGCCAGTGCAGGCCAAGAGGTCCGGCCGGGCCCTGGCCGTCCGGTGAGACGAATGGGTCAGCGGAGGGGGCGCCGGAGACGGTGGTGAGCCAGGCCTGCCCCGATGGGGCGCGGCCGACGATGGTGTGCGGCACGATCAGTATGGAGCCGTCGGAGGCAGGGTCGAAGGTGAAGCTGCCGAACGCCACGGGTCCGGTGCCGGGCAACTTGACCTGATCGTCGGAGACGGCGCGCTCGAACAGGTCGTGCAGCCATTTCTCCCCGGCGGTGAAGCGGTCCTCACCGGCGGGGAGCGTGATCCGGGCGGCCTCGCCCCAGCCCACCAGCCCGCAGCCCTGGCGTACCCACGCCAGAGGTGACGCCGGGGGAACGCGGTCCAGCAGGTCACCGGGGTCGGCGATGGGCACGGTACGCACCATCAGGCTCCCGGGCTCCGGCGCGGCCCGCCCCGGGATGGGGCTGGGCTCGCCGGGCGTCACATCTTTCCCGTCGGCAGTCATCGCAACCGATTTTACCGGCAGGCAATGCAACCCAACGGATGCCCCGCTCGTCTCTAGAGTGTGCCGTTTGTCTCCCTGGCGGCCGTCCGGTCGCCGGGCCCATCCGGCGCCAGCCGCGGCCCGGCAGGGGGCGAGCGGCATCGGGTTATTCACGGAAATGGGTCCTGGGGTAGGAGATGTGCTGCCGGGGGTGATTTTTCCGCTCGCGAGAGGTTGACTGTACGACTACGAGGGTTACGCTAAGTACCCAATAGCAATTAATCCGACTTATTAAATAGACTTCAGGGAGACGAGGATCCCCGATGCTGCGCAGTCCAGGCGGCCATGCTGACGTCCCGGCACCGGCCAGCGGTCTCCGGATGCGGCTGATCGCCCGCGACGTCGCCTCGCGCCCGTCCGCCTGGCAGCATCTCGTGCGCGTGGATCCCGTCGCACGCTGGCACCTGCGGCTGTGCGGTGAAGCCGATTACGACGTGTGGCTCGAGTCCTGGCTGCCCGGCCAGGGCACCGGCTGGCACGACCACGGTGGCTCGGCCGGGGTGATGGTGGTGGCGCGCGGTGAACTGGAGGAGCGCATCCCCGTGCTCGGCGGCCTCGTGACGCAGGTCAGGCACATTCCCGAGGGCCACGTCCGGCCACTGCGCCGGCGCCAGGTACACGAGCTGGCCAACGTCTCGCTTGCGCCGGCGCTCAGTGTGCACGTCCACTCGCCGCCCCTGGAGGCGACCCGCGGCTACGTGATCAGCCCGCGCGGCCTCCGCCGCGCGGCCGGCCCAGGCATGCCCCTCAGCGATCAGGCAGCGGCCACCCGGTTGTCCCTCTAACGCCCGGCCGTTCCGCGTCAGGGGCCCGTCGGAGGACGGCTTATGACGTTCGCTCACAGCAGGCTGAGCTGCATCGGGGCAGGACGGGGTGCCTCCCGCGCCGCGGCGGCCGGGCCCATGCCCCCGCTCGCGCCGGCCGAACGGCCCGCTGCCGGGGTGGTGGCGCCCACCCCGTACCGCCGGGCGAGCTCGCGGACCCGGCCGGTGATCTCCGCCTGGTAGTCCTTCGGCGCGTAGGCGCTGTGCCGGTACAGGCTGCGGTAACGGGGGAGCAGCGCCGGGTGGTGCTCACTCAGCCAGCGCAGGTACCACTCCCGCGTCCCGGGGCGCAGGTGCAGGACGATCGGCGTGACGTGCACGGCGCCGGACGCGGCGATGCGGCGCACCGCCCCCTCAAGCTGGGCAGGTGAATCGGACAGGAACGGCACCACTGGCCCCATCAGCACCCCGCACCGCAGCCCGGCGCGGGTCAGCGTGGCGCAGACGTCCAGCCGCCGCTCCGGGCTCGGGGTGCCCGGCTCCAGGGATCGCCAAAGCTCTTTATCGACAAAGCCGGCGGAGACGTTCAGGCCGACGTCGGTGACCTCGGCCGCCTGGGTGATCAGGTCCAGATCGCGCAGGATGAGCGTGCCCTTGGTCAGGATCGAGAAGGGATTCGCGTAATCGCGCAGTGCGGCGATGATGCCCCGCATCAGCTGGTACCGGCCCTCGGCACGCTGGTAGCAGTCGACGTTGGTGCCCATCGCGATGTGCTCGCCCGCCCAGCGCGGCGACGCGAGCGCCTTGCGCAGCAGTTCCTGCGCGTTGACCTTCACGACGACCTTGGAATCGAAGTCCTCCCCCGCGTCCAGGTCGAGATAGGTGTGGGTGTTGCGCGCGAAGCAGTAGGCACAGGCGTGCTGGCAGCCCCGGTAGGGATTGATCGTCCAGCCGAACGCCATCCGGGAGGTGGCCGGCACGCGGTTGACGATGGATTTGGCCTGGATCTCGTAGAAGGTCATGCCACGGAAGCCCGGGGTGTCGAAGGTGCGCGTCACCGCGCCGCGCTCGAACAGCGCACGGCCAGGTCCCGGGCCGGCCGCCGGGCTGTCCTCCGCCGCGCCGTCCTCCTGCGCGCCGTCCAGGCGCAGGTGATCCCATCGCATATCTGCGAGAGTAGAACTCTTATTCGATGATGGCAAACATATGTTCGGGGTCGAGGAGAAATCACGCAGCCGTTAGCGCTAGCGATAATGTTGCGCGGCCGGTACGGCAAGAAACGTGTCATCAGGTTCAAACGCGGATGATCTAGTTCCTGCATTTGCCCCAGGTCCGAGCCGCGCATCCGGCCGTGGCCCGGGAGATCCGGAAAACGGCTGACTACAAAGCCGGAACGATTGGATAAAGATCTTGCGGTGGGGGATAGTTATGAGGGTATCCACCAGCGCGCGACGCGGAGGTAGCGCTATGGCGCTGTCTATGGACGAGCAGCGTATGCTCGCTGAAATTGAACGGCGGCTCGCCGCCGAGGATCCCGCGCTGGCTGCGCGCCTGTCGACGTTCCGGCGGCCAGGCCGGGTCACCGTCTTCCGGTCCGCGAGAGCCCGCGTCATCGGGTCACTGTTCACCGTCGCCGTCGTGGCGATGGTCTCTCTCATGGTCTACGCGATCGTGCCCTTTCGGTCCGGTTCGCGTACCTCTGGCAATCATCCAGTGACGACCGTCTCCAATACGGGTACCGGCCAGGCCAAGCTCAGCGCGGGGCCCGGCAAGAACCCGGCCAGCAGTTCCGCTCCCGCCACGAGCTCCTCGGCCAAGGCCAAGACCTCAGTCAGCGCGGTGGCCCCGGCCCCCGGGTCCAAGGAGACGAGCCCCGGCGCGCACGCGGCTGCCGGGACGGCCGCCCATCCGGCTACGCAGAGCGCAGCCGGCCCGTAATCCAGGCCGGCCGGTAATCCAGATCGGCCGGTAATCCAGATCGGCCGGTAATCCAGGCCGGCAGGCCAGCGGGGCGGTAAGTACTCGCGCCACAGCTGGATGAGGTACCGCTCGAGTCCTTCCAGCTGCTTCTTGGCCTGCTGGAACTCATCCGCGAGCGGGTTGCGGTGCGCGTCGTACAGTTCCGCGTAACGGCGCGCCGCCTCCTCGCGGTTGCTCGCGTAGACCCGGACGGCGTAGTTGCCGACCCCGCTGGCCAGGCGCAGGCCGTGAATGGCCTTGCCCACGGAGCCCTCGTCGATGCTCAGATAGCCACGCAGGTACAGGCGGCATTTCGCCTCTTCCTGCCAGGTGTCGCCGAACGGCGGCGGAGCCCCGTCCCATTCCTCGATGACCAGCCGGACGTCCAGCTGTTCCTGCAGGCTGCCCACCCAGAGCTGCTCACGGTTGACGCTGATCAGCGATCCGACGGGGGGAAGCGGCGCTCCGGGGGCGTTCGGGTCGACGACTGAGTCGTGGAGGCGGAACATCCGGCGATCCGGGAACACCGGCATCACCAGCTGGAGAAGCCTCCTGCTCATCGTCCCCCCCACCGCACCCAGAGCCCTGGTCCCGCTGCTCCCGGACCAGGGAGCCCCAGGCGACCCTGCAGGTGTCACAAATGTAGACCTTCGGGACTTCTCGTCGCAGGCAAACGGGATGCAGGACCCGATTTCGGCCAGCGCGCGCCGGCCCGCCTCGCCGGCTTGCGGCGCATCGTCCCGCCGCCGGGTGGCGCCTTCCTGGCCTGCACCGATATGGCTATCTGGTGACCAATGCCTGCCCTCCGGCGGTGGCCGCGCCCGGCTCGCCGCCGCGGCCGATTACTTGTAAGCTAACAATCGTTGTAGTCGTATAAGCGTCCCGGGGAGACGACGTCCCGGGTCACCGAACCGAGGTGAACGGTCCTGCCCGGACTCAGCCGCCAGCGCCGACTGCTCGTTCTGGCCATCTGCTGTATGAGCCTGTTCATCGTGGGGCTGGACAGCACGATCGTGAACGTCGCGCTGCCCTCGATCGGGCGTGAGCTGCGCGCGTCCGTGTCCGGCCTGCAATGGACGATCGACGGGTACACGCTGGTGCTCGCGAGCCTGCTGATGTTCTCCGGGTCGACCGCGGACCGCGTTGGGCGCCGCCGGACCTTCCAGGTCGGCCTGGCGGTGTTCACCGCCGGCTCGCTGCTGTGCAGCCTGGCCCCCGGCCTGGGCTGGCTGGTCGTCTTCCGGATGGTGCAGGCCGTGGGCGGGTCGATGCTCAACCCGGTGGCCATGTCCATCATCACCAACACGTTCACCGACCGCCGTGAGCGGGCCCAGGCCATCGGCGTGTGGGGCGGTGTCTTCGGGCTGAGCGTGGCGCTCGGGCCGGTGGTCGGCGGCGCGCTGGTCGACTCGGTCGGCTGGCGCGGCATCTTCTGGGTCAACATCCCGGTCGGCATCGCGGCCATCGTGCTCTGCGCGCTGTTCGTGCCGGAGTCGAAGGCGGAGCGGGCCCGCCGCCCGGACCCGGTCGGGCAGGTGCTGCTCATGGCGGCGCTGGCCGCGCTGACGTACGCGATCATCGAGGGCCCCGCCGCTGGCTGGGCGGCCCCGCTCATCCTGGGGCTGTTCGGCCTGGCGGCCGTGGCGCTGGCCGTCTTCCTGTGGTATGAGACCCGCCGCGAGGACCCGTTGCTCAACCCGCGGTTCTTCGGCAGCGCCCCGTTCGCCGGCGCGACGATGACCGCGGTGGCCGTGATGGCGGCGCTGGGCGGGTTCCTGTTCCTGAACACGCTGTATTTGCAGGACGTGCGCGGCTTCCCGGCGCTGACCGCCGGGCTCTACCTGCTGCCGATGGCGGGGGCGATGGCCATCTGCTCGCCGTTGTCCGGGCGGATCGTGGCCGCGCGCGGAGCACGCATTCCGCTGGTCACCTCCGGCCTCGCCCTCATCGCGGCCGGCACTGCGATGACCATGCTCACCGACCATTCCGGCCCCGGCTTCCTGTTCCCCAGCTACGTGATCTTCGGTATCGGGATCGGCCTGGTCAACGCGCCGATCACCAACTCCGCGGTGTCCGGCATGCCGCGCCAGCAGGCCGGCGTCGCAGCCGGCGTCGCCTCCACCAGCCGTCAGGTCGGCCAGTCACTGGGCGTTGCCGTGATCGGGTCGGTGCTGAGCGGTAACCTGCATGGAGGGATGCGCGCCGGATTCGTGGCCGCCAGCCGCCCAGGCTGGTGGATCGTGGCTGCCTGCGGGGCGGTGACGCTCATCCTCGCCCTGGTCACGACCGGACCGTGGGCGCTGCGGACGGCGAAGAGGACCGCCGACCTCCTGTCACCCGCTGACGAAAGGTCACCGGTGAGCGTGCCATGACTGTTTCCCCGGCCGCGTCCCCGGCCCCGGCCCCGGCCCCTTCCCCTTCCCCTGCACCGGGGAAGGCTCCGGCGGCGGCAGCTGACGAGATGGCGTCCCGGGCCTGGCACGCCATGCGCGCGCTGGTCCTCGACCACTACGACCGCCGCAAGAAGGTGTGCGACGCGCTCGGCATGAGCTTCATCCGCGCCAAGGCGCTGCGCCGCATCGCCGACGGCCCGATGACGATGCGCGAGCTCGCCGCGGCGCTGGGCACCGATCCGCCGTACACCACGGTGGTGGTGGACGATCTGGAGCGCCGGGGACTGGTGACGCGGACAGTCCGGGCCGGTGACCGGCGGTCGAAGATCGTCTCGATCACGCCCGCCGGCACCGGGCAGGCCGACCTGGCCGAGCGGATCCTGAACGACGCCCCCCGGCCGGTACGCGAACTGCCCGCAGACGACCTCGAGGCCCTCGACCGTATCCTCGGTGCCCTGCTCGGCCCGGCCTCCTGACCGCGCCCGGCCGCCCCGCAGTTGGCCCGCAGCCGGGCGCCGGGCACGGCTAACGGCCGGCCGGAGCGGCGATACGCCGCAGCGCGGGAACGTCGAGGATTGTGACGTGCCGCTGGCTCGTCTCGACCAGGCGCCGCCGCCGCCAGTCGCTGAACGCACGGGTGACGGTGGCCCGCGAGGCGGACACCAGGCTGGCGAGTTCCGCCTGGGACAGGGGCAGGTCGATGACCACGCGGTGCTCGCCTCCGACGCCGTGCCGCCGGGCGAGTTCGAGCAGCAGCCGCGCCAGCCGCTGGGCCCCGGTGGAGGTGGCCTGGGCGCGCAGGCTTTCGGCGGTGTCGTTCCAGCGCTGGGTGATCATGTGCCGGTAGGCGCGCCCCGCGGAAGGGTACTCGTCGAGGAAGGCGTAGAACCGGTCGTGCTGGACCACCACCGACTGCACCCGGTCGATCGCGTAGATGGTCGCGGTCCGGTACCCGGTCACCTCCCCGGCCAGTTCCCCGACGACATCGCCGTTCCCGCGCAGCGCGAGCACCGTCTCCTGGCCCTCGCTGGTCACTGACACGACCTTGACCCAGCCGCTGATGAGGACGAAAAGGTGCGTCGCCGGGTCGCCTTGCACGCAGATCGTGGCGCCGGGAGTGAAGACGCTGGGCCGCCCGGCGCCGGCGAGCAGGGCCCGTTCGGGCGCACTGAGCAGGCCCCAGAAGCCCCCGGCTGGTGCTTTGTCGCGCATATTCCCGCTATCGGTGGCGTGCCAGTCCCGCCGCGTCCCCGACGCGAACCCTCATATCCACCATGAACGACCGCGTAGCTCCGCACAATTGCGGCGGGCCGATTTCTGTGCCGGGCGCGGTTCAGCGGATGAAGACCAGTGCGCCGGTGCAGGCCAGGAACGCGCCGGTCGTGATGAGGGCCCAGTTCATCGCGGCCTGGATTCGCTCGGCCCGGAAGCGGGCCTGGCTGAGCAGGAGGTGCGCGCGGGCCCAGCCCCAGGGGCCGTCGATGTCTGGCACGTCTCGCGGTTCCGGAATCGTGGCCCACGGCGCCCTTGGGTCCAGCGGCGCGCCGGTGCAGACCCGCTGCTGGTCGAGCACGCGGCCAAGCGGCAGCCCGGACATCGCGAGCAGGGTCACCGTGCGCAGCAGGCACAGCACCAGGATCACGAACAAGCCCCCGACGACTGCGATGCCGGGCCCGGTCCGCGATATCAGGGGGAGGGCGACGGCCTCGATGGCCGTGCCGATCGCGATCGCCCCGATGGCCGCGCCGCAGACCAGGAGGCCGGGCCTGCTGTCGTGCAGCAGGGCCGCCATCTCGCCGAGGACGTCCCGTGCCCGGTCCTCTGGGGCCAGGTCCGCTGCGGCGGGGACGTCACGCGGGTAGTTATCGGAGGCCGTCGCCGGAAGCCGCGGCCATCGTTCGGTCAGCAAGGTTGCCATGATTATGTCCTTCCGCCTTTCCGCTGCCTTCCAGGCAACGGGATGGGCGCCGGCCGTGCTGGCGCACGCGAGACGGGCCGGCTGTCTCATCTGACGCACGCGATCCGGGGCAGCCAGGCGGAACCGCACGCAGGCGATCCGGGGCAGCCAGGCGGAACCGCACGGAGGGGGAACCGCGTCCAATATCCAATACGGCCAGTCAGGGGGGAACTTCGGTAAGTACCCATGGCCGGGAAACGGAGAAGAAACATGCCCGTGTCGCGCAAGCGCACGTCACCTGGGAGCAGGCGGCGGGTGGCCCGCCTGGTTTCCACCGCTGCCGGCGCCGCGGCGCTCGCCGCGGCGACCGCCGCCGGCGTGGCGGCCTGCGGGAGCGGCTCCACGCCGGCCGCCAGCCATCCCGCCGCACCCAGCTCGCTGGCCAGCACCGGTAGCCTGGCCGCCAACGGCTCGGGGCTATGCCAGGCAGCCACGCAGGTCGACAGCCTGACCGTGCAGCGTTCGGACGCCCTGCCGGGCAATCACGCCCGGTTCGCCTTCCCGGCCACGGAGCAGGTTCGGGGCGCGCCCCAGGCGCAATCCGTGGCGCAGAGCCTGTGCGGGCTGAAGCCGGTGTCACACACGCAGCTCGCCTGCCCCGCGGACTTCGGCGTCTCCTACACGCTGACGTTCGCGGCCGGCACGCACCAATTCACGCCGGTCACGCTGAACGCGGCGGGCTGCGAGATGGTGCACGGCCTCGGCGAGGTGCGCCGCGTCACCGCCTCGGACATCGTCTGGCGGCGGCTGGGCGTCGCAATCGGCATCCCGCAGCCCGATCAGGCGTCGTTCGCCGGGACGAGCGCGACCAGCGCGAATTCCTAGGCCAGCCGCGTGACCTCGACGGTCACCTTCATCGCGACGCTAGGTGCGCCGCTGTAGATGCCCTTGAGCGGGGACACATCGGCATAGTCACGCCCGCGGCCGAGGACTACGTGCCGCTCGCCGACCGGCGCCAGGCTGGTCGGATCGCACGGCACCCACTCACCGGTCCAGTATTCGGCCCAGGCGTGGCTCTGCCCGGCGACCGCGTGCCCCGGCTCCGCCTTGGGATCGGGGTGCAGGTAGCCGGAGACGTACCGGGCCGGCAGTCCCGCCGCCCGCAGCAGCGCGACGCTGATGTGCGCCATGTCCTGGCAGACACCGGACCGCGCGTCCCACGCCTCCTGCGCACTGGTCTGCACGCCGGTCGAGCCGGGCCGGTAGGAGACCCGGCCGTTGACCAGTTTGATGATCTCCTCGGCGGCCTCTTCCGGTTCCGCGCCGACGACCCACGCGGTGACCTCGTGCTCAACCTCCGGGCTCATGGTCGTGCGGGGCGTCTCGGCCAGGAATTCCAGGACGTGGCTGTTCGCGGCGCGCTCGCGCAGCTCCGGCCACGGCAGGGCCGGGCGCGCGGGCTCCGCCAGGCTGGTCTGCACGGTGGCCCTGGCCTGCACGAGCAGTTCGTGATGCGGTTCCTGGACGTCGAAGGAGCTGACGGTCGTGCCCCAGTAGTCACGGTAGGTCGAGATCGGCGCGTTGGAGCCGGTCCGGACCGTGCTGGCCAGCACGGTCTGCCGGGCCATGTTCGGCGGGGTCATCCGGGCCTCGTTGTAGGAGGCGCGCGCCGAGCCGCTGTAACTGACCCGGGTGGTGTGCACGATCCCGATCCGCCAGCCGGTCATCAGCCCTCCTGCGCCCACGCCACCGGGGCCGCGTAGGAGAAGTAGCGCTTGGCGATCGCCTTGTTCGCCTGCACGCACGCGGCCTGCAGCGAACTGACCAGCTCCGGCAGCTCGGCTTCGATCTGGCCCGGGTCGGCGTATTCCAGCCGTGTGCGCAGCTGCCCGATCGGCCGCCGCGCCGGGTCGCCGATGCCGGCCCGCAGCGCGTCCTCCGGATCCAGGGCCAGCAGGCACTGCTCGGCGGTGGACAGGGCGTGCAGCACCGACCGGGGGAAGAGCCGGTCCAGCATCAGGAATGCCGCGACGTCGGACGGCTCACTGGCCCAGCCATGGGTCCGGATGAACGACTCGTGGGCCCCGCAGGCGTGCAGCACGGTGAGCCAGCCGAGCTGGTGCCGGGATCCGGACATGCGGGCCAGCAGCAGGCGGGCGGTCATGTCGACCCGCTCCAGGCTGCGGCCCAGGATCAGGAACCGCCACGCGTCGTCGTGGCTCATCGTCGACTCGGCCAGGCCGAAGAACAGCGCCGAGCGCTCGCGGACGAACCGGAAGTACACGTGCGGGCCGAGCCGTTCGGCGGACCGCCGGTGCGAGGTTAGCCCCAGGCCGGTCACGTTCAGGCATTCCCACATCTCGCTCGAGACGACGTTGCGGACGCTGCGCACCCCCGCCCGCGCGGCCAGGATCGCGCCGGCGATCGCGCTGGGGTTCTTCGGGTCGTACGCCAGCCGGGACAGCGCCATGCCGATGTCCATCGGGCGGTCCTCGGGCGCGCGCACCCCGAGGATGGCCAGCATGGCGCGGCAGTCGGCGTCCTCGTCCACTTCGGGGTCTTCGAGCATGTGGTGCACGTAGACGTCCAGCGTGCGCGCCGTATCGTCGGCCCGCTCGACATACCGGCCGGTCCAGTACAGCGTCTCCGCGATCCTGCTCAGCAGGCCATCATCGGTCATTACTGGTCCTGGCCCTGGAACGGGTCGCTCTGGCGGTCCGCGAGCATGCCGCTGGGGGCGATGGCGGAGGGGGTGAACGCCGGCTCGTCGTCGGTCCGTTCGGCCAGCTGGCCGTCGGCGGGCATCACCCAGGTGTCCTTGGAGCCGCCGCCTTGGCTGGAGTTGACGACGAGCGCTCCCTTGTGTAGCGCCACGCGGGTCAGGCCGCCGGGCAGCAGCCAGACATCGTTGCCGTCGTTGACGGCGAACGGCCGCAGGTCGATGTGCCGGGGCTCGAGCCGTTCGCCGACCAGCACCGGCGACGTGGACAGGCTCACCGGCCGCTGCGCCATCCAGCCGCGTGGATCGGCGGCCACCGCGGTGTGCAGCTCGGCCAGCGTCTGCTCGGTGGCGTGCGGCCCGATGACGATGCCCTTGCCGCCGGCCCCGTCCACCGGCTTGAGCACGAGCCGCGGCAGGTTGCCCAGCACCCAGGTGCGCACGTCCGGATCGTCCAGCCGGTAGGACTCCACGTTGGGGAGCACTGGCTCCTCGTTGAAGTAGTACCGGATCAGGTCGGGCACGTAGGTGTAGATGAGCTTGTCGTCGGCGACGCCGTTGCCGACCCCGTTGGAGATCGTCACGTTCCCGGCCCGCGCCGCGTTGATCAGGCCGGGGCAGCCGATCACCGAGTCCGGCCGGAACAGCACCGGGTCCAGGTACTCGTCGTCGATGCGGCGGTAGATCACGTCGACTGGGCGCCGGCCGTGCGTGGTGCGGAGGTAGACCCGGTTGCCGGTGCAGAACAGGTCACGCCCCTCGACCAGCTCGGCGCCCATGAGCCGGGCCAGCAGGGCGTGCTCGAAGTAGGCCGCGTTGTTGACGCCAGGGGTGAGCACGACGACGACCGGATCCTGGGCGCCTTGCGGGGCGGCGGCGCGCAGCGCGGCGAGCAGCCGGGCCGGGTATTCGTCCACCGCGGTCACCCGCTGCTCGGTGAACAGGCCGGGGAACGTGCGCGTCATGGCCAGCCGGTTCTCGATCACGTAGCTGACCCCGGACGGGATCCGGACGTTGTCCTCGAGGATCCGCAGCTGCCCGTTCTCGTCGCGGATCAGGTCGATGCCCGCGACCTGCACCCGGACGCCGTTGGGTGGGACCAGGCCGGCGACCTGGCGGTGGAAGCCGGAGGAGGTGAACAGCACCCGCCAGGGAACGATGCCGTCGGCGAAGGCCTGCCGGCTGGAGTAGACGTCGGCCAGGAACGCCTCCAGCACCCGCACCCGCTGCCGCACGCCGCGCACGATCAGGTCCCATTCCATCGCGTCGATCACGCGGGGAACCAGGTCCAGCGGGAACGGGCGTTCCTCACCGCCCAGGTCGAAGGTGACCCCCCGGTCGGTGAACACCCGGGCGAGCTGGTCGGCGCGGAAGCGCAGCTCGGCCGGGTCCATCGGCTGCAGCGCGCTGATCAGCCCGTCGTAGGCGGGGCGCGGCTCCCCGGGTCCCGAGAACATCTCATCCCAGGCCTCCGCGGGCTGATACCCGTCGAAGATGTCGGCCACGTCCCCCAACGTACTCAGCGGATGTTCCGCATCGATTACGGGGGATAGCGGAAGTGTTTCGCCAGTGTTTCGGTGCCCCCCGCTGACCACGGGGTTTGCTCTCCGGCACAGCGGAGCGCGCGAACCGGGTTGCGGCGCAGGCACCTTTACCCACAGCGGGGTCGCAGCTACCTACAGCGGGGTCGCAGCGCAGGCACCTTTACCTACAGCGGGGTCGCAGCGCAGGCACCTTTGCGTACAAAGGATTCGGGGGTTGAGGCGGGCCGGGGCTGCTAGCCGCAGCCGCAGGCTCCGCCGCAGCAGCCGCCACCGGACGAGGCCGGGCCCGGTCCGGCGCTGGTGCTGCGCCCGCCGACGGCGACGGCCGACAGCAGCTTCACCGTGTCGTCGTGGCCGGCCGGGCAGGCGGTGGGGGCCGAGGACTCGCTCATCGGGCGGGTCACCTCGAACGTGGAACCGCAGGCGCGGCAGCGGTACTCATAACGGGGCATGACAGCCAGCGTAAGCGATCAGCGCGTTATCCGCGCTGGCCGGGGGAGGGCCGCGCCGGGTGGCCGCCGGGGGAGGGCCAGGCCGCGTGGCCGCCGGGGGAGGGCCGCGCCGCGTGGCCGCTGCCGTTGGCGGCGTGGCCGCTGGCGTTGCTGCTGCCGTTCGCGGCGTTGCTGCTGCCGTGGCCGCTGGCGTTGGCGGTTCCGTTCGCCCCCGTCGGGTGGGCGGTTCCGCTGGCCCCGGCCGGCGTACCCGCCGTCCCGTTCGCGGCGCCCTGGATGGTCCCGTTCGGCTCACTTATCTGCCCAGGCTGGCCGGCACGCTCAGCCTGGCCCGCCACGCCAGCCGGCGCGGCTGCGGCGGCCACCTTCCTGGCGGCGGGGTCGTCGTAGTAGAACTGCTTGCCGCGCAGCAGCGAGACCATGGCGCCGATGAACGACATGATGGCCGCCGCGGTGAAGACGATGACGAGGCCGTGATGGAACGGGCCGGAGATGATGTGCGGGAAGAACTGCTTGCCGGTCAGCACGCTCACCTGCTGCGGGGACAGCTTGCTCAGCACGCCGGTCGGATCGAGCAGGTTGTGGATCGGGTTGTAGCCGAGCAGCGCGGCGAACATCGTGCTGACCGGGGGCAGGTGAGCCACCTTGGATGCGATGTCCAGCGGTACGCCCTGGCCGTGCAGCCCGGCGGTCAGCGTGCGCGGCAGCGTGCTGGCCAGGCCCGCCACCATCAGCGAGAAGAAGATGCCGATGGACAGCGACATGCCCGAGTTCTGGAACGTTGACCGCATGCCGGACGCCGAGCCGCGCTGGTAGGCGGGCACGCTGCTCATGATCGCGGACGTGTTTGGCGAGGCGAACAGCCCGGAGCCGACCCCGTTGAAGAAGATCAGCGTCCCGAAGATCCAGTACGGGAACACGATCGGCAGCAGCAGCAGGCCGATAAACGCGCCGGTGGCCACCAGCAGGCCGGTCGTCGCGAACAGCCGCTGCCCGTAGCGGTCGGACAGGTAGCCGGAGATCGGCCCGGCGATCAGGAAGCCCGCGGTCAGCGGCAGCATGTAGATGCCCGCCCACAGCGGGGTCTCGACGTAGTTGTAGCCGTGCAGCGGCAGCCAGATGCCGGCCAGCCAGATGACCAGCATGAACTGCAGGCCGCCGCGGGCGATCGCGCCGAGCAGGGAGGCCAGGTTGCCGGCCGCGAAGGCGCGGATCCGGAACAGGCTCAGCTGGAACATCGGCGCGGGGATCTTCGTCTCGATCCAGCAGAACAGTACGAGCAGGATGGCGCCCGCCGCGAGGCCGCCCAGCACCCATGGGTTCGTCCAGCCGGTGGGGTGCCCGCCGTGCGGCTGGATGCCGTAGGTGATCGCGACCAGCAGCAGCCCGGCGCCCAGCGCGAACGTGACGTTCCCGGGCCAGTCGATCTTGGCGCGCCGGGTGGTGGCGATCTCGTGCAGGCTCCGGTACGCCCACACCGTGCCGAACAGCCCGATCGGGACGTTGATCCAGAACACCGCGCGCCAGTCCCAGGCGGCCAGCAGCCCGCCCAGCAGCAGCCCGACGAACGTGCCGGAGATACCGGCGATCTGGTTGATGCCCAGGGCCATGCCACGCTTGTTGGCCGGGAACGCGTCGGTCAGGATGGCGGCGGAGTTGGCCATCAGCATCGCGCCGCCGAACGCCTGGACGATGCGGAAGCCGATCAGCCAGAGCGCCCCGCCGCCGCCGAGCAGCGGATCGAGGGACAGCGCGATCGACGCGATCGTGAAGACGACGAAGCCCAGGTTGTAGATCTTGACCCGGCCGAACATGTCGCCCAGCCGGCCGAGCGTCACGACCAGGACCGCCTGGACGAGCAGGTAGCCGATGATCATCCACAGCAGGTAGCTGATGTTGCCCGGCGACAGCGGGTTGAGGTGGATGCCGCGGAAAATGGCGGGCATCGCGATAATCACGATCGAAGCGTCGATGGTGGCCATCGTCATGCTCAGGGTGGTGTTGGACAGCGCGACCCACGGGTACCGGCCGCTCCTCAGCCGGCCGCCGCCCCGCTCGCCGTTCCCCGGCGTGCCCGCGCCACCGGGCTGGGCGCCACCGGGCTGGGCGCCACCGGGCTGGCCTGCCCTAGTCTGCTGTTCGCCGCCTGCCGTCGTATGCCCCTGCTCAGCCGATTTCCGCACGTCTCCCAAGCATAGCCGCAAACAGTTGTTTGATCACAACTATTTACTGTGCGAACGGCTTTCGTGCCGCGGTTGGCCGGTCTGCATCCGCCGGGGCCGCCGGAGTAGCGTATGCACGGCCCGCGTCCTCGTCCGCCGCGCCCTGGAGCAAGCCGCCACCCCCGCCTAGCGCGCGGTCCGCAGGCCGCGCCCTGGCGCAGGCCCCGGATAGCGAGGCTGTGCCCGGCCCCCGCCCTGGCGCGGGCCCCGGACAACGGGCTGTGCCCGGCCCGCGGGGGGGATGCGGGACCGGGCACAGCGGCGACGGCTCTGGCACGGATCCGTCGCTCATCGGATGTTACCGGCAACCGAGGCATCGCCGGGCATACCGGCACGGGACCGCCCGGGGCCGATCCGCCGGGGCCGATCCGGCCGGGGCCCGGGATCCGCCGGGGCCGATCCGGCAAGCGGCCCGGGGCCAGGCCGGACCAGCGCCGGACCGGGCGGACCAGGCGGACCCGGCGGCGCGGTACTGTCCCGGACGACCAGGCTGGTGGCCAGTTCGACGTGCTGCGGCTGGGCCGGGCTGCCGTCCGCGCCCATCCGCAGCATCCGGAAACCGGCCGCGGTCATCGCGGCCAGCGGCTGCCGGACGGTGGTGAGCGGCGGGGTGGCCCATTCCGCGATCACATCGTCGAATCCGACCACGCTGACGTCGTACGGGGCGCGCAGGCCGCGCTCGCCCAGGGCCTGCAGCACACCGAACGCCTGGTTGTCGTTCCCGGCCACGATCGCGGTGGGCGGTTCCGGCAGGCCGAGCAGGCGGTGCGCCTGGCTGCGGCCGTCCGGCACGGCGAACTCGCCCCGGCCGACGAGAGCCTCGTCGACGGGCAGGCTGGACCGCATCAGCGCGGTCCGGTAGCCGTCCAGCCGGGCGTTTGCCGACCAGAACCGCTCCGGGCCGCCGATCGCGGCGATCCGGCGGTGACCGAGGCCGGCCAAATGGCGGGTCGCGGCCATGCCGCCCTGCCAGTTGGTCGTCCCGACGGATTGGATGTCGCTGCCCGGCTCGGTGGGCGGGTCGATGACCACGAGAGGGAGGCGCGCGGCGGCCAGCCGCCGGCGTTCGGCCACGTCGGGCAGGTAGAGCACGCTGAGCACGCCGTCGGTGCCGCGCCGGGCCGCGTGGTCCAGCCACGCGGCGAACTCCGCGGACGCGCTGACGGTCGTGACCACGATGCTGTGGCCGCCCTCACGGGCCGCGTCCACCGCCCCCCGGATGAGCTCCTCGGCCCACGGGCCGTGCAGGGTGCCGATGAGCAGGTCCACCACGCCGAACCGCATTCCCGGGGCGACCTGGTAACCGTAGCCGCGCAGCAGCTGGCCGATCCGTTCCCGGGTGCGGGGGGCGACGTCGGTGCGCCCGTTGAGCACCTTGGACACGGTGGAGACCGAGACGCCCGCTTCGGCCGCGATGCCGGTCAGTGTGCTGCTGCGGCCAGGCCCGCGCTGCATCGGCCACATCCTTTCGAAAAGTCTGCCTCCAAACGACCCGCCACGGACCGGCGCGGACCAACCGATGCGGGGCCGGACGGCCCGCGATCCGGAGCCAGAAAACCAGACGGCAAAGCCATTGACCCAGCAAATCACCCGCCGTACGTTAAGCAAAGATAACGCCGATAAATTTTCGAAAAGTGTTACCGAACGGCTCGGCAGACGGGACGGTAGGCATGCGTAATCCTCTGGCGGTTCAGCTGTACACCCTGCGGCAGGAGCTGCCCGGCGACCGGGCCGGGGTGCTGCGCCGGCTGGCCGGGTTCGGCTACGGGGCGGTCGAGCCGTACGACGTGATCTCCGATCCGGACGGCCTGCGCGCCGACCTGGACGCGGCCGGCCTGGCCGTGTGCAGCGTGCACGCCCGGCCGTTCGGCGAGCAAGCGGAGGCCGCGCTCCGTGGCACCCGGACGGTCGGCGCGGACACGGTCATCGTCCCGTACATGCCGCCTGGGCGCTTCGCCGACGCCGACGGCGTGCGCGCGCTGGCCCGTGAGCTCAACGACGCGGCCGCCCGGGCGGGCGGTTACGGCCTCCGGCTCGGCTACCACAACCACGACTTCGAGCTGTCGTCGCTGATCGGCGGGCGCCCGGCGCTCGAGGTGCTCGCGGACGAGCTGGACCCGGGCGTGCTGCTGGAGGTGGACACCTACTGGGCGGCGGTCGGCGGCCAGGACGTGCCCGGGCTGCTGGGCCGGCTCGGCGACCGGGTCCGCTACCTGCACGTCAAGGACGGCCCGGTGACCAAGGATGACCCGATGACCGCGGTCGGCGCGGGGAAGATGCCGGTCGCGGAGATCCTGGCCGCGAGCCCGTCGGTGGAGTGGGAGGTGGTCGAGCTGGACGCCTGCGCCACGGACATGATGGAGGCCGTGGCGGACAGCATCAGCTGGCTCACCGGCCAGGGCCTGGCCGGTACGGCGGGGCCGGCCGATCCGCTGGGCCCGGCGGGGCCGGCCGGGGCCCGGTGACGGCGATGCCCAGACCGCTCGGCGTGGCCGTCGTCGGCTGCGGCAAGATCAGCGACGAGTACCTGCGTAACCTGACCGCCTTCCCGGACCTGCGCCTCCTGTTCTGCGCCGACCTGGACCTGGAGCGGGCCGCCAAGCAGGCGGCGGCCTACGGCGTTCCCGCCGCGGGCACGCTGGACCAGGCACTGGCGTACGACGGCGTTGAGCTGATCGTCAACCTGACCCTGCCCGCCGCGCACGCCGAGGTGGCCGCCGCCGGCATCGCGGCCGGCAAGCACGTGTGGAACGAGAAGCCCCTGACCATCGACCCCGCCACCGGCCGGGCCCTGCTCCAGCAGGCCGAACGCGCCGGGGTGCGGGTCGGCTGCGCACCGGACACGGTCCTGGGCGCGGGCCTGCAGACCGCGCGCCGGCTGATCCAGGCCGGCGTGATCGGGACGCCGCAGACGGCGCTGGCCCTGATGCAGAGCCCCGGGCCGGAAAGCTGGCATCCCAGCCCGGAGTTCCTGTTCCAGCCGGGCGCGGGTCCGCTGTTCGACCTCGGGCCGTACTACTTCACCGCGCTGGCCAGCGTGTTCGGGCCGGTCTCGCGGGTGGCCGCGGTGGGACGCCAGGCGGTGACCAGCCGGGTCATCGGGTCCGGGCCGAAGGCCGGCACCGCGTTCGCGGTCGAGGTGCCCACCCACGTCGGCGCGCTGGCCGAGTACACCGGCGGCGGCGCCGCCTCGCTGCTGTTCAGCTTCGACTCGCCGCTGCGGCGGCACGGCTTCGTCGAGATCACCGGGACCGAGGCGACGATGGCCGTGCCCGACCCGAACACCTTCACCGGCGACGTGCGCATTCACCGCCGCGGCGGCGATGGGTGGGAGACGGTCAGGCCGGCCGGTGCCTCGGCCGGGCGCGGCCTCGGCGTGCTGGACATGGCGCGCAGCCTGTGGGCCGGGCGGCCGCACCGCGCCTCGGGCGAGCTGGCGCTGCACGTCCTGGAGATCATGGTGGCCGTCGAGACGTCGCTGGGCGGGACCGCGTTCCAGCCGGTAGATTCGGGCTTCGTGGTGCCGCCGCCGCTGCCCGAGGAGTGGGATCCCTATGCCCGCACGGTCTAGCCAGCCGGACACGCCAGAACTCGGCATCGGGATGGTGGGTTACGCGTTTATGGGCGCGGCTCACTCCCGGGCCTGGGCTACGGTGGCCCAGGCGTTCGATGTCCCGCTCCGGCCCCGGATGGCCGCGCTGGCGGGCCGGGACGGCCCGGCGACCCGGGCCGCCGCGCACCGGTTCGGCTGGCGGCACGCCGAAACCGACTGGCGCGCGCTGATCGGCCGCGACGACGTGCAACTGGTGGACATCTGCACGCCCGGCGACACGCACGCCGAGATCGCGATCGCGGCGCTGGACGCGGGCAAGCACGTGCTGTGCGAGAAACCGCTGGCCAACACGCTGGCCGAAGCCGAGGCGATGGCCGACGCCGCGGCTCGTGCGGCGCGGAACGGCGTACGGGCCATGGTCGGGTTCAACTACCGCCGGGTGCCTGCAGTCGCGTTGGCCCGGCGGCTCGTCATGGCAGGCCGGATCGGCACGCTGCGCCACGTCCGCGCGTCCTACCTGCAGGACTGGCTGGCCGACGCGGCGGTCCCGCTGACCTGGCGGCTGCAGCGGGAACGGGCCGGCTCCGGCGCGCTGGGTGACATCGGCGCGCACGCCATCGATCTGGCCCAGTACCTGTCCGGTGAGCCGCTGACCGGCGTGTCCGGGCTGCTGGCCACGTTTGTAACGGAACGGCCCCGGCCGGGAGCCGCCCCCGCCGGGGAGCCTGCGGGGGAGAAGACGACCGGCCCGGTCACGGTGGACGACGCGGCCCTGTTCACAGGGCGGCTGCCGTCCGGCGCCGTGGCCCTGTTCGAGGCCACCCGATTCGCCGCCGGGCGGAAGAACGCCCTGACCATCGAGCTGAACGGTGAGCTGGGCAGCCTGGCCTTCGACCTGGAGCGGCTGAACGAGCTGAGCTTCTACGACCGCACCGAGGGCGAGACGACGGCCGGGTTCCGGCGCATCCTGGTCACCGAGCCCGGTCACCCGTACCTGGAGGCGTGGTGGCCGCCCGGGCACGTGCTGGGCTGGGAGCACACGTTCGTCAATCAGGCCCGCGACCTGCTCACCGACATCGCCGCCGGCACTGACCCCGAGCCGTCGTTCGGCGACGGCCTGCGGGTCCAGCGGGTGCTGGCCGCCGTAGCGGACAGCGCGGCGCACGGAAGCGCGTGGACCAAGATTTAGACCCAGGGAGCGACGATGCCGCATTCGTTCACCTTGTTCACCGGCCAGTGGGCGGACCTGCCGCTGGAAGAGGTGGCCCGGCTGGCCAGCTCGTGGGGGTACGACGGCCTCGAGCTGGCCTGCTGGGGGGATCACTTCGAGGTGGACCGCGCGCTGGGCGAGGACGGCTACCTGGCCGGGCGGCACGCCCTGCTGGACTCCTGCGGCCTGCGCTGCTGGGCCGTCTCCAACCACCTCGTCGGGCAGGCCGTGTGCGACCTGATCGACGAGCGGCACCGCGCGATCCTGCCCGGCCGCATCTGGCAGGACGGCGACCCCGAAGGCGTGCGCCAGCGGGCCGCGGCCGAGATGGCCGACACCGCGCGGGCCGCCGCCGCGTTCGGCGTGGACACCGTGGTCGGCTTCACCGGGTCGTCGATCTGGCACACGGTGGCGATGTTCCCGCCCACCCCGGACTCGATGATCGAGGCCGGGTACGCCGACTTCGCCCGGCGCTGGCACCCGATCCTCGACGTGTTCGAGGCCGAGGGGGTGCGCTTTGCGCACGAGGTGCACCCTACCGAGATTGCCTACGACTTCTGGACCACGGCCCAGGCGCTGGCGGCCGTGCAGCACCGGGCCTCGTTCGGCCTGAACTTCGACCCGAGCCACTTCGTCTGGCAGGACCTGGACCCGGTGGCGTTCCTGTGGGAGTACCGGGACCGGATCTACCACGTCGACTGCAAGGAAGCCCGCAAGCGGCTGGACGGCCGCAACGGCCGGCTCGGCTCGCACCTGCCCTGGGGTGACCCGCGCCGCGGCTGGGATTTCGTCTCGGCCGGCCACGGCGACGTGGCCTGGGAGGACGTGTTCCGGATGCTGAACTCCATCGGGTACGCGGGCCCCGTCTCGGTGGAGTGGGAGGACGCGGGGATGGACCGGCTGGCCGGGGCGCCCAGCGCGCTGGCGTTCCTGCGCGGCTTCGACTACGACCCGCCCCAGGTGGCGTTCGACAC
Organism: uncultured Actinomycetes bacterium; assembly: GCA_963720945.1. Taxonomy (GTDB): domain Bacteria; phylum Actinomycetota; class Actinomycetes; order Streptosporangiales; family Streptosporangiaceae; genus Bog-532. The sequence continues at coordinate 237,644 of CAVRHH010000007.1, read as the reverse complement.
CGCCTTTAGCGCGCACGGCGAGTAAGTCTGGCCGGAAGCGCGGGCTACGGCGAGGCGCTCGTTACCGGCCCAGCGAACCGGGCCCTTGCGCCCGGTGAGCGGCCGGTGTGTCGGCGAAGTACCAGCGCGGGGCGCAGCGGGGGGTTCCGGGGGTCGTCCCCCCGGGCCAGCACAGTTAGCGGGCGCGGATGACGTCGGAGGCGAGGAGGCCGGACAGCGCCTTGCAGTACGACTCACGCTGGGCGTCCGGGACGTGCGCGGCGAGCGCGGCGGCGGCGCTGGGGAACTCAGCGAGCGTCTCCACCACCGTGACCAGCGCGGGCGACTTAAGGAAGACGAGCCGGCGGTTGCCATAGTGGTAGGCGAGGGCGCCGAAGCTCTCCGGCCGGATCGCCACCTGCGGGTGCTTCTCGTACGGCCGCGCGGCATCGAACCCGGCCGGCGCCCCGGAAGTCCCGATGCCCTCGCCGATCATGGCTCTATGGTTGCATTTATGTCACCGGGTGTCAGCTCGTGCCCGGCCGAGGCTCACGGACCGGGAGGAAGCGGCATGGCACCCGCGTCGGCGCCAGCCCCGGCGGCGGAGGGGCTTCGGTTGCGCCCCGACCCGGGGCTGCGGACGCTGGACGGCGGCACCGTCCTGCTGGGCGGGGCGCCGTACCGGATGCTGCGGCTCGGCCCGGCCGGCGTCCGGCACGTCGCGAGCTGGTGGGACGGCGCACCGGTGTCCGGATCGGCGGGGGCGCAGGCACTGGCGCGGCGGCTGCTGTGGACCGGTATGGCCCATCCCGTCCCGGGCGGCGGCCCGGGGCCGGAGGACGTCACGGTGGTCATTCCGGTCCGCGACCGCACCGCCGAGCTGGCCCTGTGCCTGGCAGGGCTCGGGGACTACCAGGTGATCGTGGTCGACGACGGCTCCCGCGATCCGGCCGCGGTGGGCGCGGTGGCCGGCGCGGCCGGGGCGCGCTGCGTGCACCGCGAGGTGAACGGGGGCCCGGCGGCGGCGCGGAACACCGGCCTGACCGTCGTGGGCACCCCGCTGGTGGCCTTCCTGGACTCCGACTGCGCGCCGGCGCCGGGCTGGCTGGGCCCGCTGCTGGCGCATTTCGGTGACCCGGCGGTGGCGGGGGTGGCGCCGCGGATCGTGCCCTATTCGCCGGCCGGCCCGGCTGAGGAGCGCGGCTGGCTGGCGCAGTATGAGGGCGTCAGCTCGACGCTGGACATGGGGGCGGTGCCGAGCATTGTGCGGCCGGGTGCCAAGGTCCCGTACGTGCCGGGTGCGGCGCTCGTGGTCCGGGTGGCGGCGGCCGGCGACGGGTTCGCCGGGCACATGCCGGTGGGGGAGGACGTCGACTTCGTCTGGCGGCTGGGCACCCTCGGCTGGCACGTCCGCTACGAGCCGGCCGCCACCGTGCCGCACCAGCACCGGGTCCGGCTGGGCAGCTGGTTCACCCGCCGGATGGAGTACGGCACCTCGGCCGCGCCGCTGGAGCTGCGGCACCCGGGGACGCTGCCGGCGGTTGCCATGTCCGGGTGGACCGCCGCGGCGTGGGCCGCCGCCGCGCTCGGCTACCCGGTGGCCGGCGCCGGGATCACCGCCACCGCGACCGCCCTGCTGGCCAGGCGGCTCGGCGCCGTCACCGGCGACCCGTGGCCGGTGGCCACCCGGCTGGCGGCGGGCGGGACCGTGGCTGCAGGCCGGCTGCTGGGCAGCACGCTGTCCCGGGCGTGGTGGCCGGTGGCACTGCCCGCCGCGCTCGCGATCCCGCGGCTGCGGCTGCCGCTGGCCGCGCTGGTGCTCGCGCCGCCCGTGCTCGGCTGGCGGGAGCGGCGCCCGCCGATGGATCCGGCGCGTTACGTCGCCGCCCGGCTGCTCGACGACGTGGCCTACAGCATGGGGGTCTGGCAAGGCTGCGTGCGGCACCGCACCGCCCGCCCGCTGCTGCCCCGGCTGACCTGGCGCGCCGCCCCCGGTGAAGCCGGCTCCCGGTGAAGCCGGCTCCTGGCCGCCCGCGAAGCCCACGGGCCCCGCGGGTACCGCGGGGCCTGCTCCCGGCTATCGCCGGTTACGCAGCGCGAGCAGCGCGAACATTCCGCCCTGTACCGGCCGGGCCTGGAAGCCGTCCTGGCCGCCGCTGATCGTGTCGTACAGGTCGCTGAACGGCACCCGGCTGGACGTGGTGTTGGCGTAGGTGTACACCTGCTCGATGAGCTGCTGCTTGATCGGGTAACCGGACAGCCACGCCGCCGCCCACGTCTCCCAGTCCGACTTGGCGTAGCTGTGCGGCACCTGCAGCGGCAGCCCGAACAGGTTGCACGCACTCATGCCGAGATCAAGCTGCTCGCACGAGTCAGGCTCGACGTAGGTGTCAGCCACCTCGTCGCCCTCGATCAGGATCTCCAGGTACCGGGCGAGTCCGCGGGCGGCACGGTGGTCTTACAGCATGGGGCCCGAAAGTCCTGCCGCCCACGGTCCGGATCCGTTAGCGGCCGAGAACGGTCAGCGGCGGGAGCAGGCAGTCGCCGCTGTTACCGGCACCCTGATTCGTGACCGGGCCGCTGGCGCTGGCCGGAGCGGGTGCCGTGGCTGCGGCTCACGTGGTGGCCTGGCCGGACACTGCTAGCGCGACGAGTTCAAGGCAGCCAGCTGGGCACGGGCCTGACCGGAGCGGGCGGGCGTGCTATTGGGGCGGTGCCTGTCGCGGCCGTCCCCGGCGTGCCCCTGCTGCCGCGCTGGCGTGGTTGCGCCGGCGCCGTTGGCGGCGGCCAGCTCGCGGTATCCGGCCCTAAGCCGGATAGCCCCGGCGGACAGCGGTGAGCTGGCGAGCTGCTGCAGTTCCCAGCCGGCCAGCTTCGCGGTCGCGGCTGAAGCGGCCGCGCCGGCCAGCACGGGGGCTGCGGCGGTCATGGCGGCGATCCGGACGGTATAAACGGCGGCACGCGTGAGGGTGCTCATGATTTTTTTTCTCCCGCAAGGTCTGGTCGGTCAAGGTCTGGGGCGGTAGCTGCACGCGTGCTACGGTGCCCGGCATGTGACAGTCCGTCAGCATGAGCACGTGCGCGGCTTCCCGCTCAAATTACCTGGAATCGTCTTGCTCGGGCCATGAACGCGACAACGCCAAGGGGCGTTGCCGTGCCCATTTACCAGCCCTTACGCCAGGGAAAGCGAGGCCACCGGCAGCGGCTCCGCCATAGTGCGGTGATCAGTGCGGCTGAACCGTACGATAACCAGATCATCATCGTCCAGGTTGGTCAGCTGACTGGCCGGCGCGACACATCTCATCGGCTTCTGGCCAGCCCGCTTTGCGTAAGCAGACTGCAAGCCGAAAATTATCTTGCCGCCGATCTCCGGGCCGAGCCCGGTTATCCGACCGGCCTCAGCCAGTATCTCGGCCATTATTGATCTTCCTTCCTTGGTGACGGGCCTGGTAATAGGCACCCATCTCCAGGTCACGCAGCCGGACCTGCAAGATCTCTGACCGGCTCAGCCAGGATTTTCCTGGTCTGAGGTTCCCGCATTTTCACCGTAGCCTGGATCGGCATATTCTGCAATTAGGCTGCAGCCCCACGGGCCGCTCAAATTGCTTAAGCGCAGCGAGTACGTATCGCTTTGTAAATTGCAGGTACTTTTTAAGTTACGTCGCCGCTCCGCAGCTCAGCCAGCCGTTCACGAACCGGTCCATTTGTGGTCCATACGACCAGGGGTCCGGAGACTATCCGGCCGAGGAATAGCTCTACGGACTGGAGCCGCAGGTCAATGACTTCCGAGAACAACTGGTTCGGGGAAGTCCTGGCGGCCAGGACTTCCGGGAGCGCGGGCCCGGACGTCCCATACGGCCAGCTCAGCGCTTCCGAGAACAGGGACCCGGGCCTTCGGCGTCGCCGTTGGAGCTAATCTCCGGCCGGATAGTCCCCGGACCCAAGAACTACCGAGAGGCCTCATATCCGTTGGTTTTCGGTGCCTGGACCCCGTATCCCAGAAAGCATCGCACCGAGCGGGTCTGCGCCCAAGGCAACATGGTCATCTGGCCGTGGTCGGTGGACCCGGCCGACTGGCAGTACGCGGGCTGGTCGTTACTGGCATTGGCGAAGGTAACCCCCTGGTCGTGAGAGCTCGCGGACCTGAGCCAGGATCGGCGTCCAGTACTCAGCCTGCGACTGGTGGCCGATGAACAGGCCAATGTGCCCACCCGGTGCGAGGTACCAGCGGACCAGCAAAGAGCCAACCGCGTACCGCATGTTGTGGACCTGCTGCCACGGCGTGGTGTCATCCTCTTCGCCACCGAGCAGGAACACCGGGCAGGTAATGCTGCGCAGGCTCACGGTGTTGCCGGCGACCTCCAGCTCGCCCTTGAACATCTCGTTCCTGGCGAACAGGTGCTCCACGGCCCACAGGTACAGCTTGCCCGGCAGGTTGATCGGGTGGAGGTACCAGTCGTAGAAGTCACTGAAGTGGTCGAGGTACTCGCGGTCGTGCACGTGCCAGAAGAGCTTGAGGTGCTCGGCCACGTGGGTGGCCGGGTCCGTCGCGACGGACCCCATGACGTTGTTGATGCCGGGCACGATGCCGCCATAGGCCTTGACCATGGCCTTGTACAGCGCCATGTTGCCGTGCGGGATCACGATGGGCATCAGCTTCGTGGCCGGACCATTCCCGGCGCTGGTGTCGATCGGCGCACCGGCCACGATGAGCGTGTTGACGCGCTCGGGGTGCATGGCCGCCCACAGCGTGGCTTCCCAGCCACCCTGGCAGTCGCCGACGATGTTGACCGTGCCCTCGGGCCCGGCGATGGGATCCACCGCGCGGATGATGAAGTCGAGGCGGTCAGCCTCGGTGGTGTCCTTGGTGGCGGTGGTGCAGCTCAGCCAGTCGAATGAGTAGAGCTTGGTCAGGCCCATCGTGATGCAGAGCTGGACCTGGCTCTGGCCCCTCTTGTCGATGATGCACGAGACGTGCCCGGCCAGCGGCGGGAACAGCAGCGTGGGAACGACGTCATCGTCACCGACGCTGAAGTCACGCAGCAACGCGAACGGCGAGGCGAGCACGACCTTATTGCGGCTGTGCCACTGCGGGGGCTTACGGTTGGTGGTCTCGTGGCCCCACAGCGCCGTGTCCACCGGCACTGCTATGGCCTTGGCCATGACACGCGCACTCAGCGTGGTCGCGCCGGACATTGCCTCGGTCAACTGCCTGAACATCTGCTTCGTCTCCGGATCGCTGGTAACCCCACTTGCCGGTGCTTCCTCATCAGGCATCCACGTCTCGTTTGAGCCTGACCCGTCACTTCAAGTGCTAGCCCGGCCGGAGGATGGCCCGTGGTGGCGAAAGTCCTCAGGGTGAAGACGAAGGCCCCGCGCCTGCGTTTGCCGGTCAGCCTCGCAGGCAGCAGCCGATGCGGCCCTGGCGCGGGGTGAGCTCGGGAGAGTCTGCCCGCTGGTGCGGCCGCGGGCCCGGGCGAGTTCGCCGCCACCTTGGCCAGCTGGGGATGGAGCTGCGCGAGCTAGTCATGGCGGAGACAACAGCGTTCGGCGTCGGCGTGGACCCGGCGAGGATCACCCTGGCCGCCGGACGGCTACTGTCGGGCGCCAGCTGCGACCGCGACGAACAGGTCACCGTTCCGCAACCTTGGATCTGGAACGGGTCTCCCGGCGCGCCCGGCCTGATCGCCGAACCAGCCACGGGCCGTCCCAGAAGTTTCAGCGGCGGCAGCCGCCGGCCTTGAAACTAACGGGAGCGGCATGACAATTGAAGCTATTGGTACTGAACAGAAATTGATACGAGGTGGCTATCTCATAGACCACCCGTCCGGGACGTGACCTGCAATTCACCGAATGCACATGACAGATATGTTGCAAGCATGTTACGGATCCGGGCGTGAATATTAACAAGAGATTTCGATACGAGCAGATGCGTATGACTCATAGCCCGCACTAACGGGACCTTTGGCCCTGCGCCGGCCGTAGATCTGGCGGGAGTTTTGACGACATGCGTTCTTGGTTTTAAATGCACGATTGTTGATCTTCATGCTAATTCCATCAAGCACAGGGAGTCATACCATGACTAGGCCGATTCTCGTGGCTGACCGAGCCCCGACAAGTGATATCCAGCTGACCAGATGGGTGGACGAGATTGCGGAGTTGACCAAGCCTGATCACATCGAATGGTGCGACGGCTCGTACCCCAACTAAGAACCAGGAGAGAGGGGAGAGGGGCATGACACGCAGCGAAATGCACCGTGAAGCTATGCTTCGCCAGTTCGAGGTTGCATCGTACGGGTCCCCCTCCGGCAAGGCCGCGGGCGTGGACCACACGTCGGAGCAGTCAACGGAGCGGGCTGCTACAGCCGCCTCTTCGACCGCCAGTCCGCATGCCCACGGCAGGGAGAAGCAGCACCACGGCCGATCGCACCACCGGGTCAGGGACGTCATGACGACCTCTGTGGTGACTGTCGAGAAGATGACTCCGTACAAGGAGATCGCCGCCCGGATGGCCACGCACAAGATCAGCGCCGTGCCGGTAGTGATCTTGGGCCGCCATGTCGCCGGGGTAGTGTCCGAGGCCGACCTGCTCAGCGAGCTGGACAAGCGCGTGCGGGACGCCCAGCTCGAACCGGGCGGCCGCCTCCACCGGCGCGCCGGCGATAAGAGGCACCTGGGTCTGACGGCGGGTGAGCTGATGACTTCGCCGGCCATCACGATCCACCCGGACGCAACCCTGTCGGCCGCCGCCAGGCTAATGAACAGCCGCCACCTCAAGCGGCTGCCGGTGGTCGACGCCGGCGGGGGCGGCTTCGGCGGCAACCTGATCGGGATCGTGAGCCGCTGTGACCTGCTCAGCGTCTTCCTCCGCCCGGACGAGGACATCGCCCGGGAGGTCCGCGAGATGCTCGCCCAGATCCTGCTCGCGGACCCAGCGGGCGTCACAGCACGAGTCCAGAACGGCATTGTGACCCTGGCGGGCCACCTCGGATCCGCCGAGCAGAATGACCTGATCCGGATAGCGGTCCGGCTGACCTGGGACATTGACGGCGTGGTGAGCGTGGTGAACAGGCTCAGTCCCATTGAGTCGGTCACTCCGTCCGCCCCGGCGCCCAGCCTGCCGGAAAACGACACTCTGCCCACGCCCGAGGAATTCGTGGCCAGTTAGAGCCGGTAACAATGGGCCCGTGAGCACCGCTACAGCGTCCAGTTTCCTGAACGCGGCTGGCACGATGGGCGGGTGACGATCGGCGAGCGGATCGAGACGGCCCGGCGGGAGCGCCGGGTCCTGACCCGGGTCTCCCGTGCCGGGTGGGGCTGGAGCAGGCCGAACGGGAACGGACGTGGGCGCTGGTCTCGGCCCGCGCCGAAGGGATCTCGATCCGCACCCTGGCCACGGCGGCCGGGCTGTCACCCTCACGGGTGCACCAGATCGTGGCCGCCGCCGATCTGGACGCGCTGGACGCGGCGCTCGGTGAGCTGCGGGCGGCGGGCTGGCCAGCCCCCGAGGATCCCGATTCCGGGGAGGACGCCGAACTCGGCGGCCGGGACACTATCGCCGACCGGCTATCCGATGAGGTGGGCTGGCTGCGGCAGTGCGCAGGCTGGCTCTTGCACCTGGACGCTGATAGCTACCTGCGCCCGGCCGCCGACTGGCCGGACCGGGCCATCGTGGCCGCCGGCCTCGCACGGGTGGCGGCGGTCATCAACCGCATCGCCGCTGACGTGGACGAACTCGCCCGGGCCCGGCGGGTCCAGGACCTGGACACCGCCGCGGTGCTGCCCGGCCCGCGGGCGGAACGCGCCGCCGGCGGCTGGCCGAGCCGGACCTGGAGTTCCGGGCCTTCTGCACCCGACGGCGGCTGCCCGCTTCCTCGATCCCGCAGCTGGAGCGGGCCTGGGACGCCTAGCAGGCCGAGCGATACCAGCGCGGCGAGACCGGCCAGCGGCCGGGCTACACCGACAACCCGTTCCGGCTACGCTAACGACCACCCCGGTGCCACAGCGCACCAGGGCTGTTCAGGAAACTGGACGCTCTAGCGGTGCTGACGGGTCCATTGTTACCGGCACCCTGATTCGTGACCGGGCCGCTGGCGCTGGCCGGAGCGGGTGCCGTGGCTGCGGCTCACGTGGTGGCCTGGCCGTACACTGCTAACGGGGTGGACTTCGCCCGGGGGCAGCGTAAAGACGATGTGATGCACGAGCACCTGGCCGCCTTCCAGGCGGCGGGCCGCACCGAGGGAGTCGTGTTCATCGGGCGGGCGCAGGAAAAGACCCCGCTGTTCCGGACCGAGAAGCGCCGCGATCACGAGGGCAAGTCCTACCCGTGGATCGTGAAAACCACCGGGATGGTCAACCACTTTTACCTCTATTGCGTGGACAGCGACTTCGGCCCGTTCTTCTGCAAGTTCTGCTCCTACTTCCCCTGCAACGCCAAGCTGTGCCTCAACGGCAACCACTGGGCCCAGCAGCAGGCGGCCAGGGCCGGGATCGGGTTCGAGGCACTGGACAACGGCTTCGCCGCGGTCAGCGACCCCCGCCGTCCTGTAGTCGATCTGTGACCGGCTGGGACCGGCGCAGATCGACGCGCTGCTGCGCAAATGGCTGGCCCGGCTGCCGCACCCGTTCACCCCCGCCGACCGGCAAGCCGGCTACCGCTACGACCTGTCCGTCTTCAGGCCGAGTTTTCCCTGACCCAGATGCCCGGTAAGCCGATCTCGGGAAGGGTCTTCTCCGGGCAGGTCATCCGCGACAACCTCGATGCCGGCCGCCCCGGCCAGGTCAGCTTGATCTTCGCCCGGCGGCTGATACGCACCGGCCCCCGCGCCACCCCGGGCCGGTTCCGCACCCGGGTGATCACCAGCGGTGTCAGCCCGAGCCTGCACGTGGACGACGAGCACGCCACGATCAAGCAGTACCACAAGGAAGGACGGGCGCTGCGGACCGAGACCACCATCAACGACACCCGGGATTTCGGGATCGGCAAACGGCTGACCAACCTGCCCGCCCTGCGGGAGGTCGGCTTCTCCGCCAGCCGGCGCCTGCTGCGCCTTGAACGACTCAGCCACGACCCGATCACCGGAGCCGAAGCGATCACCGCCGTCACCGGCCCCACCCTCACCGGCGCCGGAACCCGCATCCCCGGCCTGCCCCTGGCCCAGGCCCGCAGCCACGCCCTGCTGGCCGCGCTGCTGATCTTCCGGCTGCTGCCCCGCGGCTTCACCAACCGCGACCTGCGCGAACTCACCGCCGAACTGCGCGGCCTGCCCGCCGTCACCGCCGGGCAGATCACCTACGACCTGCGCCGGCTCCGCAGCCACCACCTGATCGAGCGGATCCCACCCGCAGGTGGTGACCGGGCCGTGGAAGCACCTGGTGTTCGGGCATCCCGCCCGGACGACGGGACGGTGGACCGCGGCGCCTACATCTTCTGCGTGCTGGAGCAGTTCTGCCGCCACCTGAAACACCGGGAAATCTACGCCGAGACCTCAACGCGGTATCGCAACCCGCAGGCGCGGCTGCTGGACGGTCAGGAGTGGGAGGCGGTCAAGGATGATGTGCTGACCACGCTGGGCCTGCCTGAGGACCCCGGTGCGCTGCTGGCCTCCCACGTCACCGCGCTCGATGAGGCGCTGAGATATGTCGGCGGGCGGCTGGCAGCCAACGCCGACGTGCGGGTGGATGATGCCGGCAGGATCCACGTGACCAGCGACAAGGCGATCGCCGAGCCGCCGTCGCTGGTCGAGCTGCGCAGGCGGGTGGCGGCCATGTTGCCCCGCGTCGACATCGGTGAGCAGATCCTGGAGGTGATGGGGTGGGTGCCGCAGTTCCTGGAGTCGCTGACCGCCTGTCGGGCGGGGCGGCCCGGATGGCGGACCTGAATGTCACCGTGGCGGCCTGCCTGACCGGCCAGGCCCTCAACATCGGGTACGGGCCGGTCTCCTCGCCGGGGGTGCCCGCGCTGGAACGCCGCCGCATCGGCCACGCGGGCCGCATCTACCTGCGCGCCGCCGGCTACACCGCCGCGAACCCGCACCTGATCGCCCAGCAGGCCGGCATCGGCTTCGCCCGGGCCCTGGGCGGCGGGATGGTCGCCGCGATCGACGGCATGCGGTTCGTCGTCCCCGTCCCGTCCCTGATGGCCATGCCCAACCGGAAATATTTCGGGCCGAAACGCGGGATGACGTTCCTGAACATGATCAATGATCAGGCGTTCGGGACCGGGCATAAAATCGTGGCGGGAACCGACCGGGACTGCCTCCACGCGATCGACCTGTTTTTCAGCCCCGGAGCGGCGAATCTGCCCGAGGTGCTCGTCACCGACACCGGATCTTATTCCGACCTGATCTTCGGGATCGCGAGCCTGCTGGGCGTCGACTACCGGCCCGCGCTGGCCGACCTGCCAGATCATCCGGAACCTCATGACGGGCCTCCTGTCCCCTCAGGGTGTAACGAGCGGGTTACCGCCCATGTTCAGGCGTGCGCATCGCAGTGCACGCGGCCGGCCCGGGGACGGCGCGGATGACAGCGTCTTCTACCTGGCGGCATACCTGATCGGCCCGGGTCAGCGGCAGTGATCCGTCGAGCCGGGTTTCCACTTCCAGCAGCAGCGTCCGGCCCGTCCAGCGGCCCCGGACGGCGGCGGACCGTATCCCGGGCACGGCTGCCGCGGCGGCCTGCGCGGCGTCCAGGTCGGCGGGGTCCAGGCCGTCCATCAGGCGGGCGAGCATGTCCCGGGTGACGTCGTAGCCGACGTGGCAGATGAACGCGGTGATGGCAAGCCCGGCGACCGGGTCGCCCCACCGGTACCCGGCCGCGACCAGGGCCAGCCCCGCGAGGGCGCCGAGGGAGGAGATCGCGTCCAGCCAGGAGTGCCGGGCGTCGGCGAGCAGGGTGAGCGACCCGATCCGATTGCCGATCCGCCGCTTGTACCAGGCGACAGCCTGGTTCCCCGCGATGCCCAGCACGGCGCCCGCCATGCCGAGCCATACGTCGGTGGTCTGGCCGTGCCCGACGAGCTTGCGGTAGCTCTCGAACCCGGCGAACACGGCGCTGAGCCAGATCACGAGCGCGACGCCGAGGCCGGCCAGGTCCTCGGCGCGCTCATACCCGTACGGGTAGCTGCGGGACGCGGGCCTCTTCGAGATCCGGAAGCCCAGGAACACCACCGCGGAGGTGGACACGTCGGACGGGTTGTGAATCGCGTCGCCGAGCAGCGCGACCGACCCGGTGATCACGGCGAGCAGCAGCTCCGCCAGGCCGGTCACCGCCAGCCCGGCCGCGGACAGGCCGACGGCCCGGTTGGCGTCGCGGCGGTGCGCGGCGTCGTCGCGGCCCGCGCGCTGGTCCCTGACCGCGGTATCGGTCATCGGTGGCTGGCCTCCTGGCGCCTGGGCCCCATGAGGGGGCCTGGCGTTGCTGGCTTGGGTGCTATACCGGATCACATGAAGAACTGCTCATGGATACATGGATACATGGATGATAAGCTCCGCGCCATGGGTCACGGGGTGCGGGGCAAGGCCACGCCGGCTGCCCGCATCGATGAGCAGACCGCCGCGGCGGTCGCCATGACCATGCAGGCCCTGGCCACCCCCAGCCGGCTGCGCATCCTGGGCCGCCTGCGGCAGGGACCGGCACCCGTCGGGGAGCTGGCCGCCGACGTCGGGATGGAGCAGTCAGCGGTCTCCCACCAGCTCAGGATGCTGCGCCACCTCGGCCTGGTCACCGGGCAGCGAACCGGCCGCACCGTGGTCTACGCCCTATACGACGACCACGTTGCGATGCTGCTGGACGAAGCGGTCTACCACGCCGAGCACCTGCACCTCGGCGCCCGCGACGCACGCGCCGCCGGCTAGCGCCGCAAGCACGAAGATGGCGCCCCTGCGGCGCCGGACGCAGGCGGTCATGGCTCACGCGTCCGGCGGCTGGCTATCGCCACTGAGCGTCCGGTTGCTCCTGAAGGCCCTATCCAGGAAGGCACATCCTGCGGAGCTGCGGGAACGTGCGGGTCGATCGCCCGGGTGGGTCAGAGGCTTCCTCCGCTGGAATGATCGCCCACGCCAAGACCGCAGGTTATCCTGGCCGGCCCGGCCCCGGGCCCGGGCCGGTCGTGGTGAAAGGATGCCCGGCATGAACCGGCGGCGGCCAGTAGGGAGGCGGCGGAGTTCTCTGCCGGGGCTGCTGCGGGGCATCGGTCCCGAGCTGGTCTCGGCGGCGTCGGACAACGACCCGACCAACGTCGGCACCGCTGCTGCGGTCGGGGCCCAGACCGGCTACCAGCTGTCCTGGGTGGCGCTTCTGGTCGCCCCGCTGCTGGGCGTCGTCCTGGCGATCGCGGCGCAGGTCGGCGCGGTAGCCCGGGACGACCTGCAGTCGCTCACCGTGAAACGCTATGGGCGGGGCGCGGCCGCCGTCCTGCTGGTATCGGTGGTGGCGGTCAACCTGGTCACCATCGCCGCGGACCTGCAGGCCGGGGCGGCCGGCATCGGGCTGCTGGCCGGCGTCGATTCCCGCTGGCCGGTGGCGCCGCTGGGGGCGGCTTTGGCCGGCCTGCTGCTGGCCGGCAAGTACGCCCAGGTGGTGGCGGTGCTGCGGTACCTGATGCTCGGCTTTGCAGCCTTCGGGGCCGCGGCCGTGCTGGCGCATCCGGACTGGCCCCGCCTGCTCCAAGCCAGCCTGGTTCCGGCGCTGTCGCTGCGCCCCGAGGAGGTGGCAGGCGGCCTGGCCCTGCTCGGCACCACGCTGACCAGCTATGTCTATGTGTGGGAGACCATCGGGCGGGGGGTGGAGGAGCCGGCTGACGGCACTGCGGACGGCGGCGGGCTGGCCCGGGCCCGGACCGGCGCCATCATCGGCGCCGTCTTCACCGCCGTGATCTTGTGGTTCATGCTCATCGCCTCCGCGGCCACACTCGGCCGGCATCACCAGGCGGTCACCTCCGCCCAGGACGCCGCCCGGGCGCTGCGCCCGCTGGCCGGCTCTGCGGCCGCGGACCTGTTCGCCGCCGGGCTCGTCACCTCGGCGGTGATCGCCCTGCCCGTCCTGATGGCCACCACCGCCCACATGGTCGGCGCGCACTTTAACTGGCGCCGAGGGCTGTCCAAGCGCGTCGGCCGCGCCCGGGGCTTCTACGCGATCCTGGTCGCGTCCACCGGGCTCGCCCTCGCCGTGACCCTGGCGAAGATCCCGGTGATCGCCATGCTGGTGGCAGCCAGCGTGACCGGCGGGTTCGGAACCCCGATCGCCCTGGTGATCCTGGTCCGCCTGGCCCGCGATCCCCGGGTCATGGGACCTCGGCCCATCTCCCGCCGGCTGGCCATCGCGGGCTGGGCCGTCGCCATCATCGTCGGCGGCTTCGGCCTGCTCGCCATCCTCGGGGCAGCACTCAGCACGCTCTGACCTGCCGGCCCGCAGCCAAGTAGTCTCCGCCAGGCCCACGTCCCCGAAGGCCTGATCCGGTGCGGTCCATGCTCTATGCGACCAGCGATGCCGGGGACCGGGACGGCGAACCAGTCGGCCGTGCTCACAAGCTCGATTGCCGCCGCCCGGCGAGGCATGACCAATGACGCAGGGTGCTGCGGGCGCTGGCGTGCACGGCCGGGCCTGGCGGATCTCGGTGCGATGCCGCTTGATCGTCCGCCCGGACCAGTCGTAGCCCGCCAGGTCCGCCGGATCGGCGTACACCGCACCGGCCATGAACTCCGCCGCATCCGGATGCAGCTCGCCGCGGTTCCGGGGAAATCCGTGCCGACCGTAATACCTCAGCAGCAGCGCGAACGCGAGCTGGGTATCGCCATGCTTGACGGCCACCAGGCCGGGCCTCGTCAGCGCTCAGCGTCCAGTGGTGGATCAGCTCACCAAACCGGGGCCGGTAACTGCGCGAGCATGCAGGGCGATGCCTGACCAGCCGCGCCGCCTCCCGGCAGCCTCATTCACAAGTCCCGGCTCGTGGCGTGGCTGCTTGGATGGGGTTTCTGGTACCCACGTGGTGACCCGCTCAGGCGAACTCAGATGAAAGGGAGTGCCGTCATGGCCGAACGAACGATCTACCGGTACGTGCCGCACCGCCTGACCCAGGCGCGGCTTGCCGGTGAGTCTTCCGGCCCGGTTAAAGTCGTAGACCAGCTCCCTACGGGCAGCAAGCCGGCCCGGTTCAACGCCTGGCTCGCCGTCAAGGTCACCACCGGGGTCGGCACCATGTGGTGCGCCTACGCCTTCACCGCGCTTGCCCTGGTCAGCCTGCCGTCCGCGATCGCGTCGCACAACGCTGTCACGCTGGTATCCTAGATCTCCCAGACCTTCCTCCAGCTGGTCCTGCTCTCCGTGATCATCGTCGGCCAGAACGTGCTGGCAGCCGCCGCCGACAAGCGGTCCGAGGCCACCTACAACGACGCCGACGCCGTGCTCCACGAAGCCGTCAAGATCCAGGAGCACCTCGTAGCGCAGGACAAGGTGCTCAGCGTCCTCATCGACAAAGCGCAAGGCCTGCCTGGCTGACCAACGGCCTGGTCAGCCCGGACGACCCCCGTTCATGTGGCAGATCCGCTCAAGCAGCGGCGCACTTGACGGGCATACGTGCACTTACAGCCCATCTCCGCGTCCGGCGGCTGGCTATCGCCACTGAGCGTTCGGTTGCTCCTCAAGGCTATATGGCCACCACCACCCTTTGACGGGAACCACCCACGCCACATAGTGCCGATAAACCACCGCCACACCGAGGCGCAGCGCTGGGCAGCGCAGTTCAAGCCGTACGCGGGGCTGCGGAAGCCTGCGCGGTGTCGGCGAAGATCTTCTCGCAGCCCGCCGCGGCCAGCGCGTCGGTCTGCCCGTCCAGGTTCTGAGAGGCACCGGAGATCCGGGCGTAGCCGACACGCTGGCCGGCGAGAGGGTGCACAGGAAGGCTCATGAATCCCGATCATGCACCGAAACCCAGCTCTGTGACGAAGGTTTCAGGGCACTGATTCCGGACTGAGTTACGGACGCCCGCCAGGGGTAGATCGCGCGCACGCCGGTTCAAGTTGATCTTGTCCGTTACTGAGGACTTCCGGACACGAAGATCACCATCACCCAACGCCACTCCAGCAGGCGATCCAGCCTCCGCATCAAGATCACACCCGGGCTGCACCGGAACCGGAACGTACGCTAACGACCCCCGCAGGCACCCGTCCTGACCTCGCCGAAACCGCCTTAGCGTACGAAACGGTTCCGTTGCAGGTCCTACCCCGCCACCGAGCTGATCAACTCGGGGGTGTCCATCGAGGCTGTCCGCCGGCGCCTCGGGCACGCCAGCACCGAGACCACTCAGCTGTACGCGGTGCTGGACGACAAGGTCGCCGACGCCGAGATCCGCGCCGCCCGCCGCCGGCGAGACCGGTCAGCTCGCTGACCGGCCTTACACTGAGCAGGCTCAACGCAATCGCGTGTACCTGGTGACAGCAGTCTTACCGACACCCCAACTCCTGCCAGGTCCCGGCCAGCGCGGTGGCCGGCAGCCAGGTGCTCACGTACGGGCTCCGGACGGCCAGCGGCGCGGCCGGCGGCCTGATCGGCGTGGCCAGCAGGTTCCCGTTCGCGGCGGCATACCCGGCCGGCGCGGTGGCCGCGGCATCAGCCGCCCGGCCGGCCTGGGCGGCGTCGGCCCGTCCGGTTAGGGCCTGGGCCGGGGCCGCGGCCAGCAGGCCGGATCCGGCGATAGCGCCCGCGGCGGCGACGCCGCCGGAGTAGCGGAAGAAGTCACGCCGCCGCGGCCCGCCGGCCGCAGGCGCCGGCCCGCGCGGGGATCGCACCGGGACCGGGGACGCCGGCCCCGCGCCGGCGGAATCCCGGCCGGAAGCGGACGGTGGCAGGTTCTCCGCCGGAGCGGTGCTGACAACGTGGTCATCGCCGGGCATAGCGCCTCCTCGTCGCCGGCAGCGCCATCTCACCGCTTGTCCCTGGCCAGCCTTGGCGCTGCGTTCATGAAGAGTTTCACTCGTTAGTGTGTGATTTTGTCAAGACATGCCGGAGATTACTGTCCAATTTCATGCGGACATTCGGGTTTTTGCCGGGACATGGGACGGCCGGCGGCCTGGCTGGACGCACGGCGGAACTGCCGGCGCGCCGGGGTACGCTCGCGACGTGCAGCAGCGGAGCCCGGGAGCTGACCGGCTACGGGCGGGGCGCGGCGCGGGCACCGGGCGGTCAGCGCCGTGAACGTGCTGCGGCTGCTGGCCTTCGTGCTGCCGCTCGGCCTGGACACCTTCGCGGTCGCCGCCGCGCTGGGCGCCATCGGGGACCTGACCACCCGGGACCGGCTGCGCGTGTCCGCGCTGTTCGTGGTGTTCGAGGGCGGGATGCCGCTGATCGGGGTGGCGGTCGGCGCGCCGCTGGCCCGCACGATCGGTCCCGTCGCCGACTACCTGGCCGTCGCCGCGCTGATCGGGCTGGGCGCCTGGATACTGCTGGCGGGCGGCGGCGGCGAGGAACGGCGTGCCGCGCGGCTGAGAATGACGCACGGGGTGGCGATCATCGCCCTAGGCGTCAGCATCAGCCTGGACGAGCTGGCCATCGGCTTCAGCCTGGGCCTGGCCCGGCTGCCCGTCGTCGCGGTCATCATCGCCATCGCCGTGCAGACCCTGGTCGCCGTGCAGCTGGGGCTTTACCTGGGGGCCCGGATCGGCGAGCGGATCCGGGCGGGCGCCGAGCGGCTCGCCGGCGTCGCGCTGATCGCGCTTGGCGGCTACGTGCTGGCCGAGCACCTGCTCGCCCGCTGAGCGTTTCGGCGGGCTGCGCCCGTGCCCGGGCGGCGATCCGGCCGCCCGGGCACGGGATGCGCGGTCACCAAGCCTCCCCGAGGATGCCCTGGTTTTCAGGCCGGGGAGGAATCCGGTGGCCCGCGCAGTGAGGGAGGAAAACACAGCCGCCCGTACGGCGTGGCTCCCGAAGTTTTTCGATCATATGTGCGACCCTGTCTGGGTGAGGACGGCATACAAGTGCAGGGCCTACCCCGACCAGGCGCAACAGCAGGTGCTGGCGCGCACGTTCGGCTGCGTTCGGGTGGTGGCGGCGCTCGCCGGGCCGGGGCCCGGTTAGCCGCCGCCCCGTCAGCCGAAGCCGCGCACCGTCCAGGTGGACGGCGGCCCGTCCGGGGTGATGGCGAGCAGGACCCGCCGCTCGGCTTCCAGGCCGGCCAGCAGCTCGTCGTCGGACTGGACGTCCACGCTGTGCTTCTCCCGGATGGCCCGGAACCGCGGCAGCTCGGCCGCCAGGTCGGCACGGACGTCCACTGTGCCGTAGATCATCAGGTACCGGAAGGCGGTCGGGTCGTCCACGAGCAGCTGGGCACGCGGGTCCCGGGTGAAGATCCGGTACTTGACCCGGTCCCTGGTCGTCGAGACGTAGAACAGCTCGCCGTCGAAGTGGAACCAGTTGGGCGTGGCGTGCGGTCGGCCGTCTGCGCGCGTGCCGGCCAGGACCACGTTGCGGGGCTCCGCCAGGAAGGCGGCCACGGCGTTATCCAGCGTCATGGCCGCCACGTTAGCGGTGCCCCCGGCGCGGCCCGGCGCCAGGTACGCGGCTGGCCCCCGGCCGCGGGGGGTACCTGCCCGGCGGGCCCGTCCGGCCCGAACTGGCCGCGGGCCGGCCATCGGAAAATCGGCCCCGCGCCGATACGCTGCGATTAACGCGGGAGAGGCGGCCGCGCGCACCTGGGCGGGCCCGCCTGGCAGGAGGAACGGCAATGGCGAAGGCGAACGGCACCCGGCCGGTCAAGAAGGCGGCCCGGCTCCCGCGCGACGTCTACGAGAAGGAGCTGTACCGGCTGCAGGCCGAGCTGGTCAAAATGCAGGAGTGGATGCGCTCCGAAGGCGCCCGCATGGTCGTCATCTTCGAAGGCCGTGACGCGGCCGGCAAGGGCAGCACGATCAAGCGGGTCGCCGAGTACCTCAACCCCCGGATGGCCCGGATCGTGGCGCTGCCCGCCCCCACCGAACGTCAGCGCACCGAGTGGTACTTCCAGCGGTACGTCGACCACCTGCCCGCCGCCGGGGAGCTGGCCCTGTTCGACCGGAGCTGGTACAACCGCGCGGGCGTGGAACACGTCATGGGCTTCTGCACCAAGGAGGAGTACAGCCGGTTCCTGCACCAGTGCCCCATCTTCGAGCGGCTGCTGGTCGAGGAAGGCCTCCTGCTCCGCAAATACTGGTTCTCGGTCAGCGACGAGGAGCAGCAGCGGCGGTTCAAGTCGCGGCTGGACGACCCGATGCGCCGCTGGAAGCTGTCGCCGATGGATTTCGAGTCCATCACCCGGTGGGAGGACTACTCGCGCGCCAAGGACGAGATGTTCGTGCACACCGACATCCCGGAGGCGCCGTGGAACGTCGTGGAAAGTGACGACAAACGCCGCGCGCGGATCAACATGATCGCCCACCTGCTCTCGACGATCCCGTACCGCGACGTGAAGCTCCCCCCGCTGCAGCTGCCGTCCCGGCCGCCGTCCAAGGGATACGTGCGGCCGGCCCGCGACATGCAGGCGTACGTACCGGACCACGCCGCCCAGATCGACCCGCACGCGGCGGCCCGCTGACCGCCGCGCCCGCGCCCGCTCAGCGAACGTGCCGCTCAGCCAGCTGGGGACCGCACTCCCTTCACCGGCCGCCCGTCCTCCAGATACACCAGCCCGCGGCCCGCGCACGCCGCACGCACCCGCCGCCGGATCGGGCCCCGCAGCAGGGACAGCGCCTCGGCCAGGTCCGCCAGCCGGTACCCGGCGATCTCCTCCGGCTGCGGCATGATCGCGGCCAGGCGCTTGCGGCCGAACGAACCGCAATCGAACAGGTACCGGATGCCCCCGGGCCGCCCGGGACGCGGGGGCCGGAAGTCCATGCAGGCCAGCCGGCCACGGCTCACCTCGAGGCCGCATTCCTCGCGCACCTCACGCTGGCACGCCTGCCAGGGCGTCTCTCCGTCCGCCTCCATCACCCCGCCCGGGATCGTCCAGCCCGGCTTGTAGGTCGGTTTGAGGATGAGCAGCCGGCCGCCACGGTCGAAGATCAGCGCGCCCGCCGATACCGGGATCGACGGCAGCTCCCCGTAGCCTGGGTCCAGCCCGGCCGCCGGGTCGCCGTCATCGTTCACGAGGGCCACGTTACGGCGGGCCGCCGGGCGCGGCGGCAGCGGGCCGGGCCGGTCACATGCGCGCGGCCGCCTCCGGGAAGCTTGGTGACCTTCGCGGCCAGAACGTAACCTTTGCCACCCCCAGGGGGGCGGCAGACGATCACGCCGCAGGTGTATAAGAAAGTTTGTGGGCCTGCTGAGAGCGTCGGTGACGGTCCCCGATTCGACCGGGGCCGCGTACGCGGTCGTGGTGCTGAGCGGCGAGGTCGACGCGACGAACAGCGAGGAACTGTATAACGTCCTGGAGTCGGTCGTGCTGCAGCGCCCCGGGCTGCTCATCGTCGACCTGTCCGCGCTGAGCTTCATGGATTCCACCGGGCTGCGGATGCTGCTGCGCTCCAGCCGGGAACTGGATCAGCAGGGCGGTGTGCTCAGCCTCGCCGCGCCGCAGCTCTCCGTGGCCAGGGTGCTCCAGCTGACCCGGGCCGACCAGCTGATTCCGGTCTACGAAAGCGTCGCGGACGCCATCGCCGACGCCTGACGGCCCCGGCGTCCCGCGGCGGGCCCGGGCTGGGCCCGGGTTTTGCTATATCCGGCCGTGCTGATGCCGCACACTTATACCTGTGCCATCCACCAACGCAGCGGTACGGCAGCATCCGGCGGGTGCCTCCGCGCCGCAAGACGCAGACAACGAGAAACGCGACATCGGGCGGCTGCTGATTTCCTGCCCGGACCGGCCCGGCATCGTGGCCGCCGTATCACGTTTCCTTTTCGACGCCGGGGCCAACATTCTGGAGTCCCAGCAGCATTCGACCGATCCCTCCGGGGGGACGTTCTACCTGCTGGTGGAGTTTCACCTGCCCGGCCTCAGCGGGTGCTACGCGGAATTGGCGGGCGATTTCGCCGCGTTGTCGGATTCCTTTTCCATGCGCTGGAAGATGACCCAGGCCGCGGAACTGAAGCGGATGGCCCTCTTTGTCTCCAAGGCCGATCACGCGCTGCAGGAAGTGCTCTGGCGGACGCACTCCGGTGAGCTCAACGCCGATATCCGGATGGTCGTTTCCAATCACCCCGACCTGGCCGAAACCGTCGCCAGCTGGGGCATTCCGTTCCACCACGTCCCGGTGACCCGGGAGACGCGGCCAGAGGCCGAGCGAGCTCAGCTGAAGCTGCTGGCGGCCGAGGACGTGGACGTGGTGGTGCTGGCCCGGTACATGCAGATCCTGTCGGCTGAGTTCCTCGACGAGTGCGCCGTTCCGGTCATCAACATCCACCACAGCTTCCTGCCGGCGTTCGCCGGCGCCAACCCGTACCAGGCGGCGGCCGACCGGGGCGTCAAGCTGATCGGCGCCACCGCGCACTACGTAACCGCCGAACTGGACGCCGGGCCGATCATCGAACAGGACATTGTCCGCGTCGACCACCGTTACACCGTGACCGAACTACGGAAACTGGGGCGGCACGTGGAGCGCTCGGTGCTCGCCCGCGCCGTCGGCTGGCATCTGGACGACCGGGTCATCGTGCACCAGAACAAGACGATCGTGTTCGCCTGACCGGCCCGGGGGACATAGGGCTCGTGACGAGCCATCCCGGCCGGGATGCGGCACGCGCCGGTGACGTGCCCGGGCCGCGGGTCAGGCGCCGGTGACGTGCCCGAGCAGGTGCCGCAGGGCCGGTTCGAGCCGCGCGTAACGGAACGTGTGGCCGGCCGCCAGCAGCGCGTCCGGGCGGACCCGCTGGCTGGCCTCGGCCAGCTCACGGGCGCCCTCCGCACCGAGCAGCAGCCGTGGCCCGAACCCCGGGACCGGGACGACGGTCGGCCGGCGCAGCACCGAGCCGAGTGTCCGGGTGTAGTCCAGGTTCCGGACCGGGTCCGGCGCGACCGCGTTGACCGGCCCGGACAGCGCGGGATCGACGAGCGCGCGCAGGTACACGTCGGCCAGGTCGTCGATGCCAATCCAGGACAGCCACTGCCGCCCGGATCCGAGACGCCCGCCCAGCCCCGCTTCGAACAGCGGGAACAGCAGCCGCAGGGTGCCGCCCTTGGGCGTCTGGACGATCCCGGTGCGGACCTGCACGACCCGCAGGCCGGCGTCCGCGGCGGGCGCGGTGGCCGCTTCCCATTCCACGACCAGGCGGGCCAGGAAGCCATCGCCGGGCGCGCTGTCCTCGCCGAGGATCTCATCGCCGCGGTCGGCGCCGTAGTAGCCGATCGCCGACGCGCTCACGAACGTCTGCGGGCCGCCCGAGGCACGGGCGGCGGCGGCCAGATCGGCCAGCCGCCGGGTGGGCCCGACCCGGCTTTCCCGGACCGCCCGCTTGTGCGCGGGCGTGAACCGGCCCGCGATGCTGGCCCCGGCCAGGTGCACCACGGCGTCCACGCCGTCCAGCAGCCCCGGGTCCGGCTGGTCCGGCTGCCACTGGCGCTCGCCGGGGCCCTGAGCCGGGTGGCGGACGAGCTTGATCACCTGGTGGCCGCCGGTGCTCAGCAGCGCGGTCAGCGCGGTCCCGACCAGGCCGCTCGCGCCGGTGATCGCGACCGTCAGCGGCTCACCGCGGTGCAGCCGCGCCCAGTGCTGGGTGGCCAGGTCCGCGGCGAGCTGGCGGTGCCGGTAGGCGAACATTTGCCGCAGCGCCGACGCAGGGACCGGGGTCTGCACGTCGTCGCTGACCCGGGTCTCGTTTTCCGCCTCGGCTTCGCCCTCGGCGCTGAACATGTGCGTGTGCCGCCAGGACACGACCGACGACAGCCCGGCCGAGACGAGCTGGTCGACGAACTGGTGCGGCGGATTGTAGCCGTCCGGCTGATGCTCGGCCACCCAGCGCACCCCGCCGGGCAGCAGCAGGACCGCGCGCCCGTCACGCAGCGAGGTGGCCTCCTGCCCGACCCGGACCGGCTGCCACGGCGGCGACAGCCGGGTGATCGCGCCAGGCCGGGCGTGCCACTCGAACACCTCGCTGATCGGCGCGTCCACGACGCTTGAGTAGGTGATGCCCATCGCCTGTGCTGTTCCCCTCGATGTTTATGCCCCGGTGCAGTGCGAAGATCCGCTCCGGGCTCGCGCCGAAGACCTTCGCCGCCGACACCCGCATCCGGTTCATGTTTCAACCGTAGGCCACGGTCTCGCCGAGCCCACTGGGCCCCGGCCCCCGATTGCCGGACGGCTCAGCGCAGCTCCTGGATGCGGACCAGGTTGCCCGCGGGATCGCGGAATGCGCAGTCGCGAATCCCGTACGGCTGCTCGGTCGGCTCCTGGACGACCTCGGCTCCGCCGGCCTGCACCTTCTCGAAGGTGCCGTTGAGGTCGGCGGTGGCCAGCAGGATCCAGCCGTAGGTGCCCTTGGCCATCATCTCGGCGATGGTGCGGCGCTCGTCGTCGGTGACCCCAGGGTCGGCGGCCGGCGGCGCCAGGAGGATGGATGTGCCGGGCTGGCCGGCGGGGCCGACCGTTATCCAGCGCATCGTGCCGTTTCCGACGTCGCTGCGGACCTCGAAGCCGAGGGTGTCACGATAGAAGGCCAGGGAGGCGTCCGGGTCGTCGTGCGGCAGGAAGCTCGCGTGAATGGTGATGTCCATGGCGATCAGGCTAGCCGCGGCTCCGTGACCCGCGCTTCACGCTTCCTGATCGGCCTGGTCACCTGTTTCGCCACACACGACGGAATCCCGGCCCCAGCGACCGTCGCCTGGCGCCGGTAGGCGCTGGGCGGCACGCCGACCAACTCGGTGAAGCGAGTGCTGAAGGTGCCCAGCGACGAGCAGCCAACCGCGAAACAGACCTCGGTGACGCTGAGGTCGCCCCGGCGCAGCAGCGCCATCGCACGCTCCATGCGACGCGTCATCAGATAGGCGTACGGCGACTCGCCGTAGGCAAGCCGGAACTGGCGGCTGAGGTGCCCGGCCGACATGTACACGCCGCGCGCGAGCGCCTCGACATCCAGCGGCTCCGCGTACTCCCGGTCGATCCGGTCCCGAACGCGGCGCAGCCGCGCGAGGTCGCTCAGGGGCTGCGCCGCGGCGACCGCGCGCATCCACGAAGGGTGACACATGAGCGAACTCCTTTCATCGCTGCGGGACCAGCAAGTCGAGGCCATAACGATCAGGCTAGCTGCGGCTCCGTACGTCGCGCTTCTCCATTCCTGACCGGCGCGCCTTCACTACCGGCGGAGAAACTGGCGCATGCGACCCAAAACTCCCGTCACCGCGGGAGGTTCACCGCCAGTTGCCACAGCGCCGACCCTGGCACAGGCCGGGCGGTGAATCAACGCGGTGGCGTAGGTTCGCTGCTATGGATACGACGTCGCTGGTAGCGATCGACGTGCACGTGCACGTCGAGGGAGATGGACACGGGCACTACTCGATGGACGACGAGCTGCTTGCCGCGTCCGCCGCGTACTTCAGGTCCGGGGACGAGCGCACGCCCACGGTGGAGCAGATCGCCGCGTTCTACCGGGAACGCCGGATGGCCGCGGTGATCTTCACCGTGGATGCGGCGACCGCCACCGGCCATCCGGCGCTGCCGAGCGAGGAGATCGCCGACCGCGCGGCCGGCTTCGCCGATGTGCTGATCCCGTTCGGCTCGGTGGACCCGCTCGTGCCGGACGAGGCGGTGCGCCGCGCCCGCCGGCTGGTGGCCGAGCACGGCGTCCGCGGGTTCAAGTTCCACCCCAGCCTGCAGGGGTTCACGCCCAACGACCGGAGCGTGTACCCGCTGTACGCGGCGATCGAGGAGCTGGGCGTCCCGGCCGTCTTCCACACCGGCCAGACGGGGATCGGCGCCGGGCTGCCCGGGGGCCGGGGGATCAAGCTGCGGCTGTCCGACCCGATGCTGATCGACGACGTGGCGGCCGATTTCCCCGGGCTGACGGTGATCCTGGCCCACCCGTCGGTGCCGTGGCAGGATGCCGCGATCTCGATCGCCACGCACAAGGCCAACGTGTTCATCGACCTGTCCGGCTGGTCGCCGAAGTACTTCCCGCCGCAGCTGGTGCGCGCCATGAACTCGCTGCTTCAGGACAAGGTACTGTTCGGCACGGACTACCCGCTGCTGACGCCGGAACGCTGGTTCCGCGACTTCGACAAGCTGGACGTCAAGCCGGAGATCCGCCCCAAGATCGTCAAGCAGAACGCGATCCGCCTCCTCCGCCTGGAGCACTGACCCCGCTCTCGCCGCGGTGCCGGCGGGCCATGAAGTACGGCCTCAGCCGGCCAGGCGGAAGGCGAGCTCGGTCTCCCACGTGGCCGGGCCGGGTTCCGCGGCCGGATTGGTGAGGTAGACCTCGAGCCGGCATCCCCAGCGCTCGCCCGCGGGCGACTCGGTCCTGTCCCAGGCCAGGCCGCGTGCGGCCGCCCAGTCAAGCAGGTCCCGTGTGGCGCCGGCGAGCTGGCTGAACGGGCCGGTGTGGCGGACCACGGCGTACCGGCCCGCGGGCAGCAGCCCCGCCAGCACCGGTTCGGCGCCGGTCACGGCGGCGGCGACCGGGACGCCGGCCTCAAGCTCCACCCAGCCGCCCGGGCCGACGGCGTTGTAGCGGAGGAACGGCGGGCCGGCCGGGATCCCGCGTTCGGCAAGCCAGCCGAAGACCTCGGGCAGGCGGTCGGCGATCAGGGGGATCGTCTCCATGGTCACGACGCCATAGATCGCCGCATACGGCTGTTCCGGGCGTCGCACCAGGGCGGGCTCAGACGTTGCCATGCGCCATCGCGATCAGCCGGTCCAGCACGGTCCCGTGACTGACCCGCAGGCCGTCGTGCTCGTATTCGCTGGTAACCCACGGCCGGAGCCCGCGGATCGCCGCCGCGGTCCGCATCGAGTCGTCCCGGTCGACGTACATGTCGGCGTAGTAGACGGCCGCCGCCACCGGGACGTCGTTCGCGCCCAGCCGGATCGGATCGTACAGCAGCGGCCAGGTGTCCCGGTCGGCCAGCAGGTCGGCCACCTCCCGCAGCGGCGCCAGCATGGGATCGGCCTCGATCATCCACGGGTACATCATCTCGCCGGTGAACATCAGCGGGGCATCGCCGGTGAGCGCCGCGGCCGGGTCAAACGCCGGGAATTCGGACCGGACCCGCGCCGCGGACCATTTCGTCGCGAAGCCCTGCGCGTAGCAGGCCTCGTGCAGGACGGCGTACAGCGGCCCGGTGGTGAACGTGAGCGCCGATTCGGCGTCGCGGAGGAACACGTCGGACAGTTCGTCGCCGAGGAACGCTTCCTCGATCAGGTAGTGCAGCGTGTGGCTGCCGGTGCTCATGCCCAGGACGCGCCCGAGGACCTGGAAGTTCTCGACGGTGAGCTGGCCGCCGCCGGGCAGCCGGATGTCCCGGGCGGCCAGGTGCCGGGCGATCCGGCGGGCGCGTTCCACGTCGGCGGGATAGCGCTCATAGTGCTCGGTGTTCTTCGCGGCGACCCGGGGATAGGCGACCCGGTAGACGTCGTTGGCGGTCACGTCCAGGCCGGGCAGGCCGCCGGTGATGAACGCCTCCCGGATGCCGTCGGCGGCCAGCGACAGGTAGGTGACCGCGCAGAAGCCGCCAAAGCTCTGCCCGAGGACGCTCCACGGCGCACCGCCCGCCAGCTCGTGCCGGATCCGCTCGGCGTCCCGGACGATGTTGTCGGCCCGGAACAGCGCCAGGTAGTCGGCCTGCGCCGCGGGTGAACCGAGATGGGCCAGGCTGAGCCGGTTCGCCGGGGTGGACTGGCCGGTGCCGCGCTGGTCAAGCAGCAGCACGCGGTAGTCGTCCAGGGCGCGCTTCAGCCAGCTGTCCCGCCCGGTGGGGCGGGGCGAGCCGAACCCCGGGCCGCCCTGCAGGTACAGCAGCCACGGCAGGGCCGCGTCCGCCTTGTCCGCCGCGACCACCTCGCGGGCGAACACCTCGATCTGGGGGCCCCCGGGCCGCTGGTAGTCGAGCGGAACGCGGAACGTGTGGTCGGTCAGCACGGTGCCAGGCTGGCGGTAGCTCGTCACCCTCCGACCGTACGCCGGGGACCGGTTTCCGGGGGATAACCCCCGCGGGAAGACGGGTGGAAGCCGCGTTCTGCGGGACGGCCGCCGTCCATAGCGTGAACGTCCGAAGGCAATTGAGCCTAAGGAGGTCAGCATGATCGAGGCCCGGGGTCTCACGAAACGTTACGGCCGCACGCTCGCGGTCGACGAGCTCAGCTTCGACGTCCGCCCCGGCACCGTGACGGGTTTTCTCGGCCCGAACGGCTCCGGCAAGTCGACCACGATGCGGATGATCATCGGCCTGGACCGCCCGGACGCCGGGCGGGCCAGCATCGGCGGGCGGCGCTACCCCGAGCTGGGCTGGCCGCTGCGCGAGGTCGGTTCCCTGCTGGAGGCGAAGGCGTTCCACGCCGGGCGCACCGCGCGTGCCCACCTGACCGCGCTCGCGGCCAGCAACGCCATCCCGCCCCGCCGGGTCGAGGAAGTGCTCGGCATCGTCGGCCTCGGGCAGGCGGCGGGGGAACGCGCCGGGAAGTTCTCCCTCGGCATGGCGCAGCGGCTCGGTATCGCCACCGCACTGCTCGGCGACCCGGAGGTCCTGATGCTGGACGAGCCGGTCAACGGGCTCGACCCGGAAGGCATCCGGTGGCTGCGCACGCTGCTGCGGTCGCTGGCCGCCGAGGGCCGCACGGTGTTCGTCTCCAGCCACCTGATCAGCGAAATGGCCCTCACCGCGGATGACCTGATCGTCGTGGGGCAGGGACGGCTGCTCGCCGAGACGACGGTCGCGGAGCTGTCCGCGCGGGCCGCGTCGCTGGAAGAGGCGTTCCTGGCCCTCACGTCCGGAAGCACCGAATACCGCGCCCAGGCCGCCCTGGGCGGCCTGAGGAGGCTGGCATGACCGCCGTTCCCTTGACCCCCGTGCGGGTGGCCCGTGGTCCGCAGGGGCACTACGGGTTCCGCTCCGTGGCGCGGATGGAGTGGGTCAAGCTGCGCAGCGTCCGCTCCACCTGGTGGGTGCTGGGCATCGTGGCCGCCGGGATGATCGGCCTGGCGATCCTCTCGCTCGCCACGTACTCGTCGCACTACCCGCACATGTCGGCCGCCGACCGCGCGTCGTTTGACCCCACCGAGAACTCCTTCGTGGGCCTGGCCATCGGCCAGCTGGTCATGGCCACGTTCGGGGCGCTGGCCATCACTAGCGAGTTCTCCTCCGGGATGATCCGCGCGACGCTGGCCGCGGTGCCGAACCGCCCGCTGCTGCTCGCGGCCAAGACGGCCGTGGCCGGCACCGTCGCGCTGGCGGCCGGGGAGATCCTCGCCTTCGGCGGTTTCCTGGCCGGGCAGGCCGCGGTGGCGAGCCCGGCCCCGCACGCGACGCTCGGCCAGCCCGGCGTGCTGCGGGCCGTGCTGATGGCCGGCGCCTACCTGTGCGTGGCCGCGCTGATCGGCCTCGGGCTGGGCGCGATCATCCGGCACACGGCGGGCGCGATCGGGGCCGCCGTGGGGCTCATCTTCGTGCTGCCGCTGCTGTTCCTGCCGCTGCCGATCTCGGCGCAGCACGCCACGATGAAGTTCCTGCCCGAGCTGATCGCGGAGAACTCGCTGACCGCCGTCAAACCGGTCAGCTGGGCCCTGTCGCCGTGGGCCGGGCTCGGCATGCTCTGCCTGTACACGGCGGCCCTGCTCGGCGCCGGGGCGATATCGCTGGCCAAACGGGATGCCTGAACCGGACAATGACCCCATGGGCGGCAGCGTTCCG
This sequence comes from uncultured Actinomycetes bacterium, assembly GCA_963720945.1. Taxonomy (GTDB): domain Bacteria; phylum Actinomycetota; class Actinomycetes; order Streptosporangiales; family Streptosporangiaceae; genus Bog-532. Next base: position 209,869 of record CAVRHH010000007.1, on the reverse strand, counting down.
GGGGAGCACGTTTCGCCGCGCGGCCCGCTGCCGCGCGGCGAAACGCCGGCCGGGCTGACCCGGCGGGTGCTGCAGGCCCCGGTCAGCCCGCGGGCCCGGCGGGAGGCCGAGTACTGCCTGGTCTCGGTGCCGCTGGGGCTGGCCGGTTTCGCGGTCGTCGCGTGGGTGCTGGCCCCGAGCCTGTTCGTCACGGCTTCGGTCATCGGCACGGTCGTCGGGCTGCTCGGGGTGGTGCTGGCCCTCGGCATCGCCCGGCGGTTCGGCGGCCTGTACCGGCGGGTCGCGGGCCGCCTGCTCGGCGAGCAGTTCACCGGGCCACCACCGTTCCGCCGGGCCACCGGGAGCGTGATCGTCCGGCTGGACGCCCGGCTGCGGGACGTGGCCGCGTGGCGCGCGACCGGCTATACCCTGCTCCGCGCCCCGCTGGCGTTCGGGCAGTACATCGCGCTGTCGTTCTGGGTAGACGGTGCGGTCGATCTGAGCTACCCGCTGTGGTGGCCGCTGTTCCGGAACGCGCCGCCCGGGTCCCACCTGAAGCCCGTGCCCGCGATCACCCCGGCCCCGTTCGAAAGTCTTGTGCACGCCAGCAACTGGGGCGGCAGCCTGCTGGTGGCCCTCTTCGGCGCGGCGCTGCTGCTGATGGCGCCCTGGCTGACCCGGGGGGTGGTGACGGCCGACCGCTGGCTGATCCGCTCCCTGCTCGGCCCCGGCACGCTGACCCAGCGGGTCCGTGACCTGGAGCAGGCCCGGGCGCGGCTGGTGGACGACTCGGTGGCCGCGCTGCGCCAGGTGGAACGCGACCTGCACGACGGGGCGCAGGTACGGCTGGCCGCGATGGCGATGAGCCTGGGCATGGCCAAGGAAAAACTCGGCACCGACGGCCAGCCGGCCGACGTGGACCGGGTACGGGAACTCGTCGACGCCGCGCACCGCAACGCCAAGGATGCGCTGGTCGAGCTGCGCGAGCTGGTCCGCGGCATCCACCCGCCGGTGCTGGAGGTCGGCCTGCCCGAGGCGCTGGCCACGCTCGCGGCCGGCAGCGCCATCCCGGTGACCGTTAGCACCGACATTCCCGCCCGGCCGACGCCGGCGATCGAGACGATCGCCTACTTCTGCGCGGCCGAGCTGCTGGCCAACGCGACCAAGCACAGCGCGGCGAACAAGATCGGGATACGGGCCGGCGTCACCGGCTCCGAAGCGGGCCAGGTGCTCCGCCTGCAGGTCAGCGACGACGGCCTCGGCGGGGCGGATCCGGCCCACGGCAGCGGCCTGGCCGGCCTGGAACGGCGCGCCGGTACCGTGGACGGGCGCCTGGTGGTGGAAAGCCCGCCGGGCGGCCCGACGCAGATCACCGTCGAGCTCCCGATGAGGGCGTGAGGGCATGGACACGATGCGGGTCGTCATCGCCGAGGACGCGGCGCTGCTCCGCGAGGGCCTGACCCGGCTGCTGGAGGAACGCGGCCACGAGGTCTGCGCCGCCGTCGCGGACGGGGACGCGCTGCTGGCCGCGGTGGCCGCCTACAAGCCGGACGTCGCCGTGGTCGACATCCGGATGCCGCCCACCCATACCGACGAGGGGCTCCGGGCGGCGCTGCGGCTGCGCCAGGATCACCAGGGAACCGGCGTGCTGGTGTTCTCCCAGTACATCGAGACCCGGTACGCGGCGCGGCTGCTCGAGGGGAACGCGGCAGGTGTCGGCTACCTGCTGAAGGACCGGGTCGCTGACGTGGCCGACTTCGTCGCGGCGCTCACCCGGGTCGCCGACGGCGGCACCGCCCTCGACCCGGAGGTCGTGAGCCAGCTGTTCCGGGCCAGCCGGCACGCCGACGGGCTGGCCACGCTGACCCGCCGGGAACGCGACGTGCTGGCCCTGATGGCCGAAGGCCGCTCCAACGCGGGCATTTCCGCCGCGCTGGTGGTCTCCGGCGGCGCGGTGGAAAAGCACGTGGCCAGCATCTTCGGCAAGCTGGGGCTGCCCCCGTCCGAAGGGGACAACCGCCGGGTGCTCGCCGTGCTGCGCTACCTGGGCGGCTGAGCGTGCCCGGCGGACCGGGGGCGCTAACTGGCCGGGCTGCTCATCGTCCGGCGCTGAGCGGGGCCTGGCCGCCCCGCCGGCGCCGGGCCGATGGCGCCTGGTAGCGTTTGATCTCCCGGGGGTAGGAACAATGTCGTGATTTCCATTGTGCTGGCTCTCCTGACGTCCGCCAGCAACGCCACCGCGGCGGTGCTGCAGCGGCGCGCCGCCTCACAGGCACGCTCATCGCGGCCACTGGGGCTGTCGCTGATCGGCGACCTGATCCACCGCCGCGTCTGGCTGGCCGGGATCGGGATGGTCATCGTGGCCGCCCTGCTGCAGGCAGGCGCCCTGGCCACCGGCCCGATCGCCCTCGTGCAGCCGATCTTCATCGTCGAGCTGCCGCTGACGCTGCTGCTCAGCAGCTGGGTGTGGCACCGGCGGCTGGCCCCGCGCACCTGGGGGGCGGTCCTGCTGGTCACGGTGAGCCTGGGCACAGGGCTGGCCGCCGCCCAGCCGAGCGGCGGCGGAGACCACGCCCCGATCGGCACCTGGATTCTCGCCCTGACCGCGACCGGCTGCTTCGAGGCCGTGCTGATCGTTTCCGCGCTGCGGGTCACGGGCGAGCCCCGCGCGGCCCTGCTCGGCCTCGCGGCCGCGTGCGGGTACGCGCTGACCGCGGCGTTCCTGAAGGAGGCCGTGGCCGCGCTCGACCAGGGCCCGGTGGCCTTCTTCGAGACGTGGCAGCTGTACGGGACGGCGATCGCGGGGGTCGGCGCGCTGTTCCTGCTGCAGAACGCGCTGCAGGCCGGTACCCTGGCCGCCTCGCAGCCGATGCTCACGGTGGGGGACGCCCTGATCAGCATCACCTATGGGGTCATGCTGTTCGGCGAGACCCTGCGGCTCGGCTGGTTCCTGATCCCGGAGATCGTCGCGCTGGTCCTGATCGTGGTCGGCTACATCGAGATCGCCAAATCCCCGGTCGCGACCGCCCACGACGAGGACGTGGCGCCATCCCCGCCCGTCACCGTGGCCGAGCGCGCCAGCCACGCCGACGCCAGCCACGCCGACGCCGGGCCCGGGACGCCCCGGCGTTCCGACGGGCCGCTGCGCACCAGGGCCGAAGCCGAAGGCCCCTTCACCTAAACCCACAGGTCGTTCCGTCGTGCCTGTCCAGGGAGGCGGACATGGGCGAGCCAGCCCCGGTTCTGGATCTATCAGCGGCGGGATCCGACTGCGATCATCTACTGGGGTATCACCGCCGTCGTGATGGCGGCGGTGTCCGTCAGCACCATCCGGACCCCCTCATATCTCGCCGCCCTGCTCAGCGGCGCCGCCTTCGGGGCCGTGCTCATCGCGATCCTGCACGCGAACTCGATCGGGATGAGCGGCCCCGCTTTCGGCCTCGAGACGATGGCGCTGACCGGCCGCCGGTCACTGCGCGCCTACTTTTCCGGGCAGGACATCGCGGTCGCCGTGATCGCGGCGAGCCAGGCTTACGGCGCCCGGGCGGCCGGGGCTCCCGGATAGGCTCGGCGGGGGATCCTGGCCGCCGCCGCGGCCACCGAAGCTGGAGGTTCCGGCCATGCCCGATCAGGCGCCCCGCGACGAGGCCCGCGAGTTCGCGGGGGCGTTCCGCGCCTTCCTGGAATGGGTCCATTCGTCGGCCAGCGCGGAGGGCAACGAGGTTTCCGCGCTGGTGCGCGACTTCCTGGGGCCCGGCGGCGCGCGCCACTCCGTGGTCACGCGGGAGCTGCCCCCGTTCGAGCACGTCAACTTGCAGACCGCTATCGACGCGTGGTCCGCACGGGCCGGGCGGACGGTGGAGGTCCGGGGCATCGCGCTGCCACCGCACTACGGCGGCCTGTCGCTGCAGCAACTGGTCGCGGGGGAGGCGCTGCCCCCGCTGCGGCTGACGGCGCCCGCGCTGGCCGACCTGCCGAACGGGCCAGGGTCGAGCCTGGGGTGCCTGCGCCTGGCCCTGCTGCTGGTCACCGACGCCAGCGGCCGCTACATCGTGATGATCCAGGCCCCGAACGACCATCAGCCGGCCTTGCTGATCGAGGTCGCCGGCCTGCCGCTCGACCAGGCTCAGCGCGTGCTCGCCGAACTGGACCAGCTGCGCACCGACCTCAACGTCTACCGGGGTCACCTGCTCGACGTGTCGCTCGACCCGATGGGCCGGGTCATCCTCGCCTTCACCGGCCCGCCCGGCATCGGCCGCGACGACGTCGTGCTGCCCGCCACCGTGCTGACGCGGGTCGAGCGGCACGCCCTCGGGGTGGCCGGCCACCGGGAGGCACTGCTGGCCGCCGGGCAGCACCTCAAACGCGGCCTGCTGCTCTACGGGCCGCCCGGCACCGGCAAGACGCACACCACCCGCTACCTGCTGGGCCAGATGACCGGCTACACGCGCCTGGTGCTCACCGGCCGCTCCCTGGTCGCCGTGGCCGCGGTCACCGATCTGGCCCGTGCCCTGCTGCCGGCTGTCGTCGTGCTGGAGGACGTCGACCTGGTCGCCGAGGAGCGCTCGCTCGGCCCGGCATCCAGCCCGGTCCTGTTCGACCTGCTGGACGCCATGGACGGCGCGGCCCCGGACGCCGACCTGCTGTTCCTGCTGACCACCAACCGCGCCGACCTGCTGGAGCCCGCCCTGGCCGCGCGGCCGGGGCGGGTCGACGTCGCGGTCGAGATCGCCCTGCCGGACGCCCCGGCCCGGGAACGGCTGCTGACGCTGTACGGCCGGAACGTGCCGCTGGCCCTGACCGAAGAGGATGTTGACCTCGCCGTCGAGCGCACCGACGGCACCACGGCATCGTTCCTCAAGGAGCTGATCCGGCGCAGCGTGCTGGAGTCACTGCACGACCACCCGGCGCTCACCACCGTCACCGGAACGCACCTGGCCCGCGCGCTCGATGACCTGCTCGACGCCGCCCAGGCGGTGACCCGCACCCTGCACGGGGTGGGCGTCGATCCCGCCGACCTGCCGGCCGGCGGCGCGCTCACGCCGGGCCCGGGCCGGGCCGGCCCGATGATGTACGCGCGCCGGGGAATGATGGCGCGGCGCTTCGGCCCGTACGGCGGCTGATATGCCCAGCGCCATCCAGGTGCGCGGCGCCCGGCACAACTATCTGCGGGATCTGGACGTGGACGTCCCGCTGTGGCGGACCGTCGCCATCGCCGGGGTATCCGGGTCGGGCAAGACGTCGCTGGCCATCGGCACCCTCTACGCCGAGGGCATGCACCGGTTCCTGGAGGGCCTGAGCACCTAGGGGTCCAGCCAAGGTGAGACCAAAGCCGCAACGGAGATGATCTTGAAGTAGCGAGAGGCCGTTCCCGCACCAACCTCGCCAGCATCCTCGCCGGGCGCGCAGCATCGACCGGCACGACGCCCCGACCTCACGCGACTGCTCGCACCCGTCGAACTCGGCGGGCTTATCACTCTGCTGCCCCAATCCGTCGCCACCCGCTACCGCGCAACCGCGGCACCGTCTTCTGCCTGAAGGGGCGTGCACGGAACCACGCGTGATGCGGTCGGCGCCGCGGCGGCACGCGGGCCCGTTTCGCCTAGCAGCAGGGCACCATAGGCGAGGGCCACCGCGCCGCACGCGATTAGCGCGCCGTTGAGGCCGAACGTGCTGTTCAGCGCCGGGGCGATCAGGGATCCGGCTCCGATACCGCCGATTGACACGGGAATCGCCAGCCCGTACGCCCGCCCGAACACGTCATCAGGCAGCATCCGCTGCAGCCCGGTATCGGTCATGATCTCGACCAGGACGGCACCGGCACCGCTGGCGGCCGCCAGGACGATCGCGGCGGGACCCCAGTGCACGACCGCCAGCAGCAGCATCGGGAGCCCGACCGCGGCCAGCGCGGCCACCAGGACCGCGCGGTAGGGCATCCGGGCCGCCCGGCTGGCCAGCGAGGTGCCCGCCAGGGCGCCGGCGCCGACCGCGGCGAACAGGTAGCCGTAGCCATGCAGGCCGAGCCCGGATGACCGCGCCACGAGAATGAGTAGCACCGTCTGCATGCCGTAGACCAGGCTGCACATGATGTCGGCGCCGACTAGCCGCACCGCCGCCGGGTGTGCCCGCAGCGCCGCGGCGCCGTCCGCCATCTCGCGCAGCGGCCCGGCCGGCCGCTCCGCCGTGACCCGCTTCACTCGGAAGGTGCCGCCGGCCCGGATGGTCAGCACGCAGGCCGCCGACAGGCCGAACGTCGCCGCATTGCCGGCGAACGCAAGCGTCGGCGACCCGAGCAGCAGCAGCAGACCGCCGAGCGTCGGCCCCACGATGATCCCGATACCGGTGATGGCGGACCGGCCGGCGTTCGCGCCCGGCAGGTCCGCCTCGGCCACCAGTCGCGGCGTGGTCGCCGCCACGCAGGGCAGGTATGGGGTGGCCGCCGCTGCGGCGAGCGCCGCGATCACCGGGAACAGGACAACCGGCAGGTTCGCCGCCGCGGCGAGCGCCAGCGCGAGCATCAGGACGAGCCTGATGAGGTCGCAGGCCACCATCACGCGTCGCCGGTCGAACCGGTCCGCGACGAGGCCGCCAAATGGCCCGAGGACAACCATCGGCCCAATCCGGGCGGCGGTGGTGACGCCCGCCCACATCGCCGACCCAGTGCGCTGGTAGACCAGCGTAATTAGCGCGATGTTGTACAGCCAGTCGCCTACTTGCGACACCGCGAGCCCGGCCAGCAGCGCACGGAAAGCCGGGTGGCGCAGTGCCGCCCGGATGGTGCCTTCCGGGGAGTTCTTCACGTTCATCGTGACCCTTCCTTTATCAGCCCGGTTACGGGGTTAGCTCCACGGTCGGGCTAAGCGGCCGGTCAGCGCATCGGCCGGGCGCCTTAAACGGGACGGCGCCGGCGTTCAGATTTCCCGGCGGCCCTCTTTAGGGAACCGCCGGGCCTACTTAGGCTCGTCGACTTGCCGTAAGCGCGGTCCCGGCGGGACTTAGCGCCGTAATTACCGGAGGGGAACCTGGAGGGAACCGGGCGTGGTCCCGCTGTTGGCGACGGAACCGGATATGTGGCACCTTTTGTCCATGGGCGGGGACGTGGTAAGTCCGGTATTCATCGGCAGGCGCGAGGAAATGGCGCTCTTCGCCGCGGCGCTGGACCGGGCGCTGGCGGGAGAGACCGGGTTCGTGCTCATCGGAGGTGAGGCGGGCGTCGGCAAGACCCGGCTGCTGCAGGAGTTGACCGCCCGGGCGGAGGACGCCGGGTTCGGCATCCTGGCCGGGCAGTGCGTCGAGCCGGGGGCTGAGGGCCTGCCGCTCGCCCCGCTAGTGGACGTGCTGCGCACGCTCGCCCGCACCATGCCGCCCGACCAGCTCGGCCGGGTCCTCGGGGCAGCTAGGCCCGGCCTGTCCCGGCTGCTGCCCGAACTCACGCTGGACGCCGAGCCGCCGGGACCGGCCGGCGAGAATCCGCAGAAAGCCCAGCTTCTCGAGCTCGTCCTCGGTGTGCTGGGCCGGCTGGGCGCCGTCAAGCGCAGGGCACTGCTGCTGCAGCAGGACGCGCTCGTCCAGATGGAACTGGGCGTGCTTGGCCAGGCGGCCGGGACGCTACGGGAGGCGGTCGCGCTGCTGCCCGCCGGCGAGACCACCCGGGCGCACGCTGTCGTGCTCGCGGCGCTGGCCACCGCGTACGGGCGCGTAAACGCCATCACGGAGGCGGCGGATGCGGCGCAGCGGGCGGTCGACGCGGCCCAGGCAGCGCAGGCGCCGGACGTAGAGGCCGACGCGGCAATAACGCTTGGCACGTTCCGTTTCATGCTCATGCCGTCCGAACCCGATGCGGGCCTGGAGACGCTACGCGCAGGCTTGCGGCTGGCGCTCGATATGAGCATCCCGCTCGCCGCGCTGCGCGGCTACGTGAACCTGTCGGATTCGCTGACCATGCTCGGCCGGTACGCCGAAGTAGCCCGCACCGTGGCCGAAGGGCATGAGCTGGCGGTCCGCGCCGGGATGGCCAGGACCCTTGGCTGCTACCTGATCTGCAACCAGGCCGAGAACCTGCTGTGCCTCGGACAGTGGGCACAAGCAGACCAGGTGACCGCCGAAGCGCTGGCCGGCCAGCCGGAGGGGTTGTTCGGCGCCACCCTCCGGCTGTTGCGGGCCGAACTCGCCGCAATGCGCGGGGAGTATGACGAGGCCGGCCGCGACCTGCGCGCGGCGCTGAGGGACATGAGCGACACGACGGACTACCAGTTCACCCAGCCGGTCCGCTACGTCACCGCCCTTATCGCGCTGGGCCAGGGTGACATGGCCGCCGCGCGGGACGCGGCCGCAGGCGGAGTGCGTCTGCCCGGTTCCGATCAGATACAGGGGGCGCGTTACACCTGGCCGTTGGTGTGGCTGGGGATGCGGGCCGATGCGGACGAGGCAGACCGGCTGCGGGCCCGGCGCGGCGAGATCCCGGAGCTGGTCACCGCCAGCCGCGCCGAACTGGCCCGGATCGCGGCGGAACTGCCGGCCCCGTCCCCGTTCCCGGCCCTGCTGGCGTACCGGACGCTGGTGGCCGCCGAGCACGCGCGGGCGGCCGGAACCCAGAACGACGGAATCTGGGCCGCCGCGGCGGAAGCCTGGCGCACCGCCAGCCAGCCCCACCACCTCAGCTACGCGCTGCTGCGGCTGGCCGAGGCCAGGGCCGCCTCCGGCGACCGGGAGAGCACGGCCAGCGCCCTGCGCGAGGCACATGCCCTAGCTGAGCGGCTGGGTGCCGCGCCGCTCGCCGCGGACGCCGCCGCTCTCGCCCGGCGCGTCCGGATCAGCCTCAAGACCGACCCTGAGCCGGAACAGGAAGACGAGCTTGCCCGGTTCGGCCTCACCAGCCGTGAGCGCGAGATCCTGCTGCTGGTCGCCGCCGGGCACTCCAACCGGGAAATCGCCCAGGCCCTGTTCATCAGCCCGAAGACCGCCGGCGTGCACGTATCCAACATCCTGGCCAAACTCGGCGTCAGCGGCCGCGTGGAAGCCGCCGCCACCGCACACCGGTCCGGCCTCACCACCAGGCCTCTCCGGCCGCCCGAGGCGCAGCTTCCGGCACGGGCAACTGACTAAGGACTCAGCCAGCCACTAAAGACGCCGCCGCTCCGCCATAAACACCTGAGGATGCCGGCTGAAAGCGAGGCGCGAGCATTTTGAACCGCGACTGCACCGACGATACGGCAACCGCCCGATGCGGCGTCCGGGTTCTTAGCCCGAAAGTGGAGTTATCCGCCAAGGACAACCCACAAAGGAGAAACCGATGAAGCCCACGAAGAAGGCCACCATCACCACGGGCCCGCGGAACGAGCGCAGGAACCGCTGGTGGTAATCACCGGCATGTGACAGGTCCGGATGCCCGCGGGAGCCCCCGCGGGCATCCGGACCGCGTTGTTAACTACTCGATGGCGGCTTAGCGGTCCGGATGGCCGGAGATACGGAAGGCGTTTTTGACCTCGGCAATGGACAGCGTCCCCCAGTGGAAAGACGCCAGCGGCAAGAACGGCGTACGCCCGGCGGCGATGGCAGGCGCTTGGTTAGGACGCCTTGGTTCGGCCCTATGACCCATCCGGCCCCGTGGATGTGAGCTACGGACAGCCGCTCCACGCTGTACCGCGAACTGCGCAAGCACCGCGGGGGAACCGCCGTCGAACGCCCGCGATTCCCCCGGATGAGCCCCGTGGTTGGTTCGCCACGGCACTCAGACCGTCCCCCGGCGCGGCTGCCCTGAATACGGTCGACTCCGCTTCTCCGTAGGGTGGCTTCCATGAGCGTCGTGCCGGCCGCCATCGCCAGGGATCTTTCGCCGACAGGCACCCTGCGGGCCGCCATTAATCTGGGCAATCCGGTACTGGCCCGGGGCACGCCAGCGGCACCGGCGGGCGTGACGGTCGACATAGCGCGCGAGCTGGGCTCACGGGCGGGAGTCCCGGTAGAGCTCGTCTGCTTCGATGCGGCGCGGAAGTCGTTCGAGGCGATGACGGCGGGGCGGGCTGACATCTGCTTCCTGGCCATCGAGCCCGCGCGCGAAGCGGAGCTCGCCTTCACCGCGCCGTACGCGGTGATCGAGGGCGTGTTCGCCGTACCCCGCGACTCGGCCATCACCACGACCGCTGACGTCGACCGTGAACGCGTCCGTATCGGCGTCAAGCAGGGGTCTGCCTACGACCTGTTCCTGTCCCGCACCCTCCAGCACGCGAGTGTGGTGCGGGGAGACGAGGGGACCGGCGTACTCTGTGACCTGGGCCTGGAGGCCGCCGCCGGCATTAGGCAGCCGATGACTGAGTTCGTCCGCAGCCATCCCGGATTCCGCCTGACCGAGGGCCCGTTCATGCAGATCCGCCAGGCGATGGCCACGACCAGGACCCGCGGCCCGGAGACCATCCAGTTCCTCCGGACCTTCGTCGAGGAGCTGAAAGCCAGCGGATTCGTTGCCGGCGCGCTCCGCCGCGCGAACCAGCCGGACGTCACCGTCGCGCCGCCTGGGTAACCGCGCCACGTCCAGCCGCAGCTGGGCGCCCGCTAATGTCAGCCCGGCGGCCGATAATGGGCGCCGTGGACAACAGCCATTACAGCCTGGTCATCGCGGCTGCTCAGGCTGCGGGACCGTGCCCTCCTGGTGAAGAGGCGGCCTGGGGTCGCCGGGTACACGGCCTGACCGTAGACCTTCACCTGATTGCCCAGCAGGCGAGGCAGGACATCGAGCGGCTGGAGTCAGCCCGGACCTTCATCGCGTTCCTTGAGAAGGTTGAGATCGAGGAATCGAGCCGCCGCGGGCTGCTCACGTTGCGCCTGCCGTCGGGTGAGAGCGAGCCGATCCGCACCGAGCAGAAGGACACCGACCGCGGACGGGCGCTGATCGACCGGGCCCGTTCCCTGGAAGGACGCTGGGTGCTGGTCTACCGGTACAACGAGCGGAAGATGGGGCAGCGGAACCAGTCGGTCCGGATGCTGGCGCACCTGATGGATCTCGGCGCTGACGGGGCCGTGCCCAGCACGACGGCGAAGAAGATAGTGCTGCAAGAGGCGGGCGGGGACACGGCACGCGCGCAGGAGGCGTGGCTGGCCGCAGGCCTGCCGGGAACCGGCCCGATCAGCGTCGACCAGATGGAGCAGGCCCGCGCTGCCGCACGAAAGGCCAGGTAAGGGCGTGAGACCGGAGTTCCTGACTCGCTGCCCTCTGCCTCGGCCCAAGGGCTGATAACAGCAAGAAGCGCTCCTGGACCAAGGAACGGCTCACCGGCAGCAGGGGGTCCGGGTCGTATCGGTTCGAACCGAGCCGATACGACCCGGACCGACACGGGCCAGACCTCTGCGAGACGCTTCGGTTCAGCTTATTCCGTTCGTCTGCTTCTTGCTGTTATCACCGTGATCGGATAGTTTTCACGCATGCCAGTCCCGGACGCCCACTCGCCGGCCAGCGGCGCTGTCGACGACTTCATCCGCCATCTGGCCAACCGCCAGTTCAGCAGCACAACCCGGCGGATCCGCCGGCATTTCCTCGACGAGTACCGGCAGCACGCCCAGGAGGCCGCCGGGACGATTCAGATCAGGGTCGGCGAGCTCATGGACCCCGCGCGCGCCGACGCATGGCTCTCCGATGCGGCCGCAGGCAAGATCCGCACCCGCAACACCCTCTACGGTTCCGATGCCGCCGCGTATCTCAACTCAATGCGCGTGCGCATCGACTCCTACAACGCCTTCGCTGAATTCCTCGGCCTGCCCGACCACCGTGACAGTCCACCGCCCGCCCGTGGCTTCTACCTAACCCCCGCCGATACTGAGCGAGTCCTCCACGACCTGACCGTCCGCAGGCCCGTCCACGCCAACGCCGCCACATCGCTGCGCACCGCCGCCCTGGCCGCGCTCGTCGCCGACACCGGCCGGGGCGTCCCCGAACTAGCCCGCCTCAATGTCAGCGCCCTGCACCTGGACGGCGACGCACGCGTCGAAGTCACCGGCGGCTCATGCCCGCTTGGCGCCGCGACCGTGCAGATCCTCACCCGGTGGCTCAGGGCCCGGGCGGCGATCATCGCCGAACTTGAGGGCAGCGACCCTGGCTACCTGTGGATCCCGACGAAGCCCGGCCGGCCTTGGGGCGGCCTGGCCGCCCGTCAAGCCCGGCCTCACGCCCGCGGCCGTCCGCACCCTCCACGCCGCCCACCGGACCCTCGTCAGCCAGCTGCTCGGCACCCCGCTCCGCCCAGGCGCCCTCCGCGACTACGGTGCCGTGCGGTGAGCCGGCAGTGTCCAGAGGCACCCTGCTGGTAACCGTCAATATTCGATCCGCTGAGATTGATCTTGCTGGGTCGGCGTATTTCGCGGGGGCTTCCAGCCAACGGGGTACGCCCCGGACCGCGCCGAACTCGGCCGGAGATAGGTCCCGCCCTTTCGAGCCACAACTGCGCGCTCAGCTGACGGCAGCGCCGAACCACTTGGGCAGCTGGCTGAGCAGACCCTGCTGGTCTTCACCGACCCACGCCACGTGGCCGTCCGGCCGCAGCAGCGCCGCGGGCACGTCCAGTTCCTCGCTGACGTCGACGACGTGGTCGACCTGATCTGCCCAGCCCGCCACCGAGAGCCGGCCGGTCTGGTCGAGCAGAAGTCCGCGGCCGCCGTGCATCAGCTCGTAGAGGCGCCCCCGCTTCAGCCCCACGTCCCGCATCCGCCGGCCGAGCAGTTCAGGCCCCTCGCCGAAGTCGTAGCGGACCCCGATCGCAGTGATCTTCTCGATCAGGTACCGGTTCACGTCCTCGAAGTCCATCAGTGCCGACACCAGCCGGCGCACTGCCTGGGGACCCGGTTCGGGGGACAGCAGCTCCATCTGTGCGCGGGTGTTGTCCAGCACGTCAGCGGCCACCGGGTGCCGTTCGGTGTGGTAGCTGTCCAGCAGCCCCTCCGGTGCCCAGCCGTTGACCTCAGCGGCCAGTTTCCAGCCGAGGTTGAACGCGTCCTGGATGCCGAGGTTGAGCCCCTGGCCGCCGGTCGGCGGATGAATGTGCGCCGCGTCGCCGGCCAGCAGCACCCGGCCGGTCCGGTAGCGCTCGGCCAGCCGGGTGGCGTCGCCGAAGCGGGACAGCCAGCGCGGTGAGTGCGCGCCGAAGTCGGTGCCGGCGAGCTTCCGCACCTGCTGCTTCAGCTCGTCCAGGGTCGGCGGGACCGTGCGGTCCTCGGCCACCCCGTCGGCGGGCGCGACGAGGCGGTACACCCCGTCCCCGAGGGGCACGGCGCCGAACCGCTTGTGGGTCTTGCGGACTTCGGCTATCACGGCGTTCAGCGTGTCCGGCGGGATGGCCACCTCCACCTCGCCCAGCAGCGTCTCGACCCTGGTGGGCTCGCCGGGGAAGCCGACGCCGAGCAGCTCGCGCACCGTGCTGCGGCCGCCGTCGCAGCCGACGAGGTAGCGCGAGCGCAGCTGCGTGCCGTCGGCCAGCCCGGCGGTCACCCCGCGCTCGTCCTGGCTCAGCCCGACCAGTTCGCAGCCGCGCCGGATCTCGGCGCCGAGCTCGGTGGCGTGCTCGGCCAGCAGGCGATCGGTGGTGGTCTGCGGGATGCCGAGCACGTACGGATGTGCGGTGTCCAGCCGGTCCGGCGCCGGCTTGTCGATGCCGGCGAAGAAACCACCGACCGGGTACTGCTGGCCGAGCGCGAGGAACCGCTCCAGCAGACCGCGCTGGTCCATCACCTCGATACTGCGCGCGTGCAGGCCGAGCGAGCGGACAATCCTGGTCGGCTCCGCGTCCTTCTCCAGCACGAGCGTGTGCACGCCGTGCAGCCGCAACTCGCCGGCCAGCATCAAGCCGGTCGGTCCGCCGCCGGCAACGATCACGTCAATCATGAAACCCCCATTCAACAAGGTCGCATATCGGCCAGCTGCTCCGCGCAGTCCGGCGGCGCGCACACCCGCACCTCCGCACCGAGTGCCGCAACCGCACCGCGAGTCCACCAGCGGTTCGGCGTCCCGCGAGACCCGCACGTCGACAAAAGCACACGTACTTTGCGATCCCTGATTTCCGCAGGTTCTGGCTTCGGCGGGAGATTCTGCCGCACGACCCGGGTCTTGCCGCTTTCCGCCGCCGTATCCGCACGACGGGGGCGCCGCCGGGTTCCCAGAGGGGTTTGGACTGTACCGCAAGACGGGTGACCCGGTCGGCGGAGTTATGTTCGTCGGTCACAACACCGACGCCATATCGGTCACAACACCGACGCCATAGAGGCGCGCGCTAAGCGGGGCGTTGGTAAGAACTCTGCTACTAGGGGCCAAAAGGAGACCCGGTTGTCGAGGGTGCGGGGCGCCGCGCGGGAACGGGCTTGCGGCTGGCGAGGAACAGTGGCCCGCTGGTGCGGGAGGTGCCGTCGGGCAGGCGCAGCAGCCGGGGCAGGAGGTGCGCGGTCCCGGTGTCCCAGTAGACGAACTCGGTGTCGCCGCCTTCCGGGTTCGTCTGAAGCGGTTCCTCCTGCTCATCTCTGGTCGGGGGCGGATAGGGCGTCGGCGGGCGCGTGGGTGGCGGCCCAGCTGGCGAGGAGCTTGAGGGCGTCGTCGTCGGGTGTGCCTGCTTGTGCGCTGAAGGCGATCAGGGACAGGCCAGGGTCGGCGGACAGGTCCATGACTTCGTAGGACAGGTGGAGGTTGCCGACGACGGGGTGGTGGAAGTGTTTGAGTCCGGTGCGGTGCAGGAGGACGTCGTGGGCGGCCCAGCGGGTCCGGAAGGCGTCGCTCCGGGTGGACAGTTCGCCGACCAGATCGGTGAGGGCCTTGTCGTAGGGGTCGCGGCCGGCTTCGGTGCGCAGCATGGCGACGCTGTCGTCGGCGGCGCGTTCCCAGTCGATCCAGAAGGTGTGGGCGCGGGGGTTGAGGAAGGTGAAGCGGGCGTGGTTGACCGGCTGGTGGGCCGGGCGGGCGGGGTCGGCGAACACGGGCGCGAACAGCGTCATTGCGAGGAGGTTGGCGGCCAGGACGTCCAGGCGGCCGTTGTTGACCATGGCCGGGACTTCGGTCATTCCCTCCAGGATGCGCGCCAGGCCGGGGCGGATCTGCTGGGCGGGCGGCCGGCGGCGCGTGCGGGCCGCGGGGCCGTCCGCGCGGGCGAGGTCGGCCAGATGGGCCCGCTCGGCCTCGTCCAGCCGCAGCGCGCGGGCCAGGGCGTCCAGGACGCTGTCAGAGACCCCGGCGAGGTTTCCCCGCTCCATCTGGGCGTAGTACTCCACGCTGACTCCGGCCAGGTCGGCGACCTCGCTGCGGCGCAGTCCCGGCACCCGACGGCGGCCGGAGTCGGGCAGCCCAGCCTGCCCGGGGGTGATCTTGGCTCGGCGGGAGCTGAGGAACGCCTTTACCTCTTCGCGGTTGTCCACTTTTCCCAGGTTAGGCGAGGATCGGAAGCTGAGGGGTGGGCTGCCGGTACACCTTCCAGCAGTGACTTCTCCACTGGGCGGGCACCGGTTTGCATGGTCTTAGGCGCCGCTGGCCGAGCTTGTCGCGGCGGCCCTCGGCCGGAAGGCCCAGGACCGTTCGCCCAGGCCGGCGCAGCGCCTGGCATCGAGCGGATGCAACGTGGAGAAACTGCGGCAAGGAGTTATCTGATGAAGCACGTGTCCCTGGGTGGGCTGGATGTCTCCCGGATCGGTCTGGGCGCCATGACGATGGCCGGGACCTACACCAGTGGTGGAGGTCTCGACGACGCCGAGTCGATCCGCACCATCCACCGCGCGCTCGACTTGGGCGTCACCCATATCGACACCGCCGAGATCTACGGCCCGTTCCACAGCGAAGAACTGGTCGGGAAGGCGATCAAGGGCCGCCGCGACCAGGTCGTGGTGGCCACCAAGTTCGGTCTCGTCTCCCACTCCGGTGGCGGGCCTGGCATCGTCGACAGCAGCGCTGCCAACGTCCGCGCCGCCGTCGAGGGCTCCCTGACGCGGCTGGGCACCGACCACATCGACCTGTACTACCAGCACCGGGTTGACCCGAACACCCCGATCGAGGAGACGGTCGGCGCCCTGGCGGAGCTGATCGCCGCCGGTAAGGTTCGGCACATCGGCCTGTCCGAGGCAGGCCCCGGCACGATCCGCCGCGCCCACGCCGTGCACCCGGTCGCCGCACTCCAGACCGAATACTCGCTGTGGACCCGGGACCCCGAGGCCGAGCTGCTGCCGCTGCTGCGGGAACTGGGCATCGGCTTCGTTCCCTACTCGCCGCTCGGCCACGGCTTCCTCACCGGACAGATCCGCACCGTCGACGACATCCCCGACGACGACTGGCGCAAAACCAACCCCCGCTTCACCGGGGAGAACTTCCAGCGCAACCTGCGCATCGTCGAGGAGGTCTCCGCCGTGGCGGCCCAGGTCGGCGCAACACCGGCACAGATCGCCCTGGCCTGGCTGCTCGCCCAAAGCGACGACATCGCCCCGATCCCCGGCACCCGCCGGGTCTCCCGTGTCGAGGAGAACACCGCCGCCGACGCCGTGGAACTCAGCGCCGACCAGCTCGAACGGCTGAACAACCTCACCCCCGCCGCCGGTGAACGCCACGACGAGGCGAACATGGCCTCCATCGACCGCTGACCTCGCCGAAGGCGTCGGTGGCGCGCAGTTCCCGTGCCCAGGTCGGTGTCGTCGACGCGCGGAGCGGCCCCTGGGGCTGCGGCGGAACTCCGCGATCGCCTCGAGCAGCATCCCGAACAAGTCGCGCGGGCCCAGGGTCAAGGCGTGCTCCGCCTCGCCCGCGCTGCCCGCGAGCTGAACCTGACAGCCCTTGGAGGTCCGCCGTGCTTGCCGCTTGGTACGACGAAAAAGGCCCGGCCGGCGACGTGCTGCACGTCGGCGAGCTACCCGACCCCCGGCCGGGCCCGGGCGAGGTGCGCGTTCGCGTCTCGGTCTCGGGCGTCAATCCCGGCGACACCAAGAAACGCAGCGGCCTGTTCGATCCGGCCATGCCCTACCCCCGCGTGATCCGGCACAGCGACGCGGCCGGCGTCATCAACGCAGTCGGGCAGGGAGTCGACGCGCACCGCGCCGGGCAGCGGGTGGGTATACGGCGCCCAGTCCTACCGTCCGTTCGGCACCGCCGCCCAGTACACCCTCGTCCCTTCCGACCAGGCCGTCTCCCTGCCCGACCACCTGAGCGACGAGCTCGGAGCCAGCCTGGGCATCCCCGGGATCACGGCGCAGCGCGCGATCGGCCTCGAGCCGTGAGATCTCCGTCAGCATCGAGGCCAGGCTGACGTTGCCTGCTGATGCCTTGATCAGCGCCAGCAGGCCCGGGTCGGCTTCGCTGTCGTCCTCGCCGGTGTCCGCGCTGGCCAGTGCCAGCAGCCGTGCCCAGGCCGCGCGGGAACCGGCCGAACCGGCCGTAGAACTTCAGGAGCAGCGCGAAGCCGAGTTGGGTGTCACTGTGCTTGGCGGCGGCCAGGTCGCCCTCGTCGCCGACCAGCGTCCAGTGCTCAACCAGGTCACCAAGCTCAAGCGGAGGGCGTTCCACAAGCGCCCATCTTCGCGGGGACCATTACCACCAAGCCACCCATACTGCCAAGCTCCGCAAAATGGCCCCTGGTAGCAGAGTTCTTACCAACGCCCCTAAGCGGCGCACGGGCGGGCTGTCGCCGGGGGAACCGTCACCCGCGCATTACGCATTAGCCCCCTCGGTGGCGGCTGCCTGCTCGCGGGCGTCGCGGAGCGCGGCGGCGGCCTGGGCGGCGGCGGTCTCGGCGGCCTGCTGGACGGCGCGGGCGGCCTGCAGCGCCTCGGCGAGCGCGTCTGCCTCGGCGGTGGCCTGGGCGGCTGCCTCGGCGGTGGCCTGGGCGGCCTGGGCGGCGGCGGTGCCGTCGGCGGCCCGGCGCGGGCCCTGGTCTTCGGGATGACGACCGGTCTGGACTTGTTCAGCGCGCCGGGTCTGGACTTGTTCAGCGCGCCGGGCATCGTGCGGCGGCGCCGCCAGGAAGCCGGTGATCAGGGGCATGAGCAGGCCCGGGCGGGTCACCAGCTCGACGTGGCCGCCGTGGTAGACGTGCAGCGTCGCGTGCGGGATGCCCGCGGCCAGGATGCGGCCGTTGGCCACCGGGATGATCGGGTCCTCATCACCGGTCAGCACCAGGGTGCGCTGGCGGATGAGCGGCAGCAGCGGCAGCGTGGTGAACCCCAGCGCGGCGGTGTTCTGGTACAGGTAACCCATGCTGAGCGGGCTGATGTGTGCCTTGCGCAGGGCGCGGGTCAGCGCGTCCGGGTCGGTTTTCGCGCTTCCTCCCCACAGGTCGCCATAGCGGCGCAGGACGAGGTTCTTCACCAGCGGCAGCGGGTTGGGCGGCACCATCGTCTGCGGCCCGGTTGCGGTCGCCACCAGGACCAGCCGCCGGCACAGCCGCGGGTTGCACAGCGCGAACTGCTGAGCCAGCCCGCCTCCCCAGGAGATACCCAGCACGTCGGCCTGCTGGTGGCCGAGATTATGCAGCATGTCGCGCAGCAGCAGGGCCAGGGTGGTGAAACGGTACGGCAGATTGGGCAGCTGAGAGCCGCCGACGCCGGGGGCATCGAAACGGATCACCTCGATGGCCGGGTCGAGTGCATCCACGAACGGCTGCAAGGCTTCCAGCCGCATGCCGATGCCGTTGCACAGCAGCAGCGGAGGCCCCGTCCCGGCGCCCGGCCGGATCACGACGCGCAGCGGCGTCCCGCCCACCTGCATGGTCTGTTCGCGCACGTAGCCATCCCTGACAGGCATGCCCATTCCTCCTCGGACACGCCGCGGCTACCGCCTCTGTGACGGCAGTCACACGGTTACAGGGATAGTAACGACGCTCGGGATAGTACGCAATAGACGAAATCTAGTTAGCATGACTGGATTCCGGCGGGTGAGCGGGGAGGGGTGGGGGCTGGTGTTAGCGGGACGGGCTTGTGTCGCTGGCGTCGCTGGCGGGCGACGGTGGTGGCGGCGGCGGTCACCGATGCGTGGGGGATGACGAAGCGGGGTTTCGCGCGGCTGCCGGGCCGCGGTGATGCCGGGCGGACCGAGCTGGCGGAACGGCTGCTGGCCAGCCAGGGGAAGTTCGCCGAGGCCGTGCTGCGCGCGACCACGGCGCTGCTCCCCGGCAAGGGCGACACCGGCGCCAGGAAGATCGGCGGCGAGACCAAGCAGGCCTCACTTTCCCGGCGGGCCGGGCCCGCCACCTGCGATAGGTCCACTGCCCGCGGCGAGCCGATCGCGGTTCGCCGCAGACTTGCTTACCATCCTGAGCAGAGAGCGAAAAGCACAGAATTACGGAGCGACAGTGACTGGTACCTGGAACGCGCAGACGCAATGCCTGGGCGCCTTCATCCGCAATCGGCGTAAGCTCGCCCGCCTGTCACTGCGTCAGCTTGCTGAGATGACGTCTCTCTCCGATCCCTACCTGAGCCAGCTCGAGCGGGGCCTGCACCTGCCATCGGTGCGCGTGCTCAGGCTGCTCTCCGAAGCGCTGAACGTGTCCGCCGAGACGCTGCTTGCCCAGGTGGGCCTGCTCGACTTGGCTTCCTCCGGGGATGGGGCCGCGGCGGCTGACGAGCCCCCAGAATCGTCGGTGGAGTCTGCCATCAGCGCCGACGAGCGCCTGGCCGGCGAGCAGAAGGCCGCGCTGATCGCCGTCTACCGCAGCATGCTCCGCTTCTAGTGCACCTCTCCGCCGCTGCTGCGCTACCTGCCGGAACGCCGGCTGCAATGATTTACTTTACATAATGCACATTATCGGCGTTAAAAGAGGTGATCGCGGTGAGCACCGTGCCGCCGGTGAACAGCACGATGACGCACCGGCTGGCTTCCCGCGTGAATGCGGCCGGGTCACGAAGGTTGGCGAAACGCATCTCGTCGTTCCAGGTTACATAGCCCTTTCGAAGGTTGGGATGCATGGATCTCATACCAACCGGCTTGCAGTTCGGCAAGCCTGACATGACAGTGAAAGGACGATCAAATCTACGACGCAGGACGCAGCTTAATGCTGTCCTGGTACAACGCAGCCAAAGCTATGGGGACCCAGCCGCTGTTCCAGCGATGAGCCATGGGCCGTGGCGTCTCCGTTGTGTGTGCTATACCATTTGAAGTCAAAAGAGCATTATAATCTGAAATGTCTTTTCTGAACACCTGGTACCCGCCTATCCAGATACGGTTATTTTTCAGGAACGGCGCTTTGTGGGCATTCAAAAATCCAGCCGTCAGGCGGTAATTGGCCTGGAAGTTCGCGTCGGTGCCATAGTTCGCAGAGGCACCGCCAATCTGGTTGTAGGACGACATGTCGGCCGGGAAATCCCAGGAAGCCGCCAAGGTGAAGAGACCGGGATGCTTCAGGAGAAGATCTTGTGCCCCTAGGCCGGACTTTGAGAACCCAATCAGCCAGATCTGCTCCTTGCCCGTGGTCGCCAGGTTATGTTTTATCCAGGGCACGAGATCTTGGGCCATGAAGGTCTCATACCGGAAATACTTGTAGCCTGGATTATCTGCATACCAGGGATTAAACGTGAATGTCGGCTCGATTATTGTTAGGTTATACCGGTCTTGCGCGTCGAGCGCTTGCATGGTTTCGAGACCATCCCCGTATGCGGAACCCAGCCCAGCGCCAACCCGGAGCACGACAAGGAAATTGTGAGCCACCCCTGGAGCGGGCTTCGCCGGAGGCAATACTCGCAATATCTGAGAACCGTATCCATTATTGTCTGAAATCATGTTATAAGATCTAATGCCCTGAGCGCTGGTGCTCAGGTAACTAACCTGGAAACCGTCGGCGTCTCCTCCGGACCAGTTGTCGGCTTTCGCGGTGCCGTAGGCCATGATGCCTGGCACCCCTCGAGAGAGAGTGCTATCAGCGACTGATATACGCTGGACGCCATTTTCCAGCAAAGAGATCGTGTTGCCAACCGCCATGAGCTCCAGCTTGGTCGCCGAAGCAGGCGGCCCGCTGTCGTAAACGCTGCCGATCGGAGTCCAGTTACCCGCACGCCTCAGGTACAGCTTCAATTCCGGGCTGCCGCCGTTCCACAAGTAGATGCCCAGATAAGCATTCTGCCCGCCGTCCTGGACCCGCACCGCCGGCCCGACCCACTGGCCCCCGGTGAGGTGCATCGAGGTGACTTCAACCTGGGAATACTGATCGCTGGCGAATGCATTAGAGGCCCGCATGTCACCAGAGACCCCGGAAGCACTGGTTCCGGTCACAGCATGGGAAGAGATCGCCATACCGTGGTCAGACATATCGGTCCAGCCCGGGCCCAGGCTGCCATCCCCCCGGTTAAAATCATCAGAGGCGCCATTTCCATGATTAGAGGCAGTATTTCCAGCGGAATCTTTTTGCGCAAAAATATACAACGGGACAAGAATAACGCCCAATGCTATCAGCAACCCCAGAGACCAAAGGACTTTGGGCCTCCGGCTCCTCGTAATGGCTTTTGTAATTTCTCCCCCAGTCTTCGCGCACTCACGCGTCACTCATTGAATCCGCTCCGGCTTGTAATCGCACCATACCGTACGACTGCTTCTTCTACGGCGCCTTCGCTGCCGAGGTCCGCGCAGCCGCCGACCGCCCGGATGGGCCCTGCCCCTGGCCGGCGGGACGCTCGCGATCGTCCTCGGCGTCCTCTGGTGCACCTCGGCGCTATGGTATTGCCACAGCTACCAGTTCCCCCGCCCGTAAATCCCGGGCAAGCCGCCGCATCGTGCACAGGCTGGCCGGGAAGGGCACCGTAGGCACTCACGCCGGACGAAGACCTGGCCGACACGCGGCGGCCGATCGGCAGCGATATCCGCCGCGAGCAGGTCCCGGGCGGGGCCGCGGCGGCGACCCGGACGCTGCCGCGGGATCTGGCCTCGTTCACCGGGCGGCAGCAGGAGCTGGCCGATCTGGTGGAGGCGGCGGCGGGTGCGGGCGGGGTGGTGGGCATCCACGCGATCGGCGGGATGGCCGGGGTGGGCAAGACCGCGTTCGCCGTGCACGCCGCGCACCGGCTGGCCGGCCGGTTCCCGGCCGGGCAGATCTTCCTGCCGCTGCACGGGCACACCCCCGGGCAGCAGCCGGTCGACCCGGCCGACGCGCTGGCCAGCCTGCTGCTGACCGCCGGAGTCTCGGCCGCTCAGATCCCCGCGGGGCTGGAGGCGCGGATGGCGCTGTGGCGGGACCGGCTGGCCGAGAAGCAGCTGCTGCTGATCCTGGACGACGCAGCCGGCAGCGAGCAGGTCCGGCCGCTGCTGCCCGGCACCGGCGGCAGCCTGGTGCTGGTCACCAGCCGCCGGCACCTGACCGCGCTGGAGGACGCCACCGCGATCAGCCTGGACACCCTGCCGGCCGGCGAGGCCGCCGGGCTGCTGGCCCGGCTGGCCGGCCGGGCCGGCTTCAGCCCGGATGACCCGGCGGTGGCCGAGATCACCCGGCTGTGCGGGTATCTGCCGCTGGCGATCGGGATGGTGGCCCGGCAGCTGCACCACCACCCGGCCTGGACCGCGGCCGGGCGGGCCGCCGAGCTGGCCGCGGCGGTGAACCGGCTGGAGCTGATGGCCGCCGAGAACCTGTCGGTGGCCGCCGCGTTCAACCTGTCCTATGAAGACCTCACAGCCGATCAGCAGCGGCTGTTCCGTCGGCTCGGGCACGCGCTCACCGATGCGCAGCCGGCCGCGCCCGGATCATGACGTCCGGCCACGGCCCGGGCCGGATTGGGCATCACGCCTCAACTTAGAGCTAGCGCTGCCCGTATCGAAGTCCGAGCTTTTTACGCGCCAAAAGGCCCGCACCGAAGAACGATGATAGCGGAGCGTAGCTCGACTTCCTTATGAAACTACCGGCATATATCGAGTTCGCCTGGGTCTGCGGAAAACGGTTAACATATTTTCGGAAGTACTGATTAGATTTTTCGATTATTCCTGGAACTGAGGAAATTCCTGAACCTATCAGTATGAAGTCGGGTGCGTAACTGTAAGTCAAATTAGTGCATGCGCGCGCTATGTATCTTGCCTCCAGATCCCATGCTGGATGATCTGAGGGCAAATCAAGTGGCGACATATTCCATCGCTCGTTTACGGCTTTCCCCGACGCAAGCCCTTGAAGACATGGACCATGAAATACACAGTTCCCCAAAAATTTGTCATCAGCTTCCTTGGGCACGTACGTATGGCCATACTGGGGAGTCTCTGTTCCTATAAAGCTTGTATCTCCATTACAATAAACCGCACCCACCCCTGTTCCGACTGACAGATAGACGAATTTGCTGTTACTAGGCAGTTGTTGAGACCAGAATTCAGCCAGAGTCCCGGCGTTTACATCATAATCAAAGTAAACGGGCATTCCGTATCGGTCATGCAAGCTCCTCGGAAGATTGATGCCAGACCATCTAGCTTCGGAAGATCCCACGATAGAGCCATAGTTACTGTGACTACTATTTATTTGAAGTGGGCCGAATATCGACAGTCCAAATCCAATCACTCTGTAGGCTGACAATTGGTTACTGATGTAGTGAACAGTTTCAGCAAACGTCTGATTAGGCGTAGACATCGATATAAGTTCGTCCTCAAGAAGAGCGCCTGCGAGACTAAAACCCCCCACATGCCATTTGCTCTTGCCAATGTCGATGGCCACAACTATGGAGGGCAAATTACGGTCTGAAATTGCCTTTGCACTTTTCATTAAAGGCGCATCGCTAGCTTTTGGCGCGGTTGATCTATCCAGTTCCGGAATAGCCTGAAATGGTGCTCTGTACCGGGGTTACGTTTGTAGTGACGATATTCATTCTTGCGATCTGCTATCCTTTCTGTATCGAAATCCCAGGAAGAGTAAGCCATAAAAAGGTCTGAGTCATCTATTGCAAGACCAAGGAGAAACGGGAATTCGGGATAGTGCCAGACTTCCAGCTCCGCGCGATTTGTACAGAGCATTCTGAGCCGATTCTCGGTGGACGCCGCCTCCTCTTTCCAATGATGCGGAAGAAGGCTATTGTCGACCTCGGTGAAATCTACTGAATGGATCTTTACGCGCAGCCGACCGGGGTTGGAGATTACGAGCTCGCGAAGCACGGTCATGGTGAACGTACCTGCCGTAAAGCCAAGAACCTCGATCAGAACCCTCTCTTTATCGGGTTTGCCTGAAACGATTTCTCGGATACGATCCGCTGCTTGGCCTATGTCGTCCGGAAAGATCTCTTCTTCTGAGGACGAGCTGGGAATCACCATTGCCCGCTGTACGGCCCGACTAATCCTATCTTCCAGACTCAGACCAACTCGTGTCGCCACAAGATAGACAGCGGGCACTACCAGAAGGGCAGCTATAACATTAGGTATAAGATTTTTAATTAGACCAGGAATGGCTCCCTTGTTGTCCGGAAGTAGAAGATAAATAACAGCGAGTGCCACGATGCTGACAATAGCCAATAGCAATTGAAGCCACTCAATTGCACCTTGCTGCAGCTTATCTTGGTCGATGTCACTTTGCTGCGCCATGATTCCTGTATTCACTTAAATGTTTGAGTTGCTGGTATCTAGTTAAACCGTCGCCCGTCTTGCGCTCAGCCCCATCATCACATGACACTAGCCGATGCAGCATTCACAATAAATTGATCGCCAGTTGAGGAATATCAACGCCGGCGCCCGGTTCTCACCTTGACGAGTGCATCCCAGGCGTGCCACTGCGGTACTTCCGCATCGGCTTGACCAAAGAACAGGACTACTTGTCATCCTGACCGATCCCCCACGCTACGCTGACAGCGAATATGACCGAGCAACGGATAGGCACTAACTTAAATCACACTATCTCGTAGCCGCCCCCAGGCTGGCAATATAGGATCTCCAATCGTTGCTATCTCTCGCTTGGACTGATACCCACACCAGTCCGCCGGTCACCGAACGTGGAAGCCCGACATGATGCGGACTGGCCGATCGCAGCGAATATACTCCCGGATCGCCGCCGCCGACATGCGGAGCAGCACGGCAGCAATCAGTACTGCGGCGGCGTTCATGGTGACTGACGGCCGCCAGGCTGACCTGCCGGTCACTCCTGATCAACGGTAGGCGGATACACCGGCGAAAAAAATGGCCATGACGGTGCCGGCGGCGCCTCCTCCGGTGAGGATCGCCTGGGCAGGGCCTGCCCCGGCGATGCGCGCGGCGAGGCTCACGGTGAACGCTATGGGCGTAGCTGAATGAGCTGCAGCGCTACCTAGATGGCGAGCACGGCCTGACCGGCGCGGTGGTGCGAGCGCTGTTGAACTCCCCGCACCCGGTGGTGATCATCGGCACGCTGTGGCCAGACCTGTACACCACCTAAACCGCCCGCCAACCCATGGTGGCGCTGACTCGCAGGCCCGGGAACGCGAAGTGCTTGACCTAGCTGACGTCATTCGCCTCGGCCCGGTGTTCAGCGCGGCGGAGCAGAGCCGGGCTTATGTCGCGGCGGCGCATGACCGGCGACTGGCGGTAGCGCTGGGAACTGCCGGGTACGGACTGACACAGAACTTGGCGGGCGCGCCGCTGCTGGTGGGTTACACCGTCGCGGATTCCCTGCTTGAGCACGCCAGAAAGGAACGTCGCTACGCACGTGTGCCTGCCGAGGTCTGGGAGGCCACTATTCTGCTCCCTTAAGGTATAAATACCAAGCGCCGTTCTTTTAGCCGAGACTTGCTACGATTTCCTCAACCAATCGCGGCTCAGGGGATTCTATGACGACCGCGCGCCCTGGACACTGACATATTATGAAACGAACCTTTCGCTGCGTTTTTTTATCAAGTCTAAGCAAGTCCCAGACTTTAGCGGAATCTAGCTGAATGCCGCCAGTGGGAAGTCCCAGATTCCGCAATATGCGCTCTGTCCTGTCGGCAAGCCCGGGTTCTGATATTCCTAGGCGTTCTCCAAGTCTAGCAGCAAAAACCATACCTATCGAAATAGCCTCTCCGTGCCGGAAATGATTATAATTGGTTAGAGCCTCAATTGCATGACCTAGGGTGTGACCGTAGTTCAACAGGAGTCGGTCGCCCATCTCGCGTTCGTCCACACTGACTATTCTCGCTTTAATCGAAACGCTTCGTTCCACAATTTCAGTCGCTACAGCAGGAATACATGAGATAGCTTCAGCCGGGCGTCGCTCCAAAATCTCAAGGATGACGGGATCCGCGATGAACCCATACTTGACCACCTCGCCAAGGCCGGCTCGCCGCTCACGCTCTGGCAGCGTGGCGAGGGTATCTATATCGGCAATGACTGCGCTAGGCTGATGAAACGCACCTACCAGGTTTTTCCCGCTCCTCAAATTCACGCCGGTTTTGCCGCCGACGGCTGAGTCCACTTGGCCGAGCAATGTAGTAGGAATTTGAATGATGGGAACTCCGCGATTCCAGGTTGCGGCTGCAAAACCCGCGATATCGCCGACCACGCCTCCTCCGACAGCAACGACGAAATCGCTGCGGCCTAGGGCAAAGTCGGCAAACCGGTTCAAGCAGAGCTCAAGTGTTCTTAGTGTTTTGCTGGCTTCGCCATCCGGCAATACAATCGTCGTGACGTTCAGGCCTACACCGCGTAGCTTGACCGCCACTTTGTCCGCGAATACCTCCGCCTGGCCTTGACATGTCACGATAGCGGCCCGGCTTGCTAGCCGGGGTATCGGAATCAGGCGTTGCACATCTTTGAGCAGCCCAGAACCGATCGTCACAACATACGATGATCCGGGGGGCGCGACCTCGATCGTGCTTACAGGCATGTGCTCAGACTAGTACTACAGGGCATACAGCATGATCTGCAGGCGATGGTCCCGCCAGCATGATCTGCAGGCGATGGTCCCGCCAGCTGACGCAGCGTTGGTTGATCATCGTGAGCGATGCGGGACAGCAGCAGTCGTTGGTTGCCGCTGCAGACGTACGTCGTGAACAATCCGTGCAGATTCAACTAGTCCACCGGGAACCGGCGGCCCGGATGCACTGCCCGATCGTCCGTGTATCCGGCCGGTCGGGATCAGACCCCCAACCAGCTCTGCTGCACCGCGGCCAGTGAGGCTTTAAGCAGATTGGCCAAGAATCCACCGCAAGGTCTCGTGCTTCACGCCAACTGAGAAGCTTTGGCGATGCATCAAGGTGCGATACCTAGCCAGACCCTAATTCTCATTACCGCCAATCTGCTGCAGCCAGAAGACCGAGGCAGGTCATGATGCTGTTATACCTGGTCTTATCATGTCAACTTGTGTATCGACAACCGGCCCGGGATGCGTTACAGTATTTATAAGTATCGATGCGGGCTGTTCAAGTTCATCAGCAAATATTTTATAAATGTACTAAGATAGCACCCTAGAACAATCATGGTGGGTGAACAAGGTGTTGCAGTTTGATTCCACAAAGCTGACGCTTAGTGCCCAGACTTTTAGGGGAACTGGATTTAAGCAACGAGTGACAGCTGCTTCAAATGCGGGATTCAACGAGATGGGCATGTCGGTCGAAAATTATCGCGAAGCGTGCAACGCTGGCCTAGATGACGAGGCCATGAAGCTATTCCTGGGCGAAAACGAAGTCCGTATTACAGAGGTTGAGTTTCTGACTGACTGGGCACTCGATGATGCTAGCCATATCACGGATCCGAAGGAAGCTGCAGTTTTTCATATGGCGCATACGTTTAATGCTGATCACGTTAACGTTGGAGTGTTTACAAAGATTCCGCACGAATCATTGGTTGAAAGATTCGCTGCGCTGTGCCGTCGGGCGCGTGGTGTTAAAGTAGCCCTTGAGTTTATGCCATTCGGAGGGGTTCCCGATCTGCTTTCCGCTTGGGCGGTCGTCAAGCAGGCTAATGAGACAAACGGTGGCCTTCTAATTGATACATGGCACTGGGTGAAATCAAATGTAAAGCCCAGCGATTTGAATGATGTCCCGGCTGACAAGGTAATTGAAGTTCAATTGGCGGATGTTGCGAGAGATTCAAGTCCAATAGAAGTTTTGCGCCAGGAAGCGCTGCATCGTCGCGTTCTGCCAGGCCACGGTTATGGTGACATAACCACTATAATTGACGCATTGAGAAGGCATGGAGTAGATTGCATGCTTGCAGTCGAGGTCATGTCCGATGAACTTGTCTCGCTCGGACCAGAAGTTACGGCCGAGAAGGTAATGGAATCAGCCAGAGACGTATTGGAGGCCTAGCGCTAGCTTCAGCGGCACTTGTCGCTCTATCTATTACCATCGCATCAACAATTCTCGCGCCGCGACAACGATTTCGGTTGCGTGATCTGCATTGAGTCTTGGATCCCCCAAGCTAAGGTAATGATCCAAGGCAGCCGTCTCGATGTCGCCCGTGTCGTATACACATTCGGTGACTGACTGGTGGGTTAGCTCAAGATGTAGACCACCCGGATGAGTTCCGATCGATTTGTGAATCCCATAGAAGCTGGTCAGCTCAGCCAAAATGGACGTCAATGCTCGCACTCGAATTCCGTCAGTCATTCGCGTAACTGAGTTACCATGCATCGGATCACATAGCCATATAGGTTTCCACCCTGCACTTTGTACTGCCCTGATCATGTCTGGAAGTTGCTCGGCAATATGAGATGCTCCTAGCCGGGTAATAAAGATTAGCCTGCCGGGAATGCGCACCGGATCGAGCTTCTGTGCAAGAGCAACAAGATGCTCGCTCGAAGTGTTGGGCCCGATTTTCACTGCAATAGGATTCGAGATTGTAGCGGCCCACGACACATGCTCTTCTGACGGTTCATTACTTCGAACACCTATCCACGGAAGATGTGTAGACGAGCAGTATACCTGCTGTTCAGCCGGAGCCGGGCGAGTCAATGGCTGCTCGTAGGGCAGAGCTAAAGCTTCGTGGCTCGCATATATTGCCCTAACACCTATTTCATTGCTGACCTCAAATTGCCGCATCGTTTCTAGAACGTTCTGGCTGTGGCGATAAGCTCTTGAGAGACGGCGAGCATCAGGTACGCGCAACGCGGGTACCGGAAGACTGCTATTAATCCCATCTCCTCGGTATTTCAGCAATCTAAGTCCTGATGGAAGCTGCTCATAGTCGTCAGACCGAGGCTTGAAGCACTGGCCTGCTGCCCTTGCTATTACAACGACATCGTGGCCAGTAGATTTGAGCATGTCCGCCAAAGCTTTTAGGAGTGTTATCTGACCGACAACATAGCGATTGCTAGTCGCTTCGAAGCTTTCTGCGCAGTCTCCGCCCTGAAGGATTATTGCTCTACCCTCCGCCACGCGCCCGAGATCTTTGCAGAGCATCTGCACTTGAGGGAAACTTACCAATGGTGCTGCCGATTTAAGTTCTTCTACGGAGCGGCGAAGCTGGTCCGTATCTGGCCAATTCACGGTTAGGCCTGGGCGCATAGGAACTCCGTGCCGTTTGGAACCCGGGGCTACAGCGTGACAGGAACATGTCGGTTCCCAGGTACCGGACGACATGATGGCTGTCACGGGACAGGAGGGTGTCCGTCCACAGCGGACGATGAAGGGAAAGACAGTACCCACCCCCCACTTTCAACGTATAGCGCACCGGGGGGCTTGCGGCAAGACCCCGGTCGTGCCGCATAATCGCTGGCCGGAGCCGGAACCAACGGAAATGGGAGTCGCGAGTGCGGGTGTTGTTGTCGACCTATGATTCGCGCGGGGGCGTCGAGCCGCTGGTGGGACTCGCGGTGCGGTTGCAGGCATTCGGCGCGGAGGTGCGGGCATGCGCGCCGCCGGACTGCGCGGAGCGGCTGGCCGAGGCCGGCGTGCCGCTGGTGCCGGCCGGCCAGCCGTCGATCGCCTTGCCACCGGTGGACAACGTCCGCGATACGGGATCGTCGAGCCAGGATCGGAGCTGATCACGTGAACCCCCTGACCACCAGCGCGTTTGACCTTCCCGGCCACCTCTCCCCCAAGGCCGACCCGGCACTGATCGCCGGCGACGAGCAGCACTTCGCGGCCATCGCGGAGTGCCTCAAGCAGTCGATCGCCGGCCTGTCCGGCCGCCTCGAAGCCGAGCGCAAGGCGCCCGGCGGCATAGGCCAGGAGGCGATGGACCGGGACATCGAGATCCACCGGCTGACCGCTCGCCTGCGCGTCCTGCGTCGCTTCGGCCTGGACCTGTGCCTCGGGCACATGGTCAGCGCAGACAACCCCGAGCCCGTGTACGTCGGACGGCTTGGCCTCACCGACAGCGCGGGCCGCCGGCTGCTGGTCGACTGGCGCTCCCCCGCGGCTGAGCCGTTCTTCGGAGCGACCCATGCCAACCCGATGGGTCTGGCCAGCCGCCGCAGGTATCGCTGGACCCGAGGCCGGATCAGCGACTACTGGGACGAGGTGTTCACCCCGGACGGGCTTGAAGGGCACGCCGCGCTCGACGACCAGTCCGCCTTCATCGCCAGCCTGGGCAGCAGCCGGTCGGCCCGGATGCGGGACGTGCTCGGCACCATCGCGGCCGACCAGGACGCCATCATCCGCGCGGGATCCCGCGGCGCCCTGGTCGTCGACGGCGGTCCGGGTACGGGCAAGACCGTCGTGGCGCTGCACCGCTCCGCCTACCTCCTCTACTCCGACCCTCGCCTTGGTCACCGCCGGGGCGGCGTGCTGTTCGTCGGTCCGCACCAGCCCTACCTGGCCTACGTCGCCGACGTTCTCCCCAGCCTCGGTGAGGAGGGCGTGCAGACCTGCACCCTGCGGGGCCTCGTCGCCGAGGGAGCCGCGGCCGCGATTGAGGCCGACCCGGACGTGGGCCGCCTGAAGTCGTCCGCGGACCTGGTGAAGGCGATCGAGGCGGCCGTCAGGTTCTACGAGCAGCCGCCCGCCAAGGGGATGACGGTCAAGACTCACTGGTCCGACATCTGGCTGAGCGCCAACGATTGGGCCGAGGCGTTTGACGCACCAGATCCCGGTACTCCGCACAATGAGGCGCGCGACCAGATCTGGGAGGAGCTGCTCACGATCCTGATGGACTCCCGCGACAACGACGTCCCGGCTGACCTGCTCCGCAAATCGCTGCTGCAGAACACGGAGCTAATCAGGACCCTCAACCGCGCGTGGCCGCTGATCGCGGCGGCTGACCTCGTCGGAGACCTGTGGTCGGTACCCGCCTACCTGCGGATGTGCGCTCCCTGGCTCAGCCCCGAGGACGTCCGGAAGCTGCAGCGCGAGGACGCCCAGGCCTGGACGGTGTCCGATCTGCCGCTCCTGGACGCGGCACGGCGGCGGCTCGGCGACCCGGAGGCGTCACGACGTAAGCGCCGGCATGACGCCGCGGTCGCCGCTGAACGCGAGCAGATGGCCCGGGTCGTCGACAACCTGATCGAGGCCGCGGACGACGAATACGGCGTAGGCCTGGTGACGATGCTGCGCGGCGAGGACTTCCAGGACGCCCTGGTCAATGAGGCCGCGCTGCCCGATACCGATCCGGACCTGCTCGCCGGCCCGTTCGCGCACATCGTCGTGGACGAGGCTCAGGAGCTGACCGACGCGGAGTGGCAGATGCTGCTGCTCCGCTGCCCGTCCCGGAGCTTCACCATTGTCGGGGACCGTGCCCAGGCCCGGCACGGGTTCACGGAGTCATGGCAGGAACGGCTCGAGCGGATCGGGCTCGACCGGATCAGCCTGGCTTCGCTGAGCATCAACTACCGGACGCCGGAAGAGGTCATGGCGGAAGCCGAGCCGGTCATCCGGGCCGTGCTCCCGGACGCCAACGTGCCGGTCTCTATCCGCAGCACCGGCATCCCCGTCGCAGGAGGATCTGTGTCGGATCTGGGCTCGGTCCTCGGCGCCTGGCTCGCCGCGCATGCCGACGGGATCGCCTGCGTCATCGGCGATCCCACGTTCCGGGCGACGTCCCGCGTCCGGTCGCTGACCCCGGAGCTGTCGAAGGGGCTCGAGTTCGACCTGGTCGTTCTCATCAACCCAGAGGCGTTCGGCAGGGGTATCGAAGGAGCGGTCGACCGCTATGTCGCGATGACCCGGGCGACCCAGCAACTCGTCATCCTCACGAGCTCCTGACGGTTGATCTGCGGATAACCGGTAGCGGTATGGCCGGCGTACTGGGCAGGCAAGCCAGCGTTACCCGGGCGTTCCGCGCGGCCGGTGACACGGCGCCGGGAGCTCAACGCCTGCTCCTTGATGTATCAGGCAGTGACGTCAGTCCTCCGTATCAGTAGCGGCCCGCCCACCTGAGGGCGGGAAGTTTCACACAACCCCGCCCTCGGGGAGTCAGTAGTTACTGGAGGGGGCGGGTGCCTCACGACAGCTTCGCAGAGAGGGCGCAGCAGTAAGTACGCGATCATCTTTGGGGGATAAGCGGTGCGGATCGTGATGATAGGGGCCGGCGCAGTGGGGCTGGAGCTCCGCTACCCGGCCGGAGAGGCGCTGGCCCTAGAGGACCTCAGCGCCGCCGCTCTTTCCACAGGCGACTTCGACAACGCCGTACGGCTGGCCCGGCAGGCGGAGCAGATCACGGCCGACATCCCCGGCTGGATAGAGCGGGCGGGCAGCATCATCCTGATCAACGCGCTGACCGAGGCCGGGGACCTGGCCGCCGCCGAGGGTATCTGCGCGGCGGGGCTGGCCCCGTTCCGGGACGCGGGCGACCTGTGGGCTCTGGCCGCCCTGCTGACGCTGATGGCGATCCTGGACCTGCGGGCGGGCCGTACCGAGGACGCCGCGGCACACCTGCGGGAAGCGCTCCAGACTAACCTGCGGGCCGGCGAATCGTCCGAGATAGTCAACAGCCTGGGGTGCTGCGGGGAGCTGTGCGCCACAACCGGGCGCTGGGCCGAGGCCGTCACGATCTGGGCCGCGTTCGAGGCGCTCAAACGGCACATCGGATTCACGGATGTAGCCGCAGATGCGCGCCGGCACGAACTGCTGCGCGAGGCCCGGAAGGCGCTTGGGCCCGCCCGGGCCCGGGCGGCTGAGGAACGCGGCACGGCGATGAACCTAGCCGCCGCGGCCGAGTACGCGCTCATGCTTACCGCAACCGGCCCGCAGCGACCCCTGATGGCGCCGGGGCCCGCGAAGCTCAGCTCCCGGGAACGGGAGCTGGTCATCCTGGTCGCCCAGGGCTGCACCGACGCCCAGATCGCCGCCCAGCTGTACATCAGCATCCGTACCGTCCGCTCCCACCTGGACCGGATCCGGGACAAGACCGGGTGCCGGCGCCGCGCCGACCTGACCCGCCTCGCCCTGCAGGCAGGCCTGATCTAACTCCCGTCTTGGGCCCGCCAGCCCGCTCCAGGCCTGTGGGTAGTTGTGCCCCGGGTACCGCCGGGCGGCAAAGGGGTATTCGGGCCTCTGCCCGCTAGATGCCACCGCCCGGCAGTCTGGCAACCGACCGCCGGGACCTCCCGGCCGGGTACACCCAGGCAGGAGAAAGCCGATGGCAACAGTTAATGATCCGGTAGCTCTCACGGGCACCGAGCGTCCGGCGAGGCGGGATGCCCGCCTGGTCGGGCCCGCGGATCCCGGCGAGCGGCTCACCGTCACCGTGGAAGTGCGCCGCAGTCCCAGCGCTTCCCCGCTGCCTGATCTGGCAGTGCTTGGCGCTCAGCGTCCGCAGGACCGGGCGAGGATAGATCGCGGCGCGGTCGCAGCAAGCTATGCTGCCGATCCGGGCGATCTGGAGAAAGTCGGTGAGTTCGCGAAGCAGTACGGCCTGACGGTCGAGGAGTCCAGCGCGACCCGCAGGACGGTACGCCTGTCCGGCACGGTCGGGCAGATGAACAAGGCCTTCGGTGTGCAGCTCAACACCTACCAGTATCCGGGCGGGTCTTACCGGAGCCGGGAAGGCCACGTCCTCGTACCAGGTGACCTGGCCGACGTCATCACGCGGGTGTCTGGTCTCACCAACCGGCCGCTGGCCCGGCCGCACCTGCAAGTGCGCCCGCGGGAAGTCACCGAATTCAATGCCGCTCAGATCGGGCAGGTTTACGATTTCCCGACCGGCCTGGACGGGACTGGAGTGTGCATCGGCATCATCGAGCTGGGCGGCGGTTACAGCCAGCCGGACCTCGATACCTACTTCGCTTCCCTTCAGCTGGCCACGCCCAGCGTGGTCGCCGTCAGCGTCGATGGCGCGACCAACAACTACGGTGACCCGTCCGGCGCGGACGGGGAGGTCGAACTCGACATCGAGGTGGCGGGCTCGGTCGCGCCCGGCGCGGCCATCGCCGTATATTTCGCGCCGAACTCCGAGCAGGGATTCATCGACGCCATCACCACGGCTGCCCTCGACACGGCGAACCACCCGGCGATCCTGTCCATTAGCTGGGGGGCAGCAGAGGATGCGGACTGGACCCTCGCCGGACTGGGCGGAATGGACACCGCATTCCAGCAGGCCGCGCAGGCCGGCATGACGGTCCTGGCCGCAGCCGGGGACAACGGGAGCAACGACAACGTCTACGACGGGCAGGCGCACTGCGACTTCCCCGCCAGTGACCCCTACGTCATCGCCTGTGGCGGAACAACGCTCCAGATCAGCGGGGGTGAGCCGGTAGGTGAGATCGTGTGGAACAGCCCATTGAGCGGGTGGGCCACCGGTGGCGGCGTCAGTGACGTCTTCGGCCTGCCCAGCTGGCAGGAGGGCAAGGGCGTGCCCCCGTCCATCAACAATGGCAGCACCGGCCGGGGCGTCCCCGACGTGACGGCCGACGCTGACCCGCACACGGGCTACGACGTCGTCGTCGACGGCGCATGGACGGTGGAGGGCGGCACCAGTGCCGTCGCCCCGCTCTACGCCGGCCTGTTCGCCATCCTGGACCAGAGTCTCGGATTCCCGCTGGGCTTCATCACGCCATACATCTACAGCCTCTACGAAACCGGCGCCTTCGTTGATATCACCCAAGGAACCAACCAGGTCCCGCCCGCGCCCGGCTACAGCGCGGGCCCAGGCTGGGACGCCTGCAGTGGCCTGGGCCGCATCGACGGGGCTAACCTCCTCAACGAGCTGAACTGAGCTCCCGGAACCGGGTACTCGCCAGCAGTGGCCCGTCGCCGTGTTCGCGTCAATCCCGGGCATGGCGACGGGCCCGCCCGGGCAACCGCGCCGGTCAGATCAGGCCCCTACCGCGTCAGAAGGCAGGTCGCGGAAGCCGGCGGCGAACTCCCAGAACCGGTAGACGTCCGCGAAGGTGGTGACCAGGCCGAGTGAGGCCCGCGCCGCCCCGGTGGTCTTCCCGTCGATCACCTGGAGGAACTCCTGGTAGCGCAGCCGGTCCTTGTCCTTGAAGGCGGCCGCCATCTCCTGCGTGGAGAAGCCGAGCGCGGCCTCGCGCACGCCGGGGTTGCAGTGGCAGCCGCTGCGCAGCGAGATTCCGGCCCTGTTGGCCCGGCGCTCGGCCCGCACCGAGTCGATGAGCACGCCGGCGGGATCGAAGAAGTTCATCGCGATCGTCGCGCCGCGGCGGTCGGTACCGGCCGGGCCGTAGATGCGCACGACCGGCGTCCCGTTGCCGTGGCGCAGGGCGCCCAGCGCGTCCAGCAGCCAGCCGGTCAGGCACATGACCCTGGTGTGGATGGTCTCGATGCCGACGGCGCTGATGTGGTCCAGGCCGATGCCGACGGCCGGGATGCCCAGGTAGTCGACGGTGCCGTCCTCGAAGCCGGCCGGTCCCGGGGTCAGGTAGAACCCCCCGCCGGGGGCCGCTTCGGCGCGTACCGAGGAGAAGGTGATCGTGCCGCCGGCGTACCACGGGCGGCGCAGCTTGGCCAGCGCCGGCTTGCGCACCAGCAGGGCCCCGATCCCGGTCGGGTAACCGAAGATCTTGTAAAACGACAGGGACACGTAGTCCGGGTGCCACCGGGACAGATCCAGCCGGCTGGCCGGCGCGAAAGCGGCGGCGTCTAGCAGCACGTCGTACCCGGCCGCCTGGGCCTGGGCGATCCAGGTCAGCGGGTGCTGGACGCCGGAGAAGTTGGACTGGGCCGGGAACGCGAACAAGCTGCCGGTGGCCAAGCCGGAGCGCCGGGGGGCAAGCCGGCGGCGGACCGGGGCCGCGGCCTCGAGATGGCGGGCCAGCGCCTCCTCTGAGACGCGCAGGTCGGCGGGGGCAAGCGGCACGTAGGTGACCGAGGCGCCTTTGGCGCGGGCGAACTGCCGGATCCCGTTGACCGAGTTGTGGTTGTCGAAGGTCAGCAGGTACCGGCCGCCCGGCCCGAACGGAAAGGACTCGCCGACCAGCCGCAGCGCGCCGGTCGCGTTCGGGGTGAAGATGACCTCGTACTCCTGCGGTGAGGCCCGGAAGAACTCCAGGATCTGCGCCCGGGTCGCCTCCACCCGGGCGCCCATTCCCCGCGACGGCACGTTCTGGGAGTGCGGGTTGCCGAACACCGCGCCGGCCAGCAGGTCCCGGTGCCGGGCCAGCTGGCTGTCCGCGTACAGGCCCCCGCCGGTGTAGTCGAGATAGACGTGGCCGGTTGCGTCCAATCGGGTGTAGTCCCTGGCCCGCATGCCGTCCAGAACGGCGGTGCCGGCATAAGCCGGGTAGCGCCCCTCGAAGTCGCTGAGCGCTGCGCCCATCGTCGTGTTGCCGGCGAGCGTCGCCGTTGGGGTCAGGTCATGGGTCGGCATCACGGCCGTTGGGGTCAGGTCATGGGTCGGCATCACGGCCGTTGGGGTCAGGTCATGGGTCGGCATCACGGCCGTTGGGGTCAGGTCATGGGTCGGCATCATGGCGGCTCCCCTTCCTTGCTATCGGGCCGGTAGCGGCGCGCTCAGCTCTGGTTCGAGCACGGGCACCTCGTCCAGATGAGCGGGCCGGCCGGTAGGCACGGCCATGAAGTATTCGCAGCCGAAGATCTCCTGGAGCAGGAACTCCGGGAACATGCCCGGCTCCAGCGGGAACTGGCTGCGGTAGGCGGACAGGGCGCCGACCTTTCGCATGACCTGCCCGGACACGTCGCAGCAGACCACGCCGCGGGCTGCCCGCACGTTCGCGGCCGCGGCGGAGGCGTCCGCCGGCGTGCCGGGCAGGGCACCGGCCAGGCGGGCTCCCGGGCCCCGGCCAGCGAACTTGGCCGGCGGTGCCGGAGACAGGACCAGGCAGGTGAGGCTGGCGGTGGCGACCACGTCGGCGCTGCGGTGCCGGTGCCCGAAGAACTCCCCCACGCCGAGCCGGCCGAGCCGCTCGCGGCGGCCGCCGTTGCCCTCCTCCCGCACCTCCGCCTCACCCGACAAGATCAAGAACAGCTCGGCGGCCACCTCGCCCTGCTCCACGACGTACGAACCCGGCGGGTACCAGCGGACCTGGACGTGGTCGCGGATGTGCCGCATCGTGCCGGCCGCCTCGGCCAGCAACAGCAGAGCGTGGGCAAAAGCGGGCGTCCCGGCAAAGCGGTCCGGCTGGCTGGTCAGCCAGGTCGCCAGGCGCTCCATCATCAGCAGGTCACCCGGCGGGAAGCATCGGTAGTAGAGCCGGGGCGGCCGGCGCAGGGGCCGGGTGACCGTCCGGCCCGGGCGGTGCCCGGGCCGGCGGCCCGCTGGCAGGCGGCCGTCGTCGCCGCGCTAATGGTGGCGTGGTCGGGATGGCCGTAGCCGCCGTCGGGACCGAACGTGATGACGACATCCGGCCCGAACTCGCAGATGACCTCAGCCACCTCGTCCACCAGGGCCGGGAACCCGGCGTCAGCGAGGGTGCCGTCGACGTGGTCCAGGCAGCGGACCTTCGTGACGCCGAGGCGCTCGCAGGCCAGGCGCAGCTCGGCCTCCCGGACAGCGGCGATGGTACGCCGGTTACCGGCGGCAGCGTCGCGGATCTGGCCCGCCTGGCCCCGTGTCGCCGATACCACCATGATCTCGGCACCCTCCCCGGCATAGCGGGCGAACGTGCCCCCGGCGCAGAACGTCTCGTCGTCAGGATGGGCAAACACACCGAGCAGGCGGCAGCGGCCGCCCGACGGCACGCCGTCATCGAGCAGGCGCGGCCCCGCGGGGCGCGGCTGGCCAGGGCGCCTCCCGCCCGGCAATGGCTCCCGGACCAGGCCCTGGGCCCCGGGGTCGCCCATCAACCGGTCAAGCGTCCCGATAAGGGCTGCCGGATCCGGGCTCCGGTACAGCTCGGGCACCTCGCCGTCCGCGGCGAGTGCGGAGATACGCTGACCCGAAGAGATTGTCCTTGGGACGGTCCTGTCCGGTGCGATGCCGCCGCCTGATCGCTTTGCGTCAGTTCGGTGACGATGCTGCGCCTGCGGAATCATGGTTTTGCTCCTTCTGTGGCGAGTTGACATCCAGGCCCGGTGCCGCCCTTGGAGCGAGATCGGCTCCAAGGGCGGCCATCAGCACATCAGCGTCGTAGGCGCCCGCCTACGTGACCACCCGCTTGCATTCGGGGTCGATGGACAGGACCAGCTCCTGTACGCACCTGTTCACCTCGGCTGGGGGACGATGCGGATGTAAGGTTTGACGGACTTCCACTCGCCGAAGATCACCTTCGCCTCGTCGTCGGACACCGAGTTGGCGATCATTACATCGTCGCCCTGCTTCCAGTTGGCCGGCGTCACGACGCGGTGCCTGGTGGTCAGCTGGAGCGAATCGATGACCCGCAGCAGCTCGTCGAAGTTGCGGCCGGTCACATTCGGATACGCCACGATGAGCCTGATCTTCTTGTCCGGGCTTATCACGAACACGTTCCGGACGGTCAGGTTGTCCAGTGCGCAGCGCGAGCTGGCGTCACCCGACGCGGCGGCGGGCAGCATCCCGTACAGCTTGGACACATTGAGATCAGTGTCGCCGATGATCGGGTAGCCGGGCCGTGCGCCCTGGGTCTCCTCGATGTCATCAGCCCACGCCCGGTGGCGCTCGGTGGCGTCCACCGACAGGCCGATGACCTTCACGCCGCGGCGTGCGAACTCCGGCGCCAGCTTGGCCATCTGCCCGAGCTCGGTGGTGCACACCGGGGTGAAGTCCTTGGGGTGCGAGAACAGCACCGCCCAGGAATCTCCGATCCATTCGTGGAAGCTGATCCTGCCCTGGGTGGTGTCGGCCCCGAAATCTGGTGCGGTGTCGCTGATGGACAGTCCCATTTGCCGTACTCCTCTTTCGTTTCTTTCGTTTGTGATGGTTGTGTTGCTCTCCCGGGCCGTCAGCAGGTTTCTGGCGTCCAGAAGGTGCGAATCGAGCACGTCCTCGCCGGCCCGCAGCCGCCGGTGCGGGTGACTGACCGGCCCGGCAGGCCCGAAGTGCACATCAGTGAGGCGGAGCGGTGGTTCGGCGGGGTCGGCGTGGTGCCGCCACAGGCCGGTGCGTGGATTGAAGTGGTAGTCGGCGAGCAACTGGTGCCCGTAGCTGGCGATGAGGTCGACGGCGTCGATGATGTAGTCACAGACGCGGTCGGAGATGAAGTAGTTGAAGTCGACCCGGGTCCAGCCAGGTTCGCGGGGGCCCGCGCAGGAGCAGCCGCCGCGGGCCTGGATGCCGAACAGGTCGTTCAGCAGCGCGACTACGAAGTTGTGGTGCAGGAACCGGCCGTGATGGCGGACCCGGAAGGAAACGATGGACAGGCGGCGCGCCGCGGGGCTGCCGAGCAGCTCGATGGCGGGGTTGGCGTCCCAGCGGGCGCGGGCGCGCCGCCAGAACCGTTCCTCGCGTGCCTGAATAAGGCCGGTGCCGACGGCCTCCTTCAGCGCGAACACCAGGCCGGCGCGGATGGATTCGACGATCGCGGGGGTGCCGCCTTCTTCGCCTGCCACCAGGTCCTCCCGGTAACGGTGGCCGGCCGGGTCGGTGGAGGCCACGGTGCCGCCGCCCGGCTCGGTCGGCACCCGGTTGGTGAAGAGGTCCCGGCGCACGATAAGGACGCCGGGCGTCTGCGGCCCGCCCACGAACGTGTGCGGGGAAAGGAACACGGCGTCCTTGTGGTCGCCACTGCCTGGCCGCGTCCCGGCCATCCGGATCGGCACATGGGGCGCCGCGGTCGCGTAGTCCCACACCGACAGTGCGCCATAACGATGCAGCAGCGCCGAGATCCGGCTGGTGTCGCTGAGGATGCCGGTCACGTTCGAGGCGGCGGAAAAACTTCCGATGAGCAGCGGCCGGCCGGCGTAGTGGATGATCTTGCGCTCGAGGTCGGCGAGGTCGATCTGGCCATCAGCGTCCGCGCCGATGGCTACCACGTCCGCGAACGATTCCCGCCAGGGCAGTTCGCGGGAAGGGTGCTCATCCGGGCCAACGAACACGACCGGGCGCCGGCGCGCCGGGAAGAGCGAGGCCAGCCGGGAGCGTCCGGTCCGCCCGGCCGGGTCCCTCAGCCCAAGAATTGCGGTCAGCTTGTTCACCGCCGCCGTGCTGCCCGATCCGCAGAAGATCACCAGGTGGTCGCCGGTGCCGCCGACCGCGTCGCTGATGATCTGCCGGGCGTCCGCGCGCAGCCTCGTGGTCTGCAGGCCGGTACCCGAACTGTCGGTGTGCGTGCTGGCGTAGCGGGGAAGCACCTGCTCGCGTATGAAGTCCTCGATGAACCCCAGCGACCGCCCCGACGCGGTGTAGTCGGCGTAGACCAGCCGCCGCGGGCCATAGGGACCGGTCAGCACCTCATCGTCGCCGATGACGCCCCGCCGGATCCATTCGACCAGCGGCGAGGTCGGCGCAGCGTCGGCTGCCGGCGCCATGCGCCTGGCCGCCGTTTTCATTGAGTACGGCATATCAGCGTCCCCCATCGGCTCTTGCTCGTCGAACCCGGACCCCGTCCGCGCTGTGACGTTGTCACCGCGGATCAGGCAATCGTTTCTTAAGGTCATTAGCGGAACGGCTCTTTTGGTTACTGTCGCGGCGATGATTTCCCCGACGACCGCTTGGCTTATCTGGACACCCCGTGGCGCGGCGCAGATCCCGCCGCCTTACGTGCTTTCCGGAATACGGAGCAAGCACCCCTGCCCGCTGATACAACCCTCAGGCCTGACATAGGCCCGGGGAAAGGAATAATCTGTAAACAAGCTGCGGGTTGCGAGAAATAATCTGTAAACAAATCGCATTCGCTGAGGCGTAGCCAGAACGTGGCTGCGGCTGCGATCGAATCGCTGACCAGCCCCGACGCCACAATTGATCATGGCTGGTCAGGCTTTGCATAAGCCCCACTGTGGCTCAGATCTCAGTCCGGGGAAATCCTGGCTGAGCCACTCGGAGATCTTGCCGGCCCGGCCGCCTGACCTGGAGATACGCAACTATTACCAGGCTCGTCATCATGAGCAGGAACATCAGCATTGACCGAGATAATTGCCGAGGCCAGCCGGATAACCGGCGTGAGTTCCAATGGCTTCTGCCGGGACAACTCTTACTACGTAGTCACCTGGACTCTTACTACGTAGTCACCTGGACTCTTACTACGTAGTCACCTGGACTCTTACTACGTAGTCACCTGGACTCTTACTACGTAGTCACCTGGACTCTTACTACCTACGTAGTCACCTGGACCATGACGGGGAAGCAGATGACCGCAGGTCAGAGTTTCATGACGATGGTCGTAACGGGCACGCCGAACCGGCGCTCCGCCTGATGAGGCAGGTCGGCCCCGAGCCAGCGTGAGACTTGCTTGGGCAAAGTCGCCACGATGATCTCGTCGAATTGGTGATCGGCGAACACCTTCTCCATGGCCTCGAGCGGGTCGGAACTTCCGAGCTGCCCCTCGACGGGGACGTCCAGCGCGTCGAGGTTGCCCAGCATCTGCTTGAGCCGTTGCCGGGCCTGCGCGGCCGCCTCGTCATCGTTGACGGGGCCGGCGTAATCGGTCGCCCACCACCACGTGCCGGGGTGCTTGAGAACAGCGCTGGCCGCTTCCGCGTCGTAATGCTCGGCGCTCGTGTTCGGGACGAGCACGAAGAAGGAGCACGGTCCGGCCTTGATCCGCTCGCGGAGTTCGTCCCGCAGCTCGGCACCATGCAGGGTCTGGTTCGCGACGACAAGGTACTTGTGCATGATGGCCACCCGCTCTGCCTGCCTCGCCCGGATTGCGCTATCGCCTACATGATTTGGCGCCGGCCCGGGACAGGTTGCAAGGGGCCTTAGCCCCTAATCTCCGTCAGCGATGCGGGTGCCGGGTGTGCCAGGCTGACCGGCGTGGCCCGGGAGAAGTGGACCGGAGGACGCGCGGGCGCTGCGGGACCGCCGGCCCTTCTCCCCCGGCCGCCGACGATCACGTGACGTTCCCGGGGCCCGGCGGGGATGCGCGCCCGGCCCCGGGCCATGATCATGGGAGGAGCAGGACCAGGCGGCGGAGGTGGCAGTGAACGACGGTGTGCTGGGGCGGTTCGAGCTGACGGGACGACGGGCGCTGGTGACCGGGGCCAGCCGCGGCCTGGGCCGGGCCTTCGCCACCGCGCTGGCCGAGGCGGGTGCGGACGTGGCCCTGGTCGCCCGGGGCCAGGCGGAGGTGAGCGAGGCGGCGCGGGCGGTCTCCGCGGGCACCGGGCGCCAGGCCGTCGGCATCAGCGCGGACGTGACGGTCCGCGCCGATGTCGAGCGGATGATCAGCGAGACGGCCAGCCAGCTGGGCGGCGTGGACATCCTCGTCAACAACGCGGGCATCTGCTTTCACCGGCCCGCGCTCGATGTCCCGGACAGCGAGTGGGACCAGGTCTTCGACACCAACGTCTTCGGCGTGTGGGCCGCGAGCACTGCGGCGGCCCGGCGGATGGCGGCGGCGGGCGGCGGGGTGATCGTGAACATCGGGTCGATCTCCTCGATCATCGTCAACCGCCCGCAGTGGCAGCCCGCCTACAACGCCTCCAAGGCCGCCGTGCACCAGCTCACGAAGTCCCTGGCCGCCGAGTGGGCCCCGCACAACATCCGGGTCAACGCGCTCGCCCCGGGCTACGTCAAGACGGAGATGGCCCCGGTCGACCGGCCGCATTTCCGGCGGCACTGGATCGAGGACGCCCCCATGCAGCGGTACGCGACGCCCGAGGAGATCGCGCCGAGCGTCGTCTACCTGGCCAGCGACGCGAGCTCGTTCATGACCGGCTCGGTGCTCGTCGTCGACGGCGGCTACACCATCTTCTGACGGCTGGGGATGGCTCCCGGCGGCCTAAGGATGGCCGACCCAGACCGATTTGACGTTGCAGAACTCGCGGATGCCCTGCGAGAAGAGCTCCCGGCCATACCCGGAACGCCTGACGCCCCCGAACGGGAGCTGCGGGTAGGAGGTGACGTTGCCGTTGATGAAGACCATGCCCGCCGTCAGGTCCCGGATGAAGCGGCTGCGTTCGGCCTCGTCGGTGGTCCAGGCGTTCGCGCCGAGCCCGAAGGTGGTCCCGTTGGCCAGCTCCACGGCCGCGTCGGTGCCGCTGACCCGGTACAGCGTGGCCACCGGGCCGAAGACCTCCTCACGGTGCACGCGCATCTCGCCGGTGATGGCGGCCAGCACGGTCGGCGGGTAGTAGAAGCCGGGCCTGTCGGGCACCACGCCGCCGCACAGCACCTTCGCCCCGTTGGCCACGGCGTCGGCGACGAGCTCCTCAACGTCGTCCCGCTGCTGCTCGGACGCCAGCGGGCCCACGTCGGTGCCCTCCAGCATCGGGTCACCCACCGTCTTGCCCGCCATCTGCTCGGTGAACAGCCGGGCGAACTCGTCGTAGACCGCGTCGTGCACGATGAAGCGCTTGGCCGCGATGCAGGACTGCCCGTTGTTGAGGCACCGCGCCACGGCGCCCACCTGAGCCGCCCTGGCCAGGTCGGCTGAGGGCATGACGATGAACGGGTCGCTGCCGCCGAGCTCGAGCACGACCTTCTTGATCTCGCTGCCCGCGATGGCCGCCACCGACTGCCCGGCCAGCTCGGACCCGGTCAGCGTGGCCGCCACTACCCGTTCGTCGCGCAGGATCGCCTCGATCCGCGCCGAGCCGACGAGCAGGGTCTGGAAGGTCCCGCCGGGGAAGCCGGCCCGGCTGAACAGCTCCTGCATGAACAGCGCCGTCTGCGGCACGTTCGAGGCGTGCTTGAGCAGCCCGACGTTGCCCGCCATCAGGGCCGGGGCCGCGAAACGCATGGCCTGCCAGAGCGGGAAGTTCCACGGCATGACGGCCAGCACCGGACCGAGCGGCTGGTAGCTGACGTAGGCGCGCTGCGCCCCCACGGCCTCGGCGTCGGCGGGCTCGTCGGCCAGGAACCCGGCCGCGTGCTCGGCGTAGTACCGGCAGGCGGTGGCGCACTTGGCGACTTCCTGCCGGGCGGCGGCAAGCGTTTTGCCCATCTCGGTGGTCATCATCGCCGCGATGTGGTCCTGCTCGTCATCCAGGATGCCGGCCGCCCGGCGCATCCACCGGGCCCGGTCGCCGAAGCTGGTCAGGCGGTAGCTGTCGTGCGCCGCCGCCGCGGCGGCCAGGCACCGCTCGACCTCCGCCTCGCTCATTTCCTCGTAGGTCTTCAACGTCGCCCCGGTCGCGGGGTTGATGGTCG
Source organism: uncultured Actinomycetes bacterium (assembly GCA_963720945.1). Taxonomy (GTDB): domain Bacteria; phylum Actinomycetota; class Actinomycetes; order Streptosporangiales; family Streptosporangiaceae; genus Bog-532. The sequence goes on along the minus strand of CAVRHH010000007.1, from coordinate 165,540 downwards.
CGATCGCCACGGGGTCCTCCCTTGCACCGGCCGTCCGTTTCACCGTAACCCGGTCCCCCTGCCCGGATCACGCTGGCCCACACCCGGCGGGCGAACGGCCGCCCACCCGGATGGCCGGTTAGGCCCCAGGCGAGGGGCCGGCCGGTCTCCAGGAGCGACTTGAGGCTCGCCAGGATCAGGAGAGCCGCCGGTACGGCTCGGACTCCAGGACCACCTGGTCCAGGTCGCGGACTTCGCTGCCGGCCTCCCATTTCACCGGCGCGCCCACCTCCGGGTCGACGCCAGGCCCTTGCTGCCAAGGCGAACTTTTTTTAACGTTTTGCCCGGTCTGAGGGCTTTAGGCGAACATGCTAGAGAGACGACCGTCGTGCTCCGGGGCTTTCGCGGCACGGCGCCAGGCGAGAGGTTCCGCATAACGGGTGGTGGGCAGCGGTACGGGGGCCAAGGTCGCGGAGACCGAGGCCGCAGAGGACACCAGGAACGGCGGACGGGGCTCGCCGCGCTGGCGCATTGCCGCGCGGCTGGCGGTGGTCGCGGTCATCGCCGCGATCGTGGTCGTCTACCACCGTGACCTGTTCCGGTCCCTCGGCGTGCTGGACCAGCTGCGGTGGGCATGGTTCGTGCTGGCCCTCGCGGCCGAGACGGCCTCGGTGCTGGCGTTCGCGTTCAGCCGCCGCCGCCTGCTGCAGGCCAGCGGCCGGCCGCCGAGCCGTCGCGCGATGATCGGGATCAGCTACGCGGCCAGCGCGGTGTCGATGTCGCTGCCGTTCGCCGGGACCGGGCTGGCGACCGTCTACTCCTACCGGCAGTTCCGCCGGCACGGCATCGATTCGGCCACCACCGGCTGGACGCTCGCGGTCTCCGGCATCTTCTCCACGTCCTCGCTCGCCCTGCTCCTGGCGGCCGGGGCCATCGCCGGCGGCGGCGGAGTCGGCGCGGCCATCGGCTTCGCGGGGGCGACGGTATACCTGGTGCCCGGGGCTGCCGTGCTGCTGGCCGTCCGCTACGAACGGGTCCGAATGGCCCTCAGCCGCCTGCTGCTCCGCGCCGCGCACGGCGTGCACCGGCTGCCGCGGCGGGAGGCGACCCGGGCCCGGCTGGACAACTTCCCGGCCCGGCTGGAGGGATTCCTGGACCGGATCGCCAGCATCCGGCTGCCGGCCCGCGGCTACGTGGCGGTGTTCGGGCTGGCCCTGCTGAACTGGGCGGCCGACTGCGCGGCGCTGGCCCTGGCCATCGTCGCCACCGGGCAGCCGGTACCGTGGCACGCCCTGCTGCTCGCTTACGGGGCGGGCGCGGCGGTGGGCAGCACCGGCCTCACGCCGGGCGGCTTCGGCCTGGTCGAGCTGGCGGTCGCGGCGGCCCTGACCGCGGGCGGCCTGTCCGGGTCGGGGGCCCTGGCGGCCGTCCTGGCCTACCGGATCGTGAACTTCTGGCTGGTCATCCTGACCGGCTGGGTCATCATGCTGCTGTTCGGCGACCGGCCCGGTGTGCCCGGCGAGACCGCCGGGGCCGGTGAGACCGCCGGGGCCGGCGGGCAGCGCGCCCCGTACGGGCCGGGGTTAGCGGTGCCGCCCCGTACGACGCCATCCGGGCCGGCGCCATCCCGTACCGGCCCGGCGCCGGCCGGGTACATTCCACAGACCGGACGAGAGGTGGTGGCCACGCCACGGACGAGGAACTGCTGACGCTCGGCGCGCTCGAGCAGGATCCGCATCCGCTGCTGGCGGTCCTGCGGGAGCGTGCGCCGGTGGCGTGGGTGCCGGCCCTCGGCGGCTGGCTGGTCACCAGCTACGCGGCGGCGGTCGCGGTCATGCGGGATCCACGGGCCTTCACCGTCGACGATCCCCGGTTCTCCACGGCACGGGTGGTCGGGCCGAGCATGCTGTCCCTAGACGGCGCGGCGCACGCCCGGCACCGGGCCCCGTTCTTCAGCGCGTTTCACCGTGGTGGCGCCGCGGCCCGGCTCGGGCAGTTCGCCGAGACGGAGGCCGCCCGCCTGGTCGCCGCGATCCGCCTGAACGGGGCCGCCGAGCTGCGCGGCACCGTCACCGGCCCGCTGGCCGTCGCCGTGGTGGCCGAGGCGCTGGGCCTGGGGCACCTGCCGCCGGACACGATCCTGTCCGCCTACGCCCGGATCGTGGGCGGCGTCACCGGCCTGTCCGGCGACCAGAGCGCCGCGGCCGCCGGACCGCCCCCGGACGCCGCCGGCGCGTTCGCCGAACTGGCCGCGGACCTGCGCGCCGCCATCGGCCCGGATCACGGCGGCCCGGGTAACGGCGGCCCGGGTAACGGCGGCCCCGGTAACGGCGGCCCCGGTAACGGCAGCCCGCCATCCACCGCGGGCCGGCGGCCACCGGCCGGTCACCGGGCCACGGCGCAAGACGAGCGGGTCACGGACGGGCGGACCGTGCTCGCGGACGCCGCCCGGTTCGGCGACCTGACCACCGCCGAGGTCGTCTCGGACGCGGCGGTGGTCATGTTCGGCGGTATCGACACCACCGACGGCATGATCGCCAACGCGATCCTGCACCTGCTCAGTGACCCGGGCCAGCTGGAACTGGTGCGGGTCGACCCGCGCCTGGTGGCGGCCGCGATCGAGGAGTCGCTGCGGCTGGAGCCGGCCGCGGCGCTGGTAGACCGGTACGCGACCCGGGACGTGGCGATCGGCGAGGCCCGGGTCCGGGCCGGGGACCGGGTGAGCGTCTCGCTGGCCGCCGCCAACCGGGATCCGGAGGTGTTCCGCGACCCGGACCGGTTCGACATCTTCCGCGCCAACGCCGGCCGCCACCTGGCGTTCGCATACGGCCCGCATTTCTGCATCGGCGCGGCGCTGGCCCGGGCGGAAACGCGGACGGCGGTCAGCGCCCTGCTTACCCTCCCCCGGCTGCGCCTGGACCCGGCCCGCCCTGCCGCCCCGCGCGGCCTGATCTTCCGCAAGCCCCCCACCCTGCACGTCACCTGGGATCCCTGAGCGCTGGCCCGGGGCGGCGTCCCGGCGCTACATCCAGCCGCGGCGTTTGAACATGACGAGCAGGCCGACGACCGCCAGCGCCTCGGTGCCGATGCCGATGCCGACGAACGCGGCAAGCGAGCCGATCCGGTTGACCAGCCAGGCGAAGTTCTGGCCGAAGAAACCGGTAAGGAACGACAGCGGCAGGAACACCGTCGCGATGATGGTGAGCTGCTTCATGACCACGTTCAGCCGGTTGGACACCAGCGACAGGTAGGCGTCCATCGAGCCGCTCAGCAGGTCGCGGTAGCTGTCCACCAGGTCACTGGTCCGGATCAGGTGGTCGTACAGGTCGCGGAAGTAGGGCTCGTGCTGACGGTTCATGCCGGCCAGGTCCACCCGCCCGACCAGTAGCGAGGCGAGCATGTCCCGTTCCGGCGTCACCACCTTGCGGACACCCACCAGCCAGCGCTTCAGCGCGAACAGCGTGGAGAGCTGCTCGTCGTTGGGGCCGGCGAAGATCTGTTCCTGGAGCGAATCGATCCGGTCATCGAACGCCGCGAGCATCGGGAAGAGGCTGTCCACGAGGCTGTCCAGCACGTGGTGCAGCACGATCAGCCGGGAGGACAGCCCGTTGCGGTGCCGCTGCATCGCCTGGAGCATGCCGTCGAACGCCACACAGGGATCGCGGTGCATGGTGACCAGGAACGTCTCGGCGTAGAAGAAGTGCACTTCGATCATGGGCTGCCCGACGCTGCTGGCGCCGAAGAAGACGATGGAGACGAAGTTGTCGTACTCCTCCATCTTCGCCCGCTGGCCGAACTCGGCGGCGTCCTCCACCGCGAGGGGGTGAATGCTGAACACGTCCCGCAGCAGCGCGAGGCTTTCCTCGCTGGAGTCGTGCAGGTCCACCCACAGCAGCTTGCCCGCGTGCAGCGCTTCCTGCACGCCGGCCGGCTTCAGGTCGGCCCCGGTCCCGTCGGTCAGCAGCATGTGCCCGTTCACGGGCCTATGGTGCCAGACCCGGGCGGCTGCGGGTGGTCAGTAAGCTCGGGCGCATGAGTGCCGAGCCGACCACGAGCCAGTCCCTGGTGCCGCCCGCCGCCAAGCAGGTGGCCTCCGTCCGTACCTTCCACGGGGACCGCGTCGCCGACCCGTACGCCTGGCTGGCGGCCAAGGACGACCCGGACACGATCGCGTTCCTGGAAGCGGAGAACGCCTACACCGAGGCGCTGACCGCGGATCAGGAAGGCCTGCGCGAGACGATCTTCGGCGAGATCAAGGGACGCACCCAGGAGACCGACCTGTCGGTCCCGTCCCGCAAGGGTGCCTGGTGGTACTACCGCCGGACGGTCGAGGGCCAGCAGTACGGGCTGCAGTGCCGCTGCCCGGCGCGGCCGGGCGGCACGACGCCGCCGCAGCCGGCCGGGGGCGAGCCGCTGGCGGGTGAGGAAGTCCTGCTGGACGCGAACGCGCTGGCCGGTGATTCGGGCTTCTTCTCCCTCGGGGCGTTCAGCGTCAGCCCGGACGCGGAGCGGCTGGCGTACTCGACCGACTTCTCCGGCGACGAGCGCTTCACGCTGCGGATCAAGGACCTGGCGACCGGCGATCTGCTGCCGGACGAGATACCCGGCACCTTCTACGGCGCCGCGTGGTCGCTGGACGGCTCGGCGCTGTTCTACGTCACGGTCGACGACGCCTGGCGGCCGTGGCGCGTGTGGCGGCACACGGTCGGCACGCCGCACGCCGATGACGTGGTGATCTTCGAGGAGACCGACGAGCGGTTCTGGGTGGGGGTAGGCCTGTCCCGCAGCGAGCGGTTCCTGACCGTGTTGTCGGCCAGCAAGGTGACCAGCGAGGTGTGGCTGCTGGACGCGGCCCGCCCGGACGGGGAGCTGACCGTGGTGGCGCCGCGCCGCCAGGGCGTCGAGTACTCGGTGGCGCACCAGGCGCGGGCGGACGGCACCGAGCGGCTGCTCATCCTGCACAACGACGGGGCGCAGAACTTCGAGCTCGCGACGGCGCCGGTCGGCCGCGCCGGCGAGTGGACGCCGCTGATCCCCGGCCGGGCGGACACCCGCCTGCTGGGCGTGGACGCCTTCACCGGCTACCTGGCCGTGTACTTCCGCCGGGACGGCCTGACCGGGCTGCGGGTCATCCGGGCCGACGACAGCGAGTACGACGTCGTGTTCCCCGAGCCGGTGCACACGGTCTCCCCCGGCGGTAACCCCGAGCCGGGGACCTCGCTGTACCGGCTGCACTACACGTCGCTGGTGACGCCGGACTCGGTCTACGACTGCGACCTGGCCACGGGTGAGCTGCTGCTGCGCCGCCGCACACCGGTGCGGCCGCTGCCGGGCGCCGGCCCTACCAGCCGGCCGAGTACGAGCAGTACCGGGAGTGGGCCACCGCCCCGGACGGCACCCGGGTGCCGATGTCGCTGGTGTACCGGCGGGACACGCCGCGGGACGGTACCGCGCCGTGCCTGCTGTACGGCTACGGCAGCTACGAGCTCTCCATGGATCCGCGGTTCTCGATCTCCCGGCTGTCGCTGCTGGACCGCGGGTTCGTGTACGCGATCGCGCACGTCCGCGGCGGCGGCGAACTCGGCCGCGGCTGGTACGACGACGGCAAGATGCTGCGCAAGGCCAACACGTTCACCGACTTCGTGGCGTGCGCCCGGCACCTGGCCACGGCCCGCTGGACGTCGCCGGGCCGGCTCGTGGCGCGCGGCGGATCGGCCGGCGGGCTGCTGATGGGCGCGGCGGTGAACCTCGCGCCGGAGGCGTTCGCCGGGATCGTGGCGCAGGTGCCGTTCGTGGACGCGCTGACCACGATCCTGGATCCGTCCCTGCCGCTGACGGTGACCGAATGGGAGGAGTGGGGCGATCCGCTGCACGACCCGGCGGTGTATGCCTACATGAAGGCGTACACACCGTACGAGAACATCCGCTCCGCCGAGTACCCGCCGATTCTTGCCATGACCAGCCTGAACGACACGCGGGTGCTGTACCGCGAGCCCGCCAAGTGGATCGCCCGGCTGCAGGCGGAGGCGCGCGGCGGACCGTTCCTGCTGAAGACGGAGATGAACGCGGGCCACGGCGGCCGCAGCGGCCGCTACGACGCCTGGCGCGAGGAGGCGTTCGCCCTCGCCTGGATCATCACGTGTGGTCGAACAGGGCGCTGACCGACTCGCCGTCGTGGATCCGGCGGATGGCCTCGGCCAGCGCCGGGGCCACCGAGATGACGTCCAGCTTCGGGTCCCGCTTGTGCTCGGGGACCGGCACGGTGTTGGTGCAGACGACCTCGGTCACGTCCGGCTGGGCGACCAGCTTGCCGAGCGCGCCGTCGACGAACAGCCCGTGCGTGCAGACGATGCTCACGGACCGCACGTGCTGGTCGCGGAGCCGGCTCAGCAGTTCCATCAGCGTGGTGCCGCGGGCGATCTCGTCGTCCAGCACGATGACGTCGCGCCCGGCCACGTCGCCGATGATCGAGCTGATCGTCACGCTGTCGTCGCTCTGCCGCTCCTTCGCGCCCGCGGCGACCGGCAGGCCCAGCCGGCGGGCGAACGCGGCGGCGCTCTTGGCGTAGCCGAGGTCGGGTGAGACCACCACCGTGCCGGTCAGGTCCCGGCCGCGGAAGTGCCCGGCCAGCTCGCGCAGCGCGTTCAGGTGGTCGACCGGGACCGAGAAGAACCCGTGCACCTGCGGGGAATGCAGGGTCATGGTCAGCACCCGGTTGGCGCCCGCCGCCACCAGCAGGTCGGCGACGAGCCGGGCGATGGAGATCCGGGGCGCGTTCTTCTTGTCCGAGCGGGCATAGGCGTAATGCGGCATCACGACCGTGACCCGCCCGGCCGAGGCACCGCGCGCCGCGTCCGCCATCAGCAGCAGCTCCACCAGGTTCTCCTGCACCGGCGGGACCAGCGGCTGGATGAGGAAGACGTCCCGTTCCCGGCAGTTGGCCTGAAGCTGGACCTCCAGACAGTCGTTCGCGAAGCGCTGGATACGGACGGGCTGCAGCGGGACCGCCAGGTTCTCGCAGATCTCGGCGGCGAGGCGGGGGTGGGCGCTCCCGCTGAACACGGCGATCTCTCGCACTATCGCTCCTTGTCGTCGTGCGATGTCCCGGCCCGTCACGTTCTACTCAGCCGGCCCCGTGCCGTCACGGAGCGGCGGCAGGCCCAGCTTCGTGCGAATCTCCTGCTGAACGACCAGCGCGGGCGGCCGGGCGTCCACCGTGATCACGTACTCCTTGCGGCGGAACAGGTCCAGCACCGGGTTGGTCTTCTCGTGGAAGTCCTTGAGCCGTACGGCGAGGGCCTCCTCGGTGTCGTCCTCACGGGTGAGCAGCTCCCCTCCGCACACGTCACACTTCCCGGGCACGGCCGGGCTGTTGGCCAGCAGGTTATAGTCCATCCCGCAGTCGGAGCACAGCCGCCGGGCCATCACCCGCCGCCGGACCTCGCTGTCCGGCAGGTCGAGCTCGATGACCCCGTCGATGTCGTAACTTTCCAGGAAGAACTCGGCCTGCCGCCGGTTCCGGGGGAAACCGTCGATGATGAAGCCGTAGTTCCAGTCGTGTTCGGTGAGCCGGCCGCGGACCACCGATTCGGCCATGTCGTCGCCGACCAGGTTGCCCTCGGCCATGATCCGCCGGACCTGGGCTCCCATCTTGGTGTGGTTCACCACGTTCCAGCGGAAGATGTCACCCACGCCGATGTGGACGAGGTCTAGGTCATCGGCGAGCAACTTGCCCTGTGTGCCCTTGCCGCTGCCCTGCACCCCCATTATCACGTATTTACGCATGCATCCAGCCAAGCACACCCCGCGGCGCCCGCATATGGCCGGCTCAGGCTCGGCCGGGCAGGCCGAGACGGCGTTCGCAGGCCCGGCGCATACGCTCGCTGAGCAGGGCGGCCAGCGCCGGCCAGTCTTCGGTGAGCCGCCGCGCGTTGACGAACCGCGCCAGGTCCCCTCGCCGGCCCTGGCCGAGCAGGATGCTGTAAAGGACGAGCCGTGACTCGTCCCTGGATACGTCGAACTCGCGCAGGCCATGCCAGGTGAGATGGACGGGCAGCACGACCACGCCCTCCTGCGGACCGCGCAGGTCCTCCAGCCGGTCGGGGAGACGTCCCGACAGCCCGTCGCGCCGGGAGAAGATCACGTCAGCCATCGCCATGGGGCCTGATTATCTCCAGAAACGGCCCCGGCCGTGGGCAACACCATTCAGTTACTGCCAGGAACGGAATGTGATGACTCCCATACGGAGCAGAACCGGCTGGCACGGGGCCCGCTGGCCAGGGTGCGCCGTCCGCTGGCCAGGGTGCGTCCCGGCGAACCGGCGGCGGCGTTACCCTCGTGGCATGGACAATGCCGGGACGGCGGCCGCGGGCCCGGGGAGCCCCGCGAGCGCCACGGATTCCCCCGGTCCGGCGGGCGGCGTGCGTCCCGCGGGCCCCACGTGGCGGTTCCTGATCTCGCCGCGCTGGCTGGCCTGGCATGCGTTCGCGGTCGCCGCCTTCTGGGGCATGTTCTGGCTGGGTGACTGGCAGCTGCACCGGGCCCTGGCCGGCAACGCGCTGAGCTGGGCGTACACGTTCGAGTGGCCGATCTTCGCGCTGATGGGCGCCGTGTTCTGGGCCAAGACGATCCGGGACGAGTTCCGGATCCGCCGCGGCGAGGTAGCGCCGCGCGATGCGCCGGTGCTGCCCGGCGGCGCGTTCGGCCCGGCGGGCCCGGCAGGCCCGGACGGGACGACTATGCCGGGTAGTATGTCGGGCGAGATCGAGCTGTACGATCCCGAGCTCGCCTCGTACAACGCGTACCTGGCCAAGCTCAACCGGCAGGCGGAAAGCCGCGGGGACAGGAGGTAGCACCGGTGCGAGGAACCGTGCTCCGGTACCGCGTGATGGCCTACATCACGGGCGTGGTGCTGGTGATCCTGTGCTTCGTGGGCATCCCGCTGCAGATCGCGGGGCACCCCGCGGTGGTCAACGTCGTCGGCACGGTGCACGGCATCCTGTACATGATCTACCTGGTCACCGCCGCCCTGCTGGCGTGGAAACTGCGGCTGCGGCCGTCCCGGACGATCCTGCTGCTGCTGGCCGGGACCATCCCCATCCTCACGTTCGTCGTCGAGCGCTGGATGACCCGGCAGTACATCAACCCGGCCCTGGCCGCGGAGACCACGGCGGATCGTGAGCGACCACTACTTCACCGCGCGCCCTGAGACCAGGCACCGGCCCGGGCAGGTCCACGTGCTGCTGCCCGGCGTGCACCTGGAGCTGGACACCGACGCGGGGGTATTCTCCCCGGCCCGGCTCGACGCCGGCACCCGGCTGCTGCTCGACGTCGCGGCCGATCCGCCCGGCCACCCGCCCGGCGGCGACCTCCTCGATCTGGGCTGCGGGTACGGGCCGGTCGCCCTGGTCCTTGCGGCGCGCGCACCCGCCGCGACGGTATGGGCGGTGGACGTGAACGAGCGGGCGCTGGCCCTCTGCGCGCGGAACGCGGCGCGAGCCGGGCTGGACAACGTGCGCGCCGTGACGCCTGGCGACCCGGCGCTGCCCGCCAGCTACGCCGGGATCTGGTCGAATCCGCCGATCCGTATCGGCAAGCAGGCGCTGCACGACCTGCTCGGCGGCTGGCTGCCGCGGCTGGCGCCCGGCGCCGCCGCCACCGCCGTGGTCCAGCGCCACCTGGGCGCCGACTCACTGCACCGCTGGCTGACCGGGCAGGGCTGGGACGTGCGGCGGATCGCGTCCCGGGCCGGCTACCGCGTCCTGCGGATCACCCGCCCGGCGGCCCCGGCAGGCCTAGCAGGCCCGGCTGCCCCGGCAGGCCCGGCAGCCCCAGAAGACCCAGCAGACCCAGCAGACCCGGCGGGCCCGGAGACCCCGGGAGCGACCGCATGACCGACCACCCGGCCGGCGGCGAGAACCGGCCCCGCCAGCTCCGCCCGACCGACGTCAAGCGGCTGAACCGGGCCTGGCGGCGCGGCACCCAGGCGCGGATCGCGCTGCTGCTCGACTCGGTCACGCAGCCGTTCAACGTCGGCTCGATCGTGCGGACGGCCGCGGCGTTCGGGGTGGAGCACATCTGGCTGTGCGGGAACACCGCGCCGCTGGACCATCCCTCGGTGCGCAAGACCGCGCTCGGCACGGAACGGTTCCTGTCCGCTGAGCGCGAGCCGTCGGCCGCCTCGGCCGCCAAGGCCGCGGCCGCCTCGGGGCTCCGGGTGGTCGCCATCGAGCTGGCCGACGGCGCCGTCCCGCTGTATGCGGCGCCGGTCGGCGGGAACGTCTGCCTCGCGATCGGCAACGAAGACCACGGCTGCTCCCCCGCGCTGCTGGCCGCCTGCGACGCGGCCGCCTACATTCCTCAGGTGGGGCGGGTAGGCTCACTGAACGTAGCCGTCGCGGCGGCTATCGCGCTGGCCGACGCCCGGCGGCGCGAATGGGAAGGCGCGGGCCCGGCGGACCACGGCCGGGCCGGCCGCTGGCAATCTGACACCGAAACCTCTCCGGGATGATGTGCGCTGTTCACCGAACACAGTGACGAAGAGCCGATACTGGGCAGCGTGCTGCGAGCAGACGTTGATCAACGCCGTCCCGTTGCCTACCTCGACCACGCCCTCCCCCTCGCGTTCGCGCACCGGGGAGGCGCGGCGCATCAGCCGGAGAATTCCTGGGCCGCCTTCGAGCACGCCATCGGCCTCGGCTACACCCACCTCGAGACCGACGCCCGGGCCACCGCGGACGGCGTCCTCCTCGCCTTCCACGACCGCACCCTGGACCGGGTCACCGACCGGACCGGCCGGATCTCACGGATGACCTATCGTGACGTCGCCGGGGCCCGGATCGGCGGCGCCGAGCCGATCCCGCTGATCGAGGATCTGCTCGGCGCGTGGCGGGCCCTCCGGTTCAACATCGACCTGAAGGACGTGCTGGCGATCCGGCCGATGATGGACGTGCTGCGCCGCACCGGCGCGTGGGACCGGGTGTGCGTGACGTCGTTCTCGGCGCGCCGGCTGCACGCGGCGCGGGCCCTGCTGGACCGCCCGGTCTGCATGGCCCTGTCGCCATCCGGGGTGGCGGCCCTGCGGCTGGCCGGCGGCATCCCCATCTGCGGCGCCGCGCTGGCCGAACGGCTGGCCCGCACCGGCGTGCACTGTGCGCAGATACCCGGCCGGATCGCCACGACGTCGTTTATCCAGAAGGCGCACGGGGCCGGCCTGCAGGTCCACGTGTGGACCCTGAACCGCCGCGCGGACATGGAACGCGCGCTGGACCTGGGCGCCGACGGGATCATGACCGACGAGACGGTGCTGCTGCGTGACCTGCTCACCGAGCGGGGCCTCTGGCCGTCCTGACCTGCCCTCCGGCCGACCGCACCTGCCCTCCGGCCGGGCGCGCTGCCTCTCGCCCGGCCCGATCCGCGCCCGGCCCGGCGCGCCCGGAAACTACGCGCAGGGCATTGAGTATGCATATCAGGGTTGGATCGGAGCGTAACCGGGAATCTTGTCCCCGTATTCAGCGTTGGCACACATGAACGGCTGAGCGCTTGGGAGGCAGCACGCCAATGGCCGAACGCGCACTACGCGGCACCCGGCTCGGATCGACGAGCTATGAGAACGACCGCAATACTGACCTTGCCCCACGCCAGGAGGTCGCCTTTGACTGCCCTAAGGGGCACCATTTTACCGTGCCCTTCGCCGCTGAGGCAGAGCTTCCGCCTACGTGGGAGTGCCGTGTCTGCGGCGCGGTCGCGTTCGCGGCCACCGGCGAATCGCCGGCGCCGAAGAAGGTGAAGGCCCCGCGCAGCCACTGGGACATGCTGCTGGAGCGGCGCACGGTCGACGACCTCGAGGCGGTCCTCGCCGAGCGGCTCGAGGTGATCCGCGGACGGCGCGGCGCCCCGGCCGAGGAAAGCGGTGCCCGCCGCGACCGAAGGCAGCGCAAGAGCGCCTGACCTACCGCCCGGGAGCGTCCACGCGAGGCCGGGCATGACTGGCTGAGCCGACCGGAAAGCCCGCCATTTCAGCGACCCATCCGCCAGCGCACTGATTCGCCCGCACCGTACCCGCACCGTATGTGCTAGCACCGTAATTCTGCTCGCACCGCGCCCCGGGGTGTCACGCCCCGGGGCGCTGGCGTGCCGGGGCCTTCAGGTTCTTCAGCCGCGACCCGAGGCCCCACTGCGCGACGCGCAGGAACGCCTCGCCGATGATGGCCCGGCTCATCTTGCTGGCCCCGCGCTCCCGTTCCACGAACGTGATCGGCACTTCCACGATCTTCAGGCCCGCCTGGACCAGCCGCAGCGTCAGGTCGATCTGAAAGCAGTAGCCGGCCGATTCCATCGTGTCCAGGCTGATAGCCCGCAGCGCGGACATGCGGTAGGCCCGGTAACCGCCGGTCGCGTCCCTGATGCCGAGCCCCAGCATGAGGCGGGTGTAAATGTTGGCGCCGCGGGACAGGATCTCACGCGACTTCGGCCAGTTGAGGAGCTGCCCGCCCGGGATCCACCGGGACCCGATCACCCCGTCGGCGCCCGCCAGCGCGGCCAGCAGCTGCGGGAGCTGCTCGGGCTGGTGCGAGCCGTCCGCGTCCATCTCCACCACGGCGTCGTAGCCGCGCTCCATGGCCCAGCGGAAGCCGGCGATGTAGGCCGGGCCCAGCCCGGCCTTCTCGGTCCGGTGCAGGACCTGGATGTGCGTGTCGGCCTCCGACAACTTGTCGGCCAGGTCACCGGTGCCGTCAGGGCTGTTGTCGTCGACGACCAGCAGGTCCGCATGCGGAACCGCAGCGCGCAGACGCCCGGCGATGGCCTCAAGATTCTGCCGTTCCTCGTAGGTCGGCATGATGACGGCGACGCGCTCGATAGCTGAAGTGGGCTCTGCCACGCTTCCTGCCTCCGCCTGGGGTGATGTGGCTGGTTCAGGCCGACCAGGATATCGGCCCCGTGCCCTGCTTTATCCGAGCACGAGCTGAGGATCCCGTGTGAGTACGGTACGAAGCCGCGCCGTCACGGCTGGCCGCAGACCGGGGTCCAGGGGGTGTGCTCTGCTCATGCTCACCGGCGCGGGACAGGCACAGTACCGGCACCGGCCCCGGGGGCCGCGACGCCATCCAGGGGTTACTTACCAGTATGCAAGCCGGGCTGGCCGAGGGCAAAGGAAAGGGACCCGGGCTGCGCCTTCGGACCGAAAACCATCCCGCCGGCAACGAGATCGGCTTCCGTTGTCTACTGGGCGCCCGGGCCCCCTCCCAAGCCCAACCCCCCGTCCAGCCGGTTCCGCGTAGCAGCCCGCAATCACGTCTGGCGCCGTCACGTCTGGCGCTGCCACGCCTGGCGCTGGGGCGGCTGGATGCACGCCTCCGCCTGGCGCGGGCCAGATGATCACGGGCCGGCTACCCTCCGGCCGGCCAGCCCGGTGCTGGACTGTGTGCAGAAACTTACCGCGCATCCGGGCGATGTCAACCCCCGAAATCGTTACTTTGCGTATACCTAACGGGGGACGTCCGGCGCGAATAACGGATCTTCGATTACACAGAGGAGTCAGATTCGGCGCCGGTGGCGGCGCTTGATGCGGGCCCCGGGGGCCCGCCGGGCGCGGGCCCGGGGACGACCACCGTGCCGGTGGCGGTGGCTACCACCAGCGGCTCCGGGAGTACCGCGGCGGCCGAAGGCCCCCGGGCCGGGTCGGCCCGGCACACCACGCTGGCCTCGAACGTCAGCTCCCGGCTGCGCCGCCCCACGGCGGTGACCGCGGCCGTCGCCTCGATGATGTCCCCGGCCTGGACCGGCGCCCGGAACTGCACGTCAGCGTAGGAGGCGAACAGCCCCTCGTCCCCGTCCATCCGGATGCACACCTCGGTGGCGACGTCACCGAACAAAGCGAGCGCGTACGCGCCGTCCACGAGGTTCCCGCCGTAGTGTGCGTCCCCGTACCGGACGTAACGCCGGTGCGTCACCGACAGCCCCAGCCGCGGGTCCTGCGCGTTAGGCATGGGCCCGCTCCGGCTCCGGGTCGAGGGTCGCGGCCAGGTAACTGGCCACTTCGCGCGGGGTCGTGCCGCGGCCGAAGATCGCGTCGACGCCCAGGTCGCCCGCGGCGGACGGGTCGAACCGCGGGCCGCCCACCACCAGGACCGGTCCGCCGCCCGCCGGGTACGCGTCCCGGAACGCCGCGGACATCTCCCGCGCATTCGACAGGTGCGCGTCGCGCTGCGTCACCACCTGGCTGACGAGCACGGCGTCGGCCCGTTCGGCGCGGGCGCGGGCCACCAGATCCGGCACGCCCACCTGCGCTCCCATGTTCACCACGCGTATCTCCCGGTAATACTCGAGGCCTTTCTCACCCGCGTGACCCTTGACGTTCAGGATCGCGTCGATGCCGACGGTGTGCGCGTCGGTGCCGATGCACGCGCCCACGACCACGAACTTGCGGCCCAGCGCCGAGCGGATGCGCAGGTTCACCTCCTGTGCGCTCAGCAGCGGGAACGCCCGTTCGGTCACGGTCACCGCGGACATGTCGACCAGGTGGCTTACCCGGCCGTACACGATGAAGAACGTGAAGTCCGGCCCTATTCCCTTGGCGTGCACGACCATCGCCGGGTCCAGGCCCATCTTCGCGGCGAGCTGCAGCGCCGCGCCTTCGGCGCGGGCCCGCTCGGTCTCGCCGCCGAACGGCACCGGCAAGGTGAACGACACCTGCACCCGCCCGTCCCCGGTCGTGTCCCCGTACGGGCGGATTACTGTGCCGGCCCGGGGGGGCGACCCCCCGGAACCCCCCGCTGCGCTCCGCGCCCCGGCGGCGGTTCCCGCCGTGGCATCGCGCCGCCGGGGGGCTGAAGCCCCCGCGGGCGGCGCGATCTCCGGGCTTCGCCCGTCGCTACTCGCCGTAGCGTCAGGCGGCAGCCGTTCGCCACTCGCCGCAGCATCAGGGGATAGCCGCTCGCCACCCGCCGCTGGGACTGGCTGGGCTCCGTACGGCCCCTCGCCGCCCGCCGTTCCGTTTGTGGTCATTTCGCCTCCACGGGCTCGGGGCTCGGCTTGGTCGGGGTGCCGTCGAGGATGTCGGCGGCGGGATTCCAGTATCCCGGCGCCTTCACCACCACCCCGTCCAGCCCGCGGCCGCCCTCCGGCGGGCGTTTCGTCACGCCGAACGTCCCGTCCGCGATCGCCCGCAGCAGGCCCTCGTCGCCGATCCGCCGCAGCAGCCCGGTGGCCTCCTCCAGCACCTGGCGGGCCCGCGCGGCGACGAACCCGTCCGGCTCGGGGCGGAAGCTGTCCCCCAGCCGCCCGGCGGCGGCGCGCACGTAGCGGACGTTCTCCAGGGCCAGGTCACGGTCGGACAGGAACGGCGTGTGGATGCCCTCCGTCATCATGCCGATCAGCAGGATCGACTGACCGGTCATCAGCCCGCACAGGTTGAAGAACGCGTCCAGCAGGTAGCCGGCGAAGACGTTGCCGGTCATGTGCTTGGTCGGCGGCATGTACTTCAGCGGCGCGTCCGGGAACAGCTCGCGGACCAGCTGCGCGTGCGCCAGCTCCAGCAGGAACGAGTCCGGCACCGCCGGGTTGATCTCGAACGTGTGCCCGAGCCCGAGCTGGCTGTCGGCCAGCCCCGCCTCCTTGCCGAAGTACTCGTTCAGCAGCTGGCTGACCACGACCGTGTGCGCCGCGTCCACGGCGTCCGCGGTGGTCAGGTAGTTGTCCTCGCCGGTGTTGATCACGATCCCGGCGCGCGCGTGCACCTGGCGCGAGAACCGCTGGTCGATGAACGTCCGGCGGGGGTTGATGTCCCGGAAGATGATGCCGTACATACAGTCGTTCAGCATCATGTCCAGGCGCTCCAGCCCGGCCAGCGCCGCGATCTCCGGCATGCACAGCCCGGACGCGTAGTTGGTGAGCCGCACGTACCGGCCCAGCTCGCGCGAGGTCTCGTCGAGGGCGGCGCGCATCAGCCGGAAGTTCTGCTGGGTGGCGTAGGTGCCGGCGTAGCCCTCGCGGGTGGCGCCTTCGGGCACGTAGTCCAGCAGCGACTGCCCGGTGGAGCGGATGACCGCGATGATGTCCGCGCCCTCCCGCGCCGCGGCCTGCGCCTGCGGGATGTCCTCGTAGATGTCGCCGGTCGCCACGATCAGGTAGATCCACGGCTTGGGCGGGTCGGCGGTGGCCGCGATCATGCGGGACCGCTGCGCCCGCTGGCCGTCGATGGTGGCGAAGCCCCGGGATACCGAACGGGCTGCGGCATCGCGCGCCCTCCGTGCAGCGTCTCCCTCGGGAAGCCGGAACGTCACCGTGCCCGCGGCGGTGGCCTCGGCGAGATGGCGCAGCGAGGCGTGCCCGGTGGTCTCCAGCGCGTGCCAGACCGGGAGGGCCACACCGTGCTCCAGGCCGACGCTATCCCGGACCGCGTCGGCCAGCCGGTTCACCCACGGCATGCCGTCCGGGCCGGCCCCGTCCAGCCCGGCCAGCCGCAGCACGGCACGCTCGACGGACACCGTGGTGTGCGTCCTGGCCATCTCGGTGATGGGCTCCCCCGCGCGCCGGGCCAGGTCCCGCGCCTCCCGCACGGTGGCCGGATCCAGCCCCAGTTTCGACGTCATCACGCCTCCTTCCCAGTGAGCGCCTGAGTTCCCCCCGCCATAGCAGCCTCCTCGGCTCCCGGGCCGCTCTCCGCCACCGCGCCCGCCCCGGTTAGGCGTCGGTTTTCCGCAGTATGTGCGGAAAACCGACGCCGATCATGGAAGACGCGGCGCTCGAACAGGGCGCGGACGGCGTCGTTGGTGCGGATGAGGTTCAGCGCGAGCTCCGCGTGGCCGGGCGTGTACCCGTTGCCGATCAGCATGGTCACGTCGGCGGCCATGCCCTCGGCCCCGAGGGCCGCCGCGCTGAACGACGTCGCCATCGAGAAGAAGATGACCGTCCCGCCGGGGGCGGTGGCCAGGATCGCGCCGCCTTCGCAGCCGGGCACGTCCACGCAGACGACGGTCACGTCGGCGGGCCCGCCCGCGCCCGCGACCGCTTCGGCGAGGGCCACCGGATCCCGCGCGTCGGCCCGCACGATCGCGTCGGTGAGGCCGGACTCGTGCAGGATGGCGGCCTCCGCGTCGCCGGGCACCACGCCGATGATCGCGGCCGCCCCCGCCGCGCGGGCCGCCGCCGCCGACAGCGAGCCGCTCTTGCCCGCCGCGCCCAGGATGGCGACAACCGGCCCCGCCCGTCCGTTACGGCGGCCCGCGGCCGGCGTTTCCGCCAGGCCGGCCCTATCCGGCTGGCCGGCGGCGGGCGGCGTCTCCCCCGGCCCCGGCCGGCCCGCGGTACCCGGCTCGCCGGCGCCGAGGGCGCGGCCGTCGCGGTAGGCGCGGACGACGCGCTGGGTGAGCGCGGGAGCGCCGCAGACGTCGAAGACGGCCAGCGCGAGCTCGGCCGGCAGGTCGTCCGGCAGCGGGACGGCGATCGACCGGGCGAACAGGATCGCGTGCCCCTCGCACGGGATCTGCTCGGACCGGCCGTCCCAGCGGGCAAGCCCGTCGGTGATCGCGAGCGGGGTAAGGCTCAGCGAGACCAGCGTGGCGATGCGCATCCCGGGCCGCAGGCCGAGCGGGGACCGCGGGCCCGCCTCCGCGACGACGCCGGTGAGCATGCCGCCCGACCCCGTCACCGGGTTGTGCATCTTGCCCCGGCGGGTGATCACGCCGAGCACGGCCGCGCGCATCGCGTCCGGGGTGCCGCCGGTGGACTCGCGGATCTGGCGGAACGAGGCGGCGTCCAGGTTGAGCCGCTCGACCCGCACCCGCACCTCGTCGGGCTGAATCCGCGGGTCGGGGTCAAGCCGCCACGCGGCCTGCGGCAGCACCGCCGTGGCGCCCCGGGGCACGCCCGGCTCCGGCTCACAGACGCGGTGCAATCCGAGCGGCGAACTGGTCATGCCATCATCCTTCCCGGTGGTGCCGATCATCCATGCGTTCGCAGTATGCGGCCCGCATGTAACAACAAATTTTCCTGCTAGATACTATTTTGACGAAATCTTCTTTAAGATACTGCCATCTGACGACAGATTATTATCCGACGATCGGTGACCGGGAGGCCTCGTGATCGACCAGCCGTATGTCTACCGGCGCCGGGAGCTCGCCGAACCGGACTGGCGCCGCTTCCCCGGCTGGGCCGCAGTGAGTACCGAGGAGTGGGAGTCGGCGCAGTGGCAGCGAGCGCACTGCGTGAAGAACGCCCGCCAGCTGCGCCAGGTGACCGGCGGCGGGCTCGGTGAGGCGTTCTTCACCGACCTGGACCAGGACCAGCGGGCGCGGGCCACGATGTCCATGCTGGTGCCGCCGCAGATGCTCAACACGATGGCGCCGCACACCGCCCCGGACGCTCCCGGTTTCACCGACGCCTTCTACGCCGACCCGGTGCGCCGTTACATGATCCCGGTCTTCAGCGACCGGCGCGCGGACTGGCCGTCGCATCCGTACGCGCAGCGCGACTCGCTGCACGAGGCGGAGATGTGGGCGGTGGAGGGCCTCACCCACCGCTACCCCACCAAGGTGCTGGCCGAGGTGCTGCCCACCTGCCCTCAGTACTGCGGGCACTGCACGCGGATGGACCTGGTCGGCAACCCGACACCGGCGGCGGACAAGCACAAGTTCGAGCTGCCCCGGGCCGACCGGCTGGGCGCCATGATCGCCTACCTGCGCCGTACCCCCGGCGTCCGCGACGTGGTCGTCTCCGGCGGTGACGTAGCCAACCTGCCGTGGCCCCGGCTGGAGGAGTTCGTCGCCGCCCTGCTGGGCATCGACAGCATCCGTGACATCCGGCTGGCCAGCAAGGCCCTGATGGGGCTGCCGCAGCACTGGCTGAGCGATGAGGTCCGGGCCGGGATGGCGCGGCTGGCGGCGACCGCCGCGGACCGGGGGGTGAGCCTGGCCATCCACACCCACGTCAACGCGGCGCAGTCGGTCACCCCGCTGGTGGCCCGCGCGGCCCGCGCCATGCTGGATACCGGCATCCGGGACGTCCGGAACCAGGGCGTGCTGCTGCGCGGCGTCAACGACAGCGCCGGGGCGCTGCTTGACCTCAGCTTCGCGCTGCTGGACGAGGCGAAGATCATGCCCTACTACTTCTACATGTGCGACATGATCCCGGGCAGCGAGCACTGGCGGCTGACCCTGAGCGAGGGGCAGGACCTGCAGCACCAGGTCATGGGGTACCTGCCCGGGTTCGGCACCCCGCGCGTCGTATGCGACGTTCCTTACGTCGGCAAGCGCTGGGTGCACCAGGTCGGGCGGTACGACACCGAGCTGGGCATCTCGTACTGGACGAAGAACTACCGCACCGCGGTCGAGACCGGCGATCAGCTCGCCATCGGCCGCGAGTACCCCTATTACGACCCGATCTACATGCTGCCCGAGCACGGCCAGGCCTGGTGGCGGGCCCGCGCCGGGCAGGCCGCCGCCAGCCCGGCCGGGATCTCCGCGTAGCCCGGGCCGGGATCTCCGCGTAGCCCGGGCCGGGATCTCCGCGTAGCCCGGGCCGGGCGGCGTGGGCGGCCGCCTGGCGGGAAGGATAGACGCAGAACTCCAGCGCCGTCTGTGGGCGGAGTCCGAGCGGCTGACGGGCGTGGGCTACCCGCTCTGAGCGGGGGTGTCCTCGGCGGTGGCAGTGGCGGCCTCGCCGGCCGGGGCCGTCCCGGAAGCTTCGTCGCCCGGTGCGGCCGCGGCCGGACCGGCGGGCACGATGGCCTCGGTGAGGGCCCCGTCCGCGTCGGTGGCGCCGACCCGGCTGGGCTGCGCACCGCCCGCCGCCAGCTCGGGCGCCGTCCGCCCGGCCGCCACCGCGCGGCGCCCCCGGCGCTGGATGAGCACGAACCAGGCCAGGCCCGCGACGGCGAGGACGCAGGCCACGTACATGTTCAGCCGCAGGCCGAGGAAGTACTTCGACGAGTCCACCCGGAGTGACTCCTCGAAGATCCGGAACGCGGAATAGCCCGCCACGTACAGCGCGAACAGGCCGGGCGCGAAGATCTTCCGGTGATGGCCGAGCCAGACCAGGGCCGCGGCCAGCGCGACGTCCCAGATCAGCTCGTACAGGAACGTCGGCTGGAAGAAGGCGAAGGCCGTATACCCGGGCGGGCGGTAGGCGAGCGGGATCTCCAGGCCCCACGGCAGGCTCGTCGGGCCGCCGAACAGTTCCTTGTTGAAGTAGTTCCCGATCCGGCCGATGCCCTGCGCGACCAGCAGCGCGGGCGCCACCGCGTCCATGATCACCGGGACGTTGCCGCCGGCCCGGCGGGTCCGCCAGATGCCGACCAGGACCGCGACCGGTATCGCGCCCCAGATGCCGAGGCCACCGGTCCATACCGCGAACACGCCGTACCAGACGTGCGGGATGTCCATCGGCGTGGTGATGTCGAAGTAGATCCGGCCGCCGATGATCCCGGCGGGCACGCTCCACATGGCGACGTCGTAGATCAGCTCGGGATCCCCGCCGGCAGCGGCCCAGCGGCGGCGGGTGATGATGATCGCGACCGCGATGCCGACCAGGTACATCAGCGCGTAGACGTGGATGAACAGCGGACCGATGTGGAAACCGTTGACCGACGGGCTGGGAATGTGCAACGCCTCGCTGACCGGCGGGGCTATCGCATGCGTCGCCATGCGCCCCAGGCTAGTGCACGCGGGCGTGCCTCAGGCGTGTCGCGCCCGGCTCGTGACCTGGGTGGCGGACGGCCGGTGCAGCACGAGATACCCGCCGCGGCGGAAGGCCACCTGGTAGCCGCGCCGTTCCAGGTCCCCGATCTGGGCCCGCTGGCCGGACAGGCTCGGGAACGGGTAGGTGTAGTGCGTCTGCGCGACGATCCAGGCCGCCGAGGTCGCGGACGGTCCCCACAGCAGCACGGTGTCGCGTCCGGACAGCTGCGGCCCGAGCATCTGGGCGGCGTCCACCGTCACGCCTGCCGGGACCGTGGCGTCCGCGGCCGCTTCGGCCCGCATCTGGCTGTCCCGTCCGTAGAAACCAGGGGTGGCCAGGCTCGCGAGGGCGAACCGGGGCGCGGCGGCCAGGGCCGCGGCGCAGGCCAGCCCGGTGACGGTCACCGCCCACCGGGCGGCCCGGGCGGGCTCGCCGGGGCCGCTGGGTGTGCTGTGGCCGCTGTGGTTGTTAGGTGTGCCGTGGCCGTTGGGGGTATTGGGGCCGCTAGGGATACTGGGCTCGAGCGCCCGGGCCGGGGCCACGGTACGCCGGGCCCGGGCGCGGGCGGCCCAGCTGGCGATCCGGGCCACTCCGTCCACCGCCGCACACACCAGCACCATCTCGACGAACGCGTTGTACTGGTACGCCGTGCCCCACCAGTTGGGCTGGGAGGAGGCCAGCATGCGCTCGGCCAGCAGCGGCAGCGCGGCCAGCGTGATCGGGGACAGCAGCGGCAGGAACAGCAGCACCCCGGCCAGCCACGCCATCGTGGTCAGCTTGACCGGCGGGGTGATGGCCAGCCGCGCAGCCGCGAGCGGATCCCGGAGCACGTGCCCGGCGGCGAGCCGGGCGTTGCCGCCCAGCGACCAGTAGGCCCAGTAGTAACCGGCCCGCCCGCCGAAGGCCGGCCGCAGCACGTAGGTGGCCAGCAGCATGGCGGCGATCCCGCCGATGACCAGGCACCCGCCGAGGATGATCCGGTCACGGCGGCGGGCCAGCGGGTGCCCCGGGGCCCAGCCGGCGAACCGGGCCCCGCGCGTGGCCAGCAGGAACAGCCCGAACCCCGCCACGAGCAGGCCCATGTCTTCCTTGACGAACAGCAGAGCGAACGCGGCCGCCAGCGCGGTGCGGATCCGCCCGGCGGCCAGCCGCTCGAGGAAGACCGCGGTGAGCACCGGCACGAACGCCACCTCGTGGAACCCGGCGGCGACCGCCTCCGCGACCGGCCAGCTCAGCGCGTAGGCCCCGGCCGCGAGGTACGCCGCGGCCGGGGACGCGCAGACACGGCGGGTGAACGCCCACAGCGGCGGCACCGCCAGGGCGAACAGCACGCCCTGCGCCACGATCAGGTTCTGCGGGCCGTCATAGAGCCAGTACAGCGGGGCGAGCAGCGCGATGGCCGGTGACCAGTGGTCACCGAGCACCGAGAAGGCCGGGCCGAACCCGTCCTGGACGCCCTTCACCGGGGCGATGCCCGGGTGGAAGTGCGCGTAGGAGCGCACCGCCTGATCGAAGATCACCAGATCGAAGGTGCCCACCCGGAACGTCGCGTACTGCACCAGCCCGTAGGTGGTGTACGCGGCCGCCGCGGCGGCGGTCGCCGCGGCCACGGCGAGACGATGACGCGCCGTCCGGGGTCTGCTCATCGGCGATGAGCGTACAGTCCCGCGCGGGTGCACGGGCCGGGCCGGCCAGGTCGGTTAAGTTATGCGTGTGGCACAGCGAAGTGAGCAGATCGGCATGCACATCAACGCGTACCTGTGTGCGCACAGCACGCCGCCCGACGCGATCCTGCGCGAGCTCGCGCACGAGACGGCCGAGTGGTACCCGGGTGAGGTGTCCCTGCCGATCGCCCCCGAGCAGGGCACGTTCATGACGATCCTGACCCGGCTGATCGGGGCCCGGTCGGCGCTGGAGATCGGCACCTTCACCGGGTACTCCTCGATCTGCCTGGCCCGGGGGCTGCCCGACGACGGTCATCTGCTGTGCTGCGACATCAGCGACGAATGGACCTCAGTAGCCCGCAAATACTGGGACCGGGCGGGCCTGTCCGGCAAGATCGAGCTGCGGCTCGGCAGGCCCTGGACACGGTCCGGGCGCTGCCCCGCGCGCCGCAGTTCGACCTGGCGTTCATCGACGCCGACAAGACCGGCTACCTGGCCTACTGGAACGAGGTCGTGCCGCGCGTCCGGCCCGGCGGCGCGATCCTGGTGGACAACACGTTCTCGCACGGCCGGGTGATCGACGCCGGTAACGAGAGCGAACTCGTCCAGGCCGTCCGCGACTTCAACGACCACGCCGCCGCCGACGACCGGGTCGAGGTCGTCATGCTCCCGCTGGGCGACGGCCTTACCCTGGCCCGCACGAAGTAAGTACCGGGTCTTGCGGCCGGACCGGCTGTGATTCGCCCGCGTTTGCGGGAAGATCGGCTCCATGAACGGGGATGGGGCGGGTAACTATCTCGATGGCCTGCCGCCGGAGCAGGCCGCGGAACTGGCGCGGGTCAACAAGCCCGGTTTAGGAGCGCTGCGCGACTACATGGCCTCCGGTGAGGCGGTGGCGTTCCTGGGCGCGGGGGTATCGGCGCCGCTGTACCCGCTGTGGGCGGGGCTGATCGCGGATCTGGTCGAGGCCGCCAGCGACCGGCTGGACGACCGGGAGGCCGCGACGTGCCGGGCGCTGGCCGCGTCCAGCCCGGAAGAGGTGGTGGAGATCGTCCGCGCCCGCCTGGGCGCGGCAATATACCGGGAGGTACTGCGGAAGATCCTGCGGGTGCGGACCGACCCGGAGACCGGCCGGTCATGGACGCCGGTGCAGGAACTGGTGTGCCGGTGCGCGTTCAAGGCCGTGGTGACGACCAACTATGACCCGGGCATCACCGATGCCCGGATCCGGGTCCGGCCGGGCACGTCCACCACGGGGTTCATGACCTGGGAAGACGAGCTGGGCCTGGACCGGTGGCGGACCGGGGACGTGTTCGGTGACGCCGAGCTGCCCGTGCTGTTCGCGCACGGCCAGCACAACCGGCCCGACAGCATCGTGCTGGCCACGACGGAGTACCGGCGCGCCTACGCCGGGAAACTGCCGCACGTGCTGGCCCGGCTGATGGACGGGCACCTGATCTGGATCGGGTTCAGCTTCGCCGACCAGCGGATCACCGCGATCCTGCGGGAGATCGCCGACCGGACCGGCACCCGCATCGACCCGGGCGGCGCGCCGCGGCACGTCGCGGTCATGGCCTGGGACCCAGACGCCGACGGCAACGACCCGCAGATACTCGCCCAGCGGGCCGAGATCGCCTACGGCGCGCAGGTGGTGCTGTACCCGGCGCCGGGCAGAGGAGACCGCGGAGACCACTCCGCGCTGGGGCGGCTGCTGGCGACCCTGGCTGCTGACCGGTTCCCGGCCGCGAGCGAGGCACCGGCCGCCGCCGCGCCGGGGCAGCAGGATGACCGGGCCCAGCCGGCCCTGGCGATGCGGTGGGAGCCGGAGCCGGAGCCGGTCGCGCATTTCACCGGGCGAGCCGAGGAGCTGACCCGGCTGGACCGGTGGGCCGCCGACCCCCAGGTGTCCCTGATCGGGGTCAGTGCCTGGGGCGGGGCGGGCAAGACCGCCCTGGTCACCCACTGGGTGAGGAACCAGGACGGCGGCCCTGCCCGGCAATCCGGCATCCGGGGCGTGTTCGGGTGGAGTTTTTACGCCGATTCATCCGCCGAACACTGGGCCGAGGCCCTGCTGGAGTGGGCGCGGCACGATCTCGGGATGGTGATCGCGGGTACCGGCCGGCTGGCCACGGCGATGCTGGCCCTGCTGCGGGCGGTGCCGCTGCTGCTGGTCCTGGACGGGCTGGAAGTGGCACAGGAAGGCCCGGCCGGGGACGGGTTCGGGCGGCTGCTGAACGGCACGCTGCGGGAGGTACTGACTGGCGCCTGCCAGCTGGAGCATGCCGGCCTCGTCGTGCTGACCAGCCGGTTCCCGTTCGCGGATCTGGAAGGCTTCGACGGCGGCCGGGCCCGGATGCTGGAGGTACCTCCCTTCACTCCCGCCGAAGGCTCAGAAATGCTGGCCAGCGCCGGCGGCCACTGGCTGCCGGACATCGAGCGGCGGGCCCTGGTCCGTGCGGTGGACGGCCATGCCCTGGGCACCCGGGTGGTGGCGGGGCTGCTGGCCGATCGCCCGCCCGCCGGCGATCTGGCCGCGCTGCGCGCCGAACTGGAGGCAGCCACCCGCACCGACGCGCGGGTCGGCAAAGTCCTGATGTTCTACGCCGACCGGCTCAGTGAGGCGGACCGGTACCTGCTGGCGGCACTATCGCTGTTCGCCCGGCCGGTTCCGGCCGACGCGGTGCTCGCGGTGGCCCAGCACGAAATGTTCGGGGACCGGCTGGCCGGGCGGACGCCGGCCATGGTCCAGGCCGCGATACGCGACCGGCTGAGCGGGCTGGCCTCCTGGCACCCGGACGGGACCATCTCCGCCCACCCGCTGGTCCGCGGCACGTTCCGGCCGCTGGCCATGGACGCCGCCGAAATCGCCGCCGAGACTTCCCTGGCCGGGCTGCCAACCGAGACGGTGACCAGCCGGGACGAAGGGCTGCGGGTGGTCGAGGCCATTGAACTGCTGCTCGACGCCGGCCAGTGGGAAGCCGCCGACGACCTCTACCGCACGCGCGGCGGCAATGGCGAGGTCTGGCGGGACCTGCCGGCGGCCCGCCTCGGGCAACGCGCCGCGGGTGCATTCGTGGCCACCCCCCTCCTCCGGGACGCCTGTGACGCTCATCTTGGTAGCCGCCGTATGAGCAACTACGTCTATTCGGTCGGAGTGTTCGCGTTGATGGCCGGCGATCTCACCTTGGCCCAGGAGTACTTCTCGATCAGCGTCAACGTCCGTCGCGATGCCGAAGATGCGCGCAACCTTGCGATATCGCTGCAGGACCTGGCCAATTGCCTTGCCGAACTCGGGCATCCTGGGCCGGCCTGGGATGTCGCGGCTGAGGCACTCGTTTGCGCGCAGACCGCCGATGACCGGGAGCAAATATGGGCTGGGCACGAGTACCTGGCAGAGGTGGCGGACCTGGCCGGGGACACCGCAGAAGCTGAGCGGCAATCCATGACCGCCGATAAGATCCAGCGTGCCGACGACCCGGATGGTGACCATCTGTACTCGGGGCACGGGACACGCTGGGCGGATCGGCTGCTCCGCACGGGGCGGCCCGGGCCTGCCCGGAAACTGACCATCCGGAACGTCGAGATCTGCCGGGAGTACGGCTGGAACGGTGAGCTGGCGTTGTGTCACCGTCTTCTGGGCCGCTTGGCCCTGGCCGCCGGGGACACCACAACGGCCGGGGAGCACCTGACCGCAGCGGCCACCTGTCTCCGCGACGGCGATTACCTCACGGAGCTGGCCGTCACCCTGGCCGACCTGGCCGACTGCGCCCGCGCCCAGGGCGACCGGGCCGCCGCTGAGCGGCATGTGGACGAGGCGGTCACCATCGCCAGCCCGCGTGGACTGGTACCCGCCCACTCCGCCGCCCTGGCCGCGCGGGCGCGCATCCGCGCCAGCCAGGCCGCCGCCGATGCGGACCTGCTGCATCAGGGCCGTGATGCCGCCGACGCCGCGCTACGGCTGGCGGTCCGCCACCACCTGGCCTGGCACGAGCTTGAGGCCCTGCGTGCCCACGCCGACCTCGACCAGGCCGAGGGGACCGACCACGGCTGGGCCGCCCGGGCCGGCGCCCTGCACGCCCGGCTGGTGCCGCGGGGGCTGGACCCGGACCCGCTCGCCACGGTCGAACGGGCGGTCGCCGCCGGACGACCACCCGCTCGCCGCGGTCGACGGGGTGGTCGCCGCCGGGCGAAGCACTGAAGATGGCCAGCATTAGGCTGGAGGCGTGATCAGGGCTGCCCGCATCGATGACGTACCGGCGATCTACCGGCTGATCAGGGAACTGGCGCAGTACGAGAAGTCCCTCGATGAGGTCACCGCGACCGAACAGGATCTGCTGCGGTCGCTGTTCGGGCCCGCTCCCGCGATCTTCGCGCACGTCGCGGCGGATGACGACGTGGTGGTGGGGTTCGCCCTGTGGTTCCTGAACTACTCGACCTGGACCGGCACGCACGGGATCTACCTGGAGGACCTGTTCGTTGAGCCGGGGCTGCGCGGCCGCGGTTACGGCCGGGCGCTGCTCGCCGAGCTGGCCCGCATCTGTGCCGAGCGCGGATACCAGCGGCTGGAGTGGGCAGTGCTGGACTGGAATACGCCGTCCATCGAGTTCTACCAGGCCATCGGGGCCCGGGCGATGGGCGACTGGGATATCTACCGGCTCTCGGGCCCGGCACTGGCCCGGCTCGGGTCCGCAGCGGAAACGAGGACACGCAAATGACGGAGCAGACGCCGCACCAGAACGTCACGTTCCCGAGCAACGGGGGCACCGCGCACGGTTACCTCGCGGTGCCGGAGAGCGGCAGCGGCCCGGGGCTCATCGTCATCCAGGAGTGGTGGGGGCTGACCGATCACATCGCCGACGTCTGCAACCGGTTCGCGCGCGAGGGGTTCGTCGTGCTGGCGCCGGACCTGTACGGCGGCCACACGGCGCACGACGAGGAGGAGGCCCAGTCCCTGGCGGGTCAGCTCTCCCCCGCCGAGGCGGTCCGGGATCTGGCCGGGGCGGTCGACTACCTGCTGGCGCAGCCGTCGGTTACCTCGGACGGGGTCGGCGTGGCCGGCTTCTGCATGGGCGGATCCTTTGTGCTGCAGCTGGCGGCGCGCGCGGGGAAGAAGGTCGCCGCGGCGGTCGTGTTTTACGGCTTCTTCCAGGGCGGCGAGGACTTCTCCGGCGTCAGCGCCCCGGTCCAGGGCCACTTCGGCGAGCAGGACCAGATGGTCCCGGCGGATCAGGCGCGCTCGGCGATGGAGAAGGTCCGCAGCCAGGCGGACGTGCCGGTCCAGGTCCACTTCTACGACGCCGGGCACGCGTTCTTCAACGACGAGAACCTGCTCGGCACGTACAGCGAGGACGCGGCCAAGCTGGCGTGGGGCCGGACCGTGGAGTTCCTGCGGTCCGCGCTGGCCCGGGGCTAGTACCAAGGCCGTGTAGTTAGGCGTTTGTGGTGGCTGCCAAACCTCTGCCGGGGCCAGGATTTTGCGTGGGTCGGGCCGGTTCTTCAACTGACCCGCGTCAGATGGGGTAGGTGGTGGGGCCGGTGGTGTAGCGGCGTCCGGCGGGTGTGGTCCATGTGTGGTGGCCGGGCTGGTTTTGCTCGAGTTTCCACCCGGCGGCCTGCTTCAGGTGGTGGTGGCGGCATCGCGGGGTTTGGCTGCATCTGCATATATGCCGTTGAGCTGGGAGAACGCATGACGGTAACGCGTTAGCCCCGCGGCTCTGTCGCATGCTGGAGGATGGCGGCGATGTCGTCGACGGTGTCGAGCTGCCCGGCGGCGACGCTCATCACAAGTTCATAAGCACCGTCGTTGGTGAGCGTGAGTCGGCGGCCGTTAAGGCCGTAGAAGGCGATGAGCGCCGCGAGCGCGAGCCGCTTGCTGCCGTCGATCAGGGCGTGATTGCGGGCTATCGAGTGCAGGAGCGCGGCCGCCTTGGCATCCAGGCCCGGGTAGGCGTCCTTGCCGAAGGCGGTGGCCCGGGGACGTGCCAGGGCGGCTTCCAGCAGGCCGTAGTCCCGGACCGCGTAGTCACCCAGGGTCCGCTCGGCGATACGGAGCAGCCCGGGCAGCGCCAGGAAGATCACTCGCCCAGCCGCTCCAGGGCCTCGGCGTACCGGGGCAGTTCCTCGTCGAGGACGCGGTCCAGGAACTCGGCACGGCTATGGTTCTCGACATACTCGCGGATGGCCTGGCGCGCCACTTCCTGCATCGACCGGCGCTCCAGCTCAGCGCGCCGCCGCAGCGCCTCGGTCTCGTCGTCCGCCAGCCTCAGTGTCATCGCCATGAGAATGATGGTATCACCTTGATACCATCATTGCCGCGACCGGAGCTCGGACTGGTCCTTGACGGCGCGCTTGCGCCCGGAACCCTCCCAGCGATAGTTCACCAGCCCCTGCCACCGGTTGTTGACACCGCGCCGCCACTCCAAGAGGAAACCATCCACCCACCTGCCTCCCACGAGTACCTGGCAGGGCTTGGCGTCCGGAGCGTGGTCGGCGAGCAGGCCGCATATCACGGACATGGCCAACCCGCACAACAGTAGCCGGACGGAGTTGTGCTGTCCTGAACCGCCGACCGCCGACCGCCGACCGCCGACCGCTGGCCTGTGCTCCCGGGCCACCGGACCACCACGTAGGGACTGCACGCGTTATTAAGGCAGCCCAGCCGGGGTCAGCTCCGGGTCGCGCAGGTCGATCCGGCCGGGGCCGGCCAGGAAGACACCGAACGCGACGGTGACCGTGTCGTCTGGGATCGGCGCGGTGACCTCGTGCGTGGTCCAGTCGGCGTGGTTCGCGATGGTGACGATGTGGTTCCTCGGGTCGGCCAGGGCGGCCTCCGTCGTGAAGGGCCCGTGGACGGCCCGCAGCTTCATGACCCGCAGAAACAGCCCGGCGCGGCCCATGGTGCCCGGAGTGCGGAACTGGCCGCGGAAGGTGACCGTGGTCTCGCGGTAGTCGTCGGCGAAGATCTCCTGGGCCAGCCAGGCGAAGCCTTCGGGCTGCGGCACGGCCGAGGAGAGCACCGCGCTCCCGTGGCCGGCGGCGGCGTCATAGTCGTCCCAGTGGGACTGCAGGGTGTTCTCGGTGAAGCTGCCGCCGAGCGCCCAGTGGTCCAGGCCGACGGCGAAGGTCAGGTTGCGCGGCTCGTACCGCGGCCGCAGGTCGATGCGCAGGTCACGTGCGGTCCGCTCGGGCATCGGGCCGTCCTGGCTGGTCCCGGCCGGCACGGCCAGCCGGTCCATGACCACGTCGGCGACCCGGATCGGCGCGCGCTCGGTGATGGCCATGGCCAGGCCATCGAGCAGGCGCGCGGTGACGTGCCTGGGGCCGGCCGGGGTGGCCAGCTCGATCCGGGCCACGGTCACCTCTGGGCCAAGCTCGTCGACGTCCACCGCGGTCACGCGCGTCCCGGCCGCGCGCAGCAGCCGGCCGGTCAGCTCGTCCGCGCTTGGCCCGTGACGGTCGTCGGCGAACCGGTGGCTGTCCTGGCCGAGCAGCCAGATCGGCAGGTCCCGGCGGCCCGTGTCGTCGGCGAGCACCATGACGTGGGTCGGGAAGCGGTCCGGTACGGGACCGTGCGGGATGCGGCGCTCGACGCGCGCGACGCGGACGGTGGTCATGGGCGTCCTCCCGGAGGCGGGAACGAGGTCGGGGCGGTGCTCGGTGAGGTAGGCGCGCAGCCGGAGCCGGGCCTTGTGCAGGCTGGCCCGGGCCGCGCCGGGCGTCTCCGCGACCTGGCCGGCGGGCACGTCGGTGTAATAGTGCAGGGTGACGGCGCGCCGCTGCCCGGCGGGCAGGCCGGCCACGGCCGCGCGCAGCGCGTCGGCCCGGTCCAGGTCCTCGGCCGAGGGCAGGCCGCCGGCCGACGTCGGGTGGAGCGGCTCGGGCCAGTCGGCCAGCAGCGTGACCGGGGCACGGCGGTGCAGGCCGCGGCAGACGTTGAATACGATGCCGGCCAGCCAGCCGGCGAACCGGTCCGGATCCCGCAGCCGGCCCAGCGCCAGGAACGCCTGCAGGAACGATTCCTGCACGATGTCGTCCACATCGCCGGGGCCGGGGCCCAGCTGCCGGGCCCGGGCGCGGACCATCGCCTGGTGCCGCTCGACCAGCAGGCGGAACGCCACCGGGTCACCGCCGCGGGCCAGCCGGGCCAGGTCGCCGTCGGAGACGTCCGCGCTCACGGCGTCCCGGCGTCCGGCTCGGTGATGCGCAGGTCCGGGTTCCGCAGCGCGATCCGGCCCGGGCCGGCCAGCGCGATGCCGAACCGGATGAGGTCGGCGTCAGCGGGGATCCGCGCCGTGATCTCATGCCCGGTCCAGGCTCGGCGGCGGCCGGCGATGGTGAGGCCGTGGTCCTCGCGGGCGGACGCCCCTCGCCACCAGTGCCGGAGGATCTCCAGGCGCAGGCCGGCCTGCCCGGTGAGGAGGTCGCCGCTGATCTCGCCGCTGAAGGTGACGGCGGTGCCGCGGTAGTCGTCAGCGTAGATGGCCTGGACCAGGGCGGCGGACCCGGCGGGCCGCGGGACAGTGCAGGACAGGACCGCGGACCGGCCCTCGGCGGCGGCCGCGTAGTCCGGCTCGCCGTCCGCCGCGCCCGCCCGGTCCGGGCCGGGGCCGGGGCAGGAGTCCAGGTCCCAACGGTCCAGGCCGCCGGCGAAGTCCAGGTTGCGCGGCTCGTAGCGCGGCCGCCCGTGCAGTGTGGCCAGTGGCCAGCGCGGCGGCGCGTGGCCGGGCCGGGGCCAGGCGGCGGGCGGCACGCGGTCGAGGAACGGGGTGAGCAGGTCATCGCCCGGCACCGGGACAGCCAGCCGGTCCAGCACCGCGTCGGCCAGCCGGACCGGGGCGCCCGCGGCGGCGGCTAGTGCCAGGCCCAGGCCGAGGTCCGCGGTGACCTGCCGGGTTCCGGCCGGCCCGGCCAGCCCGATCCGGGCCACGGTAACCTCCGGGCTCAGCTCGGTGGCGCCGGCTTCGGTCACGTCGATGTCCACCCCGGTCACCCGGGTACGGGCCGCGCCGAGCAGCCGGGCGGTGAGCTCCTCTGGCACGCTGTCGGTGATGACCTGATCGGCGGCCCGTTCCAGGAGGTCCGCCAGGTCGCCGGCTCCCTGTATCCAGATGGGCACGGCCCGGTGACCAGCGTCGTCGGCCAGCACGACCAGGTGACCGTGGGTGTGGAATCCGCCGTCGGCCAGCCTCCCGGGCCGGGGCTCGGCGTGCGCGATTCGGATAGTCGTCACACTCTTAAGTGTCCGCCGCGCGGTCTGGTGTTACCCGGGCGGTGTTACCCGGGCTGGAGCCGCGGCTCAGCGGCCGCCGGTGTCCTCGCTCCATGGGGGTGCAGGACCGCTGCTGCCTTGCCACAGGGGCTGAGGATGTCCAGGGTTGGCCGCCGGCATGGGTGATGGTGACCGTGCCGACTGGGATCGTGGCGATAGACTCCGGTCATGGCCAATAACGCGCGGGCCGATGATGCTGGCCGGGACCGGGATGAGGTCCCTGAGCTTCCGCGGCATCTAGCCGCGCTTGTCGGTGCGCTGAAAGGGCCGCCGGACCTGGGCCGCAATCACGACAAGTACCTGGCCTACCCGGACCGGGATGAGGCCAGCGGAGCGGCGTCCGCGTGATCTTGTGCGACACGGGACCCCTTGTCGCGGCCTTCAACGAGGCTGACAGCGATCACGCCCGGTGCACGGAGTTCCTGACCAGGAACTGGTCTCGCCTGGTGGTGCCTTCGCTTGCCGTCACCGAGATCTGTCATCTGCTGGCCGATCCCCAGCGGCGCGGGCAACGCTCACATCGCGCTTGCCGTAAAGGCCACACCGACCGGCGGTTCGCGCATGTACCTAAGGAGCAGGTTTAGTCACATCGAGTGATATTAAGCCTGAGCGGCCATGCCCTTGCCGGATCGGCGTCGCGCGCCACCGGGCCTGGGCGTACCTGGCAGGCAGGGGCCAGATGCCGGCGGCCCTGAGCGGGCGTCCCTCCTTGCAAGGCGGGATGCGCCATCGTCCCGGCCATGATGGGGGCTGGAGGCTCACCGCCACGTTGATGCCCGGGTTGGCCGGTGCGGGACTGTTTCCTCCGGGAGTCATAGCCGAAGATTGCGTCGCTATAGGGAGATCCCATGAAGAAGTGGCCGCTGGCGTGGGCCGCCACCGAGCTGACGCTCGCCCGGCTCACGCGCAGGTTCTCCTCGCCAGCCCTGCCGGATCCGGGCCCGTTGCCGGCGTCGGTACCCGTCCCCGATGCCGCACCGCCCGATGACATGGAGCTGATCGCCGTGCCGACCGGGGTCAACAACCGGGTAGCCGCGTACGCCTACCGCGGCGGCTCGGTCTTGGACCGGCGGGACTTCTATATCGGCGCGGCGCTCATCAAGCACCCCGAGGGCGACCTCCTAGTCGACGCCGGTTTCGGCCGTGACATCGCCCAGCAGTTCTCCACCATGCCGCGCTACTTCCAGGCCATCACCAGGTACCAGTTGTGGAAGCCAGCCGCCGGCCAGCTGGAGGCAGCCGGCTACGACTTTGGCCGGCTCAAGGCGATCCTGCTGACCCATGCGCACTGGGACCACATGAGCGGCATGCCCGACTTCCCCGGCCTGCCGACCATGGTCACGGCCCGGGACAAGGCGTTCTTCGACAGATCGCAGGCCCTCGGGCGTTTCGGTCCCCCGAGCTTCGGCCCTCCGTTCACCGAAACCCCGTTCAACTGGCAGGTCTTCGACTTCGAGGGCGGACCGTACCTCGGCTTCGCCCGCAGCCACGACGTCTACGGCGACGGGTCAGTCGTCTGCGTGCCCGCACCAGGCCACACACCAGGCAGCATCATCGTCTTCGTCACCCTCCCGCGGAACGTCCGGTACGCCCTCGTCGGTGACCTCGTATGGCAGCGCGAAGGACTGACACGGCGCGTCGAGCGGCCCTGGCTGATGAAGCTCCTCGGCGACATTGACCCCGACGGGACCCGCCAGAACCTGCTCAAGATGGTTTCGGTGATGCAGCGCATCCCCGACATGATCGTGGTCCCGTCCCACGACCAGCGGGCTTACGCCGAGATGGCCAGGCTCCCCAACGTCACGACCAAGGGCCTGCTCCTGTAACGGCGCCGCTACGTCGCCGCGTCAGCGCCTGCTACTGCCCGCGGCCGCTGTCGGCAGGGAGCGTGGCTGATCTCCTTACGCGGCATCAGGCAAGCGAGGATCAAGGCCGCGGGCCAGCCGATCGGGATCGTATTCAGGCAGATGCCCCAGCTGAGGCCTTCCACCTGGCGGGCGATGCCGATTACGGTCGGCAGGACGTAGACCCCGCCCACTACATCGATGATCGCCAGCCAGAACAGCCAGCGGTCCGGCTTGCTGCCCGTGCGCGCCCGGCACCGCTAGCGCTGACGTCCGCCGTCCTGGTCGCGGCCATGCTCGGGCTGGGTGCCCGGTCATTCACCACCATGCGCGACTTTTCGCTCGGCGGCATCACCGTGGTGCACGGAGGACGGCCCGGGCTGCCGCCACCGGGCGGGTCTCCCGGTGGTCCCGCCCCAGCTGGGCAGGCCCGCGGCGGGCCATGACCGGCCACCATCCATCACAGCGACAGACAAGCCGCGCACCTGTTCAAGCATCCGCACTTGGGAATCGACGATATCGACGACGTGTGGGCCTGCGATCCGCTGTTCTACCCAGCCAAGCCGCCCGCGCACTGGCTCATGTGCGGTGAGGCCGGCGGCCGGGTGCTCGTGGTGCCGCTGGCTCCCTCGCGCGGCGGGGATCGGCACCGCTGCCGCCCGATCGGCTGTTACGAGGCATCAGCTGAGCTCGCCGCCCAGCACCGGGGAGACCGATGACGGACACGCCTATGACACCTGACCAGGAATTTGATTTCTATGCCCAGCCGGAAAACCAGGAGCCACAAGGCCCTGCGCGCCGGCGGCACGCCTCGAGGCTCGGCACGCCCGTGCCAGTGCGGTTCCCACCCGAGCTACTGGAGGAGGCCCGCCGCGCCGCCGACGCCGACGAACGGTCATTGTCCTCCTGGATCCGCCGGGCCGTTGAGCACGAACTGCGCCGCACCGCCTGACCCATGTACCTGCAGGACGAATGTCCCGCTCGGGGACACGGGCAGTCACAGGAAAGGCGGGCCTCGCGCACCGGCAGCGCCCAGGGCGCTCCAGCGCTTTGCCGATCTCGCGTCACTGCGCCTTGCGTCAGCGTCCGAGGTGCACCGAACGCCGAATCCCGCGCGATCCTCGCTTAGGGCTTGCAGATCATTAACACGCCGTCTTGATCTCTGGCTGGATAGTGATGTCTATCGATCTGGCGAGCGTGTAGAGATCGTCGAGGCTGGCGAGGCGGTGCGGGCCGGGCTGGATGGTGTGCCCGGCCTGCTCCAGGAGCTGGCGGATGTCGCGGATGCGCTTGTTGACCGTCTCGGGCCGGACGCTGAACAGGGCGGCGATGGCGACCTGGGGCAGGCCGAGGCGGTAGTGCAGGACGGCGGCCAGGAGCCGGTCGGCCAGGGTGAGGACGGGGCGGCGGCCGGTTCCCTCGCCTGCCTTGATGCGGGGGCGGTGGCCGCGGCGCTTGTCCAGGCTGGCCTCCCGCTGCTGGTCGTGCAGCGTCATCAGCGTGGCGGTCAGTGCGTCCCACTCTGCGGGCGGGAGGCCGGTCAGCGCGGGGTGGCGGAGCCAGGCCAGGTCGGGGCTGGGCTGGTCCAACGGGTCGGGGGTGCTGGAGGGCTTGTCGTAGTCACGCGGGTGGAGGGTGTAGTTCCAGTCGCCGTGCCAGTCGTGGCGTTCCAGCGGCAGGGCGCCCATCTGCCGGTCGCTGACCGTGATGCCGGTCTCGTATGCGCTGGTGTCCAGCTCGGCGCGCACCTTCAGGCCGGTTCGGGTCGTGGTGGCGGCGATGGCGTTCACGACGACCTCGTGGCTGGTCAGGGGCCGTCCGCGCCAGTTCATCGTGATGTGGGAGAACAGCCGGTGCTCGACCTTGTTCCACTTCGATGTTCCTGGCGGGAAGTGGCAGACGGTGATCTCCAGGCCGGTCTCGACGGCCAGGGCAGCCAGTTCCGCCTTCCAGGCCCGGGTCCGGTAGCCGTTGGACCCGCCGGCGTCCGCGGTGACCAGCAGCCGCCGGGCCTGCGGGTAGTCCTCCTGGCCGGCGGCCTTCCACCAGCGGCGGACGGACTCGACGGCGAAGGCGGCGGTGTCGTGGTCGGTGCCGACGTTCACCCAGCCGGCGTTGGCGGTGAGGTCGCAGATCCCGTAGGGCACGGCCTTGCCGACGGCGTCATCAGGGAAGTCGTGGACCAGCGTGGGCGCAGGGCTGCCCTTGGGCCGCCACTGCCGCCCGGCGTTGCTGAACTCCCCGACGAGCTCTTTCTTCTTGGTGTCCACGCCGATCACCGGGTCCGCAGTGCCTTGGTGCGCCTTCACCTGCTCGCTTATGTAGCGGAACTGGCCGTCCCGGTCCGGGTGCTGCTTTCCCTCGACCGTCTTGACGTTGCCTTGCAGGCTGAAACCCTCGCCCCTGAGCATGTTGCCGACGGTATCGGCGGATACCTTGCGGCCCTGCGCGGTCAGCTCGGCCGCGAGCGTGCGGGTCGACTTGGTCGTCCACCGCAGCGGCGACATCGGGTCGCCCCGCTCGTCGGGCTCGACCAGGGCCAGCAGCGCCGGGAGCAGGCCCGGGTCCAGGTCAGCGGCCCGCTTGCGGCCACCGCCCGGACGCCGGGCCCGCCCCAGAGGCCCAGCGCCGGCATCCAGCTCGTCCACGCCCAGCGACACAGTAGCCTCGCGGACCCCTGCGGCCCACGCCACCAGCCGGATCCCGCCGTGCCCGAGCGCCCGGGCCTCGGCTCCCATCAGCAGCCGCCGCTGCCGCTCGTCCAGGTGCGGGAAGATAACCGCGAACTTCGCCGCCAGAACCCGCCCCATCTCCTCCAAGCCGCCCATAGCACAGCAGCATGCCGGAAACACGGAAGCTACGGGTTATTTTGCGGCAAGCCCTTTAACTACACGGTCTTGGGTCTAGTACCCGGCCGACCGGGGCCGCCGCAACGGCACCGGCCGGGCCGGCGGCCCGGTTTCCCCGGCGGGCCCGGCGGCATCCGCGGGCGGCGCGGTCGAGCCGCGGGCCACCAGTTCCGGGGCCAGGTAGAGGATCTTAACGGGGTTGTCGCGGCCGGTGACGCGCTCCAGCAGGAGCTGGGCCGCCTCCGTGCCGAGCTGGTAATGCGGGAACCGGACCGTGCTCAGCGGCGGGCGGAGCCGGTCGATGAAGGGCATGTCGTTGAACCCGATGAGCGACAGGTCGTCCGGGCAGCACAGCCCGGCTTCGTCCAGCGCCGCGTAGCAGCCCACCGCCAGCATGTCGTTGCCGACCGCCACGGCGGTGCACCGCGCGCCGCGGGCCAGCAGCTCACGGCAGCACCGGGTGCCCTCTTCCACGGTGAACCCGGTCGCGGTGACGATCAGGTCGCTGTCCACGGCGAGGCCGCAGGCCTTCATGCCCTCCAGGAAGCCGCGGCGCCGCCCTTCACCGGTCGACACCTGCTGGGGGCCGGCGATGTGCGCGATGCGGGTGTGCCCGAGCGCGGCCAGGTGCGCGACGGCCATCCGCATGCCCTGCTCGTTGTCCACCGAGACCGAGGAGAAACTGTGGTCGGGGGCGAGCCGGTTCATCAGCACGACCGGCACCTCGGCGCGGGCCGCCTCGGCCAGGACCGGATTGTTCTCGTGCGCAGTCGCCAGCACGAAACCGTCGACGTGGCGCGCCCGCATCTGCTCGAAGATGATCTGCTCTTTGCCGCTGTCCCCGTCGGTGTTGCCGAGCAGGGCCACGTAGCCCGCGGACGCGAGGCGGTCTTCCAGCCCGCGCACGATCGGCGGGAACAGCGGGTTGTTCAGGTCCGGGATGAGCACGCCCACGGTGTGCGAGCGGCGGGTGCGCAGGCTGCGTGCCACCGGGTTGGGCCGGTAGCCGAGCGCGGCCGCGGCCTCGATCACCCGGCGGGCGGTCTCCTCGCTGACCAGGATGCGGGTCTCGGGATTCAGCGCACGCGAGGCGGTCGCCGGGTGCACCCCCGCGGCGGCGGCGACGTCCCGCAGGGTGGCCGGCCGGTCAGGCATGAGGGCCGCGGCCTTGGGCGAGGCCCAGTATCGGGCCGGCCAGCACCCCGGCCAGCACGTCCCGGTGCGTGGGGGCCGCCTCGGCATGCCGCTGGCGCCCGGCTTCGGTCAGGGTCACGTAAATGCCCCGCCGGTCCATGTCGCATATGCACCGCTCGACCAGGCCGTTCTTCTCCAGCCGGCTGATGAGCCGGGACAGCGCGCTCTGGCTCAGGTGCACCGCGTCGGCCAGCTCCTGCGCCCGGAACTGGCGGTCCTCGCTCTCGGCGAGCCGCTCCAGGACCTCGAAGTCGCTGACGCACAGGCCGTGCCGCTCACCGAGCTCGCGCTCCAGCGCCGAGCACACGGCGGCGTGGCTGGCGGCGATGGCGCGCCAGACGCTCAGCACGTCGTCCGGCGCGGCCTGATCCGGCGTCACCCGGTCTGGCCTGGGCCCGGACTCTGTTACGTCCACAGTCGCATGGTAGCCCGGCGGCATGAAAGTTGCAAGCACATTAAATGTCCTTGCATCTAGTGCATATACATGCATATAGTCGCGGCCATGGAGACGTGCTCATCCCTTCAGGATTCCCCGGCCGCCCCCGTCCCGGCGGTCGCACACCGGCCCGTCAGCCCGGCCGCGAGCCCGCCGGCGGGCGTGCCGGTGAGGCCGCCCGCGAGCCGGACGACGAGCCCGCCACTCAGCCCGCCCGCGAGCCGGACGACGAGCCCGCCGCTCAGCCCGCCCGCGAGCCGGACGTGGGGCGCGCGGCAGTGGGCCATCCTGCTCGTGCTGTGCGGCGCGCTGTTCCTGGACGCCCTGGACGTGTCCATGATCGGCGTCGCCCTCCCGGTCATCCGCACCGACCTGCACCTGACCACCTCGTCGCTGCAGTGGATCGTCAGCGCCTACGTGCTCGGGTACGGCGGCCTGCTGCTGCTCGGCGGGCGGGCGGCGGACCTGCTGGGCCGGCGCCGCGTCTTCCTGGTGGCGCTGGCGCTGTTCGCGGGGGCTTCCCTGCTCGGCGGGATCGTCAGCGGGGCGGGACTGCTGATCGCCGCGCGGTTCGTCAAGGGCATGGCCGCCGCGGTCACCGCGCCGGCCGGGCTGTCGCTGCTGACCACGAACTTCCCCGAGGGCCCGATGCGCAACCGGGCCATCAGCATCTACTCGGCGTTCGGGGCCAGCGGCTTCTCGCTCGGCCTGGTGCTGTCCGGCCTGCTGACCGAGGTCAGCTGGCGGTGGACGCTGCTGCTGCCGGCTCCGGTCGCCCTGATCACGCTGATCGCGGCGGTCCCCCTCATCCCGCGCGGCGAGCGGGCCGATCGCCGGGGCCGGCACTTCGACGTGCCCGGCGGCGTGGCCGTGACGGCCGCCATGCTGCTGCTCGTCTACACCGTGGTCTCGGCCCAGCAGGCTGGGTGGGTGTCCGTGCGCACCATCGGGTCGTTCGCGGTGGTCGCCGTCCTGCTCGCGGGGTTCGTGGCCATCGAGCACCGCAGCCGGGACCCGCTGGTCCGCCTCGGCATCTTCCGCTCCGGCCCGCTGACCCGCGCCAACCTGGGCGCCCTGACCCTCTTCGGCTCCTACATCGCGTTCCAGTTCCTGCTCACCCAGTACCTGCAGAGCCTGGCGGGGTGGTCGGCGATGTCGACGGCGCTGGCCTTCCTGCCGGCCGGCGTGGTGGTCGCGATCCTGTCGACGGGGATGGGCCAGGTGATCGGGCGGTTCGGGCCGGTTCCCATCACGATCATCGCCTTCGCCTGCCTGGTGGCGGGGTACGTCTCGTTCCTGCGGGTCGGCCTCCGGCCCGACTACCCGGCGGTGATCCTGCCCGCCGTGGTCGGCGTGGGGATCGCCTTCGGCCTGGGATTCTCGGCGCTGAGCCTGGCCGCGACGGCCGGGGTGGCGGACCGGGAGCAGGGCCTGGCCGCCAGCCTCTTCCAGACGTCGTTCCAGATCGGCGGGGCCATCGTGCTGGCCGTCGTGACCGCGGTCGTCGATGCCGGCGGGGCGAGCCGGGTGACGACGGCCCAGGCTACCCTGGGCGCCTACCGGCCCGCGCTGGCGGTCATCACCGGGGTGGCGGTGCTCGGCGCGCTCGTCGCCCTGACCGGCACCCGGCTGCCGGGCCGGCTCAGCCTGGCCGGCTGGCCGAGATGATGATCAGCCAAGAGGAGCGTGGCTGGCCCGCGGCCCCGGGCACGTCGCCCGGGACAGCCGCGTCCAGCTCACGTGCCACCGCCGCAGGCCGGGCCGGCGGGCCAGGCTGGTGAAGCCGGTGACGCTCGGCTTCGGCGGCCAGTTCCCGCTGCCGCTGACGGCATTAGGCTCCAGGTGAGGGCGGGATGCATGATGGCAGCTCCTTTTCTTCCTGATACGAGGGGGCGGTCCGGGGCTCAGCCCGCGTCCGTCCGGCCGTCGTCACGGGTGGCCGCTCTTCCGCCTCGGCCGGCGTCAGGTAGGTGATGGTCTGGCTCTCGCCGAGCGTGCGACGATGGAGGCATGCGGATTACGGGCGTTATATCAACGGATTTGTTCGCCGGCACCACCCAGCGCCCGCTGCAGATCATCCAGGTCACGCTGGCCAACGATGTGCCCGGCCTGGTCACCGGCCCGGGCACCGCCATCGACGTGCGGGTGGACGGGCCCGGCGTGCGCACCCCCGAGCCGGCCCGGGTCACCGCACCGGAGCCGGGCGGCACGCTGACGGCCGAGGTCCCGGTGGAGTTCGCCGCTCCCTGCCAGGCCGGGAGCCCCCGCTGGGTCACCGCGTCCGCGGCCGTCGCGGCCGCCCCGGGCGCCCGCCGGGCCGGCGCCAAGGCGCATACCGGCCCCCTGGCGCACCTGGACGCCGAGGTGACCGCGGCCGAGGCCGGCTGGACGATGTGGATGGTCAGCCACTTCCACTACGACCCGGTGTGGTGGGGCACCCAGGGCCAGTTCACCGAGTCGCGGCTGCTGCTGCCCGACGCCGACGGCGCGCTCCCGGACGTCCGGACCGCGTTCGAGCTGGTCCTGCTGCACCTGAACAAGGCGCGGGAGGACGCCGACTACAAGTTCGTGCTGGCCGAGATCGACTACCTCAAGCCGCACTTCGACGCCTACCCCGAGGACCGCGCCGACCTGCGGCGGTTCATGGCCGACGGCCGGATCGAGATCGTCGGCGGCAGCTACAACGAGCCGAACACCAACCTCACCGGGGCCGAGTCGACGATCCGCAACGCCGTCTACGGGGCCGGCTTCCAGCGCGACGTGCT
This sequence comes from uncultured Actinomycetes bacterium, assembly GCA_963720945.1. GTDB lineage: Bacteria > Actinomycetota > Actinomycetes > Streptosporangiales > Streptosporangiaceae > Bog-532. The sequence goes on along the minus strand of CAVRHH010000007.1, from coordinate 124,865 downwards.
GGGCGGGGACCCGCGGACCGCGTGGATGCTGGACGTCTTCGGGCACGACCCGGGGTACCCGGGGCTGATGGCGGGCGCCGGGCTGACGTCGTCCTCGTGGGCGCGCGGCCCGTTCCACCAGTGGGGGCCGTCCGGCACCGAGGGCGGCAACCGGCGCATGCAGTTCGCCAGCGAGTTCGAGTGGATGTCCCCGGACGGCCAGGGCCTGCTCACCGCGTACATGGCCAACCATTACGGGGCCGGGTGGGGCATGCAGCAGCTGCCGGACCTGGCTTCGGCGGAGGCCGAGGCGTACAGCCAGTTCCGCCTGCTCGCCGAGGTCGCCGCGACCCGCAACGTGATGCTGCCGGTGGGCGCGGACCACGTGATCCCGCCGCGCTGGGTCACCGAGATCCACCGGGACTGGAACGCCCGCTACGTCTGGCCGAAGTTCGTGACCGCGGTGCCGGCCGACTTCTTCGAGGCGGTGCGGGCCGACGCCGCGAGCACGGGCGCCTGGATCACCCCGCAGAGCCGGGACATGAACCCCATCTACACCGGCAAGGACGTCTCCTACACCGACACCAAGCAGGCGCAGCGCGCCGGCGAAGTCGCCTGCACCGACGGCGAGGTGCTGGCCACGGCCGCGTGGCTGGCGGGCGCGCCGTACCCGGCCGAGTCGCTCGACAAGGCCTGGCGGCAGCTGGCCTACGGCGCTCATCACGATGCGATCACCGGCACCGAGGGCGACCAGGTCTACGTGGACCTGCTGGCGGGCTGGCGGGAAGCCTGGGAACGGGGCGACGTGGCGCGGGCCGCCGCCGCGCGGCACCTGGCGGGCGCGCCGGGCGCGGCCGGTGAGCCGGGGATCCCGGGGTGGGAGACGACGCTGTGCGTGTTCAACACCCTGTCCCGGCCGCGATCCGGGATGGCCCGGTTCACGCTGACCCTGGATGAGCCGGGCACCGGGCGGATCATCGTGCGGGACCAGTCCGGCGCGGAGTTGCCCGCCCTGGCCGAGGGCGTCCGGCGGCACGCCGACGGCTCGCTGGCCGAAGTGACCCTGACCTTCCGCGCCACGGACGTCCCGGCCGTCGGCTACCACGCCTACTGGGCGACCGCCGACACCGCGCCCGGGCTGTCCGGCTGGGCGCAGGTACCCGGCAGCTCGATCGAGAACGAGACGTTCCTGGTGATGGCCGACCCGGCGCGGGGCGGGACGCTCAGCGTCACCGACAAGCGCTCCGGGACGGACCTGCTGCGCGGTCCCGGCAACGAGATGGTGCTGGCGGAGGAATACCCGTCCCACCCGCACTGGGGTGAGGGCCCCTGGCATCTGTCGCCGAAGGGACCGGGCCGGGGCTCCGCCGCGGCGCCCGCGCGGGTCCGGGCCGAGCGCTGCCCGGCCGGCTCCCGGCTGGTGACGGAGTTCGAGCTGGGCGGGCTGGCCGTCACCCAGGAGACGCTGCTGTGGGACGGCGAGCAGCGGGTCGCCTTCCGCACCCACGTGGACGGGTCAGCGGGGCAGGACCAGCTGCTGCGGGTCCGTTTCCCCGCCGACGTGCCGGGCGGCCTGCCGGTCTACCAGACCGCGACGGCGGTCATCGGGCGGCCGTTCGGCCATCCGGGCATCGACACCGCCGAGCACTGGTTCACGCTGGACAACCCGGCGCACGACTGGTTCGGCGTGGGCTCCACCGCCCGGGTCGCGCTCACCGGCCCGGACGGCACGCGGCTGACCCAGGCGATCGGGGTCGCCGAGGTGATCACCCCGGTGTCGGGAGAGCCCAGCCGGGAGGCGGTCCGTGACCTGATCGCGGCGCTGGCCGCGGTGGGGGTCACCGCCACCTGCTCGCGCGGCGACGGCCCCCGGTACGGCGCGCTCGACGCGGACTCCAACCTGCCCGACGTGCGGATCACGCTCGGTGGCCCCGAGGACAACCCGTTCACCGCGGCCGCCCTCAGCGCCGCCGGTTCGGCCTACGCCAAGGAGCTGGCATCCCGGCTCGAAGCGGGCGGGCCTGCCCGGCTGTGGCTGCCGTCGGCCAAGTCCCGTTCGGAAACATTCGTGCCCAGCGCGGACCTGCGGGGATCAGCGGACCTGCCGGTGCTGGTCGTGACCGGCGCGCCCGGCGCGCTGACCGCGGCCGTCGCCGCCCTGGCCGGGGACCTGGCCGACGCCGTGGTGGAGGTGCCGGCCGCCGATATCGCGGACCGGGTGGCCGACAGCGACGCGCCGCTGGCGGGCCACTGCGTCGCGCTGCTCAACCGGGGCACCCCGGGCTGCGCGGTGAGCACGGACGGCACCCTGCACCTGTCGCTGATGCGGGCGTGCAGTTCCTGGCCGGCCGGGGTGTGGATCGACGGTGACAAGCGCGCCGCGCCGGACGGCAGCAGCTTCGCCTCGCAGCACTGGAGCCATACCTACGAGTACGCGCTGGCCGCGGGGCCGGGCGACTGGCGGTCGGCCGGGTTCAATGCCGCCGCGGCCGACTACAACCACGACCTGATCACCTGCGAGGGCGGCGGCGCGGCGGCACCCCTCGCGCCGGGGGTCAGCCTGGTCTCCGTCGATCACCCCGCCGTCCTGCTGTGCGCGCTCAAACCGCGCGGGAATCCGCTGGCCAGCGGGCGGCCGGGGCTGCCCGCCGCGGTCGGCGGGCTGACCGTACGGCTGCGCGAGACCGAGGGACGGCCGGCCCGGGCGCGGGTCCGGCTGCGGGGCGGGGTCGCGGCGGCGCACCTGACCGACCTGCTGGAAGAGCGCGACCTGGGCCCGCTGCCGGTGCAGGACGAAGAGGTGGTCCTGACCCTCCCGCCGTTCGGCACCGTGACCGTGGTGCTCCAGCCGGTCGTGCCGCCGGCCACCGCCCTGGACACCGAGCCGCCGGTGCCGGGCGGGACGACGAACCTGCTGGCCGAAACGGCCGTCCCGGAGGGGACGCTCGGCGGCCTGCTGGAGCCGGCCCAGCCCGTGTACGCGCGGTACTGGCTGCACGGCAAGGGACCGGCCCCGGCCGGGAACCTGCCGGTCGCGGTGCACATCTCGCCGCAGCTGAGCGGGCTGCGGCTGCCCGGCCCGGGCGAAGGCGGCCCGGGCGAGGCGGCGGCGCTGCGGGTCACCGTGGCGTGCGGTCTCGAGCCGGCCGCGGGCACGCTGCGGCTGCTCGTCCCGCCCGGGCTGACCGCCGACTTCGGTGACCCGGGCGCGGGGACCGCCAGCGCGGCCGCCTATGACCTGCCCGCCCGCGGCTACGCCCGCTGGGATGTGACGGTCCGGGCCCGGCCCGGCACCCCGGCGGGGCGGTACATCGTCGCGGCCCAGATCTCCGACGACCTCGGCCAGGTGATCGAGGACGCGGCCGTGGTGCAGGCCGGCGGCCCGGGCAAGCCCGACCTGTACCTGCCGCTGGACGAATTGCTGCCGATGATCGAGGCGGGCGCGGCGGCGGCGACGGCCGAGCTCAGCCTGACCGTGCGCACCCCGGAGCTGCGGCTCGCCCCCGGCAGCACCGCGGAGCTGGCCGTCGAGCTGGCCAGCGGGATGGCGTCGGAGCTACGCGGCGAAGCCCAGCTGGTGTCGCCGTTCGGCAGCTGGGAGTCGCTGGCCCCCTGGACGCAGGGTTTCCGGATCAGCCCGGGTGGCCGCGCGACGGTCCGGTTCCGCGCCGGGATCCCGGCCGCGGCCCGGCCCGGCACGCAGTGGTGGGCGCTGGTCAAGGTCATGTACTTCGGCCGGTGCCGGTACACCGAGGCGGTGCCGGTGACGGTCACCTGATGAGGGGCGGCACCCGGTGAGGCCGGCGGCGCCCCCGGTGGCCGTGATCACCGGGGCGGGCTCAGGGATCGGCCGGGACATCGCGCTCACCATGCTGCGGGCCGGTTACCGCGTGGCGCTGGCCGGGCGGCACGCGGAGGCGCTGGAGGTCACCGTCGCCGCGGCCGTCGCGGCCAGCCCGGGGATGGCCGGTGAGCCCCTGGTGGTGCCGGCCGACGTGCGGTCCGCCACGTCGGTCGCGGAGCTGTTCGCGGCGGTGGTGGCCCGGTGGGGCCGGGTCGACGTGCTGGTCAACAACGCGGGCACGTTCGGCCGGGGCGGCCCGCTGGACAGGGTGCCGCTGGAGCAGTGGAACGCCGTGATCGGCGTCAACCTCACCGGCTCGTTCCTGTGCGCGCAGGCGGCGTTCCGGCAGATGAAGAACCAGGACCCGCAGGGCGGCCGGATCATCAACAACGGATCGGTGTCGGCGCACGTCCCCCGGCCGTTCGCGGTCGCCTACACGGCCAGCAAGCACGCCATCACGGGCCTGACCAAGGCCATATCGCTGGAGGGGCGGCCGTACCGGATCGCGTGCGGCCAGATCGACATCGGCAACGCGGCGACGGAGATGACGGGGGCATTCGGCACCGGGGTGCCGCAGGCGGACGGCTCGGTCCGCGCCGAGCCGCTGATGGATACCCGGCACGTGACCGAAGCCGTGCTGCTGATGGCGGGCCTGCCGCTCGACGCCAACGTCGAGTTCATGACGATCATGGCGACGAACATGCCGTTCATCGGCCGGGGCTGAATACCGGCCGGGTACTGGCCAGGGGCGCCCGCGGCCGGCACCTGGAGGAGGCCTCTCCGGGCGTCAGCCCGCTCCTCCCGGTTTCCGCCCGGTCATGGCCGCCCCTGCGGGCCACACGTGCGGCACGACAGTAGCACGCACGCCACGCCCGGCTAGCACCCAAAGATCCCGAATTTACCGAAAAGTGTCCATTTAGCCATCACCTCGATGACAGCCCCGGCATCAGGCGGCGAGGGCCTCCTCTTCCGCCTCGGCGGCCCGCGGCGGGGCCGGCATCGGCGCCCGGGTCCGGATCAGCGTGATGATCACGATCAGCGCCACCGCGTCCAGGATGGCGGCGAGCAGGAACGCCGTGGCCATGCCGTGCGCGAGGACGTGGTGCGCCTGCGCGGCCGCGGTGGCGCCCGGCAGCGGGTGCCGGGCCGCGTCCTGGGTGGACGTGCCGTACACCGCGACCAGGACGGCCAGCCCGAGCGCCCCGCCGACCTGCTGCATCACGTTGACCATGCTGGAGGCCGCGCCGGAGTCCGCCGGCTGCACCCCGGCCAGCGAGGCTGTGGTCAGCGGCACGAACACGGTTCCCATGCCGCCGCCGAGGAGCACCATGGGCCCGATGACGCCGGTCCAGTACCCGGTGCCGGGCGACACGCGGGACAGCCACGCCATGCCGATGATGACGGGCACCATGCCGGCGATCATCATCACCCGGGGCCGGCCCGCGCCATCAGCCGCGGCGCCGCCCGGGACACGCCGAACACCATGATCGTCATCGGCAGGAAGGCGATCCCGGCGCGCAGCGGGCTGAACCCCAGGATGTCCTGCAGGAACTGGGTCAGGAAAAAGAACATGCCCATCATCCCGGCCACCAGCAGCAGCCGCGCGACGTAAGAGCCGGACCGGCTGCCGTCGGCGAACAGGCGCAGCGGCGTGATCGGCTGACGCGCGCGCGTCTCGGTCAGCAGGAACGCGGCGAGCAGCACCACGGCCAGCCCGAACGCGGCGGCCGCCAGCCCGTCACCCCAGCCGCTGGCGGCGGCCCGGATGAACGCGTAGACGAGCGAGGCCATGCCGAGGGTGGAGGTCAGCGCGCCCGCCACATCGAAGCGGCCGGGCTGGCGCGGGGTCTCGGTCACGAACCGGGGCGCCGCGGCCAGCGCGATCAGCCCGATGGGGATGTTGATGAACAGCACCCAGCGCCAGGACAGCCATTCGGTGATGACGCCGCCGAGGACCAGGCCGAGCGACGCCCCGCCGGTGATGACGCCGGTGTAGATGGCCAGGGCCCGGGTCCGCTCACGGCCCTCGGGGAAGCTGCCCACGATGAGGGCGAGCACGGCGGGTGAGGCGAGTGCCCCGCCCACGCCCTGCACCGCGCGCGCGGCCAGCAGCAGGCCGGCCGAGGTGGCCAGGCCGCCGGCCAGGGACGCGACGGTGAACAGGCTGATCCCGGCGAGGAACATCCGGCGGCGGCCGAGGATGTCCCCGGCCCGGCCGCCGAGCAGGAGGAGCCCGCCGAAGGTCAGCGTGTACCCGTTCATTACCCAGGACAGGCTGGTCGCGCTGAAGTTCAGGCCGCGCTCGATCTCCGGCAGCGCGATGTTCACCACGGTGGCGTCCAGGATGACCATCAGCTGGGCGCAGAGCAGGATGATCAGGGCGATGCCGCGGTGGCCGTAGCCGCGGCGCGGTGCGTCACGGCCCGGCAGCACCCCTGGTGAGACGTCAGGGGAAGAAGACACAGGTGCCTCCACGTTGTGTGGTCAGTTCACGGGTGCGCGACATCCGCACCGGGGTTCCGCTGGCCAGGCGGTACACTCGGGGGAGAAGCGGAGGTCTACTCCGGTTACTATACGGAGGCACCCTCCGTTTTGGCAAACGAATTATTTGGTGATCGTGAAGGCCCGATGACGAAAACCGGCACGCCCCTCCCGGATCAGGCCCCGGCGGCGCCCATGCGGGCGGACGCACGGCGCAGTCATGACCGGCTGCTCGCCGCGGCGACCGCGGCGTTCGCGGAGAACGGCGCCGACGCCCCGCTGGAGGACATCGCGCGCCGCGCCGGGGTCGGCATCGGCACGCTCTACCGGCACTTCCCGACCCGGCTCGATCTGCAGGAGGCGGTGTTCCGGACCCAGGTCAACGCGGTCTGCGCCCAGGGCGAGGAACTGGCCGGCTCCCCCTCGGCCGGGGACGCGTTCGCGGGCTGGCTGCGCGTGCTGGCCAGTTACCTGGTCACCAAGCGCGGCCTGGCCCATGCGCTGATCGCGGCCCGGGGCCAGAACTCCGAGGTCATCAGCACGTGCAGCCAGACCATGCGGGAGACCGCCGGGCGGCTGCTGGAGCGCGCCCAGCAGGCCGGGGCAGTGCGCCAGGACCTGACGCCGATGGACGTGATGATGCTGGTGCACGGGGTCGTGGTGGCCACCGAACGCACCCCCGACCAGGCCGACCGCCTGCTGTCCCTCACCCTCGACGGGCTGCGCGCCCGCCCCTAACCCGTGCCCGCGCTGCGGGCTTCGCGCTCGGCCGTGACGTCGCCGGGGGGCCAGGGGGAAGGCTAGAGGCCGGGGGGGCGGTTCTCGTAGGGAGTGCTGAGCACGATCGTGGTCCGCGTGGACACCCCGGCCACGGTCCGGATCTCCTGCAGCAGGTCTTCCAGTGCGGCCGGCGAGGCGACCCGCACCTTGAGGATGTAGTTCTCGTCGCCGGCCACGCTGTGGCACGCCTCGATCGCCGTCATCCCTTCCAGCCGCTGCGGCACGTCGTCCGGGGCGGCCGCGTCGAAGGGCTTGATCGAGATGAACGCGGTCAGCGGGAGACCGATCTCGTCTGGGTTGCAGAGCGCCGCGTATCCCCTGATCACCCCGCCCTGCTCCAGCCGCCGGACGCGCTGGTGCGCGGCGGAGACGGACAGCCCGGTCCGCCTGGCCAGCTCGGTGAAGCTCATCCGCCCGTCCCCGGAGAGCAGCGAGATAATCGCGCGGTCGATCTCTTCCACCCCGACACCGTAGCGCCGCCGGGCTGTGCCGCGGATCTTGCCGGTGCGAGCGGCCCCGTTACCGCCGCTATTTATAACGAACAGGTCACGATCTTTACGCTATCGTAACATTGAAGGGCGCGATCTTAACCCGTAGCGAAGCCGACGTTACGCTTCCGACCAGGACATATGGAACGGGCCCCGCCCGACGGCCCACTATGCGAGGGAGCATCATGGCCCAGATAGTCCTCGATCACATCGACAAGGTCTACGCCGGCGGCGTGAAGGCTATCGACGGGCTGTCACTCGAAGTCAGGGACGGCGAGTTCATGGTGCTCGTGGGCCCGTCGGGCTGCGGGAAGTCCACCGCGCTGCGCTCGATCGCCGGGCTCGAGGAGATCAGCTCGGGCACGATCACGATCGGCGACCGGGTGGTCAATGACCTGCCGCCCAAGGACCGCGACATCGCCATGGTGTTCCAGAACTACGCGCTCTACCCGCACATGACGGTGGAGCAGAACCTCGCCTTCGGCCTGCAGCTGCGGAAGACGCCCAAGGACGAGATCAGGCGCCGGGTGACCGAGGCGGCCAAGATGCTCGGCCTCGACCAGTACCTCAAGCGCAAGCCGGCCGCGCTGTCCGGCGGCCAGCGGCAGCGGGTCGCGATGGGCCGCGCGATCGTCCGCGAACCGCAGGCCTTCCTGATGGACGAGCCGCTGTCCAACCTCGACGCCAAGCTGCGCGTGTCGATGCGGGCGTCCCTCAACCAGCTGCACGAGCGCCTCGGCGTCACCACCATCTACGTGACCCACGACCAGGTCGAGGCCATGACGCTGGGCCACCGGGTCTGTGTCATGCGCGATGGCCGGCTCCAGCAGGTCGACACGCCGCAGCACCTGTTCGAGTCGCCGGTGAACCTTTTCGTGGCCGGCTTCATCGGGTCCCCGGCGATGAACTTCGTCACGGCCGAGCTCACCCGGGACGACGGGCCGGTGGTCACCTTCGCCGGGTACAAGCTATCCGTGCCCGCCTGGGTCATCGAGGGCAAGCCCGGGCTGGACAGCTACTTCGGCCGCACGATCATCCTCGGTATCCGGCCGTCCGACTTCGAGGACGCCGCGCTCGCCGACGCGGGCTGGGCCCGCATGCCGGTGACCGCGGGTGTCACCGAGGAGCTGGGCAGCGAAATCCACGTGATCTTCACGATCGACGCCCCGCCGGTGGAGCACGCCAGCATCACCGACGCGGCGACCGGGGACAGCGGGGAAGACGAGAGCGTCGCGGCCCTGGTCGGTGGCAAGTCGCTGTGGACGGCGCGGGTCTCCGCCCGGTCCAAGGTCCGCCCCAACCAGCCGGTCGAGCTGGCGGTCGACACCGCCAACCTGCAGTTCTTCGACGCCGGCAGCGGCCTGTCGATCGGCCACCCGAACGCGCACCCCGCCGCCGCCGAGCCCGTATCCGTGTAGCCCGGGGGGCTGTGTTAGCCCAGAGGGCGACCCCAGTGTCACCGGTCAAATGGCCACCATGATCTTGGGGCTTCTGCACCCAGAACTCGTCATCTCGGCCACCCGTGACGAGAAGGCAAAGCTGGATGAGGTGCGGCATGTTGTACCGGCTGCCGATCGTGCTCTCGACGGTCAACGTCTCCACCGGACGGAACCAGCCCACCATCGCACCACTCCAGGGCGTCCTGCCGGGGTGGCGATGCGCGCCTGTCCGGTCCAGGGGCCCCTCCGGCGGTTGCGGTGCTAGCGCTAGAAGGGCTTGGGACTAGGGGGCTGCTGATGGTTGTTCGCGGCGGTCACTGTTGTGGTCAGCGATGCCCGGTCCCACCGGCCAGCGGCGCGGGGAGCCGGAGTTCGGCGTAGAGTGCGCGATGGTCGCTGCCGGCCAGCCAGTGGGCCGATGTGGTCACTACCGCGCAGCGCCGGTCGATGAGGACATGGTCGATTGCGAGCAGGGTCAGGCGCCGGCCGGGTTGTGGTCCCCAGGTAAGGGACAGCCCGTTGCCGGCCTGGCTGGCAGCGTCCACGTAGCCGCGGCGCAGAAGCCGGCGGAACTGCGCGTGATCGAGGGTGGCGTTGAAGTCTCCGGCGAGGATGCGCGGACCCTCACCGGGCGCGGGCAGCTCGGACAGCTGACTGCGCCACCGGGCCGTGGCGCCCGGGGACCAGGGAGGCTTCGGCGGCGCCGCGTGTATACAGGCCAGTTGCACGAACTGCCCGGACGGAAGGTCAAGCCGGGCGGTGCACCGGGCTGCAGACACCGGCGCAGCGGGCGGGCCGCCGCGCAGCGGGTAGCGGGCGTAGATGCTGCCTCGCGTGCCGTGCGGCATCGGCTGCGTCACCTGGTGCGGGAGCAGATCGCCCAGCCCGGCTCGCTGGAGCCTGGCTGCCGCTTCGTCGGTGAGTTCCTGCATGAACAGCACGTCCGCGTGCTTACGGCGTACCAGCTCGGCGACCACCTCGGCCCCGGCCCGGCCGGCGAGCAGATTCGCTGTCAAGACCCGCAGCACGGGCCCCGCCGCGGACGGCTGGCGGGACGGTACCGCGCGAGGGCCCACCACGGCGGTCAGGGCGGCCCCGGCTGCCGCGGCCGCGGCAGCCGGGGCCGCGCCGCGCAGCAGCAGCGCGCTGGCCCATGCTCCCGCCGTTACCTGCGGGGTGAACGACAGCAATGGCACGGCCCACGCTTCGGCGAGCCGGAGACGATCAGCGCCCGCCAGCCGGGCAGCCGCCCAGCCGGCCAGCCCGCCGGCCACCGCCCACTCCATGCATCGTGACGGCATTGGTTCATGATCGCAGAACCGCTGCCAGCGGGCGCCGAAGCGGAGAAGCCAATTGATGAGATGATCTGCATCTTGAGGGCCTTCGCGGCCACCGGTCACGACCACCTCGCCGTAGCCTGCGTGCGGTGCTCGCCGACGACCCCGTCCGGGGCCGCCACCGCGGTACGGGATGGAAGGTGCCTGGCCCTTTGTTGTTCCGGTGGGCGGCAGGTGACAGGCAGGTGCCGATTGGTGGGAGAATTTCATCATGCAGCGGGATCCGGAAGACCTGTACGAGCTGGGCGAGGACGTGCCGGACCTGGACGGCGTGGCGATGCTTCACCATCTCGAGGGCTTCATGGACGCCGGCGCGGCCGGGCGGCTGGTGGCCGAGCACCTGGTGGGCACCTGTGAGTCCGAAACGATCGCCCAGTTCGACATCGACCGCCTCATTGACTACCGGTCCCGGCGGCCGATGATGACGTACTCCACCGATCACTGGGAAGACTACGAGCGCCCCGAGCTCGCGGTCCGGCTGATGCACGACTCGGGCGGCACCCCGTTCCTGCTGCTGTCCGGGCCGGAACCGGATCACGAGTGGGAGCTGTTCGCGGCGGCCGTGCAGGCCCTGTCCGGCCGGCTCGGCGCCGGCCCGCTGATCGGGTTCCACGGCATACCGATGGGCGTCCCGCACACCCGGCCGCTCGGCGTGATCAGCCACGGCACGCGGCCCGAGCTCATCGACGGCATCCAGCAGATGCCCAACAAGCTCCAGGTGCCCGGCAGCGCCGCGGCACTTGTGGAGCTGCGCCTCGGCGAGGCGGGCCGGGACGCGCTCGGCTTCGCGGTGAACGTGCCGCACTATCTCGCGCAGGCCGTCTACCCCGAGGCCGCCGTGACCCTGCTGGACAAGATCAGCGCCGCGACCGGCCTTGACCTGCCCAGTGACGCGCTCCGCCGCGCCGCGGAGCAGACGAACTCCGAGATCGACCGCCAGGTGGCGGAGTCCGCCGAGGTGGCCGAGCTGGTCACCGCGCTGGAACGGCAGTACGACGCGCTCGCGGAGTCCGGGGCGGCCCGCGACGCCCAGGACAGCCTGCTCGACGGCGGCGAAATGCCCACCGCCGACGAGATCGCCGCCCAGTTCGAGCAGTTCCTGGCCGAACAGCAGGGCCGGGGCGACACTCCCCCGGAGCACTGAGCCAGCCGGCGAAGCCCGCCCCGACGATCACCCCACGGCGTCACACCCGGGCGCCCCGCTGCTGGGGCGGCATGGACCGCCCACCAGGGCACCAGCCAGGGCCTTGCACGGCTCGGCGGCCCGCGCGGGCGGCCTGGCGGACCAGGTGGTCGCGCTCGGCGACGTTCGTGGCCCGGCGGGCGGCCTCGGCGTAGGCCGTGGCGGCGGCAGGGAGGTCGCCGCTGAGCTCGTGCAGGTGGCCGCGGACGGCGTGCCAGCGGTGCCGCTCGCCGAGCACCTCGCGCAGCCGGTCGGTCTCGCGCAGCCCGGCGGCGGCGCCGAGGACATGGCCAACCGCGACCGCGCGACCGAGCACCGCGGCGGGGTCCTGGCGCACCGGGTCGTCGGTGAGGGCGACGAGGTTGTCGTACCAGGCGAGGATCTGCGGCCAGTCGGTCTCCTCGGCGCTTGCCGCGTCGTCGTGCAGGGCGGCGATGGCGGCCTCGACCTGGTAACGGCCGGGGCGCCGTTCCTCCGTCTGCATGGTCAGCGCCGACTGCAGGACGCGCACGCCCTCGGCGATCTCGCGGGTGTCCCACAGGCCGCGGTCCTGCCGGTCGAGCGTGACGATGCGACCCTCTGAGTCGAGTCGCGCCGGGAGGCGGGCGTGGTTGAGGTGCATCAGCGCGAGCAGCCCGCGCGCCTCCGGTTCCTCGGTGGCGAGGGTGAGCTGGCGGGCGAGCCGGATCGCCTCGCCGGCCAGGTCGACCCGCCCCGCGTGGCCGGCCGTGTAGACGAGGTAGAGCACGCGCAGCACGACGGCTAGGTCGCCGGGCTGGTCCAGGCGGCGCCCCTGCAGGGCGCGCTTGGCGCGGCTGATCCGCTGCGCCATCGTCGCCTCCGGCACGTAGAAGGCGTCGGCGATCTCCTGGGTGGTGAGGCCGCCGACGGCGCGCAGGGTCAGCGCCACCTGGGAGGCGGGCGCGAGGTCGGGGTGGCAGCAGCGGAAGAGCAGGAAGAGGGTGTCGTCGCCCTCCTCGGTGGCGGCGGGCCGCGGCTCGGCGTACGTCGCCTCCTCGCGCCGGTGACGGGCGGCCTCGCTGCGGCGGGCGTCGACGAGCCGCCGGGTCGCGACCGTCGCCAGCCACGCCCGCGGGTCGCGCGGCGGGTGCCCGGGCCACACCCGCAGCGCCTCCAGCAGCGCCTCCTGCAGCGCGTCCTCGGCGGCATCGAAGTCCTCGCCCCGCCGGACCAGGCCCGCGAGCACCCGAGGGACGAGGGCGCGCAGCGCGCCCTCGTCCAGCCGTCGCGTCGGCTCGTCGATCACGGCGGGTCAGTCGTCCGAGGGCGCCCCGGACATGACCTCCCGGACGTCGATCCACTCGTACAGCGGCTCCCCGCCCGGGCCGGGCTCGGAGGAGACGTAGGCCGCGAGCTCGACCGCGCGCTCGTGCGACTCGACGTCGATCATGTACCAGCCCGCCACGAGATCGCTGGTCTCGGGCAGCGGGCCGTCGGTGGTGACTGGCGCGGCGTCCGGGCCGCCGTAGCGCACCCAGGTGCGCGCCGGCGTGAGCGCCTGCGCGTCGACGTACTCGCCGTTCTCCTCGAGCAGCTCGCTGACGTGCTTGAGGAAGGCCATGTGCGCCTCCACGTCCTCGGGGGCCCACTGGTCCATCGGGGGCACGGCACGGTGCGGCTCCGGGCCGCCGCGGTAGTGCTTGAGGAGCAGGTACTTCGGCATGGTGGTCTCCTGGTGTCGTGGGCCGCGCCTGTCGTGGCCCTTCACCTGGTGAGCGGAGCCGGTCAGAGCTTCTCGACATGGAATCACTCATCTAGCTCCGAGACCAATACGCTCCCGCCTCACCCGCTTCTGAGATGGTTAACGAGACACATGCCTACCGTCACCTCGCCGCCACCCCAGGCGGGCAGCAGGCCCTAGCAGAACGCGGGCGCCAGCACCAGGTCGCGGGTCACGTTGTTCAGCCGCTCGGCGCCGTCCTCGGTGCACACCACGATGTCCTCGATCCGGGCCCCGTTCGGTCCCGGGTAGATGCCCGGCTCGACCGAGAACGCCATGCCCGGGCTGAGCGGCTCGGTGTTGCCCGCCACGATGTAGGGGTCTTCGTGTGACTCCAGGCCGATGCCGTGCCCGGTGCGGTGGATAAACGCCGCCCCGTAACCGGCCCGGGTGATGGGCTCGCGCGCCGCGGCGTCGACGGCCTCGGCGGGCACACCGGGCCGGATGGCCGCGCACGCCGCGTCCTGCGCGTCCTTCAGCACCTGGTAGTACGCCAGGAAGTCAGCGGGCGGCTCGCCGATCGCATACGTCCGGGTGCAGTCGGAACGGTAGCCGGACGGCATCATCCCGCCGATGTCCACCACCACGGCATCACCGGGGCGCAGCACCCGGTCGGACACCTCGTGGTGCGGGCTGGCCGCGTTCGGGCCGGAGCCGACGATGACGAAGTCTACCTGGACGTGCCCCTCGGCCAGGATGGCCTCCGCGATCAGCGTCCCCACCTCGCGTTCGGTCCGGCCGGCCTGCAGCCAGCCGGGAACCCGCGCGTGCACCCGGTCGATCGCGGCCCCCGCCTCCCGCAGCGCGCCGACCTCGGCGGCGCTCTTCCGCATCCGCAGCTCCCGCAGCGCCGAGCTGGCCAGGACCTGGCGGGCCCCGGGCAGCGCGTCCCGCAGCCGCAGCACCATCAGGGCCCACATCTGGTCGGCGAGCCCGACCACGCCGGGCCGGCCCAGCCGCCGGGCGATCAGCGCGTAGGGGTCTTCGGTCTCCTCCCAGGGGACCATCTCCAGGCCCAGGCCGGACGCGGGCGACGCCTGGGCCGCGGCGAGCTCCAGCCGCGGGACGACCAGCATCGGCTCGCCGCTGGCCGGGATCAGCAGGCAGGTCAGGCGCTCGAGCTGCTTGGCGTCGTACCCGGTGATGTAGCGCAGGTCAGCGCCCGGGGTCAGCAGCAGCGCGTCAAGGCCGCCGGCGCGTACCCGTTCGGCCACGTCCTCGAGCCGGCTGGCCGGGAACAGGGCTGACTCGGACATCGCGTCTCACCTTCCGTCGAGGTCATGGAGCCGTTGGGGTTACCGGCCGTCCGGGGTTACCGGCGGTCCGGCGTTACTGGGCCGTGACGGCCGAAACGAACCGGGACAGCGATGAGCCGAGGCGCCAGCGGTCATCCAGTTCCTTCAGCCGGGCCGGATCAGCGATGCGGAGCGGCAGGTCCCCGGCGACCGGCGGCAGCGGCACGTCGGTGGCGGTCCGCACCACCGCCGGGGCGACGTCGAGGTAGTCCCGGGCGGCGGTGAGCTTGGCCCGGCTGCCCGGCGGGAAACCGCCGTGGCCCTTGTCCACGGCCACGATGATGTCGCCGATGCCGCCGAACGCGCGCACCAGCGCCGCGGCGGTCTTCTCCCCCACCCCGGGCACGCCGGGGAGCCCGTCACTGGGGTCGCCGCGCAGCACCGCGAAGTCCGCGTAGGCGCGGCCCGGGATCCCGTACCGCGCGGTCACCGCACCCTCATCGACGATCTCCAGCTTGGTCAGCCCGCGCACGGTGTAGATGATGCGCACGCCGCGCTCGTCGTCGACGAGCTGGAACAGGTCCCGGTCCCCGGTGACCACGTTGACCGGCTGGCCCGCGGCGACCGCGAGCGTGGCGATCACGTCATCGGCCTCGTAGCCGCTGGCGCCCGCCACGGCGATCCCGGCCGCGTCCAGCACGTCCCGGATGATGGGGATCTGCGGGATCAGCGCGGGCGGCGTCTGCTCCTCGTTGCCCTGCGCGACGCGGTGCGCCTTGTACGACGGCAGCGCCTGCACCCGGAACGCGGGCCGCCAGTCCTCATCCAGGCAGGCGACCAGCCGGGCGGGACCGCGCCCGCGCACCAGCCGGGCGATCATGTCCAGCAGGCCGCGCACGGCGTTGACCGGCGTCCCGTCCGGGGCCGTGACGGTGTCCGGCACCCCGTAGAAGGCGCGGTAGTAGAGCGAGGCGGTATCCAGCAGCATGAGCGAGCCCACCCCGCCATCCTGCCAGCTCCGCCCGTCCCCCGCGTACGACGCGAGCCGGGGCGTCGCCATAATTGCGGGGTGATCCTCCAGCGGCCCGGCCCTCGCCCCGTGACCTCGGGGGTACGGCCCTGACCGGGGGCGGAGCCGAGGCGCTGGCCGCGGTGCTGCTGGCCGCGATCCTCGCGGCCGCCGTGCTGCAGCGCCGCTGGCTGCCGGAGGCCGCCGTGGCGGTGCCGGCCGCGGTCATCGTGATCGTGACCGGGGCGCTTCCGCTCACGGCGGCGCGAGCCGAGGCGCAGCGGCTGCTGCCGGTGGTGGGTTTCCTCGCCGCCGTCCTGGTCCTCGGGCAGCTGTGCGAGTCCGAGGGGCTCTTCACCGCGGCCGGCGCCCGGCTGGCGAAGGTGAGCGATCACCGGCCCGTTCGGTTGCTGACCGGGACATTTGCGCTCGCCTCCGTGACGACCGCGGTGCTCAGCCTGGACACGACCGTGGTGCTGCTGACGCCGGTCGTGCACGGGACCGCGGCGCGGCTGCGGCTGCCGCCCAAGCCGTACATATACGCGTGCACGCACCTGGCGAACTCCGCGTCGCTGCTGCTGCCCGTATCGAACCTGACCAACCTGCTGGCGTTCTCGGTCAGCGGGCTCAGCCTGACCGGTTTCACGGCCGCGATGGGGATGCCGTGGCTGGCGGCCATCGCGGTGGAGTACGTGGTGTTCCGGGTGTTCTTCCGGGCCGATCTCGCCGCCGGGCCGCGGCCCGCGTCACCGGAGGACGCGGACCGGGAGGGCCAGGACCGGGAAGCCGGCCGGGTGCCGCTGTTCCCGCTCGCCGTGGTGGTGGCGACGCTCGCCGGGTTCACGGTGACCTCATTCGCCGGGGTGAACCCGGCGTGGGCGGCGTTCGGCGGGGCGCTGCTGCTCGCCGTCCGCTCGCTGCGCCGCCGGGACATCTCGGTGGGCGGCATCGTGCGCGCCGCCGCGGTCCCGTTCCTGCTGTTCGTGTTGTGCCTGGGCCTCGTGGTGCAGGCGCTGGTCGGCAACGGGCTGGGTACGGTGATCGCCCGGGCGCTGCCGCACGGCTCCTCGCTGCCGGCGCTGCTGGCCATCGCGGGCATCGCGGCGGCCACCGCGAACCTCGTCAACAACCTGCCCGCGGTGCTGGTCCTGCTGGCCGCGGTCACCGCCGGCGGAACGCCCCCGGCGCACGTCGCGGGCACGGTGCTGGCCATCCTGATCGGCGTCAACATCGGCCCGAACCTCACCTATGCGGGCTCGCTGGCCACCCTGCTGTGGCGCCGGCTGCTGGCCGAACGCGACCACGACGTAGACCTGGCCGAATTCACCCGGCTGGGGCTGGCGACCGTGCCGCTCGGCCTGGTGGCGGCCACCGCCGCCCTGTGGTGCGGCCTGCGCTTCACCGGCCGCCTCTGAGCCGCAGGCAACCGCCCGGCGGATCGGCCCGGCGGGGCCGTCAGGATTCCTCGGAGTGACCCGCCCACCCGTCGGCCAGCGCGTGGACGCGCTTGGCCGCCGTACGCAGCGGCATGCCCCGGCCGACGGCCACCCCGATCAGGTACGCGGTGACCGGGGCGGCCGGCCGGTCGACGTTGTGCGCCACGTCGCGGGCCACGTCGAGAACTACCCGCGCGTCGGCCGAACCCGGGTCCAGGCCCAGGTCGCTGCTGACGGTCATGATCCACCGGTCCATTCCGCTCATGACGTCACCCGTTCCTGGTCGGCTGTCCGGATCCACGTCTATCAAACCCGGCGCTATCCTGCCGCCGTGGGGTCCGCGGGCGCCGAACGTATCATGGGGCGCATGAGCAATGGGTTCTGACATGCCGGGCGAGCGGCGGCAGGACCATGCCCCCGGCGCGCCAGCTCATGGGCACGCCGCGCCCGCTCATGGGCACCGGCACGGGCCGGCCGCGGACGCCGGCCCGCGCTGGCTGGGGGCCGCCCTCGGGCTCATTATCGCGTTCATGGTGGCCGAGGTCGTCGCGGGCGCGGTGGCTCACTCGCTGGCGCTGCTGTCCGACGCCGCGCACATGCTCACCGACGCGGCCTCCATCGGCCTGGTGCTGATCACGATGAGGCTGGCGGCCCGGCCGCCGGGCGGTCGCTTCACCTACGGCCTGAAGCGGACCGAGATCCTGTCCGCCCAGGCCAACGGGATCACGCTGGTCTTGCTGGCCGCGTGGCTGTGCTACGAGGCGGTCCGGCGGCTGATCACCGCGCCCGCCGTCACCGGCGGGATCGTCATCGGTGTGGCGCTGGCCGGGGTGGCGGTGAACGCGGTGGCGACGATGCTGCTGAACCGGGCCAGCCCGGGCTCGCGCCGCAGCCTCAACCTGGAGGGCGCGTTCCGGCACATCCTGACGGACGTCTTCGCGTTCGCGGCCACTGCCGTCGCGGGCCTGGTCATCGTGCTCACCGGTTTCACCAGGGCGGACGCCATCGCCTCGCTGGTCGTCGTGGCGCTGATGCTGCGGGCCGGCGTGGGGCTGATCACCGATTCCGGCCGGGTATTCCTCGAAGCGGCCCCGGCCGGGCTGGCCCCCGCGGAGATCGGCGCTGCCCTGGCGGGGCGGCCGAACGTTACAGAGGTTCATGATCTGCATGTATGGGAGATCACGTCGGACCTTCCGGCCGCCTCCGCGCACGTGCTCGTCGCGCCCGGCGAGGACTGCCATGTGGTCCGTGCCGACCTGGAGGCGCTGCTCAGCCGCGACTACGGGATCAGCCACACCACCTTGCAGGTCGACCACGCGCCGCTGCCGCTGCTGACCGTCGGGCCGCCGCCGTCCAGCTCAGGGACGCAGTGCGGTGAACGGGCCGAACGGCAGGTTCCGCAGCACGGTCCAGCCGACGAGCACCACGGTCACGGCCGGCCATAGCCAGGCAGGCCTGCGCAGCCGGACCACGGGCCGGCCACGCCAGCACTCCACCGCGGCGTTCAGCCACGCCAGCACGGCCACCAGGAGCAGCGGGATCGCGAGCGCGTTGTCGTGAAGGGCCTGGACCGCCTGGCCGTGCGCCAGGTCGTGCACCATCCGGAGCCCCCCGCAGAACGGGCAGTACAGGCCCGTGAGCAAGCGGAAGGGACACGGCAGGAACACCTGGTGGGCGTGCGGGTCGACCAGGTACAGGAACGCGGTGGCCGAACCCGCCGCCATCGCCCCGGACAGCGGCCGGGCCATCCGGTGGCGTATCATCGGGTGGTGCGCCACCCGGCGCGGCAGGGCTAGCACGGCTGTGCCCGTGTTACTGCGGGCCGTACCCGCCGGGCGGCTGCTGCCCGTACCCCTGGTCATACTCCTGGCCGTAGCCCTGCGGCGACGCGCCGTCCTGGCCGTTCTTCACCACGATGGTGTGCACCATCTTGTCGGCCAGCGTCTGCTTCTTGCCGTCCCACAGCGGGAAGAGGAAGCCGACGTAGCAGATGATCGCGTCCACGATGTGCGCGATGTCCCGGACGAACGCCATCGCGGCGCCGATGGGCCGCCCGGTTTCCTCGCCGAGGAGCCAGATGCCGGTGGCCCTCTTGCCCAGGCTCTGGCCGGTGCGGCCGCCCTGGAACCACCGGTTGTAGACGATCCAGCCCAGCCCGGCCAGGTACAGGAGGCCGCCGATGGCCGCGCCGGCTCCGCCGTGCGCGGTCAGCGCCTCGCCGATGACGAACAGGATCCAGGCCGGCATCCCGTCGATGATGTAGGCGCCCACGCGGGTCAGCCAGGCCGCGTACGGCGGGGCACCGAACGCGTAACCGCCCGGCTGGGCCACGGGGCCAGCCTGATATCCGGCCGGCGGCCCACCGTACGGCTGGCCGGGCTGGCCGTAGGGCGCGCCGGCCGGGGCCTCGCCGTAGGAGGAAGGCTGCCCGTAACCGGTCTGGCCGCCCTGCTGGCCATAACCCTGCTGGCCATAACCCTGCTGCCCGTAGCCGGGCTGCCCGTAGCCGGGCTGGCCGTAACCCTGCTGCCCGTAGCCGCCTTGCTGCCCGTAGCCGCCCTGGCCGCCTTGCTGCCCGTAGCCGGGCTGGCCGCCTTGCTGCCCGTAGCCGCCCTGGCCGCCTTGCTGCCCGTAGCCGCCCTGGCCGCCTTGCTGCCCGTAGCCGGGCTGGCCGTAACCCTGCCGCCCGTAGCCACCCTGGCCATACGGGGGCTGGCCGCCCTGCTGACCGTATCGTCGCTGGTCGTCAGGACCTGGTTCGCCGTACTGGTTGCTCATGAAACCCCCGCAGCTGCGCTCTCGGATGTCCCGTGCTCCCAGGACCCGCGCAGCATACCGTGATCAATATCTCCAGATGGGGCAAATAGGCCGGTTCGGCGCAACCGGATGATCGTGTGCACGCTGGTGCTGTCCGCTGCCGCAACTCCTTGCGGCGGGCCCGTTCAGTACAGCAATTTCTCGTAGGCGGGCCCGTAATGCGCCTGCAGCTCTTCCAGGGTTTCCGGCGTTTCCTGGACACTCTTCACAATGACCGCATGCGGCGGCAGCGTGTCCGGGTGCCACGTGCCCGGCTGCCACAACGACGACCGCATGAACGCCTTCGCGCAATGAAAGAAGATCGTCTCGATCTCGATGACCAGGGCCAGCCGCGGCCGGTGGCCCTTCACGATCATGTCGTCGAAGAACGGCGCATCGCGCAGCAGCCGGGCCCGCCCGTTGATGCGGAGGGTCTCGGTGCGCCCGGGGACCAGGTAGATCGTCCCGGCGTGCGGGTTGGCCAGGATGTTGCGGAAGCCGTCGCCGCGCCGGTTGCCCGGCCGTTCCGGGATGGCGATCGTGGTGTCGTCGATGACCTGGGTGAAGCCGGGCGGGTCGCCCTTCGGGGACACGTCGCAGTTCCCGTGCGCATCCGCGGTGGCGATGAGGCAGAACGGCGAGGCGGCCAGCCACTCCCGGTCGCGCTGGTGCAGCCGGGGACGTTCCTTGCTCACCGCCCGCGCCGAGGGCTCCCCCAGCAGGTCGCGCAGTTCGGCCTCGGACGTGACCGGGACGTATCGGGCGGTGGTCATCGGGCTCCTCTTCCCCGCCAGGTCCGTGGCCACGGCCGGCCCTGGCCTGGCGGTATATTGCGGCGGCTCGTGCCTGGAGCGTAACCCGGAGCGCGGCCCCGTCCTCTGCCTATTTTCGCCCGCGTGTCCCGTTTCACCGGGTCCCGCCGGGACCACGCCGGCCGCCCCGCCTGCTGGGCCCAGGCCAGGCCGGTGATGACGATGATCGTGACGGCCATGGCCGCCACGCCCGCCCACGCGGCGGCGCTGTACCCGCCGCTGGCCGGGAAGGCCTGGCCGTGCGGGGTGTACGCGGACAGGATGAAACCGCTCGCGGCGCTGCCGGCCGAGAACCCGACGCTCCGCACCACCTGGTTGAAGCTCATCGCGCTGGCGGTCTCGCTGGCCGGGGTCACGGCCAGGATCATCCCGGGCATCGCCGCCGAGAACGTCCCGACACCGAGGCCCAGCGCCCCCATCGTCACGAACGGCTCCCACGGCCGGGACCGCGCCAGCGCGAACATCAGCAGGGCCGCGAGGACCACGGCCGCGCCCGCGGCCAGGATGGCGGTCAGCGGCAGCCGGCGGCGCAGCGCGGGCGCGGCCCGGCCGCCCACGAAACCCAGCGCGGAGAACGGCACCAGGACCAGCCCGGCGGTGAACACCGAGAAACCGAACCCGTACCCGGTCCCGGACGGGGTCTGCACGTACCGTGTCACCAGCGTCAGCAGCAGGTACATGCCAATGCCGCCGGTGAACATGGCCAGGTTGGCCCCGGCTACGGCCGGATGCCGGAGCAGGCTCAGGTCCGTGAGCGGCGCGGCGGCCCGATTCTCCCACCAGACCCAGGCGGCCAGCAGGACAGCGGCCAGAGCCAGCAGCAGCACCGCGAGCAGCCGGCCCGGCGAGCCTGACGACCACAGGCTGCTCTCGCTGACCGGTATGAGCAGGGCCAGCAGCCCGCCGCCGAGCAGCACCGCGCCGGGAACGTCGAGGTCAGCGGAACGGCCGGGCGGCGACGCCGGGATCGCCCGCCAGGCGGCCAGCAGCGCCGCGACCGTGATGGCCAGGCCGAGCCCGTACGCGGCCCGCACTCCCCCGGCGTCGGTCAGCAGGCCGGCCAGCGGGTAGCCTATCCCGATCCCGACCGTGGACGCCACCGACAGCATCGCGATGACGTGGCCCGATCTGCCGTCCGTCATCTGATCGCGGGCGACGCCCATCATCAGCGCGGTCAGGCCGAGCGCGGTGCCCTGTAGGGCGCGGCCGGCGAGCAGCCAGCCGAACGGCAGCGGCAGGACGGTCGCCACGCTGCCCGTCACGATGATGCCGAGCGCCCACAGGATCACCTCGCGCCGGCGCTGGCCGGACCCGAGCCGCCCGAGCACCGGCGTGGCGATCGCCCCGGCGAGCAGCGTGCTGGTCAGCGTCCACTGCGCGCTGCTGAGGGACACCCGGTACAGCACGGCGACGCTGGTGATCAACGGCGCGCCGAGGCTGCCGACGACGGCGACGACCAGGGCGATGAACATGAGCGAGGTGACGAGGACCCGCTCGGTTCCCCGGGCTTCCGTCACCGTGCTCGCGCCCACGCCTTCACCCTGGCACAGCGGGACGGCCCCGGGTCCTGGCCTCACCCGCCCGGGCCTGCCGGTGGCCTGAGAGGATGGTCACACGCAGGCGGAGACCGGGAGGAGCGGCGCAGGGTGAGCGGCCGGGTGCTAGTGCCATGGAAAGAGATCCTCGACGAGCTCGACGACCGGGAACTGGCGGCGGCCGGCCTGCGGGCCGGGGTGTTCAGTGGCGACGAGCCAGCACCTGATGATCTCGGGGACGTGGTCTTCTTCACCGTGCCGTACGACCAGCCGTACGGGACCGAGCCGCTGCCGCGGATGCCCAGCGCCCGCGTGATCCAGGCTCTCACCGCCGGCTACGACGACCTGCTCGGGAAGATCCCCGCCGGGGCGACGCTGTGCAACGCGCGCGGCCTGCACGACGCCAGCACCGCCGAGCACGCCCTGGGGCTGATCCTGGCCGCGCAGCGCGAACTGCCCCGGTGGGTGCGGGCCCAGGACGCGCACCACTGGGAGCACGCGCACACCCGCTCCCTGGCCGGCTGCCGCGTGCTGATCGTCGGCTACGGGTCGATCGGCGCGGCACTGGACGCCCGGCTGCGGCCCTGTGCGGCCGAGCCCGTCCGGGTGGCGCGGACCCCGCGGCCCGCCGAGGACGTGCACGCGACCGCGGACCTGGACGAGCTGCTGCCGTCCGCCGATGTCGTGGTCCTGCTGGCTCCGCTGACCGGGGAAACCCGCGGGCTGCTCGATGCGCGGCGGCTGGCCCTGCTGCCCGACGGCGCCCTGGTCGTCAACGTCGGCCGCGGCCCCGTCCTGGACACCAGCGCGATGATGGCCGAGGCGAACAGCGGCCGGCTGCGGGCCGCGCTGGACGTGACCGACCCGGAGCCGCTGCCGGCCGATCATCCGCTGTGGGACTGCCCGGGCGTCATCATCACCCCGCACGTGGCCGGCGGCGCCGCGGCGTTCTACCCGGCGGCAGCGCGGTTCGTCGGCCAGCAGGTGCACCGCTTTGTGGCCGGCGAGCCGCTGCGTAACGTCGTCATCGCCGGCGGCGCACCCTAACGCGCCGGATACCCAGCCCAGCCGCGGGCGCGGCGCAGGTCGGCTTCGGTGTCGCAGTCCAGCCACGGCGGCGGCTCCCCCGGCTCCGGCTCGATACGCACGCCGACCGGGTTCAGCGGGCTGAGCAGCCCGTGCAGGGACGCACCGGAGTAGCGGCCGGCGGCGTGGCTCAGCACGGCGGTCCGCCAGCACCCGGCCAGCCACTGCGGCCGTCCGTCGTCGTCGGTGAGCACCGCCCCGTCCTGCCCGGCCGCGGCGGCCAGCAGCGCCCGCAGGTGCGCGGCCCGCAGGAACGGAAGGTCAGCGGCCAGCACCGCGACCAGGCCCGCGTCCCCGGTGTCACCGTGCAGGGCCGCCAGTTCCGCCAGCCCGCGGCGCAGCGCGGGCACCGGGCCCGCGCCGGGTGGTTCCTCCCGGACGACGCGCGGCGCGCCGGGTTCACCCGAGCCAGGCCCGCCAGGTGGCCCGCCGCCGGCTGGGCGGCCCGGGCGATCCGGCCCGACCACGATAACCGGCCGCGCGCCGGCGCCGGTGCCCGCCGCGAGTACCGCCGCGAGCAGCGTCCGGCCGCCGACCACCAGGCCCGGCTTGTCGGCCCCGCCGAGCCGCGCCGCCCGGCCACCCGCAAGCACGATCATGCCGAACGGGCCGGGAGAGGTCACCCGCCGATGGCCGACATGGGCCGGTCGGGCTGCAGGAATGCCGGGTCGTTGATGCCGTGACCCGGCAGCTTGGCCGCGACGGCGCGGCACCAGATGCCCGCCAGCTCCTCGTCGCTGGCCCCGGCGCGCAGCGGCCCGCGCAGGTCGCTTTCGGTCCGCGCGAACAGGCAGTTGCGGATCTGGCCATCGGCGGTGAGCCGCACCCGGTCGCAGGCCCCGCAGAACGGCCTGGTCACCGAGCCGATCACGCCGACCCGGGCCGGGCCGCCGTCGACCAGGAACGTTTCCGCCGGGGCGGAGCCTCGCTCGCCGGGGTCGTCGGGCTTGAGCACGAACTCCTCGCTGAGCGCGGCCAGGATCTCCTCGGCGGTGACCATGTTGGACCGCCGCCAGCCGTGCTGCGCGTCCAGCGGCATCTGCTCGATGAACCGCAGCTCGTACCCGTGGGCCAGGCAGAACCGCAGCAGGTCCCGGGCCTCGCCGTCGTTGATGCCGCGCATCAGCACGCTGTTGACCTTGACCGGGGCCAGCCCGGCCGCCGCCGCCGCGGCCATGCCCGCCAGCACCTCGGGCAGCCGGTCCCGCCGGGAAAGTTCCTGGAACGCCTCCGGGCGGAGCGTGTCGAGCGAAACGTTGACCCGGTCCAGGCTGGCGTCCCGGAGCGGGCCCGCCATCCGGGCCAGCCCGATGCCGTTGGTGGTGATCGACATTTCCGGGCGTGGCTGCAGCTCGGCGGTGCGCGCGACGATACCGGTCAGGCCGCGGCGCAGCAGCGGCTCCCCGCCGGTGAACCGGATCTCCCGGATGCCGAGCCGCTCGGTGCCGATCCGGATCAGCCGGACGACCTCGTTGTCGGTGAGCAGCTCGGGCTTGGGTAGCCAGTCAAGACCTTCGGCGGGCATGCAGTAGGCACACCGCAGGTTGCAGCGGTCGGTCAGCGACACGCGCAAATCGGTCGCGATCCGCCCGTACGAGTCGGCCAGCATCAATTGAGCCTACGTCTCCCCTCTTAGACCGGGTAACACGGCCACCCCTCAACCGGCTGGCTATGCGGCACGTTTCCGTTCATGGTGCGATAGCAGCAGTTATCTCGGTTGATCTGGCGCGGCCGGGACCGGCATCCTGCTCGGATGAGCGCTCAACTCGTCCGTACCGACCGCCTCTGCGCCGTCCCCTATGCCTACGCCTCGGTCGCTCCGCCTGGCAGCCTGGTCTTCACCGCGGGCGCGTGCCCGCTGGATGAGATCTGGATGAGATCACGTGGGCCTGCTATGCCCAGCCTCCGAGAACCCGGTCAATCGCGGCCTTTATCCGCTCGCGGGCGACGTCACGCGGGACGCCGGACATCAGCAGGGAATCGTAATCGGTGTCCTCGTGACGCACCGACGCCACCACGGCCAGCGTGATCGCCTTCTCGTCCAGCGACCTCCCGGCCGCCGAACGCCCCACCCGCCCGCTGCCCCTGAGGCTGGTGTGCCGGGCGATCGCCTCGGCGCGCCCGGCCGGGCAGCCGGGGAACAGCCGCGCGATCTCTTTCACGAGACGAGCCTGCAGCTCCACATCCGAATCAGCCCGGCGCTCCCGGTCCCGCTCACGACGCCGCATCCTGGCGTCCTCGTCGGCGAGGCACTCCCGCTCCGCCTGCTCGAGCGCCGGCTCCTCGACCAGGAGGCCCCGCCGCTCGTAGCGCTTACGCGTCCGGCTCCACCGGACGACCACCGCCGACAGGCGGCTGGCCTTCTTCGACCTGCGGGTGAGCGCCGCGTCCCCGGCCGGGAGGAAAACCAGATGGTCCAGGTCGGCGCACGTCAGGCAGAGCGGCTCGTTATCGTCCATGATCAGCAGATCCCCGGTGCCGCCGCACTCGGCGCAGGACCAGTCCCTGACCGGCTGCACGACAACCAGGTCCGGCGGGGCCGCCATGCGTTCCTGCTGCGGGGCCGGCAGCCCCGGCGAGATCCAGTGCGTCCGCCAGGCGCGTTCCGTCGCCGGGTCACCGGCCGAGGTGAAGCGCAGCGGGCGCCGGTCTCTGGTGGCGGCGACGTAGGGGGTCTCGGCCGCCTTCAGCCCGTTGGCTTCGGCCCAGCGCTGCAGGTACACGGGGATCCGGGCGAGCTTGTCGCCGTGCACGGGAAGGAAGGACTCCAGGTCCGGCATGCGGCCGTTCCGCCAGCTATCCACGTGCCTGCTGTGCAGCCAGCCCAGGCCGATGCACACGTCGACAACGGTGACGAACTTGTGCCCGGCCAGCGCCTCCCCGGCGGCTGCCGCCACCCTGCGTTCGAGGCCCGTCTCGCTCACAGAAGCGAGCGTAATGCTTTCCGCGCCGCAGTTCCCCACCGTTGACCGGCCTTACTGGCTGACCGGCCCGTGCTTCTCACCAGCGGTTGAAGTTATTCTCTTAACTAACCTTTTCGTCATGTTTTGTCCGGTTTGAGACTGGCGTGTCCAGTCGCCTGGGCGACGGCTTGGACGACGAGGCGGGCGTTGCGGGGGTCGAGCCCGGTGATGGTGTCGCTGAGGCTGACGGGGATGCCGTCGGCGATGCTGGCGGCGAGCCGGAGGATCCGCTGTTCGCCGCCTGAGCAGCAGATCTCGCCCGCGTCGAGCGCGGCGATGGCCGCGGCCCAGTCGATGGCGGCCATCGCGGCGGTGGGGTCACGGGTGATGAACCGGCTTGTGAAGTCGTCGCGGCTGAGGAAGGTGCGGTTCGCGATGAGCAGGCTGACGCCTGCCTCGTGCGTGCAGATGCCGGCGGCGCAGGCCCGGAGGGCTTCCGGGAGCGGGGATGCGGTCATGGCCTGGCAGGCCCGGCGGTGGTGAGGCGTCCGGCGATGTCACGGTAGGCGGGCATGCCCAGGTCGGCTGCCGTGTTCCGGCGCGCGTCGGCCTCGGCGAGCCTGGCGCCGGCGGCGGCGAGGCTGACTTTCAGTCCTTCTGCCTCGCCGGTCCAGCCTTCGCGTTCTGCCTCGGCGATGCGCGCGGTGAGGCTGTCGCGGATGTCGCGGAGCCTTTGCCGCTGGGTGGGGTCGACGCGCAGCATCGGGCAGCGGATGCAGCTGTGCTCGTGGATGCATGCTGGTTCCGTAGGCCCGGCCGCAGTCGCCGAGGGCGAGCTTGCGGCGCTGGAAGTGGCCGAGGAACTCTTCCCATTCGGCGTTGGTCGGGGTGCGGTATTCGGCGCTGGGCCGCAGGGCGCGGCGGCGGGCGATGAACGCGCGGTGTCCGCTGATGACTTCCTCGGGGTAGACGGCCTTGTATCCCATGGTGGTGCTGATGTCGCGGTGCCCGGCGACGAGCTGGGCGATGTGCGGCGGCATGCCGTGCATGATCGCGTCGGTGATCAGCATGCGGCGGAAGTCGTGCGGGGCGAACCGCAGGGGCTGCCCGGCGGCGCCGGTGAGGCCGGACTTGTCCAGGGTGATGTTCAGCAGCTCGCGGATCGCCTGGGCGGTGACGGGCCGGTCCTCTGATCGGAGCCGCCGCTGGAACAGCAGCGGCATCGGCGGGTTCCATGCTTTCTCGTTGTCGTCGTAGGACGCGACAAGGGGGACGGCGCCGCCGGCGCCGCGGATCCGGGTGATGATCGCCGACAGGACGTCGGCGAGCTCGGGGCTGATGACCAGGAGCCGTTCGGCGTCGGTCTTGGACGGAGCGATTTGCAGCAGCGGGATGAGTTCGCCGGTGGACGGGAGACGGTACTGGACCAGGCTGTGGTGCGACAGCTCGGTGAGCTCCTCGATCCTGATGCCGGTATGGCGGAGCACCTCGATGGCCGCCCAGGCCCAGAAGGCCCGGTGCTCTTCGAGGGTCAGGTCGCGGCGGATGCCGTTGGCGGGGTCCTCGGCCCAGGTCCGGGCGGTTTCCCCCTTGGCCATGACCGCGCGGCGCAGTTCCTGCCCGCCGGCGGTGAACGTCTCGCCGGGCCGGGCCGCCGTGCAGGCGCCGAGCCGTGCCGCCGCGGCGTTCCGTTCGGCGGCGGCGGACCTGACCAGGGCGGGCAGGACCGGGAGCCGCTCGCGGGTCCGCTGGTCCATCCGTGCCTTGCGGCGGGACAGTTCCTTCGCGTGCGGGATCTCCTCGGCCCGGATCGGGCAGGGTGCCGCCCACTGGGCCCACCGGGCCGGGTCGTCAACAGCCCACTGGGCGATGTCGAGGTAGAACGCGCGGACCGTGAACAGGGCGTTGGCCGCCGCGGTCCTCGGGGCCTCGGGCCCGCCAGCCCTGCCCCGCGGCGTTTTCCGGGCGATCCGCTCCTTCCAGCCGGCCGCTGCCTGCGGGGGAAGGCGGAGCGAGCTGATGCCGGGATGATGGAGTTCCAGGTCGCGCCAGAACAGCTTGCCCAGGACGTGGGCGGAGGCCCGCAGGGTCGGGTAGTCCGCCGCGAGCTGCCGTTCGGCGAGGTAGCTGGTGAGCAGGCCGCGGACCGGGCCGCACTCGATGCCGTACTGGCCGATCAGCTCGGCCGGGGTGAGCTGGCCGCGGGTGGTGAACATCCGGACGCTGGCCGGCGCTTCGGGCGGGAGGACCCCGGCCGTCCGCAGCAGCTGGTAGAAGTACATTCCGTTGCTGCGGGTCTTGCCCTCGATCGACCGCACCGTGGCGGCCAGCTCCAGGCAGTCGCCGGCGGTGATGTCGCTGACGAGGCCGCCCTTGGCGGCCAGGATGGCGGCGATGCGGCGCAGCGACAGGTCCCGGGTCAGCGGGCTGACTTGCCCGGCCTCGCATGCCTGCCGGAGCATGGCGAAGGTGCCCGGGTCGCGGGTCCGGGCCATCTCGCCGGTGAGCAGCTGCAGCCCGGAGCTGGCCAGCAGCCATCCCGGGTCGGGCCGGATCAGGTCCCCGCAGATCAGCAGGAGCAGCCCGGAGCCCAGGCCGCGGCCCTGGCGGTCGCAGGCCGGCAGCCTGTCCGCCGCGGTGAGCCAGGCGACGGCGCTCTCCCGCCAGCTGCTGCCGGCTTGCCCGGTGGCTGAGACGGCCCAGCGTTCCTGCCAGGTGGCGCCGGGCTGGCCTGCCAGCCAGTCCAGCACCTGCCCCAGGCTCCGGGACCGCTGCCGCTGCCCGTTCCCGTTCTCCAGGCGGAACGGCGGGGCCAGTAGCAGTGCCGATGCCTGCTCCCGGTCCAGCACGGTCCCAGGCCACCGGTCAGGGCGGGGCCGCGGCGGGAACTGCCGCATCACCTGCGCGCCCTCAGGGGCAGCAGGACCAGGCGGGACGCGCGTGAACAGCAACGACGGCGACAGCCCGGCCAGGGCGCTGCCGGTCACGAGGTCGTCCCGAACAGGACCTTCAGCGTGTCCGCCCGGTAGCCGGCCTCGGTTCCTGGCGGCTGCGGGGGCGCCGGCTGCGCCCGGCGGGCGTGGAATGCGGTCACGGCGGCGATCACGTCGCTGGGCACCGGGGTCAGGTAGACCTGGGTCGTGCTCAGCCGGGCATGGCCGAGGATCCACTGGATGTCGGTCAGCGGCATCTGCGGGTCCCGGGCCATCCGGTAGGCGGCCGTATGCCGCAGATCGTGCAGCGTCCAGTCCTTCCCGAGCGACTCCCCGGCCCGCGTGAACATGCGCAGCGCCGCATGGTAGGACAGCTGCCGGAACGGGCGCCGCAGCGTCCACCACAGCGGCTGGTCCGGTCCCGCCAGGACCAGGCCGCGCACCTGCTCCTGATACAGCCGCAGCCATACGAACGCGTCCGGCGACGCCGGAAGCTGCTGCATCGCCCGGGTTCCTTTGCGGACGACCGTGATCAGCTGCCGTCCCGCATCGGCATCGGCAGCCGTAGCCCCCAGCAGCTCCGAGGCACGGGCCCCGGTCGAGACCCAGAACGCGACCAGCGCCCGGTCGCGGTGCGAGCCGAGCCGGGCGAAAAGCTCGCTGAACTGCCCATCGGGGATGCTGCGCGGGGCCCGCTGCGGCACCCTGGGCCGGAACAGGCAGGCCCGGCCGCGGGGGAACGGATCCATCGGATTGCGGTGCGCCCCCGGACGGCCGGCCCGGCCGCGGGCCAGCGGGAACGGATTGACCATCGGCCCGGTCCCGGCATCGAGGTGGAAATCGTAAAAGTGACGCAGCACCGTCTCGCAGTGCGCCGCCGTCGCCGCCGCGTAACCGCCGTCCGCTCCCGGTTTCCCGGCGATCAGTAGCCACCGGCAGAAATCGCGGGCCTCGGTCCGGGTCACCTGGTCCCACTCCAGCCCCGCAGCCCAGCAGAACCGGAACCACCGCAGCAGGTCCATCCCATACGAGCGCAGCGTCGCATCCGACCGCCCGCACGCCTGCACATCCTTCAGGTACTCGGCCGCCGGGGCGACCACCGCACCCGCCGCGTCAGCCAGCTCGAACGGCGCCCACGGATCGCCCGTCTCCCGGAGCCCGCCCGCCAGCGGGACCGCCAGCCCCGCCACGTCCAGGTACTGTTCGTCATCGGCCATGAGCAGGGACCGTAGCCAACACTCAAGCCACGCGCCCGCTGAACTGGGAAGACGCCACCGCTAGTTCAGTTAACAGGTCCAGTCCCTGCCCGGTGGTCTGGGCCACGTATGGACCGCAACAGTCGCTTTGTCGGTAGCTCATGGCTGTGCTGGTCCTGCCGGGCTGAAAACCTCGTCTTGCTCGGTCACCGGGTCTTGCCCTGGAACGGGAATAGAGGCAGCGTCCTGTTCCAGGCTCGGCGCCGCCCCATCACCCGTTGCGGATGATGGCGCCGGGACGGCCGCAGCGGAAGGGTGAAGGACAGGCGGCAAGGACCCAGCCGGTCAAGGCCGCGTGAGAGGAGCCACGATGAGTGAGGCCACCGAGCGGCAGCTTGAGGACATGGAGGCGCTGTTCGTCCAGACCGCGGCGAGCATGACCAGCGACCGGGGAACCATCACGTTGCATGGCTTGTCGCCGTCGACGCTTTACTTCGCCG
This sequence comes from uncultured Actinomycetes bacterium, assembly GCA_963720945.1. GTDB lineage: Bacteria > Actinomycetota > Actinomycetes > Streptosporangiales > Streptosporangiaceae > Bog-532. The sequence goes on along the minus strand of CAVRHH010000007.1, from coordinate 94,152 downwards.
ACCGCCCCCAGCGCGAGGTCGGGCACATGCTGTCCCGTCACTTCGTCGCCAACTGGACGGCAGGGGACAACAGCTTCGCGGACAACCCCCCGAACGCCGTCCTGTCGTACGCCGAGCCCGGCGACAGGCTTCCCGAGGACGCGGTCGTGGTCATCCAGGATCCGCGCCTGGACGGAGACGCACTCAGCTACAGCATCAAGCTCCTCGACGGCACCGTGCCAACCGCCACCGGGCCATGTGCGCTGTTCATCGACCCATTCGGGCGCCCCTTGTCACCGGTCTCCGCAGCCGGGATGCACCGGCGTGAACGTCGTCGGATGCGCTGACGGCCGGGCCGCCCCGGGTCTTGCTCCGATGGGTTTGGCTGCATGAGTGTCGCGGGCGGGCCGGCCGCGTCACAGCCGTTGACTCAGCGGCGGGATTTCTGGGTGCTCATGGGATACGCGGTTGTCCTGGGGGTGTTCGGCGCGTTCGCCGGTCTGGTGTTCATGGGAGTGACCGGGGCCGGGGGCAAGTGGTACGCCGATTCCCATCCCGGCTGGTTCGGCGGGCATTGGTGGTGGGTGGCGGTCACGGTGGCGGCCGGTGTCGTGGTCGGGTTGCTGCGCCGGTTGATGCGGCTGCCCGAGCAGATTCCCAGCCTGGTGGAGGACCTCACTGACGGGCGAGTTGATCCGCAGCTGGTACCGGGGATCGTGGCGGTGTCGGCCGTGTCGCTGATCGGCGGGGCCAGCCTCGGCCCGGAGAAGGCTCTGGGCTCCATGGGCGGCGGTGCGGGCAGCTGGATCAACCAGCGCAGAGGGCTCAGCAAAGACGACTCTCAGGTGAACACCCTGTCCGGGTTCGCCGGAGCATACGGCGGTCTGTTCTCCAGCACGGTAATCGTGGTGATGCTGATCCTGGAGGTCGCCCGTCCCGGCGGGCAGCGGTTCACCAAGGCCCTCGTCGGCGGGATCGTCGCCTCCAGCGTGTCGTTCGGGATCTACTTCGCCATTGCCGGGTCCGTTTTCCTGGACGCCTACAAGGTGCCGCAGTACAAGTTCGCGGACTGGCAGCTGCTCGCCGGGGTCGCCCTCGGCGTGTTCGCCGTCATCGTGGTGACGCTGCTGGTCGTGTTCATCAAGGCAGCGACGGTGCTGTTCGGCCGGCTGAAGGTCCCGGCGATCGCAAAACCAGCGCTGGGCGGCTTGGTGTTCGGGATCGTCGGCGTGGCATTGCCGCTGACGATGTTCACGGGCAGCGCTCAGCTCAAGACCGTGCTCGCCGATGCCGGGACCCTCGGCCTGGGCGTGCTCATCGCCACGCTTATCGCAAAGATGCTCACCTTCGCCGTCAGCCAGCAGAGCGGCTTCGTGGGCGGGCCCATCTTCCCGACGCTGTTTATCGGCGGAACCGCCGGGGTCCTTGTCCACCAGGTACTCCCCGGCGTGCCGCTGGGACTAGCGTTCACCTGCCTGTTCGCCGCCGTCCCGGGGGCCCTCGTGGCCGCGCCGTTCACCATGGTGCTGCTGGCCGCGTTCGTGACCCAGGTGGGGGCGCTCCAGACGGCACCCGTCCTGATCGCCGTTGTCACGGCGTTCCTGGTCATGGAGGCCGTGAAGTACCGCCTCGCTCAGCGGCAGCAGGCACGCACCGCCGCGGCGAAACCACCGGCGGCCGCCGCCCCGGCGCCGCAAGCAGGCTCGTAGAACACCGCAGAAAGTCGACTGAGCGTAGATCGGCTGCCGATGGGCAGCTGGGCGCCTCACCCGGAGTGGGTGAGGCGGGGCCGGCATTGTTGCTGGTGAGCTAAATGGCTAAGGGCCGGGGTGGTAAATGCCGAATGCTGTCACGCATCTTGAGATCTTCGCCGAGGATCCACGGGCCTCACCCGACGGGAGCGCCCCCACCGCGACTGGCCGGGATTACGACGGATGCTGGGCTGACCAGCGATGAACGCTGAGTTCTTTGCGCTGGCGTTCACCGCGGCGCTGAACCCCAAGCTGCTGGGCCTGGACCTGCTGCTGATCGAGAACCGCCGGCCGCGGGCGATGTTCTTGTGCCTGCTACTCGGGGGCATGACCACGGCATTGACGATCGGCCTGGTGGACGTGCTCACCATCCACGCCGACGCGATCAGCTCCCAGGGAAGGGTGAGCGCCGGAGTCGACCTGGGGCTGGGCCTGCTGCTGCTTATCGTCGGCGCGCTGCTGGCCACCGGCCGCCTGCACGGCCGGCGGCGGGCCCCGGTCCGGGCCGGGACCGACCCGGCGGAGAAGCCGGAGAAGCCGGAGAAGAAGGACGGCTGGGCACAGCGGGTGCTGGCCGAGCCTCGGCTCGGACTGGCCATGCTGGTCGGCGTACTGATCGGCCTGCCCGGTGCCAGCTACATCGCCGCGCTGCACAATCTGGTGGCCGGAAAATACTCGACGCTGACGCAAGTCACCGCTGTCGTGGTCTTCGTCATCATCGATTTCTTGCTGATCATCATTCCGTTCGCGTTTTTGGAACTGCGGCCGGAGGCCACCAAGGTGTTCCTCAAGCGTGCCCAGGGCTGGCTAGTGGGCCACGTCTTGCAGCTCATGGTCGGTATCGCCCTGGCCTTGGGTGCTTACCTGACCATCAGTGCGCTGGTGCGCCTGAGCTGACCTGCCGCGCAACACCCACCCGACCAGGTGATCATCGTGGGGAGCCTGATCCTCGGTTTCGTCCTAACGACGGCCGCATAAGCTGCCGTCCACGCAGTCACACCCGGATACTTGTTCTATTCCGAGGTGCTGCTTGTAGATGGCGACGCCTTCAGCTATCGCATAGGGTCCGCGGATCTTCTGCAAGCGAGCCGAGACGTGCCAGTAATCCAGGCATGGATTGTCGCCGCAATCGCAGCAGATGATCTCGAATACGGCGGTATAGCCGTCTACTACCCGGCCGTCCACGAGGCGTGTGGGCTGGCTCCGCAGCAAGGCGGTGCAGCCATGACCGAGGTGGCCAGCCGGAGGGTAAGTGGCAGCACGCTCAGCATCCACTCGCTGCAGCCACCGGTCACGGCGCTCATGGCAGCCCGGCGGTGCAGGGACGCCATCCCAGCGGTCCGCAGACCGGGCTTGACTATCGTCGTCCAGATTGGCGTGAAGCATCGGGCCCCCAAACCGGTAGTTGTGGATACCGCCAGGGTCTGGGGCAGCACGGTCACTTGAACCCTAAAAGCCTAGGCGTGGCCGCCAGCTACGTAACGATTATGGCCAAAAGATAAAAGTACGGTAACGGCTACTCCGCGCGGTGGTGAGCTGGTGGCGCACCGAACGTGAGGCACATGTCACGTGCGGCCCGGCACCTGCCCATGACCCCGCCCCACCTGGTCCCCGCGCCGCCCGGTTTCCCGCCACGCCAGCGCCCCGCCGGGGCACTGGAGACCCTGGCCGGGCAGATCCCCGCACCCGGCCGGTGCTACATCTGCTCGGACGGCGTGCTCGGCGTGCTGCCCCTGCCGGCCGCCAGCGTCTGGAGTGGAGCAACGCGCGGGTGCTGTGGTGGCACACCGCGGACGGCGGGATGACGTGGCCGGCCGCCGACGCGCCCGGGGCGGCCCGGCGTCTTGCTGAGCTGACGGCAGCCGCAATTCATAGCCGCCCCGAGCCGGGCCACGGCAGTCCTGCGTCTACGGCACACTGACCTTCATGACCGAAGACGCAGGGGCAGCAAGCGAATCCAGATCAAGCGGTCGCTTTATCCCCGCGCTCGCCAGCGCGGCCGGGGCGGCGGCCGGTTATCAGCTCGGCGGCGTCGACGGCGCGGTGATGGGCGCAGCCGCAGTTCCTTACCTGACGGCTTTGTTCCAGAGATCGGCGGATGAGCTACGGGCTGACCAGACAAGCCGGGTTGAGGAGATGCTGCAGACGGCTGGCGAAGCGGCAGGGCTCCCGCCGGACCAGTTCGCCGAACGCGCGGGCCGATCTCCGCGGACACGCTTCCTGACCAATGCAGCTATCCAGGCAGCCGCAGATACCTTCTGGCCACCCGGCGTTCGCGCGCTCGGCAGAGCCCTGGCAGCCGGGCTCGTCCAGGCGGAAGACGCCACGATCGACATCCCCAAGATGGTCCTCCCGGCGATGACCGAGATGGTTGCCTCGCACCTGCAGTTGCTGGATCTCATGGTCATGTGCCGATGGAACGGCTCGGTAGGGGCACGCGGCGGGGCGGAACGAATCGACACTCCCGCAACAGGGTACCTAGCGCATACCAAAAGCGAATGGACAGCCAGGCATATGAAGACTGCGCTGCCGTCCCTGGAGCCGGTCCTGGGGTGTTTGATCGGAGCCATGGAACGTCACGGCTTGATCCAGCAAAACGACTACACCGCAAAGGCCCTGACCAAGTTCTCCGAGGTATTCCAGAAGGAGACGAACCGGAAGAACCCGCCCGGGCGCAAGGTCGGGCTCGGCCAAGTGCAGCAGCAGCCGCCTGTGATCAACTCGATGCGGGCCGGGCAGATTGCCCCGCCACCGGCCTGGTCGCCCACGGCTCTCGGTGAACAGGTACTCGGGTATTACGAGCTGGCCGCCGAAGCCGACAACCAGATCCTGCCACCCCAGGCCGGAGGACAACCCAGCTCGCCTGCCTGACTCGTATGCGGCCCCGGTCAGTTTGACAGCACAGCGTGGGACACGTTGTCAGTTCCGTCGATCCAGGCCCGCAGGTTCGCCCGTGCCGAGCGCGGCGTACAGCATCCCGGCCGCGTCGGAGTAGATGTGACAGCGCAGGTCAGGTCAGCGGGCCGAGCGGCGTCATGGTGGCTGTGTTGACCGACGCCCCGGCGGCGTGCGTCAGCCGCAGCGGGCTGGCTGTGTTCGGCGGGATAGTCGTCGACCCGCCAGCCGCCCCCCTGCACCACCACCTCCGCGCCGCGCTCGGCCTGGCCGCCTGGGTGCTGATGCGGCTGTGCCGGCGGGGCCAGCTGGCCCCGCCGTCGCCTGGAACCCGCACGCGGCGCTCCCGCCGCCGGAAGCTGCCCCGGCCACCGCGCGGCCCGTGCAGGCTCCCGGGGCCGCAGCACATCCACTACCACCTGCACATCGAGCAGTCAGCTATCACCGAACGCAGAACATCGTGATAACCCCAGTGATCATTAGCGGCGTCATCCTCGCCGTTGTGCACCTGGCGGTGCCTGCACGCATCGCAGGCACCGCCGCGCCGGGCTCAACCCCCGGCTGCACTACTCGCTTGGACGTGGCTACGGGTCGATCCGGCTACCAGGCGGATCGGCTCAGAGCCACAGTCGCGGACCATCATCTCCCTCAGCGACGTCGGGTCGGTTGCCCGCAGTAGCCGACCGCTGGACAGACTCACCGCGCGCCATTCGCCGTGCGCTTCGCTGATCTTGTACTGCTCGCCCCAGCTCCATCTGAGTGCCCCCAGCGAGGCGTTCCTGTCCATCGGCATCACCTCCTCCAAGTTTCACGCTAGTTCGCCGCGCGGGGGATTCAAGGGAGGGCCCAGCGGGGCCAGGTGAGCCCATCTGGTGTCCTATGGGTGGCCCCGGCGCCGCGACGGGGACTGGCGGCGGGCAGCTCGCCCCGAGGGTGCACGGCCCGGCTCGTACCCGGGCCGTGCACCCGATCGGGCAGTCAGACACCTGATCACATGACCGATACGGAGCGTAATACCACAGGTCAGCGGGTGGCCGTGAAGGACGGTGCCACGCTGCGCAACGTCACGTCAGCGAGTGGTACGCCTCCATGCAGTACCCGAGCGGGTCGGTCGCGCCGCAGTTGTGCCGCAGGAACTCCTCCGGGGCCTGCTCTGCCTGCCAGCGTGCCCCCGCCAGCGCCCGGCCCGCCGAGCTCGCGTCATTGGCGAAGCCGAGCGCCCTGGCCGCCCGGCTGGGCAGGTAGCTGTTACGCCCGATCCTGTCCAGCGCGTCCGCCAGCCTCTGCTCACCGGTCATCCGGGGCGGCCTGGCGGCGTCCTGGGCGGCGCGCAGTTGACGCGGGTTGTAGACGGCGCCGCGGCCCAGCCGCCGGGTGACCAGGCGGCGGGGGTCGTGGGCGAGCAGCGGGAACCGTGGCCCGGCCGGGCCGTCCGCCCGCGCTTGTCCCGCAGCAGCAGGTATTCGGGATCGATGGTCCCGGCCGCGGTCCTGAGCCGGTAACGCTCCACCCGCGCGGCCAGCTCGCCGTCCACCTGCTGGCGTATCTGTTCCCGCTGCTCCGGTGTCAGGGCGTCGCCTGACGTCTCCTCCTGTGCTGGCGGCGCCGGCCACGGGCCGGTGGCGGGCGCGTGGCCGTTCGGCGCTGCGGGCTCTTCCACTGTGAACTGCTCAGCGGCCTGCCGGAGCTCCGCGAAGTTGACGCCCGCCTCCGGGGCGCTCACCGCGCACCCGCCAGCCGTGCGTGCAGCCACGGGCAGCTCTCGCTGTGCAGGACACCGAACGCAGCCTCGATGCAGTCCGGCAGCCCGAGGAATGTGGTCGCCTTGCTCGGGCAGTCCGGGCACACCAGGTCATACCGGCAGCCCGGCGGCGGTATGCGGAGTTTCTCCAGGTAGGCGGACGTGTCCGGCCGGAAATCTATGTCCCAGGCGTGCCACGCGATGATCGCCCCGTGGTCGGGGTGGCCACGCGGGCAGGCCAGGTCGAGTACCCGGGCGCAGGTGCCGCCGGCGTCTAGGATCAGGCGCCGCCCGGCTGGCGGCTGCCCGCCGGTGACGGGCTGTCTTGCTACGCTCAGGCGTGAGACCTCTTTCGCATGGTGGTGAATCCGGTTTTGCAGGTGGTGCCGGGCGGGGTGGTGTCCGCCCAAACGTCTGAGGCCCTAGGGAGTTAGAATCCTTCTCCCTAGGGCCTCGCGTTATTGCTGGGGTCTATCCTGCCGCGCCCGGCACGGCTGGCGCACCTGTCACTTTCACGTAGAGGTTGAGGGCTTGCGCGGCCCGAGCGCCGTGCTATGCCGCGGTCGACCGCCCGATGATCGGTGCATTTGCCGTTAGCAGTGATAGCCGGACGTCCGGCAGCGGGTTCGCTGATGTCGGCCGTGAGGTGGGCCGCGAGGTCGGGGAAGGCAGGGAGGCCGAGCGCGAGTTCTGGCTGTCCGAAGTGACCGCCTCGGCTGCGCACTGGTCAGGCGTCCGCACCGGCAATGGGCGGCTCTCAGACGCCCAGTTCAACACGATCATGGCCGAGCTGTCCAAGATCAAGCAGATGGTCCGCCAGCTCCTGCACGGTTAGCCCGCACACAAGAGCGCCCCGTCAGTCCCCCCGGCTGGCGGGGCGCCTTGGTGCGGAGGGGCGCCCGTTTGCCTGCGGGCACCCCTCCTTACGTGCCTGGCTAGTGCCCGGCTCAGGCCGGTCTGCCGCCCTCACGCGCCGGGTGAACGCCTGCCAGCCGGCCGGTGTGAAGGCCAGGTGTCAGGGCAGCGTGGAGTGCTCGCCGTCGCGGCAGGCTGCTTGGTACGCCTCGGCCAGCTCGGCCGCCTCGGGCACTCCCCGGCTGGCGACCGCGCGGATGACCTCACGGACACGCCAGTAGTTCGACGGCACGACGCGGCCCGAGGTAATAGCCTCCATCGCGGTCCCGGCCGCTTCGTCGTGGCGGTCCGACGCGATCAGGGCGAGTGACAGGTCCAGGCGGGCCGATGCTGCCCGGCGCGGCCTCGGCGGCCCGTCAGCGGCCGATTCGAGCCGGGCTAGGATGTGCCGGGCGTAGGTCTCGGCGGCCGGGTCACCGAGCCAGGCCAGCGTGGTGGCCACGTACGCCTCGGACTTGGCCGGGTCATACCTGTAGTGGTGCTCGGGCCGGTCGGGGACCGGCAGCGGCGACACCAGCGACTCGACGCGGCCCAGCGCGGCACGGGTCTCGGCGGCATCACCGAGCCGCGCCCAGGCCCGGCCTTCCTGCGCGGTGGCCTGGATAAACGCACTCCCGGTCTTCGGGGCGATCCGCTGCGCGGCCTGAGAGATCTCCACGGCGCGCCGGTAGTCACCTTCGGTGAGCACCTGCCAGGCTTGCGTCTCCAGGCACCAGGCGGCGATCTCGGCGTGCCTGGTCTCCTGGGCGAACCGTGCGGCGGTGCGCAGATGGGCGGCGGCGGCGTGGTCGCGGTGCAGGTCAATCAGGGTCGTGGCCGCCAGCAGCGACATCCAGCCGCCGACGACCAGCAGGCGGCGCTGCTCGGCCAGCGTCATGCGGGCATCGAGCAGCCGGCTGACGTACCCGAGGTAGGTGCGCACCCGGTCCAGCAGCTCGCCGGGCGGGGTGCCGGGGTAGGCGATGGCCAGGTCGTCCACGGCCAGCTCCAGCCGCTCGACCGTGCCGGTCCCGACCTCGCTCACCTCGGCGCGGCGGGCCAGGTCCAGGGCCAGAATCTCATCGTCAGCAGCGATCTCCCAGGTGCCGGTTCCCTGCTGCCGGCGCGGCGAAGGCGCGGGCGCCAGGGCGGCCAGCGTCCCGCCCGCGCCCAGCCGCCCGTCCAGGACCCCGGCCAGCTCCGGGGACGGGCGCGCCCTCCCGTTGCGCAGGTTCGAGATGTGACCGGGGTTGCACGGCACCATCCGGGCCAGCTCGCGCACGCCAAGACCGCGCGCCGTCATCAGGCGCGCCAGCTCAGCGGCGAAGTCGCTCATCGTCATCGTGATCGGGGTCGCGGGCAAGGCTGTTGCCTGTTTGCCGCGTGGGGCCATACAAGCAACATCTTCAGGCTACGCCCGGACCGGAGTTGGCTTTCTGTGATCGCAGGCACACGGGAGAGATGACGATGATGATGACGAGCGCCACGCGGGACGCGCTGGCGGACCTCCAGTGGAATTGGGGGTCGGCGTACCTAATCACCGGGATGAGCGGGCACTGGCTGGCCCAGCGCCGGGACGACGGGCGGACGCTTTCAGCCAGCGGGCCGGAAGAACTGCGCGAGCTGATGATTAAGGACTACGCGGCCCGCCCGGTCTCCCGTGACGCCGCGCCATGAGCGGCTGGCCAGTCTCCTCCGCGCACGTCCAGGCCGCCGCGCTGCGCACCGCGTTCCCCGGCTACGTGGTCAACGTGCTGGCGCGCCGGGGTGAGAAGCCCCGGTTTGAGCTGGTCAGCCGGGACGGCGGCAACCCGTACTGCCTGATCAGTGACGACGCCCGCGAGATCTGGCGCGAGATCTGGCGCGAGCTGCGCGCCGACTGAAGCCCCGGCCGCGCTGCCAGCCCATGGCGCGGCCGGTTCCAGTCCGCCGGGCGCGCCGCCTTCCCCGTAGCCCCTGGGCCGGCGTGCCCGGTGCACCCCCGGAGACCACAATGACGCCCGCCCACCTGGTGCCCGTACCGCCGGGCTTCCCGCCGCGCCAGCGGCCGGCTGAGGCGCTGGAGGCGCTGGCGGGCCAGCTCACCGGGCCGGGCCAGTTCTACGTCGTGACGGACGGCGTGCTCGGCGTGCTGTCCCTGCCAGCGGTCAGCGTGTGGAGCAATGGCCGGGTGCTGTGGTGGCGCGACGGCGACGGCGAGGTCACCTGGCCTGCCGCCGATGCCGAGGGCGCGGGGCGCCGGCTGGCCGGGCACGGTCAGCCCCGCCGGGGTAGTGGCGCGTCAGCGGCTGGCTGAGCGAGTGTCAGAGGTCGGCGTTACCTTGCCGTCAGGCCCTCCGTACTAGCGGAGCGTAAGGCTGAAATCTCTCCTAAATTAATCCGACGACACTGTGTCGGTATTCGACATAGGGGTGCGGCGCGCTATACGGTCACCCTCATGGTCAGCAAAATCAGGCTGACGCAGGTGATCATGGACGTCCTCGACGTCTTGGCCGCGTCGCCGCCCGACGACCCCGCGTGGGGCCTTCGACTTTGCGAGCTAACCGGCTACGGCACGGGCACGATCTACCCGGCGCTCAACCGGCTAATGAAGGCCGCCTGGATCAGTGACCGATGGGAAGACCCACCGCCTGAGGACCGGCCCCGTCGCCGCTTCTACGAGATCACATCCACCGGGCGGCAGATGTACGACGCGGCGCTCCGCGAACGCGACGAACGGCGTGCCGGATGGCTTAACCCTTCCCCGCACCCCGGAGTCGGCACGTGAAGCGACTGCTGTTGGTAGTACGCAAGAAGTGGACGTTGGCGGTAGTTGCGCTGGCTGGTCTAGTAATAGGGGCCATACTGCTCAGCTTTGCGCTGGGGGGTAATCAGGTGGGAAACCGGATAGCCACTATCACCTCAGTACCGGCCAGCGTTGGGACGCTCCTTATGGTCATGTCCGATTTCTGGGCCGGTTTCCTGCGTCTCATCAAGAGCGTTTTGCGGGAGAACCAGCCCGGTCGGCGGTTTGCCGGATTCACTGTCCGTGGCCTGACCGGCCTGGCCGCGTTCCTCGCTGGCCGCGAGGGGCCGGCTCAGCGCGTGGAGTGGAAGGCGCACCTCGCCGGGGAGGTCGGGCACGATCCGCTGGACTGGCCGAAGGTGAAGCAGGCATCCGGCTTCGTCATCACCGGCGTCCGCTGCCGGTGCTCGGACTGGGCTGACGCCGCGTGGTGGCCGGTCGATGCGGTGCTCCGGTCGCGGACGCTCTCGAACCTGTTCGTCCTGCTGCCGACTGGGGTAGACGCCTACGTGGTGCTACGCCATGAGGGCACGATCGGTGTGCTGACCTCGTTCGAGAGCATCTTCGTCTGCGGGGTGATGCAGTACGGGGTGATCAAGGCTGGGCGCTGGTACCGGGATGCCAAGCCGCCCGAGCCGAAGGCACGCCAGGCCAGGAAGGAAGACCGAGGCACGTAGGTCAGCAACCTCAGCCGGACCGCCTGGCGTGCGGCCACGATGTTGCTGCCGGCCAGCCCATCAAGGTCGTCTCCGCGATCCTCGGCTACTCAACGTCGGCCTTCACGATGGACGTCTATGCCGTGGTGGCTGAGGAGTTGGCCGCGGCCGCCGCGGTGGCCATCGCCGCGTTCGCGCCCCCTCGTGCCAGCAATGTGCCAGCCCCACCGGAAGGATCATGGAAATGGCGTCTGGGACCGACGCGCCATCCCGGCTCGGAACGGCGTTGCGCAGGTAGCGGAGGCGGACGGGAATCGAACCCGCCGACGGCGCGGCGCGCCGTCCACCGGTTTTGAAGACCGGGGGGGCCACCAGGCACCCGGACGCCTCCGCGGCTGACTCTACTGGCCGCCCCCCGGCTGGCCACCCCGCCGGCCGCACTGGCCGCCCCGCCGGCCGCACCCGTGGCGGCCGGCCCCGCGGCGGCCGCACCCGTGGCCTGCGCGGGCCACGTCACGGGTGGCGGCGATATTCCCGCACAATGGGAGGCGGCCCGCGCACGGGCCACCGGGCCTACCGGAATGCCGAGACGAGGAGGCGATGTCCGCCGTGAGCCGCATTCATCCGTGGTGGCAGGAGGCGGTCGTCTACGAGGTGTACCCGCGCAGCTTCGCGGATTCGGACGGAGACGGCATCGGGGACCTGGCCGGCGTGCGGTCCCGCCTGCCGTACCTGTCGGAGCTGGGGGTGGACGCCATCTGGATGACGCCGTTCTATCCGTCGCCGCTGGCGGATGGCGGCTACGACGTCAGCGATTACCGCGACGTCGACCCGCGGCTGGGCACGCTGGCCGGCTTTGACGAACTGGTCGCCGAGGCCGCCGAATACGGCATCCGGGTGATCGTGGACCTCGTGCCGAACCACTGCTCGTCCGAGCACCCCGCCTTCCGGGCGGCGCTGGCCGCCGCGCCCGGCAGCCCCGAGCGCGAGATGTTCATCTTCCGGGACGGGCGGGGCACTGACGGCGGTGAGCCGCCGAACAACTGGCAGTCGGTCTTCCACGGCCCGGCGTGGACGCGGGTCACCGAGCCGGGCGGCCGGCCTGGCCAGTGGTACCTGCACCTGTTCGACCAGGGGCAGCCCGACTGGAACTGGCGCAACCCGGCGGTTAACAGTTACTTCGAGGACGTCATCCGGTTCTGGCTCGGCCGCCGTGCCGCGGGGCTGCGCATCGACGTGGCGCACGGGCTGTTCAAGGACCCCAACCTGGCGGACATCACCACGCCCGTTGCCGGGCATCGTCCGTCGGCCTACTACCACCGGCCCGAGCTGCACGAGCTGTACCGGCTATGGCGGGTCATCCTCGATTCCTACGTCCCCGGGGAGTTCCCTGGCCCGCGCACCGCGATCGGGGAGGTCTGGTACGACTCCCCCGCGACGCTGCTGCCCTACCTGGCCGAGAGCGGGCTGCCCCAGGTCTTCAACTTCCAGCTCATCCTGGCCCGCTGGGACGCAGCCGAGATGCGGGAAGCGATCGAGGCGGTCGAGGGCCTGGCGGGCGGCGACCGCGCGCCGTGGGTGATCGGCAACCATGACGTGCCCCGCCCGGTTAGCCGTTACGCGGCGGGCGGGGCCGGGGCACCGAACGAGTCCGCCGGGCTGCCCCAGGTGGGCGACCCCGGGCTGCGGGCCGGGACGCGGCGGGCCCGCGCGGCGGCGCTGCTGATGCTGGCGCTGCCCGGCTCGGCCTACATCTACCAGGGTGAGGAACTCGGCCTGCCGGAAGTGGTCGAGCTGCCCGACGAGGCGCGCCAGGACCCCACGTTCCGGCGGTCCGGCGGGACGGCCCCGGGCCGCGACGGCTGCCGGGTGCCCCTCCCCTGGTCGGCTAGCGGTTCCTCGTTCGGGTTCTCCACCGGCAACCGGGACGGCGAGCACGCGGCGCCGTGGCTGCCGCAGCCGAGCTACTGGGGGCACTACAGCGTCGCGAGCCAGATCGGCGATCCGGGCTCGTTCCTGAGCCTGTACCGGTCAGCGCTCAAGCTACGGCGGGCCCACCCGGCGCTGGGCTACCGGACCGAGGACCCGGGCACGCCGCTCATGAGCTGGCTGGACCACGCGCCGGAGACGATCTGCTTCACGCGCGAGCCGGGATTCATCTTCGCCGCGAACCTGAGCGCGGCCCCGGTCCCGATGCCGCCGCACGCCCGGGTCCTGCTGGCCAGCGATCCGGTCAGCGACGGCAAGCTGCCCCCGGACACGGCGGTGTGGCTGGCGTCCTGAGCGGGCCGGCCCGCCCGGTCACCGGGGGCGCACGCGGCGGCGGTCGTCGGGCAGCCGCTCGGTGATCCGGGCCCGGTCCAGGTACTCCAGCAGCGGGATGGCCACCCGGCGCGTCGTGCCCAGCGCCTGCCGCGCTTCGGCGGTGGTGAACGGCTGCGGCAGCCGGGCCAGCACGGCGGCCGCGTCGGTGTCGGCGCCCGGGGCCAGCACGACCTGCTCGCTGACCCGCAGCAGCAGCCCGGCCCGCGCCGCCGCGGCGATCGCGCGGGCGTTCAGGCCAAGCTGGCGGAGCCGGTCCGCCTCGGGCGCCCGGAACGGCGCACCCGCCAGGTCGGACCGCACCGCCTGGACCGCTCGCCGCAGCGGCTCCGGCACCGGCGCGGCGGGGGCTGTGCCGCCGTTATTTTTCCCGAACGGCCTGGACCGGGGCTCCTCCCCGGCGCAAGGCCCGCCCGCTGCGGCGGCCGGGGCCGCCGGTGGCTCAGGAATGTCCTCAGCCATAGCACCCGCCCCGGCTGGGCGCAGGTAACCGCCGGCCAGCGTCACGGCCGGCTCGCTGGCCGCCAGGGCCTCGGCGAGCTGCCGGCCGGGCAGGCCGAGCGCGGCGCGGGCCGCCTCGACCGTCAGGCCCAGCGAGAGCGGGTCACCCGCCGCGTGCCCGGCCACCAGGGACGCCAGCCGGGTCCGCGCCGCCGCCCAGAACGCGCCGTCCGCGACCCAGTCGCCCGCGACCGGCGCCGGGCCCCCGGCGACGCCCATCGCGGCCAGCGTGCCGGCCCGCAGCAGCCCGTGCCGGCGCAGCAGGTCCGACGCGTCCGGCCGATCGGGCCAGGCCGCCAGCTCCCGCGCGGCGGCCGCCGCCGCGCCGCGCCGGGTGAGCGGCGGCGGGGCCACGTCCAGCACGGTCGCGCCCAGGATGAACAGGTCCGCCGCCCCCGGGTCGCGCAGCAGCATCCGGTCGCCGACGTGCAACGGCAGCGGGTCACGGAAGGTCAGCCGCGCGATCAGCGCGGTCGCACCGCTCCCGCCCGTCGCCCGGCTCCCGCCCGTCGCCCCGCTTCCACTCGTCTCCCCGCTTCCGGCCGCAGCCTCAGCCACGGCCCCTTCAGCACCGTCGGCCCCTTCAGCACCATCGGCCCCAGCGGCCCCTCCAGTCCCGGCGGCATCACCGGCCACGGCAGCCTCACCGAGCACCCGGACCCGGGCCGGGGTGCGCGCCGACCCCGTGTGCACGATCAGCTCACGCGGGAGCCGGGGCGCGGCGGACGGCTGGCGTGCCCCCGCCGGGGACGTCCCGGGCCAGGTGCACCGGACGTCGACGGCGCTGGCCAGGGTCCAGCGGCCGGGCTGGACGAGCGCCATGCCGCGGGCGGGCACTTCCCGGGCCACGCCGCGCAGGTTCAGCGCGACCCGGGCCACGCCGCTGACCTGATCGGCGGCCTGGCCCAGCGACTCGATCGCGCGGACCCGGACCGGCCGCATGGATGGCGTCAGCAGCAGTTCGTCTCCGGCCCGGATGGTGCCGGCCGGCAGCGTCCCGGTCACCACCGTGCCGCTGCCCCGGATGCTGAACGCCCGGTCCACCCACAGCCGGGCCGGCGCGCCCGGGGCGGGCATGGGCAGGCCCGCGGCCAGCCGGGCCAGCGCGTCGCGCAACTCCGGCAGGCCGGACCCGGTGACCGCGCTGACCTCGACCGCCTCCACCGCACCCAGGCTGGTGGCGGCGATCTCGGCCGCCGCGCGGCGCCGGGCCGGCCCGGGATCGGCGAGGTCGGCCCGTGTGATGGCGAGCAGCCCACGGGAAATGCCGAGCGCGTCGATGGCCGCCAGGTGCTCCGCCGACTGGGGCATCCAGCCGCCGTCCGCCGCCACCACGAAGAGCACGGCCGGCACCGGCCCGAGCCCAGCGAGCATGTTGGGCACGAACCGCTCGTGCCCGGGCACGTCGACGAAGGCGAGCCGCTGGCCGCCGGGCAGGCCCATCCAGGCGAAGCCCAGGTCGATGGTAAGGCCGCGGCGGCGTTCCTCGGCCCAGCGATCGGGTTCAATCCCGGTGAGCGCGCGCACCAGGGTGGACTTCCCGTGGTCGACGTGCCCAGCGGTCGCGATGACGTGCATCGCGGTCACGGCGCGGACGGCCCCGCGGGGACCCCGGCGGCGGCGAGCACGGCCCGGGTCAGCGTCTCGTCATCGGGTGGCAGGACGGCCCGCAGGTCCAGCAACAGCCGGCCATCCTCGATCCGCCCGGCGACCGCGGGAACCTCCCCCCGCCGGACCGCGTCCCCGCTGCGCAGCACCGCGGCCAGGTCTTCGGTCAGGCTCACGGCGGCGCTGGGCAGTGCCACGCCGGGGGCGCCGCCGCCGCCGACGGCACCCTCCGACGGCACCGGGCGGGCGTCGATTCCGTGCGTGCGCAGGGCCGCCGCGATCTGCTCGGCCCGCCGGGCCAGCGCGGCCGGGTCGGCGGCCAGCGCCTGCGCGACCGGCGTGGGCGGCCCGGCCAGGGTCGCCTCCAGGGCGGCCAGGGTCAGCTTGTCCACCCGCAGGGCCCGGGCCAGCGGGTGCCGGGCGAGCTCACGGACCAGGGCGGCCCGGCCGAGCAGCAAGCCGGCCTGGGGGCCGCCGAGCAGCTTGTCGCCGCTCGCGGTGACCAGCGCCGCCCCGTCCCGCAGCGCCGTCTGCGCGTCGGGCTCGCCGGGCAGCAGCGGGTGCGGCGCCAGCAGCCCGGAGCCGATGTCGGAGACGACCGGGACGGCCGGGCCGAGAGCCCGGGCCAGCTCGCGCACCCCCGCCTGGGCGGTGAACCCCTCGATACGGAAGTTCGACGGGTGCACCTTGAGCGCGAACGCCGTGTCCGGTCCGGCCGCGGCCCGGTAGTCGGCGACCGTCGTCCGGTTCGTGGTACCGACCTCGCGCAGCCGCGCCCCGGTCGACTGGAGCAGGTCGGGCAGCCGGAACCCGTCACCGATCTCGACCATCTCGCCGCGGCTGATCAGGATCTCGCGCCCGGCGGCCAGCGCGGTCGCGGCCAGCACCAGGGCGGCGGCGTTGTTGTTGACCACGTGCACGCTCTCGGCGGCCGGCACCGCGCCGGCCAGGGCCGCCAGCGTCCCCCGGCCCCGGCGCCCGCGGGTCCCGCTGGCCAGGTCGAACTCCACGTCGGTGCAGCCCGCCGCGGCGGCCAGCGCGTCGGTGGCCGCGGCGGACAGCGGCGCCCGGCCCAGGTTGGTGTGCAGCAGCACCCCGGTCGCGTTGATCACCGGGGTCAGGGTGGCCGCGCGGGCCGGCAGCGCGGCCACCGCGGCGTCGGCGACCCCGTCCGGCTCGATCGTCCCGGCCCGCGCCTGATCCTGGGCGCGGGCGACCGCCGCCTTCACCAGGGCCCGGCCGAGCTTCCGCTCGGCCTCGGCCAGCCTCGGATCGGCGAGCAGGGCGTCGGTACGCGGCACGAGACGCCGGGTGTCCACGCAGGTGACCCTACCGCTCGCATTGCGGCGCATACCACGCGGCACGGCCGGTGCATACCAGGCGGCACGGCCGGTGCATACCAGGCGGAACCGTGGGTATGCCCGGGGCACAAGTTCACTAGCCCACCCTCGCGGGAGGAGTGATCGTGATGACAGGGATGCTGCGCGTTCCGCGGAGCCGTGGCGCCCTCAACGGAGGGCTGCTGGTCCTGCTCGGAATCTGGGGCGGGCTCATTGCCTTCGTCGGCCCATATTTTCATTACGCATACACCCCGGACAAGGCCTTCACCTACACCACAGGCCGGCTCTGGCTGGAGATACTGCCCGCGGCCGGCGCCATCGTCGGCGGCCTGATCCTCGGCGGCACCGCCAGCCGCCCGGTGGCCATCTTCGGCGCGTGGCTGGCCGCCCTGAGCGGCGCCTGGTTCGTGCTCGGCAGCCAGCTCAGCACGCTGTGGCACACCGGCGGCAGCGCCGGCCAGCCGGTTGGCAACAACCTGCACCGGGTCGTGGAGCAGATCGGTTTCTTCACCGGGCTCGGCATCGTCATCGTGTTCCTGGCCGCGGTCGCGCTCGGCCGCTTCACGGTGATCGGGCACCGGGAACGCTCACTGGCCGGGGCGCCCGCGGCCGAGACGGTGCCCGCGGAGGAAACCACGCGGCCGGTGGGTACGCACGCACGCGTGCCGGACACCGAGGACACCCCCACGGTCCCGGCCGCTTCGATGGCGTCCGCCACCCCGCCCAACACCGAAGTGGAGGAGACCCGGGTCGCCGGTTCCCCCGAGCCCCGCAACCCGGCCAGCCCCTGATCCGCAGCAGCGGCTGACCCGCCGCGCTGACATACAGCGCCGGCCTGCCGCGCTTGCGTGCAGCGCTGACCGTCCGGGTGGCCGGCGGCTCCGCCCGTCGGCCACCTCCTTTATGCGCCCTTTATGCGCCGTAGAGCTCGTCGATGACCGCGGCGAAGCTGGCGTGGATGACCGGGCGCCGCATCTTCAGGGTGGGGGTGAGCTCACCGGTGGCGCTGGTCCACTCCCGCGGCAGCAGCCGCCACCGCTTGATCTGCTGGAACCGCGCCAGCTGGGCGTTCGCGTCAGCTACCGCGCCGGCCACGGCGCTGAGCAGGTCCGGGTGCGCGGCCAGGTCGTCGAGCGCCCGGTCACGGCCGGCACCGAACGGCCCATCTGGGTGCCCTCGATGTAGCGGAGGCCGATCTCCCGGGCGCGCTCGACGGCCGCGCGGCGGGCCGGGTCCTGCTCGGCGGCCAGCCCGGCCTTGATGGCGGCCTGGATCTTCTCCCAGATCCGCGGCACCCCGAAGAACCCGGTGGGGCGCACCACCGCGGTGGCGGCGGCCAGCGCGGCCGCGTCGTGGCAGAAGTAGACGTGGCCGCCGCCCGCGGTGGCCCCGTAGATGCTGTACATCCGCTCCGCGATGTGCGCCAGCGGCAGGTACGACACCCACCGGGAGGGCTCGGCCGGCCCGCCGTCGGCCGCGGGCGGCGGGGATATGAGCCCGCCGGGTTCGACGGTGCCGCCCGCGGCGAGCGTCACCGCGGCCATTTCGTACAGCACGTTGCGGTGGGTGAGCCGGACCCCCTTCGGGTTGCCGGTCGTCCCGGACGTGTACAGCACGGTCACCGTGTCATCGGGCCGCGCCGACGCGACCCGGCGGGTGACCGCGTCCGGGTCGGCGGCCAGCCGGCGCGCGCCCGCCTCGGCGAACTCCGCCCAGCTGAGGTAGGGCTCGCCGGCCGGGCGGGCGGCCGGATCGCGCACGATGACCGTCTTCAGCCCGGGCAGGGTGGCCAGCACCTGCTGCCACAGGGCCAGCTCACGCTGGCCGTCGAGCACCGCGATCCGGGCGTCGCAGTCCTGGGCCGTGTAGGCGATCTGCCCGGGAGCGAGCGTGGAGTAAAAGGTGACCGGTACCCCGCAGGCGTGCACCACCGCCTGGTCGGCGAGCCAATGCTCGGTGCGATTCGGCATCATGAGCGCGACCCGCTCACCGGGCGCGAGCCCCAGCGCCTCGAAGGACGCGGCGAGCCGCAGCACCTGCTTGCGGGCCTCGGGCCAGGTCAGGGTCCGCCACCGGGCCGCCGGACCGGCCGGGCCCGGCGGCGGGGCGGCCGCTGGCTGGTCCCGTTCGGGAAGATCGTCACGAGCCGGAGCCGACTCGGACAGCGCGGGGCGGCGGGCGAATCGCTGCGCGGTGTGCGCGAGCAGCCCGCAGAGGGTCTGGCCGTCGATAGCGCGGGCGATCTCCGCCCGCCGGGTCAGGATTTCTGGGTCCAACCGACGACCTCCGGCGCCTCGGCGGGCACGCCGGCACCGTCACCAGCGCGGCCCCGTGCGCCGCGAGGGGCGCTCAGCTTTTTGTACGCCCCGCCGCTTTTTGTACGCCCCGCCGCCGGGGCCGCACAACCCCATCATCGTCGCGGGCGAGCCGGGCCCGATCCGCCCGTGGTAATCTCGGCACGTCTTGGGGGGAGGACACCGAGGGCTTATCCATGCGTTTTGCCGATCCCGGCGTCCCGCCGGCTGGACGTGCCCGGTGGCGCGGCCGCGGCCGGACACGGAGGATCCAGGTGCCAGGTCCATGAGGGGCAACGTGCCGCCCGTGCCTGGCGCGCAGCACCCGGCCGCCGAGCCCGGTGGCCTGCCCGGCACCCCGGCCCCGGGGACGAGCCCGCGCCGGCGGCTGTCCCCCGTCACGCTGGCCATCATCGCCACCACCGCGCTCGCTCTGTTCCTGCGGCTGTGGCAGCTGACCAAGCACGGCTACCTGCTCGGGGTCACCGAATACGACGACGGGGTCTACTTCGGCAGCGCGGTCCGGCTGATCCACGGCGCGGTCCCGTACAAGGACTTCATCACCGTGCAGCCACCCGGGGTGATGCTGCTGATGACGCCGGCGGCCGCGCTCGCCGGGCCGCTCGGCACCGCCAAGGCCCTGGCCATCGGCCGCATCCTGACGGCCTGCGCGGGCGCGGGGGGGGTGACGCTGACCGGCCTGCTGATCAGGCACCGCGGGGCGCTGGCGGTCGCGGTGGCGGGCGGCTTCCTGGCCGTTTATCCGGACGGCGTGTACGCCGCGCACACCGTGCTGATCGAGCCGTGGCTGGTGCTGTTCTGCCTGGCCGGGACGCTGGCGGTGATGGACGGCGACCACCTGGCCAGCAGCTGGCGGCGGCTCGGCGCGGGCGGCCTCGCGTTCGGGTTCGCGGGCGTGTGCAAGGCCTGGGCCGTCTTCCCGGTGCTGGTCCTGCTGGCCGGGCTGCTGCGGATGCCGCGCCGCGCGCTGGTGTTCCTCGGCGGGGTCGTCGCGGGCTTCGCGCTGCCGGTGCTGCCGTTCGCCGTGCTGGCCCCGCACGCCTTCTACAGCCAGGTGCTGGCCGCCCAGTGGTCCCGGACCGATGACGTGCGCATCTCGCTGTGGTTCCGGCTGGCCAGCATGATGGGGTTCAGTCACGGCCCGGACCTGCCGCATGCCGTGCTGCTCGCCGTGGTGTGCGCGGCCGCGGCGGTCGCCGTCGGGGCCTCGTTGTGGGCCACGCTGGCCAGCGGCGAGCTGCCCCCCGCGCTGGAGACGTTCGCCCTGTTCACCACGGCGCTCGTGGCCATCGCCTTCCTGTGGCCGATCGATTACTACTACCACTACGCCGCGTTCTTCGGCCCGTTCCTGGCGCTGGCCGTGGTGCTGCCGGTATCCCGGCTGGCCGGCGTGCTGCGGTCACGGCGGGAGGCCGCGGGCTCCGCGCGCGGCCCCGCGGTGTCCCGGGTGCTGTACCAGGGCGGCCTGGCCGTCACGGCCGCGGTGGTGCTGGTGCTGGCCGTGCTGCAGGCACGGACGCAGCCCGACCCGAACTACCGGGGCGTGGCGGACGCGGTGGTGGCCGACGAGCGGATCATCCCGGCCGGCTCGTGCGTCGTGGCCGACGCGGTGTCCTACACGATCGCGGCCAACCGGTTCGAGTCCTCGGTGCCCGGCTGCCCGCTCATCGTGGACTCCATCGGCAGCGACTACACCCTGTCGCACGGCCGCAACGGTGTCAGCGGGGCCGGTGACACGCCCGCCGTGCGGCAGTTCTGGCTGTCGGCCTTGTCGCACGCGCAGTTCGTGTGGCTGTCCGGGGAGTGGCGGCGGCGGCTGCCGTGGCCCCCTGCGATCGCGTCCTACTTCAGCGCGCACTTCCGGCTGATCCGCGCCGACGCGTCGGGCCAGGTGTTCCAGCGGGTCAGAGCCGGCCGGTGACGGTGGCCGGCGGCGATCTGAGCCGGCTGCGGGACCGCATGGTCACATCGGTGACGGCCAGCGGCCGACCGGTCAGCGATGCGGTCGCCGCGGCCATGCGCGCGGTGCCGCGGCATCTTTTCCTGCCCGAGCTGCCGCCCGAGATGGCCTACCGCAACGAGGCCATCGTCACCCGGCGCGGCGCGGACGGCCAGCCCACCAGTTCCTCGTCCCAGCCGACGATCATGGCGTACATGCTGGACCAGCTTCGCGTCGGCCCCGGCCAGCGGGTGCTGGAGATCGGCGCGGGCACCGGCTACAACGCGGCGCTGCTCCAGCAGCTGGTCGGCGCCGGGGGCCGCGTGGTCACCGTCGATCTCGACGGCGACGTGGCCTGGCAGGCGGCGGCGCATCTGGCCGGGGCCGGCTATCCGGAGGTGACCGTGGTGCAGGCCGACGGCGCCGCCGGGTACCCGGCCGGGGCCCCGTACGACCGGATCATCGCCACGGTCGGGGTCAGCGATCTCGCGCCCGCCTGGCTGGACCAGCTCGCGCCCGGCGGGCGGATCGTCGTCCCGCTGGACCTGCGCGGATCCCAGCGTTCGGTGGCGCTGGAGTGGGATGGCGCGTGCTGGCAGAGCCGTTCGGTGGTGCCGTGCGGGTTCATGCGGATGCGCGGGACCCTCGCGGGCCCGGAACGCACCCTGGTGACCAGGGACAGCCAGGAACTGGCGCTCACCCTGCCCGGCGGCCAGGACCTCGACATCACGGCCGTGGCCCGCGCGCTGGCCGACCCGGCCGGGCCTGCCGCCGAGCGCGCCACCCGCGTCACCGCCGGGCCGGCGCAGCTGTTCGACGGGCTGGGGCTGTGGCTGGCCCTGAACGAGCCGCGCTGGGGCATGGTCAGCGAATCGGCGCGGGTCCCCGCGGGCCTGGCCCGCGCGCCGCTGGCCGCGGTGGACCGGCGGATGACCGCCGGGGTCTTCGACACCGGGGGATTCGCCGTCCTGGCCCGGCCCAGCGAGCCGGACCCCGCCAAGCCGGCCCGGCCTTCGAGCTCAGCGTCCTCGGCTATGGGCCGGCCCCGGCCTGGCCGCCGAGCTGACCACCCAGGTCCAGGCCTGGGACGCGGCGGGGCGCCCGGGCACCGGTCACTTCCGTATCAGCGCCTATCCCGCCCGGCCCGGTTCAGCTGGTTCGCCCGGGTCTCCCGGCTTCCCCGGTTCACCCGCGGGGCTGCCGGACGGCGCCGTCATCGAGCGGCCGTATACCACGTTCGTCGTCCGGGCCGCCTGACAATCCGGGCCGCCTGACCTCGGCCGGCCGCCGCCGCCCACGTCGCGGGCGGCCCCCGATGTCGCTGACGGCTGTGTTCCCTTACCGTGGTGGGATGAGCACCGGGCCGACGACGCATCTGGAAACCGAGCAGAAGTACGACGCCGAGCCGGGTTTCGCCATGCCCGACTTCTCCGCGCTGCCGGGGTTCTCGGTGGCCGGGCCGGAGCGTTACGAGCTGTCGGCCACGTACTTCGACACCGAGAACCTCGATCTGATATCGCATCGCATCACGCTGCGGCGGCGCACCGGTGGCACCGACGACGCCTGGCACCTCAAGCTGCCCGTCCGCGCCGGGACCAGGCGCGAGGTGCACCTGCCGCTGAGCGAAGGCACCGGCACCGTCCCGGCGCAGATGCAGGCCATGGTGGCCGACGTCGCCGACGGCCAGCCGCTGGACCCGATCGCGCTGCTGGAGACCGTCCGGACGGTGCGCCGGCTGATCGGCGCGGACGGTACCGTACTCGCCGAAGTGGCCGACGACGAGGTGACAGCGCGCCGCCTGGGCCCCAGCGCCGCGGGCAGCCCGCTGCGGTGGCACGAGATCGAGGTCGAGCTGGTGTCCGGGCCGCCCAGTGTGCTGGAGGCCGCCGGGAAGCTGCTCCGTGAGGCCGGGGCCCGCCCGTCGGCGTCCGCGTCCAAGGTCGGGCGCCTGCTCGCCGGGGGCTGACCCGGGCCTTCCGCCGTCCGGGTCGTGGCCCCCCGCGGCGGCGCCGGCTGCGCTCCGGGCGTTACAGGCGGCTCAGAGCCTGCGTCCAGCCGCCGGTCAGCACCGGGCGGTTGGCTGACACGGTGAGCGGAGAACGCGAGAGGGCGGCGATGACGGCGGACGATCCCGGCACGGCCGGCGCGGGGTGGACGGCGCTCGGCTGCTGGGTGCACCTCGTGGTGACCGATCGCGCGGCGCTGGATGCGGCGCGCTCGATGCTGGCGGCCGACCTAGCCGACCTGGACGCCGCGTGCAGCCGCTTCCGGGCCGATTCCGAGCTGGTCGCGCTCGATCGCGCGCAGGGCCGGCCGGTGCGGCTCAGCCCGCTGCTCGCGAACGCCGTGGCGGTGGCCCTGCGCGCCGCCGAACTGACCGACGGCGACGTCGACCCGACGGTCGGCGAAGCCATCGTGGCCGCCGGTTACGACCGTGACTTCAGCCTGGTCCCGCCGGACGGCCCGGCCCTCAACCTGGTGGTCAAGGCGGTCCCGGGGTGGCGGCAGGTGTGCCTGGACCCGGCCACCCGCACCCTGGCCATGCCGGCCGGGATACGGCTCGACCTCGGCGCGACCGCCAAGGCGTGGGCCGCGGATCGCGCCGCCGCGCGCATCGCCGCTGAACTCGGCGCCGGCGTCCTCGTCGGGCTGGGCGGTGACATCGCCGTCGCAGGCCAGGCACCGCCCGGCGGGTGGCGGATCCGCGTGCAGGACGTCACGGGACGCCCGGAGGACGTTCCCGAGGGCCCCTCCACCGTGGTCGCCATCACCAGCGGGGGCCTGGCGACCTCCAGCACGACCGCGCGGCGGTGGCGGCGCGGCGGCAACGTGCTGCACCACATCCTGGACCCGCGCACCGGGCTGCCCCCGGCGCCCGTCTGGCGCACGATCTCGGTCACCGCCGCCACCTGCGCGGACGCTAACGCGGCCAGCACCGCGGCCATCATCCGCGGTGCGCAGGCGCCCGGCTGGCTGGCGGCGACCGGGCTGCCCGCCCGGCTGGTCGACGTCAGCGGCCGGGTGGAAACCGTCGCGGGCTGGCCCGCCGAGGCGATGGCGCGCTGAGGCGATGGCGCATTGACGCGGCTGTCTCACCCGGACGGCCGCCCGGCGAGGCCCTCCGGGACGTCCGCCCCGCCACCAGAACGCGGGCGGGCCCCCACCAGTCCCGTTCAGAGGATTTTCATAACCTTTGCTGAACCAGCGCTGCGCCCGGTCAGACACTGTTAAGCGAATGGAGAGAAGACGGTAGCCATTGGCGCCGGGCCGCGGCCTGTCACCACGGCATACTGAATTCAGCCCGTTAAATCTGACGATGGATAACCATGAATACTCCGCAGACCCCGGCCGTGGCCAGGGCCCAGGCAGGCGCGCGGCGGCCGGATGGCAGCGCGATCCGCGTGCTGGTCGTCGACGATGAGCCCAGCCTCGCCGAGCTGCTGGGCAGTGTGCTGCGTTACGAGGGATGGGACACGCGAACGGCCGGGACCGGGACCGACGCGGTCGGCGTCGCGCGGGAGTTCCAGCCCGATGCGGTCATTCTCGACATCATGCTGCCGGACTTCGACGGGCTCGAGGTGCTGCGCCGGCTCCGGGCCGAGATCCCGGACATCTGCGTCCTGTTCCTGACAGCCCGGGACGCGGTCGAGGACCGCATCGCCGGGATCACGGCGGGCGGGGACGACTACGTGACGAAGCCGTTCAGCCTGGAAGAGGTGCTGGCCCGGCTCCGGGGCCTGCTGCGGCGCGCCGACCTCACGCGCACCCACAGCGAGGGCTCGCTGGCGGTCGCCGACCTGACCATGGACGAGGACGCGCGCGAAGTGCGCCGTGGCGGTGAGCTGATCGAGCTGACCGCGACCGAATTCGAGCTGCTCCGGTTCCTCATGCGCAATCCGCGCCGGGTGCTGTCCAAGGCCCAGATCCTGGACCGGGTGTGGAACTACGACTTCGGCGGCCAGGCGCACGTCGTGGAGCTGTACATCAGCTACCTGCGGAAGAAGATCGACGCGGGCCGCGCCCCGCTTATCCACACAGTCCGCGGCGTCGGGTACGTCCTGAAGCCAGGCACGTGATGGCCGGGGGCGCAGGCTCCCGGTTCGCCGGCCGACTGGCCCGGCCGTGGCGGTCCCTGATCCGGGGCAGCCTGACCGCGCGGCTGATCGCCAGCCTGGTCGCGCTGGTCATCGTGACCTGCGCGGTGGTCGGCGTGGCCACCTACACGGTGCTGCGTAACTCGCTGATGTCCAGCTTCAGCCAGTCCCTCCAGGACGCGACCCAGCGCCAGGTCTCGGCGTGCCTGAACGACGGCGACGGGTGGAACTCTCCGCCGCAGGCCCGCACCTCGGCGTACATCGATCACGACCCCGGCACGTCCCCGTGCAACGGCCAGGACATTCTAGGCCAGATGGCCGGCACCTTCGGCGCGTGGGACAAGAACGGGGTCATCACCGATGCGACGATCGTTTCGGGGCAGTGCAATGTGTCGGCGGCGGATGAGTCCACCCTCAAGGGCCTCCCGGTGACGGCGCTGCCCCCTCTGCCGAAGGGCGGCGGCAGCGCCAGTTCCCCGCCGCCTGCCGTGCCGACGTTTACCCGGTACCTTCCCTCGCTCGGCGGCGACTATGAGCTGACCGCCGTCCGGCAGGCCGGCGGCGGCCCGGTGCTGTTCACCGGTCTCCCGCTGAAGACCGTGGAAAGCACCCTGCGCAACGTCGAGATCGCCGAAGCGGCCGTGTTCGCGATCGTGGTGCTGCTCGTGGCGGGCAGCGGGGTCGGGCTGGTCCGGCTATCGCTGCGGCCGCTGCGCCGGGTAGCCGCCACCGCGACCATGGTGACCGAGCTACCGCTGGACACCGAGGTCAGCCTGCCCGCGCGGGTGCCCGACGACGACCCGCGCACCGAAGTCGGCCAGGTCGGCGCGGCGTTCAACCGGATGCTCCAGCACGTGGAGTCGGCCCTGGAGCGGCGCGCCGCGAGCGAGAGCCGGCTGCGCCGCTTCGCCGCGGACGCCAGCCACGAACTGCGCACGCCGCTGTCCTCCATCCGCGGGTACGCCGAGCTGGCCCTCCGCCACCGGGGACCGGTCCCGGACGACGTGCTGCACGCGCTGCACCGGGTGGAATCCGAATCGGCCCGGATGAGCGACCTCGTCGACGAGCTTCTGCTGCTGGCCCGGCTGGACGCGGGCCGCCCGCTGGAGCGGGAGCCGGTCGACCTGACCCAGCTGACGATCGAAGCCACCAGTGACGCCCGGGTGGCCAGCCCGTCGCACCGCTGGCAGCTCGAGCTTCCCGACGAGCCGCTGACGGTGCGCGGTGACAAGTTCCGGCTGCGCCAGGTGCTCGGCAACCTGCTCAGCAACGCCGCCAAGCACACGCCCGCCGACTCCACCATCACGGTGGCCGTCGAGGCGGCGGGCCCGCCGGAGGGTGTCCGGCTGAGCGTCACCGACAACGGCCCGGGCATCCCGCCCGATCTGGTGCCGGAACTGTTCGAGCGCTTCGCCCGCGGTGACTCCTCCCGGTCCCGCATGGCCGGCAGTACCGGGCTCGGCCTGGCCATCGTGAAGGCGGTGGTGGCCGCGCACCACGGGACCGTGAGCGTCCAGAGCCACCCCGGGCAGACGACGTTCACGATCGTCCTGCCCGCCGGCGACCAGGATGACGTTCAGGCCGCCGTCAGCCCCGGCCGGGCCGGCCGCACCGCCGGGGCTAACGGCCCGCACAACGGCGGCGCCGGGACGGGCGGTCCCGCTGGCGGGCATACCCCGCGCCGCGAGCCCGGTCTCGGCCCGGCACATCCCTGATCCGTTCCGGCTCGGCCGGGCACATCCCTGATCCGTTCAGACTCAGGCACGCACGGAGGGGCCGGTCTGGGGCTGGCCGACGGGGATGCTGGTCTCCGCGGTGGCCCGCTGGGACAGCGGGCCACCGCGCAGCAGGGTTCCGCAGACGACGGCGCCGGCGGGGGCTGGGCCGGCGCGGCCGCTGCGTAAGGATGCCGAGCGGAACCGTCAGCGCATCCTGCAGGCGCGGCGGAAGTGTTCACCGAACGGGGACTCGAGGCGACGCTGGATGACGTGGCTCACCACGCGGGCGTCGGCGTGGCCACCGTGTGCCGACGGTTCCCGGATAAGGCGTCGCTGGCGGACGCGCTGTTCGAACAACGCATCGACCTGCTCGTCGGCCTAGCCGAGACCGCGTACGGTGAGCCCGACGACGCCTGGCAGGCACTCGTTTGACGTCCTTCCCGTCGTGAACGACGGGGATTCCTCCAGCGCGGCTCACACCGCGCTCCGGTGGGTTCCTGCTTCAGCGCCGGCTGCCATGAAGGGTGATCTTACGCTGGCTCCGCAGGCGTTTGACTTGTCCGCCCGCCCGGCGGCCAAGATGTTTCTCGCTGCGTTCACGTCGCGGTCGTGGACCGTCCCGCACGCCGCGCACGTCCACTCCCGGACGCTGAGCGGCTTCGGCCCGTCCTTGACCTCGCAGGCGGAGCACACCTGGCTGGTGGGCTCGAACCGGCCGATCCTGGCAAACATGCGCCCGTACCGCGCTGCTTTCTCCTCAATCAGCCGCAGCAGCTGCGACCAGCCCGCGTCGTGCACGGACCTGGCCAGCCGGGTACGCGCCAGCCCGGACACGCACAAGTCCTCGACGTAGACCGCTTGATTGTCGCGGACCAGCCGCAGCGCGATCTTGTGCGCATGGTCGAGCCGGGTCTCCCGCACCCTGCGATGCAGGACCGCGACCCGGTGCCGGGCCCTGGCCCGGTTCGCGGAGCCTTTCTGCGTGCGGGACAGCGCCCGCTGCGCGCGGGCGAGCTTGCGCTCCTTCGCCCGCAGGAACCGCGGGTTGCCGATGACATCCCCGTCCGAGGTGACGGCCAGGGCGGCCAAGCCCAGGTCGATCCCGATCTCGCGGTCGCAGGCGGGCAGCGGGATGGCCTCGCGTTCCACCACGAACGAGGCGTAATACCGGCCGTCCGCCTCCTTGATCACCGTGACCGACGACGGGACAGACGGCAGGTCCCGGGACCATTCAACCCGGATGTCCCCGATCTTGGCCACGTACAGCCGCTCCCCGCGCAGCGAGAACCCGTTGCGGGTCAGGCGGATGGACTGCCGCTGATGCTTGCGCCGGAACACCGGATGCCCCACCTTGCGGCCCTTCCGCGTGCCGGACAGGGAACCGAACCAGTTCCGGTAGGCGCGGCGGGCATCGTTGCATGCCTGAACCAGCGCTACCGATGCAACCTCGCCCAGCCACGCCCGCTCCGGGGTGAGCTTGGCCAGGGTAATCACCCGGCGCTGTATCTCGGTATCGCTGATCTTCTCCCCGGCCGCGTGACAGGCATCCCGCAGCCGCAGGCAGTCGTTATACACCACCCGGGCACACCCGAACACCCGCGCCAGGGCCTGCTGCTGACCCGGCGCCGGGTAGAGGCGGTACCGGTACCTCACCTGCATGACACCAGAGCATGCCATCGGCCTATGACAACCGCGGAGGAGTACCGCCGCTCCGCGTGAACCGGCACATCATGCACGGGCACTTCTGGTCCCCGTCCCACTTCGCCGCATCCTGCGGCGGTGCGCCGCTGAACATCATCCGGCAGTACATCGAGCAGCAAAGACATCCGGCTAACGCAACTTCCGGGCTAACCCCGCCCTGAAGGACGGGGCTTGCGCCCGGCTTCCCTGGTCATTCATGGAGCCCGCCGCGGAGATGATGGCCGGGGATCGCGGGTTGCGCCAGATGCTCATGTTCGCGGCCTACGGGCATGATCACATCTCTTACGCCCGGGACCGGATGCGGCCTGCGGTCGGGCGCCTGGTGGAGCGGGCCCAGGCCGCGGGGCAGGTGCGGGAAGACCTGGCCGCGACCGACATTCCGGTGATCGAATTCATGCTCAGCGTGACCACCGAGTACGTCCGGGACGTGCGGCCCAGCCTGTGGCGCCGCTTCCTGGTGCTGTGGCTCGACGCCCTGCAGCCAGCCCGCGACTCCTACACGCCGCTTCCGGTCCCGGGGCTGACTCCGGATGAATTCGTCACGGTCATGCGGACCAGCCCTCTCGGCCGTCACCTGGGTAACAGCAAGCAGCAAACCATCAAGATCCAGCCGGCTCCCCCGACCCCCACCGCCCCCGGAAATACTCAATAATCTTTTCCGCCTGCTCATGGCTGACCTCAACAAGCTCGTCGTCAAAACTGCCGCGCTCCCACTCGACGATGACGGGAGTAAAATCCCAGCTGAAGTCTCTACGTGAGGCCTTCGTCAGCCGGGCCATCGTCGTGCTCAAGCCGGCGAACGAGTCCGTAGGGGTTATCGATTGTTCTGATTACCGCCGATGACCGCATAGTAGGTGATCTTCTGCGGCATCAGAACTCCTTCCTTCTTATAGTCGCGAATTTCAGCCCCACGATGCCGGAGATCGGAATCCAGTGAGGACACTTCCCGCTGGAAGTGCCATGCAGGTCTTCTCGCTCAGCAGGGCTGGTCCCGGGTCTACGGAGACGCTCATAGGCCTTGTGTGTAACCTCGTGCTTTGCATGGAAGCTTTCCGGAGTATGAAATTGCACCTCGAAACGCTGCCCTTCAGGAGTTATCCATCGGGTATTGATGCCCTTGTACTCTGATCAGACCATGAGTTCTTGCAGTAATACATCTCATACCCGCATGCTTCAAGCTTTTCCTTAACCTCACCAAACCCGCTCGTATAAGATTTCTTATCTATACAAAAAGTATATCTAATAGCATCGGGAATCTGCTAATTATATCGTCCGGGCTTCTGTCGGGCTCACGCCTCAGGCGCTCAGCAACCTTCTCCGCTAGCCGCTCCTTACTCTTCAGCCGGAATTCAAAGCCCGCCAGGTCCAGCTTATGTGAACTTTCTCTCTCGACCCTCTTGACATTATCGCTAATCGGCAACTCGGTTTCGAGAAGCCTCTCCCGCGGTAGCACATCCCGGATGTACCGTTCCGCGTTTCGCAAGAAACTTTCTTTGTCTGGATGCTGTCCTGCTGGCCAGCGATCCGCGAGCCTTCCCCAATTCGTGAAGAAACGGGGGGCTTCGGTCCAGTAGTTGCGGGTGGTTTCGAGGTCGCGTTCGGGTTTGTCGATGGGGGGCTCGGACGGGTCCTGGGGCGCACGGGACTCACCGGCCTCGCTTAATGACTCGCGTTTGCCGGCGGCCTCTTCCCGGGCCAGGCGTTCACGGAACGGAGCGTCCTGGGCTATGGCCCTGGCGTACAGGGATTCGTATGCACTGGCCCGGGTGAGGGTTGGGAGACCGAGACGCTCCGCCAGCTGGGCTTCTGTCTCGCGTGGCGATTTCGGCTGCTCCCGGGCAGCATCAGGGCGACCAGCCGGATCAGGCTGGTCCGGCTGGGCATGCCGGTCGACCGAACCCACCATGCGCTCCCTGCCCGCACTGGCGATCACGATCTCGTCATGGTAGGCAACCGAGCGTAAGACGCAAGGGGTTTGCCAGCCCCATGGCAATACGGATCCCTTACGGGCAAGGCGTTCCGGGAGCGCCGCGTCGGGGACGGCGCGCCCGCTCAGCTCCGGAGCACGCTCGTGAACTGCTGCCAGGCGGCAGCGGAGAACGCGAGACGGGCACCCTCAGGATTCTTGGAGTCGCGGACCGCGAGGACGCCGTCCGCTACCCCGGCAACTTCGACACAGGCGCCCGAGGTACCGCTGCGGCTGCTGCGCCGCCAGGCAATGTCATCGCTTCGCGCAAACGCTCCGTCATGCGGAGAAGGAAGCATCCTTGTCATATTTTCTAGCCACCTCGCTGATCAGGCTCCATGACGCCGCCGTGGAAAGAGCGGACGCCCGGAGATGCTGGAATACCAGGTTATAGCGATCGACGTCAGTTGCATTCTCCAGGTAGACCCCTCCCTTTTGCCCTTCCAGATAGACAATTCCCAGGCTGGGTGCCTCGGGAAACGTAAGGATGGTAAATGGCCCGCTCATGGCGGCATGGGCGCCGACGTCAAATGGCAGCACCTGAACCGCGACATTGGGCAGCTGGCGGCACGCTTCGGCGAGGCGGCCAAGTTGCTCACTCATCACGGCGGGACCGCCCACCGCCTGGTGCAACGATCCCTCACTCATGATCACCCAGAGCCGTGGCGGGTCATCACCGAGAAGGACCCGCTGCCGGACAAGCCGTGCCTGCACGAATTGTTCCTGCTGTTCGGGAGTTAGATAGTCGAGGCTGGCCGCGGCCAGCGCACGCGCATAGCTGGCGGTTTGCAAGAGGCCAGGTATGAGCTGAGATTCGTAGGTCCAGACGGACTCCGTGGCGGACTCCATGATGATGTAGTCCTGGTACGCATCTGAGAGCACGTTCTCGTACGACTGCCACCAGCCGCGGCGGTTGTTGTGCTGGGCGATGGCGGCCAGGGCCAGGCGCTCATCCTGCGCCACGCCGTATTCGGCCAGGAGTTCGCGGAGTTCCTTGGGGCGGATACCACGCTGGCCGGTCTCGATCCGGCTGATCTTGGAACGGTCGCATTCGAGAATGCGTGCCGCGTCGTTCAGGCCGTATCCGGCGTTCTCCCGGTAGCGCCGCAAGGCCGCACCGAGCAGGCGGCGGCGGGCGGGCGGTACGTCGGCCAAGGTGGGTTCTCCTGATCGCACGTTAGATCTCGCACTGATTCCGCTGGCATGGTTGCGAGACTCATAGCCATGCATAAGTATAGATACATCTTAACGGAAGAGGACGGCCGAACGGAGCACAGACCACGGCCGCGACAGCCGAACGGAGTAAGGGACCGAGAGGGCGGCATCTCATGCAGCACGCAAGCGAACGGGCAATGCCGGTGCGGGCGACCGTGACGCTTCCCGGCCAGCCGCAGTACGTCAGGTGGGCGCGGGAGCTCGTGACCATCGCGCTCGGGCGTGGCCACCCCGGCTACGAGCCGGTTACCCTCGTCGTCAGCGAGCTCTTTACCAACTCGATCGTGCACAGCCGCTCGCGGCTGGACGGCGGGACCGTGACGGTCACCCTGCTCCGCTCCCCCGGCGGGACGTTAAACGAGCGGGACCGCATCCGGGTCGAAGTCACGGACGACGGCGCGGCCAGCCTGCCGGCCCTGCGGGCGGTGGGCTCCTCGGCGGCGGGCGGCCGGGGCCTGCATCTGGTCGACGCGCTCGCCGCGTCCTGGAACTGCGCCCGTGACCCAGCCGGGACCACGACGACCTGGGCAGACGTGATCGTGTGAGCCGCCGCGGCCGCGGGTCCCGCGCGTCGGCCGGCGCTGCAGGCTGGCCGTGGACGGGGCGGCCGTGGACGGGGCGGGCGTGAGGCGCTCAAAGCCAAGCTGGCCGAATACCTGGCGGCCAGGCACGGTGCTTCCGCAGAGCTAGCCGCCGCCAGCGTCTG
This sequence comes from uncultured Actinomycetes bacterium, assembly GCA_963720945.1. GTDB lineage: Bacteria > Actinomycetota > Actinomycetes > Streptosporangiales > Streptosporangiaceae > Bog-532. Next base: position 62,026 of record CAVRHH010000007.1, on the reverse strand, counting down.
CGACGGGATGACGGGTCAGCAGGCGGCCTGCCGGTAGGCGCCGGGCGTGACCCCGAAACACCGGCGGAACCAGCGCGTCAGGTGCGCCTGGTCCGCGAAGCCGACGTCGGTGGCGACCTGCGCAGCCGGCATTCCCGTGCCCAGCAGCCGGCGGGCTTCGCGGAGCCGGAGCTGACGCTGGTAGTCGCTCGGCGCGAGCCCGAACGTCGCCGAAAACGCCCGGCAGGCGGCGTACCGGCTGCAGTCGCCGCCGCGGCCAGGTCGTCCGCGGTGAGCGGGCTGGCGTAGCCGTCATGCAGCAGATCACGGATCCGCAGCGCGGCCTGGGCCGCCGACGCTGAGGTGGCGGGCGCACGAGACGGCGCGGCGCGGCGGTCACGCAGCATCGCGTGCCGGGTGAGCAGCGCCATCGTGCCGGTGAGTTGCTCGTGCCGCTCCAGCGGCGTGGCCGTCCCGGTCAGCGCGGCGTGCAGAGACCGCAGGGAGCGGGCCAGCCGCGCGTCCCCGGCGACGGGGCGCGGGAACAGCGGCAGCCCGGACGGTCTCCCCCTCACGTCAGCCCGCAGCTCGGTGACCAGGCCGGGGTCGATGTGGACCATCCGGTGGCTGCATCCTTGACAGCTGAGACCGACTCGTAACCCGTTGCAGTCAAGTAGATACGCTCAATGATGTTTCATGTGGGGAGGCCGATCGCTGCCGTCTACAGGAACGGGGACCGCATGAAACTGGGACGCTGTCGCGCTGCCCTCATCCCGGCGCTGGCCGCCGCAGCCGTCACGCTGGGCCTGCCGGCGGGCACGGCTGCCGCCGCGACCAGCCATTCCGTGCCCCGGCCAGCGCGGGTCACCGCGCCCAGGCCAGTGCGGGTCACCGCGCCGCTGCCGGTGGCCTTCAACTGCTGGCGCGCGCATGTACGGCCGCGCAACCTGTACATCGCCTGCGCCGACGGGAACAACTATCTGACCAGGCTGTCCTGGTCGGCCTGGTCGCGGACCTTCGCGAGCGGGACGGGCACCCAGATGATCAACAACTGCATCCCGTACTGCGCGGCCGGCCGCTTCTTCAGCTACCCGGTCGATGTCGTCTTCTGGCGCAGCGAGCCCATCCCGCACCACCCCGGCGAGAAGTACTTCTCCCGGGTGACGCTGCTCTACCCGGGCGCCCGCCCGCCGGCGTTCTACCGCGGCAAGCAGAATTCCGGGCCGGAAACGTGGACGGGGATCCTCCCGAGCAATTGAGCCAGCCCGTATCGCTGAACCCGTGACCAGCGGGGGCCGTCCCCGTTCGGCCGGCACCCGTACCGCCTGCTTGGATATGGCCATGACCCTCGACCTGCAGCCCGCCCTGTCACACCCGGAACTGCTGGCCAAAACGGTCGCCGCCGCGCTCGCCGACTGGCGGGGCGGCCCGGGCGCCCCCGCCGGGGCGGCCGATGCAGCGGATATCGAGGTCGCCGCGATCGATCCGGATCTGGCCGACACCGCGGCGTTCTGCGAGCATTACGGCGTTCCGCTGGAGGAGTCCGCGAACTGTGTCGTGATCGCGGCCCGGCGCGGCGGCGAGACGACGTACGCCGCCTGCCTGGTCACCGCGGTGACCCGGGCTGACGTCAACGGGGTCGTCCGGCGGCGGCTAGGGGCGCGCAAAGCGTCGTTCGCCCGGGTGGACGAGGCGCTGGCCGCGACGGGCATGGAGTACGGCGGCATCACGCCGATCGGCCTGCCGCCGGACTGGCCGGTGCTCATCGACGCCGCGGTCGTCCGGCAGCCGCACGTCATCATCGGCTCCGGCATCCGGGGCTCCAAGCTGCGGCTGCCCGGGCCGCTGCTGGCCAGCCTCCCGGCCGCCGAGGTCATCGAGGGCCTGGCCACGCCCGTCGCCTGACGCCGGGCCAGGCACAGATCAGCGTGTGCGGTTGGTGACCCGCCAGACCAGGCGCAGCCCGGACCAGTCGTCGTCGATGGCGGCGACCTTCACGTCGACCAGCCCGAGGGCGAGCGCGTGCTCGCGGACCACGTTGTCGGTGATGTCGCTGGTGTGGCCGCCCGCCCGGCGTGGCCACGCGGCCCAGACCGCCCCGCCGGGATAGATCCGCTCCGCCAGCCCCGGGAGCCGCACGCCGATGTCGTCCGCACGGGCGAAGAAGGCGATGATCACGTCCGCGGGGCCAGCCGCGCCGGCGTCCGCCAGGCCGTCCGGCGGATCGGCCAGGTGCCAGCCACCGGGCGGCTCATCGAGCGAAACCCGCTGGCCAGGCTTGAGCCCGAGCTTGCGCGCCTGCATGCGCTGAATCGTACGGCCGCCCGCGGGCCGGACCGCCCTTACCCCGGAGGTAATCGCCGCTCGTCGCGGGTCCGCTGAGGATGGGCACATCGCTAGCCGCCAACGTCGGAAGGAAGACGCCGTGCATGACGTGATTACCCAGTGCCTCAGCTGCTGGAACGAAACGGACCAGCCACGCGCCGCAAGCTAATGGGAGGCCTGGGGTTTGTGGGCGGGCTCAGGGCATGGCGCGGATGCGGGACTGGTACTCGGACGGAAACCGGCCGAGGAGGGGCTCGAACGATTGCTGGAGCTGCGACATCAGGTCGGTGAGGTGGTCTTTGACTCCGGGGTCCTGCACGCTGCCGGGGCCGGCGGCCGTCGCGACCAACACCGACAGCATCTTGTCGACCTGCAGCAAAAACGTGCGGGCGGCCGGGTCGTCGAACAGGCTGGGCGCGGCCACCAGCAGGTTGCTGGCCAGGTCACGCAGCTCGTCCGGCGCCTCCTCACGGGACGACGGGTCACTGGACAGGACCGCCTGGTAGGCCTCCCGGGCCTGGCCGTAGACGATCAGTGCCTGGGCGGCCACCGCGACGGCGCGGTCGCGGCGCTGCCGGGCGGCCACCACCTCGTCGAAGATGAGCGCGGTGGCGCCCACGATCAGCAGGCTGGACACGATCGACGTGGTGATCCCGTGCCGGTCCCACCAGGGGCCGAAGCCGGCCACCGTCACATCGCAGACCACCAGGGTGATCAGCGCGCACGCGATGAGGGCCGCGCCCAGCCGCCGCAGAACCTGGTGCACGCACCGACCATAGCGGGCCGCCGCACCGGCGGCACGCACCGGCCATAGCGGGGCCGCCGCACCGGCTGGGGGAATACCCGCTGCTAGTCGCGGGTGCGCTTCACGTCGAGGTCGCCGGACCGGTAACGGGCGCGCAGCACCTTCTTGTCGAACTTGCCGACCGTCGTCTTCGGCACCTCCTCGATGAACGCCCAGTTTTCCGGGATCTGCCAGTGCGCCACCTTGCCGACCAGGAACTCGGCCAGCGTCACCGGGTCGGTGTCCTGGCTGACCACGACGCACGCCAGCGGGCGTTCGGTCCACTTCTCGTCGGGGATGCCGATCACGGCTGCCTCCACCACATGCGGGCTCCCGGCCAGCAGGTTCTCCAGCTCGACGGACGAGATCCACTCCCCGCCGGACTTGATCACGTCCTTGAGCCGGTCGGAGATCTGGAAGTAGCCCTCGTCGTCCATGGTGCCGATGTCGCCGGTGCGCAGCCAGCCGTCGTGGAACTTCTCCGGCTGCTCGCCCTTAAAGTAGCTGGCGGTGATCCATGGGCCGCGCACCTCGATCTCCCCGGTGGACTCGCCGTCCCACGGAAGCTCCTGGCCCTCGGGGGTCACGATGCGCATCTGCACCCCGGCCAGCAGCCGCCCGGACTTCATCCGGTAGTCCATCTCCTCGGCGGTGCCGGGCTCGATGCCGGCGGGCGGCCGGGCCAGGCCGCCGACCGGCGACGTCTCGGTCATCCCCCAGCCCTGGATGATCGTTACGTCGTACTGCTTCTGGAACGCCTCCATCAGCGACCGCGGCATGGCCGCCCCGCCGGAGGTGCCCATCCGCAGCGACGACAGGTTGATCTCGCGCTGCGCGCCCACCTGCAGGATGCCCGCCCAGATGGTCGGCACGGCCGAGGCCAGCGTCGAATGCTCGGCCTCGATGAAGTCGATCAGCGCGGCCGGGGTCATGTACTTGCCCGGCATGTGCAGGGTAGTCCCGGCCATGAACGCCGCGAACGGGATGCCCCAGGCGTTGACGTGGAACATCGGCACGATCGTCAGCTGCCGGTCCGCCTCGCTCGCCCCCGTGCAGGCGTTCTGCAGCGTCGACACGGCGTGCAGGTACGTGGAGCGGTGGGAGTACACCACGCCTCGCGGATCCCCGGTCGTGCCGCTCGTGTAGCACATCACCGCGGCCGAACGCTCGTCCAGTTCCGGCCACACGAACGCCGGTTCCTCGGCGGCGAGCAGCTCGTCGTAGGCGTAGACGGGCCGGTCACCGAGCAGTGAGGTGTCCCCCTCCCCGATGACGATGTAGGCCTCGACGGAGGTGAAGGTGCCCACGACCGGCGCGAGCACCGGCAGCAGGCTGCCGTCCACGATGATGATCTTGTCCTGGGCGTCGTTGACGATGTGCGTGACCTGGTGGGCGGGCAGCCGGATGTTGAGCGTGTGCACGACCGCGCCCATGCAGGGGACCGCGTAGTACGCCTCGAGATGTTCCTGGTTGTTCCAGCAGAACGTGGCGACCGGGTTGCCCTCGCCGATCCCGAGCCGGGTCAGCGCGCTGGCCAGCCGCCGGGCGTTCTGCTCGATCTCCCGGTAACTGGTATGCCGGGCGCCGTCACCCTGCCAGGTGACGCATTCGCTGCGGCCGAAGACCCGGGCGCCGTGCTGCAGGATCGTGGTGATGGTGAGCGGGAAATCATCCTGCATGGTGCTGGTGATCCGGGCGGCCGGCATGGCTAACCTCCGTGGTTTCCGACGCGACATTCGAAAGGTAACGCACCGGCTGGCCGCGGCTGAACCCACCGCGAGCCGGGCCGGCGGCTTCCTCCCGAACCTGAGTGTTTCAAAAGTACGTACTAATTTATTTTGATCCGAACGGGCCGGGTGAACGTCGTCCTCGTGTCCGGGTGGGCGCGGTGCCGTGCGGCCGCCGGGTAGCGGGGCCGGTTATCCGGGCCGCGCCGATTACTTCCGGGCCCCGATCCCGTCCACACTCCTGACGGACGATCAGGATGTCGCCTCCAGGAGGTTGCGTAATGAGTTTTCCCGAGGTCGTGTCGCGTACGGAGTGGCGTGAGGCCCGGCGCCGGCTGCTCACGGCGGAGAAGGAGGCGACCCGCGCGCGGGACGCGCTCAACGCCGAACGGCGCCGGCTCCCCATGGTCCGGATCGACACGGACTACACGTTCGATGGGCCGAAGGGCCCGGCCAGCCTGGGCGACCTGTTCGGCGGCCGGCGGCAGCTGATCGTCCAGCACGTGATGTTCGGCCCGGACTGGGACGCGGCCTGCCCGGGCTGCACGGCCAGCGTGGACGAGCTGTCCGGCGGCGTGCTCTCTCACCTGGGCTCCCGCGACACCACGTTCGTGCTGGTGTCCCGCGCGCCGCTGGCCAAGCTCCAGGCGTACGCGGCCAGCCGCGGCTGGACCGTGCCGTGGTACTCCTCGGCCGGCAGCGACTTCAACTACGACTTCGGGGTCACGGTGGACGCGGGTCACCCGGAGTACAACTACCGGCCCGGGGCGGACGTGGCCAAGGACGGGCCCGCCGAACTGCCTGGGGTCAGCTGCTTCCTCCGCGACGGGGAGCAGATCTTCCACACCTACTCCACCTACGCCCGGGGCACCGACCACCTGGGCAGCAGCTACAGCCTGCTCGACCTGACCGCGCTGGGCCGGCAGGAAGAGTGGGAGGAGCCCAAGGGCCGCGCGCCCGTCGTGCACGGCGCCGACCCGACCTTCACCGACTGACCGGGGCGGTCCCCCCTGCTAGCGTCGTGACCGGGCCCGGGCCACCCGGCCCGGCCACGACCGGCGTATCCCGGGGGGACCCGTGCTTCCGCTGCAGTCACTGATCCAGCCGCCGCGGCAGGCCGGCGACCTGCCCGGGACCACGTTCGCCGGGCCGCCCGCGGCGCTGACCCGGGCCAGGCTGATCTCATCCGGCGGCGGCCGGGCGGTGTTCGCCGGCCCCGGCAGCGACGGGGAGCCCCTGACCGTGCAGGCCGCCGCGGTGGCGGACGGCGTGATCAGGGTCAGCCTGAGCCGGGACGGTGCCGGGCGGCCGCGGGCGGAGGCGGCGCTGGCGCTGGTGCGCGACCTCCCGCCGTACTCCGGTGGTGTTGCTGCCGAACGGGACGCGGCTGAGGTCCGCCTGCAGGCCGGCGCCCTCGTCGCGGTGGTCACCCCGGACCCGTGGGCGCTGCGGTTCGAGGACGCGGCCGGGCGGACATTGCTGGCCCTGCAGTCCGGCGATACCGACGTAACGGGCGCCCCCTGCTCGGTCCCGTTCGGCTGCACCCGGCTCGGCGACGGGACCTGCACCTTCCACGTCAGCTTCACGGCGCGGCCGGACGAGCAGTTCTACGGTCTCGGCGAGCGCTTCGGCCCGCTCGGCAAACGCGGCACCCGGACCGTGGCCTGGATCGAGGACGCGCTCGGCGTCAGCGGGCGCAAGGTCTACAAGGCGGTCCCGGCGTTCTGGTCCACCCGGGGCTACGCCCTGGTGGTCAACAGCGGGGCCCCGACCGAGATCGACCTGGGCCACACCTCGCACTCCACCGTGTCGGTGCTGACGCCCGACGACACGCTGGAGTTCTTCGTCATCGCGGCCGCCGGGCCGGAGGACGCGATCGGGCCGCTGCGCGCGCTGACCGGCGACGTGCCGCTGCCGCCGCGCTGGGCGTTCGGCACCTGGGTGTCGTCGTCCTTCCAGCCGGACACCCAGCAGTCCGTGCTGGAGCGCGCCCGGCGGATCCGCCGGATGAGCTTCCCCGCCGACGTGCTGCACGTCGACCCGTACTGGCAGAAGCCGGGCTGCTGGGCGGACCTGGCCTGGGACCGCGAGACGTTCCCGGATCCGCGCGCGATGACCGCGGAGCTGGCCGCGCTCGGGTTCCGGCTGTGCCTGTGGATCAACCCCTACATCAGCGTCCGGAGCCCGCGGTTCGCCGCCGCCCGTGACGCCGGGTACTTCCTGCGCGGGGCGGACGGGAGCACCTGGACGGGCCAGGCGTGGGGGGAGAACGAGGGCCTGCCGGACATGGGCATCGTGGACTTCACTCATCCCGCGGCGGTGCGCTGGTGGCAGGGGCTGCTGGCCGGGCTGCTCCGGGACGGCGTGGCCGTATTCAAGACCGACTTCGCCGAGGCCGTGCCGCCTGGCACCGTGGCCGCCAACGGCATGTCCGGCCGCGACCTGCACAACGTCTACACGCTGCTGTACAACAACGCGGCCGCCGAGGTGACCGAGGCCGTGCACGGCTACCGGCTGGTCTGGGGCCGGTCCTCGTTCCTGGGCGGCCAGCGGCACGCCGGCCAGTGGGGCGGTGACCCCGCCTCGACGTACGGCGGGCTGGGCAGCACGCTGCGCGGCGGGCTGTCGTACGCGTTCAGCGGCGCGACGTTCTGGAGCCACGACGTCGGCGGCTTCTACGGCACCCCCACCGCGGATCTGTACCTGCGCTGGGCGTGGTTCGGGGCGCTGTCGCCGCTGAACCGCTACCACGGCAACACGAGCCGGCTGCCCTGGGACCAGGCCCCGGAGGTGTACGCGTCCACCCGGGACATCGCCGCGGCCCGTTACCGGCTGCTGCCCTACCTGTACTCCAGCGCCATCGACGCGGTCCGGGACGGCCGCACCCTGCTGCGCCCGATGATCGCGGCCTGCCCGGGCGACCGGGCCACCCGGGACGCCGACGGCCAGTACCTGCTGGGGACGGATCTGCTCGTCGCGCCGGTCACCGCCGCCGACGGCGAGCAGGACGTGTACCTGCCCGCCAGGGACTGGATCGACTACGCGACGCGCGCCGTGTATCCCGGTGGCCGGTGGCTGCGGCTGACGCGGCCGCCGGAGCAGGCGCCGCTGTTCGTCCGGTCCGGCGCCCTGCTGCCGGTCGATCCCGGCCCGGCGGCGAGCGCGGCGGCCGACCCGGAGTTCCTGGGCCTGGAGGTCTGGGGCGCCGCCGACGGCCAGGTCACGGTGCACGAGCAGCACGGCACCACCCGGATTACGCTGGCCACCTCCGGCGGGACCGCCGCGCTGACAACCGATGGCCCGGCCCCGCTGGCCCGCGTGGAATGGCCGATGCTCCCCGCCCCGGGTGCCCCGGACTGGCCGCCGCGCCGGCTGACGGTCAACGCCCGCCCCTGGGTCCTGGACCGGAGCTCCCCGGCCCGCCTCTCCGCCAACCCCCGCCTAGCATCGCCCCACCCCGCAGTGCGGTTTGGGGAGAGTTCCCCGCAGATCCCTGTACGTGGTGAAACCGAAAACGTGTCCTGGCTGGTGACGGGTGCCTGGCCCGGAGCGCTGCCGGTGCTGGTGCCGGTGCTGGCGGGGTCGTTGCTGGCGCGGGTGAGGAGGCCAGCGACGATGCCGGGGGTGGTGTCGGTGATGGTCGCCCGGAAGGTGGCCTGGCGGAGCGGCGGGTTCCACAGGATCTGGATGTCGAACGCGGCGAACAGTCCGGCCTGGATCGGTTCGGGCAGTTCGTCTATGCGGGTGGCCAGTTCGGGCAGGTCGTCCAGGAGGGTGGGGTCGTTGCCGTGCTGGGCGGTGTGGCTGGCGAGGGCTTTGAGTTGTGCGGTGATGGCTTGCCGTTCGCTGTAGAGATCGGTGAAGCGTTCGCGGATGCGGGCCCGGTAGGCGTCGGCGGCCTGGGCGGGGAGGCTGGCGGCGGCGTCCAGTTCGCTGATCAGGTTCTTTTCGGAGGCGTCGATCTGCTTGATCCGCAGGTTCAGGGCGGCGGCCTGGGCGTCGGCGAGGGCATGCTGCTCGGCCGCCCCGGCCGGGAGCAGTTCGGCGAGGCGCTCTTTGCGGCCGGGGGGCCAGCGTGAAGGCGGCGAGGCGGTCACGCAGGACGGTGAGCAGGAGGTCCTGGCGGGCGGCGACGGTGCGGGGATGGTCCGGGACGGTGGCGGCGTGGCGGGGATTATCGGGGTCGAACTGGCAGATGTAGTAGGCGTAGTCCCCGCGTGTGCCCCGGTCGGGGTGGCTGCGGGTGATGCCGCACATCCGCCGCTGGCACAGTTTGCACCGGACTCTTGATCGCAGGATGTAGGCGCGGCGGGTAGCCGGGTGGCTGTTGGGCGCGTCGTCGTCCCGGATATTGCCGTGCTCGGCCCCGGCGGCCTGGGCAGCGTCCAGGTGGGGCGGTCCACGATGGCCGGGTGGGTCGGGGCCGGTGACCAGTGCCATTGGCACATCCGCATCGACCAGGCCCTGCGGGACAAGATCCGGCCCGAGGTCCCCGACGGCTGGCTTCCCCTCGACCAGGCTGCCGAGGCACTCGACGTTGCCCGCCAGACCGTGTTGAACAAGGCCCAGCGCGGCGAACTCCAGGCCGTCCACGTCAACCAGGGACGCCGCAAAGGCCTCCGCATCCAGGTCAAACGCGAACAGGATGGACTGTTCGACACACCCTGATCGAAGAAAGGCGCAGTGTTAACCATGGCCGGAGGAGCCGATGATGACCGCGTGCCGCCCGAACGAGCGGTACGGGACGGCCAGGACCGGCCGCCAGCGGTGCCGGATGGCGCGGATGACCGGCCCGATCAACACATTGCCCCTGGCGAGCAGGGGGACGGTGCCGGGCGCGGCGGCCCGGCCGCGCGCGGCGCGGACCTGCCTGCGCCACCGCCGGGCCCATTAGGTCAGGAAACGGAAGCGGAACGGGCAGGACGGCATCCGGCCAGGCCACAGCGGCGTAAGCCGCTGGACCTGTCACGCACACCGCCTGCACGTGCAGGCGTTGGGCTCGCTGGCCGCTGTACGGACGGTGTGTGGCGGTTGATGTCGCGTACGACCGATCACCTCATTAACCCGGTAAGGCGCAAATCGCCCAGCCAAGCTGTTATCGGCAGGTCAGCAATCCTGGGCATTGGTGGTCAGCGCGGTGGCGGCCAGTTACGCTCGGAAACCATCATCTGTAGCGGGGAATGGCGGCGGAGGGGATATGAACGGCGGGGAAAATTCCACCACGGTTGTCACGGCCAGGCTGCCGAGCGGTTTGCCGGTCCGGGTGGAGGTGGCCGCGCCGGAATCTGGGGACGGCATGACCAGCGTCGGGTTGCGGGACCTAGACCTGGATAAGGCGCTCGATACGGTCTCGGAGATCGGCTCGGTGGTGGTCGAGAAGCTGAAGGCGGCCAAGCCGACCAAGGCGACGGTGGAGCTGAAGCTGGGGTTCGCCGTGGAAGCGGGCAAGCTGACCGCCCTGTGGGTCGGCGGCAAGGGGGAGGCCTCGCTCACGGTGACCCTGGAGTGGGCCGAGCGTTCCGGAGCGCCGGTGAGCGGGGATGGCTGACCGGCTGGAGGACCTGCTGCGCGCCTGCACGGTGCGGGTCACGGGCGGCCCGATGCCGGGCGCTGGGTTCTTCGTGGCGCCGGGAACGGTCCTGACCTGCGTGCACGTGATCGGCGACAGCAGTGATCTGGTCGTGCGGTGGGAACGCGACGGGCAGCCGGTGCGTGCGGCGCGGGTGTGTGACCGGGTCGCGGTGCTGGCTGACCGGGGCCGCCCGATCCCGGCGCTGGATCGCGACTATCCCGACATCGCCGTGCTGCGGATCGACGGGCTGGATGGTCACCCGTGCGTGCGGATTGACCCGGAGTGGCCCTCCCAGGAGGACAGTTTCCAGGTGTACGGCTATCCCGAGGAAGGCGGGGCCGTGCAGCTGACCCCGGCCCGGCTGACCTACCGGGGCACGCATGGCACCTTGCCCACCACGTACCTGGACCTGGCCTCGGACACGATCAAGCCGGGGATGAGCGGCGCGGCGGTGCTGAATCTGCGGTCGGGGGCGGTGTGCGGGGTGGTAGTGGCCAGCAAGCACGCCGCCCGCCCCGATGGCGCCCTGGCCATCCCCTGGTCCGCCATCGACACCGACCTGGCCGGCGTGCTGGCCGCCAACGGCGCCTTCCATCTGCGGGACCGGCGCTGGGACGAGGCGGCGGAGGCTCGCCGGGAGCGGATCCGGTTCCGGCTGCCCCGGGTCGTCGCCCACTTCACCGGCCGCGACGAGCTGCTGGCCCAATTGGACGTGGCGCTGGGCCGGCAGCGGGCGGGGGTGATCACCCAGACGATCAGCGGGCTGGGCGGGGTGGGCAAGACCCAGCTCGCGGCCGCGTACGTGGCCGCGCATCAGGATGAGTTCGACGTCGCCGCGTGGATACGGGCCGAGGACGGAGGGATCGCGGACCTGGCCGAGCTGGCCGTGGCCCTGGCCCTGCCGGTGGCGGGGCGCACGCCGCCCGAACGGGCCGGCGACGTGCTGATGTTCTTGTCGAACACCGATCGGCGCTGGCTGCTGGTGCTGGACAACGTGCCCGGGCCGCAGGCGCTGGCCGGGCTGCCAAGCTCGGGCGCCGGGCGGGTGCTGGTCACCTCCCGGCATCGCGGCGGCTACGACACCTTCGGCGCCGAACTGCCCGTGGACGTGTTCGACGCCGCCACGGCACGCCGGTACCTGCTGGCCCGCTCCGGCAGAACCGGCCAGGAAACAGGCGATGCCGATGCGGTGGCCGCCGCGCTGGGATACCTGCCGTTGGCCCTGGCTCATGCTAGCGCCTACTGCGCTTCCGGCACCGGCGTCCCGTTCAGCGAATACCTGGAACTGCTGGAGGACTTGCCGTCCCAGGAACTGTTCGACGCCAACCCGGAAGTGTTCTATCAGTACACGGTCGCCGCCACCTGGAACACCTCAATTACCGCGGCCGCGCGAGAGGCCCCGCTGGCCCGCGCGGCGCTGGAGATGACGGCCTACCTGGCCCCCGAGGCGATCCCCCGCGCGTTCTTCGCGGTGCTGCAGGAGAACACGGCACCCGGCCGTAAACGGGTGGCCGACGCACTGGCCGCGCTGCATCGTTACTCGCTGATCACGGTGGACGGCAACCGGACCAGCGTCCACCGGCTGCTCCAGAAGGTCATCAGAGACACGCTCGACGGACACGATCAGGCCAGCGCAGCCGCTCATGCGCTCACCGCCGTCAAGCGCGCTCTGCCAGAAGATCCGGACCTTCCGGCGACGTGGCCGCAATGGCAGCAACTGACACCCCACGCAGCTGCCCTCGCCAGCAGCCAGGCCGTTGCCTCCTCCGATGCCGCCGAGCTCGTGGATATTCTGAACACGACCTGCGGGTTCCTGCTTTCCGTCGGGTCCTCTCATCAGGCCATGGATGTGGCGACTCAGCAGGTCTCCATCTCATCGGATCACCTCGGCCCCGATCATTCTTACACTCTGCGCGCCCTGGGCAACCTGGCCTTCTCGTACTGGTCGGCCGGGCGCACCGGCGAGGCCATCACCATTGAAGAGCGGGTGGCCGCCGACACCGAGCGGCTGCTCGGCCCCGACGACCCCGACGCCCTCATCTCCTGGGGCAATCTGGCTGAGTCGTACCGGTCGGCGGGGCGCACCGGCGAGGCCATCACCATCCAGGAACGGGTCGCCGCCGACACCGAGCGGCTGCTCGGCCCCGGCCACCCCGACACCCTCACCGCCCGCAACAACCTGGCCGAGTCATACCGGTCGGCGGGGCGCACGGGCGAGGCCATCATCATCCAGGAACAGGTGGCCGCCGACCGCGAGCGGCTGCTCGGCCCTGACCATCCCACCACCCTCACCGCCCGGGGCAACCTGGCCGCCTCCTATCAGGCGGCGGGGCGCACCGGCGAGGCCATCACCATCTTCGAGCAGGTGGCCGCCGACACCGGGCGGCTGCTCGGCCCCGACCACCCCGACACCCTGCGCACCCGGGGCAACCTGGCCGCCTTGTATCAGGCGGCGGGGCGCACCGGCGAGGCCATCACCATCTTCGAGCAGGTGGCCGCCGACACCGGGCGGCTGCTCGGCCCCGGCCACCCCGCCACCCTCATCGCCCGGAACAACCTGGCTGAGTCGTACCGGTCGGCGGGGCGCACCGGCGAGGCCATCACCATCTTGGAGCAGGTGGCCGCCGACACCGGGCGGCTGCTCGGCCCCGGCCACCCCGACACCCTGCGGACCCGGAACAACCTGGCTCTCTCCTATCAGGCGGCGGGGCGCACCAGCGAGGCCATCACCATCTTCGAGCAGGTGGCCGCCGACACCGGGCGGCTGCTCGGCCCCGGCCACCCCACCACCCTCACCGCCCGCAACAACCTGGCTCTGTCGTATCAGACGGCGGGGCGCACCGGCGAGGCCATCACCATCGAGGAAAAGCTCGCTGCCGACACCGGGCGGCTGCTCGGCCCCGGCCACCCCACCACCCTCACCGCCCGCAACAACCTGGCTCTGTCGTATCAGGCGGCGGGGCGCACCGGCGAGGCCATCACCATCCAGGAACAGGTGGCCGCCGACACCGGGCGGCTGCTCGGCCCCGGCCACCCCACCACCCTCACCGCCCGGGGCAACCTGGCCGCCTCCTATCAGGCGGCGGGGCGCACCGGCGAGGCCATCACCATCTTGGAGCAGGTGGCCGCCGACACCGGGCGGCTGCTCGGCCCCGGCCACCCCGACACCCTGCGCACCCGGGGCAACCTGGCCGCCTCCTATCAGGCGGCGGGGCGCACCGGCGAGGCCATCACCATCTTGGAGCAGGTGGCCGCCGACACCGGGCGGCTGCTCGGCCCCGGCCACCCCGACACCCTCACCGCCCGGAACAACCTGGCTGAGTCGTACCGGTCGGCGGGGCGCACCGGCGAGGCCATCACCATCCAGGAGCAGGTGGCCGCCGACACCGGGCGGCTGCTCGGCCCCGGCCACCCCGACACTCTGCGCGCCCGAGACAACCTGTAGGAGACGGGGAAACATCCTGAAGGGACTAACGGAATCAACTGTTCATCGAACTACAGCGCCTCGCATTTGATTAGGACCATCACTGCTGATCCCGGCTGTGGCGCCTACTCAGAAGTTTTCCGCGACGCGTCGTCGCCGCAGGTTGTCCGTATAGGACGTTGCGTTGGGGATGTCAGACCTGGGCCGTCCGCTCGGTGACCAACCGGCGGTCGGTCTGGGCTGGGTAGGGATTTCGTTGCCCTCCCTGATGGTGAGCGAACCCGGAAATTTGGTGTCACCGCTGCCTGCGCCCCTTCGTTGCGGACTCGGTCACAGCTCGGCGGTCCACTCGGTCACAAGCCTGCGGCCGTGGGTTTTTCGGTTTTGTCTCGTACCGGGATGCTGCGGGGAACTCTCCCCAACTTCGGGTGCCGCCGGAGGGGGCGCCGTTGACGCAACTGAGTGGTTGCTATAGTGTGGCAACCGATCAGTTGCTATTGATGGAGGCGCTATGGGATTCCCCGATCGCATCGAGCGAGTCATCGACCTCGCCCACCCGGCGGCCACGGTCTGGGCGGCGCTCACCACGGCCGAGGGCCTGGCCAGCTGGTTCGGCAGCCAGGCGACGATCGACCTGCGCCCCGGCGGATCTGCCCACATGACGTGGACCGGCGGCCACGCCGCCGACATGCGGATCGAACGGGTCGAGGAGCCGGCGGTGTTCGGCTTCACCTGGCACATCTACGGGCTGCCCGATGACGACCCGCGCCGCACCTACGTCGAGTTCACGCTCGAGCCGGCCGGTGCGGGCACGCGGCTAACCGTGGTCGAAACCGGCTTCGCTCAACTGCCGGACGACGCCTACCGCACCGCGTACGACAGCAACACCCGGGGCTGGGCGAGCGAGCTGGGTGAGCTGGCCGACTACCTCGATGCCGCCTGACCTCGATGCCGCCTGACCCCGATGCCGCCTGAGCCCGATGCCGCTGACCGGGAGGCCATCGCCGAACAGGTCTTCGTCGCGCTGGCCGACCCGACCCGGCGTGCCATCCTGGCCGCGCTGGCCTCGGGCGGTCCCGCCACGGCCACCGATCTGGCCTGCCGGCTGCCGATCACGCGGCAGGCCATCGCCAAGCACCTGGCCCTGCTCGCCGAGGCGGGCCTGGTCACGGCCGAGCCGGGGGAACGGCGCCGGGTCCGTTACCGGCTCCGCTCCGCCCCGATGCAAGTAGCACAGCAGTTCCTGGCCGCGCTGGCCCGCGACTGGGACAGCCCGCTCGACGCGCTGAAGGACCACCTCAGCCGGCCTTCGGCTCACAGGCACCCGCACACCCTACCGGAAGGTGGACCGCACCATGAAGACACCCCCGATCGTGGCGCCGCAGGAGTGGGAGGCGGCACGCCAGCAGTTGCTGGTGAAGGAGAAGGAGCTGACCCGGGCCCGTGACGCGCTGGCCGCCGAGCGCCGCCGGATGCCGTGGCTGGCCGTGGATAAGGCGTACGAGTTCGACGGGCCCGGGGGCACAGCGAGCCTGCTGGACCTGTTCGAGGACCGCCGCCAGCTGATCATCTACCGGGCCTTCTTCGAGCCCGGCGTGCGCGGCTGGCCCGAGCATGCCTGCGTCGGCTGCTCCATCATCGCCGACCACATTGGCCAGCTGGCTCATCTGCACGCCCGCGACACGACGCTCGCGTTCGCCTCGCGTGCGCCGCAGCCCGACATCGCGCGGGTGAAGGCGCGGATGGGCTGGACGCTGCCCTGGTACACGATGACCGACGGCTTCGACGCCGACTTCGGCGTGGACGAATGGCACGGCACGAACGCGTTCATCCGCGACGGCGACCGCGTGTACCGCACCTACTTCATCAACAACCGCGGCGACGAAGTAATGGGGAACACCTGGACCTTCCTCGACATGACCGCGCTCGGCCGCCAGGAGCAGTGGGAGGACTCGCCCGAGGGCTACCCGCAGACCCCGCCGTACGCCTGGTGGAACTGGCACGACGAATACGGAAACGAGCCGGGGTCCTAACCGCCGGCCATCGCCCCGACGATCAGGTACGGTTCCGCGCCGGCCGCGACGGCGGCCGGCAGCGGCTCGTCGGGCGGCTGGTGGGACAGGTCCTGCTGGCACGCGAAGAACCGGACGAACGCCCGGCGCTTCCCGCTGCGATGGTCGCGGATCGTGCCGCGCAGCACCGGGTACCGCGCCTCCAGCGCGTCGAGCACGGCCCGCTGGGTGACCGGGCCCGGCACGCGCAGCTCGACCTCCCCGCCAGCGTCCGCGAGCGCCCGCAGGTGCGCGGGCAGCACCACCCGGATCATGACAGCGTCTGGACCTCGACGGACAGCACGGCGGGCAGGTCCCGGACGACCGGCAGCCAGCTGTCCCCCGCGTCGTCCGAGGCGTACACCTGCCCGCCGGTGGTGCCGAAGTAGATCCCGCAGTCGTCCAGGGAGTCCACGGCCATCGCGTCGCGCAGCACGTTGACGTAGCAGTGCTGCTGCGGCAGGCCCCGGGTCAGCGGCTCCCATTCGTCCCCGCCGGTCCGGCTGCGGTAGACGCGCAGCTTGCCCTCGGGCGGGAAATGGTGGGAGTCGCTGGTGATGGGGACCACGTAGACGGTGTCCGGTTCGTGCGCGTGCACCGCGATGGGGAAACCGAAGTCGGTGGGCAGGTCGCCGCTCACTTCGCGCCAGGACTCGCCGGCGTCGTCGCTGCGCATCACGTCCCAGTGCTTCTGCATGTACAGCACGCCGGGCCGGGACGGGTGCATCGCCAGCCGGTGCACGCAGTGGCCCACCTCGGCTTCCGGGTCCGGGATGCCGTCGGATCTGAGGCCGCGGTTGATCGGCCGCCACGACCCGCCGGCGTCGTCGGACCGGAACGCGCCGGCCGCCGAGATGGCGGTGAACATCCGGCCGGGCTGGTGCGGGTCCAGGATGATCGTGTGCAGGCACATCCCGCCCGCGCCCGGCTGCCAGGACGGGCCCGAGCGGTGGCCGCGCAGGCTGGGCAGTTCCTGCCAGTGCCGGCCGCCGTCGGACGACCGGAACAGGCCCGCGTCCTCCACCCCGGCGTAGACGGTGTCCGGATCCTCCAGCGACGGCTCCAGATGCCAGACCCGCGCGAACTCCCACGGGTGCGGCGTGCCGTCGTACCACTGGTGCGTGCCGGGGTCGCCGTCGTAGCTGAACTCGTTGCCGACCGGCGCCCAGGTCCGCCCCCCGTCGTCGGACCGCTGGATCAGCTGGCCGAACCACCCGCTGGACTGGGACGCGTACAGCCGGTCCGGGTCGGCGGGCGACCCCGCGACGTGGTAGATCTCCCAGCCGGCGAAATGCGGGCCGCTGACGTCCCAGGACGTGCGCCCGGCGTCGGAGGTGAGGATGAACGCGCCCTTGCGCGTGCCGACCAGCACCCGTACACCGCTCATCGTGACTCCCTTCCGGCTCCGCGGAGCCTCCCAGGTACGGACGGCGGGCATCCGGGAAAATCATCGCACCGAGCCTACAATCCAGGGGTGAGGCCCGGCATCCTGGAGCGCGACGCGGAGCTGGCGGTGCTCGCCGCTACGAGCGCGCGGTCGTGCTGGCCCGCGAGGTGGGCGACGCGGCGATCACCTCGCACGCGCTGACGAACATCGGCACGGCCCGGTGGTTTCTCGGCGACCCGGCCGGCCAGCGGATCATCGAGGAGGCCCTCCAGGTCGCGCTGGACGCGGGTGACACCGAGGACGCCTGCCGCGCCTACGTCAACATCACCTGGACCCTGCTCGACTGGTTCCGGCTCGGCGCGCGCCGCCGAACTCGGCGTGCTCACCGGATCCGGCGACTGACCGCGCCGGCCACCCTGGCCGGCTTCAACCTCGTCTACCAGGCCCGCCGCTGACGGGGGCGTCCTGGGCGAGCCGGGTGGGAGACTCGCCCAGGACGCGGCGGCGGAAGCGGGATGACCCCGCCTCAGTCCCGTTCGGTTACCTATGGACGCGAGGCGGCGCGGCGGGTCAGAAGAATCCGAAACGGATGATGCTGATCAGGCCGGCCGCCACGCAGTAGATGGCGAACGGGGTCAGCGTCCGGGTGCGGAAGTAGCGGGCCAGGAACACCACCGCGAACAGCGAGGTGACCGCGGCGGCGATGCTGCCCGCGATGATCTGGCCGCGGACGCCGTTGCCGAGCGAGCCGGTCAGGTCGCTGAGCTTGAGCACCCCGGCCGCCAGGATGACCGGCGTGGACAGCAGGAACGAGAAACGCAGCGCGTCCTCGTGACTGAGCCCGCGTACCAGGCCGCCGGCCATCGTGACCCCCTCACGGCTGATGCCCGCCAGCAGCGCCAATATCTGCGAGGCGCCGATCAGCATCGCGGACTTGACGCCGACGGCGGCCAGCCGCTGCTCGGCCGCCTCGTCGAGGAAGAGGGTCTCGTCCCGCTCCACCGGGGCCGGCGACGTCTGCGCCCACGCCGCGGGCGCGCCCGCCGCGCCCGCCGCGCCGGTCCCGGCGGCCCGCGCCGCCTGGGGCACCTGCTCGCGCGCGGGCACCTGCTCGCGCTGGGGCATCCCGGCGGGCACCAGTTCCTGGGCGCGCCGGCGGCGCAGGATCTCGGCCCCGCCCAGGATGACGCCGTTGATGGTGAGGAAGATCGCCGCCGCGAGGGGCTTGGCGAACAGGACCCGGAACGGGTGCTCCAGGACCAGGCCGACGATGCCTACCGGGATGGTGGCCAGCACCAGCAGCCAGGCCAGCTTCTGGTCGGAGGATTCGACCCGGCGGGTGATGATGCTGGTGAACAGGCCGCGGATGATGCGCACCCAGGTCCGGCCGTAATAGCCGAGCAGGACCAGCGCCGTGGCCAGGTGCAGGCCGACGATGAACGCCAGGTACGGGCTTTCCGGACTGCTTTCCTGACGGACCAGAACGGCCCAGGTGCCGCCCATCCAGGACGGGATCAGCACGGTGTGGCCGAGGCTGGAGATCGGGAACAGTTCGGTGAGGCCCTGGATGAGCCCGATGACCACGGCTTGCAGATAGGTCATGTCGTAAATGCCGTGCATGCTCACGTCCTCCTGGCGACGATGATCCACCCGGCGGGCTCGGGAAGATTACTACGACCGGCGTTGTCGTACTACAATTATGGTAGTAGATGGGAGGTGCCGTGACATCCAGACCACGCGGCGCCCTGGAGCGCGAGGTCCTGGCCTGCCTGGCGGCCGCCGGGCGTCCGCTCACCCCCGGTGATGTTCTCGCCGGGCTGGGCGGCCAGCTCGCGTACACGACGATCATGACGACCCTATCCCGGCTGCACGCCAAGGGCGCGGTGTCCCGGCGCGCGGCCGGCCGCAGCTTCGCCTACGAGCTGTCCGGCGGCCCGGACGGCGCCGAGGCGTCGATGACGGCGCACCGGATGCTGCAACTGCTGCAGGGCGGCCAGGACCGCGCGGGCGTGCTGTCCCGGTTCGTGGCGGACCTCAGCCCGGAGGACGAGGAACTGCTCAGCGCCCTGCTCGCCGAGGAATCGCACCCCGGTGCCGGGCGGCCCGATCCCGCGGGCCAGCCCGGCCCGGACGTTCAGCCCGGCCCAGGCGATCAGGCCTGATCCGGACGATCAGCAATCCAGCCAAAGGAGCACCCACAGGATGCCGTCCCCCGTCATGGACCGGGCCATGGAAATGGCCCGTGTCGACCTCTCACCCCGTCATCGCACGCCCAGCGCGGTCGCCGTCGTCCTCGCCACCGTGGCCAGCCTGGTGCTGTGCCTGCTCGCGGACTGGCTGCTGGCCAAGGCCGCCGTCGCCGTCTTCCCGGCCACCAAGGGCTACGTGCACTTCCAGTTCAGCGACTACGCCAAGCTGACCATCATCGGCGTGATCATCGCGTGCATCGGCTGGCCCGTGGTGGCCCGCGTGACATCCGACCCCCGGTGGGTCTTCTTCCGGCTGGCCATTCTGGTCACCATCGTCCTGCTGCTGCCCGACCTGTATATCTGGGTGAAGGGCCAGCCCGGCCAGGCGGTGCTGTTCCTGGCCTGCATGCACCTGGCCATCGCGGTGATCACCTACAACCTGCTGGTCCGGGTGGCGCCGGTCCGCCCGGCCGCCGCGCACGGCCGGACGGACCAGGACCCCAACAGCTACAGCGGCCGTCACCACTGACCGGGCCGGCGCCCCGGCAGGTATCCTGCCCCATATGGCCGCCGGCGGCGCGGTATCCGGCGCCGCCCCTGTGATGAGGAGTCCAGCACGGAGCCTGAGCTGCGAGAGCCGGTGCACGCGCTGTTCCAGCAGCGCGTGTCAGGGGATGACGCGCTGCTCAGCCTGGCCCAGCTCCGGTTCGCCCAGATGGGCGTGTCCGCCGAGGTCTACGCCGATACCCCCGATCAGCTCGGGCACGTGCTGCGGTTCGCGCCCGCCGCGCCGCGGCTGCCCTTCGTCCACCTGAACCGGGGCATCGACCTGCTGCACGAGCGGGGCCGGGCGGTGGTGCGGGACTTCGCCGGCCGCTTCACCGGCCGGATCGCCGGCCTGGTCGTTCATGACCGCCGTGACATGGGCGACCTGGACGGCGGCTGGCTGGCCGCCATGCACGACCTGGACACGTTCCTGCGCAAAGAGGCGCCCGACGTCACGCTCTTCCTGGAGTACGCGACCGGCCTGGATCCGGTCCGTTTTGTCGAGGTGGCCGAGCGCCTGCAGGACGCCACCCAGGTGAGCTGCTGCATCGACGTCGGCCATGTCGGCATCCGGCAGGCCGGCGCGCGGTTCGCCCAGCACCATCCCGGCCTGCGGCTATCCGACCTGGACGTAACGGACCCCCGGCTCCCCGATCTGGCCGCCGACGTCCAGGCCGCGGTCGGCGGCGCGCTGGGTGACGTGCAGGACGTCATCCGCTCGGTCGGCAAGCTGGGCAAGCCGGTGCATTTCCACCTGCATGACGGCCATCCCCTGGTGCCGGGCCTGGCCGACCATTTCAGTTTCCTGACCCGGCTGCCGATCCCGTTCAGCTACGACGGCCGCCGGTCGCTGAGCACGCTGTACGGGCCGGGCGGCCTGGCCGCCATCGTGTCGACCGCGATCAAGGCGTGCCGGCCGCGGGGGGTCTCGTTCACGATCGAGGTCCATCAGGCCGAGGGCCGCCTGCCGCTGGGCGACGCCGCGTTCCTGTTCCGGCACTGGCGGGACACCACGAACGCCGAGCGGATGAATTACTGGCTGAACGTGCTGTCGGAGAACGCGATGCTGATCTCGCAGAGCATCGCGGATCTGCCGGACCTGATCCGCGCCCGCCTGCCGCAGGCCTGATCCTGGGATCTGATCCGGGGACCTGATCCGGGCCCCCGGCGCAGGACCGGGCTCACCCCCCGGCGCCGCCCGGGATCCGGAAGATGTGGATCGACTGGTCCTTGGCCTGGCACCGGCGGGGCTGGGCCGGCTTGATCTTGTCCGAGACCATGACCAGCTGGTCCGGGGCGATCCACGACACGCCCTCGGCCGTGCCGTAGAGGATCTCGCCGTCAGCGTCCCGCGGCAGCGCGTACGTCGTGCCCGGGCCGGTGACCTCCCAGCCCGACGGGGCCAGCTGGCCGATCCACAGCGCCGAGGTGACCTGCGATATCACCGCCACCCGGTCCCCGCTGATCGAGATGCCGCTGTAGTCCTCGAACAGGACCGTCTCCGGCAGCCGGATGGTGGCGAGCCGTTCCCACTGGTGCCGGCCGGCCCGGAAGACGTGCACCCGGCCGCCGCCGGGGACGCGGCCTTCCGCGCCTCCCCGGCACCGGTTGCCCTCACACAGCCCGAGCAGGTAGGTCTGTCCCTGGCGGCGGACGCAGGCCAGTCCCTCGATGCCCTTGTTCGGGCGGTCGAGCGGGAAGTTGAGCCAGGCGCTGCCGGTGTAGCCGAAATCGGCGTCGTACTCCTGCACCTTGGCCATGTACCGGCGGCGGCCGCGCGGCAGTGACTCGATCAGCACGTAGAAGCGGCCGTTCCACGGGTCATGGGCGATGTCCTCGAAACCGGAACGGTGCCCCTGGTCCTGCCAGATGATCGAGTTGCCCTGGGCCGCCGCGGATATCGCCGGATCGATCCGCGCGATATGCGCCAGATTGTCGAAGATGACGTAGAACATCCCGTCCTTGGCGAGCACGCCGCTGGCTTCCAGCCGGGGGCTGAGCACGCCCTCCAGGATGTCGAACACCTTCGCCTCTGTGACCAGCTCAAGCTGCGCCACCCGGGTGCGCGTGACCGTCATCGCGGGCCTCCTGATCTCGTGCCGGTCGTCGCGGCGGGCAGCGGTTCCATGGTGGCGGGAAAGCCGCCGGCCCCGCGCGGGGTGGTCTTCCGGATCTCGGCGAGCTGCTGGCGGGCCCGGTCGTAGCGCATCCGGACGTAGTTCACGATGCCGTCGGCCTTTTCCTGCCCGTGGTGCAGCTCGTTCTGCCGGCAGCCGGCCAGGTAGACCTCGTCGTTGGTGAACTGGCGGCCGGTGAACGGCCCGCCGTAGGGAGTGGCCGATTCCAGGTAGGCCGCCTGGCGGACACGGCCCCACAGGCCGCCGTCGGAATCGGGCGCGATCAGGCCCCCGAAGGCGGCGGGATTGAACTGCGTGTCGAGCAGGTACTCCAGGTGGTCCAGGTAGTAGCCGCGGTAGTGCGGGTTCCGCAGCAGGTTCTGCACCAGCGGGATGCGCGACCGGGCGTGGTGACGCCAGTAGGCCTCCGTGTTCGACGGCCAGTCGAGGATGTCGGTGTACTGCCATTGCGTGCCGAAGTAGTCGATGCCCAGGCAGTTGTCGTAGTCCCACGGGATGAACGTGAAGTAGGGCGCGTTCCGGACGTCGCGCCCGGCGCCGGCCCGCCCGGAGTTGTAGAGGTAATAGTTGGACGGCGTCGCGTAGTAGTTGTCCCAGCTGCCGAGGAGCAGGTTCACGCTGGCCCAGCGCAGGAACGCGGGCGCATTCATGATGGCGTCCACCGACGCGCGGAACGCGTCGGTGCCGAACCGGCCATCCCCTCCGGGCAGGCCGGCGCCGTTGATCACCCGGATGAACTGGGCGAGGTCGTCGTACGCCCCGGCCCCCTCGTCGTCCCCGCAGGCCTTGAGGCGGTAGGTGCGTCGGTCCTCGTCGGCCTCCCGGTAGTACTGCCGTCCGCTGTCGTCGCCGCCGGAGCCGGTCCGGTGTTCCAGCGTCGCGCACCCGACGTCGCCGCAGTAGGCCTTGTACAGGTTGCCGCGGTCGTTCTCGCCGAAGTGGTCGGCCAGGAAGCGCTTATCCACCTGCTCGATGACCGAGAACAAGCCGTAGTAGGTCGCGTCGAAGGCGAGCTTGGCGTAGGTGTGCCGGGCCGCGGGCACGCCCGACGCCCCGAACAGCCGCCACGCCAGCGCCTCGCGCATCTGCGACGGGTCGTTGTACATGGACTTGAGGTTGACCCGGGCCATCCCGGCCAGGTGGTGGCCGTGACCCGCGCCGCTCCCGGGTCCCGTGCCGTTCCCGGCGGCCGCCCCGTTGCCGGGGGCGTGCCCGGTGTCGCCGCCGCCCTCGCGCGGGAGGGTGATCTTCCATGACCTCTTCGGGGCGTGCAGGGTCCGGTTGCCGCTGTTGGCCAGCGAGAAATGCGGCGTGCTGAACGCAGCGCCGTCACCGCCCGGCCCGGGAATGTGCCGGCCGTCGGCCGGGTCGGTGCGCCACACGTCCAGCCGCGCACCCGGCGGCGCCTCCACATGGCCGGGCAGCACGCCGGGCTGCTGCGGGAAGCCGGTGATGTGGAACATGTACATGCGCGCCGCGAAGAACTCGTCCTTGGCCTGCGCGTGCGCTGACCGTGCCGCTGCTGCCGCCGCTGTCACCGTGCCCATGGGTCCTCCCCGTGACGCTGTCTCCTGTTAGGAGGAGACGCGGACGCCGGGTCTGATACACCCTGTCGCCGGCACCAGTTTGCTTTCCGTTTCCCTGCTCGGGCGCGTTCGCGGAGAAGCGCGGCGCGGCCCGTAGGATGCGTCCCATGCCCGACGCCCCGCCCCGCCCCGGGCCGTTCACCCCGCAGGCCGCCCCCGCGGCGCTCGAGGACCTCCGCGCGCGGCTGCGCGCGACGCGCTGGCCGGACGCACCCGAAGACGCCGGGTGGTCGCTCGGGACCGACCTCGGCTACCTCCGCGAGCTCGTCGCCTACTGGGCGGACGGGTTCAGCTGGCCGGCGCAGGAGGCGGCGCTCGCCCGGCTCCCCCGCTTCCGTGTCCCGCTCGGGAACCTGCGGATCCACTTCGTGCACGCCCGGGCCGCCGCGCCGGCCCCGTCCTGCCGCTGGTCCTCAGCCATGGCTGGCCGGACTCGTTCTGGCGGTACGCGAAGGTCATCCCGCTCCTCACCGACCCCGGCGCGCACGGCGCCGACCCCGCCGACGCCTTCGACGTGGTCGTGCCCGACATGCCGGGCTACGGGTACTCCGACCGCCCGGCCGGCCCGCCCCTCGACTCCATCGCCGTGGCCGGCCTGTGGGCCGAGCTCATGGGCGTCCTCGGCTACCCGCGGTTCGGCGCGGCGGGCGGGGACATCGGCAGCCACGTGAGCCGCTACCTCGCGCTCGGCCACCCCGGCCGGGTCGTGGCCGTCCACCGCACCGACGCGGGGGTGCCCGTCTTCGCCGGCGACCCGGCGGACCTCGCACCCGAGGAGCGCGCCTGGCTCCAGGACGCCGCGGCGTGGGGCGCGACCGAGGGCGCCTACGCCGCCATGCACCGCACGAAGCCGCAGACCGCCGCCTTCGGGCTCACCGACTCGCCGGCCGGGCTCGCCGCGTGGATCGTCGAGAAGCTCCGGGCGTGGAGCGACTGCGGCGGCGACATCGAGCGGAGCTTCACCAAGGACGAGATCCTCACGAACGTCACGCTCTACTGGCTCACGGGAACGATCGGCTCGTCGATGCGCATGTACCGCGCGAACGCCGCGATCCCGCCCGCGCAGCTCGCCCGCCGGGTCGAGGTGCCGTCCGGCTTCTCGCTCTTTCCCGGCGACATCGTCCGCCCGCCGCGGGCGTGGCTCGAGCGCACGGCGAACGTCGTGCGCGTGAGCGAGCCCGCACGCGGCGGGCACTTCGCGCCGTTCGAGGAGCCCGAGCTCTACGCGGAGGAGCTGCGCGCGTTCTTCCGCCCCTACCGGGCGGCGGTGACGGGCTGAGGGCGCCGCCGCCGTTCGCCCCGCCCGCGCCGTGTCCTGCGGCCCGGCGGTCACCTGGCGCTGGCTACCGCCCGGGGCGAGGGGCGCAAGTGAGCCTGTCCTCTACGCTCCCAGCATCCAGCGCTGGTTCTTCTGCCGCCCGGCGGAGCGGCTATGCGATGAGCTGAGCGCCGCCCAGTTCCAGGTCGTGACCGTAACGGAGGGCGAGACATCCCGGCCCTGGGTGAAGATCCTGGCCGCAGGCTGACCACGGACGGCACCATCGACAAGGCGCCTGATCCTGACCGCGATCACGTTTATCCCGGTTCTGCTCCTGCACCTGGAATATCCGGCCGCCAGTGCTGCAGCTCGTCCGCGGCCTTCTGCAGGCCCAGCTCTTCCAGGGGGCTGCTCTGCCCGGTCCGCAGGTGGCGCAGTACCGTCGCCATGAATTCATCTACCGCCGCCGTTGCCCGCTCCGTGACCGTAGGCTCCGGCTTGTCATCTGTCATAACGGTAGCTTGCCACGGCGGGCCATCCCCGGATCTGGGCCCCGCCATGAGCCTGGCACGTCTTAGTTTTCCGGTTCTTCCGGGGCCTATCTGCCATGGCCGCCGGGCCAGGCATCACTGGTGCAGCGAGCCGGGCCGCTGGCGGGTTATCTCTGCGGCGAGCTGGGCGCGCGAGGAAATGTCCAGCTTGGCGAATACGTGCGCGAGATGTGTCTGCACCGTCCGGCGTGAGATGTACAGGCGCTCGCCGATCTGCGGATTGGACAGGCCCTCAGCGACCAGGCCCGCGAGAGACAGCTCGGTCGTGATCCGCGCGCGTAGGCGGACGCAGCGGCTTGCAGCGTCTCGGCGTCCTGTCCGATCAGGGCCCTGGCAGTGGAGTGCGGCTCCGGTCATCCAGGGCACCTCGTTGGCGGACGCTACCGTGGCGACGGCAGCCGACGCATTCCTGGCCCGTTCGAGATCGCCCGCGAAGCCCGCCCACGCTTGGGCGGCAGCTCCTTCAGCAGCTGGGAGCGCAGGCGACGTGCCCGCTCGGTCCAGCTCCTGCCAGGCCGTCCGCACCGGGATCGTGCCGGCGGCCGAGCAGCAGGCGGCAGACTTCGAGGGCGTCCGCAACCCGCCCCGCCAGCACCAGGCTGCCAGCTTGTTCGGCGAGCAGCCTGTCGGGGAATCTACGTCGCGACCTCAAGTGTCGCACGTGCCACAAACGGATCACGGTTACATCGCGTCGGCAAACCGCTTCCGTCCCGTCGCGTCTTACCGGGGGAGGGGAGAGAGCGGGACAGAACCTCGGGCGTGGTAGCCCTTCTCGCTGGCGTGACGTTTATCGCATCCCTCGTCTCGTTGTCAGGGAGAAGAACATGACCAGAATCGGACGCAAGACCATCATCGCCGCCGGAGTTCTCGCCGCCGCGCTCGCCGCAGTCCCGGCCGCGCAGGCATCCGCCCGGACGGCACCAAGCGTGACTTCCAGCTACAGCTGCCACAAGGTGAAGATCGGCGGTCATCACTACGAGGGCTGCACGCTGAAGGTCGCTTTCACCGGCCCGATGGGGGCCTGGAAGGTCTACTTCCAGACGCCGCGCCGGGAGAAACTGGCGAACTTCTCCTGGCAGGTGGACGACAGCAGCGAGATGGGGTCAACGGCGCGTCAGGTGAAGTATGCCCCCCTCGTCATTAACGGCTCCCCGGACGACTGGGCCAGCTACCAGATACCAGCAGGCGTGACGTGCACCGGCTGGTTCACCTTCGACGCTCCCGTAAACGAGCCGCTGCCCCGCGCCTGGATCACCGCAAGCCGCTAGCCGCACCCGCCCCGCCTCCGATCCGGGGGCGGTGATCGGTTACCACTGCAAGGCTGTGCACACGACGCCGCACCGTGAGGCGTGGCAGTCATGCGCGCGGATCTGGCACGAACGGCAAAGGCTAGACCCTGCACCCTGGCAGCCACCCGCCGTCGCTGCCAGGGTGTGCGGCGATGTTTACAGACGGGAAAGTACCATCGAGCACGACCATCAGCTGCGCGGTGGCGATGACGAGCAGGGCGACGCCGGGACGGCGGCGGCCGGTCGGGCTCCCGCCGGGAGCCTCACGCGATGCCGTCGCGGGCCCAGCGCCAGGAGGTCCGGTTTACCGGCTGGCTCGGTCTGCTGCGGGCTCTGTACGAGGTGGTGGGGTCACCCGCCAGCGGCTCACCGGGAGACCTGTGACCCCAGGTGCTTACCCCGCTCTTCTGGGTCGCATGACGCCCCGGAGTTCGTCGGCGGCCCGCTGCCCCCGTCCGGCATCGCGCGCCCCGATAAGCACGGTGTGGCCGATCTCCAGCAGCCGGCGTGCCGTCTCCCGCCCAAGACCCTTGTTCGCGCCGGTGATCAGGGTAATGGTCATGGCCCCAAGTATCACCGGCCCGCTGAGCCAGGATCGGCGAGGCCGCCAGCGCGGGAAGGTTCAGCAGTGGTCGCCGTGCAACAGCGCTGGCAACAGCTGGCACCCGGCGACGATCAGGCCACCGACCAGGCGGGGAGCACCGGGACATTGAGGCAATGACGTCTTAACCATGGGTAAAGGCCGCACTGTCACGCTGCTGCTTAGCGCGATAGGTTATATGACAGGACGGCGCCAGCTTCGGCGGGCTCCCTAGGTGAGGTCACGATGTACCAGCCCTACCCCTCCAGCGGCGAGCCGGCCGGGCCGCTGCGGCCTCCTGCTCCGGCGCCGGTACTGACCGCGGTCAAGCTCATGTACGCGGGCGCCGCCGTCTTCACCGTCAGCCTGATCATCTCGTTCATCTCGGTGGCCTTCATCGGCCGCAGTGCGGCCACGCTGCGCCTGGCGGGCCGCAGCCAGCCGCTCCCGGTCGCGATCGCGGTGGGGATCGCGGGCGGCCTGGTTGTGATCGCCCTGTGGCTGTGGATGGCGCGGGCGAACAGCCAGGGCCGGAACTGGGCGCGCATCCTGTCCACGGTGCTGTTCGGCCTGGCGACGCTCAAGCTGATCAGCGTCTTCAGCGAGCCCAAGACGGTGCTTGGCCTGATCTTCTGGGCACCGGCCTGGCTGGCCGGCCTCGCCGCGGTATGGCTGCTCTGGCGCCCGGACTCCAGCGCATTCTTCAAGCCGCAAGGCGCTATGCCCGGCCTACGTGAGGTGTGAGCCGGGTAGATCTGCCTGCTCGCGCGGGCGGGGCACGGCGTGCGCCGGCCGGGCCTCCCATGACTGTGCCCGCCGCGGGAGCCGGGCCAGCGGCGCCGCCTTGATCTAAGAAAAGAGACGCTTCGCTGTCGGCGGTATCAAATGCACTGTGCCCGCGCTCCTCAATCTGAGGTCAACCCCTGGGTGACAGCAGGTGGTCGACGACCCTTTCCTTACCATCGAGGTACGGGAAGGTCACTGAAGGTCGTTGACGTAGGTCGAAGCATCGATGCGAATCGGATGAGATCAGGCTCGTACGGGACGGCTGTTGCACTGCTACCTCAGCGGCCGGCCGCTTTTCTTGTTCGCTCTAGAATTGTCATGCACATGGGAACCGGAGAAGAATGTGGCGGAAATAGATGCCTGGAACAAAATTGGGGTCGCTATCGGAGCAGCCGCCTTGCTCCTAACCTACCTTGGTGTTGCGGGGAACGAGAAGTGGTGGCCATTTGAACACGCGCCAGACGGAAACGCTGCCTCGGCGTTTTCATCGCCGACGCTGCCCGCATCTCCGACTGCTCCGGCCACCAGGATGTCTTCATCGCCGACACTGCCTACATCCCCGACTGCTCCCGCAACTGAATCCGACCAGATGCTGACCAGTCAGTTGAGCGCCCAATACTTCGGCACTTCTGACTGCCAAGGCGAATCGGACCAGCAGAGCGGCATCAACGCCCTAGCGGCCGTCATCTGCCCAGCGCATCAAGAAAACGGCAACGCCCCGGTGGAGGAGCCGCTGATCATTCAGTTCGCGAATGGCAGCGACCTCACACAGTGGTTCAACGCCAACACGTCCGGGTTCCCCCAAAGTAATGGCTGCGACAGCAACGGCTACATCGGCATGTGGCACAACCCAAGCGGGAAGCAGGGCCAGGGCCAGCTTGGTTGCGGCGAAATCGACAACGGCACCAAATTCCGCATGGTTTGGACTCTCCCCAGCGCCAATATCGGAGTCATCGCCGACGGTTCCAGTGATAAATCACTGTGGTCCTGGTGGACAACCGCAGACCTGGTAACCTGTGAGTGCTGATAAACCTGTTACTGCCGTTGACCTAGTAGGGCAGCAGCCTTTCGCTAGTTGACCAGCGCAAATTGGGCGTCCCGGGCGAGTCGTGTGCGCTGGTGGTACCAGCGTGCGCGGGCCTGGTGCCGGCGTCGCCAGTTCAGCCAGTGGGCGGCGTGGCCGGGCAGATGGGGCCGCAGGAGCAGGGCGGCAGGCAGGTGCTTGATCTCCGGCACGGTCAGCGGGATCAGGCCGTGGTCGTCCGGGGGCGGCTGATCGGGGCGCACCGGCGCTGGCGAACCCAAATATGCAGGCGCGGTTGCTGCGTATTTTAGTTTGACGCTTAATTGTCAGGTGAGCCTGGAAACTCGTTGACAGTTAAGTGTCAGGTCGTTTTAGGCTTTGCAAGCCTCCCCCGGAGGGGAGGTACCTGGACGCCGTTCGTCGATTTTACTGTCAACGATTCATTGACAGTAACTATGCGTAACGAACCGTTCCAAGATCGGCACTGTACTTGGGCTATCGGGCATTTTGACGCTTACTGTAAGCGTCAGGAGTCGACAGCGGTCGTCGATACAGCTCAGCGGCCGATGCGGGTCAGATGAGATCGGTGCCGTACGACGGTTGCTGCACTTTGCTGCTGCACTCGGCGAGCCCCGTTGACGTTTAAGCGTCAACCGGTTGTGTGTTCTATCGGAGCAAAGCTCAAACTTTCGACAGTGTGAGCGGTCATCTCCTGTCGGGGCTATCGCGGGACTAACGGCACTTGCCACGCTAGTGCCCCGGTTGCAGCGTCAAGGTAAGGGGTGGTGCAGATGAACGACAACGACACCACGCTCATCCCGGACAACGACACTCCGCCGCTCGCCGACGAGTGGCAGCGGATCGCGGACCATGAGCGCGGACGACGAACGACCGCGGCTCGCGTGATCCAGTCCGTCGGGCGCACCCAGGCGTTCACCGCCGGTGGCGAACCGGGGAAGATGCGGGCCGCCGACGCCGACCGCGACCGCGTGGTGGAATGCCTCAACATGGCCTACAGCGAAGGCCGGCTCTCCAAGGACGAGTACGACAGCCGCCTGGAGAACGCCTTGTCCGCGCGCACCTACGCCGACCTGGACCAGCTCGTGACCGACCTGCCTGCCGCGCGGGCGACCGCGGTGACCCCGGTGGCCAAGACCAACCAGCTCGCGATGGCGAGCCTCGCCTGCGGGCTCGCGCAGTTCGTGTTCGGGCCGGTGGTGGCCATCCCGGCGATCGTGTTCGGCCATGTGGCCCGGCACCAGATCAAGCGCACCGGAGAACAGGGGGCTGACCTGGCGCTCGCGGGCTTGATACTCGGCTGGGCGGCGGTGATCCTGGTCATCGTCCTCATCGTCGGCCTGGCCATGTCCGTTGGGATTCACGGCACCATGCACACGCACTGAGCAGCCGCAGCACACACGCCATCGCCGCCGGGCAGCCGGTAAGGCTCCCGCCCATGCCCCGTAGCCACCGGCCAGCCCGCCCAACCATGAACATCAAGCTCGCGTAATCATTTGCCTAGTGCCAGCTGAGCGAGACCCGGCGCATAATTTTGTTTGCCGCTCATGTTCGGGAGAGACCTGTCCGGTCTCATGTGGATACTGTCAGCTTGGGAATCTGCTCGTGGCTTCAAACCCTGCGCTAGCTTCATGTCCGCAGGTTGCTGCTGGTGACGATCGTTGGCTGCTGATGGCGGCTCGGGGACACATGCCAGTGATGCGTAGGCCAGGTGCTCGGTCCAGTGGCACCGTCTCACGGCCGTCCGTTTTTCAGGCCGAACATATCCCAAGTTGGCGCGGATCGTGCGAGCGTTATGCGCTGTCGGCGGTCGCTGCCGTTAGCCGGTGGCCGCTGCTGTTGCTGTCACCGTTGCTGTCAGCCGCGCCGCGGGGAACGGGTGGCCGGGCGTGACCACTCTGTGCGCGTGGTGCGATGCCTATCTCGGCCCAAGGCCCGGCATGATGCGGTGTGCTGCTCGGTCCGCTGCCACCAGGCCCGGCACCGGTTGTTGCGGTCGGCTAGGGAGGTCTGGTCCTCGTCGTCACGTCGTGACCGCCCGCACGGTGCAGGGGATGGCCCGGGCGATCGCGGACGTCTGAGGGCGATGCGGTTGCTGCCGTTTGCTGCTGCCGCCATCGGTGTCAAGGCGGCGACTTCTTGACCCCCAGGCAACCCCGACAGTCGAAAACATGTGGCATTTTTGTCTGCTGAACTGCGTGAACTAGTGCGCCGGGATACGAGGAAGTCCGCAAGTGTTCGTGGCGGTTGTCACTCAGTCACTCAGACGCTTCGTTTTGCTAATTTAGCTGCGGGGCTCTGGGCGCGCTTGACGCTTAACCGTCAACGTAGTGATGGCGACATGATCCAGACGTTCGTTGTCCACTGATGTGCTCGGGTTCGATTACTCGCTTTGTGCGGCCTTTGCCCCGTTGTAGGTGAATTGGGTAGGGTCTGAAGTTCATTCCACCCACCCGAACGGGCGGGTATCCTCCTGTTTCGAGCATCAATCTCAGGAGACAGAACTGTACGCGCAATAGGTATTTGTGAGCAGATTGCACCGAGGTGAGGGCAGCTAATGAATCCGATCACGCTGGGAACGACGCTACTAGCGGTAATAACGGGCACGAGTGAAGCCTTAAGCGGCCAGTTGTGGAAACAAATTATTTCGTTGATTCGCAGGCCGCGGCAGCACGAGACAAGCGCTGACAATCAGAGAACAGTTTCGCCCGGGGAACCGGAGCTGACAGCCTTGCAGCAATCACCACATGATCAGCAGAAGGCGATCGCACTAGCGGAAGCACTGGTGGCCAGGGCGCGCGGGGACGTCAGCTTCGAGCGTGCGCTGCACGCTTGGTGGGTGCGGGCGGAGCCGTTCCGGGCGGGCGCCGGGAGTGTCACGAACATCATCAGCGGGGGTACCCAGTACGGGCCGGTCGTGCAGGGCCAGAAATTCGGCAGTCTGACTTTCGGGGTGACCGCGTCACCGCCCGCGCCGCCGCGGTCCACGGCAGACACCGATGACCACTTATAACTGTGCAGAAACGCACCCATACGATCAGCGGTCACGCCCACGGCGGGCAACTGCTGCCAGCTGGAACGACGACGGCAATTTGGCCCAGATGGCCAGGTATCGATGGAGGGAATTGGCGGTGACGGCCGGTGCGCCGAGGGACACGGACGACGTTCACAATGACTTCCATGGCGAGGCTCATGGCCCGGTAGTTCAGGCAGGCATCATTGAGGGCGGCGTAAATTTTCATTCAGCGCCGCAGTTCGCGGCCATCGTGCCGCGCCAGTTGCCGGCGCTCCCGGGGCACTTCACTGGACGGCTGCGGGAACTCGAAAGCCTGACGCGATTCCTTGACGAGGTGGTAGCCGAGGTGGAGACCGTGGTTATCTCGGCGATCAACGGCGCCGCCGGCATTGGCAAGACCGCGCTGGCCGTCCATTGGGCGCACCGGAATGCGAAGCGCTTTCCGGATGGCCAGCTCTTCATCAACCTGCGTGGATTCGACCCAGCCGGGGCGCCATTAGACCCCGACGACGCGATCCAGACCTTCCTGGGGGCGCTCGTTCCGCCCGAGCACATTCCGCCCACTGCCGGAGAGCGGATCGCCCTGTACCGGAGCCTGCTCGCGGAACGGCGGATGCTGGTGCTGCTGGACAACGCCCGCAATGCCGAACAGATCCGGCCGCTGCTCCCCAGCGGGTCGTCGTGCCTGGCCCTTGTTACCAGCCGCAGCCGGATGGCCGGGCTCGTGGCGGACCCCGGGGCGCGTCCTCTCGTGCTCGGCCTGTTGCGGGACGACGATGCCATGGCCATGCTGACCCGTGCGATTGGCCCAGCGAGAATGGCCGCAGAGCCCACGGCCGCGGACGACCTGATCCGATTCTGCAGCGGGCTGCCGCTGGCCCTGGCAATTGTGGCAGCCACGGCGGCCACCTCCCCCGACGACCCACTCTGCACCATCGCCGATCAGCTGCGCGACGAGCGGCAGCGCCTCGACATCCTGGAAACCACGGATCTCGGCCACGTCGACAAGAGCGTCCGCGCCGTCATCTCCTGGTCTTACTCGATCCTTGATGACCGGGCTCAGCATGTCTTCCGTCTGCTTGGGGCGATCCAGAGCCAAGACGTCGACCTGCGAGCGGCAGCCAACCTCGTCGGTGAGCCAGCCCGGAGCATCCGCAGGACGCTGGCCACGCTGACCCAGGTTCACTTGCTCGACAGCCGCGTCACGGATCGCTACGAGATGCACGACCTCGTGCGTGCATACGCAGCCGAACGAGCCGAGGATGAGGACAGCCCCGACGACCGGCGAGCGGGCATGGGCCGCCTCCTCGACTTCTACCTGCACACCGCCCACGCCGCTGCCCGGCAATTCGGCCAATACCGTGAGCCTCCCCCGCTTGATCCGCCTTCGCCGGGCGTCAAACGGCTCACCATCGAGGACTATCCGCAGGCGATGGCGTGGTTTATCGCCGAGCACGCCACCTTGGCGACCGTCCTCGACCAAGCTGTCGCGATGGGATTCGACGGCCACGTCTGGCGGCTCGCCTGGGCGCTGAACGACTACTACCACCGGCGCGGCCACTGGGAGGAGATCGTGGTCACTCAGGCGAAGGCGCTCGACGCTGCCATACGGCTCGGCGACGACGCCGCAACCGCGACCGCTCACTGGCTCACCGGACGCGCCGAGACCCGTCTGCACCGCTTCGGCAGCGCCATCCTCCACCAGAATCAGGCACTGGAACTGTGGGAAAGGCTCGGAAACCGCGCGGGCCAGGCGCATGCTCACCTGGGGCTCGGCCACGCAGCCGAGGAAGACGACCGGCATGCCGATGCGATCACTCACGCCGGACGGGCACTCGCGCTATTTCGCGCGGCCGACCATATGGCCGGGCAGGCTCGCTCGCTCAACGGCCTGGCATGGAACCACGGCCTTCTCGGCCACTACGACATCGCCATCCGCCTTGCCGAGGAAGGCCTCCTGATCCAGCGCCAACTCGGCGACCGACACGGCGAAGCCGACACCCTGGACACACTCGGATACGCCCGGCTGCATAAAGGGGATCTCACGGCCTCGATCCGTGTCTATAGCGAGGCGCTGGTTCTCTGGCATGACCGGGGAGACGACTACAGCGAAGCCATGACACGCGTTCAGATGGGCGACGCGCATCTCCAGCTGGGGGATTCCGGCGCTGCCCAGCATGAATGGCATGAGGCGCTCGCAGTCTTCGAGCGACTCCACCACCATGAGTCAAGGACAGTCAGGGAGCGGCTACGGAAGCTGGACGAGGACGAAAAATTCCCGCCGCAGTCTGGCATTGCCGATAGCGGCCGTGATAGCCGGTTCCCCACCGAACATGTCCGCACAGGACCGCGGGAGCGTAGCCGGGATCAGAGCGTACCTTGGGACTGAAGCAGCATCACGTGGCAGGGATTCGAGGCAGGGAAATAGCTTATGACCGAAACGAAGATCCGCGATGCCCATGACGGTGACGTCGCGGACATCGTGACTGTCTTCGCTCTCGGTTGCACCTGGGGGTACCGGGACTTCTTCCCGCCAGAAGTCCTCGCCGACTACACCCCAGAACGGCAGATGCAGCGCTGGACCGGCCACCTGGCCAACCTTCCTCCCCACCACCATATTCTTGTCGCGTCTCAAGATGACAATGTAGTCGGATTTATCGAGCTCGGACCCGCGACATCAGCATCCCGCGGCGGCGTCGGGGAGGTGCATTACGTCTTCGTCCACCCCAGCCATATGCGCTGCGGTATAGGCGGGCGGCTGATGTGCGAAGGCGAGACCTGGCTCGCGCGGGCGGGATACCCCACCGCTGTGCTGTGGGTATTCCGGGACAACACCCGCGCACGAACGTTTTACGAGCGTTTGGGGTGGACCGCGACTGGAAACGAAGGCCTGGAACCGACGCTGGTGGACCGCGGCTACACCATTACCGAATGCGAGTACAGTCGGCCTCTCGTATTTTCTGCCAACCGCCCAGCCGACGGTCAGTAGATCTTCCAGGCTGTTTTGCCTGGTGGGCGCAACTGGGTTCGAACCAGTGACCCCTCGCTTGTAAGGCAATATTGATAAGTCGACAGCCAGTACGATTCTGGCTTTCTGCCAGGATGATCAGGTGTGCTGGCGTCCGTCGTAGTTCGCAGTTGTTCAGCGCGATTGTCACCCAGTTAGTCACCCACCCAAATATGCGGGTGCGGTTACTGCGAATTTTTAGTTTGACGCTTAATTGTCAGGTGAGTCTGGAAACTCGTTGACGGTTAAGTGTCAAGTCATTTTAAGGCTTTGCAGGCCTCCCCCGGGAGGGGAGGTACCTGGACGCCGTTCGCCGATTTTACTGTCAATGATTCGTTGACAGTAACTTTGCGTAACGAACTGGTCCAAGATCGGCATCGTATTTGGGTTATCGGGCATTTTGATGCTTAAGTGTCAGGAGTCGACAGCGGTCCCCGATGCAGCTCAGCGGCCGATGCGGGTCAGATGAGATCGGTGCCGTACGGGATGGTTGCTGCACTTTGCTGCTGCACCAACCTTGATTGAGCCAGACTTGACTGCCGACTCTTTGACCTGGTCCACTTGATGTGTGCAGGCTGTCTTCGTCGCTGTAATCGCAGTCCTTGGGACTCTGGGTGGAGCTATCGTGAATGGATTGCTCCAGCAGAGGCAAGCTGCGCGGGCTGAGGCGCATACTAGTACTGAGCGTTTGCGGCAGGATCGTCTAGCTGCGTATTTGGCATTTACGCAGTCGCTTTCAGAATTCCGTGGTGCTCAGTTGGAACGGTGGTTTGCCGCGCGAGATCACACTACGAACAGCGATGAGTACCGGCGGACAAGGGAAGAGACGCACCGAACTGGAGCAGCAGCCCGAAGTGCTCTGTTTCGAGTTCAGCTCGCGATTGACCAGGAGGAGCTTGTCGGCCTTGCACGTGAAGCCTATTCCCTAGCTTACTCTATCGAGAAAGCAGAGAATGAGGATGAGCTGAACGAGCGCACCCAACGCTCCCGAGAGAAAACTGAGGCGTTCATAATAACGGCCGGACGATTGGGTGAAGTGCGATAGTAGTTTTACTATGCAGCCGCTGACTTCGCAAGGTAGAACTCCAGCGTAGGGAGCGCTGGACCCGGCACGGCGACGCCGTTTGATAGTACGGTTCAAGTCAGCAACGGACGCTCTCGGCTGCTGTGTCATTTCGACGCTTAAGCGCCAACGAGCACAGGCATGGCACAGCCGGTTGTTGACTGGCCGAGTGGTCTGCGCTTCGAACTGTGGACCTTCTCCATGCCATCTAGGGGCAAAGCAGTCTATAGGGGTCATTGGCGCAGGTCAGAGGACTTTGGCGGTCATATACAGTCGGTGCCATACGGTGCAGTTGCTGCACTTTGCTGCTGCATTCCCCTACCGTCGTTAGCGTCAGTATCCCGTGTCGGCGTCTGTCTCAGAGGGATGCAAAGCGACTATGAAGTGCGAATCACCAGGCGGTGGCGACGCTCGTGCTCATAGCGTTCACAATCAGGATCTAGTACGGCAGCCGCCATTGGCGGTTCGGATCGGCTCGTGTCGGGTCCCGTTGTGGTCAGCTTTGGTGGTCAGCACTCAGCCTCTCGTCCCCAACTACTGGCGAGGCCTGCTGTACTGAACGGCTGCCCACGAACCGTAGTCGCCAGTAGTTGATGAACTGGACCTAGGGGTTCTGCTGCCTGCCGTGTTTTCGAAGAGCACCGCTGATCTACGATTTCTGTTCTCGCTACTTCTCGTCAGTTCATGTCTGTTTTGGCGCTCATGTGCCCTACGTGTGCCCTTCCCGGTGTCCAGCGTCAGAGCCCTGCTGCTTACAAGGAGGCTTGTCAGGTCCACGGGAGTCCGTCTCAGGCCGCTTGAGTGGGTCATACGTCGCGTCGACCGCTCGTGGCGTCCATGCTCATCGCCACGCTTCCAGAGCCTTCGTTAGCACGGCGTTAGCAAGATCAGCGACCGTCCCGCTGTCCCTTGGGGGGTCCTGTTAGTCCGGTCGGTGCGAAACTTGACAAGCAGCAGTGTCAACGCGGTGGCGGCGCATGGATTGGCTGCGTTGGGCACGCAGTGGGCGTGCGCCCTCTTGGTCCTGCACTACCGGCGCGTGCGAGGGCGGACGGGAGCCGTTCGCCGGTTGGTCACCAAGATGACTCTGGGTGACCGAGATCGATGTATTGCTAATAGGTAGTTTGTGCAATCATGCCCCGTACTCGTGGCTGTCCGGTTAGATTACCTTTGTGCTTGCAAGCGGTCCCTTTTCGTCAGGCTTCTTTTGGGGAGTCGCCGGCCCTGTCATCGGTTTTATTGGCCTTCTCATCGCCCTGGCAGCGGTAGTTGTCGCCTATGGTACTTGGCGCGTCGGCCCTCCGACGCGAGTACTCACCTGCAGCATGCCGATGGCCACATCGTTGCTTACGACGGATGGGCACAACTTCGGTCTCGCAAGTAGGGACCTGAAGGTCACCTACAAGGGAGAGGCGCTGACTACCCCGCACGTAATCAGATTGAGAATGGACAGCCAAAGCCGCAAGGATATCACCGATGATGATTTCAACGAGAAGCGGCCGTTTGTGCTAGATGTTGGCGCGCGCATCTTTGGTATCGTGGGAAATCAAGGCCAGGCCGTACCCTCAGGAAAGTTGTTGGTCAGCGGTAGTACGGTCCAGATCAAGCCTATGCTGATTAAACGTGGACCAGTGTTTGAGCTTGACCTGCTGGTTGACGGGCAGCCTCGGCTTAGCTATGTGCCCTCTCTTAGAGATGTGGAAGTGAAAGAGCAGGATCGAGCAAAGGTACAGCGACAACGAGCTCTTATCCTGGCTATCTGTGGTCTCCTGCTAGTTATTATTCCGTCGATTTTTGCGATAAAGGCTTACCTGGCGCATGGGGCGCAGTCCTCTGGGGTGTCGTCCGTAGCGGATGGGCCGGGCGGCTTCGCGCTTCCAAATATGCCAGCAAGTGACCTTTATACTACCATGTTCATAAACAGGAATGTCCTTGCCATACCTGGGATCTTCGCTGAAGTCGGCGCTCAATTCAATGTCAACGGTGTTGCCGATAATATCCCAAGTGGCGACGATTTGTGGCTCGTCGCTAACCCTACCAAAACTAATCGCTGGTACCCGCTCGGACAACTGATCTTGGAGACGGGCGGGAAATGGGACATGAGGATTGATGTAAACGAGGCCCTTAAAGGCAGCAGCATGAACTTGGATGTCGTCATGCTGCCTGCTTCTGACAAGGCGGCGTACGTCCGCAGCGGCCGGATCGGTGGCTTGCAGCACCTGCCTCAGGGCCTTTCCAAGCTGCCGAGGGGTTCTCAAATTGTGTCGACCTTCCCGATCGTCGTCCAGTAGAAACTCGGGCCTTTAACTTATGAGTAGGAAATTTAGGGTGCCTTCCTATGGGTTGGAACCAGTGATCTCTTTGGTGTCATGGAATGTCTTCGGACGCTTATGCTTTCGCATCGCGGGACTGGCCTGCTGCGAGTGGTATTGCCCGCGTCCGCTGGCGTCCGTCGTTGTCAGCGGTGATCGTTACTCAGTTGGGTACTCAGTTGCGGCTGCTTCTACTGGTCCTGGTCTTCGATCTCAGCCATCGACGCGGCTGCGTTAACGAGGTCCGTCCATCTGACGGTCTCGCCCGGACTCAAGGTGTGGATGAGGCGCAGAGCTGTGTCACCGTGCTTGCGCAAGTCTTCCGGGTCTACCTCGGGCGTTGGGTTCTCGGAGCTTTCTTCTGGGGCCACGACGCTAGACTAGCTATAGCCCATCAGCGTTACGTGGGCGTTCGGTCATGTCGTCGCCCCTCGATGCGAACTAACGGCGCGGCCCTGTTCGCAGTCAGCGGTGCAGCTCGGCGCGTGCGCTGATGGCTCCTCAAGATGGCCATAGCGTGCCTGGGTTGCTGTACTCCAATGCTGTACGACTATCAGCTTGGGAACTGGATTGTCATGCCTCCGCTGACCAGCATGTTGCAGGTCA
This sequence comes from uncultured Actinomycetes bacterium, assembly GCA_963720945.1. Lineage (GTDB taxonomy): Bacteria > Actinomycetota > Actinomycetes > Streptosporangiales > Streptosporangiaceae > Bog-532. The sequence continues at coordinate 22,808 of CAVRHH010000007.1, read as the reverse complement.
ATCGCTATGTCCGGTTGTCCCTGAGTACCCGCTCAGTACCGACAGAACCTCCTCGATCGGGCACGCAGCGGGCACGCTCCCGGCTTGCCACGCTCGGAGGACTAAAGCTCCCAGCCCTTTGATCCGTAGCTACCGGCGTGGACCTGCTCGTAGCAAAAGGACCAGGCCGGCACGGGTGGGGCCGACCGTCCAGGATGGCCATAGGGCGTGCAGGTTGCTGTACCCGACTGCTGTACGGGATGACTCACGCAGGCCAGCGCACTGTCAGGGTGCCATTGATACTGGGCTAACGACCCCGGAGGCTGCTGACCCACTGCGCATTCAGCTCGGCAGCCGCGGGCGTCGGCTGGTCATGGTGACACCTCGTCCAAAATTTAGCTCCAAGCTCATGGCCCCACGAGTATTCTTGGAAGGTGGACTTTCACAAGGTAGAAGAATTTCCTCTAGAGCGTTTTACTGGCCAAAGTACCTCATGGACTCCTGTCCGAGGCACTTACCTTTTTCCATTGCGGCTGCTTGAGGTGACAGAGCGCCCTAATGATCCTAATGACTACCTAGAAGTAATCCGAGTAATAGAAGCGAACGGTAACGATGTCGCTGTAACGCGAGGTGGTGGACTCTACGTTCGCTGCGCGGACAATTACCAGGACAGTCAAGAAGATATGCAGCGGTATGCAGAAACATTCAATATAATCGCATGTGAAATTTCACTTGAGGGGCACTTTGCGAGACCGATCACTGACTACGACATCGGCCCAGCAAAGCTAATAGGAAATTATATCGGCACATGGGGCGGCGCTGGCTGGTTCGCAGAGACTCATTGGCAACCCTTTATGATACTCGCAACGGAACCGCGACTGTTGAGGCCAGCTGGGCTCATGTGGGCACCGAACGGATCATGGTTTCTATCGGACTCACTGGGTCTTCTCGATCGTGTATGTCAGTTTAGGAATGTAAACATACTAAGTACCGTCTCGGCAGATCTTCCTGTTCTTATCTGTGCAGCAATTTATCATGCTGCCAGGCACAATGCGGCTGAGTCAATAACGACTGGTTGGATTTCCTGTGAAGTAATATTGAGTTACTGGTGGGATGAATATGTATCGGCAATCCAAGACAAACGCCAGCGCGAACGGCTACGGGATCAACGTACCTATACGGCAGCCGTTCAAACAGAGGTCCTCTTGACCGCTGGGCGAATAACTCGCGATCTTTATGATGTCCTGAATTCTGCGAGACAAATTCGCAACACTCTTGCTCATAGAGGTAAAGCTAGACTGACTGATGCAGAAAAAGTCATTGCCGCTTTGAGCGCTACGTTGAAGACTCTGGGTATCAGTGCGGATCGGATCGGCTGGAGTTACGGCCGTGGCGGTATAGGACAACCCAGTCCAGTTGCGGAGCCAGACTTCGAATTTCGACGCTACCGGCACGGGCCTCGCGCTTAGACCGTTTCCTTATCAGCGAACTGCGTTAAGCTTTCATGCTCTTGTATCTCGGCAATGACCCGCTGCGAGTGGTCCGTATGCGTCCGCTGGCGTCAGTCGCCGTCAGCGGCGATCGTTACTTACTTAGTTACTCAGTTACTCAGTTACTCAGTCACCTGGCGCTACGAAGCCCGGCTCTTGCACACCGCTCGACTAGGGCAGCGTGCTGCCGCCGTTGGCGTCGCCGCCTGCGCAAGTCGTGCCGCCCTGGTATGCCTGCTGATTGCAGAGGTTGTCGTTCGTGTCGGTCTGTAGCTGCTCGATCTTCCGGGCGTTGCTCTGCATCACCGTGTAGCTAACGACGCCCAGCACGAGTGACGCGACCACGTAAACCGTCGCGAGGATAGCGAGATAGAGCCACACGCCCTGCAGCTTGGCGTGCGGCGTCGGCGGAACGTTCGCTGACGGGTTATACCGCGCCGGCTCGTCGTAGGTGACCGGTCCCTGCGGCGGTTGCTGTGTGTAAGACGGCTGATGCTTAGGCTCGTATGTCATGTGTGTGGTCCCTCCCCTGCACGGTTAGGTGACGTTCGATAGCTGCTCGCGGTTCACAGATCGGTAGTAACGATTAAGCTCGATAAGCCGGGCGGTCAACCCAATCACCTGTACATCGGTCCGCACCGCTGCCGCTGCGCAGCCCAAAGCGGGCCAGCACGGCCAGCCATCTGAATGCAAACAACCGCCGCGGCCCTGCTCGCGGTCGAACGGTGGATGCCCGGATGAGACTGTGTACGGCTCGGCTGTTGTCAGTTGGCGTTGTCAATTCGGAGCCACCGGCCCACGCGACCTTCTGATCCGTAGCAGGATCAAGGCTGTCCCTAGTGGTCCGGACAGGTCTTCACGTCCTAGTCGGCCATCCTGTGTTTCCGTTGGCATCCACCGCCATCCAGCAACGTTGTTAGCAATCGCGTTAGCAGGGGAGGCCCACGGCTGAGCAAGAGCATGGCGCGTCTCAGTCCTTCTTGAAAACGTCGCGGGCAACCGCGTACCAGACGGCTAGGGCAGCAATCTCATTCGGAGAAGTCACGCCAAGTACCCACCATAGGACGACCAGCAGAGCGATTGGCGTTAGTTTCTTCGATGACGCGCCTTCCTTGACGATCTTGGAGATAAGTTCGATTGCTCCCCGTGCCGCCGGGTCGGCAGTCAGCTTCTCGGCCGTGGCTTCGACCTTTGGAAGCTGGCGGACGATCTCTGGCAGATGGTTCTGCAGGTCGGCTTGGGCTTCTTGCATCTCCTTCTGTGAAGGCCCCGCCTCTTGTACTCCGGACACGGTGCGGTTGAAGCGGTAGAGGCTATTGAATATCCCCCTCATTGCGGCGTGTTGCCTGTCGAGGATCGCGTCTACCGTGTTCTCGTCTGCTATCTCCTGCAACACCGCTTGCACCGTCGACCACTGGGGATCGGTGTACATTGCGCCCAAGAGATGCCTGGCCGGCCAACGTAGTTCTTCAGGCGACTCGGTGAAATCTGTGTCGGACGCATTGGCGATAAGACGTGCCAGCTCTGAATTGGCCTCTGTGACTTCATCTGACATGAGTCAAAGCGTACCGGCGCCAACCATCGTCATACCCGATTTAGTGTCAATCGCGGGTTGTCGCATAGCTGTCACTATGGAGATCTACACCGAGGCGACCTCAAATGCCACCAGGGACGCCCTCAAGCGTCTTGGTGACGAGCTGAGTCCGCCTGGCGATTCAGACACAGGAGAACCCGGCGACCCTTGTCCTGAAGGCCACCGCGACGCCGCGGTCGATCCCGGCCAGAAAGAGGATTGACCTCCAGGCCAGTAGGCTACGGGAAAGCTTCCCGTAGCCCGGCAGGCGGCTGACGATCTCCTCCTTACCATCTAGGTGCAACGCGGTTGATAAGGGTCATTTCCGCAGATCAGAGGACTTTGACGGTCATACAAGGTCGATGTTGCACGGTGCGGTTGCTGCACTTTGCTGCTGCACTTTGCTGCTGCACTCCCTGATAGGCTGTTGCCGCTTAATTGTCAACAGCATGACCGGAGATGACGGCCCGTTTTGACGTTTTAACGTCAAGCCATTGTAAGCCGGTAAGATCCACGAGCGTTATGCAAAACTCCCCCTCCTCAAGTCCCTGACGTGCGAAGATGCGTGAGAGAAGCCGGGTTTTGCATAAGCCTCTACGTCCAAGGGTATGTACCTCGTCTTACGTTCCGCCGTGTTTGCTGATGCTTTGTGTCACCTTCTCCAGCCTGTTGCAGAATCGGCACTGACGCTTAAATTAAGTGCCAGTGCCTGAATGCCGCCCGGCATCCATCTCATTCCACCGACTGGGCCGAGCTGACCGGGCTACTGCGAGGGCCCCGGCTCCGTCGCAGGTCACCATCAGCCGCCGCTGGTGCCTCGGCGGGATCGCTGTGATCGCCTCCTCCAGCACCGTCAGGTGGTCAGCGCCAGTGCCGGACCCGGCGCTGCCGCGGCGCAGCATCCCGGCCAGTGCCTCGCCGGTGTTGTCACACCCCAGGCACCCAGCGGTGGTGGCCGAAACCCTTGTAATTAAGCTTCACCAGTTCCTTGTCTAACCGCACAGGTTCGCGGCAAGATGGCGCCTGCCGTGCCCAGGTTTGTCAGTTAGGTGGTGCGCTGGTGCCGGTCGTGGGCGACGTTGTTGGCGAGGTAGCGCACGAGGCCGGTGTCTTGCATGCCGAGTCGGCGGCGGTGAGCTTGGCTCGAGGTCGTTCACGAGCCGGACGGCCCTAGTCTGCCGGGCACCGCCGCGCCAGCCCAGCACCATAGGCCGACGCAGGTGTTCGTCCTGGACGACGACGGGGACGCGGTCATCACCGCCACCCCGCCCCTGCCAGGACGCGGGAAAAGCCACAAGCAGGGAAGTCACCCTCAAAGCCAGGCACGAACGCGCAGGTCAACGGCAAGCTTAGCTGGACAGGCCGAGGGTTCGCGCGAGACGCTACTGTAACAATGCGTATCTGGCCGTGTAGGCATGGGGGCGTGATGGCGGAGTTCGAGGGTCGGATCGGCTTGGCAGAGTTCCTGACCGATCTACGCGCGGAGCTAAGTGAGGCTCAGTCTCGGTCGGCGCAGGACTCGTTGAAGCTGGGGGTCGAAGAGATCAGCTTGACGCTGGATGTGACGTGCACGCTGACGAAAAGCGCCGAGGCGTCGGCGGAGGTAAAGGTGAAGTTTTGGGTTCTGGCTTCTGCCGAGGCCGACGCCAAGGGAACCTTGTCATCTGAGCGAACCCATGCGCAGAAACTCACGCTGACCCTCAAGCCGCGTGTGGAGCAGGTTGTCATCGACCAGCAGGGACGGCAGACGACCGTTGCACGGGGCATTGACGTCGAGGGGACCTTTGCCGAAAGTGAGGAACAACCATCACTACCGTACCCTGCGAAACCCTAACGTAAGGGCCTGTCAGGCCCGAGGAGAGCGTCGGTGATTGATCATCCGGTGCGGGCCCGGGTGGCGGAGATCATAGTAGCCCGCGGAATGGAAAATACGCGAGGCAGCGGGTATCTGGTCTCGTCTTCGTGGGTGCTCACTGCCTGTCATGTCGTGCATGATGCGGTGTCGATAGGCGTGTGGCTAGGGGCGTCCTCGGAGCTGACTCCAGAAGCCAGTGTTGCCGTTGATGTCGGGCGGGTGCTGATGATCCCGGCTGCGGATTTGGCGCTAGTTCCCGTTGATAGGCACGTGAATGATCCGTCATGCGAGCCGGTACTGTTCGGGCGACTGGACCGGGACGCGGGGCCGCCGGTGCCAGTTGCGGCGGCTGGCTGTCCGCGCTTCAAGCTGCGCCCGAATCCCGCTCATCCGAACATCCAGCTGCGCGACGTGATGTACGCGATCGGCACCATTGCCGGTCTCTCGGATGTTAAGACGCACATGTATGCGTTCGCGGTTGATGTGGTCCCAAGCACAGACCCCGAACCGGACAAGCATTCCCCCTGGGAAGGAATGTCCGGCGCAGCCATTTGGGGCAATGGTCGATTGATCGGCGTGGTTGGCCAGCATCATCCGCTGGAAGGCCTTAGCACACTCACTGTTCGCCCCATTGAGCAACTATTCAACTACGGATCTGCGACCGAACTAAACACTTGGCGCGCTGCGCTACCTCAGCTACCTCCCAGCGCCGAGAGGCTGTGGCTGGTGACGCCACGGGCCGCGCGAAAGATAGAGGTGGCAGGGGCAAGGCGGGCGGTGGAAAGGTCAGCTCCTAAGGTACTAATCGGCAGAAGTGCCGAGTTGGCCGCGTTGAATACTTTCACCCGTTCCGGTGCACGGTGGCGGTGGCTTCAAGGGGACGCTTTCGCCGGCAAGACAGCTTTGCTGGCCTGGTTTGCCCTTCACCCGTCCGACCAGGTTGATATCGTCGCATGCTTTTTGCGTCCCGTCGGTGGTGACAACACCGCGGAGTACGCCTTGGGTATGCTCACTCGCCAACTCGCGCTGCTGGCTGACCGGCGTGACTATGTTCCGTCCACCTTCATGTCAGAGCGGGCAAATGATTTCATCGACCTGCTCGAGGAGGCGGCCCGCGCCTGCGCAGAACGCGACCGCCGGCTGCTTGTGCTCATCGACGGCCTTGATGAATACGATGCCGCAAGTACCAACTTTGACCTTGCCGATTGGCTACCTGGCCAGAACACACTGCCGAACGAGGCGATGCTGTTGGTTGCCAGCCGTGCGGGAGCGGATGTCCGGCTTCCCGAAGCGCATCCGCTGTTTGGCCACGTGTGCGGCATCATGCCGTCGGATGCTGCTTTCGAGATCCGGGATGCCGCTCGTGCGGAACTTGATCGAGCTGTGAGGACTCCGAGCGGATTCGTGTTTCGCCTCGTCTCCTGCCTGGCGGTCGCCGACGCTGGGCTGACATCTGGCGAACTGCGTATCTTGCTAAAGCGTCGCGGCCATGATGCGGACATCAGTGAAATCGAAGCACTGCTCGGTAGCTCCCTCGGCCGCAGTCTCATGCGCGTTCCCGACCTTGACGACGTCGGCACGCAGGTGCACGTATTCGCTCACGTCACCCTGCTTAGGGAGGCTCGCCTGCGGTTTGCCGCCGATTTGGCGACCTATGAGGACTTGTTCGACGCATGGGCCGACGAGTACGCCGAGCGCGACTGGCCAATCGACATCCCGCAGTATTTGCTGCGGCCCTATACCCGCGAGCTTGCCCGTCGTGCACGTGATCCGGCGACGCCCAGCTTGCGCTGTCGGGCAGCTCTTAACCAACTCTTTAAAGTGGTGGCTCACCGTTCACGGTTGCACCGGCTCTTTGAGCGGACAGGCAACCCGGCGGTACCGGACCGGGAGATTGTCGCAGCTCAGCAAGCCATCATCGATAGCCGTGAGCGCAGCGGACTGGATCCTGATGAAACAATCTTCCGCCTTGCCGTCCTAGCTCTCAGGCGACGACCGCTGACCTATGCCAGAGCCGACATCGCGGCGAGGATCGCCGCCGTCTGGGCATGCATCGGCCGTGTCAACTCCGCCGTCGACCTTGCCGCTGGAATCGATGACCCAACGTGGCGGGCTGAGGCGCTGGGTGAGGTCGCGGTGGCGCTGGCGAAGGCCGGGCAGGCCGGGCAGGCCGCCGACGCGGCCGGGCAGGCGCTGCGGGCCGCAGCCGCCATCGCCGACCCGGAGCGGCGGGCCGGGGTGCTGGGTGAGGTGGCGGTGGCGCTGGCGAAGGCCGGGCAGGCCGGGCAGGCCGCCGACGCGGCCGGGCAGGCGCTGCGGGCCGCAGCCGCCATCGCCGACCCGGAGCGGCGGGCTGGGGCGCTGGGTGAGGTGGCGGTGGCCCTGGCGGAGGCCGGGCAGGCCGGGCAGGCGCTGCGGGCCGCAGCCGCCATCGCCGACCCGGAGCGGCGGGCCGGGGCGCTGGGTGAGGTGGCGGTAGCGCTGGCGGAGGCCGGGCAGGCCGGGCAGGCCGCCGACGTGGCCGGGCAGGCGCTGCGGGCCGCAGCCGCCATCGCCGACCCGGAGCGGCGGGCTGAGGTGCTGGGTGAGGTGGCGGTGGCGCTGGCGGAGGGCGGGCAGGCCGGGCAGGCCGCCGACGTGGCCGGGCAGGCGCTGCGGGCCGCAGCCGCCATCGCCGACCCGGAGCGGCGGGCCGGGGTGCTGGGTGAGGTGGCGGTAGCGCTGGCGGAGGCCGGGCAGGCCGGGCAGGCGCTGCGGGCCGCAGCCGCCATCGCCGACCGGGGTCGGCGGGCTCGGGTGCTGGGCGAGGTGGCGGTGGCCCTGGCGGAGGCCGGGCAGGCCGGACAGGCCGCCGACGCGGCCGCGCAGGCGCTACAGGCCGCAGCCGCCATCGGCCACCCGATGTGGCGGGCTGAGGTGCTGGGTGAGGTCGCGGTGGCCCTGGCGAAGGCCGGGCAGGCCGGGCAGGCCGCCGACGTGGCCGGGCAGGCGCTGCGGGCCGCAGCCGCCATCGGCCACCCGATGTGGCGGGCTGAGGTGCTGGGTGAGGTGGCGGTGGCGCTGGCGGAGGGCGGGCAGGCCGGGCAGGCCGCCGACGCGGCCGGGCAGGCGCTGCAGGCCGCAGCCGCCATCGCCGACCCGGAGCGGCGGGCCGGGGTGCTGGGTGAGGTGGCGGTGGCGCTGGCGAAGGCCGGGCAGGCCGGGCAGGCCGCCGACGCGGCCGGGCAGGCGCTGCGGGCCGCAGCCGCCATCGCCGACCCGGAGCGGCGGGCCGGGGTGCTGGGTGAGGTGGCGGTAGCGCTGGCAAAGGCCGGGCAAGCCGCGCAAGCGGTGCTGGCCGCAGCGCGTGTCGCCGACCCGGAGCGGCGGGCTGAGGTGCTGGGTGAGGTGGCGGTGGCGCTGGCGAAGGCCGGGCAGGCCGGGCAGGCCGCCGACGCGGCCGGGCAGGCGCTGCGGGCCGCAGCCCGTGTCGCCCAGCCGGAGCGGTGGGCTGAGGTGCTGGGTGAGGTGGCGGTAGCGCTGGCGAAGGCCGGGCAGGCCGGGCAGGCCGCCGACGTGGCCGGGCAGGCGCTGCGGGCCGCAGCCGCCATCGCCGACCCGGAGCGGCGGGCCGGGGCGCTGGGTGAGGTGGCGGTGGCCCTGGCGGAGGCCGGGCAGGCCGGGCAGGCGCTGCGGGCCGCAGCCGCCATCGCCGACCCGGAGCGGCGGGCCGGGGCGCTGGGTGAGGTGGCGGTAGCGCTGGCGAAGGCCGGGCAGGCCGGGCAGGCCGCCGACGTGGCCGGGCAGGCGCTGCGGGCCGCAGCCGCCATCGCCGACCCGGAGCGGCGGGCTCGGGTGCTGGGTGAGGTGGCGGTGGCCCTGGCGGAGGCCGGGCAGGCCGGGCAGGCCGCCGACGTGGCCGGGCAGGCGCTGCGGGCCGCAGCCGCCATCGCCGACCCGGAGCGGCGGGCCGGGGCGCTGGGTGAGGTGGCGGTAGCGCTGGCGGAGGCCGGGCAGGCCGGGCAGGCCGCCGACGTGGCCGGGCAGGCGCTGCAGGCCGCAGCCGCCATCGGCCACCCGATGTGGCGGGCAGAGGTGCTGGGTGAGGTGGCGGTGGCGCTGGCGAAGGCCGGGCAGGCCGCGCAGGCGGTGCAGGCCGCAGCCGACGTCACTCATCCGGGGCAGCGAGCTTGGGTGCTGAGTGAGGTGGCGGTGGCGCTGGCGGAGGCCGGGCAGGCCGCGCAGGCGCTACAGGCCGCAGCCGCCATCGCCGACCGGGGTCGGCGGGCTCGGGTGCTGGGCGAGGTGGCGGTGGCCCTGGCGAAGGCCGGGCAGGCCGGACAGCCAGCCGACGCGGCCGGGCAGGCGCTGCGGGCCGCAGCCGCCATCGCCGACCGGGGGCAGCGGGATGGGGTGCTGGGTGAGGTGGCGGTGGCGCTGGCGGAGGCCGGGCAGGCCGCGCAGGCGCTACAGGCCGCAGCCGCCATCGCCGACCGGGGGCAGCGGGCTCAGATGCTAAGCGAGACGGCAGTGGCGCTGGCGAAGGCCGGGCAGGCCGGGCAGGCCGCCGACGCGGCCGGGCAGGCGCTGCGGGCCGCAGCCGCCATCGCCGACCCGGAGCGGCGGGCCGGGGCGCTGGGTGAGGTGGCGGTGGCCCTGGCGGAGGCCGGGCAGGCCGGGCAGGCCGCCGACGTGGCCGGGCAGGCGCTGCGGGCCGCAGCCCGTGTCGCCGACCCGAAGCGGCGGGCTGAGGTGCTGGGTGAGGTGGCGGTGGCGCTGGCGAAGGCCGGGCAGGCCGCGCAGGCGCTACAGGCCGCAGCCACCGTCACTCACCCGGGGCAGCGAGCTCGGGTGCTGGGCGAGGTGGCGGTGGCGCTGGCGGAGGCCGGGCAGGCTGCGCAGGCGCTACAGGCCGCAGCTGCCATCGCCGACCGGGGGCAGCGGGATGGGGTGCTGGGCGAGGTGGCGGTGGTGCTGGCGGAGGCCGGGCAGGCTGCGCAGGCGCTACAGGCCGCAGCCGCCATCGCCGACCGGGGGCAGCGGGATGGGGTGCTGGGCGAGGTGGCGGTGGCGCTGGCGGAGGCCGGGCAGGCCGCGCAGGCGCTACAGGCCGCAGCCGCCATCGCCGACCGGGGGCAGCGGGCTCAGATGCTAAGCGAGACGGCGGCGGCCCTGGCGAAGGCCGGGCAGGCTGCGCAGGCGCTACAGGCCGCAGCCGCCATCGCCCACCCGGAGCAGCGGGCTCGGGCACTAGGTGCGCTCCTATCCGCCTCTGCGGTGCAGAGCAGCAGCGATGGTGAAGTTGGTAGGCGAGCGCTCGAACTCCTTCTGCTCACATCAAACGCACCGGACTACTTGGCGGCATTTCCGGTAGCACTACTGCGACGACTAGTCGTCAATAGAGAATTGGAACCCGCCGAGCGTCCATCAGCCGACCCGTCGGCGCTGTGACGACCCCACAGCGTGGCCGAAGGGGTGCCCGTTAATGGTTGACGCTTACGTAAGTGTCAGCAGCAGCCTGGTGACGCAGGTGCAACCCTACAAGTCTTTCGTTGGAATGCCGGGAGCCGGTGCAGCAAAGTGCAGCAACCGCAGCGCACGACACCGACTCTATGTGACCGTCAAAGGTCTCTTACCTGCGCTAACGACTCCTATTGACCACTGTGCGACTAAGCGGCCAGGCTTTCATGCTTTTCGCGCCAGCCGACCGGCGTTGGCGCCGCCGGAGCGGGAGCGCCAGCGGGAGCTAAGGCGAGCGTGCCGTAGCGGCGGCGCGAGCGGCCCGGCGGGCCGCCTTGAACCCTGTCCAGCAAGTTCTCACAGCCCTACTGCTGTACTTTGCTGCTGTACGTGCTCACTAAACCGCCTACGACAGGCACGTTTTGCCTGGTGGGCGCAACTGGGTTCGAACCAGTGACCCCTCGCTTGTAAGGCGAGTGCTCTACCGCTGAGCTATGCGCCCGGAGCCGCCGCACGCTCCCGTGCACGCGGAACCGCAGACAGCATACGGTCTGGCGGGCGTCCCCGTCGCGCCGGAGGCACCTGCCGGCGCGGTCGCCTGTAACGATCGCTCGCAGGATCGGCAGCAGCCCGTTGACGATGAAGTCATGCTGACGGTCGTCCGCGATCCCGTTCAGCGAGCCCCCCCCCTTGACCTCTCGCCGTCTCCCACGCGTAACCTCGGGGTCAGTGCACGTGGCCTCGGGCCGCCGAGCGACGGTGATCGCCGTATCCCAGCGTGGAGCGTCCGGACCTTCAGCCGACTTTATGCTCTATCCCGATCGGGAAGATCGACAACGCAACGGTCGTTCACGTGATCAGGGAAGCGCGAGCCCGCTGGCGCCGAACCCCGATCAACCAGCAGGAAGGGGAGCACGTGGAGACCTGGGACGCTATTCGCGCCCGCCGCAACGTCCGTACCTACACTCACGACCCCATCGCCGACGCCGACCTCGATCGCATCGTCGAAGCCGGCTGGCGCGCCCCATCTGCGTCCAACCGCCAGCACTGGGACTTCGTCGTCGTCACCGACCACACCCAGCTGGCCGAGCTGTCCACGGTCTGGCAGGGCGCCCGGCACATCGCCGGCGCTGCGGCAGCCATCGCACTTGTCCTGCCCGAACCGGCTGACGAGCGCAGCCGCGTCGTCGACCAGTACGATATCGGCCAGGCCACCTACGCGATCATGCTCGCTGCCGCCGACCTCGGCATCGGTACCGGGCATTCATCCGTCGGCGAACAGGACAAGGCCCGCGCCATCCTCGGCGTCCCGGACGACCACTTCGTCGCCTATCTGATCGGCCTCGGATACCCCGCCGACCGGCCCCTGACGCCCATCGCCAAGCCCAACCGCCGTCCGCTGGACGAGGTCGTACACCACGGTCGCTGGTAGACGGCCCGCTACCCGCCAGGGGAGGCATGCATGAGGTTCCAGCTTCCCGGCATCCTGCCCAATATCGAGAACCCGGTGACCGGCCGCATCGTCAGCACCGCCGACCGGCTCGAGCGGGCGGTGACGGCGGCACGCTACGCCGAGCGTCCGGTTTTCAGGAGCTGCGGACGGTGACTTGCGCGGAAGGGTAGCCAGAAGCACCGTTCGGGGTTGGCTGGACCTGGGCGGCGGTCTGGGTGTAGCCGGTCGCGTCGGTGGCGCGGGCTTCGATCAGGTAATTGCCCGGCGAGGCCGGCCATTCCCAGACCCACTGCCGCCATGTGTCGATGCCGGGCACCGCGGCCAGCCGTGCCTCGTGCCATGGGCCGCCGTTGAGCCGTACCTCCACGGCGGCGATGCCCTTGTGCTGCGCCCAGGCCACACCCGCCACCGGTATCCGGCCCGGCGCCAGTGACGCGCCTCCGGCGGGCACGTCGATCCTGGACTCGGTCTTGATCGGCGCCTGCTGCGACCAGCCGCGCTGCGCCCAGTAGGCATGGGCCGCCGCGAACGTGGTCACCTCGATGTCGGTGACCCACTTGGTCGCGGACACGTAGCCGTACAGGCCGGGCACCACCATCCGCGCAGGGAAGCCGTGCACGATGGGCAGCGCCGTGCCGTTCATGGCCACGGCGAGCAGCGCGTCCCGGCCGTCGAGCACGATCGGCAGGGGGGTGCCTGAGGTGAACCCGTCGACCGAGGTGCACAGCAGCTGATTGGCGCCCGCCAGCGGGCGGGCCTGCCTAATCAGGTCCGCCAGGCTCGCGCCAAGCCATCTGGCGTTTCCCACGTAGGGCCCTCCGACCGGGTTCGAGACGCAGGTGAGCGTCACGTAGGCCTCGATGAGCGGGCGCCGCAGCAGGTTGGCGAAGGTGAGGGTTACCTCGCGTTGCACCATCCCGTGGATCCGCAGCCGCCAGGTCGCCGGATCAACCTGGGGCACGAGCAAGGCAGTGTCGACGCGGTAGAAAGCGTCATCGGAAGTAACGAACGAGCTGAGGCCGGTGATGTTGAGGTTGCTGCCGGCGGGAACCGGCGGTGCCGGAACCGTGGGCCGGGGGAACCGGATGGCGGCCCGCGCCGCGGCGATGTTGTGCTCGTTGATCAGGCTTCTTCCGGCCAGCGTACCGAGCGCGGCGGCGGCTGCAGCTGCGCCGCTCGAGATCAGGAACCACCGCCGCGCGGGCCAGCGGGATGGGTTTTGGTCGTCCGGATGAGCCAGCGAGGTAACGGAGTAGGCCGGGCCCGCACGGACGGTAGGTTCGGCGACGTCGGCCGGGTCAGGCGGCCGTTTTGGGCCGGACGGCCGCACCGGGTCCGCCGGCTGACCCAGGTCGGTCCGCTCCGGGTGCAGGCCGGAAGGGAACGGGGCGTCCGAAGGAGAGCCGAGCCTGACCGCCGCGCGGACCAGCCAGGTCAGCGCGAACGCGCCGGCCGCGGCCCCCACCAGAGTGGGAACCACATATCCCGCCGTGGCCGTCGGCCTGGTCAGGGCCGCTGCCAAGCCGATGGAGGCGAAAATCGCGAGCCCCCACATACCGAAGGCGAGCCGGCGTACCGCGAGCATCCCGACCACCGCCGCGTACAAGGCGATGACCACCAGGATGCCGCCGAGCAGCACCGTCTTGTCGTCGGCGCCGAACGCGGAGACGGCGAAGTCCTTGACTGGCGGCGGTGTGAGATCAATGGCAGCCTGGCCCACCGCGAACACTGGTGAGCTCTGCGGAACGCCAAGGCCAGCCGCGAACTGAGCGGCGCCCATGGCGACGGCTGCCGCGAGGACGCCAGCGACAGCCCCAAGGGCGCGAGTATGCCGAGTGTGGCCGTCGGCGATGCTGGTGGGTGCTGTCATGGCGGAAAGTCGCGAATAGACGCTTCGCCCACGATACCGCCCCGTGATCTTGGCTCGGGTGAGGGCGGCTCCGGACTGTGAGGCCGGCCCGCCGCCTGACATTCCGGAGGGTTACGTCGTCGAACGGGTGAGAAGAACACATCATCCAGCGAACAGGGTCCATGCAGCCGTGACCTGTTCGATGTGAGAAGGCAACAATCCAGACATCACCTTCACTGCGGCTGGCATCCGGCTGTCTGGCCAGCGTGTCGCCGTGACCGGCGCGCTGACCGTGCGCGACCGTACCCGGCCCCTGTCCTTCGACGCCGCGGCGTCCGCCCCGGGCGACGGCGAGATCTGGCTCGACGCCCAGGTCCGCATCAACCGGGCCGACTTCGGCCTCGTCACCGCCCGCCCATAACGCCGGTCACCGACGCGTGTGAGGAAGCCCACCGGGGTGGTGCCTCCGCTGCGCCGGAGGCGGGACTAATCTTGATCGCGATGACCACCGACACGCCGCCCCCCGGGAACCTATACCTCATCGTCGGGTATGACGGGTCTGCGCCCGCCAGCCGGGCGCTGGACGCCGCGGTCAGCCTGCTGCACAGCCGTGCCGGCCGCGTCGAGGTGGTGTACGTGGCTCACCTGCCCGCCATCGACATGATGTCGGCCGACGCGATCGGCGAGATGCAGGCCGATTTCGACGACATCGAGCGGGATCTGCGCACTGCGGCCGCCAGGCAGCTGCGCGGCCGTGAGGAGCGCTGGGGATTCGAGCGGCGCCAGGGCCAGATCGCGGACGAGCTGATCGCGGCCGCCACGGTCATCCGCGACGCCCACCCCGGCGACACGGCGGTGATCGTGGTCGGCAGCTCGTCGCAGGCGATGCACCGCGTCGTCGGCTCGGTGGCCGTGGCCCTGGCCCGCCGCTCACCGGTGCCCACCGTGGTCGTGCCCTAGTCTTCTGCTCTTCTGCGCCTGAAATTCGCTCGCCCGCCTATGGGCAGCCTTCTGGGCCGCCCCAGGTTCTCTGCCCGTAGGCGGACTGGGGCGACCTGCCCAGCCCGGGCGCCACCCTAACCGGGCTGCGGGCTGGTGCGGCCGAGGCGGCGGACGATCTCGTCCGCCACATCGGCCGGGGACCCGGTGGCCGGCACCACGAGGCACGGTTCCGCCGGATCCGGCAGCTCCAGCTCGCCGAGCTGGCTGTTGAGCAGGGCGGCGGGGAAGAAGTGGCCGTGCCGCTGTGCCAGCCGCACGGCCAGGTCGTCCCGGTCAACGTTCAGGATGACCACCCGCAGCGCCGGGCGCCCCTGGCGCAGGCAGTCCCGGTAGGAGCGCTTGAGGGCCGAGCACGCGATGACACCGGACGCGCCCGCCGTGATCCGCTGATCGATCCATGACCCCACCTGCTGCAGCCAGGGCCAGCGGTCGTCGTCGGTGAGCGGGATACCGGCATGCATCTTGGCGATGTTCGCGGCGGGGTGCAGCGCGTCGCCGTCCTCGAAGACGCAGCCCAGACGCGTGGCGAGCAGGATGCCGACGGTGGTTTTACCGCTCCCGGACACTCCAGCCAGGACAACGACCATACGGCCGGACGCTACCAGCACGGCGCCGGTCAGCGCTGCGCAGGGTGCGGCGCCTAGGGTGGTCCGCATGACGCCGGCCGGTGCAGGCACGCATGCCTGGGTGGACGCGACGGCGGGTGTGGCGGGCGACATGCTGCTTGCCGCGCTCGCCGACGCGGGGGCGCCGCTCGCCGCGCTGACGGCCGCCGTCGAGGCCGTGGCGCCGGGCTCGATCGGGCTGACGCCCGCCCAGGTCCGGCGGGCCGGCCTTCGGGCCACCAAGATCGACGTGAAACCGGCGATCACGGAGCACGCGGAGCGCAGCTGGCGCGACATCAGAAGCCTGCTGGAACGCGCCGACCTCGCGGAGCGCGTGCGGGAGCGGGCCCACCGCGTGTTCCTGCGGCTGGCCGAGGCCGAGGCGCGCGTGCACGGGGTGGCGGCCGACGACGTGCACTTCCACGAGGCCGGGAGCTGGGACTCGATCGCGGACGTGGTTGGCGTCTGCGCCGCCCTCGACTGCCTGGGGGTGTCCTCGCTGTCCTGCAGCGCCGTGGCGCTGGGCTCGGGCCGGGTCACGACGGCTCACGGCGAGCTGCCGGTGCCGGTGCCCGCGGTGCTGGAGATGTCGCCGGGCTGGCGGGTGCTGTCCGGCGGCGAGGGCGAGCTGGCGACACCGACCGGCATGGCCCTGCTCACCGCGCTGGCGGGCGAGTCCTGCGACCTGCCGGCCATGTCGGTGCACACGGTGGGCGTGGGCGCGGGCACCAGGAATCCGCCCGGGCGGCCGAACGTGGTGCGCGTCGTCCTGGGGGAGCGGGCCGATCGTGCCGCGCAACCGGGGGATCCGCCGGTCATGTCGATACTGGAGACCAACGTCGACGACATGGACCCCCGCGTGTGGCCCACGGTGCTGGCCGCGCTGCTGAACGCGGGCGCGGCCGACGCCTGGCTGGTCCCGATCGTGATGAAGAAGGGCCGCCCGGCGCACACCCTAGCCGTGCTCACCTCGCTCGCCAGACGTGCCGGACTGCGGCAGCTGATCTTCGAGCTGACCAGCACGATCGGGGTGCGCGAAGTCGCCGTCACCCGGCTCGCGCTGGACCGGCTCTGGGTGCCGCTGACGGTCAGCGGAGGCCAGGTCCGCGTCAAAGTCGCGCATCGCGGCGGCGGCATCGTCCATGCGACCCCGGAGTTTGACGACGCCGCGGCAGTCGCCGCGGCCCGGTCCGTCCCGGTCCGGCGGGTGCTGGAAGAGGCCATCGCGGCCGCGGAGCGGGCGGGCCTGGTGCCGGGCAGGCCAGCCCCGGGGGCCTAGTGCGGGGCCGCGATCTGGGCGGCCAGGTGCCCGGCGCCGTAGCCGTTGTCGATGTTGACCACGGCCACGCCCGGGGCACACGAGTTGAGCATGGTCAGCAGGGGGGCCAGGCCCTGCAGCGCGGCGCCGTAGCCGACCGAGGTCGGCACGGCGATCACCGGCCCGGGGACCAGGCCGGCGATCAGGCCGGGCAGCGCGCCGTCCATCCCGGCCACCGCGATGATGACCCGGGCTGATCTCAGCTGGTCGAGCCGG
The DNA here is from genome assembly GCA_963720945.1 of uncultured Actinomycetes bacterium. Taxonomy (GTDB): domain Bacteria; phylum Actinomycetota; class Actinomycetes; order Streptosporangiales; family Streptosporangiaceae; genus Bog-532. The sequence goes on along the minus strand of CAVRHH010000007.1, from coordinate 6,029 downwards.
GCCAGGATGCGGTGCAGCCCGGCGATGCCGACGTCGACGATGAGGTCCGCCGCGCGGCCGAGGTACTGGGCGGCCAGCTGCGCCTCGCGGGCGACACCGACGTCGGACGTGCCGGCCGCGACCACCACGACGCGCCCGCCGCGCGGTTCCGGCGGTTCCGGCGGCCACGCCAGCAGGTGCGCGTCTTCATCGTGGCGGGCATCCGGCAGCTCCCGCAGGATCGCCTCGGCGTGCGCGGGACCGGCCCGGGTGAACAGCGCCGCCGCGCCGGACCCTTTGCTGGCCCGGGCAATGACGGCGACCTGGCCGGGCGTCTTGCCCTCGCAGTACACCGCTTCGGGATAGCCGCGGCGGCGCAGCCGATCGTGGTCCAGCTCGATGAACGCGGCCAGCGCCTCGCCGGGTTCCCAGTGCTCAGTCACGCGTGACCGGCAGCAAGGACATCGTGAACGCGCCGGACTGGATGCCGAGCACGTCGACGGCGGCGAACTGGAAGCCGGCGGCGGTGACCGCGGCGTGGATCTGCTCCCTGGCCGGTGCGGAGACGGCTCGCACCAGGTCGCCGGCGGGCAGCTCGATGCGGGCCACCTCGCCGTGGTGGCGGACCCGGCAGTCGGGAAATCCCAGCGTCCGCAGCGCCCGCTCGGCCGCCTCGATCTGGCCCAGCTTGGCCTCGGAGACCTCCTGGAAGTGCGGAATCCGGGAGGCCAGGCACGGTGCGGCGGGCTTGTCGGCGCTGGGCAGCTGCAGGGCCCTGGCGATGGCCCGCACCGCGGCCTTGCCCAGGCCCGCGTCGGCCAGCGGCCGCAGGACCTGGTGGCTGGTGGCCGCGCGGGCCCCGGGCCGATCGGGGCGCCGCATGTCATCGGCGTTCTCGCCGTAGGCGACGGCGGCCACGCCGTACGCCCCGGCCACCTCGTCGTCGATGCGGCTGAACAGCTCGTCCTTGCAGTGGAAGCAGCGATCAGGCCCGTTGGCCCGGTAGGCGGGGTTGTCCCCTTCCCGGGTCTGCACCTCGACGAGGCGCGCGCCGATGAACGCGGCGACCTCGTGGGCGGCGTGCCGCTCGTCCGCCGCGAGGCTGGGTGACACGCCGAGGATGGCGATGACCTGCCCGGCGCCGAGGGCCCGTACGGCCAGCGCGAGCAGCACCGAGGAGTCGACACCGCCGGAAAACGCGACGCCCAGGGGCGCCGCGGACTGGAGCAGGACGCTCACCTTCGCCGCGGCCGCCGAGAACTCGCCGGTGAGAGGGCGCTCCACCAGGCTCGTCATCGTGATCACCTCGGCTAGATCTGAATGGCGAATTAACATTCTGTCACGGGGCCTAGCGGCTCCCCTTCAGCGCCGCCGGTCTCGTGCCCGGGGCCGCCGGCGTGACAGTGTGGTGCCGTGGACGGTTTCTTGCTCAGCTATGACGGTTTCGATCCGGAGGACGAGGGGCTCCGCGAAGCGCTCACCTCGACAGGCAACGGCTACCTGTGCACACGGGGCGCGGCGGAGTGGGAGGAAGCCGACGGGGTGCACTATCCAGGTACGTACTTCCATGGTGGCTACAACCGGGAAACGACGATCCTCGGCGGTCTTCCCGTGCTCAACGAGGACCTCGTCAACCTGCCGAACTGGCTGGTCCTCGAGCTGCGCCTCGAAGAGGAGGATGCCATCCGGCTCGCCGACGTCGAGCTGCTCGGCTACCGGCACGAGCTCGATATCCGGTACGCGACGGTCATCCGGCACCTTCGTTTCCGTGATCGTGGCGGCCGGGAGACGACGCTGAAAAGCCGCCGGTTCGTCAGCATGGCCGACGCTCACCACGCCGGGATCGAGTGGACGCTGACCCCGGAGAACTGGTCGGGCCGCATGGAGGTGATCTCGGCGCTCGACGGCCGGATCAACAACCACGGTGTCGCGCGCTATCAGCAGCTGGAAGGCCGCCACCTGAACCCGGTGTCGCCGCGGACGTTCGGGCCGGAGGTCATCGCGCTGAAGGTGGAGACCCGGCAGTCGAATCTGTATATCAGCCAGGCGGCCCGCACCCGCCTGTTCAACGGCGAGCGGCCGCTCCCGGTCATGCGGACGCTCTACCAGATGGAGGACTACATCCAGCAGGTGCTGGCGTTCGACGTGCAGCAGGGCACGGCGACGCGGGTCGAGAAGGTGGTCACGTTCTTCACGTCGCGGGACCCGGCGGTCAGCGACACGCTGGTCAAGGCGGCCACGTCGGCGGCCCGCCACACCGATTTCGCCGCCTCGTTCGAGCGCCACATCGCGGCCTGGGAAGAACTGTGGCGGGTATGTGACGTGCGCGTGTCCGGCGACGATCGCGTGCAGATGCTGCTGCGGCTGCACATCGCGCACCTGCTGCAGGTCTGCTCGCGGCACACCGCCGACCTGGACGCCGGGCTGCCCGCCCGCGGGCTCAACGGCGAGGCCTACCGCGGGCACGTGTTCTGGGACGAGATCTACGCGTTCCCGTTCTTCAACGTCCGGCTGCCCGAGGTCACCCACGGGCTGCTGATGTACCGCTACCGGCGGATCGGCGAGGCGCGGGCCGCGGCCCGCGCGGCCGGGCTGCGGGGGGCGATGTTCCCGTGGCAGAGCGGCAGCGACGGGAGCGAAGAGACCCAGCGGGTCCACCTCAACCCGCTGTCCGGTCACTGGGAGCCGGACCTGAGCCGCAACCAGCGGCACGTCAACGCGGCGATCTTCTACAACCTCTGGCATTACTTCCAGACCACCGGTGACCAGGCGTTCCTGGCCGACTATGGCGCGGAGATGATGCTGGAGATCGCGCGCTTCTGGGCGTCGATCGCGCACTTCAATCCCAGCCGCGAACGTTATGAGATCCACGGCGTGATGGGCCCGGACGAGTTCCACGACAAGTACCCGGACGCGCGGGAGGGCGGGCTGCGCAACAACGCCTACACCAACGTGATGGTGGCGTGGCTGTGCGACATCGCCGGCAAGATGCTGCCGCTGCTGCCGAACAGCCGGGTGGAGGCGCTGCGCGGGCGGCTGGGCATCGGCGACGACGAGCTGGCGCTGTGGCAGGACATGAGCCGCCGGATGTTCGTCCCGTTCCACGACGACGGGATCATCAGCCAGTTCGAGGGGTACGAGAATCTCGAGGAGCTCGACTGGGACGCCTACCGCGCCAAGTACGGGAACATCCAGCGGCTCGACCGCATCCTGCGCGCGGAAGGCAACGACCCCAACCGTTACAAGGTCACCAAGCAGGCCGACACAGTGATGCTCTTCTTCCTGTTCCGCCAGGAGGAGCTCCGGGAGACCTTCGGGCGGCTCGGGTATGACTACACCGGCGACACGGCCATGCGGAACATCGCCTACTACGACCGGCGCACTTCGCACGGCTCGACGCTGAGCTTCGTCACCCACGCGGGGGTCCTCGCCGCGCTCGACCCGGCCAGCTCGTGGGACCGGTTCCTGATCGCGCTGCAGAGCGATGCCGACGACATCCAGGGCGGCACCACCAAGGAAGGCATCCACGTGGGGGTCATGTCCGGGACACTCGACCTGGTGCAGCGCTGTTACGCCGGCACGCACGTCCGGGACGGCGTCCTGTACTTCGATCCGGAGCTCCCCGTCCAGCTCAAGAGCCTGTCGTTCTCGATGCAGTTCCGGCAGACCCCGATCCACGTCACGCTCAGCGCCGATCGGCTGACCCTGGCCAGCCACCCCGAGGGCGCCGCCCACCCGGTCCGGGCCGGGGTCCGCGGTGACGTCCGTGACCTATGCCCGGGCGACCGGGCCGTCTTCGAGCTCGGCCAGGACGCGGCCATCCCCGGGCCGCAGGCCCACAATTGACACGGGCCGCAGGCCCACAATTGACACGGCCCGCAGGCCCACAATTGACACGGCCCGCAGGCCCACAATTGACACGGGCCTCCGGCCCGCAACTGACACGGGCCTCCGGCCCACAACTGACAGGAGGGCCCCATGCCGACATTCCGGGGGGCGATTTTCGACGTCGACGGGGTGCTGGTCGACTCGCCGCACGAGAAGGCGTGGCGCGAGTCGCTGCGTGAGCTGATGGAGTCGGACTGGGCGGACATCCGTGACGAGACCACGTGGTCGCCGGACGCGTTCACGCCGCAGGTCTACCAGCAGTACATGTCCGGGAAACCACGGATGGCCGGCGCCCGCGCCGCGCTCGACTACTTCCGCGTACCCGACGCCGAAAAGCGGGCCGCCGAGTACGGGCAGCGCAAGCAGGAGATGGTCGTGCGCCTCATCCAGGCCGGGGACTTCACCGCCTACCCCGACGCGCTGCGGTTCGCGATCGCGGTCAAGGACGCCGGCCTGCTGATCGCGGACGCGTCGTCGTCGAAGAACGCCGGGCTGCTGCTGGGCAAGATCCGGCTCGACACGTTCGCGAAGGAACAGGGGATCTCCTCCCCCACCATCCGGCCCGGCCTGACGCTGCTGGAGTACTTCGACGCCGACCTGTCCGGGCGTGACTTCGCGCACGGCAAGCCCGACCCCGAGATCTTCCTGGCCGCCGCGCACGACCTCGGCGTCGAACCGCGCGACGCGATCGTGCTCGAAGACGCGGTCGCCGGCGTCCAGGCGGCCAAGGCCGGCGGCATGACCGGGATCGGGGTGGCCCGGGCCGACGACGCCGACCTGCTGGCGGCGGCGCACGCCGACATCGTGGTCACCACGCTGGACGCCATCGACACCGGTGCCCTGGCGACCGGCCGGCTGACCACCCGTACCGGGTAGCGCCGACCTGGTTCAGCGCAGCCGGTACAGGTCCTCGCCGGCGTCGGGCACCACGAGCGTGCCCGGATCTTTCGCCCACGCGGCGGGGTCGACCCCGGCCGGGTCGAGGTAGTCGAGGTTGACCGACCGGGTCACGTCCCCGGGGATCCCGGTGGCCAGGGTGACCGTGACCCGGTTGCGTTCGCCGTGCACCGGGTCCCAGGTGCCCGCGCCGCGCAGGTGGGTGGAGTGGGCGAGGTCGCCCCAGTGGTAGCCCCTGAAGCGGTCCCACTGCTTAACGAAGTAGTCCCGGCAGTGATACCCGATCTCCGCGATCGCCGGATGGGTCGCGGCGACGTCGTGAATGTGCGGGGCGTACAGCACGACCTGGCCGCCGTCGGCCACGATGGGCTCCACCTTGTAGAAGCCCTTGGCGCCGGTCCACAGGTCGCCGTATTTGGCGGGGATCAGCGACAGGACCCGGCGCACCGGGGCGTCGAGGTAGCGGATGTGCGTCTCGGCCGACACGTCCGCCGCGGCCGCCCACGCCGCCGGCGGGTCAGCGAACATCATCGCGTGCAGGTCCTCGGTGCCGGACTTCGTGACCATGCAGAGGGCGAGCCGTTCACCGGGCACCATCGACGCGGCCTCATCGATGAGCGCGCGGACCGGGGTGATCCCGCGGGTACCGATGATCTGCGAGCTGGTGATCAGCGCGCCCAGCCAGTGCGACAGGTCGATCAGCTCCCGGCCCGACACGCCGGGGAACAGGTACTTGCTGCCGCCGGAGAACCCCACGACCTCGTGCGGGAACACCGGGCTGACGATGACCGTGACGTCGTGCTCGACCACGGCGCGGTTGACGCGCACACGGGCGGAGTGGTGCAGCATGCCGTGGGACAGCTCGGCGATCCGGTCCGCGCTGATCGTCCCGACCTCCGCGAACGACGACGGATCCCACCACGCGTGGTTGAGGACGGTCATCGACGGATAGCGGCCGGCCAGCGCGCCGGCGTCGTAACCCAGGTGCGCGGCGAGCTCCTGCTCGCTCATCGCGGCGTGTGTGCCGAGCGCGACGAGCACCGTGAGACGGCTGACCCGCCCGTGCAGGACGTCATGGATCGCCGGCACGATGAGCGGCAGCGGGCAGCTGCGGGTGCCGTCCGGCACCAGCACGCACACGCTGCGCCCGTCCAGGTGGGCGGCGCCGAGCTGGTCGTGCACGAACGCCCGGATGTCATCCTCGGTGAGGACGCCGCCGGTACCGCCGATCTGCGCGACCCCCGTGGTCGCCGGGCTCGCCGGGC
>CAVRHH010000006.1:0-158261 GCA_963720945.1 uncultured Actinomycetes bacterium | reverse complement strand
GCTGCGGAACATGGAGCCCACCGCTGGTGCCGCGTCGGCGGCCAGCCCCGCCCTGACCGACAGCGTGTCCGCCGGGGATGGTGTCCCGGGCTTAGGCGAGGGCCATCGCGTTTGAGCTCCGCGCGATCCCGGTCCCACGCGGCGTCCGCCGACGGTATGCTCCTGCGGTGATCGCGGGAGAGGTGCCGCCAGACATTCCGGTCTGTCGCGAGCTGGCGTCGGCGCTGCGCGCCGGTGACGACTCGGCAGCGGCCGCGCTCGCCGCGCGGGTGGGTATCCCCCAGTGGTTGCTGACCCACCCCGAACTCGGCCCACGCGGGAGGCTTGACACCGGCGATGCCGGGGAGGCGCTCGGGTGCATTTCGGCGCTGGCGGCCGGGCGCGCCGTCACTCTGGTGCCCTGGATGGCCAAACCGGCGGTGATAGACCTGGTGGCGGAGGCGGTGGAGACTGCCGCGGCGCTGGGAACGACGGCCGAACACCCGTGGGCACGAGGAATCGCGGCGCTGGAGGGTTGCGGGCATCCTGCCTTCCCGATGTTGCTGCGGGCGCGGGCGGCGGAGGGAGCAGGCAGGTCCGACGAGGCACGGCAGCTGATCGGGTCGTGCCTGCGGCTGGACCCGGACCTGCTCCCGGCGATCCGCGATGCTTTGGAGTATGAGCTATGCGCGGGCAACTGGGCCCGGGCCTGGGGGCTGGCTTCGGCGATCGGCTCGGACGATATCGCCGAGCCGCTGCTCTGGCCGCTGGACCGGCTGCGGCAGCCTGCCCCGGGCGCCGAGCGCGTCTCCCGGAACCAGCCGTGCCCGTGCGGGTCCGGCCGCAAGTACAAGGCGTGCTGCCGGGCCAGGGACCTGGACGGCGGCGTGCATCCGCTTCCGGCCCGCGCCCCGGCACTGTACGGGATGCTCGCCACCTTCGCGCGGCGAGGCGCCAACCGCACGGTCGCCGACCGGATGGCCGCCTGCGCCATCGGCGCGCCGCCCGCCGCCATGCTCGCGCTCGACCTAGCGATCTTCGACGGCGGCACTGCCCGGCGGTTTCTCGCCGTCCGGGGGCACCTGATGCGCGACGACGAGCGGGACCTGCTGGGCGAGTGGCTCGCCGAGCCGGTAGACATGTACGAGGTTAGTTCGGTCAAGCGCGGGTCGGAACTTACCCTGCGCAGCCTGATCGGCGGGCCGGAACGGGTCGGACAGCGTGACCGGCTGTTCTCGCTGTCGGTCCGGCGGCTGGACATCGTGATCGGCCGACTGCTGCCGGACGGCGCCCGGCCGGACGGCGGCAGCCGGCACCTGCAAGCGCTCGGTGGGATGGCCATCCTGCCCCGCGACCTCCGCGAGGCCACCGAGGCGCTGTTTCCGGACGGCCCGGTCACGCCAGGAAGCGTGCCGCTATTCCCGGAACGGCTGCTGTCGCAGTTCGCTGGACAGTCCTCGGCGGTCTTCGAGACGGCCGACGGCGACGAGTACCGGTGGTGCGAAACGACGATCGAGGTCGGCTCCGCCGGGAAGGTCTGGCCGCAACTGACCCGGCCCTGCCTGCCTCCACCGCGGCCGCCGATCCGGAACGCGGACGACTACTACGCCTATCTCAAGTCGCTACCCGAGCGCTTCTGGACACGCAATACACCGGACGAGATCGAATACGCCGGCGAGGTCCAGCCGGGCCGGCTCACCAACCTCGGGACCATCCGGCGCGGCATGACGGGTTTCACGGTGACCGCGAATTCCGTGCGGCGAGCCACCGACCTGGAGGCTGTCGTGCTGGCGGCGGCTTCGGCCGCGGGGTGCCCGGCCGACGTGACGCGACGCAGCGCCCTGACCGCGGACGAGCTGACCGGTACGCCACCCGAAGCCGGTAACCGGCCGGACAGCCGCGAGGCCGCATGCCGGCGGCTCGGCATCGGGGACGTGCCCCCGCCCGGGCCGCGCAGGCTCATCCTTGAGGGGTACTTCCTGCCGGTTGAGCACGACCTGGAGGATGTCGCACGTGAGATCAACCGGGAGCTCTGCTACCTTTCGGTGCTGGAGTCCCGCGACGACGGCGGCATGACCCCCGCCGAGGCGGTCGCTGCCGGGGGCATCGCGCTGGACCGGGTGCTGGCGATGATCAACGACTGCGAGTGGCGACTCCGTCGCGCGGAAGCCGAGGGAAAGGACACGAGCATGCTGCCGGACCTGGGAGAGCTGCGGCGCCGCCTGGGAATAGCTGCGGGCTCACGCTGAATACGGGCTCTCGGCGTTTCAGGCCGCTATTTGTTCGTGGTCGCGATCGCGGAAGGCCCTCGGCGAAAGGCATCCCCAGGACGATCAGAAGACGGCCTTACCCGCGTCCGCGCTTCGACCAACGCCGCGTCTCACGCGACCTCGGCCGCGGTATCCACGGTATCCGCGGTATCGAGGAAGATGACTTCGCAGGCGGCCACGGCAAGCCGCTGGGACAGGCTGCGCTGCCGGCTCACTACGGTTACCCAGACGCCCAGGGCAGCGAGGCGTGTTGCGTCCTCGGCGAACAGGTAGTCACCGGAGCCGATGGCGACGTGCGTGAACCGCTGGGCGACGTTCTCGTGCCGCAGAATATCCAGCAAGGCCAGGTCGGCGCCGTCCGGCCCGGAGCGGACCCGGTAGTGGGCTTGCGGCCAGCCGGGCGCCGCGTTGACCAGGGTCAGGTGGCTCGAGGCCACCTCCACCTGGTCCATGACGCCGAAGGCGAGGGAATGTGTGTACAGGCTCAGCGCCTGACGGACCTGGATAAGGCTGGGCCGCGCCTCGCCGGCCAGGTTCTCGATATCGACCAGGTGCAGCCGCCGTGCCGGGAACCGGCGCCGTCCCGCCGCCCGCCACGGGTCGTTGTTCCCGCTGATCGTCATCCCGCGCCCCCTTCATGACCTTGGCACCCCCGGGCGCCGACTCCGTCTATGCGACAAAACATGGTCTATGCGACAAAACATGGAATTCGAGTTGATAAAGACGCACCGGACCGATAGTCCGTTTTTGCCACGCTGGTGTGAAATAGAATTACCCGCAATGTGAGCACTGCGAACGTGCCTGCGGTCAGAGAAACGTTGGCGGTGCGATCAGCTCGATCTGAGCACCCAGCCGCAGGCCAGGCTTCCCCGCGCTCGGGCTTTGTCTGGTGACCGGCGGCAGGAACCACGGATCGTTCGGCCAAAAGATGTCAATTATCCCGAACGGACGGTGGTGCTACGGCCTGAGCCGGTACGTGCGGAGCGGTCTCGGGTCTCGGTACTTAACCGGGGTGCCGTTGGCGCGGTTCCCGCGCCGGGGCAGCCTGGAAGGCGCGGACCGCTACGGGGCTCTGGCTACGTCCCGTGACCGCCGCCGGGTACGGCGCCGCCGTCAAGCGCACGTCCTGGGCACCTCATTGGTTCGTGCCCTTCGGGCCGTCTGGTGTGCCGCGCGCCGGCAGGGCGTCTGGTCCCAGGGCCTGCAGCCCTCCCACGGCGATGTCCATGGCACGCCGGGCCGCGGCTTGCACCTCGCCGGTGCCGCCGCCGGCTTCCATGGTGACTAGCGCCGCGGCCAGTACCGCTCCCATGAGCGAGCCGATTACCGCGGCGGCCTCTGGCATGCCGAGAATGCCCGGGTAGGCGCGGTGCAGCGCCTCGGCCAGCCGGGTTTCTGCCAGGAAATACCGGCGCAGCGTGGCGGCCTGGACGGCCGGGACGGACATGATCATGGGCAGCCGCGCCGACGCCAGTCCGGCGGCAAGCTCGTCCCTGCTGGCCTCCGCGAGCATGTACTCGAGGGCCCGGACCAGGACGCCGGCCATGCTCTCACCGGGCTTGCGCTGCTCTATGATGCCGGCCGCGCCGTCGATCCGGCCGGACAGGTGGGGGAAGAGAACCTCGTCCTTGCTGGCGAAGTAGTTGAAGAACGTCTTGGTGGACACGGCCGCGGCGGCGGCGATCTCGGCGACCGTGGTCTCGTCGTAGCCCTTCTCGGCAAACAGCCGGATGGCCGCGCTGATCAGCGCCTGCCGGGTCTGCTGGCGCTTGCGCTCCCTCAGCCCCACCTCGTCGGCCATGCCGCGGACCTCCACCGGAACCATGTTACACTCAATATAAGATTATATCTGATGTAACTAGGGCTGCTTGTCCTGGGTCGCGGAGGGCTGAGCGATGGACGCGGCGATCAAGACCGAGGGGCTGACCAAGGTGTTCGGGGAGACCAGGGCGCTGAACTCGCTCAGCCTGGAGGTCGCAGCCGGAGAGGTCTTCGGTTACCTGGGCCCCAACGGGGCGGGCAAGACCACCACGATCCGCCTGCTGCTCGGCATGCTCCGGGCAACGTCGGGACGGGCCGAGATCTTCGGCATCGACTGCCAGCATCATCCGAGCGAAGCGCACCGGAGACTGTCCTACGTGCCCGGCGAAGCCAGCCTGTGGCCGTCGCTGACCGGGAGGGAGACGCTTGAACTGCTCGGCCGGGTCCAGGCTGCCACGGACACGGCCTACCGCGACGTCCTGATTGACCGGTTCCGGCTGGATCCGTACAAACGGGTCCGGGCTTACTCCAAGGGCAACCGGCAGAAGCTCCTGCTGATCGCCAGCTTGATGAGCCGGGCGGACCTGCTGGTGCTCGACGAGCCGACCAGCGGGCTGGACCCGCTGATGGAACAGGCCTTCCGGCACAGCGTGACCGAAGCGCGCGAACGCGGCCAGGCCGTGTTCCTGTCCTCCCATATCCTCAGCGAGGTCGAGGCGCTCTGCGACCGGGTGGCGATCCTGCGCGCCGGGGACTTGATCGAGGTGGGCACGCTGGCCCAGATGCGCCACCTGTCCGCGGTGCTGGTCGAGGCGGAGTTCGACTCGGCCCCGCCGGACCTGTCGCAGCTACCAGGGGCAACAGACATTCACGTACAGGGCAACCGGGTGCAATGCCAGGTCACCGGCCCGGTCCGGCCGCTGCTTGAGGCGCTGGCCGCCTCCCCTGTGCGTCATCTGCTGATGCGGGAGCCCTCACTTGAGGAACTGTTCCTCGCCATCTACGGGTCGGCCGGCGCGCCGGGTGAGGTCTCCCGTGCCGCCTGATAGCCGGGCCAGCCGCCGCGCGAGACAGGTGGTCGCCGCGATCAGCGCGCGGCGGATGGTCCGGTCAGCGGGATTGTGGGGTGCCGTGTTCGGCGGCTACATCGCCTACGCGGCGTGGGAGTACGCCGCCAGTTACCCGACAGTCGCGTCCAGAGAGAAAATAGCGCTCACCTTCGGCACCAACGCAGGCTTTTCGGCGCTGCTCGGGCAGGGCCAGCGGCTGGCAACCATCGGAGGGTTCACCGCATGGCGGGCCATGGGCGTCCTGGTCCCCGTCGGTGCCGTGTGGGCCACGCTCGCGGCGACCCGGCTGACGCGCGGTGAGGAGGACGCGGGCCGCCTGGAACTGCTCCTGGCCGGGCAGACAACCCGCCGCCGGGCGGTTGCCCAGGCCGAAGCCGGGCTCGCAGCCGGGCTGGCGGTGCTGTGGGTGATCACGGCAGCAGCTACCGCGGCAGCGGGATCGTCGGCCAGAATCGGCATCTCCGCGGGAAGCGCGCTGTTCCTGGCCACCGCCGTGGTGACGGGCGCGGTCATGTTCGCCGGCGTAGGCGTGCTCGCCGCCCAGCTGGCCGAAACCCGCCGCCAGGCCAACGGCATCGCAGCGGCGATCTTCGGCGCCGCGCTGCTGATCCGTGTCGTGGCCGACTCCACCCCCGGCCGGCACTGGCTGCGCTGGCTGAGCCCGCTTGGCTGGGCCGAGAATCTCCACCCGGTTACCAGCCCGGCGCCGGTGATGTTCCTGCCCATCGCGGCATTCACCGCAGCCCTGGCAGCCGGGGCCGTATTCGTGGCAGGACGCCGGGACACGGGGGCTGGCGTGCTCCCTGTCCGTGACACCCCGAGGCCGCACACTTGCCTGCTCCGCGGACCAGCCGGCCTGGCAGTCCGGCTCGGCCGCCCGGTGATCACCGGCTGGGCTGCCGGGCTGGCGATTCTCGGTCTCATCGGCGGGCTGGTCGCGCCGTCAGCCGCCCGTGCGATCAGCAGCTCACCGGCCATTGAGCGGACGATCGGCCGCCTTGGCGTCCGGCCCGGCAGCGCGGCGTATCTGGGGATCATCTATCTCATCGGCGGCGCTTTGATCTGCTTCGCCGCCGCCGGCCAGGTATCCGCGACCCGCGCCGAAGAAGCCGGAGGGTATGCCGGCCACCTGCTGGCCCGCCAGGTCAGCCGCTGGCACTGGATGACCAGCCGCCTCGCCGCAAGCACCGCACTGATCATCATCGCGGGCCTCGCCGCGGGCCTGTCCGGCTGGGCCGGCATCGCCAGCCAGCACACAGGCCTCAGCTTCGCCGACTTCGCCAAGGCCGGGCTCAACATCATCCCGCCGGCCCTGTTCGTCCTGGGGGTGGGCAGCTTCGCCTACGGTGCCTGGCCGCGCCTGGCGGCTCCCGCCGCCTACGGGCTGATCGCATGGTCGTTCCTGATCGAGCTGCTGGCCACGGTCATCACCAACCGGTGGCTGCTGGATACCTCGGTCCTCCACCACATCCAGCCGGTCCCGGCCGCCCAGCCCGACTGGGCCAGCGCCGCCTGGCTGACCGGCCTGGGAACCCTCGCCGCCCTCGCCGGGACCGGGCTGTTCAGCCGGCGCGACCTGGCCGGCGCATAATCACCCGTGAGCACTACCGGGCGGCAAGACCCGGCTGTGACGCCGAGCGTCGCCTCCAGGCTGCCCCCGCGCGGGAACCGCACCAGCGGCACCCCGGTTAAGTACGGAGACCCGCGGTCTCAGTCCGCCTCGTCGTAGCGGACGGGGGTCGAGTGTCGCGGGTCCGCGTGGCTGGCCCAGTAGCGGTCCCGTAGCTGGAGGGTCAGCGGCCCCGGAGCGCCCGTGCCGACCGGCTGGCCGTCGATGACGGTCACCGGCATGATCCCGCCCGCCGTGGAGGTGACCAGCACCTCGGCCGCCCGGTACAGGTCCTCGGCGCTCAGGCGGCCCTCCTCCACCGGCTGGCCGGCCTGGCGGGCCAGCTCGATCATCGAGCGCCGGGTGATGCCCTGCAGCGTGCCGCGGCCTGGCGTCAGCCAGCGCCCGTCCACATAGGCGAATACGTTGTACCCGGGTCCTTCGGTAACGGCACCGGACAGATCGCGGAGCACGACAAGGTCGGCATCGTGGTCATAGGCCTCCAGCAGGGCCAGGTCCAGGTCCAGCCAGTGGTAGTTCTTGACCGACGGGTCCACGCTCTGCGACGGGATGCGGACGACCTGGCTGACCCTCATGCTCGCGCCCGCCTGCTGCCGGTCCGGGCCGCTGATCCAGATGAACGGCACCGCGTAGCAGTAGAACAGACTCCGCGCGGTGCGCAGGTCACGGCTGCCCGGCGCCATCCGGCCGCGCGTGCAGGTCATCGACACGTACGCCTCCCGCAACCCGGCATGGCGGACGCATCCGTGCAAGATCGCCTCGATCTCGGCGCGGCTGCACCCGGGGTCGAGCCGCAGCCGGACCATGCTCGCGGCGAACCGGTCGAGATGGCCGTCTAGCCGGTAGAACCGCCCGCGCCAGACGTGTACCACGTCATAGGTGCAGTCCGAGCGGGTGACTCCCAGATCCAGCACCGAGATCTTTGCCTCCTCGATCGGGCAGTACCGCCCATCGATCCAGGCCGCCCCGCCCGGCCATGGCGGCCGCGGCGCCGCGGCACCCGGCTCTGTTCCGCTCACGAGGTCAGGGCCATGGGATCGTTCGCGGGCCGGTGGCCCTGGCTCGCAGGGCTTCCAGGGCGGTGGCCTTGCCGGTGCTGGTGAGCCCGTAGCTGCGGTCGCGCCAGTCACCGCCGGACGCCAGCAGGCCCAGGGCCCGGCACAGGTTGCTCGTTTCGTGGATGGCCCTGCTGATGTCGTGTTCGTCCGGTGGCTCACCGGACCGGGCTGCCCGGAACCCCTCTTCGGCAACCGCCTGCCCCACGGTCGCCGTGACCTGGCGGTCGGGCACCGAGTCGGCATCCAGGAGCAGGGCCAGGAACAGCTCCCCGGCGTATACGAAGAAGCCGTTGTCGCCGAGCAGGCCGGCGGCGACAGCGCGCCACAGGCTGCCGGGGTCGGCCAGGAGGCGGCGGCCCTTGGCGGTCAGCGTGAGCTTGCGGCCCGACCGGCGGGCCAGCCCCAGGTCCTGGGCGAAGTGGCGCAGCTGGTACAGGTCGAACAGGTCGTCCTCGGTCCGCGGCGGGCGGGAGAAGTCCCACCCGAACCGGTCCGCGCTGTCCTGGACGAACTTCCGGTTGAGATTTCCGGTCTGGGTGAGGGCGATACCGCCGTCCAGCTGGCCCAGCAGCCAGCGCAGCGGGGGGAGGGGGTCGGCTGCTGTGGCGGAGGGGAGTTCGGCGGGACGGAGCAGCCGGTTGGCGATCGCCGCGAGGATCCGGCGGCGCGTTTCGCTGCGCCAGGCGTTGAGCCAGGTCCCGGCGCGCTCGGTGAGGATGACCTGGGCCAGCGTCTGCCCGAGCAGCCTGGCCTGCGGGACGTTGAGGTGCGCCCGGACAAGTTCCTGCTGGCGGGCCTTCCAGCCCCGCCGCCCCGGGACCAGATCGCCGCTGGCCACGGCGACCTCGAGGAACTCGGCGGTCGACGACCACGCCGAGGCCTCCTCGAAGCCCATCGCCGGGCCCCACTGGAAGTCCGGCAGGTCAGGCGGCATGACGCCGGAGACGGCCGCCGCCCGGCGGAAGGCGGCCTTACCATGCGCGATGCCGGTCTCATACGCGCTCAGGACCTCGCGGGTCGTCCCAGACCGGCAGACGGCGGCGTACCGCGGCAGTTGCAGCAGGTCCAGAGCCTGGGCCAGCGCCGCGACGACCCGCAGCTTGTCGTCGAGATCGATGAACCATTTCACCGGCAGGTCGTACCAGCAGAAGTTCTGGATGCGCTGCTGAGTGATGAAGACCAGGCCCTGGTCCCCGGCAATCCACGCCAGCGCGGCCCGCGCATCCTCGGCGGCCGCCGCGTCCTGCGCGGCCAGCTTCGTTAGGACGACCGCGATCTGCGGGTCCTCGTCCTCAGCCATCACACCTCACCGGTCAAGGCTAATCTTCAGCGGGACCGGCTGGAGTGCACTCGTGTGCTTCCGTGACGTTGGCGCCTGCCTTTCACCGTGCTGATATCACCGTCGGCGGGGCCTCCACCGTCACTTCCGGACCCGTGAGGATCTGCTTAACTTCCTTGCCCACCGTTCCTTCGAGCAGGTGCTCTCGAACGTGCAGGCGGCTGAAAGCGACAGCACGACAGCCAGTGACGCGCTGCGGCGTTTCATCGAAGCCGCGATCGCCCAGCGGAACGAACTCGTACTGCCGCTGCATGGCGGGCCTCCGGTTACAGTCCCGGAAACCCTAGCGGTGCGCGACCAGGTCCACCGCACCGTGCAACGGATCATCGAACGTGGTCGTAACGACGGCACGATCAGCCAGGACGTGACCCCGCGCGATGTCGTGGTCTTCGGAGCGATGCTCGCTCAGCCCCGGCAATCCGACCCGGAATGGGACGCGACATGCCGCCGGCTGCTCGCCACCTACGTGAATGGCCTGAGAGAGTGTTCGGCTTGATCGACCTGATCTCGTGACGCGGATGGCGCCCGCGGAGGGGGCGCCGTTTATTAGGCTGGTGAGCCGTGGCGGACAAGGATCCTCTCATCCTGGACCTCAGGAACGGCAGGGTGTTCGATCGCGCGGACCCGGATGAGTACTACCTGAGCGGCCTTGACGACGAGCCGGCCAACTGGGACGACATAGACCTCGAGGATGCGTTCGACCTCCCGCCGGTGCTCCCGCCGGTCCGCCTGCCTGAAGAGGCGGAACTCGCCGCCCAGGCGAGGCGATCCGTGCTTCTCGCCGACCTCCGTGCCCTTGCCGACGAAGTCCGGCAAACGACGGTACAGGCGGCCGCCGTGAACCCTGTCCTCCTCCGGCTGGCCGAAGAAGCCGAGCTCGTGGAAAGGGACGGCGAAGACCTGGCTCCCGGCGAAGACGCCGGATGGCTGGACGACCTGGCTGACGACAGTGACGCCCTGGACGCCTGGGAGTACGCGTTCGCCATGGTCCTGGACACCACCCTGGAGGCGGCGGACGATTCAGATCCCGTCGTCGCCGACGATCTCGACCTGGAGGGGCACGGCCCCGCGCTGGTGACGAGGCTGTTCCTCAGCCGGGGGGACGGCGTTCGGATCACCGAGCTAGCCGGCGCCCTCAAGGATGCCGCGACGGCCGACTTGGCGGCGGAGGAGGCCGACAGGCAGTGGCAGGAGTGGGTCGATGCCCACGGTGATCCCCTGCGCCTTCTCCTGGGCCAGCTCGAAAGGCTCGGTGCCGTCAGCGCCACCGACGACCTGGCGCGGCTGGAGCCGCTAGGCGTGCGAGCCGTCCGCTCGAAGCTGGAGAGGGACCACCTATTCGTCCCGGTGCTCCCGGCACCGGACAAGATGACCCCGAACGACCTGGTGCTCGTGTGGATGCATGGCGGCGACGACGACCTCGAGGGCGAGCTGGCCTCATGGACGGATTCGCGCGGCGAGGAGCAGGCCGCGCGGGAGCTGCTTGCCTTCGCGGCGGACGGAAACGCCGCGACGCGGACCGCGGCGATAACGATCGTGTCCCGGCTCGGCCAGGCCGCCGAGCCCGCCTGGCGCGAGGGGCTGGACCGTGTCGAGCTGCGCTGCTACGCCAAGCCGCAGCTCGCCAAGCTGGCCGGTCTCGATCAGGAAGGCGCGGATCTGCCTGGCGAACTCCAACCCGAGCGAGCGGACATCGCGTGGCTGATCGCCGATACGTTCGGCCCGTTCAGTCACTTTGATCTTGGTCGGGAGAGGTTTCCCTTCGACTTCGCGGAACTCAAGCGGGTCAGCGGGATCGAGAAGCCGGATGAGACCTTCGAGGCCATGGCGCGGCTGGACCACCCGGACGCCGAGGCCGTTCTCACGATGATCGGCAGGCACGCCAGTGACAAGACGACCGCCAAGGCCGCCCGGCGGGCCGCGTACAAGGCATCCACCCGCCGAGCCGCCCGCCGTTAGCGCCGCGCCCGCCGGTTCGTGCGAAGATCGACCCGTACGCCGATGCCGGGGTCGTTTCCCGGCGCCTACGCTGGTCACATGGCTCAGCCTGCAAGCGACGACGACCTGCCGCATTCGGCCGTGTTGCAGCGGATTGCCATACCAGCCTGCGTTGCGATCCTCGTGCTTGTCACGCTGGGTGTCATCCACGGGATGGACCGCCAGTCGCCGCCGGTGATCGCCGCGGCGGCGGTCGCGCTGGTCGTCGCGGTCGGCGGGATCGGCTGGACCGCGGCGAGCCGGTCCGGAGCGCAAGCCCCGGGGGTCGTCGCGCTGACCGCCGGGCGCGCCGAACTCCGGCTCAGCTACCGCCCGCAGGACGTGGAACTGGAAATCCAGGACGCCAGGTCCGCGGACGCGGCGCCGCCTGCGCCGACCGGCCTCACGTTCGGCGGCTACGGGCTGACCGGCATGCGTGAGCGGGCTGAGTTGCTTGGCGGCAGGCTGACCGCAGGGCCGACGGAGGAGGGCTTCCGGGTACTGCTTCGGCTGCCGACCAGCGCGGCGGCCGACACGGCGGAGGCAGTGTGAGCGCGGGGGCGGGGCAACGGGACCGTTCGGATATCCGGGTTCTGATCGCCGACGACCAGAAGATCGTCAGGGAGGGGCTGGTGACGCTGATCGGCCTGCTTCCCGGCATCGCCGTCGTCGGCGCCGCGGTTGACGGCGACGAGGCGGTCCGGCAGGCCCTCGAATTGCGGCCGGACGTCGTCTTGATGGACCTGAACATGCCGCGCTGCAATGGCGTCGAGGCCACCGAGCGGCTACGCCTCCTCCGGCCCGAGGTGGCGGTCGTCGTGCTCACCACATTCTCCGACGACGCCTGGGTGTTCTCGGCGCTGCAGGCGGGCGCGCGTGGCTTCCTGACCAAGGACGCGGGCGCCGACGAGATCCGGCGCGCCATCACCGACGTCGCGGCCGGGCACGCACAGCTTGATCCGTCGGTGCAGCGGCGGCTGCTCGACGCGCTAGGCAGCGGGAACAGGTTCGCCGTCGCGGACGTGCGCGGGCAGCAGCGACCGGGTGATCCGCCGGACGAACTCACCCCGCGGGAAGCCGAAGTCCTCGCGCACATCGCGGCGGGGCTTTCCAACGCCGAGATCGCCTCGACGCTGTACGTGTCCGAAGCCACCGTGAAGACGCACGTCAACCACATCTTCGCCAAGACCGGCCTGCGGGACCGGGCACAGCTCGTGGGCTACGCCTTCCGCAACGGCCTGGCCGCCCTTGACGTCTCCACCCCCAGGTTGACCGGAACTCAACTTCAGCGCCGATGGCACAGGAGCCGCCGCTGCCTAGCGTTACCAGCATGAGTGGTACTGACGCCCGGATCTGGCGCCCTAGTGCGCGCGGCCGTGAGCGCCTGACCCAACGGGGGACCTACCCGACAGGGGGATGCGAGCCATGCAGACGCTAGACAGGAATTTCCCGCCAGACGGCATCCGGGTGTCGGACGCCGACCGTGACGTGGCACTCGCCGAGTTGAGCGAGCACTTCCAGACCGGACGGCTCACGAAGGACGAGTTCGATGACCGGTCGGGGCGTGCCCTGCGCGCCCGGACCGGACAGGAGCTCAGCGAGCTGTTCGGCGACCTGCCGCGGAGTCACGCCGACATGCCGCGGAGCCAGGTACCAGCGGCAGGTCCGGTCTGGGCACCGACCGGCATGTCACGCGGCAGGCCGACGGCACGCTTCGCCATCGTGTGCGCCATCGCGTGCGTGATCATCGTCGACGCGCTGTTCAGCAGCCGGTCAGGTCACCACGGCAGTGTCGGCTGGTTGGTGCCGGTCCTTGTCGTCCTGTTCGTCATCCGGCGCGTTCGGGCGCGATAACGCTTCGGGGAGCCCATCAGAATGTCAACTACCACGGGGACGCGCAAGCGTGCACGCCGGACGCCGGACGACCGGTTCGCGACCGTGCTACGCCGGCTGCGGTGGCCGGTGGTGATCGTCTGGCTGCTCGCCATCGTCCTGCTCAACGGGCTGTCAAGCAGCCTGTCGAAGGTAACCAACGACACCGCTTCGGCCTACCTGCCGTCTTCGGCGTCTTCGACCAAGGTTGTCCTGCTCCAGGAGGCGGCGCAGGGCTCCAGCCACCTGGAGACCAACGCAGCGGTCGTGGTGTTCGCCCGCGATAGCGGGCTGACGGCCGCGGACAGGGCTGCGGTCGCCTCGGCCCGCACCGCCGTGGCGGGGCTCGTAAGTCACGTGGCGGGCCTGTCCGCTCCCGGCCCGGCGGAGCCGTCCGCCGACGGCAAGGCCGTGCAGTTCACGGCCAACGTCACGGGACCGGCTAGCCAGGGGAGCGTCGACCGCGACGCGGTGCGGGCCATCCGCGCCGCGGTGGACACGGCCACGAGCCACGCGGCTAACGGCCTGGTGGCCGCCGTGACCGGGCCGGCCGCCGTGAACGCCGACAGCAGTGCCGGGAACCAGCAGACCATCCTGCTGCTCAGCGCGCTAGTGATCGTGGCGGTCATCCTGCTGATCGTGTACCGGAGCCCACTGCTGTGGCTGCTCCCGCTGTTCGGCGCGATCGGGGCGATCGTCGTCGCCCAGGCCGCGGCCCACGGCCTGGCCAATGCCGGGCTCACGGTAAGCACGCTGTCCGCCGACATCCTCATCGTGCTTGTCTTCGGCGCGGCCAGCGACTACGCGCTGCTGCTCGTCCACAGGTACCGGGAAGAACTGCGGCGCCACGCCACGACCGAGGCCGCGATGGCGACCGCGCTGCGCGCCACGCTGCCGACCCTCGCCGCCTCCGCCGCGACGGTTACCTGCGCAATGATCTGCCTGCTGGTGGCGGACTCGGCCTCGCTGCACGGGCTCGGCCCGGTCGGCGCCATCGGGATCGTCGCGGCCCTGCTCGCTCAGACCACCTTCCTGCCCGCGCTGCTGCTGGTCACCGGGCGGTTCGCCTTCTGGCCGCGGATCCCGAGGCAGGGCGCGGCTGGCCGGGAAGAATCCCGCGTCTGGGCGGGCATCGGCGCGCGAATCGCCCGCCATCCCGTGCGGACCGTCGTCGTGGTCGTGCTGCTGCTCGGCGTGGCCTGCGCCGGCCTCGTGTCACTGCGGATCGACAATAACCCGGTGGACGACGTGAAGGGCCATCCAGGCAGCGTGGTCGGCTCGCAGCTGCTCGCCGAGCACTACCCGGCGGGCACCATCGCTCCGCTGGTCCTGCTCGCCCCGCCAGGTCAGGCAGCCGCGGCCGCCGCGGCGGCACGGGCGACGTCCGGTGTCGGCTCGGTGGTTCCCGGCGCGCCGGTCGAGGGATATGACAGCTACTCGGTCGTGCTGTCGGTCCCGCCATACGGGTCCGCCGGGACGACGGCGCTCGTGGACCTGCGCCAGCGGCTCTCCCAGGACGCGCCCGGCTCGCTCGTGGGAGGCCAGTCAGCAATCCAGTACGACGCCGCCCAGGCGGCGGGCCGCGACGACGCGGTGATCATCCCGCTCGTACTGGTCGTGATCTTCGTTATCATCGCCCTGTTGCTGCGGGCGATCGTCGCGCCGATGGTCCTGGTGGCCACCACCGCGCTCAGCTTCGCTGCGTCGTTCGGCCTGTCGAGCCTGCTATGGCGCTTCGCGTTCGGCTACTCAGGCGTCCAGTCGGTGATCCCCATCTACATCTTCATCTTCCTGGTCGCGCTCGGGGTCGACTACAACATCTTCCTGAGCGCGCGGATCCGCGAGGAGTCCCGGCGGCTAGGCATCAGGCAAGGCACCCTGCGCGGGCTCGGCGTCACCGGTGGCGTTATCACCGCCGCGGGCATCGTCCTCGCGGGGACGTTCGCCGCACTGACGCAGATCCCGCAGGTGGATATCACCGAGGTCGGCACCGCCGTCGCGCTCGGCGTCCTGCTCGACACGCTCTTGGTGCGGACCGTACTCGTACCGGCCAGCCTGCTCACCATCGGGGAGCGTGTCTGGTGGCCCTCTCGCCGGCGTCCGGCGGCTAGGCGAAGTGGTGGCTCTCGTCCAAGTCCTCGATGAGCCCCGGCTGGACCGGCCGCCACCCGAACAGCTCGCGGGTGAGCACGCTGGATGCCGGGCTGAAGCTGATGTCCGAACCGCCGGCACCGGGTTAGCTTGGCGCGCCCTCCGTATCCTCAGCATCCTCGGCGTCCGGGTCCTGGGCATCCGGCGGCTGCTCACGCTGCTGATCGCTGCTCGGCGAGGCATGGTTGCGGGGAGGCTGCAGCCGGTCCACCAGGCCGGCCACGGCCTGCCCGGTGCCCTCGCCGATGAGCGAGCCGACCACGACGTCGCCCGGGTAGTGCACTCCGGTGTGCACCCGGGAGTATCCCACGGCCGCCGCCAGGAAGCGCAGCGCGAGGCCGAGCCAGGGCTGATCCCGGCCGATGGCCGCGGCAAAGGCGAACCCCGACGCCGCGTGGCCGGACGGGAACGACGTGGAGGCCGGCATCCGCACGTTACGCCGGACCGGGACTCCCGCACCGGCCCGGTCCGGCCGCTGCCGGGCCCAGATGGACTTGACCGCCAGGTTCACCAGCGCGGACGTGGCGCCGATGGCCAGCGTCCCGCGCAGCGCGGCCCGGCGCCCGGCGCCGCCGCCCGCCAGGGCGAGCGCGGCCGCTATCGCGAACCAGAGGCCGGAGTTATTGGCGGCGTTGGAGAGCCGGCGTAGCGGCTCGTCCAGGGACGGGGTGGGCGTGTCGGCGACCGCGGAGTAGACCGCCAGGTCCACGGTGCCCAGATCGCGCAGCCCCCCGGCGACATGCTGGCGGAGTGGCCCGCCTGTGCCCGCGAGCCCCTCAGCCAGCTGCTCCGCCACCGTACCCGCAGCGCCGGCTGGCCGGGGGTCGCGCGCCCGTCTTGCCATCGGCGCATGCTAACACCGCGCCGGACGATCTGCCAGGGGTGTCACACGGGTCAGCCGACGGCAGGAATCGTGTCCTGGGGGGTGAAAGGGTTCAGAACTTCTGACTCGCTTCACAGCCGTCCTGGTCATCCGGTGCGCCCGCGTCGTAGCTGAACCTTGGCGGCGATTATGCGGCGGGTGCCGGGTCTGTATATATAGGCCAGTGCGTCGCTGGCGTTCGCGCGGGCGAGTTTGGGGTAGCCGATGACGGTCAGCGAGGATTTCGCCGGTCTTACCGGCCGGTTCCGGGGTGAGCTGCTGGCTCACTGCTACCGGATGCTGGGCTCGGCCGAGGAGGCCGAGGACCTGGTGCAGGAGACGTACCTGCGGGCGTGGCGGTCCTACGACGGGTTTGAGGGCCGTTCGTCGGTGCGGACCTGGCTGTACCGGATCGCGACCAACGCGTGCCTGACCGCGATCGAGCGGCGCAGCCGCCGGCCGCTGCCGTCCGGGCTGGGCGGGCCGGAGCAGGACATGGAGGCGCCGCTGGTGGCGGGGCCGGAGGTGCCGTGGCTGCAGCCGTTTCCCGGCGCGCTGCTGGCCGGGGAAGGCGAGGATCCGGCCGCGGCGGCGGTGTCGCGGGCGGGGATCCGGCTGGCCTTCGTCGCGGCGCTGCAGTATCTGTCGGCCCGGCAGCGCGCGGTGCTTATCCTGCGGGACGTGCTGGAGTGGCCGGCCGTGCAGGTGGCGGATCTGCTGGGTACCACGACCACCGCGGTGAACAGCGGCCTGCGGCGGGCTCGCGCTCAGCTCGCGGAGGCGCTGCCCGCCGAAGACGAGCTGGCCGAGCCCGCTGAGCCGGACCGGCGGGCGGTGCTTGACCGGTTCGCCGCAGCCATTGAGAATGCCGACGGCAGCGTGCTGGCGGAGCTGCTGCGGGAGGATGTCGCGCTGGAGATGCCACCGGTGCTGACCTGGTTCACCGGCCGCCAGACCGTGGCGGGCTTTATCGCGGCGCACTTTCTCACCGAGCCCGGAGGGCTGCGGCTGGTTCCGGTCATGGCGAACGGGGGGCGGGCGTTCGCGGTCTACCAGCGCGAACCAGGCGGGGCATATCACGCGCACGCCGTGCTGGCGCCCACGGTCACCGCGACGGGGATCGCGCGGATCATCGCCTTCCAGGACCAGGGATTGTTCGGGTCGTTCGGGCTGCCACGGGAATACGGCGCTGGGTCCGGACCGGCGCCAGCGCAGGACTAGGCGATCCGCCGTGGCCCCTAAAACCCTGAAAATCACCGGGTCGCCCGCGGCGACTGCCGGGAATCCGGCTGGTCTGTATAAGTGGGCCGCCAGACAAGCGGCGCGGAAACCGCAAGAGCATCGCAGAGCCGGAGGAACAGGCATGACTATCAACGGCAAGACAGTCCTGGTGACCGGGGCCAATCGCGGCATCGGGCAGGCGCTCGTCACCGAGGCCCTGGCCCGGGGCGCGAGCCGGGTGTACGCCGGCACGCGTCAGCCCCTGGCCCATCCGGACGCGCGCGTCACGCCCCTGACCCTGAACGTAACCGACGCGGCGCAGATCCAGGCCGCCGTCGAGAGCGTCGAGTCTCTCGACATCCTCATCAACAACGCCGGCATCGCGCGGTACGACGACCTCAGCGACCGTGCCGTGCTCGAGCAGCACCTCGCCGTCAACCTCTTCGGCACGTACGGCGTGACCCAGGCCTTCCTGCCGCTGCTGACCAGGTCCCGGGGAACCGTCGTCAACAACGTCTCGACGATGGCCGTCGCCCCCTTCCCGTTCACTCCCGCCTACGCGATCTCCAAAGCGGCCGCGTTCAACCTGACGCAGTCGCTGCGCGCGCTGCTGGCCGGCCGGGGCGTGCGGGTCTACGCGGTCCTGACCGGCCCCACCGACACCGACATGACCCGGGGCTTCGACATCCCCAAGGCCCCGCCGGAGTCCGTCGCACGAGCCATCTTCGACGGAGTGGAGAACGGCGAGGAGGAAATCTTCCCCGATTCCATGTCGCAGTCCCTGGCCGACAGCTGGCGGAACGGCGCGGTCAAGGCGATGGAGCGCGAGAACGCGGCGTTCGTGGCGGCAGAGCCCGCCGCGGCATAGGCACCCTCGGAAAAGGGAGACAAGCCGATGACGGATCACCAGGTTGTCAGCCGCGAGGAGTGGCAGGCCGCTCGTGACGAGTTGCTTCAGCGCGAGAAGGAGCACACCAGGATGGGGGGCACGCGGGGTCGAGTTCCTGATGGGCTACTACCCGATCCTCGACCGGGCGCCGAAGGGGCGCGACGAGGGCGACGCGTTCCAGACCTGGATCCGCCGCCATGACGAGTACGCCTTGAGGCGAACGTGACCAGCTGCCGAGAAGGACGGCCCTGGTGCGGCACCGGTGCGTCGGGGTACATCGGGAACATTACCGCCGCCGCCGAACGGGCCGAACGGGCGGGCGACACGCCGCATCCGGTCAGCCGCTGAGCCGCGGCCCCAGCACGAGCCACCGGATCACCCCGCGTGACAGCGCTATGACGCCGGTACCCGGCAGATGCTGCCGGGTACCGGCGTCTCAGGGTGGTGGGGCGGGCAGCGTGATTACTTGCTGTCTGCCTCGACCAGGCGCTCGACGAGCTCGTCGACGTTGCCGGTCTTGGGCAGGTCGCGCTGACCCAGCTGGTCGCTCAGCTCGGCCTTGGTCAGGCCTTCGTAGCGCTCGCGGGCCTTGTCATGGGCGTGCCTGGCCTGCTCGCGCTCGGCCTTGCGAGCCTCGCGGGCCAGCTCCTTCTCGGCTAGGCGCACTCGCGTGATCAGGTCCCGTGGGCGTCCTGACCGCCGGGGCTCGATGCAGGCGCCGAGGGACGTACCAGGATCGTTCGGAAAAAGAATCCGGCGGGCGATGGCGGCGTGCCATCGTCTTACCTGATGGGGTCCTCGGCCGGGAGGGCGGTGTCGGAGACGGCCGTCGGCGGGTGCCCGTGCTGGGCCGCCTGCGGCGGTGGTGACGGGCGGGAGCGCCGGGCGAGGGCGATGGCGCCGAGCGCGGCCACGAAGCAGGACGCGCCCCCGACTGCGAGGCCGGTGCGCGGGCTGGTTGCGGCGATGATCCAGCCGATCGCCGGGCCGCCGATCGGTGTCGTTCCCTGGAAGGCGACCTGCCACAGCGCGATCACCCGTCCGCGCATGCTCGGCTCCGCGCTGAGCTGGATCGTGGAGTTGCCGATCGCGATGAAGGAGACGCTTGCCCAGCCGACGAACAGCAGCGCGGCGTAGGCAAGGCCGAGAACGGGGGAGAATGCGCAGGCCAGGATCGCCGTGCCGAAACCGGCTGAGGCGATGATCATCGGCCGCAGTCCGGTCCGGCCCCGCGCGGCGGTGAACAGCCCTCCGATCACCGCTCCGACCCCCATCGCCGCGGTCATGAAGCCGTAGGCCTCCGCGCCGCCGTGGAACGTCTCCCGGGCGAGGACCGGGAGCGTGACCTGGAATTCATACGCCAGCAGCCCGACCAGGCTCATCATCGCCAGCGGAATGGCGATCGTGGGAGTGCGTGCCGCGTAGCGCAGGCCCTCGCGCAGCTGACCGCTGGCCCGCCCGGCCGGGGGGCTCGGCCGCAGGGCGGAGCGGTCCATGATGAGCAGGGAGGTGACGACGGCCGCGAAGCTGGCTGCGTTCAGCAGGAAGCAGATCCCGATGCCGACCGTGGCGATGAGGACGCCGCCGATGGCTGGCCCGACGGCCCGGGCCGCGTTCACCGTCACCGAATTCAGCGTGATGGCGTTGCGCAGCTCATCCTTGCCGACCATCTCACGGACGAAAGCCTGCCGGGCGGAGTTCTCGAAGGCGTTGTTCAGGCCGAGGATGACGGCCAGCGCGCAGACCTGCCAGAAGCGGACCGCGCCGAGAACGGTGAGCAGCCCGAGCGCGAGGGCCTGGAAGCCCATGGCGATCTGCAGCACGATCATGAGCCGCCGCTTGTCCACCCGGTCGGCGACAACGCCGCCGTAGGGGGCGAGCAGCAGCACGGGCAGGGTCTGCAGGGCGACGGTGAAGCCCAGGTCCGTGCTGGAGTGGGTGAGGGTCAGCACGAGCCAGGACTGCGCCGTCATCTGCATCCAGGTCCCGGCGAGGGATATCGACTGGCCGGTGAAGTACAGGCGGTAGTTCGGGACCTTCAGCGAGGAGAACGTCTGGCGCCAGAACGCGCCCAGCCGGCGCTTCACGGCCGCCGTCCCTTCCCAGCGGGGTGGCAGGCCGAACCTGGTCAGGCAACTAGCTCAGCATCCCCGGCGAAGGCGGCCCACAGCGCCGCGTAGCTGCCGCCCCGCCCCAGCAGCTCGTCGTGGGTGCCGACCTCGGCGATCTGGCCTGACTCCATCACCGCGATGCGGTCGGCGCGGGCGGCGGTGGTCAGCCGGTGCGCGACCACCAAGGTGGTGCGCTTGGCCGTCAGCCGCTCGGTCGCGGTGTTGACCGCCGCCTCCGACGCCAGGTCGAGGGCCGCGGTGGCCTCGTCGAGCAGCAGGATGGCCGGATCGACCAGGTAGGCGCGGGCCAGGGCGATCAGCTGGCGCTGGCCCGCGGCCAGGTTGCGTCCCCGCTCGGCCACCTCGTGCCGGAAACCGCCGGGCAGCCGCGCGATCATCTCGATCGCCCCCACCTCGCGCGCCGCCGCCTCGACCTCCGCGTCCGTCGCGTCCGGGCGGCCGTAGGCGATCGCGTCCCTGACCGTGCCGGGGAACAGGTAAGGCTCCTGCGGTACCACGCCGAGCTGCTGCCGGTAGCCGGCCAGGTCCAGCTCCCGCACGTCAGTGCCGTCGATGAGCAGGCTGCCCGAGGTGACGTCGTAGTACCGCGCGACCAGCTTGACCATGGTGGACTTGCCCGCGCCGGTCTGGCCGACCAGGGCCACGGTCTCGCCGGGCCGAACGACCAGGTTCACGCCCGACAGCGCGTCCTGCGGCTGCCCGGAGTACCTGAACCGCACGTCACGGAACTCGATCTGGCCCCGCGGGCGGCCGGCGGGCCGCGGGTCCGCGGCCTGCGGCGTGCTGGTCGGCTGCCGCAGCAGGTCCTTGATCCGCCGCAAGCCGACGGCGGCCTGGTTGTAGCCGTCGAAGACCTGGGACAGCTGCTGCACGGGCGAGAAGAGCAGGTCGATGTAGAGCAGGTAGGCGATCAGCCCGCCGGCCGTCAGCGTCTTGTTGTGCACCTCGCCGGCGGCGACGAACAAGATGAGGGCCCCGGCCACGGTGGACAGCAGCTGCACGAACGGGAAGTACAGCGCGATGAGGCGCTGCGCCCGCAGCCGGGACCGGCGGTACCTGGCGCTCAGCTCAGCGAAATGCTCCTGGTTGCGGCCCTCGCGCCGGTACGCCTGCGCGGTGCGCAGCCCGGCCACGTTCTCCTGCAGGTCGGCGTTGACGATGCTGACCTTCTCGCGGGCATCGGTGTAGGCCTCCCGGGACTTCGCCCGGAACACCAGCGTGGCCGCCACCAGCACCGGGATGATGGTCAGCAGGATGAGGCCCAGCCGCAGGTTGATGAACAGCAGCGCGACCAGCACGCCGACGAACGTCAGGACCGCGTTGACCATGGTGATCAGCCCGGTCTGCAGGAACGTGTCCATGGCGTCCACGTCCGTCGTCATCCGGGTCATGATCCGGCCGGACATCTCGCGCTCGTAGAAGTCCAGGCCGAGCCGCTGCAGGTGGGAGAAGATCTTCACGCGCAGGGTGTAGAGCATCCGCTCGCCGTTGCGGCCCACCACGTTCGTCTGGATCACGTTGATGACCCAGTTGGCGCAGACGATCGCGAGCCCGATCAGCGACACCACGATGATCGGATGGAATTCCTTGGCCAGGACGCCGTTGTCGACGCCGCCGCGGACCAGCGCGGGCATGGCGATGCTGGCCACGGCGTCGAGGCCGTCAAGGACCAGGCCGATGAACAGCGCCAGGGCGATCGGCCGCAGCAGCCGGCGCAGCGTGAAGTGCGGGTCGGCCGCGCGGGACCCCGCCTGGCTGACCCCGGGCAGCTCATTGGCCGGCGGCAGCGCGTCGACCTTGGCGAGTAGCTCGGGTGTCGGCGGTATCCCCGCGAGCATGCCCCCGCCAGCGCCACTGCCGCCCCGTCCGCCGCGGGCCGCGGCGCCGAAGCCGCGGCCGATCGCGGCGCCTGGTGCGCGGGCCAGCTGGCGGCCGTCCACGCCCGCCGCAGGACCGGACCCGGCCGCGTCGTCGCCGGCCTCCCACAGGCTGGGGGTCACCGGGCCGGAGGCCGGCCCCCGCCTGGCGGCGGGAGCGCCCCGGCCGGCGTTCTCGTGGTAGGCGAGCTCGCCGGCGTCCACGCCCTCGGCGTCCTCTCCCGGCCCGGCCAGCAGCAGCCGGTACAGGGCGCAGCGCGCGGTCAGCTGCTCGTGCGTGCCCTCGTCGACCAGCCGCCCCTCGTCCAGGACGGCGATCCGGTCGGCCAGCTGGAGCGTCGAGCGGCGGTGCGCGATCAGCAGCGTGGTGCGCCCGGTCATCACCTTGCGCAAGGTGGCATGGATCTGCGCCTCGATCCCCGCGTCGATCGCCGAGGTGGCGTCGTCCAGGATCAGGATGGCCGGATCGGTGATCAGCGCCCTGGCCAGCGACACCCGCTGCCGCTGGCCGCCGGACAGGGTCAGGCCCTGCTCGCCGATCACCGTGTCGTAGCCGTCCGGCAGGCTGGTGATGAACTCGTCGGCCTCAGCGGCCCTGGCCGCCGCGACGATCTGCTCCTGCGTGGCGCCGGGCCGGCCGTAGGAGATGTTGGCGCGGATCGAGTCAGAGAACAGGAAGCTGTCCTCCATCACCAGGCCGATCGAGGCGCGCAGCGAGTCCAGGGTCAGGTCGCGGACGTCCTGGCCGCCGATCCGGATCGCGCCGCCCCTGACGTCGTAGAAGCGGGGCAGCAGCAGGGAGATCGTTGATTTTCCCGAGCCTGAGGTGCCGACCACGGCGAGCGTCTCGCCCGGCGGCACGTGCAGCGACAGGCCCCGCAGCACCGGCTCGGACGGCAGGTAGCCGAAGGCCACGTGGTCCAGCTCGACGTCGGGCGTCCCCGGCGGCAGGACCACCGCGCCGGGCTTCTCGGTGACAACCGGCTTGGAGTCGATCACCTCGTAGACCCGGATCACGCTGGCCCGCGCCTCCTGGCCGATCGTGATCAGGCTGGTCAGCGCGCGCACGGGCGCGACCATCTGCCCGATGTAGAGGGAGAAGGCGAGGAAGACCCCGATCTTGATCGAGCCGTGCAGGGCCAGCCAGCCGCCCAGCGCGAGGACCCCGACCTGGCCGAGCATGGGAACGGCCCCCAATGCGGGGTTGTAGCGGGCCGTCAGCCGGACGACGCGCAGCCGGGCGGAGTACAGCCGCGTGCTGACCCCCTCCAGCCGCTCGATCTCCTGCTCCTCCTGCCCGAAGCCCTTGACCACGCGCACGCCGGTCACCGCGCCGTCGACGACGCCCGCGACCTGCGCCTCCTTCTGCTGCGCGTCCCAGCTGGCGGGGAAGAGCTTGCGCCGCGAGGCGATCGCGATCAGCCAGAGCGCCGGCGCGATCGCCAGGGCGACCAGGGTGAGCACGGGCGACAGGTAGGCCATGATGCTGATCGACAGCACGAACAGCAGGGCGTTGCCGAGCAGCATCGGCATCTGGCTGAGCAGGCTCTGCACCATGTTGAGATCAGAAATGGAGCGGCTGACGATCTGCCCGGTGTGCAACTGGTCCTGGCGTGCCCCGTCCAGCCGCTCCAGCGACTGGAAGAGTTCGGTCCGCATGTCGTGCTGGACCTCAAGCGACAGCTGCCCGCCCCGGTACCGCCGGGTGTAGACGCCGGCGAAGCTGAGCAGCCCGGCCACGATGAGCACCGAGGCGCCCAGCCAGATCGGCTCGCGGTGGTCAAGGATCGCGCTGTCCACGATCCACGCCATGATCAGCGGGATGGCCGCCTGGACGAGGGTGGCCAGCAGCGAGCCGCCCAGCGCCATGATCTCCAGACGGCGGTGCCGCCAGCAGTAAGCCGCCAGCCGCCGCAGCCAGGCATCCTGCGCCCTGGGACGGCCGCCGGTCCCCGCTGCCGCCGGAGATGCCGATGTCACGGGAGGTCCCGCTGCCGTCCCGTGTCCGCGTGCGCTCATGCCAGCCCTAGCCGGGCACGGCGCCGCTCATCCATCGCCGCGTCCAGGCCGCGGAAGGCTTCGAGCACCCCGGCCGTGTCGCCGGTCGCGCCGAGCAGCGGGCCGAGCCAGTCGGCATAGGCCGCGTCGGCACGCTCGAGGGCGGCGCGGCCAGCTGCCGTCAGGCACAGCCGCACGACCCGCCGGTCGCCGGGCTCGGCCTCGCGCTGGGCATAGCCCGCAGCGACCAGGCCATCGGCGGTGGCGGTCAGCGTGGGCTTGGCGACGGCCAGCCGCTCGGCCAGCCGGGCGGAACGCTCGCCGCCGGCGCCCGCCAGCTTCAAGATGCGGTACTGCTGGGGAGTCAGGCCCGTATCGACCCGCTCCAGCGCCCGGAACAGGCGCATCACGGTGAGCACGGCCGCCTGCGCGGTCTGCACGTCCAGGGTCTCAGCGCCCGGGTCCTGGTCGGTCACGTCTTCATCCCCGATAGTACGAAGCTCTTACAGTTCGTAAGGCTAACAAACAAGCCAGCATGCATGTTCCTAGGTGCCAGCCCCACCCAGCCAGAGTGGGCTGACCCGGCATCTGACCACGTCACGCACCCAGAAGATCCACGGGGGAACCGCTGGTGCCGCGGAGGCCATGGCCGCCTGGCCATGGCGTCAGCGCCGGAGGCCCAGACGATATAACTGCTAAATCGGTAGGTTTAGTTGACTTTGCGGCGGATCCGATGCCAGTGTTAGGGACATGATGGGCGGCGCCCGGCAGGGCGCCATATGCCGGGTCGTCAGCTGTGCTGACGTCAGCAGCGTGCGGCGCTGTTACGAAATGCCCCGGACCTGAGCCCGAGGCGTGGGCGTCGCCCACGGTCGTTCGCCTTGAGGGGAAATCGCCGATGACAGCACAGCCGACGAACACGCCTGCCGACGGCGCACCCTATTGGGACGCCGCGCTCGAGACCCAGACCCGTGCGGACTGGGACGCCATGAAACTGGAGTTGCTGAAGGCGCATCTGCAGCATGCTTACCACGGCTCGCCTTATTACCGGGCCTCGTTCGATACCGCTGGCGTGCATCCCGGCCAGGTCAGCAGCCTCGATGACCTGCGGCGGTTCCCGTTCATCGACAAGCACGCGCTACGCGACCGGCAGCTCGCCGTCCCGCCGCTCGGCGACCTGGTTGCCGTCCCAGAGCGCGACGTTGTCTATCTGTCGGCATCGAGCGGATCGACCGGGGTGCCGACGGCCTCCCCTTTCACGGCCGGCGATTTCGGTGACTGGATCGATTACGAGGCACGTCAGTTCTGGTCATCGGGCTTGCGGCCGGTGGACCGCTACTGCCACTGCCTGAATTTCTCGCTGTTCATCGGCGGTCCGTGCGTACTAGGCGCACAGAAGCTCGGCGCGCTGGGCATCCACGCCGGCACCCTGCCGTCCGAGCGCCTGCTGCTTATCCTCCGGCAGTTCCAGGCGACAGCGATGTGGACGACGCCGTCCTATGCCTGGGCCCTCGGCGAGACCGCGGTCGCGGAAGGCATCGATCCGCGGCGAGATCTCGCAGTCCGGCGCATCTTCGTGGCCGGCGAGCCGGGAGGCTCGATCCCCGAAACGCGGGCCCGGATCGAGGACCTGTGGGGCGCATCAGTCTATGACTACTACGGGCTGTCGGATATCTTCGGCTCCTGCGCCGGCATGTGCGAGGAGAAGGACGGCCTGCACTGGGCGGAGGACCACATCCTGGTGGAGGTCCTCGACCCCGCCACGCTCGTCCCCGTCGCCGAAGGCGAGCGCGGCGAGCTGGTGCTGACCACCCTGCGCAAGGCGGCGCGGCCAATGATCCGGTTCCGCACCGGCGACATCGTTTCGTTCACTTCGGTGCCGTGCCGCTGCGGGCGGACGTCGATCCGGATGCACGGCGTGCACGGGCGCCTCGACGACATGCTCATCATCAAGGGGATCAACATCTTCCCGAGCGACGTCGAAGCGCTAGTGCGCGGCGATGACCGCCACACGGGAGAGTATCGCCTGGTGGTAGACCGGTTCGAGCACCTTGACCGGCTGACCGTGGAACTCGAGCGCACGCACGGTTCCAGCGAGCCCGACGATGACCTCGCCGAACGATTCGTCCGGCGGCTGAAGGCGCTGACCGGGGTGAGCGCCAGGGTCGCCGTCTTGGCGCCGGGCAGCCTGCCGCGGGCAACGCACAAGGCCAAGCGGGTAGAGGACAGGCGCACCGACCTCTGGACGTGAGCCAAGCTACCGCGGCGACGGACAACTCGGCCCGTCAGCGAACTCGGTTTCGGCCGGAACACCTGCCGGATTCATCCAGCCTGTGGAATGCTCAGGCAGCATGTCGAAGAAGCCCGTGACAGCGGCAGATTCGCTCGCCCGGATGCTGTGGCAGGCCGAGGCGGATGTGTCCGAGGTTCTGATGCAGCAGATGCTGGATCGGTTGGCGCAGCAGACGTTCGTGGGCGGTAAACGAGTCGCCCTGCAGAAGCTGCCCCGGCTGCCGAAGAAGGCCGCGACCACCGTTCATCGCGTGAAGGTGAACCTGTATGGCGCGAAGCCGCCAGTCTGGCGGCGGCTTGAGATCCCCAGCGCCATGCCGCTGGACCTGGTGCACGAGGTGATGCAGGTCGCCTTCGACTGGGACGGCTACCACCTGCACGCATTCGAGACGGTATGCGGTGAGTTCGGCGCGCCGGACGCCGACGATGACTGGTCGGAGCGGAAGGATGAGGCCACCGCCGCTCTCGCCCAGGTGGCCGCGGCGGAGCGGGCGAAGGTCGTCTACACCTACGATTTCGGCGACGACTGGCGGCACGACATCGTAGTGGAGAAGGTCGTCCCGGCCGAGCCGGGGGCGGCCTACCCGCGCTGCACCGGCGGGCGGCGGGCGGCGCCGCCAGAGGACTGCGGCGGGATCTGGGCCTTTAACGAAGGCCAGGCCGACCCGTTCGACGCCGACGAGGTAACCGCACGGCTAGCCGACCTGGCGGAAGTGCTCGTTCCGGCCTCCTGACCCGGCCCGGCGTAGCACCCTTTGGCCCGGTAGAACCAAGCTTCCGGCAGCCACCGCCAGGTGGTCAGCCAGCGAGCCCGCGCTCCTGCTATCGCTGGCGACCGCGGTCCGACCGGGCATCATATGTGGCGTGATAACTCTTCTGGTACGCGTCTTCGGCGAGCGGCGCCGTCGGCACGTGGCTTTTCTGCTGCTCGCCGCGGCCGCGTGCGTGCTGGCCGGCGCCGGGCTGTTCGCGCTGAGTCAGAACGTTCCGTTCACCACTGCCTTGTACTGGGCCATTACCACCGCGACCACGGTGGGGTACGGTGACGTAACGCCGCACAATGGTGCCGGACGCGTGATTGCCTCGGCTGTCATGCTGACGACGATCCCGCTGCTGGCCGCGGTGTTCGCGCTCGTGACGGGCGGGGCCGCGGTCGCCGGAATCCGGAGGATACTCAACGTGGAAGACCGCTTCCCTGCGGGCACCTACCGGCTCATCCTCGGGATGAGCCCCACCGTGCCCGCGATCCTTGAGGAATTGGCGGCGGCCGGGGTTCCGGTCGTGCTGGCCGCCGATGTCGACCCGGGCAGGTTCCGTCGGGGCGTGCACGTGGTCCGCGGTGACCCGACCGAGCCGGCCACGGTCAGGTCGGCCAAGCCCGAGGGCGCCCAGCAGGCCCTCGTCACCGGCACCAGCGACGGCGATGTGCTGGTCAGCGCGGTGATATTGCGCAAGCAGGCCCCGGACCTGCCGATCACGGCCCTGGTCAGTTCGGCTTCGGTACGCGAGGCGCTGCTGGAGATCGGCATCCAGCAAGCCGTGTCGGCGGAGGAACTGCTGGCTCGCACGGTGGCCACCACCCTGGAGACGCCGCACGCGGGCGAGATGGTCGCCCAGCTCGTCGAGTCCGGCCGGGACATTCTCGCCGAGGTCGACGCGGAGCCTGCCGCGATCGGAAAGCCGCTCAGTATCGTACGCGGCGAACGCGCCGGGCTGGTGCTCGGCCTAGTCCACGCGGGCCGGTTCACCCTGGGCATCGGCGACGATCCCGTCATCGCGGCCGGGGATCGCCTGCTGATAGCCGAGGCCGCATCCCGAGAACGCCGCCGCGCGGCCCGGTTACCAGCCCAAGTTATGCCCCGCAGGCTCGCTCGCCGCCGCCGTGTATGGCCGAAGCCTGTCCTGCTGGTCCATGCTGACCGGCAGCAGCACGTATCGGCGCCAGCACCACCGATGAGCCGGCCGTCGCGCCATACTGACCCGCCACATCACGACAGCGGCCGCCGCTGACACCGGACAGGCTGGGCGATCTGCGCCCTCGAGTCACTACCCAGAGTGTCGATGATGCGTAAGCGGGTAGTCGCGAGCCCGGGCGTCAATGTCGAAGGTGACCTTGGTCCCTGCCGCCGGGGACCAACGCTTGCGGAACCGCCGCGCGGCAGCGCTAACGTGAAGATTGCTCAAGGGAAGGAAACCCGGAGGGAAACCGAACCGGGACCGGAACCGGGCAAACGGCCGAAGGGACCGAACCGGAGAACGCCGGACGGAGGGAAACCAGAGGGACGGCGGACGAAGGGGAAGAACCCGGCGGGCAAACGGGAAACCGGAGGAAAGCCCACAGGGGAACCGGAGGACGTGAAGGTGAGGCCCCAGACCACCCGGTGAGAGTCCGGGGATTTGGGGCCGCACGCATCTACGGTGCCGCTGGTACAGTCCTGGCAGGCCCGCGCGAAGAATAGTCAGCCCAGCCCGGCGGCGCGCGTAGAGTCACCGGGCCAGGTTCGTACGCAGCCATGCATGATCAATGCCGCAATGGCATACGGCAATTGATCTGGATGCTGTGGGCTGCCGCCCGGTCCTCGAGGCGATCATCGGCCGACACCTCCCGCTCGCTAACGAACGGGAGCGCCGTTCCACGTACTCGGCTCGGTGTCGGGGCGTCAGCTCGGTGTCACGTGCCTGAGGCTTTTCGTCATGGTGGGAGTAGGTCGATCTAGACGCTGACATTTGTCCAAGACTGATAGCCGGCCGCCCCGTATCGTCCCGTGCATGGCTGATTACGACGTTGAGCGCTCGCACGGGATGCACGTGGTCCACGATGGCCCGCGGCAAGCGCCGCCGCTGTTGCTCATTCACGGATCGGGGGCTTCGGGCGCCTCTTGGGGCCCGGTGGTCGGGGCACTCGCCGACCACCATCACGTCATCCGGGTCGACCTTCCGGGGTGCGGCCAATCCCCGCCCGCACCGTCATACGACGTGCCTGAGCAGGCAGGCCGCGTCGCTGTGCTGCTCGACGACCTCGGGCTGCGGCACGTCACCCTGGCCGGGCACTCCAGCGGCGGCTACGTCGCAACCGCACTCGCCGAACAGCGGCCCGACCTGGTGGGGTCGCTCGCGCTGATCAGCACCGGCCCGAGTCTCGATGCACTCCTTCCGCAGCCGTTCATCCTCCGGGCCCTGCTGGCCCCGCCCCTCGGCCCGCTCCTGTGGCCGAGGCGGTCGGACGCGATGATCCGCAAGGGGATCAGCGCGACGACCGCGCGCCCGGTGGACATCCCGGGCGACGCGGTCGCTGACCTGAGGAACATCACCTACCGCGCATTCCGGAAAGTGCTGCGCCGCAACGCCGCGTACGTCGCCGAGCGGAGCGTGCCCGAACGTCTCGCCGACCTCGATGTCCCCGTGCTGGTGATCTTCGGCGCCTCCGACCCCCGCTACGAGCCGTCGTCGGCGCACCACTACGACGCGGTGCCGAACGCACGGGTCGAGATGCTGCCCGGCGTCGGGCACGTGCCCATCCTCGAAGCGCCCGAGACGACCAGCGAACTCCTGCTGGGCTTCACGGCGACGGCCGCGGACACCCCGCCGGCGATCCCCACGGCATAGACTGCTCGCGTGCTGCCGGCCGGGACACCACCCACCTGGACGTGGTTGGACGTGGACATCGCCGTACCGCGTCCGTCAGGTCAGCTGCCGGGGATCAGCATGGCCGGGTTCCGCCAGCGTATCCCCGCGCTCGTGGACATCGCCATGATCGCGCACCCATCTGTCACCCTGGTCGTCGACCTGAGCGAGGCAGGAGGCATCGTCCGCGACGCCCACGGGCGGCACCAGTGCGGCAGCTTCGTCGCCGGACTCCTCCCGGGCCAGCTTCGGGCCGGCGGGTGGAGGGGCGAGTGCCTCCAGATCCGGTTGTCGCCGGTCGTCGCGGCTGCGGTGCTCGGCGCATCGATCGAGCTCACCGGGACCGTGGCAGCCCTGGAAGATGTCTGGGGCCGCGACGCCAGGCAGGTCGAGGAGAGGCTGCGCGCTGCCACGTCGTGGGACCAACGGTTCACGATCGCGGCGGACGTCCTCGGCCGACGGCTGGGCGCCCGCCCATCAGTCGATCCGGAGGTCGCCTGCACCTGGCGGCGGACGGTCACCAGCCGAGGGCAGGTACGGGTCCACGGCCTGGCGGACGAGGTTGGCTGGAGCCGCAAGCGCCTGTGGTCCCGCTTCCGATCCCAG
Organism: uncultured Actinomycetes bacterium; assembly: GCA_963720945.1. Lineage (GTDB taxonomy): Bacteria > Actinomycetota > Actinomycetes > Streptosporangiales > Streptosporangiaceae > Bog-532. Next base: position 127,653 of record CAVRHH010000006.1, on the reverse strand, counting down.
ATCGGCCTCACACCCAAACGCGCCGCGCAGTTGGTGCGCTTCGACCACGCCGCTCACCTTCTCGCGGCGGGCCACGCGGCCGCGAGCGTTGCCGCCCAGAGCGGCTACGTCGACCAGTCCCACCTCCACCGCGAGGTCAAGGCGATCGCCGGAGTCACGCCCACCGCCGTGGCTACCGCGCCGTGGCTCGCGATCGACGACGTAGCGTGGCCCGCTGCACCGCGCACCTGACACCGCCGGCAGCAGGCGGATACATCCTGTCGGCCTCCGTCGAACAGCCGGCATAACGCCAGATCCACGATTCGGCCGGAGTTGACACTTGTGCTGCCATCCCGCCCAGGCGCCGAGAACGCGCGCATCTGCCGCATAGTGTGCTGCCTGCCCTGGAGGGCCTAGGCCGGTTTATTGTCCCGGACCTGATCGGCATGGGCGACTCGGACAAGCTCGGCACCGGCGATCCGGGGCGCTATACCTTCGCCCGGCACCAGCGATCTTTGGTCGGCGTTAGCAGCCCGCGCATATCAGTCATTCTGGCCGGTATACGCCGGCGCCGATGCCGGCGCTGGAACCAGTCACGATGGCCCGGTGGCCTTCGAGCTGCAGATCCACCGTCAGCTCCCGTTGGTAGCGGTGCCGACTGCGGCTAGCTCGGCGGCAACGGCTCGGCGCCCAGCTCGATCATCCAGGTCAGCGGCGCGCCCGGGAGGAACGCTTCCAGGGCGGTGCTGAGCTCGGACTTCGCCGCCTCGGACAGCTGCGGTTCACCCCCGGATAGCCGTCGGGTGAGCTCGCGGTAATGCAGCAGGTAACGCCGCTGGTCAGCGAGCAGGCCCGGCCCGGCCGGATCACCGTGCCCGGGATACAGCGTGCCGATGCCGGCAAGTTCGCCGCCGAGGACATCGAGCGCGGCAAGCCACGCATCGGAATGCCCGTCGGCGGTATAGGGATGCGTGCCATGAAAGGCCAGGTCGCCAGTGAATGCGCTGGTGGCGCCCTCGTTCGCGGTCAGGACGACATAGCTGTCAGCGTGACTTTCTGCGGGGCCTACCTCGCGGACGGTGAAGCTCATGTCGTCGAGCTGAACCCGGGGGCCATCGGCCAGCAGCGAGTTCGGGTAGTAGGTCTCAACCGGCCACTCCGTGCCGTAGAAAGGAGACCACTGAGCCCGCTTGGCGTCGGCGATCTCCTCGATGACCCGGCCGACGCCGGCCGTCGCGTACACCGGCACCTCCTTGTCTTGCACCAGGCCGAGAACGCCGTTGAAGTTCGGGACTTCGTCCAGGCCTGCCGCGAGGCGGCTGATACCCAGAAGCGGAAACCTTCGCACAGGCCGCTCGGGTAACCACGGGCATAGCTCGCACGCCGAATAGAGAGCATTGCCCCTTTCGCATAGTTATTTACCGTTCGGCATGCTCATTCGCCGTCCAGCGATCATGTCGGCCGGGCACAAGGATGCGCTCCGCTCTCGGCCTACATCTGGGGACAGGCCGGATCGCCGATTCCGCATGGCTGCTATCTGTGCGGCTCGCCTGCGTAGGCGCGCGCAGATCGGGCAGATCGTCGTCGCCCTCAGCTCGGTTAGGCCTGCTTGGTGCGCCGCGCGGGATGGGCAGCTTTGGGGCTGGTTCGGCGTTTGCAGAGCTCCTATAAACAGGACTTTAACCCCGCCGGAAGAGGCCAAAGGTCCCTGGTGTGAGCTTGACAGGGGATCAACTCTAAAACAAATGGGGGTGAACTGCACAGGCAGATGGAGGTAATCACGATGGCTGTCGCTGCGATGCTCATTGGTGCATGCGCTGTTGCCCTTGTATTTCTGGTGATCTTCTTTGCGCTGGGAGTGTCCTTCTTTATCGCGTCTCACTTCTAAACGCAGGCGGCCTGCTGGCGTGGTGTCCATTCGGGGACCAGTGAGTTGAGTTTCGGTTAGCGGCTCACAGCGGGTCGAAACGACCCTCTTCAACTAGCGATGATCACCAATAAGCCAGCCCGTCTCTGCAGACTAGACGAAGACGGCGAGCAGAATTGGTTGATCTGGGAGGCGTCACCAACCGACGGTCACCATAATCAGCCCGCGCCGATTCGGCGATCACGTAGCTCAAGATCCGGAGTGGTTTTCACGCCGCGTTACGATTGCCGGTCACGGTTCGGCACAAGCGGCGTCCGGCTGGCGCCCTATGGCCGCCTCGCTCGGGTGTCCGGCGCGTCTACGCTAGAGTGGCCAGCTGCGCACTGCAAGGGAGATCTTCATGCCAGATGATGCCAGCGCCGCGGAAGAGCCGGCCGCGCTCGCCGGACGAGTCAGGTCCGCCCTGGAGTCCGGCGACCTTGATGCCATCAGGGATCTGCTCGACCCCGGTGTCCGCTGGGGTGCGCCGGAGGGTCCGGGCGACGCCGACTGCCGCAACCGCGACCAAGTCACCGCCTGGTGGGCCAGCGCGCGAGCCGCCGGTGCACGAGCGGTGGTCACTGAGGTGACCGCCGGCCCCGGGACACTTCTGGTGGGGCTGGACGTCACCGGCATGCCGACCGCTCGCGAGGCAGGCGGAACGGCCCAGCGCTGGCAGGTCCTCACTGTGAGCGGCGGCCGCATCACCGACATCCGCGGCTTCGGTGACCGGACGGAAGCCGCGCCCCGGGCCGGCGTGCCTGCCTGAGCGCAGCCCGGCGTCAGGTGCGGGCCGATGGCCAAGTCTGGTATACCACGGCGCGCAGAACGTGCTGATCTGCGTCCGTGCTCGCGCTTTGCAGCCCCGCCTCACCTGCCTGCCGGGTCATTGTGAGCGACAGCAGCGCGCAAAACCTCGATCCAGCATCGAGCTTCTGGGATATGCGGGCCAAATCCAGATCACCGGCCACTACGCCGGCAGATCCGCTTGTCTGGGGTGCGCCAGCGCCCGGCGCAGCTCGCGGCGCGAACTGATTCCGAGCTTGATGAACGCGTTGCCCAGGTGCCATTCGACCGTGCGGGCGCTGAGAAACAACTGGGCGCCGATCTCCGTGTTGGTCTGGCCGTCCCGCGCGAGCCGGGTGATGGACGCCTCCTGCGCGGTGAGCTCGGTGCGGGTCTGCGCCGCGCGCTTGTGCGCCGTCTCGCCGACGGCCAGCAGTTCGCGCCGGGCACGCTCGGCGAACGCCGCGGCACCCATCGGGGCCAGCATCTGGTACGCGGTCCGGAGTTGCGTGCGGGCGTCTGCGCGGCGGGCCTCGCGGCGCAGCCATTCGCCGTAGAGCAGATGGGAGCGAGCGAGGTCCGGACGGAGCCGGGTACGGCTCAGCCGGTCGATTGCCTCGCGGTAAAGGCCGTCGGCGGCTTCACCGTCGCTCAGCAGCGCGCGTGAACGTGCCTCGAGGCCAAGGCCGTAGTCCGTACCGCCCGCCTGGGTGGTTTCCGCCAGCCGTTCCAGTGCATCGCTGGCGGTTCGGGTGTTTCCGCTGCGTACGGCGGCCTCGATCAGCTCGGGTAGCGCCCACATGGAGACATATAGGGTGTCCTCGCTGGCTTGCTGGGCCGCGGCCAGCGCGGCGGCGTAGTGGCCGAGGCCGTTGTAGAGGATCGCGGCCATGCACTGCGCGAAGCTCACTGCGTGTCCCTGGCCCCCGGCTGTGCCTTCGGTGATGGTGGCCTCGATCAGCGGTGCGGCTTCGGCTTCGTTGCCGGACAGGCAAGTGAGCCACAAGACGGCAAACGGCGGGTGGCGGATGCTGGTGGCTTCCGAGACCACATCAGCTTCAGCGATCAGAGAGGCCGCCGCCGGAAAGTCACCACTGCGTATCACAGTCGCGGCCTCAGAGGCCAAGTCGATCGGCAGCTGATCCAGGGCGCCGGCATCACGGGCGAGCCGAGTCTGCCGCACGGCAATCGCGTGCCAGCCGTCATCGTCCCACACGACGATAGCGGCGGCCTGGGCCAGCCAGCCCCATCGGAGGCCTTCTTCCGCGGAAACGTCTCCGCTGGCGAAGGCGCTTACGGCCTGGCGCAGTGTCGGTGCCGCGGCGGCCCGGCCATCGGTGACCAGCCGCGCCAGGCCGTCCAGCAGCAGGTCGGCCAGCGGCGGCGGATCCGGCGGCGGGGGCAGCGCCCGGGCGGCGCGGGAGATCTCGGCCAGATCACCGGCGCCCGCCAGACGCCCGGCGAACATCGCTGCGATCCACGCGTCCAGGCAGGTCTTGCGCGCCAGGTCCAGGTCGAGCGGCTCAAGCCGCTTGGCCGCCTTCAGCAGTAGCGGCGGAGCGTCGCTACCCAGGCCCGAGGCGAACGCGAGCTGCCCGCGCAGCAGGTCCGCCCGGGCGCTGGCGAACTCATCCAGCGGGCCGCCTTCCGCCGCGCCGAGCAGCTCCAGAGCCTTGCCGAACGCCCCGGCCTGCATGCTGACCTGGACCGCAGCCAGCGTGCGCTCGGCACGGCGCGCCGGGTCGATGGTCAGTGCGACCGAGCGGTCCAGGAACGCTGCGGCCGCGGCCAGCCCGCCGCGGGACTGCGCCCGGCCCGCCGAGCGCTCCAGCTCCGCCGCGACCTCCTCGTCCGGCCCGGCTGCGGCCTGGGCCCGGTGCCAGGCCCGGCGGTCCGGATCAGCCTGGGGGTCAGTGATCTCCGCCAGCGTACGGTGCACCTCCTGCCTTACCTCGAATGACGCCGACCGGTAGGCCGCCGAGCGCGTCAGCGGATGCCAGAACCGCACCCGGGAGCCGAACTCCACCAGCCCCGCACCCACCGCCGGCGCCGCCGCCTGAACCGGGATGCCCAGCCGCCCGGCCGCCTGCCACACCAGCGACGGATCGCCGGACGGATCGGCGGCCGCTACCACCAGGAGCAGCCGGGTCTGCTCCGGCAGGGCCTCCAGCTGCCGGCCGTAGCTGTCCTCGATCCGGCCCGCGAGCGGCACCACGCCGGGCAGCCCGAAGCCGCCCGCCAGTTCCGCGGGTGTCAGGCCCCGCGGTAGTTCCAGCAGCGCCAGCGGGTTACCCCGCGTCTCTGCGACGATGAGGTCCCGTACCCGGGCGTCCAGCGGGCCGGCCAGTACCGACTCCAGCAGCGCCCGCGCATCGCGCTCGCCGAGCCCCTCCACTTCGAGTTCCGGCAGCCCGGCCAGTTCCGTTCCCGGGACCCGGGCGGCGAACACCAGGCCGACCGGGTTGGCGGCCAGCCGCCGTGCCGCGAACCCCAGCGCCTGCGCCGAAGCATCGTCGAGCCACTGCTCGTCATCAATCAGGCAGATGAGCGGCCGTTTCCCGGCCACCTCCGCCAGCAGGCTGAGCACGGCCAGCCCCACCAGGAACCGGTCCGGCGGCGGCCCGGCGCTGAGGCCGAACGCGGTCCGCAGCGCCTCCCGCTGCGGCACCGGCAGACGATCGAGCCGGTCCAGCATCGGCGCGCACAGCAGATGCAGCCCTGCGAAGGCCAGCTCCATCTCCGATTGCACGCCCGCCACGCGCACTACCTGGCACCCCGACGCGCGCCCTGCCAGGTAGTTCAGCAGCGCGGTCTTGCCCACGCCCGGGTCGCCGTGCACCAGCAGCACCTGGCTTTCCCCGGCCCGGACAGCGTCAATAAGCCGGTCGAGAACGCCGCGTTCGCCACGCCGGTTGATCAGCGCTGGCATACGGCCCTGCAGACCGGACTGTGCGCCCACCGGCCCGCAGCTACGCCGCGTCCGTAACGTCGGCCGTGGCGACGGTGCCCGCCGGAGCAGGCTCGTGCCCGAGCGCCGCTTGGGCAGCCCGGGCGGGCATAGCCGTTCATACGGCCTCCACCTGGCCAGGTCACCTGCCTGAACAGGCCAAGTCGGGGCCGCGAGCGCATATGCGCAATCCGCGGCGGTTCCGGTTCAGGGCCGGCATTCAGGCACATGCCCAGGACGCTGGCTGGCAGCCCCGCCATGTCAGCCGGAGCTGCGTCATCGCATGCTCAACAGCGTAACCTGGCAGATCGGCCCCGGGAAGCCCGCGTGCTGTCCGTCGCTGCCGGAGGGCAGGGCCAGCGGGACCGGTCAGCGCAGCGGGAAGGTCTGGCCGTGCTCGTCCTGCGCCTGGGCAACGCCCACGGCGATCACCGCGCCGGCCACGGGCCCGATCAAGTAGACCCACCAGGTGGACAGGTTCCCCATGGCTACATCGGGTCCGAAGCTCCTGGCCGGTTGAACGAAGTGCCGTCGTAGGGGCCGCGCGAAGGCCAGGGTGGTGGCCGGGTTGATGTCGAGGATCTTCGGTGCCCCGGCCATGACAGTGTCCCGTCCAGGTAGACGGGCTGCCACCTGGCCTCCCGGACCGCCTTGTCGGGGTCGGCCGGGACGCTGACAGCGACGCCGTCGCTGACAGCGGCGCCGACCACGGCCGCCGCGGTGATGGCCGAGGAATCTCCCAGATTCTCCACCGACGGAAGCAACGAGGCTCCGGGGGTGGCGACGTCAACCTGGTCGGCGACCGCCTGCGCGGCCGCACGAAGCATGCCCGGCGTCACCCTGGACGCGTCGGCCACGATCGTGCCCAGGCCCAGACCGGGGAACAGCAGCGCGTTATTGGCCTGCCCGATCTGGTACGTCACGCCCGCGTAGGTGACCGGCGGGACCGGGATGCCGACCGCGACGTCAGCTGAAGAAGCGGAGGAGCTCGGCGTTGACCTCGTCGGCGTGGGTCCAGCACAGGCCATGAGGGGCGCCCTGGATGGGGACGTACTCGCTGTCCTTGATCAGCTCGTGGGTCCGCGCGCCGCACGCCTGGATGGGCAGGATACGGTCCTCGGTGCCGTGCAGGACCAGCACCGGGATATGGATGTTGGGCAGGTCGGCCCGGAAGTCGGTGTGCCAGGTCGCCACGCAGGCGATGGTCCCGGCCGGCGACGCGCTGACCGCGGTGTTCCAGGCGTCTTGCACGGCCTCGGCGCTGATCCGGCTGCCGAGGGTCTGGTCGAGGTTGTAGAAGTTTTTGTTCCACTCGGTGAAGTACGCGAGCCGGTCGGCGGTCAGCGCGGACGCAATCTGGTCGAAGACCTCCTGCGGGACGCCGTCCGGCGTCTCGTCGGTCTTGAGCAGGTAGGGCGGGACGCCGGAGACGATGGCGGCACGGCGGACCCGTCCGGATCCGTAGGCGCCCAGGTACCTGGCGATCTCCCCGCCGCCCATCGAATGGCCCGCGAGGTCGGTGTCGCGCAGGTCCAGCGCGGACAGGAGCTTGTCCAGGTCGGCCGCGAAGGTGTCGTAGTCGTATCCGGTGACGGGCTGGCTGGACTTGCCGAAGCCGCGCCGGTCGTAGGTGATAACCCGGTGCCCGGCGGCGATCAGGGCGCGCTCCTGGCGTTCCCAGGCCCGGCCGCTGAGCGGGAACCCGTGGATCAGCACCACAGGGCTGCCCGAGCCATGGTCCTCGTAGTACAGCTGGATCGGCGCGGAGTTCTCCTGGCCGACGGCGACGAACGGCATGGCGGTCTCCTTCGGGTGTGCTGGCTAGGCGGGGACGACGTAGGGGAAGTTGCTGGCCCGCTGGTCCTTGGCGATGGCCGGTTTGAGCCCGGAAGGCACCGCGTTGTTGGTGACCAGGGACAGCATCGCTTCGGGGGCGTTGTCGGCCAGCGTCCGGCCGTTGAAGCCGGCGAACCCGTAGACCGCGGGGGTGCCGACCACGTAGGGCAGCACGTCGGGGAACAGGTCCCGGGCCACTGCCTGCCCGTAGCCCACGGGGTCATCGGAGGTCCCGGCGGCCGCCACCACGGCGGCGATCTGCTCGCCGATGTACTTGGCCGCGGCGGCGACGTCCTCGGACGGGTGCCGGGTGTTGGCCGGGTTGGTGAAGTCGGTGTCGGTCGGCCAGAAGATCGGCCACATCATCGGGTGCCCGGCCCGGTTGATCTGCCGCCACCCGCCGGCGTCGGTGGCCAGCTTGGTGGCAGCCCACACGCCGGTGCGGGCGCCGGGCCGCAGCTGCGGGTGGGCGTGCGAGACCTCCAGCACGATCGAGTAGACCAGCGAGCCGGCGAAGCTGTTCTTCGCGTCCTGCGGCCGCCACCCGGACAGGTCCGGCGCGGCCCCGCCGGCCACCGCGTCGTCGATGAGCGCCAGCAGCGACAGGTCGATGTAGAAGGAGTCGGCGGTCCGCCCGGCCCAAATCCGGACCCCGTCTCCGGCGGCGGTCTGCCCGGTGCGGCCCTCCAGCAGCAGTTCCCCGGCCGCGTCGTCCTCGCGTGCCTGATCCCCGGTCAGGACGTGCAGCCGCAGGGCCTGGTGTCCGCCGGCGTCCGGTTCGGCGAAGGACACCCGGTAGGTGAGGGTCTCGACGTCCGCCCCGTCGAGGTGCACCTTGAACTCATAGCGCCCCTCGGGGTGGAAGCCCGGCTCGGAGTGCAGGCCGTTGACGTTGGAGTTGACGTCCATGATGAACACCGTGCTGTCCTCGCCGGGGAACACGTACAGGTCATCGAGGTACAGCTGGCCGGTCTGGGCTGCCAGCGGCGTGTCGAGGTGATGGGACATAGGGACATTCCTTTCTTCCCGTGATGCGGGTGCCAGGGGTCGGTGTGCGGCAGGAGGCGGCGCCTGCAGCTGCGCCGATAGAGCCAGTCTCGCGCTGGCCGGCGAGCGTCGGCCCAGGGATAGTCCCGGGGTCCGGTCCCCGGGGTTTTTCCCGGGACGTGCCCCTCGGCGGCCCGGACAGCGCTATCGGCGGGTCCCTGCCATGCGCACGCTCTGCGATGCGCCCCGCAGGGCTCGTGTCCCTGCGGCTAGCGGTCTGATGGCAGCAGCGTCGCAGGCCCATCCGGTTGATGACGCCTCGAAGAGGCGGGTGTTGAGCAAGTAGTGACGACTTTCGATCGCCTTGCCATCGGCGGCCACGAACGGGGCGTAGCCGTCGACCTCGCCCCCCGCCGCGACGCCGGGCACGGCGCCGGATAGCGTGCCGCACGGGTGTGCGGCACGCTATGGGAGCCGTGCGGCTAGCGCACAGGGCTCTGTGCGGTTATTCTCCTCAGCCGGAAACTGAGGTTGTACTAGCGGGTGATCCGGTCGCTACCCCGCTGCCTGCCCCGGCCCGCGTGAACGCCGCGTTGCTGAGGTGGCTCGCGAGGTACGCCGCACTCTGCGCTCCGTAGCCCAGCTCCAGCCGGTACCGCACGTTGTGGGCGTGCGCTGTGGCCTGGTCGGAGGCGGATATGTACTGCACGAAGACCGTCTTGAAGATACTGTCCCAGTAAGAGATCAGCCACGGGTTCTCCCCGTTGCCCCAGGCGCCGAACGGGGCCGCGAAGACGGTGGACTGCCATCCTGCCGGGAAGTTCAGGTGCTGCTGGATGGCCGCCTCCCCGGCCGTGATGTCGTCGATGACGCGTGCCTGGTACTGAGCATCCGTCTGGCCGAAGGGCCAGATGTAGTACTCGAAATCGGTGGGGGTTATCAGCGACCGGTCCAGCCCGGCGGTGCATGATCCCGGGGCATCCGGCAGGAAGGCATGCCCGCATTCCCCGGCGTGCAGCTGGATGATCCAGCCTTCCCTGGCCATGGTCTCGATTGTGCTCCATCCAGCGTAGATCGAGCCGTAGTCGCCGTTTGCGTAACCGGTTATCACGAACAGCACTGCGCTGAAACCGTACTTCTCCAGGACCGGCGTGGCTTCGGTGTCGGAGACGAACGCATCATCAAACGTGAGCAGGATCGGCTTGGCTGGCAGCAGCTCCTTTATGCCGTCCTGCCAGTTGGTGTACTGTTGCGGGGTGATTGTGGCGTAGCCGTGCCGGGACAGGTATGCCATCTCGGCCTTGAAGTTACTCAGTGTCGTGTTGTAATAGTTGACCGACCCGGGGACAGCGGACGGCGTGCCGATTCCGTGGAAGCACAGCACGGGAATTTGCCGGGGCACAGCGTACGACTCGGGCACCGCCGCGTGCTGCGCGGCACTAACCGGCGCCGTGCCGGTGACCGCTGCTGAGTGGCCCTTCTTGTACCCCCACGCTCCGGCGGTCAGCGCAATGGTCAGCGTGACAATGACCGCCAGCAGGGCTTCTATCTTAGTCCTTTTCATGACTCACTTCTCATAACGTGGAATGAATCGCAGGAGCGCGAATCCCATGCTGATCAGGAGTGACGCCAGGCAGATCATCCAGGCGACATGCATTTCCGAGCCGAGCGCCACCCCGGTAAGTCCGCCGGTCGCGATGTGACTGCTTACGCGCGCGTTCATCATCGTTTTATCTCCTTACCATTTTCCAGATGTCCTTCTTGCCGGTATTTGTCAGCTGCTTCCAGTAGCCGGAAGCAATGGCGGCTGTTATCAGCCACGCATAAATCATTTCGACCGGGAAGGCCAGCGCCAGGAGCGCGGCCCGCCACCCGGCCTTATGCGCGGTGTTGACGCTGTCGGCCATCAGGATGATGAAGACCGGCAGGCACCACCAGGCGAGCAGGTGACCGCGCACCGTCCAGAGCAGGTAGAGGAGCGCGATCCGGGACACCACCGACCACACCAGGCCAGCCTGCTTGGCCCACGGGATGGCGGTCCACCGCGTGAGGCCGAACTGGCACAGCGTCTGGATGTACCCGCGTGCCCAGCGCTCCCGCTGGAGGAACAGCCCCCTGGCGTCGGAGACCGGCACGGTGGTGGCCAGGCAGTCCTGAGGGCGCACCATGCCCCACCGGAGGTGCTTCAGGGCGATGGTCAGCTTCCAGTCCTCGGTCCAGTTGTCGGGGTCGTAGACCTCCCCGTACACCCGCTTGACGTCCCGCAGAGCGGCCACCCGGTACATGGCGGCCATGCCGGTCATGCAGCCGAACCGGCCCTTGCGCCGCCCGATGAATCTCCGGTCGCGCTCGTACTCCATGGCCTGAAGCAGCTCGATCAGCGTGCCGAACCGCTTGATCAGGTGATTGGAGCTGACCGCGCCGAGGCCGGGCTCGTCCTGAAAGTGCCGCTCGGCGTTCTCCAGCAGTTCCTGGTGGATGACGGTGTCGGCATCCATGCAGACCACCAGGTCATCCTCGGCCAGTTCCGGGAGGACGACATCCAGGGCCGCGTTCAGCGCGCCCGCCTTCCGGCCGGTAATCCCGTGCAGCTCCATTACTTCGACGCCGTCGTATTCGCTTGCGATCTTGGCGGTGTGGTCGTCATCATCGCAGTTGTTAGGCACGACGATTATTCGGTCTGCCGGGCGTGTCTGTGCCTGGATACCTTCGATGGTGACGGCAATATAGTCTTGCTCGTTATGCGCCGGAATTAGCACGGCAATACGTGTTCCCATTGGATCTCCCCTCCCCACGCTTTACCGGAACCGCAGCGTGATGTTCATCCACCGCCACAGTCCCTCGCCGGGGTAAGCAGAAGAGTTCCCGGCCGGGTGCAGAAAGGTTGCTGATCCGCCTAGCGGGCCTTTCATTAAGCCAGGCCGGCCGGGGCAGGGGTTTTCGCTGTCTCCCTATCTAAGGAGAACTCTGTCTGAACACGCCCGGGCGAGCACCGCGGGCGGGCTAGCCTCAGCGCCATATGAGCTGAGCGCATTCGGCGACTATTGCGAGGAGACCTGATGGCGGACGGGAACGGGCTGGCGTCCATTGAGCACGCGCTGGTCCTCATGCTGGAGATCCGCGACGAGCTGGAGTCCCGCCGCCTGCCCGCGGGCGCGCACTACCTGCCCCCCGGTGGTGCCGTCGCCTGACCCGGCGGCGTGCTCCCCTGACCCGGCGGCGCGCTTGCCTTACCCGGCGCGCTTGCCTGACCCCGGCACCACGGGCGCGGGGGCCGGGCCGCGATGGCCGGGCACTACCAGGCGTTCTATGGTGGGGGCTGCCGGTTATCGGGTGAAATCTCTAGCCAGGGAGCGTGGTCTGCATGCGCGCGGTCGTCGCCGGGAAGCTGGGCGGCCCCGAGGTTCTCAGCGTCACCGAGTTCCCGGACCCGGAACCGGCCGCGGGCCAGGTGGTTGTCCGGGTCGCCGCGGCCGGCGTCAACTACATGGACATCTACCAGCGGGAAGGCGCCGGCGGGTACAAGCCGTCCCAGTTTCCGGTGGTGCCCGGCGCGGAGGGCGCGGGCACGGTCACCGCGGTGGGCGACGGCGTCACCGGGCTGTCCGTGGGGGATCGCGTGGCCTGGGCGAACGCGCCCGGAAGCTACGCCGGGCAGGTGGCGGTCCCCGCGGACCGCATCGTGCCGGTGCCGCCCGGGGTTGGCCTGCAGGTCGCGGCGGCGGTCATGCTGCAGGGGATGACGGCGCACTACCTGTGCTTCAGCACCTACCCGGTGCGCGACGGTGACGTGGCGGTAGTGCACGCCGCCGCGGGCGGGGTCGGGCTGCTGCTGACCCAGCTGGTCAAGCAGCGCGGCGGCATCGTGGTGGCCACCACCTCAGGCGGCGCGGACGGGGAAAAGGCCGCCCTGGCCAGGCGGGCAGGCGCCGACCTGGTGGCCGGGTACGACGGGTTCCGCGCGGCCGTGGCCGACGCGACCGGTGGCCGCGGCTGCGACGTCGTCTACGACGGGGTCGGCCAGGCGACGTTCGATGACAGCCTGGCGTCGCTGCACCCGCGCGGGATGATGGTGCTGTACGGCGCGTCCAGCGGCCAGGTCCTGCCGCTGAATCCGCAGCGGCTGAACTGGGGCGGCTCGCTGTACCTCACCCGGCCCACCCTGGCGCACTACATCGCCGACCGGCACGAGCTGCTCTGGCGGGCCGGCGACCTGTTCGGCTGGCTGGCCGAGGACCTGCTCGACGTCCGGATCGGCGGCACGTACCCGCTGGCCGACGCGGCCACGGCGCAGCAGGACCTGGCGGCGCGACGCACCACCGGCAAGCTGCTCCTGCTGCCGTGACCACCGCGCCGCCCCGGCGGTCGCCGGCCGGGGCGCTGCTTGTCCTGTCGATCGCCGCGCTCGCGTTCAACCTGCGCGCGGCGATCACCAGCCTCCCGCCGGTCTTCCCGGAACTGCAGACCCGGCTGCACCTGTCCACGGCGGCCGTCACGGTGCTGGCCGCAACCCCGGTGCTGTGCTTCGGCGCGGTCTCCGGGCTGGCCGCGTGGCTGAGCCTGCGGCTGGGGGAGGAGCGGGTGCTGTTCGGCGCGCTCATCCTGGTCTCGGCCGGCCTGCTGCTGCGTGGCGCGCTGCCCGGCTCCATGCTGTTCCCCGGCACCATCGTGGCCTGCGGCGCGATCGCGATCATGAACGTCCTGCTATCCAGCATGATCAAGCGGCGGGCGCCGGACCGCGCCGGGCTGCTCATCGGCATCTACCTCACCAGCCTGGCCACCGGGGCGGTGATCGCCTCGCTGATCAGCGTCCCGCTGTTCAACGCGACGGGCGGCTCGGTGCGGATCACGCTCGGGCTGTGGGGGTTGCCCGCCGCCGCCGCGACCCTGGTGTGGATCAGCCAGCTCCGGTACCGGTCGCGGGCCGCCCACCCCGCCCACCCCGCCGCGCCGGCCGCGGTACCGGCGGCCCGGCCCGGGATCGCCGTTTACCGGCACACGCTGGCGTGGCAGGTCACCGCGTTCATGGGGGTGCAGAGCCTGCTGTACTACGCGGGCGTGTCCTGGCTGCCGGAACTGTTCCGGGACCGGGGCGAGAGCGCGGCGGCGGCCGGCACCCTGCTGGCCGTGCTGGGCCTCGGCAACCTGCTCACCTCGCTGAGCACCCCGGTGCTGGCGCAGCGCATGACCGACCAGCGCGTCCTGGTCGTCCCGGTCGTGGTCGTGACCGCGGGCGGGCTCGCCGGCGCGCTGTGGGCCCCGCTCGGGTCCGCCGTGTTCTGGATGCTGGTGCTCGGCGCGGCCCAGGGCGCGGCGCTCGGGCTGGCGATCTTCTTCACCATGGCCCGGGCGCCCGATCCGGCCACCGCCGCCTCGCTGTCCTCGCTGGCTCAGTCCGTCGGCTACCTGCTCGCGGCCGCCGGCCCGCTGGCGGTAGGCTTCCTGCGCGCGGCCACCGGGGGGTGGACGGTACCGGTCGCTCTGCTGCTGCTCATCTGCGGCGTGGAGCTGGCCGTCGGCCTGTTCGCGGGCCGGCCGAAGGTACTGCCCACGGACCGGCACGCCACGCCCGTGGCGGCCGGTGCGGCGCACCCGGAATCGTTAAAGTGCGCCCGGTCCGGCGGCGTGTCACCTCGATCTCCGGCGCCGTGTGCTGCGGCGAGTGACATCGGTGGAATTCGTGGCTTGTTTCTGCCCAGACTCGCAATCTCATCTGGCCCCAGCAGAGTACAAATATTCACAAGCCAAACACGAGACCGGTTAACGGGCGACGGGGCCCGCCGGTGTTGGTTGCTGGAGGTAACGTGCAGGTGCTCAGCGTGCGCCAGCCGTGGGCGTGGGCCATCGCGCGCGGTCGCAAGCCGGTCGAGAACCGGGACTGGGCGCCGTCCTACCGCGGGCAGCTCGCGATCTACGCCTCGATGCGCGTTGACCTCCGGGCGGCCGAGAAACCGCCGCTCTGGTTCGCCGGCTGGGATCCGGGCGACCCGGTCGCCGCCATCGGCGGCATCGTCGCCGTGGTCACGCTGGCCGGCGTGTGCTCCGCGATGATGTCGGGAGAGACGGGAGAGAGCTGCGACTGCGGCGAATGGGCCAGGCCGGGCTCTCACCACTGGCGGCTCACCGATCCGCGCCCGCTGGCCCGCCCGGTCGTCAGCATCGGGCGCGATGGCCACATGGCCGACGTCATCCCGGTGCGGCCGATCGGCCAGCCCGGGGTGTTCGGCGACGGCTCCCCGGCCGACCAGGCCGGCCTCTGGCAGCCGGGCCCGGCGGTAGTGGCCGAAATCACCGCCGCCGCGCAGCTGGCCCAGTCCAGCCGCTGACCGCCACCTCAGCGACGCTGCGCGGCGCCACCGCCCGGCGTTAGACGACACGGGCGTCAGTCTTAGCCCGGGTGTCGCGTGTGTCCCGCGGAGTACCGCAAATAGACTCGGGGAATTGCCGTCCCATCGGCGACCCGGAGACGAGGAGCATCCACACGTGACCCTGCTGGAGTCCATCGGAGGCCCCGAAGACCTGAAGGGCCTCAGCCAGGAGCAGCTCACCGTCCTGGCGGGGGAGATCCGTGACACCCTCATCGAGACCGTCATCCGCACCAGCGGGCACCTGGGGCCGAACCTCGGCGTCGTCGAGCTCACGATCGCGCTGCACCGGGTCTTCAGCTCGCCGCGGGACCGCATCGTCTTCGACACCGGGCACCAGGCCTACGTGCACAAGCTGCTGACCGGGCGGCAGGCGGAGTTCGGCACGCTGCGCCAGCGCGGGGGCATGTCCGGGTACCCGAACCGCGCCGAGTCCGAACACGACATCGTGGAAAACTCGCACGCCTCGACCAGCCTGTCCTACGCCGACGGGCTGGCCAAGGCGTACACGCTGCGCGGCGAGAAAGACCGGGCGGTCGTCGCGATCATCGGCGACGGCGCGCTGACCGGCGGGATGGCCTGGGAGGCGCTCAACAACATCTCCGTGGCCGAAGGCTCCCGCCTGGTCATCGTGGTCAACGACAACGGCCGGTCCTACCAGCCGACGATCGGCGGCCTGGCCAACAACCTGGCCTCGGTCCGGATCAGCCAGCGGTACGAGAACGTCCTCGACTACATCAAGACGACCCTGTCCCGGACGCCCGTCGTCGGGCCGCCGGTCTACGGGACGCTGCACGGCATCAAGAAGGGCCTCAAGGACGTCCTGCAGCCGCAGGTGCTGTTCGAGGACCTCGGCCTGAAGTACCTGGGCCCGATCGACGGCCACGACGAGGTCATGGTCGAGCAGGCGCTGCGCCGTGCGAAGGACTACGGTGGCCCGGTCCTGGTGCACGTGATCACGCAGAAGGGCTTCGGCTACGGCCCGGCCGTGGAGAACGAGGACGACTGCCTGCACCAGGTGCCCGGCGCCCCCCGGGCCGGCACGGTGCCCGGCGCGGTCACCACCACCTGGTCCCAGGTCTTCGGCGACGAGCTGGTGAAGATCGGCCTGCGCCGCCCGGACGTGGTCGCGATCACCGCGGCCATGCTGCACCCGACCGGCCTCGGCGCCTTCTCGCGGGCCTTCCCGGACCGGGTCTACGACGTCGGCATCGCCGAGCAGCACGCGGTGACCAGCGCCGCCGGCCTGGCCATGGGCGGCCTGCACCCGGTCGTGGCCATCTACGCGACGTTCCTGAACCGCGCCTTCGACCAGGTGCTGATGGACGTGGCGCTGCACAAGCTGCCGGTCACCCTGGTGCTGGACCGGGCCGGCGTCACCGGGCCTGACGGCGCCAGCCACAACGGCATGTGGGACGGCTCGATCCTGCAGGTCGTGCCCGGCCTGAAGATCGCCGCCCCGCGTGACGCGGCCCGGGTCGCCGAACTCCTGAACGAGGCGGTCGCGGTCAGCGATGGGCCGACCGTGGTGCGGTTCCCCAAGGGCACGGTCGGCGGCGAGGTGGAGGCCATCGCAAGGCTCGGCGGCATGGACGTGCTCCGTGAGCCCGGCCCGGACGCACCCCGCGACGTGCTGCTGCTGGGCGCCGGGCCGATGGCGCTGATGTGCCTGGCGGCCGCGGAACGGCTCGCGGACCACGGCATCGGCGTGACGGTCGTCGACCCCCGCTGGATCAAGCCGGTCGACGAGGCCGTGGTGGACGCGGCCCGCCGGCACCGCCTCGTGGCCGTGGTCGAGGACAACGGCCGCGTCGGCGGGTACGGCGACGCGGTGTCGCGGCTGCTGCGCGACCGCGACGTCGACGTCCCGGTCAAGACGTTCGGCCTGCCGCAGGAATTCCTCACGCACGGCGACCGCGGCGAGGTGCTGGCCGAGGCCGGACTGACCCCGCAGCATCTCGCCCGGCAGATCACCGAGGCGGTGGCGCGCCGTGCCAGCGCTGAGGTCACCACACCGCCCGATCATGCTGCCGAACGGGACCTAGCGGGAGCCGACGCCATGACGGAGCCCCCAGAGAAGCAGTAGAACGTCACGCGCAGACCCGGGTCCACACGGTGACGCGGGGGCCTAGGGTGAGAACCATGAGAGTGCTCGAGGTCGCGGTCGTCGGCTCCGGGCCGGCCGGACTGTACACCGCGGAGGCCCTGGTCAAGCACGCGGCCGCGCTGTCCGGCCCGGAGGGTCCGGTGCGCGTGCGGGTGGACGTCCTCGACCGGCTGCCCACTCCCTACGGGCTGGTCCGGTACGGGGTCGCCCCCGACCACAAGTCGATCAAGTCGATCGCCGAGTACCTGCGCAAGGTGCTGGAAAGCCCCGACGTCCGGTTTCTCGGCGGCGTGCATTTCGGCGAGGACGTGACCCGCGCCGACCTGCTGTCGGCCTACGACGCGGTGGTCTACGCGACCGGCGCGATGCGCGATCGCCGCCTCGGCATCCCGGGAGAGGACCTGCCCGGCAGCTACGCGGCCACCGACTTCGTCAACTGGTACTGCGGCCACCCGGACGTCGGTCCCGGCACGTTCACCCTCGACGCCGAGTCGGTCGCGGTCATCGGCGTCGGCAACGTGGCGGTGGACGTGGCCCGGATCCTGGCCCGGGACCCGGCCGAGCTGCACAGCACCGACGTGCCGCAGCAGGTTCTGGAGGCCCTGCAGGCGAGCAAGGTCCGCGAGGTCCACATGATCGGCCGGCGTGGCCCGGCGCACGCCAAGTTCACCACCAAGGAGCTGCGCGAACTCGGCGAGCTGCCCGGCGTCGAGGTCATCGTCCCGGACCCGGAGGCGGACCTGAACGCGTTCGACCACGCCGGGCACGGCACGTCGCTTGCCGAATCGGACCGCCGCGTCCGCGGCAACATGGTCGTCATCAGAAAATGGGCCGCCGGCAACCCCCCCGCCCCAGGCACCCCCTCCACCCCAGGTACCCCGTCAGCCTCCCCCGCCCCGTCGGCCTCAGCCATCCCCTCCGCCCCAGGTACCCCGTCAGCCTCTCCCGCCCCGCCGGCCTCAGCCATCCCCTCCGCCCCAGGCACCCCGTTGACCTTCTCCGCCCCAGGCACCTCCTCCACCCCAGGTGCCCCCTCCGCCTCGTCCGCCCCAGCGAACGGGCAAGCGGGCGTCTCGCAGAACGGGCACGCGCGGACGCTCACCATCCGGTTCTGGCTCCGGCCGATCGAGATCACCGGGGACGAGCGGGTCACCGGGCTCGTCCTCGAGCGGACCCGCCTGGACGAAAACGGCGCTTTCCAGGGCACCGGGGAGCTGGAAACGCTCAACGCGCAGATGGTGCTGCGGTCGGTGGGGTACCAGAGCGTCCCCCTCGACGGCGTCCCCTTCGACGAGCGGAACGCCGTGGTACCGAACGCCGCCGGCCGCGTCCTCGGCCCCGACGGCCAGCCGCTGCCGGGCGAATACGTGTCCGGCTGGCTCAAGCGCGGGCCCACCGGTGTGATCGGCACCAACAAGTCCGACGCGGCGGAGACCGTCCGGAGCCTGCTCGCCGACCTCGTGGGCGCTCCCGCCGCAGACGAGGCAGCCCTGCCCCGCCCCGGCGTGCTCCGGTATCCGGACGTGGCGCCCGCGCCGGAGGGTTCACGGGTCCAGGCGCTGACCGAAACCCTCGCGCGCCGGGGGATACGCCCGGTGAGCTACGCGGAATGGCTGCGCGTGGAGACGGCCGAAGCTGAGCTGGCCCGCTCGCTCGGCCGCGGCGAGCGGGTCAAACTGCACGGCAGGGACGCCCTGTTCGCCGCCTGCTGGCCCGCGCGCGATCCAGCGTAGAGCCTGCTCAGCGCGGCCCGTTCCGCCCGGTCCGGCTCCGTCAACTGATGTGGTCGGGTTCGGGACGGTTCACATGGCTGTGCTGGACCTGCCGGGCCGAAAACTCCGTCTTGCTCGGTCACCGGGTCTTGCCCTGGAACGGGAATAGAGGCAGCGGCCTGTTCTCCAGCACGGTAATCGTGGTGATGCTGATCCTGGAGGTCGCCCGTCCCGGCGGGCAGCGGTTCACCAAGGCCCTCGTCGGCGGGATCGTCGCCTCCAGCGTGTCGTTCGGGATCTACTTCGCCATTGCCGGGTCCGTTTTCCTGGACGCCTACAAGGTGCCGCAGTACAAGTTCGCGGACTGGCAGCTGCTCGCCGGGGTCGCCCTCGGCGTGTTCGCCGTCATCGTGGTGACGCTGCTGGTCGTGTTCATCAAGGCGGCGACGGTGCTGTTCGGCCGGCTGAAGGTCCCGGCGATCGCAAAACCAGCGCTGGGCGGCTTGGTGTTCGGGATCGTCGGCGTGGCATTGCCGCTGACGATGTTCACGGGCAGCGCTCAGCTCAAGACCGTGCTCGCCGATGCCGGGACCCTCGGCCTGGGCGTGCTCATCGCCACGCTTATCGCAAAGATGCTCACCTTCGCCGTCAGCCAGCAGAGCGGCTTCGTGGGCGGGCCCATCTTCCCGACGCTGTTTATCGGCGGAACCGCCGGGGTCCTTGTCCACCAGGTACTCCCCGGCGTGCCGCTGGGACTGGCGTTCACCTGCCTGTTCGCCGCCGTCCCGGGGGCCCTCGTGGCCGCGCCGTTCACCATGGTGCTGCTGGCCGCGTTCGTGACCCAGGTGGGGGCGCTCCAGACGGCACCCGTCCTGATCGCCGTTGTCACGGCGTTCCTGGTCATGGAGGCCGTGAAGTACCGCCTCGCTCAGCGGCAGCAGGCACGCACCGCCGCGGCGAAACCACCGGCGGCCGCCGCCCCGGCGCCGCAAGCAGGCTCGTAGAACACCCAGCATCCGTGGCCGAGATCAGGTACCTGCAAGCTGGCCCACTGCGCCGCCTGCTCTGGGGTCGCGCAGCGAGCCGAAGCGCCGTTGAGGCGGTGGCTGTGACCGGGACACTGATACGCCGAAGTAGACGGCGATGATGACGCCACTCGTCACCGTGGCAAACGGCTAGGAGACAAAGCACATCGGATCCGGACTCATGGCGGCCGCCGGCCTTCCGATCTGCAGATACCCGTGCGGGCTTCCAGATCCGTTCAGATCAGTCCGTGACCCCGGCCGCGTCTCCGTCCTCGTTGTCCAGGTAAGTCCGGAGACACCCGCACTTCCACCCGCATGCTGGCGACCTGCGTGTTACGGGTCTGTCTCGTCCGGCGGACAGGTTCAATGTTTGTGCCGGATTCACAGGGTGCCGACTGCGCTAGGAAGTCGGGGGGTGGATGGTGGCCCAGTCGGCGGCCATGTCGATCACGGTCCACTTGTGCTCTGCGGCTGCGGCGAGGATCTGGCCGGTGCCGCTGCCCAGGATCGGGTCCTGGTCGTAGGCGTACTCGCGGTCGCCGTCGGTGTGGTGGACGACCAGTTCCAGGGTCCGGTGCGGGCTGGCGGCGGTCCACTGGAGCATGGCCAGGTCGCCGTCGGTGTTCCCGGCGGCCAGGATCGGGCGCTGCCCGATGTGCTGGTGGATCGAGCTGGGCTTTTGCGGGCCGTCGTTGAGGACCTCGACTTTGGCGCTTTTGACCAGTTCGGGCCCGTCATCGCCGACGCGGAAGTCGGTTTCGCCGACGCTGCCGATCACCCGGTACGGGGGCAGGCCGTAGACATCGCCGGCCCAGGTCCGCATGAAGTCGGTGCCGCCGCCGGAGAAGATCCAGCAGGAGAAGTCGTTGCGGTCCAGCAGGCCGAGCAGTTCCAGCATCGGCTGGTACACGGTCTGCGGGTAGGGCCGCCCGAAGCGCGGGTGCCGGGTCGAGGCCAGCCAGCTCCGGCATGCGGTCTCGAATTCCTCGGTGGTGATGCCCGCGTGGGTGAGTGCCATCAGCTGCATCAGGGCCGCCATCCCGCCCGCGTGAAGCTCTTCCAGGCTGGTGGGATGGCCCAGCTCGGCCGCCCGGTCCAGCGCGAAGAGCAGCTGGGCGTACACGGGCCGTTCTGTCCACAGTGTGCCGTCGTTGTCGAACACCGCGACGCGGTTCCGCTCGGGGACGAAGTCCGGCGCGCCAGGGTCGGTCACGGCGGCGACGAACTCCACGATCGACTGCTTCGTGGTCGTCTCACGCCAGCTCGGTAGCTCATCGGCGATCATCGCCCACTCCCTTCGGTCTGATGCTGGTCTTGGCCCTGACCGGCTCATCACGGGCAGCGAAGGAGTTGTCCCGTAGATGAATTACCCCCCTTTTGGGCGTGATCCTGTCCTTAAGCATCGATATCCTCGCGGCTGGCCCGAAGGTCTCGCCGGGCAGCACGGGAACGGCTCCCCAGAGCTGATCCCGCCGCGCCGAGCCTGTGGTTCGCTCAGAGGATCCAAGGGTCCCCTTGTCAGCAAAGCTGCGCGAGCAGCTGTGATGAGCCCATCGCTCATCGCGCCCGCTACTCGCGCGAGAGCATGGCCTGGGCTTCGCGCTCCAGGTCGACGTAGGGGTCGCCGCTGACGTCGACCGCGACGCGCTTGATGGTGCCGCCGGTGAAGGTGTGCGGGTGGGGGCCCGGGTAGTCGCCGGTCACCGGCTCGCCGCTGTCGCGGCCGACGCACAGGCCCTCGCCCGCGATCGAGAATATCCCGGGCTGGGTCTTGATCCGGGCCTCGCCGACCTTCTTGTCGCCGTGGTAGAGCGACAGGATGCCAGTGGCGACGCCGGGGGGATCCTCCCTGTCTTTGTCGAACGAGGCGGACAGGATGAGGTTCTGCCCGGCGGGAACGTCTTCGTTTCCGTCGATCTTCTGCTCGGTCAGGCCGACGAAGTTGTAGACGTAGTGCAGCCGGTTGTCCTTCACGTACAGGGCATGCCCGCCGAACCGCGACCCGTGCGCGAACAGCACGCCCTGCGCTCCGGGGGCGGGGATGTCCACCAGCGCGCCGATGGAGTAGGACCGGTTGCGGATGTTCACCGCCTGCGCCTCCGGCACCTCGGCGGTATCTGGGAAATAGACGTACCGGTCGCGGGCGGAGGCCAGCTGCGGCCGCGGCGTGGTCACGAGTTCCAGCGGGGACCGGTCATCGAGCGGGAACGCGCCGTTGTCCCCGGCTTCGGCGAACCACAAGTTGACCAGCTCCCGCAGCTTGCCGGGGTGCTCGGCAGCCAGGTCGTGCAGCTCGGCCCGGTCGGTGTCGGTGTGGTACAGCTCCCAGGTGTCGTCGTTGAAGTGGCCCCAGCCGCTGGTGGAGGGGTGGTTAGTGACGGCCTTCCAGCCGTCGTGCCAGATCCCGCGGGAGCCGAGCATCGAGTAGAACTGGGTCCTGCGGGCCGACGGCGCCGATTCCATCTCGGCGGTGTAGCGCATGCTCACCCCGTCGAAGCGGCTCTGCACGTGACCCTTGATCGTGGCCGGGGGCTCGACGCCGAGGGTGTCCAGGATGGTCGGCACGATGTCGATCGCGTGGTGGTACTGGTGCCGCAGCTCGCCCCGGCCCGCCGCGGCCCCGGTAGCGGCGGAGGGCCAGGAGATGATGCACGGGTCGGCGGTGCCGCCGTTGAACTCATACCGCTTCCACATCTTGAACGGCGTGTTGAACGCCATCGCCCACCCGTTGGGGTAGTGGTTGTAGGTCCTGGTCCCGCCGAGCTCGTCGATCATCGCCAGGTTCGCCTGGATGTCGTCGGGGATGCCGTTGATCATCTTGTTTTCGTTCAGCGACCCGTCCGGGCCGCCCTCGCCGCTGGCGCCGTTGTCCGACACCAGGATGACCATGGTGTTGTCGCGCTGCCCGGATTCTTCCAGGTAGTCCAGCAGCCGGCCGATGTGGTGGTCGGTGTGCGCGAGGAATCCCGCGTACACCTCGGCCATCCGGCAGAACAGCCGCTTTTCATCGGCGGACAGCGAGTCCCACGGCCGGGTGACATCCATCAGCGGGAACGGCTGACCGTCCGGGCCCTGCCGGGTCTCCGGCGTGCCGATCGGGTTGACCGGCGGTAGCTCGGTGCCGGCCGGGACGATGCCCATCTCCTTCTGCCGGGCCAGGGTCTGCTCCCGGATCGCCTCGTACCCCATGTCGAAGCGGCCCTTGAACTTATCGGCCCACTCTTTGGAGACATGATGCGGCGCGTGGCAGGCGCCGGGCGCATAGTAGAGGAAGTACGGCTTGTCCGGCGCGACCGTCTTGGCGTCCTTGATGAACTCCAGCGCCCTGTCGGTCAGGTCGTCGGTGAGGTGGTAGCCCTCGGCCGGTGACTTGGGCTGGTCCACCGGGTGGTTGTCATACACCAGGTCGGGGTACCACTGGTTGGTCTCGGCGCCCAGGAACCCGTAGAACCGCTCGAACCCGCGGCCGGTCGGCCAGTTCCGCCGGGTCGAGGCCAGGTTCATCTCGACCGTTGGGCACAGGTGCCACTTGCCCGTCATGTAGGTGTTCCAGCCCTGCTCGCCGAGGATCTCGGAGATCATGCCGTTCTCCGGCGGGATCGTCCCGCTCGCGTTCGGGAACCCGGTCGCGACCTCGGTAATGCACGCCATGCTGTTACGGGTGTGGTTACGGCCGGTCAGCAGGCAGGAGCGGGTCGGGGAGCACAGCGCCGTGGTGTGCCACTGGGTGTACCGGATACCGTCGGCGGCGAGGCGGTCGATGTTCGGTGTCTCGATCGGGCCGCCATAGCAGGACATGGCCGAAAAGCCCACGTCGTCGAGGACGATGTAAACGACGTTCGGCGCGCCGTCGGGGGCCTTCGGCGGCTCGAACGGTGACCAGTCGGGCACCGAATCCCTGATATCGACATTGATCGCGCCCTTGAATTGCTCGCTCACCTCGGCACTCCTTTCGCCCGAAGGCGTTTCACTGGCTTCGCCCAGGACGTGAACCTTCCGAAAGAAGCTGGCGTTAGCACCATCGACGCGCCTCTCGCGCCTAGCCACCGCGGCCTGCGCGGCCTGCGCGGCCTGCGCGGCCTCCATACTCGCGACTGTTCGTTCCGCCCGGATCACCCACAGAGGATGATCCCCGGCACGACACGGCTGGGCGCCCGAGCGCACAGCGCACCGTGAGGCTGGGCATCGTGCCAGGCTTTTCGGTCTCCGGGCTGCGGGACCGGGCCGTAAGACCGGGCCGGTCGCGCCGCGCCGGACCTGCATGAAACGCTGGAGAGGTGGTACGTCGCACGCAACGTGCCTGCGTCAATCTGCCGCTGCGCCCCCAGGAGCCATGGTGACCGAAGCCCACGAAGACCTGTCCGGTGCGTCCGGCGCGTCCGGCGCGTCCGGTGCGTCCGGTGCTGGCCGGCCGCCCGCATCACCATGCCCGCGACGCCGGCCATCACGGCCAGCATGAGGGTGCCCAGCGCCTGCACGTCGGCGACAGCGGGCATCAGGCCCAGCACGAGAACACCCAGCGTGGCAACAAGTGGTGGACGCTGGTCGCGGTGTGCCTCGGCACGTTCATGCTGCTACTGGACATCACGATCGTGAACGTGGCGCTGCCGGACATCCAGGTGGCGCTGCACTCGAGCTTCTCCGACCTGCAGTGGGTCGTCGACGCCTACGCGCTCACCCTGGCCGCGTTCCTGCTGACCGCGGGCAGCCTTGCGGACATGTACGGGCGGCGGCTGATGTACCTGATCGGCCTGGTTATCTTCACGGCCGCGTCCGCGCTGTGCGGCTTCGCCCAGACCACACTGATGCTGCAGCTGTCCCGTGGCCTGCAGGGCGTCGGCGGCGCGATCATGTTCGCGGTGTCACTGGCGCTGCTCGCCGACGCGTTCCGCGGCAAGGAACGCGGCATCGCGTTCGGCATCTGGGGCGCCGTGACCGGCCTGGCCGTGGCGATCGGCCCGCTGGCCGGCGGGGTGCTCACCACGGGCCTGTCCTGGCGCTGGATCTTCTTCGTGAACGTGCCGTTCGGCGTCGCGGCGGTCGTCATCGCCATGCTCAGGGTGGCCGAATCGCGTGCTCCGCAGGCCAGCGGGCCGGACTGGGTCGGGTTCGTCCTCTTCACGGTGGCGCTGTCCAGCCTGGTCTACGGGCTGATCGAGTCGAACCAGAAGTCGTTCACCGACCGTCTCGTGCTCGGCTGCTTCGCGCTCGCGGCCGTCCTGCTCGTCGCCTTCGTCATCGCCGAGCTGCGGATGACGCACCCGATGTTCGACCTCACGCTATTCAAGCTCCCGACGTTCAGCGGCGGCTCGGTCGCGGCGTTCGGCCTCAGCGCATCGATCTTCTCGATGCTGCTCTACCTGGTGCTGTACCTCCAGGACATCCTGGGCTTTTCGGCCCTGGGGACCGGTGTGCGGGTCATGGTGCTGTCCGGCGCGATCCTGGTGACCGCGACCCTGGCGGGGCGGCTGTCCTCGAAGGTCCCGGTCCGCCTGCTGATCGGGCCGGGGCTGATCCTTATCGGCGTGGGGCTGCTGCTCATGCGCGGGCTCAACGCGGGCTCGGGCTGGACTCATCTCATCCCGGGCATGATCGTGGGCGGCCTGGGCATCGGCCTGGTGAACCCGCCGCTCGCCTCCACCGCGGTCGGTGTCGTCGCCCCCCAGCGCGCCGGGATGGCGTCGGGTATCAACTCCACCTTCCGCCAGGTCGGCATCGCGACCGGCATCGCCCTGCTCGGGACGCTGTTCTCCAGCCAGGTGAAAAGCGTCGTGCAGGCCAAGGTGGCCACGGTGCCCGGCCTGTCCGGCAAGGGAGCGGAGGTCGTCTCCGCGGTGCAGTCCGGGAAGGTCGGGACGCTGATCGGCTCGCTTCCGGCCCAGGCCCGGCAGGCCGTGGGCACGATAACCCGGACCGCCTTCACCACCGGGCTCAACCAGATCCTGCTGGTCGCGGCGATCATCGCGTTCGTCGCTGGCGTCGTGTCGCTGGCCGCCATCCGCGGCAAAGACTTCGCGTCACAGTCGCACTAGAAAGACTTCGCGTCACAGTCGCACTAGAAAGACTTCGCGTCACAGTCGCACTAGGAGGCTCACGCGGCCGCACTAGGAGGCTCACGCGGCCGCCCGCCCGCGCCGCGCGGCATTTGTGCCGGCCCGGCACAGTCCGTAGCGTGAGGTGACGGATCCGCGGCAGGGAGATCCCATGACTGGCAGCGTGCACCGCTGGACCGTTCTGGCCCCCGCGTGCCTGCTGCTGGTCATCACGCTGGCCGCGTGCGGCCTCGGCAGCGGGAAGCCGGACGGGCCCGGGCGCTCCGCCGCACCCACGGCGGGCGGTCACGGCCAGACGGCCAGCCCCGCGACCGGGGGCGGCGCGCCGCACCTGAGCGGGACGTACGTGGCCCTCGGCGACTCGTTCACCGCCGCGCCGCTCGCGCACGCGCCGGGCGGGTCATCGCCCGCGGGATGCCTGCGCTCGGTCCAGGACTACCCGGCCCTGGTCGCGGCGGCCCTGCACCCGGCGTTTTTCGTCAACGTCAGCTGCTTCGGCGCCTCGACAGCCGACATGAGCCAGACCCAGCTCGCCGCCGGTGAGCCGAACCCCCCGCAGCTGAACGCGCTCTCCGCCGCGGACACGCTGGTCACGGTCCAGGTCGGCGGGGATGACATCGGCGTCGGGCGCATCGCGACCACCTGCGCGGCGCTGAGCCTGACCAGCCCAGCCGGCGACCCGTGCCGCGCGCACTATACCGCGGGCGGCACCGACCAGCTCGCCCGGGCCATCACTCAGACCGGCCCGAAGGTGGCGGCCGTGCTGAGTGCGATCCGGCAGCGGGCGCCGCACGCCCGGATCCTGCTCGTCGGCTACCCGCAGATCCTCCCGGCCAGCGGGAACGGGTGCTGGCCGGAGGTCGCCGTCTCCCGCGGTGACGTGCCCTACCTGCGCGGGATCGAGGTTCAGCTCAACGCGATGCTGGCCGCCGCAGCCGCCGCGTACCGCGACACGTTCGTGAACATGTACGCGGCCAGCGCCGGGCACGACGCCTGCCAGCACCCGGGCGTGAAGTGGGTGGAGGGCCTGATCCCCACCTCCCTGGCGGTGCCGATGCACCCGAACGCCCTGGGGGAGCAGGCCATGGCCCGCGAGGTGGTCGCGGCCCTGCGATGAACCCCGGGCCAGCCGAGCCGCACCTGCCCGGGCTGGCCCCAAGGGAGGAGATAGGCCCGGACCAGGTCCGTTCGGTGGCATGATCGGTCCGCTACGCTGGCTGGCTGGCAGACGGCAGGCAGGCGGGAGCATCGTGGCCGAGGTTCGGATTCCTGGATCGAAGTCGGTGACCGCGCGCGCCCTGTTCCTCGGGGCCTGCGCGCCCGGCCTGACGTACCTGCGGCGGCCGCTGCTGTCCGACGACACCGAGGCCTTCGCCGAAGGGCTGGCCGCGCTCGGGTACAGCGTGCAGCTTTCCGGCGATGACTGGATCCTCATGGGCAGCCCGGCCGGGCCGCCCGCCCCGTCAGCCGACGTCTACTGCCGCGACGCGGGCACGGCGGCCCGGTTCCTGCCTGCGCTGGCGGCCGCCGGGCACGGAACGTTCCGGTTCGACGCCTCCCCGCAGATGCGCCGCCGCCCGGTTGGCCCGATGGTCGAGGCGCTGCGCGGGCTCGGCGTGACCGTGACCCACGAGCGGGCCGAAGGGCATCTCCCGCTGACGGTGACCACGGACGGCCTGGCCGGCGGCCAGGTCACGCTGGACGCGAGCGTCTCCTCACAGTTCCTGACCGCGCTGCTGATGGCGGCCCCGCTGGCCAGCCAGGGCCTGACGATCACGGTGACCGGCATGGTGTCGGCCCCGTACGTGGAGATGACCGTGAAGATGATGCGCCAGTTCGGGGCGCGCGTCACCCGCGACGGTGACAGCTTCACGGTCCGCCCCGGCGGGTACGCGGCCCGCAGTTTCATGATCGAGCCGGATGCCTCCGCCGCCAGCTATTTCTTCGCGGCCGCCGCGGTGACCGGCGAGACGGTCTTCGTGCCCGGGCTGTACGCGGACTCCCTGCAGGGGGACGTGGAGTTCGCGCGCGTGCTGCGCCGGCTGGGGGCACGGGTCATGTTCGAGCCGGACGGGATCAGCGTCACCGGCACGGGCCCGCTGCACGGCGGCGAGGTCAACATGCGGGACATCTCCGACACCATGCCGACCCTGGCCGCGATCGCCCCGTTCGCGGACGGCCCGGTGCGGATCGTCGACGTCGGGAACACCCGGGTCAAGGAGTCCGACCGGCTGGATGCCTGCGCGGTCAACCTGCGGCGGCTCGGCGTGCAGGTCGCGACCGGGCCGGACTGGATCGAGATCTGGCCCGGCACGCCCAAGGCCGCCCAGATCGAATGCCGGGGCGACCACCGTATCGCGATGAGCTTCAGCATCACCGGCCTGCGGGTCCCGGGCCTGACCCTCGATGATCCCGGCTGTGTCCGCAAGACCTTCCCGGACTTCCACGCCATGCTCGCGGATCTGCGTCAGGAGTGGCAGCCGTCCGCGTCCCCCTCATGATCGGCGTCGGTTTTCCGCAGCATCTGCGGAAAACCGACGCCGGACCGCGGGCACTTAGCGGCGTATGCCTCCGCTGCCGTCCAGTTTTGGCGAGTGGCGAGGCTAGCTGGCGGCGAGCGGTGAGCCGGTCTCCAGCAGCGTCTTCAGGCCGCTGAGCACGAACATCCAGCCCGGCCCCGAGACGCTGGCCGCGGTCCTGGGCGCTCCTTCGAGCCGGTCATGGGTCAGCGTCAGCTTGCAGTAGCCGCCCTCTTCCGGCTCGATCTCCCAGGTGACCCGGCTTGGCTGCTCCTGCGCCATGTCCGGGTCGTACAGCGAGCGCCATTCGTGCACCAGTCGCCGGGGCGGATCGAATTCCAGCACCGGCCCGTCTCCCCACGTCGCCCCGTCCGGGCCGTGGGAGATGTAACGATCGGCAGAGACCTCGATCCGGGCGCCGTGGAAGTAGCGGGCCGTGTATCCGGGCGTGGTGATGGCCGCCCAGATCTGCTCGGGGCTGGCCTTGATGAACACTTGATAGATCTGCGTGGTCAGGTCGGTCGTGGTGGTCATGGGCCGTCCTCCAGGGCGTGCTTGATGCCGGCGAGCAGCGCGGCAGGGCCTTCGGTGTACTTGTCGATCCACCGGTCGTGGATGAGCCGGATCGGCACCGGATTGAGGAAGTGAAGCTTCTCCCGGCCCGAGCGGCGGGTGACGATCAGCCCCGCCTCTTCGAGGACCCGCAGGTGCTTCATCACCCCGAAGCGGGTCATCTCCAGGTCGGCTTCCAGTTCGGTCAGCGTGCGGCCGTCCCGGTCGAAGAGCCGGTCCAGCAGGCGGCGGCGGGTCCGGTCCGCAAGGGCCTTGAAGACGCGGTTGTCGTCATCCATCACGCCCAAGATAGGTGACCAAATGGTCACATGTCAAGCGTCCGTCAGGCCGGGCGGGA
Organism: uncultured Actinomycetes bacterium; assembly: GCA_963720945.1. Lineage (GTDB taxonomy): Bacteria > Actinomycetota > Actinomycetes > Streptosporangiales > Streptosporangiaceae > Bog-532. The sequence goes on along the minus strand of CAVRHH010000006.1, from coordinate 98,521 downwards.
ACCGGGTAGGACATCGGCTCGTACATACGGGGACCTTCCCCGGCGGCCGCGGGAGCCGGCGGCTGGCAAGGGGCGAACTATCGCGCCCCCGGACGGGATGGTAGGTTCACGCCAATAACCTAGTTATTGAATCGACATAATTCTAAACTCGTGTCTTCCTGGAGTCTTGCCTGGTGAGGAGGCCCTGTGGCACTGCCGGACTTCCTGGTGATTGGCGCGCCGAAGGCGGGGACGACCGCACTGCACGCAGCCCTGGCTGGCCATCCGGCCCTCTACATGTCACCCATCAAAGAACCGAAGTACTTCCTGAGCGACGGCCCGCCCCCTACACGGGGCGGTCCCGGTGACGCGCTCACCTACCGGGAGCACGTCTGGAAACGGGCGGATTACGAGGCCCTCTTCGACGCGGCCCCCGGCGGCACGCTGCGGGGCGAGTCGACGCCGCTGTACATGTATGACCGCGACGTCATGAACCGCATCCGTGACCTGCTCCCCGAGGCCAGGCTCATCGCGATCATCCGGGACCCGGTGGAGCGCGCCCACTCGAACTGGACGCACCTTTGGTCCGCCGGGCTCGAGCCCGTGGGGGACTTCATTCAGGCCTGCGGGGAGGAGGAGCGCCGGATCGCGGCCGGCTGGGCGTCGTTCTGGCACTACACCGCGCTGGGCCGGTACGGGGAGCAGCTCGAGCACATCTTTTCGCTGTTCCCGCGCGAGCAGGTCTACGTCATCCGTTACCGCCAGCTCGTGGACCAGCCCGCCGCGACCCTGGACGGCATCTTCGGCTTCCTCGGCGTGGAGCCGGGGGTCGTCACCGAAGTGCCACGGCAGAACGTCACCGCGCATCCCGAGGCGACGCTGGCCCACCGCGCGGTCGGCCAGGTCCTGCGGGCGGGCTCGGCCGCGGGCCGGTTCCTGCCGGGGTCGGCGTCGACCGCGGCCACGGCCCGGCTCGAGCGGTTCCTGCAGCGTCACAACCGGGAACGCCAGCCGCTCGGCTGGCAGCAGCGCCAGGAGCTCATCCCGCGGTTCGAGGCGGACCTGCAGCTCCTCGAACGCGTCCTCGGCGGGGACTTCAGTGACTGGCGCGCCCCCCGCGACCGGTCCGGCGGGATGGTCGGCGCGCGGCCGGATGGACAGTCGCAGGCCAGGAACGGCCGCCCGGTCCAGCTGAGCTGACCCGGAGCGGCGCTACTGCAGTTCCGTGCGCAGCTCGTGTGCGCCGTCGGGCCGGGTCATCTCGTAGTAGAGGCGGTGGCGGCCATCCGGCAGCGGCAGGATGTCCAGGTACCGCAGGCCGCCGCCGTGATACGGCGACCAGGCCAGGGGCTCGTCGCCCACCGCGGTGAGCAGCGTCGGCTCGGTGCCGGTCGCGACCCCGGTCCGTTCCTCGTAGTTCTCCGCGGCGGTGGCCCGGCCGTCGTAGTAGGCCACGATCGTGTCCCCGGAGTAGCAGACCGCCGTCACCCGGGCACCTCGCGAATCCCACCGGCCGGGCCGCCCGGCGAGCGCGAGCCCGTCCCACGTCCAGGTCATGCCGTCCGAGCTCGTGGCGTATTCGGTGACCATCTGGTCCGCCTCGGCCGGGTCGTCCAGCGGATGGCAGGTGACCCACATGTGCCACTCGCCGTCGCGGCGGACGATCACCGGGTCCTTGACGCCCTTCTTCGAGTCGCCCGGCAGCACCAGCTGGCTGCGGCGGGAGTCGAACTCGGACGGATGGGCGGCCTCGATCACGTCGACCCGCCAGTGCTTCGTGCCCGGCGTCGCGCAGCTGAGATAGAGCCGCCAGGTTCCCCCGGGCGTCTGCACCAGGAACGGGCGCTCCAGCGAATCAGTGGCCATGTCCTCCTTGCGGATCATCGCCATCGGCTCGAAGTGCTCACCGTCGGCCGAACGTGCCACCGCCACCGCGTACCCCCGGCCGTGCCCCAGCGGCCGCCGCAGCCGGTAGGCCAGGAAGATCTCCCCGTCGGCGAACGCCGCGGACGGCCCGCCCGCCCAGTACCCAGGCCCGGTGCCGGGCGGCTCTGCCGCGACCACGCCGGCGCCCGGCCGCGGCAGGGTAAAGGTGCCGATCCGGGGCGGGCCGGGCCGGCCGGCAGGCGCCGTTTCCTCGTCATCTGAGCCGTGTTCACCTGAAAGCACACCAGCATGATAGGCAATTCGCGTTACGTGGGTTGCTGGCGTGCCGCTCCCGTTACCAATGGACCGTCCGTTGCTACCCTCGGTGATCGAAGGAGGCGGCCTGCCCGGCGCGCCCGCCGGCTCCGGGATCCCGCTGCATGCCGCTGCCGTGCCGCTGCGGCAACGACAACCGAGCGCGCCGGCGCGCCAGCCGTAACGAGACGTGACGACACTTGGACACATTGCGTCACGTACTCAGGGGGTTCTCGGTGGATCACATGCCTGTGACAATGGGAGCATGAACGACGGCGAGCCGCGCCTTTTCGGCGGCGTTGAGATCAGCCCGGTGGGCATGGCCCGGGAAGCGGCCGCAGAGGGTGAGATACGTGACGAGATGCCGCCGGTGACCGCGAGCCGCGATGCCCCGGAGGGCATCGCGCCGGTCCCGGTGGCCAGCAAGGGCCGTGCCAAGTCCAAGAACGCGAAGCCGAAAAACGCCGAGACCAGGAGCCCCGGGACGAGGAACGCCCAGCCCAGGAACGCAGGAACCAGGAACGCGGGCCAGAATGGCCACCTCGTGACCAGCGCCGGGCCGGACAGCGGCACGCCCGGGACCGGCGCCGGCCCGGCCGTGGGCACCGCTGAGGCCAGCACCATGCCCAGCGATCTTCCGCCGCTGCCCGCGAACCGGTACCTCGACCGGGAGGAAAGCTGGCTCCGGTTCAACCAGCGGGTGCTTGAGCTGGCCGAAGACGAGAGCGTCCCGCTGCTGGAGCGAGTCCGGTTCCTGGCTATCTTCGCGAGCAATCTGGACGAGTTCTTCATGGTCAGGGTGGCCGGCCTGATGCGGCGCATGGCCGCTGGCCTCCCGGTCGAGGGGGTCAGCGTCCAGCTTCCCGGCCAGGTGCTGAACCGGACCCTGGATCTCGCCGGCCGGCTCACCGCGCGGCACGCGGCCTGCTTCACCAACCAGATCCTGCCCTCGCTCAGCGGGGAGGGGATCGAGGTCCTCCGCTGGAAGGAACTGTCCTCGGCCGAGCGCGGCAACCTGCGCGAGCTGTTCCGGGACCGGATCTACCCGGTGCTGACGCCCCTCGTCGTCGACCCCGCGCACCCGTTCCCGTTCATCTCCGGGCTGTCGCTCAACCTGGCGGTCATGGTGGCCGACCCGCGGACCGGCGCGACGATGTTCGCGCGGGTCAAGGTGCCGCCGCTGCTGCCCCGGTTCCTGGCCGTCGCCCCGCAGCGGTTCGTCCCGATCGAGGACGTCATCGCGGCGCACCTGACGCAGCTGTTCGCGGGCCTGGACATCGTTGAGCATCACGCCTTCCGGGTCACCCGGGTCCGGGACCTGGAAGTGGACGAGGACGTCACCGAAGACCTGCTGCAGGCGCTGGAGCGCGAACTGCTCCGGCGGCGTTTCGATCCCGCGGTCCGGCTCGAGGTGGAGGACTCGATGTCCAGCGACGTGCTGGACCGGCTCATCACCGAGCTGGGCGTGGACCGGCGCGCGGTGTACCGGGTGCCCGGGCCACTGGACCTGTCCGGCCTGACCGCGATCGCCGACCTCGACATCGGCGAGCTCCGGTACCCGCCGTTCGTGCCCTCCTCCTCCGCCATCCCGAAGGACACCGACATCTTCGCCGCGCTGCGCGAGCGTGACGTCCTGGTGCACCACCCGTACGAGTCGTTCACCACCAGCGTCGAGCGGCTCATCGAGGCGGCGGCGGCTGACCCCAGCGTGCTGGCCATCAAGCAGACGCTCTACCGGACCAGCGGCGACTCGCCGATCGTGGACGCGCTGATCGACGCGGCCGAGCTCGGCAAGCAGGTGGTCGTGGTCGTCGAGATCAAGGCGCGCGGCGACGAGCGGGCCAACATCGCCTGGGCCAGGAAGCTGGAGGAGGCGGGCTGCCACGTCGTCTACGGCTTCGTGGGCCTGAAGACCCACTGCAAGGTGCTGCTCATCGTCCGTGAGGAAGCCGACGGGACGCTGCTGCGCTACTGCCACATCGGCACCGGCAACTACAACCCGGCCACCGCCCGGCTGTATGAGGACTTCGGCCTGCTGACCGCCGACCCGACCGTCAGCGAGGACGTCACCGACCTGTACAACCACCTCACGGGGTACAGCCGGCAGGACTCCTACCAGCAGCTGCTGGTCGCCCCCGAATCGCTGCGGGCCGGGCTGGTCGGCCGGATCGCGCACCAGGCGGACCGGATGCGGGCCGGGAAGTCCGCCCGCATCCAGTTCAAGTGCAACGCGCTCATCGACGAGGTGATCGTCGACGCGCTCTACCGCGCGTCCCAGGCCGGGGTGCCGATCGACCTGTGGATACGCGGGATCTGCGCGCTGCGCCCGGGCGTCCCCGGGCTGTCGGAGACCATCCGCGTGCACAGCGTGCTCGGCAGGTTCCTGGAGCACTCGCGGGTGTATGCGTTCGGCACGGGGGAGTACGACGAAGCCGACCCGGGCAGCGTCGGCGAGGTGTGGCTGGGCAGCCCCGACCTGATGCACCGGAACCTGGACCGCCGGGTGGAAGTGATCGTGCGTGTCACCGACCGGGGCCAAGCCCGCGAACTGCGGAGACTGCTTGACCTGGGGATGGACGACGGCACCGCGTCGTGGTGGCTGGACGCGGACGGGAAATGGGCCCGGCACAACCGCGGGCCCAACGGCGAACGGCTGCGCGACATCCAGGTCATGCTGATCGGGGATCGCCGCGGCCGCGCCTCCGATGCCTGAACCCGCCGGCCAGCCGCCAGGCGGTCTGGCGGCTCGGCGTGGCGATGGGCCGGCCACGGACCCCGGGGAGATCCTGGCCGCCGGGGTCATTGTGTGGCGGCGCGGCGCCGACGGCCCGGAAGTGCTGCTCATCCACCGCCCGCGGCGCGACGACTGGTCGCTGGCCAAAGGCAAGCGTGACCCGGGGGAGCAGCTCCCGCAGACGGCGGTCCGGGAGGTGGCCGAGGAGACGGGCATCCGCCCGGTGCTCGGCCGGCGGCTCCGGACCGTCCGGTACCTGGCGGGCGGCCACCCCAAGGTCGTGCACTACTGGGCCGCGGCCGGCCCGGTGCCGGACCGGGGCGCCCCGTTCATCGCGAATAACGAGGTTGACGGGATCGAATGGCTCAGCCTCCCGCGCGCCGTCGAGCGGGTGTCCTACCCCGACGACGTGACCGTGCTCGAGGACTTCGCGCAGTGGCCGCACCAGACGGTCCCGCTCATCCTCGCGCGGCACGCGTCGGCGGGCCGCAAGGAAGACTGGGACGGCAACGACCTGCTCCGGCCGCTCGACCACCAGGGGCGGGCCGACGCGCTGGCCATGGTGCCGCTGCTCACCTGCTTCGATCCGGTCCGGGTGGTCAGCTCATCCGCGCTGCGCTGCACCGAGACGGTGGCGCCGTACGCGGCGCACGTCGGCGCGCCCGTCGAGGTTGACGACGCATTCTTGGTACCGGGCCGCGTCCACGATTCATCACACCGAACGGGACTTGCTGATCCGGCGCCCGCCCTGGAGCGGCTCCTGGCCGCGGGCGTGCCCACCCTCGTGTGCGCGCACCGGGAAAATATCCCCGAACTGCTCGCGCTGGCGTGTGACTATCTCGGGGCCAAGCCGCCGGCCGAGTCTCATCTGGCCAAGAGCAGCTTCTGGGTGCTGCAGGCCGCTGAGAGCAGCCTGGCGGGGCTGGAGCGATACGACGTGTCCGCGCCGGACTCGTGACCCGGTCTTGAGTCTTCGTCCCCCCGCCACCGCCGGAAGATCGTGAACGCGGACCAGTGGGCCGCCACGCCAGGCTCAGCGCGGCGTGCCCTTGTCCCCTTCGTCCGGAGACTTCGCAGCGGCGTACGAGCGCCTGGCCGTCCCGTTCGGTGATAGCGGCGGCAGTCCGTCCGGTGGTTCAGCGGCCGCCGGTGGTTCAGCGGCCGCCGGTGGTTCAGCTGGGGTTCCGGACGGCTCTGGGGTCGTGCCAGCTTCGGCCCCGCGAGCCTCTGGGGCCGTGCCAGCTTCGGTCCCGCTGGCCTCTGAAGTCCCGCTGGCCTCTGAAGCCCCGGCAGCCTCTGAAGCCCCGGTGGCTTCCACGGTCCCAGCAACCTTTTCAGCCCCAGCAGCCTCTGTCGCCTCGGCGGCCTGCGCGCGTCCCGCCTGCTCCGCCCGCCGGCCCCGGCGGCGCCACAGCCGCCACGCGATGAACGCGACGATCGCGACCCCCAGGGCGATCAGCGCGTATAGCGAGTACCGGGTGATCTGGGTGTAGATGGTCGTGATGTAGTTCCCGGCCAGGTAGCCGAGGCTGACCCAGACGCCGACCCAGAGCGCGGCGCCGATCGCGTTGAAGAAGATGAAACGTTTCCAGTGCATGCCGGTGATGCCGGCCACGATGCCGTTGGCCTGCCGGAGCCCCTCGATGAAGCGCGCGATCACGATGATCTTGCCGCCGTGATGCTCGAAGAAGTATTCCGCCTTGTCCAGCCGCTCCGCGGTCAGGAAGACGTACTTCCCCCAGCGCAGGGCCAGCGTGCGCCCGCCGAAGTGCCCGATCGCGAAGCCGATGTTGTCGCCGACGATCGCGGCGAGGGTGGCGATCACGCCGACCAGCACCACGTTCAGCCGGCCCGCGCCCGCGTACAGCGAGGCGGCGATCACCACGGTCTCACCCGGCACTGGGATGCCGAAGTCCTCCAGCATGACCAGGGCCGCCACGGCGAGGTACCCGTAATGGTTGAGCACGGGCTCCATCGCGCCAAAGATGCCCGGCAGCGCGGGCGTGCTCACGCCTCGGTCTCCGGCTCGGTGTCCGCCTCCTGGACGACCGCGGGGCCGTGCCCCCCCGGCCCGTGGGTGTTCGGGGTGTGCGCGGCCGGGTCCTCGATGGCCGCCGAGATGGGCCCGGCGGTCAGTTCGCGCTGCCAGTGGCGGGCGCCGTAACCGGCCAGCGCTGCCTCGACCGCGAGCGGGCCGGGCGGATCCGGCGGTTCCCAGCTGATCCGGCGGACCGCATCCGGCTGGAGCAGGTTTTCCGCGGGCATCGTGTGCTCCGCGGCCAGGTCGGCCACGGTGGCGCGGACCGCGATCAGGCGCGCCGCGGCGGCCGGATCGCGTTCGGCCCAGCGGTGGGTGGGCGGCGGCCCGGTGGCGGCCGCGGGGCCGCCGGTGTCCGGCAGTGCGCTCTCCGGCAGGCCCCGGGCCTGGCGGATCGCGCCCAGCCATTCCGCCAGGTGCTTGCGGGCGACCCGGCCGGTGAACCCGGGTATCCGGGTCAGCGTGCCGTTGCTGGTGGGCAGCGCCCGGGCCGCCTCAACGATCGCGGAGTCGGGCAGCACCCGCCCCGGTGACAGGTTCATCTCCTGCGCGATCTTGTCGCGCTGCTCCCATAGTTCGCGGACTACCGCCAGGCTGCGGCGGCTGCGCACCCGGTGGATGCCGGAGGTGCGCCGCCACGGGTCGGGGCGCGGGGCGGGCGGGGCGGCGGACAGCACGGCGGCGAACTCCTGCCGCGCCCAGTCCAGCTTGCCCTGGCCGGCCAGCATCTCGGCGAGCGCGTCCCGCAGTTCGATGAGGACCTCGACGTCGAGGGCGGCGTACCGGAGCCAGTCGGCGGGCAGTGGGCGCGTCGACCAGTCGGCCGCCGAATGGCCCTTCTCCAGGTGCAGGCCGAGCACGGTCTCCACCAGCGTGCCCAGCGCCACCCGCGGGAAGCCGAGCAGCCGTCCGGCCAGTTCGGTGTCGAACAGCATCCGCGGGCGGTAGTTGAGCTCGGCCAGGCAGGGGAGATCCTGCGACGCGGCGTGCAGCACGGCCTCGGTGCCGGCCAGCGCGGCGTCCAGGCCGGACAGGTCCGGGCAGGTGACCGGGTCGATCAGGGCCGTGCCCGCGCCCGCGCGGCGCAACTGCACCAGGTAGGCGCGGTGCCCGTAGCGGTAGCCGGAGGCCCGCTCAGCGTCGACCGCGACCGGGCCGGTGCCGCCGGCCATGGCGCGGGTCACCCGGTCCAGTTCCCCGGCCGTCTCCACGACCGGAGGCAGGCCATCACGCGGCTCGAGCAGGGGTACCACCTGTCCGCTGTCCCCGGCGGGCTGCCTCTCCGCGGTCACCGGCGCCGCCGCTGGCGTTGCTCCCCGGCCCGGCCCGGCGGCGGCAGCGGGCGCGCGCCAAGCGCCAGGGGAGGCAGGCCGGCCGCGGCCGCCAGCGAGTCGCACCAGGCCGTCACGTGGGCGGCGATGTCCGGGCCATCCAGGGACATGTTGTCGGCCGCCGGAGTCCAGCTGGCCCGCTGCTCGTATCCATGGACGGGCGGTTCGTCCTCCTTGCCGCCAAACCCCTCGGTCGTCACCCGGGTCACCGTCCCGCTCGGGGCCGCATAGCCGGGCGTGCGCGCGTCCAGGGCCTCGATCAGCCAGCTCCAGCCCACCTGGCCGAGCATCGGGTCGGCCGCGATCTCCGGGTCGATCTCCGCCCGCAGGTAACTGATGAGCCGGTAGCAGCCGTGCCAGCCCTCCGGTTCCTCGGGATCGAACAGCAGGACCAGGCGCCCCCAGGCAATGTCCGTCTGGTCGCGCCGTACGGTAGCGGCGGTCGCGGTGGCATACGGCGCCAGCCTTTTGGGTGCCGGGACGTCCTCAAAGGTGAATTCGGCCCGCAGGCTGCCCTGGCGCTCGAGACCCGCCTGGAATCCGGCCACCGCGGTACCGAACACCCTGGTCGCCTCGTCGTCAGGCTGCGGCGCATCACTCGGTGCCGGGTGCGTCCGCACCGGCCGGTCGGCCGATCTCATGTACAGAGCGTATGCCGGGCCCGCTGCTTCCTCACGCAAACTCCGGCGCGAATACCGCCGTCAGCGGGCGTCATGCCGGTTTTTCCCGACCTCATGCCGCCCGGCCGGGACGGCGCGGCGCGTCACCGCGGAACGGCGCCTCCTGCGGGAGGAAGCCCACGATCAGGGCCGTGCCGCACTCACAGCAGGCCCACTCCGGGCAATGCCCGTCCGGTGAGTCCGGGCACTGGCCGGGCATGTCATGAAACTGCTCGAACAGCTGTTCCCCAGCGCATCCGGGACAGTACCAAGGCATCTGGCTCATGGCCTGTGACCTCCTTCGGCGGCACTTTGCGGGGCTGAGGACGATATTGGCACGCCTGTACGACAAAGCGCGGGAGGCTGGGCGGCGTGTCAATCTTCTGGCCTATGAGACGATCCCTGCTGTGACGTCGCTTGCGAAGGATTCGCCGTTCTTGCGTGCCTGCCGCCGGGAGCCGGTGCCGTACACGCCGGTCTGGTTCATGCGGCAGGCCGGGCGGTCCCTCCCCGAATATCGCCAGGTTCGCGCGGGCATGCCCATGCTCGAATCGTGCACCAAGGCTGACCTGATCACCGAGATCACCCTGCAGCCTGTGCGGCGTTACCAGGTCGACGCGGCCATCCTGTTCAGCGACATCGTGGTGCCGCTCAAGGCGGTCGGCTTCGGCATCGACATCAAGCCCGGCGTCGGCCCGGTCATCGAAGAGCCCATCCGGGAGTTGCGCGACCTGGACCGGCTCCGCCCGCTCGACCCCGGCGATGTGCCGTACATCACCAAGGCCGTGGGCAACCTGGTCGGCGAACTCGGGGCGCGGCCGCTGATCGGCTTCGCCGGCGCGCCGTTCACGCTGGCGTCCTACCTCATCGAGGGGGGGCCGTCCCGGCACCACGACCGGACCCGGGCCCTGATGTACGCCGAGCCGGCGCTGTGGCACGCGCTGATGGAGCGGCTCACCGCGATCACCCGCACGTTCCTTGAGGTGCAGATCACCGCGGGGGCCTCGGCGGTCCAGCTGTTCGACTCCTGGGTTGGTGCGCTCAGCCCGGCCGACTACCGGGCCTTCGTGCTCCCGCACTCCGCCCAGATCTTCGCCGCGCTGGAGTCCCGCGACGTGCCGCGCATCCACTTCGGCGTGGGCACCGGGGAGCTGCTCGGCCTGATGCGGCACGCCGGCGCGGACGTGGTGGGCGTCGACTGGCGGGTGCCGCTGGACGAGGCCGCGAGCCGGGTTGAGGCCGAGACTGCGCTCCAGGGCAACCTGGATCCGGCCGTGCTGCTGGCGCCCTGGGACGTCGTGGCCGAACGGGCCCGGGCCGTGCTCGCGGGCGGGCGGATCGCGGAAAGCCACATCTTCAACCTGGGGCACGGCGTGCTGCCCGAGACCGATCCGGACATGCTGGCCCGGCTCACCGATTTCGTGCACGAGGAGTCCGCGCGCTGACGCGGTTGATCCCTGGCGTAGCCCCGGCCCGGCCGTGGCACGGTCAGGCCCGGGGGGCGGACAGGCCGGGGGCGCGGCCAGGCCGGGGAGACGGTCAGGCCGGGGAGACGGTCAGACCGGGGGGACCGCGGCCTGGCGCAGTGCCTCCGCGAACGTGGCGACCGGCTGCGCCCCGGAGACGCCGAGCCTGCCGTCGAACACGAAGAACGGGACGCCGCTGATCCCCAGCTCCCGGGCCTGCCGTTCGTCGTCGCGGACCGCATCGGCGAAGTCCTCGCTGGCCAGGGTCTGCTGGACATCAGCCGGGTCCAGCCCGGCGTCCGCCGCCACGCTGGCCAGCGTGTCCGGTTCGAAGATCGGCCGTGCCTCGGCGAAGTAGGCGCGGTAGATCCCGTCCAGCAGCCGGCGCTGGAAACCCTGGGCACGGCCTAGCTGCAGTACCCGGTGGATGTCGAAGGTGTTGCCCAGCTCGCGGTCGGTCCGGAAACCGAGCCCTTCGTCCCGGGCCAGCCCGGCCACCTGTTCTTCGGCCGCTGCGGCGTCGCCGGCGGCCATCCGGTACTTGCTGGCCAGCATCTCCAGAACCGGCATCGTCTGGCCGGCGGGCCAGCCCGGGTCGAGCTCGAAGGACCGGTAGACGACCTCAGCCTCGTCCGCCGCCGCGGAACCGGCCAGCGCCTTCTCGAACCTCGCCTTGCCCACGTAGCACCACGGGCAGACGACATCACTCCAGATGTCTACGCGCATAAACCCACCCTAGGCTGAGCGGGTGCAGACTTCGGAACAGGCGGGACAGGCAGCCGTCACGGCGGGGGGCACCGGGGGAGACCGGCGGGCGCGGCCGCGCGTCGTCATCGTCGGCGGCGGGATCGCCGGGCTCGCGGCGGCGTACTTCCTGCGCGGTGAACCCGTCCAGGTCACGGTGCTGGAAGGAGCGGCGCGCCTCGGCGGCAAGCTCGCGGTGTCGGACATCGCCGGAGTGGCCCTGGACGAGGGCGCGGAGGCGCTGCTCGTGCGGCGGCCCGAGGGCACCGGCCTGATCAAGGACGTCGGCCTCGGCGGCCAGCTCGTCACGCCCGGCACCACGTCGTCGGCCATCTGGACGCGGGGCGCGCTGCGGCCACTGCCGCAGCGCCAGTTCATGGGCGTGCCCGCGGACCTGACGGACCTGGCCCGGTCCGGGGTGCTGTCGGAGCGGGGGATGGCCCGGGCCCGGCAGGACGCGGAGCTGCCGGCCACGCCGCGGGACGGTGACACCCCAGTCGCCGGCTACGTGGGCGCCCGGTTCGGCCATGAACTGGTCGAGCGGCTCGTCGATCCGCTGCTCGGCGGGGTCTACGCGGGCCGGTCGGAGGACCTGTCGTTCGAGGCGACGCTCGGGCCGCTGGCCACGGCGGCGCGCACGCACCGCTCGCTGGCCGACGCCGCGGCGACCCTGCTGCCCGCGCCGCCGGAACGCGATGGCACGCCTGGCCAGGCCGCTGCCCCGGCCAAGCGGCCGCCGGTGTTCACCACTCTGTCCGGCGGCCTCGGCACGCTGCCCGGCGCCGTGGCGCAGGCCTCGGGCGCGGTCATCCGGACCCGCGCGACGGTCCGTGCAATGGCCCGCACCGCCACGGGCTGGCGGCTCACGGCCGGATCGGCCGCGGCGCCGCAAGAGATCACCGCGGACGCCGTACTGCTGGCCCTGCCCGCCCGGCCCGCCAGCCGCCTGCTGAACGGCGTGCCCGGGACGTCCGCGGCCGCCGCCGCGCTGGGTGGCATCGAGTACGCGAGCATGGCGATCGTGACCCTCGCCTACCCGCGGTCCCGGTTCCCCGCGATACGGGACGCGGTGCCCGCGGGAACAGAGCGGAGCGGATACCTCGTGCCGGCCGTGGAAGGACGCCCGGTCAAGGCCGTCACGTTCTCGACCGTGAAGTGGCCGCATCTGGCCGGCTCCGCCGAGCCGGTTGACCTGATCCGCTGCTCCATCGGCCGGATCGGCGAGGAGGGCCTGCTCCAGCGGGACGACCGGGAACTCGCCGCGCTCGCGGCCGCCGACCTGGCGGACGAGAGCGGTGCCCAGGGCGCCCCGCTGGACGCGCGCGTCACCCGGTGGGGCGGGGCGCTGCCCCAGTACACCGTCGGGCACCTGGACCGGGTCGCGGCTATCCGGGCCAGCGTCGCGGCGCAGCCCGGGCTGGCCGTCTGCGGTGCCGCCTACGACGGGGTCGGCATCCCGGCCTGCATCGCCACCGCGCGTACCGCGGCCGACGCGATCATGGACTACCTGCGGGCCCGCACTGTCTCCTAGGACACACCGGGGGTGCGGGCGGATAGCCCGGCCCGGTCATGGCGGACAATAGGAGCATGGCTGCGAATGACGAAGGGGGCCGCCGCGGGGGCGAGGCGGCCCGGCTCAAGGCGCGGGACCTGAACGAGCAGATCCGCTACACGATGTGGTCGGTCTTCCGGGTCAGCGACCGGGCGGCGCTCGACGGCGGCGGTAGCAGGCCGGATCCCGGCCACCGCATCGTGGTCGCCGACGAGCTGACCGGGCTGCTGGAGGAGGCGGCCGGCAAGGGCACCGTGACCCGCGGCTGCTACGACGTGCAGGGCCTGCGCGCCGACGCTGACTACATGCTCTGGTGGATCGCGCCGTCCTCGGACGACCTGCAGGAGATGTACACGCGGTTCCGCCGGACCCGGCTGGGCCGGGCCAGCGAGCCGGTCTGGTCGGTGATGGCGCTGCACCGGCCCGCCGAGTTCAACAAGGGCCACATCCCGGCGTTCCTGGCCGAGGAGGAGCCCCGCTCCTACGTGTGCGTCTACCCGTTCGTGCGGTCGTACGACTGGTACCTGCTGGACCCGGCCGAGCGCCGCACGATGCTGGCCGAGCACGGCAAGATGGCCCGGGAGTACCCGGACGTCCGGGCCAACACCGTGTCGAGCTTCGCGCTCAACGACTACGAGTGGATCCTGGCCTTCGAGGCTGACGAGCTGTACCGGATCGTCGACCTGATGCGCCACCTGCGCGGCGCCGAGGCCCGCCTGGCACACCCGGGCGGAAATCCCGTTCTACACCGGCCGCCGCAAGCCGGTCCGGGAACTGGTCGCCACCCTGCCGTGACGGGTTCCGCCGCGCGCCTGTGCCTGACTTGGCACGGGTTATCCGCGGTCAGGCATCCTTAGTCAGGTGGCGGACGATCTGCGGGTGAACGGATGGCTGGTGATACCGGCCGGGGAACTGCACGAGCGGTTCTCCCGGTCCTCCGGTCCCGGCGGCCAGTCCGTGAACACCGCCGACACCCGGGTCGAGCTGTCCTTTGACATCGCGCACTCCGCGGCGCTACCCGAGTACGCCCGCGAGCGGGCGCTGAGCCAGCTGGCCGGGCGGCTGACCGACGGCGTGCTGACCGTCGTCGCCTCCGAGCAGCGCAGCCAGCTGCTGAACCGGCGGGCCGCCCGCGGCCGGCTCGCTAACCTGCTCCGGGAGGCGATCGCGCCGCCGCAGCGGCCCCGCGTTCCCACCCGTCCCGGCCGCGCCGCGCGCGAGCGCCGGCTGGCCGACAAACGGCGCCGCAGCGCGGTCAAGCGGTCCCGCCGCCCCGATTCCGGCGACGCCGAATGAGCCCGGGTCCGGCCCGTGCAGGCAGGCCACCCGCCGGGGGCGGTGCCGCCGGCTCAGCCGCCCCGGCCGGGCCGGAACGCTCAGAGGGCGGGGACGCTGACGACGATGGCTTCCTGGGTGGAGCGGGCGATCACGACGACGGCATCGGTGTCGGAGGACGGGTTCTCCTCGCGGTGCGGCACGTGCGGCGGTACCCAGACGTAGTTGCCGGGCTCGGTCTCCAGCCGGGTGATCTGGCCGGTGCCCGGGTCCCGGAAGACGAACACCGGGTGCCCGGACACCACGTAGATGCCCGTCTCCGACGCGCCGTGATGGTGGTCGCCGGAGGACGCGCCGGGCCGCACGACGGTGCGGCCCATCCACAGCCCGCTCGCCCCGACCATGTCGCCGGAGATGGCGGCCGACCGCTGCATTCCGGGCGTCTGCGCCGTGCTGCCGGAAAGGTCACCGCCGCGGATCACGCGCAGCTCGCTCACGGGCTGTCTCCCGCCCGTTTCCGCTCGATCACGCGTCGGCCGGCTCGAGGGTGAGCGACACCGAGTTGATGCACCAGCGCTGGTCCGTGGGGACGTCGTACCCTTCACCCTCGAACACATGGCCCAGGTGCGAGTCACAGCGGGCGCAGCGGACCTCGGTCCGCTTCATCCCCAGTGTCCGGTCCTCAATCAGCGTGACGGCATCGTCGCTGGTCGGCTGGTAGAACGACGGCCAGCCGCAGTGCGACTCGAACTTCTCCCCGGAACGGAACAGCTCCGCCCCGCACGCCCGGCAGCGGTAGACGCCCACCGTCTTGGTGTCGGTGTACTCACCGGTCCACGGGGCTTCGGTCCCGGCCTGGCGCAGTACCTTGTACTCTTCGGGCGCGAGCTGCTCGCGCCATTCGGCATCCGTTCTGACGACCTTTTCCATACCTGGAAAACTACCCAGGCTGGCCAGTTAATCCTTCGGCCGTGCCGGATGCTGATGCGATACTCGGGGCATGTTCCAGGAGGTGCCGTGGGGACGGCTGGTCGGGCGTGACGCGGAGCTCGCACGCCTGCTGACGCTCCTCGACGACGCCGCGTCCGGCCAGGCGGTGATCGCGCTGGTCGGCGGAGACGCCGGCGTGGGTAAGACCCGGCTGATGGCCGAGATGAGCCGGCTGGCCGCCGAGCAGCACTTCACCGTGCTGTCCGGGCACTGCGCCGAGCTGGGTGAAAGCGTCCCCTACCTGCCGCTGGCGGACGCGCTGCGCGGTGCTAGCCAGAAACCTGGTGCCGGCGGGGGACCAGGGGCGACCCAGGCGCCGGCGCCGAGCCTGCGCGACGCCCTCGCCGCCCGTCCGCTGCTCGGCCGGCTGCTGCCGGAAAGCGGCACGGCCACTCCGGCCGGCGACTACGGGTCCGGCATGGCCCGGCAGCAGATGTTCGGCGCGGTGCTGGGCCTGCTGGCCGAGCTGGCCGCCGCTGCCCCGGTGCTGCTGGTGCTCGAGGACCTGCACTGGGCGGACGCCTCCACCCGCGACCTGCTCACGTTCCTGTGCCGGGTGCTGCGAACCGAGCGGGTCGTGATCGCCGGCACCTACCGCACCGACGACCTGCACCGGCGCCACCCCCTCCGCCCGGTCCTGGCCGAACTGCAGCGGCTGCCGGCCGTGACCGCCCTCACCCTCGGGCCGCTGCCGGCGTCGGCGCTGGCCGAGCACCTGACCGCCCTGGCGGACGCGCAGGGTAACGGCCCCGGCGCGGCGGCGCCGCGCCCGATCGGGACTGGCACGGCCGGGGAGGCACCCGGCGCCGCGGCCCGCACCGGGACGGCCCGGGCCGAGCCCGCGCTCGACGCCGCGGTCCTCAACGGGATCATCGCCCGGGCCGAAGGCAACGCCTACTACGCGGAGGAACTGCTCGCCGCATCGGCGCACCGGTCGGCCGAGGACCACGGGCTTCCCGCCGGCCTGGCCGCGCTGCTGCTCAGCCGGGTGGAGCGGCTCTCCGACGCGGCGCAGCGCGTGCTGCGGGTGGCCGCGGTAGCCGGGCGGCGGGCCGACGACGAGCTGGTCCGCGCCGCATCCGGGCTGCCGGTGGCGGATTACGAGGACGCGATCCGTGAAGCGGTCGCGCAGCAGCTACTGGTCCCGGACGGCGCGGACGGGTACGCGTTCCGGCACGCGCTGCTGCGGGAGGCGGTCTACAGCGACCTGCTACCGGGTGAGCGGACCCGGCTGCACGGCGCGCTGGCCGCGCTGCTGGCCGACGAGGAACGGCTGGCCGCCAACCCGGGCACCGCGGCCGAATTGGCCCAGCATTACCTGGCCAGCCACGACATCCCGGGTGCCTTCACGGCGTCCGTGCGGGCCGGCCTGGAGGCCGAACGGCTCGGCGCGCCCGCGGAGGCACACGGCCACTTCGACCAGGCCCTGGCGCTGTGGGAACGGGTCAGCGAGCCGGAGAAGCTGGCCGGCCTCAAACGCGAGGAGCTGGCCCTATCCTCGGCCAGCAACGCCGCGGCCAGCGGGGACGTCCCCCGGGCCGTGCACCAGCTGCAGGGCCTGCGCGCGCTCCTGGATGCCGGATCCGATCCGGTGCAGTCCGCGAAGACCGGCGAGCGGCTTGCCTACTTCCTGCTGCAACTCGATCAGGAGGACATGATCCCCCGCGCCGTGACGGTCGCCCGGGCCGCGGTGGACGTGCTGCCGGAGAACCCGCCGAGCCGGGAACGGGCCCGCGCCATCGCCACCTACGCCAATGCCCTGCTGGCCGCCGAGGACAGCACCGCGGCTGAGTGGGCCGAGCGCGGGCGGACGGCCGCCCGTGCCGCGCACTCCCGGTCCGTCGAGGCGGACGCGCTGGTCACGCTGGGCCTGCTCAGCCACCGGCAGGGGCGCAACGACGAGGCCATCACGTTGTTCACTGCCGCGCACGCGCAGGCGCGCGAGGCCGGGGTGCTCGGCGTCGAGCTGCGGGCCGCGACACACCTGGCGCGGGCGCACCTCGAGCGCGGCGAGCTGACCGCCGCCGCGCGCGTCGCGCACCAGGGGGTCCGGCGGGCCGAGGAGACCGGGCTGAGCCTGGCCCCGTACGGCCTCGATGTCCTGCACCTGCACTTCCAGGCCCACTTCGCGGACGGCGAGTGGGACCACGCGCAGCAGCTGGCCGATGGGTTCGCGGTTCGGGTCGCCACCATCCCGGAGGCCCTGCTGTCGGCGATGGCGCTGTTCATCGACGTCGCCCGCGGCCGGGCGGTGGCGGCCGAACGGCGCGTCTGGCTGGAGCCGATGTGGCAGGCCGACCGGTTCTGCGCGTACATCGCCCGTGGCCTGCTGGCCGAACGGGCCTTGTGGCAAGGTGACACCAGCCTCGCGGTGCAGGAAGCGGAGGCGGCCGTCCGCGCCGATTTCGACGAGCACGAGCAGTACGGGTACGGTCCCTCGATCATCAGGCCCGCGGTCATCGCCCTGACCGCTCGCGCCGACCGGGCGGTCCAGGCCCGGGCCGCGGGCGACCAGGAGCGGGCCGCAGCCGAGGTACAGGCGGCCCGGGCCCTGCTGGAAGTGGCCCGGGAGGGGGCCGCGTTCCGCTTGCGGCCGAACTTTGTGCTGGGCCCGGAGGGGCGCGGCTGGCTGGCCCGCGGCGAGGCGGAGTGGCAGCGCGCCAACGGCGCCAACGACCCGGCCGCTTGGCGCAGGGCGCTGGCGGAGTTCGGGCCGTCGTTCCTCTACGAGGTGGCCCGTACCCGGTGGCGGCTCGCCGAGGCGCTCGCCGAAGCCAGCGACCGGGCCGGGGCGGAGGAACAGTGGTGGCAGGCGGCCCGCACCGCCGACCAGCTTCGCGCCGCGCCGCTGCGGGCCGCGCTGGATGACCTGGGCCGGCGGGCCCGGCTGGGCCGTACCCGCCCCGCGGGCGCGCAGCCCGGCGGCCAGCCGGCCGGGGCCGCGGCGAGCGGAGCGGGCGGGACCACGGCGGCCCCGGCGGGTCTCACCGTACGCGAACGCGAGGTTCTCCGCCTCATCGCTGAGGGCCGCAGCAACCGGGAGATTGGCGCCGCGCTGTTCATCTCGGCCAAAACGGCCAGCGTGCACGTGTCCAACATCCTGGCCAAGCTGGGCGTCGCGAGCCGGACCGAAGCCGCGGCCGTGGCGCTGCGGGAAGGCGTCGCGCGCAGCAACAGCGCCTGAGACAGCCCTCCGGAGACGCGCCGCCGAGCGATGGGCCCGGAGGGAAGACGCTACGGGTCTGGCGCGAGTGCGGCCATGATCTCCGCGGCTCGCGCGGTGGCCGCCTCGTGGTCCACGTCCGGGGAACCGATGAGCGGGTCCCAGTTGAGGTCGTAGAAGAGCTCGGTAACGCCATGCTCGCCGAGCCACGAGGCGTCCGCGCGGATCTGTGCGTAGCTGCCGGATAGCAGCAGCCGCTCACCGGTCCCGGGGGTCCGCGCCTCCTCACCCGGCCGGACCACCCCCCGGCAGACGATGCGGATCTGGTCCGGGTTCCGCCCGGCCCCGGCGGCGGCGTTCCGCACTACCTTAATGTCGTCGCTGATGCGGGACAGGTCCGCCCGGCTGGAGGTCATCCAGCCGTCGGCGATCCGCCCAGCCCGTTCCATCGCGGCCCGGGACATGCCACCCAGGAGGACCGGAGGGCCCGGCCGCTGCACGGGTTGCGGGTCCTGCCGCCCGGCCGGCACCGTGTAGAACTCGCCGTCGAAGCGGCTCAGCGGCCTGCCTTCGCCTTCCCGGCCGGCGTCACCAGCCGCGGCAGGCTCGTCAGTTCCGGGACGCCACAGCGCTCGCAGCACGGCCAGGTACTCCTCGGCCCGCACGCCGCGCCGGGCCATCGACGCCCCGGTCAGCTCGAACTCCTGGGGCAGCCAGCCGATCCCCAGGCCCAGGTCGAGCCGGCCGCCGGACAGCACGTCGACGGTGGTGGCCTGCTTGGCCAGGTAGCCGGGCGAGACGAACGGCATGTTGATGAGCGCCACGCCGAGCCGGATCCGCGCCGTCCCGGCGGCCAGGAAGCCGAGGGCCACCATCGGGTCGAGCACGCTCTGATACACCGGCTCCATCTGCGAGCCTTCCGGGATCAGCAGCCGCTGGAACGTCCACAGCGAGGCGTACCCTGCCGCCTCGGCGCCGGCCCCATAGCGGGCGAGATCCCCGGGCGTGGCCCACGCTCCCGAGACCGGGGCGCCGAGACCAATCTTCATGGTCCTCACCCTAGGCAGTGCCGCCGGGGCGGCCGGCTGCGGGTCTGTGATCATCCGGATGCGCGTCAGCCCGCGGCGACCCGGAGATCGAGAGTCTGGTCACACCTGCCGGCGACTTCCGGGTCATGTGTGGCGACCACGAGGGACCCGCCGGCGGCGGCTACGTCGAATATGCGGGCTAGCACGACAGCACGGGCCGCAGGGTCAAGTTCTGCGGTGGGCTCGTCGGCGATCAGCAGCCTGGGCCGTAGCGCCAGGGCGCGGGCGACGGCTACGCGCTGCTGCTGGCCGCCGGAGAGTTCTTCAACGACCTGGCCGGCGTGGGATCCGAGGCCGAGGTCGCCGAGGGCGGCGCGGGCCGCGGCCTGGGCACCTGGGGCGGGCATGCCCGCTGCACGCAGCGCTACTTCGATGTTCTCGGCCGCCGTCAGCAGTGAAACCAGGCCGTAACCCTGGAGGATCAGGGCCACGCCCGCGGAAGGACCGGTGAACCCGGTGACCGGTGTCCCGTCGAGGTACACCTTGCCGCTGGCGGGGGCGGTGAGCCCGGAGAGGATCGCCAGCAGGCTGGTCTTTCCTGAGCCGGACGGGCCGGTGAGGGCCACGCTCTGGCCTGGTGCGACGGTCAGGTCGATGCCGTCCAGGATGAGCTGGCCGTCCCAGCTGTAGCGGACGGCGCGGGCCTCGAGCAGGTCAGCCATCGCCCGGGTCCGCCCGTTGCAGCCGCACACCGTCGGCGGTGGGGACCGCCCGGACCAGTGTCCCCGGCGGCAGGGCGGCCTCCAGCACCTCAGCGGGCAGCTGAACCGAGCCGTCGCGCGAGACGACCAGGTATTCCTCGCCGGCCCGGCCTTCGGCCCCGACCCGGCCGTCGCGGATGGTGACGGTGCGCCCAAGTGCGCTGCCGACGGCCGGGTCATGGCTAACGACCACGATGGTCGTGCCCAGGTCCTGGTGGGCGGCCCGGATCAGCTCGATGACAATTGCCGCTGATCCCTGGTCCAGCTGGCTGGTTGGCTCATCGGCCAGTAGCAGCTGCGGCCCGTTGGCCAGGGCGACCGCGACCGCGAGCCGTTGCTGCTCGCCACCGGACAGCCGGGCTGCGGGCCGGTGGGCCATCCTGGCCAAGCCGACCGAGTCCAGCAGGTCAGCGGTCCTGCGGCGGCTGACGGCGCGGGATCGCCGCGCGGGGCGCTGGGCGAACAGGATGTTGCCCGCAGCCGTCTCGTTGTGCAGGAGGTTACGTCCGGGGTTCTGCAGGACGACACCGACCTCCCGCAGCCGCATCTGCGCGGCCGACCTGCGGCTAAGGTCGTTGACCCGCCGGCCGCACACTTCGGCCACGCCCGCGGTGGGCTTCAGCAGGCCGGCGAGCAGCCACAGCAGCGTGGATTTCCCGGCTCCGGAGGGGCCGAGCAGGGCGACGCTGGTCCCGGCCTCGACCGTGAGGTCGACGCCGCGCAGGGCGGTGACCTCCTCACCGGGCGCCCCGTACACCTGGACCAGGCCCTCGCAGCGCACCATGGGGGCGCTCATGCCGCTGTTTCCCGTAGCTGGTCGAGGCTGATGGAGCGGATAAGCGTGACGCTGGCCGTCACCGCCGCGATGGCCAGCAGCACGGCGGCCGCGCCCAGCAGCACCGCCAGCGGGACTGGTGAGGGCACGTAAGACAGTGCAGGGACGGGCGGGCTGATGAGGAATTCGGGGACGCTGGGCAGCGCGACTACCGCCGCGATCAACCCGGTGCCTGTCCCGATCAGGCAGCCGAACCCCAGGACCAGGCACAGCTCGGTGAGCACCGAGCGGCGCAGCACAGGGTGCGGCACACCCGATGCCGACAGTGCGGCGTACTCATACCGGCGCCGCCGGGCAGACAAGTACAGGCCGAGGATTGCGGCGCCGGCGGCCAGCAGCGCTGCTGCCGCCGCATCGGCCAGGAACAGGACGCTGGCCAGCGCCGGGCCCTGCCGGGCAAACACCGCGGCGGTGCTCGCTGTGCTGCGGGCGGACAGCACCTGCACCCCAGCGGCTTTCAGGCGGGATTCGAGGAGGTCCTGCGCGCCGCCGGCGAGCCACACCTGCTGCGAGGCGTCGGGGAAGTTTTCCCCTGCGGCCAATTCGGCGTACTGGCGGTCGACGATGACCCCGTTTTGCGGGGCACCGGGCACCGCCGCTGCGGTGCTGATCACCCGCAGGTCCTGGGGCTTGCCGTCGAGGCCGGTGCCGGTGGCGAGGGTCTGGCCCGGCCCGACCAGGGCGGCAGAGACCAGGGCCGGCAGCGGGTAAGGCCGGTTCACCGAGGTCAGGATCGCGTCCTGGCGTGGCCGCCCGTTGAATTGCCAGGTCATCCCGGTCGCGGACGCCTGGATCCGGTCCGGCGGGTCGTCGGCGTGCCCGGCACGCCAGTGGCTGGCGTCGGACAACGTGCTGGCCGGGCCCGCGGGCACCCATCCGCTGCTGTTGTGTACGTGCAGCCCGGTGATGGTGACCACGCCGCTCACCGGGCTCTGCAGGGAACCGGTCGGCGGGCTGACGTCGAGATCTTGCAGCACGCAGGGACAGCCGGTGAGCTGGCCGGTCAGCGTGGCGGTACCGTGCGTGGGCAGCGCCCCGAGGCTGACGGGCGACGAGCCGGTCGTGACGTCCGCGGCGATCAGCGAGCCGGCCGGCGACAGCGCGTGGACCGCGACGGTGATGCGCACGGCATCCCCGGTGAGGATGGTGGGGCGTGGTGTGCGGGGAGCCAGCTTGGCTGCCAGAGCGGCCAGCGGCTCCTTGGTCAGGCCGGGCTGCCAGGAGGCGACGCGGGCGAAGCGCTGAGGATCCACGGCGAGTGTCGTCAGCCCGGCGGTGCCGCTGGACAAGCTGGTGTAGCTGTCCACCGCGGCTGCCATCCGCCCGCCCGGGTCCGCCTTGGCGACGATCGTCCCCAGGTCCTGGCCGGCCGGGACGCCAACGGTAAGCACCGTGGGGGCGCCCACTTCGACGGCGGCGACGCGTTGCTCATTGTCCCGGCCGACCGACCAGGCGCTCACCGCAAAGGCGGCGAGCGCGAACGCCGTGGCGAGCACGATGGTGGTCCGCACCCCGCTCGGCCGGCGGGCCACGTGACGGAGCGCGAGGAAAACGCCAATGCCGCCGCTCCGGCCCGTGCGGGCGAACGCGGCCCGGCACCCTAGCGGCAGCAGCCGCGACGCGATTACCGCAACCGCCAGCCCGAGCAGTCCGGGTACCAGCAAGGTGAGCGTGCCCGGCCGGGCCGAGCTGATCTGGCCGCTGACGGCCAGATCGAGCAGGCCCGCGGCCGCAGCGGCCGCGAGGACGCTATCCACCACCCAGCTGCGGCTCGTCACCTGCCGCCCAGAGCGCCGCCACTCCTCCAGCACCGGCCGGCGCAACGTCCGGCGCGCGGCCGCCGCAGCGGCCGCCAGCCCGCCGGCGGTTACGGCGGCCGCCGTAACCCAGGCCAGGCCAGGCAGCACCACCGCAGTGCCCGGGCGCAGCAGGACATGGCTGAGCGCCGCCGTAGCCCCCCACCCGGCCAGGATCCCGGCTGGCAACGCCAGCGCCAGGAGCGCGACCGGCTCGGAAAGCCCGAACGCAATAGTCGCCCAGGCCCCCCGTCCGCGCAGCTTGGCCAGGGCGATCTCGGGGCCGCGGGCCTCGACCGCGTTGGTGACCGCGAGGAACAGCAGCAACAGGCACAAGACCAGCAGCTGCGCGGTGATCAGCACAATGGGTACGGTCACCGAACGCCACCCGGACTCGACGCTTTGCAGCGTCGCCGGGATGGCCGTGCTGACCAGGACCTGCTGATCCGCCAGCGCCGGGCTGGTGGCAAACGCCGTCATCGCCGCCTCCAGCTGCGTCACCTCACTGCCGGTGATCTGCGCCGGGCTGAGCAGGTCGTCCACGACCGCGGCGCCCTGCTGCTCCGCTGGGCCCTGCTCGAGGGTGGACCGGGCAGTGAACATCGCGTCGATCGTCGTGGTGGCCGAAAAATACGTGGTGCCGCGGCCGAACCAGTAGCCGAGGTTCTGATCCGGCAGGCGGTAAGTCCCGGTGATCGTGAGGGCAGGGTAGCCGGGGAAGCGCAGGTGCTGGCCGATGTGCCAGCCGGCCACCATCGCCAGCCGGTGGCTGACGATGACCTGCCCCCGGGAGGCGGGACAGGCGCCGCTGAGCCGCAGATGCGCACAGACGCTGCTGCGCCAGACCAGCGGCACTGAGGTGTTGTACTGCGCGAACGCCAGAGCCGTCTCTATCGAGTAGACCGGCCGCGCGAACAATCCTCGTCCGTCCAGGCTCCCCAGACTGCGGGCCAGCTGTCCCTGCTGAAACGGGGCAAGCTGGCCGAGCAGTCCAGGCAGCGCGCCCGTCTCATTGACTTCATAACCCCGGCCGGTCACTGACGAGGACGCCAGCGTGTCATGCAGGGTCGAGGTCCTTGACGCCTGGTAATAGATAGGCCCGGCCGCCGCGGCCGCGGTCGCCACCACAGCCACCGCCAGGATCATCACCGTCGTGCCGCCGCGCTGCACCAGCCCGCGCAGCCCGGGCATCAGCCGCATCATCAGGCCGCTTCCTGCGGCACACGGGCGATCTGCGCCAGCCGTGCGGTCATAATCAGAACGTTACGCCGCACCCTCAACACCTCTCGTGCTCGTGGAAAGTGGCTAAGTGCCGATCCACGTTTCGCTGCACCCCGGCGTTGTTGAGCAGGACGTGCAGTTCCTGGCCGAGGGCGAGGAACTCCGCCGCGCAGCGCCGCACGGAGGCCAGGTCGGCCAGGTCGAGCGGCAGGAAAAAGGCCGCGTCCCGGCCGGTCTCGGCCCGGATGCCCGCCGCGGCTGCCTCGCCCTTCTCCCGGGACCGGCAGGCCAGGTAGACGCGGCCGCCGCGGCGGGCGAACGCGCGCGCCGCGGCCAGGCCGATCCCGGTATTCCCCCCGGTCACCAGGAACGTCCGGCCCGAAAGGTCACCCAACGGGCTTCTCCTCGCCGCTGCGCCCGGAGACGCCCAGCACCGCCGCGGTGATCTCCCGCGCGCATCCCCAGGCCAGGGTGACGCCGCCGCCGCCGTGGCCGTAGTTGTGCCACAGTACGCCGCCGCTTTGCAGCGGCTCGGCTTCCAGCCGGACCTCGGGCCGGAACGGCCGCAGCCCCACGTGGTGCGCCAGCACCTCGGCGCCGAGGACCCGCGGGTCGACGGCCGCGCAGTCCCGCAGGATCCGCTCGGCGATCTCGGGCCGCGGCGTGGTGTCCCAGTCGTCGCGGGCGACCGTGCCGCCGAGCACGACGGCGTTCTCGTGCGGGAAGAGGTAGATCAGGTCCGGGTTCGGGGGGCTGTGGTCGATGTAGAACTCCTCGATCCCCGGGTTGGCGATCACGACGATCTGGCCGCGGACCGGCGTGACGGCCGGATCGGGGACCAGGTGGCGGGCGGCCACCCCGGTGCAGTTGATCACCACGGGCGTCTCACGGGCCACATCCGTGAGCGATGTGACCGGATTCACGTCAATTCGCCCGCCCGCGCGCGTGAAACGGGCCCGCAGGTACTCGAGGTAGACCGGCATGCGTACCAGCGGCGCGGTGTACCGCCAGCCGGACACGAAGCCGGGCGGGAGGTCGTCGCCGCGGCAAAGCCGCACGTCATCGAGGAGGTCGATCCAGTGCGGGGGCTCTTCCGGCTCCCGGGACAGTTGCCGCCCGGCGACCGACCGGACCCCCGTGCCCGGGATCTGCTCGAGTTCCCGCAGCGTCTCCAGGTCGGTACGGGCCCATTCCCGGCACCGCCCGGCCGGCCCGGCCATGACCGGGCCCCACACGGCCCCGGCCACCGCGGACGTCGTCGCCTCCGGCGGGGCCGCCGTGCGGATGCCGGTACGCAGCCCCGATTCGGCCAGGCAGATGCCGGTCGTCAGGCCGATCACGCCCGCGCCCGCCACGAGGACATCGATATCGCTGCCGTCCATTCCCCGACGTTAGCGGGGAAGGGAGGCGGCCGGAACCGGCCCGGAACCGGCGTATGGCCGTACCAGGGATTTCGATCCCCGGGCGAGGATTTTATAGACTGGGCCTGACCCCAAGGACCGGATTCGCCGGACGGCCGCGCCGCGGCCGGGTAGACAGGGGACTAACCACCGAACCGGGCATCAGTTTGGGTGCCCGAAGGGGGATGATGAGCGACCGGGCCAGAATCGATCTCAACACCGTGCAGATCGTCGCGAGCATGGGCGCGGCCGTGACGGGTGCCATCCTCACGTCCTACCTCGGTGATGGCGGGACGATCATGGGGACAGCGATAGGCAGCGGGGTCAGCACCGCCGGCTTCGCCATATACAAGCATTACCTGGGGCGCACCAAGGAGAAGGTGGCCCCGGTCATCGCGGGGCACGCGCGCCAGTGGAGCCCCACCACCCAAGCTTCCAGCAGGCGAGCCGCGGCCGCCGGGCAGACCGAGGCCCGCACCGCGGCCAGCTCCGGCCGCGCGGTGCCCAGCGACGATCGCGCCCGGCCGGACCGCGGCCAGGCGGATCCCCGCCGGCCGGATCCCTGGTCGGCTGACCCTCGCCGGCCGGATACCTGGCTGGCCGACCCCCGGCATGCCGCCGCCACCGAGACGATGCCGGCGTTCGGCACCGCGCGCATGGGCGCCACCGGCCGGGGCGGGCCGGACGGTCACAACGGGCCGGACGGCCGCGACGGGAACGGTGGCCCGACCGGAACCACCAGGCCCAGCGGGACCGGGACAGCCGGCGGTCCCGGCAGGCACGACCGGGCGGCAGGCGGCAGCGGCAACGGCCTGCGCGGCCGCCCGCGCTGGCTCGTCATGGTGGCGAGCGCGGCCGCCGTGTTCCTGGTCGGCATGCTCGTGATCACGCTGATCGAGTTCGGCACCGGCAAGCCGATCAGCGCCACCGTGTGGGGCCATAAGGCCACCGGCACGACGCTCGGCAACGTCACCGGGGGCAACTCCACCGGCACCAGCAACACGGTGACGCCGACGGTCAGCCCGTCGGATACGCAGAGCGCTACCCCGGGCGGCGTCGGGCAGGTCGCCCCGCAGCCGACCTCGAGCGGGACCGCCGCCCCGAGCCCCAGTTCGGTGCCCTCGGTCAGCACGGCCCCGTCGCAGAGTGCCCCGGTCCAGAGTGCCCCGCCGCAGAACGGATCAGGACGGACCGCACCGGCCGGCTGATCAGGCCAGGTCCCGAGTGACGGCGCGCCCCCGGCCCAGCGAGGCCGGGGGCGTTCGTGCGTCTGGCCCGGGCCGGACCCGCTCATGCGGGCCGCCCACTAAACAGCCCAGCAAACAGCGCAGTAACCAACGCGATAACCAACGACTTCCCACGCCGGTTACCGGCACGTAAACTCCCCGTCGAGGCCCGGACAGGTGGCCTGTCTACCGTCGGCACGCAGCGTCCGCCGTGCCGCTCGGCCGGCCCGTCGTGTGGAGGATCGTGTGACTGACCGCGAAGACCGCGAACGCGAAGAGCACGAACACGAAGACCGCGAGCGCGAACAAGCCGAAACACCCACGTCCGGCTCACCCAGCCGCCGCCAGTTCATGGTCGGCGGGGCCGCGCTCGGCGCGTTCGGGGCCCTGTCCGGCCGGAAGGCCGGGCGGCTGACGTCCGCGCAGGCCCGGCTGCTGGACAAGACCACCGCGGCGTCCGCGGCGAGCGGCGCGTCGCTCAGCGACGTCAAGCACGTGGTCATCCTGATGCAGGAGAACCGCTCGTTCGACCATTACTTCGGCACGCTGTCCGGCGTGCGCGGCTTCTCCGACCCGAACGTGCCCACCCAGACGGTCGACGGGACGACGCACCCGGTGTTCGACCAGTTCGGCTACCAGCCCGGCACCGGCCCGGACGCCAGCGGTTACATGCAGCCGTTCCATCTGCTCAGCAACCCGCCGCTGGAAGATGGCGAGACCACCAACGACATCACGCACTCGTGGGGCCCACAGCACCAGAGCTGGAACAACGGCGCGATGAACCAGTTCATGACCGCGCACCTGGCCGCCGACGGCGACCAGAACGGCCCCGTGACGATGGGCTACTTCACCCGGGCCGACCTGGCCTTCTACCACGCGCTGGCGGACGCCTTCACCATCTGCGACCACTACTTCTGCTCGGTGCTCGGCCCGACCGACCCGAACCGGCTGATGGGCATGTCGGCGTGGATCGACCCCAACGGGACCAACGGCGGCCCGGTGGTGCAGACCTTCAGCGACCGGATCGCCGAGTACGGGAAGCTGAGCTGGGAGACGATGCCGGAACGGCTGCTGGCCGCCGGGGTCAGCTGGAAGGTCTACAACGACCCGACCGGGCTGATCGGGCTCAGCCCGCTGCCGTACTTCAAGGCGTACAACAACCCGTTCTCCGTCACCGGGTTCGAGCTCGTCTCCCGGGCCCTGACCCCGGTCTACCCGTCCTCCTTCGCTGCGGACGTGAAGGCCGGCACGCTGCCGTCGGTCTCCTGGATCATCCCGCCGCTGGCCGAGTGCGAGCACCCGGCCGCGCCCCCGGAGTACGGCGAGTACCTGGTGCAGCAGGTCCTGAACACCCTGGTGTCCAACCCCGAGGTGTGGGCGCAGACCGTGTTCCTGGTCATCTACGACGAGAACGGCGGCTTCTTCGACCACGTGCCGCCGCCCACCGCGCCCGCCGGGACGGCCGGGGAGTACCTGACCGGCACGCTCCCGTCGGCCGCGTCCGGCATCGCCGGGCCGGTGGGCCTCGGCTTCCGCACGCCCGCCCTGGTCATCTCGCCCTTCAGCCGTGGCGGCTACGTGGCCTCCGGCGTCTTCGACCACACGTCCACGCTGCGGCTGATCGAGACCCTGTTCAAGGTCGAGGTGCCGAACCTGTCCGCCTGGCGGCGCAGCGTCACCGGCGACATGACCAGCGCACTGGCCCTGGCCAACCCGCCGAACGCCAGCGTCCCGTCGCTCCCGGCCACCTCCCTTGGCGACACGAGCGTGGCCGAGCAGGCGGTGCTGAACGCGCTGGCCGGCACGCTCGACGTCGGCATCCCCTACCCGCTGCCCACGGCCAACTCGATGCCGTCCCAGGAGACGACGCCGAACCGCCCGCCCGTGCCCAGCTGACCGGCCCTCCGGCCGCCAGGCCAGCCGCCTAACCGGTGAGCACGGCCGCGCCGCCGGTGCGCGGCCGCGGTCCGTCGGACCGGGGCCGGACCAGGGTGAACGTCTCGAACCTGGTGTAGTCCGGTGTCGGCGCGCCCTTCGCCCCGGTGGTGGGGTTCACCGGGTCCGCGCCCAGCGCGTGGTAGTAGGTCACGGTGATGCTGGTGTGGCCACCCGCCACGCCCGGGTCGACGTCGAACACCGCGACCCCGTACCCGGTGGCCGGGTCCCGCTTCGCCGACCAGGTGGCGTCCTCGACCGCGTCCGCGCCGGCCCGGGCGTACACCCCGGCGGTGGACGTGGGCGCGGGCCGGTTGGGCTTGGTGAACACCTTGGCCTGGCGGAGCCCGTCGGCGCTGTCGACGCCGTATTCGTCCAGGTTGGCGTCGGTTCCGCCGCCGCCGAGGATCAGGTGCACGGTGCCCTGGCTGGTATCGAACGTGCCGGTGTCGGTGGTGGTCACCGGGTGCGGGCGGTACGTCTGGACCGGCGTCCCGGCCGCGACCTCGGTGCCGGCCATGCTGTCGAAGCCGCGGACCGCGAAGCGATCGTTACCGGCCCAGCGAACCGGGCCTTGCGCCCGGTGAGCGGCCGGTGCGTCGGCGAAGTACCACCGCGCGGGCGCGGAGCGCAGCGGGGGGTCCGGGGGGGCGCCCCCCGGGCCAGCACGGCTAGATCCGCTGCCAGGCCTCGGTGAGCACGTCGCGCAGGATCCGCTCGATCTCGTCGAAGTGCTCCTGCCCGCAGATCAGCGGCGGGGCGAGCTGGATCACCGGGTCGCCGCGGTCGTCGGCCCGGCAGACCAGCCCGGCGTCGAACAAGGCCGTGGACAGGAAACCGCGCAGTAGGCGCTCGGACTCCTCGTCGCTGAACGTCTCCCGGGTGTCCTTGTCCTTGACCATCTCGATGCCGTAGAAGTAGCCGTCGCCGCGGATGTCCCCGACGATCGGCAGGTCGTACAGCTTCTCCAGGGTCGCGCGGAAGCCGGCCTCGTTGGCGCGCACGTTCGCGAGCAGGTCTTCCTTCTCAAAGATGTCCAGGTTGGCCAGGGCGACCGCGGCCGACACCGGGTGGCCGGCGAACGTGATGCCGTGCAGGAACGTCGCCGTGCCGTGAATGAACGGCTCCATGATCGCGTCCCGCACGAGCATGCCGCCGAGCGGGGAGTACCCGGACGTCACCCCCTTGGCGAACGTGATGATGTCCGGCTGGTAGCCGTACCGGGCCGAGCCGAAGTAGTGCCCGAGCCGCCCGAAGGCGCAGATCACCTCGTCGGACACCAGCAGCACGCCGTAGGTGTCGCAGATCTCCCGCACCCGCGCGAAGTACCCGGGCGGCGGCGGGAAGCAGCCACCGGAGTTCTGCACCGGCTCCAGGAACACCGCCGCGACCGACTCCGGGCCCTCCCGCAGGATCGCCCGCTCGATCTCGTCGGCGGCCCACCGGCCGAAGTCGGTGATGTCGTCGGCGACGAAATCAGGGGCGCGGTAGAAGTTGGTGTTCGGCACGCGGACCCCGCCCGGCGGCAGCGGCTCGAACGGGTACTTGATGTCCGCCAGCCCGGTGATGGCCAGCGCGCCCATCGACGTGCCGTGGTAGGCGATGTCGCGGCTGAGCACCTTGTACCGTTCCGGCTGGCCGGTCAGCTTGAAGTACTGCTTGGCCAGCTTCCAGGCCGACTCGACCGCCTCCGAGCCGCTGGTGGTGAAGAACACCCGGTTCAGGTCGCCGGGGGCCAGCTC
Source organism: uncultured Actinomycetes bacterium (assembly GCA_963720945.1). Lineage (GTDB taxonomy): Bacteria > Actinomycetota > Actinomycetes > Streptosporangiales > Streptosporangiaceae > Bog-532. Next base: position 68,465 of record CAVRHH010000006.1, on the reverse strand, counting down.
GGCGAGCCGCTCGGCCAGCTCAATCGCCTGCGGATGCGCGTACGACCACAGCGGGAAGTAGGCCAGCTCGGACGCCTGGCGCCGCGCGGCGTCGGCGATCTCGGTGCGGCCGTGCCCCACCTGGCTCACGAACAGCCCGGACAGGCCGTCGAGGTACCGCCGGCCGTGGTTGTCGAAGACGTACGGCCCGGAGCCGCGCACGATCACGGGAACGTCGCTGTCAGCGTAGGCGGACATCCGGGTGAAGTGCATCCAGAGATTGCGCCGGGCCGTGTGCTGCAGTTCGGCGTTCGATTCGGGCGGGTTGTTCATCTTGTTCCCCATGAATAGGTCTGCTTGCGCAACTTCAGGTACACGAACGTCTCGGTGCTCGTCACCGACGGCACGGCGCGGACCCGGCTCAGGATCTCCAGCAGGTGGTTGTCGTCCTCGCAGACGACCTCGAGGAGGAGATCGAACGAGCCGGCCGTGATCACGACGTAGTTGATCTCTTCGATGTCGGCCAGATGGTCGGCGACCTCTTCCAGATCACCGTCGCATTTGACGGCGATCATGGTCTGCCGCCGGAAACCGAGGGTCAGCGGATCGGTGACCGCTACGATCTGCATCACGCCGCCGTCGAGCAGCCGCTGTACCCGCTGCCGGACGGCCGCCTCGGACAGCCCGACCGCCTTGCCGACCGCCGCGTACGAGCGCCGGCCGTCCTGCTGCAACTGCTCGATGATCCGCTTGGAGATGTCATCGAGCACGACGGTGGGCGCCGGCATCACCCTCGGGCCGTGTGCCATGAGGTCGCCTCCCTGTGATGGCATCATGTGTGACATTCGCGCGTGGTGTCAACTAAATCCGCAGTTCGATGCAAACATAACCACTGAATCACTTGTGTAGGCCATTATTCTTTGCGAAGGTCGTGAGTTGGGCGGAACAGCAGGGCCCGTCTCGCGCGCAGGAGGCTGACGATGACCGAGCTGAAGAATTTCGTGGGCGGGAAGTTCGCCGACACCCGTGATGGCCGCACCAGCGATGTCATCGATCCCAGTACCGGCGAGGCCTACGCGCAGGCCCCCATCTCGTCGGCGGAGGACGTCGACACCGCGCTGCAGGCCGCCGCCGAGGCGTTCGGGAGCTGGCGGGACGCCACCCCGGCCGATCGGAGCCTGGCCCTGCTCAAGATCGCCGACGCGGTCGAGGCCCGGGCCGACGAGCTCGTCGCCGCCGAATGCCGCAACACGGGCAAGCCGGTCGCGCTGACCATGAGCGAGGAACTGCCGCCGATCGTCGACCAGCTCCGGTTCTTCGCCGGCGCGGCGCGGGTGCTGGAGGGGCGGTCCGCGGGCGAGTACATGCCGGACCACACCTCCTACGTCCGGCGCGAGCCGATCGGGGTGTGTGCTCAGGTCACCCCCTGGAATTACCCGCTGATGATGGCGATCTGGAAGATCGCCCCGGCGCTCGCGGCCGGCAACGCGGTCGTGCTGAAGCCGTCCGACACCACCCCGGTCAGCACGCTGCTGCTGGCCGAGATCGCGTCGGAGTTCCTGCCGCCGGGGGTGCTCAACGTCATCTGCGGCGACCGGGACACCGGCCGGGCCCTGGTCGCCCACGACATCCCGCAGATGGTGTCGATCACCGGGTCGGTCCGCGCAGGCCGGGAGGTGGCCGTCGCGGCCGCCGCCGACCTCAAGCGGGTGCACCTGGAACTGGGCGGCAAGGCCCCCGTCATCGTGTTCGATGACGCCGACATCGGCGCCGCGGCGGAGGGGATCGTCGGCGCCGGTTACTTCAACGCCGGGCAGGACTGTACGGCGGCGACCCGCGTGCTGGCCGGCCCCGGCATCGCGGCGGACCTGACCGCCGCGCTGGCCGAACAGGCGCGCGGCACCAAGGTAGGCGGCCTGGACGTGGCGGACGCCTACTATGGCCCGCTCAACAACGCCAGCCAGCTGGCCCGGGTCGAGGGCTTCGTCGAGCGGACGCCCGGCCACGCCGAGGTCGTGACCGGCGGCCAGCGGCTCGGCGACCGTGGCTACTTCTACGCCCCGACGGTCGTGTCCGGGCTGCGCCAGCAGGACGAGATGATCCAGGACGAGATCTTCGGCCCGGTGATCACCGTGCAGCGGTTCAGCGACGAGGACGAGGCCGTCGCGTGGGCCAACGGCGTCCAGTACGGCCTGGCCTCCAGCGTGTGGACCAAGGACCACGGCCGCGCCATGCGGATGTCCAAGCGGCTCGACTTCGGCGCCGTCTGGATCAACACGCACATCCCGATCGTCGCCGAGATGCCGCACGGCGGCTTCAAGCACTCCGGCTACGGCAAGGACCTGTCCATGTACGGCCTAGAGGACTACACCCGCATCAAGCACGTCATGAGCTACATCGGCGAGTAGCTCCCCCGTATCCGCCCGCGTTCCCGCGGCCCGGGCGGCAGAGCAGCGGTGATCCCGCCGTGGACGCTATAACGCGCTGGATTTCCCGGCACGCCGCGTCCGGTCGTTGCCCGGCAAACCCACGTCGCGCCCTCCGGGCACAGTCTTTCTTGGGTGGCACCTGCCGGTGCCACCCAACCCCCAAGCAGGAGCCCGACGCAGGTTATTCCCGACCGATACGCCCAACGACATGAGCAACTGCCGGTCAGGTTTCCCCGATGGGGAGACAGCAAATCCATACCGCCGCAAATCCATACCGCCGCCAGCGTCAAGACCACCTCGGCGCAACGTGCGGTGGCGGAGCCTTTCCTGCACCGAGGTGACGTGAGGCGGCAGCAATCACCCTGGCTGGGTGATGCCTACCGGGCCGCGGCGTCGCAAGATACAAGCCAGTAGCAGCTGGAGAGCCCCCAGTGGGAGCTGGAGAGCAGCGGATATGTCGCGGCTGGCCGTTTGCGGTCTGGCCTGGGCAGGTCCGGCGCTGAGGGCTTGACGGCGGGCCGGCTGGCCCGATTAGAACGGGAGGTGAGCCGGATGGCGGTGCAGGTGATCTCGCATCCGAGCATCGATGAGCGCAGGGCTGCTGGCAAGCAGACCCGCAAGCAGACGCCTCTGTCGAGTCACGCGGGGTGGCGCCCGGCCGCCGATCGCCCTGACCCGGTTGCCCTGCTGGAGGCGCAGAACCTCACCCGGGAGCCGGACCTGGTGCCGGTCCGCCATGGCCGGATGATGGTCTCGCCGTTCACCTTCTACCGGGGCGCGGCCAAGATCATGGCGGCGGATCTCAAGGACACCCCGGTGGCGGGCCTGGACGCCCAGCTGTGCGGTGACGCCCACCTGTCGAACTTCGGCCTGTTCGCCTCCCCGGAACGGCGCCTGCTGTTCGACCTGAACGACTTCGACGAGACGCTGCCGGGGCCGTTCGAGTACGACGTGAAGCGGATGGCGGCGAGTTTTATGATCGCGGCCCGCAACAACGGATTCTCCAAGGCCGACGCGCGCGCGGCGACGCAGGCGTCGGTGACGGCCTACCGGGAGGCCATGGCCGATTTCGCGAAGATGCCGACGATGGACATCTGGTACGCCCACCTGGCCGAGGACGAGCTGATGGCCTCGATCCGCAGCACGGTGGCCGAAACGAAGAAGGAAGCCAAGGCAGCGCGGAAGGGGAAGAAGGAGAAGAGGGACGAGGAGCAGGAAAAGCTGGCCAAGGTAGCGGAGAAGCGGGCGGAGAAGAACGCCGCCAAGGCGCACACGCGCGACAGCCTGCAGGCGCTGTCCAAGCTCTGTGAAGTGGCCGACGGGCAGTACCAGATCGTCAGCCAGCCGCCGGTCATCGTGCCGGCCCGCGACCTCGCCGCGACCTACGGCTTGTCCCCGGACGAGGTCATCCCGGCGATCCACGAGCAGTTCCGCGCCTACCGGGCCACCCTGCAAGACGACCGGCGCCAGTTGCTGGAACGGTTCGAGATCGTGGACGCGGCCCGCAAGGTCGTCGGCGTTGGCAGCGTCGGCACCCGGGCGTTCGTCGTCTTGCTGCAGGGACGCGACGCCCAGGACCCTCTCTTCCTGCAGATCAAGGAGGCCACGGCCTCAGTGCTCGAGGAGCATCTAGGCAAGAGCCGTTATGAGCAGCACGGGGAACGGGTGGTGCAGGGACAGCGGATGATGCAGGCCGCCAGCGACATCTTCCTCGGCTGGACCAAGGGGCTGGACGTGAACCGCAACTTCTACTGGCGCCAGCTCCGCGACATGAAAGGCTCAGTGCTGGTCGAGCTGATGACACCGCTCGGCCTCACGTTCTACGCACGCATCTGCGGCTGGACTCTGGCGCGGGCACACGCCCGGTCCGGTGACCCGGTCGCCATCGCCGCCTACCTGGGCGCCAGCGACGCGTTCGACAAATCGATCACCGACTTCTGCGAACGCTACGCCGACCAGAACGAACACGACTACCAGGAATTCGTCACCGCCGTCCGGTCCGGACGGCTGCAAGCCGTCGAAGGCGTCTGACGACCGGATGCGCATGCCAGCGCGCCCGCGGTGAACGCCGCGTTCTTGGCGCTGGCGTTCACTGCGGCGCTGAACCCGAAGCTGCTGGGCCTGGACCTGCTGCTGATCGAGAACCGGCGGCCGCGGGCGATGTTTTGTACCTGCTGGGCGGGATGACCGTGGCCCTGGCGATCGGCCTGCTGGACGTGCTCACCGTCCATGCCGACGCGATCAAGTCCCAGGGGAAAGTGAGCGCCTGTCAGCCCACCATCCAGCCTCAGGTGCCGCTTTCGGCCACCTTCTGCTAGGCGTCGGCGATTGCGCCCTTGAGGGCTTGAACGTGGTGGCCTTCGGCCTCGCCGACGACTTTCTGGATGGCGCGGGTCACGGCGGGTTCGACTTTGGCGGCCGCCGAGTGCGGGTAGGCGACGATCAGGCCCGCGCCGCCGACCGGGATGGTGGCCCCGGCCTGCTCCTCCAGTTTGCGGCCGGGACCACCAGATCGGGCCGGAGGCCCCGTGCGGGCGATGAGGCGGCGATCAGGGTACCGCGGGACGCGGCGGTTACGGTGCCTGCGGCGGGCGGGGCGGCATCGGGGGAGCGGGCGGTTCCGGGGGAGCGGGCGGCTCAGGGAACAGCTGGGCCAGACGCCGGCCGATCCGGTCCTGGAGCCGGGCGATCCGTTCCTCCAGCTGGCCGGCCCGGTCGTACAGTACGTCGGCGGGGTTGCGCGAGCGGGCGGCTTCAGCCCGCGCCCCGGCATCTGGGAACCACGGGCGTCCGCCGCCCGGGGACCCAGCGTCCTCGTCTTCCGCGGCCCGCGCCTCGTCTCGTGCCGCCCGCGCCTCATCCTGCGCGGCCCGGATCTCATCGCGCGCGGCCCGGATCTCATCCTGCGCGGCCGCAGCCTCCTCCCATGGGGTACGGGTCGGCTCCTGGGCGTGGCCGGCCTGGTCCCATGCGCGGCCGGCCTCATCCCAGGCGGCGCCGGCCTCGGGCCACGGCCCGGCGCCCACGCCGTCGACGTCCTCGAGCGCTTCGCTGACGGCGTCCCGGGCCATCTCGGCGCGTTCCTCGGCCTGCACGGCCGCGTCCTCGGCCTGGTCGGCCTGCTCGTGGGCCCGCTCGGCCGCTTCCTGAAGCGTCTCGGCGCGGGCCGCCATGCGCTCCTGCTCGGCCGGGTCGGCCCATTCCGTCGCCTGCTCCGCGGCCTCCTGCGCGCGCATGGCCCGCTCCTCGGCCTGGTCGGCGAGGTCCGCCAGCCGGTCCGCGCGCTGCCGTGCCTCCTCCGCGGCGCGCTCCGCCCGGTCTGCGGCCTCCTGCAGATGGAAGGCGGCCGTGCGGGCCTCGATCTCGGCGGCGCTCAGGCCCGCCGCCGCGGCCTCACGCGCGAACTGCACCTCGGGCGGCATGTGCCCCCGCGCCCCCATCGGGGCTGCGGGCCCCATGGCCTCCGGGCGGCCCATCGGTTCCGGGCGCCCCACTGCCTCCGGGGGGCCCATTGGCTCCGGGGGGCCCATCGGGTCGGGATGGCCCATTGGTTCCGGGGGGCCCATCGGGTCGGGATGGCCCATTGGTTCCGGGGGGCCCATCGGGTCGGGATGGCCCATTGGTTCCGGGGGGCCCATCGGGTCCCGATGGCCCATCGAGTCAGGGCGGGCCATCGGTTCCGGGGGGCCGACCGGGTCGCCGGGCGCGCCGGGGCTGGCGGGGCCTGCGTTACCGGCCGCGGTGGCCCGGCGGGCGACGCTGTAGGGTTCGCCGGTCTGGGCCATGCGCTGGCGGGCAGCGATCTTCGGGGCCTTATTCCGTGTCATGATCATTTCTTCCCGGCGAGACTGCCCGCGTCGGCTCGCCAAGATGGATGACCTGACAGAAAGCGCCCGGTGCATGACCTGACGAAAGAGACCGCGAGTCGGGGACCCTTGTCCTCGTCGCCGCCGTGGCGCGGGCCATCGGAAGCTCGGAAGCGGGCAGGCGGTGCACTGCCACTGACCGCATCATACCATCGCCCTGTGACACAGGCCACAAACCGCGGCGGCCTGGATCGGGGGCCTGAGGATGGCGCTGGATCGGGGGCTGATGATGCTGAGGATGGGGCTGGATCGGGGGCTGATGATGCTGAGGATGGGGCTGGGTCGGGGGCTGATGATGCTGAGGATGGGGCTGGATCGGGGGCTGATGGGGCTGGATCGGGGGCTGATGATGGGGAAGGAACACGCCGGGCCGGGATCCCCGGCGTGACGAGCTGGAACGGGGCGCGATGATCGTGAGGGAACGGGCTGGCCGGGGTGCTGGCTGGGGCCGCGCCGTCGCCTCGCTGGCCGGGGCGCGGCCGGAACCGTTCTGGACCAGCCAGCCGGGCGCGCCGGATCCCGCGCCCGCGCTGACCGGCGCCATCACCGCCGACCTGGCCGTCGTCGGCGGCGGGTTCTCCGGGCTGTGGACCGCGCTGATGGCCCGCGAGCGCGACCCGTCGGCGGACGTCGTGCTGATCGAGGCGGCCACGTCCGGGTGGGCCGCGTCCGGGCGGAACGGCGGCTTCTGCTCGGCCAGCCTCACCCACGGCATCGGCAACGGGCTGGCCCGGTTTCCCGCCGAGATGCCGCTGCTGGAAAAGCTCGGCGCGCAGAACCTGGCCGAGATCGGGCAGACGATCGCCACCCGCGGCATCGACTGCGACTTCTCGCCGGTGGGTGAGCTGACCGTCGTCACCCAGCCATGGCAGCTCGACGACCTGCACGCCGACACCGAGGCGGCCCGCCAGCTCGGCCACGACGCCGTCGATCTCGACGCGGCCGGGGTCCGCCGCGAGCTCGATTCCCCGGTGTTCCTGGGCGGCGCCTGGTACCGGGACACCTGCGCGATGGTCGACCCCGCGCGCCTGGCCCGCGGGCTGCGCCGGGCCTGCCTGGACGCCGGCGTGCGGCTGTACGAGAACACCCGGGTCCGCGCGATCACCGGCGAGGGCGCGACGCTGTCCCTGGCCACCCCCTACGGCAGCGTGCGCGCCCGGCAGGCCGCGCTGGCCACCGGCGCCTACCCGTCGCTGCTGCGCCGGATCAGCCTCTTCTTCGTCCCCGTCTACGATTACGTGCTGGTCACCGAGCCGCTGTCCGCCGCCCAGCTGGCCAGCCTGGGCTGGCGGCACCGCCAGGGCGCCGCCGACGCCGGCAACCAGTTCCACTACTTCCGGCTCACCGCCGACAACCGGGTCCTGTGGGGCGGCTACGACGCGGTCTACTTCAACGGCGGGAAGGTCAGCGCCGCCCATGACCAGCGGCCCGAGACGTTCGCGCGGCTGGCCCGGCACTTCTTCCGCACCTTCCCGCAGCTGGAGGACGTGAGCTTCGAGTACGCGTGGGGCGGGGCCATCGACACCTGCAGCCGGTTCTTCGCCTTCTACGGGACCGCCTGCGCCGGCCGTCTCGGCTACGCCTGCGGGCACACCGGCCTCGGCGTCGGCGCGAGCCGGTTCGCCGCCAACGTCGTCCTGGACCTGCTGGCCGGGCTGCGCACCGAGCGGACCGGGCTGGCCATGGTCCGTTCCCGCCCGGTGCCGTTTCCGCCGGAGCCAGCCCGGTCGGCGGTCATTCAGCTCACCCGGGCGTCGCTGGCCCGTGCCGACCGGGACGCCGGCCGGCGGAACCTGTGGCTCCGAACGCTGGACCGGCTCGGGCTGGGGTTCGACTCCTAGCCAGTCCCGTTCGGTCACATTGGATTTTTCGGCCGCAAGCCGCGAGGCCGCGGCCCATCGTTCACCGGTGCATGAAACGATCTCGTCGAGGCACAGTGCTTATCGGCGGGCGGACGAAGGAGGAGATATGTCAGGGACGCCGCTGCGGGAACGCAAGGCGTGGCAGGCATTGCTGCGCCACCATGAGGAGATCGCGGGGCGGCATCTGCGTGACCTCTTCGCCGAGGACCCCGGCCGCGGGGAACGGCTGACCGCGGAGGCGGCCGGGATCTTCCTCGACTACTCGAAGAACCGGGTCACCGACGAGACCATGCGGCTGCTGGCCGAGCTGGCCGAGGAATCCGGCGTGACCGAGCGCCGGGACGCGATGTTCCGCGGTGAGCACATCAACGTGTCCGAGGACCGCGCCGTGCTGCACGTCGCGCTGCGGATGCCGGAGGGCGAGTCGCTGATCGTGGACGGCACCGATGTGGTCGCGGAGGTGCACGAGGTGCTCGGCCGGATGCGGCAGTTCGCCAACCGGGTCCGGTCGGGTGAGTGGACCGGGTACACCGGCAAGCGGATCCGCAACGTGGTCAACGTCGGCATCGGCGGTTCCGACCTGGGGCCCGTCATGGCGTACGAGGCGCTGCGGTACTACAGCACGCGCGAGATGACGTTCCGTTTCGTATCCAACGTCGACTCCACCGACTTCGTCGAGGCCACCCGCGACCTGTCGCCGGATGAGACGCTGTTCATCATCTCCTCCAAGACGTTCAGCACCCTGGAAACCCTTACCAACGCGACGTCCGCGCGTGACTGGGTGGTCGAGGCGCTGGGCGACGAGGCCGCCGTGGCCAAGCACTTCGTGGCCGTCTCCACCAACGCCGAGCGGGTCCGCGAGTTCGGCATCGACACGGCCAACATGTTCGGGTTCTGGGACTGGGTCGGCGGCCGCTACTCGATGGACTCCGCGATCGGGCTGTCCATCATGGTGGCGATCGGGCCGGACCATTTCGGCGAGATGCTCGCGGGCTTCCACGAGATGGACGAGCACTTCCGCACCGCGCCGCTGGCCGCCAACCTGCCGGTCCTGATGGGCCTGCTGTCCGTGTGGTACCGCGACTTCTTCGGCGCCCAGACCGTCGGCGTGATGCCGTACGAGCAGTACCTGAAGCGGTTCCCCGCCTACCTGCAGCAGCTGACCATGGAATCCAACGGCAAGCACGTCACGCTGGATGGGCGGCACGTGGACTACGACACCGGCGCCGTGTTCTGGGGTGAGCCCGGCACCAACGGGCAGCACAGCTTCTACCAGCTCATCCACCAGGGCACGACGCTGATCCCGGTCGACCTGATCGGGTTCGGCAAGACCCTGAACCCGCTGCGCGACCACCATGACAAGCTGTCGTCGAACGTGTTTGCGCAGGCCCAGGCGCTGGCGTTCGGCAAGACCGAGGCCGAGGTGCGGGCCGAGGGCACGCCGGACCGCGTAGTGCCGCACCGCGTGATGGAGGGCAACCGGCCGACCAACACGCTGCTGGCCGAGATCCTCACGCCCCGGCTGCTGGGCTCGCTGGTGGCGCTGTACGAGCACAGCGTGTTCACGCAGGGGACGATCTGGGATATCGACTCGTTCGACCAGTGGGGCGTGGAGCTCGGCAAAGTGCTCGCCCAGCAGATCATCCCGGAGCTGGAAAGCGCGGAGGAGCCGGAGCTGCGCCACGACTCGTCCACGAACGCGCTGATCCGCCGTTACCGCTCGCTCAAGAACCGCTGAAGAAACGGGGAGGCTGACCTTCCATGCCAACTGACAAGCCGATGCAGCTCGGAATGATCGGGCTCGGCCGGATGGGCGCCAACCTGGTCCGCCGGCTGATGCGCGACGGCCACACCTGTGTCGTGTACGACATCAACGCCGACGCGGTGAAGGGCCTGGAGGCCGAGGGTGCCACCGGGTCCACCGACCTGGCCACCTTCGTGGGCATGCTGGAGCAGCCGCGGGCGCTGTGGCTCATGGTGCCGGCCGGCATCGTGCAGCCGACGCTGGACAAGCTCCGCCCGCTGCTGGGCGCCGGCGACATCGTGATCGACGGCGGCAACTCCTACTACCGGGACGACATCATCCGGGCCAAGGCGCTCAGGGCCGACGGCATCCACTACATCGACTGCGGAACCAGCGGCGGGGTGTGGGGGCTGGAGCGCGGCTTCTGCCTGATGATCGGCGGGGAGGACGAGCCGGTCGCGCGGCTGGATCCGATCTTCAAGACGATCGCGCCGGGCAAGGGCGACGCCGAGCCCACCCCGAGCCGGACCCACGACCCCAGTACCGCCGCCGAGGGCTACCTGCACTGCGGGCCGAACGGTGCCGGGCACTTCGTCAAGATGATCCACAACGGCATCGAGTACGGCATGATGGCCGCGATCGCCGAGGGCCTCAGCATCATTGAGCACGCCGACGCGGGCGAGCACATGGACGAGATCGACGCGGAGACCACCCCGCTGCGCGACCCCTGGGCGTACCAGTACAACATCGACGTGGGTGAGGTCGCCGAGCTGTGGCGGCGCGGCTCGGTGATCAGCTCCTGGCTGATCGACCTGACCGCCGACGCCTTCGCCAAGTCCCCTGACCTCAGCGACTACACCGGCCGGGTGTCCGATTCCGGCGAGGGCCGCTGGACCGTTCAGGCCGCCATCGACACCGGGGTGCCGGTCGGCGCCATCACCGCCGCCCTGTACGAGCGGTTCGAGTCCCGCGGCGACGGCGTGTTCACCGGCAAGGTGCTGTCCGCCATGCGGTCCGGGTTCGGCGGCCACAAGGAGAAGAAGGCGGACTGAACCGATGACTACGCAGAGCCAGCCCGGGCCGCAGAGCCAGCCCGGGCCGCAGTCCCTGTCCGCACCGCAGCCCGGGCAGTCCGGGCAGCCCAGGCGCTCCAGGCGGGCCATGCGGTCCGGGCCGCGGCCGGACAACCACGTCCTCGTGCTGTTCGGGGCCACCGGTGACCTGGCCAAGCGCAAGCTGCTGCCCGGGATATTCCACCTGGCCGCGGCCGGGCTGATGCCGGAGCGCTACCGGATCATCGGGTCGGCCCCGGCCAGTTCGGCATTGACCGACGAGGCGTTCCGTGCGCACGCGCGGCAGGCGGCGGAGCAGTTCGGCACCACGAAGCCGGAAGGAGCGGCCTGGGACGCATTCGCCGCGAACCTCTCTTTCGGCAGTGCCGACCCGGGCAACACCGCGCCGCTGGCGCACGCGGTCGCCGCCGCGGAGAAGGAGATCGGCGGCACGCCGCGCCGGCTGTTCCACCTCGCCGTCCCGCCCGCCGCGTTCGAAGGCGTGGTCGCGGAGATCGGCGCGATGGGCCTGGCGGGCGGCGCGCGGGTCATCATCGAGAAGCCGTTCGGCACCGACCTGGCGTCGGCGGAGGACCTGGACCGGAAACTGCACGCCGTCTTCGACGAGTCGCAGATCTTCCGCATCGACCACTTCCTGGGCAAGGAATCGGTCGACAACATCCTGGCCCTCCGCTTCGCCAACGGGCTGTTCGAGCCGGTCTGGAACCGGCAGCACATCCGTTACGTCCAGATCGACGTGCCGGAGACCCTGTTCGATCGAGGGCCGGGCCGCGTTCTACGACCAAACCGGCGCCTACCGCGACATGATCGTCACGCACCTGTTCCAGGTGCTCGGGTTCGTCGCGATGGAGCCGCCGTCGTCGCTGGCGGCCAAGGCACTGAAGGAGGAGAAGGCCAAGGTCTACGACGGGCTGCGGCCGATCGACGTCCGGCACGTGGTCCGTGGCCAGTACGAGGGCTACCGCAGCGAGCCGGGCGTGCCGCCGGACTCGCAGACCGAGACGATGGTCGCGCTGCGCGCCGAGGTCGACAACTGGCGCTGGGCCGGCGTCCCGTTCTTCCTGCGGTCCGGGAAGAACCTCGGGGCCAGCCGGCAGGTGATCACGCTCGGGTTCGAAGAGCCGCCGCTGCGGATGTTCCGCATCGAGCGGCAGAACGCTCCCGCGGGCTACCGGAACGAGCTGGTCATCGACTTCGCCGACCCCGGGTCGATCACCGTCCGGTTCCTGGCCAAGGAACCAGGCGCGGAGATGGATCTGGGCGAGGCGGCGATGGTGTTCCGCTACCAGGACTCTTTCGCCCAGGCCAACTCGCTGGAGGGGTACGAGCACCTGATCCTGCTGGCCATGCTCGGCGATCAGTCCCTGTTCACCAGCTCGGACAGCATCGAGCGGCTGTGGGCGATCTCCGAGCCGCTGCTGCGCAGCCCGCCGCCCGTGCAGCCCTACGCGCCGGGCTCGTGGGGCCCCGAGCCGGCCACCAGCCGCCTGGTGGCGCCGTTCCGCTGGCACCTGCCGGAGGAGGCACCTGCCGGAGGAGGGCCGCCGAAACCGGGTTGAGTTTCCGCGCCGCCTGCGGCAAGCCCGGCCGGTCGGGGTGGTCGCCGGACGGCCGGAGGGCGGACGTGTCATGGGGCGGCCGGGCCCCGCCTCGCCGGCCGGGCAACCATGATCGGCGCGGGTTTTCCGCAGCATCTGCCGGATACCGACGCCGGTCATGGACGGTCCGTCAGCGGGCGGTGGCCTCGCGGGGCGCGGTCAGCGCGCGGTCAGCGGGCGGCGAGGTCGCGGCACAGCCAGGCGATCGTCGACGCCCGGATGGTGCGCAGCCGCACCTCGACCTGACCGGACCTGGTCGGGTCCGCGGCCCCGGCGTCGTAGCTGACACAGATCCAGTCCGGCTGGTCCAGCTTGACCTTGATCCCGGCGCGCAGCGGATCATGGTGCGGCACGTTGACGTGCGTCACGTGGTTCGCCCAGACCAGCAGGCGCCGGTCGGTCAGCGCGATCGACCCCATCACACCGTGTTTGCGCAGTTTGGAGTACCGCTTCGGGGTGCGGTAGTCCCGGTAGATGACGGAGCCTGGCAGTTCCTCCTCCAGCACGACCAGTAGTTCCGTGGCGAACACGGCGCGGAGGTCAGGGGGTAGGCGGCCGGATCCAACGACCAGCCTGCGTAGCGGGCTCACACGAGGGACAGTAGTGCCGGATCTGCCTGCTTCCAAGGGCCAGTTAGGCCGCTGCGGAAAGCAGGGCGGAGAGGCCCTCACCGATCTTGGTGTGCCAGCCGCCCCGGAACTGATCCCGGAAGGCGGCGTGTGCCTCGTCCCAGCCGCCGTGCGTGAGGCGCAGCCGGGTACCGGAGCGCTCGGGTTCGAGCTGGAACGTGACGACGGTGTCCCCGAACGATCCGGTCCACCGCATCGAGAGCCGGGCATGCGGGATGACCTCGATGACCTCACCGCTGATCTCACCAAACGGGTCGCAGGCCATCGTGAAACGCTGCCCGGTGACGGGCGCGAAGCCGGGGGCCGGCATCAGCCACGCGGCCAGCTCGCGTGGATCGACGAGAGCCTGCCAGAGACGTTCCGGCGGGCTCGGGAACACGATCTCGTAGACGACGGCGTTGTCCTCGATCACGGATTTCGCTCCAAATGCTCGCGGAGGCGGCCGAGGGCCGCGCCCCAGGACGCATCAAGCTGCGTGAGCCAGTCCCGGACCGCGTCCAGCTGCTCGGGCTGCAGCCGGTAATGATTCTCCCGTCCCTTCCGCTCCTGGGTCACGATGCCCACGTCAAGCAGCAGCCTGAGGTGCTGCGAGATGGCCGGGCGGCTCACCGGGAGACTGCTGGCCAGGTCACGGACCGGCTTTGGGCCGGTCGCCAGCGCCGCGACAATCCGCCGCCGCAGCGGGTGGGCGATCGCGCCGAATGCGTCCTGGACTGCCGGTGCCCCCGCCGTTCCCATGCCCGCCCACTTTAGGTAAGAATAATCTTACGCGTCAAGGAATGGCGTCAGGGGCATCCGCCGTGCCGACCTTGGGAGGGATGAGCATGAGGACGATCCACCATGTGCTGGACATCGAGGCACCGGCCGAACCGGTCTGGGCGGCCCTCACCGAACGCGACGGCCTGAGCCGCTGGTGGAGCACCCAGGTGGCGATGGCTCCGGCCGCCCTGGGGGAGCACATCCGGTTCACTTTCGCCGGCGACTTCAACCCGGTGATGGAGATTACCGGGATCACCCCGGGGCAGCGGCTGACCTGGCGCTGCATCGACGGTCACCAGAAATGGAAGGACAACACATTCGTCTTCGAGGTGGCGCCGATGGAGCCGCGCCGGACCCGGCTCCGGTTCACCCAGGAATACGCGGTCGAGCTGAGCGACGACGACTACGGCGTCTACAACTTCAACTGGGGCTACTACCTGGAAAGCCTCCGCCTGCTCGCCACGGCAGGAGCCGGGAAGCCCTTCGGCCCGCCGGCGTCGGCCTCCCCGGCCTAAGCTTCCGGGCAGCTTCGGGGCGCCCGGGTTACCGGCGCTGGTTTTCCGCAGCGGCTGCGGAAAACCAGCGCCGGTCATGGACGGTCCCCCGCCTGCGGGGCGAGAAGCCTTGACGGGGTGCACCGGCGGTCTTAGCGTCGGTCATATATGAGATCTGATACGCGACCAGGACAGGACGCAGCGGCCGGGGGCGGGTTCCTGACCAGCGTGGCCGGGACCGTGCCGTCGCGGACGGCCGTGGTGCTCGACGCGATCAAGCACGCGATCCTGACCGGGGAACTGCGGCCGGGACAGGGCCTGGTCGAGACGGACCTGGCGGGCATGCTCGGCGTTTCCAAGACCCCCGTGCGGGAGGCACTGAAGACGCTGGCCGGCGCCGGGCTGGTCACGATGAGCCCGTACAAGGGGGCCGCCGTCCGGGCGGTCGACGATGACCTGGTCCGTTCGGTTTACGATCTGCGCCTGCTGCTGGAGCCGGAAGCGGTGCACCGTGCCGTGCGCCGGGGCACCTGCCAGACCGGACCGGCCCGGGCGGCGCTGGACCGGGCGGCCCAGGCTGCCGACCGGGCCGACCGCAGCCTGGCCAACCGTGACTTCCACCGGGCTCTCTACCTGGGCTGCGGGAACGCCTTGCTCGCCGTGGTGCTCGACGACCTGCGGGACCAGGCCGCGCTGGTGTCCGCGGCGGCCTGGCAGCGCGCTCCGAGCCCGACGTGGCGGACCGAAGCCGCCGAGCACGACGCGATCCTGAGGGCGGCCGAAGCCGGCGACGGCGCCGCCGCGTCTACGCTGCTGAGAGCGCACATCGAGTCGTTCCTGACCAGGAACTTCCCTTCCCTCACGCACAGCAGAGACAGCAGAGACGGCGGAGGTACCGATGCCCCTTGACCCGTCCACGGCCAGCGCGCTGAAAGAGGCGCTGGCCACGGTGGTCGTCATTCCCGTGACGCCGATGCGTCCCGGCGGCAGCCCCGAATGGGGCACCTACGCGGACCTGATCCGGCGCGTGGTGGACGCCGGGATCAGCGTGGTCACACCGAACGGCAACACCGGCGAGTTCTACGCGCTGACCCCGGCCGAAGCGCGGCAGGCCACCGAGACCGCGGTGCAGGCCGCCCGGGACCAGATCGCGCGCGGCGGCCGGGCCACGGTCCTGGCCGGGGTGGGGCACGACACGTCCAGCGCGGCCGCGGCGGCCCGGCACGCCGGGCAAACCGGCGCCGAGATGATCATGATCCATCAGCCGGTGCACCCCTACCAGTCCGCGGCGGGCTGGGTGGCCTACCACCAGGAGATCGCGGACGCCGTTCCGGGCCTGGGCGTGGTGCTCTACATCCGCAGCGAGCGCGTCACCGGCGCGCAGATCGCCGAACTCGGCGAGCGCTGCCCGAACGTGCTCGGCATCAAGTACGGGGTGAAGGACGCCGCGCAGTTCGCGGCGGTGGCCCGGGACGCCGGGCTGGACCGGTTCACCTGGATCGCCGGGCTGGCCGAGCCGTACGCCCCGGGCTACTGGGCCTACGGCGCGCGCGGCTTCACGTCGGGCCTGGCCAACGTCAGCCCGGCGCTGTCGCTGTCCCTGCTGGGGGCGCTGCGGGCCGGCGACCTGGCCGGGGCGATGGACACGTGGGAGCTGATCCGCCCGTTCGAGGACCTGCGCGCCGCCGACGGCTCCGCCGACAACGTGACCGTGGTCAAGGAAGCGCTGGCCCAGCTGGGCTTGTGTGGCCGTGACGTGCGGCCGCCGAGCCGCGTTCTGCCCGGTAACGAACGGGATGCAGTGACGGCCATCCTGCGGTCGTGGAGCCTGCCGGGACTGAACGTGACAGACCGCGTGCAGACGGGGGCACGTCCATGACCAGTATCCCGGGAAAGAGGGCCCCGGAACAGCTCCGCAGCCACGGCTGGTTCGGCAGTGAGCGGACGGCGGGCCTGCGGTCCTTCAGCCACCGCTCGCGGATGCGCCAGCTGGGCATTTCGGCCGAGGAACACCTCGGCAAGCCGATCATCGCGATCCTCAACACGTGGTCGGAGATGAACCCGTGCCACATGCACCTGCGGGAACGGGCTTCGCAGGTGAAGCGGGGCGTGCTGGAGGCGGGCGGCTTCCCGGTGGAGTTCCCGGTCGCGACGCTGTCCGAGACGTTCCAGAAGCCGACTCCGATGATGTACCGGAACCTGCTCGCCATGGACACCGAGGAACTGCTGCGTTCCTACCCGGCCGACGGCGCGGTGCTGATGGGCGGGTGCGACAAGACGACCCCGGCGCTGCTGATGGGCGCGGCCAGCGCCGGCATCCCGGCGATCTACGTGCCCGCCGGGCCGATGCTGCGCGGCAACTACCGGGGGCAGACGCTCGGCAGCGGCACCGACATGTGGAAGTTCTGGGACGACGCGCGGGCCGGGCTGATCGGCGAGTGCGAGATGGCCGATCTGGAGGGCGGCATCGCCCGCTCACCCGGCCACTGCATGACGATGGGCACCGCGTCCACCATGACGTCCGCGGCCGAAGCGCTGGGCATGACGCTGCCCGGGGCCGCGTCGATCCCCGCGGTGGACTCGGCGCACTACCGGATGGCCGCGGCCAGCGGCCAGCGGATCGTGCAGATGGTGTGGGACGACCTGCGGCCCGCGGACATCCTCACCCGGGAGGCGTTCGAGGACGCGGCGGCCACGGTGCTGGCCCTCGGCGGGTCGACCAACGCACTCATCCACCTGATCGCCATGGCCGGGCGCGCCGGGGTCACGCTGACCCTGGATGACTTCGACGGGATCTCCCGCCGGGTCCCCGTCCTGGCCAACATCCGGCCCAGCGGGACGTACCTGATGGAGGACTTCTACTACGCGGGGGGCCTGCGTGCGCTGCTCGGCCGGCTCGCCACCGTGCCCGGCGCGCTGCACCTGAGCCGGCCGACGGTCAGCGGCGGAACGTTCGGCGAGCAGATCACCGACGTCCCCGTATTCGACGAGGACGTGATCCGCTCGCCAGGCAGCGCGCTGTCCGCCGAGGGCGGGGTGGCCGTGCTGCGCGGCAACCTGGCCCCGGACGGCGCGGTCATCAAGCACATCGCCGCCGAGCCGCGGCTGCTCAAGCACACCGGCCCGGCCGTCGTGTTCGACAGTTACACCGACATGCAGAAACGAATTAACGACCCGGCGCTGAATGTCACGCCGGACTCGGTTCTGGTGCTCCGCAACGCGGGCCCGAAGGGCGGCCCCGGGATGCCGGAGTACGGAATGCTGCCCATCCCCGACTACCTGCTGGCGCGGGGGGTGCGGGACATGGTGCGGATCTCCGACGCGCGGATGAGCGGGACCAGCTACGGCGCGTGCGTCCTGCACGTCGCGCCGGAGGCGTTCGTCGGCGGGCCGCTCGCGCTGGTCCGCACCGGCGACGGGATCACCCTGGATGCCGCCGCCCGCGAGCTGCGGCTGGACGTGCCCGACGCCGAACTGGCCGAGCGGCGAGCGCACTGGCAGGCACCGGAGGCGAAGTTCGAGCGCGGCTACGGCGTCCTGTTCACCGAGCAGATCACCCAGGCCAACGAGGGCTGTGACTTCATGTTCCTGGCCCGCCACGCCCACAATCCCGACCCGAACGCGCAGTAAGCTGCCCAAACCGGGGGGTAGGTAAGGTTCGCGGATCATCGCCATGGTCAACTACCCAAGAGGGCTTACCGCGCTGCCACCGCATGCCCCGCGGCGGGTCCGTGGACACTGCAGTTATACCGCGCCGTACCCGGCGCTCCTCCCCGCCCTGAACGGCGGGATTTCCGCGACGGGAGTTGTCTGATGATTCAGGGGTTCAACCCGCGGACCGGGGAGCGGACCGGCAAGCCGGTGGCGGAGACGACCGACGCCGAGGTCGACGCGGCCGTTGCGGCGGCGGCCGCCGCGCGGCCGGCCTGGCCGGCCTCGGCGACGAGGGGCGTGCCCGGGCCCTGGTGGCCGTCGCCGACGCGCTGGACGCGCGGGCCGGTGAGCTGGTTCCGCTGGCGGACGAGGAAACGGCGCTGGGCGAGACCCGGCTAACCGGGGAGGTGGCCCGGACGACCGGGCAGCTGCGGCTGTTCGCCGGGGTGCTCCGGGACGGCGGCTACGCCGACGCGGTGGCCAGCCCGGCCGGCGGCGGGATCGCGGAGATCCGGCGGATCAGCCACCCCGCCGGGCCGGTCGCGGTGTTCGCCGCGTCCAACTTCCCGTTCGCGTTCTCGGTAGCCGGCGGGGACACGGCCTCCGCGCTGGCGGCCGGCTGCCCGGTGGTCGTCAAGGCGCACGAGGGACATCCGGGCACCTCCGCAGCGACCGCGCAGATCGTCGCCGAGGCCCTGGCCGGGGCGGGCGCCCCGGCCGGGACGCATCGCCTGGTGCACGGGTTCGAGGCGGGCGTCCGGCTGCTCACCCACCCCGCGATCAGCGCGGCCGGGTTCACCGGCTCCACCCGGGGCGGCCTCGAGCTGGCCCGGATCTGCGCCGAGCGGGACGTGCCGATCCCGTTCTACGGCGAGCTCGGCGCGGTCAACCCGGTGGTGGTGCTGCCCGGTGCCGCGGCCGCCCGCGGTGCCGGGATCGCGTCCGGCTACGCGGGCTCGCTGACCCTCGGCGCGGGCCAGTTCTGCACCAACCCCGGCCTGCTGTTCGTGCCCGCCGGCGACGTGACGCTGGCCGCGGTGACCGCCGGCGCGATGACCGCGTCCAGCGGCGGCCCGATGCTGTCCGAGCGGATCTACAAGGGGTACGAGGCGGCGCTGGCGGAGATCGAGGCCCATCCCGCGGTGACCGCCGTGGCCGCCGGGACGACCGGCGAGGGACCGTGGGGCGCGACGCCCCGGCTGTTCCGGACCAGCCTGGCGGAGTTCGCCGCCGACATCGCGGTGCTGTCGAAGGAACGGTTCGGCCCGGCCGGGCTGATGATCGCCTACCCGTCCGTCGATGACCTGCTGCCCGTGCTGGCCGCCCTCGGCGGCAACCTTGTCGGCTCGGTGCACGGGGACACCGGTTCCCCGGCCGACATGGCAGCGGCGCGGCGGGTGGTGGCCGTGTTCGAGCGGACCGTCGGCCGGATCGTCTGGAACGGCTGGCCCACCGGGGTGGCCGTGAACGCGGCGCAGCACCACGGCGGCCCATGGCCCGCCACGACCGTGCCCGCCTACACCTCGGTCGGCTCGGCGGCTATCCGCCGCTGGCTGGTCCCGGCCGCCTATCAGGGTTTCCCCGCCGAGCTGCTGCCCCCGGGGCTGGCCGCGCGGGCGGGCTGAGCGGTGCCGGTATCGGCGTACCTGTACCCGTGGGACGTGGACGGGGACCCCGCCGCGCCGGACCGGATCGCGGGCCTCGGCGTCACCGAGGTATCGCTGGCCGCCGCGTACCATGCGGTGCGGGCGGTCACCCCGTTCCACCCGGGCCAGCGCGTGGTCACCCGGGACGCGGCCGTCTACTACCGGCCCGATCCGGACCGCTGGCGTGGCGCCCGGCTGCGGCCCGCCGACCCCGGCGACGGCGCCACGGGCTCGTTCGAGCGCGCCGCGGACGCGCTGCACGCGGCCGGCCTGACGGTGAACGCCTGGGTGGTGGTCGCGCACAACGGCCGGCTCGGCGCGGCCCATCCCGAGTGCACCGTGCGCAACGCCTACGGCGACCGCTACCCGTGGGCGCTGTGCATCGCCTCGCCGGACGTGGCCGGGTACGCGGCCACGCTGTCCGCCGAGGCGGCCGCGCTGGACGGCGCCGACGGCATCGAAATGGAGGCGTGCGGCTGGTACGGCTACGACCACGGCAGCGCGCACGACAAGACCGGCGGCTTTCCGGCGGGAGCCCCCGGCTGGCTGCTGGACGCCTGCTTCTGCGCGGCGTGCACCAGCGCGCTGCAGGACGCCGGCGTCGATCCCGGCGAGCTGGCCCGGCGGGTCCGGGCCACCCTCGACGCCGTCTATCAAGGGGGCGGGTTCGCCCCGCCCGCGCCACCGCTCGCTGCGGAACTGGGCGGGCTGGCGGGGCCGTTCGCCGCGGTCCGCGCCGCCACGGCCGGCGCTTTCCTGCGCCGCGTGCTGGCCGCCGTGCGGGACGCCGCGCCCGGCGCAGACGTCTTCGTGCACGCCGATCCCGGCCCGCTCGCGGCGGGATCCAACCCCTCCTACGACCCCGCGGTGCTCCTCGGCCCGGACGGTGCCGACGGCATCATCGTGGCGTGCCCCGGCCCGGTCACGCACGCGGAGGAAATCGTCCGGCGCACGAAGAACGCCGCCGGCCCCGGCCGCCGGATCGTGGCCACCCTCCCGGCCGTCGCCGCGCTCGGGGCGATCGCCGGCGACCTGCCCGCCAAGGCCCGGGCGGTGCTCGCCGCCGGCGCGACCGATCTGCGGCTGTATCACGCGGGGCTGGCCTCCGGGCCCGACCACGCCGCCATGCGGGAGGTGACCAGTATCTGGGTAGGGTGATGCAGGTGAGCCCCCAGATCGCGACGAACACCCCCGTCAGCCGGGACGAACTGCTCGACTTCATCCGGCCCCGCCACCAGGCGATCATCATCACCCAGCAGGCCGGCGACCGCCCGCAGGCCTCACCCGTGACCTGCGGGGTCGGCGGCGGCGGCCGGATCGTGGTCTCGACCTACCCGGAGCGCGCCAAGACCCGCAACGCCCGGCGGGACCCGCGGGTCAGCGTCCTGGTGCTGTCCGATGACTTCGGCGGCCCCTGGGTGCAGGTCG
Source organism: uncultured Actinomycetes bacterium (assembly GCA_963720945.1). Classification (GTDB taxonomy): domain Bacteria; phylum Actinomycetota; class Actinomycetes; order Streptosporangiales; family Streptosporangiaceae; genus Bog-532. The sequence goes on along the minus strand of CAVRHH010000006.1, from coordinate 47,304 downwards.
ACGGGGACGCCGAGGTGATCGACATGCCCGAGGCCGCCGACGCCCTGGTCGATTACTACCGTGCCATCGCCGGGGAGCACCCGGACTGGGACGGGTACCGGCAGGCCATGATCCGCCAGGACAAGTCGCTGCTGCGCGTCACGCCCACCTCGTGGGGGCCGGTCGCGACCGGCGGATTCCCGCCCCGCCTGGCGGGGTGAGCCGGCCTGGCGGGTCCTGGGAGGCCCTGCCAGTACCGGTCACAACAGGCACTGCCATCCCGGGCTGGCGCCGGGTTTCCTTACTGTTACCGGGGAAGGCGGAGCCCGCCGCCCGGGCCGCCGCAACTCCCGCCCGTACCCGGTGAACTCTAGAGGAACGGAACGAAAGGCGTTGCCCGAGGCGCGATCCGCGACGATCAAGCTCGTACCGCGCTGAGCCAGCTCATTCACCACGTGGGCACCGGCGTGTCAGCACGAAGGCCGGTGCCCCGATAAGGAGTCATCAATGGAGTACCGCCGTCTGGGGCGTACGGGCGTCTCAGTGAGCAAGCTGTGCCTCGGGGCCATGATGTTCGGCGACTGGGGCACCAAGGATCACAAGGAGAGCATCCGGATCATCGACCGCGCGCTGGATGCCGGGATCAACTTCATCGACACCGCCGACGTCTACTCCGGCGGCGAGTCCGAGGTCATCGTCGGTGAGGCGCTCGCCGGGGGCAAGCGCGACGGCGTCGTGCTCGCCAGCAAGGTGCACATGCCGATGGGGGAGGACCCCAACCAGCGCGGCAACTCGCGCCGCTGGATCATCCGGGAGGCCGAGAACTCGCTGCGGCGGCTGGGCACCGACTGGATCGACCTGTACCAGATCCACCGGTACGACCCCGATACCGATCTTGATCAGACGCTCGGCGCGCTCAGCGACCTGGTGCGAGCGGGAAAGGTCCGTTACATCGGGCATTCGACCTTCCCGGTCTCGGCGATCGTCGAGGGCCAGTGGACCGCGAAAGAGCGCGCCCGCGAGCGGTTCGTGTGCGAGCAGCCGCCGTATTCGATCCTCACCCGCGGGATCGAGGCCGACGTGCTGCCCACGTGCCAGCGGTACGGGATGGGCGTGATCCCGTACAGCCCGCTGGCCGGCGGCTGGCTGTCGGGCCGCTACCGCAAAGACGCCGAGGTGACCGGGCCGGCCGCGGCGGCCCGCCCCGCTAACCGGTTCGACATGTCGCTCCCGGAGAACCAGCGCAAACTGGAGGCCGCCGAGCGGCTCGCGGAGCTGGCTGAGGAGGCCGGGATCAGCCTGATCGAGCTGGCCATCGCGTTCGTGCTGCGCCACCCGGCGGTGACGGCGGCGATCATCGGCCCGCGCACGATGGAGCATCTGGAGTCCCAGCTGGCCGCGGCCGGGGCCGGGCTCTCCGATGACGTGCTGGACCGCATCGACACGATCGTGGCGCCCGGGGTGACCATCAACCCCGCCGACAACGGCTGGGTCAGCCCGGCCCTGGACGCCGCGGCCCGCCGCCGCTAGTCCCCCCGCCGCCGCTAGCTCCCCGCGCCCTCGGCCCCGCAGACCGGGCAGAATTCCCCGCAGATAGTGCGCGCCGTAGTTTAAGTAGTTGTATTCGTTTTGGCGCGCCAGGATGTGGTAGACGGCGGCTGACCTGGGCTCCTATAGCCACGCTGGCAGCCACGTTCGAGGTGTCGCCGTCGCGACACGCCCGGAGTTGATAACAGACGAGGCCATACTGCGGGGAACTCTGCCCAAACCGGGATGGGCGGAACAAAGGGGAGTTTTTTTTAACGGATCGGGCCGCCCGGGCTCAGCGCTGCCTGGGCCAGGAGGGCAACGTGCAGCGACGTGCGGGACTCGGCCGAGCTGAGGTCGGCGCCGAGGATCCGCTCGATCTGCTGCAGCCGCTGGTAGAAGGTGGGCCGGGCCAGGTGCGCGCGCTGCGCCGCCGCCGCCTTGTTGCCGCCCGCCTCCAGGTAGGCGGCGAGGCAATCCAGCAGCCTGGTGCCGTGCGCGTCGTCGGCGGCCAGCAGCGGGCCCAGCTCCCGCTCGGCGAACGTCTGCAGCCGGGCGTCGTCGCGCAGCAGGTGCAGCAGGCCGCGCAGCCGCAGGTCGGGCAGCCGGTAGAAGGCGCGGCCGGAGGCGCCCGCCGCGCCCGCGGGCTGCCGGATGGCCACGTCGCCGACCTGGCGGGCCTCCAGGAACGACCGCCGCACGTCACGCAGCGTCTCGGTCGGCGTGCCGATACCGAGCACGAACGGCTCACCGCCCGCCCCGGGCCGCCGGAGCCGCTGGCGCAGCCGCGCCGACAGGGCGGTCAGGGCCTCATCGGCGTCGGCGCGGGCCGGCAGCGACGCCAGCGCGCCGGCCCGCACGTCGTCCAGCGAGCCGACCAGCGCCGGGACCCGGCCGTCCCGGCAGGCGTCGGCGAGCGCCTCGGTGACCTCCACGATCCGGGCGTGCGCCGAGATACCCGGTCCCGCATCCCGGATGCGGACGATGGCCGCGACCAGCTGCCGCCCGCTGACCGGGACGCCCAGCGCGCGGGCGCGCGCCGCCGCCTCGTCCGGATCGGCGTGCGCGCTTTCCACGATCGCGCTGATCAGCGTGCGGTGGGCCTGCCGCTCCAGGCCTTCCTGCTGCCGGGTCAGCAGCTGCCCGAGCGCCAGCGCGCTCGCGGCGCGCTCGATGAGCACGGTGTCCGGGCCGGCCGGCGCGCCGTCGCGGACCAGGATGACGCGCCCCCAGTCCTCCCCGCGCGCCCCCACCGTGGTGACCAGCCAGCCCATCCGCTCGTCGTAGAAGGTCCGTCCGGTCCCGGCCGCCGCGCGGGCCCGCTGCTCGAAACCGGCCAGCAGCCGGCGCGGGCTGGCGCGGGCCGGAGCGCACGCGAGCACCCGGTGCGACAGATCCTCCAGGATCACCGGGCAGCCGGCCAGCAGCGCCGCCTGGCGGACGATTTCCTCGGGCGGAGCGCCGGCCACCGACAGGTCCGTGAACGTCTCGTGCACCCGTTCCGATGCCCGCAGCTCCGCCAGCTGCGCGTCGATGATCATCGCGTGCACGGTCTCGGTGATCTCCACGAACGGGACCTCGCGGCGGAACGCGATCAGCGGCAGGCCGTGCGCCCCGGCCGCGCCGACCAGCGCGTCCGGCAGCCGCTCGTACCGGCGGCCCAGTTCCACCGCCAGCCCGCTCACCCCGGCCCCGGACAGCTCGGCCACGTACGCCGCGAGCAGGCCCGGATCGTCGGGCAGCGCGATGCCGGTGCTCAGCACCAGCTCGCCCCCGTGCAGCAGCCGCGCCACGTCGGCCATCTCCATCGCGTGCACCCAGCGCACCAGGGCGCCCAGCCGCTCACGGCCCGCCAGCACCTCGGGGCGCCCCCGGCGCACGACGTCCAGGTCCAGCACGGCGGCCACCGTCGGCAGCACGGACGACCTCCCGACGTTGTGTCAGCTCTGTGGCAGATCTCCTTACATTATGATCCCGTGCCCGGCGGCCGGGGCCGGCCAGACTGAGATCATGCCGGATCTTCACGCCCGCCACCGCGCGGTCATCCCCAACTGGGTCGCGACCTACTACGACGAGCCCCTGGAGCTGGTGAGCGGCAAAGGATGCCGGGTCACCGACGCGGCGGGCCGCAGCTACCTGGACTTCTTCGGCGGCATCCTGACCAACATGCTCGGCTACGACGTGCCCGAGGTGCGCGAGGCCGTGGAGCGGCAGATCGCGTCGGGCATCGTGCACACCTCGACGCTGTACCTGATCCGCAGCCAGGTCGAGCTGGCGGAGAAGATCGCCAGGCTGTCCGGAATCCCGGGCGCCAAGGTGTTCTTCACCAACTCCGGCACCGAGGCCAACGAGACCGCGCTGCTGCTGGCGACCGCGGCCCGGCGCGCCGACCAGGTGCTCGCGCTGCGGAACAGCTATCACGGCCGGTCGTTCGGTGCCGTCGCCATTACCGGCAACGCCGTCTGGAAGCCCTCGTCGCTCGCCCCGTTCGGTGTGCATTACCTGCCGGGCACGGACCGGCAGCTGCCCGCCTACCAGGGGATGCCCGACGATGCCTTCATCGAGGCCTGCGTCGCGGACCTGCGTAACCTGCTGGCCACCGCCGTGCACCCGGCCGACGTCGCCTGCCTGATCGCCGAGCCGGTCCAGGGCGTCGGCGGCTTCACCATGCCGCCGGACGGGCTGCTCGCCGCGTACCAGGAGGTCCTCGCCGCGCACGGCATCCTGTTCATCTCCGACGAGGTGCAGACCGGCTGGGGCCGCACCGGCGGGCACTTCTGGGGCATCGGCGCGCACGGGGTGACCCCCGACGCCATGACGTTCGCCAAGGGCCTCGGCAACGGGTTCGCTATCGGCGGCGTGGTGGCCCGCGGTGACCTGCTCGATGGGCTGCGCGGCAACGGGATCTCCACCTTCGGCGGCAACCCCGTCTCCACCACCGCGGCCAACGCCACCCTGGACTACGTGCTCTCCCACGATCTGCAGCGCAACGCCGCCGAGCAGGGCCAGATCATCATCGCGGGCCTGCGCGAGGCGGCGGCGGGCTGCGCCGCCGCCGGTGAGGTGCGGGGCCGGGGCCTGATGTTCGCCGTCGACCTGGCCGACCCGGCGACCGGTGAGCCCAGCGCCCCGCTGGCCACCCGGATGCTGGAGGAGACCCGCGAACGGGGCCTGCTCATCGGCAAGGGCGGGCTGCGCGGCAACACGCTGCGGATGGCGCCGCCGCTCACCCTTTCCGCGCCGGAAGCACGGGAGGGCCTGGCCATCCTCACCGACGCCCTGCGCGCCGTCAGTGCGGAGGCGGCCAAATGAGCGGCACCGTGAGCGGCACCCTGAGCGGGCCAGCCGCCGCTGGCCCGGACCTGAAGCACATCACGCACTGGATTGGCGGCAAGCCGTGGACCGGCACCGCGGCCGCCCGCGGGGACGTGTACGACCCGGCCACCGGCCAGGTCAGCGGGCACGTCGACCTGGGCGGCCCGGCCGAGGTGAACGCGGCGGTGGCGGCGGCCCGGGCGGCGTTCGCCGACTGGCGCACGGCGTCGCTGTCCCGCCGCGCGTCGATCCTGTTCAGCTTCCGTGAGCTGGTCAAGGCGCACACGGGCGAACTGGCCGCGCTGATCACCGCCGAGCACGGCAAGGTGGCCAGCGACGCGGCCGGGGAGGTCGCCCGCGGCCTGGAGGTCGTCGAGTTCGCCTGCGGTATCCCGCACCTGCTCAAGGGCGGCTACTCGGAGAACGTGTCCTCCGGCGTCGACTCCTACTCACTCCGGCAGCCGCTCGGCGTCGTGGCCGGGATCACCCCGTTCAACTTCCCCGCCATGGTGCCGATGTGGATGTTCCCGATCGCGATCGCCTGCGGGAACACGTTCGTGCTGAAGCCCTCGGAGAAGGACCCGTCCGCGTCACTGCTGATCGCGTCGCTGTGGGCCGAGGCCGGGCTGCCGGACGGCGTGTTCAACGTGGTGCAGGGCGACAAGGCCGCGGTCGACGCGATCCTCGGCCACCCGGGCATTGCCGCGGTCAGCTTCGTCGGGTCGACCCCAGTGGCCCGTTACATCTACGAGAACGGCACCCGCGCGGGCAAGCGGGTCCAGGCGCTCGGCGGCGCGAAGAACCACATGGTGGTGCTGCCCGACGCCGACCTGGATCTGGCCGCGGACGCGGCGGTGTCGGCGGGGTTCGGCTCGGCGGGGGAGCGGTGCATGGCCATCTCCGCGCTGGTCGCGGTGGAGCCGGCCGGCGATGAGCTGATCGAGCGGATCCGGGCCCGGATCAGCCAGCTGCGGGTCGGCCCCGGCACCGACGAACGGTCCGAGATGGGGCCGCTGGTCACCGGGCCGCACCGGGACCGGGTGGCCTCTTACCTGAATTCGGGGGTCCGCGAGGGCGCCACGCTCGCCGTCGACGGCCGCACCCATCCGGTGATCGGCGCAGCGAAGGGGGTTGGGGAGGCGGGTGGGGGCTTCTGGCTCGGCCCGAGCGTCCTGGACCACGTTGCACCGGGCATGAGCTGCTACGACGACGAGATCTTCGGCCCGGTGCTGAGCGTGGCCCGGGTGGACTCGTACGAGGCGGCGGTGGCCATGGTCAACGCGAGCCCGTACGGCAACGGGACGGCGGTCTTCACCAACGACGGCGGGGCGGCGCGCCGGTTCGTCGCCGAGATCGAGGTGGGCATGGTCGGCGTCAACGTGCCGATCCCGGTGCCGATGGCGTACTACTCCTTCGGCGGCTGGAAGTCCTCGCTGTTCGGCGACACCCACATGCACGGCACCGAGGGCGTGCACTTCTACACTCGCGGCAAGGTCGTCACCTCCCGCTGGCTCGACCCGAGCCACGGCGGCGTCAGCCTGGGCTTCCCGGTCAACTCCTAGGACGGTGCCGGGGTCGGGGCCGCGGGGGCCGTCGCGGCGGCGGGCGGGGTCGCGGCCGCGGGCGGCGCGGACAGCTGCAGCGAGGCCAGGATCGTGCCGACGTTGGCGCTGCCCAGGTTGTCCGGCACCGTCACGTACAGCACGGCGGGCGGCTGGCCCGCGCCCCGGTCCACGACCACCACCGCGCCGAGCTGCGTCTGCCACGCCAGGCCCTGGCTGGCCGCCGTCGGGTAGGTCATCTGGAACTCCACGATCCACGCCGGATGCCCGCTGACCTGGAGCGGGTTGTTCTCCTCGGTGGCGCGGACGTGCGGCAGGCCGTTGAAGTAGGCCGGGTCGAACGCGACCGTCAGGTTCATCGCCGTCTGCGGCAGATCGGCGACGCCGGTGTAGGCGTACTGCTGGCCGAGCAGGCCCGAGCAGGCGCTGCCGTACCAGGGGGTGCCGCCCGTCGCGGGCACCGTCCCGGCCACCGCGCTCTCCCCGGCGGTCCAGGTGAACACGCCGTTGTTCATCGACGCGGGGCAGCCCGCCTGCCACGGCGCGGCCAGCGTCGCGTACGACAGGCCGGACGCCGCGTCGGTGACCGGGGTGCCGGTCGTCGCGACCGCCGGCGGGGTGGCCGGCGGTGAGGCCGTGGCTTTCGGTGCGAGTGTGCTGGCGGCGGACGGATGCCCAGTGGCGGCGGCCGGCGTGGTGCGCGGGGCCGGTGAAGAACCGAACACCGCGACCAGGACGCCGGTGATCAGCATGGCCAGGGCCGTGCCCAGGGCCAGCCCCCACATCAGCCGCGTCCGGTTGCGCCGCAGCATCCCGGCCGCTTCGCCGCGTTCCAGCAGCGGCGTGTCGTCGTCGGTGACCGGCGCACCGTGCTGCCAGCCGAGCCCGGCCAGCGCCCCGGAACCGTCCCGCTCCAGGACGCGGGTCGAGTTCTCGCCGGCCCGGGCCCGGGCCCGGGCCGCCGGATCGTCGTGGCTGACCACGGGGAACGGGACGCTCTGGAACCAGTCGGTCAGGGACAGGTCCTGGCCGTCGGCCGGCCCGTTCCCGATGGCTGGCTGGGCCGTGCCGCCCACGGGAGCCGTGTGCTCCGTCCACTGCGCCCCATCCCACCAGCGCAGCGGGCCCCCTACCTCAGCGGGGTTCTCGTACCAGCCGGGGGATGGCATCTCCAATGCAATCTCCTATGCCGATGTCACGCTGTGGTCCCGTTGGCCAGATTCCGCACCTCCACCGACCTAACCCAAGGTCAAGCAGATTAGCGGAACAGCGGGCCCGGACGCTGGCAGAGCGGACAAATGCCTCCATTCCGCCGGCATTCCGCCGGGCCGGCCCGGCGCGCTGCGTCAGGGTGAGCCGGCGCTGGCCTGCGGATCGAACGCCGCACGCGGCGGAGCGGGGGAGGGCCGCGCGGTGGCGTCGGTGGCGGGGGGCGCGCCGCCGGCAAACCGCGTCAGGTCCGCCCCGCACACCAGCCGGGCCGGGAACGGGTCGGCCGCCGCCCGGCGCGCCAGGTCCTCGTCGGGGAAGTCGCGGCGGCGCCCGGCCAGGACCAGGTTGCCGTAGCGGCGGCGGCGCAGCACCGCGGGCTCGGCGATCAGGCAGCAGGACGGGAAGACGGCACCGATGGTGGATACCTGCGCCTTCGCATACCGCAGCGGGGGCCCGTCGGCCACGTTCACGGCGTAGATCCCGCCGGGCCGCAATGCCCGCGCCGCGGCCCGGGCGCACTCCACCGTGGTCAGGTGCGGTGGCGTCTGCGGGCCCGCGAAGACATCGCTGATCACCATGTCGAAGCTGGCCGGGCGCACGGATTCCAGCACCTCCCGGGCGTCGCCAATCCGGATCCGGAGCTGCCGGCGTGGCCGGGCCAGCGGCAGGTGCTCCCGGACCAGGGCCATCAGCGCCGCGTCCGATTCCGCCACCAGCTGGCCCGAGCCGGGGCGGGTGGCCGCCACGTACCGGGGCAGGGTCAGCGCGCCGCCGCCCAGGTGCAGCACGCGCAGCGGCACGCCCGCGGGCGCGGCGAGGTCCACTAGGTGCGCGATCCGGCGGACGTACTCGAACTCCAGGTACGCCGGGTCGGCCAGGTCTACCTGTGATTGCGGCGCGCCGGCCAGGTAAAGAATCCACGACTCCGCCCGGCTGATGTCGGGCACGAGCTCGGCCAGGCCGGTATCCACCTCCCGGTGGACGGCGAGACGGCGGTCGCGGGGCCGCCGTGACCCATTGCCCGCCATGGGCCCGGTACCCGGAACCTCAGAGCGCGGCGAAGGCGTCCTCCAGGATCGACAGGCCTTCCTCCAGCAGCGCGTCGCCGATGACCAGGGGAGGCAGGAAGCGCAGCACGTTCCCGAACGTCCCGCACGTCAGCACGACCAGGCCGGCCAGGTGACAGGCCTTCGCGACCGTGGCCGCCAGCACCGGGTCGGGCTCGATGCCGCCCGGCTTGACGATCTCGACGGCGATCATCGCGCCGCGGCCCCGGACCTCGCCGATGCAGGGGGTGGCTTCGGCCAGCTTGTTCAGCCGCGGCAGCATGACGTCGCCGATGTGCCGGGCCCGGCCGGCCAGATCCCCGGCCGCCATCGTCTCGATCGCGCCGAGCGCCGCCGCGCACGCCACCGGGTTGCCGCCGAAGGTGCCGCCGAGCCCGCCGACGTGCACGGCGTCCATCAGCTCGGCCCGCCCGGTGACGCCCGCCAGGGGCAGCCCGTCCGCGATCCCCTTGGCCGTCGTGACCAGGTCCGGGACGACGCCCTCGTGCTCGCACGCGAACCAGTCGCCGGTCCGGCAGAAGCCGGTCTGGATCTCGTCCGCGACCAGGATGATCTCGTGGCTGCGGCACCAGTCGGCCAGCCCGGCCAGGAACCCGGGCGGCGGCACGATGAACCCGCCCTCGCCCTGGATCGGCTCGATGATGACCGCGGCCACGTTCTGCTCGCCGACCTGGGTGTGGATCAGCCCGGTCACCACGTCCAGGGCCTCGGTGCGGCAGGCTTCCGGGCCGCCGGGCCAGCGCAGCGGGTAGGCCATCGGCGCCCGGTAGATCTCCCCGGCGAACGGGCCGAATCCCTGCTTGTACGGCATGTTCTTGGCCGTCAGCGCCATGGTGAGGTTGGTGCGCCCGTGATAGGCGTGGTCGAAGGCGACGACCGCCTGGCGCCCGGTCGCGTGCCGGGCGATCTTGACCGCGTTCTCCACCGCCTCCGCGCCCGAGTTGAACAGCGCGGACCGCTTGTCGTGGCTGCCCGGTGTGCGCGCCGCGAGCTCCTCGCAGACCGCGACGTACTCCTCGTATGGGGTGACCATGAAGCAGGTATGGGTGAACCGGGCCACCTGCTCGCTGACCCGCTCCACCACGCGCGGCGCGGCGTTGCCCGCCGACACCACGGCGATGCCCGAGCCGAAGTCAATGAGCGAGTTGCCGTCCGCGTCGACCAGCACGCCGCCGCCGGCGGCCGTGATGAACACGGGCAGCACGTGGCTCACGCCGCGCGCGACACTGCGCTGCCGCCGGCCGAGCAGTTCGCGTGAGGCCGGTCCCGGGATCTCGGTGACGAGGCGTCGTTCCTGGGGGAGCGCCGGCCCGCCCGGCGCAAACAAAGGCGCGTTCATGGTCAGACCATACGTCTATCGTGGTCGGCGAGCGAGGTGCGGTGGGCAGGACGCGGGGACAGCCGGAAGGAGTGGTCGGAACCATGTCTGAGCAGGATGCGGGCCGCGGTGTGCTCTTCGGCGGCGTGTTCCGCCGCGGCGGCGTCGACTCGGGTGACCACGCGTGGCTGCGGGCCATGCTGGACGTGGAGGCGGCACTGGCCCGCGCGGTGGAGCGGGCCGGGCTCGCGCCGGCCGGCGCCGGTGCCGCGGTGACCAAGGCGGCCGTGCCGGAGAACTTCGACCTGGCGGAACTGGGCGGGCTGGCCGCGCTCACCGGCAATCCCGTTCCCGCGCTGAGCCGCGCGCTGGCCCGGCAGGTGCCCCGGCCCGCGGCGGCCGCCGTGCACTGCGGCGCGACCAGCCAGGACATCGTGGACACGGCCGCGATGCTGCTGGCCCGTGACGCGCTCGACGTCATCGGCGCCGACCTGGCCGCCGCGGCCCAGGCCGCGGCCGGGCTGGCGGACACGCACCGGTCCACCATCATGATCGGCCGGACGCTGCTCCAGCAGGCCGTGCCCATCACGTTCGGGCTGATGGCGGCGGGCTGGCTGGCCGCCCTGGATGACGCGCGGGCCGGCCTGGCGCGGGTCCGCGCCGGGCGGCTGGCAGTCCAGTTCGGCGGGGCCGCGGGCACCCTGGCGTCGCTGGGGGACGCCGGGCCGCGGGTGGCCGCGCTGCTGGCCGAGGAACTGGAGCTGCCGCAGCCGGTCCTGCCGTGGCATACCAACCGGCTGCGGCTGATCGAGCTGTCCGCGGCGCTGGCCGGCGCGGACGCCGCCCTCGGCAAGATCGCCCGCGACGTCACCCTGCTGTCCCAGTCCGAAGTGGCCGAGGTGCACGAAGGCCCCGATCCCGGCAGCGCCGCCGCCGGGGCCCCCGGCGGAAGCTCACCCCGGCGTGGCGGTTCCTCGGCCATGCCGCAGAAGCAGAACCCGGTCGCGGCCATCGCCATCCTCGGCTGCACCAAACGGGTCCCCGGCCTGCTCGCGACCATCGCCGCCGCCGCCGAGCAGGAGTACCAGCGGGCCGCCGGGGCCTGGCACGCGGAATGGGAACCGCTGGCCGACCTGCTCAGCCTGACCGGCTCGGCCGCGTCCTGGGCCGCCGGCCTGCTCGGCGGCCTGACCGTGGACGGGACGCGGATGAGCGCGAACCTGGCCGCGGCCAAGGGCCTGCCGCTCGCCGAGCACGTCACGTCGCTGCTGGCGGACACGCTCGGCCGGGCCGCCGCGCACGACCTCGTGGCCGAGGCGGGGGCCCGGGCGGTGTCCGCCGGGCTGCCGCTCCGCGACGTCCTGCTCGGGCTGCCGCAGTCCGCGGAACGCCTGGAGAAGGCCGGCATCACCCCCGAGCAGATCGAGTCCGCCCTGGACCCGGTGGGATATCTCGGCGCCGCAGGCGCGTTCGTCGACGCCGCGCTGGCCGCGCACCAGCGCAGTGCCCGGGCCGCACCCGCCGCGCACCCGCGCACCCCAGCAGCCGCGCCGATACCGAAGGGCCGCGATGGTCATGGATGATGCCGAACGCGCCCGGCGGGGGATGTCCGTCCGGCGCGAGGTTCTCGGGGATGAGCACGTGGACCGGGCCGTGGCGAACACGACCGCGTTCACCGAGCCCTTCCAGGACTTCATCACCCGCTACGCCTGGGGTGATATCTGGTCCCGGCCCGGGCTGTCCCGCGCCGAGCGGAGCATCGTCACGCTGGCCGTGCTTACCGCGCTCCAGCACGAGAGCGAGCTGGCCATGCACGTCAAGGCGGCGCTGCGTAACGGGCTCACCCCGGAGCAGATCCAGGAAGTGCTGCTCCAGGTGGGCGTCTACGCCGGCGTCCCGGCCGCGAACCGCGCGTTCGCCGTCGCGCAGCGGGCGCTGGCCGAGGCGGCCCGGGAGGCGGGGAAGCCCGCCCCCGGGTGACCGGCACGACATCGACGTCAGCGCAGGCAGCCGCTATCGTACGGATATCGAACGAGTGTGCACCCAGCGGTCACTGACGGGAGCAGTATGGGCGAAATCGTGTCACTTGCCGAGGCGGTTGGGGGGGCCGTGCGGGACGGCGACACGGTGGCGATGGAGGGTTTCACCCACTTGATCCCGTTCGCCGCCGGGCACGAGGTCATCCGGCAGGGCCGGCGCGATCTCACCCTCGTCCGGATGACCCCCGACCTCATCTACGACCAGCTCATCGGGGCTGGATGCGCCAGCAAGCTGGTGTTTTCCTGGGGTGGTAACCCCGGCGTCGGGTCGCTGCACCGGTTCCGGGACGCGGTCGAGCGCTCCTGGCCGGGCCCGCTGGAACTGGAGGAGCACAGCCACGCGGGCATGGCCAACCGTTACGTGGCCGGCGCCTCCGGCCTGCCGTTCGCCGTGCTGCGCGGGTACAGCGGCACGGGCCTGATGGACGGCGTCGCCGAGCCGAGCATCCGCCCGATCACCTGCCCGTTCACTGGCGAGATCCTCACCGCCGTCTCGGCGCTCAACCCGGACGTGGCCATCATCCACGCCCAGCGCGCCGACACCAGCGGTAACGTCCAGTTCTGGGGCATCACCGGCGTGCAGAAGGAGGCGGTGCTGGCCGCGAAACGGTCGATCGTCACGGTCGAGGAGGTGGTGCCAAACCTCGACGCGCGCCCCGATGCCGTGGTCCTGCCCAGCTGGACGGTCAGCTATGTGGCCGCCGTCCCCGGTGGCTCCCGGCCGTCCTACGCGCTCGGCTATTACGACCGGGACAACGACTACTACCTGGCCTGGGACCCGATCGCCCGGGACCGGGACGCGTTCCGGCGCTGGCTGGACGCCGAGATCTTCGGTGTGCCCGAAGCGGCCCGGGGAAGGTAGGCGCGCATGGCGGAGTACACCCCCGACGAGATGATGACGGTCTCCGCGGCGCGGGCGCTGCGGGACAACGTGACCTGCTTCGTCGGCATCGGGCTGCCCAGCGCGGCGGCGAACCTGGCCCGCGCCACGCACGCGCCCGGCCTCGTCCTCATCTACGAATCGGGCACGATCGGGGCCAAGCCAGGCCGGCTGCCGCTGTCCATCGGCGACGGCATCCTGGCCGAGACCGCGGACGCCGTGGTCAGCGTCCCGGAGATCTTCAACTACTGGCTGCAGCCCGGCCGCATCGACGTCGGCTTCCTCGGCGCCGCCCAGATCGACAAGTTCGGCAACATCAACACGACGGTGATCGGCGGCGACTACGCGGCGCCGAAGACGCGGCTGCCCGGGGCCGGCGGTGCCCCCGAAATCGCCGCGTCCTGCCGTGAGGTCATCGTCGTCGTCCGGCAGACGCTGCGGTCGTTCGTGGAGCGGGTGGACTTCGTGACATCGGTCGGCTACGGCTCCGGGCCGGGGACGCGCCAGCGCCTCGGGCTCACCGGTGCCGGGCCGCGCAAGATCATCACCGACCTCGGCGTGCTCGAGCCGGACCCGGGCACCCAGGAATTCGTGCTCGCCGGGCTGTACCCCGGCGTCTGCGTGCAGGACGCCCGGGACCGGACCGGCTGGGACCTGGCCACCGCGGCGCAGCTGCAGACGGTGCAGCCGCCGTCGGAGGCCGAGCTGACCGCCCTGCGCGGCTTCACGGCGAATGCGAAGGAGTAGCGAATGACCGCCGACGTGCCCGACGTCCGCCCGGCCCGGCTGGCCCTGCCGTCGTACGGCCGCCCGCGCGGCGTGCACCCGCCGCTGGACTACCCCGGGTACCGCTCCACCGGCCTCCGCCACCCGAAGAAACCCCTGGTCCTGCTGCCGCAGCGGCTGACCGAGGTGACCGGGCCGCTGCTCGGCGACGAGCTCATCACGCCGACCGACGGTGACCTCACCATGCAGCACGCCGGGGAGCCGCAGGGCCAGCGGATCATCCTGACCGGCCGGGTGCTCGACTCCGGCGGCCGCCCGGTGCCGGACGCGCTGATCGAGATCTGGCAGACCAACGCGGCCGGGCGTTACCGGCACGCGCGCGAGCACCACCCGGCCCCGCTCGACCCGAACTTCACCGGTGTCGGCCGCGCGATCACCGACGCGGGCGGCAGCTACCGGTTCATCACCATCCAGCCGGGCGCGTACCCGTGGGGCAACCACCACAACGCCTGGCGGCCCGCGCACATCCACTTCTCGCTGTTCGGCCGGGCGTTCACCCAGCGCCTGGTGACCCAGATGTACTTCCCGGGAGACCCGCTCCAGCCGATCGACCCGATCTTCAACTCGGTCGCCGACCCGAAGGCCAGGCAGCGCATGATCGCCGAGTTCGACATCGGGCTCGCCCAGCCGGAATGGGCGCTCGGCTACCGCTGGGACATCGTGCTGCGCGGTCGCGACGCCACCGTGTTCGAGCTTGGAGAGGCCCGGTGAGCAGCGGGAACGGCGCAGGAGACGGCGCCATGGACACGGCGGGCGAGCTGATCACGCCGTCCCAGACCGTCGGCCCGTTCTTCTCGATGCGGCTGCCCTGGGCCGACGGCCCGTTCGTGGTGCCGGAGGGCACCCCCGGCGCGATCACCATCACCGGCCGGCTCTTCGACGGGGCCGGCCAGGTGATCCCGGACGGCCTCATCGAGACGTGGCAGGCCGATCCGCACGGCCGTTTCGCGCATCCGGACGACCCCCGCGGCGCGCCGGCCGCTGGCTACCGGTCGTTCCGCGGCTTTGGCCGCTGCCCGACGGCGCCGGACGGCTCCTACCGCATCGTCACGCTGAAGCCCGGCCCGCTGCCGTGCCCGGAGGATCCCGGCGGTCCGGCGGAGGCTCCGCACCTCGACGTATCGGTGTTCGCCCGCGGCCTGCTGGACCGCGTTGTGACCCGGCTGTACTTTCCCGACGAGGCTGGGGCGAACGCTGCCGACCCGGTGCTGTCCTCGATCGCCGAACCGGACCGGCGCGGCACGCTCATCGCGGTGCCGGAGCCGGAACTGGATGGGCCGGTCGGGGCGGGCGGCACCGTGCTGAGGTTCGACATCCGCCTGCAAGGCGACCGCGAGACGGTCTTCTTCGATGTCTGAGCACCTGCACGCGACCCTGCAGGGACGGGACGGCGCGCCCGTCGTGGCCCTCGGCACGTCCATCGGGACCAGCCAGGGCCTATGGGACCAGCAGGCGGCCGTGCTCGGCAGGCAGTTCCGCTTGCTCCGGTTCGAGATGCGCGGTCACGGCGTGCCCGGGGCTCAGTCCCCGGCTCCGCCCGGCCCCTACACCATCGCGGAGCTGGGCACCGACGTGCTGGCCTTGCTCAACTCCCACGACATCGACCGGGTCGCCTACTGCGGCGTGTCACTGGGCGGCATGGTCGGCATGTGGCTGGCCGCGAACGCGCCGGAGCGCATCACCCGGCTGGGGCTGTGCTGCACGTCGGCCTATCTGCCGCCGGCGTCGATGTGGGCCCAGCGGGCCGCGACGGCCCGGTCGGACGGCATGGCGGCGCTCGTGGATCAGGTGATCGCCCGCTGGTTCACCCCCGGCTACGCCCGGCGCTGCCCGGAATCGGTCGCGGCCGTCGCCGCCATGCTGACGGGAACCAGCCCCGAGGGATACGCCGGCTGCGCGGAAGCGATCGGCGCCATGGACCAGCGCCCGGCGATTTCTGCCATCACGGCCCCGACCCTGGTCATCGCGGCCGCCGAAGACCCCGCGACACCGCCGTGGTACGGCGCGCAGATTGCCAGCGCCATTCCCGGGGCCCACCTCATCGTGGTCCGCGGTGCCGCTCACCTGGCCAATTACGAGGCGCCTGGGCGGATCACGGCCGCGCTGCAGGCTCACCTGGCCCCGCTGCTCGCCCGGCCGTTAGGGCCACCGGGCCTGAGCACGATAGGGTCACCCGTTCGGCGCCATACGGCCACGCGGCCGGTGGCGCCCGCCGTCATGGGGCATGCTTTCCTGGGGGGGATCCCCGCCGGAAGGAGACGAAATGCTGCCCTGGTCGGCTGATCTGGCCGGACGCATTGACGAGCATGTGATCACCAGTGAGCTGCTGCGCGGTAATCCGCTGGGCGATCCGGACCGGCGGCCGCTGCTCGTCTACGTGCCGCCGGGTTACGACACCGATCAGGAGCGCCGCTACCCGGTGGTGTACGTCATCCAGGGCTACACGGGTCATGTGGCCATGTGGCGGAACCGGTCGCCGTTCCGCCAGCCGTTCCCCGAGACGGCCGACGCCGTGTTCGCCCGGGGTGAGGCGCCCCCCGCGATCGTCGTGTACGTCGACGCCTGGACCTCCTACGGCGGCAGCCAGTTCGTGGACTCGCCCGGCACCGGGCGGTACCACTCCTACCTGTGCGATGAGGTGGTGCCCTGGGTTGATGAGCACTACCGGAGCAAGCCGGCCGCCGCCTACCGCGCGATCATGGGCAAGTCCAGCGGGGGATTCGGCGCGATGATCACGCCGATGCTGCGGCCGGACCTGTTCGGCGCGCTGGCCACCCACTCGGGGGACTCCCTGTACGAGTACTCGTACATCCCGGAGTTCGCGAAGTCCGCCCGGCACCTGCGCGGATACGACGGTGACATCTGGCGCTGGTGGGACGATTTCCGGTCCCGGACCCCGTTCACCAAACCGGAAGACCACGATCTGCTGATGCTGCTCGGCGTCTCGGCGTGCTTTTCCGCCAACAAGGACGGATCGGTGGATCTGCCGTTCGGTCCGGCGACCGAACAGATCCGGCCCGACGTATGGCAGCGCTGGCTCGACTGGGATCCGGTCCGGATGGCGCCGCAGTACGCGGAGGCGCTGCAGTCGGTCCGGGCCATCTGGATCGACGCCGGTACGCGGGACGAGTGGTTCCTCGATCTCGGGGCCGAGGCGTTCTACGCCACCCTGCTGGATATCGGGGTGCGCGACGACCGGATCCACTTCGAGCTCTTCGACGCCAGCCACATGGGCGTCGATTACCGGTACCCGCTGTCCCTGACCTGGCTGTGCCAGCGGATGGCCGAATAGCCGCACCGCACTAGCCCGCCGGCCCCGCACCTCCGGTCCCGGCCCCGCATGCCGGCCCGGGACCAGGGCCACCCCCGCCCGCTCCAGACCTTATGGATCGGTGACGAACCGGAAAGTCCTTAAGGATCGATGAACCGCGCCCATTCGCGTCCCGTGAACCGCTTGTGTAGGTGCGACGGTCAACGTGAATGGAGAGAACACTTATGCGCAAGCATGGATGGGCGGCGACCAGCCTAGGGAGCCTTGGCCTAGGAGGGCTTGTCCTTCTGCTGGCGGCGTGTGGTCCTTCCTCAACCACGCCCGGCTCTGCCTACGGCGCCAGTTCGTCCAGCCCCACGGCCAGTCCCATGTCCACCGGATCGGCCGGCGCGTCGACGTCCGGCATGGGCACGTCCGGAACCGTGACGCTGACGATCAAGAAGACGGCGATCGGTGACGTCCTCGCCGACGCCACGGGTGACACGCTCTACTGGTACGCGAAGGACATGAAGGGCGGCCCGTCGACGTGCACGGGATCGTGCCTGGCCGCGTGGCCCGCCGTCACCGGCAAGCCCGCCGCGGCGATGGGAGTCACGTTCGCCGGCCAGCTCGGCTCGGTGACCGATGCCAACGGGACGGTGCAGGCCACCTACAACGGATACCCGCTCTACCGCTACGCCGAGGACATGGCGCCGGGGCAGACGTCGGGCAACGGTGCAGGCGGCGTGTGGCATGTCATCACCGGGCAGTACCTCACGTCGATGTCCGCCAGCTCAGGGTCCGGCTCGATGGGCTCGTCCGGTTCCGGCTCTTCCGGATCTGGTTACGGCTCCGGCTACACCTACGGCTCTTCCGCCACCTCGGCCTCTACCAGCAAGAACTCCACCTCCAGTGGTGGCTCCGGCTCGATGGGGTCGTCCGGTTCCGGCTCTTCCGGATCTGGCTCCACCGGGAATTCCACCTCGAAGAACAACCCTGCCCCCGCCCCTAGCCCCACCTCCTCCATCAACGGCGGCGGCTGCGGTTCAGGCTCCTGCTGGTAAGGACATTCCGGGTCAGCCCGACGGCAGCCCGCGCGACAGGCCGGGACGGGCCGGACGGGACGCAGGAGTCTCATCCGGCCCGTCCGGCTGTTCCTGGCCGCCGTCCCGCGCAGCAGCCCGGAAGCCGCGCCGGGGCGCCGGTTCCGCCGGCCATATGATCGACGGGCAGCCGGAAAGCCAGCCAAATGGCCAGAGGAGATCAGCCACGTGAGGCTCGCCACCATCAACACGTCCGCCGGACCACGCCTGCACGTCCTCGGCCGCAGCGGCTACGTGGACGTCGCCGAGGCGACCGGGAACCCGCGCTACGCATCGGCCGTGGCGTTCCTTGAGGATGGCGCGCCCGCCTGGGAGGCCGCCCGGCAGGCCGCGTCCGGTGAAGGCCGCGAGTACGAGCCGGCCGACTTCGGCCCGCCGGTCCCGTCACCGGGGCAGATCCTGTGCCTGGGCCTGAACTACAGCGAGCACGTCCTCGAGGGCGGCCGCGACATGCCCTCTTTCCCCGATGCGTTTATGCGGAGCCGCGAGACGGTGCTGGCGCCGTACGCGGATCTGGTGCGGCCGGCGCTCACCGAACGGTTCGACTTCGAGGGTGAACTGGGGATCGTGATCGGCGCGGGCGGCCGGTACATTCCCGCCGACAAGGCGATGGACGCGATTGCCGGGTTCACCGTGCTCAACGATGCGTCCGCCCGTGATTGGCAGCGCGCCGCGTCACAGTGGACGGCTGGCAAGAACTTCGACGGCACGATGCCGATCGGCCCGGAAATCGTCACCCCGGATGAGGTGAACATCCTCGATGTGGCGCTCACCACGGTTCTCAACGGGCAGGTCATGCAGTCGGCGCGGACGTCACAGATGATCGTCGACATCCCCAGCGCCGTGGAGTTCTTCTCCTCGTTCACGACGCTGCGGCCCGGCGACGTGATCGCCACCGGAACACCAGGCGGCGTGGGCTTCGCCCGCACGCCACCGGTCTGGCTGGAGCCCGGCGGCGTCATCGAGGTCACCATCGAAGGAGTAGGGACGATCCGGAACCGGGTCGTTGCGGAAGAAGGCGGCCGCAGCACCTGGCGCTGGCATCCCGGCCACCCCGCCAGCGGCCTTTAGCCACGTCCCGCCAGCCTGTCCCTGCGGCTGGGGCGGCGGTGCGGTGCGGAGCGCGAACGTACATCCCGCCACGAGGCCGACGATTCCGGTGATGACCCCGGCGGCGAACAGGCCGACGGCGGCGAGTGCGATCAGGGCGGCCATGGCGGGTCCCCTTACGTGGATGGCTGCCGGCAGTCGCGATGTGGTTCATGACGGTGGTCCATGAGGCCAGTGGCGGTTGTCATGGCAAGCGCATCTGCAACTCGACGATCCGGCGGGCCGCGTAGTTCATCTCCTGCACAGTCAGGCGGAGCCTGTACCAGAGACACCGAAGCCGTTCGCGGCCGGTCCAGGAGACCGACCTTTCCAGCTGGCTCTTCTGGATGTGTTCAGTCTGGATGTGTTCAGCCGGGGCGGGGGTGGCGGTCATCATCGTTTTCTCGCCCGCCCGGGTCCTTGACCGCCGTGGCGTCCTCGCTGTTGCGCTCATCGCTTCCTCCTGCATTTCCCGGAACGACCGACTCCTTCGGCCTGCTCTTAGTGCGGGTCAGTGAGACGGTAGGTCCGGGGGCGGTTGGGAGGAATCGGGTGTTTCCACATAAAGGTGGGTCGGCTATCACATGGACGGGCGGCCGGCTGACAACGCCCTGTGCTATGTGTTCGTGTTCCCTGCCGTGGTCGTGCTGCGGCGCAAATACCCGTACGCGCCGCAGCCCTACCGTGTTCGTCAGGGCAGGGGCGGCCCTAGCTCTTTGCGGGCCATCGCCGCGCCGAGCTCGGCCCGTGAGGATACCCCCAGCTTGCGGTAGACCCGGGCGAGGTTGGCCTCCACGGTACGGGGACTGAGGAACAGGGCCTGGGCGACCTGCCGGTTGGTGTGGCCGGATGCGGCCAGGCCGGCGACGCGTTCCTCGGTGGCGGTCAGCGCGAGCGGGGCAGGCGGGCGGAGCCCGATGCGGGAGAGCTCCGAGCGGGCCCGTTCCGCCCACAGGGGGGCCGGGAGGGACTCGAAAATCTCCAGGGCCCGTTGCAGGTGCTGCCTGGCGGCCCGCTTGTGCTTGGCCCGGCGCTGCACCTGCCCCATGACGAGCAGGGTCCGGCCAAGCTCGAACGGCATCGCCAGGTGCTGGTGATGGCCGAGGGCCTCCTCCAGTGCCTGGACGGCGCCGTCCGTGTCGCCGCGGGCCGCCAGCAGCAGCGCCCGGCAGCGGGCCGCGGTGGCCAGCGTCCATGCGCGTCCGGTGGCGTGACCCCGCCTCTCCAGCCGTTCCACGAGCCCTTCTGCCCGGTCCAGATCGCCCAGGCCGATCACGGCCTCGGCCTGGTTGGCGTGGAAACGCCACGCCGCCGGCTCGGCCAGGCTGATGCGCTCGGCCAGATCGGCGGCGCTGGACAGGCTGGCCTCGGCGGCCTCCAGGTTCCCGGCGGACAGTTCCGCGAACCCCAGGACGCCGTTCAGGAGAATGGGGCCGTAGGCGTCCTGGGCCGCGGCGGAGACAGACAGGCCTTCCTCGGCTGCCGCCCGGGCAGCGTCGAGGCGTCCCCGCTGGGCGTCGATGAGCGCTCGGGCGAAGAAGGTCATCATGCCCCACGCGCGATGCTCCACCTGCTGGCCGGCCTCCCAGCACTCCGCCGCGTAACGCTCGGCCGTCTGCCAGTTGCCGGCCCAGCACTCCAGGTCGGCCAGGTGAGCCAGCAGGTTGAGCAGCGAGCTGTCATCACCCTCCTCCCGGGCGGCCTGCAGCGTCCGCTCAAGCAGGTGGCGGGCCTCATCGAAGCGATCGGCGCGTACCAGGCACTGGCCGACCCACATCGCCGCGCGTTCCTCAACCCGCGGGGGCCTGCCTTCCCGCTCAAGGTCCATGGCCCTGTCACCGAGCTCAAGGTCAAGGCCCCGGCCCACCATGAAATCCACGTACATCTTCTGGGCCATGGCCGCGCCGGTCAGTCCCGGATCGCCCGCCCGCTCCGCCAGCACGAGCCCAGCCTCCGCGTGGCGGCTGCAATACAGCAGGTCGTCACCGCAGGTCCTGGCAAGGCTGATGTGGATGCGGGCTTGCAGCAGCCGATCGGCGGAGGCATCTGCAAGTGCCTTCTCGAGCACGGGGACGGCCACCAGATCGCCCGCGTCGTGCAGCAAGACCTCCGCCAGGACCAGCAGCGCCTCCGCCCGGGCCGCCCCCGGCGGCATCTCCTCAGCCAGCGCCTCAAGGTCGTGCCGCGCCCGGGCCGTGTCGCCCGCGCGGAACAGGTAAGCGCCGACGTCCGCCCGCCGCCGCCACCGGGCCGGGGCTTGATCCAGTGGGGTGAGCGTCGCGGCCAGTTCGGCCAGTTCCGCCGCGGCGGCCGGAGCGCCCCGCGCGGCGGCCGCCCGCGCCGCCTCGCCCAAAGCGGCGGCGGCGTCCTCGTCGGGCCCCTCCGCCGACAGCGCGAGATGCCTCGCTCGTTCCTCCGCACTGGGGGCGATCTTGCCCAGCCGGCGATGCGCCTCGCGGCGCCGGTCCGGCGGTGCCCCCGAGTAGATCGCCGAGGCAAGCAAAGGGTGGGTGAACCGGACCCGGGCACCCTCGAACTCGACCACACCCTCCACGGCAGCCGTCTGGAGGGCGGCCCTGGTCACCGGGCCATCCGCCCCTTCGAGCATTGTGGTCGTCGGCGACCGTAGGCACGCGGCCGCCAGCAGGACATCGCGGACGTCCTCCGGTAGCACGGCCAGCCGCGCGCTCAATACCCCGTGCAGGTCGGCGGGCACGGGAAGCGGGTCCCCCGGTGAGGGTTCACCCCCAACCCGGTCCAGCGCCCTGGCCAGCTCAAGGCCATAGAACGGGTTCCCTCCCGAGGCGTCGAAAAGCCGGCGCACCGTTAGCCGGGAAAGCCAAGCGCCGGCCGATGCCCGCAGGGCCGCCTCGAAAGCGGCCACGGTCAATGGTCCGACTTGGATGCGCGTGAGGCGCCCGGACGGCAGGCCTGCTCCTGCCACAGGCGTGGCCTGCCCGCCGGCCTGAATCCGGACCGAAGCCAGCAGCCCGACCGGCTCGCTCCCGAGCCGCCGCAGTGCGAACTCCAGCGCCGCCGCGCTCGGAAGGTCGAGCCATTGCAGATCGTCGATCGCGATAACCACCGGCCCTGAAGCGGACAGGTGGCGGATCACAGCGAGGAAGGCGAGGCAGACGGCCCGTTGTTCCGGCGGGCTGCCTACCGGATCCGCTATCAGCAGCGCCACCTCCAGAGCCCGCCGCTGGGGCGGCGGCAGCTGGGGAAGCACCTGGCCGAGGAGTCCGTCCATCAGATCGCCGAGCGCCGCGAACGACAGCGTTGCCTCTGATTCGGCCGGCCGGCTCGACAAGATGATGTAAGAACGCGCGGCGGCACCCGCCACACCGGCCTCCCAGACCGTGGTCTTGCCGATCCCGGCTGCACCCTCCAGCAGCAGGCCAGATGTCCCAGACGGCAGCGCGTCAAGAAACGACGTCACCGTGGCCAGCTCGCGGTCGCGCCCGACCACGCCGCTGGTATCGGACACAACGCCCCCTCAGCACAGTCACTAGAAATGATACGAAGCAGCCCTGCCGGGCGCAGGCCCCGCGGTCCCCGTCCCGCTTCAGGCGCCGACGTCCCCTGCTGGCCAGCCATACGCGGAACTGCTCGCCGCGCTCCGCGAATCACCCAGGCGATCGATGGATATGGACAAGGACACAGTTGCTTGGCGCTCCTTCACACCTTCGCTGCCCGCTGGTTTCGCTGCGCTCCCGCCTGGAGCCACTCCTAATGCTGGACGGCGAGGCGGGCACCGCCCCGATCGCCACGACGTCGCTGCTGGTTTCGGCCTACTACCACCAACTCGTTCGCCAGCCAGTCGGTGCCTTCGGGGCTGGACTCCCACGGGACTTCCTCCGGGGGCAGGTTGATCGCGACCGCGACCTGAACGGCGTCCAGCGGGTCGGCTCCGTCCAGCACCCCGCCGAAGGCATATACGGCCTTCAGGAACGGCTCCGTGTCGAACCAGAAATCTTCCGCGCTCACACGTCTCGGCGAGGATCCGCAGCTTCTCGACAGCGCGCTTGTACCTCATGACTGTCTATCGTGCCATCTGAGCGACGGTGGACAACAGTCGCTCACGCTCGGGGGAGTGCGCTCCCATTGCTCAGGCGATGTCGTACGGCTAAGGTGCACCGCCTGACCTTGGCACGCCCACACACAGCGTTCAGCCAGTCAACGCCCGGGATTGCAGTCGGCAGATGAAACGAGACCGTACCAGAGGCGGACACTTGACCTGTGTCGTTATCTGCCCGCCCCTCGACGCGCGGGCCAGGCGCCGCTGGACGATCTGCCGGGCCCGCAAACGATCCCGTCCGGGGATTTGCCGTCATCCTGTTGCTGTGTTTTTGAGGTTCGGCCTCGGCGTGACCGCGGGTGGCTCGGCGGCCTGGGGGCGCACCCCGGCGGTTCTTTGTGCCGTGCAGGAACACCGAGGTGATGACCGCGGCGGCTTTCTCGACGCCCGCCTGGTGCTCGGCGGCCATGCGGGCGGCGGCCTGGAGCAGCTGGCCGAGCACGAATCCGATCCAGCGACGGAAGGCCCGGCTAACGCTGACCTGCCCCTCCATTTGGCAGCGCTACTCCAACGGGGACCGGCCCGACTCGGGGAAAGTCGGGCCGGTCCCGTGTAGTTCCTACGCGCAGGAGACCGACAGCGACCGCCTGTGGTGGATTTCAGTGCTGCATCGAGTCCTGGCGCCGATGCCGATGGCGTGGATGATGTCGCCTTCTTGCGCCCGTTATGCGGCCTGGCTCTCGCGCCCGTGGCATAGGTCCGCCCCGACGGCGTCACCCAGACGAAGATCCCTGGTTCGGGCTGTTCGAGCCGCCAGCCCTGGGAATGTTTGACGCGATGGTGATAGCGGCACAGCGGGGCATGGTCACAGTCACAAATAAGTTGCTGAGCTGCGGAGACGCCCCATAAAGCGGAGCCCGATGGTGGACGCGGCTATTGTCGGATCATGCCGCGTGTCAGCGCGTTTTACGGGGTCGTGATCTACATGTACTAGAACGAGCGGGATCACCCAGTGGCCCACTTTCACGCCTGCCACGCCGGCCGTCGCGCCTCGGTCTCGGCGGACGGCGACGTGCTGGCCGGCGACCTCGATCCCAGGGCTCTCCAGTTCGCCCGGGAATGGGCTGTCCTCCGCCGTGATGAGATCCTGGCCAACCGGGAGCGGAACCGGCGGAACGAGCCCCTGCTGGGCATCGACCCGCTGGCACAACATCAAAACCGTGTACGAGAACTACCTGCCCGTCGTCGTAGGTGTCGCCGTGATCGGTGACCGCGTGCTCCGCCTGCTCTTCAGCGACGGCACAGCCGGAGACGTCGATTTCTCCGCGCAGCAGTGGACCGGCATCCTGGCGCCACTGAACGACCCCGCCTACTTCGCCGAGGTCACCGTCGACCCGGAGGCCGGAACCCTCGTATGGCCCGGCGGCATCGACCTGGCCCCCGAACCGCTCTGCGAACAAGCCAAGGCACACCCGCTCCTCGCAGCGTAGAGCCCCCGGCCGCCAAGCACACCGCCGCGAAAGAAAAGCGGCGGTTGAGTAATCATCGCAACCTCGACCATGCGACATCTGGACGCCCCATGCTCCCGGGCGACGTGGCGCGAACGACCGCATATGCATGTTATGCCTGTGATCTTTCTTCTCATTTCGGCCATCCTTGACAGGTTTGGTCGTCTGTGATGTTGGGAGCCTGCAGTGCATGCTGGGGATTCGAGGCTGATCCGTTCGCGTGACCGCTCCGGTGAGCTGGTCGCCCGGGTCGGGGTGCCGCTGGCGGATGTATACCTGGACTTCCTGGGCGGCCGGTGCCGGCCGAATACGGTGCGGGCCGCTGCCTATGACCTGAAGGTGTTCTTCACGGTGGTCGCCAAGCCGCCGGATCAGGTCCGCCCCGCCGGCGTGCTGGCGTTCATCACCGCGCAGCCCCGGAAGGAGGTGAAACGTCCATGACCGTAGTTGCCGTCGAACTTCTTACGCGCCCGCCCGAGCCGGCCGGCACGCCGGAGACCGGCACGCTGAACGGACTCGCGCCGGATGCCGCCGAGTTCGTCGCCGGCACCGATACCCTGCTCACGATGTGCTCGTGCAGCGCGAGCAGCAGCCAGCCGTACTGAGGCTGGGCACCGCGCGGCCTGCCGGGGGACCCGGCATCACGCCGGGCCCCCCTCGGACACGACTGAGGAGCACGGTGGAACAGCGCATCGCGTGGGAGGACCTGCCCGGGCCGCTGAAGCAAGCCATCGGGCCCGCACCGGGCCCATCACCGCCGTCCGTATCGCGACGGCCGGGCAGAACTCGCCGCTGGCCGCGATCATCGACACCAGCGACGGCACGGTGTTCGCCAAGGGCCTGCCCTCCGGCCACCGCCGGGTCATCACCCAGGCCCGCGAGGCCGCGGTGGCCCCGCTGGTGGGCGAGATCTCACCGGCCCTGCTGTGGCACTTCAACGAGGCCAGCTGGAACGTCCTGGGCTATGAGTACGCGGACGGCCGCCACGCCGGCTACACCCCGGGCTCACCAGACCTTGACCGGCTGGTGCAGCTCATGGACACCCTCAGCGCGATCAAAGTCCCCGGCGATGCCGGGCCGTTCAGGCGGGCCGAGGACCGCTGGAAGCCCTACCTCGACGACCCGGAGGCGGCCTCGGTGTTCGCCGGCCCGGTGCTGACGCACTCTGACTGGGCACCGGACAACGTGCTGGTATCTGAACACCGCGCCTGGCTGATCGACTGGGCCTGGCCAACCCCCGGCGCCGCCTGGACCGACCCGGCCTGCTGGATACTGCGGCTCATGGCATCCGGCGGCCACACCGCAGCCGAGGCCGAACGGCAAGCCTCCCGCCTCCCGGCCTTCCAGGCCGCCGACCCGGCGCACATCGACCTGTTCGCCGCAGCGAACCTCCGGCTGTGGGAAGAAGTCGCCCAATCGAGCACGAGCGCCTGGACGGTGAAGATGGCACAAGCCGCGCAGTCGTGGTCCGCCTACCGCCAGGGCTGACGCAGCCTGCCTGAACTGCTTGTTACGCGTCGCCCGCTATGAGCACCGGACGTCACTCCCGGCGAACGCCGTCTGCTGGCGTGCCGGCCAATGGGCATCCGCCGCTACGTCCATGCTGGCGCCGGAATGCTCACCGTGGCGGCCGCAGTCGGAACCGACGACTTCCCGCGATCTCGTCACAGACGGTGGCGGCGGGGCCGACATACGGCGCGCGAGTAACCGCCGTTATGAGCGGCAAGCGAAAATCGAATCCTCTGGGGACAGCGGCGCGTAACGAGATTTCTGGCGCCAGAGCGTGAGCAGGGCGCCCGAGGTCACGTGTGCATTCGCAGCGGCCAGACCTGCTCGATCATTCACTGGCCGCCCGCGTTCTTGCGTCAAAAATAAGGGCCTGGGGCAGGCGGCGCAGGAACTGTTCGACGCGTTTGCGGTAGGCGCCCGGGTCGGTGAAGTACGACATGACGTGGTCGGCGCCGGGGACGATCCACAGGTCGGCGTGAGGCTGGGCGGCGTGGAGTTCGTGGGCCATGGCGGTGGGGTTGTAGCTGTCGGTTCCGCCGTGGATGAGCAGGACGGGAACAGCGGTGCGGGCGATGGCGCCGAGGGGGCTGGCCTGGGTGAGGCGGTACCCGGCGAGCATCCTGCACATCTGGCTGGCCAGGGGCAGGATCAGGCGGGCGGGCAGGTGGCGGGCGCGTAGATGGTAGGCGAATTCGGCGCAGGCGGAGCTGAAGGAGCAGTCGCTGATGACGGCTCGTACCTGCGGTGGCAGGTCGGGGGAGCCGCTGAGCAGGAGCGCTGTGGCACCGCCCATGGATAGGCCGTGCAGCACGATGCGGGCGTCCGGGCCGACGGTGCGGACGAGTCGGCTGATCCAGCGCAGGTAGTCGAAGTGGTCGAGCCAGCCCATGCCGACGTAGCGTCCGCCGCTGTCGCCGTGGGCGCGGTTGTCCGCCATGAGGACGTTGAACCCGCGCGCGCGGTAATCGCGCGCGAAGTTGCCCATCAGCGATGCGTCTGCCCGGTGCCCGTGAATGAGGATGACCGTGCGCTGAGCGGGCCGGGGTGCGGGAAAGTAATAGCCGGCCAGCCGTGTGCCGTCGTGCGCGGTGATAGTCCAGCGCTGGTGCGGTGTGGCTGTCATCCATGCGCGGCCCTCGCGGCGGGCTGTGGTCGTGGCGGCGGCGACCAGGTCGCTGTCGTCGGGGGCCTCGTCGCTGGGGGGCGTCTTCCGGAGGATCGCCGCGTTGATCAGGGCCGCTGCGAGCCCGGCCGGGGCCGCGGCTGTGATGCCCGCGGCGGCAGCAAGGATGCGGGCCGGCCGGGCGGTCATGACCGCGCGCCGGCGGGGCGTGCCAGCAGGTGCGCGGTGCCGGCGAGCTGGCCGGCCGCGTGTGTTCCCCGCTCATGGAGCTGGGAATCGCCAGTGCCGTGGCTGACGGCGATCAGGCCGGGGCGAAATGCCGCTGTGTCATCCGCGCTGGTGGTGATCTCGCGGACGCCGTCGTCGTCAGTAACGCACAATGCCAGCACGTCCACGACCCTGATCAGCGCCGCCGGATCGGGGTGCGCCGGTCTGGCAGCGCTCGGCCAAGAGGGCCGCGCCGGGACCGGAGAGCCGCGAGGCCAGGGCCCCCCGGCCGGTCACGGCCATCAGCAACGCTTCCCCGGTGCCGGTCACCTCCTCGCCGTCGCCCCACTCCCAGTCCAGGTCGGTGGCGCGCAGCCGCAACCCGGCCGCCCGCCTGCCGGTGTGCAGCGGCGGGCCCTGTGGCACGCTGATGACCAGCGCCGCCAGGACGGCCGCGGCGCCCGCGTGCCGGTCGATCCCGACGGGGACGAAGGCGTCCTGGCAGTGGATGATCACGTCGGCCAGCACATCGGCGGGCTTGCGGCCCGGCGGCTGGAAGGTGTTCCCGGCCGATTCGCGAAGACGGGCGGCCAGCTCCGCCGGGCTGGCCGCGCCGCGGCGCCGCCCGTCGTCGTACAGCCACGCCGCAACGTTAAACCGGTGCGCCAGCAGCCCGGGGAGCGCCCGGCGCACCGTGAACGCTCCCTCGGCGTTGCCCACCACGTGGGCCACCACGTCGCGAACCCGCCAGCCTGCGCACAGGCTCGGCGTGTCCCAGGCGGCCCCGGGCAGGTCAGCGACCGCGTCGGACAGGTCGCGCCGCTGCCCGGCGACCAGCGCCCAGCACTCTAAAGTGCTCATGCCCGGAGCATACTCCGATCCGGAGTAAATGCAAACATAACGTCGCCTGCCGCCGATGCGCCTGCCTTTGCGTCTGCGGCCGCCGCTACGGGGGCCCGGGGTCCGTCGCCTCAGCGCGGGCAGCGACTGGTTCCACCCGTGCCCGCAGGTCCTCCAGCATGGCGCGGGTCCGTGGGGTGATGCCGAGATCGGCGGTGCCGGGCCAGGTGGTGATCTCAGCCTCAGCCTGGTCCGCCCAGATGATGATCTGTTCGAACACGTTGACGTAGAACAAGGTGAAAAGGGCATTGATGTGCAGCCGGCGGGGGAATGGGTATTTCTCGTCTTCCAGGTAGTCCCGGATCTGCGAGAGCCCGGCCGGCGCCTGGGCCAGTGCCCACCTCCGGATGCTGCGGACCGCTGTCAGCAGGTCCTGCTTGGAGCCCTGGTCTGCGTAGAGGAGCCGGAGCATGGTCTCGATCTGGAGCCGGGGCGGGTCCGGCTCGCTCGCGAGCCATGCGGCCAGCACCTGCCGGCCCTGCCCGGTGATCGCGTACACCGTCCTGGCGCGGCGGCCGGTCGCGGTCTGCTCTCGCCTGGCGGTGGCCAGGCTGAGCCGCACCAGCCGTTTGGGCTCGCCGTACCAGACGCTTTCGGCGGTGGGCCAGCAGTAGTCCAGGCTGCGGCGCAGCTGCTGGGTCAGTTCGTAGGCGCTCCACTCGCGCAGGGCGAGCAGCCCGAGGATGGCATACGCCGTCGTCGGCAGGGACGGGGCAGCTGATGCGCCGGGTGACGCGGATTCGCTCATGCCCTTGACTTTACTCCGATCCGGAGTAGCTTCGGTGTTACTCCGGATCGGAGTAATGGCCGGGGTGTGGGAAGCGAAGGGAGCGCGCCACGCCGGTCATGTCGCCGAAGATCTGGGCCCCGTCCGCTCCCTCGCCATGTATCAGGTCGCCCATGGCCGCAGACGCCACCGTCAGCTTGCTGAGCAGCATGCGCAGAGCACCACAACCATCACGAACGAAAGAGGAGTACGGCAATGGGACTGTCCATTAACGACACCGCACCAGATTTCGAGGCCGGCACCACTCAGGGCAGGATCAGCTTCCACGAATGGATCGGGGATTCCTGGGCGGTGCTGTTCTCGCACCCCAAGGACTTCACCCCGGTGTGCACCACCGAGCTCGGGCAGATGGCCAAGCTGGCGCCGGAGTTCGCACGCCGCGGCGTGAAGGTCATCGGCCTGTCGGTGGACGCCACCGAGCGCCACCGGGCGTGGGCTGATGACATCGAGGAGACCCAGGGCGCACGGCCCGGCTACCCGATCATCGGCGACACTGATCTCAATGTGTCCAAGCTGTACGGGATGCTGCCCGCCGCCGCGTCGGGTGACGCCAGCTCGCGCTGCGCACTGGACAACCTGACCGTCCGGAACGTGTTCGTGATAAGCCCGGACAAGAAGATCAGGCTCATCGTGGCGTATCCGAATGTGACCGGCCGCAACTTCGACGAGCTGCTGCGGGTCATCGATTCGCTCCAGCTGACCACCAGGCACCGCGTCGTGACGCCGGCCAACTGGAAGCAGGGCGAAGATGTAATGATCGCCAACTCGGTGTCCGACGACGAGGCGAAGGTGATCTTCGGCGAGTGGAAGTCCGTCAAACCTTACATCCGCATCGTCCCCCAGCCGAGGTGAACAGGTGCGTACAGGAGCTGGTCCTGTCCATCGACCCCGAATGCAAGCGGGTGGTCACGTAGGCGGGCGCCTACGACGCTGATGTGCTGATGGCCGCCCTTGGAGCCGATCTCGCTCCAAGGGCGGCACCGGGCCTGGATGTCAACTCGCCACAGAAGGAGCAAAACCATGATCCCGCAGGCGCAGCATCGTCACCGAACTGACGCAAAGCGATCAGGCGGCGGCATCGCACCGGACAGGACCGTCCCAAGGACAATCTCTTCGGGTCAGCGTATCTCCGCACTCGCCGCGGACGGCGAGGTGCCCGAGCTGTACCGGAGCCCGGATCCGGCAGCCCTTATCGGGACGCTTGACCGGTTGATCGGCGACCCCCGGGCCCAGGGCCTGGCCCGGGAGCCATCGCCGGGCGGGAGGCGCCCGGGCGGGCCGGGCCTGCTCGATGACGGCGTGCCGCCGGGTGGCCGGTGCCGGCTGCTGGGTGTCTTCGCCCATCCTGATGATGAGACGTTCTGCGCCGGGGGCACGTTCGCCCGCTACGCCGGGGAGGGTGCCGAGATCATGGTGGTATCGGCGACACGGGGCCAGGCGGGCCAGATCCGCGACGCTGCCGCCGGTAACCGGCGTACCATCGCCGCTGTCCGGGAGGCCGAGCTGCGCCTGGCCTGCGAGCGCCTCGGCGTCACGAAGGTGCGCTGCCTGGACCACGTCGACGGCACCCTCGCTGACGCCGGGTTCCCGGCCCTGGTGGAGGAGATAGCCGGGGTCATCGGCGAGTTCGGGCCGGATGTCGTGATCACGTTCGGTCCCGACGGCGGCTACGGCCATCCCGACCACGTCACCATCAGCGCGGCGACGACGGCCGCCTGCCAGCGGGCGGCCGGCCCTGGGCAGCGCCCGGGCCGGGCGGCCGCCCGGCCCGCGGGCCGGCCGCCCCGGCTGTACTACCGGTGCTTCCCGCCGGGTGATGTGCTGATGATGGAGCGCCTGGCGGCCTGGCTGACCAGCCAGCCGGGCGGCTTTGCCGGGACGCCCGCCTTTGCCCACGCTTTCCTGTTGCTGGCCGAGGCGGCCCGCACCATGGGTCACATCCGCGACCACGTCCAGGTCCGCTGGTACCCGCCGGGTTCGTACGTCGTGGAGCAGGGCGAGGTGGCCGCCGAGCTGTTCTTGATCTTGTCAGGTGAGGCGGAGATGTGGCAGCAGGGCAACGGCGGCCGCCGCGAGCGGCTCGGCCGGCTCGGGGTGGGGGAGTTCTTCGGCGAGCTCGGCATCGCCAGGCGCCGGCCCCGCAGCCGCGACGTGGTTGCGGCCGGCAGCCTCACCTGCCTGGTCCTGTCCGCGGCACCGCCAGCCACGTTCGCTGGCCGGGGCCCGGAAGCCCGCCTGGCCGGTGCGCCCCCCGGCGCGCAGGCGGACGCGTCCCCCGCGGCCGGAAACGTGCGCCCTGGTCAGGGCGTCGTCTGCTGCGACGTGTCCGGGCAGGTCATGCGTAAGGTCGGCGCTCTTTCCGCCTACCGCAGCCAGTTCCCGCTGGAGCCGGGCATGTTCCCGGAGTTCCTGCTGCGGGAGATGTTCGGCTGTGAATACTTCGTGGCCGTGCCCGGCCTGGCCCGCTCAGCTGGACGAGGTGCCCGTGGGTGAACCAGAGCTGAGCGCGCCGCTGCCGGCCCGGTAGCCGGGCTGGTGGCCTGGCGGCCCGTGGCAAAAAGGCGCCGGGCACGACGGCACGCAACGAGACGACCCGTAGACCAAGGAAGGGGAGCCGCCGTGATGCTGGCCCAGAACCTGACCCCAACGGCCGTGATGCCGGCCCAGAACCTGACCCCAACGGCCGTGATGCCGGCCCAGAACCTGACCCCAACGGCCGTGATGCCGGCCCATGCCCCGGTCCCGGCGGCGACGCTGGCCGGCAACACGGCAATGGGCGCGGCGCTGCGCGACTTCCAGCGGCGCTACCCGGCTTATGCCGGCACCGCCGTTCTCGACGGCCTGCGGGCCAGGGACTACACCCGGCTGGACGCAACCGGCCACGTCTATCTCGACTACACCGGCGGGGGCCTGTACGCCGACAGCCAGCTGGCCCGCCACCGCGACCTGCTGGCCGGCGCGGTGTTCGGCAACCCGCACTCCCAGAACGTGCCGTCGCGGGGAATGGGCGCCCGGGTGGAGGCGACCCGGGCGCAGATCCTGGAGTTCTTCCGGGCCTCACCGCAGGAGTACGAGGTCATCTTCACCCCGAACGCGACCGGCGCGCTGCGGCTGGTCGGCGAGTCCTTTCCGTTCGGGCCGGGCGGCCGGTACCTGCTGACCTTCGACAACCACAACTCGGTCAACGGGATCCGGCAGTTCGCCCGCGCCAAAGGCGCCTCGGTCAGCTACGTGCCGCTTGCCCCCGCCGGCCTGCGCGTCTCAGAGGAGGCGCTGGCCCGCCATCTCGAGGCCGCGGCCCCGGTCCGCCGCCGGCTTGCCCCCCGGCGCTCCGGCTTGGCCACCGGCAGCTTGTTCGCGTTCCCGGCCCAGTCCAACTTCTCCGGCGTCCAGCACCCGCTGACCTGGATCGCCCAGGCCCAGGCGGCCGGGTACGACGTGCTGCTAGACGCCGCCGCTTTCGCGCCGGCCAGCCGGCTGGATCTGTCCCGGTGGCACCCGGACTACGTGTCCCTGTCGTTTTACAAGATCTTCGGTTACCCGACCGGGATCGGGGCCCTGCTGGTGCGCAAGCCGGCGCTGGCCAAGCTGCGC
Source organism: uncultured Actinomycetes bacterium (assembly GCA_963720945.1). Lineage (GTDB taxonomy): Bacteria > Actinomycetota > Actinomycetes > Streptosporangiales > Streptosporangiaceae > Bog-532. Next base: position 14,531 of record CAVRHH010000006.1, on the reverse strand, counting down.
CGCCCGTGGTACGCCGGCGGCACGATCACCTTCTCCTCGGTACGCGCCCAGGCGGCCCCCGGCGAGGGTTTCTACCTCACCCCGGGGCCGGCCGGCTTCGAGGACGGCACCGTCGACTACCTGGGCATCCCGGCCGTCGGCATCGGCCTGGACCACATCAGCGCCGTCGGCATCGAGACCATCCACACCAGGGTCATGTGCCTGACCGGCTGGCTGCTGGACGCGCTGGGCGCCCTGCGCCACGGCAACGGGACGCCGGTCGTGCGCATCTACGGCCCGGCCGGCACCGGCCGCCGCGGCGCGACGATCGCGATGAACTTCTTCGATCCCGCCGGCGTGCTCATCGACTCGGTGCGGGCCGAGCGCCGGGCCAACAGGGCCGGCATCTCGCTGCGCAGCGGCTGCCACTGCAACCCCGGCGTGCGCGAGGCCGCGCTCGGCTTCTCCACGCAGGAGATGGCGGCCGCCTTCAAGGACAAGGACCGGCTGCGCTACCAGGAGTTCCTCCAGGTGATCGACGGGAAGACCACCGGCGCGGCGCGGGCCTCACTCGGCCTGGTCACCACCTTCACCGACGTCTACCGGTTCTGGGAATTCGCCGGCGGCTTCCGCGACCTGCCTTCCGACGCGGTAGGGGCCTAAGCTGCCCGGATACCGGTGCTCATCCTCACCCCCGATCCCAGCTGGAGTACGGCCCCGCGAGCAGCCGGGAAGGTCCCGTGGCGATCGCGAACACGTGCCGCCGCGACCCGTCACACCATATAAGGGCAATATGCGTTGCCAGAACAAACAGGACGGTGCTCACTTCAGGCGCTCATACTCATCGTTCCGCGCGCCCTGCTCTGTCCGCAACATCCGGCGCGGTCACCCGCCGTGGTGATGGGCACCTAGATGAGTGATTCCTCATTGCACGGGCTGTTGCTGGCGGGAGGATACGCATTCCGGGCCCATGAGATCTTGTACCGCCTCTCTCAGGATCTCGACTTCGCCACTGGAAACCACGGGGCGTTGCCGTCTATCGCCGAGCACGTGCGGCAGGCTTTCGCGTCAGCGGGTTGCGGGACGCGGGTGATAGAGGCGACGGGCCGTCGTCTCGCGCACCGCCAGCGGCACCGGATGGCACAACTCCCGCATCATCGCGGACCACCCGGCCGAGATCGTGCGGCGGCTGCGCAAGCAGGAGGGCGGCGGCATCGTCGTGCTCGCCAGCAGCATCGTCATCGGCAACCTGCTCCAGGCCCTGACCGAGGCGACGCCTGCCAGCAGCTGGGCGCTCTGCCTGCTCTACGACCTGATCCGGCCCGCGGCCGCCAGTGACCGCTGACGTTAGGTGCCCGCAGGTCTGCGGTCAGCCGCACCGTCCGCAGCCCGGAAGACGGGAGGCACCTCACGGCACCAGGCCGGGCGGCGGGCCCTGCGGTTGTCGATTGCGGCGACCCCTCTTCGTAAACCTCATGAAGAGGCCGGCCCGGAGCGATCTCGAACGGTGAGTTACCGCTCCGACCCCGGTCCAGGCAGAGGAACGCGCCGGAAGGTCGGCGCATCCCGGGAGGAAGACCGATGCATGACCGTTCTCGCTGGATAGCGCTGGTGGTGCTATGCACCGGGATGCTGATGATCGTCCTGGATATGACCATCGTCAACGTGGCGCTCCCGTCCATCCAGGCCGATCTGGGCTTCTCGCAGTCGAGCCTGGCCTGGGTGGTAAATGCTTACCTGATCGCGTTCGCCGGCCTGCTGCTGCTGGCCGGGCGGCTCGGGGACCTGGCTGGCCGCAGGAACGTCTTCCTGGCCGGCCTCGGCGTCTTTACCGTCGCCTCGCTGCTGTGCGGGCTCGCGGCGAATCAGGAGATGCTGGTCGCCGCCCGGTTCCTGCAGGGCATGGGCGGCGCGCTCACCTCGGCCGTCATCCTCGGCATGATCGTGACCATGTTCTCCGATCCGCGGGAACAGGCCAGGGCGATCGGTGTCTTCGCCTTCGTCGCGTCCGCGGGTGCGGCGGTGGGCCTGCTGGCCGGGGGAATCCTCACCCAGCTCCTCAACTGGCACTGGATCTTTTTCGTCAACCTGCCGATCGGGGCGGTCACGGCCGTCGCCACCCGCCGGATGATCGAGCCGGACCGCGGCGCCGGACTCCGGGCCGGAGCCGACGTGCCGGGCGCCCTGCTGATCACCGGCGCGATGATGCTCGGCGTCTTCACCATCGTCGATCCGGCCGCGCAGCAGGGCTGGCTGGCCGCCAGGACACTCGGCCTCGGAGCCGGTTCGCTCGTGCTGCTCGGCGGGTTCATCCTCAGGCAGCGCACTGCGCGCAACCCGCTCATGCCACTGCGGATCTTCTCCTCCCGATGAGCAGCCGATCCGGAGAACTCCTGGATCAAGGACTCGACTTCTTCACCACCATCGTCACCCGGCTCGATCTCGTGATCCCCGTGATCGACCTGTAGGTCCACACCTGGGACCTCGGCATCGCCGTCGAGATACCCGCCGACGTCATCGACTTCGCCCACACCTGCATCGACCCGCTCCCCGACGAAATGGTGCGCGGCGACAACCGGGCATTCGGACCGCAGACCCGAGTACCCGCCAGCGCCACACCGACGAACGATTCATCGCCTGGACCGGCCGCCGGGCGCCGCAGTGAATCGCCCCGCCGGGCGTCCTGTCCGACGTCCGGGTGCAAACGAGACAAGAACGGACAACCGACATGGGCAAGATCGTGGTCACCGAGTTCATCAGCCTGGACGGCATCGTCGAGGACCGGGGCGGTGCCGAGCCGGGGTCGCCCGCCGACTGGACGGCCGGCTTCGACACCGGCACCGAGGGCGATCAGCTGAAGCTCGCCGAGCTCAACGCGGCGGATGCGCAACTGCTCGGCCGGGTACCTACGACGGCTTCGCCGCGAAGATCAACGAGATGCCGAAGTACGTCGTCTCCAAGACGCTGCACAACCCTGCGTACCCTGCCCGCCGAGATCCGGCGTGCCGTAGTTGTAGGACAGGAACGACAGCGTTATGTCCCTCGAGGATGCGGATGCAGACGTTCCTCCCGAACTACACGCGGCGGCTGTCACACCGATGGCCACGGCGAGAACGGCAGGGATAAGACGGCGGCGCGTCCGGCGCATCATGGCAGTGCCTTTCTGGATCATGAATGGTTAGCCACTGGATCGGGACCGATCTTGAACGTCTTGCCTGGGCGGGCGATATGGACGGCGCCGGTGAACGCTCGCGCGGCCTGGTCGCGGCGGGCCAGTAGCCATTCCGTATCGGCGGACGGGAGGTGCGTCAGCACGAGGGTCTTCACGCCAGCGGCCTGCGCGGCCCGCGCCGCATCAGCCGCGCTGAGATGGCCATGCGGGCCGTCATCGGTCGCCGGAAGCGTTGCCTCGGCGAGCAGCAGGTCGGCGGCGGCGGCCAGCGACAGCAGCCCGGGCGTGACGCCGGTATCGCCGGTGCAGGCGAGGCAGCCAGCGGCGGACTCGATCCTGATCCCGCAGTTCGGCACTGTGACGCAGCTCGTACAGGCTGATCAGCATGTCGCCGATGGTGAACCGTGCGCCGGGTGAGTATTCGCGGACGTCGAAGGCAACGTCGAAGGTGCGGTCAAGCACCGGTGCGGTCGAGACGGGAAACAAGGAGGCCAGCTGCTGGAGCCGCTGCCTGGAGCCGTCTGGCACGTGCAGGGGCAGGGCTTCGATCTCCGCCCAGTCCTCGGCGCCTCGCCTGCCTGCGGATACCGCACGCTCCGGCTCAGCAGTGATTTGCCAAGGGGCAGCAGGTCGTAACAGTGATCGAGGTGCAGGTGGCCCACGATCACCGCGTTGAGCTGATCAGGCGTCGCCACCCTGCCGAGGGCGGTGGCAACGCCCGGACCGCAGTCCAGCAGAACCGTCGCCTCGTCAGTGGCGACGAGATAGCCGGAGCTCGCCTGCCCGTCTGCGGGCATTCCGGACCGGCAGCCCAGGATGACGTCACCGCCATCATGCACGCCGCGCAGGCTGCCCCCTTGAACAGGACGTGACATGCGGACGTACGTTCCAAGACGGCAGCATGGCTCTATCTGGACGAGGGCGAGCCTTGGTGTCCGAACAACGGAAAAGGAACAGGCGCTTCGCTGACGTCTAAGCTTAGTGACAACCTGTCATCGGGTCTCTGGATCTGAGCGTGAGGTGCGGGGCGGTCGGCGAGAATGACTTGCCTGTTGCCAAATTGCGTTGGCAACTTTTAGGACCTGGTGCTCGCCCTCAACCACCGAGTGGCCTGCCATCGTTGTCCTGGCCCATGCCCCTGGCTCCTTCCTGGGAGCCGCCTGGACAACCTGTGTGGTTATCGCATCCTGGGCGGACCAAGGTTGCATTGGCATATGACGGCGATGAACTGGGGGAACAGAGGCGGGAGTGAACGGCAGGCCCAGCTTCCCGGCCAGGTGGTGGCCGCTGCGACGATTATTTCGGTGTCCTTGTCGCTGTTCGGGCGGGGTTGGCCGCGGTCGCGCTGACGGGCGAGTGACCCTGGCCTGGTCATACAGCCTCGGCGAGGGTTCTTTCGTGGTTCTCGTGGGCGGCGTGAGGCAGCAGCCGGCGGGTCGTCAATCGTTGTAGATGTCGTGATTGCCAACCCGAAGCCAGATAACAACAGGTTCGCCTGCCACTTCTGCCAGCCGGAACAGCGCCCGGCCGTCGGGGCCGGCAAAGCTCCACGTCATCGAGTAATCCCTGCCGATCCTGTGGACGCGGAGGGCCCTGGGCCATGGTGCAGCGCCGGTGTGCGCTCCAGCGTCCAGCGCGGGACGCAGCAGTTCGTGGACTGCGCGGGTGAACATCTTGCGGTGCTCGTCGGGAAGGCGCCGGATGTCCGCCAGGAAGCCAGGCGTCCGGACGTACTTCATTCCTCCGAACCGAGGTCGGCGATGAGCGCATCCATCGAGTCGTATACTTTCCCGTCGGGCACATCATCGCCGGGACGGGACGGGTATCTCGCCTGGTGAACGGACCAGTACAGCTCGGCCTCTCGCTGCTCCAGTGCCTTCAGCGCGCGATACTCCTCCAGTGGGACCACGACCGCTTCGACCTGGCCTCCGCGGATGATCACCTGATGATCGGTAACTTCTTCGCCGAAGGTCACGGGCCTCTCGCTCATATTCAGAGCCTACCCCGACAACCGGCAGAAGGGCCGACGGCATTGTCCGCATGGCCCGCCACGGGCCCGGACACGCCCGGCCAGACAACGGTGCCCCGGGGACCCTGAGCTGAGTTAGCACCGCATTGAACAGGGGCAGTGCAGGGTTGGGCCGCGACGGACGGTGAACGCCCGCGGCAGGCCGCCCAGCAGGAAGTCCCTCAGACCCTTTGCGCCTTGCCTGCCGCCCGAATATGCGTTCAGGAGCGCATCCATATCCTTGATTGGCAAGACGGAGCTTGATGATTATTGACTAGCAGTCAGATTTCCCCAGACCAAAGGGGCCAGGCCCCCGAATCCGCATTCATCATTTGGCGAGTTCGGGTCGTTCATCCAGAGCCGTATGCGATAAGTGCCGGTGACATCCATGCTTATGGATGCTGATAGGCCGAGTCCCAAAGATCCGGACGCGGCTTCGCGATTGTCGAGATAAATGGCGTAGCTGACGTGTGAACCAGTAGGAGCATCGTCAGAGAGCGCGACGGCTCCGGACAGATGGCGCCATGATCGATCCAGGTTCCAGTCCGCATAATAATCGCCGCCATCGCCAGCCTGACAGCCGGGATCCATTTCTATCGCATGACTATAGAAGACACCATCGGCCGTGTACGCTCCTTCGTTGAAATCGGCGGTATCCGCCTTCTGGTCCTGATCGACCGGGAACGTGTCAGAGAGAAACTCCGACTGGGGAGCCGGTGGTGATTCTGGCGGTCCAGGTGAGCCAGGCGAATCCTGCGTCGCTGGTGGGCTGCCTCCAGGTGAGCTTGAGGCGGTAGCGGGCCCCTCGGTGGAGGCACCTGCGCCGGAGTCCTCGCTCGGTGCCGACTCGGGCGGCGAACCACCGTTGATGACAATTTTGCAATTAGTGGCACTGCTAGCATTTCCTGGGCAATTTTCGATATTCCTGGCCCCACAGGCAACGCAGCATGCCATCGCTACGATCGCGATTCCACCCAGTGTGCGCAGGCCTGGAGACAGCTTTCCGCGAATACGCGGACGAAAGATCACCATGATACTCTTTCAAATATCTAGTCTGGTACCGCGAACGCGCGTCAGCCAGTGATGGAGCAGTGCGTAGTCGAACTATGATCTGCTGGACACTTGACGCTCTGACCGCTCGATCCGTGCAAAGTTATAAAAGCCACGATTATACCCGCTACTGCAACGATCACCGCAGCGATGATTTGCGCTCTAGCGTTAGTCATCCGCCGCCCTCCCCTTTACGTACGAATGATTCTGCATCTGCCCAGCCTTGGTGATCATGCGGTCGCTGCGGCAGCTGAAGCGTAGCCCCCATACGGGATCAGCGACTGCACCAGCCGGGATCGACCATATTAGCCTCATTCAGGGCGCTACCGCCGACATGTCCGGCATAGGCCGCCGTGTTGCGGTAAACTCCTTCGCGGACAGGTCAACGCGGGACTGATCAATCTCGTCATCCGTACTGGCCACGACGCTCACTCAGCAGTAAGTTTTCGAAGGCCTTTAGCTGGACCAGTCGGGCCAGGTCTGCTCCACAATCGATAAATCCGCCCTGCCGGTAGATGGCCAGGAAGATCACTCTGATGCGAGTCGCATTCCCCCGCGGCGTTTGGTAGTGACCCACATCCGCCCGTCGAGCCAGCCGTCGGCCTAGCGGGTGATGCCGATCACGGTGGGCAGGATGTGGACCGCAGCCAGGACGTCGATGATCGCCAGCCAGAAGAGCCAACTGTCCGCCACCACCGCAGGCGTCACCGGTGCTCCCCATTCGCGCCGGGCCGGATCTCGCTGGCGTCCCGGAAACAGCACGGGTAAAAGAGGTCGCCGTCCGCCGTCCCGGCCGGGGCCGGGCTGCCGTCGCCCAGCGTGGCCAGTTCGCGGGCCTCCACGAAGATGTGCCATTCATCCGGTCCGCACTGACCTAGAATTGAGCCTGGCAGCCATGGCCATGCCGAGCGATCACCCTGTTCTTCCTGCCGGGTACGCGGGTAACGGACCTCCACCAGGCTGTCGTCGGGGAACCTGCCGTCGTTGTCCTCGTCCACCGTCCGGCTCCATCTCCGGAGCCGTCCCGACAACCTGTGTCGTTATCGCAACCTGGGCGGACCCAGGTTGCAGTGACATATAAGCCGTTGAACTGCGAAAACATCGTTGAGTCACCGACCCGCGCCTAGGTTTTGCTGTTGGCTGAGACTGACTGCGCATTTGCCTGTGCGGTCAAGTACGCCAATCGCAGGCACGGTCCTGCTTCGCCGCGGACCCCGATGGCGGACGGGGCTATTGTCGTTCCATGCCGCGTGTCAGCGCCTTTTACGGGGTCGTGATCTACATGTACTGGAACGAGCGGGATCACCCAGTGGCACACTTTCACGCCTATCAGGCTGGCCGCCGCGCCTCGGTCTCGGCCGACGGCGAGGTGCTGGCCGGCGGCCTCGATCCCAGGGCTCTTCAATTCGTCCGGGAATGGGCCGTCCTTCGCCGTGGTGAGATCCTGGCGAACTGGGAGCGGGCCCGGCGGAACGAGCCTCTGCTGGGTATCGACCCGCTGGCGTAACATCAAGACCGTGGACGAGAACTACCTGCCCGTCGTCGTAGGTGTCGCCGTGGTCGGCGACCGCGTGCTCCGGCTCCTCTTCAGCGACGGCACAGCCGGAGACGTCGACTTCTCCGCTGAATCATGGACCGGCGTTCTGGCGCCTCTGAACGACCGCGCATACTTCGCCGAGGTCACCGTCGATCCGGAGGCTGGAACCCTCGTATGGCCCGGCGGCATCGATCTGGCCCCCGAACCGCTCTACGAACAGGCCAAGGCACACCCGCTCCTCGCAGCGTAGAGCCCGCCGCCAGCACACCGTTGCGAAAAGAAAGCGGCGGTTGAGAAATCTTCGCACCTCGACTGTGCGTCATCTTGACCCACCATGTTCCCGGCGACGTGGCGTAAAAGACCGCTCATGTCGATGAGCGAATCTGCGGTTACCAATCCACTCTCCACTCATGCCGAGATCATTTGCCGGACACAGGAACAACAAGGGCAGCCAGAATCATGAGAGAAAGAAGGCCGCCATATAGAAATGGATTGAATGTTCTGTACGATAGCCAAGTGAGAACATTTTTTGGCTTTAGCATCCGGCTACCCCCGAAGAAGACTTTCCCGAGTCCGAACTGGTATGCATCGTGCTCCGGCCCGATCTCGTGATCGGCTCCTTCGCGGAGCCGCCTGGACAATGTGTGTCATTATCGCAACCTCGGCGTGGCCAGGTTGCGTAACCACCTGCGCTACGGATCGCCACGGTCTTGTGCATTCAGAAATCTGGACCCGCTAGGGAAACCGGTGGTCATGGTCGGGGGCGAGCAAGCTGCTCCCGGGAGCGGAGTACCGGCTGGGGTCTGGCACGGGGCTGTACGGCGGGATCCTGTATGGCTGGCGCTCGCCGAGTATCAGGTACCCATCCAGAGAATCGTCGTAGGGGGGATCCGGGTGAGGGAAGTACTCCTCCGGTTCGCGTTCAAGGTCCAGGAGGGTCGTCCCGGACGGCTCTTTCTGTGGGCCATTCCGGCGTGGCTTCCGGGGAGCAGGTCGGCGCTTCGCGCGCGCGACAAGCGCCGCCGCTCCCGCTGCGGTTAGCAGCGCCATGACGGCAATGAGTGCCGGAGTGGTGGAGCCGCCCTTGCCTGCCGGGGAGGCGGTTGCCGCGGGCGACGGTGCCGCGCCGGGCTGCCGGGAGACCGACCGGCCCTGCGGGGTGGCCAGCCAGGCTCGGTATTTCGCGTAGACCGGGTTGGGCGCGCTGGTCGGCACAGGGTAGGCGGAAGCGTTCACCGCCTGGCTCAGCCGCAGGATTCCGTATCCGAACGAGTCGTTGGGCACATGCCCGCCCTCCGGCAGCGCCGTGCCGGTCAGCCGCTGGATCACCCGGTACCAGGGCATCGTGGGATACCGCGACCTGATCAGCGCCACCGCACCCGCCGCCAGCGCGCTCGCGGCTCTCGTGCCGCTCACGCCGGTCAGGAGCCGCCCGTCGCGTCCCGACGTGATCAGGTCAGCACCTGGATTCACGACAGTGATATACGGCTGGCGCGTGTCGTCGTGCCACAGCGACCGGTTCGGTGTCACCGCGCCGACCGCCAGCACGCCCGCGCATGAGGCGGGCTCGGCCGGCCCGGTGCCCGCGAGGTTGGTGTCACCCGCGGCCGCTACGACAACGATGTCACGGGCCAGCGCGTAGGCCACCGCCGCCTGCTCTGCCGCGTCGCACCCCGACGCGGAGATGGACGGATGTTCCTGCGAGATATCGATGACCTGCGCCCCGTGGTTCGCCGCGTAGATGATGCCCGCCGCCGTCGTGCCGGGATCGGCGGTCAGGTCGGTGGCCGCGGCGTTGATCACGACCGGCAGGATCTTCGCCTTCGGGGCGACGCCGACCATCCCGGTCCCGAAGCCCTGTCCGGCGATGAGCACCGCCATCATCGTCCCGTGGCCGTCGCCATCGGTATTGAAGTCAGTCTCGCCGTTGGTGTGGTGGCCGGTGGCGTCGCCGCCGGGCAGGACCGCGCCGCGCAGGTCAGGCACGCTGGCCTGCACTCCGGTATCGAGTACCGCCACCGTGACGCCAGCGCCTTCGGTCAGCGGCCACACCCGCGGCAGGATTTTCCAGCTGGTAAACCACCACTCGCCAGCGCGCGGCATAAGACCTGTGCCGACTCCATACCGCACCTGACCAGCCCCGCCGCTTTCGCCTGGTGCCGCCCAGGCCGACGAGGCCGCCACCCCGGACACCACCGCTGCCACCCCCGCTGCCGCCAGCATCCGCCTGATCACTACGACCACCGTTTGCCCGAGGCGCGCAGAAGGGGCAGGACGCATTCCTGAACGATCCCGGCACGGATGGTCATTGCGCTCCCCAACAGGTCCTGAAAGATCCTCTGGCGCGGCTGCCACAGGGGTCTATTTAAGTAACGGCTACCGCACCCCAGCCTGGCCAGACCGACCCCGGTGCCGTTATCAGGCCGTAACCATTCCAGATTCCGCAGCCAGATGCCGTGCGAGCAGTTCCTTGTCCTTACAACTGAGCTGGCTACCCCTCCTGCGTCTGCTGGCTCGTGCCTTCGGTGCAGTCGGCACGGACCTGCTGCGCGAGATCGAGCTTGGTGTAGACGGGCAGGCCGATCCGGCGATACTTGGCCTTGACCCGCTTGAGGTACGTCCTGGCCGTCTCTGGGCTGATGCCCAGGCGCCGCGCCGCGGAATCCAGGGTCAGGCCCGGATACGTAGGCCATCAGGATGCTATGTTCTCGCTCGGACAGCGGCGGACGTCCTACTCCGCTGGCTCCGGGTGCCCGTGTCGGGCCCAGCGACCAGGATGTCCCGCCGCTTACGATCCCACGCAAGATCCTGGCCAGGGCGGCGGTGTCGTGGTCACGGGTCAGGTACCCGTGCGCGCCGGCCGCCAGGCTCGGCGCGACCATGCTGATATCCGCCGATCCGTCGATGATCAGGACCCGGTGACCCGCGCCGACCAGCCTGCGCACGTTGGCCGCGGGATCAGGATCAGCGCGACGCGCGGCACCGGGGTCGGCCAGCACCGGCACGCGAGTGGATAATGTGTGTTGTTATCGTTTGCACGGCGGAATATGGCTGCATCCGCAGATGGAACCTCGATCTAAAGTGGGTACGTGATCGATCCGCCGGCCGAACAAGCGCGAACAGCCGTTCGGCGTGGTCAGCGCTGACGCGCGCCGCTCTTGCCCGGCCATTCATTACAGGCGGTCTATGCGGGCGACTGCTTGAGGCTGGTAGCCGGCCGAGAGATTTTCCGTGTCTTCGATCGCATATCTTGCGTATTTGTGGAGGGCCTCGCCCACGGCCTGGTCGTCCCGGCGGCACAGCAAAAGGGAGTCGGCGGAGGCCGCGCCCATCTGCGTGAGCAGCTTCTGGGCCGCGATGACCTCGCCTGCGATCCACATGCCGGTGATGGCAGGCTTGCCGTTACGTTTCTCGCTGTGCACCGTCGTGACGTGCTTGCCAGCGACCACCTCACGGAGCGGCCTGCGATCGGCATTGCCGAGGTCCGGGACAAGAATGCCGTCACTAACAAAGCGCCGGGTCAGCTGAATGGGCGCAAGGAAGGCGCCCCGGCTGCTCGCGCGCCGTCTGACCTCGTCAGTCGGCAAGCGGGACAGCCTGAACGAGCCCGTCTCACCTTGCCTGACGTGGATTTCCACGCTGGGAAACTCATTCGTTACGGTACGCAGTTCCGGATCGTGTGCCGTACAGAGGAGCAGGACCGTGCTATTCGGAGACCAGCGCATCTGGATCAGGTCCTGACCGAGAAGTGCCTGCCCCGAACAGGTGCGGGTTGAGCGGCGTTGCCTTCGTCGGGATGATCACTATGTCCTCGCCGTCCAGGCACCGGCCACATCGCGTTTCCGGTCCGCCGGAAACCCGGCCGCCGCCAACAATCAAGCATCCCGATGATCTGCCAGACTGGTGAGATGGATGAAGCCAGGGCAGCAGAGGTGATGGCGGAGTCCGCTGCCGTGCTCAGGAACGCCGGGGCACGGTTCGCCTACCTGCATGGCAGTCGCGCCTCTGGGCAGTACCGTCCCGATTCGGACATTGACATCGCAGCGTACTTCGGCGGTCAGGCGCCGAACGCGTTCGACATTCTGATGCCGCCCGGCGTGGACCTGCTGGTACTCGACCACGCGCCGCTGGAGCTGGCCGGGCGGGTAGCGGCAAGCGGCAGGCTGCTCTTCGATGATGATCCCGTCAGCCGGGTCCGGTGGGAGGCCACCACCAGGAAGATTTACTTCGACGAGCTCCCGCGCATCACCCGCGCGCACCGGGAGTTCGCGGCCAGTGTCACCGGCAGGGGCGGGTAGCCCGTGGTAGACGAAGATCGCGTCCTGCGGCTGCTCCGGAGCATTGCCGACGACACTGCCGTCCTCCGGCAGGAAGCCGGGGCCAGCCAGGAGCGCCGTCAGGATCCCATCTGGCTGCGCGGCGTGAAATATACCTTCGTTACCGCCATTGAGGCTTGCGTCGATGTCGCGCAGCACATCTGCGCGACAGAAGGCTGGGGGCCTCCGGCCGACAACGGCGATGCCGTCTGGCTTTGCGGAAAGCATGGAGTCCTCACAACCGAGCTGGCCGCCTCGATGCGCAAGGCTGTCGGGTTCCGCAACGTACTCGTGCATGACTACATCGAGGTCGATGACTTGATAGTCGTCGACAGGCTGAGGAGCCTGGGGGACCTTGAGGAATTCGTGCGCCAGGTGGCGGCCTACGTCACCGGCGCGCAGCCCGGACCCGAGCCGCCGCGCCATCCACGCGGCTAGCAGCAGGGTCGGCGCCGTGCCGTCCGCCGCTACCTTGCCGAAGTCGCCGCGGCGGCGGCCGCTACTGCCCGCGTGGCCGCTGCCGCTGAGGAGCGTGGCTGATCTCCTTGCGTGGCATCAGGCAGACCAGGATCAGCGTCGCAGGCCACCCGACTGGGAACATGTTTAGGCAGGTGACGAGACCGAGGCCTTCGACCTGGCGGGCGATACCGATCACGGTGGGCAGGATGCAGACCGTGGCGAGCCCGTCGATGATCGCCAGCCAGAAGAACCAACTGTCCGCCACTGCCGCGGGGATTACCGCTTCTCCCCATCGGAGGCGCACCGAAGCTCGCTAGCGTCCCGGAAACAGCACGAGAAGAACAGGTCGCAGTCCGCCGTCCCGGTCGGTGCTGGTCTGCAGTCGTCCAGCACGGCCAGCTCGCGGGCCTCCACGCACACATACCACTCATCCGGCCCGCACTGCCTTAGAATCAAGCCCGGCAGCCACGGCCATTCGGCTGGGTCACCAAGCTCTTCCTGCCGGGTGCGCGGGTAACGAACCTCTACCAGGCTGTCGTCGGGGAACCTGCCGTCGTTGTCCTCGTCCATGTCGGCTCCATCTCCGGAGCCACCCGGACAACGTGTGTCATTATCACAACCTCGGTGGCCTGCACTCGCAACTACGGCCGCCCCGGTCGAACGGCTGGGTGTGGTCGCCGTCGCAGCGCTCTGCGGGCATACGGCAGCCCGGCGCCGTGCACCGCGGATTCCGGATCTGTACGAGATGCCAGAGTGACGGCGGCGGCCGGTAATGACTGCTTTCACGCGCGTGCGAACAGTCGGTCCCGGCGAGGGGTACTGATGTTCATCGTGAGAGCCCAGTCCGCGCCGTTACGGGCGGCCAGTGGCCGGGTGCCGCATCCGTGCCCGACCGGCTCGCCGTTCTTGCCAGTGACGGTGACGCACCAGCGGACCGTGGGGCCTCCAGCGTCCGGCTAGCGAGGTCGCGAGCGGTGAACGCCGTGATGGGCCCGAAGCCGCCGAGTCCGCCGGGACTGTCCGTGAGGCCGAGCAACGTGGTCAGTGGCATGGTGAGGTTGACGCTGCCGGTAAGCCTCCCGTTACCGCCCGGGGTGCGCTGGCGGCATCCGGCGGGCTGGTGTGGTGATCGTGCCTGGCGCCCGTTCCGCTGCCGTCACGTCCGGCGTATCCCCGGGGCCGGGCGGGACCTGCGGCTCCGCCACCTTTGTCGTGTCCGGCGCCCCTTGCGTGTCCGGCGGCCCTTGCGTGTCCGGCGACCTCTTCGCGCCGGGCGGCGCCTCTGCGTCGTCGAGCGAACCGTTCGTGTCCCTGCGGGGGAGACCAGTGGCGGCCTGACCGGACAGCAGGGCCAGATAGACGTGCACCCGAAGCTCATCCAGGGTGCCGGAAGTACCTGACTGGCGAAGCTGGCCCGCCAGCGGCGTGATGTGGTTCTAGGCCGCCACGGTCGCGGTGACCGGGAGGTGTCGGCCAGCCAGGCTGGCCGTGACCCCGCCCGATTCGGGCATCTGCTCGACCCGTGCCTGCTTTTCCTCCGCCTGGCGGCGGCGTTCGGCAGCCGCCGGGTCGGCAGCCAGCAGGGCACGGTGCAGCGCGGCGCGAAGCTGGCCCGTGGTCTGGGCGGGCGCGCGGCCGATCAGGCTTTCCTCAATGATCCGGGCAAGCTCCGGGTCCTGGCTGTTCAGGCCGGCCATGAACACCAGGGCCTTCGGCATGTCGATCTGCCCGGCGGCCAGCGCGGCGGCAATCGCGGGTAGATCGCGCAGCGCCATGGCCCGGTCGATGAGAAGCCCAGTCGAACGGGCAGTCTGGGTCAGGGCGGCGGCAATCTCATTGTCGGCCGCGTTGACCGCATTGCTGTCCCATTCGCCGGCACTCTTGGCCTCGGCTTGACGGCGGCCGGAGAACTCAGCCACGGCGGCAAGTTCGGCGGCCGCAGCCATGGACGCGACCCTCCGCCAGCCCCGGATAAGCCCGAGCAGCGCGTTGTCGCCGACACGCGCTAGC
>CAVRHH010000005.1:0-440699 GCA_963720945.1 uncultured Actinomycetes bacterium | reverse complement strand
GCTGAAGAAGGCCGACATCGGGATCGCGATGGGCACCGGGACCGAGGTGGCCAAGCAAGCCGCGGTGATGGTTCTGACCGACGACAACTTCTCCACGATCACCAAAGCGGTGGAAATCGGCCGCGGGCTGTATGACAACCTGGTCCGGTACATCCGGTTCGAGATGGGATGCATGTTCGGCTTCATCATCACCTTCCTTGGCGCCAGCATCTTCGACATCGCCCACGGCGAGCCGCTCCTTCCGCTGCAGGTCTTGTGGGTGGCCTTCACCACCGTCACGATCCAGTCCATCGGGCTCGGGTACAGCAGGCTTGTCGCAGGGCTGATGGAACGCCGGCCCCGGCCGCCCGGCCAGCCGATCCTGACCGGGGGGGTCCTCGCCTGGCTCGTCTCGGTCGGGCTGGTGATGGCGATCGGCACGCTGAGCGTGGTCAGCTGGGCGGAACAGGCACACACGCTCGCCATCGCGCGAACCATGGGCGTGGTCGTGTTCTCGCTGTTTAACCTGTTCTTCTCGCTCGAGTCGAGGGACCGGCGGGACTCGGTGTTCTCCCTCAGCACGTTCGCCGACCGGACCTGCATCGTGACGACCGGGGCCTCCCTTTTCCTGCTCGTCATGGCAACCGTCCTGGCGCCGTGCCATGCGATCCTGAAGACCACCGCGCTCGATGTAGATCAGTGGCTCCTCTGCGCAGCCGTGGCACTGTCGATCATCGCGGTCACCGAAATCCGCAAGGCGTTCCTGCGGCAGACCGTCGGTCCGGTCAGGTTACGACGATCACCGCGACGCCGACTGCGTCATAGGTGCCGCGTGGCCGCGCGTCCCGGGTCGCGAGGGCTGCCCCGTGCTCCTTGGCGGCCAGCGCCACCAGCGCGTCATAAACGGCGCCGCCCGCGATGCCCAGGCGGCTCAGCGTGTCCGGCTTACGGGTGCGCGAGCTGCTCAGCACAAGCGGGGACGGGCGGGTATTCACGGATCCCGGCACGCAATTCAGCAGCTGGCCGCGGTCGGTACGGAGGCCGCGGGCCCTGCCAACGGATAGGTGGAGGAAGCCGACCTGCATGAGCGAGCATCGCTCTGCGACCCACGTACCGCGGCTACGGGCTGGTCTGCGAGTTAGCACGATGCCGGATGGAGTACCTCCTGACCGCGGTGCCTGCCGCGGCGTTAACGGCGAGGCCCAGTGCCGCCCCGCCTGCGGTGTCGAGCGGAAAATGGGCGCCGACGTAGACACGGCTCAGTCCCACCAGGGGGATGGCGGTCAGGGTGAGGGCGCGGCCGCCCAGGCCGAGACGGGGCAGGGCAGCCACGCCAAGGACGACGGCCACGCCCGCGTGCCCGGACAGGTATCCGAGGCCGCTGGCGTCGCGGCCGCGACGGCGGATGCCCGGAAGCAGGGTCACCGGCCGGGGCCGCCGCACTATCCGCTTGACCGCTTTGGCCAGCGCCCAGGTGCCGGTGCCGCCGATCAGGAGGCGGGCTGCCAGCTCCCCGTCTCCGGCCAGCCAGGCCGCCGCGGCCGACGCCGGGATGGCACCGAACGCGCCCAGCTGCATGACGGCCCAGGCGGGCAGGTAGACCGAATCGGGCAGGCCGTTGACTGCGCGGAATGCCCTGACTTCCCGTGGGCCCACGCGGTCGCGGCGCACGGCACCGGCGGTGGCCAGCAGGGCAGCCAGGCCGAAGCCAAGCTGGACGCCGGGAGCGGCCAGCATGGCCGGAAGGGCACGTTCATGCTTGCTCGCGGGCCGCATCATGGGTTGAGCGTAGGCCACGCAGGGCAGCCAGACGGGCCGGCCGAGGCCGTTTCGGTACCGATTCCCCTGTGCCCATAGCGAGGATGACACATCGCGAGCCGGCTGGCGAGGGCGCGGGCGGCGATGTCTCCGGCGTAGACGTGCGCGGGACCATCTCACCGTTATCCGCTGGCGCTGGCGGTGCTGGCGCTGTCGCTGGATGGCCGTGAACTCATCACCGCCACGACGTTGGCCAAAGGAAACTGCGCGGCGTCAGTACCGGCCCGTATTACGCCGGTGCCGCTCGACTCGAAGAGGCACAGGCACCTCGACTCTTCCGGAGCGAAGATCCGCTGCAGGTGGCGGATCTGGCCGCCGCGACGTGCCTGCAAACGGGCAGCCTGGTCCAGGGCGTCGTGTGTGCTGGTCATGTGCCCTGGCGGCAGTCCTGAAAGGTCGTGCTCGATAAGGTCGTGCTCGATCAGGAAGTGCCGAAGGCCGGCCGCGCCGCCCACTGATGACCTCCCCAGCCGCCTCGCTAACCGGCGCCGGCCTGACGACCGGCCCGGTTCCGTCGCCCTCGTGATCAGCGTGGCGCATGGGCGTTCTTCCGGCATCGTGGGAATTACTGACTTCGATACGTATTTCAGCGCGGGCGCGGGACGCCTATCGGGCGCTGGTGCCCGGTGTCAGGCGCGAGCAGGCACGCCTTGTCCGTACAGTAGGCGAGGCCTAGGTTTGAGCCATACGCGGGCGCGGCTGGCCCGAGCCGCGCGGCTGGCTCCGGGGCGAGCTGAGCGCTACCGGCTGGCCACCTACTGGCTGCCCGTGGCGCCTGGCTGGCTGTCCTGGCGCGTCCTGCCACGGCGGGAGTACGTATGAAATCGCGCACGGTGCTCATGGCGGTGGTCGGCAGCTGGCTGCGCGCACATGGGCTGATCTCGGCGGGGGTGACGTACGTTGGGTGACGACATCGGGCGCGTGGCCGCCGGGAACGGCCCGGCCAGCTTGCCGCCGGGCCCGGCCGTCCATAAGGACCGTCGTCAGCGCCGCCCGACCGGTGCGCCGCCGCCGCTGCCGCACCCTATCACCATCAGCACAACAGCGTGGCTGGTCCTTGGGGCCGTGGCGCTCGCCGGCGCGTTCCTGGCGTCCCAGCACACGCCGTGGCTCCGGATCGATGATCGGGCAAGCACGTGGGTGCTGCGTCTCCTGGCCGGGATACGGACGCCGTGGCTGACCGATGTGGCCAACGGGATCAATGTGGCGGGCTCCGGCTGGGGGGCCACCGCGCTCGGCCTGTCGGTGGTCGCCCTGACGATGGCGTTCCGCCGCTGGCGGCACTTGCTGGTGTTCCTGGGAAGCGTGTTGTTCCTGGAGATTGCCGGGACATCGATCTACTTCGGGCTGTCCAGGCCACGCCCGTACGGCGTAACGATCATCGGCAGCTGGGGCGGGTACTCCGGGGTGTCCCCCCCGGCGGCGGTCGTCACGATCTTCTTGATGGGCGCCGTCTACTGCCTGGCCGTGCCGGGCCGCCCCCGCACCTACACTAAGGCTGCGGTGGTCGCGGTGGTCGCCGTGTTCTGCCTGGCTCGCCTGTACCTGGCCGTCGATCACGTGGATGACCTGCTGCTGGGGGTGGCGCTCGCCGTCGCGATCGCGGTCACCGCGTTCCGGTACTTCACCCCGAACGAGGCGTTCCCCGTCGCCTACCGGCGCGGCAACACCGCGCACGTCGATGTGACCGGCCGGCGGGGGCAGGCGATCCGCCAGGCCGTGCGTGACCAGCTCGGGCTCACGGTGAGCGAGATCAAGCCGGTCGGGCTGGAGTCCTCCGCCGGCTCCACGCCGCTGCGGCTGCGCGTCGAAGGCAGCCCGGAGGAGTTCGTGTTCGCCAAGCTCTACACCAAGGGCCACGTCCGCGCCGACCGCTGGTACAAGCTGTGGCGGACCATCCTGTACGGCTCCCTGGAGGACGAGCACCCCTTCCAGACCGTGCGGCGCCTGGTCGAGTACGAGGACTATGCCCTGCGCCTGCTGCAGGACATCGGGGTCCGCACGGCCCGGCCGTACGGCATCGTGGAGATCACCCCCGAGCGCGAGTACATGCTGGTCACCGAATTCCATACCGGCGCCGTCGAAATCGGCGAAGCCGACGTCGACGACACGGTGATCGACCAGGGACTGCAGCTGATCCGCACGCTGTGGGACGCCGGGATCGCCCACCGCGACATCAAACCAGGCAACCTGATGGTCCGCTCCGGGGAGCTGCTGCTGATCGACGTGGCCTTCGTCCAGGTGCGCCCGTCACCATGGCGGCAGGCGGTCGACCTGGGCAACATGATGCTCGTCCTGGCCGTGCGCACCGACCCGCAGCGGGTCTACCGGCGGGCGCTGGCGTACTTCACCGAAGCCGAGCTCGCCGAAGCATTCGCCGCCACCCGCGGGGTCGCCAGCCCGACCCAGCTGCGCGCCTTCATGAAACGGCACCCGCGCGACCTGCTCGGCGAATTCCGCGCCCTCGCCCCGCAGCGGCCGCCGATCGCGCTGCAACGCTGGAACATCCGGCGGGTCGCTCTGGCGGCCGCGATGCTCGCCGTCATCACCGCCGCCGTGGGGGAAACGGGGAATGCCTTCTTCCCGGCGGCCGAAAATCTGGGCGCCTACGCTCCCAGCTGCGGCACCGGCCATTCGATGATCCTCAGCGCCCAGGCAGTCCCGTCCGCTGCCCTGCTGCCCTGCATCGCCGCGCTCCCGGCGGGCTGGAGCGTTGGCGGCACGGACATCGCCAGCGGGAAAGCCAGCCTCTGGCTGGACTCCGATCGCGCAGGGCCGCGAGCAGTCACCGTAACCCTCACTGCGACCTGCGACACCTCGGGCGCCCAGCAGATCCCCTCCGACCAACCCGGCACGCGCCGGTTCGAGCATCCGCTGAGCCTGGCGCCGCAGTTCTCCGGCCTCCGCTTCTACACATTCCCCGGCGGCTGCGCCACCTACCGGTTCAGTTTCGCGCAAGGCACATCCCCCGCGCTGGCCGTCGCCGTCGATAACGCGCTGGCGTTCCAGTCCCGGTCAACCCTCGTCAACTACGTCCGGCACACCGAAGGTCTCATGCTCTGCGGGCGAGATGCCGCATGCCCGCGATGAGCAAGTAGCCGGGCCGGCGCTGCCCAGCTAGCCGCGCTCGGAGCCTCACCACCACAGCCACGCAGGCAGCCCGGTGAGTTCATACCTGCGGCCTAATGGCTAATTGCAGCATGATCAGATCATCGCCCCAGAACGCCCTGATATGTGCTCAACC
The DNA here is from genome assembly GCA_963720945.1 of uncultured Actinomycetes bacterium. Taxonomy (GTDB): domain Bacteria; phylum Actinomycetota; class Actinomycetes; order Streptosporangiales; family Streptosporangiaceae; genus Bog-532. The sequence continues at coordinate 435,658 of CAVRHH010000005.1, read as the reverse complement.
ACGCTGCCAAGAACAAGCGGACACAGGAGCGAATAATCGGCGATCTGAAATTGTTCGAGCCAGAGACAATTTGTTTGCTTATAGCGGTGGGTGACCGCGAGCAACGCTAGCCGGGCCTGGTTTGGCCATGTGGATCGAGGTCGATGTGACCTGCCGGTTACAAGACGGCATGTACGCCAGAGAGCATAGCGCCAGGAAAGTCGCTGAGACGGGGCAGGCCGCAGGCGCCAGGTCACCACCGATCCGCTGCCCCGACGCACGACACGGACCAGCCGCCGGCCCTCATCATCATCGATCTCACGCACCCGCAGCCGTTCTGTCACCGGCCCAGTCCCGGTGATCAGCACCCGCGACGGAAGCCCGACCGGGGCAAACCCAGTCTGCTACGGGACTAGCTCGTCAGGGCCCGCGAGGCGGCACGGCGGTAGTCTTCTACCAGGCCAGGCAGCACCCGGAGAATTACAAGCGTGCCACGAGTAGGGGCAGACTCGATCCCCGTCACCTCGCACATCGCGGCGGCATGCTCCCGGCCTGCGACAACCAAGGCGCCGATCTCTATCTGGCTGGGATCGCGGGCCTCATCCAAGAGCGTTCTGCCGGTACGTGACCGATCCGTCCTACGGGTGGGCGGATCAGTGCCAGGAGCGGTTCGGCACCCATCCGGTCCAGGTGGTCCACGAGTGGAACACGGCGGTCCATGTCCAGGAGAACGAGGCGGACCCGCGCAAGCGGGCGTTCACCGTCGATGAGCTGCAAGCGCTGTTCGACCACGCGGACGCCCAGGTGAGCCGGGTCCGCAGCGGCGGGCGCAAAGGCTGGCTGCCGGTGTTCCGCGACGCGGTGGCCATGAAGGTGGCGTACGGGTTCGGGCTGCGCCGCACCGAGACGCAGATGCCCGGCACCGCCGACTTCGGCCCCAACCCGCACGCAGCCGAGTTCGGCGAGTTCGGGGTGTGCCAGGTCCGGTTCGGCAAGGCACGGAAGGGCTCGCCGCCGAAGCGGCGCAGCGTGCTGACCGTGTGGGCATGGGTACCGGAGATCCTGGCCCAGTGGGCCGGCGAGACCCGGCCGCTGATGGCCTCGGCCGGGAAATCCGCGGCGCTGTGGCCGTCCGAGCGCCGCCCGCGGATCGGCTCGGGCACGCTGCACAAGCGGTTCGCCGGCTACCGGGACGCGCTCGGCCTGGATGAGGGGCTGGACTTCCACTCGCTGCGCCGGTCGTATGTGCTCGCCGCGCTGTGCGACATCTTCGGCGTCACCCCGGCGCAGCTGATCGCCACCCGCGCCGAGAACGTCCCGGCCCGCCGCCGCGCCGCCAGCAGCAGCGGCGGCGGCAAGGACGGCGTGGCGGACCTGGGCGCGCTGCGGCCGGCTCGCGCCAAGCTGCGTCCCGGGCCGTGACCGCCTCGGCGCCGAAGAAGCGGACCTGCGCCCGGTGCGGGCATCACGGCTGGCCCGCCGCTTCTTTCCCCGAGGGGCACCTGTGCTACCCGTGCCTGGATGCGGCGCTGTCGGCCACCGGGACCTGTCCCGGGTGCGGCACCGCGGACCGGGCGCTGCCCGGCCTGCGTGATGGCGTGCGGATCTGCCGGGACTGCGCCGGGATCACCCGGGACTTCTCCTGCCTGCGGTGCGGCACCGAAACCGGCATGGCCCCCGGGAGCCGCCGAGGACTGAGCCGGCTATGCGGCCGGTGCGCCGTGGCCTGGACGGCCGCCCGGCTGCTGGAGGACGGGACCGGTGCCATCGCTGCGCCGCTGAAACCGCTGGCCGATGCCCTGGCCGCCACGGCCAGCCCATCCGCCACGCTGGAATGGCTGCGCAAACCGCATATCTGCGACCTGCTCACCCGCCTGGCGGCCGGCACGCTGCCGCTCACCCATGAGGCGCTGGATGGCTGGCCCCGCCGGCGAGCCGTGCACTACCTGCGTGACCTGCTGGTGGACTGCGGCGTGCTGCCCGCCGCCGACAGGCAGCTGCGCGAGTTCGGCACGTGGCTGGACCGGCGGCTGGACGCCCTGGCCGGGCATCCGCAGCTGCGGCTGCTGCGCCAGTTCGGGCTGTGGCACCAGCTCCCGGCGATGCGGGCCAGGGCCGCCGCCGGGCCGCTGCGCACCACCGCCGCCCAGTACGCCAGGAGCCGGTTCATCCAGGCCCAGGCCTTCCTGACCTGGGCCGCTGGCCTGGGTGAGGGCGGCCGGCCGCCCTCACCCAGGCGCACATCGACGCGTACTACGCCAGCCACGGCGCCCACCAGCGCGAAGGCGCCCGCGCGTTCCTGGTCTGGGCGGCAGGGCACGGCCACATCCCCCGCCACCTGGACATCCCCCGCCAGCAGCCCTACTCCGGGCAGGCCATCACCCAGCAGCGCCGCCTGGATCTGCTGCGCCGCTTCGCCACCAGCACCGATATTCCCGTCAAGCCCCGCGCAGCAGCGTGCCTGATGCTGCTGTATGCCCAGCCGCTCAGCCGCATCCTGCGGCTGTCCGCCGCCGACCTGGCCCGCGACGACGACCAGACCTGGCTGCGGCTCGGCGACCCGCCCAGCCCCGTCCCGCCCCCGTTCGACGCGCTGCTGCACCAGCTCGCCGCCACCCGCCATCACCACGTCCCCGCCAACCACGGCAGCGACTGGCTGTTCCCCGGCCGCCACGCCGGCCAGCCCGCCGATTACCGCTCCATCGCCGCCCAGCTCCGCGACCACGGCCTGCCGCTGCGCACCGCCCGCATCTCCGCGCTGCGCCAGCTCGTCCTGCAGGTCCCCGCCCCCGTCGTCGCCGACGCCCTCGGATTCCACCACACCACCACCACCCGCCAGCACGTCAATGCGGGCGCCACCTGGAGCCGCTACGCCGGCGGCGGCGACCACCAGGGCTGAGTACGCCAGCTGCCGCCAGAGGCTGCTGCGAGAGGCGCCAGCAGCGTGATGGCCTGCATCGCGTGTCCCGGGGGCGGAGTCACCGCGGCGGCGGCGTCAATTCGATGTTGTGCGGCACCGCCGTCTCGAACACCATGTCGCGCGGGCAGCTCAGCACGATCTCGCGCTGATCTGGCCTCTCATCCGCTTTCAAGCCGAGCGCCCTGGCCAGCACCAGGCGGACGCGTCCGGGGTCTGCGGGGTCAGGGGCGGCGTTCATGACATACCCGTCCACCGTCACGATCTGGCCTGAGACCAGGCGGTCCGCTGTCAGGTTCTTGTCAGACATCAGCCCCTGAGGCTCCTCCCTGGCGGTGGCTAGCCGCATGTCGCCAGGACACACAACCAGGAACTCATCCCAGTTCTCGGCACGCAGCGCGAACCGCACCCGGTCGCCGTGCTCACCCTCAGCGTGCGGCGACGTCACAGTCCCGGCAGTCAGGACGATCCGGCCGGGCTTGACACGCTCGACTCCGATCACGCCCTCGATCGCGAACCGGTCAGACCCGCTGGTCAGCCCCGGAGCGTCCAACTGCTCGCCGGAGGGCACCCGCCGGGCTGTCCGCACTCGCGCGTCACCCCGGCAGCTTAGGATGACCTCGCGCTGATCTGGCGCCTCTCCGGGAGCCGCCCCGATTACGGGCACGACCGTTAGCCGCAGCCGGCCGCCGTCCTGCGCGTCGGAGACGATGCTCGTTACCCGTGCGGCAAGGACGACCGTCTGCCCGTCGTCCAGTGCGCTGGCCGTGACCGCTCGCCTGGGCGCAAGACTGGACAGCACGGGCAGGCGGCGAGCTTCCAGGTGTTCCATCAGCCGCGGCCAGCTCGCGAACCCGTGCTCGCGTGCCACCACCAACTGCGCCGCGGACAAGCTGACTGTGGCGGGGTCGGCATCGACGTGGTTCCGCAGCCGCTGGACCGCGCCGGGATCTCCGGCACGCGCGGCAGCCCGCAGTTCCTTCGCCATCCGGCGAAGCTGGCCTGCATCCGGACGCTCCGGCAGAGCCTGCTCAGACATGTCATCCTCTTTACTCGCGCTCCCGGCCCGCACCTGGAGGCATGAAGAAGATGACATGGTGATGGAGAATCGAGAGGCGGACTCAGTCCTTCCCGCGGGCCCGGGCGCGGCCTCCCCGGCGCGACCTTGACGCTACCACGCCGGCTAAATGCAAGCCAGCGACGCCGGCTCGCACACCGCGCGCTCCAGACGAAGCTCCGTCTACGCGATCGGCTCGTCAGCCGGCGTGAACTGTCACACAGTGGCCCGCTAAATGCCCGGTAAGCCAAGTACCTTGCCGGCGCCAGCTACATCCAGTAACGGCCGACCAGACTCAGGGATAAATACACATCGCCCGAATACGCGCGTTCACCAGTCGGCCGCTTTCGCGACCTCAGCAGGTAAGCATTCACGTTCCCTGTGTCCTTTCCGGGGCAAGGTGTCGGTGTCCAGATCTACCTGTCGTGCCGCGTGTCGGCGTTCAGACCTACTTGTCGTGTGGCTTGAACCGGGTTAACGGCCTTGTCCGTTCAGGTTTTCATGAACAAGACGCTGCCCGCCTTGCCCGGCAAGGCACCCGCCCTGCCGCCGGGCGCCTTCGAGATCGGGTACACCGCACAGGACGGTGCTCAGCACCGGGTACCGCTTGCCGAGGCGGCCGCGGTGCGGTTCGCGGACACGCAGCCGACGCGCCGCATCCGCACCCGCAAGGGGCAGCGGCACCTGCCAGGGCGCTGGTGGTCGGCTACCGATGGCCGCCACATCGGCTATGAATCGTGGCTGGAGCGCGACCAGTTGATGTGGCTCGACTGGGATCGGGCTGTGACGGGGACCGCCTCCCAGCCGTTCCGGCTGCGGTGGACAACCCTGCGGGTGTTCTTCGAGGCGCGCGGCCAGCGTATGTCCTGCGGGTGGCATCGAATTTCACGCTCACCCTGGCTGCGGGGACGATGCTGACCTGCGCGGAGGCGGTCAAGGCGCTGCTGAAGGACAAGCGGCGCTGGGAGGTCCGTTCCGCTGGGAAAGGCTCCAAGGGCGAGCTGGTACGCCTGGGCATGGATCGCCACTGCCTCGCCGCGCCACCACCTGCTCATCCGCCGCCACCTCAAGAGCGGCGAGCTGGCCTTCCACCACTGCTACGTCCCCGAAGGCCAGCTGCTGACCAAGACCAGGCTGATCCGCGCCGCCGGGCTCAGATGGCCCATAGAAGATTTCGCGTTCAGCAAGGACTGCTTCGGACGAGCCAGTGCCAGGCCCGGCTCTACACTGCGATCGCCCGCCACGTCGTGCTGGTGATGGCTGCCCTGGCTGGCCATCTGTGCGATCACCGCCGCCCTAGTCAGGGACCGCACCGACACCCAGGCACCACCCCCGGTCAGGCCCGGTCAGCCGCCGCCCGCCGAGCCCGGCATGATCCCGCTGACCATCCCGGAGCTCAAGCGGCTGCTCGCCGCCCTCAGCACCCGCCCCCTGCCCCGATGGGCTGTCATCCACTGGGACGCATGGACCCGCCGCCACCAGGCCCGCGCGCGCTGGTTCCACAAACGCGCCAGACTCGCCCGCGACGTCGAAATCTCCCTGGTCAGTTAGCGAAATGCGGCTGCCTTACTAGGCAGATGGCCAGTCCGGGATCTTCCGAGCCATCGCTCCCGCCCGCGCGGGAGCGATGGCTGGTTCGCCCACGAACCCCGGTCCGATGGTTCCGGGAACTGATCCGCGATCTATGTCAGCTTTCCGGGAATGGTCTCCACTGCGAAGCTGAGTCCGGCGCCTTGCAGGTCGGACGACGTATAAACGGCCGACACGTGGAGTTCCACGTCGCTGACGATTTCCAGGAAACCGACGGTCAGCGGCATGGCTGATCCGGAACCACCGTAGAGCAGCTCGGCGATGCGGCAGCAGTCATCCATGGTTGCCGCGCCGGACGGCAGGACGATCCTCTCGGTGGCGCGGGCATTCGCGACGGCGGGCTCGCGGCCTGTGACCGCACCGGCAAACACCAGGGGAACCACGCGCTTCACAATGGTGGCTTCCTTACATTTCGGGTTGAGGATGTTGATCTCGGTCGCGTAAGTACCCGGACGCACTGGGCCGCACTCACAGCCGCAGTCGGCGGCCTGCGTGCCGCAGACGAACTTGACCGCATACGTGTACTTGCAGGCCGGTACGGTTATGCGCGTCGGCTTGGCGGCCACCACGCTGCCGTCAACCACGACGTCGATTGCGCCCGTGAAGACCCTGTCTCGGGCGGAGCATCCCTCCACGTCGCCGCTGAACGTGACCTCGAAGTCCAGTACGTTGACCTGGTCTCCCGGAAGCGGGCCGTAGCTCGGCGGGATAATCGAGGTCACGAACGGCGCGATGGCGCCGACCGGCTGGAGATGGACGTTGCCGATCGTCAGGAGCGCCTTCAGTTCGGCGATGATGGTCGCGACGACGGCGGACGGATCCACGCCGGTTACCACCACGCCGCTCGTGGCGGCGGCGATCCTGGTCGCCTGGCCCGGAGTTCCGCCGGGCGCACCGCAGGCCCCATAGGCCGCATTGAGAGGCTGCCCGAGGTTCGTCGGGTCGTCGTTGAGCCCGTTGGGATCGGCGAATCCATCAAAGACGCTGACGGCTAGGACGGTGATCTGGTCGGCCACCAGCTTCGCGGTCACCGACGCTTCGGTGATGTCGTAAGACAGCCCGCTGGCCGCCGCGCAGATGGGGTCGTGACCTGGAGCATCACCAAGCCACACGATGATGTGCTTGACGCCGGGCCGCCAGCCGATCGCGGGTGACCCGGCCACTTGGTCAAGCGCGTAGAACTGGGCCTCGGGGAGGTCCCCACCACCGGAGGCCGACCAGGTACCAATGGCCGTGGTGACCGCGGCCGCGCTAGCGGTGATGGGCTGAAGGTTCTGAAAAGCGAGTGATTGATCGCCGGGGTTGTCGAAATCCCGGTACTCGCCGACACCGAATTGCAGTCCCGTCAGCGGGCCCAGCCCGGCGAAGATCGCGTTCGCACCGGCTTGGACCGAGGCTATGACGGCACCCATGCTGCCCGTGTTGTCGGCCAGGAAGTAGATGTCGGCCGGGGCCACCGCCGCTGACGCGGGAATCGTCACCGTTATCTTTTCTTTAACGGTGTCGCACTCACCGAGCCGAAGGTTATTGACCGCCGGGTTGACTTTAACCGTGACGGCCTCTGTAACTTCCGGCGCGACCGGCTCGACGTCCGGGACGAACAAGGCGTGCCGCCGCCTCTCCAGCTGAACCGGATGAGCATCGTCATCCAGAATCAGTTCGACCGCGTTGTCGTTGGCAACGCCTGATCTCACCGCCAGGAAGAGATGGATTGCTCGTCCGTCCGCCGGGTGCCTGTCGCTCGCCGTTCTCGCCACGACGTGCTCTTCTTCCCCGAAATGCTCCGCGAAGTGCTTTTTCGCGGCCTCAGAGACCTTATCCGGTACTGACATGACACTGCCCCTCACGCCACCGGAACTCGGTCGTCCGCTGGCTGTTTTGTTGGTGGCCCGCAGAATCGTCTCGGCGGGTCGAGCTTGAGCGGCCTAAAATGTCAGGCCGACGTCCGAGGTCGGATAGCCGAGGTAGCTGTTGACCCCGCCGAGGGCGTCCCACTGTTCCGGCGCTCCCCCCGATAGGCTCACCCGCCCGGGTATGCGCGGGGCAGGGGCCGGCTGACCCCTTTTGCGGCGCAGCGGCGGCCGGGGGCAAATGACCCACAGGCGCCGCGGGCTGATGCCCGGAGCAGGCAGGCGGCAGGCCCGGGCTAGACCAGGCCCGCGGTCAGGGCCAGGCGGGTCAGGTCGGCGCGGCGGCGGCAGCCGGTCTTGTCCCGGATCCGGTCCAGGTGGGAGCCGACCGTGCGGACGCTGATGTACAGCTGGGCGGCGATCTGGGCGTTGGTGCGGCCCTGGGCGACCAGGGTGACCAGCTCCCGTTCCCGGGCGCTGAGCTTCCCCGGCCCTGCCGCTGCGGTCGGCTGCGGCAGGCCAGGGTCGGTGAGCATGAGGGCGTACTCGGCGGCGGTGGCCAGGTTCATCGCCGCGCCGCGGTCCTCTGCCGCCCGGGCCCGGGCGGGCCCGAGCGCCTGCCGGGCCTGGCGCAGCGGTTCCTCGCGTTGGCGCACCTCCGGGGGCGTGTCGATGAACCCCTCGTGCCGGGCAAGCGCTTCGTACGCCGCCCATACCGTGACGGCCTCGGTGGCGCGCCCGGTGGCGGCGCACAGGTAGCCGCAGCGGTCCAGGCAGGGAAGCAGCGCAAACTGGCTAACCATGGCGATCTGGACCGCTTCGTGCAGGTGGGACGTGGCATCCGCGATGCGGCCCGCCTGCAGGTCCAGGGTCGCCATCCGGATCAGCAGCCTCGGCAGGGCTTGCAGGTCGCCCGCGTCCCGGGCCTGGGCCAGCCAGGCCGCGCAGCTGCGCTCGGCGGCGGCCAAGTCTCCGACCTCGATCAGCGCGGCCGTCAACATGTTGCCGGATGTCCGGGCTATCCAGCCGGGGATGTCGGCCGTGACCTGCTCGGCCTGCCGGGCCAGCTGCAACCCGCCGTCGGAATCGCCGGCCTCAAGTGCCGTGCGGGTGAGGAACCCCAGGACCAGTGCCTCCCCGGCTGGGTCGCCGATCTCCCGGGCCAGGGCCAGGGCGCGGCGGCCGTCGTCGGCCGCCTCGGCGATCCGGCCCAGATACGCCAATGTCCCCGACCGGCCGGCCAGGCAGTCCGCCAGCGCCCGGGACGGCCCCTGGACCCCGATGGCGTCCCGGACCGCGGTGAAATGGCCTAGCGCCTCCGCCCACTCGCTCGAATAAAACGCCGTACGACCGAGCCAGAACTGCGCGGTGCACCACGCGTCCCCGCCTGGCTCGGCGCGCCTGGCGGCCTCGCGCAGCGGCGGGTAGTGACCCGGCAGCCGGCCCCGCAGCCCGTACCACGGTGCCAGCGCGACCGCCAGCCGCAGCGCCAGGGCCGCATCGTGCTCCATGGCCCAATCCAGCACTTGGCGCATGGTGGCGTCCTCGGCGTCCAGCCGCCGGGCGGCGGCCGCCTCGCCGGAGGTGGTCTGCAGCCCTTCCGCGGCCTGCTCGGCCACCCGCAGCGCGTACCCGGCCAGCGCGGCGGCAGCCGCCTCCTGCTCGCCGGTCTCGGCCAGCAGCCCGGCCCCGTAGGCCCGCAGCGTCTCCAGCATCACATACCGGGCCCGGCCGTCCGGGCCGGCTCTGGGCGGGACCAGCAGCGAGCAGTCCACCAGGTGCAGCACGGCCGGCCCGGTGTCCTGCCCGGCGACCGTCTCGGCGGCCTCCAGCGTGAACGGTCCCGGGAATACCGAGATCGCGCGGAACACCCGCCGCTCGTGTTCATCGAGCAGCTGGTAGCTCCAGGCCACGGTGGCGGCCAGCGACCGCTGCCGCCCGGCCGCCAGCCGGTCTCCGGCCACCAGCAGCGCGAACCGGTCATCGAGGCGGTCCAGCAGTTGCGCCACGCCCAGCGCCTCCACCCGCGCCGCCGCCAGCTCGATCGCCAGCGGCATCCCGTCCAGCCGCGCCACCAGCCGCGCCACCACCGGCCCGGTCTGCTCGTCCAGTTCGAAGTGCGCGTCGGCCTGCCGGGCCCGGTCGGCGAACAGCGCCACCGCCTCAGATCGCTCGCCGTCCGCCGTGTCACCAGGCGCGGGCAGGGTCAGCGGCGCCAGCCGGTACAGGGCCTCCCCGGCCACCCGCAGCGGCTCCCGGCTGGTCGCCAGCACCCGCATATCATCGCAGGCAGCCAGCAGCCCGGCGCACAGATGCGCGGCCGCGCCGATCACATGCTCGCAGTTATCCAGCACCAGCAGCAGCTGCCGCGGGGCCAGCACCCGCGCCAGCACATCCGTTAACGGCACCCCCGGCTGGTCCCGTATCCTCAGCGCCGCGGCCACCGCCGCCGCCACCTGCGCCGGGTCCCGCACCGCCGCCAGCTCCGCCAGCCAAACCCCGTCCGCGAACCGGCCCGCCACCTGCCGGGCCACCTCACCGGCCAGCCGGGTCTTCCCCGCCCCGCCCGGCCCGGTCACCGTCACCAGCCGGTACTGATCCAGCAGCCCCGCCACCTCGCGCACCGCCCCGGCGCGGCCCACGAAACTCGTCAGTGCAGCCGGGAAGCCATGCACCTCACCCGCCGCGGTGGCTGCCGCAGACCGCCCCACGCCCGTACCCTAACCGCGGGCCGCGGCCGCCGTACAGCCCAACCCGGCCCGGCTGTCCGCATCGGCGACGTCGGCCGCGCTGCGGATACTCGCCGACCACGGCCCAGGCAAATGGCGGCGCGGTGCCCTCGCCCTGACGTCGCCGAGTCGACCGGCGCGGCGGAACTGCACCGTGAGCGAGTCGCTCGGTATCGGCAGGACCGGGAGAGCTGGCGAGCCCGGCGCCGGCGGTACGAGGGTCGCCGTGCGGTACCTGTCTCCCAGCGGGACGGCTGGTGGTCGCTCGACGACCCGGCCGACTACAACGAGCTGTGCCGGTGGCCGGTGATCATTGATGACGGCGTGAGAGCCCCGCCAGCGGCGGCAACGCGAGAGATCGCCTATTACGTCGGGACGGGGATTGGTTTGCCCTCCCGGTAGCCGGCCGGGCGGAGGCACTCCGGCCATGTGGCAAGCTCAGCCTGCGACATGGCGCCAGGCGTCAGCGAGCAGGTACGCGCGAGCGAACCATGTACCGATCTTCGCCTTGTACAGGTGCCCGCTGATGGCCCGGTCGCCTTCGACGGCCATTACCGCGTCAATGTGCGGGCGGCCGTCCACGTCTCGCCCGTAGCGGTCATCTCGGCGGGCAGTCATAGCCGGTGATGATGTCCTTGGTCGCATCACCGGCGGCCATGGTCGACAGGGTAAAGCTGTCTACCGCGCCGATCAGGGTCACGATCGCCGCATGGCCGGTGTCCGTATGGGGATCCCTTATCGGACACCACCCGGCCGACCTCGCCTGCACCAGTCACCAGCGCGAACGCCGTCTCAATAGACCCGTCCGGTGACCGTCTCAGCTGTCGGGGGCTATCCGGACGCTCCGCGCATGACCATCCGGTCAGGCGGGATCTTGATCGGTATGCGCGCCGCCCCGCCGACGGGCAGGACCTCACCGCCCAGCGCGTCGCGCGGAAGCCGCCGGCGCGCTGCGGGCGGGGTGAGGCCCGCGTCGCGGTGATCGCGCGGCCGGTGATCTACGCCGCGGCTTGGCGTTCGTCGAGGAACTGCCACCATGCGCGGGCTCCGTCCGCTGCCGCGCTGGTCACCTGCGCGGGGCTGGCGGCGGTGGCGGCCAGCGCGCTGGCCGTCCAGTCGGCGTGGTCGGCTTCCAGGTCCGCGTGCACATCCCAGAACGCCGCGCCGGGGCCGTCGATGCCGTAGTGGCGGCGCAACCCGGCGGCTTTGGTCGCGGCGACGGCGGCGGCCTGGGTCTCATAGGCGGCGAGCACGCCGAGCCCCCGGACCGGGTCGCTGGCGGCCGATGACAGCTGCAACGCGGCAAGGGACCGCGTTGCCGGGGCCGGTGGCGCGCCGCACCGGGCCCCGGCCGCCGCAGCAAAGGTGTCGAACAGGTCCAGATGCGGTGCCGGGCGGCCGAGCTCGTCGGACAGGTTGGCGTGCACCGCCGCCCGGGCCGGCCCATCAGGCAGGTTCGACGCGACCCGGCTGAGGACCTCCGGCAACGCCGCCTCGATATGCCGGTACTGCTCGGCGTAGGCAGCCAGCTCGCCGCTGGCCAGCGTCCCCGCCTCCCAGCGGCGGTAAAACGGGTGATCCAGCAAGCGCTTGCCGCCGATCCCCGCCCAGATAAGATCAGCGGCCTCCGCAACACGCAATGGCATGGCCGCAACGCTAGCATTCCCGGCCCCCAGCACCAGGGGCGCGGCAACGCCCACGCCCCGGCCAGCTTCTCCGGGGCTCTGCGAACAGGTTCGCCGGACACTCCAGCGCTCGCACCATCTGCCCCAGCTCTCGTCGGCCACCTTGCACTTCGGGCCACCTCCGGGAGCCCTGGGCCTGCAAGACCACTTGGTACAGCCCCGCCTCACGACGGCCAGGATTGGATACCCGATGCCCGGGGGTTCGCCAGCCGTCCATGCGCTGAGCCCTCCAAGCCGTTCCTGGCTTCCGGTAACTCCCGCTTATCGGAAGCTAGAAACCTGGAAGGGGAGGCGCATCTTCTTCGCACTGCGGCTATCGCTGCTGGTGCACGGAATGGCACACGTGCTTCCTACGATCCGTTCGGAGCCGCCATTCACGATGGGAGTGGAAGGCGCAGAGACGGCGGGCGGGATCGGGGCCAAATCTTAAGGGCTTTTGCTTAAACAACGTCGCCACTCACGGCCGGGCGCCCGATCGGCCATAGACCATTTCCGCGCCGACCGATGCCCACCTTGTTCGGGTGCGGGCCCTAACCCGTAGTTCCTCCCGGTGGCGAACAGATATAGGCGCTGAATAGCCTCAGCCCATGACTACGTAGACATGTAATTCCGCGATCAAGGGCTCTATCACCTGGTCAAACGCGTCGACCAATCGGCTTGGGGGAACTTCGGCCTAACTACCGCAAAGTCCGACTAGCGGCTGTGCATCGAACCGGCCGCTGCGCGCCGAGCCACGGATGGGCGAAGGCGTTTGGCGGCAATCCTTACCAGGGAGCGGCGGTATTGCCTCCCGGGTCGATACCGTAGCGTCGGAGGCTCCCTGCGGCGGCGGGATCGGTCTGCTCAAGGCGCTGGGCGAGGTTCTCCAAGGCAGCGGAGTTCCCGGCCTCGAGGATCCAGCGCCAGACCTATTCGCCTTCCTCGGCCCGGTTCGCCACGTAGAGGCGCCCCATCAGGACGTGGAGGGCGTACAGATTCCCATCCCTGGCCATATCGGCTAGCCACTGGTTGGCCTCGGGGCCGCGGTCTGCTTCGTCGAAACGCGACGCCAGCGCCTGCATTGCGAACAAATCCCCGGCCTCGGCGGGACCGCGCAGCAATTGCTCGAAATCCTCAAGGCTGCCCCCGGCCTGCTTGATCTCCTCGATCGCGGGCTGCAGCAAGAGGTATTCGCCAGCCTCACGAGCACGTTGCCGTAGCTCCCCTGCCTCCCCGGCGTTCCCTGCCTGATCGAGCCAGCCGGCCAAGATCACCGTGTAGGAGGTGTTCCCGGCGTCGATGTCTCGGCGCAACCAAGCCTCGGCCTCATCCGGCCTGCCCGCTGCATCGAGACGCTGGAATAGGCGCCCCCGCACGAAGTGCGCGAAATGGTCATCCGCCTGTGCTGCTCGGACCAGCCACCCTTCGGCTTCCTCCGTGTTACCGGCCTCATCGAGCCGCGCCGCGAGCTGCTGCATGGCAGCGGTGTCGCCGGCTTCCGCGGCTTGGCGTAGCCACCCTTCCGCGTCGTCGCGTCGGCCCGCCTGGTCGAAGCGCGCGGCGAGGCGTTCCATGACCACCGTGTCGCCAGCCTGAGCGCCCTGAACCAGGAGGCGTTCCGCGTCCTCCGCCTTGCCGGCTTCGTCGAGTCGGGCCGCAAGGGACACGAGGGCGGAGGTGTCGCCAGCGGCGGCGGCAGTGCCCAGGATCGCGTCGGCTCCGTCGCGGTCGCCATCGTCGTCCAGCCGCTTGGCGTAGAGCTGCACCGCCATCGTGTCGCCGGCTTCTGCGGCCCGCCGCGTCCACTCCGCCGCCTCGCCACTCTGACCGGCTGCGGCGAGCCGTCTCGCCATGAGTTGCATCGCAGCGGCCTCGCCAGCCTCAGCGGCGGGTCGCGCGAGGTCGACGGCGTAGCGATACAGCCCGCGCCACTCGGCTTGCTGTGCGAGCCGGGTCCGGTCAGCTGGGTCCAGCACATTAGCGGTGAGCGCATCCCACACCGCTCCCGGTATGAGCTCCCCGCGACGCGTCAGCCGTCCGTGTTGATCGAGGTAATCGTGCAGCACGTATCCATCGGCGGGCCCGATGCCGGGTGCCTGCCGTTGCCCGGTCAGTGCCGCGATGCCGCGGATCTCGCGGGTGGCGTGAGCAAGGCCGGTCACGAACCACGTATCGGGTGCACCCGCCCGGTCGGAGGGATCCATGTACGCCGGGGCCGCGGCCTCCAGGAAAGACCCGCCGATCGGGGATTCGCACCCTGCTCGGCGGGTGTCCATCGCCGCCGTCAGTACGGCCTTGCCGAAGCGGTCCTCGGCGTCGGCCGGATGGTCGTAGCGCTGCACGAGCTCGGGCCCGCCGGCGAGCACCTGTACGACCTTGCAGTCGCTTCCAGCCGCCTCGGCGGCAGTTGCTAGGCGCGGGTCGGTGGCCAGCACGCGGTTGAGCTGAGCAAGGTCCCTGCCAGCGAACGCTTCCGGTACATCCACCCTGTCGGCGTCGTGGAGCAGCAACTCCCTCGCCTGATGGTTCACGTCCGGCCCGCCGTCGTCTGGTGTGGGCGTCAGCTCCTTCCAGAACTCGGGCCATATCGTGCCCATCACCACCACGGGCTCGCTCCCCGCGAGCAGCCGCCGCAAGGCGACCGAAACGTCTGGCTGACCCCGCAGGAAGATCTGCGTCTCATTGAGCCAGAGCACAGTTTCCGGGCCTGCTGCTCCACTGCGAACCTGGTCGAGCAGATCGGCTGCGTCAACCGGGCGCAGCAGTGACCAGTCCGGCAGGCATTGGCGTACAGCCTCGAAAGCTGCCCGGGTCTTCCCCGTCGACGAGCCACCCACGACCACCACCATCACCGGCCCGGCCGGCGAGGAGAGCAGGTCGCGCAGCCGTACGTCGTGGTCCCGTTCCACATACACGGTGAGCTCTGGCATAGCCTGGCCGGGGGCGGCGTCAGCCGAGATTGCCCGGTGCACACCCAAACGCTGCGCGTCCCAGGCTCTGACCGGCCTCGCTCCGGCCTGCGCGGCGCCGCCACCATCGCCGCCCGGACGCCGCATCCGAACCGCCGCCATCAACGCGCCCCGTTCCCGCCAAGTCCGGGTCCGCGCGGCCTCCATGCCGATCCTCACCAGGACGGAGAATGACTGGGGAACCGTGGCATGCTCGAGCATCGCGTCGCCGCGGATGCGGTCCGCTCCTGCATCGGGCTCAAAATCGAGTCGACTAACCTCCAAGGCGTGAAGAAAACGCCGAAGCTCCTCGTCGGTTGGTCCCCGACCCGCGGCTGTGGCCCAGGCCGATTCGACGACGTTCAGGAGAGCCTCGAGGGCTTTCCCCTCGCTCTCATTCCCGGCAGCACCAAGCACCGGCATCGACCCTGGGTAGTCCCGGAGGCGCCCGCACACTCTCCCGAGTGCTTGGAATGACTGGCTGCTGTCGTGGCTGGTAGCGATGACCAGGCGGTCACGCGAGACGTCTACCGGACGCACAGCGATATCATTCACATGGAGGCCATTGATCATCGCGCTGACGAGCTGGTCCACAGCACCACGGAGATCCGCTGCGCGGGTGTCAAGCCGACGCATGCGGCTCTTCGCCTGCACGAGAATGAACCCGCCGTCGGTGAGGGATACACCGATATCGTCGACGGGAAAGCCGGTTTCGCAACCAACAGCTTCGATACGGACCTCTGGATCCAAACCGAGTCCGGGCGCGGAGTCGCTGACTGCATGCGCCGCCCACCACGCAAACACCTCGGCCTGAAGCATCAGACCGCCCGCAGCACGGGCTCCTCCTGCCGACGGATTCATCCGATCACGGGCTGCAGCATCGGTCATTTGCTTGATCTGGGCTTTCCATCCTGCGTCGGAAGCTCGAGCAGCCGGCGGTAATGCGACGTTATGGGTGTAAGGGCTGCGAAACCCCCCATCATAATTGCGCTGCCGGCGCCCTGGCCCGGAATGGCACCTTGAATCCGTTATCCGTCGCCCCATCTTCCGCATCCCCTGCCGTACTGGGGATGTGGCGGATCCGCTCGTCGTCAACACGGGGTTGACGCCTGTCAACGTATGGTTGACAGTCACGTGATGTGTACGCTCGCCGCGCACCAGCTGACTGACGCTGACATCGTGGAAGCGCTGATCGGCTGCTACGACGGCGGGCAGGTCAACCGGGACCGGGTACGCCGCCTGCACGGTTCCCCGGGAGCTGCAGGCGCACCGCTCCTCGCCGCTCCAGGCGGCGCCCGGCCTCTGTCACCGGCCGCCGCCCCAGGCCACGGCGCCGGTAGGCGGGAGCCACAACAAGGCGGTACACCGGCCCCCGCCCGGCCATCCCATCCGGCGGATAAACCCGCCAAGCCGGGTCACGGGGCGCCGGTCCGCGCCACGGTGAGCGCCACCGCCGCATAATGCATAAGTCCATCTCGGGAGCGCCAGCGAGTTCGTCAGCCGGCGCGTAGCGCAGGAACGCGGCCCGGGTCTCTAGTGTGCTCAGGGCAAGTGATCCGGCAAGCCACGCACGGTCGTCGCGGGTGAGCCGATCCTCGAGTCGTGAATGGTCGGGCGAGCGGGCGTGCGGCGGTCCCGGCCGGGTCGCTGTCGTAGGGGTAGGTTCCCCAGGCACGTGCTTCGGCCTGGGCTGGGGTGGCACCAGAAGGCGTCCATGACCTGGTGGACCAGCGGACGTACGTCGTCGCCGGACAGGCCGCCGTTAGCGGTGAGCGCCGAGCAAAATGCGTACAGCGCCGACCGGTACAGCCGGAGCCCCCATGCTTCTGCCGCCTCGTTTCTGGGTGACAGGAGCACGGGTTCGTGTCCGCCCGGCAGCGTCGGCGCGGTAGCCGGATACGATGCCGTGGTCGCCCATGCAGAAGGTCTCCATGACGAATGGGGCGTTGGGTACCCGCCATCGCAGCCCTTGCCCGGTCGCGGTGTTGTACATGTAGGCGGCGACCCGTTCGGGGTCTGTCCAGCCAGTCGCCGGGCGCGGCTCGTGACCCCAGAACAGCGCGCTGGGCCGGCTCATGCCTGCCGCCTCGCACACCTGAATGAGCGAGCCGACCATCCGACCGGTCCAGCCGATATCGACCAGCCCGGTGTCGGCTTCGGCGAGATGGTGCTGGTTCGCATAGTCCAGGACCAGACGGCGCATCACGCCGATCCGCGCTGTCGGCGGCGCGGGCTACTTCCGGCGTGCTGACGAACCGGCGGAGCGCCTGGGCCTGGGCAGGCCGGTCGGCTCGTGCCTCAGGGTCCAGGGACACGCCGCAGGCACGCATGGCTGGCCTGCACTGGGGGAGCGGCAGGCCGAGGCGGGCGCACACGTCTGCGGCGTTGGACTTGACGAAGCTGTTGAACAGCCACGGTGCTTCGGCCAGCCGGCCGGGCTGCGTGGCGGCGAGGCTCCACGTCAGGCGGCTGCTGTAGACGTATTCGAGGTCCAGCCCGGTACCGGGTAATGGAGCCAGGCGCCGCGTCAGCTCGTAGATGACCTGGCCGTCGCGGGACAGGAACCGGAGCCGCCGCAGCCCGCGCTGCCGTGACTGGTCCTGCATCCAGATGACAAACGCGATCAGGGCGGGGGCGGCGACGCCCGCCGCGACGTCCCGGATGGCTGTTTCGTGCTCGGAGGTCACGCCGATCGCGGTCCGCGCGGCCCGGCTGGCGTCCGGCGAATCGCGCGGCGAGATCTCCTCGGCCGTGCCGAATGAGCAGTCATGATCTGCTCGTAACGGGTAGCGTCGCTGACCGCCGCGGGACATCAGGTCACCACTCCCGCAGCGCGCCGGTGATCTTTTCCTCCGAGGTGATCCCGCGCGCACGGCACATGGCCCTGGCCTGGCCCCCCTCGTCCAGGGCGGCTTTGCTAGCCAGGACGCGGGCCGTCCACAGCGCGTCGCCCAGTGCCTCGAAGATCGCCTGGCTGGCGTTCAGCGCCGTTCCGGAACCGGTCAGGTCGCCCTGCTCGCGGAGCAGCATGCCCAGCTCGCGGAGTGCTCTTGCCTCGGCAGGCTGGTCGCTGATGGCGCGGAAAGCCGCCAGCGCCGCGTCCAGGTGCTGCCGCGCAACCGCCCAGTCACGCCGGATCCGGGCCAGACCGGCGATGCTCAGGTGCGTGCGGGCGGTCCAGCGGCGGTCGCCGATGGCCTGGAAGGCCGCGAGCGCGTCCGACAGGTCGTTTCCTGCCTCGTGCAGGTTGCCCGCCAGCCGCTCCGCGTCGCCGCGGTTACGGAACACCACGGCCATCCCGCGCCGGTCTTCCAGTTCACCGAAGATCGGCATGCACTCGGTGAGCATCGGGATCGCGGTCGCCGTGTCAGCGTCGTTGCGGTGCACGATGGCCAGCTGCCGGATGGCCCGGGCCTCCCACCGGCGGTCACCGCGTTCCCTGACGGCCTGCAGTCCTTCAGTGAGCAACGGGACTGCTTGCTCGCTGAGGCACTGGTCGCGGAAGACCAGGGCGTAACGGATCTTGGCGCGTGCCTCCTCGAGCTGGTCGGCCAGGTCGTGGTAAATGCCGATGCAGGCCTGGAATGCGCTGCGCGCCTGGTCCCATCTGGACAGCCCGCGGTAGGCGTCGGCCATGCCGTTGAGGACTCCGGCCACCGAACGGGTGTCGGCGGCCTCCTGGAAGACGGCAAGCCCGGCGGAGAACGTTTCGATGGCCTCGCCCAGACGGCCCTGGTACCGGTAGGTATCGCCGAGGTTACGCATGACGGCCGCCCACTGGTGCCAGCCGGCGCGGCCATCGAAGATCGAGGCGGCCTGCGTGAGCATGGCGGCGGCTTCGCCGTAGCGGCCGAGTTCCCGGTACAGAGCGCCCAGGCTGCGCAAGATCCCGGCCTCGGCGTCCGCGTCGGCCGCCTGGCGGGCGGCGTCGAGGGCAAGCTGGTGGGTGTGTTCCCAGGAGCGCCAGTCAGCGCGCCAGTCGAACATGACGGGCAGCAGCCCGGCGAGCCGCCAGGTCCGGTCCCACAACCGGGCGGCATGAACCTGCCCGACCAGCCTCACCAGGCTGGCTCGTTCGGCCATGAACCAGCCCCAGGGATCGCCGCGGACGACGTCTTCGGCGAGCAGCTGCTGCGCGGGCGCGGCGGCGATGTCAGGTGCGCCGGGGTGGACCAGGGCGGCGGCTAGCCTTGCTGCGCCGATGTACTGGTCCGCGAGCCTGGCCAGGGATTCGTCCCGTACGCCTGGCGCTTCGGTGTCGAAGAGGCATTCCCTGGCGAAGGCGCGCAGCAGGTCATGCAGCCGGTACCGGATAAGGCCGGTCGCATCGACGCCGGCGACATCGGCAAGTACCGCGTCCACGAGCTGTTCAAGGAGCTGCTCGGCTTCATCCCCGTCTGTCCCGGTGAGAGCGGCAAGGTTCCACGCCGGGAAGTCGGCGGCGAGCAGGCCCAGCATGCGGAAGGCGAGCCGCTCAGCCTCGTCCCGGCCCTGATAACTCAGGCCGAACGAGGCACGGACCTCAAGGTCGCCGGCTTTCAGCAGGTCAAGGCGCCTGCTCTCATCGCCAAGCCGCGCCGCGAACCAGGAGATTGTCCACGCGGGCCGGGACACGAGCCGGGCTCCGGCGATGCGGAGCGCGAGCGGGAGGTACCCGCACAGCCGGGCGATTTCACCGACGGCCTCTGGCTCGGCCTGCGCGCGGGCCGCGCCGATGATAGCCGTCAGCAGCTCAGCCGCCTGGCCGGGCGGCATCAGGCCGAGGGGGACGGCGGCCGCACCTGCCAGGGCAGCCATCCGGGACGTGCTGGTCACCAGCACCGCGCATCCAGGAGTCCCCGGCAGGAGCGGGCGGACCTGCGCCTCGTCGGCGGCGTTGTCGAGCACCACGAGCATGCGCCGGCCTGCCAGCTGCGCCCGGTACATGCGAGCGCGTTCGTCGAGGCCCTCGGGGACGTCCGTTCCGTCGACACCGAGCTCGCGGAGGAACCCGGCCAGGACGTCTGCCGGGTCCTGCCCGCGGGTGTCCGTCCCGCGCAGATTGGTGTAGAGCTGCCCGTCGGGGAACTCGCCGCTCATCTGGTGGGCGGCATGAATCGCGAGCGTCGTCTTCCCGACGCCGGCCTGGCCTGACAGGCAGACGATCGGCAATGCGGTCCCCGGGCTTGCGGCTGCCGCAGCGATCAGGCGGGTGACCTCGCCCACCTGCTCGGCCCGGCCGGTGAAATCGCGGGTGTCCGGAGGGAGAGGCAGCAGCGCACGGCCGTGTCTGCTGTCACTGTCGATGAGCTCCTGGGGCCGCGGCGTTCCGCCCGCGAAGGACGTCGCCTGGGACAAGGCGAGGACCCTGCGGTCCGCGGGCGGCTGCGCGGGGGTGTAGTCGGCGGCCCAGCCTAGCTGGACGGGGCTGGTGTGGAACAAGCGGGACAGCAGATCCTGGTAGTCCCAGTTCGGCCGTGAGCCGGCCTCCCAGTCCATCCACGACCGCGCGACCAGCCCGCGCGGTTTGATGTTCTCGCGGCGGCACATCTGATGGAACGCGTTGATGATGCTCCATCGAAGGAAGCGGTCACAGCGCTGCTGCCGGGGCCTGGCCCGGCAGCGGTGGTGGTAACCAGCCGCCGGGTCCTGGGCGCCATTCCGGCGGCCGGTTTCAGGCAGCTTCGGCTCCGCCCCCTGAAGCGAGCCGCCGCGATCACGCTGCTGGACCGCCAGCTTGGGCAAGGGCGGGCGGCCGGCAGAACGGCCGTGATCACAGAGCTGGCGCGAGCATGCGGCGGCCTTCCCCTGGCGCTGCGCTGTGCCGGGTGGCTGGCCGCCCGCAGCGCTGATCCGCTCACTGACCTGGCCGCGCAGCTGGCCTCGGAGGAGTCCTGGCTGGTGGCCCGGGGAGTGCCCCGTTCGGAGGCACGGGCCAGCGCGGTGATCGGTGTCACCTCCCAGCAGCTAGAAGCCGCCGCAGCCCGGGCGTTCGGGCTGCTGTCGCTGTGCCCCGGTCACGAAGTCAGTAGCGAGCTGGTCGCCGCCGTCCTGGACACCAGCCCGGCGCATGCCCGCAAGCTGCTCGAGGAACTAACCATGGCCGGGCTCGCAGAGCCGGCAGGCCGCGGCTGGTGGCAGTTCCATGACCTGGCCCATCAGCGGGCCCGCGAGCAGGCCCGGCGGACCGGTACCGAGCAGGAACGCCGCGCCGCGACCGGCCGGATGCTCACCTGGTACGCGTGTGCTGCGATTTCCGCCCATGCCGTCCTGGCTGGCACCGCCGATCCACCGTCCGCCACCCGTACAAGCCAACAGGACGGCCCGGGCACCAGCCCGGACCCCACCGCCACCTGGATAGACCGTCATCAGCCAGCGATGGTCGCCGCGGTGCGCGCCGCGGCCGTTCGTGGCGACCACGCCGCCGCGGTCCGCCTTGCCGGAGTGCTGTGGCCGCTGCTCGGCTGGCACGGCTGCTACGCCGAGGAGCTGGGCGTTGCCCGCCTTGGCGTGCGGGCCGCGCGCGCCTGCGGTGACGCGCCTGCCGAAGCCTGGATGCTGGCCGGGATGGGATCCGCGTTCCGTCAGCTCGGCCGGCCCGCGGAGGCGGCCGGTTCGCTGCGCCGCGCGGCACGGATCTGGCTTGAGCTCGGCCGCGACGACCGGCTCGCCGCCACGCTGCGCGAGCTTGGCCGCATCTCCGCTGCCCGGGGCCGCCGGGCCGAAGCCATCAGGTACTTCACCCAGGCAATGCGGCTGTGCCAGCGCGGCGCGGAGCTGCCTTCGCCGGCCGGGAGGTCGTAAGCATGCGGAACGAGACAGCTGCGGAGGGCCCGCGGAGAGTGCGGCAAATCTGTGCACAACGGCCGTCATCGTGACGTATCTCTACGGGGCTGCCGGCGCCATTGCCGTCTTTTACGTCATCTATGCCGCGGTACGCATGCAGCGAGATCGCACGCTCACGCGGGCGATGCCGGTCCTTTGCATGCTCGCGGCGGCCGCCGCGCTGGCCCTTACCGCCGCCAGCCCGGCGCTGCTCCAGGTGCGGCCGGCCCAGCCTGCTATCGCATGGGCCACCAGTGCCCTCGGCTTGCTGGCCACCTGGTGCTTTCTCGCCGTGCTGGCCACGGTGACCGGAGACACCGGCAGCCACCCGGCGCTGCTGGCGATCCCGGTCCTGGGTGCCGCCTCGGCGGGGCTCCTCCAGGTGGCGCTACGGGCAGTGCCGGGGGCAGGAACGCGGCCGGGTCTTCCGTTCCTGGCCGGTGAGCTGGTTCTCCTGACCTACTACTGTCCTGCGCTGTGGCGAATCGCCACGCTCGCATGGCGGTGCTCCCGCCGCACACACGTGCGCCACATCGACATGGGCATGCGAGCGATCTCCTTTGCCGCGGCCGCGGACCTGGCCCTGATTTTGCTCAGGACAGCTGCGACCATCGAGCGCTCGTCGGGTACCCCCGTCGCTGAGCCTGAGATCACGGCCATCGCCGTCGCGCAGGCCGTCGTGGCCATCCAGGTCATCGGCGGTGCGACCGTCAGCATCTGGTTCCCCGGCCTGGCCATGCTTTCCCGCCAGGGCCTGCTCTGGTGCGCCTATTGGCGGCTGCATCTGCTGTGGGCCACCCTGCGGCATGCCGTGCCGCAGATCGAGCTGCCCCGCCAGCCCGGCACCCGGTTCAACGTCCGCTACCGGCTGCACAGGCGCGTGATCGAAATCCGGGATGCGCAGCTAATCCTCAAGCCATACTGGCGCAGCGACATCTCCGACCAGGCCGCCGCCGCCGCGCGGTCGGCCCGGCTGACCCCTGAAAGACGTCGTGCCGTCGTGGAGGCGGCGGTCATCGTGACCGCGCTTGACACCTGGCAGCAAGACACCCCTGCCCGTTACGGTGGCACATCCCCCGAGCACGCCAGCGCGGCACTCAGCAACAATCTCCGCGCCGAGGCAACCCACCTCATCCTGGTCTCTCAGGCGATGCGGCACTCCCGGATCGTCCAGCACCTCACCCACACGCCCCTACGGGAAATAGGGCCGAAGCGGTGGGCCGCCCATCCACCCGTCCGGCTGACGGCCAGACGGTGGGGGTTAGCCGCAGGTGCCGCACCACACGCAGGACAGCGGCCACCGCCGCTCGCCTGGCTGGATGCCGTTTTAACCGTTCTGTCTCCGTGTGTTCGCGCATTACTGCAATTTGCATACGCAAGAGTCATATACGCACCCAGAGAGGTAATGGCATGGGAAGTCCTGCAGCCGGAAAATCGGCCGGAGAGCCAGGTTCAGGTCATTGCTGGGTTAAGAGCTCGCTGAGTTTCTCCAACGGCAACTGCGTTGAGGTGGCGGGCCTGCCTAATGGGGAGGTCGGTGTTCGCAACAGCAGGGATCCTGAGGGGCCGGTTCTCCGATTTACCGCAGATGAATGTGGACCACTTGGCGAACCGGCGGGTCCGGGGGCTGATCCAGTCCTCGGTCGCCAGCCAGGCGCGCAGCGCGTAGGCCGCGTACGCCTCGACGCCAACCGGGAGGGTGATCGTCGTGTCCAGGTGGAGCGAGGACCAGATGCCCGGCAGCGGGGAGACCAGCCCGAACCCGGTCTTCTGCGCGATGCCGACCCATCCGGACCACACTTCGGCGGCGGCGGGGACGGCCAGGAGCAGCAGCGGTCAGGACCGGACGGTCCTGACCCGGTCCCGGACCGCCCCGGACCGGTCCGCGGGGGCGACCAGACCGGAGACCGCGGCCGGACCGGTACCCGTGCCGCCGGGTCCGTAGTAAGCACTGTGGTCGTGGTATGCCGCCGGGGAGTCAGTCAGCGCTGTCATGCTGGCCTCCTTCCGGTTCGGCGAGGGGGTGGGGTTCGCCGGTCAGCGCGGCCAGGGCGGTGGCGGCCTCAGTGAGCGTGGCGCGCACGTATGTCGACGTGGCGGTGCCCGTGTCGCCCGCACCGTCGGTGTGGTCGGCGTATGCGTGGGCGACGGCGAACCCGAAGTTGCGTTCGACCCAGGTCAGGGTGGTGTGCCGTAGCCAGTGCGTGCTGATCTGCTGGGTGCGGGCCCAGGGCAGGTGCCTGCCGATGCGGACCCACAGGCCGTCATAGCGGCGGTAGGTGACCGGCCGCCCGTCGCGGTAGCGGAGCAGCCGCCCGTCTGGCGGTGCGTGCCGTTCCCCGGCGTGCCGGGCCAGCCCGGCCATTAAGGTGGGGGAGACCGGCTGCCAGCGGACGGTCTCGCCTTTCTCCCGGAGCAGGATCAGGCACTGTTCGCGGTCCAGGTCCTGCGGGCGCAGTGCGAGCGCGCCGCCGCGGCGGCAGGCGGTCTCGGTGTGCAGCCGGAGGATCAGCGTGTCGAGTTCGGGGTCATCTCCCGTGGTGGCCGCGACGTGGTTGATCTCCGCCAGCCGGGTGTCCGCGACGGCCCGCCGGATGGACGGCAGGCGGCGGGGCTTGTCGACCTTGCGGGCCGGGTTGTCCCTCTCGCCGAGCAGCCCGTCGTCCTCGGCGTGCCGGTACAGGCAGCGCAGCGCGGCGACGAGGTTCTCGGCTGCGCCGCGCCCGCCGCGGGCGTTGCGGCGGGGCACCACGTGCGACCGGACGTGCTTCATGAGCTGCCGGATCTCCGGCGGCGTGGGTTCGTCCAGGCGTCGGCCGCCCCACTGCTCGGTGACGCGGTTCCAGTAGCTGCCGTACGCCTTCCGGGTGCCGTCGGTCACCGCGGCGGACACGACCGGGACGTACTCGGCGAACGTCGGCACGGGCGTGCGGTCGCTGCGGGCGGAGGTCAGGTCGCCCGGGGACAGGCCCATCCGCTCCAGGATCAGCAGCGCGGCCTCCACGGCGGCCTGCTGGGATGCGGCCGGGGGGTTCGGGGTTGTCACGGCGGTCCTCCTTCGGCGTGCGGGAACGCGCTGTGGGCACGGATGGCCTGGTCCACCACGGCGAATGAGTAGGCGGCGAGCATGTCGTCGCCGGGCAGGGCGGCCAGCAGTACCCGGTCGCCTGGCTGCAGGCCGCAGCGGCGGCGCAGCGCGGCGGGAATCGCGATGTAGGCGCGGCCTGGCAGGGTGACCATGCCGCCCTGGTCGCGGCGCGCGATCACCACGCCCGCGTCGGCGGTGAGGGTCAGCCGGTCGCCGCCGCACCAGCCCAGTGCGCTGGTGACGGCCCGGTCGGCGATCCGGCCGGAGGCGTCGATGCGGCCGATCCCGTAGACCGCGTTCGTGGGAGCGGACGGGACGGCCGCCGGGCGGGCCAGGGGCAGCGGCCGTCCCGCTGCGGACCTGGCACGCTGCCGGACGGCCTGGACGGCGGACGAGGGAATGACTGGAGCGAGAGGCTGTGCGGTCATGGCTGCCTCCCCGCGGGGAGTGCAGGACCGGCTGCGGTGCGGGCGACGGCAGGGCCGCCCGCAGGCGTGTTCAAGGGGTTCGCGTGTGGGGGATTCCCCACCAGTTCTGGTGTCCGAGGCGGGACCTGAGCACTCCGGCCGGTGAGTTCTCCCCGTATCGGGGAGAACCACCACGGCGTGTTCAAGTGCCGCCCGTTTTGGGGAGATATCACCCGTTTTGGTGTCCGAGGGGGGACTTGAACCCCCATGCCCTTAACGGGCACTAGCACCTCAAGCTAGCGCGTCTGCCTATTCCGCCACCCGGACGTATGCCAGCGGCGTTACCGCCTTGGCCGGATCACGATAGCAAATCTACCGGCCTGCGGCGAAGAGGACCATCACCCGGATCACGGCACCTGGCATCGATCAGCGCCGCCCCGTGGGTGGCCGCATCCCAGCAGCCGCGCCCCACCAGCAACCGAGCGCGCTCCGGAAGCAGGTGCGCCCGGCAGCAGGTACGCCCCGGCGACAGCTCGGCGCCAGCTGCGCCCAGGAGACAGCGGAGTGCGACGATAAAGGAGTGACGGGGAAATCAGCTTCAGCGAACGTGGCCGCCGACGACGAGGCTGTCACGATCTGCCGCGACCTGATCAGGATCGACACCAGCAACCCCGGTGATCATTCCGGGCCGGGGGAGCGCAAGGCGGCCGAATACGTCGCGGCGCTCCTGGCCGAGGCGGGGCTCGAGCCCCGGATCCTGGAATCGCATCCCGGGCGCGCCAGCGTGACAGCGCGGATCGCGGGGGAGGACTCCTCCCGCCCGGCCCTGCTGATCCACGGTCACCTTGACGTCGTGCCCGCGAACGCGGCCGACTGGCGGCACGATCCGTTCTCCGGCGAGATCGTCGGCGGCTGTATCTGGGGCCGCGGCGCGGTGGACATGAAGGACATGGACGCCATGATCCTGGCGGTAGTCCGGCAGCGGCTGCGGGAGGGGCGGCGGCCGCCCCGTGATGTGGTGCTCGTGTTCACCGCGGACGAGGAGGCCGGCGGCAGGTGGGGCGCGCACTGGCTGGTCGACGAGCACCCGGGCCTGTTCGAGGGCGTCACCGAGGCGATCGGTGAGGTCGGCGGGTACAGCGTCACGATCGGCGGGCGCCGGCTCTACCTGATGCAGACAGCGGAGCGGGGGATCGCGTGGCTGCGCCTGACCGCCCAGGGGACCGCCGGGCACGGGGCCATGGTGCACCCGGACAACGCGGTGACCGAACTGGCCGAGGCCGTGGCCCGGATCGGCCGTCACGAGTGGCCCTTGCTGCTCACCCCGCCGGTTCGCGCCTTCCTGGAGGAGGCGAGCGCCGCGCTCGGCACCGAATTCAGCCCGCAGAACCCCGAAGCCGTGCTCGACAAGCTCGGGCCGATCTCCCGGATCATCCGCGCCGTGCTGCGGAACACGGTCAACCCGACCGGCCTCAGGGCGGGCTACAAGGTCAACGTCATCCCGCAGCAGGCGGTCGCGGAGGTCGACGGGCGGTTCCTGCCCGGCCAGGAAAAGGAGTTCTTCGCCGAGATCGACAAGCTCCTGGGGCCGGGAGTGACGCGCGAGTTCATCCACCAGGACATCGCCGTGCAGACGAGCGCGGATGGCGCGCTGTACGAGGCCATGACCGGCGCCCTGCTGGCCGAGGACCCTGATGGACGGTGCGTTCCGTACACGATGTTCGGCGGAACTGACGCTAAGGCGTTCAGCCTGCTCGGCATCCGCTGCTTCGGGTTCGCGCCGCTGCAGCTGCCCGCGGATCTCGACTTTTCCGGAATGTTCCACGGCATCGACGAGCGTGTCCCAGTGGATGGCCTGCGGTTCGGTGTGCGCGTTCTTGACCGATTTCTCGACCATTGTTAGCTCTCAGCCGCAGGTCAGCGCATGTGTTGGCCAAAGATGGCATAGAAACCGGCATAGATTATTCGGAAGTCTTCGCTCGCATACGTTGCGTGCTGCTACAGTCACGCATTGTGCACAGAGACGGGGGGATGGGTCACCCCGGCAGGGTGCCGCAGCCTTAGCCGGATAGCTGGGCGAAGCCCCCGGGCTCGTGCACGCCCCCGGATGTCATGACGTAATTGGCCGGACGGTCGCCGCGCCGGCTGGTCTCGTCATGAACGATGCTAGCTACTCACAGTAGGAGACTTGTCGCTTTTAGTTATTAGTTGCCTTTGCGCACGTCCCGCAGCCGGTGGTCCCGCCCGCTGGCCCCGCTCTGAAGTTCCGAACGAACGACACAAGGAGTCACCCCCATGCGGACATGGGCTCACTGGACAGCGAAGACGGTCATGCTGACCGCGACCTTCGCCGCAGCGGGCGCGGGTTTGCCGGGCGCGGCCTTCGCGGCACCCGCTGGTGGCGGGGGCAGCACCTCCGTCCTCGGCTCGGTGCTCGGCGGTAATCAGGCCAGCGCCCCGATCAGTGCTCCCGCGGACGTGTGCGGGAGCGCGGTCGCCGTGCTGGGCGTCGGGCTCGCCGGCTGCCAGGGCGGCGCGCCGGTGACGGGCCCCCCGGCTGGCTCATCTGGCGGCAGCGTAAGCGCGGCCACCTCGGGTAACGGCTCGGTAAGCGGCGGCAACCAGATCAGTGCGCCAGTCAGCGTGCCGGTCAGTGTCTGCGGCAGCGCGGTCGGCAACGCCGTGGCCGGGTGCCAGGGCGGGACGTCGGTGTCCGGCGCACGCAGCGGTACGGGCCCGGCCACCTCGGGTAACGGCTCGGTGGGCGGCGGCAACCAGGCTGCCGCGCCGGTCAGCGTCCCCGCCGATGTGTGCGGGAACGCCGCCGCCGTGCTCGGCGATTCGCTGGCTGGCTGCGAGGGGACCGCATCGGTTCGCCAGGGGCCGCAATCCTCCCGCGGGCGGGCCGGCGGGAGAGGCGCCGGCGCCGCCGCGACGCAGCTCGGCGCGGGCGGTGCCGGCGCGGGCGGTGCCGGGACGGGATCGCTTCCGCCCGGCCTCGACAGCCTGCCGGTCGCCTCGGCGCTGAGCGGGCTGCCGTCACAGTCGGCGCCCTCCAGCCTCACCGATCTCGCGGCGCCCGCTGCGGCCAGCGCACCGGCGGCCGGGGGCATCGCGGGCGGGCAGCCGATACCGGCGAACGCGCTGGCCGCCGACTCGGCGTCCGGCATGGGCGGCGTGTCGTTCTACTTCCTGGCCATCGGAGGCCTGATGGCCGGGGCCGTTGCGCTCAAGATGGCGGGACGGCGCATCCGGGGTCACCGCATCCGGGGCCACAAAGCCTGAGGACACCCCGGGCTGGGGCCTGACGGACATCCGGGACCGCCTGGCCTGCCAAAACGATCTCACCGGTGTCCCGTGCCGTGCCGTGGGCGCGGTCACGGCACGGGACAGCCCGGCTACGGGCACTCCCTGTCGATCTAGATCAGTCATCGAGACGAGTTCAGGAGTAACAATGAAGATATCCCCATGGGCGACCGGGGTGATGAAGGTCGCCGTTTTCAGCGCGGCGTTCGCGATTCCGGGGACCGGGATCGCCATGGCCGCCGGTCCCATCTCGACGACCAGCGGCAACGGCTCGATCCTGGGCGGCAACCAGATCAACGTGCCGGTCAGCGCGCCCGTCGACATCTGCGGCAACGCAGCCGGGATCCTCGGCCTCGCGGGCGCCGGATGTGACGGCGGCGCCAGCGTCAGCAACGGCGGCGGCAGCGGCGGCTCCGGCGGTATCGAGCGCACTTCCGGCAACGGCTCGAAACTGGGCGGCAACCAGGTGAACGCGCCGGTCAGCACGCCGGTCGACGTCTGCGGCAACTCGGTCGCGGCGCACGGCGGGGCGTTCTCCAGCTGCCGCGGCGGCGCCAGCGTCGGCGGCACCAACCGGGCGCGCGGCGCCGGCTCTGGCGGCGGGACCGGCGCCCCGAGCTTCGAGCGGACCAGCGGCAACGGGTCCACCGGGGGCGGCAACCAGGTCAACGCCCCGGTCAGCACGCCCGTCAACATCTGCGGCAACGCACTGGCGATGCTCGGTGAATCGAGCGCGGCCTGTGTCGGCGGCGCCAGCGTGACCGGGACCGGCTCCGGCAGCGCGACCTTCGAGCGGACTAGCGGCAACGGGTCCACCGGCGGCGGCAACCAGGTCAACGCCCCGATCAGCGCGCCCGTCAACGTCTGCGGCAACTCGATCGCGTACCTCGGTTCCGCCTTCTCCGGGTGCCGTGGCGGCGCGTCCGTCACCGGCGGCTCGTCCGGCGGCGGGGTCGAGGAGACCTCCGGTAACGGGTCGGTCCTGGGCGGTAACCAGGTGAACGCGCCGGTCAGCTCGCCGGTCAGCGCGTGCGGCAACTCGGTCGCCGTGCAGGGGGCGGCGGTGTCCGGCTGCCGCGGCGGCTCGACCGTCGGCGGGCCCGGCAGGCCCGGCAGGCCCGGAACTCCCGGCACCCCGGGTACGCCCGGTACGTCTGGCACCCCCGGTACGCCTGGCACTCCCGGGACCCCCGGTACGCCTGGGACCCCCGGTACGCCTGGCACCCCCGGGACTCCCGGTACGCCTGGCACCCCGGGAACTCCCGGCACCTCCATCAACCCCGGTGGCCCGGGCCTGCCCAGCACCACGAGCACCACCGGCGGCTCGCCGCAGACGACCACCGCGTCCTCCGTGGGCAGCAGCAGTGGCCTGCTGCCGACCACCGGTGCTGACCTGGCGGCCATGCTGGCCGCCGGCCTGGGCGCCATCGCCGCCGGCGTGGCGTCCATGGTGGCGATCCGCCGCCGCCGTGTCGCCGGCCGGATCTGACCTACCCGCAGGACGGTATGAGCGTGGCCGGGCCGCAAGGCCCGGCCCGCCCCGGCGGTGCCAGTGTGGCGAGACCGCGAAGAAACCGTGAAGAATCTGCCCGCCCCGGGTGGTGCCGAGTGCACCCCGGGACGGGCAGATTGTTTTTTCGGCCGGCCCCAGCCGTTCCGGGCCGCGGTCGCGGTGCTCCCGCCAGCGAGGTATACCCAGGTCAGAGGGTACGGACAGCGCGTATGATCTTGCGCCGGAGAGTAACCTTCCGGCTGCCATCGGCATAAAGGCGAAGACGGGACAGTTCCCATTCGCCATACTCAGCATGGTCCGTCAGGACGCGCCGGGCGGCATCGCGGGTCATTCCGCGCGGCAGGTAGACCACCAGGTAGGCATATTCGGCCATCACCTCCTATTGTGCTCGTCGTCACCGATGATTCAATCGGCGTCGGGGAGAAAACCGCTACGGTCAGGTGTCCCGGTCGTGTATCCAGGTGCCCGGCCACGAGCCCAGCCGGATCCCCGGCAGCGGCCTGACCAGGCGGATGCCTGAGCCAGCCGTGAGCGGGGAACACCTAGGGCCGGGTTAAGGGTTGAAAGTGACGACAGGGACGGGCGTCCCGGGTTAGACCGGGAAGCGCGGCCCCCTACGGGTGCCCCACGGGCAGGCCGTAGCGTGGATGCGAGGTTGGGAAGAGCGTGCCAGCAAGGAAAGGTGCTACCAGGAGCACGGTGGCGGCGAAGAAGACCGCAGGCGGCGGTGACGGTACCCGTCTGGTGATCGTCGAGTCGCCGGCGAAGGCGCGCACGATCGCGGGCTACCTGGGCAATGGGTACGTCGTCGAATCCAGCGTCGGCCACATCAGGGACATGCCCGACAAGGCGGCCGAGATCCCGGCCAAGTACCGCAAGGAGCCATGGGCGCGCCTCGGGGTCAACGTCGACGACAACTTCGAGGCCCTCTACGTCGTTCCCAACGACAAGCGCCAGCAGGTCTCCAAGCTGAAGGACCTGCTCAAGGACGCCGACGAACTGCTCCTGGCCACTGATGAGGACCGTGAGGGCGAGGCCATCGCCTGGCACCTGCTCGAGGAACTGAAGCCGAAGGTCCCCTACCACCGGATGGTCTTCCACGAGATCACCCCCGAGGCGATCGCGCAGGCCGTGGCCAACCCGCGCGAGCTCGACCAGGCCCTCGTCGACGCCTACCAGGCTCGGCGGGTGCTCGACCGGCTGTACGGGTACGAGGTCTCGCCGGTGCTGTGGAAGAAGGTCATGCCGCGGCTGTCGGCCGGCCGGGTGCAATCGGTGGCCACCCGTCTCGTGGTGGACCGGGAGCGGGAACGGATCGCCTTCCGCGCCGCCCAGTACTGGGACCTCGAGGCGGAATTCGCCACCGTGACCCCCGGTGACCAGGCGCAAGGCGGGGACGGCGGCACGCCGGGTTCGTTCGGCGCGACGCTGGTCTCGGTCGATGGGCAGCGCGTCGCGCAGGGCCGGGACTTCACCTCACTCGGCGAACTGCGCGGCAGTGGCATCCTGCATCTCGACGGCGAGGCCGCCGCCGGGCTGGCCGGCCTGCAGAACGCCGAATTCAAAGTCCGTTCCGTCGACCGAAAGCCGTACAAGCGGTCACCCTATGCACCGTTCCGCACCACCACGCTGCAGCAGGAGGCCTCGCGGAAGCTGGGCTTCTCCGCCAAGCAGACGATGTTGGTGGCGCAGCGGCTGTACGAGAACGGCTACATCACCTATATGCGGACCGACTCGACGACGCTGTCGCAGACCGCGATCGACGCCGCCCGGCGGCAGGCGCGCGACCTCTACGGCGAGTCCTACGTCCCGGACGAGCCGCGGGTCTACGCCAGCAAGGTGAAGAACGCGCAGGAGGCGCACGAGGCGATCAGGCCGGCCGGCGACCATTTCCGTACGCCGGAGCACGTCGCGCGCGACGGCCTGTCCCGGGACGAGCAGCGGCTCTACGACCTGGTTTGGAAGCGCACCGTCGCCTCCCAGATGAAGGACGCCACCGGCGAGTCGGTCTCGGTGCGCGTGGCCGGGACGTCCTCGGCCGGGGAGAACGCCGAATTCGGCGCCTCGGGCAACGTGATCAAGTTTTACGGTTTCCTGAAGGCCTACGTCGAGGGCGCCGACGACCCGAACGCCGACCGCGATGACCGGGAGCGCCGGCTGCCGGCGCTGGCGGAGGACGACCCGCTGGCGGTGCTGCGGCTGGAGGCCGCCGAGCACGCCACCCGGCCGCCCGCGCGCTACACCGAAGCGTCGCTGGTCAAGGAGCTTGAGGACCGGGAGATCGGCCGGCCGTCGACGTACGCGTCGATCATCGGCACGATCCTGGACCGTGGCTACGTGTTCAAGAAGGGCACCGCGCTCGTTCCCTCCTACCTCGCCTTCGCGGTGGTCACGCTGCTGGAGCGGCACTTCAGCCAGCTGGTGGACTACGAGTTCACCGCGCGGATGGAAGGGGTGCTCGACGAGATCGCGCACGGTGAGGCGGCGCGCGTCCCGTGGCTGCGCCGGTTCTACTTCGGCGGGGAGCAGCCCGCCGCGGCCGGCCCGGACGGCGGTACCGCCGCCGCCGGCGGCGCGGCGGACAGCACGATCGCGAACGGCGGCGCCCCCAACGGGACCAGCGTCGGCGGAGCGGGCCTGAAAGCCCTCGTCAGCGATATCGACGACATCGACCCGCGAGAAGTCAGCTCGTTCCCGCTAGCGGGCACGGACATCACCGTCCGGGTCGGCCGGTACGGCCCCTACCTCGAGCGTGACGGCCAGCGGGTCAACGTGCCGGAAGACATGGCCCCGGACGAGCTGACGGCGGAACGCGCCGGGGAGCTGCTCAGCCAGCCGAACGAGGACGTCGTGCTCGGTACCGATCCGGGCACCGGTCTCCAGGTCATCGCCAAATCCGGCCGGTTCGGCCCGTATGTGACCGAGCTTCCCCCCGAGGACGCGCCGGCGTCGGCCAAGCCGCGTACCGCCTCGCTGCTGAAGTCGATGTCCCTGGACACGGTGACCCTCGACGACGCGCTGAAGCTGCTGAGCCTGCCGCGGGTCATCGGCGAGCTGGACGGTGAGGAGGTCACGGTGCAGAACGGGCGCTACGGCCCGTACGTCAAGAAGGGGACCGACAGCCGCTCGCTGGACAGCGAGGAGCAGCTGTTCACCTTCACCCTGGCCGAAGCCAAGGACCTGTTCTCCCAGCCCAAGGCGCGCGGCCGGGCCCGCGCCGCGGCACCGCCGCTGCGTGAGCTGGGGGACGACCCGGACACCGGCAAGCCGATGGTGGTCAAGAACGGCCGGTTCGGCCCGTACGTGACCGACGGGGAGACCAACGCCTCGCTGCGCAAGGGCGACGACGTGGACGCGCTCACCGTCCAGCGCGCGTCCGAACTGCTGGCCGACCGGCGCGCCACCGCGCCGGCTGAGGCCGGCGGCCCGGACCACGCGCCGGGCCCCCGCGCGGTCGACCGCGAAGCCGGCGGCTAAGAAGCCGGCCGCCGCCAAGACGGCCGCCGCCAAGCCGGCCGCCGCTAAGAAGCCGGCCGCCGCTAAGAAGCCGGCCGCCAAGCCGGCCGCCGCCAAGAAGACCGTGGCTAAGAAGCCGAAGTAGGAGCGGTGCACCATGTGGATGTCCATGGGGCGGGCGCCCGGGGCCACCGGGCTTCCCGGTCCCCCCGGGGCCGCCGGGCTCCCGGGCCCGTCCCGGCCGCCTCGCCTGCCCGAACCGCAGGTCACGATCCTGGTCCGGACCGGCCCGTGGGGCCTTAGTCCCGATACGCTAACGCCGTGAACTTCCGGGCACCGCCGAAACACGACGGCGCCGGACACCGGGCGCGGCGATTGCACAAGGCTCAGGAAAAGTCCGGTGTGCTGTCGATCAAGCCGTTCCGGCGGCTGTGGGTCGCCCTGTCCCTGTCGAGCCTGGGTGACTGGCTGAGCATCCTCGCGCTGACCGTTCTGGCGGCTGAGCTCACCGGAAAGCACACCGCCGGGCAGTCCACAGCGGGGGCGATGGCGGCGCAGAGTGCGGCCGTCGCCGGGGTCTGGCTCGCGACGCTGCTGCCGGCGCTGCTGCTCGGCCCGGTCGCCGGGGTGATCGCGGACCGGTTCGACCGGCGCATGACGATGATCGTCGGGGACGTGGTCCGGGGCCTGCTGTTCCTGTCGATCCCGCTCTTCCCGAACCTGCCCTGGATCTACACCGCGAAGATTCTGGCCGGCTGTGCGTCGCTGTTCTGGAATCCGGCCACGGCCGCGTCGATACCGAACCTGGTGCCCAAGGACAAGCTGGAGCGCGCCAACCAGCTCAGCCTGCTGACCACCTACGGCACCGCCCCGGTCGCCGCCGGCCTGTTCAGTGTGCTGGCCCTGGTCAGCGAGGCGCTCGGCAGGATCTCGCCGTACTTCAAGACGAACAACGTTGACTTGGCGCTGTACATCAACGCCGCCTCCTACGCGGTCTCCGCAATGACCATCTTCATCATTCGCCAGATCCCGAAGCGGCAGCACAGCGACAAGATCTCGGTGCCGTCCGCGGCCAAGTCCATCTGGGAGGGCTGGCGGCTCATCGGCAAGACCCCGGTCCTGCGCGGCCTCTCGCTGGGGATGGTCGGCGCGTTTACCGGCGCCGGCGTCGTGGTCGGCCTCGGCTACTCCTACGTCACCAACACGCTGCACGGCGGAAGCGCGGGCTGGGGCCTCGTCTTCGCCGCGCTGTTCGTCGGGCTCGCGGCCGGCATGGTCCCGGCTTCCCGCCTGCTGAAGGACTTCAGCCGGCGGCGGCTGTTCGGCATCGCGATCGTCGGCGCGGCGGTGCCGCTCGCCCTGATCGGCCTCATCCCGAACCTCATCATCGTCATCCTGCTGGTCGTGGTCATCGGCGCGCTGGCGGGCGTCGCCTACGCGACCGGCTTCACCATCGTCGGCCTGGAGGTGGACGACGACACCCGGGGCCGGACGTTCGCGTTCTTCCAGTCGTCCACCCTGATCATCCTGTTCGTGGTGATCGCCGCCGCGGGCTTCCTCGCCACCGGTTTCACGAAGCTGATCTCCGGCCTGACCGGCTCCGGCAACGTGACGGTCGGCAACGTCGTCTACGCCTCGGCGGGGCAGAATGTGGTCCTGCTGCTCGGGGCGCTGGTGGCGGCGGTCTGCGGGATGATCGCCTACCGGCAGATGGACGACCGCCAGGGCGTGCCGCTGCGTGAGGACCTGATCGCGGCGATCCGGGGCGAGCCCCCGGCCCCCGAGCCGGCCGAAGCCGACGCGGCCCGCTCGCCGAGCGGGAGCTTCCTGCCCAGGCACGCCGGCCTGTTCATCGCGCTGGAGGGCGGCGAAGGCGCCGGCAAGACCACCCAGGCGCGGATGCTCGCGATCTGGCTGCGGGAGCAGGGCTTCGACGTGATCACCACCCGCGAGCCGGGGGCGACCAAGGTCGGCATGCGGCTGCGTGCGCTGCTGCTGGACACCGCGCACGCCGGGATGTCCGCCCGCGCCGAGGCCCTCATGTACGCCGCCGACCGGGCCGAGCACGTGGCCTCGGTCATCGACCCGGCGCTGGCCCGCGGCGCGGTCGTCATCACCGACCGGTACACCGACTCCTCGCTCGCCTACCAGGGCGCCGCCCGGGGCCTGCGGAGCGAGGACGTCGCCTGGCTGAGCCACTGGGCCACCGGCGGCCTGACGCCCGACCTGACGATCCTGCTGGACCTGGCGCCGCTGGCGGGCCTGGGACGGCGGGCCAGCTCCGCGGACCGCCTCGAAGCCGAGCCCACCGAGTTCCACGAGCGGGTCCGGGCCGGGTTCCTCACCCTGGCCCGCAGCGAGCCCGGGCGTTACCTCGTGCTCGACGCGACCCGGCCCCCCGCCGAGCTGACTCAGGAGATCCAGGAACGGCTCCGTGACATGCTGCCCGACCCGGTACCGGTCGTCGCGGAGGCCGACACCGGGTCGTTCCCCGCCATCATCGACGAGTCGGTGCCCGCGGCCTCCGACCACGGGCGCTGATGACCGCGGCACCGGCTGATCCCGGCGCGGCGGGCCCGGCTGGCGCGGGCGGCCTGGCCGGTGAGGGCGTCTTCGCGGACGTGGCCGGGCAGGACATGATCGTCGCGCAGCTGCGCAAAGCGGCGCAGGCCGCGGCCCGGGTGCTCGCCGGGGAAGCGGTCACCGCGGGCGGGATGACCCACGCCTGGCTGTTCACCGGGCCGCCCGGATCGGGCCGTTCGGTGGCCGCGCGGTCCTTCGCCGCGGCCCTGCTGTGCCCGGCCGGCGGGTGCGGGCACTGCGCGGCGTGCCGCCAGGTGCGGGCCGGATCGCACGCCGACCTCATGGTGGTCCGGCCCGACGGGCTCTCCTACGGGGTTAAGCAGACCCGCGACCTGGTGCTGCGGGCCGCCGGGGCCCCCTCCGGCGGCCGCTGGCGGGTGGTCCTGTTCGAAGACGCCGACCGGTGCACCGAGCAGGCCGCCAACGCGCTGCTCAAAGCCATCGAGGAACCGGCGCCCCGGACGGTGTGGCTGCTCTGCGCCCCTTCTGCGGAAGACCTCGTGACCACGATCAGGTCGCGCTGCCGGGTGGTCACGCTGCGGGTCCCGTCGTCCGCAGCGGTGGCCGCCGTGCTGACCTCCCGCGACGGGATTGATCCCGAACGGGCCATGGTCGCGGCCCGCGCTGCCCAGGGGCATATCGGCCGGGCGCGGAGGCTCGCCACGGACGCCGACGCTCGCGGCCGGCGGGAGCAGGTGCTCGCCGTGCCGCAGCGTGCCACTTCGCTCGGGGCCACCCTGTCCGCCGCCGCCGCGCTGGTCAAGACGGCCGAGGACGAGGCGAAGTCCGTCACCGAGGAAATCGACGAGCCAGAGCGTGAGGCGCTGCGCCAGGCGTTCGGCGAGGGGTCGACGGGCAAGGGGGTGGCCAAGGCGATCCGGGGCGCTGCGGGCGCGCTGCGGGACCTGGAGGACCGGCAGAAGTCCCGTGCCACCCGGCTGAAGCGGGACAGCCTGGACCTCGCCCTGCTCGACCTGGCCAGCTTCTACCGCGACGTGCTGATGATCCAGGCTGGCGCCGGGGTCGAGATCGCCAACGCCGACCACGAGGCCGAGCTGCGGGAGCTGGCGTCCGCCTCCAGCCCGGAAGCGACCCTGCGCCGGCTCGAGGCCATCATGCGCTGCCGTGAGCGCCTGGCCGCCAGCGTCGCGCCGCTGCTGGCCGTGGAAGAGATGACGATCTCCCTCATGTCCGGCTGACCCGCGCTTCTGCGCTGCGACAGCCATCGGATCAGCCTTCGTACGAGGAATTGAACGTTCAATCAGAGTTGACCTAGATCACAAAGCTAGCTCGCGCGTCTGTCAAGATGATGGGGATGTCAATTTCTGAGCGGCCCGATGAACCCGGCCAGCCGGAACGCCCCGCCAGCAGCCGCCGGGCGACAATCGATGACGTCGCGCGGGCCGCAGGCGTCTCACGGCAGACGGTTTCCAACGTCGTCCGCAGCCGCGGCCGGCTGGCCAGCACCACCCGGGAGCGGGTCGTCGCCGCGATCGACTCACTCGGCTACAAACCCCATACCGGCGCCGCCAGCTTGCGCTCGGGCCGGACCTACCGGATCGCCTACCCGATCCCGGACACCGAGCTGCACCCCGATAACGTGATCATGCTGGAGTTTCTCCAGTTCCTGGTGGCCGCGGCGCGGCTGCGAGACCACCAGGTACTCGTCACCGGCAGCCGCGGCGAAAGCCTCGAGGCCATCGAGGACCTGGTGTGGACGAGATCGGTCGACGGGTTCGTGCTCGCGACGATGACCGATAACGACCCGCGGGTCGCGTTCCTGGCCGACCGCAAGATCCCGTTCGCGTGCTTCGGCCGCACGAGTCCGGGCATGCCCCAGCACTGGGTGGACATCGACAACCGGGCCGCGATCCGCGACGTCACGGCGCTCGTGCTCACGCGCGGGCACACGAACGTCGTCTATTTCGGCTACACCCCCCAGGGCGGATGGGATCTCGAACGGGAGGCCGGGTACCGCGACGCCATGACCGCGGCGGGCCTCCCGGAGACCGTCATCCGGACCGGCATGGCACCCCTGGACGTCGACGCCACCGTCGCGGCCCTGCTCCGGCCGCCGGACCGGCCGACGGCCGTGATCGCCGGCAGCGACGTGCTGGCGGCGGCCTGCTATGCCACGGCCAGCCGGATGGGATTGCGCATCGGCGTGGACCTCGCCGTCACCGGCTTCGACGGAAGCGCCATTTCACGCCTTCTCACCCCGGCGCTCACCACTGTGGCCATGCCGCTCGCCGAGGTCGCCGCGCACCTCGTCGAGCGCATCGTCCGCGACGCCGCGGGTGCCTCGGACGATCGCGGCGAAGTCCTCCCCACCACCCTCATCTGGGGGGAGAGCGTCTAACCGCCCTTTGCGCCGTAGTCTGACGTGATGGGCATGATGATGGCGGTCAGCTTCGAGCGGCACGGACGGCTGTACTACCTCGATCCAGGGCCGTACTCGCCGGCCATCGGCGACAAGGTGCTCGTGCCCACCGACTCCGGTCCCGAGGTCGCCGAGTGTGTCTGGGCGCCGCAGTGGATATCCGACGACGTGGGCGGCCTGCCCCAGTGCGCGGGCATCGCGACCGAGGACGACCTCGCGCGCGACGAGACCAGCCGCCGCCGGCGGGCCGAGTGCCGGATCGCCGCCAAGCGCTTCATCCGGACCCACGGGCTGCCGATGAAGGTGACCGCGGTCGACTACGTGCACGCCACGAACGCCTTCACCATCTATTTCAGCGCCCCCAACCGGGTCGACTTCCGTGCCCTGGTCCGCGACCTCGCCGGCCAGATGCGCGCCCGGGTGGAGCTGCGCCAGGTGGGCCCGCGCGACGAGGCCCGCCTGCAGGGCGGCATCGGGCCCTGCGGGCGCGACCTGTGCTGCGCCACCTTCCTGAAAGACTTCGAGCCGGTATCCGTCCGGATGGCCAAGGAACAGGACCTGCCCGTCAACCCGATGCGGATCGCCGGGGCGTGCGGCCGGCTGATGTGCTGCCTGAAGTACGAGCACCCGCTCTACCAGGACTTCCGCAAGAATGCACCCCGGCTCGGCCAGGCCGTGGAGACCCCGGAGGGACCCGGTACGGTCATCGGCCACAACGTGCCCGGGGACAAGGTGGTGGTCAAGCTGTCCGCCGACGGCTCTTCGTGCGCATGCCCGCGGGCCAGCGTCTGCGGCTCCCGGCAGGCCTATGAGGCGACGCACGGCACAAAGTAACTGACGCTCGGCCGGGCCCGGCCGGCCCGCGGCGGCCATCTCCCGCTCAAGGCCGGCCGGTGGCCGGGCCGGCGGTCCGGCCGCAGCCGGAAGCGGCGCGCGATGACCATGGCACCGAACACGCCCGCCAGCGGCAGCGTGACCAGGGCGGGAAGCTGGTAACGCCAGGAGAACTCGTAGATATCCGAGCCGAGCACCACGGTGACCGCGGCCAGGGTCGTGAGCATGGCCGCCGCGGCCAGCTGCCGGTCAGCCGGACTGCCCCGCGGGCGGCCGGCCTCGCTGCCGCGGCGGCCGGTCACGCGCCGGGCGAAAACGAACAGCGAGCCGATCGCGCCCGCCCCGGTCATCGCCGTCGGCAACGGGCCCGGTGTGTAGCCGCCGTCCAGCTGGTAGGCGCGCAGGAACGAGGCGAGCGGGCGCACCGCGACCGGAGTGTCGTGCAGTCGGCCGCCACCGCCGCCCGCCCGTACAGGACGCCCGCGCCCCGGCTGGCCAGGGCGAAGCCATTACCGGTGATCATCGAGACGGTCATATAACCGAGCACCGGGACGGCGAAAAAGGCGGCGGCCGCTCCCAGGTAACCGAGCCGTCGCCGGCAGCCCCGGGCCACCAGGACCGCGAAGATGACCGCCGGGATGATCAGCACCTCGCCGATCTGCCGGACGTCGGCGGCCAGTCCCAGCACCAGGGCGCCCGCCGCCAGACGCCAGATCCGCGGCCGGGGATTCCACAGCAGAATGGCCAGGCCGCCCAGGATCAGGGCTTCGAACGTGACGTCAGGCATGATGGTCTGCTCCATCTGGAGCTGGTAGGCGTCCAGCAGCAGCGGAGCGGTGGCCAGGGCGGCAGCCCAGCGGGGGGCGTGGCGGCGGGTGAGGGTGAGGTACAGGATGACGGCCATGGCCAGGCCGAGCAGGTGCTGCACGGCGGCGATGGTGGCCAGGTTCCCCGCCCACAGAATCGGCTTCAGCAGCAGGTTGTAACCGACCGGGTCGTAGCCCCCGCTGCCCCTCAGGTACTTGTAGGAGTCGATGTAGAAGATCGCCGGCCGGTAGGCCAGCTGGGTGACCACGCGCAGGCCGAGCCCGGCGGCCAGCAGGATAAGCAGCAGCCAGTGACGGCGGGCGGCCCGGCCCGCGCGCCGGGCGGTCCTGGTAAGGGCGGTCCCGTCCCCCCGGTGTTCCGGCTGGCTGGGCCGGGGGAGCGCTGCCGCCCGGGGCCTCACCGCCCGGGGCTTCACCGCCCGGGCTTCACCGTCCGGGCGGGGTCGCACGGACCGCAGGCGCCGCGACGTACGCGGCAGTCCGCAGCCAGGTCGGTCCCTTGATCATGGACAAATTCTGGAAAATTCAACTGTGCCCGTTTTATGGCCGTCCTGAGGAAGAGCTGAAGGTTCCAGCTGAGGCGCGTGATCTACGTCACGTCCGTGACCAGCGACGATGTTGGCAATCCGAACGGGCCCGGGTGCGGCTCCGCCCGCCGGCAGCGTGTCCGGACGCCGGTCTGCGAGTGCCCTCCGGACCCGGTAAACTTGCCCGCGTCGCCAGCCATCCCGGCGGCACGCCGCCTTAGCTCAGTCGGTCAGAGCGACGCACTCGTAATGCGTAGGTCATCGGTTCGATTCCGATAGGCGGCTCGGAATATCTACAGCTCAGAGGCACATTTTTTCCGGTCCAGCCTGATCGCGAACCAGGACCGTGGAACGAATAACCCGTTCCACGAAGGCAGAATTCTCGATTGAGAGCGGGCGATCATCGGGCACGCAGAGTAAATGCCGAAGATCATCTGAACGTGCGAGGCGGCTCATACCTGGGCTCTGCGGCCGAGGGCATGGACGGGCTGGTGCGGCACCTCAGGCTGCAAAGGCGGCCCGTGTCCGTGATCGCGAGGGG
This sequence comes from uncultured Actinomycetes bacterium, assembly GCA_963720945.1. Lineage (GTDB taxonomy): Bacteria > Actinomycetota > Actinomycetes > Streptosporangiales > Streptosporangiaceae > Bog-532. The sequence continues at coordinate 394,658 of CAVRHH010000005.1, read as the reverse complement.
CCGCGACGTGGGCGGCTGGCCGGGATCTGGAGAAGGCTGGCGTGGGCTTGGCCTGTGGCCCGCTAGCCCGGTCAGCGGACGGCTATCCTGGGAGCATGCCAGAGATGCCGCGTACCCTCACTGCGGCGCTGCACCAGGAAGAGGACTGGTTCATCGCGCAGTGCCTGGAGGTTGACGTGGCCAGCCAGGGTCACACGATTGACGAAGCCCTGGCGAACCTTGCCGAGGCTGTCGAGCTGTATCTAGAAGAGGTGGACGATCCGGCTGGTCACATCACCGCGACTCCGCTCGTGACCTCGTTCCATCTGCCCGCCGCGTGAGCCCTTCGCTTTCCGACCTGCCGGTACGGAAGGTCACCAAGGCGCTAGAGTCAGTCGGCTTCACCCATGTGCGGACCAAGGGCATTCATGCGGTGTACCGGAACCGGGAGGGGCGCGTGGCCGTCATCCCGCGACACGGCGTAGTGAAGCGCGGCACGTTGGCGTCGATCCTGCGACAGGCGGGTTTGACCACTGACGAGTTTCTCCAGCTCCTCGACTGAGCCAGCAGAGTCCGGCGCCGCGATCCGGTATCGTCTGCCTGGATCGGCTGACGCCGCATTGACTCGGGAGCCAGCAGCAAGGGCCCGGCCGATAGATGGCATCATGCTGAGTAGTCGGGAACATCCAAGAGAACGCGCGCATTCCCGCCGTCATCTCTAACCCGCCTTGGACTGTGTCCGATGTAGCTGAGGAGGGTTCTTGGCTTCGTCGTGGATACGTTTTCTGAAGCGGTGTGTTTGTTGTGGCTGCGGCGGCGCCTGACGCCGGCAGGCTGGCGCCAAAGCGGAGAACTACTGGCCGCCAGCGGCGTAGGGCAGTTTCCAGAGTGCAGCTGGCGGACGGGTTAGCCGGAGTTGGCGCCTATCGGGAGCAGGTGTGCTCCCGAACCTTGTATTGTCCGGCCCGGGCAGGACCTGTCAAGAGCGCCTCCGGCGTCGGCTTCGCCGATCTTCGACTCTCGATGACAGAACCTGCCCGAAAGTCCCGGAGTTCGCAGCTATCGGGAGCACGGACCGGAGTGGCCACGATGGCTGACGATATGGACACACTGGCGATCACGGCAGCTCAGTCGACGTGCCGTGCAGGCACTGGTTCGCGCACTATCACTTCCGCTCTGCCGCCGCCGTACAGGCCACTATTGCAGCGGGCTGGCGGGGCCTGCGCCATCCTTGAGAGGTGGATCAGACATCGATCACTGCTGCCGGTGCGATCGACACGTTCCTGGTGCTGCTGATCGGTATCGGGCCGAAGATCGCGCTGGTCCCGTTCGTGGAAATGACGGCTTCCCTGGGCCCGGCCGCTAAGCAGCAGGTTCTGCGGAAGATGCTGACCACGGCGGCAACGGTGGCCGTGCTACTCATGGTCCTCGGCGAGTTGTTGCGCGTACTGCTGCACTTCACGATCGGATCGCTGTCGATCGCCGGTGGCGTGATCTTGCTGGTGGTGGCGGTGTGGATGGTGCTCGGGCCAGCCGGTGGCAGCAGCCACCGCACCGAGGGCAAAGACCCGATGCAGCTGGCGCAGTTCCCGCTGGCCGTACCGTACCTGCTCAACCCGGTGGGCATCGTCGGCCTGATGACGATCTCCGCCGAGGCGAAGTCGCTGAGCGTGTTCGCCGTGGAGCTCGGCATCTTGGTGTTCGTCCTGCTCCTCGACGTGGTGGTGTTCCGCTGGGCGAACCGGGTCAGCGAAAAGCTCGACGAAGGCCGCATGCTGGTCACCGAGAAGGTCTTCGGGTTCCTGATCGCCGCGATCGCCGTACAGCTGATCCTCGACGGCCTGGCCATGGTCGGGGTCATCGCGCCGGTCAAGCACTGAACGCATGGGTCAACGGGCTGCGCCCGATGCCGTCACGCACGGCACATGATGCAACCACTCGGCCGCCGATTACCGTTGCTGCCGGAAAGTCAGATCAGCTCGGGCGTGGCCGGGGCTAGGGTGATGTGCCCGGGAAGTTCAGGATGGTCTTGATGTCGTCGGGCTTGCGGATGTAGGCGTCGTCCCACTGGTCGAGCGGCACCTGGCGGGTGATGAGGCCGGCGAGCCAGCCGGGATCGGCTTCGGCGAGAGCCTTGGCGGCTAGTTCGTAGTGGTGCCGGTTGGCGTTGACCGAGCCGAATAGGACGGAGTTCTGCAGGACCATGTTGCGGTTGAGGAGTCCCGGGTCGACGGCGGCCTCGGCGCCGGCCGCGGAAACCCCGGTGAGGCACGTTATCCGGTGGCGGACATTCCGCGGGCCCGCTTCCAGCAGCATCTGCACGTACCCGGTGCACTCGATGATGATGTCCGCCTCCGCGGCCGCCTGGCCGAGGTCTCCGCTGTGGACGTAGGTGGCCCCCAAGCGGCGAACCATGTCGGGTTTGCGGCCTTCGGTGACCCGGTCAAGGACGTAGGTCTGGTAACCCCGCTGGGTGGCCAGCAAGGCGGCCAGCAGCCCGATTGGCCCGGCGCCGGTGATAAGCACTGTCTCCGGTGCCCACGCCGCGCGGCGGCCGATCTTTTCGATGTGGTCCCAGGCCTTGGCCACGACCGTGGTCGGCTCCAGCAGCACGCCGTGGATCCCGAGGCGGGGATCTACGGTGACCAGGTAGCCGGGATGGATGCGGTAGCGCTCGGACGCATAGCCGTGACGGCCCTTGATGCCCCGCTCGGTGTACTGGCCGTTCATGCACATGTCCCAGTCCCCCGCCGCGCACGCGGAGCACGGAACGGGGTCACGCCGGCGGACGATGCCGACCACCAGGTCCCCGGCGCCGAATCCGGTCCCGGGGGCGGCCTCGGCCACCCGGCCCAGCGATTCGTGCCCAATGATGAGGCGGTCCTGGCCCGGTGGCGCGGACCCGTACTCGCCGTTGATAATCTCCAGGTCGGTGCCGCAGACGCCGATCGCCTGCGTCTGCACCAGGACCGGCCCGTCCTCGTCCGGAGGCTCCGGCATGTCGGTGAGCGCGACCGAGCCTTGCTGCCCCGGAATGACCGTGATGGCCCGCATACGCCTCACCATAGCAACCAAACTGATCTTCTCTTCTGGCTGCCTGCCGGACGCCTGGCCAGTTCCCAGATACGAGGCCTTGATAGCTGCCAGGCAGAAGATGCCGTGGTGACAATGACCGGCTGCGCACATAGCATCCGAGCTAGACGGCCCGGGCGGTAGGCATCCAGGGGCCACCGGGCTGCCCAGTCACTAAGGCTCTCACCCATGCGGATGCTCCGGACGGCGCACATGCCGGGACTAGGACGAAGCGTCCTGCGCGATGGCAGACCGGACAATGTCGCGGAGGGAAACTGTGACGTCTCAGATGACGGACTGGATAGACGTGTCGGTGACCGTCAAGCACGGTATGCCGCACTGGCCTGACAATCCGCCGATCGTACTGGAACGGATGATGGACCTCGGGCGCGGTGACGCCTCCAACGTCTCCCGCCTGGCCATGGGGGTGCACAGCGGCACCCACATGGACGGGCCGGTGCACTTCCTGCACGAGGCGGCCGGGCTGGATGAGATGCCGCTGACCGCCACGATGGGCCCGGCCCGGGTAATCCAGATCGAGCATCCCCGCGAGATCACCGCGGACGAGATCCGCCGGCACAGGCTCCGGGCCGGGGAACGCGTGCTGTTCCGGACATCAAACTCGGCCCGGTGCTGGCACAGCGGCACCTTCGTCGAGGACTTCGTGTACATCACCGAGCAGGCCGCGATGCACCTGGCCGAGACAAAGGTGCAAACTGTCGGGATCGACTACCTATCCGTCGGCGGCTACCACTCCGACGGGGCCAAGATCCACAAGATCCTGCTCCAGGCCGGTATCTGGATCATCGAAGGGCTTGACCTGTCACCGGTCACCGAAGGCCCGTACGAGATGATCTGCCTCCCGGTCAAACTGCACGGCAGTGACGGGGCACCAGCCCGGGCCATCCTCAGGCCCCTCGGCAGCCACGGCCCCGGCCGGGCCGTTCCCGCCGAGGCGGCGCCATGAAGCTGCTGGTGGTGGGCGGCGGCCCCGCAGGGGTCACGGCCGCGCTGCAAGCGCGGGAGCTGGGCGCCGATGTCACGCTGCTGGAAGCCGAGCAGATCGGGGGAACCAACCTGAACCACGGGCCGGCGCCGGTCCGTACCCTGGCCCGGGCCGCCCGGCTGGCCCGGGACTGGTCCTCATGGGAGCGCTTCGGCCTGGAAGGCCCCCCGCCGGTCCCCAATCTCGAAGCGGTCCTGGCGAACGCCGCCCGGGTGGCCCGCTACGCCCATGACAAGAAGGACGTCGCTGGCCACCTGCGCCACCAGGGGATCGACCTGGACGAGCACCTCGGCCCCGTCCAGTTCACCGGCCCGCACACCGTGCGTGCCGGGGACGGCCGCACCTGGCGCGCAGACCGCATCGTCATCGCGGTCGGCTGCCGTGCGGCTCGGCTGCCGGTGCCGGGCGGCGAGCTCGCGCTGACCTACCAGGACATCTGGACCCTCAAAGCCCTGCCACACCAAGTCACGGTCATCGGCGGGGCCGACACCGGCTGCCAGATGGCCTCGATCTTCGCCGACCTCGGAGCCGATGTCCGGCTCATCGAAGCCGGCCCCCGGCTCGTGCCCGGCGCTGACGCCAGCATTTCCACGGCACTGGGCCAGGCGTTCGAGGCCAAAGGCATCGAGCTCATCACCGGCGCCAGCGTCCAGGCCCTGGAACGCAGCGGCGAGCAGGTCAGCATCGGTTTCACCCGTGGCGGCCCGGCCGAGCACGCAACAACGGAGGCCGTATTCGCCGCCGTCGGCTGGCCCGCCAGCCTGCACAACCTCGATCTTGACGCCGCCGGAGTCACCAGCGGCCCGCGAGCCATCCCGGTCGATGACTACCTGCAGACCAACGCCGGGCACATCTTCGCCGCCGGTGATGTCAACGGCCGGTCCAAGCTGGTTCAGAGCGCCAGGCTCGAAGGCCGTATCGCGGCGTGGAACGCCGTGCACGGCCCCACCCGCCAGCCCGGCCACGACGTCGTAGCCACCGGCAGCTTCACCGACCCGGAGTACGGCTCAGTCGGCATGACCGAGGCCCAAGCCGCCCATGACCACGACGTCGCCGTGGGAATCGCCCGGTACGACAACCTCGTCCGGCCCGTGGCAGACGGCCACCCCGACGGCTTTTGCAAGCTGATCGCCGACCGGCACAGCCACGTCATTCTCGGCGCCCATGTGCTCGGCGAGTACTCAGCTGAAACCGTCCAGGTCGTCGCGACCGCGATGCGCGCGGGCATGAACGTCGAGCAGCTCGCCGAGATGCAGTTCGCCTTCCCGACCTTCACCGAGGCCGTCAGCATGGCCGCCCAGAAAGTCTGCCGCAGCGTCGGCATCGGGCAATTCCCGCCCGCCTGGAGCTACCTCGGCCCCCCGGAATGAGCCACCATGACCGGCTTCCTATGACCGGAGCCGGAACGACCACGCCGGGCGTCACCGTGGAACGGGTCGTGGAACGGGTGGCCGCGAAATTCCAGTGCAATCAGCGTTTCAGGCGCAGTTCGCCGTGGTGTTTGTGCAGGTAGCGGCGCTGCAGCGTGGTCGCGTGCCTCTCGTAATGCGTAGGTCATCGGTTCGATTCCGATAGGCGGCTCCCAGCTCACCGGCCTCTTCCGATCATGAAGGGGTCCCCGCTGCTAACAGGTGTGCTAACGCCGGTCCTTGTCGCCGCCTCGCTCTGTCGTCGTAGCGATGCCTGTGCCGAGGCGTAGCGTGTGGGCAGCTCCAGCAGCCCGGCGACCCGGTGCATCACCTCTGTCGTGTCCCCGTCCGGGATCAGCGCCGCCGCGATCAGGACCCGGACCGCCATCGCCGCTGACAGCAGCCGCTGCCGCCGCTCGCGGCAGCCGAAATCCTCCACCAGCTCCTCGATCTCGCCGACGGGCAGGCACGCCTCCAGCACCCCCAGCGTCACGTGACCAGGAAGCCAGCCGCCCGCCTGCACGTCCCCGCCGCGGCGGACCACCGCCGGCGCCACAGCTACCTGATGGCAGAACACCAGATCCTCGCCCGCGCGCACGGCACCGGGCCCGGCCACCAGCGCTGACGACCCGCCCACGCCAGGACGGCGCAGGTCAGCGGGCCGGACCGCGACCATCCCCGCAGGCACGCGGCAGGCATCACACCCCGCACCGATAGCGTCAGCAGGCAGAGCAGGATAGAACTCCATACGCGGCTCCTGGGCAGAACTGACTTGGACACCAGTCCTCATACCAGGAGCCCGCCAAAACAGCCTGAACTGCAAGCACGGCACCCGCCGGCGGGGCGGTGGCTGCGGCATCTGCGGGTCTTCCGGGCTCGTGTCCCGGCCGGGTGCGGGAAACCGGCGAATGCCATGCGCCTGTCTCGGCACAGACCTGGGTTATTCATGGTGACCCCCGGGCGAGGGCGGTTTCGAGGGTGCTGCGGTGGCGGATCATCCAGGCCGCAGATCTGGCGCGCCAGGCCATGGCCCATAGCGCGATCGGGTGCGCGGTCGCCTCGGGGGTGATGGCGGCGTCGTCGGCTTCCCAGGCGGTGTCGCAGATGGCGAACTCGATGATCTGATTCAGGAAGCCGCGCCGCTGGCGGGCGGCCAGGCCGTAGGCGTCGACGATGACCGCGAGCTGGCGTGCCCGGTCTGCCAGGGGCGGCAGGTGCTCGCGCTCGGCGACGATGTTGTCGTGGAGCTTGGCGTTGAGCCAGGCCAGCTGGGCTAGCTCGACCAGCGGGTCGACCGGCCCGGCGGTCTCCCAGTCGATGAGGGCGACCGGCAGGCCGTCCCGGGCGACGATATTCCAGGGGGCGACATCGCAGTGGCCGATGACCTTGACCGGACTGCCCAGGTCCCGGCCGTGCCAGGGGAACCACACCGCTGCCGGGGGCGGGCGGAACGAGCGGGTTGCCTGGTGCAGCTCACGCAGCAGGCTGCCGAGTGCCGCGGCACCGTCCAGGCTCCAGGGACCGGGCTGGGTGAACTCGCCATCGATGAACGTCAGCACCTCGCGGCCCCCGGGGGCAAGGCCGGAGCCGACCAGGCGCGGTGCGGCGGCGAAGCCGACGTCCTCAAGGTGGCGCAGCAGCGCATGCACCGCTGGCGTCCACGGCCCTGCATCACGGATCACCACGTTGCCCCGGCGGTGAACTACTGACCGGCCACCGCCTGCCAAAACGACCAGATCATCAGGTGAGGTCACAGTCCATTGTCGACCCGGCAAAGCCCGGCCAGCCGGTTTTCCCGGCGGGTGGGACCCTCACGCCAGAGAAAACCAGATGATCCTCCTCTACCGAGTGCGCGGCTACCGCCTTGGTGAGAAACTTCACCGGACAGGCCACAGGCTCGGGGGCGACAGAAACGGACACCAAGCCCGGCAGCCCGCAAACCACTTAAGTCAATGGCGTTGGGCGGGAAGGTGCCGGGTTGCAGTCAACTGGTCGCGTTTTGCGTGGTACGACCGCTATTGTCGGCGCTGAGACGGTAGACCGGCTTAGGGGCCGGTGCGGGGCGGGATGTGGGGGCGTGGTGGCGGGTCAGTTAATTCCAGTGCAGGTGGGCGACATCGTGATCGAGGTTGAGGCGGTCACGGTGGCCGGGACCCAGCCCACGGCCAGCCCGGCGAAGGCCGCGGAGAAGGTGCGGGAGGCGTTCGGCGCGGCGCAGGAGACGATCGTGCAGATCGCGAAGTCGACCGCGCAGATGATCGACCGGGCCGGGGCGGCGGCGCGGCCGGACCGGGTGGATGTGGAGTTCGGGCTGAAGTTTTCCGCCTCCGGTGGGGTCATCATGGCCGGGGTCGCCGGGGAAGCCAGCCTCAAGGTCACCCTCAGCTATGACGTGGCCGCCAAGCCTGCGGGCGGCCCTCCTTCTGTGGTGGCGGGGGATGAGGCGGTGCCGGGAGGTGCTTCTGCGGGCTCGCCGGGCACAATGCCGCCACCAGGTGAAGCCTCATGACAGTGAACTCTCAGGACCTAGGTAGTCCAGTGCCGGGTTACCTGGGCCGCATCCTCAACGCGGAGGGAGCGTCGGCCGGGACCTGCTTTCAGGTTTCGGCGGGTGTGCTGGTGACCGCGTGGCATGTCCTTGAGGCGATCGGTGGCGCCACCGACGGTGCGGCAGTCAAGGTGGATCCGCTGGCTGGCGGGGAGACGTTTACTGCGGCGGTCGGGCGATTGGACCAATCACATGACCTAGCAGTGCTCACGTGTCCGGTTCAGTTGTCCGCCACCGCCAAGAACCTGACCGCCACGGATTCGATGGCGCCGGGCACTGAGGTGCGGGTGGCCGGGTACGGCGTGATCGATGACCCCGGGCGGACGTCCCGGGCGCTGACCACGATCGGCCGGTGGACGGGGCTCGCCATGTGGGAAGACGCCATGCCAGTCGGGCGGATGACCGCCGAAGCGCTGATGCCTGGTATGAGCGGCGCCCCGGTGATACGGCAGAGCGATGCTGCCGTGGCCGGGGTGGTGTCGGGCCGGTACAACTCCGCTGATGGCTGGCTGGCCGGGACGGTGTGGGTCGCGCGGACTGAGGACCTGCTGGTCCTGCTGGACGGTGTCGCTGACGTCGGGTTCGGGCAGCCGCCGCTGGCGGGTGCGGTGGATGTGCTGCTGACGGTGACCGCCGCCCAGGTGCAGCTGACCGGCGCCGGCATCAACGTGACGGCCGATCACGGTGGCGTGCGGCCAGGCCTGGCCGAAGCGGTCCTTGAAAGCCGCCGGGCCCGGGCCCGGGCCGGGCTGGCGGCCCGGGCTCAGGCCGAAGCCGGGCAGCGCCCTGAGCAGCTGGCGTTGAGCCGGGTGGGCCAGGTGCTGGGCGAATCGTTTCTGCCCGGCCCGGTCGGCGGTGAGCTGGGCCGGGTGCTGGCCGCGGCGAAGCGGGCGCATCAGCCGGTGCGCGTCGGCCTGACCGTTCCCGCGGATTTGGCCGGGTTGCCGTGGGAGATGCTGCCCAGCCCGGATGGGGGCGGCCCGCTGGCGCTGCGCGAGCTGGTGAGCTTGTACCGGACGGCCGATGCGCCGGCGGCCAGGGCGCTGCCGGGTCCGCTGCGGATTGTGGTTGCCATCGCCTCCCCTGAGGGCGGCGGGGCGGTGCTGGATTATGAGCGGGAACTGCGGAACGTGCTGGCCGCGGTCCGTGCCGCCCGCCAGGACGCCGCCGACGTGCGTGTTGTCCCGTTCGCGACACCGGCGGCGATCCGGGAGGAGCTGGAACGGGGGCCGGCGCACGTGCTGCACATTTCCGGGCACGGCGCACCGGGGGTCTTGCAGCTGGAAAACGAGGACGGGACACCGCGGCCGGTCACGGCCGGCCAGCTTGTCGGGCTGGCGATCCCGCCGGGGCGGATGCCGCCGGTGATCACCCTGGCGGCGTGTTACACCGGCGCCGCGGCCAGCGAGGACGGCGCCTCGTTCGCGGCCCAGTTGTGTGAGCGGGGGGCGGCGGCGGTCATCGCGACCGAAACTTCGATCACCGACACCTACGCCACCCGTCTGCTGGCCCGGGTTTACGGGACCCTGGCCCGAAGCGGCAGCCCCGACGTGGTCGCCGCTCTGGCGGACGCGCGCCGCGAGGTGCAGGCCGAACTGGCGACCTCCCCGGACAAGCGCGACACTGAGCTGGCCACGCTGGGTGAATGGGCGGCCGTGACCGTCCTGGCCGCCAGCGGCTCGGTCACGGTTGTTGACCCGGACCGGACGCGTCCCGCCGCACGACAGCCGGCCCGGCCGCGGATCGCCGGGCTGGCCGGGCGGGATGACTGGTACTTCGTCGGGCGGCGGCGCGAGCAGCGCCGCTGGCCGCTCGACCTGACCGGTCCCGGGCTGGCGGGCATTGCGGTGACCGGGATCGGCGGCACCGGCAAGACGACGCTGGCCGCCGAGATCGTGAGCCGGGTCCGCGACAGGGAACCCGGCCGGATCCTGGTCAGCCTGCGCGGACCGCTGACCCTGGAAAGCGTGCTCGGCGCGGTGACCTCGGCCATCCGCCGCGAACTGCTGGTCCACGGCGACATGGACACCACGGCGGTACGGGCTCTTGATGTTGCTAGCCGTACCGACCTTGGCTGGCAGGATCGCCTGGCCGTGTTGCGTGAGCACGTGCTGGACCATGTGCCGGTCCTGCTGCTGCTGGACAATTTTGAAGACAACCTCGGCTCGCACGGGGCGGGCTATGAGGTCCGCGACCAGCTTCTGGCGGACGTCCTGGCTGCGTGGGTGACTGACCCGGGCGCTTCCCGGCTGCTGGTCACCTCCCGTTACGCCTTCACCCTGCCCGGTGGGGCGGAACAGGCGTTGTCGTTCCGGCAGCTGGGGGCGTTGTCGCGGGCGGAGACGTGGAAACTGGCCTGGTCCCTGCCGGCCCTGGACAAGCTGGATGAAGGCCAGCTGGAACAGGTGTGGCGGCTGGCCGGCGGGCACCCGCGGTCGCTGGAATACCTGGATGCGCTGCTGTCGGGCGGCAATGCCCGGTATCCGGACGTGACGGCCCGCCTCGACGCCGCGATCGGCCAGCGGCTGAACGGCAGCCAACGTGGCCAGTGGCTGGCCGCCCACGCCAGCCTGGATGCGGCCCTGGCCGAAACCGTGACCCTGGCCGCCGACGATGTCCTGCTCGATGACCTGCTCACCCAGCTCGGCCAGGTGCCCGGGGCCGCCGGCCTGCTGCTCGGGATCTCGGTCTACCGCCAACCCGTTGATGACAACGCGGTGCTGTTCCAGGCCAGGCAACCCGACCCATCAGCGGAAAACGTTCCGGACCGCCAGGGCGCCTACGAGCGCATCACCAGCATCCTGGCCGGCGCCGGGATCCCCGTCGATGACTCACTGGACCTGGCCGGCTTGCCCGAGGAGGTGCGGGCGCAACTGGGCCCGCATCTGGCGGAGCTGAACCGGCCGCCGGTCCCGCCCGTCCGGCCGGCTCCCGGGCTGCGGCAGCAACTCTCCGCCTGCCAGACCGTCAGCCTGCTGACTATCAGCGAGGAGGACGGGCAGCCGCGCTTTTTCGTCCACCGGTGGACCGCCACCGAGCTGGCCGCACGTATCGCCGGTGAGCCTGGCTCGGTTCTGGCCGGCGCGCACCGCCGGGCGGCTGGGTACTGGCAGTGGCGGGTTGACGCCTGGCCGCAGGACAAAGCCCCGGATGTGCATGATCTGCTGGAGGCCCGCTATCACCTGCTGCAGGCCGGTGACACTGAAGCTGCCGGACAGGTCACCGAATCGGCGTGCAGCCAGTTGCAGACCTGGGGAGCCTGGGACCAGGAAACGTCCCTCATCCACGACACCCTCACCTGGCTGCCGGAAAACTCGCCCCGCCGCGAGGCATACATCCATCATCTCGGCATGCTCGCCCAGCTGCGCGGGGACTACGACGAGGCCGCCCGCCAATACCAGCGCTCCCTCGACATCAACGAGCGGCTCGGCGACCAGGCCGGCATGGCCGCCAGCTACCACCAGCTTGGCAGGCTCGCCGAGCTGCGCGGGGACTATGCGGAGGCCGCCCGCCAATACCAGCGATCCCTCGACATCAGCGAGCGGCTCGGCGACCAGGCCGGCATGGCCCGCGGCTACCACCAGCTCGGCATCCTCGCCCAGGACCGCGGGGACTATGCGGAGGCCGCCCGCCAGTACCAGCGCGCCCTCGACATCGACGAGCGGCTCGGCGACCAGGCCAGCATGGCCGCCAGCTACCACCAGCTCGGCAGGCTCGCCCACGACCGCGGGGACTATGCGGAGGCCGCCCGCCAGTACCAGCGCTCCCTCGACATCAACGAACGGCTCGGCAACCAGGCCAGCATGGCCGCCAGCTACCACCAGCTCGGCATCCTCGCCCAGGACCGCGGGGACTATGCGGAGGCCGCCCGCCAGTACCAGCGCTCCCTCGACATCAACGAACGGCTCGGCGACCAGGCCGGCATGGCCGCCAGCTACCACCAGCTCGGCATGCTCGCCCAGGACCGCGGGGATTATGAGGAGGCCGCCCGCCAGTACCAGCGCTCCCTCGACATCAACGAGCGGCTCGGCAACCAGGCCGACATGGCCGCCAGCTATAGCCAAATCGGAAGCTTGGTGGCCGAGCGTGGCGGTCCGGTCGCCGATATTGCCGCCTGGCATATCAGGGCACTGGCGATCCGTCTCCGCATAGGAGTGCCGCAGGCAGTAAACAACCTGCGCCAGCTCTTGCCCTATCGTCGCGAGCTGGGCGCTGAACCATTCGCTGCGCTGCTGACGCAGATCACTGATGACGTCGAACTCGTCGAAGCGATTGCCGGTCTGCTCGATCAGGTCGACGCGGCCGAGGGCCATACAACCTGACGCAGTGCTTTACCTGACGCCAAAGTGGTCCGGCGGTGGGCGCGGAGCTGTGCCGCTACGTGGTTACATTGCCCGGCCCGCACAGGGGAGTCTCAACGCATAGTAGCGAGAGACTGCTTCGGGCATGGAACGGGTCGTGGAACGGCCTGCCGGATAATCCCAGTTCGGTGGGGGGTCAGCAGAGCTATGGGCCGTGCAATCTGTGCAGGTAGTGCACGCATTGCACCGGGCCGTACTTCTTGTAAACGGCTGTCGAGTCGGATGGGACTGCCCCGGCTTTAGTTGTCTCCGGGGCAGACATCCACTCGTGCACTAGATGCACTGTTCGACGGCGAGCAGGGTCATGCCGGTAGCCCGCCGAGGTCTCCGTGGCGCCTGGTTGGCCGTCGGCCTGGGTGGTTTGCATGCGATAATCCTGACCTGCAGAGCAGGGGCTGAGTGCGGGGGGGGCGGATGGATCCGGTGACGTTGGGCACGGTTTTGCTCGCGGTCGTCACGGGCACAAACGGATGCAGGTAAGGCGGTCAGCTTCTGGAACGGCTATCGGCCTCGCGCTGGCGGAGGTGCGGCGGTTTGACGAGGCGATCACCGCCCACCAGGACGCCGCCGTGATCTTCCGGGAAACCGGCGACCTTCACAGCGAGGACATCGCAGTGAACAACCTGAAACTGACTCAAGCCGCGAAAGCCGAAGCGGACAGCGGAAAATGAGCAGGTGCGCCGGGGCCTGGCAGCGTTGAAAGTGGTAAGCACCCGCGGCCTTCCCTTTGGGCTCGGCTACGAGAGGAGTTGCGTTTGCCGATCAGCAGGCCCGCCGGACGTCCTCCAGCCACCGCTTCGCGTGACCAGATAACTGTGGCCATGACGCTTCCGCACGGCCTGGTTTTTTTTCCCAGGCCGCATCGCGGCGCAGATGTTGGGCTCGTCCGGGTACCGGTTCATCGCCGATGAGCTGCCCTTCCGCGGCATCAGCGCCGGGGAGAACAAGGCCGCGCTTGTGTTCCCGGCAGCGCACCTGGTCCACGCTCGCCAACGCCACCGCGCCGGACCGGACCTGGCTGACGGCGTCACCGAGCCCCCCACCGGGGAGGGCAGGCTCTGCCTCCGTGCGATCAATGACGTGTGCTCCAGCCGCATCGTGGGCTACTTGATGAACGCCGGGCTGGCGGTTTCTGCGCTAGGTAGCGCTCTTGGCGTGGACCGGCGCGTGGACCGAGAGGCCACGAAATTCCAGTGGAATCAGTGCTTTCCGCGCTACCCGTCGTGCTGTTTGTGCAGGTAACGCCTGCGCTGAGGGGACCTGACACAGCCGTGCCTGGCTGCCGGCATCACCGCGCGCACGCAAGGGCAAGGGGCTAAGGTCACGAGCGCCAGGACCAAGGCCGCGTAGCCGGGAATAGCCGGGTATTTACTGTGTCTACTTGGTCAGGACCATCAGCATGGGTGGCCCGGGTGAGAAAGGGGACATGCCATGACTCCCGAGGACGATCTGCCCGCCGAAGTGCGACGGCAAGACGAGGAAGCCGAACTGCAGATAGCTGCGCAGCTAGCGGACCTGCGCACGGACACCGGAACGGCTCGCGAGGACGATCTGCCCGCGGAAGTGCGACGGCAAGACGAGGAAGCCGAACTGCAGATAGCTGCGCAGCTAGCGGACCTGCGCAAGGATGAGCACGGATGAGAATGCCGCGGCCCGCCAGACGACGGTGGAGCGATCTCAGCGAGCGGACCCAAAGGGTGCTCATCACCGTGGCCGTTGCCGACGCCGCCCTGCGGGTTGCGGCGTTCAGGGACATCAAGCGCCGAACGGCCAGTTAGATCCAGGGCGGGAAAACGGGTGTGGGCCGCAGCCGTCGCACTCGTCAGCTCCGCCGGAGTCGCGCCGATCTCTTACGTTGTCTTCGGGCGGCGTCGGCAGCCCTGATTCGGTTCCCCGCCTCATGCATCTGCTAACAACGGCCCTGGATCAGCCTGGACAAGCTCAGAACGAAAGCCCATACGACCAGGGTAATTGTTGCCACCTGGACACCGCTGGACGCCTCTCGTCCTCCTCGTAATGCGTAGGTCATCGGTTCGATTCCGATAGGCGGCTCCCAGAGGTCTTTCAGGGGAACCCCGCGACGCCTTCGCTGGAGGCCTGGGATACTGCTCCCTTCCGATGTTGGTCTCAGGGACGCCGTTCGGTCCGTGTACCAGGGAGCGCGGTGAAGGGGGTGGCGTATCCCGCCAGGCGGGGCAGGCCTGGGCTACGGATTGGCGGTGGCCCGGAGGGGTGGACGGCGCGGCACACAGGGCTTGTAGGAAACACCCACGGCACCCTAGCCTGAGTCCCGGGGATTTCAGAAGCCGTCGGTACGCTGCTGACCGCCGGTACAGGGGGAGGGTGGCGAGATGTCTGAGCACGTGGTGAACGACCTCGACAAGCTCAAGGGAATCGGCCCCAGGTACAAGGAGATGCTCAAGAGCATTGGCGTCGATTCGATCAAGGAGCTGCGTCACCGCAACCCGGCGCACCTGAAGGAGATGATCGAAGAGCGGCATGGACCGGTTGTGGGCCTGTCCGAGCATGAGACGCAAACCTGGATCGACGAAGCAAAGGCTTACGACGAATAGCTCAATCAGTACGCCTGGAGACCAGTCATCGTCGGTTTGACGGTTGTCGCTGATCGGAATAGGCATCGTCCCAAGGCGCACAGGGTGCAACAGGCGCCGGTGACCGGTCCCGGATCGGGACGCTGCCCTGTGCTGGTGTTAGCTGCACTGAAGTTGCAGGACCGGCAGTTAGTGGCCTACGGCCCGGTGGTGCGGTAGTAGCGGGCACCATACCGCTATGTCCGGCATCATGAGAGGCCGCTACTCCGGTGGCCCGATCCTGGCCGGGCGGGACATACGTGGGATAGCTCAAGGGCCTGGGCCGAGTACGCTACGCGTCGTCGCAGGTCACGGGGAACATCCGAGCCGATGGAGTGATCGTCTGTAAACCATCGGCTACTGTTCCGGCGCTCCCGATACGGCTCGGCTCTCCGCGGATGCGTGTCCATGCATGTCGGTGTAGCGAGCGGCATCGCCTGGCTGCGCACGTTCCGGGCCTGCGGTTCTGGAAGGGCCGACCCGTCGCGGCGCGGCCAGGACGCCGGGCACAGGCTAGTGCCGCGAACCGTGCTAACGGATTTGCTAACAACGACCCTGGACCAGCCTGGACGCGTGCGGATCGGGCGGCCGTCCCGAACAGGCCGAACGTGACCGACCGAAAGCACGTCATACAGGAGATCCACCCGCAGTGCCCGCGGGGCGTCCACGGCAGCCGGGCAAGCAGCCCGCGCCGGCTCGCGCTGGGCAGATCGAGCAGGCGTCCCGAGGTTGCGACGACCTGAATTGGTCCCAGCACGCGCACGAACGCGATGTCTCCCCATCGATGTTCACCCCATACTCCCCTAAGCAGGGGAAATGTGACAGCTGCGGGCTCGGCTCCCGGATCGCACCGAGATGCCGACGTGCCGCGCGGTCTGGTTGGTCAAGTTGATCAGCATCCTGCGGCGGGTCGCGCGAAGGTGGAGGAGAGCCGTGACACAATCCGGGCAATGATCCGGTATGGCCGAGTACACGTGATATGTCAGCGGCGTGGGCGGCTCTATGACAGCGGAGGTGAAGCGTGAGCATCGGCGCGGTGCTAGCCGACGCCCGCTGGCGGTCCCATCTCACCGTGAGCGAGGTCAGCCGCGAGACCCGCATCCGGGAAGCAATCATCTGGGGAATCGAGAAGGATGACTTCGCCGCATGCGGCGGTGACGCCTACGCTCGCGGCCATATCCGTGCCATTGCCCATGTCGTAGGAACGGATCCTGATCCGCTAATTCAGGAATACGACGCGACGGTGCGGACCGTCGAAGACATCGAGGAACTCGTTGTCCTGCGCCCGGGTGCGGCAGCCAGGACGCTCAGGCGGCACCGGCTGGGCCGGACCGCGCTGGGCCTGGCTGTCCTGGCCATCGTAGGCTGGGCTGCCTATCACTTTGCCACGGCCGGGGGACACGCGCCGGGCGCCAAGGCGGTGGCCGCGGCCGACCGCTCCGGCTCCCATCACGCCGCCTCCCGCCCCGCCGGGGCGGCTCCTAACGGGCGCGGCACCCCCCGCCCGTCGCCGACAGCCACGCCCAGCCCGTCGCCGGCGCCCGCGCACAGCACCGCCGCCCCCGCCCCTCCTGCGGTCCCGGTGCAGGTACTGACGCCGGTCAAAGCGGCGGCGTTCGGCCCCGGCGGCACCGCAGCAGGCGACAATCCGCAGCGTGCGGCAGCGGTGATCGACGGTAGTCACGCGACCGCCTGGCGCAGCGCCTGGTACACCACGGCGGCTTTCGGGAACCTGAAGCGGGGCACAGGCCTGTTGCTGGACATGGGCCGGCGGGTGACGATCACTTCCGCGCAGATCATGCTCGGGGGTATCCCCGGTGCCGACGTCCAGCTGCGGGCCGGAAATGTCCCCGCGCTGGCCGGCCTGCGCGAGGTAGCGAGCGCGGCGGATGCGGGCGGTACCGTCCGCATGTCGCTTACGGCGCCGGCGCGCGCGAAGTATGTCCTCATCTGGTTCACAAGGCTGCCACCCGATGCCACGGGCACCTTCCAGGCCAGTGTCTACGACATTCACCTGCACGGCCATTCCTAGCGATCCGGTCCGCGAGCTTGCCGATAGCTTCGTCAACGTCGCTTTTAGCGCAACTGGGTTCCTAGATTCGCCTGATGAAGACAAATAGCGCGGTAAAGACTATTTCCTTGGATTTGCAAACTATTTAAACGATCAGTTGGAAATTCAGATTAGGGCAGAGCTAACGAGCGGCCAGATATCATTGAAAGGAATTGGCGAACCGGTTACCTACAATGTTCTGAGGGAGCATTACCTTGTACAGCCGAATGTGAGGACGTGACCACATTGCTCAACTGGCCGAATGAACTCGCTGGGTACGCCGGTCACGCCAGCCAGCGGGTGAAGAGTTTCAACGCTTCCATCTGAATCGGCTGCTTTCACCTCGTGCTGACCCCGGGGGCCCCACCCCCTCGGCAGACCCGCCGGAATGAGCCCAACCTACGGACGGACCGTCCCGAGATCGTTACGGGCTCCTCTCCATCAGGAGAACGCAGGGAGCAATTGTCAAGACCCGTGAGTGAAGATCTTTCAGGCGGCTTCCGGCCCGGCGCCTTCGCCGGGCCGTTCGACGAGTTGCCGTCGATAGAGGTCGCTCCGGCACGGACCAAGGCGACGAGGTGCGGCGCACATCACCCGGGACAGGCGGCCAAGGTCACGGACCTACCTGACCTGTGCCGGATCCAGGCGCAGCCGGGCCACACTCGCACAGGCGAGGCGATCAGCAGGTTCCCTCCATCAAGTCCGCTAGTGCTGAGCTGCGCGGTGAGCCCTGTTGTTCGCTGCCCTCAGGTGCGCCGTCAGCTCGCCGATGGCCGCTCGACCCGTCGGCGGATGTTAGCGCGAGGGCCTCGTCCAGGCTCGGGAAGTTGCGGATTATGCGGTCAACGCCGGTGATCTCGAAAATGCGGAGGACGATGGCGGCGGAGATGACCAGCAGCAGCTCACCACCTTCAGCCTGGGCGCGCTCGTGCGCCGCCAGCAGGGTATGAACCCCAGACGAATCACAAAACTGGGTCCGGGTCATGTCGACCACGACCGTCCGGTGCCCGTGCAGGGCTGCCTCTAGCAGGGCCGACCGCAGCTCCGAGGCGCTGATCACGTCGATCTCTTCGGGTGCCGCCACGACCGGCACGCCGCTGACCACCTCAACCGGGCACCTGCCGTCATGCATGTCCGTCACCTCCTAGGGCCGCGAGCACGGCTGCGCTGAACGTCGCTGCTGCCGGGCGCACCGCTGCCCCGGGTCCGCGAGTGGCGGGGTAGGGCGGCTGACCTGATCAGGGCATTACCAGGATCGGCACCGAGTCAGAGATCTGTCAATAGAAACATGAAAAAAATCTCGCGTGTTTTCTCCCGCGAGTTATATGATCAGCAGTTATGAGCGATCCTGACGAGAGCGGCGGCAGCTGGACGCTCCTGACCGGGCACGGGCACGTGCTCGTGGAGATCTCCCGCAACCCTGGCGCCCGGATCCGGGATATCAGCGCCGTCGTGGGACTGACCGAACGCACCGTCCAGGCCATCGTGTCCGACCTGGAAGCCGCGGGTTACCTCACCCGCACCCGCACCGGGCGGCGCACCCGATACACCGTCAACCATGACAGCCTCTTCCGGCACCCCGCCCAGGAAGGACACCGGGTCGGCCCGTTCCTCACCCTGCTCGCGGCCAGCGAGAACGCCCGCACGCCGGAGCTGGATGACAAGCCGGAGCTGGATGACAAGAGGTGAGATCGGGCGCCGGCACGCGTGACCGATACCATGCAGGGGGCATGCAGGCATGGACGTCTCCGGATCGGGTCTGCATACTGGCCGCATGAACGACACCCCCCAATCTGCGGATTGGCTGACATGGTGGTCTTGGCCGTGGCGCATGATGGGCGAGTGGGGCAATCCTTCTGTTTCCTTTGCTCCGCAGGCGCTCAATCAGCCAATTCTTCCTGGCTGGCTCCTAGGAAATACCTTTAATGTGACGGAGGAGAATTCCAGCTCACCTGAAACGGAGCAAGAAATTGTCGCGTCACACAGTTACGGACAGCAGCTCGGCCGTATCCTCGACGTGGTGAATGAGCTGATCGCGGAACGGCCGGCCGGAGCACCCGATGTGCAGTCCATCCAGGATTTCAGGGAACTACGGCAAGATGTTGAGGAGATCAAAGCGCGATCGGAGGTGAAACGGATCGAACAGGCAATTGTCGACCTGGCCAACATGAAGCACCAACGGTCCGATGAGTACCAGCGCTTGGCAACCCAGCTTCGGAACATCCTGAAAGACTAGCCACGACTCGGCCAAGATGGACAGTGCCGGACGGCTCTAATCCTCCTCGTAATCATAAGTCATCGGTTCAATTCCGATAGGTGGCTCCCAGCTCGGAGCCCCATTCAGACTGACGGCGCGGCTGCGGGAGTGCCCCGATTTCCTGCGTCGAGCATGGTGTTTGCCCGCTGGTAACGGACGTGCCAGGACAGGGCTTCCTCTAGCAGGTGCGGGGTGTGGCGCCCATGTGGGTGGGCCATCATCGCGCGGTCGAAGTAGTCCTGCAGCGCGGCCCGGTAGCTGGGATGGGCGCAGGTGTTGATGATCTGCTGGGCGCGGCGCCGTGGTGCCTTCCCGCGCAGGTCGGCCAGTCCTTGTTCGGTGACGATGACGTGGACGTCGTGCTCGGTGTGGTCGACATGGCTGACCATCGGGACGATGCAGGACACCGCTCCGCCTTTGGCGGTGGAGGGGGTGACGAACATGGAGATGTAGGCGTTGCGGGCGAAGTCACCAGATCCGCCGATGCCGTTCTGGATGCTTGAGCCCATCAGGTGGGTGGAGTTGACGTTGCCGTAGATATCGGCCTCGATCATGCCGTTAATCGCCAGGCAGCCAAGCCGCCGCACCACCTCGGGATGGTTACTGATCTCCTGCGGCCGCAGCACGATCTGCTTTCGGTAGGCAGAGAGGTTGGCGGTCAGGTCGGCTATTCCGTCCGGGCTGAGCGAGAGCGCCGTCGCCGAGGCGGCGGCCAGCGTGCCCGAGCGCAGCATCTGGAGCATGCCGTCCTGGATCACTTCGGTGTAGGCGGTCAGCGGCCGGAACGGCCCCTCATCAAGCCCGGCCAGGACCGCATTGGAGACGTTCCCCACCCCCGACTGCAGCGGCAGCAAGGTGGATGGCAATCGGCCCTGCCGCACCTCGTGGACGAGAAACTCGAGGAGGTGACCGGCGATCAGCCGGGCATCGTCCCCGGCGGGTTTGAACGGCGTGTTGCGGTCGGGCGCGTGCGTGCGCACCACGGCAGCGATCTTGTCCGGCGGGCAGCGCAGGTGCGGGACGCCGATGCGGTCGGCTGGGTGAATGATCGGCACCGGCGTCCGGTGCGGCGGCAGCGCGGTGCCGTAGTAGATGTCGTGCGTGCCCTCAAGCCCGGCGGGCTGCCACGAGTTGACTTCGAGGATCACCCGGTCCGCCCGGTCGATCCAGGTCCTGTTGTTGCCGACCGACGAGGAGGGGATCAGATCCCCGTCCTCGGTGACCCCGGCGACCTCCACCAGCGCCAGGTCGAGATGCCCCATGGTTCCTTCCCACACCATCTGCGCCACGTGCGACAGGTGCAGGTCGACGTAGTCGATCGCGCCGGAGTTGATCTTTGCCCGGATCACTGGATCGGACTGGTAGGGCATGCGCAGGTCGATCCCGTCGACGTCGGCAAGAACGCCATCCAGTTCGGGCGCGGTCGACGCCCCGGTCCACACGCTGACGGTGAACCGGTCCCCGCGCCGCGATGCGTCTGCGATCCGGCGCGCCAGCGCGCCCGGCACCGCCTTGGGATACCCGGCACCGGTGAACCCGCTCATGCCCACCGTGGCGCCGGCCGGTATCAGCCCCGCCGCCTCGTCCGCGGACGTCACTTTGCTGGCGATTACCCTGGACTTGATCCGCTCCTCACCCACCCCTCAACTCTGCCAGTCATTCACGAAAACTAAAGGGCCGGTTGCGATCGGCCAGCGAAGGGCCCCGCTGGCCAGACGGCCAGCCGCAGCGGCCGTCCCGGAGACGCGGCCGGCGTCATCTCCGAGATGGCGGAGGCCGCCAGGCGCACGCCGCGCGAACGGTTCCGGGTCCCGGTTCCCTTCGTTGGTCCACTGCGGATGCCGGCTTTGAGTTCGGTAATGCTGCGGTGCGAGAGCTGGACAACTTAGTTCTACCTAGGTAGAGTTCGGTGTATGTCGCGTCGCACGGCCTTCTCGGCCCAGACCCTGGCGGTCCTGGCCGCGCTTGCCGCCGAGCCGTCGGCCTGGCGGCACGGCTATGACCTGGCCCGCGAAACGGGGCTGAAGTCCGGAACGCTGTACCCGATCCTGGTCCGGCTGGGCGACAGGGAGATTGTCCAGGCCTGCTGGGAGGAAGGGGAGCCCGCCGGGCGGCCCCGGCGCCACCTGTACCGGCTCACCAGCGATGGGCTGGCGGCGGCCACTTCAGCACTGGCTGCTGCGGGGCCTGCCGCGGCCACCCGGGCGGCGAGGCCGCGCCGGGCCGCGGCACCTCGGCGGCTGGCTGGTGAGGGCTCGTGATGGATGGTCTTAGGGCGCGCTGACCGGCGCGTGGAACTAATTCAGGGGGCTGCAAGCAAGGGCTATTTGCTCGCTCGGATGCTTGTGCTTTTAGTTATGGTCTACTTATCATAGTATGCCTGCGAATAGTGTTCAAACATATACCTCGACAACTTCGGTGGTTCAGTCCGTGCAATTTAGCGAGCGCCGGATCACGTCAAGTGCCCGCCGCTGCGTCCCTTTTGACACCTTTCGTGCCGCGCTGTCGCCGGAGCCATCGAAACGGATGATGGCGTGGAAATGCCGGAAGTGGTACGGGACCTCCCCGGCCTGTTTCGTCAAAACGACTGAGTTTGACGTCAGATACGGCTACCTTTGCCTTTTAGTCACGTCTTGGTGACGGAACGTGTATGCGTATCCCAGTTGCTTCCTCTGTCGCTGGAAGGAGCCCCATGCCTGGTCGCCGTCACCTGCCCGGAACACAGGAGGCCAACGGCAACGGCGAGGCAATGTCCCGCCATGGACTACTAGCCTGGTGGCAGCGCCGGTCGTGGCGGATGGACCTAGAGGTGCTGGCGAGGGTCCGCGACGGCCTGAAGGGGCTTGACGCGGAACCTGACGGCCACGGCTCGGTGAGCTTCCCGCCTGCGGACACCGCCGGCGGCCAGGCGAGCGCCGGGCCACCCGGGAACGCGGGGACTGGCACGGAAGCCCCGGCCCCCGCCGATGCCCCGGCGCAGGACACGGCCGCGGACCTGCTGCCGGACGCTGCGATCGCGTCGATCCGGGAAACCTTCGCCATCGTCGCGACGGCGGGCGAGAAGCCTGCCAGCTACTTCTATGGCCGGCTATTCGCAGGCCACCCGCATTTGCGCGGTATGTTCCCGCCGGCTATGGACGTCCAGCGGGACCGGCTGCTCCGGGCTCTCATCCGGATCGTGGAGGGCCTGACCAGCCCGGAGGATCTAGTCCGTTACCTGAGCCAACTCGGCCGGGACCACCGCAAGTACTCGGTAGAGCCCGGGATGTACGACGCGGTCGGCGAGGCCCTGATCGCGACGCTGCGCGCCTACGCCGGGCCAGCGTTCACGCAGGATGCGGAGGAAGCGTGGGTGCAGGCCTACCAGGCCGCCTCAGGGCTGATGATCCGCGCAGCCGAGGATGACAGCGCCGTCGCCCCCGCGTACTGGACCGCTGAAGTAGTAGACAACGAACAGCGTCAGCCCGGGATCGCCGTCCTGACCGTCGCGCCCGACCAGCCCCTGCCCTATCTTGCTGGCCAGCACGTGACGGTGCAGACGCCGCGCTGGCCGCGGGTCTGGCGGCCGTACTCGGTCGCGAACCGGCCCCGCGAAGACGGCCTGATGACCTTCCACGTCCGGGCAGTGCCCGGGGGATGGGTCAGCAACGCCCTCGTCCGCTACACCGCACCCGGCGGTGAACTCGTTCTCGGCCCCGCCCTTGGCACCATGACCCTAGGCCCCGCAGAGCAGCGAGACCTGCTCTGCGTGGTCGGCGGCACCGGGCTGGCCCCGATCAAGGCCATCATCGAACAAGCGATCCGGGAGTCCTCGGCGTCTCCCCGGGAGATCTTCCTGTTCTACGGGGCCCGGACCCGAGATGAGCTGTACGACCTGCCGGACCTGTACCGGCTGGCGGATGCCTACCCGCGGTTCCTGCTCACGCCTGTGACGTCAGACGACCCCGCGTTCGACGGAATGCAGGGGAACGTCGGCCGCGTCGCGGCACGCTACCTGCCGCACCGCGAATGTGAGGCTTACGTGGCCGGCCCGGTCGCGATGGTCCATGAGACCATCCGCGTGCTTGCGAGAGCGGGTATCCCGCGGCAGCGTATTCACTACGACGACGCGCTGCTGGCCGAGGATAAGCGCGCGAGCGTTCCCCAGCCCCGCGGCGAGACCGGCGATACCGGGAACACCGGTGCCCGGGACGCCGCGGCGGAGACCGCACAGCAGGACGGGGACGCACCGGACGGCGGAACCGGCTCCGGCACGGACGGCGTACCAGCCCAGCGAGAGCAGGTTCCCGCCAGTGTGCTGGCCGGGCGGAATGACATGCCGCAGGGCTGACCAGGGGCCAGGCGGCTCCAGCGGCCTGCCCGTCAAGCAGAGCCTCGGCGCCCGGGCCGCGCCGAGCTGATTAGCCGAACGGGCTGCTGTCCATGCTCGCCAGGCTGGCACCGTCACTGGCCAGGCTGAGGCGAATGAAATACGGTCCGGGCGCTACGGGCAGCGGAATCCACACGTCCAGGCTTCCCGTGTCGTCCTCGGTCGTCGCCTGCAACCGGTAAGCGCTGAGGAGACGGCGGCCTGGAGCTTCGCCGGGGATGTTTGCTGGTTCGTTTGGTCATCACACCACCCCATACGGGCCGGTAAGAACACTAGACCTCCACCGTCTGAACCTGGAATACGGACCCGCCATTCGTATTCCAGATCCGTGGCACCGAGTCGGTCCCGCCGAGGTCGTCACAGAACACCACGAACTCGAAAGTCCGCACAGATGTGTCGACGCTGAAGCTCGCGCTCCAGTTTTCCCCGCCGCCGATGAACTGCACGAATTGGGCGTGGACGATCTGCCAGCTGGCCCAGGAGTCGGACGTGACGAAGAGCCCAGCAATATGGTTGGGTCCGCTATTGAATATGTCGAAGCTGACCGACAGCGAAGACCCGCCCCCCTCGGTCACGGGCAGTGGATTGAAGCTCGCTGAGGATGACACGTTCTCGATGGAGAAGGCAGTCTGCATGGTGATCCCAGCTCTCTAGCGTTGTGCCGCGTGGGACTCAGCGCTGATCAGATAAGCCTCGATGACCCTGCCCAGCGCGGTCACTTGATGCTCGGCCGCCGCACGCCCGCCGGAGCGGCAAGGTCACCCTCACTCATGACGGAGATGCCGGCCGGCCGCTTGATACGAACCCGGCGCACAAGCACGCCAGATGGCACTCAGCGGCAGCCCGAAACCGCGTAACGCAAGGATCTGATGCGAGCGGCGGCAGGCGGCGGACGCGGCCTGGGCTGCCGGGCGATGGCCAGGAACGCCGGAGCAGGCACGCATATGAGGCCCCGGAGCGCTCGCCGGCTGTGCTGGCCGCCAGCGGGGCGCGGCTGGGACGAAGCGCGGCGGGCCGGCACGCCGGGCCCGCGACATCGAGCGCCGATACAGCGGCCGAGCCCGCCCGGCCGCCGCGCGCACCCCGACGCCAACCTGGCCAGCAGGCATGCGCTGGGCTGGGAGGACGACCCGCGGGAGGACGGGCCGTCCCCGCATCGCAGCGTGCCACGCACCGTCAGCCTGGCCGATGTCATCGCGAGACAGCCGGAACGGCGTGGCGACGCGGCCGCACCGGCGGCTGGTGGTTAGGCAGCGGGAACCTCATCGCGGCGGCCTATTTCGCCGGGCCGTGGTGGCGTGATGAGCGGGACCGCCGGTCCGGCGGCCTTCAGGGCATGGAGCGGGGCGGGCCAGCCAGCTGACGGCGCAGGACCCGGTAGGCCGTGGCGTAGCCGGAGGCGGAGGCGTGCTCGCGGTAGGCGATCGCGTCGTTCAGCGCGGCGAGCAACTGCTCGAGCTGGGCCGGGGACACGGAACGGGCCGGGGGAACGCACCACGCCAGTTCGACCTCGTGCCCGGGGTCGAACGGTGACCGCGTGCGGCCCGGGGCCGTATGACCGCGAAAGTGCCGCCACCCGTCCCCTGGCGCGAACATCCCCACCCAGGTACCGCAGGCGGCGCAAAAAGGAGCCGCGTCGTCCAGTTCATGAGCCCCGGCAGTGTCGCCATCTTCGTTCGTGGCCGTAGCCGCTGTGGTGCCGACGCTCATTCCCTGGGGTCCTCTCTGCGCGCGGATATTCATACAAGACGCGCGGACCAGCGTGGCAGTGCACGAGCGACGCAGGTTGATGCCCAGCCGTTACAGCCGATGCTCAGATGTTACGAATGTCCCCGCGATGTTCTGCCGGGCCGCCGGACGGTATAGATCAATCATGAGAATCCTGGTGACCGGCGGGGCCGGCTTCATCGGGTCGCACTACGTCCGGACCCTGCGCGGCATGGGGTACCGCCCGTGAACGCCTTTCGCGGCCGGGCTCGACGCCACCGTGCGGTGGTACCAGGAGAACCGCTCGTGGTGGGAACCGCTGAAGCGGGCCACCGGCGAGCGGTCTTCGGTGGCCGGGGGCCCGCGGCCTGACCGGCTGCGGCGCGGCCCGGTGCCCCCCAGCCGGCCAGGGCCATCACCCCCAGCCCGGCGGCGACCGGGATCAAGGTGAGCTGAGGCAGCTGGTACCGCCAGTCGAACGGCGCGAAAGCGGCGGCCGAGACGAGCGCGGCCAGCGCGGTGCCGGTGAAGAGCAGGTCCGCGGAACGCAGGCCGCGCCGCCGGGATCGCCTGGTCCCGGCCAGGCCGGCCAGGCCGATCAGCAGCCCGGCGGCGAGCACCGGCCCGGGGACGTAGCAGAAGCGGCCGTATCCGGCCAGGAAACGGGCCAGCGCGGGCTGCACCGCCGGGCCGGTGTGACCATAGCTGCGCAGGGCCGTTCCCACCTCGGCGTACGGCGGGAAAGCGGGCTGGAATTTCAGGTACTCGGCCGGGTAGTGCTCGGGGCCGTTACCCCGGACCGGGGAGAATCCGTAGCCGGTATCGGCTCCCACCGCGGCCAGGTAGCTGAGCGGCTGGTGGACCAGGATCGTCCGGCTGAAGTCGAAGACCACCGCCTGCCTGGTCATCGTGGACGGCGGACGGAACTGCCATTGGGGGGATTGCGCCGACCACATGTAGAAGTCGTAATTGCGCTGCGCCGGGGGCTGCGCGGGGCACAGCGGCCGTTCGTAGGCCGGCAGCCGCAGCCCGGAACAGTCTGCGAACTGGACCACCCGGCCGTACAGGAACGTCCCGTTGTAGCCGGTCAGGCCCCACTGCCCGTGGGCGGCCGTGAACCAGCCCGCGTAGCCCGCGACGAGCAGCAGGAAGAGCCGGCCAGGATGCCACCGCCCGCCGCCAGCCGCCGCCACGGCCGCATGGTGACCGTGAGGTAGAGCAGAGCCGGGACGATCAGCACCACATCGGCCACCCGGGTCACCGCGGCGGCACCCAGCAGAAGCCCGGCGGCGGCCATCGCCCCCCGCCCCGCCCGGCTCCCGTGCCAGACCAGCACGACCAGCGCGGTGAGCACGAAAAACGTGGCGCAGACGTCGCTCAGGACGTACTGCTCCAGGTCGAGCTGGAGCGGGTCGAACAGCACCGGGACGGCCGCCAGCGCGGCCAGCCATCGGCGGCTGCCCCGGTGGGCGAGGACCGCGTAGATCATCGCGCCTTCGGCCAGCCCGAGTGCGTGCTGCGCCAGCGGGATCAGGAACAGCGCATGAAGCGCGGTCGCCGGGATGAGCAGGATCGAATAGCCGCTCGGCCGGATCGTGTCGGGTGACCAGTGCCCGCTGACGAAACGCTGCGCGAACTGCAGGTACCGCAGGCTGTCCGGGAAGATCAGGGCCGGCCGGTACGCGAACAGCACCACCCCCCGCAGGGCGGCGGCGAGTGTGAGCAGCACCGCTATCAGCCAGTGCCGGCGCAGGCCGCGCCGCGCATGCCGAACGAAGCCTGGCACGACGTCAGCCCGGATGTTTCTCGTGCAGCAGCAGCAGGGCGAACGCGGCCAGCGTGGAATCGTCGGTGATGACCCCCTCGCGGACCATGTCCCCGAACCGGGCGCGCGGTACCCACTGCTGCCGCATGTCCTGTTCCTCGGGCTCCCGGTCCGGCGCTCCCGGCTGGAGGCCGGTCGCGAGGAAGATGTGGTAGCCCTGATCGGTCGTCCCGTGGGCACAGTGCAGGAAACCGAGGGGGGTCAGCTCGCGCGCCCGCAGGCCGGTCTCCTGGCTCAGCTCCAGGCGGGCGAGGTCGGCCGGGGTGCCGGCCGCGCCGGCCGGGAAGCCTCCCTGCGGGAATGACCAGCTACGGCGCCGGATCGGGTACCGGTACTCCTCCACCAGGTGGAAGCCGTCGTTCTCGGCCGGGATGACCAGGGCGAAGTCGGGTTTCTCGACGACGGCGTACGTCCCGCGGGAACCGTCCCGCCGCTCGATCCGGTCCTGCCTCAGCCGGATCCAGGAGTCCTGGTAGACGACGCGGGACTCAAGGGTCCGGATGTCCGGTTGCTCACGCTCGCTGGGCACCTGCCCAACGTTACTGCCGGATACGGTGCGGTCGCGGCAGCAGCCTTCTGCCCGGCCGCCGGGCGACCGGCCTTCCGCCGGGCCGCCGGGCGGAAGCGGGCCTGGAGCACGCCGGCCCCGAGTGCACCGGCGGCCGGAAGCGTCACCAGGGCCGGGAGCTGGTAGCGCCACGAGAACTCGTAGAAGTCGGCCCCGAGAAGCACCGCGGCGCCCGCGCCGGTGATGAGCAGGCAGGCCAGCGCGACCGTGGCGTTGCGCCGGCGGCCGGCAACCGCTCCGCCGATCCCGGCCAGCAGCGACAGGAGCAGGTATGGCCCGGGGGTGTAACCGCCATGCAGCTGATAGCCGCGCAGGAAAGCGGCCAGGGGCCGGACGGCCACCGGAGCGCCGCCGCCGCCGGTGCTCCGGAACAACGCGGACGCGGACGGCAGCGTGATCGTCGCGGGGAACGTCGGGTACGTGGTCTGGAACTGCCACCGCCAGATCGGCGTGTCGCCCGGCGCCGTGTCCCTGGTCAGGGCGAACAGCTTCACCGAGTCCTTGGCGATCGCCCCGGCCACCCGGAGCGGCTGCTGCTCCAGTACGGCGTAGGAGAACCGCTTGGTGGCCTCCGCATGGCTGATCCCGGCCGGCAGCGGGGCCGTGTAGGCCGGCGAGTCCGGGTTGTTGACCAGTTCGTCCACGCCGAACGAGGCGGCGATGCGCGGCGACGGGCAGACCGCCCGCTCGGCCGCCGGGACGTGCAGCGTGGCGCAGTCGGCGGCCGCCGCGACGCGCCCGTAGAGGACCGCGTCGCCCTGATCGGACAGCTCGAAGCGGTCGTGCAGGACAGCCGCCGAGTACGTCATGTACACCAGGACCGGGATCGCGAAGCTGACGGCGAGCAGGCCGCCGGCCGACAGCCGGGCCCGCCATCCGCGCGCGGCCAGCAGGCAGAAGGCGACGGCCGGGACGATGAGGATCTCGCCCACCTGGCGGACGGTGGCCGACATGCCGAGAACGAAGCCCCCCAGGGCAATGGCGTTCAGCGTTGGCCGGGGGTGCCAGAGGAGGATGGCCAGGCCGGCGACGATGAAGGCCTCGAAGGTGACATCGGGCATGATGGTCTGCTCCATCTGGAGCTGGTAGGCGTCCAGCAGCAGCGGAGCGGTGGCCAGGGCGGCCGCCCAGCGGGGGGCCTGGCGGCGCCGCAGCAGGGCGTAGAGGACGACGGCCATCGCCAGCCCGAGCAGATGCTGCAGCGCGGCCACGGTGGCCAGGTTCCCGACCCGCAAGACCGGCATGAGCAGGAAATCGCGGTACCCCTGCGGGTCGTACTTTTCCAGTCCTGCGGTCAGGTACTTCGGTGAGTCGATGTACAGCAGGGCCGGCCGGTAGGCAAGCTGAGTGACGACGCGCAGTCCCGCCCCGGCGGCCAGCAGGATCAGCAGCATCCAGTGGCGCCGGGCCTGCCGCGCCATGGCCCGCGTAAGCCGCGGCCCCGTAGCGGGGCCATCAGCAAGAAGGCAGGGATCGGCCTCGGGGGTCACACAGCATCGTCGAACGCGTTCCTGAGACGGGCTCGGGGAAAAGCTCAGCGTCTCCTGGGAATCACCGCCAACGGTCAATGACATGAGACAAACCCAACCAAAAGGGACATGTGCGTGGTGATGAGCGTCGCCAGGCGCAGCCCCACGGCGCCGTCCCGCTGTGCCGTCCCGCTGTGGCGAAGGGTGCGGCTGTGAACCGCGTGAACCGAGAGGTGGACCGTGCGTTATTGGCCGGTCACTATTGTGCCAGATCGGGGTGGCTGTCGGTGGCCGCTCTTACGATCAGCCCATGCCCGAATGCTCCCGGTCACATCGGCGGGCTAGCTCCGGCCCGCCTCCTACGATCCGGGCCGCTGCGCGGTCCATCCGGTGACTGCATTCCGTAATCATCACATTGCGTGACGAAGTAGGCGGCTGAGTTGTCAATGGCCAGCCGAGAACCAATACCCTGCGTGGTCAGTCTCGTCTCAGTCCGCAAATAACGGTATCAAGGCCCTACGTTTTACTGTTTCGGTAGTCGACTAACTACTCTCGGTACTACCTTTTCGCTATGAACTCACCCGATGTAGTCGCGGCCCTGCGCGCGGGCGGCCCGGACGCGGCCGGGCAGCTCTATGAAGCGCACGCGGAAGGCCTCTACCAGTACTGCTGGCTGGTCCTGCGCAGCCGCGAGAAAGCCCAGGTGGCGGTGCGTGACGCCATCATCTTCGCCGATGCGCGGATCGCCGAGCTCGACGATCCGGCGATGCTGAAAGCGTGGCTCTTCGCGATCGCGCGAGCCGAGTGTGACCGTCACTGCCCGGGGTCGGCGGGTGAGAGTGATGAGCCGGTGGCCCGGCCCCAGCAGCGGGACGCGGCCCTGCGCATCATGGCCTGGAACTCGGTGATATCACTGCCCGCCGCGGAGCGGGAGGCTCTTGATCTCGTCACCCGGCACGGGATGACCCCGCCGGAGGTGGCCCGCGTCCTCGGCCTGGCGGGCCCGGACACGCCGTCGCTGCTGACCGCCGCGCAGCGGCAACTGGAGCGGGCCCTGACCGCCGAGATCCTTATCAACCGGGACAGCCAGGAGTGCGCCGGCCGCGCCGAGGCCCTGCAGGGCTGGACCGGCACCGTGACCCCCGCGGTTCGTGAGCGGGTGCTGCGGCACGCCGCCCCGTGCCCGGCGTGCCGGCCCCGGCTGCCCCGGAATGTCTCCGCAGCGAAAATCTTCGGCCTGATCCCCCAGCCGGCCATGATCGAGGGAGGCTGGGCCGGCGTGCTGAGCCGCCTCAGTGACCCGGAGCCCCGGGAGCGTGGGGCCGCTGCCCGCGAGGCTGTTCCGGTCATCGGTGACGCCGGGCCCCGGGACCATCTGGCCGCGGCCGCGCACGAACAGGATCCCGCGGTCGCGGCGGAGCATCGCGACGCGGCCCAGGACGCCACCGCCACCCCGGACAGGGATAACGGGCGTCGTCACGGCCTGCCGGGTTACCCGCGGGCCGGTGTACCCGGAAGCCGGGCGGCCCAGCCGGGTACCCAGCCCGGTACCCGGCCTGCTGACCCGCCCATGAACCGGCCTGGCCCGGGGCTACGCGGTGCGGTATCCCGCAGGCGCCGCCGGCGGGTTCTCGCCGGGACGGGGGCCGTGCTGGCGGCCGCGGCGGCCGGCATCGCGGCCGCGCTGGCCGCCGGCGGCCTCGGCGGGCACGCCGCGCTCAGCGGTGACACCGGCCATCAGCCGGCCGCCGCGGACGCCCCGGCGCAAGCGGGGGCAGGCCAGGCGATCCGGCGGGTCCAGAATCCGGCGGCGCCTGGTACCGGCGCTGAGCGCCGGGGCAGGCTGCCCCGGGCGGCGGCCGCCGATGACGCGCCACCCGGTGACGGTCCCGGGCAGCTGACGCGGGCGACCGCGAGGGCCATGCCCCCGGTCATCACCCCGGCGCGCACGCCGCAACGCGCCATGAGCGTGGCGCTGCTGCCCGGCCCGGCGGCCCCGGGTTCGCCCGGCAGCCCGGCCCCCGCCGCGGCGCGGTCGGCATCCGCCAGTCCATCCGTGGCCGGCCAGCTCGAGGTCAGCCCCGGCACCCTTGACCTTGGGACCGCGTTGGCCGGCCAGATCGTGCTGACGGCGAGCGGCGGCCCGGTCAGCTGGACCGCCATCGCGTCGTCGCCGGATCTAACGACGAGCCCGTCGTCCGGCCAGCTGAGCGCGGGCCAGAGCGTCACCGTGGGGGTGGAGGTGTGGCGCCAGGATGGCGCCGGCGGCAACGCGACGATCTCCATCAATTCCGCGCCGGCCGTCGAGGTGAGCTGGGACGCGACGACGAGCACGCCGCCGCCGGGCCGGCACCGGCCGCAACGGCGGAACCGTCCGGCCTCGCCCGGTCCCGCGGCCTCCTAGGCCCGTCCGGCAGAAGCAAGCCCGGAACGGTGTGAGGCAGTCCATGGTGCAGGTAGGCGCAGGTGAAGTGCAGCGGGTCTGCCAGCCACGGTACGTTGACGATCGTGACGGAAGTGCCTGGCGCTATCGAGCCGAGAGAGGCCTATCCGCTGCTTCGTCGCCACCGCGGGCAGGCTGTCGCGCGGGCTGGCCTTTTCGCCGGGTGGCTGATCGTCGCTGTGCTCGGGCTCGCCGCGCTGCTGCGACTTGTGGCCTGGGATTCGATCGAGCCCCTGGTCATACTCAACGCCCTCACTCTGATCGTCTACCTGCCGGCCTGGGTCGTAGCCGTGGTGGCGCTCATAGCGCGGCGCTGGTGGCTTGCCGCGGCAGCTGCCCTCATCGTCGCCGCCCAGCTAGTGTTTGTCACGCCGGAGCTACTCGCTGCGGCTCCCGTGCCCGCGTGGACCCGGCACGCCCCGGTGGTGCGGGTATTCGACGCGAACATTGACAAGAGCGTCCACTTCGACGGCGGTTACGTGCGAGCCATCGAACAGGACCGCCCCGACCTCGTAACCCTGGAGGAGTTCACGCCACCGGCGCTGCAGGCCATGGTGGCCTCGGGCGCGCTGGCCAGACTCCCCTACCGTTGCGCGGCGCCGGCCTACGGCGCGACCGGCTTCCTGATCGCCTCCCGGCTGCGCCTGACCGGGTGCCAGGTACGGACCGTGCTGTGGGACGGTTGGCCGAGGCCATACATGGTCGAGGCCACCCTGTGGTCGCCAGGTGGGCCGGTTGCCCTGCGCCTTGTGCATACTCTGGCACCGCTCCCCGTGTCCTGGCGGGAGTGGTCAGCGGCGCTGGCCGCTGTCAGCCGGTCCGTGCGTGCCAGCGGCGACAGTCGCATGCTGATAACCGGGGATTTCAACGCCACGTGGGGCAACAGCGGGTTCGTGGCCCTCCTGCACGACGGGCTGACCGACGGGGCCGCGGCGCGGGGGAAGGCGACCGACATGACGTGGCCGAATGGCGCCGTTGTGCCACCCTTCGCCCGCATAGATCACGTACTGACGGGAGCGCGTCTGGCGGTCACTGACATCGCCGCCAAGCCAGGGTTCGGCAGCGACCACCGCTATCTGGTCGCCACGGTCGCGATCCGGCCCTGAGCCTGGCGACGAGTGGGTAGCTGGGCCACCCTCCTACGACCCGGGCGGCCCAGATGGCCCGCTATACCCGCGGCGGGCCGCCGGGGACGTCACAGTCAATAGGCTGGTGCGGTGATCGCCGAAGCTGAGTCGCGAACCGCGCTGGTCCGCCGCGCCCGCCGGATCAACCGCGATCTGGCCGCGCTTTACCCCGACGCGCACACCGAGCTGAACTTCAGCTCACCGCTGGAGCTGCTCGTCGCCACCATCTTGTCCGCGCAATGCACCGACAAGAGGGTCAACATGGTGACGCCGGCGCTGTTCGCCCGTTACCGGTCGGCCGCTGACTACGCGTCGGCCGACCGCGCGGAGCTGGAGAAGATGATCCAGTCGACCGGCTTCTTCCGCGCCAAGGCGAACAGCCTCATCGGGCTCGGCCAGGCCCTCTGCGACCGCTTCGGCGGTGAGGTGCCCGGGAACCTGGATGACCTGGTCACCCTGCCCGGAGTCGGCCGGAAGACGGCCAACGTGGTCCTCGGCAACGCGTTCGGGGTCCCCGGCATCACGGTGGACACCCACTTCGCGCGGCTCTCCCGGCGCTTCCGGTGGACCTCCAGCACCGACCCGGTCAAGATCGAGGCGGAGGTCGGCGGGCTGTTCCTGCGTTCGGAATGGACGGATCTGTCGCAGCGGATGATCTGGCACGGCCGCCGCGTCTGCCACGCCCGCCGTCCGGCCTGCGGTGCGTGCGGCGTGGCCCGGCTCTGCCCCTCGTTCGGGGAGGGGCCGACGGACCCCGAGGTCGCGGCCAAGCTGGTCAAGACCGGGCCGTTCTCGTGACCGCTGAGGGCAGCCCGGACCACTCCGGCAACCCCGGTCCAGTCCCGTTCGGTCATCCCAGGCCGCGGCCGGTGCCGGCGGTGACGGGTGCCCCGCCGCCACCGCGCTGGCTCACCGACCTGGCCGTATCAGCAGCCCGCATGGACGTGCTGCCGCCCTTGCAGCCGCCATCGTCCGGCGGCCGGCCAGCCGCGGTCCTGATCCTCTTCGCCGAGGGCCCGGCCGGTCCCGACCTGCTGTTCATCCAGCGCAGCCAGGGGCTCCGGCAGCATCCAGGTCAGCCGGCGTTCCCGGGCGGCGCCATCGACGCCGCTGATTCCGGGCCGGCCGCCGCCGCGCTGCGCGAGGCGGCGGAGGAAGCCGGAGTGGATCCAGGCGGCGTCGACGTCCTCACCACCCTGCCCGAGCTGTACATCTGGCGCAGCGGCTTCCGGGTCGTGCCCGTCCTGGCCTGGTGGCACTCCCCGGGCCCGGTGTCGGCCGTGGACCCGCGCGAGGTGGCGGCGGTGGAACGGATCGGGGTGGCCGAGCTGGCCGACCCGGCCTGCCGGGTGACGGTCCGGATTCCGCACGGACGGGTCGGGCCGGGCTTCCGGGTGAAGGGCCTGCTCATCTGGGGCTTCACCGCCGCCCTGGTCGATCAGCTGCTGGCGCTGGGCGGCTGGGAGCTCCCCTGGGACACCGGTGCCGAGTACGAGCTGCAGGTAGACGGCGGACCCGGTGAAGTGTTCCCGGGCACTCAGGATCGCCCGATACCGTAAGGCTCGTGCACGCTGACTTGCTGGACCTGGCGCTGCTGGTGGTCGCCGCCGCATTCGCCGTCTCCGGTTACCGGCAGGGCTTCGTCGTCGGCGCCCTGAGCTTCGCCGGCTTCCTCGGCGGCGCGGTCGCCGGGGCGCTGTTCGCCCCGGCGATCTCACGCGCCGTCGTCGGCGGCCAGAATCAGCAGGATCTGGTCGCCGTCGTGATCCTGGTCCTGCTCGCCATCATTGGGCAGTTCGCCGCCTCCGCCATCGGCACGGCCCTGCGATCGCACATGACGTGGCGGCCGGCCGCCTTCCTCGACAGCGTGGGCGGGGCTGTCGTCAGCGTGCTCTCCGTGCTGCTCATCGCCTGGGTGATCGGTTCGGTCCTGGTCGCCTCGCCCTTCAGCGGGGTCGTGTCGCAGGTGAACAACTCCGCGGTGCTGCGCACGACGGACCGGCTGATGCCCACGCCGGCCCGGACGATGTTCTCCGACTTCCGCCGCCTGCTGGCCAGCGGGCCGTTCCCCGAGGTGTTCAGCGGAATCGGCGCCACGCACGTGCTGAGCGTGGCCCCGCCGGACAATGCCGTCCTGGACAGTGCCGGGTATCTCGCCGCCCGCAGCCGGGTGGTCAAGATCAAGGGAACGGCGCCCAGCTGCTCGCGGATCATCGAAGGCTCCGGCTTCGTCTACGCACCCGATCACATCATCACCAACGCCCATGTCGTGGCTGGCGTCACCCAGGGGCCCCAGGTCTTCGCGGAGAACGGCGCGGTGTACCAGGCAACCGTGGTCTTCTATGACCCCCAGGTCGACATCGCGATCCTCTACGTTCCCGGCCTCAACATGACACCGCTCGAATTCGCGGGCCAGGCGCAGGCGGGCGCGGACGCCGTGGTCGCGGGATACCCGCTCGATCACGCCTTCACCGCAGTGCCCGCGCGGGTCGGCGGCATCCAGGACGCGACCGGCCCCGACATCTACCAGACAAGCCAGGTCACACGGCAGATCTACCAGGTGAAGGCCAATGTCGAGCCGGGCAACTCGGGTGGCCCGCTGATCGCGCCGGACGGGAGCGTTTACGGGGTCGTGTTCGCGGCGGCCGTCGGGGTTCCCGACACCGGCTTCGTGCTCACCTCCGCCGAGGTGTCCGCGGACGCGCGCGCGGGCAGCGCCGCGACCGTCCCGGTGTCCACCGAAGGATGCGACTAGCGGCGGTGCGCCGTGGCCGTCAGGGGCGCAGCCGCAGCAGCAGCGCGCCCGGGGGGATCTGGGCCAGCCCGTCGCGGGTGATCCTGTCCGCGAGGCCCTCCGCGTCGCCGGCCACCCGGTTCACCGGTACGCCGTGCGGATCGGCCGGCGCGAAGGCGCGGATGGCGGTGGCGCCCCGGCGGAGCAGCGCCACGGCGCCGCGGGCGTTGCCGCGCCGGGCGTGGGTCAGGCCCACCGCAAGCTGAGCCAGGCCCTGCCAGAAGTCACGTTCGTCGGCCGGCGCGGATTTCCAGGACGCCTCGAGCACCTCATGGGCGTGGAACGGGCGCCCGGAGGCCAGCATCGCGTCCGCGAGCCCCAGGCTCTGGCCGGGCGGCAGGATCAGGTCGTCCGGGACCCGCGGCGCGCCGGGCGCGTCCTTCGGGAGCGGCCGCCCGAGGCCGTCGCGCGGCCGGGCGTTACGCGGCCGGCCCGCCGGATCGCGGTCCCGGGCCGGCGGCCCGCCGGAGCGGCCAGGGTCGTGGTCCGGGCTCGCCCCGCCCTGGCCCGGGCCGCCCGTCTCCGTCATCGTTCCGGCTCGGAGTCCGTCAGCCAGCCGCGGAGTTCGGCGTCGAACCGGTCGGCGCGCTCCTCGTGCGGGAAGTGGCCGGCGCCGTCGATCATGCGCCACCGGTACGGGCCCTCCACGTGCCGCCCGGCGCCGCGCGCGGTACCGGGCAGGACGCAGGTGTCCAGCGCCCCGTGCACCTGCAGCGTCGGGGCCTGGATAGGAACCCGCATCCGGTGCGTGTACCGCATGCCGTCGGGGCGCACTGTCGAGCGGAAGAACCAGCGGTAGTACTCCATGGCCGAGTGGGCCACGGACGGTATCTGGATGGCCCGGCGGTACACCTGCTCGGTCTCGCCGTCCGGCCACCCCGGTGCCGACCAGTCCGCCAGCATGCGCCCGACCAGTTCGGCGTCGTCGTGCAGCAGCCGCCGCTCCGGCATGACCGGCAGCTGGAAGGCGAGCATGTGACCGTTGCGGCGCCGGTGGCTGAGCGGCTCGGCGAACATCGCTCCCCGCATGCGCAGCGGATGGGCGACCGACACGACCGCAAGACGCCGGACCATCTTCGGGAAGTACGCGCCGACCGTCCAGGCGACCAGCCCGCCCCAGTCGTGGCCGACGACAATCGCGTTGGCCTCGCCGAGCGCGCGGACCAGCCCGGCCACGTCGGAGGCCGCGGTGACCAGATCGTAGCCGCGCGGGGGCTTGTCGCTGCCGCCGTAGCCGCGCAGATCGGCAGCGACGGCACGGAAGCCCGCCGCGGGCAGCGACGCGAGCTGCCGCCGCCAGGTCCACCAGAACTCGGGAAACCCGTGCAGCAGCAGGACCAGCGGGCCGTCACCGCTTTCTGCGATGTGGAAACGCGTGCCGTTGGCACTGACGGACCGGTGCGCCCAGGGCCCGCCAATATGGATGGCCGAGTCAGTGCCAGTGGTCATCGGAGCGCGGTCACCGCTGGGCCGGGCCGGCGATTTCCGGGCGGCCGTCGCTGCCGCGCAGCACCTTGATCGTGTCCTGCACGGTGCTCCTGGTATTGCGCAGGCCGGTCACCCCGCGCACCCGCAGCACGGCGATCAGCGCGGCCAGGGCGATCAGTGCCAGGCAGACGCCGGCGACGATGAGGAACGCGGCCCATTCCCAGATGCCGAGCGCCACAAGGCCGTAGGCGAAGGCGAAACAGAGCAGGACGAGCATCAGGCAGGCGACGAAGGCCGCCATGGCAAGCAGGGCCACGGCCACACCGATCCGGCGCACGTCGACGCCCAGCTCGGCCTTGGCCAGGTTCATCTCCCCCCGGATCAGCTGCGAGACGTCCTTCGCTGCCTGGGCCACGAGCTCGCCCAGTGACTGGTCGCTGCCCGCGGGCCGCGGCGTTCCGGTCTGCGCCATCGGTTCTTCTCCCATCGTGCGCTCGCATCTTTCCGCTCATCGCGCGGGATGGGTGCCGCGTCCGTCCCGGCGGCTTGCACCACGGGAACTCAGCGCGGCAGCTGGCGCCGGGTCAGCCCGGCGCCGTTTTCCCCCGGCACCCGCCGTGTTCAAGGCTAGCGTCCGCGACGTCCATCGCCGGTGAGGTACGCGCCGCAACAGATCATTATGCCGGGTGACGTGCGCCGGGCATAATTCGCGCCTGCGGCGTGGCCGCCGGGCCACGCCGCGGGCGCGGCAGCAGCGGGCTGGCTCAGTCGTCAGCCTTCGCCGTCGGCAGCTGCTCCGAGATCAGATCCATGACCGTGCTGTCGGTCAGCGTGGTCACGTCGCCGAGCGACCGGTGCTCGGCCACGTCACGCAGCAGCCGCCGCATGATCTTGCCCAACCTGGTCTTCGGCAGCTCCGCGACCACGAGGATCTGCCGCGGGCGGCAGATCGGCCCGAGGACCTGCACCACGTGGTTGCGCAGCTCGGTGGCCAGGTCGTCATCATCCTGCCCGCCGTCACCGCGCAGGATGGTGAACGCCACGATGCCCTGCCCGGTGACCGGGTCGCTGGCCCCGACGACGGCGGCCTCGGCGACCCGCGGGTGCGAGACGAGCGCGGATTCAACCTCCGTGGTGGAGATGTTGTGGCCGGACACGAGCATGATGTCGTCCACGCGGCCGAGCAGCCACAGGTCGCCGTCCGCGTCCTTCTTCGCCCCGTCACCGGCGAAGTACATGCCCTCGAACCGCGACCAGGCGGCCACATGCCGGTCCACGCAGTTGACCGAGGCGTTGATCGTCCCGCCGGTGAACCACTTGGCGAACGGAGCATGCGACCAGTCGAGGACCTGATCCCAGGGCTGTTCCCAGTCGAGCCGCCGTGCCTTGTCCGCCCAGAAAGCGAGGCGGTCGGCAGCGGCCTCCTTATACGCGTCGGCCGTCACGTTCGCGTGGGCGGCCAGTTCAGGTGGCGGATCAAATCGGCGCGATTCTCGCAGCAGGTTGGAAAGAGTCTCTTTGGTCAACGCTGACTCCGTTCTTGCGCGAACTGTATGAGGCGAGCTGTTTTACCGGCCGCCGGTTCGTGGCTTTTGCGGTATTTGAGACAATTTGCCGCCTGGGCACATTATTTACCGATGCGATGGAATAAGCTCCTCCTCGCCTGCTACGGGCGGTTCGAGCCTGATGCCAGGCGGCACACGTGCCATCCTCCGCCTCATCGGTATCGTGTGTCCGCCACCAGTTCAGCGCTATCGCCCGTTTGGCGCAAGAGCGAGACGTTACCCTGTCCGCTGGTACGAGACGTTACCCTGTCCGCTGGTATAGGTGCAGCTAGAGCCCGGACAGGCCTGTCGTTCGCCGGTACGCACCGGGGCGATTGCGGACCGTAACGATATTGCCCCCACCTGGCATGCGAACGGCGCCCCCGGAAGGGGCGCCGTCGCAATGCACTGTCTGCTGGGGTACCAGGCGCGCGCCTTATGCTTGCCTGCCAGGCCGTCGCCTCCGCCTGCGTCGGTGTGGGCGCTAGAACGTCTCCGGCGTTCCTGGCCGGCAAGCCTCTCATGGCTGGTCGTGCGTGGGTTCCCGGCTGTCGTGCCCGGACGTTTCGGTGTCCGTGACTCCTTTTTACGACGAACGCCGGGGCTTGAAAAGGCCCTGGCGTAATCAATTCGTGACATCGATCAGTAAGCCCCGTCGCATGCCGTGAACTGGTGGTTTAGCGAATAGCCGTCGCGATCGGAATCAGCGGTGCGGCCTGCGCCGGCGCGGCGGCGCCGCGAAGGACAGGATTGGCCAGTCGCGGGCGGCCGCCACGTGCCGGAGTGCCCGGTCAGGATTGACCGCGGTCGGGTGACCCACGGCCTCCAGCATCGGCAGGTCGGTGATCGAGTCACTGTAGGCGTAGCAATCGGCCAGCCGGTATCCGCGCTGCGCGGCCAGCTCGCGCATCTTCGCGGCTTTCGCTTCGCCGTAGGCGTAGAAGGCGACGTCGCCGGTGTACCGGCCGTCCGCGATGACCATCTGTGTCGCGATCACCGTGTCCGCGCCGAGCAGCGCGGCAATCGGGTCGACGACCTCGTGGCCGGACGCGCTGACGACGATGACGTCACGGCCCGCCTCAAGGTGCCCGGACACAAGTGCCCTCGCCTCTGCGTACAGGTGCGGGACGATGGTGTCGTCCAGGTGCCTGCTGACGATCTCGCGGACCCGCTCGGCCTGCCAGCCCCGGCACAGCCGGCTCGCCTGGCTGCGGATGCGCTCCATCTGCTCATGATCTGCGCCGGCCCGCCGGAACACCGCCTGCGCAAAGGCACCCCGGATCATGGCCGTCCGGGAGATCAGGCCATGGCGGTAGAAGGGCCGGGAGAACGCCAGCGTGCTCGATCTCGAGATGAGGGTCTTGTCGAGATCAAAGAATGCTGCCCCGCTTCTCGCCATCTCTCCAGCCGTGCTATAAAGATCAGTCCTCGCCCGCACTATCCAGATCGCGTGGCATATGTTTTAATTCTCCTTGCCGCGGAAGGTCTTTCGTTGTCCTGAAGTGTGCCCGCAAGCCCGATTCACGATAAGCTTTACTTGAAGCCGGTTCGGCTCCTCCCCCCCAGGGCCGGACCGTGCGGCGGCCCTCGCTCTCCCCCCCGGCGAGGGCCGCCCCCCTTTCGCCCTCCGGTCCGGTGCCGGGAGCAAGGCCCGCGAGCAGCGTGCCCAGCAGCGCCAGCGCCCCGGTCTTGGACAGCGGCGAGTTCCCGTTTCCGCACTTCGGCGACTGTATGCAGGACGGGCAGCCGGCCTCGCACTCGCACGATTCGATCGCCTGCCGGGTGGCCGTGAGCCAGGCGGCGGCGGCCTCGTAGCCGCGTTCGGCGAAGCCGGCACCCCCCTCGTGCCCGTCGTAGACGAACACCGTCAGGCGGCCGGTCGCCGGGTGCACGTCAGTGGAGACGCCGCCGATGTCCCACCGGTCGCAGGTCGCGAAGAGCGGGAGCAGGCCGATGGAGGCGTGCTCGGCCGCGTGCGCGGCACCGGGCAGATCCACCCCGGCCGCGGCCAGCCGGACGGCCTGCGCATCGGAAACGGTCCACCACATCGCGCGGGTGCACAGTGTCCGCGGCGGCAGGTTCAGTGGCGTCTCGCCCAGCGGGCGGCCGCTGTCGGGCCGGCGCCGGATATACGAGATGACCTGCCTCGTGACCTCGACATCGCCGAAGCACACCTGCGCGTCACCCCACCGCACCTGGCGTTGCTGGCCGATGATCTCGATGTCGGTCACCTGGCGGGCCGAGGTCACGTACCCCGGGTCACCCAGCTCCACCAGCGCCACCCCGTCGGCCAGATCCAGCGCGCTGACCAGATAGGTGTCTCCCTGATGCAGGTACGTGGCGCCGTCGTGCGCGAGGACGTGCGCGGACGGCTCGTCCACGGTCCCGACGAGCCGTCCGGTCGTCTCTTCCACGATTTTGACGGGGTCGGCGCCGGTTCCGCGCAGGCTGGTCATCCGGGCCGCATGGGCCCGGCGCGTCCAGTACCAGGCGGACGGCCTGCGGCGCAGCAGCGAGCGGCGGCACAGATCCTCGGCGACCGCCGCGGCGCCAGGGCCGAACAGCGCGAGATCCGCCTCGGTCAGCGGCAGCTCGGCCGCCGCCGCGCACAGGTGCGGGGCCAGGACGTAGGGGTTCCCGGGATCGAGCACGGTGGCCTCGACCGGATGCCGCAGGATCTCCGGGTGGTGGACCAGGTAGGTATCGAGCGGGTCGTCCCTGGCGATCAGTACCGCGACGGCGCCAGTGCCCCGCCGCCCGGCCCGGCCTGCCTGCTGCCAGAGAGACGCCCGGGTACCGGGCCATCCGGCGATGAGCACCGCGTCCAGGCCGGTGATGTTGACCCCGAGCTCCAGGGCGGTCGTGGTGGCCAGGCCGGTGAGCCGGCCACCGCGCAGGGCCGCTTCGACACGCCGCCGGTCCTCGGCCAGGTAACCCGACCGGTAGGCCGCGACCCGGGTGGCGCGGTCGGCGGCGCCCTGCTCCGTGAGGAGGCGCCTGGCGTGCAGGGCGACGGCTTCGGCGGCTCGGCGTGAGCGGACGAAAGCCAGCGTCGCGACGTCCTCGCGGACCAGCCCGGCGAGCAGTTCGGCGGCCTCCGCGGTCGCCGTCCGTCGTACTGGCGCGCCCGCCTCGCCACGGGCCGGCGTCAGCGGCGGCTCCCACATGGCGAACGACACGGGCCCGTGCGGCGAGCCGTCGGCGGTGACTTCCTCGGCCGCCAGGCCGGTCAGGCGGCGCGCGGTCTCACCGGGCTGGCCCGCCGTCGCGGAGGCCAGGATAAAGACCGGATGGGTGTCGCGGGCGTGATGCCCGGCCACCCGCCGCAGCCGGCGCAGGACATGCCCCACGTGCGAGCCGAAGACGCCCCGGTAGCCGTGGCACTCGTCCACGATGACGTACCGCAGGCGGCTGAAGAACCCCGGCCACCTGCGGTGCTGAGGCAGCAGCACGTGGTGCAGCATGTCTGGATTGGTGAGCAGGTAGTCGGCGTGGGAGCGGGCCCAGGCCCGCTCCCCGGCACTGGTGTCACCGTCCAGCGCGGCCGCCCGGACGCCCGGCAGCCCCAGAGCCCGGATCGCGGCCAGCTGGTCAGCGGCCAGGGCCTTGGTGGGCGCGATGTACAGTGCCGTCCCGCCTTCGAGGATCCCGGTCAGGGCCGGCAGATACCCGAGCGATTTCCCGGAGGCGGTACCCGTCGAGATGATCACGTTGCGGCCGTGGCGGGCGTGATCGGCCGCCGTGACCTGGTGGGCCCACGGCGTGCGGACGCCGCGGCGGCCCAGCGCCGAGGTCACCTCGGCCGGGACCCAGTCCGGCCAGGGGGCCGGGACGCCGGTTCGCCCCGCGATCTGCTCAAGGTGGATCAGCCGGCCGGTCCGCTCACCGTCCCGGAGCATGCCGAAGGCCGGGATCGCCTGATCCGCGGACGGCAGCTCACCGCCACCCGCACCGGGGGCGGCCCGCAGCGGGCGTATTCCCGCGCGGGAAACTTCTGAGCCGGCCGCCGCCGGCCAGGCCGGGCGAGGGCCCTGCTCAGGCGCTGACTCACTCGGCAGGGGGGTGATCGAAGCCACGGTTTTTCAGTGTCTCATCTGTCGCTGCGGCGTGCCCGGCAGCTGGATTTCGTATAGACATGACACCGGAGCGTGGTTGAATGCCCCGAGGATCGTCCCGCGTCCCTGGTCCGCCGGACCACGCGGCAGGGGCGGGACGCCGAGACGACGACTGCATGGCGCTGGAGGATTTTGTGGAACTGAAGCTAGGTCACCACACACAGGACGGCATCGAGGTCGTCGATGTTGAGGGCGAGATCGACGTGTACACCGCACCGCGTCTCCGTGAGCTGCTGATCGATCTGGTCAATAAGAACAACTACAACCTGGTCGTGAACATGGAGAGGGTCGAGTTTCTCGACTCTACCGGTCTCGGGGTCCTCGTTGGGGGACTTAAGCGCGTGCGCGCCTACGACGGTTCTCTCGACCTGGTATGCACGCAGGAGCGGATCCTCAAGATCTTCCGCATCACGGGACTGACCAAGGTCTTCGGCATTCACGACACGGTGGATGAGGCCATCGCCGCCCGCAAAGCCGAGAAGTAGCACGCGGCCGGCTGACGCTCTCCTGATGGCCACCGTTGAAGTCACGTTCACGCCGCTGCCCGCGCACGTCCGCACGGCGCGGCTGGTCGCCACCGCCGTCGCCCGCCGCAGCGGCGTGGCCGAGGCACTGCTCGATGAGGTGCGGCTCGCCGTCGGCGAGGCATGCTCGCGGGCGGTGGAAGCACACCGCCGCTACTGCCCCGCCGAACCGGTCCGGATCGAGCTGACCGACCTGGGCGAACGTTTCGAGGTTGTGGTCAGCGACGCCGCGCCCCCCGACGCGGGACCGGACGCGGCCGGATTCGCCCCGGTCATGGACACCGCGGCCGTGTCCGCCTCGAATGGCGGCTCGGCACCGTTCCACCCCGTGCCCGCGGAAACGCGAGACGGGGCGTTCCCGGCCGCGTTCGGCCTGGCCGTGATCTCCGGCCTGGCCGATGACGTGCAGGTCTCGTCCACCGAATCCGGGCTCAGCGTGCGGATGAGCTGGCCCGTGGCCCCGGCGGCCAGCTAAGCCGCCGTCCGCGGCCGGCTAGCCGCCGTCCGTCCGCATTCCCTCCCGGCCGTCGGCCGGCGTCCCGGGCGCCGCGCTGGCGGCCGCGCTGCTGACGGGATGAATCCGCCACACGGGCCCCATGGACCAGGCTCGGGTAGCGATATCGATTCGGGCATACTTTTATTACAGGCATGTCTCTAACGTGTTAGGAAGGACCCTGTCTTTACCATTGCCGTGCTGCCTGCGTAGACTCCCGCCACTGTCTTGGTGGCACTACTCAGTGCATGCGCCACCTGCCTGGCACCGGATGCGGCTGACCGCCGCTCCCGGCGTGCGCCGGTACGCGGCCTGTGCGGCGAAGTAACGCACGGCCCACCAGAGCGGCACGATGCCCGGCTTGAGGGTCAAGGAGGACACGAATTGTCAAGCGTTAACGCCGTGGCTGCGGCGGCCAGCTCCGTCACTGTGACCGGCGGGAACCTGGTGCTGGTCGTCGTCGCGGGGGTCATCGCGCTGCTGGCCCTCGGGGTGGCTTTCGGGCTGGTCCGCGAGGTGCTGGCCGCCAGCAAGGGCACCGCGAAGATGCAGGAGATCGCCCTGGCGGTGCAGGAGGGCGCGGCGGCCTACCTCCGGCGTCAGTTCAGGACGATCGGCTTTTTTGTCCTGCCGATCTTCTTCATCCTTCTGGTGCTTCCCGCGGACGACACCGCCGTG
Organism: uncultured Actinomycetes bacterium; assembly: GCA_963720945.1. Taxonomy (GTDB): domain Bacteria; phylum Actinomycetota; class Actinomycetes; order Streptosporangiales; family Streptosporangiaceae; genus Bog-532. The sequence goes on along the minus strand of CAVRHH010000005.1, from coordinate 350,301 downwards.
CGCTGGGGCCGGAGCGCCTTCTTCCTGGTGGGTGCCCTGTTCTCCGGTCTCACCGGTTTTACGGGCATGTCGCTGACGGTGCGCGGCAACGTCCGCGTCGCCGCGGCGGCGCGGGAGGATGGCCAGAATCGCGCGATGAAGATCGCCTTCCGGACCGGCGGGGTCGCGGGCATGTTCACCGTCGGCCTGGGCCTGCTCGGCGCGACCATCGTGGTGCTCATCTACCGGGCCAACGCTCCAGAGGTGCTGGAAGGCTTCGGTTTCGGGGCCGCGCTGCTGGCGATGTTCATGCGAGTCGGCGGCGGTATCTACACCAAGGCCGCCGACGTCGGGGCCGACCTGGTCGGCAAGGTGGAGCAGGGCATCCCGGAAGACGACCCGCGGAACGCGGCGACGATCGCCGACAACGTCGGTGATAACGTGGGCGACTGCGCGGGCATGGCGGCCGACCTGTTTGAGTCCTACGCGGTCATGCTCGTGGCCTCGCTGATCCTCGGCAAGGCCGCGTTCGGCAACTATGGCCTAGTCATCCCGCTGTTCTTCCCGGCCATCGGCATCATCACCGCGGTCATCGGCATCTTCGTGGTCCGGCCGCGGGCCGGGGACCGCAGCGGGATGAGCGCGATCAACCGGGGCTTCTTCGTCTCGGCGATCATCTCCGCGATCGGCGTCGCGATCGCCTGCTTCACCTACCTGCCGGACAAGTTCAGCAAGCTCACCGGCGTCACCGACACCAGCATCCTGCACCACGGCGGCAACCCGCAGTGGATCGCGTTTGGCGCGGTGCTGATCGGCCTGGTCCTGGCCAGTGCGATCCAGCTGCTCACCGGGTACTTCACCGAGACCAACCGCAAGCCGGTCCGTGACATCGGGGACAGCTCGCGTACCGGCGCGGCCACCGTCATCCTTTCCGGCGTCTCGATCGGCATGGAGTCGGCCGTCTACGCGGCGCTGCTGATCGGCGGCGCGGTCTTCGGCGCGTTCCTGCTCGGCACCGGGAACGCCACCATCGCGCTGTTCGCCGTGGCCATGGCCGGCATCGGCCTGCTGACCACGGTGGGGGTCATCGTCTCGATGGACTCCTTCGGCCCGGTCACCGACAACGCCCAGGGCATCGCGGAGATGTCCGGCGACGTCAAGGGCGAGGGCGCGCAGATCCTCACCCAGCTGGACGCGATCGGCAACACCACCAAGGCCATCACCAAGGGCATCGCGATCGCGACCGCGGTCCTCGCGGCGACGGCCCTGTTCGGCTCGTTCCGGACCACCGTCGTGCTGGCCCTGGGCAAGGCCGGCGGCTCGTTCAGCCTGTCGGTGGACCATCCCAACGTCCTGGTCGGCCTGATCCTCGGCGCCGCCGTGGTGTTCATGTTCTCCAGCCTGCTGATCATGGCGGTCGGGCGGGCCGCCCAGCGGGTGGTCCTGGAGGTCCGCAACCAGTTCCGCACCCACCCGGGGATCATGGACTACACCGAGAAGCCCGAGTACGGGCGGGTGGTGGACATCTGCACCCGGGACTCGCTGCGTGAGCTGGTCACCCCGGGCCTGCTCGCGGTGCTGACCCCGATCGCGATCGGTTTCGGGCTCGGCTACGCGCCGCTGGGCTCGTTCCTGGCCGGCGCCATCGCGGCGGGCGTGCTGATGGCGGTGTTCCTGGCGAACTCCGGCGGGGCCTGGGACAACGCCAAGAAGCTCGTCGAGGACGGCAACTACGGCGGCAAGGGTTCCGAGGCGCACGAAGCCACGATCATCGGCGACACCGTGGGTGACCCGTTCAAGGACACCGCCGGACCCGCCATCAACCCGCTGCTGAAGGTGATGAACCTGGTCTCGCTGCTGATCGCGACCAGCGTGGTCAAGTACAGCAGCAACGTCGGGCTGCGGACCGGCGTCGCGCTCGGCGCGGTGATCATCATCGTCGCCGCGATCGTGATCTCCAAGCGGCGCGAGGCCAGCCTGGACGACAGCTCCGGCGCGGGCGCCAAGGGCACGACGGCCGGCGGAGGCGTGGAGGAGATCGCCCCGCCGGCCGCACCGGCTCAGGACGCCGCCCCGTCGGTGTCCGGTGTGCCCGGCGCCGCGGGGCTCCCGGAGGGCGCCAATGGCCACGGTGCCTCCGCGAAGGGTGTGCCGGCCCCGGACGCCTGACCGGATCCAGCCGCCAGCCGGGGCGGGCCCGCGTGATCACCGCGCGGGCCCGCCCCGTGGCGTTGCGGCCGCGGCCGTGCGGCGTCAGGACCCGGCGGGCCCGGATTCGGGGTCGTCGCCGGCTTCCACCTCATCGCTGGACAGGCCCAGCAGGTACAGCACCGTGTCCAGGTAGGGAAGGCTCAGCGCCGTATCGGCGGCATCCCTGACCACCGGCTTGGCGTTGAAAGCGATGCCCAGCCCGGCCAGCGCGATCATGTCCAGATCGTTCGCGCCGTCACCGACCGCCACGGCCTGGGTCAGCGGCACGCCGGCGCGTTCCGCGAAGCGCCGCAGCGCGTCCGCCTTCCCGGGACGGTCGATGACCGGCCCGCTCAGCCGGCCGGTCAGCTTCCCGGCCGCGATGTCCAGCACGTTCGCGGCCACATAGTCGATGCCCAGCTCGGCGGCCAGCGGGTCGATGATCTGCGTGAAACCGCCGCTGACGATCCCGCACCGGTAGCCGAGCCGCTTGAGCGTCCTGATCAGGGTCCGGGCCCCCGGCGTCAGCCGCAGCTGGCGCCGGACGTCGGCGAGCACGTCTTCACCGAGCCCGGCCAGCAGCGCCACCCGCTCCCGCAGGGACGCCTCGAAGTCCAGCTCACCGCGCATGGTCGCCGCGGTGACCTTCGCCACTTCTGCGGCGCACCCGGCCCGCCCGGCGAGCAGATCGATGACCTCATCCTGGATGAGGGTCGAATCGACGTCCATGACGATCAGCCGCATGGCCCGCCGCCGCAGGCCACCCCGCTGTACCGCCACATCCACCTGCTGCTGGGCCGCCTCGCGGGACAGTTCGGACCGCAGCGTGGCCGGGTCGGCGCCGGATACTTCCATCTCGATGCACGTCACCGGGTGCTGCGCGAGCCGGGTGATCCGGTCGATGTTGGCCCCGTGCGCGGCGATACGGCCGGCGATGGCGGTGACGGCGCGGGGCGACAGCGGGCTGCCGAGCAGTGAGACGTGCAGCCGTCCCCGCCGCCGCGGCGTGTCGGGTGAGCCGGCCGTGATCTCCGCGTCGAGGCCCAGGTCGGCGGCCAGCGCGCTGACCTTACGGTGAATGGCGGTCAGGTCGGGCGCGGCGGCGGACGCGCACAGCACCCCAAGCACGAGGTTCCCGCGGATGACGACCTGCTCGATGTCCAGCACGCTGAGCTCGTGCCCGGTCAGCGCGGCGAACAGCCGTGAGGTGACGCCCGGCCGGTCGTGGCCGGTGAGGGTGATCAGCACGGTGGTACGGGTGGCATTCATCGTGTGACCAACGCTACCCGGCCGGCCTCACGACGGGAGCAGCAGATGCGCGTCCCCGAACTCGTGCCACAGGTACCGGCCGTCGATGGCCGCCCGGTAGCAGCGGTCCAGCAGATCCGGCCCGGCGAACGCTTCCAGCATCCGCAGGTGCGATGATCGCGGCTCGTGCAGCCCGGTCAGCAGCGCGTCGGCCGCCAGGACCCCGGAGGCGGGCGTGACCACGTGACCGGTCCAGCCCGCGGACGCGGTGACCATGCCGTCGGCGGCGGGCCGGGCCCGGGCCGCGGTCTCCAGGGCGCGGACCACCGTGGTACCGGCCGCGATGACCCGGCCGCCGTCCCGCCGCACCTGGTTCACCATCCGCGCGGTCGCCGGCGGCACGTCGTAGGGCTCGGGGTAGGGGTCCTCGTCGCCTTCCAGTGAGGAGACGCCGGTGTCGAGGGCCAGCGGCGCGAACGTGACGCCGCGCGCGACCAGCCGGGTCACGACCTGCGGGGTGAACGGGCGGCTCGCGCTGGGCATCTCCGCGCTGCCCGGCCGGGTGGCGAAGACGGTCTGGTAGGCCGACAGCGGCCACGCGCGCCGCACGTAGGAGTAACGGATCGGGACGCCGTACCGGAGCAGGTACGGCAGCACTGCCGTGGAGAGCCGCGCGTGCCAGAGGCGGCTGGTAACGCGCCTGGTCAGGGTCAGCCCGGCCCCGGCCGGGAGCCGCAAGGTGGCCCCGGCCGCCCCCCAATCGCCGCGGACCGTGGCCGGTCCCGAGAGCGTGCGCAGCTCGACGAGCCAGCCGCCGTCCGGCACCGGGGTGGAAAAGTGCACGGCCAGGCCGTCGCCGGCCCTGATCTCCGCGGGCAGCGTGCCGGAGGTGTTGACGACGATCAGGTCACCGGGCCGCAGCAGGCCGGTCAGGTCCCCGAACACGTGGTGGCTGATCACGCCGGTCGCGCGCCGGCTGACCAGCATCCGGACGCCGTCCCGCGCGGTACCGCGCGCCTCGGGCGGGTCGTGCGCCTCCAGTTGCGGGGGCAGGGTGAAGTCGATGCTCACCGCGGGTCTCCTTTCCGGGCCGGGCCGGATGGGGAGCGCCGGGTCACCGCGCGCGCCCGGGCAGCTGCGGGACGGCCGGCCTCAGGTCCGCGGCCCGGTACCGCCCGCTCGGCAGGCGGCCGCTGATCAGCGTGGCGAAGCCGGGGATGACCTCTTCCGGCCGGGGCCGGTCCGAGATGTCCTCCCCGGGGAACGCCTCGGCGTGCATCCGGGTACGCAGATCACCGGGATCGGCCCACCAGACGCGGACCGTGTTCTCCTCGGCGGCCAGCACGTTCGACGCCTGCTCCAGCGCGGCCTTGACCGCGCCGTACCCGCCCCAGCCCGCGTAGGCGGCGGTCGCCGCGTCGGACGTGATGTTCAGCACCGCGCCGCCGCGCCGCCGCAGCGACGGCAGCAGCGCCTGGGTGAGGGCGACCGGCGCGACCACGTTGACCTCGAACGCGGCCCGCAGCTCGGCCAGCGGGTAGTCCGCCAGCGCCGGGAGTGGGCTGGCCCCGAGCGTCCCCGCGTTGTTGACGAGCAGGTCCGCGCCGCCCAGGGTCCCGGCGGCGCGGACCAGCGCGTTCCGGTGCGCGGGGTCGGTGATGTCACCCGGGATGGCGACCACCGGGGCCCCGGTGCCGGCGGCCAGCAGGGCCACCCGGGCCGATTCCAGCGCATCCAGGTCGCGCGCGTCGATGACGAGGGCGTAGCCCGCCCCGGCTAGCCAGGCCGCCAGGGCCCGGCCGAGCCCGCGGGACGCGCCGGTGACGACGGCGGTGCGGGCCGGTGATGTGACATCGGCTGTGTCCATAACCCGGACGCTAGGCCGCCGCCCGTGGCCGCACATCGGCCTGGCGGCCGGGCGGGCCTGCGCCAATGGTCGTAGGACCGGCGGCTGATGCGGTGCGGCCGGCCCGCGGGTAACGTCGGGTCGTGAGCGCAGGACCGGCGGCAGGTGGCGGCGCGGGCAGCCTCGATGAGCTGTACCGCGTCAGCCAGGTCGTGCTGTCGGTCAGCCGGCAGATGTGCGTCCGCGACGTGCTGCAGGTCATCGTCCGGTCGGCCCGCTCGCTGGCCGGTGCGCGCTACGCGGCGCTCGGCGTGCCCGGCCCGTCCGGGTCATTCGCCGAGTTCATCGTGGACGGGATAGCCGACCGCGAGTGGCGCGCGATCGGGCCGTTGCCGCGCCAGCACGGGATGCTCGGGGTGCTGCTGCGGGAGGCCCGGCCGCTGCGGCTCGCCGACATCCGCGCCGACCCGCGCTTCGAGGGCTGGCCGTCCGCCCATCCGGTGCTCGCGGGGTTCCTCGGCGTTCCGGTCCGGGACGGGGACACCGTGCTCGCCATTATCTTCGTGGCCAACCAGGCCGGCCCGGCCGCAGCCGAGTTCACCGCCCGCGACCAGGAGCTGCTCTCCCTGTTCGCCGCGCATGCCGCGATCGCGCTGACGAACGCGCGGCTGTCCGAGCGCAACCGTGAGCTTTCGGTGCTGGAGGAACGGTCCCGGCTGGCCCGTGACCTGCACGACGCGGTGTCACAGAAGCTGTTCAGCCTGCGGGCCCGGGCCCGCGCCGCCGCCGTACTGGCCGGCCGGGACGCCGGGCGGGCCGCAGCCGAGATGGAAGCGGTCGCTGCGCTCGGCGCCGAGGCCCACGCCGAGCTGCGGGCCGTGATCGACGGGCTGGCGCCGCCAGATCTCGGCGAGGCGGGGCTCGCGGAGTCGCTGCGGCGGTACGCGGTGCTCGCCGGGCGCGCGCACGGGGTTACGGTCCGGTACACGGCCGCCGAGCTGCCCGTGCTGAGCGAGGACCAGGATGCCGCGCTCTACCGGGTCGCGCAGGAGGCGCTGCACAACGCGCTGCGGCACTCGGGCGCCGCCCGGATCAGCGTGACGCTGTCCCGCACCCCCCGCCGTGTCATCCTGGAGGTGACCGACGACGGATCCGGGTTCGTGCCGGGCGCGCCGGGCGGCCTCGGGCTCGGCTCGATGCGCGGCCGCGCCGCATCTGCCGGGGGCACGCTGACGATCCGGTCCGCCCCCGGCGCGGGTACCACGGTCCGGCTGACCATCCCCGTCGCGGCCCGGCGCGCGGCAGCGGCAGCCCACCGGGCGGGGGCGGCCGGTGCCTGAGCGGATGACGGTGCTGATCGTGGACGATCATCCCGTCGTCCGGCAGGGCCTGCGCGTCCTGCTTGAGGTGCATGACGGCATCGACGTGACCGGGGAGGCGGCTGACGGCGAGGAGGCACTCGCGGAGGCGGCCAGCCTCGTCCCCGACGTGATCCTGCTCGACCTGAAGCTGCCGGGCATGGACGGCATCGCCGTGCTCCGCGAGCTCCGGGCCCGCGGGCTGGCCTCCCGCATCTTGGTGCTGACCAGCGGGAATGATCCAGCGCAGGTTGGCCTGGCGCTGCGCTCGGGTGCGTCCGGCTTCCTGTACAAGGACGTCGACCCGGACGCGCTGGTACGCGCCATCCGGGCCGTCAACGACGGGAATACACTGCTCGCCCCGGCGGCCGCGGGCTCGCTGGTGCCGTCCGGCGGCGCGGCCCCCGGGACCGGCCGGCCGGGCGGCTGGGGCGCGCTGACCGCCCGGGAGCGTGAGGTGCTCGGCGAGATCGCCCGCGGCCTGTCCAACCGGGAGATCGCCCGCCGCCTGGACGTGTCCGAGAAGACGGTGAAGACTCACGTCAGCTCGGTGCTGGCCAAACTGGGCGTGCAGGACCGCACCCAGGCCGCGGTCTACGCGGTCCGGCACGCCGGGGGGCAGTGACGTCACCCGGCGGGTTTTCTTGCCTCTCCGGTCGAGAACCCCTGCAGCGTAGACGATGATTGTGTGCGGGCCCGGTATGGCTCGCCCGGGCCCGCGGCGGCACCCCGGCGCAGGTTTCGGCGGATTCCGGCTGCTCGCCACGCTGGAGAGGGAGGGGACCAGATGTCCGATGAGGTCTTGCGACTGTCCGGTGTCGGCGTCCGGCGCGAGACGTCGATGCTGCTGCGCGACATCGAATGGACGGCACACGAGGACGAGCGCTGGATCCTGATCGGCCCGAACGGCGCCGGCAAGACCACCCTCCTCCAGGTGGCCGCGACCACGCTGTTCCCCACTGAGGGGACGGTGGACGTGCTGGGTGAGCGGCTCGGCGACGTGGACGTCTTCGACCTCCGGCCCCGGATCGGCATGGCGAGCGCCTCATTGGCGGAGAAGGTACCGCCGGGGGAGAAGGTCATCGACCTGGTGCTCACCGCCTCGTACGCGATCCTGGGGCGGTGGAAGGAGGAATACGAGTCGTCCGACGTCACGCGGGCCGTGGAACTGCTGGACGCGCTGGGGTGCGCGCATCTGATCAGGCGGCGGTTCGCCACCCTGTCCGAAGGGGAGCGTAAGCGGGTGCAGATCGCGCGGGCTTTGATGCCCGATCCCGAACTGCTGCTGCTGGACGAGCCGGCCGCCGGGCTCGACCTCGGGGGCCGCGAGGACCTGGTGCGCCGCCTGTCCACCCTCGCCCGTGACACCAAGGCGCCCATGATGGTCCTGGTCACGCACCACGTCGAAGAGGTGCCCGACGGCTTCACCCACGCGATGCTGCTGCGGCGCGGATCCGTGCTGGCGGCGGGGCCGATCGCCGAGGTTTTCACCGAACGGAACCTGTCGAAGTGCTTTGGCGTGCCGCTGCAGGTCGAGTACCGGCACGCGCGCTGGGCGGCACAGGCGGTCCAGCCCTGAGCGTCACCGCGCCTGAGGCCATCGCGGTTTTCGCGGCGGGAGTGGCCGCCGGGGGCATCAACGCCATCGTCGGCTCTGGCTCCCTGATCACGTTCCCGACCCTGCTCGCCTTCGGCGTCCCGCCCGTGCTCGCCAACGTGACCAACAATGTCGGCCTCGTGCCCGGGGCGGCCAGCGGTGCATTTGGTTACCGGCGGGAACTCGCCGGGCAGTGGAGGCGCCTGCTGCGGCTCGGGACCGCGTCCGCCCTCGGCGCGGCGGGCGGCGCGATCCTGCTGCTGAAGCTTCCGGCCAGCACCTTCAAGGTGATCGTGCCCGTGCTGATCCTCATCGCCTGTGTGCTGGTTATCCTGCAGCCCAGGCTGAACGGCTGGCTGGCCGCGCACCGTGACGAGCCAGCGGCCCACGGCGGCCCGGCCCTGTGGGCGGGCGTGGGCGCCTCCGGCGTCTACGGTGGCTACTTCGGCGCCGCCCAGGGCGTGCTGATGATCGGGTTGCTCGGCGTCTTCCTGGATGAGCCGCTTCAGCGCGTCAACGGCCTCAAGAATGGTCTCACCTTCGTCGTCAACGGTGTCGCGGCGATCGTCTTCATCGCCCTCACCCACGTCGACTGGATCCTCGCGGGCCTGATCGCGGTGGGCGCCACCATCGGCGGCCTGATCGGGGCGCGGTACGGCCGCCGGCTGCCCCCGATGGCGCTGCGCGTGCTGGTCGTCATCATCGGGCTGATCTCCGCCGTCCGGCTGATTTTCTTCTAGTGCACCGGCCTCCGGTCAGGTGCGCGGCCGGACCTCCACCATGCCGGCGTCGGTGACCCGGCAGCGGAACGACGGCTGCCGGGCCGTCGCGGGCCCGTGCACCACGGAGCCGTCATCGATGCGGAACGTGCTGCCGTGCCACGGGCACGTCACGCAGTCGCCGTCCTCGCCGCGGGCGGTGCGCCCCTGATGCAGCGGGCCACCGAGGTGGGCGCAATGATCGGACAGCACGCTGACCTCGGGTCCGCGCCGCAGCACGAACAGGCTCAGGTAGCCGAGCTGACGGCGGACCGGGCGGCCGTCCGGAAGCTCGTAGACCCGGCACAGTTCCTGCCAGCCGATCCCGGCCAGGTGACCAATGGGCTCGGCGTGGCTCGCGCCCGCCCCGAGCCGCAGAGCCAGGTGGCCGCCAAGATAGCCGCCGACGGTGGCGGCGGTCAGGCCGCCCGCGGACAGCAGTTTGCCGGCCCGCCCGAAGCCGCCCGCCCGGGCGATGAGCGACGCGCTGAACAAGGTGGCCGCGCAGGCACCGGACGCCGCGTGCACCAGCCCGACACGCTGCTGGTGACGATGCAGCGCGGACCAGTCGGCCAGGCCGGTGGCGGTGGCCGGCAGTGAGCTGGCGAGGCCCGCGGCGATCAGCGTCCGGGACGCGCGCTCGGTACCGGGGAACAGGTCGAGCAGGGCGGCCGATGTCCAGCAGCCCAGCGGCAGCCGCACCAGCGCCGGATGGGCCGGCTGGCCGAACGGCACGCCGTGCAGCGCGTCCGCCCGCGGTCCCGGGGGCAGCACGCGGACCACACCATCGGACAGGGACCGGATCGCAGCGTCCAGCACGGGGGCCCGCTCGATGCGCTCGGCGACATCCACGGGCCGGGGAAACGGGAGGCGCCGGCGTGGGCCCTCCTCCGGCACTTGCTTCACATGGCTACCGCGGGCGAACAATTTGGATAGAGGTCGGCTCACGTGTAACCCCTACCCGCTCCGGGGGCCCGCTCACCTCCTGAAAGCCCGGCCGCCTGCCGGAACTTCACCCCGGCCGGCCATGCGTCAGGCCGGCGCGGGCAGCAGGATGCCGCGCCGTACGGCGTCCGAGACCAGGCTGCGGGCGTACTGGCCCAGCTCCGCCGAGCCATCCTCGATCAGCCGGACCCTGGCCAGCACCTGATCCGCGGTGATGCCGTTAGCCTGCCAGGTCTTCCCGCCCGCCTCGTAGTTGGCGATCAGCGGCTGCAGGCGGTCAAGGGCGCGCGCGAACCGGGCTTCCGGGGTGATCCGCTGCTCGAACTCATCCCAGAGCGCGCGCAGCGCGGTGCCCTGCCCGGGAGGGAGCAGCCCGAAGAGCCGGTCGGCGGCGGCGCGTTCGGCCACCGCCTGACGCCGCTGAGCCGCCTCGTCGGCGTACACGTAGAGGTCGCCCGCGTCGATCTCGACGAGATCATGCAGCACCACCATGGCGCTCACCTTGCCCAGGTCGGTACTGGGCGGGGCGTGGTCCCCCAGCACCAGGGCCATCAGGGCCAGGTGCCAGGAGTGCTCGGCGGAGTTTTCCCGGCGCGACCCGTCGTTCAGCGTGCTGCGCCGCAGGACGCTCTTGAGCCGGTCGGCTTCGAGCACGAAACGGAGCTGGCTGTCCAGGGGGTCCATGCCTCCCATCTGACCAGCCGCGCGGCTGGCCCGGCAAGCCCGCTAGCCGGCGGCGCCCTCGGTGATGGCCGCGCCGACCTCGGCGGTACGCGCGGCGAACTCGGCGGCGTACTCCTGATCCATGCGTTCGGCAATCTGCTCGTCGTCGCGCATCAGTGCTTCCAGGTCCGACTTGGCCGCGTCGAGCACCCCCAGATCGGCGTAGGCGTGCTGGACCTTCGGGCCCCACAGCCCGATGTCCTTGACGCACGGCACGATCCGGCTGAACAGCAGGGTCCGGAACATCTGCTGGACCGGGGAGTTCTCGGTGAACTCCAGGCACTGCGCCACGTCGAAGCCCATCCGCTCCCACACCTCCTGGGAACGGAACCGGTTCCGCATCAGGTAGCAGCCCTCGACGACGAACTCCTCCCGGTCGGCCCGTTCGGACTCGGTGAGCTGCGCGTAGTAGTCGCGCAGCGCCAGCCGGCCGAACGCGACGTGCCGCGCCTCGTCCTGCATGACGTAGGCCAGCAGCTGCTTGATCAGCGGGTTGGTGGCCACATCCCGGTGCACGCCGAACGCGGCCAGGGCCAGGCCCTCGATCAGCACCTGCATGCCCAGGTAGGGGAAGTCCCAGCGGGAGTCGCTCAGCGCATCGCTCAGCAGCTTGGCCAGGTCGTCGTTGATCGGGTAGTACAGGTCGATCTTCTCCCGCATGAACCGGGAGAACAGCTCCACGTGCCGGGCCTCATCCATCGCCTGGGTGGCCGCGTAGAACTTGGAGTCCATGTCCGGCACGGACTCCACGATCCGCGCCGCCACCGTCAGCGCGCCCTGCTCGCCGTGCAGGAACTGGCTGAACAGCCAGGAGGACAGGTGGTGGGCCAGCTCGTCCCGTTCCGCCTGGGACAGCTTCTCCCACTGCGCGGAGCCGTAGATGGGATTGAGCTCCTCCGATATCCCCATCACGTTCGCGGGATCGACCGGGATCGACCAGTCGATCCGCTTGGCCGCGTCCCACTGCTTGTCCTTACCGCGCTGATACAGGCTCAGCAGCCGGTCGCGGCCATTGTCGTACTCCCACGAGAACCGGGTGGCACCGGCCGCCGGGACGTCCCACGTCCCGGGCGGGACGGGCGTCGTGTAGTGATCGTAGGTGCTCACGCAGGCCTCCTCGGCTCCTGTCCTGAGAGGGCGCCCCCGTTCATTACTAACCAGTAATTACCCGCGGCGCAAAACTCAAAATCTCGGGCAGGCCTGGTTCGGGGCAGGCTGCCGGGCCGGGCCACGGGCCCCTACACCTGGAAGCGGTAGCCCATGCCCGGCTCGGTGAGCAGGTACTGCGGGCGGGACGGCTCCGGCTCCAGCTTGCGGCGGAGCTGGGCCATATAGACGCGCAGGTAGTTGCTCTCGGTTTCGTACGCGGGTCCCCACACTTCCCGGAGCAGCTGCCGCTGGGTGACGAGCCGTCCCCGGTTGCGCACCAGGATCTCCAGCAGCTGCCACTCGGTGGGGGTGAGCCGGACGTCGTCCCCCTCGGTGCGGGTCACCCGCTTGGCGGCCAGGTCGACGGTGAAGTGGGCGGTCTTCACCACCGGCTCATCGGGCGCCGGTACGGCGCGGCGCACGGCCGCGCGCAGCCGGGCCAGCAGCTCATCCATGCCGAACGGCTTGGTGACGTAGTCGTCGGCGCCCGCGTCCAGCGCCGCGACCTTCTGGCTCTCCTGGCCCCAGACCGACAGCACGATGATCGGGATGGAGGTCCAGCCGCGGACGCCGCTGATCACCTCGGTGCCGTCCATGTCCGGCAGGCCGAGATCGAGGATGAGCACGTCGGGCCGGTCCCGGGCGACCGCGGCCAGCCCGGAGGTGCCGTCCGCGGCGGTGCTCACCTCGTACTGGCGCGCGCTGAGGTTGATCCGCAGCGCGCGCAGGATGGAGGGCTCGTCGTCGATCACCAGCACCCGGGTCACGGGCCGGCCCCGAGCACGGAGCGGTTGCCGCTGTGGGCGACCGGCAGGGCGACCCGGATGGTGAGGCCGCCGCCGGGGGTGTCGACGGCGGCGATCGTCCCGCCCATCGCTTCCGCGAAGCCCTTGGCCACGGCGAGGCCCAGGCCGACGCCGACGCCGGCGTGCCGGTCGTCGAGCCGCTGGAACGGCTCGAAGATACGCTCCTTGAGGCCGTCGGGCACGCCCGGGCCGTGGTCGATGATCTCCAGGAGCACCGTCTCGCCGGCCTGGCGGGCGTGCAGCGCCGGCGGCTGCGACGATGGCGAGTGCCGCAGCGCGTTGGAGAAGACGTTGGCCAGGACCCGCTCCAGCAGGCCGGGATCGGCCCGCACCAGCGGCATGCCGTCGGGCACCGCGATCTCCAGCTGGACGGGGGCGTCCAGCCCGCGCAGCGCGACCGGCGCGACCTCGTCGACCGCGGTCGGGCGCAGGAACGGCTCCAGCGAGCCGGTGTGCAGGCGGCTCAGGTCGAGCAGGTTCCCGATCAGCGCATCCAGGCGGTCGGCGTTCTGCTCGATCGTGGCGAGCAGGTCCGCTTCGTCAGCGGCCGTCCACTCGACGTCCGTCTGCCGGAGGCTGCTGACGCTGGCCTTGATCGAGGCGAGCGGGGTGCGCAGGTCGTGGCTGACCGCGGCGAGCAGCGCGGTACGGATGCGGTTTCCTTCCGCGAGCGCCTCGGCCTGGGAGGCCTGCATGCGCAGCCGTTCCCGGTCCAGGGCCGCCGCCGCCTGGGCCCCGAACCCGGCCAGCAGGGTGGTCGTGGCCGCGGCGGTCTGGCCGTTGGTGAGCAAGGCCAGCCCCGGCCGGGGATGAATGCGGGTCCCTTCGGTGTCCGGCCCGGCGCCGCCGCTGACCGCGACGCGGATCCAGCGCCCGGCGGTGAACTCCTGCAGTTCGGCCCGCCCGCCGAGCGTCCCGGTGAGATGGCCGAGGACGGCTGCCGGCGTGTCCGCGCCGCCCAGTACGGTCCGGGCCAGCGCCAGCAGGGACGCGGTCTCCTCACGGCTGGCCGCGGCCTGCACGGCGCGCCGGGCGGCGAGATGAACCACGCTGCTGACCGCGACCGCGACCGTCACGAAGAGCACCAGGGCCAGCAGGTTCTTCGGCTCCTGGATGGTGAACGTGTGCAGCGGCGGGGTGAGGTACCAGTTGAGCAGCAGGCTGGACGCCACGGCGGCCAGGACAGCCGGCCAGAACCCGCCCACTACCGTGACCGTCACCACGGCGAGCAGGAAGACCAGCAGGTCATCGGCGAGGTTCAGGTGCTGGCGCGCGGCCACCAGGAGCAGCGTCAGCAGCGGGAGACCAGCCAGCGCCAGGGCCACCCCGGAGAGCCGGCGCCGCGAACTGATCGCGCCGGTCCAGGCCACCCGGTCACGTAGCCGGAGGCCGTCCGGTTCCGCCCCGGCCGGAAGATCCGCGACGGCCGGGATGCCGGGGCCGGCGGATACGAGATCGGCACCGTCGCCCGGCCGGTTCCCGTTGACGCCTGTGCTCACGTACCCCAGTGTGACCCGTGCGGCCAGCCAGCGGAACAGCGCGCCCAGGGCGCCGCTCCCCAGCGCGGTGACGCCCATCACGAGCGCGGCGTCCGCGGCCGCTGCCCCGGTCGGCCGCAGGTCCGCGTACGGTGGCCGGGAGAACCCGGCCACCGTGAGCCAGCCGATAGCGCCCAGCGGAACCGACGCCAGCGGCTCGGCGATCAGCGCCGTGGTCCCCACCACGATCGCGGCGGCGATCAGCACGCCGGTAGCGGGCAGCCGGCCGTTGAGGGCCGCCGCCACCGTCCCCACGGCGAACAGCGCAGCGAAGGCCGCCGGCAGCGCGTACGGTGCCGGGACCCCGCGTCGTCTCTTGCGTAGCGTCATCTCCCTGCCATTCGACCGCCGCTCCGGCCGCATCTTGAAGATCTTGATAACTCCTTAACGGCCAGGTCACCGGTCTTGACGCGGCGCTAGCGGCTGTCGCCAGGACCGCGGCCTAGCCTGGAATCTGCTGGCATGAAGTAATAAACGCTGGAGCTGCCAACGCATCATGGCCGCAGGCCCGGACCCCCCGTGCCGTTCGTCCCCCGCTGCGCAGACGGCCTGCACTCAGGGCCTTTGGTCAGTTCTGGCGGTGCCAATCGCCTTTAGCCGCGTTACGGCCCGGCGATCGATGCTGACGGAGGCACGCGTCGGCCTGGCGGCGCGGGCCGACAGACAGAATGGTCACTGTGGTCACTGCGGGTTCCAACCCCGTGCGTGAGCCGGTGCAGGCCGGCTTGCTGGCCGAAGAGATGGAGGCGGAGATCTAGTGGCCGTTCGCAAGGCGGCTGGGCTGCTCGGAGGGGGAAACAACCTTCCCGAGACCTTCGGGTACTCGGTGAAGCGCCGCCTGCTCGGGCCCCCGCTGGTCAACGAGCAGCTCGGCGAGGAGCGGCTGTCGGTTCCGCTGGCGCTGGGCGTGCTGTCCCCGGACGGGATCTCCTCGTCGGCGTACGGCACCGAGGAAATCCTCATCGAGCTGCTCCGCAGCGGCCTGCTCATCGCGGCCTTCACGGTGCTGCTCCCGATCACCGGCGTGGTCCTGTTCGTGCTCGCCCTGGTCGTGCTCTCCTACCGCGAGGTCGTCACCGTCTACACCAGGACGGGGGGTTCGTACGTCGTCGCCCGGGACAACTTCGGGCCGCGGGTGGCGCAGATCGCGGCGGTGGCGCTGCTCATCGACTACACGGTCACGGTCGCGGTGCAGACGGCGGCGGGCGCGGCGGCCATCGTGTCCGCGTTCCCGGCGCTGAGCACGCTGCACTTCATCAGCGCGCAGGACGTCCTGCTGATCATCTCGGTGGCCGCGATCCTGATCATGTGCTACGGGAACCTGCGCGGCATCCGCGAGGCGGGGCGCGCGTTCGCCCTGCCGACGTACCTGTTCTCCGGCTCGGTGGGCCTGATGATCCTGGTCGGGATGGCCCGGGAGGCGTTCGGCCACCTGCCCGTCATCGACCTCGCCACGCTGCCGCCGGGCAAAACATACTACGGCTACCAAGACAACAGAATGTCGCTGCTGATCTCCGGCGCCCTGGTGCTCACCCTGCTCCGCGCCTTCGCCAACGGCGGCTCGTCGCTGACCGGCATCGAGGCGGTGTCCAACGCGGTCAGCGCGCTGAAGCCGCCTGAGGGGCCGAACGCCCGCAAGGTGCTGGTCACCCAGGGCGTCATCCTCGCCTTCCTGGTCGGTGGCATCTCCTGGCTGGCGCACGTGCAGCACGCGACGCCGTACATCGTCGGGACGCCGACCGTGCTGTCCCAGGAGGCGAACCTCATCTTCGGCCCCGGGCCCGGCCGCATCCTTTTCTATTTTGTCCAGTTCGCGACCGCGCTGATCCTGTTCACCGGCGGCAACACCAGCTTCAACGGCTTCCCGTTCCTGGCCAGCTTCGTCGCGCAGGACGCCTTCCTGCCGCGCTGGCTGACCAAGCGCGGGCACCGGCTGGTGTTCTCCAACGGCATCATCGTGCTCACCGTCGTGTCGCTGGCCCTGCTGCTGGCCGTCGGCGCGAACGTCAACAACCTGGTGCCGTTCTACGCGATCGGCGTGTTCACCGGGTTCTCGATGGCCGGCTTCGGGATGAGCAAGTACCACCTGCGGCATAAGGAGCGGGGCTGGCGGCGGCGCCTGGTCATCAACTTCTCGGCCGGCGTGCTCACCGGTTTCATCGTGCTCATCTTCGCGGTCACGAAGTTCACCGAGGGCGCGTGGCTGGTGGTCGTGGTGGGGCCCATCGGGGTGTTCGTCCTGATCCGGCTGAACCGCGAATACCGCTCCGAGGACCAGGTTCTGGAGAACATCGGCGACCGCCGGGCCGCCGGGGTGGCCCCGCGCCAGCCGAACTACACCCGCCGCACGGTGTTCGTGTTCGTGGACAGCATGGACCTGGCCACGCTGGCCGCCCTGCGCTACGCGCGCAGCCTGCGCCCGACCTCGCTGCGTGCGGTGCACTTCGTCATCGACAGCGCCCACGCGGAACGGCTGCGGGAGCGGTGGGTGCGTTTCGGGCAGGACGTGCCGTTCGAGATGATCGACACGCCGGACCGCAGGCTCGCGCATGCCTCACAGGAACTGGTGCAGCGCGAGGCCGAGCAGCCGGGCACCCAGGTCACCGTGGTGCTGCCGCGGCGCAGTTTCGCCCCCCTCATCGGCCGGCTGCTGCACGACCGGACCGCGGACAAGATCGCCGCGGCGGTCAGCCGGATCCCCAACGCGGCTGCGACGATCATCCCGTTCGATGTGGAAAGCCGGGTCCGGGTGCTGGAGGAGCGGCAGGCCACGCGGGCCGCGAAGGCCAGCGGGACCACGGACGTCGACGCAACGCGGGAACCGCCCGCCGGCCAGAGCGGCCAGCAGAGCGCGGCCAGCGCACCCGCCGGGCGCCCCCTGGAAAGCACCGGCCAGCATCGGGCTCCGGCCCGGCCGGATCCCGCCGCCGCTGCCCCCGACGGGGCCAGCACGCCGCTGGACGGGCAGGCGGCGGCCGCGGTGGTCAAGCCCATCGGCTCGCTGCGGGAGGCGGGTAAGGCGACGGTGGAAGGGCGCGTGATGTCCCTGGCGATCCGGCCGGTGGAGCAGAACTCCGTGCTGGCCCTGGAGGTAGCCGATGACACCGGTTCGCTGACCGCACTGTTCTACGGGCGTAAGCAGATACCGGGCGCGGAGTGCGGCAGCCGGGTCCGGCTGCACGGCAGCGTGGGTTTCCGGGATGGCAGGCCGGTAATGATCAACCCGATGTATGAGCTGCTGGGCTGACGCCTTACTGGCCGCCGCCCGAGCTGACCAGCTCGTACGCGGGATTGATCATGACAGGGTGGCCGTCGCGCATACCGACCGGTCCGCGCAGCCGGATGAGTGATCCGCAGATCACACCCGCGATCCGGGCCCGGCCGTAGAACAAGGCCGTCAGGTCGCCGGTGGAATCGGAGATCTCGCACGCCAGCACGGAGTTGTGCTCGACGGGGCGGATCTCTATGGCCCGGACGCGGCCCTCCACGGTCACCTTACCCGGGTCGGTCAGCGACCCGATCGGCTTGACCCCAGGCGGGGGCTTCGGCCGCTCGTAGGACTGCGCCTTCTCCTCGGCGGCCGTGGCGTCCTTGGCCTCCCGGCCCTTCACGAGGTCGCGAAGCTTGCGCACTGCTCTCATCTCCTCCTCAGCGGGAACCGCCGGGTCCGCGATCACGGGCCGCGCGCGGCGTAGAGTGGCCGGCGGCCGGACGCCCAGAGGGTTCCCCGCCGGGGGCGCCTTATACACGGCACGCGGCCGGCTGCCGCCCGCCGTGGGTCGCTGACCGGCCCTCCGCCCGGCAACCTGCTGTTCATCTTGACCTGGAAAACTGAACAGAAAGCGGGCACTCGCTACCCGGGTGATGCGGGGAAACCGCTGCGCAGGCACCATGGTCGTGCAGAAACCTGATGCCGCGCAGCATCGGCGATCCTCAGCGGCACCATGCTGGTCAGCGGCCGGCTGACACGTCCGCTCAGCCGGCTGACGGACGAACCCAGAAGAGTGAAACGACCATGACGACAACCCCGCCGATGTCCCCGGCGCCCGGAACGCGGCAGGACACGCTGCGCCTGTCCGACATGCTCGGGCGCCCGCTCGTCGGCCGCAGCGGAGAATCCATCGGCCACCTGTCGGACGTGATCGCCCGGCTGCGCGGCAACGATTACCCGCTCGTGACTGGCCTGGTCGCCTCGGTAGGCGGGCGCGAGGTCTACGTGCCCGTCGAGCAGGTCGGCAACTTCGACGGGGAGGTGCTTCGGCTGACCAGCGCCCGGCTGGACCTGCGGCGCTTCGAGCGGCGTCCCGGCGAGGTTTTGCTCAAGCGTGACGTGCTCGGTCACCGGCTGATCGACGTCGAGACCGCGCGCCTGGTCCGGGCGGCCGACGTGGAGCTGGAGCGGCGGAACGATGACCGGGTGGTGGTCGGCGTGGACACGCGCCGCCGGCCGCCGCGGCTGCTCAGGGCCCTGCACGTCGGGGCGTCCAGGGCGCCGGACGAGGCCGGGCGTTTCCGGGACTGGAAAGCATTCGAGCC
Organism: uncultured Actinomycetes bacterium; assembly: GCA_963720945.1. Classification (GTDB taxonomy): domain Bacteria; phylum Actinomycetota; class Actinomycetes; order Streptosporangiales; family Streptosporangiaceae; genus Bog-532. The sequence goes on along the minus strand of CAVRHH010000005.1, from coordinate 331,628 downwards.
GCTGATCGGGCACACGAGCAGCGCGTTGCTGCGCGGCCCGTTCGGCCGTATCAGGAGGCTGAAACCCGCTCAGATCGCCGACCTGCTCGAAGATGCCTCCAAGGAGGAGGAGAACGAGATCCTCGGGCAGGTCCACGCGGATCCCGAACTGGAGGCGGATGTCTTCGAGGAGCTCGAGGAGGACCGGGCGTCCAAGCTGCTCGGCGCGCGCACGGACCGCGAGATCGCCGATGTCCTCACCCGGATGCGGGCCGACGATGCGGCCGACGCGATCGCCGAACTCCCGCAGAACCGGCGGCAGGCCGTCATCGACCTGCTGCCGCCTGGCGTTCGCACCAAGGTGCTGACGCTGATGGGCTTCAACCCGACGAGCGCGGGCGGCCTCATGGGCGTCGAGTACATGGCCGTGCCGTCCGGTACCCCGGTCGCGGCGGCCCTCGCGGCCGTCGGTGCGGCGTCCACCCTGCAGCCGGAGGCGCTGACCAGCGTGCACGCGGTGGACGGGGACAACTGCCTGCGCGGCGTCGCCCCGCTCGTCACGCTGCTCCAGGCTGACCAGGCGGCCAGCCTGATCGACGTCTGCGACACGGATCCGGTCCGGGTCGGGGCGGACGCCGACGTCGTCGACGTCGCCGTGCTGATGACCGACTACAACCTGATCACCATCCCGGTGGTCGACGAGCGCCGCCGCATGCTGGGCCTGATCACCGTCGATGACGTGCTCGAGGTAACGCTGCCCGACGACTGGCGACGCCGCGAGGCGGCGGACCCTCCTGACTCCCATCATGGGGAGGCCTGAATGACCGGGAAGACACAGTGACCGGGAAGATACATGGCCGGGGAGCGTGACGCCGCTCCGCAGGATCTCGGCCCGGCGGCCAGCGGCAGCCCCGACCGGAACCCGGCCGGGGGCACCGGGACAGCCGGAGCCGGGAGCGCTGGCACGTCCACGCCTAGCGCACCCGCGACCGGCAGTGACCGGCCCGGTGAGCGGATCCCCGCAGCGGCCGGCCCCAGCACGCCGGAACCGGGCCTGGCCCCGGGCCGGACGCCCCCCGCCGGCGGCCAGCATGTCACGGCGGGCGCCGGGGGCGAGACCGTCGCGGCCCCGGCGGCCGGGCCGAGCGCGGGGCCCGGTCGCCCGCGCCCGCCCGGGCCCGGGAGCCACGTCGCCGGGACGGCGGCCCTGAGCCGTCCCGGCGCGGGCCAGAGTGCCGTCCTCGACGAGGCGCACCTCGGCGACATCGAGGGCGCGCTCGGCCGGATCCGGCTCGACGACACGCAGCGCAGTGGCCTGCGCCGGCGTCTCCTGACGTTCCTCGCGATCGTCGGGCCCGGCCTGATCGTGATGGTCGGCGACAACGACGCCGGCGGCGTGTCTACCTACGCCCAGGCGGGGCAGGATTACGGCTACAGCCTGCTGTGGACGCTGCTCCTGCTCATCCCGGTCCTGATCGTCAACCAGGAGATGGTGGTCAGGCTCGGGGCCGTGACGGGAGTCGGGCATGCGCGGCTCATCAACGAGCGGTTCGGCCGGTTCTGGGGCTGGTTCAGCGTCGGCGACCTCTTCGTGCTCAACTTCCTGACGATCGTCACGGAGTTCATCGGCGTGTCCCTCGCGCTCCGGTACTTCGGCGTCAGTCCCTATATCTCCGTGCCGGTGGCCGGGCTGGTGCTGGTGCTGATCACCGCGACCGGCAGTTTCCGCCGGTGGGAGCGGGCCATGTTCCTGTTCATCACGGTGAGCGTCATCATGTTCCCGATGGCGCTGATGTCGCATCCGCGCTGGGGGTCGATCGCCTACCACTTCGTCGTGCCCGGCGTCCAGGGTGGCGTCAGCTCCAACGCCGTGCTGCTGATCATCGCGATCGTCGGGACCACGGTCGCGCCGTGGCAACTGTTCTTCCAGCAGTCGAACGTCATCGACAAGCGGATCACGCCCCGGTTCATCCCCTACGAGCGCGCCGACACCACGCTCGGCGCGTTCGTGGTCATCATCGGTGCGACGGCCATCCTCATCACGGCCGTCTACGCGGTCCGCGGGACCAGCCTGGGCGGGCATTTCACGGACGCGCTCGGCGTGGCGAACGCGCTGGGGCAGCACCACAGCCGGGTGCTCGGTGCCTTCTTCGCGATCGTGCTGCTCGACGCGAGCATCATCGGAGCGGCGGCCGTCACCCTGTCCACGAGCTACGCGTTCGGTGACGTGTTCGGCATCAAGCACTCGCTGCACCGCAAGTTCAAGGACGCCAAGCCCTTCTACGCCAGCTACACCGCGATGATCGCCGTCGCGGCCGGCATCGTCCTCATCCCCGGCGCGCCCCTGGGCCTGCTCACCACGGCCGTCCAGGCGCTGGCCGGCATCCTGCTGCCCAGCGCCAGCGTCTTCCTGCTGCTGCTGTGCAACGACCGGGAAGTGCTCGGCCCCTGGCTGAACCCCCGCTGGCTGAACATCCTGGCGTCCTTCATCATCGGGGTGCTCGTCGTGCTGTCCGGCACGCTCGTGGTCACGACGTTGTTCAGGACCCTGAACGCCCTGGCGACCGCGATCTGGATCGCTGTCGGCATGACGGCGGCCGCGGCCGCCCTCGGGGGCTGGTTCGCGCTGACGCGTTCGCGGCGTCCGCCGGGGGAAGCGCATCCGCGCACCGTGATGACCGACGCCGAACGGATGAACTGGCGGATGCCGCCGCTGGCGCTGCTCAAGCCGGTCGAATGGTCGACGGGAACCAAGACGGGCGTCCTGCTGCTGCGCGGCTACCTGATCGTGTCCGTGCTGCTGCTGATCGTCAAGGCCATCCAGATCGGCAGCCACGGCTGAACGGAATGAGCGTGGGACAGCCGACGTTCAGCCAATTTGTAGGCCCGCGGGCCGACCGGCTACTGTATGTCGGGCTCCGCCTCGGGCGGGCATCCCAGATGGTGGCGAGCGAAGGAGGTGAGGGCCGTGCCAGACGGCAGTCATAGTTGCAGCTGCAGCTCAAGCGAACCTCACCCATTCGCGCAGATCTCGCAGCGCTGACCGCGGCGCCTCATCCGCTCTTCCGCTAGCGCGCCGCTCCCGCGCGCCTCGTGCGGTCCCCGCTAAGGCCCGTTCGGCGGCATTTTCATGCCTGCACCGGCCACCGGCCTGCCGCGCGCGTACGGCGGCCAGCCACCTCGGCCAGCGATGCCTGATCCGCGCCACCGGATACCCCTGCGGGTAGATCGGGAGATGCGTCATGGCAAACTTCTTCGGCTTCAGTTCCTGGTCACAGCGGCGTGCCGCGCTCCGGCAGGCCGGGATGGCCACCGGTACGGCCGTCCAGGATCCGGCCCACGTCGGCGACATCCAGGGTGCGTTCGGCACCGTCCGGGCCAGCGACCTCGACCGGTCGCCGAGCTGGCCGCGCCGGCTCCGGTACCTGCTGGCGATCATGGGCCCCGGGCTGATCGTGATGGTGGGCGACAACGACGCGGGCGGCGTGGCCACCTACGCCCAGGCCGGCCAGGACTACGGCACCCGCCTGCTGTGGGTCCTCGCCTTCCTCATTCCCGTCCTGATCGTCAACCAGGAGATGGTCGTCAGGCTGGGGGCGGTGACCAGGGTCGGGCACGCGCGGCTCATCCACGAGCGGTTCGGCCGGTTCTGGGCCGCCTTCTCCATCGGTGACCTGGTCCTGGTCAACGGGCTCACGATCGTGACCGAATTCATCGGCGTCGCGCTGGCCGGGAGTTATTTCGGCATCCCCCGCTGGATCAGCGTGGCCGGGGCGGCAGCGGTGCTGGTCACCTTCACGGTCACCGGGAGCTTCCGCCGCTGGGAGCGGTGGATGTACGTGCTGATCGCCGTTAACGTGGTCATGCTGCCGCTCATCTTCCTCACCCACCCGCGCCCGGCGCAGATGGCGCACAACTTCGTCGTACCCGGATTCCCCGGCGGCCTGAACGCGGGGGTGCTGCTGCTCGTCATCGCGATCATCGGCACCACGGTGGCACCGTGGCAGCTGTTCTTCCAGCAGTCCAACGTCGTGGACAAGCGGATCACGCCGCGCTGGATCGGTTACGAGCGGGTGGACACGGTGATCGGCTCGTTCGTCGTCGTCATCGGGGCGGCCGCGCTGATCGGCATCGCCGCGTTCGGCCTCGGCGGCACGGCCGCGCACGGCCACTTCACCGACGCCGGCGCCGTCGCCACCGGCCTGGGCCACGCCGTCGGGCATCACGCGGGCGCGCTGTTCGCGCTCGTGCTGCTGGACGCCTCGCTGATCGGCGCGGCCGCGGTGACCCTCGCCACCTCCTACGCGCTGGGTGACATCGCCGGGGCCCGGCACTCGCTGCACCGCGGCATCAAGGACGCGCCGGTGTTCTACGGGTGCTACGCCTTCTTCCTGGCGGTCGCGGCCACGGTGGTGCTCATCCCGGGGGCGCCGCTCGGGCTGATCACCGAGGGAGTGCAGGCGCTGGCCGGAGTGCTGCTGCCGTCGGCCGCGGTCTTCCTCGTGCTGCTGTGCAACGACAAGGACGTGCTGGGCCCGTGGGTGAACCGGCCGTGGCTCAACGCGGTGGCCGGGGTCATCATCGGGGTCCTGGTGCTGCTGTCGCTCGTGCTCGTCGCGGCGACGCTGTTCCCCCACCTGTCCGGCGGGCAGCTCGCCGCGCTCGTCATGGGCGGCGCGGCCGCCGGGGTGGCCGGAACGGGAGCCTGGGCTATGGCCCGCTGGCGGTCGGCGCGGCGTGCGGGGCTGCCCGATGACCCCGAAGAGGAGCTGGACACCGGGGTGGTGCTGCAGGCGGAGCGGCTCACCTGGCGGATGTCCCCGCTGTCGGAGCTGCCGCGCCCGCGGTGGTCGCCGGGCCGCCGGGCCGGGATGCTGGCGCTGCGCGGCTACCTGGTGGTGGCCGTTGCCCTGGTCGTTGTCAAGATCGTCGAGCTGTCCGTCGCGCACTGACCGGCGGCCGCATGGCCGGCGGCGGAACCGGGCGCAGCCGCCGGGCGTCCAACTCGAAGCAATCGCCACGAGAGGGGTGCCATGGCTGTCCCGCCGCTGCGGCCCGCGGCCGCGGCGCTGCTGGCCGCGGGGCTGATCGCAGGATGCGCCGCCTCCGCCGGCGCGGCCCCCGCGGCCGGGGGCCGCGCTCCGGCCGGAACGGCCACCGCGGCTGGGAGCCGCCCCCCCAGCGGCACGGTCCCGGCAGCCGGGGTGCGGTCGCCGGCAGGACCCGGCTGTGCGCCCTGGCCGTCCGGGTCGACCCGGACGGTGCTGCTCATCACCGCCGCCAGTGACGGCCGGAGCTATTGCGTGCGTACCGGGCAGACCGTGCGCGTGCAGCTGTCCGGTACTCAGGCTGTCGCCCCCGGGTCGCAGCCGCCCCGGCTCCTCGGGAACGCGCTGGCGGCCGAGCGGGTGCACCTGCCCGCGATGCCCTCGGTGTCGTACCTGGCCGTGCACCCGGGCACGGCGGCCCTCATCATCATCCGGCTGCCGTGCCGTGCGGCCCGGCCGGGCCAGAACGCGGCCGCCGGGGGGATCGGCGCGCTGGCCCGCACGGGCGGCGCCCCGGTCGGCGCGGAGTGCGAAATCGAGCAGGCCATGCGGGTCTCGATCATCGTGCGCTGACCCGGCCCACCCGGCCGGGTGGGCCGGGGAACGAGTCCTCGTGTCGCGCTAGCCTGCAATGTGAACGGGCCGGGACCATTCCGCCGGCTGGCTCGGTGACGCCGGGCTGACCGCCCGGCCCGGGAGCTATTGCAGTTCACGAATGCCATCATTCGATCACTTTAAGTGCGGTAGGCTCACGCTCCGGATTCAGCAAATTCCGAGGTGTGAGAAGGGTTTCCTCATGTTCGATGCTCGTTGGTCCCGCTGGCCGGGGATGGCGGCCGCGGCCGCGCTCGCGCTCGCGGTCGTCGCCGTGGCCGGATGCTCGTCTGGCGGCCCGGCCCCGCACGCCACGCCGCCCGCCAACGACAGCATGCCCAGCACGAGCGTTCAGGCCGCCAGCTTCACCGCGGCCCAGCTGCGCAGCGCGCTGCTTACCAAGATCAATGGCCAGCCGCCCGCCGCGCCGGTGGAGTCGGGCGCGTACGGCTCCCTGGCGCAGGTCAAGGCGACCAGGACCTCGATGAACGGCGTGACCGTCCGGCCGGCCGAATGTGCGCAGACCACGGTCACCGGGTTCAGTTCGCCGTCCTTCGCCTCGGTCCCGGCCACGGTCTCGACCTTCCGGGTCGGCAGCAACGGCGTCTCCGAGGTCCTGCTCGCGCCCCCGTCGGCGACCGCCGCGCTGGCTCTTGGCAAGCAGGTGCCGGCGGCCTGCGCGCGGTACACCGCCACGGTGAAGGGCAAGACGTTCATCTACACGGTCGGCGAGCAGGTGGTCCGCAACCTCGGCCAGGCGGCGCGGGCCATGAACATCCGGGCGAGCGGTGCGGAGAGCATCAACGTCTGGTCGGTGGTCTACCGGGCCAGCGACTTCGTCGGCGCCGTCACCATCGTCGGGCCCGACGCCTCGGCGAACGTGGCCACGGCGCTCGCCGCCCAGGCGTACGCGCACGCGGCCAGGACCCTGCAGTGACCCGCCGGGGGCGGCCTGCCGGAGCGGGCAGCCGCCCCCGTGACGCGGTACCCGCCGGGGGCGCCGGGATGCGAGACTGGGCGGGTGAGTGAAGCATCGCCGCGGTTCCGCCGCATTCTCCAGGACCTGCCCGGCTACCAGCCGGGAGCAATGGCGGCCATCCCGGGCGGCCGGTCGTTCAAGCTCTCGTCCAACGAGTGCCCGTTCGGCCCGCTGCCGTCGGTCGTCACCGTGATCGCCGAAGCCGCGCAGAACGTCAACCGGTATCCCGACAACGGCGCGGAGCTGCTGACCGCCGCGATCGCCCAGCGGTTCGGTGTGCCGCCGGAGCATGTCGCCGTGGGCTGCGGCTCGGTCGGAGTGACCCAGCAGTTGCTGGAGGCCGTCGGGGAGCCCGGCGCCGAGATTCTCTACGCCTGGCGGTCATTCGAGGCGTACCCGATTCTCGCCGATCTGGCCGCGGCCACCTCGGTCCGGGTTCCGCTCCGCGATGAGACCCACGACCTGCCGGCCATGGCGGACGCGATCACGGCCCGCACCCGCCTCATTTTCGTGTGCAATCCGAACAATCCGACCGGCACGGTGGTGCACGCGGCCGAGCTGACCGCGTTCCTCGACCGGGTGCCGCCCGACTGCCTGGTTGTGCTGGACGAGGCCTACCGGGAGTACATCCGGGACGAGTCCGTCCCCGACGGGGTGAGCCTGTACCGGGACCGGCCCAATGTCGCCGTCCTGCGCACCTTCTCCAAGGCCTACGGCCTGGCTGGGCTGCGGGCCGGGTTCATGATCGCGCATCCGCCGGTGGCCCAGGCCGCCCGCAAGACGATGCTGCCGTTCAGCGTGAACAGCATCGCGCAGGCGGCCGCGATCGCGTCCCTGGGCGCCGAAGCGGAGCTGGCCGAGCGCGTGGAAACGACGGTGAAGGAGCGGACCCGGGTCCGCGAAGCGCTGCTCGCCGACGGCTGGGCGGTGCCGCCGACCGAGGCCAACTTCATCTGGCTGCGTCTCGGCGACGCGACCGCGGACTTCGCGGCGAGCTGCGCCCGGGCCGGGGTCAGCGTCCGGCCGTTCAGCGGGGAGGGGGCCAGGGTATCGATCGGCGAGCCCGAGGCCAACGATCTCTTCCTGGCCGTGGCGCGGGCGTACCCGCACCGCGGCTGACGGGCCGCGCGGATGCGCGAGGGTGCGCGGCCTGATCAGGGCGTGCGGGAGGGCTCCAGCTCCTCGAGCTTCTCGGTGATCAGCCGGTAGAACTGACGCGGGCGGCCGGGCTGCGCGGCCCGGCTGGGCGGCAGCGGCCAGGCCAGCCCCTCGTCGACCAATCCCCGGAGCAGCCGCCGCGCGGTGCGCGAGGTCACCCCCAGCAGGCGGCCGGCGGTTTCGGCGTCCACGACCAGGGCGGTCTCGGATCCCTCGAGCCGGCCGGCCAGCCGGGACAGCGTCTCGATCCCTCGCGAGGGCGCGCCCAGCGCCGGTGACGTCGCCCGCCGGGGCGGCGGGACCAGCGGCTGTCCCTCCCGGAGCGGCGCTGGCCCGGGCCCGGGCCCCGCGGAGCGGGAACGGATGAGCGCGGTCCGCGCGTACGTCTCGGCCTCCTGCGCGGTACGGCCCATCCCGATCCCCACCTCGATCGTGATGCTGAGCTCGGCCCGGGCGCGATCCGCGAACGGGAGCTGGCTGAAGTCGCCGGTCGCCGCGGCGAGCGAGCCCCTCGTCGCCGCGACCAGGAAGGAGTGGTCATCGGCGGGGATCACGACCGCCTGCATGCGCTGTGCCTCACCGGTCAGGAACCGGTGCACCGTCAGCCGCAGCTCATCGCGTGAATACCGGGACAGCGCCCGCCGGGCCCCTTCCCGCAGCCGGGGCACCTCCACCACCACCAGCGCGAGCTGAGCCGCTTCGAGCCGGTGATGGCCGCCGAGCAGAACGGCGTTCCAGACCGCCATCCGGATGGCCGCGTCGGTCGGCCGGATGTTTATCACCGGAACCCCGGCCCTGGCCAGCCGGCGGCTCACCGAATCGAGGCAGGTGAGAGCGACCGACGTCTCGCCTATGCGCCAGAGCCGCTCGTGGAAGGCCGCCAGCGCCGCGGGGCTGCCGGGGTCCTGGCGCAGCCGGACGCCCTCGGGAGACAACCCCGCTTCGGCGTACGCCTCCTCAACCGAACTGCGGGTCAGCACGTCGATACTGGCCCGCTCGATGTCATAGCCCGGGGACCGGCTGGCCCGGAGCAGTGCCGCATACAAGGCCCCGCCGTCGAGCCGCACATAGGTGGAAGGGACCGAGATGACGCCGGCCCGGCGTGCGTATTCGTACGGCACGGGACTCGCGAACAGGCAGACGTCGATCGCGGCGCCCAGCCGGGCCACTTTCTCCGGCGCCTCCCTTTCCCGCCGGTAGGCGGCGGCGATCAGCCGCCGGGGCAGCGTGCCGCCGATGAGCCCGTGCGGATCCTCCCGCGGCGTGCCCTGGTCCGTGAGGGCATCGGCTGTGTCCGCCGGCCGGGCCGGCCCCGCCGGGGACAGCGGCGATGGCGGCGGCTGGCCCGGAGCGGCCGCGGCCGCCTGGCCGGGGGCGGCCCGGACCGTGCCGAACGCCTCGTCCCGCGCCGCCGCGCCGGACAGCATGATGCGCTCGACCAGATCGTATGGCCCTACGACGCCGATAATAAGCTCGCTGGGCAGGTGCCTCCTCGCGGTCATCGGCCCTTTCCCCCGCAGACCGTTAACCCTCGGCAGGCCGTATGGTCGCTGCTGACGTGCGCGCTCAACGTTCACCCCATCCGCATTCGGTAACCAACCGCCCGCCGCATTCCGCACAACCACGCCACCTCATCGCCCCGATAGATGCCGGTCAGTACTTTTCGTAACTCATCCGGCCCAATTTGTGAAGAGGTGCCTCAGGCGGAAAATAATCACACTGCGAAAAACAAAAACCGGTTTACCGCCGACTGCATGACCCTATGTCTTGTAGCCGCCGTTATTGCCCCGGTCCGGTGCCGCTAAACCGAAGCCGCCGGCTCCACCGTAATGTCGGCGCCGAGGCTGGTGAGCCGCTGCGCGATCGAGGCGTGCCCGCGGTCGATCAGGTAACCCGGCGCCACGACCGTCTCGCCCTCGGCGATCAGGCCGGCCAGGATCAGCGCGATGCCGGTGCGCAGGTCGTGCGCGACCACCTCGGCGCCACGCAGGGTGTTCGGGCCGTGCACGATGGCCACGTTCCCGTCCACTTCGACTTTGCCGCCCATCTTGTTCAGCTCGCCCACCAGCGTGTAACGGCCGTCGAAGATGGTCTCGCGGATGTAGCTCGAACCTTCGGCCAGGCAGGCGAGCGCCATGATGGGCGACTGCAGGTCGGTCGCGAAGCCCGGATAGGGCGAAGTGATGACGTTGATCGGCCGCAGCGGGCTGGTCCGGCGGACCTGCAGCACGGCGCCCTGGGTGGAGAACTCCACACCCATCTGCTCCAGCTTCCAGCGGACGACGCCGAAGTGCTCCAGCGAGCCGCCCACCAGGTTCAGCTCGCCGCCGGTGATCGCGGCGGCCATGGCGAAGACGCCCGCGTCGATCCGGTCCGGCATCACCGTGTGCTCCACCGCCGTCAGCTCGCTGACGCCTTCCACGGTGACGAAGCCGGTCCCGCCGCCGGTGATGCGCGCGCCCATCTTGGTGAGGAAGGCGATGACGTCGAGCACTTCCGGCTCGAGTGCGGTGTTGTCGATGATCGTCGTGCCCGGTGCGAGCGACGCCGCCATGATCAGGTTCTCGGTGCCGGTGTGTGACGGGGTGTCCAGGTAGAGGTGAGCCCCGCGCAGGCCACCGGCGCCGGCCTTGATGTGGATGACCGATTCACCCTCGTCCACCACGGCGCCGAGCCGGGCGAAGCCACGGTAGTGGAAGTCGAGGTTGCGGTTCCCCAGGTTGCATCCGCCGACACCCTCGATGACGGCTTCTCCCAGCCGGTGCAGCAGAGCGGGCACGAACAGCACCGAGCTGCGGAACCTGCGGGCGATCTCGGCCGGCAGCACCGGGCTGCTGAGCCGGGACGCATCCACCACCAGCGTCCGCTCGGACTCGTGGAACTCCACGATGGCCCCGACCGCCTGCGCCAGCTCGACGGCACGGCGGACATCCTCGATAGGCGGCACGTTCCGCAGGACCGTGCGGCCCTTGGAGGCGAGAAGCGAAGCCGCGATCATCTTGAGCGCGGCGTTCTTCGCGCCCTGGACGAAAACGGTGCCGTGCAGCGGCGCTCCGCCCCGTACGCGGTAACGGGTCTCAGTGCCCATCGTCATATGGATACAGCTCCTGTCGAGGGGTGGTGAATGAAACCGGCGCGTGACCAGGTGCAGGCCGGGTAGGCCAGAACGCCTTCCCGGCGGGAGCGGGGATGGCCGGAACCGCGGCGGGCGCCCCACGCAAATGCGTAGCCCAGTATTCCATCAGCCGTGCCGGAGAGCGGCGGCTTGACACGATTTGCCGTCACGACAGCCCTTCCAGCCGGGCGAACACCGGTCCGAGGCGGGCTACGTACCGTTCGGGGCGGCACGCTTCGTCCATCCTCGCCTCGTCGATCGACTGCCCGCGGGCGGCTGCCTCCTTGCGCAGCGCGTCCCGGAACGGCACACCCACGTTCCAGGTCTCCATCGCCGCCGCCTGGACCAGGGCGTACGCCTCCTCGCGGGCCATGCCGGAGGCGACCAGCTCGAGCAGCGCGGCCGAGGAGTAGATCAGCCCGCCGGTGGCGTCCAGGTTGGCCCGCATCCGCCTGACGTCGACCACCAGGCCGCGGACGAGGCCGGTGGTGAGGTGCAGCAGGTAATCGACGGTGATCGCCGCATCCGGCAGCGCGATGCGTTCCACGCTGGAGTGCGAGATGTCGCGCTCGTGCCAGAGCGGCACCCCCTCCATCACCGGGGTGATATAGCCGCGTACCACCCGCGCGAGCCCGCAGATGCGCTCCGAGCGGATCGGGTTCTTCTTGTGCGGCATCGCCGACGAGCCCTTCTGGCTCTTGCCGAAGGGCTCGGACAGCTCGCGCACCTCGGTGCGCTGGCCGTGCCGCACCTCCAGCGCCACGGCCTCGCACACCGTGGCCGCGAGGGCCAGCGCGCTGACCCACTCGGCGATCCCGTCCCGCATCACGACCTGCGTCGCGACGTCCGCGGGCCGCAGGCCGAGCGCCGGCATGACCGCCGCCTCGACCTCCGGGCTGATGTTCGAGTAGTTGCCGACCGGGCCGGACAGCTTCCCGACCGCCACCGCGTCCCTGGCCCGGCGGAGGCGGTCGCGGGCCCGGGCCGCGGCGAACGCGAAGTCCGCCACGCGGTGCCCCCACACGTCCGGTTCCGCATGGATCCCGTGCGTGCGGCCCGGCCGCAGGGTGGCCCGGTGGGCCAGCGCGTGGTCGCGCAGTACGGCCACCAGCGCGGTGGCCTTGGCCAGCAGGATGTCGGTCGCCTCGGTGAGCTGCACCGCCAGCGCCGTATCGACCAGGTCGGAGGAGGTCATCCCGAAGTGGACGTAGGCCGCGGCGCTGCGCGGGGATGTGTTATCGGCCCACGCGGTCAGGAAGGCGATCACGTCATGGTCGGTGACCGCCTCGACCTCGGCGACGGCCTCCGGCGTGGGCGGCGGGGCCGCGCGAACCGGGGCCACACTGTCGGCGGGCACGGTCCCGGCGGCGGCATTGGCCTCCAGGACGAGGGTCTCGACCCGGCACCAGAGCTCGTACTTGCGCGCGTCGCTCCAGACCCGGCCCATCTCGGGAAGTGTGTAGCGGCTAATCACGACCCGACCCGTCTCCTTTCCGCGTGCCACCGGCGGCCGTGCCGGTTGCCTGCGCAGCGGCCGCGGCGATGTCGCCGCGCCACCAGGCGCCGCGCATCTGGATCTTTCCCGCCGCTTCGTAGGCAGCGACGCGTGCGGCCCCGATATTTCCGCCGGTGCCGACGACGTTCAGCACCCGGCCGCCGCTGGACCGGAGAACGCCGTCGCGCCCGGTGGACGTGCCGGCCTGCAGAACATACGCGCCCGGGACGCGTCCGGATTGGTCCAGGCCGCTGATGGCATCCCCGGTGACCGGCGGCCCCGGGTAACCCTCGGCGGCGATGACGACCGTCACTGCGGCCCCGGCGCGCCAGCGGAGCGGATCCTGCCCGGCCAGGCCGCCGGTGGCGGCCGCGTACAGCAGGCCGCTGAGCGGTGTGCCCAGCCGGTCCAGGACGACCTGCGTCTCCGGGTCACCGAAGCGGGCGTTGAACTCGACCACGCGCACGCCGGCCGCCGTCAGGCAGAGGCCCGCGTACAGCAGCCCCTGGTAGGGGGTGCCGCGGCGCCGCATCGCATCGACGGCGGGCTGCACGACCCTGGCCATGACCTCGTCCGTCAGGCCGGGCGGAGCCCACGGGAGCGGCGTGTAGGCGCCCATGCCGCCGGTGTTCGGGCCGAGATCGCCGTCCCGCGCGCGCTTGAAATCCTGCGCCGGGATCAGCGGCACCGCGTGGGTCCCGTCGCAAACCGCGAACAGCGACACCTCGGGGCCGTCGAGGAATTCTTCGATGACGACCTTGCCGGCGGACCGGGCGTGCGCCTGCGCCGCGGTACGGTCCGTGCTGACCAGCACGCCCTTGCCGGCCGCCAGCCCGTCGTCCTTCACCACGTACGGTGGCCCGAAGAGGTCCAGGGCCGCGTCCGTCTCCGTGGCCGTCACGCAGGTCCGTGCGGCCGCGGTCGGGATGCCGGCCTCGGCCATGACCTCCTTGGCGAACGTCTTGGACCCCTCGATCATGGCCGCGGTGGCGCCGGGCCCGAAGCACGGGACCCCGGTTTCGCGTACTGCGTCCGCCGCCCCGGCCACCAGCGGCGCCTCGGGACCGATCACCACCAGGTCAGCAGCCAGCTTGCCGGCCAGCGCGGCGATGTCCGCCGGGTCCGGCCCGGCGTGGTGGATGTCCGCCAGCGCCGCGATCCCGGGGTTGCCCGGCGCGGCGTGCAGGGCGGATACGGCCGGATCCTGCGCCAGGGCGCGGGCGATGGCGTGCTCCCGGCCCCCTGAGCCGATGACTAGAACGCGCACGGCGGCGAGCCTACCGGCTAATTTCCGGCTCGGAGCGCCGCATCAGATCAGGTCGCGGATCTGGAGGGTCTGGTCGCGCCGCGGGCCGACACCGACCGCGCAGACCGGGGCGCCGATCATCTCCTCGATGGCCTGCACATACCGCTGGGCGTTCGGCGGCAGATCCCCGAACGACTGGGCCTGCGAGATGTCCTCCCACCATCCGTCCAGGTACTCATACACCGGCCGGGCGTGATGGAACTCGGTCTGTGTCATGGGCAGCTCGCCGTGGCGTTTGCCGTCGATCTCATACGCCACGCACACCGGCACCTTGTCCAGGCTGGACAGCACGTCCAGCTTGGTGAGGAAGTAGTCGGTGATGCCGTTCACCCGGGTCGAGTAGCGCGCGACCACGGTGTCAAACCAGCCGGTGCGGCGGGGGCGCCCGGTCGTGACCCCGTACTCGCCACCGGTCTTGCGCAGCCATTCCCCCTGCTCGTCGGTCAGCTCGGTGGGGAACGGGCCGGCCCCGACCCTGGTCGTGTACGCCTTGACGACCCCGATGACCTTGGTGATCCGGGTCGGGCCGATGCCCGATCCCGCGCACGCGCCGCCCGCCGTCGGCGACGACGACGTGACGAAGGGATAGGTGCCATGGTCCACGTCCAGCATGGTCGCCTGCGCGCCTTCGAGCAGCACGACCCGCCCCTCGTCCAGCGCCTGGCCGAGGACCAGGCTGGTGTCCGCGACGTAGGGCCGCAGCCGCTCGCCGTAGCCGATGTATTCGTCGGCGATACCGGCCGGCTCGATGCCGCGCCGGTTGTAAACCTTGGTCAGCATCTGGTTCTTCTCGCGCAGCACCAGTTCCAGCTTCTGCCGGAAGATGCCGGGGTCGAACAGGTCCTGGACGCGGATCCCCACCCGGGCGATCTTGTCGCCGTAGGTCGGGCCGATCCCGCGGCCGGTGGTCCCGATCCGTGCGCTGCCCAGGTAGCGTTCGGTCACCTTGTCGAGGGCACGGTGGTACGGCATGATCAGGTGCGCGTTCGCCGAGATGAGCAGCTTCGCGCAGGACACCCCGCGAGCCTGCAGGGCGTCGATCTCCTCCAGCAGCACGCGGGGATCGACGACCACGCCGTTGCCGATGACCGGCACGACCTCAGGCGACAGCACCCCGGAGGGCAGCATGTGCAGGGCGTAGCTCTCCTCCCCGATGACCACCGTGTGGCCCGCGTTGTTCCCGCCCTGGTATCTGACGACATAGTGGACCCGGCCGCCGAGCAGATCGGTTGCCTTGCCCTTGCCTTCGTCACCCCACTGGGCGCCGACGAGCACAATGGCCGGCACAGGGCTTGTCCCTTCTGGATAAGGCATCGTGAAGCCCCTGGCGGCGCTGCGTGATCAGGACACGACACCGCAGCCGCAGGGGCTCTTACCCATCGAGACTACCCTGTGCTGACCCGGGGGGACGCCCCCCCGGACCCCCCGCCGCGCTTCGCGCCCCGCTGCGGTACCTCGCCGACACACCGGCCGCTCGCCGGGCCGGAGACCCGGCTCGTTGGACCGGTACGAGCGCCTCGCCGTACCCGCGTGCGGTGCTCGCCGTGATACCCCCGGCTCACACCTTCAATTCCTTAGCCGCGGTGGGACTGCTGTCGGCCAGGAACTGCCGGCACCGCGCCGCCTCGTCGTCCTCACCGATGGCCGCCGCGGACGCCGCGAGCATGTGCAGCGACCGGAGGAACCCCTGGTTGGGCTCGTGCTCCCAGGGCACCGGCCCGTTGCCGCGCCAGCCCGCCCGGCGCAGCTTGTCAAGCCCCCGGTGGTAGCCGGTCCGGGCGTACGCGTAGGCGGTGACGACCTCACCCGCCCCGAACGCCCGCTCGGCGAGCGCGGCCCAGGCCGCGGAGGACGCCGGGAATCGCGCCGCCACGTCGGTCAGGTTCTGGCCGGACCGGAGTGCTTCCTCGGCGTCCGGGTCAGCGGGCAGATAGGTCGCCGCAGGCCCGGCGGTAAGGCCGGGCCCGGCGAGCAGGTCCTTATGTTCCATGCGCGGATTCTGCCAGCTGGTCAGCTGAGGCGGTGCCCCACGGACAGCAGGTCCTCGCAGGCGTGCACGACGCGGTCGGCCATGCCCTGCTCGCCCGCCTTGCCCCAGGCCCGCGGGTCGTAGGCCTTCTTCCGGCCGACGTCCCCGTCCACCTTCAGCACACCGTCGTAGTTGGTGAACATGTGCCCGGCCACCGGCCGGGTGAACGCGTACTGCGTGTCGGTGTCGACGTTCATCTTGACCACGCCGTACGAGATGCCCTCCCGGATCTCCTCCAGGGCCGAGCCCGAGCCGCCGTGGAAGACCAGGTCGAACGGCTTCTCCTTGCCGTACTTGGCGCCGACCGCGTCCTGGATCTCCTTGAGCACTTCGGGGCGCAGCTTGACGTGGCCGGGCTTGTAGACGCCGTGCACGTTGCCGAACGTCGCGGCGAGGATGTACCGGCCGCGCTCCCCCAGGCCGAGCCGCTCCGCGACCGCGAGCGCGTCATCCGGCGTGGTGTAGAGCTTCTCGTTCATCTCGCCGACGACGCCGTCTTCCTCGCCGCCGACAACGCCGATCTCCATCTCCATGATGATGTGGGCCTTGGCGCACTCATCCAGCAGCCCGGAGGCAATGTCCAGGTTCTCGTCCAGCGGCACCGCGGATCCGTCCCACATGTGCGACTGGAACAGCGGGTCCAGGCCCCGGGCCACCCGCTCCTGGGAGATCTTCACCAGCGGGCGCATGTAGCCGTCCAGCTTGTCCTTGGGGCAGTGGTCGGTGTGCAGCGCGATGTTGACCGGGATCTTGGCCGCTACCGTGCGGGCAAACTCCGCGAGCGCGCTGGCCCCCGTGACCATGTTCTTGAGCGAGCCGGAGAGGTATTCGGCGCCGCCCGTGGAGATCTGGACGATCCCGTCACTCTCGGCACTGGCGAAGCCGCGCAGCGCGGCGTTGAGCGTCTGGGTGGACGTCACGTTGATCGCCGGGTAAGCGAAACCCTGCTGCTTGGCCCGGTCGAGCATCTGGGCGTAGATCTCCGGAGTCGCGATAGGCATTGCTGGCGCCCTCTCTTAATTGCTGCTGAAGTACCTAGTATTGCGAAGCTGCGCTGCCTTGGGTACCAAGGGCTGGCTGCTCCGGGCTCGGAGACGGCCCGAATGCGGTACAACTGGAGGCCTATGGAGAGTTTTCTGACCTCAGCGGGCTATGGCGCGCTCATTCTGTTCGGATTTCTCGAGGCGTGCTGCGTGCCGATCTCTTCGGAGATCACCTTCGGCTTCGCGGGTGTGCTCGCGTATCAGGGGCATCTCAGCCTGGCCCTGGTGATCATCATCGGGTCGCTGGCCGAGCTGGCCGGGTCGTGTACATCCTTTGCCGTGGGCCGCTGGGGCGGCCGCCCCCTGGTCGACAAGGTGGGGCGGTACGTGCTGGTCACCCGCTCCGACGTGGACCGGGCCGAACGGTTCCTGGAGGGCCGGGGGGCCTGGGCCGTTCCCGTGGGCCGGATGATTCCTGTCGTGCGCGCCTTCACCTCGATCGTCGCCGGCCTCATCGAGATGCCGCTGGCCCGGTTCGCGGTCCTCAGCGCGATCGGCACCGTCGTCTACGTGTCGGCGCTTTCCGCCATCGGCTACGCGGTCGGCAGCGCCTGGCACAGCGTCGCCAAGGATCTCTCCATCGTCGGCTACATCGTGGTGCTCCTGGTCGTCGCGGCCATCGCCGGATTCATCATCATCCGGCTGCGTGCGTTCCGCCGGGAGGCCGCCGAGGCAGCTTCCGCCGGCGGGCCCGCTTCCGCCGCCGGGCCCGCTTCCGCCGCCGGGCCACGGCACGCCGCCCCCAGCCGGCCCGGGCCCAGGGCCGGGCAGCCGGACGGTTCCTACCGGGGCGCTGACGGCCGGACCGGCGCTGACCGTGGCTGAATTCGGCATAAAGCCGCCCATCTGTCGGGTTCGGAGTTAATCTCCCCCCGTGGGCCGCCATAAGTCAGACCCTCATGGAACCGGCCGCTATGTGGCGGTCGGCAGCGGGATCTTCATGCTCGTCATCCTGCTTATTGTCGGAGGCCTCGCCCTGTACGGGTCACTCTGAGCCCGGGCCCGGCCCTCCGAGTTCCGCCGCCTCCGCGCGAGGTTCACACGCCCAGGTCCGCCTGGGCGTAGGCGGCGCGGTACGGCAGGCCGAGGCCGGTGATGCGCTCACCAGCGCCCCGGTCGACCAGCACCGCGACCCCGGCGACCTCGGCCCCCGCCTCCTGCAGGGCCTCCACCGCCATCAGCACCGAGCTGCCCGTTGTCGACGTGTCCTCCACCGCGAGCACCCGCCGGCCCGCCACGTCGGGCCCTTCGATCCGCCGCTGCAGCCCGTGCGTCTTCTCGCCCTTGCGGACGACGAACGCATCGAGGATGCGGCCCGCCCGCGCCGCGGCGTGCATCATCGCCGCCGCCACCGGGTCCGCTCCCATGGTGAGGCCGCCGACGGCCTCATAGGACAGGTCGGCCGTGGCTGCCAGCATCACCCGCCCGGCGACCGGCGCGTACCGCCCGGCCAGCAGGACGCGCCGCAGGTCCACGTACCAGCTGGCCCGCTGTCCGGAGGAGAGCACGAAGTCGCCGCGGATCACGGCTTCGGCCCTGATGGCGTGGAGTAGTTCGTCTCGGTCGCCCACGGCCGGATCTTAGCCGCCCCCGGCTGGCCGTCCCCGGCTGGCCGTCCCCGGCTGGCCGTCCCCGGCTGGCCGTCCCCGGCTGGCCGTCCCCGGCTGGCGGCCGAGCCGTCCCGCGCCGTTGGCTGCGGGCCTCGTCCCCTCCGCGAGGCCCGCAGCACCGGCGCGGGGCCGCCGGCGCCGGTCCCGTCCCCTCCACGGGACGCCAGCGCCGGCGGCGTCAGTGGGCCAGCCCGTCCAGGAGACGCTCGGCGTCCTCCAGCCGGGCCGGCAGCCTGATCATGCGAACCTCCGTGCCGAGGGCGGCCCGGATGGTGCGGCGCAGGCTGGTGAAGCGGAAGGCAAGCTCGCCGGTGACCTGCACCAGGGCGATCGCCGGCCCCGGGCGGTCCAGCGACAGCGTGTCGCCGCCGGGGAACGCGGCCCGCAGGTCGTGGCCGACGAGGATGACCAGCGAGATCCGCCGCCACGGGTCGGGCCGCCGGGGCAGTTCCACCACGACCAGCCGGTGCGTGGCCGGGGGGCAGGTTCCCCGCTGTTCCGCCTCCCGGTACACCTCGCGCAGGCGGGTCCTCAGGTAGGCGAAGGACACCAGGCCGGTCAGCGGGTCCTCGCACGTTGCGCCGGACATGCGGGCCAGCCCCGCATCGGCCCACCCTTCGGCGAGCGCGGTGATCACGTCCAGCGGGGGCGTGCCGTCACCGAGCACGCGGTACAGCGCGGCGACGTCGGTCATCGCCTCGCTGATGCCGACGCCGGCCTGGGCGCGGGCCCGGCCGAGCACCGCGCACGCCTGGCGGAGGCTCCCGTCCCGGCACGCGGCCCGGGCCACGGCGTCCACGGCCGTCGTCCACCAGTCATCTTCGGCCAGCCAGCCCGCGGACAGGCTCTGTCGCCGCCACGCCGCTCGCAGGCCGGATAGGTCCCCCCGCTTGGGGTCATGCTCCTGGACTGCTCCTCCCGGGTGCGCCGTGTCGTGCATGGTGGTCCGCCGTATGCCGTCTGACCTCATGGAATACGCCTCCGCCTGCTGGTTCCCACTGTGCTGACGGCGGACGTGCCTCGGTATGACGCGGGTTGCGCAATCTTTTCTGGTGACCTTTAGAAGTCATTCGATTACGGAAGGTAATTTACCAGCCCGCGGGGAGCCGAATGGCCATCCGGGTTCTGCGCCGGCCGTCGTCGCGGGTCGCCTCTTCCGGTCGAGCGAGGGGACACCCGGACGGGTACGGGTGACGTTGTGGCCGTTCTTGGCGCTTTAGTCACTGTGGCCGGTTATGTCACAGCAGCCACAAAGGCTGAAACCGGCACCAGGCGAACATCGCCTGAGCAGCAGGGAATACCCGGAAAGGCAACCGCGAGAAGCTGGCTTCACTACGCTAAGACCGGAGCGCGGGACGGCAGGCGGCCTCTCACAGTGACGTCACGATTTCGAATAGTTCCCGCACCGAGGAAGGACGGTGTTGCGTGGATCGTTGCGCGCTGTTCGTAGACGCGGGCTACATGCTCGCGGATGGCGCGATGGCCGTCCACGGGACGCGCCGGCGAGAGTCGGTCAGCTGGGATTACGAGGGGCTGCTCCAGCTTCTGGGTAATCTGGCCCGTGACCGCACTGGCCTCCCGCTCCTGCGCTGCTACTGGTACGAGGCCACCGTGGAGGGCCGGCGTACCGCCGAGCATGACGCGCTGGCGGACATGCCGGGTATCAAGCTGCGGCTGGCCAAGCTTCGCCCGGGCCGCCGTGAGGGCGTGGAGACGGAAATCCACCGCGATCTCACCGTGCTGGCGCGTAACCGCGCGGTCAGCGACGCTGTTGTGATCAGCGCGGAGGAAGATCTCGCGCAGGTGCTCTCCGATGTCCAGGACCTCGGCATGCGGGTCACCATCGTGCACGTCACGGTGGACGGCAACTGGACGATCTCCCGGTCACTCCGCCAGGAGTGCGACGACATCATGGAGCTCACCAGCGCGCACCTGCGCCCCTATATCGAGCTGATCCCCGGCGCCGAGCCGGCCCGCGCGGACGAGCAGTACGCCGCGGGAGCCCTATCCCTGCGGTCGGCCTCCAACGGGCACTCGAACGGGAGCTCTGGCTCCTACCAGGCGCTGCCGCCGGGAACCGGGCACGCCGGACCGCCGTCCATCTACACCGCGCCCGTGGTCGCCGAGTACCAGCGTCCCGCGCCGCCCCTCACGCCGCAGCATCGCGACCAGCCGGAACCGGAGCCGCCGGTCCGCGACCAGCCGGTGCCGCCGCCGCTGGTCTTCGGGCGGCCGGAGACGGCCGGGGCACCGGGCATGCCGGACCGCGGCGAGCCGGCCCAGCCGGAATCCTCGCGGCCCGAGCCCGTCCGCGGCGGCGCCCCGCACGGCGACATGCTGCGCGGTGAGCTGCCGCCGGCCGGGTCCCTCGGTGATTTCGACCGCGCCGGATTCGACGCCCCGGACGCGGGTCAGCGCGGCCGGCCTGACCGGGCCCGGCCCGAACGCGGCCGGGGCGAGCCGGGTGCGGCCCCGCTGCCCTCCTCGACGGCGCACGGCGACGCAGGGGAGGCGGCGGCCGCTGCGCGGCAGGACCTGTACGGCGCGCCGGTCGCCATGCCCTTCCGGGACGCCCCGGCGGGCCAGCCGGTGCCGGATGACCTGCCCGGCCGCGGTGACCCGGGCGGCCATGGCCGTTCGCTCCCGCCCGGTGACCAGGGGGCCCAGGGGCCGCAGCCGCCGTCGGGTCCCGGTGGCCCTGCGGGCCCGGCCGGCCCCGCAGGCCGCGGGCGGCCGGCGTCCGGTGACTACCCCGGCCGCATCCGGGGCACAGAGGAACCTTCCGGGTACGGTCCGGGCGGCCAGGAGCCGTTCCGCGGGGAAACGCTCGGCCAGCATCGCGGGGGAGTCTCCGCTCCCGGCCCGGTCCGCCGCTCCGGCAGCGCGCCGTCGCCGGGACCGGCCGGGCCCGGCCCGCAGAGCCCGGTCGCGCGGCCCGGCGCCCACGGGGCTCCCGGTGCGCAGGGGGCGCACGCATCCCCGGTCACCCAGGGCCCGCAGAGTCCGCAGCCACCAGGCGGGCCGTCCGTGCCGGGCCTGCCCGGCGCACCGGGCCCGCAGGCCTTCGTCCCGCCGCAGAACGGCCCCTACAGCGGGCCCCAGCCCACCAGTGCGCCCGGACGGCCGCCGGCCCCGGTCTCGCTGACCGACGCGGTCCAGTCGGCGCATGAAGAGGGCAAGGAGTTCGGTGAGTCGGTGGCGCGTGAAGCGCCCGCCCTCTGGCTGGAGGCCGTGCTGGCCCGCAAGCCGAGAATGCCGTCCGACCTCGAGGCGCGCCTGCTGCAGGGCTCGGCGCTGCCCATCGACTTCCTGCTGCACGATGAGGTCCGGCACGCGCTCCGGCGCGGGTTCTGGGATGCCCTGGAGAACTCCCGGCGCTGACGAGGTACCCGGGAATCAGAGCGATCAGGTAGCCGGACATCAACGGACGGGACAACCGTGAGTGATCCAGTCCGCGGCGCTGCTGCAGCCGCGGGTAACAGCCTGAGCACTGCCGCTGGCGGAGGGTTGGATATGGGGGACCTGGGTACGTCCACACACATGGTTGTCCTCAATGATGACCTGTTCGACGAGATCGAATTCGACGCTGCTCGCACCGGTGATCACCGGCGTGCGGCGCTGCGCATGAACCATCTCGCCGCGACGGCCGAACAAGCGGGAAGCATGTCCCGGGCTGAAGCGTACATGCGGGCGGGCGACCAGTGGCTGCTGGCCGACGAGCCCGAGATCGCCGCCGAGCGCTTCGAATTGGCCCGGGCGGACGGCGGCGCTACGTTTGCCGATCCGCGGGCGCCGCTGGCCCGCGCGATGTTCGCGCTGGGACGCCGCGAGGAGGGTCAGGCGCTGATTCGTGAGCTCGACAGCGAGAGCGCTGAGGGGAAACGTGATCCGCGTACCTGCGACCTGATCGCTGAGCTGCTCGCCGAGCAGGGTGATATGGCCGGGGCGCTGCACTGGGCGACGGCCGGCGCTGATGAGTGCAAACGGCGTGGCGACCGGGCTGAGCTGCGGCTGCTGCTCAGCCTGCGGTACCGGATCCGCAATGACCTCGGGATGCCCGAAGACGATTATGACCGGCTGCTCGACGAGCTGACCGCCGATGGCGCAGCGCGCCAGCGGCTGCGGCCCGCCCGGCCGGCCGGAGGCGGCGCCGACAGCTAGGCCGGGCCGTCAGGCCTGGTAAATGCACAGCAGCCCGCGCGGCCTTCAGGCCGGCGGGCTGCCGTACGGTTTGGCTCAGGCCGTCGTCAGGCCTGGTTCGCCGCTTCTGCGGCGAGGCGGACGCTCAGCGCGTCTGAGCCCTCATCGACGTCGACGACCACCTGGTCACCATCGGCGAGCTGCCCCGAGAGCAGGGCGCGCGCCAGCTGGTCCCCGATGCTGGACTGCACCAGACGGCGCAGCGGCCGGGCCCCGTACACCGGGTCGAAGCCGGTCAGCGCCAGCCATTCGCGGGCCGCCGGGGTGACGGACAGCGTGAGCCGGCGGTCAGCGAGCCGGCGGGCCAGCCGGGCCACCTGCAGATCCACGATGCGGCCGAGTTCGTCGGTGCCGAGGGCGTCGAACACGATCACGTCGTCGAGCCGGTTGAGGAACTCCGGCTTGAAGGTGGACCGGACGACGTTCATGACCGCGGCCCGCTTGGCCGCCTCATCGCTGATCGCCGGGTCCGCGATGAACTGCGAGCCCAGGTTCGAGGTGAGGATCAGGATTGTGTTGCGGAAATCCACGGTCCGGCCCTGGCCGTCGGTGAGCCGGCCGTCGTCGAGGACCTGGAGCAGGATGTCGAAGACCTCCGGGTGGGCCTTCTCCACCTCATCCAGCAAGATCACGCAGTACGGCCGGCGGCGCACCGCCTCGGTGAGCTGGCCGCCCTCCTCGTAACCCACGTAGCCGGGCGGGGCACCGACCAGCCGCGCGACCGAGTGCTTCTCGCCGTACTCGCTCATGTCGATGCGGATCATGGCCCGCTCGTCATCGAACAGGAACTCAGCGAGCGCCTTGGCGAGCTCCGTCTTGCCGACCCCGGTCGGCCCCAGGAACAGGAACGATCCGGTGGGACGGTCCGGGTCGGCGACGCCGGCCCGGGCCCGCCGGACCGCATCGGAGACCGCCTGCACCGCGCTGACCTGCCCGATGATCCTCCTGCCCAGCTCGTCCTCCATCCGCAGCAGCTTGCCTGTCTCTCCCTCGAGCAGGCGTCCGGCCGGGATGCCGGTCCACGACGACACGACATCCGCCACGTCATCCGGGCCGACTTCCTCCTTGACCATGGGCGCCTCGCCCGCAGGACCCGTCCCGCTGGCGCTGGCTTCCGCGTCGGAGGCGGCCGCGGCGCTTGCCTCGGCGAGCTCGTGCTCCAGCGCGGGGATCTCGCCGTACATGAGCCGTGACGCGGCCTCGAAGTCGGCGTCGCGCTGGGCCCGCTCGGCCTGCCCCTTGAGGTCGTCCAGGCGCTTCTTCAGCTCGCCGACCCGGTTGAGGCCTGCCTTCTCCTGGTCCCAGCGCGCGATCAGCGCCGTGAGCTGCTCCTGCCGGTCCGCCAGGTCGGCGCGCAGCCGCTCAAGCCGGTCCCTGCTCGCGGCGTCGGATTCCCGCGCCAGCGCCATTTCTTCCATCTTCATGCGGTCCACGGCTCGCTGCAGCTCGTCGATCTCTACCGGCCGCGAATCGATCTCCATGCGCAGCCGGGAGCCCGCCTCGTCGATCAGGTCGATCGCCTTGTCCGGCAGGAAACGGGCGGTGATGTAGCGGTCGGACAGGGTCGCCGCGGCGACCAGGGCCGCATCGGAGATCTGCACCTGGTGGTGCGCCTCGTAGCGTCCCTTCAGGCCGCGCAGGATCGCGATCGTGTCCTCGACGGAGGGCTCTCCGACCAGCACCTGCTGGAACCTGCGCTCCAGGGCGGGGTCTTTCTCGATCCGCTCGCGGAACTCGTCCAGCGTGGTCGCGCCGACCATCCGCAGCTCACCGCGGGCCAGCATCGGCTTGAGCATGTTGCCGGCGTCCATGGCGCCTTCGGCCGCGCCCGCGCCCACGACGGTGTGCAGTTCGTCGATGAACGTGATGACCTGGCCGTCGCTCTGCTTGATGTCGTTCAGGACGGCCTTGAGCCGCTCCTCGAACTCCCCGCGGTACTTGGCGCCGGCCACCATCGCGCTCAGGTCGAGAGCGATCAGGCGCTTGCCGCGCAGTGATTCGGGCACGTCGCCCGCCACGATGCGCTGCGCCAGTCCCTCTACGACCGCCGTCTTGCCGACGCCGGGCTCCCCGATCAGCACCGGGTTGTTCTTGGTCCGCCGGGACAGCACCTGGATGACGCGCCGGATCTCGGCGTCCCGGCCGATCACCGGGTCCAGGGCGCCGTCACGCGCCTGCTGGGTCAGGTCGACGCCGTACTTCTCCAGCGCTTGATACGTCTCCTCCGGGTTCTCGGTCGTCACCCGGGCGCTCCCGCGCACCTGGGTGAACGCCTCGAGAAGCGCCTCGGGGGTGGCACCCGCGTCGCGGAGCAGCGTCGCGGCCTGCCCGCCGTCGGCGGCCAGGCCGACCAGCAGGTGCTCGGTCGAGACGTACTCGTCGTTCATCTCCCGCGCCCGCGACACCGCCGTGTTGATCACCGCCAGCAGCGCGCGGGAGGTCTCCGGCGCGCTCAGCGTCTGCCCGTTGGCCCGCGGCAGCCGGCCCAGCCGGCTCTCCGCGTCCTTGGCGACCACGGCGGGATCCGCGCCGACGGCCCGCAGCAGCGGCGCCGCGGTGCCCCCGTTCTGCGCGATCAGCGCGGCCAGCAGGTGCAGCGGGTCGACCTGAGGGTTGCCGTCCGCGGCGGCTCGCCGGACGGCGGCCGACAGCGCGTCCTGGCTCTTCCTCGTAAGTTTGTCGTCCATCGAAGCTCTTAGCTCTGTTCTCTCGTTCGTGCGTTCATCAGCTCTCGGCCGCGTGCCTCTCGGCGCCGTCGGCCCCCCGGGCTGCCGCCCGGGTCCGCTCGCCGCGGTCACCGGTGCCTCTGGTGGCCGCCGGATCCGATCCGCCGCCCGGTTCCCAGACGGCGACCCGGGCGCTGCGGACCGGGACCATTCCCGGGCCTTCCCGGCCCTTCCTGAGCAGGTCGGCCAGCCGTGCGGCCACGCTCCGGGTGGATTCCAGCTCCACCCGGAGCTGCCCGACCTGGCTGTGCAGGTCGGCGATCAGCCGCCGGGATCGTTCCAGCTCGTCGTTCAGCTCCAGGATCCGCTTGATCCCGGACAGGTTGACGCCCTCCTCCTGCGAGAGGCGCTGCACCTCGCGCAGCGCCAGCACGTCCCGCATGGAGTAGCGCCGGCCCCGGCCTGTGCTCCGGCCGGGCGAGACAAGCCCCAGCCGGTCGTAGGCCCGCAGCGTCTGCGGATGCAATCCAGAGAGCTGGGCGGCGACGGAGATGACGTAGACCGGCGTCTCGTCGGACATGTCATACGGGCTTGTCATGTCATCTCCTTCTCGCCCTGTTCATCGTGTCTCCTTTTCCGGCGGGCCCTTACGTTTCCTTGGCCCGCTGGAGGAGTTCCTCCCGCGGGTCCTGGCCCGCTGTGGCCTCGCGCAGGTCTTCCAGCGCCTTACGGCCCTTCGTGCTTACGTTCTTCGGCACCATCACATCGACGGTGACGAGCAGGTCGCCGTATGTCCCATCCGACCGCCGCACGCCCTTGCCCCGCACGCGGAACGTGCGGCCGTTGGGCGTGCCCGCCGGGATGCGGACCGTCACCGGCGCCCCGCGGTGCGAAGGGACCTTGATCTCCGAGCCGAGGGCCGCCTCCGGCACGGTCACCGGCACGGTGACCGTCAGGTTGCCGCCCGACCGGCCGAAGACCGGGTGCGGGGTGACATGCACCCGCACGTACAGGTCCCCGGCGGGACCGCCCCGCTCACCCGGAGCGCCCTTGCCCCGCAGCTTGATCCGCTGGCCGTCGTTCACGCCGGCCGGAATCCGCGCCTGGATGGTCCGGGTGCTCGTCGCGTGGCCACTGCCGTTGCACGACAGGCACGGGTCCTCCACCACCAGGCCGCGGCCCCGGCAGGTCTTGCACGGCTCGGAGAAGGCGAAGTTGCCGAGGTTCCGGCTGGACTGCCCGGTGCCTTCACACGTGGGGCAGACCTTGGGCACGGTCCCGGCCTTCGCGCCGGTGCCGTGGCAGACCGGGCAGGGGCCCTCGCCGGTCAGGTGCAGCGGGACGGTGGTGCCGTCGACCGCGTCGCTGAACGAGAGCGTGGCCTCCGTCTCCACGTCCGCGCCCCGCCGGGGCCTGGCCTGTGTACCAGCGCCAGCGCCAGCGCCCCCGCCCCGGTTGCGGAACACCCCGCCGAGCAGGTCGCCGAGCCCGCCCTGGCCGGCCTCCGCCCCGCCGAACAGGTCGCCGAGGTCAAAGCCGCCGAAGCCGCCGCCTCCGGTGCCCGCCGTGCCCGGGCGGCCGCCGGTGCCCGGGACCCGGAAACCACCGCCGAAGAGCGAGCGCGCCTCGTCGTACTCCTTGCGCTTCTTCTCGTCCGACAGCGTGTTGTAGGCCTCGGAAATCTCCTTGAAGCGTTCCTCGGCCTTGCGGTCGCCCTTGTTCGCGTCGGGATGGTACTTGCGGGCGAGCTTGCGATACGACTGCTTGATCTCGTCAGCGGCTGCGGTCTTGGGGACGCCCAGGACCTTGTAGTAGTCCTTCTCCAGGTAATCCTTGGTGCTCATCCGGTGTGCTCATCGCTCCCCTCGCCGCTTGTCACTTGTCGTCCTGGTTGTCCTGCCCTGGCTGGCCGGCTGCCTGGGCACCCGGCTCGGCGCTCCCGTCCGGGCCGGTGGCCGGTTCTGCCACCAGCACCCGGGCCGGGCGCAGGATACGGTCGCCGACCTTGTAGCCCGGCTGGAAGATCTCCGCGCAGGTGACCTCCGTGACGTCGGGCGAGTAAGAGTGGGCCAGCGCCTCGTGAATCTTCGGGTCGAACGGCTCCCCGGACTCGCCGTACGTCACCAGGCCGAGCTTGGACACGGCCGATTCCAGCGACTCGGCGACCGACTTGAAGCCACCGGACAGCTCGTCATGCTGCCGGGCCTGGCCGATCGCATCGAGAGCCGGAAGCAGCTCGGTCAGCACGTTCCCGAGCGCCAGCTCGCGCACGGCCGTCCGGTCGCGGTCCACCCGCTTGCGGTAGTTCGCGTACTCCGCCTGGATGCGCTGCAGATCAGCCGTCCGGTCGGCAATCTGCTCCTTCAGTGTTGCCATCTCCTCATTCATGCCCGTCCCGCCGGATGGGGCAGTGTGCGCCTCGAACCCGTTCCCGGCCTTCGCGGCCGGGCGGTCCTGCTCAGCCTGCTCAGCCTGCCCGTCCGGCCCCGGGCCGGGGGCGGAGCCTTCCGGCTCCGCACCCCTCCCGTGCCGTGGGCCGCCCTGGGCGTGCGCGTCCTCGTCCCGGCCGTAGCCGCCCGGTTCGGAGGCCGCATGCTTGCCCCGGGACCTGCCCGGCTCTCTCACCTGCCCGGTCACGGGGTCGATGCGCCGGTGATCGTGCACCACCGGCCCGTTGCCCATTTCCTCAGGTGAACTCATCAAGCAGCTCCGCCCTCACGCGTGTCGGAGGGGCCCTCCTCGTCGACGATTTCGGCGTCCACCACGTCGTCGCCCTGCGGCGCGCGGTCCTCCTGGCCGTCACTGGCAGCGCCCTCCTGGGCGGCCGCCTGCTGCTCGGCCTGAGCCTGGGCGTAGATCGCCGTGCCCATCTTCTGGCTCGCCGTCGAAGCCTTCTCGCTGGCCTCGCGGATGGTCTCGGTGTCGCCGCCCTCGAGCGCCTTCTTCAGGTCGCTGATGGCCGACTCCACCTCGGAGCGGACGTCGCCCGGCACCTTGTCGGTGTTCTCGGCGAGGAACTTCTCGGTGCTGTAGACGAGGGTGTCGGCCCGGTTGCGGACCTCGGCCTCCTCACGGCGCCGCCGGTCCTCCTCCGCGAACTGCTCCGCGTCGCGGACCATCTTGTCGATGTCGTCCTTGGCCAGCGCGGAGCCACCGGAGATGGTGACCGACTGCTGCTTGCCGGTGCCCATGTCCTTGGCGGACACGTTGACGATGCCGTTGGCGTCGATGTCGAACGCGACCTCGATCTGGGGCACGCCACGGGGCGCCGGGGCGAGGCCGGACAGCTCGAACATGCCCAGCTTCTTGTTGTACGCGGCGATCTCGCGCTCACCCTGGAACACCTGGATCTGCACCGACGGCTGGTTGTCGTCCGCGGTGGTGAAGATCTCCGACCGCTTGGTCGGGATGGTCGTGTTCCGCTCGATGAGCTTGGTGAAGATGCCGCCCTTGGTCTCGATGCCTAGCGACAGCGGGGTCACGTCCAGCAGCAGGACGTCCTTGACCTCACCCCTGAGCACACCGGCCTGCAGGCAGGCGCCGACCGCGACAACCTCGTCCGGGTTGACGCCCTTGTTCGGCTCCTTGCCGCCGGTCAGGTCCTTGACCAGGTCGACCACGGCGGGCATCCGGGTGGAGCCGCCGACGAGCACCACGTTGTTGATGCCGCTGGTGCTGATCCCGGCATCCTTGATGACCTGCTGGAAGGGGCCCTTGCAGCGGTCCAGGAGGTCGGAGGTCATCCGCTGGAACTCGGCGCGCGTCAGCCGCGTGTCCAGGTGCAGCGGACCCTGGTCGGAGTGCGAGATGTAAGGCAGGTTGATCTGGGCCTCGGACCCGCTGGACAGCTCGATCTTGGCCCGCTCGGCCGCCTCACGCAGCCGCTGCAGCGCCATCTTGTCCTTGGCCAGGTCGATGCCGTAGCCATTCTTGAAGTCCATGACCAGCCAGTCGACGATCCGCTGGTCCCAGTCATCGCCGCCGAGGTGGTTGTCGCCGCTGGTGGCCTTGACCTCCACGACGCCCTCGCCCACCTCGAGCAGGGACACGTCGAAGGTGCCGCCGCCCAGGTCGAAGACGAGGATGGTGGCCTCGTTGTCCTTCTCCAGGTGGTAGGCGAGCGCCGCGGACGTCGGCTCGTTGATGATGCGGAGCACGTTGAGCCCGGCGATCTGGCCGGCTTCCTTGGTCGCCTGCCGCTGCGCGTCACTGAAGTAGGCCGGGACCGTGATGACGGCGTCCGTGATGGTCTCGCCGAGGTAGGACTCGGCGTCCCTCTTCAGCTTCTGCAGAATGAACGCGCTGATCTGCTGGGGGGTGAACTTCTTGCCGTCGATGGTGACGGACCAGTCCGTGCCCATCTGCCGCTTGACGGACCGGATCGTGCGGTCCACGTTCGTCACGGCCTGCCGCTTCGCGACCTCGCCGACGAGCACTTCCGAGTTCTTGGCGAAGGCGACCACGGACGGCGTGGTCCGCGACCCCTCCGCGTTAGCGATGACCGTGGGCTCCCCGCCCTCAAGGACGGCGACCACAGAGTTGGTCGTCCCCAGGTCAATCCCTACCGCACGTGCCATGAGCAATCCCTATGGTTGAACGTCTGTGTGGTTGAGTCTTCCGGGCTCAAGGTTGCCATGGCCACTCACCGTTGGCAACTGACTTGAGTCTGATTGGCTCAACTTTGTTAGAGCGCGTCTTGTTCCCGGAAGTCCCGGATTTTTTCCGCGGCACTCCGCTTGGGCGCCCTGGCGGGTGGCCGCGCACCGGCCCAGGGCCCTGGCCGCACCTCGTTTGACGTCTAGATTCGGTATATAAAAGAGGCCCAGCGGTCTGGCCTGGCATGCCTGGCCCGATGGACGGCCTGCTGGCCGACGGAAGTTACTAGTCGGTAGGATGCTG
This sequence comes from uncultured Actinomycetes bacterium, assembly GCA_963720945.1. Taxonomy (GTDB): domain Bacteria; phylum Actinomycetota; class Actinomycetes; order Streptosporangiales; family Streptosporangiaceae; genus Bog-532. The sequence continues at coordinate 301,507 of CAVRHH010000005.1, read as the reverse complement.
GGGCTGCCTCGCCCGGCCCGTGGCATGGCCTGCCGCGAGACCGGGAGCGGCCGCCTGCGGGCTGTCACCAGGGCGCCGGCGGACGTTCCCGCCGGGAATCTGGCGCCGGTGAGGCGTGCACGAACGGGCGGAAGCCAGCGGCGTACGCTGGCAGCCGACGCTGCAGGAGGAGGTCCCTCGTGGCCCTGAGAATCATCCTAGGCCTGCTCATGACCGTGGCCGCGGTTGCCCTGGCGGGGCGCCGGGCGTGGTGGCTGGGCCGGCTGGGCCGGGCCGGGCAGCCCGCGCCGGAGCGGATCGAGGCGGTCCGCTCGCACGTGGGACGCGACGTCGAGGTCCAGGCCGAGGAGGTGTTCGGGCAGCGGAAGCTGCTGAAGTGGACGATTCCGGGCGTGGCTCACTTCGTCACGTTCTGGGGCTTCATCATCTTGATCTTCACGATCATCGAGGCGTACGGGGACCTGTTCTCGCGGGGGTTCGCGATCCCCGGGATCGGGCATTCGTTCGCGCTGGGGTTCCTGGAGGACTTGTTCGCGGTGCTGGTCCTGGCCGGGCTGATCACCTTCGCGCTGATCCGGCTCCGCAACGATCCCAGGCGGGAGGGCCGGGCGTCCCGGTTCGCCGGGTCCCACACCGGCGCGGCCTGGCTCGTGCTGGGCATGATCTTCCTGGTCATAGCCACGCTGCTGCTGTACCGGGGCGCGCAGATCAACACCGGTTATTTCCCCTACCCGCACGGCGCGTTCGCCTCGCAGATCGTCGGGCACTGGCTGGCCCCCCTTGGCAGCGGGGTGAACAGCGTGCTGGAGGTGGTGTTCCTGCTGGCCCAGCTGGGGGTGATCCTGGGCTTCCTGGTGTTCGTGACCTATTCGAAGCACCTGCATATCTTCCTCGCGCCGGCCAACGTGCTGTTCGGCCGGCGGCCCAGCGCGCTGGGGGCGCTGGAGCCGATGCGCTCGAACGGCAAGGTGCTCGATTTCGAGGAGGCGGACCCCGATACCGACGTGTTCGGGCTGGGGAAGATCGAGGACTTCACCTGGAAGGGCATGCTGGACATGGCGACCTGCACCGAGTGCGGGCGCTGCCAGTCCCAGTGCCCAGCGTGGGCGACCGGCAAGCCGCTGTCGCCTAAGCAGGTCATCCTGGACCTGCGCGACCATGCCTTCGCCAAGGCGCCGTACCTGCTGGCCTCGGAGGAGGAACGCGCCAAGCTGCCCGCTTCTGTGCTGGCCGAAGCCGGACGGCCGCTGGTCGGGGACGCCGGCGCCAACGGCGTGATCGACCCAGACGTGCTGTGGTCCTGCACCAACTGCGGGGCGTGCGTGGAGGAATGCCCGGTCGACATCGAGCACATCGACCACATCGACGGCATGCGCCGGCATCAGGTGCTGATCGAGTCCGCGTTCCCGTCCGAGGCCTCCACCCTGCTGAAGAACCTGGAGAACAAGGGCAACCCGTGGGGCATGGGGGAAGCGGCCAGGGCCGGGTGGATCACCGAGCTTGATTTCGAGATCCCGGTCATCGACGGGGTGATCGGCGATGACATCGAGTACCTGTTCTGGGTCGGCTGCGCCGGGGCGCTGGAGGACCGGGCGAAGAAGACCACCAAGGCGATCGCCGAGCTGCTGCACACGGCGGGGGTCACGTTCGCGGTGCTCGGCCCGGCCGAGACCTGCACCGGGGACCCCGCGCGGCGGATGGGCAATGAGTTCGTCTACTCCATGCTCGCCCAGCAGAACGTGGAGACCCTCAATGAGGCCGGCCTGAACAAGCCGGGCAAGACGATCGTGGCGTCCTGCCCGCACTGTTTCAACACGATCGCGAACGAATACCCCCAGCTGGGCGGGAACTACGAGGTGATCCACCACACCCAGCTGCTGTCCCGGCTGGTGGCGTCCGGGAAGCTGAAGCCGGTCAGCAAGGTCGAGGAGAAGATCACCTACCACGACCCGTGCTTCCTCGGCCGGCACAACAAGGTCTACACGCCGCCGCGGGAGATCATCGACGCCGTCCCCGGCACCGCCGCAGAGGAAATGCACCGGTGCAAGGGCCGCGGCTTCTGCTGCGGCGCCGGCGGCGCGCGGATGTGGATGGAAGAGCGGATCGGCAAGCGGATCAACACCGAGCGCATCGACGAGGCCCTGGCCCTGGACCCGGACACGGTCTCCACCGCCTGCCCCTATTGCCTGGTCATGCTCGGCGACGCGGTCGCGGCCAAGAAGGGCTCCGGGGAAGCCAAGGAGAGCCTCGAGGTCATCGATGTGGCCCAGCTACTGGCCCGTTCGGTCGCCCTGAAGCGCCCGGCCGCCAACGGCAGCGACGGCGGAGCGCCCGAGGCCGGCGTCGACGCCGCGCCTCCTGGGGACGTCACCTCAGCAGGCGAAGGAAAGCCGGCTGCCTCCGGGAACGGAACGGCGAACGCCCCGGAGGCCGCGCCCGACGCCGGCGAACCGGCGCCCTGAACACGATCAGGCTGAGTTTCCGCAGCCATCGCGGGAAACTCAGCCTGGCCTGGCCTGGCCTGGCCTGGCCTGGGCCGTCCGGTTCGGGCAGCCGGGCCGGTGCGCCCGGTTAGCCCGGCCAGCTCATGCGCTCCGATTCCTGAGTCGGAGGATCGGCCGGAGGGCGCCTGATGACGTCCACAATGACAATGTGAGCGTGCCGCTGGCTGCGCGTGATCCGGATGTCGGCCGCCCAGCATGCGGCGATGAGCACATCCTTGGCGGCGACGAGATCCTCGGCGGAGATCCCGGCGCCGCACCAGAGCGTGACCCGCTCGCCGAAGGGATGCGATGTGGTGAACAGGATGGCCGGCAGCTTCCCGCGCCTGGACTGAACCCAGGTGTGGGCGCAGCCGGTACGGAGACGGTGCGGGGTAATGATGCACCAGGCTCGCTTGATGAGCAGGCTGCGGCCGCGTCGCCACAGACCGGCCACCGCCAGAAGCGCCACCCAGGTGGCCGCCAGCCACGCGGCACCGAGTGCCTGATAGATGGCGAAGGAGCCGAATCCGAGCCCGAGCAGCAGCCCCAATTCGTATCGCCAGCGCCAGGCGATGACGATTGGATTCGGTCGCGCCACCGTACTCAGCGCGCTTTCGAGGCTGGAGAGCACGCTGGGATCGTTCGGCTGGCGAGGACGCCCCCCGGCCATGGCGCTCACCCATCGTGGGAGAGAGGCGGCTGATCGAGGGAGATGCGGCCGGTGCCCGAGCAGTGCGCACACGGGGAGCTGGCCACGGTAGTCCCGAGCCCTCGGCAATGCGAGCATCGGGCCAATGTGCCGAACCGGGGATCGCGGTAGCGCCTGCTGAGCCCAGCATGCCGCCGGTGGATCTCCCATCCGCACCAGAGCGCTTCCCGGTCATTCGCGGCGAAGATAAGGTCCCCGGCGCGGGTGAGCAGACCGGCCAGCCACCCGGCCAGCAGTGCGGGCCTGCTCCGCGCATCGAGCAGTCTCACCAGCGCGGCACGTGCTCCCAGGCAGGCGAGACGGATCAGCCTTACCGTGCCAGGGTGACCCAAAGTCGCCTCAGCAACAGGAGTGGATACGGCTTGGTAACCCGTGGTTACGGCGCGGGGCTTGTCTTTACCAATGAGATTGCTAGTCTTGGGCAAAGTGACTCCTCTAGCTCGCGCATGGGCGGTGGTGTCAGACAGTTGGGCCGACGTGGCAGCGTCGGCCCAACAGTGTTTCTGGAGCATGCGGTGGCAGTCCCTCGTGCACCAGGGCGCTGGGGGCGGTTTTCGGCGCCGGTCTACGTTGCGTGCGCTAGAGCACAGCAGCAATGGGCGCGATCCGACGTGGTTCATGAGATCGCAGTGCCTCCTTCCCTCCGTCTCGCAAGGCCGGCAAACGTCGCGGCAAATTTCGCCACCAGACGCCCCGAAAGCCCGCGATGATCACTACAGTGACCTCTTCTGGTCACCGACGACCCCGTTGTCGGCGGGTCGCTTTGGAGGGAATCCACTGCGCTTGATTTCATGTTCCCCTTGGCATCACCCTTTGGCAAGTGCCAAAATCAAATGCCATAGGCACCACACAGCTGGCACATCCCAATGATTGGTTTCATCCCTTAGGCAGTTCGTGCTCATCGCTGAGGGTCATGTGAAGGGAAGCGACCATAGTGGCCGAGGGAAGCCCCACCGTCCGCCGTCGCGAGCTCGGTGCTCTCCTGCGCAGGCTGCGCGAAGACAGAGGGATGTCCGTCAAACAGGTCACGGAGCACCTGCTCTGCTCCCCGAGCAAGGTCAGCCGCATCGAAACCGGCCAGCGTGGCGCCACCCTGCGGGATGTCCGCGACCTTTGTGACCTCTACGGAGTGGCCGACCAAACCGAACGAGACCGGCTCATGCGACTGGCCAGGGAAGGCAAGGAACAGGGCTGGTGGCAGTCATACGATCTTCCGGACGCCGCTCCCACATACATCGGGCTCGAGGCTGAGGCCGTCCGAATTAAGGACTACGACTCGGCAATTATCCCGGGCCTGCTGCAGTCAGCTGATTACCATCGCGCACTCTATGATGATCCACTTCCTGAGCCGACCGAGCGTGGACTAACCCCTGAGCTGGTGGACGGGCGAATTGAAGCGCGCCTAAGACGTCAGCAACTTCTGACTCGGCAAACTCCGCCCCCGCTGGAGTTTTGGGCGATCCTGGACGAGGCGGCCCTTCACCGCCTCATAGGTGGCCCCGCGGTCATGCGGGCGCAACTTAATCTGGTCGTGGAGGCGATGCAGCTCCCGAACGTCACGGTGCAGGTGATCCCCTACAGCGCCGGACCTCACCCTGCGCTGGACAGTACCTTCAACATCCTCGAGTTCGCTGGTCCGCTGTCCGATATTGTTTACAGTGAGGGTCTTGCTGGTTTTATATTCATGCAGGGAGCGGCGGATGTCCAGCGATACCGGCGCGTTTTTGAGCGGCTGGTGGAAAAGGCGCTTACACCCGAGCGGTCAGCTGACCTGATGGTGCGAGTCGCAAAGGCGTATGGCGATGCGTTAAGAACTGGCGCATTGTCGTCCGCCAATAGTGCTGATGGCGTACGTCAACCGTTAGCCGCACGTCTTTATAGCGGTAATGAAGACTTGCCAGTCCGCGGCATTGAATGAGAGTACACCGCCGTATGGAACACTTGAGTCCCTAACCGTTACTTCGCAGCATGCCGTTGCTACTTCAACGCATTCTCCGTTAGTAAGACTGTAAGAGGACTTACGCCAACTGTACCAGCAGGATTGCGGCCTAGCATTCGGCATTTTTATCCCTTTGACGACAAAGAATGGCGCATGTCGGCGTGGTCCGAAACGTTGACTTAATACTTCTCGGTCATCTTACAGCGGCGTTCCCGTCGATCCAATGCCTCGTCGTGGCAGATGGGGTAACTTCCGTAGCAGCGCGCCACAGTTCCCTCTGCGATCCACGTCTGGCGCGGCTGCTAGAGTCTCTCCCGGCAATGAGATAACAATCGCCTCGCAAGCATCAGCGATACGTGGAGTACCTAGAGAAACTTGAGGGTCGGTCTGGCGTGCCCCCGCCGCGATAAAAAGTCCCGCGCTAGTTAGCGCGGGACTTCTTAAAACTTTCGTCCGCCGCCATTCGATGCGGCCTGACGTTGAGGTACTCGCGTCAGCCGTGGCGGCAATCAGTCCTGATTCCGGAAAGAAACGACCGCCATTCGGCGTCTGAATAAATGACTATACCGCCATCTGGATTCTTTGAATCCCGAACCGCAATGCGCTCTGGCGTAACCGAAGCGACCTCAACGCATTCGCCGTTTGCCAGACTGTAGCTGGCGCGGCGCCAGGAACATGCATCAAATCTTGTTTTCGGCGGCAACATACCAATCCGTCCGTTTTGGCGTAAATGGATGTGCCGTCCAGGGGCGCTCCGAATGCGAGTAACTGACGCAAGCGAGGCGGCGTCGTCGCAGAACCGGGAATAACTACGCTCTGTAGGCAACGGCGCTAATCGTACACGAGTCCGTTTGCGGATACCCAGAAGACATCATTTCTTTATTTGAAAGCTACATTCATATCTTTATTCGATAGAAGTTCTGGTACGAGCGGGATGGCGTGGGGCCGCGCTGGTCCTGGTAGCGGGAGCCATAGATCGCTGAGCCGTACGGGTGTTCCGCCGGGGAACTGGTCCGGAATAGGCAGAGCTGGCCTATCTTCATGCCGGGCCACAACTTGATGGGCAGGGTGGCGACGTTGGAGAGCTCCAGCGTCACGTGGCCGGAGAAGCCCGGATCGATCCAGCCCGCCGTTGAGTGGGTGAGCAGCCCAAGCCGCCCGAGTGAGCTCTTGCCCTCCAGACGTCCTGCTATGTCGTCCGGCAGAGTCACCATCTCGTAGGTAGAGGCCAGCACGAACTCTCCGGGATGCAGGACGAACGGGTCGTCGCCTACCGTCTCGATCAGCCGCGTCAGGTCAGGCTGCTCGATGGCTGGGTCGATGTGCGGGTAGCGGTGGTTCTCGAAGACCCGGAAGTACCGGTCCATCCGCACGTCGATACTCGAGGGCTGGATCAGCTCCGGGGCGTACGGGTCGAGCTTCACGCGCCCGGACTCGATCTCTTTCCTGATGTCGCGATCGGAGAGCAGCACGCTCGCAACCTATCGGGTCCGGTACGATGTCTGGGCGAACACCGCTACGATTGGCAGCCTCAAGGGCTGACTCAGCCGGTCAGCGGTCCGCGCGGGTGTAGTTCAATGGTAGAACGTCAGCTTCCCAAGCTGATAGTGCGGGTTCGATTCCCGTCACCCGCTCCACATGCGAAGGCCCAGGTCAGGACGTGAGTCCCGAGCCTGGGCCTTGATCGTTCCTGGGCGGTTACAGGTCCTCCGGGCCATTAACGGGCCATTAGCCCGCGGGGACCAGGACGCCCGCCGTGCCGTCGTCATCGTCGCCGTCCTTGCCGCTGCTCGGCCTGCACCTGGGTATCGATCGCGTCCGTGATCGCCTTGTCAGCGCCGCGCGCCTCGTGCTGGTAGATCATCGCGGCCCGCTCGCTGTCGTGACCCATGCGCGCCATCAGGTCCCTCAGCCCTGCGCCGCTGCTGGCCGCGAAGTGGTTGCCGGTATGGCGCAGGTCGTGGAAGTGCAGGCCCGGCATGCCGATCGATTCCACCGCCTGCGGCCAGGCCGACATCTTGTTGAAGTTGCCCCGCCGCGTATCGGGCCGCCCTTCGCACCCGGGAAGACGAGGGCGCCCGGCTCATCCTTGAGAAGATCGACAAGTGCTCTCGGAGCGCGGGAATGATCCCCGTCCGGGATGCCGACGACGCGCCGCCCGGCCTTTGACTTCGGTGGCCCGAGCAGCATTTCCCCGGTCGATCGCTCGATGTAGGCCGCGCGCACCCGCACGGCGCCCGCCGTCCAGGTCAAGATCGCAGCGCCGCAGTGCCGTCGCCTCTCCCCAGCGCAGGCTACCGAAAGTGGCCAGGAGGACCAGGGCGTAGAACCTCCGGTCATGGCTGACAGTCGGCCCGGCCATCGCTGCCCATCCTCCATAGCGCCCGCTCCGCCTCTGCCCTGGTTCCGTAGATCTCCGGTGACGTGCGCATCTCGCCGTGCCGGGAGAAACGGAGCCGGTAGCCGCCGCCCGGCAGCTTGCGGATGTTGCCGATCGGGCGACGGCCGACCAGCCCGGCCAGCTCGAAGACCTGGGCCACGGTGAGCACTGGCCGCTCTGGCCGCGTCTTCGTCTCCCGCCCCGCGGATCCGGCACGGGTTCCGGGGCAGGATCTTGTCATCCTCGACCGCTGTCGTCAGGACGGCGCGCAAGCAGCCGGTACGCCTTCGCCGCGATCGAGACAGACGACGCCGTTGGCGAGGAGGTTGTGCGCGCCATTCCCGGATCATCCTGGTGGACAGCTTCCCGACCGAGTACGCCGCCCAAGTGCGGGCTCGATGTGCTTGTGGAGCAGCCACCGGTAGAGATCCATCGTCCGCGGGCGCAGGCCCGGTCGCTCCGCGATCCAGGTGGCCGCGTAGTCGCCGAGCTTGACCTTCCCGCGCTCGGGATCGGTCCACTCGCCAGCGTGTATCTGCGCCTCGATCAGGACGAGCGCCCTATCAGCGTCTCCCTTGCGCTCGTAGGTTTCCGTGCCCGTGCGCATCCGCCCGTCCGGCCCCGGATAGCGGATCTGGTAGCGGCCGGACGGCACGCTTGCGGACATTGCCGAAACGACGATGCCCATCCTTGTTGGCCATAACGCAACTCCTTTCGTGCCGTGCTGAATGTCCGCAGGCGGTCAGTGGCTCGACGCGCCCGGCGTTGATGAACTCGGCCAGTGCGGATTCGCTGATCCGCACGTGGCGGCCGACCTTGACGAACTCGATCCGCCGTTCCGCGATCAGTCGGCGGATGAAGCGCGGCGGACGTGCTCAAGCGCTCGGCCGCTGCCTCAACCGTCAGCAGCCGCCCGCGGCGGCATTGCCGGCTCGCGCGCTCACGCTGCCCTCCCGGTTGCCGGAAGATCGGGGGCCGGTTGCAGGGCTGCTCGGCGTCTGGCTTCGGCGAGGGCGGCTTGCCAGTGCTGGCGGTCGGCGACGACGTGCAGGAGGCGCCGGGCGTGTTCCATGTAGTCGGGGTCGCCGGGTGCGACGGGTTCCCAGGCGTAGCGGGCCGGGTCGGTGGCGGTCTGGCCGAGGGTGGTCAGGAGCCAGTTCTTGCGGTCGGCCCGGTGGTCGGCGAGCGTCTTGCCGGACCATTTGCGGGAGACCAGGACCCGGCGGCCGGGGTAGCCGAGGTATTCGCGGCGGTGGGCTTTGCCTTTGCACGCGCCGGGGTCGAGGCCGGGCCGGGCGTTCTTGGGCTGGATGCCGTAGCGCAGCCAGTTGGCGCACCGCGGCGAGCACGGCTCGTACCGCAGCGCCTCGGCCAGCCGTTCCATGTGGGCGCGCTGGGTGTCGGTGGCGGCCTGGTGGCAGTCGGCGACCTGTTTGGTGAGGTATTTGGTCAGGTAGCCGATGCAGCGGGCGGCGTCCTTCGACCCGGCGAGCACGCCCTGGGCGTCGAACCGGTCCCCGAACCGGGCCACGTGCAGCGGCTCGTCGTCGGGGCCGATAGCGTCCAGGGCGTCATCCCAGGTAGGCAGGACTTCCCCGGTCGCCGGGTCGAGGTAGGTGGCTGCCTGCTCGTCCCAGATGGGTAGCTCGTCGCCGTCGAAGCGGACGATGGAGGTGTCCGGCCACCACACCTGGTGGTAGGTCGCGGCCAGGACCCGTCGCAGGTCCGCGCGGGAGACGGTGCCGCGCATGGCCAGATGGATGTGCGGGGCGAGCCGCCGTTGCGGTTCGATGGCGGCGAAGTACTGCAGGTCGTAGCCGAGGAAGCGGCGCAGGTTCTGGATGAACCGGTCGAACAGGGCCGCGAAGTGCAGCGCGTCCCGTGCCGCCCGCACGTAGTCGTAGCCGTCCGGGTCGGCCGGGGTGCCGTCCTCGCTGACTCGGCCGTAGCTGGGGCAGGTGAGCGTGATGAACAGCGAGGGCCGGAACTGTTTCCCGTCCGGGGTGGTGTAGGTCTTGCCGATCGTCTGCGGCGCGATCTTGCGGCGGGGCAGCGGCGCGGCGTCCTGGCGGCGGCGGGTGGTGCGGTGCCGCCGTACCGGCCGGGCGGGGAGCACGTTGCCGCGCATCCCCGCGTCGGTGATTTCGCTCGTCGAGTTCGGCGGTCAGCTCGTCCAGGTCGCCGGTGTCCTGCCCGCCGTCGGCGGCCTGGTCGCGCATGGCTTGCGCCTCGGCGCGTTTCTCGATCCACCACTGCTGATCCTCGGTGGCTTTGTCCGGGTCGATGACCGGCTCGGCGTCCAGGTGCCAGCCTTCCCGGCATTGCGCGGCCCGCAGGGCCCTGGCGCGTTCCGCGCACGCCGGGCACACCGCGGCCAGGGTGTGCCCGCACGGGACCAGGATCTGCTCCACCGCCCCGGTGGTCAGGTCGGTGCGGCGCAGCTGCACGGGGCGGATGCAGGCGCCGTGCTCGACGGCCAGGTCCCGGACGACTTCACGCGCCAGCGGCATCGCCAGCCGTTCGGCCCGGGTCTTCCTTGTGCCGGTCTGGGTCACCAGTCACCCCCGTCCAGGTCGATCTCCGTGCTGGTCAGGGGCAGGGTGTAGCCGCAGGTGCGGCATTCGAAGTGCATGCTGTCCAGGCCTTCCAGCAGGAACAGGCCGGTGCCGCACAGGGGGCAGGGTTCGTCGGTGCGCCAGGTCAGGTCCCTCATGCCGCCTCACCGCCCGCCACCACCAGCGCGGCCATGTCCTCGATGTCGGTGTCGGTGACGTGCCCGGCGCGGGCCCGCACCGGGTCGGGGGAGGCTTCCAGCCGCACGTAGGCCACCCCGGCGCCGACCTCGGGCAGCGGTGAGATCTGGTCGGCGAGGGCGCCGCGGTCCCTGGCGCCGTCGCCGAGCACCATGTCGACCTGGTCGGATTCGTCCAGCCGCATGGCGATCCGGGTGGGGAACAGGTTCCGCAGGTTGATCACGTCCTTGCGCGGGTCCTGCAGCGCGCCGACCACGCAGACGCCGACCGACCGGCCCTGGGAGGTGAGGGTGGCGATGGCGGCCTCGGCGCGTTTCCTCAGGTCGCGTTCGGGCTGGTAGGCGGTCAGGAACGCCAGCTCATCGATCACCACGACCAGGAACGGGAACGCGGCCGAGACCGCGAACGTCCGGGTCCGGCCGCCGAACTCGCCGGCCCGCGTGTGCATCTCGGTGACCGCGGCTTCCAGCAGCTCGACCATGGCGGTGGCCTGGTCGGCGTAGCGGGCGAACAGGTCCCGGCCGAACGACAGCTCCATCCGCTTCGGGTCACACGCCCACACCCGCACCCAGCCACCCAGGATGCCCGGCAGCAGCGCCCGGATCAGGGACCAGATGACCGACCCTTTCCCGGCCCCGGTCGCGCCCGCGACCAGGACGTGGGAGCCGAGCAGCCGCAGCAGCCACGGTGACCCGTCCTCACACCGGCCGATCGCCAGCCCCGCCAGATCCACCCGCTCCGCAATGGGCAGGGCCGGGACCGGGGCGGCGAGCGCGTCCCGGCGCACCAGCTCCAGCACGATCAGCCCGGGTGCGGCCGGGCGGACCCGGCACAGGTGGACCCCGAACCCGTGCGCGAGGCCCTCGGCCCGGTCCGCGAAGTCGGCCGGGGACTGGCCGGAGACCAGCTTGACCGTCACCCGGTCGACCGGGCCGCCCGCGGCCACCTCGGCGATCACCGGGAGCAGGACCCGGCCGCGGTACAGCGGCGCCAGGCCCGTGATCGTCATCACCGCGAGCCAGCGGCGCCGGTAATACCAGCGCCGCCACTCATCCCGCACCGGGGCGATCACCAGCCGGGCGAACAGCCCCGGCCAGCCCAGCCACAGGCGCGATCAGCACGGCCAGGATCAGGCCCCCGGTTGCGGCCAGGCCCGGCCAGCCCAGGTTGAGATAGTCCAGAACGATCAGCCCGGCCACCAGGTCCAGCAGCGGGTGGCAGATCACGAACCAGACCACCCGGGCCAGCAGCCGGGCCAGCTGGACGAGCCAGATCACAAACTCCGGGGTGCGGTAGACCGGCGACCGCCACACCGGGGCCGCGAACGGGTCCGGGTTGTTCACCTGGGCGAACGATTCCCCGGTCACCGCACCTCTTCTGCTCGAACGCATACGATGGGTTCCTCTCCGCTTCCTGCCTGACGTGGGGAGACACGGGGGCGGCCGGAGGTACCAGCTCCAGCCGCCCCGCCTTCATCTGCCGCTCAAACCGCTGGATCAGCAGCCGGATCGGCCCGCACGGCGGTCTGCTGGTCGGCGTACCGGCGCTCGACCTCGGCGGCGAACCGCGCGGCCTCGCGGGCCAGCTCGGCGGCGAACTCCACCGCGGAGGCCCGGATCTCCTTCTCGGCGAGGCTGACCGACACCTGGATCTGGCCCGCGCCGATATCCAGCACCGGCGGGTAACCAGACCCAGGCAGGCAGCGCACCTGCCAGTCCGAGCCGACCGACACTTCACCTGGCCGAACGATTCGAGCGCCCTGCTCATGCGGCCGCCTCCTTACCGTCCGGGCCGGGACGGCCGATGCCGCCGTGACGGGCCGGGCCCGCCGGGCCGCCGGGAGCACCCGGCGCGCGGACCCCGGTGGCCTTGACCGAGTACGCCAGCCGCCCGGCCTGGTTGACGTACGGCGTGACCGTCAGCCCGGTGAACTCCACCGGCACGAACGGCGCGCCGCTCGCCGCGGGCGGCAGCACCGGCTGATGCGCCGAGATGACCTTGACCTTGACCGTCCGGGCCCGCGCCTGCGGATCGGCGTCGATCACCTCCACCGCCCACAACGGCGCCCCGTCGCCTTGTCGACCTGCTGCACGAACCGGTCCCCCTGCGACCGGTCGAAGTCCCGCACCGGCTCGAACTCCCCCGCCGCATACACGCCATCGGGGAACACCGTCCCGAACTCCACCGGGATCGGACCTTGTAGTGCCACTTGTGTTCTCCTCTGCTCCGTGAACCTTCGACCTGACTTATCAGGTACAAGCTCAATTTAGAGATAGCTACCTGACTTGTCAAGTTGGATCAGAGGTCCGGTTTTGCCGAACCAGGATGCTGCTAGGTGAAGGGGTAGGCGTCGTGGATCTCGTGCCGGTCGCCAGGCAGCACGAGGTCCATCACCTGCAACGGCTGCACGGCAGCGTCGTAGACCGTGACGATGACATTCAGCACCGGCATGTCGGGGGAGACGTGCAGCAGCGCGGCTTCTTCCCCGGTCGGCTGCCGCGCCGAGATGCGCTCGACCGCATGATCGAAGCGGACGCGTTTCCGGACCTGGAGATGATGGCGGATGCTCTCATCGATCAGGTTGGGGGAGGCCAGGTCCGTCCCGGCGGCCAGCTCCAGCGGCAGCCAGGCGGAGGCCAGCTCTACCGGCTCGCCGTCCTCGCTGAGCACCCGTTGCCGCAGGAACGCCTTAGCGCCGGTCTCCAGGCCGAGCAGCGCGGCCACGTGCGGGGGAGCGACCTTGACGCCTGCCTGCACGAGATCTCCCGCTAGCTGCGCCTCGGGCAGTTCCAGGACGTTCTGTGCGGGCCGGGTGCGTTCCGCCTGCGCCAGCGCCGGGCGGCCCCGGACGAAGCTTCCCCGGCCCTGCTGGGTCTCGATCCAGTTCTCTTGCCGCAGAGCTGACAGAGCCTTGACGATCGTGGGCCGGGACACGCCGAAGTCCTGGACGAGCTGGTGTTCAGAGGGCAGCAGCGAGCCCGGCGGGTAGTCGCCTTCCTCGATGCGCCGTTTTATCTCGTCGACCACCTGCGCGTATTTAGGCGGCGCGTACTCGAATCCCATGCTCTGACCGTCCATAGCTGGACCGATGACCTGTCAGGTAAGGCTAGCCCACCTGACCAGCCTTGTCATGCTTAGGGTTCATCGTGCCGCTGCTCTGCTGCCGTTCCGCCATCCGCGTTTCCTGATCGCGGGCGTTTCTGTCCCGGGGCCGCTTGCCCGATCCAGCAGCCTGGGCGCTCTGTCCCGGTAACCGCGCGGTCCTGAAGTTCCAGGAGTGCTATCAGGCCCGGCGCGTCGTAGGCCGACACCATGAATCTATGGCTGCTGCACCGGCGGGCGGCCGAAATATGGTTTCTCGCCCTCGCGGTGGGCATTCCACGTATCCGACTCCGGGGTGTACCAGACATGCCAGCCGGGAAACTGCCCCGCGATCTCCCGCGCCTCGTCCTCGAGGGTCCGCGGACGCCGGAAGATGACCATCTCGGCCCGCCGTCGTCCCGGGCGGGGTCAGTCATGCGAATCAACGGGATCGTCGCGGCGGGACGGGGGTCAGGCATTGGGGGTCAGCACGTAGGCGATCTTGAACGCTGCGGTGTCTATCTCGTCAATGGGCGCGAGCTGGTCGGCCCAGGACCACCAGAGCCACCATGACCCGTCTTCGGCCGGGGCGGCATACACGGCGTCTGACAGCTGCTGGATGGACCGGTTCTGCACCCATAGGCGCAGTTTCTCGCCGGTCACCAGCACGCGAGCGCTAAAGCCACGCGACGTCAAGATTGGCGGCAAGATCGTGCAGGCGTTCCGTGGCTGCGGTCAGGGCAGCCCCGTCAGCGGTGACCATCATCAAATCCCTCTTCGCTGGGTGCGGTCACCGTCGTGTCGGGCTGCGACTTGCCGGTGCCCCGGCAGGTGAGGCACCGGGTACGCGAGCGCTGCAGCGGCGCGCGCTCCCCGGCATCACCCGCGCTGGTCAGCGACCGCCGCAGCGTCAGCAGTTTCCAGCCGCGCCCACGGCAACTGCTGCACTGCTCGCCGCTCGTGCCCGTCATCGATGCTCCGCGTCTCCTTGTCCCTTCTCCGAGTGACCTGGCTAAGTCAGGTGCTTTACCTGGCCACTCTTTGATGCTGGGCAAGAGACGCGTTACGTCGCTAGGCGCGTCTTAGACGCGACGTTTCGTAATGTCGCGTGTTGTCTCTTCTGCGCGCTAAGTGACGTTACGCTGAGGCGAGACAACGGCTGGGAGACCAGATGCCCGAACAGGCCATCATGCTCAAGGTGCTGTTGCGTGAACGGCACTGGCAGAACTACTCCACCTTCTGCGCCGAATACGACAAGGCCGCAGGCAACGTGGACAGCAAGCTTGCCGGGAGCTATCCCAGCCGCGCCCAATTGCACCGCTGGCTATCCGGCGCCCTGCGGAACCTGCCGTACGCCGACCACTGCCGCGTCCTGGAGGAAATGTTTCCCGGCTGGACAGCCGAGCAGCTTTTCCAGCCCGCGACCAGCGACCTTATCTTCGCCAACGGCCAGGCCCAGGGCGCGACCGCGGCGGCCGGGCGCCCCATCGCCGGACCGCCGGTCTTCGCCGCCCCGTCAATCGGCCTGCGCCCCTTCATCGAGCAGGCGTTCGCCCGCGAGCACGTCGTCATCGACTTCGCTGGCTTCTCCGGCGAAACCCTGCAAGGCGCAGTCCAGGAGCCGCTAGACAAGATCCGCATGGGCCTCATCAAGCCCGCCACGGTCACGATCCGGCTCCTGCTCCCCGACACGACCCGGCCCATGGTCCTGCCCTGCCGAGTCGATGACCTCAGCGACGACCCGGACTACCGGGCCCGGATGCACCAGCTCACCACCCGGCACGCCTACGCCATCGTGGACACCCTGCAGGAGCTCACCCGCCTGGGCCTGATCAAAGAGGCAAGCACGCAAATCCGCGCGCACCCGGCCCCGCCGATGTTCAAGCTCTACATCCTCAACGGCGAGGAAGTGTTCTTCGGCCTGTACCCGATCGTCAAGCACAACATCCCGTTCGCCGACGGCCCCCGTGACATCTACGACCTGATGGGAAAGGATGCCGTGGTGTTCCACCACTCCATCCACAGCAGCCAGCCCGCCGACGCCCCCTACGTCGAGCAGGCCCGCGCCTGGTTCGACTCCATGTGGGACCACATCAGCTACGAGTTCCCCGCATGACCCAGGCCCCCTCACCCGGAGCCGCGCTCGACGCCATCATCGCCCGCAACCGCTGGCTCCTCCTGGACTTCGACGGCCCCATCTGCTCCATCTACGCGGGCCTGCCCGCCCCCACCGTTGCCGACCAGCTCCGCAAGCTGCTCACCGGCCAGCCGGTGCCAGAAGACGTTGCCCGCACCCCCGACCCGATGGAAGTCTTCGCCTACGCGGGCACTGTCAGCCCGGAGCTGGCCGCCCGCGTCGAAGCCGAAATGACCGACCTGGAAGTCGCCGCGGTCGCCACCGCCAAGCCCACCCCCTACGTGCATGACGTCCTGGCCGCCTGCCGCGAATCCGGCCGCGCCGTCGCCGTGGTCAGCAACAACGCCGAACGCGCCGTCCAGCTCTATC
Organism: uncultured Actinomycetes bacterium; assembly: GCA_963720945.1. Classification (GTDB taxonomy): domain Bacteria; phylum Actinomycetota; class Actinomycetes; order Streptosporangiales; family Streptosporangiaceae; genus Bog-532. Next base: position 285,656 of record CAVRHH010000005.1, on the reverse strand, counting down.
TCACCCGGCACGGCCTCGATGATCGAACCGGCCCGGTCTTCGCCCGCACCAGCCACGACCCCGCGCTTCTCAAGCCGAGCCCGTACCTGATCGACAAAGCCGTCCAGGCCCTCAACGCCAACCCCGCCGCGACCGCCCTAGTCGGCGACTCCATCACCGACATCGAAGGCTCCCGCCTGGCAGGCATCGACAGCATTGGCTACGCCAACAAGCCCGGCAAATACGAGCGCATGACCGCCGCCGGGGCCGGAGCAGTTATCGCAAGCCTTGCTGACCTAGCTCTTAAACTCCGCGCGCGCCCTGCGTGCTAGCCGTCGGCCTCCATTAGTTAATCATCCGGTCATATCTCTGAGGATGGGAAGGCTATCACGGCGCCGTGTAAGCCAATCATAATTTTCTGCCGAAAGATATTCTTCCAGTACAGCCCAGTGATCTACAATTCGTTGAACGGTCTCAGTAACTCGTCTTCTGGCCTGGTCAACACCGAAATTACTGCGCTGCGCAAGCCTATCAAAACTATGCACCTGAACCGATTCAAACTCATGCGAACCCGAAAGTCTGAGCCCCATATCATCCGAGGGAATATATAGCACTGTAGGCAATACGTCATACATAGGGCTCAGAGAAGGAGTAGTGCCATCTTGGTAGAGGATCGCCCAGTTCTTAAGATGAGCATCACCGTTACCGATCAATATATTAAACACAATTCTATCAATAACGAGACCTACGGCTTCAACGCCGCACAGGGCACCTATGATTGTTCCGACCGTCTCGAAGTTTGCTTTTCTGTACTTCGCATTCTCCTGCGCGGCAGAAATATTGAGAACTTGAGCAAGTTCTTCCATATGAACGCGACGATCGGTCCCAGCCCTGTCAAATCGATCGATGACCAGAGCGGGATCGCTGATCTTTTCTGCCCATTCTTCAAGCCCTGCTATTGAGCTAAGCCGTTCAAGACGGGAACTAGGAACTTCGATACCAGCGCGAGCCGCTAGCAGCAAACTTGCATGCTCACTCTCTGGAACCCCTGTAAAGCCCGGTCGGTTATCTGGCAACTTGGCAATCGCATTACCTGCCTGCCCTTTTACAGGGAGAGTAAGGCCTTTGCCTTTACTGTATACAGAAAACTTCATCTGGGCGCCTGCAAGGCTGAACTTTGTCAGCGGGTCGGCCTCATCCTGACGATTTTCAGCCTCAACATATTCGGGCGGAGTCCGCACATCTTCAATACCAACTGTCGGCCTTAGCCGTATAGCTCCTGGAAGATCATCGGCTCCAATTCGTGCCAACAGATTAAACTCTCTTACCCTGTTCACATGCGCGGCAGCCGCCACCGCGTCACGAAGACGTCCCTCAGGCAACAGATGCGAGAACCACTTAGGAAGTGCTATATTTGCGCTCGGCCGCCAACCTTGGCCGGTTTCCTCAAATATCTGTCCAAGAATAGGACGATTGGCCAAGTTCCAGTAGTCGGTAGAGAACTCGAACCAATTCTTTTCCTCAAAATTGTATAGTACCCCGACGTCGACCCAATCTTCCTCGGGAGTCTGAAGCTGTACGGCGAGGGCGGACCTTATCACTCTTTCAGTTGGAGGCATCTGCGTCTGCCACAATCAATTCGTCCAAAGGAGGCCGAACTAGCGCCTTCAACTCGGCACGGCTGCCTATAAAATTATCCAAGAGTGATCTCAGTGTTTTGGTGCGCTGCTGAAGGAAGGCATGAATATCGCCTTGTCGATAGAACTCTGCGGCGATCTCATCAATGGCATGACTCTTGAGAATCTGCGAATCCTCTGTGCCCGTCAGCGGGCCAGCGTCGACTGGCCATAGCGATCGCGCAGCGGCATTTGATCTGTAACCACGAACAAGTTCAGTAACTGAGGCTGGGCCGTGACGCTCATACTCTTCAGCTAGATCTATTGGATTGCCGTCCAGCCCCAATGGACGAAGAGACGCAAGCGCGAGCAACAGGAGCCTGCTTGGAGCAGCGTCCGTCCGGAATCCGTCAAGCGAGATTGCCGGAATTGGCAGGTCGGGCAAATATTGTAGGAGTATTTTTGTGGCTTCGTACTCCGTTGGTGCCTCATTTGGCCTTAGCCGTTTCGGATTGACGGCTCTCACCGCACGTCTCAAAGTGGCAGTACCACTCTCCCCGTAAATCCAGCTTCTCCATAGCCAACGGGCGAGTAGGCGGAGCACCCAAGGTGTTGGTTCGGGGTGCAAATGAAAGAATGCAGCCAGAACAGGAAGAGGAAGCGTATACGGCATGAAGCCGATGTGGGGTACGCCCTCAGAACGAAGGAAATCGATAGCTTTCGTCAGGGCTTCCTCGGTCCGATCGTACCAATCGTTGGGGTCGTCGCCCTCGGAAAACTCATCATGGAAGTCGCGCTGTACGTCTCCGCCGCGTATTGCAAGCAGAGACTGCACCACCCTGTTTTCATCTAGCAAGCCAAAGCCGCTGCGGCTAAGTTCCTTAACCACCACAGAAGGACTGCCAGGAATCGTATCGCTAGCGAAAAGCGCATGAAACACTTGTGCGCGGGTTATTGGCTTTCCGGCCGAATTAACACGATCGAAAACTTCACGAAGGAGGGCCTCGTCGTCTTCTGCGACTACGTAGGCTTGAATCCGATAGTCGCGGATGACTCCGACTAGAGAATCAGCCACTTCGAAATCGTCGGCTTCAAGCTCGTCATCATGTTCTCTGGTCCAGGCGGCGAGCCTTCTTGTTTCCAATGCTTCACGGAGAGGTATCGCCCGCCTCGGTGCAATGCCGTGCTTGATACTCACAAAGCGCCGCGTCGCAAGATCAAAGAAGACCTCGAAACGCTCATCCCGATGTTGGAGATCGGGTGCTAGCGTACCGAAGAGTGAAATTATTCGCTGCTGCCCATCCACGACCCATAGTGCCTCTGTGCGATGTGGCGTTTGGAACGAAATTGGACCGAACGATATCTTGGCAGCCGGGGCGTCCTTGCGCCAAAGAAGCAAAGTGCCTATGGGAAACCCTCTATAAATCGAGTCAAAGAGTCGACGCACGTCCGCTGCATCCCACACAAACGAGCGTTGAAAGTTTGGTATGCGAAGTGAGCCTTGCCCAGCAAGCTCTACGATCCTCGGGATGGAGAAGTCCTGAGTGCCGGTGAGCTCTAGGCCTGCATCACTGCTCAAGCTTGCCCCCTGGGTCACGGTATCTATCACTAGACTATAGGTTACCCAAACTATCCCCTGGCTCCAATAATTTTGCACGCCGTCAGATCTTTCTCCTGGCGTCTGGCAAGTGACACTCATACGTGTGGGCTCATGCTGCTGGGTAGCTGTCCGGCAAGCATCACAGAGATCGATGAACGGCGGCGGTTCATGCACGCCTTTGGCGTCAAGTAACAATCACGCGCTCGTATAGGTGCTGCCCGGCTTCCCGGGGTGCCCGCGTGCTTGTGCCCGGGTGCCCGGGTGCTTGCCCGGGTGCCCCGGGTGCTTGTGTCTAGTCCCCGGGTGCTTGCCACTGCCGAATTGAGCCGTACTGGATCAAGGCGGCCCCTGCGGCGCCGCGGCCCGGCGCCAGCGCCTCCCTCCGGCCTTGGCGGCCCCGGTCGGCGCACGCCGGGCCAGACCACAAGACTCACGAGATCAGCACAGCTCATCCGTCACGCAGGCTGGATACGCACCCAGGAGGTGGACGGCGCTGATACGCTCATCAGCCGCCTGCCCGAGCTGTTCCGCCAGGCCGGGCCTGGTCGATGTCGGCATGGAGCCGAAGGCGGATATCTACCCAGCCGGGCACTCACGCCGCGCCATCCGAGCTGGGGGCCAAACCAGGCGGCCCGGATACTTCTGGCGGGAGCACCACGTGAGGTGGCGAAGGATTACGCGCGTCGCCACGGGAGGACTTTCTCTACGCGTGTCCTGATGATAGTGCCATCCTTAGGTCATGACTCATCCCTCCGAGGCCAGCGGCCGCCCCCCCCGGGTTCGCACGCCGACCCCTCATACGCGCTGGCGCGCTCCCGGGAAGAATACGAGCGCTTGAGCCGTCAGGCAGCCTTCATCAAAGGCACAACCGAGCGGCTGCTCCGCGCGGCCGACCTTGAGCGCGGCATGCGCGTCCTCGACGTGGGCAGCGGCGCAGGGGACGTTGCCTTCCTGGGGGCCGAGCTCGTCGGGCCCGAGGGTAAAGTCGTCGGCGTCGACGGTGCCGCTCTCGCGGTCGCGCGCGCCGCCTCCTGGTCCGCCTGGCCTGGCATGGCAGGGGCCGGGGTACCAGGACCCCGGCCCTTGCCCCCACCGCTCGCGCCGGGGACCCGCTGCTACCTACCGGGCCACTCTGACGGGACGGGCGTCCATGTCCAGCCTGCGTAAGACCCGAGTTTCGCGCTCCACGCGCTGATGCTGTTGACCAAGACCTCACCAACGGTACCTGTCCCGCCGAGATCTTGCCCAGTGATATCCGTCGCGCTGATGAACTGGCCGTCTCCCAGGTAGATGCCCACGTGCCCGGCTTCCTGGTTGGCCGGGGACTTGTTGAACCAGACCAGCGCCCCGACGTAGTCTTCGGCGGGGTCGCCGGAGTTTATGTAATCCGTGGGGTAGCCCTTGTCGTTTCCCTCCAGGTAGTTCAGCGCGGCGGCGGCGGGATTCCCGTACCCGTTTGCCCAGGCGCCGCTGGTCTCGCCGTATGCGAGCTGCGCGAACACGAGGCAGTTTCCGGCGCAGCTCACACTCCCGCAGTTCCCGGCGGTCCCGAGCTGCCCGACCGCCCACAGGATAGCCTCAGCGTTCTTGCCCGTGTAGGAATAACCCCACGCGGGCTCGCCGTTCGCTGACCCGCCCGTGAAGCTGCCGTCCGCGGATTCACTCGCTGTGCACGCCGCCGTGGTGCCGCCATACTTCACGCAATAGGTGACTGCCGCGCTCTCAGCGGCCTTCGGCGTGGTGTATCCCGCGGCGTCGCCCCAGTCACCGCCGTCGGTCGCCAGCGCCACGTAGCCGTTCTGCGCCACGGCCACGCTGTCGCAGTCCGTGATGGCCACCCCCGCGTTCACGCAGTCCCGGAGTGCCTGCGCCTGCGCGATGACGTCGCCGTCGTTCTGGGCGGACTCGCCTTTAATGCCGTTATCCGCATTGGTGGTAGTCTCAGCGACGTACCAGTGCGTCGCCGGGTGCGCCCTGTTGACCATCAGCGCGTACACCGTTTGCGAGGATGCCGCCTGGGCGGCAGGCGGCGCGATGAGCGCGAGCCCGGCCGCCGCCGTGACCAGGGCTGCTAAGGCACATAGTGCACGTCTCATGACTTTCCCCCTTGCTTTCCTGAGCCCAGCTGCTTTCCTGAGCTCCGCTTTTCGCTCTGGTTTCTAAGGCAATAAAGGCGGGACCCGGGGGCCAAGGGCCATTGGTCCCGGTCAACGCCGGGTACTTGCGGTCACTCACGGACAGCCCAGTACACCGGCTGACCTGCGGACAGGCAGGCTGACCGGCTGCGCAAACCGACCTTCTAAGCAGCGGGTCGCAGCGACGGTGCAGCTAAGCGGGCCTCACCCGGACCGAGATCGTATTCCGCCGTCCACTCCGGTCAAGCAGCGGCTAAACGCATGATCCTTTGGCCCGGCCCCTCCACACGGGCCGAACCCTACGGGCTACCCCTTGGCCCGCGCGGAGCCTCTACCAGTCCAAAGCATCAAGCAGCCGCAACTTGACCTCCACTCCCGGCTCCACAAACCCGGCACCTGTCGGGTGAAGGCCCCAGGCCGTTCCCCCCTCTCGCGGCCGGGGCGGAAGGAGCAGGCAGATGACCCCCATCACGACGGACCATCCCTCCGCTGCAGATGAGCGTGCCAGGCGATCCCGCGTCAAGAGGAGGTTGACACCGAACCGGCGGCGACGGTCCATCGAGAACGACGAGTACGCCTCGTTCACACGCCGCGTCCTTCGCGCCTACGCCCGGCGAGTGGCGGCCGGTGACGTTGACGCCCTGGCCGCCATGACCGGGATGGCCACCGAGCTGGACGAGGCAATCAGCCAGGCTGTCATCGGGCTCCGGACAGCCGGGTACTCGTGGGCTGAGATCGCGGTCCGCCTCGGCGTCACTCGCCAGGCAGTACAGCAACGATGGGGCCACCGTTAGTGACCTTTTGAGCGGCCAGCTCTGGGGACCATTTGGGGACCACACGCTACGCACGCGGCCGGACAATCCGCATGTGATCGAACATCCCGCTATAACCGCACAACCCGGTTGAGCTGCGAAGACGCCTACTCCACAGTCCTGGGGGTCAAGGGCGCTGCTCATTCAGCGTGATCGCCTCCGCCGCCCGGTCCGCCGCCGGTGGGCGAGGGCGACGTTCTTGCGCGTTCTCAAGGTGGCGGGGTGGTCGGGGCCCAGGACCCGCTCGAAGTCGGCGAGGCTGCGCTCATACTGCGCGATGGCCTCATCCAGCCGCCCGGCGTCCTGGTAGGCGCTGGCGAGAATGCTTCGGGAGGCCAGGGTGTCGGGGTGGTCGGGGCCCAGTACCCGCTCGAAGTCGGCGAGGCTGCGCTCATACTGCGGGATGGCCTCATCCAGCCGCCCGGCTGCCTCGTAGGCGGTAGCGAGATTGCTTCGGGAGGCCAGCGTGTCGGGGTGGTCGGGGCCCAGTACCCGCCCCAAGTCGGCGAGGCTGCGCTCATACTGCGGGATGGCCTCATCCAGCCGCCCGGCGTTCTGGTAGGCGTAGCCGAGGTTGTTGCGGGAGGCCAAGGTGTAGAGGTGGTCGGGGCCCAGGACCCGCTCGCGGTCGGCGAGGGTGCGCTCCACGAGCGGGATGGCCTCATCCAGCCGCCCGGCGGCCTCGTAGGCGACAGCGAGGTTGTTGCAGGTGATGAGGGTGTCGGGGTGGTCGGGGCCCAGTACCCGCTCGCGGTCAGCGAGGGTGCGCTCAAACAGCGGGATCGCCTCATCCAGCCGCCCGGCGTCCTTGTACACGCCCGCGAGATTGCTGCGGGAGGCCAGGGTGTCGGGATGGTCGGAGCCGAAGACCCGCTCGCGGTCGGCGAGGGCGCGCTCAAGCAACGGGATGGCCTCATCCAGCCGCCCGGCGGCCTGGTAGGCGGTAGCGAGGTTGTTGCGGAAGGCAGGGGAGTGGGTCTCGCCCAGGAACTGCTCGCAGTCGGCGAGGGTGCGCTCAAACAACGGGATCGCCTCATCCAGCCGCCCGGCGACCCGGTAGGCACAGCGAGATTGTTGCGGGAGGCCAGGGTGTGGGGTTGTCGGAGCCCAGGACCCGCTCGCAGTCGGCGAGGCTGCGCTCGAGCAGCGGGATGGCCTTATCCAGCCGCCCGGCGGCCCGGTAGGCGGCAGCGAGGTTGCCGCGGGAGGCCAGGGTCTCGGGGTGGTCGGGGCCCTGGACCCGCTCGCAGTCGGCGACCAGGTCCGGGCCGTATTCGATGGCCTGGGCGAAACTGTCCCCAAGGGCGTTCAGGCACCAGATCGCCCAGCCCCGCAACCGCAGCAGGGTTCCGGTCAGCGCGGCGTCTTGATCGCCGAGGTAGGGGACGAGGTGCTCGTGCAGGGCCATGATCTGCTGGATGGCATCGCGGGCGGCGGGCCGGTTCTGCCATGGCTCGGGCAGGGACTCGGTCACCGTCTCCAGCAGCGCCGCCATGCCTGCGCCGAGCCCGGCCAGGGTACCGTCTTGTGCCTGGCGCTCCACGGCCACGCGCATGGTCAGCCGGTGCGCGACCACCGTGGCGTCATCCAGGCTGAAGGTCAGCAGCGACGCGTTGGCCAGTCGCCCGAGCGCCTCGTCAATAGTCTGCGGCCCCGCGGCCGTCTCGGCGCGAGAATACTGGAGCAGGCCTTGCTGCCCGGCAGCGTACAGCAGCGCCCGGGACACCCCGGCCGCCGACAGCAGCGCGACCACGTTGATCAGCTTCCGGCACAGGCCTGCCGGGTCATCATCGGCCGCCGCGTCCAGGGCCAGCACGATGGCAACGGCGGCACTGTGCGGATACGGCTCCCCGGTCGCCCGCTTCAGGACGTCTTGCACGGGCACGGCGCGCAGCCGGGCTAGGTATGTCGGGTAGTCCAGGTGCTGGGCGGCCATCACCGCCGCGGCCTGGGCCAGAGCCAGCGGAAGGAATCCCAGCTCGACCGCCAGCTCACGCGCTCCGGCGGGGTCGGCCCGGCCGGTGCGCTGGGCCAGGAACACCAGCGCCTCCTCCGCAGTGAACACATCCACCTGCACCAGCCTGCCCAGGCCCGCCGTCTCCAGGCTAGTGCTCGTAATTACTGCCTGGGACTTCCCCGCGGCAGGAAGGAAAGGCCGTACCCCGTCCGAGTCAAGGAGATTATCGAATACCACCAGGCACCGGTCGCCATCGGCTTCCAGCCGGTTCCGCACCAGCGCGGCGATATCCTCCAGGCCCGCGCCGGGCGCGCCGATACCCAGCCGGGCCGCCACCACCGCCAGCCCATTCAGCACTTGAGCCGTGTCTCCAGCATTGATCCATGCCACCAGCCGCCAGCCCTCATCGATGCACCACCGCGCGTACGCCGCCGCGACCTGAGTTTTACCGACTCCGCGCATCCCGGTCACCGACCGCACCACGGACACACCCGGCCCGCTCTCGCGCAGCGCGGCCAGTAGGTCCGCACGCGGCTGGAACGCAGGAGGCGGCTGCGGCACCTCCCCAGCCACTACCGATCCGGCCGTAGCCGCCTCAGGCGGCTGGATCACCTGCTGGGCGATGTAATTCTGAATGAACGTGTTGTCTTGGGTGCCCTCGCCGACCTGCACGCCCTGACCGCCCGGGACCTCCACCCGGGTCACGGGCGGCTCCCCGCCGCCGGTACTGCCGCTCATCCCAACCCCTCACCGGATCAGCTCGGGCCTGACCTAAAGATATTGGTCTGCGTGTTGCGGTCACCGACCTGAACGCCCTGCGAGTCCTGCACCGTTACCACGTACTTGCCTGACCGCGACCCGGCCTCATCGACCAGCCTCATCAACGCTTGCGCAACCGCCACCAGATCTCTATCACCGTCAGCGCCCGCCGCGGACAGCTCCGCAGCCAGCGGCTTATCCCACGTCTGCGGGGCGGACTCATGCTCGGCCAGCACCAGCTCTGCCTTGGGACGGCCAGCGAACCGCTTCTTGACCAGCGCCTTCAGCCGTGCATAGGCGTCCTTCACCGCTTCCGACGCCCCGTCCTGCAGCGCCGAACCCGCGCCTGCGCCGAGCGCCGTCACGATTAGCGTGACTGGATCCATACGCTCTGACCTCCCTACCCGGCGGTAACCGACCCATACTCTCACCTCAGGCGCCACACGTAACCTGGAATGACCCCGGCGAAAGCGCCAACTGGCCCGTGACGATCCGGCCTGAAAAGCGGAAGGTCGGGATCGATGCCACGACCGCCGCGGCTGCTGCCAACACTGCTGCCAAGCTGGTTGACAACGCCTGACACGTGCGGACAACTCTGGAATGTCGGCCCAGCGCATGGCCCGCGACGGACGGTCCTGGACGACCTGCCTACTCCTACGGATCAGATGCTCCCGTGCCCGTTGCGTGCCCGATGGGGCGGTCGACGCTAGGAACCTATGGTCACTCCCGGATAGTCCGGCGCGCCGGTTCACCTGCGGAAGGGCAGCCCACCGCTGACCGGCCGACGATCTTCTTAGCAGTAGGTCGTCGCACAGCATCAGATCAACATCGCGCCTTACCCGGACGAAGATCGTATTCCGCCGTCCGCTCCGGTCAAGCAGCGGCTGAACGCATGATCCTTTGGCCCGGCCCCTCCACCCGAGCACAGCCCGCTCGCGCGGAGCCTCTGCCAGTCCAAAGCATCAAGCAGCCGCAACTTGACCTCCCCTCCCGGCTCCACAACCTCGGCACCTATCGGGTGAAGGCCCCAGGCCGTCAGCCCCCGCACCAGGGCACCGAGGAAGGAGCAGGGTTATGAGCAGCGCCACCTGCGGCACGCGATCCGATGTCAAGGCTTCGTTGACACCCAACCGCCGGGGCCGGGTTGTCGAGAACGACCAGTACGCCGCGTTCGTCCGGCGCGTCGTAGCCGCCTACCGCCGCCGCGTCGCAGCCGGGGATATCGACGCTATCAGCGACATGACCAGCGTCGCCGCCGAGCTGGACGACGCCATCAGCCAGGCCGTGGCCGGGCTGCGGGCGGCCGGTTACTCCTGGGCTGGCATCGCTGCCCGTCTCGGCGTGACCCGCCAGGCAGTCCAGCAGCGCTGGGGGAGAGGCTGACACCGGCCGATGCGCGCCCCTCAGATGCGCCCGCCGTTCCGTCTCCTGGTCACCGGCAGCCGGACCTGGGACGCCCCTCGCACCATCGAGCAGGCCCTCGCGGTCATCCTGAGCCGCCACCCCGGCGGCGTCGTCCTGGTCCATGGCGCTTGCCCGCGGGGAGCCGACGCGATCGCCGCCGCTTACGCCGCCCGCACACCCGGCTACCAGATCGAGGCGCACCCGGCCGACTGGCACCGCTACGGCCGGGCCGCCGGTACCGCCGCAACGCCGAGATGATCACTCTCGGTGCGGACGGATGTGTGGCGTTCATCCGGGCCGCCAGCCCCGGCAGCACCGCAACCGTCCGGCTCGCGGAGGCAGCAGGCATCCGCATCTGGCTCCACACCCTCCCCTGACTGGCGTGCCATTAGCGTGCCATTAGGTAGGGGCTCTGACGGTCCATAGCGGGCACTCGCGGTACGTTCCCCGCCCACGTCAACGAGGATGACACGGCAGCATCCGGCTCTTTACAAGCGAGGGGTAAGCCGCGACGGCCCACTGAGAACCTGACCAACGCACTACATGTCCGTGCCCCCGTGGTGCCCCCGAATCACCATCAACGGCCAACGACAGCCGCCAGCAACAACCTGCAAACATGAAGCTAACGCGGGCATTGGACACACGAGCAACGCACCGGAACACCCTCGTAATGCGTAGCTCTGCCGCACTGCTTCCGGTCCTCGGTTCCGGTGGCCCTGCGGACCAGGGCGTCGTTATAACATCTCGGCCATGGCCTCCGACTCTCCGGCCTCGGATGGACCTCGCATCGTCCCGCCCGATGAGGGCCGCGAGGTCACCCTCATGGGAGCTCGCGTGCGCTATTTGCTGCCCGCGGACGGCCCCGCTCCCGGCCGGTTCTCGGTCATCGAGTACACGGTGCCCGCTTTCTATGCGGCGCCTCCGGCGCTGCATCATCACCTCGAAGACGACTGGGCCGGGATGGTGCTTGAGGGGAGCGTCACGTTCGAATTCAAGACAGGCCCCAAGGTCGCCGAGACTGGGACGTTGATCTGGTGTCCGCACGGGACTCCGTTCGCCTGGCGGAATGACAGTGACCAGCCAGCGCGGGTGTTGTACATGTGCGCGCCAGGGGGTTTTGAGGAATTCTTCTCGGAACTCGCCAGCTCTCTGGCAGCGGCTGGCGCGACGACGGTGACCCCGACGTTCGCGGCCGAGGTGATCCAACCGCTGTGGACGAAGTACGGAATTGCCGTCAGCGAGGACTGACACCGAGGCCGACGCCCGCCGGGCCATTAGCGGGCCATTAACCCGGGTGAAGAGGGGTCTCTCACGGTCACTCAGCGGACAGCCTCGCCCGCAGGTCAGGCCACATAGAAGGCCCGGATGGCACAGCTTCCCAAGCTGATAGTGCGGGTTCGATTCCCGTCACCCGCTCCAGGTAAGCCGAGGTAACGGGTACAGCCTTGAGTCCTCGTCCGCGGGCACCCACGGCCATTCGCCGGCTGCTCGTGCCATTCCATTGGGCGCTCAACAGACCGCAAGCGCCCCGCCCCACCATTCGGTCGTCGCGGCTGCGGGGCTGGCCACCACAGCGCCACCGCGCTAGGCTTCGCTGCACCATCTTGGTGGGGGAGGCGCCGGTGACAGCAGAGCCGGAAGACAAGATGGCGGTAGCGGCGGGCCGCAGCCGCCTCAGGGCGTCCCATGCTGACCGCGAGCACGTAATCGACATGCTCAAGGCCGCGTTTGTGCATGGTCGGGTTACCAAAGACGAGTTTGATGCGCGGGTAGGCCAGGCATTCGCGTCGCGGACCTATGCGGAACTGGCCGCAGTCACCGCCGACATCCCCGCCAGGCAGATCGCAGACCAGCCGCCGAGCAACCCGCCCCGCGCGCAGGGCCGGCCGACGATGAGCCATGCAGCCAAGGCCCGCCGATGTGTGGTCATTGCGCTAGCCATGATGACGGTGGCCACGTTCGCCCCCGGTGGTCCCGCGCTCCTCCTATTCGCGCCTCTCTGTCTTACGGCTTTGATGGTTGCCACTGTCCAGACACTCGCCTCACAGCACGAGAAGTGCTCCCGTGGTCAGCTAGCGGGGCCCAGCACCTAGTGTCCCGGTCCGGAGATGCGTGAGCAGTAACGGCAGATGCGGTCGATGATCTGATCGGCGGTCTTGGTCCACTTGAAGGGCCGGGCGCTGGCAGGCCAGCACGATCCGTGCCCGCAGCGCCAGCCCTTGAGCGGTTTTCCGCCGCTTCGCCCAGTTCTCCAGCGTCCGCCGCTCGGCCTCGGACAGCACCAGCGGCTCCAGTCTGCTATCACCCATACCGCCAGCAGACTGCACGAACCGGCCGGCCAGAACCCCCGGCCACCGAGCCCCACCTTGCGGAGCACGGGTTCCGCGCGTTCTGTGGCTGGCTGTTGCCGTGCGCGGTGGTGCGGAAATCTGGCGCGGGCTAAGACGTAAAGCCCGGTCCGGAAACCCGGTCCGGGCAACCGGGGAGGCGCCGGTCCCGGTGCTGGTTTCATCGGCGTCATACCGCGCCTGGCGCCGGCCTGATGCCACGAGGTGCCCGGCCCGCTCGGGTGGGAGTGCGCTGCCGGTGCTGGCGTGACTTGCGGGCCCGCAGGTCGGCGCGGGTCTGGTCGGTGCGGGGGCCGGGGGGAACCGGGCCATGGCCGGTGCCGCCGAACCGTTCGGCTTCGAGGGCCTGGCCGCCCGGCCGGGGCCGGGGCGGCAGCTGCCCGCGGGAGGACCTCTGCTCCCATGAGGTCAGCACCGCGCACCCCATGATGCCGACCGCTGTCCATATGCCGGAGACCGCTAGGAGAATTATCAGGCCGGCCCAGGGATCGGGGCCGGGGCCGCCTGAATCGACAGGGAAGAGCATGCCGGCCCCTATGGCGGCGGCCGCGATGAACAGGCAGATGCCCGACTTGACGGCCGCCCTGGCCAGCGGCCGGCGGTGGGCCGGGGCGGGCGGGCGCCCCGGCCCGGCCACGGCCGGGCCGGGCGGGATGTCGGCGGTGAGCGCGGCCAGGTCGGCGTGGGTCCGCGCGGCGAGCGCCTGGCCCGTCCGCGCGTCGAGTTCGTCCTTGGTCAGCCGGCCCTGCACGAACGCGTTCTTCAGCGTGCCGATCACCTGCTCGCGGTCGGCGTGGCCCGCCCTGAGCCGGTCGCGGCCCGCCGCAGCCGGGTCTTGCGGTCCTGTCATCACCGGCACCTCCCCCGCTCGCACGATGCGGGTAAGCGTAGCGCGGCTGCTCCCCGGCGGCCATGCACAGCCAGAGTCCTTGCCGCCAGGCAGCGCTATATGCGCTGCTGGTGTCGAAGCGGTCCTCCATGCACACGACGCCCTTGCCGTCTGCTGATCGCAGGCTGCCCAGGATGCGCCCGATCCCACCTGCGTTGCTGGTCATCTGATGCTTCGCCCCGGCGCAGGCTGGGGAAGGTGGCCAGCAGAACCAGCGCCCGATACCTGCGGTCATGCGTGCAGTCGGCCGGCCGTCCGTCATCACCTTCCATAGCGCCCGCTCGGCGTCGGCCCTGCCCAGATACGTCTCGGGGAGGTTCGCATCTCACTGTGGCGGGCGAAGCGGAGCCGGTAGGCCCCGTTGGGCAGCTTGCGGATGTTGCCGACCGGGCGGCGCCCACGCAGCCGGCCAGCTCGAAGACCTGGGCCACGCTGAGGACCGGCCGCTCTGGCGCGTCCTCGTCTCGCGCGCTCCTAGGACGGAGAGCTGACGGTCACCGCCTGGTTGCGGATCACCTTGCCGGTCGCGGTGGTTTCGAGGTTGTCCACGCTGACGAATCGGCTTGGCTGCTTCGGCCCTGATAGTCGCTGCCGGCAGAAGGCCCGCAGCGCGGACAGGTCGACGTCGGCCGGAGTTACCGTGGCCCTAATCCGCTGGCCGAGCCATTCGTCCGGCTCACCGTCGACCAGGCAGGAGCGCACCGTCGGGAACTCCAGCAACACGGCCTCGACCTCCTCCGGGCTCACTTTCGTACCGCCGACGTTGACGCAGTTGGCCAACCGGCCCACGATCACTAGTCCGTCCGGCGTCATGCGGCCGATGTCGCCGGTGACAAAGCCATTCGCGACCGGCGCGACATCGACCCGATCCGGGTACAGGTATCCGGTCATCGCGGTCGGCGAGTGGACCGCGACCAGACCTGACAGTGAGTCGGCCGCGTCGTCCGCCGACGGGTGCGGCCCCGACCCTAGGGGACGCAGGCCGACCCGGACCCCCCCGAGCGGCTGGCCAAGCGAGTGCACATCCTGCCAGGGGGCCGGCGGCCGAACGCAGATGGGGCCGGTTTCCGTCGTGCCGTACACCTCGCCGAGCCAGCCGCCAAGCACGGTCCCGACGAGTTCAGCTGTCCGCGGGTCCATAGGCATGCCCGCGGACAGATAGCCGATGCGGCGCGTTGGCCGGGCGGTGGTCGCCTCGGCCAGCAGTCGCAGCAGCGGCGGCACGCCGGCCGCCAACGTGACGTCGTGTTCATTCAGGGCGCGCAACAGCATCCCAGGCCGGTCCGTGCTGGTGACGAGCGTAGTGGCACCGGCCAGCGGAGCGGCCAAGGCGGCCAATCCGAAGCCGTACGCGTGATGCAGCGGCACCGGGCAAGCCAGCACCGTGCCCGGACCCAGGTTCAGTGCTGTGCGGTAGTTCTCCGCCTCTGTTATCAGGGCGCTGACCGGACGCAGCGCCACCCGGGTGCGCCCGCTGGTACCCGAGGTGAGCTGAGCGCTGGCGGCGCCACCAGGTGGCACTTCGCCGGGCGGCTTGCGGGCGATCAGTCGTTCGCCTGCCACCACGCAGCCAGCCCCCGGCAGCAGCGGCCAGTCGAGCGGCGCGGCCAGGTGCGTTATCGCGGCTAGTTCCTCGGTCCGCTCTCGTTCCCACTCACTCATCTGCTGCGGTAGAGGAACCACCACCGCATCAAGCGCAAGCACCGCGAGCACATCCGCCATAAACGAGGCGGCCGGCCGGGCCACTGCCCCAACCCGGCAACCTGGCCCGATCCCGGCCCCGCGGTAGGCCTCGAGGCGGGTTCCGGCAAGGTCGACGAGATCCTGCGCTGTGGTGTTCCCGGCTTCCTCGACGAAGAGCACTGCCTGTGGGGATCGCGCGGCCGTCTCCCGCAACAGTTCGAGCGGCGTGCCGCCGTTGCCGCCGCTCACCGCGACTCGGGTACGCTGTCCAGCGCGTCGCGCAGGACAGCCACCACGTGATTGAGGTCTTCGGCGCTGTGTGCTGTGCTCAGGAACCAGGGCTCGATCGGGCTTGGGTGGAAATATACGCCCTGTTCCTGGGCTCTGATCTGCAGCGCGCGGTGGGCGGCGAAGTCCATCGCCTGGGCGGCCGCGCGAGGGCCGCGCGACAGGTCCGTGGGTCGCTGCAGCAGCGACACGGACAGCAACGAACCGACCCGGCTGACCAGTGCTGGGCGATTCAGCTCGGCGAACATCGCGCGCAACCGCTGCTCAAGGTACGCTCCGTGCTGCTCGAGCCGCTCGTAGACCTCAGGGGAACGCTCTATCTTGCTGAGCATGGTGGCGACGGCCCGCACCGACATGTGATTCCCGGCGTATACCCCGAGGTGCATCGCGCGGTGGTCCGCGAGCATGGCCATCGCGCCGCGGGACCCGCCGAACGCCGCCACAGGGACGCCGCCGCCCATCACCTTCGAGAGCACAGTTATGTCCGGCGCGACCCCGTAGCGCTCCTGCGCTCCGCCGAGGCCGACTCGAAACCCGGTGATCACCTCATCGAAGATCAGCCATGCGCCCCAGCGGTCGCACAGCGCGCGCAGTTCCTCGAGCTGCCCAGGCGCCGGCGGAACGACGCAGGCGTTGGCCATCACCGGCTCGCAAATCACCGCCGCGAGCTGGTCGCCATGGGCCTCGAACACGGCGCGCAGGGCAGGCAGGTCGTTCCAGGGGACCTGCAGCGTGTGGGCGAGCGCCTCCGGAATCATGCCCAGCGCGCCGGGCTGCGGCGCGGTGGAGTCTGGCGCGGGCTCGTGGAAGGTTGCCTTCCCGGCGCGCAATACTGTCTCGCTCCACCCGTGGTAGTGCCCTTCGAAGGTAAGCACCCCCATCCGGCCGGTGGCGGCTCTGGCCAGGCGCAGCACGGACGTGATCGCCTCGGTCCCCGAGTTGGCGAAACGTACCTGCTCGACCGACGGCACCAGCCGTGCGATCAGCTCCCCGGCCTCCTGGTCGACCCGATGTGGCAGCCCGGTCATCGCACCTTCGGTCAGCTGCCGGGCGAGTGCAGCGCACAGGTCAGGGTCCGCGTATCCAAACAGGTGGGGACCGTACCCCATGTTGAGGTCGATCAGCTCCCTGCCTTCGACGTCCCAGATCCGATCGCCCTCAGCCCGCTGCACGACGAGCGGCTCGGGGATGGCATGGGCGCGCATGCTGCTGCTCACACCCCCGGCGATGACCTCGCTGATGGAGGCAAGTTGCTTGGCGTTCGTGGTACCGGTCTGTACGTACGCTGTCGCCTGTTGCATAAGTGACTGGACCATTGGCCCTTCTCACGCTCCCACTCAGTTCGGCCGGACAACTTCTTGTCGTTAGAGGTCGGCCTGACAACTTCCTGTTGTCAGGGTTTGGCCTGACAACCGCACTGTTGTCAGAGTTTGGCCTGAAAACTCTTGTTGTCAGAGTTCAGCCTGAAAACTCCATGTTGTTACAGACGCCTGGTCAGCTCTACTGGTTTACGGGCACGAGCCGGAACTTGCCGTGACACGTGCGGTTGAGTCACCGTATAGCCCCACCAGCACAGAGCGCCCGAAAACGCTCAAAGTGAACTCTGAACGTTTCATGGGTGGGTGTATAAGATCGCTGCAGCGTGGCGCGGTCGCGGAGCTCCAGCTCACGAGGCGGCCGCTCTCCGGCCTCGACCAGGTTGCGGTAGCGGCGGGCGCCCGGCCTCAGCTGCCCACAAATTCCACCACGCAGTCAAGGCCAGGTGGCCCCGACAGCCGCTGATCCGCGGTCACCAGGGTGCGCCCAGCGCGGCGGCCAGGGCCACGTAAAGCGCGTCGTGGTGCAGCGCCCATGTCCTGGGGGACCGGAACTGCCCTCGCGCCGGGCCGAGGACGACCTGCGTCGGCGGTGCAGCGCCGGGGAATGGGGGCCTGGCGAGCGGCCGCAGGCCGTGGCCGAGCTGGCGCAGCGTTACAGCGTGACCCGGAACACAGACCGTGCCGCATCACAACCTGGACGGAGTTCTGGTGTAATCCACCCCGGCATCGCCAGGCCACCATGTGCCGGAGATTGTGCACGTGGACCTTTGCGTCGGGTCTTGAAGGCGCAGCCGTCATCGGCGCCGGTGTGCAAAGCTGGACAGATGCAGTGGCAGCCTGATGAAGCATTTTTGCGAGGTCTGGACTTCTTCGGCGGTGCGGTCAGCGAGCTGGACATGGCTGACTGGGACAGAGCCTCCCCGTGCCGGGACTGGCGGGCACTGGATGTTCTTGGCCACGTCGGTCAGGCCACACGATTCGGGACGCTGCTGCTCCAAGACGCTCAGCCTGCCTGGTCGCCAGTCGAGCCGCCCGGCGCTTTGGTCGAAAGCAAGCCTGAACCGTGGTGGCAGGAACTCGCGGCCCAAGCCCGCAGCGCCGTTACCGGCGTGGATCTGTCCCGGGAGGTCGACTCGCCGATGGGCAGGCGCAGCATCGGCGAGGGTCTGAGCTTTCCTGCCCTTGACTTGTTCATCCACGCCTGGGACATCGGCAAGAGCGCAGGCATCGACCTGGAACTGCCTGCTGAGGCGATCGAGTTCGCCCGCAGCATTATCGATCCCATCCCCGCCGAGCAAGTGCGCAATCCCCGGGTTTTCGCGGCCGAGAAACCTGCACCTGCTGGCGCCACTGCCTCCCAGGCGTTCATCGCCTGGACCGGCCGGGACCCGAACTGGCGGACCGCGAGCTGAAGCGCCGGACGGTGAATTCGCGCGCCGTCGACACCACGCATCACAGAGACAGCAAGCCGATAGCCGTCTTGGCGCGCGCCAGCGTCGGCCCAGCAAGTTCCTGCGCCTTAGCAGCACCGTCGCGCGCTATCGTCAGGACCGCACCGGGATCAGCGCAGATGTCCGCATACCGTTGTTGCAGCGGATCTAGCACCGATATAACCGCTGCTGTCACCGCTTCTTTGAGTTCGCTGTAGGTATCCAATTGCGCCGTGGCAGCCATCGGCGTGGTGCCGGTGCATGCCGCGAGGATTGTCAGCAGGTTGGCTACACCAGGCTTGCCCGCAGGGTCGAAGATGACGTCGCGGCCGCTGTCGGTGACTGCCCGGGCGACCTTGTGCCGGATCACGCTGGGAGGGTCAAGCAATCGCAAGACGCCAGGAGCGGCCGGTGCCGCGGATTTGCTCATCTTCCCCGCGGGGTCTTGCAGGTCCATAACCCGAGCCGCCACGGGGGCAGTCACCGCTTGCGGCACCACGAAGGTCTCTCCGTAAGCCTTGCTGAAACGCGTGGCCAGATCGCGGGCCAGCTCCAGGTGCTGCCGCTGATCATCCCCGACCGGTACGGTTTCCACGTCGTAGAGCAAGATGTCAGCGGCCATCAGCACGGGATAGGCCAGCAGCGCCGATCGCACGGACTGCTGCTTGGCTGCCTTCTCCTTGAACTGGACCATCCGCCGCAGTTCTCGCCATCGTAAGCCGTTGCCTCCAGCAGCCAGTGCAGCTCCGTGTGCGCCGGGACCTGGCTTTGAACGAAGATCGTGCAGCGGTGTGGATCCAGGCCAGCAGCGACGAGCAACGCGACCTGCTCTAGCGTGAGCGCCCGTACGGAAGCCGGGTCATGCTCAGTGGTCAAAGCATGCAGATCCGCGACACCGTACAGCGAATCGCTGCCCCGCTGATCTTGCGCCCAATGACGGATCGCGCCGAGCAGATTTCCCAGGGTCAGATGTCCACTCCGGACTGTAAGCGACAGGGTTCGTGCCATCGAAGGCTCCTCTAGTGCAGAAGATGCCTAGCCGAGATGACACAAGGCCGGCCACCTCAGCTGAGGCGGCCGGTAGAAAAACGTGACCTTGCAGGGCCGCCTGATCAGGCGGCCCACCACATTGCCAGGTTCGTACACGTCACGGAAATACTGTACTCCTCATGCGCTGGAGGGCGGGATCGGCTTTGCCAGCGGACGCTTTCTGCGCAAAGGCCCAGGTAAGGGCAGGAGTTCCGGGCCTGGGCCCTGACAAATCTAGACGGCTGCCGGATCGGGCGGCTCACCCTTAACGGGTGGGTCCGGGCCCGGATAGCGCAGCCATACTTATCTCGTGGATTCGTTTGGGCGACGGCGCGCGGCGGAAGGCCGACTCGTCTCGCGCAGCGAGGCGCTGACACAGGCTGTCGCGGAGCGTGCAGTCGACCTTGTGGTTTCCGCGCTGGATGTGAATGCGCTGCTGGACGAGGTTGATCTGAATGCGCTGCTGGACCGGATCGACCTGAATGCCGTCCTCGGGCGCATCGACGTCGACACGCTGGTCGAGAAGACTGACCTCGGCGCCATCATCGTCAAATCCTCCGGCGGGGTCGCGAGCGAAGCGATCGACGCGGTCCGCAGCCATGTCGTCGAACTGGACGAATTCATCGCCCGCTGGATAGGGCGGCTTCGCCGCCGCCCATATACCGGCCCGCCCGGCCCGCCTGAGCCGCCCGGCGCGCTGCGGGGCAAGGCAGGGTCATGACGGCACATGCGGCAGGCGATGCCGCGCCCTCCGGGCCCCCGATCGTCGCCCGGGCGAGCCTGCAGGGGAAGTACTCAGGTTTCGCCTCGCGTTTCGTCGCCTTCGCCATAGACGTGGGGGTCAGTATCGGCGTCTTCCTTCTCATCCTGGCCGCCATCACGTTCGCGGCGAAGGTGCTGACCGGAAAGAGCATCGCCTGGAACAGGAGCGACATCTGGGTGATCGTCGCCTATGCGGTCTGGGCGTTCATCTACTTCGCCTCTTGCTGGTCCGCGAACGGCAGGACCGTCGGCATGGCGCTGTTCGGCGTGCGGGTCGTGCGCGACGATGGCACCTACCCAACCCGCCGCCAGGCGGTCGTGCGCGCGCTGGCCCTCCCGTTGAGCTTTCTGCTCTTGGGGCTGGGGTTCGTGGGCATCCTCCTGGGCGACCGGCGCCGGGCACTGCACGACGTCATCGCCGGGACAGCGGTCATCTACTCATGGGACGCGCGGGCAGCGCGGCTACGGTTCCTGACCCGGGACTAGTCCAGCAGCCGCCGCGTCCCGGGGTTTCTGCTCGGGGTCGTCTGCCTGCTCGATCGGGACCCGGGTGCCTTCCGGCTTCACGTTGCGCATCGGGACGCTGACCTCGAGGACTCCCCTCTCGTAGCGGGCGGTGACGTCCTTGGGGTCCACCCTGGCCGGCAGCCTGACTAGCCGGGTGAGCGAGCCGTAACGGAACTCCGAGCGAGAGGGTCCGCTGTCCTCCTGGCGACGCTCCGCCTGGATCGTCAGGTTCCTGCCATCGACGGTGACCTCAATGTCCTCGTCCGGGTCCAGGCCGGGCAGCTCGGCCCGGATCACGTAGCGGTTCTCCTGGGCCACTTCCTCGACCCGGAATGCCTGGGTCGCTGTGAACGGCGGCGGCCCCGTCCATGGAGACTCCAGCCAGTTGGTCAGGTCCGGGAACATGGAACGCAATATCGCGGGTGGCCGGGGGCGCGGCAGTTTTGCCATGATGTCCTCCCACTTCACATTTTGCCACGTTATCTGATCTGGCCGCGCCGACCGGGTTGGCCGGGCCGATATTGCCAGCGGCACCGATTTTGCTGGCTGGGCAGAGCTTGCCGGCCACGGCGGCCTGACCGGTTGCGCGGATTCGGTTGTCCGGGCCGGCTGGGCAGAAGCTGGCGGCGGCGCGGACTTGGCCGGGTCCGTATATCCGGGCATCCATTTGAGCACTTCGGCCCGGAACGGTCCTTCGCATTCGAGCTGGCAGAGCACGCCCAGACCAGCTGCCAGTACCCGGTGGATGAGGGCATAAGAAGGCGGCAGGTTAAGCCGCCGCAGAACGCTGGATGAACGCAAGGCTGATGCCTGCATTGTCTCGGCGCGCAGCCATTCGCGGCTGAACCTGAACGACTCCACCCTGGACGGCTCGGCGAGCGGTGCCAGAAAGGCACGCAGCGCCGCCAGGTCGATGCTGACGCCGTCCCGGAGAAAGCCGTGCGACCGGAATTCGTCTTCAAGCTTTGCAAGGTCACCGTCTTCGTGCATGAGCCGCAGCACCCTGCCGAAGATGGGCGGGAAGCCGTCCGGCAGCCGGTCGACAGCACCGAAGTCGAGCACGCCAAGCCGCCCATCCGCGAGCAGGCGGAAGTTGCCCGGGTGCGGGTCCGCGTGCAACAGGCTAACCCGCTGAGGACTCGAGAACAGGAAACGGACGATCATGACGCCGGCCCGGTTCCGCTCAGCGGTCGTGCCGTCGGCGATGATCCGGCCGAGCGGGGTGCCGTCGATCCACTCGCTGACGAGGACATGGTTGGTGGCGGCGACCACATGCGGTACGGAGACGTCCGGGTCGCCGGCGTAAGCGATAGCGAAGGCTTCCTGGGAGGTAGCTTCCAGCCGGTAATCGAGTTCCTCTGCCACTCTGTCCCGCAGCTCGGCGAGCAGCGCCTTGGCGTCCAGGCCAGGCATGAGCGTGCTGAAAAGCCGGGCGACGCGGCTTAGCTGGTTAAAATCGCTCATCAGAGCCCTGCCGGCGCCCGGGTACTGGATCTTGACCGCAACCTGGCGCCCGTCGTGCCAGACACCCCGGTGCACCTGGCCGATTGATGCTGCGGCCGCCGGCTGGTCGTCGAACTCGGCGAAGCTGGCCCGCCAGTCCTCGCCCATGTCGCCGGCGAGCACCTTGTGAATAGTCCGGGCAGGCAACGGCGGCGCGGATTCCTGCAGCCTGGCCAGCGTTTCCCGGTACGGGCCGGCGATCTCCGGGGGCAGCGCAGCCTCGAATATGGATAGCGCTTGCCCGAGCTTCATCGCGCCGCCCTTGAGCTCGCCAAGGACCCTGAAGATCTGCTCCGCTGTCCGCTGCTGAATTTCCTGGGCTACCAGCTCGGCTGGCCGGCCGCCCAGCCGCTTGCCGGATCCCAGCGCGGTCCGGGCAGCGAGCCCGGCCGGAAGCGCGGCTAGTTTCGCCGTACGGGTGACAGCATTGCGGGGCAGATCGTTCATGATCTCCCTTGTTCGCTATGCGAGGGCGAGGGCGCGGGCACGTAGCGTGATCAGACTGCTCAGCGGCGCTGTCAGTGCAGCCGTCGGGGCATCAGCGCGCCGATGAGCCAGAATATAGGAATAAACAAACCCACCAGGAACATGACCCAGTGGCCCTTCCGTATCGAGATAACGCCGAGAGTGACGAGCAGCACGAAGTAGATGATGCCGCCACCAGTGATCCACGCCACCATTGCGATCCTCCGTTTGCAAGTCAAGAATGCGGCAACCCGCGCGTTCCGCACAATGACCGACGCCTGACGTCCGCATTCGGGCAAGGCATCGGCTTCTTCCCCAGTGTTTACACACTGGGCAAGAGACCACATCGCCCGCCAGGGGTGATGCGGCGGAAGACCGCCTCGGCGTACGGCTGGCTAAGCATCAGCCCTGGTCGAGGGAGACACGTTGTGCCTGCAGGCCTGGACGCAGATACGATCGGCCCGGTCGACGTGGCCGTGATCCTGTTCGAGGGGAATAAGTTCAACGGAGACGTGGCGTCGGCCCTATCGGACTTGAACGACAGCGGGACCGTCCGGATCAGCGATTTGGCGTTCGTGCGCAAGGACGACGATGACTCCATCTCGTACGCTGAGGTTGCTGATGAACGGGTCGCTGACGCGTTCGAGCGCCTCAACGACACGCAGTTCGACCTGCTGAGCGACGAGGACCTGACCGGGATCGGAGCGCTCCGCGGATGAAGGGCCAGAGCTACTGCGAAGCGGATCCGGCCAGGTAAATTACGCGGCGGGCGACGTTGACGGCGTGGTCGCCCAGGCGCTCGTAGTAGCGCCCTACCAGCGTCAGCTCCATCGTCACCGGCAGGGGCATCGGCCCTGAGGCAAGTTCGCCAATAAAGCTGGCGTGAAGCTCGTCCATCTCGTTATCACGTTCGCCGAGCGAAGCCGCGGCGGTGCGGTCGCGCTGGTACCAGGAGTCTGCTGCCTGGCGCCACATGTCCGATGCGAGGCTTCCCATTCGCTCCACGAGCCCTCGGCTACGCGGCGAGAGGTCCTCGCTGATCATGTGGTTGGCCCGGGCGGCGATATCCACGACGAGGTGATGGGAGCGTTCGAGCTCCGGCACGATTCGCAGCACGGAGAGCAGGAGACGCAGGTCGGACGCCACGGGCGCCTGCAGCAAGATCTCCCGGTTGACCAGTTGCTCGATCTCCGGGTAGAGGGCCTCGATAACCTGCTGGCGTTCAGCCAGCACTCCGAGCACCTCGTCGTTGCCATTCAGGAGGGCCTGGGTCGCCCCGGGCAGGTCCTCAGCGACCATGGCGAACAGTTCGATGACCTTGGCCTCGATGGCCTCCAGTTCACGGTCAAATTCCTGCCGGTGCCCGACCATGATCAGAGCCTACGGGGCGCCGTGCCGGTCGTCTACGGACAAGGATCACGGCGCTTATGGCTTGCCGCTAACTGGCCTGGCGCGGCGGCCTATGACCGGCAGGCCGTGCCGTGCCCGCAGGGTGGACGAGCGCACACGCCACCCGGGCCAGGAAGCTGCGGATTGCTGCCGCGGCGCAGCCGCGCACGATCGCCTGGTCCAGCCCGGCGCAGGTCAGGCCGGGTTGCGGCCGGTACGCTCCGGCCAGGGTGAGCGCCGTGATCTGGTCCCCGGCCGGGACCAGCATCAGGTCGGCATCCAGGGCCGTGAACAGTTTGCCGTCAGCCGCGATGGCCATCCACCGCAGGCCAATATGGGCGCAGTCATCCGTTCCCGCCAGGTCGTCCAGGCGGACCCCGGCCAGCCGGGTCAGGCCAGCCGCCGGGCCAGCCACCTTCACCAGGCCGGTGATGCCCTCGCCGTAGGCCACTTCAGAGGCCCACAGCAGCATCCCGTCCCTGGCCAGGACCTCTAGCCGGGGCCGGCCCGGAAGCTGGCATCGAGCAGAACACGGTCGCCGACGACAATATGATCCGTCACCGCACCAGTCCATAGCTCTGCCGCCGCCGGGTCAGCGGTCACAGGTCCTGTCCGTCCACGCCAAAGGTCAGCAGCACAATGGCCGAAATACCTGGTGGAAGGATGATCCGAGGCGGGTCCGGGAAGCTGGGCGACGCGGCATTGCTGCGGACCAGGAAGTTCTTTGTACCCGGCCGCCCGGGCCCTTCTGCCCTGTCTGCCGCCTGAGCTTCACGCGATGCTGTCATCAGAGATGAGCCGGAACAGGCCGAGAATCCGAGGAGGCCGAGATGTCCGGAATCGTCGTGGGAGTGGACGGCTCGAAAGAGTCTGGCCGCGCCCTGGGCTGGGCGATGCGCGAGGCCACCCTGCACCAGGTCCCGCTGACAGTCATGACCGTTCATCCAGCCCCCGTTCGCCCGGCCACCGGGATTTTCTGGGCTCTGCCTACCCTCCCCGAGGGCGGTCTCAGCCGGGAGCAGACGCGGCAGGCGGTTCAGGATTTCGTGGACAAGGTCGCGGGCGAAATCGGTGAGACGGTGCCTGAGGTCACCGTGAGCGTGGCCTATGGGTCGCCGGCGGAAGAACTCGTCAACGCCTCCCGTGACGCCGACATGCTTGTCGTCGGCTCCCGCGGCACCGGCGAGTTCGCCAGGCTCCTGATGGGTTCGGTGAGCAGCCAGGTCGCACACCACGCGGACTGCCCGGTCGCGGTTATCCGCGGGACCCGCTGAGCCCCGCCCGCGGGAAGATACGCGGCGCCCGGCGAGCGCCCGGAACTGCTGGACGAGTCGCTGGCCGGACTGCGGCGCGGGTGGCCGACGGAGCTGGAAACCACACCTTATGCGACGAATATCCGTATTTTTGACCACTTTTTGGAAAAATTACCCGAATTCGTAAACAACTGGCGCGTGTGCCGCGTCAACAATTAGGCGGCATCAGCCTTCCGGGAGGCGAACATCACCAGGTCCTGGACGCGATGCCGGAAGCCGATCCGAGCGAAGGGGAGGAACCGCACGCGGTGGACTCGATCCTGTACACGGCTTCGGCGGCCGTCCCGGACTCCGCTCCCGCCACATCCTTCTGGCACACCTTCGTTAACGGCGCCGCGTTCGGCGGCGGGGTCATCGCCACGTTCGCCGTATTCTGCGGGGCCCTGCTCGCCGGAGACGCGGTCCGCCGGAGAGCCGTGGCGAGGGCCCGGCTCCGGCGTGCTCTTGCGGATCTGGATAACGAGGACATTGTGGCCCTGATACAGGGCCAGGCGGGTGACGCGGGCTGACCGGAACGGGCGCTTTGACCCGGGAGCTCGCCCGCGTCAGCCAGCTCCGCGGTCGCCACCAGGCCGCCAGCCCGGCTCCCACCACGATCACGTCGCTGTCCGTCATCGCCGCCCCTGCGGGCCATCATGAACCCGGTCAGCTCGCGGACCGGCCGGCCCCCACGTCCTGGGAGAAATACGTGCCGCCCGGCTTCAGGACGCGTGCCACCTCATCCCAGCGCACGCCGACCGGATGACGGCTGGTGACCAGATCGAAGCTGGGCACGCCCCGGAGTCCGCCTCCGGGCCCGGCGCCGCGGCAACGGATAACGGTCAGCGCCGCGGGGCATACATGATCACGGCCACGCCGGCCAGGCAGATCGCGGCCCCGATGATGTCGTAACGATCGGGACGGTAGCCGTCGGCCACCATGCCCCAGAGGAGCGAGCCGGCGATGAAGACCCCGCCGTAGGCGGCGAGGATCTGGCCGAAGTGGGAGTCGGGCTGCCCGGTGGCGACGAACCCGTAGATGCCGAGCGCGACGACACCGGCCCCGATCCAGGCCCAGCCACGGTGTTCGCGCACCCCCTGCCACACCAGCCACGCGCCGCCGATCTCGAAGAACGCGGCGAGGATGAACAAGCCGATGGAACGAAGAATAAGCACGAGGCCACCTTCCCAGACCAGCCAGTTCGTCGTCCCGAACGGGCCTGTCCGGGAGGGATTCCTCGTACAGAGGGTGGATGAGCCGAGCGGATTCCCGTGTTATAGCGGCGTGACATTAGACTCGCGCAGGTTGCCTGCCGCGCGAACATCGGACGTGGACCGGGAGGCCCCGCCGGCCGGACGGCTGGCGCGGGGAAGGAGAAAGCCGCAAGTGACGGTAGTTGACGAGGCACACCAGCCCACGGGCGGAGCGGGCCACGCGGCGCGTCAGCGCCCGCCGGGCGCGCCCGGGGCGGCCGCCGCTGAGGTGCTGGCCGAGGCCGGCCGGCGTCGGGCGTTCGCGGTGATCAGTCATCCGGACGCGGGCAAGTCGACGCTCACCGAGGCGCTGGCGCTGCACGCATCAGCGATCACCCAGGCCGGCGCGGTGCACGGCAAGGCCGGGCGGCGCGGCGTCACCTCGGACTGGATGGCGATGGAACGTGACCGTGGTATCTCCATCACCTCCGCGGCGCTCCGTTTCGACTACAACGGCATGGTCCTTAACCTCCTGGACACGCCGGGGCACGCCGACTTCTCCGAGGACACCTACCGGGTGCTGGAGGCCGTTGACTGCGCGATCATGCTGCTGGACTCGGCCAAGGGCCTGGAACCGCAGACGCTCAAGCTGTTCGACGTGTGCCGTAACCGGCGCGTCCCGGTCATCACCTTCGTCAACAAGTGGGATCGCCCGGGCCGGGAGCCGCTGGAGCTGCTGGACGAGATCGAGCAGCGGATCGGCCTGCGGCCCACGCCGCTGAACTGGCCGGTCGGGGTGGCCGGTGATTTCCGCGGGCTGATTGAGCGCGGTACCGGCGACTTCACCGCCTACACCCGGACGCCAGGCGGTGCCGGGCGCGCCATCGAGGAGCACCTGGACGCCGCGCAGGCGGCCGAGCGCGAGGGCGCGGCGTACGAGACCGCGGTGGAGGAACTGGCGCTGCTGGACGAGATCGGCGCGGACGTGGACATGGAGTCGTTCCTGGCCGGGGAGTCCTCACCGGTGCTGTTCGGCGCGGCGCTGCCGAACTTCGGCGTGCGCCGCCTGCTGGAAGGCCTGTGCGAGCTGGCCCCGCCGCCCGCGCCCCGCACCGATGTCAAGGACGAGCCGCGCGCGGTGGACGCGCCGTTCGCCGGGCTGGTGTTCAAGGTCCAGGCCAACATGGACCGCAATCACCGGGACCGGGTGGCCTTCGTCCGGGTGTGCTCGGGCCGCTTCGAGCGCGGCATGGTGCTGACGCACGCCGCCACCGGCCGGCCGTTCGCGACCAAATACGCTCAGGCGATGTTCGGCCAGGAGCGCGAAACGGTCGACGTGGC
Source organism: uncultured Actinomycetes bacterium (assembly GCA_963720945.1). Taxonomy (GTDB): domain Bacteria; phylum Actinomycetota; class Actinomycetes; order Streptosporangiales; family Streptosporangiaceae; genus Bog-532. Next base: position 257,956 of record CAVRHH010000005.1, on the reverse strand, counting down.
CTACCCCGGTGACGTGATCGGCCTGGTCAATGCGACCGCCCTGCGGCCCGGGGACACCCTGTTCGAGACGCAGGCGGTGGCGTTCCCGCCGATCCCGAGCTTCGCCCCGGAGCATTTCGCCGTGGTGCGCAGCAAGGACGCCAGCAAGCACAAGCAGTTCCGCAAGGGGATCGAGCAGCTCGGCACCGAGGGCGTCGTGCAGGTCCTGTCTTCCGACCTGCGTGGTGATCAGGCTCCCGTGCTCGCCGCGGTCGGGCCGCTGCAGTTCGACGTGGTCCTGCACCGGCTGGAGCACGAGTTCGGGGCGCGGGCGGAGCTGGAGCAGCTCAGCTACACGCTCGCCCGCCGCACCGATCCCGAAGGCGCCGCGAGCCTTGCTGGGCAGCGCGGGGCCGAGGTCCTCACCCGCCGGCTGGACGGGGCGCTGCTCGCCCTGTTCACCGACAAATGGCGACTGGCCGCCATCCAGCGTGATCATCCCGGTGCACTCCTGGAAACGCTGGTGGCCGGCACCGAGTAACCCGGCCGCTCGCCGGGCCGCCCCGCTGCGCACATGATCGTCCCGGCCGCGGTCCTGGCCGTCGCGGCGATCGTGGTGGGGCTGCTGCCGCACCTCGGCGGCGTGCTGCAGGCTGCCGGGTCCGCTTCCAGGACCAGTCCGGGTACGCCGGCACCGTCCTGTCCGGCGTGCAGGTGACGCACCCGGCCGCGGTGTATCCCGCCGAGCCCAGCGGCGTGACGCTGGCCGGGCGTCCTCAGCGGCGCGGCCTCGGCCGCCGGCGGCCTCGTCCTGGCCGGGCTGGCCCTCTACTGGCGGCGTATCCCCCCGCTGCGCCGCAGCGCCGGGCCCGACCTGGTGCTGGCCTGCCCGATCCAGCGGTTCCAGAGCGGGGTGGTCAACGACTACGTCACGTGGATCGTCATCGGGCTGACCTGCCTGGGGGGCGCACTCGCCTTCTCGATCCGGTGACGGCCCGGGCTCGCGTAAACGGGATGACTCAGCCCTCGCTGGGCGCTTCCATCTCGGCCAGGGCCTGCCCGTACGCCAGCGTCATCAGCTTGGCCACGCTGTCGTGCGCACCGAGCGGGGCCGCCGAGTCCGCGCCAATCCTCGCGCAGGCCGCCTCGAGCTCGCCGGGCCTGGCCTCCGGCCCGATGATGCACGGCGCGATGGCGATCCGGCTCACGCCCATGTGGCGCAGCTGCGCGGCGGCTTCGCCGATGCTCGGGCTGCCGTCCAGCGCGGCGGCGAAGACGGGCAGTGCCAGCCGGGCCGCCAGTAGCACCGAGGTCGGCGTGGCGGCCGCCGCGGACTGGGTGCCGCCGACGGTGGCCACGATGATGCCGTCGGCCGCAGTGGGGATGCTGAACATGCGGACCCGGTTGGCGCGGGCGAGGTGCGCGTCGGCGAGCCGGATGTGCAGCGCTTCGGCGAACGTCAGGCTCACGTTGAACGGCTCGGCGATGCAGGCGTTGACGTTGCTCTGGATGACGGCGTACCGGATCGCGTCGGTCACGGCGGGGTAAGGCAGCGCGAGCAGCGGTACCACGATTGCGGCCGGGCCGTCCGTCGGGCGCATGGTCGCGGCGCTGGCCAGTACCGCGAGCAGGTCGGCCGGGTCTTCGCGGCTCGCCCCGACCCGGGCCAGCCGCACGTCGAGGCTGGGATTGTCGACGCGGACGATCGCCGTGATCTCCGCCGCCACGTCCGGCGTGCCGGCGTGGCCCGCGACGGCGAGCACCAAGGCTGGCGCCTCCGGCGGCAAGCCGTCCGGCACCGGGCGCCGGTGACGCCCGGCCGAGGCGCTGGGCCTCGGCGCCACCTCGCGTGGTGGCGCCGGACTATGGGCAGGCGCCGGCCGCGACGCCGGCTGGCGCTTCGGCAGCCCAGTGACTGGTTCCCGCAGATCGGCCACAATGCGAGCGTAGTCGCGCACGCTCGGGCATGCCCCAAAAGCCGCGAAACCCGGCACCAGGTAGTTGCCGGCCGGCTATAGGACGTTGCGACCAGCCAGGACGGACGACGGCCCGCCGACCTGCGCATTGTTACCGGCCGGTTCGGCCTGGCCCCGGGCGGCGCGGGTATGCACTATCCGCAGGCGTCCTGCGCCGCCGTCCGGCCGCCGGAACCGCCGCTGGCGGGCCCGCCTGGCGCCGCCGTGCCGCTCCCGCTCGCCGCCCCGCTGGGCGACCCGCCGGAGGCCGTGCCGGAACCGCCCGGCGGTGAACTGCTGTGCGTCGCGCCCGCCGCCCGTGACGGGCCTGATGGGGCGGGCGTGGCCAGGTTCTGGTCGTTCGCCAGCGCCTGGAACAGCTGCCCGGCCGCCTGGGTGTCCCACTGCACCGCCAGTTCGCCGGTGGGGGTCTGGTAATCCGCGTTGGCCAGCGGCACGGTCATGAACGTCACGTCGCGGGCGGAGATGCCGCGCATCTGATCCGCGAGCGCTGACACGTTCATGCCCTGGTCCACGGTCAGCGCGGACAGCGACGCGCTGATGAACGACGACAGCCGCACCGGGTTGGCCAGCAGCCCCGAGTGGATGGCCTGGGTGAGGGCCGACGACAGCAGCCGCTGCTGATCCTGGATGCGGGCCAGGTCGGAGGTGGCGAAGGAATGCCGGTCGCGCGCGTACGCCAGGGCGGTGATGCCGTTCACGTGGTGCATGCCGGCCGACAGGTCAAGCCCGCTGTAGGAGTCGCTGACAGCCTGCGGCAGGCAGATGTTCACGCCGCCGAGCGCGTCGATCACCTTGACGAAGCCCAGGAAATCGACCTCTACGTAGTCGTTGATGGTCATGCCGGTCGCCTGCTCGGCCGTCTGCACCATCAGCTTGGCGCCACCGAGCCCGTAGGCGGCGTTGATCTTGTTCATGCCGTGGCCCGGGATGTTCACCCACGAGTCCCGGGGAATGCTGACGACGGTCACCCGGCTGCGGTCGGCCGATACGTGCATCAGCATCAGGGTGTCGGAGTTCGAGCTGATGTCGTTGCCGACGTGCAGCACGACCTCTTCGTGGTGGGTGAGGCCGGTCCGTGGGTCGACCCCGGCCACCAGGATGTTCAGCGGCCCGGTCGAGCCGGCGCCCGTGGTGCCGGCGTCCACGCGCTTGATGGTGTCGTTGATGTAGCCGGTCAGGGCCCAGGCGCTGCCCGACACGAGCAGCACCAGCGCGGACAGGGCTCCGCCGAGGGTCAGCAGCAGCCGCTTCCGGCGGGCGCCGCGGCTCAGGGCGATCCTGGCCGCCAGCCGGGCCTGCGCGTCCGAGCGGAGAGATTGCTGCGGCGGCGGCCGCCGGGCGTCCACGCCCGGCGCGTCCTGGCTGTCCGTCATGCTCCCTCCCCTGCCGCCTGTGGCCAGGCTATCCGGCCGGCGTCCGGCGCCCCGGCCGCAGCGCCGGCTGTGCGGCCAGCCCATTCGCTCGTTCCCGGGCTGGCCTGACCGTCACATCCCGGGTATAGTTACTAGCCAGTAGCATGTCCGGCAACGGGGCCAGCAGGCAGCCGAGACGAACGCCAGAGGGTTTGGGATGAGCCACTACAAGAGCAATCTCCGTGACATCGAGTTCAACCTGTTCGAAGTACTGCGCCGCCAGGACGTCATGGGCGCCGAGCCGTATGAGGAATTCGATGAGGAGACCGCGCGCGGCATCCTGGGCGAGGTCAACCGGCTCGCCGTCGGGCCGCTTGCCGAGTCGTTCGCCGACGCGGACCGCAATCCGCCCGTGTTCGATCCGGCCGACGGCTCCGTGCAGCTTCCCGAATCGTTCCGCCGGTCCTTCCGCGCCTACATGGACGCCGAGTGGTACCGCCTCGACCTGCCCGCCGAGATCGGCGGCTCGTACGCGCCGCGCTCCCTTTACTGGGCCGTGGCCGAGCTGATCCTCGGCTCCAACCCGGCGGTCTGGATGTACTCCAGCGGCCCGGCGTTCGCTCATCTGCTGTGGGAGATCGGCACCCCCGAGCAGAAGCGTTTCGCCGAGCTGGCCATCGAGCGCAAGTGGGGCTCGACCATGGTGCTGACCGAGCCGGACGCGGGCTCCGACGTGGGCGCCGGGCGGACCAGGGCGATCGAGCAGCCCGACGGCACCTGGCACATCGAGGGCGTCAAGCGGTTCATCACCAGCGGCGAACAGGACATGACGGAAAACATCTTCCACCTGGTGCTGGCGCGCCCCGAAGGGGCCGGTCCCGGCACCAAGGGGCTGTCGATGTTCCTCGTGCCCAAGTTCCTGGTCAACGAGGACGGCTCGCCCGGCGAGCGCAACGGCGTCCGGGTCACCAACGTTGAGCACAAGATGGGCCTGAAGGCCTCCACGACCTGCGAGATGACCTTCGGCGGCGACCGGCCCGCGATCGGGACCCTGGTCGGCGGCAGGCACGACGGTATCCGGCAGATGTTCAAGATCATCGAGCACGCCCGGATGGTGATCGGCGTCAAGGCCATCGGCACGCTGTCCACCGGGTACCTGAATGCCCTCGAGTTCGCCAAGAGCCGGGTCCAGGGGGCGGACCTCACCCAGATGCTCGACAAGGCGGCGCCGCGGGTCACGATCACCCATCACCCGGACGTACGGCGGATGCTCATGCTGCAGAAGGCGTACGCGGAGGGTATGCGGGCCCTGGTCCTCCACATGGCCACGATCCAGGACACCCTGCAGACCGCGGAGGCGGAGGGCCGCACCGACGAGAAGACGGCGGCGCTGAACGACCTGCTGCTGCCGGTGGTGAAGGGCCTCGGGTCGGAGCGGGCGTACGAGATGCTCGCGCTGTCGCTGCAGACGTTCGGCGGCTCGGGCTTCCTGCAGGACTACCCGGTCGAGCAGTACATCAGGGACGCCAAGATCGACAGCCTCTACGAAGGCACCACCGGCATCCAGGGCATGGACCTCTACTTCCGGAAGATCGTCCGGGACGGCGGCCAGTCCCTGGGCAGCGTACTCGCCGACATCCGGGCGTTCGCGGCCAAGGACGGCGGCAACGGCCGGCTGAAGAGCGAGCGGGCGGCTCTGTCGCGGGCGGCGGACGACATCGAGGCGATGACCGCCGCGATGACGGGCTTCCTGACCGATTCGGCAGCCCAGCCCGAGGAGATCTACCGAGTCGGGCTGAACACGACGCGGCTGCTGCTCGCCCTGGGTGACGTCCTGGTCGGCTGGCTGCTGGGCCGGCAGGCCGAGATCGCGCTGGCCCGGCTGGACGAGATCGGGGTTCCCGCGGCCGGAGACCGCCACGCGGCGAGCGAGCGGGACTTCTACACCGGCAAGGTGGCCGCGGCCCGGTTCTTTGCCGCGACCGTGCTGCCCCGCATCACCGCCGAGCGCGCAATCACTGAGGAAACCACGCTCGACCTCATGGAAATCCCCGAGGAAGCCTTCTAGAGGAGTTACGGCGAGGCGCTCGTTACCGGCCCAGCGATCCCGGCCGTCAGGCCGGGTGAGTGGCCGGTGTGCCGGCGAGGTACCACCGCGGGGCGCGGAGCGCAGCGGGGGGTACGGGGGGTTGTCCCCCGGGCGGTAACCGTGATCCCGGCCGTCAGGCCGGGTGAGTGGCCGGTGTGCCGGCGAGGTACCACCGCGGGGCGCGGAGCGCAGCGGGGGGTACGGGGGTTGTCCCCCGGGCGGTAACCGTGATCCCGGCCGTCAGGCCGGGTGAGTGGCCGGTGTGCCGGCGAGGTACCACCGCGGGGCGCGGAGCGCAGCGGGGGGTACGGGGGGTTGTCCCCCGGGCGGTAACCGTGATCCCGGCCGTCAGGCCGGGTGAGTGGCCGGTGTGCCGGCGAGGTACCACCGCGGGGCGCGGAGCGCAGCGGGGGGCTCCGGGGGGTCGCCCCCCGGGCAGCACCTAGAACTGGAACTGGACAGCGGCACGGTCGGCCGTGATGGGCGCGACGTACGCTGCCACTATGGCACGGTGGGCGGGATCATCGCGGTAGGCGAGGTAGCCGTTGATGTTGTCGAAGTCCGCCGTGACCGCGAAGTCGTGGTTGCCCTCGTTGACGCCCACGTCCACGCCGACCGCGAACGCGCGCACCGAGGGCACGATGTCCGGCAGCGTGGCCAGTTCATCGAGGGCGCGCCTCTTGTCCTCATCCTTCGCGTGTTCGTTCCAGCGGAACAGCACCGTGTGCCGGAGCATGCCACCGTCCCTTCCATGATCGGCGCCGGTTTTCCGCACGCCGTGCGGAAAACCGGCGCCGTTAATCTCATGCTGCCCCCGGGCTACAGGCCCATGTCGTCGAGTTCTTTGTGCAGGGCGGCACGCGGGGTGCCCGGGGCGCTCTTGGCCTTCACCGGGGGAGAAGCCGGCGCGGCCAGGGCGTCCGGGCGGCGCCGGGTGCGCAGGATCCAGCCCGCCAGGACACCGCCTGCCAGGCCGCCGGCGTGACCGATCCAGCTGACGCCCGGCGTCCCGGGGATAGCGACCGTGAGGATATAGGCGTAGGCGACGGCGGCCAGGGCCCCCACGATCGCGTCGACGAAGTTCCGGTCGAACAGCCCGCGCACCACGACGTAGCCGAAGTACCCGAAGATGAGGCCGCTCGCGCCGACCGTCAGCTCGTTGCCGGACTGGAACAGCCAGACCGCCAGGCCGCTGGTGATCGCGGCGATCACCGTGACCGCGATGAACCGGGAGATGCCGCGGTAGGCGGCCAGGAAGCCGAGCACGAGCAGCGGGACCGAGTTCCCCTCCAGATGCTGCCAGGAGAAGTGCAGGAACGGCGCGGTGAAGATGTCCGCCAGGTGCGCCTCATTGTGCGGCGCGATGCCGAAGGTCGTGTCGAGCCGGTAGCTGTCCGCCCAGTTGGCGAGCTGGATGATCCACAGCAGCCCGAGGAAGCCGCCCATGAACACGAGGGCCCGGATGGCTTTGCCCAGCGAAAGCGCGTTGCGGCCGCGCCGCTTCGCGGGAGCGAGGTCGTCGCCGGTCAGCATGCCACCGGGATGGCTGTCAGGCATGGTGATCTCCCACTGGATCGCGCGTTCAGGCCCAGGCGAGCATACGGACGGGATCTTCGAGCATCTGCCCGACGTCGCGCAGTACGGCCGATCCCAGTTCGCCGTCCACAACCCGGTGATCAAACGACAGGGACAGCGTGGTCACCTTGCGTACGGCGATCTCACCGCCGTGCACCCACGCCGCGTCCCGGATCCGGCCGAAGGCCAGAATGGCCGCCTCGCCTGGCGTCAGGATCGGCGTGCCAGCATCCACTCCGAACACTCCTACGTTGGTGATTGTGATCGTACCTCCCGTCAGATCGGCCGGCGTGCAGCGGCCGTCCCGGGCGGTGGCCGTGAGGCCGGCGAGGGCCCGGGCGAGCCCGCGCATGCCCAGCGCGTGCGCGTCCTTGATGTTCGGGACGATCAGGCCGCGCTGCGTCGCGGCCGCGAAGCCCAGGTTCACGTAGTTCCGGACCACGATCTCCTGGTTCTCCTCGTCCCAGACCGAATTGACCATCGGATGGCGGGCCACGGCCACCAGCAGCGCCCGGGCCACGAACAGCAGCGGGGAGACCCGCAACTCGCTGAAGTCGTCCAGCTCGCGGACGCGCTGGACGGCCTCCATCGTCGCGGTGACGTCGACGTCCAGGAACTCGGTCACGTGCGGCGCGGTGAACGCGCTGGCCACCATGGCCTCGGCGATGTGCTTCCGGACGCCGCGGACCGGGATCCGCTCCTCGCGCGGGGCCGCCGCGCGGGCCGGGGACGGTGCCGGCGTGGCCGTCTGCGCCGCGGCCGGCCCGGTTTCTGCCGGACGGGACAGAGCTGGGGTCTGCACCCCGCGTGCGATGTCGTCCCGGGTGACGGTGCCGTGCGGGCCGGTTCCGCTGAGCTGGCTCAGGTCGACGCCCAGATCCCGGGCCAGCTTCCGGACCGGCGGCTTGGCCAGCCGGCCGTGACCGTTCCGCGGGCCGCTGGGGGCCGGGGTACCGGGCGTGACGCTGGCCGGGGCCGGGGCAGCTGGGGCAGCCGCGGCTGGGGCCACGGCGAAGGCGGTCTGCGCGGAGGGCACGACGGTCTTGCGCCGTCGCCTTGTGGTCGCGCCCGCCTTGACGCCGTAGCCGACCAGGACCGCCTGGCGCTCCCCGCCGGCGGCCGGGCCGCCCGCATCGTCCCGTTCGGCCGGGGGAGAAACCGTCGCGGCCGCCGGCCCGCTGCTCACGGGCTGAGCCGGCGCGGCGCCGGGGAGCCGGCCACGTCGACGGCGATGATCGGCGTGCCGACGTCGACGGTCTGGCCCTCCGCCACGAGCAGCGCCGCCACCACGCCGTCGAACGGGCAGGGCAGCTCGACGACCGCCTTGGCTGTCTCGATCTCCACGATCACCTGGTTGACGGCGACCTCGTCGCCCGGCTTGACGTGCCAGGAAACGATGTCGGCCTCGGTCAGCCCCTCGCCGACGTCGGGGAGCCTGAACTGCTTTTGCTCGGTCACGGCCGCCCCCCTCAGTACCCGAAGGTACGGTCGACGGCGTCCAGCACCCGGTCCAGGTCCGGCAGGTAATGCTCCTCGAGCCGGGACGGCGGGTACGGCGTGGAAAAGCCGCCGGCCCGCAGCACGGGGGCCTCCAGCGAGTAGAAGCACCCCTCCGTGACGCGCGCGGCGATCTCCGCTCCCAGGCCACCGAAGACGGGCGCCTCGTGAGTCACCACGCACCGCCCCGTCCGGCGCACCGACGCCGTTACCGTCTTCATGTCCAGCGGGGACAGCGACCGCAGGTCGATCACCTCGATGCTGCGGCCGTCCTCGCGGGCGGCGGCCGCGGCGCCCAGGGCCACCTTGACCATGGGACCGTAGGCCAGCAACGTGAGGTCCGTGCCCTCGGCCACCGTGCGCGCGACCTCCAGCGGCAGGGCGTCCGCCGCGCTCGCCGTGGTGTCGACGTCCGCCTTCTCCCAGTAGCGCCGCTTCGGCTCGAAGAAGATCACCGGGTCGTCGCTGCGGATCGCCTGCTGGATCATCATGAACGCGTCCGGGGCGGCGGAGCACGCCACCACCCGCAGGCCGGCCGTGTGGGCGAAGTGCGCCTCGGGCGATTCGCTGTGGTGCTCGACCGCGCCGATGCCGCCACCGAACGGGATGCGGATGACGACCGGCAGGGCCACCTGCCCGCGGGAGCGGTACCGCATCTTCGCGAGCTGGCTGACGATCTGATTGAACGCGGGGTAGACGAAGCCGTCGAACTGGATCTCGCACACCGGCCGGTAGCCGCGCAGGGCGAGCCCGATCGCGGTGCCTACGATGCCGGATTCGGCCAGCGGTGTGTCGACGACCCGGTTCTCGCCGAAGTCCTTCTGCAGCCCGTCGGTGATCCGGAAGACGCCGCCCAGCTTGCCGACGTCCTCGCCCATGATCAGGACCTTGGGATCGTCGTCCAGCGCCCGGCGCAGCCCCTCGTTCAGCGCCCGGGCCAGCGTGAGTGTGGTCATCGGGCCTCCCCGCTGCGCCCGAAACCGCCGGTGCCGCGGGCCCGCGCGACGGCAGGCAGGCTGGGATCGCCGGGCGGCCCGCCGGACGGCGGCCCGCCCGGCGATCCGCCCGCGGCGTCCTCGAAGGAATCGAGGTAGGCGGCGTAGGCGTCCCGTTCAGCGTCGATGACCGGGTGCGGGCCCGCATAGACGTGCTCGAAGGCGGACAGCGGCGACGGGTCCGGCATCGCCCGGCAGGCTTCGCGCAGCCAGGCGCCCAGCCGGGCGGCCTCGGCGTCGACCTCGTCGAAGAAACTGGTGCCGGCGGCCCCGCTGCGCACCAGGTAGGCCTTGACCCGCTCGATCGGATCCCGCAGCTTCCACGCCTCCAGGTCGCCCGCCAGCCGGTACCTGGTCGGGTCGTCGGTGGTGGTGTGCGCGCCCATCCGGTAGGTGAACGCCTCGATCAGCGTGGGCCCCTGGCCCTCCCGCGCCGCCCGCAGCGCCGCCCGGGTCACCGCGAGGCACGCGAGCACGTCGTTGCCGTCAACGCGCAGGCCCGGGAAGCCGAAACCGCGGGACCGCTGGTAGAGCGGGATCCGGCTCTGCCGCTCCAGCGGCTCGGAGATGGCCCACTGGTTGTTCTGGCAGAAGAACACCACCGGCGCGTTGAACACCGACGCCCAGACGAACGACTCGTTCACGTCGCCCTGACTGGTGGCGCCGTCACCGAAGTAGGCGATGACGGCCTCCCCGGTCTCCCCGCCGTCGCCGGTGGCCCCGTCCCGCTGGATGCCCATCGCATAACCGGTCGCATGCAGCGTCTGGCTGCCGATCACGATCGTGTACAGGTGGAAGTTGTGCTCCGCCGGGTCCCAGCCGCCGTGACTCACGCCCCGGAACAGTTCCAGCAGCTTGATGGGATCGACGCCACGGCACCACGCGACGCCGTGCTCACGGTAGGTCGGGAACGCCATGTCCCGCGGGCCGAGGGCGCGCCCCGAGCCGATCTGGGCGGCTTCCTGGCCGAGCAGCGACGCCCAGAGGCCGAGCTCGCCCTGGCGCTGGAGCGCGATCGCCTCGGTGTCCAGCCGGCGCACAAGGACCAGATCGCGGTAGAGCCCTTGCAGTTCCCGGGCCGAGATGTCGAGCGGGTAGTCGGGATGTTCCACCCGTTCGCCCTCGGGGGTGAGCAGCTGGATCAGTTCCTCCGGCGCGCCTGCCTCCGGGGGCAGGCCGGCCGCGGCGGCCGGCGCGGAGGCCAGCGGGGCGGGCATGACTTCCTGTGCGGCGGACGAACCGCCGGTTTCGACGGACACGTGCCACTCCTTGATCCTCAGGGCCGGTGTGGGATCGCCAGGACCGGCCGGGTGGGTGCGCTGCCGTCCGTTCGTGGCGGACGCCTTCTATGCGGGAGCGCTGTGCAGTTGTCGCTGAGCCGGTAGGGACCGCGGGCGGGCGTGGGTCTCATCGCGTACGCTGCGGCCCTGGCGCAGATGCATGTGAGCATATGTGCCCCGCCAGCCCTGGGAGGATACGTGGCCCGTGTGTTTATTGACGTCATGCTCAAGCCCGAAATACACGATCCGCAGGGGGACGCCATCGCGGAATCGGCCCATCGCCTCGGGTACTCCGACGTGCTCAGCGTGCGGCAGGGCAAGAGGTTCGAAGTGGAAATCGGCGGCCCGGCCGATGAGCCGGCGCTCGAGGCACTCGCCAAGCTCGCCTCCGATCTGCTCGCGAACCCGGTGATCGAGGAGTTCACCCTGCACGCTAGCTGAGCCGCGGCGGCGTCCCGCCGGGTAACAGTGGTGTGTAACACCTGAATTTCGCGGTTATGACGAGCCGTGGCGGGAAGCCTTCGCATGTGAAGTTCTGTCTGGCCTTCCAGCGCGAGGCGCGCAGTGTTCCCGTGACCAGGCGCGTGCTCGGGGACATCCTGCGGACCGTCGGCGTCGGCGACGACAGTATTTCGGACATCCTGCTGGCCGCGACGGAGGCCTGCTCCAACGTGCTCAGGCACGGCGCCCCCGGGGCCACCGGCTACGCCGTGTTCCTCACCATCAGTGCGGACCGGTGCGAGGTAGAGGTTTCCGAGGACTGGACCGCCGCGAGTCCGGGCACCGTGGCCGACGTCCCGCGCCGGGCCGCCGGCTCCGGCGGGCTCCGCCGGTCCCGGCCCGCGCAGGGGTTCACGATGCCGGGCGGCAGGCGCCGGGCCGGCCGGCCGTCCCTGCACCGGGTGACCTGGCGGCGGGCCGCTTCGGTCATCGGCCCCGAGCGCGGCCGCGGCGAGTCGAGGCGCCCGGGCCGGGCGGCGGACGTCGCCAACCTGGCCGAATCGGGCCGCGGGCTCGACGTCATGCGGGCCTGCGTCGACGACGTGACGCTGCGCAGCCGGCCGGGCCGCGGCATGGTGGTGACCATGCGCAAGCGGATCACCTGGTCCGGCGACGTTCCGATGGCCCGGATGCACGCCGCCAGCTGAGCCAGGATCAGGCGCGCCCGGATCAGGGGGGTCCAGGTCAGCCGGTAATCTTCGGGCGTGCCCCTGAATAGCCTGTGCGGTGCCCGATGACCGCCCGCGTCGGCGTCATCACCTTCCCCGGCTCGCTGGATGAGGCCGAGGCGGCCCGCGCGGTCCGCCGGGTCGGCGGTGAGCCCGTCACGCTCTGGCACAACGAGCGTGACCTGCACGGGGTGGACGCGGTGATCCTGCCCGGCGGCTTCTCCTACGGCGACTACCTGCGCTGCGGCGCCATCGCCCGGTTCTCCCCGGTGATGAGCGAGCTCGCGGCGGCCTCGGAGACGGGCCTGCCGGTGCTCGGCATCTGCAACGGCTTCCAGATCCTGTGCGAGGCGCATCTGCTGCCCGGAGCGCTGACCCGCAACGCGGGCCTGCATTTCGTCAGCCGGGACGTGCGCCTCCGGGTGGAGAACGCCCGCACGTCATGGACCCGGGCCTACATCGAGGGACAGGAGATCATTGTGCCGCTGAAGAGCGGCGAAGGCGCCTACGCCGCGGACGCTGGCACCCTCGACGCGCTCGAGTCCGGCGGTCAGGTGGTCGTCCGGTACCTGGGCAATCCCAACGGCTCCGCGCGTGGCATCGCCGGCGTCAGCAACGAGGCGGGCAACGTGGTGGGCCTGATGCCGCACCCGGAGTACGCGACCAGCGAGCTGACCGGACCGGGCACCGACGGGCTCGCCTTCTTCTCCTCTGCCGTCCGGGTCCTGTCCGAGGGCCTGCGATGACCGCCCAGGACACGGTGGACCGCGCCGCGGCCACCCCCGACCAGCGCCAGCCGTTCGCCGAGCTGGGCCTGACCGAGGCCGAATACGAGCGGATCCGGCAGCTGCTCGGCCGCCGCCCGACCGACGCGGAGCTGGCGCTGTACTCGGTGATGTGGAGCGAGCACTGCTCCTACAAATCGTCCAAGGTGCACCTGCGGCAGTTCGCCGAGAAGGCGCCGCGCAGCGACGCGCTGCTGGCCGGCATCGGGGCCAACGCCGGCGTCGTCGACATCGGCGGCGGCTACGCGGTCACCTTCAAGATCGAATCGCATAACCACCCCTCCTACGTCGAGCCGCATCAGGGCGCGGCGACCGGGGTCGGCGGCATCGTCCGTGACATCCTGGCCATGGGGGCCCGGCCGGTGGCGGTGATGGACTCGCTGCGGTTCGGCAGGCCGGCGCAGGCGACACCCGCCGGGTGCTGTCCGGCGTCGTCAGCGGGATCTCGTTCTACGGCAACTGCCTGGGCCTGCCGAACATCGGCGGGGAACTGGCCTTCGACGCCTGCTACGCCGGAAATCCGCTCGTCAACGCGCTGTGCGTCGGGGTCATGCGGCACGATGACCTTCAGGTCGCCGCCGCCGACGGCCCCGGCAATCAGGTCATCCTGCTCGGCTCGCGAACCGGCCCGGACGGCATCGGCGGCGCGTCGGTCCTGGCCAGCGCGACCTTCGGGGCGCCTTCGGAATCGGGCAACGGTCACCTGGCCAAGCGCCCCAGCGTCCAGGTCGGGGATCCGTTCCTGGAGAAGCTCCTGATTGAATGCTGCCTCGAGCTGTACCGCGACGGCCTGGTTACGGGCATCCAGGACCTCGGTGCGGCCGGAGTCGCGTGCGCGACCACCGAGCTGGCCGCGGCCGGCACCGGCGGGATGCGGGTCCGGCTCGACGCCGTCCCGCTGCGTGACCCTGCGCTCGGGCCGCCGGAAATCCTGATGAGCGAGTCGCAGGAACGCATGATGGCGGTCGTCGAGCCGGCCGACGTGCCGCGCTTCCTCGCCGTGTGCGCCAAGTGGGACGTGCAGGCCACGGTCATCGGCGAGGTGACCGGCAGCGGCCGCCTCGAGATGACCTGGCACGGCGAGACGGTCGTGGACATCCCGCCCGGCACGGCCGCGGACGAGGGGCCGGTGTACTCCCGTCCGCTGGCCCGGCCCGAATGGCAGGACAAGCTGGCCGCCGGCGATCCCGGTGCGCTGCCGCGGCCGTCCGGGGCGAGCGGGCTGCGGTCCACGCTGCTGTCCCTGCTCGGGTCGCCCGGCCTCGCTGACAAGACGTGGGTCACCGAGCAGTACGACCGTTACGTGCGCGGCGACACGGTGCTGGCCATGCCCGAGGACGGCGGCCTGATCCGCGTCGACGAGGGGACGGGCCTGGGGGTGGCACTGGCCACCGACGGCAACAGCCGGTACGCGCTGCTGGACCCGTATACCGGAGCGCAGCTCGCGTTGAGCGAGGCCTACCGCAACGTGGCCGCCACCGGGGCCCGGCCGCTGGCCGTAACGAACTGCATGAACTTCGGCTCTCCGGAGGACCCCGCGGTGATGTGGCAGTTCGCCGAGGCGGTCCGCGGCCTGGCCGACGGCTGCGCTGAACTCGGGGTTCCGGTCACCGGCGGCAACGTCAGCTTCTACAACCAGACCGGTGAGTCCGCCATCCAGCCGACTCCGGTGATCGGGGTACTGGGCGTGCACCCGGACGTGCGCTGCCGGCTGTCCATCGGCTTCGGCGGCGACGGGGCCCGCATCGTGCTGCTCGGCCACACCGGAGCCGAGTTCGGCGGCTCCGCGTGGGCGCAGGTGGTGCACGGGCACCTGGGCGGCCTGCTGCCGCGGGCCGATTTCGCTGCCGAACGGAACCTGGCCCGGGTCCTCGCCGACGCGGCCGCCTCCGGGGCGGTACAGGCGGCCCATGACCTGTCCGACGGCGGCCTCGCGGTGGCCCTGGCCGAATCGGTCCTGCGCGGGGGGCGTGGCTGCCGGGTGACGCTGCCCGGGGACGCGTTCACGTTCCTGTTCAGCGAATCGGCGGCGCGGGCCATCGTGGCCGTCCGCCCCGGGGCGGAGGCCGAGTTCGCGGAGATCTGCGGCCGTCATGGCGTCCCGGCTACGGACATCGGTGCCGTCGGCGGCGGCAGCCTCGACGTTGCGGATCTGTTCGTGATCTCGCTGGCGGAGCTGGCCGAGGTGCACCGCGGCGCCCTGCCGGCCATCTTCGGCTGACGGCACGCATGCCCGCTCAGCCAGCACGGCGTTCCCCCGCGGCCCGGCGGGCCCGGGGCCCGGATCCGCGTGACGCGGCGAGCGTGGCCGCGGTGACCCGTGCGGTCGATGCCGGCGCGCCGCCGCCCCCGGACGCGCTCCGCGTCGCGGTCAGGTACCTGCTCGGCCTGCTGGCGGCGGCCGTTCCCGGCAAGGCCGTGGAGGTGCGGGTCCCCCCGTTCGCCGCGGTGCAGTGCGTGCCGGGCCCGCGGCATACCCGGGGCACCCCGCCCAACGTCGTCGAGACCGATCCGGTCACCTGGATCCGGCTGGCGACCGGCCGCCTCGGCTGGGCCGAAGCCGTGGCCAGCGGGGCGGTCCAGGCCAGTGGGCCGCGCGCTGACCTCGCGCCATACCTGCCGGTTAACGCGAGTGGCGGCGCCGGCGCACCATCTGCTCATTAGACTGGTCGTGTGCCAAAGCCCGACGGCCGCCTGACGGATGACCTGGATCCCTCCGACCGGCCGCCACGAGACGCCTGTGGCGTATTCGGCGTATGGGCGCCGGGCGAGGACGTCGCGAAGCTCGCCTATTACGGGCTGTACGCCCTCCAGCACAGGGGCCAGGAGTCGGCCGGGATCGCGGTCAGCGACGGCGGCCGCATCGTCGTCTACAAGGACATGGGCCTGGTCGCCCAGGTTTTCGACGAGGCCGCGCTCAACACCCTGCGCGGGTACATCGCGGTCGGCCACTGCCGTTACTCCACCTCGGGCTCTTCGGTGTGGGAGAACGCCCAGCCGACCTTCCGTTCCACCCGGGACGGCGGCCTGGCCCTCGGCCACAACGGCAACCTGATCAACACGCTGGAGCTGGCCCGGCTGCTGGACGGTGAAGCCGGGACCGGGCACCAGCTGCCCGCGGCGACGTCCGACACCGACGTGCTGACCGCGCTGTTCGCCCGCCAGCCGCCGTCGGCTGCCCAGGCCGGGCCCCAGGGCGGGCCCGTTCCGCCGTCCGGGCCAGGCGGGACGGCCGGGAGCGCGGCACCGCGCGCCAGCGACGACATCGAGGAGATGGCGCTGGCCACGCTCCCGCTGGTGCGCGGTGCGTACTCGCTGGTCTTCATGAACGAGCGGACGCTGTACGCCGCGCGGGACCCGCTGGGCTTCCGCCCGCTGGTGCTCGGCCAGCTCGCGACGGGCTGGGCAGTGGCGAGCGAGACCGCGGCACTGGAGATCATCGGCGCCACCTTCGTGCGCGAGATCGAGCCCGGCGAGCTGATCACCATCGACGAGCGCGGCGTGCGGTCCCGCGCGTTCGCGCCCGCCGAGCCGAAGGGCTGCCTGTTCGAGTACGTCTACCTCGCGCGCCCCGACACGACCATCGCGGGCCGGAACGTGCAGGCCACCCGGGTGGAGGTCGGCCGCAGGCTCGCCGCAGAGCACCCCGCCGAAGCCGACCTGGTGATCCCGGTCCCGGAATCGGGCACACCCGCCGCGATCGGCTACGCCGAGGCCAGCGGCATCCCCTACGGGCAGGGGCTGGTCAAGAACTCCTACGTCGGCCGGACCTTCATCCAGCCGAGTCAGACCATCCGCCAGCGGGGGATCCGGCTGAAGCTGAACCCGCTGGCCGGGGTCGTCGCGGGGCGGCGCCTGGTCGTCGTGGACGATTCGATCGTCCGCGGGAACACCCAGCGCGCGATCGTGGCGATGCTGCGCGAGGCGGGCGCGGCCGAGGTGCACGTGCGGATCTCCAGCCCGCCGGTCAGCTGGCCCTGCTTCTACGGGATCGACTTCGCGACCCGCGCCGAGCTGATCGCGGGCCACGAATCGGTGCCGGAGATCTGCGCCTCGATCGGCGCTGACTCACTCGGCTATATCTCCCTGGACGGCCTGACCGCGGCGACGACGCTGCCGGCCGGGCAGCTCTGCCGGGCCTGTTTCGACGGGATCTACCCGGTCCCCGTCGCCGACGCCGAGCGCGGCAAATTCCTCCGCGAGCCGGCCACGCAGGCCCTGGCGGACCTGGACGCCCTCGGCCCCCTCGAGCAGGCCGCTCCGTGACCAGCCGGCCCCGCCGCCCGGATGGGGTCCCCGCGGACGCCGGCGGCGCTCGCAGCGGCGGTGGCGTGCCGCCAGGCGGTGCGGATCTCGCCGGTCCTGAGCAGGCGGGTGGCCTCAGCTACGCGGCGGCGGGCGTGGACATCGGGGCCGGCGACCGGGCGGTGGACCTGATGCGCGCCTCGGTGGCGCGGACGGCCCGGCCGGAGGTCATCGGGGATATCGGCGGGTTCGCCGGGCTCTTCGACGCGGCCCGGCTGGCGGCCTACCGGCACCCCGTCCTGGCCACCTCCACCGACGGCGTCGGCACCAAGGTCGTACTCGCGAGCCGGCTCGGCATCTACGACACCGTCGGGCTGGACCTGGTCGCCATGGTCGCCGACGACCTGGCCGCATGCGGGGCGGAACCGCTGTTCATGACCGACTACGTGGTCTGCGGCGCGATCCGGCCGCAGCGGGTGGCGGCGATCGTCTCCGGTGTCGCGCGCGGCTGCGCCGAGGCGGGCTGTGCCCTGCTTGGCGGCGAGACCGCCGAGCATCCCGGGCACTTCGGCCCGGACGACTTCGACCTGGCGGGCGCGGCGACCGGTGCCGTGGAGGCGGACGCGATCCTCGGCGCCAGCCGGGTGAAGCCGGGCGACACGGTGATCGCGATGGCCTCGTCGGGGCTGCACGCCAACGGGTTCTCGCTGGTCCGCGAGATTCTCCGGCGGGCCAGGCTCGGCCTGGAGCGGGACGTACCGGAACTCGGCCGGCCCCTGGGGGAAGAGCTGCTCGTCCCGTCACGCATCTACGCCCGCGACTGCCTGGCCCTGGCCGAGCGCTGTGACGTGCACGCGTACGCTCACGTCACCGGTGGCGGCCTGGCCGGCAACCTCGCGCGGGTGCTGCCCGCCGGGGCCGACGCGGTGCTGGACCGGGGCACGTGGCAGCCGCCCGCGATCTTCGCTGTGCTGGCCCGGGCCGGCGCGGTACCGCCGGCCGAGATGGAGCGCGTGTTCAACATGGGCGTCGGCATGACCGCGGTGGTCGGCCGGGACAGCACGGATGAGGCGCTTGGCGTCCTGGCCGCACGCGGTATCACCGCGTGGGTCCTCGGTGAGGTGATGCCGGGCACCGGTGACGCCCGGCTGACCGGTACCCACCCGGCCTCAGGCTGAGCGCAGGCAGGCGCAGGTGCCTGCTGGTGCACAGGCCGTGGAATTACCGCAGGCGGACAGGCCGCGGGTCACCGGAGGCGAACAGGCCGTAACCGGCTACGAAGCCGACCACTCGTCGTCTTCGTCTTCGTCGTCTTCTTCGGCCTCGTCGTCTTCGTCGTCGTGGTCCGCACCGACCGGGTCGTACGCCCGGTCATGCTGATCCGCTCCCACGCCCAGCTCCGCACGCAGCCGGTCAAGGTCCGTGCCGCCGCTGTTGTACTTGAGCTGGCGGGCAACCTTCACCTGCTTGGCCTTGGCTCGGCCGCGCCCCATTGGCTCGACCCCCTCGAACGTCCGGAGCCGGTCAGGCCCCATGATGTCTGCGTTGCTGGCTTTCCGCACAACAAACGGACCCGCCTTACTCCTCCAATAGGAGTTCGGCGCGCACCAGCTTCCGTACAGGTACAACCGTACCTGCTTTGCGGCCCCCATGCCTACGCAGATGCACTCCACGCGGTGCCGCGTCCTGCCCGGATTGTGCCGTGCGGGCGGTTCAGCCGCCGAGCCAGATGCCGCGGAGCCTTCCGACATCGGACATCCGCTGCTCCGCGAGCCGGTCAGCCGCGGCCGACGGCGGCACACCCTCGGCTTCCGCGATCTCGAAGATCCGTGATGTGGTGGCAAATATCTGCTCGGCGCGCGCTTTCGCGCGGTCGAAGCTGAAGCCGGACAGCTCGTCGGCGACCTGGATGACGCCGCCGGCGTTGACGACGTAATCCGGCGCGTAGAGGATGCCGCGGTCGGCGAGCAGTTTCTCCACCCCGGCGTGCCCGAGCTGGTTGTTCGCCCCGCCGCAGATGATCTTTGCGCTGAGGGTGGCCGCCACGTAGTCGCCGACGCTGCCGCCGAGCGCGCACGGCGAGAACACGTCCAGGCCGGCGGCCAGCAGTTCCGTGGCGCCGCCTGCGACCTCGACGTCCGGGTACCGGGCCCGGACGCTTTCGACCGCGGCCTCGCTGACGTCGCAGATCACCACGTCGGCGCCATCGTCGGCGAGATGGCCGACCAGCTTGCGGCCGACTTTGCCGACGCCTTCGACGCCGACCCGGCGGCCGCGCAGGCTGGTGGAGCCCCACAGGTGCCCGGCGGCGGCCCGCAGGCCCTGGAACACGCCGAGCGCGGTCAGCACCGAAGAGTCGCCGGCTCCGCCGTAGGCCGGGGTGCGGCCGGTGACGAACGCGCATTCGCGCGCGATGATGTCCATGTCCTCGCTGCGCGTGCCGACGTCGCAGGCGGTGATGTAGCGGCCGCCCAGCGAGCCGATGAAACGCCCGTACGCACGGAGCAGCGGCTCGGTCTTCAGCTGGGCCGGATCCCCGATGATGACGGCCTTGCCGCCTCCGTGGTCCAGTCCCGCGAGGGCGTTCTTGTAGGCCATGGCGGCCGAGAGCCGCAGCGCGTCGGTGAGGGCCTCGTCTTCGCTGCCGTAGGGGTAGAAGCGGGTGCCGCCCAAGGCGGGCCCCAGCGCCGTGGAATAGATCGCGATGATGGCCTTCAGCCCGGTCCGGGTGTCCTGGCAGAAGGCGACCTGCTCATGGCCGGCGCGTTCGGTGCTGCCCATGCCCTTGTGAGGCGTCGTGAACACATGCGTCACTGTGGTGACTCTTCCGGTTGTGCCCGCGCCCTCGCCCGCGCGGGATCTGCCCACAGCTTAGGGGGCCGCGGGCCGCTGCCGGGGCTTACTCCGGCGGGCTCCGTTTGCACAGAGTGACTTTCTCGTATGCCGGATATCGCGAGCTTACGGGGGAGGAGACGGGGGCCATCGGGCCGGCCACGGCTTCGGCCGTACGCACCCTTATATACGCGACGGCTATGGTCCAGGCGCGCCGCCGGCTGGCCCGCGGGCTGGCCGCCGTGCGCCGGGGGCTGCGCGGACCGCTGGGCCGCCCGGAAGAGATACGGCGCCGGTCTCTGGCCGTGACCGCGGAACTGGAGGACGTCGCGCGCTGGCTGGAGGAATTTCACCCGCAGTCGGTGGTCGAACTGGATTATGGCGGCCTGGTCCATCTGCTCACCGACGACGCGCTGCGCGGCGACCAGTCGGTCGCGGAGATCGGCACCGCCATCAGCGGCCTGGCCCAGGATGAGCCCGAACTGGCGATCGCCATGTACCGGCGGGCCGCCGGCCGGGGGAAGGCACTGCGCGAGGCCGAGTCAGCCAACTGACAGCCGGGCACACTCACCGCGCATTTACGGTCCGGTGTTCCGGTAATTCTGCGCGCCGATGTGCCGCGGGTGATCGGGCGGACGCCGGCCAAGGCGCGGGCCGCGCAGCCCGGGCGGTCCGGGTTCACTACGGTCCGTGCACATCTCTGGGCCAAGTCGGCTACTGAAAGTAATCATTTGGCTCTGCCCCCTGCTGCTCGCCGGCTGTGGTTGTCTGCTTACCCTGTGCCGCAGATGCCTGGCCGGTTCGTGACGCATGTGTGAACTTAGGTCACTATATGCTATCAAGCGGGGGACCGCTATGCCCGTCTCATGATGGCTTGCCGCGTCTGCCGCGCTCGGGCGCCTGACGGCTCCGGTCGCAGTATTTCCGAATCTGCCACGATGCAACTCTAAGTATCGCTACACTTACACTCAGTGACAGCAAGACGGCGGGCCGCAGAAGTACGAGATAGAAAACTTTGCGCCGGGTGGTCGACTTGTCACCGCTGGTGATGGCAATATGGTCTCTGTACACCATATGGGACATCAACGACAGGCTCCGGTTTTGGAGCTCCACGCAAGGAACGAACGCAGGATCGCAAGTTTCGGTCCAGGAGGAGAGGCCGCAAAATGGCTGCACGTACACCCGAGGCAGAGCCGCTGCTGACGCCGGCCGAGGTCGCGACGATGTTCCGAGTCGACCCGAAGACCGTTACGCGGTGGGCCAAGGCAGGCAAGCTCACGTCCATCCGCACGCTCGGTGGGCACCGCCGGTACCGGGAGACCGAAGTCCGCGCGCTGCTCGCTGGCATTCCGCAGCAGCGTTCAGAGTGACGCATGCCGCATTCGCGTGCCTATGGCGTGCGCCAGGGGGGCATTGTGTGCCAGGGCGCACCGCACGCGCGGCGGCAGTCTTCGGGCTAGTTTGGGGGGTCGGCCCCGGTGGACAAAATGCCACTTCGGGCCGTGTTTCGCCGGCAGGCGCATGGGCGCCGCACCTCGCGGGCGCGCGCTGCCGGGGCCGATCCAGGTCAGCATACTTAAAGGGCAGACCGAGAGAGACGACCGCTCGCGAGCGGTTACAGTGAGTGATGATTCAGTAAAGATCTGTAATCATGCCTGCTGAACGGCGGTATTCGGCATACTGGTTCGCGTCCGAACGAGCGGACGCAACGTATGGTCGGCCGTCCTCGGTCGGGGGACGCGACATTGCGTCGCGTTCATGGGGAGGGATCGCACAATGCGTGATCCGGAGTTGGTCGCGCGTGCCGGTTACGCCGCTGCACGGCTGGAACAGGCATGGGAGCGCTGGCGAGCGCTCCATGGCCTCGCGGGGTCTTCGGACCCGCTGGCCAGCTACGTGGGTTACTCGCTCAAGGAGCCGATGGGCCAGCCTCGCGTGGTCCTCGGTGTCGACGCCGCAGAAGCCGAGTACTTCGCGGACTTCCTGGAGAGTCACGAATGCGCCGGCGTGACACCGCCGGAACCGCACCTGGTCAGCGGCCCGGCTCAGCGGGCCGTCAACGGGAGCGGGCCGCTGCCCCGGGACGTTTCCCCGGAGCCGCTGGTGCGCCCCTGGGACGTGCCGTCCGAGCCGCTGGCCCGGCTGGCGGACACCGAGGAGCCTGCGGCGATGACCGGCCCGGCCAGCGCGGAACGGGCGATGATGAGCGGCCCGGGCACGTCACTGGCTCCGGTCGCCCGCGGGTATCACCAGGCGCCGGTGAGTCCGGGCCGGCCTCAGGACCTGCCCGACCCCATCGCCGCCGAACTGGCCGGATGGGCGTCAGGCGAACTGCCTGGGCAGGCGTCGGAGCAGCTCGCCAGCTGGGCGGCAGCTGAATCGGCCCCGTCCAGGACGATAGACAGGCCCCGCACGGCGCGCTAGCCGCCGCTTAGAGGTTTTTCAGCTTCGGCTCAGCCTGGTATCAGGTAAGGCCGCCAGGCTGGAAAGCACGAGGGACAAGCCCTCTCCTCCCAAGACGTCTGGGCCCGGCACGGCCAGGCCCCGGGCCGGGCCCAGACACCAGGGACGCGGGAAGCCCGCTGCCGCTCGGAGCGTGTTACGGCACCGCCGTGGTTGCCGGCGGCGTCAGGTCCGAGGTGCAGTACATGCACTTGCGGGCGGCGACCGGGATCGAGCTGAGGCATTGCGGGCATTCACGCTCGGTGGCTGCCTGCTTGCGTATCAGCATGTCCAGCAGCCTGCCAACGGGCATGACGACCAGGAAGTACACAACCGCCGCGATGATGACGAAGGTCACGAGCGCGTTGATGAAGTCGCCGTAGGCGAACTTGCTGTGGTTGACCGTAAAGGACAGGTTCCCGAAATTGGGCTTGCCCCCGCGGCGGCGATGAGCGGTGTGATGAGGTCCTTGACCAGAACCGTCACGATGGCCGTGAAGGCGGTGCCGATGACGACCGCCACCGCGAGGTCTATGAGGTTGCCCCGCAGCAGAAACTCCGGAAACCGCTCACGCGGCGTCTCCTTTTCGTTCGCTAGATTTCTCAGGTCCCGCCGCCCCGGTACGGCCGTGCTTCTCCGCTGCCGTGCAAGCCGCCTAGCTGGGCTGTACCGACGACGGGGCCTCGCGGGTGCCGAAGGACAGCCGCCATTCCTCGTCAGCCTGCCCGTCGATTTCCAGCACCCAGGTGAAGCGTGCGCCCTGCGGCAGCTGAAGCACCGTATTGAAGGCGATCGGCACGTTGATCTCGGTTCCGGGCGCCAGGCCCGCCGGGCGTCCCGCCTCGAACTGCCCGCCCGCCTGGACTTCCTGTCCCCCGCCGGGCCCCGGCTGGCTGACCGGCGCCCCGTCTTCGTCAAGCAGTCTCAGCGTGAAGGAAATCTTCTCGTTCGTGTGCTGCCAGGGGATGTGGAAGAGCACCGCCACCCCGCAGGCCACCGGGCCGGGTCCGCAGACGGACCAGCCGCCCCCCGAAATGAACAACTTGCTGTCGGCCACCTGAGCGTGGTCGGCGAGCATCATCGTGACCCTCATGGAATCCGTTACCGCCTAAAGATGAGGAACCTCACGGACGATCATGGGAATGTTTACTGGCACCACCCTAGACGGGACAGGACCGGAAAATTCTGCCCTTTACAGCGCGTCGCCGGGTAAAACGCCCAGGTAGAGCCGTTGCCAGGGCGGGCCGGGCGGGGGCCGGGTCGGCAACCTGCGGCGGCCTGATCACGCCATCAGGGCGGCGCCACCGCGACCGGTGACGCGGGGATGGGCCCGGGGCCTGAGCGGACGTGTTCAGCCCGGCCAGGCCGCCGTGACCGGAGACTTCTTCCGCAGGTCGTCCCGGATCTGGTGGCCAAGCCGGCGCGTCTCGCGGCGGTTGAGCATGGCGCCTGCGGCGGCTCCGGTCAGCAGCGGGCCCAGCGAAAGGGCGCTCCGCCCCGCCCGGGCGGCGAGCCGGAGCTGCAGCCGGCGCCCGAGCGGGGAGCCGATGGCGAGCACCATCCCGCCGGACGTGAGCGCGACACCGCGGCGGTGGGCCCACGCGCCCACGAAAGCCGTCATCCGGCTGGCGAAGTCGCCGGGCGGCCGCAGTCCGTAGACCTCGTGCAGTTCGGCGATGAGCTTGATCTCGATGCCCACGAGCGTGAGCGTCTCGGTGACGATCTCGGCCGGGAAGGCGGGCGCGACCGGCAGGACGGACCACACGCCTACCGTGGCGCCGACGGCCGCGGACGCGCGCGACGCGCCCTCGATCAGCGCGTCGGCGAGCTCGTCGGGCGACCTGCCCGGGAACTGGGCCCGCAACGTGGCCTGGTCCCGGACCGGCAGCCGGGGCGCCAGCGCGAGTACCTGGCTGGCCAGCCAGCGGGTTCCCGCAAACACGCCGCGTCCGGCCAGCCGCGTCCCACGTCCCGCGATACCCGTCCCGGGCCGGGGATCGCTCGTGTTCCGGCGGGAGACGCCGGGGCCGCGCCGGGCGGCATCGGCCCCGCGCCTGGCGACGTCCGCCCCCCGGCGGGTGACGCCTGTCCCGCCCCGGACGACGCGGGCGAGCGCGGACCGGGCCACCTCACCGACCGGACGGCCACGGGACGGCCGCTCGGCCGACTCGCTCACCTCGGCGACAATAGCGGCGACGTCGGCGACGTCAGGCGCGCCGGGCGTGCCGGGCTCGTCGCGCGCGCCGGGCGCCTGGTCATCCGGGGCAGCGTCATGCTGGGGGAAATTCATGCTCAAGCCCATACCCGCTAACCGGCTCATCGCACCTGGAGCAGGCCCGGAGTGCTGGGCCTGCGCGCTGACGGGGGCCAGGATGTGCCCGTTCAGCACCGCCTCGGTGAGCAGTTCCCGGTACCCCACCTCGTCGAAGAACACGGTGAGCCGCCCCCCGGCGTCCGCGAGAACCACGCCGCGCCCCCACTCCTGGTGCCCGACCCGCATGCCGACCGCGAACGCGCCGTGATCGCGGCCGGCGGGAGTGGACCGCCCGGCGTCACAGTTGTCGCATCGCCCGCACGGGTCGTCGGCCCCCTGGCCGAAGTACCGCAGCAGGAAACGCCGCCGGCAATCGGTCAGCTCGGCGTACCGGCGCATCATCTCCAGCCGTGACCGCTCCACGGAACGGTTGTGCGCCGCGATCTCGATCGCCTTCACCGCGGCGTCGGCCGGCGACGGCGCGCCGGCGACCGGCTCGATGACGTCCGTGAGCCGGACCGCGCCCGCCGCTTCCAGCAGGTTGACCAGCCCGGTGAGCCGGCGTTCCGACATCCCGGCGCGGGCGGCCAGCTCGCGCACGGACACGGGCGTCTGGGTGGCCGCCGCCACCTCGGCGAGCAGCGTCTCGTCGGGCAGGCCGGCGGTGAAGAACCGGCGGATCCCGAGGTCTTCGGGCCGGTAGAAACAGACGGCGGTGGCGTCTTTCCCGTCCCGCCCGGCCCGGCCGATCTCCTGGTAGTACTCATCCAGCGACCCTGGCACCGACGCGTGCGCGACGAACCTGACGTCGGGCCGGTCGATGCCCATGCCGAACGCGCTGGTGGCCACGATCGTCGCGCCGCCGGAGAAGATCCGCTGGGTCTCCGCCCGCTCTGCGCGGCTGAGCCCCGCGTGGTAGGGCCGGACACCGAGCCGTTCCGCGTACTGCTCGGTCTCCTCGCGGGTCGCCGCGTAGATGATGCCGGTGCCGGTAAACCCTGCGACAGCCTCTTCTACCGCGCTCTCCTTGTCGGCAGCCTCGTGGAAGGCCCGCACCGACAGGTGGATCTCGGGGCGGTCGAAGCCCCGGATCACCTGGGCCGGGTCCCGCAGGTACAGCCGCCGGACGATCTCCTCGCGGACGGGAGGCGCGGCGGTCGCGGTGAGCGCCGCGACCACCGGGCGCTGGTTCAGCGACGTGACCACGTCGCCGATGCGCAGGTAGTCGGGACGGAAGTCATGACCCCACGCGCTCACACAGTGCGCCTCGTCTACCGCGAACAGGCGCGGTGGTGCCGCGGCCAGCACCTCACGCACGTCATCGCGGGCGAGCTGCTCGGGGGCCAGGAAGACGAAGCCGGCTTTGCCCTCCCTGAGCAGGGCGTAGGCCTCCGCCCGGCGGCCCTCCGGCGTGGCGCCGTTGACGGTGACGGCGGTCAGGCCGTGCGCGCGCAGATGCTCGGCCTGGTCCTGCTGCAGCGACAGCAGCGGGGATACGATGACCGCCGGGCCGCCGAGCACGATCGCGGCGAGCTGATAGATCGCCGATTTGCCGGCGCCACTCGGCATGACGGCCAGGCAGTCACGCCCCTGGGCCAGCGCGGTCACCGCCTGGTGCTGCCCCGGCCGCAAGGTGGTGTAGCCGAAGACGGCGGCGGCGATGTGCCGTATGTCAGGTGTGTCGGACGTGGTCAGGCTCCTTGTCACTGGCGGGCGGCCGGTCCGCGACGTCACCTCATCCGGGATCGGTCCAGAACCATCTTTCCTGCTCCCAGGGGTTCACACGCACCCGGTCCTGCTCCGCCCGCGGCAGCCTGCACCGATGCCACCAGATCAGGCGTTCCGGGGTACCGTCACCCCGTACCCGACCAACGGCGGTGATCATGTGAGTGGACTGTTCGATCTGACCGGAAAGACGGCGGTCGTCACGGGTGGTTCACGCGGCATCGGCCTGATGATCGCGCGCGGCCTCGTGCAGGCGGGGGCGTCGGTCGTGGTCTCCTCGCGCAAGGCCGGAGCGTGCGACGAGGCCGTGGCCGAACTGCGCGCCGGTGCCGCATCCGGGCAGCAGATCTGGGCGTGCCCGGCGGACCTGTCCAGCGAGGAGGAGTGCCGGCGGCTGGCCGATGAGGTGGCCGGACGCACCGGCCGGCTGCACGTGCTCGTCAACAACGCGGGCGCCAACTGGGGCGCGCCACTGCTGGAGTTCCCGGCGTCCGCCTGGGACAAGGTCCTGGACCTGGACCTGAAGTCGCCGTTCTTCCTGACCCGGGCGTTCCTGCCGCTGCTGGCCAAGGCCGCGACTCCCGACGACCCGGCCCGGGTCATCAATATCGGCTCGATCGACGGTCTCCGGGTGCCCTTCGTGCCGAACTACTCCTACGCCGCGGCCAAGGCCGGGCTGCATCATCTGACCCGTGTGCTCGCCGTCGAACTCGGCCCGCAGCACATCACGGTCAATGCGGTCGCCCCCGGCCCCTTCGAATCCAAGATGATGGCCCAGACCCTGCGCGAGCACGGCGACCAGATCGCCGCCGACGCGCCGCTCGGCCGGATCGGCCGCCCCGACGACATGGCGGGGGTGGCGGTGTTCCTGGCCAGCCGGGGTGGCGCCTACGTCAACGGCGCGGTCATCCCTGTCGACGGCGGGATTTCGGCCCGGTAGCCGGCAGCCTGTCCCGGTGCCGCCCTCCCCGCCCGGAAGGTCCCGTAGCGCCTCATGCCCGAATCAGGCCAGGGGGTGACGAAAGCCTCAGTGTCGCCCATGATGGGATCGTGACCGCCGGCGCCCGCGTTCGGGGCGGCGCGCATTGCGGTCCCGCCGAGGAGGCACGGGGGAGGCACGGGGTGAGCATCGGCGAAGCCCTCGCGAGCGCGCGCCACGACGCGGGTCTTTCCGTGACCCAGGTCAGCGATCAGGCCCGCGTCAGGGAAATGATCGTTACAGACATAGAAGATGACGATTACGCGGCTTGTGGCGGCGATTCTTATGCCCGGGGGTACATTCGCATCATCGCGCGGGCTGTCGGGACGGATCCGGAGCCACTGGTCAGGGAGTACAACACGACAATCGCGGAGGATAAGGGCGAACTGGCCACGAGGCGGAAGCGGCTCCGGCTGAGCTGGGTCGCGGTTCTCGTGCTGGTCTGGCTCGGTATCGCGGCGTATGACCTGCGTGCGGGTTTGCCCAAGGTGGCGAGCGCCGCGCACGTCGCCCGGGTGAATCCGGTGACGCACGGCCACCCCGGGCGAGCACCGTCGGTACCGAAAACGGCCATCTCGAAGGCTGTGCCGGCGCGTACGCTCACCCCGGTCAGCGCAACCGCGTTCGGCCCCGCCGGTGCCGGGAAGGGCGACGCGCCTCAGCTTGCGCCTCTCGCGATCGATGACAATCCCGCCACGGCGTGGCATACCGACTGGTACGCCACCGCCCGCTTCGGGGACCTGTACACGGGCACCGGCCTGCTCCTGGACCTGGGACGCCCGGCGACGATAACCGCCGCCCAGGTCACGCTCGGCCCGGTTCACGGCGCCAGCTTTGAATTGCGCGTCGGCGCTGCACCCTTGATAGCCAGCCTGCCGGCCGTCGCGCAAGCAACCGACGCGGCCGGTGCCGTGAACCTGCAGCTCACCCCGCCAGCGCACGGACGTTACGTTCTCGTCTGGCTCACCAGCCTGCCGCGTGACCCGGCAGGCACCTTCCAGGCCAGCGTGTACGACATCCGTCTGGAAGGTCACACCTGACCAGGCCCGAATGTCAGACCCACATCCGAAGATAGGCCGCACTGAAACGTGCAGACCTCCGCGTGGGGCGCCAGGGGGTCGAACCCTGAACCAACGGGTTAAAAGCCCGCTGCTCTGCCATTGAGCTAACGCCCCGCGGCACGGACATCCGTACCAACCATGAAGCGTACCGATGTCTGCGCGTAAACGCAGCGGCCTGTGCGCCCGGGATCGGGCTGGCCGCACCGGCCGGACGGGCGCGCCCGTCCCCGGTCGGCCTCAGCGGTAGGCGGACAGGCCGGTGATGGCCTGGCCGATGGCCAGTTCGTGGATCTCCTGGGTGCCCTCATAGGTGAGGACCGCCTCCAGGTTGTTCGCGTGCCTGATCACCGGGTACTCCAGCGTCACGCCGTTGGCTCCCAGAATGGTCCTGGCCTGCCGGGCAATGTCGATAGCGGTCCGGACGCACGTCATCTTGCCCAGGCTGACCTGGTCGGGGCGCAGCGGCCCGGCTTCCTTGAGCCGGCCGAGGTGCAGCGCCAGCAACTGCGCCCGGACCAGCTCGGAAGCCATCCACGCGAGCTTGGACTGGGTGAGCTGGAAGCCGCCGATCGGCCGGCCGAACTGCTCACGTGTCCGCGCGTACTCGACGGCGATCTCATAGCAGGCGCGGGCCGCCCCGGTGGCGCCCCAGATGATCCCGAACCGTGCTTCGGACAGGCAGGACAGCGGGCCCTTGAGCCCCGTGACGCCGGGCAGCATCGCGTCCGCGGGCAGCCGGACGTCGTCGAAGTGCAGCTCGGAGGTGATCGACGCGCGGAGCGCCATTTTCTGGTGAATGTCGCTCGTGCTGAAGCCGGGCTCGCCGCGGGGGACGAGGAAGCCCCGGACACCATCGTCGGTGGCCGCCCAGACCACCGCGATATCGGCGATGCTGCCGTTGGTGATCCACATCTTGGTGCCCGAGAGCACCCAGTCAGAGCCGTCCCGCCGCGCGCGGGTGCTCATCCCGGCCGGGTCGGAGCCGTGATCGGGTTCGGTCAGGCCGAAACAGCCAACCGCCTCGCCCGCCGCCATCCGGGGCAGCCATTGGGCCTTCTGCTCCTCGGAGCCGTACTTCCAGATCGGGAACATGGCCAGCGAGCCCTGCACCGAGACCATGCTGCGCAGGCCGGAATCGGTTGCCTCGAGTTCCCGGCAGGCCACGCCGTAGGCGACCGGGCCCATCCCGGCGCAGCCGTAGCCGCTGAGATGCATCCCGAGCAGCCCCAGTTTGCCCAGTTCGGGCATCAGGT
Source organism: uncultured Actinomycetes bacterium (assembly GCA_963720945.1). Taxonomy (GTDB): domain Bacteria; phylum Actinomycetota; class Actinomycetes; order Streptosporangiales; family Streptosporangiaceae; genus Bog-532. The sequence goes on along the minus strand of CAVRHH010000005.1, from coordinate 228,465 downwards.
CGGCGGGGAGGGTGCCGTCCTCGAACCAGCGCGCGATGTGCGGCTGGATCCGGTCGGCAGTGAAATCGCGGACCGTGTCGCGGACGAGGCGCTCGTCGGAGGTCAGCTGATCGTCAATCCGGAGCAGATCGATATCGGCCGGCTTGCCCGCGTGGCCGGATGGGTGACGGGCCGGGCTGCTGCCCGCTGAAGCGTCGGATGCGGCGGATGACATCGGCGGTTCCTCTCGGCTCTTGCCCTCAGAGTATTAAGAGGGGGGAATTCCCTATGTCAGAACTTCCGTGCATTGGGCATGATCAAAACCATGACTGAGAGCAATGGCCACGGAGCCAGCGGAACGAAGCACCTCTATCGCCGTCGTGACGGGAGGCTGATCGCCGGGGTATGTGCCGGCGTGGCTGCCTACTTCGGGGTCGACGTGACCCTGGTCCGGCTCGGCTTCGCCATCTTCACGATTTTCTGGGGCCTCGGGGCTCTGCTGTACCTCGTCGCCTGGGCAGTCGTCCCCGAGGAGGGCGAGAAGGCCTCCATCGTGGAGAACCTGATCAGCAAGCAGCGCTGAGGCCACGGGCGGCCCCGCCCGGCCCGGGCCTGCCCCCCGCGCCTGCCGCAGTCGCGGGCTAACGGCCTGCGCCTGAATGCGTCCGCGCGGTGGCGATCACCTCACCGCGGCGGAGCGTCCAGCTCATCGAGAGGATGGCCGCTGCGCACAGGCCCAGCAGGCCGGCCAGGCCCACTGCGACCGGGGCCCCGATGACGTTGGCCACGGCCCCGCCGGCCAGGATGCCGAGGCCCTGGACGGCAAGCAGCCCCGACTGGGCCAGGCCAAACGCCCTGGCCCGGCCTTCCGGGGCCAGGGTCTGCACGAACGCAGCGGCTGCCGCGAGCTGATAGGCGCCGCCCGCGCCGGCCAGCGCCCAGAGGATCAGCACGGCCCACAGCGGCGGGTTAAAGGCGCTGCCGATCAGCGGCGCGCAGGAGGCCATGGCCAGCCAGCCCATCATCCGGATCCGGCCGGACGGCGGCACCAGCCGCCCGAAGGCGAACGCGCCCGCTACCGTGCCGAGCGGCATGGCGGCCATCAGCAGCCCGACGGTCAGGGCGTCCCCGTGCAGCGAATGCGCGTACGGCGCGGCGAGGCCCTCGGGGACGATACAGAAGCCGGCCAGCCAGCCGAAGAGCAGCAGTGTCCGCAGCACCGGATGGCCGAAGACCATCGCCAGGCCTTCCCGCGACACCGCCCACAGCGACGGCCGCTGCCCGGTATCGCGGTGCGGCGATGGGCGCGGTTTCACCCAGCCGGCCACGATCACGGCGGACAGCGCGAACGACAGGGCATCGGTCGCCAGCGTCCGGTACGGCTTCAGCGTCGCCACGACCGCCGCCCCGGCGACAAAACCCAGGATCTGGCTGGCCTGGAAGCTGATGTTCCCGATCGCCGAGCCGACGACGAAGGTGTCCCCGGGCAGCACGTCAGGCAGGAGCGCGGAACGGGCCGAGGAGAACGGCGCCCCCAGCAGCACGGTGACGAACAGCAGTCCGCACAGTCCGGCGAACGGCATGCTCGGGATCGCCATCAGCGCGACAAGCCCAGCCCGGATGATGTCGCAGATGATCATCACGCGGCGCCGCGGGAACAGATCGGCCAGCCCGGACAGCAGCGGGCCGCCCGCGATCGGCGGCAGATAGGTCAGCGCGTACGCCAGCGCGGTCAGCAGCGCCGAACCGGTCCGGTGGTAAACCAGCACCGCGATGGCTACCTGGGCGAACTGGTCTCCCGCGTAGGACAGGACCTGCGCGGTCCACACGCCGCGGAATTCGCGGATCGCGAAGACTTCCCGGTACGAGGCCTGCTTTTCGGGCGCCCTCCGGTGCCGCCCGTGCGGCAGCCCAGCGGCGGGCTGCTCCCCGGCGGGCGCGCCCGCGGCCGCCACGGCGCTATCCGCGGCCGCCTCCGCGGTGTACGGGGACTCTGTATGCCCGTGTGCCGTCCCCGCGTGTTCCGGCCCCTCAGCGGAGCCGGGCGCCACGTCAGGGCCGTGCGGGGCTGGCCCGGGAGCAGCCCGGACGTCGGGGGCGTATGCGGGCGCCTCCTGGGCTGGGGCCGGCGGGCTCAGCCGTGCTCCCAGCGTGCCCGGCCCGGCCCGCCTCTCCGAGGACACAGGCAGGCTTACCCGCGCGCTCCGGGTACCCGGACGTCGTTCCTCATGTGCTGCCCCCCATCCGGCCCGCCGCCGATTGGTGCCGGCTGCCGAATTGACTAGTGTGACCAGGGTCACGGTAGTGAACCCGATGCGTTATTTCTGTGTGACTTACCGTGTCGAATAACGGCTGCAATTGCAAGAGGATCGGGACGCGTGGCGCTTCGGTCCTCAGGGGCAACGCCGTGACCTGGGACGTTTCACGCCCGGCACGGCATCGGGCGGTCCCGGCCGGCCGCCCGGGCCGGCCGGGACCCGCCGGTAAACTGTGGTCGTAGCGCTTTGCCGGTAGTGGTCTCCGTCCCCTATGCTGGGGCAGTCCCCGACGGCGGACGCCACGGGAACGGCGGCGAACCCGCCGGGCCCCCATCGTCTAGTGGCCTAGGACACCGCCCTTTCAAGGCGGCAGCACGGGTTCAAATCCCGTTGGGGGCACCTGCTGGCATAAGCTGGCAGACGCATGGTCCTGTAGAGCAGCTCGGAGTGCTCGCCACCCTGTCAAGGTGGAGGTCGCGGGTTCAAATCCCGTCAGGACCGCTGGGGAAGAGCGGCGGAACCGTCAGCCCCCTGATGGTCAGGTAGCTCAGTTGGTACGAGCGTCCGCCTGAAAAGCGGAAGGTCGGCGGTTCGACCCCGCCCCTGACCACCCATCGGAGTTTCAGTCGCTAGCCCTCCTGCCTGCGGAAACGCAGGAAGCGAGGCAGCGAAGATGACGCAGGCACCGGCCGCGGTCTTCAAGATCCCCACAGAATCCCCACAACCGGCCCGCAAGGCCGCCCGCCCCGCGCGGCCGGCGAAGGCCGCCCGCCCGGCACCCGGCCGGGTCCTCGCGAACGGCACCGGGCGCACCGCCACCCGGGGCGGCGGCGAGGTCGTCGAGCTGGACTACGGCATCACCGTGTACCCGGCCCGTGAGGAGAAGGGCCGCTGGCGCGCGGTCTGGTACGAGGACGGCAAGCGGCAGCAGTGCGAGGCGGGAACCGAGCAGAAGCTGGCCGCAAAGCTGCAGAAGGTCACTGAGCGGCTGGAAGCAGACGCGCCGAACATGAAACTGCCCGGCGCGGACCTCATCAGGCATTACCTGGACCCTGACCGGCTCCCTGTCGATGAGCGGTGGTCCCGCAAGCACGCCGACACCCAGCGGCGGCTGTGCGAGCGGTTCGCCGCCCCGGTCATCGATGCGGTCACCTGCCAGGACATCACGACCGGCCACACGCAGAAGATCGTCAACGCCGCCCCGACCCCGGGGGAAGGCAACCGGGTCCACCGGATGATCTCCGCCCTGGTCAGCGCCGGCCTGGAGAGCGGGTACCTGGCCAGCCCGCGGCTGGCGAAAGTGCACTGGCAGGCAGGCGACCGGGAGCTGCCCGCGCCGCAGGTGACGGTGGCGGGGGAATCGGCGCTGTGGGTCGACCCCGCCGAGATCCCGGCCGGCAGCGACATCGGCAAGCTCGGCCGGGCGCTGGCCGCCGGGCGGCACGGCGAGCGGGACGAGCTGATGGTGAACACCGCCGCCTACAGCGGGCTGCGGTGGGGCGAGCTGGCCGCGCTCACCATCGCGCAGGTCGACCAGGCAGACCGGGTGATCACCGTAGACCGCAAGGTGGTCGAGGTCGCCGGGCACCTGTACGTCGAGGCGCCCAAGTGCCGGAAGTACCGCCGGACGATCTACCCGCGCCGGACGCCTGACGGTTACCCGCTCGCTGAGCGGCTCGCCGCCAGGATCGAGGAGGCCCGCGCCGGGCAGGGGGCCGGCACCAACCCGCTGGGGCTGATCTTCCCCTCGCCGAAGGGAAAGCACTGGCGGTCGTCCAACTTCAACCGCGGCGTCCTCCAGCGCGCCTACCTGGCGGTCGGCTGGCGTGACGGTAACGGCAGCGGCCGGTGGACCTGGCACAGCCTGCGGCACGTGTTCTGCACCACCGCCCTGTTCGTGTGGAAGCTCGACCCCACCGACGTGTCCCGCATGGCCGGTCACGCCAACTACCGCATCACGCTCGACATGTACGTCGGCTCCACCGCCGGCGTCCTTGACCGCGCCCGCCAGGCCACCGACTAGACCATGCCCGTCCGCGAGGAGGGACCGGGCATGGCGCACGCGGGGCGTGAGCTGCCCGGTTCCTCCGCGCCGTCACGGAGGAACAGCATGACTGACACGGACTTCCCCCAGCCCGGCCTCGGCCCGCTGCGCGCCGCAGCCGAGGCCGCGGAACTCGCGCAGGCAGCATCCGGGCTGGTCAGCATCGACGGGTGCCGCCTGGCGGACACCGACCCGCTGGCGCCACTCGCCCGCCGCATCGCCCGGTCGATGACCGAGGCGGGCCTGCCCCTGCACCACTGCCCGCGACATCACCCGCTGTACCGTCTCGGCGGGGTGTGCCTGCTCGCGGTCCCGGCAGGACTGGCCGACGGCCGCGCCGGGATCGCGGTGTGCTGGACCGCGCACCGACTGCTCCTGCTGGACTGGGACCGGTATGGCACCTACACCGGCACGCAGCAGGCCATGAACACGGCCATCGGCGGCATCCTGCGCGCCTTCGGTTACTTGGCCGAGCCGTTCGGCTCGGGCGGCGCCTGGCTCGTGACCGGCGACCGTGACGATGACCCGGGAGCGGGCCGGTGACCGCGTTCGCCGCCCCGGCCATCACGAATCGCTACCTGCCTGCCGCGAGCGGCGGCGTGGACCGTGCGATCCGCGTCTCCACGGCGGCGGTCGTGCTCGCCGTGGCGGGCATCGCGGCGTACATCTCCTACTGGCACGCCTACGCCGTCGTCCGCGAGTACGGCGAGACCGGCGTCACCGCCCAGCTCGAACCCGCCACGATCGACGGCCTGGTGTACGCGTCCAGCATGGTCATCTTGTACGCCGCACGGCACCGTCTCCCGGTCCCTAAGCTGGCCCGCTGGATGCTCGCGCTCGGCATCCTCGCCTCGCTCGCCGTGAACGTGGCCCAGGGCTGGTCCCACGGCCTCGTCGGCGCGGTTGTCGCGGCCTGGCCCGCGGTCAGCCTCGTCGGCTCGTACGAGTTGCTCGCGTGGATCGTCCGGACCGCAGCAACCGGCGAGCCGGACCACGTACCGGCGGCGGACCACCACCGCCCGATGGCGGACCATGTCGGCGCCGGCCTGTGGACCGCGCCTGGCCCGGCCAATGCCGGACCAGTCAACCGGTACGGGCAGGTCAGCGGAGTCACGTCCGCCTTCGGGGACAATCCGCAGTTCCCGGTTTCCGCAGCCGTCGCTGACCCGCGAACCAGCGCGGGCCTGAATGTACCGGACCATCTGGACCGCTCAGCGGACCACCCGGACCAGGTTCCCGGCTCGCTGCCTGCGGGTGGCACCAGCAGCGGCGAGATCGAGACCAACGCCGCCGCGGTGGCTGCCTACCGTGCCAGTCTCAAGGACGGCCAGCCGCTCTCCGAGCGCAAGCTCGCGTCGAGGTTCGGCAAGACCTCCCGCCGCTGGGCGCGCAACCGGATGGCTGAAGCCCGGCATAGCCCCGCGCCGGTATAAGACGGCGCCACCGCAACCGAGTACGAAGGCCCCCGCCAGGCCAGTTCTGGCGGGGGCATCGCTTTGCCGCATGCGCTATCGCGTCACGTCCATCGGCCGCAGGGCCACGCCAGGTGTAGGCCGATTTACCTGTCGGTCGGGCGGCTGTCTTCCTCCGGGCGTGGGCCACGGTAGTTGTCGCCTTTCTCCTGGAGTTCGTCTCTGCTGGGAGAGACCTGCGGCGGAGACCATCGACACCTCTGCTCGGTGACGGCTCGCACGGGCGGTCTGGAGGTGGCCACCCTGGTTGTGGAACGTGGCCGCAGGGGTGTTCCGGTTGCGCTTGATCCGCCTGATGGGTGCCCATCGGCCGCTGGCCTAGCCTGAGTCCCCGCGACGCGTAATGATCCGAAAATGTGCTTCCTCTCCGCAGCTGCCGCATCGGGGTGCGTCAATCTTGTTGGCGTGGCCGCATTCGTCGCATGACCAGTAGCTCTCCCGCCCGATGCTCGCCGGGTCGGCTCCAGCGGCTAGTCGCACGGTCTGATCGTCGTCAGTCAGCGCACGGTTGAGCAGCACGTTCCACGAGCCCTCTGCCGGGGCCTGGGCGAGCATCCGTGTTGCGGCAGCCGCGCCGGCGCGGACTGGCGGGTCGCTGGCGTCGAGAAACCGGGAAGCGGCCTCCGCCGGGCTTGGATCGTTAGCAATGGCAACCATGACTGCGCTGGCTCGTCTATTCGCGGCTACCTTTTGAACCCTTCTGGCGGCGCGTTCTCCGACCTGGGGGTCATGTGTATTCAGCAAGAAGGTGCATGCGATGTTGGCGAGCCAGTCTGAGCCTGCGCCCAGCGCCTCAATCAGGGTGTCCCGGTCCTGGGCGTCGAGACGCGTCGCGTCAATCGCACGCTGGGTGGACGGCGGCGGTACGAAAATTATATCGGTAACGTCCTGGTTTCCCGATGGCCATGCTTCCAGTGCGAGAGCGGCCTCCGCCGATAGTCCTGGCATGTCCAGGCCGGCAGCGTGCGAGGCTGCCACCATGCAGTCCCGCAGGACCGGTTGCTCGTTCTCGCATGCGTAGTTTACGCCGACGACCGTCCCTTCCTCCGTGAGAAGGGCACTGGCAAGGGCGGCGACTACTGGGTATCGCCATCTTTCGCCGTTCGACAATGATCGTTGCGGCGCGAGGGATGAGGCTACCTTGAAGAACTTCGGCCAGATGTCCCGGACGCCGATTCCGGTGATGCCGGAAAACATTTCAGCAATCCTGAAACCCGGGCTAGTTTCTTTCGGGCTTTCGAAGCCTAGTGACCTCAGTCGGCTGCTGGCGCGTTCGTAGTCGCGGAACCAGCCGTGATATGTGATCCGGTAGATATCGTCGGCGGCTTCCTTTCCGAGCTGGGCCGCGTACCGGACCGCTTTCTGGGCAGCTTCCTGGTGGCCAGGAAGGATGTCTTTTCCGCTGACGTTATATCCGCCTGACCGCGTTGGCGAGCTTGCGGACGACCGCGCCCGCTCAGGAAGGGGGCGCGCGAGGAGTGCCCTGACGGACGTAACCTGTCCTGGCTGGAGCATCTGGCTGGAGTCGGCCTCAGCGTCGGCGAGGGCGGCCAGGGCGGCGGCGAGCACCTGCTCGTATTCGCCGGTGGTAAGTGTGTTAACCAGCTGCTCTCTCTGGGGTCGCAGGGCACCGGGCAAGGGGAGCATGGCGAGCCTGAGGACGTACTGCCAGCCGGGTCGCGATCCCCGTCGCCGCCGCGGTGCGCTCGACTCGGCAGGAGCGCAGTCCCCGGTCCCTGCCTGACTAGCGGTGCTCGCCAGTTCCTTCATCAGGAAGGTCAGTGCCTTCATGGATAGCTGCGCGCCTTCAGCGGCGGCGTCCGCAGTCCACAGCAGCGAGCGTGTCCGGGCAGCAGGGGAAGCCGTGCGCCGGGCGGCCCCGGTTACCTCGTCTGCTATGTCACTGGACAGTCCGCAGGCCAGGATGACCTGCTCACGATGGTCATCGTCTTCCAGGGCGGAGGTGATCCATGTTTGGAGGTCCTCGGTCTTACAGGATTCGGCCCACATCGCCTCGCCGATCTCGGTGAAGACACGGCTGCGGGCTTGTATCTCGTCGCCTCCGGCACGTGCGGTGAACACGCCGACGTGCTCGTCCCAGAACCACGTGACTTCCCGTGCCCGCTCCCGGGCTTCACCTGCCCAGAGGCCCCACCGCTCCCTCAGCATCGCCTCGACTTGCCGGTCTACCAGCCCGGCATTGCATTCGCCGGGCCGGCTGATGTAGGCGTGGCTGATGGCTGCGAAGCCGTCCAGGATCTGGTCAGCAGAGGCGTGCGGGCGAACTGGGTCCTCCGCCAGGCGCTTTACTTCCCACTGCCGGACGGTATCCCGCACGGCCGCGGTCAGGAGCTGCGCCCTGCCACGTGGCATTGTCCGGCGCTCAGGCTGGGCGAGCAAGAGCGTCAGGAGAACAGCGAATAGCGGAATGCCGAACAGGTCAGAGTGACCGTTGCGCACTTCATCGAGTTGCTGCTCACGCTCACGGATCCAGCCGTCACGGTCCGCCGCCGGGAGGCGCCGGGCGGCATGACGCAGCAGACTGGCCAGCACGGAAGCCAGGTCAAACGGCTCAGCGAGCCTGGCCTCCGGCATGTTCAGCCTGCCAGCCGCAGGAAGAGCGCTGTCCCGGGTGGTGAGAACCACCCCGGTGTCACGGGGAAGATCGCGGATCACCGTCGCCAGGCCATCCGCCACGACGGCTCGCCGGTCCCTGCATTCGTCAAGACCGTCAAGGAGCAGCACTGCGTCACCGGACGCGACCGCCTGCTGCAATACGCGGCGAAGGGCTTCCCGCTCGAACTCCGGTACCCCCGCAGTGGCTGCCTCGATCAAGACTGCCAGGGTGACCTCCGCCCCGCTCCGTGGATTCCGCCGGGCGATCTCCCGGAGAGGGACGATCAGCGGAACCGGCGCGCTCGGGTCAGCGGCCCAGCGGGCCGCTGCCTGTGCCAGCGCGGTCGACTTCCCCATGCCGGGCAGGCCAGTCAGGAGCATCCGCGGCCACCGGCGTGCCAGGAACAGGAACGGAGTATCGCTCCCGCCGCGTACCGGCACCGACGCTCTCAGTGATTCGGCCAGCGGCTCGTAGGTCATCGGGGGCAGGGCATCGGCGAGCAGCGAATACTCCAGGACGCCATCCCTGCTCGCCAGCCGTGCGCGGTGCGCCGCCACTGCGTCTAGCTCTGCCCGGCGCCGCGCTCCTGCCCGGCCTTCGCCGTCGGCGAAAACGGGCAGCTTCGCCTCGGCAAGGACCTCAAGCCAGTCGTCCAGGTCGCTTCCCGTACCTTCTTTGGCCTGCTTCCAGAAGGCGCTCTGCAGGGCATTGACAGCCGACGACCCCGAACCAGGAGCGACGATGGTGCCGTCTAGCAGGTTCGCGGCCGACCTGAAGCCCTCCTCGCGCGACGACGACACCGTCACAGTCATCACGAAGGCCGCCTTAAGCGCTCGGTCGGCCACCTCATCAGATGTCCCGGTCGGCAGTCGCTTCCGCACTAGCGCGAGGGCTTTCTCCTCGCCAGGAGTGTGCGGACCCGGTACAGAGCGCCGACGGCGCTCCAGCGCCTGGCCAAGATCCTTTACGGGTCCCCTCGGCTCCGCTGTGGCCAGGCCAACCATGTCACCGGGGCGCAGGTCGCGCACCTGCCCAGCCCACTGGGCAACGGTCGCGATCAGATGCCGACCGTCACCGCATGCCCGCTTCGCCTGCAACCTGAGGACAGCGCCATCCACAAGCTCACAGCGGATGTCGTCAACAGCCTCACCTGTCTCGAATGAGAGCCGAACCGGGGCTGGCCCGCTCTCTGGATACCCGGCGGCTTCCACCCCACGGCCAGCCAGACCGTGAGCTGCCAAGTACGCGGCAACACCAGCACGGTACACGCTTCCAGCCTCATTGCCCCGGCCTCCCGCCGAGGCAGCGGCAGGATCGGGCGATGGCCCGCGTGAGTTCTGCCGTCCCATCACGCTCCACACGATGATCGGCGCATATCAAGCATTGTGCCGCCTGGCTGGCGTGGTTCACCGCGACCAGAGGGAGACATCACGCAGCGACCGCAGCTACCTGCGAATTTCGTCTCAGTAGCCCCGCAGCCCATCTGTACTGATGTTCCATATGAACGGAATCGGTAATAGGCGCGGATTCGCCTGCTCAGTGGCCGACGTACTCGATCACTGTACGTGCTGGCCTCGTAGCCACCACCGCCGAGGGGCGGAGCGGGCTAACAAGACTTCACTCCTGGCCGTCGACCGTGACAGCGAGACGCCGACAAGTAGTGTGACTCCCAGCGATAAGTGGCGTGTGGTGCGTGGTGTTTTACTGAGTTTGCCAGCCCTACCTGGCGTGGTCTGCCAGCTTCAGCTGGCGTGCTGGCCGAGCTGCCAGTTCTTTATCGTGCTGGCCGAGCTGCCAGTTCTTTATGGCGTCCCGTTGTGACTGCGGGACTCGCTCGCTGATCCGGGGACGCGGCCGTGGTGCGCTGTTAGGGGCGTGTTTGGCATCCGTGTTCCCAAGCCGGGCCCTGGGGCGGCCCCGGTCCTGCCCCGATTGGACCCTGGCCGACAAAGCCCGCGGCTCCCGGGCCGCTTACGGAATAGCCCTAAAGCGCAGGTCAGGCGGGGGCAGCTGGATCCTGTTCCTCGTCTCCGCCCGCGGCCTGGCCGGCAGCGTCCGGACTGGCCGTGATGCTGTCGAGGTACTCACCCCACTTGTCGCTGCCGCATTCGCGGATCCAGACGATCAGTGTGTCCCGGCCCGGATAGTCATCCAGCAGGTCGAGCAGTTGTCGGCGCTTCGTGAAGCCGTGCTCGTTCGCGACGGTGAGGTACTGATCGAGAGTGTCCCGGACGGCCCATGCGAAAAGGCTCGCCTGTTCAGGGGTCACCGCAGGCGCGGCTTCGCCGTGCACGGCGAACGAACGCACCGCGACAAGGTTCCCGTTAACGTCATCCGGCTCAAGGAGACGGACCCTCCAGCAGCGGCCACGCCAAATAAATCTGGGAAACGCCACTTATCGCTGGCAGTCACAAGTAGGCGGCTCAACCGACCCGTTCGCCGACAAGTAGGCGGTCGAACCGACATCCTCACCGGTTCCCTACACCAGGCGTTCCTGTGGTGAGCGGCGCCGGTACCCCCAGCGAGGCGGGAAAATACAATCATGGAGTTCAACGACGAACTGAAAGCCTTGGTGGACGGGGTTGCCAGCCGGGTGGACCGGTGGACCGCGCAGCCGGCCTGGGTCTGGGAGCCGGGTTCTCCGGCGTCAGCGGAGATCGCGAACACGGAGGTGCGGCAGGACGGCACGCGGTGGGGGGACCGCCCGGTCCGCACGGCGTACGCGTACGCGCAGATGGCGACCCGGCTGGCGGTGGAGATGTCCCGGTGCGCCGCGCTGCTTATCGGCGCGGGCCGCCCGGCGCCCGGCATCGAGGCGGAGACCCGGGCAGCGCTGGAGGCGGGCTCGGTCGCCTGGTGGCTACTAGAAGAGAAGCTGTCAGCCCGGGAGCGGGTGTGCCGCATGCAACTGCTGCGTCGCAACAGCGCCCGCGAGCACGCCAAGAGCATCAAAGAAGTCGGCGAGGACCCAGCGCTGGCGGGCAAGGAGACGGTCGCCGGGATCGACGCCGAATGCCGCGCCCTCGGGCTGGCCGCCTTCACCCAGAAGGGAGATGAGCTGGAAGGCCAAACCCGCCTCGGATACACGGCGCGGGTGAAAGCCCTGGCTGACGATCTGGGCTACCAAGGCGGATACAGCATCTACTCCTCGGCGGCGCACGCTGAACTGGCCGGGATCTGGCGGCTGTTCGGGCAGACCGGCGCGACGTTCCCGGCCCGCGAGCCGATCTACGGCGCGGTTGCCAACCCGGAGGCATCCTTCGCCGCCGCCGACGGCGCGCTCAAGTCGATGATGGGGCCGATGGAACGGATCACGCTGCTGTTCGGATGGACCGTGCCCGGTCGCGGCGAGGAGATCAGCGCGACGATCGACCACATGAACAGCGAGATGAAGCGGCTCCGGCCGTAACGACTGAGCGATGCAGACGCCCACTCCCCAACAGCAGGTCCTGGAAGCTCTGGACTCAGCCTTGACCGCGACGGTTGACTTCGGCATCCGGGTCCTGAAGGCACCCCGCTGGCAGCCCGCCCTGGACTCCGAAGCATCCCGCGAACTCACAAGCCTGCCGACCCGGCGGGACGGCAACCTGTGGGATGAGGACACCGCGCGCTGGACGTACGCGGCGGCGAGCCTGCTCATGACTGGCGTCATCGACAATCTCGGGAGCATCCGCGGTCTTATGGGGGAACCCATGCCTGCCATCGGTCCCCAGGTGCTCGCGCGGTCAGCGATGGAGATCGGCGCGACCGCCTGGTGGCTCATGGAGCCCGGGATCGGCGTCCACCGCCGGACCTGCCGGCATTTCGTGCTCAGCCTCATCAGCGCACGCCGCGCGGTCCAGGTCGCCAAAGAACTCGGCGACCCGGACGGCATCAGGGATACCCAGGATCGGGAAAAGCAGGTAATGGACCTGATAGGGGATCTCGCCCTATCCCTGGCAACCGGGAACAACCGGTTCAGCCCCGGCATCGAAGGCGAGAACTTCCCCGAAGCGACCAGGCTAACCGCAGCCATGCTCAAGCCGTGCTACCCCGGCTTCACCGAGACCAAGGGCTTCTACCGTACATACTCGGCTGTACTCCACGGGCAGCTTTACGGGCTGATGAATTTCATGACACCGAGCGTCCAGCCCGACGGGAAAACCCTCCTGTCCTGGCAGCTTCGGGGAAGTGACCTCTACCGCGATGTCGAACTTGCGCTGCTCAGCTTCCGCGAGCCGTTCACGCGTATCCACCAGCACATGAACTGGGGTCGGATCGAATACGACCTGTGGCACGCGCGAGTCGGAAAATTCCTCGGCTTGGCCACCCGGCGTAATTTCTGGAATTTACCCTTGCCGCTTGCCTATCCGCCAGAGACTCCTCAGCCCGTAAGCTATCTTTCCCCGCAGGGACGTTGAAGATCGAGTCAATTTGGGGCGTGTGTGACAACTGATGCGCAACCTCTGCCCGCCTGCGCACACACCCCGCCCGCACGCGCATGCCTCGTCGGGTTGGGGCGAAGCCCCGTTATGTATTCGGAAGTCTTGTGGGGTGGCCGCTGGCGATGCTGCGGGGAGCGTCGAGATCTCCGTATCGGCCGCTGGCCCACGTCGGCGTCTGCGCACGCGCGGCGTCCACGGTCTTGCCGGCCGCCTGGGCGATGAACGGGCTGAGCGGCGGCCGCAGTTCGACGATGTTGCAGCGTAAATGTCGGTTGACGCGACACTGGCTCGGCGGCGCGGACAGGCGGGCCGCAATTTCCTCCGGGTTCTCGACGGTCAGTATTACTCTGTCGTACTTACTGTTAGCCAGATCCATGACAATCCCGGGGTTCAGATCTCCGGCAAACGCTGTGCATGGGGAGTTAAAGGCCGGGTTCGGGGTTGAGCCGGTAGGTGATGGGGCGGGCGTCGCCGGGCATGACGGGTGGTTCGTTGTTGACCTGCTCGATGAGCATCGTCAGGGCGCGGGCGACGCGGGGCGCGCGGGGCAGGTCGAGCTGGACGGTTATCGCGTCCGGTGTGTAGGTGATGACGCCGGCCAGGCCGCCGATGATGGTCTGGCGGGTGATGGCGCGGTATCTCGTCGTCGCGGAGGTAGGCGTTGAGCTGGTTCGATACCCAGTGCTCGGCATTGCAGGCGAGCAGCCGCAGGACCATCTGCAGGCCGCGGCGGCCCGCGCGCAGCAGCGCTTTCTTCGCGTCGGGGTCGATGTCGGAGGCGGGCAGCTTGGCGGGGATGTCCTTGCGGGCATCGACGGCGGCGGCCACGGCCTTGCCGGCGCGGGTGATCTTCACCTGGGCGGCGGGGATGGCCGCGTTCTTGGCGGCTGCGGTGAGGCCGGGGTCCGCGAGCAGCCCGGCCAGGGCCCGCTCGGCGGCGGCCAGCGTCTTCTCCGCTTCGCGGACCGCGGTGCTGGCTTTCTTGCGGTCCGGGTTACCGATGATCTTGGTGTTGGTCTCGGTGCTGGCGATGTAGTCGCAGATCTTGTCGATCCCGTAGTTCCCGGAGGCGTACTTCAGGAAGTTCTCCTCCCGCCACCGGGATTTCAGCCAGGACAAGATGTCCGCCGGGCACGCCTGCAAGTCCGAGGTCAGGATCTGCAGCACGACCCGGCCGTGCTCGAACAGCGTGATCTGCCGGGCTTCGCCGTAGTCCTTGATCTGCACTTTCTCATCGGCCCAGGCGATTTCCCGCAGCCGGCCGGCGACGGTGATGGTGGTGATGACCGGTAGCATCGCCGGGACGGCCAGCGGCGCCCGCCGGTAGGTGACCCAGTGCACGTCCTGCTCGCGGCAGTGCCTGAATACCTGGGGATAGGCGCCGCCGCGGTCGAACCCGAGCATGATCTGCGCGCCCGGGCCGGCGGCTTTCTTCAGCTCGGCCAGCGCCAGCGGCAGCGTGGTGCTCAGCCCGGACGGCTCCCCGGTGACGAAGCAGACTGCCCGCCCGTCGTGCGCGGTCACGTGGGTGTCCGCGCGCCCTCGCTCAGCGCGCCCGCGCTTGTTGTTCCAGCCCTTGGCGACCGGCTTGGCGCCCGTATACGGGACGAAGTGGTCATCGACGTAATAGACACCGGACATGACCGGGTCCGCGGTGAGCATCGCGGACGCGAACAGCCGCTGCACCGCCACCGGGTCCGCGGCGTCGGCGATCTGCGCCAGCCGGGGCCGCAGGGTCCGCAGGCCCGGCAGGGTCCCCAGCCCGGCCAGCGGCCCGGCCTCAGCGGCGGTCAGGCGCTTGAACTGCTCGGTGGCCGCCGCGCCCAGTGCGAAGCACATGCTCACCGCGGCCAGCACCGCCGCGTCACCCGGCTCCGCCGCCTGGCCGCCGGCGCGGGCCAGGACCGTGCCCGCGCCGGCCCGGGCGAAGAACCCGTGCAGCAGCATCGCCCCCGCGTACCGGGACCGGAACACCCCCTCAGGCACCAGCGGCCACGACGGCAGCCCGCCAGGCCCGCCCGCCCCAGGCTCCCCGGCCCCTGGTCCTGGCCCTGCCGCAGGCTCGGGTGATGCCGCAGTCTCAGCTGCGGGCTCTGCCTGAACCCCGGCCGGCCGGTACGTGTCAAGTCAAATGAGACACAGGGTTCTGCAGGTTCCTAGGCTGCCTCCAGGGGCGGATGCTGCGTTATGTCACTGTCGGTGACCGGCTTGTTGATCCACGCCGCGCCGGGCATTTTGGGTGCCCTGGGGCGGCGGGTGAAGCGCCGCGGGTTCGCGGCGCAGGCGGCGTTCAGCACGGCCTGGCGCTTGTCCTGGATCGCGGCCGCGGTGCCGGTATGCACCGAGTACGGGGTATGCAGCCCTATCCCGGAATGCCGGTGCTCGTGGTTGTAATAGGTGAAGAACACGCCGCAGAACGCGCGGGCGTCCTGCAGTGACCCGAACGTGCCGGGAAAAGCCGGGCAGTACTTCAGCGTCTTGAACTGCGCCTCGCTGTACGGGTTATCATTGCTGACCTTCGGCCGGGAATGCGATTTAAGGATCGCCAGGTCCGACAGCAGCGCCGACACCGGCTTGGACGTCATCGAGGTCCCCCGGTCCGCGTGAATGGCGTGCGGCGCGATGCCACCGTTAAGGCGGACCGCCTCGATCATGAAATCTTTCGCCAGCTCGCCCAGCTCCGTAGCATGCACCTCGAAATGCACAGCGCAGCGGGAGAAAATATCAATCATCACGTACAAGTGGTAATACACGCCCCGCTCCGGGCCCGCCAGCTTGGTAATATCCCAGGACCACACTTCATTGGGCGCATCGGCGATGAGCTCCGGTTTCGTGCGGGCCGGGTGGGCAGCCTGCGCCCGGCGTTCGCGGACCTGCTCCGCTTCGCGGAGCAGCCGGTACATCGTGGAGACCGAGGCCAGGTAGGCGCCCTCATCGATCAGGACGGCCCAGACCTGGCGCGGGGCCTTGTCGGCGAACCGGGGACTGTCCAAGACAGCGAGCAGCTCGCCACGCTCGCTGGCGGACAGCGCGTTCGGCGCCGCCGGCCGCTGCTCCCGGCACCCGGACCGGATGCCGTTGCGCCCGCGGTAGACGGTGGCACGTGATTTCCCGGTGAGCTGGCACGCCTTTTTCACGCCGGTCACCGGTTGCAGCAGATCGAAGGTGTCCTCGCTTACCTGGCGGACGGCTTCGCCGAATCCGCGCTCTCGGAGAGCAGCTCCAAAAGCGCAAACGCTTTTCCCATGATGTCCAGCGCAGCGCGGGTCTGCTCCAGTTTCACCTCCGCTTTCGCCAGCCGCTTCCGCAGCCGTTCATTCTCCGCCTCTGCGCCCGGGCGGCCCTTATGCGCCACCGCGCGAACAGCACCTGCGGCAGCGGCTGACGATTTAAGCGCCCCGGAATCCCGCGCCTTGCGCCAATAGCTGATATGCGAGTCATACAGGCCCTCGCCGCGCAGTAGCGCGCCTTTCGCGCCCGGCCCGGTCGCCGCGTCGTACTTCTCGATCACCGCCAGCTTGTACGCCGCGGTGAAGGTACGCCGTTTCGGCTGGGACGACCGCGGGCCGGCCCGGCCGCCCGGCGCCCGGCCGGGGTGTCCTGCATGTCTGAGCTAGTCATGGTCACTGTCTGCTGATCCCGTCTAGCCCTCAAGTTCCACCAGTAACTATTGCCCCTGGTGTCTCACCTGATCCTGACACAGAGGGGGCGGCCCGGCACCAGCCTCAGGCCCGGCCTCAGCTGGTACGGCCGGCTCCGGCCCGGTGAACAGGGGTTCCGCGGGCGCCCAGCTAGGCTCGCCACCGCTGGCCGCCTGCCCGCGCGGGCCCAGGCGGCGGCTGATAGTGGTGTGCGCCACCCCCAGCTGCCGCCCGATCTGCGCGTCGCTGGCGCCCTGCGCCCGCAACTGGCTGGCCTGCGCCCAGTGCGCCGGGCTGACCGTCCCGGGCCGGCCCGGCCGCGGCTGCCCGATCAGCGCCGCCGACCCTTCCCGCATCGCCGCGTTATGCAGCGTGGAGACGTAGTTCTCCGTCAGCCCCAGCACCGCCGCGACCGTCCGGCCCCTGAACCCCAGCTGCCGCAGCGTCGCCAGCGCGATGTTCCGCATCGCAGTATCAGCGGCGTCGTACTCGAACAGGACCACCGGCCCGGCCGAGATCACGCACCGGCCCCCCGAGGTGAGCATCCGAAGGTCCCGTGCTTCTGGCATGCCTTCCAGGATCGCCGCAACCGCCGCTGACATGCCACTATGCTACAAAATCTTTAAGAATTACGCACAGATGATCGCGGATAAAACTGCACGTCACGGACTACACGTTTCGCCGTAGCCGGAGATCTGGGCCCACCTCGACCCGGATGACTGCGCCGGTAAGGTATCCCGCCCGATCCGAGGCGAGGAAGCCGAGCCGCGCTGACGCAAACTTCTCATCTCGCCGCGTGATCGGGCAGAATCAGCGCGAGGGAGAAGGGGGAGCGGGGCGGTGGCTAGGGCGGTCGGCATTGACCTGGGGACGGCATGCTCTGTCGTCGCCGTTCTCGAAGGCGGCGAGCCGACGGTCATCGCCAGCGCCGAGGGTCCCCGGATAACGCCATCGGTGGTCGCCGTTAACGGAAGCGGCGGGCTGCTCGTCGGCGAGGCCGCGCGGCGGCAGGCCGTCACCAACGTCGACCGGACGATCGGCTCGGTCAAGCGGCACATGGGGACCGACTGGACCGCCACCATCGACGGCAAGAAGTTCACCCCGCAGCAGATCAGCGCGTACATCCTGATGAAGCTGAAGAGGGACACCGAGGCCTACCTGGGCGAGAAGATCACCGACGCGGTGATCACCGTCCCCGCGTACTTCAGCGACGCGCAGCGGAGGGCGACCAAGGAGGCCGGCACGATCGCGGGCCTCAACGTCCTGCGGATCATCAGCGAGTCCGACGCTGCCGGATTGGCCTACCACCTGGCGAAGGAGAACGAGGCCACCATCCTGGTCTTCGACCTGGGCGCGGGCAGCCTCAGCATCTCGCTGATTGAGATGGGTGAAGGCGTGGTCGAGGTCAAGGCGACCAGTGGCGACAACCACCTCGGCGGCGACGACTGGGACCAGCAGATCGTCGACTGGCTTGTGAAGGACTTCAAGTCCGGTTACGGCCTGGACCTGTCCAAGGACAAGATGGCGCTGCAGCGGCTGCGTGAGGCGGCGGAGAAGGCCAAGATCGAGCTGTCGCAGTCGATAGAGTCGCAGATCAACCTGCCCTACATCTCGCACTCCGACCAGGGTCCGCTGCACCTGGACACCCGGCTGTCGCGCGCCGAGTTCCAGCGCATGACCGCCGACCTGATCGACCGGTGCAAGGGCCCGTTCCAGCAGGTCATCAAGGACGCCGGGTTCAAGATCGACGACATCCACCACGTGGTGCTCGTCGGCGGCTCCACCCGGATGCCCGCGGTCGTCGACCTGGTCAAGTCGCTGACCGGCGGCAAGGAGCCCAACAAGGGCGTCAACCCCGACGAGGTTGTCGCCGTCGGCGCCTGCCTCCAGGCCGGTGTGGCCAAGGGCGAGGTCAAGGACAGCCTGCTCTTGACGGTTTACCCGCTGTCGCTGGGCATCGAGACCGGGGGCGGGATCTTCACCAAGCTCATCGAGCGCAACACCACGATCCCGACCAAGAGGTCGGAGATCTTCACCACGTCCGATGACGGCCAGGAGTCGGCCAGCGTAGCCGTGTACGAGGGCGAGCGGGAGATCGCCGCGTACAACAGGAAGCTCGCCGCGCTCAGCATCAGCGGCATCGCGCCGGAACCCAGAGGCACTGCCCAGATCGAGGTTACCATCGAGATCTACGTCTGGCCGACGGTGCGGGTGTCGGTGAAGGATCTCGGATCCGGCGCGGAGCAGTCGTGTGTCATCGACGGATCCCCGCTCCCCCGGTACGTGGACACGCCGCGCCCGCGAGGCCGGCGGCTGGACCGTCTACGTCGACACCGATCCCAGCCCATGCGGCCCCCAGCGCCGCTCGCCGTGATCTGGCCTGAGTCGTGGGACGCCCGGGACGGGGGTGCGGCGGACAGCGCGGTGGAGACCAAGGTGGTGCTGGTCGGTGAGGGGGCCGTGGGAAAGACCTCGCTGGCGTCGGCGCTGCGGGGCGAGGAGTTCCGCAGTCATGAGCTGACCCATGGCATCGAGATCCATCCCGTCGTCGTCACGCACCCGGACTCGGGCGCGTCCACGACGCTGCGGCTATGGGACTTCGGCGGCCAGGGCACATACCGGACGACTCACCAGTTCTTCTACAGCCCGCACGCGCTGTACCTCGTGGTCTGGAACGCCCGCGCGGGGCAGGACAAGGACGACGTGGCGGGCTGGATTGGGCGGATCTGCCAGCGCGTCGGCGATACGGCGCGCGTCATGGTCGTCTCGACCCACAGCGACGAGGCGGCACCCGACCTCGGCTACGCCGCGCTGCAGCGCTCGTTCCCGGGCATGCTGTCCGGTCACTATGCGGTGGACAACAAGTCCGGGCGCGGCATAGCGGAGCTCAGCGCCGCCCTCGCTCGCGAGGCCGCTGCGCAGCGCGCGGCGAAGGCCAGGTACCTGCGGGATATGCGCGCGCAGTCGTGGGCGGACGCCCGGGACCAGATCCTTGCCCGCGCGGCAGCCGAGCCGTACATCTCCTTCGGGGAGTTCGCGGCCGCCTGCGGCCAGCACGGGATGACTGAGGACGACGCGGTTAGCCTCGCGAGTCTGCTGAACGACCGGGGCCAGGTCACCTACCTGGGTGATGATGAGGTGCTTTCCGGGCTTGTCATCCTCAACCCCGAATGGCTCTCCAAGGCGATAGGCCACGTGATGGAAGACGAGGACGGGGCGATAAGGGAGGCCCGCGGCGTCCTCGATCATGGCCGTCTGGGCCAGGTATGGCGAGACCGGCCAGGGGAGCCGGCCTACAGCCGCCGCCTCTACCCGTACTTCCTGCGGGTCATGGAGAAGTTCGACGCGTCCTTCCGGCTGGAGGACGGCGCGCACAGCCTGATCGCCCAGCTCGTGCCTGGCAGGAAGCCGGATGGCATCCCGTGGCAGCGCGATGCGCCCGTGCCGCCGACGCAGCGCCGGCTGGCGCTGGTGTGCAAGCTGAGCGGTCCCGTGACCGGGTTCATGTCCAGGCTGACGGTGCGGCTGGGATACGCGGACACCGGGCTGCGCTGGCGCGATGGCGTGTTCCTGCGCCATCCCACCCCGGCCTACGCGTCGGAGGCGCTTATCGAGATGGCCACTGACACCGAGGTCCGGATCGAGGTCCGCGCGCCATCACCCGACTTCTTCCTGCACGTCCTGCGCGACAGCGTCGAGCACCTGGCCCGGTCATCGCCCGGCCTGCGCTGCCGGATGCTCACGCCCTGCCCGGCGGCAGCCACGGTCGGCTGCGGCGGGCTCTTCCCACTCGAATTCCTCCTCACCCAGCGGCATGCCGCTGACGTGCCATGCCAGGAATGCGGCCGCCGCTACCAGGTCGCCGAGCTCCTCACTGGCCTGCGGCAGCCCGGCACCGGGCCTGGTGCCGGGACTGCGGACGAGGCACTGCGCGAGGCGCTGGACCTCGGCTTCGCCTCGCTGCGGCACGACGTCCGCGACCTCCAGCATGACCTGCACGCCGCGGCGGCGGCGAACGCGGACGCGATGCGCCGCCTGCTCACCGTGGTGAGCACCGAGGTTCCCGATTGCCCCCGGCTGTTCACCTTGGTGCGCGTGCCGGGCAGGGGAATGGCCAAGATAGACCCGCGGCTGCAGCACTTCCGGCTCACGCTGTGGTGCGAGGAGCCCGGTCACTGGCACCCGCACGCCGCGGGCAGCTACTCCATCGAACGCTCGGCCGAATGGTTTCGCCAGGTCGCCCGTTACGCCCGGCCGGTGCTGGCGATCTTGCGCGCGGTCGTCCCTGTAGCCGGGCCGCTGGCAGGCATCGTCTTCAGCAAGGCCCAGGTGGACCAGGCCAAGAACGAGCTCGACCTCACGCAAGCGCTCCTCGATGACCTTCCTGCGTCCCCTGGGGACGGCACGGACTGGGCGGATGCATCCGATGGCGCGACGGTGCCAGCCGCGGCAGCCGACGCCTCGCTGCGCGGCCTGCGCCAGTTGCTCAACGATGACCTCGATCGCTCCCGGCGGTACGGGGGGCTGGCTCGCTTCCTGACGCGCGCAGGCGATTACGTGTGGGTCTGCCCAGCCCACGCCGCCGCCTACAGCCCAGGCCTTCCCGCAGCCTAGCCTAGCCGGGGGTCCCTGGCCGAGGCCATGCTGGGTCCACCTCTCCGGCCAGATCCAGCCGACATGGGGTAGTCGCCGCGCAGGGCGGCGCTGTGGACGTGGTAACCGGTGCCGCGCAGGAACCGCGACATCAGTGATATGTCGTCGGCGCCGGACAGCATCTCCGCCGGGATCTTCCGAGACTCCACTCGCCGTCCCATGGCACGCATAGCTGGACGCTCTGTGCTCTCCGCCCCGCCTGAATTGCATAATCCCAAGCCGCGCCGATTCGGCGATATGTGGGGAATTCTGAGCCGGGCCTGAGCAGCTCCTTACTCCGTGTAGGCGCTCGCGTGGGAGCGTGAGGGCATGGCTGAGACTTGCAGATTGCTGGTTCCCTTAACGGTCTTTCCCGCCCCGAGCCTATTCTGTGAGTCTTGCTCCCCGGGTGCTCCGTCGTCGGGGATCAGGCCGCGGTCGGCCGGTGATGGTTCCCGCTGGCGCGAGGATCGCGGGCGGCATTTGGCGGCCTGTCCGTCACGGGCTCAGGGCCGCTACGGCCGTGGCGGGGTCGGCCGTGCCGACGTGTTTGGTCGGCCTCCGGGCCGCTGCCGAGCGGCTGGTGGCAGTAGAAGCAGAGGCCGTCTTGCAGGGCTGCGATGCCGTCGCGCAGCGGCTGGGGTGGCAGGATGCGGTCTGATCCGAACAGGTGGCGGTGCAGGTTCAGCTCATCAGTGGCCACGCCGTTGATCTCGGCGACCATCCTGGTCCAGTGCTATTCGACCAGGGGGCGGATCAGCGGGCCGAGCCGCAGGAGCTCATCGCCCGCGCCAGGCAGCAGGTCGATGGCGGGGCCGCGAGGCCCGTGGCGGCGCAGCCGGGCCACCGAGAACGATTCCCGCGGTCCCCATCTGGCCTGGTACAAGAACGGGAACGGGGTCTGGGAGGATCCGAGCGCCTGCAGCCGGGGAAGGGGCTGCTCGGCGACGGTGACCTCGACCTGGTCCAGCATCGTCTTGTAGGCGGCGGGCAGCCGCGCCCGGGCCAGGTGCCACGACGTGGCCCCGGCTGCCTGCGCTGCGGAACGGAAGGTGCTGACCGCTGTCACGATGGCCGCCCGGGGCATGGTGATCTGCCGCAGCACCGCCGCGCCGGGAGCGCCGGGCACCAGGTACGGGTTGACCTGCGGCCAGTACAAGCTGGCGACCTGCTCGGCGATGTCCCGGGTATGCAGCACCTGCGGCGCCCGTCCGTGCGCGTCGCTGTGCCGGGCGCACAGGTCCAGCATGGCCAGGAGCACGGCCAGCTTGTACGTCGCGGTGCGGCGGCCGGAGTCGATGACCTCCAGCAGCCGTTCGGCGAACCCGGCGTTCACCGGATGCTGGGCCGGGCGAATCTGAAGTCATCGGATCCCATCATGCCGCGACCACGCGCCATCTGCCTGGACTGTCCGCCGCGCCGGGGACCGGGGCACCGCATGCCAGCCGGCGGCGGGCTAGGTTACCTGTCATGCCCGTTCCTTACCGCAAGCTGGTCCGTGACAAGATCCCTGAGATCATCCAGGCCGGCGGCGGTCACCCGGTGACCCGCGTCCTGGACCAGGCAGGCTACCGGCAGGCGCTGATCGGCAAGCTGGCCGGAGAGGCCGCAGAAGCAGCTCAGGCGAGCACCGAGGACCTTCCCGGGAACTGGCCGACGTGCTGGAGGTGCTCCGCGCCCTGGCCGCAGCTACGGGCATGTCCTGGGAGCAACTCCTCGCGCTGGCCGAGGACAAGCGCAACCGCCGCGGCGGCTTCACCGGCAAGATCTTCCTCGAATCAGTCGAGTGAGAAGCACCCAGCTGCCCAGGACAGCAGGCCAGCCTGAACGACTTTGCCGTATCCCTGGGTCAGGGACACAGGCCGAGCAATCTTTGGTGTCACGGGACAGCAGCCGGCCGCGGTGACACAGCCCCCCGCCCCGCCTAGAATCGTAATGGCCACTTCACCGCTTGCGGCCACGTCAGTGTGAGCTGCACCTAGCCTGGAAGCAGCCGGCGGCGGGCGGCGGGCGCAAATTCCACGACGGGACGCGCCGTGCGCAAGTTGACCAGTCAGGGCGAGCGGGCGGTCGCGGATCTGTCCGCCAGGTACGGCGTGAGCACCGGCGCGGTACGCGCCATGCTGGAAGCGGTCCGGCTGGGCAACGGCACCATGGCGCAGTTCTCCCACCCCGAGTTCGGTGGCCGCGGGCAGTGGATGGCGGGCGGCATGACGATGGTCGGCGACATGTTCAACCACGGCCTGCAGGCGACGGTCAGCGGCCTGGCGAGCGAACTGTCGAGCCTGCTGGCCTCCACCCCGGTGTACGCGCCCGCGCCCGGTCCGGTGGCTGCGGCCGGGGCCGGCCCGGTTCACCAGGCGAATCTGGGCTCCTGGTGGCCAGGCGAGCTGGGACGGCCAGGGTCGAGCGGCAGTCAGGACAACTCCCGTTACGCGGTGTTCCCACAGGCCAGGCGGCTTGCCGTGCAGAGCGGCGGCGGGCCCGTCCGCGTCTACGACACGCTCGGCCACCTCATCGGCGGCGTGCAGCAGCAGCAGGGCGGGCTGCCGGGCAGGCTGTCGTTCACCAGCCAGTACGGCACGTTCACCGTCGAGAGCCTGCCGTTGGTGAGCCCTGCCCAGGCAACGCCGCCCGCTCCCGGGCCCGCCGCGGACCCCGCTCCTGCTGCGCGGCCCGCGCCCGCGCAGCCGGCCGGGCCCGCCGGGCGGACCGCCGCACCTGCGCCGCCCGCGCCGCCTGAGCGGGCATCCCCGGCCGGAACCGACGCCGATGCGGTGCTGGCGGCCCTTGAACGGCTCGGCGATCTGCACCAGCGCGGCATCCTGACCGACGAGGAGTTCGCCGCGAAGAAGGCCGAGCTCCTCTCCCGCCTGTAGCCAGCCACGCAGGCCGGGGGCCCAGGCCCGGAGCAGGGTTCCTGTCACCACGTACGGAACAATCTGCGCGTTGCGCACCAGGCTGAATCCGTCCGGGGTGGCGGGAGCGTGGAGGTTGCAGCGTCCCTTGTTCAGAGGTCGTGTTCCAGCCGTGCGGCTACGTCGCGGTACCGGCTGACCGGCACCAGGTGAACACCGTCGAAGGCTCCGCTGTCGCGGATGGCCAGGACCTGCTCACACGCGGCGTCCACCCCGGCGCCGCGGTCACGCTGGACCGCATCAACCAGGCCAGCGGGGATGTCGATATCCGGGATCGTGCTCGCCAGGCGGCGGGCCATGCCGGCGCTGGCCAGCACCATCACCCCCGCGTACACCGCTAGCCCGGGTGCTGACAAACCTGCGGGACGACCAATAACGTTACGTAACCTCCGCTCGTTGCGGCTGGCGCGCTCGGAGCCGCCTGATCTGGGCGGCTGCCCGCTCGGTTCGCCGTGCCCGTCGGCGCAGTACCGAGGGATTGTTATGAGCGGCAGATGCTGGCCGAGGCAAGTGTCGAGCGCCGATGAAAGCGCATGGTCTTGGCGATGTCGCGACTGCTCGGCTGCGACCTCAGCGATGGCCCCCCGGTTCGAGGAAGGGGCGGTGCGGCCTGCCAGGCGATTTATGACGGGTTGGGTGGTTACGGGATGGAAGTTCCGGTGGCTTGCGGTCGGGCTGGGGATACGCTCGGGTTAGTGAGAGCTTCGCTTCTGCCTTGTTCTCACGGTGGGGGACAGATGGAGGACCAGCGGCTGGCCGTTCACCGGAGCATCGTTGTCGTCGACGTGGAGGGGTTCGGGGATCAGCGCCGCACCAATGCGCACCAGGTAGCGATTCGCGATGGCCTGTACCAGGTGATGCGGGAGGCATTCGGGCGCGCGGGGATCTCGTGGGATGACTGCGGTCACGAGGATCGCGGTGATGGCGTGTTCGTCTTGGTTCCGTCCGAGGTACCCAAGGGCTTGCTGGCGGAATCGCTGCCGCCCGCGCTGGTGACGGCGCTGCATGCGCATAACGGGACGCATCCGGGCCCGGAGCGGATCCGGCTGCGGATGGCGTTGCACGCCGGGGAGGTCCGGTACGACGAGCACGGGGTGACCGCCGCGTCGGTCAACTTGGCGTTCCGGCTGCTGGACGCGGCCGCGCTGAAGGCGGCCCTGGCCGGATCGCCGGGTGTGCTGGTAGTGATCGTCTCGTCATGGTTCTTTGAGGAGGTGGTGCGGCATAGTAGTGCGGCGGCCGGGTATCGCCCGGTCGGGGTGGCCGTGAAGGAGACCACGACGACCGGCTGGATCTGCCTGGCCGATAACATCGACTCGCCGGCCAGGACGATGCCGGAGCTTCTGCCGCCTGTTGCCAGCGAGCCGGTGTTCCTGGGCTGGGGCCAGCCTGGTGGCCTGGAGAGGCTGGGGGCAGCGGGTCCGCGGCTGCCGGGCAGCGTGCCGCGGGTGTGGAATGTCCCGGCCCGTAATCCTGGGTTCACAGGCCGGGATGGGTTGCTAGTGAGGGTGCGGGAGCGGCTGCTGGCCGGGGATAAGGCGGTGGTGCAGGCTCTGCACGGGATGGGCGGGGTGGGCAAGACCCAGCTGGCCGCCGAGTACGCGCACCGGTTCGCCGGGAGCTATGACCTGGCCTGGTGGATCAACGCCGAGCAGGCTGGGCTGATCGGGGACCAGATCGCCGCCCTCGGGATCGCGCTGGGATGCGTCGCCGCTGGGGCAGATGTGGAGGCGGTGCGCGCAGTGGTGCTGGCCGAGTTGCGGGAGCGGGGCCGGTGGCTGCTGGTCTTCGACAACGCCCAGAACCCCGCCGACCTCACTGGGTGGCTGCCCGGCGGCGGGCATGTGCTGATCACCTCCCGAGAACGGGGCTGGGCCGAGGTCGCCGCGCCGGTCGAGGTGGACGTGTTGGCCCGGTCTGAGTCGGTGGCGATCTTGCAGACCCGAATGGAGGGGCTCGGTACGACCGATGCGGACCGGCTGGCCGCCGAGCTCGGCGACCTGCCGCTGGCCGTCGCCCAGGCCGCCGGGTTCATGGCGGAGACCGGCATGGCGGCCGCGGAGTACATGGATCTGCTGCGAACCCGGGCCGGACAGCTCTTGGATCAGGGAGCGCCGGGATCTTACCCGCGGTCGCTGGCAGCCGCCACCGGGCTGATCGCCGACCGGCTCGCCGCCGAGGATCCGGCCGCGGCTGAGCTGGCCAGCCTGTGCGCGTTCCTGGCTCCGGAGCCGATCCCGGAGGATCTGTTCACCGGCGCCACCGAGGACCTGCCCAGCGACTTGGCCGACCGGGCCGCCGACCAGCTTGCCTGGCGGCAAACTCTGGCTCGGCTGGCCCGCCAGTCGCTGGCCCGGGTCGATTACCGCGGGCTGCAGATGCACCGGCTCACCCAGGCCATCCTTCGTGACCGGCTCTCCCCAGTACAGGCCGCCGCCACCCGCACGTGCACCGAGGCGATCCTCGCCGCCAGCAACCCCCGTGATCCGTGCAATCCCACCACCTGGCCCCGGTGGGCGCGGCTGCTGCCGCACCTGCTGGCCGCCGACCTGACCGTCACCGGCAGCCGCGACTTGCGCCGGATGGCCTGCGGCGCGTGTTGGTACCTACTGGCACGCGGCGATATCCCCACTGGCCGTGATCTGGCCCGCGATCTGCACCAGCAGTGGCGCGACCGGCTCAGCGGTGATGACGAGCATGTGCTGGTGATGGCATACCATCTTGCCTGGGCACTGCAAGCGCTAGGGCAATACGCCGCCGCCCGTGACCTGGACCAGGACACCTTGGAGCGCTCTCGCCGGGTGCTCGGCCATGACCACCCGGACACCTTGGTGTCGGCCAGTAACCTGGCTCTCTGCCTGCGCGCCCTGGGTGAGCTGCAGCCGGCCCGGGAACTGGACGAAGACACCCTGGCCCGCCGCCGCAGGGTGCTCGGCGAGGACCACCCGGATGCTCTGGTGTCCGCCAGTAACCTGGCCCTCTGCCTGCGCGCCCTGGGTGAGGTACAGGCGGCCCGGGAACTGGACGAAGACACCCTGGCCCGCTCCCGCCGGGTGCTCGGCGAGGACCACCCCTACACCCTGGCCTCCGCCAATGGCCTAGCCGCCGACCTGCGCGCGCTGGGTGAGGCACAGGCGGCCCGGGAACTGGAAGAGGACACCTTGGAACGCTCCCGCCGGGTGCTCGGCGAGGACCACCCGGACACCTTGGTGTCGGCCAGTAACCTGGCCCTCTGCCTGCGCGCCCTGGGTGAGGTACAGGCGGCCCGGGAACTGGACGAAGACACCCTGGCCCGCTCCCGCCGGGTGCTCGGCGAGAACCACCCCTACACCCTGGCCTCCGCCAATGGCCTAGCCGCCGACCTGCGCGCCTCGGGGCGAGGCAGGTGATCACCCCAGAAGCCGTTGCCGAAGGCAAGGTCGTACTTCGCCGCTGCCCATTATTACGTCCGCACATGCCGGCGATGAGGTACACCTGTCCGCTGACATCCGCGGAAACAGAACTGGAGCATCTGCGCGTGGGCCGCCGTCGAGATCAAGCCAACTCTAAGCCGTACTAATCGTTCGGCGCGTGATGTCCGTCCGTGAGATCCCCGGCGTGGTCACCCGCCGTTGCTAGCACGGCGATCAGGTCCTGCCCGGCACGCCGCGCCGTTGGCATTGCCTAGGCGCTCCTGGCAGCCGGGGAACCTCGCTGAGCTGCGTGTCCTCCACCCCCACAGAATCCCCACAAGTCCGGGTTCGCAGCGTGGTTCCCCACAAAATCCCCACGGACGAAACGGCATTCCCCGGCACACGGCGGTACGGGTGCTAACATCGTCTTGTTAGCCCTGACAAGCCTTTATGCTGGCAGCGCGGGGCTAGAGTCTTGAAGCTTTCCGTGGTCCGGGCGAGTACAGACCTTCTGAAAAGCGGAAGGTCGGCGGTTCGACCCCGCCCCTGACCACCATCCTTGAGCAGCGAAAACGCTGGCTGAATCACTTCTGCTGGCCGGGCTTGCTAACGGATTTGCTAACTGAAGCCTGCACGGCCCGGGCAAAGACATCCCCGATGCCGAGGGCGTGTTCGCGCAGCACGTGGGAGTAAACCCGGAGTGTCACTGCTGGGTCAGCGTGGCCGAGCCGCGCGGCCACCACGTGTACTGGGACACCAGCCAGAAAGTAGTGGCGTGCAGGTGGCGAAGATCATGCAAGCGGGCATGAGGTAGTGCCTCGCCGGGGGCAGAAATGGACTTGTTGTGTTGGCGGATCAGCTTGCTCGTAAGCGCCGTCACGGTGTCGGGATAGAGCGGTTCGCTCCAGCGGCTGGCAAAGACCAGACCACCGTTGTCAGTCCAGGGGGATCCGGCAGCCAGCCGTTCTTCGTCCTGGCCCCGCTGGTGCTTGCGTAGGACAGTGACAGTTTCGCTGTCAATGCTGACCACCCGGGACCGGCCGCCCTTGGTGCTTCCCTCGATCCGCTGGCCACGCACCACGGCGGTCGATCTGCCAAACGTGATCTCAGCAGCATCAAGATCGACTGCCTGCCAGCGGAGATAGAGCAGTTCGCCGCGCCGGGCGCCGGTATAGGCCGCAAGACGGTAGAAGGCATATAGCCGATGAGATTGTGCGGCGGTTAGGAAAGCATCCAGTTGCCCGGTGGTCCAGACACGGGTTGGCTCGTGGCCACGGTCACGAGGGCGTTTGGAACGTTCAGCCGGGTTAGTGGCAAGCAGCTGCTCGACGTGCACGGCATCAGCGAGAGCCTTGCGCAGCGTGCGATGGATATGGGAGACCGTCCAAGCCGACAATGGCCCGCCTTCGTGACCGCCGTGCTCGGCCAGGTCGCGGTAAAGCTTCGATATCACCGCCGGGCGCAGGGCTTGCAGCCGCATCCGCCCGATGCGGGGCACGATGTAGTGATCAATGTCGTGGCGGTATCCGGCCAGAGTCTTGGGCTTCACGGCCGGGGCATGGGCATCTACCCATTCGGCCAGAAAGTCCGCCACGGTCAGTGTGGACCGGTTAACGTACTCGCCGCGCCGGGACCGAACGCGTGCTTCGTCGCGGGCTGCCTTGGCTTCTTCCTCGGTGGCGAAGCCGCCGACCCACCTGGGCTTACTCACACCAGTAGCAGAGTCCGGGACGCGGATCACGTAGGACCAGGTACGCCCCCGCTTCATTACGCCGTCGCGCAGCTTGGGTGCACTCGTGCGGGCTGCTTTTCGATGACCGGGCTCACTGGCAGGAGCGGCGTTCGTGGTGTCGGTCATTACGCGGCGGTCCTTTCGGCGAGGAGCCTGGAGACGTAATGCTCCAGGGCGGTGAGCGGGATGCGGCGTGATCCGTCGATGCGGATGGAGGCGACGTCGCCGCTGGCCAGCAGCTCGTAGAGCTTGCTGCGGGAGATGGCGAGTGCCTCGGCGGCCTCGGGCACGGTCAGCAGGAGCCGGGGCATGGCGCACCTCCCGGCGGCGACGGCGGGGAGACGGCGGCAGCGGCGAGCAAGGCCGCGACGGACGGCGGATCCCCGCGACCGGCGTAGTGCCAGTCCGCGAGGACGAGCGTGGCGTCGTCGGCGACAGGTAGGAGCCCGGCGGCGATGGCGCGCTCGCGCTGGTAGGCGGCGCGGTCGGCGCGCAGCGAGCCGAGGGTGATCGAGTAGGCGTGGCTCTTGGTGGAGAAGTGGCCGCGGAAGCCGAGCATGTGCGCCCAGGCGGCCATCCGCAGGTCGGCGAACCCGGGCATCTTGTCGAGGCGGAGGCATTCGGCGATGTGACGGCGAGCGTGGTCTCGGACGGGTAGCTCGTCCAAGCGGTCGGCGGGCGTGACGCGGCGGTCGAGGGTGCCGGTGCACTCGGCGGCCTTGGTGGCGTACTTGGCGACGTACCCGGCCACCGTGGTGTCGGTCAGACCCCCGGCCGACGTGATCGGCCGGATGTCGAGCTGACCACCCCAGGTGAGGGTCCGCGCTGGGACGCGTGGTGCGGCGGGAGTACGCACCTGGACGGCGCGGGCGGCCCGGCCGATGGCGTCGGTCAGCACGGCGAGGGTGGCCCAGGCAGGCGGGGCGGCCGCTGGCCCGGCGGGGCCGTCGAGCCGGACAATGGCGTGGAAGTGGACGACGCCGCGCCGCTGGTATTCGGCGACCTTGGCGTAGGAGAGACGGACCTGCGCGGCGAACGCCTTGCCCGTGAGCCCAGCTTGGCGGGCCAGCGTGCGGCGGAGCGTGATGGTGAACCGGCGCCACAGCTCGGGGGCGTGCGCATTGAACAGGACCGAGCCGGCGTAGTCGTAGCACTCGGGGCACAGCGGCTCGCCGAGCCGGTCATCCTCGCGGGCGTGCTTCTCGTTGCAGGACAGGCGCACACCGTGCGGGCAGGTCCGGCCGTTCCGGCGCGGACGGCAGGCCAGGACCCGTTCACCCCGAACGCGCCGGGCATGGACGGGACCGAACGACGGGCGCGGTGAGGGTGACGAACACGCCGGGATGGTGGGCGACCTCGGCGGGGACGCCTTTGCCGCCGGTCAGCCCGGCCCGGATGAGCTGGTACGTGTCGGCCCGGTAGACCTCGGCGCAGGGCGCGCACCGGGAGGCACGGCGCGTCTTGCATGCGACCGGCAGGAGCCCGCCGGGCTCGTGCACGGTCGTGTAGCGGTGGATCAGCTCGCCAGTGGAACCGTCGATGCGATCGACGCGGCCACGCAGCAGCACGGGTTGCAGGCAGCCACCGGCGTGCCGGATCGGGCCTGCCGGGGATGGGGACGGTGGGCAAAGGTGGTACTCCTCTCGTCGTGCCCTTGCGGGCGGTGGACGAGCGGAGGCAGACCGCAGCCAGGTCGGGTGAGTGTCGGGACGGGTGGATCAGCGGTGCTGTGCCGCATGGGAGCCTGGCTCGGGTTGCCTGCCGCTCAGGGCTTCATGTGTGGCTGGTGCACCGTGACCCGGGTGCCCGGTGACTTACCGGCCGGGCTTCTGCACGGTCATCCCTCGATGAGGGGAGGCCCATGGCCTGGATGTCTAACACGTACCCGAAGTACGTGCCTGATAAAACCAATACTAGCTGAATTATCTGACGGTGAGGAGGTCCGCCAGGCCGCGTAGCTCTCGGCTGGGCGGGTCCTGCATGGTGAGCAGGTCGGACACGAGCTGGCGGGCCAGGTCATGTTCCTGGATCAGTTCGGGTGTGATGTCCTCGGCTTGCACGAGGGCGGCGACCGCCGCACCGATCTGGCGGCGCTGAGCGTGCGCGCGGGCGACGTCAACGAGCATCCGGCTCTGCCGCTCGGCCGACAGCCCGCTGGTGTCCACGGTGGCAGCGGCACGCAGTGCCCGGCCCGCGTCGCCCAGCTCGACCGCGACGGCGATCTCGTAGAGCCGCACGTTGACCGGCCCGAACTCGGTGTTGAACTCGTTGTGCCCGTCCCCGAGCCGTCCGGCCATTCGCCCGGCCCGCTCCAGCTCGCTGTAGGCGGTGTCCGCGTCGTTGGTCCGGGCCGCGATGATCGCGCGCTGCAAGGTCAGGCCGCCCCACAACGACATCGCCTGCTGGTCGCCTTGGTCGGCTTTCGGCGACAGGGCGGCGGCCGCGGTGCGGGCGGTCTCCTCGGCCTGGTCGTAGTGCCGGGCGGCGATGAACACGAACACCAGCCGGAACGCCCCAGCGGCAACCAGCATCGCGTTGTTGGCTCGCTCAGCGGCGGCCATCGCCCGGTCCGCGGCGATCCAGGCTGCATCCGGCTCGCCGATCTCGGCCAGCGCGGCCGAACATGCCTGGTATGTGGTGGCCAGCAGTTCGAAGGCTTCGGCCCGCTGGTTCTCGGGCGCTGTCCGGGCGGACGTCTCAAGGTCGGGGACCACGCCGCCGAGCAGGTCGGTCAGCTCGGTGTAACGACCGGCATGCGTCAGCTCCCACGCCTGATTAGTCCTCGTCCGAAGTGTGCGAAGCGCTGGGGCTCGCGGTCCGTCGAGCATGGCCCGCAGCGCGTATGCCCCGGACAGGACCAGCCGTAGCCCACCCGCGCCCGGCGGTTCCTCGGTCACCGCGGCGACGACGGGTGCTTCGGCGGCCAGTTCGGCGAGCGGGATGTCGAGAGCGGTAGCGACGGTCTCCAGCACCGACATCCGGTCAACCTTGCGGACGCCTCGCTCGACCTGCGAGACCCAGGCCACCGACCGGCCGATCATCCGGGCCAGCTCTGGTTGGGACAACCCTCGCCGTCGCCGTTCAGCGGCGATCCGCCGTCCGAGTGCCTTCTGGTAGTCCGGGCTCGTCACCCGCCTGTGCCCTTGCCGGTCTGCAGAGTCAGCCAGTCAACCTCGGTGCTGGCCAGATATTGGTCCCGCTCGTCCAGGTAGCGGCGGGTGTTCGGCGATGCCTCGTGCGCTTCGAAGGCGGCCTTGTCCCGGTACAGCTCGTAGAAGATCCGCTGCAACGGCTGCCCCTCGACCGTGTGCGAGGCGTAGACGAGTGTCCCCGGCTCGTTGGCCTTGATGGCCCCCACGGTCTCGGCGACCAGTCGGTCGTATGCCTCGGCGCTGGCCTCGTCCTTGCACGTGAACCGCACGAACAGACCGAACATCGATCTCCTCCAAGTCGTGTCACGCCATGCTCGCACTAATTATGCGAGGCCTGCATAAGAAATTACACGTACTTATAGTACGTTTCTAAGATTAAGAGTACGCTCATTCCTGGCAGAGACCGTGACCACGCGCTCAGCGAGGACCCATGCACACGCCAGCAGCCAGAGCACACGCCCTACACACCAGCGGCGTCACCTATCCAGGCAGCATCGAGCATGTCAGCGCGGTCCGAGCCGACCTGCGCGCATTAATGCACGACTGCCCAAGGGCAGATGAGATCATCCTGTGCGCCTCCGAACTAGCGGCTAATGCTGCCCTGCATAGCCGCTCGCGCTTGCCTGGCGGTACCTTCACCGTTCGAGCCACGGTCAACCCAGGTTTGTACATCCGCGTCGAAGTCGAAGACAACGGCGGCCCATGGACTGGAGGCATAAGCGATCCGACCGGCTAGCACGGATGGGATATCGTTCGCGCCCTCGCCAACGGCTGGGGCATCGAGGGTCACCACGCAACCCGCACCATCTGGGCACGATTCGACTGGACTGAGTAGCCGCACCCTCGGCAGTCCGCGGGCATCCTGAACGCGCCGTGTCGACGATCAGTCGAGTCCGACACAGCCACAGTGACGCAGCCGTGAGGATTTTCGTCACGATCATCAAGGGCGCACCTTCGGCGTGCCACGCCTGACGGCTAGGCCCCGGCTACGCGATGAGGCGCGTGCAACCAGGGAGTGAGTAAAGGCGGCCGGGATGACCCTATAGAGGCGGGCCAGAGTCGGGGACTCGCCGTCGCGGGGCGGCAGCTTCGCTCGCGCCCTTCCGGGCGGCAGCCCTACGGGCGCGGCGGCTGCCGCGCACGGCTGCCCCGCCACCGGCCGCAGCCGGTCCCGGCCGCACGTCCCCCGATGCCGCGCGACGCGAGCTGGTCCCGGCCGTCAACATCGCGCCATGTGCGCCTATCGCCGTGCGAAAGTCACCGGGCCAGGGACGGAACGCCGCGCATTGTCCGGGTCGGCCCCTCCACCCGCAAGGGCACCCAAGGATCCTTTCTAACCGCTTCGCAGAAAGCATCTTCGGGGCCCACCCTTGCGCGCGGAGCCTCTACCGACCCAGCGGGCCTGGCGGCGAGGGCCAGGCCAGAGGCCAGGCCCGAAAGGCGCGCGGCGTGCCTGGCCCCACTTTTCAATTCTGTCGACAAGTTCTTCGACTGTTGGTACATTTTCAGGAATGTTAACATGATCTATATCCCTGGCAATCTCTTCCCTATCGCGATCATCATTAATACCAACGAAATAATCATCATGGCTCGCTTCTAGTATGGCTTTTCCAAGCATTGCGGCTGCCACCTTAACTGTGGGATCCTTTTCGTGCCGAAGCACTTCGTCTAGAGTGTACAAGATCCAAGAAGATGTCTGGCCTTTGCTATTCCACCACTCATCACTCTGAGAAATCAATAGCTCGGCCAAGGCCGCTATTAGCAAAAGGCCAGCCTTCTGGGAAAGGCCCGATGGCCATTGTTGTGTTACAGCTCCCGGCCACGAAAACTCAGCAGAATCCGAACTTGAAATCGTGAGCTCGGATGAATACTTATATAGCAGAGACGATGCCTCGTCTTTTGCAACAGAAAGGTCTCGCGGTGTCCCCATAGTGATTTGTGTGGTTAGAACCTCGCTTATCAACCACGTAGCAGTGTCGTTGTCCACTACGTCCTCCGGCAGAGCCGCAGCGAGTGCGCGCATCGCAACAATCGGATGACCAAGTTGCACGAGAGTGGCCAGCCCGCCTGCTATCGCTGCTTTCGGCGAATAAGTGCCATTATTACAAATTAGCTTCAAGCCGCTAATGACAGTATCCATCTTGAGTCTCTCGTTCGCTTCCGACTCTTGAATTTCTTGTTGTTTCTGAGTCTCGTACTGCAAGGCAAGAGTCCTGTCATTATGCGATTTAGTCAGCAAGCCGCCCAGGACTGTTGCAGCGGCCGCCAAACCAGCGCCAAGGAAAGTCCATACACTCTTCAACTGTGTGTCGCTTAGCGTCCCGTTGAATCGAAACAGGCCAGACCGAAAGCACACTATCCCAGCAATAGTATAGAGCGGCAGTATAAGGAATAGGAAGAATGCGATCCAACCCCAACGACTACTGAACCTTATCTCTGAGCCGGTAGCGGGTATTTTCAACATATTATCCCCCTTCGCTGGAACTCGATTTCTTGGCTTGACCCCGAAAGGGCCGACACCAGGTAGCGAGCATGGTCGACGACAGCAACGCAGAGCGGCGTCAAGGTCGCACAGCAACGAGCAAGCGAACGCACTCCTACGCGTGTACACGATCGCACATATTATTTACTAGCTGCCATAGTAGAGGCCAGCCGTGGCCAATGGCATTAGTTTGTACCCTGGTGGTGGGCCGCTTTGGCCGCACAGCAGCACTTAACGTCGCCGCCTACTGCGGACCAGTGAGTAGCATCTCGGCAGGTCGGCATGGAAATGAGCAGATAGCAGATGCGCGTGCAGACCACTGCGGATCCGATGCTGACCGCCGGAGACGTGCCACATCCGCGCCAGAACGGGCGGAAACTACAGTCACCAGCGGTCAGCGACAGACAACCCGAACGAGCCCCGACCTGGGTATGCGCAGGTTGACCCCCTGCGGAAAACGACCTTCTAACCTCGATTCCCGGGAAGGCGACTGAACGGGTACCTGCGCGCTTCTCGCGTCGCTGGCCAGGGCTTTGGTCCTGACCTCAACGAGTCTTCCTGAACCTGGACCAGCGAATTTTCCTGGGCGGAATCGGACAGCGGTGACGACGAGATGTTCGTGACCTGGGGTTCCGTGCAGGGGGCCAGTGGTTCAGCATGTCCGGGCTGGATGAAGTCCCCTCGCGGTGCGCCGGAGCGGAGCTGACATCCGCCCAGGTCACGACGATAGACACCATCCGGCAGGAGCCCTGACCTCAACGGATTACCGCACCGGGAATCGAGGCTAAGCAGCAGGTCAGACGCGTTCCGTGCTCCAGCCATAGGCATCGGCGCCTCGTACACTCGTCATACCGCCACGCGTGTCTCCCGCGACACACGACTCTGGTGCCGTCACTCTTCAAGTCACTATCCAGAGGAGCAACAGCAGAAGAAGCACGACGACATAGAACGAGATCGACGAGCGGTATCGACTCCGGATCAAGGTTAGCCTTGGCGGCCCTTCGGGATGGCCTTGCGACCGGAGCCTGTAGTTCGGGGCGATCACTTGCTCAACCTTGTCGACTCTGTCCGCATGAAGAAGCTGCGTGCGCCTGTACCGGACATCGAGCAGTCCGAAGAGTACCGCGCCTACCATCGCTACGAGCAGAAGGCTCCGGTGATGCTGGGACAGGGAGAAGCCGACGATAGCCGCTATCAGAGTGATCGTCCAGCCTCGGATAGTCATCATATTTGTGTCAAGTGCACTTATCCTCTGCTGGTCAATCTGGAACAGAGTCCACAGCCGTTCTGCCTCCAGCGGCTCTTGAGTATGCGTGCCAGGTTGGCGCGACTGCTCTGCTGCACCATCTTGAACTGCCTGATGCGCAGCCTGGTTGTCTGCACGGTGCGCACGACCGACTGGTTGATTCATTTGTGATCAGCGTAGCTCGGCGACGTGGACCACACGCGGACCAGCGCCCTGGCCTGGTCATCTACTTGCCAGGTGGCAGCGCTAGCCGCCAACCGCCTCCGGAGCCGTGGGTCTACGGGCGCGCGCCTCCGACGCGTTCTATTGACGCCTCTAATCCGAACTAGGTAATATAAGGGACTATGGCTGGCATCGAGCGGGTCACCGAGGCGACCCTCGACGTGCTTGAAGTCCTCCTCGAGGCACATCGAGACGGACGAGACATACACGGCTGGGACATCAAGAAGGCCACGCGGCGTTCTGGTCCCACGGTGTACGGAGTGATCGACCGGCTGGAGGACGCCAGCCTTATCGAGGGCCACTGGGAACAGCAAGACTCCTCGGACAAGGGCCCACGGCGGCGGTACTATCAGCTAACAGGGGCCGGTGTGACGGCTGCGTCAAAGCTTATCGCTGAACGGGGACAGCGCTCTCGGACGAAAATCTAAGCGCCTAAGCGTGGCCTCGTCATTAATTACGGGCGGCGCAGATGACCGTCAAGGACATTGTGCTCGCCGTGATCATCCCGTTGGCCCTCGCCGAGGTCGGCCCGTGGTGTGGCTGGCTTGCTGCGAAGCTCCTGCCGTGGGCAGCCAAACTTCGTTACGGTGACACAGAGCGTGCCGCTGTGCGGCTTGACGAGTGGTCTAACGATCTCGACGACATTCCTGGTCAGTTGACGAAGCTGGCCTACGCTGTCGGTCAGCTCGCTGCCGGATCGGCCGTTTCCGCCCGGCGGAAAACCAAGGGTGTCCTGCCGAAGACCGAGATTCGAGATCTCACCAGCCCGACAGATCTGCCCGTTGCTGAACGGGGTTCACTCGTCCGCTCCTCAGCGCAGTTCAATGTGCCACCCAACTGGCAACAGCTTGCGGACATCCTTCGGCAGGGGATCTCCGCGGGCGAGTGGCGGGGTTGCTCGCTGCCATCGATCAAGCAGCTACGGCAGGAGTACAACGTGGGCAGGGACACAGTGATTCGTGCCACAGAGCTGCTCAAGGATGAAGGTCTTGTATTTACGGTACCGAACCGAGGCGTCTACGCACGGACGGACTGAGCGATCTCACGGGCGGACCCGGGGCCGAGCGCGGGTAAGCTCCGCTCGGCCCTGAAAGGGGGCATCGTGTTATCGCTCGCAAGGGAATCGCCTGACCGAGAGGATCAGTAGTCCCGCCGTACGACGGGAACGTGGTGGCTTCGCTGGTAGAGCGACCAAGCCACCCGAACGAACGCGAGGAGCCGGAGTAACCAACCGAGTAACAATCACCACCGACAACGACGGACACTAGCAGATACCAGTGGACGATGATTCCTAGGTCAGGCATGCCGCAGCCCTGGCAGTCCGCAGCGCGAATTGGCTTCGGGGCGAAGAGGCGGGAGCAGGGAGACATCCACGGTGAGGTTGCCGGGGTGGCCATAGGTTGCGTGACATCCTCGATTGACTGCTTGTTAACCGTCCGAAGTGGGGGTCCGATGACTTAGCAGGCGCTGGCCTGCTCCTCAAACCTATCTATCCGACTGGCCCATGAATGTTGTCTGTATTCCCCAGTGGCATTCTTGATCTTGCGCTACACTACACCGCTCCCGCGTAAAAGCCAGTAACCTAAATTCAAATGCTAAATATTTAAGGTGTAGAGAAGTATGAGCATTACGCTCGGAGTATTTGACGTCTTCGCTTACGCCGCACCGGGTTCGATCTATTTGGCGCTAGCAGTTTACGTCGCCACGCGCCTGAAATGGGTAGATCCACTACGCATGTTGCATGCTAGCGCAACGCTGACTATAATTATCGCCGCCGTGGCAAGCTATATCCTTGGACACATTACCTATACAGTAGGCCAAACACTAAGCTCTCGGTTCCCGATACTGAGAGTTGACCTAACCGATATCCAACGCAGATTCGTGGATCGCGTGCCGGTGGCGTCCAACCGCCCGTTCTTGGAAGCTAACCAAGCACTCCTCCGGGCAGCGATTGAGCTGCACAACATTACTGCCTCCGCCGAAATCTCACGCTTGCAGGCAATTGGTCTGATGCTAAGAAACTCTGCGCCGCCGCTAATCCTTGCCAGTGTTGCAGCCATTATCGAAGCTGCGACGGGTCACAATCCTGTTTTCGCCGCATGCTGTGCAGCAGCGTTGATGCTCGCGGGCGCCGGATGCCTTTTCCATTCAGAACGATTGCGCACTTGGTCAGTCATGAAGACATTGGAGCTTGCCTTTTGGGTTCCGGATATCGACAAGAGTGCTAACTCTGAGCGGTAATACTTGACCTTATAAACCATAATTGGATGGTGGGGGCAGAAGGCCGCGAGCTTCGCGCCACCGGCCGCGCTGACCACCAAAGCTGACCACAACGGGATCCGGTCGACACAGGCCGATCCAAGCGGATGCGTTCGCGGCACAGTATCAGGTGAGCGACTGTCCCCGACAGTCCGGGCGTACCTTACAAGCGAGAGGTCACTCGTCAGAGCCACGTCATGCCCGTCGTTAGTGTACC
This sequence comes from uncultured Actinomycetes bacterium, assembly GCA_963720945.1. GTDB lineage: Bacteria > Actinomycetota > Actinomycetes > Streptosporangiales > Streptosporangiaceae > Bog-532. Next base: position 189,778 of record CAVRHH010000005.1, on the reverse strand, counting down.
CATTCTGGTTCAAAGCTACTGGTCTCCTAGGCCACATAGAACCCATAGTCGGGGTATCACTACGTCGAGCCCGGCGGTCTTCTAGTTCGAGTGCCGGCGCGGCGTGGAACGAGCAGGGAAGGTCCTCCACCGGCCCTCACACTGTTGAGTTATCAAGTTTCAGGCAGATCAAGCTGACGACCGCACGGCAAGGGTCAACCCACCAGAACCCAGTCAACCCCTGGTGTGGCATGGGTGCCGCCGTTCATTGACCCGCTTGACCGCTCTTGACGCGGACCGTCCTCCGCGCGTCGGCTGCGCGAAGCGACAGAAACGGGGGGAACAGGAGCCGGAAGATGGGAGGGACCGCCCAGATCGGCCATACGTTGAAGTCCCCGGCCCGAGGAGGCCTGCCGAATCATGGATCACCAAGTACCGATAACGGGCGCCGGGCTTCGTACACCCCGCGCTGCGGCCGCCGCGGGAATCCTTTTCTCGCTGCTGCTCGGCCTGGCCCTCATCCTCATCACCGTCTCGGCACCTTCCGACCCGGCCGCCGCCGGCGCATGGCTGACAGATCCGGCCCGCCGCCGCGCCGTCGTCATCGCGCTGAACCTGGTGCCCTTCGCCGGCATCGCCTTCTTGTGGTTCATCGGGGTGGTACGAGACCGGATAGGGCAGCGCGAGGACCGGTTCTTCGCCTCGGTCTTCCTCGGCAGCGGGCTGCTATTCGTCGCCATGCTGTTCGCCGCGGCCGCCTTCGCCGGCGGGCTGATCGCGGAGGCGGCAGCGGGATCGGCGGCCCCCGGCCCGGACACGCTGGCGGCCGGCCGCCAGGTCACCGGGCTCCTGCTGCACGTGTACGCGATGCGGATGGCCGCAGTGTTCACCATGAGCACGGCTACTATTACGATGCGGACAAAGGTGGTTCCGAGATGGATCGGGATGCTCGGATTCGCCGTCGCCGTCGTCCTGCTGGTCAGCGTGGGCCTGACTGCCTGGGTGGAGCTGCTATTTCCCGCATGGATCCTGCTCCTCAGCGTCGATATCCTGCGGACAGGATTGAGGCAGTCTCCCGGGGCTGCCGGGGCGGCCATCGGCGCACAGGCATGATGGAACCAGCCGCAGGCTCCCGGCGTGTTGCCCCCGCGACTCCCCGGAGGTTCTGGCTGACGTTCACCGTTTCGGTGGGAGCGCTCGCCGCCTTGGCATTCGGCGCCGTAACCCGCGACGTGGCAGGCCACGACGGGATGCCGTGCACGACTCGCACGTGACGGCATGGATGGTCGCCCACCGAATCGAGTGGCTGACAAGCGTCCTGCGGGTCATAACATGGCTGGGGTCGGCCGCCGTCATCGTCCCCCTGGGGGTCATCGTCGGAGGCTTCTTCGTCCTGCGGCGTCGCCGGTGGCAGCCGCTGGCACTTCTGGCCGCCGCCGTGGCCGGCGCGGTTGGCCTGTACGACATCGTCAAGCCCTTGATCGGCCGGCCGCGGCCGCCGCCGTCGATATGGATCGGGCAGACTGGCGGTCACGACAGATGGGTCCGGCGGCCGGGCGCGGCGACCGAGCATGGGGCCTGCCAGGACGCGAGCAGGGAGGCTGGCACATGAACGGCGGTGACCTCAAGTGGAACAGTCACACCGAACCGTGGTTTGATCTCACCTGGTTCTGGCCCAACGACGGCCGCCGCGCCTTACATCGGTAATGATGATCGGCGCATGGGTTCATTGGTCGTGGCCAGGGATCGGCTCAGCTAGCGCCGCCCGCGAGGCAGGCGCCGGGAAGGGGTCGGCAAAGTACTGGGTCTCGTGCGTGACCAGATCGCCGGTGAGCTCCATGACGCTCACCGAGTAGGTGGGTACGCCGTCATAGGTGATCACGCACTCGTTCACCCACAGGTCGCCGGCGCCCCGGATCCGCAGGACAGTGAAGTGGCGTTCAGCCGGGTGCCCGCCGCGCTGCGCCTGGATCTTTGAACGGCCCCGGAAGCGCTCCCCGGACTGCGGGTAGTCCAGGATCGCATCTTCGGCGTAGATTGCGTGCTCGGTGTCGATGTCCCCGCGCTCGGAAGCCGCCCAGTGCTGCTCCAGCCGGGCCCGGGTCCTGGCGTCACGATCCGTTGCGCTGTTCACCTACACCACGCTAGCAGCAGGGGTCCCACTGCCGCCCGGATCAGAGGATGCCTGACCGGGTTCGGCCGCTGCTTGGTCCTGCGGGCTGGTCAGCATCCCCTCCCGGCGCCCGACGAACTGGACACTGCCTGACGGCTTGAGCGAGAGTGGGTCAGCAGGAAGCCGCCGCGGTAGCCCGGAGGTGTACCTAGCACTTGCGGAAAGCACACCTTCGCCATGGGGCGACCGCCGCTGCGGACGCCTGACTATTCACGGCCAGGCTTTCTGCCGGCCTCTAGACGTGGCTGAAGCTGGCACTGAGATCATCACCCGCCTTCCGGGCCGGTGGCCTGGGCGCCGACCTGATGGACGCTTGCATCCGCCCATCGCGAAGGATTCCTGCGCCAGCCGGATGGCGCTAGCTAAGGGGAACGCGCCCCGTGCCGTCACAGGTGGGAGGTGAGCTCGGTCACGATTTCCGCCGCTGACTGTCGCTCTTTCACGAGTGCAACGCTCTGTCCGGCCCACATCGAGAGTGCTTCGATCTCACCGGTGGTCCCGACCATCGGCGGCGCTGGCTCGTAACGAGCGATTGCTTCGCCGGAGGCGAAGTGCGCGATCACGTCGCCTTCTCCTGGCCGCTGCGCGAGTGGCGGGCGGCCTGCGGCCTCCCACGCCTTGGCCGTTGAGTTGCGGAGCGCGCGGTGGGGAGAATCGGGCCACCCGACCTCGTACAGGTTGGCGTACAACTGCGGATCGGTCTCGGCCGCGGCTATCAGCCGGCGCCGGTAGTCCTCGTGGATCGGCATCTCCTCGGCCATCAGGAACCGCGTGCCCAGCCACGCGGCCTGGGCACCCAAGGCGAGCACCGCCGCGACTCCGCGAGCGTCACCGATCCCGCCAGCCGCAATCACCGGCACTGGCGCCACCGCGTCCACCACGGCGGGCACCAACGGCAGTGTCGCGACGGTACCCCACACGTGCCCGCCGGCCTCCCAGCCCTGTGCGACAACCACGTCCACGCCGGACGCGACTGCCCGCCGTGCCTCCTCGGCACTGCGGACCGTGTGCATAACGACTCCCCCGGCGGCATGCACAGGCTCGATGTAGCCGCTGGGATCCCCCCACATAAACGAGACGATCCGCAAGCCGGCCTCGAGGGCCTGGTCAAGGCGACGGTGATGATCTTCGGTGAGAACGAAGTTGCCGCCGAACGGCCGCGCCGTCAGCGCCGCCGTCTCACGAACGACGGCTCCGGCGTCAGCGGACCACGTGAGCGTCACCATGCCGAGCGCGCCGGCATTCGAGACCGCCGCGGCCAGGCCAGGAACCGCGGCCATGGGTGCCTGGACGATCGGCCGTTCAATCCCGAGCATCTCGCATACCGGCGTGCTCACTGGCCTCGCCCCCTCCGTGATCTTTGCTGGCTACCAGGTGACCCGCCTTGCATAACTCGCCGTGACTTAGCCAAGCGCCGCAAAGCAAACCCGGTGAGCGTGCGTTACCTGGCCCGCCCGGGTCATTCGCCGCGGGCCGCGCGCGGCGGGCAGCATAAGAAAGCGGCGACGCGACTTGTGTGGTCCCCGGCCTGAGGAGTCACGCGGGCCACTAGATGCAGCACCAATCGTCGCTTTGTCACACATACGATGTCGGCGTCGACCCAGGGGACCGCCGGTCCCAGCCGTGAAACTTCGAGTAGTCGCCCGCGTCCCAGGCTTCGCGGAGCCCCGGGGTGCTCAGATCCCAGTCCGGGCGGATCTCGCTACTGGCGGCACGCAGGTCATGCCACAGGTCGTAAAACGACGGGCGGCCCCAGAACCAGTAGCCGTTATAGACGCTGTGAATGACCAGCCCCGGCTTGAGCACCAGCGTGTGCGGGATCATGGGGTTGTGCTCGGGGTCGGTGTACTCGGCGATGTCGAGGTCCTGCTGGACGGTCCGGCCGGGATCGGACAGGAAGGTCCACTGGGCGCCCACCGACGCGCGGAACTCCTGCAGGGTGTGATGGTCGTCGGTGGCGATAGTGGCGATCTGGGTGTAGGCCACCGCGATCTTCGGGTAGTTGGCCGCCAGCTCAAGGTGCTGCTGGTGCTCCTTGGGACAGTAGTTGCCCCGCGCCAGGGTGAGGATCAGCGGATCGCGGCCCTGCAGCTCGCTGAGCGTACGCACCGTGCCGATGTGGTCCGGGAGAGCGTAATCAGGGAAGATGCCGCCAGGTCTGATGTCAGGACGCATCGGTGACTGCCTCGCATAGCCTTGAATGCCCAACCTGCATGGTGCCAGTGTCAACTGTGTCACAACATCCCCGTTGCAGCCAGAAGCACCAGGCCGATACCCAGAGTAACGGAACTGACCCGGGCTGGGAGTTGGCGGGAGAGGGGACCGGGCAGCGGCAGGAGTTGCGGCACTCCCCGTCCGCGCTGCAGCGCACCGCCTGAAAAGCGCACCGCCTGAAAGCGTCTGGCTAGTGGTCGCGGCCCGGCACTGCAATCGCCCGAAGTCTGAGATGTTTTTTCGATCACCGGCGTCCTGCCGCCGCTGACAGGGCAACGCCATTGGGCGCCGTTTTTGCGGAAACAGCCCTGGCGGGCACAAGATCACCGGATCCGGACTTCCTCGATCTGGACCGGGCGGTGCTCGCGCAGCGACAGCGTGCAGGCCTCGGCCACCCAGCCGGTCTCGATCGCATCCAGGACCGTGCACGGTGACGCGCGCCGGCCGGCCACCACCTCGGTGAAGGTGGGCAGGCCCGCGGCAACGCACAACTCGATGAGCTCGGCGTGGAGGCCGGTGGGGGCGGCGATGACCATCCCATTGACCCCGGACGCTAGCACCGCCCCGGGGCTTCCGGCGATCCGCGCGCCGAGCCGTCCGGCGGCCTGTTCGGCCACCGCCGGCACCGGGTCGCTGAGTACCAGCTCCTCGACGGCTGGCAGGCCGGCCAGGGTCTCGGCGTGAAATGCGCCGATCCGGCCGAGGCCGAGCAATCCGAGCCGCATCAGTCCATCCCTCCCAGCACGTTCTGGTCCCAGTCAATGACCGAGCCGGTGACCACGCCGGACCGGTCGGACAGCAGGAACACCACGAACTCGGCGATCTCGCCGACCTGCCCGAGCTTGCCCATCGGCAGCGATGCGCCGGCCACGTCGGCCTGCACGAACAGCGCCTTGGTCCCGCCCGTGGTGAGCTCGGCGGCCAGCGCTTCGCCCGGCTCACGGCGCCGGCCGGTGACCGCGACGGTCGCGCCCTCCCGGACCGCCGCCCGGGCGATGCCCGCGCCCAGGCCCGCTGTGCCGCCGCTGATCAGGACTACCTGGTCCCACAGCAGGCTGTGTGGCCCGCTCGACTCTAGGGCCCCGCCCATCTTCCCAGCCCCCTTCACTGGCGCCGCCTTTCCTGGTCGCTTATCCCGGTGTCCCGCCGACAGGCGGTGCGCCGTCGCGTCGCCGCCCGGCGGTCAGCAGCTCGCGCAGGTTGGTGGCGCTTTGCCGGACGTCCGCGACCGGGCCTTCGCCCCGGGGCTCCTCGGTGAGGATGGTGTCTTGCTCCAGGACGTACCAGCCGTCGTAGCCGCGGCCGCGCAGGTGGCTGACGATGGCGGCGAAGTCCACGTCGCCGCAGCCCAGCGGCCGGTACATACCGCGCCCGACGGCCTCGGTGTAGGTCAGCCGGCCCGAACGGACCTGGGCCGCGATCTGGTCGTTGACGTCCTTGAAGTGGGTGTGCGCGACCCGGTCCGAGGCCTGCCTGGTCAGCTCCGCCGGGTCGGTCCCGCCGATCAGCAGGTGCCCGGTGTCCAGGCACAGCGAGATGGCCGAGCCTTCCAGCACCCGCTGGATCTCGTCGCCGCGCTCGATCATGGTGCCGACGTGCGGGTGCAGGACGGCGCGGACGCCGCGCCCGGCGGCCAGGGCGGTCAGCCGGTCCAGGTTGCCGAGCAGCGTCTTCCAGCCGGATTCCGTCCAGTTCAGGGCGGGTATCATAGCCGTCCTGGCCGGTGGCGGCGGACAGCACGAGCACGTCGGCGTGGGAAGCGTCGTAGCTGTCCAGCAGGCGGTCGATCCCGGGGACCGGGTCGTGGCCGGACTCGTGCAGGACGACGGGGGTGAACCCGCCGACTGCGGTGAGGTGCCGGGCGGCCAGCAGCTCGGCCATGACCGTCGGGTCGGCGGGGAGGAACCCGTCCGGGCCGAACTCGGTGGCGGCCAGCCCGACCTGCTGCATTTCGGTCAGGACACGCTCGGGCGGGAGCTGGTAGCCCCAGCCGGGTACCTCGCACACACCCCAGGAGATGGGCGCGCCGGCGATCTTGTCAGCGGAGCTGGTCATGGATGGATCTCCTTCGTGCGGTGGGGGCGCCCAGGCAGGATTGGCGGCGGCCCGCGGCTCGGGTCAATGGGCTGCTTCGTTGATGAGCGGCTGGCCGGCTGGCCGTGGGGTGAGGCCAGCGGCGTGATAGCCGTTGTCGATGAGCTGCATGTTGGCGACCGCGTCGTCGGCGTCGGTGGGCAGCGGGGTACCATCGCGCAGGTGGGCGGCGAATGCCTCAAGCTGGTAGGTGCAGGAGGATCGGCGGCCGAGTTCTTCGGTGCGGGTTCCGGCCGCAGTGGTGACGATGATCCGGTCGTCGTGGTGCGGCTCGACGAAATTCAGGGCGGCCGCCTCGCCACGGCTGCCGATGATCCCGCAGCGGTATCGCCGGTGGCCGGCGGCCACGCTGCAGCGGGCCCGTCCGGTGGCGCCGCCGGGGAATTCCAGGTCGGCGTCGAGCCATTCGTCGACTCCGGGGCGCCCGGCACGTTCACCGGCGCGGGCGGCCGCGACCCGGGGCGGCAGCGCGCTCGTCGGGCGACTGACCAGCTTGGGATACGGACGTCTTCCCAGCCGTCCTTGGCGGTCACCAGCGCTGGGTCAACCGATCCCAGCGCCACCACGACCGGCAGGCGGCCGGCCATCAGGCGTGCCCGAACGTGGCGTCGGGGACCGGCGTCACGCTGTGCCAGGCGCCGTCCCGGGCCGAGGCCGCTGTGGCCGAGATGACCCCTGCGTCGGCCAGCGCCTCCTCGATGGTGGAGTTGCGCTGCTCCCCCCCGCTCACCGCGACCAGGAACTTCTTGGCCTCGATGACCTTGAGGTCGTCGTAGCTCATGCTGTTGCCCGGTCCGGGCTGGAACCGGCCGTAGTCGCCGAGATGGGCATTGCCCAGGACGGTGGTGTACCCGGCGTTGGCCCCGCCCCGGCCCAGGCAGAGCCGGAACTCGTTCATCCGCTCGAAGTTCCAGGCCGCGGAGCCGTCGGTGCCGTAGATCTCGAAGCCGAGGCCGGACTGCGGGCCTACGCTGACCCGGGACGCCTCCAGCGTGCCGACGGCCCCGGCCGCGTGAGAGCCGGCCGCGAACCGGACCAGGGCCGCCACGTAGTCGTCGTTCTCCACCTCGCCCATCTCGCCGTTCTCGATCACGGCGAAGTGGGTGGCCGATCCCATCGGCAGGATGGGCCGCTGGGTGTACACGGTGGACAGCAGCGAGCTGACCTCGGTGATCGGCGCCACGACGTACTGCACCAAGTCGATTACGTGGCTGAGCAGGTCGCCGAGCGCGCCGCTGCCGGCCTGGTCGCGGCGAAACCGCCAGGACAGGGCGCCGTTGGGCTCGGCGGCGTAGCTGTTGAAGAATGCCGCGCGCACGTTGGTGATCCGGCCGAGCTCGCCCGCCGCGATCAGCTCGCGGACCCGCTCCACGGCCGGGACATGCCGGTAGTTGTAGCCGATGGACGTCACGACGCCGGCCGCCCGGGCCGCCGCGGCCACCTCCGCGGTCTCGCTGACGTCCCGGCCTACCGGCTTCTCGATCCAGAACGGCTTGCCGGCCCGGGCCGCGGCCACGCCGATCTCCCGGTGCAGCATGTTGGGGGCGCAGATGGACACCACGTCGACCTCGGGGTCGGCGAGCACGTCGCGGTAGTCGGTCCCGGCCTTGGCATAGCCGAGAACCTCCCGGGCATAATCGGCGCGGTCCGGGGCGGTGTCGGCCGCGTGCACGAACTGCGGCCGGATCTTCAGCTCGGGGTAGACCAGCGGGATGGCCTGGTAGGCGCGGCTGTGCAGCTTGCCCATCCAGCCCACGCTGATCAGGCCGATGCCGGGCTGGGCGTATCCGTCGTCGGTGATCTTCATGGCCGGGGTCCTGTTCTGTCACTGAGGCTTGGGTGAGGTGCGGGCCCGGCCGAGTTCGGCGCTGACCGCGGTCGCGAGCAAGGTGGTGTCCGAGCCGGTGGCCACGAAGGACCAGCCCTGCTCGAGCCGCCGGGCGGCGGCGGCGCCGTCGGTGACGAGCAGGCCGCAGGCCTTTCCGTTCCGGCGGCAGGCCGCTAGCACGCGCCCGATGGCCTCGGTGAACGCCGGGGCGGTGAGGTCGCCGGGGACGCCGAGGTCGTGGCTGAGGTCGCGCGGGCCGACGAACAGCACATCCACCCCGTCCAGTCCGGCTATCTGGTCGGCGTCGCCGACCGCGGCGGCCGACTCGATCTGGACCGCGCCGAGGACCTCATCGTTGGCCCGGTCGAGGGCGCCCGGGTCGAGGCCGGCGTGCGCCGCCAGGTGACCACGCCGTCCCCGGCCCGGTCCAGCGCGGGGCGGACGTCGGCTGCGTCGGCGACCGGGACCGTCCCGGTGACCGTCCCGCCGAACGGCGAGGTCACGTCCTCGGTGCGGCCGCTCGCGGCGGGCTGCCACGTGCCGCCGATCAGCATCTCCATTTGTGTGTACCAGCCCGTCAGCGTGTTGGGGCGGCCAGCCGCCCCTATCGGTTCAATGAACTCGACACTGCGTGACCCGAACCGCCAAGTCAACAGTTCATCAACCATCAAAAATCCATCATTTTGACGGTCGTGTCATGGCCTGACATACCGGCTTTTCCGGCTTGGTACAGCCACGCAGACGGCCCGGGGCTGGTCTTCCTATCAATTGATGAGGTAAATTAGACCTAACAGATCCGACTCGCGCGGTTACTCACAGCAAGGGGTTCACGACGGCCGACGGCCGACGGCCGCATGGCCGCTTGTCGTCACGTAGAAGAACATCAGTAATCCATCAGGACGACAGCATGACCCACCCCTACCCCATTCGGGAGATAGCGCGCCAGGCCGGAGTCAGCGAGGCCACCGTGGACCGGGTCCTCAACCACCGTGGCGGCGTGCGGCGGAGCACTGTCAACGACATCAAGCAGGCCATCGCCGATCTGGACCGGCAGGCCAGCCAGCTACGGCTCAACGGCCGGGTCTTCATGATCGACGTCGTGATGCAGACGCCCGGCCGGTTCTCCGCCGCGGTCAAGGCCGCGCTCGAGCACGAGCTGCCGTCGCTGCGGCCCGCGGTCGTACGGTCGCGGTTCGACTTCCGCGAGAAGGGGCATCCGCGCGAGATCGCCAACGTGCTGGACACGATCGCCCGGCGGGGCTCACGCGGGGTCATCCTCAAGGCCCCGGAGGCGCCCGAAGTCGACACCGCGGTGCTGCGGCTAGCCGAGGCCGGAATCCCGGTCGTCGCGCTGGTCACCGATCTGCCGTTCAGCAAGCGGGTGGCCTACGTCGGGACGGACAACCGCTCGGCCGGGTCCACCGCGGCCTACCTGGTCAACCAGTGGCTGGGAGAGCGGGACAGCCGCATCCTCGTGGCGCTGAGCCGCACTGTCTTCCGCGGCGAGGAGGAACGCGAGATCGGCTTCCGGGCCGCGATCCGTGAGCGGTGGCCGCACCGCGGCCTCGCCGAGATCACCGACACCGACGGCCTGGACACCTCGGTCTACCGGCTGGCGCTCGATGCCCTGGACCACCACCCCGACATCGAGGCCGTCTACTCGATCGGCGGCGGCAACCGGGCCATCCTGGACGCCTTCGATGCACGGCACCGCCCCTGCCGGGCGTTCATCGCGCACGACCTGGACTCAGACAACCGGGAACTGCTCGAAACGGGCCGCCTCTCTGCCGTGCTCTACCACGACCTGCGCCGGGACATGCACCGCGCCTGCCAGATCGTCATGCAAGCCCACGGCGCCCTGGAAGGCCCGATCGTCACCACGCCCGCGCCCATCCAGGTCATCACGCCCTTCAACATCCCGCCGGAAACTGCGCCGTAAGCATCACCCGCCGCCGGCCAAAACGTATATCCGTCAGGTGTGCTGACCCGAACCGGACGCCAACGGACAGTCGTTCCCAGGTCAGCAGACAGTCTGGGCGTATTTTGCACCCAGATGCTCAGCCTTGCTCCCACGGGTCACACTGCCGCTGGCATCATGCCCGGAGGACGCGGTTGCCCCATACACTGGTGGGGTTCACCCGGATGAAGTGCGCAGGCACCCCCTCGATCCACGGCTCAAGCCCGGCGCCGATGATCGGCGCGCGCTCGGCCTCGGTATCCAGATGATGCGCCGCTCCCCGCACCAGGACGATCCACCCCTCGCGCGCCTCCAGATCGATCTGGTCGGCCTCCACGGCGACCTGGTACTCAGCGTGCGCAATACCAGTACGCAGGTCTTCGTCAAAGAGGGCGGGGTCCCACGTGCCCAGGACAATCGACTCGCCGTCGATCCTGTACACGGTCGGCAGCGCCGTGGGCCCATACCGGCTGTTGTAGACCAGACGCCCCAGACCGCCGCTGGCGAGCAGCTGCACGCATTCGGCCTCACTCAAGGGCTCCAGCACACGCCGGGCACTCATTCCCGGGCCGGACGAAGCAGAACCGCTGGGAGAACTGAGATTGGCTTCATCGTCTGGCATAGCTCCAAACCGTAGTCGCCCTGCCCGCCGATAGCACGCGGGCTCGGCGCGTCGGTCCCGGCTAGCCGAGACACATCTCCGCCGGAGTAGATGGCCGGCGGTCAGTGCAGCCGGCGGAGGTGGGCGTCGGCGGGCTCGGCGGCCTGAAGGCGGATCCGGGCATCGACGGCCTGCACGCCGTCCGGGCGGGCGAAAACCGGGCTCAGTTCGAGCTCGGCGATCTGCGGCAGGTCATCGGCCATCCGGGAGACGCGCAGCAGCAGGTCCCGCAGCGCGGTCAGATCGGCGCCGGGGGCGCCGGGGTGCCCGAGCAGGAGCGGGGCGGCGCGGATCGAGCGGATCAGCTCGTCGGCATCGGAGTCCGTTAGCGGAGCGAGCCGCGCCGCGCGGTCAGCCAGCACATCGGCGGCCGCACCGCCAGCCCCGAATAGCACCAGCGGACCGACGACCTCTTCCTGCAGCATGCTGATCATCACCTCGACGCCGCCGGTGACCATCGGCTTGACGATGACACCGGCCAGCCGGTGGCCGAAAGCATCCCTCAGCGAGCGGAAGCCGCGCCGGACCTCGTCCGCGCCGTGCAGATCGATCAGCAGGGCGCCGGCGCCACGCGCACGGACCAGGCCGGGCACGTCCGCCCGGAGCGCGACCGGGCCCCCGAACCGGGCTGCCGCCGTGACGGCGGCGTCCTCGGTGACGACCCCGATGCTGTCGGCCAGCGGCACGCCGTAACAGCCGAGCAGTTCCACGGTCGGGTCCAGCGGCAGCCAGCCGCCGGCCGGCCTTGCGGCCAGAAATTTCGCGACCAGTTCCCTCGCCCGGTCCGGGCGCAGGCCGTCGAGGTCGGGCACGTTTCCCGGCGGGATCGCCCGCCAGATACCGTGGCGGGCGGCGTGGCCGAGGGCGTGGGCGGCGGACTCGGCGTAGGTATAGGCCGGAACGGCGGGGGAGTCCTCGCCCGGGGCCTGGAGCAGCCGGACCACTTCCACCTGGTTCAGCACCGCGGCGGCGATCGGCACCGGCAGCCGCGCGGCGCTTACCTCGGGTACCGGGTCGCTGCCCGCGCTCGTGGTCGTCAGCGCCAGCACCGCGTCGACGCCCGGATCGGCCCCGGCCAGCTCCAGGCATTGACGGAAGGTTCCGGGGCCGATCAGCAGGGTGGTATCGACCGGCCCGGTCACCGTGGCGTCGCGGGGAAGCAGGTCCCGCAGCGCCCGCCGGGTGTCCCCGGCCAGCCGGGCGACCTGCAGGCCCGCGTCGCCGCACGCGTCGGCGGCGAGCACCGCGGCGCCGCGGGTGTTGGATACCACGGCGACCCTGGGCCCGGCGGGTGCCGGCTGCGTGGCCAGCAGCGCCGCGGTGTCGAGCAGCTCGCCGAGGTTCGCGACAGCGATCACCCCGGCCTGCTCGAACAGGGCCTGCCTGGTGAGCAGGGGGGTAGCCGCCGCGGCGCGCGCCCCGGCCAGGCGCCGGCCCGTCACGGACCGGCCCACAATGACAGTCAGGACCGGCATGCTGCGGCCGACGCGGCGGGCCGTGCGGACGAACTTGGGCGGGTTCGCGATCGACTCCAGATACAGCAGGGCCAGCTTGGTCGCCGGGTCGGACTCCCACCACAGCAGCATGTCGTCGCCGGCCACGTCGTCTGCGTCGCCGAGCGAGACGAGGGAGGAGATCCCGACGCCGATCCGCGACAGGTGCTCGGCCACGGCGAAGCCGGCGCCACCGGTCGACTGCAGCGCCAGGCCCGCGCTTCCCGGCTTGGGGTGGTGGCCCGCGAACGTGGCGTCGAGGCCGGCACTGGTGTCGGCGACACCCAAGCTGCCCGGCCCGACCATCCGCATGCCGTGGCGGCGGCAAATGCCCAGCAGCCCCGCGCGGGCCGCGCCGCTGAGTCCCGCCGCGAGCACCACCAGCGCCTTGACCCCCCGACGCCCGCATTCTTCGGCGATACCGGGCACGGCCGCCGCCGGCGTGGCGATGACCGCCAGGTCGAACCCCTCGGGCAGCGCGGCCACCGACGGCACGCAGGGAACACCCTCCAGCTCGGTCACCGCTGGATTGACCGCGTACACCGGGCCAGAGAAGCCGCCGGTCACTATGCTCCGCAGCATGACCCGCCCGACCGAGCCGGGCCGTCGGCTCGCGCCGATGACCGCCACCGCGGCCGGGGCCAGTGCGTGCCGCAGGCTGGCCACGCCAGAAGACCGCTCCCGCTCGGCCACCGCGTCACGGTAGGTGCCGAGGGTGACGTCCTCCTCGCCGGAGGGCAGCGGGAAGGTGAGGTCGTACACACCGTCGGCCAGGGCGCGGTGCGCCTGCAGCCCGGCGTCGGCGAACACTCTCAGCATGAGCGCGTTCTCGCTCAGCGTCTCCGCGGTAAAGGCGCGCAGGCCGCGGCCGCGGGCCAGCGAGATCAGGTGCTCCAGCAGGAGCATGCCCACGCCACGGTTGTGCATGTCATCGGCGACCGCGAAGGCGATCTCGGCCGACTGGGACGGGGGATCGTCGCACTCGTAACTGCCGCAGCCGATCAGCTCGCCGTCCATCACGGCGAGCAGCGCGGCGTGATCCGGCGCGGGCTCACGGCAGAGCCGGCGCGCCTCCCGTTCGGCCGCTATCGGACTCATGCTGAAGAAACGCAGGTAGAGACTGTCCGGGGTCAGCTTCTCGTGCATCTCCCGGACCGCGCCGAAGTCGTCAGGCCGCGCGGGCCGGATCTCGATCGTGGTGCCGTCGGTCAGCAGAGCGTAAACACTGGGCTCGGCGTCTGCGCTCACATCGCCCCCGGTTCTCCGACGGCTGACGGCGCCGCACTTACCAGCATTATGGGCTATCGGGACGCGGCCTACCGGTACGCAGCCAGGCCACAAACCGGGTTATGGCCCGAAATGGCGAGATTCACCAACGTACAACACGGGCCCACCCCAGCGAATCGAGATCGAGGGTGCCGGCTACGGCCGCCTGGGCGACATCGGTAAGTCGCAGGTTGCTATCGCGGGCGTAGGCCCGCAGCCGGGAGAAAGCCTCGGCCAGGTCGACGCCGGCGCGCTCGGCGACCACGCCCTTGGCCTGCTCGATTACCGCCCGGCTGGTCAGGGCAGCGGAGAGCTGCTCGTTCACGCGCTGGGCCCCGGCGATGGCACGATGCTGCACGATGCTGAGGGTGGCGAGGTCCGCGAAGGCGCGGGCGACGATGACGTCCGCCTCGGCCATCGGGGCCTGCGTGACGCTGAACAGGTTCAGGGCGCCAAGGGTGACGTCACGAAACCGCAGCGGCAGGGCGGACACCGACTGGAAACCCTCCCTGAGAGCAGCGGCGGAGAATGACGGCCAGCGGCCGGACTCGGCCTCCAGATCCTCGCGCTCGACGCGCTCCCCGGTGCGGAAGGCATCTAGGCAGGGGCCTTCCTGGGCCTGCAGCTCGAACAACTCCAGCAGGCGCATCACCTCGCTAGAGGACGCGATCAGCCCCAGCCGGCCCGCGGGAGAGGCCAGCATCACCCCGGCCGCGGACACGCCGAGCACGCTGACGCACCGGTCGGCAAGCCCGGTCAGCAGGTCAACCACGTCGTAGTCATCGACGAGGGTGTCGGCCATCTCGGCCACTGATCGCATCGCGTCGACTGCTTCGAACATCTCGGCTCACCTCCTGAACGCCCGGCAGCCGGTCAGGGCCGCCGGGCACGAGACCGGGCCCGGGCCGCGGCATCCATCCTTGTGGCGGCCTGTCCCCGCCTGGCTGCGCCGGGTGAGCGGGGCTCATCCCAGCCTCAGCCTGCGGTCGACAACGTCATCGGCCACATCGGCGAGCAGGAGATCGTTGCCGAACGCGAACGCCCGCAGGCGGATCAGCGCCTCGGCGACGCTGATCCCTTCCTGGACCGAGACCATGCCCGCCGCGTTGTGTACCGCGAAATGGAAGTCGGCGCCGGCCTCCAGCTCTTTCGCCACCGTGCCGGAGGGTGCCCCGGCCTGGGTGTCCAGGACCCAGCGGGCGGCGACGTCGGCGACGACCAGCGCGTCAGCATGCTGCTCGTCGTTCAGCGGGCCCGGCTGGTCGCGGTAGAGGTTGAGCGCCCCCAGGCGCACCGTGCCGACCCGCAGCGGGAACCCGAACACAGCGCGCACGCCCGCCTGCAGCGCCGGCGGGGTGAACGCTGGCCACCGGCGGGCCACCGGATAGGCCAGGTCGGGCTCGGCCACCACCGTGTCCTTGCTGTAGGCATCCACGCACGGGCCTTCGCCCAGCGTGTACTGCAGCTCCTCGATCAGCTGGCTAGCATCATCGGTGCTGTTCAACGACCCGCGCGGTATGTCACCCGACATGAGCATGACCCCGGCACCGTTCACCCCCACGATCCCGGGGCACACTGCGCACAGCCGGGCAGAGGACCACCCATCTCCCCCGGCAGACAGCGCAGCCAGTATCCGGCCCAGCCTGTCACCTGCCATCTCAGCGACGCAATCGCGGGCAAGAATACGTTCCTCTGCCCGCACGATCAGGGCGATCATTCACCTGGCGGCTCCTTCGGCTGAGAAAGGGAAGCGTCAGCAGGGACTGGACTTAACGCCCTTCCGGGCCCGGCCCGCCGGGCCTCTCATCACTCACGCTATGCCAAAAGAAGGGCCAAAGGCAGCCGGCCCGGCCCGGGCACAATCCCCAGCCCCGGCGACTGGCTCGCCACCGGCGGAAACAACCGCCGTCGCCCGAACGTCTTACCACCCACCGCACGCCGGTCGCCGGGGCAGCCCGCCCCTGACCACCATTCAATTGGCATCTGGCAGTCCTGTTACCAGGGCAAGCGCAAGTTGACACCTCGTCTAACCAGCCGCCGCCGGAGGGTGCTGTTGTACGCAGGGTAGCCCCTAGATTACCGTTATGGTACGGACGGGAACTTTGGTCTGCGAGCGGCGACGGGGGAGCTGCGGTGACAAGCCAAGTCCTGACAACCGGTCCGTACCGGGCCGGGTGCTGTGTGATCCATCCGGCCATGCGGGGCCTTGTCCGGTGGCGCGCGACGCCGGGCGGGGGCGGGCGGCACGGCGCCGCCGCCGTGCACGCGGGTGCGCGGGACCGGGGCGGCGACCCGCGGCATGCGGACCTGCTCGTCCTCGGGGCCGTGCTGACGATGGATCCGCGGTGGCCGGCCGCGGCGGCCATGGCGGTGACCGGCGGCCGCGTGCTCACGCTCGGATCGCGGGCCGAACTCGGCGGGCTGCGCGGTCCTGGTACCGAGATACTCGAGCTCGGCGACCGGGTGGCGCTGCCCGGCCTGGTGGAACCGCACATGCACCTGTGGAGCACGGTGCTGTTCGACGCATGGATCGACTGCTCGCCGATCGCGAATCCGACGTTCGAGGCCGTGGTGGAGCGGCTCGGCCAGGCCGCGGCGGCCGCCGCACCGGGCGAGTGGGTGACCGGCAAGCTGTTCGACCCTTCCCTATATCCCGGCGAGCCGGATCTGACCGCGGCGATCCTCGACCGCATCGCGCCATCGAACCCGGTGCTGGTGGCGAACGCGTCCATGCACTTCCTGTACGCGAACTCGGCGGCGCTGGCGCGCGCGCACGTCACCGCGCAGACGCCGGACCCGCCGGGCGGCCGGTACCTGCGGGCGAACGGGGCGCTCACCGGTGTCGTCTCCGAGATGTCCGCGATGATGCCGGTGCTGTCCGCAGTCCCGCAGCTGAGCCACGATGAGCTGCTCGACGGGCTGGCCGGCATCCTGGCCCGCGCCGCGAGCCAGGGGATCACAAAGGTGCACGAGGCGGCCACCGGTGCGCTCTTCGGCGCCAGCGAGCTAGACATCCTGCATGGCCTCGCGGCTTCCGGGCGGCTGTCGGCCCGGATCACCACCGCCCAGCTCGACGCCGCGCGCGAGGCGTGGGAAAAGGCGGGCCTGCGGCCAGGCGACGGCGACGACATGGTGCGCGCGGTGAGCTGGAAAGCCATCAGCGACGGCTCCAACCAGGGCCGCACCGGCTACCAGCGGGAGCCCTACCTGGAGTCGGCCGGCTGCGGCGCGGCGAACTGCTCCGCGGACGAACTCGGGGAGGTCATCCGCTACGCGCACGACCGGGGCTGGCAGCTCATGGTGCACGCGAACGGCGACGCCGCGCTTGACCTGACGGTCGGCGCCTACGAGAAGGCGCTGGCCGGCGCACCGGCCAGGGACCTGCGGCACCGGATCGAGCACTGCTCGCTCGCCGACGAGGAGCACTTCCGCGCGATGGCGCAACTCGGCGTCTCGCCGAGCTTCCTGATGAACCACGTCTACTACTGGGGCAGCGCGCTGCGTGACCATATCCTCGGCCCGGACCGGGCGGACCGGCTGGACGCGGCGGCGAGTGCGCTGCGGCATGGCCTGAGGCCTTCGTTCCACAGCGACTACAGCGTCTCGCCGATGTCTCCGCTGCTGGCCGTGCAGACCGCGGTCACCCGGTCGACCAGGGACGGCAGCGTGCTGAACCCGGCCGAAGGCATCGACGTGATGTCCGCGCTGCGCGCGGTCACCATTGACGCGGCCTGGCAGACCCACTGCGACGACGTGGCCGGGTCGCTGACGCCGGGCAAGTACGCCGACTTCGTTGTGCTGTCGGATGATCCGCGGAGGGTCGATCCGGCGGCGATCGGCGCGATCGGCGTGTGCCAGACCAGGCTGGCGGGCGCTGTCACCTGGGACGCGCCATGACGACTGGTGGGTGAACGCATGGCCGCTACCACCGGCGAGACAGCTGGGACAAGCCACGCACGTCCCCCGTCCCCGGATATCACAAAGGCGACCGACCTCACATGATCCGGGCGTAGTCAAGCCCGCGGCAGGTCCCAGCAGGCGAGCGTGGACAATCCGGGCCGGCCTGCATGCGGCAACGGTGTCTGCCCTCGGGGGAGTGATCCTTTTTCGGCGCGGATGGCTGCTCACCGGCGCCGGTGTCCGCTCTTGGGCCTATGCCTGACCGTGCCAGCGAGGCGATCCGGGGGGTGTCGGCGACCGCCAGGGAGGCGCTCGCCGAGACCCGCCGCCTGCTCGGCATCCTGCGGGCCGACGGCGGCCTGGAACCCCGGCAGCCGCTGCCCGGCCAGCCGGACTGACACGACAGCCCGCCTGTCGTGGCCCAGCGGACCTGCTGCCCAGCGGGATCGAGCAGGTCATCCCTATGACATGGCAAAACCGGCGGCGCAGTCAGAACGTCCGGATCGCGATCTCGGCGGGCGCGGCGAGCAGCTCCTCGGTCTCGGGGTCGAGGCGGCTGAGCGTGATCGACACGCCGGCCATGTCGAGTGAAGTGCAGTAGTTGCCGACGTAGTTCCGCCGGACGTTGATCCCGCGCTGGGCCAGATTCTCGTGCGCGTATCCGTATAGCAGGTACAACTCGCTGATGGGGGTGCCGCCCAGACCGTTGACCATGAGCGCCACGTCGTCACCCGGGCCGAAAGGCAGGTCGGTAACCACGGCGTCGAGCAATTCGTCAGCGATCTCGTTGGCGCTGGCGAGCTTCTCGCGGCGGCGCCCTGGTTCGCCGTGGATGCCGACGCCCATCTCCATCTCATCGTCCCCGAGCTCGAACAGCGGGGAGCCCTTGGCGGGCGGGGTGCATGAGGTCAGTGCCATGCCCATCGTCCGGGTGACCGAATTGACCTTGTTACCGATACGCAGCAACTCGTCGAGTTCCGCGCCCTGTTCGGACGCAGCTCCGACCGCCTTGATCACGAAGAAGTTCCCGGCGACGCCGCGTCGGCCAACCGTGTACGTCGAGTCCTTCACCGCAACGTCGTCGTCGACGAGGAGCGTGCCGATCCTGATGCCGTCGGCCTCCGCCATCTCCTGGCCCATCTCGAACGCCATCCGGTCGCCGGTGTAGTTGTTGACGATGTGCAGCACGCCCTTGGGCGAGTTGAGCAGCTTGCTCGTTTCCAGCACGTAGTCCATCGGCGGGGCGGAGAACACGTCGCCGGGGCACGCAGCGTCGAGCATTCCCTTGCCAACGATCATCACGTGGGCGGGTTCGTGGCCGGACCCGGATCCCTGGATGATCGAGACCTTGTTGTCGCGGGGCGCATCGGCCCGCATGATGAGGTTGTAGGCGGGCACGTACGTGAGCGTGTCCGGATTAGCCAGGGCGATGCCCTTGAGCATCTCGGGCACGTATTGCCGCGGGTCGTTGACGAATTTCTTCATGCCGCCACCTCCATGGGGTCAGGACTGGGCCGGGTGTTCCGGCCGCAGGTCGGCAAGTGCCTCGAACATCACGGCGACGGCGACGGCCCCCGCGTCCAGCGTGCCGATGCTGCGCTCGCCGGTATAGCTGGCCCGGCCGCGCATGGCCTGCATGGGGCGCGTCGCCTCGGCCTGCTCCCGTGCGGTGACTGCCGCTGCCCGCAGCGTCGCGGCCGTGTCGTGTCCCTGCCCGATGTGCTCCTCGATGGTGTCGACCGCGGGGATGAGCGCGTCGAGCAGCGTCTTGTCGCCGACGTCGGAGTGCCCGCGTGCCTTGATTCCCTCGATTGAGGCCCGCAGCATCGCGACGATCTGTCCCGGCTCGAGCTTGGCGGCGTTCCCGGCGGTCGTGCCTGCCCGCAGGAACGCTGTTCCCCAGATCGGGCCCGACGTGCCGCCGATGCGGCTGGTGATGACCACGGCGATCTTCTTGAGGAATGTGCCGACGTCCGTGCGGTCGAAATCGTCCCAGTTCTGGAGGACCAGCTCGAACCCGCGTGCCATGGAGTAGCCGAAGTCGCCGTCGCCGACCACCGCGTCCAGCTCACCGAAGTACGTTTCGTTGTCGACCGCGACCGTTGCGATCGTGCGCACGACGACCTCAACGTCGCCGAGGCTTGCTGTGGACATGGGTGCTCCTTGGTTCGGAAACGCCGCCGCGGGCGGGCGCGCGGTCGCGGGCGGGCGGAGGACGCTGGCCAGGTCCGCCAGGGTGATCCAGTCGCCCGGCCTCGCCTGACTGCGGTTGGCGAGCACTGTCGTGCGCTCTCCGCCCGGATCGCCGAGTGACGTGGCGACCAGGGCGGCCTCGGTGAAGTCTTCGTCGGCGGTGAAGTCGTTCACGGTAATCACGCACGTGAGGCCGGCCCTGGTCGCGGCGACGAGCCCGTTCCGGGAATCCTCCACCACGATGACCCGGTCCGCCTGGCACGCCGAGTGAGTCCAGGACGAGCAGGTAAATGTCCGGAGCCGGTTTCTTGCGCGGGACGATGTTGCCGGCGAACACCTTCACCGCGCGTGCGTGCTCCGCCCCGACCGCCCGTTCCAGGGTCGCCCTGACCGAGGTTTCCGCCGAGGTCGACGCGACGGCGACCGGCCAGCCGCCGGCGAGCGCTTCGCCGACGATGCGGGCGATGCCTGGCCTGGGCGGAACGGCGCCGGAAGCCACCAGACTGGCGTAGATCTCCGTCTTCCGCCGGTGCCAGGCGGCGATGGCCGCCTGCTGACCCCCGGGATCCGCGGGCAGGTCCGCGGCCGCGACGAACTCCGGGGTGAGCAGGCTGGCCATGCGTTCCTTCCCGCCGCCGATGCGCACCTTCTCCCGGTACTCCGCTACGCTCCACCGCACCGGCAGCCCAAACTCCGCGAAGGTCTGGTTGAACGCGGCAAGATGACCGTAACGTTCGGTGTCGGCCAGCACGCCATCGCAGTCGAGCACCATCGCCAGGGTCGATGAGCCGGCCATGCCCGCGTTCACCAGGCCTTGCCGACACTGCCAAAGCGGCGCATGTGGTCTGCGGCCATGTCCCGCACGGCCGTCCGCACCGCGGTGAACAGCGACGGCGGGTCCCACGTGTCACGCTCCTGCGCCCCGCGCAGGAACGCCAGGTTGGCCTTCATGTAGGTGACCTTGAGTGCCGTTGATATGTTCACCTTGGCGCAGCCGCGTGCGATCAAGTCGGTGAACTGGGCGTCGGTCATCCCGGTGCCGCCGTGCAGGGCGATGGGGATCGGTTCCGCTGCCACGATGTCGGAGACGCGCTGCGCGTCAAGCTTGGGTTCGGCCCGGTAGACGCCGTGCGCGTTGCCGATCGCCGGGGCGAAGACATCAACCCCGGTCGTCCGGATGAATTCCAGCGCCACCGGCAGAGATTGCCGCCGGGCTTCTTCGTCGGAGCCGATGCCGTCTTCGACGCCGGTGATGGCCTCGATCTCTCCCTCGACATGCGCCCCATAGGAACGGGCCTCGGCCACGACTTCCACCGTCTGCCGCATGTTCTCCTCCACCGGCAGCGCGGAGGCGTCGAACAGCACCGAGTTCCATCCCTTGCGGAGGCAATCGCTGATGAACTGGCGATCCGGGCAGTGGTCGAGGTGCAGGCTGACCGGCACTTCGATTCCCGCGGTCAGCTCGCGCCACATCGCGAAGAGCAGATCCATGCCGGTAGCCCGGACCGTCTTGACCGATGTCTGAATGATCACCGGGGAGTGCTGATCGACGGCTGCCGCGAGCACCGCCTCCAGGGTGAGATCGTTGACCACGTTGATCGCCGCGATACCGTAGCGCTCGGTGAATGCCCGGTCGAGCATCTCTTTGAGCGGCACAACAGGCACGCACGCACCTCCTTGTGGTGACACTGCGAACCTATACAGCCAGGTCACGGGCCGGATCGGTGGAAACCCCCATTTCGTGGGAGGACTTCCCCTACCTGGCGCCCCTCACCTGAGCCGGCTGCGCCCGGCCAGCGCGGCGAGTTCCGTGCGGTTGCGTGCGCCGGTCTTCCGCAGCACGGCGCCCGCGTGCTTCTCTACCGTCTTCACCGATAGCACCAGCCGCTCGGCGATGAGCTTGTCGGGCATCCCCTGCTCCATGAGGGCGCGCACCTCACGTTCCCGTTCGGTCAGGGCCGGCTCGAGGTCGTCGATCCGCAGCCCGCGTCGCAACTGCCCGAGCACAGGACCGGACAGGATCGCCTGGCCGCGGCCGGCCGCCACAACGGTCCGGGCGAGCTCGAGGCCGTCGGAGCCGCCGTCCACGCAGCCGCGCGCGCCGGCCCGCATCGCGTCGGCGACCCGCTCGTCGTATCCGGCCTCGCAGACCCCCACCACGGCAAGGTGAGGAGCATGGCCGAGCAGGGCACCGATCACGCCGAGGCCAGCACCGGTCCGCTGGCCTGGGTCATCGTCGGCGGGCAGGCCAAGGTCCACGAGCGCCACGTCAGGCCGGAGGGCCTGGCAGGCTTCCAGCGCCTCCTCCGCCGTCGCGACCTCGCCTACCACCTCGATCCCTGGCTCGGTCCAGGACAGCAGCCGGGCGAGCCCGGCTCGCAGCACCGGCCGGCCGGCCGCGATGAGCACCCGCAACCGGGAGCCCTCCTGCTCCGTATCACGGAGGTACGGGAAGCGGGCACGGATCCGGGTGCCCCATCCGGGAAGCGAGTCAACATCGACTGCCGCGCCAAGTTCGTGCGCGCGCTCGGTCATGGCACGCAGCCCGAAGCGGTCAGCCTGCCACCCGGATGTCGGGTCGAAGCCCTGGCCGTCGTCCTGGACGAGCAGTGACACGGCCGCCGGGTCATAAAGCAGGCCGAGCCGGACGGAACGTGCCTGCGCATGCCGGACGATGTTAGTCAGAGCCTCGCGCGCGACCCGGAGCACCTCACGCGACAAGCGCCCGTCCACGTCGACAGGAGTCCCGGCCGACACGAACCGGACCTCAAGCCCGCCGACGCTCTGCGCCCACGCCGCCTCTGAGCGCAGCGCGGCGTCGAGCGTCCGCCCATCAAGCGGCGAGGCGGCCAGCCCGAGCAGCGTCAGCCGCGCCTCGACCAGCGCGTCCCTGGCTGCCTCGCTGGCCTGCCGCAGATGCTCCGCCACCGTGCCGGACCGGTCGGCGGGCGCGTCATCGTCAGTGGCCGCCCTTCCCCCGGCACCCGATGCGAGGTCACGTTCGGCGCTTTCGAGATGCACCAGCACGCTCGTAAGGCGCTGCGCGAGTGTGTCGTGAACCTCGCCGAGCAGCCGGTCACGCTCAGCCGCCGTCGCCTCGGCCCGCGCCCGTTCCTCAGCCGCTTCGTGCATCCGCGCGGTGGCCAGCGCGATCGCCGCGTGCTTCGCGAACAACTGGAGCAACTCGGCGTCGTCCGGGCCGAAAGCGCGCCCGTCGTCCCTGCTGAAGACGATGCACGCGCCGATGATGCGCCCGCGCCATTCCAGTGGGACGCCGATGACGCCGCGCAGCGTGGCCCGCTCTTCCCCGGCCACATGCCCGCCATGGACATCATCGTAACGGGCGAACCATACCGGGGCGCGATGTGCCACCACGGCTCCCGTCATCCCCTCGGTGAGCGGGAAGACCCGGCCAGACTGGCAGGCAACGCCAATGTCGGCCTCTTTGCGGTAGGTGCCAGCCGCCTCGTCCACGCTGCATATCGAACCCGCGTCGCAGCCGAGCAACTCCGTGCAGCGCCGCAGGATCCGTTCCAGGAGGGGCCGCAGCGAGAACTCGCCGGCCAGATCTTCCGCCACCGCAATCAGGCCGGCTGCCCTGGCGGCCGCGCTGTCCGTGCTCAGTGGCCTCCCGGGAGTGAACGCGCGCCCGGACACACGTCCTCCGATTCTGCAACGCGATGCCGCATCATTACGACCGTCGGCGAACAGGCATCTATCTGAGCATCACCCTGCGCACCTGCCCACGTCAAGGCGGGCAGACGCCGACGGCGAGGTCGGCTGGATGCGGGCGAAGGCATCCCCTGCGCCGAGGGCAGGCCCGCGCGGGACGTAGCGCGCGAGGCCTGAGGCGGATCGGCTCGATCAGGTGAACTGAGCCTGGTCGGCGACGTAGTACGGGCCCTCGACAGCGTTTATGACGCCGATCCTCAGCTCGTGGCCGTTGGAGCGCTTCCAGCTGCAGAACGTGTGCCCGAGGGCGCCCTGGCAGCCCTCGAACGACCAGCCGTCGCCCGCCGAGAAGCTCTCGGCGAAGATATCGTTCACCGCCGCCGTGGTGGCGTTCACGGCGGCCTGATCGCGGTTGCTGGCCTCCCAGGCGCTGAACACGTCCTTTGCGGCGGTTTGCGGGTCTGGCGCGGCGAGATAGCCGTTGACCAGATAGTTCCAGGTCTGCTGTCCGACGATCCCGTCAACCGACAGGCCGAGCAGCGCCTGGAACGCCTGCACGGCGTCATTGGTGTCCGGGCCGAAGATGCCGTCGACGGCGATCTGGGCGCCGTCACCGCGGCCATGGATCTGACTCTGAACGGCGCGCACAGCGTCACCGTTACTTCCCTGCTGCACCTGGATGATCAGCTGGGGCCAGGTCTGCGGCCCGACGATCCCGTCGGCGCCCAGCCCGCGCGACGACTGAAAGGCCTCCACGGCGGTCTTCGTAAGCGGACCGAAGACACCATCCACCCCCGTCGGGTGGCCCTGCGCCGTAACCAGGTACTGGACGGTCTTGACGTCCTCGCCCGTGGATCCCTCCTGCTCCAGCGGCCACGTAAGTGCCATCTGACAACCCCCTTTTCCCGTTTGCCCAGTGAACGGAACGTATGGTCACTTATCCGGAGGGAACCACCGGCAGGCTGATACACAGCTGAGGACGCGGATCAGATCGTCGCCCGGCCTCAGCGTGGCCCATGAACGAGGCACGGGCCGCCGGTTTCAGCCGAACAGGCCGCGGATGTCGTCGGCGTCGAGGCCGGCGCTGAACACGTCACCGCTGTCGATGACGCTGGCGAACAGCTTGGCCTTCTTCGCCTTGAGCTCCATGACCTTCGATTCGATGGTGTCGGCGGCGATGAGGCGGTACACCATGACATTGCGGGTCTGGCCGATGCGGTGCGTCCGGTCCACGGCCTGTGCCTCCACCGCCGGATTCCACCAGGGATCCAGGATGAAGCAGTAGTCGGCTTCGGTGAGGTTGAGGCCGAACCCGCCGGCCTTGAGGCTGATCAGGAACACCGGCGCCGCGCCGTCCTTGAACTGCTGCACGACGGCCCCCCGGTTGCGCGTGCTGCCGTCCAGGTAGCAGTAGGGCATGCCTGCCTCGTCCAGCTGTGCACGGACCTGATCCAGGAACCTCGTGAACTGGCTGAACACCAGGGCGCGGTGCCCTCCGCCGGCCACCTCGCGCAGCTGGGCGAGCAGCGCGTCGGTCTTCCCGGACGGGATGTCCGCGTGCGCGTCGTCGATCAGGGCGGCGTGCAGGCTCAGCTGCCGGAGCAGGGTCAGCGAGCGGAAGATCGTGAACCGGTTGGCGTTCATGTCGCTGATCAGGCCCAGGACCTTCTGCCGCTCTCGCTGCAGGTGGGTCTGGTAGAGCTTGCGATGCCGCGGGTGCAGATCTATCTCCAGCACCTGTTCCTGCTTGGCGGGCAAGTCCGCGGCCACCTGCTCTTTCGTCCGGCGCATGACGAGCGGCCTGATCCGCCGCCGCAGCTGGCCGAGCAGCTCGGCGTGCCCTTTCTCGATCGGCTTGGCGTAGTAGTCACGGAAGCGGGCTGGGCTCGGAAACAGCCCGGGCGCGGTGATGGACAGCAGTGACCACAGCTCCATCAGGTTGTTTTCCATCGGCGTGCCGGTCACGGCGACCTTGAACGGGGCGGGCACCCGGCGTGCGCACTGGTAGATCTTCGACTGGTGGTTCTTGGCGTACTGGGCCTCATCCAGGATCATCCCGGACCAGTCCGCGGCCGCGTAGGCATCGATGTCCAGCCGGAGCAGCGTGTAGGAGGTGACCACGGCGTCGGCACCGGCGATGATCTCACCGAGCGGCTGGCGGCGGCGCGCCATCGTGTCCGTTACCGCCACGACCTTCAGGCCGGGGGCGAACCGGGCCGATTCCGCCTGCCAGTTCGGCACGACACTCGTCGGCGCCACGATGAGGAACGGCGGACCCGCCGTGCCGGTGGCAGCGCCAGCGGCCGCGGCTCCGTCGGCCGGCCCGGACGTCACCTCCCTGGCGTGACAGATGAGCGCCAGGGCCTGAAGGGTCTTGCCGAGCCCCATGTCGTCGGCCAGGATGCCGCCGAGCCCGTGCTGCCACAGAAACGCCAGCCAGCTGAACCCGTCCAGCTGGTAGGGCCGCAGCCGGGCCGCCAGCGACGCGGGCGGCGCCAGCTGGCCGACGCCGCCGGCCGCGAGCAGGCCGGCGACCTGCCGGCGCCACGCGTCGGCCTGCTCGCTGACCAGGCCGAGCCCGGCCAGCTCCGCCCAGAACCCGGCCTGGAACCGGCTGATCCGCAGGCCGCTGCCGGGCGAGTCCTGCAGCGCCCGTGCCTCCTCGATCAGCCGGGCCAGCGCCCGCAGCTCGGGTTTGTCCAGGGAGAAGTGCGCGCCGTCCGGGAGCAGCAGAACCGGGTCGCCACGGCTGAGCGCGGCGAACAGGTCACGGAACGGCACCTCCCGTCCCTCGATGGTGACGGTGATGCCCAGGTCGAACCAGTCGCTGTCGTCCGGCCGCTCGCCCGTCGACACGGCGATCCGCAGCGAGTCGCCGGCCTCCCGGTAGTCCGGGACCTCGCCGGTCACCTCGATCGCGACCCGGGGATGCCCCGCGAGCAGCGGCAGCAGTTCGGTGCTCACTCGCATGGTGTCAATACCGTCGAACCGGGCGCCGTGCAACCAGGCCGCGCCGCCGGCCAATGCGGCCGGCCCGGCCCGGACAGGACCGGTACGGTGCAGGCCGAAGCGGGCCAGTGCGTCGCTGAAGCCGGCCACGATGGCCCGTTCAGCATCCGCATCCCGGTACCCGGCCGCGGCGGGCGCCGGGTCCAGCGGCGCGCGGACGGGGGAGCCGTCGATCTCGTACGACCACTCCCAGCCGATGTCAAGCTGGTGCCCGGGACCATACGCGGCCACCAGCACCAGGGTCGGCTCCGAGATGACGGGCGCGGTGAACGAGCCGTCCGAGGAGGTCACCGTGGCCGCGTGCCGGAGCCGCGGGTAGTACTCGTCACGGAACCGGGACTGCTGTGCGGCGGGGATGTCCACCCGCTGCCCGGACAGCGCCATCTGCTGGAGCGCCGGCGGAACCGGCTGGTTCAGCCGGGCCAGCCGGAATCGCCATTGCGCAGGGTCGGGGGCACGCCCGGCGTCCGCCGGGCCGGCCAGGATCACGCCGTGTCCCTCGGCGCCCATGAACTGGACCGGCATGACCGGGCCGGTCTCCCCGTTGACCCGGATCAGCGGGGCCAGCACCAGCGCGCCGGATTCCGCCGCGCGCGTGACGTCGACGCAGAACTCCGCGAAATTGCGCCAGTCCACCGGGCCCAGCCTGCCGCGGTGCACCAGCCGCAGGCCGGTCTCTTCGGCCTCGTCCAGCAGCGGCCAGAGCTGGCGTGAGCCGAACGCCGACAGATCGATGGTCTTGTCGTCGCCGTAACGATAGGAGCCGTAGTAGTCCACCTGGCCGGCATCCGACCGGGACAGCGCGTAGATCTCCCGCAGCAGCCGTACCTGCGGCGGCGAGAAATTGCCGTCGTACGCGAGCGAGCTGAGCCTGCTCCAGCTGAGGCTGCCGCCCACCCAGCCGCTGTTCTTGCCCGGCCGCACCAGCCGGGCAAGCAGCTTCAGCGGGGAGCCGGCGGTTACCAGGCCGGACCTGCCCGCCGGGTGCGCGGCCGCGGTCAGCGATAGCTCCATGGCCAGCGGCGTCCCGCCGGGGCGGCCCGGGACGGCGGCGGGCGGGGTATCCAGGAGCGACTGGAGTGATTGCTCCCAGGACACCGGCCGCACCTGCTGCCCCGGTGGGGCCGACGGGGTGAACAGCGTGGTAAGGATCAGGGCCGCGACATGCTTGCAGTTGAACGCCACCGGGCAGCTGCAGTCGCCCCACTCGAACTCCGGCCGTGCCTCCGCCGAGAGGTGGGCCGTCGTGGCGTAGACGTTGCTGCCCTGCCCTCGCACCCGGCCGCGCAGCACACCTTCCGCGGCCTCCCAGCGCATGTCGCGGACCGCCCGCTCCCGCGCATAGCTGAGGCCTCTCGCGACGGCCGCGTTTCCCACGGCACGTTCGAGAGAGCGGAGGTTGATCTCCGGCAGCACTTCGGGCGGCATGGCACGACGGTATCGGGCCGGGCTGACATTTTCTGTCCCGCCGCGCTCTTCCGCGGCGATGTCCCGCAGGCCCGGCACCGGAGGTTAGGGTTTTCCCGTTCGCCTGGCCCGGACGTGGAGAGGTGTGGCAATGGCAGGAACAGCGGTCTCGCTCGAGGTGGTCTCGCTGGAGAAGCCGGAAGACGTGAACGTGATCGTCGGCCAGGCTCACTTCATCAAGACGGTTGAGGATCTGCATGAGGCGCTGGCCGGGGTGAGCGCCTCGCTCCGGTTCGGCCTCGCCTTCTGTGAGGCCTCTGGCGCCCGGCTGGTTCGCAGGTCAGGAAACGACGGCGAACTGACCAGCCTCGCCGTGCGGAACGCGGAGGCGATCGCGGCCGGCCACTCATTCGTGATCATGCTGCGCGACGGATTCCCCGTCAACGTCATGAACCAGGTCAAGGCGGTACCGGAGGTGTGCACGGTGTTCTGCGCCACGGCCAACCCGGTGGCGATCCTGGTCGCCGCGGCCGGCGACGGCCGCGGTATCGCCGGGGTCATCGATGGCCTGCCGCCGGCCGGCGTGGAGACAGACACGGACGTGGCGGCCCGCCACCGTCTGCTCAGGGAGTTCGGCTACAAGCTCTGACCCGCGCCGCTGACCGTGACCGTCACCGGGACGCGGGCGCCGTCTGGTCCTCGACCCGCGCGTTGGCGAGCACCAGCGTGACGCGGGAAGCGCGGTAATGATGCCCGCACAGCCACAGATCGGCTGGGTGGCCCTGACCGTCCGCCGCCGGGATCATTACCTTGAACTGGGGTTTCGCCAGGCAGCAGCAGGCCCGGGCCGGGGCGGCCTGACCCGGCCGCGCGACCGGCGAGCTGTCGCCTGCGTGACCGTCGCGCTGCTCGGCGCTGCCCGCCTGATGTCCGTTAGTCATTCACCAACGGTGCCTGATTCCTCTCACCAGCCAGAGGGGCTTATGGCACCTGACGGCTGTGGCCAAGGTCCCGCGGTGGCCGGCGCCGGAAGGGGTGATGCCCGATGACCCGTGGCCCGGCCGGCGTTCATCGCCGGCTGCGGGTCGGCGCGTGCCTGTCGCTGTCGGGCGAGTACGCCAGGTTCGGGACGCAGGCCGCCCGGGGACTGGAGGCCTGGCAATCGCTGGATGGTGCCGCTGAGCTGATCATCGCCGACGACAGGAGCGACCCCGCTACGCTGCACGCCGCGCTCCCGCAGATCGCCGCCCGGTGCGACGTGCTGCTCGGCCCGTACTCGACCCGGCTGGCGCGCGTGGCCGGGCGGCTGGCGGCCCGGGCGGGCTGGCTGCTGTGGAATCACGGCGGCGCGGGGGATGACGTCGGGACGGCCCACCCCGGCCACGTGGTCTCGGTTCTGGCCCCCGCCAGCCGGTACGCCGCGCCCTTCCTGCGGCACCTGGCCGCTACCAGGTGCGACGTCAGGCTGTGGATTGCTCACGGCCGGGGAAGTTTCGGGAAGCAGGTCGCGGCGGGCGCCGAAGCGTCGGCGCGGCAGGCCGGGATCAGCACCGGGCGCCTGGGCCGGGACGGCGTCCTGCCACCACCTGGCCCGCCAGGCTCGTGGGACCTGTTCTCGGCAGGCAGTTTCGAGGAAGACGTGGACATGATCGGGCGTGCCCGGGCCGCGCGCCGGCCGCCACGGGCCGTGTGCGCCGTCGCGGCAGGGGTCCGCGAATTCGGCGCGGCCGGCCTCGACGCCCGGGGCGTCTTCGGGGTCGGGCAATGGTTTCCCGGCGCTGCGCCGGCCCCTGAGCTGGGGCCGGCCGAGGCCGCGTTCCTGGCCGCCTATCAGGCCCGGACCGGCGCGGTCCCTGATTATCCGGCCGTGCAGGCGGCCGCGGCGGCGACGCTGGCGGCGCAATGCACGCGGCAGGCGGGTGGCAGCACACGTGATCTGCTCTGGGCAGCGGCCCTGGCCCTCGATACGCGGACCATGTTCGGCGGTTTCCGGATCAGGCCAGCCGATGGCCTGCAGGTCGGGCACGAGGCCGTGCTCGTCCGATGGAGCGCGGAGGGCCCGTCGCTGATCGAGCCGGGGACCGCACCCGGCGCATGAGCGGGCCCGGCGTGCCCTGGGCTCACCGGGCTGGCCAGGTACCGTCCGCTAAGCCGGGCCCGGCTACCGGCCGGGCCCGGTTGCGGTGCCTCTGCGGCGGGTCAGCCTGCCTGCGGAGCGGGACCGTGCTCGACGAGGGCGCCGGAGGACGGCATGAACACGGTCTCGCGACCGTTCGCCCACCGCACCAGATAGGGGGGCGCGCCGTCGGCGCCGTGGACTTCGGCGATCACGCCTTCCCGGTCCTCGTCGCCCTGGTGACGGCCCCGGACCACAATCTTGTCGCCCACCTCTGCGTGCATGTCTTCCCTCCTCACCTAGGGTGCCGGCAGCATCGTGCGGTCACGGCGGCGGCAACAGGGCCAAAGGTCCGGACGGTGCGCGCCGTCCGCCTCCCCGCCCGCTAGGCGCAGCCCCGGGGGCGGGCCGCGGCGGCTGCCGCCGATGGACCTGTCGCGCCTATTCGGCAGCCGTAATGTCTGTATCGCAACCGCATTCATGCCAACCCGGGTCCGGGGCGTACGCATCTACGGCCGAAAACATCGTTGGTTTTCGATGATCGTCGACCATTCAACAAACTAATCCGCAAATTTCGGACAGAACAAAGTCTGTGCCGATGTGACCGCTATGCTGGCCTTCGCCCGCTAGCGGGTGGTAATGGACGGAATTGAGGGGGAGAACTGATGGCGGATCATCCTGCGGTGACGGTGACTGACCCGCCGCGATCGCATGCGGCCCGGCTCGAGCCGGACGCGATCGGTGTCGCGCAGGACACGGTCATCGGCATGGCGTCATCCGCCCCGGCGGCCACGGTCGGGCTGTCGCTCGCCGCGCTGGCCGTGGCGACCGCCTACGGCAGCGGGCCGATTCTCATCCTCACCGCGATCCCCATGCTGATCATCGCCAATTCCTACCGCCGGCTGAACCTGTGGAACGCCAACTGCGGCGCCTCGTTCGAGTGGGTCGGCCGGGCCATCAACCCGTACCTCGGCTTCCTGACCGGATGGCTGATGGTCGCCGCCTACATCATCGGTACGGTTGCCGAGGTCCTCCTGCTCGGGCCTTCGGTCCTCGCCGTCTTCGGTTCCACCTCGACCAACACCACGGCCTACGTCGTGATCGGTGCCGTCATGGGCCTCATCATGCTCGTGATCGCCATCGTCGGCATCCGCATGACCGCCCGGGTCCAGGTCGGCATGGCGGTGGTGGAATACGCGATCCTGATCGGGCTGGCCATCGCGGGGCTCCTCTACGTCGCCAGCGATCATCCCGGCGTCGTAAGGATCACCAGCGAATGGCTGAGCCCCAGCGGCATCGGCGGCCATGGCAGTGCGGTCGCGGGCTTCCTCGTCGCGGTGTTCGTCTACGGCGGCTGGGACGGCACCCTGTACGTCAACGAGGAAGTGAAGCACCGTCGGGTGAACCCGGGCCGGGCGGCCATGTGGGCCGTCGGCCTGCTGGCCGTCATCTACACGCTGGCGCAGGTCGGCTTCCAGGGCGTGCTCTCACCCGCCAAGCTCGCCGCCGCCTCGGAGAACGGCACCGCCCTCGTCGCGGTGGCCGACGCGCTGGGCGGCGGTTTCTGGGCGAAGGTCATGGCGCTGTCCATCGCGCTGTCGGTCATCGCCACCACCGGCACCGGCATCGTGCTCAGCTCCCGGCTCGTCTACGGGATGGCCAGCTACCGGGTGCTGCCGCAGTTCCTGGCCAACGTCTCCCGCCGGTTCGCCACCCCCGTCTCGGCCAGCATCATCGTCGGGCTGCTGATCATCGGGCTCAGTTCCATTTACTTCCTGGCCACCTCGGTGCAGAACGCGTTCACCGACGTGATCGACGTGACCGGCCTGCTGTTCTCGATCTTCTACATCCTCACCGCACTGACGGTCGTGGTGTACTACCGGCGCCGGCTGACCGCCAACCTGTGGGAAGCGGTGGTGCTCGGGATCCTCCCGCTGGGCGCGGCCGGGTTCCTCGGCTGGATCCTCGTCAAGTCACTGCTGGCCGCGCCGGCTACGCAGCTCTGGTCGCTGGCCGGCATCATCATCGCCGGGCTGATCATGATGGTGATCGCCCGCGCCGGTCTCCATTCGTCGTTCTTCCAGATCCGGCGGGAGAGCGCGCCCGGCCAGCGGCACTGAGACGGGCGGCCGCTGTCAGCGCAGCGTACGGGCCGGCCGGGCCTCCCATGAGGTCCACAGCGGACGGTACCCCTGCCGGCTCCAGAACGGCCCGGACAGCGGATTGACCTGCTCGTAGTGCAGCAGGGTGACCGCCACCCCGGCCGTGTCCGCCTCGCGGTGCAGGTGCTCGACCAGCGCGGGGGCCGTGCCCTGACCGCGCTTGCCGGGCGGTACGTACATCAGTTCCAGGTAGGCGACGGGCGCCGGTCCCGTCATCGGCGCGATCCAGCCCGCGGCCGCTGGCGGCTCGGCGTAGAGCAGGCCGGCCGGCTCGCCGTCGTGTTCGGCGAGCCACGTCCAGGCGCCGGGGTCGGCCAGCAGCGGCTCGGCCTCACGCCGCAGGGCTTCCGCCGACCACGGCCGTTCGATCACGGTGCCGAAATGCGCGTCGAAACGGACCGTCTCCATGCCCAGGCGGACCACCGCGTCGATGTCAGCGGGCCTGGCGCGCCTCATCTGGACGCCGCGCCGGGGAGCGGGGAACGCCCCCCCGTCCACCGGTCCCCGCGGCTGTGTCCCGTTCTGTGCGGCAGCCCGGCGTCCGGCGGGCCGCGCCGCGATCACCGCACGCGGTGCCAGTCCGTGCCGCAGCAGCGGCAGCGGGCCGCCGACGTCCCGGCTGGGCCAGGTGACCACGGCGGCCGTGTCGTCGGCGGCGGCCTCGGGCACGGCAGCCAGATGCGTGTGCCACCGGGCCAGCAGCTGGTCCAGCGCTCCGGCTATGTCCGGGCCCGCGGTCTGCACGGTGAGCCGGAACCGGCTCGCTGCTCCCCAGGTCAGCTCAAGTGACCCGGGGGCATCCCGCCAGTGCTCGCAGGTGCCGATCGCGGCCAGCTGGCCGTCCCGGTCAGTGACGGTGAGCTCCGCGCCGCAGCCGCCGGCCGGGGCGCCGGGGGCCGGCAGCAGGGGGTCGATCGCCTGCCAGCGCCGTGCGACGGCGGCGGTGACACCAGCGATGTCATCTGCTGTGACGGTTGGCATCCGCTTCCTCCGAGTGCTGCTGTGCTCCGGGACCGGCCGGCCGCCAGGCCGTCGTCCTGGTATGAACCGGGGGCTTCCTACTCGCCCATATCGGCCAGGCTGGCCTGAGCGTGGCTGGTCAGCGGATCTCCCGGCGGCAAGGCCCGCGCGCAGCGGTCTGCGGTGTCGCGGAGCAGCGCCCTCGCGTCACCGAGCCGTCCCACTTGGTAGTAGGCGAGACCGAGGCGGACGCGGATATCGAGGGTATCCGGGTGGTCGGCGCCCAGCACCTGCTCATAGCCGGAACGGGCCTGCTCGTAGGAGTGCACCGCGGCCGCCATCTTGCCCGCCGTGTGGTAGCTCGAGCCAAGCTTGGCGTGCGTCCTGATCGTGTCGAGATGATCGGGCCCGAGGGTGCGCTCGCGGCCGGACAGTACCTTCTTGAAGGCCGAGATCGCGTCCTTCGTCTGGCCGGCGGCCAGCGATGCGTCGGCGAGACCCTGGCGCGTCGTCAGGGTCTCCGCATCACGGGGTCCCTGGACGCGCTCCCGGCCGGCGAGCGTGCGCCGGTACAGCCCGGCCGCGTCCGCGGGCCGGCCAGCGGCCAGGTAGGCCGCCGCGAGCTCATCGCGTGCCCCCAGCGTGTCGATATGGTCCGGGCCGTACAGCCGTTCGTAGTCACCAGCAACCTGGTCCAGGACGCCGACCGCGTCCCGGAGCTGTCCCGCGGCCACCAGCGCGTGACCGAGATCGCGCCTGGCCACCAGGACCTCGCGGTGATCGGAGCCCAGGCTGCGGGCGCGGCGCTCCACCACCCACTGCACCCACCGGACGGCGTTGGTGGTCCGGCCCGCCGCCAGGTAGGCGCTGATCAGCCGCTGGACCGCGGCCAGCGTGTGCGGATGGTCCGCCCCGAGCAGCCGTTCACTGACCGAGGCGAGATCGCGCCAGTAATCGGCGGCCGGGCCGGTCAGGTGTGCGTCGTCCAGGCTCTGCCCGGCCCGCTGGAGCACCGGATGGCAGCCGCCCGCCCACAGCAGATCCCCGGCGGCTTGCGACAGGCTCGCCGTGCACGAGCGCAGGCTATCGGCGAGCCATCCGGGCGGCTCATCCCGCGGCCAGGCTTCGGTCAGCGCGTCCGCGGCCGCTCGTGCGGCATGCTCCAGCATCGCCTCCGGCATCATGGTCCGCAGCGCCGACTGCAGCACCGGGCTGATCCGGACCATCGGGGGCGCCGTCGTCCGGTCGATGGTGAGCAGGCCCGCGCGCTCCAGCACCAGCACGGCCCGGCCGGCGCTCTGCCGGTCGGGACGGCCGCCGGGGCCCTGGCCGGTCAGGTAGTCACAGGCGGCGGGGGTCGACAGGACCATGGCGGGAATGCCGTGGCCGTCGAAGAGGGCAATCAGGGCCAGCAGCGACTGCGCGGGCACGTCCGGCGACAGCCAGTCTGCCTGCTCGAAGCAGAACGTCCAGGTGACGGCGGCGGCCGGCATCTGGGCGGTTCCTTCCGTCATCTGCTCCCGCCTGCGGGCGAACGCCTCCAGGTAATCACGGCACGTCCACGCGGAACTGGTGATCACCGAGCAGGCCTGCGCCAGCGCCATCGGCTCGCAGCCCAGATCCTTGACCAGATCGATCGCGCCCAGGCGCCGGTCCGGGTCGGCACTGAGCCGGCCCATGAGGTAGTTCAGCGCCTCACGGTGGCTGAACAGCCCGACGGGCAGGGCCTGTGCCCCGGCGGGCATGGCCGCTGAATCAGCCGTCGTGATCAGGACGCGCCCGGCTGATCCGGCCGGCCACAGCCCGCGCAGATCCGCCGAGCCGGACAGATCGTCAAGGACCACGAGCCACGGCCTGCCCGTCTCGTTCAGCCAGCCGACAAAGCGGGCCGCCACTGACTCGGCGCTGCCGACGGGAGCGGTTTCTGATATGGCCGCAGCCGCCTCGCTGTAGGCCGCCAGCACTGACGTCCGGCTCGTGGCGACCGCCCACACCAGCAGTTGGATGTTCCGGGATTGCCAGAGCGACTCGGCGGCAGCGGCCGCGAGCTGTGTCTTGCCGGTCAGCCGCATCCAGTCCGGGCGGGCCGGCCCTCGGCCCGGCCGGATACCAGCGCGACCGTCGCCCCGGGCACCAGGGCGGTGCCCAGGCCCGGCGCGGACTCGGGCCGCGGGCTGAACTCATCGGCCCGGGCGGGCAGCGCACCCACCCGGACCGGCCAGTGAATCACGGCGCGCCGCGCATCCGCCCGCTCAGCGGCCGGACTGTCCGAGGCGGTCATGCTGTGCATCACCTTCCGTACCGTTAGGGCACGCCTGTGCTCCCCGGATTGCCAGCAAAGGAGCCAAAATAACGGATAAAGGCGCGGAAAGCCATCGGTGTGTTTCCCTGGAGGTGGCGGCTCTTGTGCCGGTCAGGCGGCTCAAGCCCGCTGCCGATGCCCTGCCGTCCGGTATACGAGCCAAATGCCCCAGTGGGTAATTCTGCGGAGAAACAGCATTAGCAAGCACGCGGAACCACAGCCTCTTAAACGTATACCAAACGCGCTCGGTGCGGGCCTCCGGCTGGGTGCGCGCCTCCAGCTGGATGCGGGGCTGGCTTCTCCATCGGCACTCCATCACCGGCACACGGGGGTTCCTCGCCCGCGCGTTACGAAGAGGGCCGCGTTACGAAGAGGGCATAGCCCTGCAGGCTGCGACCAGGAGGTGGCGTGATGGCGTGGCTGGTCATTATCGTCGCGGGCATATTCGAGACCGGATTCGCCGTGGCCCTGAAGCTGAGTCACGGGATGACCCGGCTGTGGCCGACCGTCGGTTTCGCCGCCTGCGCGCTGACCAGTTTCGCTCTGCTGACGGTTGCGCTGCGGAAGCTCGAGGTGGGGGCGGCCTACGCGGTGTGGACGGGAATCGGCGCAGCGGGGGCGGCAGTGGTCGGTATGGCGTTCCTCGGGGATGCGGTTTCCACGCTGAAGCTGGTGTCAATCGGGCTGATTCTCGCCGGGGTGATCGGCCTCAACCTGTCGGGGGTCACGCCGTGATGAGCTGCCTGGCCGGCGGTAGTACCGCATGATTCGCCGGGTTCCCTCGATCAGGCCGCTGAGGACGAGCGTGGCGCCGGCCGAGACCAGGAATCCGGCCCACGGCCTGCCCTCGAAGGCGGCACCGCCGAGGCGGCCGATGAAGAACGAGTACAGGGCCCAGATGATCGCGGCCACCGCGGTGGCGATGATGAACCGCTGCCGCGGGTAGCCGGTCAGCCCGCAGATCAAGGTGACGGCCGTCCGGCCGCCGGGGATGAAACGGCAGACGACGATGAGCTGCATCCCGAATCTCGCCAGCGAGCGCTCCGCCCAGGCTCGCCGGCGTTCACCCTTGGCGCCCGCGAAAAACCGGCGTTCCGCCTGCGGCCCGAAGCGGCGGCCGAGCAGGTAGCACAGATTGTCCCCGGCGAAGGCACCGGCCGCGGCGCAGGCCACCAGCAGCCCGATGCGCGGATCGGTACTTCCCGCGGTCGCGACGCCGAGGGCGATGATCACCGTCTCACTGGGCACGAGCGGGAGGATCGCATCCAGTGCCGGGAGGGCGAACGCGAGGGCATACGAGATCGCGGAGCCCGTATGCAGGCTCGTCAGGGTGCTCACTCGCGCACCGGCTCGTTCGGCACGGGCGGCGGTCGCCGCCGCGCCCGGCCACGATCGTGCCACAGGCTGGCGGCTATGGCGCCGCCCACCACGGCGACGATCACGGCGAGGCTCAGCGCGACCGGCAGGCGGACGAACGGCGGGACGAGCATCTTCACGCCGATGAACACCAGCAGCATGGCGAGCCCCTGCCGCAGATACGGAAACCGCTCCATCGAGCCGGCCAGCAGGAAGTAGAGCGCGCGCAGGCCGAGCACCGCGAAGGCGTTGGAGGTGAACACCACGAACAGGTCCCGGGTCACGCCGAAGACCGCCGGGATGGAGTCCAGCGCGAAGACCACGTTGGTCGCCTCGATGGCGATCAGCGCCAGCAGCAGCGGCGTGGCCATGAGCCGCGGCGGATCGCGTGAGGAAACGGCGGCCGTCGTACCCGTCGCTGACCGGCAGCAGCCGGCGAAGGCCGCGCACGATTACGCCGGTCCCCGGCGCGGCGGAGTCACCGGCCCGCAGCATGCGCACCCCGGCCAGCAGGACCATCGCCCCGAACACGTAGAAGATCCAGCTGAAGTGCTCGATCAGCGCACCGCCGGCCGTGATGAAACCGGCGCGCAGGACGAGCGCGCCCACCACCCCGAGGTAGAGCACCCGGCGCTGCAGCGCGGGCGGGACCGCGAGTGAGCTGAAGAGCAGGACGAAGACGAAGATGTTGTCAATGCTCAGCGCCTTCTCCAGCAGGTAGCCGGCCACGTACTCGCCGGCGGCATCCTGCCCCCGCCACAGCCACGCAGCCGCGCCGAAGGCGAGCCCCGCGGCAACCCACAGGCCGCTCAGTATCGCGGCGGCCCGCAAGCCCCCGCCGCCCACCCGCCGGGAGAGGAGCAGGTCCACGGCGATGAGCGCGCCGATCACCGCCAGCGTGATGATCCAGGCCCAGGTCACCGCGGCGCCGGAGTCCACTCGGCCGCGAGGCGCGGCTGCGGGCTGGCCGGGGCGGCGCAGCGCGGGCAGTACCGGCTTTCCGGGATGACGGCGAGCAGGCGGGCCGGGATCACCGATCCGCACTGCTCGCAGGAACCGAACGTTCCCGCCGTGAGCCGGTCCAGCGCTTCTTCAACGTCGGCCAGTTCGCGCCGGGCCGCGACGGTACGGCGCAGCAGCCGTGTCAGCGCGCGCTGGCCGGGTGTGACCGGGTGCGGGCCCGCCGGGACGGGGACATCCGGGACGGCCGCGGCCGCCCGGTGGTACGCCAGCGACAGTTCGGTGACGTCCTGCAGCCGTGCCCGCCAGCGGGCTTCCAGCAGGGACCGCCAGTACGGAGCGCGCACGGCCGGGGGTATCGCGCGCGGGGCCGGGGCTATCGCCGTCGTGCGGCGGTGTTCTTCTCGGAGCATGACGTTTCCTGTGGGTTGTGGTGGACGGCCGGTTCGCGGCCTGGGGGGTTCCGCCGTGAGACGGCACGCCGGGACCGGGCCAGCCGGAAGCAGACGGCAGCCAGGACGACGCCGAAGAGGAGCCACGGTGTCACCGCGATCAGGTCAATCTCGGTCATCTGCGCCGTCCTCGCTGCCAGTGCCGTCAGCATCAGTGCATCCGGCGGCCATGACCGCCTGGTGCAGGTGTCATGGTGGCGGTGTGGAGATGCGTGTCCCGGCCGGCCCGGCGCGGGTGGCTTACTGGCGGCCCCGGCCCGCGGCGGCGACCATGGAGACGCCTGGGCACGCCGGGCGCGATGGGCAGCGAAAGCAGGGGAGCAGCGGTGGCGACGGTCCTGATCGTGGAGGATGAGCGCAAGCTGCGGGACTTCGTCCGGTCCTACCTGGAGCGGGCCGGGTTCACCGTGCTGTCGACCGGTTCCGGCGCTGAGGCGATCACCATGGCCGCCGAGGCGGCACCGGACCTGGTGGTGCTTGACCTCGGACTGCCCGACGTGCCCGGCGAGGCGGTGGCCCGCGAACTGCGGGCCGCGTCGGCCACGCCGATCCTGATGCTGACGGCCAAGAGCACGCAGGAAGACCGGATCCGCGGGCTGGAACTGGGCGCCGACGACTACGTGACCAAGCCGTTCAGCCCCCGCGAGCTGGTCCTGCGGGTGCAGGCGATTCTGCGCCGCGGCGCCCCGGCCGCCGAGCAGGGCGTCACCCGGTACGGGGGCGGCGTGCTGGCCATCGATGAGCCGCAGCGCCTGGTGACCGTGCGCGGCGAGACCGTGAGCCTCACCCCGACCGAATGGGGTGTCCTGGTGGCTCTGGCCACCGTCCCGGGGCGGGTCTACTCGCGGTTCGAGCTGATCAACCGGGTCCGCGGGTACGAGTTCGAAGGGTACGAGCGCACCGTCGACTCGCACGTGAAGAACCTGCGCCGCAAGGTTGAGAGCGATCCGGGCCAGCCCCAGATCGTGCAGACCGTCCTGGGCGGCGGCTACCGGCTGGGCCTGTCCCGCGATGACTGAGCCCGCGATGATCGGGTCTGCGGCGGCTGAGCCAGCGCCGGGTGCCGCCGCGCCGGGTGGCCCCGCCGCACCAGGCGACCCCGCCGCGCGCGGTGCCGCCGGTGCGCCCCACCTTGCGGCGCGCGGCGACACGCTGGGCCTGCGGCTCGCCCTGGCGTTCCTGGCCGTCGCGCTGGCGGCGGTCGCGCTGCTGGCCACGCTGACCGCGGTGTTCAGCGCCGCGGACGTCTCCAGCCTCGCCAGCCGCCAGCGCACCGAGCTGACCGAGGCGGTGGCGGTGGCCGCCGGGGCGGTATGGGAACGGAACCACAGCTGGGCCGCCGCCGATCTTTCCCCCGTCCTGGACTTCGCCGCCCGCACCGGCGCGGACGTCCAGGTCCGCGACCAGGACGGCCGCGTCGTTGCCTCCTCGGCGGGATTCGGCGCGAACCACGGGCCGCAGGCGAGCGCGCCGGTGGTGGCCGGCGGCCAGCGGATCGGTGTGACCGTGGTCCGGTCCACCGGTTCCGGTCTCGGTGCCGCCGACCGGGTGCTGCAGACCGCGTTGCTGCGGGCCATCGCGGGCGCGGCCGGCCTCGCCGCCCTGCTGGCCCTGCTCACCGGGCTTGCGGTGGCCCGGCGGATCACCCGCCCGGTCACCCGGCTGATCGCGGTGACCCGGGCGATGGCGGCCGGAGACCGCTCCGCGCGCGCCGGTGAGATCCGCGCCCCCGGCGAACTGCATGAGCTGGCGGCCGCCTTCGATCAGATGGCCCGCACGATGGACCGGCAGGAGCAGCTGCGCCGGGATCTGGTCGCCGACGTCGCGCACGAGCTGCGCACCCCGATCGCGGTGCTGCAGGCCGGGCACGAGGCGCTGCTGGACGGGGTGGCCGAGCCAACGCCCGCCGAGCTGGGATCGCTGCGCGACGAGGTGCTCCGGCTGGCCCGCATGGTCGGCGACCTGCAGACACTGGCCGCGGCGGATGCCGCCAACCTGCATCTGGCCCTGCGGCGCACGGACCTGGCCGATCTGGCGGCCAGCGCCGCCGAGAGCCTGGCCCGGCGATTGGAGGTGGGCGGCATCACGTTGATCCGGCAGCTGTCCGGGGCGCCGGTGCTCGCCGACCCGCACTGGCTGTACCAGGTCATCACCAACCTGCTCAGCAACGCGCTGAAGTTCACCCCGGCCGGGGGCCAGGTCACCATCACGACCCGGCAGGCCGGCCCGGACGCCGTGCTAACGGTCACCGACACCGGCGCCGGCATCCCCGCCGAGGATCTGCCGCATATCTTCGACCGGTTCTGGCGCGGCCGGCAGGCGGCGCAGATCTCCGGCAGCGGAATCGGCCTGGCGATCGCCGCCGAGCTGGCCCGGGCGCACGGCGGCCGGCTGACCGCCAGCAGCCAGCCCGGCCAGGGCACGGAGATGACGCTGACCCTGCCGGGCGCTCCCCGGCCCTGATCAGCCAGGCGCGGGCCGGGGCTGCGGGGGCCGCCGGGCCCGGAACGCATGCCGGTACGCCTGCGGGCTGGTCTGCAGGGCGCGCCCGAAGTGCTTACGCAGATTCCCGGCCGTGCAGAAACCGGCGCCGCGCGCGACCGCCTCGATGGGCAGGTCGCTCGTTTCGAGCAGGCGCTGCGCGAGACGGATACGCTCCCGCACGATCCACTGATACGGGGTCGCCCCGGTACTGGCCAGGAACCGGCGGGCGAACGTGCGGGGGCTCATGGCTGCCCGCGCGGCCAGGTCCCGGACGGTTACCGCCTCGTCCAGGTGCGCTTGCAGCCAGGTCAGGGTGTCAGCGAACAGGCTGCCCTCAGCCAGCTCCGGCATTGGCGTCTCGATGTACTGGGCCTGCCCGCCATCCCGGTGCAGCGGCACCACCAGGTCACGGGCCAGCCGGCTGGCGACCTCCGTCCCGTAGTCGCGCTGCACCACGTGCAGGCACAGGTCCAGGCTGGCGGCGCTGCCCGCCGAGGTGAGCACGTCTCCTTCGTCCACGTACAGCACCCCGGGGTCGACCGACACCCGCGGATAGCGGCGGGCCAGCTCGGCACATTCCGACCAGTGCGTGGTCGCCGCATGCCCGTCCAGAATCCCCGCCGCGGCCAGGACAAACGCGACGGGGCAGCTGGATCCGGCGGCGCCCCTGCTCGAGCCGGCCACGGCCTGAGACGCCCAGCGCGCGAATCAAACAAATTTCCCCGGGGTATGCCACAAGTGCCGGCCTGGTACGGCCCCGTCATGTCGCCAGGAGCCGCAAGCCTGGAACGATGGGGCCATGGATGTGGCGGAACTGATGCGCTCAGCAGCGGCCAGGGGCGTGGCAACGTCCTACGAAGCATCGCCGGGCGCCGCGGTCATCGTGCCGCCCGAGACGATCGAAGCGATCCTCGCCGCGCTCGGCGATCCGCCGCAGGTGCCGCTGCCCGATGCCGGGGGGCTGGCCAGCCTGGCCGCGCCGGTCCCGGACCACCGGTCCTGGGGCCTGACCATTCAGCTCTACGCGCTCCGGTCCCGCGCGTCCTGGGGGCACGGCGACTTCCGCGACCTCGCCGACCTGGCGTCCTGGAGCGCACGTGACCTGGGCGCGGGATTTGTGCTCATCAACCCGCTGCACGCCGCCGAGCCGGTGCCGCCGGTCAGCACGTCGCCCTACCTGC
Organism: uncultured Actinomycetes bacterium; assembly: GCA_963720945.1. Lineage (GTDB taxonomy): Bacteria > Actinomycetota > Actinomycetes > Streptosporangiales > Streptosporangiaceae > Bog-532. Next base: position 147,959 of record CAVRHH010000005.1, on the reverse strand, counting down.
CGATGAGCAGGCGGTACGTCAGCCCGCTGTACCTGCGGGTGGAGGATATCGCGGAGTATTCCGCCCTCGACGACAGGGAGCGGCGGCACCTCGCGGCGCTCGCCCGGCCGCTGCGGGCCGCGAACGAGGCCGGCGCGCTGATCGACCGCGATGCGGTCTGGGCCGCGAAGCGGGCCGCGCTGAAGATCCTGCATCAGGTGCCCATGAGCCCGGAGCGCTCCGCGGACTTTGACGCGTTCCGGGAACGCGAAGGCCAGGCGCTGACGAACTGGGCCACCTGGTGCGTGCTCGCCGAGCAGTACGGCCCGGACTGGCGGGTCTGGCCGGCCAGGCTGAAGCGGGCCGACTCCGAGACCGTGACGATGGAACGCGGCCGGCTGGCCCGGGAGGCTGACTTCCACGCCTGGCTGCAGTGGCTGGCCAGCGGCCAGCTCGCCCAGGCCCAGGGGGCCGCGCGCGACGCCGGCATGGATATCGGGATCATCCAGGATCTGGCGGTGGGCGCTCACCCGGGCGGTGCGGACGCCTGGTCCGATCAGGATCTGTCCGTCCCGGGCGTCACCGTCGGCGCGCCGCCTGACGAGTTCAACCAGCGCGGCCAGGACTGGGGGTCGCAGCCGTGGCATCCCGAGCGGCTGGCCGCGCGGCGGTATCAGCCGCTCGCCGACCTGATCGCCGCGGCGGCACGGAGCGGCGGGGCGCTCCGGATGGACCATGTGATGGGCCTGTCCCGGTTGTGGTGGGTTCCGCCGGGTATGACCCCGGCCCAGGGGACGTACGTCCGGTACGACCACGTGGCGACCGTGGGGGTGCTGGCCCGGGAGGCAGCCCGGGCCGGCGTGCTGGCGATCGGCGAGGATCTCGGCACGGTCGACCCGTGGATCCGTGACTACCTGGCCTCGCACGGCATTCTCGGCACCTCGATGCTCTGGTTCGAGCGCCGCGACGACGGTACCCCGCTGCCGCCGGATGACTGGCGGCGTAACAGCCTGGCGGCTGTCGGCACCCACGACATGCCGCCGGCTGCGGCGTTCCTCACCGGCGAGCATGTGGCGCTCCGGGCGGAACTGGGCGTGCTGGCCAGGTCAGCGGAAGCCGAACGGGCCGAGGCCGACGCCGCCCTGGCTGCGTGGCGCGCCGCACTGATCCGCGAAGGACTGCTCCCACCGGGAGCGCATCATGGCCTCGCGGAGCAGGTGGCCGCGCTGTACGGCTACCTGGCCCGCACGCCGTCCCTCCTGATCGGCGTCTCGCTGCCGGACATGGTGGGCCAGCGGCAGCCGCAGAACGTGCCCGGCACGACGGATGCGTATCCCAACTGGCGGATACCGCTGGCCGACGGCGAGGGCAAGCCGGTCTTTCTCGAGGACCTCGCCACCCACCCCGGCGTCAGGACGATCGCGGATGCGGTCAGCGCGCCGCCACCCGGGACCTGAACGCGCCGCCGCGCAGCCCGGTCGCTCGTCAGGCTTCCGGGGCCCAGTGGGGGTCGCGGCCGGACGCGGCCAGCACGCGTTCGAAAGCCGGCGCTGAGGCCGGGGCCGGCACCGGCTCGGCGAACCCCTGGTATTTGCGGAACAGTTCCGCGTTCGCGTTCACTGCCGCCGCCGTGGCGGCCACGACGGTGCCGGGGCACGAGTAGTCCTGGCCGCTGGCCCGGGCGATGTCCCAGCCGTGCAGGACCATCTCGGCCACGAGCAGGGCCCCCACGCCGGACGATGGTGTCCCGGAGCCCATGACGGTCAGCTCGCGTTCCCAGGCCTGCGGATCGGACCAGGCCGCCACGGCCTTCTCGATCTGCGCCGCGTACGTGGCCGCGAAACCGGGCTCGGCGGCGAAGTCCCGTTTCATCAGCTCGTCGGGCAGCGGCTCGTCCCGGGCCCGGCGCTCGGCGGAGAACGCGGTCCACAAGATCGTGTGGTTGAGCAGGGCGTGCATATCCCACTCCGGGCAGGGCGTGGCCGCGGTGAGCTGATCCGTTCGCACGCCGCTGACCACCCGGGCATCCTCGGCCGCGGCCGCTGCCATCTCTTCGTGCAGGTTCACCGGATTTTCCCTTCTCATGAGTCGCCTGGCACCCGGTCGAGGTTACGGCGGGCGCAGCTGTCCGTCTTGAAGAAACGCGACGCCTATGCTGGGCAGATGGCAGATGCCGGGGCTGGCCGGGCGGAACAGGCGGTGGCTGGCGCGCTGGGCCGGGGGGTGCTGCACCAGGAGAGGGCGGCTTCCCGGTTCGGGCTCACCCGCTGCCCGCCATCGGCCGCGCTGGCGCCGTTCGTCGACTTCTACTGGATCCTCCGCTGGGATCTGCGCGGTCAGTCCCCGCACGAGCAGACGATCCTGCCGCACCCGAACGTCAACGTGGCTTTCGAGCAGACGGGAGCGGCCATCTACGGGGTGGAGCAGAGGCTTTTCACCCGCCGGCTCGAGGGCCGGGGAACGGTGCTGGGGGTGCGGTTCCGGGCCGGCGGCTTCCGCCCGTTCTGGGACGGTCCCGTCGCGGAGCTCAACAACCGCACGGTCCCCGCGGCGCAGCTGTTCGGACCGGCGGCGGAGGAGGCGCGGCGGGCCATCCTGGCCGCTCCGGATGACGCGGCGATGGTGGCGCGGGCCGAGCAGGTGCTCAGGTCGGTCCTGCCCCCCCGGGATCCGGTCGCCGAGCAGGTCGCCGCGATGGTCACACGGATCACCGGGGATTCCTCGTTGCGCCGGGTGGGCGAGCTCGCGGCGGCCCTGGGGTTGCCGGTGCGCCGGCTTCAGCGGCTGTTCGCCGAATACGTCGGCGTCAGCCCGAAGTGGGTGATGCGCCGGGCACGGCTGCAGGAGGCGGCAATGCGCGCCGAGCAAGGCGGTGACGTCGACTGGGCGGCCCTGGCTTCCGGCCTCGGCTACGCCGATCAGGCGCACCTCACCCGCGACTTCACGGCCACGATCGGTGTCCCACCGGCCCGTTATGTCACATTCGCCGCAACAGCACCACGTGCGCCGGAGCCGAAACCATAACATGAGCCCGCCACGGCAGGTATCGCTGGATCTGCGGGCAGGGAGGGCGGATGACCGCGACCGGCGGGGACCGGGACGACGCCGGTCTGCGCAATCGCCAGATGGCCGAGAGCCTCCGGCAGCGCCATCCCGGCTGGATGGTCATGTACGGCACGTACAGCCGGATGTTCTGGGCTTTCCCGCTGTTCACCACGCTGGCCGGCCACTATGCCGGTGCCGCCGACCCGGCTGAGCTGGACCGCCTGATGAGCGCGGCCGAGGCGAGCCTGAGCGGCCCATGAGCAGACGCGGGGCGGCTGCCTGCCGGCTGCGCCTGGCGCCCGCCGCCGGGGACAGCGCGTCAGGCCGCCGGGACGCGGGCGCTGCCGGGCCGCCGCCGTTAGGGGATACCGGAGATCCGGTCCCCGATGCGGGCCAGCGGAGACGTCCGTGCCGAGCCGCGCTCTTCGGCGCTGTCGGCCGCCCGGTACAGGGCGTAAAGGCTGTGCACGCCCGCCCACCGCATCGGTTCCGGCTCCCAGCGGCGGGTCCGGTGACCGACCCAGGGAAGTGACGTCCGCGCGGTGCGGGCCCCCGTCACCAGGTCGGCGAGCGTGCGCCCGGCCAGATTGGCGGCGGCGACCCCGTGGCCGGTGTAACCCCCGGCCCATCCCAGACCGGATGCCGGGTCGGCCGTGACCGTCGCGCACCAGTCGCGGGGGACGCCGAGGACGCCGCACCAGGCGTGGTCGATGCGGGCGCTTGCCGCCGCGGGGAACAGCGTCCGCAGGATGCGGCCGAGGGTGTCGATCGCTTCCGGCCGCGTCATGCCCCGGTCGTCAACCCCGGACGCGAACCGGTAGGGGATACCGCGGCCGCCGATCGCGATCCGGCCGTCCGCGGTGCGCTGAGCGTACATGTAGACGTGCGCACTGTCGCCGATAGTCTCCCGCCCGGACCAGCCGATCCGCTGCCACGCGCGCTCATCCAGCGGCTCGGTCACGATCATCGAGCTGTTCATCGGCAGCAGCGCCCGGCGCTGGCCGGGCAGCCGGGCGGTGAAGCCCTCCGTGGCGCGGAGCACAAACGGCGCTGTGACGTCGCCGAAGACCGTGCACGCGCAGGCCGTGTCCGGGCCGCCCGCTCCCGGCGCGGTGCGCCGCGGCACTATCCGGGTCACCGGGGTCGCCTCGTAGATCTCGGCGCCGGCGCGCTCCACCGCCGCGGCGAGACCGCTGACGAGCTTGGCGGGCTGGATGCGCGCGCAGTGCGGCGAATACAGCGCGCCGAGTCCCCCGGTGATGCGGACGCGATCGGCCAGTTCGGCCGGGCCGAGGTACCGGACGTCTTCCTCGCCCAGTCCCCAGCCGCGGTCGGCGGCCAGTTCGGCGCGCAGCCGCTGCTGCTGGGCGGGCGTGGTCGCCACCGACAGCTCGCCGCCCTTGACCAGATCGGCGTCGATGCCTTCGGCGCCGCAGACCCGCGCGACCTCATCTACCGTCCGCTGAAGCTGCCGCTGCAGCTCAAGGACGGCAGCACCGCCGCCCGGACCGCGGGCGTACCGTTCCCGTGACCCGGGCAGCGCGCTCGTCAGCCAGCCGCCGTTGCGGCCAGAAGCGCCGAACCCGGCGAAAGCGGCCTCCAGCAGTACGACCCGCAGCGACGGATCGGCCTGCTTGAGGTAGTACGCCGTCCACAGCCCGGTGAAACCGGCTCCGACGATGCACACGTCCACGCTCAGCGGGCCGGGCAGCGACGGCCGCCGGGCCGGGAAGCCGCCCCGCGCACGCCACCAGAACGACACGTCGCCGTTGCGCGCCGCCGTCACAACCTTCGCGTCACCGTCACCAACGTCCATGAGCAGTACAAACTTAGCCCAGGCCCAGCCCGGCCCGTACCGACGTGGGCAGCGTGGACAGCACCGGGGCGGGCAGCTCGGACAGCACCGAGGGTGGCAGCTTCGCGAGTACCGGCGAGGGCAGCTTCGCCAGCACGGCGGGCGGCAACGTGGCCAGGACCGAGGGGGGGAGGGTCGCCAGCACGGCGGGCGGCAACGTGGCCAGCACCGGCGGGGGCAGCTTCGCCAGCGTGGCCGGCGGCAGCTTCGCCAGCACCGAGGGTGGCAGCTTCACCAGGTCGGAGACCGGCAGCCCGGACAGGACCGGCACGCTCAGCTGGCTGAGCGTGGCCACCGGGAGGCTGGCCAGGACGGCGGCGGGCAAGCCGGGTACCAGGCCCGGTTCGGGCAGCCGTGGCAGGGCGAGCAGGATCGCGCAGTAGTCCGGCACCTCGGCCGCGCCGCCGGCGGCGGACCGCACGGCCGCGTACGGCGGGCTGGCCGCCGCGCCCGCCACCGCGGGACTGGCCAGAGCCTGCTCCAGCCCGCTCGCGCTCAGCGACTGCCCCGCCGCGCCCGCGCCACCGTTGAGCGCGGCGACGCGCCCCGCCAGCTCGGTACACAGCCCGGATAGCTGGGTAGTGATCACCGGGGCCACCCCGCTGGCCGGAGCCGAGGCAGCCGCGCCGGGCGAGGCCGCCCCGCCGGGTGACCTGGCGGGACGCGGGGCGGTCGCCGGCGCGCCCGGCCGGGCCCCCGTGGCGGGCGCGCGGACGGCCGGCGTGCTGGATCCAGCGGGAGCATTGCCGCTGAAGGCGCCGGTGGCCGCCGCGAGCGCCACACCGAGGCCGCCGCAGGCGGCCGCCAGGCCGAGGGCCCGGAAGCCGCGGAGCCGGCCGCCCGGGAACCGGCGCGGTACCCGGGCGGCCGGCCGCCGTCCCGTTGGCTCAGCGGCGGGGAAGAGGTGCTGCATCGTGAAGGCCGCCGCCGCCGCGTCCTCGCCGGCCAGTTCGCCGGTTTGGCCTGGTGCCGCCGCGGCCGTCAGCAGCTGGGCCAGGCGGTCGTTGCCCATGGCTGAGCCGGCCGGGGCGCCGTCGAGCAGCCGTTCGGCGTCGGCCTGGCCGATCCCGCGTGCCCGGGGGGCTCCCTGATCCCGGCTAGCGTTCATCTCATGTCCTTCAGCGTCCGCGTCCCCGTGTGTGTCACTACGCCGCGTGAATTACTCCTCACTGCTGCCCCGCCGTTCTTGCGGCGCCGTTCCGGCTGGTGAAGGGGCACCGGGCGGGTGATCAAGGCGCGAGGCCAGCCGCCGCAGCCCGCGGTACGCGGCCGTCCGGACGGCGCCCGCCTTCTTGCCGAGCACCTGGCCCGCGCTTTCCGCGTCCAGCCCCATCACCACGCGCAGCATGACCGCCTCGGCCTGATCCCGCGGGAGCGCGGCGATCATCGCGATGGCGGCCTCCGTGGACACCGTGTCCAGCGCGTTCCTGGCCGTGTCGTCGGGGGCCGCCAGATCGGCCAGGTCGTCGATGGAGGCGGCCGCCGGCTGCGGGCGGCGGCGGTGACGGCGCTGGTGGTCCATGGCCCGGTGCCGGGCGATGGTCGCCGCCCAGCCGCGGAAGCCGTCGGAATCACCACGGAAACCAGCCAGATCCCGCGTTATCTGCAGCCACGCTTCCGAGGCCACGTCCTCGGCGTCGTCGCCCACCATGGCCCGCAGATACCGCAGCAGCCGGGGTTGCAGATCGCGGTAGATGGCCCGGAAGGCCTGTTCGTCGCCGCCTTGCGCTGCGGTCACCGCCGCGGCGAGGTCCGGCTTGTCGGCCGCGGCCGCGGCGACCTCCTCCGCGAGGCCGGGCTGTTCGGCTGCGGCGGTGCGGTACGGAGCGGATATGTCCCGATGGCCCGGTCCTCCCGTGCCGGGCATCGTCGTGTCGGCCGGACGGTCCATTCGGTCAATGATGGACGATGAGCGGCCGCCCGGGCGGCGACTAGCGCTGATTCGCCCAAAAAGACCGTCGTGCTCCAGCAGGCCGGGCGGGCAAAACGGAAATAGGCCGATTCTGCGGCGCTTTCGGCGCCTTTAGCTCGCCCGGCTAGGCCGGGCGGCCCGGAAGTTAGTAGCGTCAACGTATGCGGCTTGGCGTGCTCGACGTCGGTTCCAACACGGTTCATCTGCTCGTCGTCGACGCGTACGCGGGCGCGCGGCCGCTTCCGGCGTTCTCGCACAAGGCCGAGCTTCACCTCGCTGACCACATCGAGGAGGACGGACGGCTATCCGCCAAGGGGGAAAGCCTGCTCCACACCTTCGTCGAGGAGGCCATGCGGATCGCCGAGGACAAGGGCGTCGAGGACTTCATCGGGTTCGCCACGTCCGCGGTGCGCGACGCGGTCAACGGGGAAGCCGTGCTCGCCCGGATCACCGCGCAGACGGATGCCCGGATTAACGTACTAGGCGGTGAAGACGAAGCCCGGCTGACCTTTCTCGCCGCGCGCCGGTGGTTCGGCTGGTCGTCAGGCCGGCTGCTGGTCCTGGACATCGGCGGCGGATCACTGGAGATCGCGTCCGGTATCGACGAAGATCCGGATGTGGCGGTGTCCCTGCCGCTCGGCGCGGGCCGCCTGACCCGCGACTGGCTCCGCGCCGACCCGCCGGGCGCCGCCCAGACGCGGGATCTGCGCAAGCACGTGCGAACCGAGATAGCGCGGACGGTCGGCGGCATCATGCGGTACGGGCGGCCCGATCGTGCGGTCGCGACCTCGAAGACGTTCCGGCAGCTGGCCAGGATCGCGGGCGCCGCACCGTCCAGCGATGGACCCTACGTGCGCCGGGTGCTGAGCGACACGGACGCGGCCACCTGGGCGTCCCGGCTGGCCACGATGAGCCGTGCGGAGCGGGTCAGGCTGCCGGGCGTCTCGGACGGCCGGGCCCCGCAGTTGTCGGCCGGAGTCATCGTGGCCGACGCGGCGATGGATCTGTTCGGCGTCCCCGAACTGGAGATCTGTCCCTGGGCCCTGCGGGAGGGCGTCATTCTCCGCCGCATCGACATGCTCAGCGACTAGGGCCGGGGCCGCCCGGCTCGTCTCCCGCCACCTACGGGCAGAGAAACTGGGGCACATGCGACCCAGAAGTCTGCCCATAGCGGGCCGGGGCCGCCCGGGCTGGGCTGGGTCGGCGGATGCAGCGGGGCCCAGCGCGGTTCGCGCCGGGCCCCCTTAATGCCGTGCCCTGCCTAGTGCTGGCGCTGCTCCCGGACGATGCGCACGCCCTCGGTGGCCTCGTCCGCGTCGATGCTGCCGGTCAGGCTGCCGTCGGGATTGGTCCGGTGGCCGTTACCCGGGCCACCCGGCCGCCGGGTGCCGCCCAGGTCGTCCGCCGCACGCGGTCCGCCCGGCCCGTCCGGTGCCGGGGAGGCTGCGCCGGAGCCGGCCACCCGGGACGCGCCGGCCGGCCGGTCGCCGATGCCCGGGCCACCCTGCGGCGCCGCCGCGGGCCGGGAGCCCCGCGGCGCCTCGTGCGCACCGCCGCGCGGCGCCTCGTGCGCACCACGTCCTGGCGCGGGCGGCTGGCCGCCCAGGCCGGCGGCCGGGGCAGCCGCGGTGGGCGCCACCGGCGCCGTCCGGGCCGGGCCAGCCGCCGGATTGTCCGTGCGCGCCCCGTTGCCGGGGCGGCCCGCAGGCGCATTCCCGGGGATGCCGCGCTGGCTGCCGGTTGCGGCCGCGGCCGCGTTGCCCAGCGGCGTCCCTGAACCCGCGGTGCGGCCCGGAGCCGGTCCGCCCTTCGGGCCGGATGAGTCAGCGGCGGCGCTTTCCGCGGCCTTCTGCGCGATGGCCTTGGCGACGTTCTGGTCCACCTCGTCCTCGAGCGACAGGCGCGCCGTCTCCGCCGCGACCAGACCGGAGACGCCATCCAGGATCTCGGTAAGGCGGCGGATGGTTTCGCCGTGCCGCGTGCTGAGCAGGTTCAGCCGGCGCTCGGCGCCGTCGTGAATCGCTGTCGCCCGCGCCGTGGCCTCGTCCAGGGTCTGCTTGGCCTGGGACTTGGCGCTCGCCAGAACGCTTTCCGCCTTCTTGCGCGCGTCGCCGGTCGTGTGGTCGGCTTCCGCGCGGGCCGCGTTCCTGGTCTTGTCCGCCTCGGCGCGCGCCGTGGAGATCGCTCGCTCAGCCTGCTCCTGGGCGGCGGTGAGCATGTGCTCGGCCTGGTCCCGGGCTTCCTTCTTGGTCCGGTCGGCTTCCTGCTGCGCGTCGGCCAGCTGCTTCTTGATGTCATCGTCCGCGCGGGTCTTCTGTGCCTTGGCCTCGTCGTCGGCGAGCTTCAGGATCTGGGAGATCCGCTCGCTGACCTCCTCGTGGGCCGGCCTGTTGCCCAGTGCCTGCTGGCGGAGTGCCTTGACCTCCTGGCGCAGCTGCTCGCTGTCGTCCAGAGAGCGGCCGAGCCGTTCCTCCAGCTCACGGACCTGGCTGCGGCAGCGGGCGACGAACTCGTCTACCTGCCTCCGGCTGTAACCGCGCAGTTGCACCTCGAAAGCGTCTTCTTGGGAGGTGAGATTGGGAAGGAGATCGCTATTTTCGTTCATGGCTTCACGAAGACCTTATATCCGGGAGCATGCTGGAAATAATCTTGTAGGCACGTTATCGCGAGCCAGCTCATCAGGCGCGGGATAGTAACGGGAACCTTGTGCGGTGTACTGAGATCGATACCTGCACGACTCTTGTCCCGAACGACCCTTCTGCGCAACCGAAACGTCGGAGTGCCCCGTTATGCACCAAGTTGCGGGCCCGTAAAGCGGCCCGTCGTCTACGTTAAGCCATCAAGCGATCGCTTAAAGTGGCTAGTCGGCGCGTCCCGCCGAGACCAGCCGGTTGTGCCGAGTAACCGGCTCGCGGGCCCGGTCCCGGCCGGGCCGGTGTGCGGGCGCCTCCCGTCCGTGCATGCACAAAAAGGAACAGCAAGTCCTGTATCGGTTCTCTACCTGATCGCCGCGCGGAATATGGGTTATTTCGCGGAATTGTGACCCCGGGTCTGGGTAAAACCACACCGGAGGGTGATCCCAGAATGGCCCTGATGGGTCATGCGGACGGGCCGCGACACGGCGTAGCCTGACAGGCGTAGGGAAAGCGTCAGCGGCGACGGAGGTGAACGCGGTGCCAGAGTACGTCGATCTTCGTGTTCACGACCGGGTAGCTCTTGACGAGATCGAGCTCTACGCCGAGGTTCTTGGGGCGGTGGCCGCCAGCGATGGCCCGCTGACCAACGAGGAACTGGACGAGGTTCTCGGCGTGCGCCCGGCGGTCAAGGTTCTCGGCCGGATCGCCTGACAGCCAGCGCTCCGCCTGCGACCGGCCGCCGGATATGGTCAGCCGGTGCCGTACATGACGTCGGTGGCCGCGCGGGTGAAACCCAGCGCCTCGTACATCCGGACCGCGGCGCGATTGGTCTCATCCACGTAGAGGATCACGTCGGTCAGGCCTCTGTCCTCTCCCAGGTAGCGCAGCCCGGCCACCGTGAGCGCGCGGCCGAGGCCGCCCCCGTGGGCGGCGGGGTCGACGCCGACCACGTACACCTCACCGGTCGTACCGTCGTGCACCTTCGTCCAGTGGAAGCCGACGAGCCGGCCGTCGCGCTCGGCCAGGAAGAACCCGGCCGGATCGAACCACTCTTCCTGCTCGCGCACACTCAGGTCAGAGCGGGTCCAGGCACCTTGCTCGGGGTGACGGGCGAACGCCAGGGCGTTGAGCCGCAGCCAGCTGCCTTCGTCCCTGCCCGGTACGAACGTGCGGAGCCTGACATCCCCCGGCACCGGCGCGTCCGGCAGCGGGTCCAGCAGCGATCGCCGCATCTGCCACAGAGCGCGGACCCGGCGCAGCCCGGTGGCCCTGGCCAGGGCCACCGCGGCCGGGAGATCGCCGTGGGCCCACACGCGCAGTGGCCGCTCTCCGGCCGCAGCCGCCAGCGCGGTCACGAGGGCCCGCCCGGCCCCGTTGCGGCGGTAGCCGGGATCGACCACCAGTTCGCCGCTGGCGGCACCGGAGTCGTCCCGGTCCACGTGGGCATAGCCAACGACGCGCTCGGCCGGGCTGCCTGCCTCCGCGGTGAGGTCCAAGCCGGCCGTGCCGCCGTAACGGACGTGCAGCATGACGTGCTCGGACAATGGCGCCACCCCGTCACCGGCGGTCGCCGCGCCGGTCAGGCAGAGCACCTGCTCCCGCTGTGCCGGGCTCAGCGGGCCGGCCGAGATCCGCGGAAGGGCCTGGTCACCGTCCGGTGGGCGCGGCGCCGAGGGCTGAGCCGCCGGTGGTACCGGTAGCGGGCCGGGGGCTGCGGTCGCCGTCGAATCCGGCGACGCCACTGAAGTCGGCGTCGTCGTCGGGTCCGGGGTCGTGTTCATCGTCTCCCGCGTGCTGGTCGTCCCGCTGGTCGTCGCTGACACCCTTGAACGGCACGAAGCGGTAACCGACATTCCGTACGGTACCGATCAGCGCCTCATGCTCGGTGCCGAGCTTGGCGCGCAGCCGGCGGACGTGCACGTCGACCGTCCGGGTGCCGCCGAAGTAGTCATACCCCCAGACCTCCTGGAGCAGGTGGGCCCGGGTGAAGACACGTCCCGGATGCTGGGCGAGGAACTTCAGCAGCTCGAACTCCTTGAACGTGAGGTCCAGCGCCCGCCCGCGCAGCCGCGCGGAATAGGTGGCCTCATCGATGGTGAGATCCCCCGACCTGATCTCGTCGGGCGCGTCCGCAGCCGCATTCCGGGCCCGGCGCCCCAGCGTCAGCCGCAGCCGCGCCTCCACCTCGGCCGGGCCTGCCGTGTTCAAGATCACGTCGTCAGCGCCCCAGTCGGCGCTCACTGCCGCGAGGCCGCCTTCGGTGACGATGATCAGCATCGGGCAGTCCAGCCCGGTGGTCAGCAGCAGCTTGCAGATGCTCTTACCATGGGCCAGGTCGCGCCGCGCGTCGACCAGGACCACTTCCCCGGGAGGAGCGTCGATCAGGGCCGAGGCTTCCGGCGGCATGACGCGGACCGAGTGCAGCAGCAAGCCAAGGGCAGGCAGGACTTCCGTGGACGGTTCCAGCGTCCCGGTCAGCAGGAGCAGATCGCTCAAGCGGTTCCACCTCCACTTCACGGCGCCCAGCGCACGGGCACTAACCTGTTAAAACACAGAGGGACCCGGGGGCAGCGTCGCCCGGATCCCATTGTCGGTAAGGATAGCCGATATGGCCATGGTGACCATCCGCTACTGGGCGGCGGCGAAGGATGCCGCGGGCGTCGCCGCAGAGTCGATTGAGGCCGGGACGCTTGCGGACGCGCTGGCCGCTGCCCTGGACAACCGGGGCCGCGAGCGGGGCGACCGGCTGCGCGGCGTGCTGGCCAGGTCATCGTTTCTCATCGACGGCAAGTCCGCCGGGGTCCGGCCGCACCAGGAGATCAGCCTGCCGGAGACGGCGGTGATCGAGGTGCTGCCGCCTTTCGCCGGCGGTTAGCGGTCACGCCCCCGCGGGCCCGGCGGCCCAGCCGCCGCCCGCGCCGGCCCGCGCCGTGAGCCGGGCGCACGGAATGCCCCGTTTACCTACAGGCTCCTGCCGGTAATCTCCCCTACCGATGCGCAAGCTCCTGATTGCCGTGATCATCCTGGCCGGCCTGCTGGTGGCCGCGGACCGGGTTGGCGCTGTCGTGGCCAGCCGCGAGATCGCCAGCCGGTGTCTGCGGACGCGGCCCTGTCGGCCACCGGGACGGGGATCGCCGTGATCCCGACCCGTGTCTCGGTGGCGTCCGGCAGCAGCGCGCTGTCCAGCGTGATTGCCGGGCAGTTCCGCTTCGTCGTCCCGGTCACCGGCCTGCCGCTGCACCTGGCGGTCAGATCCGTCAGCGTCGTCCCAGGCGGGGTCCGGGTGAGCGTGTCCGCGGCGGACGTGGCCTTCGCCAGCCGGGCGTGATCCGGGTCGCGCTAGCGGGGCGGGAAACGCCCGGGCCGGGCGGCGGCCGGCCGCGCCGCCAGAGAATTGCCGGCGTGTCGTGAACCGATCCGGGCCCGGAGGCGTATCCCCTAACGTGGCAGGCTCGGGATCCGCCGCCCAGCCGGGCGCGGTAGCCGATGAGGCATACATTCGGGCGCTTTACGCCGAGCATGGCGGCGCTCTCCTCCGCTATGCGCTTCACCTCACCGGGGGTGACCGGCAGCGGGCGGAGGACCTTGTGCAGGAAACGGTGGTACGTGCCTGGCGGCACCCGGAGGCGCTGGCCGACCGGCCGGCCCGGCCCTGGCTGTTCGCGGTCGCGCGGAACCTCGCCGTCGATGCGTACCGGGCCAGGCAGTCACGGCCGCCCGAGGTCGGCCAGGCCGCGCTCGAGCTGGTGCCGGCCGCCGACGACGCCGACCGGGCGCTGGAATCGTGGGCGGTCGCGGACGCGCTCGCGGCGCTGCGGCCCGACCATCGGCGCGTGATCATCGAGACCTACTACCGTGGCTGCTCCGTCGCCGAGGCGGCGGCCACCCTCGGGATTCCCTCCGGCACGGTGAAGTCCCGCACCTTCTACGCGCTCAAGGCGCTGAAGCTTGCCCTGGAGGAGAGAGGACTGGCGCCATGACGCCGGCGTGGGATTGCACAGATACCCGGCAGGCGCTCGGGGTCTACGTGCTCGGCGCGATCGATCCGGCCGAACGGTCCCAGGTGGACCGGCACGTCACGGGATGCCGTGAGTGCCGCGACGAGCTGGCCGGCCTGGCAGGTCTCCCGGCTCTCCTGTCCCGGGTCAGCGCGGACGAGGTGGGCCGCATTTCGGGTGAGGACGCCGAGCCGGTTCCCGCCGGCGCGGCGCCGCCCGCGGATTTCGTCGAGTCCGTGCTGAGCCTGACCGCCGCCCGGCGCCGCCGGAACCGGCGATGGCAGGCCGTGGCGGCCGCTGCGGCGGTGGTGATCGCTGCGGCCGGAGCCGTGGCCGGGTTCCGCCTCTCATCCAGCCCCGGACCGGCCAGTCAGTCCGCCTCCGCCTCCTCGCCCCCGGCGAGCTGGCAGACGGCCCGGACAACCAGTGCGCTGAGCGGCATCACGGCCACGGTCCGGTACAACAAGGAGCCGTGGGGCACGGCGATGGACATCCACGTCACCGGCGTGCCCACCGGCACGACGTGCCAGCTGTGGGTGACCGACGCGCAGGGCGTGCACCTGGCGGCGGCCGCCTGGACGGTGGCCAGCGATGCCGCAACAGCCTGGTACCCGGGCTCGTCGTGGGTGGCGGCTTCACAGGTGCAGGGCTTCGACGTGACGGCCGGCAACCGGCAGCTCGCCACCTTCGTCCCGCGCTGAGCAGCCGCCGTCCCGCGCTGAGCAGCCGCCGTCCCGCGCTGAGCAGCCGCCGTCCCGCGCTGAGCAGCCGCCGTCCCGCGCTGAGCAGCCGCGCGGAATGCCAGCGGCCGTCCCGTGCCTTTAGGGAGTATGACCGCAGGAGTGATAACGCTGATCGCGGTGCTGGCCCTGGTGACACCGCTCGGCGTGGGCTGGCGCCGGAGGCAGGGGAAACTCCGCGTCGCCGGAACGCCCGGCCCGGCTCCCGGGCTGGCCGGCCCCGCCGCATCGGCGGCCGGTGACGTCCTGACCGCGGCGGACCTGCGGCACGATCTCGGGGCGCAGGCGACGTTGGTCCAGTTCTCCAGCGCCTTCTGCGCGCCGTGCCGCGCCACCCGGCAGATTCTCGGCGAGGTCGCGGCGATGATGGACGGCGTGCATCATGTGGAGCTCGACGCCGAGTCCCGGCTGGACCTGGTGCGCCGGCTGAACATCTTCTCCACGCCCACCGTCCTCGTGCTGGGCCCGGACGGGGCGATCGCGCGCAGGGCGAGCGGCCAGCCGCGCAAGGCGGACGTCATCGCCGCGCTCGGTCAGCTGGCGGGCGGCCAGCACCGCGCCGGAACCGGCGGCGCAGCGGCCGTAGACCCGGCAGGGGACTGAACAGTGCCAGTTCAGCCTATTAACCCACTAAAACAGTCGATAATGGCATACAACGTGGCCGGGCGGGGCGTGACAGCCGCGCCGACGCCGCATACCATCGTCTACGTGCTTTCCGGGACAGCGCAGCGGCTGACGAAGCGGCGCGCGGTGGATTTCTGCCGCGTGGCGACCGCGCTGTGTCGGCCGTCTCCCCGTTAGCAGCCCGCGGCTAGGCCACGGCCGGGCCGTCGCGACGGCCTCACCACCCGGGCTACTGATTCCCGCAACGCTGCTGGCCAGCGATCACCCAGGCAGGCGTATGCCTGTACCGGGCCGTGGCCTGCCGTGAGCCCGCAGGGGAACACCCGTCCGCATTAAGGAGCGCAACCATGGACATCGACGCCAGAGGGCCCAGATTCGGCGCGATCATCACGACCGTCGTGCTTGCCCTGGCCCTGGCGACCACCAGCGTCTGGCTGCTGCTCGCCCAGACGCTGGTGTTCGCGGTCGGCGCGATCGCCGGGATGCGGTACGCGCCCTACGGGCTGGTCTACCGTTTCCTGGTCCGGCCCCGCCTGGGACCGCCAACGCGTTTCGAGCCCGCGGCGCCCCCGCGGTTCGCGCAGGCCGTGGGCCTGGTCATCGCCGCGATCGGCGTGATCGGGTACGCGGCCGGTGCCACCGCCGTCGGGATCGCCTGCACTGCCCTGGCCCTGGCGGCCGCGTTCCTCAACGCGGCGTTCGACTTCTGCCTGGGCTGCCAGATGTATCTGTTCATTCGCCGGGTCTGGCCGTCGCACCGAAGCGCAGCAGCCTGATCCAAACCTGGAGGTTTAACGTTATGAGCCGCTCCGAAGCCCTCGTGGACGCAGAGTGGGTGGAGGCGCACGCGGGTGATCCCAGCGTCGTGCTCGTCGAGGTTGACGAGGACACCAGCGCCTACGACAAGGGGCACATCCCCAGCGCCATCAAGATCGACTGGAAGAAGGACCTGCAGGACCCGGTCCGGCGGGACTTCGTGGACCGGGTTGGCTTCGAGAAGCTGCTCTCTGAGCGCGGCATCTCCAACGACGACACGGTCGTGCTGTACGGCGGGAACAACAACTGGTTCGCTGCCTACGCCTACTGGTACTTCAAGCTGTACGGCCACCACAACGTCAAGCTCCTCGACGGCGGCCGCAAGAAGTGGGAGCTTGACTCGCGCGAGCTGACCACCGACGTGCCCCAGCGCCCGGCTACCGCATACAAGGCGTCCGAGCAGGATGCCACGCTGCGGGCCAAGCGTGACGAGGTGCTCGACGCGATCGGCAAGCGCAACCTGGTCGATGTCCGCTCGCCGGATGAGTTCACCGGGCGGCTGCTCGCCCCGGCGCACCTGCCGCAGGAGCAGGCTCAGCGTGGCGGCCACATCCCGACCGCGCGCAACGTTCCGTGGTCCAAGGCCGCCAACGAGGATGGCACCTTCCGCTCCGACGGCGAACTGCGCACGCTGTACGCCGACGAAGCCGGGCTGGACTTCGGCAAGGACACCATCGCCTACTGCCGGATCGGTGAGCGTTCCGCGCACACCTGGTTCGTCCTGCACGAACTGCTGGAGCAGCCGAACGTGAAGAACTACGACGGCTCATGGACCGAATACGGGTCACTGGTGGGCGTCCCGATCGAGCTGGGCGATGCACGATGACCGAGGCGAACCAGACTCCGGACGGCTGCGGCGCGCCCGCGGGCGGTGCGCCGGTGACCGCGGCGGCCGACGCGGGCAACCAGGCCGTGGTTGAAGGGCGTGTCGTGCGCGGCGACGCCCCGGTGTCGACCGGGTACGCCCGGCTGCTTGGCACCGGCGACGAGTTTGTGGCCGAGGTGCCGCTCGGCGAGGACGGCGGTTTCCGCTTCTTCGCCGCGCCCGGCACCTGGAAGCTCCGGGTCCTCGCCCCCGGCGGGGCCCGCGCCGACCGCAGCGTGTCGGCCGAGTTCGGCAAGGTCACCAAGGTTGAGGTAACGGTCTGAGCCGCCACGCGGCCTTAGCAGAATCCGGGCCCCGCCGCCGTGATGTACATCACGGCGGCGGGGCTTTTGCTGCGCCTGCGCTACGCCACGTCAGGCCGATGAAGGCAAATGTTGGATTAACACAAACAAACTTTGCGCTAATGCTTGATGTAAAAAATATGCCTCATGCGGTGACGGATAGCGGCATCACTGGGCCGCCGTCGATCGCGGCCAGGTTTCCCGCCGGCCCACGCGGCAGGAAAGCCGTAAGAATAATGACCGCCGGTACGGTGATTCATTGTCGCGGCCGGCTGGCCCTGCCTGGATCAGCGGCTAGACGTCCGCGGGCCGGGGCCGGGGCCGGGGCCGGGGCCGGGCCGGGCCGGGCCGGGCGGCGCCCGGCGCGGTGGCGCACGTCAGGCTGTGCCCCCACGCACAAACAGCAGTGCAATCGCAAGGTGAAGTTCAGACTTCGTTTGCCTGCAATTAACTTCTCTGGCATTACCTTGAGCCCGACATTACGGAACAGAGTGGGATGGCCGGGGGTCTGAGGTGACTGACGAGGTGTTCGAGCCAGCCGGTCATGTCGCCTCCAGTCAGGCCAGTGGCCGGCCTCACACCAGTACGGCAATCCTCGTGGCCGCGCAGGGCAGCTAAGCCTTCCTTGCGGCCACCCTTGGCAGGGTAACTATAGAGGGGTATCTGATATGCAACGTGTGCGGATCCAGGGGGGCGCGACGGCAGGGGTCGCTCTTGTCGCGGCGGCTTTGTCCCTCGCCGCCTGCAGCTCGTCGGGCAGTAGCAGCCCGTCGTCGAGCACCAAGCCATCCTCGTCGAGCAGCAGCGCTGCCGCCAAGCTCTCGGGCACGCTCAACGGAAGCGGGTCGACGTTCCAGACCACCTTCCAGCAGACGGCCATCCAGAGCTTCAAGTCGATCCAGCCCGGCCTGACGGTCAACTACGGCAGCGGCGGCTCGGGCAAGGGACGGACGGACCTGGCCTCGGGGGTCGTCAACTACGCGGGCTCGGACTCGCCGATCCCCTCCTCTCAGGCCTCGCTCTTCACGGGCAAGACCGTCCTCTACTTCCCCGTCGTCATCGGGCCGATCACGGTTTCGTACAACCTGTCCGGCGTCAGTAACCTGAAGCTGACGGGGCCGGTCATCGCGCAGCTCTTCGACGGCTCGATCACCTCGTGGAACAACTCCGCGATCGCGTCGCTCAACCCGGGCGTGAAGCTGCCCAGCACGGCGGTCACCATCGCCCGCCGCTCGGACTCCTCGGGCACCACCCAGAACTTCTCCGAGTTCCTGGTGAAGTCCGCGCCGGGAGTGTGGAAGCTCGGCAGCAGCTCGAGCGTCAACTGGCCCGCCTCCAGCCGCGGCGGCAGCGGCAACGGCGGCGTGGCGTCCATTATCAAGAGCACTCCCGGCGCCATCGGCTACGTGGACTATGCCGACGCCAAGGCGTCCGGCCTCGTCTTCGCCTCGGTCAAGAACCAGGCCGGCGACTACGTCGCGCCGTCGACGACGTCCGCCTCCGCCGCCGCCAGCCAGGCCACGGTCGCGCCCAACCTGACGTTCAGCGCGATCTGGGCGCCCGGCGCGACCTCGTACCCGATCACCTACCAGTCGTGGGATCTGGTCTACGAGGCTCAGTCCAGCTCGACGACGGCGGCGAACCTCAAGGGGTACATCGGCTACCTGCTCGGGGACGGGCAGAAGCTGCTCCCCGAGCTGAACTACGCGCCGCTGCCCTCCAACCTCGACCAGATGGCGGTGGCGCAGCTCAGCAAGATCGGCTCGTCGTCGGCGGCCCCGGCCCCGAGCTCGTCCTGAGCCCGGTAGCGCAGGCGGACCGGATCGGTTAGCGAACACATGAGCACAGCTACGCAGGAGCATCAGGCCGTGCCGGCCAGCGCCCTGGAGGAGCGGCGGCCGCTCGGCGACCGCATCTTCCAGGTCCTCGCGCTGGCGGCCGGCCTGCTGGTCCTGGTGATCCTGATCCTGATCGCCGTCTCGACCAGCCAGCAGGCGTCGTCGTGGTTCAGCACCGAGGGCCTGAAGATCTTCTCGAAGACCTGGAACCCCACGGACAACCAGTTCGGTGCGCTGCCCTTCATTTACGGCACGGCCATCACGGGGGTGATCGCCCTCGTGATGGCCGTGCCGGTCAGCGTGGGCATCGCCCTGCTGCTGACCGAGGTGGTGCCGTACCGGTGGTCACGGCCGATCGTCTACGTGATCGACCTCCTGGCGGTGGTCCCGTCGGTGGTCTGGGGCCTCTGGGGCATTCTGGTGTTCGCGCCCTGGATCGGCCGCATCTACACCTCAATAGCCGGGGGCGTCAACGGCACCCCGGTGCTCGGCCCCCTGTTCGGGCAGCCCACCAGCGGGGCGTCGTTCTTCACCGCCGGCATCATCCTGGCCTTCATGATCACGCCGATCGTGACCTCGCTGTCGCGCGAGGTCATCGCGACGGTGCCGGCGATCGATCGGGAGGGCGCGTACGCGCTGGGCGCCACCCGCCTGGAGATGATCCGCGGCGCCGTCTGGCCGCACAGCCAGGGCGGCGTCGTCGGGGCGGTGCTCCTCGGGCTGGGCCGGGCGATGGGTGAGACGATCGCGGCCGCGCTCGTGATCGGCGCGTCTCCCGTGATCACGTCGCACCTGTTCGCCCCGGGCTACAGCATGCCCTCGGTCATCGCGAACGAGTTCGGCGAGGCCACCGGCGTGTACAGGGCCGCACTGATCGGGCTCGGCGTGCTTCTGTTCGTCATCACGATCATCATCAACATCATTGCCCGCGGAGTCGTGGAGCGCTCCGCCCGGCGGAAGCGTGGTGCCTGATGGCTGTGGCCGGTGCCGGACAGCAGGTCGACCTGCGGGAGCCGCCGTCCTGGCGGCGCGCCAAGAGCCGCATCGCGACCGTGCTGATGGTGTTCTCGTTCGTGCTCGTGATCATCCCGCTCGGGTTCGTCCTGTTCACGGTGATCTCCAAGGGCGCCTCGGTCATCAGCTGGTCCTTCCTGACCAGCCCGATCCCGCCGCAGGTGCTGCCCGCGAACGTCGGCGGGATCGGGCCGGCGGTCCTCGGCACGATCGAGATCACCGCCCTGGCCACGGTCATGGCCGTGCCGCTCGGCGTGCTGGGCGCGGTCTACCTGAACGAGTACGGCGGCAAGAATCCGCTGGCCCGGCTGATCGGGTTCTTTAGCGATGTGATGACGGGCGTGCCATCGATCGTGATGGGCCTGTTCATCTTCTCTATCTGGGTGCTGCATTTCGGTTTCTCGGGCCTGGCCGGCGCGTTCGCCCTGGCCTGCCTGATGCTGCCGGTCGTGATCCGCTCCACGGATGAGATGCTGAAGCTGGTGCCGGACGCGCTGCGTGAAGGGAGCTACGCCCTTGGCGCCACCAAGGCCCGCGTGACGGTCACGGTGGTGCTGCCGGCGGCGATCGGCGGCATCGTCAGCGGGGCCCTGCTCGCCGTCGCCCGGGCGGCCGGTGAGACGGCGCCGCTGCTGTTCACCATTCTCACGGTGTCCACCGCCAACCCGAACGTATTCAGCGGTGCCAACACGTCGCTGCCCTCGCAGATCTTCGTGAACGCGAATTCGTCGTTTGTCGGCGCCCAGGGGCGCGGCTGGGGCGCGGCGCTCACGCTGATCGCGATCGCGTTCATCCTCATGATCGTCGCCCGGCTCATTACCGCACGATTCGCCCGATACGCGCGCTAGGGAAGTCATGGAAGAGTCTGAGCAGAATATCGTCACCAACCTTCCGCGGCCCGAGGTGGTGGCCCAGCCCCAGGCGGAGTCGCCCGCGACCGGGGACACCATCTTCGATGTGCGGAACGTATCGATCTGGTACAGCGCCTTCAAGGCCGTCACGGACGTCTCGATGTCCGTCTATGAGAACGAGATCACGGCTTTCATCGGCTCGTCGGGAAGCGGCAAGACGACGGTGCTGCGGGCGTTCAACCGGATGAACGACCTCGTGCCGGGTGCCCGGGTAGAAGGGGACATGGCCTACCGCGGCGCGTCCCTGTACGGCAAGGATGTCTCCCCGATTGCCGTGCGCCGGCGCATCGGCATGGTCTTCCAGAAGCCGAACCCGTTCCCGAAGTCCATCTACGACAACGTCGCCTACGGGCCGCGCATCAACGGCGAGCACAACAAGGGCAGGCTGAACGAGATCGTCGAGCGCTCGCTACGCCAGGCCGCGCTGTGGGATGAGGTCAAGAACCGCCTCAACACGTCGGGCCTGAGCCTGTCCGGCGGCCAGGCGCAGCGGCTGTGCATCGCGCGCACGATCGCGGTCGAGCCGGACGTTGTCCTCATGGACGAGCCCGCCTCCGCGCTCGACCCCATCGCGACCAGCGCCATCGAGGACCTGATGCGCGAGCTCAAGTCGCGGTACACCATCGTCATCGTCACCCACAACATGCAGCAGGCCACGCGGGTCAGCGACCGCACCGCCGTCTTCTCCGTGCTCGTCAACGAGAAGAGCGATACCCGCACGGGCGTGCTCGTCGAGTACGGCCGGACCCAGCAGATCTTTGAGGACCCGCACGACCCCCGCACCAAGGCCTACGTCACCGGGCGGATGGGCTGAGTTCATGATGCGCGGCCATGGGTAAACATGCGCAGGTCTAAATGTCCCGCCGCCCGACGCCAATGGCGTGCATAGCCACCGTAAGGCCCTTCTTTTGCCGGCCCTCCGCCCATTCAGCCCGCCGGATGAAACGGATCGAGCCGGGGGCATGAGAATGCCGGAGAAGGGGTAACCATGAAGATCACGGTCTGCGGCTGGAGTGCCGGGACGTCGCCCAGGAGGCTCTGATCATGGTCGAGCATCGACAGGAATTCCAGCAGGAGCTGGAGGCTATCGAAGCTAAGGTCATCGAACTGTTCGCCATGGTCGCCGAGGACCTGGCCAAGGCGACCGATGCGCTGCTGACCGGCAACAACGAAGTGGCCAAGCTGCTGGCCGAACGCGAGCGGGTGATCAACGCTCTCTACCCGGAGATCGAGGAACTGGTCAACCGGGCCATCTTGCTGCAGGCGCCGGTCGCTTCCGACCTGCGCTTCCTGCTGTCCGTGCTGCGTATCGTGCCCGAACTGGAGCGCTCTCACGACCTGGTCGAACACATCGCGCGCCGGGCCGACCACATCCTCAAGGACGATCTCTCACCCCGTACCCGGGGACTTGTCGAGCGAATGGGAAGTGTCGTATCCGACATGTGGCGCCAGGCGGCGGACGCCTGGTACCGCCGGGACAGTTCCGTCGCGGCTGTCCTCGCCGAACGTGATGAGGAGACGGACGAGCTTCATGCGAGCCTGATAGCCGAGCTTGCGGGAGGAGGAATGGCACTGCCGGTAACGATGGAGATGACGCTGGTGGCGCGCTTCTACGAGCGTCTCGGCGACCACGCCGTCAATGTGTCCCGGCGGGTGATCTACCTGGCCGGGTCCCAGGCCCCGCAGTAGGCCGGCCCGCATCATGAAGCGCCGTCACGCCCGTGGCCAGCCATGACGAAGCGAAATACGTACGGCACGCACAACGTACGTTTCACGCCCAGAGTCTCTCATGAGTTCACCGACGTGTTACCTACTGGTCGCCAGTGCGCATACCGGCGTTCAGCACCGTTTCACTCCCGCTGTTTATCAATGGACCGGGTTGCGGTGGCCTTGTCCGGTAACGGCCCATCCGTCCCCGTCACACTGACAGCCCGATACCACGTGAGGGCGCAACAGAGTGGTTTTCGCAGAGCCGGCTGATCCCGCTCCCCGGAAGGTGTTTCTGAACGAGGGACGCCTGGTTTCGGTGATCACGTCGCTCCGCCCCGCTGCCTCGCGGCCGGGCACGAAGATCATCCCGTTGATGCGCGGCGAAAACGTGGGTGACATGTTCCTGTTCACCAGCTCCCGGCGCAATGCAGAATGACTGCAGGGACCGAACGCAGGGGCGGGACAGCGGCCGCGGGCGGCGATGCCACGCCCGACGAGCACAGGGGAGGCGAGGACGGCTCCGGTAACCAGGGGTCGGCCGCCGGGGTGCTGGCGGACCGGATGGCGGCGGCGCTGGTCCATCGTGAGCCGGGCTGGAAGCTGCCCCGGCGCAGCGCGCTGGCCCGCCGGTTCAACGTGAGCCTGGCCGAGATCGACGTCGCCGTCGAGGAACTGTCCCGGCGCTCGCTGCTGCGCAAATTGCCCGACGGCCAGCTGTACCGGGCCAGCCCGGCCGAGTACCAGATACCGATCGAAGGGCTGGCCGGGCTCAGCACGACCGTCGACCCGATGGGCAGCGCGATCGTCTGCCAGGCCAAGCATGTGTCGCGGCGCCCGGCGCCGCAGGACATCCGCTGGGCCCTGGGGCTCACGCCCGGCGCGCAGGTCCAGGTCGTCCGCTGCCTGTGGACCTCGGGTGGGTCCCCGGTCGCCATGTCCACCGCCTACCTGCCGCAGTCCGCGAGCCCTCGCCAGCCGGCCGCGCCCCGGGTGACCGCGCCGCAGGACGCGGACAGCGAATCCGGCTGGCTGCCCGCATTCGAGGAGGTGCTGTCCGCCCCGCCCGCCGAGGCCGCCGAGCGTGCTGCGCCCGCTGACCTTGCGGAGCGCGCCGGCCCGCCCGGGCCCGCCGAGGCCGCCGAGGCCGCCGAGGCCGCCGAGCGTGCTGCGCCCGCTGACCTTGCGGAGCGCGCCGGGCCGCCCGGGCCCGCCGAGGCCGCCGGATCTGCCGGCCCTTCCAGCCCTTCCGAGCCCGCCGGATCTGCCGAGGCCGCCGGGACGGGCCCGGCTGACGCGGATAGCCTGGTCACCGCGGGACGCCCGGCCGCGCTGAACGTGGAGCTGTCCCCGCCGCAGCCGTCGATCGCCCGGGGCCTGCACCTGGCTCCGGGCCAGCCGGCGATCACGGTGACCATCCGGTTCGATCAGTCGTCGGTCCCGGTCGCGCTGACGGTGGTCATGCTGCGGCCCGATTTCTTCAAGGTCTCCGTCGAAACGGCGTCCCCGCCCGCCAGCTGAACGAGGCCGGGGCCGCCACTTCCGGCACCCTCGCCCCGGTTGCACCGTGTCTGTGGACACGCGCCATCTCTTACTGCGAACCTAATGCCGATGCCAGCCGAGCCGGTATCGCCGGCGGAGCGCGCGCCACGGCGTGCACGCTACGTGATACCCAGGGATACGCCGCACCGTGGCGAGTTCCTTGCTGCGATCGGTGTGGCACTGGTGATCCTGCATCTGATCTTCGCCCAGCTCACGCTGGTTCTGGCCCTCGTCTTCCTGGGTGTCACCAAGGTCAGCAGGTGGCGCCCGGCCTGGCTGGCGGTACCGGCCGCGGCCGGGCTGGTGTGGACGCTGGCTATCGGGTCGGCCGCGGCCGCGGCCGGGTTCATCGCCGGCCCGGCTCAGGTCGCCTCTTATCTGGGCGGGGTCGCCGGCCACTCCGCACGGCTGCTGCACCTCGGCGTGGCGTACGCGGGCATGGGCCATTGGCTGCCCCGGCAGCTTCCCATTGCGCTGATGGCCGGGGCCGCGGAAGCTGCGCTCGCCGCCTGGCTCGACTGGCTGCACACCGATGAGTGGGAGATGCGGGCCCCGCGCCCGGGGCTCCTCTTCACGATCCGGCGGGCCGTGGTCATCCGGTCGATGCGATCCGGTGGGGTCGTCACCCGGGATGGGGCCTGCCTGGGGGTGGATGACCTTTCCGGTGGCCGGGCCGCCCTGTCCTGGCCCGAGATTGCCGGCAGCGTGCTGGTCGCCGGTGCGGCCCGGTCCGGCACCACGACCAGCAGTATTCAGCTCGTGTACGCCGCGGTCCGGTTGCGGAAGCCGGTCATCGTCGTCAATCTCGGGGGCGGCACCGATCTGGGTACGCCGCTGGCCGCGGTCAGCGCCTTGGCCGATGCGCCGTTCTATGAGTTCAGCGCGGACGGCCCGGCCTCGTACGAGCCGTTCCGCTTCGGCCGTCCCGCACGCCGGGCCGTGCTCGTCACGGCCATGCTCAACTGGTCCGGCACGGTGGATCACTACCGGCGCAGTTTCGAGGCCTACCTGGCGGACGTGTTCGAGCTGATCGAAGCGGCGCCGGCCGACCCGCGCATTCCCGTCCTCGACGACGTCGCGCATCTGCTCGACCCGCTCGCGCTGGAGGCGCGCATGGAGCAGGTCCCCGCCCATCACGCGCGGTATGCGCATATTGCCGGGCGGATCCGGGCCGCGGCCGGCCAGGCGCGCGCCGATCCCGCCCTGCTGATGACCGCGGCCAGCCAGCTGGCCCAGCTGCGGGGCACGCCGATGGGGCGCTGGCTCCGTCCGGCCGGCGCGACCGGCCGCCCGCACATCGACATCGGCCGGATCGTCCGTGAGCGCGCGGTCGTGCTGTTCTCTCTCGGCTCCGCGGGTCACGCGGGCGCTGCGGCCCGCCTCGCGTGGCTGGTGGGGCAGGACATCCTCGCCGCGGACGAGGACCTGTGCGATATCGGCATCGACGGCGACGGTATCGCGTGGTTCGACCATTGCGAGGGCCTCCCGCAGCCGATGCTCAAGGATCTGATCAGCCGCGGCGCCGCCGCCCGGCTGCCCGTACTGCTGACCACCACGTCGGCGCGCGCCGCCGCCGGCCTGACTGGCCTGGTGAACGCACTGGTCATCCACCGGATGCCCGACGCGAGCAGCGCCGATCACTTCGCCCGCCACACCGGTGAGCAGCTGATACCGGAACCCTGGGCCGGGCCGCTGGCGGCCGCATCACCCGGCCGGGGTGCGGGCTCGGCGGTTCCCGAGGGCCCGGTGGGTGGCTCCGGTAAGCACGCCGTCACCGCGACCAAGACGGCCGCCGCCCCGGCCACGCCCTCGTTCAACCGGAAGCCCAGGGTGCCCGCGGCCCGTCTGCAGCAATTGGGCCGTGGCGAGTTCGTGCTGGTGACCAGGCAGCCGGGCGAGCGGCTGGTGGCCGCGGCGCGGACGGTCCCGGTCAGCATCCCCGAGCCGAGGGCCGGGGGGACGGCTGCCGCCGTTCCGCCCGTGCCGGTGAGCCCGGGCGGCGTCGCGGGGGAAACGAGATGACCGCGGGGACAGCCGGCCGTCACGCCCCGGCGCTGCGGCCGGACCGGGTATATCTCGGCTGGCAGTACGCGCTCATACATCCGGATCCGGGACCGTCACCGCGACGGCCGACGCCGCCGCCGCGAGAACAGCTCAATCCGGGATGGCTGTCGGCCCAGCGCCGGGAGCAGCACCGGCTGGACCGCCCGCTGAAAGCCGCGTTCGTGGCGGCCATTGTGCTGGCCGCCGGGCTTATCGCGGTTGGCGTCCTGGGGCTGCTCAATCCGTCGCTGTCCGGGCTGGGAGCCGCCGCGGGCCTGGCCGGCGCCGCGCTCGCCGGCCGGGAGATCCGGCGCAGCGAGCAGGCCATGCGGACCCGGGTCGAGCGGGAAGAGCGCCGGGTCGCTGTCATCCGGACCCTCCAGGAGACGCGGCTGTTCGAGTGGCAGGCCCGGCACGCCGACCAGACCAGGAACTGGCAGGCACGCCGGGCCGCCTATGACCGGCAGAGCCACTGGTACGCCGTCTCGCTGGGCTGTGACATCGATCGCGTGGACGTGGCCGGGGGAACCTTGCCGGGCTGGTCCGCGATGCTCACCATGATCGGGCTGCCGCGCCTGCAATCCGGTGGTGAGCTGACGGTCATCGACCTCACCGGCGGCGCCGTCGCCGGCGACCTCATCGCCGTCTCCGGCCGGGCCGGGATCAGCCCGCTGATCTGGGTGCTGCCCGATGACCTGCCCCGGCTGGACCTGGGCACCGGCCTCGGCCCGGCGGCCCTCGCTGATCTGCTGGCGCTGGCCGCCAGCGCCGGGGACGAGCAGGTGGCCGCCGGCGCACTGTCCCGTGACAACGCCATCCTCGAGCGTGTCATCGGCCTGCTTGGCGGCAGTCCCACCGTGGCGCAGGTCAACGCCGCCTTGCGGGTCCTCGGCCACATTGGCGACCCGCGCGCCGACGCCCGCCGAGGGCTGCTCACCACGGAGCAGATTGACCAGCTCGCCGCGATGTTCGGCCGCGGGGCCGGTCAGGTGGTTGTCGACCGGGCCTGGGCCATGGAATCACAGCTGCGAAAGCTGGACGGCGCGGGATCTGCTCCCGGTCCGGCGCCACGGTCAAGGCTGCGTGTGGTGGCGACGGACCGGGAGGCGGGAGTGGTCGGTCACCCGGTGCTGAGCACCTACGTCGTCGCGGCGCTCACCCCGGTCATCCGCGCGGCCTCGCCCGCCGCACCCTGGCAGCACGTGGTCTTCCTGCTCGGGGCCGAGAAAGTGCGCGGGGACGTGCTCGACCGGCTGGCCGATGCCTGTGCCGCCTCGCGCACCGGCCTGGTCCTCGGTTACCGGTCGATCCCGGCCAGTGTCAGGGAGCGGCTGGGGCGCGGGAACGCCGCCGTCGCGTTCATGCGCCTGGGGAACGCCGCCGACGCCAAGGCGGCCAGTGAGCAGATCGGCACCGAGCATCGCTTCGTGCTTTCCCAGCTCACCGACACGGTTGGCGCATCGGTCACGGACACCACGGGCGGTTCCTACACCAGTACCGTGGGCACGTCCGACTCACTGGCCCAGACCAGTTCGGTAACGGACACGTCCGGGCACAGCCGTGGGCACGGAACCAGCCGGGACAGCAGTTTTCTGCCGCTCAGCCCGGAAACCCGCTCCCGGAGCGGCGACTCCAGCCACTCGACCGGCTACAGCGAATCCGAGGCCGTTACGCGGGGCATCAGCGAGAGCACGGCGTGGGGGATCAGCACCGCACGCGCCACCGGTGACAGCGAATCACAAGCCCGGACCGTGCAGCGTTCCCGCGAGTTCGTCGTCGAACCGCATGAGCTGCAGCAGCTGCCGCCCAGCGCGATGATCATCACATACCCGGCTGCCGATGGCCGCCGTGTCGTCGTGGCCGACGCGAACCCGGGAATCTTCAGCCTGCCGGGCTCCACGCTGGCCTCGCTGGACGAGTCGCGCCCCGTGCCGGGCTCCGCGCGGGCGGGGAGTGGTCCCGCGGGGCGTCGGCCCCCCGGGACGGTGAGCTGGCGCCACGGGCAGAGCCAGCCGCCGCCCAATCTCGGGCCGCCACCCGAGCGCCTGGATTGGCGCCGCAGCCCGCCCGAGTGATGGTGCCGGTGATCCAGAACGATCATGGCGCCAGGGGCGCTCCGGGCGCCCGGGATGGCCGGGCGTCTCGCCGCGACTCTGGCTGATGCGGTAGCGCGGCCGGCGGTCGGCCTGCTAAGCACGTTTCGTGATTGGAAAATCACGTGTAGCGATATGCGACCGGCTGGCCGGCCCTTGGTGGCACGTGCTCAGCACGACCGCACCGGGCGCCGCCCCCGGGGCGGATGGTGATCTCGCCGCCGTGTGGCCGGCCGCGCACACCCCGGCGGCGGGGCGGAGCGTCGTGATCGGCTGGCTGTCACGAGGCGATGGTGCCCCGCTGGAGCTGATCACCACGATGGGCGGCCGTGGTGGCCAGGCCGCCGGATCCCGTGCCCGCCCTTCCGGCCCGGACGCGCGCACCGGCCCGGCCGAAGGTGCCACCCCCGTACTGAGCGGCGGGGTGGTTGCGGCCGTCCCGCCCGCCGCGGGGATCGCCCGCGGCAAGCACGCGGCTCCTCCGCGTATCAGCATGGCCCCGGTCCCGGAGCCGCTGCTCTTCCCGCCCGGCGCCTGGGGACTGCCGGTGGCCGGCGGCTGCGCTGACGACCTGGACCGGCTGGTCTGGGTTCCGTGTCTGGCGGTCCGTGGTCCTGGCCCGCGGCGGCCGGAAGCAGTGCGCGGGCCCAGCCTGTTCGAGACCGCCCTGGTGGCCCTGATGCGGCGCCCGTTCGGCTGGCTGGTCGTCGCCGAGCCGGCCGGCCCGGACGAAGGGGCGGAGGCCAGAGCCGGGGGCGCCGCTGAGGAGGAAGGGGGCGGTGCTGAGGAGGGAGCGGGCGCCGGGGAAGGAGCCGGGCGCGGCCTCCCCGCACGGGACGGTGGCGGCACCGGGCTGTGGAGCGTCCGCGTGCTGGCCGGCGCCTCCGGCCCGGCCGAACTCGACGTGCTCGCCCCGCTGCTCGCCGGATCGGTGGAACTGGGCCCCTACCCGTTCCGCCTGCGCGGTGATACCGGGGCGGAGCCCCTGGAGGAAGCGCTGTCAGCCCGGCGGCACGATCCCGGCGACGGCGCGCAGTCACCGTTCCTCGTTACGGCCGGAACGCTCGCGGCGCTGGCTGGGCTACCCCGGCTCGGTGTGCCTGGGCTCAACGTGACCGGGGCTGCGGAGCCCGGCACCGGGCGCACCATGAGCCCCTCACCGGCCGTGCCGGATACCCCCGTCCCCACGGAGCCACCCGCGGTGGGCGGCGGTGACGGCACCGCGGACCTCTTCCCGGACCAGCCGCCGGCCGCCATCCAGCTCGGGATACCGCTGGATCCCGACCCCGCCCCGGATACCCTGCGGCTTCCCGTGGCCGCGCTCGGCCGCGGGGTACTGGTGGCGGGCTGCGACGGCGTCGGCCCGTCACCGACGATCGCCGCCATCCTCGGTCAGCTCACCGGGCTAGGCCTGCCCTGGCTGGTCGTGGACCCGGCCGGCTCCGGATACGAGAAGGTGGCCAGTGCCCGGCCGCATCTCCCGGTGACGGTCATCAACCCCTGCGCACCCGACGCGGTACCCCTGACCATCAGCCCGCTCACCCCAGAGCCCGGCTACCCGTTGCAGGCGCACATGGCCATGGTCCGCTGGCTGGTGGATCTCTCGTTCGGCTCCGACGAGCTGTTCTCGCAGGCCTTGTCGGTGGCCTTGCCGCGCGTGTACCGGGCTGCCGGATGGGACCTGGTCACCGGAGGCGCCGCTGGCCGCGCGCCGGCGGCTCCCGCCGTCCCGGCCCTGGGACAGCTGCACACCGAGGTCATCGAGGTGATCGGCCGGGCGGATTACGACCGGAGAACCCGGACCCGGCTGCGCAGCCTCGCCGACGCCCGGTTCGGCTCCCTGCTGGACGGGGCGGCCGGCCGGTTTCTGCACGGCGGTCATCCCGCCGACGTCGGGGAACTTCTCCGCCGCAACGTCGTGCTGGCCGTCCACGACATCGGTGCCACCGAAGACCGGACGTTCGTTACCGGTTCGCTGCTCGTGCGGCTGGCCGAGTACCTGCGCCTCCGGACGGGCGACCGGCCCGGCGGAACCTCTGCTGCAGCGCCGTCTGCCCGGCTGGGTGCGCCGCACCCTTCGCTCCGGCACGTCGTCGTGATCGAGGATGCGCGTGCCGTGCTGCGCGACCACGGGGCCGGGTGCCCGGCGACGCGCGCGGCCGAGCGGTTCGCGGCACTGCTGGCGGAGGTCGGGGCGCGCGGGGAGGGCATCGTGCTCGCCGAACAGCGCCCCGCCCTGCTGGTGCCGGACGTGGCCCGCAGTACCGCCGTCCGGATCGTGCACCGTATCCCCCCCGCCGGGAGCGGGCAGGCCTGGCACCGGCCGCTCGGCGCGCCGGAGGTGGCGGTCATGGCCGCGGAAGATGCCCGGCCGCCCCGTTGGGGCCGGATGACGCTTCCCCCCGCCCCGGCTCCGGCGGCCGGCCCGCTAGCCGCGCCGGCTCCGGCGGCCGGCCCGCCGGTCACCGACGTCCCGCCGCCGGTCAGCGGCCGCCGCTCGGTGGCCTGCGGGCGGCAATGCCGCGAAGCCCGCGCGTGCCACCTGGCGGAGCTTCGCGAGGCCGAACTGCTCGCCGCGTCACCGGACCATGCATGGCTGCGCGTATGGACCGAGACGTTCCTCCTGGCGTTCCTTACCGACAATCCGCTGCCGGCCGTTCCGGTGCCGCTGCGGCGCCGCTGGCGGAGCCTCGGTGCCCGGTCGCGCGAATGCCTGCTGGCCCAGGTCATTGACCGCCGGGTCGGGGTCCGCGCCGTGGCCTTGCGGGTGAGCTATGACCCGTCTCGTCTCGCCCAGGTCATCGCGTCTGCGGCGGCGACCAGGCTGGACGGCGCGGGTGCGGTGGGCGCCGGGACCGCCGGAGCGGCCGCCGGGCCGGGTACCGGGCTCCCGCTTGCCGTGCGGCCCGGGCCAGCCTGGGTGGTCCCGCAACTTCGCTGGCTGCATGAGATCGAGCGGCTCTGCCCACTCGGCGGGGCCGCTCTCACGCCCGCCGATCACGCTCCGCCGCTGGACTTTGATCTGGTCGGCCTGCCGGACTGGCCCGGCATCCGGGTCGGCCAGCGGGTGCGGGCCCTGCGGCGGCACTCGCTGTCGATGGAACTGGCCGCCAACCGCCAGCTGGCCTGGATCGCGCTGGCCGGCGAGGACGGCCAGGGACCGCTCGCTGCCGACCTCGGCCAGGTCATGCCCGGCGTCGACCACGCCCAGGGACTGCGCCACACGGCGGCGCTGATGGAGGTGTCCGGCGGGGCCGGCACCGGCCCGGGCTGGCTCGAGGCGGTACTGTCCTGGCCGCGCCGGTTTGTCGCCTTTTCCGGCGATGCGTGCCTGCCTGGCAATGCTGCTGACTGCCCGCGCCGGTGACGATAACATCGGCCGGGATGAAGGTGACGATAACATCGGCCGGGATGAACAAGCTTCCCTTGCGTGCCAGGCTGGCTACCAGCGTCGGCGGAGCCGCGAGCAAAGTTTCCCGGCTGGCCGGCCGGGGGGACGGCTCGGTGATCGGCGGTGTCATCGGGCTCCGGCTCGAGCCGGGTTTGCTGGCCATGCTCGCGCAGGACCGGCAGATCGTCCTGGTCACCGGCACGAACGGCAAGACGACGACGACCCGTCTGGTCACGGCCGCGCTGGCCCCGCTCGGCGAGCACATCGCCTCCAACGCGTTCGGGGCCAACATGGAGGCCGGCATGGCCTCGGCGCTCGGCCAGGCCCCCGACGCGACGATCGCGGTGCTCGAGTGCGATGAGAAATACATACCGTCCGTCCTGGCGGCCACCAAGGCCCGCGTCCTCGTGCTGCTGAACCTCAGCCGGGACCAGATGGACCGGGCGGCCGAGATCTGGCTGCTCGCCCGGCGCTGGCGGGACGCGATCGCCGCCGCCCCTGGCTGTCACGTGGTCGCTAACGCGGATGATCCGCTGATCGTGTGGGCCGCCTGCGAGGCGCCGAACGTCACCTGGGTGGCGGCCGGGCAGCGGTGGCACGACGACTCGTGGTGCTGCCCGCGCTGCGGTTCGCATCTGCGCCGCAGCGGTGATGATTGGAAGTGCGGCGAGTGCTCATTCGCCCGGCCGCCGGTGCGGTGGGCGCTGTCCGGTGCGGACGTCATCGATCCCGATGGGCGCGTCCGCCCGCTGGATCTGGCGCTACCCGGGCGGGCGAACCAGTCCAACGCCGTGGTCGCGCTGGCCGTGGCCGAAGTTTTCGGGGTCGACGTCGTGCACGCGCTGCGCGGGCTGCGCGATGTGGCCTCGGTCGCGGGCCGCTATACGACGGTGGAACGGCGCGGGGTGGCGGTACGGCTGCTGCTGGCGAAGAATCCGGCGGGCTGGCTGGAGGCACTCGACGTCCTGCGCCCGGCGCCCGAGCCGGTGATGCTCGCCGTCAACGCCCAGACGCCGGACGGCAAGGACACCTCCTGGCTCTGGGATGTGGACTACCGGCGGCTGCGTGGCCGGCCGGTGTTCGTGGGTGGCGAGCGGCGGACCGACCTGGCCGTCCGCCTGGAGGCCGACGAGGTCAGCTTCGAGATCGTGGCCGGTATCGACGAGGCGGTGGACCGGGTCGGGCGTGGCAGCCTCGAGGTGATCGGCAACTACACCGCATTCCAGCAGATCCGGACCGTGCTCGGGAGGGCCGCATGACCGATGGGGTGCGCCTCGTGTGGGTCTATCCGGACCTGCTGAGCACGTACGGAGATCGCGGGAACCTGCTCGTGCTCGAGCGGCGGTCCCGGCTGCGCGGCATCGGCGTCGAGTCGGTGTTCGTCAATTCGGACCAGCCCGTTCCCCGCGATGGCGACATATACCTGCTTGGCGGTGGCGAAGACCTCCCGCAGGTCCTCGCGGCACGGCGGCTGCGCGCGGACGGTGGCCTGGCCGACGCGGTCGGCCGCGGCGCCGTAGTGTTCGCGGTGTGTGCGGGCTACCAGCTGCTCGGACACGAATTCGGCGGCGCGGATGGCGAGCCCACCGCCGGGCTCGGGATTCTGGATATCCGCAGCGGGCGCGGGGAGCGCCGCGCCGTCGGGGAGATCGTCGCGGACGTCGATCCGGTGCTCGGGGTGCCCGCGCTGACTGGTTTCGAGAACCACCAGGGAGTCACGCGGCCGGGCCCGGACGCGGTCCCCCTGGCGCGGGTGTCCGTGGGGACCGGCAATGGCGACGGCACCGAGGGAGCGTACGCCGGCCGGGTGCTCGGCACGTACCTGCACGGACCGGCGCTGGTGCGCAATCCCGGGCTGGCTGACCTGCTGCTCGGCTGGGTCGTGGGCCCGATGCGGCCGGTGCCTCCCGCGCGGGATGAACTCGCCCTGGCGCTCCGCCAGGAACGGCTGGCCGCGGTCACGCCGTAACGGCCTGCCAGCAGCGCCCGCACGGCCTCCGGCCCGGCAAAGCCGCCGTCCGGCAGGCCGGGGCAAACCGCCGGCCCACCGGGACGCCCCCTCAGTAGACGAGCGCCTGTGCCCCGTCAGCGGTCACCTCAGCGACGAACGTCGCCGCGCCGGCGATCCTGATCCCCTCGATGAGGTCACCCGGGCCAATGTCGCGCCGCGCCGCGCACTGCGTGCACACCGTCACCGTGCCGGCGGCCAGGACGGCGGCCAGCAGGTCGGCCAGCGGCGTGGCGTGCGGCAGGCTGAAGTCGGCGGCGCGGCCGGGCAGCGCGAACCAGGCCGATTCGCCGGTTAGCCACAGTGACACCTGGACCCCACTGGCGACCGCCGCGGCGGCCACGGTAAACGCCTGATTGCAGCGTTCCGGGTCGTCCTTGCCGGCGGTGACCTTGATGACGAGCGACCGTGCAGGCACCCAAGCACTCTAGCCGCCGGCGCGGCAGCCTGCCAGGATGCCCGGCAAGCCATACACTCCCGTCCATGCACGGCATGCTGAGCGCGGCGGTGATGCTCGCCGCCTTCGCAGTGGTCGCGCTGGCCGCCGCCGCGTCCGTGGTATGGCTCTATCGCGCCGCGGGCGCATCTGCGCAGCGATCGCGCCCCGCCCTGGCGGGGCAGCCCGGCGACGCGGCCGGGCCGGACACCCCCGCCGACCCCCTCGACGTGGCCGGGCCTGCCCCGGATGATGGGATCGCCGGGCCCGACGAGGGTGCCGGACCCCGGGGCGCGGTGGACGTGTACGACGTGGAGGACTGGGCCGACCCGGACGGATCCCGCGACCTGGACGGGCTGGCCTCCCGTGGACCAGGAGCGTGGCCCAATCGGTCGAGTTCGCTCTACTCACGGGGCTGGCCGGCCATGGACAGCTCGCGCACATCCCGGGACCAGGGGTACGGCGCGGAATCACAGGAACCAGACCAATGGCCTTCGGGGAGCCCTAACGGCCAGGGCGCTGAGAACCCATCGGACGGCCCGGACGCCCAGGGCCCTGCGGACCTTGGTGACGGCCGCTACGGCCAGGGCCCTGCGGACTGGGAGAGCCAGGGCCCTGCGGACTGGGAGAGCCAGGAGCCTGGGGACGGGCAGGGCCAGGAGCCTGGGAACCAGGCCGGCCAGGATCGGGACCCCCCGGAACCGGGCAGCCGGGAACCGGACGGCCAGGAACTGAACGGCCAGGAGCCAGGCAGCCAGGAACCGGGCAGCCAGGAACCGGGCAGCCAGGAACCGGGCAGCCAGGAACCGGACGGGCCGCACACGGCCGCGGCCGGCCGCACCGAGGGTGCGCGGGTGTACGTCCTGGGCGAATCCCGCCGCCGCGGGCGCTGACGGGCCAGCCTGCCCGCGCGCCGGCGCCCAGCCGTCTACCCTGGCCGGCATGGACGATCACTACGCGACCGCGCCCGGCGGCCCGGCCGCCGAACTGCATCCTGACCTCGCACCGCTCGCGTTCCTGCTCGGCCGGTGGGAAGGCGCAGGGGTCGGCGGCTACCCCACCATTGAGAGCTTCCAGTTCGGCCAGGAAATCTCCTTCAGCCACAACGGGAAGCCGTTCCTCAGCTACACCAGCCGCACGTGGCGCCTGGACGCCGAGGGACGGATCGGCCAGCCGCTCGCCACCGAAGCCGGGTTCTGGCGACCGCAGCCGGAGGGGAAGGTCGAGCTGATGCTCGCGCATCCGACGGGCATCACGGAGATCTACCTCGGCGAGGTATCCGGCCACCGCGTTGACCTGGCCACGGACGTCGTGGCGCGGACCTCGTCGGCCAAGGAAGTCTCCGCCGGGCGCCGGCTCTACGGCCTGATCGGCGATGACCTCGGCTGGGCGTTCGACATGGCCGCCGTCGGGCAGCCGCTCCAGTCTCACATCTCCGCCCAGCTCAAGCGGGTCGGCTGAAGACAGCGGCCGGGCAAAGTAAAACCCCCGGGCCGCTCCCGCCGCAGCACGCTGAGGGCGCTGTGGCGGGGACCGGCTGGACACGGCCGGTCAGCCCGGGGGGGCGGTGTCTGTCCGGGTTTGCCGACCGCCGTCCCACAGGACGTCAGGGCCCAGCACCCAGCAGCACTCCAGGAAAGAAGGCGGATGGGCGGGGCCCGCGCGTTGCGGCACTCTAGGCCACGGTGCGCGCGCCGGCGGGTTAGCGGCTAGCGGACAGCCACCTCGCGAGTCCAACGTCTATGCATGCTGTGGACCACCTCCTTTCCCGCGTAAAACGCACGTTATGCCACTGCGGGCCGCAGAAGCAAGACGAATTTCGCCGCCCCCGGCCGACTAAACTGCGGGCATGGCGCAAGCCCGGCACACCGGCCGCGCCCCGCAGGCCTGGGATGAGCAGCTGCGGGCGCGCGGTTACCGGGTCACGCCGCAGCGCCAGCTCGTCCTCGAGGCGGTGGCCAGGCTCGGTCACGCCACCCCCGAAGACGTCGGGGCCGAGGTCCGCCAGGCCGCGCGCGGGGTCAACATCTCCACCATCTACCGGACCCTGGAGCTCCTCGAGCAGCTGGGGATGGTGACGCACGCCCATCTCGGGCACGGTGCCCCCACGTACCACCTCGCGGCGGCCGCCGAGCACGTGCACCTCGTCTGCCGCGCCTGCGGGAAGATCACCGAGGTCAGCCCGGAGGCGGTACGGCCGCTGGTCACGGCGCTGGATGAGGCGCAGGGCTTCGAGACCGACGTCGGCCACCTGACCGTATTCGGGCGGTGCGGATCCTGCCGGGACGCAGCCGGCTGAGACGGCCGGCCGGGACGGGGCGGCTGCCGTCGTGGGCAGGCCGCCCGGCGGCCGTGACCGCGCCGAACCCCGGGACGCGACGCGTAGGCTAGGACCATGACAAGCCCGCTTTGCGCCGAACCAGGAGCCGTTCCCGCCGACGGGCCGGACACCGGGGTCGCCGCACACTACGGAGACCCGTTCCGCGAGCAGCGCGCGATGGCCCGCGACGCCGGGCTGGTGGACCGGTCGCACCGCGGTGTCGTCCGCGTCGCCGGGCCGGACCGGCTGAGCTGGCTGCACAGCCTCACGACACAGCAACTGGAGGGGCTGCCGGCCGGCGCCACGGCCCGCGCGCTCATCCTGAGCCCGAGCGGGCACGTGGAGCACCATCTCACGCTCACCGACGACGGCACCGCGACCTGGATCCACGTCGAGCCGGGCACGGCCGCGCCGCTGGCGGAATTCCTCGTCTCCATGCAGTTCATGCTGCGGGTCGAAGTAACCGACGTCACCGGCGATTTTGCGGTGCTTACGGTCGCCGGCCCCGGCACTGACGCGGCGGCCGCACCGGCGGCGGAGGCGGCCGTGTCCGTCACCACCGGCCCGGTCGGCACCGACTACGTTGTCCCCCGCGCTGAGCTCGCCGCCATCGCCGGCGCAGTTCGTGATCATGGAGCGCGGCTGGCGGGAACGTGGGCGTACGAGGCCCTCCGGATCGCCGCGCACGAGCCCCGGTTCGGCCTGGACACCGACCACAAGACGATCCCGCACGAGGTCGGCTGGATCTCCTCCGCCGTACACCTGTCCAAGGGGTGCTACCGGGGCCAGGAGACGGTCGCCCGGGTGCACAACCTCGGCCATCCGCCCCGGCGCCTGGTGTTCCTGCACCTCGACGGGAGCGTCGACCGGCTGCCCGCGCATGGGGACCCGGTCGAACTGGACGGTAAGACCGTCGGGTTCACCGGATCCGCGGCCCGCCATTTCGAGCTCGGCCCGATCGCGCTGGCCCTGGTGCGCCGGACCGTGCCGGTGGATGCGGCCCTCCTGGCGGGTGGCGTGGCCGCGGCGCAGGAGGTCATCGTGCCGCCGGATGCCGGTGCGAACGTCACGATCGACAAGGCCGCGTTCGGGCGGCGCTCGCTGCTGTCCAGGCCGTGACCGGATAGCGACCGCGACGGAGGTCACGTTCTTGCTGCGTCGAACCTTGCTGGCCGCGGCGTCCAGCGACCGGTTGCGCCAGGCTGTCACCACCGCCCCGCAGACGCGCGCCATCGTCGACCGGTACGTCGCCGGGGAGACCACGGCCGACGCGGTGCGCGCGGCTCGCGACCTGCGCGCCGCCGGTCTGCTCGTCTCGCTCGACTACCTCGGTGAAGACACCGCCGACGCGGGCCAGGCGGCGGACGTCGCCAGCACCTACATCGAGCTGCTCGGCGCGCTGTCAGCGGCCGGGCTCACGGCCGGTGGCGGCTGTGAGGTGTCCGTGAAGGCGACCGCGGTCGGGCTATTCCTGCGCGAGCACGGCGAGAAGACCGCGATGGAGAACATCGCGCGGATCTGCGCCGCGGCCCGCGGCCCGGGGACCACCGTCACGCTCGACGCCGAGGACCACACTTCGGTCACCGGTACCCTCCGCATCGCCGCGGAGCTGCGATCCGACTTCCCTGATCTCGGCTGCGTCATCCAGGCCCGGCTGCGGCGCAGCTACGCGGACTGCGAAGAGCTCGCCGGCCACGGTACCCGGGTCAGGCTCTGCAAGGGCGCGTACGACGAGCCCGCGGACGTCGCCTACCCGAAGCGGCAGGACGTCGACCTGTCCTACGCGCGGTGCATGCGCCGGCTGATGGCCGGCCCGGGCTACCCGATGATCGCCACGCACGACCCGCGGCTGATCGACATCGCCACGACGCTGGCCCTGATGTCCGGAAGGTCCGCGGGCAGTTTCGAGTACCAGATGCTCTACGGAATCCGGCTCGCAGAGCAGCAGCGCCTGGCCGATACCGGGGCGCAGGTCCGCGTATACGTGCCCTACGGCAGCGACTGGTACGGCTACCTGGCCCGCCGGCTGGCCGAGCGCCCGGGTAATCTCGCTTTCTTCCTGCGCTCCCTGGTCCCGGCGGCCCGGCACCGGTGAGCGTTTCCAGACCACGGCAGGTGACATTCAGATGATCGCGATCCTCGGAACCGGGAAGATGGGCGAGGCGCTGCTGTCTGGCCTGCTGCAGGCCGGGTACCCGGCCGCGGAGGTGCTCGCGGTCGCCCGGCGCCCTGAGCGCAAGGCCGAGCTGCGAGAGAAGTACGGCGTCCAGACCCCCGGCGCCGCAGAGGCGGCCAAAACCGCGGACACCCTGGTCCTCGCGGTCAAGCCGCAGGACATGGGCGCGCTGCTGGACGAAATCGCCGCGTTTGTGCCCGCTTCGCCCGATCAGCTGGTGATCTCCGTGGCCGCGGGCATCACCACCGCCTATATCGGGAGCCGGCTCACCGGGGACGTTCCGGTGATCCGGGTAATGTCCAATACACCAGTGCTCGTGAAGCAGGCGATGAGCGTCATCTCGGCGGGACAGCACGCGGGTGAGGACCACCTGCGCCGGGCGGAAAAGCTGCTCCAGCCGGTGGGCAGGGTGCTGCGCATCCCGGAGTCACAGCAGGACGCCGCCACCGCGCTGTCCGGCAGCGGGCCGGCCTACGTGTACTTCCTGGTCGAGGCGATGGTAGACGCCGGCATCCTGCTCGGGGTGCCGCGTGGCGATGCGATGGAGATGGTCACCCAGGCGGTCTACGGGGCCGCCACGATGCTGTGTGAGACCGGCGAGCACCCGGTGATCCTGCGGGAGGCGGTGACCTCGCCGGGCGGCACCACGATTTCCGCCATCCGTGAACTGGAGAAGCACGGCGTGCGCGCGGCGTTTCTCGCCGCGATAGAGTCCGCGCGTGACCGGGGCAGGGATCTCGCGGGCGGCTGACGCTGAGCCATGACCCGCGGATGCGCGGAGCCCGGGTCCAGACGAGGCACTCGGAGGCTATCGTGACGTGCTCACTGACGGTGAGCTGGGATGACCGGCTCACCGCATACGACTTCGGTCCCGGTCATCCGCTCGCGCCCGTGCGGGTGGAGCTGACGATGGCGCTGGCTCGCGAATTCGGTGTGTTCGGCGTTCCCGGCGTCTCGGTGACGGCGCCCGAGCCAGCCACCCAGGAGCAGCTCGAGCTGGTGCATGACGCCGCCTACATCGAGGCGGTCCGGCACGCGGGCGAGCGGGCGTCCCGGGGTGAGCCCGTGGATGCGCGGTCGGTCCTGTTCGGCCTCGGCACGACCGACGACCCGGTCTTCCCCGGCATGCACGAAGCGTCCGCCCTGATCGCGGGGGCCACGCTCGCCGCGGCGCGGGACGTGTGGACCTCGGCCGCGTCGCACGGGGCCAGCATCGGCGGCGGACTGCACCACGCGATGCGGCGTTCGGCCAGCGGGTTCTGCGTCTACAACGACCCCGCGATCGCGATCTCGTGGCTGCTGGAACAGGGGGCCGCCCGGATTGCCTACGTCGACGTCGACGTCCACCACGGCGACGGGGTCCAGGCTGCCTTCTACGACGATCCCCGCGTGCTGACGATCAGTCTCCACGAGCACCCCGCCACGCTGTTCCCCGGCACCGGCCTGCCGTCCGAGACCGGCATCGGGCCCGGCGACGGATTCGCCGTGAACGTGGCGCTGCCCGCCGGGACCGGCGACGCGGGCTGGCTGCGCGCGTTCGACGCGATCGTCCCGCCGCTGCTGCGGGAG
Organism: uncultured Actinomycetes bacterium; assembly: GCA_963720945.1. Taxonomy (GTDB): domain Bacteria; phylum Actinomycetota; class Actinomycetes; order Streptosporangiales; family Streptosporangiaceae; genus Bog-532. Next base: position 108,139 of record CAVRHH010000005.1, on the reverse strand, counting down.
TTCCAGCCGCAGGTCCTGGTGAGCCAGCATGGCTGCGACAGTCACCGGCTCGATCCGCTCGCCCACCTGGAGGTGAGCGTCGATGGTCAGCGCCGCGTCCAGTCGCTGCTGCACCGGCTCGCGCACGAGACCGCCGGCGGCCGGTGGGTCTGCACCGGCGGCGGCGGGTATGCACTTGTGACGGTGGTCCCGCGGTCGTGGACCCATCTGCTCGGCATCGCCAGCGACCGTCCCATCGACCCCGCCGAACCGACGCCCGCGGCCTGGCGTGAACTCGTGCGCGAACGGACCGGGATCCAGCCGCCCGAGCTCATGACGGACGGCGCGACGGCCGATTTCGTCTCCTACGACACCGGCGCCAGCCCGCACGACCCCGTCGACCGGGCGATCGCCGCCACGATGAAAGCCGTGTTCCCGCTGCACGGGCTGCTGGCGGGACCCTGGTGATTCCGGCGGCACGGGCTGCTGGCGGACCCTCGTGAGGCGGCTACCGGAATGAAGGCTCCGGCGGCCGGCCACGGCACCCGGGATCCGGCAGGCCTGCGCCGCACTGTTTTCTTACGACCCAGACAGCCGCGTTAGATCAATGAATTATTAACGCGCACCAGTGACCCCTTCAGGAACGCGTGCCGCCTCTGGCCTGCGTCTTTTCCCGGAATTTCGGTGACCTGTGCCGTGCACAAAGCGTGATCGGCCGACACTGTCGCTTGCTCTTTTTCGTGCGCGACTTACCCTGGAGACGTACGTGACTGGTGCGCCGATCGGTCAAGCGTGCACGGCTCCGTGCGGAAGTGGGGCAGGGATGACTGCAAGCGAAACTCCCCTGAGCGACGTCAGATTTCTCACGGTTGCCGAAGTGGCCACGATTATGCGCGTCTCAAAGATGACCGTGTATCGGCTGGTGCACTCCGGCGAACTGGAGGCGATCCGGGTCGGCCGCTCCTTCCGGGTTCCCGAGCAGGCGGTCAATCAGTACCTCAGGGAGGCCTTCGTCGGCACCGGCTGAGCGGCCGCGCGGCGGCTTGTCCGACGCGCTCCGGCAAGCACTGAGCGGCCGCGCGGTGGCTTACCCGACGCGCGCGCTCCGGCAAGCGCTAGGAACGACCTTCCGGGACTGTCGCGGGGTGGTGTGGCAGGCGCGGTAACCTTCTACACCGGGTCTATGTCCAGCCGCCCTCGTCGGGCGGGCACGATGGCGTGGCCGTCTTCCGAACAGTCGAGTGAGGGTAGTGCCGTGGGCTCAGTCATCAAGAAGCGTCGCAAGAGGATGGCGAAGAAGAAGCACCGCAAGCTTCTGAAGAAGACTCGCATCCAGCGGCGTAACAAGAAGTAAGCGTCTCAGGGCGTCACCTGCCGCCGCGCCAGCCCCCATCCGGGTGCCTGCGGCCCGGCTGCGGCCGCATGCCAGCAGGCTCGCCGGGGGGTCGCGCCATCCCGCCGTGTCAGGGACCATAGGCGTCAATGTCTACTTCCGTGCTGGTCGCGATCGCAGGCTTGATGGTGACGGCTGTGGGCACCGGCCTGCTGGGCGGCCGGTGTATCCGCAGTCCCAGGCCCAGTTACATCGCCTGGGCTATTGGCATGTTCGCGCTCACGGTCGCGTTGCTCGCCCAGAGCGTCGGATTCGCGACCGGCTTCGGCGCCGTCACGTTCCGGGTTATCCAGATCAGCGCGCAACTGGTGGCACCGGTCGCGCTGGCCTGGGGACTGGTCGAACTGGTGGCGCGGGGCACGGCGGCGCGTTTCGGTGCCCGGCTTGCCGCGGCCGGCCTGGTCGTTGTGGTCGGCGTGATCCTGGCCACGGACCCGCTGACGGCCAGGCCGTTCGGCAAGGCGTGGCCGGCAGCCGCCGTTCATTACCAGCTCATTCCGCACTATGCGCTGATCGGGCTGCATCTGGCGCTCGTGGCCGTGGCGGTTACGGCCATCGCCCTGTCCGCGGCCAGGGACCGCGGCCGGCCTGCGGACGGCCGGCTTCTGCCCGGGGCAGCGGCGGTGGGCGGTGCGGTCCTCGCCGTGGTCGCACTGCGCTTCGGGCTGCCTGCCGACGCCGCCTATCCGGCCCTGAGCGCGGTTTCCGGCGGGCTCGTCTGGTTTGGCATGACCAGGGCCGATGGCCTGGCCTCCGGCGTTACTCGCCCCCGGGCTGCGCCGTCACGAGACACCGGCAGCGGGCATTACGGCCGGGGTGCGCGCGCCGCGGCCGGAGCCGGGTCCGGTGATGGGCCAGGGGAGAGCGGGCCGTGGGAGAGCGGGCCGGGGGAGAACGGTCAGTGGCTGGCTGGCCCATGGACGGGCCTGGACGCTCCTGATCGCGCCGGCGGCCGCGCCCCGGTCAACGGGGCCGCCGGGGCCCGGGGGCGCAGCGGGCCCCGTGAGCCCGGCGTGTCCCGCGCCGTGGCCCAGCCCAGCGGCGCAGGCGCGGATGACTGGGTCACCGGAAGGGGCTCCCGCGGGGCCGGCGGACGGCGCGACGGGGACACGCGGCCGCGGGGCAACTCCGGAAGACCTCGCGCACCCGGGCCGTACGGAACGCCCGGTGCGGAGCCCGCGACGGGCGCAATCGGCCAGCCCGGTTCGGCCCAGAGCAGGCGGCCGGCCCCCGGCGAGGTGCCCCCCGGCGCGCCAGCAGGCGGCGCCGTACGCCCGGTGACCCGGCCCTACGGTCTGATCGCGATCTACACGCTGCTCGAGGACCGGGTGGCAGACTTCGACCGGATCGCCGAGCAGGCCGCCGAGCAGGTGCGGGCCAGCGAGCCGGACACCCTGGTGTACGTGATTCACACCGTGCCGAAGGCCCCGATGCAGCGGATCTTCTACGAGGTCTACCGGGACCGGGCCGCCTACGAGCACCACGAGCAGCAGCCCTATGTCAAGCGTTTCGTGACCGCCAGGAGGCCGTACGTGCTCGCGACCAACGTGATCGAACTGCGGCTGAAGTACGCCAAGGTATCCCCGCTCGTACAAGCCGAGGCCCCGGTTCGCGCCCCGGCGGGCACGCTGCCCGCGGCCGGGCCGCCAGGCCCGGGGCTGGCCGGGCCGCCAGGCCCGGGGCCCGCCCCCGCGCAGCCCGAACCGGGGGAACCGGGCCAGCGCCGGTACGGTGGGATCTGACGGCATGGCGGACTCTGGCGTATCCGGGCCGGGCACCGCGGCGGACGCTGGCCCGGCGGCCGGGCGATCCCGGATCACGCTGCTCGGCAAGCCCGGCTGTCACCTGTGCGACGAGGCGCGCACGGTGATCGCCCGGGTCGCCGCCGACCTCGGGGTCAGCTGGGAGGAACGCGACATCACGGCGTCCAGCGAGGACATGGCCGAATACTGGGACAAGATCCCGGTGACGCTCGTCGATGGCGTGCAGCACGACTTCTGGCGGGTCAGCGAGCAGCGTCTCCGGGCGGCGCTGCGGCACTGACCTGCAGGCACAACTTTGTGCATCTGTTCACAAAGGCGTACCTTGAGAGGCGAGGCGCCGGTGCCTGACCGCCCAACCCCCTTGCGGCGGCCGGCTGGCGCTCCGGAACCCACCTGGTGGGTGAAGGCCGGTCACCGCCGCCTGCGCCCACCTCGCGTCGATCCCCCGAGGAGCGCCGGCGCATGTCTCGCGATTCCCTGCACGGCCCGGATCCGCAGGATCCCGGCACTTCCGGCGATCGCTTTCCCGACGACCGCCCGCCCGGTGACCGGCTGCCCGAAGCGACCGTCTCCCGGCTTCCCGTTTACCTTCGCGTCCTGGCCGGCATGGCCGAGCGTGGCATTGTCACCGTCTCGAGCGATCAGCTGGCCACCGGGGCCGGCGTGAACTCGGCCAAGCTCCGCAAGGATCTGTCCCACCTGGGCTCGTACGGCATCCGGGGTGTGGGCTATGACGTCGAATACCTCATCTACCAGGTATCGCGTGCGCTCGGGCTGACCCAGGACTGGCCCGTCGTCATCGTCGGCGCCGGGAACCTCGGCCGCGCGCTGGCCAACTACGGCGGCTTCGCCACCCGCGGTTTCCGCATCGCTGCCCTGCTGGATTCCGACCCGGCCATCGTGGGCACCCGGATCGGGCGGCTGGCGGTCCGGAACTCCGACGACCTCGAGGACGTCGTGGTGCGGCACAAGGTGGCGATCGGCGTGATCGCCACCCCGGCGGGCACGGCGCAGGCCGTCTGCGACCGTCTCGTTGCGACGGGTGTGACCAGCATCCTCAACTTTGCGCCGCTTGTTCTCAATGTGGCAGACGGAGTGGACGTGCGTAAGGTTGACCTGTCGATAGAACTGCAAATCCTGGCGTTCCACGCGCAGCGGCGATCGGTGGAGCGAAACGGGCGCATCCCCGGGGGTGCGCTGCGTACCGTACATAAGGAAGCCGGGCGGCTTCCGGCGGCGGCCGCGGCTAAATCAGCGGTAGAAGCGTAGGCGGTAGATACGTGAGTGTGCTCGTGGTCGGGATGAGCCACAAGAGCGCGCCGGTCCCGGTACTGGAGCGTGCCGCGCTGAGCGCGGACGCCCTGCCCAAGCTGCTCCGGGATCTTTTCCATACCGGCGATGTGGCGGGAACCTTCGTCATCTCCACCTGTAACCGGGTGGAGATCTACGCGGACGTGGACCGGTTCCACGGGAGCGTGGCCGCCGTCTGCGAGCTGCTGTCCCGCTATTCGGGCATCGTCACCAACGAGCTCACCGGGCACCTGTACGTGCACTACGAGGAGGGGGCCGTCAAGCATCTTCTCGCGGTCGCCGCCGGGCTCGACTCCATGGTGGTCGGCGAGGGCCAGATCCTCGGGCAGGTGCGAACCGCACTCAGCGTCGCGCGGCAGAACGGGACCCTGGGCCGGGTACTCGGGGAGGCCGGCTCCGCCGCCCTGCGCACGGGCAAGCGGGCACATTCGGAAACCGGGATCGACCGGACCGGCGCCAGCCTGGTCAGCGTGGGGATCGAGGCGGCTGCCGAAGCGGTGGGAAGCCCGTCACTGAGCGGCCGCAGCGTGCTCGTCGTCGGAGCCGGATCGATGAGCTCGCTCGCCGCGACGGCGGCGGCCAGAGCCGGTGCCGCCCAGGTCGTCATCGCGAACCGGACGCGCCGGCACGCCGAGCGCCTGGCCGCGTCGGTCGGCGGCAGCACCGCCGACCTGGCCGGCCTGCCGGCCGCGATCGCCGCCGCCGACCTCGTCATCTCCTGCACCGGAGCATCCGGGCTGGTCATCACCGCCGATGCGGTCGAGGCTGCACTGGCGCTGCGCGAGGGCGCGCCCGGCGCCGGGCGTACCGGCCCGCCACGCCCGCTGGCCTTCCTCGACCTGGCGATGCCCCGCGACGTCGACACGCACGTGGCGGAACTGCCGGACGTCACCGTCCTCGGGATGGACGAACTGGCCGACGCCGGCCGTTCCGCGGCCGCGCTGGCCGGCGTGGCCGACGACGTGGCAGCGGTCCGGTCCATCGTCGAGGAAGAATTCGCCGCTTACCGGGCCGCCGCGCACGCGGCCCAGGTGACCCCGACCGTCGTGGCGCTGCGGGCCAAGGCCGCCGAGGTGGTCGACGCCGAGCTGGCCCGGCTGGCCGGGCGGCTGCACGGCGCGGACGGACTCGACGCCGCCGCACACGAGGAAATAGCCCGGACGGTCCGCCGGGTGGTAGACAAGCTTCTGCACGCACCGACGGTGCGCGTCAAGGAACTCGCCGGCTCGCCGCGGGGAGACGGGTACGACGAGGCGCTGCGGGTCCTCTTCGACCTTGATCCCCGGACGGTGGAAGCGGTCACCTGCGCGGATCCGGAACAGACAGATATTGACGGCGCCCGGCTGCCCGCGCCGCCGGCCCAGGAGGGGAGCCCGGAATGAGCGTGCCTGCCGTGCTCCGGCTCGGCACCCGCAAGAGCCCGATGGCCATGGCGCAATCTGGCCTGGTCGCCGAGGCGATCACCGCGCGGACCGGGTGCCGGGTCGAACTCGTGGGCGTGACCACCCACGGCGACGTCAGCAAGGCGCAGCTCGCCCAGATCGGGGGGACGGGCGTCTTCGTCAGCGCGCTGCGCGACCGGCTGCTGGGCGGTGAGGTCGATCTGGCGGTGCACTCGCTGAAGGACCTGCCGACCGGCCAGCCCGCGGAGGTCATCCTGGCGGCCGTGCCCCGGCGCGACGACCCACGGGACGCGCTCGTCACCCGGGACGGCGCCAAGCTCGCGGATCTTCCGGCCGGAGCGACCATCGGGACCGGCTCCCCGCGCCGGGCCGCTCAGCTCATGCTGCTCAGGAAGGACGTCCGCTGCGTGCCTATCCGCGGTAACGCGGATACCCGCCTGGGCAAGGTCGGGACAGGTGAGCTCGACGCGGTGGTGCTGGCCGCCGCGGGCCTGGCCAGAATCGGGCGGCTGGACGCCGCCAGCCAGGTTTTCGAGCCCGACGACATGCTGCCCGCGCCCGGGCAGGGTGCGCTCGCGGTGGAATGCCGTGCCACCGACCCGCGGCTGGCCCAGCTGCTCGGCGCCATCGACGATCCGCTCAGCCGCGCGGCCGTGGCCGCCGAGCGGGCCGTACTGGCGAGCCTGGAGGCGGGCTGCAGCGCCCCCATCGGGGCCTACGCCGCCGCGACGGCGGAACGCCTGCATCTGGAGGCGGCGGTCATCGCTGCGGACGGCCAGCAGGCCCTGCGGGAACGCGGCGACGGAGCACCCGGTGCCGCGGCACAGCTCGGCCGGGATGTCGCGGCACGGTTGCTGCGCGCGGGCGCGGGAACTCTCATCACCGTGCCAGCAGTACGGACGATCAACGGGAAAGATGTAACGTGAACGCCACTCCCAGCTCTTCCACGCCGCACACCGACGAACAGGCCCAGCCGTCACCCGCCGGCCGGGTCGCGCTGGTGGGCACCGGCCCCGGAGACGAGGGCCTGCTGACCCTGCGTGGTGCCCAGCTGATCGGCCAGGCCAGCCTGGTGGTCACCGCCCGCGAACCCGGCGCGCGGATCCGCGAGCTGCTCCATCCCGGCGCCGAGCTCATCGTCACCGCGGACGCCGGGAACGGCGAGCCTGACCTCATCGCCGCGGCCGGCGCCGGCCGCCTGGCGGTCCGGCTCTACGACGGTGACCCGCTGCTCGACGGCGGCGCCGAGGACGCACTGGCGCTGGCGGCCGCCGGGACCGAGTTCGAGATCGTGCCCGGCGTGCCCGCCGCGACCGCCGTCCCCGCGTACGCGGGTATCCCGCTCGGCGGCGAGGGAGGCGAGGTCCGGGTCATCCAGGCCGCGGACGCGAGCCGCGTGGCGTTCAGCCCCGGCACGCTCGTGGTGCTCGGCGCGGAGGCGGGCCCGCCCGACCTCGGCAAGATGCTCATCGCCGCGGGCTGGCCGGAGACGACGCCGTTCGCCGTCACCTGGGATGGGACGACGACGGCGCAGCGTACCGTTACCTCGACGCTGGGCCGTATCCCGGCCGACCTGAAGGCCGCGGGAGTGAGCCTGCTCAACGCGGGCCACGCCGTCGCGGTGATCGGCGACGCGGTCCAGGCCCAGGCACGCCTGTCCTGGTACGAAACGAAGCCGCTGTTCGGCTGGCGGGTCCTGGTGCCGCGCACCAAGGCGGACGCCGCCGCCGTGTCCGAGCGCCTCCGCGAGCAGGGCGCCGTACCGGAGGAAGTGCCCACCATCGCGGTGGAACCGCCGCGGACGCCGCAGCAGATGGACCGGGCGGTGCGCGGGCTGGTCACTGGGCGGTACCAGTGGGTCGCGTTCACCTCGGTCAACGCCGTCCGCGCCATCCGGGAGAAGTTCGAGGAGTACGGCCTGGACGCGCGGGCGTTCGCCGGGGTCAAGGTGGCTGCGGTGGGCGACCAGACGGCCGCCGCGCTCAAGGACTTCGGGATCTCGCCCGATCTCATCCCGGAAGGCGAGCAGTCGGGCCAGGGCCTCGCGGCCGCCTGGCCGCCGTATGACGACCTGCTGGACCCGATCAACCGGGTGCTGCTGCCCCGCGCCGACATCGCCACCGAGCACCTGGTCGCGCGGCTCACCGAGCTCGGCTGGGAAGCCGAGGACGTCACCGCGTACCGCACGGTCCGCGCCGCGCCGCCGCCGGCGCCGATCCGCGAGGCCATCAAGGGCGGCGGCTTCGACGCGGTCCTGTTCACCTCCTCATCGACCGTGCGGAACCTCGTCGGGATCGCGGGCAAGCCGCATGCGGTGACGGTGATCGCGGTGATCGGCCCGCAGACCGCCAAGACCGCGGCCGAGTTCGGGCTGCGGGTCGACGTCATGGCCGCGAAGCCTTCCATGGCCGCGCTCGTCGAGGCCCTGGCCGACTACGGCGCGGCCCAGCGGGCAGCGGCCCTCGAGGCGGGCGAGCCGCTCCGGCGGCCCAGCGAGCGCCGTCGCGGGGCCCGCAAGCGCATCAGGTAGCCAAGCGCATCAGCTCACAGTCCATCAGCTCACATCGGCACAGCAGCGACGATCGATCGCGGCAGGGAGGAAGTTCCACGTGAACGCAGGGTTCCCGGTGGTACGCCCGCGCCGGCTCCGGCGTACGGCGGCATTGCGCACGCTGGTCGCCGAGACGGCCGTGCGGCCCGCCGATCTGGTCCTGCCCCTGTTCGTCAAGGAGGGCACCGCCGAGCCGCAGCCGATCGGGTCCATGCCCGGCGTCGTCCAGCACACCAGGGACAGCCTGCGGAAGGCCGCCGCCGAGGCAGTGGACGCGGGCGTCGGCGGGCTTATCCTGTTCGGCATTCCTGCCGTCAAGGACGGCCGCGGCTCCGCGGCCGACGACCCGGCCGGCATCGTCCAGCTCGCGATCGGGGATCTGGCCGCCGAAGTGGGCGACGCCACCGTCCTGATGGCCGACCTGTGCCTGGACGAGTACACCGACCACGGGCATTGCGGCCTGCTGACGTCCGCCGGGGAGGTCGACAACGACGCCACCCTGGAGCGCTACGCGGCGATCGCGGTGGCGCAGGCGTCCGCCGGCGTGCACGTCGTCGCCCCCAGCGGGATGATGGACGGCCAGGTGGGCGCGATCCGCTCCGCGCTGGACAGCGCCGGCTTCACGGACGTCGCCATCTGCGCCTACTCCGCCAAGTACGCCTCCGGGTTCTACGGGCCCTTCCGCGACGCCGCCGAGTGCGCACCGCAGTTCGGTGACCGCGCCTCCTATCAGCAGGATCCGCCCGGCTCCGCCGAGGCGCTCCGCGAGGTGCTGCTCGACATCGACGAGGGCGCGGACATGGTCATGGTGAAGCCTGCCCTCGCCTACCTGGACATCATCAGCCGGGTCGCCGCCACGGTGCACGTTCCTGTCGCCGCCTACCAGGTGAGCGGGGAATACGCCATGGTAGAGGCGGCCGCGGCCAACGGATGGCTGGACCGGGACCGGATCATCATGGAGACGCTCACCGGAATCCGCCGGGCCGGCGCCGGCATCATCCTCACCTACTGGGCCGCCGAAGCCGCCCGGAAGCTCCGCTAGCCACCGTCAGCCACCGTCAGCCACTGCCAGCCACTGCCAGCCGCGGGGCACTATCCACCACCCGCATGGGTGGCATGCGGGCCATCCTGGGGGATTGCGCCCGACGGACTGTTTGGTGTCCTCTACGATGGGTGACGCCAACTGCGGGAATGCCCCCCGGGTAGTCCCGTTCGGTACCTTTCCGGCCTCGACGGCGCGCTGGAGACCCTTCTGTGCACCGGCTGGCCGGCAACATCGATGCGGCGCCCTGGCGATGTGGTCGGGGTTCCAGGCAGGAGTCAGCCGATGGCCGATGTGGTGCGGCGCCGTGGCCGCTGGAAGGCGGCGGACCGGGGTGACCGGCGCGACCCACTCGGGCAGGCGGCTGAGAACTACGCGGCGCTGGGCTGGCCCGTCTGTGTCGGGGCGCATCTGCCGCTCGACGGCCTGAAGACCGGCCGGGCCTGCTCGTGCGACCGGGTCGGCTGCCCGGCGCCGGGCGCGCACCCGGTCTCCCCGACCTGGCAGATGCAGGCCACCGTCGACACCGGCACGATCAGGCAGTGGTGGGCGGCCCGGCCGCAGGCGAGTGTCATCCTGGTCACCGGGCGGGTCTTCGACGTGCTCGACGTGCCGGCCGCCGTGGGCGCCGACGCGCTGGCCATGATGGAGCGGGCCGCGATCACGGCCGGCCCCGTAGCGGCGGCCGGGGACCGGATGCTGTTCTTCGTCACGACCCGCGGTGCACCCGTGGACGAGGAGGAATGGTGGTCCTGCCGGCTGGACTGCGAGCCGGAGAGCATCACCACCCAGGGCAGCCTGCGCTGGCACTGCCGCGACAGCTACGTGCTGGCACCGCCCTCGGCCGGGGGCAGCGGGGCGGCCCGGTGGATCTGTGACCCCAGCGACCACCCGCTGCCGGACGCGCTCCGGCTGCTGGAGTTCCTGGTCGACGCCTGCGAGCAGGCGGGGCTGTCATGAGCCCGGCCGGCGGGGGCCTCCCGCCGGGCCCGGCGGGCCCGCGTTCGGTGGAGCTCTTCGAGCGGGCCTGTGCCGTCACCCCCGGCGGGGTCAACTCTCCGGTACGCGCGTTCGGCTCGGTGGGCGGGGTACCGCGCTTCATCGCCGCGGGTTCCGGGCCGTACCTGACCGACGTGGACGGCCGGGAGTACGTCGACCTGGTGTGCTCCTGGGGCCCGATGATCCTCGGGCACGCCTACCCGCAGGTGGTGCAGGCGCTGCACGCGGCGGCCGACCGGGGGACCTCCTTCGGTGCCGTCACCCCGGGCGAGGTCGAGCTCGCCGAGGAGATCACCGCGCGCACGCCAGCCGAGCAGGTCCGCCTGGTCAGCTCCGGCACCGAAGCCACGATGTCCGCGCTGCGGCTGGCGCGCGGGTTCACCGGCCGGCCCGGTGTGGTCAAGTTCGCCGGCTGCTATCACGGCCACGTCGATGCCCTGCTGGCTGCGGCCGGGTCCGGCGTCGCGACGTTCGGCCTGCCTGACTCGCCCGGCGTCACCGGTGCCTCGGCCAGCGACACCGTCGTGCTTCCCTACAATGACGAGGCCGCCGTCCGCGAAGCGTTCGCCACGCGCGGCGATCAGATCGCCTGCGTGATCACCGAGGCGTGCCCCGCGAACATGGGTGTCGTGCCGCCCGGCCCTGGCTTCAACGAGATGCTCCGGTCGCTCTGCCACGAGCACGGCGCGCTGCTGATCATGGACGAGGTGCTGACGGGCTTCCGCGTGACCCGGTCCGGCTGGTACGGGTGCGAGGACGTCGCCGGGGACCTGATGACGTTCGGCAAGGTCATGGGGGGCGGCCTGCCCGCGGCGGCCTTCGGCGGCCGGGCCGACATCATGGCGCGGCTCGCCCCCGGCGGCCCCGTCTACCAGGCCGGCACGCTGTCCGGCAATCCGCTCGCCACCGCCGCCGGCCTGGCCACGCTGCGGGCGTGCACCCCCGACGTGTACGCGCGGGTGGACGAGGCCGCGGCGATGGCCGCCAAGCTGGCCACCGAGGCGCTGACCGCCGCGGGCGTACCGCACCGCCTGCAGACGGCCGGCAGCCTGTTCTCCATCTTCCTCGGGCGTTCCGGGCCGGTACGCGACTTCGACGACGCCCGCGCCCAGTCCCCGGCCGCGTACGCCGCGTTCTTCCACGCGATGCTTGACGGCGGGGTGTACCTGCCGCCGTCCCCGTTCGAGGCCTGGTTCCTGTCCGCATCGCACGACGCCGGCGCGATCGCCCGCATCGCCGCCGCCCTCCCCGTGGCCGCCCGCGCCGCGGCCACCGCCCTCACCTCTCCTTCCCGCTAGCCACCCGTGCGCGGTACCGGGTGCTGCGATTCCCGGCTTTCGCCATCCGCTGTCAGCCGGACGACGTCGCGCGGCAGATCCGGGAAGCTCTGCGGCTCGGGGCCGGTAAGCTGGCCCAGCCATGAGTGACGATTCGCCGAGCCCTGCCGCAGCCGCCGCGGCGGGTGCCGCCGCCCCGGGGACGACCGCCGATACGACCGTTGTGCACCTGCTCAGGCACGGGGAAGTCGAGAATCCTCGCGGCGTGATCTACGGCCGCCTGCCGGGCTACCACCTGTCGGAGGACGGCCGGATGATGGCCAAGGCCGCCGCCGATTTTCTCGCCGAACGGGACGTGGTAGCAGTCTTCACATCGCCGCTGGACCGAGCCCGGGAGACGGCTGAGCCGGTCGCCGAGCGGTTCAGCCTCGAGCCAGTGGTCGACGAGCGGCTGATCGAGCCGTGGAATCACTTCGAGGGCCTGGTCTTCGGGGTGGGGGACGGCTCGCTCAAGCGCCTCAAGCACTGGTGGTACCTGCGTGATCCGTTCTCGCCCTCCTGGGGTGAGCACTACACGTCGGTCGCACAGCGGGTCAGCGCAGCCATGGCCGACGCCCGGGACGCCGCCCGCGGCCACGAGGTGGTGTGTGTCAGCCATCAGCTTCCGATCTGGGTGACCCGGCGCAAGGCGGAGGGCCGGCACCTGTGGCATTACCCGAACAACCGTGAGTGCGCGCTGGCCAGCGTCACCAGCTTCACCTACACCGGGGATGAGATCACCGGCGTGACCTACGCTGAGCCGGCCCGGCGTCCGGCCAATCTCGGTGGTGCGGCACAATAGAACGCGGTACTACTGTCTGTAGGAGTTTCCGGTTCCGGGAGATCTGCCCGTGTTGCCCTCGTCCACCGCGGTCCGCCGCGCCCTCGGCACGGCCGCGATGGCCGCCGCCGGCGTTCTGGGCGTGACGGCGTGCAGCGGGCAGATCGCCGCGAACACCCCGGCCAGTAACGGCGTCGACTTCGTGTCCGGCAACGGGAACAGCTCATACTTCACGCCGGGCAGCCGTCCGAGCGCGCCGGCTGTTTCCGGCACGACGCTGTCCGGCGCGCGGCTCAGCCTGAGCTCGTACCGCGGCAAGGTCGTCGTCATCAATTTCTGGGGGTCATGGTGCGCGCCGTGCCGCTCGGAGGCGCCGACCCTGGCCGTCCTGGCGGAACAGTACCGGTCCAAGGGAGTTCAGTTCGTCGGGGTGGATATCCGGGACTCGCCCGCCAGCGCGGAAGCCTTCGTGCAGAATTTCGGCATCAGCTACCCGAGCCTGAACGACCCGGCCGATGAGATCGCGCTCGCCTTCCGCGGCACCGTGCCGCCGGCGGCGATTCCGAGCACGCTGGTCATCGACCGCAGCAGCCACATCGCCGGCCGGGTCATCGGCCAGGCCAGTTACGCCAGCCTCGGGAACATCCTGGCCAAAGTTACCGCCGGGGCATGAGCCGATGACCGATGTGCGCACCCCCGAGGCGGGCCAGGGCACGCCTGAGGCCCGCCACGGCACGGCCGGGGCGGCCGGGACGCCGCCGGCCCGCCCCGGGACCGGTTCGTTCGGTGCGCTGGCGTGGGCGCGGTGGATCTGGCGGCAGCTCACCTCGATGCGCATCGCGCTCGTCCTGCTATTCCTGCTCGCCCTGGGCAGCGTGCCAGGATCGCTGCTGCCGCAGCAGGGGATCGACCCGGCCGCGGTGCAGCAGTACTACACGGCCCACCCGGCCCTGGCCCCGGTCCTCAACGGGCTGGGCCTGTTCAACGTGTTCGCCGCTCCCTGGTTCGCGGCGATCTACCTGCTGCTGTTCACCTCGCTGGCCGGCTGCGTCCTGCCGCGGGCGTTCCGGCTGATCCGGTCGGCCCGGGCCCTGCCGCCGCGCGCGCCGCGCCATCTGTCCCGGCTGCCGAACTCCGCCCGGTACGAGACCTCGATGACGGCCGGGGAGGCGGCCGCGGCGGCCGCCACCTTCCTCCGCCGCCGGCACTTCCGGCTGAACCAGGGAGATCGCTGGCTGTCGGCCGAAAAGGGGTACCGCCGGGAAGTCGGCAACCTGCTGTTCCATATCGCCCTCATCGGCGTTCTGGTCTCCATCGGGGTCGGCGGCCTGTTCGGGTATAAGGCGGACCGGCTGATGGTCGAGGGCAGCAGCTTCGCGGACACCGTGACCGACCTGGACGCCTTCCATCCTGGGCACCTGGTGTCGGCGGCCGATCTGGCGCCGTTCAGCCTCACCCTGAACAAGTTCTCGGCCAGCTACATCCTGTCCGGGCCGGACCGGGACCAGCCGAACAGCTTCATCGCGAACGTCTCCTATACGGCGCAGCCCGGCGGGGCGGTCCGGACCTACAACCTCGAGGTGAACCACCCGCTCAACGTGGACTCGACGAAGGTGTACCTGATCGGTCACGGTTACGCACCGGTCTTCCGGGTGACCGACGGGCGGAGCAAGGTCGTGTACGACCAGGCGACCCCGTTCCTGCCGGCTGACCAGTCCACCTACCTGTCCGAGGGGGTGGTGAAGGCGCCCGACGCGCACCCGCAGCAGCTCGGCTTCGCCGGGGTGTTCCTGCCGACCGCCGTGGACGTGAACGGCCAGCTCGAATCGGCCTTCCCGGCGCCGTACGAGCCGGCCGTCAGCATGATCCCCTACAGCGGAAACCTGGGCCTGAACTCCGGCGTGGCCCAGTCGGTGTACCAGCTCAACACCAGCGGGATGCACAGGATCGCCACCCCCGTGCAGGTCCTGACCCAGGGCCAGTCGATGAAGCTGCCGGACGGCGAAGGCACGCTCACGTTCACCGGCTACAAGCAGTGGATCAGCATTCAGGTGACCCACGACCCCGGGCAGGTGCCGGCCCTGATCTCCGGGATCGTCGCCCTCGCGGGCCTGGTGCTGTCCTTCCTCATCCGGCGGCGGCGGATCTTCGTCCGCGCCCACGGCGCCGGTTCCGGCGGCACCGTCGTCGAGGTGGCCGGCCTGGCCCGCTCCGACGTGGGGGGCGGTTTCGACGCCGAGTTCGCGGAGCTGCTGGCCGGGCTCCGGTCGGCCCACGGCGGGACGGACGCTGGCCAAGGCGCCATCCCGGGCCCGGCGGCCCCTGGAGACACCAGCAGCGACGACAATGAACCATCCCCGAGCAGTGCAGAGACGGAGTGAGGCCCGTGTCCGATAACCTCGGGCTGGCGCAGCTCAGCGACCACCTCCTGATCGCGGCCGTGGTCATCTACTCGCTTGCGATGCTCGCCTACGCCGGTGACTTCGCGTACGGGCGTAGGGCGAAGGCCATCGCATCCGCGAAGACTGCCCGGGCCGTTCCCGAGCTGGCCGGTGTCGGCGCCAGCGGGAGCGTCAGCACCCCGGAACCCCCGCCCGCCGCGGCGGAGCCGGGTACGCCGCCGGTGGCTGACCCGCCCGTGGCAGCCGACCCGGCCGCCGGGGGCCGGGAGTGCCTGGGGCCGCTGATCCGCGGGGCCATCGCGCTGACCTACCTCGGCCTGGCGGCGCACCTGGCCGGTGTCATCACCCGGGGGCTGGCGGTGCACCGGGTCCCGTGGGGTGACATGTATGAGTTCGTCACCGCCCTGACCTGCGTGACGGTCATATTCTTCGTCGCCTTGATGATGCGCTACCGGGCCTGGCATCTCGGCGTCTTCCTGACCGGCGCGGTAGTGGTCGCGCTGGGCCTGGCGCAGACGGTCATCTACACGCCGGCCTCGCTGGTCCCCGCGCTGCGGTCGTACTGGCTGGCGATCCACGTGGCCGCCATGACGCTGTTGGTCGGGATCTTCTTCGTGGCCGCGGTGCTGGGCGTCGTCTACCTCTTCGCCGAACGGTACAGCCGCCGGGTGGCCGCCGGGCAGAGCCTTCCCGGCCACGGCATCATGCGCCGGCTTCCGGGGGCGGCGGAGCTGGACCGGCTCACGTACCGCACCGTGGTGTTCGGCTTCCCGATCTGGACGTTCGGGATCATCGCCGGCGCGATCTGGGCGGACCAGGCGTGGGGCCGCTACTGGGGATGGGACCCGGTCGAGACGTGGGCGTTCATCACCTGGGTCGTCTACGCATGCTTCCTGCACGCCCGGGCTACGGCCGGCTGGCGCGGCAAGCGGGCCGCCTACATTCAGCTGGCCGGCTTCGCCTGCCTGCTGTTCAACGTCCTGGTGGTGCAGACCTTCGTCACCGGCCTGCATTCCTACGCGGGCCTGGGCTGACGGCGGCCCGCGGCGTCTCAGGGCTCTTCGCCGGGCCAGCCTGCCGGACCCGGCGGACCGGCGGGACCTGGCGGGGCCGCCGGGCCGCCGCCCGGGCTCCCCGGATCGTCGCCCAGGCCGGTACCGTGAATGGCGCGGTTCAGCGAGCGCAGAAACTCAGGGTCGTCGTCCGGCGCCATCGGCTGGGCCGGGCTGGCGGCGTTACGCGGGCGTGACCGCCCGGCAGGATGCCGGAGCAGCGCGGCTTCCGCTCCCTGGCTGCCGCACATGCCCGGGCCGTCCCGGCCGTCTGAGTCACCCCCCGTCCGGTCAGGGTCCCCGGCGGCCGCATCAGGCCCGCTCTGGCCGTCACGAAAGCCGCTGCGGGTAACGCCCGGCCCGCTGCGCATCGGGCCCAGTCCCGGCCGGGGCACGCCCGCGCGATTCTGGGTCTGCGGACGTGGGCGGGTGCCGCGGAGCGAGGGGTCGCGGCGTCCCGGCGCCTGCGGCGGAAGGTCATCCCTGTCGCGGCCCGGCGGCGCGGGCGAATCGGTGAGCTGCGCCGGGCGGCGGAAAGCGAGCCAGACCACAGCCCCGGCGACGAACGTGGCCGCGACCAGGACGATCCAGGCGGTCTTGGGCAGGGCACGGCACTCGCGGGCGGGGGTGAGCGCCACGTCGGTCAGGCAGCAGAGCCAGAAACCAGCGCCGAAGAGGGCAAAGAGGGCGCCGAGCAGCAACATGCACGAAGCCTAACCTTGGGTGCTGACAACCGGTATCAGCATTCATTAACTTTAAGCGCGGCATATATGCCCCATGCGTCACCGTAGGTCACGGCGAAGTGACTTGTGCGTTGTTTCGTCGTACGCTGGCGGCCGGGTGCAAACAGGGAGTGCGAGACATGCGGCTACGGCTCTTCGAGCGCGTCCGCCGACTCGCCCATCCGCGTGCGGGCAGGCTCAGGCCGCGACGCGACCGGGCCGGGGAGACGGCACGTCACGACCGGCCATGGGAGGCACGTTCCCCCGGCCGTCCGGGCGATGTGCACGGCCAGGCCGTTCCCGTCAGCACTGAAGCAGCCGGGCGGCACCGCCGCAACAGCCAGGAAATCACCGGGCCGCCTGGCCAGGAGGCCGCCGGGGGCGTGCCGCCATGGGCGGGCCAGCCTGGGCCGCCGTGGGACGATACGCCTCGCGGTGGCCTGCCCGGCGCAGGTGCGCCAACCGGACCGGACCCGGGCGGGACCTCCGGCGGTGTCACGCTCAGCCGGCCGCCGGCGGCGGGGACACTGCGCCCCGGACGCAGGGTGATACGCCGGGTGTGCCGGTGGGTGGCGCGCGGGCGCGCGTGCGCCGTGACTCGTACGGGACGGCGCCGGTCGCCCCGCCCCCGGTGGCGCCACCTGCCGCGCGCCAGGGTGGGCGCCGTGCGGCCCGCCCGGCCAGCCCGGAGGCAGCAGCGAGACAGCAATGGTACGAGGCCGAACGCGGCTACGTGCCTGCCCAGCGGCCAGCGGGCGCGGTCCAGCGTACGGGCGGCGGGGCAGCAGCCGCCCGGTCCCGGCTGCCGTTTGCGCATGCGCATAATCCGGGCGAACCCAGCCACGGAGACGGCCGGCGGAACTGCGGGACGCTGGAGGCCGTGCTGTGGCGGCAGTGGGATCCGGCCACCCTCCCGCCCGCGGAGGCGGCCGCGGCCATCGACCGGCTCGCCGAGCTGCCGCAGCAGATCAAGGACAAACTCGCCGCGGGCCTGGACGGGATCTTCGTCGGGCCGGGCGGTGTTCCGCAGCTGGACGACATGACCGCGCTTCGCGGCGTGCCCCTGCCGTCCGGCCGGGCGACCTGGGACGCGTGCGCCGGGGCCTACGGCGAACGCAAGATCGTGGTCGGCACGCGGCCGTCGCCCACCCCGGACGTGATGTGCCACGAAGTCGGGCACGCCCTGGACGACATCGACGCGCCGGCCGGACGCTGGCAGTCGGACTCCGCCGAGTTCCGGATGCTCTACGATCAATGCCAGCCGCATCTGGCCAGCGACTTCCACCGGCAGCGCGGCGGCCTGGGCCGCAAGGAGTTCTTCGCCGATGCTTTTGCGGCGATTGCCTCCCGGCAGCGGCCCGCGCTCGTCGACATGCTGGGCGGCAACACGCGGACGGCGCTGAATGTGATGCTTTACTTCAACCGGCGTTATGGCATCTAGGGTGAGCGTGGGATGTTCGTCATACGGCTACCGAACGGGAATCTGAAGGTTCCGCAAACCGCCATCGGCAATGACGGGCGGATCATCGGCGACGCTTACGTGGAAATCGGCCCGCAGGATGCGGAGTACCCCCGGCTGCTCGAGCAGGCGATGACCGAAGATGAAGCGGCCCGGCGCCGTGCCCAGTGGCGTGACGGCGACGAGGCGCTGCAGCGTGAATTTCAGGAGTTCGCCCGGCAGAACTCCGATTACCGCTGGGCGGAGCCCGGCGACGACGCGGACCCCGGCTAACCGCGGCCCGCGCGGCTCCAGCCGCGCAAAGACACGGGCGGCTCCAGCCGCGGATAAGACGCGGTTAAAGGAACGCGCGGCAGGCGGTCAGCGACACCGGCAAGGACGGACGTGGCCTCGCGGCCGGCACGAGACGCGGGACAGTCGCCGTGCCGGCCGCGAAAGCGTCACAGAACCGAATGACCGTCGGCGGAGGGTTCTCCCTCACCGCGCAGCAATGCACGTACCTCTGACTCCCGGAAGCGCCGGTGCCCCCCGGGCGTACGGATGCTCGTGATTCGGCCAGATGCGGCCCAGCGTGTGACGGTCTTCGGGTCGACCCGGAACAGAGCTGCCACCTCTCCCGGGGTTAGTAGCCGCTCACTATTGCCGTCCAACTTAGTCCCCTCCCAGTTTTGCCCCGCCGGCTCATGAACCTGAGCCTGACCTAAGTTTGGCGACTAACGAGTGCTTTCTGCCTAGATTTCGGAAAATTAGAGCGACCTGATTATTCTGTGTGGCCGCTACCTTACTGTGGCGGCATGGCCCAGCTTGTATCCGTTGCAGAGATCAGGGAAGCCGGGACGCGCCTGCACGGTGTCACCGTCCATACGACGCTTGTGCCCTTTCCGCGGTTGTCGCCGCCGCTACTGATCAAAGCCGAATCGTTGCAGCCGGTCGGCTCGTTCAAGCTCCGCGGCGCCTACGCGGCCATCAGCGCGCTGCCGCCCGCGGACCGGCAGCGCGGGGTGGTCGCCCATTCGAGCGGTAATCACGGGCACGCGGTGGCCTACGCCGCGGCCCTGCTGGGCACGCGCGCCGTGGTGGTGGTGCCGGAGAATACGCCCGCCAGCAAAACCAGCGCCATCACCGCCTGCGGCGCGGAACTGGTGCGGGTGGCGCCGACCATGGCGGCCCGCCAGGCCGCCGCCGACGATCTGGTGGCCCGGCACGGTTACGCACTCATCCCGCCGTTCGACGACCGCCGCGTCATCGCCGGCCAGGGCACCATTGGCCTGGAGATCATGGCCGACCAGCCGGACACGGACCTGATCATCGTCCCGGTGAGCGGCGGCGGCCTGATCGCGGGCATCGCGGCCGCTGCCCGCGCGGTCCGCCCCGACGTCACCGTCGTCGGAGTTGAGCCCGAGTTCGCCGCGGACGCCAGGGACTCGCTGCGGAAAGGGGAGCGGGTCGCCTGGCCGGCCGAGTCCGTACAGCGCACGATCGCCGACGCGCTGCGGGTAGAGCGGGTCGGCGAACTGCCCTTCGCGCATATGCAGAAAGACGTGGCGGCAATCGTCACCGTCACCGACGCGGAGATTCTCGCCGCGGTGCGCCGCCTGGCGGCCGAGGCACATCTGGTGGCCGAGCCGGGCGGCGCGGCCGCCGTGGCCGCCTTCCTGTTCCGCCAGGACGAGCTCCCGGCCGCGCGGCGGCCCGTCGCCGTGCTCTCCGGCGGGAACATCGATCCGGCTCTGCTCGTGCGGGTTATCAGCGAGGGCGGGGCCACGCCGGGCCCGGTCAGGCATTAACCTGTCAGTGTCATGCGTACCGCCCTTGCTTACACGTCCGCACGGTTCGTGCTTTTCCTGATCGCGCTGGTGCTGCTTTACGTCGCCGGTGCCCGCGGGTTGCTGCTGGCTGCCCTGGCCCTGCTGGTCAGCGGGATCGCCAGCTTCGTCCTGCTGTCCCGGCAGCGCGACGTCATGTCCGGGGCACTGACGAACCGGCTGCGCGGCGTACGCACGCGGGCAGGCGAGGTCAGGGACCGGCTCAGCGAAGGTACCCGCGCCGAAGATCAGGACTGACGCGCCTCCGCGCCAGCGTGCTGCGGGTCTTCTTCGGAGCACCCGCCACGCGGTTAACGGCTCCAGCGATCCGTCGCCTGGCTGGGCGCGGCAGGCAGCCACCCGCCGGCCGTGAGCAGCTTGATGACGGCCTCCACGGCGTCCTGGCGGTTCATTTCGGAAGTGTCCAGCACCAGATCGGCGTCCCGTGGCTCCTCGTACGGGTCGGACACGCCGGTGAAGTTGCCAATCAGCCCGGCGCGGGCCTGCGCGTACAGTCCCTTGCGGTCGCGGGCCTCGCACACCTCCAGCGGCGTGGCCACGTGAATGAGCAGGAAGTCGCCGGCGGCAGCGGCCATCTCCCGGACCGCCGCCCGCGCTGACGCGTACGGCGCGATCGGCGCGCAGATCGCTATCCCGCCGTGCCGGGCGACCTCGGCCGCGACGTAGCCGATACGCACGATGTTCAGGTCGCGGTCGGCCCGGGAAAACGTCAGCCCGGCGGACAGCAGCCGCCGGACCCGGTCGCCGTCGAGCAGGGAGACCGTGCGGTCGCCCCGCTCGGCCAGGGCGTCGCGCAGGTCCCGGGCGACGGTCGACTTGCCGGAGCCGGACAGCCCGGTGAAGAAGATCACCAGCCCGCGCTGGCCGCGCGGCGGGCGGGCCAGCTGGAGCTCCCGGGCGACCCCATCGGGCGTGAACCACGCGGGAAGCGGGTCACCGCGGTCGAGCAGATCGGTGAGCTCGTCGTGGCTCAGCTCATTGCGCTCGGCTCCCGGCTCGATCAGCGACAGCGGCCGCCAGACTTCCGATCTCGGGTCGTACGCCCATTCACCGGCGGACACGATGGGAATCGGCAGCCCAGGAAGCTGGAACGGCCCGTTCCTGCCGCTGTTGCCGTTCCTGCCGCTGGACAGGATGTCCGGGGCGTCGGCCGGGTCAACGAGCAGATGCGTCGCCCCGTACGCGGCGGCGATGACGGCGCGGGCGCGCAGCTCGACGCCGGTCCCGCCGTCCCGCGGCGCGAGCGGCACGGGAACCACCAGGGTGCCCGCGGGCAGATGCTGGCTGGCGGCGAGCACCGCGCGCACCAGGGCGTCCGGCCGCACCACCACGTCGGCGGGCCCCGCGATCAGCGGAAGCAGCAAAAGCCGGGCCTTCATCTGATCGGAGAGGTGACGGAGCTGCCCGATCTGGCGCCGGTGCAGCACACCACGGGTCGCCAACGCGAGCACGGGGCCGTCGCCGAACTCGGCGCGCACCTCGGCCGGCCTGCGGCGAAGCCGCCGGAATGGGCCGTGCTCGGGGTCGCGCAACGGCGTCACCGGGCCGGCCAGGCGCCACCCGGTCCGCTCGCCGTCGCTGAAGACGGGCAGCTGCTCGGTGATGTCCAGGACCGCCAGCGGTGTCCCCTCGTGGTCCTGGAGCACCAGGCGGCGGTCCCCGGGGGCGCTGGCCGGGACGACGTCGGCCGGGACCTCGAGCGTGACCGGCACCGGCCAGGGTGTGCCATCGGCCAGGGTGCCGCGTTCGGCCACCGCGGCCAGATCCGCCGCCGTCAGGAAGCCGCGCAGCGGCGCAAACGCTCCAGAGGTCAGCAGTTCAAGCTCCGCGAGCTGCGCCTCACCGGGTGTCCATGCCGGCCAGTCAGCCAGTTCACTGGGAAGTCCCGCCAACGCTTCCGCGCTCACGTGTGCCTCACTCCCGCCAGGTCAAGTCCTATGTGCGCAGATCAGCCGACCACCGATGCAGGCCCGTCCGCGGCCCCATGACCACACGGCCCGGCCGCCAGCATGCGGCCAGCCCGCCGCCCCCCACACGTCCTCTGCCTACCACCATACGGAGGACCCAGCCCCGTCCGTGGCCGTAACGTCAGTGTTCGTGCCGTGATCACCCGTGCTGTGCCGTACCGCCGTCCGCAGCCGCTCGTTGTTCCTTCATCGTCGCCGGCCCGCGCAGGCCCAGCAAGCTCCGCTCCGCCAGGGCCGCACCGCCCGGCGGGCGCGCCCGGGGGAGGTCACACCAGCCGGGCGAACCGGTCTTCCGGCTTGCGGATGACGTAAAGCAGCTCGTCGTGGTCGTCGCTGAGCCGGCCACGGCTCAGCCACGCGATCAGGACCCGCGTCGCGTCGACCGCGCCGGACAGCCGGCCCGGCGGCCCCGCGGCGGTGCGGGCCGTCTCCCGGCGGATGATCACCAGGCCATGCGCGGACGCATACGCCTGCATGCCGCGGGCCGAGCTGACCGGGTTGTAGATGGCCGGGAACGGGCCCGGCTCACCGGCGTGCAGCCGCGCCCAGAGGATGCGGCGCAGCGGCTCGGGGGCGAGGCGGTCCAGCGCCGCGGCAGCGCAGTCGCGGTCCCGGATACGCAGCAGGAGCAGGCCGCCCGGCCGGAGGGCGGCGCCGAAACGATCGAGGACCAGCGCGGCGTGCGGAATCCGGTCGAGCAGGAAGCCGCAATGCACGACGTCGAACGACCGGGGCGGGAGCGACACCGACCGCAGGTCGCCGAGGATCACCGGGCCACCGCTGGCCGGGCCGCCGCTGGCCGGGGCGTCAGCCGTGCTGCGGGCCAGCGTGCCCAGGGCGGCCCGGGCCCCCGGCTCATCTTCATCCACCGTGGTCACGCTGACCTCGTACCCGCTGGCCCGCAGCTTGTCCAGGCCGAGTTCCTCGACCGGCGTCTGCCATCCGGCCCGGAGCACGGCGAGGGGCCGCCCGAGCGTCTGGTACAGGTAGTCGTGCACGGGCTGGGCGAACAGGTCCCTGACCAGCCGGGCGCGCCGCGCCTCGCCCTCGGCCATCAGGCGTGCCTTGCTCGCGGCATGCCGGGCCCTGATGACCGCTTGCTGGGCGTTCCCGGCGGCATCGGCCGGCCCGGGCGGCTCCGGCGGCCCTTCTCCCGCGCCCAGGCGCCCGTTTCCCGGGGCGGCGTGGCTCCCGGCGGCAGGTGACATGAGGCAAATAGTAATTGCTTCAATACTCTAAGTCGCGAAGCGTCACGTGGTGTTTCTGCCGGAGCCCACGGACAGACCGGACCGGCCGGGACGTAAACTTATGGGGTCGTGACGCAGCATGACCCCCCGTCTCTCCCGAGTGCGGGAGTCTCATGCATGCCCGGGGACGTCCCGGAGTACCGAGCCGCCAGCACTGTTAGGTGAACGCCGCGATTTCTCTTTGCGGCCAGGTGCCGGGCCACAGACGACCCAGGCCGTTACCACCCGCGCCATTACAACAGGGACACCATGAGCCTTGCCGGAATCCTCAGCATCGTCGCGGACGATCCGCGGCTGCAGCGTGCCTTCGAGACGGGGGCCCTGGAAGCGACGGCGCCCGGGACGGGAACCCCCGAAACCCCCGGGGCAGCCGTTCCCGGGGCAGCCGTTCCCGGGGCAGCCGTTCCCGGGACAGCCGTTCCCGGGACGGGCGTACCCCGGACGGGGCCGGGCGGCCCGGTGCTGGAAGGCGTTGATCTTGTCGCCCCGCCCGCCTTGCGGGCCGTCCTCACCGCGGCCATCGCGGCGAGGCTCGGGCGGTTCGTGCTCGCTGTCACCGCGACCGCCCGCGAAGCCGAGGACCTGACGGCGTCGCTCGGATCCTTCCTGCCCGACAGCAGCATCGCCTGCTTCCCGGGCTGGGAGACGCTGCCGCACGAGCGCCTGTCCCCGCGCTCCGACACGGTTGGGCAGCGGGTCGCCGTGCTGCGCCGGCTGGCGCACCCGGACGCGGGCGACGACGCGGCGGGGCCGCTCTCCGTGGTCGTCGCGCCAGTCCGGTGCCTGCTCCAGCCGATCGTGGGCGGGCTCGGGGACCTGGCGCCGGTCCGGTTGCGGGCCGGCGATACGTGTGACCCCGATGAGCTGCTCACCCGGCTCGTCGAGATCGGCTACGCCCGCGAGGACCTGGTTGGCCGGCGTGGCGACGTCGCGGTCCGCGGCGGCATCATCGACGTGTTCTCGCCCACCGACGAGCATCCGGTGCGGATCGAGTTCTTCGGCGACACGGTGGAGGAGATCCGCTACTTCAAGGTCGCCGATCAGCGCAGCCTGGGCGAGGCACCGCATGGCCTGTGGGCGCCGCCCTGCCGGGAACTGCTGCTCACCCCCGGCGTGCGGGACCGCGCCAAGGAACTGGCGGCCGAATGGCCGGGCCTGTCGGAGGTCCTCGGCAAGCTGGCCGACGGGATACCGGTCGAGGGCATGGAGGCGTTCGCGCCCGTGCTCGCCGACCGGATGGACCTGCTGACCGACTACGTGCCCGCCGGTGGCATCCTGCTGGCCTGTGATCCGGAGCGCATCCGGACCCGGGCCGAGGAACTGGTCAGGACCAGCCGGGAATTCCTGGACGCGTCGTGGGTGAACGCCGCCGCGGGCGGTGCGGCGCCGGTCGATCTGGGCGCCGCAGCGTTCCAGCCGATCGCGCGGGTACGCGAGGCGGCGCAGGCCCGCCGTCTGCCGTGGTGGACGATCGAGCCGTTCGGTGCCGGGGACGACCCGGACGGCGAGGGCGACTTCGGACGTGGTTCGCATCGTATCGATGCGACACCGGCGCGGAGCTATCGCGGCGCTGCGGACAGCATGATCACGGACGTGCGCGAATGGCTTTCCGGCGGCTGGCGGGTCGTCCTCGTGACCGAGGGGCACGGCCCGGCGCAGCGGCTGACCGAGGTGCTGCGCGGCGAAGGTCTCGGCGCCCGCATGGAGGAGCTGACGGCTCCTCCCGAGCCGGGCGTGCCGTACGTGGCGACCGGCCTGCTGGAGCACGGGTTCACCTGGCCGTCCGTCAAGCTGGCCGTCCTCACCGAAAACGACCTGGCGGGACAGCCGGGCAGCAGGTCCAGCACCAAGGACATGCGCCGGATGCCGAGCAGGCGGCGCGGTGGCGTCGACCCGCTGCAGCTGACCCCGGGCGACTACGTGGTGCACGAGCAGCACGGTGTCGGGCGGTACGTGGAGATGACCAGCCGGACCGCGGCCGGCGCGACCCGGGAGTACCTGGTCATCGAGTACGCGCCCGGTAAGCGCGGTCAGCCGCCGGACCGGCTGTACGTGCCGACCGACCAGCTCGACGAGGTCACCAAGTACTCCGGGGGTGAGGCGCCGAGCCTGCACCGCCTGGGCGGGGCGGACTGGGCTAAGGCCAAGGGGCGCGCGCGCAAGGCGGTCCGCCAGATCGCCGCGGAACTGATCCGGCTCTACTCGGCCCGGACCGCGTCCCCCGGGCACGCGTTCGGCCCCGACACGCCCTGGCAGCGTGAGCTGGAGGACGCGTTTCCCTACGTGGAGACGGGCGACCAGCTCGCGGCCATCGACGAGGTCAAGGCCGACATGGAGCGCTCGGTGCCGATGGACCGGCTGATCTGCGGTGACGTCGGCTACGGGAAGACGGAGATCGCGGTGCGCGCGGCGTTCAAGGCCGTTCAGGACGGCCTGCAGGTCGCGGTCCTGGTGCCGACGACGCTGCTCGTCCAGCAGCACTTCTCGACCTTCAGCGAGCGGTACGCGCCGTTCCCCGTGCAGGTCCGGGCGCTGTCCCGGTTCCAGAGCGGCGCGGAGACGGCGGAAACCCTCCGTGGCCTGGCCGAAGGAAACGTCGACGTGGTCATCGGCACGCACAAGCTGCTGTCGCCGGAGACCCGCTTCAAGCGCCTCGGCCTGGTGATCGTCGACGAGGAGCAGCGGTTCGGCGTCGAGCACAAGGAGTACCTCAAGCGGCTGCGGACCGAGGTGGACGTGCTCAGCATGTCCGCGACGCCGATCCCGCGCACCCTGGAGATGGGCGTGGCGGGGATCCGGCAGATGTCGACGATCCTGACCCCGCCGGAGGAACGGCACCCGGTGCTGACGTTCGTCGGCCCGTACGACGAGCGGCAGATCGCCGCGGCGGTGCGCCGGGAGCTGCTCCGGGACGGTCAGGTCTTCTTCGTGCACAACCGGGTGTCCTCGATCGGCAAGGTCGCCGCGCGCGTCGCCGAGCTGGTTCCCGAGGCGCGGGTGGCCGTCGCGCACGGCCAGATGAACGAGCACACGCTCGAGGGCATCATGGTTGACTTCTGGGACGGGAAGTACGACGTCCTGGTGGCGACGACGATCGTGGAATCCGGCCTGGACATCCCGAACGCCAATACGCTCATCGTGGACCGGGCCGACGCCTACGGCCTGTCCCAGCTGCACCAGCTGCGCGGGCGGGTCGGGCGTGGCCGCGAGCGCGCCTACGCCTACTTCCTCTACCCGCCCGAGCGCACGCTGACCGAGACCGCGCACGAGCGGCTGGCCACCGTGGCGCAGCACACCGAGATCGGGGCCGGCATGTACGTGGCCCTCAAGGACCTGGAGATCCGCGGTGCCGGCAACCTGCTGGGCGGCGAGCAGTCCGGGCACATCGCGGGCGTCGGGTTCGACCTGTACGTGCGGATGATCGGCGAGGCGGTCAGCGAGCTGAAGGGCGAGGGCCCGGCGGACCGCCCCGAGGTGCGGGTCGAGCTGCCGGTCAACGCGCACATCCCGCACGATTACCTGCCTGGTGAACGGCTCCGGCTGGAGGCGTACACACAGATCGCCGCGATCGACTCCGACGCTGACGTGACCGCGGTCCTGGATGAGCTGACCGACCGGTACGGCCTGCCGCCAGAGCCGGTCGCCAACCTGCTGGAGGTCGCACGGCTGCGGGCCCGGGCGCGCCGGGCCGGGCTGACCGACATTACCTTGCAGGGCAACCATGTCCGGTTCGCGCCGGTAGAGCTGCCCGAATCCCGGCAGGTCCGGGTGCAGCGGCTGTACCCCAGGACGCTGATCAAGCCCGCAGTGCGTACGATGCTGGTGCCGGTACCGAAGGCGGTGCCCGGGTCGTCGGCGTCCGCCGCCGCGCCGGGGGCGTCGCGGGGCCGGACGGCGGCCGGCGGGCCGCAGACCGCCATCGGCGGCCAGCCGCTGCGCGACCGGGACATGCTTGCCTGGTGCGCCGAGCTCATCGACGCCGTGTTCGGCGAGCCGGCCCAGGTGAACGGCCAGAAGGCGTGAGAAGGGATATCACCGTGCGCCGCACCCCCATCAGGGCCGCCACCGCGGTCAAGGCTGCCGTCGCCGCCGCCGCCTTCGGCGGGCTCATCGCCGGTTGCGCCCCCGTCCAGCTGGGCGCGGCGGCGACCGTGGGCAGCCAGCGGATCTCCACCAGCCAGCTCGACAGCGAAGTTTCCGCGCTGGCCACGGCGGCCAAGCCGTACGCCGGGACGGTACAGCTCACCGCGGCCCAGCTGCCCAAGGACGTGCTGAGCTGGCTGATCAGGTTCCAGATCCGGGAAGACCTGGCGACCACCGAGCACATCACGGTGTCCCGCGGCCAGACGCAGCAGGCCCTGGCGGACATCTACCAGCAGGCCGCGGCGCAGGCCCAGCAGCAGGGGGTCAGCAACGTGACCCTGGACGAGCTCGCCGTCGCCAACGGCCTGCCGCCGGACCTGCTCAGCGAGCTGGGCCGCTACCAGGCCATCGAGATCGCCTACGCCGAGGCCCGCAACGGCGGCAAGCTCCCGACCAGCCAGTCGGCGGTCACCGCGATCACGCAGCAGTTCACCCTGGCCGAGTGCCATACCTACAAGACCCAGACGGTCCACGTCAGCCCGCAGTTCGGCACGATGAACTACACGCAGGACTCGGTGGTGGCCGCCCCCGACACGCTGTCGCGCGCCGAAGGTGCCGCCACCAAGCCGTCCACCTCGGGGCAATCCCCGTCGTGCTGATTGTCCTGGTGACAACTCCGAGAGTCGCGCCGGGCCTGCTGACCCTGGAGGCCTGGGACACGCTGCGCGGCGCGGCGCGGGTGCTGTGCGGCAGCCCGGACCATCCGCAGCTCCCGGCCCTGGCCGCCGCCGGGATCGCTGCGGAGATCGTGGCCGTTCCCGATGCGGCCGCGGCCGCCCCGGACGTCGCTACGGACCTGGCCGCGGAGCAGGTCGCGCGGCTGCTCGCGGCCGCGGTGGCGCAAGCGGACGGGCCGGTGGTCTGGCTGTCCGGCGGCCCGGCACGGCCCGCTCTCGGCACCGGCGCTGCCGACGGCACGAACGCGCTGCTGAACGCGCTCGCCGCGCTGGCGCCACCGGCCCCGGTGGTCCAGGTCCTGATCGGCTCCGCCGATCTGCCCGGGGCCCGGCTGCTGGACCTGGTGACCACGATGGAGATCCTGCGGGCCGAGTGCCCCTGGGACGCCAAGCAGACCCACGAGTCACTAGCGCCGCATCTGCTGGAGGAGCCCTACGAGGCGCTGGAGGCCCTGGAAAACGGCGATCAGCGGGCGCTTCGGGAGGAGCTCGGAGACGTCCTGATGCAGGTCGTCTTCCACGCCGAGGTCGCCTCCGAGCGGGACGACGGCACGGGCTACACCATCGACGACATCGCGGACGGCATCGTGGCCAAGCTCGTGCGCAGGCACCCGCATGTCTTCGCCGAAGTCACCGTCTCCGGTGCCGACGAGGTCAAGCAGAACTGGGACGCGATCAAGAAGGCGGAACGCGCCGAAAAGGCCGCGCCGGGCGACGCGGCCGCCTCAGCGCTCGACGGCGTGCCGTTCGGGCAGCCCGCGCTCGCCCTGGCCGCGCAGCTTCAGCGGCGGGCGGCCCGGGCCGACGTCCCGCCGGAACTGACCCACGCCACCGGCGACGACGGGGATCCCGGCGCTGAGCTCGGGGACCGCCTGTTCGCCCTGGTCGCCGCGGCCGGAGCAGACGGCCTGGACCCGGAGACGGAGCTGCGTGCCGCCGCCCGGCGGTACACCGAACGGGTCCGGGGCTGGGAACAGGCCCAAGCCGGCGGCTGGCGATCAGAACCGCTGGGCGAGCCGGGGCCGGTGAGCGGGTAAACCCGCGGCGAGTGCCGGGCGTCACCTACGTAAAGGCGTCATACCCGCTCGTGACGGATGGACGGGCAGGCGCCCGCTGACGGGTGATGAAGCCGATGCGGGCATTTCGCGGCACCGGGGCCGTGCTGGCCCTCCTGTTCGTTGCGGTGTTCGCTGCTGCGGCCGGCGGTGGCCCGGCCGGCGCAGCCACGCGTACGGTCCCGGCGCCCGCCTCGCCGACCGTGGTCACGTTCGCCTGGGGCGGCGGAAACGCCAGCCAGATCGACACCCTGAACCTGTTCCGGCAATACGGGATGCACGCCACCTACTACATCCCCTCGGGCCTGGTGTGCTTCCCCAGCAAGACCACGAACTGCGCCACGTCCCAGTAACTGACGCTGCCGGACATCCGGAAGATCGCCGCCGGCGGGAACGAGATCGGCGGCCTGACCGTCTCCCATATCCCGCTGGGCGCCAGCCCGGGCGGTACGGCATGGTCATTCCCCGGTTTGTCCGGCAGGCCCTGGCGGGGGAGCCGCTGACCGTCTTCGGCACCGGCGAGCAGGTGCGCTGCTTCTGCCACGTGCACGACGTGGTACCCGCTCTCACCGCGCTCATCGAGACGGACCAGGCGTGCGGCCGGGCGGTGAACCTGGGCAGCAGCGAGCAGGTTTCCATCGGCGAACTGGCCCGTCGCGTCATCCGGGCCTATCCGTACACGGTGGCGCAGCCGCGCGTCGAGTCGCTGGTCAGCCGCTGCGGCTACAACAGCGGGCTGGGGGCCGGGGTGTGCCTGCGCTGCGGCCTCTACGCGGAGACCGTCCCGCCGCGCAACCCCCTTCTGGTCCGGGCGCCCGTCGAGGTGAACACGTCGACGATGCACTGGACTCCGGCCACCTTCGAGTCGATCGTGCAGACGGCACAGCACCACAGCGGCGGCTGGATCGTCTTCCTCATCCGCGACATCTGCCCGGCGTACTGCACGTATGGCATAACCAGCGCTCAGCTCGAGCAGGTCCTCGCCTGGGTGCACGGCCGGCTGCGTCCGGACGGCCGCCGACCGGGCGCTCTCGCTCGCCGGCCAGCTCCTCGTGGGGCACCGCCGCCGCATTTACTCCATCGGCCAGCGGGTGCTCAAGTTCGGCCAGACCTGGCGGCGCTTCAACGCGACCCATATCGTGCCCGGCTTTGCCAGCCTCTACCGGACCAGTGTCCTGCCGCATATCGACATGAACCCGCCGGGGCTGGTCATCGAGGATTTCAATATGACCTTCGAGGTCTACCAGAAAGGGCTCGGCAAGGTCGCCTTCAGCCTCTCCGCCGTCGCCGTCACCCAGGACCCGGACAATTTCCGCGATTACATAAAACAGACCCGGCGGTGGGCCCTTGGTTTCTGGCAGACCGTGCGCCGCCACCGGCTCCGCGCGAACCTTTTCAGCGCCATGCTGCTGCTGCTGGAGCTGGTCACGTCCAGCCTGATCTTCGTGATTCTGCCGGCGCTACTGCTCATCCTGGTCATACCGGAGCTCTATCCCGCCGCCGCGGCCTGGCCGGGCTTCGGCACCGTGTACGCGCTGACCGCGGCGCATATGAAGAAGCTGTCGGTCATCTTCTTCGGCGTGGCGCTGCCCGATCTGGCCATCACACTCATCGTCACCCTGCTGGAACGGAAGCCGTCCATGCTGCTGTTCGCCGGTTTCTTCCCTGTCATGCGGGTCCTGGACGCCGCCCTCGGGCTGTACGCGATCCCGCTCGCGTTCTGGTCAAGATCGAACGGCCGCTGGAAGAGCCCGGCCCGCCAGCTGAGCCCGGTCCCGCCGGAACCGCTCGTCCCGCTGCCACCGGAGCTGGCGGCGACCCAGCCGCTGCCGATAATCGGGGCGGGCACTTTCGTCGCTGACCCCAATATTGAGAAAATCGTATCTGGCCGTCTGGTAGGTGATGGCTGCGATGCGGGCCGCTGAGGGGGACGTAATCCGGATTGTGCGGGATCAGTCGGCGAATCCGCTCCGGCTGCTGCTGATCGATGACCACCTCATGGTCACCGAAGCGCTGGCGCTGCGGCTGGCAGCCGCCCCGGACATGTGGGTGGCCGGCCGCTGCTCCACTACCGATCCGAGCCTCCTCGACATCGTGGCCGGCCTTCGGCCCGACCTGATCACGATCGAGATCGAGCCATGCGCCTGGGGCGGTTCGACGTCGTGCATACGCATACCGCCAAGGCGGGAGCCCTGGGCCGCCTGGCCGCGCGCCGTGCGGCGGTCCCGCGTATCGTCCACATCTACCACGGGTTCCCGTTCCACGAGTTCCAGCCGGCCGCCCGGCGGGCGGCGCCCGCACCGTGCCGGACATCATGGATGCCGTGGCGCGCCGCCGGCCGGACGTCTGCCTGATCGACCGTAACTTCTGCCACCACGACTGCCCGGACGTCATCCGTCAGGTCGTCGTCGCGAGCCCGGGCACCAAGATCCTCGTGCTCAGCGCCGACCCGCTCGCCGAGGGTGTCCTGGAAGCGCTCAGGGCCGGGGCCTCCGGCTACCTGTACAAGACCCGGGGCATCACGGCGCTGACCGAGGCGATCAGCCGGATTCAGCGCGGCGAGGTGGTCGTCGATGTACCGAAGGCCGCCGGCAGCCGGCGTACCGCTCCGCAAGACGGCATGCACCGGCTGGCTGGGTACCTGACCACCCGTGAACGCCAGTGCCTGCGGCTTCTGGTCGAGGGGCTGGACACCGCCCAGATGGCGGTCAGGCTGGATGTCTCACCGGCCACGGTGCGCACCCACGTGCAGTCGCTGCTGACCAAGCTGGGCGTCCATTCCCGGCTTGAGGCGGCTTCGCTGGCGGTGCGGTACCGGCTGCTCGAGGACTTGCCCGCGGCCTGAACAGCCCCCGGCGTGGCCGGTGCGTGCGACGGTCCGGCTCCACTAGGCTCGAACGCGGACAATGTCACCGGCCCCCGCGCGTGCCGCCCCGGCTGCAACCGCCGCGGGCCGGCGAATAATTGCGAACTCGTGAACAGGACATGAGGTACCGGCAGTGGCCTCCATCGAAGCAATCCATGCCAGGCAGATCCTGGATTCCCGCGGTAACCCGACCCTGGAGGTCGAGGTCGCCCTGGACGACGGGACCATCGGGCGTGCGGGGGTTCCCAGCGGCGCCTCCACCGGCGCCTTCGAGGCGGTGGAACTGAGGGATGGCGGCAATGAGTACGGCGGCAAGGCCGTCTCCCACGCCGTGGCGAGCGTGATCGACGAGATCCAGCCCGAGCTTCTCGGCCACGAGGCCGATGACCAGCGGCTGGTCGACCAGGCGATGATCGACCTGGACCGGACCCCGGACAAGTCCCGCCTCGGCGCGAACGCGATCGTCGGGGTCAGCATCGCGGTCGCGCGGGCGGCGGCGGATTCCGCCAGCCTGCCGCTGTTCCGCTACCTCGGCGGCCCGAACGCGCACGTGCTGCCGGTGCCGATGATGAACATCATGAACGGCGGCGCGCACGCGGACAACAGCGTCGACATCCAGGAGTTCATGATCGCGCCCATCGGCGCGGTGACGTTCGAGGAAGCGCTGCGCTGGGGCGCGGAGACCTACCACGTGCTGAAGTCGGTGCTGAAGCAGCACGGCCTGTCCACCGGGGTCGGGGACGAGGGCGGGTTCGCTCCCAACCTCGATCACAACCGCGCCGCGCTGGACCTGATCGTCGAGGCCATCGGGAAGGCCGGCTTCACCCCCGGCCGCGACATCGCGCTGGCCATTGACGCCGCCGCCACCGAGTTCCACAGCGACAAGGGCTACGTTTTTGAGGGCGATACCAGGCCAGCGGACGCGATGATCAACATCTACCGGGAATGGCTGGACACGTACCCGATCGTCTCGCTGGAGGACCCGCTCGCGGAGGAAGACTGGGCCGGCTGGCGGGACATGACGGCCGCGGTCGGCAGCCGCGTGCAGATCGTGGGCGACGACCTTTTCGTGACCAACCCGCAGCGGCTCAGCCGGGGCATCGCCGAGCAGTCAGCCAACTCGCTGCTGGTCAAGCTCAACCAGATCGGCACGGTGAGCGAGACCCTGGACGCGGTATCGGCCGCACAGCGGGCCGGCTTCACCTGCATCATCAGCCACCGGTCCGGCGAGACCGACGACACCACCATCTCCGACCTGGCCGTCGCCACCAACTGCGGCCAGATCAAGACGGGCGCGCCGGCCCGCGGCGAGCGGGTGGCGAAGTACAACCAGCTGCTGCGGATCGAGGAACTGCTCGGTGACGCGGCCGAATACGCCGGCGCCAGCGCCTACCCGAGGTTCGCGGAACGGTCCTGATGACCGAGACCGCCAGGCGCCGCCCGCAGCCCCGTCAGCCTCGCCAGACGAAGCTGACGGGCCGGGCGGCGCTGCTCGCGGTCGTGGTCTGCGCCATCGCGCTCAGCCTTGCGTATCCGGTGCGGGAGTACATCGCCCAGCGGCGGCAGATCGGCCAGCTCCTGGCGACCCAGCAGTCCATGTCGGCTCAGGTGAAGAGCCTCCAGGCGCAGCAGCAGCGGTTCTCGGACCCGGCCTATATCGAGCAGCAGGCCCGGGATCAGCTGCACATGTGCTTCCCCACCGAGAAGTGCTACGTGCTCATCGGGAACTCCGCGGCGCCCGGCGCCACGGCGCCGCAGGCCAAGGCCCCGGCGCCCTGGTACAGCAAGCTATGGCAGTCGGTCGAGCAGGCGGATCAGGTCCCGGCACGCTGATGGATCCCTCGACCGAGGCGGTGATCGCCGCCCAGCTCGGCCGTGCGCCTCGCGGCCTGCGGGCGGTCGCGCACACCTGCCCGTGCGGGCTGCCCGACGTCGTGGAGACCGCGCCGAGACTGCCGGACGGTGCCCCTTTCCCGACGCTGTACTACCTGACGTGCCCCCGGGCCGCCGCCGCGGTGAGCAGGCTGGAGGCGGCGGGCACGATGCGCGACATGACGGCCCGGCTGGCCCAGGACGTGGCGCTGCGCGGCGCCTACGAGGCGGCCCATCGGGACTATCTGACCCGGCGCGCGGTGGCGGCGCGGGAGACGGGGGCCGAGCCGCTCCCGCCGGGTACGCAGAGCGCCGGCGGCATGCCGGAACGGGTCAAATGCCTGCATGCGCTCGTTGCCCACGAGCTCGCCGTGCCGGGCGCCAACCGGCTCGGCCGGGAAGCGGCCGATGCCGCCGGGCCGTGGTGGGCCGATGGCCCGTGCGTAACGACGGAGGGCGGCTGATGCCCCGGCGGGTGGCGGCGATCGACTGCGGGACCAATTCGATCCGCCTGCTCGTGGCCGACGTCGATCCGGGCCGTGGCACGCTCACCGACGTCGACCGGCGGATGGAGATCGTCCGGCTGGGCCAGGGGGTCGACACCACCGGACGGCTCGCCCGTGAAGCCCTGGACCGGACGCTGGCCGCGCTCAGCGGCTACGCGGCCGCCATCACCCGCCTCGGCGCCGCCGACGTGCGGATGGTGGCGACCAGCGCGACCCGGGACGCCAGCAATGCCGCGGAGTTCATTTGCCGGGTCACGGAGGTCCTGGGGGCCGGTCCCGAGGTTCTCAGCGGGACCGAAGAGGCCTGGCTCTCCTTCACCGGCGCGACCGCGGAACTGGGTGGCGACCGGTCAGCGCCCCCGCCCTATCTCGTCGTGGACATCGGCGGCGGCTCGACCGAGTTCGTCCTGGGCGGCCGGCCCGCTGCGCCGGGGGCCGCCGGGAATGGCGGTCACCGGCCGGGCCGGCCGCGGTGGCCGAGGTTACCGCGGCCACCAGCGTCGACATCGGGTGTGTCCGGATGACCGAGCGCCATCTGCGATCCGATCCGCCGTCAGCGGGGCAGATCGCCGCGGCCACGGCCGACATCGACGCGGCCATCGCCCGCGCGGCCGCTGCGGTCGACGGCACGGCCGCGCATACCCTCGTCGGCCTGGCCGGATCGGTCACCACGGTCGCGGGCATCGCGCTGGACCTGCCCGGCTACGACGCGGCCCGGTTGCACCACGCGCGCATCCCGGCCGCGCAGGTGCACACGGTCACGGCGCGGCTGCTTTCTCTCACCCGTGCGGAACGGGCCCGGATCGGTGTCATGCATCCGGGCCGGGTGGACGTCATCGGGGCCGGAGCGCTCATCCTGGACCGCGTCCTGACGCGGTTCGGCTGCACCGACGTCCTGGTCAGCGAGCACGACATCCTCGACGGAATCGCCTGGTCGATCGCGGCACCCCAGCGGGCCCCCGGCCGGTGAACGCCGCGGATGGCGCAGGCCCGGTCAGTGCGGGCGGCAGCGGCGGCCCAGCCAGGGTCCCGGCCAGGGACCTGGGCAGCCAGGAGCCAGGCAGCCAGGAGCCAGGCAACCGGGAGCCGGGCAGCCTGGCCGGGGACCAAGGGGCGCCACCCGGCCCGGTAGCGCCGGGAACCGGTTGGCCCGGTGATCCAGCGACGTCCGCCACCCCGGTGGCCCGCGGGCCCGCGGATGTCCGGGACCTGGCCGCGAGCGCGCCGACCCTGGATGAGCTCACCGCCCGCCAGTCGGTCTGCCGCGCCTGCCCGCGCCTGGTGAGCTGGCGCGAGGAGGTCGCGGCCGTCCGCCGGCGTTCTTTCCAGGCCGAACGCTACTGGGGACGCCCGATCCCGGGCTGGGGCGCGGCGGACCCGCGGGTGCTGATCGTCGGCCTCGCCCCGGCCGCGCACGGCGGGAACCGTACCGGGCGGGTCTTCACGGGAGACCGCAGCGGGGACTTCCTGTTCGCGTCCCTGTACCGGTGCGGCCTGGCCAGCAGCCCGCTCAGTGTCACGGCCGGGGACGGTCAGCGGCTGCGCGGCGCCCGGATGGTCGCGGCGGTCCGGTGCGCCCCTCCCGCCAACAAGCCCACCACGCAGGAACGCGACACCTGCGCGCCGTGGCTGGTCGCGGAGCTCGCGCTGGTGTCCTCCTCGGTCCGGGTGATCGTTTGCCTTGGCGGTTTCGCCTGGCAGGCGCTGTGGCCTGTGCTGCGCGCGGCCGGTTTCCGGCTGCCTGCCCGGCGCCCGCCGTTCGGCCACGGTACCGAGGCCGAGGTCCGGCCGCGGGACCCCGCGGCCCCGCCGGTCCTGCTCCTGGGCTGCTACCACCCGAGCCAGCAGAACACGTTCACCGGCCGCGTCACCCCCGCCATGCTGGATGACGTCTTCTCCCGGGCCCGTGGGTTTTCGGGCCTGGGAGATGACATCGGGGGTTCCGGGGGTCGTCCCCCGGGTTAGCAGAGTTCCCGGGCCCGTGGGTTTTCGGGCCTGGGAGAAGGCATCGGGGGTTCCGGGGGTCGTCCCCCGGGTTAGCAGAGTTCCCGGGCCCGTGGGTTTTCGGGCCTGGGAGAAGGCATCGGGGGTTCCGGGGGTCGTCCCCCGGGTTA
This sequence comes from uncultured Actinomycetes bacterium, assembly GCA_963720945.1. Taxonomy (GTDB): domain Bacteria; phylum Actinomycetota; class Actinomycetes; order Streptosporangiales; family Streptosporangiaceae; genus Bog-532. Next base: position 71,693 of record CAVRHH010000005.1, on the reverse strand, counting down.
GCAGAGTTCCCGGGCCCGTGGGTTTTCGGGCCTGGGAGAAGACATCGGGTTCCGGGGGTCGCCCCCGGGCTAGCACCTCCCGGGCTAAGGCGTTCGCCGGGATGTGACCTGGGTGACGACCGATTTATATCGTTATTTCATGGTTCAACCGTGCAGCTGCCCAAGCGGAAAGCATTTCGCCTGGTAACAGGGCCGGCCGCGACGTGAGGAATTTGATAGCAAATGAGCCCGCGGCGGCCAAGGAAGGCGTTAATGTACTGCTCTGATTACAGAGCGTTTATGATATCGCCGGCCAGCGGTTACGCTGTGCACTCATTGCCCGTTAATGGCTCGCCATATAAACGAATCCGGGCTTAGTCGCCGGTCCGAATATATCGGCCCTTCGATTACCCAAATTCGCGGGGTATTATTGGCCAGCCCCCGTAGCCCAAGGGCAGAGGCCGCCCCCCTAAAAGGGTCGCTAGTGTCGGTTCGAGTCCGACCGGGGGCACACCGCACCATTAGGGCAACGCATTTCCCGGCGGTGTGCCAGATCGTCAACGTTGTCCGGCGCGATAACGTTCCCATTGGGCTCCAGCCGCGCTCGTCACGGGCGACCAATGGGCGCACTCGTCTCTGGCTTGTGCATTCAATCCGGAAGTCTCCGACTGTTATCGCAGGCCAGCACGCCATTCTCTGTGCTTATTCCCGCGCAGATGCACGTGCATTTCAACGATACCGCCGGACGGCGGGATTGCGGCGCACCGTCCAGCGGCTGCCGGGCGGGGCAGCGCTTTTCAGCCGCTGATGCTGGGGCCCACCCGGGAAAGAGTCACACGAATGATGACCCGCCGATCCCGCACCATGGCCGCTCGGTAGTCACTCCAGTCAGAGTGCTCGCCAGAGATCATGCGGTAGTAGTCCACCAGCAGGTCCATGGCGTCGGGCAGCGAGATGATCTCTGCGGTTCCCTCGGCCTGGACCCACTCGCCAAAAAACCGGTCCGGGAAGGCGCACACGGAGGCGAATGGGTCCCGCCGCAGGTTACGGGTCTTGACCGCCGTCTCCCGGGTACTGATCAGGATGCGGCCGACGGAATCAACGGCGCAGACGACCGGCGACATCTGCGGGCGGCCATCGGCCCGCATGGTGGCCAGGACGGCCCGGTGATGGGCGCGCAGGAACTGCCGGCAATGCTCTGCGCTCATGAAGGAGTACTGATGTCAGACGCTGTTCAGCCTGATACGCCGGCGCAGCTCGTACTCGTGCACGATGGCGTTGGCATAGCCATGGGAGATGCCGTGCTCGTCGGCGAGCCACGTCGCGCGCTCTTCGCAGCGGAGGAAGGCGGGGCCGGATTCAAGGCGCATGAACCACTCACGGAGGTCACTGCCTGTGACGCGGGGTATGCGTGCAATGAGATTCTTGTGCGTCTCCAGAGAGCGGGTCAGCGGCAATTGGCACCTCCAGGGGGGCGAAGCCTCTTGCTGTGAGCCTGCCTTAACGCCCCGCGCCTGGCAAGACCTGGATCCAACCTTTCCTTAATGACGGGTAAATCCGCTCTGTCCACGGTCTGTCACGCCCGTGGCGTTTGACCTGCTATGGGGCACGTGCCGCGCTGCGGCCCCCCGGACCGGGCAGAGTTTCCCGCACCCGCAAATACTGCGGGAAACTCTGCCCAACCTGGCCCGGGGAGACGAGCCGGGGCGGGCGGCCAGCGCCTTAGGACAGCCGCTCGAGGATCATGGCCATGCCCTGTCCACCGCCGACGCACATCGTTTCCAGCCCGAGCGTCTTGTCGTGGAACTGCAGGCTGTTCAGCAGGGTCGTGGTGATGCGGGCCCCGGTCATGCCGAACGGGTGCCCGACGGCGATCGCGCCGCCGTTGATGTTCAGGGTGTCGAGGTCGATGCCGAGCTCCCGGTAGGACGGGATGACCTGGGCCGCGAAAGCCTCGTTGATCTCCACGAGGTCGATGTCGCTGACGGCCATGCCCGCCAGGGCCAGGGCGCGGCGGGACGCCCCGACCGGGCCGAGGCCCATGATCTCCGGTGACAGGCCGGACACGGCGGTCGAGACGATCCGTGCGAGCGGGGTGATGCCGAGCTCCGCGGCCTTCGTGTCGCTCATGATGATGACCGCGGCCGCACCGTCGTTGAGCGCGCAGCAGTTGCCGGCGGTCACCGTTCCGTCGGGCCGGAACGACGGCTTGAGCGACGCCACCTTCTCCAGCGTCGTGCCCGGGCGGGGCCCGTCGTCGGCCGACACCGTGCTGCCGTCCGGCAGCGTCACCGGCGTGATCTCACGCGGCCAGAACCCGTTGGCGATGGCCTTCTCCGCCAGGTTCTGCGACCGGACAGCGAATTCGTCCTGCTCCACGCGCGTGATGCCGCGCAGCCCGGCGACGTTCTCCGCGGTCTCGCCCATCGCGATGTAGATGTCGGGGATCTTGCCGTCCTCGCGCGGGTCGTGCCAGGTCCCGCTGCTGCCCTCGCGGGCGCGCTCCGTCCGTCCCTCAGCGTCGGAGAACGCCGGGTTGTGCGTGTTCGGCCAGCTGTCGCTGCTGCCGTTCGTGAACCGGCTCACGCATTCGACGCCCGCCGAGATCAGCACGTCCGCCTCGCCGGCCTTGATCGCGTGGAAGGCCATCCGGGTGGTCTGCAGCGACGACGAGCAGTAGCGCGTCACGGTGGTCCCGGGCAGGTTGTCGTGGCCGAGCAGCACGGCGACCACCCGTGCCAGGTTGAAGCCCTGCTCGCCGCCGGGCAGGCCGCAGCCGAGCAGCAGGTCCTCGATGTCGTCCGGGTCGAGCTGCGGTACCTTGGCCAGCGCGGCCGTGATCATCTGAGCGGCCAGGTCGTCCGGCCTGATACTGGTGAGGGAACCCTTGAACGCGCGGCCAATCGGGGATCTCGCCGTCGCGACGACAACTGCGTCGGGCATGGCACCGGCCTCCTTCGTGCGGGCAATGAACTACCGGTTAGTAGCCTATGTCGTCCTAGCACGGCCGTACGGTGGGCGCGGGACGTCGGATAACGTCAACAGCAGCCAGAAGATCCATGAGGCCCGGCCCGGACGGGCCGTTGGCCCTGGTCACGAAGGAATCGCGGCGAGCATGCAGGTACACGATTCCCTGACCGAGACGGTGGGTAACACGCCGCTGGTCAGGCTGCGCGAGGTTACCCGGGATCTGCGCCTTTCGGGCGCCGGCCCCGACGTCCTGGCGAAGGTGGAGTATTTCAACCCGGGCGGCTCGGTCAAGGACCGGATCGCGCTGCGCATGATCGAGTCCGCCGAGGCGGCCGGGCAGCTCCGGCCGGGCGGGACGATCGTCGAGCCGACGTCGGGGAACACCGGAGTCGGGCTGGCCATCGTGGCCGCCGAGCGCGGCTACAAATGCGTTTTCGTCTGCCCGGACAAGGTGGCGCAGGACAAGCTCAGCGTGCTGCGCGCGTACGGCGCCGACGTCGTCGTCTGCCCGAGCTCGGTTCCGCCCGCGCACCCCGATTCGTATTACAGCGTGGCCCGCCGGATGGCGGCCGAACTGCCCGGTGGCTGGCAGCCGGACCAGTACGCCAACCCGGAGAACCCGGCCTCGCACTACGCCTCGACCGGCCCGGAGATCTGGTCCCAGACCGACGGGCGGGTCACCCATTTCGTGGCCGGGATCGGCACCGGCGGGACCATCAGCGGCGCGGGCCGGTACCTGAAGGAAGTGTCCGGCGGGCGGGTCCGGGTGATCGGCGCGGACCCGGAGGGCTCGGTGTATTCGGGTGGCTCGGGCCGTCCCTACCTGGTCGAGGGGGTGGGCGAGGACATCTGGCCGGACACCTACGACCGGGCCATCTGCGACGAGGTCATCGCGGTCACCGATGCGGAGTCCTTCCTGATGACCCGCCGCCTGGCGCGCGAGGAGGCGCTGCTCGTCGGGGGTTCGAGCGGCCTCGCGGTCGCCGCCGCGATCCGTGCCGCGCGTGGCGCGGAGCCCGGCGATGTGGTCGTGGTGCTGCTTCCCGACGGCGGCCGCGGCTATCTCTCCAAAATCTTCAACGACGACTGGATGGCCGACTACGGCTTCCTGTCCGCGCAGACCGGCGAGCCGCTCGTCGCTGATGTCCTGGCCAGGAAGGGCCGTGAAATTCCCGAGTTCGTGCACGCGCATCCGGGCGAGACCGTGGCCCAGGCCATCGCCCTGCTGCGCGAGTATGAGGTCTCTCAGCTCCCGGTGGTCAACGAGGAGCCGCCGGTGATGGCGGCGGAAGTGGTGGGATCCGTGGTGGAGCGGGATCTGCTCGATGCGCTGGTGACCGGCCGGGCCCGGCCCGATGACCCGCTGAGCGGCCATATGTCGGCGCCGCTGCCGACGGTCGGCTCGGGTGAGGCGGTCTCCAGCGCGGTCGCCGCGCTGGAGCAGGCGGGCGCGGCCGTCGTGCACGTGGACGGCAAGCCCGCAGGCCTGCTGACCCGGCAGGATCTGCTCACCTTCTTCGTTGCCGGTGCCTGACATGACCGGGCCAGAGCGGCGGGAGCCGCACGAGACGGGCGCGGCGCCCGCTGAGCCTGGCTTCGAGACCCTGGCCATCCACGCCGGCCAGGATCCGGACCCGGCGACCGGGGCCGTCGTGCCGCCCATCTACCAGACGTCGACGTTCAAGCAGGATGGCGTCGGCGGGCTGCGCGGCGGTTTCGATTATTCGCGCACCGTTAACCCGACCAGGAGCGCCCTGGAAGAGTGCCTGGCGGCGCTCGAGGGCGGCACCCGGGCCCTGGCCTTCGCCTCTGGCATGGCGGCGGAGGACTGCCTGATCCGTGCCCTGTGCTCGCCCGGTGACCGGGTGATCATCCCCGATGACGCCTACGGCGGCACCTACCGGCTGTTCGCCGCCGTGCTCGAGCGGTGGGGGCTGGATTACGTTCCGGTGCACCTGCCTGACGTCGCCGCCGTCCGCCGTTGCCTGGCCGAGCGGCCGGCCCGTCTGGTCTGGGCGGAGACGCCGACCAACCCGCTGCTGGCCATCGCCGACATCGCCGCGCTGGCCGAGGCCGCGCACGAGGCGGGCGCGATGCTGGTCGTGGACAATACGTTCGCCTCACCGCGCCTGCAGCTCCCGCTGGCCCTCGGCGCGGACGTGGTGGTGCACTCGACCACCAAGTACCTGGGCGGCCACTCCGACGTGGTCGGTGGTGCCCTGGTCACCTCGGACACCGAGGTCGCGGAGCGCGCGGCGTTCCTGCGCAACGCGACCGGCGGTGTGCCGGGGCCCTTCGACTCCTGGCTGACCCTGCGGGGCATCCGTACCCTGGCCGTGCGGATGGACCGGCACTGCGACAGCGCCATGGCCGTCGCGGGCCTGCTCACCCGCCATCCGGCAGTGACGCAGGTGCTCTACCCGGGCCTGCCCTCCCACCCGGGCCACGCGACCGCCGCCAAGCAGATGAGCGGGTTCGGCGGGATGGTGTCCTTCCGGGTGCGCGGGGGCGAGGCAGCCGCGGTGGCCGTCTGCGGGCGGACCCGGCTGTTCACGCTGGCCGAGTCGCTCGGCGGAGTGGAGTCGCTGATCGAGCATCCGGGCCGGATGACGCACGCGTCGGCCGCCGGGTCGCCGCTCGAGGTTCCGGCGGACCTGGTGCGGCTGTCCGTCGGGCTCGAGGATCGCGGCGACCTGCTCGGCGACCTGAACGAAGCGCTGTGTTAGCCCGGGGGGCGACCCCCCGGAACCCCCCGAATGCGCTGTGCTGGCCCCCGGGGGGCGACCCCCCGGAACCCCCTGCATGCGCTGTGCTGGCCCCGGGGGGCGACCCCCCGGAACCCCCCGCATGCGCTCCGCGCCCGCGCGGTGGTACTTCGCCGACACACCGGCCACTCACCCGGCCTGGCGGCCGGGCTCGCTGAGCCGGTAACGATCGCCTCGCCGTGACCCGCTGCGGTAATCGCCGATAGCAACCGGCGCTCGCCGGGCCCGGAGGGCCCGGCTCGCTGTACTGGCCCGGGGGGGCGACCCCCCGGAACCCCCCGAATGCGCTCCGCGCCCCGCGGTGGTACTTCGCCGACACACCGGCGCTCGCCGGGCCCGGAGGGCCCGGCTCGCTGTACTGGCCCGGGGGGCGACCCCCCGGAACCCCCCGATGCGCTTCGCGCCCCGCGGTGGTACTTCGCCGATACACCGGCGCTCGCCGGGCCCGGAGGGCCCGGCTCGCTGGCCGGTTACGGGCGTCTCGCCGTAGCTTGCGTGTGGTGCTCGCCGATAGCACCGGCCACTCACCGGGCCGGGGCCCGGCTCGCTGGGCCGGTTACGAGCGTCTCGCCGTAACCCTTGTCAGGGGCGGGCGGCGGGCGAGTTCGGGCGGGATGCGGCGGCGGTGGGCGCCTTGGGCTGGAACGAGAGCGCGAACCAGGCGGCGCCGAAGAAGATGACGCCCAGCACCAGGCAGCCCGCGCCCCGCAGCGGGTGATTCTTGCTGGCGCCGGTCTGCGAGGGGAGCAGGTGCCCGGGCAGCACGCTCGGCAGCGAGGCGGACGGCTCGGCCAGGTAGATGACGCCAATGATGACAAGGACGATGGCCAGGACGGCCAGGATCACGGCGGTGACCACCCGGGCGGCCGGCCGCCCAGCTGATTCATGCACAGAAGCCAACATTTCCTCCTGAACGGACGATGCCAGGAGGAAAACCTATCGCCGTCCGGCCCCGCGGGTACGCAGGAAATCACTCACGACGTACTCACCGAGACGCTCCGGCTGCGCCCGGAGCACCCGGCCGCCGTTGCGGCGTGCGACGTTGTCCACGAACGCCGTCAGCCGGTCGTCTTCGGCCAGCATGAAAATGTTCAGTGCCGCCCCGCGCCGGGTCATCTTGTCCACCTCGGCCAGCGTGAGCTGAAGCGTCTCCGGTGAGGGCGGCCAGTCGAACCAGGACCGCCCGTCCCGCTGGAGGTGGGCCGTGGGCTCACCGTCGGTCACGATGAGGACGACCGGTTCCTGCTCCGGGTGGCGGTCCAGATGCCGCCCGGCGAGCACCAGCGCGTGATGCAGGTTGGTGCCCTGCACCATGTCCCAGCCCAGCCCGGCCAGCTCGGTCTCACGCAGTTCGCGGGCGTAGTTGGAGAACCCGACCACCTGCAGCGCGTCCTGCGGGAAACGCATGCGCATCAGCGCGTGCAGGGCGAGCGCGGTCTGCTTGGCCGACGCCCACGTGCCCCGCAGTGCCATCGAGTACGACAGGTCGACGAGCAGGCTCACCGCGGCGCCGCCGCGCTGCTCGGTCTCCGCCACCTCGAAATCGCCCGAGTCCAGCCGCACCCGGGACACGTCACGCCGCCGCCGGTCCGGCTCGGTCCGCGCCTGCCGGAGCAGCGCCTTGCGGATCGTCGCGGCGGTGTCGATCGGCTGCTCGTCGCCGAACTCCCAGGCCCGGGTGCTCCCGGTCAGCTCACCCGCCTGCCCGGCGTCGTGCCGGTCATGGTCGCCACGGCGCCCGGTGGACAGCCCGGGGAAAACCCGCCGCAGCGCGGTCTCGCCCAGCCGCCGCACGGCCCGCGGGGTCAGCTCCAGACGGCCGCCGCTGCGGTTCAGGTACCCCTGTTCCTCCAGCTCACGTTCGACGCGGCGCAGCGCCTCGACGTCGTCCACCGCCTGGCGGCCGAAGGCCCGGCGGACGGCCTCCTCGTCGATATCGTCCATCCGGGCGCCCGGATAGTCCTGGCTGAGCGCGGTCTCCAGTTCGGCCAGGTCGGCCAGCTCGGCCAGCGCCGACGTGGCGTCGCCGAGACCGAGCGGTTCCTCGCCCATCATCATCTCGCCCTGGCCGCCTTCCATGTCCGGGCGGCGGGCCCGGAGCATGTCGGACAGGCGGCTCATCTCCACGGCGAGGCCCGCGTCGTCCAGCGCCTGAGCCATCAGGTTCGCGAGTTCCTCCCGCTGCTCCCGGCTCAGTGAGGACAGCAGCCGGTCGGCGGCGGCCATCCGGCGGACCAGCGAATCGACGAGCTCCTCGAGGTTCTCCGGGTTGTCCGGGAACAGCTCGCCGTACTTGTCCATGAAGCGCTCGAAGTCCTCGGGCGTGTGCTCGCCGCGCGCGTCCGCCTCCAGCATCGCGTTCAGGTCGCCGAGCATGTCCTTGACCCGCTGCATCGCTTCCGGATCCGGGTTCTGCAGCACCTGCTTCATGCCGCGGAACTGGCTGTCCAGCACCTCACGGCGCAGCAGGTCCTTGAGCCGGTCGAACGTCTCGCGGGCGGCGGCCGACCGCCAGTCGTAGTCGGCCAGCTGCCGCACCGCCTGGGCGGTGTCGGGCGGCAGGGCATCGAGATTCGCCTCGCGCATCCGCGCTTCATCGCTGGGATCGGGGAAAAGCTCCGCGCGCTCCTGCCCGATGGCGGTGTCGAGCAGCGACCGGACCTGGTCCAGCGTGCCGTCGAGCCGGCCGCTGCTGCGGATCTCCCGCTGCCGCTCCCGCACCCGCCGGAGCAGATCGTCCAGCCCGCGCCGGCCGGGGACGCCACGCCGCTGCAGCTCGCGTAGCGCGTCCCCCGGTGCCGAACCTTCCAGCACCGAGTCGCCCAGCGCGTCGAGCGCCCCGCGGACGTCGTACGGCGGCGCCAGCGGATCCGGGCCGTCGGCGTAGGGCCCGTACCGGTAAGTTCCCATCAACCGTCCCTACGTCCGGGCTGCACGTCCGGCCTGGCCGGTGCACGGCCTTTCTCACGTCCGGTAGACCGCCGTGCCGTCCATCGTGTCCTTGGGTCCGGGCCGTCGGTGTCTGGCACGTCCGGCCTGGCCGGCGCACGGCCTTTCTCACGTCCGGTAGACCGCCGTGCCGTCCATCGTGTCCTTGGACAGGCGCCGCATCAGGTACAGCCCTTCCAGTGCGAATTCGATCGCCGCGGCCGCATGGCCGAACGATTCGCCGCCGTCCATGCCCAGCCGTTGCATGATCTTGGCCAGTCCCGGCACCTCACCGATCCGCTGGAGCAGTTCGGATGCGGGGATCAGCTCACCGGACTCCACGGTCTGGCCGCCGTCGAACTTGGCCAGCAGCGGGGACAGGTCGGCGCTGCCCAGCCGGGCCCGGAAGGTTTCCGCGATGGCCCGGCGGAGCAGGTGAGCGAGCACCTCTTCCTCCCGGCCCTCCTCGCTGACCTCGAACTCGACCTTGCCCCGCAGCGTCCCGACGATCGCCGGCAGATCGCAGACCCGCGCCACCGGCTGCTCGGCGGTGGCGCCCGGCGTGCCGCTCCCGGCGCGGTGCACGGCGCGGGTGCCGCTGCTGCGCCGGGCCGGCCGGGTGGCGGCCGCCTCGGCGAGGGCAGCCCGGCGCACCGCCGAGGCCGCCGCCCCCTCGGCGGCCGCGATCGCGAACCGGGCCGAGACGCCGGAGCGCGAGTCCACCGTCGGTGACTCGCGGACCAGCCGGGTGAAGCGCGCGATGACCTCCACTAGATGCTCGGGCAGCTCCGCACCGGGGACCGTTCCGTCCCAGCCGACGACGGCCTCCTGGCGGATCAGCCTCAGCTCGTCGTCGAGCGTCAGCGGGTAGTGGGTGCGGATCTCGGCGCCGAACCGGTCCTTCAGGGGGGTGATGATGCGGCCCCGGTTCGTATAGTCCTCCGGGTTGGCGCTGGCCACCAGCACCAGGTCGAGGGGAAGCCGGAGCGCGTACCCGCGGACCCCGATGTCCCGCTCCTCCAGCACGTTGAGCAGGGCCACCTGGATCCGCTCAGCCAGGTCGGGCAGCTCGTTCAGGCAGAAGATGCCCCGGTTGGTCCGCGGCACCAGGCCGAAGTGGACCGTCTCCGGGTCGCCCAGCGTCCGGCCTTCCGCGACCTTCACCGGGTCGATGTCCCCGATTAGGTCGCCGACGCTCGTGTCCGGGGTGGCGAGCTTCTCGCCGTACCGGTCCCGCGCGTTGCGCCAGACGATCGGCAGGTCCTCGCCTAGTTCCTCGGCGAGGCGCCGGCAGCGGGCGCAGACCGGCACGAAGGGGTGGTCGTTGATCTCACATCCGGCCACGGCGGGCGCCCACTCGTCGAGCAGCCCGGCCAGAGTCCGGATGAGCCGGGTCTTACCCTGCCCGCGCTCGCCGAGCAGGATGACGTCGTGACCGGCGAGAAGGGCCCGTTCCAGGTGCGGGAGCACCGTGTTGCCGAAGCCGATGATGCCCGGGAACCGGTCCTGGCCGGCCCGCATCCGGGCGAGCAGGTTCTGCCTGATCTCCTCCTTGACGCTCCGGTAGACGTGGCCGTCCGCGCGCAGTTCGCCCAGCGTGGCGGGAGCCGGAGGCCCCCCGTGCCGCGCGGCGGGATGACGATGCTGGCTGTTTGGCTGCACCATTCGACATTATGTCCCTCTCGTAGGTGTTCGCATCTGCCCCCGGCTTTCCGCGGGCCCGGCCGGGTGCCGTACCCGGCCGCGCCCGGGCCCGGCGGCATGGCACACTGCTCTGGTGGCAACGGTGTCTCAGGTGCAAGCCGATGATGTGGTGGCGGCACGCGAACTGATCCGTGATGTGGTCTCCCCGACGCCGGTCCTCCGGTCCCGGGTGCTGTCCGAGCTGGTCGGCGGGCCGGTGTTCCTGAAGTGCGAGAATCTGCAGCGCACCGGCTCCTTCAAGGTCCGCGGCGCCTACCTGCGGATCGCCCGGCTCACCGATGCGGAGCGCGCCCGCGGGGTGGTGGCGGCGAGCGCCGGGAACCACGCTCAGGGGGTGGCGTACGCGGCGGGCCTGCTGGAGACCAGGTCCACGGTGTACATGCCGGAGGGCGCGCCGCTGCCGAAGGTCCAGGCGACCCGCGACTACGGAGCGGACGTCGTCCTGCAGGGGTCGTCGGTCGAGGACGCTCTGGCGGGCGCGGAGGAGTACGCGGCCAGGACCGGGAGCGTGCTGATCCATCCCTTCGAGCATCCGGACGTCGTGACCGGCCAGGGAACGCTCGGGTTCGAGATCATCGAACAGTGCCCCCAGGTCCGGACGGTGGTGATCCCGGTAGGTGGCGGCGGCCTCGCGGCCGGCGTGGCCGTGGCGATCAAGAGCCTCGACCCGGCGGTCCAGATCATCGGTGTCCAGTCCGCCGCGGTGGCGCCGTACCCCGCCTCGCTGGCCGCCGGGCGCCCGATCCCGGTGAAGGGCGCCCCCACGATGGCCGACGGTATCGCGGTCAGCCGTCCCGGTGAGCTGGCCTTCGGGCTCTTGTCGGACTGCGGCGCGCGCGTCGTGACGGTGACGGAGGAGAGCCTGTCCCGCGGGCTGCTGCTCTGCCTGGAGCGGGCCAAGCAGGTCGTCGAGCCAGCCGGCGCGGCCGGCGTGGCCGCCCTGCTGGAGCACGCCGAGCAGATGCAGCCGCCGATCGTGGTCGTGCTGTCCGGCGGCAATATCGATCCGCTGCTGCTGTCGAAGCTGCTCCGGCATGGCCTGCGAGCGGCCGGGCGCTTCCTCGCCTTCCGCTGCCGGCTGCCGGACCGGCCCGGCGCACTGGCCACCCTGCTGCACCAGCTGGCCGGTCTCGGCGCCAACGTCCTGGACGTCTGGCACGAGCGGGTCACCCCGCGCCTGCAGGTCGGCGAGGTGGAGGTGCTGCTGCAGGTGGAGACGCGCGGGCCGGAGCACTGTGAGGAAGTGATCACCGAGCTCCGCCAGGCCGGATACACGCTGGTCTTCGGGTAAGACGGTGTTGGCCCGGGGGGCGACCCCCCGGAACCCCCCGAATGCGCTCCGCGCCCGCGCGGTGGTACTTCGCCGACACACCGGCGCTCGCCGGGCCCAAGGGCCCGGCTCGCTGTGTTGGCCCGGGGGGCGACCCCCCGGAACCCCCCGAATGCGCTCCGCGCCCGCGCGGTGGTACTTCGCCGACACACCGGCACTCGCCGGGCCCAAGGGCCCGGCTCGCTGGCCGGTTACGAGCGTCTCGGCGTAACCCGTTGTGGTACTCGCCGATAGCACCGGCCGCTCGCCCGGGCACGAGGCCCGGGCTCGCTGGCCGGTTACGATCGTCTCGCCGTACCCTTCCGGTGGGGTCAGGCGCCTAGGTAGGGGACGGCCTCCAGGATCTCCACTGTGGCGGAGCGGCCGTTCGGCAGCGAGTACGTGGCGTTCTCGCCGACCTTCTTGCCGAGGATCGCGCTGCCCAGCGGCGAACGCGGGGAGTAGACATCGATGGGCGCGCCGCTTTCCTCCCGCGAGGCGAGCAGGAAGGCGACCTCTTCGTCGTCGCCGGCGAAGCGGACGGTCACGGTCATTCCCGGCCCCACCACGCCGTCGGTCCGCGGTGGCTCACCGACGCGGGCGTTCTCGAGAATCTGCTGGATCTGCAGCACGCGGCCCTCGTTCTTGCCCTGTTCTTCCTTGGCCGCGTGGTAACCGCCGTTCTCGCGAAGATCTCCTTCTTCGCGGGCGGCCTCAATTCTCTTCGCGATCTCGACCCGCAGTGGTCCTGAGCGGTCATCCAGTTCGGCTTTGAGCCGGTCATACGCTTCCTGGGTCAGCCAGGTGACGCTTGCGTCGCGGGTCTCGGTCACGGGCACTCCTCAGTACTGCACGCTGTAGCTGTCGCAGGGGCCGTGGGCGGCCCCATCCGGGTAACCTTTTGAGGCTAACTAGCGTTGACGACTAAGCCGCACTAGTCAAATGGTGCAGGCAGGGAATGTGGCCGGCGCCGGTGCGGGTTTTCCGTTAATTGACGCGGCACGGACCGCGCCGGGGACAACTGACCTGGTGACGGGCGTGCGCCCACGTGCCCCGGCGTGCCCGCTTTCCGCGCTGTACTGAGGCACCGTACTGAGACACTGCACTGAGGCAATCAAGGGAGATCGCTTGTCCGCGGAGACAGCCGGGCCGGAGCGGTTCGGACGGCATCCTCGTTCCTGCGCGCCCGGCGAGGCCGCCGGTTCCGTTGCCCCCGGGGCGGCCGGCGCCCCGGAACCGCTGCGGCTGATGGCCGTCCATGCGCATCCGGATGACGAGTCCAGCAAGGGTGCCGCGACGATGGCGCGGTACGTCCGGGAGGGCGTCGAGGTACTCGTGTGCACGCTGACCGGCGGCGAGCGCGGCGACGTCCTCAATCCGGCGATGGACCGCCCGGAGGTGCGGGCCAGCCTGCCCCGCCTCCGGCAGGAAGAGATGGCCCGGGCCCGGGAGATTCTCGGCGTCGGCCAGCGTTTCCTGGGTTTCGTCGACTCCGGCCTGCCCGAGGGTGACCCGAAGCCGCCGCTGCCGCCGGGCTGCTTCGCGCTGACGCCTCTGCAGGAGGCGGCGCGGCCGCTGGTACGCGCGGTACGCGAGTTCCGGCCGCATGTGATGCTGGCCTACGACGAATCGGGCGGCTACCCGCACCCTGATCACGTCATGTCCCACCAGGTGGCGGTGGAGGCGTTCGAGGCCGCTGCGGACCCGGACCGCTACGCCGGCACCGGTGAGCCGTGGCAGCCACTCAAGCTGTACTACTTCGCCTCGTTTCATCGCGGGAAGTTCAGGGCCCTGCACGAGGAGATGCTGCGCCGCGGCCTGGAATCGCCGTACGGCACAATGTTCGAGCAGTGGGATGAGGACCCGCATCCGCGCCGGGAGCTCGAGATCACGACGCGCGTGCCGTGTGGTGGCTTCTTCGAGATCAGGGACGCGGCCCTGCGGGCGCACGCGACCCAGATCGACCCGGCGGGCTTCTGGTTCGCCTGCCCGGTCGACGTGCAGCGCGCCGCGTGGCCGACCGAGGACTATCATCTGGCTAGGTCACTCGTCGATACCGAGCTGCCGGAGGACGATCTGTTCGCCGGGGTCCGGGAGAGGGTATGTCTGTGACGGTCACGGCTGCGGCGCTGGGCGGCACGATGCTGGCCAAGGACAGCGTGCCGGTCAACAATGTCACGCCCGGTGTGCTGGGTTTTCTCGTCGTCGCGGCGATGGGGATCGCGCTGTACTTCCTGCTCCGCTCCCTGAGCCGGCAGCTGAAGAAGATCCCGCCGCCCCCGGAAGAGGACGGTGCGTCCGCGTCGGCCGCGTCATCCGCGGTCACCGGGACTCCGGCACCGCCCGGTGACCGGCGGAAGTAACCACCGCTCAGGTGGCCGGGGCCCACACCTTCCGTAGCGCCTCCGGCAGTCCCCACCAGCCCAGGGCCGTCAGGCGCTGTGCCGCGTCGGTGGCGCCGAGGACCTCCCACAGGCTCGCGACGTAGGAAAACAGCTCCTCGACGGCCTCTTCGTCAAAGTCCTCGTCGCTAGCGCCGTCCAGGCCATCGGGGAGCGCGGCCAGCATGTCCCTGGGCCCGGGCGGCGAGCCGGCCTCGCAGTATTCGCGCACGTAACGGGTGATGTCGGCCGCGGACGCCGGCGTGCCGGGGCCACCCCTGGCCAGGGCCGAGACGGCAGCGAGCCAGTCGATGTGCTCCAGCGCGCACAGGGCGCCGATAGCCCGTGACACCGTGTCCGTCTCTTCATCGTCGCTCTCGTCCGGCGCTGGCCCGGGCGCTGCGGCGGCGGCGTGGCCCGGACCCGGTGGGCCACCCGCGGCGGCCGTGCCCATGGCCTCGCCGGCTGGCGATACGACGCCCGCGGCCAGGGTCAGCCAGAGATCCACGTCATCGCCCGGCAGCGACCGTTCGTCCGCCCCGCCGCACGCGGCCAGCAGACGGCCAGTGAGCCCGGGGTGGGCGATCGCGTCCCGCGCGGCACCGCACGCCGCCGCGAGCTGGTCCGCGGGCAGCGGGCGCTCGCCCACTTCGTCGAGCGCCGCCTGCAAGGCGGTCAGCGCGTCGGAATCGGCGGCCGCCCATTCGGCGAGAAACTCGGCGTCCTTCTCGTCCAGCAGCACGTCCATCGGGATCCGCCCGTCGGGCAGCGGCGTCGCCATCCACTGCTCCTGGCATTCGGCGTAGGCGCGCAGCGCCGCGGCGTCACCCGCTACGAGCTGGTCGGGATCGGCCTCGCCGGCGGCCAGCTTCGCCTCCAGGTGGCACACCAGCAGCGCATGCATCTCCGCCTGCAGCGCGCTGCGCTCGGGCGGGTCATCCCACACGTGCAGGCCGATGATGCTGCTCGGCTCGGTACCGGTCGCCTCCAGCCATTCCCGTACCTCACCGGTGCGGGCCGTGCCGTCGGACAGGGCGCCGAGGATTGTTTCCGTGGCGGCCCAGTAGGCCGCGGACATCGGGTTACCCGCCGCGAGCAGCCCCCGGCGCAGCACCGGCAGCGAAGCGAGCGCACGATCCGGCCCGGCGCCGAGCAGGCCCAGCGCCACATCACGCCGGGTGAGGGCGCGGACCGGGCGCCCGGCGAGTTCCGCGATGCGGCCGGCGACGAGTTCCACGGTTGGCAGCGTACGACGATGACAGGCGGCCTGTGCACCCGTCGTGGCTTCCGGGCCCGCCCGCTGGCCCTGCTCCGGGTCAGCCGCCCCTGCGGTCAGCCGGGACGGCCGCGGGTCAGAGCAGCTCGCGCTGGCCCAGATAGGGCCGGAGCACCTCGGGGACACGCACCTCAGCCGTGGCGGTCTGGCCGTTCTCAATGACCGCCGCCAGCAGCCGCGGGGTGGCGATGGCGGTGTTGTTGAGCGTGTGCGCGAACCGGACGGTGCCGTCGGCGTCGCGGTAGCGCAGGTTGGCCCGGCGGGCCTGCCAGTCGTGCAGCGACGAGCAGCTGTGCGTCTCGCGGAACCGGTTCAGTGAGGGGAACCAGGTGTTGATGTCGTTCATCCGGAACTTGCCGATGCCCATGTCACCGGTCGAGGTCTCCACCACCTCGTAGTGCAGGCCCAGCCCCTGCAGCAGCTGCTCGGCGGTGGACAGCAGCTCCGCGTGCCAGCGGCCGGACTCCGCCGCGTCCGCCGCGCAGATGACGAACTGCTCTACCTTCTCGAACTGGTGCACCCGCAGCAGGCCGCGGACATCCCGCCCGGCGCTGCCGATCTCACGCCGGAAGCACGGCGAGATCCCGGCGTAACGGACGGGCAGGCGCTTGGCGTCCAGAATCTCCCCCGAGTGCAGGCCGACCAGGGCCACCTCGGCCGTGCCGGCCAGGTACAGGTCGTCCGCGGGAATCGCGTAGGTCTCCTCGCGGTGGCCGGGGAACTGCCCGGTGCCGATCAGCGGTTCCTCCTTGACCAGGGCCGGCACCGAGATCACCGTGAAATCCCTCGTCCGCAGCACGTCGATCGCGTAGGAGTGCAGCGCACGCTCCAGCAGCACCGCGTCGTCCCGCAGCGCGTAGGCGCGCTCCCCGGCGACCTTCCGGGCGCGCGCGAACTCCGCCCATTCGCGCTTTTCCAGCAGCTCCACGTGGTCGAGGGGCTCGAAGCCGAACTCGGGCCGCCGGCCCCACGTGCGGATCGTCACGTTCGCGGATTCGTCCGGCCCTACCGGCGAGCCCTCCCACGGGATGGTGGGCGTCCGCAGCATCAGCTCCTGGAGCTGGGCGCTCGCCTCGGCGAGTTCGTCGCGCAGCTGCCGGAGCCGGCCCTCCAGCTCCTCATGTTCCGCCCGCAGCTCGGCGCGGCGGGCCTCATCGGCCCTGGCGAACTGCTTGGCCGAGCTCTTGCGCCGGGCCTGTGCGTCATCCAGCTCGTGCTGGAGATTACGGACCGTCTTGTCGGCCTGCAGAAGCTCGTCCACGTCAAGGTCGATCCCCTTGGCGCGGACCGCCGCCTTGACGGCATCCGGATTTTCTCTGATGAATCGCTTGTCGAGCATGAGTGAGCGTCAGCCCTTGCCTGATACCGGAAATATGAACCGCTGAAACGCTACCAGTCACCTGCCCGCCCCGTGCCCGCCTGATCAGCCCAGTCGTCTCCGTGTGTGACCGGAACGGCTGGGCGCAAACCCTGTCCTTCAGGGCAGGGTAAGCCCGGAAGTTGCCTTAACCAGGTCCCTTTGCTGCTCGATGTACTGCCGGATGATGCTCAGCGGCGCACCGCCCAATGCCGTTTAATTCAGCGTGATCGGCGGGTGGCGCCTTATGAGTTTGTGGTCCTTGTGGTCCTGCTGGTGTTTCACGGAGAGTGAAGGACATGCCGGAAACCGGGCTGTCGCTCCGGGTGGCGGCCGGCTCCACGGGCAGGCGAGTGCTATCGGGGTCAGGCGGTCAGAGGCTGGCAGACGCTGATCTGGGCTGGCGCGGTGCGGGTGGCCAGGCGCGGCCCACCCGGCGGGAAGCCGGGCCGGGTCTTGGTCTTGCGGTCACGGTGCCGGTGCCGGTCGACCTGGACGCGGCGCCGGGCCAGGCCAGCCAGGATGGCGTCCTGGTTCGCTGCGGTGAGAGCGGCGCGGCATCCTCCGCATACCCCAAGGTGGCATCCGGCGGCATGACAGGGTAGAAGGACATCAGGGCTCCGGGGAAGGAAAGGTTGCTCGACACTTCCTCTTCTACCGGGAGCCCGCCAGGCGTGGGCGGCACATTATGCCAGCTACCAGAAGTGGGTTCTGGCCCGCATTTCGTGATGGTCTCGGGACCGGCCGGCCGCCAGACTCGGCGCAGCGGGTGACGAATGGGAGCAGGCCGGCCTTCTGATCGTCTAGGGCCGCCGTCAGTTGACAATCCCCTTGAGACACCGTGAGGAATGGCTCTCGGGTCTGCCAATGGCAAACACGGTCGCGCCGGCGCTCGCGGGCTGGTGCACTGGGAGGCATGGATCTTCTTGTGCTGGGGGGCACAGCGTGGCCCGGACATGCAGGGCTGGTCGAACCGTTCCGGAGCCGCCGCGCAGACCGCCGGGCTGCGGCACCGTCCGCGCGAGGCGCTGCTGCGGGACCTGCTGACCTGGGAGCGCGAGCAGGGCCTGGACCGGCCACGGGCCGCCGGCCTCAGCGGACAGCGCGAACGCCAGCTGATTTCTGCCCTCACCGAGCCCGAGCCGCCAGCCGGGTCGAATCCGTAGCGTGACCACCATCCAGCATCCCCACTCCGGGAAACTCAGGGCACCTCACTCCGGGACTCACCGGGCGGTTCACTCCTGGGCGACCGGCTGGACCCGACAACCACCGGGCTACTGGGTACAACCTTCCGCGGCAACTCGTCGGCCCGTTGCCATCACGAAATACGGGCCAGAGCCCCAGAAGTGCTCACAGATCGTAACTAAATTCGTCTCGGGTGGGAGACACAGACTGCAACTGATCCCCCAGCGATCATGGTGTTCTAAACGGCGTTGGCGCACCGCCGCAGGACGCAACGAAGTAGGACGGGGACCAGAAGTGCCCGTGCATGATGTGCCGGTTCGCCCGGCCGGTGAACGCGGCGAGAAACATATTGGCGGCCGGGCGGGCCGACGATCCAAACGCCTGCCGAGCCGGCGTAACACCGCACCTTGCGGCAGCCGGCGCTGAAACAGGAACCCACCGGAGCGCGGCGTGAGCCGCGCTGGAGGAATCCCCGCCGTTCACGGCAGGGAGGACGTCAAATACGGTGATGCTGACGCGGGCGCGAAGGGGGGAGGGGCACGGTGCTGATCACCAACCACGTTCTGTCCGGGGCGCTGATCGGCGCGGCCGTCCGCCGGCCAGTGCCCGCCTTCCTGCTCGGTGTCGCCTCCCATTTCGTGCTGGACGCCATCCCGCACTGGGGCAACTGGCGGGACTCGCGCCAGTTCCTCCAGGTGGCCATGGCCGACGGGCTGGCCGGCCTGGCCGCCATGGCGGTCCTCGCCGCCGCCTCGCCACCCAGCCGCCGGGCCGCGGTCACCGCCGGCATGGCCGGCGCCGCCCTGCCGGACCTCGACAAGCCCTCGCTGCACTGGTTCGGTTTCTCTCCCTTTCCCGCGGCGGTCGGCCGTTTTCACAGCGGCATCCAGGACGAGGCGCTCGACCGGTACGGGCGCGAGGCCGTCTGCGGCGCGTTGTTCGCCGGGTCCGCCCTGCTGCGGTCCCGTGCCTCGCGCCGGGTCAGCGGGCCAGCCGGGCCAGTGCACTGAGGATGCGTTTCTCCGACACCGGCGCGGGGGTCCCCAGGGTCTGCGCGAACAGGCTGACCCGCAGCTCCTCGATCATCCAGCGGACGGCCCGGACATCCTGACCGTCCCGGCGTGCGGGCGGGAGTGCCTGGACCGTGCTGGTGTATTCGCCGGTGACGCGGTGCACGATTGCCATCCGCTCGGCGTCCCGGACCGGGTCGGCGCCTATCTTGTCTAGCCGCTGGCGGATGGCCCGGAGGTAGCGGATCAGGTCACGCAGCCGCCGCGCCCCGGCAGCGCTGACGAAACCGGCGTAGATGAGCGCGCCGAACTGGGCGCGTATATCAGCGAACGCCGGCTCGGCCGCGTGCGCGGCGGCACCAGCGAGCACCGCTTCGACGTCATGCGCCTCGGCCAGCACCCGGGCCGTGTCCGCGATGACCTGACGGCACGCCGCGTTCAGCCTGGAGCGCGCCGCCTCGGCGAGCCGCGCGAAGCCGTCGGCATCCCACGCGGGGCCGCCCGCGGTGTCGATGATCTCGTCGGCCGCGGCGGCGGCGCAGTCGTCCAGCAGCGCGGCGGCGCCCGCGTACGGGCTGCGGCTCAGCGCCAGCTTGTCTGTGACCGGGAGATTCGACCCGATGGACCGGGCGCCCGAGGGGACCTCGAGCAGCAGCAGCCGGCGGGTGCCGAGCCGCATGCTCCGCGCCGCCTCGGCTTCGCTGCTGAACAGCCGGACGTCCACACTGTCACCCGCGTCCGCGAGGGCTGGGTAGGCGCGGACGCGGCCGTCGCTGAACTCGCGCGGCAGCGTGCCGATGTCCCAGGAGCGCAGCCCGGACCGGGTCAGGCCGCGGGCGGCTTCGGCCAGCGTCGCCTGCAGTTGCGGGCGCACCTGGCGGCGGAGCGCGTCCAGGTCCTTGCCCTCGGCCAGGACCTTGCCGCCGTCCAGCACGCGGAAGGTAACGCGCAGGTGAGGGGGGAGCTTGCCCGGATCGAACGCGTCGCGCGGTACCGGCACACCCCGCAAGCGGGTCAGCTCGGCGCCGAGGGCGTCCAGCAGGTCGCCGTCCGCGGGATCGAGCCGCGCCAGCACCGAGCGGGCCACGTCCGGGGCCGGCACGAAGTTCACCCGGAGCTGCTTGGGCAGGATGCGGATCAGCTCGGTCACCAGTTCCTCGCGCAGGCCCGGCACCTGCCAGGCGAACGTTTCGCCCGGTACCTGGTTCAGCGTCGCCAGCGGGATATCCACGGTCACCCCGTCGCGCGCATCGCCCGGCGCGAACTCGTACGACAGCGGGAACGGCCCCCACTCGTCGGGATAGTCCGACGGCCGCACCCCGGACGCCACCGGCCCGGTTAGCTCGCCGGGGGGCAGCGTCAGCAGGCCGGGGCTGGCCGCGCGGGCCTTCTTCCACCAGGTGTCGAAGTGCCGCGCCGAGGTCACCTCGGCCGGGATCCGCTGGTCGTAGAAGTCATAGAGCACCGAGGCGTCCACGACGATGCCGCGCCGGCGGGCCCGGCGCTCCAGTTCCTCCGCGTCGGCGAGCAGCTCCCGGTTGTCGTGGAAGAACCGGTGCCGGGTCTGCCAGTCGCCCTCCACGAGGGCATGGCGGATGAACAGGTCCCGGGCCGCGGCCGGGTCGACCCGCCCGTAGCTGACCTTGCGCGCGGTGACGATGGGCAGGCCGTACAGGGAGACCTTCTCCAGCGCCATGGCCGCGCCGCGCCGGGCGTCCCAGTGCGGCTCGCTGTAGGAGCGCCGCACCAGATGCGCCGCCAGCGGCTCGGCCCACTCCGGCTCGATACGGGCGGCGGTGCGGCCCCACAGGCGTGACGTCTCGACCAGTTCGGTGACGACCACCCAGGGCGGCGGTTTCCGGGCCATCGACGAGTCGGGAAACAGAGCGAACCGGGCCCCGCGCGCACCGGCGAATTCGGTGAGCGGGCGGCGCTTGCCCCGGGTCTTCTGGTCGGTGTCCCGCATGCCGATGTGCGACAGCAGCCCGGACAGCAGTGCGACGTGTATCTGCCGGGCCAGGCCGGCTGGAAAGGGGTCCGGGCGCCCGGAGTCCGGGCCGTTCCCGTCACCGTCACCCGGGCCCGCCGTGTCCTGGGTGTCCTCGGTCTGGTCACCCGGCGGCCGGTCATCGCCGGCGGCGTGGCCGTTTTCGCGCCCGCCGTGGCTGCGGCCGGTGCCCGGCGTGATGCCAAGGTCTGCGGCGGCCTGGCGGAGCTGGCCGTACAGGTCCTGCCATTCGCGGACCCGCAGGTGATGCAGGTACTCGCGGCGGCACATCCGGCGGAACGCCGAGGAGGACAGCGTGCGCTGCTGCGCGCGCAGGTAGTCCCATAGGTGCAGGAAAGCCAGGAAGTCCGATCCGGGCTCGGTGAAGCGCGCGTGCATCGCATCCGCCGCCTCACGGGCGTCGGCCGGGCGTTCCCGCGGGTCCTGGATCGACAGGGCCGCCGCGATGATCAGCACCTCGCGGACGCAGCCGTTACGCCCCGCCTCGATGATCATCCGCCCGATGCGCGGGTCGACCGGCAGCTCGGCCAGCTTGCGGCCGACGTCGCTCAGCAGCCGGCCGCGCCCGCGGCGGCCGCCCGGCGGCGTGTCGCGGCCGCTGGCCACCGGGTCGAAGGCGCCGAGCTCCTCCAGCAGCCGTACGCCGTCCGCGACGTTGCGCTCCTCCGGCGGGTCGACGAACGGGAAGTCGGCCATCTCGCCCAGGTCGAGCGCGGCCATCCGCAGGATGACGGAGGCCAGGTTGGTGCGCAGGATCTCCGGATCGGTGAACTCCGGCCGGGAGGCGAAGTCCTCCTCGCTGTAAAGGCGGATGCAGATTCCGTCGGACGTACGCCCGCACCGGCCCTTCCGCTGGTTGGCTGACGCCTGTGAGATCGGCTCGATCGGCAGCCGCTGCACCTTGGTCCGGTAGCTGTACCGGGAGATCCGGGCCGTGCCGGGGTCGACCACGTACCGGATACCGGGGACGGTCAGCGAGGTCTCCGCGACGTTGGTGGCGAGCACCACGCGGCGCCCGCGGTGCGGCTGGAACACCCGGTACTGCTCGGCGGCCGACAGCCGGGCGTACATCGGCAGCACCTCCAGGCCGCCCGCCCGGCCGGGCGGGCCCGCGCGGTCTTTCAGCGCGTCGGCGGTGTCGCGGATCTCCCGCTCACCGCTGAGAAAGACCAGGATGTCGCCGGGCCCGGCGGCGGTCAGCTCGTCCACGGCGTCACAGATGGCCTGGGCCTGATCGCGCGGTTCCTCGTCGGAGCGGTCCGGGTCCGCGACCGGCCGGTACCGGACCTCGACCGGGTACGTCCGCCCGGACACCTCGACCACCGGCGCCCCGCCGAAGGCCTCGCTGAAGCGCTGCGGGTCGATGGTGGCGGAGGTGATGATGACCTTGAGGTCGGGCCTGCCCGGCAGCAGGCGCTTGAGGTAGCCCAGGATGAAGTCGATGTTCAGGCTGCGCTCGTGCGCCTCGTCAATGATCAGCGTGTCGTAACGAAGCAGCCGCCGGTCACGCTGCATCTCGGTCAGCAGGATGCCGTCGGTCATCAGCTTGACCAGCGTCTCGTCGCTGGAGTTGTCGTTGAACCGCACCTGATAGCCCACGGTCGTGCCGAGCTCGGTGCCCAGCTCCTCGGCGATCCGCGCGGACACGGTCCGGGCGGCGATGCGGCGAGGCTGCGTGTGCCCGATCTGCCCGGTGACGCCGCGGCCGAGCTCGAGGCAGATCTTCGGCAGCTGGGTGGTCTTCCCGGATCCGGTCTCGCCCGCAACGACGACGACCTGGTGGTCGCGGATGGCCGCCGCGATCTCGTCCTTTTTCTGGGTGATCGGCAGCTCGGGTGGATAGGAGATCACCGGCACGGACTGGCGGCGCGCCGCCACCAGGGCCGCGGCCTGGTCCAGCTCCGCGAGGATCTGGCCGAACGCCCGCTGCCGCGCCCGCGCATCACGGAGCGCGGCCGCCCGGTCGGCACGGCGGCTCAGCCGGTGCTGATCGCGTTGCGTCAGCTCAGGCAGGCGTGCCCGCACGTCGGCGAGCGAGGTGGTCACGGTGATCTCCAGCACAGCACACGGGGAACGGGCTCAACAATGACGGATGGAACCCGGTCTCGTACAACGCTTTTCGGGGCGGTGTTAGTCCAGGTGGAGTGTCCTGGCCCAGGGCGCGAGTTACGGCGAGGCGATCGTTACCGGCCCAGCGACCCGGGCCTTGTGCCCGGTGAGCGGCCGGTGTGTCGGTGAAGTACCACCGCGCGGGCGCGGAGCGCATCGGGGGGTACGGGGGGTCGTCCCCCCGGGTCACGCTGCTCGCATCAGGTCCCGGGCACGTACCGCAGGCCGACTTCCGCAGCCAGCTCGGACAGGGTGATCTCGAACATGGGCGCCGCGTCGTCCAGGGCGAAGCCGAGGTGCCCGAAGACCTCCATACTGACCGCCCCGTACAGCTTCACCCAGCAGCGCAGGAACACCAGGATGGCGCCCAGCGGGATGGCTGCCCCCGTAACGTCGCGGAATCGTTCGAGCTGCCTCCGCAGGCCGGGGTCGATCGCCTCGGGCCCGCGCACAGGAAACGGGCTGCGCAGCCACAGTTCCAGGAACAGCGTGAAGAACGTGCCGGCGAACTTACGGCCGCATTCGTCGGCGATGTCGTCACGCCCGTCGTCCACGCCGGGCAGCGGCGATCCGAAGATCAAGCCGAACTCCCCCTGATGGCTGAGCGACCACCGGCGGAACTCCCGGCACGCCGCGATGATCTTCGCGGCCAGGTCGCCGCCGGCGGCCAGGCCCGCGTGGCCGATCGCGGCACTGATGTCGCCAGCCAGTTCGGTGAAGATGTCGGCGATGACGTTCCGGATGAGCTCTTCGCGGCTGCCGAAATACCGGTACAGCGCGGGGGCGGTCATGCCCATGTCCCGCGCGATGGCCCGCAGCGAGACCGCGTCCGGGCCCTGTTCGACGAGGATGCGCCGCGCGGTCTGCTTAATCTCCGCCGTCGTCGCAGCGCGCATGCGGTCCCGCCTGCTCAGCACTTCGGCCTGGGCTGGCTGCTCCGTCACGAACGCCTTCCTTTCCGGTCACCGCTGCGCCCGCCGCCTGCACCGGCCGACGGCCCCATCATCATGGCCCGCCCGGCGTTGCGGAAAAAGGCCTTGACATAGGTGAACGACGTATGCAGAGTTTACACTGTAATCAGTTTACGCCATTTACTAAAGTTAACTAGAGGTTACATACGGGGAATACGGAGGAGCCGATGTTCGAGGCATGGGGACGGGTCATATACCGGCGCCGGCGGCTGACGCTGATCATCGCCGCGCTGGGCATCGTCTTCGCGGGGGTGTGGGGGACGCAGGTCTTCGGCGCGCTGACCTCGGGTGATAGCTTTACCCCGCCGGACAGTCAGAGCCAGCGGGAAGCGAACCTGGCCGCGAGCACGTTCGGCCGTGACGATGCCGATGTGGTGGTCCTCTACCACGGCAGCCGGCTGACGGTCGGCGACCCCGCCTACCGGGCCGCCGTGACCAGCGCCCTGGCCGGCCTGCCCCGGAGCGATGTGGCGTCGGTGTCGACCTACTGGTCCGCCCCGGGCCCTGGTTCCGCGCGCCTGGTCAGCCGTGACCGGCACGAGACCTATGCGGTCCTCCAGCTGGCCGGGAACGACGACGCCGCCCGGCAGAAGGCCTTCAAGGCCATCCGGGCTGACCTGGCCCCGGCGGGACTGGCCGCCCATGGCCTGACCGCACAAGCCGGCGGCACCGTCCCGACCGAGGTGGCCATCGACAGCGAGGTGACCGCGAACATCGGCAAGGCAGAGGGCTTCTCCCTGCCCATCCTGCTGATCCTGTTGCTGGTCATCTTCGGCGGGCTGGTCGCGGCCAGCCTCCCGCTGGCCATCGGCGGGGCCGCGATCCTCGGGTCGTTCATGGTGCTGCGCCTGCTGACCCTGTTCACCACGGTGTCGATCTATTCGGTGAACATCACCACGATCATCGGCCTGGGCCTCGGCATCGATTACGGCCTGTTCATGGTGGTCCGGTTCCGCGAGGAACTGCGCCGGCAGCCCACCACCGAGGCAGCGGTCGCGCGGACCGTCGCGACGGCCGGCCGTACCATCGCGGTGTCCGGCATCACCGTCGCGGTGGCGCTGAGCAGCCTCATGCTGTTCCCCGAGGTGTTCCTGCGGTCGATGGGGTACGGCGGGGTGGCGACCGTGCTGGTCGACATGGTGGCGGCGCTCACCCTGCTGCCGGCCCTGCTGTCCGTGCTCGGCCCGCGGGTCAACGCCCTCCGGGTGCGCCGGTCCCTGCGGCCGGTTCCGGCCGGCCAGCCCGCCGCCGCCGAAGCCGGCCCGGCGACGGGGGCCGGCTGGTACCGGCTCGCCCACGCGGTGATGCGGCGTCCCGTCGCGTTCGCGGCCGTGATCATCGTCGCGCTGCTCGCCCTCGGCCTCCCGTTCCTGCGTATTTCCTGGGGCGGCACGGATGCCCGCGCGCTGCCCGCCACCGCGCAGGCGCGTCAGGTGACCGAGGTGCTCAACCGTGATTTCCCGGTCAATTCCACCAGCCCGATCGAGGCGGTGGTGACGCTGGCGGAGCCGGCCAGCGGTCCCGCGGGGCAGGCGGCTCTCACCGCGTACACCGGCCGGCTGTCCCGCCTGGCGGGCGTGACGGGCGCGGATGTCACGGCGGTCAGCGGTGACCGCGCGCGCGTCGGCATCGGTTACACGCCGAGCCCGACATCCACCGCGGCCCGCCAGATCGTGCAGCGGGTCCGCGCCGCGGCGGTGCCGCCCGGCGCCGCGGTGCTGGTCGGCGGGACCACCGCGCAGCTCGTCGACGAGCTGTCCAGCCTCGGCGCCACGCTGCCCTGGATGGCCCTGCTGGTGGTCGTCTCCACGTTCATCCTGCTGTTCCTGGCGTTCGGTTCGGTGGTCCTGCCGCTCAAGGCGATCGTGATGAACGTGCTGTCCCTGTCGGCGACGTTCGGCGCGATCGTCTGGATCTTCCAGTGGGGGCACCTGTCCGGCCTGCTCCGGTTCACCGCGACCGGCACCATCGACCCGACCATGCCGATCCTCGTCCTCGCGATCATCTTCGGCCTGTCCATGGACTACGAGGTGTTCCTGCTGTCGCGGATCCGGGAACTGTACGACCAGACCGGCGACAACACCGCAGCGGTGGCCGGCGGCCTGCAGCGCACCGGCGGGGTCATCACCAGCCTCGCGTTCCTGCTGGTGATCGTGGTCGGCGCGTTCTCCGCGTCGGGCATCACGTTCATCAAGCTGATCGGCGTGGGCATGATCATCGCTCTCGTTATCGACGCCAGTGTCGTGCGCGTGCTGCTGGTGCCGGCCACCATGCGGCTGCTCGGCCGGGCCAACTGGTGGGCGCCCCGGCCGCTGCGCCGCTTCTACGCGCGGTACGGCATCCGGGACACCGATGACCAGCCGGTCCCGGCCGCCATTATGCAGTAATGCAGTGATGCAGTATTAGCGACGATGAAGGCTTGGCCTGGGACGGCCCCCGACGTACCGTTGGATCATGGACGGCACCTCGGTGGGGAGTCAGTACGCGGAGCATGTCACCGGCGCGGACCTGAGCTTGCTGGCCGCGGTCACGGGGCGGACGCCGGGCCCCGAGGACCTGCCGGACGTGCTGGCCGACCCGCAGGTCTTCGAGGCCATCTTCGGTCCCGGCGTCACGGCGGCCGGCCAGCCCATCCTCGCCTCGCCCTTCCTGGCGTTCGCGGTGGCCGTGCACCGCGCCGCCGCTGACCTTGCCACCATGGGATATGTAACGGAACGGTCGCTGGCCCGGCAGCGGGTGCCGCTCTTCGACGCCCCGGCCCTGAGCGACTTCCTCGGCTCCGCGGACCGGCGGCTCTTTCTCACTGAGCTGCTCGCGTCCTTCACCCGCGTCGCCAGCGGCCGGTACCGGGTCACCGTCGGCGGCCGGTCGCGGACCCGGCGGTTCAGCGAGCTGGACCCCGTCCGCCTGGCCGGGCTGCTGGACGCCGTTCCCGAGGAGTCACGGCCGGGCGTCTACCGCCGGCTGGGGGATGTCGCGCTGTTCCTGTCCGGCGTATTCCCCGACTACGTTGCGAACCGCATGTTCGGCCCGGTCAATGCCGCGCGGCTGCTGCGGGCCGCGCACGTGCCCGCGCCGGACCGGGAACGGCTGGCCGCCACGCCCGACCTTGAGCTGCTGGAGCATCTCGGCGCGCGGTGGTACCGGTCCGCCCTCGCGCTGGCTCCCGTGCAGACCGGCCGGCTGGCCGTCGTCGCCGAGGTCGCGGACCGGTTCCGCCAGGCGAGGCGCGTGCTCAACCACGTCGCGGACCGGTACCTGATCGGCCCGGACAACCCGTGGTTCGCCGTTCCTGGCCGCTGACGACCGGGCGGGCGGGTGACCGGAGCCGGGCGGGGGAGCACGCGGCCGGGCCGCTGACCCGGCCTGACGGCCAGGCACCGCGGACGGCGGGGATCAGGCGCCCTTGTCGATCGCGCTCTGCAGGGACTGAATGTAGCCGCCGCTGGTGTAGGTGGCGCCCGAGACCGCGTTGATCTTGGCGCTCTGCGCCGAGAGCGTCTCCGCCTCGAGCTGCGGGAAGGCGAACTGCCCGATCTGCAGGTCGTGAGCGGTCGCGGCGGGCTGCTGCAGGATGGCCACCTTGGTGATCTTCCGGTTCGTGACCGCCAGCTGGATCTGGACGGGCCCGTACGCCGTGTTCGCGACGTTGCCGGTGATCTCCTGCGTGTTAGCGGTGACACCCTGGGCCGGGGGCGGCGCGGACGGCGTCCCGGCGGCCGTCCCTGCCCGGCCAGAGCCGGCCGCCCCGCTGGCGGCACCCGTCCCGGTCGTCCCGCCCTGGCTCGCGGCCCCGGCCTGGCCGCCGGCGGCTCCCGTCCCGGTCGCGGCTCCCGCCCCTGCGGCCGCTGTCCCGCTGGCCCCCGCCGCTCCCGCCACCGAGGCGGCCATGGTCCCGGTGTGCGACTTGACCGTCAGGAGCATGGCCAGCCCGGCGACTGTGCCGCCGGCGGCCAGCACGATGCGGCGCATCTGGGTCCTCCGGTCGGATCGGGATGGCGGGCCAGTCCGCCACGGCGTCCTGGCTACGTACTCTTTGGTATGAGGTCCGGCGGGATAAAGCCATGCGCGGCCGGATCATGTAAGAGCCTGGTAACGACTTACCGCCCTGCCGTCGCTTACGCGTGGATCCATGGATATCGTCAAGGCCGGCTCAGCGCTTCGATTCGTGACCAGAAGTAACGACCGCCGGCGGTCTGGCGGTGGTCCCGCGGTGGTCTGGCGGTTGCTGGGCGGCATGAGGAGGGAGCGATGATGAACTCAGGGCCGATCGTGCCCGAACTGCCCGCGGCCGGGCTGCCCAAGGGGGCGTACCTGCTTGACGTCCGCGAGGACGATGAATGGGTGGCCGGGCACGCACCCGACGCGGTGCACATCCCGCTGGGCGAACTCGGCGGCCGGGCGGAGCAGGTTCCGCGCGACCAGGAGGTGTACGTGATCTGCCGGGCCGGCCAGCGCTCCGCCTACGCGGCGCAGGCCCTCGGTGCGGGTGGCTGGAACGTGGTCAACGTGGCCGATGGCATGCTCGGCTGGGAGTCCGCGGGCCGCCCGATGGTCAGCGAATCCGGTGTGCCCCCCTTCGTGGCGTAGCCGGCTGGTTTCCCGTTCGCATCGAAAGGTGTCGATGCGTGCCGCATACTGGAGAGGTGACCACTGCCGCCGCCCCGCCGGACCTCGTCGCCACCGGAGGCTGTACGCCGCTGCTGACCGAGCCGATCACGGCGGAGCAGGCGGCCGCCCTGTCCCGGCTGCTCAAGGCGCTGGCCGACCCCACCCGGCTCCGGCTGGTCTCGATGGTCGCGGCGCACGAAGGGGGCGAGGCGTGCGTCTGCGAGCTGACCGAGCCGCTCGGGCTCACCCAGCCGACCATCTCGCACCATCTTAAGGTGCTCATCGACGCCGGCATCCTCCGGCGTGACAAGCGCGGAGTCTGGGCCTACTACGCCATCGTCCCCAGCGCCCTCGATTCACTCGCCGCGGCGCTGACCCAGGGGGGCGGCCCCCCTCGCTGAGCCGGTGAAGCCCCGGCTGGCGGGATCCTTGTCCGGCCTCACCTCGTGGCGGCGGACGGCCAGCCAGGCGAGCAGGCCCGTGCCTGCGGCTCTCCCGCCAGCCAACGTGCCAGATTTCAACTAAGTAGTCAAACTAGATAGTTGGATAGATTCTCGCTAGGCTGGCCGGAGACGACGATGGGAGGAACCGGCAGTGGCGCCGGATCCCGAAGCGACGCGGCAGCGGATCTTCGAAGCCGCCATCGAGGAGTTCGCCGCGCACGGCAACGCCGGGGCGCGGGTGGACCGGATCGCCGAGAAGGCCCGGGCCAACAAGGAATCCATTTACCGGTACTTCGGCACCAAGGACGAGCTGCTGCGGCGGGTCCTGGACTGCTTCCTCGACGAGCGGGGTGAGCAGCTGCTGCCGCAGTCGCGGGACATGGGCGACTACGCGGCCGGGCTGTTCCGTTACTTCGCCGCGCATCCGGAGTTCCTCCGGCTCTCCCTGTGGGAGGGGCTGGAGCTGGGCGCTCATCCCGATGCGGGTGCCATGGATCATCGCCGTCGCCACTACCAGGAAAAGCTCGGCTCAATCGCCGAGCAGCAGGATGCCGGGCTCATCGATCCAGAGCTCGATCCGCGGCATCTGCTGATCACCCTGCTCGGCATCGCCAACTACTGGCATGTTCTGCCGCAGCTGGTGCGGATCATCTTCGACGCGGAGCCCGACGCGGCGACGCTCGCCCGGCACGAGGAGTTCATCGCCGAGTGCGTGCGCCGGATCGTGGCTCCCCGTCCGTTACCACCCCTGTGATTGGAGAAGGCTGTGAAGTACGTCAACCTCGGGTCCACCGGGCTGCGCGTTTCGCGTGTCTGCCTGGGGATGATGAGCTACGGCAACGACAGCGACCGGCCGTGGGTCCTGGACGAGCAGGCCGCCGAGCCGATCGTCAGGGCCGCCGCCGACGGCGGCATCACCTTCTACGACACGGCGGACACCTATTCGGGCGGCGCCAGTGAGGTGGCTACCGGCCGGCTGCTAGGCAAGCTGTTTGCCCGGGAGGAGGTCGTCGTCGCGACCAAGGTCTACAACCCGGTCGTGCCAGCCGGGCGGCCGCAGCCGGAGCCGGGCCGGGACGAGAACGGCCACGGCCTGTCGCGCAAGCACATCATGGCCGGGATCGACGCGTCGCTCCGGCGGCTGGGCATGGACTACGTGGACCTCTATCAGATCCACCGCTGGGACTACCTGACCCCGATCGAGGAGACGATGGAGGCGCTGCACGACGTGGTGCGGGCCGGCAAGGCCCGGTACATCGGCGCCAGCAGCATGTTCGCCTGGCAGTTCGCCAAGGCGCAGAACGTGGCCGGCCGCCATGGCTGGACTCGTTTCGTTTCCATGCAGGACCACTACAACCTGCTGTACCGGGAGGAAGAGCGGGAGATGATCCCGCAGTGCGTCGACCAGGGCGTCGGCGTGATCCCGTGGAGCCCGCTGGCCCGCGGCCTGCTGGCCGGGACCCGCACCCGGGACGGCGAGCAGCGGACCGCCCGGTCCGGCTCTGACTCGTTCATCGATTCGCTGTACACCTCGGCCGCCGACTTCGACGTCGTGGACCGGGTCCGGGAGGTCGCCGGGCGGCGGGGTGTACCGCCCGCGCAGGTGGCGCTCGCCTGGCTGCTGCACCGGCCGGGGGTCACGGCCCCCATCGTCGGCGCGACCGGGCTGGGCCATCTGCAGGACGCCCTGGCGGCCGAGGAACTGGCGCTGAGCGAGGACGAGATGCGCCAGCTCGAGGAGCCCTACGTGCCGCACGCGGTCAGCGGCCACCGCTGAGGTGACGCCGGCCGGCGGCCCGCCGGTCAGCCAGCGGTTACCGCGAGCACGAGCGGCAGGACCGCCGGGGCGCCCGCCTCGCGCAGCCGTTTCGCGGCGACCGTGACCGTCCAGCCGGTCTCCACCCGGTCATCGATGAGCAGGACCGGGCCGTCCAGCGCGGCCAGCGGGCCGGCCAGCGTCCCGGGGACCGTGAACGCGTCCCACAGCGACTGCAGCCGCTGGGCGCTGTTGTGCCGCCTCGGCCCGGGACCGCCGTCCTTGTACGCCAGCGCGCCCAGGTAGGGCAGCCGGCCGATATCCGCGATCCGCTTGCCGAGGCTCTCGATCAGCAGCGGCCGGGTCCGCGACGCCACGGTCAGCACCGCCGCGGGGCGCTGTTCCCAGTCCCAGGCGGCCAGCACGGTCACCAGCGCGCTGGTGAGATCGGCGCTGACCGGCTCGTCCGGCGCCTCCTCGGCCAGCAGTGCGCGCAGCCTGGTGCCCCAGCCCACGTCGGTGAGGCGGCCGAGGGCACGGCCGGGGCCGGCGCACGCGTCCGGCGGGATCTTCCCGGTGGCGCCGATGCCGAGGTCCTTCATCCCGGGCGGCCACATCCGGCGCGGCGCTATGTCCACCCCGGGCCGGAGCAGCCGCTCCCGGGCCGCGGCCGCGCCGGTACCCGAGACATCCGCCGCCCGGCGCTGCCCCGTGCAGTTGTCGCATCGCCCGCACGGACCGGCGGCCGGGTCGTCCAGCTCCCGGCGCAGGTAATCCATCCGGCAGCCGCCGGCCGCGGCGTAATCGAGCATCGCCTGCTGTTCGCGCGATCGCTCGGCGGCCACCCGTGCATACCGTTCGGCGTCGTAGCACCACGGCTGGCCGGTCGGCTCCCAGCCGCCGCTGACCCGGCGCACCGCACCGTCCACATCGAGCACCTTCAGCATGGTCTCCAGGCGGCCGCGGCTCAGATCGACGCGGGTCTCCAGCGCGCTCGGCGGCAGGGCCCGGCCCGCGGCCTCGAGCACGGCGAGGGTACTGCGGACCACGGCTTCCGGCGGGAACGCCAGCGAAGCGAAGTACGCCCAGATGTCGCGGTCCTCCCGGCCGGGCAGCAGGATGACCTCCGCGCGCGGGACCCCCCGGCCGGCCCGGCCGATCTGCTGGTAGTAGGCGACCGGTGACGGCGGTGCGCCCAGGTGGACCACGAACCCGAGATCCGGCTTGTCGAAGCCCATGCCGAGGGCACTGGTCGCGACGATGGCCTTGACCCGGTTGGCCAGCAGGTCCTCCTCGGCGGCCACCCGCTGCTCCGGATCGTCCCGGCCGGTGTAGGCGGTGACCGCCAGCCCCTGGTCGCGCAGGAACGCGGCGGTCTCCTCCGCGGCCGCCACGGTCAGCGTGTAGATGATGCCGGAGCCGGGCAGGCCGCCGATCTGCTCCGCCAGCCAGGCCAGGCGCTGGTGGGCCGTTGGCAGGGGCACGACGGACAGATGCAGGCTCTCCCGGTCCAGCGCGCCGCGCAGCACCACCGCCTCGTCCGGGCCGCCCGCGCCGAGCTGCTCGGCGACGTCGCGGGTGACACGGGCGTTGGCGGTCGCGGTGGTCGCCAGCACCGGCACCCCGGCCGGCAGCGAGGCCAGCAGGGTACGCAGCCGCCGGTAGTCGGGACGGAAATCGTGGCCCCAGTCAGAGATGCAGTGCGCCTCGTCGATCACCAGCATGCCGGCGGTCCCCGCCAGCGCAGGCAGCACCCGGTCGCGGAAGCCGGGGTTGTTCAGCCGCTCCGGGCTGACCAGCAGCACGTCCACCACGCCCGCGGCGATCTCCCGGTAGGTCTCCTCCCAGTCGCCGGCGTTGGCGGAGTTGATGGTGCGGGCGCGGATCCCCGCGCGGCCGGCGGCTTCGATCTGGTTGCGCATCAGCGCCAGCAGCGGCGAGACGATGACCGTCGGGCCTGCCCCCCGCGCGCGCAGCAGCGCGGTGGCCACGAAGTAGACGGCCGACTTGCCCCACCCGGTGCGCTGCACCACCAGGGCGCGGCGGCCGTCCAGCAGGGCGCTGATCGCCGTCCACTGGTCCTCCCGCAGCCGGGCAGCCGGGCCGGCCAGGGCTCGCAGGGACCGCTCGGCGTCGTCGCGGCCTCCCGGTGCGGCCGAGGCGGGCGAGCCGGCGCTGGCGGTATCGGGCATGCCCCCATTCGTACCAGCCGGCACCGTCATTTCCGCCCGCGGCCGGCCCCGCACCGCCGGTTCCCGGCCGGAAACAGCCCCGTGCCGGGGGCTTAACGAGCCTGAAACGCCCTTCCTATGCGGTCTGCCCGGCCAAAACGCCGGTTCTGCGGGCCCCGGACGGGGAAGATCGTACGCATGATAGGTCCACGGGGTGCCGCGGTACTCGCGCTGCACTGGCAGGTGAATGTGATCAAGCCGGAGGGTTTCTTCGGCGGGATGTTCGGTGAGCCGGTCGCGCGCAGTGGCGTGGTCGGCCGGGCGGCGGAGTTCCACGCGGCGGCCCGCGCGGCAGGTGCCCAGCTGGTCTTCACCCGGTTCACCGTGCCGGTGAAAGGCAGCTCCCTGGTCCGTAACACCGGCTTCATGCGGGCCGTCGCCGACGCCCAGGAGTCGTTCCGGCCGGACGCCCCGGGCGCGCAGATCATCCCGGAGATGTCGGAACTGGTGGCCGGTGCGCACGTGGCCGACAACCAGAAGCTGTCCGGGCTGGCCGGTAACGACGTGGTGCGATGGCTGCTGGACCGGTCGATCAGCACGGTGTACGTGACC
Source organism: uncultured Actinomycetes bacterium (assembly GCA_963720945.1). Lineage (GTDB taxonomy): Bacteria > Actinomycetota > Actinomycetes > Streptosporangiales > Streptosporangiaceae > Bog-532. The sequence continues at coordinate 38,148 of CAVRHH010000005.1, read as the reverse complement.
GGGGTGGCCACCAACCTGACCGTCGAGCAGACGGCCCGGCACGGGACGGACCTCGGGTTCACCGTCTACGTGGTCAGCGACTGCGTGACCGCGGCGGACGAGCGCACCCACGAAGCATCGCTGGCCAATCTGGAGCTGACCACGGCGGGCTGCCTGAGCGCCGAAAAAGCCCTGGCCCAGATGCAGGGCTGACGGTTTCCCGTTACGGCGGGAGGCCGTCCAGGGCCGGCCACGGAGCCTGTTCGCGCGAGCACCACCAGGTGGAGCGGCCGCCCACCGTCCCATGCCGCATCTCGGCGCCGCAGCGCGGGCAGGTCCCGCCGGGCCGCCGGGCCGCGATGACCTCCCCGGTGTGCACGCCACCCTGGGCGATGGCCGAGGCGAGGGCGGCCTGCAACGCGCGGTAGAGCCGGTCGGCGTCCTTGCGCTGCAGCCGGCCGACCGGGGTGGCGGGCGGCACCTTGGCCCTCCACAGCGCCTCGTCGGCGAGCAGGTTGCCGACGCCGGCGATTGCGGACTGGTCGAGCAGGCGGGCCTTGACGGCCACGGTGCCCTTCATGATCAGCTGGCGGAATTCGGCGGGCGTGACCCGTTCGGCGTCCGGTCCGAGGGCGGCCGTGTCGGGGTTCAGCCGGATCCGCCCCAGCCGGCGCTTGTCGAACAGCACGAGGCTGCCGCCGTCGGCGAACTCGAGGGTGAACCTGTTCCACTCGGCTTTGTCCGGGCGGGTGCCGGCTCTGTCCGGGCGTGCGCCGGCTTTGTCCGGGCGTGCGCTGGGCCGGCGCGGCCCGCCCCCGCCGCCCTCGCTCGCCTGGCCGCCCGCGGTGACGATGATGCGGCCGCCCATGCCCAGGTGAATACCGAGCTCGGGGCCGGGCCCGGCGGAGCCGTCCAGCCCGGACGTCTCGCACCACATGGTCTTGCCGCGGCGGTGCGCCGAGATGAGGGTGCGCCCGGTCAGCGCGTCACGCAGCTGCCCGGGAGTGTGCGGGCGGCAGACGAACGTGTCGGCGTCATCGACGCCCACGATGCGGCGGTGCAGAGCGTGCCCGGCGATCAGGCTGCGGGCGGTCTCGACCTCGGGAAGCTCCGGCACTTACCCGTTCTACCTGGCCCGGCGGCCGGCCGGAACGCCGGCCCCGCCGCCTCCTCAGCGCGGGGGCGGCTTCAGCCGGTAGGTGCCGATGGCGGTCGAGCGGAAGACCAGGTCCCGTTCGGCATTATTCAGCCGCGGCTCCAGCAGGCTCCGGGCCAGCGCGGCCACCTCCCCGTAGCTGGCCGCCAGCGTGCAGACCGGCCAGTCCGAGCCGAACATCAGCCGCCCCGGCCCGAACGATTCGATCATCCGGTCCAGGTACGGTAGCGCTCATGAGCTGCTGCTGGACGGCGGGCGCAGGCGCAAGCCGGTCATGCCGCCGTCGACCGCCAGGGCCGTGCCCGTCGTCGCGCCGGCCAGCGGGCTGGCCAGGTAGGCGATCGCGGCGGCCACCTCGTCCGCCGAGACCAGGCGGCCCATCGGCTGGCGGGCGTTCAGCGCGATCCGTTCGGCGGCCGGGTCGGGCGCGGCGTCGAGCAGGCGGCCGATCCACGGGGTGTCCGCGGTCCCCGGTGTCACGCAGTTGACCCGGATGCCCTCGCGTACGTGGTCGGCGGCCATGGCGAGCGTCAGCGCGTAGACCGCGCCCTTGCTGGCCGAGTACAGCGCACGCTGCGGCAGCCCGGCGATTCCCGCCACCGAGCAGGTGTTCACGATCGCCGCCTGGCCCTTGTCCGCAGCCGCGCGGCGCAGGTGCCACAGCGCCGCGCGGCTGGTCCGGACCATGCCGAGCACGTTCACGTCCAGGACGTGCCGCCACTCCTCGTCGGAGTTGTCCGCCACCGTGCCCGCGGCCCCGATCCCGGCGTTGTTCACCAGGATGTCGAGCCGGTCGCCCAGCGCGACGACCGCCTCGCCGACCGCACGGCGCACCGTGTCGTCGTCGGTGACGTCGGCGATCACGCCGATCAGCCCGTGGCCGGAATCGGCCATCTCCCGGTCGAGGACCGCCACCCGCGCGCCTCGGCTGACGAGCAGCCGGGCGGTGGCCAGGCCGATGCCGGACGCTCCCCCGGTCACCAGCGCGGACAGCCCAGCGAACTCGCCGTTCCCGCCCGGGCGGCCCGTACCGCGGCCCGGTTCCGTGCCTGCCTCGCTCATCGGCGTCCTCCCGCTCGCTGGCCTGTCTCACTTCGGAAAATGCCTCCGAGGTATAGCGCAGCGGGGCTTGACTCGTCCAGGCCGGAGCGTGCCCGGCTCGTCCGGTAACGTGCTGGTCGAGGCGGCGCCCGAGGTACGGAGAAAGATGCCGATGCGGGTAACCCTGTTCGTCACGTGTCTCACCGGCACACCGGCCGTGCCGTGGTCCGGCTGCTCGAGCGGCTCGGCCACCAGGTGGAGTTCCCTGCCGGGCAGACCTGCAGCGGCCGCCCCTTTCTTCGTCTGAGACGGGGGATTACCCTGGGTCAGCATCTTGGCAGCTGACCGGGGCGGCACTTTGGCCTGACCGGATCCGGACGGTTGCAGACGCTTAGTGACGGGGGGTGTGATGCGATTGGCTGGCTCAGCTGGTACCGGTGATGGTGCCAGCTGGCGGGTGTTCGTCTCGCACACCTCCGAGCTGCGGGACTTCCCGGCGAGTAGGTCGTACGTGGCGGCGGTGGAGCGCGCGATCTCGGTTGCAGGTCACGTGGTCGTCGATATGGCCGACTTTCCCGCCGCCGGTCAGGCTCCCGCGCAGGTGTGCGCCGAGCGGGTGCGCGGGTGCGAGGTGTATGTGGGGGTGCTGGGCACCCGGTACGGCTCCCCGGTACGGGACAGGCCCGAGGTGTCGTATACCGAGCTGGAGTTCGACACCGCGACCGAGGCGGGCCTGGACCGGCTGGTGTTCCTGCTCGACACCGAGGCTGCCGATGTGGGTATCCCGCTGTCGCGATTGATCGATCGTGAGTTCGGGGCCCGCCAGGACACGTTCCGCCACCGGGTGCAAGATAGCGGGCTGACCACGCAGTCCTTCGCGAACCCGGACGCGCTGGGGCAGCTGGTGGAACGCTCGCTGCGAGACCTGGCCGACACGCGGCGGCGGATCGGCAGCGGTATCCGCCGCGAGCAGGTCCCGGGCGGGGCCGCGGCGGCGACCCGGACGCTGCCGCGGGATCTGGCCTCGTTCACCGGGCGGCAGCAGGAGCTGGCCGATCTGGTGGAGGCGGCGGCGGGTGCGGGCGGGGTGGTGGGCATCCACGCGATCGGCGGGATGGCCGGGGTGGGCAAGACCGCGTTCGCCGTGCACGCCGCGCACCGGCTGGCCGGCCGGTTCCCGGCCGGGCAGATCTTCCTGCCGCTGCACGGGCACACCCCCGGGCAGCAGCCGGTCGACCCGGCCGACGCGCTGGCCAGCCTGCTGCTGACCGCCGGAGTCTCGGCCGCTCAGATCCCCGCGGGGCTGGAGGCGCGGATGGCGCTGTGGCGGGACCGGCTGGCCGAGAAGCAGCTGCTGCTGATCCTGGACGACGCAGCCGGCAGCGAGCAGGTCCGGCCGCTGCTGCCCGGCACCGGCGGCAGCCTGGTGCTGGTCACCAGCCGCCGGCACCTGACCGCGCTGGAGGACGCCACCGCGATCAGCCTGGACACCCTGCCGGCCGGCGAGGCCGCCGGGCTGCTGGCCCGGCTGGCCGGCCGGGCCGGCTTCAGCCCGGATGACCCGGCGGTGGCCGAGATCACCCGGCTGTGCGGGTATCTGCCGCTGGCGATCGGGATGGTGGCCCGGCAGCTGCACCACCACCCGGCCTGGACCGCGGCCGGGCGGGCCGCCGAGCTGGCCGCGGCGGTGAACCGGCTGGAGCTGATGGCCGCCGAGAACCTGTCGGTGGCCGCCGCGTTCAACCTGTCCTATGAAGACCTCACAGCCGATCAGCAGCGGCTGTTCCGTCGGCTCGGGCTGCACCCGGGCGCCGACATCGACGGCTACGCCGCCGCCGCCCTGGACGGCACTGATCTGGCGGCGGCCCGCCGCGGCCTGGAGGCGCTGTACGACCAGTACCTGCTGACCGAGCCGGCCCAGGGCCGGTACCGGCTGCACGACCTGATCCGGGAGCACGCCCGCGCCCTGGCCGGTCGCCTGGACCCGGACGATGACTGGGACCAGGCCACGGCCCGGCTGCTGGATTACTACCAGCACGCCGCCGCCCGCGCCGCCGCCCTCATCGCCCGCCATTCCCGTCCTGGCTCCGCCCCGTCGGACGGTGCGGTGCCGGCCGCGGTTCCCGCCTTGGCCGGCCGGGAGCAGGCGCTGGCCTGGGCCCGAGCCGAGCGCGCCAACCTGCTCGCCTGCCTCGACCACGCCACCGCAACCGGCCAGCACGCCCGGGTCACCGCTCTGACCGCCGGGCTCGCCGGGCTCTTGCGGAGCGACGGCCCCTGGGCCGAGGCCATCACCCGGCACACGGCCGCGATCCAGGCCGCAGGGCACCTCGGCGACCGGCCCGGCCAGGCCGGCGCCCTCACGGACCTCGGGGCCGTGCGGTGGCTGACGGGTGATTACCCGGCCGCGGCCCAGGTCCTGGAGCAGGCCCTGGGCATCTACCGCGACCTCGGCAGCCGGCTCGGCCAGGCCAACGTCCTCAACAACCTGGGAAACGTGCGGCGGATGACGGGCGATTACCCGGCCGCGGCCCAGGCCCTGGAGCAGGCCCTGGGCATCTACCGCGACCTCGGCGACCGGGGTGGTGAGGCCAACGCCCTCCGCGACCTGGGGGGCGTGCGGCAGGCGACGGGTGATTACCCGGCCGCGGCCCAGGCCCTGGAGCAGGCCCTGGGCATCTCCCGCGACCTCGGCGACCGGCTCGGCCAGGCCCAGGCCCTGAACCATCTGGGGGACGTGCGGCGGACGACGGGTGATTACCCGCCCGCGGCCCAGGCCCTGGAGCAGGCCCTGGGCATCTTCCGCGACATCGGTGACCGGCTCGGCCAGGCCATCGCCCTCAACAACCTGGGAAACGTGCGGCGCATGACGGGCGATTACCCGGCCGCAGCCCAGGCCCTGGAGCAGGCCCTGGACATCTACCGCGACATCGGCAGCCGGCGCGGCCAGGCCACCGCCCTCACCTACCTGGGGGACGCGCGGCGGACGACGGGCGATTACCCGGCCGCGGCCCAGGTCCTGGAGCAGGCGCTGGACATCTACCGCGACCTCGGCGACCGGGGTGGTGAGGCCGAGGCGCTCAACTACAGAGGGACGCTGCACCGGGTCAGCGGTGAACTCGCGCAGGCTGAGGGATGCCACCGGCAGGCCCTGGAACTGGCTCGCGCCATCGCCAGCTCCTGGGACGAGGCTTACGCGCTGGTCGGCCTGGGCCGGTGCGCCATGGCCGACGGCCATGCCACCCAGGCCGAGGTCCTGCTGCGGCAGGCACTGGAGATATTCCAGCGGATCGGCGCAGCCGAGGCCGCCGACGTTTCCGCCGAACTCGGCGCGCTCACCGATGCGCAGCCGGCCGCGCCCGGATCATGACGTCCGGCCACGGCCCGGGCCGGATCCGGCCGGCCCGCCGAGACGGTCACCCACCAGTCACCACTGGCGACAGCACGAGCCCTGTGACATTCCCGGGACGATCCGGCCGATCGCGCCACGCGCCCAGGCCGGCCAGCCGCCAGGCGGACAGGCCCGTGGCAACCCGGTGACGACGACCGTGAGGCGGTCACGAACCGCGACCTTAACGTCACCGCGAACCGTCAGGCGCGATTGTGGCGTATCTCTCCTGACGGTCGCAGTCACCCGCATAACTGGATGATCAGCGTGCAGTTACGCACTGAACCGGCGCGGTTCTCAACAGCACCGAGCGCAGAGCCCGCGGGCCTGCCGCTGGTCCGGGACGCACCCGAGCTGCCGGCGGCGCAGCTCGACGAACTGGCGGGCGTAGTCACCGGGTGCGCGGTGGCGATCGCGGAGACCGGCACGATCGTGCTCGACCACGGGCCCGCGCAGGGCCGCCGCGCCCTCACCCTCGTCCCCGACTTCCATCTGGTGATCGTCCGCGCGGATCAGGTGGCGGCCGATCTGCCCGGCGCGTTCGGGCGGCTGGACCCAGGCCCAGCCGCAGACGCTGATCTCGGGTCCCTCCGCCACCAGCGACATCGAGCTGGCCCGGGTCGAAGGCGTCCACGGCCCGCGCACCCTGCACGTGCTGCTGGCCGGCTGACACGCACGGCCGGTGTCCCGGTGTACCCGGTACGTCCCGGCTCAGCGAGCACATCGGCTGCAGCGCCCGTGACGGCGTATCTTCGCAGCTCAGAGTCGTTACGGCTGTTCCCATGCGGTGCTTCGCTCAGAGAGAACATGCACAGGAAATTATTTTGGCCTCTTGTTTCTTGAGTGTGATTGACTCAATCTTTGGAGGCCAGATGAGCGAACAGCTCACACTGCCGGTGCTGCCCCTGGACGACGAGGTTGTCCTGCCCGGGATGGTGGTGCCGCTTGAAACGTCCCCGCAGGAAGTGCGGGCCGCGATCGACGCGGCGCGCATGCCGGCGGCCGCCCGGATCCCGGGTATCCGGTCCGAGGCCAAGCCGCGCGTCCTGCTGGTGCCCAGGCTGGCTGACCGCGGGCTTGCCGGAGTGGGCACGCTGGCCGTGGTCGACCAGGAGGGGCGCCTGCCCGGCGGTGAGCCAGGAGCGGTCCTGCGCGGTATTTCCCGGGTGCGGATCGGCTCCGGCACGACCGGCTCCGGTGCCGCGCTGTGGGTCGAGGGCACGGTCGTCGACGAGACCGGCCACGGGCCCCGCGCCGACGAGCTGGCGAAGGAATACAAGTCGCTGGTTATCGCCATGCTCCAGAACCGTGGGGCCTGGCAGGTCGTGGACGCGATCCAGCAGCTCAACGACCCGTCGGCGATCGCCGACCGGTCCGGCTACGCCGCCTACCTCAGCGCCGCGCAGAAGCTCCAGATCCTGGAGACCGCGGACCTGGTGGACCGGCTCGAGCTGATCATCGCGTGGACCAAGGAGCACATGGCCGAGCTGAACGTCGCGGAGTCGATCCGCAAGGACGTCGCCGACGGCATGGAGAAGCAGCAGAAGGAGTTCCTGCTCCGCCAGCAGCTCGCCGCGGTCCGCAAGGAGCTCGCCGACCTGTCCGGTGACCCCTCCACCGAGGAGGACGACTACCGGGCCCGCGTCGAGGCGGCCAACCTGCCGGAGGACGTGCACAACGCGGCGATGAAGGAAGTCGCCAAGCTGGAGCGGACCGCCGAGCAGTCGCCCGAGGTCGGCTGGATCCGGACCTGGCTGGACACCGTGCTCGACATCCCGTGGAACGAGCGGACCGAGGACGCCTACGACATCGCCGGGGCCCGGCAGATCCTCGATGAGGACCACACCGGCCTGGATGACGTCAAGGAGCGCATCGTCGAGTACCTGGCCGTGCGCAAGCGCCGGTCCGAGCGCGGCCTGGGCGTGATCGGCGGCCGCCGCAGTGGCGCCGTCCTCGCGCTGGTCGGGCCGCCCGGCGTCGGCAAGACGTCGCTCGGCGAGTCGGTGGCCCGGGCCATGGGCCGTAAGTTCGTCCGGGTGTCCCTCGGCGGCGTCCGGGACGAGGCGGAGATCCGCGGCCACCGGCGCACCTACGTCGGCGCGCTGCCGGGCCGTATCGTCCGGGCTATCCGCGAGGCAGGCTCGATGAACCCGGTCGTCCTGCTGGACGAGATCGACAAGGTGGGGGCGGACTACCGGGGTGACCCGGCGGCCGCGCTGCTGGAGGTCCTCGACCCCGCGCAGAACCACACCTTCCGTGACCACTACCTCGAGGTCGAGCTCGACCTGTCGGACGTGGTGTTCATCGCGACGGCGAACGTGCTGGAGACCGTGCCGGGCCCGCTGCTCGACCGGATGGACCTGGTGCAGCTGGACGGCTACACCGAGGACGAGAAGGTCGTCATCGCCCGGGACCACCTGCTGCCCCGGCAGCTGTCGAAGTCCGGTCTCGAGCCGGACGAGGTGACCCTCGACGCCGACGCGCTGCACATGCTCGCCGCGGAGTACACCCGCGAGGCCGGTGTCCGCTCGCTGGAGCGCGCCATCGCGCGGGTGCTGCGCAAGATCGCCGCGAAGGTGGCCCTGGACCAGGCCACGCTCCCGGTCACGGTCACCAGGGATGGCCTGCGGGACTACCTGGGACGTCCCCGGTTCACGCCGGAGACCAGCCTCGGCGAGTCTGAGCGCCGTACCTCGGTGCCCGGTGTGGCCACGGGCCTGGCGGTGACCGGCGCCGGCGGTGACGTGCTGTTCATCGAGGCGTCGCTGGCCGACCCGGAGACCGGCGAGACCGGCGTCACCCTGACCGGCCAGCTCGGCGACGTGATGAAGGAGTCTGCCCGGATCGCGCTGTCGTTCCTGCGCTCCCACGGCGCGGAGCTGGAGCTCCCGGTTGGCGACCTGAAGGACCGTGGCGTGCACATCCACGTGCCCGCGGGCGCGGTCCCGAAGGACGGCCCCAGTGCCGGTGTCACGATGACCACCGCGCTGGCGTCCCTGCTGTCTGGCCGCCGGGTCCGTGATGACGTGGCCATGACCGGCGAGGTGTCCCTCACCGGCCGGGTCCTGCCGATCGGTGGCGTCAAGCAGAAGCTGCTCGCCGCGCACCAGGCCGGCATCACCACGGTGCTGATCCCGAAGCGGAACGAGGCGGATCTGGACGACGTGCCCGCCGAGGTGCTGGAAAAGCTGACCGTGCACCCGATGACGGATGTGCGCGACGTGCTCCGGCTGGCCCTGGAACCCGCCGTGACGGCGGAGCAGGCGATCGCCGCCTAAGAGCGGCGTGCCCGCACAACAAGCTGGCCCCCGGACCAATCGGCCCGGGGGCCGGGGCCCGGCCCCCGGATCCAAACGATCCGGGGGCCGGGCCTTTTTGTCCCGCGAGTTCATCCGCCAGGCCAATTACGGCGAGGCGCTCATACCGGCCCAGCGAGTCCGGGCCGTCAGGCCCGGCGAGTGGCCGGTGCTATCGGCGAGCAGCCGCACAGGTTACGGCGAGGCGCTCATTACCGGCCCAGCGAGCCGGGCCTCGTGCCCGGCGAGTGGCCGGTGTGTCGGCGAGTTACCACCGCGGGGCGCGGAGCGCAGCGGGGGGTTCCGGGGGGTCGCCCCCCGGGCCAGCACTGTCGGCGAGTTACCACCGCGGGGCGCGGAGCGCAGCGGGGGGTTCCGGGGGGTCGCCCCCGGGCCAGCACTGTCGGCGAGTTACCACCGCGGGGCGCGGAGCGCAGCGGGGGGTTCCGGGGGGTCGCCCCCCGGGCTAGCACGGTTCCGGGGGGTCGCCCCCCGGGCTAACACAATCGGGGCACAGGCCGAAGAGTTCCACCGTGTGGCCCACGTCGGTGAATCCGGCATCGCGGGCGACGCGCTCGGCCCATTGCTCGACGGCACGGCCCTCCACCTCGACGCTCTTCCCGCAGGTACGGCAGGTCAGGTGGTGATGATGGGCGCTGGTGCCGCACTGCCGGTACAGCGTCTCGCCGCTGTCGTCGCGGATCGCATCGACGCTGCCTTCCTCGCTGAGCACCTGCAGATGGCGGTACACGGTGGTGAGCCCGATGTGCTCGCCCCGCCGCCGCAGCTCAGCGTGGATCTGCTGCGCGCTGCAGAAGCCCGGCAGATTGTCCAGCGCGGCGACGAGCGCCGCGGCCTGCCTCGTCCCGCGCACCTTGGTTCCCCGCGGGCTTCCGGGCCGCTCCGCCGGGGAAGCGCCGTCCCCGGCCGGCGGGGCCGCGGCGCGATCGGGCTTCGAGGTGGTCACCCCCGCACGTTACCGCCTCGTTTTGACGGGTCCAAATAGAAATGATTATCATTACGGCTATGCTCCGGTCCGGTAAGGCCCTGGCTGCGGCCATGTCCTTCAGCGCGGTCCTGCTCGCTACCGCGTGCACCTCAGGCCCGGCGGCCGCACCGTCCGCCGCCGCCGGCGATGCCATCGTGGCGGTCGGCGCGGAGAACGAGTACGCCAACGTCATCCAGCAGGTCGGCGGCAAGTACGTGCAGGCGTCCGCCATCATGAGTAACCCGAATACCGACCCGCACACGTTCGAGGCGAGTACGAGCGTCGCCCGCCAGATCAGCTCGGCGCAGCTCGTCGTGCAGAACGGCGTCGGCTACGACACGTTCATGAACACGATCGAGAAGGCGGTGCCGGACTCCAGCCGGAAGGTCATCGACGTGCAGAACCTGCTCGGCCTGCCGGACAGCACGCCGAATCCGCACCTCTGGTACAAGCCGACCACGATGCCCGCGGTGGCCAACGCTATCGCGGCCGGCCTGGCCGCCATCCAGCCGTCCCACGCGTCGTACTTCCGCGCCAACGCGCGCACCTTTATCAGCTCGCTGACCACCTGGGACCAGGCCATCGCCTCGTTCCGGGCGAAGTACCCGAACACGCCCGTGGCGGTCACCGAACCGGTCGCGGACTACATGCTGCAGGCCGCGGGCACCGACATCATGACGCCCTTCCCCTTCCAGGCGGACATCATGAACGGCGTCGACCCGTCGGCCCAGGACACTGCGCTGGAGCGGAGCCTTTTCGCCCAGCGCAAAGTAAAGGTCTTTCTCTACAACCAGCAGGTAACCGATAACCTCACGCAGTCGTTCATCTCGCTGGCGAAGGAGAACGGCATACCCGTCGTCGGCGTCTACGAGACCATGCCGGTGCCGGGTTATGACTATCAGTCCTGGATGCTGGCCGAGACCCGGGATCTCCAGCAGGCCGTGGCCAGCAAGAAGTCGGCAGAGAAACTGTGATGCCCGATAGCGCCCACCGCCGCGACGCCGGCGAACTGCTCCGCCTCGACGGGATCAGCGTCCGGCTGTCCGGCCGGGAGATCCTCGCTGACGTCGGGTTCACCATCCGGCCGGGCGAGTTCACCGGCCTGATCGGGCCGAATGGCGCCGGCAAGACGACCATCCTGCGGGTGATCCTCGGGCTTCAGCCGCCCACCGCGGGAACCGTCACTTTTCCCGGGCAGCCGCACGGGAAAAGCGGCCGGCGGCACGGCTCGCTGATCGGCTACGTCCCGCAGAAGCTGCTGATCGAGCCGGACATGCCGCTGCGCGTGCGTGACGTGGTGGCCCTCGGCATCGACGGGGACCGCCTCGGGATCCCCTTCCCTTCCCGCGCACGCCGCGAGCTGGTCGCCGGGACGCTGCGCGCGGTCGGCGCGGACGGCTACGCCGATGCCCGGGTCGGCGAGCTGTCTGGCGGCGAGCAGCAGCGGGTGATGATCGCGCACGCGCTGATCAGCTCGCCGAAGCTGCTGCTGCTCGACGAGCCGCTGGCGAACCTCGACATCCGCAGCGCGCAGGGCATCGTCGGCGTGCTCGCCAGGCTGGCCCGGGAGCAGCAGATCGCGGTGCTGATCTCCGCCCACGACATGAACCCGCTCGCCCCGGTCATGGACCGGATCGTCTATGTCGCGGCCGGCCGGGCCGCGGTGGGCAGCGCCGATGAGGTCCTGCGCACCGACGTGCTGAGCAAGCTGTACGGCCAGCATGTGGACGTGCTGCACGTGCACGGCCGGGTGGTCATCGTGGCCGGCGAGGATGGCGAGGACGCCGGCAGCCCGGACGAGGTGGCCGCCCGGCCCGGTGCCGTGCACGGCAGCGGAGCCGCGTGAGCGGCATGGGTCATTTCCTCCGCTACCTGGTGGAGCCCGGGCTGCTGTCGAGCGGCCCGGTGCGCGTGGCCGTGCTCGTTGGCACGGTCGTGGCCATCACCTCGGGCGTCGTCGGGGTGTTCACGGTGACGCGCGGCCAGTCGTTCGCCGGCCACGCGCTCGCCGACGTGGCCACGACCGGCGGCTCCGGCGCCTTCCTCGTCGGGCTCAACCAGTTCTGGGGCTTCCTGGTGTTCGGGATCGGCGCCGCCGCGTTCCTGGAGGTCATCGGCGTCCAGCGCCGTCGCGGCCGGGACGTCGCGACCGGCGTCGTGCTCGGTGCCGCCCTCGGCCTGGCCGCGCTGTTCCTCTACCTCGGCTCGGCGACGACGAGCACGACGGGCGCGTCGTTCACGGTCTTGTTCGGCTCGATATTCGTCATCGCCCCGTCGACTGTCCCGGCCCTGATCGCGTCCGGCCTGATCGCGCTCGTGGTCGTCGTGGTGCTGTCGCGGGTCCTGTTGCTGAGCTCGCTGAGCCCGGATATCGCCGCCGCCCGGGGTGTGCCGGTACGCGCGGTGGGCGCGGCCTACCTGGTCGCCCTGGCCATATCCGTCTCGCTGTCCGCCGTGGCCATCGGCGCGGTGCTCAGCACGGCGCTGCTGATCGGTCCCGCCGCGACGGCCCTGCGGATCGCCAGGGGACCGGTGCGCGCCATGGCCGCGGCCGCGCTGATCGGCGTGATCGCGACCTGGCTCGGGATCATCCTGGCCTACGACAGTTACTACTGGCCGCCGCACGGGCACGGCTGGCCGGTGAGCTTCTTCATCGTCGTCTTCGTCGTCATCTTCTACGTGCTCACGTACCTGCGCCGGCCATCACGGTCCAGGAAGGCTGAGGCCGCTGAGGCCCGCCCGGGGGAGAGGGCATGTTCAGCGGTTTCATGATGAACACCTGGATCGCGGCGACCATCGTGGCGGTCATCGCGGGCGTGGTCGGTTTCTTCGCCGTGCTCCGCGGCTCGACGTTCGCTGCGCACGCGATTCCCAACGGCGCCTTCGCCGGCGCGGCCGGCGCGAGCCTGCTGGGGATCAGCACCCTCATCGGGCTCGCCGTGTTCTCCGTTGCCGGGGCGCTTACTATCGGGGCGTTCGGCCGCCGCGCCCGGCACGATGTGGCCACGGCGCTGGCCCTGGTCCTGATGCTCGGCCTCGGCGCCCTGTTCGTCAGCGTGAGCAGCCAGTACGCCCAGGAGACCTACGCGCTGCTGTTCGGTGAGGTGTTCGGCGTGAGCCCGGGTGAGTTGCTGCCGATCGCATGCCTGGGCCTGGCGAGCATCGCCGCCATCGTCGTCATCTTCCGGCCGCTGATGCTGTCGTCCGCGATGCCGGACGTCGCCGAGGCGCGCGGCGTGAGCGCCCGGCGGATGGAGCTCGTCTTCCTGCTCATCATGGCCCTGGCGACCAGCATGACCGTGCCCGTGGTGGGCGCGCTGCTGATGTTCAGCCTGATGATCGGGCCCGCGGCCGCGGCGCGCTCGTTCACCAGCCGCCCTGGGCTCGCGATCGCCCTGTCGGTCGCCTTCGGCCTGGTGACGGTATGGACGGGGATCGTGGTCTCGTACGAGACCAACTGGCCCCTGGGGTTCTTCGTCGGTGTGGGCGGCACCGTGTTCTACCTGGCCGGCCGGGCCTGGGCCACCGGCCGCCGCACCAGGGCCGCCCGCTCCGCCCGCCCCGTCCGCCCCGTCCCTGCCACCCTCTGACCCGGCTCTGCCCGGCGCCCTTCTGACGCGGGCCGCCCGCCCTGCGACGCGTCCCCGCCTGCCTGCCCGCTGTGACGCGGCTCTGCCCGGCGCCCGGCCACCTTCTGGCGCGGCCCCGCCCGGCGATGTCCGGCGATGCCCGGACAGCGGGAATTCCGGAATTCACGGGCCAAGCCCGACACGTGAATCTCTTTTTCGGCGCTTCGCTTGCGCGCCCCAATTGATCACTCTAGGCTTCACGATCGTCACCCAGCGTATCCAAGGTGACGGCCGGCTTCCTTCCGCCGCGCGCATCCGTTCGATCTTCCCCATTTAAGGGAGACAGCACGCTGTGCACAGCTACCCCGACGTGCGCAGGCCGCCCCGATCCCGTTCCAGGGCCGCCGTGCCAGGCCGGCATGCCGCGAAACCGTCTCCCCGGCCGCAGCCGGGGCGCCGGCCGCCGCGGCACACCGGGCGGCATGGCGCGGCCCAGCGGCGCCCCGGGCGCGGTCCCCGGGTGCTGGCGGCCGGCTCGCTCGGGGGGATCGCGCTGTCGCTGATGATCTTCCAGTACCAGTTCCGGCATCTGGAGGCGGACGTCGCCGGGCACATTTACGGCCTCGTCACCCCGGTGCTGGCCGCGTCCACAGCGCCGATCATCTGGTTTGGCCTGGGAACGTCCAGCGCGTACGGGCTGGAGATCACGCCGGACTGCAGTTCGGCCTTGCTGATCGTGCCGCTGTGCGGCCTGGGCATGCTGCTGATGATCCCGCGCCGGCTTCCCGTGGTCCGGGTCGCCAAGGCTCTCACCGTGTCAGCCGTCGTGCTCGTCACGGGAAACCTGCTGCGCATCGGGGTGATCGCCATCGCGGTCCGGCTGGGCGGCCTGGGCACCGGTTACCAGATCGGTCACCTGATCCTGGGGTCGCTGGTCAGCATCGTCTGCATCGCCATCAGCCTGGCGCTCCTCACGGTCATCGTCTCCTCGCGGGACGGTGTGCGGCTGACGGCCTTCTTGCGTCCCTGGCATCGGAGAACCCTCTCGTGAACAGTCCTGCCGTACAGGTCGCCGTGGCGGTGGCCCAGGCGATCGCCCTGCTGATGAGCGTCGCGTTCATCACCTATGTCCTGATCATCGTGGTGCCGTTCTCGCGGTACCGGCCCCGGCGGCCGGGGAATCCGGACGCCCTGACCTGGCACCTGTTCGTGCCGGCGCTGAACGAGGAACAGGTGATCGGCGGGACGATCGATTACCTGCGGGCCGTCTTTCCGGCCGCGCACGTCTGGGTCATCGATGACGACAGCGACGACCGGACCGGGCCCATCGCCGCCGTCCGCGCCCAGTTCGACCCGTTCGTGCACGTCGTGTCCCGCCGCCATCCGGACGCGCGCACCGGCAAGGGCAACGCGCTGAACGCCGCGTACCGGGCGCTGGACGAATGGATGCCGGCCTTCGCGGACCGCCGGAAGACGGTCATCGGCGTGATCGACGCGGACGGGCGGCCGGCGCCCAACTGCCTGGAGGTGTGCGCGGGCGCCACCCTCTTCGGCGACCCGGCGGTCGGCTCGGTCCAGATCATGGTGCAGATGATCAACCGGGACGATCCCCGCCCGTTCCCGCACCGGGGACGGCTGGTCAACGCCCTCGGGCACACCCTAGTCCGGCTGCAGGATCTGGAGTTCCGGATCCCGATCTCAGCGATCCAGACCGCGCGCCGGTTCACCAGGAGCGTCGGGCTGGGCGGGAATGGGCAGTTCAGCCGACTGTCCGCGCTGGACGTGGTGGCCGACAAAAACGGCGACCCGTGGCGCGGTGCCCTGCTGGAGGACTATGAGCTCAGCCTGCACCTGCTGATGACGGGGCACCGCAACGAGTACACCCAGGACACCTACGTCGACCAGGAAGGCCTGCCGGACATCCGCCGCCTGGTCAGGCAGCGGACCCGGTGGGGCCAGGGCACCATGCAGTGCGGCATGTACCTGCGCCAGCTGTGGACATCGCCGTACGTGGCCACGCTCGGGGCCCTCGAGGCGACGTACTACCTGATGCAGCCGTGGCTTCAGCTCATCGGGACCCTCATCTACCCCATACCGGCTGCGGTGTTCATCGCGAACTACGCCGCGGGACCGAGCGCGATGAGCGCGTGGATGATCAGTGGCGGCTGGATGATCCTGGGTTTCTACCTGCTGGCCGGCGTCGGCCCGTTCGTCCTCTGGGGCCCGCTTTACCGGAAGCTGTACGAACGGCGTATCAGCACTATCCAGGCCATTGGGCTCGGCCTCGGGTACTCGCTTTTCGTCCTGATCTTTTATGTCACGTCGTGGCGGGCGTTCTGCCGGATCATCCGGCATCGCGAAGATTGGTTTAAAACCCGCCGCAATGCAGAGTTCCTGTCCGATATCGAGCTGCCGGGCCAACCGGAACCACCGGCTCTTGAAATGATCTCAGTAATGATGGGGGAAACAAGTGAATGGGAAAATTAACGGCCTCGTGAAGGCTGCGGCGTCGGTTTCACTGGCCGGCGGCATCCTCGCCGCGGCGGCGGGTCCCGCCGCCGCGGCGTCACCCAACGAGGCGTACGGCGCGCAGGCCACCGGCGCGGTCAGCGTGAGCCCGGTCGCCGAGGCCACCTACCCGGGCACGTCGCCCGTGACGCTGGGCAGCATCAGCGCCGGCAGCCTGCTCAGCAGCGGGCTCGTGACCGACACGGCCGACGCGACGAGTGCGTCGTCGACCATCGCCAACCCGTCCGCGGGTCTGGGGACCGGGGTGAACCTGACGGCCACCGCGGTGACGTCATCGTGCAGCTTCGACCCCAACACCGCGACCGTGAGCGGCACCTCCAGTATCGCCAACGGCAACGTCTCGACCCTGGGCCTGCCGATCGCGCTGGCCTCCAACGCGGCGCCGAACACGACCGTCTCGGTGCCCAGCGTCGGCACGATCACGCTCAACCGCCAGACCACGGCCGCTGACGGCACCCTGACCGTGGACGCCGTGTACGTGCAGCTCGCCGGCGGTACGCAGACCCTCACGATCGGCGAGAGCGTCTGCAACGCCGCCAGCCTGGCCCCGGTGCCGGTGCTGCCCGGCATGGCGCTGCCGATCGGCCTGGGCGGCCTCACCGTGCTCATGCTGGGCGGGGTGGCCTACCAGGTCACCCGGCGCCGCCGCGCCGCCGCGGCGGCCTGACCGGATAGCTGGTGACGGGGGCCCCGCGTGAGCGGGGCCCCCGTCATTTTCCATGTCCGCAGCCTCATCGGCGCCGTCAGCGCAGATATTCCTGCAGGCAAGCGGTGATCCGCTCGCTGGCCCGGCCGTCACCGAACGGGCAGGGAAGGCTGGCCAGCCGCTCGCTCAGCCCCTCGTCACCGATCAGCTGCCGGCCGAGGTCGCCGATCAGCGGGCCGGGCTGCACGAGGTGCGCGAACCCGGCGTCGATGGATTCGGGGCGCTCGGTTGAATTCCTGATGACGATGAGCGGGCGCTTCAGGACCGTGCACTCCTCCTGGACACCACCGGAATCAGAGACGATCAGGCGCGCGTGCCGGGCCAGCCCGAGAAACGTCTGGTGGTCGGCCGGGTAGGCCAGGCGGAGCCGCTCAAGTTCCGCGGTCAGCCCGTGCCGCTGCACGGCCAGGCGGGTGCGGGGATGCAGCGGGAGCAGCACGGGCAGACCCAGCTTGCTCAGCTCGTCGAGGATGATCTGCAGCCGCAGCCGGTCGTCGGTGTTCTCGGGACGGTGGATGGTGGCCAGGACGTACTCGCCCGGCTGCACGCCTGCGCGTGCGGCGATAGCCCGGGCTGTCGTTTCGCCGGGGACCATGCTGAGGGTCGCTTCCACGATCGTGTTGCCGGTCAGCATGATGCGGCCGGCCGGCACGCCCTCGGCCCGGAGGTTGGCCACCGCGCCCTCCGTCGGGGCACAGTGCAGATCAGCGAGGACGCCGATGACACACCGGTTCATCTCCTCGGGCATGCCGCGGTCGAATGACCGGAGCCCCGCTTCCACGTGCACGACCGGCACGCCCGCGTAGTTTCCGGCCTGAGCGGCGGCCGAGGCGGTGTTCGTGTCGCCCTGGACCAGGACCGCCGCCGGGAGCTGCTGCGTGAACAGCGCGCCGAACTGCTCCACCATCCGGCCGATCTGGACATGACGCGGCTCGCCGCAGATACCGGACAGGGCCTCAGGGGCCGGCAGCCGCGCGGCGGAGAAGAATACGCCCGCCAGTTCCTCGTCGGTGTGCTGACCGCTGTGGACCAGTCTCGCCGCCGGGCCCAGCATACGCACGATATGCGCGAGCTTCACTATTTCCGGCCGTGTCCCCACCGCTACTGCGATATGCGAGGAATTGGAATTTTCAGACAATTTTACTCTCTTAACTGAGGGCCTCTTGAAATGCATTCACTAGAATGCCGCCGGTAACCTACCGTGTCCTCGGCAGGCAACGCGCGGGGCATTAATAAGGCCACCCGGAAAATGGCTCAAAGAATGGGGTCATTCGCGGCTAATAAGGTAATTTGCCGGAAAGGCGGAGGCCGGCCCGGGGCCGGTAAGCCCGGTCAGCGCGGCGTCGGCCCGGCCGGCGGCCCGCTGCGGGACAATGCGGAACAATGAGCCCGGGAAACCGGAGGCGCTCACCCACATGATGAATCAGCCGGATACGCCGGGGCGCGGGACCGGGCCGCCGGCCCCGGCCCCGCTCACGCAGCAGCAATGGCTGCGTGAGCGGTCGTACCTCAACGCGCACCGCCATGAGCTGGCGCAGCTGGCGCAGGAGCTGTATCCGGCGTCCTGGCGGGTGGCCGGGACGCCGCTGCTGGCCCGCCCGGAGTGGCTCCCGGCCACGCCGGTCCCGCTGGCGGCGGTCGCGCTGTCCTGGCAGCCTGGCCAGCACGGCACGGTCATCGACCCGGTCCAGCCGGAGGGCTCGGAGGGCGTGCGCCCGCTGCGGGACAATGGCGCCCGCTTCGCGTCCTACGCCGACGCGCTCGCCGGCCTGAGCAGGCCCCGGCTGCTGGAGAACCGGACCTGCTACCGGCTGCTGGCGGCCGCTGCGGCGGCCACCGGAGCTGCGGGCGGCCAGTTCACCTTCGGCATCAACCGCTACTTCGACCTGATCAACGTCAGCGAGGCTGTCGCCCACGAAACGGCCGCCCGGGTACTCGCGCGCCGCGGCGGCGCCGGGGGTGGCGACGGCGGCGGCGTGGCCGGGCGCGGCGCGGCATCCGGCTCACCGGATGGAAGGGCGGCCCCGGCCCCGGCCACGGCCCCGGCCACGGCCGCGCCGCTCAGCCTGACCGAGCTGCCGCTGCGGTCGCGGATCGGTGATCCGCTCGACCTGGCCCGGCGGTCGGTGACCACCGGCATCGCCACCCTGATCCTGCGCCTGGACCGGGCCACCGGCCGGGCGCAGATGTTCCTGCACTGGCGGGATCCGGCCAGCGTGGCGGTCAACGGCGGGCTGTACCAGGTCGCCCCGGCCGGCATGTTCCAGCCGTCGCACGAGGCCACGTGGAACCTGGCCAACGACCTCGGCCTGTGGGAGGCCATCGCCCGCGAGGTGTCCGAGGAACTTCTGGGCACCAGCGAGGACTATGGCAGCGGGGACGCGCCCATCGACTACCCGCGCTGGCCGTTCTTCGCCGCGCTGGCCGGCGCGCAGCGGGCCGGGACATTGCGCGGCTACTGGCTCGGGGTGGGAGCCGACCCGCTGACGCTGGACGTCGATCTGCTGACCGTCCTGGTCTTCGACGCGTCTTTCTTCGACGCGGAGTTCGGCGGCCTGGTCGCGGCGAACGACGAGGGACCCCTCCTGTCCGGGCCGGCCGCCCCGGGCGATGGCGCCGGTATCGAGTTCAGCGCCCCGAACGTGGCCCGTTTCACCAGTGTCGAGGCCATGCAGCCGGCCGGGGCGGCGCTGCTCCGCCTGGCCTGGCAGCATCGCGGTGTGCTGCTGGGCCGCTGAGCGGATCGCCGCGGCCCGGGCCGGTGAGCCAGTATGGACCCATGGCGAACCGGCTGAAGGACGCGACCAGCCCGTACCTCCTGCAGCACGCGGACAACCCGGTCGACTGGTGGCCATGGTCGGACGAGGCGTTCGGCGAGGCCAGACGGCGCGACGTGCCCGTGCTGCTCTCGGTCGGCTACGCCGCCTGCCACTGGTGTCACGTGATGGCGCACGAATCGTTCGAGGATCCCGCGACCGCCGCGCTGATGAACGAGCACCTGGTGGCGATCAAGGTGGACCGGGAGGAGCGTCCCGACGTGGACGCCGTCTACATGACCGCCACGCAGGCCATGACCGGCCAGGGCGGCTGGCCGATGACGGTATTCATGACACCGGACCGTGCCCCGTTCTACTGCGGCACCTATTTCCCCCGGCAGCAGTTCCGGCAGCTGATCCTCGGCGTGTCCGGCGCCTGGCGGACCGACCGGGGCGGCGTCGAGGAACAGGCCGGCCAGGTCGCCGGCGCGCTGGCGGGCAACGTGGCCGCGACCGCCCGGGCGCTGCGCGAGGGGGGCGGCCTGGATGTCCTCGCCGGCCCGGATGGCGGCAGCGGCCCTGCTGGGCCCGGCGAGGCCGGGGCCAGCCTGGCGCACCTCACCGCCACGGCCGTCACCGCCCTGGCCGGTGATTTCGACGAGGACCACGGCGGATTCGGCCGGGCGCCGAAATTCCCCCCGTCCATGGTGCTGGAGTTCCTGCTGCGGCACGACGAGCGGACGGGCAGTGCCGTGGCCCGGCGGATGGCCGGCCAGACATTGGAAGCCATGGCCCGCGGCGGGATGTACGACCAGCTCGGCGGGGGGTTCGCCCGCTATTCCACGGACGAAGCCTGGGTGGTGCCGCACTTCGAGAAGATGCTGTACGACAACGCCCTGCTCGCCCGGGTCTACGCCCACTCCTGGCGCCGGACCGGATCGGGACTGGCCCGCCGCGTCGCGGCGGAGACCTGTGACTGGATGCTCCGCGAGCTCCGGACACCTCAGGGCGGCCTGGCGGCCTCTCTCGACGCGGACAGCGAGGGCGAAGAGGGCCGGTTCTACGTCTGGTCGCCGGCCGAGCTCACGGAGGCCCTGGCTGAGCAGGACGCGGCCTTCGCGGCCGAGGCGTTCGGGGTGACCCGGGCCGGGACGTTCGAGCACGGCCGCTCGGTCCTCCGGCGGCCGGGGGAACCCGCCGATGCCGCGCGCTTCGATGCCGTCCGTGCCGCCCTGCTCGCCGCACGGGACCAGCGGGTCCGCCCGGGCCGGGACGACAAGGTGGTCGCGGCGTGGAACGGTCTCGCGATCGCGGCGCTGGCTGAGACCGGCCTGATGCTGGACCGCGGCGATCTGGTGGCGGCGGCCCGGGACGCGGCCCGCCTGCTCGCGCGGGTCCACCTGTCCGGTGGCCGTCTCGCGCGCAGCTCCCGCGACGGGGTGGCCGGCGACAGCGCGGGCGTCCTGGAGGACTACGCGTGCGTGGCCGAGGGCTTTATCACCCTCTCCGGCGTCACGGGTGAGCCCGGGTGGGTGGCGCTGGCCGGTGAGCTGCTGGAGTCGGTGCTCGCCTCGTTCGGCGATGGAGAGGGGGGGTTCTACGACACCGCGGCCGGCGCCGAGCAGCTCATCTTCCGGCCCGCCGACCCCGCCGACAACGCCACCCCCTCGGGCACGTTCGCCGCGGCCGGGGCACTGCTGAGTTACGCGGCGCTGACCGGTTCCGCGCGGCATCGTGCGGCGGCCCTCGCCGCGCTGGGCGCTGCGCCGGTTCTGGCCGGGCGGTACCCGCGGGCGGCGGGCTCGGGCCTCGCGGTCGCCGAGGCCGTGCTCGCCGGCCCGGCCGAGATCGCCGTCGTCGGCCCGCCGGGCAGCGCGCGTACCCGCGAGCTGCACCGGGCCGCCCTGCTGGCCGCACCGCCCGGAGCCGTGCTCGCGCTGGGCAACGGGACGGACGCACCGGTTCCGCTGCTGGCCGGCCGGGGGCTGGTGAACGGAGAGGCCGCCGCGTACGTCTGCCGTCACTTCACCTGCCGGCTGCCGGTCACGGACCCGGCGGCGCTCCGGGCCGAGCTGGATCTGCCCTGAGCCGGCGATCGCAACGACCCAATTGCGATCATATTCGCGCCAATGATCACAAAATATGACCAGGATCGGACGTCCTGCCCGGAAGCGTCCTGTCGCGCACGGAGAGCAACATTATCTGACTTTGAGTACTCCGTGCAGGTAGCTGATGCCTCTCATGGTGCAGTGGCGGCCAACGGGGGAGTGTCCAATGCGTCATGAGGTACGAAACGACGCGAAGAGGCACGCTGAACGCTGGCTGAATGAATCATGCCGCATCAATCTCAAACTGCCAGGGTCTAGACGGTTGGGGCACACATTTGGCATGTTGGCCAAGGAGCGTTGCACGGACTCGCCGAAACCGGGCGGAACCGGCGGATGGGCCGGCTCCGTCATAGAGGGGATGGCTCGCCGGGCGACGCGACATGAGTGAGGCTGCCGTGCCGCCGAGCAGACACCGGTGTCCGCGACGAAGGGGAGGGCCTGTGCGGGACAAGGCACGTTCCCTGGCTGCCCTGGCCGGCGTGGCTGGCCTGCTCGGAACGGGACTGGGCCTGGGGATCCCGGCTGTGTGGCGCCCCACCAGCTCGCATCCGGCGATCCAGGGGGCGGCCGCCGGCGCGCGTTCGCTGGTGCCGTTCCCCGGCACCTCCCGCCTGACCTCATTTTCGCTGCCAGTGGCCCAGCCGCCGGGCCGCAGCACCGCCACGGTCGCCCCGCTGCACGGACTGCTCCAGGCGGACATGATCGTGGTCGCCTCATCGTCGCTCCCGGCCAGCACCCTGAGCGCGATTCAGCGTCTGCCCGGGGTCACCGCGGCCCAGTCCGTGGAAGCGGCCAAGATCCAGGTAAACGGTAAGTACACCGCCGTACTCGGGGTGGACGCGTCCACCTTCCGCGGCTACGCGGCGCAGAAGACGGCCGCGTCCGATCAGCTCTGGCAGGGTGTGGCCGCCGGCGCGATGGCCGTCTCCTACACCATGGGCAGCCAGGACAAGCTGCCGCTGGGCGGCACGGTGCACGTGAACGCGGCCAAGCGGGAGAACCTCAAGGTCGGCGGGTTCGGCACCGTCGGTATCGAGGGCATCGATGCGGTGGTCTCGCACGCCGTGGCCCGCTCGCTGGGCATGCCCGCCGCCAACGCCATCGTGATCAGCGCCCCGCACGCCAACCTGGCCTCGCTCGCCACCGCGGTGAAACGGGTCATCCCGCACGGTGCCGCCGCCGAGCCGCTCATGGAGCAGGTCAGCGCGGGCGCCACCACGACCGAGGCCACCGCGGCCGGCGTGTCCGGCGTCTCGGGCAGCACCGCGGGGGCCGGCCAGAGCCAGATCGTCACCACGCTGGACGCGGCCCTCAGCCGCCAGGGGATGCCGTACGTCTGGGGGGCGGCGGGCCCGGCCTCATTCGACTGCTCCGGCCTGGTGCAATGGTCGTTCGCGCAGGCCGGGGTGCGCATGCCACGGGTGGCCGCCGATCAGGCCCGGACCGGCCCGGCGGTACCCGTCAGCCAGCTTCAGCCCGGTGACCTGCTCTTCTACCACACCGATCCCACCGATCCGGGCTACATCTCGCACGTCGCCATCTATCTCGGTGACGGCAAGATGATCCAGGCCCCGCAGCCGGGACAGAACGTGGAGGTCGTCCCGGCCGATACCGGCAACGAGTTCGCCGGCGCGGTCCGGGTGGACCCGGCCCTGGCCGCCGCGGTGGCAGGCTCCATCTGACCCTCCGCCCGGGCCAGCCCCGTCCGCCCGGCCGTGGCGCAGGCGATATGGTCACGCGTGTGATGCGGCGTGGTCACGAGGCCTCCGGTGCACGGCGCGACGCGCGGCGCAGCCTGCTGCAGGACCATTCCGGCGAGCAGCGGGTCACCAACATTGAGCTGTTCTTCGACCTGGTGTACGTGTTCGCCGTCACCCAGATGTCGCATCACCTGCTCGCCGAGCCGACGGCGGATGGCGCGCTGCAGACCGCGCTGCTGCTCGCCCTGGTCTGGTGGGCGTGGGTCTACACGACCTGGGCGACAAACTGGCTGGACGCCGAGCGGATACCGGTCCGGCTCATGCTCATCGCCCTAATGCTGGTCAGTCTGGTGCTGTCGGCGGCGTTGCCCGCGGCGTTCGGGTCCCGCGGGCTGATCGTGGCCGGCGCGTACGTGCTGATGCAGGTCGGCCGGTCCGCGTTCGTCGCGATCGCCGGGCGGGGCCAGCGGGTCGACCGCATCTTCACCCGGGTCACGCTGTGGTCGGTGGCCAGCGGCTGCGTGTGGATTGGCGGAGCCTTCGTGGGCGGCCATGCCCGGGAGCTGGTGTGGCTCGCCGCCCTCGGGGTGGATCTGCTCGCCGACGGTATCGGCTTCTACACCCCGGGGATGGGCCGGACCACCAGCGACGAGTGGACGATCGCGGGCGGCCACTTCGCCGAGCGCTGCCAGGCGTTCATCATCATCGCCCTCGGCGAGTCGATCGTCGTCATCGGCCAGGCCCTGTCGGTGCGGGCGCAGGTCACCGCCGCCGCGGTCGCGGCGTTCGTCACCGCCTTCGCCGGGAGCGTCGCGCTGTGGTGGATCTACTTCGACCGGAGCGCGGAGGAAGGGGCGCGGATCATCGCCGGGTCGGCCGATCCCGGGCGGCTGGCCAACTCCGCGTACCACCTCATCCACCCGGTGATGGTGGCCGGGATCATCGTCGCGGCCGCCGCCGACCAGGAGGTGCTGAACCATCCCGCGGTGGTCGGCCGCATGAGCACGACCTGGATGGTGATCGGCGGGGCGGTGCTGTTCCTCGCCGGGCACGTCCTGTTCAAGCGGGTCATCTGGGGCGTCGTCTCCTGGACGCGTGTCACCGCGATCGCCGTGCTGTTCCTCCTGCTGCCGCTGGCCCCGCACGTAACGGCGCTGGCCCTGAACATCGTGGTCGTCCTGGTGCTCGTGGGTGTGGCCGTTAGCGACCGGGTGCACGGGCACCAGACGGCCGCCGTCACGGAGGGCGCCCCGGGGGCGGCCCCGTCCCCGGGTAGAGCCCGGGTGTCTTGACGCCTGCACGCGACGGTGTAATCATAATTACATGAGTACAGAGCAAGAGGGGCCGGCCGAAGAGCCTGGCGCTGACGACATCACCAGCGCAGCCGGCCAGGCCGGTGACAGCGCGGACGGCGCCCAGGAGGGGGCCGGGCAGGATGACGAAGGCTCCCCGGGCGAACGACTGCGTGGCTGGTTCGCCGGGCGGCTTCCGGCCGGATGGTTCACCGCGGTGCCGGTGGTCCAGGCGGACCGCGAGGAGATCACCGTGATCGGGACGCTGCCCGACCCGGAGACCGCCGCGGACGCGTCTGACGCCGAGCACGCGGCGGCCGCCGAAGGCCGGATCCGCAGATTCCGTGAGGAGACGCGGGCCCGGCGGGTCGACATCGCCCGGGAGGCCGAGCACCGGTTCCGGCGCAAGGTGTCGTGGGGCGTCACCTGCGGGGGCCGGACCGAGATGTTCACCACCCTGTCCGTGCCCGTTATGACCCGCCTGCGCCAGCCGGAGCGCCGGGTCCTCGACACCCTCGTAGAGGGCGGTGTCGCGCGCAGCAGGAGCGACGCGCTGGCCTGGTGCGTGCGCCTGGTCGGGCAGCACGAGGATTCCTGGCTGGCCGACCTGCGGTCAGCACTGCGCCGGGTCGAGGAGGTACGTTCGGAGGGCCCACGCACCTGACGGGCCGGAAACCCTTCGTGCTGAGCACCGGGCGCAGCGGCAGCAGCAACAACCCAGATTCCAATAAGGTCACGATTCCCTGCTCCTCCGCGATCGTGCAGGCCATCGTCGAGGGCACCGGCCGCGCCGCTGACCAGGCAGCCATGGTCGAGAGGATGAAGCGGGAGCGCAGCGAGTACATCCCGTCATTCGAGGGGCTGGCCCCCTCGATCCTCAAGTCGATCGCCTGACCTGGCCCGCATCGGTGCCGGTGGGCCGGAAGCGGCCTACGGCAGCCGTGCGTCCACCCCTTTCACCCGCTCTTTGCCGATACCTCAGGATCGTTGGATACGGTTCTTATGGCTGAGCAACGGTGACGGGAAGGTCGCTACATGGGATTTCGTGGCCTGGTTTACCGGCTCTACGCACGCAGGCTCGAAAGTTCCCTGTCCCCGGAGGTGATTCCCCGGCATGTCGGCGTGATGTGTGACGGCAACCGCCGGTGGGCCAGGTCCGCCGGCCTGCTCGACGTGGCCAGCGGTCACCAGAAGGGCGCCGACAAGATCTTCGAGCTGCTCGAGTGGTGCCGGGAAGCCGGCGTGGAGGTCGTCACCCTGTGGCTGCTGTCCACCGACAACCTCACCCGGCCCGCCGCCGAGCTCGAGCCGCTGCTGCGGATCATCGAGGACACCGTGCGGCGGCTCGTCGCCGAGCGCTGGCACGTGAACCCGATGGGCGCGCTCGACCTGCTGCCCGCCGACACGGCCCAGGTGCTCAAGGACGCGGCGGACGTCACTTCCGGCAACCCGGGCCTGCTGGTGAACGTCGCGGTCGGGTACGGCGGCCGGCGCGAGATCGCCGACGCCGTACGTTCGCTGCTGCATGAGCACGCCACCCGCGGCACCGCGATCGAGGAGCTCGCCGAGATCCTCGACGTCGAGCACATCGCCGAGCACCTCTACACGGCCGGTCAGCCCGACCCCGATCTGGTCATCCGTACCTCGGGCGAGCAGCGGATCGGCGGTTTCCTGCTGTGGCAGACGATCCATTCGGAGTTCTACTTCTGCGACGCCTACTGGCCCGCTTTCCGCAAGGTCGACTTCCTCCGCGCGCTCCGCTCCTACGCGGCGAGAAATCGCCGCTTCGGCGCGTTATAGCCCGGGGGGACGACCCCCCGATTCCCCCCGCTGCGGTACTTCGCCGGCACACCGGCGCTCACCCGGGCCGGAGGCCCGGGACTCGCTGGCCGGTTACAACCGTCCCGCCGTAGGACCGCTGCGGTGCTCACCGACAGCACCGGCCGCTCGCCGGGCCTGAAGGCCCGGGCTCGCTGGGCCGGCATGAGCGACTCGCCGTAACTCGTTCCTGGCGCTCGTTCTCCGCAACAGGACGTTGCGGGCTTTATCGGGCGCGGGTCTGGAATCGGGACACGCCGGCGGGCCGCGGAAAGGGCCGTGGCAGCGCGCCCACCTGGAATTTCCCAGCTCGTAGCGTGTGCGGTATTTCCAGACCGATGGTTATCCAGGTACCTTCGAAGTGGCGGACGGCGAGCGCCGTCCGCGGGAAGGCCCTTGGATTTGCGAAGCGTTCGCGTTTCCGGACGCAGGCGTGATGAAGGAAGGGCCGGATCGTGGCCCTTCATGGGCCTACCCCGGTCCGTCCGAGACGCCTGTGAGCGTTACTCGCCAAGTGGCTGGCGGCGGGCCTGCGGGCCCTCCACGCCCCTATGGGCCGGTCGCGGCGGTGATGGTCACCGCATGGGTCCGAGTAACGCGAGCCTCTCCGGGCACAGGCTCCTAGCAGGGTGCCGCTCCAGGTATCCAGGGGAGATCGCGTGGCCAGTTCCTCGATTCGCCGCGGTCCGCAGCAAGCCAGCAGCCAGCCAGTTCCCGCGTCGGGCAGCAAGCCCAGGCGGCGTGCCGGCGCGGCTGCCGGGCGGTCCCGCAGCAAAGTCCGAACCTACGTGCTCGACACCAGCGTCCTGCTCTCCGACCCGGCTGCGTTCAGCCGGTTCGACGAGCATCTCGTGGTGCTGCCGGTCGTCGTCGTCACCGAACTGGAGGCCAAGCGCCACCATCCTGAACTGGGGTACTTCGCCCGCCAGGCGCTTCGCTACCTCGACGACCTCCGGATAGAGCACGGCAGGCTGGACGCCGAGCTGCCCGTCAACGACCTGGGCGGCACGGTCAAGGTGGAACTGAATCACACAGATACCGGCGTCCTGCCGGCCGGATTCCGGCTGGGCGACAACGACACCCGCATCCTTTCCGTCGCCTGCAACCTCGCGGCCGAGGGCCACGACGTGGTACTGGTCAGCAAGGATCTGCCGTTGCGGGTGAAGGCGGCCTCGGTGGGCCTGGCCGCGCAGGAGTACCGGGCCGGGCTGCCCGCCGACTCGGGCTGGATGGGCATGTCGGAGCTGACCGTGCCGCGGGCCGACATCGAGGAGCTGTATTCGGCCGGGACGCTCGACTGTGAAGCGGCCCGCGACCTGCCCTGCCACACCGGCCTCGTCCTGGTCTCCGAGGGATGCAGCGCGCTGGCCCGGGTCAAGCCGGACAAATCCGTCCAGCTGGTCCGGGGTGACCGGGAGGCGTTCGGCCTGCGCGGGCGCAGCGCCGAACAGCGGGTCGCGCTCGATCTGCTGCTTGACCCGGAGGTGGGCATCATCTCCCTCGGCGGCCGCGCCGGGACCGGCAAGTCGGCGCTCGCGCTGTGCGCCGGCCTTGAGGCGGTGATGGAGCGCCGCCAGCACCGCAAGGTGATCGTCTTCCGGCCGCTCTACGCCGTTGGCGGCCAGGAGCTGGGCTATCTGCCCGGCTCCGAAGCCGACAAGATGAACCCGTGGGCCCAGGCAGTCTTCGACACCCTGTCCGCGGTCACCACGCAGGACGTCATCGACGAGGTGCTCAACCGGGACATGTTCGAAGTGCTCCCGCTCACCCACATCCGCGGCCGGTCCCTGCACGACGCGTTCGTGATCGTGGACGAGGCCCAGTCGCTGGAACGGGGCGTGCTGCTCACCGTGCTGTCCCGGATCGGGTCCGGTTCCCGGGTCGTGCTCACCCACGACATCGCGCAGCGGGACAATCTGCGCGTCGGCCTGCACGATGGCGTGGTCGCGGTCATCGAGAAGCTCAAGGGCCATCCGCTGTTCGCGCACGTGACCCTGGTGCGCTCGGAGCGGTCGCAGATCGCGGCGCTGGTGACCGAGATGCTCGAGGACTCCGGCCTGGAGGACACCGGGCAGTAGGTCAGCGGCCGGGCCGGCGGCCCGCGCGCCGGGGGTGCGCGGGCCGCCCGCAGGCCGTCACCGAACGTAAGGATCCCCGGTTGGTAAGGCAGTGATCGGGGATCCACGCGGCAAAAACTCCGTCGCGTGCAGTAGCGTGACGGTCGTCATGGTGCACACATTCCCCGGCCCCGCGGACCCGCCGGCACGCGCCGGTGACTGGCCACCGGTATCGGTCGTCATGCCCGTCCGTAATGAGGCCCGGCACCTGGCCGACGCGGTGCGGCACATCCTGGAGCAGGACTACCCGGGCGAGATCGAGCTGGTCCTCGCGGTCGGGCCGTCGCGGGACCGCACGCTGGCCATCGCCGGGCAGCTCGCCACGGACAACCCGCACGTCACGGTGGTACCCAACCCGAGCGGCAAGATCCCCTCCGGCGTGAACGCCGCGATCAAGGCGGCCCGGTTCGGCATCATCACCCGCGTCGACGGGCACGCCATGCTGCCGCCCGGCTATCTGCGCACTGCGGTCCGGACGCTGCAGGAGACCGGTGCGGCCGACGTCGGCGGGGTCATGGCCGCCGAGGGCGTGACGGCCTTCGAGCAGGCCGTCGCGTGGGCCATGACCTCAAAGGCCGGGGTCGGCGGGGCGAGCTTCCACACCGGCGGGCAGGCCGGCCCGGTCGACAGCGTCTACCTGGGCGTCTATCAGCGGTGGGCCATCGAGAAGGCCGGGGGCTACGACGAGCACTTCCTGCGGGCCGAAGACTGGGAGCTCAACCACCGCATCCGGCTGTCCGGGGGCGTCATCTGGTTCGAGCCGCAGCTGCGGGTCACCTACCGGCCGCGCTCCAGCCCGCGGGCGCTGGGCGCCCAGTACTTCCACTACGGCCGGTGGCGGCGGGTCGTGGCCCGGCAGCACGCCGGCACGATCAGCCTGCGCTACCTGGCCCCGCCGGCCGCCGTGTCGGTGATCGCCGCCGGAGCCGCCGCCGGAGCCGCCGGCCTGGCCGCATTCGCCGCCGGAGCGCCCGCCGCCCTGGGCTGGCTGGCCCTCGGCCTGGTGATTCCCGCCACCTACCTGGCCGGGATCGCCGCCGTGGCCGCGATCTGGGGCCGTGACCTGGCGCTCCGGGTCCGGGCCCGGGTGCCGCTGGCCCTGGCCACGATGCACCTGTGCTGGGGCGCCGGGTTCCTGACCAGCCCGCGGACGCTGCTGCGAGGGCGAGGCGGAAACGCCCGGCCGCGCCCGGCCGCGCCGGAACCCGCGGCGCCGCGGTCGGTCGGTCAGTTACCCGGCCCGGTCCCGCGCTGACCAGCCGGGGCCGTGGCCCAGCACGGCGACGGAGCCGTTACCGGATCGCTAGCTATCGCACAATGCGTGTTGACCGGGTCATTAGCTCGGTCATCCGCGCAGGCGGGAGAGAATGGACCATGACCTTTGATCTGCCCAGTCTCCTGAGCGCGCGCAGCGGGCAGGGATACGAGCTGACCGGTCGCTACCTCAACCCCCAGCTGCCCCGGATGCTGCACGCCATCGGCTTCGACCACGTTTACGAACGAGCCGAGGGTGCCTACCTCTACGACAGCCAGGGCAACCGGTACACCGACTTCCTGTCCGGATTCGGGGTTTTCGCGGCCGGGCGGAACCATCCCGTCATCCGCAAGGCGCTGCACGACGTGCTCGACGCTGAGCTGGCCGACTGGGTGCAGTTCGACACCCCGCTGCTGCCGGGGCTGCTCGCCGAGCGGCTGCTGGCCAAGGCACCGGGGATGGACCGGGTTCTACTTCTGCAACAGCGGGACCGAGGCGGTCGAGGCAGCGCTGAAGTTCGCCCGCTACGCCACCGCCAAGCAGCGCGTGCTGTACTGCGACCACGCCTTCCACGGGCTGACCACCGGGTCGCTGTCGGTCAACGGCTCGGCCGAGTTCCGCAAGGGGTTCAACCCGCTGCTGCCCGACGCATGCATCCCGCTGGGTGACCTGGACGCGCTGGAACGCGAGCTGCGCAAGGGAGACGTCGCCGGGCTCATCATCGAGCCGGTGCAGGGCAAGGGCGTGCACATCGCGCCGGCCGGTTCCTGGCCGCCGCGGCCGGCCTGCTGCATTCCCACGGGGCCCTGCTCATCTGCGACGAGGTGCAGAGCGGCTTCGGGCGCACCGGGAAGTTCTTCGCCTACCAGCACGAAGACATCGAGCCCGACATCATCACCGTCGCCAAGGCGCTGTCCGGCGGGTTCGTCCCGGTCGGCGCGACGATGGCCAAGGCGTGGATCTTCGACAAGGTGTACTCGTCGATCGACCGGGTGCTCGTGCACGATTCGACGTTCGGCTCCGGGGCCGCCGCCATGGCCGCCGGCCTCGCGACGCTGTCCGTCATCGAGACCGACGGGCTGACCGAGAACGCGGCCCGGACCGGCGACGCGCTGCGCGGGGCCCTGCAGGAGATGGTCGACCGGTACGAACTGCTCGGCGAGGTCCGCGGTCGCGGCCTGATGATCGGCATCGAGTTCACCAAGCCGAAGTCGCTGAAGCTGCGGACGAGCTGGAACATGCTACAGGCCGCCCGGCGCGGCCTGTTCGCCCAGATGGTGGTGGTCGCGCTGTTCCAGCGGCACCGGATCCTCACCCAGGTGTCCGGCGACTTCGTGGAGATCATCAAGCTGATCCCGCCGCTGACCATCGGCGACACCGACGTCAAGCTCTTCCGCGAGGCGTTCATTGACATCATGGACGACGCCAGCCGCGGCAGCGGGCTCATGTGGGACTTCGGCCGGACCCTGGTCAAGCAGGCGATCAGGAGCTGACCTCGCCGTCACCGGCCCGCAGCAGGGTCTCGGCGACGGCCAGGTCCCGCGGATAGGTGATCTTCAGGTTGCGCTCGCTGCCCGGCACCACGTGCACCGGGACGTCCGGCAGATAGCGCAGCACGACGCCGCAGTCATCGGTGGGGGTGAAGTCCGGGTCGGCCAGGGCGAGCTCGTGCGCGCGCGCGATCACCGGCAGCCGGAAGGCCTGCGGGGTCTGGCAGCGGAGCAGGCTGTCCCGCCGCGGTATCCGGGTCATCACGCCGTCGCTGACCACGACGATGGTGTCCGACGTCGGCACGGCCACGCCGACCGCGTCCGCCGAGCCGAGCGCCGCCACGCAATCGGCGATGATCCGCTGGCCGACGAGCGGCCGGGCCGCGTCGTGCAGCAGCACGCCGCACTCACCGGGGCTCCGGGCGGCCGTCCGCGCACTGACGGTGGCGATCGCCCGGCGGGTGGATCCCGGGCGGGTGGTCCCCCCCGCGATGATCCCGGCGAGCTTGCGGTAGCCGCCGCCGTCCAGCAGTTTCGCCGCCTCATCGATGCGGTCCGATGGCATCACGACCAGGATCTCGTCGATCCCCGGCGCCTGGTCGAAGGCCGCCACGCAATGCTCGATCAGCGTCCTGCCGTCCAGTCTCAGCAGCTGTTTTGGCACGTCAGCACCGAATCGCTGGCTGGATTCCGCCCGCCAGCACGACCGCGACCATCCGCATGAGCCGGACTTTACTGGATGCCGGGCCCGGCCCGGACGGGGTGCTCCGGCCCGCCGCGCCGTGGTCCGGTTGCGTGAAACGCCGGCGACAACGTGTGCCCGTTCACGGATTTACCGGGTTAGCTCGGTAGTCTTCTGGGAACGTTGTGGGCCTGAGCAGCACCTTCTAGTGGTTCAGGGCTCAGGGCACACTGTGGGCGGCCGGTCGATAGGAGGATCGGGGCGACAGGCCGCTGAGAGGACAGCTAGATGACCGTTGCGCTGGTCCTCGCGGCCGAGCCTGCTGCTGGGCTTTGCGGCCAGCTGACATCGCTTGGCGTGCGACGGGTCGACGCGACCGAGAACGCCGCCTCAGGTGGCGGCCTGCGGACGATCGCGGCCGCGGCGCGCGCTACCGGCGAGCCGATGCTGATCTGCGCCGGTGACCTCGCCGTGCCCCGGCAGTCGCTGGCCCGGCTGCTGGATGCCGACGGGACCGCCGGCGACGCGGAGGCCCGCGACGACTGCCGGGCCATTCTTGTCGGCCCCTCGGATTTGCGGGCGCTGGCCGAGGCCGCGGAATACCTCGCGTCCCGGCCGGAGACGCCGGATCACGTGAGCGCGCTCATCGGCGAGCTGGCCCGCCGCGGCGTGGCCGTACGGTTCGTCGAGGCCAGACCGGACGGGGATGCCGACCGGGACGAGGACGGGTTCGTCGCGGAGCTGTTCGCTGACCCGGTTGCCCGGGACGTGGCGCGGTGGGCGTCCGAACGGGCCCTCGCGCTGGCTGCCCTGATGGGCATCAGCCTCGGCCTCGGCCTGACCTCGGCTATCTGGTTCACCGAGCCGACCCCGACCGCGAAAGCCGTCGCCGCGGTGGCCCTGCTGGCGGCCTTCGTCTCCAGCCGCGCGGGCCGGATACTGGCGGCGGCGCCCGGGCCCGTGCTGGCCGCGATCGGGGCGCTCGGCGGCCCGGCGGGACGCAGCGGACGGGCTGGCGCCCGCAGCCGTGTCATCCAGCCCGCCGGCGACTGGCTGTCGGCCGCCGGGTGGGCGATCACTGAGTGCGCCGTGTACGCCCTGGCCGCCAGCGCCGGCCTCAGCGGAACGGGCGGCCAGGGCGGTTCCGGGATCGCCGCCATCGGCGACGGCCCGGGCGGCGTCTGGCATCTGGCGGTCGCGGCCATGGCGGTGCTGGCCGTCCGCCGGATGGCCGACCTGTGCTACGAGCGCGCCACGGAGAGCACGGGCGGCCGGACCCGGCTGCCGCGCTCGGCCGGACGGCGGCGGATCGAACGGGCCCTCCTGCTGCCGGCCGGCGAACGGGTCCTGCTGCTCATCGTGGCCGGGGGGATCTGGGGTCCGCGGGTGGCCTTCCTGGCGCTGATCGGCTGGGGGGTACTCGCGTTCGGCTACGTGCTCACCGCGCGGCTCATCGGCCTGCACGACAGCGCGGCGGACGGCCGACGGCCGCCGTCCGGCGCCCTCGCCCCGGCCGACGAGGGAGCGATCAGCCTGGACGCCGCGGCAGGCCCCTTCGGGGTACTGAGCGCCCTGACGGACGGCCCGCACACGCCGGACGGCCCGGTCCCCGAGGACGGACCGGGCCCTGATGACGGCGCTTACCCCGATGACGGGTTCGGGGAGAACGCGCTCTCCGCGGTCGGGCTGCGGGCCACCGGGACGGGCCGCGTGGCGGCCGCCGGGCGGCCGCCACGGTCCCGCACCGCGGCCCACCGCGAAACCACCGCGGGCGGCCAGATTGCCGCCTACCGCGACGACGGCCCCATCTCGCTGTGGCTGGGCCGCCTGGTGGAGGGCCGCATTCCGCCCGTGCCGCCCGTGCTGGTGGGGGTGTTCGTGACGGTGGCGCTGGCCCTGCTCGGCATGGGCAACCTGTCCGGCGTGCTCGTGCTGACCCCGGTGGAGGCGATGCTGCTGGCCGGCCTTGGCTCGCGCCATCCGCACGACGGTCGTCTGGACTGGCTGGTGCCGCCGCTGCTGCAGGTGGGAGAGTACTTGTTCCTGGCCGCGCTGGCGTTCAGCCGGGCGGTGTCGCCGCCGCTGGTATTCGCGGTGATCGCCGCCGTGGTCCTGCGCCACCTGGATGTCGCCTACCGGGCCCGGCACCGGATGCGCTGGCCTGCGGCCAGGGCCGCGGACGGCCGCCCCGGCAAGCCGGGCCGCCGCCAGCCGTCCCGCGCGGAGGAGGCCTGCCGGAGCAGTCCCCTGAGCAGGACCGTGCGCAGGCCCGTCGCGGGCCGCACCGCGCGCAGGCCGGCAGCGCGCAGAGCCGTAGCGATCAGGCCCGCGGCCCGGCCACGCAGGAGCGTCCCGCCGGGAGCCGGGGTGCCGCCAGCTACGGCCTGACCTGGCCGCCCACGGCGGCGGACGGACGGCCCGCCGACGTCACCGGCCTGGGCTGGGAGGTACGTATGCTGGCGCTGGGCGTGGCGGCGGCGCTGGGCATCATGCCGTTCGCGTGTATCGCGCTGGCCGGGTACCTGTGGGCGCTGACGATCCGCGACTTCCTCACCGGATGGCTCGGCGTACGCAGCGAGCCGGCCTGATCCGGCGGCCCGCCTCCGCCGCACCCGCGGCCACGTGACTAGAGTGAATTTACCGATGTAAAAGTTTCGCGCGGAAGGGCGGCACGGATGTGGTCCGCGCTCAGGCGGCGCGGCGGTGAGGCAGCAGGCAGCCCGCCGTGGCCCAGTGAACGCCTCCGCATCCCGCAGCCGCTGATCAAGCGGCGCCTCCCGTCCGGCCGTGGCGCGACCGAGCAGCCGAACGTGACCAGTGACGGGGATACCGCACTGACCCCGGCCTTCTGGCTGGTCCTCGTGGCGACCGGCGTGGCGGCGGGCCTGTTCGGCGCGGCGCTGATGTACCTCCTGTTCACCGTCGAGCACCTCGCGTTCGGCTACCACACCGGTGACCTCGAATCAGGCGCCCGGCAATGTCGGACCTGCGCCGCCTCGTGTCCCTCCTGGTCGCGGGCGTCGTCGGCGGAGTCGGCTGGTACCTGCTGCGCCGCTACACGGCCGGGCAGAAGACCGAGATCGACGACTCGATCTGGAACGGGGACGGGCGGCTTTCGTTCCCGCGCTCCCTCGGCACCTCGCTGCTGTCTGAGCTCGTCATCGGCATGGGTGCGTCCCTCGGCCGGGAGGCGGCCCCGAAACTGATGGGCGGCGTGTCGGCGAGCTACCTGGCCGGGTGGGCCCAGCTGTCCACCGGTCAGCGGCGGCTGCTGGTCGCGTGCGGGGGCGGTGCGGGCCTGGCCGCGGTGTACAACATTCCGCTGGCCGGTGCTCTGTTCACCGCGGAAGTGTTGGTGGGCAGCCTCGCCCTCCCGGTCGTGCTGCCCGCGCTGGCCTGCTCGGGTATCGCCACCGCCGTCGCCTGGATCTACCTGCCGGAAAACGCCACCTACCCGGATATCCCCGCCTACCGGTTCAGCGCCCCGCTGCTGGTCTGGGCGCTGCTGGCCGGGCCGGTGATCGGGGTGGTCGCGGCCGGCGACATCCGGCTCATCGGCTGGGTGTCGTACTACCGGATCACCGGGCGGCTCGCGCTGTTCGCCCCGGTCGTCGCGTTCGGGGTGCTCGGGCTGATCGGATTCGCCTACCCGCAGCTGTTCGGCAATGGGCGGGACATCGCACACGACGCGTTCGTCGGGGCGGGCGGCTTCAGCCTGCTGCTCGCGCTGTTCGTGCTCAAACCGCTGGTGACGGCGCTCTGCCTGGGCAGCGGGGCCTCCGGCGGGCTGTTCACACCCACCCTGAGCACCGGCGCGTTGTTCGGCGGGGCCTTCGGCATCGCGGGACCTTGCTCTGGCCCGGTTCACCGTCGGGCGCGTACGCGATGGTGGGCGCGGCCGCGATGCTGGGTGCCGCGATGCAGGCCCCGCTGGCCAGCCTGGCCCTCGAACTCGAGCTCACGCACGGCCGTTTCCAGATTATGGTCCCGATGCTAGCGGCCACCGTGATCGCGACCGTTGTCGCCCGTTACATCGACGGGTACTCCATTTACTCCGCCCGGCTGCCTCCGCAGCGGGGCGGTCCGCCGCGGCGGCCCGGCGCGGCCTGCGGCCCACCGCGGGCGCCGGCACCGACGGCCTGGACACTGCGTGATGGTCATCGCGCGGATGCAATGCCGGGGATCGGGACATGGCCCACTACCGTGAGCGGCCCACGGCAGACGGCGACAGCCGGGACGGAACGGCGTAAACCTGCGATAACAACACCGGCCCGGCGGTCGCACCGGGGGTAAGGTCAACAGGGGGCAATGGATAGGATCGCGCGGGGAGGATCGCGGATGTCCTTGCTGACGCGCATTCCAGCACGTGGGCGCGGCCTTGCGCCCGGGCAGGCCCGTCGTGGCAGTCGCTGAGCACCGTACACCGGTCTGGTTGCTGCCGCGTTCGCGGCCGCGCCCTGTTCGGCGGCGGCGTGTTGCGGTGTCCAGCGACTACCTGCACCGCATGTGGGGCCTCATGGCGGCCTTCGGCTATGGGCTCGCCGCCGTGTCCGTGCTGGCCTGGCGGTCGCGGGGGACGGACCTGGCCCTTGCGGTGAGCCTGTGCGGTGCGCTGATCGTGCCGCTCGCCTGGATGGCGTGGACCGGCCAGGGGCAGCCAGAGGTCAGCGTCATCGCGTGATCGGCGCAGCTGCTGGTCCACCACGGCACGCCGTATCAGGCACCCGCCGTGCTCAGCCATCGCGTACCCCGACCCTACCATCCCGATCCGCCCGCCATGACCGCTTTCGGCCTGCTGTGGGCCGTGGCCGGGCCCAGCCCGCTCGCTGATCCGCGGGTGTGGTTCGGTGTCGCGTTCGTGGCCGTGTTCGCGCTGGCCCTGCGGGTAGCGCAGGCGAAGGACGTGGCCCGCTGGACCGTCTTCGTCACCGCGACCCCGATCATCGCGTTCGAGCTCGCGGTCGGCGGGACGGACGTGCCGATCATCGCGCTGATCTGCCTCGGCTTCGCGTTCATGTGGCAGCACCCCCGGCCGGTGCTGGCCGGCGTCCTTTGGCGGAGCCGCCTCGATGAAGGCCACCGCGTGGCCCGCGATCGTCGTGGCGATCAGCCTGGCGCTGGCCCGGGACGGTAAACGTGCGACGGCCGTCATGACCGCCGTTTCGCTCAGCGTCGTGGCGGTCCTGGTCGGCCCGTTCGCCTGTTAACCGGAATCGCTGGTGAAGAACACGATCCTGTTCCCGCTCGGGCTGGCCAGCGTGACGTCCCAGGCGGTCAGTCCCCTTCCGGGGCACCTGATCGCGCAGACGGGCCACGCCGGGCGGTTGTTCGTCATCGCGCTGCTGATCGTGTCGGGTCTCGCCGTGCTGGCCTCGCTGGTGGTCCGGCCGCCCCGGACGGTTCCGGCCGCCGCCGTCCGCCTGGTGATCGGGCTGATTCTCATGTTCATCCTGGCTCCGGCGACCCGCTTCGGTTACTTCATCTACCCCGGCGGCATCCTCGCCTGGCTGATCGTGTCCTTCGCCGGGCAGCGGGCCCGCATCGCGGACGAGGAGATCGTGCCGCCGCCCGGCCCGGCGGATGCGGCGGTCGCCCGGCGCTGATCCCTGGCCCGCCGGTCAGGGAGCGGAACCCTCGGCGGGCACGTCCGGGCCGGTGAACGCACCGGAGTCGGCACAGATGTTCGTGTTCCCGGTGATGCCGCCGTAGGTCTTGGTGACGTTGCTGACCCCGGACGAGGACGAACTCGCGCCGGAGGAGGAGCCCTGGCGCCGGACGTGGAACCCGGCGAGGCCGCCTTGATCCCGGTGAAGCCGGAGCCCAGGATCAGGTCGACCGTCCCGCTGGCGACCCCGGGTACCTGCTGGACCACGGCGCCCGGCACGACCTGAGTCAGCGTGCTGGCCGCCGCAGCGTCCGCCGCCGAGCTGTACTGGACGATCGTAGCCGCCGAGGGCGCGGCGGCATTACCGGTGCCGAGAACGTCGTAATGGCCCTGGCTGAGCGCTCGGCCGCCGCCTGCGCCGCCAGGCCCGCCGTGGCCGTGGCGTTCAGCACCTTGATGCCGGGCTGCTGCGGCGGGCTGGCCGCCGCGGACGCCGCGGTCTTCGGGGTGGAACCCGGCGTCCTCGCGGGCTTCGCCACGGACTGATCGTGGGCGATGGCGCTGAACAGCTGGGTGGCCTGGGGCTGCTGCCACAGCACCCGGTTGGCATCGTTCGGGTCCTGGACGACCGGGATCTGGGTGAACTGGACCCCCTTGCTGGTCAGCCCCTTCA
>CAVRHH010000004.1:0-290742 GCA_963720945.1 uncultured Actinomycetes bacterium | reverse complement strand
CGGCGGTTGCGATTATGCAGCTGCGCGACCGGGGCCTGATCGACCTGGACGACCCGGTCAGCCGGCACCTGCGCTCCTTCCGGCTTACCCCGGCCCGGGCCTCGTTCGGCCCGGTGACCATCCGCCAGCTGCTGACCCACACCGGCGGGATCGGAGAGCTGCGGAACGTAACGGATGTGCTCCGGCCCACGATCGGGCTGGCGGTTCCGGCGGACCGGCCGGGGCCGTCGCTGGCCGCCTACTATCGCGGCAGGCTCCGCGTTGAGGTCGAACCCGGCACCAAATGGGCCTACGCCAACCACGGCTTCTCGGTCCTGGGGCAGCTCGTGGAAGACGTGTCCGGTGGGCCGTTCGGTTCCTACATGCGGACGCACGTGTTCGGCCCGCTCGGCCTGGACACCACGAACTTCGTCCGTACCGACGCGATCGCCGGGCAGCTCGCGACGGGGTACACGCTGCGCCGGCACGGGCTCAGGAAGGTTAAGGACCGAGACATCGCGGTGCAGGCGGCCATCTCGGTGTTCTCCACCACCGCGGACATGGCACGGTACGCCGCGGCCCTGCTGGGCGGCGGCGGGCTGCCGCTGACACCGGAAAGCCTCCGGGAGATGTTCCAGCCGCAGTACCGGCCGGATCCCCGGCTGCCCGGCCTTGGCCTGGCGTTCTGGCGCAATGAGGTCGACGGCCACCGCACCGTAGGGCACGGCGGCGGCTGGCCCGGGTTCATCTCGGCCATGCTGCTGGCGCCCGACGATGGCGTGGCGGTGCTCTCGTTCAGCAACACCGGTACCCTGACGCCCCACCGGATCAGCGACGCGCTGCTGCGCGAGGTGCTCGGCGCCCGCGCCGACGAGCCCCGGCTGGACGTGCCGGAACAGCCCGCGGTGTGGGACGAACTGTGCGGCTGGTACGGCCTGGCGCCGGGCACCCTCACCAACGCGCGGCCGCGGATGCTCATCGGGGGCGGCGCGGAAGTGCTGGTCCAGGGCAGGCACCTCATGCTGCGCGCGTACACCCCGGTGCCGCGGCTGCGCCGGGCGCACCGGCTGCACGCCGACGACCCGGCGGACCCGTACCTGTTCCGGCTCGACCTCACCGATGAGGGCCTCGGCACCTGGCCGGTGGCCTTCAGCCGCGACGACGGCGCCCGGGACATGTCCATGCACGTGGGCGTGCTGCCGATGTCGCTCTACCGCCGGCCGGCCTACCGCAGCCCGGCCCGGCTGGCCACGGCCGGGGTGGGGGCGGCGGGCGTGGCCGGCGCGGTGGCGGCCTGGCGCCATCGCGCGCCGCACGGCGCCGTAGGCAGCGTCCCCCGTTCCTGTAATTAGATCATTCCGATAGAAATAGTTGAGTACTGGCCCCGGGAATCCCGTTGCAGGGCCCTTTGCCCCTGCTCGCTGACTGTCACCAGAGTGCACGCTTGTGAGGAACGGACCTGTGAGGAGGCCGATGCCGATGGGCGGCACGAGTCGCCGTCGCAGCACGGAAGGGCTGCGCAGGCAGTGATGTTCGTGAACTGGAAGGGGATGTTCCTCTACAGTCCGGACATCAGCTGCGCGCTCGCCGCGACCGGCGGCCTTGCCGCACTCACCGGACTCCTTCGCGTGGTCAAGGCTGGCCGGGCGCCGCCAGCATCCCTGGACGGTCCGCATCCCCATCAGCGGCGTGCCGCCCACCCCCAACCAGGTCGCCTGGCTCGAAGCCAGCTGATCGCCTTGGCCGCACCTACCTGGTGGACCCCCACCCTGCTGCTCAGGCGGGGCGGCAGCCACGCGGCCCTGTGGGCCGCATTGGCCGGGGATGCCGAGCTAGTTGCCTGACCAGGTCCGGCCTGCCGCCCCGCTGGGCGGCCAGCCAGAATTCCCGGCGCACGTGGGGCTGGCCAGCGTTCTTCGCCGGCTCATCGAGCGGCCCGGAGACGACGAGCGCCGTACGCCCGACAATGCCCTGCCGGTCGTCGAGCGGCCCGCCAGGGACCTGACGGGACGGCGGCCGTGAGGCGCCGGCTGGGCGCGTTCTGGCGCCAGACGTTCTCCTCGCTGAAGGTCCCGAACTACCGCCTGTACTTCACCGGCCAGTCGATATCCCTCGCCGGGACCTGGATGCAGATGACGGCGCAGTCCTGGCTCGTGCTGACCCTCACCCACTCCAGCACGGACCTGGGCTTCACCGTGGCCCTGCAGACCCTGCCCGTGCTGCTGTTCGCCCCCTACGGCGGCGTTGTCGCCGATCGGGTGGACAAGCGGCGGCTCATGATCGTGCTGCAGATCGCCATGGGCTTCCAGGCCCTCGCGCTCGGGCTGCTCACCGTTCTCGGAGCGGTCCGCTTCTGGCAGGTCTGCGCGCTGGCCGTCATCCTTGGCCTGAACAACGCCTTCGAGAACTCCGCCCGGCAGGCTTTCGTCCGGGAGATGGTCGGCAAGGATGAGCTGCGCAACGCCATCACGCTGAATTCGGTGACGGTGAACGCGGCCCGGGCCGTCGGGCCAGCCATCGGCGGCGTCCTCATCGCCACGGCCGGCATCGGGATCTGCTTCCTGCTGAACGCAGCCAGCTTCGCGGCCGTCGTCACCTCCCTGCTCATCATGGACCGGTCCGCCCTGCGGCCCAGCCCACCGGCGGGGCGGGCCAGCGGCCAACTGCGCGAGGGCCTGCGCTACGCGGCACGCACTCCCACCATCGCCATTCCGCTCGCGATGATGAGCCTGGTCGGGCTGCTGGCATATGAATTCCAGGTCACGCTCCCGGTCCTCGCCCGGCAGACGTTCCATGGCGGCGCGGAGGCCTACGGCTTCATGACCGCGGCGATGGGCGTGGGAGCAGTGATCGGGGGACTGTTCACCGCCGCGCGGGGCCGGACCGGACTGCGCCCGATGATCATCGCCTCGGCCGGTTTCGGCGCGGCGATCCTCGCCTGCGCATTTTCTCCCGTTCTCGGCCTTGCCTACGCCGCGCTGCTGTTCGTCGGCTGGGCGAGTGTCTCCTTCATCGCGATCGGCAACTCCACGATCCAGTTCAGCGCGGAGCCGAGCATGCGCGGACGGGCGATCGCGCTGTGGCAGGTCGCCTTCCAGGGAACGACGCCGATCGGCGGCCCAGCGATCGGCTGGATCATCGCCGCAACCGGCCCGCGCACCGGCCTCGCAGTTGGGGGCGCGTCCTGCTTCGTGGCCGCGCTCGGCGGCCTCGCCCTCGCCCGGCGCTCCCGCCCGTCACCACCGCCGCAGGTGACCCAGCACGAGCACCCGCCGCCCGCCGGCCCCGGCACTGCCCTCCCGGCCGAAGACCCCCTCTGGTGAGGCGGCGGTACGCGGCCGTCACGAGCCGGATCGGGCCCGGGGAAACCGCGATCCCCGCCCTAAACCGAAGTTCCCCCCAGCCGATAGGACCCTGCGCGGTGCCAGAAGTCCGCAGGCCAGGCAGTCCGCCAGGCCCAGCAGTGAACGAATCATTGGGGGAGACGGGCTTCATTCCGCCCCTCGTGGGCGGGGCGGAACAATCATTGTGTCATAGTAACCATTGTGCGCTGACCCGGCCCGGGAAGGTGTTGGTCCTCAGCGGTGCCGGACACCCCCCACCCTGGACACCCCAAGGGGGCGGAGGACCCGGACGGCCTCGCCGACGCGCCCGCCGCCGCCGGCCCGCCGGTGGAAATGACGCGGCCACCATGCGCGCTGCTCGTCTGACTTGGCCCCGGGGGGTGGGATCCACCACCGGGCGGCGAGGGTGTTGACCGTGCGGTCATGAGCAAGGGGGAGCAAGGGGTCGTGTTGTTGTAAGCAGATTCGCTGAAGGCCTCGGCCTGGTCATCTGCCTGAACGCGATCCCGGCCAAGTGGCGGCCGTGGTCACACTGTCTCCCTCCTGCCGCCTTCGCCGGATCTCGCCCGATTCCGCCGACGCACCACCAGTCACGGCCTGATCGTAGCTGTCAGCCAGAAGATCCCGCCTGTTTAGAGCCACGCCTCGCCACTGGCTAGACCTTTCTCTCCTGGGCACCGGTTGAGGATCTCTTCGAGGGCAGCGATGATCCTGCCGGTATCGGCCTTGGTGCGGCGGTAGCTGCCGGGCATGAAGATCATGCCGAAGTGGCCAGCCCCGCCGGGTGTTATTGCCTCATGGTGCAGCGGGCGGAAGTCGCGAAGGTTATTTGTGACGACGGCGCGGTGCTCAGCACGGGCGAGCGCCAGCACCTCAGGATCTGACAGGGCCTCGCGGTCAGGATTACCCGCGACCGGCTCTACGTCATGTCCGCGTGAGCGCAACTCCCGGGCGATCGCCGGACCCAGCATCTCATCCAGCAGCAGCTTCACCGCCGGAGGGCCGCCTGCCCCGCCAGGTAGGCTGCGTGCGCCTCAGCAGCCTCCCGCTGGTTGGCCTCAACCTGCTGGTCGATCTCTGCTGCGTAGGCGCCGTAATAGGCGATGGCGGCCTGGACCAGGCCGAGCGGGATCTCCAGGTAGCGCGCTGACTCGGCGGCGTCACCGCCATTGTCGCGGACGACCTCGATGACTTCCCAGACGTCCTTCCCGGTCCCGATCAGCCGGGCGCGGCGGCCCGCCGGGCCGTCGGCGAACCGGACCAGCGGATGCTCATCCATCCGCAGGCCTTCCTCTACGTAGCGCTGCGCGAGGGTCCGGGGCGCCAGGTGAACACGCTGGGCGCGGGCGCCTAGACGGCTAATCGTGGCGTCATTCAGGCGGACGCTCAGTGGCTGGCTCATGTAGTTCATTGTAGTACGCCGTAACACGGCAGCCAAGAAGCATCCCGGCCGTCAGGCTACCTGGACACCAGCGGCAGGCTTCGCGGCAGCACCGGGCAGCCCCCGTTCACTGCGCCCAGCGAGCGAGCAGAGCGAAGGAGTTCGGCAGCCGCCCGCTCCACACCGCCGCGGAGACACCGCCCGCACGCCAGAACGGTTCCGGATACTCGCCCAGGTGCAGGATCTCCAGGCCGGAGATCCGGCGCCCCACCGATGGGGAGCAGCGGTGATCCCGGCGGCGGTGGCGGACAGCCTGGTGTTCTGGCTGGCGATTATCGGCGTGCTGGCCGGTGTCTACATTCTGCCCACCGTGATCAGCATCGCCCGCCAAGTGGAAGGCCTGGGCCTGGTGATCTGCCTGAACGTGTTCCCGGTCGGATGGCCCGCAGCGCTGATCCTCGCTTGCATGATGCCGCGCAAGCAGATCCGGTAGCGTCCTGCGCCTGCGCCAGGCCCCAGGCGCCCCGCCGTCCGTTGCTGGCCGACGGGCGTCAGAGTGTGCGGGGTTATGTAAGGTGCCTGGTTGTGAGGATCAGCGCGAGCTTGTCGCGCTGATCGCCGGACAGCGGGGCACCTCATCAAGCATGTGGCTGCCCCCGCCGGACACCTCGCTGCATCTCTGGCCGCTAGCATGACAGGCGTGGAGATGCAGGCGTTTGAGACGGCTGACCAGGCTGCTGGCAGCGCTCTTGCCATGCTGCAGGATGACGAGCGGCTGAGCAGGCTCTGGCGCTACGTCTTTGTCCAGCTGCTGGACGACTACACAAGCGTCCTGCACCACCACGGTGTCTCCGCCGCGGCGCGGATGTGGTCCGCCGCTCCCAGGAGCACCGGAGACAGCCGGGTCGATGCCGCGTTCGCTGCGATGGCTGAGTACCTGGCCCGCAGGGACGGATGGATGGTTCCGTCATGGGCCAGGCTGCCTGAACGTGAGGCATGGCCCTGGTGGTTCGTCACCGACCTGCGCGGCCTGCACCCGCGTGCGCTGGTCGAGTCGCCGTCTTCGTTTCGCCGTCGTGGTGTCTTCATCACCAGCGGGGCACTCGATCGCGCATGAGCGTCGGGCTTGGGCGGGAGGACATCCGCGCGCTCCTGGACGACCTCTCCGCAGAACTAGCGGCACGCGGGGCCAGAGCCGAGCTCTTTCTCGTCGGAGGCGCCGCTCTGGCAGTCGCCTATGACGCCACGAGGGCGACCCGCGATCTCGACGCCGTGTTCATCCCGACCAACATGGTCCGGCAGGCCGCGGCCGTGGTAGCCGAGCACAGGGGACTGACGGAGGACTGGCTGAACGATGCGGTGAAGGGGTTCCTCCCCGGTCCCGACCCGGACGCGCAGCGCTTCTACTCCAGTGACTCGCTGATCGTGGACGTCGCCTCGCCCAGGTACCTGCTCGCGATGAAACTGTTCGCAGCCCGTGCCGAGATCGACGCCGACGACATCATCCTGCTCTACCGTCAGCTCGGCTTCACCACGGTAGACGAGGGCCTGGACCTGGTCGAGCGAGCCTACCCGGGCCGCCCGATCCCCGCGAAGGTGAAATTCCTCCTCACCGAGATCGTGGACTCGATGCGGCACTGAAATCCACCACAGGCGGTCGCTGTAGGTCTCCTGCGCGTAGGAACTACGCGCTCAAATGCTGAGCCGATCCGGGATACCCACGTCAACGTTCAGCAGCTAACGAACGCCCGGCCAAGTGACGCGAGATCGGCCCTTTGCGCACCTGGAGCGCCCGGGGCGCTGCAGGTGCGCAAGGGCCGCCTATCACTGGCTGCCGGGCGGACTGGTCAGGGCACCGGACGCAGGTGCGGGCTGAGGCGGTTGCCGCTTGTTGTGAAGACGCCGCCGCAGGCGCCGCGGACCGAGCAGGAGCGGCAGATGTCCAGGTAGTCGTTCTTCCAGTCGCTGATCGAGCGGACCGCGTACGGCCA
Source organism: uncultured Actinomycetes bacterium (assembly GCA_963720945.1). Lineage (GTDB taxonomy): Bacteria > Actinomycetota > Actinomycetes > Streptosporangiales > Streptosporangiaceae > Bog-532. The sequence continues at coordinate 284,047 of CAVRHH010000004.1, read as the reverse complement.
CAGGCGCTGGTCGAGGACGCAGAGCTGGTGGTTGTAGATCCATGCCGAGATCCCGGCCGTCACGAGTATGCCGACCGCGTCGGCAAGCTCGCGCTGGTAATCGGCGGGGTCGGCCCAGACCAGCGCCGAATTGGGCCGGGCGAGGCCGGTCATCTCCAGGCCCATCAGCGCGACCTGAGCGACGAACGGTAGGTTCCGCACGATGAACGTTGCCAGGCCGGCGAGTACGGGAACCGTGTGCCGCTGGACCACGACCCGGATCTCCACCGCCTGGCCGAGCGAGGCCAGGTCGAGGATGCCGTGGATGGTCTCATTGAAGGCGCCGGGGGCCTGGACGATGAAGTCGTGCAGGCCAGGCTCGGGCGCGTACACCGGGATGCCGGCCATGATGTCGGCGAGACCGACGGCTGCGTAACGGCGTGCGAAGGCCGGGTCGGCGAACCGGCGGCCGTTCGACAGCAGGTGGACCGAGAGCTCGGGGGCGACTTGCTGGCAGTGCTCAAGCAGGCCGGTGAGCGCGTCGGCGTGCAGGGTCGGTTCGCCGCCGGTGAGGCTGAGGGAACGCGCGCTCGCGGGCAGCAGGCTGATCACCTTCCTGGCCCGGTCGAACAGCCAGGTATCGTCGCGTTCCTTCGGTGGCTGGGAGCACATGAGGCAGTAGTTGTCGCACTGCTCGGTGAGCAGCAGGGCATTATGCCTGGCTGAGTTCTTCCAGAGCACGGTGACCCGGCGGGCATCGGCGGGCACGTGGATGATGTCGCCCGCGCTGAGGTGCGCGAGCTCGGGGCCGAGCTTGAGCACCGGGCTGGGCGGCCCCGGTATCGCGCGGCTGGGAGTCCCGGGCACCGCGACCGTCCCCGTCTCAGCCTCGGTGATGAGGTAAAGGCCGTAGCCAAGGGGCGTGGGCCGCCCGGCCTGCACCAGGCATGCGAGGGACTTCGCGGGGCCTTCGTTCCCGGCGCCGTCGCGGTCGCCGTCTCCATCCTCCGGCATGCAGACCCGCCATACATCGTCGGCCACCGGCCAGGCCTGCCCGCTTGCGTCGGCGCGGCCCCTCAGCTTCAGCATGACCGTCCCCGCCTCACCGGACCTACCTCGCAATGCCGCCGTACTGGTCCGCCGCATCGCACCACCGCACGGGGCTGCCTCACTGGGCCCACCGCCGCATCAGGTCGCGGAAATAGGGATCGTCGCGCATCTTGCGCATCTGGCTCGGCGTCCTTTCGTTCCCCGAGCCCGCCCTCCCTCGCTTCAGCCGCGCGCCGGGGCCAGAAAGCCTGCCCGATCTACCTCCCGAACACCTTGCCACTCGATACTGTGTTCGATAGACTGTGGCTATGTGATGGTATCCATCGAGCGGGGCGAGCAGCATGGCAGGTAAGCCATTTCCCGGTGACGGGCAGCGCGGTGAGGACACCCCGCGCCCCGGTGACCCGGGCGGGCGTTCCGCCGGTGATGTCCCCGGCCGTCCCCGCGGCCCGGGCGGGCAGCCGGCTGGCGGTGCGGAGGGTCCTGGCCCGTTCCTGGATGACGGCCCGGCCCCGGGCGGGGATGACGGCCCGCCGGCGTGGGCGTTCCCCGATGACCGGCCGCCGGGTGGGGGTGACTGGTGGCCGGCCGAGGACTTTGAGGAACCGTGGCCGGATTATGCGGCGATGACGCCCGTGGATCCGGGCCCGGCGGCGGGCCTGGACCCGGGCCTGGATGCGGGGTTCCTGCCGAGGGACCCGGTGCCGGGCCAGCAGGGCCGGGCCGGGTCGGGGTTCAGCTCCGGGCACGCGTTCGACACCAGCGGGCCGGGCCCATCCCTGGCCGGCGCGCTGGACGCCGCCACCGCCAGCACCGGCGGGTATGCGAGCCTGGATGATGATGAGCTGATCGGGGTGCTGGCCGGGTGGGCGAGAACCGAGGCGTGGGCGGCGGCGGGGCGGCTGGCCGCGGTCGCTGAACTGGCCGCCCGCCGCCCCGCGGCCACCCGGCGCCAGGCAGCCACCCGGGGCGGGACACCGGCCGGGTGGAACAAGTTCTGCGCCGATGAGGTCGCGGTCGCCCTCGCGCTGTCCCGCCGGTCCGCCGAACGGATGGTCCCGCTCGCCCACGACCTGGCCACCCGGCTCCCATTGACCCGGCAGGCCCTGGCGGAGGGGATCATCGGCGACTATAAAGCGCAGGTCATCGCCGAGGCCACCCGGGTGCTGGACGATGCGGCCGCCGCCGAGGCCGAAGCCGCCGTGGTGCCCGACGGCGTGACCGGGAAGACGCCGGCACAGATCCGCGCCGCGATCGGCCGGGCCGTCGTGAAGGCCGACCCGGACGCGGCGCGGCGGCGGCGGGCGGAGGCGGAAAAAGATCCGCGGGTGGAGCTGTGGCGCGAAGATGCCGGGACCGCGGCGATCTGCGGGTACGGGTTGCCGCCGGATGCGGCGCTGGCCGCCGGCCAGGCCATCACCACCGCCGCCCTGGACCTGAAAGCCGCCGGGCTGCCCGGCACGATGGACCAGCTCCGCGCCCGCGCCTACCTCGATGCCCTGCTCGGCCAGGACTCCCGCCCCACCGCACCCCAGCCCGCCAGCCCGGAGACCGCCCGTACGGAAGCCCCCGGCGCGGAGGCCGCCGGCTCCAGCATGGGCAGCCCGGCCCCCGGCACCGGCTCCGGCCAGCATGATCCGGCCGCCGCAGACGCTGACCCGGATAGGGAAGCGCGCCAGGAGCACGGCAACCACCCGGCTGGGCCCACCGGTCCGGCTGATCACCGCACCCCGGGCAGCGGAAACGGCCGCACGGCGGAAGACGATAGGGCTCCCGGAAACGGCCCGGCCGCCCAGGACCGCCCCGGCGGCGCAGCCGGCCCGGCCGCCCGCCCCACGGGGCCCGCCGGGCGCGCCGGGACCGGGCCGCCGCCGGCCGCGGCGATCAATCTGACCATCCCGCTGACCACCCTGCTCGGCCTCACCGGCCACCCCGGCCAAGCCGCCGCGTTCGGCCCCATCGACGCCGCCCTCGCCCGCACCATGGCTACCCACGCCGCCGGCAACCCCGCCACCACCTGGTGCCTCACCATCACCGACGACCACGGGCACCCCACCGCCCACGGCTGCGCCCACCCCGCCCGCCGCGGCAAACCCCGCCGCACCAACGACCCCAGCGGGCCGCCACCCGGCGGGCACACCAGCCCACCCGGGGGAAACACCCGCCCATCGGGGGAAACCACCACGCCAGCCAGCACGAAACCCAGCCCACCCGGTACCGGCAGCGGCCCACCCGGTACCGCCAGCGGCAGCGGTCCGCCCGGTCCCGGCGGCGGCAGCGGCCCGCCCGGTCCCGGCGGCGGCCCGCCCGGCGGGAACCGGACCTGGCGGCTGCGCCTCCCCGGCCACACCCTCGACCTGACCGCCGCCCTGGAACCCCTCGCCGTCACCGAATGCGACCACCGGCACCAGACCACCGCCCACGACCCCGGCCGCACCCTCCGCCACCTGATCCAGATCAGGGACGGCGAATGCACCTACCCGCCCTGCCTCCGCGACGCCCGCCGCTGCGACTTCGAGCACACCGTGCCCTGGGAACAAGGCGGCCGCACCTGCAGCTGCAACACCGGGCCCCGCTGCCGCCACCACCACCACCTCAAGCAGGCCGCCGGATGGACACTCGAACAAAACCAGCCCGGCCACCACACATGGACCACACCCGCCGGACGCCGCTACACCACCGGCCCCACCACCTACCCCATCTGACGAAGAGCCGCCCCACCTGAAACAGGCCGGGCAATAACTCTGCCTTCCGGGACCTTGTATCGATCGTTGGACCTGCCGCTGGGCGGCCCGGAACCGGGGCCCCCGAGGAAGAGGAGTTGCCGATGCCGAAGGTGTACGTGTTCACCGCGCACGGTGATCCCGAAGCCGAGCCGTTCACCGGCCGGCCGCGCCCGGTACCCGGCCCTGGGCAACTGCTGATCGTGGTTGCCTGATGACAGCGCCGAAGATGCCGGGCACCGCCCGCTGGCCAGGCGGAACGCATCCGCTCGACAACCCGGTCCGGGCGTCGCTGTGCGGACCGCACGCGCACTTCGCGCGACGCCGGGGCGACGTGCTGGCATACCCGGCCGACGTGTCTCCGTTCGTAGGCCTGCCGGGTTACCCGGGGCAGGCGGATTGGGACGATCTGGCCGCGCTGGCCGGCCCGGGCGCGTTGGTCGCGCTGGCCGGGGTACCCGTCCCGCCCCCGGAGAGCTGGCAGGTCACGCTGATCGGGGAAGGCGTCCAGCTGGTCGACGATGGCGTGAAAGCCGGGACAGACGATGAAGCGGTACGGCTCGGGCCGGGCGACCGCACGGAAATGCTCGATCTGGCCGAACGGACCCGGCCAGGGCCATTCCTGCCACGCACCGGGGAACTCGGCGTGTTCCTCGGCATCCGCCGCGGCGGGGCGCTGGTCGCGATGGCGGGCGAGCGCCTGCACCCGGCGGGCTGGACCGAGATCAGCGGGGTCTGCACCGACGACGGATGGCGCGGTCACGGTTTCGCGACGCGCTTGATGCGGATGCTGGTCGGCGGGATCCGGGCCCGCGGCGAGACCCCGTTCCTGCACGCGCTGGCCAGTAACACGGGCGCGGTCCGGCTGTACGAGACGATGGGCTTCCGGCTGCGCCGCACGATCTCGTTCACCGCCGCCCGTGTGCCGGAGGAACGCTAACGGACGGGCCGCCCGGGCGGAGATGACAGAATCGGGACGGTGACTGAACCCGAACGAGGAGCGCTCAGATGGCTGACCTGCTTGACCTGCCGGTGACGACGCTGGACGGAACCGGAACGACGTTCGGCAGCCTGACCGACGGACGGGCCAGCCTAGTGGTCAACGTCGCGAGCAAGTGCGGGCTCACCCCGCAGTACGCCAAGCTGGAGGCGCTCCAGGAAGAGCTCGGCGGCCCAGACTTCACCGTGCTGGGCTTCCCGTGCAACCAGTTCGGCGGCCAGGAACCGGGCACGGCGGAGGAGATCTCCACGTTCTGCTCGACGACCTACGGAGTGACGTTCCCGCTCGCGGACAAGATCGAGGTCAACGGCCCGGGCCGGGACGCGGTGTACGGCGTGCTCACCGAAACCGCCGACGCCGATGGCAGCGCCGGTGACATCCAGTGGAACTTCGAGAAGTTCGTGGTCAGCGCGGACGGGCGCGTCCTGGGCCGGTTCCGGCCCCGGACCGAGCCAGACGCTCCGGAGATCCGGGCCTGTATCCAGCAGGCCATCGACGGCGGCTGATCAACCGCGAACCACCGGCGGGCGGTCCCGGCTACCCGACGGGACCGTCGAAGTAGTAACGGCTCACCATCTCCGCCACACACGCGGGCTTCTCGCTGCCCTCCACCTCGATGGTGACCTCGGTGACCATGTGCACCGCGTTTCCGGCGATCTTGTCCAGGCTGGTCACCGTGGCCCGGGCCCGGATGTGCCGGCCGACCAGCACGGGCGAGGGGAAACGGACCCGATCCAGGCCGTAGTTGACCCCCATCCGGACACCCTCGACCCGGCGCAGCTGGCCCATCAGGTACGGGATCAGCGAGAGGGTCAGGAAACCGTGCGCCACCGGACCGCCGAACGGCCCGGCCTTGGCTCGCTCCGGGTCAACGTGAATCCACTGGTGATCCTCGGTGTCGTCGGCGAATCCGTTGACCCGGGCCTGGTCGATCAGGAACCATTCCGTCGGGCCGACTTCCTGGCCGACGGCCTTCTCCAGATCAGCCAGACCGTGCAGGATCTCCATCCGTTCCTCCCTGAAGTACCCCGGGCGTGGTCCCGGTGGACCGCCTGACGCCATCCAACGCTGACGGGCTGGGTGCTGTCTACGGGCGAGACGCTGAACGCCGGCCCGGTTCAGGGCCAGGCATCGCCTTGCCGATTTTGTCTGACAGTCATATAGTCAGCCAAGAGTGATTGACCTGGGAATTCGCGCCAAAGGGAATTATCCTGCCGAGTCCACGGCAGCGCGACGGCCCCATCCACAGCGGCGAAAGGTCTACTTCAGCGTGCGCAGAAGCGAGAGAGCACCGGCTCGCGGCGGCCACGGGAACACCCGAGGAGACGCGCCGGGGAACGCCCGGGGACACGCGCCGGTGAACGCCCGGGGACACGCGCCGGGGAGCGCCCCGCGGAACGCGCCGGTGAACGCCTCGTGAGCGACCGCGAGGAGTACGAGGTCCTGGTCATCAAGTACGGAACGCGCAGCACCACCCGCGCCGATGTCTTCCTCAACTACGGCCTCTACGGCGAACAGGACGCGCCGATCCAGATGGACTACTTCTGCTGGGTCGTGCGCAATGCGGCCCGGACCGTGCTGGTCGACACGGGTTTCAGCCAGGCGGGCGGCGGGGCCCGGGGGCGCACCATGCTGGCCGACCCCCGGGATGCGCTCGCCGGGCTCGGCGTGAATATGTCGGACGAACCGACGGTCGTCATTACGCACGAGCATTACGACCATGCAGCACCGGCCTGGACATTCAGAAGCGGGGAGAGCAAAACTGATGACCGTGGACGGAACGTGGCCGCACGCCCCGATCGGACGAGTCGCGGCACCGTTGCGCGATCAGGTGCTCGACGTGGTCCGGCAGGGAATTCTGGACTTCCAGCTGCGTCCCGGCCAGCGGCTGATCGAGCGCGAGCTGATGGAGCAACTCGGGGTTTCCCGGGCGACCGTGCGCGAGGTCGTGGCCCGGCTCGCCTCGGAGGGCCTGGTCACGATCATTCCGCAGCGGGGCGCCATCGTCACCGTGCTGACGATGGAAGAAGCCGCGGACATCTACGAGATGCGGGTCGCCCTCGAGGCACTCGCGGCGCACCGGTTCGTCGAGCGCGCCACCCCACAGCACGTCGCCGACATCCGGGCCGCGTTCGGCGCGTTCGCCGCGGTGCCGGCCGTCGACAGCGACAACCTGGAACGGCTGCGCGTCAAGGACGCCTTCTACAAGGTCCTGTTCGACGGCGCGGCGAGCCCGCCGCTCACCCAGATGCTCACCATCCTGCAGAGCAGGGTCCGCCTGCTGCGCTGGACATCGCTGTCAGTGCCGGGGCGCGCGGAGGAGACGATCCGGGAAATGGGCGCGATCGTCCAGGCGATCGAGGCCAAGGACGCCGACGCGGCCGCCGCGGCGTGCGCGACACACGTGCGCAACGCCGCCGCGACCGCGCTGGCCCGGATGGCTGAATCACCGGAGCCGCTGGGCCAGGCCCGCTGACGGGCGCTTCCGGCCGCTGACCGCCCTACGAACGGCTGTCGTGCGGGACGATGGTGACGGGGCAGTGCGCGTGCTCAGCCACCTGCGTGCTGACCGAGCCCAGCAGCAGCCGGGCGAAGCCCCCGGAACCACGGGAACCCACGACGAGAAGGTCGCCGTCCTTGGACGCCTCGATGAGCTGCGGAGCCGGCTGGCCGATAAAGGCCTGCACGGTGATCTGCGACGGCGCGGCATCGCCGACCTGGGCCACGGTCTTGTCCACGGCCTCCTGCACGGCCTTCCTTTCCCGCTCGCGCATGACCTCGTCGGCGGGAAACTCCAGCGAGCCGCCCCAGCCGCTGGTGGCGACCTCGTGAACGGTGATGACAATCAGCGGTGCCTGGCGGATTCCGGCTTCCCGGACCGCCCAGTCCAGCGCAGCCTGTGAATGGGTGGAACCGTCGACGCCTACGAAGATCCCGGACATTTCGTTCTCCTGTGTTGAAGGAGTCTATTCGTTACTACTGTGAGGCTAGAGATCTGCCGGGGCCAGTATCAGAGCCATAATTCTCCGGGCCCACGGACTTTTTTCGTGTCCTGCCCGGACGTTGGTCCCGACCTCAGATCACCGGTGGCGAAACTCCGGTAGTCCCGGGGGCCTGCGTGACGTCAGCCGACCGCGGCCGGGGGGGCGTCCGCGTCCAGTTCGGCCAGCAGCCGCTCCGACACCACGGCGACCGCCTCGCGTACCGGCGGCGACAGGGTGGCCCCGGTCGCGAAGCAGCTGCCCTCGATGCCGTAGCCGACGAGCCGGCCCGGAGCCGGCCGAGCGCCCGGCCCAGCTCGATGGCGTCGGCCACGCCGAGAGCGTGCGAGCCCCGGGGCCGGAACCGCGCCGTCAGCGGCCCGTCGGCGGCGTCGAACCGGCAGACGTTCCCGGGCTCACCGCCGGAGGCCATCGCGTCCACCAGGTAGACGACGGGCACCTGGTCCCACTCATCCAGCAGCGAGATCGGCTCGCCCTCGTGCCGCACGACCTCGACGTCCGGCGGGGCGGTGGCCCGTAGCCACTCGGCGACGGCGAGACCGGCGGCGTCGTCGCCGCGGTAGGTGTTGCCGATGCCGATCACGAGCACCCGGGGGACGTCCGGCACGGTCATGAGCGCTCCCCTCTCAGGTTGAGGAAACCGTCAGGTTGAGGAAATGCGTGGCGCAGGAGATGCACGGGTCGTAGCTGCGCACGGCCTGCTCGCATTCCCAGGTGAGACGGTCGTGCGGCAGGTCCAGCCGGTCTTCGACGAACGCGCGCATGTCGGACTCGATGACGCGCTGGTTCTGCGACGTGGGCGGGATGATGGTCGCGGCCGCAACGGTGCCGTCCGCGTTGATCTGGTAGCGGTGGTAGAGCAGACCGCGGGGCGCCTCGGTAGCCCCGTACCCGGTCCCGGCGCGCGGCGGGACCTCGACCCAGGCGGGCTGGGGCGGCTCGTACGCCTCGATCAGCCGGATCGCCTCCTCACACGCGTACAGGGTCTCGATGGCACGGACGATGATGCTGCGGAACGGGTTGGTGCAGGTGTCGCCCAGCCCCGCCGCGCGCGCCGCGGCCGTCACCGTGGCGGGCAACTGGCCGGAGTTCAGGCTGTACCGGGCCATGGGCCCGACCAGGTAAGTGCCGCCGCCGCCGTGCAGCAGCGAGTGCAGCGCCGTCGAGTGCGGGACCTGCACCTCGGTGAAGTGCTGGCCGTATTCACGGACGGCGATGTCGAGGCCCCGGTTGGACACCACGCGGCCGGCGGTGATCGGGTAGTCGGCCGGGTGGCGCAGCGAGACGAACTGGTAGTCGTGATCGAAGTCCGGAAACGGGAAGCCTGCCACCCAGACGACGGTCTCCAGTGCGAGTTGGCGGGCCCGGTCCAGCCCGGCCCGCAGGCCGTCGAGGTCGCGCCGGTCCGGCGCGCGGTAGAAGCCGCCGACGCGGACGTTGACCGGGTGCACGGCGCGGCCCCCGACGACTTCCATCAGCCGGTTCCCGGCCTTCTTGAGCTGCAGGCCGCGCTGTAGCAGGTCCGGGCGGTCCTGGGCCATGTGCAGGCCGCTTTCGTAGCCGAGGAAATCCGGCGCGTGCAGCAGGTAGATGTGCAGGGCGTGGCTTTCGATCCACTCGCCGCAGTAGATGAGCCGGCGCAGGTCCAGGATCGGCGCGGGGATCACGATACCGCAGGCGTCCTCGATGGCCTGGCACGCGCTCATCTGGTAGGCGATCGGGCAGATCCCGCAGATCCGCGAGGTAATGTCCGGCACCTCGGTGTGCCGGCGCCCGCGCAGCAGCGCCTCGAAGAACCGCGGCGGCTCGTAGATGTCGAGCCGGGCGTCGGTGACTTTGCCATCCCGGACGACGACCTCAAGACCGCCCTCGCCCTCCACCCGGGTCAGCGCGCCTACCTTGATCGAGTGGCCGCTGGCTGGGTGGCCGACCTCGTTAGGGTGCGTCATGTCTCTCCGCCTCCTCACGAAACGGACCGGCATTGGCGTTGAACGTGCGGAACGCGCGGGTCAGATCGGGGCGGGAAACACCGAGCTCGCGCCACCAGGCGGACAGGGCCGCGGTGTTCGGGGTCTCCATGGGGCCGAAGCAGCCGTAGCAGCCGCGCGTGCAGGATGGGCAGATTGCCCCGCACCCGGCCTGCGTCACCGGGCCGAGGCACGGCGTGCCGTGCGCCACCATCACGCAGGTGATCCCGGCCCGCTTGCATTCGAGGCAGACGCTGTACCCCGGGATGCCCGGCTTGCGGCCGCGCAGGAACGCGTTGATCACCTCCAGCAGCTGGCGGCGGTCGATCGGGCAGCCCCGCAGCTCGAAGTCGACCCGGACGTGATCCGCAATCGCGGTCGAGGTCCGCAGCGTGTCGATGTAGTCCGGCCGCGCGTACACGATCGCGAGGAAATCGTCGACGTCGCGGAAGTTCCGCAGCGCCTGGATGCCGCCGGCGGAGGCGCAGGCGCCGATGGTGACCAGGAACCGCGAGGCTTCGCGGACGGCACGGATGCGTTCGGCGTCGGCCGGGGTGGTGACCGACCCCTCGACCAGCGATAGGTCGTAGGGCCCGGCGATCACGTCCCGCGAGGCCTCCGGGAAGTTCGCGACCTGCACCGACGCGGCGACCTCGGCCAGCTCGTCCTCGCAGTTCAGCAGGGTGAGCTGGCAGCCGTCGCAGGAGGCGAACTTCCACACCGCGAGCGTGGGGCGCGTCGGGCGCCCCCCTGCCCTATCAGTGGCTGGCATCATGCCTCCCGTCGCCGGAGCCAGGGGCCCAGCGCCCGGTAGCTGAACACGGGCCCGTCGCGGCACACGAAGAACGGGCCGATCTGGCAGTGCCCGCACATGGCCGCCGCGCAATGCATGTTCCGTTCGGCCGACAGGAAGATCCGTTCATCCGGCACGCCAGCCCGCGTCAGCGCCCGGATCGTGAACCGCATCATGACCTCGGGCCCGACCATGAACGCGGTCGTGGCAGCCGGGTCGAACGGCGCCGAGCCGATGAGGTCGGGCACCACCCCGACGTCGCCGCGCCAGTCACCGGCGGCCGTGTCCACGGTGACCTGGACGTCCAGGTCGAACCGGCCGCGCCAGGAGGACAGCTCATCCGGGTACAGCAGGTCGGCCGGGGTGCGCGCGCCGTAGAGCAGCATGATCCGCCGGTAGCGGTCCCGGTGCGCGATCAGGTGGTAGAAGGCGGAGCGCATCGGCGGCATCCCGACGCCGCCGGCCACGACCACCACGTCGCCGCCCTCGGCCTCGGCCACCGGCCAGTGCGTCCCGTAGGGCCCGCGAACGCCGACCTCCTGGCCCGGCTGCCGCGTGCACAGCGCGTGCGTGACAGCGCCCATGTCGCGGATCGTGTGCCGGACCGGGCCGGGCACTTCGGGATCGCCGCTGACCGAGATCGGCACCTCGCCGACCCCGAAGGCGTACAGCATGTTGAACTGGCCCGGCTGGAAGGAGAACGTGCGGCCGGCCGGCGGCTCAAGCTCCAGCGTGACCGTGTCGTGCGATTCCCGCCGTGTGGCGGCCACCCGCCACGGCTCCCGGTCGAGCCACGGCCGTAGGGCCAGAACGGAATCAGTGAGGGGTTGCATGAGCGGTCCCGTATACGTCGAGGAGCCGGAGCCTGGCGGACTGGAGCCGGCTGGTCGCCAGGTGGGCGAAGCGGCGCATGAGCTCGAACCCGAGCCGCGGGTCGTCCTCGCATTTGGCGCGGACGGCGTTGCCGTCCAGGGCGACGGCCCGGACCGGCTCGATGGCCCGCCCGTCAAACTGCCACTCGTGCGGTTCCAGCAGCCAGGAGAAGCCCGCCACCTGCCCGGCGCCCAGGGTCTGGACGATAATGTGCCCCCGGGCCATCGTCGCGATCTCCAGCGCCACCTTGCCCTCGCGCAGCAGGTAGCACCGGTCGGCACGCGTTCCCTCGCGGAACAGGAACGCGCCCGCCCTGAACTCCACGTTCGAGGCGCAGCCCGCCAGCAGGGTCAGGTACGCGGGCGCCAGGTCGGCGAGGAACGGATGGCTGCGCAGCTCGTGCTCAAGCGTCTCCATGGTGATCACCTCCCGCATTGCCGTCGTCGGCCCGGATGGCGGCGGCCTCCTCGGTGATGTCGATGCCGACCGGGCACCAGGTGATGCACCGGCCGCAGCCGACGCAGCCCGAGGTGCCGAACTGGTCGATCCAGGTGGCCAGCTTGTGCGTCATCCACTGCCGGTACCGGGAGCGGCTGGACACCCGCACCGGGCCGCCGTGCAGGTTGGAGTGGTCCACGGTGAAGCAGGAATCCCAGGACCGCTGCTGCTCCGCCTGCGCCCCGGCCAGGTCGGTGACTTCCGTGACGCTGAAGCAGAAGCATGTCGGGCAGACCATGGTGCAGTTCCCGCAGGTCAGGCACCGTGACGCCACATCGTCCCAGCGCGGGTGCTCGAAGTTGTCGTACAGCAGGTCCTTGATCCCGCCGGTGTCCAGCTGCCGCCCCATGGACGCGGCGGTCCGCTCGGTGACCTGGTTGGCGGCCTGCGTGTCCGCGCGGCCCGCGGGCCGGCCGGCGACCTCGTTCAGCACGTCCGCGCCACGGCCGGTGCCGGCCTCCACCAGGAACTCGTGCCTGCCGCCGTCCAGCAGTTCGGTCAGCGCCAGGTCGAAGCCGGATTCCGCCTTGGGCCCGGCCTCCATCGACACGCAGAAGCACGTCCCGCCGGCCGTACCGCAGTTGACAGCGACCAGGAACGCGCCCGCACGCTGGCCGGCGTAAACCGGGTCGACGTGCTGGCCACCCAGGAACACCCGGTCCTGGATCGCGATCGCCCGCAGCTCGCACGAGCGCACGCCGATGAACGCCATCGGCGGGCCGGGTTCGGCGCCCGCGGCGCCCTCGCCGCTCCGCCAGATCACGCTGGTGGAGGGGAACAGGTATTTCTTCCACGACTGCGGGCCGACGGCGTACCCGAACAGCGCCTCGTCGTCCCGGCGGAGCAGGCGGTAGTGCCCGCCGTCCTGCTCGTCCGTCCAGCCGGCCGGCAGATCCGCCGAGGAAGAGATGTCGTCGTAGACGATGGCGCCGTCGCGCACGGTCGGCCCGATGAGCCGGAACCCGCGCCGCGCAATCGCCGTGAGCAGCTGATCCAGGTCGTCGCGCTCGATTACTCGCTGTTGGCCGTGGCCGATCATTGGCTTCATCGCCTTCTTCACTGCCGGTGCGTCATCCTGGGCACGGCCTGCCGGATGCGGTAGAGCAAAAAGACCCTTGACATCCGGCCCCCGGCATGGGGACCAAGGTCACCGCCCGGTGGGCCGTTCGGATCTGTGCGCCCTTATGTGCCGGGGGTGAGGTGAGGACTGGCGGGAAGGATCAAGGATAGACGCGGGGTAACGGCTCCGGTGACACAGCCGCGCACCGCGCAATCAGCCGCGAGAAGCGGATGGAGATCCTTCCCGCCCTCACTCTTTTTCCTGGGACGCGAAAGGGGGCGCCTCCCGCGCCAGCGGGCGGAACGCCTGCCACGTCCCGTTCGGTTGGCTATCCGGCCGCGTCCTTCACCTTCACCTGGTCCGCGGCGGCCAGCCGGTGGCTGGTCCGGATGGACGGTTCCGCCGCGCGGAGCACCGAGGACGGCCAGTTCGGCGCGGCCACGGTGGTGATCCAGTACACGACGGTGCGGACCTCCAGGTTCCTGGAGTACGGGCAGCGGCCGCCGTACGCGGTCAGCACCGGGTCCGGGACGGGCGTCGTGCTCCGGAACGGCCGCGCCTACGACATCCGCTGGTCACGGCCGGCCGCCGACGGCGGAACCACGTTCACCACGGCCCGGGGCCAGCCGATGACGTTCGCCCGCCGCCCGGTCCGGGTCGCGCTGGCGTCCCGGTCATAAGGCAGTTGAGCGAGAGGCCCTTTGGCCCCCCGCCATGGTGAGCTACGTCACTGTGAGTGCCCCGCGCGGCAGCGCATCCTCGAATCATGGAGTCACGATTTCCCCACCGCAGCGAGGCCCTGGCGGTCGTGCCGGACGCGGCGTCCACGCCCACGGCTGACCGCGCACCATCATCTCCCTCAGCGTCCCGGGCGTGCTGCTGCCCAGGCCGCCCCGTGGTGCGGGTCATCATGCCGGCTTGCGCGACCCGGCCCCGCCCCGTCGACCTGCTGCTGTGCGGCCACCACTACCGGGTATCGCAGGCGGCCATCGGCGCGGCCCGCGGCACCATCGAGGTGCTCCCCGACCGGTCCGCCGACGCGGCCGCCGCGCTGCTCAGCAATCCGGCCGCCGTGCCGTAGCCCGGACGGCAGACACTACCCGTGGCAGGGCCGCCGCTGGAGGTGACCGCGATGAGCAACGATACGGAGGCGCCGGGCCGCCGGGCGCGGTGTGCCCGCTGGCTGGGACTCGACCGCAATCCGCTGCGCCGCCGCCACGACCGGCTCGAGGCCGTGCTGCGGCTGGCCACGGTGCTGCTGATCCTGACGGCCGTCCCGCTCGCCGTGATCGGCGTGGGGCGGGCCGTCGATCACCTGATCATCCGCCAGGCCCAGGCGGAACGGGCCTCGGATCACCCGGTCAGCGCGGTCCTCACGCAGGCGGCGCCGGCGCAGGGCACGCCGGACCCCTACTCGGACGTGCCGACCGCGTGGGTGACGGCCCGGTGGGCAGCGCCGGACGGGACAATCCATACCGGGCAGCTCATGGCGCCGGCGGGTGCCCGGAAAGGCAGCACCGTCCGCATCTGGGTCAGCGCGTCCGGGTCGGTCACTAACCCGCCCACCACGCACGGGGACATCGTCAGCGATGTGTTCATCGCCTCGGCTTCCACCGGCCTGATCATCCCGGTCATGCTTGTGGGCCTGGGCGGGCTGGGCCGCTACCTGCTCGACCGGCGGCGGATGAGCGCCTGGGACGCCGAATGGCGCGCCGTCGAGCCGTTGTGGACCAGGCACCGCAGCAGCTGACCGGCCCGCCGGCTGACCGGCCCGCACGCACGGGAAAGCCCCGCAGGATGTGCGCCGCTGCTTCCTGCGGGGCCGTTGTGGCCGGCTGCCCGGGTGACCGGGGCGGCCGCCGTGCTCAGTGGGGGCTGTCCCCGTGGCCGCCGCTCACCTGCGCGGCCGCGTGCTGGAGGGCGGGCTCGCCGGCCACGGCAGGCGGCTGGTTGAGCCGGTCGCTGACGTCGACAACTCCGTCCACGTCCCAGATCAGCCGGATCGCGACCGGGACCAGTTCCTCTTCCTCGGGCCCGGTGGTCGTGCCGGTCAGGATCACCCGGCCGTTCCGCACCACGACGTTAATCCGGGCCGGGTCGGCGTGCAGCACGTCATCCAGGAGTTCGGTGGCGTCGGCGGCGATCTGCTCATCCGGCCGCAGGAACACGCTGAGCAGGTCGCGGCGGGTGACGATCCCGATCAGCATGCCGTCCGGGTCAACGACCGGCAGCCGCCGGACGTGATGCGTGGTCATCAGCCGGGCCGCGCTGGGGATCGGCGCGTCCGGATGGATGGTGACGGCCGGCGAGGTCATCAGCTCGGCCGCGGTCAGGTTCCCCTGCGGCGGATGGTGTCCCGGCAGGTGCAGGTGCCCGGGCTGACGAGCCCGGCGGGCATGGGAATCCTCCGCGGCGAGCAGGTCCGCTTCGGAGACGATCCCGGCGACGTGACGGCCCATGGTCAGGACTGGCACGCCGCTGATCCGGTGCTCGGCCAGCAGCTGGGCGATCTCCTTGTACGGAGTGATCCGGTCGATGGTGACCACCGAGGTGGTCATCACGTCCTGGACCCGCCTCTTCCAGCGGCCGGGCTGGTGGTGCGCTGCACGGCGGCCAGTCTTGCGGGCCAGGCCCGGGTGGTGCTGGACCGGTTCGGCCAGATGATCTTCGACCGTATCCAGTGCCCGGGCTACGTCCGTGCGAGTGGCCCTGCCGTGCAGGGAGTCGTAATAGGCCGCGCCCAGATGCCGGAGCATGGCGTCAAGGTGAATATCGGTTCGTGCCATCATGCTCACCCCTCGGGCTGACAATTTCAGGCTTTATCTTTCGCCTGGTATCCGCCACGGCTCAATGGCCCCTGACCAGGGGACTTTGGTCCGCCCGGGCTGCCCCGGCGGCCTGCTGGCCCTTTATCGCAACATGTCCGTCGCCGGCCTTTTTCTACCGGGGACAAAGGTCCTTTCCGGCGGGTCCCTTTATCCTTCGGGCCGGGGACGTTGCGCCGTGATGGCGGTGGGGCGGGCGGGGCGATTCTGATGGTGTCAGTTTCAAGTAAAGGATGCCGGGCCGCCACCCGTGCCCAGCAGATAGAGAAAGGCATCCGTAATGCGCCGCACCTCCGTCCACACCCTGCTCGCCGTGACCGGGGCCGCCCTGGCCGGCCTCCTGGTCATCGCCGCCAGCCTGCTGCTGTGGGGCTCCGCCTACGTGCACAACAGCGTCCACAACCAGCTCGCCGCCCAGCAGATCTACTTCCCGGCCAAGGCCGCCTTCGCCCACGCCAAGGCCGGCACCGAGATCACCCCGTCGATGATCCCCGCCGTCTCCCAGTACGCCGGGCAGCAGCTGCTCACCGGCCAGCAGGCCGAAGCCTTCGCCGACCACTTCATCGCCGTGCACATCGCCAACATGGGCGGCGGCAAGACCTACAGCCAGCTGTCCGCCGAATCCCTCGCCCAGCCGGACAACGCCAAGCTCGCCGCCCTGGTCAGCACCGTCTTCAGGGGCGAATCACTGCGCGGCATGCTGCTGAACGCCTACGGCTGGTGGAAGGCCTCCCAGATCATGTACATCGCCGCCCTGACCGCCTACGGGCTCGCCGCCCTGGCCCTGGCCGGCTCCGCCATCGCCCTGGTCCGCGGCCACAAGCCCCGCACCCCCACCGAAACCGTCCCCACCCAGGCCGAAAACATCACCGCCTGACCCCCACCCCTGGCCCCACCCCGGCCAGACCCGCCGGCCGGCGCCCCACCCAGGCGCCGGCCGGCACACGACGTTAGGTAAGGAGCGTCCGATGAGACACCACACGGTCGCGGACGTGATGACCACCGACATCATCACGGTCACCCCGCAAACGTCGTTCAGGGAGCTGGCCCGCCTGTTCGTGGAACGGCAGATCGGCGCGCTGCCGGTCCTCGCCCGCAACGGCACCGTCACCGGCATCGTCCGCGAGGCCGACCTGCTGAAGAAGACAGAACTGCAGCGTGACCTGGGCACCGGGCAGCCGCTGCGCTGGCGGCGCGGCGAGCACGCCACGGCCGCGGCCAGCATCGCCAGTGAGGTCATGACCACCCGCGTCGTACCGGTGCCTCCCGGCACGACGCTGGGAGAAGCGGCCTGGCTGATGGACAAGCACCACGTCCCGTGCCTGCCGGTCGTGACCGGCGGCGGCACGCTGGCCGGCGTCGTCACCCCCCGCGACCTGCTGCGGGTCTTCCTCCGGCCGGACGAGGACATCCGGCGCGAGATCGTTCACGACGTGCTGCCGGCCTGTCTCGGGGTCAAGCTGGCCCTGGTGCACGTGGGCGTCCGCGACGGCATGGTCACCGTGACCGGCGAGGTCGAACGGAAAAGCGTGATCGCGCTCGTGCTGCGGCTGGTCCGGGCCGTGGACGGGGTGGTCGACGCGGAGGCGGCCCTGAGCTGCACGGTGGACGATTCCCGCCGGCCCGCCGCCGCGTCCCGCCCCCCGTCCTGGCCCCTCAGCGCCTAGCCGCGCCGCCGGTCCCGGCCAGGCTCCGGCACCCGGATGACGGGGCGGGGAACGGCTGCTTACGCTGTCACCAGCGGAATGGCCCGCGCGCCCGCGCGGGCCGCAGCCGCCAGGAGCGCTCATGCCGGACGACGTCATCTCGCCGCTCATCGCGCACGCCCGGAGCCAGTCGATCGGTGACCTGCTGCGCCGCTCCGCCGCGCGCGATCCGGGCACCATCGCCCTCGTCTACCGCGGCCTGCGCCAGACCTACGGCGAGCTGGACGCCGCCGTCAACCGGACCGCCTCGTCGCTGGCCGCGCGCGGGATCGGGCCCGGGCAGCGGGTCGCCATCTTCAGCCATAACAACCATGCGTTCGTGGTCGCCTACTTCGCGCTGGCCCGGCTCGGCGCGGTGTCCGTGCCGATCAACTTCATGCTGACGTCCGCCGAGGTCGGCTACGTGCTCGGGCATTCCGGCGCCACCGGGCTGATCGCTGAGGACGCGCTGGTCCCGGTGGCCGAGCAGGCCCTGGCCGCTGAGGCGGGCGCGGAGTGCGGCGGAGTCACCGTGCGGGGGGTGATCCTGGAGCGCGGCGGCGGCGCGCCGCCCGGCTGGGAATCCGTCGCCAGCTGGATGGCGGATGGTGACGCCACTCCCCCGGAGGTCACGGTGGCCGACGACGACCTGGCCCAGCTGATCTACACCAGCGGGACCGAATCGCGACCCAAGGGCGCCATGCTGTCGCACCGCAGCCTGATCGCGCAGTACGTCTCGTGCGTGGTGGACGGGGAAATGGCCCGCACCGACGTGGAGGTGCACTCGCTGCCGCTGTACCACTGCGCTCAGCTGCACTGCTTCCTCACGCCGGGGATCTACCTGGGCGCGACCAACGTGGTGCTGCCCGGCGCCGACCCCGGCGCCATCCTGGCGGCGATCGAGGCCGAGCACGCGACCAAGCTGTTCTGCCCGCCGACGGTGTGGATCTCGCTGCTGCGGCACCCTGACTTCGGCCGGCGGGACCTGTCCTCGCTGCGCAAGGGGTACTACGGCGCGTCCGTCATGCCGGTGGAGGTGCTCAAGGAGATCGGGGCCCGGCTGCCCGATGTGCGGCTGTTCAATTTCTACGGGCAGACCGAGATGGGCCCGCTGGCCACCGTGCTCAAGCCCGCCGACCAGGTACGCAAGGCGGGCTCGGCGGGCCGGGCGGCCCTCAACGTCGAGACGCTGGTGGTGGACGAGGCCGGGCGCCCGCAGCCGGCCGGGGAGATTGGCGAGATCGTGCACCGCAGCCCGCACGCCATGCTCGGCTACTGGCGGGACCCGGACCGCACCGCGCAGGCGTTCGCCGGCGGCTGGTTCCACAGCGGCGACCTCGGCGTGCTGGATGCTGAGGGCTACCTGACCGTGGTGGACCGCAAGAAGGACATGATCAAGACGGGCGGGGAGAACGTCGCCAGCCGGGAGGTCGAGGAGGCGCTGTACACGCATCCGGCGGTGGCCGAGGCGGCGGTATTCGGGCTGCCGCATCCGCAGTGGATCGAGGCGGTGTCGGCCGCGGTCGTCATCCGGGACGGCCAGGCCGCGACGCCGGACGAGCTGATCGCGCACTGCCGCCAGCGCCTGGGCGTCTTCAAGGTGCCCAAGCACGTGGTCCTGGTGACCGAACTGCCCAAGAACGCCAGCGGAAAGCTGCTCAAACGCGAACTGCGGGCCGCCATCACGCCGCCCTGGGCCGGGCCGGGACAATAGCCGGGACCGCAGACCGGACCGGCCCGGGCGTGGTCCACCCAGCCAGCGACGACCGCCGCCTGACCACCCGCAGCTCCCCTACCGGAAATACCCCACTAGGGTATCTAGTTAGGCGGGAGGGCAACCAGCCGGAGAGGGTAAGCGAGATGCACGCGGTGGGGCATGCGCTGTCTATTGCCGGGTCGATGGCGTGGCAGATCGCCTGGGCGCTGATCCTCGGCTTCGCGCTGTCCGCGGTCGTGCAGGCGGTCGTGCGCCGGTCCACGATCGTCCGGCTGCTCGGCGATGACCGGCCGCGGACGCTGGCCCTGGCCGCCGGGTTCGGCGCCGCGTCGTCGTCCTGCTCCTACGCCGCAGTGGCGCTGGCCCGCTCGCTGTTCCGCAAGGGCGCCAGCTTCACCGCCGCGATGGCATTCGAAATCGCCTCGACCAACCTGGTCATCGAGCTGGGCGTCATCCTCGCGCTGCTGATGGGCTGGCAGTTCACGCTGGCCGAATTCACCGGCGGCCCGATCATGATCGTGGTGATCGCCGTCCTCTTCCGGCTGTTCCTGCGGGACAAGCTGCTGCGGGAGGCCCGGCAGCAGGCCGACCAGGCGCTGGCCGGGTCGATGGAGGGGCACGCGGCCATGGACATGTCGGTCCGGGGCGACGGCTCGTTCGTGCGTCGCCTGCTGTCCGGGGACGGCTTCACCGCGGTGGCCCACGTCTTCGTGATGGAGTGGGCCGCGATCCTGCGTGACCTGGTGATCGGGCTGCTCGCCGCCGGGGCGATCGCCGCCTGGGTGCCCGATTCCTTCTGGCGCGCGTTCTTCTTCGCCGGTCACCCGCTGGCCGCGAAGCTATGGGGCCCGATCATCGGGCCGGCGGTCGCGATCCTGTCGTTCGTCTGCTCGGTCGGCAACGTGCCGCTCGCCGTCGTGCTCTGGAAGGGCGGCATCAGCTTCGGCGGGGTGATCGCGTTCATCTTCGCCGACCTGATCATCGCCCCGATCCTGAACATCTACCGGAAGTATTACGGCGCGAAGATGGCCCGCTTCATCCTGGTGACCTTCTACGCGGCCATGGCCATCGCCGGGTACCTCGTCGAGGTGGTCTTCGGCGGCCTGGGACTGATCCCGGGCCGGGCCAGCGCGAAGATCCCCGACCAGGGCGTCGCCTGGGACTACACCACCTGGCTGAACATCGCCTTCTTCCTGCTCGCCGCGGTGCTGCTCATCCGGTTCGCGCGCAGCGGCGGCCTGCCCATGCTGCGGATGATGAACGGCGCCCCGGACGCCGCCCATGATCACGGGTCCCGCGGCGGCCACCAGCACGGAACCCACACCGGGGCCACCCCGGGGCCGGCCGCCTGATACGGGCTGCTACCTGGCTGCAACCGGCGTACACCCGGGCGGGCAACGGGCCGGGCGCATCGTCAGGGCATGCGATACACACCGAGCACGGGCCCCGGCAAGATTCTCGTCGTCGAGCGTGATCCTGCGGTCGCGCTGTCCGTGGAGACCATCCTGGGCACCTGGGAAGCATTCGAGGTTACGGCGGTCAGTAACGCCGCCGAGGCGGCCGTGCTGATGGAGCATGAGCCCTGGGACCTTCTCCTCGCCGACTTCGAGCTTCCGGACGCGGAAGCCCTCCGCCTGCTCTCGGCCGTCCGCACCGGAGCTCCCGGGCTGCCGTTCGCGATGATGACGGCGTACCCGGTCCTGCCGCCGGCGGCGGCCGAGCTCGGGGCGGCCGACGGCTTCATCACCAAACCGTTGCTGCCTTCCCACCTCATCGGGCTGGCCACCGGGCTGATCGAGCACTCACGCCGGTCACGCGAACAGGCCGGCGGCTAGCGCCACGGTCCGGCGGCCGCGCTGCCGGTCGGCCCGCCCGCCTGACTGGACCCACCCGGACTGTAGGCAAAGGCGCCGCTGCCGCGACCCGGCTGTATGCAAAGGCGCCTCTGCCGGCACCGGGATGTGGAGCGGGTCAGGCGATTTCGTGGGCGCGGGCGAACGCGGCTTCGATGATCTTTTCGGCTGCCGCACGGTCCTGCCAGCCGCGGACGTCGGTGCTCTTGCCCGGCTCGAGTTCCTTGTAGATGTCGAAGAAGTGCCCAATCTCCGCGGTCAGGAAGTTGGGGATGTCGTCCAGGTCCCGCAGGTTCTCGTAGCGGGGGTCCTCGGCGGGCACGGTCAGGATCTTCGCGTCGGGGCCGCCCTCGTCGAGCATCCAGAACACACCGACCGGCCGGACCGTCACCAGGCAGCCCGGGAACGTCGGCTCCTCCAGGATGACCATCGCGTCCAGCGGGTCGCCGTCCTCGGCGATGGTGCCCGGGATGAACCCGTAATCCTGCGGGTACCGGGTCGAGGTGAACAGCATCCGGTCCAGCCGGATGCGCCCTGTCGCCAGGTCCATCTCGTACTTGTTCCGCGATCCCTGCGGGATCTCGATCAGGACGTCGACTTCCACGATGGGCCCCTACCCGCCCCGGCCAGCCCGCACCCCCGAATCGGCCATCATTCTGTGTCCGGCTCACCGTGTCCGGCTCACCGTGTCCGGCTCACGGGGGCGGTGTGCCGGGGGGCGCGCGGACCGACCGCGCTACGGGGCCGCGACGATCTTCGCGGTCTTGCCCAGCACCTTGGCCAGGGCCCGCTCGACCTCCGCGGCCAGCTCCGGATCCGGCTGGGCCGGCAGGCCGGCCTTTCCGGGCCGCCGGGACGGCCGCGGCGCCGGGACCAGCCGGGGCCGCAGCGTCCGCACCGTGCTCCGCGCAGATGTGCTCCCCGTCCGCCCCGGCCGCGTAATCGGTGCCGGTCAGCCGGATCAGGCCGCAGTCACGGCACTCCACCTCGTCCAGCCGGCGGACCAGGTGCGCGCTCGCGCAGCGGCCGCAGCGGTCCAGCTCCGCGGTCCAGTCGCGCTCCGCCTGGCACGCGGGGCAGACAAGTATCTGATGATCGTGCAGCACGCCCCGCGTCCAGGGGCTTTCGCCCCGGTCCGGGTCCACCTGCCGCATCCCGCAGTGGTAGCAGGGCATCCCCGCCATCTACTCCAATCGTGCGTGAATCAGTCCAGCTCCGCCAGCGCCTTCTGGTACTCGCTGATGTCGCGCGCCTGCGGGATCGGGTTCACGACCTTCCACCGCACGACGCCCGCCTTGTCAATGATGAAGGTGCCGCGTTTGGCCAGCCCCCTGGCATCGTCGAAGACACCATAGGTCCTGGCGACGTCACCGTGCGGCCAGAAGTCCGACAGTAGTCCGAAATTGAAATGTTCCGCGTCCGCCCAGGCCCGGTGGGTGAACATGGAATCGACCGACACGGTGAGCAGCTCGACGTCATCCCGGGTGACCTCGGGAAAATCGTCGCGCATCGCGCACAGCTCACCGCTGCACACGGGGCTGAACGCCAGCGGGTAGAAGATGAGCACGACGTTCTTCGAGCCGCGGAAATCCGCCAGGTGCACCGCAGTACCGTGCTGGTCGGCCAGCTCGAAGTCGGGGGCCTGCTCGCCGATCTCTACCGCCATGCCGGGGTCCTTTCGTGGAGGCGTGGGGCGCGCCCGGGCCATGCGGCGGCCCGTAGCCACCGCCAGCACTGTGCCACGCGGGCACAGCGCAGGGAAGCACAGGGTTGTCACAGCGGGCGGGCACGCGACATTTCGTTCTGCCGTCAAGTCTGCCACTGCGGGCACCCTGGCCGGCCTGCGGGCGGACCGGACGGTTTACCGCCGCCCCGGGGCCGTCTGCGGGCGGCCGGAAACTACCGGCCCCGGGGACCGGTCAGCCCTCCGGGCGGTCAGCGCCGCGCGCGCGGCGCCACCAGCCGGGACCCGGACCAGTCACGGGCGGCGCTGACGCTGGACGTCTGCGACAGGCCCGCGGTCGGGGCGGCCTCACCGATGTCACTCGGCTCGACATGGCCCGACCGGCCCGCCTTGGGCGTCAGCAGCCAGATGTACCCCCCGTCGGTCAGCGGTGACACCGCGTCGACCAGGGCGTCGACAAGATCTCCGTCCTCGTCCCGCCACCACAGCAGGACGACGTCGACCACATCGTCATAGTCCTCGCCGACAAGCTCCACGCCGTCCACATCGCCGATCGCGTCGCGCAGATCCTCGTCGCAATCGTCGTCATAGCCGATCTCCTGCACCACCTGGCCCGGCTTGATACCGAGTCGCTCGGCCTGGCCGCGTTGATCCTGGGCCTGGCCCGCGGTCGCGCTCACTGACGTCCTCCTGCACCCTCCCCGCGCCATCGCACCGTGCGCCGGCCCGGGACCACGGCTCCTTACCGTGATCTGGTGCCCGGCGGCGATGACCGCGTCAGCCACTACTTGTTGGGACAGTTCACACTGGCCCGGCGCGACGCGCAAGTGCCAATCGCCGCTACCGGTCAAAACTGCTGACACAATTTGGTGTCCCTGTCCCATCCGCAGCCCCTGCCACGCCGCCGGGAACCCGGCGCGGGTTACGGCGAGACGACCGTACCGGCCCAGCGAGTCCGGGCCTTCAGGCCCGGCGAGCGGCCGGTGTTATGGCGGGTAGCGCAGCAGGCACCGGGGGTCCAGGGGGGTCGTCCCCCCGGACGGTGTCGCGGCACGGTTACCGTGTAGTAGAGATGCAATTCCTGGCCAAACGCAGGACGATTGGTCTGGACAACGCCGAAAAACCCGCGGCCCACAGCCGCCCTGAACTAGCGGAAGGCGAGGCTACCCCGTGGCTTCCGGACGCCAGCGCTTCTCGATTATCAATGACGGGCTCCCGACCCAGCTGCCTGACATCGATCCGGACGAAACCCGAGAGTGGGTCGACTCATTCGACACCGTCGTGGAGACCCGCGGCCGCGCCCGGGCCCGTTACGTCATGCTCCGGCTGCTGGAACGGGCGCGCGAGCAGCAGGTCGGCGTACCGGGGCTGCGGAGCACCGATTACATCAACACGATCCCGCCCGAGCGGGAGCCGTGGTTCCCGGGCGATGAGTACATCGAGCGGCGGATCCGCGCCTACATCCGCTGGAACGCGGCGATCATGGTTTCCCGCGCGAACCGGCCCGGCCTGGGCGTCGGCGGCCACATCGCCACCTACGCGTCCGCCGCGAGCCTGTACGAGGTGGGCTTCAACCACTTCTTCCACGGCAAGGAGAACGGCGAGTCCGGCGACCAGGTCTTCTTCCAGGGCCACGCCGCCCCCGGCATCTACGCCCGGGCGTTCCTCGAAGGCCGGCTGGACACCAGCCGGCTGGACGGTTTCCGCCAGGAGCTGTCCCATCCGGGCGGCGGCCTGCCGTCCTACCCGCACCCGCGGCTGATGCCGGCCTTCTGGGAGTTCCCCACGGTCTCCATGGGACTCGGCCCGCTGAACGCCATCTACCAGGCCCGCTTCAACCGGTACCTGCTGGCCCGCGAGCTGCACGACACCAGCCGATCGCACGTATGGGCGTTCCTCGGCGACGGCGAGATGGACGAGCCCGAAGCCCTCGGCGCGATCGGCCTGGCCGCCCGCGAGGAACTCGACAACCTGACGTTCGTGATCAACTGCAACCTGCAGCGGCTGGACGGCCCGGTCCGCGGCAACGGCAAGATCATCCAGGAGCTGGAGGCGTACTTCCGCGGCGCCGGCTGGAACGTGATCAAGGTCATCTGGGGCCGCGACTGGGACCCGCTGCTGGCCCAGGACACCGACGGCGTGCTGGTCAACAAGATGAACAGCACCCCGGACGGGCAGTACCAGACCTACTCGGTGGAGACCGGCGGCTACATCAGGGAGCACTTCTTCGGCGGTGACCCGCGGCTGCGCGCGATGGTCCAGCACCTGTCCGACGACGACCTGCGGAACCTGTCCCGGGGCGGGCACGACTACCGCAAGGTCTACGCCGCGTTCAAGAGCGCGCGTGAGCACGTCGGCCAGCCGACCGTGATCCTGACCCACACGATCAAGGGCTGGACGCTGGGGCCGGACTTCGAGGCGCGCAACGCCACCCACCAGATGAAGAAGCTCACCCACGCCGAGCTGAAGGAGTTCCGGGACCGGCTCTACCTGCCGATCTCCGACGCCGCGCTGGAAGCGGATCTGCCGCCCTACTACCACCCGGGCGAGGACTCCGAGGAAATCCAGTACATGAAGGAGCGCCGGGCCGCGCTGAACGGCTACCTGCCCAAGCGCGTGGTGCGGGCCAAGCCGCTGCCGCCGGTGCCGGACAAGACGTACGACGAGCTGAAGAAGGGCTCGGGCAAGCAGCCGGTGGCCACCACGATGGCGTTCGTCCGGCTGCTCAAGGAGATGATGAAGGACAAGGAGATCGGCGCGCGGTTCGTGCCGATCATCCCCGACGAGGCCCGTACGTTCGGGATGGACTCGCTGTTCCCGACCGCGAAGATCTACTCGCCGCACGGCCAGACGTACGAGGCCGTGGACCGGAACCTGCTGCTGTCCTACAAGGAGTCCGAGAAGGGCCAGATCCTGCACGAGGGGATCACCGAGGACGGCGCGATGGGCTCGATGATCGCGGCCGGCACCTCCTACGCCACGCACAGCACGCACATGATCCCCATCTACATCTTCTACTCGATGTTCGGCTGGCAGCGCACCGGCGACCAGATGTGGGCGCTCGGCGACCAGCTCGGCCGCGGCTTCCTGCTCGGCGCGACCGCCGGGCGGACGACGCTGGCCGGTGAGGGCCTGCAGCACAACGATGGTCACTCGATGCTGCTGGCCTCGGTCAGCGAGGCGTGTATCTCCTACGACGCCGGATGGGCCTTCGAAATCGCCTACATCATGCGGGACGCGCTGCGGCGGATGTACACCTCGACGCCGGACCACCCCGGGGGCGAGAACATCTTCTACTACCTGGCCGTCTACAACGAGCCGTACCCGCAACCCGCGGAGCCGGACGCGTTCCCGGGCGGGAAGGCCGCGCTGGAGCAGGGCATCCTGCGGGGGCTGTACGAGTACGCGCCCGCGGCCGGCCACGACCCGTTCGGGACGGGTGCGGCGCAGGTGACCGATCATGCCGGTGATTCCGGACGGGCCGATCCGCGGGTCCATCCCGACGGCGACGCCGGCCGGGACCGGGCCCACGGTGACCGGCCCGGGCCGAATGCCCAGATTCTGGCGTCCGGCGTCGCGATCCGGGCCGCCCTGCAGGCACAGCAGCTGCTCGCCGACGACTGGGACGTGGCCGCGTCGGTGTGGTCCGCGACCTCGTGGACGGAGCTGCGCCGGGACGCGATGGCGTGCGAGGAGTGGAACATGCTGCACCCCGAGGCGGAGCAGCGGGTGCCGTACGTGACCACGGTGCTGGACGGCAGGCCCGGGCCAGTAGTCGCGGTCAGCGACTGGATCCGGGCCGTCCCGGACCAGATCGCCCGCTGGGTACCGGGACCGTACACGTCGCTCGGCACCGACGGGTACGGCTTCTCCGACACCCGCGCGGCGGCCCGGCGGTTCTTCCACGTGGACGCCGAGTCGGTCACCCTCGCGGTGCTGAGCCAGCTGGCCAAGCGCGGCGAGGTCAAGCCGGACGTGCTGACCCAGGCGATCGAGCGTTACCGCCTGGACATGCCGGTCAGCGAGGCCCTGACCCAGCCGCGTGCGGTCAGCCAGCCCTCGGCTCCCGGCACTCCCGAGGCCCAGAACCAGCCCGAGGTCCGCGCCTAGGGTCCTGACGCCGGTTACGGGCAGCGTTCCGGGCCTCATCCGCCGGGTACGCTGCCCGTCACGTGTTTCTGTCGGGGCGGCGCGGAAAACCAGTTGCGGCGGCCGACATCCGGGCTAATGGTGGCCGCATGGGATTCTTCGACGACGCGCCGGCCCCCGTGCCGGAGCCGCTCTGGCGGCATCATCATCCATGGGATCCGCCGGAGGCGGAGTTCCCCGGAATCGTGTCCATCGACACGACGCTCCTCGGCCGCAGTGACCAGACCGCCGTGGCCATCACCGGGCTGGCCGCGTTCAGTAACGGATTC
This sequence comes from uncultured Actinomycetes bacterium, assembly GCA_963720945.1. Classification (GTDB taxonomy): domain Bacteria; phylum Actinomycetota; class Actinomycetes; order Streptosporangiales; family Streptosporangiaceae; genus Bog-532. The sequence continues at coordinate 256,920 of CAVRHH010000004.1, read as the reverse complement.
GAGATCCAGCTCACCGCGCGCTCCCGGCCAGACGGCGGTGACGTGGCCGGGCCCGGGCCGGGCCGGGCCCGGCACTCGTTCCGCTTCGGCCTGCAGCTGCCCGACGGCAGAAAGGTGTTCGGCCGCCACGGCCCCGGGCGTCCCGGCGGCCCGGACACCGAGCCGGAGGGGCCCCTGCTGCAGGCGTTTGCGGGCGGCGGCACACCGCTCTCGTTCCTGTCCCGGTGGTGGGCCTGGCCGCTGCCGCCCAAGGGCGCGCTGGAGTTCGTGGCCGAATGGCCCGATCTGGGCCTGCCCGAGTCCCGGGTCAGCCTGGACGCCGGGATGATCCTGGACGCGGCGGAGCGCGCCATCCGGCTCTGGCCGGAACCCGGCGCCGCCTGACCCTCCGGCCCGCGGCAGCCTGCCCTTACGGTCAGCCCAGGAACGAGAGCCGGACCTGGCGGGTGGGGTTGTCGACGTTCAGGTCGACCAGGGCGATGGACTGCCAGGTGCCGAGGGCCAGCCGCCCGGCGACGACCGGGACGGTGGCGTACGGGGGCACGAAGGCCGGCATCACGTGGGACCGGCCGTGCCCGCGTGAGCCGTGCGCGTGCCGCCAGCGGTCATCGGCGGGCAGGAAGTCCGCCAGCACGGCCAGCAGGTCACGGTCGCTGGACGCGCCGAGCTCGATCAGCGCGAGCCCGGCCGTGGCGTGCGGCACGAACACGTGCAGCAGCCCGTCGCCGCCGCCGGACGCGGCGGACGCGAAATCCGCGCACCGGCCGGTGATGTCGAAGACGCCTTCGCGGCTCCCCGTGCGGACCTGGATGATCTCTGTCTCCATAAACGTGACACTCTAGGCGCATGTCGACCAGCGATCAGGCCAGCCCCCCGCGCCGGGTACGCCGGGGCGGCAGGCGGGCCGGGGGGGCCGCCGGCGGAAGCCGGGTGCACGAGGAGACGGTGGCGCGCATCGAGAAGTCGATGGGCAGCCTGGGCACCGCGGCCATCGCGTCGATGGACAAGCGGCTCCCGTGGTTCCGGGCCATGTCCGCGGAAAACCGCTCCTGGCTCGGCCTGGTGGCGCAGGCCGGCATCGCCGCGTTCGTGGACTGGATCCGTCATCCCGAGCGGGACCGGCCCGCCGTGGCCGGCGAGGTGTTCGGCACGGCGCCGCGCGAGCTGGCCCGCGCGGTCAGCCTGCAGCAGGCGGTGGAGATGGTCCGGGTCATTATCGACGTGGTGGAGGCGCAGGTCGATGAGCTGGCCGCGCCGGGCAGCGAGGCCGAGCTGCGTGAGGCCGTGCTCCGGTACACGCGGGAGGTCGCCTTCGGCGCGGCGCAGGTATACGCGCGGACCGCGGAAGCGCGCGGCGCGTGGGACGCCCGGCTGGAGGCTCTCGTCGTCGACTCCCTCGTCCGCGGCGAGACCGAGGAGGCGCTGCATTCCTGGGCGTCGGCGCTGAACTGGTCCTCCTCCCCCGTCGCGGTCATCGCCGGGACGGTGGACAGCGAGGAGACCGCGACGCTCATCGACGACCTGCGTACCGACGCCAAACGGGCCCGGCTGGACGTCCTGGCCGGGGTGCAGGGCAATCACCTGGTCGTCCTGATGGGCGGCACCGACGATCCGCTCAGCGCGGCGGAGCGGGTCGCCGGGCGGTTCGGTTCCGGCCCCCTGGTGGTCGGGCCGGTCGTGCCCGACCTGCGGTCCGCGTCGGTGTCGGCGCGGGCCGCGCTGAGCGGGCTGCGCGCGGCCGCCGCCTGGCCGGACGCCCCGCGGCCGGTGAGCGCGGACGAACTGCTGCCCGAACGGGCCCTCGACGGCGACACCGACGCGCGGGCCGGCCTGGTGACCGAGGTGTACGAGCCGCTGCTGGCCGGGGGCTCGGCCCTGGTGGACACGCTGACCACCTACCTGGAGCAGGGATCCTCCCTGGAGGCCACCGCGCGGATGCTGTTCGTGCACGCGAACACCGTCCGCTACCGGCTGCGCCGGGTCACCGAGCTCACCGGCTACAGCCCGTCCGACGGCCGGGACGCGTTCACCCTCTGGATCGCCGTCGCCCTCGGCCGCCTGTCCGCCAAACCCGCCTGACCGGCTGATCGCCTGCCCGGGCGGGCCGGGCCCTAACCGGGCAGCTCGCCGATGCGGTGGCCGGTGACCTTGGTGGGCGTGATGCGCAGGAACAGGTTGCGGTCGCCGGCCGCCCAGGACTCCACGCCGGCCTCCGCGGCCATCGCCTGCTCGTCGTCGGACTCCATGGGGTGGACATCCCCCTGGACCAGGACGCTCCAGCCGGTGTGCGCGGCCTCGTCGAAGTGGTCGATCTCGAACGCGATCTTGAAGTCGGCGTGCGCAATCCCGGTCCGCAGATCTTCTTCCATCGTGCTGTGCCGCGCGGTGCGGAAGTAGATGACCTGCTCCAGCACGGTGAAGTTGACCGGCAGGATGGTCGGGCCGTAGCGGCCCGTGTAACCGATCCGGCCGACGCCGCCCGCCGAGATCAGCTGCCAGCTCTCGGCCGCACCGAACGGCTCCAGGGGCGATGGTGGCTGCGGGTCGCCGGCCGGCGCCGGACCCGAGTGCGCGTGGTCGCTCATACGATCCCGTTCCTGAGTGGGGCGAGACTTCCGGGCCTGCGCCGGACACGTCTGACGCTATACCTCCGGCCGGCCCGCGGCGGCGCGTGGGGCCAGATGCCCGCGCGCCGCCCAGACCGCGCCCCGCGACGGGACGGTGACGCCCAGGTGAACGCTATTTGTCGAGAGAGTACAAAGGTTCCCCGGTAAAGTTCGTCACATCCGTCGTAGGTGTAGCGGACTTCTACAGTGCACGCTAAGACCGTGCTGGTAATAACCGCTCCCGGGCAGGGAGCCCAGGCCCCTGGCTTCCTTTCGCCGTGGCTTGACGTCCCCGGTGTCGCCGGGCGGCTCGGCGCCTGGTCCGAGCTGGCCGGCGTCGACCTCATCCGGTGCGGCACCACCGCCGGGGCCGACGAGATCAGGGACACCGCCGTCGCCCAGCCGCTGCTCGTCGCGGCGGCGCTCGCCACGGCCGAGGCCCTGCTCGGCGCGCTGCCGGCGACCGGCCCGGGGCTGGCCGCCGCCGGGCACAGCGTGGGCGAGCTGGCCGCCGGGGCCATCGCCGGCGCGGTGACCCCCGAGGACGCGCTCCGGCTGGTGGCGGTGCGGGGCCGCGCCATGGCCGGGGCCGCGGCCGCCCAGCCGACCGGCATGACGGCCGTGCTCGGCGGGGACGAGGCCACCGTGCTGGCCGCCATCGAGGCGCACGGGCTGACCCCCGCGAACGTGAACGGGGCCGGGCAGATCGTGGCGGCCGGGACGCTGGAGCAGCTCGCCGCGTTCGCCGCGGACCCGCCCGACGGGGCGCGGCTGCGGCCGCTGTCGGTGGCGGGCGCGTTCCACACCGTGCATATGGCGCCCGCCGTCGCGGACCTGAGCATGGCCGCCAGCAGCATCACGGTCAGCGATCCGCGAATCGTGCTGCTGTCGAACCGGGACGGCGCCATCGTCTCCTACGGCCCCGACTGGCTGGCCCGCATCGTCGCGCAGGTCGCCACGCCGGTCCGCTGGGACGCCTGCATGCGCACGATGGCCGGCCACGGGGCGACCGCGCTGATCGAGCTGCCGCCAGCCGGCACGCTCACCGGCCTGGCGCGGCGCGGCCTGCCCGGGGTGGCCCTGCAGGCCCTGAAGACCCCGGACGATCTTGGCAGGGCGCGCACCCTGCTCGCCGAGCACAGCGACGTGCGGGCCGCAAGCCCAGCGACGTCGCCGACCCAACGGAGGCAGCCGTGACCCTCGTCCCTGAGCTGATCGCCGTCACCGAGGAAGACGAGGCGGAGGCCACCGCCGCCTGGGCGGGCAACCTGCCCGAGTGGCGGCTGCTGGTCGCCCCGCTGGGCGGGACGTTCCGCTCGGTTCCGCTGGCGGCCTTCGCCGACGGTACCAGCACCGAAGTCGGCCACGTCGAGGCGCGCAGTGACCGGCGGGCCATCATCCCGCCGTGGCGCGGGTCGATCATCGAGTGGCTCGTGCAGGACGGGGACCCGGTCAGCCCCGGGCAGCCGCTCGCCCGGCTGCTGCCCGAAGGCGCCGAATAGCCCGGCTCTTCCCGGGCAGTCAGACATACCGAGGACCACCGAGAAAGGCGCGCAGATGCGACTCCCCCAGCCGGCCGCTGGTGCCCGGATCCTCTCGTTCGGCGGGTACCAGCCCGGCAATGTGGTGACCAACGACGACCTCGCGGCGATCATGGACACCACCGACGAGTGGATCCGCAGCCGCGTCGGCGTCGCGAGCCGGCGGATCGCCGGCCCGGAGGAGACCGTCGCCGACATGGCGGTGGCCGCGGCGGGCAAGGCGCTCGCGGGCAGCGGCGTCAGCCCGTCCGACATCGATCTGGTCATTGTGGCCACCTGCAGCACCGAGGCGCCGATCCCGAACGTGTCGGCCACGGTGGCGGCCCGGCTCGGCATCGTCGCGCCGGGAGCCTACGACCTCAACGCCGCGTGCGCCGGATTCTGCTACGGCCTGGCCAACGCCAGCGACGCGGTGCGGGCCGGGACCGCCCGGCACGTGCTGGTGATCGGGTCGGAGAAGATGTCGGCCTGGGTGGATCGGCAGGACCGGTCCACCAGCATCATCTTCGCCGACGGCGCCGGGGCGGCCGTGGTCGGCCCGGTCACCGATCCCGCGGAACAGGCCGGGATCGGGCCGGTCGTCTGGGGCAGCAACGGCGGGCTGGCGGAGAAGATCTACATCAGGGACCGGACGTCATTCCTGTTCCAGGAGGGACAGTCGGTGTTCCGGTGGGCGACCACCGAGCTGCACCCGACGGCGCTGGAAGCGTGCCGGCGCGCGGGCGTCCAGCCGCAGGACCTCGCCGCGTTCGTGCCGCATCAAGCCAACCTGCGGATCATCGAGTCCCTGGCCCGCAAGATCGGGGTGCCCAGGGACCGGCTGGCGGATGACATCATCAACGCCGGGAACACCTCGTCCGCGTCGATCCCGCTGGCCCTGGCGCGGATGACCGAGCGCGGTGAGCTGCACGCGGGCATGCCCGTGCTGCTGCTGGGCTTCGGGGCCGGCCTGTGCTACGCCGCGCAGGTGATCACGGTACCCTAGCCGGGCTCGGCTCCCGGTACCCCCCAACCCGATCGCAAGATATGTAACGAAAAGAAGGAGTTAGCAGGCAGATGGCAGTTTCCGAGCAGGAGATCCTCGCGGGGCTCGCGGAGATCATCGACGAGATCGCGGGCGTCCCGGCCGATGAGGTCACCCCGGACAAGAACTTCGTGGACGACCTGGACATCGACTCGCTGTCCATGGTGGAGATCGCCGTGGCGGCGCAGGACAAGTTCGGCGTGGAGATCCCCGATGACCAGCTGAAAGACCTCAAGACCGTCCAGGACGTCATCACCTACGTGCACAAAAACGTGAGCTAGCGGCCAGCCGGGAACACCTGCTCGCCGGCACCGTCGCTGGCGGGCAGCCGGTCCGCCGAACGATATTTCTAGGAGCCGATCACAGTGAGCGCAGACGACAAGCGCGTCGTCGTCACGGGTCTGGGCGCGATCACGCCTCTCGGCGGCGACGTGGCATCGACCTGGGCGGCGATGCTCGCCGGCCGCAGCGGCGTGCAGGCACTGACCGATGACTGGGCCAAGGACCTCCCGGCCCGGATCGCGGGCACCGCCGCGGCCGACCCCGCCGAGATCATCGGGCGCGTGCAGGCCCGCCGGATGGACCGCTGCGAGCAGTTCGCGCTGGTCGCCGCGCGTGAGGCCTGGGCGGACGCCGGCCGGCCGGAGGTCAGCCCGGAACGGCTCGGTGTCTCGGTCACGAGCGGCATCGGCGGGATCGGATCCACCCTCACCGCCTACGACATGCTCAAGGAAAAGGGCTGGCAGCGGATCTCGCCGTTCACCGTCCCGATGCTCATGCCGAACGGCTCCGCGGGGTGGATCAGCATCGAGCTGGGGGCACAGGCCGGGGCGCACTCAACGGTCAGCGCCTGCGCGTCCGGCGCCGAAGCGGTCGGCTACGGCATCGAGATGATCAGGTCCGGGCGGGCCGACATCGTGGTCGCCGGCGGTACCGAGGCGGCCATCATGGCCCTGAACATGGGCGCGTTCGCCGTGATGCGCGCCCTGTCGGTGCGCAACGACGAGCCGGAGCGCGCGTCGCGCCCCTTCGACAAGGGCCGGGACGGGTTCGTGCTCGGCGAGGGCGCCGGCATGCTGGTGCTGGAGTCCGCGGCGCACGCGGCCGCCCGGGGAGCGAACGTCTACGCCGTCGCGGCCGGGGTCGGCTACTCCTCCGACGGCTACCACATCGCCCACCCGCACCCCGAGGGCGCCGGCATCATCCTGGCCATGCAGCGCGCGCTGGCCAGCGCGGACGTCGCCGCGGACCAGATCGTGCACGTCAACGCGCACGCCACCTCCACGCCGGAGGGCGACGTGGCCGAGGCGCAGGCGATCCAGAAGGCCCTGGGCCCGGCGGCGGACCGGGTCGTGGTCTCCTCCACCAAGTCGATGACCGGGCACCTGCTCGGCGGCGCGGGCGCGGTCGAATCGGTGGCCGCGATCCTCGCCCTGCACAACCGGACCGCCCCGCCGACGATCAACCTGGAAGACCCGGACGACGGCGTCACGGTCGACGTCGCGACCGAGCCGCGGCCGTTGCAGGTCAACGGGCGCGAACCGATGGCCGTGCTGAACAACGCCTTCGGCTTCGGCGGCCACAACGTCTCGGTCGTCTTCACCGCCCCCTAGCCGAGGCGGCTCAGTGGCCCCCGGACGGGGCCATCCGGCGGGTCACGGCCGACCAGGCCACGCCCGCTGCCAACCGTGTCCTTTCGCCGTTCGCAAGGAGAACTCAGGTGACTGTTGTGGACAACAACCGCGCCATGGCCGGGCCGGCTCCGGCACCGCCGGACGCGGGCTCCACGCTTCCGCGCGACCCGGTGATACGCCTGGAGGCGCTATTCGACACCGGGACGCTTGAGCTGATGGCGCCGGACACCGGCACCGGCGCGATCGCCGGCGTGGGCCTGATCGACGGCACCGGGGCGGTCGCCTTCGCCTCCGACCCGCGGGTCCAGGGCGGGGCCTCCGGTGAAGCGGGCTGCGCGGCGATCGTCGCCGCGTACGACGAGGCCGTGCGGCGCGGCGTGCCGATCATCGGCCTGTGGCACTCGGGCGGCGCGCGGCTGGCGGAGGGCGTGGGCAGCTTGCACGCGGTCGGGCTGATCTTCGCGGCCATGACGCACGCCTCCGGCGTGGTGCCGCAGATCTCGGTGGTCCTCGGCCCGGCGGCCGGCGGCGCCGCGTACGGCCCGGCCCTCACCGACATCGTTATCCTGTCCGGCCAGGGCCGTATCTTCGTCACCGGCCCGGACGTGGTCCGCAGCGTGACCGGCGAGGACGTGGACATGGCCCGGCTCGGCGGGCACGAGCCGCATTCGCGCCGCTCAGGTCTGGCGGCCATCGTCACCGACAGCGACGCGGACGCGATCTCCCACGCGCGCCGCCTCGCCAGCCTCCTCGGCGACCACGGCAAGGTCGCCGACGACACGCCGGACGCGGACTTCGCCGGGCTGCTGCCGGAATCACCCCGCCGGGCCTACGACGTCCACCCGGTCGTCGGCCGGCTGCTGGACGCGCCCGGGATCGAACTGTTCCCCAAGTGGGCCCCGAACGTGGTGACGACGCTGGGCCGGCTCGCCGGCGGCACGGTCGGGGTGATCGCGAACAACCCGCTGCGGCTGGGCGGCTGCCTGGACGCCATCTCGGCGGAGAAGGCGGCGCGTTTCGTGCGGATGTGCGACGCCTTCGGGATACCGCTGGCCGTGCTGGTCGACACGCCGGGGTACCTGCCCGGGGTGGGCCAGGAATGGGATGGGGTGGTCCGCCGCGGCGCCAAGCTGCTGCACGCGTTCGCCGAGTGCGTCGTGCCGCGGGTCACGCTGGTGACGCGCAAGGCGTACGGCGGGGCCTACATCGCGATGAACGCCCGGTCGCTGGGCGCCACCCGCGTGCTGGCCTGGCCGGGCGCGGAGGTGGCGGTGATGGGCGCCGTGGCCGCGATCCGGATCCTGCACCGGCGCACGCTGGCCGCCACCGAACCGGACAAGCTGACCGAGACCGAGGCGGCGCTGGCCGCCGAGCACGAGCGGACCGTGGGCGGCCTGCAGCGGGCCCTTGACCTCGGCGTCATCGACGAGGTCATCGACCCGGCGCAGACCCGGCGGGCGATCGCCCGGGCGATCGCCGAGGCGCCGCAGGGACGCGGCAGCCACCGCAACATACCCCTGTAGCCCGGGGGGACGACCCCCCGTACCCCCCGCTGCGCTCCGCGCCCCGCGGGGGTACTTCGCCGACACACCGGCCGCTCGCCGGGCCACGAGGGCCCGGCTCGCTGGCCGGTAACGACCGCCTCGCCGTAACCCGCGTGGGGTGCTCGCCGACACACCGGCCGCTCGCCGGGCCACGAGGGCCCGGCTCGCTGGCCGGTAACGACCGCCTCGCCGTAACCCGTGGTGGTGTCGGCCGGTACGAACGCTGGGTTACGGCTAGGCGGGGGGGTTGCCGTCGGATGGGGACGGGGGGCCGATGGGGTCGTCGTCGGGGGGAGCTGACAGGCTGGACGGGCCGGTTTCTGGGGGCTCCGTCGCGGCGGGCTCGGTGGTCTCCCCGGCCTCGCCGGGCGCTTCGGCGCGGGTTTCCCTGAGCAGTTCCTCCAGCCGGGCGCCGGCCAGCTGGCGGAACGTCCGGTGCGGGCGGCTCCGGTCGAGCACGGCCACCTCTAGCTGGCTGCCCGTGGGGTCGGGCCGCTCCCCGTTGGTGGGCGCGGCCAGCGCCGCCATCGCCGCGCTGAACGCGGCGGACAGCGACATGCCGTCGGTGTACCGCTCCTTCAGGGCTGTGGCCACCTGATCGGCCTGGCCGCCGATGGCCGCGAACCCGTGCTCGTCGGCCACCGAGCCGTCGAACGTGATCCGGTAGATCTGGTCGTCGGCCGCGCTCTCGCCCGCCTCCGCCACGATGATCTCCACCTCGAACGGCTTCGAGCTCTCGGTGAAGATCGTGCCGAGCTGCTGGGCGTACCAGTTGGCGATGCCGCGCGCGGTCACGTCCCGGCGGTCGAACTGGTAGCCCGTGACGTCGGCGTAGGTCACGCCGGCCTTGCGCAGGTTCTCGTACTCGTTGTACCGGCCGACCGCGGCGAACGCGATCCGGTCGTAGATCTCGCTGATCTTGTGCAGCGCGCGGGACGGGTTCGGCGCCACGAACAGGATGCCGCCCGCGTACTGGATGACGACCCCGCTGCGGCCGCGCGCGATTCCCTTGCGCGCATAGTCCGCCTTGTCTTTCATCACCTGTTCAGGCGACACGTAAAACGGCATGGACACCGCAGGCGCTTCCTTTACTCGCGAGTTCGGCTGGGATCGTAAGGCGGCGGGAAGAGGGCGTGCGCTCAGCCCGAGCTGAGCGGCGCGGACGGGCCGTCCGGCGACTGCATGCGCTCGCTGATCACGGCCCGGGCGTGCGCCTCGGCTTCGGCTTCGGACAGCCGGCTGTACCCGTCCGCCGTGACCACCCCGATCACCGGGTAGATCGAGCGGGTGAGGTCGGGGCCCCCGGTCGCCGAGTCATCGTCAGCCGCGTCGTAGAGCGCCTGCACGCAGGCCCGTACCGCGTCCTGGGCACCCAGGCCGTCCCGGTACAGCTTCTTCAGCGAGCCGCGGGCGAACACCGAGCCGGAGCCGATCGAATGGTACCGGTGCTCCTCGTACGGGCCGCCGGCCACGTCGTAGCTGAAGATCCGGCCGATTCCGGTGTCCTCGTCGTAGCCCACGAAGAGCGGGACGACGGCCAGGCCCTGCATCGCGGCGGCGATATTGCCCCGGATCATCGTGGCCAGCCGGTTGGCCTTGCCCTCCAGCGACAGCGACCGGCCTTCCATCTTCTCGTAGTGCTCGAGTTCCACCTGGAAGAGCCGGACGAACTCCAGGCCCACGCTGGCGGTCCCCGCGATCCCCATCGCGGAGAACTCGTCGGTGCGGAAGACCTTCTCCACGTCCCGTTTCGCAATCATGTTCCCGGCCGTCGAACGCCGGTCACCGGCGATGATGACGCCGCTGTCGCAGACCGCGGTGACGATCGTGGTCGCGTGCGGGAGGTCGGCCAGCGCGCCGGGTATGGCCGGAGCGCTCCACGCCGAACCGCCGGGCAGCAGGTCCGGCGCGTAGGAGGCGAGGAAGTCAGCAAACGACGAGATCCGGGGGGCCATGAACGCTCCCGGAAAACGCCTGTGCCCATCCAAGTCAGAGCCCACGCGGATCCTTCCGTCTCTCAAAGCAATATCTGAACAGACCCTACTGCGGTGGCACAGTGCCCTGTACCGGGGCCGCGTACCAGAGCCGCGCGGTCAGCGTCAGCCCTCAGCGAACCGGCCGCGGCCAATCGTCGGCCCGTACTGCGGCCCCGGTGAGCGGCAGTACGGGCCCTGGTGGCGGACGGCTACTGGCCGCCCTTCTGGACGTACGACCTGACGAACTCCTCGGCGTTCTCCTCGAGAACCTCGTCGATCTCGTCCAGGATCGCGTCGACGTCGTCCGACAGCTTCTCGTGCCGTTCCTGGACGTCTTCGGCCGACCGGGCCTCGGTCTCCTCGGCCTCCTCGCTGCGGCGCGAGGACTGCTTCTGGCCGCCCGTGTCCTTTGATGTTGCCATCCCGGTACCTCCGTCAATCGGGGGCGTTCCCTGCCCCAACGCTATCTTCGCCCGCCGACATCGTGTTCAACCCCGGATTCGGCACCTAGTCGCCGATCCGGCCCGGCGGCCGGGGCTTATCCGGGCCGGCTCACTCGGCCTGCCCGGTAAGCGCCGCGACCAGGTCCGCGGCGGTCCGGCAGCGCCGCAGCAGGTTCCCGACGTGCGCCTTGGTGCCGCGCAGCGGTTCCAGCGTCGGCACGCGCTGCAGCGATTCACGGCCCGGGATGTCGAATATCACCGAATCCCAGGATGCGGCGGCAACCGACTCGGCGTACTGGCGCAGGCACCGGCCGCGGAAGTAGGCCCGGGTGTCCTCAGGTGGCTCCTCGATTGCCCGCCGGACCTGCTCCTCGGTCGCGAGCTTGGTCATCCGGTCCTTGACGGCGAGCCGGTTGTACAGCCCGCGGGACTGCCGGACGTCGGAGTACTGCAGGTCGATGAGCTGCAGGCGCGGGTGGTCCCAGCTGAGCCCATCCCGGTTCCTGAAGCCCTCCAGCAGTTCGAGCTTGGCCACCCAGTCGAGTTCGCCGGACAGCTGCATCGGGTCGTCGGCCAGCCGGTTGAGCACCGACTCCCACCGGTCGAGCACGTCGGCGGTCATCGGGTCGACGTCCGAGCCGAACTTGTCCTCGGTGTACTTGCGCGCCAGTTCCAGGTACTCGGCCTGCAGCTGGATGGCGGTCATCGTCCGGCCGTCCCGCAGCTTCACCAGGCGGCGCAGCGAGGGGTCGTGCGAGACGGCCCGCAGGTCCGCAACCGAGGCTTCCAGGGACAGGTCCTTGTCCAGGAACTTGTCCTCGATCATCGACAGCACCAGGGCGGTGGTGCCCAGCTTGAGGTAGGTGGCCACCTCGCTCATGTTCGCGTCGCCGATGATGACGTGCAGCCGCCGGTACTTCTCCGGGTCGGCGTGCGGCTCGTCGCGGGTGTTGATGATGGGCCGCTTGAGCGTGGTCTCCAGGCCGACTTCGACCTCGAAGAAGTCGGCCCGCTGGCTGAGCTGGAAGCCGACCCCGCGGCCGTCCGCGCCGATGCCCACCCGGCCGGCGCCGCAGATCACCTGGCGGGTGACGAAGAACGGCGTCAGGTGCCGGACGATGTTGGCGAACGGGGTGGCCCGCCGCATCAGGTAGTTCTCGTGGCAGCCGTAGGAGGCGCCCTTGTTGTCGGTGTTGTTCTTGTAGAGCTGAATGGGCGCGGCCCCGGGGATGGTGGCGGCGCGCTCGGCGGCCTCCGCCATGATCCGCTCACCGGCCTTGTCCCAGATCACCGCGGACAGCGGGTTGGTGCATTCGGGGGTGGAGTACTCCGGGTGCGCGTGGTCCACGTACAGCCGGGCGCCGTTGGTCAGGATGACGTTCGCCAGGCCCAGGTCCTCGTCGGTGAGCTGGGTCGAGTCCGCGCTCTCCCGGGCCAGGTCGAAGCCGCGGGCATCGCGGAGCGGGTTCTCCTCCTCGAAGTCCCACCGGGCCCGGCGCGCCCGGGCCGCCGTCGCGGCCTGATAGGCGTTCACAATCTGGGACGAGGTCACCATCGCGTTGGCCCCTGGCTGGCCGGGCACCGAGATGCCGTACTCGGTCTCGGTGCCCATCACCCGCAGCACGCTCATATCAGCAGCCTATGCTGCGCCGGCTGTGGCTACGCCGCAGACACACGACAGGGCGCGGATCGCGGCACGCGGCCCCGGCACGCGCCACGGTCGCGGCGCGTGCCGGCTCGCCCAGGTCACAGGTACTGGCCCGTGTTGGCCACGGTGTCGATCGACCGGCCCGCCTCGGTGCCCGTCTTGCCCGACACCAGGGTGCGGATGTAGACGATGCGCTCGCCCTTCTTGCCGGAGATGCGCGCCCAGTCGTCGGGGTTGGTCGTGTTGGGCAGGTCCTCGTTCTCGCTGAACTCGTCGACGCAGGCGGACAGCAGGTGCGCGACCCGCAGGCCCTTCTGCCCGGTGTCGAGGAACTCCTTGATGGCCATCTTCTTGGCCCGGTCCACGATGTTCTGGATCATGGCGCCGGAGTTGAAGTCCTTGAAGTACAGGACCTCCTTGTCGCCGTTGGCGTAGGTGACCTCGAGGAACCGGTTCTCCTCCGACTCGGTGTACATCCGCTCGACGACCCGCTGGATCATCGCCTCCACGGTCCCGTCCCGCGAGGCGCCGTGCTCGGCCAGGTCGTCGGGGTGCAGCGGGAGCTGGGTCAGGATGTACTTGGAGAAGATGTCCTTGGCCGCCTCGGCGTCCGGCCGCTCGATCTTGATCTTGACGTCGAGCCGCCCGGGGCGCAGGATCGCGGGATCGATCATGTCCTCGCGGTTGGACGCGCCGATCACGATCACGTTCTGCAGGCCCTCAACGCCGTCGATCTCGGACAGCAGCTGCGGCACGATCGTGTTCTCCACGTCGCTGGAGACCCCGGACCCGCGGGTACGGAAGATCGAGTCCATCTCGTCGAAGAACACGATGACCGGCATGCCCTCGCTAGCCTTCTCGCGGGCCCGCTGGAACACGAGCCGGATGTGCCGCTCGGTCTCGCCGACGTACTTGTTGAGCAGCTCGGGGCCCTTGATGTTGAGGAAGAAGCTGCGGCCTGCCGAGCCGGGCCCGGCGGTGCCGTCCGCCGCGGTCTTCGCCGCGACCTGCTTGGCCAGGGAGTTCGCCACCGCCTTGGCGATGAGCGTCTTCCCGCAGCCGGGCGGCCCGTAGAGCAGCACGCCCTTGGGCGGCCGCAGCTGGTGCTCGCGGAACAGGTCGGCGTGCAGGTAGGGCAGCTCGATCGCGTCCCGGATCTGCTCGATCTGGGAGGCCAGGCCGCCGATGTCGGAGTAAACGATATCCGGGACTTCCTCCAGGATGAGCTCCTCGACCTCCGCCTTCGGAATCCGCTCGAACACGTAGCCCGAGCGCGGCTCCAGCAGCAGCGAGTCGCCGCTGCGCAGGGTGGAGGCGCGCAGCGGGTCGGCGAGCCGGACCACGCGCTCCTCGTCCGCGTGTGAGATGACCAGCGCGCGCTCGCCATCCTCCAGGAGCTCCTTGAGCATGACGATCTCGCCGGCCGTCTCGAACCCCTCGGCGAGCACGACATTGAGCGCCTCGTTCAGCACGACTTCCTGGCCGGGTTTGAGGTGCTCGAGCTCGACGGCGGGGCTCACGTGGACCCGCATCTTCCGGCCGCCGGTGAAGACGTCGGCGGTGTTGTCGTCGGCGGCGTTGAGGAAGATGCCGAAGCCGGACGGCGGCTGCGCCAGCCGGTCGACTTCCTCCTTGAGCGCGACGATCTGGTCCCGGGCCTCGCGCAGGGTGCCGGTCAGCCGCTCGTTCTGCGCGGTGACGGCAGCCAGGCTGGCCTCTGTCTCGCGCAGCCTCTCCTCGAGAAGCCGCGCCTGGCGTGGCGAATCGGCGAGCCTGCGGCGCAATGCAGCGATCTCCTCGTCAAGGAAGGAGATCTGCGCGGTAAGGCCCTTGACCTCATCGTCATGCCGTGAGGCTCGTGAGCTCTCATCCCTGCTTCCCACGGCCCTCACCTCCTTCCGGTGCCTGAATTACCTAGACCCTACCTACAGCGGCGCCATTCGTAACCTGGCGGTCCGCGTTAGGCAGAGCACACCCGACAGCGAATTAATGCCCCACAGCGCGGCTTCCGAAGCAAGCTACGAGGCTGATCGTTACGGTTTAGACACTTTTTGTTAGCCTACGGCGCTGCCGCCCCGGACGGCTCAGGGACGCGCCGGTGCCCCGTCCGTCACACCAGCTTCTTCTTCCGGGTGCGCGCCCTTGGCCGGACGCCGCCGCCGCGGCGGCGGCGTGACGCCATCGGCCAGCCGCCGCGCAGTGACCAGAAACCCGGTGTGTCCGACCATCCGCTGGTCCGGCCGCACTGCCAGGCCATCCACGTGCCAGCCGCGCACCAGCGACTCCCACGCCGCGGGCTCGTCGAACTGGCCGTACCCACGCAGCGCCTCGACCGTGCGGGACAGCTGCGTGGTGGTCGCCACGTAGCAGCAGATGACGCCGCCCGGCACCAGGGCCCGCGCGGCGGCCGGCACGCAGTCCCAGGGCGCGAGCATGTCCAGGATTACGCGGTCAGCGTTGTCCGCTCCCAGCGGATCCCCGGGGCCGGCCGTTTCCGGCAGCTCCCGGGGGAGGCCCGCTCGCCGCGCATCCCCGGGCGCGGCGAAATCCCCGGCGACCAGGTGCCAGCTGGCGGGCACGGCGCCGAAGAAAGCCTCAACGTTGCGCCGGGCGATCTCGGCGAAGTCCGCGCGGCGCTCGAACGAGGTCACCGACCCGTCCTCGCCGGCCGCGCGCAGCAGCCAGCACGTCAGCGCGCCCGACCCGGCGCCCGCCTCGACCACCCGCGCACCCGGGAAGACGTCGGCCATCGCCACGATCTGCGCGGCGTCCTTGGGGTAGACGACCGCCGCGCCGCGTTTCATGCTCAGCGTGAAGTCGGCCAGCAGCGGGCGGAGCGCAACGTACGGCGTGCCCCCCGAGGACGTCACCACGCTCCCGTCCGGCCGGCCGATCAGGTCGTCGTGGCCGAGCGACCCGCGGTGGGTGAAGAAGGTCTTGCCCGGTTCCAGGACCACGGTGTGCCGGCGGCCCTTGGGGTCGGTGAGCTGAACGTGGTCGCCTTTGGCAAACGGCCCCCGGCGATGGCGAATCATGCCGGACAGGCTATCGGCGGGCGCGGGGTCACACGCCGGCGAACGCGCCGTCCAGGTCGCTGGCGGCCAGCACCCCGTAGACCTGGCCGGTGGGCTCCACTACGAGGTACTCGCTGGCGGGCGCCTTGCGGACCGCGTTGATCAGCGCCATCCCGCTCAGGTCTGCGGGCAGCACGAGGCCGGGATCCAGCTTGCGGGCCAGCGTGCCGGCCTCGATCCACGGGCGGCGCTGCGGCGGCGTCGCCATCGCCGCGGACTCGTTCACGATGGCGATCGGGGTGTTGTCGTGGTCCACCACGACCAGGGCGCGCGCGTTGGTCTCGTCGGCCCGCCGGATCGCCTCGGCCAGCGGGAGGCTGGCCGGGATGGGGATCGCCTTGCGGGCCAGCCGCCGTGCCTGGATGCCCGGCAGCCGCTCCCGCAGCCGGGTCGCCTTGATCGACTGGCCGGCACCGACCCACATGAACCCGGCGATGAACAGCAGCCACAGCATGCTCATCAGGTCCTCGCTGCGGCCGTTGGCCATGGCGTAGCCGAACGGCACGATGACCAGCGCCACGGCCAGCACCCGGCCCGCCCAGGCGGCCACGATGGTGGCCGTGCCCGGCCGCCCGGTGACCTTCCAGACGACGGCCCGCAGCATCCGGCCGCCGTCCAGCGGCAGGCCCGGGAGCAGGTTGAAGAGCCCGACGACGAGGTTGGCCCAGCGCAGCTGGCTGACGATGACCCAGCCGATGGTCCCGCCGGGGACCACCTTCATCAGGCCGTAGCCGATGGCCGCCAGGACGAGCGAGAGGGCGGGGCCGGCCGCGGACACGGTGAACTCCCGGCCTGGTGTCTGCGGCTCGCGCTCGATCTCGGAGAGCCCGCCGAGCGGATAGAGCAGGATGCGCCGGACCGGCAGGCCATAGCCGCGGGCGACGAGCGAGTGGCTGAGCTCGTGCACCAGGACGGACAGGTACAGCAGCACCACGAAGGCGGCGGCCACCACGTAGCGGGTGCTGCCGCTATACGTCCCGGCCAGGTCGTTGGCGTAGATGACGATGAAGACGCCCGCGATCACGAACCAGTACGGGGAGATAATCACCGGGATGCCGAACGGGCGCGCGATCACGATCCCGGACCCCGGCTGCTTCGCCGGCCGCTGGTCTCGCCGGCCGGGCGTCATGCCTGCCACATGACTGATGCTACGTGCCATCCCGGGCCTTCCGGCCGCCGGAAGGCCCGGGAGCCCCGGGAGGCCCGGGAGGCCGGCCGCGGCGGGCCGCGCGGCACCCCGGCAAACCCCGCCCAAGTGTCGGTGCCCTCCCCTACGCTCATGGCGTGGATGAACTCGTCGCGGTGGAGATCGCCGATCCGGTGCCCCCGGAAGAGGGCTCGGACGCGCCCCGCGGGCCGGCCCTGTCGCCGTCCCGCGCCGCTGACTTCATGACCTGCCCGCTGCTCTACCGGTTCCGGGTGATCGACAAGCTGCCCGAGCCGCCGAGCGCCGCGGCGGCCCGCGGCACGCTGGTGCACGCGGTGCTGGAGCGGCTCTTCGATCTCAGCGCGGCGATGCGGACCCCGGCCGCGGCGCAGTCACTGGTCCAGCCCGAATGGGACCGGCTGTCGGCGGCGCAGCCGGACCTGGCCGCCTTGTTCCCGGGCGAGGCCGAGCTGGACGCGTGGATCCGCGACGCCGCCGCCGCGGTCGACAGCTACTTCCGGCTGGAGGACCCGCGCCGCCTGGAGCCCGCGGACCGCGAGCTGTACGTGGAGGCCGAGCTGGAGTCCGGGCTCCGGCTCCGCGGCTACATCGACCGGCTCGACGTCGCCCCGGCCGGCGACATCCGCGTCGTCGACTACAAGACGGGCAAAGCGCCGCCGCCGGACTTCGAGGCGCGGGCGCTGTTCCAGATGAAGTTCTACGCCCTGGTGCTGTGGCGGGCCCGCGGCCAGATCCCGCGCCTGCTCCAGCTCATGTACCTGGGCGACGGCCAGGTGGTCCGGTACGCGCCGGACGAGGCGGACCTGCGTGCCACCGAGCGGAAGGTGCAGGCGCTATGGCAGGCCATCGAGCGGGCCACCGACGCCGGGGACTGGCGGCCGCGGCCCGGCCGCCTGTGTGAGTGGTGCGCGCACAAGGCGCTGTGCCCGGAGTTCGGCGGCACCCCGCCGCCGCTGCCCCAGCCCGGGGCGCCGGCTGGTTCATCCATCGGGTCGGCTGTGTAACGATGGGAAGGGGCCGTCCCCCGGAAACATCTTTGGGCGAGCGCAGCCGAGGTAAGAGCAGCCGAGGTAAGAGATGTCAACGTACAACGCGATCACCTGGCTGCCACTGTGCGCCGGGCTGACGGGCATCGGACTGGTCGCGAGCTGGTTCGCGATGCGAAGGCGCGGGCTGGCGGCCGGGCTCCGCGGCGTGGCG
Source organism: uncultured Actinomycetes bacterium (assembly GCA_963720945.1). GTDB lineage: Bacteria > Actinomycetota > Actinomycetes > Streptosporangiales > Streptosporangiaceae > Bog-532. The sequence continues at coordinate 239,062 of CAVRHH010000004.1, read as the reverse complement.
TGGTCGCTGCTGCCGCTGGCCGCCTACCTGACCGGTTCGATCAAGATGTTCTGGAAGATGGGCGCGGCGATCGGTGATTTCGCCACGTCCTTCGCGTTCTCCGCCCAGGTGTGGTCCGGTGTCGGCGTGGCGGCGCTGGCCGCCGTGCTGTTCGTGGTGTCCGGGGCCGGCAAGCGCCGCCGCAAGCGGGCCCGCGGCAAGGCCGCCAAGGACGCCCCGGCCGGGCTCGCGGCCGCTGACGGCGCCGCCGCGGGTGAGGGGAAGGGCCAGGCGCGCAAGAAGGAACTGGCCACCCGCCCCGCGCGGGCCGGGAAGGGCATCCCGGACGACGATGACGATCTGGCCGGGGTGGAGGACATCCTCCGCAAGCACGGGATCACCTAGCCCGGGCCGTCCGCCCCCGGGCTCTGCGGGCTGACCGGTACCGGTGGCGGGGTACATGAACTCCGCCACGCCCGAGGGCAAGGTGCTCAAGGAACTGTACTTCCGGCAGGCACTGGAGTACCTGGTGAACCAGGGGGCCGTCATCTCCGGCCCACTGCGCGGCTACGGCTTCCCGACCGTGGGCCCCGTCGCCAACTACCCATCGACCCCGTACCTGTCCGCCAAGGGCAAGCAGGGTGACCCGTTCCCCTACAACGTGGGCAAGGCGAAGCAGCTGCTGTCCAGCCACGGCTGGAAGGTGGTCCCGAACGGCACCAGCACCTGCCAGAAGCGTCCCCCACGCTGTACATCAACCCGGAGACCTGGTACTTCACCAAATGATCGTAATGTCGCGTGTGACGGCGCGGATCCACCAGAGCGGGGCGCCGGCCCGTCCGCACGTCAGAGCCGCCAGCAATCAGACGGCGCGCGGGTTGGCGGGCCGGTCCTGGCGGACCGCCGCCGGGACGGCGTCCGCCCAGGCGGACCGCAGACGGCCGAGGCCGACGCCGCGCAGCGACGGCAGGACCAGGCGGCCGGGACGCGGCTCGATGGGCCGCAGCGTGGGCACCGCGACCACGACGCATCCGGCGCCCTCGGCCGCGCGTACCCCGGTGATGGAGTCCTCCAGCGCCAGGCACCGCCCCGGCGGCACACCCAGCCGCCGCGCCGCCAGCAGGTACGGCTCGGGGTCAGGCTTCCCGCGGCTGACGTCGCCGCCGCACACCACGACCGGGAACCGCAGGCCGGTCCGGGCCAGCACCGCGTCAACGAAACGGCGCTGCGACGACGTCACCAGCGCGTACGGCAGGCCGGCGGCAGCTACCTCCGCTACCAGGCCGGCCGCGCCCGGCATCACGGTGACGCCGCGCTCGCGGACCTGAGCGACGATCCCGCCCATGATCCACTCCGCCACCTCGGCCGGGCCGGCGGGGACCGCGGCCCGCGCCAGGAAGTAGCGCACCGCATTGTCCAGCGAGCTGCCGAGCAGTTCCTGCTGGTCGGCTTCGGACCACTGGCCGCCGAGCCGGGCCATGACCTGGGTCTCGACCTCGAACCAGAGCGGTTCGGAGTCGATCAGCAGGCCGTCCATGTCGAACAGGACAGCGCGCGGGCCGCGGTTGTCCGGCGCCGACGGGGCACCCTGGGGCACGGCGGCCGCTGAGGCGCCGGACACTGCGGTGATGTGGGTGTCCGTCATGGCTGCTCCGGCGCTCCGGTCCGCGATGCCGTATTCACCGGGATTGGCGACATTGGCACCGAACGTATTGGTCGTGACGCAGTCAGCGCTGGCCGACAGGTACGCGTCATGAACGGTGCGGACAATGTCCGGGCGGGTAACGTTCAGGATCTCGTTACAGCCCTCGTGCCCCTGAAAATCGTCCAGGATCGCGTCGCTGGCCTGCAGCATCGTGCCCATGGCCCCATCGGCCACCAGTACCCGGCTGGCCAGCGCCGGCCGCAGGCCGCCTCCCCCATATGGTTTCATTGCATCCGTCCGAGGCCCGCTCATCGCGATAAGTCTACGGACCCCCGCCACGGCACGATCAATGGCAACACGGGTGCCGCGGGTTGGGGCGGATGATGCCCGCAGCTCTGCCGGCAACGTAGGCTGGGACCCACGACCGCGCTCGGTGACCGCGCGCGTCATGTTCAGGGAGGAGGGGGGAGACATCGAGTTCGATCGACTGGGTACGCTCACCTCACCCGTCGCGATCGCCGCCTTCGAAGGCTGGAATGACGCCGGGGAGGCCGCAAGCGGCGTAATCAGCCATCTGGGTATCGCCTGGCAGGCGCAGCCGATTGCCGCCATCGAACCCGAGGACTTCTACGACTTCCAGGTGACGCGGCCGGTCGTCGAGATAACGGGAGGGCGGATCGAGCGGCTCGTGTGGCCGACGACGCGGCTGTCGGTGGCCCGCGCCGGTGCGCTGGCGCAGGCGCCCGCCGCTGCGGACGGCGCTGATCCCGCGGCCGGCCCGGCGCATGGGGCCGATCAGGACGGCGACGGCCAGGCCGCTGCACCGAGCGTGACAGGCCTGGACAAGGACATCATCCTGGTGCACGGGATCGAGCCGAACATGCGCTGGCGCTCGTTCACCAGCGAGCTCGTCCAGGGCCTGGCCGACCTCGGCGTCGAGTCCGTTATCCTGCTCGGCGCGCTGCTGGCGGACGCGCCGCACACGCGGCCGGTGCCGGTCTCGGTCGGCGCGTCGGACCCGAAGCTGTCGGCCACGGTGACCGCGCCCTTTTCCGACTACAAGGGCCCGACGGGGATCCTCGGCGTAGTCCAGCACGCTCTGTCGGGGGCGGGTATCCCGGCCGTATCGCTGTGGGCATCGGTGCCGCACTACGTGGCCACGCCCCCCAGCCCCAAGGCCACGCTGGCGCTGCTGCGCGGTGTGGAGGACGTCCTGGACGCGCCGCTGCCGCTGGCCGACCTGGCCGACGAGGCCCGGGCCTGGGAACGCGGCGTGGACGAGCTGGCGCAGCAGGATTCCGAGGTGGCCGAGTACGTCCGCACCCTCGAAGAGGCCAAGGACGCGACCGACCTGCCGCAGGCCAGCGGGGACGCGATCGCGCGCGAATTCGAGCGTTACCTGCGCCGTCGCGGGCGCCGTGGGGAGCCGGGCGGAATATGACCGGGGCCGCCCGATGCTGGGCGCCCCGGTCCATCAGCCGCTGAACCTGACCGGCGCGTGGCCTGGCCCGGGCGGCTCGTTCACCCGCTTGCTCAGCGTAACTTGCTCAGTGCAAGCGGACCCGCGGGTCGAGGACCGCGTACAGCGCGTCGACGACGATGTTCGCGACCACGACGGCGGCCGCGGCCACGATGACCACGCCGATGACGACGGGCAGGTCCTGCTGCTGGATCGCCTGCACCGCCGTGAAGCCGAGGCCCGGCATGCCGAATACGGTCTCGGTGATGACCACGCCGCCGAGCAGCACACCGACGTCGATGCCAAACTGCGTGACGATCGGCGTCAGCGCCGCCCGCAGCTCGTGCCGGAAGATCACCCGCCGTTCCGGCATGCCCTTGGCCCGTGCCGTCCGGACGTAGTCCTCGCCCATGACGTCGAGCATCGAACCCCGGGTCAGCCGCGTGTAAATGGCGGCCTGGACGAGCGAGAGCGTGAGCCAGGGCAGGACGAGCCCGCGGAACCATAGCCCCGGGTTGGTCGTGAAGGACGTGTAACCCGACCCCGGGAACGCGTGGATGCCGTGAATGGTGAACTCGTAATAGAACACCAGCAGCAGCAGCAGGCCGAGGACGAAGGTCGGCATCGAGTAGAAGAACAGCGCCAGGACGGTGAAGATGCGGTCCATCGCCGACCGGGCACGCACCGCGGACAGCACGCCGCTCAGCACGCCCATGATGATCCACAAGATGGCCGCCCCGATCACGAGCGACAGCGTGATGGGGAACGCGGCCGCGATGATCGAGTTGACCGATTCGCTGTGGTAGAAGGAGTAGCCCAGGTTACCGTGCAGCAGCAGCCACAGGAAATGGCCGTACTGGACGTAGAACGGCCGGTCGAGCAGCAGCCGGTGCGACACCTCCGCGACCACCTGCGGCGTCGCCGCCTTGCCGGCCAGGGCCCGGGCCACCGAGCCAGGACCGGGGCCGATATAGAAGATGAGGAAGACGCTGACGGTCACCAGCCACATGACGAGGATGCCCTGGAGGATCCGGCGTATCAGAAATCGGGCCATGGGAAGCTCCTAGACGAATAGCCGGTCGCCGCGCGGATCGAACGCGTCGCGGACGCCGTCCCCGAGGATGTTGAAGGCGAGCGTCGTCACCAGCAGCGCGATGCTCGGGAACACCAGGAACCACCACGCGCCGTACTGGTAGACGCCCTGTGCATCGCTGATCATCTGGCCCCAGTCGGCCGTGGGCGGCGGTACGCCGACGCCGAGGTAGGACAGCGACGCCTCGGTCACGATCGCCAGCGGGATCAGCAGCGTCGAGTAGACGATGATCGGCGCCATCACGTTCGGCAGGACGTCGACGAACATGATCCGCCAGGGGCTGGCCCCCAGCGCCCTCGCCGCCTCGATGTACTCCTTCTCCTTGATCGACAGGACCTGGCCGCGGACGATACGGCCGACCGACGCCCAGCCGAAGAAGCCGATGACGATGATGACGACTACCAGGCTAGGTCCGATGATCGCTATCAGGGAGATGGCGAACAGCAGGAACGGGATGGCCAGCAGCCAGTCGATGAACCGGGCGATCACCGAGTCGGTCAGGCCACCGAAGTAACCGGATATCAGGCCGGCGGCCGCACCGATGATGACGGTCAGGGCGGTGGCCGCGACCCCGACGATCAGCGAAATCCGGGCCCCGTAGGCGATCCGGACCAGGACGTCGCGGCCCAGGTTGTCCGTCCCGAGCAGGAACGTCGAGTTCGGTCCCTTCGGCTGGCCGATGGCCGTCAGCCCGGTCGACTGGAACTGGTCATTCGGGCCATGACCGGTGAGAGCGGCGATCACCGGCGCGAAGATCGCCAGCAGGACGATGAGCACGATCACGCCCAGGGAGATCATCGCCGCCCGGTCCCGGACCAGCCGTTCCATGCCCAGCCGCCAGGGGCTGCGTCCTTCGATCTTGCGGGCGGCCGTGCCTTCGGTGACGGCGGCGGAAGGCGGTTCGGTGGGCGGCGGTGCGGCGCCGACGATGCTCTGGCTCATGACTCCTCCTTCGAGCCCAGGCCGGTCAGGCTGGCGTCGGAGTCGGCCAGGATCCCGGTTTCGATGATGCGCTCCTCGGCGCTGATGGTCGGCCGGGCCAGCGAAATGTCCTCCCCGTCTGCCACCGGGAAGTGACACTTGGCCTGGTGGTCCGCGCCGTCGCCGAGGCGGGGCTCCAGGACAGGTTCCCGCTCGATGCACAGGGGCGCGGCCTTGGGGCAGCGCGGGTGGAACCGGCAGCCGGACGGCGGCGCCACCGGGGATGGCACATCCCCCACGAGGATGATCCGCTCACGCTGATCGGCGTGGTCCGGATCCGGCACCGGCACCGCCGACAGCAGCGCGTCCGTGTAGGGATGACGGGGATGATCCCACAGCTCGCTGGTGGGCGCGATCTCGGAGATCTGGCCCAGGTACATGACCGCGACCGTGTCGCTGACGTGGCGGACCACCGACAGGTCATGCGCGATGAAGAGGTAGGTGAGGCCGAACTCCTTCTGCAAGTCGGCCAGCAGGTTGATGATCTGGGCCTGGATGGACACGTCGAGCGCCGACACCGGCTCGTCGCAGATGACCAGCTTGGGCCGGAACGCGAGCGCGCGCGCCACGCCGATGCGCTGGCGCTGACCGCCGGAGAATTCGGCCGGGAACCGGTTGTAGTGCTCCGGGTTGAGCCCGACGAGTTCCATGACCTCCTGGACCCGCTTCTTGCGCTCCTGCCCGCTGGCTGTGCCGTGGATCGCAAAGGGGTCGCCGATGATCGACCCGACCCGCCGCCGCGGGTTGAGGGACCCGTACGGGTCCTGGAAAATCATCTGCATGTCCCGGCGGTAGGGGCGCATGCTGCGACGGGACAGCGTGCTGATGTCGTGGCCGTCGAACGTGATCGTCCCGGAAGTGAGGTCGTACAGCCGCATGATGCAGCGGGCCAGCGTGGACTTGCCGCAGCCGGTCTCGCCGACCAGGCCGAGGGTCTGCCCCCGGCGGACCTCGAGACTGACTCCCTCCACGGCGTGCACGAAGTCGCGCTGCCGCTGGAAAAGCCGGCTGGAGCGCACCGGGAAGTACTTGACGACGTTCTCCACGCGCAGCAGGACGTCATCGCCGCCTGGCGGAGTGACGGCGGACTCGTGGCTCATGATGGGCTCCCGGTCGTTTCGGCCGACGCCGCGAGGGCCTCGGCAGGCGCGGTCCCCTGTTCGGCCGGCCTGGGCAGGGCCCGGCCGATGACCTCCTTGCGCCGCGCGTTGCGGGCGGACATCTCATGCGGCAGCCAGCAGGCGGACAGGTGGGCGGGGTCACCGCCCACCGGGTCGAGGTCGGGCACCTCGGTGCGGCAGCGGTCCATCACGTAGGGGCAGCGCGGGTGGAACGGGCAGCCGGACGGCAGGTTGATCAGGCTGGGCGGCTGGCCGGGGATCGGCCGCAGCCGCTCCCGGTCCCCGCCATAGGCCGGCAGCGACTCCAGCAGGCCCTCGGTGTACGGGTGGTGGTTGGCGAAGAAGATCGTCCGCCGGTCCGCGCGCTCCATGACGGCGCCCGCGTACATCACGATGACCTCGTCGGCGAGATCCGCGATGACCCCGAGGTCGTGGGTGATCATGATGATCGCGGTGCCGAACTCGTCCTGCAGCGTCTTCATGACCTGCAGCACCTGGGCCTGCACGGTGACGTCAAGCGCCGTCGTGGGCTCGTCCGCGATGAGCAGCGCGGGATTCAGCGCCATCGCCATCGCAATCATGGCCCGCTGCCGCATCCCGCCGGAGAACTGGTGCGGGAAGTCATCCACCCGCCGGTCCGGCTGCGGGATGCCGACCAGACGAAGCAAGTCCACGGCCCGGGCCCCGGCCTGCGCCTTCGACATGGCATGGTCGTGCAGCCGGATCATCTCCACGATCTGCCAGCCGACCTTGTAGAACGGATGCAGGCTGGACAGCGGGTCCTGGAAAATCATCCCCACCTTCGCGCCGCGGGTCCGCTGAAGATCGTGGCTGTGCATGGTCAGCAGGTCCTTGCCCTCGAACAAGGCCGTGCCGCTGACCCGGGCCCCGCGCGTGAGCCCCATGATCGTCTGGGTCGCCACGCTCTTGCCGGAGCCCGATTCGCCGACGATGCCGAGGGTCTGCCCGGCATCGACATCGAACGAGATACCCCGGACGGCCTGCACGATGCCGTCCGGCGTACGGAATGAGACACGGAGGTCGGAGACCTCAAGGAGCGCCACGCGCCCTCCTACCTTCACGCCACGCACTGCCCTTGCGCAGTGCACGTATTCGCTGCCGCCGAATGTTAGACCCGGCATATTCGCCACGGTAATCCGCGGTCCCGAAGCGGGCCAGATCCGTACCAGGGTGGGTACCCGCAACGTTCGCGGGTACCCACCCTGAGCGGAACGGACGGTCAGCTGCCGGGCGAGCTCAGCCAGACGTTCGTCGGGTCGAACTGCTGGATGGCCGGCACGTACACGGCGTTATGCACGTAACTGGCGTGATACAGCGGCTGCAGCGGCTGGGTGATCGGGTAGAACGGCGCGTCCTGCATGACCTTCTGGTCCGCCTGCGCCCAGATCGTCGCGGCCGACGAAGCACTGGCGGACGTGGCGGCCTGGCCGATCAGCGCCGTGACCGACGGGTTGTTGTAGAACCCGAAGTTGCTGCCGACCGGCGGATAAGCACTCGGACCCGCGAACTCCGGACCGAAGAAGGACAGCGCGGCGTCGCCGTACCAGTCCGGACCCCAGCCCGCTACCGCCAGATCCCACACGCCCCGCTTGGCGACGCTCGGCACCTCCAGGTACTTGGTGTAGAAGTCCGCGCTCGGCACGCCGAGCAGCTTCGCCTTGACACCGATCTTGGCGAGGTCGGACTGCGCCGCCTGCGCGATGGCGCTGGAGATCGACGTCGCCGGCCGGTAGAGGATCGTCACCGACAGGCCGTTGGGATACCCGGCCGAAGCCAGCAGCGACTTGGCCTTGGACACGTCGTACGGGTACGGGTTGTAACCGGACGGGACATCCTGGGAACCGTTGATGCCGTCGGGCAGCACGTGCGTCAGCGGCGGGTTGACCGTCGGGTTGATGACCTGGGTCAGGTGCGCCCGGTCGAGCCCGTAGCTCAGCGCCTGGCGGACCGCCACCTTGGACAGCGCGCTGCCGTTGTTCGGCGACACGTTGTTGTACCAGATCTGCGGGTTCGACGAGTACTGCGGGCCCATGCTGAAGTTGTGGTTCGCGCCCGCCTGCATCTGCGAGACCAGCCCCGGTACCGCCGCGATCGGCGGGAACGAGTCGAACTCCATGCTCGCGCTGGCCGTGTTGGTCTGCAGCTCCTGCTGATTGGTCTGCTGGTTGCCCGTCTCGGTGACCACGATCTTGTCGACGTAGGCCTTGCGGATCGGGTCCGTGCTCGCCTTCCACACCGGATTCCGCACGTAGGTGATGCTCCGGGCGGGGGTGTAGCTCTGCACGGTGTACGGGCCGTCAGCGATGGGGTGCTGCTGGGACTGCGCACTGGCCGGCAGGTACTGCAGAGACTCGACCGGCGCGGGGTTGAAGGCGTCCAGCGTCAGCATGTCGGCGAAGTAGGACGCCGGGTGGACCAGGTTGAAAGTGAGGGTCTGCCCCGAGGCCGTGACCCCGGAGATCTGGTGCCCGTCGATATACGACTTGATCGCGGCCGTGGTGTGGGCCACGGCGGCGAAGCCGCTGCAGAACTGCGCGTACCCGGTGATCAGCGATTCAAAGTCGGGCAGGCCACCGAACGGCTGGACCGGGTTGCACGACCGCTTGATCCCGAGGACGGCATCGGCCGCGGTGACCTCGCGGGCCGGCGAGGTGTCCCACATCGCACCCGTGCGGATGGTGATGGTGTACGTCTTGCCGCCGTTGCTGATCACCGGCGGGGCCGTGGCCAGGTCCGGCGCCGGCGACGTGGTCTGGCCGGAGGTGGCCGGGTAGGCGTACAGGCCGCGGATCCATGGCCGCTGGCCCAGGTATCCGATCGTGTAGTAGCTGATGTTCGGGTCCATGAAGTCGACGTCACCCGTGCCGAGCATGTTCAGGGTTCCGCCGCTCTTGGGTGTCCCCGACCCAGGGTTGAGCCCTTGCGTGCCGGATGACAGCGACACTGAGCCCGATCCACCTGAACCGCCAGACGGCGAGCTTCCGCCGCATGCGGCGGCGAGGGACGCCACCGCGATTAGGCCGACGCCGGAAGCAAACGCTTTGGAGCGTTTCCGCATCGACACTCTCCTCTCAATTTCGTGCATCCCTGTGACGTTGTCCACGGGGCGCAATGACCGGAGGCCGAAATCAGCCTCCGGGCGTGACGAGACGCCAGCCTCGGCAGGCCGTTGCAATATCGTAGGAGCGGCTGTACGTGATGTGAACAGCCATAATTACAATGGGTTGAATCGTGACTCGACGGTAACCATAGTGGGGGATTTGGGGGCATAGTCCGCATATACCGCATTCACCCCTAGTGACCGTGACCTCGCGTCTTGTCAGTAAGGCGGCCAGGGGATGGCCGGCCAGTCTTCCGGCGGGTACGGGTGCACCCGGTGCTTGAGCAGCTTCTCCACCCGGATGCTCGTGGCCGACAGTTCCCCGGGGCTCAGCCACTGGGACAGCTCGGCGGCCAGCTCACCGCTTTCCAGCAGCGCGTACAGCCGCCGCAGCGCCTCCACCGCACGCCGGGGCAGGGTCCGGCCGCGCCACTGCCACAGCACCGTCCGCAGTTTGTAGTCCTCCGCGAAGCAGACGCCGTGGTCGCAGCCGAACAGGTGACCGCCGGCCATCGGCAGCAGGTGCCCGATCTTCCGGTCGGCGTTGTTCACGACCGCGTTGAAGACCGCGAGATCACGCAGCCCGGCGTGATCGCCGCGCCGGGCCAGCTCGATGAGGTCGACCTGCGGGTCGACGTCGATCCACAGCTGGCACATGCCCGGCCCGTACGGCCCGTCGCGCATCACCGTCGGCGGCACCACGTCCCAGCTGGCCGCGCGGGAGACCACGTACGCGGCTACTTCACGCCCGGCCAGCGTCCCGGTCGGGAAGTCCCACAGCGGCCGCTCCCCCGCCACCGGCTTGTAGACGCACGCGGCCTCATACTCGCCCTCGCGGACCGCGCAGTACCAGGTCTCGTTGGACGCCTCGATCAGCCGCCCCAGGATCTCCAGGCTGCCCTGTCCCAGCAGGTTCAGGGCCGCGTCGTCGCTCAGCGGCGACGCGGGGCCGCTGCCGTTCCCGCCGGCCTCGGGCGGCCCGCCCCGGTCGCGGCGCCGGGCGCCCGCGCGGCGGCCCGAGCCGGGCGGCCGGCGCGGCGGAGGGCTCGCGAATCCGTCAAGCACCGGCGCGGTGCCCGTTCTGCCGCGGGCATATGTGCCCGTCCGCGTTCAGCGGGAGACCGCACAGCGGGCACGGCGGCCGGCCCGCGGCCACGATCCGCAGCGCGCGCTGGGCGAACGCGCGCGCCGCGCCGGGCGTGATCCGCACCCGCAGCACGCCCGGCCCGTCGGCCGGAACCTCCTCGGCCAGCGGCTCGACCGGTTCCTCGCTCGCCTCCTGGGCCTCGATGACCACCCGGCCGTCTTCGCCGTCCCAGGCCAGCGCGATCGCGCCGACCCGGAAGTCCTCCATCACCGGCATGTCGAGCGGGCCGTCGTCCTGCAGGCTGACCGGCGGCGCCGCCGGCACCTCGGGCGATCCGCCGGTGCGCCGCAGCACCTCGTCGAGGAGCTCGTCGAGACGTTCCGCCAGCAGGCTGACCTGGAACTTCTCCAGCGAGACACTCGTGACGCGGCCGCGTGACATGGCCTGGAGGTAGAAGGTCCGCTCCCCCGGCTGCCCCACGGACCCAGCCACGAACCTCTCCGGCGGATCGTACATGTAGACCGGCATGTTCCCTATCCTCGCGCGTCCCCTGATGGTTCGCGAACGGCAGGTGCCGCGGCCGGGACCTGTTCCGCGCTGCTGGCGGGCCCCGCCCCGGCCCCGCCGCCTACCATGGCGTCACTCTCGTCACGCAGCCCGTTCCCGGCACCGTGGCCTTTCGTCTCCGGCGGCCGCGGCATCAGGTCCTCGACCCCGCCGCCCGTGTCGTTCATCCGCACCAGGAACGGCCGAAGCGGCGTATAGCGGATCACCGTCAGCGAGCAGGGGTCGGCCTGGATCCGCTGGCTCAGGTCGAGGTGCAGCCCCAGGCAGTCGGCGACGATGCCTTTGATCACGTCGCCGTGCGAGCAGATCAGGTACGTCGCCTTGGGGCCAAGGACGGCGTTCCACTCGCGTACCGCCGCCACCGCGCGGTGCTGGGTGTCCAGCATGGATTCCCCGTCGGGACCCGGGAAGCGGACCGCGCTGGGGTGCGCCTGGACGACCCGCCACAGCGGCTCCTTGGCCAGCTTCCTGAGCGGCTTGCCGGTCCAGTCGCCGTACCGGCACTCGCCGAGCCGCGCGTCCTGCCGGATCTCCGGGCCCTGGCCGTCCCGCGCGGCCGCGACCACCTCGGCGGTCTGCCGGCAGCGATCGAGCGGGCTGGTGACGATCGCGTCGAGCGGCAGCCGGGCCAGCCGGGCACCGAGCGCCCGCGCCTGCGCCCGGCCCCGGTCGTCCAGCGGTATGCCCGGCGTCCAGCCCGACAGCGAATGACCGGTGGCCGCGGTCAGGCCGTGGCGCACCAGCAGAACGGTCGTCACCCGCCCGACCTTAGCCGGACCCGGGGCCCGGCTGGCCCGGCGGGGCCTCGCCCGGCGGGACCTGGCCCGGTGCGGCCAAGCCTGGCGCGGCGGGCCATCCGCCGCCCGGCCAATCGGGGCGGACCACGAACCGGGCCGAGCCGAACCACACCTGGTCACCCGGCTGGACCGGCACCGGGTGGTGCACCCGCCAGCCGTTCAGCCTGGTGCCGTTGGTGGAACCGAGGTCGGTGAGCATCCAGTAGCCGGCCGCCCGTTCCAGCCGGGCATGCCACCGGGACACCGAGGTGTCCTCGATGAGCAGGTCACAGCGGCTGTCCCGGCCGATGGTGTAGCGGACTGCGACCCCGCCCGTGGCCGGCGGGAAGAACAGGTCGGCAGGCGGCCCTGCCATGGGCCCGGGCCGGCGGGCGGCCGGGGCTGGAAGGTGTCTCGTATCGTGCCGGCCAGCGCCGCCTTCTCGGCCGCGAGCAGCGCGCGCCCGCGCCGGGCCCCGCTGCTGACGCTGGCGCGCAGCGCGGCCAGCGCGCCCGCGCCGGGGCGGCGGCGCGGCAGGTCGGTGAACAGCCCGTCCAGCTGGCGCCGGCTGCGGGCACCGAGGGCCTGATCCATCCGCTGCATGAAGGTCTCGTGCGACAGCCGTCCCTCGGCGAACTGCTCACGCAGCTCGCTGACCGCCTCGTCGCGCTCCTCGTCGGACGCGCGGACGGCATCGGGTGTGGTCGGCGCCTCCGCCGACGAGCCTCCCATAAGAGGAGTATCCGCGCCGGATCCCGCAGGCGGCAAGCAAAGCGGACAGCAAAGCGGACACATGCGTCCTGCCGTGCCCCGGCGTGGCGGCCTCCGGCCCTCCGGCGGAGATCGGTGAGAACGTCACCCGGCTGGGTTACGCTGACCCGGATGTCCACCACGAGCGACCAGACGGCAGCCGGGCTGTTCGGTGAATTCTGCCTCGCCGGACTGTGGCCCGGTGTGGGCCGCGCCCTGGTGGACAAGCTGCAGGCGGCCGGGATCACCGACCCCGCCAGCGTGACGGCCAGCCGCCTGGAGCTGGTCGAGGGCATCGGGCCGAAGCGGGCGGCCAGGCTCGCGGCGTCCTTCGCCCGGGCGCAGCCGTCGTACGAGACCGCCGAGCTGCTGATCCAGTGCCGTGTCCCGGCCCGGTTCGCGGGGTCCGCGGTCGCGCTGCTCGGCCCGTCCGCCGCCCGGCAGCTGCGCGACGATCCCTGGAAGCTGCTGCTGCTCCCGCGGATCCGCCCCGACCAGGCCGACTGGTTCGCCCGCAGGCTGCTGGAGGATCAGGCCAACCGGCAGGATCCGCGCCGCGGCCGGGCCCTCGTCGTGCACCTGCTGGTGAAGGCGTCCCGGGACGGGCACACGGCGGTGCCCGCCGACGCGGTGCTGGCGGCAGTGAGCCGGTTCGGCGTCGATGATCCCGGCGCCGCGGTGGTCGCCGCGGTCGACGACGGCACGGTCCTGCCCTTCGAGCCCGCCGAAGCGGGCTTCGGCGCAGCCAGCGAGCCCGCGGGGCCCGAGGCGCCAGCGGGGCCCGAGGCTCCCGGCGCGCCCGGCGGCGCGCGGTACGGCGAGGCGGAGGAAACCGCCGCCGCCGACGTGGGCGGCTCCAGCGTGGGCGGCTCCGGGGCGGGCGGCTCCGGGGCGGGCGGCTCCGGCGTGGGCGGCGGCGCGCCGGGGACGCTGCTCGCGCTGACCCAGTATGCGATCGCCGAGGAAGCGGTGGCCGAGGGGCTGCAGCGGCTCGCCGCGACCGCCGAGCCGCTGCCCGGGGAACGCGGCGGAGCAGCCGGGAGCCGCGCCGGCGACGACGAGCTCGATGACCGCCAGCGGGCGGCCGTGGTGGCGGTCGCCGACCATGGGGTGTCCGTCCTCACCGGCGGCCCGGGCACCGGCAAGAGCCGGACGGTCGCGGCCGTTGTCTCGCTCGCCGCCGAGGCCGGCCTGCGGGTGGCCCTGGCCGCGCCGACCGGCCGGGCCGCCAAACGGCTGGAAGAGCTCGCGGGCGCGCCCGCGACCACGCTGCACCGGCTGCTGGGCGCGCAGGGCCGGGGCATGGCCCGCTCCGGGGCGGCCGACGCCGGCGGAGCCGACGGCCTGTTCACGGGCGCGGGCCCGGACGGGAGCGCGGGCGCCGAGGGAACCGGGCTCCCGGCCTCACCCGGCGGGCCCGGCGGGCCCGGCACGGCGGGTGAGGCCGGCGGCCGCGAGGGCAGCTGGGTGTTCGCCCGGGGCGAGGAATGGCCGCTGGACGCCGACCTGGTGGTGGTGGACGAGAGCTCCATGCTCGACGTCGAGCTGGCCGCCGCGCTGGTAGAAGCCTGCGCCGACGGCACCCGCCTGCTGCTCGTGGGCGACCCCGCGCAGCTGCCGTCGATCGGGCCGGGCCGGGTGCTGGCCGACATCATCGATTCCGGGGCCGCGCCGGTCACCGAGCTGACCACGCTGTACCGGCAGCGCGACGGCGGCGTCATCGCGAAACTGGCCACCGCGGTCCGGGGCGGCGAGCTGGCCGCGGTGCACTCCCCCGAGCACGAGGTAGTGGTCGTGACCGCGCGCGGCAGCGCGGAAGCCGGGCACCGGGTGGTCCAGCTCGTCACCGACTCCATCCCCCGGGCGCTGGGCATCGCCGCCGCCGACATCCAGGTGGTCACGCCGGTCCACAAGGGGCCGGCCGGGACGATCGAGCTGAACCGGGCGCTCAAGGCGAAGCTCAATCCGGGGCCGGGCGCGTACCGCGGCTTCGACCTGGGCGACCGGGTGGTGGCCATCGCCAACCACGCCGACGAGGGCTTCGCCAACGGCGAGGTGGGCACGGTCGCCGGCACCGCCGACGACGGCCTGACCGTGTCGTTCAGCGGCGTCCCGGTCACGGTGCCCGTCAAGCTGCTCGGCGACCTGCGGCACGGCTGGGCGCTGACCGTGCACCGGGCGCAGGGCTCGGAGTGGCCGGCCGTGGTTGCGGTGTTCCCGGCCGAGGCCACCGGCATGCTGTCCCGCCCGCTCGTCTACACCGCGCTGACCCGGGCCCAGCAGCACCTGTCCGTCGTGCATGGCGCCGGCCCCGCCCTGGCCCGCGCCGTCCGCACCATCGGCGAACGCCCCCGCGAAACCCGCCTCGCCGCCCTCCTGACGGATGGCTGATTAGCACCGGAGATGCGGCGAGGCGATCGGCCGGTGATATCGGCGAACACCGCAGCGGGTTACGGCGAGGCGATCGTTACCGGCAAACGAGCCGGGCCTTCAGGCCCGGCGAGCGCCGGTGTGTCGGCGATGTACCACCGCGCGGGCGCGAAGCGCACCGGGGGGTTCCGGGGGGTCGCCCCCCGGGCTAGCACTGCCTTAGCCGCCCATGGCGTGGGCGCCGCCGTCGACGTGGACGATCTCACCGGTGGTGGCGGGGAACCAGTCGGACAGCAGCGCCACGCAGCCGCGGGCGGCGGGCCCCGGGTCGGTGATGTTCCAGCCGAGCGGCGCGCGCTCGCCCCACAGGCCTTCGAACCGGTCGAAGCCGGGGATGCTCTTGGCCGCCATCGTGCGCAGCGGCCCGGCCGACACCAGGTTCACCCGGATCCCCTTGCCGCCCAGGTCGCGGGCCAGGTAACGCGAGCAGGATTCCAGGCCGGCCTTGGCCACGCCCATCCAGTCGTAACCAGGCCAGGCCACGCTGGCGTCGAAGTCCAGGCCGACGATCGAGCCGCCGCCCGTCATCATCGGCAGCGCCGCCACGGCCAGGGACTTCAGCGAGTAGGTGGACACCTGGAACGCGGTCGCCACGTCTTCCCAGGTCGTATTCAGGAAGTTGCCGCCCAGCGCTTCCTGGGGCGCGTAGCCGATCGCGTGTACCAGCCCGTCCAGCCGGTCGACGTAAGCCGAAGCCCGTTCGGTCAAAGAGTCAAGGTGGTCCGGGTCGGTCACATCGAGTTCCAGCACCGGCGGGGGATCCGGCAGCCGCTTGGCGATCCGCTCGACCAGGCTCAGCCGGCCGTAGCCGGTCAGCACCACGGTCGCGCCTTCCTGCTGCGCGACCTTCGCGACGTGGAACGCGATCGAGGAGTCGGTCAGCACGCCGGTGATCAGGATGCGCTTGCCCGCCAGAATTCCCATGGCGGTCAGTGTCCCATGCCCAGGCCGCCGTCCACCGGGATGACCGCCCCGGTGATGTAGGCCGCGTCGTCCCCGGCCAGGAACGACACCGCCCCGGCCACCTCGTGCGGGGCGGCGTACCGGCCCAGCGGGACCGCGCCCAGAATGGCCGTCTTCCGGTCCTCGGGCAGCGCGGCGGTCATGTCGCTCTCCACGAAGCCGGGCGCGATCACGTTGGCGGTTATGCCGCGTGAGCCCAGCTCCCGGGCCAGCGAGCGGGCGAAGCCGACCAGGCCGGCCTTGGACGCCGCGTAGTTCGCCTGGCCCGGCGATCCGTACAGGCCCACCACCGAGGAGATGAAGATCAGCCGGCCGCGGCGGGCCCGGACCATGCCGCGCACCGCCCGCTTGGCGACCCGGAAGGCCCCGGTCAGGTTGGTGTCCAGCACGCTGGTGAAGTCGTCCTCACTCATCAGCGCCAGCAGCTGGTCGTGGGTGATGCCGGCGTTGGCCACCAGCACCTCCACCGGGCCCTGCTCCGCTTCGACCTTCTTGAACGCGGCGTCCACGGACGCGGTGTCCTGCACGTCGCACGGCACCACCGCCAGCCCCTCGACGGGATCCCCGGACCGCGAGGTGACCGTGACGCTTTCCCCGTCCTCGGCGAGCCGGCGCGCGATGGCCAGCCCGATCCCCCGGTTTCCCCCTGTCACCAGGACGCTGCGTCCCATTGGCCGTTCCACCTCCACGTCGGGCGCGCCAGGGCCGCCGGGCGCGCGGATAATCGTGGTGAGCGTATCGGTCGCGCCCCCGGTTCGTCCGCATCCGGGGGGCGCCGGTTATATCGTCTGGGCCCGTCCGGGGCGGTGCGGTAGGTTGCTGGCGTGACTCACGGTGGCCAGCACGAGATAGATCCCCAGTTCACGGCGCTCCCGTTGCGGGCGCTGGCCGACGCGGCGATGCAGCAGGCCGCGGATCTGGGCGCCGGGCATGCGGATTTCCGGGCCGAGCAGATCCGCAGCCAGACGATCGGGCTGTCGGACGGCAACCTGGAGACCCTGTTCGACGCCAGCGACATCGGCCTGGCCGTCCGCGTCGTCGTCGACGGCACCTGGGGCTTCGCCTCGGCCGTGGATCTGACCACCGACGCCGCGGCGCAGGCGGCCCGCGAGGCGGTGGAGGTGGCCCGGGTCGCGGCGGCCATGAACACGGAACGGATCGAGCTGGCCCCCGAGCCGGCCCACGGTGACGTCAGCTGGGTGTCCGCCTACGACATCGACCCCTTCGACGTGAGCGCGGCCGACAAGGCGGCGCTGCTGGCCGACTGGAGCAAGCGGCTGCTGGCCCGGGACGGCGTGGACCACGTGGACGCGCACCTGCTGCAGGTCAGGGAGTGCAAGTTCTACTCCGACGGCGCCACCACCGCCAGCCAGCAGCGGGTGCGGCTGCATCCCGCGCTCACCGCGGTGGCGGTGGAGAAGGACGGCCGGTTCGAGACCATGCGCACGCTCGCGCCGCCCGCCGGGCGCGGTTATGAGTACCTGCACGGCACCGGCTGGGACTTCCAGGCCGAGCTGGAGCAGCTCCCGGTGCTCCTGGCGGAGAAGCTGGCCGCGCCGTCGGTCCGGCCCGGGCGCTACGACCTGGTCATCGACCCGTCCAACCTGTGGCTGACCATCCACGAGTCGATCGGCCACGCGACCGAGCTGGACCGGGCCCTCGGCTACGAGGCGGCCTACGCCGGCACCTCGTTCGCCACCCCGGACAAGCTGGGCACCCTGCAGTACGGCTCCCCGCACATGCACGTCACCGGGGACCGGACCGCCCCGAACGGCCTGGCCACCGTCGGCTACGACGACGAGGGCGTGGCCGGCCAGTCGTGGGAGCTGATCACCGGCGGCGTGCTGTCCGGGTACCAGCTCGACCGCCGGATGGCCGCCGCGGGCGGCCGCGACCGGTCCAACGGCTGCGCGTTCGCCGACTCCCCCGGCCACATGCCGCTGCAGCGGATGGCCAATGTCTCGCTGCAGCCCGCCGAGGGCGGCCCGTCCACCAGCGAGCTGATCGCCGGAGTCGAGGACGGGATCTTCATCGCCGGAGACAAAAGCTGGTCGATCGACATGCAGCGGTACAACTTCCAGTTCACCGGGCAGCGGTTCTACAAGATCACCGGCGGCCGGCTGGCCGGGCAGCTCCGTGACGTCGCCTACCAGGCGACCACGACCGACTTCTGGAACGCCATGGAGGCCATCGGGGGCCCGCAGACCTACGTGCTGGGCGGCGCGTTCAACTGCGGCAAGGGCCAGCCCGGGCAGGTGGCCCCGGTCAGCCACGGCGCCCCCTCGGTGCTCATGCGCGGCATCCGGATACTCAACACGGCGGAGGAAGCGGCATGAGCCAGCGACCGCAGGACATCGTTGAGCAGGCCCTGTCCGCTTCGGCCAGCGGCGACTGCGTGGTCATCGCGGACGAGACGTCCACCGCGAACCTCCGCTGGGCGGGGAACACGCTCACCACGAACGGCGTGGCCCGGTCGCGCCGGCTCACCGTGATCGCCATCGACCGGCGCGCCGCCGGGGCCGCGGTCGGTGTGGTGTCCCGGGCCGGGGTCCGCGACGACGAGGTGGAAAGTGTGGTCCGGGCGGCCGAGAAGGAAGCCGCCGAGGGATCGCTGGCCGAGGACGCGGCCCCGCTGATCGGCCCGGACGACGCGGGCCTGCCCGGTAGTTCCGTTTCCTCCCAGCCCGCCCAGCCCGCCCAGCCCGGCCGGCCAGGCTGGGCGGATCCGCCGGAGCGGACCGGCATCGGCGTGCTCGAAGGCTTCGCCGGGCAGCTGGGCGATACGCTCCGCGCGGCCGGCGCCCGCGGGCGCAAGCTGTACGGCTTCGCCGAGCACGAGCTGACCTCCACGTTCCTGGGCACGTCGGCGGGCCTGCGGCTGCGGCATGACCAGCCGTCCGGGAAGGTCGAGCTCAACGCGAAGTCAGCCGACCTGAGCCGGTCGGCGTGGGCGGGCGAGGCGACCCGGGACTTCACCGACGTGGACGTGGCCGCGCTGGACGAGGGCCTGGCCGAGCGGCTGGAATGGGCCCGGCGGCGGGTCGAGCTGCCCGCCGGGCGGTACGAGACGCTGCTGCCGCCCACCGCCACCGCGGACCTGCTGACCTACCTGTACTGGTCGGCCGGGGCCAAGGACGCGATCGACGGGCGGACCGTGTTCAGCAAGCCCGGCGGCGGTACCCGGGTCGGGGAATCGCTCACCGGCCTTCCGGTGACGCTGCGCAGTGATCCCCGCTATCCCGGCCTGGAATGCGCCCCGTTCGTGGTCGCGCACGCCTCCGGCCGGGACTCTTCGGTGTTCGACAACGGGCTGCCGCTCGGGCCGACCGAGTGGATCCGGCGCGGCGAGCTGGCCGCGCTCACCCAGACCCGGTACTCGGCCCGGCTGTCCGGGCTGCCGGTCACCCCCGCCATCGACAACCTCATCTTCGAGACGGACGCGCCCGGGCCGCCGGGGCTGCCGGAAATGATCGCCCGGACCGAGCGCGGCCTGCTGCTCACCTGCCTCTGGTACATCCGCGAGGTCGACCCGCAGACGCTGCTGCTCACCGGGCTGACCCGGGACGGCGTGTACCTGGTCGAGAACGGCGAGGTCACCGGGGCGGTCAACAACTTCCGGTTCAACGAGAGCCCGGTGGCGATGCTGAGCCGCCTGGCCGAGGTCGGCGCCAGCGTCCCCGCGCTGCCGCGCGAATGGGGCGACTACTTCAGCCGTGCCGTGATGCCGCCGGTCCGGGTCGAAGGCTTCAACATGTCCTCGGTCAGCCAGGCCAGCTAAGCGCTGCGGGCCGGTTCCGGCTCGCGCCCGGACAGTTCCGGCTCGCGCTGGGGCGCCCGGCCGTGCCGCGGCAGCAGCAGCGGGGTGGCCAGCAGCAGCAGACCGGCGATCGCGATCGCGGCGCGGGGGCTGGTCATGCTGGCCAGCACACCCCACGCGGCGGTCAGGGCCGCGATGGCCGTGCTGCTGCTGACCGACCACGCGGACAGCGTGCGGGCGACCCGGTCCGCCGCGATCTGCTCGAGCCGGTAGGTGGCCAGCACCGGGTTGAACACGCCACAGCAGGTGACCAGGCCGAACTGGACGGCGATGACGAGCACGATCCCGGCCGCGCCGGGCCGGATGAAAGCCAGCCCCAGCGGCCAGCCCGCGCGCAGCGCCCCGGCGGTGAGCAGGACCCGGTGCTGCCCGAAGCGCGCGACGAGCCGGCGGGCCAGCCGTGAGCCGATCAGGCCGCCCACGCAGGGTGCGGCGAACGCGAGGCCATACTGCCACGGCCTGAACCCGAGGCGGCCGAGCATGAGGACGGCGACCAGCGGCGCGGACGCCATGATCAGGGCGTTGACCAGCATCGCGTTGAAGAACAGCAGGCGCAGCGCCGGGTGGGCCAGGACGTAGCGCCACCCGTCGGGCAGGTCGCTGGCGCGCAGCCTCGGGCGGCCGGCCGGGGCTGGCTGGCCGGGTGCGCACGGCGCAGCGTCCCGGCTGGGGTACGGCTCCCGCCCGCCGATCGCGGCGATCCCTGCGGCGGAGAGCAGGTAGCTGACCGCGTTGGCCAGCACGGTCGTCACCGGCCCGAACAGCCCGATCGCGGCGCCGCCGAGCGGCGGGCCGAGCACGGTGGCGGTCCAGGTCGTGGACTCGAACCGCCCGTTCGCGACGAGCAGGTCCTCCGGCCGCACGAGCGCTTTCAGGTAGGCGCCGCTGGCCGCGTTGAAGGCGATCCTGGCCGCGGCGACGATGACCGACACCACGAGGAGCTGGGCGAAGCTGAGCCAGCCGAGCGCGAACGCGGCCGGGACGCTCGCCATCGCCGCGAACCGGGTCAGGTCCATCGCCACCATCACCGGCCGCTTGCGGTGGAACTCCACCCACGGGCCGAGCGGTACCGCCACCGCCGCCCCCACCGCCAGCCCCGCCGCGGCCAGTACCGACACCTCGGCCGGCCCGGCGTGCAGCACGAGGATCGCGATCAGCGGAAACGCACCGAACCCGAACCCCGAGCCGTACGCGCTGACCGCGTACGCCGCCCAGAGCCACCCGAACTGCCGCCCCAGCGACCGCCGCCTGCCCGCCATGCCCGCCTCGCTGTCTCGACCGCACCCACCGACGTTGACTACCGCGATCCAAGCGGGCCGCCGGGCAGCGGATCAAACAACCGCTCCCCCGGCGAGCCACAACCAGGCGTTGTGCAACTAGGGTCGGTCGGCATGGATCTCGATGCCGTGCGCACCTTCGTCGCCGTCGCGGACGCGGGCCAGTTCTCCGAAGCCGCCGCGGAGCTGTCGGTCACCCAGCAGGCCGTCTCCAAGCGCGTCGCCGCGCTGGAGAAGGACCTCGGGGTGCGGCTGTTCGCCCGCACGGCGCGCGGCGCCCAGCTCACCAACGACGGGCAGGCGTTCCTGCCGCACGCCCGCGAGCTCCTGCACGCTGAAGAGCGGGCCGCCGCCTCGGTACGTCCCGGCCGCCGCCCGCTGCGCGTCGACGTGATCGGCCGGCAGCTCGCCCCCGCGGGCCTGCTGCGCGACTTCCACCGCGCGCACCCCGGGACCGAACTCGATGTCGTGACCCACCTGCTGGACGCCGGCGCGGCCATCGCCGCGGTCCGGTCCGGCACGATCGACGCGTCCTTCCGCGCCCTCACCCGGCCCGCGCGGCACCTCCCCCACGGCACCGAGGCCGCCCGCGTCCTCGATGAGCCCGTCCACCTGCTCACCGGGCCGGCCCACGAGTTCGCCGCCGCCCGCGCGGTCACCACCGCCCAGCTGGCCGGGCAACGGATCTGGATGCCCGGCATCGTGGCAGGCACCGAGTGGGCCGCTTATTACGACGACCTGGCCGCCGCGTTCGGGTTCACCATCGACGTGATCGGCCCCCACTTCGGCACCGAGCCGCTGGTCGACACGATCGCCGGCTCCCCCGCGCTGGCGACCTTCGTCGGCGAGCGCACCCGGCTCGTCTGGCCCGCCGGCTACGACCTGCGGCGGATCGCCGTGCACGAGCCGGTCCCGGTCTACCCGCACTCACTGATCTGGCGCGGCGACAACCCGCACCCCGCGCTCCGCACCCTCCGCGCCTACCTTGGCTCCGCCGCGCCCGGCCACCGCGACACCGGCACCTGGACCCCGGCCTGGGCGCAGCGCTGACCCCCGCGCTGGCCGGTCCGCGTCAGCCGGCGCCCGCTTAGCACGCGCGGCGCCGGTGAGGCGCGGACTTCGCTCACAGCGGAGCGCGCATGTTAGCCCCGGGTGCCGGGGCGCGCAAGGCGGGGATACCGTGGAGAGATGAGGATCGGTGGCCGGAAGCAGAATGTGCACATGGTGACGCAGGCCCGGCGGCCGCTGTCCGAGGACATCGCCTACCGGCAGCGCAGATACCTGATCATGATGTCTTTCCGCGCCGTCTGCTTTGGCATCACCATCCTGCTGTTCGTGAACCACCTTGGCTGGCTCGCCGCGATACCGGCGGTTTTTGCCATCTTTGTTCCCTATGTAGCGGTGGTCTTCGCCAACGGGGGGCGTGAGCCTGACAACGTTCGCGGATTCATGGAGTATCGGCCAAAGCTGCCAGAGCGGCGCATTTCGCCTGGTCAATCGGGTCCTTCGGATGCTTCAGGCCCGTCGGCTTCTCCGGGTCCTACGAGCTCCGGCCAGGCACATCACGGCGTTCGTGACACGTCCGCACGTGGTTAAGGCGCGGGCCCTTCGCGGACACACCGGGCACTTCTCCCGAGATGCACTCGTGATTGGGTCTTGACACGTACGGGGGGGTTTCCGTGTAGCATTCATATCGGTGCTCTGGTCCCCCGTCGGGGCACCGCTACCGGCGTTTCGGGCCCCCGTCGAAACGCCGATGAATGCGACGCCGGGTGGTTTGCCCCCGTAGCCACCCGGCGTCGCCCCATGCTCGGCGCCTTTCGGGCGCCTTCGCGGATGGCTCGCAGTGTTTGCCCGGGGGGCGACCCTCCGGACCCCCCGAGGGGGGCAGGCTCTGTGTTGGAGCGACCTCCCGGGGCCCCCGAGGGGGCAGATCCTAGGTTTTTTGGTTGGGGGGTTGGTGGCCTGGGTGCTGTCCGTAATTGGTTTCGGTCAGTGACGTGGTTAGGACCGCGACGGGTGGGGTTTACCGGGATTTTGGGTGGCCTTGACCGTGGATTTATTAACGGGTGGGGGGTGTGGGGATTTCGGTCGCTTTTGGGGGTGCCGGTAAGAAACGTGTCACCAGCCCCAAACGAGCGTGATCGCGCTGGTCAGACGGGAAAGTCGCCGATGACGTCGTCGTAGCGCTGCTGGGCGTCGGCCAGGGCGAGGCGGGAGTAGATCTCCAGGGACTGGCGGGTGGCGTGGCCGCTGTAGGGCTGGATGAGCGCGTCGTCGATGCCCTGGGTCTTCAGCCAGGTGAACAGGAAATGGCGGAGTGTGTGAGGGCTGATCGAGGCGGTGATGCCCGCGGCCTGGGTGTAGCGGGCGAGGATCTTGCGGACGCCGCGGTCGCTGTAGGGCTTCTTCCATCTCGACTCGAACAGGAACACCGCGCCGGCCCGGCGCTGGGCGTCGATGTGCAGGGCGAGAGTCTCCTTGAATGCGGCGGGGAATGGAACGACGCGGTCTTTGCCGCCTTTGCCCTGGGTGATCCGGATACGGCAGGTGTCGAGGTCGACGTCAGCAATCCGGATCCGGACGATTTCGGAGACCCGGACGCCGGTGTAGAGCAGGGTCTTGATCAAGATGACGTCGCTGGCGCGGCGGGCTTTCCAGAACGGCGTCGTAGAACGCGCGGATCTCGGCCGCGGGCACGCGCCGGGTTCGCCAGCGGACGGCCGATACATCCGGGTCTTGTTAACCCGCTTGATCCGGGGCAGCAGGTCGAAGCCAAGCAAACGGGTGACGCCGAACCCGATCTCGGACTGGCCGTGGGAGTCGGTGTAGCTGGCTTCCACCTCCATCGTGGTGCCGTGTCGCATGACGTCCTCGATCATCGCGGCGACTTCGGAGGCCGAGCAGCCGATCAGCTGGGAGTGGATGGCCATGCTCTTGCGCTCGACGTGCCAGTAGATCAGCACGCCGCGGCCGCCATACCGGGCGTGCCACTCGGTGAAGATGTTCTGGTCGAACGCGCCGAAGTGGGTGGAGTCCGACGCCACCGCGGTGGAACCCGTCCCCCAGATGGCCTGCTGGCGGGCGGTGAAGGTGGCGTTGGCGATCTCGACCGCCATGGCCCGGGCGGTCTCGGCGGCCAGGTAGCGGCGCCGCACGTAGCGGATGTCATCCTCGGTGTGGCCGTGCTCGCCGGCGGCGATGGCGCGCCGGGCGGCGGTGGTGTTGAAGGCGATGAAGCCGGATTCGTGCGGGGCGCCGGGGTGAAGGTGGAACTCGACGGGTACGCCGGCCTGGCCGAGGCGCAGGGCGCAGGCGAGGTCTTCGTCGCGGAACATGTCGAGCTGGGCGACCTCGATGTAGGCGGGCGGCAGCCCGGCCGGGTCGGCGACGCGGGCCAGGGCGGCGTAGGCGGGGGTGTCCGGGCTGTCGGCGGCCCTGTGAGCCGGCCGGAGCCCGGACAGCGCCGGGCTCCGGCAGCTCCGGCGACCACGTATACAGCCACCCGGCCTGGCCAGGCCAGAGGCAGGGACTGGCCGGCCTGCTGGCCGGTTACCCGGTGACCAGTTCGGCGAGGTGAGCCAGCGAGTTGCTCAGATGATCCGGGGCGAACGGGGGGAATGGGAATGGGAGTCGCTGGCGGAGGGAGTCGGGGACCGCCGACCAGTCATAGGAGAGGGTGGTCTTGGTTCCGGATGGTCCGGCAGGGGCCAGGTCGTAACGCCAGATGTGGCCGACGATCTGCGGGTTGCCATCGCCGGTGTCCATGCCTGGCTCCCAGGAGATGGCGCGTGGCGGCTCGAACACCTGCACCCGGTTGGCCATCCGGTAGTGCCCGCCCGGGACGTTGTTGTTGTACATGGCCATCCGGAACACCTGACCCGCCGCGGTCAGCGGCTGGCCGTCAAGGGGCTCGCGGACCCACCCGGTGCCGTCGATCGCGGCGTGCTTGGCGGGGTCGGCGAGTACGGCGAAGATCGCCTCGGCTGGGGCGTTAATGATCGTGGTTGCGCTGATGGTTTCGTCGGTCATGGTGGTGCCTCCCTGTGAACTCAGCTGGGTGCCGGATCTGACGCCCGGCGCCCCGGCCTGCTTGGTGCTACTGCCAGTCATCTGCTTCTCCTTCCCTGGGCGATCCGCGAGATCGGGGACCGCTCTTGCAGGGAAAGGACGAACGGTGCAGCGGGCGCAGGACACATCCGGGGAGAAAGCCAGGCAAGGAAAGCGAGAAAACCAGAACGCGGTCAGCCGAGCTCGGACCGCACCTTGCGCAGACGGCCCTGCAGGAGGCGCTGTTCGACCTCGCTGGGCGCCAGGGTCACCGCGGCGTGAAGTTCTCCCGCCGCGTCGCTCGTGCGGCCAAGCCGGCACAGGTTGTCCGCCAGGGCAGCGTGCCACAGATGGGAGTACTCCAGGCCGGCGATGGTCTTCAGGGCAGCCAACCCCGCCTCGGGGCCGTCGCGCTCGGTAACCGCGACCGCCCGGTTGAGCGCCACCACCGGGCTGGCCGTGATCGACCCGAGCAAGTCATAGAGGCCGACGATCCGGTCCCAGTCCGTCTCCTGCCAGCTGAGCGCGGTCGAGTGGGCCGCGGCGAGGTGAGCCTGGATCTGATAGGGCCCGGCGACCCCGCCGGACCGGGCCACCGCCTCGGACAGCCACGCCGAACCCTCGGCGATCGCGGCCCGGTTCCAGCGGGTGCGGTCCTGGTCGGCCAGGGTCACCGGGTTACCATCGGCGTCGGTGCGGGCGGAGGTGCGGGCCGAGGTCAGCAGCAACAAGGCCAGCAGGGACAGCGCCTCGGGCTCGCCGGGCATCAGGCCGGCCAGCAAGCGGGCCAGCCGGATCGCCTCGGCCTCGAGATCAACCCGGGCCACCGCGTCCCCGCCGGTCGGGGCGTGGGCCTCGGTGGCGATCAGGTACACCACCGCCAGCACCGCGGCCAGCCGGCCGGGAAGCTCCGCGTCGGCGGGAATCGCATAGGGGATGCGGGCCGTGGCGATCTTGGCGCGGGCCCGCACCAGGCGCTTGGCCATGGTGGCCTCAGGCACCAGGAAGGCGCGGGCGATGGCCGGCACCTCGAGCCGGGCCAGCGTGCGCAGCGAGAGGGCCACCTGAGCCTCACGGCCGAGCGCCGGGTGGCAGCAGGTGAAGATCAGGCGCAGCATATCGTCGCCCAGCGAGCTCTCTGGCTCCATCGCCTCGATCGCCTCCTCGATCTGGTCCGGCGCGGCCCCGGTTCCCCACCGGAACGCAGCGGTCTCCTTAGCGGCCCGGGCTGACTCGCGTCGCAGCAGGTCAAGCGCCTTGCGGCGGGCGACCACCGCCAGCCAGGCCCGCGGGTTGTCAGGGATCCCCGTTTCGGGCCAGGCATCCAGGGCGGTGATCGTGGCCTCGGACAGCGCGTCCTCGGCGACGGCCAGGTCGCCGATGGTCCTGGCCAGCGTCGCCAGCACCCTGAGACCTTCGCCCTTCAGCACCTCGACCAGCGTGCCGGTGGCGTCCATACCAGGGTGCCTAGGCGTGGGCCGGCGCTACCGGACGCAGCTCGATCTTCCCCCGCCAGGCAGCCGGGATCTGCGCCGCCCTTCGAAAGTTGTCGGCCAATGCGGCATGCCAGAGATGGGACCGTTCCATGCCGACGATGGCCTCCAGCGCGGCCAGCCCGTGCTCGGGCCCGTCGCGCTCAGTAATCGCAACGGCCCGGTTGATCGCCACGACCGGGTTGATCAGGTCCGGCGGGTGGTTCCGCACCTGCGCCGCCTCGCCTATCGCGGCCTCCGCCAGCGCCCTGGCCCGCCCCATGTCATAGGTCACGCCCTGCCGCTTGCGCACCTGGCCGCGGTGCCACTTAGCGGTCCGTGCCGCCCCGTGGCCGGGCTCGGTCTCTGGGCCAGCCCGAGGCAGTGCCGCACGTGATCGGTTACGGCCTGGGGGATCTCCTCGCGCGAGCAGAACCGCGCCATCTTCTGGAAGCACTTCAGGTCGACCACCAGCGCCAGCAGCGCCTCCGGAGACTCGGTCCGCTCCCGTGCTCAGGCAGCCTCGTCCTCGGTCGGGGAGAAGAACACGTGCAGCACCCGTGCCGTGGTCAGCCGCCGGAACTGCGGATAGGCAGTGCGCTCGATCGACGTCAACCCACTGGCCCCCTGCAACCACGCTGAACCAGGACGTAAGCACAGTAACGGCGAGCAACCAGCCATCACAGCGGAATTCACCGAACCGCAACCAGCCGACCCCGGACAGTAGAGCTCAGCAGGCAGCCTCCGCTCCTACCAGCCCATTGCCCCTTTCGGGCGTACTTGGCCTGCCCCCCGTTTGGGGCTGGTGACACGCTTCTTACCGGCACCCCCTTTTGGGGCGGGGGGAACTGTCCGTAGAGGTTTCGCCGGTATGGCGGCTTACTCCGTCTTGCTGAACTCGAGAACGGCCACGGCCGCCATCACCATCCCCATGATGGCCACGATGCCGAGGGACAGGCCGATGGGCACCGCCCAGCCGCCCCAGGACACCCCCGGCGCGAGCGCGTGCAGCGCGGCCGGGCTGATGTTCAGGTGGCTGAAGACGGCGCGGCGCATCGGGGCCACGATGTAGGTGAGCGGGTCGATCCGGGTCAGTACGGTCAGCCAGGCGGGCAGGCCATTCAGCGGGTACAGCGCCCCGGACAGGAAGAACAGCGGCAGCACGAGCATCTGGGTCAGCGCCATGAACGCCTGGAACTGCTTGATCCGCGCCGCCATCATGACGCCGAACGCGGTGAGCGTGAAGCTCAGCAGCAGCAGTTCACCGATGAGCGTGATGATCAGCACCGGGTTGTACGGCACCCCGGCCAGCCCGGCCAGTGCGAGCACGATGATGCCCTGGAAGGTGGCCACGGTCGCGCCGCCCAGGCATTTGCCCAGCACGATCGCGCCGCGGCTCACCGGCGCGACCAGCATCTCGCGCAGGAAACCGAACTCGCGGTCCCAGACGATCGAGCCGGCCGAGAAGATCGCGGTGAACAGCACGCCCATCGCGACCACGCCCGGGTAGATGAAGGTACGGAAGTTGATCCCCGGCGGCAGTCCGCGCCCGGCCAGCGCGCCGAGCCCGGTGCCCAGGACGAACAGGAAAAGCACCGGCTGGATCAGCGCCGTGATCATGCGCAGCCGGTC
This sequence comes from uncultured Actinomycetes bacterium, assembly GCA_963720945.1. GTDB lineage: Bacteria > Actinomycetota > Actinomycetes > Streptosporangiales > Streptosporangiaceae > Bog-532. The sequence goes on along the minus strand of CAVRHH010000004.1, from coordinate 210,842 downwards.
AGTGCGGAACCGGATCAGTTCCCGGCGCCAGACGATGCCGGTGGCCCGCAGGTCCTGCCGCAGCCCCCGCTCGGGCACGGCCACCCTGATCAGGTCGGTCAGTGCCGTCCCGGCCGGGGCTCCCGGGGCGGCGGGTGTCTCGGTGGTGGTCGGGGTCGCCATCTGTCATCGCCTCCTGCCGAAGCGCTGCGCCATCGCGCGATTGGCGTCCGCACTGGTCGCTTCGGTGTCGCGGATCGTCCGGCCGGTGTAGTTCATGAACACGTCGTCCAGGCTGGGGCGGGCCACGCTGACCGAGCGGATCGCCACATCCAGCCCGGCGAACAGCCGCGGCACGAACTCCTCCCCCGACTCCACCGAGAAGGTGACCAGCCCTTCGTGCATGGCGGCGTCGATACCGAACCGTTCGGCTAGCTCGGCGATGGCGGCCTGATCGTCCGCCGTGCTGATCTGCACGCGGTCCTTGCCGACGCTGGCCTTGAGCGCCTCGGGCGTGTCGATGGCAACGATCTTCCCGTGGTCGATGATGGCGATCCGGTCGCAGTGCTCCGCCTCGTCCATGTAGTGCGTGGTGAGGAAGATGGTGATGTCCTCGCGCTGCTTCAGCTCGTTGATGTACCGCCAGATCGACGAGCGGGTCTGCGGGTCGAGGCCCACGGTCGGCTCGTCGAGGAACAGCACGTGCGGCGCGTGCAGCAGGCCGCGGGCGATCTCGAGCCGCCGCTGCATGCCGCCCGAGTAGGTCCGGACCAGGCTTTCCCGCCGGTCCCACAGGCCCACCATCTCAAGCACCTGGCGCATCCGGGGCGCCACCGCGGACTTCGGCACACCGTACAGGTCGGCGTGGAAGCGCAGGTTCTGCTCCCCGGTCAGGTAGGTGTCGAGGGTGGTGTCCTGGAACACGAGCCCGATGTTGCGGCGCACCGTGTCCCGTTCCGCCACCACGTCGTGCCCGGCCACCATGGCCTTCCCCGACGTCGGCCTGATCAGCGTGCAGAGAATGCTGATGGTGGTGGACTTGCCGGCGCCGTTCGGCCCGAGAAAGCCGAACGTCTCGCCGCTGGCGACCTCGAAGTCGATGCCCCGCACGGCTTCGAGGTCGCCGTACCGCTTGGTCAGCTCGCGCACCGATATCGCCGTGCCCCGGGCGTCCGGCGGGCTGTGCGGGCTCGGCGGCCCCGTCTGGGCGGAACCGCCGGCCTGCGCCCCAGTCTGTACAGCCACGTGCTGTGCCTCCTTCTGCGGACTGTCTTCCGAGCCTAACGGTGGCCCGCCGGTCCTCCGGCGGGCGGCGCAGGCTCACCGCGCGGCCACGGCCCGCACCCGATGACGGGTGCGGGCCGCGGCGTGCGCATCCCGGCCGCGGCCGTGCCGCCGGTGAGCGGCGCGGCGCGCTGGCCTGGCCGCGTGGGGTCTCACTGGCCGGTGCTGCCTGCCTCGTCCTCGCTGTCAGAAGCGAGGATCCGGTACAGCGAGCGGCGCGCGTCGGTGAGGACCTTGGCGGCCTCCCTGACCTGCGCCGCCGAGCCAGCCTGCGTGACCTGGGCGAAGGCCATGATGACCTGGCGGACCAGGCCGCGCAGCTCGACCTCGGCGTCGTCCACGCTGCCGGTCACCGCATCCCAGGACGCGGCGAGGTCCTCGGCGTGCGCCTCAGTGTACGCGCGGCCCTCGTCGGTCAGCGCGAACGCCTTCCGGCCGCTTTCGCCGGTCTCGGCCTGGATCAGGCCCTCGTCCTCCAGCTGCTGGAGAGCGGGGTAGACCGAGCCGGGACTCGGGCGCCAGACGCCATCGGTCCGCTCGCTGATCTCCTGGATGATCTGATAGCCGTTCCGCGGCCCTTCAGCCAGCAGCGACAGCGCCGCCGCCCGGACATCACCCCGGCGTACCCGCGGCCCGCGTGCGAACTTCGGGCCGCCGCCGAACGGGCCGCCCCTCATAAAAAACTCCGGCGGTGGGCCACCCCAGCCGCCGCCCCTGCGCGGGCCGCGTCCGCGGCCCCGGTGCCCGCCTCTGCGGGCCCATTCCTCTTCATGCATTGCGTGTACTCCTTCGTTGTCCGTGTACGCAAGCGCCAGACAGGGGACCGTTCCGTCACATCTGCGGAGCATCTAGATATCCTCATTACTGTCTAGCTACGTCAAAGATATATCGATAGTGTTCCGAACGCAACTGCCCAGCCTCCCGGAGACGGGCGCGGCGCGGGGCAACGCGAGCCCCCAACGAAATGCCCCACCCGCCGCGCGGCGCGGGGCAACCCGAGCCCCAACGAAATAAGCCCCCGCCCGGCGCACCCGCGCCCGCCACCCGGCGCACCGGCGCACCCGGCGCGCCCGCCCCACCCGGCGCACCGGCGCACCCGGAGCCCCAACGCCCCCACCCAGGCCCGCCGGGCCGCTCAAGCCGAGGGCCACGATGGCGCCGCCGTTGTCGCTGTAGCGACAGCGGCGGTACCACCGCTGCCCTATGGGAGCGCGGGAAGGGGGCGCGGGGGAGGGGGCGCGGGGCGGGGCGGGGCGGGGGCGAGGCGGGGGGCGGGGAGGGGTGAGGGCTATCAGGTGGGGAGGTGGTAGATGCGTCGGATGCTGGAGGTGAGGCGGGACAGGTCGGCGCCGTAGATGTGCACGGAGACCGCGATGCCGGTGCCGCTGTTGCGGACGCGATGGATGTCCCCCGGGGGCGCGAAGCCGGCGACCGTGCCGGGCGCGTTCTGCCGGCGGGCGACCTCGGTCAGGAACGCGCCGCCCGGGCCAGGCGCGAAGATCTCCTCGTACTCGGTGCCCTGCAGCACGCCGGTGACGCACCAGGAGACGTGGTCGTGGATGGGCGTCGCCTGGCCGGGCCGCCACACCATGGCCGCGATCGAGAACGAGCCGTCCGGCTCGGCGTGCAGCAGGTGGGTCTGGTACCCGGCTGGGTCCCCCGCAAGCTGCGCGGCGCTGAGAATGCCGGTCCCGGGCAGGTGGCGGCGCAGCGCGCTGGCCACCCGGCCGGCGGTCCGCTGGCTGTCGCCGCCGCGACGGACGGCACGGCGGATGGCGGCGGTGAGCCCGGCCGGGCAGGCGGAGCGGCGCGCCTGCGCCGCTGGATCGATGACATCGGCTTTTCTGCTGGTCACAGGCGCGGGCCCTCCTATCGGCGAGGCTGATGAGGGCTACGTACCCGCTGCCAACCCATAACAGTGATGCCGGATTTCTGGCCAACCCATAGATGCAGGTAATGTTCCAAGTCTCCGCTCCCGCCCCGCGCAGACTCCCCGGTACGCGCAGACTCCCCGGTACGCGCAGGCGCCTAATGCATAAACCCCAGTCGCAGCAAAGGCGCCTCTGCACACACCCGGCTCGTGGCAAAGGTGCCTCTGCATACAACGGCCTGGTGCTGATGGTGCTGATGTGGTTTGGGTGGCTGTGTCCTGGGGCAGACGGGGCGGCGGGGCAGACGGGACGGCGGGGCAGACGGGACGGCGGGGCAGACGGGACGGCGGGGCAGACGGGACGGCGGGGCAGACGGGACGGCGGGGCAGACGGGACGGCGGGGCGGCGGGGCGGGTGGTGGGTCAGCCGGATTGCCCGGGGTGGGGGGCGGCGTTGCGCAGCCGGGCCACGACATCGCCGGGGTAGGGCGGGGCCGCGCGGGATGATCTGCCCCGCGCGGCCCGGTGGGACCCTCTCGCCATGACGGTCAGCAGGAGCCGACGCCGGCCCAGGCGGCCACGGTGTCGGTGGCGGTATACGTGGCATCGGCGGTGTCGAAGCCGAAGGTACGGTTCGCGACCGTGCCGCAGCTGCTCGTCTCCTCCACGTTGTTCCAGCTGCCGAGCGTGAACTTGTACTGGAAGGCGGCCACCGGCACGCCGGTCAGGGTCAGTGACCAGGTGTCCGGGCCGGTCCGGGTCATCGGGTAGTCGGTGGCCACCCAGTCATCGGAGGCCGGGATCCCGGTGCCGAGTACGTCGTAGTTGCCGGACAGGTAGACGGTGTCGCCGCTGGGGGTGGCGGACGGCACCGTCACGTTGATGACGGCGCCGGAGTCGCCGCAGGCGGCCGGGCCGCCCCAGTTGGCGACGGTGTTGGTCACGGTGCCGCCGTTGACGCTCATGCTCCGGTTGCCGACGTCCGCGCAGGACCCGTTCTTCTCCACGTTGCTCCAGCTGCCGCCTAGGTCGTACTTGTAGGACAGGGTGGCGTCGGCCGCCGCGTCGACGGTGGCGGTCCACGTGGTAGCGCTGACCCGGGTCATCGGGATGCCGTTCGCGGCCCAGTCGGGCTGGCCCAGGCCGAGCGCGGACAGGTTGCCGGCCAGGTAGACCGTGTCCCCGGAGGGATCGGTATTGACCGGCACGGTGACGTTCACGGTCTCCTTGACCGACCCGCTGACCGGGCAGGTGCCCTGCTGCAGGCAGCTGGTGACCACCGCCGGCGTGTCCACGTCGTGCCCGGCGGAGATGTCGATGGCGAGCCTGACGAACTGCGCCATCGCCCACATCAGCGGGGTCGAGGAGTTGTCCGGCTGGCCGAAGGTGAAGCCGCCGGTGCCGGTCGCGCCGGCCCAGACCTGCTCGGGAATCTGGTACCCGGCGTTCGCCGCGCCCGCCATCGTCTGCAGCAGGGACTGCGCGCCGGAGGTGTTGCCGTCGGCGACGTCGTACTCGCCGCGCTCACCAGACAGGACCGGCCAGGGGTTGCCGGTTCCGGCGCCGGTGTAGTCGCCGCCGGAGGCGGTCTCGCCGTAGCCATCGAAGTCGTACCGGTGCCAGATTGGCCCTTCCGGCGTGCTGACCTCCAGCTGGCTGTCGACCGCGGACAGCGTGTTGGTGATCTCCGTCGCGCCCGGGGCCTTGATGCCGAGCCGCACCAGCTCGAGGAAGCTCGGGTCGACCACGGTGCGGTCGTCGTGGCTGCCGCCGCCGTTGGCGATGCCGATCGACGTGCCCGCGTCCGGCTTGCCGTCCGGCGTGATCCGCAGGTAGTAATGGCCGTTCCCGTAGGGCCCGGTGCTGGTGTAGGTCAGGCTGTCGAGCTGGGACGCCCAGGACTGCGCGGTCGACTGGTAGGTGACCGCGTCGGCGGTGTCGCCGTTCGCGCTGGCGATGGACGCGGCACACAGCAGGCCGGCGATCTCCGCCGCCATCGTGGCCGGTGAGTAACCGCCGATCTCCTCCCATCGTTCCTCCGGGGTGGCCGGCCCGTTCGCGACCAGGTAACCGGCCAGTTCCTTCACCGAGGTCCAGTCGCTGGAGCCGGTGTCGCCCAGCTCGTAGGCGAGGATGATCGGGTCAGCGACCTCATCCATCTGCAGCGAGCCGAACACGGCGGTGCCGTTGAGCCAGGTGTTCTGCTTGACCGCGCCGCTGGGCTCGGCCTCGTAGCTGAGGATGTAGCTCAGCGCCGCCTGCGCGTCGGCGGTATCACCGGCCGCGAGCAGCGCCGAGGCCATCTCGTACTCGTCCCTGGTCCATACCGCGTGGTAACCGTGCGCCCCGCCGGTGCCGGTGCCCGTGTCCGCGCTCACCGACGCGCCCCACGGGACGGTCGGCGCGGCCACGAAGGCCCCAACGTACGTCTTGTCCTCGTCCGCCTTCACTTCCATGAGCGAGACGTTGTACTGCGCCTGCAGGGCCGTGCTGCCGGTGACCGAGGCGGGCGGGCTGTGCAGGCCGCCAAGCCAGGAGTGCCAGCCGGACTCGAACGAGGTCTCCAGCGAGGAGAACCCTGCCGCCAGCGACGCCGACGCGTCGGAGATCGCGGCCGCCTGGCTGGAGTCGAAGGCCAGCGCGAGCGTGAACGTCGTCGAGCCGGCCGAGGCGACCGGTATCTGCGCGACCTGGTCGATGTGCCCGCCGGCCGACACCGAGCTGTAGGTGGTGCCCAGGCTGTACCGCGACGTCAGCGCGGTCTCGCCGTCGCTGGAGGAGCCGACGTAGCCGGTGCTGGTCTGGCTGAAGCCGGTGGACGCGGCCAGCGCGCTGGACACCGAGCTGTTGCTGGCCACCAGGTCGCCGCTGGTGGCGTCGGTGCCGCCGGTATTGCCCATGCCGTCGTTATCGAGCTGCGGGTGGTAGTCGGCGTAGAGCTGGAGCGGCGCGGAGGTGAGGTTGTCGAAGGTGGTCTGCACCAGCACCACCGACCGGGAGGGGTCGGCGATGTAGGTCTTGGTGATGGTGAAGTCGCCGTTGGTGGCCTTGTTGACCTGCTGCCAGACCAGCGCGTCCGGGTCGGCGAGCGTGATCGTGTGGCTGGTGCCCGTGGTCTCGGTGCTGGCGAAGCTGGACCCGTTCGTCACGACGTACTGCAGCCCGAACGTGTCCGGGTTGTCGGTCTCCGGATAGAAGACGTTCTCCAGCTCGCCGTTGCCGAGGGTGTACCAGACCTTGGAGGCGGCACCGAGCGCATCGGCGAAGCCGGTGACCTGGGACTCGTCCCAGGTAGCGTTCGACCCGGGCGCGCCGGGGGCCGAGCCGGCGGCCGCCGCCGGAAGCACCCGGATTAACCCGGGTGCCACGGTGAGCGCCCCGGCGGTGAGCAGTGCGGCGATTCTTTTCCCATCCATGGCCGGTCCTCCTGACGGACGAGCAGCGCTGTCACGGTCTGTCCCTGGTGCCCGCTGACCGTGATCGGAAGCGCTGTGTACCGGACCGTAACTTCGTGACCCAGGCCGTGGCCAGGGCTATGTCAGGTAAATTTGCTCTCGGCACGTTAAAAATTTCGAAACATGAACGAGATCCCAAGGTCACACGGTTGACATATATTCGCTCAGGTTTCACGCTTCCGGCCACGAGCGCGATCGCCATCGATATCAACGCCGTCCCGCTGACCTAACCCGAAGTTACCGTCACTATGTGTAGATATCTGCGCCCTGACCTGCGATAACGCCGAAGAGACCAAAGTTTTTCTGCACAGAAAATCCGCGACCACGACCGGCTACCATGATGGGAGTTTGTGCTGGTCAGACATGTAGCCAGAAGACATGACCCTGGAGCTCGCGAAGGCCCAGGTCAGCGCCGCGAGTGGCGTGCCACCGCCAAGTAACTTCGGCCTAACGGCGAGACGTTCATACCGGCGCAGCGAACCGGGCCCTGTGCCCGGTGAGCGGCCGGTGTCTCGGCGAGGTACCTCCGCGCGGGCGCGAAGCTCAGCGGGGGGTCCGGGGGGTCGCTCCCCCGGGCTAGTCCGTGACGGCGGTGTAGGCGACGACCCCGCGGCGCAGGGCGTCGATCGCGGCGCGGGCGGTGGCACGCAGGTGCTGCCCGGCGGCGCCGGGCACGGGCGCCGACCCGATCTGGTCCAGCAGGTCGATGAGCTGCTTGACGGCCCGGACGAAATCGCCGGGGGTCAGGTCGGAGTCCTCCAGCACGTCCTCCAGGCGGGCGCCCCCGGCCCACTGGTAGGCGGAGGTGGCGAAGCCTAGGTCGGGTTCGCGCAGGAACGAGACCCCGTTCTCCTTCTCCAGCTCATCGAGCTGGCCCCAGGCCCGCACCATCCGCCCGAGCACGTCACGGACCTTGGCGGACGGCAGCCGCGGCGTGGCCATGTCATCGCTCTGGCGGGATTCGAAGGACAGCGCCGACACGCACGCCGTCAGTTCCTGGGTGTCGAGACCGTCCCAGTAGCCGCGGCGCAGGCATTCGGCCGCGAGCAGGTCCAGTTCGCTGTACAGGCCGCCGAGCAGCCGTCCTTCGGCGGTGACGGAGTCCCCGGAGAGGTAGCCGAGGCTTTCCAGCACGGCGCAGACCCGGTTGAAGGTGCGCGCGATGACGTGCGAACGGCTGGCCACCTTGCGCTCCAGCGCCTCGGTCTCCCGCTTCAGCCGCGTGTACCGTTCGGCGTAGCGGGCGTGTTCCTCCCGGTCCGGGCAGCCATGGCTGGGATGCTGGCGCAGCCGACGCCGCAGCGCGGCGATCTCCTGCCCGGGCGCGTCGCGGGGCGCGGATCGCCCATGGCCGGCCGCCCGGTCGCCGTCCCAGTCGGCGGCGGGCTGCGGGCCGCCGATGTCGCGGTCGGCCACCCGGTTGCGCACGGTGGCGGCGAGATCCCGGCGGTGCTGCGGGGACCGGACGCTGAACGAGGCGGGAATCCGGATCCGGTCGACGGCTTCGACCGGCACCGGGAAATCGGCCAGCGACAGCCGCTTGACCTGGCGGTTGGCGGTGAGCACGAGCGGCCCGTGCCCGGCCATGGCCGCCATCCGCGACGTGTCCCCGGCGAAGCCGCTGACGGGCGGCGCGAGATTGGGGCCGCCCCGGCCGCGCCGGGCCGGGCCGTGCCCGCCGCCGTGCCCGTCCCGGTCGGCCCGGTCAGGTGCGCGGTAGGGGCCGGGTCCCGGCTCCAGGACGACGGCCATCCCGGAACGGCGGCCGCCCGGCACGCGGATGATGTCCCCGCGCCGCAGGACCTCCAGCGAACGGGCCGCCTCGGTGCGCCGGGCCACGGCGCGGCGCCGGGACAGGTCACCTTCGAGGTCGGACAGCTCGCGGCGGAGCGCGGCGTACTCCACGAAGTCGCCCCGGTTGCAGGCCATCTTCCCGGCCAGCTCGGCCATGGCTTCCCGGTTCCGGCGGACCTGCCGGGTCAGGTCCAGCACGCCCCGGTCCGCCTGGAACTGGGCGAACGACGATTCCAGCAGCGCCGCGGCCCGGTCCCGGCCGACCTGCCCGGTCAGGTTGACGGCCATGTTGTAGGACGGCCGGAAGCTGGAGTTCAGCGGGTAGGTCCGGGTGCCGGCCAGGCCGCCGACGGCCTCGGGGTCGATCCCGGGCTGCCACAGCACCACGGCGTGCCCCTCGACGTCGATGCCGCGGCGCCCGGCCCGCCCGGTCAGCTGGGTGTACTCCCCCGGGGTCAGCTGAGCGTGCGTCTCGCCGTTCCACTTGTCCAGTTTCTCAATGACGACGGTCCGGGCCTGGCATGTTGATGCCCAGGGCCAGCGTCTCGGTCGCGAACACCACCCGGACCAGGCCGGCCGAGAACAGCTCCTCGACCACCTCCTTAAAGGTGGGGAGCATCCCGGCGTGGTGGGCGGCAATGCCCCGCTGCAGGCCGGTGAGCCATTCGCCGTAGCCGAGCACGGCGAGGTCCTCGTCCGGGATGTCCGCCGTCCGCCGCTCCACGAACTCGGTGATCGTGGCCACCTCATCGGGCTGGGTGAGCCGCAGCCCGGCGGCCAGGCACTGCTGCACGGCCGCGTCGCAGCCGGCCCGGCTGAAGATGAACTCGATGGCCGGCAGCAGCCCGGCCCCGTCGAGCCGGGCGACGACCTCGGGCCGGTACGGCGGCCGGGCGCGGCTGGGCCGCGACGCGGGCGGGCCGCCGCCGCTGCGGCCCGGGCGGCCCCCCGGATGACCGCGCCGGCCGCCGCGCGCCGGACGGCTGCGGCCGGTCGTCGCGACCTGCGTCTGGGCCCACCGGTCCCGCTGCGCCGTCCGCATCAGCTCGGGGTTCACGCGGGTGCCGGCCGGATCGGTGAACAGGTCATACAGCCGGCTCCCGGCCATCATGTGCTGCCACAGCGGGACCGGCCGGTGCTCGTCCACGATGACGGTGACGCCGCCGCGCAGGTCGTCCAGCCAGTCGCCGAACTCCTCGGCGTTGCTGACCGTAGCCGACAGGGCCACCAGCCGCACTGACTCCGGCAGGTGGATGATGACCTCTTCCCACACGGCGCCGCGGGACCGGTCGGCCAGGTAGTGCACCTCGTCCAGGACCACGTAACCGAGGCCCTTGAGGGTGGCCGATCCGGCGTAGAGCATGTTCCGGAGCACCTCGGTGGTCATCACCACGATGGGCGCCTCGCCGTTGACGCTGTTGTCGCCGGTGAGCAGCCCGACGGTACGGCTGTCGTAGCGGCGGACCAGGTTGGCGTACTTCTGGTTGGACAGCGCCTTGATCGGGGTGGTGTAGAAGCACTTGAGCCCGCGTTCCAGGGCCAGGTGCACGGCGAACTCCCCGACCACGGTCTTGCCCGAGCCGGTCGGCGCGGCGACCAGGACCCCGTGGCCGACGTTCAGCGCGGTGCACGCCCGGACCTGGAAGTCGTCGAATTCGAAGCCGTACAGCGCGCGGAAGCTGGCCAGCTCGGGGTGGGCCTGCCGGTCACGGAACTCCGCGTAACGCTGCGCGGGGGTCCTTGCGTGAGCTCCGGCGGAGTCGTCGTCTCCCCGGTCGAGCGCAGGGGCCATAGGCACAGCGTAGTCGGGGGGACGACCCCCCGGACCCCCCGGTGCGCTCCGCGCCCGCGCGGTGGTACTTCGCCGACACACCGGCGCTCGCCGGGCCTGACGGCCCCGCTCACCGTGCTGACCCGGGGGGACGACCCCCCGGACCCCCCGAATGCGCTCCGCGCCCGCGCGGTGGTAACTTCGCCGACACACCGGCGCTCGCCGGGCCTGACGGCCCGGCTCGCCGTGCTGACCCGGGGGGACGACCCCCCGGACCCCCCGAATGCGCTCCGCGCCCGCGCGGTGGTACTTCGCCGACACACCGGCGCTCGCCGGGCCTGACGGCCCGGCTCGCTGGCCGGTTACGAGCGTCTCGCCGTAACCCGTTTGCGTACTGCGCTAGTTCAGGTGGCTGTGGTCGGGGCCGGGGGCGGTGTCGGTCATTTCGAGCGGCGACACCTCGTCGTCGGACAGGCCGACGTACGGGTCCGGGATGCGGGCGCGGCGGCGGTCGTTGGCCCAGATGATCACCTCGGCCACCTCGACCAGCATGACGCACGGAATGGCCAGCAACAGCATGCTGATCGGGTCCGGGCTGGGATTGGCGATGCCCGCGAACAGGAAGGCGGCAAAGAGCAGCAGCCGCCGCCACTTGCGGAACCGCTCGTGGGTCAGGACGTGCGCCAGGTTGAGCAGCACCAGCGCGAGCGGTAGCTCGAAAGCCAGGCCAAAGCCCAGGATCATCGCCTGGAAGTAGCTCAGGTAGGTGTCGATGCTGGGCAGGTTGAGCACGCCCTTGGGCGTCAGGTTGAGCAGGTAGTGCAGGCCCCGGCTCATGACCACGTAGGCCAGCACGGCGCCGGCGGCGAACAGCGGCACCGCCGCCGCCACGAACAGATAAGCCCATCGCTTTTCCCGCCGGTACAGGCCGGGCGCGATGAAGGCCCAGATCTGGTAGAGCCAGACCGGCGAGGAGATGATCAGGCCGACGAAGAACGCGATCCTGACGCGCAGCATGAACGGGTCGAACACACCCGTAACGACGAGCTGGTCGCCCGGCCCGCTGCAGCCGGTGTGGCCGCGAATCGCGGCCGCGCAGAACGGGTGGCTGACGAAGTTCCAGATCTGGTCGAAGAAGACGAACCCGACCACCATGGCCAGGACGAGCGCGAGTGCCGCCTTGACCAGGCGATTGCGCAGCTCACGGATGTGCTCCATGAGCGGCATCCGGCCCTCGGGGTCGTGCCGCCGGGACGCCTGGAGCATACGGCTGCCGACGACGCGCGCACCCGTCACCGTATCAGCCAGCTTTGGCATGTCCGGTCCCTGGAATGTGTCCTGCTCAGACCGGCTTCTGGTCCGCCGGCACCGAGGCGGTTTCCTTGTCCTTCAGCTCACGGATCTGCTGCTGGAGGCTGTCGATCTGCGCCTGAGTGGTCACCTGATCGGCCGGCTGTACGACGTGCTGCACCGGAGCCACCGGCTGCGCAGGGGGCACTACCGGGGCCACTGGCTGCGGCGCGGCAATCTGCTGCGGCGCGAGGGCCGGCTGGGACGTCGCCTGGGCGGCGCGCTCCTCGTCGTCATCGTGCAGCCCGGAAACCTCGGACTTAAGGATACGCATCGACCGTCCGAGCGACCTGGCCGCGACCGGCAGCTTCGCCGATCCGAAGAGCACGATGATCACAATGGCGACAATCAAGATCTTCAAGGGACTGTCGAATAGGTCGCCGAAGTTCATTTCCGTCCTCTGTGGCGGGGATGAAGCCCCCCCGCGGTCGGGGCTTTTCACCGCCGAGTGTACACGTCAGACCGCTGGCGCAGGAGGCCTCGCGCCCTGCGCGCCGGACACGGAACGGTCACTGTCCTGGACCTGCGGCCTGGGCCGCGCCGTGTGACACGGCCGGGCCGGGTGGCGCTGTACGGGGATGACCGAGGCATTGTGTCCGGATCCAGCAGGAGGCGGGGTGCGACCACGGCGGAACGCCCCCGGGACGCCGGGCGCCGACCCGGCCCGGCGGCAACAGGCGCAGTACCTGCGCCGACTGGGGCGGGTCATCGCGGCGGCCTACGGCGCCGAGGCCGCCTGCGAGCTGCGCTGGCAGGAAAAACGCCCGTACCTCCCGTACCTCCTGGTGCACGGTGTCCCGGTGTGGGCGGTGCGGACGTCGACCGGATGGCGGTTTCTGTGGAACCGCTACCGGTCACATTCCGTAACCGATCTGTCCGGGGCCGCCGATGCCCTGCTGGCCGACCTGGGCCTGTCCCGGCCATCGCCCCGCGCCGCGCCCCCCGTCCCTCGCGCGCCGGGCGGGCCTGCCGGCCTGAGCGGCCCTCAGCCGCTCGCGTAGCCGGCCAGCGCGGCGGTGGCGTCGTCGCGGACCTGGGTGCGCAGGTCGTCCGGCGCGATGACCCGGCCGTCCTCGCCCAGCCGCAGCGCCAGCCGCCGGACCCAGGAGGTGTCCGGGGTGCGCAGCCGGATGCGGAGCCACCCGTCGGCGAGTTCCTCGGCCGACTCGCACGGGTAGTACTCTGCCACCCACCGCCCGGCCGGGGATACCTCCAGCGTGACGTGCACGTCGTCGGCGGACGGCCGGAACAGCCCCCGGTCGACGTCCACCGGCTGCGCGTCCTCCGGTACCGCGGCGGGCACGCCGAGCACCTCGATGCCGAGGATCCGGTCCAGCCGGAACAGCCGCACGCCGTCGGCGCGGCGGCACCAGCCCTCCAGGTAGGTCCGGCCGTCCACGACGAGCAGGCGCATCGGGTCCACGTCACGCTCGGTCGCCTCGTCCCGGCCCGGCACGTAGTAACGCAGGTGCAGCCGGCGCCTACGGGCCAGCGCGTCCCGGATCCGCTCGATCGCCGCGTCCCCGGTGAGCTTGTCGACCTGCACGGCCACCTGCGTACTGGGGGCGGCCGCCTCCCCCGCCGCCGCCTCGAGCTTCGCGATCAGCCGGCTCAGCGCGGAGCGGTCCTCCAGGCCGGGCACGTCCGCGAGCATCCGCAGCGCGACGAGCAGCGCGCTGGCCTCGTCGACGGCCAGCCGCAGCGGGCGGGCGATGGACTCGGCCTGGCTGACCACGATCTCACCGCCCTCGTAGGACAGGTCGATCGGGCAGTAGGGATCGGGGTCGCGCAGCTCCACGCACCAGAGCAGGTTGAGGTCATCGACCAGCTCGCGCTCGCTCAGCCCGAACGCCGCCGCGGTCTCGGCCAGGCCGGCCGCTTTCCGGCTGACCACGTAGGGCACCAGGGCCAGCAGCCGCTGCAGCCGTTCCGCGGAGGTCGCGGCGCCGCGCCCCGGCCGGTCGCTCATGTGAGGACTCCCTTGAGCCGGCGGATGACCGCGTCCCGCAGGTCCGGCGGCTCGGCCACCACCACGTCAGCCCCGAACGAGGCGACGTGATCGGCGAACCACCCGGTCTCCGAGTACGGCACGCTGATCGTCTCCCAGCCGTCCGCCGCCGGGGCGGGCGGGCCAGCGGCGTACCGGCGCAGCCCGTAGCCGGCGCCGGGGCGCACCCGCAGCACGGCCGTGTTCTCCCGCGGCGGCGCCGAGTCCCACGTGCGGACGACCTCGCGCACGTCGGTGCCGGCCGGGACGGTCACGCTGCCCGGCGGCCCGGAGAAGCGGACGGCGCCCTCGACCCGGCTGAGCCGGAACACCCGGGCCGCGTCCCGGCCGCGGTCCCGCCCGGCCACGTACCAGCGGCCGTGCCGGTTGACCACCCCCCACGGCTCCAGTTCGCGGGCCTGCGGCTCGCTCCGGCCGGCGGCACGGTAGGCGAAGATCACCGGGCGGCGGTCACGGACCGCCTCCCACAGCGGCCCGAACGCCGGCTCGGTGGTGGCCACCCGCGGTTCGATCCCCTGCCGCGCGCCGGCCCCGGAGTCCCGGTCGCCGGTGTCGATGCCGGCCGCGCGGAGCTTGAGCAGCGCGCCGGCGGCCGCCCCGGCCAGCTCCGCGTGCCGCCACACCCGCGCGGCGAGGCCGAGCACGGCCGCCTCGTCCGGCTCCAGCCGCAATTCGGGCAGCTCGTAGGCCTGCCGCTGGACCCGGTAACCGATGTCGTCGCCGTCCAGCGGGCTCAGTGACCCGGTCTCCAGCGGGATGCCGAGCTCGCGGAGCTCCTCCTTGTCCCGCTCAAACATGCGCTTGAAAGCCTCGCCCTGATCCGGATAGCCGGCCACCGCCTGGCGGATCTGCTCCGCGGTGAGGTAGCGCCGGGTGGACAGCAGGCAGACCACCAGGCTCAGCAGCCGCTCGGTCTTCCGCCGCGACATCGGCACCCCTCTCCCCTGTTCGCCTACATTGTCGCCCACCGGAGCCGGTGAAGGCGCCTATTCCCCGCGCCGGTTCGGCCCGACGGGCCACCAGGCCCGGCGGGCGACGCTACCCTGCCGGGGTGATCACGTGGCGGAACGGCACGGTGTCCCTCGTGCGCCGGGAATGGCCGGGGGCACTCGAGCTCGAGGTAACGGTCAGCGCCGCGGACGGGACGGCGCCGCTGCAGGTCAGGGCGCTGGCGTACCCGGCGCTGACCGGGCGGCCCGAACCGGGCGACCGGGTGCTGCTCAACATCACGGCGCTGGACCTGGGGCTGGGCACCGGCGGGTACGCCCTGGTGGTCGCGGTGCCGGACCGCCTGCCGCCGGACCGTTCCGGTCCCGGTCATCTGGTCAAGGCGCGGTACACGCCGCTGCAGGCGGTGGTGCTGGGCGCCGACGAGCAGGGCTCGCCGTACCACGCCGTGCTGCGGGACGCCGAGGACATCGGCGGGATACCCGTGGTGGTGGCCGACCTGCATTCCGCGCTCGCGCCCGTCCTGGCTGGCCTCTATGACGCTACCGAACGGGCCCCGGCTGACCGCCCAACCACTGCGGTGCCGGCCCCCCCGGGCGCGCTGCGCGCGGTCTACGTGATGACGGACGGCGGGGCGCTGCCGGCCTGGTTTTCCCGCACCTGCGCGACGCTGCGGGAGGCGGGCTGGCTGGCCGGCACGGTCACCGTGGGGCAGGCCTTCGGCGGCGACCTGGAGGCGGTGACGCTGCACACCGGCCTGCTCGCGGCACGGCACGTGCTCGGCGCGGACGTGGCCGTGGTCGCGCAGGGACCGGGCAATCTCGGCACCGGGACGCGGTGGGGCTTTTCCGGGGTGGCGGCCGGCGAGGCGGTCAACGCGGCGGCGGTGCTGGCGGGGCGGCCGGTGGCCGCGCTGCGGGTCAGCGACGCGGACCCGCGGGAGCGGCACCGCGGTGTGTCGCACCACAGCCTGACCGCCTACGGGCGGGTGGCGCTGGCCCGCGCGGACGTGGTGGTGCCGGACCTGCCGGGTGAGTTCGGCGCGCGGGTGGCCGCGCAGGCCGCGCCGCTCGGGACCCGGCACGCGCTCGTCCGGGTGGGCGTGGACGGCCTGGCGGAGGCGCTGGGCCGGTGCCCGGCGCCGCTGTCGACGATGGGCCGGGGGCTGGCTGAGGACGGCGCGTACTTTCTGGCCGCCGCGGCAGCCGGGCGGCACGCAGCGGCGCTGCTGCGCAATGCCAGAATGTAGCCCTCCTGACACACCACCTCCTGACACAACTACCCGGAG
The DNA here is from genome assembly GCA_963720945.1 of uncultured Actinomycetes bacterium. GTDB lineage: Bacteria > Actinomycetota > Actinomycetes > Streptosporangiales > Streptosporangiaceae > Bog-532. The sequence goes on along the minus strand of CAVRHH010000004.1, from coordinate 195,095 downwards.
GCACGGCATGGGACTTCACGTCAAGCTTCACCACCTTCCGCAGCGCGTGGCAACGGGCGCGTTCATCCTGAATTCCGGCATCAGCAAATGGACCGCGGACGACGAAACGGCCGCCCAGCTGCACGGTTTCGCGGCCGGGACCTACCCGTTCCTGGCCAAGCTGAAGCCACGGGACTTCGTCCGGTTGCTGGCCGGCACGGAGATCGCGCTCGGCTCGGCGCTGCTGCTGCCCGTGGTGCCGTCGGCGCTGGCGGGGGCCGGCCTGGCCGCCTTCTCCGGTGGCCTGCTCGGGCTGTACGTACGCACCCCCGGGATGCGCAAGGAAGGCACCCCGCTCCCCACCCAGCAGGGCATACCGCTGGCCAAGGACGTGTGGATGCTCGGCATCGGCCTCGGGCTCGTCCTCGATGACCTGACCGACCGGGACTGAGCCCGGATTCGGATGACGGCCGCCGGTGAGGCCCCCGACGATGTGCGCACCAGCGGCCTGCGGGCAGCGACGCGACGGATACGCGCTGTCACGCAACGCCAGCAAGGGGGGTCCGGTACGCTGGCGTCGTCTTGGGGTGCCCCCCGCTGCGGGGCCGCCCCCACGTGAGGCGTACCGGGAGGCCGCAGGTGCAGCTGGCGTCAGCCACGGCCGGCGATGCGACCGAGCCGGAGCGGCAGCCGGCCTCCCGGCGGCTGGACTCGGCCGCGCTGCCCGGGATCATCACCTTCCTGGCCGCGCTGGCCGCGATCTTGGGCCGGCTGATCCTGCTGGACGGCAACAACATCACCAAGCTGCTGCGGATCGGCACGGTCTACGGCAACCCGGCCCGGGTGCCGCGCGGGGTGTGGGTCTTCCCCCGTTCCTCCGGCTACGACGGGCAGTTCTACTACCGGATGGCGCTGGATCCGGCCAACCTGCACAAGACCGCGTTCGGCATCACCATGGACGCGCCGTACCGGTTCATGCGGATCGGGTACTCCGCGCTGGCGTGGGCGCTGTCGGCCGGGCAGCACGCGGCGGTGCCGTACGCACTGGTTGCGATCAACGTCGCGGCCCTCGGCGCCCTCGGCTACCTGGGCGGCCTGCTCGCGCAGCAGGCGGGCCGGCACGCGATGTGGGGGCTGCTGCTGTCCTGCTATTTCGGCGTGATGGACAGCCTGGCCCGGGACCTGACCGAGCCGCTGGGCGCACTGTGCCTGGTCGCCGGCATCTACGCGTACCGCAAGCGGCACCCGCTGTGGGCCGCCGCGGCGTTCGGCTACGGCGTGCTGACCCGGGAAACGGTGCTGCTCGTGCCGGTCGCGCTCGGGCTCGTCCGGCTCGCCCAGATCGCGCGGCGCGCCGCGCGGCCCGCCGCCGACGACGCGGCCTGGCTCGTCCCGGTCGCCGTCTTCGCCGCATGGGAGGGCGTGGTGAACGCCGCGACGGGCACCTTCCCGATCCTGTCCGACAGCGGGAAGAACGCGGGCCTGCCGTTCTCCGCCGCGCTGCACGCGGTGGTGCACAACTACGCGCACCCCACGGCGCCGGTGTCGGGCGCCCCGGGCGCGGTCATCATCTGGGACGTCGAGTTCGCGGTCCTGGTGCTGTTCGCGGTGGCGGCGCTCTGCTCCCTGCGCGCCACCGCCGCCCCGGTCTACGAGCGGCTCGCGTTCGTGCTGTACGTCGTCGGGATGTTCAGCCTGGCCCCGACCAACTGGGACGGATACGCCGACCTGCGCGCGTTCATCGAGGTGTACCTGCTGGCCGTGCTCATCGTGCTCGGCGTGCCGCGGCGGCGGCTGGCCCTGCTCGTGCCGCTGGCCGTCTGCGCCACATCGCTGGTCATCACGGTCGCGCTGTACCGGACGCAGATCTCCTTATCTCCTTACCCGGATCTCCTTACCGGCCCAGGGCCGGCAGCAGGTTCCGCGGCCAGACCAGCACGGTGTACGGGCCGGTGCGGAACGTCTGGGACGGCGGCCCGAACGTCGCGGTGACCTGGCTGACGGGCTCCCAGTAGTTGAAGAAGCCGGGCTGGTCCTGCAGCACGACGAAGTTGACGTCCTGCGTGCCGGGGTCATACCAGGAGCGCTTGGCCTCCCACCGGTACGGCACGAGCCGGCCGAGGTCGTCAGCGCGCGGATCGTGACCTTGCCCCCGCTGTCCGCCGTGACCACGCTCCCCTGCCAGTACCCGCTCAGCCCGTGGCTGAGGTGATGCTGCTGCAGCCACGACGCGAGCCGCACGTTGGCCGGCGGGGAAACCGGCTGCGCCAGCTGGTAGCCCAGGCCGGCCGTGTAGGCGGCCAGCGCGGCCAGCAGCACCGGAACCAGCCGGGTGCCCCGTACCCGGGGCCCGAGGGAGCGGCCAGCCAGCGCGGCCCCGAACGGCAGGACGAGCGCGATCTCCCGGCCGTTCAGCACCCCGTCGGAGAAGGAGCTGAACAGGTACACCGCCAGGTTGACGATGATCGCGACCACGAGAACCTGGTCCACCAGCCCGGCGGCGAACGGCCGGCGCAGCACACGGCACAGCGCCCAGCCCACCAGGGCCAGCCCGGCCAGGTGCACGATCGCGAACGCGACGGCCGCGGCGGAGTGCAGATGGCCGAAGTTGGCGCCGAACAGCGTCAGCAGGCCATCCCCCACGTTCACGGCGTGCCGCCCCAGCTGGCCCGCGGCGGCGAGGCGGAACGGGATCGGGTTCAGCGTGTACCCGCCGGCCGCGCGGATGGCCTGCTGCCCGAGCCACGACACGCCGACCGCCGCGGCGGCCGCCCCAGCCAGGGACATCTCGTACCAGGCGTCCCGCAGCGCGGTCCCGCCGGCCACCAGCCGCACCGCCCGGGCCGCCGCCACGATGACCAGCGGAACGATGGCGACCACCAGCACGAGGGAGTCGGCGACCATGGCCCAGGCCAGCATCACCCCGGCGATGACCGGCACGTACCAGCGGGGCCGGGCCAGGTCCAGCAGCAGCCAGACGGCCAGGGCGGGCACCGCGGTGCCGATGTGCCCGACCGACAGCAGCAGGATGAAGATGCCCGCGCCCAGCTGCGGCGCCAGCATGATCCCGGCCGTGACCGCCGCCCTGGCCACCCCCTCGCCGGACGTGGCCCGGCTCTGCTTGCTACCCCCACACCCACCCTGCTTGCTACCCCCACACCCACCCTGCTTGCTACCCCCACACCCACCCTGCTTGCTACCCCCACACCCACCCTTGGCCAGCAGGGCCGCGAGCACCAGCACCAGCGTGTAGGTCAGCGCGGCCGCGATGTGCGTCACGTCGGGACTGAGCCCGCGGATCGCGTCGAGCAGCACGTACTCGGGCAGCTCGGTCGTGTAGAAGGACACATCCGACATCCACCACCCGTGCAGTGCCGCGTTTCCGTGCAGCATGTCCCACGACATGAGGATGATGTTCGCGCCGTCCGAGTTCACCGGGTAGGTGGCGGACAGCCGGATGTACGCCGCGAACAGGGCGATCCCGGCGGCGGTGAATGCCGCCACCCATACCCACCGGGCCCGCCGGGCGGAACGCGGCGTGACCGCGCCCGCCCGGCCGGTGAGGTCCGGCTCCGGCACTGCGGCGGCCCCGGCCACCCCCTGCGCCGGTCCCGCCATTGGTCAGCCCGCCGCGCCGGGGCTCACGGCGCTGATGATGTCCACGACGAAGACGAGCGTGTCGGTGCCCTTGATGCCGGCTTGCGACTGGCCGGCACTGCCGTAGGCGTCGCTGGGCGGGATGACCAGCAGCACCCGGCTGCCCACGGTCTGGCCGACGAGGCCCTTGTCCCAGCCCGGTATCACCTGGCTGGGCGTCGCGCCGATCTTGAAGCTGTAGGGCAGGCTGCGCTGCCAGGAGGAGTCGAAGACCTGGCCGGTGCGCCAGTTGACGCCGACGTACTGGGCCACGACGTCCTCACCCTTGGTCACAACCGCCCCGGACCCCTTGATCAGGGTCTTGGCCACCAGCGTCTTCGGCGGGGTGACCCCCTTGGGGATCGTCACCTTGGGGGCGGTCCCGGCGGTCGCGCTGACCGATGGAAGACTGCCGCCGCCGCTGGACACCTGGGATCCGGACGCCGAAACCGCCCCAGAGGAATACTTCTGGAGCAGATCCATGACAAAGACGAGCGTATCGGTCCCGGTCACGCCGAGCTGGGCGTTCCCGCTCGTGCCGTAACCCTGTTTCGGCGGGATGACCGCGAGCACCCGGCTGCCGAGCTTCTTGCCGGTGACGGCGCTCTGGATGCCGGGCAGCAGCGTCGCCGGCAGGACCTGCGGCGAGCTGGAGTAGGTCGAGTCGAGCAGCTTGTTCGTCTTGCCATTCCACACGTAGATCGTGAAGTTGGACAGGAACAGATCCGACTTCTCGATCGCTGCCCCGTTGCCCTGGATCAGGGTCTTGACCGCAAGGGCGCTGGTGGGCGTCGCTTTCGGGATCGTGACCGACGGCGAGGCGTCGAACGAGCCCTTCGCGGTGACCGAGGCGTTCGGCGAAGCCGGGGCGGACGAGCCGCAGCCGGCCAGAGCCAGCGCGGCGAGCAGCGGAATGACAGAAAGCGCAACGATGCGTCGCATATGTGAGGACCTCAGGATGGACAATGAGAGCGCCGCCAGCCTACTGGGGCGTCAGCACTACCGAATGTCGGCCAGAAGATTCTTGTGCCACACGAGCACCGTATAGCCCGGCGGGCGCAGCACCAGTGCCGGTGGCCCGAAGGCCCGCACCGCGGCGCCCCGCCAGTCACGGCGGGTGGTGTCGGTGCCGACCAGGAAGACCGCCCGGTGCGCGGCCGGGTTGTACCAGCCGGCCCGGTAGCCCCAGGACAGCGGGCGGACGAGGGTCCCGTGGCTCAGCGACACCTGCCGCACGGTGATCCGGCCGCCGGCGTCCAGTGTCGTGCTGTTGGCCACCCAGTAGTCGGCCGACAGCCCGGCGGTCAGGTGCCGGGCGGCGAGCCAGGAGGCCAGGGGCTGGTTGGCGGCGGGCACAGCCGGCCGGGCGGCGTGGTATCCGAGCGCGACGGCGCAGGCCAGGGTGGCCGCCGCCAGCACGGGCGCCAGCCGGGCCCGGACGGCCGGGCCGCCGAGGACCCGGCCGGCCAGCACCGCCCCGAACGGCAGCACCGCGGCGATCTCCCGCGCGCTGAGCAGGTTCTGCACGTAGGTCGTGGGCACGTAGGCGGCGACGTTAAAGACGATCGCGAGGGCCAGCGCGCCCGTGGCGGGCTCCGCGCCGCGTCCCAGCCGGCTCACCGCGACGATGAACGCCACGGCGGCCGCGGCCGCCAGGGCCAGGTGCAGCGCCGCGAGGGCCAGGCCCACGGCGGAGTGCGGGACCGGCACGCCGACACCGAAGAGGACCAGCAGCCCCTCGGCGGTGAGCTTCACGTGCTGCGGCAGCACGGGCAGCCCGGCGAACTGCGTCGCGACCGGCTTCAGCACGAAGCCGCCGCTGACCCGGATGACGGCCTCGGCGGCCCGGGCGAGCCCGGCGGAGGCGAGCGCCGCCGCCACCAGCAGCAGGTCCTGCCCGGCGGACCCGGCACGCGCCCGGTGACGCCAGGTGACCGCGGCGCGGGCCCCGCACGCGATGACCATCGGGGCGACCCCGGTGATCACAATCAGTCCGTCCGCGACCTGGCCCCAGGCCAGCAGCAGGGCCACCATCGCCGCCCCGGCCCAGGGCGCCCGGCGGGCCGGCCACCGTTCGGCCGCCAGCCAGGCCAGCAGTACGGGCACGGCGCTGCCGAGGTGATCGGGGGTGAGCAGCAGGGTAGGGCTCGCGGCCGGCGCGGGGGCCAGCATGATGACCGCGGCGAGGGCGGCCCGGGCCAGGCCTTCCCGGCCGATGGCGCGGCCCCGGGCCAGCCAGGCGGCCAGCACGAGCAGCAGCGTGTAGGTCATCGCCCCGCCGAGATGGATCACGCCGGGGCCCAGCCCGTGCAGCGCTTCCAGCAGCATGTACTGCACGAGCTCGGTGGACCAGAACGACACGTCGGACATCGTCCAGCCGTGCAGCAGCAGGTTGCCGTGCAGCATGTCCCACGCCTGCAGCGCGATCGACCCGCCGTCGGAGCGCACCGGCACCTGCCGGGACTGCCGCAGATAGGCCAGGAAGAGCAGCGCCGCGGCCACCGTGATCCCGGCCGTCCAGGCCGCCCGCTGAGCGCGCCGGGGCCGCCGGGTGCCCGGGGCGCGGTGACGAGCACGCTCCGCCGTGGCGGCGATAGGCATCGGGACGGTCACGTGGGATTCCAGTCGGAGTCGAGTAGCCGAAGGATCACAATCCGTAGATGACCATAGCGGCCGGCGGGCCGCTTGAGCACGGATTGAGGTGGCTTGATCGCAGAAAGTTCCGGTCAGTCCGCGCCGGAAGGCCTGACGGGGCGAAACGGGCGCGCGGACGGCGCCCGGGGCGCGCGGACTAGCGCAGGCCGGCCAGCAGGTTCTTGTGCCACACCAGGACCGTGTAGCCGGCCGGGTGCAGCGTCTGGGCGGCCGGCCCGAAGGTGCGGACCGCGGCGGCCTGCTCGGCGGAGCTATTGGGGTTGATGTCACGCGCGACGTAGAAGTCGGCGTAATGGCCCGCCGGGCGGTACCAGCCGGAGTTGAGCTCGCGGGGAACGGGCTCGGTCAGGACCCCGGCCCCCAGCCCAACCTGGCGGATCGTGATCCGGTTCCCGCTGTCCAGGGAGGTGCTGTTCGCCACCCAGTAGTCCACCGCCAGGCCGCCGCTGAGGTGCCGGGCGGCCAGCCAGGCCACGAGGGACTGGTTCTGCGCGGGCACCGCCGGCTGGGCCGCGTTGTAGCCGAGCGCGGCGGCGCACGCGGCGGCGGCGACCGCGACCGCGGCGGTGAGCCTGCCCCGGAGCGCGCGCCTGGCCAGCAGCGGGCCGGCCAGCAGCCGTCCGGCCAGGACCGCCGCGAACGGCAGCACCGCGGAGATGTCCCGCGAGCTGGGCAGGTCCTGGACGAAGGGAGTCGGCACGTACGCCGCAAGATTGCAGATAATCGCCAGGGCCAGCCCCGGGACGGCCAGGTCGTCGCCGCGCCCCAGGCGGGCCAGGGCGAGGCAGAGGGCGACGGCCGCCGCGGCCACCCCGATCAGGTGCAGCGCGGCGATGGCGAGGTCAAGGGGCGAGTGCACGCCGGGGAATTCCGCGCCGAAGAGCATCAGCAGCCCCTCACCGGTGAGGGCGAGGTGGTGCGGGATCGTGGACAGTCCGCTGAACGTCGTGGCCACGGGCTGAATCCCGTAGCCTCCGGCGTGCCGGATGAGCGCCACCGCCGCCCGCGCCAGCCCGACGGACGCGATGGCCGCGACCGCCAGCGATAGCTCCGCCCACGGCCAGATGCGCTCCGTCCCCGGGGATCGGCGGAACAGCAGCACGCCGGCGCGGACGGCACACGCGATGACCATCGGCACCACGCCGGTCACGAGGATGAGGCTGTCGGCGGTCACCCCCCACGTCAGCACGACGGCCACGGCCGGCACCGACCAGCGGGCAGGTAGCCGGTCCACGGCCAGCCAGGCCAGCAGGACCGGCAGGGCGCTGCCGAAGTGATTGGGGCTCAGCAGCACCGTGGAGCCCGCGCCGGGCGCCGGGGCCAGCATGACGACGGCCACGATCAGCACGCGCAGCAGCGCTTCGCGGCCGGTGGCCCGGCCCTTGGCGAGCCAGGCGGCCAGCAGGATCAGCAGCGCGTAGGTCATCGCCCCGGCGATGTGGACGACGCCGGGCGTGAGTCCCCGCACCGCCTCGATCATCGCGTACTGGACCAGTTCAGCCGGCCAGAACGACACGTCCGAGACGGTCCAGTCCCGCAGCAGCGGGTTGCCGTGCAGCATGTCCCACGCCTGCAGCGCGTTCGACGCGCCATCCGAGCCGACCGGCACCCGGTCCGACTGGCGGAGGTAGACCAGGAAGAGCACCACCGCGACCAGCACGATCGCGGCCGCCCGCACCGTCCGCCGGACGGCACGGGCGCCGGGCCGCCGGGCGGACGGCATGGCTGAGCGGGTGGCCTGCTGCATCAGCGCGGGGTCACCGGGCCGGCGACGATATCGGTATGGCCGAAGCGCAGCAGGACCGGGGCGGATGAGGGCGCGTGCGGCGAGTCGAAGCTGTAACGGGCGCCGTGGGCCGCCTGCTGCGGGGTGCAGATGAACTGCGCGGTCATCATGAACGTCCAGTACGGCGCGTCCACGCAGGCGCGGAGGTGCTGCCGTTCGGCCTGGACCAGGAAGCCGGTGGCGTCGATCCAGGCATCATGCTGAATGGACAGCACGATCTCCTGACCGGGCGCGCGCGCCGCGACGACGGCGACGGCGTGCGGCAGGGCGGCGTCGGTGTCCTCGGTGCTGGTCCGCATCCCGGGGACCAGCGCGAACGCGATGAGGGCCGCGACCGCGCCGGCCGCGGCCACCGCGGTCCCGATCCGGGCGGGCAGCGCCTGGCTGACGCCGGCGGCGATGACGAGCAGCGCCAGCAACGGCGCCGACCAGTAGAAGTAGGCGATGTAGTACTGGTTCAGGAAGTCGATGCCGGCCGCCGCGTACACGCCGACCACCACCGACGACACCAGGTTGATGGCCAGCAGCGCGAGCAGGAAGCGCCGCAGCGCTCCCCGGCAGAGGCCGAGCGTCACCCCGAGCGCGGCCGCGTACAGCAGCAGCGGCGCCAGCCAGGCGTGCTGTCCCGGCCACCAGAACCACAGGGCGTAGCGGGCGATCTGCCCGGCGCTGTGCCCGCCGGCCTGGCCGGACTTGCTGTAGGCAAAGTACTTGCCGAAGTCACCGGGCCAATGCAGGACCAGGTTGACCACGATCGGCAGGGCGAACAGCGCGCTGATGGCCAGCACCGCGATCCACGCCGCGCGCTCGCGGCGCAGGAACCGCCGCAGCGAGGCGGCCGGCGTGTGCCGGTGCTGCCAGACGCCGGCCGCCGCGACGGCCGCGGTGATGACCGGCACGATGAACAGGAAGCAGGCGTGCCCGTGGATGAGGAACCAGCCGGTCAGCGCGGCGATCCAGGCGTCCCGGACGTGCCCGGCCGCGACCGACGCCGCGGCGATCAGGAAGACGCAGAACATGACCACGTACAGGTACGGCATCCAGTCCGAGTTGATCGCGGGCGGGTGCACGGCCCCGAACACCCCGATGACCGCGACGCACGCGGCCGCGCCGCGCACCGACCGCGTCCAGCCGTAGACGATCAGGACGGCCAGTGCCAGCAGCGCGCTGTTGAGCACGAACACGGCCAGCAGGTGCGCGTTCCACGCCGTCGGCACCACGTGCAGGGCGGACAGGAAGAGCCACTGCCCGAAGGCCTGCGCGTACATGTAGGCCGGTCCCGGATGACTGAAGCCCTCCCGGGAGTAGTTCCCGATCAGCAGCGTGAAGTGCATCGCCTGCTGGATCCGGATGGAGTTCGCGGCGGCGTCGCCCTGCTCGTAGAACCGCTGGGTGAACAGGAACCGGTTGCGCACCAGCAGCACCGCGAGCAGGACCGCGAACGGCGCGGCCCAGATCCACCAGGGCCGGCGCCCGGTGCCGGCCGCGGGGGTGGCGGGGGCCGGGACAGGCGGCCCGGCGGCCCCGGTCGCCGTCTCGCGGTCGCCGCGGATGCTCACGACGGGTTCCCGGGGATGTCAGGCAGCAGGTTCCGGTTCCACTCCATCACCGTCCAGGGCCCGATGTTGTAGGTCCGGGCCGGGTCGCCGAAGTACCGGTGCACCAGCGCCCGCGGCTCCCAGTGGTCGTAGAAGCCGGGCAGGTTCTCGAACACGATGAAGTTGGCGTACTGCCCGCGGGGCTGGTACCAGGCGTACTTCGACTCCCACAGGTCCCGCTGCATGGTGAACTGCATCAGCGCGCGGACCTTGACCTGGCCGCCGGTCTCCACCACGGCGATGCTGCTCAGCCAGTAGCCGCCGAGCCCGTCGGTCAGGTGATGCGCGGCCAGCCAGGTCGCGAGGGTGAGGTTCTGCGCGGGGACCGCCGGATGGCGGGCCTCCCGGGCCAGCCCGCCGAGGTACCCGGCCAGCACCACCGCGCCGGCCGTGGCCGCCACCGCGCGAGCCGCCGCGGTGGCCGTGCCGCGCCGCCCGGGCGCGGGCGCGCGCGCGTCGGGCCGCACCAGCATCCGCCCCGCCAGGGCGGCCGCGCAGGGCAGCACGACGGCCATCTCGTGCGCGTTCAGCGAGGGCATGTTGCTGACCACGTAGAGGACCAGGTTGACCGCGATGGCCGCGGCCAGCACCTGGTCGACCAGCGTCGCCGTGCTGAAGAAACGCCAGCCGGCCAGGATCAGCCCGGCGGCGGCCAGGGCCAGGCCCACCAGGTGCAGCAGCGCGACGTCACGGTCGTGGCCGGCCAGCCCGGTGTAGCTGGCGCCGAACAGCACCAGCAGCCCCCGCCAGGTGCTGACCACCTGGCTGGGCCACTTGCTGGCCGGCTCGAAGGCGAACGTGACCGCGTGCAGCGTGTACCCGCCGGCCGCGTGGATCAGCCGGACCACGGCCGCCGACGCCACCGCCGACGCCACCGCCGCGGCCGCGAGGTACAGCTCGAACCGGCGGGTGCTCAGCGCGTGCCGGAGCCGCCCGCGGAGGCCGCCGGCGCCGCCCGGGACGCCGGCCAGGCCCTGGATGATGCGCACCGCGCAGACCAGGACGACCGGCAGCGCGCCCACCGCGAGCACCAGGGAATCGGCGATCGCACCCCAGGTGAGCAGCACCCCGATGATCACCGCGAGCTGCCACCGGGGCCGCCCCCGGTCCAGCACCAGCCAGGTGACCAGGAGCGGCACCGAGGTACCGATGTGCCCCACGGTCAGCAGCAGGATGAACACGCCGAAACCCAGCTGCGGGGCGAGCATGATCCCGCCCGCGATCAGTGCCCGCGCCACCCCCCGGCGGCCGGACGCCCGGCCCTGCTTGCTACCCCCACACCCACCCTTAGCCAGCATCGCCGCGAGCAGCACCGCCAGCGTGTACGTCATCGCGGCGGCCGCGTGGAACGTGCCGGTGTTCAGCCCGCCGATCAGCTCGAGCAGCATGTACTGCGGCAATTCGGTGGTGTAGAACGACACGTCCGACAGCACCCAGCCGTGCAGCAGCAGGTTGCCGTGCAGCATGTCCCAGGCTTGCAGCCCGAGGTTGGCCTGGTCGGAGTCTTCCGGATAGGTATTGGTCAGGCGCAGGTACGCGACGAACAGCACGACCCCGGCGGCCGTGATCCCGGCCGCCCAGAGCCAGCGGCCCGCGGCGGCCGGGGTGCGCGGCGCCGCAGCCCCGTCGCCTGGCCGCCCGGGCGGCGAGGCGACCGCTACCCCGCCGGACACGGTCAGATGGTGCCGGCTTCGACCGCGCTGGCGATCCACGGGATGACCTCGTCCAGCATCTGGTCCAGGCTGGTGGTCGCCTCGAAGCCGAGGACCCGCTTGGCCTTCCCGACGTCCGGGATCCGCCGCTGCACGTCGTAGGTGAACGGCTCGTCGCTGACGATGCGCAGCGGCACGCCGTCACCCTTGATCTTGCGCCAGATCACCTCGGCCAGCTGGAGCACCGACGTGCTCTCCGCGGTGGACAGGTTGAAGTCCTCGCCGGTCGCGTCCGGGTGCTCCATGGCGGCCACGATGCCGGCCGCGAGGTCGCCGCCGTAGGTGTAGTGCCGCACCTGGTCACCCGAGCCGAGGATGTGCAGCGGGTCCTGGCCCTTGATCACCTTCTGCACCAGGTCGGGGACGACGTGGCTCATGGCCAGGCGGACGTTGCCGGATAGGATCTCCTCGTCCCCCAGCGCGCGGCTCTCGCCGATCCCGACGCAGTTGAACGGGCGCGCGATGGTGAACGGGAGCCGGTACTGGTCCCAGGCGGCCTGGGCGAAGTACTCCACCGCCAGTTTCTGGAACCCGTAGGACGACAGCGGCGGGGGGATCTCGCGCTGCTGGCCCTCATACGACGGCCAGTCGCTGGCGCTCTCGAAGACCATCGAGGAGGACATGTAGGTGACCTTGCGCAGCCGGCCGTCCCGGTTCGCCGTGATCGCGGCGTCGCAGGACGCGGCGATGATCCGCTCGTTCGACGCGAGCAGGTCATAGGGATAGGTGTGGAAATAAGAGATGCCGCCGATCAGCGCGGCCCCGGCGATGAAGTGGTCACAGTCGGACAGCAGGCCGGTCATCAGGCCGACGTCGCGGGCGTCGCCCTCGATCAGCTGGTAATGCGGGTGGTCGTCGTAGGACTTCTTCACCTTGCCGTACTTGGAGAAGTTGTCCACCCCCACCACGGCGTAGCCACGCTGCAGCAGTTCCTCGACGACGTACCCGCCGATGAAGCCGGCCGAGCCGCTGACCAGAACTTTCTCCATCACTTCCCTCTAGTTCCTTTTCTCGTCGGTGTCACTGGCCGTCTCGGCGGCCTGGGACCGGATCTGCTCCGGGGACATTTTCGGCCCGAACGCGAACCGGTACCAGCGAAGGTAGCTGGGGATCCACTTGGCCACCTTGAAGTTCGAGACCCCGGCCTGCCGGTCCAGCCAGATCGTCGGGATCTCGGCGACGGGCCGGCCGAGCCGCTTGGCCTTGGCCGTGAGCTCGATGCCGATCTCGAAGCCGTCGCGGGAGTCGATGCCGACCTCCCGGACGAAGTTGGTCGCGTACGCCTTGAACGAGTTGGTGGCGTCCCGCGTCCCGACGTGCGCCAGGATGCGCAGCGACCGGCCGGCCATCCGGGACAGCGTGCCCTTGAGCACGGGCCCGCCCACCTGCTGGCCGCCGGCCATGTAGCGGGACGCGGCGGCGACGGCCACCCCGCGCTCGACCAGCCGGGCCAGCTCGTCGATCTGCCGCGCGTCGTCGCAGCCGTCGGCCATGGTCACCACGGCGACCGGGGCCGCGGCGGCGTCGATGCCGAACCTGATCGCGTTGGCCGGCCCGCCGCCGTAGGTGTTGACCAGGTAGCGCAGCCTGGGCTCCTTCTGCGCGTACTCCTCGACCACCGGGATGGTCGTGTCGGCCGGGCTGTCCACGACGACCAGGACCTCACACGGCAGCCGCACGGATTCGAAGAGCCGGTCCAGGACCTGGATGATCTGGTCGTCCTCGTTGTAGGCGGGGATGACGACCGTCACGCGGGGCCGCTCCCCGGTCATATGCGTACGCCCTTACCCAGGATGTTCCACATATCCGCGACCGGCTTGTCCGTGACCAGCTCGCGGTACTCGGGATGCGGCGCGGCGATCACCAGCAGGTCTGATTTCGCGATGACGTCCGGGAGCGGGCGCAGGGCCGGGTCGGTGGTCACGTACGGGTCGGTACACAGCACCCCGCCGGCCTTGAAGGCCAGGATCCGCTTGAGCTTGTAGGACAGGCTCGACCGGGTGTCGTCCGAACCGCCCTTGAAGGCCATGCCGAGGATGCCGACCGTCCGGGACTTCAGGTCGAAGCGCTGCTCCAGGCGGTGTACCAGGTACAGCGGCATGCCCTCGTTGATGGTCATCGCGGTGTGGCCGAGGGCGAAGTTGTTGTTATTGAACGCCGCGAGCTGCATGGTGTCCTTGAACAGGCACGGCCCGGCGGCGAGGCCCGCGGCCGGCATGTCGGCGGCCCGCGGGTAGTCCTGGGCCAGCCCCTGCCGGATGCGCTCGAAGTCGAGGCCGCCGTCGTTGGCCATCATGTACAGCTGGTTGGCGGTCGCGAACTTGATGTACCGCCAGACGTTGGTGAACAGCTTGGCCAGCTCGGCTTCTTCCGGCGTCAGGACGACGAGCTGGCCGGTGAGCCGGCGGAACAGCGCGCTGGCCCGGTCCACGCCGCGGGCGGTGCGGGCCGAGACGATCTGCGGCAGCTCGAACAGCTCGGTCATCGCCTTGCCCTCGGCGATGCGCTCCGGGCAGAAGGCCACGTCGATGTCGATGCCGAGCGCGGCGACGGTCTTTTCCACCAGCGCCGTCACCCCGGGGTAGACGGTGCTGCGCAGGATGAGGATCTGCCCGTCCCGCAGGTTGCTGGCGCAGCCGCCCAGGGCGTTCGGGATGGCGGCCTGGTCCGGGTTGAGGTGCTCGTCCACCGGGGTGCCGATGACCACGATCACGTGTTCGGCGGTGGCCACGATGGCCGGGTCGGCGGACGCTTCCAGCCGCCCGGCGGCGCGCGCCTCGCGCAGCGGCCCGGCCGCCCCGGGCTCGGCAAACGGGAGCCGCGCGGCGTTGACCGTGTCCACGGCCGCCTGGCTCACGTCGTAGATGCCGACCCGCGCACCCCGTGTGGCCAGGGCGATCGCGAGCGGCAGGCCGACGTGGCCACAGCCGCCGATGACCACGGCGTCGAGCGCAAACGTGCCTTCTGGCATCGATCCGGTCACCGCGTATGTCCCTTCCGTCCAGTGCAGGGCTGGGCCGAATATACCGGCCCCTGATCTGCCGTCAGGCGGTGGCTCGCATGGAGCGGGATTCCGTTACAGCCTCGATGCATTGACGAGCTATGCGGCCTTTCCGGCCGATTATGCCGTGCGACGGGCGCGGCTGGATCACATCCCGGCGATCAGCTTCTCGACCCGTTCGTCGACCGAGCGGAACGGGTCCTTGCACAGCACCGTCCGCTGCGCCTGATCGTTGAGCTTCAGGTGCACCCAGTCCACGGTGAAGTCGCGGCGGCGCTCCTGAGCCCGCCTGATGAACTCACCGCGCAGGCGGGCGCGGGTGGTCTGCGGGGGGACGGACTTGGCCTCGAAGATGTCCAGGTCACGGGTGGCGCGGTCGACGGCGCCGTTGCGCTGCAGCAGGTAGTACAGGCCGCGGCCGCGGTGCACGTCGTGGTACGCCAGGTCGAGCTGGGCGACCCGCGGCGAGGACAGCGGCAGGTCGTGCCGGGCCCGGTAGCGCTCGATGAGCTGGTACTTGGTGACCCAGTCGATTTCCCGGGCCACCTTGTCCAGATTGCCGGTCTCGATCGAGTCCAGCGCTCGCTCCCACATGGTCAGCACCTGCTGGGTGGTGGCGTCGGCACCGTTCCGGCTGGTGAAGTCCTGCGCCTTGGACAGGTATTCGCGCTGAATTTCCAGCGCGCTCATCTCCCGCCCGTTGGCCAGCCGCACCCGGCTGCGCCCGGTCATGTCGTGGCTGACCTCGCGGATGGCCCGGATCGGGTTGTCCAGGGTAAGGTCGCGCATCACCGTGCCGGCCTCGATCATGCGCAGCACCAGGTCCGTCGAGCCGACCTTGAGCAGCATGGTCGTCTCGCTCATGTTCGAGTCGCCCACGATGACGTGCAGCCGCCGGAACCGCTCGGCGTCGGCGTGCGGCTCGTCCCGGGTGTTGATGATCGGGCGGGAACGGGTCGTCGCCGACGACACACCCTCCCAGATGTGCTCGGCCCGCTGGCTGACGCAGTAGACGGCGCCGCGCGGCGTCTGCAGGACCTTCCCGGCACCGCAGATGACCTGCCGGGTGACCAGGAACGGGATCAGGATGTCGGCCAGCCGGCCAAACTCGCCGTGCCGCCCGACCAGGTAGTTCTCGTGGCAGCCGTAGGAGTTGCCGGCCGAGTCGGTGTTGTTCTTAAACAGGTAGATGTCCCCCGCGATGCCCTCTTCGCGGAGCCGCTTGTCCGCGTCGACCAGCAGCCCTTCGAGGATCCGCTCCCCCGCCTTGTCGTGCGCGATGAGGTCGGTCACGTTGTCGCACTCGGGCGTGGCGTACTCGGGGTGGCTGCCCACGTCCAGGTACAGCCGGGCGCCGTTGCGCAGGAACACGTTGCTGCTCCGGCCCCACGACACCACGCGGCGGAACAGGTAGCGCGCCACCTCATCCGGCGACAGCCGCCGCTGCCCGCGGAAGGTACAGGTCACGCCGTATTCGTTCTCGAGCCCGAAGATGCGCCGATCCACAGGGCCAGGCTACGTGCCCGCGGCGGCGGTGGCGACACGTGCCGCGCCCGGCCTTCGCGGGAATCTCCGGCCGGCCCATGATCGCCGGCTGGATCCCGGTCGCCAGCGGGCCCCAGCCGGCCCGTTACGTTGTCCTATCCGCCCGCCAGGCACGGACGGTCACCATTCGGCGGCGATGTACTTGGTCTCCATGAACTCCAGCAGCCCGTCGTGGCCGCCCTCGCGGCCCAGGCCGGACTGCTTGACGCCGCCGAACGGGGCGGCCGGGTCGGAGACCAGGCCGCGGTTGAGACCGACCATCCCGGTCTCCAGCGCCTCGCTGACCCGGAGCCCGCGCCGCAGATCACGGGTGTAGACGTAACAGACCAGGCCGTATTCGCTGGCGTTGGCCCACTGCACGAGCTGGGCCTCGTCGGAGAACCGGACGATCGGCGCGACCGGGCCGAAGATCTCGGTGCCGACGATGTGCGCGGACGCGGGCACCTGGTCGATGACGGTCGGCTCGTAGAAGAAACCGCGCCGGTCCGGTGCCCGGCCGCCGAGGAGGACCCGGCCGCCGTCACCGGCCGCCCCGTCGACCAGCCCGGAGACCTTGCTGCGGGTGTCGGCGTTGACCAGCGGCCCCACGTCGGTGGATTCCTCCAGGCCCGGGCCCACGGTGAGCGTGCCGAACGCGCCGACCAGGCGCGCGGTGAACTCGTCCGCGATCGCCTCGTGCACGTAGAAGCGGTTGGCCGCGGTGCACGCCTCGCCGCCGTTGCGCATCTTCGCGATCAGCGCGCCGCCGACCGCGGCGTCCAGGTCGGCGTCGTCGAAGACGATGAAGGGCGCGTTCCCGCCCAGCTCCATCGAGCAGGACAGCACCGTGTCGGCGGCCTGCCGGAGCAGGATCCGGCCCACCTCGGTGGAGCCGGTGAAGGACAGCTTGCGGACCCGCGTGTCGGCCATCATCGCGGCGACGACCGGGCCGGGCCGGGACGTCGGCACGACGTTGACGACTCCGGCCGGCACCCCCGCCTCGGCCAGCAGTCCGGCCACGGCCAGCGCGGTCAGCGGGGTCTCCCCGGCGGGCTTCAGCACCACCGTGCAGCCGGCCGCCAGCGCCGGGCCGAGCTTCCTGGTGGCCATCGCGGCCGGGAAGTTCCACGGGGTGACGAGCACCGAGACCCCGATCGGCTGCCGGGTGACGAGGATCTTGTTGGCCCCGGCGGGCGCGACGGCCAGGTTCCCGTCGATCCGCACGGCCTCCTCCGCGTACCAGCGGAAGAATTCGGCCGCGTACGTGAGCTCGGCGCGGGCGTCCCGCAGCGACTTGCCGTTCTCCGCGGACATCAGCCGGGCGATCTGCTCGCCGCGCTCCGTCATCAGGCCGAACGCGCGGCGCAGGCATTCCGCGCGCTGCCGGGGCGGGGTGGCCGCCCACCCGGGCAGGGCCGCGTGTGCCGCGCTGACCGCGTCCCGGGCGTCGTCCTCGGTGGCGTCCGCGACCTCCGTCAGCGGAGCTTCGGTGGCGGGGTCGATCACCTCGATGCGGCCGCCGCGGCCGTGGGTCCACTCACCGCCGATCAGCAGGCCAGTAGGAACGTTAATACCGGTCAGGGAGGCCAGGTCGCTGCTCATGATCAGCAGGCTATCCGGCCACAGGCCGCTGCTGCCTCAGGCCTCCCACGGGCGCCGCCTCAGGCGTCCCACCGGCGCTTCCTCAGGCGTCGCGCAGCCGGAGCCGCAGCCCGCCGCCTCAGGACGCAGGCCGTGGTCACCGCCTATGAATCAGGCCTGGTCGTCGCCCGCTCCCCGGAATTTCATTAGCGTTCTCGCGTTCTCGCGTTCGGGAGCCCGAAACTGTCGGACCCTCTCGTTATTATCGAACTAGTAATCGAGTAACGAACCGTTCCTGCCCCCCCGGGGAGGTGACCCGCCCCATGTGCACCGCCACCGAGCCGGCCGCGCCGTCCAGTACGGGCCAGGCGCTGGCGATGGTGCGGGCCGGGCTGGGGTATCTGGCCGGCTGTGACGCGGGCAGCCTGGGCACGGCCGCGCAGGCCGAGGCGCTGATCGGGCTGGAGCACGCCGAAGCGCAGCACACCGCCGCCCGCGCGCGGATCCTGCGGTGTTCACCGCCCAGCAGGGGTATGAGGCGGACGGGTATTACGGGCCCGGGTCCTGGCTGCGCGCGCCCGCACCGCATCACCAAGAGCGCCGCCGCCGCGGCGGCCGGGTGGGCGCGGCGGCTGGCCGCGCATCCCGTGATCGCCGCCGCGCTGGCCGCCGGGCAGCTTCCCGTCTCGCTGGCCCGGCTGATCTGCGACTGGACCGACAAGCTCCCCGAAGATCTACCGCGAGGACGCGGACGGGATCTTGCTGGCGGCGGTGCTGGGCGGCGCGGATCAGCATGATCTGGCGCGGCTGGCCCGGGAGATGCTCGACCGCGCCCAGGCCTCGCCCCGACACGGGTGATGACGGGTTCGAGGAGCGGGCGCTGTGGCTGGGCACCACGTTCGGCGGCGCCGGGCGGCTGCACGCGGACCTGACCCCCGCCTGCGCGGCCGCCCTGACGGTGGTGCTGGAGGCTTTGGGGCAGCGGGCGGGGCCGGAAGATACCCGCACCGCCGCGCAGCGCCGCCACGACGCGATCGAGGAAGCCTGCCGGCGGCTGATCGGCGGGCAGATGATCGGCGGCCGGGACGGGCAGCCCCCGCACCTGAGCGTGCACATCGACCTGGGCGACCTGACCGGCCTGCGCGGCGGCTCCGTCCTGGAACGTTCCTGGACCCCCGCGCGGGCGGCGGCCGGGCCGGGATCGGCGTACCTGACCGGCCCGGCCGCCGAAGCCGCCGCGTGTGATGCGGTGCTGACCACGATCGTGACCGGCCAGATCGACTGGCAGGTCCTGGACCAGCTCACCACCGTCTGGCTCACCGCCCACGGCCACCGCCACGCCGACCACCCGCAGGAAGACACCCGGGCGGCAGGCCGGAGGACCACACGGACGGGCCGCCGGAAGACGACGCGGACGGGCCGCAGGAAAGCCACGCGGACGGCCGGCCGGAAGGCCACCCGGGCAGGCCGCAAGAAGACCACGCGGACGGGCAGCGGGAAGACCACCCGGACGGGCCGCGGGAAAGCCGCGACGCGAACCAGCCAGCCGCCTGCCCCGGCCACGTCCTGGGTTCTGGCCCCGGCCCGTTCCCCGGCCCCGGCCCGGGCCCCGGCCCCGTACCGCGCCCCGGCGGCGCGGGCGGCCGGGACTGCGGGATATCCGGCTGCCTGGCAGCCACCCGGCAACGGCTGCACGCCACGATCCTGCGCTGGAGCCTGGACCTGCTGTCCGGGCCCGGCGGGCTCGCCTCGCACCTGCGCGGCACCGTCCTCGGCGCCCCCTTTAACACCCCCAGCCAGCCGCTAGACCTCGGCCGGGCCACCCGCACCATCCCCGCGCACCTGCGCACCGCCGTCATCCAGCGCGACCAGCACTGCCAGTTCCCCGGCTGCACCCAGCCGCCGTCCGCCTGCGAAGTGCACCACCTGATCCCCTGGGCCACAGGCGGCCCCACCAGCCTGGGAAACCTCCGATTGTTCTGCCGGTTTCATCACCAGATCGCGATTCACCGCTGGGGCTGGCAAATCACCTGCCACCCCGACGGCACCCGCACCGCCACCGCACCCGACGGCCGCACCCTCCACTCCCACGGACCACCCCAGCAAGCCGCCTGACCGGCGGCGAAACCCCACGGCCGGCGGGGGCGTGTCCCGTAGATCTTCGGCTGTGGTTCGCGTGGATCAAGGCGAGTGGATGATCGCCTGAATTGTGCTACGGGAGACGTCCTAGCCCGGCACCGACCAGACCGGGGCGGGGCCTCGGCATCCACGCCGTCGGCCCGGGCCATGGCGGCATTGCTGACCGCGGAGGAGCCCGGCCAGGCGCTCCAGGCTGCCGCCCCGGCCGCCGCCGTGAACAGCAGTAGCGTGCCGATCTTGCGCACCATCTGTGCCTCCCTCGCCTCCGCAGGGTCGAAGGCAAGCCCGTTCCTGCCGGAGCCGTTTCTCCCCGCGACCTCATCCCGACGATGCACGCATAGTCCGGGCCGCAGGAGGCCCGTAAGTACCCGGCTCCGACATTCCGCTAGCCAGGAACGGGCCGGCTAAACGGTTGCCCACCCTCGCGCGACCTAGCGATGTGAGGTTAATTTCAGAGTGGTCCGGCCCGGATACGAGGGCGCGGCCACGGCCCACGGCCGGAGGCTCAGGTGACGGCTGACAAGATCCCGCCGGATCGGGACGAAGAACTGGCCGGCTGTTTCGTGGCCCACGCGGAGGGCCTGTTCGGGTACGCATACGTCCTGACCCGCGGCGACCGCGCACTGGCCGAAGACCTCGTTCAGTCCACATTCATGGCCGCCACCATGCACTGGCCAACTATCCGCGGTCTTCATGACCTGCAGCGCCTGCGCTGGCTGCGCACCACGATCGGCAACCTGGCGATCAGCGCGTTCCGCCAGAACGCCGCCTTCCGTGACCGGCTGCCGAGACTGGAAGCGGAGTACCAGCCCCCGGTGGTGGATATCCCGGCGGAAGCGCTGTCTGCCGTCGCGCTGGAGCGATGCTGGCAGGCCATGCTGACCCTGCCGCCACAGCAGCACGCGGTCGCGGTGATGCGCTGGCTCTTCGGCATGAAGAACAGCGAGATCGCGGACAAGCTCGGCATCGCCAGCGGAACCGTCGCCGCGCACGTGTTCGCCGCCCGGGCCAAATTGAGAGCGAGTCTCGGACCCTACGACCCATTCGCCGATGACGAGGAAGGACCACTTTCATGACGACCGCCGGGAATGACACCGGAAGCAGCCGCGAGGAAGAACTCCTCGCTCGTGTCTACCGGCAGGTAACCGTGCATCAATCCGGACGCTACGCCAGGACATACAACGTAAGTGTGGGTCTTGCGCAATTTAGTGATTGGTTGCACGAGTATGAGGCCGTCGATCCTGACCAGGGCGTATCGGCCGCGTCCGGACCGGGTACCGCCCAGCGGACCTCGGTCACTGACACCCTCGTGCCGGGAAGAATCGCCACCGCGGTGAAGCTGGAGATGCTGGCCGATGAAGCGGTGATGAAGCTGTACAGCGGCCATTATCGTTCGCTGGTCCGGCTGGCGGTGCTGCTGGTGCGGGACGAGCCGACCGCTGAAGAAGTGGTGCAGGAGTGCTTCATCGCCATGCACGACGGCTGGCACCGGCTGCGGGACGAGGAAAAAGCGCTGTCGTACCTGAAGCAGGCGGTGGTGAACCGGTCCCGCTCGGTGCTGCGGCACCGCAGCGTCATCGACCGCAACGCGCCCAAGCCCGCACCGGACATGCCCAGCGCCGAGCAGGGCGCGATCTCGCTGCCGGAGCGCAGCGCCGTGATCACCGCGCTGCGGGGGCTGCCGGACCGGCAGCGGCAGGCGCTCGTGCTGCGGTACTACGCCGACCTGTCCGAGGCGCAGATCGCGGAAATGATGGGGATCAGCAAGGGTGCGGTCAAGAGCCACACCGCGAGGGGAATGTCATCGCTGCGTGCGGTCCTGGAGGGGACCGCCTGGCCGGCCGTTCACGGGACGAATGCTGTGCGTTCCCTGGGAACCGGGTAAGAAATCCGGGCTCGCGAATCTGCCTGCTCAGGGCGTTCACCAGGTTCGCATCCGCAGCGGATGGTGTCCCCACCAGCGGTGTCAAAGATAGGCCGTGTCCGCAGCACGACCGGCACCGACCGCCCAGGAGGCTTCTCATGACTCAGCCCGGCATCACCATGGTTATCGACACGGGCCTGCCCACCCGCGCGTTCGCCGACCTGATCGACAGTCACGGCGAGCACATCGACCTGGTGAAGTTCGGCTGGGGCACCGCGCTGGTCACCAAGGACCTGGATCGCAAAACCGGCGCACTGAAAGACGCGGGCATCGGCTTCTACTTCGGCGGGACCCTGTTCGAGCACTTCGTGTGGAGCGGTCGGCTGGCCGACTACCTCACCCTGGTGGAGCGCAGCGGGGCGACGCACATCGAGGTGTCCAACGGGACGATCCCGCTGGACCAGGAGGGCAAGGCCAGCTACGTGCGGCGGCTGGCGGGCGTGCGGCCGATCCTGTCCGAGGTCGGCTACAAGGACGCGGACCGTTCGGCGCTGCTGACGCCGTCCGGCTGGGTGGACGCCCTCGCCCAGGACCTGGACGCGGGTGCCTGCATGGTGATCACCGAGGCGCGGGAAAGCGGCCACAGCGGCATCGCCCGCGCCGACGGGCACATGCGGGCCGACGTGCTGTCCGCCGTTCTGCGGGCGATCGATCCGGCGGTGATCATGTTCGAGGCCCCGACCAAGGACCTGCAGGTCGAGATGATCCGGGCGGTCGGCCCGGCGGTGAACCTGGGCAACGTGGCCGCCGTGGACGTGATCGGGGTGGAGACCCTGCGCCGCGGGCTGCGCGGCGACACCCTGCTGGACCTGACCACCGGTGGCCCGCTGCGTTCCGCCCGCCCCGCGCGCCCGGCGGCGGCCGCCGACGCCAGGCCGTCCGCCGACGCGAGACCGTCCGCGGCCTGAGACCGTCCGCCGACGCGAGACCGTCCGCGGCCTGAAAAGAGGCCGTCCGCGGCCTGAAACACCGCCCCACGGAAACACAACGGCACCTGAAACGAGGAAAGACTCATGCGTAACGCGCACGACGCCTGCCACATCGCGATTCCCGCGCGCGATCTGGACGAGGCGATGGACTTCTACGTCTTCGGCCTGGGGGCCAAGCTGGCCCGCCGGTACGCCGACCGGATCACCCTTGACTTCTTCGGCGATCAGCTCGTCTGCCACCTGCACGCGGACGTGCCCGACGAGCCGGTCCCCTACCCGCGGCACTTCGGGGTCAGTTTCGCGGCGGCCGAGGACTTCGACCGGCTGCTCCGTCTCGTGGAGCACCGCAAGCTGCGAGTATTGTCCGGACCGGTCCTGCGGTTCGAGGGAACGGCGGAGCAGCACCGGACGATTTTCCTGGCCGATCCGTCCAGCAACGTGATCGAGTTCAAGAACTACGACGACCCGCGGCTGCAGTATTAGCGGCGCCGGCCGGAGGTGGGGGGAGCCCGGAGGTGGGGGGAGCATTGCGGGAACCAGGCACCGCGGGCGCGCCGGAATGCGGCGAGGGGATGGCCGGACTGAGCAGTCCCGGGCCGGAGGCGTCTGGCACCCTATGGCTGGTCCGGCACGGGCAGAGCGGCTGGAACGTTTCCGGCCGGGTCCAGGGCCAGTCCCCGAACGCGCCCGGGCTTACCGCCGTCGGCCGCGAGCAGGCCGCGGTCGCGGCACGGGAACTCGTGTGCCGCGCACCCCGGGCCAGCCTGATCGTGGCCAGCGACCTCGCGCGGGCGGCCGAGACCGCGGACATCATCGCGGCCATCCTCGGGATCCCGGTCGAGTACGACCCGGACCTGCGCGAGCAGGGGCTCGGCGTCCTCGATGGACTCGTCGCGGCCTCGCCCGCGGCCGCGGAGATTACCGGGGCCCCCTCGATCGCCGGGGGGCCCGAGGATGCTCTGGACATGCTCTGGCAACACCCCTTCCAGCGGCCGCCCGGCGGCGAAAGCGTGGCCGACATGTACGGGCGCGTTCACCGCGCGCTGGGCCGGATCACCGCGTCCCGGCCCGGAGCGGAGCTGATCATCGTGACCCACGGCGGCCCGATCCGGGTGGCGACCGCACCGCCGCCGTCCCCGAGCCGGCCGATCGCCCGGGCACTGGTTGAAAACGCCTCTATCACCCAGTGGCCGCCCGCGGGCGGCCCCGCCCGCTAGGACCGGATGGCCCCGCCCTGGAAAACCCGGCCCCGGCTACGGGCAGCGTCCTGGCGCTTGCGCGCCGGAGGGGCTGCCCGGAGCCAGGGACGCGGTCAGACGGAGATGGTGGCGCCGTGCCCGTCTATGGCGTGGGCGCCGTCGTCGTCGAACCAGTGGCCGCCTGCGGCCAGATAGCGGAAGCGCAGTGTGCTTCCGGTCGGGGCGCTGACCACGGTGCTCCGGATACCGTTCGAGCGCTTCCGCAGCGGGTGGGCGAAGGGGTCCCAGTTGTTGAAGTCGCCGACCACCGATACGGGCCCGGGGGGCTCGTCGGCCGGCAGGGTGAAGGTGACGCGGACGGAACCGTCGCGGACTGGCTTCGATACCTTGATCATCTAACTCTCCACGTGAACTTACTTATCCTCCGTGATGGGGGGATCACGCTGTGCAACAGGCCAGAGCCTACCCCCGATAGCCCATCGATACTATGTTCGCATAGGGCGCCGAGTTAGTCGTTACTACGTTCGGATGAATTTGCCTGTACTGTACCCGGGCCGAGTCACCACGCGGTGGCCAGTCCACGTGATGCCGCAGCCCGCCGATCGTCCCGCCCCTGTAAGCCTCGTCACTGAGAGCCGTTCTCGTCGCTGAGTGGAGGGCCGGGTCAGCCGGTGGCGTGCAGCCAGCGTACGGGCGCGCCGTCGCCGCCGCAGCGGAACGCATCCAGTTCCTCGTCCCAGGCGCGGCCGAGTAGTCGGTCCAGTTCAGCGCGGAGCGAGGAGTCGGTCTGGGCCATCGCCAGGGCAGTGCGCAGCCGTCCCTCTGGTATCAGAATGTCCCCGTTGCCACTGGTCACCGCCGTGAACGTGCCGAGTGTCGGCGTGTAACTGTGGCGTATGCCGTCACATCCGTCGCTCGGATCCTCGGTGACCTCAAAACGCAGCCGGTTCCACCCGGACAGTGCCGAGGCAACCGCCCCGGCCGTGCCCGGGCGGCCTTCCCACGTGAGTTCCGCGCGCAACGTTCCGGGCGCCGCGGGCTGGCTGACCCATGGCAAATCCACGGGTACGCCAAGAACCCCCGCGACGGCCCACTCAATGTGCGGGCTCAGCGCCGGGGGCGCTGAATGAATATGCAACACACCTTGTGCAGACACCGTTCCTCCTGGCAGACGACGAGGTTCGCCTTCCCCTGCGTCCTCACGCCTGTCCAGAAGAACTACCCGGGTACGTGCATCCCGGTGCCTGCGTCATATTGTGCCCCATCGCCGCCAGCCGCACCACCCTTGCCGCGATAATCCCCGCGCCGGCGAATCCGCGCAGCCAGCAAAGCCAAAGCGAACACCGCGACGATGCCGGCCGCGGTCCACGGAACGAAGTCGCCGAGACGGTCGTACACAGTCCGGGACGTGGCCGCCGGCAGCGTCAGCCGGACGTCGGTGACCCCGTGCTGCGAGGCCCCCATCCAGGCCACCAGCCGGCCCCGGGCGTCGAAGGCGGCCGAATCGCCGGTCAGCGCGGCTTGCACGACCGGGCGGCCGGTCTCGGCGGCGCGCAGCGCACCCAGCGACGCGTGCTGGGCCAGCGCCCAGGTGCCCTGGAACGTCAAGTCGGCCGTCTGGTAGACGATCACCTGCGCCCCCTCGTCGGTGTCCACCCGCGCCATGTCCGGGAACGCCGACTCGAAGCAGATCAGCGGGCCGATCGTCAGCACCCGGCCGCCGGGCTCGGTGACCCGCAGCGGGTGCGCCCCGTCGCCCGGCACCATGTTGACCGGCGCCGCCTTGCTGATGCTGGTCAGCCAGGACAGTGCCGAGCGGAAGGGGATGTACTCCCCGAACGGCACCAGCCGGGTCTTGATGTACGTGCCATCGATCCCGTTGCGCCCGACCAGCACCGCGACCTTGCTGTGCTCGCCCTCGTACACCGAGTCCTGGTTGACCAGGATCTGCGCGTTGTCGGTGGCCGACAGCTTCTCGATCTCCCGCAGCAGCACCTGATCGTCCTGCAGGTGGAAGGAGACGCTGCTCTCGCCCCACACGATCAGGTCCGGCCGCACCCCGCCCAGGCTGCCGTGCCGGCTGAGGCTGGTGGTGAGCCGCTGGCTGGCGTCCACCCCCAGTGCCGGGTTATTGATCACCCCCGGCTGCACCAGCGCGATCGTCGTAGCGCCGGCGACCGGGGCGGGCGGGGTCAGCGCGAAAGCCACCGGGCCCGCCACGATCACGGCGGCGAGCGCGGCGGCGGACACGAGCCGGGCCGCCAGGCGCCTGGCCACGATCGCGATCAGGATGGCCACGTTCGCCGCGACCAGCACGAAGCTGACCAGCCACACCCCGCCCACCGAGGCCAGGGCGAGCACGGCCGGGTGCTGCCACTGGCTCGCCCCCAGCACCGCCCACGGGCCGCCCAGCGCCTGCCAGGAGCGGATCCACTCCGTCACCAGCCAGTAGGACGGCACGACGAGAAGCGCGGCCAGGGCCCGCGGCACGGTGACCGGCGGGCGCAGCAAGGTCCAGATCATCATCCCGAACGGGCCCAGGAGCAGGCCCATCACGATGGCGACGAGCAGCACCGCGGGGCCGATCTCCGGGGCCAGCCAGTACATCGCGGCCACGAAATACCCGCAGCCGAGCCACCAGCCCCGGATCCCCGCCTCCCGCGCGGATGGCGCCCGGTGGATCAGCAGCAGCCCGGGCACCAGCCCGAACCACGCCAGCGGCCACAGGTTGAGGCCCGGGAAGGCCAGCAGGGGCAGCGCCCCGGCCACCAGCGCCCCGTAGCGTGCCGGCTGGCGCACGGACCGGGGTAGCGAGGGCTGTCGCATAGGCAAATTCTCCGCCCAGTAAGTCTTCCACGCGAATCCCCTGCTGACACTACGGCGTTGACCAGTTGCCAATGTCAGCAATATTGTTGACTGAATCAACAGGCCGTTCAGGAGCATGATCGGAGGCCACCGTGACGGCGACCCGAGCAGCGGTGACAGCCCCGGCCAGTGAGGACGGGGTGGCCACGGTGCGGGCCTTCAACCGGCTGTACACCAACGTGATCGGCGTGCTGCGGGGCGGCTATCTGGGCACGCCGTATTCGCTCACGGAGGCGCGGCTGATCTTCGAGCTGGGCCAGCGCGAGCGATGCGAAGTCGGCGGCCTGCGGCGCAGCCTGGACATCGACGCGGGCTACCTGAGCCGGATCCTGGCCCGCTTCGAGGCAGACCGGCTCATCACCCGGGAACGGTCCGGCACGGACGCCCGCCGCCAGGTGATCGCGCTCACCGGCGCCGGCCGGGCGGCCCAGGCCGGGCTGGACGCGCAGGCCGCGGAGCAGATCGGCGCGCTGCTGGCCAGCCTGAGCGAGCCGGCCCGGCGGCGGCTGGTCCGGGGGGTGCAGGAGATCACCAGCGTGCTCAGCGACGCGCCGCGCCCACGGTCCTACCTGCTGCGGCCGCCCCGGCCGGGTGACCTGGGCTGGGTGGTGCAGTCCCAGGCCGCGGGGTACACCCGGCAGTACGGCTGGGACGCCGCGTTCGAGGCCCTGGTGGCCCGGATCGTGGCCGGCTTCGTGGACCATCGCGACCCGGAGCGGGAGGCGGCCTGGATCGCCGAGGTGGACGGGGAACCGGCGGGTTCGGTGTTCTGCGTCCGCAAGGACGACCGGGTGGCCCAGCTGCGGCTGCTGTACGTGGATTCCGCGGCGCGCGGGCTGGGGATCGGAACCCGGCTGGTGGAGGAGTGCCTCCGCTTCGCGCGGGAGGCCGGCTACACCGAGATCATGCTGTGGACCAACAGCGTGCTGGCCGAGGCCCGGCGGATCTACCAGCGGTTCGGTTTCGAGCTGCAGGATGAGGCGCCGCACCGGAGTTTTGGCCAGGACCTGATCGGCCAGAACTGGTCACGGCCGCTCTGACGGCCCCGCCCCGGACCACGGGGTGGCCCCCGGGCCGGCCGCGCGGAATTTCTTACGGATAACGAACGTGGCGGCCGGGCGCGAGACGGCCCGCGCGGATCGGGGCCATCATGAGCCTCATCTATGACGGTGCGCGAGCGGCCCGGACGTCCCGCGAACGCGAGCCCGCGAGGGCTCGGTGAGCGGGACATCAGCGGCATGCTCTTCACCGCCGAGATGTACGGGGTCCAGCTGGACCTGCTCGCCGCCGTCCTCGGCGGCACCGAACCGCGTGCCCGCGCCGCCGCGACCCGCTGGCGACGGCTCGGTTACGCGGATTCGGGCCGGCTAGGCCCAGGCGCGTCCTGGGTCTGGCTGACCCGCGCCGGGCTGGCCGCCTGCGGCCTGACGTACGCCCCCATCGCGCCCGGACTGTCCCGCCTGGCCCACATCCGCGCGGTCACCGCGGTCCGGCTGGCTTTAGCGGGCACCGGGACCTATCAGCAGGCCGGCGCCTTCTGGCGGAGCGAACGGCGGCTGCGGGCCCGGAGCCGGCCGGGACGGCGCGAGCACCTGCCGGACGGCGAGGTGCACTGGCCGGACGGCGCCCCGGTGCCCTGGGCGGGCGAATGCTGGGCCATCGAGGCCGAACTGACCCGCAAGACCGTCAGCCGCACCACCGCGATCATGCGCGAACTGCTGACCCGGACCGGCGATTACGGCTGCGCGGCGGCGGACGCGGCCGTTCCCGGCCGGGCGCCGCGGCACGCGCGGGCGCTGTACGTGTGCTCGCCGGGCGCGCGGCCCACCGTGCTGCGGGCCCGGGAAGCGCTCGGCCCGCTGGCGGCCCGGCTGGAGGTCCGGGACCTGCCGGGAGGTGCGGCGCTGGACGGCCCCGGCCAGCCGGCCTCGAAAGGCGGGGCGCGGGCATGCTGATCCGGCAGTACCTGGCCCTCGTGCTGCTGCGCGCCACGGCCCGCGCGGCGTGGCGGCTGATCAGGATGTCCGCGGCCGCCGCGGTGATCATCGCGGCGGCACCGGTGTCGGCCGTCGCCGCGGCCGCGGCGGTGACCGCCTGGATGTGCGGCTGGCCGCCACGCCGGCTCTACGGCGCGGCGCTGTGGTGCCTGCCGATGCTGGCGGTCTGGCTGACCGCCTCCGGGCTGTCCGCGCCCGGGCCGCCCGGCTGGCGGGTGGCCGGCGCGCCGTACCGCGCCTGGCTGGATATGTGGCGGCTCACCGCGGCCGGGCATCTGGCCGCGGCGGCGGTGGTCATCGCGCCCGCGGCGATCCCGCTCGGCCTGCTCACCGGCGGCCTGGCCTGGGCGGTGCGGATCTACCAGATGGAAACGGGCGCGGGCGGCCTGTCCCCCGGCTCGGCGGTCAGCTTCGACCGGCGGCAGTGGCGGCGCCAGGCGCGCAGCGCGCGGGCGCGGATCGCCGCGCCCGGGGCGGTCCCGCTCACGCACCGGAACGGGGACGTGGTAATCGGGGGCATGATCCGGGCCGTCCGGCATCCGGCGCTGGCCATCATGGCGCTGCCCTACGCCCGGCTGCGCTCGCACCAGGTCGTCATCGGCACGACCGGCACCGGCAAGACGACGCTGCTGCTGCGGCTGTGGGCCGGGTTCATGGCCACGGCACTGAGCCGGCAGGCCGCCGGAACCGGGCGCCGGCCGCTGCTGGTGGTGCTCGACTGCAAGGGCGGCGCCGACTCACGCCGCATCGCCGACCGGGCCCGCCGGGTCCTGCGGGACGCCGGCGCCCGGGCCACCGCGATCTGGCCGGACGACGCGAGCCTGTCGCTGTGGAACCTCCCGCCGGGCCGGCTCATTACGACCCTGCTCGACCTGATCGAGCACGGCCGCGGCGCGGCCGCCTACTACGCCGACGTGATGGAGGCGATCGTGGCCCTGGCGGTGCAGGCCCCGCCCGCCCCGCCGGCCGACGCGGCGGACTTCCTGGCCCGGCTGGACGCTGACTGGCTGATGGCCGCGTACGCGTCCGGCGACGCCGACGCGCTCGGCACGCTGCGGGCCGGCGCTCAGCTGATCCCCGACGTGGCGCTGCGGTTCCGCAGCCTGTGGCGCCGCCTGGGCACCGGCTTCGAGCCCGCGGGCAGCTTCGCCGACGCGGACGCCTGGTACTGCATCCTGGAGGGCACGGCGGAGACGGCGGTGGCCGAGGCCCAGGCCCGGGCGCTGGTGGACATGCTGGCCAGTTACATCAGCGGTCCGGGGGCGGACGCGGACGTGCTGCTGGCCGTCGACGAGTTCAGCGCGGTCTCCCGGCGGCTGCCGATCTGGGCGCTGTACGAGCGGGCCCGGTCGCTGGGGCTCGCCGTACAGGTCTCCGCCCAGTCCTGGCCGGGGCTGGCCGCCGACGAGGACGAGCGGTACCGGATCGCGGCGACCGCCGAGGGCGGCATCTGGCTGCTGCGCACCCCGCACCCCGATCCCATCGCCGGGCTGGCCGGGTCGAGGCGATATGTCGACAGCACGCGGCGGCTGGTCGCCGCCCCGCCGGGGACAGCCGGCCAGTGGGGGGCGCAGTGGATGGCCCCGTGGATGGCCCCGTGGATGGCCCCGTGGATGGCACAGTGGAGCGGCGAGGGCAGTTCCCAGGTGCGGCAGATGCCGGTGGTCGACCCGGACCTGGTGCGCGCGCTCGGGGTAGGCCAGGCCGCTTACGTGCATCAGGGCGGGGTGACCTACGTTCAGGTGAAACGGCTGGTCGCCGCGCCCGCCGCGCTGGCCCGCGTGCCCGCGGCCGCCCCGGCCGCCCCGTCCGCCGGGGCCGGCGGGATCGCCGGGGCTGGTGTGGTCGGCGGATCTGGCGGGGCTGCCGGGGCGGGCGGGCAGGCGGGGACCGGCGACACGATTCCGCTGCCCGCCGCCGGCCCCGCCCCGGCCGGGCGGCCGCTGGCCGATGCGGGGACGTTCCTGGACGAGGCGTTCGGCCGGGAGGCGCCATGAACGACCCGTTCGCGGTCCTCGGGCTGCCGGCCCGGCCCGATCTGACCGGCGACGACATCCGGGCGGCGTGGCGCCGGATGGCCGCCGCCACCCATCCCGACCGCGCCGACGGCGGTGATCCCGCCCGGTACGCCGAGGCGGCTGCCGCCTACACCACGCTGCGGACGGCCTCCGGGCGCGGCGAGGCCTACGCGGACCTGGCCGGCCGGCGCCCCGGCGGCCGCCTGCGCCGCGGCTCCGGCGGCCGCCTGCGCCACGGCCGCCCGGCCGTCCTGGCCCTGCGCACGGCCGCGGCCGCCGCGGTGAGCGCCGGCGCGCTGGCTGCAGCCGGCCGCAGCCCGCCAGCTTCGCGCTGGTGGCCGGCGCGATCACCTGGCTGGCCCGCACCTGGCGCCGTGAGCTGGCCCCGCCGGCCCCGCTCTCGCGCGCACAGAGTCGGTGGCCAGGGCCTTAAGTTCGGCTTCGATGGCTTCGCTGGTGGTGCAGGTCGGTGAAGTGGGCGTGCGCTGATCCTCCTCCTGGCCGAGGCGGCGGACGGCGCGGGAATCAGGTTTCAGCGGGATCGTTTGGCGCTTTGACGAGCAGCACCGGGCACGCTGCGGCCGCGGCGCAGCGTGCACTGACCGCGCCCAGCAGAAACCCGGCCAGCCGCGACCGGCCGCGGGTGCCGAGCACCAGCAGGTCGGCGTCTTTCGCCGCGCTGACCAGCGCCTCCGCCGGGTCGCCCTCGGCGACCAGCGGCAGCACCGGGACCTTCGGCGAGGGCGCGACCGCGCTGACCCTCTCGATGAGGAACTCTTTGGCGGCCTGCTCGAGTTCTGCGCGGTCAAAGAGGCCGGGAAAGGACGAGAAGGGTACCTGCCAGGCGAACACGGCGGTCACCTGGCCGCCGTGTTCTTCCGCCTCGGCCAGTGCCGTGCGCAGCGCGGCGTCACCGTACGGTGAGCCGTCGACGCCGACCACGATGCTGTACGTCATCCGATTCACGGCGTGACGACCGCGTAACCGCGGGCGGTACGCCGCTTCACCTCCTCAGGGATGTCAGTGGGCCGGGGCCGAAGGCGGATTCATCAACCTGGGCCAGGCCAGAGGCGTTGCTCTGGCCTCGCCCAGGACGGTCAGGCGGGTTCCACCCCGAGACGCGGCTTCGATGGCGCCTCGGCGTACGCGTCCTCTTCTAGCTGCTCAAGGCTCTTCCCCTTGGTCTCGGGCAGCGCCGCCAGGGTCAGCAGCAGGCCGAGGACCGCCACGATCCCGGCGATGGTCATCGCGCGGTTAATGCCGTGCGTGACGGCCAGGAAATCGGGGAACAGGAACGCGCCGGCGAACGCGCCCAACTTGCCGGCCCCGGCGGATATGCCGTGTGCGGTAGTCCGGACGTCGGTGGGGAACAGCTCAGCCGGATAGATGAACGTCGTCATGTTCGGCCCAAACTCGGTGAAGAAGTAGCTGATCCCGTACAGGATGAGGAACGGCCATGCGTGCTTCACGACCGATGGGACGAGACCGATGATCAGGAACATCACCGCCATCATGAAGAAGCCGAACATCTGGATGCTCTTCCGCCCGGTCTTGTCCATGAACATGACGGCCACGATGTACCCGGGCACCGCGAAGACGCAGACGATGGCCAGCTGGACCAGGGTATTGTGCAGCAGGCTGGCGTGCGGGCTCAGCAGCTTGAGGATCTCCGGCTGGGAGATGCTGTTGCCGTAGTAGCAGAAGTCCAGCAGCAGCCAGGCGCCCGCGGTGCCGATAAGCCAGGCCAGCATGCGCCGGTTGCGGAGCAGCTTCAAGTAGCCCTCGGCGACGCTCTGCTGGTGCCTCGCGGTCGATTCGCCTTTGGGGGCGGTCCCTGACCCCCGCCCGGTGGCATCCGCGATGGCCGCCGCAGCTTCGTCGCTGGCGCCGCCGGCCATGGCGAACCGTGGCGTCTCATGGATCTGGCGGCGCAGGTAGAAGACAGCCAGGCCCGGTATCGCACCCAAGCCGAGCAGCAGGCGCCAGGTGAGGTTGTTGGATACACCCGAGCCCAGCAGGATCGAGGCGACCAGGGGGCCGACGACCAGGCCCGCGCCCTGCATGGCGAACACGAGTCCGACCATCCTGCCGCGGGTCGACTTGCTGGAGTACTCGCTCATGATCGTTGCGGAGACCGGGTAGTCGCCGCCGATGCCGACCCCGAGGACGATCCGGGAGATGAGCAGGAACGTGTAGTTCGGCGCGAACGCGGACGCGATGGCGCCGAGGGCCAGGATCAGGACCTCGTAGCCGTAGATCTTCTTGCGCCCGAGGATGTCGGCGACCCGGCCGAATACGATTGCCCCAAAAGCTGAGGCCAGCAGGGTCGCGGAGTTCAGCCACGAAACCTGGCTGGTCGATAGCTTCCACTGAGTCTCAATCAGCACCACCACGATGCCGATGACGAACAAGTCGTAGGCATCGGTGAAGAAGCCCATGCCCGAGACGAACATGATCTTGTACTGGAACCGGCTGATCTTAGACTCATCCAGCGCCGCGAAGGCGTCCCGGCCCCCCGGGGCCACGGTGTCGCTCATGTCGTGACAGTAAATCTGCTCCACCGCATGGTCAGCGGCCGAAAGATGTCCTTTTAGTAAATTGCGTATGAATAACGCCGTTGGGATTATCGCTGGCCAGATCGTACGGGCGGCCCGGTAAGGTATATGGCCGGTGCGGATGAGATAGATGAGTTGCTTACCGAGAAGAGGACGTATGAACCTGGAAGAAACGCTTGAAAAAATCGCCGAGCTGAGCCGGGAAGAGCTGCACGTGGTGCGTAAACGAGGCGAGGAGAAAACTGCCCCGCGCGACCACGGTCAGGACTTTCACGAAATGCAGCGTGCTGCCGACCGGCTGGACCACTACGCATACCAGCTGCGCAAGCTGCACGACGCCGAATTCGGCCAGAACTGGCGGCACGAGAGCCGACAGGACACGCCCCACTCCGCGTAAACGGCCTCTCCTGAATTCAAGGATGAAGCCGTGAAGACGGTGATCGATACGTCGCGCCAGGGCAGCTAAAGCGGGAGGGTCAGCATGGGGACGAGCTGGTCGGCGGGGGCCAGCGAGCCGTGCATGCCGATGAGAGCCGATTCCCTTGGCTCGCGTTGGGTGGCCACGATGGCCCAGCACCCGGCCGGGGCGGCGACCACGTCCCCGATGCGGCCCGCCATGTCCGGGTTGACCGGGCCGAACCAGCCTTCCTTGATGGCCTCGTCGCGGGAGTGCACCCACGCCCGGTTGCCGAGGACCTCACGCCAGGTCGCCAGGACGTCCGCCGCGGCGCCGGCGTGCGCGTACACGTGCCGGGCGCGGCCCTCGCCGCCCAGCAGCGCCACCCCCTCGCGCAGCTCCGGCCAGACGTCGACGTCGATCCGGTCCTCGGACGGCACGTCGACCATCCCGTGATCGGCCGTCACGTAGAAGGCGGTATCGGGGGGCAGCGCCCCGGCTATCTGCTCGGCCAGCTTGTCCACGTGGGCCAGCTGGTAATACCACGCCTCCGAAGCGACGCCGAACACGTGCCCGGTGACGTCGAGGTCGCCGTGATAGGCGGTCACGATCGCGTTGTCGGACTCACCCAGCGCGGCCGCCGTCTCCGCGGCCAGGGCGCCCATGCTGTCGGCCGGCCGGTACGTCGCGCCGCGCATCGCCGCGCGGGTCAGCCCGGACCGGCGGAACGCCCGCGACGCGACGTGGTAGGCCGCGATGTCGGCGGCGACGGCACGCTGGTAGATGGTGGGCCGCGGCTGCCACTGCGCGGGGTCGATCCGCTCGTCCCAGCGCAGGCCGTTCAGCAGCCAGTTGTGCCCGGGGACGATGACCTGGTAACCGAGCATGCCGTGCTGGCCGGGCGCGACGCCGGTGCCCAGGCTGGTCAGGCTGGTCACCGTGGTGGCCGGGAAACCGGCGGTCAGCGGCTGGGCGTTCATCGCCAGCTCGGACAGGAACGGCGCCGCCGCCGGATGATCGCGCAGCAGTTCCCAGCCCAGGCCGTCCACGATGAGCAGGCAGACCCGGCGCGCCTCGGGCAGGCCCAGTACGTTGCGGCCGGAACCGCCGACGGAGGCCAGGATGGACGCGGCGAGCTCAGCGAGCGTACGGGCGCCGTATGACGGCACGAGGGGGGCGTGTCTCGGCTCGGGCGTCATCCGGGGGCGGTCCTTTGCCTGCTGTCGGTATCCGGGCCGGCCGTTCGCCTGCGCACCGGGCTCGTCCTGGCGCTACATCCTGCCACCCACCGGAGCGTCCCGGCAACGCGGCGCGGGTGCAGTATGGGCACCTATGTGACTCTATATGTCTTATGTGTGGGTCGCTCGAGGGGCGCGGGCCCGGCGCTAGCGGCTGGCGCCGGCCGTCGCGTCGGCGAGCGAGGCCGCGAAGGCGAGCACCTGGCGGATGCCGTCTTCGCCGTCGGCCGCCTCGCTGACCCGCAGCGCCAGGTCGTCAGCGGTGATCGTGCCCATGTAGCCGTGGTCGGCTTCGCAGTTCTCGTCGCCGCAGTGCGCGGGCTCCAGTTCCACGTGGGAAAGGACGTTCCAGCCGATGGTCAGCACGACCTCGGTCGGCATCGTCACGCCGGGCACGTACGCGCCGGGATCCGGCACGACCCGGGTCACCGCGACCGAGGAGACGCGGGAGAACCGGACGGCCTCGGTGCTGGTCTCCGCCTGCGGGCGGCTGTCGGGCTCCTCGGCCGGATGCTCGTCGGTGTGCGAGTAGATCAGCCTGGTCGGCGTGAGCGCCAGCACGGTGATGTGCCGCCGCACCTCCATGCCGGGATCGAAGATCGCGTCGTGCTGAACGACGTACGCCTTGACGGGCTCGGTGCCCAGCGCCGACCAGACGGCATCGGTAACCAGTCCCGGGTAGTAACCGGTACGCTCGATCGCGGCACGCAGGTCATCCGCCGAGACGCGTGTTTCCCTCATGTCTTCCATCCTGCACCGTGCCGGCGGGTGTATTCGCCCCCGGGCGGAAAACACTGCGGCTCGGCCTGATCACAATCCGGTTGACGCCGGGCCCCCCGCGGGCACCATGTCCGGCGGGCCGGCCTCGGTGACGTCCAGCCGGCGCTGCTCGGCGGGCTCCTCCAAGGCCATGGCCCCGGCGCTCGGCTTGGGCCCGCGCCGCCGCGGCCAGCGGGCACCGGACGCGCCGCCCCGGCCCCGGTAGACGATGAGCCCGTTCACCGGGTCAGGCGCCGCGTCCAGGGCCGCGCGCACGGCCGGCAGGGCGCGGAACGCTTCCCACGCGGCGTCATCGCGGAACGACAGTTCCAGGACGACACCGGTCCGGTGCTCGTGCCAGGCCCAGTCCAGGGCGCCGTTGGCGAGGGCCGCCTCGATCAGCGCGCCCTCGTAGGAATCCTTCCACCGCCGGGCCGAGAGGTCGGCATGGAAGACCTCGATTGACCACCATTCCGCCATAGTTGAGATAGTACGTGTTTGTTACGTGGTGCGGAAGGGCCTGCCTGGGCCGGCTGTGGCGCTTAATCTGAACCGCCATGCGCCGCGATGCCCTCAGGCTCTCGATAACCCTGCTCACCGTGCTGCCTGCGGCCGGCCGTGGCCGCCCGGCGAGCGCGAATGACAGGACACCGAACGGGACGGATGCGGAGCCTGCCCCGCCGTGGGATGCCAGCGGCGACGCACCCCCTCCCCCGCCAGCACCCGCACCCGCTCTCGCCGGGCCCACTCTCACCGGACCCGGCCGGGAGACCGCGGGCGAGGCCATGGCGTGGGCGCCGGTGGTCGGGCTGCTGCTCGGGGTGCTGGCCGCCGCCGTGCTGTGGGTGTGCGATCACCTGCTGCACACCGGGTCGCTGGTCGCGGCCGCGCTGGCCGTCACCTCGCTCGCGGTGCTCACCCGGGCGCTGCACCTGGACGGCCTCGCGGACCTGGCCGACGGCCTGGGCAGCGGGAAGCCCGCCGCCGGCGCGCTCGCCGTCATGCGGCGCTCCGACATCGGCCCGTTCGGGGTGGTCACGCTCGTGCTGACGCTGCTGCTCCAGGTGGCCGGGCTCACCCAGGCGGACGCGGCGGGACGCGGCCCGGCCGCGGTGATCGCCGCGGCGGTGACCGGCCGGCTCGCGCTCACCTGGGCGTGCCGCCGGGGGGTGCCCGCCGCGCGGGCCGACGGGCTGGGCGTCCTGGTGGCCGGCACGCTGCCCCCGGTCGTGCCGGCGCTGATCACCGCCGGGGTGCTGGCCGTCACCATCGGCGGGATCTATCTGGCCGCCGCCGTCGCCGCGGTACCCGTGGAATGGATCCTGCCGGTCGCCGAGGCGGCCGGGCTGCTCGTCTCGCTGGCCCTGGCCTGGCACGTGGTCCGGCGGCTGGGCGGGATCACCGGCGACGTGCTGGGCGCGCTGGTCGAGACGGCCACCGCCGTCTGCCTCCTGGTCACCGCCATGGGCTGACGGCGCTCAGCGTAGCGCCACGGTGATGAACCGGGCGGCGGTCCCGGTAAGGGGCGGTCCACGGTGGCGCGGCGCAGCGACCAGCCGAGCGCCGCGAACACGCAGGCCGGCAGCAGCCACCAGGCGTTGAGGTGGGCCAGGTGCACGAGCAGGGCGGTGGCGATGAGCGCCGCGACGATGACGGCCGCACCGCGCCAGTCGTCACCGACCACGAAGTCGTAGGCGAAATCCCATACCGAACGGAGCCTGCGCACGGTCCTACTCCTTAGCGGAAGGTACGGCGGACGGCTGCGGGGACCCGGCCGTGGCCTCGGCGGGCCGGCCGCGGCGGAGCAGGGCGGTGTAGCCGAGCGAGACCACCGCGACCGCCGGGATGACCCCGAGCAGGGCCGCGTCGTGGCCCGGCCAGTTCACCCCGGTGCCCTCGGCGCCCCAGAAGATGCCGAACGAGGTGAGCATGATGCCGACGGCGAACTTCATCGCGTTCTCCGGCACCCGGGCCAGCGGGGCCCGGGCCGCCACCCCGACGCCGGCGATGACGAGCACCGCGGCGGCGGCACCGATCACGGCCAGGCCGATGTTGCCCTGGTTGGTGCCGAACGTGAGCACGATGAAGACGACCTCCAGGCCCTCCAGCAGGACGCCCTTGAACGACAGGGTGAACGCGTACCAGTCACGGACGCCGCGCCGGGACTGGCGCGCGGCGTTCTCGGCCGCGGCCACCTCGCGCAGGTAGGCGCTCGCCTCGTCGTGCAGGGCCTTGTACCCGGTGGCGCGCAGGATCGCCTTGCGCAGCCACTGCAGGCCGAAGATGGCGAGCAGGGCCCCGACCACCAGCCGGAGCGCGCCCAGCGGGACCAGGGTGAGGGCCGGCCCGAGCGCGGCGACCACGACCGCGAGCACGACGAGCGCCGCGGCCATACCCTGGAAGGTGGACCGCCACTCCCGGGTCAGGCCGGCGGCGAGCACGATGGTCAGGGCTTCGATGGCCTCCACCGCGCACGCCACGAAGACGGTGAGGGCGAGGGCGAACTCGTTCACTGAACCTCCAGGCAGGTGCGGGCGCTACCGACGGTACGCGTGGCGGGTGTTCAAGTTCCGCGCCCCGCGGAACTTGAAGGTCCCGGTTACCTGCATGAGCTCCAGCTTCAAGGCCACCGGGCGGCCGTCGACGCGGACCGTGAACACCGGGGTCCGGCGGGCGCGGGTGGCGAGCCGGGCGTCCGCCTGGCGCACATCGTCGAGGATTACCGGCTGCGCGGCGGCGAACGAGGATGTCATGGCCCCAGTCTGGGCGGTGGCCGGCGGCAGCGGCAAACGGCGGCCGGTCAGTTTGTCGATCGGTGTGCATATTCGTGCGCGGACTTGGATTACACCGGTCCGCGTGAAATAGGGTCTATGTCGAGCAATGCGCCAGTCGTCCCGCTGGTTCCAGGCGCCGCTTCCCCGGCATCTGTTACCCGGCCAGCCTCGCGGCACGCTAGCCCCCGTTTGCCGTCCCGCCGCGGGCGCCTCTTTGTCGGCGTTTGCGCGGCTGGAGCAGGCATAACACCGGAGCGGACGTGGCAGGCGCGCACCGGTCAGGCACTAGCATCGGCAGGGTGACGATGATGATTCATACCAGCGAGACGTCGGCTCGCGCGCTTGAGGCAGACGCCCTCATCGTCGGCGTGGTCCAGGGGCCGGACGGGCCCCGGCCCGCTCCCGGCGCCCGCGACGCCGATGACGCGCTCGGTGGCACCCTCACCGACCTGCTGACGGCGCTGGACGCGACCGGCCGGGCCGAGGAGATCACGAAGATCCCGGCCGCTGGGCAGCTGCCGGTGCCGGTCATCGTCGCGGTCGGGCTGGGCGCGGGCGAGCCCGGCCCGGGCGGGGACGAACGATTCGATCCCGAGACGCTGCGGCGCGCCGCGGGCGCCGCCGTGCGGGCGCTGACGGCCGGGCGCCCGGCGGCCCGCGACGGCAGCGGCCCGGGCAACGGGAAACGGCACATCGCGCTGGCCCTGCCGGCCCGCGACCCCGGCGAGATCGGGGCCGTCGCGCTCGGCGGCCTGCTGGGCGGCTACGCGTTCCGGCGCTACCGGACGACGGGCAGCACCGTCGAGGCGGCGCTGACCGTGCTCACCGGCGTCACCGGGCCCGAGGCGCAGGCCGCCGCGGACCGCGCGCAGATCCTCGCCGACGCCGTGACGCTGGTGCGCGACCTGGTCAACACCGGCCCGTCCGACCTGGTCCCGGTCACCTTCGCGGCCGAGGCGGAGCGCGTCGCCGCCGCCTGCGGGCTGACCGTCGAGGTGCTGGACGAGGACGCGCTCGCGGCCGGCGGCTACGGCGGCATCCTCGGCGTCGGCCAGGGCTCGGTGCACCCGCCCCGGCTGGTCCGGCTCGAATACACCCATCCGGAGGCCACCCGCACGCTCGTGCTGGCGGGCAAGGGCATCACGTTCGATTCCGGTGGCCTGTCGCTCAAGCCGCCGAAGTCGATGGAATGGATGAAGTCCGACATGGGCGGTGCCGCCGCGGTGCTGGGCGCGCTGCAGGCGATCGCGGCGCTCCGGCCGGCCGTGCACGTGATCGGCTACCTGCCGCTGGCGGAGAACATGCCGAGCGGGTCCGCGCAGCGCCCGTCCGACGTCATCACCATCCGCGGCGGCACCACCGTCGAGGTGCTGAACACCGACGCCGAGGGGCGGCTGGTGCTCGCCGACGCGCTGGCGCGCTCGGCTGACGACTCCCCCGACCTGCTCATCGACATCGCCACGCTGACCGGGGCGCAGCTCGTCGCGCTCGGCCCGCGGGTGGCCGGCGTGATGGCCAGCAGCGACCGGCTCGCCGCCGAGGTCGCCGCCGCGTCCTCGCAGGCGGGTGAGGCGGCCTGGGCGATGCCGCTGCCGGGCGAGCTGCGCAAGGGCCTGGACTCCGCCGTTGCCGACCTGGCCAACGTGTCGGGCGACCGGAACGGCGGCATGCTGGTGGCCGGCCTGTTCCTGCGCGAGTTCGTGCCCGGCGGTGTGCCCTGGGCGCACGTTGATATCGCCGGGCCGTCGTTCAACGAATCGGAGCCGTTCGGCTACACCCCGCGGGGCGGTACCGGCGCGGCCACCCGGGCCCTCGTGCAGATCGCGCAGGACGTCGCGGACGGCGCGTTCGGCGCGGAATGAAGACGGGGTAAGCCCCCGCAAGGTGGGCAGACTCACTCCGGAGGGGTGTTGCCGCGTGCGGAAAAGCCGTCCCCGGCCGGGCCCTCCGGGGTGAAATGATGGAAGCAACTGTGAATGACAGATAGGGAGCGTTCCGTGGCAGAGGGCAGCGGCGCCTACGACATTGTCGTGCTGGGCGGCGGCAGCGGAGGTTACGCATGCGCGCTGCGCGCCGCCGAGCTCGGCAAGCGCGTGGCACTGATCGAGAAGGACAAGGTCGGCGGGACCTGCCTGCACAAGGGATGTATCCCGACCAAGGCACTGCTGCACTCGGCCGAGATCGCCGACCAGGCGCGGGAGAGCGAATCGTTCGGCGTCCGGTCCAGCTTCGAGGGCATCGACATCGCCGGCGTGCACGCGTACAAGAACAAGGTCGTCGAGCGGCTCTGGAAGGGCCTGCAGTCCACGATCGCGAGCCGGAAGATCGACACCATCGACGGCCACGGCCGGCTCATCTCGCCGACGCAGGTCCAGGTGGGCGACACGATCTACGAGGCCGGGCACATCGTGCTGGCCACCGGGTCGGAGCCGCGGAGCCTGCCCGGGCTGGACATCGACGGCGATCGGGTGATCTCCAGCGATGACGCCCTCCGTTACGGGCGGGTGCCGAGTTCGGTGATCATCCTGGGCGGCGGCGTCATCGGGGTCGAGTTCGCGAGCGTCTGGCGGTCCTTCGGCGCCGAGGTCACGATCGTGGAGATGATGCCGCAGCTGCTGCCGCTGGAGGACGAGGGCAGCGCCAAGCTGCTGCAGCGGGCGTTCCGCCGCCGCGGCATCGGGTTCGAGCTGGGCGCGCGCTTCGAGAGCGTGAAGCACACCGAGACCGGCGTGACCGTGACGCTGGCCGGCGGCAAGACGCTCGACGCGGACCTGCTGCTGGTCGCGGTCGGCCGCGGCCCGGTCTCGGCCGGGCTGGGCTACGAAGAGGCCGGCGTCGCGATGGAGCGTGGCTACGTCAAGGTCGACGAGTTCTGCCGGACCAGCGTGCCGACCATCTCCGCCGTCGGGGACCTCATCGCCACGCCGCAGCTGGCGCACGTCGGCTTCGCGGAGGGCATCATGGTCGCCGAACGGATCGGCGGCCTGGACGTCACCCCGATCGACTACGACGGGGTGCCCCGCATCACCTACTCCGAGCCGGAGGTGGCGTCGGTCGGGATCACCTCGGCCCAGGCCGCGGAACGGCGCCTGCAGGTCACCGAGTTCTCCTACCCGCTCGGCGGGAACGGCCGGAGCGTGATCCTGCAGACGCAGGGCGCGGCCAAGGTGATCGCGGCGGTCAAGGAGGACGGCACGCCGGGTGAGGTCGTCGGCATCCACCTGGTCGGCAGCCGGGTCGGGGAGCTGATCGCCGAGGGCCAGCTCATCTACAACTGGGACGCCGAGCCTTCCGACGTGGCCCCGCTCGTCCACCCGCACCCCACCCAGTCGGAGATCATGGGCGAGGCGATGATGGCACTCGCCGGCAAGCCCCTGCATGTACATGCGTAACCCCCTCCGCGCGCATACGTAAGCGGCGGACAACAAAGGAGTCGCGGGAACAATGTCGGTCTCGGTATCCATGCCCCAGCTCGGCGAGAGCGTCACCGAGGGCACCGTCACACGCTGGCTGAAGAAGGAAGGCGAGCGTGTGGAGGCGGATGAGCCGCTTCTCGAGGTGTCGACGGACAAGGTCGACACCGAGATCCCTTCGCCGGCGGCGGGCGTGCTGCGCAACATCGCCGTGGGTGAGGACGAGACCGTGGAGGTCGGCGCGCAGCTCGCGGAGATCGAGGAGGGCGCGGACGCCGGCGGGTCCGGCGCGCCGTCCGGGCCCGCGGAGTCCGGGCAGGCCCCGGCTGCTTCCGACGGTTCCGCGGCGGAAAGCCCCGCCGGGTACGGCGATTCGGGTACCAACGGGACGGCCGCCACCCAGCCGGGCGGTTACCCCGGCGGTACCGCGGGCCCGTCCGTGCCGGCCTGGTCGCCGTCGGCCCAGCCCGCTGCCCCCCAGCCGGCCCAGCCCCAGCCGGCCGCCTCCCAGCAGCAGTACGCGGCGCCGCAGTACGCGCCGGCGCAGTACGCGCCGCCGCAGCCCGCCGCGCAGCAGGCCCCGGCGCCCGCCGCGGCCGCCGCCGCACCGGACCAGGGCGGCCATTACGCGACGCCCACCCCGCTCCCCACCGGGGGCGACGGGCCATACGTGACACCGCTGGTCCGCAAGCTGGCCTCCGAGCACGGCGTGGAGCTCGAATCGGTGTCCGGCACCGGCGTCGGGGGCCGTATCCGCAAGCAGGATGTGCTCGACGCGGCCCGCACCCGGCGTGAGGCGGAGGCGACCAGGCCGCCGGCGCCGCCCGCCCCGGCGCCCGCGCCCGCGCCCGCCGCGCCCGCGGCCAGCGCGCCGCCCGCGGCCGCGCAGGCCAGCGGGGGTGCGGCCCGGCCGGCCCGGGGCGCCCGGCGATCGTCGCGTCCGCGCTGCGCGGCACCACCCAGCGGATGTCCCGCTCGCGCCAGGTGATCGCCCAGCGGATGGTCGAGTCCCTGCAGACGTCCGCGCAGCTCACCACGGTGGTCGAGGCGGACGTGACCGCCATCGCGCGGCTCCGCGCCCGGGCCAGGGCGGACTTCGAGGCCCGCGAGGGCGTCAAGCTGACCTTCCTGCCGTTCTTCGCGCTCGCCGCGGTGGAGGCGCTGAAGGCCTACCCGATGGTCAACGCGGTCATCGACACGGCCAGCAACCAGGTGACCTACCACGACGCCGAGCACCTCGGCATCGCCGTGGACACCGAGCGCGGCCTCACGGTCCCGGTCATCCACAACGCCGGTGACCTGAACCTCGGCGGCCTGGCCCGCAAGATCGCCGAGATCGCGGCGCGGACCCGGTCCGGCCAGGTCAGCGTCGACGAACTGTCCGGCGGCACGTTCACCCTGACCAACACCGGCAGCCGGGGCGCGCTGTTCGACACGCCGATCATCAACCAGCCGCAGGTGGCCATCCTCGGCACCGGGACCGTCGTCAAGCGTCCCGTCGTCGTCGAGGACCCCGCCCTCGGCGAGGTCATCGCCGTGCGCTCGATGGTGTACCTGGCCCTCACCTACGACCACCGGCTCGTCGACGGCGCGGACGCCGCCCGCTTCCTGGCCACGGTCAAGGAGCGGCTGGAAGAAGGCAGCTTCGAAGCCGAACTCGGCCTCTAACCCGGCAGCTGGCACCCTCAGCCTCCGCCTGTAACCGGAGAGCCCGCTCTGCTCTCCGCTGCACCGAACACCAAGATCGGGCGGCCCGGAGGCGGGGGCCTGGCCGCCTGCGCGGTGGGATGGCTGAACCCGCACCTCATGGGCCTGCG
Organism: uncultured Actinomycetes bacterium; assembly: GCA_963720945.1. Taxonomy (GTDB): domain Bacteria; phylum Actinomycetota; class Actinomycetes; order Streptosporangiales; family Streptosporangiaceae; genus Bog-532. The sequence continues at coordinate 151,599 of CAVRHH010000004.1, read as the reverse complement.
GAACCTCAGCGGGCGGCGCGGCTACATCGCCAACGTGTGCACGGACGTGGAGTACCGCGGGTTCGCCTCTAGCTCGCGGAGCCGCTGCCGTGGGGGCGGCCGGGGCGGCGCATCTGGCGGGCGTCGCTGGGCAGCCGTCCCGCCTCGGCCAGCGCGCGGCGTAGCAGGAACTCGATCTGGGCGTTCGTGCTGCGCAGCTCATCGCCCGCCCACCGGGCCAGTGCGTCGTGTACCGCCGGATCCAGCCGCAGCAGTACGCCTTTACGCTCACTCACCGTGCTACCGCGCCCGCCGTCACTGGTACAGGGAGCCGGTGTTGACGACCTGCTGAGTAGCCTGCTCGCTGCACAGCACGACGAGCAGGTTGGAGACCATCGCGGCCTTGCGCTCCTCATCCAGCTCCACGACGCCCTCTTCCTGCAGCCGCTGCAGGGCCAGCTGAACCATGCCGACGGCGCCCTCGACGATGCGCTGCCGCGCGCCGACGACCGCGCTGGCCTGCTGCTGACGCAGCATGGCCTGCGCGATCTCCGGGGCGTAGGACAGCCGGGTCAGGCGGGACTCGATGACCTGCACGCCCGCGGGCAGGACCCGGTTGGTCAGCTCAGCGGACAGCCGCTCGGTGATCTCGTCCGCGTTGTCGCGCAACGACAGCTTGCCGGTGCCCCGGCTGTCGTAGGGGTAACTGGACGCGATGTGCCGGACGGCCGTCTCGGTCTGGATAGCGACGAAATGCGTATAGTCGTCCACGGCATAGATGGCCTTCGCGGTGTCGCTGACCCGCCAGACGATCACGGCGGCGATCTCGATCGGGTTTCCGTCGGCGTCGTTGACCTTCACCTGCGCCGACTCCTGGTTGCGGATCCGGGTCGAGACCGCGATCCGGCGGGTGAACGGATTCACCCACTGCAGGCCGGATTCGCGGATCGTGCCGCGGTACTTGCCGAACAGCTGGACGACCCGCGCCCGCCCGGGCGTGACGGGCGTCAGGCCGGCCAGCACGAGGATGGCAACAGCCAGCAGCAGGACGCCGGCCCACACCAGGGCGGTCGCGGTGTCGCCGTGGTGGTGACCCGCCACCCAGAGCACCACGATCCCGGCGATCACCGCGGCGAGGCCCAGCGACAGCATGCGCAGCCCCCGCAATGTCTGGGCGCCGCGCTCGGCCACGGCTGTGCGCCCGGTTACCGGCGCGACTGCGTGCCCGCCGGTGCCCGCGATCGATACGTTCGAAGCCATCTGACCCACCTCTGACTGGCGTGGCTGATAACACTGATCTAGCAATATGATATCAGCTTTTTGCCCCGAGTCCATCCGGGCACCCCGCGGAGGGCCACGATGGTGCCACCGTTGTCGCTATGACGCGCTATGACGACAACGGTGGTGCCACCGCTGCCCTGAGACCCGGGGGTGGGCCCATCCGGAGCGCGGGGGGTTAGCGCGGGGGGCTAGTTAGCGGGGGGGCTCGCTAGCGGGGGGCTAGCTAGACGGAGCCGATGACGCGTTTGGCGTAGGACTCGAGGGTGGCGTCGGGGGCGTCGTGCATCAGGTAGAGGCTGAAGTTGGCGGCGCCGATCTCGCGGAGTTCCTGCAGCCGGTCGACGTGCGCCTCGGGCGGGCCGAGCAGGCAGAACCGGTCAACCACCTCGTCGGGAACGAACGCGGCGGACGGATTGCCGGCCTTGCCGTGGTGAGCGTAGTCGTAACCCTCACGGGCCTTGATGTAGTCGGTCAGCGCGTGCGGGATCGTCGCACCGGAATCGCCGTACCGGGCGACCAGGTTGGCGACGTGGTTGCCGACCATGCCGCCGAACCAGCGGGTCTGCTCGCGCATGTGGGCCAGGTCCGTGCCGACGTAGGCGGGCGCGGCGATGCAGATGGTCACGTCGTCCGGGTCGCGGCCCGCCTCGGCCGCGGCCGCGCGGACCGAGCCGACCGTCCAGCGGGCGATGTCCGGGTCGGCGCACTGCAGGATGAAGCCGTCGGCCTCCGCGCCGCACATCCGCAGCGCCTTCGGCCCGTACCCGGCCATCCAGATCTCGAGCCGGCCGTCGCGCACCCACGGGATGCGCAGCGGGGTGCCGTCGACGTCGACCGAACGGCCTTCGGCCAGGTCCCGGATGTCACGCATGGCCCGGGACAGGACCGCCAGCGAGGCCGGGCGCCGGCCCAGCACCCGCAGCGCGGAGTCGCCGCGGCCGATGCCGCAGACCGTCCGGTTCCCGAACGTGTCGTTGAGCGTGGCGAACAGCGACGCGGTCACCGACGGATCCCGGGTCAGCGGGTTGGTGACCAGCGGCCCGACCACGACCCGGGAGGTCTGCGCGAGGATCTGCGAGTAGATGACGAACGGCTCCTGCCACAGCACGTGCGAGTCGAACGTCCACACGTGGCTGTAGCCGCTGGCGTCGGCCCGCCGGGCCAGCTCGATGACGCGCTGCGCCGGCGGGTCGTTCTGCAGGACAAGCCCGATGTCCATAAGCCCTACCCCAGGTACTGGCAGACGCCGCGGGGCAGGAACCGGCCCCGGCCCGGCTGCCCCCGCCACTCGCCGCCGGACAGGATGATCTCCCCGCGGGACATCACCGTGGTGACCTGGCCCTGCACCTCGCGGCCCTCGTACGCCGAGTAGTCCACCGCCATGTGGTGCGACGCCGCGGACAGCACGTGCCGCGCGGACGGGTCGTACAGCACGATGTCGGCGTCCGAGCCGGGGGCGATCGTGCCCTTGCGCGGGTACAGGCCGAACATCCGGGCCGGAGCCGTCGCGTTGACCTCCACCCACCGGGCCAGCGGCAGCTCGCCGTCGACGACGCCCTGGTGCAGCAGGTCGATGCGGTGCTCGATGCCCGGAATGCCGTTCGGGATCTTGGAAAAGTCGCCGCGGCCCAGTTCCTTCTGCTCCTTGAAGCAGAACGGGCAGTGGTCGGTGGACACCACGGACAGGTCGTTGGTGCGCAGGCCCCGCCACATGTGCTGCCAGTGATCCTTGCTGCGGACCGGCGGGGAGGCGACGTACTTGGCGCCCTCGAACCCCGGGGCGTCCAGGTCGTCCTGGGACAGGTACAGGTACTGCGGGCAGGTCTCCGCGAACACCGGCGCGCCGCGGTCGCGGGCCTCGGTGACCGCGTCCAGGGCCTGCCGGGCGGACAGGTGCACGATGTACAGCGGCGCGCCCGCCACCTGGGCCAGGCGGATCGCGCGGGACGTGGCCTCGCCTTCGAGTTCGGGCGGCCGGGTGCGGCCGTGCCAGCCGGGGTCGGTGTGCCCGGCCTCCAGCGCCTGCGCGACGAGCGCGTCGATCGCGATGCCGTTCTCCGCGTGCATCATGATCGTGGCCCCGTTGCCGGCCGCCTTCTGCATGGCCTGCAGGATCTCCCCGTCGGTGGCGTAGAAGACGCCCGGGTAGGCCATGAACATCTTGAAGCTGGTCACGCCCTCGCCGACCAGGACGTCCATCTCCTTGAGCGTCCGGGAGCTGACGTCCGAGACGATCATGTGGAAGCCGTAGTCGATGCTGGCCTTGCCGGCCGCCTTGCCGTGCCAGGTGTCCAGGGTCTCCTGCAGCGAGGACCCCTTCTTCTGCACGGCGAAGTCGACGATCGTCGTGGTGCCGCCCCACGCGGCCGCGCGGGTGCCGGTCTCGAAGTCGTCAACGGAGAACGTGCCGCCGAACGGCATCTCCAGGTGGGTGTGCACGTCGATGCCGCCCGGCATGACGTACTGGCCGGCCGCCTCCAGCGTGTGGTCCACCGCGCCGCTCAGCGCGCCGGTATGCGCGGGATCGAGCAGGGCGGCCACGGTCTCGCCGTCGACGAGCACGTCCGCGGGGTAGGCCCCGGTCGCGGTGACCACCGTGCCACCGCGGATGAGTGTGCGCACGCTGCCTCCTTTAGGGCTCGACCAGCGGGCCGTACGTGTCGGGGCGCCGGTCGCGGTAGAACTGCCACTGGTGCCGGACCTGTTCCAGCAGGTCCATGTCGAGGTCACGGACTACGACTTCCTCCTGGCTGTCGGACGCCGAGCCGCCGACGAGCTGCCCGCGCGGGTCGGCGAAGTAGGACGACCCGTAGAAGTCGTCATCCCCCAGCGGCTCGACGCCGACCCGGTTGATCGCGCCGACGAAGTACTCGTTGGCCACCGCGGCCGCGGGCTGCTCCAGCTTCCACAGGTATTCCGACAGGCCGCGGCTGGTCGCCGACGGGTTGAACACGATCTTCGCGCCGGCCAGGCCGAGCGCGCGCCAGCCCTCCGGGAAGTGCCGCTCGTAGCAGATGTAGACGCCGATCCGGCCCACCGCGGTGTCGAACACCGGGTAGCCGAGGTTGCCGGGCCGGAAGTAGAACTTCTCCCAGAACCCGGTGACATGCGGGAGGTGGTTCTTGCGGTGCTTGCCGAGGAACGTGCCGTCGGCGTCGATGACCGCGGCGGTGTTGTAGTACACCCCCACCTGCTCCCGCTCATAGACCGGGACGATGAGGACCAGGTGGTGCTCGCGCGCCACGTCCTGCATCAGCCGCACGGTCGGCCCGTCCGGCACCTCCTCGGTCCAGCTATACCACTGCGGGTCCTGCACCTGGCAGAAGTACGGGCCGTAGAACAGCTCCTGCAGGCACGCGACCTGCGCGCCCTGGGCCGCCGCGTCCCGCAGCGCGGCGACCGCGTTCTTGATCATCGAATCCTTGTCGCCGGTCCATTTCTGCTGGACGAGCGCGGCGCGTATGGTCGCCATCGCGGTCTCCTCTCGGTAACGGGTCAGGCAGGCAGTTCGGCGAGAATGGCGGCGCTGCGGGACAGGCCGAGCCGGGTGGCGCCGGCCGCCACCATCGCCAGGGCGTCGGCGGCCGAACGGATCCCGCCTGAGGCCTTCACGCCCAGCCGGGGTCCCACGGTGCGGGCCATCAGGGCTACCGCGGCGGTGGTCGCCCCGCCCGCGGGGTGGAACCCGGTCGACGTCTTCACGAAATCGGCCCCGGCCGACTCGGCTGTCCGGCAGGCCATGACGATGGCCTCATCCTCGAGGATCGCCGACTCGATGATCACCTTCAGCAGGGTCGGGCTGGGTACCTCTCCCCGCACGGCGGCGATCTCCTCCTCGACCGCTTTCCATCGGCCTTGCTTGGCCAGGCCCAGGTTGATCACCATGTCGACCTCGTGGGCGCCGGTGGCGGCGGCTATACCGGCCTCCTGGGCCTTGAGCCCGGCGCTGTGCGCCCCGGACGGGAAACCGGCCACCGCGGCCACCTTGACGAAGCTCCCGGCCACCTCGCGGGCGGCCACGGTGGTCAGGGTGGGTGACACGCACACCGCGTAGGTACCGAGATCCTTCGCCTCAGCGCACAGGGCGTCGACGTCCTTCGGGGTCGCCTCGGGAGCCAGGAGCGTGTGGTCGATCATGGCTGCCAGCTGGTTCCTGGTCAGCGTCGGGGCTCCGGTCACAGGTTCAGCACCTCCGTTACCTCATCGCGCAGTTCAGCCAGCCGCCGGGCGGCCTGGGCCCGTAGCGGCGCCAGGTCGTCGCGGCCGGCGGCAGGCAGGACCACCTGCAGGTAGATCTTCACCTTAGGCTCGGTGCCGCTGGGCCGCAGCGCCACCCGCGTCCCGTCGGCACAACGCCAGATGATCACATCGGACCGGGGCAGCGCGAGGGGGTCCTTGGTGCCGTCCTCCCGGGAGCGCAGGCCCAGCCCCAGATCGTCGACGATGGCGACCGGCTCGCCGAGCAGCGTGATGGGCGGCTTGGCCCGCGCCGCCTCCAGCAGCGCCACGCCCGCGCCCGCACCGCCGGCCAGCCCGACGGAGAACTGCCCGGTGGCGAACAGGCCGAAGCGGCGGGCCAGGTCATCGAGCCGGGTGGCCAGCGAGCCGCCCTCGTGCCTGGCTTCGGCGGCCGCGTCGGCCAGGGCCACGGCGGCGGACATCCCGTCCTTGTCGCGGACCAGGTTGGTCACCGCGTAGCCGAGGGCCTCCTCGTAGCCGAACCGGAACCGGCGGCCCGGCGCCGCGTCGGCGGCCCGCATGATCCACTTGAAGCCGGTGAGCGTCTCGGCGAAACCGGCGCCGGCCGCGGCCGCCATCCGGCCCAGCAGGTCCGCGGAGACCACCGTGGTGACGAGCAGTCGGCGGTCCGGGTGCGGCTCGTGGCGGAGCAGGTGATCGGCGAGCAGCGCGCCGATCTCGTCGCCGGTCAGCACCCGCCAGCCCGCGGCGCCGGGGATCACGACAGCGAGCCGGTCCGCGTCCGGGTCGTTGGCCAGCAGCAGGTCCGCGCCCTGGCCCGCCGCCATCAGCAGGTCCAGGACGCCGGGCTCCTCGGGGTTAGGCTTCGGCAGGGTCGGGAACGCCCCGTCCGGTTCGGCCTGCGCGGCCACCACGGCCGGCTCGGCGAACCCGGCCCGGGCGAAGGCGCGCAGCGCAGTGGCCAGGCCGACGCCGTGCAGCGGCGTGTAGGCGACGCGGAGCGCGCGGCGTTCCGCGCCCGGCGGCCCGGCGCCGGGGCGGGCGTCGCGCCCGGGCGCCGGCGGCTGGCCGGCGGGCAGCGCGGCCGGGACCACGGCGTCGAGATAGGCGTCGATCAGGTCCGGGCCGAGCGGCTGGCCCGGGGCGCCGAGTGGCACCTCGCGCAGCGGGCCGGCCTGCGCCGCGGCCGCGGCGATCCCGGCGTCGACGGGCGGGATGATCTGGGCGCCGTCCGACCAGTAGACCTTGACCCCGTTGTCGTCGCGCGGGTTGTGGCTGGCCGTGATCATCACGCCGGCCGCCGCCCGCAGGTGGCGGACGGCGAAGGCCAGCACGGGCGTCGGGACCGGGGCGCCGAACGACAGCACCCGCAGGCCGGCGCCGGTCAGCACCGTGGCGGCCTCGGCGGCGAACGGCCCGGACCCGCGGCGCGCGTCGAAGCCGATGACGACCGGGCGGGCAGCGGCATCCGGCAGGGCGGACCGCAGGTACCGGGCCAGGCCAGCCGCGACGCGGCGGACCGTGGCCCGGTTCATCCGGGCCGGGCCGGCGCCCAGCGGGCCCCGGATCCCCGCGGTGCCGAACGTCAGCGGCTCGGCGAACCGCTCCGCCAGGCCGCCGAGGTCATCCGCCTCCAGCAGGGCACTGAGCTCGGCGCGGTCGGCCGGGTCGGGATCGTCCGTGATCCACGACCGCACCGCGGCCCGCAGTTCGCCGGCTGGCTGGCGCGTCAGCGGGTCAGCCCCGCTGCCCGTGCCGCATGCCGGGCCGGCTCCCGCTGGGCCGAGACCATCGTCAGCCCGTCGTACAGCACCAGTGCCACCGCGAACCCCACCACCCAGTTGTCGTCTACAGCGGCCTGAGCGCCGGGATCAGGCCGCCCGCCCGTTCCAGCCAGCGTAGTACCCGAGGCCGGCGGGCAGGCTCAGCCGGGACTCTGTGTCTCCGGCAGGAAAAGCACCGAGTTGATGTAACGCGGGAACGGGTAGAGGGGCGCGCTCGTAGTTCGACGTCACCGGCGACGGGCCCGCGGACGGCGCCGCCCGGGAGCCGCCCGTGCAGGCCGCCACCGTGAGCAGGGCCAGGGCGATCGCGCAAGCGCGGCCGATCGGGCGGCGCCGCCGGGGCGGGAGAATCACGGCGGGTGGGTCAGGCGGGCTGCAGCGCGATCTGGACGTCGGCGCGCCGGAACGGGCCGGTGAGGCCGTACCGCTGCGCTTCGGCGGGGTCGTTGACCTCGGTAAAGTCCACGATCAGCGACTTCTTCACCGCGAACACCGCGTCGGAGTCGATGTACTCGCTGCCGGCCACGAAGATGTGCGTCGTCAGCGTACGGTAGCCGTCGGCCGTGACGATGAAGTGGATGTGCGCGGGCCGGTAGGGATGCCGCCGGGTGGCGAGCAGCAGCGCGCCGACCGGGCCGTCCGTCGGGATCGGGTAGTAGCTGGGGACGATCGTGCGGAACCAGAACCGGCCCCCGGCGTCCGCAGTGAACAGCCCGCGGCCGTTGCCGGGCGGCTGCGCCTCCGGCACCTGCACGTCGTAGAAGCCCTTGTCGTCGGCCTGCCACACGTCCAGCACCGCCCCGGGCAGCGGCGTGCCGTCCACCGAGACCACCCGGCCCGTCACCACGCACGGCTCACCGTCGCCCACCAGGTCGATCGTGTCGCCCAGGTCCCGGGGCGGTGATTCGACCACGTGGAACGGGCCGAGCACGGTGGCCTGGGTCGCCCCGTCCCCGCTGCGCTCGTTGATCGTCTCCACCAGCATCGAGACCCCGAGCACGTCGGACAGCAGGATGAACTCCTGCCGCACGTCGGAGCATTTCTGCCCGGTGGCGGTGAGGAAGGCGATCGCCTGCTCCCACTCGGCGATGGTGGGCTCGACGTCCCTGACGAAGCCGTGCAGGTGCCGGACCAGGCTGTTCAGCACCGCGGCGAGCCGCTCGTCCGGCGTGCCCGCGAAGCTCTCGGTGACGGCGTCCGCCGCGCTTTCCTCGGTGAAATCGGTAGCCATGCCCGAAGGCTACCGATCTACCGGGCCCCGCCCAGCGATCCGGCCAGCGATCCGGCTAACGATCCGGCCGGAGAAAGACGTCCGACGTCGCGCCGAGATGCCGCAGCTTGTCCGGGTTGACCACCGAGCGGATCGCGTGCACCTGCCCGTCGAGGACGTCGAAGGCCAGGACGCCGATGAGGTTCCCGTCCGCGTCGTGGGAGATCACCCCCGGCTGCCCGTTGACCTGCACGGGCCGCACCGACGCGACGACCGGCTGGAACCGCCGGCTGAGGCCGCGCAGCAGCCGCGCCACCCGCTCCCGGCCGTAGATGGGCGCCGTGATAGCCGGGCCCTTGCCGCCGCCGTCGCCGTAGAACACCACGTCCGGCGCGAGCATCTCGATGAACGGCTCCATGTCGCCGCCGCCCACCGCGGCCAGGAAACGGCTCGTCAGTTCGGCGCCCTGGCGCCGGGAGGCCTCGAAGCGCGGCCGGCCCTCATCGATCCGGCGCCGGGCCCGGCCGAAGATCTGCCGGCAGTTGGCCTCGCTCTTGCCCACGGTCCCGGCGATCTCCTCGTACCCGTAGCCGAACACCTCACGCAGCAGGAACACGGCCCGCTCCACCGGCGACAGGCTCTCCAGCAGCACCAGGAACGCCATCGACAGCGAGTCGGCCATCTCGGCGCGCTCGGCGGGGCCGGGCTCGGCGACCAGCGGCTCCGGTAGCCACGTCCCGACGTAGGACTCGCGCCGGACCCGCGCCGAGCGCAGGTGGTCGATGGCCAGCCGGGTGGTCGTGGTGGCCAGGAACGCCTGGGGTGACTCGACCAGGGTGCCGGCGTCCTCGGCCCGGTAGGCGCGGATGAGCGCCTCCTGGACAATGTCCTCGGCGTCGCCGACGCTGCCGGTCATCCGGTAGGCGATCGAGAACATCAGGGGCCGCAGCTCGTCGTGACTACCGGGCCGGCCGGGGTTCGGGTCCTTGGCGTCCACGGTGTCAGGCCCCTCCCCCGGCGCGGGCATCGCGGGTGGCGCCGCGGTCCAGCCCGTCGGCGACGGCCGGCTCGGCCCCCAGGGACATCAGCAGGCCGGCCTTGGCCGGGGAGCGGGTCGTGGCGGTGACCTGGTGACCGGCGGCGGTCAGCGCCGGGATCAGGCTGCGCCCGATGACCCCGGTCCCGCCGGCGACGAACACGCGCATGATGGCTTCCTTCCGTTCGCGGGTTCTCCGCCGGTTAAGACGGCACAGCCCGCGCCGGTGTGACAGCCCGCGCCGGTTACCCGACCGGTTCCCGGCTGGGCTGTTGCCTGCCCGGCCGGTACCGGGAGGGCAGCGCCGCCTGCAGGCCCTCAGCGAACAGCGGGATGCGCCAGAGCGACGGGACCGGGCCGTCGATGCCCTCCAGTTGCATGACGACGCCGACGCTCATCCGCACCAGCCGGCGCGCCGCGGTGAGCATCATGAACGCCAGCGGCAGCTCGGCGAAGACCGCGGACGCCACGCTCATCCAGATATCCCTGGTACCCAGGTCGAGGATCACGTCGAACCAGGCGTCGCAGATCAGCAGCGTCCCGGTGACGGTCAGGCAGATGATCAGCACCTGCCGCTCGCGCAGCGACGCCCACGCGGTGGCCGCGAACGCCGCCAGCAGGGCGAAGTCGAAGCCGACCCAGGCCCCGCGCCAGTGGCCGGCCGTGTAGTGCCGGGGCAGCGTCAGCATGAGGACGGCGATCCAGCCCGCCAGCACCACGCAGCCGCCGATGAAGACCATCAGGGAGAGCCGTTTCCGCCACGCGAAACGCGGATCCCGCAGCACGTGCGGCTCATCGATGGTGACGAGCAGCCGCGCCAGGCGCCGCCGCTCCTCCTGGCTCATCCGGCGCAGGTCGTCCTCATCTATCACACTTCCTATTAAAGATTGCCGGCTTTAAATATTCCTCAGAGATTTCCTGGGCTTTCCCGTGACCCCGCCTGGGGGTGGCTCTGGGCTCCGGGGGTGGCTCCGGAGCCGGCGGTGCCCGGGCGTCGTACGCTGGCAGGGTGAGCGATGAGCTGGTCTATGCCCACGCCGGCTTCGGCGCGGAAGCGGTCCCCTACCTGGCCGGCTGGGATCTGCAGCGGGCCGTGCACCAGCGGCGGGCCGACGGCGAGATCACCGACGTGTGCCTGATGCTCGAGCACCAGCCCGTGTACACGGCGGGCAAGCGGACCAGGGCGGCCGACCGGCCGCTCGGCGACCCCGGCGCGCCCGTGGTCGAGGTGGACCGGGGCGGCAAGATCACCTGGCACGGCCCCGGGCAGCTCGTCGGTTACCCGATCATCAAGCTCCGCGAGCCGATGGACGTGATCGGCTATATCCGGTCCCTGGAAGAGGCCCTGATCAGGACCTGCGCCGATTTCGGGGTGATCGCGCAGCGGGTCGACGGGCGCAGCGGCGCGTGGATCACCAGCGGCGGCCCGGGCGCGCCGGGCGGCGGGCAGGACCGCAAGGTCGGGGCGATCGGGGCGCGGGTGGCGCGCGGCGTGACCATGCACGGCTTCGCGCTGAACTGCGACTGCGACCTATCCTGGTTCGGCCGCATCGTGCCGTGCGGGATCAGCGACGCGGGCGTGACCACGCTGTCCGCGGAGGCGGGCCTGCCGATCACGGTCGCCGACGCGCTGCCGGTGATGGAGCACCAGCTGGCCGCGGTGCTCGGCCACGACGGCTGGCGTGCCGTCGAGGGCACCCAGGCCCTCACCGGTGACCTCACCCCGGCGGCCCGCTGACCCACGGCTTCTCCCGGACTGGGGGCCCAGTCCCCATCCCTATCAAGCCTGGGCGGCCCCGCTGGTTCTCCTGTCCACTTTCGCCGTATTCACGGCGGTCGGCATCGCGGGGCACGGGGTGGTCACCTCATGGCAGCTGAGACGCTCCCGCAGCCAGCTGCCGCCGTGACCGGGGCTACCTGGGGTCGCGCCCAGCTGCGCCCGCGCTCGTGGCACAGCAGAGGCCGGACGCAGTTCGCGGGTTCGTGCCATGGGTCACAGGCACCATCGTTTCGGGACGAACGGCCCTAGGAGGCGGCCCGCGTGCGGCACAACTTCAAATTCAGCGAAGTCATCGACAAGGGGGGCAGGCATGACCACCCATCGTCCGCCCGGGCAGGACTGGACGCTGGTCCTGCGGCGCCAGCCGGCCCGCGTCGTCGGCGGCCGGTCGGAAGGCGGCTACACCGACGCGTATGAGCTCATCTGCTGCGACTGCGGCGACGATCCCGACCTGGATTACCAGCAGGTCTCCCCGGAGCTTCAGCGGATCCGCGGGCCCTACCCGATCGCGGCCGGCGTGGAAGCGTATGAGCAGCACGCCCCGCGGCACGCGACCCGTTGGCCGATGTTCCAGGCCGGCCGGTAAGCGATCCCGGCGGCGGAGCTACCGCCGGTTCGCCGTGTCCGGCCAGGCCCGGATGCCCTGCATGTGTGCCAGGGTCCGCAGCACTCCGGCGGTCGGCCAGCCGGCATCACCGCAGACACCTGCGGCCTGCATTCCGTCGTCTACATGGTGCTGCCGTACCTTGTTTACGAGCTGGATGGGATAGGTGCGGCTATGCCACGCAACGGATCGCCCAGTCTGGATAGCGCGCGGCTGGTGTGGGCGGACCGGCCGTTGAATCTGGCATTCCGCAGATTCGAGGTGCGTCATGCACTCAGTTGCCGCTGCTAGTTCGGCCGGTGGCATTGGTATCTGGGCCTACCTGGCTGTGTTCGCCGCCACCGCGGCGGGGTATATGGGGGTCCCCATCATCGGGACGGCCGCGATCGGTGCCGCCGCGGTCCTCGCCAGCCAGGGCCAGCTGAACATCGCCGCCGTGCTCATCGTTGCGGCCATAGGCAACGAGGTCGGCGGGCTGCTGGGCTACCAGATCGGCGACCGGTGGGGCCGGCAGCTCCTGGAACACCCGGGACCAGCCCTGAAGATGCGGAAGAACGCCGTCGCCAAGGGGGAAGAGGTCTACCAGAAGTGGGGACGCGCCGCCGTGTTCTTCACGCCTTCACTGGTGTCGGGCGCCATGGACATGAAGTTCAGCCAATTCGCGGTCTGGAACTTCTTCGCCGGTACCGTGTTCGTCCTGTCGGTCGGACCGGCCGCCTACGGCGCGGGTAAGGTCTCTACCGGTCATCACGACCCGGTCAGCCTCGGCATGCTCATCGGAGGCGTCTCGCTCGGCGCCGTCTGCGTGCTGCTCGCCATCCGCCACCACCGCCGGCATAAGGCTCATCAGTCAGCCGCGGCCACGCCGACCGGCCTCGGGGCACCTGATCAGCGAGACCACCTGGCGAGGCCCGCACGCGCTGACGGTGAGCCGCGGCGCCTCCGCGTTAGTCCGGATCGACACATAGAGGGCGACGAAATACACGATCCGGGCCGTTGAGGAGTACATCCAGGGTCCTGGGTTCCGTGCGGCGAACTGGCGATTGTCCTGCGCGCAGTCCTGGGACCATCACGCAGCGCCCGATGAGATAACGGCACAAGCAAGACCTTCCTGCCGGGGCCCGCCTGCCCGGACCTGCTCCGCGACGGGGACCTTGGTCCCTGGCCTGCCCGGCGCACCGGGAACAACGATGCAGATGAGGAAGAGAACTTGGATGGGATGGGACTGCGGCTGAGGACTGACAACGCGGCAGTGCGAGGACGCCGGGGGGCGGCCCTGGTCTGGTCGCGCGGGCGACGAGGAGGCGCGGGTTTGCCGTCTTGATGGTGAAGCCTCTTCGGTGCTGTTGACGGGAAGGACCCGGGGCATGACAGACAACGTACCGGTGAGCCGGGCGGACGGCCCGGGCAGGCGCGGGACCGCGCCGGGGGCGGGCGCCGCGGGCGGCGCAGCGGCCCAGCGGATTGACCCGGGGTCGCTGGGCCCGGCGTTCCCGCGCACGCACCACGTGCTGTGGCTCGAATTCGGGGACCGGGCGGACTTCGATGACCCGCGCAAGGAATGGCGGCGGCTGTTCTCGGAGCTGCTGGGCACCTTCGCGCTGGTCCTGGCCGCCGCGGGCGGCGGGCTTCTGCACGCGAAGGGGCAGATCAGCCTGGCCGCGGCGGTCGTCGCGCCGGGCCTGACGGTGACGGCGATCATCTTGTTCATGGGTGCGGTCTCCGGCGCGCACCTGAACCCGGCCGTGTCGCTGGCCTTCGCGCTGCGCGGGGACTTCCCGTGGAAGCGTGTCCCCGGCTACATCATCATCCAGCTGGCCGGCGCGACGCTGGCGTGCCTGTTCCTGCGCTGGGTGTTCGGGAACGTCGAGCACCTGGGGGCGACGCTGCCGGGCCCCGGATACAAGAACTGGCAGGCGCTGCTGATGGAGATCGTGCTCACCGCGCTGCTGGTGAGCGTGATCCTGGGTACCGCGTCGGCCGCGCAGAACGTCGGCGCGATCGCCGCGCTCGGCGTCGGCGGCTACGTCGCCCTGGCCGGCCTGTGGGCGGCCCCGGTCAGCGGCGTATCGATGAACCCGGCCCGCTCCTTCGGCCCCGCCCTGGCTAGCGGTGACTGGACCAGCTACTGGGTGTACCTGGCGGGGCCGGTCGCTGGGGCGCTGATCGCCGTCGGCTTCGCGTCCGTGCTGCGCGGCCGCGGCGGCGACGTCATCTCGCGTGCGGCGGGCTCGGGCGTGCTGGACGAGGGGGCCCTGGCCGCCAAGGCCAGACTGTCCGAGGACATCGAGCGAGGCAAGGTCGTGCCCCAGGGCATCGCCGACACCGACCCGCAGCGGCCCGGGCCATAACCGGCGCCGCGCTCACCAGCCGCAACGATGACCCCACCAGGAATGAGGGTGGCCATGACGAAGACGACGCCGTTCACGATCGGGGCCGACGTTAGCTGTAGCGATGGGGCCTGCGGCAAGATGAGCCGCGTGGTTGTTGACCCGATCGCTCGTACGGTCACTCATCTCGTGGTCGAGCCAGGGTACTGGCATGGCCCCGGCCGGCTTGTTCCGCTCGGCCTTGCCGACGCCACGGCGGGCGAGATCCGGCTCCGCTGCACCCTGGCCGACTTCGAGAAGCTCGATCCCGCCGAGGAGACGCAGTTCCTGCCCGGCACCCCCGGATACCCGGGCTATGACCCGGAACAGGTGCTCTCCATGCCCTACTACGGTATGGGCATCGGCGGGGCCGGGAACTACATTCCGCAGACCGTCACCTACGACACTGTCCCCTTGGACGAGGTGGAGGTGCGCCGCGGCGAGCACGTCCATGCCACCGACGGCCACATCGGGAAAGTCCAAGGGCTGGTCATCGACCCCGACAGCCGCCACGTGACCCACGTACTGCTCCAGGAGGGGCACCTGTGGGGCCGCAAGGAAGTGGCCATCCCGATCGGCGCCGTGACCGGGGTCAAGGACGGTATCCGGCTCAACATCACCAAGCAGCAGGTGCAGGACCTGCCGCCCGTGGACATCCATCACCCGAACGGGTAGACCCGCCAGGCCCCGGGCAAAGGCGCCCGCCCCTGATATGGCGAGACGATGGCACACGGCTTGTCTTGCGGCAGCGACTGGCCGGGGCCAGATCGAGCCCCGCTCGTGACCGTGGGCCGGGAAGGTGCTGTGCTGGGAACATGACTAGTCAATCCACTTCTGAGTTCAATGCGCTGCCGGAGGACTGGGCGTCCGATCCGGTCCTTATGGCGGGGCTGAGCGTTGACGACGACGACGAACATGATGACCCAGTCTTGCGCTGGCCGGACGGCCGGGTGGTCGACACGTGGCGCGAGGACTACCCGTACGCCGAGAAGATGACGCGGGAGGAGTATGAGTACTTCAAGCGCCCGCTGCAGGTTGAGCTGGTCAAACTGCAGAACTGGGTCAAGTCCACGGGCGAGCACATCGTGATCGTGTTCGAGGGCCGCGATGCGGCCGGCAAGGGCGGCACGATCAAGCGGTTCACCGAGCACCTGAACCCTCGCGGCGCCACGGTGGTCGCGCTGGCCAGGCCGAGCGAACGGGAACAGACCCAGTGGTATTTCCAGCGTTACGTGCCGCATCTGCCCGCGGCGGGCGAGATCGTCATGTTCGACCGCTCCTGGTATAACCGGGCGGGCGTGGAGCGGGTGATGGGCTTCTGCACGGACGCGGAATACACCGAGTTCATGCGGGAGGCGCCGGAGTTCGAGGGCATGCTGGTCCGCTCCGGGCTGCACCTGACGAAGTTCTGGTTCTCGGTGACGCGCTCGGAGCAGCGCACGCGGTTCATCATCCGCCGGGTCGACCCGGTCCGGCAATGGAAGCTCAGCCCGATGGACATCGAGTCGCTTGACAAGTGGGACGCCTACACCGATGCCAAGGAGGCGATGTTCCACTACACCGACAGCGAGCACGCGCCGTGGACGGTGATCAAGAGCAACGATAAGAAGCGGGCCAGGCTTGAGGCGATCAAGCATGTGCTGAGGAAGTATGACTACGAGGGCAAGACCGAGGAGGTCATCGGGGAACCGGACAAGAGCCTGATCGGTCCGGCGTCCGTGCTGTCCGAGCACAACCCCGGCCGCTCCTTCCCCGGCCTGTGAACCAGCGGTGGGGAGCCCGCAGCCCACGAACAGTGAACACGTCCAACCGGCGAGACCGTGCGGATAAACCGTCCGCGGCGCCCGCGAGGTCGCTGGTCAGCGACTTGCCAGCGCACTCGCGACGCGAGTCCGCGGCTGGGATATCTGATTCGCGGCGGTTTCAGGTCGAAGCCCCAGGGACGAGGGATCACCGATGACGTGTAACCGCGTGCGTCGATCATAGTTTCGAGTATGGCTTCAGATTGGCGGGCGGAACGGTTATCCTGTACCCATGGCCCCCGTACCCACGGCTGCCGACCCGGCCCTAACAAACCCTGCGACCCCGGCGCCGCACCAGGCGCGCCCGGGGCGTTCCGTGCTGGTCGCGGAGGACCTGGCCGAGATGCAGGGACCGGTGTCGGGCACGGTGGAGCTGCCATTGTGGCTGTTCTGGTACCCCGACCGCACGTTCGACCTGGACGACCCGGCCACGTTGCGCTGGATGTACCAGACCGTGCTGCGGGAAGCGTCCCGGCCCGGGGACCTGACCGAGTTCCTGAACGGGGACACGCTGGTCGCGGTGTGGCCGGAGCTTTTCCTGCCCAAGGGGGTCCGGCAGGCCTGGGAGGAGCGGCACCCCGTCCTGCGCGCCGCCTCGGCGGCCAGCCCGGCCGCGTAACCGCCCGGTGCCTGCATGCCGGTCGATGAGTTCCACCGTGACGTGGCCGCCATCGCGCTGCGCGCCGCGGGCACCCATGGTTTCGCGCTGGGCGGCGGCAACGCGCTGATCGCGCACGGCATCATCAGCCGGCCCACCGAGGACGTGGACCTGTTCACCAACGAGGACGACGGTGTGAAGGCGGCCGCCGGGGCGGTCGGGGACGCGCTGCGCGAGGCCGGCTATGGGGTGGAACGCCGGGACGTGGCCGGGGGCCTCGCCGACGTGTTCGACGGCATGGGCGACGGCCTGGCCGAATGGATCGTCACCGCCCCGGACGGCGCCCAGATGATGCTGCAGATGGCCTACTTCGACCGGGGCCGCCGGCCGGTGACGATGGACGTCGGCCCCGTGCCGGACCTCCCGGTGCTGCATCTGGAGGACGTGATCGGGTCGAAGGTCTGCGCGCTGGCCAGCCGGGTCGAGCCGCGTGACTACGTTGATACCGCGGCCGCGCTCGGCCGGTACACCGTGGCCCAGCTGATTGGGCTGGCCCGCCGCCTGGACCCCGGTCTGACCGAACGGGACTTCGCGGACGCCGGCCGTCAGCTCGACCGCATGCCCGACCAAATGTTCGCCCGCTACGGGCTCACCCCCGCCGACGTCGCTGACCTGCGGGAACGGTTCAGTTCCTGGCCACGGAGCTGACCCCCGGCCGCTAACCCGGCGGGCCCGGGCAGCAACGGCTGGCATACTCGACATCTCCGGCAGGCCGAGCGGGAAGAACACGCGGTTCCCGCCAGCGTCTGCAAGCCGCATGGCGTGGCCTACCGGGTGATCTGCTTCCAGCCTTACCCGGGCACCACGCAGGGCGAGGCCCAGTTCGTCGGCCGTCTGGCGAAGCAGTACCACTGGCACTCCGTGGCCCTGGTGACCACGCCGGATCAGGACACCCGCGCGCGCATCAGGTTCGGGCGCTGTGTCGCCGACGGCGTCTACGTGGTTACCACCCCGCTGGCCGCATCCCAGTGGCCTTACGCGATCGCCTATCAATGGGGGGCCCTCTTCAAGGCGCTCGTCCTGCAGCGAAGCTGCTGAGGCAGCGCTGCTCCCCCCGCGGCAAGGCCCCGCAAGCTAACAGTCATCGACAAGTCGCTAGAGCAACAGGCATGCAAAGCATGATCACGGTCGAATCCAGGCGCGGTCTCCGGCAGCGGGCCCGAGCACCTGGAAACAATCAGTGATGCCATCGCAGCGAGATCGCAGCGATGGCAGCAGGCGGGTCCGTGCCAGCTCGAACCGGCTGACCTGGGCGGATCCTGCTGCGAGCAAGTGAAAGGCCATCCGAAAACAGGGCCGAATGAGCTATGCGAAATCGGCGCTTAGCACCGGCCAGCAATCCCTCGCCTTAGGGCACGTATCTTCCGGCGAGCCCGGGCCTCCAGCTTCATGACGGAGTAACACCCCTGCGGGACTTTCTGTTAGGGGCAAGGAGCGCAGTCATGGACCTGGACCAGCCGCAGCTCGGCAAAGTGCCCGACCTGACCGGGCTAAGCGGAAAGGTTGCCCTGGGTCTTACCGGGTGCCAGTCCCGGCTGTGGAGGTTCCTGGGAATCTGCCTCCTCGCCGCTGTGGTGAGCAGTCCGGCACGGTGGGCAGGCGGCGTCTACCAGGAGACCAGCCCATCCGCAAAGGTGCAGAACACCTGGCTCACAGCCCACGTCAGCGCTGCCGCTACGACGCCGACCGCGCCAACGATCACTTTCGACCAGCCGCCCGATGTGACGGTCGGCACGCCGGTCCCCCTGACGGTGTCGACGTCCCCACCGGACCTGCCGGTGTTCTTCAAATCGGACACGCCGTTGGTGTGCACGGTGGCGGATTCCACCGTCACGACCGTGACGGTCGGCACGTGCACGATCACGGCCCTCCAGCACGGGAAGCCCCCCTACGCGGCTCCTGAGGTGACGCGGTCGTTCCAGGTTCAGGCGCCGACCGCGCCGACGATCACTTTCGACCAGCCGCCCGATGTGACGGTCGGCACGCCGGTCCCCCTGACGGCGTCGGCGTCCCCACCGGACCTGCCGGTGTTCTTCAAATCGGACACGCTGCCGGTGTGCACGGTGGCGGATTCCACCGTCACGACCGTGGCGGCCGGCACGTGCACGATCACGGCCTACCAAGCACCCGAAGCCCGCCAGGCGGCCCCCAACGTGACACGGTCGTTCCAGGTCAACCCGGTGCAAGCCACGCTGGCTCCGCAGACGATCACGTTCGGGCAGCCGCCCGGCGCGACGGTCGGCACGCCGGCCGTCCTGTCGGCACGCGCGTCATCGGGGCTGCCGGTGTCGTTCAGCTCGGACACGCCGTCGGTGTGCACGGTGACCGGTTCCACCGTCACGACCGTGGCGGCCGGCCCGTGCACGATCACCGCCTCACAGAGCGGGAGCGCCCGCTACGCGGCAGCCCCCAACGTGACACGGTCCTTCCAGGTCAACCCGGTCCCAGCCGGGCCGGCTCCGCAGACGATCACGTTCGGGCAGCCGCCCGGCACGACGGTCGGCACGCCGGCCGTCCTGTCGGCACGCGCGTCATCGGGGCTGCCGGTGTCGTTCAGCTCGGACACGCCGTCGGTGTGCACGGTGACCGGTTCCACCGTCACGACCGTGGCGGCCGGCCCGTGCACGATCACCGCCTCACAGAGCGGGAGCGCCCGCTACGCGGCAGCCCCCAACGTGACACGGTCCTTCCAGGTCAACCCGGTCCCAGCCGGGCCGGCTTCGCAGACGATCACGTTCAGGCAGCCGCCCGGCACGACGGTCGGCACGCCGGCCGTCCTGTCGGCACGCGCGTCATCGGGGCTGCCGGTGTCGTTCAGCTCGGACACACCGTCGGTGTGCACGGTGACCGGTTCCACCGTCACGACCGTGGCGGCCGGCCCGTGCACGATCACGGCCTCGCAGGGCGGGAGCGCCCGCTACGCGGCAGCCCCCGACGTGACACGGTCCTTCCAGGAGAACCCGCCCACGTCGAAAGGGGCAGGTGCACTGGTCAGCTTGCTGGCGGCCGCGGCCGTAATCCTTGCGGCCGCGGCCGGCGCGCTGGCCGTACGCCGACGGTGGCTGCGCCGACATGTGCTGCCGACGCCCACGCCGAGGGTACGGGTCGAGCCGCACACCGGCCCACCGGGCCTGGTGAGTGTCCATACCACCGGAACAGACGCGACGCACACGGTGCACATAGAACCCAGCCCGGGAACTAGCACGACCACGATCGAGGAGGCAAGGCCATGACGCCAGCCGTACAAGGCCACCCCAGCACCACCCTGGATCTACTGTTCGGCCCGGGCCAAGACGCCCCCGGGGCACTGGCCGACCAGATTCTGTCTGCAGGCGGCGGGAGCCTCGGCCGCGCCCTGGAGAACCTCCCGAAGGCGACCCGCGAAGCCGCCGTCCGCGAGGCCACGACTCGGGCCGCCGGGCTCCTGGATATCGACCTGATAAGCCTGCTCGTGGCCGGATGGCGCGCACATCATGACCTCGCCGCCGCCGCGAGGCACACGCTGGCCACGCCCGGCAGCACCGAGCTGGTAGACCTGGCCACGCACCAGATCACCACGACCCAGCAGCCCTCTGTCACGGTCCTGATAGACGGACACCGGGTGGCCACCCTCCAGCTCGGCCTGTCCGTTGTGTTCGACGTCAGCGCCCTAGGGGCAGGGATCAGGGCCGGGCGGCTGGTCACCCTGCACTCCGGGCGCTGTGACATCACCGCGACCCTGGCGATCCAAGGGACCGACGTCATCACTAGGCAGGCACACCTCGAGCTGCCTGGCATCATCCCGCTCGGCCAGGGGATCCGGCTGCTGCCCGCCCGGAACTACCCGGTCGGCGCGGAGCAGGCGGAAAGCGCCGATGACGACCTCGCCCAGCCCACAGCTGCCGGGTGTGAGGACACCATTCGCCTTGGAGCACTACACCGTTGATCAGCTGATCACCCTGATGCTGCAGCCGAACGGGACGCGCTTCGGCGGGTGGCTGCTGAACACCGCGGACAACACGGTGCAGGCAGCGCATGCCGGTTAGTTCAGAGAAGGCCGGGCCGAGCCGCGTGACTACGTAGACACGGCGGCTGCCCTGAGGCGTTACAGCATTGAGGAGATGATCGGCTTCGCGCGACGGCTGGATCCGGGCCTGACCTGGAGAACGACAGCAGCAGGCAGGCGCTGCTGCGGGGACGGGAATGTGAAATGGCGGACCGGAGCTGGTCAGGCAACGAGCTCGGCGTCCCCGGCGAACGCGGCCCACAGAGCCGCGTAGCTGGCGCCGCGCTCCAGCAGCTCTTCGTGGCGGCCGGCCTCAGCGATCCTGCCTGACTCCATCACCACGATGCGGTCGGCCCGCGAGGCGGTCGTCAGCCGGTGCGCGACCACGAGGGTGGTGCGCTTGGCCGTCAGCCGCTCCGTCGCGCTGTTCACCGCCGCCTCCGACGCCAGGTCGAGCGCGGCGGTGGCCTCGTCGAGCAGCAGGATGGCCGGATCCACCAGGTAGGCGCGGGCCAGGGCGATCAGCTGACGCTGGCCTGCGGCCAGGTTGCGTCCCCGCTCAGCCACCTCGTGCCGGAAGCCGCCGGGCAGCCGGGCGATCATCTCGATCGCCCCCACTTCGCGTGCCGCCGCCTCGACTTCGGCGTCGGTGGCATCCGGGCGGCCGTAGGCGATCGCGTCCCGGACCGTCCCGGGAAACAGGTAGGGCTCCTGGGGTACCACGCCCAGCTGCTGCCGGTACCCTGACAGGTCGAGCTCCCGGATGTCGGTGCCATCGACGAGCAGGCTGCCCGACGTGACGTCGTAGTACCGCGCGACCAGCTTGACCATCGTGGACTTGCCCGCGCCGGTCTGGCCGACCAGCGCCACGGTCTCGCCGGGCCAGACGACCAGATTGACGCCTGACAGCGCGTCCCGCGGCTGCCCGGAGTACCTGAACCGCACATCACGGAACTCAATCTGGCCGCGGGGGCGGCCGACCGTCTGCGGGTGCGCGGCCTCGGGGGTGCTGGTCGTCCGCCGCAGCAGATCCTTGATCCGCCGCAAGCCGACGGCGGCCTGGTTGTAGCCGTCGAAGACCTGGGACAGCTGCTGCACGGGGGAGAAGAGCAGGTCGATGTAGAGCAGATAGGCGATCAGGCCGCCAGCCGTCAGCGTCTTGCTGTGCACCTCGCCCGCGGCCACGAACAGGATGAGTGCCCCGGCCACGGTAGACAGCAGCTGCACGAACGGGAAGTAGAGGGCGATGTAGCGCTGCGCACGTAGCCGGGACCGTCGGTAGCTGTCGCTCAGGGCGGCGAAATGCTCCTGGTTGCGCCCTTCGCGCCGGTACGCCTGCGCGGTCCGCAGGCCGGCCACGTTCTCCTGCAGGTCGGCGTTGACCATGCTGACCTTCTCGCGGGCATCGGTGTAGGCCCGCGAGGACTTCGCGCGGAACACCAGCGTGGCCGCCACCAGGACCGGGATGATCGCCAGCAGCGTGATACCCAGCCGGAAGTTGATGAGCAGCAACGCGACCAGCACGCCGGCGAACGTCAGGACCGCGTTGACCATGGTGATCAGCCCGGTCTGGAGGAACGTGTCCAGCGCGTCCACGTCCGTCGTCATGCGGGTCATGATCCGGCCGGACATCTCGTGCTCGTAGAAGTCGAGGCCGAGCCGCTGCAGGTGGGAGAAGATCTTGACGCGCAGCGTGTACAGCATCCGCTCGCCGTTGCGTCCCACCACGTTCGTTTGGACGATGTTGATGACCCAGTTGGCGCAGACGATCGCCAGGCCAACCAGCGAGACCACGATGATGGGATGGAATTCCCTGGTCAGGACGCCGTTGTCGACGCCGCCGCGTACCAGCGCGGGCATCGCGACGCTGGCGATGGCGTCGAGGCCGTCGAGGACCAGCCCGGCGAAGAGCGCCAGCGCGATCGGCCGCAGCAGCCTGCGCAGGGTGAAGTGCGGGTCGGCAGCGCGGGCCGCCGCGCGGCTGACCCGGGGCAGTTCGCTGGCTGGCGGCAGCGCGTCCACCTTCGCGAGCAGCTCGGGCGTCGGTGGTATCCCCGCGAGCATGCCCCCGCCAGCGCCACTTCGGCCCCGGCCGCCGCGTGCGGCGGCGCCCATGCCGCGGCCGATTGCGGAGCCCGACACCCGGGCCAGCTGGCTGCCCTTTACGCCCGCCGCGGCGGTGGACCCGGCCGGGTCGACCGCCGCCTCCCACAGGGCGGAGGTCACGGTCCCGGGGGCAGGGTCCCATCCGGCGGCGGGATCGCCCCGGCCGGCGTTCTCGTGGTAAGCGAGCTCACCGGCGTCGACGCCCTCGGCGTCCTCGCCCGGGCCGGCCAGCAGCAGCCGGTACATCGGGCAGCGCGCGGTGAGTTCCTCGTGCGTACCCTCGTCGACCAGCCGTCCCTTATCCAGGACGGCGATCCGGCCGGCCAGCTGGAGCGTCGAGCGGCGGTGCGCGATCAGCAGGGTGGTGCGCCCGGCCATCACCTTGTGCAGGGTGGCGTGGATCTGCGCCTCGATCCCCGCATCGATGGCGGAGGTGGCGTCGTCCAGGATCAGGATCGCCGGGTTGGTGATCAGTGCCCTGGCCAGCGACACCCGCTGGCGCTGGCCGCCGGACAGGGTGAGGCCCTGCTCGCCGATGACGGTGTCGTAGCCGTCCGGCAGGCTGGTGATGAACTCGTCGGCTTCCGCCGCCCTGGCCGCCGCGACGATCTGCTCGTGCGTCGCATCGGGCCGGCCGTAGGAGATGTTGGCCCGGATGGTGTCAGAGAACAGGAAGCTGTCCTCCATCACCAGGCCGATCGAGGCGCGCAGCGACTCCAGGGTCAGGTCGCGGACGTCCTGGCCGCCGACCCGGATCACGCCGCCCCTGACGTCATAGAAGCGGGGCAGCAGCAGGGAGATCGTCGACTTGCCCGATCCTGATGTTCCGACCACCGCGAGCGTCTCGCCCGGCCGCACGTGCAGGGACAGGCCCCGCAGCACCGGCTGAGAGGGCAGGTAGCCAAAGGCGACGTCGTCCAGCTCCACGTCGGGCGTTCCCGCCGGCAGGTCCACCGCACCAGGCTTCTCGGTGACCACCGGCTTTGCGTCGATCACCTCGTAGACCCGGATCACGCTGGCCCGCGCCTCCTGGCCGATCGTGATCAGGGTGGTCAGCGCGCGCACGGGCGAGACCATCTGCCCGATGTAGAGGGAGAAGGCGAGGAAGACCCCGATTTTGATCGAGCCGTGCAGGGCCAGCCAGCCGCCCAGCGCGAGGACCCCGACCTGGCCGAACATGGGGACGGCCCCCAGCGCGGGGTTGTAGCGGGCCGTCAGCCGGACGACGCGCACGCGGGCGGAGTACAGCCGCGTGGCGACGCCCTCCAGCCGGCCGATCTCCTGCTCCTCCTGACCGAAGCCCTTGACCACCCGTACGCCGGTCACCGCGCCATCGACGACGCCGGCGACCTCCGCCTCCTTCTGCTGCGCGTCCCAGCTGGCGGGGAAGAGCCTGCGCCGCGAGGCGATCGCGATCAGCCAGAGCGCGGGCGCGATCGCCAGCGCCACCACGGTGAGCAGCGGTGACAGGTAGGCCATGATCGCGATCGACAGCACGAAGAGCAGGGCGTTGCCGAGCAGCATGGGCATCTGGGCGAGCAGGCTCTGGACCATGTTCAGGTCGGAGATGGAGCGGCTGACGATCTGGCCGGTGTGCAGCTGGTCCTGGCGGGCCCCGTCCAGCCGCTCCAGCGATGCGAAGAGCTCGGTGCGCATGTCGTGCTGGACCTCGAGCGACAGCTGGCCGCCCCGGTACCGCCGGGTGTAGACGCCGCCGAAGCTGAGCAGCCCGGCCACGATGAGCACCGTGGCCCCCAGCCAGATCGGCTCGTGGTGGTCGAGGATCGCGCTGTCGACGATCCACGCCATGATCAGCGGGATGCCCGCCTGGGCGACGGTGGCCGCCAGCGAGCCGCCCAGGGCCTTGAACGCCAGCCGGCGGTGCCGGGCGCAGTAGCCGGCCAGCCGCCGCAGCCAGGCGTCCTGCGCCCCCGGGCGTGCGCCTGACCCCGCCGTCGTCGCAGGTCCCGCGGCGAGCCTCTGCCCGCGTGCCCTCATGCCAGCCCCAGCCGGGCCCGGCGCCGCTCATCCATCGCCGCGTCCAGGTCGCGGAGGGCCTCGAGCACCCCGGCCGTGTCACTGGTTTCGCCGAGCAGCGCGCGGAGCCAGCCGGCATAGGCGGCGTCGGCCCGCTCGAGGGCGGCGCGGCCCATGGCCGTCAGGCAGAGCCGCACGACCCGCCGGTCGCCGGCCTCGGTCTCGCGCTGGGCATAACCCGCGGCAACCAGGCTGTCGGCGATTGCGGTCAGCGTGGGCTTGGCGACCGCCAGCCGCTCGGCCAGCCGGGCCGAACGCTCCCCGCCGACGCCCGCCAGCTTCAGGATGCGGTACTGCTGGGGGGTCAGGCCGGTATCGACCCGCTCCAGCGCGCGGAACAGGCGCATCACGGTGAGCACGGCCGCCTGCGCGGTCGGCACGTCCAGCGTCTCAGCGCCCGGACCAGGGTCGTTCACGTCGTCATCCCCAGGTTGGTGCGGAAGCCTAACAGTTCGTATGCCTAACGAACCGGCGCGACCGCCTGTTCCCGGGTACTGCCCGGCCGTCGGGTGCCTGCCGTGGGCCGCGGCCATGCCTCCGTTCCTGGGCTGCCTCGGTCGGGTAACGACGGACGTGCTAAACGGTTCGGCACCCTTTACTCGTCGTTCACGGTGCGTAATCCCGGGCTGATGGCCGACGCGACCGTCATGGTGCCGGGGCTGCGGGCCGCGGGCATCAGCGTGCCCTCCGGGGCAAGCATCACGGTGGTCACGGACACGACGATGGCGGACGGGTCCGCACACTGGGCGACGGTACTCGCCGTCCTGCCGGGCAGCACCATCTGTCTCAGCGCACCCGTCGGTACCCCCGCGGGAACGTGGACCATTCAGGCCAGTGACGTGCTGGCCCAGTCACCCGGGCCGCCAGAGCAGGCCCAGCCGATAAAGCAGGCGGCACGGCATGTCCGGCTCGTCCAGGTCGTGCCCCCGGCACCGCCCGCGCCTGCCGATGCGCCGCTGACCCAGCCGATCCTCATCGACGCGACCGGCGGGGCGAAGATAACCGTGACCGGGGCCGCCGACATGAGCCTCTCTCAGGGCGCGGTGATGTCGGCCCCCCGGCGCCCCGATTACCCCTTGCCGCGGCCACGGCGGCTGCTGGCCCCGCAGGGCACCAACGTGATCGTCGCCAGCCTGGGCATCATCCTGGGCGTCAACATCCTGACGATGTTCGGGATCGGCGCGGAACTGGGCACCGCGGGCGTCCTGGCCGCCTTTTCCAGAGCCAGCACGCCCGGTCTCGGCTTTATCACCGCCGGCCTGGCGGTGGTCGCCATCGTCGTGATCCTCTACGCGGGCACCGCGACCCGCGCGATGGCGGATCCGCAGCCGGGCTCGTCCATCAGTTCCCAGGCCGGCGCCTCGTTCACGCTCTAGTGTCCTGAGTCAGCGGCACGCACCCGGCCGGAGGCGGTTCGGGAGTTAAAGCCCCGCCCATTCCACTATGGGCAGCCTGCTGGTCATATGCGACCCAGAAGTCTGCCCATAGGCGCGGCGGAGACGAGTGCAGGTCAGCTGCCTGCGGCCGCGGGCACATCGCCTTCGCCTCGCCCGGAGGAGGCGAGGGGACCGGCGGCGGGCGCATTCAATTGTCGTGAGCGGCAAATTTGCGTGACCCGCAATTCTCCGTATCCTGGTGGCATGAACACCGCGGCCACGGCCGGGCAGACCAGCCTGCGCGAGCGCAAGAAGCGCGCCACCCGGCAGGCCCTCGGCGCCGCCGCCATGCGCCTGGCCATCGAACGGGGCCTGGAGAACGTGCTCGTCGAGGACATCGCGGCGGCGGTGGACGTTTCGCCGCGGACGTTCAACAACTACTTCGGCAGCAAGTACGAGGCGATCTGCGCCCTGGCGCTGGACCGGTCCGCCCGGATCGGCGACGCCCTGCGCGAACGGCCTGCCAGCGAAAGCCTCTGGACCGCCGTCCGGAACGCGGTGCTGACGGTTTACGCCCCGGCCAGCACGGCCCCCGACCCCGAGCGGATCGCCGGCATCCGGCTCGTTACCTGTTCCCCGGTGCTGCGCGGCGAGTACCTGAAGGCCCTGGCGATGATGCAGTACGAGCTGGCGGGGGCCATTACCGATCGCACCGGCGCCGCCGGCCAAGGCACGTTCTTCACCCGTGCCCTCGCCGGCGCGGTGACGGCCGTGGTCCAGGCGGCCACCGAGCGCTGGCTGTTCACCGATCCGCCGGTCGCGCTCGCGCCCATCATCGAGGACGCCCTGCGCGAACTGGCCGACGGCATGCTCGCCGCGCTGCCGCCGGCCGGCCAGCCGGAAAATGACGTGCCACCCGCGGCCGCCCCGGGCTAGCGTGACCGGCGGCCCCGCAGCGTGACCGGCGGCCCCGCCGCCGGACCGGCCTCCCGTTGCTGCCCCGCCTCCGCCCGCCTGCCTGCCCTCCTCGCCTCCGGCCCGTCCCGCCACCGACCCAGAAGAGATGCCCATGCTCATCCGGCTTCTGCGCATCTACCTGCGCCCGTACCGCAAAGCGATCACCGCCATCGCCCTGCTGCAGCTGGTGCAGACCCTGGCGACCCTCTACCTGCCGACCCTGAACGCCGACATCATCGACAACGGGATAATCACCGGCGACACCCGCTACATCATGCGCATCGGCGGCGTCATGCTGGCCGTCAGCCTGCTGCAGATCGTCTGCGCGATCGGCGCGGTGTACTTCGGGGCCAGGACCGCGATGGCGGTGGGCCGCGACGCCCGGCACGCCATCTTCCAGCGGGTCCAGGCGTACTCCGCCCGTGAGGTCGGGCGGTTCGGCACCCCGTCGCTGATCACCCGGACGACGAACGACGTGCAGCAGGTCCAGATGCTCGCGCTGATGAGCTTCACGCTGCTGGTGTCGGCCCCGATCATGTGCGTGGGCGGCATCATCCTGGCCCTGAACCAGGACGTCCCGCTGTCCTCCCTGCTGCTGGTGGCGGTCCCGGCGCTGGGCGTGATCGTCGGCCTGATCATCAGGCGGATGCGGCCGCTGTTCCGGCTGATGCAGACGCGCCTCGACAGCATCAACCGGGTGCTGCGCGAGCAGATCACCGGCGTGCGGGTGATCCGGGCGTTCGTCCGTGACTCCCGGGAGCGTGACCGGTTCACCGCCGCGAACGACGGTCTCTTCGACGTCTCGCTCGGCGTCGGCCGCCTGATCGCGCTCATGTTCCCGGCCGTGATGCTGATCCTCAACCTGTCCAGCATCGCGGTGCTGTGGTTCGGCGGCCACCTGGTGGCCAGCGGCAGCATGCAGATCGGCGCGCTGACCGCGTTCCTCAGCTACCTGCTGCAGATCCTGATGTCGATCATGATGGCGACCTTCGTCTTCATGATGGTGCCGCGGGCGGAGGTGTGCGCCGAGCGGATCGTGGAGGTCCTCGACACCCCTCCTGACCTGCTGCCGCCGGACCGCCCGGTGCTCGATCTGGACCGCCACGGGTACCTGGAGCTGCGGGACGCGGAGTTCCGCTATCCCGGGGCCGAGAAGCCGGTGCTGTCCGGCATCAGCTTCGCCGCCCGGCCCGGCGAGGTCACCGCGGTCATTGGCGGCACCGGCAGCGGGAAGACCACCCTGCTGAGCCTCATCCCCCGGCTGATGGATGTCACCGGCGGGGCGGTGCTCATCGACGGGGCCGACGTCCGCGAGCTCAGCCCGGCCCTGCTGTCGGACCTGATCGGGCTGGTCCCGCAGAGGCCGTACCTGTTCTCCGGGACCGTGGCCACCAACCTGCGCTACGGCAACCAGGAGGCCACCGACGACGATCTCTGGCACGCGCTGGAGGTCGCTCAGGCCCGGGACTTCGTCGAGCGGATGCCCGGCGGTCTGGACGCCCCGATCGCCCAGGGCGGAACCAACGTATCCGGCGGGCAGCGGCAGCGGCTGGCCATCGCGCGGGCGCTGGTCCACCGGCCCGAGATCTACCTGTTCGACGATTCGTTCTCGGCCGTCGACTACGCCACGGACGCGCGGCTGCGGGCCGCGCTGGCGGCGGAGACGGCGCAGGCCACGGTGGTCATCGTGGCCCAGCGGGTCGCCACGATCCGGCACGCGGACCGGATCATCGTGGTGGACGCGGGGCGGATCGTCGCCACCGGCACCCACGATGAGCTGATGAGCACGGACGAGACCTACCGGGAGATCGTGCTCTCCCAGCTGACCGAACAGGAGGCAGCAGCGTGAGCGGCCCAGGCAACGGCGGCAACGGCGGCAACGGCCAGGCGGCCAGCGGGGCGGTGCCCGCCGCGAACGGTGCCGGAGAGCGGGCGACACCCAAGCGGGGACCAGGGCCTTCCGGCGGAATGGGTCCCGGACGTGGCCCCGCCGCGTTCATGGGCGGCATGCCGACGGAGAAATCACTCGACTTCCGTGGCTCCAGCCGGCGGCTGCTGGGCACGCTGGCCCCGCACCGGCGGCTGGTCGTCACGAGCCTGGTGCTCGCGGCGGCCAGCGTCACGCTGTCGGTGCTCGGGCCCCTGCTGCTCGGCGACGCCACCAACCTGATCTTCGCGGGCGTCATCAGCAAGCAGATCCCGGCCGGGGTCAGCCAGGCCCAGATGATCGCCCGGCTGCGCCACGAGGGCCACGGCACGGAGGCTGACGTGCTGTCGGCGATGCACCTGGTCCCCGGCCAGGGCATCGACTTCGGGCACGTCGGCCAGGTGCTGCTGCTGGTCCTGCTGGTCTACCTCGGCTCGTCGGCCGGCATGCTCATGCAGGGCCGGGTCACGGCGACGGTCGTGCAGCGGGTGGTCTTCCGGCTGCGGGAGCAGGTCCAGGCCAAGCTGTCCCGGCTGCCGCTGAGCTATTTCGACCGGCAGCCGCGCGGCGAGATCCTCAGCCGGGTCACCAACGACATCGACAACCTGGCCCAGTCGCTGCAGCAGACGCTGAGCCAGCTCGTCATCTCGCTGCTGACCATCGTGGGTGTGCTCACGGCCATGTTCCTCATCTCGCCGCTGCTGGCCCTGATCGCGCTGGTCACCGTGCCCGTCTCGGTCTTCGCCGTGGCGCGGATCGGCAAGCGCGCGCAGCCGCAGTTCATCAAGCAGTGGTCGACAACCGGCAAGCTGAACGGGCACATCGAGGAGATGTACACCGGCCACTCGCTGGTCACGGTCTTCGGCCAGCGCGACGAGGCGATGCGGACCTTCACCGAGCAGAACGAGCGGCTGTACCAGGCCAGTTACCGGGCTCAGTTCATCTCCGGCACCATCCAGCCGGTCATGATGTTCGCCGGCAACCTCAACTACGTCCTCGTCGCCGTGGTCGGCGCGCTGCGCGTGGCCTCCGGCGCGCTGACCCTGGGCGGCGTGCAGGCGTTCATCCAGTACTCACGGCAGTTCAGCCAGCCGCTGACGCAGGTGGCCAGCATGGCTAACCTGCTGCAGTCCGGCGTCGCGTCCGCCGAGCGGGTCTTCGCGCTGCTGGACGCCGACGAGCAGGAACCGGATGCCGCCCAGCCGGCCCGGCCCGCGCAGGTCCACGGCCGGGTCGAGTTCCAGCATGTGTCCTTCCGGTACACGCCGGACCGGCCGCTGATCGAGGACCTTTCGCTCACGGTGGAGCCCGGCCAGACCGTGGCGATCGTCGGGCCGACCGGGGCCGGCAAGACCACGCTGGTCAACCTGCTGATGCGGTTTTACGAGATCGGCTCGGGGCGGATCACCGTGGACGGCACCGATATCGCCTCGATGAGCCGTGACGAGCTGCGGTCGCTGACCGGGATGGTCCTGCAGGACGCCTGGCTGTTCGGCGGCACCATCGCGGACAACATCGGCTACGGGTCAGCCGGTGCCACCCCCGCGCAGATCGAGGAGGCGGCCCAGGCCACCTACGTCGACCGGTTCGTCCGGACGCTGCCCGACGGTTACCAGACGGTCCTCGACGACGAGGGCGCCAACGTGAGCACCGGGGAAAAACAGCTCATCACCATCGCCCGGGCGTTCCTGGCCCGGCCGGCGATCCTGATCCTGGATGAGGCGACCAGCTCGGTGGACACCCGGACCGAGGTCCTGATCCAGCGGGCGATGGCGTCCCTGCGCCAGGGCCGGACCAGTTTCGTCATCGCGCACCGGCTGTCCACCATCCGCGACGCCGACCTCATCCTGGTCATGGAGGACGGCCAGATCGTCGAGCAGGGCACGCACGCTGAGCTGCTGGCCGCGGACGGTGCGTACGCACGCCTGTACCAGGCCCAGTTCGCCCAGGCCCTGACGCCGGCCGACTGACCCCCCGCGTGTACGCGCTGGCCGGTGGCACGGGACCTACTCCGTCCGGACCTCGAACGCGGGCTTGATCACGGTGTTGATGATCTCCAGGCGCTCGTCGAAGTGCAGGAACGCGCTCTTCATCGCGTTGATCGTGAGCCACTGGATGTCGGCCCAGCCGTAGCCGAACGCCTCGGACAGCGCGTGCAGCTCCGAGGAGAGGGTCACCCCGCTCATCAGCCGGTTGTCGGTGTTGACCGTGACGCGGAACGACAGGTCGCGGAGCAGGCCGATCGGGTGGTGCGCGATCGAGTCCGCGACGCCGGTCTGGATGTTGGAGGTGGGGCACATCTCCAGCGGGATCCGGCGGTCCCGGACGTAGGAGGCGAGCCGGCCCAGGGATGACGTGCCATCCGGGTCGGTCTTGATGTCGTCGACGAGCCGCACGCCGTGCCCGAGGCGTTCCGCGCCGCAGAACTGGACGGCCTCCCAGATCGACGGCAGGCCGAACGCCTCCCCCGCGTGGATCGTGATGTGGAAGTTCTCCCGCTGCACGTACTCGAAGGCGTCCAGGTGACGGCTGGGCGGCCAGCCGGCCTCGGCGCCCGCGATGTCGAACCCGACCACCCCCAGGTCGCGGTAGCGGACGGCCAGCTCGGCGATCTCCAGCGACCGGGCCGTGGTGCGCATGCCGGTGAGCAGCCCGCGGACGATGATCCCGGACGCCTCGCTGCCCAGGCGGAACCCCTCCAGCACCGCCTCGACGACCTCGTCGGGCTGCAGTCCCCCGTCCAGGTGCAGTTCGGGCGCGAAGCGCACCTCGGCGTAGACGATGCCGTCAGCCGCCAGGTCCTCGGCGCATTCGGCGGCGACCCGGACCAGCGCCTCGGGGGTCTGCATGACCGCGACCGTGTACTTGAACGGCTCCAGGTACAGCTCCAGGTGACCGCGCCGCGCGGCGCCGGTCATCGAGGCGGCCAGCACCTCCGGGTCGTAGCTCGGCAGCTCGTCGTAGCCGATTTCCTCGGCCAGCTTAACGATGGTCGAGGCTCTCAGGCCGCCGTCCAGGTGGTCGTGCAGCAGAACCTTCGGCACGGCGCGGATCTCATCAAGGCTCAGGGTCACGCGCTCATTGTGAATCATCTCGCCCGGCTGATGCGGGATGGGGCCCGTGTCCTCCCCGGGCACCCCGGGAATCCCGTCAGGGGCCGAAGTGGCTAGCACGGCCGCAGCAAATCCTCAAGAATGGGCGTGAGTACCGCGAAGGAGGTCGCAATGGCGCACGAACCGCAGCCCACAGATCCCGAGCAGGCCGGCAGCGACATACTCGGGCCGGAGCAAGGCGGCACCGACATACTCGGGCCGGAAGCGGGCGGCACCGACATACTCGGGCCCGAGGAAGGCGGCACCGACGAACTCGGGCCGGAGACAGGCGGCACCGACATACTCGGGCCGGAAGCGGGCGGCACCGACATACTCCGGCCCCCGGCAGGCTGAGGAACTGCCGCCAGGCCGAACTACCCGCCGCCCAGCGGGGGCGTCCCGGCACGATGAGGCGGTAGGTAACGACCGTTCGTCGTGAGCGGAGACCATACGGGTCAGCGCGACCCGCGAGTTGATGCCGAGCTTCTCGAAGGCATGCCGGAGGTGCCCGCTGACGGTGTGCGGGGAGATGTAGAGGCGCTCGGCCACCTCCCGGTTGGTGAGCCCGTCCGCCACCAGCCGGGCCACCGCGAGTTCGGAGTCCGTCATGGCCGCCCAGCCCCGGGCGGGCCGGCGCTCGGCAGGCAGGCGGCGCTGAATGCCAAGCCGCCGCAGGCGCCGGCGGACCCTGGCCTGGTCCCAGCTTGCCCCGCAGCCGGCGTAGACGATGAGCGCCCGGTCGAGGGCGGCGATCGCCTCCTGCCTGCGGGCCGCCCGGAGCTGGGCGACGGCGAGATCTTCCAGGGCCGAGGCCAGCGCGAGCCGCCGCCGGCCGGCTTGCAGGACCATGACCGCCTCGGCCAGCAGGCTGGTATCCCCGGTGAGCAGGCCACGGGCGTGCGCGGTGCTGGCCAGGACAGCGGGTGCCGCCGGGTTGATATCCCGCCGGCGCTCGGCGGCCGCGGTCACCACTCCGGCCAGCTCCCGGTCACCGCAGCCGAGAGCGATGCGGACCAATTGCGGGTCGTCGGCCGGATCCACGGGGAACAGCGGGAAAATGGTCAGGCGCTCGTTCTCGCCCAGCGCGGTCAGCCAGCGGTGCGCCGCCGCCGGGTCGCCAGCGGCCTGGGCCTGCAGAGCCAGCAGCCAGACCGCGTGCCTGTCGACACCAGGTACTCCGGATTTGAGCATCCCCTGAGCGACGGCCGCGGTGAATTCGGTCTGCCGCTGGTCGGCGGTGTGCAGGGCGACACGGCCGAGGACGACGACGGCGTTGGCGTCCAGCACACTGACGACCAGGTGGGCTTCCTCCGGGCTGAAGCGTCCTTCGAGCGCCGTCGCGGCATCAGCCAGGTATCCGAGCTGCAGCATCTGGCGGGCCCGGTTGGCCTCGAACAGCTGCACCGCCCGGGCCTGGCGGCCCTGCTGGGCCGAACGGATACCTTCCGTGACCGTGGCCAGGGCCTCATCGAAACGATCCGTCTCAGCCAGGATCCGGCACCGGAGGTGGTGCGTCAGCTGCCCCTTCGAATCGTCACCGGTTCCGGTGCTGCCGGGCAGCATCGCATCGACCAGCGCGAGCGCCGTCCCGAAGTGGCCGTGAATGTAGCGCAGCGTAGCCTCGGACATGTCCAGCGTGAACTGGGCGGCGCCGTCACGGGTCGCCGCGGCCGCCTCCCTGACCTCGCCGAGGAGTTGCTCGGCGTGATGCAGGCGCACGGCGACCACGAGGTTGTAGAGCAACTGAGCAAGCAGGCGGGCGCGCAGGTCCGGCGGTACTCCGGGCAGGGCGAGGGCCCGGCGGCAGGAGTCGGCCCGCACCTCCGGGGAGATGGAGAACAGGCTGGCGATGCTGAGCCGGACCTCAGCCTCCTGCCCGGCCGGCAGTGCCTGGCGGAGCGCGCCGTCGGCAAAGGCGATGGCTTCTTCGGTCCGTCCTGCGGCGTGCAGCACGATCGCGGCGCGGGCGGCCAGCGGGCCGCGCAGCGGGTGACGGGGCGTGGTCAGCTCGAGCGCCCGGCGCGCCAGGTCGGCCGCCTGCCCCGGATCGGTGCCGCTCAGCGCGTCGGCGGCTTTCATCAACGTGGTGATGGCGACCTCGTCGCCGGGCGCGGCGCTCGCCGCGAGTTGCGTGGCGACCTCCAGCGGAAGCGCGCCGGCCGCCAGCAGCGCCGTGGCCGCCTGGCGGTCGAGGGCCTGAACCGCCGACGACGGCTGGCTGCCCCGCACCGCCTCCCGGTTCAGGTCATGGGTGAAGCTCAGCGTCTCCCCGCCCTCGGCCAGCAGCTCGCTGTCGATGAGCTCCTGAAGCGGGTCGAGCAGGGCCGAGGCGGGCAGATCAAGGACGGCCGCGAGCTGCGCCACGGTGAAACGGCGCCCCATCGACGCGGCGACCGCGGCGATCTTGCGCGCCGCGGGAGACATGCGGCCCAGCCGGCGGCGCATGCTGTCCCGTACGCGGAGCGGGAGCCGGGTCTCCCGCACGGTGGCGCGCCCGGCGTGCAGGCTGACGAGGTGTTCTTCCCGCAGGCCGGAGAGCAGCTCGATGAGGAAGAACGGGTTCCCGTGCATCCCCTCGGCCATGGCCAGCACGGCCTCGTCGGGAGCGGCGCCGAGGACATCGGCCGCCACGTCGGCGACGGCGGCCTGATCCAGGCGCCCGAGCACTGATGTACCCGCCCCGGCACGGCGCAGCTCGGCGACGGCCCGGCTCAGATCGCCGTCAGCTCCGGGCGGCCGGAAGGCCAGCACCCAGCCGACGGGCAGGTAAGAAAGCCGCGCCGGCAGGCTGCGCAGGGCCGCACTGGTGCCGCTGTCAGCCCACTGCAGGTCATCGAGGCAGACCAGGACCGGCTGGCGCAGCGCGGCCTGCTCGAGCAGGGCCTGGATGTCCTGCAGCAGCCAATAGCGCTGCTCAGGGGACGCGTGCGCCTGGTTGAGGGCGGAACGATCCAGGACCGGGCGGCTCCCCTCGAACAGCGCGTCCATCAGCACGCCCAGCGGCACCGCCGCATCACCGGGTTCGGCCGCGCCGTACCCGACGGCGAACCCAGCCTGCCGCGCGGCCGACGCGGCCTGCTCCACCAGGCGGCTCTTGCCCAGGCCCGGGCGGCCTTCGATCAGCCAGGTGGTGCCGGCTCCGCGGTGCAGCCGGCCGAGGTGCCGCTGGAGCGAGGCAAGCTCGCCGGCCCGGCCGCGCAGGGGATTCGACATGGCTGCGTACGCTCCGGTACCCGGCTGGCCATCATTAAGGGCGCGAACCGCCTGGGCCAAGACGGTCTGCGCCCGCCTGGCCATTGTCGCACGCTAAGGAATAACACGATCATGTCGTGTGGGCAGCTGCGTGCCCGGTCATGCTCGTGAGCAGGTTCCGCGTCCAGAGACTGTCGATGCGGTAGGCCCTATCAGCGGAAGGGTGACATGACCGATCAGCAGGACCTCGCCGGGCTGAGCGCACTGGTCACTGGTGCCACGTCGGGCATCGGCCGGGCGGCCGCCGAAGAGCTGGCCCGGCACGGCGCCGAGGTCGTCGTGCACGGACGCAACGCCGCCCACGGCGGGGCGGTGGTCGACGCCATCGCCGCCGAGGGCGGCAAAGCGCGGTTCGCGGCCGCCGATCTCAGCGAGCCGAGAGGGCCGGATGAGCTGGTGCAGCAGTCAGGCACGGTGGACATTCTCGTTAACAACGCCGGGATTTCCTGGTTCGGGCCGACCGCGGAGCTCGACGCGCCGACCTTCGATCAGCTCTTTGTCGACAACGTCCGGGCACCCTACTTCCTCGTCGCGGCGCTCGCCCCGGCCATGGCCGCCCGGGGCAGCGGCGCCATCATCAACATCGGCAGCATGGCCGGCGGGGTCGGCATGGCCGGCGGCGCGGCCTACGGCGCCACGAAGGCCGCCCTGGCGTCGATGACCCGTTCCTGGGCCGCCGAGTTCAGCCCGGCCGGTGTCCGCGTCAACACCGTCGCCTCGGGGCCCGTCTACACCGCCATCCAGCCCGCCCGAAGTAACCGACGCCGTCGGAGCGACCACGATCATGGCCCGGGCCGCCCAGCCCGCCGAGATCGCCAACGTCATCGTGTTTCTCGCCTCTCCCAAGGCCAGCTACGTGACGGGCGCGGTATTCGCCGCCGACGGGGGCCGGACCGCCATCTGATCCCCGTCTACGCCGTACCGACAGGAGCAGGCTTTGAAACGCCGGGACCGCGGCCGCGGCGGGCGGGCGGGCCGCCGCCTGCTCGCGGGACTGCTGGCGATGCTCACCGGCGTGATCGCCGCGATCGTCCTGTACCTTACGTCGCTGCAGCCCGGCGCCACGCTCACCCGGGCGATCTTTGACCGGAACGCGCTGGTGACGCCGCCGCCGGGCTTCAGCCAGCTCGAGCGGACGGTGACCGAGCGGCGCGTGCCGATTCCTGCCGCGGGCGCGCCGACGGCGTATCTCGACATTTTCACCCCGGATGCCGGGGGCGGGCCGCCGCGCCCGGTCATTCTGTGGGTACACGGCGGGGGCTTCATTTCCAGTTCGGCGGCGACCGTGCGCGACTACACCGTCCTGCTCGCCCACGCGGGATACACGGTCGCAAGCCTGGATTACTCCCTGGCCCCCGGCTCCCGGTATCCGGTTCCGGTCCGGCAGGGCAACGCCGCGCTGCGCTTCCTGCGCACGAATGCCGAGCGGTTCGGCGGCGACCCGGCCCGGATCGTGCTGGGCGGCGACTCGGCCGGGGCGCAGATCGCCAGCGAACTTGCCGCCGTCCAGACCAACGCCTCGCTGGCGCGTTCGATCGGGCTCGTTCCCGGGGTTCCGCCCGGGGACCTGCGGGGGGTGGTGCTGTTCTGCGGCCTGTATGACATGCAGACGGTCGGGGACAGCGGCTTTCCCGCGCTGCGTACCTACCTGTGGGCGTACACCGGTGACCGCGACTGGACCGGGTTTCCCGCCATCAATCAGCTCTCCACGACCCGGCAGGTCACGTCGCGCTATCCACCGGCGTTCGTGAGCGTCGGTGACGCCGACCCGTTCCGCTCCCAGGCGGCCGAGCTGGCCGGTGCCCTGCGGAACCGCCATGTGCAGCTGACCACCCTGTTCTGGACCGGAACCGGCGATCACCTGGGTCACGAGTATCAGTTCAACTTCCGGCTTCCGCAAGCGCGCACCGCCTGGCAGCGAACGCTGAGCTTCCTGGGCACGACCACGAGGAGCTGAGCGCATGCAGCCGACCTCATCGCCGGACCCGGCGGGCCGCTCTCATCCCGGCCGGTCCGCCCGGTCCGGCCGGGGTGTCCAGGTGGCCGGGTACATCGGATGGCTGCTGCTGGCATTGATCAGCATGGCGGTCACGTACGGGGCACTGGTCTTCATCGGCAGGTGACCGCGGATTCAGCCTCCGCTAAGCAGGGCGGCCAGGCGGCGGGCCAGATCGTCGCCGGCCCCGTCGATGTCGACGACCTTGTCCCGGCTGGTCCGGCCGGAGACGAGGACGACATCCCGGCGGGGCACCCCGAAGGCATCCGCCACCGCGCGCAGCGCCGCCTCGGTGGCCTTGCCGTCGACGGCGCGGGCGGTGACCGCCACGACCAGTGCCTCCCGGTACGATCCGCCGACCGCGGTCCGGGAGGCACCTGGTTTTACTCGCAGTGTGACGCGCATGCCTGGGACCCACGCTATCCGGGGGGCACCTGCCGGGCGGCGGGCACTATCGGTGCCGGGCAGCGGTGAGGGCATGCAGAGCACTCACCAGGGCATCGATCTCCGCATGCGTGTTGTACATCGCCAGGGCGGCCCGCACCGTCGCCGCCAGCCCGAAGCGCCGCAGGATGGGCTGGGCACAGTGATGCCCGGCGCGGACCGCGATCCCGCCGGCGTTCAGCGCCGACCCGACATCTTCCGGCCGGTACCCGTCCAGCAGGAAGGACAAAATGCCCGCTTTGTCCGGCGCGGTGCCGACCAGCCGCAGGCCCGGCACGGTGGTCAGCGCCCGCGTCGCGTAGCCGAGCAGTTCATGCTCGTACCTCGCGATGTTCGCCCGGCCGATTCGCTCCACGTAACCGAGCGCGGTCGCGAGGCCCGCAGCGTCGGCGATGGAAGCGGTCCCGGCTTCGAAGCGGGCCGGCGGCGGCTGATAGGAGGTCCGCTCGAAGGTGACGTTCCGTATCATGTTGCCCCCTCCCTGCCACGGCGGCATCGTGTCGAGCACGCCGGCTTTGCCGTACAAGGCGCCGATGCCGGTCGGCCCGTAGACCTTGTGGCCGGAGAAGACGTAGAAATCCGGATCGAGCTGCTGCACGTCCACCGGGGCGTGCGCCAGTGCCTGCGCCCCGTCGACCAGCACGTGGGCGCCGGCGGAATGGGCCGCGTCGATGACCTCGCGGAGCGGGACGATCGTTCCCAGGGCGTTGGATACGTGCGCGATGGCGACCAGCCGGGTCCGGTCGGTCAGCAGCCGGCGGTACTCATCGAGGATGATCTGGCCGCTGTCGTCGACCGGGATCACCCTCAGCTTTGCCCCGCGCTCCTCGGTGAGAAGCTGCCACGGAACGATGTTGGCGTGATGTTCCAGGCAGGAGACGACGATCTCGTCGCCGGCGTGGATGTGTGCCCGCCCCCAGCTCTGCGCCACCAGGTTGATCGCCTCCGTGGTACCCCGGACGAAAACGATGTCGTCGGCGGACGGTGCGCCCAGGAATTTCGCGACGCTGGCCCGCGCGTCCTCGTACGCCTGCGTGGCCCGGGTGGCCAGTTCGTGCGCACCGCGGTGGACGTTGGAGTTCTCGTGGCAGTAGAAGCGGGTGAGGCGGTCGATCACCTCCTGTGGTTTCTGCGTCGTCGCGGCGTTGTCCAGCCAGACCAGCGGGTGCCCGTTGACGTGCTCGGCGAGGATCGGGAAATCGCGCCGGATCGCGTCCACGTCGTAGGCATGCGGGGCCCCGGGCAGGCCCGGGGTAGCCAGCGCACCGGGCGGTTCCGTCGCGGCCGGTCCGGGCACGGTAAGCGGGGCACGCGCGCCGGATTGCGGTGACCGGCCGATGAAGTAGAACCCCTGGCCGGTCGATGGCGCGTACGGGCCGGCCGCCGCGGTTCCGGGCCCCGCTGCGGGAGGAACGGGAACCGGGGGGTGCGCTTCGGGCAGGGCGATCGGCACGCGCAGGTCCCATCCTGATCGCGGGCTGGGCGGCGACGGCATGCCGCCCGGCCGTGGGCCCGCAGGCGGCGGTACCGCCTCGGCGGCCCCCGGCGCCCTCGGCAGGAACGGCGCGCTGGCCAGAGCCTCGGCCGCCCTTATCGCCTCCGCCGCCAGCGCGGCCAGGCTGCCGCCGGGCAGGCGGCCCGCGGCCGGCCCGGCGGGGGAGGGCGGGCCAGGCGAACCGGTGAGGCTTTCCACCGGTCCGGTCCCCCGGTCCGGTCCCCCGGGCGCTGCTGGGGCACCAGCCACCGCCGAGTCACCAGCCACCGCCGGGTCATCCGGCACCGCCGGGGCACCAGCCACCGCTGGGTCACCCGGCAACGCGGTGAAGAATTCGCTGGCCAGGCGCGTCAGCGCGGCCTCGTCCAGACGGCCATTGTGGTGGCCGTTACGATTGGCGTTCATGACCTCACCGGTAGGTGTGCGCGTAGTCGTGGAACTTGCCGACCTCGACGTCATCGAGAACCGCGAGGGCGTCGTCGGTCAGGACGGCGAGCGAGCAGTACAGCGAGATCAGGTAGGACGCGATCGCGTTACGTGAGATGCCCATGAAGCGGACCGAAAGCCCCGGGCTCTGCTCGCCGGTCAGGCCGGGCTGGTACAGGCCGACGACACCGCGGCGTTCCTGGCCGACCCGCAGCAGCAGGATCTTGGTTTTCCCCTCTTCCAGCGGAACCTTGTCCGAGGGGATCAGCGGGAAACCCCGCCAGGTGATGAACTGCGAGCCGAAAAGGCTCACGGTCGCCGGCGGCACGCCGCGCCGGGTGCACTCACGGCCGAACGCCGCGATGGCCCGTGGATGGGTGAGGAAGAACGCCGGCTCCTTCCAGACCCGGGTGATCAGCTCGTCGAGGTCGTCGGGCGTCGGCGCGCCGGTGAGGGTGGAGATGCGCTGCTCGTCGGCGATGTTCGCGAGCATGCCGTAGTCAGGGTTGTTGACCAGTTCCGACTCCTGGCGTTCCTTGATCG
The DNA here is from genome assembly GCA_963720945.1 of uncultured Actinomycetes bacterium. GTDB lineage: Bacteria > Actinomycetota > Actinomycetes > Streptosporangiales > Streptosporangiaceae > Bog-532. The sequence goes on along the minus strand of CAVRHH010000004.1, from coordinate 111,260 downwards.
TCTCGATGGTCAGCCGCAGCTGCTCCCCGATCTGGTCGTAGGGGCTGCTGTACAGGTCGGAGACCCGGGTGTGGACGTCGACCACGGTCGAAACCGCGTTGAGGAGGTACTCGCGGGGGTGGTCTTCGTAGTCGACGAAGGATTGCGGCAATTCGGACTCGTCGCGCCCGGGACAGGCGACGTCCACGGTCTCGGGATGCCGGACCTTGTTCAGCCGGTAGATGCCCGCCTCGACCGGCTCCCACGGCAGGAGGTGAACGAGCCACCGCGGTGTGATCGTGGTCATCTGCGCGGTGGTCTTCGTGGCGTTAGCGAGCTGGCGCGCTGAGCTATCGCCCAGGGTCAGCGGAGGTTCCTGAACCGTGGTCATCGATTTCTCCTCAGATGAATGCCATTCCCTTGCCGTGCACATCCGAGGCCACCGTGATCAATCCCGAGTTTTCAGATCCGAAAGTCGGGAAATACCGGGACTTCCGGCCCATGCGCCCCCCATCGGCCCTCATCCACCGTTCGTGTCGAGAATAGAGATCAAGCCAGGCCAGCCGACCATGGCGGACACTAGCGGAGGAGAGGGCCATGAGGATCGCCGAGGACATCACACAGCTGGTGGGGAACACGCCGCTGGTGCGGCTGCGCCGCGTCACCGAAGGCGCCGGGGCCGAGGTCGTGGCGAAGCTGGAGTCTTTCAATCCGGCGGCCAGCGTCAAGGACCGCATCGGCGTGGCCATGATCGACGCGGCCGAGCAGGCCGGACTGATCCGGCCGGACACGATCATCCTTGAGCCGACCAGCGGCAACACGGGCATCGCCCTGGCCATGGTGTGCGCCGCCCGCGGTTACCGCTGCGTACTGACGATGCCGGAGACCATGAGCGTGGAGCGCCGGATGCTGCTGCGCGCCTACGGCGCCGAGCTCATTCTCACCCCCGGCCCGGACGGCATGCCGGGCGCGATCGCCAGGGCCGAGGAACTGGCCAAGACCGACGAGCGGTACTTCGTGCCGCAGCAGTTCGAGAACCCCGCGAACCCGGCCATCCATCGCGCCACCACCGCCGAGGAAGTGTGGCGAGACACCGATGGCGCCATCGACATCTTCGTGGCCGGGGTCGGCACCGGCGGCACCATCACCGGTGTCGCCGAGGTGATCAAGGAGCGCAAGCCGTCGGTCCAGTTCGTCGCCATCGAGCCGGCCGCCTCACCGGTGCTGTCGGGCGGGGCCAAGGGCCCGCACCCGATCCAGGGCATCGGCGCCGGGTTCGTCCCGCCGGTCCTGGAGATGGAGCTGGTGGACGAGATCATCACCGTCGGCAACGAGGACGCGCTGAACGTGGCGCGGCGGCTGGCGACCGAGGAGGGGCTGCTCGTCGGCATTTCGTCCGGTGCGGCGGCGTGGGCCGCGGTGCAGCTGGCGCATAGGCCGGAGAACGCCGGGAAGCTGATCGTCGTCGTGCTCCCGGACTTCGGCGAGCGGTACCTCAGCACCCCGCTGTTCGCCGGGCTGGCCGGGTAGCATGCTGGCAGCCCTGCGGCATGACGTTCGGGCGGCCATGGAACGGGACCCGGCCGCCTGCTCGGCACTGACGGTGGTCCTGTGCTATCCCGGCGTGCACGCGATCTGGGGCCACCGGGTCAGCCGCTGGCTGTGGCACCGGCACGCCCGGCTGCTCGCGCGGCTGTCCGCGGAACTGACCCGGATACTGACGGGGGTCGACATCCACCCCGCCGCCACGCTCGGCCCCGGCCTGTTCATCGACCACGCCACCGGGGTGGTGATCGGGGAGACCACCGAGATAGGCGCCGACGTCACGATCTACCAGGGCGTCACGCTCGGCGGCACCAGCACCGAGACCGGCAAGCGCCATCCCACCGTCGGCGACCGGGTGATCATCGGGTCCGGCGCCAAGGTCCTCGGCCCCATTGAGGTCGGTAACGACAGCCGGATCGGCGCCAACGCCGTCGTGGTTAAGCCGGTCCCGGCCGGATCGGTGGTCGTCGGGGTGCCCGGCCAGGTCATCGCGCGCAGTCTTCCCCGGGCGGCCACCGCCCTGCCGCGGGATGACGACGCGCTGCTGCCGGATCTGGTCGGCGCCAGCCTCCAGTCGCTGATGTCCCGGCTCGACCGGCTGGAGTCGCTGGCCGACGGGCATCTGGTGGACCACACCATCCGCCCGCCCGACGCCGGGATCTGGCACGGCGAGGACTTCGCCATCTGAGCCGCGCCAGATCCCGGCGGGCGCCGTCAGCTGCGGAACCGGGTCCCGGCCGTGGCGTACTCGGCCAACAGGGGTACCGGGGCGAACGCCCGGTCACCGGTCGCGGCGTGCATCGCCTCCAGGACGCTGACGACCTGCGCCGGCCCGGCGTCGTCGAGCATCTGAAGCGGCCCGCGCGGGTAACCGCAACCGAACATCATCGCGGTATCGATGTCGGCCGGGCTCGCGTACCCGTCCTGGAACATGCGCACCGCGTCGTTGAAGTGGGTGTAGGCGAGGGCCTCAATGAGGAAGCCAGGCCGGTCCCTGGATATAACCGCGTTCAGCCCGATCCTGGCCGCGAGCGCGGCCGCCTTGGCGCCCGTGCCCGCCGCGGTCACGTCCGGCACCACCAGCTCGGCAAGCTCCGCCTTGCCGTCGCCCACCTTGACGAAGTGGACACCGACCGCATCGGCCGGGTGGCCGACGGCCAGGGCCGCGTCCAGGACCCGCTGCTTCGGGTCCGCCGCCACGATGACCAGGCCGGTCTGGTCGGACGGCTGCGGCACGACGGCGACGCCGGCCGCGGTGATCCGGTTGGCCAGCTCGTCCAGCGGGCCGTCCTGTTCCCTGATCAGCGCGACCTCGGCGGGAACGGCTGCCGGCTCGGGTTCCTCACCGGCTGCCGAGGGGAGGCTTTGCCGCTGATAGTCATAGAACCCGCGTCCGCTCTTGCGGCCGAGCAGCCTGGCATCGCACAGCCTGCGCAGCAGGGGCGCGGGCGCGTAACGGTTGCCACCGAACTCAGCCTGGAGTACCTCAAGGACCGCCAGATCCGTGTCCAGGCCGATCAGGTCGAGCAGCGTCAGCGGCCCCATCGGCAGGCCGAGTCCGGCAGTAACCGCCTTGTCGATGTCCTCGCGTGTGGCCTGCGCGGTTTCCAGCAGCCGGATCGCGTGGTTGAGGTAGGGCACCAGCAGCGCGTTCACGATGAACCCGGCTCGGTCGCTGACCTGGACGGGACTCTTGCGCAGGTCTCGGGCCAGCAGGCCCAGCGTCTCGGCGGTCTCCGGCGAGGTGAGCACCGTGGAAATTACCTCGACCAGCTTCATGACCGGAGCGGGATTGAAGAAGTGCAGCCCCGCTACCCGGGGCGGGTACCGCGTGCCGCCCGCGATCTCGGTGATCGACAACGAGGAGGTGTTGGTGGCCAGGATCGCATCCTCCCGGCAGGCCTCGTCCAGCTGGTCGAACAGCGTCCTCTTGAGTTCCATGCGTTCCGGTATGGCCTCGATCACCAGGTCGACGCCGGCCACCCCGGACGGGATGTCGGTCGTCGGCCGGACCCGGGCGAGTATCTCGTCCCGTGCGGTGTCGGTGAGCTTGCCGCGGCTGACCGCCCTGTCCAGGGAGGCGCGCAGCCGGGCCATGCCCTGGTCCAGGAACGTCTGGTTGATCTCGATCGCGACGACACGCCGGCCGCTGCGGGCGAGCAGCTCGGCAATGCCCGAGCCCATGAGCCCAAGCCCGATGACTGCCGCCTCGCGGATGTCGGCTGGCTGCTTCACGCTACTGGTCATGTTGTTGAGCCTTTCGCCTCAAAGGAGCCGCCGGGGTCGAGTCCGACATTCCCGCGGTAGGGCGTTGATCCGGTTGGCGGCGTCTTTCGCGTACGGCATCGGCGGCGCCTCCCGGTTGGCTGATCCGTGGTATGGGCCCTCCAGCGACGTTGCGATCCGGCCAGATGATCCAGGGTCAACCGTAACCGCTCAGGACGCGCTGCCATAGGCGTCCCTAGGGCATGCCGCGCCGATAACGGCGGTCAGGATGACGGGACTACCGCGATGGGCCCGAGCGCGTAGTTCAGGACGGCGTGCCTGACTGAACCGGGACCTTGCAGGCTGGGGTGCTTCGCGTGCCTGCCGATTACCAGCAGGTCGCTGCTGGCGGACAGGCCGACCAGAGCGCGGCCCGGCTGGCCGTGCACGACATCCTGGCTGACCGGGACGTCGGGATACTTCTTCCGCCAGCTATCCAGCAGTCCGGCGAGTTGCCCGGCGGCTTCGGCTTCGATGACGTACGAGCCGGGAAACGGCGACGGTGACCCGGCCCGCGAGATGTCGGTTTGCGGTGTGTGCCAGGCGTGGATGGCGATCAGGCTGGCCTTGCGCAGGCTGGCCTCCTCGAACGCGAACGTGAGCGAATCAGCGCAGCTGTCCAGGTCACCGATGCCGACCCCGACCTGCCGGTGGACAGTCGCAGTATCGTCCCGGACGACCATGACCGGGCAGGACGCGTAAGCAGCCGCGTACCGGCTGACTGATCCGAGCACCATCGCAGCGAACGCGCCGAGGCCGCGCGAACCGACGACCAGCATCAGCGCGCCGGATCCGCTTGCGGTGACCGCTTGCGCGGGCTGGTCGGCCAGCGCGTCGGTTGCTATCAGCAGGTCTGGGGCCACCCCGGCGGCCCGGGCCGCTGCGGTGGCGAGGGCCTGGTCGCGCTGCTCGCGGACCCGATCGGCGACGACGTTGCGGTCTGGCCGGACCTGGAGCCCGATGATCCGGGGCAGCGACGCGGCGGACACGATCCGCAGCGGAGCACCGTGCAGCACGGCCTCCGTGGCGGCCCATTCGACCGCCCGCAGTGATTCCTCAGAACCGTCCGTACCGGCCACGATGGGCTTCGTCATTACTGGTCCTCCTCGCCGGATCAGAGCGCGCCGGAATGCACGGCAACACGTCATTCCGCACGCGCCATCGTGGTTTTCCCGGACGGCATGCGGCAGGGCATTCGGAACCGTATCTGGGGGCCCAAGGTCACCTGTAGCGCGGGATGGAAGCGGATCTGCATCCGGCCTCCATGCTCAGCACACGGCAGATCCTCTGCGCCCGGCCCCGCCAGGCCCAGCGGCAGCCACCCCGGTGGCGGAAGACCGCGACGGCCAGCCGGACCAGCCGCCCGGCCAGGCGACCCAGGACCGTCCGGGGCCGCCGGCGACACAGGACCATGCCCTGCTCGCTCAGTAGGAACGGTGCCAAGCGTCCTGCGATAACGAGCCGAACGGCTCTAGCCAGCGCCCGGGTCAGAAGATCATCGTTGCCCTGTGCTTGGATGGGTGTGGTTCGGGTCGATCGTAGGCGTGATCCTGGTCGTGGTGACCGCCTACGACCTGACGCAGCGCAAGCACGCCATCCTGCGCAGCTTCCCGGTCATCGGCCATCTGCGCTATCTCCTGGAATCGGTCGGGCCCGAGCTACGCCAGTACATCGTCACGGACAACCGCCAGGAACGGCCCTTCGACCGGGACCAGCGCCGGTGGATCTACACCTCGGCCAAAGGCATCAACAACAACTTCGGGTTCGGCTCCGACGCGGACCTCGACACCACATCGGGCCACATCATCATCGACCAGAGCATGTTCCCCCTGCCGCGCCCGGACCCGGAGGAGGATACGGTCGCCTGCGCAAAGGTGCTCGGCTCGGCCAGGCAGCGGCCCGGCATGTTCCGCCCGGCGTCGGTCGTCAACGTGTCCGCCATGAGCTTTGGGGCCCTGAGCGGGGTAGCCGTCGAGGCCATCAACCGGGGCTGCGCGCTGGCCGGCTGCCTGCACAACACCGGGGAGGGCGGCCTGACGCCCCACCACCTGCACGGGGGCGAGCTGGTGTTCCAGATCGGCACCGGCTACTTCGGATGCCGCGACCGTAACGGGCGCTTCGACCTCGGCCGGCTGGCGGACGTGTGCGCGCAGCACCCGGTACGCGCGATTGAGATCAAGCTCAGCCAGGGCGCCAAGCCGGGTCTGGGCGGGGTGCTCCCGGCCGCGAAGGTCACACCGGAGATCGCCGCGGCACGGGGCATCGAGACGGGGCGGGACTGCCGCAGCCCGTCCCGGCACAGCGCGTTCTCAGACGTCGACAGCCTGCTCGACTTCGTCGAGACCATCGCCGAACGCACCGGCCTGCCTGTCGGCATCAAATCGGCGGTCAGCAGCGTCACGTTCTGGGACAGGCTGGCCGAGAGCATGGGCGGCACGGGCCGGGGGGTGGACTTCATCACCGTGGACGGCGGGGAGGGCGGCACCGGTGACGCTCCCCTGGCCTTCAGCGACCACGTCTCCCTGCCCTTCAAGCTGGCGGTCAGCCGCGTATACCGCGCCTTCGCCGAGAGAGGGCTCACCGACGACGTTGTCTTCATCGGCTCGGGACGGCTCGGCATGCCCGAAACCGGTCTTCTCGCCATGGCCCTCGGATGCGACATGATCAACGTCGCCAGAGAGCCAATGCTGGCTATCGGCTGCATCCAGGCGCAGCGCTGCCACACCGGGCGCTGCCCGGTCGGGATCACCACCCACTCCGCCTGGCGCACCCGCGGTCTGGACCCCGCCCTCAAATCAGTGCGCCTGGCCAGCTACATCTCGACGCTCCGCCACGAACTGCTCGAGCTCAGCCACGCCTGCGGAGTCACCCATCCCGGGCTGGTCGGCCCGGACCGCATCGAGATACTCGACGGGCACTTCGGGTCCCGCACAGCCCAGGAGATCTTCGGCTACGACCCGTCCTGGGCCTGACGGAAGGCGTGGGCCGAATTGGTGCAGGACGTCACCCAGGACCCTGTGCACGTCTCCTGGCTGCCGCCGTGGCTCAGGAGCAGCGCGACAGGAATCAGTACCACAGTTGTCAGAAGCCACAGCAATAGCACAGCTCGCTGCAAGCCCAGGCGCTGATATGCCGGGCGTGCGGGCGGGCACATTGTCTGCCGGCGGGGATACCGCTGCCCGCGGCACGGACGCTGGATGGCTCGTCGCGAACCCGCCTGGATTTCCTCGCGCGCCGGCATCTCCTCGCCTGATGCCATCCGGGTGAATGTAGTCAAAAGCGCGATCAGCTGGGGATCAGAACTGGCAAGCCCGTCCTTAATCGAGTCCAGTGCGCGCTGCTCACTTGTGCTGAGGCTCATCGGTGGTTCCTCGATCGCATGGCTTTGATCGGCTGAAACGTCATAGCGCAGAGTGGAAGCAGTGCACGGACACGAACCAACATGAGGCCTCCACCCACGTGCGCGGTATTCCTGGCGCTAGAACAGGAGAAGCCATCAGCCCGGAAAATACAGCTATCCAGGCGGTGCGCGAGCCTCATCGCGTGACAACAGGATATACCGGTCCGGTCGGCCGCCTGCGGCGGGATAAGGGGCCCGGCGCCAGGAATCAGCCATCGCCGTCCCGCCGTCCCGCTGGGCTGACCTGGACGCCGAGAGCGTCGCCTGGCTGGAACAGCACCTGGGCACATACCCCGGCACGGTGGTGGCGGTCACCCACGACCGGTACTTCCTGGACGATGTGGCCGGCTGGATCCTTGAGCTGGACCGCGGGCATGCCTACCCGTATGCGGGGAACTACTCGACCTATCTGGAGACCAAGGCGGCCCGGCTGAGGGTCGAGGGGCAGCGGGACGCCAGGCTCCGCAAACGGCTGGAAGACGAGCTGGCGTGGGTGCGGTCCAGCCCGCGCGCCCGGCAGGCCAAGAGCCGCTCCCGGCTGGACCGGTATGAGCAGATGGCCGCCGAGGCTGCGTCCCGGGCCAAGCTGGACTTCGAGGAGGTCCAGATCCTGCCCGGCCCCCGGCTGGGCAGCCTCGTGGTCGAGGCCGATCATCTGGTCAAGGGCTTTGGTGACCGGATGCTGATCGACGGGCTCAGCTTCAGCCTCCCGCCCAACGGCATCGCAGGGGTGATTGGCCCGAACGGGATCGGCAAGACCACCTTGCTGAAAATGATCCTCGGGGAAGAGCAGCCCGACGCCGGAACCATCACCGTCGGTGAAACGGTGCGAGTCTCCTACGTCGACCAGCTGCGGGCCGGGATCGACCCGGGCAAGACCGTCTGGGAGGTCATTTCCGGCGGGCAGGCCCATATCCGGGCCGGGCGGGCCGAGATCCCCAGCCGTGCCTATGTGGCCGCGTTCGGGTTCAAGGGAGCCGATCAGCAAAAGCCGGCCGGGCTGATGTCCGGCGGTGAGCGCGGCCGGGTGAACCTGGCCCTCACCCTCGCCCGCGGCGGCAACCTGCTGCTGCTGGACGAGCCCGCCAACGACCTGGACGTGGATACCCTGGCCTCGCTGGAAGACGCGCTGCTCGGCTTCCCCGGCTGCGCGGTGATCACCAGCCACGACCGGTGGTTCCTGGACCGGGTCGCCACCCACATCCTGGCCTGGGAAGGCGGCGCCAGCTGGTACTGGTTCGAAGGCAACTTCGCCGCCTACGAGCAGAACAAGACCAGCCGGCTCGGCGAGGAGGCCGCCCGCCCGCACCGGGTCACCTACCGCAAGCTCACCCGCCGACCAGCTACCCTGATAGTGGCGCGGCGGAGGGGCTCGCCGTCAACCGCGACAGCGTCCGAGGACGCGGTACCGTCGCCAACGGTCCCTGCCCATTGGGTAGGAGGACCGGTGAGCATGATCGAGGGCAACGATCCGCTGGCCGTTGTGCTGAGCGACGTGGCCGCCCTGGGGACAGATCGCGACCGCGCCCAGATCGCGGCGGTCCATGACCGGCTGGTGTCGGCGCGGCTGCGGGTGCTGGTTGCCGGTGAGGCCAAGCGCGGCAAGAGCAGCCTGGTGAACGCGTTCCTCGGCCAGGCGGTGCTCCCGGTCGGGGTGACACCGCTGACCGCGGTCGCCACCACCGTGCGATATGGCGACAACCCGCATGTCCACGTGCGGTTCGCCGGCGGCCGCGAGGAAAGGCACCCGCATGCCGCGCTCGATGACCTGGTAACCGAGCACGGGAATCCGGCCAACCGGCGCGGCATCGCGAGCGTGACCGTTTACGTCGACGCTCCGGTTCTCGCGGACGGGGTGGAACTGGTCGACACGCCAGGGACCGGCTCGGTGTTCGCCTGGGACACCGAGGCGGCTCATGACGCCCTGGAAACGATGGACGCCGCGGTGTTCGTGCTCACCGCCGATCCGCCGGTATCGGCCAGTGAGCGGGACCTGCTCCGCCGGGTCACCGAGCTGTCCGTGACGACATTTGTGGCGCTTAATAAGGCCGATCACCTGGATGAAGGCGGGCTCGCCGAGGCGCTCGGGTTTACCCAGCGGGTACTGAGCGAGATGCCGGGTCACTCGGGCCTGGCAGGCGCGCCCGGCGCCGTGTACCCGATGTCGGCGCGGGACGCGCTGACCCCGGGTGGTGACCCGGGATTCGCCGCGTTCGCCGCTGACTTCGCCGCCTACCTGAAGACCAGCCGGATCAGCGATCTGCGGCTGTCGGCGGCCGCGCAGGCGCGCCGGATCGTCACGTCGCTGCACGACGAGGTGACGCTGACCCGCCGGGCGGCCCAGATGCGGTCCGGGGACGCCGCGAGGCGGGTGGAGGAGTTCGGCGCGCGGCTGGCCGAGGTGGCGGTCCACAGCCGGGACGCGGTGGCCGTGGTCAACGCGGAGTCCGGGCGGCTGCTGTTCGCGCTCAACGACGCGGCCGATGAGGCGGCGCGGCAGCTGCGGGCCGATGCCGGCCGGCAACTCGGTGAGCTGCTCGGCGGCGAACTGCGGGCCGCGTCCCCGGCCGACATCGAGCGACGGGGGCATGAGTGGCTGGCCGCGCTGGTCCTGGAGGCGGTCAGCATCTGGCGTGACGAGCGCAGGGAGCAGATCGAGCAGGGGCTAGCCCGCGTGGACGCGCGTCTCGCCGGCGAACTGAACGCCGAACTCGAGGTGCTGCGCGGTTCCGCGGCCGAACTGCTGGACCTTGACCTGACCGTGCCGGAGCCGGGCGGGCGGCTGGCCGAGGACCGGCATTTCTTCTTCTCCACCGGCGAGGATGCCGGCCAGACCGAACTGCTCGCCGGGGCGATCCGCCGCAGCCTGCCCGGCGAGATCGGCCGCCGGCGGGCCAGGGAGTACCTGCGCCGGACGGCCGCCGGCCTGGTGGACAGCCAGGTTGGCCGGGCCCGGGCCGACTTGCAGTACCGGCTGGCGGAGGCGACCCGTACCCTCGTCCGCGTCGTCGAGCAGCGGTACACCGACGGCACGGAACGCATGTCCGCGGCACTGCGGACGGCAGCAGACCTGCGCCAGGCAAGCGACGCCGAGGCCGGGCGGAAGGAAAGGGAGATGGCCGGACGAGAGGAAGCGTTGCGCCGGGTGGCCGGCCTGCTCGATGCGGTAGTGGCATAGGCCCTCTGCTTGCACCAGTCAGTAGCGGCGGTCACAATGACCGTGGCGAGAGGAGGCCGGCATGATCGCGAATGCCGGGCGGGGCCGGGGAAAAGGACCGGGCCGATGACGACCGCATCATTCCGGCGGGTGCTCGTCGGATGGGATTGCTCCGCCGGCGCTGCGGCGGCGCTGCGGACCGCCGCGTCGTTCGCCGGAGACGGGGCAGCGCACGTCGTCGCGCTCACCGTCCTTGATGGCGCGCCGCACGGCGAGTGCAGCGAGGACCGTGCCCGGGATCTGGCCGAGCGACGGCACTATGCCGAGCGGCTGTTCTCACAGGTCAGAGACAGCGTGCCGGCTGCGGCGCGCGACCGGCTGAGCCTGCAGATCGTCGAGGGCGGAGATCCCGCGCGCGCCGTATGCGATTACGCGGCCGAGCACGGTTTCGACCTCCTCGTCCTCGGCCGTCATGGCGACGGCGGCGTGCGGCACCACCGCCTTGGCCATGTCGCCGAGGCCGCAGCGCGGGCAGGCAAGCTGCCCGTGCTGCTGCTGGACGACCGGTGAGCCAGCGTGGTGGCTGGTGGCTCTCGCCGGCTTCCCGGTTGCGGGCACGTCCGGCCTTATCACCCCTGACGGTCAGGGCATGCCGTAGGGGAGCTCGGGCGAGGTGGCGGCGATTTCGATGAGCCGGTTGTACTTGGCGGTCCGCTCGCCGCGCGCGGGCGCCCCGGACTTGAGCTGGCCGCAGCCGGTGCCGACGGTGAGGTCGGCGATGAAGGAGTCCTCGGTCTCGCCGGAGCGGTGCGAGACGAACTGCCGGTAACCGGCCTCCCGGCAGATCGCCATGGCCTGCAGCGTCTCGGTGACGGTGCCGATCTGGTTGAGCTTGATCAGCGCCGCGTTGGCGATGCCGCGGCCGATGGCCGCGGTGATGATGGCGGGGTTGGTGCAGAAGTTGTCGTCGCCGACCAGCTCGACCGTGTGGCCGAGGCGGGCCGTCAGCGCGATCCAGCCCTCGTCGTCGTCCTCACCGAGCCCGTCCTCGATGGAGTGCACCGGGTAGCCCGTCACGATGCCGGCCAGCCGCTCGATCAAGCCGGCGCTGGTCACCAGGTCACCGGCGACCCGGTAGCGGCCGTCCGGCTGGCGGAATTCCGATGCGGCCAGGTCCAGGGCGATGTGCGTTCCGGTCCCGCTGCCGCAGGACAAGCTCGCCCTGACCGCACGGGGGCTGTACGACCCCTGCCGACCAGCTACGGGCCGGATCTCTACGGGCAGATTTTCGGCGCGGTTGCGGGCCGCGGATCACCTAAGACACAATAAACGCCTGGCGATGAGGCTCGCCCTAACCGCGTGGCAGGTGCCACGCTGATGGCCTCTAACCCCCTGTTCGGGCATTCGTGCCGTCTGGGTGTAGGAGGCCAGAGTGAGCGAGGAGACCGCCGAACGTCCCGGCAATGATAGGGCGGCCGCGCCGTGAGCGCGGCCGTGCCGATCCCGGTTATCCAGCTCCTGCAGGTGCTGACCGTCGCGGTGGCCGCGCCCGGTCTGACGGGCGTGATCGCGCGGGTGGAGGCGCGGTTGCAGGGCCGGGCCGGGCCCCGCGTGCTGCAGCCGTACTACGACCTGGCGAAGCTGTTCCGCAAGGAGGCGCTGGCCCCGGAAGGGGCGAGCTGGTTCTTCCTGGCGGCACCGGTCATCGCGGTGGCGGCGTACCTGACCGTGCCGCTGCTGATCCCGGTGCTGACCACCTACGGCCTGCCGCTGGGATATATGGGGGACATCCTCGGCGGCGGTTTCCTGCTGTCGCTGGCCAGCTTCCTCGTGGCGACGGCGGCGCTGGAATCCGGCGGGCCCTACGCCCAGCTCGGCGCGAGCCGCGCGAAGACGTTCTCTGCGATCACCGAGCCGGTGGTGCTGTTCGTCGTGTTCACCGTGGCCCTGCTGACCGGCACCGACCTGCCCTACGCCCTGGCCGCGACGGTGCGGTCCTCGGCCGGCCAGATCGTCCGGCCCGCGCACCTGCTGGCCTCCGCCGCGCTGTTCATGGTCATCCTGAGTGAGACGGGACGCATCCCGGTGGAGACGCACACCGGGACGAACGAGTTCGGGATGATCGACGAGGCCCGCCCGTTCGAGCACTCCGGCCCGTACTTCGCGCTGCTGAAGTGGGGCTCGGAGCTGAAGCAGTTCATCCTGTACACGATCCTGGCCAACGTGTTCCTCGCCCCGTGGGGGCTGGCCGCCAGCCAGCGGGCCGGGTCGGTGCTGCTGGCGATCGTCGCGCTGCTGGCCAAGGCGACCGTCATCGGCGCCGTGGTGGCCGTGATCGACAACTCGTTCGCCAAGCTGCGGCTCTTCAAGATCACCGAGTTTGTGGCCGCCGCGTTCCTGCTGGCCGTGCTCGGCGTATTCACGCTGTACCTGGGGGGTGGGTGATGGATCCCGTCCAGGCGCCAGGGGTGTACCAGGGCGCCGCGAATGTGATCGCCGCGGTCATGCTGCTGCTGGAATTCGGCATGCTGCGGCAGGCCCTGATCCGGGACCAGATCCGCCTGTACGCCGCACAATCAGCCCTGATCTCGGTGCTGGCCATCGTCATCGCCGCCGACCGCGGCCTGCCTGACCTGTACGCGCTCGCCGGGCTGTCGGCGGCACTGAAGGTCGTGGCCGTCCCGCTGGTCGTACGGCGCCAGCTGGGCCGGACGGGCCGCGATGAGGCGCCGGGGGTGGCGGGCAGTTACACCCTGGGGGTGGCCAACAGCGTGCTGGCCTCGATCGCCCTGGCCGCGGTGGGATTCTTCTGCTTCAACGCGCTCGGCATCCACTCCCCCGTCGCCCCGGCGACCGCGCTGGCCATCGCCGGCGGGATGGTGCTGGTCGCCTTTGGCCTGATGATCGTCCGGCGCGATGTCGCCTCCCAGGCCATCGGGTTCTTCTCGCTGGAGAATGCCATCTCGCTGGCCGCTCTGGTGGTCGCGGCCGGGCTGCCGCTGATCCTGGAGACCGCGTTCCTGTTCGACCTGCTGGTGGCCGTGGTGGTCTTCACGATGCTGATCCGTGCCCACCACACCCGCGCGGAGTCGCTGTCCACCGCCGATCTCACCAGGCTGCGAGGGTAAGCCATGTTTGCCGTCGTGCTGGCTCTGTTGTTCATCCCGCTGGCAGCGGGAATCGTCGCGCTGGTTGCCCCGGCCCGCGCCGCAGCCGCGGTCACCGTCGTGGCCGGGCTGGCGAGCTTCGGCCTGGTGCTCGCTCTGGTGCCGGCGGCCGCCCACCGCACCCTCAGCTACGTGTCCTACTTCCGGGTCGACGCGATCAGCGCGATCTTCATGCTCGCCACCGGGTTCCTGTACGCGATCGTCGCGATCTACTCGGCCGGCTACGTCCAGCGGGAGACCGAGCAGGAGTCCCCCGCCGACCGGCGGCGCTACGCCCGCCGGTTCTACGCCCTGTTCAATCTGTTCGGCTGGTCGATGCTCGTCGCGCCGATGATGAACAGCCTGGCGCTGCTGTGGATCGCGGTCGAGGTGACAACCGTCATCTCGGCCCTGCTCGTCGCGCTGGAGAACAGCGACGCGGCCGTGGAGGCCGCCTGGAAGTACGTGCTCATCGCCTCCGCGGGGCTCGGGCTCGGCCTGCTGGCCACGATCTTCGCCTACTTCGCCGGCGCCCAGGTCCTCGGCCAGCACTACGACCTGGCCCTGAACACGATCCTGGGCGTCGGCGGCCAGCTGGCGCACACGCCGGTCCGGTTCGCGTTCATGCTGGCGGTCCTGGGCTACGGCACCAAGGTCGGCCTGTTCCCGGTCCATACCTGGCTGCCCGACGCGCATTCGGAGGCACCGACACCGGTCTCCGCGCTGCTGTCCGGGTCCCTGCTCGCGGTGAGCTTCTACGCGATCCTGCGTTACTACCAGATCGCCACGGCCACCCTCGGGACCGGTTTCCCGCGCGACGTGCTGCTCGCCTTCGGTGTCGCGTCGCTGCTGCTCGCCGCGCTGTACCTGCTGGACCAGCGGGACATCAAACGGCTGCTGGCCTACTCCAGCGTGGAGCACATGGGCATCCTGGCCATCGGGGTGAGCTTCGGCGCGCCGGTCGCACTGGCCGGGGTGATGCTGCACGTGCTCGCGCACGCGGCGGCCAAGGGCAACGCGTTCATGGGTGCGGGCGTGCTGGTCATCAAGTTCGGCAGCAAGCAGATCGCCGCGCAGCGGGGGGCGATGGACCTGCTGCCGTGGAGCGGCCCGCTGTTCCTGCTGGCGGTGCTGGCGCTGTCGGCGATGCCGCCGTTCGGTATCTTCCGCAGCGAATTCCAGATCGTCGCCGGCGGCTTCAGCTCCCCCGGGTACGCTCCCGCGGCGATCCTGGTCATCCTGGTCACGGTGGCGTTTTTCGGCCTGACGGCGGCCACCACCGGAATGCTGTTCAGGTCGCGGCGGCCGGCCGCCGCACCGGTGATCGCCGCTGCCGTATCGGCCGCACCAGGAGGCCGCCCGTCACCGGCAGCGGATGAGCGCACCGATGGCGGCGGTTTCCCGGCGGCCCCCGGGCCGGCGCGCGTGACCATACTCGAACGGGCCGCATCCGTCCCGCCGATCACCCGGGGCGAGCCCAGCGTATGGATGGTCGTGCCCGCGGTGGCGGGGATCGCCGCGCTGCTGATCCTCGGGCTGCACCCGCCGGGTGAGCTGACGCAGCTGATCTCGCGGGCCGTGACCCAGCTCGGGGGAACCACATGACGTTCCCGGTCACCGAAGCGGGCATCACGGGACTGTGGGAGAAACTCGCGTCCCGGGTCGCGGCCGGCGACCGGTTCGCTGGCCTGTTCGCCACCGCCCGGCCCGCGCACGCCGCTCACCCCGATGCGCAGCCCGTCCTGGTTCTGTCCGCCCACATCGCGGCGGGGGGCGGGATCGACACCATGGAAGCGCCGCTGCCGCCCGGTGCCGCCGGTTACCCGGCCCTCACCCCGCTGGTGGACGCCGCGGCCTGGTACGAGCGGGTGATCCACGACGAGTTCGGCGTGGTTCCCCGCGGGCATCCGCGGCTGGCGCCGCTGGTGCTGCACGGCTCACCGGAAGACCACGCGCTGCCCCGGCACGTGGCCGGCTACGGCCTGTTCACGATCCCGCACGGCCCGGTCCGCTCCGGGGTCACGGAATCGATCGAGTACCTGGTCGAAACCCCGGGTGAGGCGATCCCGCACCTGAACATGCGCGTGTTCTACAAGCACCGCGGGATCGAGGAACGGTTCGCCGGCGCGTTCGCCGCGGACGGTGTGCTGCTCGCCGAGCGGGCCGAGGGCATCGCCTGCGTCGCGCACGCGCTGGCCTACTGCCACGCCATCGAGCGCATCGCCGGCTGTGAGCCTCCGGTTCCGGCGGGACTGGTCCGTGTGCTGCACGCCGAACTCGAACGGCTCGCCAACCACGTCGACGTGGCCGCGAAGCTGGCGGACGCGGCCGGGCTGGCCGTGGCCGCCGCCCGGTTCGCCCTCCACAAAGAGCGGCTGCTGCGGCTGAGAAGCAGGCTGTGCGGCAGCCGGTTCGGGCGCGGTGTCGTGGTGCCGGGCGGCGTCGCGGCGATACCCCGGCTGAGTCCCGGCGCTGCCCTGGCTGAGGTCAGCCGGCTGGAGAAGGCCGTCAACGCGGACGCGGACGCGCTGATGGGCACCTCCTCGTTCCTGGACCGGCTACGGGCAACCGGCCCCCTGAGCCCGGAGCGCGCACGGGCGCATGGCGCCCTGGGCCCGATCGGGAAAGCCTCCGGGTTCTCCGACGACGCCCGGATCGAACGGCCTTACGACGCCTACCCGTCGCTCGGCATGCGGCCCGCGCGCGTCCATGACACCGGGGACGCACTCGCCCGGCTGATGATCCGCTGGGATGAGGCGGAACAGTCCTTCCACCTGCTGCGCCAGGTCGCCGACGAGCTGGCCGGGCTGCCCGGCGACGGCTGGCCGGCCGCAGTGCCGTGCGAGCCGGCCGATGGGCGCGCGGTCGGCTGGGCCGAGGCGCCGCAAGGGGAGGTCCTCTACGACGTCGCCCTGGAAGGCGGCCGGATCCGCCGCTGTCACCCCCGGTCAGCCTCCTTCCACAACCTCGTCCTGATGCACGAGGTGTTCGCCGGGGACATCCTCACCGACTTCCCGTTCATCGAGGCGAGCTTCGGCCTGTCTGTCGCGGGAGTAGCGCTTTGACGGGCCCCGGCCGATCCCGGCGGGAGGCGCCGTGAACCTGTGGGTGTTCCGGGGCCTGCGCGACGGCGTGGTCACCACACGCTGGCCGAAGCGGCCGGACAGTTACGCGGACGGATGGCGTGGCCCGGCCACCGTGCACGCCGGTCATCCCGGCAGCACGGCCGGGCTTGACGGCCTGTGCCCGGCCGGCGCCATCTCGGTCACCGATGGTCCCGGCGGCGAGGCGGTGCGGCTCGACCAGGGCCGGTGCATCCTCTGCGGCCGGTGCGTCCAGGAACGCCCCGACGTGTTCGGCTGGTCCGCGGGCGCGACCGGGTCCCGTGCCGCCGCCCTGGCCCGGGACGCCCTCATCGTCCCCGGCGCGCCGGAGACCGACGAGGCGATCGAGGCGGCCCGGGTGCGCCTGCGCGAGCGCACCGCGGCCCTGCGCCGCAGCGTGCACGTCCGCCACGTCGACGCGGGATCGGACGGCAGTGAGGAATGGGAAGTCCTCGCGCTGCTGGGCCCGGTGTACGACATTCACCGGCTGGGCGTGTTCTTTACCGCCAGCCCGCGCCACGCCGACATTCTGCTGGTCACCGGCGCCGGGTCGGCCGGGATGGCGGGACCGCTGCGCACCACGTACGAGGCGATGCCGGACCCGCGGGTGGTGGTCGCCACCGGCACGGACGCCGTCAGCGGCGGCCTGCTGCGCGGCAGCGGCGTCACCCTCGGCGGCGCGTCGGCCGCCGTTCCGGTCGATGTCTGGCTGCCCGGATCCCCGCCGTCCCCGTTCGGCATCCTCAATGCGCTGCTGATGGCCGTGGGACGGCTCGGTAACGACGGGAAGAGGCCCTGATGAGCGGGCTGTTTGCGGCCGGGCTGATTCTGCTGGCCGTTGCTGCGGCGGCGGACCTGCTCGGCGTACCGCGCGCGGGACGCGGCCCGGTCAGCGGGCTGCCCTACCTGCTGGGCGCGGTGGCCGCCGGATGCCTGGCGGTGGCCGGCGGGACGGCGCTGGCCGGGACCACGGTCACGCTGGGTACCGGCCACCTGCTTGGGCAGGTCCTCCCCGGGCAGGACGCTCTCGGGCTGTCCGCCGACCAGCTGTCCGGGATGTTCCTGGTCATGGCGCTGGGCGCGGCCGTACCCGTCTCGGTCGCGTTCGCCAGCTGGGCGGCGCGGCCGGGTGCAGGCCAGGCGGGGCCTGGGTGCCAGCTACGCGCTCGCCCTCGGCTCGGTGGCGGTGATCCTGACCGCCACGGACGCCTTCACGTTCCTGTTCGGCTGGGAGTCGCTGACCCTCGCGTTCTATCTGCTCGCCGGGTTCGAGCGGGGCCGGGCCGACCGGGCCGGTGCGGCGCAGATCACCCTCGCGTTCGGCCGGATCAGCGGCGCCTCGCTGCTGGTAGGGCTGCTGCTGCTGGTGGGTGTGTCCCATTCGATCAGCCTGGCCTCGTTCACTCACGTACCCGGCGGCGCGGTGCGGACCACGGCGTCGGTGCTGCTGATCGGCGGGTTCGCGGTCAAGGTCGGCCTTGTCCCCTTCCAGGTCTGGCTGCCGCGCGGCTACACCGCCGCGCCCGGGCCCGCGCGGGCGATCATGGCCGGAGTCTGCGTGAACGTCGGCTTCTACGGCATGTGGCGGACGCTGACCCTGCTCGGCCGCGCGCCCGGCTGGCTGGCGGGAATACTGCTGATCCTGGGTGGCTTCACCGCGCTGCTGGGCATCGCGCATGCCGCGGTGCAGAACCGCTTGCCGCGGGTCATCGCGTACTCCAGCGTCGAGAACAGCGGCCTCATCATCGTCGGCTTCGGCGTGGCCCTGACCGGTGCCGCCGTCAGGGACCAGCGGCTGATCGCCGTCGGGCTGCTGGCCGCCACCTTGCAGATGATCGCGCATACGGCGGCCAAGTCGCTGCTGTTCACCGCGGACGCGGGCATCGAGGCCGCGGCGGGCAGCGACAATCTCGAAATGCTGCTGGGCATCGGCCGCCGGGCGCCGTGGAGCGGCACCGGCCTGGCGGTCGGCTCCCTGACCCTGGCGGGCTTGCCGCCGACCGCGGGTTTCGTGTCCGAGTGGTTCCTGCTCGAATCGCTGATGCAGCAGTTCCGGGTGCCCGGCCTCGGATACCGGCTGCCGCTGGCCCTGGCCGGGGCGGCGGTCGCGCTGACCGCCGGATTCGCGGGGGTCACGTTCGTCCGGCTGGTAGGGCTGGTGGTGCTGGGCCGTAGTCGGCCCGCGCGGTCATCCCCCAGCGGCACCGCCCGCGGTGACTATGGCTGGGCCGGCCGGATCGCGGTCGCCGTGCTCGCCGCCTGCCCGCTGGCGCTGGCCGCGGTGACGCCGCTTGAAATCCGGGTCATCGCCCGCGGGCTGTCGCCCGTCGTGCCCAGCACCGTCATCCTGGGGGCGCTGAAATCACCGTGGGTCCTGCAGCCGGTGTTCGCCGGCTTCTCGATCTTGTCGCCGTCATGGCTGTGGATCGACATCCCCGTCCTCGTGCTGCTGGTCGGCCTCTTTACCTGGGCGGTGTCGGGACGCCGCATGCTGCACGTGCGACGGGTTCCGGCGTGGCGGTCCGCGACGATCGGCGTTGACGGCCCCGACTCCTACACTGCCTTCGGCTTTGCCAACCCGACCCGCCGGGTCCTCGCCGGCGTCCTGCACACTCAAACCGAAGTGAGCGTCCTCGTTACCGAGGGGAACGATCTGCCCGCCGAGGGCACCAGCGGGGCGCCCGACGTGTCAGGCGCCCCTGACGGCACGCCGCTGGCGGTCGCGGATCGTGGCCCGGAGCCCGATGGCGGTGCCGGAGAACTGGAGGCGAACTCCGGTGGACCGCACCTGGGCTACCGCTCCGACGTCATCGAGGTCGTGGAAACCTACCTGTACCGGCCCGCGTTCCGCCTGGTCGCGGTGGTCGTCACCACGGCCAAACGGCTTCAGTCCGGCCGCCTGGACGCGTACCTCCTGTACATGCTCATCGCCCTCATCGCGGTGCTCGCCGTTGTCACCGCACTTGCCTAAGGCATGGTCAGGCAGGGGTGCCGGAGGGGACGTCCAATCGGGGAAATTTCACCGGTTTCCGTGCTCAAGTCCCCCCTCGGACACTTCCGATTAGCCCATACCCCCGCGGCGCTGCATGCGGCCGGATCTGCCTGGCGTCGGCAACGGTTGCCTGAGGCTGCCGCGTCGAGGACGAACTCAGCGTCTCAGGATGCAACCGCCGCAGCGGCAGATTCCGGCGCGACCGGGGAACCGCCTCCAATCTGCTCCCGTCGAAGTATTTGGCGCCGCCAGGCGTTACGCGCCGACGCTCCGCTACGCGCCTGGCGGACAACGGCATCAGGTGGGGGACAGTTCCGGATAGCTGTTCAACATCGGTCGCCGGGCATGTCCGCAAGGCGAAGGGACGAGCGCTGATGGCGAGCCGCTATCTTCCGCGCCGGTCTGCGGGAAAGAAAGCCGTCGCCTTGACGGCACTGTTCGTGACCGGGGCCGCCTCGGGGGTGGCCGCGGCCGGTACGGCAGTCGCTGCCTCAACAACTCATGCAATCCCTACGGCCTCGCCCGCAACCGGCACATCACCACGCATCAGGGCGAGGGCCGCGCCAGCGGCCTCGGCTACCGCTCCACATGAGACAGCAACGGTCCCGCCACCCAAGGCGGCCCGCAAGACCACTTCGGCACCAGCCGCCCGCGCATCAGTTCCGGCTCACACAGCCCCGGGGACCGCCCACCCGCCGCCAACGCGGACGGCTACATCCGCCCCAACGGCTGAACCCGCGCACGCGCCGACGGGTACGGCCACACCGGCGCCGACCGCGACGTACACACCCACGCCAACCCGGGAGCCCACGACAGCGGGCGAGCCCACGGGAACGCCAACCGTGACGCGTACGCCGACGCCCACTCCGACGCCGACCGGCATGCACACCGCAAACCCGACGCCGACCGGCACGCACACCGCAACCTCGACGCCGACCGGCACGCACACCACGACACCCACGCCCACCCCGACGCCGACCCGTACGCACACCGCAACCTCGACGCCGACCGGTACGCACACCACGACACCCACGCCCACCCCGACGCCGACCCGCACGCACACCGCAACCTCGACGCCGAACGGTACGCACACCACGACACCCACGCCCACCCCGACGCCCACGTCCACGTCCACGCACACGGCGACTTCACGGCCGACGGCGAGCAAGTCGGCTTCCACGCCGTCCACCACGAAGAGCCCGCCGCGGCCGGAGCCGCATCCGGCGCCGGCGTCGCCGCCGAGCCTGCCATCCCCTCCCGCAGTCTCGCCGGGGGCTGCGTCTTCGCCGCTGGTCCCCATCCCGCCAGCGATCGCGATCGGCTATGCCCTTCCGGTTCCCGCTCGCGTGGTGGCGGCGGACCCCGGGCTTATCGGCGAGGGCAGCCCCGCCCCGCGCTGGACGGAGCCTGCCGGACCGGTCACGCTCCCCGTCACGCCGGGAACCGCCGTCGACGCGGTCACGGCGGGAACGCTCAAGGTCATGCCGGCGGGCGACGGAACATCGACGATTGTCCTGTCCGGCACTGACGGCGCCACCTACACCTACCGCAATGTGACCGCCGACATGGCGCAGCGCACGAGGGTGCACGCCGGTACGCAGATTGGCGTCAGCGGCCCCCGCGGTCTTACGTTCTCGATCTCCGCACCTGATGTGCGCGGCGCCGTCGACGCCGACGAAGCGCTGCAGGCGTGGGCGTCAGGGCTTAGCGTCAATGTCCGCGCTCTGCCCTCTACCATCGCGCCGGCCAGTGCCGCGTCGGCCCGCAGGCAGGTGCTGGTGGTTACCGACGCGGGAGCGGGGGCGGCCGCGACGGACCTGGCCAAGTCCGTGGCTGGCCAGATGGTCACGGTGCAGACCGACACGGTCGGCGACACCAATTCCCTCGGTGGCCAGGCTCCCGCGGCACAGCAGATCGCCGCTCCAGGCGGCGGGCGACTGGTGGTCGCCATCCTGGCGAACGGGACGCCAGCCCAGGCGGCGGCACTCACGGCACGGCTGCCTGCAGGCCAGGATCTGCTGTGGGTCGCGCCGCCCGGCACCACGCCGAAGCAGGCTGCGGCCTACCGGGCGATCGTCGCCGCCCGCCCCGGATTCCGGGTCGAATCACTGCCCGCCGCCCTTGCGGCCGTGAACGCCCCGGCGGTGAGCGGCTTGGCTGAGAGGGCACGGGCAACCAGCGCCGGAAGCTGGTGGTCGCCGACCGGCGCGCTCGCGACAGCCACGCTCGTGGCCGCCTACGCATCCACCGCCTACCGCCTGGAGTCGGTCTCGACACTGGGCCGCACGGTGGTCAGCTGGGCCGAAGAGCAGCTGGGCAAGCCCTACCAGTGGGCGGCAGCTGGGCCGGGCAGCTTCGACTGCTCCGGGCTAACAATGGCCGCCCTCGCCCAGGCCGGGATCACCGTGACCCACAACGCGAACGCTCAGTGGCAACAGACCGAGGCCCACCCCGTCGCCGAAAACCAGCTCGCACCCGGCGACCTCGTGTTCTACGCCGGCTCCGACGGCTCACTTACCGCCCCGGGCCACGTAGGGATCTACATAGGCAACGGCGAGATCATCGACGCACCCTACGGCGGGGCGAACGTCCGTTTCGACCTGCTCACCACCATCAGCGGATACGCGGGAGCGACAGACCCGTACGCCGCCACTTCCACCGTCGGCGCCACCGCGCCGATTCCCGCCGGCAACCCGGCCATCCCGCTGGCGGCCCCCGCCGCTCCCCTGGCAGCCCCCGCTGCCCTCAACCAGTACCAGAGCTTCGCCCAGACCCTGGCCGACACCACGTGGGGACCTAGCCAGTTCCCCTACCTGAACCTGCTCTGGGAAAGGGAGTCCGGCTGGAACCCCACCGCGACCAACCCGTCCAGCGGCGCGTTCGGCATCCCCCAGGCGCTGCCCGCCGTCAAAATGGCATCAGCCGGGCTGGACTGGGCAACTAATGCTTACACACAGATCATCTGGGGCATCGGCTACATCCACGCCACATACGGCACCCCGCAGGCAGCATGGGCCCACGAACTCGCCTACAGCTGGTACTGACGGCACATCGGAACGGGATTCCCATCAAACCGTGGAGACGCCGATTGTGGTGATCACGGCCGGGCGGGCTGGCCTGGTGCGCCCGCGCTCGGCCGGGGCCAGGCAGTGGCCTGCCGCTTTCCCCTGCTCCAGAGGCCGCAGGGATTCCCGGCTCAAAGGCGGCCAGCCAGGCGGGATACCCCCGGCTGGCTACCAGGCTGGGACCCCTGCTGGCCGGTAGCCGCATTGGCCGCCAGCCGGGACGAAATAACGGGCCACATGCACCATCGTGGAAGTCAAGCGAGCTCAGGATGGCGCGCGAACGCTGCCGTCCGGTCTTGCGACTTCGATCTCTGCGATCAGGCGGTCAGGCAAGCGCCTGGGCCCCCTACTCCGAAGCAGGCCGCCCGGGCCAGCTACGCGCCGGGCTGCGCTACGCCGCGGCCGTACCGGACATCGCCCGGCCGCTGCTGATGATGGCGCTGGTCGGCACATTTACCTTCGAGTTCGAGACCAGCCTGCCGCTCCTAGCCGAGAAGACCTTCCATGGCGGCGCCACCACCTACAGCTGGCTGATCGGCGCGCTGGGCGCCGGGGCGGTCGCCGGCGGCCTGTACGCGGCCCGGTCAGGCCGCACCGGATTCGCCCGGCTGACCGGGGCCGCCCTGTTCTACGCGATCGCCGTCGGCCTGGTCGCGGCCGCTGGATGACTGGGACTAGCCCTGCGCCGGGCCCGCCGTGGTGCGGACGGTCGCCACCCGGGTCGCGCCCGATCCGGTGCGGCTGCGCGAGTTCGCCGAGGTCATCCGCCACGCGTCCGCCCAAGCAGGCTGCCGCGGCGGCGTGGACCAAAGAGGTCCCGACGGTGCTGGAGATCCCGATCTCCGCCCAGGTCCCTCCGCTAGTCTGACCGGGCGGCGGCCAGCGGTCGTCAGGGGATCCCGCCGGCGTGGTGGCGGGACAGGTGCTGCGGCTGCGGCGCCGGGGCGAGCGTCGGCCCGGGCGGCACGACTCGCGTGGCCAGCAGGCCGACCAGTGCAAAGCTAGCGGCGACGAGCATCGCCACCTCGGTCCGGTGATCGGTCGTGCCGTGCACGGCGACCAGCGTCGCGGCCAAGATCGCCACGCCGAGCGCCGAACCGCACTGCCTGGTTGCGGTCAGCAGCGCGCTGGCCGTGCCCTCAGACCGGGCCGCGACAGGCCCGTGCGTGCCGGCCAGGGTGGAGGAGACCTGGCTGAGGCGAGCTGCGAGGCCGAGCACGAACTGGGCCGCCAGCAGCGCGGGCAGCGAACCGGCCAGCACCGCGACGGCGGCCGCGGCCAGGGCCAGCAGCGCCATGGACAGGGCGATAGCCAGCGCGCGCCGTGGCCCGAGGGACGGGACGAGCCTGCTAGCCGGGCCGGACAACGCGAACGCCCCGGCCGCCTGCGGGACGAAGCACAGACCGGTGAGTACCGGGCTGAGCCCTCGCCCCTCCTGCAGGTACAGCGTCACCAGCAGTACCTGCCCGGCGTTGAAGGCGCCGATCGCGATCAGGGCGAGGTTGGCTCCGGCGATGCCGCGGTCTTTGAGCAGGGCCAGGTCAAGCAGCGGTGACCGGGCCCGCCTCTCCCGGGCGACGAACGCGCCCAGCAGCACGATCGCGGCCGCGGCGAGCAGCGCCGGCTGGGTGACCTGCAGCGTGTCGCCCGCCCGTACGACGGCCAGCACGAGCAGGGCCACCCCGACGGTCACAGTGATGGCGCCGGGAACGTCCAGCTGTCCCCCGCGCCCGGGCGGGTCTGGGGGCAGCAGGCGGATCGAGGCGACCAGCAGCACGACGCCCACCGGGGCGTTGACGAAGAAGACCAGCCGCCAGGTGACCTCGGCCAGCAGGCCCCCGAGCACGGCGCCCGACGCGAATCCGGCCGAAACGACCGCGCCGTAAACGCCCAGCGCGTGGCTGCGCTCCCGCTCACCGGGCCAGTTGGTGACCAGCAGGGCCAGGCCCGCGGGAGCCAGCATGGCCGCCCCGATTCCCTGCACGACCCGTGAGGCGATGAGAAGGGCCGGTTCGACGGCAAGACCTCCGGCGATGCTCGCGGCAACGAACACGACGAGGCCGATCCGGAACAGCTTCGCCCGCCCGAACACGTCGGCGAGCCGGCCGCCCAGCAGCAGGAACCCCCCGAAGGCGATTGCGTAGCCGCTCACCAGCCATTGGACCGTCGTCGTGCTGACGTGCAGACCGTTTTCGATCGACGGCAGGGCGACGTTGACGATGGTGAAGTCCAGCACCACCATGAACTGTGCCATCGCCAACACCAGCAGCAGCGCGAACCCCGCACTGGGCGCGCCTGCCGGGACCCTGCCCGAGCGCGGGTCATTCACTTCTGCCGCCGACTTCATCGCACCAGTTCCTCCGCTTGCGTTCAGGCAGCGTGCTAGGTAAGGCGTGCCACTTATTCAAGGGTTTCGCGCACCGGGGCCACGGTCATCACCGCAGGCGGCAACGCGCGCCCCCAGCTAGCGGTAACTGCCGCTAGGGTGGCCGCTCGCCGGGGCCAGGAATGGCATCCATGCGGTGAGCTGACGCGGCGAGAGGGGCACTACGGAAGGCGGATCCATGAGGCTGCTCACACACCTGCTCGAACCCAAGGCCGTCGCCTATGCGCACTGCGACCTGCCCTGCGGCGTTTACGATCCCGCCCAGGCCCGGATCGAGGCGGAGTCCGTCAAGGCGATCGATGAGAAGTATCAGCAGAACAGCGACCCCGCGTTCCGGACCCGGGCGCTGATCATCAAGGAGCAGCGCTCCGAGCTGGTCAAGCACCACCTGTGGGTGCTGTGGACCGACTACTTCAAGCCGCCGCACTTCGAAAAGTACCCGCAGCTGAACACGCTGTTCAACGAGGCCACCAAGCTGGCCGGCGGGGGCGGCGGCACCAAGTCCAGTGAGGACCCGGCCGTGGCCGACCAGCTGCTGGCGAAGATCGACGAAATCAGCAAGATCTTCTGGGAGACCAAGCAGGGCTGACCGCCCGGCCGAATCGCGGTCCGGCGCTGGTCTAGCTGCTGCCGGCTGGCCTGCACAATGCGCAGACGAAAAAGGCCGAGCAGGCATGGTCGGCGGATAAGCCGTCCGGCACGCCGACGGGCGGAGGCTGAGGCAGGCCGACCGGGCTGTTAATCGGCGCCGATGACCTGGAAGGCCTGGTTGACGAAGACGTGGTGGGGCCAGTTGACGCCGATGTAGTGGACCTCGTACTGGCCGTTGCTCAGTTTCACCACACGGTCGACGATGGCCCCCGGGTAGGCGGCCAGCGCAGCTTCCGTCGCCTTGTTCGCTGCCGTTCCGCTGACGATCGTCCCCGAGCCCTGAGTGTAGGTAGCCGGGATCTGGCCGACCGTCTTTGATGTGGTCGGTGCACCGCGTTGGAACGGGATCACCATTGCCGCCGAGGAAGTTGACGATCCATTGCTGGGCGGTTGCACGATGACCTGCGTGGCCGTGATGGTCGTCCCACTGGTCGTCCCCAGTACGAGGGCGGGTCCGCCTTTGGTAACGGCACTCGCCGAGGCCGGGCTCGTCCCCTTCTCGTACGTCGTGGAGGACGCCTCGTCGATGGTCACCTTCTGACCCGCTGACGTCGTCAGGGTGAAGCTCGACGTGGACACGCTGGCGACCGTGCCGACTGCTCCCCCTGCGGCTGGCCCAGACCGAGCATTGGATGCCTCGCCGCCGGATCCGCCAGCGGAGCCAGTGCTAGGAGCGGCTGAACTGCTGCTGGAAGGGGCTGAGCTGCTGCTCGAAGCGGTTGAGCCGCCGCTGGAGGTTGCGCTGACGATCCCGTAGGAACCGCCCGCGACCGCGATGGCCGCGGCGCCGACCGCGATGGACTTGGTGAGCTTGCGGGAAAACATTGCTGGGTCCTTTCGTGGATGCCATATATCTGAGGATGGCAACCGGCGCTGGAGCAGCGCTGAAAGCAGCCCGAAAAATTGGCGGGAGATTGTCCGGCACAAGCCGAGAATTAGCTCTGAGGATTAGCTGGGGCTTAAACATTGTGCACCGGCCGTGCCCGACGCGCTCAGGGGCTAATTAAAATTGCTGGAAGAGACAGCCCGAGAGCGACGCTGACCGTCCTGACGCGGAACCAATACGGTCTTCCGGATGCTGGCCAGCGAGAGCACGCACAAAATGGCGAGCAGGATGGAGAAAGCCAGCACGGACCGGAAGTCCCCGATGAACCCGGAGGCCACCCCGACGCCGACGACGGGGATGATCAGGCCGGTGTAGCACGCGACGAAGAAGGCGGATATGGCCTCGCCGCGCTGCCCGGGCGGGGCCAGGCGATTGGCCGTGGCCAGGCTGCCCAGGAAGACCGCGCCCACGGCCACCCCTCCCACGACCGTCCCGGCCAGGAACAGGGCCATCCCGGCCTGGGACAGGGCCGCGACGATCAGGGCCAGCGCGGCCAGGAACAGGACCAGGCCCGCCATCACGACCCGGCGGCTGTTGAACCGGGACAGTAGGAGCTGGGTGCCCGCCCCCACCGCCAGCAGTAGGAATACGACGGCACCCTGGACGGCGTGGCTGCTCTGGTGCAGCACGGTGCCGAGGAAGGTGGGCGCCAGCGCGGCGAACAGCCCGAGCAGGGAGAAGGCGGCGAACCCGGCCACCCCGGCGGCGATGAACTCGGCCCGGCCCCGCTCGGGGATGCCGAGACCGGCGAAGCGCACTATGGGCCGCTGGCGTGGGCTGACCGTTTCGGGGACGAGGAACAGGCACAGGCCCGCGGCCGCCAGCACCGCCAGGTACACCTCAAACACCAGGACCGTGGGATGGGGCGCGTACTGGGCGAACAGCCCGGCGATGAGCGGGCCGAGGCCGAGGCCGCCCATGTTCACGGCCGTGGCCACCAGTGATGCCCGCCGGCTGGCTGAGGCCGGGATCAGCTCGGTGAGCGTGGCCGTGGCCGTGCCGGTCATCAGGCCCGCGGACAGCCCAGACAAGATCCGGCCGATAATGAGCGCCCCCACGTCGGGAGCCAGGATGAACACCACCGTGCTCAGCGCGCTGGCCCCGAGGGCCGCGGCCAGCACCGGTTTTCGCCCGGCCTGGTCGGAGGCTCGCCCTGCCAGCAGCAAGGTGGCCAGGACCGCGGCGGCGTAGACGGCGAAGGTCACCGTCACGATGGCTGCGGAGAAGTGCCACTGGGCCTGGTAGATGACATACAGCGGGGTCGGCAAGGTGGTGCCGAGCATGGTGGCCGTGAACACGAGCGCCAGCAGCCAGAACGCGACCCGGCGGGGAACGGCCAGCCTGCCGTGCCCGGCGACGAGCAAATCGTCAAGGCAATCGACACAGGGCTGGTCGGGGATGCGGCTGGGAGCTTGCGTGGTCGTGGTCTGCCTCGTAAGGCCCGTCTCCGGCCCGGCTGAGTACCTCATGCCCTCCAACGATGGCCCCCATAGGGGCCGGGGTCATTGACGCTAGGGGCAATGTGCGCCTCCAGGTAGCGGCACCCGCGACTCCTGCTAGCAGCAATGCGGGCGCCAGGTTCCGCCGCCATCCTGGAGCTGGTGACCTGGCCGGCGGGCACCGGCGGGGCAGGTACGGCAGGAGAGGAACCGTTATGGCAGGGGCAGCTGGAAACGACCGCGACGCGACGGTGGCAGTGCTCGGCGCGGGCATCATGGGATCGGCGATGACTCGCAATCTGGTCGCCGCGGGCCTGGACACCCGGGTCTGGGACCGGTCGCCGCAGGCGACCGGACCGCTGGCCGACGCGGGCGCGCGGGTCGCGGCGTCGGCGCCGGACGCCGTCCGGGACGCGGGGATCGTCATCACGATGCTGCCCACCGCCGATGCCGCCGAATCGGTGATCTTCGACCACGGGACGGCCGATGCGTTCTCCGATGGATGCGTGTGGGCCCAGATGGGCACGATCGGCGTCGAGGCGACCCTGCGCATTGGGGAACGGCTGGCCTTGAAGCGGCCGGACGTCATGTTCGTGGACGCTCCGGTATCGGGCAGCAAGGGACCGGCGGAGCGGGGCCAGCTGCTGATCCTGGCGTCCGGGCCCGCCGCGGCGGCTGACGCGCTGCGCCCTGTCTTCGACGTTCTCGGCCGGAAGACCGTGTGGCTGGGCCAGGCGGGCCAGGGCAGCCAGGTGAAGCTGGTTGTCAACGCCTACATGTCCATCCTCATCGAGGGCGTGGCCGAGACGATGGAGCTGGCGGATCGCCTCGGCATCGGCCACCAGCAGCTCGCCGAGGTCATCGAGGGCGGTCCCCTGGACGCACCGATCGCCGACGCCAAACTCCACAAGATGGACCGGCAGGACTATGCCGCGGAGTTCCCGCTCGAGTGGGCACTAAAGGACGTGGACCTCGCGATCAGCGCCGCCGACGGTGACACCCCGCCGCTGCTGGGTGCGCTCTCTCGTCAGTGGCATGCCGCCGTGGCCGCCGGGCACGGCCGCGAGGACATCAGCGCGGCCCGCTTGGCCCTGGATCAGTCAAGCCACGCAAGCTAGCGCCTGCCACGGCGGCTCGTCAGGCTCGCTGCTCTTGGGGCTTGATGTGAGGTAGGAGCCGTGTTTACGGGCCGGGCGGGCGTGCGGTGATCGGATCTTCGGCTGGGATCTCGATGAGCAGCGTGGTGCCACTGCCGGCGGGACTGCTGACCTTGAGCGTGCCGCCGAGCGCCTTGATGCGGTCGCTAAGCCCGACTAGTCCCGACCCGTGAGCCGGGTCGGCTCCGCCGATCCCATCGTCGCGAATCGCCAGCTGCAGGATCGCGCCGGGTGTGTCGAGTTCGACGTGTACGGCGGATGCGTGCGCCCCATACACGTCAACGGGCGGCTATGGGGAATGATCGCCATCGGATCGGGCGAGGGGCCGCTGCCGCCCGACACCGAGCAGCGGATGACGCAGTTCACTGGCCTGGTCGCGACCGCGGTCGCGAACGCGCAGAACCGGGCCGATCTCATGACCTCCCGCGCCCGGATCGTCGCCGCCGCGGATGAGACCCGGCGGCAGATCGAGCGTGACCTGCACGACGGCACCCAGCAGCAGCTCGTGTCGCTGATCCTGGAGCTGCGGATGGTACAGGCCTCGATGCCTGCCGGGCTCGGTGAGCTGGGCAGCAAGCTGTCCCACCTGGCTGAGCGCCTGGCGGGCGTGTCTGACCAGGTGCGGGAAATCTCCCACGGCATTCACCCCGCGATCCTCTCCTCGGCCGGCCTGCGGGCGGCGCTGCGCGCGCTCGCGCGGCGCTCAGACGTCCCGGTAGACATTGACGTGCGGATCGAAGGGCACCTGCCCGAGCCGGTCGAGGTGGGCGCCTACTACGTCGCCTCGGAGATGCTCACCAACGCGGCGAACCACGCACGCGCCTCGGTGGTCGCGGTCGACGCGGAAACTTCCGGCGGCATCCTCCGGTTGTGCGTACGTGACGACGGAATCGGCGGCGCCGACCCGCTCCGGGGTACCGGGCTGACCGGGCTGACCGACCGTATCGAAGCGCTGGGCGGCATCTTCTCCCTGCACAGCCCGCAGGGCGGCGGCACGGCGGTGTCCTGCGAGCTTCCGGTTCCAGCGGACGGCAGGCAACCGGATGCGGGCCATGGCCAGTAGCCCGGGGCCGGACCGCCGTGCACCGCAGGTCGTGCTCGCCGATGACGATGTCCTGCTGCGCGAAGGCGTCGCCAGCCTGCTCGACCGCTCGGGATTTGAGGTCGTCGGCCAGGCGGGAAACAGCAGCGAACTGCTCGCCCTGGCCCGTTCGGCCCGGCCGGAGCTGGCGATCATCGACATCCGGATGCGGCCGGGGCATACCACCGAGGGCCTGCAGGCGGCGCGAGGCGCTGGTGCTGTCTTTACTGCAGACGTCCAACTCGAATACCAGCTAGCAGGAATGTGCGAACGCCAGCCAGCATCACTGCTCACTGACACAGGCGGTGATTCAGTGAAGGGGCGTTAGCTTTCGGCGAGCCGCTCAAGGACGCGTGTGGAAGGGCCATCCTTCGATGACTAACGGCCGGCGCTACGCGGAAGCAGGCCCGGCGAGAGGAGCCGGCGATGTCCGCAGCGAAGGATCAGATCAGCGATGCGCGTAATCGGATGCTTGGCTCGGTGCCGGGCGCCCCGGCGCTTGGCCGCGGCCCGGCCCCGGATGGCGGCTTTTCCCGGCATGAGTACGATCATCCGGCGGCCGGCTGGGGCGCGGCGCGGAGCGTCGGGCACGTGCTGGAGACGAGAGGCACGCCGGAGGAGGGGGTTCGCGCGCTGTTCGTGATGAACCAGGAGGACGGGGGGTTCGACTGCCCGGGGTGCGCGTGGCCGGACGACCCGACCGGCCTGCACCTGGACATCTGCGAGAACGGCGTCAAGCACGTGACCTGGGAGCTGACGCGCAAGCGGGTCGGCGGGGACTTCTTCGCCGCCCACACCGTCAGCGAGCTTGCGGGCTGGAGCGACTACGACCTCGAAGATGCCGGGCGGCTTTCCGAGCCGATGCGCTATGACGCGGCGAGCGACCGGTACGTGCCAGTTTCCTGGGAGGACGCGTTCGAGCTGGCCGGGAGCGTGCTGCGCGGGCTGCACAGCCCGCACCAGGCGGCGTTTTACACCTCCGGGCGGCTGAGCAACGAGGCGACGTTCCTCTATCAGCTGTGGGTGCGGGAGTTCGGGACCAACAACCTGCCCGACTGCTCGAACATGTGCCACGAGGCAAGCGGCGTGGCCATGACGGCCGCGCTGGGGACCGGCAAGGGCACGGTCGATCTGCGTGACTGGGAGCAGGCGGACGCGATCTGGCTGATGGGCGACAACGCCGCCACGAACGCGCCGCGGATGCTCACCTGGCTGGCCGAGGCCGACCGGCGGGGCGCCGCGCTGGTGCACATCAACCCGCTGATCGAGGCGGCGTCGCGGCGGACGATCGTGCCGCACGAGTTCGCCGACATGGCGACGTTCCGGGCCACCAAGGTCGGCACGATGATCGTGCAGGTACGGATCGGCGGCGACATGGCCCTCCTGCGGGGGGTGGCCAAGGCCGTCTGTGAGGCGGCGGCGGCCGACCCGGCGGTGCTCGACGGGGAGTTCCTCGAGAGCTATACGCATGGCCTTGAGGAGTACCGGGCGCTGTGCGAGGCAACGCCCTGGAGCGAGCTGGTGCGAGGCTCCGGCGTGGACGAAGCGGCGATCCGCAGGCTCGCCGATTCGTACCTGAAGTCCGGGCGGGTGATCATCGCCTGGTGCCTGGGCGTCACGCAGCACGAGCATGGGGTGGACACGGTCCGGGAGATCGTCAACCTGATGCTGCTCCGCGGCAACATCGGACGTGAGGGAGCCGGGCCGTGCCCGGTGCGCGGCCACAGCAACGTGCAGGGTAACCGCACGTTCGGGATCAACCATCGCCCGGACCAGCAGTTCCTCGACCGGCTCGCCGAGGTGTGCCATATCGATCCGCCGCGCGAGCACGGGCTCGACGTGGCCCGGGCGATCGAGGCGATGCACGAGGGCAGGGTGAAGGTGTTCGTCAGCCTCGGCGGTAACCTGGCGCTGGCCGCGCCGGATACGCCGTACATGTTCGAGGCGCTGCAGAACTGCGATCTGACCGTGCACGTCGCGACCAAGCTGAACCGTAGCCACATCGTGCACGGCCAGCAGGCGCTGATCCTGCCCTGCCTGGCGCGGACCGACACGGACCGGCAGGCCGGTGGCCCGCAGGGAGTCAGCGTCGAGGACGCGATGTCGATGGTGCACATCTCCCATGGGATGAAGGAGCCAGTATCGGCGGATCTCCGGTCGGAGTGCGCGATCCTGGCCGGCCTGGCCC
The DNA here is from genome assembly GCA_963720945.1 of uncultured Actinomycetes bacterium. Lineage (GTDB taxonomy): Bacteria > Actinomycetota > Actinomycetes > Streptosporangiales > Streptosporangiaceae > Bog-532. The sequence continues at coordinate 78,819 of CAVRHH010000004.1, read as the reverse complement.
AGGCCACGCTGCCCGGCAGCGGCACGCCCTGGCAGTGGTACGTCGAGGACTACGACCGGATACGCGACACGATGGCGCAGGTGTTCGACGGCTTGGAGGATTTCAACACGCGCGTCCGCTACCCGCATGGCTTCCGCATCACCCAGCCCGCTCGGATGCGAGGGTTCCTCACCCCCTCCGGCCGCGCCGAGTTCGGGCTCGCGCCGCTGCCCGGCGACACCGATCCTGCTGAGGGACGGCTGATGCTCGCCACGGTCCGCTCGCACGACCAGTTCAACACCACGATCTACTCCAACGACGACCGGTACCGCGGGCTCAAGGGCCTGCGCACCGTGGTGTTCATGAACTCCGGCGACATGGAGGACCGCGGTCTTGGCGAGTTCGACCTGGTCGATATCACCAGTTTCAGCAGGGACGGGAGCAGGCGGACGGTCTACGGTTACCGCGCCATCCGCTACGAAATTCCGCGCGGCTGCGCGGCGGGGTACATGCCCGAGCTGAACGTCCTGTGCGGCATCGCGGACTACAGCACGCAGAGCGGGCAGCCCGTCACCAAGCACCTCGAAGTCGAGGTGACACCGGCTCGCGTGACAGGAGCCGGCCAGTGACCAATGTAGAGCAAGTGGTCATGGCCCGCGAAACCGCGGCCGAAAGGCCCGTTGCCGATGCCATGGTCACGTGCCCGAAGACGCATGGCCCCAGATCTGGGCTGGAGAAGATCCGGGCCTTCTTCGAGGACGACCACGTCCACGTGGCTCTGATCGTCGCCACAGACGGCCGGCTGGTGACAACGATCGAGCGGTCCGATCTTGCCGTGGCCATATCGAGTTCCGCACCCGTCGCGCAGCTCGGCACGCTCGCCGGCCGCACCGCAGGGCCGGCGGACCCGCTTGGTGCCGTGACCGCGACGCTGTTGCGGGAAGGGCGACGCCGTTCTGGCTGTCGTTGACGATTCCGGCCGGTTGCTCGGCCTGCTGTGCCTGAAAAGGGACGGAACGGGCTACTGCTCCGATGAAGGCATCCGCGAGCGCGCACAACGCGCTACACAGCCGCGGAACCAGCATTCTCACGCGCTGGCGGCCGGTCCCGCGCCACGCCGGGAAATCCGCCGGGCGGTAATGGCCGTTGCCGTTACATAACAGGGCGGACGGGGTAAGGCTTAGATTTGTTGTAGCCGTTGCCTATTGGGACAGCGCCGGCACGTTCCGACGAGAGGACCGGGAAATGGAGCCAGCGAGCACACCGGTTGTCTTCGTTCATGGCCTCTGGCTGCACGCGACGTCGTGGGGCCCGTGGGTGGACCTGTTCAAGGAGGCGGGTTACGCTCCGGTGGCGCCGGGCTGGCCGGGCACCGCCGACACCGTTGAGGAGACCCGGCAGCAGCCCGAGCGGGTCGCCGGGAAAGGCATTGAGGACGTCGTCCAGCACTACGCCAGGATCATCGGCGGCCTGCCCGCCAGGCCGGTTGTCATCGGCCATTCCTTTGGCGGCCTCATCGTGCAGCGACTGCTCGGACAGGACCTGGCCGCCGCAGGAGTCGCGATCGATCCAGCGCCCATCAAGGGGGTGCTCTACCTCCCTCCGTCCGCGCTCCGGGTCGCCTCGATCGCGCTGCGCCATCCCGCCAACCGGGACAAGGCCGTGTCACTCACCGCTGAGCAGTTCCGCTACGGCTTCGGGAACGCGCTGCCCGCGGCGGAATCCACTGAGCTGTTCGAACGCTGGACAGTCCCCTCGCCAGGCAAGCCGCTGTTCGAAGATGCGCTGGCCAACTTCACACCCCGCTCCCCCGCCAAGGTCGGCACAGGCAACAAGACCCGCGGCCCGCTGCTGCTGATCTCCGGAGGCCAGGACCACACCGTCCCGCCCCCTGTGGTCACAGCGACCCGGCGGCTTTACCACAAGTCACCCGCGATCACCGACTTCCGGGAGTTCGCTGACCGGGGGCACTCCCTCACGATCGACCACGGCTGGCACGAAATCGCCCAGGAAGCGCTCGACTGGCTCAAGCGCTGCTTCCGGTAGTCCTCATCACTCGCATCTCCTACCGGCGGTCATCGGTAGTAGCCCTGCTCCCGCCTGGCCGGGAAGATGATGGTGGCTCGGTCGCGCCGCGGGCTTCGCGAGCCGTGGTCACGCCGGGCATGGGTCCGGCGGCGATGCGCCGGTAGGGCCGGGCCATCGGCCAGTGCGGGTCCTCGAGCACGGTGCTGGGGTCAAATTGGGCCAGACTCTGGATCAGCCTGGCCACCAGGCCGGTCCACCCGGTCTGGTGTGAGGCACCGAGCCCGGCGCCGTTGTCGCCGTGGAAGTACTCGTAGAACAAGATGAGGTCACGCCAGTGCGGGTCCTCCTGGAACAGCCTGGTCCCGCCGTAGACCGGACGGCGCCCGTCAGCGTCGCGCAGGAAGGTCCCGGCGAGCCGGCGTGCCAGCTCCTGGGCCACTTCGAACAGCGTCATCATCTTCCCCGAGCCGGTCGGGCATTCCACCTTCAGGTCGTTGCCGTAATACCGGAAATGGGTGATCAGGGCCCGGATCAACAGCATGTTGATCGGGAACCAGACCGGGCCGCGCCAGTTGGAGTTGCCGCCGAACATCCCGGTGGTCGACTCGGCCGGCTCGTACTGGACCCGGTACTCCGCGCCGTGCACATCAAAGGTGTAGGGGTGATCCAGGTGCCAGCGCGAGATCGAGCGGATCCCGTGCGGGCCCAGGAAGCGCTCCTCGTCCAGCATCCGGGCCAGGACGCGGCGCAGCTTGTCCTCGTTGACCAGCGACAGGATCCGCCGGCCGCGGACGCCGGGCACGAGCGGGTTGGCGATGTTGGCCAGCAGGTCCTGGTTACGCTCGAGGAAGCCGCGTACCTGCCCGGCAATCTCCGGGTAGCGCTCGAGCAGCTCGGGCTCTATCACGGTCGTGGCGCAGATGGGCAGCAGGCCCACCAGGGAACGCACCTTGATCCGCGTTCCGGTGCCGTCGGGCAGGCGGAGCACGTCGTAGAAGAAGCCGTCCTCCTCGTCCCACATCTCGTCGGGACGCTCTCCGATCGGGTCCACGGCGGCGGCGATCCAGAAGAAGCGCTCGACGAACTTGAGCACGAACTCCTCATAGGTCGCATCATGCTCCAGCAGGGCCAGGGCCATCTCGAGCATGTTCTGGCTGAACATCGCCATCCAGGCCGTGCCGTCCGCCTGTTCCAGCCGCCCGCCGGTGGGCAGCGCGGCGCTGCGATCGAACACCCCGATGTTGTCCAGGCCGAGGAAGCCGCCCTCGAATACGTTGTGGCCGCTGGGATCCTTGCGGTTCACCCACCAGGTGAAGTTCAGCAGCAGCCGGGAGAAGCTCTCCTGGAGGAACGACAGGTCCACCTGGCCCAGGTCGGCCTCCAGATTCTGCAGGAACAGGGCCGCGAAGGCGTGCACCGGGGGGTTCACGTCGCCGAAATTCCACTCGTAGGCGGGCATCTGTCCCCCCGGGTGGAGGTACTCCCGGGACAGCATCAGGTCGACCTGGCTCTTGGCGAAGTCCGGATCGACCATGGCCAGCGGGAGGCAATGGAACGCCAGGTCCCAGGCGGCGTACCACGGGTACTCCCACTTGTCCGGCATGGACACCACATCATGGTTGAACATGTGGAACCACGACTCGTTGCGGCTCCCCCGCCGGACAGGCATGCGCAGCGGGTGGAGGTGGCGTTCCCGCAGCCACTGGTCAACGTCGAAGTAGTAGCACTGCTTGGACCACAACATGCCAGCCAGCGCCTGGCGCATGACCGCCTTCGCGTCATCAGGGACGGCAGGCGGCGTGATGGCCTCGTAGAACTCGTCCGCCTCGGCCCGCCGCCGGGCGAGAAGCTCATCCGCGCCGGCAAACGGCGCGTGGACTTCCTCCGGGCCCTGACGAGTGAGCCGCACCAGCATCACGGCCTGCCCGCCGGCCGGGACGGCCAGCCGGGCGTGTGCCGCCGCCTTGGTGCCCTCGCCGGCCGGATTGACGGTATCCGCGCCATGCAAGAGATGGTCGCCTATGCCGTCCTTCGGGAATCGTGTCGCAGGCTCGGCACCGAATACCCGCGCCATATTTGTTTCGTTTTCGCAGAACAGCAGGGCCGTATCCGATTCGGCGTAGAGGTAGAAGACGCCGGCCTTATGATGATCTGCCCTGACGACCGGATACGCCGCTTCGACCCGGGCGATCCGGGGTTTAGGCTCACTGGACCGCCAGGACCACGTGTTACGGAACCATAGCGTGGGCAGCACGTGCAGGGCGCTGTCACGCGAAGAACGATTGTGCACGGTGACACGGCACAGGATGTCTTCGGGGCCGGCCTTGGCGTGCTCCACCTCGACATCGAAATAATGGCCGTCGTCGAAGATGCCGGTATCGACGAGCTCGTATTCCTGCTCATGCCGTGACCGCGCCCGGTTCACCGCCACCAGTTCGTTGTAGGGGAACTCGGCGTGCGGGTACTTGTAGAGATAACGCTGGTAGCTGTGTGTCGGCAGGTTATCGACGTAGAAGTAATACTCCTTGACGTCCTCGCCGTGGTTGCCCTCGGCATTCGTCAGGCCGAACAAGCGCTCCTTCAAGATCGGGTCGCGCTCGTTCCACAACGCGATAGCCAGGCACAGCCGCTGCTTGTCGTCGCTGATCCCGGCAATGCCGTCCTCACCCCAGCGGTAGGCGCGTGACCGGGCCTGATCATGGGTGAAATACGACCAGGCGTCTTCGTTGTCGCTGTAGTCCTCCCGGACCGTTCCCCATTGACGCTCGCTGAGATAGGGCCCCCACGCCCGCCACGGAACCCCGGCCCGGGCCTCCTGCAGCCGCCGTTCCTCGGCCGTCAGCGAGACTGGGCCGGCCACGACATTCGGGTCAGGCGCATCAGACATGTTCCCGATTGTCCCATCCGGCCATGGCGGTGCGAAAGCCCGCAGGCGGCGCATGCATGAGTTGACGACTTCACCAAGGTGAATGGCAGCGGAAGAACAACAACAAAACAGCGGATTTCACGTGCAAGCGCCTCGGCCTAAACAGTCATGCCGAACGTCGTTCGCCGGGTTGGCCCAGTGCTCGATGACCGATCGGGCCGGCCGGCGAACCGTTAGCGCCGTCTCGCCGGGGTTGCGCACAGCGGCGCGGCGACGGACAGTTGAGGGCAGGTGATGAGGCTCGCCGTAACCGCGGAGCCGACGCTGTGCGCCTGAGTTCCGCTGATGGCCTCTGCTGGGTGACCGGTGGACAGCGAGGAGGCCGCGATGGAATCGGCTTTGTACCTGCGCATAGTGATCTTGAGCGTGGAGCCTGGCGCCTGGTGCGACTCGTGCGGTATGCCGTCGGCGTCAACGGTCAGCTACGTGCTGGAACCCGCCACAGGTGGCGCACCGGCCTGGCTGCGGCTGCTCACCTACTGCGAGGCGTGCGAAGGCCCATAATCGTGACCGGCCAGTACAGGTTGACCTCCCGTGTTCCTGCGGAACCGGGCGGAAGGAGAAGCACGGATATGGTCCCACCAGCCGCTCGCAGGCGGAGCCAGTTCATTGACGCCGCGATCGATGGCTACGCGGCAGCGCATTCCACCCCGCCCGATGCTGACCAGCTGGAGCTGCAGCGCGTCACGCAGGCCAAGACCGGTCCGGCCGCCGAAATGCAGATCGGTGATGACCAGGCCGTGCTGATGGAGATGCTGGTCCGGGCCATGGGAGCCACGCGCGCGGTCGAGATCGGCACGTTCACCGGCTATTCGGCGCTGGCGGTGGCGCGGGGCCTGGGGCCCGGCGGGCGCCTGCTGTGCTGTGACGTGAGCGAGGAGTGGACGTCGATCGCCCGGAAGGCGTGGCAGGAAGCCGGGGTCGCCGGCCGCATCGAGCTGCGGATCGGCCCGGCTCTGCAGACCCTGCGCTCGCTGCCGCCCGGCGAGCAGTTCGACTTCGCGTTCATCGACGCCGACAAGACGGGCTACCCCCGGTACTACGAAGAGGTGCTGACCCGGCTGCGCCCGGGAGGCCTGATGCTCCTGGACAACATGCTCCAGGGCGGCCGCGTGACCGGCGATCTTGCGGGCGGCGAGAACGTCGCGGCGATCCGTTCCCTCAACGACACGATCGCCGCCGATCCCCGCGTCAACGTGGTGCTGATTCCCATCGGGGACGGCGTCAGCTTCGTGCAGAAACTCGGTTGAACGGCCACCGCCACATCCTCGCTGTTCTGGGCGGTCAGTGCTCTTCATGGGCTCTTCATGGCACGCTGTTAAGCGTGGGATTGTAGCGCTACCTTGGGCTCATAGCATCGGCGGGCCGCGATAGCACGCGGCATCTGAATGAGCGGGCCGGTGCGGTAAGGGGGGAACTCTGTCATGGACAAGGACCTAGCCGGTCAGGTTGCCGATATTGCTCAGCGAGTGGTCGCTAGCGGGGCGATCTCCGCGAACGGGCATGGCAACGTGAGCGTTCGCGTGCCAGGGGCCGGGGAAATGTACTTCACGGCCGGCCCGTCGCTGCGGAACCACCCCGCCTCAGCTGTCGTACGGCTCGGGCTGGACGGAACCCTGCTGGAGGGCGACCTGCCGCCCATCCAGGGCGCGGTGGTCGCCATGCACACGGCCATCTACGCCGATCACCCCGAGGTCGGCTGCGTGCTGCATACTCACTCGCCGTACGCCACCGCCTACGCGGTAGCTCACCGTCCGATCGGATGCTGGGTGGAGGCCCTGGCGATGTTCGGCCTTGCCGCCGGGGTTCCGGTGGCAGGCTACGGGCCGCGCGGCTCCGCGCAGGCAGTGGCCAGCATCCGGGCCTCGGTCCTCCCGGGGGTACCCGCGGTCCTGCTGGCCAACCACGGCGTGCTGGTGTTCCACCGCACCCCAGAGCTGGCCATCCTGGTCGGCGGAGTCGTCGAGGAGGCCGCGCAGGCAGGCATCAACGCCGCCGCGCTGGGCGGCCCTGTCGAGATCCCTGATGAGCTTCGCGCTGCGGCCCTGCAGCGCGCCATGACCTTCGAAAGCCAGGGAACGGTACACGCCTAGCCCTTCACCGCGGTCTAGCGGGTATCGCCGCGGGCAGAGTAGGGACGCTGCGGCCAGTACGGCCACTCCTCGAACCAGCTGCAGCGTCCGTCCTCGCCGAGCCGGATGACCCATAGATCACGGTATTCCTGGCGGGGTGGATCCCCGTAACGGACTTCGGCCCGGATCACTGCGACGGGCCCGTCGACGGCGACGATCGCGGTGGCCAGGGTGAAGACCTCGCCGGGCCCTTCTCTTTCTTCGTCCCACATCCGCCCGATTGCGGCCAGGCCCGTAACCGGTTGCTCGTAAGGGGATTGGAGGTAGGTGGCGTCACTAGTGAAAAGGCCTGCGAGGCCGTCGGTCCCCGGTGCCCGCCAGGCAGCCTCGTAACCTGCCAGCCACCGGCTCACCGTCGCACGGTCGGTCACCTTCTTATGGTGCCCTCTGTGGGTTTGCCGCCGCCACCGTACCTGGCGCCATCAGGCGGCGGCAATCGTGACGTCAATGCACGGGAGCAGCATCCCCGGCTACTAGGGTACGAGGATGGCACTTGCCCCTGGGCTGCTTTCTTTCGTGCAGATCGTCGTCGCCGGCACTGATACCGCGATAGTGATGGGCAGTGGTGACGTCCCCGTGCTTGGCACTCCCCGGCTGCTCGCGCTCGCAGAGGCGGCGGCGGTGGCAGCCATCGGGCCAAGCCTGGAATCAGGCCTGACCTCAGTCGGCACGGCGGCTGCCCTGGAGCACAAGCGGGCCAGCCCGGTCGGGGCAGAGGTCGTGGTCGAGGCGGAACTGACTGAGGTGGACGGCCGGCGGCTTGTCTTCCGGTTCATCGCCAGGCAGAAGCCGCCTCCCGGGCTGCCAGATGACGAAGACACCGTCGTCGGCGCGGGCACCCTGGAACGGGTGCTCGTGCACAAAGACCAGTTCGTCAGCCGGGCCCAGCACCGGTGACCCAAGGAAACGGTGGCGAGCAGCGCCATCGCGGGCATGAGCGGACGTTGCTACCACGGTCTGAACTACCGAGGTAGGAACTCGCGGCTGACTTTCGCTAGTGGAGGCGCAGTCCTGCGATGACGAGTTCGACCATGCGACGTGCGTCGTAGCGGGGGTTGTTGCCCGCGCCGATACAGAGATTGCCGACGCCACGCAGCAGTTCGTAGGCATCCATGCCGGGGAGAATCTCGCCCGCCGTGGCGGCAGCCTCGAGCAGCTGGGCGCAACGTACCCCGCCAACGTCGCCCGGTGGGTCACCGACGAGCTCATCACCACGTCGGGCTGGGGCGAAGCCCCGTTGGTACTCCAGCCGTAGCGGGAATCTCCGCATCGCGCTTGGCGGGGATCGTCGTCCCAGGCGCCATAAATTGCATGAGTTACCCGGAATGACGGTGCAGGAATGCCAGCGTCTGCTTATTGAATTCCTCGACGTTCTCATAGATCGGGGCATGAGCACAGTCTTCGAACACGAGCAGATCGCTGTCCCGGATCGCCGCACTAAGCGGGCCGGCGAAGCGAGTTGAGGTCACCATGTCGCGCCGCCCGAAGGTAAGCAGCGCCGGTGCCTGGACAGACTCAAGTATCGGCCGTGCGTCGTGAGTCAAGACCGCCCCGGACTGGCGGAGGAAGGCTTCCACCGGCGGCATCGGACGGCCCCGCACGAACTCGGCGAGGGAGTCGACGTACTCGGGTCTTGCCGCATACAGCTCCGGGGTGAAGCACCAGGGGAAGATGCCCTTGATCACCATCTCGGTCACGCTATCCAGCGCCTGCGCCATGATCCGCCACTGCTCTACGACGACGCGCAGGAACGGATCCGTGCTCGGCCAGGCGCTGTGCAGCGACAGAGACTTCACCCGTTCCGGGTACTTGGCAGCCAGCCACATGCCAGTCGCCGCGCCGAGGGACAGCCCGGAGACATGAGCGCGGTCGATTCCGGCCACCTGCATGAACGCCGCGATATCGTCGGCGAGCAGCTCGGTCGTATAGGTGCCCTCCGGCTTGCTGGACAGGCCGGCACCGCGCAAGTCCACGGTGAAGCAGGTGAAATGCTTTACGTACTCCGCGGTCTGGAATGCGTAGCACGCTTGGTCGGCCGCGAGATACGGGATGAGAACGACCGGCTCGCCGTCGCCCTGAACCTCATAGTTGATATCTATGCCGTTCGCCTGCACGATTGGCATCCCCGGCCATCCTTCCCCACCGCGGCCGCCGGCACCCCCGGCTGCTACTTGTGTCGATCGTGCCGCATCAGGGGGGCATCAGGCCAGGAGCACCGGGCAACATTTACCTCCGCCGCCATCCAGCTGAACCGATCGTCGGCCCGGATCGGCCACGCGGCCTGGCAGATTCCTGGCTCACGCGGCGCGCCTGGCGGGCTGCTGACCGGCTCGCTCGCCGGGCTCCCGCCGTCCCGGTTCGCCGAATACCCCGGCGACGGCCTGCCGCGCCCAGCGCATCCGTTCGGCCGCGAGCTCCGGGTGCTCGCCGAACTCCTGCGCCACCCGTGCGGCGCAGCCCCGGCTGCCGAACTGGTGCACGGCCACGGCGACAGACTGCCGGATTTGCCCGGCGCTGGGTTCATCGGATCGCTGCAACGCCGACACGAACAAAGCGTCGGTCCGTGCCGCGCTGATGCTGAGGTGATTCATCACAGGCCGCATCACACGCCTCCTCGACGGCTTGATACTTCCGACTACATCACGGGAGTACGACATTTTCGGTTCGTCCGGCGCCAGGCAGGCCGCCTGCGGCCTGCTGGGAAATAAGACCGCACGGGCCAGGAGAAGTCATCGGCCCCGCGCGCCGTGACATGACGGCCGCGATGTTGGCGACGAGCGTGCGACGCATCACCAGGGGTTACGTCGCCCCAGTCACGGCAGCTGCTCGCCTGACGCGCGTGAAATACCCGGGCCTGGTTTTCGCTGTCGCAATGCGCAACGATGTCATCCGCGTAACCCAGCGCCCGGGTTCCGCGGCGGCGCCGATCTGGCGGCGGTGCGCAGCCAGCAACCTCGCCGCCAGGCCATGTCCTTGCGCCTCATTCTTTCCTGGAGCCTCACGTGGATATAACAGTTCCCGACATCGGCCACTTCGTCGACGTGCTGGTCATCGAGGTGCATGTGACCGCCGGTGACGCCGTAGCCGCCGAGGATCCGCTCATCACGCTGGAGTCGGACAAGGCCACGCTGGACGTTCCCGCGCCGGTCGCTGGAACAGCCGGCGAAGTCGCCACCCGGGTCGGTGACCGGGTATCCGCCGGGGACCTGATCCTGCGGCTCGACGCCCCGCCCGGGTCTGGCGGCCCGGCGGCCGCGCCGGTAAAGGAGCACGTCACCGAGGACGCGGCCGCTGCGCCGACCGAATCACCGAGCTACGGCTCCCCTAGCAGCATTGACGAGGTCATCAAGGTCGCGGTCCCCGATATCGGCCATTTCATCGACGTGCCAGTGATCGAGGTACATGTGACCGCCGGCGATGTGGTCAGCGACAAGGATCCGCTGATCACCCTGGAGTCGGACAAGGCCACGCTGGACATCCCGGCGCCCGTGGCTGGGACCATCGCCGCCGTCCGGGTCGCCATAGGCGACAACGTTTCCGCCGGCCATGTCATTGCCGACCTGCGCACAGGCCCGCAATGACGTGACCGGGCAGCCGCAGCACAGTCCCGGCCAGCCGCACCAGCAAGCACCGTAGACGCGCTCGGCCAGCCCTCTGCGGCCAGGGTCTCTCTCACTAACGGCGTTTCCGTCGTTGAGGGAATCGTCGCGGCGCCGTGCGCAATCGTCGTTTAGGCCGGTTCGGCACCGAACAGCCTGGTGTAGAAGGCGACGGCCTCGTCGATGTCGTTGACGTTGAGGGCGAGCTGGACACGCGACATAGGGATCTCCAGGGGACTCGGGACTTTGATAACTGTCTATGTCTTGCTGCTGCCGACCTTGCCACAAGACATCGAGACCTGTCAATATAGAGGCATGTCGAAATCTCTGGTGGTCCTGGACCCGGCAGAGACCGCGGCGTGCTGCTCGCCCCTGTCGGTGCAGGCCCTGTCCATCCAGCAGGCCGAGCAGGTCGCGCCGCTGCTCAAGGCGCTGGCCGATCCCGTCCGCCTGCGCCTGATGTCGCTGGTGGCCTCACATCCGGGCGGCGAGGCCTGCGCCTGCGACCTGGGCGGCGAGTTCGGCCTGTCCCAGCCGACGATCAGCCATCACCTCAAGGTCCTGCACGACGCCGGGCTGGTCGACCGGGAGAAGCGGGGCGTCTGGGTGTACTACCGCGCCCGGACCAACGCCCTGCTCAGCCTGAGCGCGCTCATCGGCTGCCCGCCCTCGTAATACGCGGGAGACCGCAGCCAGCGGGTGACCTTGACCGGCCGAAGGAACGTGATCGCCGTGACGACATCGGGTGAACTTGAGGAAGTCCGCCAGCGGGTACGCGCCGCAGGCGTGGGCGGTGTCACGGCCGCCCAGCCTGGACCTCAATACCCTAGGGGGTATACTTGGTATCATCGCCAGAGTGTTAGGAGTACCCATGTGCAGCCCAGCTGTCTGCGACCGCTGCAAGAAGATCACCTGGACTGGCTGTGGCCAGCATGTGGAGCAGGCCCTCGCCGGGGTCCTGCCCGAGAACCGCTGCACCTGTCCGCTAAAACCAGCCTCAACTGCGGGCAGGCCGCGAGCACGTGACACTAAGAAGATGGGGGCGCGCAGATGAAGGCTGTTGTGGTTGGCGGGGTCGCTGGAGGCATGAGCTTCGCGGCGCGGGCCCGCCGCCTCGCCGAGGACGCGGAGATCGTGGTGCTCGAGCGGGACCCCTACGTCTCGTATGCGAACTGCGGCCTGCCCTATCATCTGGGCGGCGAGATCGGTGACCGGGATGCCCTCCTCCTGCATACCCCGCAGTCGCTGGCCAGGAGCCTGGCGCTGGACGTGCGCACTGGCCACGAGGTAATCGCCATCGACCCGGCCGGGCGCACCGTAACGGTCCGTGAGCGCGCGACCGGCCAGGATTATTACGAGGCCTATGACGTGCTGGTGCTGTCCACAGGGGCCGCGCCGGTCATCCCGCCGGTCCCGGGAGTGGGCCTGCCCGCCGTCCGTGTGCTGCGCACGGTTCCCGACGTGGACGTCTTGCGTGAGCTGGTGGACGGCGGCGCCCGCCGGGCAGTGATCGTTGGTGCCGGGTTCATCGGCCTGGAGTCGGCCGAGGCGCTGCGGCACCGCGGCCTGGCGGTCACGCTCGTTGAGCTGGCCGGGCAGGTCATGCCGGCCTTGGACCCGGAGATGGCGCGCGGCGTCGAACTGGAACTGCGCCGCGCCGGCGTCGAGGTGCGGCTGGGTACGTCGGTCACCGCGCTCCGGGAGGCGGGCGGCGGCACCGTCGACGTCGGCCTGTCGGACGGTTCCCAGGTCCTCGCCGATCTGGTCCTGCTTGCCGCCGGGGTCCGCCCGGAGACCTCGCTCGCCGCGGCCGCCGGGCTGGCGCTGGGTGCCCGCGGCGCCCTCCTCGTCGACGAGCACCTGCGGACCTCGGTGCCGTCCATCTACGGCGTGGGTGATGCGATCGAGGTCGCCGACGCCGTGACCGGCGGGCCGGCCCTGGTGCCGCTGGCCGGGCCGGCCAGCTGGCAGGGCCGCGCGGCCGCTGACCACTTGTTCGGCCGCGGCGGACGGCGCTCATCCGTCCTTGGGACGGCTATCGTGCGCGTCTTCGGCACCGTGGCCGCCGCCACCGGCCCTGGCGAGAAGGCGCTGCGCGCGGCCGGGATCCCGCACCACGCCGTGCATCTGCACCCGAACAACCACGCCGGGTACTACCCCGGCGCCTGCCCGTTGCACCTGAAGCTGCTGTTCGCCCCCGACGGGCGGATACTCGGCGCCCAGGCCACCGGCAGGGGCGGTGTTGATAAGCGGATCGACGTCATCGCCACCGCCATCCGGGCTGGCATGACCGTCGATGACCTGGCCGATCTCGAGCTCGCCTATTCACCACCGTTCGGGTCAGCCAAGGACCCGGTCAACCTGGCCGGCATGGTAGCCAGCAACCTGCTCACCGGCGACCTGGCCCTGTGGCGGGGCAGCGACCTGCTCCACCCTGACCCCCAGGCAGTGCTGCTGGACGTCCGGTCAGCTGCCGAGTTCCGCCCCGGCCACCTGCCCGGCGCGTACAACATCCCGCACACCGAACTACGCCAGCGGCTCGGCGAGATCCCCCGCGACCGCCCCGTGCTGGTGTACTGCGCGTCGGGTTTCCGGTCCTACCTCGCGCTCCGGCTGCTGCGGCAAAGCGGCTGGCCGGACGTCCGCTCCCTGTCCGGCGGCCTGTCTACGCTGCAGCTGGAACTCCCCGGCCTGGCACTCGACCAGGGCGAGCCGGTAGCCGAACTGACATCGACCAGCCGGTAAGGCCATGTGGCGTGCCAGAACTCGTGCAGAGCATCTGACCTGGGCTTCTACCCTCGGCGCCCGTGCTCTTCCGCCTCGCCTATCTGCTCATGGTCCGGTTGTTCGGCTGGCTGGCGCTCCTCGCCCGCAGCCACATCTCGAAGGACGCCGAGATCTTGGTGCTGCGTCATGAGGTCGCGGTCCTACGGCTACGTGCTCCTGCCAGCCCAGATCCGGCAATTCGCCCGCACCACGCTCCAGCGGATCACCGGCCCAGCGGTACATCCCTCCTGGGCTGACCGCGGCCGCCACATCCCTCCGCCGGCCCACCAGCCCTACCTGGCGCTGGCCAGCCTCGCCCGGTTCAGGCTTCGTGGTCTTTCGCCCCGCGGATGATGACCAGGGCCCGGTGGCCGGCCTTGGCGGTGTGCAGCCGTACCTGGCCGAAGCCGGCGTCGGCCAGCTGGCGGGCGAGGTCCGCGGCGTGGTCACGGGTCAGGCCGTGGGCGGCGTGCCCGCGCGCTCCCGGCCTGGCCAGGCGCTCGGCGAGCACCAGGCGCCCGCCGGGGGCCAGCACCCGCCAGGCCTCGCCGATCCCGGTGCGGCGGTCCTCCCAGTGGTGAGCCGAGCTGATCGCCCAGACTACGGTTGCCTGGTCATCGGGCAGGGGCAGCTTCTCGGCCCGGCCTTCGAGCCAGCTGACATCCGGCGGCCGCCGCAGCGCCGTGATCCACCGCGCGAGCCGCAGCATGGCCGGGTCCGGATCGACGCCGGTCGCGGCGGCGCCCTGCCGGGCGGCGATCCGGACGGCGGTGCCGGGGCCGCAGCCGATGTCGACCACCCGGTCGGCGGGTGTCAGCTCGGCGGCGTCGGCGGCGGCTCGCGCCAGCGGGCCCCGCCCGGCGGTCATCGACAGCGCGGTGACGATCTGCCAGGCCCGTCCTGAGAGCCTCATGACTATCACCTCTATGACTAAGTAGCTTAGCTACTAAGTAGTATAGCGACTTGTTATACTGGGGTCCAAATGACGACTCCACCGGCCGATGACCTGACGGGCAGCCTGCAGCAGTTCGGCCTGCAGCGCGACCGGATGCGCACCGCCGTGGCCCGCCGGGCCGGCATCGGCGCCACCGACCTGGACGCGCTCGAGCACCTGGAGGCGGACGGCCCGCTCACCCAGCGAGATCTCGGCGAGCGGCTGTCCCTCACCTCCGGCGCCGTCACCATGCTGGTCGACCGGCTGGAGCGGGCCGGATGGGTGCACCGCCGCCCGCATCCCGGCGACCGGCGCTACGTGCTGATCGAACTGTCGCCGCGCGCGGCGGCCAGCGCGCCAGAAGGGCTGGCCGCGTACCACGCCCGGATCCGGGCGCTCGCAGCCGGGGTGCCCGCCGCTCATCGCGAGGCCGTGGCCGCGTTCCTGGCCGCCGCCGCGGCCACCGCTGCCGCCGCGGCCGGCGAGATTTCCCGCTGACCGGCGGCGTCAACGGACCGTCAGCCGATCTCGACCGTGCGAGCCGACCGCCCCCGGAGGCAGGCCCGGGGCAGCGGGAACCAGCGCAGCGCCTCGAAGTCGGGGCCCAGCCCTGTCGGCCCGTCGTTGACGGCGGCCGGGCGTGCGGCCAGCAGCGCGCGGGCCTCCCGCAGATAGCCAGGGAAGACGTCTTCACCTGCCTGCGCGCGGCGGTGCGGGTAGGCCATCGCCCCGTCCGGGCCGTAGGACACGTCAGACAGCCGCAACGGCGCCCGCGGGCTGCCGCCAGCATGGCGCCACAGGCCGGTGCGCGGGTCGAAACGGTAGTCGGGCAGCAGCCGGTGCCCCTCCGCGGCCAGCAGGTCGACCGCATCCGCGATGTAGCCGGCGGTGGCGGCGGAGATGAAGTAATTGAGGTTGACCCGCGTCCAGCCGGGCTTGACCCCCTCGCAGCCGTGACCGATTTCCTCACGCAGCGCATGCGAACGGGCGGCGCCGATCGCGAGCAGCCGGTGACCGTAAGGCCCCGCGCACGAGCATCCGCCGCGGGCCTGGATGCCGAACAGGTCATTGAGCAGCGCGACGACGAAATTGTGGTGCAGGTACAGCCCGTCACCATGGCGGACGCGGAAGGAGACGACCGCCAGCCGGCGCGCCTGGTGGCTGCCGAGGATCTCGATCCGCGGATGACCCTCCCAGCGGCCGAGCACCTGCTGCCACAGCCGCTCCTCCCGGCCGGCGATCAGGTCCGTGCCGATGGCCTGCTTGAGGCCGAACACCAGCCCGGCGCGGATCGACTCGACGATGGCCGGGGTGCCGCCCTCCTCGCGCGCGACAGGGTTGTCGAGGTAACGATGGCCGGCCGGGTCCACGAACGCGACCGTGCCGCCGCCGGGCACCGTGGGCACGGTGTTGCGGACGAGGTTGCGGTGGACGACCAGGACGCCCGGGGTCTGCGGGCCGCCGGGGAACTTGTGAGGTGAGAGGAAGACCGCGTCCTTGTGGTCGCCCGCGCCGGGCGCGGAGGCGGCTACGCGGACCGGAACGTACGGGCCGGCGGCGGCGTAGTCCCACAAGGACAGGGCGCCGTGGGCGTGCAGCAGGCTGGCGACCGCGCTGGTGCCGGTGAGGATGCCGGTGACGTTGGAGGCGGCAGAGAAGCTGCCGATGCGCAGCGGCCGGCCGGCGAACCGGATCAGCTGCTCGCGCAGGTCGGCCAGGTCGACATGACCGTCGGTGTCTTCGGCGATGACCACGACGTCGGCGATCGACTCCCGCCACGGCAGCTCGTTGGAGTGATGCTCATACGGGCCGACGAACACCACCGGCCGCTCCGCTTCCGGGATGCGCGCCGACAGCTGGTACCGCTCGTCCAGCCCGGCCGGGACACGCAGCTCCAGGATGCTGATCAGCTTGCTGACCGCCGCGGTCGCCCCCGACCCGCAGAAGATGACCAGGTCATCCTCGGTCCCGCCCACCGCGTCATGGATCATCCGCCGCGCGTCCTCCCGCAGGCGGCTCGTCTGCAGCCCGGTCCCCGAGCTCTCGGTGTGCGTGTTCGCGTAGCGGGGCAGCACAGCGTCGCGGATGAAATCCTCGATGAAATCCAGCGACCGCCCGGAGGCCGTGTAGTCGGCATAGGTCACACGCCGCGGCCCGGGCCACCGGCGGCGGCCCGCACAACGAAGGCCCGGCGGCTCTGATCGGCCGGTATGCCGGCGGGGGTATTTGCGCATGGCCTCTCGCATAGATTCCGGTTCCAGTACTGATACCCGCCGGGGTATAATAGATACCCATGGGGGTATATAGGAGATGATCATGGTACGTGAAGTGGACGTGCGTGCTTTCGCCGCGGCCCACCGCGACGGGCGGCGGCGATGATCGGGGGCATCGACACCGCAGCGCTGGGCGACCGCAGTTATGGCGACCGACGGGCGTGCCGCGCTGGTGGCGGACCCGCAGCGGGATATCGACCGGGTGCTGGCGGCAGCCGCCGCGCGGGGGCCCAGGTCACCCATGTGTTCGAGACGCGCATTCACAACAACTATGTCTCTGGCGGCCTGGCGCTCGCCCGGGTCACCGGCGCGGCGTACCACGTGAACGCCGCTGACGAGGTGGCCTTCGACCGGATCGGAGTCACCGACGGCGATGCCATCGAAGTAGCAGACAGCATGCGGGTGCGGGTCCGGGTGCGGGTGGTCGCCACCCCGGGGCACACCTTCACTCACCTGTCCTACGCACTGGAGGACACCGCTACCGGACGCGTGACGGCGGTGTTCACTGGGGGTTCGCTGCTGCACGGCTCGACCGGGCGCCCGGACCTGCTCGGCCCAGCGCACAAGGCCACGCTGGCGGCCGCGCAGCACGCTTCGGCGAAGCGGCTGGCCAGCGCGTTTCCTGACGAGACGCCGGTCTGCCCCACCCACGGGTTCGGCAGTTTCTGCACTGCTGCCCAGTCCGGTATCGACCACCTCGCCGGCGCCGCCACGGGCAGCCCGCAGGACTGGGCCGGCGAGCAGCCGCTGGCATCCTTCCCCCTCGCGAGCTTCGCTGACCTGGCCGCCTTTCGCCACCACCGCCCGGTCACCGTCCTGGACGTGCGCCGCGCACTCGAATGGGCCGGCGGCCGCCTCGACGGCGCGCTGCATATCCCGTTGCAGGACCTGCGTGCCCGTATCGGCGAAGTCCCCGGGGGCGAGATCTGGGTGCACTGCCGCTCCGGATACCGCGCCATCGCCGCGTCCCGCCTCCAGGCGGCCGGGCACGCCGTGGTTGCCATCGACGACGAGTACGCCCGGGCCGCTGATGCCGGACTCTGCCTGGTCACCGGCGCGGCAGCGGCGAGGACGGCATGAGCGGCTGGCCCGGCGGCCTGTTCCGGCGGCGGCCCAGGGCCAGCGCGGAGCAGGCCAGCCAGCTGGTACGCCAGGGCGCGATCCTGCTCGACGTGCGCGAGGGCCCCGAATGGCGGGCCGGGCACGCTCCCGGCGCCCGGCACATCCCGCTCAGCCACCTTCCCGCCCGGATGAAGGACCTGCCACCACAATGCACCGTGGTCACAGTGTGCCGCTCCGGCCACCGGTCCGCCCTGGCCGCCAGGATGCTGGCCCGCGAGGGCCGCGAGGTTATCAACCTGTCCGGGGGAATGCACGCCTGGGCGCGCGCCGGGCTCTCCGTGGTCGCTGCCGGCGGCCGCCCCGGCCGGGTGGCGTGAGCCGGTGATCGTGCTGGCGGTCGCGGCGGGCCTGCTGATCGGGGCCAGCCTCGGCGCGCTCGGCGGGGGCGGGTCCATCCTCACCGTGCCCGCCCTCGTGTACCTGCTGGGCCAGAGCGCACATCAGGCCACCACCGCGTCACTGATGGTGGTCGGTACCGCCGCTGCCGTCGGTGCGCTGGTGCATGCCCACGCCGGGCGGGTCCGGCTCAAGGCAGGCGCGACGTTCGGGGTTCTTGGCATCGCCGGTTCCTATGCCGGATCGAGAGCCAGCGCGGCGGTCCCGGCGAGCGTGCTGCTGGCCGGGTTCGGCCTGCTCATGCTCGTGGTGGCGGTCATGATGATCCTGCGCCGCCGCAGCCAGGCTCAGCGCGCCCAGGGCGCCGCGCCTGCCGGCGGGGCCCGGCATGCCATCCTGGTCGCGGCCGCCGCCACGGGCGTCGGGCTGATCACCGGGTTCTTCGGGGTCGGCGGCGGGTTCGTCGTTGTCCCCGCGCTGGTCCTGGTCCTTGGCTTCGACATGCCCACGGCGGCCGGAACCTCCCTCGTCGTGATCGCGGTGAACAGCGCGGTAGCCCTCGCGGCGCGGGCTGGTCACGGCGGCCTGACCCTGGACTGGGCGCTCATCGGGGTGTTCACCGGCGCCGCGGTAACCGGCGCCCTCGCCGGCGGCAGCCTGGCCGGGCACGCCAACCCGCAGCGGCTGAGCGTGGCGTTCACGCTGCTGGTCCTTATCGTGGCCGGGTACACGCTGACCCGCAGCCTCCCCGGCCTGTTGTGACGTGCCGCAGGACATATACCCTACCGGGTATACTGAGGCGAGTGAATAGCAAGGGAGACGGTTGATGAAGATCGATGAGGATGCCGCAGGCCAGGTGCTCAACCGGCTCCGCCGCGCCCACGGGCAGCTGGCCGGGGTCATCGCCATGGTGGAGTCCGGCCGGGACTGCACCGACGTGGTCACCCAGCTCGCCGCGGTCTCACGCGCCCTCGACCGGGCCGGCTTCAAGATCGTGGCCAGCGGCATGCGCCAGTGCCTGTCCGGGGACACCGACTCCCCAATGACCGAGGAACAGATGGAGAAGATGTTCCTCACCCTGGCCTGACACAGCAGACGCAGGAGGAGACATGGGTTACGGCATCAGCATCCGTATCGAGGCGCCGTTCGCTGAGGGGGCGGCCCGCGTGCGCGACGCGCTCAAGGCCGAGGGCTTCGGCGTGCTGACCGAGATCGACATGCGGGCGACCCTGCGCGACACGCTGGGCGAGGACATGGAGGACTACCTGATCCTGGGCGCCTGCAACCCGCCCCTGGCGCACCGGGCACTCGGCATTGACTCTTCTATCGGCCTGCTGCTGCCGTGCAATGTGGTGGTGCGCAGCGAGGCGGGCCAGACCATCGTCGAAGCGCTCGACCCGCAGACCATGGTGACCATCACCGGCCAGCCCGCCCTCCAGCCGGTCGCCGGTGAGGCCGCGGGCAGGCTCAGGGCCGCCCTGGACTCCGTGTGGAGAGCCGCAGAACACGCGGGGGGCCAGCCGGCTTGACGTCCCGGCAGCAGGTGGAGCGGGCAGGCCGGGTGCCCTGCAGTGAGACCTGCTAGGGCGAGGACCACTTTTCACGCGCCGCAGCGAGGTAGCTCCTGCTCACCGGGCATGGCAGCCTGGCGATATGCCAGGCTGAGGGCGTGGACGGCCAGGTTGGCGCGGGCGTGCTGATACCGCAGCGCGCGTAACTGGCGTGTACCCCTGATGGACCCGGCCGGCATGCTGGCATCACGCCGGGAGCTCGGATTCGGGGTTGGCGCCGGCCGCGAGTTCCAGGAACCGGCGGGCGGCGGGCGCCAGGGGCCCGGGCCGGTGGGCGAGGACGATGCTGCGGGTGATGGGCGGGCGCGGGTCGCTCACGACGGCGCCGAGCCGGGCGGCTACCTGGGCGAGTGGCTCAGGGAGGAGCGCGGCGCCTGCGCCGGCCAGCACGAGCGGCAGGATGGCCTCGCGCTGTGCGGTCACGACCGCGATGTGCGGGGACAGGCCTGCATCTGTGAGCGCCTCGTCGAGCAGCCGCCGGCTGGATGTTCCGTGCGGTGCGGCGATGAACGGTACGCGGCCAAGTTCTGCGATGGCGAGCTGGGCTGGCCGTATGGTGCCCGGCGGCAGGATGATCAGCAGCCTTTGCCGGGTGAGTTCATGTGTGGTGAGTCCGGCGGGGAGTGAGGCGCCCTCGGCGAGCCCGAGTTCGCACTGGCCGTTTTGCAGCAATTCCGCCAGGTCCGCGGTGTCTTCGGGGGCGGCGAGATCGACGAGCACTCCTGGGTGCGCGGTGCGGAACCGGCCGACCAGGCCGGCCAGCGGGTCGGCCGCGAGCGTCGGCAGGGAGCCGAGGGTGAGCGAGCCGGTCACCAGGCCGGTGACCGAGGCCACTGCGGCCCGCGCGGTGTCGACGTCGCGAAGCGCCTGGCGGGCCTGCCCGAGGAGCGCTTTGCCGGCCGGGGTGAGCCGCACGCTGCGGCCTGCCCGGTAGAACAGCTCGGCGCCGAGTTCTTCCTCCAGCTCCCTGACGGCCAGCGACAACGCTGGCTGGGAGACGAATACAGCCTTCGACGCGCGGGTGAATCCGCCGTGATCGGCCACCGCAAGGAAGTGACCCAGGCGCCGCAGATCCATAAGAAAATCTTATCGCTATCAGCAAAAACAAGTATTCGACATCTACCAGCGGGGAGCCTGACGATGTCAGCGGAGCCGGTTTCGCCGGCCCGGGCGGAGGCAGGTTACGAGTGGCGGCCAGCGACGCAGACCAGGCAGCCCGTACTGCCGCCCGCCGCGGGTTCCATCGGTTCCTCACCGAGCCGCCCCGCCCCCGGGCCATCGCCCGGCGCCCGGGCGCCCCGTGGCTGGCCGTGGGGACCGTGTGCGTGGGCGCGTTCATGGGCCAGCTTGACGCCAGCATCGTCACGCTCGCCCTGCCCACCCTGCAGCGCACGTTCCACGCCAGCCTCGGCGCCGTGACCTGGGTTGGCCTCAGCTACCTCCTCGTCCTGGTGGCGACGGTCACCGCGGTGGGGCGGGTGGCGGACATGGCGGGCCGAAAGCTCTTGTACACCTATGGCTTCGGTGTCTTCATCCTCGGCTCCGCCCTGTGCGGGCTGGCCCCGAGCCTGGCTGCCCTTGCCGGGTTCCGGGTCCTGCAGGCCGTGGGCGCGGCCATGCTCCAGGCGAACAGCGTGGCGATCATCTACCTGGCCCTGCCCCGCGCCTCGCTCGGCCGGGGGATTGGCATCCAGGGGGCTGCTCAGGCCCTTGGCCTCGCCCTTGGCCCCGCGGCTGGCGGCCTGCTGCTGGCGGCGGGGGGGTGGCGGCTGATCTTCCTCATCAATGTCCCCCTGGGCCTGGCGGGGCTGGGGGCAGGGTGGCTGCTCATTCCCCGCAGCCGTCACCTCCAGCAGCGGGCGCCCTTCGACTGGGCCGGGCTCGCCCTGTTCATCCCCGCCGTCACGGCGCTGCTGTCCGCCGCGACGCTCGGGAACCGGGCTGGCTGGACGTCCCCGGTGATCACCGGCCTGCTGGCGGGGGCGGCAGTGCTGGGGACCGGCTTCGTGCGCTGGGAACGCAGGGCACGCGCGCCGATGCTCGACACCTCCCTGTTCCGCAGCCCCGCGTTCACGTCGGGGGTAACCAGCGGGATGCTGTCTTACCTGGTCATGTTCGGTGTTCTGCTCCTGGCCCCGTTCTACCTGGAGCGGGCGCTGCGGGCATCTTCCGGCCGCGCCGGGCTGGAGCTGACCGTCATGCCGTTGTGCCTTGCCGTGGTGGCGCCGCTGGCTGGGCGCCTTGCCGACCGCCGCGGGCCCCGGCTGCTGACAGTCGCCGGCATGACGATCGTTGCCGTCATGCTGATCGCCCTGGCCCTCGGCCGGCCCGGACAGCTGACCCTGATCACGGGGCTGGCTGTGGTGGGGGCTGGGCTCGGGTTGTTCACCCCGCCGAACAACGCGGCGATCATGGCGGCGGCCCCCGAACGCCAGTCGGCCATGGCGGGCGGTGTGCTCAACATGACCCGGGGAACAGGGACGGCCCTCGGCCTGGCGCTCACCGGGGCGGCGTATGAGCTCGGCGCCTCGCCGTGGCAGGGATTCCGGATCGCGGTCCTGTTCCTGGCCAGCATGTCGGCGGCGGCCGCCTTGCTGGCGTCCCGCCGCGGGCACAGACCAGCCGAACCCGGCACAGCACGGAAAGACCCCTCCCCCGGCGGCGCGGAGGAACTGCCCGGCTACGGCAAGCTGATTGCCGGCGCCGGCGCGGTCCCGGTCCGCCCGCCCGATCACTGGCCTGACCGGCCGGGCGCTTTTGGCGCCAGGGATGGGGTGCACTTTCTGCACTCGATGGGCGACACGTTCGCGCTCATGCGCACCCTCTGCCGGCACGCCACTCCCCGGCAGCCCCTGGGAAGCGGTGCAGATCGGCGCCCACGCCTGGGTCCAGCACACCAGGCAGCACTAACCCGCCTCACGTCAGCAGAGGAAAAACCAATGCCAGCCAATGACGGACGGCACGTTCCCAGCCACCACCACGCACGGACCAGGACCATCAGCGCGGGCGCCGCCGCGATCATCACGCTCGCCCTGGCCGCGTGCACCGCCACGACCGCGGGCAGCACCAGTACCTCCTCACCGGCACCGCCCACGGCCACCAGTAGCGGCGGTCCCGCCGCTACTCTTACCGGCTCCGGCTCAACATTCGACGCGCCGTTCTTCGACCTGGCGTTCGCCAGATACCACCAGGAAAACCCCGCAGTGGCGATCGGCTACTCCGCGGTGGGCAGCAGCGCGGGCATCGCCGCCTTCAGCGCGAAGCAGGCCGATTTCGGTGCCTCCGACGTGCCCATGACCGCCGCCGAGCAGGCCGCCGCCCACGGCGGCGCTTCCGTCCAGGTCCCCGTCGACCTCGGCGCCGAAGCCATCGCCTATAACCTCACCGGCCTGCCCGGGCTGCATCTCACCGGCCCGGTCATCGCACGGATCTTCCTCGGCCAGATCACCAGCTGGCGCGACCCCGCCATCATGGCCCTCAACCCGCACGTCAGCCTGCCCAGCCAGCAGATCACCGTCGTGCACCGTTCCGACGGCAGCGGCACCACCTACATCTTCAGCAGCTACCTCTCCAGCGTCGACCCTGCCTGGGCGGCCAAGGTGGGGACGGGCACGACCCTGCACTGGCCGGCCGGCATCGGGGTGGAGGGTAACCCTGGCGTCGCGGAAGCCGTTGCCCACATCCCGTTTTCCATCGGGTACATCGAACGGTCCTACTCCAAGGGGCCGGCCCTCTTCGAGGCCGCCATCCGTAACCAGGCCGGGGACTACGTCACACCCAGCGCCGCATCCATCGCCGCCGACGCGGCCCAGAAACCCGGCATCACGCCGGCCGACTTCTCCATCGTCAACGAGCCCGGGGCAGACAGCTACCCCATCTCCGGCTACAGCTGGGCGCTCATCTACACCCACCAGGCCAGCCAGGCCACCGGCCAGGCACTGGTCAATCTCCTGGACTGGCTCACCCACGGCGGCCAGGCCTACGCCGCCGCCACCGGCTACGTGCCCCTGCCGCCCCAGATCCAGCAACTCGCCCGCAGCATGCTCCAGCAGGTAACTGGCCCGGACGGAGCCCGCCTGCTGAGCTGAACGCGCGGCGCGCAGGAGACCGAGGTCATCTTGTGACTTTTGGCGCTGCCTGGCAGGATGCCGGGCGGGCGGGTGCCGCGGCAGCCAGGGTGGCCGTGCCGGGAACCGGGCTGATGCCCCCGCCATCGCGTGAGCTGACGGAGGACGTGGCCCGGTGACTGGTCTGGCATGGGTGGCGCCGGCGGCGGGCCTGATCATTGCGGTCGCTGCGGAGGTCGTGCTGACCGGCCGGCCCGGGCACGGCTCGTTCACCGCGCGCAGGGCCCTGCGCTGGGCCGGGGTCTACGTGTCGCTGGCGGTGATCTTCGGGCTGGGCGTCGGGGTCGCGGCTGGCTGGGTGGCGGCGGGCCAGTTCTACGCCGGTTATCTCACCGAGTACAGCCTGAGCCTGGACAACCTGTTCATCTTCTACCTGATCATGAGCTGGTTTGCGGTACCGGCAGCCCGCCAGCATCGCGTCCTGCTGCTGGGCATCGGGCTTGCCCTGGTTCTGCGGTCGGCCCTCATCGTGGCCGGGGCAGCGGCGGCGAACCGGTACGGCTGGGTGTTTTACCCGCTGGGCGGCATCCTGGTGTGGACCGCGGTCGGGCTGATCACTGGCCGGCCGGGCCGTCAGCCACAGCAGCAGCTCCGGCTGATGTCATGGCTGCGGCGCCGCGCGCTCCTGGCCGGCGAGGATCACGGCGGCCACCTGATCACCTGGCGGGGCCGGCGCTGGTGGCCGGCCCGATGCTGCTGCTGATCCTGGCGATCGGGGTGGCCGATGTGCTGTTCGCCCTCGATTCGATCCCGGCTGTCTTCGGCATCACCACCAGCGCCTACCTGATCGTGGCGTGCAACGCCTTCGCGCTGATGGGACTCCGCCAGGTGTATGTGCTGCTGGCCCGGGTGCTCGACCGGATCGTCTACCTCAATAGCGGCCTGGCCGTCATCTGCGCCTTCACCGGCATCAAGCTCTTGCTGCAGGCGCTGCACGGCTCTGGGGTGGGTTGGGCGGCAATAATCCCGGCCTGGCTGTCGGTCATCGTCATCGCCGCGGTCCTGGTGATCACAGTGGCCGCCAGCGCGGCGGGCACCAGGCGAGCGGCACGGCAGGCCACCGCGAACCCGGCAGCCACGATGATCACCAGGGATGACACGGCCGGCCGCGCACGCCCGCTCACCGCCGGTGAACGGGCCGTGCTGGAGCGCCGCTTCGCCGTCATCGACACCGACGGGAACGGCGTGTGGCAACGCGACGACTATGAGCAGCTGACCCGCCGGCTGTGCGGCACCTTCGGCCATGCCATCGATTCCGCGACAGGACAGGCCGTCGCTTCAGCGCAGCGCGCACTGTTCGACGCGCTGCTGCGGCACATGGACGCCAACGGCGACCAGGAGATCACCCCCGATGAGTTCGCCGCCGCCATGGGCCGCACCATCGACGACCGGCCCGGCTTTGACGCCGCTGTCCGCACCGCCGCGCACAGCCTCATCCAGGTAGCTGACCGCGACCGTAACGGGGTGCTGGATGCCGGGGAGTATACGCAGCTCGCCGCCGTATACGGGGCCAGCGCCGGGCAGGCCGGGCGGGCCTTCATCCGGCTCGACCTGGACCACAATGGTTTCCTGGACACCCCGGAACTCACCCTCGCGATTACCGAGTTCTTCGCCAGCCGGGACGCCGCCGCCCCCGGCAACGTCGCCTTCGGCCGCCTTTAAAAACCGAAGTTCCCCCAGGCCCATAAAGCCCGCGCTGGCGCCGTTCGGCCCGGAACCGCCAGATCAGCACAGCTGCACCTGCCACGCCGGCGAGCACACCCAGCCCGATCGCGAATACTCCCAGGCTGCGGTTCTGCAGCCCGGTGATCACCGAGACGGCGCCGGACAGGACGCCGAAGGCACGGAGACCGACACCAGCCACAGCGCGTTGCTGCCTAGGCGCAGCCGGGCTGCGCTGCCCTCGGGTGACTGGTTTCCGGGCGTGGAATCCCGCGTCTCCAGAGACCGGATAGTTCGGGAACAGAAGGTTAGGGCCCTGGCTTCCGGGCGGCGGCCGCCGGCAGGCTTACACCTGTGGCCATTGCGGACAGCCCGGCGCGGAAGGCCCTTGTGCGCCGCGGCCTTGCCCTCGAGTACCTGACGCTGGCCTGGAACGTGGCCGGGATCGTGGTCCTGGCCATCGCGGCCATATCAGCCCGGTCCGTGGCGCTGGCCGGCTTCGGCCTTGACTCGCTGATCGAGATCGGCGCCTCCACGGTCGTGATCTGGGAACTGTCCGGAACCGGCGCGGAGCGCCAGCGCCGTGGCCTGCGGCTGATCGGGTACGCGTTCGCCGCCCTGGCGATCTACCTGCTGGTGCAGTCCACCGTCGTGCTGGCCACCGGATATCACCCGCGGCACTCCGTTCCCGGGATCATCTGGACCGCGATGACCACCGCGGTGATGTTCCTCCTGGCCGCCGGCAAAGCCCGGACCGGCCGCGCCCTGGAGAACCCCGTCCTCAGGACCGAGGGCCGGGTAACAATGATCGACGGCATCCTGGCCGCCGCGGTGCTACTGGGCCTTGTGCTGAACGCCACCCTGGGATGGTGGTGGGCCGACCCCGCCGCCGGTTACGTACTGGTGTACTACGCTGCCCGCGAGGTACGGGAAATCTTCTTCGCCGACAGCTAGGGGCGCCCGCACACCAGTGGGCCCGCGAAGCGGATCTGCCCGGCGGGCGTCCCGTTACGGACGGAGGCGGGCGAAGCTGAGCCAGCTCAGCTCCCGGTTGATAAGGGCCGCCGGAGTGTCCGGTGTGATCGATGCGGGCTCTGACATATCCGCGCACTTCTGGGCATTGCCCCGCCGGGCCTTGATCATTCACGAAGCAGCGTGACCGTACAGCGCCAGGCCCGGCCAGCATGCCATCGCTACCCTGGCCCTGGCGGTGTTCTTGCGGCGTCTGGTGCAGTTAGCCGATGTCTCCGTCACTTCCGGGCCGGCAGGCGTGGCAGGGTGTGCTCGATGGTGGCGGCCTGGCAGGCTTGGCGCTGGTGCATCAGGCCGTAGGTGAAGGTGTCCTCTCCTGCCGCCCGGGCCATCTGGGCCAGGTCGAGCAGCACGGTCCGGGCGACGACGCTGTCGTGGTGGTCGCCGAGCAGCTGCTGCAGTTCCTTGGCTTGGGTGGCCTGGCGGCTTACGGTCCTGCCGAGTGCGGGCAGGGCTGCTTCGGCGGCGTACCGGGCCCGTTTGGCGGCCTTGCGCGCCTCGTGGATCGCTGTGTCGCGGTCCCCGGCGCCGGGCACGGCGTCCAGGGCGCGCTGCAGCCGGCGCGCTGCCTGCCGGACCGGCTTGGCCAGCACCTCGCCTGCCGGGCGTTCCGCCAGCGGTGTCAGCGGCGGGCCGGCCAGCAGCGCATGCAGGTCATCGAGCAAGCGCAGATTGCGCTGCCCGTCGAGCGCACTGAGCCCGGCCTGGCGTGCTTGCGTCAGCCCGGCGCTGAAGCAGGCAGAAATGCGGGCTTGCACGGGCCCTGCCACCAGGGCCGGGGGGATAGCAGCAAGGTCGGCGGTCAGCCGGGCCAGCAGCACCTCGGTGTCGCGGGCTTGGCCGAGCGCCACCGCGAGCCACTTCAGCTCCGCGCACAGCGGCCGGGTCGCGTCCCGGTCGATGATGCCGCCGAAGGCCTGCAACGCGCTGCGGGCCCGGCGGGTGGCCACGCGCATCTGGTGGACGGCGTCTGGCTCATCACGGCGGACCCGCGGGTCACAACGGGTGATTGCGGCTACCTGGTCGCGCAGGTAGGCGAGGACCACCTCGCCTGCGGGCGAATGCCTGGTCAGCGGCGGTGGTTCCGGCGCGGCCCCGGCGGCGGCCAGGCGGCCAGCCAGCGCCCGCTGCAGTCCGGTCGTGGCGGCGGGCCGGGCACCGGCCCGGCGCAGCCGCAGGCCGATCGCCTTCAGCAGGGCGGGGCCGCCGGTGACCAGCCCGGCCTCGATCTCGTCCCACGATGTGGCGGCGGCTCTGCCGGCGGGCCCGGCCAGAACGTGATCGGCGGCGATCTCGGCGAGTGGCCGGCCGGTGCCGTCGAGCAGCCGGAGCACGCGGCGGCTGGTCTGGATGCGCACCACCGGCGCCAGTGCCAGGCCCCGCGTACAGGACCGGGCCAAAGCCGCGAACTCGCCGGGCACCGCGTCATCGGCACCGGCCATGGGCATTGCCGCACGCCCACCGGCCGCCCCGCAGGCTGCGCCGGCGGCCGGGTAGCCGCCGGGCCCGGTCAGGGGCAGGCATATCTCCTCCTCCTGGGTGCCCGCCCCGGCCGGCAGTTTCAGGTGCCAGCCTGCATCCCGCCCGCCGGTGCGCCGCCACAGCGTAATGCCGACACCGATCAGCCGCAGATCAGCGGTGTCGTAGTAGACGGCGTCGAGGAGCTGCTCGCCTTGCCGTGACACGGCAGCAACCCCGGCCGTCCCGGTCATGGCTTCCATCGCGTCCAGGACGGCCGTCCCACCGGCGACGTCGTATTTCCGCTCAACCTCACCTGCGGCGGTGTCCACGTCCCTTACTCCCTGACGATCACCCGGCCCGCCCACCCCGACGGGTGCCAGGCTGCGCACGGCCGTCCTGCCAGCCTTCCCGGTCAGGGCCAACCCGGCAGGGCCATACGGCCCCGGAAACGGGACAACAGTCCTTCTCAGCCACTGTCGGCACCTTCACTTCGACAGCGAGGATCGCGGGCGGCCATGCTCACTCCCGGCGCAGGAAACCACCTGGCGCAGGTAAGTTAAATCGACCCGCAGATGGTGGGCCGACGGGGAATGGCATCTGCCGTCGGGCCCGCCTCGCTGCTCCCGCCACCCAGCCAGGAACCGCCTCTCGCCGGTGTTCCGGGGAACGGCTGGCCGTCCGGGGGCCACGATCACCACGGGCAGTGGGGCGCAACACTGCCTCAGCCGGATCAGCACGTCACGAAGCCACACCAGCCACTCCCCTAACCACATCCACCGGTGCGCCAGCAGTGCCAGCCAGGCCATAGGCGCCACCTCCATATGACCTACGGCTCTCCCGGCTCCGGTAAGGCGGAATGAGGCTAGACGGGCAGGGTCCCGGCCGAGGAGGCGAACGCGGGGCTTGAGTGCGGTCAGGAGGAGGAGGCGATGTGTGACACCGATAGCCATGCCGAAGTCACGCCAGCGGAAGCACTGCCGGCGAGCGTCGAGTGGAAGGGCGAGGTGCTTGCGCTCGAGCCGGTCGACGAGCTGTCGGTGCTGACGGTTTGCGACAACGCCATAGATATGCTCCTGCCGGACGAGGGGCCCGCGAAGCGGCTCTCGCTGGCCGGGATGGGCCGGCAGACGCCGATGCTGGAGGCCCCAACGCTGCGGGAAGGCAAAGTGCCGGACGCCCCGCTCGCCCAGCACGGGTTCTCCGCGCTTGTCGAGGTCCGCAAGGGCACCCAGGTGCGGCGGCTGTTGTTCGACACCGGGCTGACGCCGGACGGGTGCGCGGAGAACCTGCGCCGGCTGGGCCGCGATCTCGCCGACATCGAGACCATCGTCTGCAGTCACGGCCACTTCGACCACACCACCGGGCTGTCCGGCCTCATCGGCCGGCTCGGCCGGGCGAACCTGCCGGTGCTCATCCATCCCGAGTTCTGGGCACGGCGGCGCCTGGCCATTCCCGGCGGCGAGCCGTTCGAACTTCCCACTACCAGCCGCAGCGCCCTGGACGACGCCGGCTTTGACATCATCGAACAGCGGCAGCCGTCGTTCCTGTATGACCGGTCGGTGCTGATCACCGGCGAGGTCGACCGGGTCACCGGATTCGAGAAGGGGTTCCCTATCCACCAGGCCTGGCGCGGCGGCAGCTGGGAGCCCGACCCGCTGATCCTGGACGACCAGGCGCTGATCGCCAATGTCGCGGGACGCGGGCTGGTCGTCCTTACCGGGTGCGGGCACGCCGGCGTGATCAACATCTGCCGCTACGCCCAGCGCCTGACCGGCGTGGACAAGCTGCACGCCGTCATCGGCGGCTTCCACCTCACCGGCCCCCTGTTCGAGCCCGTCATCGGCGACACCGTCAGCGCGCTCGAGCAACTCGCACCCGACGTGATCGTCCCCGCCCACTGCACCGGCTGGAAAGCCACCCACGCGATCGCCCGCCGGCTGCCCGGCGCGTTCATCCAGAACAGCGTAGGCACCGCCTTCCATCTCACCGCCGCGTCCATCGCGTAGGGACGCGGCAGGGTACGGCCCGGACTGCGGACGTTGTGCCAAGCTCGCGTTCAATACCAGCTCGCGCTCATAACGACGCCTACATCGATCCTTCAATAAGGCGGATCCGGTCCGTCAAGCTGCAGCCGAGACCGAGGCATCGTGGCAACAGTTAGCGTCAACCTAGCGCACGGTATCGGGCACGGGCCGATAGGTGCGCTGGTCAGCGCGTGGCCGACGCTCGTCGGTATATGCCATTGTCCCGCACACTGAATGAAAGCTAAAGAGAGATACGCGCGTCGCGACAATAGCGGACTCCTGCCCCGCGCCGGGTGGGCGCCGGGCAGGAGTGCCGGCCGCTTACTAGTGTCGCCTCGTTACTTCTGCAGGATGTAGCTACCCGGCGCGGGATCGAGCGGCGGGTGCTTGACGCTGCCCAGCTCGCTGGGGGCGTCCTGCATGTCCCCGCTGCGGCTCTCCAGCCAGGTTGTGTAGTCCGGCCACCAGCTGCCCTGGACCGTCTCGGACTGGGCCAGCCAGTCGCGGTGATCGGGCGGGTTGCCGGGCGCGAGCCGGTAGGTCGCCTTCGGGTTCGATGGCGGGTTGACCATGGCAGCCACATGCCCGCTCGTGGACAGCACGAACCGGACGTTGCCGCCGAGCAGCTGAGTGCTCCGATACGCCGATGGCCAGGGCACGATGTGGTCATCGATGCCTGCCACGACGTAGCTGTCGACGTCGACCTTGGACAGATCGACCGGGGATCCCAGCATGCTGGCCGCACCCGGCTTGGTCAGCGCGTTGGCCATGGCAATCTCGATGAAATTGCGATGCAGTCCCGCGGGCATCCGCGTGGTGTCGGCGTTCCAGTGGAGGATGTCGAACGGCGGCGGGGTCTTGCCCTGCAGGTAGTTGTTGACCCAGTAGTTCCAGATCAGGTCGTCGGGCCGGAGCCAGGCGAACACCTCGGCGAGCGTGCGCCCGTCCATGTAGCCGCGGGTGCGGGAGGCCAGGGTAGACACGGCGGCGGTGCTCTGGTCCATCAGTGCGACTGTCGTGCCCGCATTCGACTGGTCCAGTACCGCTACGCCCAAGCTCAGGCTGCTGACCTGATCGAGTTGCCCGGTCGCGCTCAGATGCGCGCAGACCATCGATGAGAGAATGCCGCCAGCGCACAGGCCCATGAGGTTCACCTTGGGGGCCTTGGTGATTTCCTGTATTGCGCTGAGCGCCTCCGTGACCGCAAGACCGTAGGTGTCCAGATCCCAGTGGCGATGCCTCTTCTCGGGATTGCGCCAGGAAGCCACGAATACCTGATATCCCTGCGCCACGAAGAATTCGAGCATGCTGCGGCCGGGCGCGAGATCGGTGATGTAGTACTTGTTGATCATCGGCGGGATCATCAGCAGCGGGTACTGGTACACGGTGGGCGTGGTCGGCTTGTACTGAATGAGCTCGAAGACCTCCGTGCGGGTCACTACCGCTCCTGGCGTGCAGGCGAGATCCTTGCCGACCTCGAATGCATCGGGTTCCACCATCGTCGGAACGCGCGGGGCAGAGGACATATCCGAGACCAGCGCGCGGATGCCCCGGACGGCGCTCATGCCGCCGGTGTCGATGAACGCTTTCCGTGCGTCCGGGCTGAGCAGCGGGTAGTTGCTCGGCGCGGATGCGGCGATGAGATTGGTCAGCATGAACTTCAGGCGCTCGTTGTCCCGCCAGTCCAATTCGGCGTCAGCGAGCAGCCCCTCGGCGGTTTGCCCGACCGCCAGATATGTCTGGACCGTGCGCTTCAGCAGCGGGTTCTTGCTCCACGCGGGGTCGGCAAACCGGCGGTCGCGGCGCTGCGGAGCGATCGTCGAACTGCCTGTGGCGATGCTGGCGAGATCCGCGGCCAGCTTGCCGGCCCGCTGGGCCACCATCCCGGGACGGCGGGTCAGGTTGACTGCGTAGCGCACGAGGCTGGTATCCGGCTGGAACCGGCGCAACGAGCCAAGGGCCTCGTCCAGCATGAAGAATTCCAGCGCGCCGGCCGCATCCAGCTCGCCGGCTGCGTCAGCGGCACCGGTGACGTCAAACTCTGCTGACTCGGGTGAGGTGCCCCTCTTCTTCATGGGCGCCTGGGGAGAGGTTTCAGCCGCCACGGTAATCACGTCCTTCGTCTGGCCACAATGTGGCAATAGCCATGCTCTGGGGCAATAGCCATACTCTCGGCCATCGAAGGCGGCGGCCGGAGCCGGCCACTGTTCCGTTATTTAGCAGACCACTGCTTTCCGAAAGCCTGTAGGGTCGGCCGACCCTCACAGGGCAGGACATTCGTCCTGCTGTCCGGGGCAGGGAGAGGCTTAGCAAAGAGGCGCTAAGTGGGAGAGACGAGATGACTGGGAATGCCCAACGTGAGGAAGTTGACCTGATCTTGGACGGCCCGAACGGCAGCCGGGCGCGGAACACTTTCCCGGCATGGCTGGAGGGCTTGCGGGAGCCTCGTCTGGACCTTTGGCCCTGTTTCGCCGGCAGCACCGGCGGTGATTGTCGTGGCATCGAGGCGAAGGAGGGATGGCGATGCGCGCGGTTATAGGCGATGAGCTGCTGGTCAGAGGCCAGCACGTGGGGGACGTGGACCGCGAGGGCGTGATCGTGGAGGTGCACGGAGAAGACGGCGCGGCACCGTATCTGGTCCGGTGGAAGGACGGTCACGAGAGCGTGTTCATGCCGTCCTCCGGCACGCTGGTACAGCACCGTTCCGCCGGGCAGCAGGCGAGCTGAGCGCGGACCGGGACGAACGATGATGCCCTGCGGCGCGGATCCCGCGGCGCCGCGGACAGGGGTGCGTGATGATCAGGTACACGGATGTGGAAAAGCTGCTGGCAGTGCACTGCTAGGACCCGCCAGTGCGCTGCTGGCAGTGCACTGCGAGGACCTGCCAGTGCTGTCGATTTACCTGGAGGTGCCGCTGGACACGCCAGCGCTTGGTCAACCGGATCCGGCAGGAGCCGCCCGGCGGTCTCGCCGCAACTGGTCTGGCGGCATGCCTGACCACGGTCCGCCAGCACGCGGTCCACAACCTTGCCGTACCCGGGCAGGGGGTTGTGCCGGGGTTCGGTGCCGGCGGTGCGGCACGCTCGGCGCCACCGGAACCGGTTGCGCCCACGCAGATAATGCGGCTAATGCGGCGTTCGCTGTCCCGGATCTGATCGAGGAAGCGGCGGTCGGCACCATCCATGACGGCGGCCAGGTCCAGGCGGTTCCCGGCCCACCCGGCGGCATCGCTGCCTACCTCCGGTTCCCGCTCAGCCACAGCGCCAGCACCTAGTCACCATGGCCAGCAGGCAGCCGCACGACGACGGCAGCAGGAACATCGATCGCTGCATCGCGGCTCTGCGCGTGGTCGGCGTGGATGTGGGGCGTGCGCACCGCTATCGAGGTGGCGCGGCGGCTGCGGCTGCCGGGGCCGGTGGGGGTGCGGCTGGACTCCGGCGACCTTGCGCGGCTGGCGCGATCCGCGCGCCGGCTGCTAGCGCTTGGCACCGGCGGTGAGCCGGCCGAGCCGTTGAGCCCTTGACCTGGCGGGACGAAGGTCCGGGCGAAAGCGAGCCGGGCCGACCCGTTTAGCCCTCCAAGCGCAGGTCGCGCTGGGCTGATCGATATGGGCTGATCGCGATCAGGCACTGATATTGCCGTATCACATGGAGCAATATGTCGGTAACGATCTACGTGTGGCCCTGACCAGGGAGAATGCTTGGATTATTACAAACCGAGACTGTAGTACCGGGCGAGCGATCGCCGGTTAAGGGCCGACGCGATACCACAACTTAGCGGTTTCCCAGAGCCTCGCGTTAGCTGCCCGAATGTTTGCAGCGCGGGGTGAGTTTCCGCGCTGGCGGCGGTCAGCCTTGGTCACTGCGGGCCTGCCGGCGCCGCCCAGCGCGGCAGCCTGGTCAGGTTTTGCTAATGGGTATCTTCTTGGCTGGTTCGTGCTTCGGCGCCGGGATCCGTATCTCCAGGATCCCGTCCTTGTAGGTCGCGGTGATGTCCGATTCGGTCACGCCCTCCGGGAGAGGCAGCGTCCGGGACAGCGAGCCATAGCGCAGCTCCTGGCGCAGGTATCCCTTCTCCTCCCGCTTTTCCTCTTCACGGCGTTCCGCGTGAATGTGCAGCATCCCGCCCGATACGGTCAGCTCGACATCCTTCTCCGGGTCGATACCGGGCAGATCGGCCCGTACCACCAGTCCCCCGTCCTCGCGGAATTCCTCGACACGGATCAGATCGTCGGCTTCCCGCCAGTGCGCGAACGGCACCGGCCGGAACGGCATCATTCTCGCCCACTCATCGAACATCCGGTCGAAGCGGCTGAAGACATCGCCTGCCGCCCCGCGCGGCTCACGCCTCGCTATACCTGGCATTTCCCTCACCTCCTGACCGCCACGCAATGCCGGGAGCCCGGCCTGGTAGGGCCCTTAGTCCGTCCTTCCGGGACCGTCTACCGCTCCGAAACTCGCTACGTCCTGCCTGACTTGCGGGTTCGCGGAGTCCTGCCCGTAAAGTCGTCCATCTGCGCGAAGCTGGCTAGGCCTTGCTCGAGGCCAGGATTCTCGGCGTGGAGCCCGGTGGGCGGACCTGTGCGGGCCGGAGATGCTCTGCGGCTTTACAGACAGCGCTGTGGAATAAGGCTTTGAAGAGTTCTGGCATCGCCCGGGTGACTGACTGGAGCGGCCGGATGACGACCGCAAGAACCTGGCTGTGCGGAACCTTGAGCACGGCGTCTCATGCCCGAGACAGGGGGCTGTCCGCCTCGCGTTGCTACAGCGGGCAGCCTGCTGGAGGTGACTATGGTCCCTGGTGCGCTGCCGCGGCTGGGAGAAGCCTGATTTACCGGAGGGGGCTGACGGGGAGGAGGGGCGCCGTGCGTTTCGCTGATCGCGCCGATGCGGGACGGCAGCTGGCGGCGCGGCTGCAGCGTCTGCACGGGCAGCGGGTTGTGGTGCTTGGCCTGCCGCGGGGCGGCGTCCCGGTGGCTTTCGAGGTTGCCCGGGCGCTCGGCGCGCCGCTGGATGTGATCGTGGTGCGCAAGCTCGGGGTGCCGTTCCAGCCTGAGCTGGGCATGGGGGCCATCGGTGAGGACGGGGTGCGTGTTCTGAACCAGGAGATCATCCAGTGGGGCGGGATCTCCGCGGATGAGCTGGCTGCGGTGGAGGCACGGGAACGCCGTGAGGTGGAGCGCCGCGCGTTTCGCTACCGGCGTGGCCGGCCACGCCAGCCGCTGGGCGGCTGTGTCGCGGTGGTGGTCGACGACGGGATCGCGACCGGGTCGACGGCGCGGGCCGCCTGCCAGGTCGCCCGGGCGCAGGGCGCGGCCCGGGTGGTGCTGGCCGTTCCCGTGGCGCCCCCAGGGTGGCGGGCGCGCATGGGGCACGACGCCGACGAACTGGTCTGCGTGCAAACCCCGCGATCGTTCTCCGCCATCGGGCAGTTCTACGCCGACTTCGCCCAGACGACCGACGATGAAGTGACCGGCTGCCTGGAGCGCGCCGCCGCGCCGGTGTCGCTGCCGGGCCCCGCTGCAGCGCCGGTGC
Organism: uncultured Actinomycetes bacterium; assembly: GCA_963720945.1. Lineage (GTDB taxonomy): Bacteria > Actinomycetota > Actinomycetes > Streptosporangiales > Streptosporangiaceae > Bog-532. The sequence continues at coordinate 43,313 of CAVRHH010000004.1, read as the reverse complement.
CGGTGCCTGCCCCCGGCGCCGCGCCCGTGGGTGACCCGCCTGACTGGAATGAAGATGTCGAGGTCAGCGCCGGGGCGGTCCGCCTCGCCGGGCAGCTGGCCGTGCCGGACCAGGCGAGCGGGATCGTGGTGTTCGCGCATGGCAGCGGCAGCAGCCGGCACAGCCCCCGTAACCGCTACGTGGCTGCCGTGCTGAACCAGGCAGCCCTGGGCACGCTGCTGTTTGACCTGCTCACCCCCGATGAGGAGGCTTACCGGGCCAACGTGTTCGACATCGGGCTTCTTGCCCGCCGGCTCACCGGCGTCACGAGGTGGCTGCGTGCCCAGCCTGCCACCGCGGGCCTGCCCGTCGGTTACTTCGGTGCCAGCACCGGCGCCGCCGCGGCGCTCTGGGCCGCCGCTGAACCCGGCTCCGGCATTGGAGCTGTGGTATCCCGCGGCGGCCGGCCCGACCTGGCCAGCCCGCGCCTCGGGTCGGTCAGGGCTCCCACACTGCTTATCGTCGGCGGGCACGACGATGTCGTACTCGGCCTCAACCGGCAGGCTCAGGCCGGGCTGCGCTGCGAGAACAACCTGGCCGTGGTGCCCGGCGCGACCCACCTGTTCGAGGAGCCAGGCACTCTCACGGCCGCCGCCAAGCTGGCCCGTGACTGGTTCGCCAGGCATCTCGTCCCCAGCCCGCACCCGGCCACCGGGCACGGGCACGCCGCAGCGGGGGCCTGAGCCGCCGCGGTGCTGCCGGTCAGGTGCGGGCCAGCAAGCCCGCCAATGGCTGGTCGTGGTGCAGGCGGCCGATGGCATCGGCCAGCAGCGGGGCGACGGATTCCACCTGAAGCGCCATCGCCGGGGAATGGTTCTGGGGCAGGCTGTCGGTGGTGACCAGGCACCGCACCGGCAGCGGCCCGAGCCGGCCGGCGGCCCCTCCCACCAGCAGCCCGTGGGTCGCGGCGACGGCAATGCCGGGTGTGCCCCCGTGAGCGAGGCAGACCTGGGCGGCTGCCTCGATCGTGGCGCCGGTGCTGATCATGTCATCGACGATGACGGCGGGGCGGCCCGCGACATCGCCGGCTATCTCCTCGGCCCGGACGGTCGCGCCAGTCACCCTGGTCTTGCGCACCACCGCGACCGGCCGCTGCAGCAATGAGGCGTAGTGCTCGGCGAGCTTGACCGCGCCGAGATCGGGCGCGACGACCACCGCGTCGCCCGGCGTGGCAGGGGCGAGCGCGCGCGCCAGGGCGGGCACGGCCGTCAGCATCTCCACGGGAATGCCGCACATGGCCTCCAGCGCGGCGCTGTGCGGGTCCACCACGACCAGGCGCTGGGCACCGGAGGCCGCCAGCGCGTCGGCGATCACCCGGGCACCGACGGCCTCGCCGGCCCGGCCCCGGCGGTCCTGCCGGGCATACCCGAAATACGGCAGGACAGCGGTGATTCTGCCTGCCCCGCCCCGGCGGCAGGCATCGAGCAGCAGGAACAGCTCCATGACGTGGTCGCTGACCGGCGGCCCCGTGGGCTGGATCACATACACGTCGTCGCCGCGCAGGTGACCCACGACCGGGCGCAGCTCACCGTCCGGGAACCGGTCCAGCTCGCACGGCACCGGCTCGCTGCCCAGCGTCTTCGCGATCGCACCCGCGAGCAGCGCGTTGGCGGTCCCTGGCACGATCCGAAGGCCCATCCCTGCCTCACACACGATCAGTCGATGGCTGACAGAGCACTAGCTGAACAGCACGCACAGCTGCCCGCCCGGCCCCAGCCGGGCGGCGCATCCGGCGCTGCCCGCAGTGTCAGGTAGGTGCTGAACTGCTGGCCGATCATGGCGGGCCGCCCGTCGTAACACTCGCAGATGATCCCGGACAGAGCCTTGAGCCGCGCTGCGGTCCGCGCGGCGTAACGCGCGTAGCCGCCTTCATCCAGGAAGGCGGTGAAGCCGTCCAGCCGTATGTGCCGTGCCTGGACGATCCGTGCCAGGCCTGCGTCGCTGAGAACACCGAAGGTGCGTTCCGCGACCGCAGCCGAGATGCGGTCGTGAACAGAGTGGCCGCCAGGAACCACCGCTCGATTTCAGCGTCGCCAGCGTCGACGCCGATGCCGGGTTCGGTGGAATAGCGCCCGTCCAGCGGGTCCGCAACGCGGCGGGCCAGCCGGGCATGCCCGGATGCCCGTTGCGCGTGGCTCGCGCTGACCAGCGTGGCCATCCATCGATCCTCACGATGGCAGCCGAGGTAGTGGCAGGGGCGAAGGTCCCATGGCCGCTTGGCGTCCGGATGAGGGCATGCTCGCCGCCCCGGGCAGTGCGCTAAAGACCGCGAGCGGCAAGACCCCCGCACCGGCGCGCCTGTACGCTTCATAACTCGCTGCAGGGCTGTGAACTGGGGTTTGGGCGGATGGAGCCGGTTGCGCCAGGATCGGGGCTCGTGGCTTTTCGTCTGCTCTACCTGATCACGATCCGGGTCTTCGGCTGGCACGCCGACCTGGGGGCCGTTGCCGTGGGTGATGAGGAGCTGGTTGTGGCGCAGAACCGGGGTGAGTGCCGTGACGGCGCTGGAGACGTGTGCTTCCTGGATACCGGCATCGGGTGACTCGCCCCGCTCGAGCAGGGCGTTGCCGCCCAGGGCCGCGACGATCCTCATGACGGCAGCGGCGGGATGGTGGCGATCATGATCGCCTTGATCGTATACATCCGGTTTTCCGCCTGATCGAAGACGACCGATGCGGGGGATTCGAAGACGTCATCGGTCACCTCCAGCGCCTTTAGCCCGAACTTGTCGTAGATCTGCCGGCCGATCCCGGTGTCAGTGCCGTGCAGGGCCGGCAGGCAGTGCATGAACTTCACCGACGGGTTCCCGGTGGCGGTCAGGACGTCGGCGTTGACCTGGTACGGGAGAAGCTGCTTGATCCGCTCGTCCCATTCACCAGGGGATTCGCCCATGGACAGCCACACGTCGGTGTAGAGGAAGTCGGCGCCGGTGACCCCGGCCGCGACGTCGGCGGTCACGCTCAGGCGGGCACCGGATCGCGCGGCCAGGCCGTCCGCGATGCCCTGCACGTCGGCCGGTGGCCGTAGTGCCGCGGGTGCGCAGATCCGTACGTCCATGCCGAGCAGCGCGCCGGTGACCAGCAGCGAGTTCGCCGTGTTGTTCCGGCCGTCGCCGAGATAGCAGCAGCACAGGCGGTCGACGGGCTTGTCGCTGTGGTCCCGCATGGTCAGGACATCGGCCAGCATCTGGGTCGGATGCCACTGGTCGGTGAGCCCGTTCCACACCGGCACCCCAGCGTACTGGCTCATGGTCTCGACGGTTTCCTGAGCGAATCCGCGGTACTCGATCCCGTCGAACATGCGCCCGAGGACGCGGGCGGTGTCTTTCACCGACTCTTTGGTGCCGAGATGGGATTCCTCGGGCCCGAGGTAGGTGACGTGCGCTCCCTCGTCGTGCGCGGCGACCTCGAAGGCCGAACGGGTCCGGGTGGAAGCCTTCTCGAAGATCAGGGCGATGTTCCGCCCGGCCAGCCGGTGAGCCTGGAACCGGAGTCTCTTCTCCTCCCGCAGACGGCGGCCGAGGTCGACCAGGTGGACGAACTCCTCGCGGGTCAGGTCAGTTTCCTTCAGCAGGCTGCGGCCTCGCAAATCCATGATGGACTCCTCCCCTCGGCTGGGCCGTGACGCCGTCGTTCACTTCTCTGGTCACGTTGCCGCGCCGCAGCTGAGCTGCCCAGAGGGCCAAGGCCCCGCCTACTCCAGTCGAAGGGCCGCGGAGCGTGAAGTCTCATATGCGACGCGCAGGTCTCCCGCCGGCAGTCATCCCCGGGTTTCGTGTGCCTGCGGGTAGGCCGGCCAGTCGAGCTCGCGGGGCCGCCGGGCGTATCGGTCGGCGGGAGACATGCGGCTGACCGCGAGCCCGCCGATAATGGCGGCCGCCAGGCAGGCGACCGCACGGAGGCCGAGGCCGTACCGGGGGCCGAGGTCATTGGCGACTACCCCGACGACCGGACCGCCAATGGGGGTGCTGCGCTGCGAGCCGCAGGGAGCGAAGATGACCCGCCGTGACGAGCATTTCAATGCGATGCTCCAGAATCTGGGAGCCGCGTATTACAAAACCATTCACGGGGATGCGACTGCGGCGGATGTAACGCGCGCGCTCGAGTCCGCTGAGGAGCATGACGACCGCCCGAAAAGAGACATTGGTCCGTAACCCGGCCGCGATGCTGGGCGGCCTAGAGGGCTGGGGCCGAACCGGTGAGGCGGATGCGGACGTCGGCGGCGACCGCGCCGTGCTCGCGGACGAATACCGGGTTGAGGTCGAGCTCGGTGATCTCGGGGATGTCTTCAACCATGTTGCTGACCCGGTGCAGCAGTTCGGCGAAGGCGGCCACGTCCAGCGGAGGGGTCTGGCGGTAGCCGGTGAGCAGCCGGTAGGAGCGCAGCGAGCGGAGCATCTCATCCACGTCGGTGTTGCTGAGCGGGGTGATGCGCACCGCGACGTCGCCGATGACCTCGACCGTGGTGCCGCCGAGGCCGGCCAGGACCAGGGGGCCGAAGGCCGGGTCGTGGGTCACGCCGACGATCATTTCCACGCCGTCGCGTATCTGCTCCTGGACGAGGAATTCCCCGGCGTGCTCGGCGATGCCGGCATCGGCCAGGGTGGCGCGGATCGCGGTGACCGCGTTGGCTGCCGCCTGCGGGCTTTCGATGCCGAGGGCGACGCCGCCGACGTCGCTTTTGTGGATGGCCGCGGCGATCTTGACCGCGACCGGCCCGCCCAGTTCGGCCTGGGCGGCCGCGGCCTCGGCCGGGGTGCGGACCAGGCGGGACCGGGCCGCGGGGATGCCGTAGGCGGCGAGGAGCTCTGCGGCCGCCCCGGCGTCGGCCCAGCCGCCACCGGGCTGGCCGGCCAGGACCTTGTTCGCCGCCGCCTGGCCGCGGCGCGGGTCGATGCCGGGGGGTGTCACGACGTGGCCCGCGGGCCGGGCCCGCCATTCCGCCCACCGCGCGATCTGCCCGAGTGGGGCAGCGGCCTGCTCGGGGTAGGTGAAGGTGGGGATGCCGGCCTCGGCCAGGCTGGCCGGCGGCGGCCCGTCGGTCATGAACACCGCGAGGACGGGCTTGGCCGGCAGGTCCGCGGCGGCAGAGGCGATCTCGCGGGCGGCGTCCTCGGCGCGGGTGAGGAACGGCGGGATGAACACCGCGATGATCGCGTCGATCTCCTCGGCCGCGCCGAGCAGGCGCAGAAACCGGCCGTACTGTTCGGCCGTGGCGCTGGCGACCATATCGACCGGATTGCCGGTGGCGGCCTCGGGTGGCAGGCCGGCGCGCAGCGCCGCCTGGGTGTCCTCGGATAGTTCCGGTACCAGCAGCCCGGCCGCCTCGCAGGCGTCGGCCACCAGGATGCCGGGGCCACCGCCGTTCGTCAGCACCGCGACCCGCCGTCCCGCGGGTACAGGCTGGGCGGAGAGCACCGCGGCGACATCGAACATGTCTTTCAGGGTGCTGGCCCGGATCACTCCGGCCTGGTGGAACAGCGCCTCGACCGCCACCTCGCCGGCTGCCATCGCGGCGGTGTGCGAGGACGCGGCACGGCGCCCGGCACTGGTGCGGCCGGCCTTCACCACCACGATGGGCTTGTGCCGGGAGATGCGCCGGGCGGTCCGGGCGAACCGGCGGGGGTCGGGCACCGATTCCAGGTAGGCCAGGATGAGGCTGGTGGCGGGGTCGTCATCCCAGTACAGCAGCAGGTCGTTGGGTGTCAGGTCGGCGGTGTTGCCGACCGACACGAAGCCGCTGACGCCCAGTGAAGGGCCGGTGAGCAGGGTGAGCGCGGCCAGCCCAAGCCCGCCGGACTGGGTCACAAACGCCAGGTGGCCCGGCGGGGGGAAGTCGAGGCTGAACGTGGCGTTGAACCGGGGGTCGGGCCCGCCGTTGAGCAGCCCCATGCAGTTGGGCCCGATGAGCCGCACCCCGGCGACCCGGGCGCGGCGGCGCAGCTCATCCTGCAGGGCCCGGCCTTCACCGCCGGCCTCGGCGAACCCGGCCGAGATCACGCACACCGCCCGGACCCCCAGCGGCAGGCCTGGTCGATGACCCCGGCCACCAGCGGCGCCGGAACCGCCACCACGGCCAGGTCCGGTGGCTCGGGGCAGGAGGCCAGGTCCGGGTAGGCGGTCACGCCCTGGATGACCTGGTGGCGCGGGTTAACCGGGTACACCGGCCCGGTGAATCCGCTGGCCAGCAGGTTGGCGAGCAGCAGCCCGCCGATGCTGGCGGGCTCGCCGCTGGCCCCCACCAGGGCGATGGAACCAGGGCACAGGAACGGCGCGACCGCGGCCCGGGCCGCAGCGCGCTGGGCGGCCAGCACCGCATCAAGATAGGCGTCCGTTTCCTGCACGGCAAAGCTGGCGTGCACACTCGCCGCCGTCACCTGCTCCGCATACTCCAGGCCAAGCTCCTCCAGCAGGCCAAGCATCGCCGCATCGCTCCTGGGCACGTCGCCGGCCAGCCGGCGGATGCCGGCGTGCCGGGCGGCCTCAGCCAGCCCGCACACCAGCAAAGTGCCCAGCCCGGCGCGGCGCCAGGAGGCATCGACGAAGACCAGGAACCTGGCCGTCTCCCCGGCCATGCGGTCATACCGCGCCACGCCCACCACCCGCCCCGGCGAGCCGCCCGGCACGGTGGCCACGATTCCCGCCGCATGGCCGGGCCGCGGGATGGCCACCTCACCCGGGCGGTCGGGCGGGAGATGAGCCAGGCCGGTGAACCGGTGCCGGGCGGGAGCATCCAGGCGGCGCCACAGCGCCCGGATCCCCGCTGCATCAGCAGCACGCAGCGAGCGAACCGCAACCACCCTGCCATCCCGGAGCGTCTCCTCCGAGCCCGGGGCGCCGGCGGTCACGGCCGGCCCCGGGGCCGCTCGCGACCCGCTGGCGCATTGCACGACCGGGGTTTGGTCAGTTCCATCGTCACCTTCATTGCGCTGCAGTGCCGGGCAACCGGCAGCGTGCAGTGATCACCACTGCACGACATAGATACGGGGGGGTCGGCGAGTGGCGGGTACCCGCCGGGCGGACCGTGCCACGGTGAGGCGGTATGACCCGTTTGTGGTTCGGCGGTTCACCGGGCAGGCGCGGTCGGCTCATTCGCGCGGACCGGCTCGGGTGCCAGCCCCGGCTTCGCCTCAGTCCGCAGACCTTCGCTGGGTATGCCATCTTTGCCCCTTACCGGTGCCAGCCTCATTAGCTGCCAAGCGGGACTATTTACAAGCCACACCACCGGGCGCGGCCGGAGCCAGAGCCCTTCGGCCCCGGCACCCAGACCAACGGCCCGGCTGCCCTGGTGCGCTGGGTCGCGTCGCCGGCCAGCCGGCGCGCCCTATCTTGACCCGGACACGTAGGCCGCCAGAACTCCCATGCAGGAGGGCTCCTGGTGGCCCGCTGGGCTGTCCGTATAGCTGCCGATCAGCCGCCGTGGGGAGTGAACGGAAGAGCGCATGATGTCCTCCTTTGCCAGACGGGGCATGGACCTATGCACGTTATGACTCGCCACGCAAAATGCCCGTAGAACGCGAACCGCAACTCACCGGGATGTGGCTGGCCAGCCTCGGGGCGGCCCACGCGTTCCGCCCACGCCGCCAGCACGTCCCCGCCTACGCCCGGATCGGCCGTACGCCCCACAAAGGGTGCTGCCACCAACAGGCCCGCCTCCCGTCACAACGACGCCACCAGCTCTGGCCACGCACCCAGTACCCCCACAGCCCGGGACAAACCTCAGATGGCCAGCTCACAGCGCAAACGCTGTGGCGAACCAACAGCCCGCCTGTCCCCAGCCAAACTGACGGGCCAGGCGTGCGCGGCGGGCCTCACAATCTGGCAGGCACCTGTCCACCGACGGTCACGAAGACAGCCCGACCGTCATCACCGAGCGTGAGCGGATTACCGGCACTCCGCCGCAAGTCCGCTACATCCTCCCTGCCGGTTCGGGGCAACGTTCAGGTGATTTCGTAGCGGATGGTGCGTCCGCCCCACCAGGGGACGGGGGTGGCGGCGGGGAGGTCTGCTTTGCGGAGGACGGGTGAGAAGGCGCAGCGTTCGAGCCGGACGGTGATCGTGTCAGGGGCGGTGATGATCCGGCCGGGGGTTTCGAGGAACCGCCGCTGGATGGTGTCGGGGGTCACGGTCGCGTAGCCGGGGAGCCGGGCGCGCAGGGCGGCGGTGAGGGCCTGGGCGAGGACGGCGAGCATGACGTCGAGGCCGGCGTTGAGGTTGACGGTGGAAGACAGGGCGTCGGCGCAGAACGCACGGATCATCTCGGCGAGCCGCTGCTCGATGGTCATCCGGTGGGCGTACTGGCCGACGAGCGCGCGGGTGGTGATCTGGTCGTCGTTGGTGATGATGACGGTGGGGGCCTCGCGGCCCAGGCCGGTGACGATCAGCTGGCGGACGGTGCCGGGGTAGCTGGTCAGCTTCACTGCGGGGTCCTCGTGGACCTTGGGCTTGTTGTGCGGGCCGGGCCGGTCGCGCCATCCGGCACCCGGATCGCGCGACCGCCAGCGCTAACCATGATCAGCAGGCAGTAGCGTTCTAGCAGGTCAGGACGCTGACTACCGGCCCGCAGCCACAGCGATCACGCGGCAAGATTGCGCCGAACATCCTGCGCGGAAATCCGCGTTAGGAGCCTGCTGAATAAGGCCTAAATTTGCGTGATCACGTTCGTAAAACTGCAGGTCAGCGACCTGCGACTTGATCACGAACAGGGTTATTCAGCGCCCTCTTAGTGCGGCTGGTGACTGGGACGACCAAGCGGGGCGGCTGCGCACAGATCATCTACTCTGGCGCGGTCCACTTGTTCTAGCCAAACGGCTCGTGCTTTCTAAGCAGCGGCGTCGCTTGCGATTGGGATTATGAGCTTTCGCCGGAGTTCTCTTTTTTGGTCTGGTAGGTCGAAGCGGCCTCCTGCGTTCACCACGCTTTCCGGCCGGGCCTTCGGAGGCTGGGACCTGCTGGTTCCCTGGTGGCATGTGAGCGATGATGGTCGTGCGCCGCCCTGCGGACTGGGTTGGCCCGGGTCGGCTGGCCCGTCGCGGCCCCGGCGGGAGGACTGAGCGATTAGCGAGTTGCTGGACCGGGCTCCGGAGACTGCCGCGCTGGAGGGAGTGCTGGCGGCGGTCCGGGACGGGCTGAGTGGGGCGCTGGTGCTGCGGGGGGAGGCGGGCATCGGCAAGACGGTGCTGCTGGAGTGGGCGGCCGGGCAGGCTTTTGACATGCAGCTGGCCCGGGTGGCCGGGATCCAGGCGGAGATGGGGCTGGGGTTCGCCGGGTTGCACCAGTTGCTGGTGCCGTTTTTGGGCGGGCTAGATGGGCTGCCCGGGCCGCAGCGGCAGGCGCTAGAGTCGGCGTTCGGGCTGGTGGACGGCCCCCCATCGGACCGGTTCCTGGTCGGGCTGGCGGCGCTGACGCTGCTGACCGACGCGGCGGCCGGACAGCCGGTGCTGTGCCTGGTCGATGACGCGCAGTGGCTGGATCAGGTGTCGGTGGAGGTGCTCGGATTCATCGCCCGCCGCCTGTACGCCGACCGGGTGGCCATGTTGTTCACCGTCCGGGAGGGGGAGGGGCAGGCGGCGGCGCTGGCCGGGCTGCCGGAGCTGGTGCTCGGCGGGCTGCCGGCCGGGGCGGCGGGTCACCTGCTGGCCACGTCGGCCTGCGCCCGGGTAGATGGGCGGGTGGGCGCCCAGGTGGTGGCCGGGGTGGCGGGGAATCCGCTGGCGCTGGTGGAGCTGGCCAGGGAGCTGACCGCGGAGGAGTTGTCGGGGGCGGTGCCGCTGGGCTGGCCGCTGCGGTTCGGGGGGCGGCTGGAGGAGCTGTACCTGTCCCGGGTGCGGGCCCTGCCAGTAGACGCCCAGACGCTGCTGGCGGTGGCGGCGGCCGACCCGACCGGGGATCCCGCGCTGGTGGCGAAGGCGGCCGGGCAGCTGGGGGCCGGTCGGGAGGCGGGCGAGGCCGCAGAGACCCAGCGGCTGGTGTCGTGGCATCCGCGGGTGCGGTTCCGGCATCCGCTGATCCGCTCGGCGGCCTATTACGCGGCCCCGGAGGGGACGCGGCGCCGCGCACATGCCGCGCTGGCCGGGGTGACCGACCCGGCCGCTGACCCGGACCGGCGGGCCTGGCACCTGGCCGAGGCCGCGCCGGAACCCGACGAGGATGTCGCCACGGAGCTTGCGCGCTCCGCGAGCCGGGCACAGGCCCGCGGCGGGCTGGCCGCCGCTGCGGCGTTCCTGGAACGCGCGGCGGACCTGACGCCCGACCCGGTGCGCCGCACCGAACGCACGCTGGCCGCGGCACAGGCCAGCCTGCAGGCCGGCGCGTTCGGCAAGGCAAGCGACCTCATCGCCTTGGCGGAGGCCGGGCCGCTGGACGAGTTTCAAGCCGCCCGGGCGGACTTGCTGCGCGGGAGGATCGCGTTCGCCTCCGGCCTGGGCAGCGACGCTCCCCCGCTGCTGCTGAAGGCGGCCAAGCGCCTCCAACCGCTCAACCTCGACCTGGCCCGCGAGACGCTCGTCGACGCGTGGCAAGCGGCATTCTTCGCCGGATATCTGGCGGGCGCCGGCGACCTGCTTGAGGTCTCCCGCGCCGCCCGGGCCCTCCCCCCGCCAGCGCACCCGCCGCGTCTGGTCGACCTGGTGCTGGACGGTTTTGCGCTGCTGGGCACCGACGGACCGACCGTCGCTGCACCGCTGCTGCGGCGGGCCACGTGCGCCTTTGCCAGCCCAGAAATCCCCGAGGAAGAGATACTCCGGTGGGGCTTTATCGCCACGGTGGCGGACGAAGCTCTCTGGGACGACGCGGGCTGGCGCCTGACCGTCAGGCAGGTTCAGCTCGCCCGTGACGTCGGCGCGCTCGACCAGCTCTCGTTCCTTCTGAACCGTATGGCTATCGAGACCGTATGGAGTGGTGACTTCGCGGCTGCCACTTTGCTGATCGCCGAAGCCGGGGGGGTCTGCGAGGCGACTGGGTCTCGTTTCGCGCCCGTCGCCGCTACCATGCTGGCTGCGTTCCAGGGAAGGAAAGCCGAGGCTATCCCGCTGGTCCAGTCCATCATCGAGCAGGCCACACCGGGGGGCCAGGGAGTCTCGGTGACAGTCGCGCACTGGGTGGCCGCAGTCCTCTACAACGGCCTCAGCCGTTACGAGGAGGCATTGGCCGCAGCCCGGCAAGCCAGCGAGCACAAGCACGTGTATGTCTCCGTGTGGGCGTTGCCCGAGCTGGTCGAGGCCGCCGCACGCACCGGCAACACGCGCATCGGCGGCGATGCCCTGGATCTGCTCGCCGAAACGACCCGGGCCGGCGGAACCGACTTGGGACTAGGGATCGAGGCGCGCACCCGCGCCCTGCTGAGCGAGGGAGAAGCCGCCGAGGGACACTATCGCGAGGCGATCGACCGGCTCGGCCGCACCCGGCACCGTCCCGAGTTCGCCCGCGCCCACCTGCTGTACGGCGAGTGGCTGCGCCGCCAGCGCCGCCGCCGCGATGCCCGGGACCAGCTTCGCACCGCCTTCGCCATGTTCGACGCGATGGGCATGGAGGCGTTCGCCGGCCGGGCCCGGGCCGAGCTGCGCGCTACCGGCGAGCGGGCCCGCCCGCGCGGCCCGGGGGCCCAGCCGGTACTCAGCGCGCAGGAGGAGCAGATCGCCCGTCTAGTCGCCGGGCACCTGTCCAACCGGGAGATCGCCGCTCGCCTGTTTATCAGTGCCAGCACCGTCGAGTATCACCTGCGCAAGATCTTCCGCAAGCTTGGCGTCACCAGCCGGGTACAGCTCGCCCGAACCTTCCCCGACCACGAAGGGATACCCGCGTGGCGGGACGGAGGGTGACTACCGCGTGCTCTCGACATGGATGCGGTAGTCGACCTGGGTGACGCCAGGCGCGGACCAGGCGCAGGCCACGGCGTGATCGTGCGCGGCCCAGCTGCTGACTGTGCCGGACAGCATCACCAGCCCGTCAGAGGAGGTTTCGACCGAGAGCCGGTCCGCCTCTAGGGCGGCATCGCGCCGCAACGCGGCATGGACGGCGTCCCGTGCCTCACGGGCATTGGGGGTCTGGGTCAAGCTGATGGCGTTGTCAATACCGGCAACGCCGGGGACGTTGGCGGTGCGGAACTCGGCCGCCTCGCGCTGGTAGTGCCACTGCGCCGTGCCGGTCAGGGTGACGAAGCCGTCCCGGGCCTGCGCATCGACGGTCATGGGCACCGAGACGTCCAGCATCAGCGCCTCCAGCACGTCGCCGCGCAGGTCCTCGTCGTTCCGACGGTCTTTGTCCGGGATCTGTACCCGCAGTTCATTCGCGACCCGGGTAACGCCGCGCACGCGTACCGCGGCCCTGCCCCCCGCCCGCTTCAACCAGAAGCTGGCCACGGTCCCCCGCAGCGTGACCACGCCGCTGGCGGCCGATACCTCGATCGCCTCGCTGCCCACCTGGGGATCCCAGGAGAGCTCGGCGGCGACGTGGCGCCGTAGGTCATCATCATTCATTGCTGGCTCGTTCCACCTCCGGCGTGGGCCTCCCCGTGATCACTGGCTTCTTTCTAGTCGTTATGGCCAGCCTCCCGCATCCATGAAAGTCCTTAGTCATTCCGGGGCAAGGCCCCTATGGCTACCGGCAGGACTAAGGACCTTCCGGGATTCGATCGGCCTACAGGATTCGTAGCGTTTACAGCGGACCTATCCGCGTGAGTCCGGAAGCGCCCGGGAGAGCCGTGCTAGGGGGCTCTCGCGTCCGAGCCGGCACCCGCCGGGACCGATGAGACCGATGAGTACGCCGAGGAGGCCCACCATGTGCCCGGTGATGCCCTGCTTGAGCATTGGCGCTTTCCGAGCTGACGCGGTCTTCGCGTCGTGGCTGCAGCGCGGTGATGAGCCCAGCGTGGGTCAGGCGCGGCAGGCAGTCGCTGCGGCGATCCGTGCTTTCGGCTACTCCGGCTGTGCCGAACGGGTGGCGCAGGAGTTCGGCGATCATCCCGAAACGGCGGTGATCCGGATGCGCTGGGCGCGGGCGGTGGCCCGCGAGGCCTTCGCGGATTCAGCGTCGGAGCCCGGCCCGCAGGCAGATGCTGGCGCGTTGCTGGCCGTCCGTCCCCGGCTGCCCGCGGAGCAGACATCAGGCATGCGAGAGGCAATGACATGACAGCGGTAATCAGTGACTCCTCGCCGGAAGCGCGCGGGAAAACTGCGCCGCGGGCACGCTATGTCGGCGATCAGGCTATGCGCGGACGGGAGCCCGAGCGACGGATACTCCATGACCTGCTGCGGCGGGCTCAGCAGGGGGTCGGTGGTGTGGTGCTGGTGGAGGGAGAGCCGGGCATAGGTAAGTCCCTGCTGCTGGGCGAGGCCGTTGGCATGGCAGCAGGGCACGGGTTTTCCCTGGCGGCGGGAGCGGCCGACCAGCTAGGCACGGTGCTCCCGTTCTTCGCGCTGCGCACGGCGCTGGGTGAGCCATTCGCACGGCTCACTGCCGATGATCCCCAGCGTGACCTGTCAGATGCGCTTGGGTGGTGGATCAGCCAGATGCGAGCGCATCTGGAACAGCGGGCCGCGGCAACTCCGGTCCTGGTGTGCCTGGATGACCTGCAGTGGGCCAGCCCGGCCACCCTGGCAGCCCTGCGGACGTTGCCGCTGGACCTGAAACGCCACCCGGTCGCCTGGCTGCTTGCCCGGACCAGCACACCGCAGCATGACACCGAATACCTCTTTGGTCTCCTGGAGAAGGATGGTGCCGCCCGGGTCAGTTTGGCCCCGTTGGATCCGGATGCGGTAGCGGCAATGCTTATTGAGGCGTTCGGCGTACCGCCCGACCAAGCCTTGATGGACCTGGCCGGTGGCGCCGCCGGGAACCCTTCGCTGCTCACCGAGCTGATCCGCGGCCTGGGCGACGATAAAGCCGTCCGGGTCACCGGCGGCCGCGCTGTCCTGGTTTCCACCCAGCTACCGCAGCGGGTGCGCCGTGTCGCGCAGCGGCGGCTTGATGGCCTCAGCCAGCAGGCCCGGCACCTGCTGGTGACCGCGGCGGTGCTCGGCCCGTCGTTCTGGCTGGAGGACGCAGCGGAGATGCTCGGTGAGACGCCCGCCGGGTTGCTGCCCACGGTCGAGGAGGCGATGGATACCGGGATCATGACCGCCGCTGACAACGCGTTCTCATTCCGGCACGAACTGTTGCGCTGCGCTGTCGGCGAGATGATCCCGCGGCCAGCGCGGAGGGCACTGCATCGCCAGTATGGCCAAATCCTGCTCAGCCGTGGCGAAACCGCAGCCCTGGCCGCCGGTCACCTGCTGCAGGCCGCGCATCCGGGGAACCCCGCGTCGCTGGCCGGCCTTGACACCGCGGCGGCGCGGACACTGCGTTCGGCTCCGCAAACGGCCGCCGACCTGGCGCTGCGCGCACTGGAGCTGACACCCACGGCCGACCCCGCCGCGCTGTCACGCGCGGTGGCCGCCACCGAGGCCCTGACCGCGGCCGGCCGGCTGGACCAGGCCGCCCGGCTCGCCCATGACACCCTGGCCAAGCCGCTGCCGCCAGTTGCCGAAGCCGGGCTGCGGTGCGTCCTGTCCTCGGTCCTGTGCGCCCGCGGCCAGGCCAGCGACGCCGCCGGCCAGGCCGAGATGGTCCTGGCCCAGCCGCAGCTGCCGCACGACCTGCGCGAGGAGGCGCTGACCGCGCACCTGCTTGCCCTTGCCGGGTCGCGCGCGGGACTCGCTGGGCCCCTGGCCGACACCATCCTTGCCGACCCCAGCCAGCATGACAGCCATACCACCGCGGCGGCCCTGGCCGCCCGCGCGGTCATCGCCTGGGACAACGGCCAGATCAGCGAAGCGCTCGGGCTGCTGCGTGACGCCGCCCGCCGCGGGATCTCCCCCGATGCCCGCCATCCCCAGCCGTTGCTCGCGCTCGCTGCCGCCCTTGTCGACCTCCGCCAGCTCAACGAAGCCGACGGCATCCTGCACGCCGCCGGCCACCCGGCGCTGCACGGCATCCCAGCCCAGGCGGGCTTGTCCATCCTGCGCGCCCGCATCCACGTGGCCAACGGCCGCCTACCCGCCGCCGCCGCCGCCGGCCAGGCGGCCCTGGCCAGCGCCGAGACGCTAGGAGCTGACGGGTACGCCTCGACCGCGCACTGCGTTCTGGCCGTGATCGCGCTGCGCGGCGGCGACATCGCGGCCGCGGCACAACACATCGCTGGCCTCCCCGCCCCGATATCGCATTTCCCCAGCCTGTACGCGCGCACCGAGACCACCCTGGCCCAGGCCCAGATCACTGAGGCGCGCGACGGCCCGACCGCCGCCATGAGTCACATCCGCCAGGCCGCTGCCGGTCTGCCGGCATGGCAAGGGCTACTGGCCGGCGAACCGGCCCTTGCGGCCTGGCTGGTACGCACCTCGCTCGCGGCCGGCGACCAGCCCCTGGCCAACCAGGTCACCGGCACCGCCGTGGCCCTCGCCGACGCCAACCCGGGGTTCGCGGCCCTGGCCGCGGCCGCGGCGCATAGCCAAGGTCTCGCCACCCACGACGCGGGCCTTCTCGGCGAGGCCGCGGTACAGCACCCCGACCCGTGGGCCAGAGCCTCCGCCGCCGAAGACCTCGCTATCCTCCTTACTGGCACGGCCAGGGACCAGGCCATCAGGCACCTGAAAACCGCCCTCGACGGATACCGCCAGACCGGCGCCGACCGCGACCAGGCCCGCATCCGGCGGCGGCTGCGCGACCTCGGCGTCCGCCGCCGCCACTGGACCACGCCCGCCACCAGGCCCGTCGCCGGCTGGGACAGCCTCACCGACACCGAGCAGGCCGTCTCCAGGCTCGTCGCCGAGGGACTGAACAACAATCAGGTCGGTGCCCGCATGTACATCAGCACCCATACCGTCGCCCACCACCTGCGCCAGGCATTCCGCAAGCTGCAGATCGCCTCGCGCGTCGAACTAGCCCGCATCGTCATCGAGGAAGCGGCAGCCGGCTCATGACTCTCACCGCCGCCCTGCCGGAGCCTTCCAAGGAACGGCCCCGGCGGGCGCCCGTGCGGAATTAGCCACCTTGACGATGTGGACGGCCTTAGGCGCAGGAATTCTGCCTGCTACGGACTCAGTCCCGTAGCAAGAAAGGAGCTGACCGGCCATGAGCCCTATTTCGCGCGGATTTCGCGGCCGAAGCCGCGTCCCGGCCGGAGAAGAGGACCGGGTACCGCCGGGTCAGCACGTAACCACGGATTTCCCAGTGCTCTCGGCCGGCCCGACGCCACAAACGCCGCTGCCGGAGTGGACATTCTCGATTACCCAGGGCGGCGACACGCTCAAGTCCTGGACCTGGCAGGAGATGCGGGCGCTCCCGGCCGAAACCGTCACTGCGGACATCCACTGCGTCACCCGCTGGTCGAAGCTCGGCACCCAGTGGCGGGGCGTGCCGGTGGACACGCTGCTGGACCAGGTGGCGGCCGAGGCCCGCTACGTGCTGGCGTTCTGCGACGGCGGCTACACCACCAACCTGCTGTACTCGTCCCGCACCCTGCCCGATGTGATCTACCGCGGCGAGCTCGACCACTACCGTGACGGCGTGCAGGTGATCTGCACGCTGACCCGCAGCCAGCCGCCCGGCTGGACCGGTTACTCAGGCCGGGTGAATGCGGCGATGCTGGCGGAGACCGTCTGGTCAGCCAGCCAGCATCCCCTCGCGTTCGTCTGCGGGCCCTCCACCTTCGTCGAGGCAGTCGCCGAGAACCTTATCGGGCTCGGTTACCCACCCGAACGGATCAAGGCCGAGCGGTTCGGCGGGACCTGAGAAGACCAACGGGACCTGAGAAGACCAATTAGCACTTTTGACGATGTGCGCTTCCAGGCACGCGGCGAAGGTGGACCTATGTCTCGCGGAACGACCCGCTGATGCAGAGGAGTTGCCCGGCTATGAGTCCCATCTCGCGTGGCTCGGCTATCCGCCCGAGCGGGGTGAGGACCGAGCGGTCCGGGACCCCAGGAGGGCACTGATGGACGCAGTGGACGGCAACGCGATCGGCGGCCTGCTGATCGACGTCTTCGGTACGGAGATGACCGCCGCGAACAGCACCTGCGGCACCTGCGGCACCAGCAGGCCAGTGGCTGAACTCGTCGTCTACCGGCGGGCTCCTGGCACCGTGGTCCGCTGCCGGACCTGCGGCAGCGTCCTCATGGTCTTCGTCAAGGCGCACGACGTGACCTGTGTCGACCTGGCAGGGCTGGCCAGCTTGGGCCAAAACGAGACCGGCCTCCGGTGAGCAGCCCGGATTTGCAGATAGCCCTGGATGCCGAACGAGCACGCAGGAAACCACACGGAAGGAGCGAACATGCCGCACGAAGAGTCCATGTCCATGGGCACGCCGGACGAGGAGTCGATGTCCATGGGCACGCCGGACGAGGAGTCGATGTCCATGGGCACGCCGGACGAGGAGTCCATGTCCATGGGCACGCCGGACGACCGACCCCAGACCGTTGAGGAGCCTGCCCACGCCCCTGCTGCGCCCCGGTGACCCTTTCCCCGAACTGACGCTCACCGTCCCCCGGCGGTAAGACCGTTACGGTGCCAACGATGTTCGTCGGCCAGTTCGGCGTGGTGCTGTTCTACCGGGCGCGCGACGTCGCCAGCTCGGCTGGCTGAGGGCGAGGGCAGATCGCGGCCGCGACATCGTGGCCACAGCGAATGGCTCCTCGGTGAGTGGCGGCTGAACCAGCTATCAGCGCGGGACCCGCAGCCGCGGTCCCGCGCTGCGAAAACCTACGCACAGGGAGAAAATGTCATGGATATCACTGGAAAGACCGCGCTGGTGACCGGGGCCAACCGCGGCCTGGGACGGCAGCTGGCCGCGCAGCTTCGCGACCGGGGCGCCCGCGTCTACGCCGCGGCCCGCGACCCGCAGGCCGTAGACCTGACGGGCGTCACCCCCATCGCCCTGGACATCACCGACGCGGCCTCGGTCGCCGCGGCGGCGCAGGCCGCGAGCGGGGTGGCGATCCTGGTGAACAACGCGGGCTCGTCAACCGGATCCTCACTGCTGGGCGGGGACCTGGCCGCCATCCGGCTGGAGATGGACACCATCTTCTTCGGCACCCTCGCGGTGACCCGGGCCTTCACCCCGCAGCTGGCCGCCCACGGCAGCGCCGCGGTGCTGAACATCTTGTCGGTGCTGTCCTGGCTGAGCATCCCCCGGTCCGGCGCCTACTGCGCCGCCAAGTCGGCGGAATGGTCGCTGACCAACGCCCTGCGCCTGGAGCTGGCACCGCAGGGCACCCGGGTAACCGCCCTGCACGTCGGCTACATGGACACCGACATGACCCGCCACCTCGACGTCCCCAAGTCCGACCCGGCCGCCGTCGCCAAGCTGGCCATCGACGGCATCGGAGCCGGCGACGCCGAGATCATCGCCGACGAGACGAGCAAGCGCGTCCTGGCCGGGCTCTCCGCCGGAGTCGCCGGCCTCTACCCCGAGGTCGCCTGACCCGCCCGGCCCGCCCGGCGAAGCCCGCCGCGGCGACCGCTAACCCCCATGGAGGGATCATGCCGGACTCGATCATGCCGCTGAAGCCAGCGCGCCTGACCGCCGAATCGCCACCCTTGCGAGCATCCGCTCGCGCGCTGCCGCGGCTGTCACGTCGCACGGGCTTCTGGGCGATCGCTTTCTCATTCCTGGCCGTCGCGGCGTTCTCGACCGCCCCAAGCAGCCTTTACGGTCTCTACGAGCAACAAGAACATCTGTCGTCGCTCACCATCACGATCGTCTACGCGGTCTACGCGCTGGGGATCGTGGTGAGCCTCCTGCTCGCCGGGCACGTGTCTGACTGGTATGGCCGGCGCGCGGTGCTGCTGCCAGCCCTCACCGTCGCCGTTGTCGCGGCCGTTATCTTCCTTTCCTGGAGATCTCTCGCCGGCATCATTGTCGCGCGTGTGCTCACAGGCCTCGCTCTCGGCGCCGCCGTAGCCACGGCCACCGCCTTCGTCACGGACCTGGACGCGGGCCCCGGCGGCGTCGCTACGCGCCGGGCCGGGATCGTCGCCACGATCGCGAACATCGGCGGCCTGGCACTGGGGCCGCTCATCGCCGGACTGCTCGCCCGCTATGCGGGTCACGGCCTCACGCTCCCGTTCATCGTCTTTCTCGCCCTCCTCCTAGCCGCGGTGGGCCTGGTCATCGTCGCCCCGGAGGGCCACGCGGCCATTCATCCGCGGCCGAAGTACCGCCCGCAGCGGCTCAAGGCGCCGGCGAACGGGCGCAGCCAGTTCCTGGCGGCCACGACCGGGGTGTGCACGGCATTCGCTGTCGGCGGACTGTTCGCCGGGCTCGCGGGGACGTTCCTGGCAGGGCCCTTGCACCAGCCTTCTCCCGCGCTGACCGGATTGACGATCTTCCTGAC
Source organism: uncultured Actinomycetes bacterium (assembly GCA_963720945.1). Classification (GTDB taxonomy): domain Bacteria; phylum Actinomycetota; class Actinomycetes; order Streptosporangiales; family Streptosporangiaceae; genus Bog-532. The sequence goes on along the minus strand of CAVRHH010000004.1, from coordinate 23,908 downwards.
CTTCGGCGCCGGCGTGCTCGTGCAGACCACGACCACGAGCTGGCCGGCCTGCCGCCTGCTTGCCGCTGGGATCGTGCCGATGATCGCCGGCCTGTGCCTGCTGGTCGTCTCAGCATGGACATCGCCGCCCAGCCTCGCGTTGTTCCTGGCCGGCGGAATCGTCGCCGGCACCGGTATTGGCGCGATCATTCGCGGCAGCCTAACCGTGGTGATCTCCACCGCCAGCCCGGACGATCGGGCCGGCGCCCTGGCGACGTTCTTCACCGCCGGCTACGCCGGCGTGTCGTTGCCCGTCGTCGGGGTCGGGATCATACTGCAGCACCTCAGTCCCCGGCTGACGCTGCTGATCTTCGCCGTGGCCGTCGGCCTGGTGATCCTGGCGGCCGTCCCCATCCTTATCCGGCCGCAGAAAGCAGCAGCGCCTTGCGCGGCCGAACGGGACCAGCTAGCCCGCACAACGGAAACGACGCTCGCCGACACGGCGCATGCCAAGTGCATGGACGAGCTGTGCACGGCTCATGGCATGCCGACATCGACACCGATGAATTGCAGGGTGACCCGCTCCCTTGCTCATGCCTCGGGCGGCGAGCTCCATTGAGCCCGGCGGGGCAGCCTGAGGATGTTCCCGATGTCACTGAAGAGTCACTGAAGATCATGCTGCACGGCCGGCTGCGGGAAGGGGTCGCCGAGGCGGCGGGTTCAGCTCCGTGCAGTGGGACGACGCCGGAAAGGTCAAGACGGGCGAGTCCGAACGCAGCGCGGCCCCGGCCGCGGTGGCCGGATAGAACGGCTCGATAGCCGGTTCCTCCACAGTGAGTCAGCAGGTCCGCCGAGCATCCTTCGGCCAGCAGGGCCATGTACAAGACCGGGGACGTGGGCGGGGCGGCGGCCCGGCTGCGGGAGATCTCGCCAAGCGCCGATGACGCGTTCATCGCTACCGTCCACCGGCTCGTCCTGGGCATGACCTCGATGTGGCTGGGAGACGCCGACCGCGCCTGGGGACTGCTCGTTGAGGCCGCCCGGCGGGCCGAAGATGACGGTAACCAGCTGGCGTCCATCTGCGCCGAAGGGTACCGGGCGCTGCTGGCGGTGAACCGGGGCGACCTGGCGCTCGCGGACTCGCTCGCGGCCGACGCGGAGTCGGCGGTGGGCCGCACGCTCAGCGAGTCGCACTTCGTTGCCATGTTCCCGGCTCTGGCCCGGGCCCGGGCCCGGGCCCGCCTCGAGCTGAGGCACGCGGACTGGGCCGGCGCGTGGCATGCGGCCACGACGGCGGTGGAACGAGGCCGCCACGGGGCCGGACGGGTGGAACTCGCTGCGGCACTGCTCACAGCGGCGGCGGCCGACCGGATCTACCCGGACGCCGCGACCGATCAGGCGGCCGACGTCCATCCGGGGACGCTGGTGGGTGAGGCCCGCGGCATTCTGCGGCATTGCGCCGACCCGGGGCCGGTGGCCACCATGTGGCTGGCCGAAGAACAGCGGGCCGAGGCGGCGCGCACCCGGCAGCAGGGGCTGTTCGAACCACTGGCCGACAGGAGCTGACGATCTTGCGGATGCTGCCCGCTCCGGCCTCGTTGCGCGAACTCGCGGCCGACCTGTTCGTTACGCTCAACGCCCTGAAGACTCATCTACGGGCGATCTACCGCAAGCTCGGCGCCGAATCCCGGGAAGAAGCGGTGATCCGCGCCCGCGAAGGTGGCCTGATATAGCCTGCGGGCCCGCGATCGCGGGCCCGCAGGTGATTGAGGTGCGGTGCCGCCGGTCCGGCCGCATGGGCGGGCAGGACCTGCGACGGCTTCCCAGTTACCTGGGCGGGAACTGGGAGCCCGGGAGGTTGGGGGGGCCAGGGGTTAGGGGTGCTGTCGCCGTGTAGCCGATGACCGCGCAGTTGATGTCGACTCCGACCGAGCCGTACAGCTGGGGCTGGCCGGTGGCCGGGTTGACCCCGGTCAGCAGGTCGGGATGGCTGTAGGCCAGGTTCAGGACCTCGTTCTCGTTGATCTGGCGCTTGTTCAGGCCTTCGCTGACCGCCTTCGGGGTCCACATGGCGAGCTGGGCGTCCCACAGCGGGCTGTAGGCGTCGGCGTGCCGCGGGTCGGTCAGGGTCGGGAAGTCCCCGAACACGTTCAGGATGTCGCCGCCGTAGCGCATGGCGTTGATGAACGCCGTGTTGGTCTGCACGGCGTTCTCCGATATCGGGCTGTCCTTGGCGAAGTGCTGGAACCCCTGGGCGTTCGGGTTGTTGACGCCGGTCTGCCCGTTAACGAAGCCGAACAGCCGCTCGCGGGCCGAGCCGAGGAAGTCGTCACAGCCGTTGCAGGAGGCGTCGTTCAGCGCGGGCACGTAGGTGGACCGCTCGAGCACCGCGGTCAGCGGCTGCCCGGCGTCGGTGGACAGGTACACGATCGGCTGGCTGCCGTCGAAGCCCTTGGTGATCAGCAAGTCTGCCCACGACTCCTGGAACGCCCCGGACGGCGAGTCCGCCGGGGACGGGGCGATGTGGATGCCCATCACCTTGTCGGAGGTGTTGGTGTGGTTCACCACGTCGTACGGGCCGTTTCCGGTGGCCACGATCGGCGCGTTGTAGATGGTGTCCGACCCGGCGATCTGGATGAACGGGGTGTAGCCGGGGCCGGCCACCGCGCCGGGCTGGAACTTGGCCAGCGGGAACCCGTCCGGCCCGGGGACCGCGATGCGGGTGGGGCTGAAGTCCGGCGCGCCCGCGAAGCTGAGGGGGGCCGGGCCGAAATGGTTCTGCGACGGCGGCGGGTTGATCAGGTGGACGGTCTGCACGCACGCCGGGCAGGAGATGCCGATGTTGGCCAGCTTGGGCGCGAAGTTCACGCCCAGGTCGTCCGCGGCGCCGGAGGTGGAGGCGTCCTCCAGGATGTACCAGACCGTCTCCTGATGGGGTGTGCCTGCGTAGGCGATCCCGGGGTAGATCGGAAGCCGCACGTATTCCTGGCTGAGGTTGACCTCGATGGCGCTTGGCAGGGTCAGCTTGCTCGCGGGCAGGATGCCGCTGAGCTGCCCCAGCCCGGTGGACTCGCCCGGAGCCTGCTCCGCCCGGACGGGCGCGGCCGACGCGGCCGTCCCGCCACCCGCGGCAATGGCCAGCGACGTGCTCGCGGCCACGGCCGCCGCGAGCACGGCAAACAGCCCGCGTTTCCGCGCGGGCACTCGTCTGAAAATACGGAGATTCACGTTCTGTTCCTCTTTTCTCTCCTGATACCTGCCTTTTCGGCAGTTCCGGATACGAACCTTCGCTTGACCCGGGCGAACGCGCATCGTCAGGACAGGCAATTTCCACGGCCCGGTCGCCGGGCGATCCGGCTCCCGCCCGCCAGGGCGGCCGCCGACCTGGCTGACCGGCTCGCGAGGCAAGCACCACGGCCGTTCGGGGAAAAGATCTTGACCTGCCGAACGGGCGAGGCTTTCCGCCCCCGCGTCCGCTGCTTGCGATCGGGACCTTGGGCGGCTCCGATGCGATTACCTGACCTGACGATGTGCGGCGCCGATCGCGCGGCAACACTGGGCTGTCGCGATCAGCGGGCCGATGAGCGGCCGCAGAGAGGTGAGGACTCATGAGTACAGGTGATGAGGCGGGAGACCGCATACGCACTGCCCTGGTGACTGGCGGGACGGGAGGCATGGGGCGGGTTATCGCCGCCAAGCTGGCTGCCGACGGGTTTGACGTCGCGGTGGCGTACGCCGGCAGCGTGGACCTGGCCGACGCGACGGTCAAGGAAATCGCGGGGCATGGGCGGCGCGGCGCGGCATTCGCGGCGGACATCGCCGGCGAGGGGGCGGTATCTGCTCTTTTCGACGCCGTCGAGGACCGCTTCGGGCGCCTCGACGTCGTCGTGCATACCGCCGGGATCAATCACCCCGTCCCCCTCATCGACCTTGACCTGGCTGACTTCGACGCGATCCACAGGATCAACGTGCGAGGCACGTTCGTCGTCAACCAGCAGGCCGCGCGGCGGGTTCGCGACGGCGGCTCGATCGTCAACATCTCGTCGAGCATGGTGCGGTTCGCGCCACCGGGTCTGGGCGCCTACGCGGCGTCCAAAGCCGCCGTCGACGCACTCACCCGCATCCTCGCGAAGGAGCTGCGCGGCCGCGACATCACGGTCAACGCGGTCGCGCCGGGTCCCACCGCCACCGAGGCGTTCCTGCACAGCACCCCGGCCGACGAACAAGAACAGCTGGCCGCCTTGCCGCCACTCGGCCGTCTCGGCACTCCCGACGACGTTGCCGGCGTCGTGTCATTCCTGGTCGGGCCGACCGGGCGATGGGTCAACGGCCAGGTGGTCTACGCCAACGGCGGATTCGTCTGACCGGCCCGTCCGACACCGATAGGGATGGAATAGGCATGTTGCTCAAAGGCAAGTCCATCGTCGTCACCGGCGGCAACAGCGGCATCGGCAAGGCGATCGTCCTCGCCGCCGCCGCAGAAGGCGCGAACGTCGTCGTCGACTACCGTATGCACCCGGACTACGCAGCCGAGGTCGTAGCCGCCGCCGGACGGGCGGGCGGCCGCGCGGTAGGAGTCGAAGCCGACGTCTCGCGCACCGAAGACCTGTACCGGATCATCCAGACCGCCGTTGAGAACTTCGGCCGGCTCGATGTTCTCGTCAGCAACGCGGGCATCGAGACCCGCACGTCGCTGCTGGAGACCAGCGAGGCCGACTTCGACAAGGTGCTGGCGGTCAACCTCAAGAGCGCGTTCTTCGGCGCCCAGTTCGCGGCGCAGCAGTTCATGGCCCAGGCCAGCGGCGGGCTGATCGTGACGATCTCGTCCACCCACGAGGACTGGCCGATGCCCGGCAACATCGCCTACTGCGTCTCCAAGGGCGGCGCGAAGATGCTCACCCGCACGGCGGGCGTCGAATTGGGATCGCTTGGGATCCGGTTCGTCAACATCGCGCCGGGAGCGGTGAGCACCCCGATCAACGCCGTCACCGAGATGACCCCGGAACTGCTCAAGCAGCTGAATGCGGCGATCCCGCTCGGCCGGATCGCCCAGGCCGCCGAGATCGCCGATGTGGTGGTGTTTCTCTCCTCAGACAGGGCCGGGTACGTCAACGCCACCACGGTCACCGTCGACGGCGGCCTGTCGCAGTCGAGCGTGGGACTGTGACCGCCATGCCCGCCCCGGCGGGGAACGATCACTACGACGTCCTGGTCGTCGGCAGCGGGCCGGGGGGCGCGACCACCGCGGCGCGCGTGGCCGAAACGGGCAAGCGTGTACTGTTGCTCGAACGCGGTGACTTCCTCCCGCGGGAACGCGACAACTGGAGCTCGCAGGCTGTCTTCGGCGACGCGAAATACACCGCGGATGAGACCTTCTACGACCACCGCGACCGGCCCTTCCGGCCCGAGCTGCACTACTACGTGGGCGGCAACTCCAAGGTGTACGGCGCGGCGCTTTTCCGGCTGCTGCCCGGCGACTTCGGCGAGGTCCAGCATCGAGGCGGTGTCGCGCTGGCCTGGCCGCTGAGCTACCAGGACATGGAGCCGTACTACGTCCGCGCCGAGCACCTGTTCTGGGTGCACGGCCAGCACGGCGAGGACCCGTTCGCCGGCATCTCGAGCCAGGACTACAAATACCCGCCCGTTCGGCACGAGCATCGTATCCAGCAGCTGTCGGACGGCCTGGAGCAGCTGGGCCTGCACCCGTTTCACCTGCCGCTGGGCGTGCAGCTCACCCAGGACGCGCACGGCCGGGCGACCACGGACTCGCGATGCATACGGTGCGACCGCGTGGACGGGTTCCCCTGCCTGATCGGCGCCAAGGCCGACGCCGAAATGGCCGTCGTCCGCCCGGCCCTGGCCGCGCACCCCAATCTGGCCTTGATGACGAGAACGACTGTCGAGCGCCTGCTGACGGACAACAGCGGCCGTTCCGTCAGTGGCGTGGCGGTCACGCTCCCGGACGGCTCTCCGCACGCGTTCACCGCCGACATCGTCGTGCTGTCCGCGGGGGCCATCCTGTCGGCTGCCCTGCTGCTGAAGTCAGCCAACGACAAGCATCCAGACGGCCTGGCGAACTCATCCGACATGGTTGGCCGGAACTACATGCGGCACAACAACCTGGCCCTCATCGCGTTCTCGCGCGAACTCAACCCGACGGTGTTCCAGAAAACGCTGGCCCTCAACGACTTCTACGGCCCCGGCGAGCACTGGCAGTACCCGATGGGCCACATCCAGATGCTCGGCAAGTCCGATGACTGGCAGATCAAGGGCGCGGCACCACGCCGGCTGGGGTGGGCTCCGTCCGCACCCTACGGCGAGGTCGCGAAGCACTCGATCGACTTCTGGCTGTCCAGCGAGGACCTCCCGCTCGCCGACAGCAGGGTCACGCTCCGGCGTGACGGCGCAATCAGGCTCGCGCTGCAGCCCGGCAACAATACCGAAGCCCTCACCCGCCTCCGCACGACCTTCCAGGGCATGCTGAGCAAGCTCGGCATGGTGGACACGACCTTCGTCCGCAGCCTCTACCTGCACAAGGCATTCGACGCGGCCGCCACCGCCCACCAGGCCGGGACGGCGCGTTTCGGAACCGAGCCGGCCGCCTCAGTCCTCGACGTGCACTGCAAGGCCCACGACCTGGACAACCTCTACGTGGTGGACGGCAGCTTCATGCCCTCGATCGGCGCGGTGAACCCCACCTTGACGATCATCGCGAACGCGCTGCGCGTGGGCGATCACATCGCCGAGCGCATCGGGACCACCCGCCACCCGCAGCTCCGCACCGTCCCCGCGTAGTCCTCGCCCGTCCTGTGAGAGGTCTCTGGTCATGCCGAAAATCGAAGATTACGCCGTGCTGGGAGACCTGCACACGGCAGCTCTGGTGAGCACCGCGGGGTCGGTCGACTGGCTCTGCCTGCCCCGCTTCGACTCGCCCGCCGCGTTCGCCGCCCTCCTGCACAACCACGAGGCGGGACACTGGGCTCTCGCGCCCGCGGGGGCGAGCACCTGCACGGCCCGCCGGTACGCCGGCCACACCCTGGTGCTCGAGACGGACTGGGTCACCGCGGACGGCGCCGTACGGGTCATCGACTTCATGCCGCCCCGGGCGGGCACCCCGCACCTTATCCGCATCGCGGTGGGCTTGCGCGGCGAAGTGGCGATGCGATCGGCGCTGCGCCTGCGGTTCGACTACGGCCGCGTCGTTCCGTGGGTCCGGAACCTTGGCACCCAGGTCCATGCGATCGCGGGGCCTGACCGCGTCCGGCTGATGTCCGCGGTCCCGCTGCGTGGCGATCAATGGGGCACGCTCGCGGACTTCACCGTGCGCAAGGGCGATCGGGTTCCGTTCGTCATGTCGTGGGCGCCCGGCCACGACCCGCAGATGCCGCAGGTAGACGCCGAGCAGGCCCTGTCCGCGACGATGGACTTCTGGACCGAGTGGTCTGCTCATGCCGCTTACCAAGCCGGGCCGTACAGCGACGCCGTCGACCGGTCGGTCATTACCCTGAAGGCCCTGACCTACGAGCCGACGGGCGGGATCGTCGCGGCGGCGACCACGTCGCTGCCGGAGGAGATCGGCGGCGTCCGCAACTGGGATTACCGGTACTGCTGGCTTCGCGACGCCACCTACACGCTGCAGGCCCTTCTCGCGGCCGGGTTCAGGTCCGAGGCCGGCGCGTGGCGCGACTGGCTGCTGCGCGCCATAGCGGGTCAGCCGGAGAGGCTGCAGATCCTGTACAGCCTGGACGGCGCGCGCCGGCTTCCCGAGGCCGACCTGCCCTGGTTGTCCGGCTACGAAGGCAGCAGCCCGGTCCGCACGGGCAACGCCGCGTCCGGTCAGGTCCAGCTCGACGTCTGGGGTGAGACACTGGACGCCCTGTTCCTCGCCCGGCAGGCAGGTCTTCCCGCCGACCGCGACGCGTGGGCCCTGCAGGTCGCCCTGATGGACTACCTCGAATCAGCCTGGCGCGAACCGGACAACGGATTGTGGGAGGTGCGCGGCGACCGGCGGCACTTCACGCACTCCAAGGTCATGGCGTGGGCCGCCGCCGACCGGATGGCCCGATCGGTCCGCGTGTACGGCCTGCCCGGCCCGGTGCTGCGCTGGGAACAGCTCCGCGATCAGATCCACCAGGATGTCGTTACCCACGCGTTCGACGCCGAACGCAACACCTTCACCCAGGCCTACGGCTCCACCGCGCTCGATGCCAGCCTGCTGCTGATCCCGCGCGTCGGCTTCCTCCCCGCCACGGACCCGCGTGTAATGGGCACAATCGACGCGGTCCGCCGCGAACTGAGCGACGGCGGCCTGGTCAAGCGCTATCAGACCACCGCGACCGACGACGGCATCAAGGGCAGCGAAGGCCTGTTCATCGCCTGCTCGTTCTGGCTGGTGGACGCGCTGCACGCGTCCGGGCAGCACCGGGACGCCATCGAGCTGTTCGAGCGCCTGCTCCTGCTGCGCAACGACGTCGGGCTGCTGAGCGAGGAATGGGACCCGGCCGCGCACCGCCAGCTGGGCAACACCCCACAGGCGTTCAGCCACTTCGCCCTGATCGTCAGCGCCCTCCAGCTGCACATGGGGCACATGGCCCGCAGCGACAACCCGATGACGAGATGACCATGAGACAGCAAACCGTGATCAGCCGGGTCACCCTGATCGTGTCGGACCTCGACCGGGCAGAAGACGACTACGTCAGGACCTTCGGATGCGGCGTCGAGCAACGCGGCGACATCGACCCGGCGCTGACCCGCGTGCTGTGCCTCTCACGGGCGCGCGGACGGCGCTCATTGGTGCGGCTGGGCCGCGAGCGGATCGAACTACTGGAGTTCACGGACATGGCGGGACGCCCGTACCCGCCGGACAGCACGAGCACCGACCTTTGGTTCCAGCACATGGCGATCGTCGTGAACGACATGACGCACGCGCACCAGCGGGTCATGGCCAACCTGAATTTCCGGCCCATCAGCCGCGAAGGTCCGGTGCGCCTGCCGGATAGCTCCGGAGGCGTGACAGCGTTCAAGTTCCGTGATCACGACGGCCACCCGCTGGAACTGCTCGCGTTCCCCGAGGGACGTGTCCCGGCAGCATGGCGCAACGCTAACGGCACCGGCCCGGTTCTCGGTGTCGATCACACCGCCATCGCGGTCAGCGACTCGGCCAGCAGCACGAGATTCTTCAGGTCCGTATTCGGGTTCAGCGCCGGAACCCGCACCGAGAACCGCGGGCCCGAACAGGCCGCTCTGGATGACGTCGAAGACGTCCACGTCAGCGTCACCCGGCTCGCGCCGGACCTGCCTGCGCCACGGCTGGAACTGCTGCGCTACCACGCGGGCACACGCCGGCCGATCCCTCCCGACACCGCCAGCAACGACATCCTCGCGACACACTGTGCGCTGCGAGTCGCGTCGCTGGACGCAACAGCCGCAGCGCTCGCACGCTGCGGCACGCCCCTGGCCGATGACCACCTCATGACGCTGCGCGGGGGCATCCGCGCCGCCCTGGTACCAGGACCTGACGGGCATCGCTTCCTGGTGGAAGAGCGGCCAGCGGCTGTGACGTATGCCGCACCCGGCCCTGCCCAGGCGCGGGAGTAAAACTCGTAGGTACAGTCACGGCCGGACCACGCTACTGCACCTGACTATCGGGTGAGGAACTCGCCGATCGCGGTTGCGATCTCTTCGACGTGGGTCTCCAGAGCGAAGTGACCGGTGTCGACGAAACGAACGTCGGCGTCGGGGATGTCGCGCTTGAAGGCTTCGGCCCCCACCGTCTCGCCCTCGTCGGGGGCAAGCGCGGCGACATACACCAGCGACGCCACCTTCTCATCGCTCGTCGACGCGATGACCGCGCCGGCATAGGCGTTCCCGGCCACCACGACCGGACCCTCGACCCGCTCCAGCATCTGATCGAGCGCCGCCACGTCGTCTGCCAGAGAGGTCAGCGGCAGAGGCGCGGCGACCGCCTTCACCCTCTCGGACCGCAGACCCGCGATCACCTTGCTCCAGCTCGACCCATCAGCCCAGCCACCATGCGCCAGCACCACGCCAACATCGCTTTCGGACATCTCGTGCTCCATGCTCCCGTGCGGGTCAGCTTTGCCCGGCTGGTTGTTGCTTGTGCTGGACGGTGAATCCCAACTTCCCGAGCACCGCGACGGCACCACTCTTTCCGCCTTCGAAATCGCCGGAGTCCAGGCGCTGGCCCGTGGCGAACTCGTAAGCCGTACCCAAGATGGCTTTCGGCGGGTAGCGGCGTTCGTCTTTGATCAGGTCATAAGTCGTGGTCGGGCCGAAACCATGCGCAGCGAAGAACTGCTCCGGCCCGAGCCGGTCGTACTCCTGTATCGCGCGCAATACGTCAGTATCGGTCACGCGGTCCCACGCCACCATGTGCTCATTCCTCCCGGGATTGTTATGGCCTGCATTTCCGGCTGGGGTGCGGCGGCCTGTGTGCCGGGTGGCTGGGCCGGCGCACGGGCGGGGCGGGCTTTTAAGTTGCGTCCGCTATCACATCCGCAGCGGCCTGCCGGCCCATCCCGCTGCTGCCGCCGACGACCACCAGTTTCTGCCCCGCGAACACCGGCATCGTCATCGGCCGGCCCGGCCCGTCCGCGAGATCGTTCAGGCCCTCGAGCCAGATCGTGCTCATTCAAACCTTCCTTCCAGCTGAGGTGCGCAGGCAGGCAAGCCTGCTGATCACTCACCGGCCAGCCTCGCCACACCCGCCCGGCCGCACATCGTCAGGTCGGCTATCCGTGACGAGCCCACCCCGCCCCACGCAGACACCATCTGCTTCGGCTGTGCCCGCGCAGCGCCACGCAGGCCGCCCTGTTCCGGCCTGGGCTGACGGTGGAGGATTGCCTGAGCAGCAAGCCGTTGAACCAGGCCATGGCCGCCTACTTGCGGGATGGCCGATGACATGCATCGGCCCGGGCTGAGCTGATCAGGACGGGCGCCGTGGCTGCGGGGGGGAGCTGATCAGGGTCCGGGTCCTGGCCGTCCGCACCGCATCCGAAAGCGTGCTGATGTCGTAGGCGCCGTGGTGCCGCTTGCCGTTGACGAAGAACGTGGGCGTGCCCGAGACGCCGCTCAGGTCGGCGGAGTCCACGTCCGCAGCGATCTTGGCCTGCCCGGCGTGGTTGCGCAGGTCGCGGGTGAACCGGTCGATGTCCAGGCCGAGCTCGCCGGCGTACCGGATCAGGTCCTTGCCGGTCAGCGCACCCTGGTGGTCCAGCAGCTGGTCGTGCATCGGCCAGAACTTGCCCTGGCCGGCGGCGGCCTCGGCGCCCTCGGCCGCGAGCTGCGCGTGCGGGTGCACGTCGGTCAGCGGCAGGTGCCGCCATACGTAGCGCAGGTCGCCGTAGCCGGCCAGAAGCTCCCGGACCACCGGCTCGGCCCGGCCACAGTAGGGGCACTCGAAGTCGCCGTACTCCACGAGCGTGACCGGTGCCCGGTCCGGGCCGCGCACGTGATCGCGTTCGGGGTCGACGGGCACCGCCAGGTCGATGATGGTGTCGGCGGTGCCGAGCAGCGCGCGGGCGCGCAGCCGTTTGGGCAGCATCGCGGTGAGCCGGAAGACGGCCCAGCCAAGCGCCGAGGCGCATAGCGCGGCGGACAGCACGCCCACCTTCGCCTCGGCCAGCTGGCTGCCGTGGAAGGCGAGCGAGGCGATCAGCAGCGACACGATGAAGCCGATGCCCGCGATGGCCCCGGCACCGGTCACCGCCGCCCAGCCGACCGGCGGGCGGATCGCACCGCGGCTGACCCGGGTCAGCAGCCAGGCCGCGCCGACGGTCCCGGCCGGTTTCCCCACCACGTAGCCGAGCAGGATCCCGAGCGTGACCGGCGAGGTGTAGGCGTGGGCCAGGAAGCTCCCGCTGACCGTGATCCCCGCGTTGGCCAAGGCGAACAACGGCACGATCAGGTAGCTCGTCCAGGGATGGAACAGCTGCTGCAGCCGGTCGTTCGGCGAGATCGCCAGCCGCACGCTCTCCCGCGCGTCGCGGGCCAGCTCCGGGACCGGCTGCTCACGGAACAGCCGGAACGATTCCGAGGCGTGCTCCAGGTCGCTGCGCGCGGCGGGGTAGGCTAGGGCGAGCAGGCCCATCGCCAGGCCGACCACCACCGGATCGACGCCGGACTCGAAGAACGCGATCCAGGCCGCCACCCCCAGCAGCAGGTAGGCCGGGCCATTGCGGACACCCCGCCAGCGCGCCACCATCACCACGCCGAGGATGGCAACGCCCGCAGCCAGCGCGGTCAGGTCGATGTGGCCGCTGTAGGCCAGCGCGATGACCACGATCCCCGCCACGTCATCGGCGAGCGCGAACGTGAGCAGGTAGGTGCGCACCCGGTCCGGCACGCCCGGGCCGACCAGGGCCAGCGCGCCAAGCGCGAACGCGGTGTCGCTGGACATGGCCGTGCCCCAGCCAGACGCTGATGAGCGGCCGAAGTTGATGGCCAGGTAGATCGCGATCGGCACGACCATCCCGCCCAGGGCGACCACCAGCGGCAGCGCCAGCCGCCGCCGCTCCCGCAGCTCGCCCAGGTCGAACTCGCGGCGCGCCTCCAGGCCGGCCACCAGGAAGAAGAACGCCATCAGCCCAGAGTTCACCCAGCCCTGCCAGCTATCTGCCAGGCCCCTCGTGCCGGACCGGATCACCAGCACCGTGTGCCACGTCGCCGCATACCCCGACGGGTCGATGTTGGCCCAGGCTAGCGCGGCCAGCGTGGCGGCCAGCAGGACCGCCGCGCTGCCGGTCTCGGTGCGCAGGAACTGGCGAAGCGGCGTCTCCAGCCTCCGCGCCCACACCGTGCGCGGCGAAAACTGCGAGGCGGAGGCGTCGGGTTCGGTCACCCCAAGATTCTCTCGCGCGCCGCTATAGCTCACGATCTCAGAGCCGGCTGGCAAGCGCGAGCGCCGTGTAAAAAGGTACCGATGGCCACGATGGCTCTCGTGGCAGCTTACGGGTGACGCCCGCGAGCCCGGCGGGTTCGCGGCGGAGCACTCAGCCCGAGCACCGTGGCCCACCCGGGCCGTCGGCCGGCCCATCGATCTTGTAACGCAGGCTCGCCGGCGCGGACCATGTCCTGACGGGCCCGGACTTCTCGCCCCCAAAGGAGCACCCATGACCAGCACGAGCCCTCGCTACGATGACCTGAACGCGCTGTATGTCAACTGCACCCTGAAACCGTCGCCCGAGCGCAGCAACACGCAGGGACTGATCGATGTCAGCGCCGGGATCATGCGTAAGCAGGGCGTGCGGGCAGAAACGATCCGCGCCATCGACCATGACATCGCGACCGGCGTGTGGCCCGACATGACCGAGCACGGCGCGGCCACCGACGCCTGGCCGCAGCTTTATGCAAAGGTGCTGGCCGCCGACATCCTCGTGCTCGCGGGCCCGATCTGGCTCGGCGACAACAGTTCGGTCACCAAGCGGGTGATCGAGCGGCTGTACGCCTGCTCCCACCTGCTCAACGACGCCGGCCAGTACGCCTATTACGGCCGGGCCGGCGGCTGCCTGATCACCGGGAACGAGGACGGCGTCAAGCACTGCGCCATGAACGTCCTGTACAGCCTGCAGCACCTCGGGTACACCATCCCGCCGCAGGCTGACTCCGGCTGGATCGGCGAAGCGGGGCCAGGACCCTCCTACCTCGACGCAGGGTCCGGCGGCCCGGACAATGACTTCACCAACCGCAACACCACGTTCATGACCTGGAACCTGCTGCACGTGGCCCGGATGCTCAAGGACGCCGGCGGCATCCCCGCCTACGGCAACCAGCGTTCCGAATGGGACGCCGGCTGCCGTTTCGACTTCGAGAACCCCGAATACCGCTGATCAGCTGCAAAGCCAGGGATAGCCCGGAAGATCATGGGAGCGGGTGCCGGATCGCAGATCTGATCCGGCAGCAGGCCTGGAGGCTTAGCGCCATGGAATGCCCGCAGGTCCGGTCGCTATGACGGCCGCGAGCGCGCGGCACTGCGCCGGGCCGAGGCGATCGCCTGGGATCGTGGCAGCGCCGATGATGACCTCCGGGCGGAGCTGCACACGTACTTCTCCGAGCCCGAACTCGTCGAACTGGGCTATTTCACCGGCCTCACCATGGGCCAGCAGCGGTTCCCGAAGACGCTGCTGATCAAGCACGGCGAGCTCGGCACGGCCAGCCTGGCCAGCCTCGCCCCCGAAGTCGCCCGTTAGTTTCCCCGGGCCGGGGTCATTCCGCTGTGCCGCGGATCGCTGCGAGCAGGCCGTCGAAGTCCTCGCCACATGGTCCGCATACGGCCAGATGAGCGGCGATGCCGGGGTAGCGTTGCGCCGCCGGGGCGTCAGCGGCTGCCAGTTCGGTGTACACGTGCAGCAGTTCCATCGCCTCAGCGCATCCCACATCGCGCGGGTCGGTCTGCAGGAAGCGGTCGAGAGCTGTCCAGCCGTTCATGAGTGCCTCGAAGTCTGATCGTTCAGGTACCCGTTAGCGGCAAGGGCGGCCCGCAGCTTACGTCTCGCGTCGAACATCGTCTTGTAAATCGCGTTCCGGGTAGAGCCGAGCTCGGTGACGAGGGCGTCCATGGGCACGCCGTTAAGCACGATCGCGACGAAGACCTTTCGCTGGCGCGGGGTGAGATTCTCATCGACGGCGCGGCGGACGGCGCTGGCCAGCTCCCGCTGTTCTGTCTCCTGCGCGGGGCCGGCGCCGAACCGGCCGGGCAGCCGGTCCCAGTCTTCGGCATCCATCGGCACAGCCGGGTTGCTCCAGAAATGCCGTCCGATTTTGGCCGATACTTCGAAGATAACGAACTTGTAGGCCCAGGTCGTGAACTTGCTCTCGCCCCGGAACTGGCCAAGCTTGGCGACGATGGCCAGGAGCGCGTCGGCTGCGGCCTGGTACGCGAGGTCATCGAGTTCGGGGCCGGTGATCCGGAGCTGCCCGCTGCGCCGCTGCAATTCGCCGCGTGCGATCCGCAGCAGCAGATCATGCAGGCGCGCCAGCCCGGCCTCCCGCTGCGGCCCGGTGCGGCTGAGCATCTGGACCCACTGGCCGGAGCCGGGATCGGATCGCGGGGGCGGGGAGATCCCGCCGGCGGTGGGATCAGCTGGCGCCATGCCCCGATCCTACGGAAGCAGCGGCCGTGCCCTTCGCCGCGGAAGCCGGAAGTCTTCGGTAAGACCGGGCGCTGTCCCGCCGCTAACAGTGCATGATCACTTCACTGGACGCAAACGGCGCCAGCGGCCAGCGCCAGAAAGGGAGGTTTCGATGACGCTGCTTCATCCGGGCGATAAGTTTCCCGCCCTGACCGTCGCCCTCCCCGGCGGGGATAGTCTCCAGTTGCCGGACGCCGCGCGCGGCCACTACGGCGTGGTCCTCTTCTACCGGGGTTCGTGGTGTCCCTACTGCAACGCCCAGCTCAGCGCGTTCCAGCGGGCCCGGGAACGACTCACCGACATGGATGCCCAGATCATCGCGCTGTCGGCCGACGACGAGCCCGCCACCGTGAAACTGATCGCCAAGCACGATCTGGAGTTCCCCGTCGGTCACAGCGCGGACACCGCTGCTCTGGCCGCGGCAACCGGCGCGTTCGTCAACGGCGAACCGGCATACCTGCAGTCAACCGGGTTCGTGCTCGACCCTGGGGGCCGGGTAGTCGTCAGCGTCTACTCCAGCGGCGCCATCGGGCGGCTGGTGCCCGAGGACGTCATCGGCCTCATCCGCTACCGGCGCGAGCACGCCGCATGAACCACCCTGCGCCTGGTCGTGTGCCTGGCCATTACACGCAAGTCTGGGGAGCTGGCCATGCTCGTGGCGTTTGACATGTTCGGGACGCTGGCCGATACGGCCAGCGTGGCCCGCGAGCTGGCGCCGTCCTGCGGGGACATGGCCGGCGGCGTGGCCCGGACGTGGCGGGACAAGCAGCTCGAGTACATGTTCCGGGTCACCGCGATGGGCCAGTTCCCCCCGTTCGCCGACCTGACCCGGTGGGGTCTCGCGCGCGCCCTGGCTGAATCCGGGATCACGCTGGCCCCGGCCCAGCAGGACGCGATGGCCGGGGCCTACCGGCGGCTCCGGCCGTTTGACGATGCCCGTCCGGCGCTCGCGGCCCTGCGCGAGCGGGGGCATTCGAGCGTGGTGTTCAGCGTGGGCCCGCGGGCGTGGCTTGAGGAACTGGCCGCGAGTTACCGCGACCTCGTTGACGGCTTCGTCAGCGCCGAGGACGCAGGCGTGTATAAGCCTCACCCCGGTATCTACCGGCACCTGCTTGCCCAGACGGGCACGGAGCCCCCGGCGGCGCTGCTGGTGTCGTGCAACCCCTTCGATATCGCCGGAGCCGGGGCTACCGGGATGCGCACCGCGTGGTGCAAGCGGCAGCCAGACGCGCTGTTCGACCCCTGGGGACCGCGGCCAGATTACGTGATCTCGAGCCTGTCCGAGCTGGCCAGCATCCTGCCCGCCAGCTAACCGGCAGGATGAGAATGTCCCTGGCCCGCCTGGCCGGGCGGGCCAGGGACAGCTGGCTGGAGCGCCTAGATGCTGGCGATCCCGGCGGGGGCGCCCCCGGCGGGCAGTGGCACCGGTGAGCTGGGCAGCTCGGTGAGGGTGCCGCCGTTCACGGCGAAGACCGACAGGATGTGGTTGCCGCTGCCGTCCACGGACAGCGTCTTGCCGTCCGGGGACAGCCGAGCGTCGATGTCAGCCCCGCCGCCGCGGATGGGCGTGCTGCCGATCAGGGCGAGTGAGCCGTCCGGGTTGATGGCATAGCTGGAGATGTTCGCCGACCCGGTATTGACGGTGAACAGGTACTTGCCGTTGTGGCTGATCTCCACCCAGCACGGCGCGGTCTGCCCGTCGGCATACGGCGAGGATCCGATCGGGAAGAGCTGGCCGGACAAGCTGTCGCGGTACGCGGACACGGTGCCCAGGCCCGCGCCGTTGTGCGCATTACTGACAAACAACTGGGCGGGATTGGCGGGCGAGAACTCCGCGCCGAGCTGGCCGAGGCCCTGCCCGGTGAAGGGAGAACCTTTGGCGGCGAGCAGATGGCCGCCGGGCAGCACCACGAAGCTGTCGATCTGCGAGGTGCCGGTGCGGGTGCCGATGAGGTGGCCGCCGGTGGCGTTGAAGAACACGTCGCCCAGGCCGGCGGCATCTGGCACGGTGACCGTCGTGCCGGGGATCGCGGTCAGGCCGCCATCGAGATGCAGGCGGAAGCCGGAGTAGCCGCTGCCGCCGGCGCCGGAGTTCGCGACATAGACGAGCCCGGAGCGGGAGAGCGCGATGCTTACCGGCTGCACGCCGCCGGAGGACACTGGCTGGCCGGCGAGCACCGGCACGCCGCCCGCGGTGACGCGCAGGACCGAGATCTGGTTGCTGCCGGCGTCGGCCGCCAGCAGGTACCTGCCGTCCGGCGTGGCCTGGATCGCACCCTGGGAAGCCAGGCCCGAGCCCAGGCCCGCGCCGCCCGCAGCGAACGGAGACCCCGGAAGCGGGGTGACCGAGCCGTCGGCGTGCCGGGCGAACCCGTCGATGGTGTTGGCGGTGGCGGTGTTGCCGTCGATGTAGGTGTAGCCCACCACTGGTGAAGCCGTGCCGGCGCTGGCCGCCGTGGCCGCGCCGAGCAGGCCGATCGCGGCCGCCAGCAGGCTAGTGCCCGCTGCCAGCCATCTGCGCTTGCCCATATCCCGCTCCTTCGGTGAGGGAGGATCTGCAGTGATCCGCCGATCCACTCCCATGAGCGCCGCACCGCAGCAGCCTTCTTACGGCAGCCTCCTTCGCGTCACCGATCCGTAAGATTTGGGGTCGCGGGGACTTTGCCGCCTGTTCGCGGGCAAGCAGGGTGACCCGGTTGCCGGGGGCCAGGGTGATGCCGGGGCCGGCGTCGCGGAGGGTCTGGTTGTCCATGACCGTGACCGGGATCCACTCGTGCGGCCAGGTGATGTCGCCGAGTGCCCGCCCGGCGGCGGGCGAGCCCGCGGGGATGGTGATTTCCAGGATCTGGTAGCCGCGCAGCGGGGTGGGTGCCTCGCGGGCGTCGGCCAGCGGGCCGGGAAGGGCCGGGCCGGCGGAATGTTGTGCCTGCCTGGCGGCGGCCTGGGCGGTGCCGGTGTGGCGGGCCACGGCCTGCAGCACGTTCTGGCTGGTGATCCAGCCTTGCAGGTGCTGCCCGTCGGCGGCCAGCACCGGCAGGCCGTCGCGGCCGTAGAGCTCCAGCTGGCGCAGGGCCTGGGCCAGGGACTCCCCGGCGAAGAGCACCTGCGGATTACGCTGCTGGGTGACCGGGCCGGGCAGCGGCGCCCGGGCGGGACCTGGCCGGCCCGGCGGGCCGGGTGGCCCGGCTGCGATGGTGAGCGGCGCCGCGAAGGGGCGCATGGCGTCGGCGGCGGTGAGGTCCTCGAACGGATCCGCTGATCGCGGGTGGTCAATGTCGGTGCCGCGGCGCAGCAGTTTAGTGGTGTAGATGGTGCCGTAGCTCAGGGCCCGCGAGGTGGCGGTGGCGATCGCCACGGCGAGCATCACCGGGAGGGTGAGGGTGAAGTCGCCGGTCATCTCCACGACGCTGGCGACCGAGGTGAGCGGGGCCCGGGCCGCGGAGGCGAACACCGCGCCCATGCCGACGACCGCGTACAGGGCAGGCTGCCCGGCGGCCGGGCCGAGCAGGTGATGGGCGATCTCGCCGAAGGCCATGCCGGAGGTGGCGCCGATGAATAGCGACGGGGCGAACACCCCGCCCGATCCGCCGATGCCGATCGTCAGGCTGCACGCGATGATCTTCCCGGCGGCGAGCACGACCAGGAACCACAGCGCGTAGCTGCCGCCGACCGCCTTGTACATGACCGGGTAGCCGACCCCGTACATCTGCGGGATCGCCAGCAGCAGCAGCCCGAGCGCGATCCCGCCGGCGGCGGGCCGGGCCCACTCCGGGCGGTTCTTCCAGATCCGGTCGCACAGGTCCTCGGTCGCGTAGAGGATCTTCGCGAACGCCAGCCCGAGCAGGGCTGCGACGACGGCGAGCGCCGCGACCAGCAGGTAGCTGCTCAGGTGATGCAAAGCGATCCCGGACGGCAGCCCGGACAAGAACGGGGCACTGCCCAGGAACAGCCGGCTGACCACGTTGGCGATCATCGCCGACAGCATCACGGTGAAGACCGCCTCGACTGACAGTTCCCGCAGGATGATCTCGACGCCGAAGAACACCCCGGTGATCGGCGCGTTGAACGTGGCGGCGATCCCGCCGGCGGCGCCGCAGGCGACCAGGATCCGCAGCCGGTCCTCCGGCATCCGCACCCACTGGCCGAGGCTGGAGGCCAGCGCGGAGCCGATCTGCACGATCGGGCCCTCCCGGCCGACTGACCCGCCGGCCCCGATGCAGATGGCGGAGGCGACCGACTTGACCGCGGCGACCTGGGGCCGGATCCGGCCGCCGTTCTCGGCGACGGCGATCATCACCTCGGGCACCCCGTGGCCGCGGGCCTCACGGGCGTAGCGGTAGATCAGCGGCCCGTAGATCAGCCCGCCAATGACCGGTATCACGATGAAGAACCCCAGGCCGAGCCAGGGGAAGTGGGCACTGCCGACCCGGCCTTGCTGGCCGAACTGGGCGTGACCGGTGGCCAGCCAGGTAAAGAAGTAGATCAGGTCCCGGAACGCGATCGCGCCCAGCCCTGACCCGGCGCCAACCACCAGCGCGACCGCCAGCAGCCCGCCCCGTGAGCCCCGCAGCCACCCGCCCGCCCGGCCGGCCCACCACGCTGTTCCCGGCGACGTGCCCGCCGCCGTCTCGCCCGTCATGATCGTCCTTCTGCGCCGCCGGAACGCGCAGGCGCCAAATTCCTCCCGGCAGGCGCCGCCGGCGGCGGCGCTGGCGGGGCATCGGCCGGCCACTGGCTATCGGGGATCTCCCCGGCCGCCGCCGCGAACGCCGCCAGCGCGCCGGCTACCGCCGACTGCTGCCGGGCCGGGAGCCTGCGCAAAATATCGGCGATCAGCGCCCGCCGGCGGGCGGTCGCCTGATCCACCACCTCCCGGCCGGAGGCGGTGACCGATACCTGCACCGCGCGGCGGTCCGCGCGGGCCCGGTGCCGGCGGATCAGGCCCTTGCGCAGCAGCCGGTCACACATCCGCCCCGCAGTGGACGGCGTAACATCCAGCGCCGCCGCCAGGTCGCTCACCCGCTGCGGTCCCCGGGAAGCGAGCACCACCAGCGCCCGGTACTGGGCGATCGTCGTGTCCTCCGCCGCAGCACCCAGCGACCGGGTGGCCACCGCGATCAGGGTGCGGCTCGCGGTCAGCACCGCGTCCACCGCGGCCTCGTCCGCCACCTGCTCAGTCACGCCCGGCGCACCCCATTTTACTTGCCTACTGCAATAAATGCATTACAACTCTATCAGCTACTGCATCTTCCGGCCGCACGGCAGATCCTCATGACCGGACGAGCCGCCGCGAGCGAGCCAGCGCAGGGCACCCGCCCGGTCAGGAGGATGGGCAGCGATGTCAGTTGCCGGCTGATTGCGGTGGCCCGGCTGCACCCGGCGGGCGACAGTGCGCAGCACTGGCAGCGGGGGCCGCCGCGTCCGCGGGCGGCGATCTGATCAACCCGTCAAG
Organism: uncultured Actinomycetes bacterium; assembly: GCA_963720945.1. GTDB lineage: Bacteria > Actinomycetota > Actinomycetes > Streptosporangiales > Streptosporangiaceae > Bog-532. Next base: position 3,328 of record CAVRHH010000004.1, on the reverse strand, counting down.
AACCCTGCGCCGTCGTATCTTCGCGGCCGGGGGCTCACCGGTAGCCACGGCCTTTGCCACAGCGTTGATCCCGTCGTGGTAGCCCGCGCGCCTGCTGGCGGCGTCCCCAGACGGCGATCTCGGTGACCGCGACGCCGCTGGCGAGCAGCAGGACGGTGGTCCACGTCGGTCCGCCGGGTGATGGTGAACCGCTGGTAGGGCTGGGTGAGGAAGAACTGGGTGAGGAAGAAGTCGAACCACACCGCTGCGGATAGCGCGGCGAGGACGCCGGCGAGCCGGTTCCTGTTCGCGGCAACGGCCACCACGACCAGCAGCAGGGCCAGCGCAGCGTCGGTATTGGGGATACTGGCCCGGAACGGGATGAGAACCGCCGCCGGGGCCAGCGGGGCCGCCAGCCCCGCCGGTATCGCCAGGCGGTCCCGGCTCAGCGCTCCGGTCATCGTCAGGGCTGCTCGCACGGCGCTGCGCCTGGCGGGTACTCAAGGGCGCGCGCGGGAGTGACCTCTGGCATGACCGGCCAGGATGGGCGTCATGTGCGGATTAACCTGGACGTGCACGACGAGCTACTGCGCGGGAGCGCCCATCCTCCGGCTTCCACGCGAGATGCCGGGAAGGGGTATCGGTATGCGGCCGCCGGGCAGACCTCTCCTGGGCGGCGGCACTGACGAGCGCCGCGCCGTCACATTGGCGCCTCCGGCCCCGGCCGGCTGCCGGGAAACAGCTGTGGCTGCGCAATGATGGCCGCGTGGCTGCTGCCGTTCGTTGCGGGCGTGGTGGTGAGCCTGTCTGCCAGCTGGCTGCTCGTCTCACGGCTTGAGCGGCTCGGGGACCGTGCCGGTCTTTCGGAGGCCTGGCTGGGGCTGGTGGCGGCGCTCGCCGCTGATGCCCCGGAGATCACCTCGGCGGTGACCGCGCTGGCCCGCGGCCAGCCGAACATCGGGGCCGGGGTGGTGATCGGCTCGAACGTGTTCAACCTGGCGGCGCTGCTGGGGCTGAGCGCGGTGGTGGCCGGGCGGGTCGCGTTCCATCGCCGGGTGGTGCTGCTGGCCGGCCTGCCGGGCGTGTGGGTCGCCGTGGTGTGCCTGCTGACGGTGGCCGCCGTGGTATCCCCGGTGGCCGGGCTGGCGCTGGCCCTGGCGGTGGGGGTGCCGTATGTGGCGCTGTCAGGTATGCGCCGGGCGCGGATAGAACGCCTCCGGCTCCCGCCTGGATGGGCGAGCTGGCTGACCGCGGCGGTCCATGAGGAGGAGGCCGAGCTGGCCGAGGCGATCAGGCCCCGCCGGGGAACCTGGCGGGACGGGCTCACCGCCGCGGTGGCCCTGATCGCCGTGGTCGGGGCGAGCATCACCATGGAACAGGCGGCCACCGCCCTCGGCCGCCGCTACGCGGTCGCCGACATTATCGTGGGCGCGCTGGTGCTGGCCGTGGTCACCAGCCTGCCGAACGCGGTCACGGCCGTCTACCTGGCGATCCGCGGCCGTGGCGCCGCGGTGCTGAGCACCGCCCTGAACAGCAACGCGATCAACGTCACGGCCGGGCTGCTGGTCCCGGCTAGCCTGACTGGGATCGGGCCGCGTTCCGGGCAGGACGTCCTGGTGGCCGCGTGGTATGCGGGCCTGACCGTCTTCGCGCTGGCCCTCGCCTACCGCGACCGCGGCCTGGGCCGGATACCGGGCATAGCGATCATTGCGGGCTACCTGGCGTTCGTGACCGCGCTGGTCCTCAGCGTGGCGCAGGGAAAGGTCAGCCCGGCGGTCGCTACGCTTCCCGCCGGCGGCGTGGCGGCTGCCGGTGCCCTGCTCCTGACCCGGTTGTTGCGCTGGCAGCCATCCGGCCGCACGGTGATGGCCAGCCTGGCCCGCGAGTGGCGGCGTGAATCGCTGCTGCCAGGGTGGAGCGCCGGTCGCCTGTGGAAGCTCAGCTTGATCCTCTGTTCCGCGGTCGCGGCCTGCGACGCCGCCAGCGGGCCCCGCCTGATCCTGATCGGCCTGCTGATCGTCGGCCCGTGCTGCGCGCTGCTGACCGGCCGCTGGGCCCTCACCGCCACCGCCAGCTGCTTCGCCCTCGCGCTAGGCGTCGCACTCGGCGTGCCCGACCAGATCTTCGCCACCATCACCCAGTACGCGTTCTTGACCGGCATCGCAGCCGTCAGCATGACCGCCACCATCAGCGCGGTAATCCTCCAGCGTCAGCGTCCGTGAACATCGGTGCTTTCCGCAAGGCTGCATGGACGGTCCGCTTCCGGCAGGCGACGGCCGCTCTCTTCAGGCGCAACGCGGATGGCCAGCGGCCTGCTGTCGGCTTTCCGATCGCCTCTCCCGTTGCGCGGGTGCTGCGTCCGGGCGGTACCTGCACTTCCTGGAGCACGGCCTGGCACCCGAGGAGAAGGTGGCCCGCCTCCAGAACCGGCTCACACCGCAGCCAGCGGTGTCATGCAGGTGCTGGTCATCATCGTGCAGAACGGTGTGCCGCACAGCGAACTGGGCTGGCGACCTCCGGTGCCACACCGGCTACGGTCCGTTTACCACTTACCACCGGTCCTTGGCCGGGAAATCCCCACTGAACCATTACCAATTGGTCATATCGGTTGATGTCGGCGAGCGCGTGTACTCTGCTGTCCTCGGTTGCCGCAGCGTCAAGCGCGGCTGGGGGACGAACGTGAGTTTGGGTAACCGCGGTTCTGCATCGCCCGGGAGCATCCTCCTGGGCCGCCCCGATGCGCGCGATAGCGCCCCCGCGCGGCTCGCGGAAGCCGGCTGGTAACGTGACGAAACTACCCAGCAGCGGTGTGCACCCTACGTCGGTCTCCTGCAACCCGACGGTAGATGCTGCGGCGCCGGCCGAGGCGGAGTCATCGTGGGGCCGGGTCCTGGCCGCCACCATCAAGCTGGCAACGTCGCGGCGGCTGCGTTCCGCCGGATTCGGGTCCCCAGCTATAGCCAGACGGCAAGGCCGGAACTGGTCCCGCTTGGGGTCGCGGGCACCTGTACCAGCTGACCGCCCGGCGCTGGCGCCTGACGGGCCTCCTCCTCGCTCTGGCGGTCGTCGCGTCAGGCGCCGTTCAGTTCACGGGCCTCATCGCCGGCACCGCCTCGCCGGCCGCGCCAACGCCGGCCTCCGGCAATCCGCCCGCAGGCAGCGCCGATCCCGCAGGCGGTCCTGCCATGCCCGCCTTGGCTGCCGGGGCGGCCATACGGTCCCAGGCCGCGGCCTGGATCGCGGGCCAGGTGAGCGGCGACGCGATGGTTGCGTGCGATCCCGGCATGTGCGCCGCGCTGCAGGCGCAGGGCATCCCGGCGGCCGGCTCCTGCTCTGGACCGGCCGGGAG
>CAVRHH010000003.1:0-9196 GCA_963720945.1 uncultured Actinomycetes bacterium | reverse complement strand
CCGAGGACTATCACCAGCAGTACCTGGACAAGAACCCGTTTGGGTACTGCCCCGACCACAGCACCGGCGTGAGCTGCCCGGTCGGCCTGGGCGTGAAGGCGGAGTAGCCAGTGCGGCACATGGCGCCCGGCGCCGGTCATTCATCCGGCAAACCGCGTTAGGGCACTCCCGGGCCCGGGGCTGCGTGCGGGGGTGGCTGCGGGGGCCCAGGCCCAGGACGGCCCTCCGCGCGGCTGGTGCCGCCCGGAGGGCCGTCCGGACCGTCTATGGGGCGATCACCCGCTTCACGTGCACGCTCACGTTGCGGTACCGGTTGCCGTAGAGGGTGGCGTGCACCACCGGGCCGGTGCCTTCCAGGAAGATCCCGTAGTGGTTGCTGCGGATGACGTTGTTCCTGATCTGTACCCAGATGGGGCTGGCCGAGCCCACCAGGATGCCCGTGGTCCGGGTGTCGGGCACGGCGACGTTCGCCGTGGAGGTCGGCGTGGGAGCCAGCCCGATCGGGTCACCGAGCGTGTTGTTGGTGCCGATCGTGTTGCCGATGATCCGGTTGCCGTTGAGGTGCTGGCCCGGCAGGTGAGCGTGGATCGTCACCCCGGCGAGGCCGTTGCCGTAGATGTCGTTGCCGGTCACGGTATTGCCGGCCACCGTCTCCCCGGGAACTTCGGTGGCGATGACGACACCGGCGCCCCCGCCGGTTTTCTTCAGGGTGCCGTTGTAGGTGAGCAGGTTGTGCTCGACCAGGTTGCCGGTGACGCCCGCGGTGCTGTGCCCGGCCAGGATGACCCCGCAGCCACCCGGGTTGTCGGTGGCCACGTTCCAGGCGATCACGTTGTGACTGTTCGGGCCGACGTCGTCGGCGACGAGGAACCCGCCGCCCATGTTGTCCTTCGCGACGTTGCCGACCGCCCCGGACCAGGACGATCCGTTGATGTCGACGCCCACGTCACCGTTGTGCAGCAGCTCGTTGCGCGATGCCCAGACATGCGAGCTCCGGGCGATGAGGATGGCGTCAAATCCGGCGTGCCCGACCCTGAACCCGCTGACCCGGACGTGGCTGGTGCCGAGCACGGCGATGCCGACGCTGCCCGGAAGCGTGACCGAGCCGACCTTGAGCGGCGGCTGGCCCTTGGCGTTGATCGTGGCCCCCGGCCGGCCGGCCAGGTTCAGCGGCTTGGTTACGACGGCCTGCGTGTCGTACGTGCCCCGGCACACCACCACGGTGCCGCCGGCCCTGGTCGCGGCGATGGCCGCATTGATGTCTGAGTACCGGGCCGTGCCGCATGAGTGGTCGGAGCCACCGGCGTGGCCGTGCGGCGAAACGTACGTGGTGCCTGACGTTGACGCCTGGGCAGCCGTCGCGCCGAAAGCCAGCAGGCTCGCGACCGTGCCCAGTGCGATTGGAATTGTGCGCATTACCTTCCCCCGTTGAATGCAAATCCGTTATATCGGTACGCGGGTATGAGGAGATAGCACAAGCACGAGAGTCCCCCCGAGCCCGAAGCGTAAGTTCGCCGTAGTGTCCGGTCAAGAACCCCGCAGTGTTGGCTGAGTCTTACCGCAAAGCCCGCGGAGGCGGGCGTGACCGCAGGCGGCAGAGGAGCGCTTTGCCGCATTTACGGGCCAATCGGGACATTTGCTTAACGGGTTGTCCCGGCGAATCGGGCACCGGGAAAAGATTACGGTTACGGCGTAAACCAGCGCGGTGCGTGTAACGTCCTACCAAGCGACCGCAGTATGAAGGGGTGGGGCGGGGGGAATCGCCTAATCTCTCTCTTCTCTTTGTGCTGCCTAAAAATAGGACGCGCCCGCGGGCGGCGTGCCACCGAACCTAGCCGGGGATAGGTAGCCGGATGAAACACCGCAGCCGCACCCTTTTCGTCATTGTCTTCGCTGTCGTTGCCACTCTCGGCGCGGGTACGGTATTCGCTTACGGCACCAATTCCGGCGCGGTGAGCAGCGGCACCTGGAAAACGGCGGCTGGTGTTTCCCTCCAGATCCCGGGCACGGGAACCCCGAAGCTCGCCTTCACCGCGCAGCCCGGCACGGGCGCCAGAATCCCGGTTAACGGGACGTTCGCTGTTTCTGTGGCCATCGAGGACGGCTTCGGCAACGTGGTGGCCAGCGACAGCACCGACAAGGTCACCCTGGCCCTCGGGCACAATCCCGGGGACGGGCGGCTCACCTGCGCCAGCCCCGGTGGCCTGACCGTGCCGGTGTCGGCGGGCGTGGCGACCTTCACCGGCTGCGTCATCCCGAAGGCGGGGACCGGCTACACGCTCACCGCGTCCAGTTCCGTCACGCCCGCGCTGAAGGCCCCGGCCAACGCGAGCGCCTTCGACATCGTCGCCGCCGCGTCGGCGAAGGCCGCGCACTTCGCGGCCGCGAGTGGCTCCGCGTCCTCGGCGGCCGGTCACAGCCGAAGCTCCGCCCAGCCGGCCACCGGCGGCCCGGCCAGCACCGGCGGCGGCCATGAGCTGGCCATTACCTCTATGCCGGTGAGCGGCACGGCCACCGCGAGCCCATCGACCGGGCCCATCACCGTGCAGTTCCGCACCGTGGGCGGCGCTCCGGTGACCACCGGGGGCACCGTCGACCTGTCCTCGAGCTCCATCGGTGCCAACGAGTTCTCGGCCAGCAGCGGCGGCGCCCGGGTGAGCTCCATCGTCATCCCAGCGGGATCGTCAACGGCGAGCTTCTATTACGGCGACGAGCTGGCCGGGACCCCGACCATCACCGTGTCCGCGGCCGGTGCCACCGCAGGCACCCAGGCCGAGACGATCAGCGCCGGGACCGCGGCCGGCCTCAGCTTCACCGGCGTGACCACCGGGACCGGCCGTATCACGAGGAGCGCCGCTGTCACCTGCACCTCCGGTCCGGCCGCCACCTGCACGCTCAGTCCGCAGGCCCCGGCCGGGGAATCCCGTTTCATGTCCGTCCAGGTCACGCTCGTTGACCAGTTCCAGAACCCGGTCGCCAGCTCATCCGGCAGTGCTGTGACGGTCTCGCTGTCCCAAGCCGGGGGTGATTCGCTCAGCGACACGTCGGTCTCGATCCCGGCCGGCGCCTCCTCGTCGGCCACCTTCACCGAGAAGCTGGCCGACGGTAAGGTGCAGGCCACCGTGACGGCCACCGCGACGCTCGGCCCGGATCAGGCCACCGCCAGCCTTACCTCCTGACCGCGGTGTCCCGGTTAGCGGATGGTCCAGGTGTCGCCGCCGGCCAGCAGGGCGGCGAGGTCGCCCTCGCCCTGCTTGATCTGCGCCTCGCGCACCTGCTGCGCCATCATTGCGTCGTAGCTGGGCCGCTCAACCTGGCGGAACACCCCGATCGGAGTGTGCGCCGCGGCCGTCGCGTCCAGCCGGGACAGCGCGAAGGCGTAGGACGGGTCATCCTGGCGCGCGTCGTGCGTGAGCAGAGAATCCGCGTCCGCGTCCGCGACGCTGACGGCCTCCAGGCCGCCGTACCGGCCGGCTCGCAGGCCCTGCTGGCCGCCCGCGCCGAACCGGATCGGCTCGCCGTCCTGCAGCCGGATCAGCTGGTCGTCCCGTGAGGAGGCGTCCTTCAGCGGCGCGAAGGCGTCGTCATTGAAGATCGGGCAGTTCTGGTAGATCTCAATGAACGCGGCACCCCCGTGGTCGGCAGCGGCCCGCAGCACGCTGGTCAGGTGCTTGCGGTCCGAGTCGATGCTGCGGGCCACGAACGTGGCCTCGGCCCCGAGGGCCAGCGACACCGGGTTGAAGGGGTTGTCCAGCGAGCCGAACGGGGTCGACTTGGTGATCTTCCCCTGCTCCGAGGTGGGGGAGTACTGGCCCTTGGTCAGTCCGTAGATCCGGTTGTTGAACAGCAGGATCTTGACGTTGACGTTGCGGCGCAGCGCGTGGATGAGGTGGTTGCCGCCGATCGACAGCGCGTCGCCGTCCCCGGTGATCACCCAGACCGACAGGTCCGGCCGGGAAGAGGCCAGCCCGGTGGCGATCGCCGGGGCCCGGCCGTGGATCGAGTGCATCCCGTAGGTGTCCATGTAGTACGGGAGCCGGGAGGAGCAGCCGATGCCGGAGACCACCACCACGTTCTCCCGCGGCACCTCCAGCTCCGGCAGGAACGCCTGGAACGCGGCCAGGATCGCGTAGTCGCCGCAGCCGGGGCACCAGCGGACTTCCTGGTCGGACTTGAAGTCCTTGGTGGCGAGCTTCTCCGGGGCCTTCGGCACCAGCGTGAGCGACGCGGGCCGGCGGGCCCCCGGCTCGGTCCCCTTCGGCTGCCCATGTCCGTTCGCCGGGGCATGCCCGTTCGCGGCGCCGCCGCGTGGCCCTGAGCCGTTCCCGGGAGTGGGTGCGGCCTCAGACATTGTTGATCACATCCTTGATCACGCCGGCCAGTTCGGCGGCACCGAACGGCAGGCCACGGACCCGGTTGTAGGAGATCACGTCGACCAGGTAGCGGCCGCGCAGCAGCAGCGCGAGCTGGCCCAGGTTGATCTCGGGCACCAGCGCCTTCTCGTAGCGGCGCAGCACGTCACCGAGGTTGCCGGGGAACGGGTTGAGGTGGCGCAGGTGCGCCTGGGCGATGGGCTGGCCGGCCAGCCGCACGCGGCGGACCGCGGTGCCGATCGAGCCGTAGGTCGAGCCCCAGCCGAGCACCAGGACGCGGGCCTCGTCGCCCGGGTCGTCGACCTCCAGCGGCGGGATGTCGGCGGCGATCCCGTCGATCTTGGCCTGGCGCAGCCGCACCATCAGGTCGTGGTTGTCCGGGTCGTAGGAGATGTCCCCGGTCACGTCGGCCTTCTCGATGCCGCCGATCCGGTGCTCCAGGCCCGGCGTGCCGGGCACGGCCCAAGGCCGGGCCAGCGTGCGGGCGTCCCGCTGGAACGGCTTGAAGTCGATGCCGCCGTCCGCGTCCCGCCAGTCGCCGGGGTCGGCGAAGGAGAAGTCCTGCGTGAGGTCCGGCAGGCTGGATACGTCGGGGATGAGCCACGGCTCGGAGCCGTTGGCCAGGTAACCGTCGGACAGCAGGATGACCGGCGTCCGGTACTTGACGGCCAGCCGGGTCGCCTCGATCGCGGTACTGAAGCAGTCCGCCGGGCTGCACGGGGCGATCACCGGCAGCGGGGACTCGCCGTTGCGGCCGTAGAGGGCCTGCAGCAGGTCGCCCTGCTCGGTTTTGGTCGGCATTCCGGTCGACGGGCCGGCCCGCTGGATGTCGCAGACGATGAGCGGCAGCTCCAGCGAGACACCCAGGCCGATCGTCTCCGCCTTGAGCAGGATGCCGGGCCCGGACGTGGTGGTGACGCCCAGCGAGCCGCCGAACGAGGCGCCGAGGGCGGCGCCCACACCGGCGATCTCGTCCTCCGCCTGGAACGTGCGGACGCCGAACCGCTTCTGCTTGGCCAGCTCGTGCAGGATGTCCGAGGCCGGGGTGATCGGGTAGGAACCGAGGAACAGCGGCAGACCGGACAGCTGGGAGCCCGCGATGAGCCCGTAGGCGAGCGCGGTGTTGCCGGTGATGTTGCGGTAGGTGCCCTTGTCCAGGGTGGCCGGCTTGACCTCGTACTTGACCGAGAAGGCCTCGGTCGTCTCGCCGAAGTTCCAGCCCGCGTGGAAGGCCGCGATGTTCGCCTTCATGATCTCGGGCTTGGTCGCGAACTTCGAGCGCAGGAAGTTCAGCGTGCCCTCCTGCGGCCGGTCGTACAGCCAGGACACCAGGCCGAGCGCGAACATGTTCTTGGCCCGCTCGGCGTCCTTGCGCGTGACGTCGAAGTCCTCCAGCGCCTTGACCGTCATCGAGGTGATCGGCATGGCGTGCAGGTTGTAGTCGGCTAGCGAGCCGTCCTCGAGCGGATTGGCCGCATAGCCCACCTTGGTGAGGTTCCGCTTGGTGAACTCGTCGGTGTTGACGATGAGGTCGGCGCCGCGGGGCAGGTCCCGCAGGTTGGCCTTGAGCGCGGCCGGGTTCATGGCGACCAGGACGTTCGGTGCGTCGCCCGGGGTAAGGATGTCGTGGTCGGCGAAATGAACCTGGAAGCTCGATACACCGGGCAGCGTGCCGGCTGGGGCACGGATTTCGGCCGGGAAGTTCGGCAGGGTGGAAAGGTCATTTCCGAAGACGGCCGTCTCCTGGGTGAACCGGTCGCCCGTCAGTTGCATGCCGTCGCCCGAGTCCCCTGCGAAACGGATGATGACACGATCGAGCTGCTGGACCTGTTTGGTCACAGTGAGGGACCTCCTCCGCACGCCGCGGCCGGGCGCTCTTTGGCGCCACCCCACAGCCGGGGGCGTGAGTTCGGACGGGAAACGATTTTACGCTTAAAGGAAGACCGCTGCGGGCAGGCCTAGCTGCGCCGTTAGGTAACCCTAAGCCTTCCTCGCGGTCGAGGATACGCGCTCCCCGGGCGCCGGCGTCATCCGGGCGTGACAGCCATGTCATCTGCCTGACTCATTCTTTCGCCGGCCCGGGCCGGACGTACCTTCGTGGCCTGCGGCATCTCAGATAGTGAACTGGTTGCCGGCGGGGAACGCGAGACCGCCGCCCGTTCGTTGAACGGATGTGAGCGGCCGCCCGGCGGCCGCATGTTCGTCTCATTATCTGGGCGGCCGCGTGGCTGGCGCGGACGGCGGCTGGCGCCCACGAAGGAGGAACGCGGTGAACCGTAACTGGCTCCGGTCGGTCGCGGTCGCCGCGGTGGCGGTCGGCGCGGCCATCTTCCTCGGGGCCGTCGCCGGGGGCGTGGCCGGGATCGCGATGGCCATGTCGGCTATCGCGGCCGTGGTGCTGCTGGCCATGTTCCTGGCCGACCGGGTCGCCCTGTCGGCTTTTCAGGCTCAGCCCGTCAGCGAGGTCGAGTACCCGGAGCTGTACCGGGTGGTGCGGGAGATCAGCAAGGCGGCCCGGCTGCCGGTGCCGCGGATCTACGTCTCCCCGGCCCTGCAGCCCAATTCGTTCGCCGCCGGGCGCAGCCGCCGCTCCGCCGTCGTGTGCTGCACCGAGGGACTGCTGCGGCTGCTGTCACCCGACGAGCTGCGCGGGGTGCTGGCGCACGAGCTGGCCCATGTACGGGAGCGGGACACGATCGTGACGTCGTTCTCGGCGGGCCTGGCCGCTCTCATCACCTCGGTGGTCAGCCCGGCCTGGTTCCCGTCCCCGGGCGCGGCGCATTTCGTGCTGGCCGGCGGGGTGCGGGGCCCGGACGGCGGCCGCCGCGTGCTGGCCGGGCTTACCATCCTGGTGCTCGGGCCGGTCGCGGCGCTGCTGCTGCAGCTGTCGGTGAGCCGCTTCCGGGAGTACCAGGCGGACCTGCTGGGGGCGCGGCTGGCCGGCGACCCGCTGGCGCTGGCCCGCGCGCTGCGCAAGATCGAGGCCCGGACGGTGGAGCTGCCACTGTTCCCCACCGGGCCGCTCGCCTCGGCCAGCCACCTGATGATCGTGAACCCGTTCAGCTGCGCCGGGTTCACCCGGCTGTTCTCCACGCATCCGCCCACCGGGGAGCGGGTGCACCGGCTGGAAGGCCAGGCCGGTTACCCGCGCTGAGCGGCCATCGGCTGGGGCCGCCGTGCGGGATTGCCGCTGGCCGGCCCCGGTCGTCAGCGGTAGTTGGGGTGATCGGTGTTCACGGGCGGCAGGTTCTCCGCCTGCTGCTTGGTGATGTTGAGCTGGACGGCGTCCTCGACCCGGGTAACGATAACGGCGCCGATCGGGACGGTCACTTCCCTGCGGCCAAACAAATGCCCCTCTTGCAGCAGCACGTGGCTCACGTGATGGTTGCGGGGGTCGATGACAAGCCCCTCGACTCGCCCGATCTCGCCGTCGGTGGCAAAGACGCGCTCATTGCGGCGCACGCGGACCTCGTCCAGGGGCAGGGAGCCGGTGCCGGTCAGCGCATATTCTTGGGTCTGCGGCGTGCCCCCGCCTGCGATCGGGCTGTAGTAGGGCCAGGTGTATAGCTGTTCCGCGCTGTAGCCTGGGTACGGGTCCTGGCTGGTCCGCGGCGCGAAATCCGTATCCTCGGCGACGCCGAGCTGGTCGAACTCGGCCCGGGTGCAGCGCAGCCGGACCTCCTTCGGTGTCGCAGCATCGATATCGACAAGGTCGAGCGGGACAAGCCGCCCCAGGCCTGGCCGGTGTCTCGGTTCGACCACCAGATGGGTGACCGCCCGCGCAACCGGGTCAATGACCAGGCGCATCACCTTGCCGCAGACCCCATCGGTACAAGCGACGTCGGCCCCGATCGTGAAGGGTGTCTCTGCCATGGCCGACCTCCTCATCCGGTTGGAGCATAGCGCGAACCCAGTAAGCGGCAGCGCCGTCGAATCGCTGGCCCCCGGTCATCTGCCCGGCGCCTGGCATGCCGGAGGCGCGCCCTTGGAGCTGTAAAGAAACGCGCCCTTGGAGCTGTAAAGAAAGAAGCTGCAGAGAAAGCTCAGTTGTAACAGGTCAGCCGGAATCGCCCGTTCTACTGCACTACTGCACTACTGCACTACTGCGATACGTTTGCAAATGGCCAGCCGGTTGCCGATCGAACCACTTTCCGGGCCCGAATCATGGTGTCCTGCGACATTGACCGGGCCGTCTGCAGCTGTGATCGACCGGATAATCGGATTATCGCCTTGCGGCGGCGTCAAGCTCCCCGAGGTTCCCTGCCACAAGCATTACATCCCGTCTGCGGAACAGGTGAATGGGTCTTGCCGCAGCGTTATCGGCTGGGCGTTTCACCGGTAGTTGGTGAACTGCAGGGCGAAGTCGAACTCCTTGCCCTTCAGCAGGGCGATGATCGTCTGCAGATCGTCCTTCTTCTTGGACGACACCCGGAGCTCGTCACCCTGAACCTGGGCCCGGATTCCCTTCGGTCCCTCGTCCCGGACTATCTTCGCGATCTTCTTGGCGTCGTCCTGCGTGATGCCTTCCTTCAGGCTGATCGCCAGGCGGTACTCCTTGCCGGACAGCTTCGGGTCGCTGGTGTCCAGCACCTTGAGCGAGACGCCGCGCTTGACCAGCTTGTCCTTGAACACGTCGAGGACGGCCTTGGCGCGCTCCTCGCTGTTGGCGCGGATCTCCACGCCATGGTCACCGGACCAGGCGATCGACGCGCCGACGTTGCGGAAGTCGAACCGCGTGCTGATCTCCTTGCCGGCCTGGTTCAGCGCGTTGTCGACCTCCTGCCGGTCGAGCTTGGACACGATGTCGAACGAGGACTCTGCAG
>CAVRHH010000002.1:0-236669 GCA_963720945.1 uncultured Actinomycetes bacterium | reverse complement strand
CATTGACATCCTGAGCCGGGTCAAAGAGGCGGTGACCGTGCCGGTGGCGGTCAAGCTGGGCCCGTACTTCAGCTCGACCGGCGAGATGGCGCTGCGGCTGGACAAGGCGGGCGCGGACGGCCTGGTGCTGTTCAACCGGTTCCTGCAGCCCGACATCGATCCGGAGAGCATGGCGGTGGTGCCTGCCGTGGATCTGTCCAGCCCCCGGGAGGCCCGGCTGCCGCGCACCTGGATCTCGATCCTGCGCCACCACGTCCGCGGCTCGCTGGCCGGGACCACCGGCGTTGACGAGCCATCTGACGTGATCAAGTACCTACTGGCCGGCGCCGACGTGGTGATGACCGCATCCGCGCTGATCCGGCATGGCCCCGGGTACGCGGCGGTGCTGCTCGACGGCCTGTCCGAGTGGATGGTCCGCAAGGGATACGGCTCCCTCAGCGAACTGCGCGGACTGCTCGCCCAGGACGCCGGCGACAGCCAGACCGAAAGCGAGCGCGCCGGCTACGTCCGCGCCCTGCGTTACGCCAACATCACGAAGGTCCCATGGTGACCTGACCCGAGGCCGATGGCGTGCCCCCGGACCCCGGGCCGGATCGGTGAAGCGGAAGCTGCCTGACGCTTTACCCGATGGGAGCACAATGACCGCCCTGGAGCCTGAGCCTGGCTCGCTGCCGCCCGCTCCGCAGGCGCCGCGGGCCCGCGATCCGGCCGACTCGGGGGTGGCGGACACGGGTGACGGGCTCGGGTTTCCTGACGTGCCCCGGCTCGAGCTGGACCAGCTGCTGGAACAGCTGGTGGAGCGCGCCGATGATGTGCGGGCCACGCAGGGCCGCCTGCGCGGGCTGCTTCGTGCGTATGCGCTGGTGGCTAGCGACTTGAGGCTGCCGGTGGTGCTGCGTCACATCGTCACGGCGGCCCGTGAGCTGCTCGGGGCCCGGTATGCAGCGCTCGGTGTGCTTGACCGCGACCGGGGCCTGGAGCAGTTCGTGCACGCCGGCATGGATGAGGAGATGGTCAGCCGGGTCGGCGGCCTTCCGCAGGGGCGGGGGATCCTGGGCTTGCTGATCAGCGAGCCGGTCCCGATCAGGCTCGCCGATCTGGCCGCTCATCCCGCGTCCTCGGGATTCCCGTCCGGCCATCCGCCGATGACCAGTTTCGTCGGTGTCCCGATCCGGATCGGTGAGGAGGTTTTCGGGAACCTCTATCTGACCGAGCGCGCCCGCGGGGGCGAGTTCACGGCCGAAGATGAGGAACTGGCGATCGCGCTGGCCGCGGCGGCCGGGGCGGCGATCGCGAACGCGCGGCGGTTCGCCGAATCCGAGCGGCGCCGGCGGTGGCTGGCCGCGTCCGCCGAGCTGACGCCGGTTCTGCTGTCCGGTGCGCCGACGCCGCCGGCCACGCTGATCACGCAGCACGCCGCGGCGGCCGCGGAGGCCGACTTCGCCCTGCTGTGGGCTTTTCACGAGGCCGATCAGGCGATCGTGACCGGCGTCAGCGGCGCGCTGGCGATGAACCTGATGAACCGGGCGGCGCCGCTGGCGGACTCACCAGCCGGGCAGGCGATCCTTACCGGCAAGCCCAGTCTGGTCACTGACGACCGCCGCGCGGCGGCCGGTGCCTGGCTGGACGCCGATATCGGCCCGCTCATCGTGGTGCCGCTGACCGCGGGCGGCCGGATCCGCGGCGCACTAATGCTCGGCCGGCTGGCCACGGCGCCGGAGTTCACCGAAACAGACCTCGACATGGCCGCCTCCTTCGCCAGCCACGCCGCCGTTTCCCTGGAACTCGCCCAGGCCCGCGCCGACCAGATCACGCTGGCCCAGGTGGAGGACCACGACCGCATCGCCGCCGAGCTGCACAGCCACGTCATCCAGGAACTGTTCGCCCTCGGCATGAAACTCCAGGGCCACGCCAGCCGCAGCGACCCGCTCACCGCAAACCGGATCAACGGCTACGTCGGCACCCTCGACGACATCATCTGCAAGATCCGCACCAGCATCTTCGGGCTCCGCCAGTCCCGGCCCGTTCCCGGCAGCCTGCAGGCCCGGCTCCTGGAGATCATCAATGAGCACGCACCGCAGCTGGGCTTCACCGCTCACTTGCGGTTCGCCGGGCCACCGGACCTGACCGCGGACGCGGCGCTGACCTACGACATCCTCGCCGTCACCCGCGAGGCGCTGTCCAATTGCGCGCGGCACGCCCACGCCAGTGCCATCAGCATCTCCCTGGACCTGCAGGACGAGCTGATCATCCTGGATATCTCCGACAACGGCCGGGGACTCGGCACGCCGACCCGTTCCAGCGGCCTGACGAACATGCGCCACCGCGCCGAGCGCAACGGCGGCACGCTCACGATCGCCACCTCCCGCAGCGGCGGCACCCAGCTGACCTGGACAGGGCTCCAGCGCCCGGCCTGCTTTCCGCCCCGCTGACGACGGCGCGCAACGTATTCCCGGCCGGCCCGGGTGCGGCCCGGGCGCAAACCAGGCATCGCCCGCCCCGCAGGCGCTCCCTTTCCCGGGTGTCTCCATGATCGCTGGTTTTCCGCAGCCGCTGCGGGAAACCAGCGCCGTTCCGGGGCAGGTCAAGCCGGAAAGCCATTTCCCGGACTCCGGGAACACCGGCGAGATTCCGGGAACATCTGCCAGCTGGCTTCTGTTGCACGCCATGTAACATTGCTCGAAGTGCAAATTTTTACCCCATGCAAAGTTGTAGTGAGCGCACGATGACCCTGGCACACACGGCTTCCGAAGACGAGCCGCGCACGTCGCTGCGTGAGCGCAAGAAGCTGGCGACCCGCCGGGCGCTCCGCCGCACCGCGCTGGACCTGGTGGCCGAGCGCGGCTTCGCGCACGTCACCGTGGACGACATCGCCGAGGCGGCGGACGTGTCGCCGCGCACGTTCTTCAATTACTTCCCGTCCAAGGAGGCCGCGCTGTTCGGCACGGACCCGGACCGGGTCGCGGAACTGCGCCAGCGCATCCTGCAGCAAGCCCCCGGCCTGCCGTTCTGGATGTCCTGCGTATGGTGATGGTCAGCGACGCCGAGGCGGTGGCCGAAGAGCTCAGCGAGCTGGGCGGTGACCCGGCGGGCTGGCTGCGCCGGATCAAGGAGGCCCGTGCCGACCCGCACCTGCGCGCGGCCCACGCGGCGCAGATGGCGATGGTCGAGCGAGCCATCACCGAGGGGCTCGCCGAACGGCTCGGCACCGATCCGGACCGGGATCCCTATCCTGGCCTGCTGGCCGCCACGGCGGCCGGTGCGTTCCGCGCGAGCATGACGTTCTGGGCCGCTTCCGGCGGGACGGTGCCGCTCAGCCGGCTCATCGACCTGGCGTTCCGTGCGCTTGCCGACGGCCTGCCCGAGAACTGCGCGTTGCGTCACGCCGCTGCCACCCCGGGGGTACGACCCTCCCGGACCCCCCCGCCGTGGGCTAACCCGGGGGGGCGACCCTCCCAGATCTCCCTACCGGGGAACGTGGCGGACAGAAAGGACACCCACTGATGGCCTCAGCCACCCCCGCGCCCGCCAGCGGCCCCCAGCCGCCCGTCGCGGACGCCGCCGGCAACGCCGCCCTGCCCGGGCTCGGCCGCCGCCGCATCCTGCTCATCATCGGCGCGCTCATGCTCGGCATGCTGCTCGCCGCGCTCGACCAGACGATCGTGTCCACGGCACTGCCGACGATTGTGGGTGACCTCAAGGGCGGTTCCCACATCGCCTGGGTGATCACCGCCTACCTGCTCGCCACCACGGTGTCCACCCCGCTCTGGGGCAAGCTGGGCGACCAGTACGGCCGGAAGATCTTCTTCCAGGCGGCGATCGTCATCTTCCTGGCCGGCTCGATCCTGTCGGGCATCAGCAACTCCATGATCATGCTCATCGCGTTCCGCGCGGTTCAGGGGCTGGGCGCCGGCGGCCTGATGGTCGGCGCGCAGGCCATCGTCGGCGACATCGTCTCGCCCCGCGAACGCGGCAAGTACGTGGGGCTGTTCGGCGCGGTCTTCGGCTTCGCCAGCGTGGTCGGCCCGCTGCTCGGCGGCGTCTTCGTGGACAACCTGACCTGGCGCTGGATCTTCTACATCAACGTGCCGATCGGCGTCATCGCGCTGGCCGTGGTGGCCAGTCAGGTGCCCGGCCACCTGAGCCGCGTGCATCACGTGATCGACTACCTCGGCGTTCTGATGCTCTCCCTAGCCGCCACCTCGCTGATCCTGCTGACCAGCCTGGGCGGCACCACCTACCCGTGGCGGTCGGCCCCGATCTACATCCTGGGCGTGGCGGGCGTCCTGCTGATCGGCCTGTTCGTGCTGGTCGAGCGCCGCGCCGCCGAGCCGATCCTGCCGCTGCACCTGTTCAGGCTGCGCACGTTCTCCGTGACCAGCGTCGTCGGCTTCATCGTCGGCTTCGCGATGTTCGGCGCGATCACCTACCTGCCCGCGTTCTTCCAGGTCGTCCGGGGCATCTCGCCGACCATCTCCGGGGTGTACCTGCTCCCGCTGATGGCCGGGCTGCTCCTGGTCTCGATCACCTCTGGGCAGCTGATCTCGAAGACCGGCAAGTACCGGTTCTTCCCGATCGCCGGTACCGCGCTGATGACTATTGGCCTGTACCTGCTGCACCTGATGGGAGTCCACACGTCAACCGCCCTGGACGCCCTGTACATGCTGGTGCTCGGCATGGGCATCGGCGGGGTCATGCAGGTGCTGGTCATCATCGTGCAGAACGGCGTGCCGCACAGCGAACTGGGCGTCGCGACCTCCGGGGCGACGTTCTTCCGCTCGATCGGCGGGTCGTTCGGCACCGCGATCTTCGGCGCGATCTTCGCCAACGTCCTGGTCGGCAACCTGGCCAGGCACCTGCACGGGGTCACTCTGCCGCACGGCTTCAGCAGCGCGGACGCGACCCCGGCACTGCTCAGCCACCTGCCCGCCGCGGTGCACCAGGGCTTCGTGACCGGGTACGCCGAGTCGATCCAGACCGTGTTCCTCGTCGCGGTGCCGATCGCCGCGCTCGCCTTCCTGGCCAGCTGGCTGATCCCGCAGGTGGAGCTCAAGCAGTGGCCCGAGGCCGGCCCGGCCGGGCCGGACGAGGCCATCCCGGCGGCCGGCGTAGCCGTGGCGCCGGAGGCGCTGGCCGGTGACGAGGAAGCCCCGCAGGCGGCGGCCCGGCAGGCCGCACCCCAGCCGCCGGTGGCCCACGAGGCGCTGGACCCGCAGGACATCACCCGCAGCGATCCCTGATGCAGGGGACCCGGGCACGCCCTGGGTCCTCTGTCCGGCCGCCAGCCGTCGCTGAGCGCTAGCCGGCCAGGGGCAGCTGGGCCACGGCCTGGATCGCGCCGGGGCCGACGGCCAGCGGGCCGGAGTAGGCCAGGTTGAGCTGGAACACCACCACCACCCCGACCGCGACCAGGACCGCCTGCAGGCCGGCCACGGTCAGGCACACAGTCGACACCCGCAGGCCACCCGCGAACGGGAAGGCGATCACGACCACCGAGGTGGCCAGTACCGCGGCGAGCACCCCTTCGGGGAGCCGGGTGGCCGCGTCGGCGGCGCGCTGGGCGCGCGCGGCGAGCAGCGAGTCGAGCTGCCCGACAACCTTCTGCTGCGCGGCCGACTGGGCGTTGGTGGCCGGGTTGGCCCGCAGCGCGGAGGCGTACATCGCGGCGATCGTGCGCTCGCTCTCGTCGCCCAGGCGGCCATGCCGCATCTGCGGCCAGTCATCGCTGACGACCTCGTTCAGGTAGGCGTCCAGCTGGCGGTGCAAGGTGGCGGCCGCGCCGGCGGGCAGCCCGGCCGCGGACCACTGCAGGCTGCGCAGCGCGGTGGCCTCGTTCACCACGGCCTGCCGCGCATCGGCGTTCGTCTGCCACTCCGTGACCAGCGCGAAGGCCAGTACCAGCAGATAGATCGCGGCCAGTGAGGGCCCGAGGAACCCGATCGTCACGTCTTCGGGCTCGCCGGCCCGGCCCCGGACGACGCTGACCACCACCGCCGCCAGCGCGATGCCGCCGATCGCCGCCACCAGCATGACCGTGCCGTCCCGGTCGGGTGACTGGCGGGCCCGCTTCGCGGAGAGCACCCGCAACCTGCTCGACGAATCGCTGTGGGAACTGGCCAACATCAACGCCGGCCGGGTGGCGAACCCCATCGAGTACGTAGAGATGCGGCGGAAAGTCGGCGGGGCGCCGTGGCGAACGCGCGCATGCGGCAGTTCCGGCACATCGTGGGCACCGAGATCCCGGCGCTGACCGGCACCCTGCATCTCGGCAGCGCGGCCGGGGACGCCATCAACGGCCACGCCCGGCATCTGCAGAACTGGATGTCCGGCATCCTCAACTGGCACGAGGGCTGCCACCGCTACCGCGAAGCCGACCTGGTCCGGAATGCCCGCCCCACCCGGTCAGCCCGCCCCGGCTGGCTCACCGGGATCGGCACGTCCGCGGCCCGCATCGGCCATGCCTCTGCCGTCCGCTTACCGCCGCGACAGCGGCCCGCTCTGCTGGCACCACACCTTGGCAGTCAGGCCGGCGCGACCTACGCTCATAAGCAGGTGAGCCGGGAAGCCTGGTCGGCGCGACGTTCGCGTCGTCTGCCAGGGAGGCTGTGATGACCGTCCAGAACACATCCGTACCCCGTCCGCCGGCCGCGCGCGAAGCCGCCCGGGCCATGCACCTCCACCTGACTAGGGACCGGGCCGCGATCGTGGCCGCGCTGGCGGCACCGCCCGCGGCGGCCGCGGCGCTCCTGCCCGTCCGCGCGAACTGGCCGAATACGAACGTGGCCCTGCTTCTCGTCGTGATCGTCGTCGCGGTCGCCGCGATCGGGAACCGCGTAGCCGGGGCGCTGGCGGCGGTGTCGGCCGCCGCCTGGTTCGACTTTTTCTTCACCCGGCCCTACGAGCGGTTCACGATCCGCAGCTCAGACGACCTGACGACCGCGATCCTGCTGCTGGCCGTGGGCATAGCGGTGTCGCAGCTGGCCGCCCGCGCCCGGCGCCTGAGGATCCTCACGATCACCGACGCGGGTTACCTCGCGCAGATCCACCAGACCGCGTTGATGGCTACCTCCGCCGCGGTTCCTGACGATGTAGCCCGCCTGGTCAGCGCGCAGCTCATCAGCTTGCTGGACCTGGCGGAATGCAGGTTCCAGTACGGGGCCCTGCTCGGGCACCCACCCCGCCTGGAGCCAGACGGCACCGTGATGACCAGCCACGGCCGCCGGGACGTGGAGCTGGCCGGCCTGCCCGGCGAGGAGATCGAGCTGCGGGTCTACGGCAACGGCCACTATTACGGCCGGTTCATGATGAAGCCGCAGCCGGGGGCCAAGCCGTCACGGCAAGCGCGCCTGGTCGCGGTCACGCTCGCCGACCAGGTGGGGCGCGCGTTCAGTGCCGCCGCCGGGATCGCGCCTTAGAAGGTCACGCCTTAGAAGGTCACGCCTTAGAAGACGGCGGATGGCAGGTCGGGGGGCGGGCTGAGGAAAGCACCACGGAATTCGTCCAGCCAGTCCTCGATACGGCGGCCGTCCTGGCCGGTCACCGCGCGTACGTCAGCCGACACCGAGCCGGCCGCACCGGACCGGACCCAGTCGAACAATTCCAGCGTGCCCTCGACCTCCCAGGGAGTCCGGCCGCTGCCCAGCAACTGCTCCGCGGCACGCTCCCTGGGCAGGTCAGCGTAGTCGACCTGGCGCGCGAAGACGGCGGAGATGCGCCTGGCCACGTCTCGGTACCTGAGCGGCTCCGGGCCGCTCAGGACGTACGTGGATTCCTCCTGGCCCGGGCCGGTGAGCAGGCGCGCGGCGACCTTGGCGACGTCACTGGCCGCGATGAAGGCGACCCGGCCGTGCCCCGCCGGCGCGTAGATCGTGCCCTCCGTACGGATGGTTTCCGCCGCCCACAGCAGGTTCTCCATGTACAGGGTGGGCGCCAGGTAGCTGGCCGGCAGCCCGGTGGCTTCCAGGTGCGCGGCGATCTGCCGGTGGCTGCGCATGAAGCGCACCTCGCAGTCCGGTTCCTGGAAGCCGTCGGCCGCGACCTTCACCACGTACGGCCGGTGACCCGCTGCCACCAGCGCGTCGATGAAGAGAATTTCCAGCTCAGCCTGTTCCTCGGACGCCGGGCTCAGCAGGAACACCCGGTCGAAGGCCCGCAGCACCTCCGCCGCAGGCGCCTGGTCGAAGGCCGCGACGATGTGCTTGCCCGGCCCGGGCAGGTCCTCGCCCTTGGCCTCGACCCGCACCATCGCCGTGGCCTCAGCACCCGCGTCGGCCAGCGCCGCCATCAGGTGGTAGCCGACCCTTCCGGTCGCTCCGGTCACCAGGATCATGGGCACGCCTCCGGTTGTCGCGGCGACCAGCCCGCCCGGCTGCGGACGGCAGGCGCGCCAGCGTTGGTCTTATTCAAGCACCGGCCATAACGTCAGCGACGCCCCAGGGCCGCGGACACGGCACCCGGGAGGGGCCGCCCCGCGGCGGGCTCGATGACCGGGGCAGGCCTCGCTATCATCGCGAGGGTGGGATTCCGGGGCTGGAACGCCGAGGCGATCGACTTCTACGACGGGCTCGAAGAGGACAACTCAAAGGCCTACTGGCAGGCCCACAAAGCCGTCTACGAGCAGGCCGTCCTGCGCCCGATGGAACTGCTGCTGGACGAACTGGCCGGTCAGCTCGGCCCGGGCCGCATTTTCCGGCCCTACCGGGACGTCCGCTTCAGCGCGGACAAGTCCCCCTACAAGACCGCCATCGGCGCCAGGATCGCCGCGGGCGGGTACGTCCGGCTGTCGGCGGCGGGCCTGGCCGCAGGCCGCGGCGTGTACGCGATGGACGCCGGCCAGCTTCAGCGTTACCGCGAGGCGGTGGATGCCGAGCCGTCCGGAGCGGAGGTCGCGCGCCGGGTGACCGTGCTCCGGGACGCCGGCATCGAGGTCACCGCACACGACCAGCTGAAGTCCGCGCCGCGCGGGTACGCCAAGGATCATCCCCGGATCGATCTGCTGCGGCTGAAGGGCCTCATCGCCTGGCGGGAGTGGCCGGCCGGGACATGGCTCGCCACCCCGCAGGCGAAGGCGCGGCTGGTGGAGTTCTTCGCCCTCGCCGGGCCTCTGCAGGAATGGCTGGACACGCACGTCGGCCCGGGCCGTACGGCGTAACGGTCACGGCGCGGCGCTCCCCGTGACGTGCAGGTGGTTCACCAGCCCGGCGACGCCGGTGTTTCGCCACAGCAGGTAGCCGAGCCCGGCCAGCAGCAGGGTGGAGACGATCCAGTGCTCTGCGAACCGGCCGGTGGTGATCTGCAGCCGGTGCAGCAGATGGTACTCCCGGCGGCTGACCGGCCACGCCAGCGGGCATCCGCCGTGGGTGAGCTCGTCCCCGGCGATATGGGCCGCCGCGCCGAGCGCGATGCACAGCGGCACCAGGGTCAGCCCCGCGTTCCAGTAGATGGTCGAGCCGTGCTCGCCGATGTCGGGAGCGGTATACCCCCGAACGGACCTGTCACCAGGTCATCCATTCGCTGCTCCTCCGGTACCCCGTGCCGGACGTAGCTGACGCCGGTGCAGCGACCGTGCCGGACGATCAGCCGGCGCACCAGGCACTCCGTCTGCACGACCAGGTTCGGGCGGCCCATGGCCGGGCTCAGGTAGGCGTCGGCGGAACTGACCCGCTGCCCGCCGGCGATGGCCAGGTCGATCCAGGCCACGCCCTCCTGCTGACCGCCGCTCAGGTCATCCGTGGCCGGGCAGCCGAGCGCGCTGAGCGCAGCCGTGAACGCCTCCGCGACCGGGTGGCGCCGCGCCGCGGGCGCCACCCGCACGGGGCCGTCCGTCCCGCGCAGCAGCGGATCGCGCCCGTCGGCCCGCTCGCTCCTGCGGAAGTACGGCAGCAGATCGGCAAACCCCCAGCCGGCCGCGCCGGCCGCCGCCCAGCCGTCGTAGACCGCCCGGTGGCCGCGGACGTGCGCCATGGCGTTGATGGCGCCGGAACCGCCGAGCGCCCTGCCCCTCGGGTACGCGACCGGCCCGGCGTCCGCCTGGCTGGTGGTGACGTCAGCCCAGTCCGCCGGCGAGCCCAGATTCTCCGGCCACGCGTTCGGCACGGCCATGGCCCGGGTGCGCCGGGAACGGCCTGCTTCCAGGAGCAGCACGCGGGCCTCTGGATGCCCGGCCAGCCGGGCCGCCAGCACGCAGCCGGCCGTGCCCGCGCCGACCACGACGTAGTCGTACTCCGCCACAGCCATCCTCTCCTGGGGGCCCCCAGCGCAAATCTAGGTAATGCGGACGGCAAATCTGGGGGATCGCTCCCGATTCGGGGGGCCGGGGCGAGCGCCCCGGCACCGGGCCGGCGGCATGTCCGGCCCGTCCGCCGCAGCGGCCCACGTTCGCGCGGTTCCCGGCCGCCGGCGGGCTAGGTTAGGGCTATGCCGACGCGCCTGGTGCATCTCGTGGTGGACGCCAACGATCCGGCCCGGCTGGCCCGCTTCTGGGCCGGCGCTCTGGGCTGGGACATCGCCGACGAGACGGCCGAAGAGGTGGACGTATGGCCGGCCGGCTTCAGCTACCCCGATCCGTCCGCGCTGCCGCTGGTGTTCGTCCCGGTACCCGAGCCCAAGACGGGGAAGAATCGCGTCCACCTGGATCTGGCCACCACCTCCCCCGCGCACCAGGCTGAGCTGGTCAGCCGGCTGCGCGACCTCGGAGCCAGGCCGGCCGACGTCGGCCAGGGCGACGTGCCCTGGGTCGTCCTCGCCGACCCAGAAGGCAACGAGCTCTGCGTGCTGGAGCCGCGTGGCAGCTACCTCGACACGGGCCCGGTCGCCGCGGTCATCACCGACTGCGCCGACCCCGCGGCCCTGGCCCGCTTCTGGGTGGACGCGGCGGGCTGGCAGATCGCCTACGCCGAGGAGCACATCGCCGGGCTCCGCTCCCCCCAGCGTGCCGGGCCGTACCTGGAGTTCCTGCGGGTACCCGGGCACAAGCAGGTCAAGAACCGGATCCACCCAGACGTGGCCCCCTATCGCGGTGACGATCCCGCCGCCGAGATAGCGCGCCTGCAGGGCCGCGGCGCGACCCCGGCGGACGTGGGCCAGGCCGGCCGTGAATCGTGGACCGTCCTGGCCGACCCCGAAGGCAACGAGTTCTGCATCCTGTCCGCCAGGTAACCCAGCGCGCGGTCGCGCGCACAGCCCACCCAATCGGCCGGTCAGCTGCTGACCCGGGGCAGCTCGGGGACCAGGCTGCGGCCGACCCGGACGAGCGCTTCGGCCTGCACCGGGGCCACCGGCATGGCCAGCAGGTATCCCTGGCCGTACTGGCAGCCCATGGAGACCAGCAGATCCCGCTGCACCTCGGTCTCGATGCCCTCGGCAATGACGGCGAGATGCAGTGTCCTGGCGATCCGGATGATGCCTTCCACGAGGGCCAGCCGCTGCTCGGAGACGGCGATGCCATCGACGAAGGACTTGTCTATCTTGAGGACGTCTATCGGCAGTTCCCGCAGGTAGCTCAGCGATGAGTACCCGGTACCGAAGTCGTCGATAGCCAGCTTCACGCCGATGGCCTTCAGCTCCCTCAGGTCGGCGTGAATCCGGTCGTCCCGGCGCAGCAGCACGCTCTCGGTGAGCTCGAGCATCAGCGCCGACGGGGTCAGGCCCGTCTCCCCCAGGACACGCCGCACGCCGTCGACAAAGCCGGGGTCGCGGAGCTGGCGGGCCGAGACGTTCACGCTGACGTACAGCGGCCTCTGATGCGCTAGCCGGCGCCGCCACTGGACGATCTCGGCCGCCGCCTGCCCGAGAACCCAGGAGCCGAGCGGAACAATGTGGCCGGTCTCCTCGGCCAGCTCGATGAACTGGTCGGGCTGCATCATGCCCCACTGCGGATGAGGCCACCGCACCAGGGCTTCGAACCCGGCGACTTCGCCGCTGCTCAGAGCCACGATGGGCTGATACACGAGGGTAAAGCCAGAGCTGGTGATCGCCTCCTGCAGCGCGGCCTGCACCTCCCGGCGGCGGATCATCCCGGCACTCAGCACGGGCTGGTAGCGGCGCCACTGCCGTTTGCCGGCCGTCTTGGCGGCGTACAAGGCCAGGTCCGCGTGGCGGAGCAACTCGTCCACGTCGGCACTGTCCGCCGTCGTGGCCACGCCGACCGTGGCGGTGGTGATCACCGAACCGTCAGCGAGCGCGAACGGCTCGCTGAAGGCGCCGACCACGTGCTCGGCAAAGGCCTCCACCGCGGCCGGATCCGGGGCCTCCTCGATGAGCAGCGCGAATTCATCGCCGCCGAGCCGCGCCGCGGTGTCGCAGTCCCGGACCACGGAGGACAGCCGTATCGCGGCCGCGGCCAGGAGTTCGTCGCCGACGCTGTGGCCCATCGTGTCGTTGGTGACCTTGAAATCGTCCAGATCCACGAACAGCACGCCGGTCGTCGTCCCGTCGCGCCTGGCCCGGGCGAGAGCGCGGGAGGTGCGGTCCTGGAACAGCAGCCGGTTGGGCAGCCCGGTCAGCGCGTCGTGGAAGGCGCGGTGCTTCAGCTCATTCTCCAGCTGACGCTGCTCGGTCACGTCCCGCATCGTCAGGACCAGGCCGCCCACGGTGTCATCGCCGCGCAGGTCGCTGCACCTGACCTGGACCTGGACGTTAAGGCCGTCGCGCCGGGTGATCTGCCAGTCCTCGTAGTAGGAGCTGTGCCCCACGTATCTCCGCATCCGGTTCAGCGCGCGGACGACCTCGGCCCGCCCGCCGTCCGCGACCAGCTCCCAGAGGGCGGCGCCCTCCACGCTGACGTCGCCGAAGATGCTCTTCGCCGAGGGCGTCGCGTACCCGACCTTCCCGTCGTCACCGACGATGAGGATGACGTCAGAGGTGTCCTGGACGAGCGTCCGGAAGTAGGCCTCGCTGCGCTGGCGGATGACTTCCTGGCTCAGCGTGACGCGCTCGACCGCCAGCGCGACCTGATGAGCCAGGATTTCAAAGGTCAGCGACAGGCTGGCCAGCGTCCGCTGTTCACCGAATGCGGCCAGCGCCCCGATGAGCGGGTCGCCCGACGGCCGGTCCCGGAGCGTCAGCGGGCAGAGCAGGATCCCGTCGCCGCCGGGCAGCAGCGCCCTGGCCTGCGTACCGAGCTTCGCGGCCGGCACGAACAGCGGCACCGACCCGGTGAGCAGCGGCAGCCACGCTTCGGCCGGTTCCGCGAGCCGGCTCATCGCGGCGGGATCAGCGCAGTCGGCCGCGACGGCGCGGAAATTACCGTCGTCCCGGACCAGGAGCAGCGCCTCAGACGGCGAGTCCGGTCCGGCCAGGGTCGCCGCTACCCGCCGCACCGCGACGGCCGCCTCCTCCACGGTGGCGGCCGCGGCGAGAGACGCGCCGGCCATCCGTACCGCGCGCTCACGGGCCAGCGAGCGGCGGTGCGACGCCGCCACGTCCCATAGTCGGGAGAGCACGAGCAGGAAGAGGACGGCGGAAAAGACCGCGATCACATCGTCGTCGCGGTACTGGCCCCGGACCGACTGGATGAACAGCACGGCCGGGGCGACCAGCGACGCGAGCATGAGCACGGTCAGCCGGCGTGGCGACGCCACCGCCGGCTGCGCCGAAACCGGCTGCGTGAGCTCGGACATCGCCGGGTGCAGGGCCGCGGCACCCCACGCTCCGTAAAGGACCGCCCAGCCGAGGTCGGCGATTGTCCCGTTGTGAAATGACCCGTAGAGCTGGATGAGCCCGAACAGTACGTCGGAGACCAGCATGCCGACCGTCCCGAGCGTCAGCAGCTGAACCGACCTGGCGCGAGCGGTCCCCGGCGCGAGCAGCCGGGCGAGCATGGCCAGGACCAGCACATCGCCCAGCGGGTACGCGATCGCGACGCATTTCTGCAGCGACGACAGCGCGGGGTTGTGCACATAGGGCAGGATCAGGTAAATCCAGGACAGCAAGGCCAGGCCGACGGTCAGGGTCAGAGCATCGATAAGGCTCCGCCGGTCACCGTCCGGGGTGCGCCACCAGATGAAAATCAGCAATCCGGCGGCGTACAGCGGATACGTCAGCAGGTACAGGACATCCGCAAAAGAGGGAAAGGGAACCTTCGCCCCGATCTGCGTCAGCACGAGAAAGCTGGTCTGGCCCGCGATAAAGCTCAGGTTTGCCCCGGCCAGCAGCAGCCAGGGGGCCTTGCGGGCGGGGCGGTTGATGATGACCCCGGCCACGATGGCACTGACACCGCTCAGGCCGATCAGGGCCCACGTCTCGGACCGCACTCCGGGCAGCCCGTAATACGCCGCAATGAGCACCGCCAGCCAGATGACATAGGCCGCCAATAGACGCTGCCGAGATGTCAAGCCAATCCCCCCAAGCCTGCTTTACGCCCCTACGCGCTTTCCCCGGTAGCGCGCCATGTTCTCAGTATGATCTTTCCCCCGGCGCAACGGCACACCGGCGCGTGCCTATGGCATGGCGCCGCCCGCAGTGAGACCGATAAGTCTTATATGTATTAAATCGCACCGCCGGCCTTACGTTCGGTGACCTAAAAGTGTGTCAGTCTGCTCACAGTGGGTAGAAAGGGCCATCGAAGGACCATCACCCGCGCGGCGCAACGGCCTGGGCGCGCCGTTCCGGACATCTACTGGCATGCGCGCACGAGCAGAACTGTCAAACATGGCCGATAGCAGCACATCGAATATCACGCCAAGTCAGGTGATAGCGCCGCCGCCCGGGCAAGGCGGCTTTACCGTGGTCGCCAACGGGGAGGGGCAGCACGCGATCTGGCGAGCAGATCTGGCCCTGCCGGACGGGTGGAGCCGGCGATCGGCCGTGATGCCCAGGCCCGCATGCCAGGCCGTGGTCGCCGCTCTCTGGCGGGATATCACCCCGGCCGGAATCCGGGCCGGCCACCCGGATCCGGATGACCCGGGCGAATCAGGAAGAGGCGCGCCACCTCACGGCGGCATCGCGCATCCCCGCAACGGGCCATCCGTCCTCGGCCTCTTCGGTGCGCACGCTGCCCGCCAGCCGCATGCGACCGCGGTGGACGCCGGGGGTGAGCGGCTGACGTACCGCGAGCTCGATGAGTCGGCGAACCAGCTGGCCCATCATCTCCGGGAACTGGGGGCTGGCCCGGAGGGCCTGGCCGGCGTCTGCCAGGCCCGCGGCATCGCCGCGATCCGGTGCCTGCTCGCGGTGCTGAAGGCGGGCGCTGCGTACCTGCCGCTGGACCCATCGCTGCCGGCCGCGCGGCTGACCCAGATGTGCGAGGAAGCCCGTCCCGCGGTCATCATGGTGAACGGCGCGGACGCCGGGGCGTTCCCGGGAACGGGCGCCCGGCTGCTGGTGACCGGCGGACTGAGCGCCGATCCGCCGGAACGGGCCACGGCTGCCCCCGATGCGCGCGCGGCGGCGGGCAACCTCGCGTACGTCATCCACACGTCTGGCTCGACCGGTCACCCCAAGGCGGTGGCCGTCAGCCACGCCGCCCTGGCCTGCACCATCCAGGAACTGTCGCGCCAGTACCAGATTTGCGCGCAGGACCGCGTGCTCCAGCTCGCTTCGCTGGGTTTTGACACGTCGGTGGAGCAGATCCTGGTGACCTTGTGCAGCGGGGCGACGCTTATGCTGCCGCCACCGGGAACGGTGGCCCCCACCGACCTCCTCCGCTACCTCGAGGAGGAGCAGGTCACCGTGGCTGACCTGGCGCCCGTGTACTGGCACCAGCTGCTGGCGATCACCCAGCCCGGCGATGAGCGGCTGCGCAGCATCCGGCTCATGATCACCGGCGGGGAGATGGCCGTACCGGCGGACTGCACGGCGGCGATGGACGCGGCGCCGGGAGCGATCCTGCTGAATGCGTACGGGCTGACCGAGGTGGCGATCACGTCCACCCTGTTCCCCGTGCCCCGGGATCCGGCCACCTGGGCACCGTCCGGCCGGGTGCCGGCGGGCAGGCCGCTCCCGCACACGCAGGTGCTCGTGCTCAGCGAAACGCTGGCCCCGGTTCCGGAGGGTGCGGAGGGCGAGATCTACATCGGCGGCTGCGGCGTCGCACGGGGTTACCTGGGCAGGCCGGGCCTCACCGCCGAGCGGTTCCTGCCGAATCCGTACAGCACCGTGCCCGGCGGCAGGATGTACCGGACCGGAGACATCGGGCGCTGGCGCACGGATCAGTGCCTGGAGGTCATCGGGCGCGCGGACCGCCAGATCAAGGTGCGCGGCTTCCGCATCGAGCCGGCCGAGATCGAAAGCGCTCTCACCCGCCATCCCGGTGTGGGTGAGGCCGCCGTTCTCGTGTACGGGGACCCCGGCCACCGCCAGCTGGCCGCCTACTACACCCGCGGCCGCGCCGGGCCGCCGGGCGGCCCGGCCGGCCCGGCACAGGACCCGCCGTCCGGCGAGTGCCTGCGGGAATTCCTGGCCGCGCGGGTGCCCGGTTCCATGGTTCCCGGGCTGTTCGTCGAGGTCGGCCAGTTGCCGCGGGCGCCAGACGGCACCCTCGACCGGCAGGCCCTCCCGGCGCCCGCGATCGGCGCGAGCGGGAACACCGGCCAGGGGTATTCGCCGCTGCAGGCGGGCATGGCACACCTGTGGTCCCGGGTCCTGCAGACCGGGCCGGTCGGCCTGGACGACGACTTCTTCCTGCTGGGCGGTGACTCACTCCGGGCTGCGGAGATGCTCGCGCACGTCCGGGTCATGTTCGGGATCAGCCCGGGCCACATCCGCCCGCTCACCCGCTGCCTGCTCCGCCAGCCCACCCTGCGGAATTTCGCGCAGGCCACCGACGACGCCCGGGCGGGAACGCTGGCCGAGGGCGGCGCGGACCATCACATCGACGTCGCCCGCGAGGCCGAACTTGACCACGCCATCGAGCGGCATGCGGGGCCGCCGCCGCGATGGCGGGAACCACGCGAGGTGCTGCTGACCGGGGCGACCGGTTTCCTAGGTATCCATCTGCTGCGCGAGCTGCTGCGATCGACGACGGCACGGATCCACTGCCTCGTCCGGGCACCGGATGCGCCGGACGCGCTGCGGCGCATCACTCACACGGCCGGGCGGTACGCGCTCGGCGACCTGGATCTCCGCCGGATCGTACCGCTGCCCGGGGATCTCGCCGAGCCGGAACTTGGCCTGCCCCCCGGCACCTTCAGCGAGCTGGCGGAGAGCGTCGATGCCATCTACCACGCCGGCGCGGTCGTCAACTTCATCTACCCGTACGAGGAGCTGCGCGCCACCAACGTGACCGGGACCCGGGAACTGATCCGGCTGGCGGGCCGGTACCGGGGCATACCGGTCCACTTCATCTCCAGTACGGCCGTGCTTGCCGGTTTCGGCGCGATGGGCGTCCGCGAGGTGACCGAGGACACCCCGCTCGCGTACGCGGACCAGCTGCGCATGGGCTACCTGGAAACCAAATTCGTCGCCGAGGAGCTGCTCAGGAACGCCGCACGGGCGGGCCTGCCGGTGGCCATCTACCGCCCGCTGGACATCACCGGGGATGACCGTACCGGCGCCTGGAATACCGCTACCGAAATGTACGCCCTGGTCCGGTTTATCACGGACGCGGGCGTGGCCCCGGATATCGACCTGCCGCTCGACTTCGTGCCCGCCGATATCTGCGCGGCCGCCATCACGCACATCTCCACGCATTCCGCGGCCGCCGGGCACACCTACCACCTGGCCAGCTCGCGCCGGGCGCCGCTGGGATCCCTGGTTGACCGGCTGCGCACGCACGGATTCAGCATCCGCGAGATTCCCTACCAAGAATGGATCGATGAGCTGCTGAAGTACGCCGCGGACCATCCTGGCCACCCGATGACCGCATTCGTGCCGCTCTTCGTCGACCGCGATCAGGAAACTGGCCTGACCGTGGCGGAGATGTACCTGGGGCACATCTTCCCGTCCTACACCCGGTCCCACACCGAATACGCGCTGCGGGACAGCAGCATTGTTTTCCCGGCCGTCGGCGAAAGGCTGCTCGACCTCACCATCAATCGCCTTATCGCCACCGGTTACCTGCGCGATCCCGGCGCCGCGGCGGGCTCTTCCCGTTCCCCGGCCAGCAACGGACGGCGCCCCGCACCGTGACGATGCGCTGCTGTCCCGGCTGGGACTCGTTTGAGATCACGCCATCCGCGGCGAACGGCCCGGTCGCTTTCTCCGCTGACCTGAGCCCGGCCAGCATTCTCGGTGCCTACCAGCGCGGAATTTTCCCGTTCCCGGCGGCCGATGAATTCGCGCGGGACATCAACGAATTCCGTTATGAGGACCGGGTCACCGAGGGCAGCATCGGCGTGGTAAGCCGCACAGCCGGCGATCCATACCAGGTGGCGTGGTGGTCACCTGACCCGCGCCCGGTGATCAGCGTCACCGGCGTGCACCTCGGCCGCAACGCCCGGAAGCAGCTGCAGCGTGGCCACGCCTGGACGACCGCGGACCGTGCGTTCGGCCGGGTCGCCGAGGAATGCCGGGCGGGACGTGAGCCGCGCTGGTTCACCGACGCACTGCTGGCGAGCATGACCGCGCTGCACGAGCAGGGCTGGGCGCACAGCATCGAGGTATGGCAGGACAGCGACCTGATCGGCGGTGCTCTCGGGGTCGGCGTCGGCCGGGCGCTGAGCGGGGACTCGATGTTCAGCCGGCGGCCGGAGGCGGCGAGGATCGCGGTCGCGGATATGGCCGCACGGCTCGCCCAGGCCGGCGGCGTGCTGATCGACGCGCAATGGGACAGCCCGTTCCTGCGGTCACTCGGCGCCGTCCTGATGTCCCGGGACGGCTACCTGGCCGCGCTGGGCGGGGCGGCCGCACGCGTCGCGCTTCCCCGCGAGCCGCTTCCCGCACGCCGGGTCATCGCCGCCGGCCGGGTTAGCTATTAGCTAGGACGGCTGGCTCTCCCGGCCAGTTTCCGGCTCGTCGGCCACGGCGCCCCGGGCCCCGACCATGGCCGGGCCGTCCAGCGCCCGTTCGGACCGGGGCGGGTGGCAGTAGGGGCATCCTGGGCCGAAAGCGCTGTGCAGGTGGGCGCAGTTGGCGGGCCGGACGGTCATGGTACGCTCCCTTGCTGTCCACCGGCGGTGAGCTCACGCGGCCTCACCGGTCCCGGCACAGTGGGTTTACCCGCCCTTAACATTTCAATCCGGATCCTGCCCTGGCGCGTCCGCCTGATCTGAGCTTGCATGGGAAATCGCCGCACCGAAGGGGCCAGTGATGAGCGCACCGAGCGAAAACGTCCTCAGCGTGGAAGATCCGGACCTGGATCGCCTGGTTGCTGGACAGCACCACGATCCGCACCACGTGCTGGGCGCGCACCTGGTGCACGACGCCGACGGCCACGACCACGTAGTGATCCGCGGGTGGCGCCCCGGCGCGGCCACCATGACCATTCTCGCCGGGGGGCAGCGGATCCCGATGCGCTGCGTGCACCCGGCCGGGGTGTTCGCCGGCGTCCTCGAGGGGGCGGCGGTCCCGGACTATCTGCTGGAAATTACCTATCCCGATGGCACGGTCGTCACCGCCGCCGACCCCTACCGTTTCTGGCCCACCCTCGGGCCCCTCGACCTGCACCTGCTCGCCGAGGGCCGGCACGAGGGACTGTGGCGCCACCTCGGCGCCCAGGTGCGCGTGCACCAGGGAACGACGGGCACATCGTTCGCGGTGTGGGCACCCGGCGCCCAGGCGGTCCGGGTGGTGGGCGACTTCAACGGCTGGGACGGCCGCCTGAACCCGATGCGGTCCCTGGGCAGCTCCGGCGTGTGGGAGATCTTCCTGCCGGGGATCGGTCCCGGCGCTCACTACAAGTTCGAGGTGGTCAGCCAGCAGGGTCAGCTCAGCCTGCGGGCGGACCCGTTCGCTTTCGCCACCGAGGTTCCGCCGGCCACGGCCAGCGTGGTCACCCGGAGCGAGTACGAGTGGCAGGACGCGGCCTGGTTCGCCGAACGGGCGGCCACCGACCTGCTGCACGCGCCGGTATCGATCTACGAATGCCATCTGGGCTCGTGGCGGCTGACCCAGGACGGCGACGGATGGCGCCCGCTGACCTACCGCGAGACGGCTGACATCCTGCCGGGGTACCTGACCGACCTCGGATTCACCCACGTGGAGTTCCTCCCGGTGGCGGAGTACCCGTTCACCGGTTCGTGGGGGTACCAGGTCACCGGCTACTACGCGCCGACGGCCCGGTTCGGGACACCCGACGATTTCCGCTTCCTGGTCGACCGGCTGCACGAGGCCGGCATTGGCGTCATCGTCGACTGGGTGGTCGGGCACTTCCCCAAGGACGACTGGGCGCTGGCCCGCTTCGACGGCTCGGCGCTGTACGAGCACGCCGACCCGCGGCTGGGCGAGCACCCGGACTGGGGCACCCTGGTCTTCAACTACGGGCGCCACGAGGTGCGCAACTTCCTGCTCGCCAACGCGCTGTACTGGATCGAGGAGTTCCACATCGACGGGCTGCGCGTGGACGCGGTCGCCTCCATGCTCTATCTGGACTACTCGCGCCGGGAGGGCGAGTGGGTCACCAACCGTTTCGGGGGCCGGGAGAACCTGGAAGCCATCGACTTCATCAAGGAAGTCAACGAGGTCGTGTACCGCCACCACCCGTCCGCCATGCTGGTGGCGGAGGAGTCCACCTCCTGGCCGGCCGTCTCCCGCCCCACTTACCTGGGCGGCCTCGGCTTCGGCTTCAAATGGAATATGGGGTGGATGAACGACACGCTGGTGTACTTCAGCAAGGAGCCCATCCACCGGCGCTACCACCACCACGAGCTGACGTTCGCCCTGCTGTACGCCTTCACCGAGAACTTCATCCTGCCCCTGAGCCACGACGAGGTGGTACACGGCAAGGGATCGCTGCTCAGCCGGATGCCCGGGGACCGCTGGCAGCAGTTCGCGAACCTGCGCGCGCTGCTGGCCTGGATGTGGGCGCATCCCGGCCGGCCGCTGCTCTTCATGGGCGGCGAGATCGGCCAGAACGACGAGTGGCACCACGATCGCAGCATCGACTGGCACCTGCTCGACTATCCCGAGCACGCGGGAGTGCAGGCCATGGTCCGGGCGCTCAACACCGTCTACCGCCGGGAACCTGCCCTCTGGGAGCAGGACTTCGACTGGACCGGCTTCCGCTGGATCGACCCGAACGACGCGGACAACAGCGTGCTGTCGTTTCTCCGGTTCCCGGTGTCCGCCGGGCGCACCATCGCCTGCGTGGCGAACCTCACCCCGGTGCTGCGGCACGGCTACCGCGTCGGGCTTCCCCAGCCAGGGCGCTGGGTGGAGATCTTCAATTCCGACAGCTCAGAGTTCGGCGGCAGCAACGCCCTCACCGGGGACGTCACGGCCGAGGCGATCAGCTGGAACGACCTGGAATACTCCGCCGAGCTGACGGTGCCGCCGCTGGCCGTGGTGTGGCTGGCCCACGATCGGGGGACCGGCCCGGCCCCCGGGGACGAGGACCGCGCCGTGGGCGGCTAACGCGGGATCCGGTACTCCTCTAGCAGCCGGCGTCCGATGATCATCTTCTGGATCTCGGCTGTGCCCTCCCCGATCAGCAGCATGGGCACCTCCCGGTACAGCCGCTCGATCTCGTACTCCTTGGAGAAGCCGTAGCCACCGTGGATGCGGAAGGAGTCTTCCACGACCTCCTTGGCGTACTCCGACGCCAGGTACTTGGCCATGCCGGCCTCCAGGTCGTTGCGCTCCCCGGAGTCCTTCTTGCGGGCCGCCACCGTCATCATCTGATGGGCGGCCTCGACCTTGATGCCCATCTCGGCCAGCTTGAACTGGATGGCCTGATGCTCCGCGATCGGCTTGCCGAACGTGTGCCGCTGCTGCGCGTAGGCGATGCCGAGCTCGAAGGCGCGGAGGGCGACGCCGCAGCCGCGGGCGGCGACGTTGACGCGCCCCACCTCGACGCCGTCCATCATCTGGTAGAAGCCCTGGCCGGGGGCCTCACCGAGCACCCGCCCGGCGGGAATGCGTACGTCGTGGAGGATCAGCTCGGTGGTGTCGACGCCCTTGTAGCCCATCTTCTCGATCTTCCCGGGCACGGTCAGGCCCGGCACCGACGGGTTCGCGCCGAAGCCCGGCTCCTTCTCGATCAGGAAGGTGGTCATGTTCCGGTGCGGCGCGTCGTGACCTTCGTCGGTCCGGCACAGCACCGCTACCAGGTTGGAGGTGCCGCCGTTGGTCAGCCACATCTTCTGGCCGTTGATCACGTAGTCGTCGCCGTCGCGTTCCGCCCGGGTGCGGATCGCCGAGACGTCCGAGCCCATGCCCGGCTCGGACATGGAGAACGCGCCGCGCACCTCGCCGGCCGCCATCCGGGGCAGGAAGTAGTCCTTCTGCTCCTGCGTGCCGTGCTGGCTGATCATGTAGGCGACGATGAAGTGGGTGTTGACGATGCCCGACACCGACATCCACCCGCGGGCGATCTGCTCCACCACCAGCGCGTAGGTGAGCAGCGACTCGCCCAGGCCGCCGTACTCCTCGGGAATGGTCAGCCCGAACAGGCCGAGCTCCTTCATCCCCTCGACGATCTGCGCCGGGTACTCGTCCTTGTGCTCAAGCTCGCTGGCGACCGGGATGATCTCCTTGTCGACGAACTCCCGCACCGTGCTGAGGATGTCCCGCTGAATATCAGTCAGGCCTTCGGTCTTCGCGAGGCGTTCCATGGTGCGGCTCCGTTCTGCTGGTCGTTAAGAGCTCAGGCGGTCGGCTCGGGCCGGCCGGGCTGCTCGCCGCCCCGCTCCTTGATGTACGTCTCGGTCGGCACCATCACCTTGCGGCGGAACACGCACACCAGGGTGCCGTCCTGCTTGTAGCCGCGCGTCTCGACCTCGACGACGCCGCGGTCGCTCTTCGACGTGGACGGCCGCTTGCCGAGGACGGTGGTCTCGCCGTAGATGGTGTCGCCGTGAAAGGTCGGCGCCACGTGCTTCAGCGACTCGATCTCGAGGTTCGCGATGGCCTTGCCCGATACGTCTGGTACCGACATGCCGAGCAGCAGCGAGTAGATGTAGTTGCCCACCACCACGTTCCGGCCGAAGTCCGTCGTCTCCCCGGCGTAGTGGGCGTCCAGGTGGAGCGGATGGTGGTTCATGGTGAGGAGGCAGAACAGGTGGTCGTCGTACTCCGTGACGGTCTTCCCGGGCCAGTGCTTGTAGACCGCCCCGACCTCGAACTCCTCGTAGGTTCGACCGAACTGCATGGTGGTGTCCTTCTTCTGTTATGCGTGCGCCCCGCCGGGCGCGCCGCGTCAGGCCTGCGGGGGCTCGAACTTGGACGTGCGGTGCATCCCCGCGGCGCGGCCCTTGCCCGCGATGACCAGCGCCATCTTGCGGGAGGCCTCGTCGATCATCTCGTCCCCGAGCATCGCCGATCCCTTGGCCCCGCCGGCCTCCGAGGTGCACCAGTCGTAGGCGTCCAGGATCAGTTCCGCGTGGTCGTAGTCCTCCTGCGAGGGCGAGAAGATCTCGTTGGCGGCCGCGATCTGGTCCGGGTGCAGGACCCACTTGCCGTCGAACCCCAGGGCCGCGGCCCGGCGGGCGACCTCGCGGTAGCCGTCGGAGTTCCGGATCTGCAGGTAGGGACCATCGATGGCTTGCAGGTCGTTGGCCCGGGCGGCCATCAGGATGCGCATCAGGATGTAGTGGTAGGCGTCCGCGGGATAGCCGGGCGGCTGCTCACCCACCACCAGCGACTTCATGTTGATCGAGGCCATGAAGTCGGCCGGCCCGAAGATGATGGTCTCCAGCCGTGGCGAGGACGCGGCGATCGCGTCGACGTTCACCAGCCCCCGGGCGTTCTCGATCTGTGCCTCGATGCCGATCCGGCCCACCTCGAAGCCCATCGTCTTCTCGATCTGGGTGAGCAGCAGGTCCAGCGCCCTGACCTGCTCGGCGTCCTGCACCTTGGGCAGCATGATGCAGTCCAGATTGGGGCCCGCGCCCTCGACCACCGTGATCACGTCCCGGTAGGTCCAGTGCGTCGTCCAGTCGTTGACCCGGACGACGCGTGCCTTGCCGCTCCAGTCGCCGGTGTTGAGGGAATCCACGATGGTCTGCCGGGCACTTTCCTTGACCAGCGGCGCGCACGCGTCCTCGAGGTCCAGGAACACCTGGTCGGCGGGCAGGCTCTGGGCCTTCTCCAGGAAGCGCGGGCTGCTGCCCGGGACGGCCAGGCAGGATCGGCGCGGGCGCTGGCGGCTGGCCGCGGGAGCGGCGGGGGTGGCGGGTTCGGTCATCATGTCGCTGCTGTCATCCTTCACTCGTGGCCCCGGCCAGGGCACCTGGCCGGCCCGGCCATGGCTGGAGCTTATGGGCACGGCGTATCTCATTGATGATTCCGCTGATGATGGCGGTAATTTCGAAATCCTTCGGGGTGAAGACGGCGGCGACACCCTCGGCCCGGAGGGCCTCGGCGTCCGCCGGCGGGATGATCCCGCCGACCACCACCGGGATGTCCCCCGCGCCGGACTCACGCAGCCGGCGCAGCACGTCTGGCACCAGCTCGGCGTGCCCGCCGGAGAGGATGGACAGCCCGACGCAGTGCACGTCCTCGGCGACCGCGGCCGCTGCGATCTGCGCAGGGGTGAGCCGGATGCCCTGGTAGATCACCTCGAACCCGGCGTCGCGGGCGCGGACGGCGATCTGCTCGGCGCCGTTGGAGTGACCGTCCAGGCCGGGCTTGCCGAGCAGCAGGCGCAGCAGGCCCGCGCCGATCTCCGCGGCCGTGCCGGCGGCCGCCTCGCGGACCGCGGTCATGTCGCCGCCCGCCGTGGTGGGCGCCGTGACCGGGGCGCCACTGATTCCGGTGGGGGCCCGGTACTCGCCGAACACCTCGCGCAGCGCGGCGGACCATTCGCCGGTGGTCACTCCCGCCCGCGCGCAGGCCAGGGTCGCGGTCATCAGGTTGACATCCTCGCGGGCCGCGTCGGCCGTGAGCTGGCCCAGCGCGGTGCCCACCGCCGTCTCGTCGCGCCGGGCGCGCCACGCCCGCAGGTCGGCCAGCACCGCCTGCTCGTAGGCCGGGTCCACGTGGTGGATCGCGGTGGCGGTGTCCGCGGTGAGCGGGCTGGGCTCGGTGGCCTGGAAGCAGTTGACCCCGATGACCTTGTCCTCGCCGGATTCCATCCGGGCGCGCCGGGCCGCGTGCGAGGCGACGAGCTGGGCCTTGAGGTAGCCGGACTCCACCGCCGGTATCACCCCGCCCATGGCCTGCACGGTGGCGATCTCCGCTTCCGCCCCGGCCACCAGCTCGGCGGTCTTGGCCTCCACCACGTGCGAGCCGCTGAACAGGTCACCGTATTCCAGCAGGTCCGACTCGTACGCGAGCACCTGCTGTATGCGCAGGCTCCATTGCTGATCCCAGGGCCGCGGCAGGCCGAGCGCCTCGTTCCAGGCGGGCAGCTGCACGGCCCGGGCGCGGGCGTCCCTGGACAGCGTGACGCCGAGCATCTCCAGCACGATGCGCTGGATGTTGTTTTCCGGCTGCGCCTCGGTCAGCCCCAGCGAGTTGACCTGCACCCCATAGCGGAACCGGCGGAGGCTGGGGTCGTCAATTCCGTACCGCGTGCTGATGATGGTGTCCCAGAGCCGGGAGAAGGCGCGCATCTTGCACATCTCCTCGACAAAGCGGACGCCCGCGTTGACGAAGAAGGACATCCGCCCGGCCACCTCGCCCATCCGCTCCGGGGGTACCTGCCCGGAGTCGCGCACCGCGTCCAGCACAGCCATCGCGGTGCACATCGCGTAGGCGATCTCCTGTACCGGGGTCGCGCCCGCCTCCTGCAGGTGGTAGCTGCAGACGTTGATCGGGTTCCATTTGGGCATGCGGGCCACCGTGTAGGCGATCACGTCGGTGGTCAGGCGCATGGAGGGCCCCGGCGGGAAGATGTACGTCCCGCGGGCCAGGTACTCCTTGACGATGTTGTTCTGCGTGGTCCCGGTCAGGGCCGCGATGTCGGCGCCTTGCTCCTCCGCGACGACCTGGTACAGCGCCAGCAGCCACATGGCGGTGGCGTTGATGGTCATGGACGTGTTGGTCTGATCCAGCGGGATGCCCGCGAAGAGCGCCCGCATGTCACCGGCGTGCCCGACCGGGACACCGACCCGCCCGACCTCGCCGCGGGCCAGCACGTGATCGGCGTCGTAGCCGGTCTGGGTGGGCAGGTCGAACGCGACGGACAGGCCGGTCTGGCCCTTGGCGAGGTTACGCCGGTAGAGCGCGTTGGATTCCCGCGCGGACGAATGGCCCGCATAGGTCCGCATCAGCCACGGGCGCTCCCGGGCGCCCCCGGCCGATGGCTTCCGGGTCCCGGCAGGCCCATGGGCCTGCCGGGGTGACTCGTACCGCTGGGTCATGCCGGCCTCATCCTCACACGTTCCGGAATCGGTTGATCTCCGTCAAGTGCTTGGCCCGCAGTTCGGGGTCGCGCACCCCCAGGCCCTCCTGGGGAGCCAGGCACAGCACCCCGACCTTCCCATGGTGCAGGTTCTGGTGGACGTCCAGCGCGGCCTGGCCGGTCTGCTCCATCGAGTAGACGACCGACATGGTGGGGTGGATCATGCCCTTCGAGATCAGGCGGTTGGCCTGCCATGCCTCGCGGTAGTTGGCGAAGTGCGAGCCGATGATGCGCTTGAGGCTCATCCACAGGTAGCGGT
This sequence comes from uncultured Actinomycetes bacterium, assembly GCA_963720945.1. Classification (GTDB taxonomy): domain Bacteria; phylum Actinomycetota; class Actinomycetes; order Streptosporangiales; family Streptosporangiaceae; genus Bog-532. The sequence goes on along the minus strand of CAVRHH010000002.1, from coordinate 210,033 downwards.
TGTCGTACTCGTGCATGAACCCGGAGGTCGACGCGCAGGTCGCGATGGTGCCGCCGCGGCGGGTCACGTAGACCGAGGCGCCGAACGTTTCCCGGCCGGGGTGCTCGAAGACGATGTCCACATCCTCGCCGCCGGTCAGGTCACGGATCCGGCCGCCGAAACGCTTCCATTCCTTCGGGTCCTGGGTCCTCTCGTCCTTCCAGAACTTGTAGCCCTCGGCCTTGCGGTCGATGATCAGCTCGGCGCCCAGCGACCGGCAGAGGTCAGCCTTCGCCTCGCTGGAGACGACGCAGATCGGGATGGCGCCGCCGGCCAGGGCGTACTGGGTGGCGTAGGCGCCGAGACCGCCGCTGGCTCCCCAGATGAGCACGTTGTCGCCCTGCTTCATGCCGGCGCCGTTGCGCGAGACCAGCTGGCGGAACGCGGTGGAGTTCACCAGCCCCGGCGTCGCGGCCTCCTCCCAGGTGAGGTGCTTCGGCTTCGGCATCAGCTGATTGGTCTTGACGATGGCCAGCTGAGCGAGGCCGCCGAAGTTGGTCTCGAAGCCCCAGATGCGCTGCTCCGGGTCCATCATGGTGTCGTTGTGGCCGTCGGAGCTTTCCAGCTCGACGGACAGGCAGTGGGCGACGACCTCCTCGCCGGGCTTCCACACGTTCACTCCGGGTCCGGTCCGCAGTACCACGCCGGCCATGTCCGAGCCGACCACGTGGTAGGGCAGGTCGTGCCGCGCGGTGAGCTCTGACAGCTTCCCGTAGCGGCGCAGGAAGGCAAACGTGGAGACCGGGGAGAAGATAGAGCTCCACACGGTGTTGTAGTTGACCGCGCTTGCCATGACCGCGACCAGTGCCTCGCCGAGGCCAAGCTCGGGGACCGGCACCTCTTCCACGTGGAGGGCCTTACGGGGATCCCGGTCACGGACGTCGAGCCCGTCGAACATGTGCTCTTCGTCCCGGTGCAGCGTGACCGCCCGGTAGGACGCCGGCAACGGGAGTGCGGCGAAGTCTGCGGTGGTGCTATCAGGATCGAGTATTGCGTCGAGGATTTCTTTCACGGGTGCCTCCAACCAGGCCATACCTTGCGTCAGGCGCAGGGCGTCTGGCGAGACCGCGGTGCCACCTCGGTGGCGCGATATGCGCGTTGTCGCGGGCCGCGCTGCGGCCTCGTCCCGGCCGCTGCCCTGCGGCCTCTGCTACAAGTGTCCGTGATCGTTACTCAACTGTCTATTAGGGGTTAGCAGCGATACTTAAGCGAATGCTTGATGCTTGGCGTAACCTGCCATGTTTTCCAGAATCCGGAAGAGTTAGCCTGCAGCGCGGGGAGAACACCGGAGCCCAGACGTGATCATGGAGCGTGAAATATGCCCGAGCTGGCCTATGCCGACATCAAGATCGGCGATGAAGCGTCGCTCAGCAGGACGATCACCGAAGCCCACATCGTCAATTTCGCCGGGATCACCGGGGACTTCAACCCGGTGCATGTCGATGCCGAATACGCGCAGCAGTCGATGTTCGGGGAGCGGATCTGCCACGGCATGCTCATGGCGGGCCTCATCTCGACGGTGCTGGGCATGCAGCTGCCCGGGTCGAACGCCATCTATCTCGGCCAGGACCTCAAGTTCACCGCTCCAGTCAAAATTGGCGACACCGTCACCGTCACCGTCACCGTGACGGAAAAACGCGACGACAAGCGGATCATCAAGCTGCGTACCACGGTGTCGAACCAGAAAGGCGAGCTGGTCGTCGACGGCAACGCGGTGGTCAAGAAGCCGGGCAAATAGCCGCCCGGGGCGCTCAGTCCTGGAGTTTACGGAGAAGGCGGGCCAGCTCGGCGCGGTCGGCCGGGCTTAGCCGGCCGAAGAGCCGTTCCGCCTCGGTCCCGCGGGCCGAACGGATCGCGTCGAGAACGCGTTCGCCGTGCGGGGTCATCTCGATCAGGGTGGCCCGCCGGTCGCCCGGATCGGGGCGCCGCCGGGCCAGGCCCCGCGATTCGAGAGCGTCAGCGACCTCGGTAGCCGAGCGCGGCGCGATGTGCAGGTGATCGGACAGCTCCGACAGGCGCATCGTCCCGTGCCGCTTCAGCACGCGCAGCGCCCGCAGGTGCGACGGATTGATGTCCCACGGAGCCAGCGTCTCCTGGGACATCTCGCGCAGCCGGCGCGCGACCGCCCAGAAGACCTCGGACAGCGGCTCGTCGCTGGCCGGGGCGGGCTCATCCGCCGCACCGTGCTCCAGGACCATGGGAATAGCCTACCAGCCTTTCCTGTTGTAGGCTCATATTGAGGTTGCCTCAGTATATATTCCGTTCCGTGGCTCACGCATCCGGGCGCGGGCCCGCCTCCGCAGAATCGAGAGCTTCTTGGTAGCACCACACACGAATCGAGACATCAGTAACGCGGGCCGCAGCCGCAGCTCGCGGACCGTTTCCGCCGCCGAGAAGGCGCAGGCGCGCACGGTGTCGCTGCGCCGCATCGGACGGCTGTTCACTCCGTACCGCTGGCAGCTGGCCATCGTCACCGCCATCATCGTGGCCTCGTCCGTCGTGGGCCTGGCCTCCCCGTTCCTGCTCCGCGCGGTGATCGACAACGCCCTGCCGCACAAGAACCTGACGCTGCTCGCCTGGCTGGTGATCGGCATGGTCGCGGTGGCCGCGATCACCTCCGCGTTCGGCGTCGTGCAGACCTGGATCAGCACCAAGGTCGGCCAGCACGTCATGCATGAGCTGCGCACCGGCGTCTTCAGCCACCTGCAGCGGCAGTCCATCGCGTTCTTCACCCGGACCCGCACCGGCGAGGTGCAGTCCCGCATCACCAACGACATCGGCGGGATGGAATCGGTCGTCACCTCGACCGCGACCTCCATCGCCTCCAACCTCACCACCGCGGTCGGCACCGCGGTGGCCATGGTCGCCCTGTCGTGGCGGCTGTCGCTCATCTCGCTGGTCATCATGCCGCCCGCGATCTACCTGACCCGCAAGGTCGCCCGGATGCGCCGGGCCATCACCGCCGAGCAGCAGCGCGAACTGGCCGACCTCAACGTCACCATCGAGGAAGGGCTATCCATCAACGGCGTCCAGCTGGCCAAGACGATGGGCGCCGGCCCCGCCCTGGTCCAGCGGTTCACGGACTCCTCGGCCCGCCTGATCGACCTGGAGCTGCGCTCCCAGCTGGCCGGGCGCTGGCGGATGGCCTCCCTCAGCATCATCTTCGCTGCGATCCCCGCCGTCATCTACCTGGCCGCCGGCCTGCCGGTTACCGCCGGGACGATCACCATCGGCACCCTGGTCGCCTTCACCACCCTGCAGAACAGCCTGTTCCGGCCCATCACGGGGCTGCTCAACACGAGCGTGTCGGTGATCAGCTCGCTGGCGCTGTTCGCGCGGATCTTCGAGTACCTCGACCTGCCCGTCGAGGTCGCCGAGCCCGGTCACCCGGCCGAGATCGACCCGGCCCAGGTGACCGGGCACGTCCGCCTCGCGGGCGTCAGCTTCACCTATCCCGGCGCGGACCGGCCCGCGCTGACCGGTATCGACCTGGACATCCCGGCCGGCAGCACGCTGGCTCTGGTCGGCGAGACCGGGTTGGGGAAAACCACCCTGGCCTCCCTGATCGCCCGGCTCTATGACCCCAGCCGCGGCAGCGTCCGGATCGACGGCACCGACATCCGCGACCTGCGGTTCGCCGACCTCGCCGCGATCGTGGGCGTGGTCAGCCAGGAAACGTACCTGCTGCACACCACGGTGCGGGAGAACCTGCGCTACGCCAAGCCGGGGGCGACCGACGCCGAGATCGAGGCCGCGGCGTGTGCCGCGCAGATCCACGACCTGATCGCCAGCCTGCCCGATGGTTACGACACCATGGTCGGCTCCCGCGGGCACCGTTTCTCCGGCGGCGAGAAGCAGCGCATCGCGATCGCCCGGACCCTGCTGCGCGACCCCCGCGTGCTCGTGCTGGACGAGGCCACCAGCGCGCTGGACACCGAAACCGAGCGCGCCGTCCAGCAGGCGTTCGACGCCCTGGCTCAGGGCCGCACCACGATCACCATCGCGCACCGGCTGTCCACCGTTCGCAACGCGGACCAGATCGTCGTGCTGGATCACGGCCACATCGCCGAGACCGGCACCCACACCAGCCTGCTGGCCGGCCGGGGCCGCTACGCCGAGCTCGCCGCCTGACCCTGGCCGGGCTCGGCCCGGCCGGCGGGGGTGTTCAGCTCGCCCCGGCTGACGGGGGTGTTCAGGTGGTGTGAACCACCGTCGTTTCCCTACTGTGTGCCTGACGTGCCGCCGAGGTAGAGAGCCCCGATTTCCGGATGGCCGAGCACCTCCTGCCCGCTCCCGGCCAGCCGCACCCGCCCGTTCTCCAGCACCACCCCGTGAGTGGACAGCCGCAGGCCCGCCCGGGCGTTCTGCTCCACCAGCAGGACGGTCTTGCCGGCCGCGTTCATCATCGTGATCGCGCCGAACACCGAGCGCAGCACCTTCGGCGCCAGTCCCATCGAGGGCTCGTCCAGGATGATCAGGGACGGGTCGAGCATGAGGCACCGGGCGAATTCGACCAGCCGCTGCTGGCCGCCGGACAGGCTGGCCGCCTTCTTCGGCGCCCACGCCGCCACGTCGGGGAACATCTCGTGCACCCGGGCGCGCCGGCGGGCCAGCAGCGGGCGGTCGCTGATCGTGTAGCCGCCCAGGTCGAGGTTCTCCGCGACCGTCATGTCGCGGAACAGGCTGTGGTGCTGGGGCACGTGCACCATGCCCATGGCCAGCACCTGGCGGGGACTGCGCCCGGTGACCGGCTCGCCGCGCAGCAGCACCCGCCCGCGGCGCGGCCGCAGCAGCCCGCTGATGCTGGCCAGCAGGGTCGACTTTCCGGCCCCGTTGGGACCGACGATGCAGGTGATGCCACCCTCGGGGACGGTGAAGGACACGTCGTGCAGGATGTCGCCGCCGCCGTAGCCCGCGCACAGGCCCTCGACCGTGAGGGCCGCCTCACCGGGCACTGGCGTCACCCGCGTCCGGCTCGTCGTCCAGCGCCACGCCCAGGTAGGCGTCCAGCACCCGCGGGTCGGTGGCGATGATGTCCGGCGGGCCGGCGGCCACCACGGTGCCGTAGTCCAGCACCGTGACCCGATCGCACAGGCCCATCACGAACTCCATGTTGTGCTCCACGATCAGGAAGGTGGTGCCGCGGGCGTTCAGATCGCGGATCCGGGCCGCGATGTGCCCGGTCAGCGTGGGGTTGACCCCGCCGGCCTCGTCGAGCAGCACGATGGCCGGGTCGGCGGCCAGCACCGTGGCCAGTTCGAGCAGCTTGCGCTGCCCGTAGGACAGGGTGCCGGCCAGGGCGGTGGCGTACCCGCCGATCCCGGTGAACTCCAGCAGCTCGAGGGCCCGGCGCCGGTCCGCCGCGGCGCCGGCCCGGGCCAGCAGGCCGCCGCGCCCGCGGCCGGGCCGCGCGGCGACGAGCATGTTCTCCAGCAGGGTGAGCCGGGGGAAGATCCTGGTCAGCTGGAACGTGCGGCCCAGGCCGAGGCCGAAGACCCGCCGCGCCGACGCGCCGGTGATCCGCTGGCCTGCCAGGTAGACCTCCCCGGCGTCCGGCCGCTCGTATCCGGTCATGATGTTGAACAGCGTGGTCTTGCCGGATCCGTTCGGCCCGATCAGGCCGGTGAGCGAGCCCTCCGGCACCGTCAGCGTGCAGCCATCCAGTGCCTGGACACCGCCGAACGCCTTGCGGATCCCCTCGGTGCGCAGCTCGGCGGTCATGACGCGGTGCCGTCCGGCCTGCCGCCGCCCTGGTGGCCGACCGCATCGGGCGCCGTGCTGCCCGGTGCCGTGCTGCCCGGTGCCGTGCTGCCCGCGGCCACACCGTTCGCGGCCACGCCGCGGGGTGTGGTGGCCGTCGTTGCGGCCGAACGGGCCTGATGGCGGGCCCGCCAGCCGGTGATCCGCTCGGCCAGGGTGGGCAGCACGCCGCGCGGCAGGAAGAGAATCACGATCAGGAAGAGCACGCCCAGCAGGATCTCGCTGAGGTAGTCGTTGGTGAACCGCACGGTCAGCCACTGCTGCGCCGGCTCCAGGATCAGCGCGCCGAGCGCGGGCCCCAGGACGGTGCCGAGGCCGCCGAAGAACCCCATCAGCGCCAGCGAGAGGTCGAACAGCGGGTCGAACGCGGACTGCGGGTGAACGGCGGCGATGAAGTAGTACCACAGGCCGCCGGCCAGCCCGGTGATCAGGGCGGACACCGTCAGTGCGGCCAGTTTGACGCGCATGGCGTGCACGCCCAGGCTGCGGGCCCGGTCCTCGTCGTCCCGGATCGCGCGCAGATGCAGTCCGAACCGGGAGCGCCGGATCAGCCACGACAGCGCCACGGTGGCCACCGCGATGAGCAGCGCCAGGTAGTAGAACGGATCGTTGTAGGTGGACGGCGCCCAGTTCAGGACCGGGGCGTCGATGCCGCTGGTGCCGCCGGTGAACGAGAAGTTGAACGCCATCAGCTGGAAGATGAAGAAGAACGCGATCGTGATCACCACGAACGTGTGCCGCCGGACCCGCAGCGCGACCAGCCCCAGCGGCACCGCGACGGCCGCGGCGACGACCGCGGCCAGCGGCAGCAGGCCGAACACGGCGTCGCCGGCCAGGTGCCAGTCCTGCGCCCCCACCGCCACCGTGTACATGCCGGTGCCGAAGAACACCGCGTGGCCGAGCGACAGGTAGCCGGAGTATCCGCAGAAAATATTCCAGGCCGACGCCGCCGCGATGAAGATCAGCGTGTCGAACCCGTAAGTGGTGGCGAGCGGGTTGCTGAACACCAGCGGGAAGACGGCGAACGCGGCCAGCAGCACGGCCAGGCCGGCCGCGGCCAGCGGCGCACCGCGCCCGGCCCCGGTCCCGGCCGGGCGGGCGGCGGCACGCAGGGCGGAGGGGGTCACTGCGCCCGCACCGCGCGCCGGCCGAACAGCCCCGATGGGCGGATGGTCAGCACGATCACCAGCGCGGCGTAGAACACCACGATGGCCCAGTTCGGCGACCAGATGTCCACCAGGGACTCCACGGTGATCATGAAGATGGCGGCGGCGAGCGCGCCGCCGATGCTGCCCAGGCCGCCCAGGATGATGATGGCCAGCAGCCGGGAGATCAGGTCGTACCCGCTGTTGGGGTTGAACCCGCCGCTGGTGGCGCCGTACGCCATGCCGCCCGCCGCGGTCACCGCGACGCCGATCCCGAAGGTCAGCGCGGCGACCCGGTTGACGTCGATGCCGACGAGCCGGGCGGCGGTCGTGTCCTGCATCGTGGCCCGTACCGCGCTGCCGAACCGGGACCGGTACAGCAGCAGGTAGACCGCCGCCACCAGGATGATCGCCAGCGCGAAGCAGTACAGGTAGATGTCGCTGATGTAAAACCCGGCCACCTTGACGCTGGCGTTGATGTAGGACGCCGTCAGCGTGACCGCGTTGGGCCCGAAGATCCAGTACAGCGCGCCCTCGAGGATGATCGCGACCGCGAAGCAGGCCAGCAGCGACATCGAGGTGCGCTCGGGGCCGTGCAGCGGCCGGATGACCACGGTGTGGATGACCAGGCCCAGCACGAACATGGCCGGGATGGTAATGAGCAGGCCCAGGAACAGGTCGATGTGCAGGTGCACGGAGAGCACGTAGCTGAGGTAGCCGCCGACGACGACCAGGATTCCCTGCGCGACGTTGATGATGTCGAGGACGCCGAAGATGAGCGTCAGCCCGACCGCCATCAGCGCGTAGACCCCGCCGCCCAGGATCCCGTCGGCGATCGCCGGGTAGATCTGGTGTGCCATCTCAGCTCCGTGCCGCTCCGTCCGTCGTAGCCGGTACTTACCCGCCCCAGCTGGGCTTCGGGTAGAGGATCTTCACCGAACCGGGATCGGCGGCCGGCAGCACCTGGACGAAGTCACCGTTCTGCCACTGGAAGATGTACGCGGTCGCGACCAGGTTCTCGCCGAGGGCGTTGAACCTGACCGGGCCCTGCACGGTCTGCAGCGTCACGCCGCTGTGCAGGTAGCTGATCAGCTTGGTGTTGTCCACGCTGCCGATATGGGTCAGGCCCTGGTCGGCGACCTCGCCGACCGAGTAGGCCTCCGCGATGTCGGCGTTAATTGCCGACGCGGGGCCGCCGTACTTGGCCACGTACGCCTTGACCATCGCCTGGCTGAGCGGGTTGGACGAGCCGGGGTACCAGGCGTCGGGGACCATCATCCCGTCGGCGTTCTTCACCCCGACCGCGCTGGTGAACGCGCTGCCCTGGTCCGGGCCGGCGGCCGCGATGAAGATCTTCGGGTTGTAGTGCTGCTGCTCGAACGCGCTCATGAACGCCGACACGGTTGGCACGTCGGTCGAGCCGAGCACCACGGCCTGCGCCCCGGACGAGGCCACGTTGTCGGCGGGCGCCTTATAGTCGGCGACCTCCTCCGGGAAGATGTTCGAATACGCGGTCCGGATCCCCATCGCCTGCAGCAGGCTCTGGGTTCGCTGCACCTGCGGGGTGGCGAACGGGTCGTTGGCCATCGGGTAGGCCGCGCTGGCCGGCCGCTGGGCAGCGGGCAGCGAATGGATCCAGGCGGTGAAGGGATCCAGTTCGTTGGCCACCGGCAGGCTCACGTCGAAGACGTTGTTCAGGTTCTGCGCGAACACCGACGCAGCGCCGCCCGCACCCTCGATGAACGCGTAGCCGTACCGGTGCGCCACAGCAGCGGCGGGCGCGGTCAGCAGCGAGGAGAACGGGCCGAAGGTCAGCGCGACGTGGTCGGAGTTGATCAGCGTCTGGTAGTTGGTCACCACCTGGGTCGTCGAGCTGTTGTCGTTCAGGATCTTCAGCTGGACCTGGCGGCCGAGGATGCCGCCGTGCGCGTTGACCTGGGCGGCCCAGAACTCATACCCCTTCTGGTACGCCTGGCCGTCCGCGCTGAAGTCGCCGCCGAGAGACAGCGACGCGCCGATCACGATCGGCGATTTAGTTCCGCTGCCGCCGCCGCTGGTGGAGGTGGAGCCGCTGCTGCAGCCGGCGGCGAGGGCGGCCGCGGCCGCCACCGTGACGCTCAGGCTCAGCAAGGGGACGTGATATGGACGACGGGACCGGCGAGGTCTCATCCCGGTCCTCCCTTCGGGGTTAACGGGTACCGAGGTGCTTCACTGTCGTCCCCCCTCATCCGGCCATCCGCCGGCGCGGTCGGGCTCCAGCCCGTCCGATACCTCCACGTCCTCGCTGACCAGCGTGACTCCGGCCGAGTCGGCCTGCATCCGCAGCAGCGCGGCGAAGTCCTCACCGCCGTAGCCCCGGCCCACTAGGCTCTGCACGAGCTGGTGCACCAGGGCGGCCACCGGCAGCGGGACCTCCCGTTCCCGGGCCGCGGCCAGGCCGAGATCGAAGTCCTTGCGCAGCAGGGACGCGGTAAAGGTCGGGCGGAAGTCCAGGTTCACCAGGGCAGGCGTCTTGTACCGGGAGAACGTGGAGCCCATCACGCTGTTGTTGAGGCACTCCAGCAGCGCATGACGGCTGACGCCGTACTGCTGCGCGAGGATCGTGACCTCGGCCAGCGACTGGATCACGACCCCCAGCAGCAGATTGTGGCACAGCTTCACGATCCGGGCGGTCTCCCCCTCGCCCACGTAAGTCGCCCCGGCCCCGAGCAGGTCAAGGTAGGGGCGTGCCTGCTGGAACGTCTCCTCCGGGCCGGACACCGCCAGGGTAAGCCCGGCCAGCGCCACCTTCGCGTTGCCCATGACCGGGGCGGCGAGCAGGGCGGTGCCACACGCGGCGAGGCGCTCCCTGATCTGCTGGGACGCCTCGGTGGAGACCGTGGAGCAGTCGATCACGATCGCCGGCGCGGACGGCCCTTCGATCAGGCCGTGCGGGCCGAGAATCGCCTCGATCAGATCGTCGGAGGAGCCCACCGTGACGAAGACGATATCGGCCGTGCCGAGATCCGCCGCCGTCTCCGCGATGACGGCCCCGCGCGCCGCGAGCGGTTCGGCCTTCGCCTTCGTCCGGTTGTACACGGTCAGGTCGCAGCCGGCCGCCAGCAGCCGCAGGGCCAGCGCCGATCCCATCCGGCCGGTGCCCAGCCAGCCCAGCCGGAGAGTGAGGCCCGTCCTGGTCATCGGCCACCCCTCAGGTCCCCGCGCCGCCATCGATCACCGCTCTGGCAGGCCCGTTCGGGGCCCGCCAGAGCGGTGTGACCTGCTTCACAATCGTTTGCGGAATGAGCGTGTCTCACCCGTCCCGGCTTTGTCAACGTTCCCTGGGGGACGTTCCTGGATCCATATGCAATCGTGTGCAAAACTGCACCATGGCAGACGGCAGGCTGGCGGCCGCTATCGGCCACTGGGCCCCGCGGTTCATCGCCGGCGGCGTGCACCCGGGTGATTTCGACCGCATCACGTCCGCGCTGGGCAGCTGGGATGACTGGTGCGGCGGCTGGAGCCAGGCCGCGGCCGGGCACGAGGAGCTCGGTACCCGCGCGCTGGCGCAGGGCCGTACCCGGTCGGCGGGCGGCCACCTGGCCCAGGCCGCGGTGTACTACCACTTTGCGAAGTTCCTGTTCGTCCAGGACATGGGGCAGCTACGGTCGGCCCACGCGCACGCGATCCGGTGCCTGACCGCGGCGCTGCCCTACCTGGACCCGCCGGGTACCCGGCTGGAGATCCCATTCGGCGGCGCGGTACTGGCGGCCGTGCTGCGCCGGCCGCCCGGCGCTGGCCCGCATCCGGCTGTGGTCCTGATTCCCGGCCTGGACTCGGCCAAGGAGGAATTCGGCGCCGTCGAGCAGCTGTTCCTGGACCGCGGCCTGGCCACCTTGTCGGTGGACGGCCCCGGCCAGGGTGAAGCCGAGTACCAGCTGGCGATCCGCGCGGACTGGGAGGTGCCGGGAGCGGCGATCCTGGACGCCCTGACCGCGCAGCCCGGCATCGACGCGGGCCGGATCGGCGTGTGGGGGGTCAGCCTGGGCGGCTATTACGCGCCCCGGCTGGCCGGTGGCGACCCCCGCGTGCGGGCCTGCATCGCGCTGTGCGGGCCGTTCTGCCTCGGCGACCACTGGTCGCAGCTCCCGGAGCTGACCCGCGACGCGTTCACCGTGCGGTCCGGCGCCGCCGGCGAGCAGGACGCCATCCGGCGGGCCCGGCAGCTCACCCTGGCCGGGCGGACCGGCTCCCTGACGATGCCGCTGCTGATCGTGGCCGGCCGCCAGGACCGGATCTTCCCCTGGCAGGACGCGGTCCGGCTGCGCGACAGCGTGCCCGGCCCGGCCGAGCTTCTCCTGCTCGAGCAGGGCAACCACGGCTGCGCCAACGTGCCCTACCTGCACCGCCCGTACAGCGCCGACTGGATGGCCCGCCAGCTGACCGGGTGAGGCCCGGCGCCGGCGGCCCGGCGCCCTCCTCCGCCGGCCGGTGCCCGCGCGGTACTGTCGGGCCGGAAGAGGAGGCGAGGCACATGCCGGACGGCGATGACCTGGTGCAGCTTGACCAGCGTGGCGGTGTCGCGGTGGTGACCCTCAACGATCCGGCACGGCGCAATGTCTTCAGCGGCCCGCTCGTGCATGCCCTGGCTGCGGCCATGGACCGCGCGGAGCGCGACGAGGCCACGCGGTGCGTGGTGGTCACCGGAGCCGGCAGCGCCTTCTGCGCGGGGGCGGAGGTGGCCACGCTGCGGGGTGCCGCCAACGGCGAATGGGACGACGTGGAAACGGTCTACCAGGGCTTCCTGCGGGTGCGGGACTGCCCGCTGCCCACCATCGCCGCCGTCAACGGGCCGGCCGTCGGCGCCGGGTTCAACCTCGCGCTGGCCTGCGACGTGCGGCTGGCCGGGCCGGGCGCGCTGTTCGACACGCGGTTCATGGCGCTCCGGCTGCACCCGGGCGGCGGGCACGCGTGGATGCTGGCCCGCGCGGTCGGCCAGCAGCAGGCCACCCTCGCGTGCCTCTTCGGCGAGACCTGGGACGCCCAGGCCGCGGTGCGGGCTGGGCTGGCCGCTGCAGTGGCCGAGACCGGCCTGCTCGATACCGCCGTCGCGCTCGGCCAGCGCCTGGCCCACCAGGAGAAGGTGTACGTGGAGCGGCTGGTCGCCACGCTGCGGGGTGCACTGTCCACCGCGTCGCACGCGGACGCGCTGGCGCAGGAGACTGCGGCGCAGCGCTGGTCCGCGGGCCGCCCGGCCTTCCTCGAAGGGGTCCGCGCCATCGAGGACCGCATCGCCCGCGGGAGCTAGTGTCCTCCGCCTGAAAATACGTTGTCTCCCGCCTATGGGCAGAGTTCTGGGTCGCACGGCCTCGTCTGTTATCAACTTCGGGCGTGTCGCGACGGCGACACCTCGAACGTGGCTGCCAGCGTCGCTATAGAAATCATGCACCACTGCGTGGCGCTGCCGTGGGACACGGAAACTGGGTCGCGCGCGCCCACCGGGACCCAGTTTCCGTGTCAGGAGCCCAGGTCAGCCGCCATCTACCACATCCTGACGCGCCAAAAACGAATACAACTGCTTAAACTACGACGCGTCCCACGTGCCAGTTTCTCTGCCGGTAAGCGCCGGCGCGCCCGGGGCCGGGCAGGGCCGCGGACCCTGGTCTGCGGCCTCCGGTCGCGGCGCCGATCGGCGCCGCGGCCCGGCGCCCGGGTGTTTACCGGCTGCCTCGCGTGTCAGTATGACGACATGGTGGATGCTCGTGCGGGACAGCCCGCCGCTGCTGAGAATCTGGTCGACGTCGCGAAGCTGGTCACCGCCTACTACGCGGTGCACCCCGATCCGGGGGATCCCGTACAGCGGGTGTCGTTCGGCACCTCCGGTCACCGCGGGTCCGCGTTCACGGCCACGTTCAACGAGGACCACATCCTGGCCACCACTCAGGCGATCTGCGAGTACCGGGCGGCCCAGGGCATCGACGGCCCGCTGTACCTGGGCGCCGACACGCACGCCCTGTCCGAGCCGGCCCAGGTCACCGCGCTGGAAGTGCTCGCCGCGAACGGTGTCCGCGTGCTGGTTGACGCGCGTGGCGGGTACACGCCGACTCCGGCGGTATCCCGGGCGATCCTGGTGCACAACGCGTCCGGGACAGGTCCCCGGGCGGACGGGATCGTGGTCACGCCCTCGCACAACCCGCCCTCGGACGGCGGGTTCAAGTACAACCCGCCCGACGGCGGCCCCGCGGGAACCGACATCACCCGGCAGATTCAGGACCGGGCCAACGACCTGCTCGCCGACGGGCTGAAGGCGGTGCGCCGGATTCCGTACACGCGGGCGGTCGCGGCCGAGACCACCGGGAAGTTCGACTTCCTTGACGCCTACGTGTCGGCCCTCGGCCAGGTCGTCGATCTGGCCGCGATCAGGGACGCGGGGGTGCACATCGGCGCCGATCCGCTCGGCGGGGCGAGCGTGGCCTACTGGGGTGAGATCGGCGAGCGGTACGGCCTGGACCTGAACGTCGTCAACCCGGACGTCGACGCGACGTTCCGGTTCATGACGCTGGACTGGGACGGCAAGATCCGGATGGACTGCTCGTCGCCGTACGCGATGGCCAGCCTGATCAGCCGCCAGCACGAGTTCACGATCGCGACCGGGAACGACACCGACGCCGACCGGCACGGCATCGTCACACCGGACGCGGGCCTGCTCAACCCGAACCACTACCTCGCGGTCGCCATCGACTACCTGTACCGGCACCGGGACGGCTGGCCGTCCGCGGCCGCCGTGGGCAAGACGCTGGTCAGCTCGTCGATGATCGACCGGGTGGCCGTGGGCCTGGGCCGTGCCCTGCTGGAGGTACCGGTGGGGTTCAAATGGTTCGTGCCCGGGCTGCTGGACGGGTCGGTGGCGTTCGGCGGTGAGGAGAGCGCCGGGGCGTCGTTCCTGCAGCGCGACGGCTCGGTATGGACGACAGACAAGGACGGGATCATCCTGGCGCTGCTGGCGTCCGAGATCACCGCCCTGACCGGGCGCTCACCGTCGCAGCTCTACGGCGATCTCACCGGCCGGTACGGTGCGCCCGCCTACGCCCGCATCGACACCGCGGCCACCCGGGAGCAGAAGGCCGCGCTGGCCAAGCTGTCCCCCGAGCAGGTCACCGCGAGCGAGCTCGCGGGCGAGGAGATCATCGCCAAGCTGACCACCGCGCCCGGCAACGGGGCTCCGATCGGCGGCCTGAAGGTCGTCACCGCGACCGGCTGGTTCGCGGCCCGCCCCTCCGGCACCGAGGACGTCTACAAGCTCTACGCCGAGTCCTTCCGCGGCCCGGACCAGCTCGCCGCGATCCAGAAGCAGGGGCAGGAGATCATCGCCGCTGCCATCAGCTGACCGCGCCCCGCCGCTGGCCGGTCCGCCACGTTCAGGCGGCCGCGCTGGTGCCAGCGGGTGCCCAGCCGATAGCAGGCGCGATGTGCCGGGCGATGGTGTCCAGGATGCGCGCGTTATGCGCGACACCGAGCTGGTTCGGCACGGTGAACAGCACCGTGTCGGCGGCACGCACCGCCTCGTCCGTGGCCAGCTCACTGGCGATGCGGTCCGGCTCCCCGGCGAATGCCCGGCCGAACCGGGACCGCACGCCCTCGAGCAGCCCAATCTGATCCGGATGTCCCTGCTCGCCGAAGTAGACCCGGTCGATGTCTTCGGTGATCGGGAGGACGCTGCGGGACACGGATACGCGCGGCTCACGTGGCCAGCCACGCTCCGCCCAGGCCTCCCGGTAGAGCCGGATCTGCGCCAGCGCCAGCGCCAGCGCGGCGCCGATCACTGACGTGTGGAAGTGACGGTACGCAGGCAGGCCGAGGGCGCAGCGCCCGCCCAGGATCCTCAGGCCAGGACGGAGCCGCCGGCCACGTCGACCGTGATCCCGCTGATCCACGAGGACCGCTCGGAAGCCAGGAACAGCGCAGCCTGGGCGACGTCCCCGGGCGTCCCCAGGCGGCGGACCGGATGACTGCCGCGTAGCTGGTCCTGCACGGCCGGGGGGATGAGCTGCCGGTTCCGCTCGGTCAGGATCGTCTCGGGCGCGATGCAGTTGGCCCGCACGCCGTGCGGGCCGGCCTGGGCCGCGAGCTCCCGGGTGAGAACCTCGATCCCGGCTTTCGCCGCGGCGTAGGCCATCGGTGACGCCGTGGTCGGGCGGCGGGCCGCGGCCGAGGACATCGTGATGATGCTGCCGTGGTGGCGCTGTTTCATGCCGGGCAGGAACACCTTGATCGTCAGGAACGTGGCGGTCAGGTTGACGTCGACAGATTCCCGCCAGCCCGCTTCGCTGATCTCTTCCAGCGGGCCGGGCCGCACCGGGTTACCGCCGGCGTTGGCGACCACGATGCCGGCCGGCCCGAGTGCTTCCTCCACCGACACTCGCATCGCTTCGACCTGCTCGTACTGAGTGAGATCGGCGATGACGGGGAGGGCCTGCCCACCCGCCTTCCCGATCTGGGCCGTGACCGCCGCCACCGCATCGGCGTCGCGCCCGTGAACAGCGACCGCGGCGCCGGCCTCGGCGAACAGCATGGCGATCGCCGCGCCGATCCCCCGTGAGCTTCCGGTCACCACGGCGATCTGCCCGCGAAGGTCGTTCATGGTCGGCTCCCCGTGTCGTTGCGCGGTGTCGTTGCCCAAGGCCGCTCGTCTTCGTTAATTTAACCATACGGTACGTCTGAATTAATCGACGGACTGCCGTCCTGCCGACGAGAGGGCATGCCGGGACGGTCAGCCAGGTGGCCGCAGAACGCGGACAACCAGGTCCGCGACGGCTTCCATGCCGGCCGCGTTCGGGGGATAGGGCGCGCCGCCGCGCAGCGTGAGATGGAAGTGCCGCGTCCACGGCTCAGCCGACCAGGCGAGGGCATCCGGCGATTCGCGCCCCGTCATCCCCGTACCGCCCGGCCGGCGAGGGCGTTGAGGTCGGCGAGGGCATCCGGGGGCAGGCGAATGGCGGCGGCGCTGGCGTTGTCCCGCAGGTGCGCGGACGAGGACGTGCCCGGGATCAGCAGGATGTTCGGGGATCGGTGCAGCAGCCAGGCGAGAGCGACCTGCCGCGGCGTAAGGCCGAGCCGGGCCGCGACGTCGTCGAGCGTGCCGGCCTGCACCCCGGTGAATCCGCCCAGCGGGAAGAACGGCACGAACGCGATGCCCTCTTCCGCGCACCGGTCGAGCAGCGGGTCGTCCGCGCGGTGGGCCAGGTTGTACTGGTTCTGCACGCACACGGCCCGTGCCACGTGCTGCGCCTCGGCCAGCTGGCCGACGGTGACGTTGCTGAGGCCCAGGTACCTGATCAGACCCTGGCTCTGCAGCTCGGCGAGGACGCCGAACGGCTCGGCGACCGGCCCGGGAGCGGGACGTCCCGCCGGGCTGCCGGCCCGGAAATTGACCACGTCCAGCGCCTCGAGCCCCAGGTGCCGGAGGTTCCCGTGCACCGAAGCGATGAGATCCTCCCGGGAAGAAGCCGGGTGCCAGGACCGGTCGCGGGCCCGGCGGTAGCCGACCTTGGTGACGATGTGCAGGTCGTCCGGGTAGGGATGCAGCGCCTCGCGGATCAGGTCGTTGACGGTGTCCGGGCCGTAGAAGCCGGCCGTGTCGATGTGCGTCAGGCCCAGCTCCACGACGGTACGCAGCGCGCGGATCGCCGCGCCGCGGTCACGGGGCGGCCCCCACACACCCGGGCCGGCCAGCTGCATCGCCCCGAAGCCCATCCGGGTGAGAGTCAGGTCCCCGGCCAGCGGGAAGCTGCCGCCAGTGACGTCACCGCGCATAGCGAATCCTTTCGCTGGGTCATCGCCAGCCAGTCAACCGCATGCCCAGCCGGCCATGATCAGCACCCGGCGCGCTATCCGTGGGTGAACTCCGGCTGGTCCAGCACGCGAAGCCAGCTGCCATCCGGCTGGCGGCGGACGACCTGGGCCCGCGCTCCCGCGCCGTCCCGCGGCGGTGTCGACGTCAGGGCCAGCTCCTCGCTGATGAGCGTAGGCAGCGGGGTCTCGGGCTCGAAATGCGGGCCGCTGGCCAGCACGGCCGCCCACAGGGCCCGGATGGCCTCGCGGCCGGCCGTCTGCGATCCGGGCGGGTAGGCGAGCACGGCGTGTTCCTCATACAGGGCCGCCACACCGTCGGCGTCGCCGGCGTTGGAACGCTCGACGAACAGCCGGGTGAGGTCCTCGGGGGTCATGGCCTTCTCGCGCGCCGTCATGGCTCTCCTTCCGGGTCTGAAGTGTTCCATGACCAGCCTGCCCGGTGCACAATGAGAAGTCCAACAGATTGTTCTTATAAATACTAGAATTATAACTTATGGAATTGCGGCAGCTGGAGTACCTCGTCGCGGTCGCCGAGGAAGCGAACTTCACCCGCGCGGCCGAGCGGGTGCGAATCAGCCAGTCCGGGGTCAGCGCCCAGATCCGGCAGCTCGAGCGCGAGCTTGGCGTCGAGCTCATCGACCGGTCGACCCGGCATGCCTCGCTCACCAGCGCGGGTGAGGCCGTGCTCGAGCACGCGCGCGCCGCGCTGGCGGCCGCGGGCGCGGCCCGGCAGGCAGCCGACGACGTGACCGGGCTGTTGCGCGGCCGGCTCGCGGTGGGCATGGTGACCGGCTGCACCGTGACCCCGCTGTTCGACGCGCTGGCCGCCTTCCACCAGGCGTACGGCGGAGTCGAGATCACGCTGGCCGAGGGCAGCTCCGCGTCGCTGGCCGCTGGCGTACGGGCGGGCGAGATCGACCTGGCCCTGGTCGGCGTGCCGGGCACGGCACCGGCCGGCGTCGGGTCGTTCACCGTTGTCAGCGAGCGCCTGGTCGCGGTGGTCCCGTCCGGTCACCCGCTCCTTGACCACCCGGGGCCGGGCCTGCGGGCGGTGTGCGCCTATCCGCTGATCTGCATGCCGCCCGGTACCGGCCTGCGGGGCGTCCTCGACCAGGCCTGCGCGGCCCAGGGCATCCGGCCGGTGGCAGCGGTGGAGGCCAGCGCGGGCGAGGCGATCGCCCAGCTCGCGCAGCGCGGGCTCGGGGTGGGCATCCTGAGCGAGTCCATGACCGCGGCCGGCCAGGCCGGGGTGACGGCGCTGCTCATCGGCGACGTCCAGGTCCCGGCCGTCCTCGCGGTGATCTGGACGCCCGCCGCGTCGCCGGCGCTGCGGGAGCTCATCACCCGGTGCCGGGCCGCCTTCGGGAGACCACGCGCCTGATCCAGGCGCTTGCGCCGCCGCACGGCCTCCGGCGCAGTGCCGGCCTGGATGTCCAGCGCCAGGCGGACGGCTACCCGGCGTTCGTGATCTCGCCCCGGGTGAAGAGCTTCTCGGGCTACGGCATGGGCAGTTACTGCTTCTTCGACCTGGGCGTGCCGATCGAGTCGGCGACGGCGTTCTCAGTGCCGGATACCCCGGGTGTCCAGCTGAACGACGTGTTCACCCGCTTCCTGAACGGTTCGGGCAGCATCGACCACGTGGTCAACACCACGGGCACAGCGGTGACCGCCGCCAGCCCGGGTCCCAGTGACGTCGTCAGCTATCCCTGACGAACGAGTAACCGCCGATCAGGCGGGCCCCACCGCGGTTTCGGCGGGGCCTGCCGGTCAGTGCGCGATCCGGTCCGCGCGGTGCGGCAGCTTCCAGCCGGGCCGGACGAAGTGGCAGGTGTACCCGTCGGGATAGTTCTGCAGGTAGTCCTGGTGCTCGGGCTCGGCTTCCCAGAACGGGCCGGCCTGCTCGACCTCGGTGACCACCTTGCCCGGCCACAGGCCGGACGCGTCAACGTCCGCGATCGTGTCCTCGGCAACCCGCTTCTGCTGATCGCTGGTGTAGAAGATCGCCGACCGGTAGCTCGTGCCGATGTCGTTACCCTGCCGGTTCCGCGTGCTCGGGTCGTGGATCTGGAAGAAGAACTCGAGCAGGTCCCGGTAGGAGATCTTCTCCGGGTCAAAGATGATCTCGATGGCCTCGGCGTGGGTGCCATGGTTCCGGTAGGTCGCGTTCGGCACGTCGCCGCCGGTGTAGCCGACTCTCGTGGAGATCACCCCGGGTAGTTTGCGGATGAGATCCTGCACTCCCCAGAAGCAGCCTCCGGCGAGGATGGCCTTCTCGGTTTCACTGGTCACTGCGCTGCACCTCCGGTACCGCCCGCCCGCGCGGGACGCTCCTTTTGTGCATAGCATCCTGCGCCGCCCGGGCGCTACCTGGCGCCGGTGCCCTGTTCGCGGTCGAGCGGGTTCAGGTCCGCGGCCTCACCGAAGATGATCAGCACGTCACCGGCCTTCAGCCGCAGGTCGCGGGCCGGGCTCGCGACCAGCCGGCCGTCGGGATGGCGGACCAGCAGCGGTACGGCCGGCCCGCGCAGGTCCCGGATGGCCCGGCCCGCCAGCGGGGACCCCTCGGTAATCGCCAGCTCCTCCAGCCGCAGATTGGGCTGTCCCGCGCGGGCGACGTCGAAGAACTCGACCACATGCGGCCGGATGGCCAGGTTCGCCATCCGGCGGCCGCTGGTGGCGTACGGCGACACCACGTGGGTGGCGCCCGCCCGGTACAGCCGGTCGGCTGACTGTTCCCGGGCGGCGCGGGCCACGATGAGCAGGTCCGGGCTGAGTGAGCGGGCGACGATCGTGATGAAGACGTTCTCGGCATCGGAGTCGACCGCGCAGATCAGCCCGTGGGCCCGCCCGATCCCGGCCTGCCGGAGCACCGCCTCGTCCGAGGCGTCCCCGGTCAGGTAACACCGGTCGTCGTGTTCCAGATCCGCCTGCAGCTCAGCCCGGCTGTCCACGACGACGAACGGCACATTCTCGGCGTCCAGCTCACGGGCGATGGCCCGGCCGACCCGCCCGTAGGCGCACACGATGAAGTGGCTGTGCAGTTCGTCAAGACGACGGCGCATGCGGCGGCTCCGCGAGAACAGGCTGACCCGGCCCTCTACGATCGCGGCGGCCGCCAGCGCCAGGATGACGAAGAACAGGCCGACACCGAGGAAAGCCAGGCCACCGGTGAACAGCAGCACACCGTTGGACAGATGGCTGCCGCCCGGGAAGCCGACCGTGGTCAGCGTCAGCAGGGTCATGGCCACCGCTACCGGGAATGAATAGCCAAAGCCCAGGTAGCCCCCGATCCCGGCCGCGACCAGCACCAGGAGCGCGACCGCGACGAGCGCGCTGCGGGACAGCCGGAACCGCGGTCCCATCCATTCCGCCTCCTCCGGCGCGGCGCGAGCGGTACTACCGGAGTAGCCCGCTACAACAGGCTTGACCTGCGGTAATGGTGTGGCCAGGGCCGAAAGGCCCGTATCCGCCGGGGGAAATACCGCTGTAATACCAGCTGGCCACACTGAGGGGACCGGATGGTGAGGGAGGGCGCAGCGACGTGCTGGCAATTGATGGCTGCTACATCGCGACAGCCGATGACGGGGCGACCGAGCACCCCGCTGGTTATCTCGTGATCGACGGTGACCGGATCGCGGCGACCGGCGCCGGGCCGCTGCCGCCGCACTACGCCGCCGCGGAGCGGATCGACGGCGCGGGCCTGCTGGCCACGCCCGGCCTGGTCAACACCCATCACCACCTGTACCAGTGGATCACCCGCGGGTACGCGACTGACGACACCCTGTTCGGCTGGCTGACCATGCTCTACCCGGTCTGGGCGGGCCTGGATGCCGATCTGGTGCACGCCGCGGCGGCAGCGAACCTGGGCTGGCTGGCGCTGACCGGCTGCAGCACGACCACTGATCATCACTACGTGTTCCCGGCCGGGCGCGGCGACCTGCTGGAAGCCGAGATCCTCGCGGCCCGGCGGATCGGGCTGCGATTTCACCCGGGCCGGGGATCGATGAACCTCGGGCGTTCGGCCGGCGGCCTGCCCCCGGATTCGGTCGTCGAAAAGCATGACGACATCCTCGCGGCCACGCAGGCGGCGATCGACCGCTGGCACGACCCATCGTTCGGGGCGATGACCCGGATCGCGGTCGCGCCGTGCTCCCCGTTCTCGGTGACGGCCGAGCTGATGCGGGACAGTGCCGAACTGGCCCGGGCCGCGGGCGTCCGGCTGCACACCCACCTGGCGGAAACCACCGACGAGGAGGACTTCTGCCGCGCCACCTACGGGCGGACCCCGGCGCAGTACGCCGAGGATCTGGGCTGGCTCGGCCCGGACGTCTGGCTGGCGCACTGCGTGCACCTGTCCGCCGAGGCGATCGGCCGGTTCGCGGCCACCGGCACCGGAGTGGCGCACTGCCCGACCTCAAACGGCCGCCTGGGCTCCGGGATCGCGCCGGTGCGGGCGCTGCTGGAGGCCGGCGCGCCGGTGGGCCTCGGCGTGGACGGTGCGGCCTCCAACGAGTCTGGCCGGATGATCGACGAGCTGCACCAGGCACTGCTGGCCGCCCGGTTCCGGGACGGCCCGCTGGCCCTGTCCGCCCGCCGGGCGCTGTATCTGGCCACCATGGGCGGCGCCCGCTGCCTGGGCCGCGCGGACGAGCTCGGCTCGCTGGCCGCGGGCAAGCTGGCCGACGTCGCGCTGTGGCAGGTCGGCGGCCTGGGCGGCGCCGGCATCGCGGACCCGCTGTGCACGCTGGTCTTCGGCGCCCCCGCCCTGGACCGCCTCTGGGTGGGCGGCCGCCTGGTGGTGAGCGATGGTGAGCTGGTCACCGCCGATACCGGCGAGCTGGCCGCCGGGGCGGCCGCGGCCAGCGCGCGGATCGGCGGCGGGGTGCCCGGCCGGATACGGGCCCGAACCTGAACCGTGGGCCTGCCCGGTATCACCGAGGTGATAGCGCCGCCTGCACGCTGGCCGAACTGGCCCGGGTCCGGCTCCCGCAATGGGCCGCCCCGCGCTGGTGGCCCGGCCATCGGGGCCGCCCTATCTCGCCCTGGTGGAGGCGGTGCTGGAACTGCTGCACGAGGGCGGCGTCCCCTATCGGCCGCCGTCAGCAGCGAGCTGTTCTCCGGGTCCGGCCCGGAACGCCTCGACTGGGTGTTCCGCGCGGTCATCAACGGGATCCGGCGCACCCGGCCGCCCCGGAATCGCGCCTAGCGCCCGGCGTACGCCCGGGCGGGACGCGATCCGGCACTGGTATCCCGCCGGAGGTGACGATTGCCTGCCGCGGGGGGAGGCTTACAGCGTCCGCAGGGGCTAGACAACGACAGCCCGTGGGTTGTTCGATGGCTACCCGACGATCAAGGAAAAGAGTTTCCGACATGGCCAGCACGCCTCAGTCGCTTACCGGGATCAGCCTTGCTGAAGCCGCTGAGCTCGCCGCCCAGCTGCGCGTCGATTCTGTCCGGTCCAGTACCAGCGCCGGATCCGGCCATCCCACGTCGAGCATGTCCGCCGCCGACCTGCTCGCGGTACTCGTCGGCCGCCACCTGCGGTACGACTGGGACGATCCGGGCAACGACGCCAACGACCACCTCATCTTTTCCAAGGGGCACGCCTCGCCGCTGCTGTACGCGGTCTACAAGGCGGTCGGCGTGGTGTCAGACGAGGAGCTGATGACCGGGTACCGGCGGTTCGGATCACGGCTGGAGGGACACCCGACACCGGTGCTGCCGTGGGTGGACGTCGCCACCGGGTCGCTGGGCCAGGGCCTTCCGGACGGCGTGGGAGTCGCACTGGCCGGGAAGTACCTCGACCAGCTCCCCTACCGGGTGTGGGTACTGTGCGGGGACAGTGAGATGGCCGAGGGCTCGATCTGGGAGGCCCTCGACAAGGCCTCCTACTACCGGCTGTCCAACCTGGTCGCGATGGTCGACGTCAACCGGCTCGGCCAGCGGGGGCCCACCGAGCTGCAGTGGGATCTGGCCGCCTACGGCCACCGCGCGGAGGCGTTCGGCGCGCGGGTCCTGACGATCGATGGTCATGACCTGGCCGAGATCGACCAGGCGCTGGCCGCCGCCGGCGATCTGAGCGGCGATCAGCCCACGGTGGTGCTGGCCCGGACCATCAAGGGCCGCGGCTTCTCCGAGGTCGAGAACGAGAACGGCTGGCACGGCAGGCCGTTCCCGGCGGACATGGCCGAGCGCGCCATCGCCGAACTCGGCGGCGAGCGGCACCTGACCGTCCGCGGGCCGCGGCCCGGGCCGCCGGCGCACCCGCCGGTGGCGGCGCAGGCCCCGGGCACCCCGCAGGCGGCGGTTCCGGCGGCGAGGTACTCGGTCGGCGACCAGGTTGCGACGCGCAAGGCCTACGGCGACGCCCTCGCCGCGCTCGGCGCCAGCCATCCCCGTATCGTGGCGCTGGACGGCGAGGTGAGCAACTCAACGCACGCGGACGAGTTCGCGCACGCCTTCCCCGCGCGCTATTTCGAGATGTTCATCGCCGAGCAGCAGATGGTGGCCGCGGCGGTCGGGCTCAGCGTCCGGCATTACGTTCCCTTCGCCTCCACCTTCGCGGCCTTCTTCACCCGGGCCTACGACTTCATCCGGATGGCGGCCATCTCGCAGGCGGACATCCGGCTGTCCGGCTCACACGCGGGGACCGAGATCGGCGCCGACGGGCCGTCCCAGATGGCCCTGGAGGACCTGGCCATGATGCGGGCGGTGCACGGTTCAACGGTCCTGTACCCCAGTGACGGCACGAGCGCGGCCGCCCTCGTCGGCGAGATGGCCGACCGGCCGGGTATCAGCTACCTGCGGACCACCCGCGGCGCATACCCGGTCCTCTACGACGCGGCGGAGACCTTCCCGATCGGCGGCTCGAAGGTCCTGCGCTCGAGCCAGCGGGACGTCGTGACGCTGATCGGCGCCGGTGTCACCCTGCACGAATGCCTGGCCGCCGCCGACCAGCTGGCCGCCGACGATATCCATGCCCGGGTGATCGACCTGTATTCGGTCAAGCCCATCGACACGGAGACGCTGGTCGCCGCGGCGGCGGTCACCGGCGGCCGGCTCGTCGTGGCCGAGGACCACCACCCCGAAGGCGGCCTCGGCTCCGCGGTGGCCGACGCCCTGCTGGAAGCGGGCCCGCAGAAGCTGTGGGTCACGCACCTGGCCGTCCGGGACATGCCCGGCTCGGGTACCAGCGGCGAACTGCTAGCCGCCGCCGGGATCGACGCCCAGCACATCGAGGCGGCCGCCCGCGACCTGCTCAATGCCACCTGACCGCCCGGTGGCCCAGAGCCACGCCGCGGGCGGCCTGCAGTGGCTGCGGTCCCGGGACGCTGGCCTGTCCGCGCTGCGCAGGGCGGGCCGGGCCGCGATCGTCATGCCGGCCATGCTCGCGCTGACCGAGAAGGTGATCGGCAACGCGACCATGGCCACGTTCGCCGCGTTCGGGTCGCTCGCGATGCTGCTGTTCGTCGCCTTCGGCGGCACGATGCGCGAACGCCTGGCCGCACAGACGTCGCTGATGCTGGCGGGCGCCGTCTTCATCTGCCTCGGCACCCTCGCGTCCCGGGCGGCCTGGCTGGCGGCCATCGCGATGTTCGCCGTCGGCTTCGGTGTCCTGTTCGCCGGTGTGGTCAGTTCGGTGCTGGCCAGCGCGTCGACCTCGCTGTTGCTCGGCTTCATCCTGCCGGTGACGCTGCCCGGGCCGGTCACCTCCATCCCCGCCCGGCTCGGCGGCTGGCTGCTGGCCGGCGCCGCGTCCTTGATCGCCATCGTCGTGCTGTGGCCCGCTCCGGCCAGCGATCCGCTGCGGATGCCCCTGGTCCGCGCGTGCGCTCTGCTCGCGCGGCGGATGCGCGCCGAAGTCCGTCACATGCGCGGCGGTCCCGGGACCGGCGAGGGCACCGTCGACACCCAGGTCGCCGAGTCCGCCGCCGCGATCCGCAGCCTGCGCAAGCTGTTCTTCGCCACCCCCTACCGTCCCACCGGCCTGACCACCACCGCCCGTATCCTGGTCCGGCTGGTGGACGAGCTCGTGTGGCTGGACGCGATCCTCGAGCGGATGCCTACGGGAACACCGGCCGGGCCGAACTTCAGCGCGGTCTGCGATGTCAAGCTGGCGGCCGCGGCGCTGCTGGAGCAGAGCGCCGGGCTGCTGGAGGCGGCTCATGTGCCGCCGGATGAGATCGAGCCGGCCCTGCGGGAGCTGCGGGCGGCCCGGGACACGATGGAACAGGCGGCCATGTCGGCCATCTCGGCCGGCCGCGACCCGGCAGGCCGCGGGGACCCGGGCGCTCCGGGCGGCGCGACCGGCACGTCCGCGGCCGGCTACGTCAGCTCGCTCGAGCCGTCCTTCCGCGCGCAGGAGCTCAGCTTCGCGACCTCGGCGGTGGCCGCGAACATCCAGCTGGCGGTGGCCGCGCGGGAGCGAACCTGGCGGCAGCAGCTGCTAGGCCGCCAGCCCGCAGGAGCCGGCGGCGCGCTGTCGTCGGCCCAGGAACGGGCCGGCGCTCACGTGCAGCGGCACTCCGTCTGGCTGCACAACAGCGTCCGCGGGGCGATCGCGCTCGGGCTGGCTGTCCTCGTCGCCGACCTGACCGGCGTGCAGCACTCGTTCTGGGTCGTGCTCGGCACCCTGACGGTGCTGCGGTCCAACGCGCTGAGCACTGGGCAGAACGTGCTGCGCGGGCTGGCGGGAAACGTCGCCGGATTCATCATCGGCGGAGCGCTCATCCTCGGTATCGGCACCAGCAACACCGTGCTGTGGTTCCTGCTCCCGCTGGCTGTCCTGCTGGCGGGCCTGGCGCCTGCCGTCATCTCCTTCGCCGCGGGCCAGGCGGCCTTCACCATCACGCTGCTGATCCTGTACAACATCATCGCGCCGGCCGGCTGGAAGGTCGGCCTCGTCCGGATCGAGGACGTCGCGATCGGCTGTGCGGTCAGCCTCGTCGTCGGCATGCTGTTCTGGCCGCGCGGCGCCGCCTCGGCGTTCGGCGAGGCGGCGGCCGGGGCGTACGCCGAGAGCGCCCGCTACCTGCGCAGCGCGGTGACGTTCGGCGTGGTCCGCTGTGACCGGCAACTGCCGCCGACCCCGGTGCCCCGGGAGGAGAGCCTGCGGGCCGCGGCCGCCGCCCGGCGCCTCGACGACGCGTTCCGCGGCTTCCTGGCCGAGCGCGGCACCAAGCACCTGCCGCTGGCGGACGTCGCCGCACTGATCACCGGGGTCGCGGTGCTGCGGCTCACCGCCGATGCCGTGGTCAACCTGTGGGAACGCGGCGACGGCGGTGCTCCCGCCGGGGACCGCTCAGCGGCCCGCAAAGAGGTCCTCACCGCCGGTACGCAGGTGTTCAGCTGGTACGAGGCCATGGCGAACGCCCTGGCCGGCGCGGGCGACGTGCTGCCGGAACTCCCGCCCGACGAGGCCGCGGACGGGCGTCTCATCGACGCCGTCCAGCGGGACCTCAGCGGCACCGACGGGCAGGGGACCGCCGCGGCGGTCAGGATGATCTGGACCGCCGACCATCTCGACGTCGCCCGGCGGCTGCAAGCCCGGGTCGCTGAGCCGGCCCGGCAGGCCGCTGCTTACCAGCGCGGTCATGGCCAGCTATGGCGCGGCCAGCCGCCGGCCGGCCGGGATCGCCGGCCTGGCTGGCTCCGGGGCCCCGGCGAGTCCCGGGGAGCCGCACCGGCCGCTCTCAGCCCGGGGGAATGACGCCGGCCGGGGGCCCGGGCGTCTCCGGCCGGGCGGCCCCGGCCGCCGCACCGGGCAGGCGCGGCCGTACCGCTTCGGCGAACAGGGCGATCATGTCCGCATGCCGTTCCGGCGCGCAGGCCGGGCTGAAGATCACTGTCTCCGCGCCCGCCGCGTGGTACTCCGCGAGCCGGGCCACGACCCTGTCCGGGTCGCCGTGCAGCAGGTACCGGTCGGCGAGGGAGCTGAAGTCCGGGAACTCCCCGCCGACGCCGAGGTCGAAGCGGCCGCGCGAGATCAGGTCGAGGGTGGATGCCAGCTTCGCCGCCATCGCCATCGGGTACAGCGGGAGGATCGTGAGCGCGCTCAGCAGCCGGATCCGCTTGGTGACCGCGGCGGCGGCGGCCAGGGTGACGAAGGCGTTGGCCGCCGGGCCGTGAAAGAATACGTGCTCGCCCGCTGCCACCAGGTCGAATCCGAGCTGCTCGGCGCGGCGGGCTTCCGGGGCGACTGCACCAGGATCCCCGGCCGTGCCGAGCATCACCCCTGTTCTCATGGGTTCTCCGTAACGTGGCAGATCGCAGCGGGGCTCACGGCGGATCCGCCGGGTCCACCGGCCCCGCGGCGCGGGCCAGCACGGCGCGGGCCATCCGCACGTGCACCTCATCGATCATCTGCCCGCCGACGACACCGACCCCCTCCGCGCCGGCCACGACCACCGCCCGGGCGTGCGCCACCTCCTCCGGGGTGGGCGTGAACACCTCGTGCGCCAGCCCGATCTGCCGGGGATGAATGCACATCTTGCCCTGGTAACCGAGGGCCTGGCCGCGGCGGGCGTCCGCCAGGAACTGGCCGTCGCTGGCGATGTCGGTGACGACCTGGTTGATGGCCGGGATCCCGGCCAGGTAGGCGGCGAGGCACACCTGGCTGCGCGCGTACAGCACCTCGTCGCCCCCGGGACTGCGGCGGCCGCCGATGTCGGCGATGTAGTCCTCCGCGCCGAAATAGGCGCCGCTGAGCTCCCCGGTCAGCAGGGTCCGCGCGTCGGCGACGCCGAGCGCGGTCTCGATCCCGGCGATGATCAGCGCACCGGGCCGGGAATGCGCCGCGAGCGCCTCACGCACCTGGCGGACCTGATCCCGGGTGGCCAGCTTGGGCACCACGACGCCGGCCGCGGCACAGCCCGCGGCGGCGGCGACGTCAGCGGCGAACCACGGGCTGCCGACCGGGTTGACGCGCAGCAGCACGGTGCTGACGCCGGCCGCCAGCGCGTCGATCGCATCGGCGGCGGTGCGGCGGGCGCTGTCCTTGTCACCGGGTGCCACCGCGTCCTCGAGGTCGACGGCCGCCACATCGGGCGCGAAACGGGGGATCTTCGCGATCATGTCGGCCCGGATGCCCGGCATGAACAGCATGCTCCGCACCCGCGTCAGCTCCGGCACGGCGCTCAGCCCCGTCCCGGGGGCGTCCCCAGGTCCGGGCCCGCGGGGCCTGCCGCGTCCGGCTGGCACCACATCATCGCGGCCCGCACCGCGATGCAGACCGTCTCCCCTCGCTGGTTGATGCCGTGGTGCTCGAAGGTCACGATGCCGGTGGACGGCCGGGACCGGGACCGGCGGGCCTCGAGAACGTCCGTCACCACGTGGATCGTGTCACCGGTGAACACCGGAGCCGGGAAATCCACGCGGGAAAAGCCCAGGTTGGCCACGGTGGTGCCGAGCGTCAGCTCGGGCACGGCCAGCCCGACGACCAGGCCCAGCGTGAACAGGCTGTTGACCAGCGGCCGCCCGAATTCGGTGCCGGCTGCGAACTCCGCGTCCAGGTGCAGCGGCTGCGGGTTCATCGTCATCGTCGTGAACAGCACGTTGTCGGTCTCGGTGACGGTGCGCGTCGTCGCGTGCTCGACCCGCAGGCCCGGCTCGAGCTGCTCGAACCACAATCCGGAGGCGGCCATCACGCGCTGGGGGCTGCTTCGGCGGCGACGGCCTGCTGCACGGCCTGCAGCCCGGCCAGATCCTCCATAGCGCTGGTGTCGCCCTGCGGGGCGCCGTGCTGGACGACGTCCCGCAGCAGCCGCCGCATGATCTTGCCGGTCCGGGTCTTCGGCAGCGCGGCGGTCAGGTAGACCGCGCCGGGCCGGGCGTAGCCGCCCAGTTGCAAGGTCACCTCGGCCGCGACCTCCTGCCGGACACGGGCCGGATCGGCGCCGTCGAGCAGGGTGAGGAACGCGACCGGCACGGTGCCTTTGGCCGGGTCGGGCACGCCGACCACCGCAGCCTCCGCGACCTGGGGATGCGCGGTGGCCGGGTCCTCGGCCCACCGGTCCACGCAGTTGTCCGCGACGTTCATCAGGCCGCCGCCGAAGTAGCGGAAGTCACCGAGCTCGCCGGACCGGACGGTGTCCCATGGCCGCATCCAGCGCTGCTGCTCCGCGACCCACGCCCAGTAAGCGTCGGGACTGCGGTCGTGCCGGGCCCGGGCGGTACGCAGCAGCTCGGCCTGCACGGCCGAGCGCCACTGCTCCCGCAGCGGCTGCAGCCGCGTGGCCAGTAGCTGGCTCAGATTGTCTGCCATAGACATCCTCCCCGGAGGTGACACTCGGTGGGCCCGGCTGCGCGATCAGACGGGGCTGATGTGATGGTGGCGTCGCTGCGGCCCGTGGGTCCAGTGTTCCGCCTCGGCGAGGCGCGCGATCAGCTCCGCGCGCAGGTCCGCGGGTTCCACCACGGCGTCGACGGCGAGCTCGCTGGCCAGCCGCAGCAGGTTGATGTCGGCGCGCTGCTCGCCGGTCCCGAACTTCGCGATGTGCGGCGCGGACATGTACCCGGTGACCAGCGCGGTGACGGCGATGCCGCCGCTGGCCCGGGCCAGCTCCTCGGACAGCAGCACGATGACGAGGGTGTCCCCGGCGCCGCCGCCGTACTCTTCCGGCACGGCCAGCCCCAGCAGCCCGGCGCTGCCCATTTCCTTCAGCAGGGCCGCGGGGGGACGGCCCGCTTCCTCGGACTCCTCGACCACCGGGCGTACCTGGCGGTCCACGAACAACCGCACGCTGGCGGGGAACTCCTCGTGCTCACGGTCAAGTTCCCAGCTCATGGTGGCGGTCATGGATGAACTCCTCGCGTGGACGAGCGGCCGCACGCAGCACCTATCTACTAATTAACGTTCATTAACCTTAAGCTTCTGAGTGTGGAGAGGTCAACCACGGCGAACCGGGCCACCGTCATCGAGGCGGCCTGCGCGCTGTTCGCCGATCGCGGCTATCGCGGCACGTCCATGAAGGATATCGCCGAGGTGCTCGGGGTGAGCGCGCCAGGCCTGTACAACCACGTCACCTCGAAGCAGGACATCCTGTACGCAATTATGGACAAGGCGATGGACCGGGCCATCACCGCCCTCGACGAGGCCATCGCCGGTGTGGAGGACGTGTCCGAGCAGCTCCGGCAGGCGACCGAATCGCTCGTGCTGGACTTCCTGCGGTACCCGGCCGAGGTCACGGTATGCAATAACGAGGCGCGGAACCTGGACGCCCGCAACCGCCTCGCCATCGTGGCCAAGCGCGACCAGTACGCGGCGCGGTTCCGCCGGATCATCGAGCGCGGCCATCGCAGCGGCCGGTTCCAGACGCGCACACCGGACCTGGCCGCCTTCGCCGTCCTGGAGATGGGCAACGGCGCCAAGTCCTGGTTCCGGCCCAGCGGCCGTTACCCGGACACCTATGTGGCCCGTGAATACGGCGAGTTCGCGCTGCGCATCGTCGGCTGCACCGGCTGAGGGCGGACGGCCGCCGGCCACTCCCGGGTTTCCCCCCGTTGCCGGACAAGCGCTGCCATGCTGATGATTAATTCGCTCATACGTAGCATACGGGGCGAAACCGGCAGGGAGCGGCGTTGAAGTACACGGTGAAAACGGCAGACGGCAGGCAGCTTTCCACCCAGCTGGACGGGGACCCGGACGGGAGGCCCATCGTTCTGCTGCACGGGACACCAGGGAGCCGGCTCGGCCCGCGGCCACGAGCGGCTGTCCTGCACCGCCTCGGCGTCCAGCTGATCTCCTTCGACCGGCCCGGGTACGGGGAGTCTGATCGCCTCGAGGGACGGCGGGTGACGGACGCCGCCGCCGACGTGCTGGCCATCGCGGACGCCTACGGCCTGGGCCGATTCGCCGTCGTGGGCCGGTCCGGGGGCGGCCCGCACGCCCTGGCCTGCGCCGCGCTGCTGCCCGACCGCCTGACCCGGGCGGCCGTCCTGGTCGGGATCGCCCCGCGCGGCGCCGAGGGACTCGACTGGTACGACGGGATGTCGCAGTCGAACATCCTGGAGCACACGGCCGCGGAAGCCGGCTACGCCGGCCTCGCGGCGCTGACCGAGGCGGCCGCGAAGGCCGTCCGGGCCGATCCGGCCAGCCTGCTGGCCAGACTCCAGGCCGACATGCCCGATCCGGACCGGCGCGTGGTCGCCGACCGCGGCATCCGCGCCATGCTGCTGGAGACGTACGCCGAGGCGCTGCGCACCTCCGCCTACGGCTGGATCGATGACGCGCTGGCGTTTTACTCGCCCTGGGGATTCGACCCGGCCTCCATCACCGTCCCCGTGCTGCTCTGGCACGGCGCGAGCGACAACCTCTCCCCGGTGAGCCATGCCCGCTGGCTGGCGGACCGGATCCCCAGCGCGGCGGTGGTGGTCCAGGCGGGCGCGGCGCATTTCGGCGCCCTCGACGTCTTGCCGGACATCCTGCGCTGGCTGTCCGCCGAGCAACGGGCGGCGTGACCGCCCGGGGCCGCGCGGGAGGCCGCGCCCGGAGTCAGTACTGCTGGGGTTCCAGGTCCCGGTTGATGCGCTGGCCCTCCCGCAACTGGATAGCGTCCGGGTGACCTGTGCCGAGGACCCGGGTGAAATCGGCCAGGACCCTGGCCTTGAGCTCCTTAGCCTCCTTGTCCCGCTTGGCGTCACGCAGCGTCACAACGAGGTCCGCCTGACAGACCAGGATGTCGGGATGATCCCGGCCGAGCACTTTGCTCATCCGGGACATCGTCTCCCGTTCGAGTGCTTCGGCCGCGGCGAGTTCTCCCGTATCGCCGAGACAGTTGGCCAGATTGATCGCACAGGACAGGGTGAGCGGGTGCATCTCGCCGAGCTTCTTCCGCATCCGGCGCAGCGTATCTTCGGTCAGGGCCAGCGCCTCCTCCAGCTGACCGGTGGAGCGCAGGTAGCAACCCAGGTTATTGGCGGCCACCAGGGTGTTCGGATGGGCCGGTCCCAGGCTGGCTTCGAGGGCGCCCCGCACGCTGGAGACCAGCGCCACCGCCTTCGGCACGTCGTCGACTGCGGCGTAATCACAGGCCAGATTGATTGCGCACAAGCGCGCGTCCGGTGACTCGGTCCCGTAGCGGCGCTCATATCGTTCGTACGTGTCCCGCGCCAGGTTCATCGCCTCGGCCTGCTCGCCGGCCTTCCGCAGGGAGACGGCCAGGCCGATGGCGGCGCGCAGGGTGTCGATCATGTCGTCCCCGAGGATGGCCCGGTACCCCTCCCAGGTCGTCCGCAGTAGCTCTACCGATTCCCGGAACGCGCCCGCCGCGCGCATGTCGTGCGCCAGGTTGGACGCCGTATAGAGGGTGTAGGGATGCTCGGCAGGCAGCACGACCCGGCGGCGGTCAAGCGTTTCCTGATCGACACGGCGCGCCGCGGCGTAGTCGCCGACCAGGCGGAGCGAGCAGGCCAGATTGTGGGCAGCGAAGAGAGTACGCGGGTAGTCCTCGCCGAATTCTTCCTTGAAGGTCTCGTAGGTTTCCTGGTCCAGGACCAGTGCCGCCTGGAACTCGCCGAGCGCGCGCAGGTCCGCCCCCAGGCCGCCCGCGGTCATCAGCGTGAGCAGATGGTCCGGCCCCAGAACCTGCCGCTGCCGCTCCAGCACGTACGTGTCCAGCTCACGCGCCTCGTTGAAGTTCCCCTGCGAGCGCAGCACGTTAGCGATCTGGAATTGCAGGTGAAGCGTCTGCGAGTGGTCCGCGCCGAGCTGATGGATCCACAGGTTCTGCAGGCGTTCGGCCTGGTTCAGGCAGGCCTCGTACTCGCCGTGCTTCCACTGGTACCGCACCCAGTCGATCAGCAGCTGACGGGTACGCGGATCGTCGCACTCGTCCGCCTGGGATGGCCCGAGATGCGGCCAGATGACCTCGTACGTGGCCCAGTTGGCAGGGTCATCGGTTTCGCCCTGGCGGGGCCGGTTGGCGGCCAGGACCTTATGCACCTCGTGCTGGACCCCGGATCGCTCCTCGTCGCTCATCTGGGAGCGGATGACGGCCTGCACCAGCCGGTGGATCTGCAGCGAGTTACTCGCCTGATCGACTTTGACCAGCGCGAACCGGCTGATCTCGCGGATCACGCGGGGAAACATCAGCTGCTCGCTCAGCGTCTCGTCGAAAGGCAGCAGCGCCGCGTTCAGCTCATCGCAATAGAACAGATCCATCGCGATCGGCCCCGGTGAGAAGAACGCCAGCAGCTGCAGCAGCCGGACGGCCGCGGGGGAACGTTCCTTCAGCCGCTCGAACGACAGGTTCCACGTCGCCACCACGGGCGTCTGGTAATCCGGCGGCTGGTTCAGCGCGAGGATGCGGGTGGCCTGGGTCGTCAGTTCCGCGACGTAGGCCTGGGCGGTCATCCCCGTCTGTTCCAGCCACGCACTGGCCTGCTCGACCGCGAGCGGCAGGTGCCCCAGGGCATCCGCGACCCTCTTGGCATCGGCCAGGTCGAGATCGGGTACATGCCGGAGCAGGTGGTCGACACTTTCGTCGCCGGAGAACACGTCAACCTCGAGCGGCTCGGCCGAGTGCGTCCAGGCCTGGTAGCGGGATGTGATGATCACGTGGCCCGATCCGGCCGGCAGATACGGTTCCAGCTGCTTGGGGTCGTCCGCGTTGTCAAAGATGAGCAGCCAGTGCGGAACGGCGTCCCGGCGCAGTTCCTCCAGAGCCTCCGCGGCCGCCTCGGCCACGTTGTCGCCCACCTTGAGACCCATCCTCCGGGCCAGCTCGGCGAGCGCCCCGCTGATCTCCTCGGACCGCTCGGATGGCACCCACCAGACCAGGTTGTAGTCGGCCATGAACCGGTGCGCATACTCCAGGGCGAGCTGGGTCTTGCCCACCCCGCCCAGCCCGTAAAGGGCCTGGGCGACGACAGCCGTCGCCCCGCCTCCGGCCAGCCTGTCGCGGAGCCGCTCCAGGATGGCGGCGCGCCCGGTGAAGTCGGCGTTCCTGGCCGGCACGTTCCAGATCGACGGGATCTTGCCTGGGAAGCGGGGTACCTCGGCCTGCGCGGACCCGCTGCCGAACGGCTGCGCGGGCCGGTCGAGAGCCCACAGCAGCTTCGCGGTGGCCTGGCCAGCGTCCATCCGCGCCAGGTCGACGACAGGGTGGTCAGTGAAGGGTTCGGTGAGCCGCATGTCACCGACCCGGACGGGCACGAGCTGCCGGTGGCTCCCGGCCGCGTCCACGGCCAGCAACGCCTTCCATACCGACCTGGCCGCGGGTGAATGCATGTAGGCCGAGGACAGCACGGCGATGGCGCGGGGCGCGCTCTGGAGTTCGCGTTCGGCCTGCAGATCAAGGCTGGCCATGGGGGCCGTCGCCATGGTGCTGCGCGGGATGACCTGGAAACCGACGCGCGCGAGTACCGCTTCGATCCAGTCCGCCCACATGCGGTCCTCTGGTGCGTAGCTCAGGTAGACCTGGGTGAGGACGGACGGCTGCCGCCGGGCGAAGATCTCTTTGTACCGCAGCCGGAGGTCCTCGGCGATCGGGCGCATGGTGGTGATCCGGCCCCCGGTAACTGAGTCGGTGATGCGCTCGAACGACGACAGCAGGGAGGCCGGTGAGCCGGGGTCGTCACCGAAGGTGGCCAGGATCTCCTCGAAGGCGTAGAAGGGCTTGTAGGGCACCTCGACCGACGCCCAGTACAGGGCCGAGGCTTCCTGCGTCATCCCGGCCGGGAACCCTTCGAACCTCATCCGCGCCAGGGCCCGGCCGATGTCCAGCTTCTCCTTCTCGCCATCCTCGATCCGCATCGGCACCGGCAGGACACGGATGTTCCGGTCCCGGTACCGGCCACTGATCTGCCGGGCCACGTTGGCGGCCCCCTCGATGCTCTGGTCGCTGAGTGTGAAGCACACCGTGAGTACGTCGGGCAGCTCGATCGTGCAGATGTCTGCGACGTCGGAGAGCCCGGTGCGGCTGTCGATCAGCACGTAGTCGTAGTTTTTCTTCATGTCCTCGCGCATGGCGCGGAAGAACCGCCCGCCACCGAGGCGGTCGTAGAAGTTGTCCCAGTCCAGGGAGCAGACCGCGGCGGAGTAGTCGCGGTTCTGCCGCCCGGCGGACAGGAAGTCAAGCTTGCCGCCGTCGGGAAAGGCCCAGTCCAGGGACACGGCGTGCCGGTCGACCCGCGCACACTCTAAATACCAGCCGTCATCAGCCTGTGATGGACCGACAGCAGCCGACGCATAGTCATTGATGATCTCGATGACGCCCGGCGTTGCGGTGACGGTCGACTCGTCCAGGAACGGATGAAAGAACTTGTGCAGGCCGGGCGACTCAAGGTCCCAGTCAACGGCCAGTACCCGCTTGCCGTTGCTCGCGATGATCCACGCCACGTTGGCCATCGCCATGGTCCGCCCGGTGCCGCCCTTATAGGAGTAAAAGGTGACGATCTGGCCCTCGCCGGCCTGGCTCATGGGGAACCTCCGAAATCTCCAGGGTCGGCGCGCCGCAACCGGGGTCTTTCGACCGCAGGGCCCTTGGGCGGATGGGCAGGCGCATATTTCCGGTATCGCTTCAGCATGATCATCGTCATGTCCGGCAGAAGCTGCATGAAGTCCTGCATCGTAGGGATCCCGTCAGCGGCCATACGGCAGCGGCGTGGCACGCCGTCGAGCTTCCGGCCCAGATGCCGGTGCAGCCTCTCGCGAAGGTGTTTTTCGGATGCGCTCAGCCCGGTGTCCTGGCTGTTCCACGGGATAAGAACACTGACCCACGGCTCGCTGGCCTGGTTCAGCACGCTCAGCCGTTCCAGGTAAGTGTCCGACACGCTGACCCACGCATCGACCAGGAAAAGGCTGGGCAGAACCTGCTCACCGGCGTGACGTGGCGGCCCGGCTCCGAATGCCTCCAGGAGCGCCTCGCAGTCAAGGCATCTGCGGGTCAGCTCCAGCGCATAGTCGGCGAGCGGGCGGGAATGGGCCGGGTGATAGGGACTCCACGCGTGCGGCGTCTCACCGTAGTAATCGCTGGCCCGTCCCGGCGGCAAGGTGGAGGTGTCGTGGGCCAGCACCGTGATCTTGAGCTGGCCATCCGTCGTCCGCCTGGCACTGGCCGGGCCGAACGCGCTGGGCAGTGATTCGAAATCTTTCCGCTCCATGCCCTGGACATCGCCGTCAGCGTACGCGACGCTGCGGTCCCCGACCTCGATGATGCGCTCCGCGAGCCGGTGCACGGCCCGCTGATAATCGCCATGGTAATTCCGTAGCTTCATGATCCCGTAAAAGCCCTCGGCCCGGTAGCGCTCACCGAGATCGGCGTGGTCGTACTGAAAGGACTGGGCAACGGCCGGGATTCTTTCACGGTCCAGCCTGGTCCACAGCGCCGGCACGATGGCACTGACCGCCTCGCCGTCCTGGACCTGGTGCATGACCTCGCGCTGAGCGAAGGCGAACCATTCCTTACCGCAATTATCGCTCTCGAAATAACGCCGGGAATAGAGCGGCACGAAAACGCGGCATGCTTTCAGCGCAGCCATCAACTCAGGCGACCATTCAGCACCGAGCTTGTTTTCCCGGTCCATGAACCCTGCCTCACCGGGCTGGGCATCTGTCATTTGTAAAATCTCATCGCACAAGTCTTTATACAGCTTGTGCACCCAGCGGTCCGGGTCGGTCCGGTCCGCTGGATCACGCTTGGGAGTCCGGGCATAACTCAGGAAAAAATACGGCCGTCCGCCCCGCCATGAAATTACTGACTCATTTCCCCCGCCAGGTTGCACCGCCGCTAACCTCCCATACCTTTGCGGACACCATTCATCCAGTGAGGCACCCCGAGATAAGGGATGATATAGGAGATTTCAGCGGGTGGCCAGAGCTAAAAGATGGGCAGGTCTGATCTAATATTGATTCAATGCTTACTTTGACCACAAAAGTATCAGCCGATCAATCCTGCCCCACCGGTCTCCTGCGATATCCGGTATGATCATCGGCTCTTTCCCCGGCCGCCGATCGGTCATGTGGATCGCGGCCGCGGGCGGTCCTGCGCCTGCTCGCGCAGGGCCGAGCGGCGCATTTCCCCGATGAAGCGTGTCCCCAGAGGAGTCATCGAGCCGGAATTGGCCAGCGTTTCGATCGCGTCGCGGGTGTGCCCGTGCCAGAACGCGAATCGCTCGCCGGCGGCCTGGGCCGCACGGCCGGTGCTGACCTGCTGCCGGGTACGCCAGTACGCCGAGACAGCCAGGTGCGCGTAGGTGCCCTGCAGCAGTCCCTCAAGCGGGCGCATGTCCTCTCGCCACGGCGCGTGGTAGAGCCTTCTATCGGCGGGATCGTAGAGGTCATAGAGGTCAAGGACGGCGCCGAGTTTCACGTGCTGGAACTCATGCATGATCAGCAGCGCGAGGGTCGTCGCGTCGGCGGGCAGCGCCGTGCCGATGGCACCGAACGCGTGCCGGGCGGCCGCACTGACATCACGGCCTGGCTCTGCCGGGGACATCGGCATGAGCACCGACAGGCCGGCTTCGATCGCGGGTGCGTAGGCCGGGAAGTCCCGGTTGATCTCCTGCCACGCATCCGCGAAGGACCGCTGCCATTGGGACACCTCCGTATCGGCCAGCCGGCCGGCGGCCGGCCACTCGTGGCAGTCGCGGTACGGGTCGGTGTCTTCCAGTGCGACGCTGAAGCCGGGCGCACAGAGCCTGCGCACCGGCTGCCAGTCGGCTGATGGGCCAGCGCCGAAGTTCCCGACGGCACACGGTTCGCCGCTCAGCAGGTCGACGTTGGTGATCTCCCAGCAGTCGCTGCCGACCCGGACGCTGACTGCCTTGCTGCCGGTGACGAAGGCCGCCTCATGGGGCGCGGGCCCGGGACCGCCGGCCCTGACCATCAGCCGGCCGAGCGTGGGCAGATGCACAGCGCCGTTTATCACAGGGACCGTGAGGTCTGCCTGGCCACCGGCCCGGATGGCGGTGACGGCGGCCACGGCGGCGAAGTGGCCGAGGTCGGCGGCCAGCCCGGATTGCCCCGGACCGTCGGCCGGGGCGCCTTGCTTGAGGCGTTCCAGGCAGCGTACGGACCAGGCACGCAGGTACGGGTGGGCGAGGACCAGGTCTAGTGCCTCAGGCCATTCCCGGTCCGCTGTGGCAACGACGGCCCAGGCGGTACGCACCACCGCACGCGTCGCGGCGGGAACGCCCGGGGCTGCCCTGGCCGCCTGGTAGACGGCGTTGATCAGCGCCCGCCGCAGGGTGCGCTGAGCCCCGATAAGCCGTCTCATCGCGTCGGCGCTACCGTAGCCGGCCGCCAGCTGCCGGAAGTCATCGTCGCTGAGGGCGTGGTTCGGCACTGGGCGCCCTTCCCCGGCCGCGTCCGCCAGCCGGCTCTTGATATAAGTGATCAGCTTGAGCAGATCGGCACAGTACACCGACGGATTATCGAAACCTGTATCCGGATGGTAACGATGCGCATACAGGCCTCCGCCGCAACTGGTAACGACCGGGCACGAGCGGCATGTCTCGGACAACCCGGCCAGCCCCCGCTGGCGCGCGAGGATTCCCGGGTGCCGCGCGACGGCGTTGAGTGCGTGGCTAAAGACGTCGAACCCGGTCGCGGGCGCGCCGTCGAAGGCGGCCTTGAGCGAGTCGACCTGCTCATAGCTGCCGTCGGTCTCGATAACCACGAGGCTTGACGGCGCGAGCCCAAGCGCCTCGGTGAGGCTCGTCCCCCCGGTCAGGGTCGACACGATTGACTCGAAGGTCCGGACGCCGGCGGGACGCCCATCCGCCAGCCAGCGGTCGAAGATCGCGATCAGCCAATCGGCGTACTGGCTCTCGTGGCCCGTCGTCCGTGCGGGCGGACTGTCCCAGGTCGCATGGGGCAGCAGGAAGTCGATCCGGGGCGGCTCCAGGGCTATTAATGCGTCGTATACCGCTAGCGGATCGTTGGAGACGTCGATCGTGCACAGCAGGCCGGTGTACAGCTGCCGGAACCGGCTGGCCCGCAGCAGCCCGATGGCACGGATCACGTGCTCGTAGCTGCTGCGCCCGTCCGCGAAACGGCGATGGCGGTCATTGGCCAGCCGGTCGCCGTCGATGGAGATGCCTACTTTGACACCGTGTTCTGCGAACAGCTCGCAGAACTCCTCATCCAGCCGGACACCGTTCGTGTGGACCCGCAGGTCGAGGTGGCAAACGCCGCGGAGAGCGGAGTGCAGCGTGGTAATAATTCTGCGCATCCGGCCGGTCCGCACGAGCAGCGGCTCGCCCCCGTGCAGGACAACCTGAACGGTGTCGAGTTCATGCGTGCTGGCGTGCTCGGCGATGCGCTGCGCCGTACGGGAAATTACCTCGTCTGAGATGGCCATGGGTTGGCCACGCCAGCTCTGGTCGGCGGCTTCATATACGTAGCAATGGTCACAAGCCAGGTCGCATCGGCTATGGATTTTGACCACGAACTGTGTCAGCGGGATCAGCGACCTGCGCACGCCGGGCATCATAGTCAAATAGCAGAATTAAATGCTGCGACCGCAATGGATGACGTCGGGGACACGATCCGGCTGATCGCTTCGTCGAGAATTCCCGCATCCAGGCCTGCCAGTGTTTCCAGCGGTATGTCGGTAAGATCAGCAAGAGACGATGGGATTTCTTTCGGCTTCTTTTCGGTTGCGAGCATTTATGTCTCCAATCAAAGCAGGCCGGCGCTGGGCCGGCCATCCCACGAGAGTCTGGTTTGTCCGAGATGTGCTTCCGCCCAGCCAGGCCGGGGCCGCTCGCACGTCGCTACACAGCGTAGCTAGAGCGCACGCATAGTTATACATGAGGTTGGCAGGTAAGCAATCCGTAGCCGGCAGGCCGTAGCAAACTCCTCCCGCAGGGCCGTCGGGAAAGGACGGGACGGCCGGTCCGCTGGCGGGTGGCGTCATGGCCGGTGTACTGCGAGAAAAGTTACGACAAGACCGGCCGACGGGCCGTCGGCCTGAGTCGCTCACGGGAGTTACCGTACGCGATTCGCCGCCCGAAAGGTGAGGCATCTGAGATGTCAAAATGGCCACGAAGCCGGGCGTAATGGTCAGGCGGCCCAGAAAGTTTCCGGTGCGCTCGCGCCACCAGGCGGCTGTGCGGTCCGGATGCCCCCGATCGGCGGAACTCCCGCTGCCCGCACCCGCCCTCGGCTGCCCGCCCGGCTCCCGCGGTGCCGGGCACCGCTCGCACCACGCCACCGCGCAAAGCCGCACCTTCACCGGCGCTTCGCGGCCGTCCCGGCCCGGCCCGGGACGGCCCGAGGCGGCCTCGCGGCGGACGCATCGCCCGTCTGCGCGGTGCGGTCCGGGGCGAGCCGGCGGCCCGTGCGAGGGTTGACCCGGCGGGGGATTGGGGTACTTACGGCATAAATGCCCGATTGTCTGGGGCGGATCGCGGGAGCATGTGGATGGGAGCCGTGTGGGCGGGCCGGCTCGCCCGGTTTCACGTGAACCGAGAAGGCGCCTGGCTGATACCCGCGCTGCTCGGCGCAGCCGTGACCGCCTATCTGTCGTGGGGCGCGTGGGTGTCCGCGCACGACCCGAAGTGGCTGTCCGTGGGCCACGCCTGGTGGCGGGCGGCGCTGCAGCCGGACAGCAACCGGACGCTGCTGATCGCGCTCGCGGTGTGGCTGCTGACCCTGCTCTGCTACTGGTGGCCGCGTAAACGGGCACCTGCGGTGGTCGGGCTCACCACCGTCGCGGCCATGGTGCTCGTCGGCGGGGTCCTGGGCACCTCAGCACTGGTGCCGTGCCGGGGGGGCGAGACGTCGACCGCCGTGACGGCCTGGGTGCTCGGCCTCTACGTCGGGAACCCGCCCGCCGCCTACCAGACGCCGGCGTGCCCCGGGCAGCCGCCACTGGCGCTGCAGCTCGGGCAGATCATCTGCCTGGCCGCCACCCTGATCGGTGCGGTGGCCGTGGCGGCGGTGCTGTGGCGGGAGCCGCTGGGCCGCTTCAAGGCCCGGTTCGTCAAGGACGCCACCGTCTTCACGGGGCTCGACGCGATGAGCATGCCGCTGCTGCGCCAGCTCGCCGAGACGGGCCGTCCGGCCAGCATCGTGGTCATCGAGCC
Source organism: uncultured Actinomycetes bacterium (assembly GCA_963720945.1). Lineage (GTDB taxonomy): Bacteria > Actinomycetota > Actinomycetes > Streptosporangiales > Streptosporangiaceae > Bog-532. Next base: position 169,228 of record CAVRHH010000002.1, on the reverse strand, counting down.
CGACGCCGGTCACCCGCTGCTCAATGAGGCCCGTGGCCTGGGAGCCCACGTCATGGTGGGTGACCCCGCCTCGGCACGGATCCTGCTGCCGATTATCGCCGGATGGCGGGGCTGCGCCCTGAGCTATCTCTATGCGCTGCGGCCGGACGTGACGGACAATGAACTGATCCTCGCTACCGCCCGCACCATCCTGGGCCGCTACCGGCCCGACCCGGAAAGGCAGCCGCACCTCGTCATGCGCATCGATGATCCCCGGCACGCGCAGCACTGGCGGGGCTGGCACGCCGGGGCATCGAGCCGGTACTTCGAGGATGCGTTAAGTTCGCAGGAATCAACCGCCGCCGCGCTGGCCAGCCAGATTGCCCAGACAGGGGCGCGGCAGCTGCTGCTCTGCGGCGACAGCACCCTGGCCCTGGCTACCCTGCTCGAACTGGCCCGCCAGGCCTGGGAACGGCAGGGCCTGCGGGCCGCCGCGGCCATCGGCCTCGGCACCCGTCCCGATGCCGAGGCGCACACAGCGGACATCCGGCCCCCATTTCCGCTCGAGCGCGTCCTGCTGCTGGACCGCCGGTCGCGCGACTTGCGGCGCGAATACCTGGCCACGTCCTCCCGGTCGATGAGCCAGGCTCTGCCCGCCGTGGTGCCGCAGCCCGATCCGTGGCAGGAACAGCTGCTGACCCTGCTGGACGACATGCCGCCCGCCACGTCCGCCGAGACCGCGGTGGTCATCGCGGACAGCCGGTCGGACGGCACCATGCACGAGGCAGGCCGGGTGGCGCGGCTGCACCCGGCGGTTCCCGTGTTCGTGCTGACATCCGACGGGGCGGGCACGAGCGATGCGATCTTCGACATGCTGCGGCCCTTCCAGCGGGCGCTGCTGGTGGATGGGCGGGTGCCGGAGGACGCGTGGACCCGCGTGGCGCGGCACTGGCATGAATGTTTCCGGCTGCGTCATCCGGCCCTGCCGGGGGAACCGCGGACCCGTACGAGGCGGCCGTGGCTGGAGCTGGATGCGTTCATCCGGCAGGACAACATCCTCCAGCTGCGCTCCATCATGGCCGCGGTGGTGGACCGCGGCCGCCGGTGGGTGCCCGCCCGTTCTGTTCCGCCAGGCAGCTTCATTGAGCTGAACGACAAGGATCTGGAAGCCATCGCGCGTGCCGAGCACACGCGGTGGTTCCGGCGGCGGCTGGCGGCCGGCTGGTCCGCGGGCGGGGGCCGTCCCGCCCGCCGGACCTCCCGGAACGGCACCGCTCTGGTCAACAGCCGGGTGGTCCCGTGGGCCGCGCTGCCCGCTGACGAGCGGGCCGGCCAGGTCGAATACCTGCGATCGCAGCTGGCGCAGCTCGAAGACGTCGGCTTCGTGCCTATCGTGCCGCCGGGCGGGCCGCCCGGCGCGGCCCGGTTCCAGCGGATCGGCACCGTCCAGGCGCAGCGGCTGCACACCCGCCGGACCTGGACCCGCCGGGTCGGCGATGAACTGGCCGGGGACGCGGGAGACTGGCGTGTGCTCGATGATTCCGGTGCCGAGCGGACCGTCCGCGACACCGAGTTCCGCGCCAGCCACCAGCCACTCGGTGGGGAGAGGTGGCTCCGGACGGGCACGTTCAGCGCCTGGCGGGTCAGCGAACCGCATGTGCTGCGGACCATGGAGGGCCGGGCCGTCGCCCAGGCCGGTGACTGGGTGGTGGAAGGCTACGGCGGTGAGCGATGGCCCGTCACCGACGAGCAGTTCCGGCGTAGCTACCAGGCGGTGAACGGGCATCCGGAGACCTAGCCGGGCGGCGGCGGGGGAACCTCACGGAACCCAGATCCAGGACGTTTACAGGTCATGACAGGCAAGCAGCCGTTTGAGGCGGTGGTCGCGGCGCACGGCGGCACGGTGCTGCGCGTGTGCCGGGCCGTGCTCGGGGCGGCCGACGCGGACGACGCCTGGTCGGAAACATTCCTGGCCGCGATGAGGGCCTATCCGGGCCTGCCGGCTGACGCGAATGTCGAAGCCTGGCTGGTGACCATCGCGCACCGTAAGGCCATCGACGTCACACGGGCGGCCGCCCGCCGCGCGGTACCGGTCGCCGAGGTCCCGGAGAACGGGGCCGCCGCGGACGCCAGCCCGCGCGGCCTGGACGGTGATCTGGCCGACGCCCTGACCCGGCTGCCCGCCCGGCAGAAGCAAGCCGTCGCCTACCACTACCTGGCCGGGCTGCCCTACAGCGACGTTGCCGCCATCCTGGGCGGCAGCCCCGAGGCCGCCCGCCGCGCCGCGGCCGACGGCATCGCCAAACTCCGGCGCGTCACTGGCGGCCCGCGGATGAGGAGCGCCCGATGAACATCGATGACCTGACCCCTGACCTGGTGCGGGCCTTCCCGGCCGATCCTGCGGAGCTGAGCCGGCTGGGGGAGCGGCTGGCCGCCGCGGCCCAGCGCGACGGGATCCTGGATGTGGCCTACCGGACGATCGACAGCCCGGTCGGCACGCTGCTGCTGGCCGCGACCGCCCAGGGCCTGATCCGCGTGGCTTACGCCAGGGAGGGTCACGACGCGGTGCTGCAGGCCCTGGCCGACCGGGTCAGCCCGCGGGTCCTGCACGCCCCGGGCCGGCTGGATACGGCCGCCCGGGAGCTCAGCGAGTACTTCGCCGGGCACCGCCGCCGCTTCGGCCTCCAGCTGGACCTGCGGCTCGCGGCCGGGTTCCGGCGTACCGTGCTGAGCCACCTGCCCGAGATCGGCTACGGGCACACCGCGACCTACGCCGCCGTTGCGCAACTGGCGGGGCACCCCCGGGCGTTCCGCGCGGTCGGCACCGCCTGCGCGACCAATCCGCTGCCGGTCGTGGTGCCCTGTCATCGCGTGGTCCGCTCCGACGGGAGCATGGGCGGCTATCTGGGCGGGCCGGCCGCCAAGCGCACGCTGCTGGCTCTGGAGGCGGCGTGAGCGCCGGGACGTGGGCGGCCCGGGCCCGCGCCACCGACTGGGGCTCCGTCCGGGCCGGCCTGGACGCCGACGGCTGCGCCCTGACCGGGCCGCTGCTCACTCCGGGCGAGGCGGCTGGGATCGCGGCGCTGTACCCGGACGATTCCCGGTTCCGGGCCACGATCGACATGAGCCGGTACCGTTTCGGCGAGGGTGAGTACCGGTACTTCAGCGAGCCGTTCCCGGACGCCGTCACCGGGCTCAAGCAGGCGCTCTACCCGAAGCTGCTGCCGGTGGCCCGGGACTGGTGGACCCGGCTGGGCCGGGAGGCACCGTGGCCGGACCAGCTAGCGGACTGGCTGGACATGTGCCACGCCGCCGGGCAGGCCAAGCCCACCCCGATCCTGCTCCGCTACGGCCCCGGCGGCTGGAATGCCCTGCACCGTGACCTGTACGGGGAGCTGGTCTTCCCGCTCCAGGTCGTGATCAACCTCAGTGCCCCGGGCACCGACCATACGGGCGGCGAGTTCCTGCTGTACGAGCAACGGCCCCGCGCCCAGTCCCGCGGCACCGCCACCCTCATCCCGCAAGGCCACGGCCTGGTGTTCAGCACGCGCGATCGTCCGGTGCGATCTCGGCGCGGCTGGTCGGCCGCACCCATCCGTCACGGCGTGTCCGTGATCCGCTCTGGCCAGCGTTTCACCCTCGGTCTCGTCTTCCACGACGCGGCCTGACCGGCCGCAGGCCGCGGCGGCGAGCCGGGCCGGACGCGGCGGATGAGCGCCGGGCATGCATGGATCCGGCCCGGACGCAGGTACCGTGGTGGAGCGGCACCGCCACGAGTGACCCCCGAGGAGACAGATGCCCAACCAGCTGGCCAGCACGATGACGGTGCGGGAGATCGCCCGGCAGGTGGCCGAGGCCATCGCCGTGCTGAATGACCTGACGCACGGCGGCGGGGAGCTGAGAAACCCCAGCGAGGTCCGCGACATCATCGCCAGCCTGGGGCTGATGGGCCAGGGCCTGCCGCAGCTGTGTGAGCAGCTGGCCCGCTTCCTGGTCACGCACCACGAGGACGGGCAGGTCGCGCACGACTCCGGCCAGGACCCTGACATGTCCGTGACTGAGGTCACCGAGGCGCTCGCGGCCGCCGGGCAGGCGGCTGACATGATGACCGCCGCCCTGGAGGAGGCGCACCAGGCGTCCGCCGGCCTGAGAGCCGCACGGTAGGCATTCCCTTACCGGCCGGGTGGCCGGCCGGATCGCGCCTAATCGCCGTAGATCGCCAGCGTGACGACGCCGCCGCCACCGTCACCAGACGTGGTGCCGACGGTACTGCCGCTGGTGTCCGACGTACCGTCGCCCGAGGTGGCCGTCCCGTCGCCCGTGGCCGACGTACCGTCGCCTGAAGTGGCCGTCCCGACAAGCACGCCGCCGCCGTCACCAAAGATCGCGGTGGCGCCGAGGCTGTCGCCGTAGATAAATGCGTCCAGGGTCGCTTTGACCGGTGCCGCAGTGCTCGCCGTCCCGCTCTGAGAGGCCGCGGTCGCGTGGGCGACGGTGGCCACCCCCGGCCGCGTGCTGCTGTGGTGACCCGTGAGATAGCCGGCACCCACTGCAGCAACGAGTATGAGTGTCCCGATGACACCTGCGGCGGCTGCTACGGCTCTTTTCACGTTCACGTCTTCTCCTCGCTGTCTCCTAAGTGACGCGGAGCCAGTGCCAGTGGTGTACCGATCCGCACGCCTACTTACCAGACCTGCGACTTCTGGGCGGTTTGTCCCGATCTTTTCCGGAAAAGGACATGCGACCAGAACCAGGCCAGGCGCTGCACTCCCCCGGATATCCACGATCACGCGGCTCGCGCCTACGTTCCGGGCGGGCAGCATTCAGAAGCGTACTTCTGGGCGGTGGGCACGACAAGATCACGTTGCTTGCGGGTTTTCTGGTGAATGCCCCACAAGGGCAGGCTGCGCATCACAGTGGGACGACTGACACGCATATGCGGCGATTTTTTCCGGAGACAGCCGGAGCGGCAGATGCCCGCCCGCGCGCACCATGTTAAGCCGCACCTCAGCCGGGTACGGGGCGGCCATGAACACGGCTGCCGCCCACGCGGCGGACGGGGCCGGATTCCCGGTGAACGTGCTCGCCCGTGCCGCGCTCGCCGGCACCGCGACCGGTGCGCGCTCCTTCACCGGGCTGGCAGCGCTCACCCTGGCTACCCCGCCGGGGTCGGTCACGCAGCCCGGCCGGTCGCTCGGCCAGACCTGGGTGAAGGGACTGATCACGCTGGCCGCCTCGCAGGAACTGGTGATGGCCAAGCTGCCGCAGGCCCCGAGCCGCCTGGGCGTGATGGGGCTCGGCGGCCGCGTCGCGGCGGGAGCCGCGGTCGGTTGCGGCCGCGCCGTTGTCCCCGGCTCGCCCGGTCTCGGACGGTAAGCGGCGCGTCCGGGGCCCTGGTGCGGAACCCGGTGCGACGATGGACCCCGTGACCGCCGCCGCCATGCCGTACCGGGCCAGCCCGCCGGGGGCCGTCCAGCGCGCCAGCGCGTTTCCCCGGCTGCGCTACATGGGCTCCAAGTACCGGCTGGTCCCGCACCTGGCTGCAGTATTCGCGGAGGTGGGCGGCACGACCGCACTGGACGCGTTCTCTGGCAGCGGGGTCGTGTCCTACCTGCTGAAGGCGCTCGGCTATCAGGTCACCGCCAATGACTTCCTGACCTTCCCGGCGGCCATCACCCGGGCCACCGTGGTCAACCAGGACATCACGCTGACTGCGGAGGACATCGCGGCGATCTGCGGGCCAGCCGCCGACGACCGGGACTTCATCCAGCGCACGTTCGGCGGCCTGTACTTCACCGGCGAGGACCTGCGGTTCCTCGATTCCGCGTGGTCGCACGTGGACCAGCTGACCGGGGCGAAACAGGCGGTGGCGCTCTCGGCGCTGGTCCTGTCCGCGGCGCGTAAGCAGCCCCGCGGCGTCTTCACCGTCACCGGGCTGCGCTACGACGACGGCCGCCGTGACCTGCGGCTCCCGCTGCGGGACCATTTCCGGGAGCGGGCCGCCGAGTACAACCGCGTCGTCTTCGACAGCGGGCAGCCGTGTGCCGCGCTGACCGGCGACGTCTTCGACCTTGCCCCACGGTCCTTCGACGTGGTCTACCTCGACCCGCCGTACGCACCGCCGCGGGACGACAACTGCTACATCAAGCGGTACCACTTCCTCGAAGGGCTGAGCACGTACTGGCGCGGCCAGCAGATCATGCCGGACACGCGGACCAGGAAACTCGCCAAGCGGTACACGCCGTTCTCCTACGCCCGTACCGTCACCGGCGCGCTGCGCCGCACCGTGGCGCAGTTCCGGGACTCGGTGATCGTACTGTCCTACTCCTCCAACGCCGTGCCGGACGCGGGCACCATCTACGCCCTCATGCGCGAGGTCAAGGACGATGTGCAGATGCGGCCGGTGGAGCACACCTATTCGTTCGGCACGCATGCCGCCGCCCGCCGCCGCGCGGCCCGTGAGTACCTGTTCATCGGCCGGTGACTCCGGCCGGGCGGGCCGGCCAGACGTCGCATTGCCCCCTCCCGGGCGGCACAAAGGAAATAGGCTGGCCCGGATTGGCGCGATCGAGGTCCTCCCGATCGTTACGTGCGCACATCCGATGTACCCGCGAGTGAATCAGGAGACGCATGGGGGGCTATCAGCGCTCTTGCGTTGAGTGCGGCAGTGAGCTGAAGCAGGGAGCCCGGTTCTGCGCGAGCTGCGGCTACGCCGCCGCGAACGATCCGCAGCCTGCCGCCGGTGAGCACGCGGTGGCCACTCGTGACCTCCCGCTACCCCCTCAATCGCCCGCGTGGGACGCATCGGCCGCTCCGCCCGAGGGCGCCCTGTTCCCACCGCCCGGTTCCGCCTTCCCGCCGCAGGGCGCTCCTTTCCCGGCTGAGGATCCCCGCGTCCCGCCGGCTCGTTCCCGCGTCCCGCCGCGGGACGCCCCCTTCCCGCCGCAGGACGTTCCCTACCCCGCGGCCAGAGCCCCAGGACGGCCGCAGGACGCTCCCTATCCTCCTCCGGCCGGGACCCCCAGGCGCTCACAGGACGTTCCCTACCCCCCGGCCGGGACCCCCGGGCGGCCGCAGGACGTTCCCTACCCCCCGGCCAGGCCCGCGGGGCCGCCGGGCAGCTCCGGCTTCCCGGGCGGCGATACGTCTGAGGGATTCCGCGGTTCCGGGTTCCCGCCACCCGGGCCGGCGTCCACGTCGAAAGGGCTGGCGCTGCCGGCGGTACGCCCGGCACTGGCGGTGACGGCCCGGCTCCCGGCCGGCCCTCCGCCCGCTGGCCCCGCTCCCGGAGAGGTGGCCACCGACACGGCCCAATTCTCACAGACCTGGGCGGACGGCGTGGGCTTCAGCCCGCAGTGGGCGCCCGCCGCCCCGGCTGATGAGGCCGGCCCGCCCGCGAGGACACCGGAACGGTCTCGCCGGCTGCTGGCCGTCGGCCTGTTTGCCCTGGTGGCAGCGGTTATCGCGGTGCCCGCTCTGCTGATCGCGCACTCCTTGCCCAGCATCACGGGCGGCGGGACGGCCGCGGCACAGCCCACCGCGAAGCAGCCGGCCCGGGGCAGCACGGGCGCCGCACCCACGCAGCGTTCGGCCGCGGCCGGCCTGGCCACCCTGCTCGCGCAGACCGCGGCGGACCGCAGCTCGATCGTCAACGCCGTGGGTGCGGTGGAGCACTGCACGGCGGCGCTCGGCCAGGCCCCGCAGGTCTTCCAGAATTCCGCCGCTTCCCGGCAGCACCTGCTCCAGCAGCTTGCGGGGCTGCCCGGGCGCTCCGCGCTGCCCGCGCCGATGCTTCAGGAACTGACTGGCGCGTGGCAGGCCTCGGCCGCCGTGGACACCGACCTCGGCAGGTGGGCGCAAGACGAGGCGGCCCGGGGCTGCAAGCCGAACGACCACGCCGACGCCAATTACCAGGCGGCCGGCACACCCGACCTCCAGGCGACCAACGATAAGACGGCGTTCGTGAGCATGTGGAACGCGATCGCCGCAAAGTACGGCCTCACCCGGTACCAGACGAGCCAGCTCTGACCTGCGGAGCGGGCCGGCCCTCTCACCTCGCCGGTCAGCTCATGCGCCGGTCAGCCCATGCGGCCCCAGACGATGGCGGACAAGCCGTTGATCGTGTCGATGCCGTACTGCTCGGTCGGGTTCCCGGTGGTGAGCACGGCCATCAGGTAGTCCCGCCCGCTGCCGGAGACCCACCCGATGCTGTTGATCTGCCAGTCGGTGCTTGAACTGTCCAGGGGCAGCCAGCCGTCCTTGACGGCCACCGTCGCGTGCGCCGGGACACCTCCCGTGACCCCCCAGCGCTGCGACGGGGCCACGTTCTCCATCAGCTGAAGGGCGGCGCGCCGCTGCTCGTCAGTGAGCAGGGTGCTCGGCTTGAGGAGCTCGCGGAGCAGGGCGATCTGATCGGCCGGGGTGGTCGTGCTCAGGCCCCATCCCGGCCAGGCGAACCCGGGGCAGGTCACGCACGACGACGGTGAGGTATGGGTCAGGCCAGCCGCCGCATTGAACGACTGGATGGTCGCGGGGCCGCCGACGTCGTTCCACAGGCTGGTGGCGGCGGAGTTGTCGCTGTCCTCCATCATCTGCTGCGCGAGCGCCTGGTCCCCGGCCGGCAGCCCGGCTGGGCCGCCCTGCCGCGCGTAGAGCGTCTCGAGGATGTCGAGCTTGACGATGCTCGCTTCGGCCTGCGGATGCGGCAGCCCGAGAGTCCAGGTCCGGCCGGTGCTGACGTCGGAGACGGCGGCCACGACCGTGCCGCTGCGCGAGGAAACGTACGAGGCGGCCGCCGTCCCGAGCGGATCCTGCGCCCGGGAGGAGGACGGCGACGGGGAGGCGGGCTGCATCGTCCCCGCGGCAATCGGCCCCCTACCGGGGGTGCGCACCGCCGGGTCCCGTTCGGTGGCCGAAGGCCCGGCCGCCGCCGGACCGGTACGGGAAGAACCATGCGGCATGGGTGCGTGCGCATCACATCCCTGGAGCGCCGCCAGCAGCACACCCGCCGCGGCACCGCCCGCCCCCAGCATGCGCAGGGTCTTCACGCGCCGGGCGGCCGTCGCCTTCACCTGCCTGCCTCCCGTCGCGGACCTGCGCGCCCGCGCCATGTCCCCGTCCAGGCTGCTGCTCGCGGCACGCACCAGAACCTTATTGGGCGCGTCGCGACGGTGCGGCAGATTACGCCGGCCGGATCGGCCAGTTTCTGGACGTGGAACTTAGGTTTGCCTTACCTTAGTTCGCGTGACATGGGCTGATGCGGTTCCGAACCTGCTGATCGGGTTGCGCGAGGGTCTCGAGGCGGGCCTGGTGGTCAGCATCCTGCTGGCTGCGGTCCGCAAGATTGCATCGCCGGAAGACGGCAACGGCCGGGTATCGGCTGCTCCGGTGTGGCTGGGCGTGCTGGGCGCGGTGATGGTGGCCGGCAGCTTTGCGGCGGTGCTGACCTTTGCGACCAGCGTGCTGTCCAGCCGGGGGCAAGAGGCCGTCGGCGGGCTGCTGAGCGTGCTCGCGGCCGGCCTGGTCACCAGCATGGTGTTCTGGATGCGGCGTACCGCGGCCACGCTCTCGGCTCATCTGCGCGGAGAGGTGCAGCGCGCGGTCACGATCGGCGCCGGCGCGCTGACGATCACCGCGTTCCTCGCCGTCGGCCGGGAGGGCCTGGAGACGACGCTGTTCTTGTGGACCGCGGTGCGGGCGTCGGGGCAGACGGTATCGCCGCTGATCGGCGCCGCTCTCGGCCTGGCGGCCGCGGTCGTGCTGTGCTGGCTGCTGTACCGGCGGGCGGTCCGGCTGAACATCGGCGTGTTCTTCAGCCGGACCGCGATCGCCCTCATCGTCATCGCCGCCGGCGTGCTGGCCTATGGCCTGGGCGACCTGCAGGATGCGGGGCTGCTGTCGGGACAGCGCTGGATCGCCTTTGATCTGACCACGCACGTGGACCCGAACTCCTGGTGGGTCTCGATCGTCAGCGGCGCCACCGAACTGTCGCCGAAGATGACCGTGCTGCAGGTCGTCGCCTGGACCGTCTACCTGGCGGTGGTCATTCCGCTGTTCGTTCAGGCCGGCCGGGCCGCAGCGACGGCGAAGAAGCCGGCCGCCCGGGACGCGCCGCAGTCCGCCCGGGAAGACGGGCACGGAACGCCCCGCTGGGAACGGCTGGTCGCGCGCCGCCCGTGGGCGGTGGCCGTGATCCTGGTTATCGCCCCCGCAGCTGCCGCGGCGGTGACGATCGTGGCCCTGCCGCCCGCAGGAGCGTCCGCCACCACCGCGGTCACGGTGACCAGCACCGGATGCGCGAAGGACTGGACCGCCGCCAGCACCGGGCCGCAGACCTTCACGGTGGACAACCAGTCCAGCAATGCAGGCGAGATCAACCTGGACAACGCCGCCGGCGCGGTTGTGGCCGAAATCGAGACCCTCGGCCCCGCCACCACCGCCGAAATGACGGCGACCCTCGGGCCGGGCTCCTACACGTTCGAATGCCACATGTCCGGGGAGGCGGTCACCACCTCGGCGACGGTCCAGGTCACCGGGAAGGCCACCCAAAGCGTCCCGGCCGCGGTCAAGCCGGTCACCCTGGCCGACCTGACCGGCCCGAACAAGGAGTACGAGCGCTACGCCGCGGGACAGTTGCGCACCCTGGCCGGGGCCATCACGAAGATCAAGACGGATCTGCAGCAGGGCCGCCTGACTGCCGCCAGGACGGACTGGCTGGCCGCCCAGCTGGCCTGGGAGAAGGTCGGCGCGTCGTATGACAGCTTCGGCGACGACGGTACCGCGGTGGACGGGCTGCCCGACGGGCTGGTGAACGGCGTGCACGACAAGGACTTCACCGGTTTGCACCGGCTCGAATACGGGCTCTGGCACGGTCAGAGCGCCGCCACCCTGCTGCCGGTCGTGAACGTGCTGGCCAGGGATGTCACCACGGTGCAGAAGAACCTGGCCTCCGGCGATCTCGCGGGCGATCCAACCAACCTGCCGCTGCGGGCGCACGAAGTCCTGGAAGACGCACTGCGTGACCACCTGTCCGGGATCGACGGCCAGGGCAGCGGCGACGCCTACGCCGCAACCTACGCCGATCTTCAGGTGACCCGGGTGGTGCTCAGCGAACTGGCTCCCCTGATTAACGAGCGGGCGCCCACGCTGCTGCCGACGGCGCAGGCGCAGCTGAACACGCTGCAGGAGGCCCTGCTGGCGACCCGGGTGCACGGGCAGTGGACCTCGATCAGCTCGGCCTCGCTGGCGCAGCGGCAGCACGTGGACGGCGCGATCGGGGCGCTCCTCGAAACCCTCTCGTCCGTACCTGACCTGCTTGAAGTACCGCCCACTCATTGAGCACGGACCGGCCGGCGAACCCGTCACGCCGGATCAATCCGGATCAATCAAGCCCCGATGCGAACAGTGCAAGGAGAGAACCTGGCATGAGCGTCAGCCGCCGCAACTTCCTCAAGGGCGCAGCCGCTGGCTCGGCCGGCACGGTGCTGGCCGGCGGGGTACTCATCGGCGGGGCCCGCGCGGATGGCAGCACCAACGCGGCGCCCGCCACGCCCAGCTCCTATCCGTTCCACGGCTCGCACCAGGCCGGGGTGCTGACCCCGGGCCGGCGGCGAAGCAGCCATTCGCCTGCTTTGCCGCCTTCGACAGCATCGCCACCGGCAGGTCCGGCCTGGCGGACCTGATGCGGGTGCTGACCGAACGGTCGCGCTTCCTCACCTCCGGCGGCACCCCGCCGGATCTGGGCATCGGGCAGCCTCCCGCCGACAGTGACGTCCTGGGGCCGTCCGTCCCAGCCGACGGGCTCACGGTCACCACGGCCGTCGGGTCCAGCCTGTTCGACGATCGCTACGGCCTGGCCAGCCAGAAGCCCGGGAAGCTGACCCCCATGCGGGCGTTCCCCAACGACTCACCGGAGCCGGCCTGGCTGCACGGGGACCTGCTGCTGCAGCTGTGCGCCAACCACCCGGATACCATCCACCACGCGATCCGCGACATTACCAAGCACACCCGCGGTGCGATGCAGCTGCGCTGGAAGATCGAGGGCTACAACTCACCGCCGCGGCCCTCCGGCACCTCGCGGAACCTGCTGGGGTTCAAGGACGGGACCGCCAACCCCACCGGTGACGTCGCCCAGGATCTGGTCTGGGTCGACGACCCGGCCGAGCCGCGCTGGGCGCGGGGCGGCTCCTACCAGGTGGTCCGGCTGATCCGGATGCTCGTCGAGTTCTGGGACCGGGTCTCGATCAATGAGCAGGAGAACATGTTCGGCCGGCGCCGGGACACCGGGGCCCCGCTGGACGGCAGCGCCGAGTTCGACACCCCGGACTACCGGGCCGACCCGCACGGGAACGTGATCCCGCTCGACGCGCACATCCGGCTGGCGAATCCGCGTACGCCCGCCACGGCCAGGCAGCGGCTGATACGCCGTTCCTACAACTACGATCTCGGCCTCGATACGAACGGCAACATCCAGGCCGGGCACATCTTCGTGGCCTACCAGCAGGACGTCAAGCGGCAGTTCGAGACCGTGCAGGAACGGCTGGTCAACGAGCCGCTCATCGACTACGTGCAGCCGTTTGGCGGCGGCTACTTCTATACGCTGCCGGGCGTCGCGGACGCCAGCGACTGGTACGGCCGGCCCCTGCTGACCTGACGGCACACCGGTGCGGCCCGTCCGTGGCGACCGGGCGGCCGGCGCCCGGCGCCGGTCACGGCTTCCGGGCCACCGCGCCGTAGGTGTTCACCTCGGACGGCAGCGGCCGCAGCCGGCGGCCTCCGGACGCCACTCCGAGACGAGGACCACGCCCGGTTCGACCAGCTCCAGGCCGGTGAACACGAGCTCGGCGAACTCGGCAGACGTCCGGATCGCGCCGCGCATGCCGCCCTCGCTGTAGGCACGGCCCGCGCCGGCCAGCCCTTCGGGGTTGTGCTCGGCGGTCGCGTGCGAGGCGACGACGTAGCTGCCGGACGGAAGCGCGTCCACCAGGGTCCGCACGATCCGCTGCGGTTCATCCTCGTCCGGTATGAAGTGCAGCACCGCCACCAGCATCAGCGCGATCGGCCTGGTGAAATCGAGAGTGGCCCGGGTTACCGGGTCAGCGAGGATTCGCTCCGGCGCCCGGATATCGGCGTCCAGGTAGGCGGCGACACCGTGCGGCCCGCTCGCCAGCAGGGCGCGGGCGTGCGCGAGGACGATCGGGTCGTTGTCCGCGTACACGACGCGGGCCGCGGGATTGACGGCCTGCGCCACGTCGTGCACGTTGTTCGCGCTGGGCAGCCCGGTGCCGACGTCGAGGAACTGGGCGATGCCCGCCTCGGCCGCCAGGTACCGTACGGCCCGGCCGAGGAAGGCCCGGTTCTCCCGCACCGCGGTGCGCACCGTGCCCCAGCTTTCCAGCACCTTGGCGGCGGTCGCCCGGTCCGCGGCGAAGTTGTCCTTCCCGCCCAGGAAGTAGTCGTAGATGCGCGCCGGGTGGGGCCTGCTGATGTCGATCTCGGGTGGCGCCCCGGTGTCCCCAGGCACGCGATCCGCGGTCCCCGAATTGCCCGTCATTGCGGTGTCACCCACCCGTTCGCCCTGCTCTGGCCTGCTGATGGCCAACAGCGTACTGGCCGCCGGCCAAGCCGCCCCGTAAAAACAACTACGCTCGTAGAAATGAGCGGGTGGCTGACGTGTGAGGTACACGGACGGCACTGGGGCGTCCGGGGCGCGGCGGGCCTGCTGCCGTTCGCCGTTACCAGTAGCGGCGTCCAGGTGCTACTCGCCCTGCGCAGCCACGGCACCCATCAGGGCGGGACGTGGGGCACGATCGGCGGGGCGATCGAACCCGGTGAGACAGCCTGGGAAGCGGCCGTCCGGGAAGCCAGCGAGGAGGCCGGCGGACTGGAGCTGGCCGGCGTCCTGGCTGCGCCCAGCCACCGGTATGGGTGCGTCAGCGGCTGGGCCTACACCACGTTCCCCGTCCGGATGCCGCCGGGTACGCCGGTCACGATCCGTTCCGGCTGGGAGACCAGCGACCTGCGCTGGGTTCCGGTCGAGAAGGTCGGCACCTACCCCCTGCTGCCCGCCTTCGCCCAGTCCTGGCCCGAGCTGAGGAAACTGGTGGAGGACGGCACTAACCGGCAGGTCGCCACCCCGGACGCGTAAGACAGGTAAGCAGGTGCACTGCCGTCCGCTGTTCGCGGCGCGGGTCAATGGGCGTACCCGGCGTCATTCGGTATGACATCAATGGCCAGCCGTATATAGGAACACACAGTAACCAAAATCCAGGGCAAACCCTAATAACGTGTGCCAGAAGAACCAGATCCCGTTAGTCCCCGTCAAGATCCCCGCTTCGGACGCGCCGCACGAGTTCTCGCCATTGAGCCGGCGTTAGGACCAGCCTGGGGCCGGAACGTTCCCGCGAGTCTCTGACCAGCACCAACGTCCGTCCTGTCGTTATTTCTACGCAGTTACCTTGATCGGCGCTGTAGCTGCTCTTGCGCCAGGCAAAGGAAGAGTACCGCCCCGTCCGAACACCCATCAACCACCCTCCGCTCGCACGCCGAAGATCCTCGGCAAATCGGACGGGAGCGTTCATCCAGCAGCCATCAGAGAGCGCAAACCCGTGATCTCGCGGATATTCCCGCCAAGATTATAAACGGTTTTGCTTTGCTCGCCTACGCTACATAGTCGTAGATCTAGTGGCGGAACGATACTAAATCGCCTGCTGAGACGGCAGCGAGGATTGGGAACTAAAAAAGCTTCCGGGGCAGAAATTCTCATCTGGGCATAATGACATTTCCTCTGCCGCCTGCCGGATAAAGTCAATCGACTCGCCTTCGGGCAGCGCGGGGACCAGGAGCGCCTCAAAGGCAGCCCGGTAGTCCGCGACGCGCGGACTGTCACCGGTGATATCGGCCAGTTCTCCCCGGCCGGTGTCCAGATACAACAGGTCTGGCAGGCCGCCGTCGAAGTCGAGCAGGGTAAAGGCCCCGGACAGTCCCGGGTGCGCACCGGCACTGAAGGGGATGACCCGGAGCTTCATGAGATCGTTCCCGGCCGCCTGGTCGGCAATGTGCCGCAATTGGCTGGGCATGATCGCAGGATCGGTGTCGATCCCGACGCGACGGCGGATCACGGCCTCGTCCAAGATGTAGTACTGGTACGGCGGAATCTCTCGCTTGCGGAGCTCCGCCTGGCGCTGCAGTCGCAGTTTCACTACCGGGTTGACCTTCATCGCCTCGGCCGTCCGGATGGTCAGCGCCTTCGCGTATTCCTCGGTCTGGAGGAGTCCAGGTACCACCGTCCCCGGGAACTGGCGGATGAACGTGGCCCCCGCTTCATAGCCCACGTAGTTGAGGTACGGATCCGAGATGTCGTTCCGGTAGACGTCCCACCAGGCGGATTCGCGCGCTCCCCGGTTGAGATCCTGAAGCCGGTCGCGCTCATCAGCTGATGTGACTCCGTACTGGGTCAAGAGGGCATCAAGATCGACTTTGGTGATGGCGCTCCGGCCACCTTCGATCCGGATCAGCTTCGACGGGGACCACTCCAGGCGGCGGGCGACATCTTCCTGGGTCAGCCGACTTGCCTTGCGGAGACGCACGAGCTCGAGACGAAGCATCGCGCTGTCGACGATCGGCCCCTTGTCAGCCGCCATAGCTCTGCCACTCCACTAAATATCGCATTTTGCGAGGTTGCTGTCTGTGAGACGGCGATTGGTGAGCACTCATCGCACTAGGTCGCATCAGACAACCAGGCAACCATACAGCGTTGCGAAACCCATGCTGAACTCAGTCCCCTTGGACATCACGGTTACCACCCGCACCAGGCATGCGCCACTCACGGAGCGGCTAGCCTGACCGTCCGTGAGCACAAGCATGTGAAGTGCAATGGCTCAGAATGTAAGGTAGCAATTCAAGAGCAGTCAGGACAGGCCTCCGCGCCCTTTCGACTCAGGAAGAGTTCCCGGCGCTCGCTCGTCAGGCCAGCCCCGCACCGTACCGGGCTGCCGGCGGACGATGACCACCTGGCCGCGCGGTCACCCCTGGCCCAAGCGGAGTCACCTGGCCTCAGAGCATCCCCGACCGCCGATGACACGCCCGCACCCTCGCTCGGCGACTGTGCATCACGTAGACATGCCGGTCGTGGGTGCAGGGCCGCCGGCAGCGCAACCTGTCAACTACGAAGCATGTGAAGTACAACAGCCCAGAATGTAAGGTGGCAATCCGACAGGGGCCGAGCTACGATCTTTATAGCGCGACTCGGCCCAGCCGATCCTGTCGTACCGCGCATCGCAAGAATACGAAGAGTAACCAGCGTGGCGTGGTACATCCGGATCGAGCCACTGTCCAGCGGGTGGAACCATCCCGCCTGCCCTTTGGGCTGATCCGCTGAAACATGAAGTAAGGGCCGCCCCGACCAGATCGATCTTTCGGTTTGGCATCCAGCGATCGAAGAGGTCAGGGCGACCCCATGACACCGCAGAGCGCAGTTCCACCGAGAGAGGTATCGCACATGGCATCGCACGTCCGGCGTATGCCACAAGCGCGATGGCCGCAAGGCCCGTCAAAGCCGGGCTTGACGTTCGTCGCCCTCTGGTCACGGCAGGACTATTTCCGCAGTCTTCGTAGCGTACCCGCCAATGGCGCATCGTGCCATAGGGGGCCAGCCGTCCCGGACTCAGACGCCGTGCGCACTTCACCGGAAAAATCCTGCCCGCAGGGACGCAGACGGCATTGCACCTCCGGAATCGCGGGCAGTGAAATCGTTTCCTGCGCAATAAGCACACGAACTACCTTTGGCACCGGAGCACAGTTCAGCATCGGCTCTACCTGCCGCCTCCGCGGAAGGAGGCGGCATGGACCAGTCAGCCGACCCCCATGCGGCGCCTGACTCCCGCCCGTCAGCGGCCCCTTCCGCGCCCGGCAATGCAGAAGGCCGGAAGGTGGTCCTCAGCGCAAAGCTGTGCGTGAGCCGGCAGGCACTGTCGATGCAGATGAACCTGGCCACCGGCAGCCGGCGCACCAAATCCGCGGCGAACGATCATCAGCATGCCTGGCGGCAGTGGCTCGTTGGCCAGCTCAGGCGGAAGATACACCAGGCGCACGCCAGCATCCCAGCGCCGGGCGAGGAAATGCCAGCGCACGCGGTGTACAGCGAAGGGGCCCGCTCCGCCCCGTCGCAGCCATACGCACCAATCAGCTTCTGGAATGCCCTCGATCCGGTCGAGCAGGACGCATTCAGATCATTGGCGCAGGAACGGATATTTGCGGGCGGCGCGCGGCTGATGCGCGAAGGGGAAAGGGCCGATTACGTTATTGTTATTCTCCAGGGCCGGGTAAAGATCTGTGCCGGCGGCATCGGTGATGAACATATTATTGCCCGTCGCGGCCCCGGTCAGCTTGTCGGTGAGCGCGCCATCTTGCAGGTCAGCGTTCGCTCAGCCACCGTGGTCGCCTTGGAGATGCTGCGCGCCCTCGTCATGACAACAGAGGATTTTGCTGCCTTCGTCAGCACCCATGAACGCGTCCTCGCTGTTGTCGAAGGCCAGATATATGAACGGCTGACGGAGGGTCCTGTCCGCTACGAACACGGCTATGGCCCGCCTGTTCGGGGCGGTCCGGCCGATCATGCTGCGGCCGGCTGGGACCTTGATCATCCAGCGGGTCAGCTGTCTCTCAACGGCGAAAACTGCACCATCGTCTTCACCGATGTGGTGGGCTTCGGCTCGCCGGAGCGGAACGACAAACACCGTCGCATCATCCGGCGGGAGATCCTTGAGATGACGGCGGCGTCCCTGAAGGCCATTTGGAGTCAATGCTCTTGCGAGGACCGGGGCGACGGCCTCCTGATCGTGATCCCGCCGAATATCCCAACCGGTCAGGTGCTGGAGTACCTGCTTATCGCACTCCCCATTGCGTTGAAACGGCACAACGGCACCTACGCCGCCGCGGTTCGCGTCCAGCTGAGGGTAGCGCTGGACGTAGGCCCCGTGACCAGCGACCGGATGGGCGTGTCGGGCCAAGTGATCATTAACGCGGCGCGGCTGCTGGAAGCGCCGCGCCTCAAGGCGGCCGTCGCGGCCAATCACGCCAACCTGGGGATCATCGTCTCCGACTTCATCTACCAGTCCGCTGTCAAGCACGAAGATGTCCTCAGCGACCCCGGCGCCTTCAGCGAAATTGAGGTCAAGGTGAAGGAGGCAACCCTGCGCGGCTGGATGCAGCTGGTGAATCCGACCTTTCCGCTGCCACCGCAGCGGGCTGCGTTATCCATCCTCAGGCGTCCGCTTTCAGCGGATCGGCCCGCTGCCCGGTTCGTAATCCCTGGAAGGGGGGTTGGGCGTCACGGCCCGGGTAGGAGACGATCCGGAGGGACCGCAGTCACGAAGCCAGCAGCGCACCGGGGAAGAGGCCGATGTCACCGAACAGCGAACCGCCCGTCGTCATCGTCGGGGCGGGGGTCGCGGGCCTGGCTTGCGGGCTCGACCTGACCGCCGCCGGTGTTCCCGTCCAGGTCCTCGATGCCTCCGACCGGGTGGGCGGCCGGATGCGCACCGACCGGCAGGGCGGCTTTCTGCTGGACCGCGGCTTCCAGGTCTTCAACACGTCCTATCCCCAGGTCAAACGGCGGATCAACCTGCGGGCCCTGCAGCTCCGGCCGTTCACCCCGGGCGTCCTGCTGTACGCGGGCGACCGCCGGCTGCGGTTCGCCGACCCGACGCGGCAGCTCAGCGGGGTGGCGGACCTGCTGCGCGGACGGCTGGCCGGGCCATCGGACGCGATCGCGCTGGCTCGGTTGTGCGCGGCGGACATGCTGCTGCCGGTGGGCCTGATCAAAAATCAGCCGGACCGGACCACGTTCGCCGCGCTGACCGAAGAAGGTATTTCCCCGGCCCTGTGCGAGCTGTTCTTCCGCCCGTTCCTGTCCGGGGTCTTCCTCGAAGATGAGCTGGAAACCTCGGGCCGTTTCTTCCACCTGATCTGGCGCAGCATGCTGCGCGGCACGCTGTGCCTACCGCGGCGCGGCATCCAGGCGGTTCCCGAGCAGCTCGCAGCCGCCCTCCCCGCCGGGACGGTCCGGCTGGAGACGCCGGTCCGCGCGCTGACCGGCGACGGTGTCCTTGGCAGCGACGGCACCGAGATACCGGCCCGGGCGGTGATCGTGGCGACCGGCGCCGCCGAGGCCGCGGCCCTGCTTCCCGGCCTGAGCGTCCCCGCGACGCGCACCGTCACCACCTTCTACCACGCGGCACCGTCCGCTCCGCTGGCCGAGCCGGCCCTGCTCGTCGACACCGAACGCAAGATCCTCAACACGGTGGTGCTGACGGAGGTCACGGCCGCCTATTCAGCCGATGGCCGGGCGCTCATCTCCACGTCGGCGCTCGGCGATGCCAGCGGGCAGGAGCCGGACGTCCGGGCGCGGATCGCCGAAATGTACGGTGCCGACGCCTCCGGCTGGGAGCATCTGGCCACGTATCCGGTGTATGGCGCGCTGCCGGCGATGCCCGCGCCGCATCCGCTCAGCCGTCCCACCTGGGTAGCGCCCCGCCGCTACGTCTGCGGCGACCACCGGGCCACCGGTTCGGTCCAGGGCGCGATGGCGTCCGGGACCCGCGCCGCGCGTGAGTTCCTGGCCCGGGCCGGCCGCGATTCCTGAGGTGGAGGCCCGGCGCTGGCTGGGCTCAGCGCGGGGCGGCACTGATAAGACAGCAGAGGATCACGCCCACGGCAAAGGCACCCAGTATTCCCAGCGGCACACCCTGCTCGGGCAGGCGGAACATGTAGCTGGCCGGATCGGCCACGGTCATGACCGACATCCCGCCATCCGAACGGGTCCGCGATGCATGGGAGTCATGGAGTACCGACCGGAAACGCGCCGCCATTCGCGCCGTGCTGCACCGCGTCGTCATCAAGCAGCTCCCGGCAGGTGCGGTATGCAATCCGGGAAACAGGATCAAGGACAAGGCAGTACGGCGCGAACGCGAAATGATGGTCTTGCGACAGCGGGTCGAATTTGACTGGCGCATCTAAGCTATTCAAACCTGCTGTTTCCTGGCCACTCGCCTACTAGATTCGATAGATTAAAGTTTCTCAGCAGCCTTAGTAAATATCGACGTTAGCGTCGATTCGTCGATACTGCCCTCTGTGCCCGTAGTCAGGTGTACTTCGGCGAGGAGATCCCCGCGCGCAATGAGAGCGTCGTAGGCGCCAATAGTGGGTGTTTCGCCCGGCAAATTAGTCACACCCAAAGTCTCTATTGCAGAGTCCTGGCCGTAGGATCCATCGCTGTCATCTTGCTGGTAGGTGACGGTATTCTCAGCATTTTTTGCAAAAGAGCAATTCTGCGCCGTACTCACGTAGGCTGAAATGGCTTGGTCGGGGTCTGTCAGCTTCCA
This sequence comes from uncultured Actinomycetes bacterium, assembly GCA_963720945.1. GTDB lineage: Bacteria > Actinomycetota > Actinomycetes > Streptosporangiales > Streptosporangiaceae > Bog-532. The sequence continues at coordinate 148,868 of CAVRHH010000002.1, read as the reverse complement.
GACTTCTTCGGACAGTACATCACCCGATGCCGCATCAGACATAGCAGTAATAACGTGCTGATCTGAATCTGGCGGATAGGTGGGGCAACTTGACGGTGTTCCCGGAGAGACCTGGGTCTGACTCCAGCCGAGGGCTCCACTTACTCCAAGATCGCTCGGCTGCAGGAGCGCCGCGGACAAGTTTCCGCCTCCGATACCGGCAATGACGCCGCCGACAGTAATGATCCCCAGAAAGGCAAGAAACCCTACCAGGGCTTTGGCGAATTTTACAGCGGCTGTACCTGTATTGAACCAGTCAGCTAGCGACCTAACCCAGCTTTGTTTTGTTGCCGAGGGCTGCTCATGTGTCTTATGTGCCATAGAAGGCCCGCTATGCGGACTTGCTGCACGCGTCATGACGGTCCAGACGCGTCCGTCCCAGTATCTTTCATATGCAGAATTCCACGGGTCTATATACCAGCCGGGCGGCGGAGCAGCGACCATGACTTTTCTGAACCCCCATCTGAATTGAGCACCCTGATTCAGGGCTGAACATGGCGTGAAGTAAGCTGATTGCACCAGTGGAGGGTGCGTTGCGGCTGCTGGTCCATGCAGAGCCCCAGACACCACCGAGGACCAAGGCCGAGTACTGGAGCGGCGGATAATTGTCGAGCAGGGCTTCGAGGAACTGGCTCACGGTGTCCTCCGGCGCGACCGGAGGTGCCGGGTTTTCCTGCGGCTCTGAATCGGACAGATAGGCCGACTGTCAGATAACGGTTCCAGGCGGTTTCGGCACTGTTATCCGAATCGGCGATCTGCGGATCGGTCTGCACCAGTGATGAAGATGAGAGTGTTTCCCACCCTGGCCGGGAAGCTGCTGGCCTCGCGGGCACCGTCAAATTGCAGGTTGGAGGATATCGAAGCCGTAACGTACTGCTCGGGACCCGCTGAAGCGGCCAATCCGCCAGCCGGTAATTCCGCGAATTGGCCGAACTTGGCGCACGCGTGCGAAAACGATTGGCTGACAGGTTCAAGAACGGCCCCCCAAACGGATAGCACGGGGATTGAATGCAGCCCTATGCACTCCATTCCCGTTCACCACGTAGGACGCAACGCGCCAACCGCTGGTTTACGAGCTTTCCCGAGGAGATTTATAACGACTAGGTACAGTCTCCTAATTTGTCCTCTCTTGCGCCTGCTCGTCCTGATTCACGATCTATTATCGCTAATACGCGGAAGAAGGCACCCAGGTGACATGCGCTTCCTGCCGGCGCCGCGGGACGCGTCGCTGCCGGCGGTCCCCCTCAGGCCGCCGGCAGCGCTCCCTGCCCCGTGCGTCAGCGCAGGACGTTCAGCGTGTTGGTGTCGTCGTTGACGAAGTAGACCTGGTGCGGGTACGCCGTGGTGGCCAGGCCGAACAGGGCGCCGCCGGGCATGTCGGTGGTGTCTACGTCCCTGACCGCGACGAATTTGCCGCCCTGGGTGAGCTCGACGAGGTTGTTGTCGCCGCCGTTGGCGGCCAGCAGGTCACCGTTCGGGGCGAGGACCAGGCCCAGCGGGCCGTTGAGGTGCGAGTCAGCGGAGGCCGTCGCCGAGCCGGCGCCCGCGTTGACCGCGCTGTGCCGGAAAATCGCGTCCGGAACGCGGGCGATGCGGGACTTCACCGTGTCGGCGACGAACAGCGTGCCGTTCGGGCTGAGCGCGACGCCGGTGGGACCGACGATCAGGGCCGCCGGATCGGTGTGTACCGATATCCCGTTGGCGATCACCGTGCTGGCGACGACGCGGGGCTTCGCGCCGGTCAGGCTCAGGGTCAGCCGGACGACGTCCCCCTCGGTGGTGCTGGCGGGCTTGCCGTTGGTGATACCGGTCAGCACGTTGGACACGAACAGATCGGCCACCGAGCCCTTATCCAGGGCTGTCGCGTCCCACGGGCCGTCGATCCCGTAGCCGCGGATGACTTCCCGCACGTGGCCGTGCGCATCCAGCACGAACAGCTCACCGGGCCGCATCGTCGCGGATGTCCCGTCAGCCGTCGGCAGGCTGCCGACGACGACCCATCCCGAGCGCAGCGCCACGAGCGCCGTGGTCAGCCCAACCCCGCCGGGCACGGACGTGGACGGGATCGTCGCGAACAGCTTCTGGTGGCCACCGGGGGAAACCTCCACGATGGTGGTGCCGCGGCCCTGCTCACCGCCGGGTGCAGCCGCCCCGGGCGCGTTGTTGAAGTTGCTGACCAGCACGTCGCCGGCGGTGAGTGCGCCCTGGGATTTCGGCACGATCGCCACCCCGTACGGGTTGACGTCACCGTTGGCCGGAATCGTGCTGGCCACGGTGCGGACCGCGCTCAGCCCCCCGATGAAGGAACCTCCCCCACCGGTGCTGGCCGCCGCCGGGAGCACACCGGCTACCGCGGCCGCGGCGGCGGCCGAGAGCAGCCCCACCGCCCGTTTCCTCACATGTCCCCTGTCCATTCCCGTGTCTCCTTGGCTCGCGACGGCGCGTGCGATCGCACGCGCCCGCGCCAGGGGCCGGCCGGTCACCCGTCGCTCACCTTGACTACGGGGCAGCGTCGCGGGGGGATTGGTCTGTGTGGAATTACGTCGCGAAATTTTGCCGCCGGGAACGTGGGCAGCCAAATGGGCCGGCCCGGGAGTGAGCACGCGGGCGCCCGGGTAGCCGCGTGCGGTACCCCGGGCGCCCGCCCGGTCAGCTGTTCGCGGCAGCCAGCTCTTCCTCGGTGAACAGGCGGGGCCGCCGGCCTTACCGCCCTCCTCGCGGACGATTAGAAGCCCGCTAGCACCGTGGGTCGACGTGGACCTTCGGGGCGGCACCCCATTCTGGAGGCCGGCGGCTGGCCAGGACGTCAGCCACCTCGTCCAGCCCGACGGTCGCGGCGACGATGGGACGCGGGTCGACCGCGCCGCCGGCGAACAGCAAGATCGTCTCGGCGAGGCCACCGGAGGCGCTGAGCACGCCGGTCACCGTGACGTCCTTCAGGACCAGCGTGCGGGTATCGATCAGGCTGGGCTCCACGGACAGGCCGATGTAGGCGATACGGCCGCCGGGCTCCACGATCCGGGCCGCCAGGGACGGCAGGTCGGGCGCGGTGGCCGCGTCGATGACCGCGCCGAACGGCAGGTCCGGGAGGGTGTCCAGGAACCAGGTGCGGCCGAAGCCGAGGTCGTGCGCGAACCGCAGTGACCGCTCGTCCCGGCCCAGCAGGTGTACCTCGGCGCCCTGGGACTGGGCGATCTGCGCGGCCAGCAGGCCGATGGTGCCCGGGCCCATGACCAGGAGGCGCGGCGCACCCCCGGCCAGCGCGGCGCGGACGGCGCGGAACGCGTTGCCGCCGGGCTCGACCAGGGCCCCCGCGGTCGCGCCGAGGCTGTCCGGAAGGGGGTGCAGGGCACTGGCCGGCACGAGCAGCTGCTCGGCGAGAGCACCGGGCCAGCCGCGCCGGACACCAATCTCGAAGCGCTCCGCGCACAGGTGCTGCCGGCCACCGAGACAGCGCGGGCACCGGCCGCAGCCGAGCATCGTGTCCCCGGTGACCCGCCGCCCGGCCCAGGACGCGGTGCCCTCATCCCCGGCCCGGGCGACGACACCGCACCATTCGTGGCCGATCCGGATCGGGTAATGCGCCTCGCCGGTATGCAGGTAGGCCATGTGGCCGGTGAAGAACTCCCTATCGGTGCCGCAGACGCCGGCCCGTTCGACGTCCACGACCACCTGCCCCGGCCCTGGCTCGGGCGGGTCGATGTCGCGCACCTCCCCGAGGCCGGGCCCGGTGATGACGAACGCGCGCACGCCGGGTTACCTGCAGGTCCGCGCGTGGCGGCCGAAGGTCGCGGGGGTAACGTCCATGGCGTTCCGAATAGTAGGCCGATATGCCGGGAGCAGGAACATGACTGATCTGCGCAGCGCTCAGTGGTACGGCGGACGGGATCGGGATGCGTACATCCACCGGGCGTGGATGCGCCGCGGCGCGACGGACTCGGCCTTCACCGGCCGCCCGCAGATCGCGATCGCCAACACCGCCTCCGACCTGGTCCCGTGCAACCGGCATCTGACCGAGGTGGCCGAGCATGTCGCCGCCGGGGTGTGGGAGGCCGGCGGGGTCCCGCTGGACATGCCGGTCGTGTCGCTGGGTGAGACGCAGGTCCGCCCCACCGCGATGCTGTGGCGGAACATGGCCGCCATGGCGATCGAGGAGATGATCCGCGCCAACCCGATCGACGGTGTCGTCCTGCTGGGCGGCTGCGACAAGACCATCCCCGCCCTGCTGATGGGGGCGGCGTCGGTGGACCTGCCCGCGGTGGTCGTGCCCGGCGGCCCGATGCTGACCGGTACGTTCCGCGGTGCGCCGCTGGGCTGCGGGACCGACGTGTGGCGGCTGAGCGAGGACGTCCGCGCGGGAAAGCTGTCCCAGGAGGAGTTTCTCCAGTCGGAATCGTCGATGATCCGCAGCCGGGGGCACTGCAACACGATGGGGACCGCCTCCACGATGGGCCTGCTGGCCGAGGCGCTCGGCACGACGCTGCCCGGCACGGCCGGCCTGCCGGCGCCGGACAGCCGGCTGCTCGCGCAGGCGCACGAGACCGGTGTGCTGGCCGTCGAGATGGCCCGCCACGGCCGGCGCCCCAGCCAGGTGATGTCGGCCGCGTCGTTCCGCAACGCCATCGTGGCCCTGGCCGCGATCGGTGGTTCGACCAACGCAGTCGTGCACCTGCTGGCCATCGCGGGGCGCCTGGGGATACCGCTCAGCCTGGACGATTTCGACCGGGTCGGGTCCGACGTGCCGCTGCTGGTCAATCTGCAGCCCGCCGGGCAGCACCTGATGGAGGACTTTCACCGCGCCGGGGGCCTGCTGGCCGTCCTGCGCGAGGTCGCGGACCTGCTCGATCCGGCCGCGCTCACCGTCACCGGCCGGCCGCTGGTGGACTACCTGGACGGGGCGGAGATCTGGGATCGCGACGTCATTCGCGGCCGTCATGACCCGCTGCAGGAGGCGGCCGGCATCGCCGTGCTGCGCGGCAACCTGGCTCCCACCGGGGCGATCATCAAGCCGGCCGCGGCCTCGCCGCATCTGCTGCGGCACCGCGGCCGGGCGGTGGTCTTCGACTCGATTGAAGATCTGCACGGCCGCCTGGACGACCCGGAGCTGGAGGTGGACGCGGATTCCGTGCTCGTGCTGCGCGGCTGCGGGCCGCGCGGGTATCCGGGGATGCCAGAGGTGTCGAACCTGCCGCTGCCGGCCAAGCTGCTCCGCGAAGGCATCCGCGACATGGTGCGGATCTGCGACGGCCGGATGAGCGGAACCGCGTACGGCACCGTGGTCCTGCACGTCACCCCGGAGGGAGCGGCGGGCGGCCCGCTCAGCAAGATACGGACCGGCGACTGGGTGGTCCTCGACGTGCCGGGGCGCCGGGTCGATGTGCAGCTAACCGAGGATGAACTGCGTGACCGCCCGGTGGCCCGCGCGATGGCGGACGCCGTGGCCCGCCCGCAGCGCGGCTGGGAGCTGCTGTACGTGAACAGCGTGCAGGGCGCCGATACCGGCGCTGACCTCGATTTTCTTCGTGGTTCCAGCGGGGGTCAGGTCAACCGCGAATCTCACTGAGGACCGTTGCCGTCCGCACCGGGGTCGATCTGGTGCAGGTGCGTGATGTCGGCGAGACCGGAGATGGTCAGCACCGGCGCGAGCAGCGGCGTCGCGACCAGCTCGATATGCGATGCATGGGTGAAAAGCACCGTGAGCCCGGCGCTGTCCAGGTACTCCACCCCGGTGAGATCGACGACGATCTGGGCATCGCCAGCCGATGCCCGGCTGAGCGCCTCGCGGAAGCTGGCGGCGTTGCTCATGTCGATCTCGCCGACGGCGGTCAGGATCGGCGTCCCGTCGGGCCGCCGGCCGGTGGAAAAGGTGAGCGGAGTGGTCATGGAGCGATCCTCAGCTGCATGTCGACGGTGGTGCCGGCATCGCCGGGCTCGATGGTTACCTGCTGCATGAGAGCCCGCATCAGCGGGATGCCATGGCCGCGGTTCGTCCGGGTGGCCGGCTGGGAGGCCTTCCAGCGGCCGGTGTCGGTCACGGTCAGCTGGAGCTGGGTGACGGTCGCGGCGGCCCGCAGCCGGACCTGCTGCCCGGGGGCGTGGCGGTGACCGTGCTCGACGGCGTTGGCACACGCCTCGCCCACCGCGACGAGCACATCCTGGATCGTCCGGTGACTCAGGTCGCACCGGTTCAGCCAGTTCCGCAGCGTGGCCCGGACCGGCGCGAGCTGGGCCGATTCCGCTGGGAAGGTCAGGTCAAGCGGGGCCGGATGACGGTAGAGGACCAGCGCGACGTCATCCTCATAGCCGCCGGCCGGGGCCATGGCGGTCATGATGGCGGTCGCGAGATCCTCCACGGCCTCGGCGCCGCCCCGGTGCACGGCCGCCCCGGCCTCGGCGATCCCGGCGTCCAGGGACCGGCGCCGGCGCTCGACCAGGCCGTCGGTGTACAGCAGCAGGGCCGCCCGGGCCGGCACGGCACAGGTCGCCTCGGCCCGTTCGATGCCCGGCCGTACCGCGAGCGGGAACGACCGGCCGCCCTCGAGCAGCTCGGTGCGCCCGTCGGGCAGCGCCAGGATGCCGGGCGGGTGGCCGGCGCTGCTGTAGGTCAGCCGCCCGGCGTCCCGGTCGAGAATGCCGCAGAAGACCGTGCTGCAGATGGCGCCAGGGACGAGAGCGGCGAACCGGTCCATGGCGGTGAGCGTCTGGGCCGCGCTCGCGTCCTGCAGGAGCAGGGCGCGGCAGGCGCTGCGGAGCTGCCCCATCACGGTCGCGGCGTCCAGCCCGTGCCCGACGCAATCGCCGACCACGATGCCGATCCGCCCGTCGGGCAGCTCGACGATGTCGTACCAGTCGCCACCCACCTCGAGCGGGCGGCTGGCCGGCTCGTAACGCGCCGCGAAACCGGCGGGCAGCCGGGCCGGCCCGAGGATCGCCCGTTGCAGGGCCAGCGCCGTTTCCCGCTGCTGATCGGTCTGGTATACGCGGTTGAGCGCCTGGCCCAGGTAACCGCACAGCAGCGCCAGCAGCGCACGGTCCTCGGCGCTGAAGGGCCGGGCGGCGTCCACGTCGATCCAGACGGCCAGCAGGCCCAGCGGGTGCTCGACCGTTATCCCGACCGCCGTCCCCCAGCCGTCCGGCAGCCCGGCACCGTCCGGTGGGCCCGGATCCTGGGTCGGGCTGAGCAGGGGCTGCCGCCGCAGCGCGGTGATCGTGTCCCGCAGCGGGGCCGGCAGGTCCGGCCAGCTGATGCCCGTACCGGTCGACATCAGCGACGGCTCGGCGCCACCGTTCCAGGTGACGGCGAGCACCCGCCGGGCCCGCCACAGCCGCTGCAGCTCGTTGATGGCGCCCTGGAGCGCCTGCGGCACGCTGCTGGCCTGGGACAGCAGCAGGCCCATGGCGGCCAGGGCCGCCTCGCGCTGCCCGGCGTAGTGCTCCGCGGTGATGTCGCGGAGGGTGCCGACCACCATGCGCCGCCCGGTATCCGGATCCTGCACCTCGTTGAAGCTGGCCGCCACCCACAGCCGGTGCCCGTCCTTATGGGTGACCGGCGCCACGAAGCTACCCTTGCTCTGCTCCATGAGCTGCCGGAAGGCCTCACTGACCTGGCGGTGAACCTCCGGCTCGGCGTCCTCAGGGGCCCACCACACGTGCTCGGGCGTATACGGCAGCCCCTCGGGACCGTAGCCCAGGATGCCGGTGAACGCGGCGTTGATCTCGACGACCGCGCCTTTCTCGTTGCACAGGAAGAAGGCCTCGTGCAGCGAGTCGATGAGGGCGGCGCGCCACCGGGCGTGGTGGTTGCGCAGCTGCGCGAGCTCCACGTTGGCCCGCACCCGGGCGAGCAGTTCGGCGGCGGAAAACGGCTTCACGAGATAGTCGTCCGCGCCGGCCTCCAGGCCTTCGATCGAGGCCTCCTGCCCGGCCCGCGCCGACAGCAGCAGGACCGGCACGTCAGCGGTACGCGGGTCGGAACGCAGCGCGGCCACCAGGGCCAGCCCGTCCAGCCCGGGCATCATGACGTCGCTGATGACGAGGTCCGGCGCACTGGCGCGCACCGCGTCCAGCGCGGTCAGGCCGTCCGCCACCGCGGTGACCTGGTAGCTGGAGCGCAGCAGCCGGTGCAGGTACTCACGCATGTCGGCGTTGTCGTCCGCGAGCAGCACCCGGGGCACGGGGCCTGCGGCGGCCGGTTCCTGACGCAGCCCGCCCGCGGCCGGCGGCAGCGCGGCGGCCGGCACCTCGCCACCTGGCAGCCAGCGCAGGGCCTCCTCGACGAACGGGTCAGCGGCCGCCGAGATGACGCCCGGCCCCGAGGCTGGGGCCACATTGACGTCCGGCAGATGGTCGTGGCCGAAGGGGACCCGGACGGTGAACGCGGTACCGGCGCCCTCCGTGCTGTCGGCGGTGATCGTGCCGCCGTGCAGGCCGATGAGTTCCCGGACGAGCGCCAGGCCGATGCCGCTGCCCTCATTGGAGCGTGACCGCGCGTTGGGGATGCGGTGGAAGCGCTCGAACAGGCGCGGCATCTCGCCGGCGGCCACCCCGGTCCCGGTGTCGGCGATCCGCAGGACGGCGTGGGTGTCCTCCGTCCCCAGCGTGACGCTGATCGTGCCGTCGAAGGTGAACTTCAGCGCATTGCTCAGCAGGTTGAGGACGACCTTCTCCCACATCTCCCGGTCGATGTAGACGGGCTCGGGCAGCGCCGCGCAGTCCACCCGGTAGGACAGGCCGGCCCGCTCGATGGCCGAACGGAAGACGCTGGCCAGGTCGGCCGTGAACGCGGCCAGGTCCACCGGCTCGTAACGTGCCTGCATCCGGCCGGCCTCGATACGCGAGAAGTCCAGCAGGGTGTTGACCAGCTTGCCCAGGCGCAGCCCGTTACGGTGAATGACGTCCAGTTCCTGGCGGACGGCCTCGTCCTCGGCCGCGAGCCGCACCCGCAGTTCCTCCAGCGGCCCCAGGATCAGGGTGAGCGGAGTACGGAACTCGTGGCTGATATTGGAGAAGAACGTAGTCTTGGCCCGGTCCAGCTCGGCCAGTTCCTCGGCCCGCCGCTGCTGGAACTGGTAGGCCACGGCCCCGTTGATCAGGGCCGCGGTCTGCTGGGCGACCAGCCCGAGGAAGGACGCGTACGCCTCGTCCAGGATGCGGCCGGCGCTGGCCGCGAGCACGATCACGCCGACCGTCTGGCCGCCCGTCTCACCCGGCAGTGGGAGGATCATGGCCTGCGTGGGCGGCGTTTCCCAGCCGCCCGCGGGCAGCGCGGCGAACCGGGCGCCCACATCGGTCAGCGTCGCGGGCCGCCCGCTGCGCAGCACCTCCCGGGCCCGCCAGCCGTCCGGGCCCGGCACGAACGGGCCGGCGCTGGTCTCCGGCGGGCTGCTCGCGGCCAGCACCAGGTCATCGGTGCCGGGCCTACGCAGGTAGATGGCGGCGAACGGGATGTCCTTGGCCGCCCGCCCCAGCGCCTGCGCGACGAGACGGCCGGCTTCGGCCGCGCTGCGGGCACTGCCCGCGAGGGCGCCCAGGTCCTGCAGGGCGGCGAGCCGCCGCTCGCCAATGACCCGCTCGGTGGTGTCGGTGACGGCGGTGAACACCCCGCGCACGGTGCCCTCGTCGTCATGCAGGGGGCTGTAGGAGTAGGTCCAGTAGGTCTCCTCCCAGTAGCTGTGCCGGTTCATCGGCAGCAGGAGATCCTCCGACCAGGTGGCCTGGCCGCTGGCCATCACCGACGTCAGCATCGGGCCGATGATGTCCCAGATTTCGGTCCACACCGCCTCGCCTGGCTTCTCCAGCGCCGGGTGCTTGCTGCCCAGAAGCGGCAGATAGGCGTCGTTGTAGAAGAACCGGAGCTGCTCACCCCACCACACGATCATGGGAAAACGGGAGGTCAGGCAGATGCGGCAGGCGGTGCGCAGGCTCGCCGGCCAGCCGCGCGGATCACCCAGCTCCGACTCCGGCCAGGGGAAGGCGCGCATCCGGCGGGCCATCTCACCGTCGCCGGGAAACAGCACATCGGCCGGCTCAGCGCCGCTCATCGCGCCTCCTCGCGCCTTTTCCTGGTCGGCCTGCCCGGGCGGGGCCGGGGGCTGCGGTGCCCGGGGGTGCCACGGGGATAAGATGAGTTGTCTGGTGCAAACTTTCCCGGCAGGCGCACCTGTCCGGATAGGGGCGCGGAAACTGGCCCGGGAGGCGCTGCATATGCCGACACCATCCCATTCGGGCGCCGTGTCCTTCCCGGAACAATATCGCTCGGGAGGCTAGGTGTCCCAGGCTGATCCAGACCTCGCGGTCACGCTGCACCCTTTCCCCGCCGGGCCGTCCCTGATGTCGGTTTCTGGTGAGCTGGACTACCACACGGCACCCCGGCTGCGCGCCGGGCTGGATGAGGTGCCGCTGGAGCAGGGGGTCAGCCTCATCATCGATCTGTCCGGCCTCACCTACTGCGACTCCACCGGGATCAGCATCCTGGTCGGTGCCTACCACCGGGCCAAGGCGGCGGGCACGGTGCTCGCGCTGGCCGGCCTGAACCCCGACATCAGCCGGGTCTTCCGCGTCATCGGGCTGGATCAGGTCTTCGTGTCCTACGACACCGTGGCCGCCGCCGCCCGCGCGCTGCGCAGCTGACCTCCCAGCCACCCCGCCTGCCCGGCCCAGGGGCGGCCGCCGCTCCCGGGAACGGGCCCGCGAGTAGCGAGGTGCCCGGAACAACCCACACAATGAGGGAATGGTCGCAGGTTCCGAATTGGCCCAGGCAGTGGCGGCGCCCCTGCTGTCGGTGGCCGATCTCGGCGTTTCGTTCGGGTCCGTGCGGGCCCTGGACGGGGTCAGCCTGACGGTCCGTCCTGGTGAGCTCGTCGCCCTGGCCGGTGAAAACGGAGCCGGGAAGACGACGCTGGTGCGCTGCATCGCGGGCGACATCCCCCCCACCCAGGGCGAGATCTTCTTCTCCGGGCGCCGGGTGGCGCCGGACCCGGGAGTGGTGGCCCGGCAGGGCGTCGCCGTGGTGTGGCAGGACCTGGCGCTGTGCGAGAACCTGGACGTCGCGGCCAACGTCCTGCTCGGCCGGGAAACGCGCCGGATGATGTTCTCGGACAGCCGCTTCCACGCGGCCGCCGCCTCGCTGCTGGACAGCCTCGGCATCCCTATCCGCAACACCACGCTGCGGGTCAGCACTCTGTCGGGCGGGCAGCGGCAGCTGGTGGCGGTGGCCCGGGCGATGGGCAGCAAGCCGCGGCTGCTGGCCCTCGACGAGCCCACCGCCTCCCTCGGGGTCATGGAGGCCGCGCAGGTCGAGCAGCTCATCGCCGGTCTCCGGGAGAAGGGCACGACGATCCTGCTCGCGTGCCACGACATCGACCAGATGTTCCGGCTCGCCGACCGGATCGTGGTGCTGCGCCAGGGCCGGATCGTCGCCGACCTGGACCCGCTCAGCACGCACCCCGACGACGTGGTGGCCCTGCTGTCCGGGCAGCCGGTGGACTCTACGGCCCGCCGGCAGCTGACCCGGCTGCACGGCCTGGCCGACCGGCTGGTGTCGGCCGACCCGTCCTCCAGCCTGTCGCTCATCCTGTCCGCGCTCGGCGCGGCCCTCGGCACCCGTCAGCTGTGCATGCACCTGGTGCGCGATCAGGTGCTGATCTGCGCGGCCTCGCTGGGATTCGCCCCCGGCCAGCTGGCCTCGTGGGCGCACGTGCCGTTCGGGCCCGCAGGCGGCCCGGTGGGCCTGGCCGCGCTGTCCGAGAAGCCGGTCATCGAGGGGAACGTGCGGGCCAGCACGGCGTGGCTGCCGTTCGGTGACCTGGCCAGGATCAACGGCGTGGCCAGCTCCTGGTCGGTACCCGTGGCCGGGCCCGGCGGCCTGAGCGGCGTCATCACGGTCTTCCGGCCCGAGACCGGGCTGCCGCAACGGCAGGAGCTTCAGCTCGTCACGCTGTACGCCGGGTACGCGGCCAGCACGGTGGAGCGCGACCGGCTGCTGGAGCAGGCCACCGCGCGCAACCGCGTGCTGGAGACGATCCGCGAGATGCTGGAGAACCTGGCCGGGCCCATTCCGGTCACCGACGGCCTCGTCATCGCCGTCCAGGCCCTGCGGCACGGCCTGCAGGCCGACGAGGTCGCCCTGGTCACCAAGCCGGACGGGAACGCCGCGCAATGGCGGGCCTTCGCCGCGCCGCCCGGCATCGACCCGGCCGGCGCGTCTCCCGCGCTGCGCGGCGCCGCCGACACCGTGCTCGCGGAGGCAGCGCGCGACGGCGCCGCGCGGCAGCTGACGAGTAACCAGGGACGGCGGGTGCGGGTGGTGCCCTTCACGGCGGCGAACGGCCTGGCCGTGCTGCTCGCGAGCTGGAAACAGCCCAGCGCCGGGAAGGCCGCCCAGGAGGAGAACGCGTTGATGGAGGACGCGGCGCACTCACTGCGGCTCGCGCTCGACCGGGAGGAGGCCGGCCTGGCCCACCAGGAGGCCGCCGCGCTGCGCCGGTCCGGTGAGCTGCAGCGAGATTTCCTGTCCCGGCTGAGCCACGAACTGCGGACCCCGCTGACCGCGATCCGGGGGTATGCGTCCAGCCTCATGCAGCCGGATGTCACCTGGGACCGGGGCTCGCAGGACCGCTTCCTGGAGCGCATCGCGGCCGAGTCGGCCCGCCTCGGCCGGCTCGTCGACGACCTGCTCGACTTCTCCACCATCGAATCGGGCCTCATGCGGCTGCAGCCGGACTGGTGCGACATCCCGCTGGTGCTGCAGGCGGCCATCGCCTGCGTGCCCGCCGCGGGCACCGGCGCCGTCCCGGTCCAGTGCGATACCGGGCTGCCCGCCGTCTGGGCCGATCACGACCGGCTGGAGCAGGTGTTCGTCAACCTGATCGATAACGCGGTCGGGCACAACCCGCCGGGCACCCAGGTCCGCGTCACCGCGGACACTGTCACACCAACGGAGGTGGTGATCAGCGTGACCGATGACGGCACGGGCGTCCCCGATGATCTGGCCGTCGCACCGTTCGAGGCGGGGCACCGCCGCCGGACCCGGACCGGCGGCGCCGGGCTGGGCCTGTCCATCGCCCACGGCATCGTCGAGGCGCACGGCGGCCGGATCGAACTGCAGCGCCTGGACCGGGGCACCCGCTTCCGCGTTTTCCTGCCCGTCGAGGCCGGGGCGCCCGCCGCCGAGCTGGTGCCGGGCGGCATCGTCCCGGGAGGGAACCACCATGTCTGATCCGGCCCTTAACACCCGCGTCCTGGTGGTGGAGGACGACCCGAACATCGTCGACCTGATCCGGTCCAACCTGGCCGTCCGGGGCTTCGACACCGTGGTCTCGCAGGACGGCATGCGCGTGCTGAAGCTGCTCGAGACCGAGGACCCCGACATCGTGCTGCTCGACCTGATGCTGCCCGAGGCCGACGGCTTCGAGCTGTGCCGGCAGATCCGCGAGCGCTCCCTGGTGGGGATCATCGTGGTGTCGGCGCGTGGCGGCGAACGGGACAAGGTGACGGCGCTCAACATGGGCGCCGATGACTACCTGACCAAGCCGTTCAGCATCGAGGAACTGCTGGCCCGGATCACCGCCACGTTGCGCCGGACCCGGCCGGCCGTGCTGCCCGAGCCGCAGACGCCAGTGATCACCGCCGGTGACATCACCATCGATCTCGCCCGGCAGCAGGTGACCAGGCAGGGCCAGCCGGTGCACCTGACCCCGACGGAGTTCGCCCTGCTGCGTGAGCTGGCCACCAACCGCGGCAAGCTGCTGACGCACTCGCATCTGCTCCGCCGGGTCTGGGGTCATGGCTACGAGACCGAGACCGAATACGTGCGCGTCTACGTGCGCCGGCTGCGGGCGAAACTGGAGGTCGAGGGCGGCGAGCCGCTGATTCTCACGCAGCCACGGGCGGGCTACCGTTTTGCGCTGGAGTAACCGCGGGGCGCTCATTCGTACCGGTCTCGTTCACACTATTTTTATGACTACGCGGCGATGTTAAGGGCGCGTTAATTCCTATGGGTTTATGGTTTCGGTCAAAAGCTGAGGCCGCAGTGACTCCCGCGCGGAAGGGCGCAAGGTCGCACCCCCTACTGCGGCATCGCCTACAGTCGAGGTGATTTGTTTGAATCTGTTGACCAGAATTAGCTGGACGTCAGCGGTGGCCATTACCGCTGGTGTCGCGCTCGCGGCGTGTAGCAGCAGTGGCAGCACGCCGTCCTCGGGCAGCTCTAGCCCGAGTTCCGGCTCGTCCGGAAGTGTCCCAACCGTTTCCGCTTCGTCATTCACCCGAGACTTTTCGGTGATGGCGGCGCTGAAGCCGCTCGCGTCCAGGGGCAAGGGCCTCGTCGGCGTGATTCTGCCGGACACCGTTACATCGGCGCGTTATACGGAATTCGACGCGCCGTACCTGACCAAGGCCCTTTCCACGGCGGGCCTGTCGGCGTCGCAGATCTCCGTGCAGAACGCGCAGGGCAGCGACAGTACGCAGTTCACCGACGCGCAGGAGGACATCACCAAGGGTGCGACCGTCCTCCTCGTCGACCCGCTCGACTCCGGCACCGGGGCGAAGATCGAGTCCTACGCCAAGCAGCACGGCGTCTCGGTGATCGACTACGACCGGCTCACCCTCGGCGGCAGCCGGGCGTACTACGTCAGCTTCAACAACGTCCAGGTGGGTACGGTGATCGGCCAGGGCCTGGAGAGCTGCGTGACGGCCTGGAACGTGAAGAGCCCCCACGTGCTCGTCATGAAGGGCGCGCCCACCGACAACAACGCCACCCTGTTCGCGCAGGGCTACGACGCCGTCCTGGCGCCGAAGTTCGCCTCCGGCGGCGGCTGGACGTCCGTCGGCCAGGCCGCCGGAACCTGGGACCCGCCCACGGCGGAGACCGAGTTCCAGCAGCAGTACACCGCGCACAAGGACATCAACGCGGTGCTCATGCCGAACGACGAGAACGCCGCGCCGGTCATCCACTACCTGCAGTCCCTGGGCGTCAAGCCCAAGACCTTCCCGGTCACCGGGCAGGACGCGACGCTCGTCGGACTGCAGAACATCCTCGCGGGTTATCAGTGCGGCACCGCGTACAAGCCCATCTACCTGGAGGCCCAGGCCGCCGCGGCGCTGGCCATGTACCTGCGCGCCGGCGACAAGCCGCCGGCGGCGCTGGCGAACGGCTCGGTCACCGACACGCAGACCAAGACCGCGGTGCCGTCGGTGCTGCTGACGCCGAAGTGGGTCACCCCGTCTACCATGGCCAGCACGGTCATCGCGGACAACTTCGTGTCAGCCAAGCAGCTGTGCGCCGGCAGCTACGCGAGCGACTGCACGGCCAACAGCATCACGCCATGACAATCAGTACCCGGCACCAGAACGGACGTGTTTGGTGACCACACCAAGCGCCGCGGACGGCGCCCGGCCCGCCTCAGGCGGCCGGGCGCCGTCTCCCGCGGCAACGACCCCGGCCGGCCGCGCCACCCAGGAACCACCGCTGCTGGAACTGCGCGGCATCGGCAAGAACTTCGGCCCCGTACGGGCGCTGAGCGACATCAACCTGGACATCCCCGTCGGCAAGGTGACCGCTCTCGTCGGCGACAACGGCGCGGGCAAGTCCACCCTGATCAAGACCGTCTCCGGGATCTGGCAGCCAGACCACGGCCAGATCTTCTGGCAGGGCAGGCCCGTGAACCTGCACAGCCCGAAGGCGGCCACCGACCTCGGGATCGCCACCGTCTACCAGGACCTCGCCCTCTGCGACAACCTGGACATCGTGCAGAACATGTTCCTCGGCCGCGAGGAGATCAAGCACTTCCAGCTGGACGAGATCAGCATGGAGCTGGCCGCGAAGCAGACGCTGGCCGACCTGTCGGTGGTGACGGTCCGCTCCATCCGCCAGCCGGTGGGCTCCCTGTCCGGCGGCCAGCGGCAGGCGGTCGCCGTGGCCAAGGCCGTGATGCAGCAGGCCCAGCTCGTGATCATGGACGAGCCCACGGCCGCGCTGGGCGTCACCCAGACCCGCGTCGTGCTGGAGCTGATCGACCAGCTCTCCAGCCGGGGCATCGCGGTCCTGGTCATCTCGCACAACCTGAACGACGTCATGAGCAGCGCGGACCGGATCGCGGTGCTCTACCTCGGCCGCCTCGCCGCGATCGCGCCCGTCGAGGACCTCGATACGGCGTCGGTCGTCGAGCTGATGACCACCGGCCGGTCCGGCCGCACGCACCCGGCGGCGGGGCAGCCGGCCCACGCCACCAGCCAGCCTGGCGCCGGCCCCGGTTCCCCGGCCGGTGGCGGCATGCCCGGCGGTGGCAGCATGGGATATCACATAGGGGAGGCACCGTGAGCACCGAAACTCACCAGCCGCCCGAGTCGGCCGAGCAGGGCGATGAGCTAGCGGCCGAAGCGGCCGGGACGGCCGCCCCCGAGGTGCTCGCCGGCTCGCTGGGCGAGTACACACGGATGCAGCTCCGGCGGATCCGGAACGGCGAGAGCGGCGCGCTGCCGGTGACGCTCGGCCTGATCGCCATCGTGATCTACTTCCAGGCCCGCAACTCGCTCTTCCTGTCCCCCGGCAACCTGGTCAACCTGCTGATCCAGGGCGCGCCGTACATCGTCCTGGGCATGGCGGAAGTCTTCGTCCTGCTGCTGGGCGAGATCGACCTGTCCGTCGGGTACAGCGGCGCGGTCGCCGCCGTGATCATGGCCTGGGCGGTGTTCACGGTCCCCTGGTGGGTGGCCATCCTGCTCGGGCTGGCGACCGGCGCGTTCTTCGGCCTGATCTTCGGCGTCCTGATCACCAGGCTGCGGCTGCCGTCCTTCGTCGTGACCCTGAGCGGCCTGCTCGGCCTGCAGGGCCTGATGATCGTGCTGGTGGCCCGCAGCGGCCACGGCCCGGGCGGTTCGATCCCGATTTCCGACTCGATCATCGACGACCTGACCACCGGCAACCTCAGCGTGGCCGCCGGGTGGATCGTGATGGTGGCCATCGTGGCCGTCGCAGCGGCCGTTCTGCTGCTGCGGGACCGCCAGCGCCGGGCGGCCGGCCTGGTCACCCCGCCGGTCAGCGTCACCTTGCTCAAGATCGTGGTCATGGCGATAGCCGGGATCCTGGTCGTCCTCATCGGCAACGCCGACCGGGGTACCGCGCTGGTGCCCCTGCGCGGGGTGCCCTGGGTGGTGCTCATCGTCCTCGGCGTGCTCGCCATCTGGACGGTCCTGCTCGGGCGGACCCGGTTCGGCCGCTACATCTACGCGATCGGCGGTAACGCCGAGGCGGCCCGGCGGGCCGGCGTCAGCCTGAACCTGATCAGGACGATGGCGTTCGTGCTGTGCGGGGTGACCGCGGCCATCGCGGGCATCCTCCTGGCCTCGCGGCTGGGCTCGATCTCGACGGACGTCGACGGCGGCCAGCTGGTGCTCTTCGCCGTGGCGGCGGCGGTCATCGGCGGGACGCACCTGTTCGGCGGGCACGGCAAGATGATGAACGCCCTGCTGGGTGGTCTCGTGGTCGCCGCGATCTACAACGGTCTCGGCCTGCTCGGCCTGAGCGCGGCCGTGACCTACATCGTGACCGCGCTGGTCCTGCTCGCGGCCGTGACCGTGGACGCGCTGTCCCGGCGCGGCGCCTCGCCGACCTGACGGTCCCCTCCGCTGCCGCTGCACGCGGCTGCCTCGCCGG
The DNA here is from genome assembly GCA_963720945.1 of uncultured Actinomycetes bacterium. Lineage (GTDB taxonomy): Bacteria > Actinomycetota > Actinomycetes > Streptosporangiales > Streptosporangiaceae > Bog-532. The sequence continues at coordinate 131,176 of CAVRHH010000002.1, read as the reverse complement.
CGCCTGATCCGGGCGCCGGCGAGGCCGTCGGCGCCGCCCGGGCCAGCCAGGTTGTGCGCAGCGGAGTTTGAGAGAAAACCGGGCGGTTGCCTGCTCCTGCTCAGCGGGAGTTCAGCAAACCCTGATTCACGGCGGCCATACTCAGCCGCCGGGCCCTCCTGACGGTGTCCCGCAGGCCAGGACATGCGCTGGCTACGCACATCACTGGAGCACCTGGAGGTTGCCGCCGTGTCCATGGTCCTCGCGCACCCGCTGAGCCCGGCCGCGCACGGTGATCCGCCGGACAGCGGAACCGGCCGGCGGCGCTGGGAGGTGTGGCGGTCGCCGGCCGGCCAGCCGCCCTGGGCGCGCCCCGTCCTGCTCGGCATCGCCGCCCTCGCGGCGCTCCTCTATGCCTGGAACATCACCGACGCCGGGCTCGCGCCGTTCTACTCGGTGGCCGTCAAGAGCATGTCGGAAAGCTGGAAGGCGTTCTTCTACGGCGCGTTCGACCCCCGGGCGACGATCACGATCGACAAGCTGGCCGGCTCGTTCCTGCCGCAGGCTCTGTCGGCGCGCATCTTCGGCTTCCACCCCTGGTCGCTGGCCCTGCCGCAGGTCATCGAGGGTATCGTCTCGGTTCTCGCCCTGTACCGGGCCGTCCGGCGCTGGGCCGGCGTGACGCCGGGCCTGCTGGCGGCCGCCCTGTTCGCGCTCACGCCGATCGCCGCGTCCATGTTTGGGCACAGCATGGAGGACGGCGCGCTCACCATGTGCCTGGTGCTGGCGGCCGATGCCTACCAGCGGGCGGTCACCGAGGCGCGGCTGCGGTCACTCATCTGGGCCGGGGCCTGGGTCGGGCTCGGCTTCCAGGCGAAAATGCTGCAGGCCTGGATGATCCTGCCCGCGCTGGGCATCGGTTACCTGCTCGCCGCGCCGACCCGGCTGCGCCGGCGTGTCTGGCAGCTGGGCGCGGCCGGTGTGGTCATGCTGGCCGTGTCGCTGTCCTGGATCGCGCTCTACACGTTCACCCCGGCCCGCGACCGGCCGTACGTGGACGGGTCGACCACCAACAGCGCGGCTGCGATGGTCTTCGGCTACAACGGCCTGGAGCGCTTCGGCATCACGATCGCGGGCGCGGTCTCGTCCGGCCCGGGTGTGACCAGTTCGGGCGGCAGCCGTACCGGCGGCGCGGCGGGCGGCGGGCGGCCGGCCGTGACGTTGCCCGGCGGACGCAGCGGGACCGGCGGACGCAGCGGGCCGGCCGGCACCGGCCAGGCGACGGGGAACGGGCTCCCCGGCGGCACCGGGCCGGGCCAGACCGGGCCGGGCCAGACCGGGCCGGGCCAGACCGGGCCGGGCCAGACCGGGCCGGGCGGTACCGCGCCGGGCGGCACCGGCCGCACGTTTACGGGCAGTCCCGGGGACGCCCGCCTGACCGCTGGCAGCGCGTTCGGGCAAGGCTGGACCAAACTGCTGGGCAGCAGCTACGGCCCGCAGATCGGCTGGCTCTACCCGCTGGCGGCACTCGCCCTGATCTTCGGGTTGCTCTGGACCTTCCGGGACAAGCGGGCCGGCCAGATCCGGGCCGGATTCGTCATGTGGGGCATCTGGCTGCTCACCTTCGGCCTGATCTTCAGCAGGATGAGCACCATCCCGCACACCGCGTACATGGCCTCGCTCGCTCCTCCGCTCGCGGCCTTGTCCGCCGCGGGCCTCGTGATGTTCTGGCGGTACTACCGGGCCGGCGACCCGCGCGGCTGGCTGCTGCCGGTCGCCGTGGCGGCCGAGGTGGCCTGGGCCGTGTTCCTGTGGCGGGACTACGGCGGCTTCCTGCCCTGGGTGCCGATTGCCGCGGTCGTGGCCGGAGCGGTGGCTATCGTCGCCATGGTGCTGGCCAGGCTGACCGGCCGGGTGCGGACCCGGCTGGCCACGGCCGGGCTCACCGCCGGCGTGGTGGCGGCGCTGGCCGCGCCGTCCGCGTGGGCAGCGTCCGTGCTGGATCCCAGCTACGCCGGCAGCTCGTTCAACGCCAGCGCCGGGCCCGCCGGCGGCCTGGGCGGCGGCGCGAACACCCCCGGCCCTGGCGTGGCGGCGGCCGGCGGGATGCTGGGCGCGACGACCACCCTGTCCGCCAGCGAGCGGCGGCTCTACGACTACCTGACCGCCCATCGCGACGGCGCCAGCTACCTGATGGCCGTCTCGTCGTGGAGCGAGGCGTCGCCGTACATCCTGAGCACCGGGCAGGAGGTCATGCCGATGGGCGGCTTCAGCGGCACGATCCCGGAGCCGACCCTGAACCGGGTCAGGGAGCTGGTCAGCAGCGGGCAGCTCCGCTTCTTCCTGCTCGGCGCCGGCGGCTCCGGGCTGGGCAGGGGCGGCGGCCGCGGGCCGGCGGCCCGGTCGGTCACCTCGTGGGTGGAAAGCTCCTGCCGCACGGTCCCGGCCGGCGACTACGGAGGCACCACCGGCGCGGCGGCCGGCGGCACCCTCTATGCGTGCCAGGCCAGCTCGTAGGGCATACCCTCAGCTCACTCCGGGCTTGCTCCGGGCTTGCTCCGGCCCTCAGCTCACTCCGGGCTTGCTCCGGCCGGACGGCGGGTAAGCGCGGCCGCGGCCTTCTCGATCTCCTCCTCGGAGACCAGAACGTGCCGGGCCGCCGCACCCAGCGGCACGAAGCTGTCCGCGCTCGTCACCCGGGCGACGGGCCCGGGGAAGCCGCCATCGGCCAGGGCGGCCAGGACGCCCTCGGATACGCCGCCGGTCCGGCGGGTCTCGTCCACGACCAGGACGCGCCCCGTCGCGCCGGCCTCCCGGAGCAGATCGCCGGCGGGCAGCGGCGCGAGCCACCGCAGGTCCAGCACCCGGCAGGACGTCCCGGCCGCGGCCAGGCGCCGGGCCGCGCGCAGGCTCAGCCGCAGGCCGTTGGCGAACGTGACGATCGTCAGGTCGGTGCCGTCGCCGTAGGTGCGGCCGCGGCCGAGCGGCACGTGCCCGGCGGCCCACGACAACGGCGGCGGGTACGGTGCCAGCCAGCCGCCGTCACCGCGGTCGTGCAGGTCCCGCGTGTGATAGAGCGCGATTGGCTCCAGGAAGACACAGACCCGCCCGTCCGCCGTGGCCGCCGCGGCGCAGGTGCGCAGCATGGCCCCGGCATCATCGGGACGCGCCGGGGACGCGATGATCAGGCCCGGGACATCCCGGAGCACGCCGACGGCGTTGTCGTTGTGGAAGTGGCCGCCGAATCCTTCCTGGTAGCCGTAGCTGGCCACGCGGATGACCGCCGGATTGCGGAACTGGCCGGCCGAGAAGAACTGCAGCGTCGCCGCCTCACCGCGTATCTGGTCTTCCGCGTTGTGCAGGTAGGCCAGGTACTGGATCTCCGGGATGGGCAGCAGGCCGGCCAGGCCGGCGCCGAGCGCGAGACCGAGGATCGACTGCTCGTCCAGCAGGGTGTCGAAGACCCGGGCCGCCCCGGCTTTCTTCAGCAGCCCCCGCGTGACGCCGTACACCCCGCCCTTGACCGCGACATCCTCACCGAACACCAGCAGCCGGGGGTGGCAGGCCAGCAGGTCACCCAGCGTGCGGTTGATGGCCAGGGCCAGGGTCAGCGGTCCCTCATCCTCGGGCAGCCGGCCGCCGAAGATCTTCCGCCGGGCCGCGTCGTCACCCGCCCGCGCCGCCAGGTGGGCCACGACCCCCGGCCGCGAGGGCGCCAGCGGGGCCATAATCTGCACGGCGCTGCGCAGCGGGGGGTGGGCCACGGCGTCCTGCGCCGCCGTGCGGACATGCCGGCGCATGGACTCGTACCGGCCGATGATCTCGCCCGGCCCGGCCACGCCGCTGCGCACCAGCAGCCGGGCGGTCGCGGTGAGCGGATCCCTGGCCTGGTCCGCGGCGATCTCCCCGGCGCTGCGGTACGCGGACTCCGCGTCGGAGCCGGCGTGCCCCATCAGGCGGACCACGCGCAGGTGCAGGAACGCGGGCTGGCGGCGCTCCCGTACCCACGCGGCGGCCTCGGCCGCCGCCGCGTAGACGGCGGGCGGATCACATCCGTCGGCGGTGAGGTAATTCAGTCCAGGCCGGTGCGCGTAGGCGGCCTCGATCCAGCCGGCCGGCGTGCGGACGCTGATCCCGATCCCGTTGTCCTCACAGACCAGCAGGAGCGGCATGGGCAGGCGCTGATAAGCGCAGTGGCAGGCGGTGCTGATGGCGCCCGCGGCGGTGGAGTGGCTGGCCGAGGCGTCGCCGAAGCTGCAGACGACGACGGCATCGGCCGGCCAGCGGACGGGTGCACCGATCCGGGCCGCGCGGCCGATCGCGAACGCCGCGCCGACCGCGCGGGGCAGATGCGAGGCGATCGTCGACGTCTGCGGGATCACCGCGAGGGCCTTGCTGCCGAACACCTTGTGCCGGCCGCCCGCGCTGGGGTCGTCCGCCGCCGCGACCAGGCCCAGCAGGACGTCCCGGACGGGATCCTGGCCGGGTACCTGGCGGGCTCGCTCGGCGAAAAAGGCACCCGACCGGTAGTGCAGCAGAGCCGGGTCGGTCGGGCGCAGCGCGGCCGCGACGAAGGCGTTGGCCTCGTGACCGGCGGAGCCGATCGTGTAGAAGCCCTTCCCCTGGCTGCGCAGCACCCGTGCCGCCAGGTCGAGGTGCCGGCTGGCCAGCTGCGATCCGAAGATCTCCAGGCAGCGGGTCCCGGTCAGCGAACTGCCCGCCCGGACCGGCAGCGCCGCCGCGCGCGGCGGCTGCGGCGTCAGCGCGCCGACGTCATCGAGAAAGCCCCGGTCAACCGCTTCGTCAGGCGTCATCCCGGCCAGAATTTCACAGCCCCCAGTGGCCGGCCACCATCGCCCCCGCGGCACTGGGCCCGCTAACCGGCGGGATCCCGCAACCCGAATTACGACGGCATGTAGGCTTCATGATGGCTGCCGGGCCACCACGCTCATCCCGCCCGCCGCGCCATCGGCGCGTACGGGCCCCACGTACGCTGCGGGCGCAGCCGCGCCACGCCGTTCCCCCGTCAGCCGGAAGGTGGTCGGTTTTCGTTGAGTGCCCTCGACACCCGGCGAAGCTCGCTCGTCGCGGGCCACGAGATCAGCTCACCGCGCGCCACGGATAACGGCGGAAACGCCGGCGAGGCCGCGGCACGGCCGGCGGCCGGCGCGGTCATCCGCGCGTACGTCGCCCTGTGCAAGCCGCGGATCATCGAGCTGCTGCTGATCACGGCCGTCCCGGTGCTCTTCCTGGCTGACCGCGGGCTGCCGTCGCTGCTGGACGCGGCCGTCGTGGTCCTGGGCGGGACGCTGGCGGCCGGCAGCGCAAACGCGCTGAACTGCTACATCGACCGGGATATCGATCAGGTCATGCGGCGGACCCGGGGCAGGCCGCTGGCCCGTCACACCGTGTCGCCCCGGGCCGCGCTGACCTTCGGCACGGTGCTCGGCGTCGTCTCGGTGGGCGTGTTCGCGGCGGCCGCCAACCTGCTCGCGGCCGCCCTGACCCTCGGCGCGATCCTCTACTACGTCGTCGTCTACACCATGCTCCTCAAGCGGCGCACGTCACAGAGCACACTATGGGGCGGCATCTGCGGAGCGGCGCCGGTGCTCATCGCCTGGGCCACGGTCCGAGGGTCGCTGTCCTGGCCGCCCTTCCTGCTCTTCCTGGTGGTCTTCTTCTGGCAGCCCACGCACTTCTGGGCGCTCGCCGTAAAGTTCAAGGACGACTACCGCAGCGTGGACATCCCTATGCTGCCGGTGGTGGCGTCGCTGCGGCGGGTGCTGTCGGAGAGCCTGGTGGACAGCTGGCTCATGGTGGCCGCCTCTGTGGCGGTCTGGCCACTGGCCACCGGCCCGCTCTACGGGGTGAGCGCGATCCTGCTCGGGGCCGGCTTCCTGGCCGAGGTGCACCGGATGCACCTGCGAGTGCTGCGGGGCCGCCCGGTGCAGACGATGCGGCTCTTCCACGAGTCGAACATCTACCTCACCCTGCTGTTCGCCGCGCTGGCCGCGGACGCCCTGCTGCGCTAGACGCGCCGGCGGCGGGAGACGGAGCATGCTCAAGGAGAGGCTGGCGTCCGGTGAGACGTCGCACACGTCATGCTAAGCGGGTATATAGACGTTGCGGCGTGTATTGTCCGGTGCTATGCCTGGCTCGTCTAAGGGGAGCAAGCCCGGCTCTCATACTGACCGCACCCGGCGGCGCCCCGGCGGCGCGTCCCGGGCCGCCGGGCTGCGCGCGTTCCGGGATGTCATGTATACCCGGATGGAGGAAATCAGCTTCCGGACGTCCATGACCGTGCTGGCCGGGGTGGTGGCCTTCGCCGCCGTGCTGGCCGCGGTCAGCGTGCTGATGAGCCTGCCGCCCGGGGTGGCCCGGCACACCGCGGCCGGAGCGCCGGCCCGCACGCCGCCCGCATCCGCGGTGCCCGCTCCCGCCACCAGGACGCTGGCGTCTCCTGCGGCCTCCCCGGCGCAGCCCACGTCGTCCCCGGTGCGCGTCGCGCCGCCCGTGGCCAGGACGGCCGCGCCGGTGACGGCGGCTGCGGCCGTGCCCAGCCCGGCGCGGTTCCCGTCGCTGGCCCGGTTCTCTCACCAGTCCGCGGTGGCCGCCCGGTGGGCGTGGTGGACCCGGGTGCACGGCGGCGGCGGCATCCTGCGTCCCGGCGGCACCAGAGGATACGGCGGGGGTTACGGTGGCTACGGCCGGGGCGGCGGGTGGCCCGGCCGCCGCTGACGCCCGCCGCCTGGCCTGCCCGCCGTTCGGTACGCAATGGCGCAAACGGTCAGGAGACCGGTTCAAGCACCACGACGGGGATTTCCCGGCTGGTCTTCTTCTGGTAGTTGTCGTAGGCCGGCCAGACCGCCACCATCTCCTGCCACATTCCCGGCTTCTCGTCCGGCGTCGCCGTCCTGGCCCGCACGGCGAACTTTTCGCCCTTCACCTGGACCTGCACATCCGGGTGGGCGACCAGATTGAGGTACCAGGCCGGGGGCTCATCGGCGCCGCCCTTGGACGCCACCACCAGGTAGTCCTGGCCGTGCTTCTGGTAGATGAGCGGGTGGCGGCGCTGCTGGCCGCTCTTGCGCCCGGTCGTGGTGAGGATCAGCGTCGTCGTACCCTGCCACTCGTGCCCTTCCGCGCCGTCGGTCTCTTCGTACCGCCTGACGTGCTCGTCTCCAAACAGCATCCGCTACCTCTCCCGTGACGACTGTCGTACGGTCGGATTATCCCGCGCCCGGCGGAGCCGGCCTACGGCCCCCCTGGGCAGATTGGACACGCCGGCATGAAACTGAAGCTGGACCTGCACGACATCTACAACCGCGGCGCCGATATTGACCGGGCGCTGCGGGACATCATCGACGAGGCGGTGGCGAAGAAGGCCCCGGTGGTGGAGATCATCCCGGGCAAGGGGTCGGGTCAGCTGAAGAAGCACGTACTGCGGTTCCTCGAGCAGAAAGACATCAAGGCGAAGTACCACCGGCTGGAGAAGGACTCGAAGAACTTCGGGCGCCTGTTCGTCCACTTCAGGTGGAAATAGCGGCAACTTTGCCGTGGCCAGGGATGTCCTGAGACCATCGGCCTGAGCACCCGCGCGGTCCGGACACTGGCGATTAGGGGGCGGCCTCCGGATCGCGCGGGCCCCGACGATTACTAATCGTGATTAAAGATTGACACTTAGTCACCTAGGGGCAGGCATCGGGGCGACGATCAAGCCGGCTGAGTTCGGGGGGACTCATGATGTCCGGGCCCGCCGATCCTGGCTCCTACTGTTACGGCCGCAAGCTCCTCGAGCGGGTCGGCTGGGAGATGTACCTGGGCGGTAACGGGGCGGGCGGCGAACGATGGGAGCCGATCACCTTGGTGCGGATCCGTGGTGATCAGGTCCTGCTCACGGTGGCCGACGGCACGACGTACCGGGCCGGCTATTCCGACGCCGTGCGCTGCCGCCGGTCGGCCGCCGGCTGATGCCATCTTTCCGCAGGGTAGGGGCGGCGCGACAGGCCGACGTCAATCGCGGCAATCCGGTAAAGATCTGATCACCGCTACGACCTCATCCTAGTTACTTTACGTTCATTAATGTTCGTAAATCTGCGTGGTATTACGTTCAACCCTCGAATACGATTAACATACAACACAAAGATGCGCTATCGCACACAGCGTTGATCCCACAGAAACTATTTTGCCTCTTGACGTCACAGCGGCTTAAGGCGTTTTCATGTGTATAGATCTCCGCCGCTCGCGGGGGATCTGGGTATCGCCGGCGCCCCGCCCTTGCGGGCGCTGGTGGGCCACCAACAACGAAGTGGGGTGGTCGGGCATGGACGTCTCGGGCCGGGGACCGGCCGTTCGGCGATGCGGCGAGGCACGGGACTGGCCTCCTGGCGACGCTTCCATGCCTGCCCGTTTCGCTGTCTGCCAGCTGCGCCGGCCAGAGGTGGCCACGCCGGCATCGATCCTGCGCCGCCCGATCCGCTCGCGGCCCCCCGTATGGCATCCGGTCCCCGGGGCCTGGGGGTACGTGCCGCAGCCGGCAACGGGGCGGCCGCGCCGGGCGGGCTCCCGGTGACCCGTTCCGGTCACGCAGGACATCGATTCAGGCGCGCTCATCGAAGCCGCAGCAATAACCGCGCTGGAGGCGCAATGATGGCTGACTCATACCGTCTGGCCCGGCTGACGCGGCGCGCGAAGGGCCGCTTCCCCCGGCCGCCCGGACGCCGGCTGCGCGTCATGGCCGGCCTGAGCATCGCCGCCCTGGGCTGCAGCGCCCTCGCCGCGTGCGGCTCGGCCGGGGCGAGCACCGGCCCGGTCACGCTGGACTACTACCAGTACCCGGACACGTCCGCTGCGACGAACACCGAGATCGCCAACTGCAACGCGCAGAGCCACGGCGCGTACAAGATCTCCTTCCAGCAGTTGCCGGCCGCGGCGGACGGCCAGCGCCAGCAGCTGGTCCGGCGGCTCGCGGCGCACGACGGCAGCATCGACATCATGGCGCTCGACGTCACCTGGGAGGCCGAGTTCGCCCAGGCCGGCTGGATCCTGCCGTGGACCGGCAGCAACAAGGCATCGGTGGTGAACGGGACGATCGTGCCGGCGCTGGACACGGCGATCTGGAAGGGCCAGCTGTACGCGGCCCCCGCCAACACCAACACCCAGCTGCTCTGGTACCGCTCCGACCTGGTGCCGAACCCGCCCAAGACCTGGGCGGAGATGATCGCCGACGCCGAGCAGCTGGCCAAGCAGGGCAAGCCGCACTACATCGAGATCCAGGGTGCACAGTACGAGGGGACCACGGTCTGGTTCAACACGATGGTGGCCAGCGCGGGCGGCACGGTCCTGAACCCGGACGCGACCCAGGTCACCCTGGGCGCACCCGCGGTCAAGGCTCTGTCCGTGATGAAGCAGCTGGCCACCTCGCCGGCTGCTGACCCATCGCTGAACGTGCAGATGGAAAACCAGAACCGGCTGGCCATGGAGGCCGGGACGGCCGCGTTCGAGCTGAACTACCCGTTCGTGTATCCGTCCATGAAGGCCGACAACCCCAAGCTGTTCAAGGACTTCAAGTGGGCGCTGTACCCGCAGGTCATCCCCGGCATACCGGCCAAGGTGACGATCGGCGGCATCGACCTGGCGGTCAGCAGATATTCCCAGCATCCGGCGCTCGCCTTCCAGGCCGCGCTGTGCCTGCGCGATGCGCAGAACCAGCTCATCGGCGCGACGGTCGGTGGTGTCCCGCCCACGATCGCCAGCCTGTATAACAACCCGAAGCTATACCCCGACTACCCGTTCCACGCTGACATCCTCACGGCGCTGAAAAACGCGAGCGTCCGGCCCAAGACGCCGGTGTACCAGGTGGTGTCCATCGACATCTCGCACCTGATCTCGCCGCCCAGCGGCATCAACCCAACCGGCACCGTGAGCTCGATGAAGAACCAGCTCAACAACGCACTGCAATCGAAGGGCCTGGTCCCGTGAGCCGCCGGGGCCCGCGGCTGGCGACAAGGGAAGGAAGACGCCGATGAGCGTAAACGCGCCAGTGGCGGCGGGCACCGAGACCGTCCGGGAGCAGCCGCCCAGCCATAAGCGCCAGCTGTCCGAGGGAGCCAGGGCCGAACGCAGGCTGGGCTGGCTGCTGTGCGCCCCGGCGGTGATCGTGATGGTCGCGGTGACCGGCTACCCGATCATCTACGCCGTCTTTCTGTCCCTGGAACGGTACAACCTGGAGCTCCCCCAGGCCATCAAGTTCGTCGGGCTGAGCAACTACGGGGCGGTCCTCAGCTCGCCCTACTGGTGGACGGCGCTGGAGGTGACCGTGATCATCACGGTCTTCTCGGTCGCCATCACGCTGGTCCTCGGCATGTTGCTGGCGATGCTCATGTACCGGACCATCTTCGGCCGGGGCACGGTCCGCACGGCCGCGCTCATCCCCTACGGGATCGTGACGGTCGCCGCGGCCTATGGCTGGCAGTACGCGTGGACCCCAGGCCAGGGCTACCTGTCCGCCGCGTTCAACAACAGCGCACCGCTCACCACCCAGGTCCCGGCCATCGCGGTCATCATCCTGGCGGAGATCTGGAAGACCACCCCGTTCATGGGGCTGCTGCTGCTCGCCGGGCTCTCCCTGGTCCCCGACGACCTGCTGAAGGCCGCGAAGGTGGACGGCGCGACCGCCTGGCAGCGGTTCACCAAGATCACGCTGCCGCTCATGAAACCGGCCATCCTGGTCGCGGTGCTGTTCCGGACGCTCGACTCGTTCCGGATCTTCGACAACATCTACATCCTGACCGCCGGGGCCAACAACACCGGATCGGTGTCCATCCTCGGTTACGACAACCTGTTCAGCGCGCTGAACCTGGGCATCGGCTCGGCGATCTCGGTTCTCATCTTCATCTGCGTTGCGATTATCGCCATCATTTTCATCAAGGGCTTCGGGACCGCGGCCCCGGGCACAGACTCCGGAAGCAGGTGACGCGCTGATGGCTGCCGTAACCACCACGCCCCGGCAGAAGGCCGGCTGGGGCGTGGCGAACTTCGTGGTCATCGCGCTGGCGCTGATCCCGGTGCTCTGGCTGGTCTCGCTGTCCTTCAAGACGCCGACCGCGGTACTCGACCCGTCGTTCGTGCCGAGCCAGTGGACCTGGGGGAACTATTCGGGGATCCTGCATAGCTCGCAGTTCATCCGGCCGCTGATCAACTCGATCGGGATCGGCCTGATCTCGACGTTCATCGCCGTGGTGCTGGCCTCGATGGCCGCCTACGCAGTCGCCCGGCTGGCGTTTCCCGGCAAGAGCGTGCTCATCGGGATGGCGCTGCTGATCGCGATTTTCCCGCAGATCTCGCTGATCACCCCGCTGTTCAGCATCGAGCGCAGGCTGGGCCTGTTCAACACCTGGCCGGGCCTGATCATCCCCTACGTCGCGTTCGGCCTGCCGCTGGGGATCTACATCCTGTCGGCGTTCTTCCGTGAGATTCCGTGGGAACTGGAAAAAGCGGCCAAGATGGACGGCGCGACGCCGTTCCAGGCCTTTACCAGGGTCATCGCGCCGCTGGCGGCCCCGGGCATGGTCACGACGGCCATCCTGGTCTTCCTGGCCTGCTGGAACGACTTCCTGTTCGCGATCTCGTTCACCTCGACGATCGCCGCCCGGACGGCGCCGGCCGCGATGCAGTACTTCAGCGGCGGCTCGGTGTTCACCATTCCGACCGGTCCCATCGCGGCCGCCGCGGTGGTCATCACCATCCCGATCATCATCTTCGTGCTGTTCTTCCAGCGCCGGATCGTCGCTGGGCTGACATCAGGCGCGGTCAAGGGCTAAAGGATTAGGGAGACACAGTGGCTGAAATCGTTCTGGACCATGTGACCAAGCGCTTCCCCGATGGGGCGCTCGCGGTCGACAACATCAGCCTGGACATCGCCGATGGTGAGTTCGTCATCCTGGTCGGCCCGTCCGGGTGCGGCAAGTCGACCACGCTGAACATGATCGCGGGCCTGGAGGACATCACCGAGGGAGAGCTCCGTATCGGCGGCAAGGTGGTGAACAACGCGGCGCCGAAGGACCGCGACATCGCCATGGTGTTCCAGAGCTACGCCCTGTACCCGCACATGACCGTGCGGCAGAACATGGGCTTCGCGCTCAAGCTGGCCAAGACGCCGCAGTCGGTCATCGACGAGAAGGTCAACGAGGCGGCCCGGGTCCTGGACCTCACCCAGCACCTGGACCGCAGGCCCGCCAACTTGTCCGGTGGCCAGCGGCAGCGGGTCGCGATGGGCCGGGCGATCGTCCGGGACCCGGCCGCGTTCCTGATGGACGAGCCGCTGTCCAACCTGGACGCGAAGCTACGCGTGCAGATGCGGACCGAGGTGTCCCGGCTGCAGCGCCGGCTGGGCACGACCACCGTGTACGTCACGCACGACCAGACCGAGGCGATGACGCTGGGCGACCGGGTCGCCGTCATGCGCAGCGGCTTGCTGCAGCAGGTCGGTTCGCCGCAGGAACTCTACGACCGGCCGGACAACCTGTTCGTGGCCGGCTTCATCGGATCACCGGCGATGAACTTCCTGCCCAGCACCGTCGAGAACGACACGTTGCATACGCCGCTCGGAGACGTGCCGCTGAGTGGCCGCCTGCAGCGGGCTCTCGAACGAGCCAATGCGCCCCGGGATCTGATCGTCGGCATCCGGCCGGAGGACTTTGAAGACGCCTCGCTGGTTACGGCTGATGAGCGGAGCAACGGGATCACGTTCCGCGCGAACATCGACGTGCGGGAGTCGATGGGCTCGGACGTGTTCGTCTACTTTACCAAGGACTTCGGCGGCGCGGTCAAGGCCGCGGAGTTGCAGGAACTGGCCGAGGACGCCGGCACCACAGACACCGGCGGGAGCGGTGACACGCTGACCGCCCGGCTCGACACGGAGACGACCGCACGCGAGGGCCACGAATCCGAGCTGTGGGCCGACCTGCGGTCCATACACGTGTTCAACCCCTCCACCGGCCGCAACATCACCCTCGACGACAGCTCCGACGGCCCGGTGACCGGCGGGACCAGCGCGGCCGCACCGGCGGCCGCCCCGGAGCGCGGCAGCACGGGCGCGGGCTCAGCGGGTGCCACCGGCTCCGACGCGCCAGGCCCGGGGACGGGAGTTATCTGAGTTCCTGCCGGAGCCGCTCGATGACCTCGTCGTTCCACTCGTGGGTGCGCATGAGGCGGTAGCGCTGGCTGGCCACGCGCATGTACGCTTCCGCGTCCGTGCCCGAGCCAACCAGGTCAGCCGCGTACAGCATGCGCACCACCGGGGTGAACTCCTCGGCGAACCAGCGCCGGGCGATCTGCTCCCGGGTGAGGTAGCGGCGTTCGGCCTGCATGTAACGGAAGCCCCAGGCCTCGACGTTCTCGCCGAGTTCCGCGTAGGACCACGGGTCGATGCAGGTGAGCTTGTCGTAGGCCGCCGCCGGCAATGGCACGCGGTCCATGAATATTCGCTGATAGCTCTTCATCACCAGGTCGCTGCGGCCCCGGATGCCCCCGGCGGGGACCTGGGTCAGGACTTCGGTCACGTAGGCGTCGATCGTGCGCTGCCCGGTGGCCAGGGCGATCGACACCCGGTGATGGCCGTCCTTGACGAAGTAGAGGTCGCCCACCTGGTACACATCGATGGGCGGGATCGGCTCGCCGCGCCGCTGGGCCAGCGCCAGCCGCTCCCAGCGCTCCCGCACCCGTCCCGAGGTCGGCCGGAAGCGCCGGTCGAAGTCGCGCCGGGTCTCGGCGCTGCCCACCACCGACTCCAGCCTGATCGTCCGCAGCCCGAGCCGCTGTTCGCCGCGGAAGCCGAGCGCGGCGATGACCTCCTGGTAAGGCAGGATCAGGTTGATGTCGTCGGGGCCGCGGCGGAGCCGGTGCGCGAGCCGGGACAGCACCTGCTGGCGGCGGACCCGGGTGAAGTCGTTCTCCACATCGGCGCGCGGGAAACCGGTGTCAGCAGGCATGACGGTGACCAGGGCGTATCTCGGCGAACCCGTGATCCGGGCCGAGCTCGAACAGGTGCCAGCCGGTGACGTTACGGACGGCGGTCCGGCCCAGCCGTCCTTCCGGCGGCGCGGCACCGTAGGGGTGCACGTGGCCGTGCAGCAGGACGGCCGGGGCCAGCGCGGCGGTCAGCGCGTGGTAGCAGGCGAAGCCGCGGTGCGGGGGGTCATCGCCGTCCCCGACACCGCGCGGCGGGGCGTGCGTGAGCAGGACATCCACCCGCCGCCGGTCGCGCAGCCAGTGCCAGCGGGCCCGGCGGCGCAGCCCGCGGGCGCGCCGCGCCTGCTGGCGTTCGGTGTACTGGTTGGGGCCGTCGCCGTAGCGCAGGCAGCCCCCCAGCCCGGCGACTCGCAGGCCGGCCACGTCGACCACCCGCGCGTCCGCGTTCAGCGCGCCGGGCGGCCACGGTGGCCGGGCCGGGAAGCCAGCCCGGGTGATGAGGCCGGCCCGGGAGATGCGGTAACCAGACTGGTCCGGGTCATGGTTTCCCGGCACGTACACGAGCGGCACGCCGAGCGTGTCCATCAGCGCGCCGAGGTACTCCGCGGGCAGGTCGCCGCAGGCCACGACGAGCCGCGCCGACCGCACCCGGCTGGCGTCGGCCAGCAGCCCCTCGTCCACCTCATCGGACACGGCGAGCACGCGTACCGCGTGGCCCGGGCGGGTTCCTGCTCGCTCAGCCACGGCGCGCATTCAGCGCACGGCCGCTTCCCTGACGTCCAGCCCGTGTTGCCGGAGAGCGGCCTCGACCCGGTAGATCTCGGCTTGCCGGGCCTGGTCACCGCCGGCCGGCGGGCTCACGCCGAACCGCCGGCAGGCGCTGTCCAGGGTGTCCAGGTAGGCGCCGCGCAGGGCAACGATGTGGTGCCGCCGGGCGGTGCCGCCGGGCTGGTTCTCGGTCGCTTCGAGTTCGGCCCGCAGCCGCCGCAGCCGGGCCGCGATCCGGTCGATGGGCTCGGGCGGCGGCGGCCGGTGCTCCCGCCGGATCCGGCTCAGCCGGCGGAAGCCGCGCAGGCCGGCCAGGATCGCCCCAAAGGCCAGAGTCGGGAGCAGCACGGCGAACGCCAGCAGCACGAGCTTGCCCATGTGGTCAAGTGTCAGCCCGGCGGCCGGGCGTGCGCAAGCCGCTGGGAGCAGCGGCCGGTGCCTGGCAGGCCCGGGGGTCAGGAGCCGGTCCTCCCGGTACCGGTCGTCTGGCCCGCGCTGCCGTCGTCGGCGGGGTGCGGCGGCGGGGCCAGTTCGGTGGCCGCCCACAGCTCCCTGACGGCCATGAACATCAGATAGGGCACGAGGTCGGTGGAGCGGCGGATCACCCACGCGGTGCCTTTGGTGGCCATCCACCCGGCCTGGGCACGGCGGGTCGGCGGCGCGCTGGACGGCTCGGCTTCCGGGCAGGGACCGAGTGGTATCCCCGCTGCGGCCAGCCGGTCGTGGAAACGAGCCGCGATCAGGCGGTGCCCCCGCTCGCTGGGATGCAGCCGGTCCACGCTCCACATCCGGCGGTCGTAGGTCTCCGGATCCCCGGCCGCATCGAAGACCAGCGTGCCGAAGCGCGCGGCCAGGTCGTCGACGACCGCGTTCACCGCGTGGATGCGGCGCGCGAGCGGACGGGACAGCGCATCGGGCAGGCCGAGCATGAGACCCGGATCGGGCAGGCGCATCGTCAGCACTTCGGCGCCGGCCGACCGGAGCGCCCCGACCGTGTGCTCGGCCGCCCGCGCGAACCGGCGCGGGTCGAAGCCGGCCCGCAACGTGTCGTTGATCCCGACGATCACGCTCGCGACATCGGGCCGCAGTTCCAGCGCTCGCGGCAGCTGATCGCGCTCCACATCGGCCGCTTGCGCGCCGACGCTGGCCAGATTGTGCAGCCGTGGTTCCGGCAGTCCCTCCGCCAGCAAGGCCGCCCAGCCACGCCAGGTTCTGCCCCGTGCGGCCCGGCTGGGCGCCGGGTCGCCGATCCCCACCGTGATGGAGTCGCCCAGAGCAGCGAACGTGGTCACGCCGCCCGCCCGGCAGCCCGCGCGGGGTGCAGGACGGCTTCGTAGTGCCCGATCAGCGCGTCACCGACCGCGGACCAGTCCCGGGTCAGGACGTGGCGCCGGGCGGCGCCGCCCAGATCCGCCCGCAGCCCGGGATCAGCGGCCAGGCGCGCCACCGCCGCTGCGATGGCTGCCCCGTTCCCCGCCGGGACGAGATAGCCGGTGACACCGTGATCGACGAGATCGAGCGGACCGCCCGCAGCGGGCGCCACGACCGGTACGCCGCTGGCCGCGGCCTCCTGGAGCGTCTGGCCGAACGTCTCGTGCGGCCCGCTGTGCACGAATACGTCCAGGCTGGCGTAGGTCCGCGCGAGTTCCTCGCCCCGCTGTTCGCCCAGGAAGACCGCGGACGGCATCCGTTCCCGGAGCGAGGCCTCGGCCGGGCCGCCGCCCACCACGACCAGCCGCACACCGGGCAGCTCGGCGACGGCGGCCAGCAGGTCGACCCGCTTCTCGGTCGCGAGCCTGCCCACGTATCCGGCGAGCAGCTCACCGCCGGCGGCGAGTTCCCGGCGCAGGGCGGCACTCCGTTTCCCGGGTGCGAACCGCTTCAGGTCGACCCCGCGGCCCCACAGCCAGGCGCGCTCGAACCCGTGTGCCCGCAGCTGCCGCAGGATCGCGGTGGACGGCGCCAGCGTCCGTTCGGTTGCGTTGTGGATGCGGCGCAACCACCGCCACGCGGCCGCTTCACCTGCGCCGTGCCACCCGTAGGCGCGGGCGTAGGCGGGAATGTCGGTCTGGTAGACCGCGACGGTGGGCAGGCCAAGATGCCGGGCGGCCGTGCTCCCGGCCGCGCCCAGGAAGACCGGGCTGGCCAGGTGCACCAGCTCCGCTCCGTGGCTGGCCAGAGCGCTCCGGATCGCCCGGCTCGGCAGCCCCAGCCGGAAACCCGGGTAGCCGGGCAGGGACATGGACGGCACCCGTTCCACCGGGTAAGGGAACGGGCCGGGCAGCCGGTTCCCGGCGGGTTCGGGAGCGATGATCAGGGGCTGGTGGCCCCGCTGGACGAGATGCTCGGCCACCCGCAGGACGCAGTTGGCCACGCCGTTCAGGTCGGGTGCGAACGATTCCGTGATGATCGCGATCCGCATGCTCACAACGTGAAACATGCGGATGCCGCGATCGGTCACCACGCCCTTACGGGCATGCGAACTGTAAATGACATCTCGGCCGGGCCCGTTCCGGGGCCGTCCGCTCAGGGACTGGCCGGGTCCGCGGGCACGGGTCTGCACGCGCGGCATCCGGTCAGAGCCCGTCCGGCCGGCTGACGGCAGACCAGTCCGTTCGGCCGGACATCCAGTCCGGTCAGCCCGGTGCGAGCCCGGCCACCCGTGCGTGCAACCGGGTCAGGCCGTGCAGCGCGTCGATGGCCGGGGACGGCACGCCGACCACCGCGCCGATCTCCCGTACCGCGCCGACCAGCGCGTCCAGTTCCAGCGGGCGCCCGGCTACGGCGTCCTGAAGCATCGATGTGCGGAACGCTCCGAGTTTTCTGGTGACCTTGTTGCGGTCTTCCGGGCTTTCCCCGATGGGACAGCCGATGCGCGCGCCGATCCGCTGCGCCTCCCGCATGGCCGTCTCACAGAAGCCGCGGACGAGATCGTCGTCGAGGATCCGGTCGCCGGTGGCCCCGGTCAGCACCGACACCGGGTTGATGGTCATATTGCCCCAGAGCTTGTACCAGACGTCCGTGTGAATACGGGACGACACGGTGACCTCGAACCCACCGGATTCCAGGACGCCGGCCAGGCCGCGGATGCGCGGCGACTCGGTATGGCCCGGCTCCCCGATGATGAGCCCGGCCCCGTGGTGGTGCCGGATCACTCCCGGCTCGGCAACGCTGCAGCTCATGTGGACGACTCCGCCGATGACGTGGCGGACCGGGATCGCGGCCGCGATCTCCCCGCCCGGGTCCACGCTGTCGAGGTGACGTCCCTGGCACGGGCCGCCGAAACCGTCGAAGAACCACCACGGGACGCCGTTCATCGCCGTCAGCACCATGGTCTCCGGGCCCAGCAGAGGCCGGATGACCGCGGCCGCGGACGGGGCGGATTGCGCCTTGATGGCCAGGATCACCAGATCCTGCTCCCCGAGCGCGGCCGGGTCGGACGAGGCCCGGACCGGGGCGGTGACCCGGCGGCCGCCGGACTCCGCCTGCCACCCGCGGGCACGAAGCGCCGCGAGCGTGGCCCCGCGCGCCAGGGCGGCGGTCGGCACGCCCGCTGCCGCCAGCCGGGTTCCGATGAAACCGCCGATCGCCCCGGCCCCCAGCACGCAGACCCGCATCCCTGATCCTCCGTCCTGGCCTTGCCGCGGGGAGCCGGCCGGGCTCGCCCGCTCACTCTCCGGCGTGCGCCTTCCGCAGGCCGCGATGTCCAGCTGCTGAGCACCTGCGGGGCCCGGCTGACCGTGCTCCAGCCCGCCGCCTCAGGGCTGCCGTCGCCGCCCGAACAGGAAGTAGGAGATGGGTACGCCGCCAACCGAGTTGACCAGGACCACGACCACCGCCCATAGCCACTTGGGTCCCCGGATCTGGCTGGCCGGCCGCGCTTCAGGTCGATGAGCGCCGCCACCTTGAGGGGGGCTTCGAACGCCGCCGCCGCGATGATGAGCTGACGGGTGCGCGGGGGCAGGTCGCCCCATTGCCGTCTGGCGGCCATGGCATCCTCCGGGTACATCGGCACGGACCCCCGATGCCCGGATCTTACGGCAGCCCGGACGCCCGGGTAAGCAACGGCCGCCCGGAGGCCTGGGACAACCGAAAAGCGCGCGGCGGGCCAGGGACCCCGGCCCATCCTTGCGCCTCGCGGGGAGCCAAGTAAGGTTAACCTCGCCTAATTACTTGCCCGTCGCGACCAACCCCCTGGAGACTGCCGATGCTGGCCACGCTCGTGATCTTCCTGCGCGAGGGCGTCGAGGCGAGCATGATCGTCGCGATCTTGCTGGCGTACCTGAACCGCATCGGGCGCCGGGAGCACTTCCGCGACGTGTTCCTGGGGGTCGGTGCCGCCCTGATCCTGGCGACGGCGGGCGGGGCGGTGGCCTACGAGACGATCCGCAGCTACGACGGCTCGCGCGTGCAGACGATCTTCGAGACCGTCACCTACCTGGTGGCCGCGACCGTCCTGACCTACATGACGTTCTGGATGCGCAAGCACGCCCGGTCGCTGTCGAAGGAGCTGCGGGCCCGCGCCGACGCGGCCCTCGACGGCCGGGCCCGGTGGGGGCTGGCGCTGCTGGCCTTTCAGGCGGTCGGCCGCGAGGGGCTGGAAACGGTGGTCTTCACGCTGGCCATCATTTTCTCCACCTCCACGGCCGGCGCGCTGGGCGGGGCGGCGATCGGCCTGGCGGGCGCGCTGGTGATCGCGTTCGTGATCTACCGGCTGGGCCACCGGCTCAACCTGAGCAAGTTCTTCACCG
Source organism: uncultured Actinomycetes bacterium (assembly GCA_963720945.1). Lineage (GTDB taxonomy): Bacteria > Actinomycetota > Actinomycetes > Streptosporangiales > Streptosporangiaceae > Bog-532. The sequence goes on along the minus strand of CAVRHH010000002.1, from coordinate 111,707 downwards.
TGATCGGCCTCCTGCTGATGGTTTTCGCCGCGGGCCTGCTGGCCGACGCCGTGGAAAACCTCCAGCAGCTGGGCTGGCTGCCCGTGCTGACCACGCCGATGTGGCACTCGGGGCGGCTGCTGTCCGAAGACAGTTCCTTCGGGGACGTGCTGCACAGCTTCTTCGGCTACAGCGACGCCCCGACCCCGCTGCAGCTTGTGATCTACGCCGGGTACCTGGCCATCGTGATCCTCGCCTTCCTGGGGGCGCGCGCCAGGCTGGGCAGCCGCGCGGACAGCCCGCAGGTCACCGCGCACTGATCGTCAGGGGAGAGCCGGATCCGGCGCGTGCTGAGCGTTCTCGAAGATCCGGAAGCAGCCTCCGCCGGCCCGTTTGGCCTCGTACATGGCGTGGTCGGCGTGCGCCAGGAGGCTGGGCAGGTCAGGGCAGCAGCCCGATTCTGCGACGCCGACACTGACCGTGAAGCCGACAAGCTTCCCGTCGCTGCCGGGGACGCGGGCCGGGGGCCCGGTCAGCTGGCCCGCGATCTCGGCGGCCCGGAGCCTGGTCGTTCCCGGGATCACGATGATGAACTCATCGCCGCCGTAACGGCCCGCGATGTCGTCCGGCCGCACGTACTCGCGGCAGGCCTGGGCCAGATCGGCGAGCACACGATCGCCGACGGCGTGCCCGTGCATGTCGTTGATCTGCTTGAAGTGGTCGACGTCGATCATCAATATGACGAGAGGCTGGCCGAGCCGCTGGGCATGCGCGAAAGCCCCTTCCGCCACCTCCATGAAGTGCCGCCGGTTGTAGAGGCCGGTCAGCCCGTCGATCGAGGCGAGTTCCTGGTAACGGACCGCGAGCCGGCCGTTGTCCCGCAAGGCCGTGAACTGGCGCACGCTGACCAGAGCCGTCAGCAGGACCGCACCCAGCAGGATGGCGCCCACCGAATCGAACGCAAAGTGCTGCAGGCCGACGATCATGAGAAGGAGGTAACTGCCGCCGACGGCGAGATACGGCAGAAGACTGGGGTGGGCCGCGGGAACCCGGTACGGTGCGCTGAACTCGGCGGCCGGCCCCGCACGGAGCTGGCATCCGGCCGCGATCAGCAGGATCGTCAGCGCCACGAACCACAGGGTGTCGACTGGATCGCCCCCGAGATAGGACGAATGAACGGTGATGTAGTCGTAGCTGATATCGGCCGCGATGAAGACCAGGATGCCCGTCGCGAAGACCCGCAGCGACACGACACTGAAACGCCGGGTACCCCGCCATAGCAAGGTCAGGACGCCGAACAGGAGCAGCATGTCGCCGACCGGGTACGCGAAGGTGACCAGGTTGGGCAGATCCATGTCGTGAGCGGACGACGCCAGGTCGGGCCCGAGCGCGACGTACCAGATGAACGTCACGCCGGCGACGAAGACCGTCCCCATGTCCAGCAGCAGTCGGAATCGCTCCGACCGTGTGCGGCGGCGGGCGGGGAAGGCGAGGAGACCGGCGAAAGCGACCACATAGAAGCTCAGATAGGCCGCGTCGGCCCAGGTCGGATACGCCCTCAGGTGGAGCACTACCTCGTAGAAGAGCTGCAGTATGTCGCCCAGCAGGTACAGCGCGAGCGCGACCGAGAGCAGGCGCCACGCCCGGCAGGTGGGCCGCCCGAGATCTTTGCGGAGCGACACCCGCCACGCGCAGATGACAACCGCGCCGTTAACCGGGACGAAGGCCAGGTCACCGATCAGGGCCTGATGCTGGTGGCCACCCCAGCGGAATACCTGCCAGAACCCGTAAACGATCAGCATTACCGCCGCAAGAGCCAGCGTGAAACCACCGACCTGCTGCACGGCACGGCGACCTGCGTACGCCAGCCGGCGGCTGGCGCTGGTTGCCCCCTGGCTGGGGCGTTCGCTTACCGTGTTCTGCTGCCCTGGAACCAGCCGTTCCCGCTGCCGCAGCCAGTCCCCGAACACGCCGGGGGGCATGGGCCTGCCGAGCAGGAAGCCCTGGCCCGCGTCGCACCCCAGGGCCTGCAGTTCGGACCGGACGGCCTCGGACTCGATCCCCTCGGCGACCACCTTGACCCCGAGCTGGTGGGCGAGGTCAATGGTGGTCCGGGCGATCGCCCGGAAGCTTGGGTAGCTGGCGATCGGGCGTACCAGCGATATGTCGAGCTTGAGTTCATCGACCGGCCAGCCGCCGAGGCTCTCCAGCGAGGCGAAGCCCGTGCCGAAGTCGTCCAGGGCAACGCGCACGCCGAATTCGGCCAGCTGCGCGAAGAAGCCCGGGCTCACTGCGGCGGTCCCGGTCTGCTCGCTGACCTCGAGCGCGAGCATGCGACCGCTCACCTGCTCGCTCCGCAGGAGTTCAGCGATGACGGCCGGGAATCCGGGGTCGGTCACGCAATCCGGCCCGACATTGACCGAAACCGGAATGGTCCACCCGTCTGCTGCCCACGCCCGGTGCTGTGCGAGCGACAGCCTGAGCATCAGGCGGCTGAGCTCCCCCATCAGTCCCAGCCGCTCGGCGAGCGGCGCAAACAGCACGGGGGAGAGCGTACCGAGCTCAGGATGCTCCCATCGGGCGAGCGCTTCGGCCGCCATCACCACGCCGGACGACAGGTCGACCTCGGGCTGGAAGTAGGCCACGACCTGGCCGCCGGCCAGGGCCTGGGGGAACTCGGACAGCAGCCTCGCCGTCACCTCCTCGGCATCGACCGCCATCCGTGCCGCTCTCCTCCGTGCGCGGGACCCTGACCCTTTACACTCACTGTAACTACCCGTCACAGGTTGTCAGTAGAGGGCGCGCCCGGTGAGGATCATGTCCATCGCCCGGCTGGTACCGATCAGCCGGGGCAGGCGCAGCATCGGCGAGGGGGCCGCGAACACGATGAAGCTGGCCGCGGACGACGTGCAGAGCCCGGTCATTCCCGGCTCCGGCCACTACTGCCTCGAAGAGGCTCCCGAGGAGATGCTGGCCGCGCTGACCGCGTTCCTGGCTCCGTACCGGGACAGAGCGGCCGCAGCGCACAACTGAACGCCGAGCCGTGATTGCCAGATTGCGCACGGTCGGGAGCGAATCTCCCCCCGTCCTCCCGATAGGTGCCCAGGTCTTGCCGAGGAAGATCACTGATCGGCAGCAGCCACATGGGCGTGGCCGCGGCCGGCGGCCGGTACCTCGGCGCCCTGGTCCTGATCACCACCGGGGACAGCGATCCGCTGGTGGTGAGCCCGATGGGCTGCTTGTGTGGTGCCGTTGCTGTCACCTTGACGCTGTCGCTGAGCGGTTGGAAACCCGCCAGCGCTTGGCCGATGAGTTACTGGCCACTGACCGGTCCAAACCCTCAGAACAACATCAGCGGGTGATGCTCGTCCTGGAGGAGTGGACCATGACGCCCTATGACAGCTACCGGCTTTACCAGGTCCAGCGGGTGAAGAGCCGCGCCGCGGTCCAGCACGCCGATGAGCAAGCGGCCCGGCTCGCCTGCGCTATCTCCTCGCTGCTTCGCGAATTCACGCGGCCGAGACGAGCCGTGAGGAGTGCGTCCCCAGCCAGCCGCAGCGCCTGATCTGCCGCGTCCGACATGACCGGTTCGCCGGCGGCCGCAAATGGATGATCCTCACCTGACAGCAGGCCAATGGAAGGAAGTGGCAAAGTGAGCGAGGCTTTGAAAAGCGTTGGCGCGATCACGCTGTTCGTGGGGGACCTGCCCGCGGCAAGGTCGTTCTACGAGCGTGTTTTCGGGCGGACGGCAGCGTTTGAGGATGACAACTCGGCCGTGTTCAAGTTTGACAACACCCTCATCAACCTGGTTGACACCCGGGCGGCGGGCGACGTCATCGCGCCGGTAGCGGTCGCTAGCCCCAGCGCCGGGTCACGCTTCCTGCTCACCATTTGGGTCGATGACGTCGACGCGGCCTGCGCCGAGCTCCCCAATCGGGGAGTGGAGCTGCTCAACGGCCCGGTGGACCGGCCGTGGGGCATGCGGACCGCGAGCTTCACCGATCCTGGCGGGCACATCTGGGAACTCGCCCAGAGCCTGGACAAGTCCGAGGGTTCGTAAAAGCCAGCCTCACGTATGGCCTTCGACGCAGCCGATGGCGAAGTCGTCAACTTTCGCTGTCATGGAGCCGAGCGAGTGCCGACCGAAGAAGCGCCCGGACCGGAGCCGCCCCGACTGATCATTCGCAACGACCGGGCCCGCCAGGAGCTCGGCTGGCGCCCACGCCCGGCCGAGACCACGATCGTCGAGACCGCCGAGAGCCTGCGCGACCTCGGCCTGCTGGGGAAACGATGATGACGAGTGGTGACACCGGAACCGTCCTGATCACTGGCCCGACCAGTGGGCTGGGGCGGGCCTTGGCGCTGGAGGTGGCCGGCCTGAAACGGGCAGCTTCTCTCCGACCTCGCCGCGCTGCTCCGCGCGGGGGCGCTGGGCCTCGACCTGCGCGCGCAGCCACGCCGCTGCACACATCATGGGGATCCCGAGCGCAGCGGAGTCGTAGACGTGGTGCAGGTCGATGATCACAGTCGCGCGTCGAGGGGCAACCCTGGCGTGGTGGCGCCGTCGAACATGCCGCGCAGATCGCCCTCACGCAGGCGCTGGAGCCCCAGCGCGGCCTGGCGCGTCGCCTGGCCGAGTTCCGGCACCGTTGCGCGCGGAAAAGCAAGAGCAGGTCCCCTGACGCTGCCGCACGCCGCGCTCCTCGAGAAGCCGGCGGATCTCATCCAGCGCCGAGCAGGCGCGGCGCTTAACGTCGCGAACTGGGATACCGAGCCGGGCGGCGGCATCGTCAGCCGACAGATGCTCGTAGAAGGTACAGACGATCACCTGACGGTACTCGCGCCGGAGCGAGGCCAGGGCGGCCGTCACCGCCCCGATGTCCGGTTCGCTATCGGGCGGTGAGCCGCCTCCCGGCGAGTTCATCGCCGACCGCGCCCGGCGAGGCTGGCCGCTAGGCGGCAACGTGAGCGCCATGTACAGGGCGCCATGGGCCGCAGCCCAGCCGCCTGCGATGTGCTGGCGATCGGGCCAGGGTATGAGCCTTCACTTGGTTCCACGATGCGTCCTTTCCGTGGTGGCCAGCGGCGAGACGGGCCTTCGTTTCTAATAGTGAGCAGTCACTGCGACCGTTAGGTTGACAGTTAGGTTGCCGGTTGGTTCCCGCACAGGTCAGGGAGCGGCCAGCGCTAGCACCGGGGCTCCATCCGCCTGTTGCACAAGACCATCCAGGCCCGGCCGGCGGCGGTCGCGCGAGCTCGCGGCCCAGGGCTGGTCCACGGAACCCCGAACCATCGGGTCCGACGTCGGGCAACGCGTCCTAGTCGGGCCTGTGCCATGGCTATGACGGCTTCATTCGGGCCAAGATGTGCACGGCGGCACGGTCACCGCCTCCTGCATCCCGGTGATCGCACCGCTCGGAGTCGCTCAGCTCCTGGCTGACGGTCCCGGCCTCCACGACGTTGCAGGCTGTCTCGCCTTCACCCAATCCGCATGGCCGATCAGTCAACCGAAGATGGGAAAGGTCGCCCGTCTCCAACTGCAGCGGAATACCTTGCCTACTGGCTCGCTCTGGTTATCAAGCCAAATCGCGAGGATAACACGTACTCGCACTATGAGCTGATGTCTCGCCTGCACATCATTCCGGGTGTCGGGAAGAAGCGGGTAGACAAGCTCACGGTCCGGGAAACTCAGGCGTGGCTTAACAAGCTGCCTGGTATCTGCCAGTGCTGTGCTCAGGGAAAGGATGCCAAGCACAAGAAGCCTAAGTGCTGCGCTATCGGCGAGTGCTGCGAGGACTTCCCGAGCCGCCGTGTGCTCGAAGCTGCTCGGGGCACGCTGCGGGCTGCGCTCAACAACGTTACATGGACCAAGGTCCCGCCGAATAGGTGATTAATGTCCTGAGCTAATCAGACGCTTGACCCTACCCAACCAGCCGTTTGGCCCTACACCAACAAAGCGGAACAGAACAGAATAAAATCATTGGAATGGAGGTGATTCCAATGAGTAACATCATATCGACAGAGCCTAAGCCGCAAGCGCCGCAGGAACCGCCAGCAGCACCAGACGGAAACGCCGTCGCATCCCTGATACTAGGCATCCTGGGTATCACAGTGGTCCCGCTTATCTGCAGTATCCTGGCTGTCATTCTCGGTCGTGCATCGATCGGCGACGCGCACAAGCGCGGCGAGAGCGGTAGCGGGATGGCCAGGGCTGGAGTCATTCTCGGATGGATCGGCGTGGCGGTCCCCGTCGTTCTCGTCGTTTTCGTCCTTCTTTTGGGCAAGCCGTGGATAGGAGCCGCCGTACTCGTGCTCGTGATTCTAGGACTTTCTGCCTTGGTCATATACACACGGCGTAATAATCGGAGGTGAAATCAGTCCTCCTGGTAGGTGCCGGGTTGCAGAGGTTCGCCGCGCTCATTTCGGGCCTGGCCTCTGACCCGGCCCTCGCCGTCAGGCCCGCCGGGTCGGCAGAGACATCCCAGGAGCTTAAGATGTCAAGCTGCGACGTCGGATTGGGGGGTCTTTTCCCGCTGGGGCCAGGCGGTTGCCTCGTCGTAGCGGGTGCGGGTTTTGAGGCATCCGTGCAGGATGCCGACGAGCCGGCTGGCGAGCTTGCGCAGGGCGGGGTTGTGCTCGGTGCCGCGGGCGCGCTCGGCGTCGTAGAGGGCGCGTGCGCCGGGCGAGGCGTTCAGGGCGGCGAAGGCCTGGGCCATCAGCGCGTCGGTGAGCCGGTCGTTGCGGATGAACCGGGCGGCGACGACTTTCTTCTTCCCGGACGCGCGGGTGATCGGGGAGGTGGCGGCGTAGTTCTTGCGGGCCTTGCCGCTGGCGTAGCGGTGCGGGTCGTCGCCGGACTCGCCGAGGACCCGGGCGCCGAGGATGGGTCCCAGGCCGGGCTGGGACAGGTAGATCTCAGCGTCCGGGTGGCGGCCAAAATCCGCTTCCACCTGCCCTTGCAGGGTTTTGACCTGCTCATTGAGGGTGGTGATCACCGCGATCAGGGACCGGACGGTGGCCGCGTAGGCGGCGGTGATGGCCGGCGGCTGGCCCAGCTGGGCGCCCCGCAGCGCGGCCAGGATCGCGGTGGCCCTGGCAGGGATGTCGCGGCGGCGGGCGCGCTTGAGCGCCGCGCTGACCTGCGCGCGGGTCAGCTTCCCGGCCCGCGCCGGGTCCGGCGCCTTGGCCAGCAGCTCCAGCGTGTCCGGGGCGTCCAGGTCCGCGAAGGCCTCCAGCGCGGCGGGGAAGTACTCCCGCAGCTGGTGCCGCAGCCGCTGGATGTGCCGGGTGCGTTCCCAGATCAGCGTCTTATGGGTACGGGCCACCACCTTGACCGCGCCGGCGTCCGCGCTGTCACCCGCGACGGCGCGCAGCTGGTGGGAGTCGGTGCGCACCATGTCGGTCAGCATGTGCGCGTCGCCGGTGTCGCTCTTGGCACCGGACACACCGTGGCGCTCCCGGTACCTCGATGCCTGCAGCGGGTTGACCGCATACACCGTGTACCCGGCCGCGACCAGGGCCGCCACCCACGGGCCACGGTCGGTCTCGATCCCGATCACCACCTCCGCATCCTCGGCGTCCTCGCCCAGCTGCTGCCCGATCAGCTCGTGCAGCCGGGCCATCCCGGCCACGCCTTCCGGCAGCCGCCTGCGGGCCAGCACCTTGCCCGCAGCGTCCATCAGCTCCACGTCGTGATGGTCCTCGGCCCAGTCATCCCCCACGAACAATCGCATATGTTCTCCCGTCCCAGGTCGCGGATCTCGTCAGCAGCCTGCGGGAGAACCATCAGCGCCCTAATGAAACAGTGCTCACGCCCCACACCAGGCGGGCGCGCACGACATCCCAGCAGCGATCAACTCTCCCGGCCAGCCGGCAGGGGCACGATCTCTGCCCAGGACTCACAGTCCAGGCGCCAAGAGTGCTCACCTGCCGGCGGCTACCAGGCCCGAGTCTGCCGGATGGCCGACCCGTTAGCTCTCATTAGGCTCCGCGCGCAAGGGTGGGGTCTGAAGATGCTTTCTGCGGAGCGGTCTTTGCGGAGCCGGTTAGAAAGGATATTCGGGTGCCCTAGCGGGTGGAGGGCCGGGCCGGACAATGCGGTTTGCGTGAACGCGCGCTGCCTGCGGTGCAGCGTGCGGCCCTGCGGTGCCGTCGGCCTGCTGGGCCGCCGCACGGGTACGGTGACCTGAGGCTTCATGGACCGCCCGTATCTGATGCAACGATGATGCGGCTGATGCCGTTGCGTGGCGTGCATCATCGTTGCGTCTACTGTCATCGTGATACATCGGGGAGCACCCGGTTGCATCGGGTGCATCACCCGGCGGTCCCGGTGAGCGGCGCCGCGGCTGCGAGGGGCGCGCCGGGTCTCCGGCTCATTGATCTCGTCACGCGCCTGACCCGGTAACCGGCCGCCCTCGTTGCACCAAATGCATCCCGCGCCCGCAGACGGCATTCCCGCGGCCGCCAGTTCTCCCGCCGGGCTACGCGGCACGCCGACGCGCCGCCTCGCCGCGGACGTGCCCGGCATGCACCACGGTCGCCGGCCAGCGGACGCTCCTGGCCTGGACCGACTGGACCCGCTAGGCGGCTGGGCTGGCCCGCACCAGGAACCACCAGCCGAGGGAATGGCCTCCGGACGCCCCGCTCAGGCCGAGGTATTCAGCGTGGTTGGAACATTGCTTTCTACCAGTTTGCTGGCTGGCGTCCCCGTGCACGTGGTCGCCGCCCGGCTCGGTCACGCCGACCCGTCGATCACACTGCGCGTGTACGCGCACGTCATCAGCGATCAGCTCACCGAGGCCGCCGACATCTTCGCCCGTGCCATAGCGGCACCAGATGGAACCGCGCTGTTAGCAACAGCGTTAGCAAAAAGGCCCCTTCCGCTCCGGGAAGAGGCCTCTGACCTGGGCGCGCTCGGAGGGACTCGAACCCCCAACCTTCTGATCCGTAGTCCTGGGCAGCGCCGATCACGCGATATCCGGTTCTATCAACCCGCAGGCTGTGAGGACGGCAGAAAACCCCGGATAGAACCTGATCGCGCTAGGCGATGCAGTCACCGTTGCGGTCATTTCAAGGCCGGGTGCCGACGGTGAGCGCCGAGGAGAAGCTAGCCGCCGCGGACGCCGAGCAGTCCCGTACCGCCGACCTGATGGCCCTCATGAAGGCCGAGCACGCCGTCATCGATGCCCGGTTCAGCGAGCTGGCCACCGCGGGCACCGCCGCCTGGCGCCGGCACGCGGCCGCCAAGGGCCGCGTCACCCGGGCACTCAAGGATGGCCACGCCAGCCGGATCGCTGCCGCCCAGCGCCGCGAGATCGAGGCATACCGGGAGGCCTGCCGGATCGCCGATGAGTGCCTGCAGGAGATGTTCGCCCTCAACCAGGCCCGGCTGGGCAACGTGGGCACCCTCCTCGAGCAGATGACCCGGAGCTGGGCGGCCGGCGCTGCCGCGCTTCGCGCCAACCAGGAGCCAGGAAATCAGGAAGAGGGCCACCATGAGCTACCAGACTGACGACGGGCTGCACGAGGGATGGGACACCGCCGAGTTCCCGGACGGCCGGTTCTCGGTCGGGTCGCAGAACGGCGGCGCGATGGTCCGGTTCATCGGGCCCGGCCGGGACGTCGACGCCGGGCGCGGCGTGCTGGACGGCCGGACCGCGATCGGCTGGCGCGGCCTCTGCGAGTGCGGCTGGCGCGGACCGCTGTGGCGGAAGGTCACCGACGCCGGCCAGCACGACCTGGCCGCGCACAAGGTCTACGACCCGGCCCCGTCGGAGTGGGGTGATCCCCCGTCCGGCATCGAGGATGCGATCTGGCGAGAGTGGCACCGCCACCTGCCGCCGAAGTCGCTGGCCGACGTCCGCGAGGCCGCCGGGGACGTGCGCAAGGCGCAGGCCCGGCTGGACGAGGTCGCGCGGCGCGCCCGGGCTGAGGGCTGCTCGTGGACCGCCATCGGCGGCGCCGCCGGGATCACCTGCCCAGCCGCCCAGGAACGGTGGGGCAAGCCGTGAGCGTCCCCGAACCGGTCTGGGTCGAGGTCTGGGGTGAGCGGCCCGGCGAGCGGAAGCCACCCGGTCCCAGCGTGCTCCGCGTTCTGGTCGCCGGGCAGCATGCGGGCGGGATCGAGCGCTCCGAGTTCGCCTGGGTCGCGCAGGTTCACGGACTGAGGCGCTCCGAGCCAACTACTCACGACACGGCCGAGGAAGGGGTGCGGGCGATCCTGCGGTCCTCGTGGGCTCGCAGGCTCGGTGCCCGGGCCGCATCCCGTGTGCACTGGTCGGAGCGAGCAAAGCGACTCGCAGCGAAGCCAAGGCGGCCGGCGGCCGCTCCCCCAGCCAATGTCAGCTCTGGCGAGAGGACCCCCCATCGTGACTAGCCAATACAAAAACGAGGTACCTGCTCCGGCCGCCATCGTCGCGGCGCTGCGAGCCGAGCTGGCCCGGTCGCTGACCGGCGGCCCATGGGGTGAGGCCGCCGCCGTCGTGAGCCTGCTCGATTTCGAGCCGATTGCGGGCCACCCCCGGTTCGCCCGGTACGCCAGCCGCAGCGGCGTCGACTGGGGCGATGCCCTGAAGGACAGGACATGGTCGACGGGAGAGCGGTTCCTGATCGCCACGGCGGCCGCGCTGTGGTCAGGGCGCCCGTCCGGGGCCGACCTCAGCCGCGTCCCGTTCCTGACCGACGATTTCTATGCGGCGTGGCTGGCGATGGTCACCGCCTCGCGCACCGGTAAGACTGCAGATGGCTGAGACCGTGCCGACGCCGCGCCGGACCACCGCCCACGACCATAAGCAGCTCGCCGAGGCCCTTGGCTGGACCGTCGTCCAGGTGAAAAGGCCGTCTTGCTCGGCGTGCTGCCGCCGTATGTTCTTGGGGACTTTCTTTAGCGTCGCGTGATGTTGCAGTTACTTACGGCGAGCCTATTTCCCCTCAGTTCTCGCTGGGTGTAGTCCTGTCGCGTCTTGTTGTTGATGTTCACGGGACTACGGGGGCGGGGGTTGCGGGCGTTTCGGGTGCAGATGCCATCGGGCAGCCGGTACTGGACAGTGCTCGACGATGCGATGGACGTGGTGCCGGTCGCTGACCGGTACCTGCTGGAGCTGAGGTTCGGCAGGGACGGGGCCGAGCGGACGACGGAGAAGTACGCGCGGGGGATCGCGCTGTTCCTGCGCTGGTGCGCGGCGACGGGACGGGACTGGCGCGAGGCGGCCGCGGCCCTCGGCCCACAATGGAACCGTTTTGGGCGTTAGCGGCCCGCGCGCTGTCGCGTTACCGCCTGGGACGGTTCGGATGTGGGTCGGATCAGCAGCCCGGTCATTGATCGAAGATGCGGTCGATGACGTCTGCGTTCCCCGGGTCTGACTGGCACAGGATTGAACGCCAGGCCGGTTATTGCCCGTACTTCGCGTCAACGATGGGGGAATATCTAACGCAGGACGCTGTCGGCGGTCTCCAGGCTGTTTAGAAGTTCAACTCCGGGCGGCGTCAACCGGCCGTGTTCCCGGATGGTTGCCACTCCGCCGGCCAGGCGTGTCCGCGCGTCGTTCAGCTGCTGCTCAACCCCTTCGCGTTTCGGATGGGCCTCATGCCATCGGCCGAACATCAAGGTGAGCCGGGCGAGTACGAAGGTGGCATGGTAGATGCCGAGCATGGGTCGGCGGTCTCGGCGCAGCGGAGATTCGAACCTCTCGCCGCGGTTCAGTACCAGCGGATCCTGCGCCATCAGGGCGTGAAGATGAAGGTGCGACGTCTCATGCACGAGCCCGCCGAAGAAGCGTTCCACGAGCAGGTCCTTTCCGGCGTCGCAGGACGGGCGGCTGAGGAAGACGGTGCCGAAGAACCGGACGCTGCTCATTCCGCCGATGACTTTGCTGTCCACCAGCCGTACCTGACGCACGTACTCTTGCAGTTCATCGGCCATGCCCTCGTCAAGTTCGCCGATCCGGTCGGCTGCTTGATGCAGTGTGGCGGCGAGTTCCGGTAGCTCAGTGGCTGGAATGCCGTAGAGGTCGGGTGACCGCTCACTGCCGTCTGCTCGGGCGGGGCGCCGGATGCGCTGACCTTCGTCGCCGTCCAGGTAGGCCTGCGCGGCGCGGTCGATGAAGTCACCGCAGTGGGTGGTCACGACGAGTCCGGCGCGATCGTGCCAGCCTTGGGACACCTCCCTAAGGGCTGGCACGATCGTGCCGCGCAGGTTGCCATCGACGGCGAGGCCAAGCTGCCAGTGACTCGCGTAGGCGCGTGAGGACAGCGGCTGGGTGTCTGACACGGTGGGTGCGAGCGCCGCCAGGCGCCCACGCTCAAGTGACAGGCCAGTTTCGATCGTTTCCAGCAGCGACACATAGCTGGAGCACAGCTGTCGCTCAAGCCTCTGCCTCAAACCGCGGGCACGGTGAGGGCTGGGCGCGTAACTGAACAGCGAGGCGTCCATACGTGCCGTCAGCCGTTGTCGCCGTCCCAGGTCTCGACGTTCCTGGCCCGGTCCTTCAGGTACTCCGACGTGCCGCCCTCGGCGCCGGAGAACTGGACGCCGTCCTCTCCGGCGTCGTCGAGCCGCGACGCGACCTCGCCGAGGACATCTTCGGTGGCCTGGCTCACCTTCGGGTCGTCACTCATAGTTCCGTTTCCTTTCTAACTGTTGGCGATCGCGAGGAATCCCTCGCGGATGAGACGTGCAACAAATCTGATCTTGGTGTCGTCATCGAGGGTGCCGGGAACGCTCGCAATGGTGAAGATGCGCTCGTCGGCTGCGTGTTCCAGGGCCTGCCGCAGAGTGGACGGCACGGAAAGATAATTGCCGGGATAGTGAATGACGGCCCGGTCTCCGGTGGCGTGGATGCGGCAGGGCCCATCAAACGCTCGTTTCACTACCGAGTCGATCGTCAGATCATGAATCGCGTCCAGGGAGACAAAATGGCCACTGGACATTCTCTGCCGTTCCAGGAGCTGTGAGCCGATCGACAGTCGCGCCGTCTCGAGAACCGCTTCCACCGGAACGCTTGAGAGGATCTTCGCGAGGTCGGCCACCTCCTGCTCCTCAAAAGCGTGGTGCAGGTGCCCGACGGGCAGAGGACGCTGAAGATCGGGGTTGTCAGCGACGATCAACCGCACCGCCTCTTGCAGCAGGTCACCCCACGTCGCCACGTAGAACCCGAAGGTCAGATGCGCTGAGGAGGCGGCGCTGGTCACGCCTTCGTGGGCGTATCCACGAGGTATGTACAGCGCGTCGCCGGGATGAAGCAGGTAGGTGTGCGCGTGCGGGATGTCGATGGGTTCCGTGCGCGACGGCGGGTTCCGGGTGCGCGGATCGGTGGCCACGCGCCAACTCTTTACTCCGTCGATCTGGGCGATGATCACGTCATGGGCGTCGATGTGCGCGCGGGCGCCTTGACTGTCCCGGGGCGTCACATACAGGTTGGCTCCCACCCGGTGCTGCACGTCGGCCTCAAGCTGGCGGCATACCTCGCCGACGATCGGGGATCGTGCCTCGATGCGGTTGAGGACGATGGAGTACCCGTCGCTGTAGGCCCGGTAGATGTCGTGGATGTCGGGGCGTCCATCGGCCGTGAGCCGGAACGGGCGCGACACTTGGCGACCGTCTTGCATCCGCAGCAGGTGTCCGACCCGCTCCTCCGTTCCAAAGACGGTGGTCGTCAGCAACCTGTCGACCATCCCCATCCCGGGAAGGGCATCATAATAGGAGGGCTGGTCCCGTTTTATCATGAGCGGCTGGGACCGCCAATGCGAGGCGAAGAACTGCTCCAGCACTACTGGGCCGATCAACCAGGCGAGCCCGTTCGGTGAGGGTGGTGCAGAATCTGTCGCGGCCACGCGGTCAGTATGCGCCTGCGGGACGCCCTGGTTCCAGGTACACCAGTGCGGTACTTATCCGCGGCCCGCCACGCTGCGGCTACTCGACTCTTTCTGGTCCTCTCGGCAGCGCCAGATCTTTGCGGGGAAATCAGGGGGTCGCCGTAGTTTCCAGCGAAAAACACCGCTTAGCGTTCAGGCTGACGACGGCGGGCGGCTGGGTCGGTGCGGGCAACGTGGCGGGCGACGGCTTCGGGTCCAGGGCGGGCGTAGCGCTCGAGAGAGCGGACGGAGGCGTGCTGGGAGCCGGCGAGCAGCATCGGCGTGCAAGAAATTAAGGTCGGTACTTTACCGACGTGGGCTGACCCAGGCGCCGGACCTTCACCGCGTCGGAGTCGGGATGAGCTAAAGACACGACTTCAAGCTGAGTGCATGCCGCTCGGATGGCCGATAGCCTGCCGAGCGATGAACGTTCTTGAGATTACGGTCGACCTAGGCCCCGGAGCCAGCCCCATTCTCGTCGAGACGTTGGTGCGGGGCGTCCGTGTCGTTGCCGACGTGGGCCGGGACGCGACGCTTCGACGCATCCGCCGAGCCGCTACCGAGCAAATGAAGTTCCCGACGGACGATGAGCTCGCCCGTGCGATTGAGCGACTGCCTGACGGCAGCGAGCTAAGCCCACGGTATCGGGCGAACAACCTCCGCAACGCCCGACGTAATCTCGCCGAGAACGTCGGCGACCTGCCGCCGGACCTGTTCTTCGACTACTGGTACCGCAGGGGGCGACGCTCAGGAAGCATACCCAGCAGCCTGTTGGCTGCTGGGTATGAACGAGCGCTGGCGGGGTCACCACTTCCCTGGCCGACAGGTGCCGCTGTTGGGTTGGACGTCATCGACCCAGATCTCTACCAGGCGCTCGTTGCCGACCAGATCGCACGACTGGCTCCGACCGAGATCGCTGTGCGGGAGATTCGGTACCGGAACCCGCTCGCCGAGACGATGACGGCAATCGGTACTGGAACCGAAGCGCTCACCAAGGGTGCTGGAGCCCTTGAGACACTCGCCACGCTTGGCTCCCGGCGGAAGATCAAGAAGGCCGAGGCGCAGGTCGCTGAGGCAACCGCCGATGATCGAGTTGAGGATTCCAGGCTTGACCTCGAACTGAAGCGTGAGCAGTTGCGACAGGCGCAGCTTGCCAGCCAGCTCGCCGAGCAGGAACTCCTAGCGAAACGTATCGAAAATGAACAGGCCTTGCGAGCGCTGAACGGGCCGCAGAAGGTATATGCGCTCGCCGAGCGCCTGCGCTCGGCAGGCCAGCTCGATGAGGCAGATGCAGTTGCTGCCCTAGAACCGGCGGACGGCGCAGCACTGTTGGAGCTCGCCACCCGAGATCCCGAAGTGAAGCAGAGCTACGAGCCGGACCCGGACGACTCCTGACTTCTAATCCTGTGGACCTCTGACTCAGAGGGCCAGGAGGGTGATTCTCCATCGGCCGCCTCAAATGGTCCGGGCCCTGGACCTGCGGCAGAGGGCTTATCGAGAATCCCGGCCGGACATGACCACGACCCCGAGGCAGCGTCCACCGCTGGTGGACACGGCCCTATAGGTGCACCCAGGTGGGCTGGCAGGCACCACACGTGCACCACACCTGTTGCGCGATAAGTAGCTATCGCACGTTGCTGTGAGCTGGCATAACGCGAGAATGCCCGGTTTCGTAACGCTCTTACCCGCAGAGAACGCATGACCTGAAGACGCCCCGGTGGAAGGCCGTCACGGTCGACGCGCTGGTGAGGCGGCGGGAGGAACTGGCTGCCGCATTGGACGAGGGCGCGCTCCTGGCCGAGGACGAGATGATGGCCCGGCTCGGGCTGGAGTACAGGGACTGGCGGCGCGGCCGCGACCACGACGTCATCCCAGGCCCTGACCGCAGCGGGTTCTGGAGCCGGGCTGCCGCCGGCGAGCTGGCGGGCCGGGCGGAGCAGCTGCGCGAACAGATCCCGCCGCAGCCGCTGGGCGCGCGCCGGTGCGCCGAGCTGCTGGCCGGGCTGACCGGGCTGGACGTCACCGAAAGCGACCTGCTGCGGCTCGTCAAGCAGGGGCACGTCGCGGAGGTGGACTGGTGGAAGAAGTGGGCACTGTACGACACCGCCGCTATCCGCCGTCTCGCCACCTCTGCGGAGGGGCGGGAGATCGTCGCCGGCGTCGTGGCCGAGCGGATCGCCTGGCTGGAGAACTCGATCACCACTGAGGACGCCGCGAATTGGCTGGAGTGGGATCTCCGCGACTTCGAGCGTGTCGCCGCTGAGCAGGGCATCAAGCAGGGAAGGTTCCGCCGGTGGGCACGCGAAGACGTTGCCCGCCTGGCCGCCGATGAGGATCTCGCCGAGCGAGTGCGGCGGGAACGCCTCCTCGGCCCCGATCAGGCCGCCGAGTACATGGAAATAAGGCGGACTGATTTCGCTTATGTGACTGCCGTCGGCTGGGTGTCGCCCGCCCGGTACGCCACCCGCGAGGTCGGCGTCCGCAAGACCGTCCAGGTCCCCCTGTACCAGGCGGGAGGTCTGGACGACGCGCTGGCGATGCCCGGCGTCGACTGGGAAGCTGTACACGCGGTCAAGCCGGGCGAGGAATCCCCGCTGCGGGAGTTCACGCGGCTGCCCCGGTCTCGCGCCGAAGTCGTCCGCGCGTTCTGCGATCAGGTCCATGACCGCTGGCAGGTCGAGGTGTGGCCGCACTTCTGGGACGCCGGCGACCAGTGGGAGATCGACTGGGAACAGCGCGCTGACGGCCACCCGGCCAAGGCCGAGGTCGCCGAAGCGCTCGCCCAGCACCGCGGCGCGTCAAAGCATGCCGCAAACATTGTCCTGTCGACCGCGGTCGGTGACGTGATCAGGCAGGCCCGCGCCTACCTCGAACCCGGCGCGGCTGTCATCTGCGATTTCGTTATCCGCGCAGATGGGTGTCTCAGCTCCGGCAAGGAGGAGGCTGAATGCTTGTGGCTTTCAGCGTTAGTTGGCCCTTGTCAGAGCTAGTCGGCCCCACTCTTCTTGTGGTCACTCTTTGTTGATATCAGGGGCCGAAATGTATGTAGGGGGCCCACAACAAGGGCTCGCCTGGGGAATCCCGGAGAGCCTGTAACTATGCCGAGCCACGGCCAGCCTGCTTCCCTTCAACGACAAGCCCGCAGAACCAGCACATCGGCATAGTCGCGGTGTCGGCATAGGTCCAGGCAGAAGACCACGTCCGGGTCGCCGGGCCCGGCGGCCGCCTCGCCGTCGGCGATCGCGTACAGGTGCTCTACCCGGGCCTTCTTGGCCGCGTAGTCCGGGTCGGCGGAGGCCTTCCAGGTCTTCACGGCCTGAAACGAGATGTTCTCCGCGCGCAGCAGCTCCCGCAGGCCCTCGTGGGAGATGTCCTCGACCACCCCCTCGGCGACCAGGAAGTCAGCCAGCTTGGCCAGGCTCCACCGGGAAAACGGCAGCCCGTGATCGGCCGGGGCGGACTTGGCGATCTTCTTGATCTCCCGCCGCTGGGCCAGCGTGAACACCGGCGGGCGCCCGCCGGCGTACCGCGGGTACAGCGAGTCAAAGCCGTCGGCGCTGAAGTTGTGCAGCACGTCGCGGACCCGGTCCTCGCTGGTAAAAGCCAGCCTCGCGATCTGGGGCACGCTCATGCCCTGCGCCGGCCACAGCACCACCTGCGCCCGCCGCCACGTCACCACCGACCCCGACCCGCGGCGAACGATCCGTTTCAGGCGATTGCCCTCGTCATCGCTGATCTCACGCACTCGCACCGGGCCAGCCATACCCGCCAGTGTGACCCGGTCAACCAGCGCACGGAATCCCAGAAGACCGCCCTGGCCCGTCGGAAACAGGGCAAACGTAGACAGCTACGGCACTAGATGAAGGGACCCTGCGGCTCCCCCTCGGGGATGAGAATGGCAGTGCGCGCGTTGCCCGCCGACGTCGGTTGAGCTTGGCTTCGTGAGACCGTGCACTAGATTGACGCTGGAGTCCGTGTCTTCGGGTGTTCCCGGTTGCGTTGCGAACGCGAGTATCAGTTTCCTGGTTTCCTGCGGATTCCGCGGGCGGCGCGTGTCGTGGTCCCTTCCCGAGGAGGCAGGCATGCAGGTGGTGTATCAGCGGTGCGCCGCGGTCGATGTCGGCAAGGACGTCATCGCGGTCGCGGTCCGGCTGCCCGGTGACGGCCCGGACGGCCGGTCCACTGTCAAGCGGATGTTCAAGACGTTCTACGGGGTGCTCGCGGAGGCGGCCCGGTGGCTGACCGGGCTGGGTGTCACGCATGTGGCGATGGAGGCGACCGGGATCTATTCCATGCCGGTCTACCACGCCCTGCTTGAGCACGGGAGCTTCGAGAAGGTGCTGGTGTGCAACGCCGGCCACGTCAAGAATGTGCCGGGCCGCAAGACGGATTTCTCCGACGCGGAGTGGCTCGCGCACTTGCTGGAATGCGGGCTGCTGGCCGGCAGCTTCATCCCCCCGGCCGGGATCAAGGCGGCCCGGGACGTGCTCCGCTACCGCGGCAAGGTGGCCCAGCAGCGGGTCAGCGAGATCGCCCGGCTGGGCAACGTCCTGCAGGACGCCGGGATCAAAATCGACTCCGTCGCGTCCTCGATCGCAACCAAGTCCGGGCGGGCGATGATCGAGGCGCTAATCGACGGGGAACGCCGCGGCCCGGTCCTGGCCGATCTGGCCCGGGGCAAGATGCGCGCGAAGATCCCGGACCTGTCCATGGCGCTGGAGGGCCGGTTCGGTGACCATCACGCCTTGATGTGCCGGCTGCACCTGGACCACATCGATCACCTCGAGGCGATGCTCGCCCGGCTGGACGCCCAGGTCGAGGTGATGATGACCCCCTTTCGCGCCGCCCGGGACCTGCTGACCACGGCTCCCGGCATCGGCCCGCTGTCCGCCGCCGCAGTCATCTCCGAGATCGGCGCCGACGTCCGCGAGTTCTTCCCTGACGCTGCCCGCCTGGCCTCCTGGACCGGGCTGTGCCCGGGCAATCACGAATCCGCCGGGAAACGGCGTTCCGGCAAGCGCCGCAAGGGCAACGAGCACCTGCAGTCCCTGCTGGTGGAGTGCGCCTGGGCCGCGGTCCGCCACGACGGCTACCTCAAATCCCTCTACCACCGGCACGTGATGAAATGGGGCGGCTACCGCAGCGCCACCGCGAAGAAGAAAGCCATCATCGTGGTCGCCCACGCCCTGGCCGTCATCATCTGGCACATCCTGGCCACCGGAAAGCCCTACCACGAACTCGGCGCCGACTACTTCACCCGCCGCCGGGACCCCGAACGGGAGACCCGCCGGCTCATCGCCAAGCTCGAAGCCCTCGGCCACACCGTCACCCTCCAGCCAGCCGCCTGACCGCCCGCCTCCGGCAGGCCCCAGCCACATCACCGGCAGGGGTCCGCTGCCGCCTGCACAGCTGAGGATCATTCACGTATCCGGGCCGCAAGACGGATTTCTCCGACGCGGAGTGGCTCGCGCACTTGCTGGAATGCGGGCTGCTGGCCGGCAGCTTCATCCCCCCGGCCGGGATCAAGGCGGCCCGGGACGTGCTCCGCTACCGCGGCAAGGTGGCCCAGCAGCGGGTCAGCGAGATCGCCCGGCTGGGCAACGTCCTGCAGGACGCCGGGATCAAAATCAACTCCGTCGCGTCCTCGATCGCAACCAAGTCCGGGCGGGCGATGATCGAGGCGCTAATCGACGGGGAACGCCGCGGCCCGGTCCTGGCCGATCTGGCCCGGGGCAAGATGCGCGCGAAGATCCCGGACCTGTCCATGGCGCTGGAGGGCCGGTTCGGTGACCATCACGCCTTGATGTGCCGGCTGCACCTGGACCACATCGATCACCTCGAGGCGATGCTCGCCCGGCTGGACGCCCAGGTCGAGGTGATGATGACCCCCTTTCGCGCCGCCCGGGACCTGCTGACCACGGCTCCCGGCATCGGCCCGCTGTCCGCCGCCGCAGTCATCTCCGAGATCGGCGCCGACGTCCGCGAGTTCTTCCCTGACGCTGCCCGCCTGGCCTCCTGGACCGGGCTGTGCCCGGGCAATCACGAATCCGCCGGGAAACGGCGTTCCGGCAAGCGCCGCAAGGGCAACGAGCACCTGCAGTCCCTGCTGGTGGAGTGCGCCTGGGCCGCGGTCCGCCACGACGGCTACCTCAAATCCCTCTACCACCGGCACGTGATGAAATGGGGCGGCTACCGCAGCGCCACCGCGAAGAAGAAAGCCATCATCGTGGTCGCCCACGCCCTGGCCGTCATCATCTGGCACATCCTGGCCACCGGAAAGCCCTACCACGAACTCGGCGCCGACTACTTCACCCGCCGCCGGGACCCCGAACGGGAGACCCGCCGGCTCATCGCCAAGCTCGAAGCCCTCGGCCACACCGTCACCCTCCAGCCAGCCGCCTGACCGCCCGCCTCCGGCAGGCCCCAGCCACATCACCGGCAGGGGTCCGCTGCCGCCTGCACAGCTGAGGATCATTCACGTATCAGGTTGTAGGCCGATTTGGCTCCTGCGAATCTCCCTGGCCAGCGAGTAGGTCTCCGAGCAAGTCCTGGGCCAGCGGGACCGCCCGCGGGTTCCCGGAGTCGATCGCGGCCTGCAGAAGCTCCCTGGCGTGCCCCGGCTCCTCCCCTAGATCCACCAGCATCGAGCCGAGGTACACCTGCGCCAGCAGGACCACCCGCGGCTCCCGGAGTCGATCGCGGCCTGCAGCAGCTCCCTGGCGTGCCCCGGCTCCTCCCCTAGATCCACCAGCATCGAGCCGAGGTACACCTGCGCCAGCAGGACCACCCGCGGCTCCCCGGAGTCGATCGCGGCCTGCAGCAGCTCCCTGGCGTGCCCCGGCTCCTCCCCTAGATCCACCAGCATCGAGCCGAGGTACACCTGCGCCAGCAGGACCACCCGCGGCTCCCCGGAGTCGATCGCGGCCTGCAGCAGCTCCCTGGCGTGCCCCGGCTCCTCCCCTAGATCCACCAGCATCGAGCCGAGGTACACCTGCGCCAGCAGGACCACCCGCGGGTTCCCGGAGTCGATCGCGGCCTGCAGCAGCTCCCTGGCGTGCCCCGGCTCCTCCCCTAGATCCACCAGCATCGAGCCGAGGTACACCTGCGCCAGCAGGGCCGCCTGCGGCTCCCCGGAGTCGATCGCGGCCTGCAGCAGCTCCCTGGCGTGCCCCGGCTCCTCCCCTAGATCCGCCAGCAGCCCGCCAAGGCTCGCCTGGGCCAGCGGCACGATCGTGTTGTCTCCGCTGTGGAGAGCAAGCTCCAACCAGCGCTGCGCCAAGCCAAGATCACGGCCCATAAGCAGGACAGCGCACCGGGAGAGCGAAGTCAGCGAGGGAAGGGCTGCAAGCCAGTCGGTAAGCGCCGAGTTCCGGCGCACCGCAGCGAGCAGTTCGGCGGTCGGTCCGACCGCCCAAGCGCGCCATGTTCTGAGGTCGTGGACTGTAGGGTCAAGCTGGGCCAGCCCGCGCGCCAGCTGTTCGGCCACATCGCCGTCGGTCTGGCCGGCCAGCAGCGTGAGCAGCGCGTCGCGGGCCCGGCGCTTGTCCTCCGCCGCCGGGTCGAGCTGGACCAGCAGACCCGCCAGCCCTAGGGCCTCCCGGCTGTCGGTCTCACGGACCAGCAGCGTGAGCAGCGCGTCGCAGGCCCGGCGCTTGTCCTCCGCCACCGGGTCGAGCTGGACCAGCAGACCCGCCAGCTGTTCGGCCTCCGGGCTGCTAGTCTCACCGGCCAGCAGCCCGAGCAGCGCGTCGCAGGCCCGGCGCTTGTCCTCCGCCACCGGGTCGAGCTGGGCCAGCCCGCCCACCAGCCCTGCGGCCGCCCAGGCGTCGATCTGGCCGGCCAGCAGCGTGAGCAGCGCGTCGCAGGCCCGGCGCTTGTCCTCCGCCACCGGGTCGAGCTGGACCAGCAGACCCGCCAGCTGTTCGGCCTCCGGGCTGCTAGTCTCACCGGCCAGCAGCCCGAGCAGCGCGTCGCAGGCCCGGCGCTTGTCCTCCGCCACCGGGTCGAGCTGGGCCAGCCCGCCCACCAGCCCTGCGGCCGCCCAGGCGTCGATCTGGCCGGCCAGTAGCGTGAGCAGCGCGTCGCAGGCCCGGCGCTTGTCCTCCGCCACCGGGTCGAGCTGGGCCAGCCCGCCCACCAGCCCTGCGGCCGCCCAGGCGTCGATCTGGCCGGCCAGTAGCGTGAGCAGCGCGTCGCAGGCCCGGCGCTTGTCCTCCGCCACCGGGTCGAGCTGGGCCAGCCCGCCCACCAGCCCTGCGGCCGCCCAGGCGTCGATCTGGCCGGCCAGTAGCGTGAGCAGCGCGTCGCAGGCCCGGCGCTTGTCCTCCGCCACCGGGTCGAGCTGGACCAGCCCGCCCACCAGCCCTGCGGCCGCCCAGGCGTCGATCTGGCCGGCCAGCAGCGTGAGCAGCGCGTCGCGGGCCTGGCGCTTGTCCTCCGCCGTCGTGGCGAGCTGGACCAGCCCGCCCACCAGCCGTTCGGCCACCGAGTCGAACGGCGCACGGGCCAGCAGCGTGAGCAGCGCGTCGCGGGCTTGGCGCTTGTCCTCCGCCGTCGGGTCGAGCTGGGCCAGCCCGCCCGCCAGCCCTGCGGCCACCGAGCCGTCGATCTCACGGGCCAGCACCGTGAGCAGCGCGTCGCGGGCTTGGCGCTTGTCCTCCGCCGTCGGGTCGAGCTGGGCCAGCCCGCCCGCCAGCCCTGCGGCCACCCCGCCCGCCAGCCATGCGGGCACCGAGCCGTCGGTCTCACCGGCCAGCAGGGTGAGCAGCGCGTCGCGGGCCTGGCGCTTGTCCTCCGCCGTCGTGGCGAGCTGGACCAGGCGGAGCGCCAGCCATGCGGCCACCCAGCGGTCGGTCTCACCGGCCAGCAGGGCGAGCAGCGCGTCGCGGACCCGGCGATCGGAGGTTCCCCAATGCGTTGCTCCGCCGACGTCGCCGAAGCGGCCCGACATAGCGAGCTCCATCCGGGCTTGGCCAATCATCCCTGCCACCTCGGGCGACCAGTCAGCCTCGCTGGACTCGGCGGCTACCTGGGCGAGGAGCCCCCGGAACTGCCACCTGGCATCGATGACAGAAAGGTCGGGAATCTGGTCCGAACTTGCGGCGCGGCAAACCAAGTCCCGCAAAATCTGGTCGCGCTGGGGGTGCATCGCGAGCGCTGCAGGGGCCGCGTACTCCCAGTCAAGGTCGTACCAGAGGTGCGGGAGCAGGACCTCGACCGCCTGGGCTACCGGAAGACTGGCAACGTGCTCGGCCACGAGGTGCTCACGTATCGACCGGTGGACGAAGCGACGCAGAGTAGTCTCCTCGGCGTCGATGTCGGGTGGGCCGAGGGGTAGGGCGACATCATTGAGGGCTTGTTCGTAGGCCTCGCCCAGCTCGCAGCGTTCGGT
Source organism: uncultured Actinomycetes bacterium (assembly GCA_963720945.1). Taxonomy (GTDB): domain Bacteria; phylum Actinomycetota; class Actinomycetes; order Streptosporangiales; family Streptosporangiaceae; genus Bog-532. Next base: position 88,486 of record CAVRHH010000002.1, on the reverse strand, counting down.
ACGGACTTCGTCGGCCCACATCCCGACACCGGAGACTGGGTGATTATTGCCTGCTCCGCACGCTCCGGACCAGGCCCAGGCCTGAAGCGTCTGAAGGCAGGTACGCACGTCAAGCTCGCTTTTGTTACCCACGCGACTTCCGTGCCAGTAGCCGCGGAGAATGCGCGTGAGCACCTTGGTGTAGAGCTCGTGCCTGAAGTCTGGCATCCCGGATACCTGCGACGGGTCGCCGGGGCCGGCCGCGCCCGACTCGCGGCCGCCAATGATGCAGTAGAACGCCAGGATCAACGGCACGGTAGCAGCCTGCTGCAGGCCAGGGCGCGACGCGATCTGCGCGGCAAGATTGCTGCCCCACTCAGGATCCTTTTTGAACCAGCCTCGGATAAAGGAGTTGACATCGTCGGGATAGCGCAGCGGCTGGAGCTCTCCGACACGATGGGAGTCGTTTCCCTCATCGATGGCGAGCTGCCGGTTCCATTGACTTGGTCGGCTGGTGAGAACTATCCGCCACGGGAGTGTGTCGGCCTCGCGGAGCCGATCGTCGGGACCATTAGCCTCGTCGAGGGAGTCGATGACCAGCAGAGTCGGCTCGTCCTCCGACGCTGTGACCACCTTCGACCGCTGGGTGAAGAAGTCGTGGATGGCGCTGGTCAGCCGAGGGCCGCCCATATCACCAATATGATCGAGCGCGCTCGAAACCGCTGCTTCGCGGATGCTGCCGTCTGCGCTGAACAGGCGCGAGCAGGTGGTGAAGAGCGGCAGTTCGACCTCATCGAGAGTCCCGCCCGCCGTCAGCGCCTGGAGGGCTTCCTCGGCGCAGCACCTGGCTATGCGCTTGGCGAGCCAGGTCTTGCCCGAGCCCGGCCCGCCCAGTATCACCAGCCGATGGCACTGCCTCGCCAGGTCGTCGGCGTCGAGGTCTACCTTGCCTGCCCGGCCCGTGGCGGTGATCCGCAGCTTGCGTTCGATGTCGGCTGGGGTGAGCGCAGGCCCCTTCAACTGCCGGTCTTCCGGCCACGGGTCTCTGTTCAGCCAGGCGATCAGCGTGGTGAGATACACGACAATCTCGCTTTGCTGCGCGGGTTCCGGCGGCGGCAACCGGTTCAGCACCTGCTTGAGCTGCCCCATCACGTCGGCGAAACCGGCCGTGAGATCGGCATGCTGGTCGGCGAAACCGGCCGTGAGATCAGCATGTAGGTCGAGCATTGCCTTATCCAGCGCGCTCGCCTGATCGGCCATCCGCTGCAGACGGGCCACCTGCACCTTCTGGAAGACCTCCGGGTCAAGGTCGTAGACGGCGAACTCGAGCAGGCCACGAGCGATGGTCATCGCTGCTGTATGCGAATCGTCTTCTGTCCGGCCGTCACGTGGCGGTAGGCAGCAAGCGATCTGATCTGCCAGCTTGTCCACGGTGCCGTGCCCGAGCTGGGTCCAGGTCTGTTGGTTCTTCAGCAGCCGCCGCACGGCGTCGAACTCGTCATTGGTGAGAGAGACGGCGGTGCCGGTTGCTGCTCGCACGAGGCGGCTCAGGTCGTCCGTCCGGCGAAGCCGCTTGACCCAGCGCTGGGCCGCACCGGCAAGCTCTTCCGCCGCCCAGTCCACGGGCAGGGCGACGCCTGCCGGGCCGACGGCGCCCGGGATCAGCCACGTGACAAAAGCGCTCACCACCACAAAGACGTTACCTACCTCGTCAAGCACGTCGGGAGATCGGTCCGATAAATCCCGCCAAAGTGGCAAGTCGTTCTCGAATGCCGCAGCACGCGCGCCTCGGGTCGCTGTCTGGCCGGCCTTGGCCGGCCGGACATGCTGAAGCCAGGGGCCGCGCTACCCGGGACTCCCGAAGCTACGGCCAGGGGCAAGGTGGCCTGCGGTTCGTGCGGAGCTACTCGGCCAGGTGCCTGTAGACGGTGGCGCGGGGAATGCCCAGGGCTTTGGCGATCTGGGGTGGGGCTTTCGCCCTTGGCGTGCCGTGCCCTGGAACCCGGCCCCGGTCCCGGGCGCCCTGGCGATGACTCCGAGTTCGCGGACCTGGCGGGCAGCCGGGTTCGGGCTGGCGACTGCGAGGGCAAGCCGCCATTGTCCTGCCTGGACCTGATCCGAGGACTCGGTCACAACCCGCAAATACGCGGCGATCAGCGGGACCGAGGTCTTGTCGCTGGCGGTAAGGCCGGGTGCCCGCGGGACCCGACAGACATCCGCCGCTCTCCTCCGTCGAGCGTGCGGCCGACGGCGAGCAGGTCATCGACGGAGCGCCGGGATCGGGTCGCGGTGAGGAGGGCGGCCAGCAAGATGGCGCCGTACCGGTGCTCCAGCACGATCCCGCCGCCTGTCACGTACGGAGGCCCGGCCAGCGGCCCGGGCGGCTGCTCCGTCACGGATTCAGGTTATTTCCTGAGCCGGGCGCGCGGCCTGGGCCTTCCGGGGAAGGACCGGCAGGCCGGCCCGGGACCGGCCCGCCGTCGTTTCCGCGCTGCCCGGCTCCCGGAACCCGCAGGCCGACGCCAGCGCTCGCATGGCCGTGCGCGTCTCCGGCTCGGCCAGCGCGGGGCCTGCGGGGCCCAGGGTCAGGTGACCGTACGGCCTGCCCGGTGCCAGGGCCGTTGTCCCGGATCTGGTCCAGGAGCAGCCGGGCGCGCTCGGCGACTTGGGGGAAATTCCGGGGCGACGCGGTGACGGTCTGCAGGTCCGCGATGGCTGTGGCCGGTGTGGCGGGCAGGAGCCACTGGGCCCGCTGGAGCCGGGCGGCCATTTTCTGCTCCATGACGATGTTGTCCGTAGCCAGGATCGCGTCGATGTCCTGCAGGGCGGCATCGTGCTCGCCGAGCCGCCACCGGGTGCGGGCCCGCCGGGAGGAGGCGATGTAGCGCCGGTTGTAGGTCGTCTCGCCGAGGGCGAGCACCGCAGTGCGGTCCGCGATCGCGCTGGCCAGGTCGCCGCGGGCGTTGTGAAGGTCGGCCCGGTTGTTCAGGGCGCAGGCCCGCGCCTCCTCGGTCGCGGTCGCCGTGTTGATCACGGCGGTGTAGTCGGCGGCCGCGGCGTCGTCCTGTCGCAGGTCTTGCCAGGTGATGCCCCGGTTGTTCAGGATGGCGGCGTGCACCGGCCAGTCCGGGTCGCAGTCCGCGAGCAGCGCGGTGTACAGGGCGTTCGCCTGTGCGGGTCCGCGGTCGGCGCGAACGAGGTTCGCGAACCTGAACCGGGCCGTGGCCACGATCTCGTCGACGTCCGGCTGCCGGACGGCGTCCTGCAGCGCGGTCAGGCGGGCCAGGATCGGCTCTAGCGCGGGGTGGTCGCTGCGCCCCAGGAACGGCACGATGTCTGCGGCCATGCGAGCGCACGCGGCGGGGGTCTGGCTCCACTCGCCGGCGTCGAGCAGGCCGACCAGGCGCGGGTGTTCATGGTGGTCGGCGGCGGCGCGTTCGACGAAGGCGTTGTAGGCCTCCTGGCTGGCCTGCCAGGCCAGCCGCAGCAAGGCTGCGATCGCGTGGTGTTCCGTGTCGCCGCCGGCGAGCCGGTCCAGGACGTACAGTTCGCCGAGAATGTCGGGCCGCACGCCTTCGGCGAGCTCACCGAACGGGATCTGCTGGTAGTCGTCGAAGATGCCGGGCAGTAGCCCGGCCGGCGGCTGGAGGCTGTGCAGAATCTGCTCGTACTGCGCGGCTGGGATCCCACCGAGCACGGTGGCGAGGGTGCGCAGGTTGCGGGCCCGGCCCGGCGGCAGGGAACCGGCCAGCCGCTCGGCTGTCTGGGTGTCCATGCGGGCCGCCAGCCGGCGCAGTGCCGTGTCGCGGCCCCCGTCCGCGGCCCCGCCGTCGAGCCAGTCCAGCGCGGCGATCACCGCGAACAGCGGCCGGCCGGCCGGGTCGATGAGCTCGGCGCGGTCGGCGATGTCCTCGACGTCGGTGGAGGACGGCGAGGCTCCGGCGTGCCCGGCGGCGTCCCTGATCAGCTCGCGGATCTGGTCGCGGGACAGGCCGCCCAGCTCGCGCGGTAGGGCGTAGGCGGCCGCGTCGATCAGGTGGGATTCCTCGGACCGGTTCAGCCGCCGAAACGTGTCCCACCACGGGCCGCGGGCGGCGCGTTCCAGCACCAGGACCCGGACCGGTGCACCGTGACGGCGCTGGCACAGCCGCACCATCGCCTCGGAAAGCCAGCCGCTGCGCTGCGCTGCGTAGTCCACCACCACGAGCGTCGGCCACAGCGCCTGCAGGTCACCCAGCTGCGGCTGGTCCGTCTCGCGCAAGAACCCGGCATGCCAGGGCCCGGACACCGCCCGGCACAGCTCCACGGCCAGGCGGCTTTTCCCCGCTCCCGCTGGGCCCGTCCATAGCCACCACGAAAACGGCCGGTCCGAGCCGAGGAACGCGGCCAGTTCCGCGAGCTCGGCCTCGCGGCCGACCCGGGTCAGGAGCGGGCTGGCGAACGACAGCAGCGCATCGGGTGAGTCCGCCGACGGGATCACCAGCTGGATGGATGGGTCAGCCGACCCGGTGCCGGCCGCGAGCATCGCGGCGGCCCGGCCCTCGGCCCGTGTCTTCCACTGCCGCAGGACATCGACGGTGTACCGGGCCACATCGGTGTCGATCAGCTTGGCGGACGTCTGGCACAGCCAGATCCCGTTCCACGCGGCGCTCCGCTCGGCCTGGGTCAGGGTCGGGTCGTAGCGCGGCCCGCCGACGCTGGCGGCTGTGATGTGAGCGGCGACGCCGACGTTGACCGCGCTGTCCGGGCCGAGCCCGGGCCCGGAGGTGACCGCCCCGCAGTCCGGGTTGCTGCACCGGCCGGCAGCCCGCTGAGCCAGCACGGTCTTGACCGGGCTGGGGAACTCATCGCGCACGCTGGCAACGCTAGCCGAACCCGGGACCGCGCCGGGCCGCTCTGCTCGTGCCTGCTCACAGCGCGCAGCCAGGCCCGGCTCTGGGATCATTACCCGCGCTTGGCCGCGCCAAGTCCTGGCCCTCCGGGATGACCTGCGGGCACCAGCAGCAGCCCCGCACCGGGATGCGGGCCAGCTGCCCGCACGACGGCGCTGCCGCCGGTGCATGTACGCGAATGTGATGATGCCATCACAATTGTTTGATCATCATGCGGCGGTGGTCCCTCTGAATGGTTCCCGGCCCGCTGCGCAACCTGGACACCGCGGACGCGCCGGCGCGGGACGAGATGACCCGGCCCGGTGCCGGCCGGGGCCGCCGGGCCGCCGCGCGTCCCGCCCGGATGTCGGCGTCACCCGCTACCCTTAGACATCGAGTGCAAGGAAAAACCCCGGGCGCATCGCGTAGTGGGGCGACGTGCACCGGGGTCCTTCTGAGTTGGCACTTGGACGATACCCCGAATCCGGTTCTAAGGGCAGATGCCGCGACCGTGACGTGCGTCTCGTCCTTAACGCTGCGCCCGCGACCATCCACGGTTTGCGGAGGTAACGGATGCAGCTGGTCAAAGCGCGCGTGACCTACTACCGGTCGGCGGAGGACTCGGAGGAGTTCGCTGTCGAACCGGACGTCACTTGCCTGGTGGGCAAGAACGAGTCCGGGAAGACCAACGTCGCACTGGCGCTGTTTCGGGTCAATCCGGTGGAGCCTGAGGTATTCGACGAGATCATCGACTTCCCGGCCCGGATGACCCGGCAGCGCAAGAACTTCAAGGACGACCAGATGATCCCGGTCGTGGCCGCCACGTTCCGGTATGACGACAGCGAACTGGCCGCGATCGAGGCTGACCTTGGCCAGGGCGTCCTGACGATCCCGGAGTTCACGGTGACGGTCGGTTACCGGACTCCGCCGAGGACGGTGAATCATCGCATCAACGAGGCGGCTGTCGTCCGGCATCTGCGGTCCGGGCTCGACCTGGGGGCTGCGGCGGCGCAGGCGGTCGAGGCGGCGACGGATGTCGCCGGGCTCCTGAGTGCTCTTGAGGAACTGCCGGAGCCGACGTCGGCTACCCAGGAACTGGTCAAGCGGATCAGCGGGTGGCGGCAGCAGCGCGTCGCCCTTCACCTGATGGATCAGTACGCGCTGCCGCTGATGCCCAAGTTCGTTTATTTCGCCGAGTACGACTCGATGCCTGGCAAGGTCTCCATCCCCGATCTCATCCGCCGCCGCGCGGGGAACTCGCTCAACCGGGGGGAACGCGCGCTCCTCGGCCTGCTCGACATGGCCGGCGTGGGCCTGGAGGACTTCAGCCGGACCGACCAGCATGAACGGCTGATCCGCGAGCTGGAGAACTCCAGCAACGTGATCTCCGATGAGGTCTTCGAGTACTGGACGCAGAACAAGGACCTGAGCGTCAAGCTCAGCGTCCTGCCGGCCGAGGAAGGCGCTCCGGCGCCGCTGCATGAGGGCCCTATCCTGTTCGTCCGGGTCGAGAACAAGCGGCACCGTGTCACCGTGCCGTTCGACGAGCGGTCCCGCGGGTTCGTCTGGTTCTTCAGCTTCCTCGCCTACTTCAGCAAGCTCGAGGAGGGCCAGACCAGCAACCTGATCCTCCTGCTCGACGAGCCCGGTTTGTCCCTGCACGCCCGGGCCCAGGAGGACCTGCTGCGGCTGATCGACGAGCGGCTCGCCCCCCACCACCAGGTCATCTACACCACCCACTCGCCGTTCATGGTGTCCCCGGGCGACTTCCACCGCGTCCGCACCGTGATCGACCACGAGAGGACCGGGAGCAAGGTCTCGGCGGAGATCTTCAAGGCCGACGACGACACCGCGTTCCCGCTGCTGACCGCCATGGGCATCGAGATGACCCAGACCCTGTTCATCGGCAAGGACACCCTGCTGCTGGAGGGCCCGAGCGACCTGATCTACCTCGACGTCCTCAGCGACCTCGCCGAAAGCCGCCAGCTGACCGGCCTGGACCAGCGCTGGGTCAAGACGCCGATCGGCGGCTCGGGCAAGCTGTCCACGTTCGTCACCCTGCTCGGGGCGAACAAGCTGAACGTCGCCGTCCTGATTGACTCCAGCACCAAGGACACCGGTGCCGTCAGGCGGCTGCGGGACAATGGCCAGCTCGCCCGCAACGGCCTCGTCGAGATCAGCGAGTTTACCGGCGCCGGTGACGCCGACATCGAGGACCTCTTCGAGCGGGACTTCTACATCGAGCTGGTCAACCGCACCTACGCCGGTGAGCTCAGCCAGCCGATCACCCCGGCGGACCTCACTCCGGGCGACCCGCGGATCGCCCGCGCCATCGAGGGCTACTTCCGCCAGCACAACATCGCGGGCGGGAAGTTCAACCACTACCGGCCCGCCGCCTTCCTGCTGCGCCAGCAGGCCACCCTGCTGCCGATGATCGCGGACACCACCATCAGCCGGGCCGCCAGCCTGTTCACCAAGCTCAACGGGCTGCTGCCGTGACCAGCACGGACCCTCAGGCCGCGTCGTTCCCCTGGGGGTTCGACGCCAGCTTCAGCTTCGGCCCGGAGGCGGGTTCCCGCGGCTACTTCGGCCGCGACGTGCTGGCCGGGCTGATCTCGGGCATCGATGGCTTCCGCGCCGAGGCGGCCCGGCAGCGGAAGTCCCGCACCCTCGGCCCGGCCATGCTCGGCGCGTTCATGTGGCTCGACGATCCAGAGCTCATCGAGCGGATCGCGGACTTCCCCCGCGCCTGCGTGGTGATCACGAAGCAGCCGCACGGCAGGCACCAGCAGGCCCGGCTCGGCAAGCTCAGGCCGGTACTCGAACGCGGTCCCGGATTTCCCGCCAGTGCCCTGCCGGAACTTGAGTTCCTGATGCTCCGGGAGGACGGGCAGGTGCCTGTCGTCGGCCCGTCCTCGCCATCACCGCACCTGCGGCTGCCAGCGCTGCGGACGATCGGCTACCGGAAAACGGGCGACAGGCTGGTCCCGATCCTGCACACCAAGATGGTCCTGCTCGGCGAGCTGTGGCGGCACGATGAGGACGAGTTCGGTACCGGCGACGTGATCGGCTTCCGGCCGCAGCGGCTATGGCTGAGCAGCGCGAACGGCACCGCGAGCTCCCGCGCCAACCTCGAATTCGGCGTCTGGATGGCCGATCCGGCCCTCCTCCGCGCGGCGACCCGGTTCCTCGCCGGGCTTCTGCGCCACTCCGAAGACCTGGACCCCGACGCGCACGACATGGAACCGGAACTCGTCGAGCCGGACTATGACGACGTGGCCTTCACTGAGGCCCTGATGTCCTTCGGCGAGGCCGAGGAGGATCCATGGTGACCGAAAGGCCGGCCCGCGTGGTGGCGCCAGGGCCCCCCACCTTTGAACTGCACACCCTGGGGTGGCGGGCATTCCAGGACCTGGCCGCGGCCGTCATGCGGACCGTGTGGGGTCAGTCAGCGCATGCGTTCGCGGACTCCAACGACGCCGGCCGTGACGGGGCCTTTTACGGTGTCTGGCACGACCCGCCCGGCGCGGCCGGCCCGCGGGATCGTATCGACGGCCCGTTCGTCCTGCAATGCAAGCACACCAAAAGAGCAGGCAGCACCCTGCCCGAGTCCGGCCTGGAGAAGGAGTTCGAAAAGATCCCGCCGCTGGTCGAGCGCGGTTTGTGCCGCAGCTACGTGCTTATGACCAACGCCCGGGTCACCGGCAACGCCGAAGAAAAGATCCGCGGCCGGCTACGCGAAGCCGGGGTGGAGCACCCCCATGTCCTAGACGGCCAGTGGATCTGTGACACCATCGCCGCTTATCGCGAGCTGCGCCTGTTCGTACCGCGCGTCTACGGGCTGGGCGATCTCTCACAGATCCTCGATGAGCGCGCCTACGAGCAGACCTGGGCCTTGATGGACGCGGCACGCGACCAGGTTGCCGCGTTCGTGATCACCGAACCCTACCGGAAAGCGGCCCAGGCGCTGCAGGACCACGGATTCGTCCTGCTTCTCGGCGAGTGGGGGGTGGGCAAGTCGGTCATCGCCCTCATGCTCGCGTTCGCGGCCGCGGACAACTGGGGCTGCGCGACAGTCAAGGCCCGCAGCCCGAGCGAGCTGGTGGACCGCTGGAACCCCCATAATCCCAGCCAGTTCTTCTGGGTCGATGATGCCTTCGGGCCCTACCGGCACGATGAACAGCTCACCGGCGAGTGGGCCCGGAGCATGCCGCACGTCATGGCCGCGATCAGCAAGGGCGCCCGGGTCGTGCTGACCTCCCGCAGCTACATCTACCAGGAAGCGCGGCCCCTGCTGAAGGAATACGCCTACCCGCGGCTGCGCGAGCAGAAAGTGCGCGTCGACGTGGAGGACCTCACCCTCGACGAGCGCAAGCAGATGCTTTACAACCACATCGAACGAGGTGACCAGCCCGCCGAGGTCAAGGCCGAGATGAAGCCGTTCCTCGACCACGCGGCAGCAGCCGAGCCGTTCCGCCCGGAGATGGCCCGGCGGCTAGGGCTCCGCGCCTTCGCCGGCGGGCTCTCCCTCACCAAGCCCGGCATCGCGGAGTTCATGACCCATCCGCGTCAGTACCTCCGGGACGTCTATGAGCAGCTCAACGCTGACCAGCAGGCCGCCCTTGCCCTCGTCTACGCCGCAGCCATAGAAGGCAGCCTGGAAAACCCGCTGACCCTGAATGCGGCACAGCGCGACATCATTGACCGGGCCGGAAGCACCCCCGCCGGTGCCGTCAGGGCCCTGGACTTCCTCACCGGCAGCTTCCTCCAGGCCACCGCCCCGCCGCTCGCCAGGCCCGGCTGGGCCTTCCGCCATCCGACCCTCTGGGAAGGTTTCGCCTCCTGGGTCCCCACGCAATCTCACCTGCTCACCGTGGTACTCGCCGGCCTCACGGACAGTGCGCTGCTGAGCAGAGTCGACTGCGAAGACGAGAACGCCGACGAGGGACACGGCACCCTGCTGCGTGTCCCGCCGGCGCTCTTCCCCGCCGTGGCCAAGCGCCTAGCCGCAATCCGCCAACAGCCGCTCACGGTTCAACGGTGGAGGTGGGAGGGCGGCAAGCCGGTCGCTTCCAGCGGCTATTTGGAGCACGAGACCAGGCGACGCGCCTTCCTGGCGTTCATGTCCCGCCGGTCCAGCGATGCGTTCCTGCGGATCTACCTGGATGTCGATCCCGATCTCCCAGGCACCCTGGTGAACTTCACGTCCTACGTCAGCGCGGTGCCCGAACCGGCCGTGCTCGCAAGGCTTCACCAGGCCGGCCTGCTCAGCGAACCGGTCCGCCTGAAGGCGATCAACCAGATGGCGGACCTGGCCGTCAGCACCCCCGATGACGGCTGGCTCAGCGTCCCTGACTGGAAGATCCTGCTTACCCCCGGTGACCGTGCAAGGCTTATGGAAAAGGTACGCACGGAGCTTGTTCCACAGCTGGATGCCGCCGACGAATGGGGCGAAGGTGAACGAGACCCGGACGACGACCCCATAGAAAGTGCCCTCATCGGCTATGAGAGGGCATTCAAAAACGAGGGCGATTCCGAAACGGCCCACGCATTCGCCGAGGCATACGACCTATATTCTCAACTACCATCCAAGGCTCGCGATGACGACGGCGGCGGCGGCTGGGACGGCGGCCCGCTCACCGGCAGAAGGCTCGCACCGCAGCCGGACACCGGCCGGAGCATCTTCGACGACATCGACGAGGAATAACAGCCCTCGGCACGCTCAAACCTGACTCCGAATCCGGCCGCTCATCGTCACCACCGGTCCCTTGCACCACACCTGTTGCACCTGCTAATCTATTCGCAAATAGCCGTTGAGCTGCGCAGTTCCGATGATTAAGTGCCTGCGGCCAGAACGACCCTGAGAATCATTGGGCCACGGCGGCCGGACGGTCAGGGCTCGCATCGTTTCTCCAGCGAATCCGGGTGCTCTTTCGTCCACCGCTGGCAGTGCCGGACGGCTTCCACCGGCACGCCGTAATCGACGGCGACTTCCTCATCGCCCTCACCAGCGTTCACCCGGCGATGGCCTCGATGACCCGGTGACGCTGGTCATCGAAGAAATGCGGCCGTCGCGAGAAGACGAGCGTGGACACCGGCCGTTCAGGCCGCCTTCGGCATCTGACCGCCGAGCAGCACGGCTGCGGCGGCCAGCGCCAGCGACTCCTCACCCCACCAGCACAGCGGCTGCAGGACCTCGGACGTCAGCTCTGAGCGCACCACCAGCGCGCCGCTGAGGTTGCCCAGCTCGCAGGCATCCAGTATGTCCTGGAACTTGCCCGTCCATGATGCCTCAGCCGACGCCTGGCCCGCTGAGCCCAGCCGGGACACGTCCAGCACGACGATGCTCGGCAGCCCGTAGGTCTTGCGGCCCTTCTTCTCGATCGGGTCCTTGATCTGCAGGGCGGCCATCTTCCAGTGGTGTTCGCGCTGCTCGTCAGTCAGCGGGGGCTCGTAGGTGACCCGCATGCCGGGCGCGGAGACGGGCCCGGCGTCGTGCAGCATGGTGGTGAGCCCGAGATCGGGGATCGGGATGCTGCCGGTGACTGGCTGGCCCGCCGCGGCCGTCACGCGTTCCTTGATGGCGGTGACGACCTGGTTGGCGATCGCGGCCGTCTTGGCGGGGTCCTCGGAGAACAGCAGCTTGCCCGTCCGGATCAGCGTGACCCCGACGTCCGGCCCGCCGGAGAGGCCCTTCTCGATCAGGTCGTGCATGGCGGAGCCGACCTCGCGCCGCGCGCGCGTGGTCACCTCGATCCCGAACTCGTTCCCCTTCCAGCTGCACTCGAAGTCGGGCGTCTCCTTGCTGATCTTGGTCAGGACGCCGGCGCGGATCAGCTTCACTCCGACCAGCAGCTCGACGCGCAGGTCGAACAGCTGATTCATCGCGATCTCCTCTCGCAGCGCCGGCGAGAGTGCCTTGATCTTCGCGGTCTGGCCTTGCTGCCTGAACGCGGTGCGCCTGTCGGCAAGCCCGGGCGGCGCTGCTGCTTCCAGCTCCGCGATCAGCGCCGCCAGGCCGTCACGAAACCACGAAGGAATCCACCGCTCATGCAGCAGGTGCCCGCTTGATCCAGTCCACGCGACCGGTACATCCACAGCCAGTTCCTCCGGTCAGCGATACCCGTCACGCCGTCGTGCGGCGGGTGTCTCTGTGCACACGGTCCATGTAATCGGACACCTCGGTGAACGGGAGCGGCGCCAGTGGGCCGCCGCCCGGTTCGCCGAGCATCCACCGGCCTCGGCTCACCTCAACAAAGGCACCGCACCCGCGGAGTTCCGCCCGGACCAGGCGGGTGCGATCGTGTAGGTTGCCCGGCGCGCCGAGTTCCCGGGCGATGTCCTCAGCCAGAACCGGAGACCCGCAGAACGCGAGCACCCGAGCGATCCGCTGCGCCAGCGTGACAACGGCGGCCGGGCGAACGGCGGCCTGCGCGAAAACTACCCTGCCACGCTCGTATCGCGCGAACGTTTCAGCCAGCGGCGGTCCGTAGATCTCGCCCATCTGGCGGACAACGGGCCGGGCCCGCTCGGCCAGCTTTCCCGCCTTCCCGCTGCGGACCAGCCAAACCGCCGCGGCGACCAGAATCATGCCCACGCCCAGCATCGCCCACTTCGCCGCCGACGAAGCCGCCGCGATCCGGCGCGACGCCGCCTGCACCGCCTCGCCGGTGACGCTCACCGGGATGCTGGCGCCGAAGAAGATCGTCTCCACCTCGGTCTCGTTCGCGGCGGCATGCGCCACCTGCAGCCAGGCGGCAAAGCCCAGCCCCTGCGGATCACACAGATCCCGGTCCTCCGACAGCAGAAAGCAGGTGCCAAGGGCCACAGCCAGCCGGGCCGTCGGCAAGTCCGTTGGATGCCGCGCCGCCACGGCCTCAACCCGCGGGTCGCCGTCGCCCCAGTCCGCGGGAACATCGACGATGCGCGTGCGCGGGAGGTAAAGAGTCCGCAGCCTGCGGTATGCCAGCTCAACGTCATCGGTCGCCTTGGCGCGCCTGGGCAGGTCGCGCTCGACTTCGGCAAGAACGTGCCGGGGTACAATCAGCACCGCTCCCCTCCGGTGCAGCGCCCACAGCAGGCTCGTGATGCGCCCGCCGGACGACCCGTCGGGGTTGCGCGAGCTCTGCATCACCTCGCCCATGAGCATGCCGGAATCCGCGATCAAGATGACCGCTCCGCGGCCCGGCAGGTGCGAGTACACGACCGAACGATAAAAGCAACCCCTGACATTCCCCTCACGATTAATGGCGCGGACGTCGCTCGGCACGAGCGGAAGGCCCAGGCCTAACCGCTCATCGGATCGCCTCTGCTTCCCGGGCTTGCAGAACGGCCACTACCCGCGCCGCGGTCTCATCGCGCAGATCCATCAGCACGCCGAACTCGCCCGCATAAGCCGCGATGTCATCTCGCTGCTTGTCCAAAGTGGCCTGGAGCTCGTCAGCCGTCATCCCGTACCGGGCCAGGTCCGAGCATCCGTTCTGGACGTGCACGAGCTTCGGCAAGATCTTGTCGATCGCGCGGACGAACCGCGCTTCTGGTTCCACCTGCCGCTCGTAGCGGCAGATCATGCGTGGCATCCACGCCAGCGAGCCAGCGAAACTCAGCCTGCCACCGCCCTGCTGCCACCCGCTCGCGGGCCGCCTTGGCCGCCCGGCCGGCCTCGTCAATCCGCAGCGTCGGCGTGTCCCCGGCGAACACCTCGACAGCGTCGTGCACGAGAGCGAACTCGGCGACGAGGCTCGCGCTCAGGTCAGGGAAGTAGCGGTCGGCGACGGCCGGGGCGATCCAGCCAAGCATTACCGTGTGGTCGCTGTCCGACTCGGGCGTGATCCCGTCCGGGTGCAGGCAGGCCGTCCGGTCGATGCGGTCGAACGCCAGCGCGTATCCGGCGAGGCTGATCACCGCATCAGCGATCGCCGACGCCGCGGGTCGCGTGCTGGTCATCAGAATGGATCCAGTGTGCTGGTCGGTGCTCATGATGGTCTCCTGGTGAAGGCTGGTCGCTGCCGGCGCGGCTGGTCAGGACGCTCGTTTCTGCACGCGGGCCAGGACGTCGGCGGCGAGCCGCCTCGCCCGGTCGGTGGTGGCGACGAGCTCGGTGAACAGCGGGGCTCCCGGATCCCGGATAGGTTCGGCCTGCTGTTTCTTGATACCGAGAACCTCGGCCATCAGCGGGTCGGTGCCGTCGTCACTGACCATTTAGTAGGCGACGACGGTCTCCTTCTGGCCGTCGCGGGCCAGCCGGCCGATGCACTGCCGGTGGATTTCCGGTGACCAGTCCAGCTCGCCGAACACGGTGACGCTGCAGCAGTCCTGCAGGCTGTCCAGCCCGGCGCCGGACCGCAGCGACATCATCAGAACCCGGGAGTCACCGGACCGGAACGCCTCAGCGCTGCGGGCCTTCTGGCTGGCTGATTCGGTGCCGGTGTACAGAACCGGGCTGCAGTCGGCGAGGGCGGCCAGCCAGATGTCGTACACCTCACGGTGCCAGCCGAACATCACCAGCCGCTGCTCGGATTCGAGCAGCAGCTTGACGAACTCGGCGACATAGGCGGCCTTCGCGACGCCAGTGGCCTGCCGCATCCGCCAGTCCACCTCACCGGCGGCGCGGAACCGTTCCTCGGGGGTGGCGGTCTCGCCGAGCAGCACCCGGGCCGTTTCGGCGACGTCGGCGGCGACCTGCTCGATAGTGGCATGGTCGGTGTCGACGTGCTGCTCGACCTCGACGGGATCGGGCAGTTCACGGTGGACCTCTTTGCGGGTGCGGCGCAGCAGCAGGCCCTGGTCACGCAAGTAGGTGCCGAGCGCGGCCGGGTCGCGCACCTTGACGTTGCGGCCGCCCATGCCGATCTCCACGCTGCCCCACTCGCGGAGAAACTCGCTCCGGGAGCCGAGCGCGTCGGGGGCGAGAATGCTCATGACGCTGTGGATCTCGCCGCCGTAGTTGTACACCGGCGTCGCCGACAGGCCCATCCGGTAGCCGGCTTTGTCGGCGATCTGCGCGGCCGCGGTGCCTTTCAGCGAGGCGGTGCCGTGCCGCAGTTCCTGGATCTCGTCGAAGATGACCGTCTGGACCTGGCCGGCCAGGTGGTCAGCCCACCCGGCGAGCTTGGAGTACGACGTGATCAGGACGTCCGGGGCCCGGCCACCGGAGCCCCGCTTGGCGGCCGGGTTGTATGGGGTGCCCTTGGTGATGACGTGGCCGTGCAGCCACGGCAGCGACTTGTTCAGCTCACCGAGCCACTGCTGCGGCAGATGCGTCAGGGTGACAACCAGCGCCGGCAGCGTGGCCGGTTCCCGCAGCACCAGCAGACTGGAGAACGTCTTGCCGAGACCAACGTCGTCGGCGAGCAGCAGCCGGTTCGTGGCCAGCACGACGTCGGCGGCCTGCTGCTGGTAGAGCCGCGGCGCACGGGCCGGTTCCTGCAGCTCACCGGACAGGGTCCGCTGCCCGGCGAGGATGTCCAGGATCGCCTGCTCGGTCGCCCGGTGTCGCCCGGCCTGCGCCGCCAGGTGCGCGGCAGTCACCTCGTCGCACCGCAGCGGGTACCGGGTGGTGAACCACTCCAGGTCCCGGGCCACATCCAAGGTGTCCTGGACACCGACCAGCCCGGTCCGGTACGTGGTCAGCCGCGGGAACAACCGCTTCAGCTTGATCATGACATGCGGATCGGCGGTGATCACCCACTGCGTGCCCCACCGCTGCAGCTCCCCGTAAATGCGCCCGGTCATCCGGTCACCCCTGACAGCCACACGACCCGGACCCGTTTCCCGCCGCTCTGATCCGGCATCGCCCGGTGCCGGGCCCGGTTCGTGACCAGGATCAGCGCTTCCACCCGCGGGCTGGCCGCGTACCGGCGAAGCTGCCGCACGACCGCCGCAGCGGTGCCCGCGACCTTGACCTCGATGCCGACCGTGCCGGCGAGGAAGTCGATCCGGTCCCGGCCGCTCAGCCGGGCCTCAGCGGCCACAATCACACCGGCCTCGGCGAGGACCTGGCCGATCCCGTCGTGCAGCTGCAGCTCGTCGCGGTACCGGTACCGGTGGCCGCCGATCAGGCCCGCGATCCACTCGGCCAGCGCGGCCGAGCCTGCCGCGAGTTCGGGCCGGCCTGTCATGAGGCCGCGTCCAGGTGCTCGGCGTCGAGCAGGTCGAAGAGGGTCGGCACGGCCTGGGCCCGGGCGATGGACTGGACGTAGGCGGCCCCATCGCTGAAGTACCGCAGGTTGAGCTCGATCCCGACCCCGCGACGGCGGAGCTTCAGCGCGCAGTACGGAACGGTCATCAGGCCAGCGAACGGGTCGAACACCGTCTCGCCTTCCATCGTCAACTGGGCGATCAGCCGGTCCACGATGTCGAAAGGCATCGGGCACAAGTGCTGCTGCTGACCCTTGCGCTCCTGCATCATGTTGAGCGTCCGCATCCGGGCGACGTCGGTCCACGACGCCCGGGTGCCAGCTCGGCGGCTGAAGCAGCATGAAGCTGGTCGGCAGCCGCCGCCTGGCTTCGAGGGCCTCACCGAGCGCGACGTGCTGTTCGTAGTCGTAGACGCCGGTCAGGCCGTTGTCCCGGAACAGCTGGAAGATCCGGTCGTGCGGCTGACCGGCCAGGTCTTCGGGCGCCAGGGGGCGGTTCCCGCTGGACCGCCAGAAGCCGTGCGCGTCGATCTGCCACCGGGACCGCGAGTAGGCGCCCTTGGCTTTCACGACGGGGGTGTCGGCGTAGGAGCGGGAAGTGTCTGTCGGGGGCTTGCGGAGCAGGATCAGGTACTCCGGCATGCCGCAGCCCATTTTCGTGCCGTCCTTGCATTGCTCGGTCCAGCCGAGCCGGTAGGTCTGGTTGTTCTCCCGAACGACGTCTGTCACGACCGTGCGCAGCCCCATGTAGGCGAACCCGTAGCGCCGGTAGTGGGCGATCGCTTCGGCGTGGAACGGCTGGACGGTCTGGAATCCGAGCCCGGTCATGCCGCCGGGCACGATCCGGTCCTTGACGTGGATGACGGCCCACCGGCCCGGGGCCAGCACCCGCAGTAGTTCGGGGGTGAGGAAGTCCATCTGCTGCCAGAAGTGCTGGTTGGACTCGGTGTGGCCGAAGTCGTTGTACGACGGCGTGTACTCGTACTGGGTCGAGAACAGGGATGCTGGTGACGATCAGGTCCACAGTGCCGCCGGCCATCGCCATGGTCTCTTCGACAGCGTCGCCGTTGACGAGCCGGTAGCCGTCGCCGGTGATTTCGTGCCGCCGCACACCAGCCGCGCGGGTGAGTGTCGCCGACATGGCTTCGCGGGACAGCCCGTAGGTGCGGATGATCTCGCCCATGCGGGCGGTGAGCTCGTTGTGCTCCCGCCATTTCCGCTCGAGCTCGGCGCGGATCCCGCGTTCGGCTTCGGTGTAGATCAGGTCGATCCGGACCGGCTCGGTCTGCAGGAACCGATGGATGCGGTGGATGGCCCGGATGAAGTCAGCGAACTTGAAGCCGATCCCGGCGAAGATCGCGCGGTGGCAGTGCCGCTGGAAGTTGCACCCGGACCCGGCGATGACCGGCTTGGTGGCGAGGTGCTTGATCTTGCCGTCGGAGAAGTCGACGATCGCCTGCTCGCGTTCGTCGAGGTCCTGGCTGCCCCACACGCTGACCGCTTCGGGGATCGCGGCCGCGATCGCGTGCCGCTCGGCCTCAAGGTCGTGCCAGAGCAGGAAGTGTGCGGAGGGGTCTTCGGCGACGAGCTCGGCCAGCTTGGCGGTCCGGCCGGGGATGCCCGCCCAGATGGTCTTGTCACGAGATGCCCATGTTGTTGGGCAGCAGTTCAAATGCACCGAGGTACATCAGCGCCGCTACCGCGCCGATCACGATGTCGGCTATCCGGTGGTCGAAGATCCCCGGAGCATGACGTAGCCGAGCCACCCGGCGATGACACCGGACGCGCCGATCGTGTAGCTCCCTGTTGATCCGGTGAGCCAGACGAACAGGCCGCTGGTCAGCATCACCACGAGCGTTACCCCGGTGAACTTCAGAAGGCTCCAGTAGGCGGCCAGGGAGCCGAGGATGAGCAGTGGCAGCGAGTTGCCTTCTATGTGCTGCCAGCTTGCGTGCAGGAACGGCGCGGTAAAGATGTCCGGCAGACTGGTCAGCACGTGCGGCTGGATGCCGAACGACGGGTCAAGCGTGTAGTGATCGGCCACGTTGACGAACTGCACGATCCACAGGACGGTCAGGATGGTAACCATGGTTACGTGGCTTCGTGAGCGAGTTTTGGATCTGGCCCACATTTCGTGATGGTAACGAGCCCCGTGTGACGGGATGTGTTATCTGTAACGATCCGGCTTGTTCTGGCGCGTGATCGGTGTGTTGCCCAAGAGGAGAAGAGGACTCCTGGTAGGTCGGCGGTTGTCTACGCCAGCCGTCCGCCCAGGAGCCCGGTTTGTCAGTCGCAGTTCAGCGGGTGCTTGTCATGCCAGCATGAGATCAGCCTGGAGCGGCTGCTGCCGCACCTGGCCGGGGTCATCGTGGAGGCCGCCGAGCTGGCGGGCAGCGTGTGCCTGCGGGTCCGTGCCTGCGCTGGCCAGGCCGTGTGCCCGCGGTGCGGCCAGGCATCGGGCCGGGTGCACAGCACGTACGGGCGGCGGCTGGCGGACGCGCCGGTGGGCGGCCAGCCGGTGGTCATCCGGCTGGTGGTGCGCCGCTTCTTCTGCGGTAACCCGGGCTGCGCCGCGGTCACCTTCGCCGAGCAGGCCGGCGGCCTGACCTCGCGGCGCGCCCGGCGCACCCCGCCGCTGGCGCGCATGCTCACCGGGATCGCGCTGGCCCTGGCCGGGCGGGCCGGGGAACGGCTGGCTGCCCTGCTGGACCTGACCGCAGGACGGTCCGGCCTGCTCCGGCTGGTCATGGCCCTGCCCGACCCCGAGACCGGGACCGTGAAGGCCCTGGGCGTGGATGATTTCGCGTTCCGCCGCGGCCGTGACTACGGCACCGTCCTGGTCAACGCGGAGACCGGCGAGCCGGTGGATCTGCTGCGCGACCGCGAGGCGTGCACCTTCGCCGAATGGCTGAAGGAGCACCCCGGAGCCGAGGTGATCTGCCGGGACCGGGCCGGCGCCTACGCCGACGGCGCACGGCAGGGCGCCCCGGGCGCGATCCAGGTCGCTGACCGCTGGCACCTGTATCACAACCTCGCCGGGCACGCCGGAAAGACGGTGGCCAGGCACCGCGGCTGCCTGGAAGAACCCGCCCCCGAACCGGGCCCGCACGAGCCTGCAGGCAGCCAGCCCGCCCCGGACCTGCAGCAGGCCGCCGCCGCGGCCGCCGCCCGGCGGGCGGAAGACTCCGCCCTGGCCGTCCGCACCCGCCAGCGCTATGAGCAGGTCCAGGCACTGCGCACGCAGGGCAAGGGCATCAAGCCGATCATGGGCGAGACCGGCCTGGCCAAGGAGACCGTCCGCCGCTTTTACCGCGCGGCCAGCGCCGATGAGCTGCTGGCCAAGATCCACGGCGGCCGCCCGTCGCTGCTGGACGATCACAAGCCCTGCCTGCACCAGCGGTGGAACGAGGGCTGCACCAACGTCCGCCAGCTGCACGCCGAGCTCCGCAGACGCGGTTACCGCGGCAGCTACGGCACCATCAGCGGCTACGTCCAGCCGTTCCGGGAAGCCGGCGCCGCACCGCCCGCTGTGCCCGGCCTGCCCAAGGCCCGCGCCCTGGCCAGCTGGATCCTCAAGGACCCGGACTCCCTCGATGACGACGAGAAAGCCGGGCTCGCCCGGGCCCGGGAACGCTGCCCGCACCTGGACGCCCTCGCCGGGCACGTCACCGAGTTCGCCAAGATCCTCACCGGCCTGCACGGCGACCGCCTCGATGACTGGATCGCCGCCGTCGAGGCAGACGACCAGCCCGACCTGCACTCCCTCGCCCGCGGCCTGAAACACGACCACGACGCCGTCCTCAACGGCCTCACCCTGCCCTGGAGCTCAGGAGTCGTCGAGGGCAACGTCAACCGGCTCAAGATGCTCAAACGCCAGATGTACGGCCGCGCCACCTTCGGCCTGCTCCGCAAGCGTGTCCTTCTGTGCTAGAGACCTGACCGGAACGGGGCCGAGACCATCACGAAATACGGGTCAGATCCGTGAATCACCCACAGAGCCAGTTACCGCTGCGCACGCCGCCCGGCTATGGCGGTGAGCTTCCGGTGTCGTCATGACGCCGCCATCCATTCAGGTACTCCGCGCGGGGATAGGACAGGCGGCCGCGCCCGCTGACGCGGTCGATGTCGGCCAGCGCCCTGGCGCGCTTTCCCGAGGCTGGTGAGCGCCGGTGGAGCAGGCCGAGCGGCAACGGACGTGGGCGCTGGTCTCGGCCCGCGCCGAGGGGATCTCGATCCGCACCCTGGCCACGGCGGCCGGGCTGTCACCCTCCCGGTGCACCAGATCGTGGCCGCCGCTGACCTGGACGCTCTGGACGCGGCGCTCGGCGATCTGCGGGCAGCGGGCTGGCCCGCCCCCGAGGATCCCGATTCCGGGGAGGACACCGAACTGGACGGCCACGACAATATCGCCGACCGGCTATCCGATGAGGTGGACTGGCTGCGGCAGTGTGCCGGCTGGCTCAGGCAGCTCGACGGGCGGCTACCCGTCGGCGGTCATCGACCGCATCGCCGCCGACGTGGACGAACTCGCCCGGGCCCGGCGGGTCCAGGACCTGCGGTTCATATCGGATCGGACTGGCGTTTGGTGGCGTGAATGTAATCGCCTCTCGTCTAAGTTAGCTGCAGGAGATTAGTGGCGGGACTTTCCAGCTTGGCGGCGCATTCGGTGATGAGCAAACTTCCTGGGTGAACTGTTGGTTTAGTTCTGCTGTTGTGATAAGGTGCAGATTTCCCGCCAGAGAGAAAACGATTACCCCGTTTCCTGGACTCGGCGAAATTGGTTGGGCCACTACCCAGCCGTTCCAGCAGGTAATGTAGTTGAATCCAGTAATCTGTACACCGGCCCATGAGTCACGGACGGCGGCGGGTGCTGCGTTCCACGCGGACAGCAACTGGGCGGAGTTCGGACATGTCGGCAACGGCTGTGGCGGCGTCGGTGATTGCTTGATCCATTCTTTGGCCGACCAAGACCAGTTATACTGTATGGATTGCCCATCGGATATCGTCAGCTCTGAGTAGTAAAGTATACCGTCTGCCGCCTCAGCCGGTCGCGATAGAACAATACTCCCGGTAACGCTGCCAGACTGGAAATTTCCGGAGCCGACTGCCTCAGTGCTATCCCACCTGGACCAGGTCAGTGATGTCATAAACGTTCCAGGCCCACCTGCGGGGCTCAGCCAAATCTGAAATTCGCCCGGACGTATTTCAGGCGAGTAGACCTGGTTACCATGAGAATAACCTGGCTCGTAGGCGACAGGTACCAACGTTGACGGGGCACGGGTGATGTCAACCTCGCCATGGTTCTTTAGCGCCACGTCGAATATGTAGTCGCCGCTAATCAAGGCTTCCTGAATGAATAGTCCGACGGCTTGAGCCGCAGTGGCTATCCAGCCAAGACCAGGGGTGATTGCCGCTATACCTTCAATCAGCTTGGGGAAGCATTCGTCCACCAGCCCGGGTGCTTCATTCAAAGTCGCTGCTCCGCTGTGAGCTACCGCGTCGAGAATACAGCTCCCATAGCCTAGAGTGACTCTGTCGAAGACGGCCATGGCCGCAGCAACGCTCATGTCGAGCAGGACTGTCCGTCCAGATGCGGCATCTTTGAACACGAACGTTGTGCCGGTTGCAGGCAGGTCGTATGTCACCTTGCCTACCGAGGCCAGGTACGGGCCGCCGAGAGCTTTGGTTACACTGTCCCTGGACTGGACGAACTCCTCAAAGCCGGCGTAGTCCCTGGGCTCTTGCGAGAGGCCCGGGGGGGCCTGGAGAATGGCTGAATAGGCCCGGTTATTGGTGACCTCGACCTTGAAGCCCGAAGCGGCGTCGCCGGTAATGCAGGCGATAAGCGGAGGATCATTGCCTCCGGCCGTTGTCAGGCTGATGCCTTGGACTTTGGGGCACCCGGTTGCCGGAGCCCGCCCGGAACCGAAAGCTGAGAGCGACTGCCTCAACCGGAGCGTAATCCCCGCCCAGTCCCAGGTGAACGGATTCCACGTTGACAAGTGGGGCACCTGAGCGGTGACGGAGTGCGTGGCGGGGTCATACCGGCTGTCGACGTGCTGCCAGCGATGCGCCGCGGCATCGTAGAAGGCCAGCCATGCTGCGTCTGGCCGGTTGGCGGCGGTTCCTGCTTGCGCGAAAGCGGCCGGGTCAACCTGTACAGTCAAGGCTGCGGGGTGGACCAGCTTGGCGCCGGTGAGCTCAAACGTTACCGCGCTCCCAGCGGAGGCAAACACAGGCTTTGCCGCACCGGGCCGTCCGTCCAAGCCTAGATTAGTTCCGACCTGGGAACCGCCGGCGTGAGCAATGAGGCGTCCGTCCGCGCTAACTGCGCCGGGCGGGATCACCAGCGTGGTGCCACCGGCCAAGCGTACGGTGGCGCCATGGGCTACCGTTACCGGAACATCAGCCGTGGTGGCGGCGGGGTGGGACGGTTTTCCTCCGCCCCCTCCGCACGCTGCTGCGGTCACAAGAACCAGGACTACGGCAACTACGGCAGAAACAAAACCGCTGGGCATCCGTCTCACGAGCATCCCCCTCGTGTTATGGAATACAGTTCCGAGTTTTCGCACCTTCCTGCAGAAACGGTATGATCGAGTAATGAAGCTGCTACGCCACAGTACGTGTAGCGAACCGTGAGGGTTAGGGCCTCTCGGGTTGCGGGCGTGGGGTCCTTGGTCTCCCTGCGGAGGGACCTAAAACCCCAGAGTTCCGTGAGCCCTCCCGTGCCTCTGTCGACCCAGGACCTGCGCCTTCTTGTCGGAGACGTCGTTGTTGGCGTAGTTGGGGTGCCGGTAGCAACGGACCCGCCAGCACCGCTCAAGCGTCCAGTCTCCTGAACTGCCCTGGTGGTGCGCTGTGACCCGGGGTGGCCGCCAGCAATCCGTGACAACTGCCAGCGATCCTCAACTCCCCGGCATTGCGGCTAGCCCCAGCGGAGCCTCACCTGTCCCGTGCGGCAGCGCCGTGGCCCCTTTCGCTCGTATTCCGGTCCCACCCGAAGGGCATCCGCTGACGCCGTCCGGGTCGCCGTCCAGTCGAAGACCATGCCGGACAGGCGGCGCACTTCGAGGTAGTCGCCCCAGTCCGGGTGGTGCAGTCCGGCGTGGATCCAGAGACGGCCGCGGTAGTGCGTCCGGCACGGGCGGTTCTCCACGTTCTTGCCGCCCCAGATGAGAGCGGTTTTCTCTCCGAGTGCAAAGCTCGCCAATTGGACATTTTTGCGTTGCGGCAGGTCACGTTAGGGATAGCCGTCGGCTCCTTGTGCAACAGGTGTAGTGGATGTGCTGCCGTGAGCGAGTCTTACTCGGAAGGGCTGGAGGGTTCCTGGCAGTGAGCGGCCAGGGGTTCGTACTCGTCGACGAGCTTTGCAGCTGCCGCGATGGCGGCTTGCGCTTCGGTGTCGGTGATCCTGTGCCGCGGTGGACGACCGCGTTCCGGCGGCCCACCAGGTCGGGATTGATGCGGTCAGGCACCGTCATGCCGAGCTCCCGGGCAAGGCCCAGGCGGGGGCCGAGCATCCTGGTGCGGTCTGTCAGCGCCTGGACCATCTGGGATGAGGCTGCGCCGGCGATGCCGGCCGGGGTCAGCGTCACCCCCTGACCTACGGGAAACGGTGGTGCCGGAGTTTTCGGACACGCCGACTTCTCAACACGTTTTTCAGGCAGTCGCCGCCTGCCGGAAATCAGGATGGGAGCCGTCGTAGCCGGTGGACCACACCGTGCGGCCGTGGCCGGTGAGCTTGGCTTGCTGCTGGCCGGTGGCCAGGTCCCACACCCGCACCGTGCCGCCGTCGCCGCCGCTGACCACCCGGGCCCCGTCCGCGGCCGCCGCCACCGACCACACTGGGCCGTGGTGGCCGGTGAGCGTGGCTTGCTGCTGGCCAGTGGCCAGGTCCCACACCCGCACCGTGCCGCCGTCGCCGCCGCTGACCACCCGGGCCCCGTCCGCGGCCGCCGCCACCGACCACACTGGGCCGTGGTGGCCGGTGAGCGTGGCTTGCTGCTGGCCAGTGGCCAGGTCCCACACCCGCACCGTGCCGCCGATGTCGCTGCTAACCACCCGGGCCCCGTCCGCGGTCACCGCCACCGCCATGACCCAGCCCTCGTGGCCGGTGGACCACACCGTGCGGCCGTGGTGGCCGGTGAGCGTGGCTTGCTGCTGGCCAGTGGCCAGGTCCCACACCCGCACCGTGCCGCCGATGTCGCCGCTGACCACCCGGGCCCCGTCCGCGGTCACCGCCACCGCCATGACCCAGCCCTCGTGGCCGGTGGACCACACCGTGCGGCCGTGGTGGCCGGGCAGGACGTCGCGGGCGGCCTGTTCCGGCCGCGTGCCCGTAGTTGCCTGATAACCGGGAAATGAAGCGGGCTGGCGCCGGGGCGCTCTCTGTGATCTTTGGTTTTAGGTGGCGTGGAACCTTGGGCGCTATCTGGCAGGTTCGGCGGACATGAGATCGCCGACCGCGATCACGCGTCCAGCCTCCTGGACGACTTCTTCAGCCGGCTTCTGGCCGACTAGAACACGGTCACGGCCCCGTGTCAGTTTCCGAAGTCGTCTGTTCTCCGAAGTCGTCTGCGCGGATGACGGGATGCCCCGTCAGCGCCCGGCCGCATTAACGGCTAGACCCCCAATGCCCCCGGTCGGAGGCGCGTAAGGCCATCTAAACCTCTTGGCTTACGCCGGACAAGGACCGTATAATGGCAGGTGGCAGCTCCGCCTGCCCGCTTCCGAGTCCTGCAGCGCCCACGCCGCCAGGACGAAGAGGACAAGGGTCTTAGCGACTCGCGGATATACCGGGCATCGAACTCGATGGCGCCTGGGGCGTGGGCACGGCCGCCGCACGAGGCAGTGATGACCCAGTACAAGAACCGCAAGGCCCTTATCAGGGCACGCATGGCGGAGACCGGCGAGCGCTACAGCGAGGCGGCCCGCCGTCTTGACGAGAAGGACGCCGCGCCCGCCCCGGCAGCGCTGTTCCCGGACGTGCCGCGCGCTGACCGCACGGCCAGGCTGCACGGCGAGCCGGCGTACGCCTTCCTGGACCGCAGCGGCGACCCGCACGTCGCCGAGATCCGCGCCCTCATGTCCGCCTGGCTCAGCCGCGTTCCCGCGGAGCACGTACCGGACCTGCGCGGCCGGCTGCAGGGCAAGGACAGCGCGCAGTTCGAGTCGGCGTTCTGGGAGCTTTACCTGCACGAGGCGTACCTGCGCAGCGGCTACGCGATCACCATCCATCCGCCGCTCGCAGGCACCGGGCGCCACCCCGACTTCCTGGTCGAGGGACAGGGAACCCGGTTCTACCTCGAAGCGGTACAGGCCTGCGCCATGGCTGACGAGACTCGCCGGAACAAGCTGCTCGAGGACGTACGCAAACTGCTCGACGCGATCGCCCCCGGGAGCTACCGGCTCGACATGGTGACTTACGCGGTCGGCAAGCAGGCGCCGAGTATGGGCAAGCTACGGCACGACCTGCGGGAATGGCTCTCAACCTTGAACCACGGCGCAGGTAATCCCGCGGCGGCGGCGGCTTACCGCGCTGTCTCGCATTTGACGTGGCGTACTGCGGACGGCTGGCATCTGCGGTTCGGCGCGGTGCCGGTTCTCCCTGGCCGCGGTGCCGGCCGGCACCTGGTCGGCACGCATACGACTGGAGGATGGTCGAACGACGCCAGGCGGATCACCGCGGCGCTCGAAAGCAAGGCGGACCGGTACGGCACGCTGGATGCCCCGCTGGTCATCGCGGTACTGAGCAACAGCGCGTACGGCACCGAGGACATCGAATTCGAAGGCCCGCTGTACGGCGACCTGGTCGGACGGCGCCCGACCGCCGTGCTGCCGCCGCCCGGCGCGCTCATCAAGCCGGGGCACTGGCTCTCGGAAGACGGCTGGAGGCACGCGAACGCCCCTCAGGTGATCGCGGCCCAGGGCCTGTACCCGTGGACGGCCGCCAAGGTCCAGCCGCGCTTGTGGAGCACGCTGCAGCCCGGGACGTCCGCGCCTGCGCAACCCGGCTGGCTCGCCCGTGTGCAGGTCACCGGACCTGCGCCGCAGCCCGGTCCGGCGGCCCCGATGAGCGGCCTGTTCGGCTTGCCCGATCCGTGGCCGACCGTGCCGCTGGACGTCTCACCCCGGCCCGCCGCCGCGGTCCTGTAAGGGGCCAGGGAAAGTCACCGAGCAGGCGCTTGGCGATGGCCTCGGCGAGCTTGTCGGTCTCGGGCTGCTCCAGCTGCACGGTGTCCTCGATGACTAAACGGGCTGCAAATACGGTGTCCTGCCACAGGCCGGTCTCGCGCGGTTCAGCGGACCCGTTCACGCCGCGCCCTGCCGACTTTGCTCGCGGAGCTGCTCCCTGTAGGCGACCACCGCCTCCGGCGCTACACGCCGGGAGCGCCCGCACTTTACGGACTCCAGCCCCGTCTCCGGGTTGTCACGCCAGGCGCGGATGAGCCGCCAGACCGTGACCTCGGACAGCCTCAATCGCGTGGCCACCTCAGGGACTGTGAGAAGGTACAGAGCCTCCTCGCCTACCTCCATCACTGCTCCGTCTCCTCTACGTCAGCGTTGGATCTGACACTGCTCACAACGGAGCAGTTGAGGAAACTCAATCCGATGCCCGCTGATAAGTCAAGTGTACCGGTGATAATTAGTGCAAACTCTAGACCAGTGTTGATTGTGTGGGATAGAGTCGCGGTCATGACGACCAGCGAGACGGCGGCACCTGCCGTCGCTACCGGGGATCTGCCGACCGTGCACGTCACGATCGACCAGGTTGTGGCGTTCAACGTCCGGCACTGGCGCAAGGCCGCGGGGATGACCCAGGAAGAACTCGGCGAGCAGATCGGCCTGTCCGGGGCCAACATGTCGGCGATCGAGAGGTCCGCCGATACCGGCCGGGAACGCCGCCGGTTCGACGCGCAGACGATCGCGCTCGCGGCCATCGCGCTCGGCGTGCCCGTCATCGCGCTGTTCCTGCCGCCAGCCGACGACGGGGTGACGCGCCGCTACCTGTTCACGGCGCCCGACGGGACCATTGAGCGCGACCTGAACATGACCGACCTGATGCAGGCCGTCATCCCCGACATGGGCTATGACACACCGGTCCTGGACGCCTACCGCAAGCGGTTCCATTCCGCGATCACCTACTACACCGATCCCGAGTTCGCCAGCCAGGTCGCCCGTTCGCTCCGGGAGGCCACCCCCGCCGAGGTCCGCGCCGACCAGGCCGCCCGGCTCCGGGAACGCCAAGCCGAGCTGGAGAACGCCGCCAGGGAGTTCGCGGACATCGCCGCGGCGCTCGAGGACGGGCCGCCGTGACTGGGACCGGCAAGCCGAAAGGTGCCCGCGGCAACCGCGAGGGGAAACCCTGGCGTCGCGCCGACGGGCGCTGGACAGCGCGGGTGTGGCCGCCGGAGGAGACGATCGACCGGCGACCGCGCTACGTCTACGGGAAGACGCTGAAGGAGGTCAAGGCCAACCGGGACGAACTGGCGGGCAAACTGAGCCGCGGCCTGCCCCAGGACCCGGACCAGACGGTCGGTGAGTTTTTCGGCCGCTGGCTGAACGAGACGCTGCAGCAGTACGTTGACGCGGGCAACATGGCCGAGTCGACACTGGATTCCTACCGGGACAACGCCGAGAAGCACATCGTGCCCGACTCCCTCGACGTGCCGACGCTGCGGCACATCAAGCTGGCCGACCTGACCGCGCCGATGGTCCGGGAGTGGCAGCGGCGGCTCAGCCAGAAACCCAGCGGCAGGCCGCGCCGGAAGCTCCGCAAGGACGAGACCGAACTGCCGCCGCCCGCGACGCTGTCGCCGCGCACGGTGGGCTACTGCCGGGGGATCCTGCACAAGGCCATCGAGGACGCCCGGCGGGACGAGGCGGCCGGCCTGCACCGGAACGTCGTCGACCTCGTGGACCCGCCAGGCAAACGGCAGGGAAAGAGCCGCCCGAAGAAGACGAAGCCGACGCTCACCCCGCAGCAGGCGAGCGCGCTGCTCATCGCGATGAGCCAGGACCGGTTGTGGTGCTACTGGTTCATCGCGTTCGCGCTCGGGTTCCGGCGTGGTGAGGGCCTGGGCATGCGATGGCCGGACCTGGATCTGGTGAAACGGATCTGGACGCCGCGGCTGAGCGTGCAGCGGCTGCGCGGCGAACGGGATCCCGTCACCGGCCGGCGGAAAGGGAAGCTGGTCGCGAAGGAACTCAAAACCGAGGCCTCGACGGCCCCGATCGCGATCCCAGTCAGCGCGGCCGACGCGCTGATCTGCTGGCAGCAGGAACAGGACGACCTCCGGCTGTCGGCGCCGCGGTGGGCCGATCTTGGCCTGGTGTTCACGACCCGGTTCGGGACCGCCCTCGAGCCCCGCAACGTGGACCGGGCGTGGGAGGCCCTCTGCGTCCGGGCCGGGGTGCCCGGCGTCCGGCTGCATGACCTGCGGCACGCCTGCGCCAGCTCTCTACCGGTTTCGCCGCCGGTGTCGACCTGAAGCTCGTCCAGGTGACGCTCCGGCACGCCCGGCTCGCCACGACCGAGCTGTACCTGCACGCGCTGGAGGAGGTGCCGCGAGCGGCCGCGGACACCATGGACCAAGTCATCAAGGCTCTCCGCGAGCCAGCCATGAAATCTGGGAGGTGAACGCGATGCGGTCACAGTTGCTGTCGGATTCCGACCGCAACGGGTCAGAAGGTCTAGCTCCTCAGGCGTTTTGCCTGGTCAAGCTGGGCGCGCTCGGAGGGACTCGAACCCCCAACCTTCTGATCCGTAGTCAGATGCTCTATCCGTTGAGCTACGAGCGCTGGTGCCCCGATAGTCTACGGCACCTCGTACCCAGGTTGTGCAGAGCTGGCCATCCCTAGGCAAGCACAGCGGTTGAAGCGCTTCTGATTCACGGTTAGCCGACTGACTTGCCTGATCCTTGTGGGAACGCCGTCAGCGGGCAGTAATAACACCGGTTGACGGAGCGCTCCATGACCGTCGCCGACATGGGCAACGCCCGGCGCAAGCGTGGACGCCGGGAGACCACCCCCTGCACCGGCAGGGCCTTCGCTGCGTACCTTCATCACCTCGTGGCAACTCTCGCTGAAGGCCGCGGGCAAGAGCCCTAGGACCGTCCGGTCCTACACCGGCTCTGCCCGTACCCTGTGCGCCTTCCTGGGCCAGGGCCTGTCCGGCGGCCTGCCCGCCGCAGTCTCAGCCGGACACCTCAAGATCGCGAAACATCGAGCCTAGAATGAGGACAGGCAGGGGAAGAGGCCCGCGATGAAGCTGAATCTGGCATGGGATTACCACCGGCCGCGCCGCGCCATCACCATCCGCCTGGTTGTCGGCGCCTGGCTGATCTTGCTGACCGTCATCCTCCTGGCCGATGGCTACTGGGGCTGGGCGCTGCTGACCGGCGCGGGAGCTGTCGCGAACCTCGGGCTGGCCTGGCTCGCCTACCGGAGAATTTCGGCGTAATCAAGGAGGGCATCAGGTTAACTGCCATGAGTCTGTGGACGTGCCTGTTTATTTGGCTTGCGCAGCGATGCCGCGAGCGCTGCTGCGTCTCCCTGGGCGGCAACGGGCTGGGCCGGCGACTTGCAGGCCAGGACGCCACCGATGCCCGCATCCCGGGGCGCTAGCAGGCGGGCTGGTCCCACTGTGGCGTGGCACCCGGCGGCAGCGGCACGGCGAACGCATTGAGCAGGAAGGACACAAGGCTGTAGTAGCCGCACAAGGCGACGAATTCGACCGTGCCGACGTCGCCGAGGAGTGCGTGGACGGCGTGATAGACGTCCTCTCCGAGCCTGCCCGTCTCGGCAAGCTGGCGGGCCGCCGTGTAGATGGCCCGGTCGTCACCGGCCGCGAAGGGCGGCTCTTCACCGCGGCCGATCGCGTCGACCACCGCGTCGGGGACACCGTGCTCACGGGCCATGCGGGCGTGTGCCCACCATTCGAACTCGGCTTTCCAGCGGGCCCCGACGGTGATGATCGCCACCTCGGACAGCCGGCGCTCAATCGACGTCTCGAACCGCAGCACATGGCCCAGTGAGGTGAGGTGCCGCCCCACTTCGGGCGCCTGGACGAAGGCATTGAACGGGCCGGTCAGGGCACCTTGGTCATTGACGAGGGCCGCCCCGCGAGAGCCGACGATGCTGTCCCACACCACCTGTCCGTCTGGGTCCAGCTCGTCGCGGCGCAGGTAGGGAAGACGGGTCACGCCCCGAGAATAGTCCCGGTTCCGGGCTGCAGCCCCAGTTCAGGGCCGCAGCCCCGGGTTCAGATCCGCGATGGGCGCTCGCGCAGCGCCAGTAGCATGCCTGCGCTCAGCACGATAAGCGCAGCCTCAACGACCAGCGACACCGTGCCGACCCAGTAGCCCCAGTTGCCAATGTCACCATGATCGCCCGGTACTCCGACCGAGCGGGACGCGACGTAGCCGAGGAACGGCCCCACGCCGAGCAGGATCCCGGCCGCCCAGCCGAGCCACGCTGGCCGGGCCAGCAGCACGGCCGCCGCGGTCAGGAGGCCGCCGACCTCGATGAGGCGGTACCCCCAGCCGATCCAGTGCGGCGAGGCGAGAGATGTGATGCTGCCCTGATCGGCTATGTGGACGGCCGCGACGGCGAGCGCCAGGAGCGCACCGACCAGCCGAACCGAGATCACCGGCGCTACGTTCACCCCCATGCTCGCGTCACGCGCCCTGACCCTCCGTGCGGTCTCCTGCTGTGCCATCGGCCCTCCCGGTGTTTCGTCTGGCACGGTTTGTTTCTCCCTTCTGGTACCGCGCCATGGCCCCAAAGGGATTGGATTCCAGCCCGGACCATCCGGCCGCTCGGGCAAGGGACTTTGGGCCCTTTCTGGATGTGAGATGAACAGCGAGGCTCCGGCGTATGGTGGCGTTGCATTCACACCCAGTCGATGACGATGTACAGAGCGTTCTCAACGCGCTCGACGTGCTCGAATGCCTCATGCGCGAGGAAGACGTCGATGTCAGCGACGTCGCCGGGCGCCTGAACGTCGCGGAGCGCAAGGCGCAACGATTGCTGAACGCCCTGTGCGCTCGCGATCTCGCCGCACGGAATCCGGGCACCGGCCGGTACCAGCTCGGCGTGCACTTGTTCGAGCTCGGCCAGATGGCATCCGAGCGGTTCCCGCTGCGCCAGGCCGGCTTGCCGGTGCTGGAGGAACTCCACCGGGCCAGCGGCCTCTCGGTACACCTCACCGTGCCTGACGACGCGGACGTGGTGTTCGTCGAGCGCCTGCATTACGTGCCCGGCGTGGGCCTGATGAAGGGCGGCGGGCGACGGATGCCGTCCCACGCGACCAGCGCGGGAAAGGCGATCGCCGCCTTCGACCAAGCCTTCGCGCAGGCCCGGAAGGCAGCAGGTTTCCCCCAGCTGACGCCGCGCACGATCCCATCTGGCGCCGATTTCGAGCGGGCCCTCTGTGAGGTGCGCCGTACCGGGGTCGCCATCAGCGTGAGCGAATCCCAGTGCCAGCTCACGTCGGTGGCCGCACCCGTGCGTGACTTCTGCGGCCGCGCGTACGCGGCCATCTCGGTCGTCGGCCCCGATGAGGATTTCGACGTCGGCCGCGCGGCGCGGCTGGTCATTACCGCGACCGCCACGCTCGGTCAGGTGCTCGGCCGGTAAGGGCGGTCCGGCGGTCGCGGTCGGGCGAAGCGGGCTGTCCCGGGGCCGGGTCAGGATGCGCGGCGCGCGGCGCGCTGGGCCAGCCCGTGGTGGCCGGCTCAGCTGGGCGCCATGTCGACGAAACGGCTGTAGTGGCCCTGGAAGGCGACCGTCACCGTGGTGGTAGGGCCGTTCCGGTGCTTGGCCACGATCAGGTCCGCCTCGCCGGCTCGCGGGGACTCGCGCTCGTACAGGTCCTCCCGGTGCAGCAGGATGACGACGTTGCTGTCCTGCTCGATGCTGTTGTGAAGGCTAATTCCGTTGGCGACGAAGTTGTGTGAGCCAACCACGGTGGCGTCGTATACCGGCTGCTCGCCGATGCTTTCCACGGACGCGATCTCGTCCCAGAACACGTCATTGGTGGCCATCATCTCGAGCTCGGCATCGTCAAGGATCGTCGCGACCCTCCCGAGCCGGGCCCGGCTCGGCGCGTGCTTCCACATGGTGCTGCCGCAGAATTGGGTTCCGAGCGCGACGGCGAGCTCGCGTTGCGGCATTTTCCGGTCCACCAGGACACTTCGTACCCTTTCCCATACTTCTCGGGGCACCGTGTCAAGATTGGTGTTGGCCTTGACGGCGCTGAGCATGGCCCGTGCCTTGTTCGCCATCGTCTCGCGGGCACCGTGCACGCCGATGTTCTCCAGGAAACGCAGCTGATTCTCGGCTCCGTAGAGGTGCAGGTGGTAACAGGGCCGGTGCGTCCCCTTGCTGACCTGCTTGATGTGCGTCATTACATTGAAGCGCAGCAGCAGACGCGAGAGATCATCGATCATCCGACGACTGGTAGACGCATAGTAAATCCTGGCGTACCCGACCGTCGTGTCCCACCAGACGCACCCATCTGTCGCCCACAAATGGCGCACGAACAACGCCAGTTGCTCTTTCGGCAACGAGAATACGGGCGCAGGGATGAACTTCTCGTAGCTCCGGAGGCCGTACAGCCCGAGTGAGTCGAGCCATACCGCGACCGGGTTGCGGCGCCCGCGGGCCAGCCGGTACGGCGCGGGAAGACGCAACGAGGTGCACCGGGCTGCCGCATGGTCGTCCCGGGCGGGCGTGATGCCAAAGTGCCGTGCGGCCGTTGCCACAGCAGCCAGGTTCGCTTCGTCGGTGCTGGCGTAGCGGATCGGCTGGCATCGGACGAAAGATCCATCGCCGAGAAGATGAGCCAGCATGATGATCTCAGGCTCGGGCATGGTCCGCTCGGCCAGCGGTCCCGGGGTGTGCCGCGGGGCGGCGACCCGGCAACCGACGGTAATTTCTCCCAGTGGACGCCAGCCGTCATAGGTGAGGAATGGATGGTTGGCGGTCGCCTGAACCTGGCGGCCAGAAGTCAACCGCACACGGAAGACCTCCCTGACGCCACTCGGGAACGCATGCGTCATGGTCCGCGGGATAAGACGCAGCCGCTCGTCGAGCGACCAGACCGGGACACTGCGTTCTCCAGAGGCCAGCAATTCGCTGAGGGTAACCTCCGCGCCCGTGTCGGCGCGGAGAATCCGCGTGTCACCCGTCAGGCAACCCGACTCACGCAGGTCGGACAGCAGCGGCTTCTTGTCCGTGCGCTGCTCGGGACCGCGGTTGAGCTGTGAGAGCGCGATCACGGGGACGTCGATCTCCTTGGCGAGCAGCTTCAGCGAGCGGGACATCTCGGACACTTCCTGCTGCCGGTTCTCCACCCGCTTGGGTGACGACATCAGCTGCAGGTAGTCGATGATCACCAGGCGCAGGTCGTGCCGCTGCTTGAGGCGGCGGCACTTGGCCCGGATCTCCATCATCGACATGTTGGG
The DNA here is from genome assembly GCA_963720945.1 of uncultured Actinomycetes bacterium. Taxonomy (GTDB): domain Bacteria; phylum Actinomycetota; class Actinomycetes; order Streptosporangiales; family Streptosporangiaceae; genus Bog-532. Next base: position 55,030 of record CAVRHH010000002.1, on the reverse strand, counting down.
CGAGTCGTCGATGAACAGCGGCGCATCGGCGACCTCGCTCATCCGCCGGGCCAGCCTGGCCCAGTCGTCATCGCTCATCTGGCCGGTGCGCATCGTGTGCAGCGACACCTTGGCTTCGGCGGCCAGCAGCCGCATGGTGATCTCGTTACGCCCCATCTCCAGGCTGAAGAACGCCGTGCTGAGCCCCGCCTTGACGGCCGCGGACCGGGCAAAATCCAAGGCCAGTGTGCTTTTGCCAACGGCTGGCCTGGCCGCGATCACGACCATCTGCCCGGGGTGCAGGCCGTTGGTGAGCGCGTCCAGGTCCGCGAAGCCGGTCGGTACCCCGGTCATCCCCCCGTCACGGCTGCCGATCGCCTCGATCTCGTCCAGGGCGCCCGGCATGATGTCGGCCAGGGAGTGGTAGTCCTCGGTCACCCGGTGGTCGGTGATCGCGTACACCTCGGCCTGGGCCCGGTCCACCAGGTCGTCGGCCTCCGCGTCGCCCGCGTAGCCGAACTGGACGATCCGGGTGCCCGCCTCCACGAGCCGCCGGAGGATCGCCCGCTCCCGGACGATCCGGGCGTAGTAGCCGGCGTTCGCGGCCGTCGGCACGGACGCGATGAGAGTGTGCAGGTAAGGCGCCCCGCCCACCCGGCCGATCTCGCCGCGCCGGGTGAGCTCGTTGGCCACGGTGATCGCGTCCGCCGGCTCGCCGCGGCCGTACAGGTCCAGGACAACCTCGTGAATGACCTGGTGGGCCGGCCGGTAGTGATCCTGCGGCCGGATGACCTCGATCACGTCCGAGATCGCGTCCTTGGACAGCAGCATCCCGCCGAGGACGCACTGTTCCGCGGCGAGGTCGTGCGGGGGTGTCCGCTCGAACTCCTCTCCGCGAGGAGCGATTTCGGCGACACTCACCCGGCAGCACCTCCCCAGCAGGCAGCGTCGCGCGGGCGGCGCGTAACGCTGGTCAGAAACCGTTCTAGCGGACGGCTACGACAGTTTGGCGGCACCGCTCACCGGACGCCAACCCATGGTGTGCACATGCCTGTGGATAGCTTGTGAAGACACGCCGCCAGCACTGTGCACAGCCTGGGGAGGACCATGTGAAAAGGGCCGGTTCCCGCTGCTGTGCACCCCCGCGAGCTGGGACGATGGTCTCCACGCCCTGTGCGGAAGAAAAAGATTCAGCGTTCTTTGGTGTCCACAGCCCCGGGCAAGTTATCCACAGGCGGACCGGTGCCGCGGCGGCCGGCCGCCGCGGGTTCACGCCACCCGGGCGCGGTCACGGAGCGGACAGTCACCGGGCCGCCACACGACGCCGGACGGCCCCCGGCGGGAGTTCACCGAACCATGCCAGGCTGTCGGCCCGCCCCGCTAGTATCCGATGGTGTGTTCGATCGAGGACGCGGCGATCGCCGAGGTCATCAGCGCAATCGACCAGCTGGCAGCCGATTCAGGAGCGGGGCTCACGGGAGCGGATCTGCGTTCCCGCATCGCCGGAGTCTGGGCCATGCTGGCGGCGCTCGACCCTGAGCTGGCCCGGCTCAGCGCTGCCTACGAGCAGGCCGGGCAGGACCACTGAGCCGGACCGCGCGCGGCACGCGCGGCATCCACGGCACGCACGGCACGCACAAAAGCGGCCGCGTGCCGGGGCGAGACCCCGGGCACGCGGCCGGCTTCAGGTACCTCAGGCCGCGACGACCTCGATGCCGACGGTCGCGGTGACCTCCGGATGCAGCCGTACCTTCACCTGGTGACGCCCGGCGGTCTTGATCGGGTCTGTAACCTCGATCCGGCGGCGGTCCAGTTCCGGGCCGCCGGCGGCACGGACCGCGTTGGCGATGTCGGCAGGCCCGACCGACCCGAAGAGACGGCCGTTGGTACCCGCACGCCGTGGCAGCCGTACCGTCAGGTCCGCGAGGGCGGCGGCCGCCGCCTTCGCGTCATCCAGGCTGCGGATCTCACGGGCGGACCGGGCCCGGCGGATCAGGTCGACCTGCTTCTCGGCCCCGCGCGTCCAATGCATGGCGAAGCCACGCGGGATCAGGTAGTTGCGGCCGTAGCCACTGGCCACGTCCACGACGTCCCCGGGGGCCCCGAGACCGCTGACCTCGTGGGTGAGGATGAGCTTCATCGGTGTCCGGCTCATGTCAGTCCTCCCCGCGGGCTCAGCGAGCCGTGCTCGTGTAGGGCAGCAGCGCCATCTCGCGGGCGTTCTTGATCGCCGTGGCGACGTCCCGCTGGTGCTGCGTGCAGTTACCGGTAACCCTCCGCGCGCGGATCTTCCCACGGTCGGAGATGAACTTCCGCAGGAGGCCGGTGTCCTTGTAGTCCACGTACGAAATCTGCTCCTGGCAGAAGACGCAGACCTTCTTCTTGGGCTTGCGTATTGGTGGCTTGGCCATCATGGTGCTCCTTTGCAGAGCCCCGCCGCGGGCGGGGATGGTCGGTAAGTGATGTCGGTCCGGGTGCGCGGCGGCACCCGTCAGAACGGCGGCTCGTCGGAGAAACCGCCGGATTCGCCGGTCGCCCACGGGTCGGCTTCGGGACGCCCGCCGCCGGATTCCGCCGCTTCCGCCGCTGTAACCCTGGCTGCCGCCCTGGTTACCGCCCTGGCTGCCGCCGAATCCGCCGCCGGACCGGCTGGCCCGGGCGACCTTCGCCGAGGCATTGCGGAGTGACGGGCCCACGTCGTCGACCTCGACTTCGTAGACGGTGCGCTTCTCGCCTTCCTTGGTCTCGTACGAGCGCTGCCGCAGCCGCCCGGACACGATGACCCGCATGCCGCGCTGCAGGCTCTCGGCGACGTTCTCGGCCGCCTGCCGCCACACGTTGCAGGTCAGGAAGAGGCTGTCGCCGTCCTTCCATTCGCCGGTGGAGTTGTCGCGGAAGCGCGGCGTCGAAGCCACGCGGAAGCGCGCGACCGGTTGCCCGGCCGGCGTAAACCGAAGTTCGGGATCGTCAACGAGGTTGCCCGCGATCGTGATCTGGGTGTCGCCTGCTGCCATCGGGCTGCTCCCGGTCGTTCCGTGATCCTGGGGGTGAGTAGTGGCACGTGCTCCGGTCAGTGGGCCTTCGGCCGCACGACCTTGGTGCGGAGCACTGCTTCGTTGAGGTTCAGCTGACGGTCCAGCTCCCGGACCGTGTCGGGCTCGGCGGTCAGGTCGACCACCGCGTAGATGCCCTCGGCTCGCTTGTCGATGTCGTAGGCGAGGCGGCGCCTCCCCCAGATGTCCAGCTTCTCCACGCGGCCACCACCGGATGGGACGACCTGAAGAAACTGTTCAAGCGACGGCTGAACGGTGCGTTCCTCGAGAGTAGGGTCGAGGATGATCATCATTTCGTAGTTGCGCATGCTCGAGTCTTGCCTCCTTTGGACTGGCGCGGTCACGGTCTCTCCGTGACAGGAGGGCTGGAAGCACGGCGGCTCCGGTGGCCTGCCGTAATTTCACAGCCTGGTCAGCATACCGTGGGGCTCCGACAGTCCGGACCGTATCGTCACGGCGGGACGCGAGCGGGCGCGCCGGGCATATTGCCGCCCTTTGTGCCGCGGGCGTCAGCGCAGCTCACGGAAAGCGGTGATTCCCGGGCCGGATGGGGGAAGAATCGAGATCAGCGAGCGCCGGTACAGGTGCTGAGATGGAGGTGGCGGACGTGCCAGGCACAGACATGCCCAGCACAGGGCAGACCGATCCGCAGGCGCAGCATGTGACGCTCAATCCGGCCGGCAACCGCCGTATAGCCCTGAACGCCCTCGCGGTGGTGACGATCGTCCTGGGGCTGCTGTCCTTCGTGCTCGGCATGATCGTGCGGAACGAGCCGTCCGCCTCGGCCGCCCTGCACGTGACCGCCACGGTGACCGGCGGCGTGTCCATCCTCCTGGGCCTGTACATACAGATGGTCTCGGCCACCCGGACGGAGCGGATCGTGGTCGTGACCGGCATGATCGCGGGCTTCGTCGGCGCCTCCCTGGGCCTGGCGCATGGCGGCTTCTAAGGCCAAGCGCGCGTCCGGCGCAGCGGGCGGAAACGACGGGGGGCTCCGTTAGGCTCGGGTCATGGTGCGGATTGGTGTGCACATTGACGGCGCGGACCCGCTGGCCGGGGCCAGTGCCCGCGGGGCCGATGCGGTGCAGTTCTTCCTCGGTGATCCACAGGGCTGGAAGGGGCCGGTGCTGCCCGGTGAGCCGGCGGAGATACGCGCGGCCTTCACCGCGGCCGGTGTCGACGCCTACGTTCACGCGCCCTACGTCATCAACGTCGCGACCACGAACAACCGGATCCGGATCCCGAGCCGGAAGCTGCTGACCCAGCAGCTGGAAGCGGCGGCTTCGATCGGCGCCAAGGCGCTGATCGTGCACGGCGGCCACGTGACGAGCGGGGTGGATCCCGCGGAGGGTTACGCGAACTGGCGCAAGGTGATGGAGCGGGTCGAACGGCCGATCCCGCTGCTGATCGAGAACACGGCGGGCGGCACGAACGCGATGGCACGCACCCTGGACGCCATCGGCCAGCTGTGGGACGCGGTGATGGCCGGGGTCAGGGACGGTGACGGCGAGGTCGGCTTCTGCCTCGACACCTGTCACGCGTACTCGGCCGGGCTCGACCTCGCCGACGTGACCGGCAAGGTGACGGCCATCACCGGCCGGATCGACCTGGTGCACTGCAACAACTCACGCGACGAGTTCGGCTCCGGGCGCGACCGGCACGCGGGCCTGACCAGCGGCACGATCGACCCGGAAGCGATCCTCGGGGTGGTCCGGGCCGCTGGGGCGCCCGCCATCTGCGAAACACCGGACGAGAACGGCAGCCTGGCCGGCGACGTGCGCTGGCTCAGGCAGCATCTCGCCGCAGCCTGAGCACGAAACGGTCGGGTGCCCCGGCGAGCACACCGCCCGCGGGATCGTCCTCGCCGTCCGCCCGCACGATGTCCCGGCCGGGGCGCAGCACATCACGGACCACATAGCCGCACAGCAGGGCGACCGTCAGGAAACGAGCCAGCAGGGACGCGAAGTACCAGCCCGTGCTGAGGCCGTTGTAGCCCGGGATGACCGCGCCGTTGCGGAAGACGAAAATGAGGTAGCCCCAGATGCCGAAGAAATACCCGACCTCGGCCAGCTGCCACAGGGCGTAGGGCCAGAAGCGGGGCCGGGCCAGGACCGCCAGCGGCACGAGCCAGATCACGTACTGCGGCGACCACACCTTGTTCGTCATCAGGAACACCGCGAGGACGAGAAAGCACAGCTGCGGCAACCGGGGACGGCGCGGCGCGGCGAGCGCCAGGACCACGATCGCCACACACGCCACGCCGAACGCGACGGCCGAGATCAGGTTCAGGGTGGCGACGCTGGTCCTGCCAAGGACCGGGACACTGAAATGCTCGAACAGGTACCAGATGGAGCCCCAGTCGGCGGGCCGGGTCCTGCTGAACTCGTAGAACGTCGCCCAGCCGGCTGGAGCGACGATCATGACCGGAACGTTGACCGCCAGCCACGCCACGGCGGCGGAGCTGAATGTCACCCAGAAGTCACGCATCCGGCCCGCGCGGAGACAGAGCAGCACCAGCGGGCCGAACAACACCAGCGGGTAGAACTTCGTCGCCACCGCGAGGCCGAACAGGACACCGGCCAGCACACCGCGCTTCGCCGCCCATGCCGCGAGGCCCAGCGCGGCGAGCGCCATCGCGATGAGGTCCCAGTTGATGAACGCCGACAAGATGAGGCCGGGAGCCAGCGCCACCAGCAGCGCCTGCCAGCGCCGCCGGGGCCGGCCGCGTACCCGGTGGCCACCACCCCGGCGACCGCGCAGATCACCAGCAGGATCACGGTGATGTCGAAGAACTCACGCCCCCGGGCGTACGGGTCGGCGATCGAGCGGACCAGCCAGGCGGCGGCTTGCATGGCCGCGCCGATCAGGACGGGGTATTCGACGTGGTGGCCGCTGTACGGCACCTTCCCGGAGGAAAGACCCTCGCCGTAGTACAGCGGGTAGATGTCGGTGTAACAGGCGTCCTGGAACTGCTTCGCGTAACTGTTCCACGCGCCGGACCGGCACGGCACCTTCTCCAGGAACGCCAGCAGCGCCCCGAACAGCGCGGCAGTCACCAGGACGCTGGTCGTCCCCGCGAGCAGGGCCATGGGACGCCGCGGCGGCAGGCTGGAGGTGCCCGCTGGCTCCCCGCCACCTTCGGAGTCCGCTGGCGCCGGCCCGCGGCGCCCACCGTCCCCCGAACCGGGCATGCTCAGCGACGCTTCCGTTTCCGCTTGCGGCTGAGCAACCTCAGCGGGACCACCCCGACAAGGCCGATCCCTGCGCCGTTCAGGTTGCCGGTTCCGCCGCCTGGCTGCGGGCCGCCGTTCCCGTTCCCATTCCCCGTACAGGGCGTCCCCAGCGACGGGCCGCACGTGGGCAGCGCCGACGGCGCCGGGAACGGATTGGTGACCGGAGTCGTGGGGCGCGCCACCGGTGGCGGCGGCCCGGTCTTCGGCTTGGCTGCAGGCGTGGCGGTGGGCGATGGGCTGGGCAGCATGCCGGGGCCGAACATGTTCCACGCCGTGCCGGTGAACTGCGGCGTGGGGAACTGCTGGACCGGCAGCTGGGCGAACACGTCCTCGGCGAAGGTGTGCCAGATGCGGGCCGGCCAGTAGCCACCGAACCCGCCGCCGACGTTACCGCCCAGCCCGTTCAGGGTCTCTGTGGTGTGGTTGCCCTGGTTCTCGGTGAAGATGCCGACCGTCAGGGCGTATTGCGGGATCGCGCCGATGAAGAAGGCTGACTGCGCGCTGTCGGTGGTGCCGGTCTTCGCGATGATCGGGCGCCCGTCGGTCATCGCCGCGGCCGTGCCGGTGCCGTTGATCGTGTCGTACGACATCGCGTACTGAACCTGGGAGTCCAGCGGCGGCGTCAGCACCTGCGCCGAGCGGACTCGCGCGGGATAGGTCACCGTGCCCTGGCTGACCTGCTGGATGATGTGCGCCTGATGGTAGCTGCCGTTGTCGTCCAGCGTGGCCAGCATGGTGTCCTGCTCGTTGACAGACAGGGAGTCCTGCCCCAGCGCCATACCCACATGGCCGACGTCGCCCTGCAGCCCGGAGGTGGTGGCGTCGACGCCGAACTGCTTGGCCATGTTGATGACGTTCTGGGTGCCCACCCGGTGGATCAGGTCGGTGAAGGCGGTGTTGGAGGATTGGGCCTCCGCCTGTGCGACGGTCATCGGGCCGTAGCTCTCGTCGCCGTCGTTCTGCTCCTCGAACCAGTTCGACGACGCGCCGGCGGCCGTGCGGCTCGCGTACGTCATCCCCTCGCTGTCCGGCGGTATCCACAGCGGGCTGAACCCGTCGAGCTCTGTGGTCTGCACGTTCATGCCCTGCGACACCGCGGTGGCCAGCACGTACGGCTTGAACGACGAGCCGACCTGCTCACGGGTGTACACGGCGGCGTTCTCGTAGCAGTCGTGACAATACTGCGCCGGGATGTTCTCGCCCGGGCCGCCGTAGAAGGCGGTGATGGCCCCCGTCTGCGGGTCCTGCAGCTCGGCACCGACCAGCCCGTACGAAGGAAGCGGGCCGCCGTCTTCGGCCATCAGCTTCTCGTTCTGGTTCACCGCGCTGTAGAGCTGATCCATCATCGGCTTGCTGATCGTAGTGACGATGTGCAGGCCCCCGTTGTCGATCTGGGCCTTAGTGAAGTTGTACGTGTCCTGAAGCTCGTTGTCCACGACGTTGAGGACGTAGGGGTCGTAGGGGTCCGTGCCCACGTGCTGGTCCTGAGCGTTGAGGACGGCGGGGAACTGCTCGGCGGCGGCCTGCTGCGCGGTGAGGTCACCCATCCCGGCCAGCCCGTTGAGAACGTAGTGCCAGCGCGCCATCAGGGCCGGGCGCCCGGCCGGGGTGGGGTAGTAACTCGGGCTCTGGATGATGGCGGCGATATACGCCGCCTGCGCGATGGTCAGCTTGGAGGCCGGCTCACCGAAGTACGTCTGGGCGGCCGCGCCGACGCCGTAGGCGCCATTACCGAGATAGATGGTGTTCAGGTACTGCGTCAGGATCCACGCCTTGGACTTCTCCTTGGCTACCTTCAGCGCGACGAAGATCTCCCTGATCTTGCGGGTAGCCGTCTGCTGCGTCCCGATGTTGGCGTAGTAGTTCCGGACGAACTGCTGGGTGATGGTCGAGCCACCCTGGAGCGAGCCGCCGCCGCTGCCGCCGCTGTTGAACACGTCCTCGTAGGCGGCCCGCACGATGCCCTTCGGGGACACGCCGCCCTCGGTATAGAAGCTGCGGTCTTCCGCCGCGACGACGGCGTCCCGCATGTACGGGGAGATCTGGCTGTACTGCAGAACTTGCCGGTTGGTGCTGCCAAAGGTGCCGACCACGGTCTTGCCGTCACTGAAGTAAACGGTCGACTGCTGCTGCATCGCCGCCTGGGACACGTCGGTGGGAACGGACGTGCTCGCATAGGCGTAGCTGACACCGGCCACGCAGATCAGCACCAGGCCGCCGAAGCCGGCGGCCAGGAGGCCGGCCACCTTCCGCCAGGTCCAGTGCCGCCACCAGCTGCCCTTGACCTTGCCCCGGCCGGGGCCGCCGCCACGGCCTCCGCCACGCATCCCGTCACGGCCGCCACCGCCGCCGTGGCCCGCTTCGCTGCGGCTGCGGCGGTAGCCGCCCTCGGCGGAGCCGTACCAGCCATCGCGGGGCCGGTAACCGGAACTGTCGCGCGAGGACGCAGGGGGCGGCCGGTACCCGCCCGTGGCCGGGCTCGGGAAGTTCTCGGTCGGGTCATCCACACCACTCCAGCCGGAGCGGCCGCCGTCGTAGCCGCCGCGCACACTCCGGCTGACCGGGCGGTCCTGCCGCGGGCGGCCGTGACCGACGGCCGACGGCGACGCTGGCCGGTAAGGCCCGCTGACGTCTCTGCTGCTCACTCATCCTCGCTGTTGGCTTAACGGATGGCGGCCACGCGGCACCGCCGAAGCTACACGGTACCCAGGGGCGTCAGCCGCCGGCGGCACGTCTGCTGGATCGCGTCATCGCGACGTAACGTGCCTTCCGGTGCGCTCTCTTACTGGCTCGTCCTGGCTCGCCGGCCGCGTCGCGCGCGCGGCTCGCCTGTGCCAAGAACGTAAGACGATGCAAGGTGGTTCCAGCCACAACTTTGGCAGACTTCGACCACATAGACCCGGAATTCGCCGTATTCGGCGGCCATCTCGTCCAGCTCGGGACCGCGCTTCACACGCCCCTCATACTGCCCCAGCTCATCTCCGTACACGTACGTAACGTGCGTGAGCTTGGCCTTCCGGCAGATGGGGCACCGGATTGCGGTCGGCTCCCCGTGAAATTTGGCGGCTCTCAGCAGGTACGGGTGCGCATCGCATACGTCGGCAACGGTCGTGTGGCCGGCCTGTACAGACGCGAGCGTTGCCCGGCGGGCAAGCCCGTAATCGACGACGGAACGCCTCGTCCCCATGACGGACAGGGTACGTCGGAACTCGCAACAGGCCGAGCCCGCATGGGCGGCGATCTCCGCCGATGCGCAAAAATATCCCGTTGCGCGGCAAGATTACGGTCTCGTACCCCGTGCCGCTTGCTTAACCATCTGGCGCTCTATATCCTCCTGATGTATCGGTTCGATACATCGGAATGAGACATCGGCTAGATACATCGGTTCGTTAGATACATCGGTTCAATCGTGGCGGCGGCCCGGGGGCTCGCCAGCGGTCGGGGGTGGGAAGGTGACGGGTAAGCGATCGGGCGTGCTGGAACTCGCTGTGCTCGGTCTGCTCCATGGTTCGCCCATGCACGGCTACGAGCTGCGCAAGCGGCTCAGCTCGGTGCTCGGCGCATTTCATGCTTTCTCGTACGGATCGCTGTACCCGTGCCTGAAGGATCTGCTCGCCAAGGGCCTGATCGCGGAGGAGACGGAGGGCGACGCTGAGACGACGCCCCGGGCCCGGGCGGGACGCCGGTCACGGATCGTCTACCGCCTCACGGCGGAAGGCAAGGACCGGCTGCATGAGCTGCTGGGTGAAGCCGGGCCCACGTCGTGGGACGACGACGGATTCGGCGTGCACTTTGCCTTCTTCGGGCAGACCCGCGCCGACATCCGGCTGCGGATCCTGGAAGGGCGCCGCAGCCGGCTGGAGGAACGGATGGAAGCCGTCCGGGCGGCGTTCGCCCGCACGCGGGAACGAGTCGACAGTTACACCCTCGAACTCCAGAAGCATGGCCTCGAGTCGGTCGAGCGCGAAGTCCGCTGGCTGAACGAGCTGATTGCCTCGGAACGGCAGCGGGACGCCGGTACGGCCGGCCAGCAGCTGCCGGACGAGACCGGCCCCGGGTCAGCGGAGTACCTACAACGCATGAGCAAGGACAAGAAGGAGTCATCCTGATGGGTTCGGTACGTGTAGCCATCGTGGGCGTGGGCAACTGCGCAAGTTCCCTCGTCCAGGGGCTGGAGTACTACAAGGACGCCGACGACGGCAGCCGGGTGCCCGGGCTCATGCACGTCCGGTTCGGTCCCTACCACGTGCGCGACCTGGAGGTGGTCGCCGCCTTCGACGTCGACACCAAGAAGGTCGGCTGCGATGTGGCCGACGCGATCAGCGCGAGCGAGAACAACACCATCAAGATCGCGGACGTGCCGCCGACCGGTGTCACCGTTCAGCGCGGCCCGACGCTGGACGGGCTGGGCGAGTATTACCGGGAGATCATCACCGAGTCGGACGAGCCCGCCGTGGACGTGGTCGCCGCCCTCCGGGAAGCCCGCGCCGACGTCCTGGTCTGCTATCTGCCGGTCGGGTCGGAGGAGGCAGACCGCTACTACGCGCAGTGCGCCATCGACGCGGGGGTCGCCTTCGTCAATGCGCTGCCGGTGTTCATCGCGTCCAACCCCGAGTGGGCCGCCAAGTTCGCCGAGGCGGGTGTGCCGATCGTCGGCGACGACATCAAGTCGCAGGTCGGAGCGACGATCACGCACCGGGTCCTGGCCAAGCTGTTCGAAGACCGCGGTGTGGAGCTGCTCCGCACGTACCAGCTCAACGTCGGCGGCAACATGGACTTCAAGAACATGCTCGAGCGCAGCCGTCTCCAGTCGAAGAAGATCTCGAAGACGCAGTCGGTCACGTCCCAGATCCCGCACGAGATGGAAGGCGCCGCCGTTCACATCGGCCCGTCGGACCACGTGCCCTGGCTTGATGACCGCAAGCTGGCGTTCGTCCGGCTCGAGGGCCGGGCCTTCGGGGACGTCCCGCTGAGCCTGGAGTACAAGCTGGAAGTCTGGGACTCACCCAACTCGGCCGGTGTGATCATCGACGCTATCCGGGCCGCGAAGATCGCCAAGGACCGCGGCATCGGCGGCCCGGTCATCTCCGCGTCGTCCTACTTCATGAAGTCACCGCCCGAGCAGTTCGGTGACGATGTATGCCGCGATCTGGTGGAGAAGTTCATCCGGGGAGAAGTCGAGCGGTAGGAGATCCGCCGGCGGCCCGTCCGTGACGCACGGCGGGCCGGAGCACGAGACGGCCGCGCGGGGTGGCAGTCCCGCGCGGCCGTTGCCCGTCAGCCGGGCGGCTTAGGCTGAGCGGGTGGCGCTGCACGCGGTCTCACGTCTATCGCGATCCTCACTCTTCACGGACCTGCGATCGGTCCTCGGCGAGCGCGACTTCCGCCGGCTGTTCAGGACCCGGCTGATCTCGCAGGCCGGCGACGGCATCTACACGGCCGGGTTCGGCGCCTACGTGTTCTTCTCGGCGACGACGTACCCGAACCCGGCGGCGGCGGCGGAGGCCTTCGCCGTCCTTTACCTGCCCTATTCGTTCATCGGGCCGTTCGCCGGGGTCTTCATCGACCGCTGGTCCCGGCGGCAGATCCTGCTCGTCTCGGCGCTCGTCCGGGCGGCCCTCGTGTCGGTCACCGCCCTGCTGGTCGCTTCCGGCGAACTGGGCGTGCCGCTCTACATCAGCGCGCTGGCGGCGCTGGGCGTGAACCGTTTCTTTCTCGCCTCGCTGTCGGCGGCCCTGCCGCACGTCGTGCGCGACGACAAGCTCGTCATGGCCAACTCGGTGGCCCCGACGATCGGCGGGATCGTGACCACCATCGCCGGGGTCGCGGGGGTCGGCCTCCGTCTCCTGCTGGGCGGCGGCCATGGCAGCGCCGCCGTGATCGTGATCGTCGCGGCCGGGTGCTACCTGCTGGCTGGCCTGAGCGCGGCGGCCATGCGGCGCGACCTGCTCGGTCCCGCGCACGACCCGGGGAATGCCCGCCAGCCACTGGCGCGTGCCTTGCGGGACGTCGTGGCCGGGCTCGCCGCCGGTGTGCGTTACCTGTCCCGGCGGCCGGGCCCGGCGGGCGCCCTCGGGGCCATTGGCGGCTACCGCATCCTGTTCGGGATCGCGTTCCTCATGTCGATCCTGCTGTACCGGAACTACTTCTACGCAGGCGGCAACGGTAACGCGGCGCTCAGCCACTTCACCCTGGTCATCGTGGTGACCGCGGTGGGCTACGGCCTGGCCGCGGTGATATCCCCGCCGGTCACCAGGCGGTTCGCCAAGCACACCTGGATCGCCTTCCTGCTCGCCTGCTCCGGCCTGGTGATGACCCTGGGCGCGACGTTCAGCCAGATGATCTTCCTCGTCATCGGATTCGTCCTCGGGCTGACCGGGCAGGGCATCGCGATCTCGGCCACGACGATCATCCAGGAGCAGACCGGCGACGCGTACCGGGGGCGGGCCTTCGCCCTCTACGACATGATGTTCAACGGCGTCTTCGTGGCCGGGGCTGTTCTCGGGGCGCTGATCATCCCCGTGGACGGCAAGTCATATCCGCTGGTCGCCGTGACCGCCGCCGGATACCTGCTGGCCGCCGCAGCCTACCTGCGGTACGGCGGGGACAGGCCACGTCAGGAACCGGGCTCCGGGATGGACAGCCCTTCCCCCTCCGCCCAGCGGAGCAGTTCCTGAGCGGCCTGCTCCTTGCCGATCAGGCCCCGCTCGATGCGGAGCTCCAGCAGGAACGCGTACGCCCGGCCGACCAGCGGGCCGCCCGGTATCCCCAGAATCCGCATGATCTCGTTGCCGTCGAGCTCAGGCCGGAGCCTGGCCAGCTCCTCCTCCTCGGACAGGCGCTCGATCCGCTGTTCCAGGTCGTCGTAGGCGCGCGCGAGCCGCTCCGCCTTCCTTACGTTCCTGGTGGTGCAGTCGGCCCTGGTCAGGGCGTGCAGCCGGGTCAGCAGCGGGCCGGCATCGCGAACGTAACGGCGGACCGCGGAATCGGTCCACCCGGCCTCCCCGTAGCCGTGGAAACGCAGGTGCAGCTCGACCAGCCGGGACACGTCGTTCACCACGTCCCTGGGGAATCGGAGCGCAGTGAGCCGCTTCCTGGTCATCGTGGCGCCGACCGCTTCGTGATGGTGGAACGCGACCCGCCCGTCCGGCAGCCGGATCCGGGTCCTGGGCTTGCCGATGTCGTGCAGCAGCGCGGCCAGCCGGAGCACCAGGTCGCCGGTGAGCCCGTACCGTTCCTCCAGCCCGATGGCCTGGCGCAAGACGGTGAGGCTGTGCTGGTAGACGTCCTTGTGGCGGAAATGCTCGTCCGCCTCCAGCCGCAGCCGCGGGACTTCTGGCAGCACCAGGTTGGCGACGCCGGTGTCGACCAGCAGCTCGATGCCCCGCGCCGGATCGGGGGTGAGCATCAGCTTGCTCAGCTCGTCGGTGATCCGCTCGGCGGACACGACCTCGAGCCGCCCGGCCTGACGTCCCATGGCCTCCCGCACATCGTCGGCCACGGCGAAGCCCAGCTTTGCGGAGAACCGGGCCGCGCGCAGGATACGCAGCGCGTCATCGGAGAACGATTCGTCCGGCGTGCCGGGCGTCCGCAGGACCTTTTCCCTGAGCGCGGCCAGGCCGCCGAATGGGTCAACCAGCTCATGGGCAGGCAGCCGCGCCGCCATGGCGTTGACGGTGAAGTCCCGGCGGCGGAGGTCCGCTTCCAGGGACGTGCCGTACCGCACGGCCGGCTTCCGCGACCGCGGGCCGTATTCCTCGCTCCGGTAGGTGGTGATCTCGAAGATGGTGCCGTTCTTCCGCAGCCCGACCGTGCCGAAGTCGATCCCTACCGTCCACACCGTGTCGGCCCAGTTCTCGACGATCTTCAGGACTTCCGCGGGCGGCGCGTTGGTGGTCAGGTCGAGGTCTCCCGGCTCGCGCCCCAGGAACACATCGCGGACGGGCCCGCCGACCAGGGCGAGCTCGAATCCGTGGCCGGCGAACAGCAGGCCAAGGTCGTCAGCGGCGGGCGACACCCGCCGAAGCAGGGCCGCGGCCGCCTTTCGCTGCTCATCGTTCAGCGGGTTCACGGAGCTCACCGGGGGCAGGGAGGTGGAATTTGGCACGGCTAATGAGGGTAAGGGACGAGAGAAAGCGAGGATACCCGGCGCACGGGTGACGGCCGCTTCCGCAGCCTGCCGGGTATGAGAAACGATCAGCGCCAAAGTCCCGAATATGCCCATCCGATCGCCCGCGGCGACGGTCACCTTCAGGAAACGGCAATAACATTTCAGGCGTGCCCCGTCAGTGTGCCGCGCCGGGTTCCGTTATCCGGGCCACGGTCACCCTCGCCATTATCGCCGCCGCCCTCGCGGTGGCGGGCGCCTGCCTGCTGACGGTCGCTCCCGCCGCCCGCGCCGCGGAAACGGGGCCGCAGCAGGGCGCCGGCAGCACCGCGTCTGTGGTCATCGATTCGGTCAGCCCGCAGGTGGCGCGGCCCAACGGAACCGTGACCGTTTCGGGCACGGTCACCAACGAATCGGGCAGCACGATGTCCGGGCTGTCCATCCAGCTCCGCTCCTCCGCGACACGGCTCCCGTTCCGGGACGACCTGACCGGCTACGCCAACGGCACCCTGCCCGCTGATACCCCGGTCGGCACCCCCGTGCCGGTCAGCAGCAGCCTGGCGAGCGGATCCACCGTCCCCTGGCGGGTGTCGCTGTCGGTGAGCGCGATCGGTATCGGCCAGTTCGGCGTCTACCCGCTCGCCGCGCAGGCCGTTGACTCGATCGGCCTTCCGGTCGGCATCGAGCGCACCTTCCTGCCGTTCTGGCCGGGATCCACTGCGGCCGACCCGTCCCCGCGGCTGAAGATCGCCTGGGTCTGGCCGCTGCTCAGCGCGCCGCAGCAAGGCATCTGCCCGGAGCTGACCAGCAACAGCCTGGCCAGCGGCATCGCTCCCGGGGGGCGCCTCGGCACGCTGCTGGCCACCGGTTCCGCCTACGCCGCGAGCGCGCACCTGACCTGGGCGGTGGACCCGGGCCTGCTGCAGAGCGTCGCCACGATGACCCACTCCTACCGTGTCGGCGGCGCGGCCGACTGCACCGGCGGCACCTCTCATCCGGCGAGCGCGGCCGCCGCTCAGTGGCTGTCCGGCGTGCGGGCCGTCTCCTCCGGTCAGCAGATGTTCCTGACGCCGTACGACGACGTGGACGTGGCGGCACTCACCCACCAGGGACTCGACAGCGACCTGACGAACGCTTACCGGCTGGGCGCGTCGGCCGCGAGCGCGGTCCTGGGCACGTCCACCGGGCCGTCGCCGGCCGACGGCAGCGCGGGCGGGACGGGATCGTCACCGGGTGGATCCAGCGCGATCGCGTGGCCGGCCGACGGGCTGGCCGATTCCAGCGTGCTGGCCAACCTCGCGGTCAACGGGATCAATACCGTGGTGCTCAGCAGCAGCGAGATGCCCGGCGCGAGCGGCATCTACACCCCCGACGACGCGGTGGCCTCGACGCCGACGGCCACCGGGACGACGATGAAGGTGCTGCTCGCTGACTCGGCGATCACCAGCGTCCTCAGCTCGGCGACCGGCGCACCGGGCAGCTCCTTCGCGGTCAGCCAGCGATTCCTCGCGGAAACGGCCGTGATCGCGGGAGAAGACCCGGGTCAGGCGCTGTCGGTGGTCGTCGCGCCGCCGCGCGAGTGGAATCCGCCCGCCGCGCTGGCCAGTCAGCTGCTCAGCGAGACCGTCAATGCGCCGTGGCTGGCACCCGCGTCGCTCGCCGGGCTGGCCAGCTCACCGGTGAGCGCCAGCCAGGCGGCGCGGCAGGCCCCGCCGGACAACCAGGTCAGCCCGAACGAGCTGAACGGCGTCTACCTCAAGCGGGCCGGCGCGCTGGACACCGACGTCCGGGTGTACAAGGACATCCTCTTCCAGCCGAAGGCGCAGTACCTGAACCAGCTGAGCGAAGGCGTGGCGGCGACCGAATCGTCCGCGTGGCGGGACAGCCCGGCGGCGAGCGCCGCCGGCACGGCCATGATGGACCGCGTCACGGATTACCTGTCCTCGGTGTTCCGCAAGGTGCAGATCGATGCGGCCCGGGCCACGCTGGTCGGATCCTCCGGGACGCTTCCGGTATCGATCGTCAACGGGCTGCCGCAAAGCATCCAGGTACGGCTGCAGGCCACCGCGTCCCCCGACGGCCGGCTGACGGTGACCGATAACCCGGGCCTGATCACGGTCGGCGCCGACCAGACGACCACTGCCCGGCTGTCGGTCCGGTCCGGCGGCATCGGTGACACCACCATCGAACTGCGCCTGCTCGGCCAGGACGGTAAGCCGCTGCCGGTGGCCCCGGTCTCGCTGAGCGTGCAATCCACCCAGTTCGGGTCGACGCTGCTCATCATCATCTACGTCGCGCTGGGGATCCTCGTGCTCACCGCGATCGCGCGGGCGATCCGGCGGGCGCTGCGTGACGGCCCGCCCGGCCCGCCGCGAGGCGGCCAGCCAGCTCAGCCCCGGCGCGATAACCAGGACGATAACGGGGGAGAAGGTCCCGGAGGCGGTCCCGTCGCGGTCGATGGAGCCGCTACCGTCGAAAGAGACAACGAAGACGCTGATCACCGTCACCCACCGGAGGCTCCGGATGACTACGCCGACGCACGAGGCCGGGCCAGGTACACCTGACCTTGAGCCGCACGCCGGCGCGCGGGCCGGCCTGGCCGCGGAGACCGGCTGCCCGGCCGTCCCGGCGGCCAGCCCGGGACCGGACGACCCGGCGGGCGGAACATGAGCGGCGGGTACCCGGGCGACGAGCCGCGCCGGGGCGGCGTCCGGGGCGGTTACGGCCAGGAGCCGCCATACCGGGCGGCCGATCCCCGCGAGCGTGACCAGCCGGACGAGGATACCCCGCCAGCGCGAGGCGGCTCCGGCGATCTCAGCGACCTGTGGCGTGAGCCCGACCCCTGGGCGGCCGATGCCCGGCGTGGCCTGGGCGCCTGGCAGGAACCGGGCTCCTGGCCGGAGAACGGCCCGCCGGGCCGGGACGATCCGTACCGGCCGGGCGAAGATCCCTATCCGCGCGACGAGGACGCTCAGCGCACCCGCGCCTATTCCGGGGACCGGGAACGGCGCGATGGCCAGCGCTACGACGAGCCCGGTTACCGCGGCCGGGGCAGCACCGGCCGCGGCGGCCCGCGGCCGCGCGCCGGTTCCCGCCGCAATGGCCCCGGGCCGGCCCAGGGCTACCAGAGCCCGGTCGTCTGGAACGGCCCGGACCAGGAAGCAGCCCAGGGGCGGCGTGAGCCGGGCGCGCCGGCCGGGACGCACCGGAACCCTGACGGCTGGTACGCCCCGGACGACCGGTCCCGCGATCAGGCGCCGCGCGGCCCGGCCGGAAACCAGCCACGGCCGGCCGGCCAGGACGCGTGGCGGCAGGCGCCGCCACCGGCGGGACCGCCGCGCCGGCCGGCGGCTCCGCCGGCCGGGACCGCGCCGGTGGGGCCCATGGCGGCGGCTTCCCCGCCCCCCGGCGCCACCGAGCCGGACCGCGGCGAGCGGGCCTGGTGGGACGACGCCTTCCGGCCATCTTCGCCGGCCGGCCCGGCCCGGCCCGGCCCGGAATCCCCGCCACCTCCGGCACCGCCTTCCGGGCCACCGGCCGGCTCGTCCCGCCCCGCGTCCCCCCGGCGCCCGTCGGCCCAGGGTTACGGCGTTCCGCCGGGCGAGCTGACCCAGCCGATTCCCATCTTCCAGCCGCAGGCCGCCGCCTTCGTCGCTGACGCGTACCGGACCACTGACGACGAGGATGCGCTCGCGGAGACCGCGTACGCTCCGCAGCCGGTGCTCCGTGACGGCGCGACGGCGCGCGAGCGCCCGGCGGCCGCCGGGACCAGCCTGGCCCGGTCCACCGGGTCGATGGCGATGGGCACGCTGATCTCACGGGTCACCGGCTTCCTGCGCACCTTCGTCTTTGTCTTCGCCCTCGGCACCGCCACGCTCGCGAACGCGTACAACAACGCCAACACCCTGCCGAACGCGGTGTACGACGTGATGATCGGCGGTGTGCTCACCAGCGTGGTGGTCCCGCTGCTGGTGAAGGCGGCCAAGGAGAACCGGGACGGCGGCGAAGCCTACAACCAGCGGATCTTTACCCTCACCGTGGCGGCCCTGGGCGTTGTGACGGTGGTGGCGACGATCGCGGCCGGCCTGCTCGTGGAGCTGTACGCCAGCGCGGTGCACGGTACCGAGCACAGCCTGATGGTCGTGTTCGCGTACTTCTTCATCCCGCAGATCTTCTTCTACGGGCTGAGCTCGCTGATCGGGGCGATCCTCAACACCAAGAACAGCTTCGCCGCGCCGATGTGGACGCCGATCATCAACAACGTCGTCGTCATCGTGGTGGGCCTGCTCTTTGTGGTCACGGTCGGCCTGCACAGGACCGCCAGTACCGTATCCGGCGGCGGGGTCCTGCTGCTCGGCATCGGGACGACGCTGGGCATCGTCGTGCAGACCGTCGCCCTGATCCCGGCGCTGCGCAAGGTCGGCTTCCGGTGGCGGCCCCGGTTTGATTTCCGCCGGGCGGAACTGGGCGAAATCGGCCGGATGGCGATCTGGATGCTGGGCTACGTCGTGTCCACGCAGATCACGTTCATCGTCACCACGCGGCTGGCCAATGCGGCCAGCGTGCACGTGCCGGACGCCGGTGTCTCCGCTTACAACTACTCATACGCCCTGTTCCTGTTGCCGTACGCCATCATCGGCGTGTCCGTGACCACGGCGCTGCTGCCCCGGATGAGCAAGAACGCCGCCGAGGGCCAGTTCGGGCTCGTGCGCGACGACTTCTCGGCCAGCATCCGGCTGTCGTCAGTCGTCCTGGTGCCCGCGGCCCTGCTGCTGGCCGTGCTCGGGGCGCCACTGTGCGAGTTCCTGTTCGCCCACGGCAGCACGTCGGTCGAGGACGCGCGGTACATCGGGGAGGCCTTCGGCGCCTTCTCGCTCGGTCTCGTGCCTTTCGTTATCTTCCAGCTCCTGCTGCGGGTCTTCTACGCCCTGCACGACAGCCGGACGCCAGCGATCATCGGCTTCCAGACGATGATCGTCACGGTCATCGGGAACCTCATCGTGTGGGTCATCCTGCCCAAGGGCCAGGTTGTCATCGGCATGGCCTTCGTCTACGGCGCCAGCTACGTCTTCAGCGCGGTGATCGCCTGGCGCCGGCTGAACAAGCGCGTCGGCAGCCTGGACGGCCGGGTGGTCACGCGCAGCCTGGTCCGCATGCATGTGGCCGCGGTACCGTCGCTCCTCTTCGCCGTCGCGGTCCGGGCCGGTGTCGGCACGGTCTTCCATCCCGGTACCGTTTACGGTTTCATTACCGTGCTGGTGGGCGGCGGCGGCGCTCTGCTGCTGTACGTCATCGTGGCCAGGGCACTGCGGCTGGACGAGCTGAGCCAGCTCATGCGGATGGTCGGCGGCCGGTTCGGCGGCCGGGCCCAGCGAAGCACAAGCCGGTGAGGCCCAGGCCCTCCGGTGCCGCGGCCGGCCCGCCCGCACGCCTCCGTGCGGGCCGCCGGCCGCTCCCGTTTATAGCGGGTGGCCAGTCCATGTCAAGCCTGTGACCCACCTGGGAACTGGATCAGGGACGTGGGATCATAGATGAGACATTGACGGCAATCGCGTATAACGGTTTACGCGGGGCCGCTCGCCGGTAGCCCCGGAGGGAGGGCAAGGCGTCTTACCATTGGGGATACCTACGGCAGCGCCGGCGATACTCCGCCAACCGAACCGGGGGCCCGGAAGGAGGGGTCGAGAGCCTGTCCCGCTCTTGACGGGTGATAGATGAGCACGTACACCTCTGAACCAGGAACTCGGCTAGCGGGGCGCTACCGCCTCGAAGACCAGGTTGACGCGGGTGGTGGCTGGGCGCTATGGAAAGCGATCGACGAAATTCTGGCGCGGGCCGTGACTGTGCTGATCTTCGCCGAAAGCTTCCCCCGGGTCCGGGAGGCCGTCACCGCGGCACGGGCCGCGAGCCGGCTGAACGATTCGCGCCTGTCGCAGGTATTCGACGTCGATGATTCGGGGGACCGCGCCTACATCGTCATGGAGTGGGTGGCGGGCGAATCGCTGACCGACATGCTCAGCGATGGACCGCTGGATCCCTCCTGGGCAGCCACCCTGGTCTCCGAGGCCGCCCAGGCCATTTCCGCCGCGCACGCGGCCGGTCTCGCGCACCTGAGGCTGGTTCCCGGTTCGCTGCGCTGGACGTCCGGTGGCGGCGTCAAAATCACCGGTCTCGGCATGGACGCGGCGATCGCCGGAGTGGGCGCCGACGAGGGCATACCCGAGGATCCGGCGCTGATCGACACCCGCCAGCTGGCCCGGCTGATGTACGCGGCGGTAACGGGCTACTGGCCCGGACCCGAGGCGACTCCGCTGCCCCCCGCCCCCGTGATGGACGGTGCTCCTTGCAGCCCCCGCCAGGTGTCCGCGGGCGTTCCGGCCACCATCGACTCGATCATCTGCCAGGCCCTGTTCCAGCGGCACGGCCGTAACGGCGCGGCGATCACCACACCGATCGAGTTCGCCGACGCGCTCTCGCGTGTCGCGCCGCGCGCCTTGCCGACCCCCTCACCGTACGACGGCACAGCGCGGATGAGCCGCAGTGCCGATACGGCCGGGACCGCGCGCTACGGCAGCCAGCAGGGGCCATCGCGGACGGACGCATCCGGCCGTCGCCATCCCGGGCCGGCCGAGCGGCGACCCGCCGCGTACCGCGCTGGCGGCGGGCCCCGCCACGGCAGCGGGACAGCCAAGGCCCTGATCAGCGTGGTCGTGGTGCTGGTGCTCGCGGCGGTCGCCGCCGTCGCCTGGTCGATTTGGCACACCGAGAACGGCGGGGCCGCACACGCGGCCGGCGGCCACAGCGCGTCAGCCGGCCATTCCACGCCGTCCGCGGCCGTCCTGAAGCCGGCCGGAGCGAGCGCTGCGGACAATAACCCCGGCGCGGCAGCCGCCATTGACGGCAACCCCAGCACCAGCTGGACCTCGCAGTTCTACATCGACAACCCGGTCTTCGGCGGCCTGCGGAAAGGCACCGGCCTGATCCTGGACATGGGCAAGCCGATCCGGCTCAGCCAGCTGCAGGTGCAGTTCGGCGCGACCTGCTGTGCGGCCGTACGGATCGACATCGGCAATTCGGACACCCCGGCCTCGGAAAGCGGGTTCTCGACCGTGGCGAGCGGGAGCCAGAGCCACGCGGCCGTCACGAATTTCAGCACGGACAGCCAGGCGACGGGCCGTTACGTAATGATCTGGTTCACTAGCCTGCCGCCGATGGCCGGCAGCCAGAACCAGTATCAGGCCGTGGTGTACAACGTGGTCGTGCGCGGATCCAGCTGAGATCCACTGGCAGCCGTGACGGAAAGCATCCACCCGGATCTCCCGGACGCTCAGCTTCTCGAGCGCCATCTGCAGGGCGACGCCGATGCCTTCGGCCAGTTGTTCCTGCGTCATCGTGACCGGCTCTGGGCCGTGGCGCTGCGGACCCTCTGCGACCCGGAGGAGGCGGCGGACGCCCTGCAGGAGGCCATGATCTCCGCGTTCCGCCGCGCGGGCGACTTCCGGGGTGACTCCGCCGTGACCACCTGGCTGCACCGGATCGTCGTCAACGCCTCCCTGGACCGGCTGCGGCGCCGGACCGCGCACGCGGCCAGTTCGGTCGGCGACGAGGGTACCCTCGACCTCCTCGCCACGCAGGGCCGGGTTCCGGCGACCACTGACCCGGCCAGCGTCCGTGACACCGCCCTGGACGTCGAGGCGGCGCTGCGCCTCATCCCGCCCGAGCAGCGGGCCGCGCTGGTGCTGGTCGACATGCTCGGCTATCCCGTAGCCGATGCCGCTGCCGTGCTGGAGATCTCGGTCGGGACCGTGAAAAGCCGCTGCGCCCGCGGGCGCGCCCGGCTGCTGCCGTACCTGGAGCACCTGCGCGGCGGCACGGCGGCCGCAGATCACCGGGCGGAAGGGAGAATTTCACGGAACCGGACCGCGACCGGCAGCGTCTCACCTGGGCAGGGAGGAGACGGATGAGGCGTCATTCGGCGCATGTGGATGCGAATGTCCTGGCTGAGCTCAGCGCGGGACTGATCAGCGGCAGGCGCGCAACCCGGATACACGCGCACCTGGCCGGATGCCAGCGGTGCGCGAAGGTCAGCGCCGGGCTGTCCGAGGTCAGTGTCCTGCTGGCGTCCGTTCCGCCGCCCGCGATGCCTGAGATGGTATCCCGGCGGCTGACCACGGCGATCATGGAAGAGGCGGCCGCCCGCTCCGGTGCGGCCAGCGGCCGGCCAGGCTCGCTGGCCAGCAGGCGTTCCAGCGTGCCGGGCGGCCCCATGGCGGCCCGCCGTCTGCGCGCAGGCGCGGGCTGACCAGCCCGGTAGCCGCCCGCGCCTTCGCCGCCGCGGCGGCGGTCTGCGTGGTCGCGGCCGGCGGATACACCGTGGTGCGGCTGGCCGCGCCGGGCGGCTCAGGCCCTGTCGTGCACGCGGGAACGGGCCGCATCGTCCGCCAGCATGCCGCCACGGCCGGCCCGGCCCTTACCAGGTCGGGCCGGCCCGCCCGGGAAATGCGCCCAGCCCAGCCCAGCCGACGTTTGACGTGGTCAGCAGCGGGATCGACTATCAGCACGCGATCCTGAGCACGCAGGTCGGGAGCGAGCTGAGCAAGGTCAGCTCGCTCAGCGCGGATTCGGCGGCCGGAAAGCGGATCCTGCACGCGCCAACGGCTCAGCAGGATAGCTGTGTGCAGCGCGTCACCTCCAGCGTGAAGCCCGCGCTGGTCGACGTGGCCCGCTATCAGGGCCGCCCGGCGACCGTCATCGCCCTCGCGCAGAAGGGGAACCCGGTCGCCCAGGCGTGGGTGGTCGGCCCCCAGTGCTCAGCTGGCACGAGTGACGTTCTCGCCCACGTGTGGCTGCGTTCATCGGGCCGTTAGACAGCGCCGCCGGATCGCCGCGACAGTCTGATTGGCCACGCTGCCTGCGGGAATCAAAGCCCTCTAGGATCGGTTAAATCCCGTGCCAGTCAAGGAAGGGCAGCAGTAAATGACCGCCGTGCGCAACGTCATCATCATCGGATCCGGTCCGGCCGGGTACACGGCTGCCATCTACGCGGCGCGCGCGCGGCTCGAACCGCTCATGTTCGAGGGTTCGGTCACCGCCGGCGGGGCGCTGGTGCAGACCACGGACGTGGAGAACTTCCCTGGCTTCCCGGACGGCGTCCTCGGGCCCGAGCTGATGGACTCGATGCGGAAGCAGGCCGAGCGCTTCGGCGCGGAACTCGTCGCGGACGACGTGGTCTCGGTCGATCTGACCGCGACCCCCAAGGTGGTCCGGACCAGCGATGAGACCTACCTGGCCAACGCCGTCATCGTGGCCACCGGGTCGAAGTACCGCGAGCTCGGTATCCCCGGCGAGAAGACCCTGGCCGGTCACGGCGTCTCCTGGTGTGCCACGTGTGACGGGTTCTTCTTCCGTGAGCAGGACATCGCGGTGGTGGGCGGCGGTGACTCAGCCATGGAGGAGGCCACGTTCCTGACCCGGTTCGCCCGGTCGGTGACGGTCATCCACCGGCGCGACACCCTGCGCGCCTCCAAGATCATGCAGGATCGTGCCTACGATAATCCGAAGATCAAGTTCCTCTGGGACAGCGAGATCGTCGCGGCGGTCGGCGACACGAAGCTGACCGGCCTGCGGATCCGGAACGTCAAGACGGGTGAGGAGCAGGTGCTGCCGGTGAGCGGCGTCTTCGTCGCGATCGGGCACGACCCGCGCAGTGAGCTGTTCACGGGCCAGCTCGACATCAACCCCGAGGGGTACCTGCTGGTTCAGCATCCCGCGACGCGGACCAACATCGAAGGCGTCTTCGCCTGTGGCGATGTGGTTGACCACATCTACCGCCAGGCCGTGACGGCCGCCGGCACCGGCTGCGCCGCCGCTATCGACGCGGAGCGCTGGCTGGCCAGCCAGGAATCGTAAGACAAAGTGACGCATCAATCACAAGGGAAGTGAATGGCTTGGGCGCGACCAAGGTTGTGACCGACGCGACCTTCGAGAACGAGGTCCTCAAGAGTGAAAAGCCGGTAGTCGTGGACTACTGGGCGGAATGGTGCGGGCCGTGCCGCATGGTGGCGCCGGTGCTCGAGGAGATCGCCGCCGATCATGCCGACAAGATCGACGTGGTCAAGCTGAACATCGACGACAACCCGGCCGTGGCCCAGAAGTACGGGATCATGGCCATTCCCACGATGAACGTGTTCTCCGGCGGCCAGGTCGTCAAGCAGATTGTCGGCGCGAAGCCGAAGTCCGCGATGCTGAAGGAACTCGCCGAGTTCCTCTGACCGGCACCAGTTCCTGCCGGATTGGCGTCTTCCCGCGCACCGGTGTGCCCGGGAAGGCGCCAATTCGCGTCCGGGGCGGCTAAGCGGGGCGGAGGGCACGCTCGGGGGTCCGGGCGGGGGTCATGGACCCCAGCAGGCGCTCCAGGGCGACCTCGACGTCCTCGCGCCACGACAGGGCGGTCTTGAGCTCCAGGCGAAGCCGCGGGAACTTATGGTGCGGGCGGACCGTCTTGAAGCCGACCGCGAGCAGGTAATCGGCGGGAAGCATGCAGGCGTGCGGCTCCCAGTCATGTACCCCGAAGGCCTCGATGGCCTTGACACCGCGCCGGGTCAGGTCCTTGGCCATGCTCTGCACAAGCATGCGGCCCAGGCCCCCGCTGGCGAACTCGGTGAGCACGTGCGCCGTCATGAGCAGGACGGCGTCCCCGCTCACCGGGCTGGTCGGGAAGGCGATGGACCGGGGCACATACGGCGGCGGCGCATACAGCGCGAATCCGGCCGGCGCGCCGTCCACATAGGCAATCTTGCCGCAACTGCCCCATTCGAGCAGCACGGACGACACCCACGATTCCTTTTCCAGGCCCGGCTCCCCGGCGTCGGCGGCCCGTGCCGCGCCAATCGGATCCAATTCCCAGAACACGCAGCCGCGGCATCTGGGCGGCAGGTCATCGAGATTGTCGAGCGTGATGTTGACGAGTCGGCGCGACACCTGGCCCCCAGAGTCTCGCATGCCCCATTGTCAGGGGACATGTGTGCGTCTAATGCGCGAGCTTCACACAACGGCACTGTGCTCCCGGCCCTATGCTGGCATGATACCGATCGTTGGGAGACGAGGCCATGAGCGAGGGCGCACGGCACGCGAATTCCCGGCCGCAGGGATCCCGGCTTGATCCCTATTTCGACCAGTACGCGGAACGAGCTCGCGGGATGGTCGCGTCGGAGATCCGGGCTCTGTTCGCCGTAACCGCCCGCCCGGAGATCGTCTCGCTGGCCGGCGGATCACCGTACGTTACGGCGCTCCCGCTCGATATCGTCGGGAACATGGTCGGCCAGCTGATCGCCGACCGCGGCAGCGTCGCGCTCCAGTACTGCACTGCGCAGGGTGACGCGGGGCTACGGGAAAAGATCTGCGAGGTCATGTCGCTCGAGGGCATCCGCGCCCACCCGGACGATGTGGTGGTCACGGTGGGCTCACAGCAGGCCCTCGACCTCATCACCCGGATCTTCGTGGACCCGGGAGACGTGATACTCGCCGAGGCTCCGTCCTACGTGGGCGCCCTCGGGTCGTTCGCCGCCTATCAGGCCGACGTCGTGCACGTGGCGATGGACGATGAGGGGCTCATCCCGGAGGCCCTGGAGGAGTCGATCCAGCGGCTCACGGCGGCCGGACGCCGAATCAAGTTCCTCTACACGGTGCCGAACTACCAGAATCCCGCCGGGGTCACGCTCGCCGCGGACCGGCGCCCCCGGATCCTGGAGATCTGCCAGGCCGCCGGGCTCCTCATCATCGAGGACAACCCGTACGGCCTGCTCGGTTTCGACGGTGAGCCGATGCGCTCACTGCGCGCCGACGATGCCGAAGGCGTCGTCTACCTCGGGACATTCTCCAAGACCTTCGCCCCCGGCGTGCGCGTCGGCTGGGCGGCGGCCCCGCCCGCGATACGCGACAAGCTCGTCCTGGCCGCCGAGTCCGCCGTGCTCTGCCACTCCAGCTTCTCCCAGCTCGTCGTGGGCGAATACCTGGCCACCCAGCCGTGGCGGGAGCAGGTCAAGGACTTCCGCGAGCTGTACCGGCAGCGGCGTGACGCGATGCTGGACGCCTTGTCGGCACAGATGCCGGACGGTTGCCGGTGGACCGTGCCGGCCGGCGGTTTCTACGTCTGGCTGCAGCTTCCCGGGGGGATCAACTCCAAGGCGATGCTGCCGCGGGCCATTTCCTCCCGGGTGGCGTACGTCCCCGGTACTGGCTTCTACGCGGACGGAGACGGCACCGGCCACCTCCGGCTCTCCTACTGCCTCCCCCCGCCGGACCGGATCAGGGAAGGCGTACGGCGGCTCGCGTCCGTCATCGAAGCGGAGATCGACCTGTGCGCCACCTTCGGCGCGATGCCCCCACCCGGCCGGACGGGACCCGAAACTCCCGGCCCCGGCGACCTGTAAACGGCGGCTGTACGGTGACTGAACTCGATCATGTTGTGGTGCTCGCGGGCGGTTTGTCCCCCGAGCGTGAGGTTTCCCTGCGCTCGGGGCGGCGGGTGCGCGACGCGCTGGAAGAGGCAGGCGTCGACGCGAGGCTCGCGGACGCGGACGCGGGCCTCATCCCGGCCCTGCTGGCCGATCCGCCGACGGCGGTATTTCCCGCCATCCACGGCAGCTACGGCGAGGATGGTGCCATCCGGGAGATCCTGGCCCTGGTCGGGGTGCCCTATGTCGGGTCCGTGGCCAGTGCGTGCCGCGGGGCGTTCGACAAGCCGACGGCCAAGGCGCTGGTCGCCGCGGCCGGCATCGCCACCCCCGAGTCCGTCACGCTGCCGCGCGAGATCTTCCACGACCTCGGGGCCACCGCCGTCATCGACCGCGTCATCGCGAAGCTCGGCCTGCCGCTCTTCGTCAAGCCCGCCCGCGGCGGCTCCTCACTCGGCGCCAGCCCGGTGCGGACCGCATCCGAGCTGCCCACCGCGATCGTCAGCTGCTTCGCCTACGGCGACACGGCGCTGATCGAGCGTTTCATCGGCGGCACCGAGATTGCCGTCAGCGTGGTCGATCTGGGTGACGGGCCGTCCGCGCTGCCCGCCGTGGAGATCGTGCCCGCCGCCGGGCAGTACGACTACACCGCGCGCTATACCGCGGGGCAGACCGCGTTCTACACGCCTGCCCGGCTGCCGGGAGCCGCCTCGGACGCGGCCGCGAAGGCGGCGGCGTGCGCGCATGCCGCCCTGGGGCTCCGCGACATCTCCCGCACCGATCTCATCGTCAGCGAGTCCGGCGAGGCGTACTTCCTCGAAGTCAACGTTTCTCCGGGCATGACCGAGACCAGCACGCTGCCGATGGCCCTGGAGGCCGCCGGGCACGAGTTCGGCGAGGCGTGCCTGACCCTGCTGCGCCTGGCGGCCGCACGCGGAAACTGATCCGCGGCCGCACCCCCTCCGCTTGTCCCCTCCGTTTCCCCCCTCCCTCGGCCTCCCCCTGCCGATGCGCCCGGTCCGGCCCCGCATAGGTTGATGGGCATGGCTGAGCACAAGAGTTTCGGGAGTGACAATCACGCGGGGGCCCACGAGGCCGTCCTGCGGGCCGTCCTCGAGGCGAACGACGGCGATGCCGTGGCGTACGGAGCCGACGACTGGACCAGGCGTGCCACCGCGGAACTACGCCGCGCCTTCGGCGCGGACGGTGACGTGTTCCTCGTGTTCAACGGGAGCGCGGCGAACATTCTCGGGCTGAGCCTGCTGCTGCGCCGGCACGAGGCGGTCATCTGCGCGGACTCCGCGCACATCAACACCGATGAGTGCGGCGCGGCCGAGCGCATCCTCGGCACGAAGCTGCTGACGGTCCCGGCGCCGGACGGGAAGCTCACCCCGGAGGTCATTTCCGAGCAGCTCAGCGCACGGGGCGACGACCATCGAGCGCAACCGGGCGCGGTGGCGATCACCCAGGCCACCGAGCTCGGTACCTGTTATTCGCTGGCGGAACTGCGCACAATCAGTGACTTCTGCCGTGCCAGTGACCTGCGCCTGTACATCGACGGTGCCCGGCTGGCCAACGCGGCCGCCTTCCTGGACTGCTCACTGGCCGAGCTGGCCGGATGTGCCGACGTCCTCAGCTTCGGTGGCACGAAGAATGGCGCCATCGGCGCCGAGGCGGTCATCGTGATGAACAAGGGCCTGGCGGCCGACGCTCCGTATCTCCGCAAGCAGCAGTTGCAGCTCGCCTCGAAGATGCGGTACCTGGCGGCGCAGTTCCTGGCGCTGACCGAGGGTGATCTCTGGCGGCACAACGCCTCGCACGCCAACCGGATGGCCCGGCGGCTGGCCGACGGGGTCCGCGACGTGCCCGGGGTCGGCATCCGGTCCCCGGTCCAGTCCGATGCGGTCTTCGCGCAGCTGGATCCGGAGCACATCGAGACCTTGCAGCGAGAGTGGTTCTTCTACGTCTGGGACGAGGAGACGTCTGTCGTCCGCTGGATGACCGCCTTCGATACCACCGAGGAAGAGGTCGACGAGTTCGCCGCCAGTATCCGGAGGGTGGTGCGGGGCTCCGCTTCCCGGTGACTTTCGCCGGCTCCGGTAGGCCGCCGTGCGGCCGGCCGCGGCGGCGGATGTTTCACGTGGAACCATGCGCTTAGAGCGGCACGGCGGGTGAGGCCGGCCAGGCCCGGGCTCGGAATCCCGGGACATCGCCTTCACGATGCGGTCCAGGTCGTCAAGCGAGGCGAACTCGACGGTGATCTTTCCCTTGCGCCGGCCGAGTTCGACCTTGACGCGGGTTTCCAGCGCGTCGGAGAGACGGTCGGCCAGGTCCCGCAGTCCCGGGGCGACTGGTTTGGCCCCCTGGCGCCGATGCGGCCGGGACTGATCCTCGTCGCCCACGGCCACGATCTCCTCGACGGCCCGCACGGACAGCCCTTCGGCCACGATCCGGTGCGCCAGACGCTCCTGGGCGTCCGGGTTGTCCAGGGACAGCAGAGCCCGGGCGTGCCCGGCACTCAGCACACCGGCCGCGACGCGTTTCTGTACGGCGGGCGGCAGGTTCAGCAGGCGGAGGGTATTGGAGATGTGCGGGCGGGAACGGCCTATCTTGCGCGCCAGCTGCTCGTGCGTCGCCCCGAAATCATCGAGCAGCTGCTGGTACGCGGCGGCCTCTTCCAGCGGGTCGAGTTGCTGGCGATGCAGGTTCTCGATCAGAGCGTCGCGCAGCAAGTCGGTGTCGGCGGTCTCACGGATGATGGCCGGGATCATGGTCAGGCCGGCTCGCTCGCTGGCCCGCCAGCGCCGCTCACCCATGATCAGCTCATAGTGGCCAGGCATCACCATGCGGACCACGACCGGCTGAAGAAGGCCTACTTCCCGGATGGAGGATGCAAGCTCGTCCAGCGCCTCCTCGTCAAAGGTGCGCCGCGGCTGGCGCGGATTGGGGGTGATGGAGCCGGTGGGCAGCTCCTCGAAGTAGGCCCCCGCGATCGGCTGGGTGCCGGGCTCATCGCCCACAGCCGTCGCGCTCCGCTGATCTGATGCCGCGGTGGGGCGGGCTCCCGCGACCGGCTCGGTCTCACTTGTGCTGACGGCAGCCGGGATAAGCGCACCGAGTCCCTTGCCGAGCCCACGCCTCTGCTGAGTCAACGCATCTCCTTGATCCGCCCATCTTCAACCCAACGGCTATCCTGCCAGCTGAGGCGGTGCCCGGCAGCATCGAAGCCAACACGCGGTCCCGCGGCCGGGACGGCGGTGATAGCGGTGATAGCGGTGAGGGGACGGCGGGAAGTGAGCTGCCGTCGCACGGACGGCACTGACCCGGGCGGCGGCAACCGGCCCCGAGGGAGCCCGCCCCCCGCCGCCCGCGACCGCGGCGGGCAGCGGCTTTCTCCATCCTGTCCCGCACGGTCAATGCTGTTCACCGGTCCCGAGCCCGGTCTCCCGGACGATGCCCGCGGCCCGGAAGAGACCACGGATGGCGTCCCTGACCCGCTCGTGCCGTGTCCGCCTGATCCACTCGCCGGGGGTCGCGCCGGCCAGTGCCGTCAGGGCCGGTATCTCGGCCAGCAGCCCGGAGATGAGCGTGGCCTGGTCGGTGAGAGGGCGGGGCTCACCGCCGGAGCTGATCAGGTAACCATGGCGGGATTCGTACACACTGCATCCGGGCACGGCGGCGCCTGACGTCAGACGGATCGGGTAACAGGCCGGGACGCTCATCCGCCGGTAGTTCGGCTCGGTAGCGTCCAGGGCGATCACGGCGTCCGCATCGAGCCACAGCACCCACATGCCCGAGACCGCGGCAGGATCCGCGATGGGTGTCGCGGGCACGTACCCGGGCCTGCTGACGTGCGCCGACACGCCAACGGCCAGGCCGTTGACCCGTACCGCCGTCATCGGCACCAGCGTCCGCAGCCCGGCGCTGGCCAGCTTGCGCCGCAGCTGCGCCGGCGAGGCGTTCGACCCGACCGAGAGGACCGGCGTGCGCTGGCCGACCGGTGCTGCCGCCTCCTCGCGGAGAACGCGATCGAGCGGCGGGCCGGTACCGGTGTGCTCCACGGGCCTGCTCTGCCCCGTCAGCCGGACCGGCCATTGGCCGAGCGCAGCCGTCCGCAGCGGCCGGACGGCGAGGACACCGGTGCCGGTGACCAGCACGGCCGGCGGCCGGGGCGGCCGACCCGGGTAGGTCAGCGGTGCATGGAGCGGATCCACTCCGCTCTGGTCATCCACGGCACTCACCCGGCATCACGCCGCTGAGCACAGGCACCTTTCGCGGCCGGGGCCGAGGCAGTCAGCATCGCGCGCGCCCCGGTGGCCGGGCGGCGGAGGTTAGCCTGCCATCTCCGGCGATCGCATGGACAGCTCACGGGCAGCCTCGACGTAGGCAATCGAGCCGCTCGACCCGGGATCGTACGTGATGACCGACTGCCCATAGCTCGGCGCCTCAGACACGCGCACGCTGCGCGGGATGATCGACTTCAGAACCACGCCACCGAAGTGTGACCGGACGTCATCCGCGACCTGGGATGCCAGCCGGGTGCGGCCGTCGTACATGGTCAGCAGGATGGTGGTGATCTGCAGTACCGGGTTCAGGTGCGCTTTGACCAGATCGACCGTCCTGAGCAGCTGCTCGAGTCCCTCAAGCGCGTAGTACTCACACTGAATCGGGATCAGGACTTCCTTCGCCGTGACCATGGCGTTGATGGTCAGCAGGCCGAGTGACGGCGGGCAGTCGATGAGGATGTAGTCGAGGCCGGACGAATCGTAGGCGGCCACGGCCCGGGAAAGCCTGGACTCCCGCGCGACGAGGGGGACGAGCTCGATCTCGGCCCCGGCGAGATCGATGGTGGCTGGCGCGCAGTACAAGCCGGGCAAGCCTTCGACGGGCTTGACGATGTTGGCGAGCGGGCGGTCTTCCACCAGCGTGTTGTAGACCGATGGTGTCCCCACATGGTGCGCGACGTCGAGCGCGGTGGATGCGTTCCCCTGCGGATCGAGGTCCACCACGAGAACGCGTGATCCGTGCTGGGCCAGGCTGGCGGCAAGGTTTACCGCCGTCGTCGTCTTGCCCACGCCGCCCTTCTGGTTGGCGATCGTCATGATCCGGCACCGGCCCGGCCGCGGCCAGGGGCGGTCATCGCCGCCGCCACGGACTCCCACCGCGGCGGCCGCGGCCCGCCCGATCGGCGTATCCTGCCGGTTCTGCGGAACCTCCGGTATCACGACCGAGCCAGCCTCACCGTTGCCCTGCGCCGGCGTTCCCCCGTGCATCGTGTCCTCCACTACGCTCCTCACCGGCTCGTGCGCCACACGCACGGCGGCCGGGGCGATCGCCGTTTCACGTGAAACTGCCGCCGACAGTGCTTGCTGTGCCCGTGACGCGCTGGATTCAGTCGGCCTCAGCGTGCCGTTTGTCATGTCGCCCGCGGGAGCATGCCGTGCCCCCGCATCGCCCTGGGATCGCACCGTCCTGGCCGGGCCCGGCCGGGCGCCGGTCTCGGCTACGGTGCCCTCGGGCCACCCCAGGCCTGCCGCGTCCGCCGGCGCAGCACCAGCAGCACCAGCAGCACCCGGTCCCTGAGACAACTCCGGCCCCTCGGGTTCGGAATGGCCGCGATGAAGCCCAGGGAACGCGGGGTATGGCGCCCCGGCCGGTGGCCGGTCAGGCCAGCCAAGGCCCTCCGCAGGCACCATCACGCTGCTCCTCTCCGCACCCGGCCCAGCCACCCGTCACCATCACGCCGGCGGCCCGGCGACGGTCAAGCGGTGGCCGGCCGGTGCGCTGCTGCCTCACCACGTCCGGTTGCGTACGCGTGCCGTCAACGCCTCCGCGCCCTATCTGCCGTAAGGATACGGATGACCGTGGCCGGTGGTTCGACGATACCGTGACCCGCCTGCAGAACCTCAGTGCTCCGTACACCAAGCCGGCCCAGCACCGGGGCGGCCTGGTCCAGTTCCGCCTGCGCCTGCTGTCCCTTGACCGCGAGGATCATGCCACCCGGCCGGACCACCCCCGCAGACAGTTCCGCGAGCCGGCCGAGCGGGGCGACCGCCCGCGAGATGGCCACGTCAGCGTGCAGCGCCCCGGCCATGTCCTCCGCACGGCCGCGGCACACGGTCACGTTGGCGAGACCGAGCTCGGCGACACATTCGCCGAGAAAGACCGTCCGCCGCAGGAGCGGCTCGAGCAGGGTCACGTGCAGCTGCGGCCGCAGCATCGCGATAACCACGCCCGGCAGCCCGGCGCCGGAGCCGATATCCACCACATCGGCGTCACCGGGCACCAGCTCCGCGATCACCCCGCAGTTCAGCAGGTGCCGTTCCCACAGCCGCGGGACCTCCCGCGGGCCGATCAGCCCCCGCTCGACGCCGCGGGTGGCCAGCATTGACGCGTAACGGCAGGCCAGTTCGGTGGCCGGGCCGAACACCACCGACGCGGTGCCGGGTGGTGCCGGAGCGGCAGATCTCATTCAGCGGGGTAGACGACGACCCACCGGTTCGGTTCCTCACCCTCGGACTCGCTCCGCAAGCCCATGTCCGCCACCGCACCATGCACGATCTTCCGCTCGAAAGGTGTCATCACGGCGAGCGGCTTCGGCGTACCGGTCCTCTTGACCTCATCGGCCGCATCCCGGCCGACCTCGGTCAGCTCGGCCCGTCGCCGGGCCCGGTATCCGCCGACGTCCAGCATCAGCCTGGCGCGCTCACCCGTTTGCCGGTGCACGGCCAGCCGGGTCAGCTCCTGCAATGCCTCGAGCACCTCACCGCGCTTGCCGACCAGTTCGTCCAGGGTCGCGCCCACCACGGAGACGACGGCACGGTTCCCGTCGACGTCCATGTCAATGTCGCCGTCCAGGTCGGCGATGTCCAGCAGGCCCTCGACATAATCGGCGGCTATCTCGCCCTCCTGCTCCAGGTCGACGACGTCAACTTCTGGGTCCTCGTCACCGTCGGCGCCTGGCTCGGTGAGTTCGCCGGTCTCGCCGGTCTCGCCGGGCCCGTTCAGGCCGGCCGTCGCGGGAGAGGCGCCGGGCTCACCAGGGCCGTCCGCCTCCGGGACCGCGGTGGTTTCTGCCGAATCTGTGCTCACCGTCGCGCCCCGGTTGTCACCTGGTACATCACTCAGCATGCCCTCCGCCTGGCTCACGACCGCACCCCTGGCGGGGACGGCCGGGTCTCATCGAACAACGTCATCGCTTGCCGGACCGCTTACTGCGCGACTGCCGGACCGGCTGCTGCCTGACGAGCCTAGCGGCCGGGGCCTCCGGCTCGGGCTCAGGCTCCGTTTTGCCTCGCATCAGCCGGCTGAGGCCACGGCGCTCCGGGCCCTCCGGCGTCGCAGCGCCCTTGGCCGTCTGCGCGCGGCCCGACGCGGCCGCCGTGGCGGTGCCCGCCGTGCGCGGCTGCGTGCCGCGGCTGCGCTGGCCGTCGGTGGTCTTCCCCCGTGCCTTAACGGTCCCGGCAGGAACAGCTGCCTTCTCGGCCGCGCCGCTGCCATTCCCGCCCGTGCTGCCGCCGGCGCCGCCCGTGCTGCCGCTCTTGGCCGGCGCACGGGCCGCCGCGGGGGCGCTACCGGTTCCAGCGGTGGTGCTCTTTGACGCCGCGGTGCCCTTGGCTGCGCTGCTCCTGGCCGCCGTTGCCTTGGCCGCCGTGCTCTTCGCGGGACTGGCCTTGGCCGCCGTTCCGCGCGCCGGGGCCCTGGCCGCGGCACTCTTGGACACCGTGGTGCCGGCTGGCCCGGCGGTGCCCTTGGCCGCCGGGGCGGTTGCGCTCTCCGCATCGGCTCCCGCAGTGATGGGCGCAAAGTTGCGGAACAGGATGTACTGCTGCCCCAGGGTCCACACGTTCGTCGTGCACCAGTACAGGACCAGGCCAAACTGCCAGTACAGACCGCTCAGGGCGAACAGCGGCGCGATGTACATCATGTACTTCTGCGAGTTCGCCATCGGGTTGTTCGGGTCGGTGCCTACCTGGCCGATGCCGCGCTTGACGCTCTGCCGCACCGTCAGGAACGTCGTCGTCGAGCTGATCAGGACAAAGATGCCGATGACGATCTTCGCACTGGCAGGCCCGGGCGCCAGATGGTACGGCGGCAGTGGGCTGGTGACGATCCGGTCGGCGATCGTTGCCGTGAAGATGTGCGCGTGCTGCGCGCTGAGCACGACGGCCCGGGTGAGCCCGAATTCCGTCTTGTCCTCGGCGATGGCCCGCAGCACGTTGAACAACGCAAAGAAGACCGGAAGCTGGATCACCAGGGGAAGGCACCCGGCCAGCGGATTCGCGCCGTTCTCCTGGTAGAGCTTCATGACCTCCTGGTTCATCGTCTGCTTGTCGTTCTTGTACTTCTTCCGCAGCGCCGCGACCTGGGGCGCAAGCGCCGCCATCTTGCGCTGGGAGTGCATCTGCTTCACAAACAGCGGCACCATGATCAGCCGCATCACCATGACAAGGAAGACGATCGACAGTCCCCATGCCCATCCGCTGGCCGGGCCGAAGGGAACGCTCAGCAGCGCGTGAATGCGCATCAGCACCCATGCGACCGCCTCGTAGAAGGGGTTGAGAATCCCCACGTGCTAGCTCCCTTGCGTTTCTGTGAACAGCGTGCCGGCCCCGGTCAGAGGCGGCTTCCCGCTCCGGTCGGCGGGCGGCACGGGATCGTAGCCCCCCGGATGAAACGGATGGCAGCGGGCGATCCGGGCCACAGCCAGCCAGAGCCCGCGCGCCGTGCCGTGCACCCGCAACGCCTCCAGCGCGTAAGCGCTGCACGACGGCTCGAACCGGCATCGCGGCGGCAGCAGCGGGCTGATGAACCGCCGGTAGCCGATCACCACGGCCATGAGCACACGCGTGACGACCACCGGCCCCTTGTCGGTAACCGGGATCGCCTGAGCGGCCGACTCGGTCCGGCCGTCCTGTCTCGCGCTCATCAGTGACGCAGCGCCCCAACCTGCCGCCGCAGCAACCTGCTCATCACCAGGTCCAGATCGGCGGCCAAATCCGCCTGGCGTGCGGCCGCGGCCGGAGGATTGGCGCGGACCACAAGCAGGCTACCTGCAGGGAGCACGCCAAGATACCCGCGCACGAGCACACGAAGACGACGTCTCACCCGGTTGCGCACCACAGCGGTGCCAACCGCGCGACTCACTACGAATCCTACCCTGGCTGGTTCGCGGCACTGAAGCCGCGTAAGAAGGTGACCGGTCAGGCACGGGCGCCCGGCACGGGCGCCGCGGCGCACCGCGAGCGTAAAGTCTGCACGGTGCCGCATCCTGGATTCACTGGGAAGCACGTCCGGGCATCCTGCCGCGGGGCGCCGCGGAGCCGTCAGGCGGACAGGCGCGCGCGGCCCTTGTGGCGGCGTGCCGCGAGCACGGCACGGCCAGCGCGGGTGCGCATGCGCAGCCGGAAGCCGTGGGTCTTCGCCCTGCGGCGGTTGTTCGGCTGGAACGTGCGCTTACTCACCGGAGCTCCAGATGGTTTGATCGTCTGACAGCTCTGATCGTCTGCCAGGCCACCACGTGACGCCACAAGGACATGCGGTACCGCCGCCGTGGGGATTCGGCTTACGTACGTTAATCGCCTATCGCGCCAGCGTCAAACTGGGCCCGCGGCCGGGCGCCGCAAGCGCCCGGCGTGTGCATCGCCGCGCCGCCTGCCGTTCGCCGCCGCGCCATGCTGGAACACTCCCGTTCCCCGGGCGCGTCGCGGGCCGACGGCCTAGGCTGTGGACAACCGCGTTACGCCTGCGAGGTAGCCGGGGAAAGCCGCTTACGCTCGCAGGATGCGATGGTGACGGGGCGGAGCGGGAGTGCTACGTGCACAACCTGTGGATAGACCTGTGGAATATATGTACGGCGTGCGCGAGGGGAGCGAGCGGTGAGTGAAACAGACCTCGCGGACGTATGGGCGCGATCACTGGATGGCCTCGCGGACCTGCAGATCAAGCCGCACCAGCGTGCGTGGCTCAAGCTGACCAGGCCACTGGGGCTGGTCGAGAACACGGCGCTGATCGCCACCCCGAACGAGTTCGTCAAGGAACAGCTGGAGACGCGGCTGCGCGCGCTGGTCACCCACGCGCTCTCCGCGGAGCTCGGGCGCACTATCCAGCTGGCCGTCACCGTCGACCCGGTTTCGGCCGCGGGTCCGCTCCCGTCAGAGTTCGGGCTGGCCGGCGGTGACGCACCCGGACCTGTTCCGGGCGGCATGGCGTACGACGGAGCGGCGCAGGGCGGCCTGCCGCACGACACGGATGAGCATCCGGTGCTCAGCACGTCCGTCGCGCCGGCCAGCGTCCCGCGCGACGGCATCGCCTCCCGCACCACGCTGGCGGCCGACGGGACACCGCTCATGCCGCGCCCCGCCTCCCCGGCCGCCGGTCACGAGCCGCATGCCGCGCCGGTTCCCTACGCCGCTCCCCGGCCGGGAGGCGCCCGGCTGAATCCGAAGTACACCTTCGAGACCTTCGTCATCGGATCGAGCAACCGGTTCGCGCACGCGGCGGCGGTCGCCGTGGCCGAGGCCCCCGCGAAGGCCTACAACCCGCTGTTCGTCTACGGCGACTCCGGGCTGGGCAAGACGCATCTGCTGCACGCCATCGGTCACTACGCGCAGACCCTGTACACCGGGGTCAAGGTCCGTTACGTGAGCTCGGAGGAGTTCACCAACGACTTCATCAACATGATCCGTGACGGCAAGCAGGACGGTTTCCGCCGCCGGTACCGGGACGTCGACGTGCTGCTGGTGGACGACATCCAGTTCCTGGAAAACAAGGAAGGAACGCAGGAGGAGTTTTTCCACACGTTCAATACTCTGCACAACGCGAGCAAGCAGATCGTGATCTCCAGCGACCGCGCCCCCAAGCGGCTGGTCACGCTGGAGGACCGGCTGCGCAGCCGGTTCGAGTGGGGCCTGCTGACCGACGTGCAGCCACCGGAACTGGAAACACGGATCGCGATCCTCCGCCGCAAGGCCATCCAGGAAGGCCTCAACGCGCCGCCTGAGGTCCTGGAGTACATCGCCAGCCGGATCTCCACCAATATCCGGGAGCTGGAAGGCGCCCTCATCCGGGTGACCGCGTTCGCCAGCCTGAACCGGCAGTCGGTCGACCTGCAGCTCGCCGAGATCGTCCTCAAGGACCTCATCCCCGAAGCGCAGGGACCGCAGATCACGATCGCGACGATCATGGGGCAGACGGCCTCGTACTTCGGCTTGTCGATGGAGGATCTCAGCGGCACGTCCCGGTCGCGCGTCCTGGTGACCGCGCGGCACATCGCCATGTACCTGTGCCGCGAACTGACCGACCTGTCGCTGCCCAAGATCGGGCAGCAGTTCGGCGGCCGTGACCACACGACCGTCATGAACGCGGACCGCAAAATCCGTTCGCTCATGGCCGAGCGGCGGTCGATTTACAACCAGGTCACCGAACTCACCAACCGGATCAAGCAGCAGGCGCGGACAGGCTGAGCCGTGCGGCCCGGCTGGCGCCAGGGCGCGCCGGGCCGTCCGCCGGCCGGGCCCGGGCCGCCACCGTAAGCACCATCAACAGGGTCCTGTGCACACAGCTTGTGGAAAACATTGTGGATGACAGATGGAGAGCAGGGGACAAGCGGTGGGAAGAAAGTGGCCCGGCATTCGCGGGACACAGGGGGCCCATCCCAGTCCCCTGAGCGGACACAGTTCCTGTGGACGCTAATCTGTCCTCTGACCTGCGGAGACGGTGCTTCTCCCCAGCGTCCACCGCACCTATGACTATGACGGTTCTCTAAATAGATAGAAAACAAACAAAGTAGGGGGCGGGGGAAGTGTGCACAGCAGTCCCGCGGCTCCTATACCCAGTGGCGGGCCGGCCTTAAACGCGCCGGGCCGTCAGCGTTTATCAGTGACACGCAACAGGTGCAGGAGGCAGTTCCCGTGAAGTTCCAGGTTGAGCGAGACGTACTCGCCGACGCCGTTGCCTGGACGGCCCGCGCCTTGCCGGCCCGGCCGGCGGTCCCGGTGCTGGCTGGCATGCACCTGGCGGCCGCGCAGCAGCTCACGTTGTCCACCTTCGACTACGAGGTCTCGGCGCAGGCCAGCGTTCCGGTGGTCACGGACGCCGACGGCACGGTGCTGGTCTCCGGCCGTCTTCTCGCCGAGATCGTGCGCAGCCTGCCCGCCCGCCCGGTGGAGATGAGCACGGAGGGCACGCGCACCACCCTGAAGTGCGGCAGCGCGGTGTTCACGCTGATGACGCTGCCCGACGACGAATACCCGACGCTGCCCGGGATGCCACCGGAGGCCGGGGCGGTGGGAGCGGACATCCTGGCCTCGGCGATCAGCCAGGTCGCGATCGCGGCGGGACGCGACGACACGCTGCCCGCCCTCACCGGGATCCGGATGGAGATCGCCGGGGAGACCGTGACGCTGGTCGCTACGGACCGCTACCGGCTCGCCGTCCGCGAACTGCACTGGGAGCCGGCCAAGCCGGACATGGCGGCGGCGGTCCTGGTTCCGGCGCGGGTGCTCGTCGATGCCGCCCGGTCCCTCACCACGGCCGCCGAGGTGTCCATCGCCCTGAGCGTGCCGGGTGACGACGGCTCCCAGGGAGAAGGGATCATCGGGTTCGAGGGGGGCGGCCGCCAGACCACCACCCGGCTGCTCGGCGGCGAGTACCCGCGGTACCAGACCCTGCTGCCGAGCGAGTTCAACGCGGTAGCGGAACTTCCGGCGGGCCCGTTCGCCGAAGCGGTCAAGCGGGTCGCGCTCGTCGCGGAGCGGAACACCCCCGTCCGGCTGGCGTTCTCGGCCGGCGAACTGGTGCTGGAGGCCGGGGCCGGCGATGAGGCACAGGCCGTGGAAACCCTCGAGGCGAGTTTCGACGGGGATGACCTGCAGATCGCCTTCAACCCGCAGTACCTGCTGGACGGCCTGAGCGCCATCGACTCCGACACGGCCAGGGTCTCGTTCACCACCCCGACCCGCCCGGCCGTGATCACCGGAAAGCCCGGCGAGGAAGGCCCGCCGGACTACCGGTACGTTCTCATGCCCATCCGGTCGGCGGGATAGCCGGGCGGGCGGACGTGCGGCAGTAACCTCTACAGCCGTGCACCTCACACGGCTCGCTCTCACCGACTTCCGGTCCTACGCGTCCGCTGATCTGGTGCTCACGCCGGGAGTGACGCTGCTGAGCGGGCCGAACGGGGAGGGAAAGACCAATCTCGCCGAGGCCATCGGCTACGCGGCGACGCTGGGGAGCCACCGGGTCGCGACGGACGCCCCGCTGGTCCGGCAGGGCGCGGACCGGGCCATCATCCGGGCCGCGGTCAGCTCGGGCCGGGGAAACGCCCTGATCGAGATCGAGCTGAACCCGGGCCGGGCCAACCGGGTCCGGCTGAACCGGGGGCCCCTGCCGCGCCCCCGGGAAATCCTGGGCGTGCTCCGCACGGTGCTGTTCGCCCCCGAGGACCTGGCCCTGGTCAAGGGCGACCCCGGGGAGCGGCGGCGGTTTCTCGACGAACTGCTGGTGGCCACGGCGCCGCGGTACGCCGCGGTACGCACCGACTACGAGCGGGTGGTGCGGCAGCGGACCGCGCTGCTGAAGTCGGCGGGTGCCCGGCTGCCAAGGGGCCGGTCCGCCGCCTCTTCCCCGCCCGCGGGGCCACCGTCCGGGTCCGGGACGCCGGCCAGCGGTGCCCCCGCACTGCCGGCGGCCATGGACGCGACCCTCGATGCCTGGGACGATCAGCTCGCCCGTGCGGGCACCCAGCTGCTCACCGGCCGGCTTGCTCTCGTCCGGGCCCTGCGCCCGCACGTCGAGGCGGCCTACGCGGCCGTCTCCGGGGATCGCGGGCCCGCGGGCATCACCTACCGCCCGTCGTTCACGCTGCCGGGCCTGGACGGAGCGCCCGGCGAGCCGGGTGCCGCGGACGCCGGGACGGATGAGAAGGAGGGGGACATCGAGGCCGCGATGCGGGACGCACTGCGGCAGGCCCGCCCGGGAGAACTGGAGCGCGGTGTCTGCCTGGTCGGCCCGCACCGCGACGAGCTGGAGCTGCGCGTCGGTGAGCTGCCAACCCGTGGCTATGCGAGCCACGGCGAGTCCTGGTCGCTCGCCCTGGCCCTGCGGCTGGCCGCCTACGAGCTGCTGCGCGCCGACGGCGACGACCCGGTGCTCATCCTCGATGACGTCTTCGCGGAGCTGGACGCCGGCCGCCGCGACCGGCTGGCCGGCCTGGTCGCCGGGGCGGAGCAGGTGATCGTGACCGCCGCGGTGCCTGCCGACGTACCCGCCTCCCTGGCGGGGGCCCGCTACGACGTCAGCGGCGGGGTGATCGCCCGTGCCCGATGACAGCGATCCTGCCCTGGTGCCGCGCGCGGAACG
Organism: uncultured Actinomycetes bacterium; assembly: GCA_963720945.1. Lineage (GTDB taxonomy): Bacteria > Actinomycetota > Actinomycetes > Streptosporangiales > Streptosporangiaceae > Bog-532. The sequence continues at coordinate 13,842 of CAVRHH010000002.1, read as the reverse complement.
GCTCCGGCGGGCGGCGGCGGCGCTGACCGGGGTGATCGCCGACGCGCGGGCCCGCGGGGAATGGCCGTCAGGCGGGCGGCCGGGCGCCGCGGGCCAGGGCGGCGAAAGGGAATCCGAACCGGCCTCCGGTGAGGCTTCCTCCCGTCCGCGGCGGGCTCGCCGCGACGACCCGCAGCCGCTGGCGGCGGCCATCGGCGGCCTGCTCTCGGACCAGGGGTGGAAGGAACAAGCAGCGGTCGGTTCGGTGTTTAACAATTGGGCCCAAATTGTCGGTCCGGACCTCGCCGCCCATACCCGCCCGGATAGTTTCGCGGACGGCGAGCTCGTCATCGCCGCGGATTCAACCGCGTGGGCCACCCAGGTCAGGTTGCTGGCATCGATGCTGGTCCGCAGGCTCAACGCCGAACTCGGGGACGGCACCGTCCGCCGGGTCAAAGTCAGGGGGCCGGCCCGCGGCAACGTGGCGGATGGCGGGTACCAGGCAGCCGGGGACACGGCGACACGTACGGCTAGGAACGCCCGTGTCATACCGAATTCCCAGCTAGAATAGGGGGTACGCGCACACTACGGCACCGGGGGGTGTCTCGCGCGCGATTCAGCAGGATGGAGTTCCCACTTGTCATATGACGCACGCTCAATCACGGTACTTGAGGGCCTGGAGGCCGTCCGGAAACGGCCTGGTATGTATATCGGCTCGACCGGGGAGCGCGGACTCCACCACCTGGTGTACGAAGTTGTCGACAACTCGGTAGACGAGGCACTCGCCGGGTACTGCGACGCCATCGAGGTCACCCTGCTGACGGACGGCGGGGTCCGGGTAGAGGACAACGGCCGGGGCATCCCCGTCGACATGCATCCGGTGGAGAAGCGCCCGGCGGTCGAAGTGGTCCTGACGACCCTGCACGCCGGCGGGAAGTTCGACGGCAAGTCCTACGCGGTCTCCGGCGGCCTGCACGGCGTCGGTGTCTCGGTGGTGAACGCCCTGTCGTCACATCTCGACCTCGCGATCCGCCGGGATGGGTACGTGTGGCGGCAGTCCTACGAGCGGGGCGCCCCGATCGGCCCCCTCGTGCGTGGCGAGGCCTCGTCCGACACCGGCACGATCACCACGTTCTGGGCGGACGCCGCGATCTTCGAGACAACCGCCTGGAACTTCGAGACGCTGTCCCGCCGGATTCAGGAAATGGCGTTCCTCAACCGCGGCCTGACGATCACCCTGACTGATGAGCGCCCGGACGCCGACACCGCCGATACCGGTGGTGGCGGCCCGCGCGTCGTGACGTACCTGTACAAGGGCGGGATCTCCGACTTCGTGCGGTACCTCAACTCCTCCAAGGAGCCGGTGCACGCCTCGGTGATCGACTTCGGTGAGGACGGCGACGGGATCTCTGCCGAGATCGCCATGCAGTGGAACGGCTCCTACTCCGAGTCGGTGCACACCTTCGCCAACACGATCAACACGGTGGAGGGCGGCACCCACGAGGAAGGGTTCCGCGCCGCGCTGACCTCGATCATCAACCGGTACGCCCGCGAGCAGAAGCTGCTGCGCGAGAAGGACGACAACCTGACCGGCGAGGACGTGCGCGAGGGCCTGACCGCGATCGTGTCGGTCAAGCTGGCGAACCCGCAGTTCGAGGGCCAGACCAAGACCAAGCTGGGCAACACCGAGGCCAAGTCGTTCGTGCAGAAGGTCTGCAACGACCATCTGCGTGACTGGTTCGACCGCAACCCCGGCGAGGCCAAGGACATCATCACCAAGTCCATGCAGGCCGCGCGGGCCCGGGTCGCGGCCCGCCAGGCGCGGGACCTGACCCGGCGGAAGAGCCTGCTGGAATCGAACTCGCTGCCCGGCAAGCTGGCGGACTGCCAGTCCTCGGACCCAGCCAGGTGCGAGGTTTACGTGGTCGAGGGCGACTCGGCCGGCGGCTCCGCCAAGGGCGGCAGGAACCCCGAGTTCCAGGCGATCCTGCCCATCCGCGGCAAGATCCTCAACGTGGAGAAGGCCCGGATCGACCGGGTGCTGAAGAACAACGAGGTCCAGGCGATGATCACCGCACTGGGCACCGGCATCCACGACGAGTTCGACATGGCCAAGCTGCGCTACCACAAGATCGTCCTGATGGCCGACGCCGACGTGGACGGCCAGCACATCAGGACGCTGCTGCTGACGCTGCTGTTCCGGTTCATGAAGCCGCTGATCGAGGCCGGGCACGTCTACCTGGCCCAGCCTCCGCTCTACAAGATCAAGTGGGAAGGCCGCGGGCACGAGCCGGAGTACGCGTACAGCGACGCTGAGCGGGACATGCTGGTGGAGGCCGGCATCGCGGCCGGCCGGAAGGACCCGCGGCCACGGGACGGGGTGCAGCGCTTCAAGGGCCTCGGCGAGATGAACGCCACCGAGCTGTGGGAAACCACGATGAACCCCGCGCAGCGTGTCCTGCTCCAGGTGACCCTGGACGACGCGGCGCAGGCCGACGAGCTGTTCAGCGTGCTGATGGGTGAGGACGTGGAGGCCCGCCGCAACTTCATTCAGCGCAACGCCAAGGACGTCAGGTTCCTCGACATCTAGCCGTTCACGGCGCATTCACTGAGGGCCGCGTGAACAGGCGCGGCCTTAACCGAAGAAACAAGGACGTTTAGTGACTGACGTGACAACCGAGGGCACACCGCCACCGGAGCATGACCGTACCGAGCCGGTCGACATCCAGTTTGAGATGCAGCGCAGCTACATCGATTACGCGATGTCGGTCATCGTCGGCCGGGCGCTCCCAGACGTGCGGGACGGCCTGAAGCCGGTGCACACGCGCGTCCTGTACGCCATGTACGACGGGGGCTACCGGCCCGACCGCGGGTACTCCAAGTGCTCCCGCGTGGTCGGCGACGTCATGGGCCAGTACCACCCGCACGGCGACAGCGCCATCTACGACGCGCTGGTCCGCCTCGGCCAGGACTGGTCGATGCGCTACCCCCTCATCGACAGCCAGGGCAACTTCGGGTCGCCCGGGAACGACCCGCCCGCGGCCATGCGGTACACCGAGTGCCGCCTGGCGCCGCTGGCCATGGAGCTGCTGCGGGACATCGACAAGGAGACCGTCGATTTCCGGCCGAACTACGACGGCCGGTCCGCCGAGCCCGTGGTGCTGCCTGCCCGGTTCCCGAACCTTCTCGTCAACGGGTCCGAGGGCATCGCGGTCGGCATGGCCACCAAGATCCCGCCGCACAACCTCCGCGAGGTCGCCGAGGGGGTCAGGTGGTACCTGGAGAACTTCGATACCTCCGATGAGGACCTGCTCGAGGCGCTGATCCAGCGGATCAAGGGCCCCGACTTCCCCACCCGCGGGCTGATCGTCGGCCGCCGCGGTATCCAGGAGGCCTACCGGACCGGGCGCGGCTCGATCACCATGCGCGCGGTCGTCGAGGTCGAGGAGGACCAGCGGGGGCGCGTGTGCCTGGTTGCCACCGAGCTTCCGTTCCAGGTCAACCCCGACAATCTGGCGCAGAAGATCGCCGAGCTGCACAAGGACGGCCGGGTCACCGGTATCGCGGACATCAGGGATGAGACGAGCCTGCGCACCGGGCAGCGCCTCGTCATCGTGCTGAAGCGGGACGCGATCCCGAAGGTCGTGCTGAACAACCTGTACAAGCACACCCAGCTGCAGGACACCTTCGGCGCCAACATGATGGCCTTGGTCGACAGCGTGCCGCGGACGCTGCGGCTGGACCAGTTCATCCGGTACTGGGTGGCGCACCAGATCGAGGTCATCGTCCGCCGCACCCGGTACCTGCTGCGCAAGGCGCAGGACCGGGCGCACATCCTTCGCGCGCTGCTGAAGGCGATCGACCGGATCGACGAGGTCATCGCGCTCATCCGGGGCAGCGCCTCGGCCCACGACGCGCAGCAGGGCCTGATGACCCTGCTGGAGATCGACGAGATCCAGGCCCAGGCCATCCTGGACATGCAGCTGCGCAGGCTGGCCGCCCTCGAACGGCAGGCGCTGACCAACGAGTTCGAAGAGCTGATGGTCAAGATCGCCGACTACGAGGACATCCTGGCCTCGCCGGCCCGGCAGCGGACGATCGTCGGCGACGAGCTGGCCGAGATCGTCGAGCGGTACGGCGATGAGCGCCGGACAGAGATCATCGCCTACGACGGTGACGTCACCGACGAGGACCTGATCGCCGAAGAGGACGTCGTCGTCACGATCACCAACGGCGGCTACGCCAAGCGGACCAAGACGGACCTGTACCGGGCCCAGCGCCGCGGCGGCAAGGGAGTCCGCGGGGCGCAGCTTCGTACCGACGACATCGTTGACCACTTCTTCGTCACCACGACGCACCACTGGATCCTGTTCTTCACGAACAAGGGCCGTGTCTACCGCGCCAAGGCGTACGAGCTGCCGGAGGCCGCCCGGGACGCTCGCGGCCAGCACGTCGCCAACCTGCTGGCCTTCCAGCCGGACGAGACGATCGCCGAGATTCTGGCGCTGCGCGACTATCAGGTGGCGCCGTATCTGGTGCTGGCCACCAAAAGCGGCCTGGTGAAGAAGTCGCGGCTGTCCGACTTCGATTCGCCCCGCTCCGGCGGCATCATCGCCATCAACCTGCGCGAGGACGATGAGGTCATCGCCGCCCGGCTGGTCGCGCCGGAAGAGGACCTGCTGCTGGTCAGCAGCAGGGCACAGGCGCTGCGGTTCCGTGCCAGTGACGAGTCGCTGCGGCCGATGGGCCGGGCCACGTCCGGGGTGATCGGCATGCGTTTCGCCGATGGAGACGAACTGCTGGACATGTACGTGGTCCGGGACGACGAGGACGTTCTTGTCGCAACGGAAGGCGGTTACGCAAAGCGGACACCGGCTGATCAGTATCCTGTGAAGAACCGTGGCGGCATGGGTGTCGTCACGGCCAGGATTGTGGAAACGCGTGGGCGGCTCGTGGGCGCCCTGATGGTCCGCCCGGACGACGAGATTTTTGCCATCACGTCGGCCGGCGGTGTCATCAGGACGAGGGCTGGTGAGATCAAGCGATCTGGCCGGCAAACCATGGGTGTCCGGCTGATGAACCTCGCGTCGGGGGACAGCGTGGTCGGGCTCGCGCGCAACGCCGAGTCGCTCGATGCGGCCGACGATGACCAGCCCGACGGTGCCGCCGCCGAGCCGCCAGCAGGCACCGGTGTTGAAGCCGACGGGGAATAACCCGGTAACGAAGGGACCGCAGTTACCTGGGACTTGTGGCGTTATGCCCGATGTGCGCCGCATCCTGCCGAGGTAGCCTCACCCCAAGGGACTGCAGCCTAGGAGGACGGCGTGGAGCAACGCACGGACGAGACCGCGCGGCCGGGGGCGGCCGCCGAAGATACCGGTCCGCCTCCTGCCGGGGACGGCCAGACGGAAACCAGCCCGGCGGCTGGTGACGGCGACGGCGACGGCGATAAGCCCGACCGGGAGACCGAGAGCGTCTGGAGTCCATCGTCTCCGTCCGGTAGTGCCTTCGGAGAGTCAGCGCCCGGTGGCAGCCGGCTGGGCGCGCCTGATGATGGGTATCAGGCCTCCAGCCCTGATGACGTGCACTCATCCACGACGTCCGGCAGCTCGTATCCGGCCGACAGTACCTACACCGGCACGGCCGCCGACAGCGGATTCACGTCACCGGCCACCGAACGGGACTATCCCGCGTCGCCGGCACCGACCCGGGATTTCCCCTCCGCGTCGGTAACGGGCCATGACTACGGTGCCTCTCCCGCGGAGAGCATCTACGGCGACTCGGGGACCCAGCGCGACTTCTCCGCCCCTCCCTACCCGGCCCAGGTCACTCCCACGGCGCGCTCGTCGTCCGACGCGCGGCCGCAGCAGCCGGAGACCACCCGCGAACAGCCGGAGCGGCCGTCGGCCTGGCAGGCAGCGGCGGCACGGATGCCCAGGCCGCAGTCCGTGCCCAGGCGGCCGAAGGCGCAGCGGGCCCAGAAGGACGGCGCCCCGGCCCGGCAGGCGCACCTGATGGTGTCCCGGTTCGAGCCCTGGTCGGTCATGAAGTTCAGCTTCATGATCTCGCTGGCCTGCTTCGTCATCCTGTTCGTCGCGGTGACGCTGCTCTACGGCACGCTGGCCGGCCTGGGTGTCTTCGACTCGATCCAGAAGGCGCTGTCGAATGTCACGTCCGGCCAGGGCACGAACGGTGTCAGCATTTCACACTGGTTCTCCGCATCGACGATCCTCGGGTACACGGCCCTGCTCGGCGTGCTCAACGTGTTCCTGATCACCGCTTTCTCCACGGTGGGCTCGGTCGTGTACAACCTGACCGCGCACCTTGTCGGAGGTGTCGAAGTGACACTGCGGGAGACGGAGTAACACTGCGCCCGGCCAGTTCGCGGCGGCGCCGCAGTTGCGGTAGCCTTTCCGGCGTGTTCGCGTTGAGCGGGCACCTGGGGGTATAGCTCAGCTCGGTTAGAGCGCTTCCCTGATAAGGAAGAGGTCGATGGTTCAAGTCCATCTACCCCCACCAGGCAAGACATCATTCTGGCCCTCAAAAATGAGGCTTCTGACCCTCAAAGCGTGAGGGCCAGGGACCGATAAGTCCGCCCGATGAACGTTCCCAGCGAGGGTTCGGGCAAGGACTTGCGGCCACACGAGACGACCCCCGGGGGCCCGATCCGCGGGGGTCTCTGTCTGTCTCGGCACCGTTAGGCAGCTTGGTCCTCTGCCCTGTCCTCGTGCACGTACAGACGGCTCACGGCTGCGTTCATGGCCCGGAGGATCTGCGCCCGGTCCTGCGCGAACAGGTGACCGTAGATGTTCTTGGTTGTCTCGATCTTGCTGTGCCCCATCTGGTTGGTCACCTGCATGTCGGTGGCACCCGAGGCGATCAGCAGTGAGGCGCAGACGTGCCGCAGCTCGTGCGCCGTGTAGTTCACCGGCCCGTCCCTGTGCGAGGCGGTGTACCCGTGCGCCAGGGCCAGATACCGGCGCCACATGGCGTAGCCGAGGTAGCCGCCGCGTTCCCCGTTGATGAGCCGGGCGTACATCTTGCCCTCGCTCCGTTCGCGCCCTTCGGCGTGCCGCTCCAGCAGGCGGCGCACCGCGGGCATGGCGATGTCCGGGATGGCTGCAACCCGCTCAGCGGCCCGGGTCTTCAGGTCGGCCCGGACATCACGACGGCCGCCCGACTCGCTCGCCGTCCGGTCCACGGTGATCCACTGGCCGTCCAGGTCTACGTTCTCGACCGGGACCGCCACGGCCTCCTCCCAGCGAAGCCCCGTAAACGCAAGCACCGTGGCGACATCGCCCAGGCCCGGCTTGAAGTGGTCGAGCGCTTCAGCCAGGCGCAGCACTTGCGGAATACTCGGAATGACAACGCGCCTGCGGGTTGAACTGCCCCACCCGGTACGCAATTCCAGTGCGGGATTGACGGGAATGATGCGTTCTTCGCGCGCCCAGGCGAATAGTCGGCGGATGACAGAGGCAACAGTGCCTTTCGTGCTAGCCGATGCCGGGCTGCCGTCCCTGAGTGTCAGCTCCCGCACCGTCTCATTCAGGTCCGGCAGGTCCAAGTCACCCATCCACGCGTTGCCGAGAGCCGGAATGACGTAAACGTTAAGACAGGTTCGCTCTTTCGCAAGCGACGATTTAGGCCGCGGGGTGCCGTCACGCTTGGTCTTGTACGCCACGAGGTACCGAGCCGCGACATCAACGAACTTGATCCGCTCGGCCTGGATACGCCCCGGCCTCCGCTTGGCGTCCTTGAACTCGGCCAGCACGGCCTTCGCCGCGTCCAGGCCCTCCACTACGCGCTCGACCTGCTTACCCAGCACAGCATCCCGGACGCGCACGCGGTAGACCGGCGTCCCGTCCTCGGTCAGGACCGGCACCGTCTTGCCATTCGTGGTGCGCATCTTCGGCTTGATCCCCATCGGGAGTTTCGGCGGCCTTCCCTTCGGCATATCGTTCTCCTATTGGCATGTAGCTCACCGCCCGATGGTGAGCCGTTAATTGCATTTTATGATAAGTAGCGCTCTCCGGCTATTATTTTAGCGCGTGTCCGGCGGCCGTCCTTTTAATTATTCAATAAGTGATTTCGGGAGTTGCATGCTGGCCAGGTTTCGCCTGCTCGGCGGCCGGGGCGGTTCTTTCCGGGAGACTGAATTGCGCGACATGGGCCTGCGCGAAGGATGCGACCACTCCTCTACTTCCGCTTCGGGGAAACGGAGCAGATGACCGACCTTCCGGTACGGAATCGCGTCGCGCTCGACCAGCTTCCGCGCGTGCCGTTCGGTGATGTTCAGCCAGGCGCACAGCTCATCCAGCGTGAGCATGCGCGTACCGGTTCCGTATGCGCCGCCTGCTGCTATAGCAACCACTCTCCCATCACGCCGCCTCTCCGGTTGCCGAACGATCGGGCGCAGGCTCAAGACCCGACCTTCTTCGCGCCTCATTGAGCGCGGCTTGCCAGCGAGCCGATCGGCGACGACGTGCAGGAGCCGCCGGGCGTGTTCCATGTAGTCGGGGTCGCCGGGGGTGACGGGTTCCCAGGCGTAGCGGGCCGGGTCGGTTGCCGAAAGACCGAGCGTGGCTGTGAGCCAGTTCTTGCGGTCGGCGCGGTGGTCGGCCAGGGTCTTGCCGGACCACTTGCGGGAGACGAGCACGCGGCGCCCGGCGTAGCCGAGATGTTCGCGACGGTGGGCCTTGCCCTTACACGCGCCGGGCACGAGGCCCGGCCGGGCGTTCTTCGGCTGCACGCCGTAGCGGAGCCAGTTGGCGCACCGCGGCGAGCACGGCTCGAACCGCAACGCGTCGGCCAGCCGCTCAATGTGCGCCCGTTGAGCGTCGGTGGGGCCTGGTGGCAGTCGGCCACCTGCTTGGTGAGGTATTTGGTCAGGTAGCCGATGCACCGCGCCGCGTCATTCGATCCGGCCAGCACGCCCTGGGCGTCGAACCGTTCCCCGAACCGGGCGACGTGCAGCGGCTCGTCCTGGTCGCCGATGGCATCCAGGGCGTCATCCCAGGTGGGCAGGACCTCGCCCGGTGGCCGGGTCGAGGTAGGTGGCCGCCTGCTCGTCCCAGACGGGCAGCTCGTCGCCGTCGAACCGGACGGCGGATGTGTCTGGCCACCACACCTGGTGATAGGTCGCCGCCAGCACCCGGCGCAGGTCGGCGCGGGACACGGTGCCGCGCATCGCGACGTGGATGTGCGGCGCCAGCCGCCGTTGCGGTTCGACGGCGGCGAAGTACTGCACGTCGTAGCCGAGGAAGCGGCGCAGGTTCTGGATGAACCGGTCGAACAGCGCCGCGAAGTGCAGCGCATCCCGCGCCGCCCGCTGGTAGTCGTAGGCGGCCGGGTCGGCCGGGGTGCCGTCCTCGCGCACGCGCCCGTAGCTGGGGCAGGTGAGCGTGACGAACAGGGACGGCCGGAACGTCTTCCCCTCCGGCGTGGTGTAGGTCTTGCCGACCGTGCGGGCCGCGATCTTGCGGCGCGGCAGGGGCGCGGCGTCCTGCCGGCGCCGGGTAGTGCGGTGCCGCCGTACCGGCCGGGCCGGGCAGCACGTTCCCGCGCATCCCCGCCGCGGTGATCTCGCTCATCGAGTTCGGCGGTCAGCGCGTCCAGGTCGCCGGTGTCCTCCCCGTCGTCGGCGGCCTGGTCGCGCATCACCTGAGCCTCGGCCCGCTTTTCCACCCACCACCGCTGATCCTCGGTCGCCGGGTCCGGGTCGATGACCGGCTCGGCCTCGAGGTGCCAGCCTTCCCGGCATTGCGCCGCCCGCAGCGTCTTGGCCCGGTCCGCGCACGCCGGGCACACGCTGGCCAGGGTGTGCCCGCAGGGGACAAGCACCTGCTCGACGGCCCCGGTGTCCAGGTTGGTGCGGCGGAGCTGTACGGGCCGGATGCACGCCCCGTGATCGATGGCCAGGTCGCTTGACGACCTCCCGGGCCAGCGGCATCGCCAGCCGTTCGGCCCGGGTCTTCTTCGTGCTGGTCTGGGTCAAGTGCTACCTCCAGTCCGTCGCGTCGTCGGTGGCCAGGGTCAGGTGGTAGCCGCACAGGCGGCACTCGGCGTGCAGGCTGTCGAGGCCTTCGAGCAGGAACAGGCCGGTGCCGCACAGCGGGCAGGGTTCGTCGGTGCGCCAGGTGATCTCGCTCATGCGCCACCGCCCAGGGTGGTCACCGCGGCGGCCATAGCGGCGATGTCGGTGTCGGTGACGTAACCGGCCCGGACCCGTACCGGGTCGGGGGAGGTTTCCAGCCGGACGTAGGCCACCCCCGCGCCGACCTCCGGCAGGGGTGAGATCAGGTCGGCCAGCGCGCCCCGGTCCCGGGCGCCGTCGCCGAGCACCATGTCCACCTGGTCGGATTCGTCCAGCCGCATCGCGATCCGGGTGGGGAACAGGTTCCGCAGGCTGATCACGTCCTTGCGCGGGTCCTGCAGCGCGCCGACCACGCAGACCCCGACGGACCGGCCCTGGCTGGTGAGGGTGGCGATAGCGGCTTCGGCGCGTTTTCGAAGGTCGCGTTCGGGCTGGTAGGCGGTCAGGAACGCCAGCTCGTCGATCAGCACCACCAGGAACGGGAACGCCGACCGACACCGCGAACGTCCGGGTCTTGCCGCCGAAGTCGGCGGCCCGGGGGTGCATCTCGGCCACCGCGGCTTCAAGCAGCTCGACCATGGCCGTGGCCTGGTCGGCGTAGCGGGCGAACAGGTCCCGGCCGAAGGACAGTTCCATCCTCTTCGGGTCGCACGCCCACACCCGCACCCAGCCGCCGCAGATGCCGGGCAGCAGCGCCCGGATCAGCGACCAGATCACCGAGCCTTTCCCGGCCCCGGTGGCGCCCGCGATCAGGACGTGGGAGCCGAGCAGCCGCAGCAGCCACGGCGACCCGTCCTCACACCGGCCCACCGGCAGCGCGGCCAGATCCACCCGTTCGGGGACCGGCAGGGCCGGGATCGGGTCGGCGAGCGCGTCCCGGCGCACCAGCTCCAGCACGATCAGGCCCGGGGCGACCGGGCGGACCCGGCACAGATGCACCCCGAGGCCGTGCGCGATGCCTTCGGCCCGGTCGGCGAAGTCGGCCGGGGACTGCCCGGACACCAGCTTGACCGTCACCCGGTCCACCGGCCCGCCGGCGTCGACCCCGGCCAGCACCGGCAGCAGCACCCGGCCCCGGTACAGCGGCGCCAGGCCGGTGATGGTCATCACCGCGTGCCACCGGCGCCGGTAGTACCAGTGCCGCCACCCATCCCGCACCGGTGCGCGTCACCAACCGGGCGAACAGCTCCGGCCACGCCAGCCGCAGAGCGACGAGGACCGCCACGACGAGCCCGGCCGTTGCGGCCAGGCCGGGCCAGCCGAGGTTGAGATAGTCGAGCACGAGCAGCCCGGCCGACCAGGTCGAGCAGCGGATGGCAGATCACGAACCACACCGCCCGGCCAGCAGGCGGACGAGCTGGACGAGCCAGATCACAAATTCGGGGGTGCGGTAGACCGGGGACCGCCACACCGGGGGTGCGAACGGGTCGGGGTTGTTGACCTGGGCGAACGATTCCCCGGTCACCGCGCCTCTCCTGCTGGAACGCATACGATGGGTGTCCTCTCCGCTTCATGCCTGAGGTGGGGAGACACCGGGGGCGGCCGGAGGTACCAGCTCCAGCCGCCCCGCCTTACATCTGCGTCAGGCCGCCGGATCGGCAGCCGCGCTGTCCTGCGCGGGCGGGCTGCTGCGCCGCGTACATCCGCTGGACCTCGGCGGCGAACCGCTCGGCCTCCCGGGCCAGTTCGGCGGCGAACTCCACCGCCGAGGCCCGGATCTCCTGACCGGCCAGGCCGACCGAGACCTCGGTTTCGCCCGCGTCGATGTCCAGCAGCGGCGGCTGGCCGGTCACGGGCATGCAGCGCACCCGCCAGTCCGAGCCGACGTGCACGCTGACCTGGCGAAGGAGCCGTTGCGCGCCGCTCATGCCGCCGTCTCCTTCCCGTCAGGCAACGCGGACGGCCGCCGCCGTGACGGCCCGGCGGCGCGGACCCCGGTCGCCTTGAGCGAGTACGCCAGCCGCCCGGCCTGGTTCACGTACGGGGTCACCGTCAGGCCGGTGAACTCCACCGGCACGAACGGCGCCCCGCCCGCGGCGGGCGGCAGCACCGGCTGCTGCGCCGACGTGACCTTGATCTTTACCGTCCGGGCCCGCGCCTGCGGGTCGGCGTCGATCACCTCGACCGCCCACAGCGGCGCGCCCGGTCGCCTTGTCGTTCTGCTGCACGAACCGGTCCCCCTGCGACCGGTCGAAGTCCCGCACCGGCTCGAACGCCCCGGCCGCGTACACCCCGTGCGGGAACGCCGTACCGAAGTCGACCGGGATCGGGCCCTGAATCGCCATGCTGCCTCCAGATGGTTCCGACTGCTTGAGCACTTGACTAACCAAGCAATGACAACGATAAGCGCGACAGCTTGGATAGTCAAGCGATCAGGTGGAGCGGATTAGCCGACCTGGTAGGCGTCTTCGAGCTCGTGCCGGTCCCCGGGCATCGCGATGTCCAGCACCAGCAGCGGAGCGCCGGACGCGTCCCGCGCGGTCACATAGAGAGCGAGGATGGGCGCTGTCTTGGGGACGCCGAGGAGCTTGGTTTCCTGGCCGGTGGGGTGCCGGGCGGTGATCTGCTCCAGAACGTGATCGATGCGGACGCCCTTACGCCGGGCCAGATGCGGCCGGATGCCCCCGGTCAGCGGTTCCGGGCTGGCCAGATCCGTGCCCTCGGCCAGTTCGGCGGGAATCCACCAGGTGATGACCTCGGACGGCTCGCCGTCCTGGCGGACCAGGCGCCGGCGGCACAGCATCGCCTCATCGGGCGGGGCATCCAGCAGCGCCGCGATCCGGGCGGGCGGCTTCACCACGCCTGTCTCGACCGGCTCCCCGGCCTCACGGCCTTCGTCACGGTCCAGCTCGGCCTGCCCGTGCCGCGCCGACTCCAGCCCGGCCAGGGCCGGTCGGCCGCGGACGAAACTGCCCTTGCCCTGCTGGGTCTCGATCCAGCCGTCCTGGCGCAGCACCCGCAGCGCCCGCACCACGGTCGGCCGGGCGATCTGGAACTCCTCGCTGAGCTGATGCTCGCTGGGCAGCAGGGAACCGGGCGGGTACTCCCCGGACTCGATGCGCCGCCGCAGCTCCTCGATCACCTGCGCGTATTTCGGCGGCGTGTACTCATAGGCCATGATGTCGCCTTCTCTGCCTACCTGGTCACTCAAGCAGACTAACGCCCAGCCGCCAGGCTGTCACGCCTCATGCAAGATGACCTGGCCGCCACGGCGCGCCCGCAGCGCCTGCTGCAGGCCCCCGATGGCGGGATAGTACATGAGCTGGACGACCGCGCCATCGCTGCTCTCCGGCCGACCGCACCGGATAGCGGACCAGCCGCCCGGACGCTGTCGCACCCGCCACCCCGGGAACTCCGCCGCGATATCAATGCGGATCTGATCCTGCAGCATGGCCACCAGCCCCCCCGCCTAATAGGCCGACACCATGAACATCCGCCCGCCGGCCCAGGCCCGAAATAGGGCTTCACGTTTCCCGGTGCGCATTCCACGTTTGCGCCCACCAGATCGTACCAGACCTTCCAGCCGGGAAACAGCGCCCTGATCTCCCGGGTTTTCTCCGCGATCATCCGCGCCGGGACCGGAGGACGAACACTGCGGCGCCGCCGGGCTGGGCGGAGCCGGTCATGCGGGCGTCCAGCACGTAAGGCGATCTTGACCGCCGCGTCATCGACGTCATCAATCGGCGCGATCCGGTCGGCCCAGGACCACCACCCCCCACCATGCGCCCTCACTGTCGGGGGCGGCATAGACCGCTTCCGACAGCTGCGAG
>CAVRHH010000001.1:0-38497 GCA_963720945.1 uncultured Actinomycetes bacterium | reverse complement strand
CAGAGGCCACACCGCTTGTCAACTATACGCCACTGTCAGGATCACAACTGCTCCGCAGCATTTCTCGTTAGCGCCGAAACGTCAAGCCTCAACCCGGCAGATCGGGCCACTTCGTCTCGTGACAGATGCCACACGAGGCTGTACGTGTGAGCGGCTCTCAGCAGGGTATACCTCTCGGTTGCGCAGGTAGGCCGCTTCCGGTGACGTCAGCCAGCCGTGGCGGCCCCGCGGCCGGTGAGCTCAGCAGGCCCCAGCGGGGCCCAGTGGGCGTGATCTTCGGCGATCGTCGGAGCAGGCGCGAAACCCAGCATGTGGTTTCTAGCCGCTTATCACAACCAGCCGCCCCAGCGAAACATTCCACGCCGGAAATCTTTTTTTCCCGCGCCCCGAACGCGGCCGTCCCGGGATCGGCCCAGCGACCACGGTGACGCCACCGTTGTCGCTATGGCACGCTATGGCAGCTACGGTGACGCCATCGCTGCCCTCGGAGGGGGTGCTGGGGGCGGGGGGCGCTGGGGGCGCGGGCGGGGAGGGCGACTGCGGGCTGGCTGGCGGCCTGCCTGGCGGCCTGGCGGCCTGGCGGCCTGGCGGGCTGCCTGGCGGCCTGGCGGGCTGCCTGGCGGGCTGCCTGGCGGCCTGGCGGGCTGCTGGCTGGCGGGCTGCGGGCTGGCTGGCGGGCTGCCGGCGGGGAGGGGACGGTGGGGGGCGCAGGCTGTGGGCGGCGGGCTGACGGCGGAACGCGGAACGCGGCGCGGGCCAGGCTCTGAGGCCGGCCCGCGCCGCGTCGTGATGCGGTGGAGCTTACTTGACGGTGACCGTGGCGCCGGCACCCTCGAGGGCTGCCTTGGCCTTGTCCGCCTGCTCCTTGTTGACGTTCTCGAGCACGAGCTTGGGCGCGCCGTCCACCAGGTCCTTGGCCTCCTTCAGCCCAAGGCTGGTGAGGGTGCGGACCTCCTTGATGACCTGGATCTTCTTGTCACCCGCGGCTTCGAGCGTGACGTTGAACTCGTCCTTCTCCTCCGCCGCCGGCGCCTCGGCGCCAGCGCCGCCTGCGGCCGGGGCCGCGACGGCGACCGGCGCGGCCGCCTTGACGTCGAACGTGTCCTCGAACTGCTTCACGAACTCCGACAGCTCGAGCAGCGTCATCTCCTTGAACGCGTCGAGCAGCTCGTCGGTGCTGAGCTTCGCCATGGTTTCCTTCCTGTTCCTTTCCTACGTCTGTGCCGAGCGTGGGGCGTCAGCCCCCGTCGTGGGCCTCAGCCCTCGGCGCTGCTTTCTTCGGCCGGGCTTTCGGCCGGGGTGTCCGGCGCGCCGCCTTCCTGCTCGGCACGCTGGGCCCGGAGGGCCTCGGCGAGCTGGGCGACCTGCGTCGGCAGCGCGTTCAGCACCGCGGCGGCGCGGGACATCGACGCCGTCATGGCGCCGGCCAGCTTGGCGAGCAGAACCTCGCGCGGCTCCAGGTCAGCCAGCCGGGTGATCTCGTCGGGGCTGAGTGCCTTGCCGTCGAGCACGCCCCCCTTGATCACCAGAGCCGGGTGGTCCCGGGAAAAGTCGCGCAGGCCCTTGGCGGCCTCGACCACGTTGCCCTCGACGAACGCGATGGCGGACGGGCCGGAAAGCAGCGATGCGAGCTCGGCCTCGAGGCCGGCCTCGGCCACCGCGATCTTGGTGAGGGTGTTCTTGACCACGCTGAACGTGGCGTTGTCCCCGAGCGACTGGCGAAGCTCGGAGAGCTGCGAAACGCTGAGTCCCCGGTACTCGGTCAGCACGACACTGTCCGAGTCCCTGAAACGGCTGGTGAGCTCCGTAACGGCAGCCACCTTGTCCGCTCTCGCCATGGGCCTCCTCTCTCCTGCTGGGTCCCGGCTCGCCGATTCGCTGGCCCCGGTGAGCCCGGACAGGACTCACGCGGCACCACGGCAGGGCCGGGAAAGGTCTCCGATACGCGCGAAGAAGTGCCCGTGAAAAGCGGAAAGCCCCAGGCGCAGGCGCACTGGGGCATCGTCGTGGTCCGGGGCGATACGTCGCCCGGGCACCACAAGCTTGCTCAGTTACCTGCGCAGGATGCCCGCTCTCACGGGACCTTCGGTCAGCTTGAGCCGGATGGCTCGTGACAACCTGCGGTCTTCGGCGGGTACAGAGTACGTGCCCTGACCCCACCCCGCCAAATCGGGACCGGAAACGACCAACGGCGCCGGTTTCCCGCACGTGCTGCGGGAAACCGGCGCCGATCATGGTGCCCAGCGAGCGGCTACGGCGAGGCGATCGTTACCGGCCAGCGAGCCGGGCCCTCGCGGCCCGGCGAGCGCCAGTGTGTCGGCGAGGTAACACCGCGGGGCGCGGAGCGCAGCGAGGGGTTCCGGGGGGTCGTCCCCCCGGGTCAGCACAGCGAGCCCGGCCTTATGCCGGGCGAGTGGCCGGTGTGTCGGCAAGTTACCGCGGCGGGGCGCGGAGCGCAGCGGCGGGTTCCAGGGGGTCGTCCCCCCTGGGCTACACCGCGGCGGGCTCTTCGTCCTCGATGAAGCCGCGGGTCTTGTTGGGGTCGACCGGGATGCCGGGGCCCATCGTGGTCGTGATCGTGGCCTTCTTGAGGTAACGGCCCTTGGCGGCGGCCGGCTTGAGCCGGATGATCTCGTCCAGCGCGGCCGCGTAGTTCTCCAGCAGCGCGCGGGCCGGGAAGGACGCCTTGCCGATCACGAAGTGCAGGTTGCCCTGCCGGTCGGTGCGGAACTCGATCTTGCCGCCCTTGATCTCCGTGACCGCCTTGGCGACGTCCGGGGTGACCGTGCCGGTCTTGGGGTTCGGCATCAGGCCACGCGGGCCGAGGACACGGCCGAGGCGGCCCACCTTGCCCATCAGGTCCGGGGTGGCGACGACCGCGTTGAAGTCCAGGAAACCGCCCTGGATCCGTTCCACCAGGTCGTCCGAGCCCACGTAGTCCGCGCCGGCCGCGCGGGCCTGCTCGGCGCGGTCACCGGTGGCGAACACGAGGACGCGCGCCGTCTTGCCGGTGCCGTTCGGCAGGTTGACGGTGCCCCGGACCATCTGGTCGGCCTTGCGGGGGTCGACGCCCAGCCGGAGGGCAACCTCAACGGTGGGGTCAAACTTGGTGATCGACGCCGACTTGGCGAGCTCAACCGCCTCGGGCGGGCTGTACAGCTTGTCCCGGTCAATCTGGTCGAGGGCGGTGCGGTACGCCTTACTGCGCTTCATTTCTTCTCCTGTGTTGCTACCGGAGGCCGTGGTCCTGGGGCCGCGCCCGGCCCTCCCACGCCTGCAAGTTCACTTGTGACGGCAAACGTAACGCTGCCGGGGCGGCTGGTGTTCCGGCCGCTCCGCGGTACGTCAGCCTTCGACCTGGATGCCCATCGAGCGTGCGGTGCCGGCGATGATCCGCTCGGCCATCTCGATGCTCCTGGCGTTGAGGTCAGGCATCTTGGTCTGCGCGATCTCGCGGACCTGGGCGGCGGAAATGCTGCCGACCTTGGTCTTGTGCGGCTCGCTGCTGCCCTTGGCGACCCCGGCGGCCTTCTTGATCAGTTCGGGCGCTGGCGGCGTTTTGGTGACGAACTCGAACGACCGGTCTTCGTAGATCGTGATCTCGACCGGGATGATGTTGCCGCGCTGAGCTTCCGTCGCGGCGTTGTACTGCTTGCAAAAGTCCATGATGTTGACGCCGTGCGGGCCCAGCGCGGTGCCGACGGGCGGCGCCGGGGTAGCCTGGCCGGCCTGCAGCTGCACCTTGACAACCGCGGCGACTCGTCTCCTCCGTGGAGGCATGATTCCCTGTTCCTTTTCCTAGTTCCTGGCTGTGCCTAACTGGCGAACGTCAAATCTTGGCGACCTGGTCGAACGAGAGCTCCACGGGAGTCTCCCGGCCGAAGATCGACACCAGCACCTTGAGCTTCTGCGTGTCGGCGTTGATCTCGTTCACGGTCGCCGGAAGCGTCGCGAACGGGCCATCCATCACGGTAACCGACTCGCCAACCTCGTAGTCCACGGTCGGCGTCTTCGCGGCTTCCGCCTGCTTGACCTGCTCCTCGGGCTCCGGCGCGAGCAGCCCGGCCACCTCGCTCAGGCTGAGCGGCGAGGGACGGCTCGACAATCCGACGAAGCCGGTCACCCCGGGAGTGTTCCGGACCACAGCCCAGGACTCGTCGGTCAGCTCCATCCGGACCAGGATGTAACCGGGCAGGACCTTCTCCTGGACCTGCTGCCGCTTGCCCTGCTTGATCTCGGTCACCTTGTGCACCGGCACCTCGATCTGGAAGATGTAGTCCTCCATATTGAGCGAGGAGATCCGGTTCTCCAGGTTCGTCTTCACCCGGTTCTCGTAACCGGCGTAGGAGTGGATCACGTACCAGTCGCCGGGCATGGCCCGGAGCTGGCGCATGAACTCTTCCACCGGGTCGGCCTCGAGCCGGGCTTCGGCGTCGCCGGCCTCATCAGTGGCCCCGGACTCCTCGGCGTCGCCGGCTTCGCCGGTGGCCCCGGCCTCGTCGGCCTCTTCGGTGCCGGCCTCTTCGGTGCCTGCCTCATCGGCCTCGGCCTCTTCGATGGCCCCGGCTTCATCCGTGGCCCCGGCCGCCACCGCGTCCCCGCCCTCGTCAAGCGCCGCGGGCTCGTCAAGCGCCGCCGGCTCGTCAAGCGCCGCCGGCTCGTCAAGCGCCGCCGGCTCATCAAGCGCCGCGGGCTCATCAAGCGCCGCGGGCTCCGCGCCGAGGCCGCCGGACATGTTCTCGCCGGACGAATCGGCGTCGTCGTAGGAGCCGGCGTCTTCTGGTTCTGGTGCAGCCCCGGGGTCTTCGGTCACGTCGGCCTCCCCGCCTCGCTCATCGGATCCGGCGAACGCCTCGTCCGCGTCTACGGATTCGCCCACCTGCACTTGGGGCTCGGACACAGTTGCTCTTCTCTCTATATGCTTCCTCGCGGATTCGCCGCGCTTCTTCGCCCGCGCTTCCCGGCGACCGGACGCCGTTGCCGGCGGGCATGCCGTCGGCGGATACGCCACAGCCGGGCTGCCGGCCCGCCGGGCCGGCTCACCCCCGTCAGCCGAAGAGCGCGATGACCAGCTTGGTAAAGCCGTAGTCCAGGCTGGTGACGATCGTGATCATCACGACGATGAAAACCATGGCCACGGTTGTGTACGTGACCAGTTCCCGCCGGGTCGGCCAGATGACCTTGCGCAGTTCGGCAACAACCTGGCGGAAGAACAGCGCCGGAGTCGTGCGGTTCCGCTGTGCGGGGGGTTTGGATCCGCCCCGTCTCTCCGCGGCCTCACCGCGCGTCTGAGTCGCCATGTCCTCACCTATGAAGCGCTGAACGGTCAATGTTTATTGCAGGGCAGGAGGGACTCGAACCCCCAACCACCGGTTTTGGAGACCGGGACTCTAGCCAATTGAGCTACTGCCCTTTACCTGGTGACCTGGCCAGCGTCCGCCTTCCGGGCCGCCGCCTGGGGGGCGGCACCGTCCGGAGGGCATGCGCCAGCAGCGACGGAACACCATCAGACCCGAAAGTGTAGCAGTTGTCAGCCCGGGGGGACGAACTTGTGCTGGCCCGGCGGGCTGTGTTAGCTCGGAGGGGCGCCCCCCGTGCCCCCGCTGCGCTTCGCGCCCCGCGGTGGTACTTCGCCGGCACACCGGCCACTCACCGGGCCTGAAGGCCCGGTTCACAGGGCCGCCTCACAGGGCCGCCTCACAGGGCCGCCTCACAGGGCCGCCTCACAGGGCCGCCTCACAGGGCCGCCTCACAGGGCCGCCTCACAGGGCCGCCTCACAGGGCCGCCCCACGGGGCCGCTCCTGACCTGACCGCCGGCTGACCGCAGGAGGCGGGCGGCCGGCCAGCGGGTAAATCGCCCGCGGCGGTAACCGCGCCAGGTACCCGCGGCCGGGTATGGGTTTTATCGATGTGCGGGCAGGCGGGCGGGATGTCACCATGGGTGTATGCCCACGACACATCCTCGCATCTCAGCGCGCCTGTCCGCGATCGCCGAATCAGCCACTCTGGCCGTGGACGCCAAGGCCAAGGCGCTCAAAGCGGCCGGCCGGCCGGTCATCGGCTTCGGGGCCGGCGAACCTGACTTCCCCACCCCCGGCTACATCGTCGAGGCAGCCCAGCGGGCCTGCGCGGAGCCGCGGTTCCACAAGTACACGCCCGCGGCCGGCCTTCCCGAGCTGCGGCAGGCCGTGGCCGACAAGACCGCCCGGGACTCCGGCTTCCGCGCCGCGGCGAGCCAGGTGCTGATCACCAACGGCGGCAAGCAGGCGGTCTTCCAGACGTTCGCGGCGCTCCTCGACCCGGGCGACGAGGTCCTCGTGCCGGCGCCGTACTGGACCACCTACCCGGAGGCCATCCAGCTGGCGGGCGGGGTCACCGTCCCGGTGGCCACCGACGAGAGCACCGGGTACCTGGCGTCGGTCGCGGACCTGGAGGCGGCGCGCACCGAGCGGACCAAGATCCTGCTGTTCGTGTCGCCGTCCAACCCCACCGGCGCGGTCTACCCGCCGGGGCAGGTCGCCGAGATCGGCCGCTGGGCCGCGGCCAACGGGCTGTGGGTCGTCACCGACGAGATCTACGAGCACCTGGTGTACGGCGACGCCGAATTTTCCTCCATGCCGGTGGTGGCGCCCGAGGTCACCGAGCAGTGCGTGGTGCTGAACGGCGTGGCCAAGACGTACGCGATGACCGGCTGGCGGGTCGGCTGGATGATCGGCCCGGCTGACGTGATCAAGGCGGCGACCAACTTCGAGTCGCACGTCACATCGAACGTCTGCAACGTCGCGCAGGCCGCCGCGCTCGCCGCCGTGACCGGTGACCTGGCCGCGGTGGCCGTGATGCGGGAGGCGTTCGACCGGCGCCGGCGCACGATGACGCGGATGCTGAACGAGATCCCGGGCGTGGCCTGCCCCGAGCCGGAGGGCGCGTTCTACTGCTACCCGTCGGTGAAGGGACTGCTCGGCAAGGAGATCGGCGGGCACCGGCCGGCCAGCTCGGCCGAGCTGGCCGCGCTGATCCTGGACGAGGCCGAGGTCGCGGTCGTGCCGGGTGAGGCGTTCGGCACGCCGGGGTACTTCCGGCTGTCCTGCGCGCTGGGCGACGCCGATCTCGAGGAAGGCGTCATGCGCATCGGCAAGCTGCTGGGCCAGGCCCGGTAACCCCGCCGGAGGGGCCACACTAGGCGGATGGCACGTCCGCTCGATGAGCTTCCCAAGGCGCACCTGCACCTGCACCTCACGGGGGCGATGCGGCACTCGACGCTGGTCGAGCTCGCCCGTGAACACCGCGTCCACCTGCCCGCGGCGCTGACCGAGGAATGGCCGCCGAAGCTCAGCGGCGCCGACGAGCGGGGCTGGTTCCGGTTCCAGCGGCTCTACGACACGGCGCGGTCGGTGCTGCGGACCCCGGCGGACGTCGGCCGGCTGCTGCGGGAGATCGCGGAAGACGAACGGGCCGAGGGGTCCCGCTGGCTGGAGATCCAGGTCGACCCGTCGGGGTACGCGGGGCGCTTCGGCGGCCTGACTCCCACCGTCGAGCTCGTGCTGGAAGCCGCGGCCGTGGCCAGCGCGGCGACCGGCGTGGGGCTCGCGGTCGTCATCGCCGCCAACCGGACCCGGCACCCGCTGGACGCGCGCACGCTGGCCCGGCTGGCCGTGCAGTACGCCGGGCGGGGCGTGACCGGCTTCGGCCTCAGTAACGACGAGCGGCGCGGGCGGGCGGAAGACTTCGCCCCGGCCTTCCGCATCGCCGAACGCGGCGGCCTGCTCGCCGTCCCGCACGGGGGTGAGCTGGCCGGGCCGGCCAGCGTGCTGGCCTGCCTGGAGGAGCTGCACGCGGACCGGATCGGGCACGGCGTGCGGGCCGCGTCCGACCATGAGCTGGTCAAGCGGCTGGCGGCGCGCGGCGTCACGCTGGAGGTCTGCCCGTCGTCCAACGTGGCGCTGGGCATCGCCGGCCGCACGCGCGACGTGCCGTTGCGGCAGCTGTTCGAGGCCGGGGTGCCGGTCGCCCTCGGCGCCGACGACCCGCTGCTGTTCGGGTCGCGGCTGGTCGCGCAGTACGGCATCGCCCGGCGTCAGCACGGTTTCAGCGACGCCGAGCTGGCCGACCTGGCCCGGATGTCCGTACTGGGCTCGGCGGCGCCGGATCCGGTACGCGCCGGTGTGCTGGCCGGCATCGACGCCTGGCTCGCCGCCGCCTGACCTGCTGGTCAGATGCCCCTGACCGGCTCAATATGCCCGAACGGACCTGGCGGGGGCCAGCCCCCGGACCCGACGAGTACCGGCTCGATGACGAGGGTCACCCCGAAGGCGGCGTGCACGCCCGCGCGGATCTGCCCGGCCAGGGCCAGCAGGCTGGCCGTACTGGCCTCGCCCGGGTTGATGAGGGCCAGGGTGTGCTTGGACGAGACGCGGGCCGCCGCCGCGTGGTGCCGGCCGCTGGTGGCGGGTTCGGCGGCCCCGGAGGGCCCCTGGTAACCCTTGCCGAAGCCGGCGTGCTCGATCAGCCAGGCGGCCGGCACCTTGACCCGGCCGTCTCCCGCTGGGAAGTGCGGCACGTCCGTGGCCGGCCCCGCCGCGCGGCGCGCCGCCGCCAGGACCGCCCCGAACTCGGTCCCGGTCAGGACCGGGTTGGTAAAGAACGAGCCGGCGCTGCGGGTGTCCGGATCGCCGGCGTCGAGCACCATGCCCTTGCGCGCCCGCAGCTTCAGCACCGCGGAGCGGGCTTCGCCGAGCGGCACCCGCTCGCCCGCCGCGACGCCGAGTTCGGTGGCGAGCTCGGGATAGCGGATGCGGCCGGACCGCGGGCCGGGGGTGAGCCGGAAGGTGACGGCCAGCACGACGAACCGCCCGGTGGCCGAGCCGCCCGCGAACGGCGTCTGCTTGAAGAAGCTGGTCCGGTAACCGAAGCCGCACGCCGCGGCCGGGAGCTCGGCGATCCGGCGGTTCTCGCGGTCGTAGGCGCGCACGCTGGTGATCGTGTCGGCCACTTCCTGGCCGTAGGCGCCGACGTTCTGGACCGGGGTGGCGCCGGCCAGCCCGGGGATCCCGGACAGGCATTCCAGCCCGGCCAGCCCCTCGGCCACGCATCGCGCGACCACGTTGTCCCAGTTCTCCCCGGCCGCGACGGTCACGGCCGTCACGTCCCGGGCGGCCCGCAGTGACACCCCGCGGGTGGCCACGCGGATCACCGTGCCGGGGAAGCCGGCATCGGCGATCACCACGTTGCTGCCGCCGCCGAGCACGAAGACCGGCTCATCGCGGTCGTCGGCGGCGCGGACGGCGGCGATGAGACCGGCCTCATCGGCCGGTTCGGCCAGGATGGCGGCGGGACCGCCGAGGCCCAGCGTGGTGTAGGGCGCGAGCGGTACCTGCGTGCGCATCAGGGCAGGACCACGACCGCCCGGGCCCGGGTCAGGATCTTGGTGCCACCCGACCGGGCGACCAGCGCCAGCACGACCTTGTTGCCGTCGAGCTTTTCCTGGACGGTGCCGCTCATCTCGATGGTCGCGCCCTGGTCATCGTCGGGCACGACGACCGGCGAGGAGAACCGCACGCCGAACTCGACGATCGCCCCCGGGTCGCCCGCCCACTCGCTGGCGAACCGCCCGGCCTGGGCCATCGTGAACATGCCGTGCGCGATGACGTTGGGCAGGCCCACGGACCTGGCCACGCGCTCGTTCCAGTGGATGACGTTGAAGTCGCCGGACGCGCCCGCGTACTTCACCAGGTCAAGCCGAGTGACCTGGTAACTCTTCGGTTCCAGTTCGGCGCCGGGCTGCACGTCCGCGTATTTCACCGTCGCTGCCACCGTTCCGCCTCCCGCTTCAGATTCGCGGCCGTTGCCCCCGCCAGCCCCCGTTACCCGTTCCCCGATGTCCGGTTCGTCGCTGGCTCAGTCCCCCGGCTCAGCCAGCGCCGTGTCCGGCGCGCCGCTGCGCGCGCCGGGTCAGCCCGCCCCGCCGCGCTCGACGAGGGTGGACAAGGCGGTGCATACGTGCTCGCCGCCGGTGGTGGCGATGTCGGTCCGGGTCGTGAGCATCACGTTGCGCCCCGCGTCCCGGATGTCGGTGATCGTGGACTGCGCGACAACCACGTCGCCGGCGTGCAGCGGGCGCGCGTGCTCGAACCGCTGCTCGCCGTGCACCACCATCGAGTAGTCCAGCCCCAGGTCCTGGTCCATGACCGCGTAGGAGCTGTTCGCCATCGTGATGACGATGGCGAACGTGGGCGGCGCGATGACGTCCGGGTACCCGGCCGCCCGCGCCGCGTCACGGTCGCGGCACAGCGGGCTGGGATCGCCGATCGCGTCGGCAAACTCGGCGATCTTGACCCGGCTGACCTCATAGGGCTCGGACGGCGGGAAACTCCGGCCGATGTAGTCCCGGTTGAGGGCCATCGGAGTGGCTAGCGGGTCTCGCGGTGCGGCTGGTGGCAGCGGCAGTTAGGGCAGTACTTCTTCAGCTCGAGCCGGTCGGGGTCGTTCCGCCGGTTCTTGCGGGTGATGTAGTTGCGGTGCTTGCACTCCTGGCAGGCCAGGGTGATCTTGGGCCGGACGTCGGTGGCAGCCACGGCGAAGCGCCTTTCTCTTTCAGGTGGACAGCAGAACAGCGTATCAAGCGCCGTCCTTGTTCCCCGCAGGCCAACGGCCCAGGCGGGCCGGAGGCCCGCACCGGGGGTCCGGGGGGTCGTCCCCCGGGGCTAACACTGAACTCCGGCGAAGCCGGCCGAAGGCCAGCGAGCGGGAGATTCGTAAGGGTGAGAGGGTTCACGTTGAACCTCACCCTTGCCCACTACGTTAGAGCAAAGCCCGGCTCGCTTGAGCCATAAGTACACGGATGCTCGGGTGTCTCCGCCCTGAGCAGCCTCTTGCCCCGGTCTGCACGCACGGACCGGGGCTTCCACTTGATACAGCGGGGACATGTCCGTTAAACAGCAGGTCCACTGTTCGAAGGCGCTCTTTAGGTCACCCGCTATCTTGCCGCTGAGTTCCATATCGGTCAAAGCGCCGCGCCGCCCCAACTCGGCCCGGCGGACCCACTGGCGCAGCGTCTCCGGTGGCAATGCCAAGCTTGGCCGCAATCGAACGGATCGCGGCGTAACCGGTCTCATTGTCACCGCGATGCTCAGCCACCAGACGAACCGCGCGCTCACGAAGCTGTCGAGGGCATTGCTTCGGTCTGAGGATCATCCTTCCGGGAAGGAAGTCTCCACCGGACCCGGGGCACCTCAACCCTGCCTCCGCAGAGAGACAGGGTTCCGACATGCTTACTTTGGTAGCGGAGGCCGGACTTGAACCGGCGACACAGCGATTATGAGCCGCTTGCTCTGCCTGACTGAGCTACTCCGCCCTATGACCACGGTGCCCGGCGTCTGCGAGGCGCGAAATGGGTCGCAGGTCAGGTTACCCGATCCTGGGGCCACAGGGTGACGGGCGGGACGTACTCGCGGACGGGCGACCGCTGCCACCAGGCCCCGGTCTCCCGGAGTTCGTGCCAGGTCGTGTAGCGGTACCGGAAGAGCCGGGCCCGGACGAAGACCGGCGGCGTGCCGGGGAACGGGTTCGAGCGCAGCAGCACGAGCACGCCGGGGTCGCCGGCCAGCAGCCGGTACAGCAGCGGGACCAGCCACGGCTGGGCGTACCGGGAGGACAGCGCGGCGAACCACATCAGCCAGTCCAGCCGCAGGTGGTAGGGCGCCACCTGCGGCGGCCGCCGCCGCGGATCACCGGGCTTGCCCTTGAACTCATACTCCCGCCAGTGCGTGCCGGGCGTGATCTTTGTGTCGCTGGTCCCCTCGATGATGACTTCGTGCCGCCGCCGGGTGACCGAGCCGAACGCGCCGTAGGTGTTGACCAGGCGCAGCGGATCGAAGCTGGCGTTCATGACCTGGCGCCGGGACAGCAGATTGCGGGCGGGCCGGTAGCTGAGCAGCACGACGGCGGCGGTGACCGCCAGCACGATGCCCTCGTACCAGCCGGGGGGCGCGGCGAGGCGGGGGGCGGCCGGCAGCGGCAGCACCCGGCGGGCCGCGGAGTCGTCCACCGCGGACGCGGCCAGCACGATCGTCAGCCAGTTGAGCCAGGCGAAGTTGCCGGACAGCACGAGCCACAGCTGCGTGACGATGATGACCGCGGCGGCCACACTGGCCACCGGCTGGGGTGCGAACAGCGCGAACGGCACGACGAGCTGGGCCACGTGGTTGGCCAGGGCCTCGGCGCGGTGCAGCGGATCGGGCAGGTGGTGGAAGAACCAGCTGAGCGGTCCCGGCATCGGCTGGGTCTCATGGTGGTAGCGCAGGCAGGTCAGGTCGCGCCAGCAGCGGTCGCCGCGCATCTTGATCAGGCCGGCCCCGAACTCGAGCCGGAAGATCAGCCACCGCACCAGCCACAGCAGCAGGACGGGCGGCGCCGTGCGCGCGTTCCCCATGAAGATGGCCAGGAAGCCGCTTTCGGCCAGCAGCGTCTCCCAGCCGAAGCCGTACCAGGTCTGGCCCACGTTGACGAGGGATAGCTGCAGCATCCACGGCACGGCCCAGAGCAGCATTGAGGCCCACAGCGGCACCAGGTCGCCCAGGCCGGCGGCCAGCGCCGCGGCGAGGACCGCGCCGCCGCCGGTGAGGAGGGCGAAGAAGCGGTCGGAGTAATACAGCGAGAACACGCTCGGCGCGCGGCGGAAGGGCACGCCCGCGGTGTAGGCCGGGATCGGCAGCAGGCCCCGCTCGCCGAGCAGCGGGCGGAACTGGCGGACCGCGGCGACGAACGCGATGAGGTAGATGACGGCCAGCCCCCGCTGGAACGCCAGCCGGGCGAACCAGTAGTCGGGGGCCGCGAACCACCGCATCACGTACCCCGGGGTGGTCCTGACCTGCCCGGCCCCGCGCTGGGCGGCCCCGGGCTGGGCGGCCCCGGGCTGGGCGGCACCGGGCGGCCGAAGACCCGGCGCAGCGCGGTCGCGGCCGCGTGATATCCGCACATTCCGTGCACGCCGGGGCCGGGCGGCGTCGCCGCGGAGCACAGGTAGATGGACGGGTCCGGGGTCGCGTACGGCACCGGGGCGAACGTCGGCCGGAACAGCAGCCGCAGCTGGTCACAGCGGCCGGCCGTGATGTCGCCGCCCACGTTGTTCGGGTTCCGGGCCTCGACGCCGGCCGGGGGGGTGACGGCGCGGGCGAGGATCAGGTCACGGAAACCGGGTGCGAACCGCTCGATCTGCGCCTCGATGGCGGCGGTGTGGTCCCGCGGCCAGCCGTTCGGTACCTGGCAGTACGCCCAGAAGACGTGCGACCCGGCCGGCGCCCGGCCCGGGTCGGACACGCTCGGCTGGGCGGTGATGAGGAAGGGGCGGCCGGGAGCCGAGCCCAGGTGGACCGAGCGCAGCGCGGCGCCGATATCGGCCAGGGACGGGCCCAGGTGCACCGTGCCGGCCCGGCGGCAGGGCTCGGCAGTCCACGGCACCGGGCCGCTCAGCGCGTAGTCGATCTTGAAGATGGCCGGCCCGTGCTGGTAGCGGCGCATCCGGGCCGCGTAGCGCGGCGGCAGCCGGGAACCGGCGATGGCGGCCAGCTGCTCCGGTGAGGTGTCGAACAGGTAGGCGCGCGCCGGGGGCAGTTCGGACAGGTGGCGCACGGGGTGACCGGTCTTGATCGTCCCGCCCAGTGAGGTCAGCAGGCTGGCCATGGCGTCGGACAGCGCCTGCGTGCCGCCGCGCGGGGTGGGCCAGCCGACCTCGTGCGCGGCCAGCGCGAACACGAGCGCCACCGCGCCGGTGGCGAGCGACGTCAGCGGGGCCGTCACGTGCGCCGCCAGGCCGGCCAGCAGGCCGCGGGCGCGCTCGCCGCGGAAGTAGCCGGCCAGCGCGGCCGCGGGCGCCAGCCCGGTCAGCCCGAACCGGGCCAGCAGCAGGGGATGCCGCGGCAGGCCGTCCAGCGGCGCCCGCAGCACGTCCGGGGCCAGCTCGTCCCAGCGGTCCAGGAACGGCCGCAGCAGCAGCACGTAGGCGCGCTCGTCGATGCCGAGCGAGGCGGCCGTATCGGCTACGGAGCGGGCCAGCGTGGCCGCGGTCCGGTCCGGGAACGGGTGCGCCAGCGCCAGGTCGGGCTGGATCCAGGACAGCCCGTGCTGCTCCAGCGGCCAGGACCGCAGCACCGGGGAACCCGCGCCGAGCGGGTGGACCGCCGAGCATGGATCGTGCCGGAACCCCGGCAGCGTGAGCTCCTCGGTGCGGGCCCCGCCGCCTACGGTGCCCGCGCCTTCGCAGAGCACCACCTCGAGGCCGGCCTGCGCCAGCGTGATCGCCGCGGCGAGACCGTTCGGCCCCGCGCCCACCACGACCGCGTTGAGAGTCTCCATGTCCCCGCCATCCGGTCCGCCGCCGGCTTCCGGCGGCTCTCTTCGGCTTATCCGTCCCCTTCGGTTACCCGCCCCGGAACGTCGGCGCCCGGGAAGGTCGCCGGGTCGGCCCAGTCGCACCGGGCCACGCCCAGGAAGGTGATGTCCGGGCCGAACTGCGGGCCGTAGCGAGC
This sequence comes from uncultured Actinomycetes bacterium, assembly GCA_963720945.1. Classification (GTDB taxonomy): domain Bacteria; phylum Actinomycetota; class Actinomycetes; order Streptosporangiales; family Streptosporangiaceae; genus Bog-532. The sequence continues at coordinate 23,974 of CAVRHH010000001.1, read as the reverse complement.
CATGACCAGACTTTAGCGGACGTTTTGCCAAACGGAATTGATCTATGGCCATCTGGGCTCACCAGGGCTGATACGGGGCCGCCGAATATCAGCTCACAGGGACTTACCGAATGGATACATGTATCCCTTTTTATTGCGTATGATGACAAATGCCGACATGATGCAGGCAGCCAGCAGCGCAGGGTTACTGCACCGCCGACGGGGAAGGCAATTGCATGGCCGACACGAGGGCGAAACGCAGCAGGGGGCAGCGGGTGACGGAGCCCGACAAGCCATGGCGGGTCTACGCGACCAGCGGTTTCACGACCGATCACCGGTCCATGGCGACCGCGTTCGAACAGGTCAAGGTCGTACATCGGTGGGGTCTCGCGGCTTCCGTGTACCGCTGGCGCGATGACGGCTGGGAACTGTACCGGCACATGGAGCCACCAAAGCCGGACCCGGTGCAGGATTCCTGGCCTTTTTAAGTTATCCGGGAAACCTTCTTACTATACCCGCAAATCGGGGGGATCGCTTTAGCTAGTCCCGTTCGGCTGGAAAAGAGATCAGCCGGGCACGGTGCGCAGGTTATCCACAGACGGCCGGGGACGCGGGCAGCTGCCGCCGCGGTGTGCTAGCCCTGAAGGTATGGATACCGGGCGACGGCGGCTGCTGGCGGCCATGCCGCTGCACGCGATCACCGCGACCTACGGCACCGACGGCCTGCGGGAGCGGTTCGCGGCGGAGATCGCCGCGTTCCCGGAGGTGGACCGGCACCGCCTGGAGCAGGCGCTGGACCTCGCGGCCAGGCTGCACGCCGCCGATCGCCGGCAGCAGGAGCCGTACCTGAACCACCTGCTGCGCGTGGCGATCAGGATCCTGTCCCACTACGGCGTGCGCGATGCCGATGTCGCCGCGGCCGCGCTGCTGCACGACGCGGTCGAGGACCACGCCGCGGACCTGGCCCCCGACGGCACCCCGCAGTCCGCGCTCGCGGTGCTGGCCAGCAGGTTCGGGTCCCGGGTGGCGGATCTGGTCGCGGCCGTGACCAACCCGGCCTACGACTCGGGCCGGGATACCCACGAGCAGTACCGGGAGCACGTCGCGGAAAGCCTGGACCGCTCCCCCTGGGCGCGGGTCATCAAGGTGTCCGACTTCACCGACAACGGGGTGGGCCTGATCCACACCACCGGGCCCCGGGCGGCGAAACTCGCCGCCAAGTACGCGCCACTCGTCCCGGTGCTGCGGGACGTCGTTACCCGGCCCGACACTCCGCTGGGCGAGGCGGCCCGGGCGCGCATCCTGGACCAGCTCGACCGCGCCGCCGAGCGGTTCGCCGCCCTCCTGCCTCCCGGTCCCGGTCAGGGCACCGGGTAAGTTGCCAGCTGAACCACCGCACAGCTCCGGCCGGGCCGACGGCCGTGGCTGCGCTGTCCGGACCGGCTGAGAGGGAGTTGGCCGTCGTGAGCATTCTGGGCACCCGGGTTCTGCGGACCGAGGATCCCGGCTTCCTGACCAGAGGCGGCGTCTACACCGACGACGTGGCGGACGAGCGGCTGTCCGGCGCCTGCCGCGTGTTCTTCGTCCCTTCCCCGGTCGCGCACGCGAAGATCCGGGCCATCGACGTCAGCGCGGCGCGAGCGGCGCCCGGCGTGATCGCCGTGTTCACCGCGTCGGACCTGGCCGTGATGCCGGCGCTGCCCCCGCCGGTCCCCGGCATGATCAACGAGCTGATGAACCAGCCGCTGCTGGCCGGCGACGTGGTCCGGTTCGTCGGCGAGCCGGTGGCGGTGGTGGTCACCGAGGACGCCTACCAGGGTGAGGACGCCGCGGAACTGGTCGACGTCGACTACGGTCTGCTGCCCAGGTTACGCAGCTTCGCGGGGTACCACCTGAATTCTTCGTTAAAATATTCGAATTATTTAATAAGCCTCGGCAATTGTTCGCGCCGTGATACCGTGAAAGGACAACCTGAGATGAGATGAAACGCGATGCCGTTCAGGACAGCGCCGTCACGAAGGGCGCCCCGGGGAACACAATCCGAAATTGCCATCAATCGCGTCATCGCTGACCTGGGCAGCGCCGACCAGCTCGCTCACGCCGACCCTGCCCTCCGCGTCGCCTGCCCCGCCTGCGAAGCGCTCAGCCATCAGCGATGCCTGGAGCGCAACCCCAAGCAATACGTCTCCCCGCACGCCGAGCGTGCCGCGCTCGTCGCTGGTGCCGCTCGTTAGCCGGAGCGGTTGCTCACCCGCTGGGGCGCTGGGGCAGTGGGCGCGTTCGCGTTCGCCCCGTTCCCCCCGGCGGCCTGGTCCCCGGCGGGTTCCGGCAGCCAGGATCCTGGCCGGAGAGCTCCGTGGGCAGCGGGGGTAATCAGCTTGGCGGCGTCCGGCTAAGGTCTCGCCTCCGCTGCGCTGGCTCGGTGATGGCGGGGAACACAAGGTAGATGGCGATGCCGGTGACCGCCACCATCGCGGCGCGCGTGGCCACCGTCTTCCACGCCAGCGGATGTGACTTCTCGCCCTCGATCCTGGTAGCCAGGGATTCCTTGGGCGGAGCGGCAGACGGATCACTCATCGCGGCCACGGTAATGCCGCCCGCGGCCGGGTGGATTCATCCTTTCCGGGTGACGCGGGGCCCGGCCCGTCCGCCCGGCCCGTCCGCCCGGCCGGGGGTAAGCCGTGCAGGCGGCGCGGGCGAGGCCGGTGAAACCAGATCAGGCACTGGACGTGGGCGACGCCGACGATGACGGGCAGCTAGAGCTGGCCGTGTCCAGGAGCTGGCGCGCTGCGGTGCCCACGCCCGCCAGGGCGGTGACCACGCCGGACACGCTGCTGGCATTGCGCTGTGTGGCAAGAGTGCTGACGGCGGACTGAAGCGTGGTCAGGGCAGACGTCAGATTACTGATCTGCCCGCTCCAGTGGGCGCCGGCGGCGCTGGCGGCGCTGCTGAGGCTGGACAGCTTCGCCTGAACGTCCTGCAGGGCGGTTCTGAGCTCATTCACTGTGTTTGCGCTCGGCCGGATGCTGGTGAGGTTCTGCAGCGATCCGCGCAGCGCGGCAACGTCCTCGCACAGGGCCGAGGTGGACGCCGGTGCGGACGCGGATGGCGCAGCGGCGCTCGACGACGGGCTGCCAGCGGACGCCGGGCCGCCCGCTGAGCTACCGGTGGAGCTGCAGGCGGCCGCCAGCAGCACGAGGCTGGACAGGAGAACGTTCCGCCAGGCGTGGCGGCCCAGTGTCACTCGGCTCATACTGCGCGAGCGTGGCCCCCCGCGGGCGGATCTGCCTCATACGCGGCGGGTGATTCCGCCCCGGCTGGCAGCGCCTCGTCCGCCTCACGCAACGTCACCTGGGCGCCGGGGTTCCCCGGGCTGCGGGGCTGCGGGGCTGCGGGGCTGCGGGGCCAGCTCATGGCTGCGCGGCCAGCGTGACCGTCGCCTTTGCCGAGTGACCAGCTCTGTCGTAGCCGATGGATACTGTGTCGCCCGGTTTCTGGGTCAAGGTCAGCTCCTGCAGCTGAATATTGCTGGTTGCTGGCTTGCCGTCGATGCTGGTGATCACGTCGTTGGGGCGCAGCCCGGCCGTGGCCGCCGGACCACCTGCCGACACTCCCTGGACGAATAGCCCTTCGGGTACCCCGGCCTGGGCGGCGGCCGCGGGTGGTATCGGCACGGTCTGCACGCCGAAGTAGGCGTGCGTGACCCGGCCGGTGGTGATGATCTCGTCAGCGATGGACTTGGCCAGATCGACCGGTATGGCAAAACCCAGGCCGATGCTGCCGCCGGAGGGGCCGGAGGGGCCCGGCGCTGTCGCGCCGGCCGTCGGCACCCCCACGAGCTGACCCGAGCAGTTGACCAGAGCGCCGCCGCTGTTGCCGGGATTGATGGACGCGTCCGTCTGCACCGCGGACACCAGCAGCGCCGACCGGTCATTGTCCCCGGGGACCTCCACGGTCCGGTTGAGCGCACTGACGATGCCGGACGTCACCGTGCCGGACAAGCCGAGCGGGGCGCCGATCGCCACGACCGGCTGGCCAACCTGCACCGACGACGACGAACCCAGCGAGATCACCTTGAGCTGGCGGGAAGTCTGGACCTTGAGCACGGCGAGATCGGTTTGCGGGTCCCGGCCGGTGATCGTCGCGGAGGCGGTTTCGCCATCGGAGAACTGCACCTCAACCGAACCGCCGCTGCCGGCGGCGATCGAGATGACGTGATTGTTGGTCAGGATGTAGCCGTCTGACCTGATGACCTCGCCTGACCCGGTGCCGCTTCCGCCAGGGCCGTGCGCGGCGATCGTTACCACCGTGGGAATGACCTCGTTGGCGACCGGGGTGACCGCACATGCGCTCACAGCGGCACTACCCGGAGTGGCGCTGGTGCCCGGCGAGCTTGCTGTACTGGCAGTGCAGCCGCTCACGGCACCACCGGCCGCCAATGCGGCCCCGAGCGCCATCCACGGCAGCCATCCGCCGTGCGCGGTGCTGGACTTCCAGGCGGTATGCGGGACCATGGCATCCCCAGGGTCGCGTAGGCGTGGGCAGACCGTGCCTCCGGCCGGTACACGGCACAGCCTTACCGCCCCATCCCGCCACCACATCACCCGAAACGCATGATCCGGCCGGTTAGCGGACGCATCACCCAGGCTGCACGCTGGTCACGCTTAATGATCAAACCCAGCCACGCGGCAGCCTGCTGGTGCAACGGCTGGGCTGCCCCGGCTGTCAACGTGTGAGGTGATCGCGCAGATTTGGGCATTCTCGTCGGTCCTGGGGAGCTGATCGGAGCACGTCGGCCGAGCACCTCTGGGCACCCTCGCTGAGGCCGCACCGGCTCATAGGAGAATCAGAACATGAATACGCCCGACCATGTGGCCGCTGTCTTGGCCAAGGCCGAGGCCGGAGGCGCCCACTCCGCTGAGCTGGCCGCCCTGCGCAGGCGCCTCCAGCAGCTGGGTGAGCAGCAGGCCGGACGCCTGCCGGGCGAGGTCCTGGAGCCGCTTCCGGACCTGCCGCGCCTGGACGAGCTGCCCGAGCCGACACCCGGCCAGGCCCGTGAAGTGCTCGACCGGCTGGTGATCGTCAAGCTCGACGGCGGCTTGGGGACGAGCATGGGCCTGTCGGGGCCGAAGTCGCTGCTCGAGGTCAAGCCCGGCGCGAGCTTCCTCGATGTCCTCGCTACGCAGGTCCTGGCACTGCGCGAGCGGCACGGCGCCCGGCTGCCGCTCGTGCTGATGAACTCCGCGACCACCCGCCACCTCTCGCTGGACGCGCTGCGCCGCTACGACGGCCTGCGCGTGCCTGGCGTGCCGCTGGACTTCCTGCAGGGTCGCGAGCCCAAGATCCGAGCAGCTGACCTGCAGCCGGTGCAGTGGCCAGCCGACCCGGAGTTGGAGTGGTGCCCGCCCGGGCACGGCGATATCTACACCGCGCTGGCGGCGTCCGGCATGCTCGACACCCTGCTCGGCGCCGGACTGCGCTACGCCTTCGTGTCCAACTCCGACAACCTCGGCGCGCTTGCCGATGTTCGGATCGCCGCATGGCTAGCCGCAGAGCAGGTGCCGTTCGCGCTGGAGGCGGTACGCGGCACATTGGCCGACCGTAAGGGCGGTCATCTCGCCCGCTACCAAGGCCGGGTGGTGCTGCGGGAGACGGCGCAGGTGCCCGACGGCGACACCTCGTTCACCGACGTCGAACGCTGGCGCTGGTATAACACCAACAACATCTGGATCGACCTGCACACGCTCAAGGACCTGCAGGCCGCCGACCCGGCGGCACCAGCTCTGCCGCTGATCATCAACCGCGAGCCCGTCGACCCGCGCGACCCGGCGAGCACCCCGGTGATCCAGCTCGAGTCGGCGATGGGCGCGGCGATCAGCTCAATCCCGGGCGCTCGGGCGGTCCACGTCCCCCGCTCGCGGTTCGCCCCGGTGAAAACCACGGACGACCTGCTGGTCGTGCGCTCCGACGCCTACGAGCTCACCAGTGACGGCTGGATGAGGCCCAGCTTCGACGGTCCCGGGCCCGTCGTCACCCTGGACAAGCACTATTACAAGCTGCTGCCCGACTTCGAGCAACGGTTTCCTGCCGGGGCGCCGTCGCTGCGCCGCTGCCGCCGGTTCGAGGTCGAAGGCGACGTCACCTTCGGCGCGGGCGTCGTGGCCGTGGGCGACGTGCATGTGACCGGTCCGCGTCACGTTCCGGACGGGGAGGTTCTCGGCGGATGAAACCGGAACCGCGGATCGGATACCGGTCATAAAGCTGGTCGTCGCCAGTGGTGCGGCCTGCATAGGCTCAGTAGCAGCGGCGCAGCTCCTGGATGCCGGCCACGACGTCATTGTGCTGGACGATCCGTCCACAGGGCATCTTGATCATCGGTGAGTGACCGTGGTTGACTCTTATCGCCGTGCTGAGTCACGCAGCGGGCACGTTACGCCTTGATCAGTGGCCCGGCCGGGTGCGACCGGGAAGGCGGATGCCGTGAGCCTGTTGCATGCGGTGGAGGTGCCGCGGCTGCCCGTATCCCGGCTGGAGCCGATCATCGGCGCCCCGCGGTATGCGGAGCTGGCCCGGGCCGCCGACCAGGTCCGGCAGGTGCTGGCCGGGCGCACCATCTGGAACGTCAACTCGACCAAAGCAGGCGGCGGGGTCGCCGAGATGCTGCAGATCCTGGTCGGGTACGTGCAGGATCTCGATATCCCCGTCGGCTGGCTGGTGATCACCGGCGACGCCGAGTTCTTTTCAATCACTAAGCGGCTGCACAACCAGATCCACGGCAGCCCGTCCGGAGCCCCGCTTGGCGCGGCGGAGGCCGGTCATTACGCGCAGATGCTGGCCGCGAACGCCGTGGAACTGGCTGCCCGGGTCCGGCCCGGCGATGTGGTGCTGCTGCACGACCCGCAGACCGCTGGCCTGGCCGCGCCGCTGGCGCGGGCGGGCGCCCGAGTGGTGTGGCGCTGCCACATCGGCGTGGACTGGGAGAACGAGGTGACCCGGGCAGGGTGGGACTTCCTGCGGCCGCACCTGACCGCAGCGGAGGCGTTTGTGTTCTCGCGCCGGGAATACGTCCCGTCGTGGATCGCCGCTGGCAAGGCGTGGATCATCCCGCCGTCGATCGACCCGTTCTCCCCGAAGAACCAGCAACTCGCCGCCGATACCGTGCGGGCCATCTTGGTGAAGCTGGGCGTGCTGGATGGTGTGGCGCCGACGGTGCCCGCCACGTTTGTGCGCCGCGACGGCAATGTGGACGTCGTCACCAGACCAGCGGTCATCATCGGCGAGGGCCGCCCCGGACCCGATGATCCGGTACTGGTGCAGGTCTCCCGCTGGGACCGGCTCAAGGACATGGCCGGGGTCATGCGCGGCTTCACCGACCATGTCGCGCCCGTCGATGACGCGTACCTGATGCTGGTCGGCCCGGCGGTCACTGATGTGAGCGACGACCCGGAGGGCGCAGCGGTCTACGGTGAGTGCCTGTTGCAGTGGCGCGATCTGAGCCCCGCTGCCCGGACGCGGATCCTGCTGGTTACCCTGCCGCTGGATGACATCGATGAGAACGCGGCCATGGTCAACGCGTTGCAGCGGCACGCCACCGTCATCGCCCAGAAGAGCCTGGCGGAAGGGTTCGGGCTGACCGTCTCGGAGGGAATGTGGAAGGGACGGCCGGTCATCGGCTCAGCGGTCGGCGGGATCATCGACCAGATCGGCGAGGGCACCGGAATCCTGCTGCCGGATCCCGCCGACCTGGCGGCGTTCGGGTCGGCAGTCTGCCTCCTGCTCGGCGACCAGGACCAGGCGGCGCGGATGGGGCAGGCCGCGCATGCCTACGTCCGCGAGCAGTACGTCGGCGATGTGCACCTGCTGCACTACGCCAAGCTGGTCGGCACCCTAATCGGTGGAGAATAACACCACCGTCGCTGCCAGGTATTCGCCGACGGCGTGCGCCGCACCCTTGACAAACTGGCCCGGCCAGTTGCTGCCCCTGCCGCATGAGCACCGCGTGGGACGGACCCGCTTTAGACCCCGCCGCTCATGCGGTGCCGCAACCACAGATCACCCAGGCGGGCGCGGCATCGCCGGGGCCTTGCTCCTGCGAAGTCGATTCCGCGTCGTTCTGTCGCGGCCCCGGGGTCGGTGACAGGCTGGTGAGGATGCTCACGGACGGGAGGCCGGCGATGGGGGACGTCACGATCTCCACATCGCGGGGCGGGATGCCTGGCTATCTGTCGAGCCCTGGCGGCGGGGGCCCGTGGCCCGGCGTGGTGGTCTTGCACGACGGGTTTGGCATCGGCCGGGCCGTGCGTGAGCAGGCGGACTGGCTGGCCGGTGCCGGGTATCTCGCCGTGTCGGTCGACTTGTGCTTCTGGGGGCGGCCGCCGGTGTGCCTGCTGAGGATGTTCCGCGACCTGCAGGCCGGCCGGGGCCAGACCTGTGCGGGGGGTGGTTCGTGGGCGGCGTACCCTACCCGGACAACCATCTCCGGCAGCTCGGGGAATCGCCACCGCCATGGCCAGTGGCGTGGCTCGGCACGAATGTCGTCGCGCTCGAGCGGCTGGGTCAAGAATGACACCGACAGGCCGACCGGCGGCGTTTCAGGCCGAGCCGGCGACCTTCACGTGTGCGCTGCACATCCACGCCGGACCCTGCATGGCCGGTCACCTGGTCTGAGGCGTGGGAATCGTCAGAGGTTCTGGTGGAGACGAATAGCAGTGCGACCGGGCGAGGAGTAGATCTGCACGAGGCCGCAGAGCTGGTTGGCGAGCCAGAGACCAGCTCCGGCCGCGGTACCGGGAGCGGGCGGAAGGCGGCCAGCCAGCGGTGAGGTGATGTGGCCGTGATCGGACACCTCGCAGACCAGCGACTGGTCGTCGGTCCAGGCGTGGAGCTCGCCCTCGCCCCCGCCGTAATGAAGACTGTTGCTGGCGATCTCACTGACCGCCTGCACAATCGCGGTGGCTGACTTCAGGTCCAGTCCGGCCCGCTGGGCTAGGCCGGCGACGAACGTCCGCACCCTACCGAGGCCGCCGGGCTGGATAGCCAGGTAAGCCGAACCGGCGGGGCGGGGCGGCAGCGGCCGGGCGAACGGGTCCGCGAGATTGATTGGCCGGAAGCTGCTGTGCGCCTGCCGGTTATGGCCGGGGGCGACGAACGGGTGGGTCCGGTGAGCCTCATCGATCACGTCGGCGGCCAGCGCCTCAAGATCATAGGGGCACAGCAGCCAGAACGGCGTGGCAACGTCAAAGGCGATGTTCAGCAGAGCTTCGTGGAGCTGGCATTCGGCCAGCTCGGCCGGGGAACGCCCGGGATCTACCGGTTCCCCGATCCCGTACAGCCGCGAGGCCCCGGCGTGGGCCTGCACGAAGGCCCGCCACGCAGCGATGATCCGCCCGGGGTTGCTGCCGACCTCGGCCATATCAGCAAAGCTGACCTTCCCGGCCTCAGCTCCCAGCTCGTTCCGGAGCATGCCGATCTTCGAACTGTTCACCACCACAAGGATGGGGTCGCCCGCGTTGACCGCCCGGCGGATAAACGACGTCGTTCCGGTCAGGAACTCGGCCATTCCTGAGTACAGCAGCGCCTCGTGCCGGTATCCACGGAGCGCTTCTTCCGTGAACGCCTGCGTCACGCCAGTCTTCGCAGCACTAGCACCTGAGCTAGCGCGGCTGGCCTCACCTGGCCTGGGACGCAGCCCCAGGTGTTTCTCGTACGCTGCGATGCCCGCCTGCAGCGTACGCGGCCCGCGAAGCCACTGCAGCCGGGGCGAGACCTGGGAATAATCCAGTTCAGGATGGTCACCGCAGGCCGGGCAGATGAGCTCGAACGTATTGGTGTAACCGCCTTCCAACCGGCCATCCATGATGCGGACCGGCTGGCGCCGGAGGCTTGCTGTCCTGCCATGGCCGGGCTGGCCAGCAAATGGCAACGTCACATCGCCCTCAGTATGAATACGCAGCCACGGATCACGGGCCCGGGGCTGGCTACCTGGGGGCGGCGGGGCAACTTCCGAGCGGGCGGCTGGCTGATTACTGGTCGCGACATCCAGGTCTGAGTCACTCATACGATCCCCACTGCCGAGGTCTGGAGCAGTGTCACTCTCGGGAACAGCATACGTGCGATAACCGGAAAAGCCCGGTTTGAGCCAGGTAGTGCATGCTCTTCTTGGTTTTCGGCACGCCGCTTGGTTTTCGGCACGCCGCTTGGTTTTCGGCACGCCGCCGCACCCTGGAGCAGACCGTCCGCGCGTGTCACGAGGCAGGCCTCGGTCAGCGAGCCATCGCCCGCGAACTCAGCATCGACCGCCGCAAGGTCAAACGCATCCTCGACCAAGCGGCATGACTCAGCTGACAGACCTGGAGCTCAGTCACGTTACGTGACTGCACACCGGATCCCGTCCGCTCCTTATCCGCCCCAGTGGTGACCGACGGCCCCTACGCCGAGGCCGAGGAGGTGCTCGCTGGCTACTGGGTCGTAGAGTGCGACAGTTTCGACCGGGCGACCGAGATCACCGCTCGGCTTGCCAGCTGCCCGGGCCCTGAGCGCCTCCGGGCACGCGCCTACGCGGATGTGCGGCCGATCGACGAGCACCAGCCGGACTTCGAGGGCTGAGCATGAAAGCCGGGTGCCGGTGATCGCGGCCGAGACCGAGACCGAGGACCTGCTGCGCCGCCTGGCGACCAGGTGGGCAACAGTCTCGGCCGCGAACCCGCTCGGAATCCCGATCTGGGCATTCACCTCGGCGCGGGTCAGCCCCGGGTGGTCGTGCACCGCGCGCGTGATCGCGGTCTGTGCAGATGTCCGCAGCCAGCCATAGCAGACCACGGGTTGAGGTGGAACGTTCCTCATCGCGCTGCGTAATCAACCCTCGTCTGGAGCAACGCGCACACTGCCGCCGTTCCGTGCGGTTACTGCAGCATTCACGGCTATGGGTTCAGGCGCGCAGAACAGGCTGATCTGGATTGCAGTGTGGTCCCGGCATTGGCCTGGTGACGGCTGTATCCGGCGTTACCGGCTTGTTCAGGGGCGTGCTGGCCGCAGCCACGATCCGGCTGAATTCAGCGATCGCGTCGAGCTGGGACAGGTCCTGCGGCCAGGCCTGGACCTGGTCCCGGGCCGCTGCCGGGTTCTGTGCACGTTTTTGTGCACGACACGTCCTGGGACAAGAGGGGATAGCTGAGACGCTGGTTCGTGTGCCGAATCTGTAACCATCGGACCGGAATCAGGCGGCAGCGGCGCACGCCTCGCACAGCCCGTCGCCGGCCGGGGGGCCGATCAGCCGCCATTACCGGGCACCACCAAGAACAAGGGTCATCGTCAGGGCGATACAACCGGCATGCGCAATTGTCGGCCTTGTTCCTCGGACACAATCTCGCCTGAGGAATCCTGACGGTCAGGAACCCGGGGTGTTGCCATGTCCGAAAGACGCCCGCAGCGCATCCGTCAGCAACGCGACCAGCGCATCGAGCTGCACGTCGACCGAGGAGGAGACCTCCTGATCCGACCCGTCCAGCGCCCGGGCGGCAAGCCCCGCCTTGCTGTCGATCAGCTCGGCGATCCGGGCGTCGATGGTCTGCGCGGCGATGATGCGCCACGCGGTGACCGGTTCGGCCTGCCCGATGCGGTGGCTGCGATCGATGGCCTGGGTCTGTTCCGCGTCGGTCCAGGACAGCTCGGCCAGCACGACGTTTGAGGCGACCTGAAGATTTAGGCCCACGCCAGCCGCGGTCAGCGAGCACACCGCGACCGCGACGTCCGGGTCGTTCACGAAGGCGTCGACGTTCGCCTGCCGCGCCGTGGGCGTCTGGTCGCCACGGATCGACGAGAAGCGAACCCCCTGCCGGGCGAAGGTCTCTTCGGCCCCGTCCATCACGCCGACGTGCTTGGCGAAGAAGACGACCTTGCCGGCGCTGCGGGCCAGCTGCGCCGCGTAGTCGGCGGCCAGTTCGGCCTTCGCCCGGCCGATGCGCTGCATCACGGTGAACACGTTCTCGCCGGACTGCGCGGCCTTCGCATCCTTCAGCTCCGACCGGGCGACCCGGCGGACCAGGTCGTGGTCGATGCCTTCGACACCGGCGTCGGAGGATCGGTTCGCGAGCGCGGTCTCGTACCGCGCCACCATCCGGCTAGCGAGGTCCCGCTCTGCCGCCCGGATTGACCGGCCGGCCCGTCCGTCCAGCTCGACGGGGAGGTCGGCGATCCGGCGGGCGGGGATGTCGGCGGCCACGTCGAGCTTGCGCCGGCGCACGATGCCGAGGTCGATCACGCACTGGCGCGCCGCGGCGTCGAAGCCCCGGTCGGCGGGCGTCAGGCCGGTGTCCTCGAGCGCGTCCACCAGCTCGTCGAGGGGCTTGCTGTCGTCGATCCAGCCGAGGAACTGCCAGATCGCCCGGAAGTCCTCGATGTCGTTGATCAGCGGGGTGCCGGTCAGCGCCATCAGCAGGGGCCGCGCCGTACGGGACCGGATGCGGTCGGAGAGCGCGAGGACGTGCTGCGAGCGCTGAGAGGTCTTGTTCTTGATGAAGTGAGCCTCGTCCACGACCATGCCGCGGAAGCCGAAATCACCGAGCCAGCCCATGTGGCGGTCGAGCACCTCGTAGTTGAGCACGATGATGTCGGCGAAGCCGTCGGCAGCCTTGCCGTCGCCCTGCACCACAGTGGCCGGGCGGTGGGGCGTCCAGCGGGCCGCCTCACGGGCCCAGTTGGTCTTGACGACGTTCGGCACGACTACGAGCAGCGGGTAGGCGTTCGCCGCTTCTGCGGCGAGCAGCGCCTGGGCCGTTTTGCCCAGGCCCGGCTCATCGGCGAGCAGGAACGTCCGGTGACCGGCAGCGGCCGCGCCAACGAGCTGCCCCTGATGCGGCATCAGCTCCAGGGCCGCCGGGGTGAACTGTGCCGTCGGCGCCGGGAGCGCCATGCACGCCGGGGCTCCCCCACCGGCGCGCTCGAAGGAACTAAGCAGCGGGCCGAGCAGTTCCCAGCCGTCCAGGCGGCGCGGACGGGAGGTGCGCTGCGGAACGGCGGACAAGTCGGGGGCGAGGAAGGGGTTCGCCAGCTGCCGGGAGATCACCGACTGCGGCACGACCCGCAGCTCCGTGCGGGCGGGAGCGGTCGCGGTCTCCGCCGGCGCTATCTCTTCGGGCGCCGGCTCGATGCCGAAGTCCCGCGCCATCTCCAGCTTGAGCGACCGGGCCGCGTCGGAGACGCCGGAGTCCTCGGCGAGCAGCGCTAGTAGTCCAGCGTCCCGGACGGCGGTCGTCGCGAGGATGGTCGCGATGGCGTCCAGGCGCTTGAGCTGCTCGGCCCGATGACTTTCGCTTCCGGCCGCCGCCCGGACGCGGGCGCGCTCGTCCCGCAGCAGCATGGCGACGGCCTGGAACTTCGTGCGCACGGCAGGCGTCACGCGGCCGCGCCGGGCAGCCGTCTCAAGCTCACGGGCGGTTCGGGAGAGCACCGAGACGACGTCGCCGCGGTGGCTGACGCGCCGCTGCTTCCGCAGGGCGGTACGGCGAGCGCCCGTCTGGCGCTGGCCTGGTCGAGCCACAGACTCCTCCTCTGGAATGCCGGGGCACGGTGGCCGCGGCAGCATGCCGCACGGTCCCGCGGACGGGGCGAGGAACGTCCCGAGCAGAGGGCCTGGTGCTTCGAACGCCGAGCCGACTTGCGGATCTCCGAGGATCGACACAGCGGGCCTCGGCAGGCGTCTCACAAGGACCCGGAGCCGCCGGTGGGTGGGCTGGTGACCACGGCACGGGGAAAGTCGTCGTCGACGGCCGGTTCAGTTCTCGGGTACCTCACTTACATCAACGCGTGTGAGAGAGCATAATTCCCGGCCCGTTGCCCGCTCGACCGGGGACGGCCAGAGTCGGTGAGGCGCTCTCGGTAGCTGCTGCCCTGATCGCTCCTTATCCGCCCCAGTGTTTACCGACAGCCCCTACGCCGAGGCCGAGGAGGTGCTCGCTGGCTACTCGGGCGACAGTTTCGACCGCGACCGAGATCACCGCTCGGCTTGCCAGCTGCCCGGCCCTGAGCGCCTCCGGCACGCGCCTACGCGGATGTGCGGCCGATCGACGAGCACCAGCCGGACTTCGAGGGCTGAGCATGAAAGCCGGTGCCGGTGATCGCGGCCGAGACCGAGACCGAGGACCTGCGCGCCGCCTGGCGACCAGGTGGGCAACAGTCTCGGCCGCGAACCCGCTCGGAATCCCGATCTGGGCATTCACCTCGGCGCGGTCAGCCCCGGGTGGTCGTGCACCGCGCGCGTGATCGCGGTCTGTGCAGATGTCCGCAGCCAGCCATAGCAGACCACGGGTTGAGGTGGAACGTTCCTCATCGCGCTGCGTAATCAACCCTCGTCTGGAGCAACGCGCACACTGCCGCCGTTCCGTGCGGTTACTGCAGCATTCACGGCTATGGGTTCAGGCGCGCAGAACAGGCTGATCTGGATTGCAGTGTGGTCCCGGCATTGGCCTGGTGACGGCTGTATCCGGCGTTACCGGCTTGTTCAGGGGCGTGCTGGCCGCAGCCACGATCCGGCTGAATTCAGCGATCGCGTCGAGCTGGGACAGGTCCTGCGGCCAGGCCTGGACCTGGTCCCGGGCCGCTGCCGGGTTCTGTGCACGTTTTTGTGCACGACACGTCCTGGGACAAGAGGGGATAGCTGAGACGCTGGTTCGTGTGCCGAATCTGTAACCATCGGACCGGAATCAGGCGGCAGCGGCGCACGCCTCGCACAGCCCGTCGCCGGCCGGGGGGCCGATCAGCCGCCATTACCGGGCACCACCAAGAACAAGGGTCATCGTCAGGGCGATACAACCGGCATGCGCAATTGTCGGCCTTGTTCCTCGGACACAATCTCGCCTGAGGAATCCTGACGGTCAGGAACCCGGGGTGTTGCCATGTCCGAAAGACGCCCGCAGCGCATCCGTCAGCAACGCGACCAGCGCATCGAGCTGCACGTCGACCGAGGAGGAGACCTCCTGATCCGACCCGTCCAGCGCCCGGGCGGCAAGCCCCGCCTTGCTGTCGATCAGCTCGGCGATCCGGGCGTCGATGGTCTGCGCGGCGATGATGCGCCACGCGGTGACCGGTTCGGCCTGCCCGATGCGGTGGCTGCGATCGATGGCCTGGGTCTGTTCCGCGTCGGTCCAGGACAGCTCGGCCAGCACGACGTTTGAGGCGACCTGAAGATTTAGGCCCACGCCAGCCGCGGTCAGCGAGCACACCGCGACCGCGACGTCCGGGTCGTTCACGAAGGCGTCGACGTTCGCCTGCCGCGCCGTGGGCGTCTGGTCGCCACGGATCGACGAGAAGCGAACCCCCTGCCGGGCGAAGGTCTCTTCGGCCCCGTCCATCACGCCGACGTGCTTGGCGAAGAAGACGACCTTGCCGGCGCTGCGGGCCAGCTGCGCCGCGTAGTCGGCGGCCAGTTCGGCCTTCGCCCGGCCGATGCGCTGCATCACGGTGAACACGTTCTCGCCGGACTGCGCGGCCTTCGCATCCTTCAGCTCCGACCGGGCGACCCGGCGGACCAGGTTGTGGTCGATGCCTTCGACACCGGCGTCGGAGGATCGGTTCGCGAGCGCGGTCTCGTACCGCGCCACCATCCGGCTAGCGAGGTCCCGCTCTGCCGCCCGGATTGACCGGCCGGCCCGTCCGTCCAGCTCGACGGGGAGGTCGGCGATCCGGCGGGCGGGGATGTCGGCGGCCACGTCGAGCTTGCGCCGGCGCACGATGCCGAGGTCGATCACGCACTGGCGCGCCGCGGCGTCGAAGCCCCGGTCGGCGGGCGTCAGGCCGGTGTCCTCGAGCGCGTCCACCAGCTCGTCGAGGGGCTTGCTGTCGTCGATCCAGCCGAGGAACTGCCAGATCGCCCGGAAGTCCTCGATGTCGTTGATCAGCGGGGTGCCGGTCAGCGCCATCAGCAGGGGCCGCGCCGTACGGGACCGGATGCGGTCGGAGAGCGCGAGGACGTGCTGCGAGCGCTGAGAGGTCTTGTTCTTGATGAAGTGAGCCTCGTCCACGACCATGCCGCGGAAGCCGAAATCACCGAGCCAGCCCATGTGGCGGTCGAGCACCTCGTAGTTGAGCACGATGATGTCGGCGAAGCCGTCGGCAGCCTTGCCGTCGCCCTGCACCACAGTGGCCGGGCGGTGGGGCGTCCAGCGGGCCGCCTCACGGGCCCAGTTGGTCTTGACGACGTTCGGCACGACTACGAGCAGCGGGTAGGCGTTCGCCGCTTCTGCGGCGAGCAGCGCCTGGGCCGTTTTGCCCAGGCCCGGCTCATCGGCGAGCAGGAACGTCCGGTGACCGGCAGCGGCCGCGCCAACGAGCTGCCCCTGATGCGGCATCAGCTCCAGGGCCGCCGGGGTGAACTGTGCCGTCGGCGCCGGGAGCGCCATGCACGCCGGGGCTCCCCCACCGGCGCGCTCGAAGGAACTAAGCAGCGGGCCGAGCAGTTCCCAGCCGTCCAGGCGGCGCGGACGGGAGGTGCGCTGCGGAACGGCGGACAAGTCGGGGGCGAGGAAGGGGTTCGCCAGCTGCCGGGAGATCACCGACTGCGGCACGACCCGCAGCTCCGTGCGGGCGGGAGCGGTCGCGGTCTCCGCCGGCGCTATCTCTTCGGGCGCCGGCTCGATGCCGAAGTCCCGCGCCATCTCCAGCTTGAGCGACCGGGCCGCGTCGGAGACGCCGGAGTCCTCGGCGAGCAGCGCTAGTAGTCCAGCGTCCCGGACGGCGGTCGTCGCGAGGATGGTCGCGATGGCGTCCAGGCGCTTGAGCTGCTCGGCCCGATGACTTTCGCTTCCGGCCGCCGCCCGGACGCGGGCGCGCTCGTCCCGCAGCAGCATGGCGACGGCCTGGAACTTCGTGCGCACGGCAGGCGTCACGCGGCCGCGCCGGGCAGCCGTCTCAAGCTCACGGGCGGTTCGGGAGAGCACCGAGACGACGTTGCCGCGGTGGCTGACGCGCCGCTGCTTCCGCAGGGCGGTACGGCGAGCGCCCGTCTGGCGCTGGCCTGGTCGAGCCACAGACTCCTCCTCTGGAATGCCGGGGCACGGTGGCCGCGGCAGCATGCCGCACGGTCCCGCGGACGGGGCGAGGAACGTCCCGAGCAGAGGGCCTGGTGCTTCGAACGCCGAGCCGACTTGCGGATCTCCGAGGATCGACACAGCGGGCCTCGGCAGGCGTCTCACAAGGACCCGGAGCCGCCGGTGGGTGGGCTGGTGACCACGGCACGGGGAAAGTCGTCGTCGGACGGCCGGTTCAGTTCTCGGGTACCTCACTTACATCAACGCGTGTGAGAGAGCATAATTCCCGGCCCGTTGCCCGCTCGACCGGGGACGGCCAGGGTCGGTGAGGCGCTCTCGGTAGCTGGCTGCCCTGATCGCTGCCCCGGGGGACGAGCACCGGATCCCGCACGCGACAGCATGCCGGGCGCGTCCGGGTCCCAGTTTATAAATGGAAGGACGGCGGCCTGTCGCCGCGGGCAGCACGGCGGGCGGCGCCGGCAGCTGAGGTCCGGTGGCGGTGCTGATGCCGGCCCCGGCCGCCAGCTCGGCGAACGTGTCTCCTTTGCGCAGGCCCGGAACGCGCGCGGCGGACCCGACTTAGTGACCGCGTACTTCCTGCGTTGGTGTATCAGGCGTGATGGGCGCCACTCTGTACATGTAGGCGAATATGGCGGCCGTCTGGCTCGCTTGGGTTCCCAGTGACGGGGGGAATCATGGAGACTAGTGCGGCTTCGGGGGTATCAGGGATGGCCGACGCTAACGCGGCGTATACCCTGGGGTACAGCCCTGCCGAGCGGGACCGGCTGCGGCGCCAGCCCGATGAGCTGCGCGACGACAGCGAGGTGTTGCTGGACCGGGCAGGGATCGCCACCGGCAGCAGCGTGACCGATCTTGGTAAAAAGCCCCAAGACCTCGCGTCGCTGCACAGGCGGTTCGACGAACTCGAGCATGCCGTCGCCCAGCGCGTGGAGGAGACCTGCGCCGCGGTCTTCCGGGCGCCAGTGCGGGCCGCTGACGCGGTGAAACCGGCCTGGCGGCGCCGGACCAGGGGGGAGCGGCGCTGGCAGGTCGCCGCCTGCACCGCGGTCGCGATCGGGCTGCAGGTCGCGGTGCCAGGACGGCTGGCGGTGCTGCGGCCGGCGTGGATCCTGCCCGCGCTGCAGGGCATACTGCTCCTCGCGCTGTTCCTGGCCAACCCGCACCGGATCGACCGCCAGTCCCGGGTGCTGCGCATGCTGGGCCTCACGCTGGCGGCGCTGATCAGCTTCGCCAACGCATGGTCGGTGGTGAGCCTGGCCATCGGCCTGGTCCGCGGCACCGAAGGGGAGAACGCCGGGCCACTGCTGGTCACCGGCGGAGCGATCTGGCTCACCAACGTCATCGTGTTCGGGCTGTGGTACTGGGAGTTCGACCGGGGCGGCCCGGTCGCGCGCGCCCTCGGCACTCGTCCGTACCCGGACTTCCAGTTCGTGCAGATGACCAGCCCGGAGCTGGCACCGCGCGACTGGGAACCCGCCTTCGCCGACTATCTCTACCTGGCATTCACCAACGCGTCAGCGTTCAGCCCGACCGATGTGCTGCCGCTGTCCCGCTGGGCCAAGCTCGCCATGGCCCTGCAGTCGGTCGTTTCCATCGTCACGGTGGCACTGATCGTGGCACGTGCCGTCAACATCCTGAAGTAGCCCGGCGCGGAAGTGTCAGTCGCCAGGCCCGGAGCCCGGCCGGCCGGTTTACCTGGAGCCGGCCTTAGGTGCGGGTACGGCTGCGGTCAGGGCAGACGGGCAGGAACCGGCACGGCCAGCCGCTTCCGGGCGGCTAGACCGTAGTTCCCCCCGGTGGCGAACCGATAGGGCGCTGACCAGGTGAAACAGCCTCAGCTCATGACTACGTAGTCATGTAATTTCCGTGATCAAGGGCTCTACCACCTGGTCAAACGCGTTGACCAATCGGCTTGGGGGAACTTCGGGCTGGAGCGACTGGGCCCATTCCACGGATCGATGTCGCGTTCGACCCCGGCACGCAATACACCGTAATCGTCACGCTCCGCGATCGCGGTTAGTCTTCTCGAGGCGCGATACCCGCCTTACCTGCATCTGCCAGTGACGGCAAGCGGTGTTCTGGGCGACGGCGCTGAGGGTGCAGGAATTTGACAAGGGGCGAGGACCCGTAGGCTTGCCGGCCGATCGGGCAGGGCTTGTGACCTGCCGGTATGGCCCGATGAGGGTCCTCGCGAGGGTTCCCTTGTCAAATTCCGGGGCGGCCGGTCAGCCCGATGGCGGTGCCTGCCCGTCATAGTTGCCTTGGTCGGGGGGCGGCTGAATCTGGGGTGGCTGAGTCTGGTCCCTGTCCCTTTGGATAGCTGCCGGGTCAGGGAGCCCGTGGTGGTGCGGGATACGGTTCAGCGGTTCCGGGCATGCGGCCTTTCTGCGGGGGTGACCAGCCGTGGCGGCCGGGGCCGGGGACCAGGAGCAGCCAGCCTTACCTGGGTCCGCGGGGCTTTGGGTGCTGCCCCGGCGACATGATGATTGATCGGGTGTCCCCGGCCTGCGGGGATGCGGCCGCTCAGTCTAATCAGGCCGTCCGCCTGGCCCGTGCGGGCCGGCAGCGGCTGACAGCGGTTCGGCGGGAGCTGGCCGCGGTGGTTCCCCATCGGGTGAGTGCGGCTGCATACGTGGTCCGGCCCGGACGGCGGTCACAGGCTGGTCACCGTGTCATGGGGCGGGGGTCTCAGGCGGCGGACAGCGCGTCGTCGCCGAGCTCGGCCAGGATGTGATGGGCTTGCCGGAGGATCTTGCGGGCCTCGGACAACGCGGCGCGCTTGCCGTTGCAGCGGTCCTTGACCTGGGCGTAGTAGCGGTGGTCCGGCGCCGAGGTGCGGGCGTGAGTCTTGGCGGCCTCATACACTGCCCAGCGCAGTACCGGTGGTCCTTGCCGGGACAGCCGCCCGGGCGGGCCCTTGCGGTCCGAGGACTAGACGGTGACGTCCAGCCCGGCGAACCGGACCGCCTTGCGGGAGGAGGAGAACCGGTCCGCCCCGGCCAGCCAGCAGGTCATCGCCAGCGCGGTGACTGGCCCGACCCCGTACAGCCGCGCGGCCAGCACCTTCGCGCCGGTCAGATGCCGGGCGGCATCCAGTCAGCTGGTGCCGCAGCTCGTGCATCCGGGCCTCCAGCACCTCGAGTCATCTCCAGCGCGGTGGCGACCTGCAGCTGCCCGGCCGGGGACAGCCACTCGGCGGCCGCGACCGTCCGCAGCGCGGCTACGCCCTGCTCGCTGCGAAGTGTGCCCTCGCCCAGGGCCGGGGCGCCCTGGTGGAACAGCACCGCGTGGATCCGCTGCACCCAGGCGGTGTGCTCGGCCCGCAGGTCGTGATACAGCTCCAGCAGCGCCCGGGCTTCCAGGATGCGGGCTGGGCGGGATCCAGCACTCCGGCAGCCGTCCCTCGGCCAGCAGCATCCGCAGGTGCCGGCAGTCGGTCTTGTCGGTCTTGGCGTGCCGCTTGCGGCCGCGGGCGAACGCGGTATCGGCCGGCTCGGCCAGATGCGCCGCGATCCCGGCCGCGGCCAGTTCCTCGGCGACGTACCGCCACCCAATCCATCCATACTATCGACAAACGCTACATCATCGCAACCAGCGAACCGGGCCAGCCACGCCGGTAATTCTCTAAAAAATTGACTGCTGATCACATTGCACGGGTCATCCACCGGACCCACAGGCGCTGCCCCGGCGACATGATGATTGATTGGGTGTCCCCGGCCTGCGGGGATGCGGCCGCTCAGTCTAATCAGGCCGTCCGCCTGGCCCTGCGGGCCGGCAGCGGCTGACAGCGGTTCGGCGGGAGCTGGCCGCGGTGGTTCCCCATCGGGTGAGTGCGGCTGCAGACGTGGTCCGGCCGGGACGGCGGTCACAGACTGGTCACCGTGTCATGGGGCGGGGGTCTCAGGCGGCGGACAGCGCGTCGTCGCCGAGCTCGGCCAGGATGTGATGGGCTTGCCGGAGGATCTTGCGGGCCTCGGACAACGCGGCGCGCTTGCCGTTGCAGCGGTCCTTGACCTGAGCGTAGTAGCGGTGGTCAGGGGCCGAGGAGCGGGCGTGAGTCTTGGCGGCCTCATACACTGCCCAGCGCAGTACGGGTGGTCCTTGCCGGGACAGCCGCCCGGGCGGGCCCTTGCGGTCCGAGGACCATACGGTGACGTCCAGCCCGGCGAACCGGACCGCCTGGCGGGAGGAGGAGAACCGGTCCGCCCCGGCCAGCCAGCAGGTGATCGCCAGCGCGGTGACTGGCCCGACCCCGTACAGCCGCGCGGCCAGCACCTTCGCGCCGGCCAGGTGCCGGGCGGCGTCGGTCAGCTGGTGCCGCAGCTCGTGCATCCGGCCCTCCAGCACCTCGAGGACCTCCAGCGCGGTGGCGACCTGCAGCTGCCCGGCCGGGGACAGCCACTCGGCGGTGACCGTCCGCAGCGCGGCTACGCCCGGCTCGCTGCGAAGTGTGCCCGCGCCCAGGGCCGGGGCGCCGTGGTGGAACAGCACCGCGTGGATCCGCTGCACCCAGGCGGTGTGCTCGGCCCGCAGGTCGTGATACAGCTCGAGCAGCGCCCGGGCCTCCAGGATGCGGGCGGGCGGGATCCAGCACTCCGGCAGCCGTCCCTCGGCCAGCAGCATCCGCAGGTGCCGGCAGTCGGTCTTGTCGGTCTTGGCGTGCCGCTTGCGGCCGCGGGCGAACGCGGTATCGGCCGGCTCGGCCAGATGCGCCGCGATCCCGGCCGCGGCCAGTTCCTCGGCGACATACCGCCACCCGGTGCATCCCTCGATCGCGAACGCGACATCATCGAGGCCAGCGAACCGCGCCAGCCACGCGCGCAGGTGCTCCCGGTCGGCCGGGCTGACTTGGCCGCGGCACACCTGACCGGTCTCGGTGTCGAGGTAGTCGAAGGTGATCTGTTTCCGGTGGATATCCAGCCCGCCTACGATGGGCATCGGGACCTCCTCACGCTCCGGAGGGGCGCACACCCCTCCATGCGAATTGCCTACGAAGTCAATCGTGACGCGTCTGAGCTGGGGAGGTCTCACAGCACCGGCCGCGACCTCAGCTCAGTCCGGCCCGATGCATGTCATCTAATGCGCGCACCTCCCGGTCTGCCGGTGCGCTGTCAGGACGGCACCGCGAATCCCGATCACCATACGGCGGTGACGCACTGCGACCTCAGCGCGAACGCGAACCGCCGATCTGGTCGGCTGCTTGCTGGGTCGCCGTAGCCTACGGCGCTGTTCTGAAAGATCGTTATAAGCGGCAGGAGGACCAGACCCGATCAGAGCCGGGTGAGGCGCCAGCGTATCGACGGCGCCGGCGCGGCCTGGCTGGCGTCAAGGGTGATCTTGCTGACCTGGCTGCCAACGGTGACGGTGGCCCGGGCGATGGGCTGGCCCTGGCTGATCGCGTGCGCAAGCGGGCGCGGTGTCACGGTGACCGTGACCGGGGTGCCGGGCCAGCCGGTCACGCTGACCCCGGTGGCCGCCACGGCGGCGGGCCCGGCGGTCCACGCGCTCGATACGCTGCCCAGCACTGCGCCGGGCCGGACGACCTCGGCGTGCTCCAGGTCCCCGCCGACGCTGGTGAGCAGGTTCTCGGCGGCGGAAATCACGCCGCCGAGCTCGCTCGGCTGAGCGGAGGTTGCCTGCACGCCGAGCACGACGCCCACGATCGTGACCTGGCTGCCCGCGACCGTCCGGATCGCGGCGAAGGACAGGCACCCGCCGGCCGGTGAGCCTGAGCCGGTCTTGACGCCCACGATCCCGTCGTGCCCGAGGCTGGAATTGACGTTGTATGCCACGCCCGCGACCGGCAGCGTGACCTGCGGCATGGCCACGATCTGGCGGAAGGCCGGAATCTGCAGCGCGCGCAGCGTGAGCCCGAACTGGTCGCTGGCCGTGCTCACCGTGGCCGGGTCCGCTCCGCTCGCGTCCGCGTACCGTGTGCCGTGCAGCCCGAGCGAGCGCGCCCGGGCGTTCATCTTCGCCGCGAACGCCCCTTCCGAGCCCGCGTCCCAGCCGGCCAGCATGGAGGCGATGTTGTTGCCGGAGGGGATGAGCATCGCCTCCAGCGCCTGACGCTCGGTCAGCTTTTCCCCGGCTGCCACCCGGACGACCGACTGTCCCTGCCGCTCATCGCTGGCGTAGGCCGCTGCGTCGGCCGCGGTCACGGTGATCGCCGGGCCGGGGCCGCCCGCGGCCAGCGGATGGTCGCCGAGCACCACGTACGCGGTCATGATCTTGGCCAGGCTCGCGATAGGCACCGGCTGGCTGCCGCCGTGCGTGCCGAGCAGGCCGGTTCCGGGCAGCCCGGCGGCGGCCTCTCCCTGGCCGGGCCAATCAGGGCGGGGCGCGGTCCCGGGCAGGACGCGCGCTGTCGTGACCGAGGCGGTCAGGGCCATCGAGGGGACCGGGCGCAGCAGTTCCACCGCAACCCAGGCCACGGCGGCGGCGAGAATGACGGCAGCCGCGATCGTCAGGCGTGACCGCAGCTTGTGACCACGGCCGGCAACCTCCGGCCGGCGCCCAGCGCGGCCGGCGCGCCGCGGGCGGAAAGTGCTTCTGCTGACGGTCCGCGGACGGAACTGCCTGCGGCGCATGACACATCACCGGAATACCGATCAGCCACCCGGTCCAGCGCGGCTCCAGCAGCCTGACCGGGAGGCGCAACAGCTTCACAGTTGGTAGCAGCAATGTTACCGGCATTACGGAAGGCTAAGGCCAGCCCGCTCACCGGCAGGGTCCGCAGCCAGGCCGGTGGACGGCGCCTTGCGCAGATCCGCTGACCACGCCCCCGGCGGGACAGTGGCGGGCCACAGGCCAACGCTGCCCGCTCAAACTATGACCACCGCGAGGTGCACAAACCAGAGCAAGCACACACTTCCGCCTAATGCATTCTCCGGCGCCGCTGCTGGCGAGTGGCTGCGGCCGTACAGATGGGGTGATCTGTGCGCCACGCGCAT